>CBDAOY010000009.1:0-1298539 GCA_965198225.1 Terriglobia bacterium | reverse complement strand
GCGAACGCCTTTCCCGAGGGGCCCGACGACCTGACCCCGGACAAACTCGGGAACATCCGGCTGGTGGGAAGCGACGGGCCAAGGCCGCTGCCGCGCAATACGCTGGTCCAGTTGATCGGCTGCCTCACCGAGGGTTCAGGCGGCAACTGGATGTTGACTAAGGCCAGCAAGCCGACCCGGATAAGAAGAGTGGAGGAGACGTCCGCAGAGGAATTGAGAGTACTCGACGCCAGGCCTCTGGGAACTCAGATATTCGGATTGCCGAGCTTCAGGAATATCCGTTTCGATTTCGACCCCGCTCCCTACAAAGGACACAAGGTGAAGGCCACAGGCGTCTTTATCCCCCGGCCGGAGGGCGACCGTATTAACCTGACCTCGCTGGAGACCGTTGCCTCGACCTGCGAGCGCTAGGGAACCAACACAACCTTACCGTATGCCCCTTTTTCCATTACAGCCTCATGCGCGTGCGGAGCGTCAGAAAGGGGGAGTACCTGGCCGACGGCCGGCTGAAGACTTCCGTTGTCTAATCCAGCGAAGAGCGCGGAATGGATTGCGGCCAACTGCGATTCTGGTGTGTTGAAAACAAGCATTCCGAAGACCGCTGCGTCGCGAATCATCAGGTCTCGAGCGTCGATTTCAGCAGTACCCCGATTACCAATGACAACGACGCGACCTCTCCTTGCCAAAACCTTGAGATCTTTGCCGAGATTTACGTTCGCCAGCATCTCGATGAGAACGTCGACGCCGTGACCGTCCGTCAACGTCATCACCTCATCCATATGGCCCGGACTCCCGTGGTCCAGGGCAGAGTGAGCGCCGTTCTCGGTTATTAGCGACCGTCCCCGATCGGATCCTGCCGTTCCAATAACTCTCATTCCGGCCGAGCAGGCCAATTGCAATGCGGCAATACCGACCCCACCACTTGCACCATGAACCAGAACTGTCTCTGCAGGCTTCGCGTGAGCAATATCAAAGAGAGCGCGGTATGCGGTCACATAAGGCAATGAAACTCCGGCGCCCTGCTCAAAACTGACTCGTTGTGGCAGCGGGTATAGCTGCTGGTCCGAGCACAGGCACCGCTCGGCATAAGATCCACTCAGCGTCCCAGCCGTATAAACTCTATCTCCAACTGCAAAACGCGTCACACCTTCGCCAACCGATTCGATCACGCCCGCGGCGTCCGTACCCGGGGTGTAAGGCAATTCGGGTTTCCTGGCATAAGTTCCGGCACGGATATACGTATCCACCGGATTGACACCGGCAGCTTTCACATCCACTACGACCTGCATCGGGCCAGGCCGTGGACCGGGCAGTTCTTCGACTCGCATGACAGAAGGACTCCCGAATTCCTCAACACGAATTGCCTTCATATTTCTTCCCCTTGTTGTCTTTCAGTTCAATCCGGAATCAGGGTCAACACCTGCTCGTTACTCACAGACATTGCAGTTCGCACTATGTAAATGGCCGTTAATCGACAGGCAGTTTTCTATACAATTTTCTATGCAGTTTTCTATACGCAAATTAACTTGACACCCCGAGGCTACCAACTAAGTATGGCGACTAATATTACAGAAGAGTAAGAAAATCGCCAGAGGTGGAGGAGACCCTTTCCGGAGTCACCATTGACCACCAAAGGTTGAAGATTGGATCTCAGCGTGAATGAGTTCCTGTCAACACCTCGAGAATCGATAGGCAGTGCCTATGGAGCGGCGGCGATTTGATTGAAATGAGGATCAATGCAATCGGCTCGGTCGAATGAAACGATTGCACAATCGCGTTTCCGGGGACGGGAACGCAGGTTTTAAGGAGGAGGAGTGAGATCTCGAACAACCATCTTTATCGTATTGGCAACCTTTATGCTGTCTTCCGCGGCTTTTGGGCAGCGAGTTACGGGGTCGATCGATGGCAGCGTCACCGACACTACAGGAGCCGTGTTGCCTGGCGTGGAGGTGACCGTCACCAACGACGCGACCGGACTGACGCGAACCATCATTACCAACGAAATCGGTCGGTACAATGTTCTCCAGCTGCAACCAGGGACCTATTCGGTGCAGGCGTTGTTGCCGGGCTTCCGGACCGAACTCCGCCGTGGAGTCCGGGTGGAAGTGGATCGCACCGCACGAGTGGAAATACAACTTGAGGTCGGCGTGGTCACCGAAACGGTTGAGGTCACCGCGGACGCGCCGCTGGTTCAATCCGACAACGCCGCGCTGGGTCAGGTGATCGACTCGCAGAGGGTGGCCCAGCTTCCGCTCAACGGGCGAAATTTCCTGGATCTGGCTTCGCTCACCCCCGGAGTCGTGCCGCACTCGGAAGGCAGTAATTTCGCAACCCGAGGCGGTACAATCAACGTCAACGGAGCACGGGAACAGGTCAACAACTTCATGCTCGACGGAATCGACAATAACGATGCCGGTCCCGCTTCGATCATCATCTCGCCCAGCCCCGACTCGATTCAAGAATTCAAAGTCCAGACGAGCACTACCAGCGCCGAGTACGGACGAGCGGTCGGCGGACTTGTCAACGTCTCGACCAAGTCGGGTTCCAATGCCTTCCACGGGACGGTTTATGAGTATTTGCGGAACTCCGCCATGGACGCCAGGAACTTCTTCGACCCTGCCGATCGGGACAAACCGTCCTTCAAGAGGAATCAATTCGGGGCCACTTTGGGTGGACCGATCGCCAGGAACAAAACGTTCTTCTTTGTGTCCTACGAAGGGACCATCGTCCGCAGGCCTGACTTCAAGAGAGCCCGAGTGCCTCCCACGGCCTTGCGCAACGGCGACTTTTCGTCCCTGGGGACGCCGATCATCGATCCCCTGACCGGAGAACCGTTTCCCGGCAACATCATCCCGCAGGATCGGATCCATCCGATCGGCAAAGGCATGTTGGATCTGTATCCGCAGCCGAACGCACCCGGGCAAACCAACAACCTGATCTCACTGTCCACTTTCACGCAGGATCAGGACAACATCGCCACGCGCTTCGACCATACGTTTAACGAGAATGACTCGATTATGGTGCGCTACTCCCTCTCGAACCGGCCGAAGTTAGAGCCCTATACGCGTAATGGGAATTCGATCGCCGGATATGGCGTCGATGCGCTGACCCTGTCCCAGAGTGTGGTCATCAGTCAGACGCACATTTTTACTCCGAACGTGGTCAATGAATTACGCGTCGGGTTCGCGCGCCTCCACTACAAACAGGAATTCCAGGCACAGGACCACCCCGCAATCCAGGCGCTGGCGCTGCCCGGCACCCGCGTGTTTGATGACCCGGACCTGAAGAAGGAATGGCTCCAGTTTCCCGTCGTCCGTGTGTCCGGGTTCACTGGGATCCCACGTGGCGGCACCCAGCTCCGCTACGATAACCATTACGACTATCTCGATAACCTCTCCTGGACCAAAGGCGCGCACCAGTTGAAGATGGGGTTTGAGGCGCGCAGGGCCCATAACCACTTTCACAGTCCTTCAACGGCGAATGGCAGCTACACATTTGACAATCGTTACACGGGCAACTCCGTTGCGGACTTGCTGCTGGGTTTTCCCAGCCAGACTCTCACGAGTTCCGGATGGACCAATGGGTATGCAAGGTCGTGGCACTTCAGTGGGTATTTTCAGGACGACTTTAGAGTGAGCGACAGGCTGACGTTGAATCTTGGCGTACGCTACGAATACCAGACCCCCATGTACCATCAACGTGATCGGAAGGTGTACTTTGACGAGAGCACCGGCCTGGTCAACCTGGTGGGCGAGGGCCCGATTGATCCCTCCGTCGTTCCCGTCCTCGAGCAGTACCCCGGAATCGCGATCAAACCCGGAAACATTCCGCGCGCCGGCTGGCATGATGACAAGAACAATTTCGGTCCCCGGTTTGGCTTTGCCTACGACGTTGCGGGGGATGGAAGAACTGTGATTCGCGGCGGAGGCGGGGTCTTCTACATGACTCTCTATGGAGGCTCGTCCTGGCGCAACGCGTACCGGGCGTTTCCGTTCATACGCAACAACACCATAAATGCGGATCCGGACAATCCCAACCTCACCCTGGACAATCCTTTCCCGGAGGAATTGTTCAGGTTGGGCATTTCTACCGACAGCGCTCATTTGAACATGCGTACCGGCTACATGACCCAGCAGAACCTGAGCGTATCGCGCCAGTTGGACGACACCACCGTGGTCGAACTGACATACGCGGGCACCAAGGGCAACAAGCTGCAGCGGTCGAACCGAGACATCAACGCGGCGGTCCTGGGGCCGGGCTCCATTAAAAGCAGGCGTCCCTATCCGAACTTTTCGGCCATCGGAATACTCGAGGACAGCGCGAGCTCCACCTACCATTCCATGCAACTTCGTTTCGATCGGCGGTTGTCCCGTGGATTCTCGGTCCTTGGCGCCTACACGTATTCGAAATCGATCGACGACGACTCCGCTCAGAGTCGCGTTTCTGGCGCCGGGCGACCGCAGAACAATTACAACTTGAAGGACCAACGTGGGCCATCCGTGTTCGATCGCACGCAGGTTCTAACCGCCGCATTCTTGTGGGAGATCCCTGGTGGCCGGAACCTGACCGGGATTCCTCGGGCGCTGATCACGGGGTGGCAGGTCAACGGGATTTTCGCGTACTCCAACGGGCAGCCGTATACACCCGAGCTGCTGGGGGACAACAGTTTGACCGGAAACCGTGCCGACCGGCCTCACCTGATCGGAGAATGGAAGCTCGATAATCCCGATCCGAACCGGTGGGTCAATGAAGCGGCCTTCCAAGTCCCGCCGCGGGGCACATTTGGAAATGCCGGCAGGAATATCTTGCGGGGGCCGGGCGTCAACAACCTCGATTTCGCCATGGCCAAAAGTTTTCCGCTTGGGGATATCCCCAATTTCGTAGAGTTTCGGACCGAGATATTCAACATCGCGAATCACCCTCAGTTCTTCTTGCCCAATCGGTTTGCCAATTCCAGCAATTTCGGAACCATATCTACCGCACGGGCCAGCCGGCAGATCCAGGTTTCGCTGAGGATCAATTTCTAACGATGCTTCACGTCACGAACCAGATCGACTAGATATCTCGGGGGCGGTGCTCAAGAAACGAGAGAGCACCGCCTCCGGGCTGACCTACAGACATCTGACTGAAAGACCATCGCCTTTAGGCGATGGTCTTTCAGTCTAGGATCCATCGCCGAGTTCCTATCCATACACACTAAGGAGTCAGGAGAGAGTATGACGATCAGTCGGTTTATAGCCTTGTCTGTAACATTGGCCTTGGCGACGGCACTGATCGTGGCCGGGCAGGCCGCACTGCAGGCAAATGGTGGACAGGCTGGCGGCGCTCAGACCGGCCTGACTGAACAACGCGAAGCTCAGGCCAGACAACGTTACGAGGAAGACCTCGCGACGCCGAACCCGATTCCCGTCCGGGACACTGTCTGGATGGAGGAATTGACCTATCTGGGAGTTCGTGACGGGATGAAGGCCGGAAAGACCGTTGCTTTGATCTTCGCCGCCGGTATGGAAGAGAACGGTCCGTATCTTGCTCTCGGCAAGCACCAGTATCAGGTCCGCATGACGGGTGAAGTCATCGCCAGAAAACTCGGTAACGCGCTGATTGCGCCGATCATCACTCTGGAGTCCGGCAATCCGGACGACAAGTTCCTGTCGTGGGGAAGCACCTACATCACTGAAGAAACGTTCCGCTCGATTCTGCGGGACATGGCGAGAAGCCTGAAGAGCCAGGGATTCGAGAACATCTTCATGATGGGTGACAGCGGCAGCAACACTGCCGGTCTGGCTGCAGTCTCCCGGGAGCTGGCCGAGAAGTGGAAGGGTAACCCTGGCGTCTACCACATTCGAGAGTATTACGACTGGGACTCGGTTCGGAAGTTCATCACCGACAGCGGGATTCCCGAAAAGTTGCGCTCCGACGGCATCCACGACGAGTACAGCGCCACCGCGCTGTTGATGGCCTATGATCCGAAGCTGGTGAACTTTGACGCACGCGTCAAGGCAGGACGAGCAACGATCAACGGCGTGAGCTTGGTGCCGAAGGAGAAGACGATCGAGTTCGGTAAGAAGATCGCAGATTTCCGCGCGGACAAAACCGTCGAGGCAATCAAGAGAGTGCTCGCCGCCGCGTCGAAAAAGGAGCCAATGCCATGAACGCTAAATCAACCCTGTTTTTGATTTTGCTCTCTGTTGCTGTGCTTGGAATGGGGGCCGCGCCAGGGATGACCCAGACGCCTGCCTCCGCAGAAACAGCGAATGAATGGACATTGGCAGCCAGCGGTGATGCGATCGTCGCCAGGCGCGTCAACCTCCCGGGCGATCCATCGTTTGACGAGGTAGTCGAAGTCCTGAAAAAGGCCGACGCCGCTTTTACGAACCTGGAGATGTCCGTTTTCGATCTGAGGGAATTTAGCGGGTTCCCCCGGGAGCATGGCGCGAATCTAGTGGGCCCCCCTTTTGTAATCGAAGACTTGCGCGATATCGGGATTGATCTCTTTAACCGGGCCAACAATCACACCATCGACTATGGGATCCAGGGCATGGTTGAAACGAACCGGTTGTTGAACCGCGACGGTTTGGTGCATGCCGGCTCGGGCATGACCCTGGAGGAAGCCCGGGCACCGGCCTATTTTGATACGCCGCGGGGACGTTTCGCGCTGATCGGCTGCGCATCATCGTTTATTCCGAGTGCGCGGGCGTCCAATGCGCGACGGGAAATTCGGGGGCGTCCTGGCTTGTCGGCGCTCAGGACGACCACGGCGATACAGGTAAGCGAGGCCACCTTCCGCCAGCTCTCAGAAATGCACAGGCAGCTGCAGCTTTCGACCGACCCGTTCCAGATGCCGACGCCGGACAGGTCCGGCGAGATTCTGGATTTCTTCGGCGCTCTGTTCAAGGTTGGACCAAACCCAGGCACACCCACATACGAGATGAACAAGCTGGACCTGGAACACATCCTCAGATGGGTGCGAAGCGCGAAGCGACAGGCTGATTATGTCGTGGTGAATATTCACGCGAGCCAGAGGGGCGGAACCCGCGAAGAGCCTCCTGATTTTCTGCCGGTCTTTGCACATGCGGCCATTGACGCTGGAGCCGATGTTTTCATCGGGCATGGACCCCACTATCTGCGTGGCGTGGAGGTTTACAAAGGCAAGGTGATTTATTACGGCCTCGGAAACTTCATATTCCACGGTGATGGCACCATCGAACCCAGGCCCCAGGATATGTACGAAGCGCATGGTTTAGGCCCGGGGGCGACGACTGCCGATCTTTACACCGCCTGGTATGAGAATGATACCGTCGGCTCCCCCGTCGACCCCGCTCAGTGGGAAAGTGTCATTCCCGTGGCCCGCTACAGGGAGGATCAGTTAGAAGAGATACGCTTCTACCCGATCGACCTCGGACAAAAAATGGGGCGTTCCCGCCGGGGCACGCCGCGAATGGCCGATGAAGTGACTGCAAAGAGAATCATCGATCGCCTCGCCCAACTTTCCGCACCATTTGGGACCGAAATCAGCATGGAGCAGAATGTGGGGGTTTGGAAGAAACCAAGCTCACTTCAGCAGCGGTGATTCACGCCTGAAATCCACAGAGTCCTCAGGCGAATTGCGCCGTTCACGTTCTTCCACTTTTGACATCGACCCCTGCTTTTTCCTTGACGATTCTTGGTCGTGGTCGGAGCATGAAAGGCAACTTTGTCAAATAAGACACCCATGCCGAGACTGTTGCCGTATCTGCTCATTGCAGTGATCGTGACTGCTCACGGACCGGCGGCTTGGGCTCAAGAGCCGCCCGACGAGACCGAAGCACGCAAAGAAGCGGCTCGCCGTACCCTAGAAATCATGGAAATGCGCAGGCGAACTGCGGAGGAGGCTCGGGTACGCCAAGGAGAGATCATCCGGCTTCACACCGAGGGGAAATTCACTCACCCGCCCAAGAGTGATCTCAACTGGCGGGCAGAACCACGGGGAGGCTGGACCATCGAGACGGAGCCCGATTGGGACCCGGCCGCTCGAGCCTGGAACGATTTCGCAAGTGACATGAGCGAATTCCTGAGCATCGCAGAAGAGATTTCCCACTATCGTTTCGCGCCCATGTCGGAACGCTGGGCCGTCAAGGGTATCGAGAAGCGATCGAAGGATCTTCAGAAACGGGCCGACGCGATCTTACGTTTCTTACTGGACGGACCCTCCGACGAGCTCGGGGCCGCTCCCCTTTTCACCGACCTGACGATGGATGGGAAGGTGGCCGGTTTGAACTCGCGTGTTTCCGAGATCCGGCCAAAGATCGTTCAGGTGTTGGTTGGAGATACCATCGACGTGGATCTTTACCAGGAAGTCGTCCAGGAGCTGACTGAAATCAAGGCGCTCACACAAGCCCTCAGACAGTAACCGCGGCGTCTCCTGCTCCCCGCGTTTGCCCACTAATGCCCCACTTTTACCTTCCCCAGAGCTCTTCCCAGCACAACTTGGAGGCACCAGTGACCTGTAACAGTGCTATCGGTACCAGCGTTCGGCCGAACGGCGTCGGATTCTAGGAGTGACGCTCGAGCCAATGCTGTTTCATTGCGAGGGCGTTACGACACCGAAGACGGCGCCGTTCCGCCGAACCCTTCGGGCCGATGGGGGTTGCGGGCGATCTCTTTGTCGGAAGCCGTCACCGATGAGAGAGCATCGCTTTCCGTCTCCCTCCTCGACCTCGCCCGCAAGACCCATCGGCGATGGTACCGATAGCACTGTTACAGGCCACTAGACTAAGTTTCTGGACGAATGTGCCGGTTGGGGTGTACAAATAGCCGGCGGGTTCGGGGGTCTTTCAAAGGAAGTCATCATGTGGCACGAGAACATATTGGGAACCATCGGAAACACTCCATTGGTCCGTCTCACTGCAGTTGCCCGCGCGGCGAAACCCACCATCCTGGCCAAACTGGAGTACATGAATCCGGGAGGAAGCGTGAAAGACCGGATCGGGATCAAGATGCTCGAAGAGGCCGAAAAGAAAGGAGAGATCCAGCCGGGCGGAACGGTGATCGAGGGCACGTCCGGCAACACGGGCATGGGCCTGGCCCTGGCGTCTGCCGTCAAAGGGTACCAGTGCATATTCACGATGCCCGACAAGATGAGCCAGGAGAAGATCGACGGTCTCCGCGCAGTCGGAGCCGAGGTCATCGTGACGCCGACCCAGGTGGAACACCACGATCCGCGCAGCTACCACTCGGTCGCCCAGCGTCTGAACAACGAGATTCCCAACAGTATTTTCCCGAACCAGTACGAAAACCTCGCCAACAGTCAGGCTCACTACGAGACGACAGGACCCGAGATCTGGGAGCAGACCGACGGGAAAGTCACCCACGTCGTGATCGGCGTCGGAACCGGTGGGACCATCAGCGGGTCGGCGCGGTACCTGAAAGAACAGAACCCCGAGATTCGTGTGATCGGTGTCGATCCGATCGGATCCATCTTTGCCGAGATGTTCAAGACAGGAAAGCGACCCGAGCCCCAGCCCTACAAGGTCGAGGGAATCGGCCAGGATGAGAAGCCGCTCAATGTCGACTTTTCAGTCATCGATGAGCTTTATTCTGTCTCCGACAAGGATTCGTTCCTGATGACCCGCCAGCTGGCTCGTCAAGAAGGAATCTTCGCCGGTGGGTCCGCCGGATCGGCGGTCCACATTGCCCTGAAGTGCGCCGAGAGTATGAAAGAGAGTGACCTGGTGGTTGTCGTCATCCCGGACTCGGGTACGCGTTATCTGAGTAAGATTTACAACGACAACTGGATGCGTGACAACCAGTACATGGAGGCCGCTCTGAACGTTCGGGCGAGTCAGGTCGTTCGAGAAAAGGTCCGACGTGCGGATTCCATTCTTTCACTCCAGCTGGCGGCGTCGATCGAGGACGCCGTGAACCTGATGCGGGAGCATGAGATCTCCCAGGTTCCCGTGATCGAGGGGGGGAGCGTGGTCGGCAGCATCAGTGAAGCGCGAATCCTGGAGGTACTCGTCTCCGACCCGTCGGTCTGCAGCAAGCCTGTCGCCGAGCACATGGAGCAGCCTTTTGCCGTTCTGGCGGCGGACGCCCCGATCAACGTGCTGGCCGAACACATGAGAGGGGAGATGACCGCGGTCCTCATCGAGAACGGCAAGGGCTTCGACATCATCACAAAATCGGATCTGATACTCTTCCTCACGAGGCTTCAGGGGGCGGAGTAGAGCCGCTGTAACGCAAGCTATCACACTTCTGCCAGGAGCCATCCTTGTCCAAGACAGCTTTTCGAGGCGCGGGCGGGTGTAGGTGCGGTCTGTGACCGCACACTCTTCGAACCGAAACACGTGCGCTCACAGAGCGCACCTACACCCGAGCCTAGGGTTTCGCTTGTCTTCGGCAACGAGACCTCTTCGCAGACTCGACGCAGGGTCTAGCAGGATGCTGAAAAAGCCCTCAGTGGCTTTTTCAGCAACGTCACCTGAGAAGTGTGATTCTCAGGTGCCTCACATTTTCAATGGCTTACAGCCATCGAAAATGGCGGCACATCCTATGCCGCAACACAGACAGCCGAAAAACGGAGTTTTTCAGCAGCCTGCTAGTGAATCCACCGGGCTTACCCCACGCCAGCGGGGCTCCCTCCAATGGTTTTGGACAGCAATGGCCACGGGCTGCTTCCTCGGAGAGTCACGAGCGCGATCCGGCAAGCTGCCTCGTCTGCCCCCGGGGGGGCAGATGGATAGTCCGATCTGTGCATCTTGACCATTCAAAAACGAGCTATCTCGGGTGTTGCCCATTTTCAGGGATCAGACCCGCTCCGTGTTCTTCGGCGCGGAGGCGATCAACGCGCTCAACCGCCCGCAGTTCGAGAACCTGATCTCCCCGCCCTTCTGACGATGACCTCCACCCCCAGTGCCGGGACAATTTCAGGTGGAATTTGGTTCCTGAACCGCTTGACTCGCTGATCATCGGGGTTTAGAGTCCCAAGCAGACATCAACCCGATGGACAGCTCAGGGAGACGACATCGGCGGCTCGCCCAGGAACGCGACAGGAGTCGGGGTGATTTTCTGCTCTCTGGGATGGCACTCCGAATCATCCCCGCAGCGGTTCGGGCGAACAAAACGACAGGGCAGCCTTGTGTATGGCTGGAGGAGAGGAATTATGGATCTCGATCGAAAACTGATCGGATGTTTAGCTTTGGTTTTTCTATTGGCCGCGGCAACGCCTGGCTGGGCGCAGGTAGCGCGCGGCAGTATCAGCGGGACGGTCACGGACGCCTCGGGAGCGGTGATCCCCGGGGTCGGCGTCACGGTCACGCAAACCGCCACGAACCAGACGCGGCAACTGGTGACCAATGAAGCCGGCAATTACGAAGCCCCGTTGCTGCCGATCGGGCAGTACCGGGTTACGGCCGAACTGCCGGGCTTCCGGACCGCGATCCGCGACGGCATCAGCCTCTCGGTCGGAGATCGCTTGAGGGTCGACATCGAACTCGTCGTCGGGCAGATCGCCGAAACCGTGGAGGTGACGGCAGAAGCCCCGCTGGTGAGGACGGAAGACGCGGCGATGGCGGCGGTGATGGACCAGCAAAAGCTCGTGGATTTGCCGCTGAACGGACGCAACTTCATCCAGCTGGCGTATTTGATCCCCGGGTCTTTCGCACCCCGTCAGAACTCGCATCTCGGGCACCGTGGCGGTATCACGGTCGGAGGGGTGTCGGAAAAGACGAACCAGACACTCCTGGATGGCATCAACAACCAGGGGGCCGGGACGCATGAGCTGTCGACACCGCTGATCGTAGATGCGATCGCCGAATTCAAGATCCTGACCAACACCTACGGTGCCCAGTACGGGACGTTTGCCGGCGGGCAGATGGACGCCGTCAGCAAAGGCGGAAGCAACGAGTACCATGGCGGCGCCTTCTGGTTCCACCGCAACGACAACCTGGATGCGCGTAACTTTTTCGATCCCTGGCCGCTGGAGAACCTGCCGGAGTTCCGTCGCCATCAATTTGGGGGGACTTTCGGCGGGCCCATCATTGAGGACAGGATGTTCTTCTTCTACGCCTTCGAAGGGCAACGCCAGATCAAGAACAACACGGCGCGGGGATCCATGCCCCGGGAGGAATTCTGGAATGGAGACTTCTCGGCTCTGTCGAAGCAGCTGATCGATCCTGTAACCGGGAATCCCTTCCCGGGCAACCAGATCCCGGTGGACCGTTTCAACTTTCGTTCGCTGAAGTTCAAGGAGTTCTACGATCCGCATTACCCGTTGACTCTGCCCGGTACATCTCAGAACGCCATCAACTCGGCGATCGACGAGACCGACCACCGGAAGCAGCACGCGATGCGTTGGGATTATCAGATCAACCAGGATCACAGCGTCATGATGAGCTACAACAACTATCGCTCCACGTTCGTGGAGTGGGCGCAGGCCGGCAGGCCGTTCCTGGCCGAGCATCGCAGCCACAACTCGCGACAGCTTGCCTTCCATACGGCCGTGAACTACACGTGGGTCGTCAGCCCGACCGTCGTCAACGATTTCCGGGTGGGGGCCAACCGGCTGATCCGCCGGCGGAACCCGATCGCTTTCGGTGATCGCTATTTCAATGACGAGATCCAGGTCTACGGCACCCTGGCCGACAACTTCCCCTTCCACCGTGGCATTCCCGACGTCCGCATCCGGAGTTACGAAAACCTCGGTTCGTCTGGAACACAGTGGAACATGAACCACGCCTACACGGCGAACAATACGCTCTCGATCAACAAGGGGAACCACAACCTGAAGCTGGGGTTCCAGTATTACAAGCACGGACAGAACACCTACTTCGGGACGAACCGCCGCGGCAGGTTCGATTTCAACGGGGGCTTCACCGGAGACGGATTTGCAGACTTCCTGCTGGGCTATCTGGACAGTTCCAACCGAACCACCCCCGGACCTGCCTTCACAGAGCTTTTCGGAAACTGCTACCTCGTCGAGCCGGAACGCGCCAACAACCCGTGCGGCATCGACTTCCACCCGTTTATCACGAGCTACAGCGGGTTCTTCCAGGACGATTGGAAGTTCTCGCCCCGACTGACCTTGAACCTTGGCCTCCGGTACGAATACAACACGCCTTTGCGGGAAAAGTACGGCCGGATGAAGACTTATGTCATCGAGACCAATACGGTACGGCCCGGACTGAGCGAAGATCCGCTCCACCGAAAGGATTTCAACAACTTCGCGCCGCGCATCGGTCTGGCATACCGGCTGACCGACGACGGCTCGACGGTTCTTCGGGCCGGGTTCGGCGTTTTCTATGGTGTGGATGATGTCTGCAACTGTGGTATCTACACCAGAAACCCGCCGAACGCGTTCAATACCGTGTTCGACTCCGGAGACTTCACGATGGACAATCCCCTCACGATGGACAACCCGTTCCCGGTGTCGCCGGAGGCGCAGTTCAACACTCGTGCGGGCTTGAGTCCGGAAGGGATGGATCCCGATTTTCGGACCTTCTACTACCAGAACTGGAACCTGAGCCTCCAGCGTGAATTGCCGGGCAACATGGTCGTGGAAGCGACCTACGAGGGCAAGGTGGGGCACGGCCTGGACCGGACGGTGAACATCAACCAGGCGCGACAGGGCACCGGTTCCCTGCAATCCCGCCGACCCATTCAACCGTGGTCCAGCATCCAGATCCAAAAGAACACCGGGAATTCCACCTACCACGCGGCATTGTTGAAGGTCGAGAAGCGCATGAGCGATGGCATATCGTTCCTGAGCAGCTACGCCTGGTCGAAGATGATCGACGACGGTCTGAACGATTCGGCCAGAACCCAACGTCGCACTCAGGATGAGTCGAGGCTCTTCCTGGAGCGCGGCCTGTCGGCCTATGACACGCGTCACCGGTTGAGCATCGCCGGCATCATCGAGCTTCCGTTTGGAGTCGGCCGTCGGTTCCGTGTGGAGAGCCCGGTGCTGCGCGGCCTCGTCGGGGGCTGGGAACTCTCGACTATCATGCTGGCGCGCACGGGACTGCGTCTCAGCCCGGCAATCAGCGGAGACTGGAGCGGAACCGGCCAGCGCGGGGACCGGCCAAATATGATCGGCGACCCGAACTCCGGTCCGCAGAGTCCCGACCGATGGTTCAACACGGACGCGTTCGTGCTACCACCACGGGGACAGTTCGGCAACGCGGGCCGGGGTGTCATCGAGGGTCCGGGCAGCACGAACTTTGATATCTCGATGATCAAGAGGATCAGTCTCAGCGAAACGGCGAGGATGGAGCTCCGCTTCGAGTTCTTCAACGCGTTCAACACTCCCACGTTCTGGCTGCCTAATGTCACGGCCAACTCCAGCAGCTTCGGTAAGATCTCCCAGGCACAGGATTCACGACAGATCCAGCTGGGGATGAAACTGAGCTTCTAAGGCTAACGGAGGAGTCAGACGACGAGCGGGGTCCGACAGTGTTCGGACCCCGCCTTCTTTTTTTGGGCCCGCAAGGTACCAGCTCGAACAAGGAGGCGAATGAATTCGACGCTCTCAAGACGCGCGTTTTCGCAGATCGCCGCGGGAACCCTCCTCGGCGGTGGTCTTCTGGAAGCGGCAATACAGGAAGTCGAGACCGAGGAGAAACTGTCGCCCGAGACCGCCCAGGCCCTGCTCGAGCACATTGGCTACCCGGCCGGGGACGGTGAGATGGAAACGCTGAAACCGATGCTGGAGGAAATGGTGGAGGCGCTCCAGAAGATTCGGGACTTCGAAGTCCCTCTGGAACTGGAACCGGCTTTCGTATTTCACCCGGACAGGTAGTAATGAACGAAGAACTCTGCTACCAGACGATCGCTGACCTGGCGCCCAGGCTGCGGTCGAAAGAACTCTCGCCCGTCGAGTTGACCCGGGCCTATCTGGATCGAATCGAATCTCTCGATTCGAAGATCAACTGCTTCGTCACGGTGACGCCCGAACTGGCCTTGAGTCAGGCGCAGGCGGCCGAGGAGGAGATCTCCTCGGGAACTTATCGGGGACCGCTGCATGGGATTCCATTCGCCGTCAAGGACCTGCTGTCGACCAGGAACATCCGCACGACCTGGGGCTGCAATGTTTTTGCCGACCAGGTGCCCGACCACGATGCCGCCGTCATCGAGCGGCTGAGGGACTCGGGCGCCGTCCTTCTGGGAAAACTGAGCATGAGCGAGCTCGCCGGCGGCCCGCCCGGCGGGACCTTCAACGGCCCGGTGCACAACCCGTGGAAACTGGACCACTGGGTCCATGGTTCCTCTACCGGCCCGGGTGCCTGCGTCGCATCCGCTTTTTCCACCTTTGCCATCGGTTCGGAAACCACGGCATCGATCCTCAACCCGTCCACCGCGTGCGGCATCACGGGTCTGCGGCCCACCTACGGCCGCGTCAGCCGTTTTGGAGCCATGCCTCTGAGCTGGAGATGGACAAGCTGGGGCCGATGGCGCGTGGGGTGGCCGACTGTGCTACCGTTTTCAGCGCGATTCATGGAGCCGATTCGAGGGATCCCACATCGCGCTCCGAACCGTTTGACTTTTCTCCCGGCAGCGACGTTTCGGGCCGACGCATCGGCCTCGTTACGACCGATTTCGAGAAGGTCAAGGAAATCGGGGCCGACGGAGCTTACGATACGGCCTTCGCAGTGCTGCGCGACGGCGGGATGGTCGTCGAGGAAGTCAACCTTCCGCAGTTTCCCTACCGGGAGGTTTCGCGTTTCGTGTGGCAGGTGGAAGCATCTTCGGTCTTCGAGCCCTACGCCCGAAGCGGAGCACTCGAGGAAGGACTGGTCTCCAAGGCGAAGTGGTTCGGCTGGAAGGCGGCGATGATGATTCCCGGTTCCGACTACATGAAGGCCTTGCGGATCCGGCACGCGATGGTCCAGGCAACGAGAAAGCTGTACGAGCGGTATGACGCATTGATCGCTCCGCTGAATCCGATCGGCGCCCGCCCGATTGAGCCTGCCATGGAGCGCAACATAGAAGGGCGTCCCCGATATCGCTCCGACCTCCTGACGCTCGGCAATCTGGCCGGCCTGCCCGGGGTGGCCGTTCCGTGTGGGTTCACCGAGGGTGGACTTCCGATCGGCCTGATGATCGTGGGACGGCCGATGAGCGACGACCGGACCCTGGAGATCGCGCGTTCCTACCAGCAAGCCACGCGCTGGCACCTAGAGCGTCCAAGTTTCCGAGAGTGAGTCTAAAGAATCAACTGTCGGAACTGCCTTCCCTCAAATCACATCCCCAATCGGAATTCCTGCTTGAGATCATCACCGGTGAAACGAGTATAAGCTCGGCGGGCTTTCCGTATATCTCGGACAGAAGTTTCAGGATATTCATCGAGAAAATCCCTCACCTCTTTCATCAAGGTCAAGCCATCTTGAGCTGGCTGCGCCTTCTCGAGGGGGAACTTGTTCGCACGCGCATTTCGGCACAAGGAGAGAGGGACTCGCTTGAACGAGCGATAAAGGTCCTGCGCACAGTCGTGCTTACGGCAGGCGTCACCGCGCCGCCGGATTTGTGGCTCTTGAAGCAAGTCTTGTCGACGCATAAACAGATTCAGACTTTGGATTGGCTGCTCTCAGGAAATGCACTGGAACCGGAAGAGTATGCCCGGGAAAGACACTTGAGCCTCAAACAGCTCAAAATGGATCTCCATTTTCTTTACTCCCGCGGTTATCTAAGGAAAGGCGATTCGAATTTCCTGGTCGCTCAAGATCCATCCGTCGCCAGGGTGCTGGATAGTATCGAAGTCATCGACCCGGAACATCGCATCAACTTCGTTCCAGAATTGACGAACTGGCTCTCTCAGACAGCCACCCGCCGTCAACATGAAGCCATCCTGAGGGAATGGCTCCTAATTGACGCCGTCGATTATCCGACGAATTCATGGGTTGCGAATCACTTCCAGATCGAGCTTGGCTACCGGTTGTTGCCGCTCGTCCTGAGTCTGAGGGCGGCAGGTCTGACCCAACCGTTAAAGGAAGGGGCCGTCCTGGAGGAGCACATCCCAGCCATCCTCCCTGAAATGAACCGCATTTTTGAAAATGCCGGCTTTCTGGAGGACGGCAAAGTCAGCAAATCGGGGGAGCGCGTCTTCGAGCGTGGCCCGGGCCCCTTTGGCATCATTGGCGCCTATCATCCTTACCTCAACAATCTGGAAGCCTTCCTGACATCCAGCTCGCCGGGCGCCTGGGTTCATCGCGGCGAGAATGTCGCCGCCAGCCAGGACGCCAACCGCAAGACTTTTGAGGTAGGGAACGATCGACTGGACGCCTTCTGTAGGAAATACAATTTTCGATATTCAATCTTCATCGAGCATGCGGTCGGACGCGGTGAAGCTACTCGTCAGCGCCTGGCACGAAGTGGCGAAGACGAGATTGGATATTTTGGGGCAGACCTGGAAGACGCCGCGATTGATCAGGCGGTCGAACAACAAAAGCAGGGTTTTCTACCGCGAAACATGCAGTTTATCCGCTCTGCGGATATCGGTGAACCGGAGCGGGTCATTCGATTTCTGCGGAATCTGGGTCTCGCGAACCAGCCCTCGGTGATGATGGTAGGCAATGGATTCCATGAAATCCGCGAACAGACCAATGATCGAATGATCGAAGTCTTCAGGGCATACCAGGAGGCGGGCTTTCTGTTGATCTTCACCGAAGAATCAGGCTTGCACGATGAGGCCCTTGTACATACTGCATGGAACACCTATCACGCCGGGTTTCGGTACGTGCACGAAATCTCGGGCCAGGGCTTGAGGCCTGCTCTCGAAAGCGACGACGTGTCGGAGAGATGGAGCTGGCGGAAATGCGCGACTATCGGCGGGTATTTGATCCCGGACGAATTCTGTTACCGTTCAAGGACCGTCTACCCGCATCGAAGACCGAATCACAAGAATCCTTCCATCAGTGAAACCTACTTCTGTGTTCCTTACAAACTGGCCAATAGACTCGGTATAGAAACGGATTGAGTGGGGAAACGGAGAGGCGCCGATCAACTCGTCCTTACATTGGCCTGAATTTCAGCCGCCCAGAGTTTCGCTCGAGTGTAGGTGCGCTCTATGAGCGCACAAAACATCGCTCTGAAAGAACGTGCGCTCATAGACCGCACCTACACTTGCCTGACCTCGTTTGCCTCCTGTAGGTGCGCTCTATGAGCGCACAAAACATCGCCGGCAAGAATGTGCGGTCATAGACCCGACTGCGCCCCTTCATTCCGGACCCCAAGAATTAGAGAATAGGTGATCATCCTGCTGCTGAAGGGGGAATATTATCCCCCCGCCGGCGCTGTGGGAACGGTTATTGTGCCTCCACGGTTTCCACAGTGACGCGCGCCGATTTTTCAGCACATCAGATTGAAACCGGCCAGATCGCTGAACGCGGATTCGCGGCAGTACCAGATCGCCCAGCGTGAACACTCGTTGGCGGACGCAGTAGACGAAGTTGGGATCGCAGAGCCTCACTTGCCTGACCTGCAGCACGTTTGCCTCCTGTAGGTGGCGCTCTATGAGCGCACAAATGAAGCGGTACGGGTTGAAGCCGATCACCTGGCGGACATCGCCGGATACGCAAGAATGTGCGATCTCAAGTCGATAGACCAGCCACCTACACTTGCCTGACCTCGTTTGCCTCCTGTAGGTGCGCTCTATGAGCGCAACCTACACTTGCCTGACCTCGTTTTGCCTCCTCAGGTGTAGGTGCGCTCTATGAGCGCACAAGACATCGCCGGCAAGAACGTGCGGTCATAGACCGCACGCGAATTCCCGACAGGTGTCGCTTTCTGCTGGAGTAACACGGGGTGTGTAGAAACGCGGGCCAGATCGCGTCGGAGGGACGGAACCTGACGAGTAGCCAATCCCCGTCAGGCTCCGCGAAGCTCAACCAACGAACAACGGCGTATTTTCCCGGTATTCCGGCAAATTGCCGACGTGGTCTTTGAACATGTGGTTGCGGATCTGGCCGCGGCTGTAAGTCGCATCGACGTTGAACATCGCATCGATGGTCTTCGACATATCGTAACGGCTCACGACCAGGCCGGAATTACCCACTTTGATGTCCGGTCCCCAGAAAGTGGAGGCCGAACGGTGCGCGTAATAGTAGCCGGTCGAGTGGTGGATCTCCCCGTAGAGGTTGACTTCGTCGTCGCGGCCGAATTCGGGCCGCATCACAATCGTGGTGTTCTTCGAGAAATAGGGATCGTTCTTGATGAAATCGAAGATCCGGCCGATCTGTTCATCCGTCGTCTTGCAGACTTTGGAGTAGTCCAGCCATCCGGTCTCCTGACGGAGGTATCCGCCGGCGCCATGCCCGGCATCGTGACCCGTCTGCTGCCAGAGCAGCATCCGCGGCTTGAATTCCTTCATGATCTGCGGGAGGACGTGCAGTGACCGCGCCTCCGACAGATAGGGGTCGTAGGGGATCGGAGGATTCTTCAAACCGACCGGATTCCAATCCTGTCTCGCCTGGATGTCGGCGATGAACTCCTCCATCTGCTTCTTCTCGGCATCGGTCAGACCCATGTCCGGGAACTCCTCGGCAACGATCTGATCGGGGGTTCTCTCGTGGCCCTCGTGGAAGAAGTGCCGCGTCGTCAACGAGACCGGCCGCGTCTCCTCACCGAAGTCCTTATGAGACGTGAAGTACTTGACGTTGAATCGCCACTGGCGGTAGTAGGAAACCCCGTTCAAATACCAGTAGTTGGTGGCCTTGTCTCCGTAAGCCTTGCGGACATAGTGCGGCATCGTCGGAAAGACAGGGACGCCCGTAAAATAAGGAGCACCGGTCAAGAGCTCGGTGAAGCTCGTGCCGTGACTGCCGGTCGTGACGTTGTTGTCCTCGTAGTAGGTGAAACCCTCTTTCGCGATTCGCTGCGCATTCGGGCAGATCTCGGGGGATTCGTACCATTCCTTTTTCCGACTCCCGTTCCCCGTTATGAGGTAGATCAGGTGCTTTGTCTTGAAATTGAACCCCAAGCCGTCGGCGGCCTGCCTCTCTGCACCCGCCATCAGGCCGGGGGCGAGGACGGTGCCTGCACCGGTCATTCCCAATGTCTTGAGGAGGTCTCTTCTATCCATTCTCAATGCTCCTTGAAGTCCTTCGTTCACAACTTCTCAACTGAATTCCCATCAAGAAAACTGTACCAATTACGGCACATGACAATTCAAACATGCACCTCGCGGGGGGTGGGGTGGAATCATGTCCACACGCCGGACTCTACCGGGTGCGGCGGATTGGGTCGCCGCTCCGGATGTCAGGGTCATCCGCCTGTTCGCCGCCGCAGGGTTGCTGCCGCCGGTGAAGTCGATCTTCACGTTGGCCAGCAGGGGGTATTCGTATTCGCGCATGTCGAGCAGGTTGTCCGCATTGTCGCGAGCCATCACACGGACGACGTGCCACTCACCAGGCTCGTCCATCACGTGCGTGCGGAAACTGCCGACATAGGTGTTCTCGTCGATATTGAACCCTGATTTCTGGATGATCTCCGGCCGAGCGACCGCGTTCATATGGACGCGCCTCTTGTCGATGTAGCTGGGCATTGCCGCGAAATCGATGACCAGGGTTCCGACACCCGACAGGTCATCCACGGCAACGGCGGTAACCTGAATCTGCGAGCCGAGAGCCGCTTGGGTCCGATCCACTGTCACGGTGATCAGCCGCGGAGGAACCGTATCCGCCTGGGCGGGATCCTGGATGACGTTGAACCTGGCCGTCTTCAGCAGAGGATGGGTGTTGCCGAACATGAACACCTGCTGTCCGGCCCGGTCCCCGATCCACATCGACATCACCCGGTAGGGGCCGCCGACATAGTGCTTGGGGATATTGACGTACCCCACGTACCAGTCCTCTTCCTCGAATGTGGGAAGGAGCGTCAGCTCGCTGTATCTCTCCAGCGAGTTGATGAGGCGCACCTTGATGCTGGCCACACCCGAAATGTTGTCCGTCGCGCGCACATAAACGGGGATCGCCTGTGAGATATCGAAACTCGGCACCTCGTCTGAGGCCAGGGTCTTTTCACCGATTCGCACTTCCTCCAACACCGGCGGCATGACGTCGGCTTTCGGATTGGGCAGAACCGTGAAGTAGACGTCCTTGAGTCCCGGGTGATAGTCCTGGAAATACGCTTTCGAGTGGCCCAGCTCGTTGGCAATGATTCCGAGCGTGTACATGAAGTAGAGTCCCGGCTCGGTCCACTCATGGATTCTGAAGCTCCCTTCGTGCAGGAAGGGGTTATCGCTGCTCGGCCTCATCCGAACGGTGAACGAAGTTCTTCTTCCCTGTGGTCCCTGGAAACCGATCGGCCAGGGATTGACCCCGACCACATCCTCGACCATCGCCTCGAAGCGAACGGTGTCACCCGCTTTGACCTCCTGATTGAGCACCTTCACTTTGTGGAGGAAGGGTGGCAGGTGATATCCCTTGAGTGTTTTGGGGTCGACAACCGGATCGGGGTTGGACAGAAACTCGTCCGGGATCCATTCCTCTCTCGGCTCGTCGAGGTAGTAGATGTCTTGATTTGGGGCGAGTGGCTTTCCGTACTCAAACATCTTGCCTTGGGAGGGCTGTGGCTGCTGGCCGGCGAGCCCTCCCCACGGGGTCATCGCGGCAGACACGAGCACAAACACCAGGACGCCCACCAAATTTCGTCGCACAGCTCCAATCCTCGCAGCATGTTCAGATGAATTAGGGTGGTACAGTAACTCAGCTGCAATTAAACACCCACCAAAACGCGATGTCAAAAGATTCAGGCAATGATCTAGCAGCCCGTGGCAGAAGTCTGATGGCTCGCGTTACGGCGGCCGTTGCGCCAGCTGCTAGGCGCCGCGCCGATTGCGATGCTGGGACATCGTTGAGGTGCGGCAACACCGCAGATGGTGGGACGCCGCCGTAACCCTCCGGGCGCACGGGGGTTGCGGTCGGATACTTTGTTGCTCGTCGTCATGATGAAACAGCATCAATTCCTCCTCGCGCCTCGTCTCCGCCTCGCAAGACCCGTGCGCGCGAACCATCAGACTTCTGCCACGGGCTGCTTGGCTACCCAAAACCTGCGGGTGGTGTCTTTCGACCAGGAGAGACTGACACGACGGCTTGGCCGGGGAAAAAGGGCGCGGTCAAGGAAATCTGACGCGTGACGGGAGGGTCGAGGCGCATGGCCACCAGCAACTTGTCACTCATCACCCCCCCGGGCGCGCCAGCATATCCCGGGCCACCCGGTCGTTGGGTTCGATCCGCAGGACCTGTCTGAAATAAGAAGCGGCACCCTCTCGATTCCCCACCCGGAGTTCCTGCGTCCCCAGGTTGTTCAGGGCCACGGTGTTGAGAGGATCCAATTCGAGCGCACGCAGGTAGGATCGCTTCGCGTCCTCGAGACGACCGAGTTGGGCGAGTGCCACACCGGCACCAACGTAGTTGTCGGCTCGGTTGGGTTGAAGGCGGATGGCGTCCTCGAACAATTCAAGCGCCCTGTCGAATCGCCGGTCTCCGACATGGATGAGCCCGAGGTTGTAGTGTGCCTCCGCATAGGCCGGATCGATCTCGATGGCTCTGCGGTAGTGATCCATCGCGCGCTCGGAACGACCCAGTTCTCGATACGCGGCGGCCAGGTAGAAATATGGTTCGGCAGTTGTCGGTGCGTCGCTATCGATCGCGCGTTCGAGGATCTGGACACCCCGTTGGATGTCAGGGCCTCGAACCAGCCCTATCCCCATGTACAGCTCCGCATTCTCCTCCGGCAGGTAGAAGGCCAGGTCGCCACGGTATCCCGCATTGTCTTTCTCCTCGATCGGTGCCAGCGGGTCTTCCGGGGCGAACCTCTGGATGTAATGGTCGGTCATGACGACGTGGACGATGTCGTTGGTCCTCCGTTGCGGCATGTGACAGTTCATACAGTTATCGCCGTTTGCGGCCGTCCGCTCCGTCTCCTCGAGCAAACAACTCCCCTCGTCGTGGCACTCCATGCAGCGCGCCTTGAAGAACCTCACCCGGTCTTCTGGTGTCCGGTGCGGATCGTGGCAGGTCACGCAGGTCATCTCGCTGCCCTTGAAACACGCCGATCGGACGAGTTGGTAGCCCTGGTGGACGATGTTGAAGTCGTCATCGTGGCCGACGCCCCGGGGGAAATCGAAATAGGCGGCGTAGTCGGTCAGCTTTTCACCGGGTCGGAAGGAAAACACACCGCGACCAACCTTCAGAGTGGAATTCGGCAGAGGCGTGCTGGTCGTCTCCAGGTGACACTGCAGGCAGACATCCATCTCACGGTCCCGGTCGAGCCGCGACGGGTTCACGATGCTTTCAATAATGTCGGCGTCGGGCGCGCCCGCGGAGGCGCGTTGGACGTGGAGGCCTCCCGGACCGTGGCAACGCTCGCAATCGACTCCCGTCGAGACCCCCGGCTCAAACAAGGGCGTCTGCGCCTCGTAGCTGCCCTGCGTGTTGCCCGTTCGCGGGTAGGCGGCGTGGCAGAACATACAACGATAGGTCAGGCGGCGGCGAAACCCGTCATGGTTTGGATGATCGTATCCGGGGGCAATGGACCAGGCGCCTTCATCGCCGTACCAGACCACCGGCATCTGGACCAGCTCTCCGCCGGGAAGTCGAGTCGCGTAGTCGCGTTCCTTGAAACCAGAACCGAGGGCGTAGTCGATCTCCATCTCGAACGCGTTGATTTCCCGGCCGTCGCCATCGAGCTGGTATCGCTTCTGGAAGAATCTCCCGTCCCTGCTTGTCATCAGGAAGTACTGTCCCGACAGCTCGTGATAGTAACTGTTGTTTTCCTTCCAATCTTCGATTGGCACGACCTCTTCGATAGGCTGGAAGGTTCGAGCCATCCCCACCTGCTCATAACTCTCCGCGATGGCGGGATGACATGCCGCGCAGACCTGCTGTCCTACGTAATCCGCTTCCATCTGCGCGGGGGCCGCCACCATCCACAGGGTGAGCCCGAACAACGACACGGCCAACGCAAGGAGGGATTTCATGTGGTGAAGATACATGAAGATCCTAGCTTAGAGCTGGTTTTCTCGCGACGACCAGGAGGCGAGAATGATCCGGGTCGTGTTGAACTTGATCAAAGGCGACAAGTTCGAGTGAGACGCTTTCCAGTATTTCCAAAGTCTCCGATCTCGTGTACCAGCGGATGAAGGCGATTTCACTTTCCGGCTTGTCCGTTTCAAAGAAACTCTTCCTGCCCTCAAACAGATCAAAAAAGAACACGCCACCGTCGTTCACATACTTCAGAACGTTACAGAGCACGTTTTCAAAAGACGGGAACAGGTGCTTGAAGGTGAGCGAAGACAACACCACGTCAAAACTTTCCTCGAATGTCACCTTTTCAACATCCGCATGGATGGTATCAACGTTTGCGATTCGGAAGTTCTGTTGCAGGTGCTCGACATTGTCTTTCGAGAGGTCCACGGCAACATACTTCCTAAAAGGGATCTTTTGTTCCACGCAGGACTTCAAAAGCCTTCCATACCCGGGTCCAATCTCGAGGATGGTCTTGTCAGGGTCGAATGCGCCATATGACGAAACCTTCCCTATGAATTCATCACCCGTTGCCTCTATTCCCCAGGTCAAACCGACGGTAGGTTTAGTCTGACGCCATCTCGCCCTCGACCTCTCCCAATTATCTTCATTCGATTCAAGGAGACGTTCTTCAAGGTGATCAAGGCGCTCATAGAACGCTTGGATCCTCTTGTCTATGTTCACCCTAAGTCTCCTCTCTGTGCCAAGAGTGTTGACCTGCTCCGCCTGACCCGCCCATGTCTGGTAGTCTGCCTGTTCGGTCTGTTGGGAGAACGTTGTTGCCCCGGAGTCCACTATGGGAAACCGAAGAGAATTCTACAGAAACAGCGTCCTCATCGGTGACTTGATTCGGCGGCTGGTGGATTGATGGCAACAGCCGGTTTTAGTGTCTACGCACGATCTCGTGATCTTCCCATAAACAGACCAGTCCACGGGAAGAAGTTGCCGTGAAGGGGTTGGCTGAACGTCGATCGGCAGGGACAACGAATCTCAGAGGGATTCGGTGATGATCCGGGTGTACAATGTGCGCTCCTGAACAGGTTGCAGATCCCTATATACTCGTTCGAAGACGATGAAGACGCGCTCACGATTGCTCCTGCTCGGCGTTGCCGGTTTGTTCACCGCCTGGATGTGGTCGTCGATCCCGCCGGCATCCGTAGCGCCGACCCCGGTCCGCGCCGCCCCACCCATAGCTGAGCCGATACCTGCTCCGTTGCCGGAACCGGAGGCGGTTTCTCTCGACGCCGCAGCCGAGGCCGGTGCGGCACTGCCGCGCCTTCACAGCCTGCTGGTGACGTACCGGGGAGAGCTGATTCTCGAGCGTTACTACAACGGTGCCCGGGTCAATCGCCCCACCAATATCAAGTCGGCGTCGAAGAGCATCCTTTCCGCCCTGGTGGGGATTGCCATCGACCGAGGCATTCTGGAAGGCGTCCGCCAACCGATCGGGTCCTTCTTCCCTCGTGTACTGGGCGGTGATGCTGAAGCGGCAAAGCGGGACATCACGCTCGAGGACCTGCTGACGATGCGGTCAGGCCTTCGAACGACGAGCAACCGCTACTACGGAGCGTGGGTTTTGAGCTCGAACTGGGTCCGACATACGCTGACCCGGCCGCTGCTGAGAACGCCGGGCACACGGATGGACTACAGCACCGGCAACACACACCTGCTGTCGGCGATCCTGACCCGGGCAACCGGCTCCAGCACCTGGCAGTTTGCTCAGGACAACCTGGCCCGGCCCTTGGGTTTCTCGCTGGCCCGATGGCCGCGTGATCCCCAGGGGATTTACTTCGGCGGTAACGACATGGAATTGACGCCGAAGCAGATGATGGCATTCGGCGAGATGTACCTGAACGGTGGACGCGCAAACGACCGGCAGATCGTCCCGGAAGAATGGGTGCAAGCCTCGCTCACGCGCCGGACCCCGTCGAGACGAGAAAACGGCCGCTTTTACGGTTACGGCTGGTGGATCCGCGAGATGGCCGGCTACGAGACCAACTACGCCTGGGGCTACGGAGGCCAGTTCATATTCATCGTGCCGGAACTGGATCTGGTGGCCGTCACGACCTCGTCGGTAACGACGGGTCGTGCGCGACGCGGTCATCTTCGAAGGGTCTACGAGCTGGTCGAACGCCACGTGATCGGATCCATTGACTCGGCCCGGGCGGAATGATCGGATCGGTGGGTGAGCGGCGGGAGAGGGCTTAGCCGACGGTTTCTCTCAACACGTCTTCGATGCTCGCCTGACCCTGGCTGACCTTGATCAGACCGCTACGACGCAGCGTAATCATCCCGTTTTCGAGGGCCTTTCTCTTCAGATCGATTGCGGTTCCTCCAAGCATCGCGGCTTCGCGGAGTTCCTCCGTGATTTCCATTACCTCGTAGAGCCCAACGCGACCCTTGTAGCCCATCTTGTTACACGAGCTGCATCCGATCGCCCGGTACGGACGGACGGTCTCGGCCTCTTCCGGGCTGAAACCGATATCGATGAGGGTTTCAACGGGTGGTTTCGATTCTTCCTTGCACTCGGTGCACAGCCGGCGAACGAGCCGCTGAGCGCACACCGTATGCACTGAGGTCGCGACGAGGAATGGCGCGATGCCCATGTCGATCAGACGCGTCATGGCACTCGCCGCATCATTGGTGTGAAGAGTGCTCAACACCAGATGGCCGGTCAACGCGGCCTTGATCGCCATCTCTGCGGTTTCGGAGTCGCGTATCTCGCCGAGCATGACGACATCCGGGTCCTGCCGCAGGAACGAGCGAAGTACCGACGCGAAGTTCGATCCGACGCTTCCGTTGATCTGGACCTGGTTGATGCCGGGAAGATTGAATTCGACCGGATCTTCGACGGTCATGATGTTCTTGTCAGGACGGTTGACCTGAGAAAGGGCTGAATACAACGTGTTCGTTTTCCCGCTGCCGGTCGGGCCGGTTACCAAGACCATGCCGAAGGGTTTCTTGGTCGAGGCTTCGAAACTCTTCAGGGAAGAAGGTTCGAAACCGAGCCTGCTCATGTCGAACATCAGGTTCTCTCTGTCCAGAATGCGCAGCACGACCTTCTCGCCGAACAAAGTTGGGACCACCGATACTCGAAAATCGAGCTCCTTCGGAACACCGCCAAGTCGCAAACGGATTCGGATGCGCCCATCCTGCGCTCGGCGCCTCTCGGTTATATCGAGCCGCGCCATGATTTTCAGCCGCGAGATGATCGCATCCTTGAACCGAAGCGGCGGATTGAGACCGGTCTGCAGCTGACCGTCGACCCTGAACCGCACCCGGAACAGTCGCTCGTAAGGCTCGATGTGGACGTCGCTGGCTCCCCTTTTCACCGCGTTCAGAAGAATCGCGTTCACCAACTGTATGGTTGGCGTTTCCTCAGACTCACGGGCGAGTTCGCGCAAGTCGATCTGTTCTTCCTCGTCATCCACGACCTCGAGATCGTCGTTCACCTTCGAGTCGAGGTTCTCCAGAGTCTCCCGGAGCTCAAGGTCGTGCGCGCTGCCGTAGTAGTTGCCGAGCGCCTCCCGAACCTGCGACTCTGGCGCAATCATCGGTTCGATGTTGAAGCCCGTCATGAAACGCAGTTCGTCCAACGCGACTACGTCGATGGGATCGATCATCGCCAGAGACAGGGTGTAGCCCTGGCGGCTGAGGGGAACAACCTGGTATCGGTGCGCAGCTTCAGGAGTCAACAGATCGATGACATCTTCTTCGACGTCGTAATCCGGGAGGTTGATGGCAGGAACACCGTATTGGCGGGAGAGAACTGCCGCGAGATCCTGCTCGGTCACATGGCCCAGCTTGACGAGACAACTGCCGAGACGACCTCCGCTGGCCTTCTGGTGGCGGAGAGCTTCCTTGATCTGCTCTTCGGTAATGAGCTCGGCCTCGACCAGAAGGTCGCCTAACCGCGTCGCTACAACTTCCCCGATCATACGTCTTTCTTATCGACAAACCGTGTCCGATAGTTCACTGTCAGGAGGGTTTCTTCCCGATCAGTCAGTCGGTTCGGAAACTTGGGGAAAATCGACGCAAACGGCTGAGGACAATCAGGTTATCGTCGACAATGCGGCGGTCGCGGTCGAATGAAAACCCAGAGCGGAGCGTTCGGAGCCGCCAGAGGGAGTATCCATGGAGGAATTGACGCCGCCCCAGTCCGAAGAGCTTCGCCAGACCCTGACCGCGCTGGGCGACGAGCTGCGGCACGTCCTGGAAGTCTCAGAGGATGGAACCCGTCCGGTCGACCTCGACGAACCCATCGGAAGGCTCTCACGCATGGACGCAATGCAGCAGCAGAGCATGGCCCGGGCCAACCGGCAGACTGCACAGGTAAGGCTGAAACAGGTAAGCGCTGCCCTGCAGCGCTTCTCGAAGGAGGAATACGGATACTGCCTGGAATGCGAAGAGCCGATCGGATACACCCGGCTGAAGATCCGACCCGAAGCAGCCCTGTGCATCGTCTGTCAGAGCCAACGCGAGCGCTAGTCGGTAGTTGAAGGATGATCGCAATGGTAAAGAGGAAGTTCGACAAGGCCCACTGCAAGGACGTGCGCCGGCGGTTACTCGAGACCTGATACGATGCCGACCTACGACCTGGTCATTCGGAACGGTGAGATCGTCACCGCCGACGAGCGCATAGAGAGCGACATCGGTATCTCGGAGGGACGAATCACCGCTATCGAAGACGGTCTTTCCGGAAACGAGACGATCGACGCTTCCGGAAAGCTGATCTTGCCGGGCGGGATCGACAGCCACTGCCACATCGAGCAACTTTCTTCCTTCGGCATCACCTGCGCTGACGATTTCTACTCCGGCACCGTTTCGGCGGCCTTCGGCGGTACGACGACGATCATCCCTTTCGCCGCGCAGCATCGGGGCCAGTCGCTGAAGCAAGTCGTCGCCGACTATCATGACTGTGCCATGCCAAAAGCCGTCATTGACTACGCCTTCCACATGATCGTCTCCGACCCGACCGAGCAGGTGATGGAAGAAGAGCTGCCCGAGCTCATCAGCCAGGGCTGTACGTCCTTCAAGGTCTACATGACCTACGACGCGCTGCGTCTGGACGACTACCAGCTGCTGCAGATCCTATCTCTGGCCCGGCAGCAAGGCGCGCTCACGATGGTGCATGCCGAAAACCACGACATGATTCGCTGGATCGCCGGGCGGCTGATCGATGCCGGACATCGCGCGCCGAAGTTTCATGCGGTCAGCCATGCGAAGCTGGCAGAAGGGGAGGCCACTCACCGTGCCATCAGCCTGGCCGAGCTGCTCGATGTTCCTCTGCTGGTCGTCCATGTTTCCACTGCGGACGCAATGGATGCGATATCCAGTGCGCAGCGAAAAGGGCTGAAAATCTACAGCGAGACGTGCCCTCAATACCTGTTCCTGACGGCGGACGATCTGGACCAGGAGGACATGCGGGGAGCCATGTGCTGCTGCAGCCCTCCTCCCCGGGACAAGGCATCCCAGGAGGCGATGTGGAAGGGCCTGGCCGACGGGACGTTCCAGGTGTTTTCGTCCGATCACGCGCCGTATCGGTTCGATGAAACCGGAAAACTGGCGCGCGGCCCGAACGCGTCGTTCAAGGAGATCGCTAACGGTGTGCCCGGACTCGAGGTTCGGATGCCACTGCTGTTCTCCGAGGGGGTTGGCAAGGGGCGAATCGACATCCATCGGTTTGTCGACCTCACGGCTACCCGCGCCGCAAAGCTGTACGGGATGTTCCCCCAAAAAGGCACCATCGCCGTCGGTTCCGACGCCGATCTGGCGATATGGGATCCGGAACGGGACTTTACGATAACAGCCGGGGCGATGCACGATAACGTCGGTTATACGCCCTACGAGGGGCGGAAAGTTCGAGGTGTACCCGTGACGGTCATCAGCCGCGGGCGTATCGTGGTCGACGATGGAGTGCTGCGTGTGGAGCGGGGGAGCGGGCAGTTCGTCGCCTGTGGCCGGCCGGACTCGGCCAGGCCGGCCGGGAAGCGGTCCGCCGCTCAGGAGCTTGCACAACGGTTTGGGGCGAGTGACGTTTTTTAAGGTAGTGGAGGCGCGGCTGAGGACACATTTGTCCGAACCGGAACGCTGTGCGCTCATAGAGCGCACCTACACCTGAGCGAGGATTTCGGAGAAAGTGTAGGTGCGGTCTATGACCGCACTTTCTCCGAGTCGGAACGACGTATAGTGCTGGAGGTCCTCCATAGCCGGCTCTGCAAAAGAGGAGAAACATGTCGAGATACCTGAAAGTTGCCGCCGCTCAACTGGGTCCGATCCAGAAGGCAGACTCCAGAGAAGACGTCGTCCAGAGACTCGTCACTATGCTCCGGGAGGCCCACGCGAGCGAGTGCAGGCTGGTGGTCTTCCCCGAGCTGGCATTGACGACGTTCTTCCCCCGCTATTTCATGGAGAACCAGGACGAGATCGACTCCTACTTCGAACGCGACATGCCGAACGCGGCCACGCAACCCTTGTTCGACGAGGCGAAGCGTCTGGGTGTCGGGTTCCACCTGGGCTACGCTGAACTGACGGAAGAAGAAGGTGAGATCAGACGTTACAACACGGCAATCCTCGCAGGAACCGATGGCGAAATCCTCGCGAAGTATCGAAAGATCCACCTGCCGGGACATGCGGAACACCTGCCCGAAAAACCGTTCCAGCATCTGGAAAAGCGCTATTTCGACATCGGCAATCTCGGATTCCAGGTCTGGCGAGCCTTTGACGGTGTCATCGGGATGTGTATCTGCAACGACCGGCGCTGGCCCGAGACCTTCCGCGTAATGGGATTGCAGGGTGTCGAGATGGTCGTCCTCGGCTACAACACACCGGACGCCAACATCCACCACCATCAGCCCGTTCACCAGCGGATGTTCCACCACCTGCTGTCGCTGCAGGCCGGCGCCTACCAGAACGGCGCGTGGGTCGTTGCAACCGCCAAAGCGGGGTTCGAGGACGGCCACGGCCTGATCGGCGGGACTTCCATCGTCGCGCCAGGCGGAGAAATCGTCGCGCAGACGCTCGGCGAAGACGACGAAGTCATCACCTACAACTGCGACCTGGATCTGGGTCGGGATATCAAGGAAAACATCTTCAACTTCGAAAAGCACCGCAGGATTGAGCACTACGGGCTGATCACGTCACAGACCGGGGTGACTCCACCCACGGAATAAGAAGAATCACCACGGAGGCACAGAGGCGCGGAGGATTTGTGGGCAATGTCTTTCTCTGCGCCTCTGTGGCTCCGTGACTAGTGGCCTGTAACGGAGAGATCGGTACCATCGCCGATGGGTCTTGCCAGTCGAGGTCGAGGAGAGAGGAGGAATTGATGCGGTTTCATCATGACGACGAACGACAAAGAGATCGACCCCAACCCCCATCGGCCCGGAGGGTTGCGGCGGAACGCTGGTACCGATATCTCCGTTACAGGCCACTAGTTCAGTATCCACCGCGGGATTTGCCGATCGCTTGCGGACCGTTTTTTTTAACGCTCCCGTGCCGTCGGGATGCACCTTCACAATGGTCGAGTCCATCGAAACGGCTACCGCTCCTGCCGATGTGTTAACACGCCCTAGTTCAGTAGTACCGCGCCGATGGCCAGGGTCACGGCCGCCTGGGTAGGTTCGATCACGGGCAAGCCGACTGCTTCCTCGAGATCAGACCTGTAGCGCGCCATGCCCGCGCAACCCATGATCAGAACGTCAGCGCCGTCTCCATCCTTCAGCTGCGTGCCGACCGATACCATCCGCTCGAAGGTGCGGTCTTCATCTGAGAGCTCGGTGACACCGAGTCCGACGGCGCGGTCTCCGGCGGAACGCGATTCTAGCCCCAACGTGCGCACGTAGTCTCGGTGGCGGGGAATGGAGGTTTCCAGGATCGAGATGACACCGAATCGATTTCCTTTTGTCATCGCAACGAGCATCGCCGACTCGGCGATGCCTAAGACGGGTCTTGAGGTAGTGAGGCGTGCCTGATGTAAGCCTGGATCGCTGTAGCAAGCGATGACGAAGGCGCTCCCGCCCTCTTGCCGATTCCGGATGAGCTCACAGATGGGCGCTACGACCGCGTCCGCTTGCTCCTGGGTCTCTATCCCCGGAGGGCCCTCTTTGAGCGTCACGCACTCGATCGGGGGACCACCCTCCATTCGCAACGAGTCGAGGGCCCGATCCATCCCATCGGTCACGGCCTGCGTCGAATTGGGATTGATGCCGATGATGGGGTTCATGGCGCTGTAGTCCGTAAGCCGTTGGCCGTTGGCCGTTTCGTTGTGCGGTCATAGACCGCACCTACACCTATTACTCTCACGCCGCGCTGACAAACATTCGCCTCTCCATCCGGCTCAACAACCGTACGAACGGCCACAGCAAGACAAAGTAAATGACAGCGGCCAATACGAGCGGCGTGGGGTTGAAGGTAATCCCCTGCGCGACGCGCGCCATCCGCAGCAACTCGGGCAGCGCCACGACACTGGCCAGCGACGTCAGCTTCACGACCTCGAGCGTGTTGCTGACCAGGTCGGGCAACACGGTCCGCACGGCCTGGGGTAGCACCACATAACGCATCGTCTGAATTCGGCCGAGACCGGTCGAACGCGCCGCTTCCCACTGGCCTTCCGGTACACTCTCGATCCCCGCTCGCAGGATCTCCCCGTAGTAGCTCGATGTATTCAACATGAACGCGACGACGACGGCCCACAAGGGTGACAGTTCGATTCCCAGATAGGGCAAGCCATAGTAGACGAACACGAGCAGGACCAGGGGCGGAAATGCCCGGAAAAGATCTACATACAAGATCAAGAACAGGTTCAACCAGCGGTGGTGGAGGTTGTGGAGGGTGGCCAGGACGAGGCCGGCCAGTATCCCGAGCGGGATGACGAGCGCACACAGGCGAACAGTCATCCAGAAACCCTGGACGAGAAACGGCACGCTCGCCCGCATGACATCGGGATTCAGGAAGCTGTCGAGCAGGCGTTCCACGTCAATGCCTCCACGCAAAGCGGGATTCGACCCACCGGCTCACGCCGACCAGTGGCAGGAAGATCACCAGGTACGCGACCGCTGCCAGCGTCAGTGGCGAGGGGTTGGCCGCCTGCGCCTGGGCGCTCGAAGCCTGGTTCAGGATCTCGGGCACGGCAACCACCGAAGCCAGTGCCGTACTCTTTCCGATCGCAATCGCCCTGTTGGTCAGCGGCGGTAGAGCCAGACGCATCGCCTGTGGCAGGACGACGTACTGCAGGGTCTGAAGGAAAGAAAAACCCGTCGACCGGGCGGCCTCCCACTGACCCTTGTCGACGGACAAGATGCTGGCCCAGAAGATCTCTTCACAGAATGCCGCCAGGACGAGGCTCAGACTCAACCATGCGGCCACGAAACCGGACAGGTTGAGCTCCACATACGGCAGGGCGAAATAGACGACGATCAGGATCACCAGCGGAGGAATCGCCCGGAAGGCGTCGACGAAGAGAATGATGAACAGGTTCACAAAACGGTTCTGCATCGCTCGCACGGTGGCCAGGATCAGGCCCAGAATGGTGCCGGTCAGGATGATCAGGCTCGAAAGCGCCAGCGTGATCCAGAGTCCGCTGATGATGGAGGGCAGGACCCGCGCCATGATTTCCAGGTTGAAGAAGGTATCGATCATCTGTGTTCAGGCCGAAAGAACCCGTTTCAGAAACTCTCTGGTCCGTTCGTGCGCCGGCGACGAGAAAATGGCGGCCGGTTTTCCCTGCTCCAGGATCTCGCCGTCGTTGATGAAGACGACACGGTCGGCAGCTTCGCGCGCGAACCCCATCTCGTGGCTCACGACGAGCATCGTCATGCCCGAGGCACGGAGTTCCCGGATCACATCGAGGACGCTCCCCACCAGTTCCGGGTCGAGCGCGCTCGTCGGCTCATCCATCAACAGGATTCGCGGCTCGAGGGCCAGGGCACGGGCGATTGCGACGCGCTGCTGCTGGCCTCCGGAAAGCTGGCCCGGATAGGCGTCTGCCTTCTCCGCCAGCCCGACCCGTTCGAGCGCAGCCCTTCCCCGCTCCTCCGCTTCCTCCCTCCCCTGCCCGACGGCCTTCTGCAACGCCAGCGTCACATTCGCCAGCGCCGGCAGGTGGGGATACAGGTTGAAGGACTGGAAGACCATCCCGATGTGCTGTCGCATTTCGTTGATGTCGACTGCAGGGCCCGTGATGTCGGATCCGTCGAATGTAATCGAACCGCCGGACGGCTCTTCCAGACGATTGCAACAGCGCAGCAGGGTACTCTTGCCGGAACCGGAGGGGCCGATGATGAAGACCAGCTCTTCGCGAGCAACCTCCAGGTCGATGCCCTTGAGCACTTCGGTATCGCCGAAGGACTTGCGGAGTCCGGCGATCTTCAGGATGACGTCGGGCATTGGGAGAGTTTAGCAGCCCGCGGTAGTGGTTAAACGGCTCAGTTGCAGGCGGAGGGGTGCGGGGTGGGATCGTAGCCTTTCATCTCGGGTTCGCCGTAGCCTTCCAGAGGTGTGATCGCCGCGGCTCCTTCGATCGGTGCGTCACCGAACCACTCCTCGTGGAGGCGCGCCATCGTGCCGTCGATCTTCATGCACTCCATGATCCCTTCGACCCGGTTGCGGTATTCGACGTCTTGCTGGCGGAAGGCGGCGGAGAACTTGCTGCCGCTCTTGATCGTGTAGGTGGTCCTGACCAGTGGGCTCTGCTTCGCGGCCCACTTGACGACGGTCTCACCCGCGAGGTTCGCAAAAGCACGCCCGGTCACGACGGCCTGGACGGCATCGGCATTCTTGCCGTAACGCTGGACGGTCAGATCGTATTCTTCCTGGTTATCGGTCGCCCACAGGTCGTAGGCCGAACCGTTGTTGACGGCGATCGCCTGACCCCGGATATCTTCCAAGGTCTCGATCTCCGGCGCGTCCTCCTTGATCAGGAACGTGTAGTCGGTGTCGAGGTAGCCCTCGACGAAGAGGACCTCCTCGGAACGTTCATACGTCATCGTCGTCGGCGCGATGATGAACTCGAATCGGTTGGCGTTGAGCCCGGCAAACATCCCCGACCATTCCTGGTCGACGATTTCGTAACCCGGGCGTCCCAGTCGGCGGGCGATCTCGTCGGCGAGATCGATGTTGAAGCCTTCGGCAGTCCCGTCCGGCCTTGCCATCGCATGGGGCGCGAACCCGACGTCGGCCGCAACAAGCAGCGGGCCTTCCGGAGTCCCTGCGGGTGCAGTCGGGGTGGGATCAACGTCCGCGGTGTCTCCACCTGAGCCACAACCTGCGGTTGTCAACATGGTCAGCAGGATCGCGAACAGGCAGCCGCGGGAATTCTTCAACAGATCTCCTCTCGAGAACGAAAGAAAAAGTCTATCGAGGCTGTCGGTGCGACGCAAGTGGGTTCGGTGGACGTGCCGTCTATCGCTGCTTATCAACCGTACAACTTCTTTCCCATACCGCCACTCCCGATCTGTTCGAGAACCTTGTAGTGGAAATGGTTTCCCCGAGCATGCGTTGGCGCCCAAAGCTGTGCGGTCATAGACCGCACCTACACCGTTTTTTGTTAATGAAACGATTAAGTTAAGGGGGTCTTATCACATCCGTGTAGGTGCGGTCTATGACCGCACATCTTCAAGAACCGAAGACGGAAACGAGCTTGTCCAGGTCGACGTTTCCGCCGGATACCATCGCGACGACTCGGGAGCCTGCGGGGACCTTTGCCTTCCCAAACAGCAAAGCGGCCGTCGCCGCGGCACCCGACCCTTCGACGTAGAGCTTCGAGCGGGTAATCAGCAGCTTCATCGCCTCGATGATCTCTTCTTCGGTGATGGCAACAATCTGGTCTACGTTGTCGCGCGCGATCTCCATCGGCAGTTGGCCGACGAAAGGCGGGGTCATTCCGTCGGCCAGCGTCCCATAGGGTCGATCGACGTGGATGGGTTTGCCGGCTTCGATCGCGGGCTTCAGGCCCGGGCCGGCTTCGAGTTCGACTGCAATGACTTTCGCCGCAGGTTTCATCTGCTTGACGGCTGAAGTTACTCCGCCCATCAGTCCACCGCCCCCGACGGGAACGATGACGACGTCGACGTCGGGGCAGTCTTCGACGATCTCCAGCCCAGCGGTGCCCGCGCCGGCCAGCAAGACAGGGTCATCGAACGGATGCACGAACGTTGAGCCGCGTCTGTCCTTCTCTTCGTTCAGCTTGTCGAACAGCGTCGCCCTGTCGTCATGGAATATGACTTCCCCGCCGTAACCGTTCACGGCATCGACTTTGGATTTAGGAGCATCGGAGGGCATGACGACGGCACACGGCGCGCCAACCTGCCTGGCGGCCCATGCGACGGCCTGGGCGTGGTTGCCGGCCGAAACCGTGATCAGGCCGCTGTCGCGTTCTTGGTTCGAAAGGGAAAGAACTTTGTTGAGCGCTCCACGCGGTTTGAAGGAACCCGTCTTCTGGAGGCACTCGCACTTGAGGAACAATTCAACCCCCACCCGTTCGCCCAGCGTCCGGCTGGAAAGCGTCAGGGTGCGATGGATCCTGCCCGATATGCGTTCGGCTGCCCGGCGGATTTCAGCGAGGTCGATCATGGTTGGCCATTATCGCCGAAAACTTCCAGAGCCTTCTAAATACTTACGAGTCAACAAGGTCCGGGATTGTTAAGAAGTTTTAACTAAACCGGCGCGCCTCGGGGTTGTCTATCCATCTTTAAGGATGGCTCTCGAGTCAAAAACCAATCTTCTTTCGACCCCCCGCGGAAAGCCCTGGGTATCGCTCGCCTTGCTGGGGGTCCTGATCATCCTCCTGCCGCTGCTGGCGTTGCTCCAATACCGATGGATCGGCCAGGTCAGTACGGCGGAGCGACAGCGACTGCAGCAGAACCTGGACGGGGCCGGGCGACGGCTTACCGAAGATATCCAGAACGAACTGGCACGGGTGTCCTTCACCTTCCGTCTCGGCGAATGGTCCGATTTGGATCTGTTCGAGTCTCAGGTGACTCGTCTTTATGACGACTGGAAAGCCACCGCTCCCTACCCGGAACTGATCGAGCGCATCTACGTGGTTCCGGTGACGTCCGAGGGCGAGTTGCCGCCATTGATGTTCGAGCCAGAAACCGGGAAGCTCGCGGAAGCAGAGCTACCGGGGGAATCGACAGATTGGCGGCGGTTCGGTCGCGGGGGACGCCCGGAACCGGACGAATACTACTCCGCTGAAACGGATGGTGACCTCCGGATGGTGATACGCCTCGTCGGCCCCGAGGCTCTGAGACGGGGCGGGAGGGGTGGCCCTCGACGCCCTGGCCCGGATCCGCCCTTCGTTGGCGGGGTCGCGATCGTCGAACTGGACGAAGAATTCATCTCCGCGGTACTTCTTCCCGAAATGGTCCAGGCTCATTTCGATCCACAGGATTACGAAGTCGGTGTTTTCGGTCCGGATCGAGAACCTGTCTATGTGTCACAAGTAGGCCTGTCGCCCGCAGACTTTCTCGAGCCCGACCTTCGTTTCGATGTTTTCCGGTCCGGCGACCCGAGGCCCGAGGCATCTGCGGATTCACGATTCCCATCTCCAGGGGGCGCGCGGCGCAGACGCGGGGGAAACCCCTTCGGCAGAAGAGGAGACCCCAGGGTCCTGGCAGCGGGCATGTTGATGGGAGGCGAATGGGAATTCGTGGTCAAGCACCGGGCAGGCTCTCTGGAGGGAGCGGTAGCCGAGCTTCGGAACCGGAACCTGGCGATCAGCTTTGGAATTCTCCTCCTGCTGGGACTGTCGGGCGGACTGATCGTCATATGGTCGGAACGCGTTCGCTCACTCGGGCGGCTGCAGATGGAGTTCGCCGCGGGTGTGTCTCATGAACTCCGTACGCCGTTGGCCGTCGTCCGCTCTGCGGCCTACAATATCGCGACCGGGGTGGTCAGAAAGCCCGAGGAGGTGCGGGAATACGCCGTCATGGTACAGGAAGAAGGCCGCCGCCTTTCCGAGATGGTGGACCAGATCATCCTCTTCGCTCAGATCGAATCCGGACGGCGCGGTTACAGACTCGAACCGGTCAGCGTCCGCGTAACTGTCGATCGCGTTCTGGGGACCCTGGCTTCTTCGATCGAAGAGTCGGGGTCCATCGTTCGAACGATCATCGACCCGGATCTTGGACCGGTCCTGGCCGATCGGACGGGGTTGGCGCACGGCATTCAGAACCTCGTCAGCAACGCGATTAAGTACGGCAGGTCAGACGGCCCGCCCCAGATAACCATCCAGGCTTTCGCCGATCCCGAATCCGGACGGGCCATGATCAGTGTCGGCGATCGCGGCCCCGGCATCGATCCGTCGGATCTCCCACATCTCTTCCAGCCCTTCTACCGGGGACATGGAATCGGCAATGCCAAGGGAAACGGGCTGGGACTCAATCTCGTCAAGCGGATTATCGAAGCGCAGAACGGACGGGTCACTCTAAAGAGCGAGGCGGGAGAAGGCAGTGACTTCACGCTGCATATACCACTCGCTCCGCCGACTGTCTCAACCGTCGACAAGGAGCAGAACATTGAAAGAGTTGGTGTTTGAACCTGGAGTGAGCGAAGCGACACGCCGAGTGCTGCTGATCGAGGACGAAACGGCGCTCGCGCGAACGCTCGGCGACATGCTCGAGAGCCAGGGCTACGTCGTGGAGAAATGCGAGGATGGAGCCGAAGGGCTCGAAGCCGCCACACAGGAATGCTTCGATCTGATCCTGCTGGATGTGATGCTGCCTTCAATGGATGGATACGAGGTCTGCAGGAACCTCCGCCGTCGTGGTGTGGACACCCCCGTCCTGATGCTCACGGCAAGAGGCGAAGTCAGGGACAAGGTTGTCGGGTTCAAGACGGGTGCGGACGACTATCTGGCCAAGCCCTTCGACACCGAAGAACTGCAGTTGCGCATCGACGCCCTGATAAGGCGCACATCGCGGGCGATGGACGAAGATTTACGGACCTACGAATTCGGCAACCTGCGCGTGGACTTCGCCCGGGGTCGGATCAGCCGCGGGGATGAGACGATCGAGCTGTCCGATCAGGAATCGAGGTTGTTGCAGTACTTCGTGGAGAATCGTCGCAAAGTAATATCTCGCGACACCCTCCTGAAAGACGTCTGGGGCTATAAGGCGGTGCCGACCACGCGGACCGTCGACGTACATATCGTCTGGCTGCGGCAGAAGATCGAGGAAGATTCAAAGAAGCCTCGCTACATCGTGACCGTGCACGGGCAAGGGTACCGGTTTGACGGGTGAATGGGACGTAGGCCGCCGGTGGTAGTTCTAGCTCAATGAACCGTGAGTGAGCCCATGTGAGGGGGACAGGGGCCTGACCCTGTCCCCGGGTGTTTACTAAGCAGCGGGTGTTTACTAAGCAGTAGTGTTCGGCAGGGCGAGAGGAAGTAAACCGAATAAAAGGCGAGGCATTTTGCCTCGCCTTTTTTGTCAGGAAGAACAACGTCAGTCTCTATCCTTCAGGAGCAGGACGGCGGCCTCCTCTCTGTCCCCCCCTTCCTCTTCGTCCGGGGAATCCCTCCAAACCGCGGGCCTGGCCGGCGGCTTCCCGAATCTCGGCGAGCTGCTCCTGCTGGGCAAGCGTCAGGACGTTGTTGAAGTCCGCACGGAATTGTTCGTTTGCAGCCTTGACCTGCCCCTGGATGGCGTGCGCAGCGAGCACGGCGTTACCGATGTCGGTTGCGCTGGCGCCTTGTTCGACGAGGCCCTGAACGTTCTGGCGTGCTTCCCGCTGGGAGGCGTTCAGTCCCTGGAGGATCTCAGTGTGAGCCGCCTGCAGGGCTTCGATCGCGACGATTTGCGCTTCGGTCAACCCCAGGGTTTCCTGGAGTCTTTCCAATCGGTTTCCGCCTCTCTGCCGCACTCCCTCCCCCGCTTCCGCTCTACCCTGGAAGCCGCCGGGGCCGCGTCTTCCGCGTGGAGCTTCCTGAGCCACCGCCGGCACCGCCAGAGCCGCGAACATCAACGCAACCAAAAGGCTCCTGTATTTCATGTTGTCAATCTCCTTGTGTTTGAGTTCTCTTCTGAGGGTCCGCTTCGCGTCAGGCGATATCCGGCCGCTCTAGAGATTAGACAGGAAAGTCGGGTGTGGGGCGTGTTAAACGATGTAAAAGCAATCGTTTGTAGGTCATCTGGCTGGACGCGGGGTCAGTGGTCAGTTAGGGGAGCGTGTTTGAGTATTCCGGTCCGTCAACGCCTGCGCCGCGGTCTGCAGGAGGGCAAGAAGACGGAGAATCAGGACAGATCCGACGTGCTCGTCAAACGGACAACGTCGACGGCCGCCTCCTCCAGCGCGCGGTCCGTGACATCGACGACCGGCCACCCCGCGTCTCGGAATATGTCGTCGGCAAGGGCCACTTCCCTTCTGATGTGTTCGAGGCTGGTGTAGGTCTTCGTGGCCTGCCGGCCGTACTTCTTCAGGCGTTTCAGTCTCAACTGCCGCAGCCGTTCAGGATCGACCCGGAGCCCGACGATCCTGCCCTGCTTGGCCGTGAAGAGTTCGGGCGGCGCACCGACGTCAGGCACTATCGGCACGTTCATCGACCGGTAGCCGCGAACGGCCAGGTAGACCGAAAGCGGCGTTTTCGAAGTTCGCGATACACCAACCAGTACAACATCCGCCCGGCGGATGTCCTGTATGCCCAGCCCATCGTCGTGCTTCACGGCGAAGGTCAACGCGTCCACCATCTTTCGATCCTTCGGCTTCTGCACACCGCCGGATACGCCTTCGGGGCGTGTTCCCAGAAAGTGTCCCAGATCGGTCAGGAGATGACCGAAAAGATCGACTGCGTGAATACCCCGCTCCTCCGAGCGCGACTGCAGGGCCCCGCGAAGCTCGGTTGGAGCCAGGGTATGCACGAGTATTCCATCGGACTCGCAGGCTTCCTCGACGACCTGCTGCACCTGTTCGAGAGAACGCACGCGCGGACGGATCTGGACGTCGACTCTCGTCTCTGCGGGAAATTGCGCCAGCGCGGCCCGCAGCAGATGGTGTCCCCGGGCTCCAGTTCCGTCGGACACGATGAAAATCGTCTTCATGTAGTGGAGCAGACCTCGGCCACGTCCGCGGTGGCTAAATGCCGTCTTCTTCTTCGATCGTCCGAACCGTCCGATGACCGCTGAGCATTTCGGCGGCAATCTTCTTGCTCATGTAAAGCTTCGACTCGCGATTGTCGTCCAGGTCGGGCTGAAACTTGATGATGTTGAAGTGCATTCGACCCAGCGTCGTGCGCAACGGGTAGAACTTGTTCTTCGTCTTGATCACGAGCTCGTGGTAACCATGCTGGTGCGCCCATTCTTCCTGCTGTTCGGTCAGCGCGCGGTAATGGCCTTTGCCCCGCCAGCCGCGTCTTGTCCCCCCGATCCAGCTGTAGAAGATTTTCCGGTCCGAAAACTGCACGCACCCGATCAGCTGGCCGACCAGGTCGACGAGCTTCGCCTGGGTCTCAAACTCCCGAAGCTCGTGTCCGACCTTGAACGCAACCGGCATGAGCTGATCCGGGTCGTCAGGAGCGGGTGCCATCGAAAGCAGGATCAGGTACTCGCGATCGCTCAGACGCGCGACGATCTCGTCCGCACTCTTCTTGTTGCGGAACTCCGCAAAGTTCTCTTCGATGTACTGGACCTCGAGGGAGCCCAGCTCCAGGGCGTATTGCCGAACGATATGCTTCATTCCAGACGAGTCTTCGAGCATGTGACCGACCCTTATGGTGCCAAGATAACACGGTTCATTCACCCATCGGAGGGGTAGGAGTCCGTGGCAGGCATCACCTCCTGCCGAACGCGGGACAGGCGACGCATCCAGCCGTATCCGAACCGCGAAAGGTTCGCCTCTTCGCGTATCGTCCCGCCCGTCGGGCGAGGTAGTCGGGGACGAAGCCCAAAAGCAGCCATCGGATGCTCCTTTCTCCAGCACTGATCTTGACGATGTACCGGCGATCGGTTACCTTCGGGCCGCCAGACGCCCCGCGACCGCAAGAGTCGTTAGCAATGAATCTTCTCAACACGATCACCGTCCTGGTTTGCCTGTCCGCCGTGTTCGGCTACCTGAACTACCGGCTGCTCGGGCTGCCGACGAAGATCGGTTTGATGGTCATCGCGCTGGCGATGTCGCTCGTTCTGGTGGCGCTCAACAGTCTCGGTGTCAGCATCGCCGGCGAGGCCCGGGCATTCGTCGAGAGTATCGATTTCAACCTGGCATTGATGCAGGGCATGCTCAGCTTCCTGTTGTTCGCGGGAGCGCTCCACGTCAACCTCGACGACCTGTTCGAACAACGCTGGATCGTGGCCATCCTGGCGTCGGTCGGAGTCGTGAGCTCGACGTTCATCGTGGGGACGCTCGCCTACTACCTGTTCGGCTTCCTCGGTCTGGAGCTCCGATACATCGATTGCCTGCTGTTCGGTGCCCTGATTTCGCCCACCGACCCGATCGCCGTCGGCGGCATCCTGAAACTGGCGAAAGCACCAAAGTCGCTGGAAACCAAGATCACCGGGGAATCCCTGTTCAACGACGGTGTGGGAATCGTCGTCTTCCTGGTGTTGCTGGACATCGCGGTCTCGGGTGAGTTCTCGGCGACCGGCGTCGTCGTGCTCTTCGCCGAAGAAACCCTCGGCGGTGTGGCGATCGGCCTGGCAATCGGCTATGCCGCGTACCGCATGCTGCGCTCGACCGACCAGTACGAAGTGGAAATCCTGATCACGCTGGCTCTGGTAATGGGCGGCTTTGCTTTGGCCAGCTTTGTTCACGCATCGGGACCGATCGCCGTCGTCGTCGCGGGCCTGATGGTCGGCAACCATGGCCGCCGGTTCGCCATGTCGGACCACACACGGGAACATCTGGATTCCTTCTGGGAGCTCGCCGACGAGATGCTGAATGCGATCCTCTTTGTCCTGATCGGCCTGGAACTGGTCGCGGTGAGCCTGCGCGCAGAGTATCTTCAGGCGATCATCGTCGCGATACCGCTCGTCCTGTTCTCCCGTTTCGTCGCAGTCGGGCTTCCGATCCAGTTGTTCAGCCTGGTTCGGGAGTTCAGCAACCGGGCTACCCTGATCCTGACCTGGGGCGGGTTGCGAGGCGGCATATCGGTCGCGTTGGCCCTGTCGCTGCCCTCCGGTGAAGCCCGCGACGCGATCCTGACGATCACGTACGGCATCGTCGCCTTCTCGATCATCGTCCAGGGCCTGACGATCGGGAAGCTGGTCCAGCACGCAGCAGCTCAGGGGGAAGACTGACGATGGAATTGTCTTTGCTCGACCGCGAGCTGGCGACCGGGCAACGCGGCCCCGCCGCGAGGATGGCCATGTCGATCATCCTCCGGATGGCCCGGTTCGAAGGAGCCGAGCGCCTGCTCGATATCACACAGGCACACATCGACAGCTCGGTCTACATGGGAGAGGCCGGCCTGGAATTCGCCGAGAAGCTTGCCGCGTCGGAAGCCGAGGTTCGTGTCCCGACGACGCTGAACGTGAGCGCCCTGGACGAACATCACTGGCGGGAATGGGCCGTGCCGGAAGAGTTCGCGGCCGCTTCGCGACGGCAGATGGCGGCCTACGAGAGAATGGGCTGCCGACCGATATGGACATGCGCGCCTTACCAGGTGGATCTGATTCCGACATTCGGCCAGCAGATCGCGTGGGGCGAGTCCAACGCGATCGTCTTCGCCAACTCGGTGATCGGCGCCCGAACCGAGCGATACCCGGACCTGATGGATATCTGCGCAGCCATCACCGGCCGCGTTCCCGCCGTCGGGCTGCACCTGACCGAAAACCGTAAGGGGCAAGTCCTGATGCCGTTGGAGGGCGTGGGCTACGAACTGCAGTGGGCGGACGAATTCTACCCGGTTCTCGGACACCTGATGGGTAAGGTCGCCCGGGAACGGATACCGGTGGTCGCGGGCCTGGAGCCACGTCCGGGCGAGGATCAGTTCAAAGCGATGGGGGCTGCCGCGTCTGCATCAGGCACGGTCGCTTTGTTCCACGTCGTCGGACACACGCCGGAAGCGCGGACACTGGATGCGGCCTTCCTGGGCTGCGAACCGGAGGAGGTCGTACCGGTGACGATGGAACGATTGCGGGAAGCGCGGCGGGAACTCACGACCGCGACCGGCGAGGCGCTGGACATGGTGATCCTGGGCAGCCCTCACTTCTCACTCAAAGAGTTCAAACTGCTGGCGCCACTGGTTACCGGGAAGCATGCCGATCCGTCAGTAAGGTTCCTGGTCACCTCCAGCCGGGCCATGGTCGAGCTGGCGCGAGCCTCCGGACACCTGCAGGCGCTCGAGGAGTTTGGGGGGCAAGTCACCGTCGACACCTGCGTCCTCGCCTCGCCGATGCTGCCACCTGAGATCCAACGCTTGATGACGAATTCAGCCAAGTACGCCTACTACGCCCCCGGCCTACTCGAAACCGAGATCACATTCGGCAGCCTGGCCGACTGCGTCCAGTCGGCGGTGGAAGGCCGAGTCGTGAGGGATGAGCTGCTGTGGGAGTAGCGATCAAAGGCAAACCCCTGATCCCGGGTGAAGCTCGTGGCGACCTTCTCGTCTCGGACGAGCCGCTCAGTTTCTGGGGTGGGTACGACTACAAGACAGGGACTGTGATCGACCAGAGACACCCGCTCGTGGGACGATCGGCCCTCGGAAAGATTCTGGCTCTCCCCTTCACGCGCGGTTCGAGCAGCACCACCGCGGTACTTCTCGGGGCGGTCAAGGCGGGGACAGCACCTGCAGCGATCCTGACTACCGCCCCCGACTCCTTCTTTGCACTGGCGTCGATCGTCGCCGACGAGATGTACGGAAGCCCCGTTCCCCTGGTGCAGTTGGCTGAAGAGGACTTCGCCTCGCTCCGCTCGGGCCGACCTGCTTCGCTCAGCAAGGACGGAACCGTCGAGCTGGATTGAGGCTCGAACCCACCTGTCGAAAGAAACTGGGATTCAACCACGGAGACGCAGAGGCACAGAGAGGCAGAAAAAACTCTCCGCGCCCTCCGCGCCTCCGTGGTGAGTCTCTTCCTGGTTCGAGTTGAGCGATGTTGTCAGTCAGGCAAAACCGTTTCGCTCAAAAAACTCCGCGGCAACACGGTTGGATTCCGCCCACGCACCGCTCTCGCTGTGGGGACTGTGGCCACCGCCGTCGATGACGTGGATCGAAGCCTCAGGCAGGAGTTCCTGGATGGTGTCGAGTTCGCCCGGCTCGGTCCTGGGGTCTTCGGAACCATGGATGAGGATGGCCGGCACCTGCAACTCCGACAGGCGTCCTCCGTACATGTCCTGCTCCGGATCCTGCCACCCGTAGTGGATGTCGAGCCACGCGTTTCCGTGGTTTTCCATCAGCTTGCGCCAGTAATCTTCGCCATGCTCGTTCGACATCATGGAGACGACTTTTTCGCCGAATTTTTCCGGGCCCGTGGCCGCTGTCTCGAAGAAACTCTTCGATCGAGGCTTACGGCGGTCAATGTGTGCGGCTTCCATGATGATCCCGTCGACACGATCCGGCGAATCGATTCCCATCAGCGCAGCCGCCACCGCGCCATCGGAATGGCCCCAGAGAAGGGCTCTTTCGATCCCGAGCGCATCCATGAAGGCCTTTGTCTCCCGGGCAAAGAGTTGGTGGAAACCTCGCGGAAACCGACCCGTTCGGGTTGATCGTCCGTAGCCCGCGCGGTCCGGAATCAGGATTCGAAAGCGCTGGTGAAAGTCCCTTATCTGGCGGTCGAACGGGTACATTTCGTACCCCCAACCACCATGGAGGAACAGCAGCGGCGGGCCTTCGCCGAACTCCCGGAAGAAGATCGAGTGTTTGCGGTCGTCAAATTCCAGTTCGATGTTCATGGTCTTCCTCGCCGGGCACTGCAGAGCTCCAGCGGTTGGGATTGCATCAGGATATAAGAACCGCACCGCAAAGGCGCAAAGGCGCAAAGAAATCTGAGGTAAACTCCACAGGCGAGCCCCATTTGAGAAAACCCTATTGGTGGCCTGTAACAGTTCACTAGACGCCACATGCCGAGAGTCAAGACCAGCAAACAAGGACCGCAAAGCGCGGGACGACTTCGTATTGGCGACGACTGGAACGCCATCACCATCATAGCCCTGTCCCAGAGTAATCCACTCAAAGCGGTGGCCGAGTTCGTGGAGAACAGCATCGACGCCGGGGCCCGGACCGTCACGATCACCCGGGGGCGGGAGAGGGGCGAACATTATCTAGCGGTCACCGATGATGGGAAAGGGATACCAAGGGACGATAAGGGTATCCCTGATTTTCGTTACGTCGCTACCCACATCTGCGATTCGATAAAGCGTCGTCTCAAGGCGGACGGCGCGGAAGGCATTCAAGGGGAATTCGGTATCGGCCTGCTCAGCTTCTGGACCGTCGGTGATGAGCTCAGCATGACCTCGGCTGCCGCAGACGGAAAGACGTATCAGATGCACATGAAGAAAGGTGACCCGAACTACACGGTCAATAGCCGACGTATGCTGTTTCCGGACGGTGGAACCAGACTCAAGGTTAAACCTTTGCTGCCCGGAATCCGCCACTTCAGCGGCGAGAAGATCCAGTGGTACCTCGCCTCGGAGCTGCGCGATCGAATTCGCCACAGCGGCGTTGACATCAAGGTCGTTGACCGGCAGGCTCGCAAGCGGTACGATGTGCAGCCCCGCGAATTCAATGGGCGTCTCATCCATCAAATGCCGGTGCGGCACACGCCCCTGGGTGAGGTTTATCTTGAGCTTTACTTCAGTGAACCGAAACAGGAACCCCGGGTGGGTGTTTACCGTTCTGGCACGAGGGTCATTGAGAGTCTGACCGAGCTGGAGGCTTTCCAGCATCCTCCCTGGAGCGATGGCTACGTCGAGGGCATCGTCGATGCGCCATTCCTGAATCTCACGCCGGGCACGCGTACAGGGGTAGTTCGTGATCAAGCCTTCTCCGAATTCTGCAGCGCCATGGAGCCGGTGGCCGAAGCGCTCCAGAAGCTGGTCGAAGAGCAGCGCAAGGCAGAAGAGGAGCGGGCCAGCAAGCACCTGCTCCGGACGATCCAGAAAGCCTTCCGGGAAGCCCTGCTTTCCCTCCCCGCCGAGGATTACGACTGGTTCGACGTTCGCGCGAGTGGCGCCGACGGCAGATCGCGGGCCAATTCGGGCATCGACGGCATCGCAATGATCGAAGCAAGGCCGGGAAGTGGACCGGACGCAGCGCCGCGGACGCAGCAAAAGGCGTTTTTCGAATATGCAGGGCCGCTTGCGAGCGTACGCATCTCGCCGGCTTCAGCCGTGATACCGGTGGGTCATGCGAGAACGTTGCGCGCGATTGCTCGGGATCGCGCGCGCCACTTGGTGGAAGAGAATCTAAGATTCGAGTGGGAGATCGTCGAGGCGGGAGGGTCGCTTGAGAATGTCGAGGAGGAGATCGTCAAGTTCACGGCCCCCTCCCAACCCGGGTTGACCCGTCTGCGCGTGACGGTTACTCAGGAGGCCGTCACCTGTCAGGGCGAAGCCCTGCTGACTGTCACCGATTCACTTCTCCCTGAAACGAAGGAGTCATCGGCTCACAGGCAAGGGCTGCCGGGCTACACGTTCAAACGGGCGCCCGGGGAGCTCTGGCGTTCCCGATACGATGCCGAGCAGAACGTCATCGTGATCAACAACGGACATCGGGACTTCGTCTTCGCTTCCCGCAACCGCGCCCTGAAGCTTCGCTACATCGCGCGATTGTTTGCCAAGGAGCTCGTCTGCAAGAATTTCCCGGGCTACTCGCCGGCCGATCTTCTTGAGCGCATGATTGAGCTTCTGCTGTACACGGAAGAAAATCTGAGGTGACCAGGCTCGGGCCACGCCACTAAATCTTTTCTTGCCCTTTGCGTCTTCGCGCCTTTGCGGTGAAAAAATCCTCTTAGACGCCGGGCTGTCTCTTCAGGGCAACCTCACGGTCGACGGGTTGCCGTCCGCCGAAAACAGGCCGAGGACACCTGTCGCCGATCCGGCGGCCGAACCGTTGAACAGGATAAACTGCGTCGTGTAGCCTCCGCCATCGGCGAAATGGGGAAAGAGGCGTTCGGAAGCGGAGTCAGAGCTGTTCTCATCGACCGGTGGCGTCGAGGTAACGAGGAAGTCTCCCCGCGTGTTGTAGCGTCCGCGCAGCCCGACAACAGAGACATCCGAAGATGCGGTTATTCGCAGGACCCCCCGGAAGGGAGACGCCAGTGATTCGAAACCTGTGAACTGAGTAATGAAGGCCGCGGCCTGCCCTTTCGCGGGGAGAGTCACCGATCCGGAAAGGCCGGTCGTGCTGCCATCCAGGTTGGTCAGCTCCAAACCAACCGTCGCGGGCACCGACTCCTGATTCGCGATGGCAAGCCCACTCTCGAGCGATCCGATCCCGGCGGAATCAAAGTCCCCGGATCCCTCCACGTACATCCTGAAGGTCGAGGACGCATCCGACGCCGGAACTCCGGCCTCGGAGATCGTGACACCGCTCTTTCGAAATCTGAAGATTCCAAGTCCGCCGGGCCGGGAGCTGTCGCTCTCCGGTGTGATCGTTACCGACCCGATCGTTGTGGTGGACGCCTGGCCCGATGTCCGGAAGCGAATCGAGCTGCGCGGGTTGATGGCGTATGCGAAGCTGCTGCCGACCTGTTCGTTCAACGTGAGCTCGACCAGACCCGAGGCGCTCCCTTCCACACCCTGGTCCCGAAACGCCAGCGCCCCCGTCAGCGTGCCGTCCGTCGGGTTGACGAGAACGATGTCCGTCGTCCAGCCACCTCCATCAGCGAAATGCGGTATGACCAGTTCCGCTACAGTTTGTTCCGCCAGCGGCAGCACCGGCAGGGTCGTGATGAGGAACTCGGATCGTTCATTGGTGAAGCCGCGCAACGCGATCACTGCCACGGGAGCCGAGGCAATGAACGTGAAGCTGGTTGCGCGATCCGCCTCCACGTCGAACGGTGACTCGCCGAGAAACCTCGCGACCTGAGCGTTGGCAGCGATCGAGATCTGTCCGTCGCCGAAATTGGTTCCGTTCGAATCCGTGAAGAAAAAGGAAACGGTGGCCGCCTGATCGCCCGGGTTTGCGATAGCAACTCCAGTATTCACGGCACCTTCGATCTCGGCATAGATCCTCCCCGACATCACCGGGACCACGGCGGGAACGCTCGCATCGGTGATCACGATGCCGTCTGGAGCGAACGAGAACACGGCCATGCCCGCTGGAGCGATGCTATCGCCCTCGGCCTGAATCCGTCCGTATCCGACTCCGACGGCCGAGGACTCTCCACTCGAGGCGCTGGCCGCGCCCCCGCGCCCCACAATGCTGAATGCGAGTGTAGAGGCCGAAGGATTGACGATCTTGTGTACGGCGCCGCTAAGGTCGACGGCGTAGATCTCGCCGGATTCGTCTTCCCCGAACGACGACAGGCTCAAACCGGTATCCAGCAAGAGTGCCGAAGTCCCACCCTGAAGCGTGAATAGCTCACCGGAGCAGAAGTCCCCGTATACGTAGGAGCCTCTTGGCAGGCTTTGCCGGATGCCGCGATAGACATACCCTCCCGTGACGGAACACCGCCCGGTCTCACCCGTGTTCGTGTACTCCACCGCAGGCGCAGTAAAGTTGGCCTCGACGCACGCTCCCGGCCCGAGCCCGCTGCATCCGCTTCCCTCGAACACCCGCCAGCCGTAGTTTCCGCCGAGTGTGATCAGGTCGATCTCTTCCGCCGCATTCTGTCCGACGTCACCGGCGTAGAGATCACCGGTGGAGCGGTCGAACGAAAACCGCCAGGGGTTGCGCAGGCCGGTCGCGTATATCTCGTCAAGCCCCGAGGGATCGCCGACAAACGGGTTCGTCGCTGGTGAGGAGTACGGGATCTCTTCGGTGGCCGGTTTGTCGATATCGATCCGCAGCATCTTTCCCAGCAGAGTGCTGTTGTCCTGCGCGCGATTGCCCGGATCGTTCGCTGATCCCCCATCGCCCATGCCGATGTAGAGAAATCCATCCGGCCCGAACGCGATCATGCCGCCGTTGTGGTTGCTGAAGGGTTGGTCGATCGTCAGCAAGACCGTTTCGTCCGAGTCCGCCGTATCCGGAACCGTCGCGGATGCGCGGTACTCGGCGACGACAGTCGCAGCGTCAACGCTGCGTGTGTAGTTGACGAAGAAACGGCGATTCGACTCGAAATCGGGATGAAACGCGAGGCCCAGGAGCCCGCGTTCTCCACCGGATCGAACACGGGCTGTGATGTCGAGGAAGAGGGTTGGGGAGGTCCCACCGGGACCCAGGACCTGGATGGTTCCGCTCTGTTCGACGATGAACAAACGGTTCGTGCCGTCGCCGGCGTGGGTGACAAGAACGGGCGAGGACAGACCCTCGAAAACGAGTTGAAGCTCGATCGCCGGTTGGCCTGATGAAATGCCAGGCGACAGCAGCATTCCGAATGTGAGTACGCCGATGATTCTTCTTTGAAGGCGAGTCATAGAGGGCTTAGACCCTGCAAGAGGGCGGAAGTTTAGAAACCGGGATCCGGTACCGGAACATTCCAGGTTCGCCGCGCGTATCCTGTAGGGGAGGTCAACTTGATGGTGAAGTTTCTGTTGTGGTGCATCCTGCTTGTGCTGTCCTGGCCGCTGGCCCTGCTGGCCCTGGTCCTGTATCCCTTCGTCTGGCTCATCCTGTTGCCGTTTCGGCTCCTGGGCATCGTGGTGACGGGCGTCCTGGAGTTCTTCCGGAGCCTAATCATGCTGCCCGCGCGGCTGCTGGGCGGGCGACCGGCATGAGCATCTGAAGTCAGCCCTACATGAAAAAGGTGCGCCGGCGAAGGCGCACCTCGAGATCGGACTTTCAGAACTGTCAGGGCGAAACTCCCAACAGCTCGACCTCGAAATCCAGTGTGGCGTCCGGAGGAATCACGCCACCGGCTCCGCGGCTCCCGTAGCCGAGATCCGGCGGTATGAACAGCTCGCGTTTGCCTCCGACTTTCATTCCCGCGACACCCTCGTCCCAGCCCCGGATCACCTGGCTGGCTCCGAGCCGGAAGCTGAACGGCTCACCACGGTCCACGGAGCTGTCGAACTTTGCTCCCCGTTCGCCGTCGGCGTAGAGCCATCCCGTGTAGTGAACTTCGACGGTCTTGCCCGCGACGGCTTCGTCGCCGTCACCTACCTGATGGTCGATATATTTTAGGCCGGATTCGGTTTCATTCATGTTGGATTGTGCGACGGCACAGGCAGTCGTAATCAGGATCGCGCTCATCAAAACGACGGTCTTCTTCATGCCGCTATGGCTCCTCTCGGTAGTAGTTTTGGCCACGGACCGTAAAGCCTGCGACCTCCGGGAAGTATACAGGGTACGAATCGAATCGATCGGACTCTACAAGGATTTCGCGGATTGTCGTGGATTGCGCGGACTCTGATGTAACAATCCGCTTAATCCGTGCAATCCGTGGCTGAAGACGATTTTAACGGGCTGCTGCAATGTCGGCCACCGAGCTGACACCTATGAGCCGGCCGGGATCAGGTAGACCTGAGCCTGCACATTACCGCCCTGGTCGACGTCGACCGACGTCCCCATCTCCTCGTACGCGCGCACGAAGTCCGGGTCGAGATATGCGCCCGATGGAGCGTCCTCCCAGGCGAACACCTTGTAGGCCGCCGGGAGCGATGCCGCGGATCGTGAACCTGCCGTACTGATCCACGCTGGCCGTCTTGTAGAGGTCCCGGCGATCACGGGCGGCGGCAGGGACGAGAACCACCTGGGCTCCCGTGAAAACTTTGTCCTGCTCAATCTGAATCGAGCCGTCGACAACGCCGCCCGCTCCACTGACGAGGAACTCCAACGGGCCCGGGGGATCCCCCATGACCTGTAGGCCACCCGACAAAACATCGGTGCCGCCGTAGCGCACCGCCGCCAGGTATGCATCCCGGGGCAAACCGGTGACTGTCGCACGGTATGACGCCTGACTGACGTTCTCCAGTACGAAAGTCCCGTCATCGCCCACAGGGGTGTTTGGCGCGTTGAAGGGCATGTTGTTGTCCGGCTGCAGGCGAACCCTCAGACGGGTGGGATCGACGTCGGATGCGCCCTGATCGACCAGCACCCGGCCCTGTATGGCTACTCCGGGAATAATCGTTATCAGCAGGCCTTCGACGTCGTCTTCACCGACTTCGATGTCCGCGGTTCCCACCAACTGTCCCTGTCCGGTGCGGCCGAACCGACCCTGTTCGGTCAGGATCGCGACCAGCGTGTAGGAGCCGGGCGCGACGCCGGTCAATTCGAAGCTACCATCCTGGTTCTGGCCCCCTCTACCGCCACGACCTCCGCTTCCACGGAAATTGAAACGGTTACCGGCGACCACGTTGTCGCGGGAAACGACGGTAACGATCGGGGTGAGCCCTCCTTCCCCGATGTAGGGACTCACAACCCTGCCTCGAAGGGTGACAGCCCGAGTAGGAAGAACGTTGAAGTCGATGGCCGGGATTTCGGCGCCCCCTCCGACAACGATGCTGGACGCCAGGGTGGGGTCGCTGGTCCCGGGGTAGTAAGTGTCCACGTAAGTTTCTTCAGTTGGGGGTTGCTCCAGCAGGCCTCGTCCACGTCCGCCACCGCCTCCGGCTCCAGTCCCACGACCGCCGCGGCCGCGGCCTCCGCCTCGGACCACCAACTCAACCGCACCGCGGAAGCGAGCTTCGTAGGTGGCGCTCACGATGTAGTCGCCCGGATCGAGCCAGTAAAGCCGGTACTCGCCCAGGTCGTTCGTCACTGCCTGGTCGACCTGTGTCAGAGTCTTTTCGCCGTCCTGGTAGACGTGGCGCAGGGCCCTGACGGTCGCCCGGACCAGCGGATCGCCGTCTTGATCGAACACGCGCCCGGCGATCGTCCCGGTGGGTACCATGCTGATGATGACATCGCTCACCTGCTGGCCGGGCAACAAGACGAGAACGGTGCCGGGTCGGCTCGGGCTGACCTGCCCGTATTCCTGGTCGACGTAGCCGTCGCGCTCGATGTCGAGTCGATAGTTGCCGGGCGGGATCCCGTCGAGGGTAAAGTGTCCGCTCGCGTCCGTCACGGCGCCGAATACCGGGCTCCGTCCACGTTCGGGCCTCAGGACGACCTGGGCTTTGCGCAGGGGCTCGCCCGAACCGATTCGGACCACGTATCCGTCGATCGTGCAGGTTTCATCCACCTCCTGCTGCGGCAACTGCGCCACAGCCGGCGCCGAAACGGCAAAGACCGCGGCTATCGCCAGAACCTGCAGTTGTCTTCTCGTCCCAATCAATCAAGGGCTCCTTTTATAGACACGGGCTTCCACCCGCCAGTCACCATTCTAGTACGTCTTCGAGCTGGCGACGGTTACGATGCACCCGGCCATCAGCCGGCTGACCGACGCACCGAAAGCCTCCTCCCAAGCCTGGATCCTTGGAGATCAACTAATTAAAAAAGAAGAACTTAGATTCTCCCGCTTCACCGGCACTTCAAAATATTAGCGTATTCTAATAAAATTACTTGACAGTATTACTATCATATTCTATAAATGAAGGTGCCGGCAGGGCCCGTTGAGCGGGAATCGGCCCTTTCGGCAGCCATCAAATTAACGTCTTTTAACAACAAGGAGGAGACAATGGCACTGGTTCGATGGGACCCTTTTCGCGAGTTGAACTCTCTCGAGACTCAGTTCAACCGGATCTTCGGAACGAACACCCGAAGCTGGCCGGGTCGTGAGCCTTCGGACACGACGACTTGGAGCCCGAATGTGGATATTTTCGAGGCGGAGAACGAGCTCGTCCTGAAGGCGGAGCTGCCCGGCATCGCGCCCGAGGCGGTCGAGCTTCATCTGGAGAAGAACGTTCTCACCATCAAGGGCGAGCGGCGTTTCGAGAGCGAAGACAACAAGGACAACTATCACCGGATCGAAAGGGCCTACGGCTCCTTCAGCCGGTCGTTTTCCCTGCCCACGACGATCGAAGAGGGCAAGATCAAGGCGGACTTCAAGGACGGGTTGCTGACCGTCACTCTGCCGAAGCAGGAACAGGTCAAGCCCCGGCAGATCAAGATCGCCTCGTAATCACGAATCGTCCAACCCTTTACCAACCGGGTCCGCTTCGGCGGGCCCGTTTTCTTTCTGCTAACATGTCCCACCGATGGCACCGCGCCCACGCGAAAAGGCCTCCCTGCTCGCCGTTTTCAAGAGCCGCAAGATGGTGTTCCTCCTCCTGCTCGGTTTTTCGTCCGGACTACCCCTCTACCTGACGAGTCGCACACTTCAGGCCTGGCTTACGATTGAGGGAGTCGATCTCACCACGATCGGCTTATTCAGCCTGGTTGCCCTTCCCTATTCCCTGAAATTCATCTGGTCGCCGCTGCTCGACCGGTTCACCCTGCCTCGCCTGGGGCGAAGACGCGGATGGATGGCCTGCTCCCAGGTTCTCCTGATCGTCTCGATTGCAGCAATGTCGCTTGGCGACCCATCGGATGCGGTGAGGGTTGTGGCCGTCGTCGCGATTGCGATCGCGTTCTTCAGCGCCACGCAGGACATCGCGATCGACGCCTACCGCGCCGACGTCCTCGAAGAACGGGAACTGGGCGCCGGCGCTGCCGTGAACGTCCTGGGCTATCGGGTCGCCATGCTCCTCACCGGTGCGGGCGCACTCATCCTCGCGGACAGGATCTCCTGGCCGACGGTGTACCTGATCATGGCTGGCTTCATGCTGATCGGCCTGCTCGCTTCCCTCCGAACGCCCGAACCGGCTGATCCCGGGGTGCCGCCGTCGTCGCTGAAGGCCGCGATAGTCGATCCCTTCCTCGAGTTCGCCGGGCGCTTCGGTCTGCGACGCGCGTTGCTGATCCTCAGCTTCATCGTGGTCTACCGGATGGGTGATGCCCTGGTGAACAATATGACAACCCCTTTCCTGCTCCAGACCGGGTTCAGTCAGACCGATGTCGGCACGGTCCAGGGCGGCATGGGCCTGCTGGCGACGATCTTGGGAATCGTCGTGGGAGGGGCGCTCCTGAGCCGGATGGGGATCTACAATTCCCTGTGGGTTTTCGGTCTGTTCCAGGCCGGAAGCAATCTCGTCTACCTCGCGCTGGCCCGGGCGGGACAGAACTACCCGCTGATGGTCGGTACCATCAACTTCGAATACTTTTCGGTCGGGCTCGGAACCGCGGCGTTCGTCGCGTTTCTGATGAGCCTCTGCAATCACCGCTTCACAGCGACGCAGTACGCTCTCCTGTCATCCTTGATGGCAGTCTCTCGCGACGTCTTGGCCGCACCGTCCGGCAGGCTCGCGGAAGCAACCGGTTGGCCGGTTTTCTTTCTCATCAGCTTTATCGTGGCGCTGCCCGGCCTGGCCATGTTGTGGGTCATCAAGCCGTCGTTCAATGATCAGATGTAGCTGCGATCCAGCACATTATCTCGGCTCGAAGAACGTGCGGTCATAGACCGCACCTACACATCCATTTGGACGCGGGCCCGAAGAACGTGCGGTCATAGACCGCACCTACACCTCGTTAATCCACACGCCATCTTCCCCACAGGTGTAGGTGCGCTCTATGAGCGCACAAGATCGTCTGTAAAGCGCAAGTGTACTGGGATAGAACGCGCCTACACGTCCCGGCGGGTCCATTCCAGGATCAACAAAACCGCCGCGTTCGCTCCCAGCGCGGGGAGAACCGGGTCGAGGTCGGCGAAGACGCCGCCCAGCAGCCCGCCGTCGAGCAGGACCTTCCAGACCAGTGCGGTGCCGAGGCCGGCGATCATCCCGCCAACCACCGCACGGGCGGAGGTCGAGGGCCGGAGCAGCGCCGCCAGCATCGCAGGCGTCAGGCTGGCGCCATAGAGCGTGTAGGCGTAGAGCGCAACGCTCAAGAACTCTTCCCACAGGAAGGCCGGCAAGAGCGCAAACAGTCCGAATGCGATCACGAGGATGCGCTGTTTGAACGGTGTCGTCAGGCCACCACCGAGGTCCATCGAGGCCGTCGTGGAGCACACAAGAAGGTAGGAGTCCGCCGTCGAAACAATAACGGCCACCGCCGTCGCCGCAAGCAGCAGTCCGACCAGTGGTGGGAATACCGTAAAAGCCATCTCGATGATCACGTGACCGGGGTTGGCCGGCGCGCTCGGAAGAAGGACCTGGCCGAAGAAAGCCACGCCGATGATGGCGCTCTCCAGAACGAGGAGACCCGCAAAGGCGCCGTACGCCGCCCGGCGGGCAGTCTGGGGTGATCCGGCTGCCAGAAAACGCTGGTACATGTTCGCGTCACCCAGGATCAGGAGAAAGGGTGGCAGCATCACGTTGATCCACCCGAGCGTCCCCAGTCCGCCAGAAAGCTGAAGCATCGCCGGATCGAAAGGCTGCAGTTCAGGATTCCACCCGTTCCACGCCAGAGCCAGGCCGACGATCAAACCTGTTCCAAGGACGATCCCGTTGACGACATCGGTAAGAGCGACGCTGATCAAGCCAGCCAGAGCCGTATACAAGATGATGAAGACCGCGAAGCCGATCCGAAGCATCACCTGGTCGGCACCGGGAAAGATTCTTTCCGCAACAGCCGCGCCCGCACGGTACTGGTAGGAAACGATCACCAGATAAGCCAGGATGATCGCGACCGCACTGAGGACCTGCGCCAACCGGCCGAATCGCAGGCCAAGTATCTGCGGGACGCTGGATGCTGGTAGTTCGCGGACCCGCGGGGCCAGGTGAGCCAGTATCAGCATCCCCACGACCCCCGACAGCGGCAGGAAGAAACCGGCTGCCCCATGCAGGTAGGTGAACTCGCTGTTGCCGAACAACGAACCGGTGCCGATCCAGGTCGCGATCAGCGTGCCGGCGAGTACCGGGGCTCCGATTCGCCTCCCGGCAAGGGCGAAATCTCTGGCGGAACGGACCTTGCGGGCATGCCACACCCCGATTCCGGTCATACCGAGCAGGAAGAAGACGATGACGGGAAGTGCCAGTTCCATCTATCTTCCGTCGAAGTAGTCCACGATGCGCTGCGCGACGCGGCCGATCCGGTCTTCGAGTTCGGCGTAGGGACCCTCGATTTCGGACGTGAAGACCGCAACGACGACGGGCCCGGTGCGCGCGTAGATGATGCCGACGTCGTTGGCGACGTCGGAGAGATCTCCGGTCTTGTGGCCGACCGGCACATTGATGTAATGGGGCAGCCGGCGGGCGCCGGAAAGCTGGCGACGCAACATCCGCAACATCTCGGCGGTGCCGCTTTCAGATGCCAGGCGACCCTGCTGGATGTCTTCGAGGATACGGCCTGTTTCGGCCGGCGTCATCACACCGAGCCAGCCTTCCGGGTTGTTCCGGTAACCCTGTCGCCACTCCACGCCCAACCGACGGCCGCCGCTGTCGCTTCTAAACTTTTCCATTAGCTCCGGCCGGGTTTCGGTGAAAAACGGATCGTTCGACTGGATGGCGTAGAGCTCTTCAGGGGTCAAAGCTTCGTATTCCGGGCCGAGAGGCTCGTAAATCGAGCGGAAAATCTCGTAGATCGTCTGTACGAGTCGCGTGTCTCCATAGCCGGCGGCTTCGATCCATTCGTTGACGGCATCGACACCCCCGAGCCGGGTAATCATCATGTCCGTGGCGGAGTTGTCGCTCGTGGCGATCATCTGGGTGAGCACATCCCGTGTGGTTGGATTGAGTCCGGGGTCATGCCTGCGGAATATCCCCGATCCTCCCCGAAAATCCGATGGAGTGACTTCAACCCGCTCGTCCAGGTCGAGCTTCCCTTCGTCCACCCACTGGAGCGCCATCGCCATGATCGTGATCTTGATCACGCTGGCGCTGTTGAACGCCTCGGCGGCCCGGACGCCGGCCTCTTCCCCTGTCTGCAGGTGCTTCACGTAGATTCCCGCCCGCGCCGGAAAACGCGACAGCTCGGACTCGAGCAGGCGCTCGAGCGGAGAGCTGTTCTGTGCCATGGCCTGGCTCACAAACAGGAGGCAGGCGATCACTGTTGTCAGAAGTGGCATGGGCACCCCCTGAGCGCGCCGGATTATAAGATGATGTGGACTGGCCGCATAGCGCGAGATCTAAATGGCGAAGCGCCCCGCCTTCAACAAGGAAAATCCCCCACGCCATGGGTGACCGCCTGATGGGAAGACGCGACGCTTCAGAACAGTCTCATCAATGTAGCCTGAGATGCGTCCCATTCAATCGGAACGGGAGAGATTTTGCAACCGATTCCTCCCGTCGAGCTATCCAAAACCAGCCGCAACTCACTCCAGCGGGGCCCCATTTCCAATTTGACCCGGGATATGGTAACGTCAACCGCCATCGACACTTGTGGCGGCCGCTAGGGCGTCACTACTACTCTCGTGCGAGCTGGGGAGGCTGCAGATCAACCTCCAGCTCGGCCAGGCAATTCGCAGTTTCGGGAGTCCGTCGATAGAATCCACCGGTTTCTTTCCTTATGGATTTCTGAACCCGAATTCTGAACCGAAGGAGTTAGCGATGAACGGATTGGAGACACTCTTCAGATGGATGCACGTCTTTGTCGGAATCATCTGGATTGGACATTTATACTTCTTCAACTGGGTCAACGGTCCGATGGCGGCGGCGCTTGACGGCCCGACCAAGAAAGCCGTCGTGCCTGAGCTCATGCCGCGGGCGCTGTTCTGGTTCCGATGGGGAGCCGCCTGGACGTGGATCACAGGTGTGCTGCTGCTGGCGGTGGTCTACTACCATGGACAGCAGACGCTCGCAACCGACGCCACATGGTCGGCCGGTCCGTTGATCATGATCGCGGTCACCTTTCTCGCGGTATTCGTCTACGACGCCCTCTGGAAGAGCGGCCTCGCCTCCAACGTGCGGGTGGCGGTGATCGTTTCCTTCATACTCCTCTCCGTCGTAGTTGCGCTCTTCCACTACGTCGGCCACTTCAGCTATCGGGGAACTCTGATTCACACGGGAGCGCTCTTCGGAACAGCGATGGCGTTCAATGTCTGGTACCGGATCTGGCCGGCCCAGCAGAAAATCATCTTGGCCGTCAAGAACGGCGAAGCGCCTGATCCCGCCCTTCCCAAGTTGGCCGGCCTGCGATCGAAGCACAACACGTACATGTCTCTGCCGCTGCTCTGGGCAATGATCGGACAGCACGCAACCTTCTTCGCCGGAGGCAACCTGGGGATTCCCAACAACTACTATTGGGTCTTCTGGCTGCTCGTGATCGCGATTGGATGGCATATCGTTTTTCAGTGCTACAAGAAGGCCGGAAAGGTCAAAGGCTTCTAGTGTCCTGAGGCGGACGCCACTTCTGACTCAAGAACGGGCTGCCGTTTCTCGCCGCTGGGACAGTCAGCCGGTTTCTCACCGTCTCGCCGGAAACCAGCGGCCTGTAGCGTATGAAACTGGCCGATTCCAAGTTGGAGCCCCGTGTGCTGGTCGTGGGCGCGGGAACAACCGGACGCGAACTGCTCCGGCGGCTCGTTGCTACCTGGCGGATTTCCATCGTCGATCCGGATAAGAACAAGCTTGGGCTGATCCGTGAAGATGTCGATCCGGAAAGAGTCCTGAAGACCGTCGGAGACGGGACAAGCAGACTGATTCTGGAGCGGGCGGGAATCGAGCATGTCGACTACGTCATAGCGGTCACGTCCTCCGACGACGTCAACCTGGAGGTGTGCCGGCTCGCCCGGGAGCATTTTGAGAAGTCCAACCTCTTTGCCGCGGTCGCTAAATTCTCACAGCGGGAACGATACCGGGAAGCCGGCATCGACTTTGTCACCCCCTCCTACGCCGCGGCCGTCAGCCTCGAAAACCGGGTTCTACATGGTGTCGGAACGTCGTTGAGCACGGGTGAAGGTCGGGGCGAGGTCGTCGAGGTGCGCGTCCTCCCCTCTTCTCCGATGATCGGGCGGGCCTTGTCGTCAGTCCGATCCCGCCGATGGAATGTTGGCGCGATCTACAGGGACGAGAAGCTCGTCGTTCCAAGCGGTCCCACGCGAATCGAACAGGATGACCGGGTCATCCTGATTGGCGAACCCGAGATTCTCCCTTCCATTGCCGAGTATTTTCGGATCGGCGAGCCTGAGTTCCCGCTCGAGTTCGGGTCCAACATCCTGGTGCTCACCGAGAGCTCGTCGGACTTCGAGGATATCGTCGGCGAACTCCGCTACATCCTCGACCACAGCCGGGCAAGGGGGGTAGAAGTCCTCTACTGGCCCCATGAGCCTGGAATCCAGTCGGCCGTGGAGCGGGTCAGCACCGACCATCGAATCGACGCATCGACCGTCGCGGTCTTCGGCAACTACGGCGACGTCACCGCGAAACACGTAGTGCCGAAAGATTGCGGCTTCCTTGTCGTCCCCGACGACCGCTTCCGATTCCTCGAGCGAATCGGGCTCCGAAGGACGGCAATGGCCGAAATCTTCAAGCAGATGGAGTCACCGCTGGCAGTACTGCGGGGAACCTACCCGTACCGAAAGGTCCTGCTCCCGGTCACCGACTCGGAATCCTCGATGCAGGTCGCACGGCTGGCTTTCGATCTGGCCAGGATGCACAGGGCAGAGGTCACGGCGGTTACCGTGTCGGCGCCCCGCTTCGTCGTCGGCGCCGCGACGATCGAAGATCAGAAGGCCGCGCTCGAGAAGGTCACCCACCTGGCCAGCCTCTACCACCTGGACGTCGAACAGGTCCACCTGGAAGGCAACCCGATCGAGGAGGTCCTCGATCTCTGCCCGGACTACCAGATGATGGTTGTCTCACACTCCAAGAACCGGAAACCGTCGTTCTTCAACCCGGACGCGAGCCAGCATCTCCTGCGGCGATCCCCGATCACGACCTTCGTCCTGCCGATATAGCATGGAAGCCTCCCAAGCCATCACACTCCTGGTGATAGCGATCGGTGCGTTTCTTGTACCGCTCCTCAGCGGACGCCTCGGTGTTCCGGCCGCCGTCGGCGAGATCGTCTTCGGCATCCTCGTCGGTCCCTACCTCCTCGGGATCGTGACCGAAACCGAGTTCTTCAGCTTCATCGCAGAATTCGGTTTCGCCTTTCTCATGTTCCTCGCCGGGCTCGAACTGGATTTCACGAGCCTCGAACGTCGCGGGCCCCGACTGTTGTTCATCAGCGTCCTGGTCGCAGGGGTCATCATGGGATTGGCTTTCCTGGCCGCCTACCAGCAGGGCCGCTCGCTCTTCTTCGCGATCGTCCTGGGGGCAACCTCGATCGGAATCGTCCTCGTATGTCTGCGGGAAACCGGAATGGCGCGTTCGGATTTTGGACAGACCGTCATACTCGTCGGATCCGTTGGAGAGTTCCTGACGATCGTAATCGCGACGTTCTATAACATCGTCTTCCGGTTCGGCCTCGGGCTCGAATTCCTCGAGGAAGTGGTGCGGCTGGGGGCTGTCTTTGCGCTCGCCTACCTGGTCCTGATGTTCCTGCGGCTGCTCGTGTGGTGGTATCCGGCTCAGTTCTCGAGGTGGATCGAGATCGAGGATCCGTCAGAAGTCGGGGTTCGGGCCGGCCTGGCCCTGATGATCGCCTTCGTCGCGATTTCCGAACTGCTCGGCATGGAAGCCATCCTGGGCGCGTTCCTCGCCGGCGCTCTGTTCTCCTTCGTTTTCCGCGAGAAGGGTGGGCTGGAAACGAAGATGGCAGGGATCGGTCAGGGCTTCTTTATCCCGATCTTCTTCATCCACGTCGGAGTCAGTTTCAATTTGGCGGCCTTGAGGAGTCCCGGAATACTGCCGCTGCTCATGGAGATCCTCGTGTTGTCCCTGTTAGTCAAGGCTGCGGCTTGCGCCCTCCTTCGTCTCGAACACTTCGGGTTGAGACAGCTCGCCGGAGCTTCACTGCTCCTGGCCACACCCCTGACGCTGCTGGTGGCGATCGCCACGCTGGGTCTGGAACTTGGGGCATTGACCGAAGCGGAAAGTGCGACGGTAATCCTCATGGCCGTCGTATCGGGACTGCTGTTCCCCACTCTCTTCAAGAGGCTCAACCGGGGAGAAGTCGGGGAGGAAGTGTAGGTGCGGTCTATGACCGCACATTTTTCGGGTTCGACGAATGCGAAGGAAGCGGAATAGCCCAGGCGACCCGGTCCGTGAGAGAGCCACTGTGAGGGGGACGGGGCTTGCCCCGTCCCCGGGTGTTGGATCAGCAGAACCTTACGAACGAAGAGCGGACCCACCAGTTGTGCGGTCATAGACCGCACCTACACGTGATCAACCCTACTTTGAAGCGATTACCAGTGGTTCGCGGATCGTAAACTCCAGCAGCGTCTCGGCTGGAATGTACAGCTGCTCGCCCTTCGTCATCACCTGGACCACGCCGGCCGCGCCCGCGCCGACTCCGGCCCCGATGGCCGCACCTTTCCCGCCACCGGCAATCAAACCGATCAGGGCTCCGACTCCCGCCGCCTTACCCATGCGGCTGGCGGTCTCTTCACCGCGGCCCTCACCAACCTCCTGATACTCGGCTGTCGTGAGTGCATATGGAATGCCGTTGACGACGATCTGCGTCAGCTCCAGGCGCAATTCCGCGGATCCCCGAACTCTCCCGGCGTCCTCGACCTCCGTGATCCGGCCCCTCAGGTCCGAACCACGAGCGGCCACTTCAACACCCTCGATCACGAGCGGATCGGCCAGCGTTGCGGTAAACGTCTGGCCCACCTTGTCGACCTCGCTGTCGATGCTGTCGATCATCCGAACCAGGAGAGCCGATCCGGTGGGTACGGTGTAGGCGGGTTCTGCAGCGGCCGTCGAAGTGGGTACGACGGGGCCTTCCTCCCTGGTTCGCAAGCGAACATCGGGTTCTTCGGCGTCAATGGGTTCCGGCTCCCGAACTCCCGGCTCAACGGCCAGGCTGACCGGCTCGTCTCCAAACTGGATCCGGGGCACGGAAAGCAGGTCGTACTCCTTGACGCCGTCTTCGGTCCGGAAGCGGATCACCCTGGCGGTTCCCCCTTCGTAATAGCCTGTGATCGTCTCGCCACCCTTCAGGACCAGTGTGTCGGAAAAGCCGGTCGCGGCCAGTGACATGAGGACGGCCAGCAAGAAAACGTGTCTGATGATTGTATTCATCGCCCCCTCCCGAGGAATTGATAGGCAAAGACCATGAGCGCTTAGACGCAAAACCTCACGGAAAGTTTCACCAGTGGTCCAGCCAGAACAGGACCCGAACGGCGGCCAGAGAGGAAGAATAGAAAGGCGATATACTTGTGTCCTGAGATGTGCGAAGTATTTGCGCCCGTAGCTCAGATGGATAGAGCAACGGCCTTCTAAGCCGTGGGTCGCAGGTTCGAATCCTGCCGGGCGTATTGAGGACGCCGGGACATTCCAGCCGCAGTTCCGGCCGCTGCTTCCCACCGATCGAAGGCGACTTCGAAAACGGCCCAAAGCCCCTGATTCAGGGACCTTAAAAGGTCCTAAACGCCTAAACCAACGTCCTGTACACGCAGGTATTTCATGTTATAGTTAGCTGTTTGGGTGGGGTGCCGAAGAGTTCCCCTAACCCAGGTCACGACTCCAGGCGCGGGAAAGGAGAACACGTGTCACAGCAAGCCCCTCAGGCAGCGGTTGTTGACGACGAGAACGGAGAAGGAGGGGGCCCTGTCCTAAACGATTTCAGCATTCAGGTGGCGACTGTAAACGGCTCGGGCAGTCAGTCGGCCAACTCGGTCCTGATGCGATCGATCTTCCAGATGGGGATCCCTGTCAGCGGTAAGAACTTATTTCCCTCCAACATTGCAGGTCTTCCGACCTGGTTCACAATCCGGGCAAACAAGGACGGTTGGACGGCACGCCGCAAGAAACTCGATTTTCTAGTCGCCATGAATCCCCAGACAGCCGAAGAGGACGTCAAGGATCTGGAACCGGGACGGGTCGTGGTGTACGAAGAGAAGCTGAATCTGTCATCCCTGCGCGACGATCTTGTCTTCTATCCCGTACCGTTCGCGAAGCTGGCGACTGACCTCGCCAAGGATTCTCGCCTCCGCAAACTGCTGGCGAACATGCTCTACGTCGGCGTCGTCGGTGAGTTGCTTCAGATCGATTTGGGGGAAATCGAAAGAGCGATAGGGAAGCAGTTCAAAGGGAAGACGAAAGCAATCGAGTTGAACATGCAGGCTATTGACGTCGGCATGCGCTACGCCCGCGAGAATCTCGAGAAACAGGACCCTTTCTGCTGCGAAAGGTCCGACAAGACCGCCGGAAAGATCATCATCGACGGCAACTCGGCCTGCGCACTCGGTGCGATGTTCGCGGGTGTCACCGTCGCGACCTGGTATCCCATCACACCGTCGTCGTCTCTCTGCGAGTCGCTGGGCGACTACATGGAGAAATACCGGCACGAGGAAGACGGGAAGGCGACGTATGCGATCGTGCAGGCCGAAGACGAGCTGGCGGCCGTCGGGATGGCCATCGGTGCCGGTTGGGCGGGGGCCAGGTCGATGACTTCGACTTCCGGGCCGGGCATCTCGCTGATGGCCGAGTTCACCGGCTTTGCCTACTACGCTGAAGTACCTGTCGTGATCTTCGACGTGGTGCGCGTCGGGCCCAGCACCGGTCTGCCGACCCGGACCCAGCAGTCCGACATCCTGTCGCTGACCTTCCTGTCGCATGGCGACACGAAACACGTCGTGCTCATACCGAGCAACATCGAAGAATGCTTCACCATGTCGATGGACGCTTTCGATCTCGCCGAACGTCTCCAGACTCCGGTATTCGTGATGACTGATCTGGACCTGGGCATGAACAACTGGATGTCGGACCAGTTCGAGTACCCGACGCGTAAGCTCGATCGCGGCAAGGTACTGAGCGCCGAAGACCTCGACCGCATCGGAGACTTCCAACGTTATCTCGACGTCGACGGGGATGCGATCCCTTACCGTACCCTGCCCGGTACCGACCATATCCTGGGCGCCTACTTCACGCGTGGCAGCGGCCATGATGAGCGGGCGGCATACAGCGAGCGCGCCGACGACTACAAGAACAACATGGATCGGCTGACGCGCAAATACGAGACGGCTCGAACGCGTGTACCGGCACCGCGGATCGACTATGTCGATGGGGCTCAGGTCGGACTGCTCGCCTTCGGGACAACGGACGTCGCGGTTGCCGAGAGCCGTCATGAGTTGGAGACTGAGTACGACCTGAAGACCAATTATTTCAGGCTGCGGGCCATCCCGTTCGGTGAGAGCCTCGTCGAATTCATCGACCGCTGCGACCGGGTCTACGTCATCGAACAAAACCGGGACGCTCAGATGGCGGGTTTGATGAAGATGGAGCTCTCGCCCGACAGAATCGCCAAGCTCCGGAGCTTGCTGCACTACACCGGAATTCCGATGGATGCCCGATTCATCACGGACGAAGTCGTCGGTGCCGAGAAAGGAGAAGGTAATTAGTCATGTCGACCACCGTCAAACCCCCTGCTGGAGGAGGCAAGGTCAACCGGATCGGCCTGCCCGTCGCCGACTACAAGGGAGGCGATTCCACCCTTTGTGCAGGGTGCGGACATGATGCGATCACGAGCCAGATCATCCGGGCATTCTGGGAATACGGCGTGGAGCCGCACCGGCTGGCGAAACTCAGCGGCATCGGTTGCTCGAGCAAGACGCCGGCCTATTTTCTGAACCAATCTCACGGCTTGAATGCGGTTCACGGCCGGATGCCGGCGGTCGGAACCGGTGCGGTTCTCGGGAACAGACAGCTGGTGGGCATCGGAGTCAGCGGGGACGGCGACAGCGCCTCGATCGGGCTTGGGCAGTTCTGTCATCTCCTCCGGCGGAACGTTCCGATGATCTACATCGTGGAGAACAACGGCGTATACGGTCTGACGAAGGGGCAGTTTTCGGCGACGGCCGACTACGGGTCCAGATCCAAAGCCGGAGATCTGAACAATCTGCCGGCCATCGACATCTGCGCGATGGCGGTCGAATTGGGCTGCAACTACGTCGCGCGTTCTTTCGCAGGTGATCCGAAGCAGCTCATCAGCCTGATCAAGGGCGCAATCGGCCACCGGGGCACGGCGCTGCTCGATATCGTGAGCCCCTGCGTGACGTTCAACAACCACGAAGGCTCGACGAAGAGCTACCCGTTCGCGAAGGCACACGACGAGGCCCTTCACGAGCTTTCGTTCGTGCCGTTTTTCGAGCAGATTGACGTGGATTATGGAGAGGGCGAATCCATCGACGTCGAATTACATGATGGTTCCCACCTCAGGATGCGCAAGCTGCACCAGGGATACAGCCCGACCGACAAGATCGGAGCTTTGAAGACGCTGGCCGAGGCGGCCACTCGCCAGGAGTTGCTGACCGGCCTGGTTTTCATCAACGAAGGGGGAGACGATTTCGTGACGCAGTTGAACATGGTCGACCGTCCGCTCGCAACCCTCACCCAGGAGGAAACGCAGCCTGGACCCGAAGCGCTGCAGGAAATCATGGAATCGCTGATGTAGAGCGCCATTCTTTCTGGCCGATACAGTTCCGGGCCCGCCGTCTACCACGGCGGGCCTTTTCTTTGCTCGAGTGATCTGAACGCATCCTTCTGGTGACGCGCGTCACATCTCCGAGGTCGGGGCTCTTGTAAACTTCAAGAAGAGCCGTGACCGGCGCGAATCCCCTGCTGGTCGCCTGTAATAGAGGTACGCAGCGCGGCTTCTAATCCGGAGAACTTATACAATGCGTTGGCAAGAACCGCCGGGCCGCCGAGGTCGGAAGTATGTACGGAGCATGTCTGCCGCCACACTGCTGGCCGCCGCGATCGTTGGAATCGGCATGATGCAGCAACCCGCGGCCGCGCAGGATTTCGACCCCGAAATGCTGCATGACCCCATCGACCCTCTGAGCTACTTGATCTACTCGAAGTCGTTCGACGGAATGCCGGATCTGGCCAGGGAGCACGCCTACAGCCGGCTGTTGGAAATCCTGAGCGGCAGGGACAATTCTCCGGAATTCGACCACCTTTCCGCGGGCGACCGTCGGGCAGTGCTCGACATCCTGGAGGACACTAAACCGGACTTCCGGGCCTGGATCGCCGATCGCCGATTCGAACCCGCGATCACTCCGTAACGGCTCCTGGACCACGGGTCCCGCGATTCCATGTGCGGTATACTCACTTGTTGCCCGGTTCAACACGGGCGATCTGGTGAGCGTAGCTCAGTCGGTAGAGCGCTGGATTGTGGCTCCAGTGGTCGCGGGTTCAATTCCCGTCGCTCACCCCTGAAGAAGTGGTCAGTTGTGAGTTGGCAGTAGCCTGGCCCCCTCCACAACTGACTACCGACTACTGGCTACTGACTACTGAATCCCCCCGGGCTCCTGCGCCAGGATTTCTTCCAAGGCCGTTCGGGCTTCCTCTAGCTCCATCCGAATGGAGTCGAGCTGGGCTTGTGCCTGATCGAGCCCCGCCTGGGCCTGGGCTCGTTCAGCCTGGGTCGTCACGGGTGCGGTGAAGAGATTTCGAATCCGGTTCATCTCGAGTTGCTGGCGCAACTCTCGATCCTCCAGGCTCTGGACCACGGATCTCTGTTCGGCAACGACCGCTTCCCATTCGGCCCACTCTTCTTCGCTGGCGACCACCTCATCCCGAGCCTCTTCTCGAACCTCTTCCGAGGACTCCTGTGACACCTCGTCGGCGCCGGGTCCCTGTTGGTCGCGCTCGACAGGGGGCGGAGCCAGGGCCAGGGTGGAGAGACTAACCGAGATGTTCTCGTTGTTGATGAGTCTCCCGGGCGCCGCATCGACCCGACGGGCTCTTTCCGCCCGGGCGATGTCGGCGAGAGATTGGGCCTGGACGGTACCCGCCGCAACCAGCGTTATAATCAACGCTCCAAAGGTGAATCTCATGGGCCAAATTATACATTTTAAATGCCCTGAATGCGAAATCCAGCTCGAGACAACGCCGGAGACGGCACGGGGGATGACCTGCACCGATTGTGGCGCCGACACCCGGCTCGCTCCGAGCGAGCAGACGCTCCGTGGGGGCCCGGTCGACACCTGCACCGCGTGTGGGCACAGTAACCTATACATTCAAAAAGACTTCAACAGGGCGCTCGGCCTGACGATCGTGGTGATCGGGGTCCTGGTGAGCCTCGCCTTCTTCGCCAGAAACGAGCCTTTCCTTGCGATGCTGGCCTTGGTCGGTATGGCTGTCATTGACGGCGCGGTCTACCTGATGGTCCCCGAGGTGACCGTCTGTTACGTCTGCCACGCCATCTACCGGGGGTTCGGGCGACACCCCGACCATTCCGGCTTCGACCTGGAGTTGCTGGAAAGATACGGCGGACGGACGCCCCGACGCTAGCTCCGCGACGTGCGACGCAGTGACGGCGCCACACCCGCCCTGCCGTGCGCACAGGGTTGAAACATTTGGATTTGTCAACCTTTAAGACCCTCAGCCACCCTTGAAAAGAGCCCCTCTTTGCGCTATCTTTGGCCTTTACTGACAGGGTGTTGAATTCAAGCCGATTTTTGTTCGAAGCACGGGTAGTACTGTGAAAACGATGAAATCTCAGGCCTCGACAGAGCAGGTTTCGTCTCCCTCGCCGCTGCCCGATCCCCAGACCCTCCGGGATCTTCTCTATTACATGAAGCTGACGCGGGAGCTCGAGGACCGTCTCGAGCGGAAACTCTACCGCCAGGGGAAGATCGTCGGCGGAGTCTACGTCGGCCGAGGACAGGAAGCGATCGCCGTGGGCTCCTGTATCCTTTCGGAGCCGGATGACGTCATCTGCGTGTCCCACAGGGACATGGGAGCGTTCCTCATCCGGGGGATGCCGCCGCGGGAGATTCTGGCTCAATATATGGGCCGAAAGACCGGTCCGACCCGCGGGAAGGACGGCAACATGCATATGGGGTCGCTGAAGTACAACCTGGTCGCCTTCGTCAGTATGCTGGGGGACAACGTCCCGGTCGCGACTGGAATCGGCCTGAAGATGAAGATGCGGGGCGAGAAGAACGTCTCGATTTGTTATTTCGGGGACGGCGCCACCAGCCGTGGCGACTGGCACGAAGGCATGAATATGGCGGCAGTCCTGAAATGCCCGGTTGTATTCATCTGCAACAACAACCAGTATGCCTATTCCACGCCACTCGAACGCCAGATGGCAGTCGAAAACATCGCCGATCGCGCCGAAGCCTACGGCATGTCGGGAGAGATCGTGGACGGCAACGACGTCACCGCAGTGTGGGAAGTCGCTGCGAGAGCTATCGAGAAGGCACGGAGCGGCGGCGGCCCCAGCCTGATCGAATGCAAGACCTTCCGGATGACCGGCCATTCGGCGCATGACGACGCGGGATACGTGCCGCCCGAACTCTTCGAATTCTGGGAAAAGCGCGATCCGATCAAGCGACTGCAGGCCTCCCTGCTTGAACAGGGACTCATCACGGACGCCGAAATCGATGAACTCACGAAGCGCGTCGTGGCTGAAGTAGACGAGGGCGTCGCGATCGCCGAGAACGATCCGTTCCCCGACCCTGAAGACTGCCTCACAGACGTCTACTACGAGGGCTGAGAGGCCCCCGTCGTCGGGCTTTCCCGGAAGTCGCAACCTGGACCGACACGAGAATCGAGTGTTATGGCACTGACAACCTACGTCGAAGCGATCAAACAGGGGATCTGGGAAGAGATGGCCAGCGATGATCGCGTGTTCATCCTGGGTGAGGACGTCGGCATCTACGGCGGCGCCTTCAAGGTGACGGCGGGAATGCTGGAGGAATTCGGGGAAGGGCGCGTGATCGACACCCCGATCTCGGAATCCGCCATCGTGGGGACCGCGATCGGCGCGGCGATGATGGGAATGCGGCCGATTGCCGAAATGCAGTTCGCGGATTTCATATCCTGCGCTTTCGATCAGATCACGAACTTCGCCGCCAAGTGCCGGTACCGCTGGGGCGCCGGTATCCCGATCGTCGTGCGTGGCCCGAGCGGCGGGGGCGTCCACGGTGGCCCGTTCCACTCCCAGAATCCCGAGATGTACTACGTCCATACGCCAGGCCTGAAGGTGGTCTGCCCGTCGACGGCGTACGATGCAAAAGGTCTGATCAAGGCGGCTATCCGGGACCCCGACCCCGTCATCTATTTCGAGCACAAGTTCCTCTACCGCCGCATCAAGGAAGAGCTGCCGGTAGAAGACTACACGGTGCCGATCGGTAAGGCGGCCGTCCGCAGAAGCGGCAGCGACATTTCCGTGATCACTTACGGAGCGATGGTGTTTCTGGCCCTCGATGCGGCGAAAGAACTCGAGAAGGAAGGCATCGATCTCGAAGTCGTCGACATGAGAACGCTGCTGCCCTACGACAAGGACGCTGTTCTGGAGTCAGTGAAGAAAACCAATAAAGTGATCCTCCTGCACGAGGACACCCGCACGGGGGGCTTCGCAGGCGAATTGGCGGCAACGATCTCGGAAGAGGCGTTCGAATACCTGGACGGGCCGATACGACGGATCACGGCGCCGGACACACCGGTCCCCTACAGCCCGCCGCTGGAGGAATTCTTCCTCCCTAAGGTGTCCGACGTGATCGACGTGGCAAGAAATCTGAACGCCTTTTGACCGAATCGAGGACTTCGATTCCATGCCCGACACCAAAGTGATCATGCCCCAGATGGGCGAAAGCATTTTTGAAGGCACCATCACACGGTGGCTGAAGGACAAAGGGGAAGCCATCGAGCGGGACGAGCCCCTTTTCGAAATCTCGACCGACAAAGTCGATTCGGAAATCCCCGCTCCCGCGGCCGGTGTCCTGAAGGACATCCTCGTCGAGGAAGGACAGACCGTGGAGATCAACACCGTGGTGGCTTTGATCGCCGAAGCAGGCACAGTGGTGGAGGCTCCCGAGCAGGAAGCCGAGACATCCGGTGACGGAGGGGTGCCGGCAGTTGAAGAACCGGCCCCGCCGGTGGAGGCCGTCGCCGCGGCGGCTGGGGACGTTGCTGCTGCGCCCGCGGCGGCTGGGGATGGCGCTGCGGTCAGGGCAAGCGGCATCCGTTCGTCACCATTGGTGCGCCGGATCGCCCGAGAAAACGGGATTGATCTCACGCTTCTCCGTGACAAGGGAACGGGCGTCGGCGGACGAATCACGAAACGCGACATCCTGAGCTTCATCGAGCAGGGCAGCCCAGCGGCGGCGCCTGCGGCGTCCCGACCCGCTGCCGCCCCACACGCACCGGCTACTCCCGCCCCAACGTTCAAGGGTCCGGTCGAACGGGTGCCGATGACGGCGATGCGCAAATCCATCGCCGAACACATGGTCATGAGCCGCCGCACGTCCGCGCACGTCGCGACGCTGTTCGAGATCGACTGTTCGGCGATCATGGCTGCCAGGGCCCGGCTGAAGGCCGAGTTCGAGCGTGCCGGAACGAAGCTGACCGTAACGCCGTTCTTCCTCCAGGCCGCGGTACGGGCGATTCAGAAGTTCCCGATCGTCAACTCGTCCATCGACGGAGATTCGATCGTCTACAAGAAGGACGTCAATATCGGAATCGCCGTCGCGCTGGAGTGGGGACTGATCGTGCCGGTCATCAAGAACGCCGACGAGAAGAACCTGCTCGGACTGGCGCGGGCCTTGAACGATCTCGGCGAGAGAGCCCGTACGAAGAAACTCTCGGCGGATGAGGTTCAGGGCGGGACGTTCACGATCACGAACCCGGGCAACTTCGGCGGCCTGTTCGGAACCCCGATCATCAACCAGCCGCAGGTTGCTATTCTGGGTATGGGCGGCATCGAAAAGCGGCCGGTCGTCATCGACGACGCGATCGCGATACGCCCGATGGTGTACCTGTCCCTTTCGTTCGACCACCGTGTGATCGACGGGGCGGTCGCCGATCAGTTCATGGCCGACATCAAGCACACGCTCCAAACCTGGGAGGCTTAGCAGCCCGAAGAAAGCCACCCAGTGCGCGAACACCTCAAGAAGCGGGACGAAATCCGCGACATCACCCGTGACGTGCTCCGGACCTACGGGAAGCTGGAGCCAAAACTCCAGCACCTGGAAGTCACCCCCCTCCCGGACAAAGCTTCGGTCATCCAGATCCTCGACGACATCCTCGAAGTGATTTATCCCGGATACTTCGGCAGCAAGCATCTGGAGGAATCCAACGTCGAGTACCACGTCGGCGACCTCATGGACTCGATCTACACGCGACTCACGGAGGAGATCTACCGCAGCGTGCGGCCCGACTGCGACCTTTGCGAAACGATCTGCGCACACTGCTACGAGATCGCCGAGGACCAGTCCCTGGCGCTGCTCCGTCGAATGCCCGACCTGCGGAGTCAGCTGTCCGAGGATGTGCAGTCGGCATATGAGGGGGATCCAGCGGCCAAGGGCACCGATGAAGTGATCTTCGCCTACCCGGCGATCTACACGATCAGCGTCTACCGCATCGCCCACGAACTCCATACGAACGGCGTGCCGCTGTTGCCGAGGATCATGACCGAGTACGCTCACTCGAAGACGGGAATCGACATCCATCCCGGAGCCCGCATCGGCAAGGCGTTCTTCATCGATCATGGGACGGGTGTCGTCATCGGCGAAACGACGATCATCGGGGATCGCGTCAAACTCTACCAGGGAGTGACGCTCGGCGCTCTGAGCTTCGCCAAGGATGAGGAGGGCCAGCTGGTGCGGGGGCAGAAACGCCATCCGACGATCGAAGACGACGTCGTGATCTATTCGGGTGCGACGATCCTCGGGGGCGACACGGTCATCGGAGAAGCCTCGATCATCGGCGGCAACGTCTGGCTGACCCGATCAGTCCCGCCACACACACGAGTGATGATCTCCGAACCGGAACTCGTCATAGACCTGAAATAGTAGTCAGTAGTCAGTGTAGGTGCGCTCTATGAGCGCACCTACCGCTGGTCAGAACAAAGTGCGGTCATAGACCGCACCTACACCTTGCCCCTTGGGGTCAGGCGCGGCGCCTAGCCATACCCCTTCCGTTTTCCGCTCGGCCCGATTAGACTCTCCGGATCATGGACGACGTTCCTTACATCGATCACCTGCGAACCTTCATACTGCCCGACGACGTTCCAGACGGGGAGTTTCCCTCCATCGTGCGTTTCTTGACCGAAAAATATGGTTCTCCTGACATCTCGGCGCCGGGCTCCGATATCGAGATGCTGGAGTTTCCGGGAAGTGGGCTGAAGATCCTCCGTGATTCCGGCGACGGGGACTTCATCGGGGCTATCGCCATGAGGCGGGAACAGGATGACGCGGACGAACCCGAACCACCGGGGTCGGGTGGGTCCACCCCCGCGAGCGACGGGTCGGGCTCGGCCCCGCCGCCCGGAACCGGCGCGCCGCCGGCCGGCGAGCCCGAGCCGGCCCCGGGAGCCGCTGCGCCGCTACCTCCCATGATCCCGGTGCCGCACTTCTTTCAGGCGCCCCGACCTGGGCCCGGATGTCCCCGTATGAGACGTGCGACACTCTATTGGGTGACCTACGCGAGCAGCCGAAATCGTTTTCCCATTTCGACTATCTTTGGTCCACCGGTTCGGCAGGCTGTTCAAGCCGCGTGGACTCGTTGGTGGAAGCAGTACGCTTTCATGGCCCGCCTCGTGTGCGGAATGGCAAACTGCCCGCGCGGCTGCGATTGCGAACTGGCGGTGTATCCGTTGTTGGACCCGATCACTTCCACGCCCATCTACGCCGTAAGACGAGAAGGACCGGTCCCCTTCAACGGCTACAAGGTGACGGTGGGAATCCCCACCTGGATGCACGCGTACTGCGTGTAAAGGCGAATGTGCGGTCATAGACCGCACCTACACAGGTCAGTCGCGGACGTAGATTTCGCTGCCGGTTTCCTTGAACTCCTCGCTCTTCTGTTCCATACCTTTCTCCAGCGCCTTGGTCTCCTCCAGGCCGAGGCTGGCGGCAAAGTCGCGAACGTCCTGGGTGATCTTCATCGAGCAGAATTGCGGGCCGCACATGCTGCAGAAGTGGGCGAGTTTAGCGCCTTCCTGCGGGAGGGTCGCGTCGTGGAACTCCCGAGCCGTCACAGGATCGAGACTGAGGTTGAACTGGTCCTCCCACCGGAACTCAAAGCGGGCCTGGCTGACGGCGTTATCCCGCTCCTGGGCGCCCGGATGGCCCTTGGCAAGGTCGGCGGCGTGGGCCGCGATCTTGTAGGCAATCACGCCGTCCTTCACGTCCTTGCGTTCGGGCAGGCCCAGATGCTCTTTTGGCGTGACGTAACATAGCATCGCAGTTCCATACCACCCGATCATCGCGGCGCCGATCGCACTGGTGATGTGATCGTAACCTGGAGCGATATCCGTCGTGAGGGGACCGAGCGTGTAGAAGGGAGCCTCGTGGGTCAGCTCGAGCTGGAGGTCCATGTTCTCTTTGATGAGGTGCATCGGCACGTGGCCCGGCCCCTCGATCATCACCTGACAGTCGTGTTCCCACGCAATCTGGGTGAGCTCTCCGAGCGTTTTCAATTCCCCCAGCTGCGCGTCGTCGTTTGCGTCCGCGATCGAACCGGGTCGGAGGCCATCGCCCAGGCTGAACGACACGTCGTAAGCCCGCATGATCTCGCAGGTCTCTTCGAAGTGGGTGTAGAGAAAATTCTCCTCGTGATGGGCCAGACACCACTTGGCCAGGATCGATCCGCCACGGCTGACGATTCCGGTCATCCGTCCGGCCGTCCACGGGATGTAGCGCAACAGAACCCCGGCGTGGATCGTGAAATAGTCCACGCCCTGCTCGCCCTGCTCGATCAACGTGTCGCGGTAGATCTCCCACGTCAACTCTTCCGGGACGCCACCGACCTTCTCCAGGGCCTGGTAGATGGGAACAGTGCCGATCGGAACCGGGGAGTTGCGTAGAATCCACTCCCTGGTGGCATGGATGTTGCGCCCGGTCGAAAGATCCATGACCGTGTCCGCGCCCCAGGTCACCGACCACTGCATCTTCTCGACTTCCTCTTCGATCGAGCTGGCGACGGCGCTGTTTCCGATGTTCGAGTTGATCTTGACGAGAAAATTGCGACCGATGATCATCGGCTCGGCTTCGGGATGGTTGATGTTCGACGGTATGATCGCGCGGCCACGGGCGACCTCGTCCCGGACGAATTCCGGCGTGATGAAACGCGGGATGGCGGCGCCGAACGATTCCCCAGAATGCTGATGATTCAGGCGCGAACGGTTGGCATCGCCGGAGGAAAACGCTTCCTCACGGCCCAGGTTCTCGCGGATGGCAACATACTCCATCTCCGGGGTGACGATTCCTTTCCGGGCGTAGTGCATCTGCGTGACCGCTCCGCCGGATCGGGCCCGGCGCGGACGGCGCCGAAGCCCCGGGTACCGATCGAAACGCAGGCGTCCGTCCTTCTCGGCCGCTTGCTCCCGGTGCTTATCGCTCAGGTAACCGTCATCGACGGGCTGTGTTCGACGTCCCTCGTATTCCTCCGAATCCGCGCGCTCCAGGATCCAGTCGAGTCGGACGGGAGGCAGTCCCTCGCTCACGTCGCATTGAAGATCCGGATCGCCCCATGGTCCCCGGGTGTCGTAGACACGGACGGGCGGGTTTTTCCGGCTTTCCCCGTCCAGCGACGCCGTGTCGGTCAGTTCGATCTCGCGGATCGGAACGCGAATGTCGGAATGCCTCTTGCCTTCTGCGTATACGCGGCGGCTCTTGAAGAAGGTCTTATCCGGCTTTATCGAATCGTCAGGAAAGACTCTGGCGGTACTCATGGCTGTCTCCCTCCGTCGGCATTACCCGAATCAGGTTCAGTAAGGGTCGACCCTCCGCCGGAGATCGGTAGACGGTCCTCTCAGCTTGTCCCGAGCCTAGCAACCCGTGGCAGAAGCTCCCCTGGATATCTTGATAGTAGCGATGATTGCTCGATTCCCCGGCGAAGACAAGGGTCAATTTGTCTTCGCGCGGCGCAGGAAACAAAAGGCCTCGCGGGGAAGTTCTCTCACGCGAAGCCCTGTTGTACCAACAACTTGCCCTAGGTGCTGAACGACTCTCCGCAACCGCAGGTCCCCGTCACGTTCGGATTGTTGAACTTGAACCCGGCCCCGTGGAGCCCTTCGACATAATCGACTTCTGCTCCTTCCATATGCAGCAGGCTCGAGCGGTCGACTCCTACTTGGAATCCGTCGAAATCAAAGATCTCGTCTGTCTCTTCGTTGAAACTCTTGTCGAAGCCCATCCGGTACTGATACCCGGAACACCCGCCACCGACGACCTGGATCCGCAAACCCGCGAACGTTTCCGATTGCTCGGCGAGTATCTGCTTGACCTTTTCCTCTGCCTGACTGGTCATCGAAATTGTCTTCGTCACTGAAGTTGTCATCTTGCCCTCTCCTCCTCGACCCCTTTATCCGTCCCCGATTCCCATGACCTGGAGTCGGATGATCCTCTCGCGGGGTCCGTCGAGTTCTCCCATGATCACACTCTGAAACTCTCCGAGAACCACGTCCCCGTCCGCGACGGGCAGCGTCACCTGGGTCCCGAGCGCGAGTGTCCTGAGGTGGGAATCCGCGTTGTTCCGATCGCAGTCGGACCATTCGGGGTCGTTGTGTCGGTAGTAGCCTTCCCGGTTCACGGTGCTCTCGATGTGGTTTCGAATGTCGAACAGCAACGCGTCCTGCCATTCGTTGATGAATATAGCGCTCGTTGTGTGCATGGACGCAACGATCACCTGTCCGGCACGCACTCCCGAAGAACGGACTAAGTCCTGGACTTTCTGGGTCAGGTCGTGCAGTTCCACCCGATCCTCGGTTTGGACCTTCATGGTCGTGCTGGCAACTCTATATGGCCCTGATGCGATTTCTAAGGCGGGCTGGTCCAGAGCTTTCACGGGGACGGAAGCCATATGTCTTAACCTCTCCTCTTAAGGTTACTCGCTTGTTGCTGGCCAACAGCGCATTATAGCAAAATTCCCGGAACGATGGGCTCAAGAGGAGGGAGGGTTTCGGGCGTGGTTCGGGACCCATGAAGTAGCAATTTCAACTTGAATCACGAGGTTGGCCGAGTTGACAAACGTCGTTCGATACGTAACAGTTGGCTTGAGATCCCTCCCTTAGGAAGGGGTCGGACACGTCCGGAGGGAATTTGCTCACATACCTGCTCATCATCGTCCCGCTCGTGATCGTCATCGGTCTGATCTACGCCAACCGAAGACAGGCGAGTGTGACCGCGTCTTTCGCCGCCGAAGAACCGGAGGTCGACCTCGCCCAGCAACCGATACCGCCTTCGGGAGTGTCTTCCGAGGAAGAACCGTCGCTCGCGAAACTGGTAGAGCAGTCACGAGATCCGGGGCTTGCGCACCTGAGTGACAAGGAACTCATCATGGAAGTGCTCAAGGAATGCTACGACCCGGAGATCCCCTTGAACATCGTCGACCTGGGCCTTATCTACGAGGTCGACTCGCGAGAAGACACCACCAACGTGAAGATGTCTTTGACCGCGCCGGGCTGCCCCTCCAGCGGAGCGATCAGCAGCGATGTCCAGACGAAGCTCGAAGCCGCCGGCTTCCCCACTCCCAAGGTCGAGATCGTGTGGGACCCGCCCTGGACCCCCCAACGGATCTCCGAAGAGGGAAAGAAAACCCTCGGCCTGTAGGGGCCATACGAACCACGCCCCGCGAAGAGATATTTTCACCGCAAAGACGCAATGGACCGCTTTGACTGTCCGTAGGCCGTTGCGGTTTCGCTCAACGACAAATCATGGGTGACCGGCGAGGCGAGGCCAGTAGGCCGTTGAGTTGTTACGGCGCGAGGATTGGTTCGTGACTGGCGACACATGTCTCTTTTCTCCGTGCGACTCTCCCTCGCCAGTCACCAGCCAAACTTCGCAAAGCGAAACCACAACGGCCTACGGACAACGCAAAATAAAATCCCGCGACTAGTGCCTCAATCAAAAGAAGGGCGGCCCGTGTGGGCCGCCCTCGTTAAGGAATAGCTATCGCGTGGGCCTCAATCGCCGGCCGCCGCCGACATTTCCTTCTCCTTCTCATCCTCGCGTCGGGAAAACACTTCGAGTTTGATCAGGTCCACCTTGCTCTTCTTCTTGCCGAGGACCATCTCTTCGTAGATCTCCTGCGCTTTCTCCGCTTCGCGCTGGCGCTTCCGAGCCATTTTCCCTTCGTCGGATGCCGTCAGCGGAAGTTCACCGCGGTTGCGGACGCGGTCGGCATCCTCGGCCCGGATCACCAGGCTGTGCTCGGTCGTCTCCAGTTCGACTTCCTTGCCGGCCGCGTAGACGCCGTGTTTGCCGTTCTCGCGGTGCCACTCGGCAACGGTGTGGGTCTTGAACATGTTCTCGATAATGTTCCGCCAGCCGATGCCCGTGTTGTAGGCACAGAAAGAAATCTCACCCATCTGTGTCGCATAGGGAATGATGCACATCTCGGTCCGGCGGAAATCATAGTTGAACAGATCCTGGAACCACATCCCGGCAACAAAGAGGAAGTTCCACGGGTCGGCCCGCCGCTGCTGCGTGTCCTGCAAGCTCCGATCGCTGGTAATCTTGCCGTAGCTCTTGCCCGTCAAGCCGAATGATTTGTCGAACTTCTTGAACAGGTCCGCCAAGGTCATCGTGCTCGGCGCCCGGTGCGGGTTGTAGTTCTTCAGCAGCGCCAGTCCCATCATGGCGTTCGAGACCCACTTGGTGCGTCCCGCGTCGGTGACTTTCCGCATGTCGTCAACGAGACCCGGGATGCTCAGGAACTCCGGCACCGGGACCATTTCCTTGGTTTCCTTGTTGATCATCAGCGCAGTGCCGACGCCACAGTTGGGATGGCATCCGCAGCTGACCTGACCCCATTCCCGACCCGGACCATGTGAGAGGTCGGCAAAATCGGCGAAAGCGCCCATCAAAGAAAGGGGGAACCAGTCGCGAGTCGGCTCGGTGATGCCGACCTGCTGCTTCACATCGTGGGCCAGATGCGACAACGTGTAGCGCTGCCGCAAGCGTCGTTCCGGCGTGATTTCTTCGTCGCGGCCCGTGAAGGAAACCGGCTGGAACGCGATGAACGCGATCTTCTTCGGGTTGTCCATCGCAAACCGCAGGATCGAACCCACCTGATCGTTGTTGACGCCGTTAACGAGCGTGACGACGAGTATGATCTCGACGCCCGCGGCGTGCAGGTTATTGATCGCGCGCAGTTTCACATCGAACAGGTTTCCGACTTGCCGATGGCTGTTGGCGTCGTTGCCAATTCCGTCGAACTGCAGGTAGGCGTAACGGAGACCGGCTTTATACGCTTTCTTGGCGAACTCCCCACTCTTGGCGAACTCGATACCATTCGTCGCCGCCTGAGTGCTGGCAAAGCCGAGTTTCCTGGCGTACGCCACCGCATCCAGGAAGAAGGGAGACATCGTGGGCTCGCCGCCGGAGAACTGGATCGACATCTGGCGCCGCGGCTTGATCTGCATCGCGTTGTCCATGATCTCTTTGATGTCGTCCCAGGTCAGTTCGTGGACGTACCCCACCTGATTGGCATCCATGAAGCACGGATCACACATCATGTTGCAGCGGTTCGTCAGATCGACCGTCAACACGCTGCCGCGCCCATGCTTGACCGTGCTGCTGCCGTGGTTGTGCAGAGTTTCGTCGTTGTGGGCCGGGATGTCGCGTCCGGGGAAGTTCTTCTCGATCCACTCGAGGAACCGGACATCGATCGCCATGAGGTCTTCGGTCTTGCCGTGCTGGGGACAATCCTTGACCATCCACACCTGGCCGTCTCGCTCGATGATGTCGGCTTTCACCTCACCGACCTTCTCGTGCAGCAGCGTCGTCCAATCCTGCTCGCCGTTGATGATGGCGGCCCGAGCTTCGGTGACACACTTCGGACACAGCGAGTCGGTCTCCCGGGGCCAGCCGAGCGTCGGCTTAGTCTTCTGCCAGGACTTCTGGAGTGGCTTCTCCGACCACTTTGGCGTGAAAGCAGGGGTCGGATTGTATTTGTTGAAGTATTGAATCGTGTCGAAGGCGACGCCCGCGCTGTAGCACACAGCGGCGTCAACAAACTTCATCGCACGCTTACCGATCGGAACCTTAAACTGCTCGCGACCGTCGGTTCCGTTCGAAACCGTCGCCTGATTCAAGGTAGCCAAAAGTGCCTCCTAGTACAGTTGTGCCTTTTCCTGTTGCCTGTGTTGCTTCTTGTGGAAAAGGAGCGTTCTCTCTGCGCCGCGGCCTGATCGGCCGCTGGCCGCTGAACCTCGCGGGCGCTGTGGAGTAACTCTAAAGAATTAAACCCAAGAAAACCCCGGCAGATACACTTTGCCAGAGTGTCATAAAGCGCCCGTAGCATAGCGCAGATTTTTCAGAGTCTTCAACAGAAATATTCTGAGAAGTGTTTTCTTCCGAATTATTTAGCCTCTTTTGTGTCAGACCTTGCTACGTTCGATTTCGACTGACACAAAATTGACGCGGCTGGCCATGACCGGAGTCGTTTTCCGTACGACGACGCGGACGCTGTCTGTATCGAAATCGGACAGCACCCGGGCCGCGATTTCTTCGGCCACTGTTTCGATCAGATGAAAGTCCCGGCTTGCCGCGATCGCCACGACGTCCGCCACGATCTTTGAGTAGTCCAACGCGTCCTTGAGCCGGTCGCTCCCGGCCGCCTTCCGGATGTCGGTCATCAACTCGACATCGACGGAAAGGCGCTGTTTCATGGTGCGCTCCTCCGGGGTCACTCCGATGGCGGCGACGCAATCGATACCGGAAATGCAGATCTTGTCTGGCGTTGAACTCATGGAAAGCAATCGGCGTTCAACAGAACGAAATCGGGGTTCAGTCTCAACAATCCTCGTCGCGCAGCGGTTCGCGGCCGGCGAACCCGGCTTCGATGTCATGCCAGTACTCGATGGAGTCCTCTCCCACCTGCCAGCATAGGTAGACGATGCGATCCTTCATCCGGTAGGGAAAATCGCACAACCCCTTGTCGACGTCCTTGACGAAAACGCCCAGGTCGCGGATCTGCTCCATGAGGAGGGTCAGGCGAGAAACCAGCTCGACATACTCGACGCCGTGGGGGCTGTAGGCATCCATCGAGATCTTCTCGCGCAGCTTCTGGATCTCCGGGTTCAGCTCCTGGATCCGGAGCCATTCCCCCCGCAGCTCAGCGAGCAGCGGCCGGAGTCGCGGCAACATCTGGTTGGCTTCGTCGCGGCTAAAGATGCGTTCTTCCTGTTCCATTTAGTGTTCGAGGAACTTCTCAGCCTCCATGGCGGCCATACATCCCGATCCCGCAGCTGTGACCGCCTGCTTGAAGACGGGGTCCTGTACGTCACCGCAGGCATAGACGCCGGGCACATTCGTCGCGGTTGAATCGGGCTTGGTCAGGACATAACCTTTTTCGTCCAGGTCGATCTGGCCCTCGAAGATGCCGGTATTCGGGTTGTGCCCGATGGCAATGAACACCCCGTCCAGTTCGAGTTCCGACGTCGTATCCTCTTTCAAATCCTGGACCCTGATGCCGGACACGGCCTCGTCGCCCAGGACATCCTGGACGATCGTGTTGTAGCGGACGTTGATCTTCGGGTTGGCGAGGGCACGGTCCTGCATGATCTTCGAAGCCCGAAACTCGTCGCGACGGTGGATCAGCGCAACATCGGTGGCGAACTTGGTCAGGAACGTCGCCTCTTCCATCGCCGAGTCCCCGCCCCCGACGACCGCGATCTTCTTTGCGCGGAAGAAGAAGCCGTCGCACGTGGCGCAGGTGGAGACACCGTGGCCCATCAAGCGGCGCTCGTTACCCAGCCCGAGAAGCTTGGCCGATGAACCCGTGGAGATGATGACGGTCTCCCCTTCGAATTCCTGGTCGTCCACGAAGACCTTGAACGGCGGCTCTCCGAGCTCGACCCTATCGACGTAACCGGACATGATCTCGGCACCGAATCGCCGGGCCTGCTTCTTCATGTCTTCCATCAACTGCGGCCCCATGATGCCTTCCGGGAAACCAGGGTAGTTTTCGACCATCGTCGTCAGCGTCAACTGTCCTCCTGGCTCGGCGCCCTCTATCAGCAGCGGTTCCAGGTTCGCCCGGGCGGCGTAGACGGCAGCGGTCAGGCCCGCCGGGCCAGATCCGATGATGATGACGTTTCGCATGATTCACCTCACGAGGCAAAAGAATCCAATAAGGTAACATATCCCGATTGGCCGGGTTTGCAAGTCTCCGCAGGGTCTCATCGGCCGCTTTGGTAGTGTCTCGGTTTGGATAAACTGGGACACTACCGCCGCTTTCGGGTCCGGCCGCGCTCTCACGACCTATGCTACGCTTGTCGGACTTTTTTTCTGTGATGGAGACTACATGAAGTTTCGCGATTTCGAGATGGAACGGTGGCAATCGACCTGGGAGAACACGGTCGAATACAACCTTACCGAAAGCGGTGTGCACCCCGTCACCCCGGCAGAGCTGGGTTTCTCGGGCGACGAACTGCTGAATCAACGGCTCGGCTACGGGCAGACCAACGGCAGCATCCGCTTCCGCGAGCTGGCGTGCGAGCTCTACGACGGCGCGACGATCGACAACTTCGTCGCCACGATCGGCGGTTGCGAAGCGAATTTTCACTCGATGTCGAGTCTGATCGAGCCCGGCGATGAGGCTGTGTTCGTCCTTCCAAACTACATGCAAACCTACGGCGCCGCCGAGGCGTTCGGCGCGAGAATCATCCCGGTGTGGACCAGAGCGGAGAACGAATGGAATCCGGATCCGGACGAGATCGCGGCGAAGGTGGGGTCGAAAACGAAGCTCATTTCGATTTCGAACCCCAACAATCCGACCGGCGCCGCCTACGGGCTGGAAACCCTCAAAGCGATCGCAGCCGCCGCGGACAAGGTCGGCTGTTGGATTCACTCCGACGAAGTCTACCGCGGCGCCGAGCGTGCCAAAGACAGGACGCCGACGATGTGGGGCCTCTACCCCAAGGCACTTGTCGTACACAGCATGTCGAAAGCCTACGGAATGCCCGGGACTCGCCTGGGCTGGGTTCTCGGTCCTGAAGACCAGATCGCCAAAATCTGGGGACACAAAGACTACACCTCCATCGGTCCATGCATCCTGTCCGACGCGATCGCCTGCCGCGCGCTGGAGAATCGAGACAAACTGCGGGCTCGCACGCAGGAGTTCATCGGCCGCAACCTTCCCTTCGTGGAGGAGTGGATGTCCCTGCGGCCCGGGATGTTCGAGTTCGTGAAGCCTAAGGCAGCCGCAATCGCGATGATCCGCTACAAGCACCCGATCGAATCCTACAAACTCGCCCGCCGCCTGAAGGACGAGAAATCGACGCTGATCGTGCCCGGCCAGCAGTTCATGCTCGACGGCTACTTGCGGCTGGGCTTCGGGCCACCCCGGGACTACCTGGAAAAGGGTCTGGAAAGAGTCCTGGAGGTTCTGGACTCGACCGTGGATTGAGGAAGAATCTGAACGGGGGGCCGGGTTGGCCCGTCACACTTTCTACCTAGCCGACACCCGCATTTGCCTTCTCTGACTTTTCTGCTTAGCAAAAACCCGGGAACAGTGCCAGGCCCCTGTCCCCCTCACATTGGCTCTCTCACGGCCCCTCCGCGTTGTGAAAACAAGGCAGTGCTACAATCTCAACTACGCGCCCATAGCTCAGCTGGATAGAGCGCCGGACTTCGAATCCGTAGGTCGGGAGTTCGAATCTCTCTGGGCGCGCCTTATTTCGGGGAAGGATCGACGTGCACGGGGTCGGGAACTCGATCTGGCGATCGCCGCGTGCGCGATCGCACACGACGCCGGCTTTTGGACGTTGAACGACGCCGACTGTAGGGATATTCCCGGTCTCGGGCTGGTCTGAGACAGCGGGCTAAGATCCGACGGTCGTGCCTGAAGGCTCTTCGGCGAGATCGAGCAACTGCCCAAGGCTCTCGACGTATCGGTCGGCCGTGCCCTCGACCCTGCCGATCGCACTGGAGACCTGTTGAGCTTCCTCATCGTCGAGATGCTTGAGAACGTCCGCCGCGGCGTCTTCGCCGAGGAGGACCATGAGGGCGGCTGCGGCTTCGGTTTTGTCTGAACGTCCCATGCCCTATTCTTCGGCGCTTTGCTTAAGAAACGTTAGGGTGCAAAGACTGCGGTTGACGGAATTATAGAACCGCGATGTGGTCGGCGAGTCGCAATGAATGCGCGATGTGAGCCTAGACTGACGCGGAGAACATCCTGCGGCCGGCGCGGAACCCCTTCTTCAGCAACACTATTCCAACCACGACGAGTCCAACGGCCAGAAGAAAAGCGAGGGCAGGCAGGACCACCGATATCGCCACCCCGACCAGGGCGACCACATCCTCGGCAATCGACACCAGGGTGTTGCCCAACCCCCCGTGGACCGGGGCGGCAGCCGTACTGCCCGCACGAACCACGGCCTTGCCCGAGTGCACAGCCAGCGAGGTCGCGCCGCCTGCTACCAGGCCCAGCAGCGTCGCCAGGAAAGGATCCAGCCCGAGCAAGACCGACGACGCCAGCAACGTTCCGGCAATCGGACGAGCGGCGGTACCGATCACATCGAGCGTGTGGTCGACGACCGGGACTTTGTCACCAAGGAACTCGACCACGGTGGCCACCGCCACTATGATCAGAACGTCCGTCCGAGCGAGGAACTCAAAGGAGGAATTCAGTTCCAGAAAACCGGTGCGCGACAGCAGACCGACCGCCAGCATGGGGAGGAAGGCCCGAAAGCCCGCCGACGCCGCCAGTCCGACGCCCATCATCAATTGAAGGACTGTTTCCATCGGATACTGTCTATTCTGACACCTTTGGCGTCGGAACTGTACGTGTATGGCCGCCCGGCAGCCGAAAACTCGGATCACGTGTAGGCGCGCTCTATGAGCGCACATGTCTCGGTTCGAAGAATGTGCGGTCATAGACCGCACCTACACTGGCGTGGGGGGGACCGTCCGGCGTTGGCGCTCCCGAAATAGCCAGTTTAGATAGGCTGCAGGCGCCCTCTCCAAACCAAACAGCTGAGCGGGACGGTGGGCCCGACGCTAAGTGAATGGTTCCGGTCATAGACCGCACCTACGCTTGCTAGAATGGAGCGCCATGAGAACCCTACACCCGGTTCTGGTTCTTGCTCTGCTGACTTCGATCCAGTTCACCGCCTGCGCCGGCCGCAACGGTGCCATCGCACCTCGAGCAACGCTGGACCCGGCGCGACTGAGCACCATGCTCGACGACGTCCGGAGAGTGGAAGTCGATTCCAACGTCGGCCGGCGCGAAGCTCTCGAGGCTATCCTCTCCGAAAGCGGGGTGGCGTTCGAACTCGAGCCATTCACGATCGAGCCTCGCGGAAACTATCCGCGGACCGAAGGCGCCAACCTGGTCGTCACGCTCGGCGAAGGTGAAAGCGACATCGTGGTCGGCGCCCATTACGATGCCGTCTGGTTGCGGAACGGGATGCTCAGCCGCGGCGCCGTCGACAACGCCGCTTCATCGGTCGTGCTCGCCAGGATCGCCGAAACCCTCAAGGACGACCGGCTTCGACACCGCATCCGGATCGTTCTTTTCGATATGGAAGAGATCGGCCTGGTCGGGTCAGCCAAGTACATCGAAGCACACGAGTCCGACCGAATCGCCGCCGCGGTCAACCTCGATGTCAACGGATACGGCGATACCCTGATGTTCGGCCCCGCCGGGGGCGGGGGCAACACGGAAGTCTATGGGATGTTCAAGGAAACCTGTGTGGAAGAAGGACTCGACTGCCTGGAGTTCGACCAATACCCGCCAAGCGACAACCTCAGCTTCCAAGCGGCTGGCATCCCCAACATCTCGATCGGGATCCTGCCCGCCGAGGAAGCTCACCGAATGTGGCTGTTTTTGAACAGCGATACCGAGGGAATCTTTCCGGAGCGCTTTGTACCGAATGTGCTAGCCACGATTCACACACCCAACGACACCTCGGAGAGTGTCGAGTCGGCGGCAATGGAGCTGAGCTACCGGGCCGCACTGGGGCTCGTCCGGAAGCTGGACGCGCAGGTAATTCGGGGACAGTGACTGGGTCGATCCGTGGCCGGTTTTGCCAGTGCAACCCGTAGGCCACCGATTACCCGTATCAGAAAGCCACGGATTACACGGATTACACGGAAGGACGAGGCCACTGGTCTGTCCTCCGAAAGACCACTCCCAATCCGGTAAATCCGTGCAATCCGTGGCCGGTTTTTGGTCCGTTCAATTCCGCGCTCACCCCACTTGTCTCTGGCCAGCCGCCATGAAATCTGGTAATTTTTGATTCTCTCGTCGGGAACGACCCTGGGAGTCGCCTGCCCCCCGGTCTCCGCCCGGATTTCGGTCGGATCGACACCGTGGCACCTTTTTCAAAATCATCAAGCTGAGATCCGATTGTTCGCCAAGTCAGGCCATAATCGGATCCAGCCGGTGGACCTACCAAGAGGGAGGCAGAGCCTTTTATGGCAAGGAAAAGAGTGATCATCATGGGGGCCGCCGGCCGGGACTTCCACAACTTCAACGTGTACTTCCGCGACAACAAGGACTACAACGTCGTAGCGTTCACGGCGACCCAAATTCCCAACATCGACGACCGCAGGTATCCCGCCAAGCTCAGTGGATCCCTCTACCGAAAGGGCATCCCGATCTTCCCGGAGGAACGGCTGACCGACTTGATCGGAGAGTACAAAGTCGACCAGGTCGTCCATGCCTACTCCGACATACCGCACGCCGAAGTGATGCACGCCGCCTCGATCGCCGCCGCAGCCGGTGCGGACTTCCGGTTGCTGGGCCCGCGCGCCATGTACCTGAAGTCGCGGAAACCCGTGATCGCGGTTTGTGCGGTACGGACCGGCGCGGGCAAGAGTCCGACCAGCCAGTTCGTGGTCGATTTCCTGATGCGCCTGGGTTTGCGAGTGGGCGTCATCCGGCACCCGATGCCGTACGGCGACCTGGTCGCCATGGAAGTTCAGCGCTTCGCCCGGTATGAAGACTTTGCCAAATACGACACGACGATCGAGGAGCGTGAAGAATACGAACCCTACGTGCGCCGCGGCGTGGTGATCTGGGCAGGCGTCGACTACCTGAAGATCCTGAGGCGCGCCGAGCGGGAGGCCGATGTCATCCTGTGGGATGGCGGCAACAACGACTTGCCCTTCTACACTCCCGACCTCCACATCACGGTGGTCGATCCCCACCGGCCCGGTCACGAGATGGGCTACCACCCCGGCGAAGCCAACCTCCGGGCCGCCGACGTCCTGTTGATCAGCAAGACCGGCACCGCCAAGGCGTCCGGGATCGCTGCAGTCCGGAAGAGCATCAAGGCCGCCAACCCGAAGGCGCAGGTCTTCAAGACCGGCCTCAACATCACCGCGATCGGCAAAGCATCCATAAAGGACAAGAAGGTGATCGTCGTCGAAGACGGCCCGACATTGACCCACGGTGAGATGGCTTACGGCGCCGGCGCCATCTACGCGAAGAGCCACGGTGCAAAGATGATCCGGCCCGAACGATATGCCGTTGGCTCGATCCGCAAGGTCTACGCCAAGTATCCCCACCTGAAGAACATCCTGCCGGCGATGGGATACGGCGCGAAGCAGATCCGCGAGTTCGAATCGACGATCAACAAGGCCAAGGCCGACCTGGTCCTGGGCGCCACGCCGGTGGACCTGGGCCAGTTGATCACGATCAACAAACCCCTGGTCCAGGTTCGTTATTCGCTCAAAGCACCCGCCGGTCTCAAGAACCTGCTGGCGGAGTTTGCCAGGAAAGCGAAGAAGGCGGCGAAGAAGAAATAGTTCCCCTTCATCTTTCCGGCGGTCAAATTGACCGCCGGTGTAGGTGCGCTCTATGAGCGCACAACGGCTCGGGATGCAAGAATGTGCGGTCATAGACCGCACCTACACCGTATTTGACGGTTTTGCCCGCCTCGGCTAAGCTCTCCGGGACGTGTCGACACCTGCTCCACAGGTAGAGTCCGGAACAACTGGTCTGGTGCGGGCTTTGGGCCGCGGCGACCTGACGGCACTGGCCGTCAACGGGATCATCGGAGCAGGAATCTTCGGTCTGCCTTCGGCCGTGGCCGCTCTGCTCGGCAACGCCAGTCCGATCGCCTTCGTCGCTTGCGCCGCCATCGTCGGCATCATCGTCCTCTGCTTCGCGGAGATCGCCAGTTATTTCAACGAGACCGGGGGGCCCTATCTTTATGCACGTTCTGTGTTCGGGGGTCTGGTCGGGTTCGAGGTGGGCTGGGCGATTTGGCTCGCGCGTGTCAGCGCGTTCGCGGCAAACTCCAACCTGCTGATTTCCTACTTCGCTTTCTTCGTCCCGGGGGCCGACGTCGGCTGGGGTCGCGTTGCGGGCATCACAGCGGTCGTCGGGTTCCTTGCCGCCGTCAACGTTCGCGGCGTCGTGCTGGGCGCTCACCTCGGCGACGCCTTTGCCATCATGAAGATCATCCCGCTGATCGCCTTCGGGACCATCGGGCTTTTCTTCGTCGAATGGGACACTTTCGCTACGATTCAAGTGCCGGAGTCGGCCAGTTTCGGCAGCGCCGTGCTGCTTCTCATCTACGCGTTTACCGGCTTCGAGTACGCCGCCATACCGGCGGGCGAAGCCAAACACCCGAAGAAAGACATTTCATGGGCTCTCGTTTACGCGCTCGTGATCGCGGCGGTAATTTACCTGGCGGTGCAGGTGGTTGCGGTTGGCACCCTGCCGACCCTGACTCAATCGGCGCGACCGCTCGCTGACGCCGGCCGAAACTTCCTGGGCCCGGTCGCTGGCGGCGTGATGGCCCTGGCTGCCCTGGTTTCGATCTTCGGGAACCTGAGCGCTGTCATGCTGATCGGGCCCCGCCTGACCTACGCGTTCGCCCAGCGGGGAGAATTCCCGGCATTCTTCGGACACCTGCATTCCAGATTCCGCACACCAGTGGGATCGATCGTGGTGTTCGCGTTGATGGTCTGGCTCCTCGCGCTGTCGGGGACTTTCGTATGGCTCGCCACGATCAGCGTCGTCGCACGTCTGGGCGCCTACATGGTGACCTGTGCGGCCGTGCCCGTTCTGCGCAAGAGGTCGCAAGGCAGACCGGCGTTTCAGCTGATGTTTGGCCCGCTGTTTCCGATCCTGGCGGTCGTCCTGGGCCTTTGGCTTTACACCCAAACCAATCTGGACGACACTCTCGCGTTCCTCGTGGCGGTCGTCGTTGGCAGCGTCGTCTACTTCATGCGGCGGCGGCCTGAGGAATCGACATAGAGGATGTCCAACGCGTTTTCGGAATTCATCGATGGCGTCGCGGGCGTCCTGGGTGCGCATCGGGAACCGGCGGACATCGTCACACGGATCGAACCCTTCCTTCGAACGCTCGTTCTCGATCGCGACTGGCTGGAGCCGAACTTTCAGCAGGCTCTCCCGGACAAGCCCTACTCGCAATACCTGCTGTTCCGGCCGCCGGATCGATCGTTTTCAGTGGTCTCCTTCGTGTGGCGCCCGGACAACGGTTCACCGGTACACGACCACTGCACCTGGGGGGTCATCGGACAGTACGAAGGGATGGAAGAGGAAACGAGATTTCTTCGGAGGGACGATGGATCGGACCCGGATGTCGCCGACATCGAGGAAGTGTCAGTCGGCGTGTTCGGTCCGGGCGCAGTGGCCCACGTCTACCCCCCGGACCGGGACATTCACAGAATTTACAACCGTACCGAGACGCCCACAGTTTCAATCCACATCTACGGGGGCGACATCGGAACGCAGCAACGCCACGTCTTCGAACTCTCCACCGGCCACATCAAGACCTTCGTCTCCGGCTACGACGAACCCCTACCTGACTGAGTCACATAGCAACCTGAAACAGCAAGAAGATTCACCACGGAGGCACAGAGGCGCGGAGAAGTTTTTTCTTTCCTCGGTGCCTCCCCGCCTCCGTGGTTAAGTCTTCGGTTTCCCGTCAACGGAGCATGGTGTAGAGCTCGGTGATCCAGTCTTCCACCGTGATGAAGCGGCTGTTCCAGGAGGTCCATTCTTCGGGGATTGCTGCGACGATGTCGGCGTGGGGCTGGCCGGCAGCGACTCGCGAAAGGACGAAGTCGCGGGTTTCGACCACGATGTCCCGGTAGGCTTTGAGGTCGTCCACTGTGGCCAGGGAGCCGTGACCGGGAACGATCACGGTATCTTCGGGCAGGAGGTCGATCAACCGGGTCAGCGCGTTCACAAGCGCATCGACGTTGCTGGTGAAGGGGAGCGCTCCTGCGGCCAGCATCACGTCCCCAACGTGAGCCACCTTGGAGCCGGTGAAAAAGACAGCAACGTCACCCTCGGTGTGGCTGTCCGGCAGGTGGATCAACCGCACCTCCTCCCCGTTGAAGAACACCGAAAGCGTCTCGTCGAAAGTGACCTGGGGCATTGCCGAATCAGGTAGCGGAGGATCGGGAGCCGGAGACCGGCCCTGCGCGAGATCGCGGAGCGTGTTCTCGTGGGAGATGAACCGCGCCGGGGCAAACGCGCGATTACCGTCGGTGTGATCACTGTGGAAATGCGTGTTGATCACGTACCGGACTGCTCCTCCTCCAAGACTGTCGATGGCCTCCCGCAGTTTGTCGGCCCGCTCGGCAAACGAGGTGTCGGAGACGAGGACGCCGTCTTCGCCGTGAGAAACGACGGCCTGAGATGAACTGCCGCTCGACGGCTGCAGGACATACACGGCTCCGCCCGCATGGACGGCTTCGAATTCGACCGGCAGGGCGGGAGGCGGCATCGCCGCTATTTTCGAAGGTGCGCCATCCGACAGGTAGATCTCCCGCGATACCGGTCCGATGTCGTCCCAGGCGACGATGGGCCCGGTGGCAGTCTGCGCAATTCGGGGAGGCCCCGCATCGTCGGGAACGTTCAGTAGCCGGGCCTCATTAGCGAGAGCGCCCTGAGAGGAGACTTCCGCCAGCAGCACCGCGCCCGCCGACAGCCAGGCCAGCGCGGCCCCGCCTTCCGGCAACTCGACGAGGTCGGGATAGATGGCGCCATCGTCGGACCGGGACAGGCGTTGCGGTTCGCCGAAGCTTCGCGCTCCGTCATCGGAAACCGTCAGGAAGATATCGAAGAAGCCACGCGTCCGGTCGTGCCAGGCGATGTAGACAACGCCATTGTCGTCGATCGCGACGCTCGGGGCATAGGCCCGCTCCTGCCCGGTGGAGAGTTGCGCCGGCGCCGAAAACGACGCGCCCCCGTCATCGGATCGGACGACATAGACCTCCTGATTGACCAGGGTGTCGGTATACCAGGCAACCACGACGAGATCGTCCCGGGTCGCGACCGTCGGCAGAAAACCACCCCGGCCCGCCGACAGGTCCCGGGGCGGCTCGCCGACCCGCGCCAGCATCACGGCGGCCGCGACTTCACCGATCTGATCCCAGGCCACGAAAACGCGGCCACGCTGCCCCGCTAATCGCGGCGGACCTGTACTCTCGTCCCCATCCGACAAGCGAATCGCGTCCGAGAACGTCTCGCCGCTGTCATCGGAGCGGACCATCATGACCTGATAGGCGCCACCCTGATTGTCCGACCACACGATGAATACCGAACTGCCATCGACGAGGATTCGCGGAAGGTCCGAGGCGCCGGTGGAACGTGAAAGGTTGACTGGAGCGACGAACGCTTCGCCGGAGACCGCCCGGCTGTAGTAAATCTCGTATGCTCCCTCGCGACCGTCCTGCCAGGTCAGGTGGATGGTATCGTCCGCGGCCGCCACCGCGGGAAACACGCCTGTGGTCAGCTGCATCCAGAACGCAGCAAGAGCCAGCCAGGAGGTGGTGAAGCTCAACACGGAAACCTCGGTGCGCCAAATGATAGCACCGGGCTGGAACGTCGGCGGGCATCTCTTCAGGGGTGCGGGGTTGCAAGGCAGCGCCAACCACTTTCGTGAAGGCAACTGACTACTGACTACCGACTACTGACTACTTCCCCAGTCTTCGATCTGGACGGGCTGCCGTTTTCGTCCCCAATCGCCCGGCTCGGGGTCAAACACCCCGGCGCACCTGGTCCGACACCTGTTGCAGCAGCCTTGGTCGTCCAGATTCCACTCTCCGAGCTCATACCAATCCCGACCGATCAGCTTGTGCCCGCAGTGGTGGCAATACGTTGTGTCCGATTCGGGGTGATGGACGTTGCCGGTGTAGACATAACGCAGACCGTTCCGCATGGCGATCTCGCGCGCACGGACGAGGGTTTCAACAGGGGTCGGCGGCCGGTCCAGCATCTTCCAATCCGGGTGGAACGCCGAGAAGTGCATCGGTGTGTCCGGGCCGAGATTCTCGGCAACCCAGTTCGTCATCTCGTCCAACTCGCTGTCGGAGTCGTTCTCCGACGGGATGACGAGGTCGGTGAGCTCGATCCAGACGTCGGTCTCGCGCCGCAGGTAGACCAACGTTTCGAGGATCGGCTCGAGATGCGCCAGGCATACCTTGGAATAGAAAGTTTCAGCGAAAGCCTTGAGGTCGACGTTGGCGGCATCAATGTGCCGGAAGAACTCCGCCCGCGGCTCTTCGGTGATGTAGCCGGCTGTCACCGCCACAGTCCGGATCCCGAGCTTGCGGCACTCTCGCGCCACATCAACCGCGTACTCCATGAAGATGACCGGATCGTTGTAGGTAAAGGCCACGCTCCGGCAGCCCGAATCACGCGCCGCCAGCGCGACCGCATCGGGCTGGGCGGCGGAAGCCAGCGTGTCGTACTCGCGCGACTTGCTGATGTCCCAGTTCTGGCAGAACCGGCAGCCGAGGTTGCAGCCCGCCGTACCGAACGAAAGCACCGGTGTTCCCGGCAGGAAGTGATTGAGGGGCTTCTTCTCGATCGGGTCGATGCAGAAGCCGCTGGACCTTCCGTAGGTGGTCAGAACGATCTGGTTGTCGTCACGAGCGCGGACGAAGCAGAACCCGCGCTGTCCTTCATGCAGGCGGCAGAACCGCGGACACAGGTCGCACTGGATGCGACCGTCTTCCAGCTGATGCCAGTAACGGGTGGGAACGACGTTGCCTGGATTGACGTCCAGCATGGCGGCCACCGATGTATATGGACTCCTCACTCATCAAGGTAACCCTTCTCTTCGATCTTCGCCAGGATTCGATCGGCCGCCCGTTCAGGGGCTTCGACGTCTCCGAAGACGACGATGTCGGCATCCGCGGGCGGTTCGTAGGCGGTCTGGAGCCCCGGAACCGTATCGGCTTCACCGCGGATCGCTTTCCGGTAGATACCCTTCGGGTCTCGCTCGACGCAGACTTCGAGAGGACAGTCGACGAAAACCTCTATGAATTTCGCGATCCTGCCGCGCGCATGCTCACGGTAGCGGGAGCGGTTGGCAGTGGCGTCGAGCAGTACAGGGATTCCCCGCCCGATGAAGAGTTCCGCGATGTACACCATCGATTCGTAGAAAGCATCCCTTTCCCGGTCCCCGTAATATTCACCGGGGGGCAGGACTCGCCGCAGGACATCGGATTCCAGGACTACAACTTCAAGTCCGCGATCGCGGAGCTTGTCCACGAGCGCCGCAGTTATCGTGGACTTACCGGACGCAGGCAGCCCGGTGATCCACACCGCGAAGGCGTCGGTCGGGCTACGCTTCGCAGTAGGCGTTGACTCGGCTTGGATCGAATTCGTCATCGTCCAACACGTTTCTGATGAAGGAGAAGATCCGCCGGCGGATGTCCTCCGAGAGGTTGGGATACCAGACCGGGCTCGCGATCACCAGCCCCCGGAAGGCAAAAAACGGCGCCACGACCGAAAGCATCTCCTGATCGCCGGTCCGGTCGAGATAGCGCTGCCAGAATCTCTCGAAAAGCGTCTGGAAATTGCCCTCGAGACGGCCGCTCCGCTGGAGGGAGAAGAACAGGTAGTTGATCGTCAGGCAGGAAACGTCGTCGGCCGCCTCGCCCCACTCACCGCGCGAACGGTCCAGGACACGGAAGTCCGCTCCATCCTGAAACATGATGTTCCACGGATGGAAGTCGCCGTGGACCTGGCGGAGGCGATGCGTGTAGTCCTTCAACCGCCAGCGCCACCCGACGGCCTGGTGCTCGATGCATTCGAGCAGCTTCCGATCGATGAACCCGTGGCTCTCCGGGTAGCCGTCATTGATTCCCATGATGCATTCGCCATGTCCGATCAGCTCCCGGATCCTTCTCTCGTAGAGCGACGGTTCGACACGGCGGACGTGGTGGATTTCCGCCAGGTAGTCGCAGAGCGCATCGGAGCGGGCCAGGTCGAGGCTCGTCAGGTCGGATCTATCCCGCATCCGCACAAAGTCCTCGTTATGCCCCTTTCCTTCCACGTACTCGACGAGGATGAAGAACTCGTCGGCGTCGTCCAGGGACACCAGATTGCCGTCGAACTTGACAGCGCCGGCGGACAGCGACCGCGCGTGCAACGGCAGCCTGGAAAAGGTCTCATGGCCGGAGAGCAGCAGCTGGGCGCGATCAGCCATGGTCTCGTGGCCATACGGCCCCGCGTGAACGGTCTCGAAGACGGCGGAATGCCGGTGCCCGTCCAACTCGTAAATGACTTTGATTGGCGTTCCGTAACCATACTGCTTGACGTCGTTGTCCGCGGTCACCGTCATCGGTTTCAGTTCCAGAACTTCGGCGGCGGCGCCAAAAACGGAATGCAGGTATCGCTCGAAGTTCTTCTTGCTGAGTTCCGGAGCGATGTGCTCTGCAGTTTGGATTGATCCGGACATCGTTGCGTTCCTTCGGCGGCCTCGTGCGGCGGCCCCCATACTCCAGACTTGCACTCCCACTACCAACAGCACCTCACAGCAGGGGGGCACAACCTGCTGATTATGTAGTGCTTGCGAAGGAGCTTACGTTGCCGCTTTTTCGTTGTTCAGAAAGGAAACTGTCTTACTGGCGGAAAGCCTGAACAGAGCTGGGGCCGGCGTGTCAGATTGGCAGCGGAGGGTCCAACACCACCGCGTTAACTCACGGGTAGCTCAGTTGCAAAGGTGTTGTGAAATACGATACAAGAGAAAGGTCGATCACGCGCCTGTAGCTCAGCCTGGATAGAGCGCTGGTCTCCGGAACCAGAGGTCGGAGGTTCGAATCCTCTCGGGCGTATTGTAGAATCAACAAGATGGGGCACAGCTCACCTCGCTTTGAACAGACTGTGCCCAATTTTGTGCCCATCCCGGTCATTGGACGCTGATCCACCTGAGACTCGACCACCTCAAGACTTCAGTCTTCGGCGACGTCGCTATCACGACGGGGTACTGGACCGGCAATCAGGTCAATTCTGACGGGGACGTGCTACTGCAGGGGCCCTGGCGATTCACGTATATCTGGCACAAGGAAGGTAACGACTGGTTGGAAGTACATCGGCATATCTCGAAGATGACAAACCAGCCCTGAGGGGTTTCTGCAAAAAGGTCCTGAAATAGGAAAGGGCCAGGGTATCTCCGAAAAGTTGGTAACGAATCAACTTTGAAACGAAGGAGATGAACCGATGGCCCGACCTCAGATTAAGCGAAAGGGAGTGGATTGGAAAGAACTGTTAGGAGAGGAAAAGGATTTGCTGAAAAGCGTCGTACAGGAGGTGGTTCAAGAGATTCTCGAGGCGGAGATGGACCAGGTCGTGGGCGCGGTCAAGAGTGAACGAACAGGGGGTCGCACCGGATATCGGAGTGGCTATTACGGACGGGACCTGGTCACACGGGTGGGCAAGCTGGAGTTGCGCGTGCCGCAGGACCGGGCCGGCCGGTTCAGTACGGAGGTGTTTGAACGCTACCAACGCAGCGAGAAAGCCTTGGTGGCCAGCTTGGCCGAGATGTACGTGCAGGGCGTGTCAACGCGCAAGGTGAAAGCCATCACCGAAGAACTATGCGGACATTCGTTTTCGGCCAGCACGATCAGCCGGATTAATCAGACTCTGGACAAGGAGCTGAAAAAGTTTGCAACGCGACGATTGGAGGAAGAATACCCGTACCTAATTTTGGATGCGCGCTACGAGAAGGTGCGCGAAGACGGGGTCATCCGGAGCCGGGCGGTGCTGGTCGCGATCGGAATCAACTGGGACGGCCGGCGCGGTGTGTTGGCGGTGGAGCTGGCGGGACGGGAAAGCACGACCAGTTGGCGGCAACTGCTGCTGAGTTTAAAACAACGCGGCCTGTGCGGGGTGGAGTTCGTGGTGACCGACGATCATCCGGGGTTGAAGAAAGCCATCGCGGAAGTCCTGACCGAAGCGATCTGGCAGCGCTGCTACGTGCACTTTCTCCGAAACGCATTGGATTATCTGCCGCGCAAAGGCGATGACGATTGCCTCCAGGAACTGCGTTGGCTCTACGATCGGCGGAACCTCCAGGAAGCGCGGCAGGACCTCGCGGCGTGGTTGAGCAAGTGGGGGCAGAAATATCCCAAACTCTGCGACTGGGTCGAAGACAACATCGACGAGACGCTGAGCTTCTACACGCTGCCGCTTCAGCATCACAAGCACATGAAATCCACCAATATGCTGGAACGGCTCAACGAAGAGATCAAGCGGCGAACGCGTGTGGTGCGGATATTCCCCAACGCGGCCAGCTGTCTGCGTTTGATTCGGGCACTGACCACCGAGATGCACGAGAACTGGATCGAAGCGATCCGTTATTTGAACATGGATCTGTTGAAGGAACACAAGAAGGACTGGCACCGTCAGACGCCTGCCGCGTGAACGCGTCAAAACGGACCGACCCAAGGATCGGCTCGGAAGCCGATCGTCGATTACAGCGCATCCTGGAGCGAGGAATCTCTGTGGAAAACTTTCAAAGGGCGAAAGAAAGAGAACCAAAAAAGAAAGAAAGGCAGAGGCCTGATGGAAATGACGCCTCAGAGGAAATCCGCAACAAGACGCGGATTCCCTCTGAGGCTTGGAAAAGCTTGGAGGACGCCAAGAACGTTCAGCTTTCCCACATTCCCACAGGCCCGACGGCGATCAACACTCAAGAACTGACTTTTTCGGAAATACTTTTTGCAGAACTTGACGCACACAACTCCCTGAGGAGTGCGAGGGGGCTTGCATGGCGAGCTGCTAAGTCCATCTGAGCCCCACTCGGTACTCCGTCCATTCGTTGACACCCCACCCCACTGCCGATAGCATCCCATCCCATTGGAGGACACGCCATGAACCGCCGCCTGATGTCCCTCTGCTTCGCCTTCCCCCTGGTGGTTGTCACAGCCTGTTCATCGACGCCAGCAACAGCACCTGAACCCGAAGCTACGACCGACGCTGCAACCCAACCCGAGGTCGTAGGTGACCCCCAGCGCAACACGATCACTTTCGAGGGTGAAGAGGTGGAGTATTTCGTCCGCCTCCCAAGGGGTTTTGACCGCGACAAGACCTACTGGCTTCTGGTGAGCGTGCACGGTGGCGCAGGAAATGGCCTCACCAATTCCATGATAATTGAGGTCTGGGAAGCGGTTCAGGAACAGGGCTTGGATGCAATCGTAGTGTCCCCATCGTTCCCGCTGGAGGCTTCAGGCGCAAACCGCTTCCCTGTACTCGGTCACGGCGCTCTTCTCCGCCAGGTCCTCGAAGACGCACGGAATGGGATTCAGGCTCCAACCCATCCGAAAATACTACTGCAGGGCTATTCCCGAGGCGCTCAATTCGCCCACCGATTCACTCTCTGGAACCCGGAACTCGTGCACGCCGCTGCTCCGTTCGGATCAGGAACCTGGACGACACCGGACGGCAGACTGCTGGTTGACGTTGTCGGTGAGGTGGGCGACCCAAAGAGTTTCCTCGCCGACCCGGAGAACGGTGTCGACTGGCCCGACACCAGGGCCGAGTTGTTCGACCCGCGAGTCGCAGAGGTCGCAGGTCTGCCCGCCAAAGAGGGTGCAGAAGAGATTCCATTCCTTGTGATGTGCGGGACGCTAGACCCCAGGTTAGAAGTGGCAGAGATCTTTGCTCAGAGCCTTGAAGACGCGGGTTACATGATCGAGACGGAGTGGCCGGTGACCCCGCATTCCCGGTACGACTCTGGAGAGCTCGTGGGAGAGCACCTGCCAGAGTTCAAAAAGTACTCGCGACGCGCCGTGGAGTTCTTCCTGAAGGTCACGAGCTCGGAGTAGGCTGCTTGCAAAACCCCGAGTCAATCGAGTCCAACAATAAAATCAATCACTTCTCAAGCGAGTTACCCACCCGAGCCACGACCGAGGCAGCCGAGTCATTGGCTGGCCTGCCTCGATACCGACTCGGTTCGCCGCCTCGACTCTACACTGTTGATTTCAGGGGATGACTCGACGGACTCGGTTGTTTTGGTGGTCGTCGGAGGGCTACCGCGGGAATCCAACGCGGTCGACCAGCTCCTGGAAACGCGGATCGGAACGGATGTTATTCCATTCAGGGCTCACCTTCAGGTACATGATGCGACCACTCCTCTGCGCGTATGCACGTTCCAGCCATTCCACTGCTTGATCGGCTTGACCAAGCTCAGCGTGAGCATGTGCCAGCTCGATAGGGGACACAACGGCTCCTGCCTGCTCACGAGCTTCAAGCTGTTCCACTCGTGTTTCCCAGAAACCGTGCATCCCGGATTTTCTATAGGCCCGCTCAAAGGCAGCGATCTCGTCGGTGTCCACACCGTCCGCCGCGATCCACCGCAAGAACTCTTCGATGGCGTCGTTTCGCCCTTGGGCTGCATAGACAGAGGCAAGCAAGTATTGAGCTCATCCGTCTTCAACGGCCCTCGTAGCAGCTTCTCCTTGAGCGTCTGACCCTTCATCAACTCCATCACGATGAACGGCTGGCCTTCGTGTTCACCGATCTCATGGATGGTGCAGATGTTGGGGTGATTGAGGGCGGACGCCGCACGGGCTTCTCGTTTGAACCGCTCGACAGCCTGTCGGTCGTTGACGATGTCGGGAGGCAGGAACTTCAACGCCACCTGACGCTGGAGGGAGGTGTCCTCGGCCCGGTAGACCACACCCATACCTCCGCCCCCGATCTGTTCGAGGACTTTGTAGTGGGATATGGTCTGGCCGATCATCTCTTATTCAATCTGCCCGCAGCTCTGCGCATAGGCCTTTCACGATAACCAGATCCTGTACCAACTGCTGGAACCCGGACACATCGACTACATCGGAAGCTACCATTGCTTCCAGCCGAAACTCGATCCGGTCCGTTAGGGCGGCCAGGGCGCTGAGCTTTACGTCGAGTCCTTCGTTCTCGAATCTCGTCGAGACCTCGTAACGCTGATCGTCGGTGAGGAAACGGATCATCAAATCCACCTTCTCGCCCAGCTGGAGAGCTCGCTCCTTCACGGCTGTGGAAGCCCAACTCACGGAACTCGGTGCATATCTGTAGGTCGCAAGGTCCTGGGCCAACCGCTCGAACTCAGCGGCGTCTTTCAGGAATGACTGCTCCTTGGCCAGCTCCTTCCGGCGCATGGCGAACTCCCGAGCCATGAAGTCGAGCTCGACGTTCATCATGGCAAGCCCGACCTCGTCAGACAAACGTCTGTGGTGAGGCTCTGGGGCACGTTCCTGCGAAACACCCAGGTGGGGGGCGGCCAGGGCAATCACCAAAGCAAGCGTTACGATCATGGCACCGGCACCCGTTCCTTCAGTTCTTCAAACCAGTTGAGGACGATGTTGATCTGGGCTTCATCGGTTTCCGTCTGTTCCGTCGGAAAGATCATCACGAATCGGTCGCCGTCAGGCGTGATGTCGTAGTCCCTATAAGTGCCAATATTGATGAACCCTTGTATCGGAAGGCTCTGCTCGTTTCCAAATGCAAAAGCGCCATCGGTTGAAACGGCCACGCCCGATATTGTCTCTCCCGCCCCAAGCACAGTGCTGGTGCTTCGGTAGAACAACTCGCTTCCGGCAGGCGACCAGAGAGGAAATACCCCACGGTTCTGCGTAATCTGATGTACCGCACCTGTCGCGGGAAACGGCCGTACGAAAACCTCCCGAACAGAGGCTGCCGCCCCCGCCGCACCCTCACTCGAATAGTAGGCAAGCCACTTTCCGTCCGGCGAGAACGAGGAACCAAACTCGATGGATTCTGGTAGGTCATGAAAGACTTCTGGGATGGCCCCACCGTCAAGCGATAGCGTCCATACACCGGAATCTCGGCGACCGCGTTGTACCACGAAAGAAAGAACGTTCCCATCGGGGGACCATGATTCAGGGAAATGGCTGATTCCTTCTTCGGCAGTAGTCAGCCGCTCGGCGACACCGCTTCCATCTGCGGGTTGCCAGTAGAGACTCGTGGTTCCATCTCTGTCTGAAGCGAAGGTCAAGCGGTCACCATCAGGCGTCCATATGGGTCGGCTGTTGTTGCCTTCCTGCGTGAGTTGCCGAATCGCCGTGTCACCAGACAGATCGTAAACCCAGACGACGCTCTGCCCATCGCCGAGTGTTTGGACGGCCAGCTGCGTCCCATCCGGTGACAGGCGGGGACTCAAATACGGGGCGGGCCGCACGTTGAGGGGTTCCACGTCGCCGTTACGGTCTACCAATGAGAGAATGCGGTTGGCAGTTGATGTGTCCGCATCTCCGGCCTGATACACAAGCGTGCCGTCGTTCGACAGCGCGAGGTGGACCGAACCGAACACGCGCACACCTACACCCTCGGTCAGCGCCACTGGGTCTCCCGCCAGCTGCAGCCCGTCCTGGTCGAACGGAGCGGCCAGGAGCGTCCCGTCCGCCGTCACGTAGACCAGATGCCCCGACGCCGCGTAGCGGGCGAACACGCCGCGCACGAGAACCTCGTGCTCCCCGGTCTCCATGTCCGCTACCGCAATGTCGTACTGGCTGACGTCCTGATCCGGTTGATCGCGTAGCCCCACTCGAAGCGGGAATGGAGGCGCTCTTCCAGGGTCGGCTTCGGGCTGGTGGGTCACCGTGAACAGCACGCCGCGACCGTTTGGGGAGCGCCTGTGGCCAGATGTGACGCACCTCGCCCTGTGCCGTGTCGAGCACGGTGAACGGCTCCACCTCGCCGCTCGTCTCCGGCACGCGGAAAAGAGCACTAGTCTCCCCAGGAGCCGGGAAGTAGATGTAGCCACCGGGACCCCAGGCGGGCCCCCCCGGTGCAACGCCGCTCTCCACGATCGCCAACGGTGACCCACCGCTCAGTGAGACCGCGCGGACCCCGCCACTTGCGTAGAAGGCCACCCTCCGACCGTCGGGAGAGAAGACGGGGTTCAGCGTCAGCGCTCCCTCGGTGCCCGCGATGGGCGTCGCCTGAAGTTGATCACGTCGGCGTAGCCAGAGCTGTATGCCCTGTTCCCCCGGACCCACGTAGACCATCTGAGTCCCGTCCGGTGAGACGGCGACGCTTGAGCCGAGGCCGTCGGCCCGCTGCGTGACAGGTAACTCGATGCTGTAGCGGCTGACGGGCTTCTCCATCGGACGGAGGAGCGATTGCACAGCCCAACCGAGCACGAGCACAAGAAGGGCGGCGACTGCCGCGAACGCGACCGTCAGCCGGTTCCACGGACCGACGCCCGCAAGGACCCCCGTCCCATCGGCGGTCCCATGTCTGAACCCCGGATCAGCCAGTACCTTCTGAATATCCACCCGGACGTCCGCAATGTCGTGGCCCCGGTCCTTGGCCTCCTTCTCCAGGCAACGCTCAAGGAGCAGCCGAATGCGTGGATGCAGGTTCGGTGGCAGGCTTTTCCAGTCCGGTTCCCTCGCAAGCACTCCAGCAAGAATGTCGGACGCGGTGGGGCCTTCATAGACCTGCCGCCCGATCAGCATCTCGAACAGCACGACACCGAACGCCCAAATGTCCGCCCGCTTGTCCACTTCCTGACCTCTGGCCTGCTCGGGAGACATATACGCAGCAGTTCCAAGAATCACTCCCTGTTGGGTTGCTGCCAGACTCAACGTCGGCGACTGGGACAGGTTTGCTTCGCTCCCGTCAACGGCGAATGCCTTCGCCAAACCGAAGTCCAACACCTTGACCTTACCGTCAGGTGTGATCTTGATGTTTCCGGGCTTCAAATCTCTGTGAATGACGCCCTTCTCGTGTGCGGCTTCGAGGGCTTCGGCAATCTGGAGTACGAGTTTGAGGGATTCTTCGACCGGGATCGCGCCGCGCTTGAGCCGATCGGCCAGGGTGTCGCCTTCGACCAGTTCGAGGACGAGGAACCGCGTGCCGTTGTCTTCTTCGAGGCCATAGATTGCGGCGATGTTGGGATGGTTCAGCGAGGCCAGCAGTTTCGCTTCACGTTCAAACCGGGCCAGCCGCTCTTCGTCTTTGGCGAACTCTTCGGGAAGCGTCTTGATGGCCACTTCGCGCCCGAGCTTGGAGTCCCGCGCACGCCACACCTCGCCCATACCACCCTTGCCGAGCGGGGAGAGGATCTCGTAGCTGCCGAGTTGGGTGCCGGGGGTCATTGGTTGTCTTCGAGGAGGGCGGTCCAGCCAAGAAAGACGATCAGCTCCCTGAAGGGATTTTCGATCGTAGTGCTGACGATGAAACGTTGACCGTCCCCGGTCACATCGTAGGAGCTTCCGTACGATAGCGGCGTCGTTTCAACCTGGAAGAGCACGTCAAGTGATCCCAAAGGTCGTCCATCGGTCATGGACACTGCCACCAGCTCATTCGCGGATGTAAGATAGAACAGCTCCTCACCGTCTCCGCGCCAACGAGGTTGATTGCCACCCCCCTGGCTGATCTGTACTCGACGAGTACTGTCAGGATAGCCCTGGACATAGACTTCAGGCACACCGGACTCTGTGGACGAGTAGGCAAGCCAACTGCCGTTAGGCGATAGCTGTGCGTTAGGCGATAGCTGTGCGTCGATCTCATGAAACCGGCTATTCAGCACAACTGTCGGTACGCGATCACCATCGAGATCCAAGACCCAAACATCTCGGCTGCCACTTGGCCCATCATAGAAGAGGAATCGACCGTCGGCAGACCAATGCCTAGGTATCGGGAATATGCCTTCGCTGGGCAACGAGGTCGGATCGCCGCTCTGGCCAACTCGTTTTTCGTACAGATTCGCGGTCCCCGTCATACGCTGCTGGTAGACTACGTGATCGCCATTTGGCGACCATATGGGGTTGAACTCTCCTGTTGGGTCGAGCGTTTCTTTTGTCGGAATACCGCGCTCCAAGTCCAACACCCACACGTCGGTAGACCCTAGTCTAGAGTCGCGCTGATGAAACGCGAGGTGTGTGCCGCTAGGAGACAGGCTTAGCCCACCGACATCACCTTCTGACACGACTTCGACCCGGAGACCGTTTCGATCATACCAACCAAGTTCGTTCCTCGGATCTAAGTCCCCCCTGAACAACAGGATCTGATCAGCGGCCGTGAAGCCCGCGCGCCCATTATCCGAATTCACCCGGATGTTTTCGGCGACTTTGTACACATCGCCCACGAGTTCGAGTGCGCTCAGATCCATACTCTGAGCCAGCAAGTCCTGTCCATCGACGTACAACAGATAGCCGTCGACATAAGATGCCTGTAGGTCTGTTGAGACAATGTGTTTTGCGTCAGACGAACCCGCCAGCGAGCTTACATAGATTCCCGTGTATTCAGGATTCCTGCTCTGGGCTAGATAGAGGAAATGCTCCCCGTTTGGGAGGAACTGGGGTAACACATGAGCAGTTTCCTCACGACTCGTGTCAAGGATGCTGACAGGCTCGGCAGTTCCGCCATCTTCTGAGATGCGGTAGAGTCCTGTAGCATCGCCGTTAAAGAGGACAACCCCATCCTCATTCCAACTCCCCCCCGTATCGCTGTACGCCTTTGCGAGGGTTTGCGGACCGCCACCGTCGGGGTTCACCTTCTTGAGCATTCCGTTTGCGACAAAGCCCACGAAGCGAGAATCGGAAGACCAGAATGGACCGTAGGCACCATCGGTCTGGTCAATCATCTGCGCTTCCAGACTGTCGAGGGAGCGGACCCAGAGCTGGGTGCCTGATGGTCCTCTCGCAATGAAAGCTGCTCGTTTGCCATCCGGTGAGATGGCGATGTGGAAGGGGGCACCGCTGGAGTCTGGCGTTTGCATCCCAAAGGCTTGCAAGGAAGGAGGCGGAGCGCTTGGTGGGAGGAAGGTGGGAACCAATAACAAGACGGCCAACGCCAGGATGACCCCCACTCCAATCGAAACACCACGATTCGGACGGGTGACCTGAAGGGGTTCCGGCAGAACCTGCGGCGTCTCGCCCCCGGCCCACTCCAATTCGACCTTCAGATCGCGCGCAGTCTGCCAGCGCTCGTCGGGGTCTTTCGTCATGCATCGAGCAATCAGCCGATCGAGCGATCGAGGTGTCAGTTCCACTAGCTCGGACATCGAGCGGGGCTCGCTCTGCATGATCGAACCGATCAAACTGGCCTGTGTTGGACCCTCAAACGCCTTCTTCCCCGTGACCATCTCGTAGACGACCGCACCAAACGCGAAGATGTCCGTCCGGGCATCGGCTTCCTTGCCCTCCAACTGTTCAGGGGCCATGTACTGGAGGGTGCCGATGATCGTGCCTTCTGCTGTCAGGGGCGCTGAAGGGTCTTGGGTGGGCATCTGAGAGAGCGGCGAGACTTGACCGGCATCACCCTTCAACTTCGCCAACCCGAAGTCCAACAACTTCGTCCCCGACTTCGTGATCATGATGTTGCCGGGTTTCAAATCTCGATGCACCACACCCTGCCGGTGGGCCTTATCGAGTGCGTCGGCGATCTGGATGGCATACTCCAGCGCCTGATCGAGCGGCAGCCGGCCCTTCTCCAACCGCTGCTGGAGTGTGTCGCCCTCCACCAGTTCCATCACGAGGTAGTGCGTCCCGTCCTGTTCACCGATGTCGTGGAGCGTGCAGATGTGAGGGTGGTTCAGGCTGCTGACGGCGCGGGCCTCGCGCTCGAAGCGTTCCCGGCGTTGGGGATCATCCGCAAGGTGTTCGGGAAGGACTTTGATGGCGACGGTGCGGTCCAGGCGGGTGTCTGTGGCGCGATACACCTCTCCCATACCGCCCGCACCGAGTTGGTCGGCGATTTCGTGTGGGCCGAGTCGGGTTCCTGCCGTGAGGGCCATGGGCTGTCCGCTGCCTCTCAGGCGCTCCGTCGCCATGTGTTGGAAAACTTGCGTAAATACTACGGCAGGCAGGGGTTGGACACAATCAAACAGTCACTTGGATGTCACTTGGGTCACTTGGATGTCGATTTGTCCGTGTTCAGTAGGATGACAAGAGGAGGAGTGTACTGGAGAGGTGGAGGATTTGGCGACCACAGCCGTACCCGCTCCGCGACCCATGGGATAGGAATCCCGCACTGTGCCTTTACGGCGTTCAGTCTGAGTTTATGGTCGCGCTCTTTGTGCCTGTTCGCGGCGGCGGGCAGCCGCTGTACCGATTATCGCAATCTCGGCCGAGAAACGAACGGCACGGCCAAAAAGCAGGCAAACCAGCGAGTGGTCGCCTCGCCTGTATTGCGTCTTCTATAGCGTCCCTCCTTGCCAAGAGTTGACATCGCGACCGCTAGTCTTACGCGGCCCGGAGGCCGACAATCGAGCCTCCTCTTAACAATATTTTCTCTCCGACATAATAAGGGTGTCAAGCTCCGTTTGCCCGTGTTACGGCTACCCGAGGAGCATCATCGACGCTGGTGTTATCAGGAACACCCTACGAAGATCGCAGGCAGTCCGCAGAGGGGCGGCGGCTGGCAGCCTCCGGCGATCTGACGGCTGACGATGCTGACGATAGATTTCCTATTCCTTCTGTTCATCCAAAGGAGAGAAGAGGAGTAACTGGCAAAGGGTGTTACAAAAACACCGTCAGGTGCGTCAGCGTGTCGGCTAAAAACTTTTAAATCCTCAATTTCAGCCTGGTTGTTTCTGGAACCGCAGAAAGCCAAACCTGCAGGTGGAAGGCCATCGCTCGGAACGGACAATAGACGAGATCCGATGTTGCCGGGAAACTGTGACATGGATTGTGGCCTGACGGCACTTCAGCCTCGGATTGGGCCTACCTGTGCAGGCTCTGTCATTTCAATTAGGGGCCCCGGAGAAGCCTGTGAAGGCGGAGTTCCGGAACGGGACTGTGCCCAATACTGTGCCCACCCCCTGCAGCTACTGGTTGCTACCGACTATCGAACGGCTGATCCAAGAGGTTGAGAACAAACGCCTGTAATAGACGTTCGAAATCCCGGACGCTCAGTCACAGTCGCATCGCAGGGTCTCCGGAACCAGAGGTCAGAGGTTCGAATCCTCTCAGATGTATTTAGAATCGCTCGGAAGCGGCCCTTCCGGCTTCAGCAATGCGTGCGTGTACCCGGTCCGCAGTGGGGCTCAAGTTCGCACGACCGAGGAAATGTCGCGTGAGTTTGAGATTGTCGGTCTGTTCGTTGACGAAGCTGGCGGCCGCATGTCGAGAGCCGTGGAAACCGGACCCCGCTGGGAATCTGAAGTCGATCAGATACAGCACATCCCGACGGAGCGGGCTCGCTCTTCCTGGTGCCGAGTTTCTGAATGTCGCGCGGGGTGACTGTCGATGAGCCGGAGTTTGCCGAGAGCAGGAAGACGATGGAGGGCCAGAGAAGGGCACTCAAAGTCACGTCGATGATATCTCGTGATTCCGCAACCAGTTCGCCCCGCGAAAAACCCTATCTCTCGGGATAGCCGCCTATCCAAATCCACTCCGCTACGGTAGGGTCGCCGCTGACCTCACAAGACCGCTCGCCTAGACGCATCCTATTGTTCCCAGCCAAGTTGCCTCCGCCCTGCGAGTCGGTCCTTGGGTGGGTCGAGATTGGGACCGTAGCGTGCTTCAGGCGAGTGGAAGAGCAACGTAAGGAGGACAGATCATGTCAAAAAAAAGAGACGATTACACAGTTCAATTAGTTGATGAGCAAGGGGAGCCTCCCACCATCGAATTGGGAAAACAAGTCGGGGAACTGACGGTGAGAGAGCTTCTGGGATTACTGCATCATTCACATATGCCCCCACCCTTTGCTGTATGCGCTAATTTTTCTGGCTATGCGCTCGGCACTCAGTTCCCGTCAGGATCCAGTATTACCGTCAATACGATACAGTTCGATCTTTTCTATAGCGGGGGGGCAAGGATCAGTCCGTGGCCAACCTACCCCGGAACGCACTTCCTGGAAATGGTCGAGGATAGGGGCTCAGTTATCGTAACTGTACCGGTTCCCGCGAGGCGCATTGACCTTCACATAATTCAGGCAGGGCCCGATCCGATAGACATCACCTACTATGCCGGTAATGGCAATCAAGTGGGGGCTGCCATCACGACGCAGAAGGATACAATCGAACACATAACCCTCACCGGGGCCGGTCTGACAACCGTCAAGATGGGCAACCCTGAGCTCCTGATTAAGGAAGTGTGCTACGTATAGGTATAGCTTTTCCAGCTCAGCTCCTCGTAACGAGGAGCTACCCTCAAAAGGTGTGTAAATAGCATAGGCGGTGATTATCTTCCGGGTGAAATAAAAACCCGGGCGGAAGAGCCCGAAAGGAAGGAGTCAGCCGCCATGAGCAAGAAGCTTGATCGAAGTGTGGAGTCAAGAGTCTGCGAGAGTGGGTGCGAGAGCAGATCCAGTTTTACGTACAGGAACTGTTGGAGGATGAAGTGACACAGCTGCTGGGACGGCGAAAGAATGAGCGTCGCCGAGAAGTGGACGCGGCCGGTGGCTATCGCAACGGCTACGGTAAGGAGCGGCGACTGACGCTGAGTTGCGGAACGATCAAGCTGCGGCGTCCCCGAGTGCGGGATCTGGAAGAGCGTTTTGAGAGCCGGGTCTTGCCGCTGTTTGCCAAGCGGACGCAAGAGGTACGAGACTTGATTCCAGAACTCTATTTGCATGGTCTGGCCGAGGGGGATTTCGATCTGGCCTTAAGAGGGCTTTTAGGGGAAGAAGCGCCGCTGTCCCCCAGCACCGTAGCCCGGTTGAAGGAGAAGTGGCAGGGAGAAATGGAGGCCTGGCAAAGCCGTCGGCTGGACGATTGGAAGTGGTGTATCACGGTGTGTACATCAAAGCACTGGAGAAGGAAAAGGCACCTGGTAGTGATCGCCGCTTTAAGTGATGGCACTAAAGTGGTGGTGTCGGTCAGTAGTGGTTATCGAGAATCGACCCAGCTGGTCCGCTGAGGGATCTCAAAGAGCGGGGGATGATGGTGATACGGGCATCTGGGGATCCGTTGCGCAACGTTTTCCCAGAAGCCGTTCGAGCAGAGATGCTGGAATCATCGCATCGTCAACTTGCTGGCTAAGATCCCCAAGGGTCGGCACAAAGCGGCGTTGTTGATGTTGCGGCAGATCCCTTATGCAGAAACACGGCGGAAGCCGAGCAAGTCAAAGGACGATTCCAACATTGGTGTGGCAAGAGAGGACTGGAGGCTGCGGCTGATCTGATCGACCAGGACTGGGATCGGATGGTGACGTTTTACAACTATCCCAAACAGCAGTGGCAACATCTGCGGACTACCAATCCAGTGGAGTCTCCCTTCTCTGCTCTGCGACTGCGAACCGATGCCTCTCGAAGGTTCAAGAAAGTGGCCAACGCACGGGCTGTCATCTGGAAGATGCTGCTGGTCGCTGAGATACGATTTCGCCGTTTGAAGGCTCCGCACTTGATGAAGGATGTCTACCAAGGCGCCCAATATGTCAGGAGTTCCAGTCAACCAAGTCACCGAGGAGAAAGCCGCCTGATGTCTATTTACACACTTATTGACGGAACCTCGTAACGAGCTCTTGGCGGGCTTGAAACCAGCTCTGCGGCGTCACTGCCCAAACCGATGGCGGTCTCTAGCCCGTCGGGAACTCGCCTTTCTCCTCCCGATCGGCTGCAAGGGCTCGATAACCCGTCCTGACGGTGATTCCAGCTCGCGCTTATGCACCCGACGGCACATTCTCGCAACATGCGCTTCGCCTGCAATTTACTCACCACGTCAGCGACTTCACGGGCCCGTTTCTGACGTTGGGGCGCTGAAAGATCCCCGGGCCGTCGTGCTAACAGGCTGGCAGCGCGAGGGGATCGTTCACCGAAGAGTCCGCGCGGATCCTTGGGCGCTCCGCTATAGAAGCCTCGAAGGACAATAGTGACCTAGGAGTCTGCGCGGCAGAGCGCAAAGAACTCGGACTGATTGGGATTTGAGAGGGTCTTCGGAGGAGAATCGACCGATTCTTCCGATACGACGAGTTCAGAGTTGTACGGACACCCGTAATTGGCCGTGTATCGGGTCTGCCGGGTTGCGGTTTTCCGGATTATGCCCATTCGATCTTCCCGTTCATCCGTCGTAAGTTCACCGCCAGAGTGACCAGATTCCACTCCCCGGTCACTTTGTCCAAACCGCGTAGACTGAACTGTCGGAATCCGAGCACCGACTTGATCCACCCGAAGGGCGGCTCACCAATGTGCTTTCGGGCCCGGTAGCGGTCACGCCCACGCTTGGTTTTCATCTTTCTCATCTATCCGACCAACAGCGGTGTCTTTGGGTGGGAGTGGGGCACGGGCGAGATCCTTCTCGCGACCCATCGCAACATACCCGTCAATCTGACGTTGTTCCAACATCCCCAGATTTGACTCGGATCGATATCCCGCATCGGCCAGCACGCGGTCGGGACGCTCCCCCAGATTGTCGCTCAACGCATCCAGCGTGGGTTCCAACTGCCCCACATCCGATGCATTGTCAGTCACCGTTGTTGCCACGATGATCCGGGCCTGGGAATCCACCACCGCTTGCGCGTTGTAGCATTGCTGGAACCCTTCGGTGGAGGTCTTCATCATCCGGCTTTCCGGGTCGGTGAAGTTGTCCTGGGCCGTGGGTTTAGGTTCCCCCATGGGACGTTTGAATGGCTTCTTTCCGCATCCGGGTTTGTGATCTTTGGTGTTCCGTCCCGCTTCCTTGTCCGAATCTGACGTTCTTCGAGCCGCTTCATGGCCGCCTGTATCGTGGCCAGGCGATTCTTGCGCGTGGCCAACCCGTCGGGCAGTTCGTCTCCGCGCCGGTCCTTGCCGTATCGCTCGTCTTCGTCCTCATCGGTCGCCTCGGCCCGGTTCAACAGATCCCGAATCTGTTCACCCAATTCGGTCTCCTGCTTTTTCATGCGTTCGTAGCTCATCGCTTTGCGTTTGCTTGCATTCGCCCGCATCTTGGTCCCGTCCACCGCCACGGTTCCCATCTTCACCAGTCCCGCTTCCCGCGCCATCATCACCACTTGCACAAACAGTTTCCGAACTCCTCAAGATGCAGTTTGCGAAAATCCGAGATCGTTCGGTGCGCCGGAAAGTTCTCCGCTCCCAACATCCGGAACGCTACGTCGTCGGTCAACTTCGCCGCGATCTTCCTGGACGAGAACACTCCGGTCGCGTACCCATAAATCAGCACCTTCACCATCATCCGCGGATCAAACGCCTGATTGCCCGGACCCTCGGTTCCATACCGCTGTTCGAACGCGCTCAAATCCATCGCGTCCACCGCGTCCGATATGAAGTACGACAGGTGATCTTCGGCCAACCAATCTCTCAACGACGGTGGCATCAGCAGTGTTTGTTCTGGGCTATAAGTCCGATAGGTTCGTGCCATGACATATCTTCGATCTTTATCCGCCCAATTCCGGTCCTTCTGCCGCGCAGACTCCTAGTGGCCTGTAACAGAGAGAGTGATAGTGGCGTTGCGAGCGCAACGGTACCGGATTCTAGGAGAGCCGCCCGAGGTAATGCCGCTTCATTGCGAGAAGGCGCGACAACGAAGACGGTGCTGTTCTGCCGCAACCCGAAGGGACGATGGGTCTTGCCAGCCACGCAGATGAGCTAGGACACCGGCGTTTTTCGTGCTGCAATGACTCGTGAGGGGATCCGCAAGGCCCATCGGCGACGCTGTCACTATCTCTGTTACAGGCCACTAGCGACCATCCTGATGGCGATACCGGCACGTGGGCGATTCTGCGATGGGCGGCACGAACGATCGATCGTCAGCCGGAGGGACTGTTGCCGTGGGCAGGCTTAGCGCTATGATCTACCGGTATGGAAGGGCCTGTGGCTACCGATATCTTCAGCAGTAAGATCGCCCTGACGCTCTCGGGCGGCGGCGGGCGCGCGGCGGGATTCCACCTGGGGACCCTGTCCTACCTAGGAGCCTGTCGGGAATAGATTCACGGATCGGAAGAGCAGTCCGGACCTGAGATGGCTGAAGAGATTGGTAGAAAGAGGCATTATGAAATGCTTTCTGATCGACGATCTGGACCAGGGCTGTTGATGCCGCCGTCGTTACACGACTGGCTACCGGAGAATCACCTGGCGCGATTCGTGGTGGATTTGGTGGACACGTTGGATCTTTCGGCATTCTACCGGTCCTACGAGGAGAAGGACGGGAGGGGGCAGGCGGCGTACCATTGATGATGGTGCGGTTGTTGATTTATGGCTATTGCACCGGAGTGGTCAGCTCGCGGCAGATCGAGAAGCGGACGTACGAGGATGTGGCGTTTCGGTACCTGAGTGCGGATTCCCATCCGGATCACAGCACGGTGAGCGAGTTTCGGAAGCGGCATTTGGGAGCACTGGCGGGACTGTTCCTGCAAGCGCTGCAATTGTGCCAGAAGGCGGGGCTGGTGAAACTGGGGCATGTGGCGGTGGACGGGAGCAAGGTGCAGGGGAACGCAAGCAAACACAAGGCGATGAGTTACGGTCGGATGTGTGAATCCGAGGAGAAGTTGAAGGCCGAAGTGGAAGAGTTGCTCCGGCAGGCCGAAGCGGCGGATGCGGCCGAGGATGAGAAGGAACGGCGAGGACAGGCCGACAAGTTCCCGACGAGTTGGCCCGGCGTGAAAGTCGGCTGAAGAAGATCCGGGAGGCGAAGGCGGCACTGGAAGCCGAAGCCCAGCAGAAGGCCGAGGAGACGAAGGCGGCCGCGGAAGCCCGAACCGCCGAACGGCTCCAGAAGGAGGCTGAGACAGGTCGGAAGACTCCGGGACGCCCACCGCAGGTTCCCGATCCCGAGCAGGCGGTGCCGGAACCAAAGGCGCAACGGAACTTCACGGACCCGGACAGCCGGATCATGCCCGACGGGGCGCACAAAGGCAGCTTCGTACAGGCCTACAATGCACAGATTGCCGTGGATAGCGAAGCACAGATCATCGTGGCCGCCAACATCACGCAGCAGAGCAACGACAAACAACAACTGGCACCGATGTTGGAACAGGTGAAGCAGAATACGGGAGCCTCCCCGGTGGCGTGCAGTGCCGATACCGGCTATTGGAGCCCGGAGCAAGTCGCCGACAAGCGGGTTGAAGGCATCGACCTGCACGTGGCGACAGGCAGGGATAAACATGGCGCATCGGCCGCACCCATCCAGGTATCGGATGAAGGTGACCTTCTGCAGCAAATGAGACAGAAACTCCAAAGCGAGGCCGGCCGGGCGGTTTACAAGATGCGCAAGGCGATTGTGGAACCGGTATTCGGACAGATCAAGGAATGCCGGCACTTCCGCCGGTTCAGTCTCCGCGGACTGGAGAACGTGCAGGCAGAGTGGACGCTGGTGTGCCTGACACACAATCTATTGAAACTGTATCGCGCGGGACGGGGTGATACAGATGTCGGCAGCATGAATCAAGGTCCAGGGTTCTTGGAAAGCAGCTTCTACAGACAACATACAGGCTGTCTCCGCTCCATTTGGATTGTCTGTGACTCTTTTCGCCGCCTCTTCATCCAATACGCCGCCTTGCATCCTTCAATAACCTTATTGCCGACAGGCTCCTAGACCACCTGGACATTCTTCAGTATACGTTGTCGAGCGTGTCGGGAGGGACCTTCACCGCGGCCCGATACGCACTGGCGCTCAAACAGGCGCCCGAGGGCGAGGATCGCCACACGACCTTTCAGCACTTCTTCGACAAGTTCCACAGTTTTTTGGGCGATGCACATCTGGTCCGGCGTGCTTTGGACAGACTGGCGGCGAAACCTCCCGGGACCCCGTCGAAAAGCCCAACGATCGTCAAGGCCCTCGCCGATGTCTACAACGAGGACCCGCGCTTCATGAACGGCGCCCGCTTCGAGACGATCCTCGACAACGGGAAGAAGACCCACCTCGAGAACATCATCTTCAACGCGACCGATTGCCGGAACGGTATAGCTTTTCGTTTTCAGAGCGTTGCGAGCGAGAACAGTGGAAACGGCCACAGTCTATGGCCGAGCGGCACCCAATGGCCGATCGGCAACCAAAGAATCTGGATCGAGCCCCAGCATGCCGGGGCACTACGTATGGCCGACATCGTCGCCACATCGTCCGACATTCCGGTAGGCCTGGAACCAATGATCTTTCCGTCGGATTTCGTCTGGCCCACCGCGGAAGCGCTCGCGAACGTCCAATCGCATCTGAGCGGCAAATGCAAGGTCGACTCGGTCGCCCTGATGGATGGAGGCATCATCGACAACCAGGGTGTCGACGGTGCGCTGAGGGCGAACCAGGATCTTAAGCACCCCCCCAATGAGGATCTCGTAAATCTTCACCGGCTCCACGATGCTGTCGATATTGCGTTGCTCATCGTTTCCGACGCCCCATTCGTGTCCAACGACATCTACGATCCGGAACCGGAGTCGATGTCTTTCGCCGACAGGATCCGGCGCTGGACCGGTCAGGTGACGATCGGAGGATTGAGAGCCCTGTTGTGGCTCCTGTTCGGGCTGTCGTTCCTCACCGCGGCCGTGGTCATCGTCCACGCTATCTTTCGAGGACCGTCGCTCGGGACCCTGATCGGCGATGCCGAGGCCGTCTTTCTGTACCTGATTCCGCTCGCGCTGGTCGGAACCGTCCTGGCGGCATTGCTCTGGTTTCGACTCCAGACCGGGAAATTGTTCGCTAAAATATCCAACCAGGTACCCCACGGCTGGCGGTCCCTGAAGCGTCTCCGCCTGAACGATGTCATCAGGATGATCAGCCTCCGGATCGGATCGACCTGGGCGTTGACCAGCACGATCTTTCTCAACCGCATCCGAAAGCTCGTGTACGAGCAAATGTATTCGATCACTCTGGCCCCCGATGTCGACCACGAGCTGAGCGACGGCAGCAGGAACCTTCCCGTCGCGTGTGAAATATACGCGCTTACCGAGGGCAAACCCGGTCTGGACAGCAAGCAGTATGCGGAGGACTACAAGAAGGGCCAGTATCCGGGCAAGAAGCCGGATGTTCCGGTACCGAGGTGGCTGGAGTGGTTGCAGCCCACAACGGCCATGCACGACCTGGCGACGCGCGCCTCCGAGTTGCAGACCACCCTTTGGCTGAACAAGAACCAACTGGTCGATCTCGTCGCGTGTGGACAGGTCACCGCCTGCTACTGCATCCTGCAGCACTTTGTTCAGATCCTGAACCCAAACCCCCACCTCCCGATAGGGACGCAGACTCCGGGCCATCAGCCGCTCACGCCATACTTCAAGCAGGCGCTCAAAGATTGGGAGCTGCTGAAAGAGGACCCCTACGCCTTGCTGCCGAGCGCCGCATCCGGGAAAGGATCAGCGGCGAAATCCGCCGCGAGGCCGGCCGGCGCCTGAATCGGCCTAGTGACCTGTAACAGTGCCTCTATCCGGCTGGCGAATTCGTGTTCCAGATGTCCCGGTGTAACTTCCACCCTCCGTCTTCCTTCTTCCAGATGACAACGTACTTGCCCTGGTCCATGATTTCTCCAGAGGCTCCGCCCAGCTTGTAGTGTCCGACTTCAAACGCGGTGTCCCCGAAGCCTTCTGCTTCGAGCGTCTCGAGCTGTCCATTGCCGTCTTGATGCCCATGTCCATCACCTGCTGCCAGAACGAGGCAATCGGTTCCCGCCCGGTGATGATCTGGCTGTTGCTGGGAAATAGCTGTCCGTTCTCGGTGTACAGCGCCGCCATCGCGGCGGTGTCACCACCTGCGAACGTGGACATAAATCCGCGGTTTCCCTCTTCGATAGCTCCCCGAATATCGACAGGTTCAGGTTTCATGAAATCCTCCTGGTTCTAAAGAATGTGTTTAAGGTCAAAACCAATCTCGAATCTGTGCACAACACTCCGGCGCTGCGGGACGTCGGCCAACTTGTTCGGGCAGAATTTGATTCCAGGTCCAGGTGGGTGTCGGTGGCCCGATAGAACTCTCCGATACTGCCCGCCGATTTGGTTGCGGACTTGCAGGGGGCCGAGTCGAGTTCCTGCCCTGAGGGCCATAGCTGCCTCTCAGGCGTTCCTTCGCCGATTTTTTGGAAAAGTCAGCTAGAGAATACGAAACAGGAGGATCTGGGTCAATCGGGTTGTTGGTTGACCTCGAGCTATGTTCCGCTCACCCGCGACTTCGTTGACCCCAACCCCTTCCTGCCGTAGTATTCACGCAAGTTTCCCCAACGAGGCGAAGGAACGCTTGAGAGGCAACGTAGCCTATGGCCCTCACCGGGGGCTTTCCCCCCGAAGAGATGAATCGACGCTGGACAGCCATTCGAGAGTTTCTGGCGGAGCACGTTTTGAAGGAATTTGCGACGAGTCAGCGAAACTGAGCGGCAGGAAACTGCCTTTCCGAACGGAAGTAGAACCAGCGGGCGACGATTTCAGTCGGAAGCCCTCTCCGTCGCTGCGGTGAAAGGAGCATCGAAGATGGTTACGTGGAACGGAATGCGCCAGGGTCGTTCCTGGAAGTGGTCCCTCGTCTGCATCACGGGCATCGCCTTCGCGCTGGCAGGACCTGCCGCGGCCCAACAGCCGCAGGAGATCATCGTTCGTAACGGCTTGATCGTGACAGCCGAAGGCCGGATGGAGGCCGACCTCCGGATTCGGGGTGAACAGGTCGCCGAGATCGGGAGAAACCTCGCATCGACTGCCGGAGTGCGCGAGATCGACGCCCGCGGCATGCTCCTCCTGCCGGGCGCCGTCGACACACACACGCATCTCAACCCCGAGATGCCGGATCCGCCGCGACCCAGGGGGAACCAGGACGATTACGTCAGCGGGTCGGCTGCGGCATTCGCCGGCGGTGCCACCACGATCTCCAATTTCATCCCCATGCGGCCGGGCGAGGACGTCAGTGCCTACGCCGCCCGGGTCATCGGCGGGATCGAAAAGTCAGCGGTGGCCGACTTCTTCATACACGTGACCGTCGGGGACGATCCCGCCCGATTTACGCGGGAGGTGCTGGACGAGCTGGCGGATCGGGGCTTTGTCAGCACCGGGGAGGACTTCCTGGCCCGGGAGTCGTTCGATCTCAACGCCCTGGCCTGGTTCAAGACCTTCAAGGCATCCGGCCCGGCAGGTGTGTTGAGCATGCTGCATGCGGAGGACTACGCGATCATGGCCGAAGCCCAGGAGCGGCTCATGGCCGAGGGACGCGGGTCGATTCATAACTTCGGCCAGAGCGCCCCGGTCGTCGCGGAGGTAGTTGCCGTGCAGCGGGGGGTGGCGATTGCGGAGGCGACCGGTTCGCCCATCTACATCCTCCACATGTCATCCGGACGTGCGCTGAGAGTGGCGGAAGATGCGATGGCCCGCGGCCTGCCGGTGTACGTCGAGACGCGGCCCATGTACCTGCACCTGACGCAGGACGTGTATCAGCGGCCGGATGCCGGACTGTACCTTGGGGGCCCCCCGCTCCGCGAGAAGTGGGACCAGGACATGCTGTGGGAAGGCATTCGGAAGGGGACAATCCACACGATCGGCACCGATCACACCGGCTATTCGAGACAGGCAAAGCTGGATCCAACGCAAACTATCGTCGACAAGCGGATGGGGATGAGCAATCTCCAGGAATATCTGCCGATGCTTTTCTCCGAGGGCGTTTTGAAGGAGCGCATCACCCTCGAGCAGTTCGTTGCGGTAACGGCAACCAACGCGGCAAAGTTGTTTGGCATGTATCCACGGAAAGGCACGATCCGGGTCGGATCGGATGCCGACATCGTGATCTGGGATCCGGCCATGAAGAAGACGATCCGCGATGAGGACCAGTTCTCCAACGTGGGGTATTCGACATACGCCGGCTGGGAAGTCACCGGCTTTCCCAGGACGACGATTCGCCGAGGTGAGGTCGTCTACGACAACGGCCGGGTGATCGCACAGCCGGGCTCCGGCAAGTTCATTCCCGGAGCACCATTCCAAAGACCGCACCTGCGTCAGCCTTCGAATCAGGAATGACGGCCGGCTTCTGTGCCGGGAGCGGATGTCCGAAAACTGAAGGAGAGGTGGAGCTCATCTCCGCCTGACGCTTGAATTGTCGGGCTCCTTTGATTGACCCAAACTCTCCTGTTTCGTAATATTTACGACCAAGCCCAGGATTTGGTTAAGCCCCCGGGAGCGAGGAGACGGATGCAGTCCCACGAACACACGTTGAGAGCACGGTACCGAAGACTCGGGTACGTCTCCCTTGTCACGCTTCTGCTTGTCGGAACGCTGACCCCGGTTTCCCGGAGCGAGACCGAGCCGGTCGGAACGATACAAGGGGCCGCTCCGGAACTTCGGATGGTCTGGGACGGTGTCTACACGGATGCCCAGGCGTCGGCGGGTGCGGAAATCTTCCAGGACAAGTGCGACGGATGTCACGGTGAGATTATCGCGGGTGACGCCGAGTTCAGGGGCCCGGAACTGAAGGGCGACGAATTCTTCGAGAACTGGCGGGAAGACCACGTTGGAAGCCTCTACAACAAGATCCGATCCAGCATGCCCCTCCTGCAGGCGTCATTGAGCGACCCGGAGTATCTGATCGTCGTGGCGCACATCTTGAGCGAAAACGGTTTTCCCTCCGGCGAGGTCGAACTGAACGCAAGTTCTCTCCGGAACATCTGGATCGAGGGAAAGGACGGGCCGAAGCCCCTGCCGGGTAATTCGCTGATCCAGACCGTCGGCTGCCTGACGCAGGCGGGAGGCGATTGGGTTCTGTCGAGCGCGGGCAGGCCCATCCGCAACAGGGACCCGGACCCGGAACGAACACCGACACCGGAGGAACTGCAGGAGGCGGCTTCCGAGCCGCTGGGCACACTGACGTTTCAACTCACGAACTTCTTCATGCTTGGTGATTTCGACCCCGCCTCGCACGAGGGTCAAAAGCTGCTGGCGCGGGGGGCCTTGATCCGGCGGCCAAGCGGCGACCGCATCAGCGTGACGGGCCTGGATATGGTCGCGTCGAGTTGCGAGCAGTAAGACGGTCCGACCGCGGAGAGTATGCGCCGAACCGCAAGATGCTGGCTTCGGACAAATCCGACGAATGAAATCCTCCACAAAACCGCGTAGGTTCCAGATACTCGTGACTCGTGCCACGAGGTGTCTGATCGCGCTCGCGGTGCTGCTGTTTTCCGCGTGCTCACAGGCGCCCGCACCCGAAACACCGTCCTTCTCGGTCGATTACGAAAAATACACGCTGGAGAACGGTCTCGATGTGGTCCTGCACGTCGACCGGTCCGACCCGATCGTCGCCGTCGCGATGACCTACCACGTCGGCTCCGCTCGTGAGCTTCCAGGGAAGACAGGGTTCGCGCACCTGTTCGAGCACCTGTTGTTTCTCGATTCGGAAAACCTCGGGCCGGGAGGGATCGACGTCCTGATCGACAAAGTCGGTGGCAGCATGAACGGCTCGACGAGTCAGGATCGGACGAACTACTACCAGGTCGTCCCCAGAGACGCGCTGGAAAAGGTTCTCTGGGCTGAATCGGACCGGATGGGCTACTTCATCAACACGGTGACCGAAGAGGTGGTCGAGAAGGAGAAGCAGGTCGTCAAGAACGAGAAGCGGCAGAGCGTCGACAACCGTCCCGGCGGCCACACCTACTTCGTCATCGACCGGAATATGTATCCGCCAACACACCCGTACCACTGGCAGATTATCGGTTCGCTCAAGGACCTCGACAGCGCGACGATCGAAGACGTTCGGGAGTTCTACCGCACCTGGTACGGGCCGAACAACGCAACCCTCGTCTTGGCGGGGGATTTCGATCCGACCGAGACCAAGAGTTGGATTGAGAAGTATTTTGGTGAGATCAGATCCTCTTCCCGCCCGCCCGCACGCCAGGTTCCGCATGTGGATTTGGGTGAGAGCAGACGACTCTTCCACGAGGACAAGCTGGTGCGCGTTCCGACCCTGACGATCTCGTGGCCCACGGTGGAGAAATATCACGAGGACGCCTACCCGCTCGAGATCCTCGCGGCGCTGCTCGCCGAGGGCAAGCGGTCGCCGCTCTACACCGTAATTGTCGACGAAGAGAAGCTCGCACCTTCTGTCGATGCCTTCACCGATGAGGCCGAGCTGGCCGGTAAGTTCAACATTTGGATTCGTGGCTTCGAGGGAGTCGAACTGAACCGCGTCCATCGATCGATCGAGACGGCGCTCGAACGCTTTGAGCGGGAAGGGTTCTCCGAAGGCGATCTGGAGCGGGTCAAGGCCGGCCGCGAGACCGCATTCTACGACGGCTACAACAGTATTTCGAGCATCCTCGGAAAAGCGTTCGCCCTGGCCGAATACAACATCTTCGCCGGCTCACCGGCGTATCTCTCGGAAGACATCGCGCGCGTGCTGGCGGTGACCCCCGACGCCGTGAAGCGTGTTTATGAACGCTACATTCGTGGCCGTCCGTTCGTCGCAACGAGCTTCGTTCCCACCGGGCAAGCCGATCTGGCTCTGGCCGACTCGGTGCGTGCCGAGATTGTCGAAGAAGCCATTATCACGGGTAGGGAGGCGGACCTGGTACTGCCGCCAACAAGGGATGTCGAGAGGACGCCCACTTCGTTCGACCGGTCCGTGGAACCGCCCTTCGGCCCCCCGCCGTCCCTGACGGTGCCGCAGGTCTGGACCCACACACTGTCGAACGGCGTCGAAGTGTACGGCATCGAGCAGAGGGAAGTGCCCGTGGTCCGCTTCACGATTCGCCTCCGAGGCGGTTTGCTGTTGGATGACCCGTCAAGGGTCGGCGTCGCCAACCTGGTAGCGGAGATGATGACGGAGGGAACCGCCCAGCGGACGGCGGAGGAGCTTGAAGAGGCTATCGATGCGCTCGGCTCGTCGATCAACGTTTCGGCGGGCCGGGAGAGCCTCACGGTCTCCGGTTCCACCCTGACGCGGAACTATGACCCAACGATGGCTCTCGTCGAAGAGATTCTTCTCGAACCCCGTTGGGACGGGGAGGAGTTCTCCCGATCGAGGCAGCGAGTCACCAACCGGCTGCAACGACAGTCGGCTGATCCGAACGCGGTCGCCGGAAATGCGTTCGACCGGCTGGTCTACGGGCCGGACCACATTCTCGCCGAGAACGTATTGGGAACCCTCGAGTCGGTGGAATCCATCACGATCGACGACCTCCGGGCCTACTACGAGGACAATCTTTCTCCTTCAGTGGCGAGTATCCACGTCGCCGGAGACATCACGCCCGAGGCTGCAACCACGCCACTCTCCGGTTTGGGCGAGCGCTGGGCGCCTCGAGAAGTCGAATTCCCGCGCTATCAAGCCCCGGACGATCCGGGTCGCGGTCGTATTTTCTTCGTCGACGTTCCCGGGGCCAGCCAGTCGGTTATCCGCGTCGGCGCCCTGGCTTTAGCCGAGACCGATGCGGATTTTTTCCCTGCGACGGTGATGAACCTGCGGTTGGGAGGGGTCTTCGTTTCCCGGCTGAACCAGGTGCTCCGAGAACAGAAGGGGTATACCTACGGAGTCGCTTCGTGGTTTTCAGGCACCGACAGGCCCGGACCCTTCAGCGTCGCCACCGGAGTCCGCTCTAACGTCACCCTCGAGTCGGTAGAACTCATACGGAACATCCTCGCCGGATACGGGGGTGGCTTCACCGAAAGCGACCTGGAGACAACCCGCAACTACCTGATCCGGAGCAACGCACGGGCGTTTGAGACCCTCCGCGCCAAGCTCGGAATGCTCGAGAAGATCAGTGGCCTCGGGTTTCCCAACGACTACGTCGTTCAGCGCGAGCAGATCGTTCGGGAGATGACACTCGAGCGAGTTCGGGAACTGGCCGAAGAATATGTCGACCCGGGGCAAATGGTGTTTCTGGTCGTCGGCGATGCCCGAACACAGCTCCCCCGCCTTTCGGCGCTTGGGTTTGGCCGTCCCATCCTGATAGACCGGAATGCTAACCCGATTCCTGATGCGAATGGCCGGACGCCGTAGGTGTAGGGGCGCTCTATGAGCGCACAGGGTTTCGATTCGAAGATTGTGCGGTCATAGACCGCACCTACACCGGGAGGATCGGGTGTAGGGGCGCTCTAGCGCCGGGTGACGTATGCACGGCCGATGTTGCCGGGTGACGTCGCCCCGGATTGCTTCATCACGAGCTCGAATTCCTGCTCCAGGATCTCCAACACCCTCTCCACGCCGGGTTGGCCGAACGCGGACAGACCCCAGATGTAGGGCCGGCCGATACAGATCGCGCGCGCACCAAGGGCCAGGGCTTTGAAGATGTCGGTGCCGCGACGAAACCCGCCATCGATCAGGACTGGAATCCGGTCTGCTACGGCGTCGATGACCTCCGGTAGCGCTTCGATCGTTCCGCGGCCGCTCTCCGTTGCGCGGCCGCCGTGGTTTGAGACGATGATGCCGTCCACCCCGTTCTGGACCGCAAGCCGGGCATCCTCGCTCGTTTCGATGCCTTTCAGGACGAGCCGGCCGCGAACCGTGTCCCGCAGCCGACGGACGAAATCCCATGTGAGCGCCGAGTTCGGACCCCGGGTCTCCAGGACGGCAGGATCGAGACCCGCCAGCATCGGCTTACGGGCATTGCGATTACCCGGTGGATGGCAATTTGCACACGTGCGGTCGTCGGTGCGGGCGAACCGTTCCGAGGTCTCGGTGTTTCGGCCCGCGAGCAGGTCGATAGTCAGGACGATCGCGGGACTGCCGGCTGCTTCAGCACGCCGGATCAGCGCCGTCGCGATCTCCAGACTCCCTTGCGGGTAGAGCTGATACCAGACCGCCCCGGCACGCGCCTCGGCGACCTCCTCAACCGAAGAGGTCGTGACCGTCGATAGAATCTGCAGATGGTCCCTCGCCTTCGCGGCCCGGGCTACGGCGACTTCACCGTCCGGGTGAAAGGCCTTCTGGCTACCGACTGGAGAAAGAATGATGGGACTCTTCAAGGTCATACCGAACCGCTCGGTCGACAGATCGGTCCGGCTGACGTCGACGAGACGGCGTGGGCGAATCGCAAACTTTGCAAAGCCTTCGCGGTTGGCTTCGAGTGTCGCATCGTCATCGACACCGGTCGCCATGTAGCCCCAGTGGGCCGGCGGAAGGACGTTCCGTGCGACCGGTTCAAAATCGAATACGTTGATCGCATCGGCCGGATTGTCGATGAGCCCGGCATCCTGTATCGCCTCTCCCAGAAGCTCCGGGATCGAACTGCCGATGGAACCCATCGCCAGCAAAGGGCTGCCGGCAAGAAACTTCAGAAACCGCCTCCGGTTCGCAACCAGGCCCGTCATCTGCCTCATCGTCCACCTCCTGAGAGACGCAAATCGAAAGTCTGGGAAACAAAAAGTTGGCTGAATAGTACAGAACGCCGGGAGTGGGGTCAAACAGCCGCCGCACTATTGGCTTCCGGGATAGTTCCTGTCGACATACCCCTTCCTTTTCGGACACACTAGACCGGTGTTTTTGAAGAAGTTGTACCCATTCGCCTTTCTGTTCCTCCTCTTCTTTGGACTCTCTGCCCGGGGACAAGATCAGGCGGCCCAGAACGATAACGGCGGCATCGTCGCCGGCAACCCGATCGACTATGCGACAGCCCGGTTCAGCCGCATCGCGACGGCAGTCCGGACGGACGAAGAGATCGTCATCGACGGGGTGCTCGAAGAAGCGTCCTGGGAGACAGCCTCGCCCGCAGGGGACTTCATTCAATTCGAGCCGAGTCCCGGAGCCCCTGCAACTGAGCCGACCGAGCTCTACTTCCTCTACGACGACAACAATCTCTACGTCGCCGCGATCTGTTTCCAGGCGGACCCTCGCAGTATCGTCGCAACAGAGCTGCAGAAGGATTTCGGGACGACCGACAACGACGGAATCGCGTTCATCCTCGACACGCTCCATGACCTCCGGTCGGGGTTCGTCTTCGGAACCAACCCCGCTGGGGCACGGTTCGACTCCCAGACAGCCAACGATGGCGGCGTCATCAACAGGGACTGGGACGGCGTCTGGGATGTCCAGGTGAGGGTTCATGACGACCGATGGATCGCGGAGTTTATGGTCCCGTTCAAGACCGTCCGTTTCACGAGGGAGAGCTCACAGGAATGGGGCCTCAATATTCGCCGACGGGTAAGGGCCAAGAACGAAGACAGCCACTGGTCTCCGCTCCCGCGCCCCTTCAACGCGACGCGGGCCTCGATGGCGGGAACCTTGCGCGGGCTCGAGGGTATCCGGCAGGGACGGAATCTCAAGGTCAAGCCCTTTGCGATCGCGGGCTTCAGACAGGTTCGTGAAGGTGCGGAGCTCCCGACGGATGACGATTACGACGGCGGCGTGGACCTGAAATACGGGCTGACCCCATCGCTCACACTCGACGTCACGTACCGTACGGATTTTGCACAAGTCGAGGTGGACCAGCAGCAGGTCAACCTGACCCGCTTTAATCTCTTCTTTCCCGAAAAGAGGGAGTTCTTCATCGAGAATTCGGGCGTTTTCGGTTTCGGAGAGCCTGTTCTTGGGCGGCGCGGTGGAGGGGCGAACGTCATCCCGTTTTTCAGCCGGCGAATCGGACTCTCAGGCGGCACTCTTGTTCCCATCGTGGGTGGGGCTCGCCTTTCGGGCAAGCTGGGACGCTACGACGTGGGTCTGCTGTCCATGAAGACCGAGAGCATCGAAGGAAACCCATCGGACACGTTCACAGTAGGTCGAGTCAAAAGGAACCTGATGGAAAGCTCCTGGATCGGAGCAATAGTCACGAACCGCGATTCCACTGTGTCGGGTGACTACAACCGCCTGGTCGGGGTGGACGCCAGGTTTCGGCTGTTTCGGCGACTGGAACTGGGCTCCTACCTCCTGAAGAGCGCGACGCCTGGGGTATCCGGTGGCGACCAGGCGCGGCAGTTCGAGGCCGCCTGGCTGGACAGGGATTTCACAATCGCCGCCTCACACCACGAAACGCAGAAACACTTCAACCCGGGGGTCGGGTTCATCCGAAGGAGAAACATCGAGAAGACCTCGGGCAGTTTCTCGTGGAGACCGCGACTCGAAAACAACGACCGTATCCGCAACCTCACGTTCTCGACCGGCATCGATTACTACGCCAACAACGACGGCGAGGTCGAGACGCGCGAGCAGACTCTCGGAACGGGCATCGCATTCTACGGAGGATCGGCCATCAACCTCAACGCGACACGCACGTTCGACCGCCTCACACGGGACTTCGCCATTCGCCGCGACCTCTCGATCCCGATCGGCGATTACAACTACGACAGGTATTCGATCCGTTACAACTCGAACCGGTCACGGAAGGTCTCCGGGAACGTCGGCTATGAGTTCGGCGAGTTCTGGGATGGAAGGGCGGAATCGGCCAGCCTCGGTCTCGGGTTGAAACCGAACCCGCACCTGAACGTGGACCTGAACTACAGCAGGAACCAGGTTCGTCTCTCGAGCGGCTCGTTCAACACGAACCTCCTCGGAACCCGGTTCCTCTATTCCTTCACCACGAAGATGTTCCTGAATGCGTTCCTGCAATACAACACGGACGCCCGACAGTTCAGCTCGAACATCCGCTTCCACATCATCCACCACCCGCTCAGCGACCTCTACGTGGTCTTTAACGAACGCCGCGACACCCAGACCGGTCAATTACTCGACCGCGCGCTGGTCGTGAAGTTCACGCAGTTGTTCAGTTTCTAGGAACGTCACGCCCGGGTGTAGGCGCGCTCTATCAAGCTGTGAACGAATGTCATTTGTTGGAGAATCGGGTGGCGGGGCTTTTCACGAAGAACCTGCGATCCTCAAGTGTAGGTGCGCTCTATGAGCGCACATCGTTTCGGCTCGAAGGCTGTGCGGTCATAGACCGCACCTACACTATCCTTCGCGCAGACCGCCCTCCGGGCGGGTACGCTCTATCAAACCCCGTCTGCGAAAGCTGGTGGCTGACGGCCGATCGCCGGGTCGGACGGCTTCGACCAGACTATCGACATACCTTCTCCCTTCAGCCACACTAGATGCGTGTTTCTGAAGAACTTGTGCGCATTCGCCGGTCTGTTCCTCCTCTTCTCCGGACTTTCCCTCGCCCGGGGTCAGGATCCAGCGGTCCGGAGTGATAACGGCAGCATCGTCGCCGGCAACCCGATCGATTATGCGACTGCCCGGTTCAGCCGCATCGCGACGGCGGTCCGGACAGACGAAGAGATCGTCATCGACGGTGTGCTCGAAGAAGCTTCGTGGGAAACGGCCACACCGGCGGACGACTTCATTCAATACGAGCCCAGTCCCGGGCAGCCAGCAACCGAGCCGACAGAACTGTACTTCCTCTACGACGATAACAACCTCTATGTTGCGGCCATCTGCTTCCAGGCGGACCCCCGCACCATCGTCGCCACCCAGTTACAGAAGGATTTCGGGACGACCGACAACGACGGAATCATCGTCGTGCTCGACACGCTCAACAATCGCCGGTCGGCGTTCGCCTTCGGGACGAACCCGGCCGGTGCGCGGTATGACGCGCAAACCGACAATGACGGAGGAGTGATAAACCCGAACTGGGACGGCGTGTGGGAAGTCGAGGTGGCCGTCCACGAAGACCGGTGGATCGCCGAGTACCAGATTCCCTTCAAGACGGTGCGCTTCAACGCTGAGAGTTCCCAGGAGTGGGGCCTGCAGCTCCGACGTCGGGTGCGTCAGAAGAACGAAGACAGTCACTGGTCCCCCCTGCCGCGCCCCTACAACGCGACACGGACCTCGATGGCCGGAACGTTGCGCGGGCTCGAGGGGATCCACCAGGGACGGAACCTCAAGGTGAAGCCTTTTGCGATCGCGGGTTTCAGACAGGTTCGTGAAGGCGGTGAGCTTCCGGTGGACGACGACTACGACGGCGGCGTCGACATTAAGTATGGGTTGTCGCCGTCGGTAACGCTGGACGTGACCTACCGTACGGATTTCGCACAGGTGGAGGCCGACCAGCAGCAGGTCAACCTCACACGGTTCAGCCTCTTCTTTCCCGAAAAAAGGGAGTTTTTCATCGAAAACTCGGGCGTTTTCGCTTTTGGAGAGCCTGTACGGGGGCGGCGCGGTGGGGGGGCAAATGTCATCCCGTTCTTCAGCCGTCGAATCGGACTGTCGGGCAGCACTCCCGTACCGATCGTGGGCGGAGCCCGCCTGTCCGGAAAAGTGGGCGGCTATGAGGTCGGGCTGCTGTCGATGAAGACAGAGAGCATCGACCGACGGCCATCGGACACCTTCACGGTCGGCCGTATCAAGAGAAACCTGATGGAAAGCTCCTGGATCGGAGCAATCTTTACGAATCGCGATCCGACCGCATCCGGGGACTACAACCGTCTGTTCGGAGTGGACGCCCGGTTTCGTCTGTTTCGGAGACTGGAACTGGGCTCTTACGTCCTCAAGAGCACCACACCCGAGGTGTCGGGTAGAGATCAGGCGCGCCAGTTCGAGGCCGCCTGGCTCGACCGCGATTTCACGATCGGCGCCTCGTATCACGAGACGCAGCAGAACTTCAACCCGGAGGTCGGGTTCATTAGAAGGCGAAACATCGAAAAGACATCCGGCAACGCGTCCTGGAGACCTCGGATTGAAAGCAGTGATCGCATCCGCAACCTCACCTTCTCGACCGGCATCGACTACTACGCCAACAACGACGGGGAGATCGAGACACGCGAACAGACCCTCGGGACGGGCATCGCGTTCTACGGGGGATCGGCGATCAATCTCGTAGCGATCCGGACGTTCGACAGGCTAACGCGCGACTTCGCTATCCGGTCCGACATCCCGATCCCAGCCGGCGATTACAACTACGACACCTATTGGATCCGTTACAACTCGAACCGGTCACGGAAGGTCTCCGGCAGCGCCCGGTATCAGTTCGGCGAGTTTTGGGACGGAAGGCGGGAATCCGCGAGCCTCGGCGTCGCGTGGAAGCCAAACCCGCATCTGAACGTCGATCTGGACTACAGCAGGAACCAGGTCCGTTTGTCGAACGGCTCGTTCAACACGAACCTCCTCGGAACCCGGCTCCTCTATTCCTTCACCACGAAGATGTTCCTGAACGCGTTCCTCCAGTACAACACGGACGCCCGACAGTTCAGCTCGAACGTCCGCTTCCATATCATCCACCACCCGCTCAGCGACCTCTACGTGGTCTTCAACGAACGCCGCGATACGCAGACCGGCCAGTTGCTGGACCGGGCACTGGTCGTGAAGTTCACACAACTGTTCAGCTTCTGAACGCTGGCGTCCGCCACCGAAATCGTGCAGGATATCCCAACAACCGCACGCTCCCTGGGAGGTTTATAAGACATGGAAAACGTAATCGCCAAACTGCTTCAGGATTTCGAGAACGGACACATGAGCCGGCGCCAGCTCATCCAGAGCCTGGCGCTTGCAGCCACCGCGGCGTCGGCCGCAGGCGCCGCCACGCCCGCAGCCGCACAGGCGAAGAGCTTCAAAGCCGTCAGCGTCGATCACATCTCCTTCCAGGTCGCAGACTACGCCAGGACCCGGGACTGGTATTCCGACCTGCTGGGAATGACCGTCGCTGGGGATAACGGCGAAAGTTCCTGTCAGCTCCAATTCGGCGAGTCGCTCCTGATCGCCCGCAACGGCAGTGCCGGAACCAACCTGCCGACGATCGATCACATGGCATACAAGATCGAAAATTGGGACTCGGACACGGTACGCGGCGAACTGGAACGCCGGGGGCTGGAACCCCGCCTCGACCGTGGTCCTGGCGGCACGTACGCCAGCTACCACGTGTCGGATCCCGACGGCTACACCGTCCAGATCAGCGGGGACCTGAAACCGGGAGATTCCCTCCACGAAGGAGGATGATCGCTGGTCATCGCTGTCCAAAACAGCTGGAAAGGAACACTTCGGAGGCGGGTTAAGGCTGTTGGAATCAGTGGACGAAAGGTTTCAGGATCGGGTGTAGGTGCGCTCTATGAGCGCACAGCGTTTCGGCTCGAAGAATGTGCGGTCATAGACCGCACCTACACCTCCTCAGGAGATCCCCCCTTCAAAATTCCCTACCCTCGAAAACCAGTAGAGGCTGAACCGTGCCACGGCCTTTCCCTGCTTGTGCTGCCCGGTTGGGCTTGATAGGTTACGGCTATAGCACACACCCGACGCCGGAGATAACATCCATGAATAGATCGAGAGTCCTGCTGATCTTCTTGGCTATTGCCGTAGTCACATCAACCCTCTCAGCCGACGACTGGCCACACTGGCGCGGGCCTTCCGCAACCGGGGTCTCGTCGGAGACGGGATTGCCAACGGAATGGAGCGAGAGCGAGAACGTGGCCTGGAAAACGGAAATCCGCGGCCTCGGAATCTCGTCGCCCATCGTCTCGGGCAACTATGTCTTTGTGACAGCGCAGGCCGGCTCCGGCAACTCCCGACGCGGCCCCAGGCTCTTCCAGGCAGGTGATGCGGGAGCGGAAGGCGAGACCCCGCTGGGGAGCGGAACGAGGCGAGACCGCGGGGGGGACGTGTCGTTCCTGGTAACCGCCCTGGACCGCGCGAGCGGCGCCCGGCTCTGGGAATACGCACTCCAGCCGGAGGGAGGACTGCCGTCGGTTCACGAAAAGCACAACCTGGCCTCTCCGAGTCCAGTCACCGACGGTGAACGTGTCTACGCATGGTTCGGCACCGGTCAGATCATCGCACTCGACATGGACGGCAAACTCGTCTGGGAACGCAACCTGGCAGAAGATTACGGACCCTTCCGCATCAACTGGGGCCACAGCAGTTCGCCGATCGTCCATGACGGTACGGTGATCCTGGTCTGCTACCACGAACCGCAAGGCTACCTGCTTGGGCTGGATTCCGCTACCGGACGGAACACTTGGAAGGTGGATCGACCCAGGGGTGTCATCTCCTACAGCACGCCGTTCGTCATCGAGACGACGGATTCCGCCGAAATCATCGTGAACTCGAGCGTAGGGATGGCCGGCCATGATCTCGCCACCGGCGAGCTTCTCTGGCAATTCGATGAGTCGAATCGTTTCCCGATCCCCATGCCGGTCCAGAACGACGGAGTGATCTACACGAGTCGCGGCTACCGTAGCGGCCCCTTCATGGCGATCCGACCGGGTGGGGCCGGGGACGTCACCAACAGTCATGTCCTCTGGAGGGTGGGAACGGGCGCACCCTACGTCTCCTCCCTCGTCTATCACGACGGCCTGGTCTACATGGTGGGTGATGTCGGGATCGTCACCGTCACCGACGCAGAGACCGGCGATCGCGTGTGGCAGCAGAGAATCGGTGGTGTCTTCAGCGCCTCGCCGGTGGCTGCCGACGGCAAGATCTACCTCCTCAGCGAAGGCGGAGAAACCATCGTCCTGGCAGCCGGCCGCGACCCTCGAGTCCTCGCGCGCAACAAGCTCGATGCCCGGCAGCTGGCATCGCCGGCGATTGCCGGAGGCCGATTGTTCATCCGTTCCGACGATGCCGTCTACGCGATCGGACGGTAAAGTCGGACTTCCCTCGTGAAGGAGCCCCAATGACAGCACCTCTGTCGCTCCCGACCCTGGCCCTCGTGCTGCTGCTCGCCGGAGTGCAGGCAAGCCCGGACGAGGCCCTGCTCGATGCCGCCCAGCAGAACGACCTGCCGGAGGTCCGGAGGGCGCTCGAGCGGGGAGCCAACGTCAACGCCAAAACGCGCTACAACGCCACGGCACTGCTGTTCGCGGCAACCAACGCCAACATGGAGATGGTTCGACTCCTCGTCGATCGGGATGCGGATTTGACCGTCGAAGATACGTTCTACGGCTTCACCGCCATCGGCATGGCGGAGGGAAACACGGACATCGTCCGCTATCTGATCGAAGCTGGGTCGCCGGGAGCAAGCGACGCTCTTGCGCTGGCGGTCGCCCAAGAGGATCTTTCGCTGCTCGAGGCCGCCGCGGCGCGGGACGACGTAGCCGACAGCACGGTTGCCGCAAGTTATGCGCTAGTTGTCGATTCCGGCAATACGGAGATGGCATCGGTCCTCGAGGCCGCGATGTCGGACAGGCCGGGCGCGGCGAATTCGATCGTGACCCTTTCCCCCTCAGACCTCGAGGTGCTGAGCGGTACCTACCGGCGGGAAAACGGCGGAACGATCGTCATCACCTACGAGGACGGCCGTCTCCGGGTCAACCTGGAACAGATCGTTACACTTTTTCCGATCTCGTCATCGAACTTCATCGCCCCGCAGAGACCCGCCATCGGTATGGCGTTCGACAAACAGGATGACGTTGACCAACTGGTCCTCACGCGGCCGGCACGCTCCGGTGAGGATCCGACGCTCGTGTACACCCGAACCACTGAAGTGTCGGCAGGAACATCCGAACCGACCGGCGGGCCGACCTCGAGTCCGACGGAGACTGACCTGGCGGTCGCCCCGCGAGGGACGGGCCGGCCGTGGGCGTCCTTCCGCGGAACCGGGGCTTCAGGCGTGGCCGATGGACAGGGTGCGGTCGTCGAATGGGACGTGACAACCCAACACAACGTCCGGTGGAAAACGCCCGTCCCGGGTGTCGCCAATTCGAGCCCGGTAGTTTGGGGCGACCGGCTGTTCGTCACCACCGCAATCAGCGGCTCCGGCGACAACACGTTTCGAACCGGTCTCTACGGCGACGTCCGCTCGGTCGACGATCTATCCGAGCACGTATGGAAGCTGTATGCACTGGACAATCAGACCGGCGAAGTTCGATGGGAAAGAGAAGTCCACCGGGGCATACCCCGGACGAAGCGTCACACCAAGGGAAGCCAGGCCAGCTCCACGTCGGTCACCGACGGACGCCGCGTGGTCGTGCTCTTCGGCACGACAGGAGTGCTCGCCGCCTACGACATGGACGGTGCGTTGCTCTGGAAGAAGGACCTGGGTCTGATCGACAACGGCTGGTTCTTCGACGCCACCGAACAATGGGGCCACAGCAGCTCGCCGATCATCTACCTGGATTCGGTCATCCTCCAGGTCGATCGCCAGAAGGACTCCTTCGTGGCGGCATACGATCTGTCGGAGGGGGAAGAACTCTGGCGGACGAGCCGGGATGACGAAATCCCCACGTGGGGAACCCCGACCATCGCGACGGGAGAATCCGGTGATGAGCTGATCACGAACGGCACCAAGGTGCGGGGGTACGATCCCGAGACCGGCAGACTGCGCTGGTCGCTGGCTCCAAACTCGGAGATCACGGTCGCGACACCGGTCGTGGGTCCCAGCCTGGCGTACGTGACCGGAGGGTATCCCCCTGTCCGCCCAATTTACGCGATCCGGCCGGGATCTTCAGGCGACATCTCCCTTACCGGGCGCGCCAGCTCCAACGATGCCATCGCGTGGAGCTCGGATCGCGGGGGAACATACATCCCCACACCGATCCTCTACCGAGGCCTGTTCTACACGCTGAACAGCAACGGCATCATTACGGCGTATGAAGCGGAAACGGGTGAGCGGGTCTACCGCGCACGCGTCGGGACCGGTGGCGCCTTCTCCGCCTCACCTGTAGCGGCGGACGGACGGCTCTACATCGCCAGCGAGGATGGTGACGTGTTCGTCGCGCGCGCCGGCCGCGAGTACTTCGAGATCGCGCACAACGAGATCGATGGGGTCATCATGGCGCCGCCGGCGATTTCCGACGGTCTCATTGTTATCCGGACGGTGGGCCACGTGTACGGGTTCGGAGAAGAACCGGACCCTGCCCGCCGAAATCGCTAGGGCCCGAACCCCGACGTCAACGGCTTTCTCTCCAAGCGCCGATTCGGGAACGAGACTATACTTACTGGACCAATCACGTTCGGTAGGAAGTGAGTGTTGAGAAAAGTGAGGATCGCGGCCCTGAGTCTCACGATCATCGCGATCGGAATCGTCCTGGGTGCGTCGGTCCTGGCCGAAACGGACCCGGAGGCCGAGAAGTTCTGGGCGCAGTGGCGTGGCCCGTACGCGACGGGCGTGTCGAAAACCGCAAACCCGCCGATGGAATGGAGCGAGACGAAGAACATTCGCTGGAAGATCGAGATACCCGGACGTGGATCGGCCTCGCCGGTGGTCTGGGGCGATCGGATCTTCCTGGTGACAGCCGTTCCGACGGACACCTCCGTGGAGGAGTCGCACACCCCGCTAGGCGGTTTCCGACCGCGGAAAACGCACCGTTTCGTGGTCATGGCGATCGACCGGAACGACGGCGAGGTCGTCTGGGAACGGACCGCGACCGAAGATACGCCACACGAGGCCACGCATCAGGACAACGGAACGTGGGCGTCGAATTCCGCTTCGACCGATGGGCAACGGGTCTACGCGTACTTCGAGTCCCGCGGGTTGTACGCCTACGACATGGACGGGAACCTCGTCTGGAAAAAGGACCTCGGCGACAAGGGCATGCGGAACCAGTTCGGGGAGGGTAGCACGCCGGCACTCTACGAGGACCGGATCGTTATCGTGTGGGACCACCTGGGCGGGCAGTCGTTCGTCGTGGTGTTCGACAAGAACACGGGCGAGGAAGTCTGGCGCGTTGACAGAGACGAGATCGACACCTGGGCGACGCCCCTCGTTGTCGAGCACGACGGTCGCGAACAGGTCATAGTCCCCGGTATGAACCGGCTGCGGAGCTACGACCTCCAGGATGGCGAAATCGTCTGGGAAAGCGAAGGCCTGACGATGAACCCGATCCCGTCGCCGGTGGGGGCCGACGGCATGGTGTTCGCCATGAGCGGTTTTCGTGGCAACAACCTGAAGGCTATTCGTCTCGCCGGGGCCAGCGGGGATATCACGGGCACGGACCGGATCGCGTGGGAACTGACACGCGACACCCCTTACGTGCCGTCTCCGCTGCTCTACGACGGCATCCTCTATTTTCTCAAGACGAATTCGGGAATCCTCTCCGCATTCGACGCCGAGACCGGCGAACCGCACTTCGCATTGCAGCGTCTGGAAGGGGTACCGAACGTGTTTTCTTCCCCCGTGGGTGCGGCCGGCCGAGTGTATCTGCCCGGCCGGGACGGGACCACGCTCGTGATCCGTCACGGTAACCAGTACGAGATCCTGGCGTCCAACACACTGGACGACGGCTTCGACGCCTCGCCGGCGTTGGTCGATAGCGAGATACTCCTGCGCGGATACCGGTACCTGTACAGCATCGCCGAGGAATGATGTCAGGCATTCGAGCATCGATCGGCGGCGCACTCGCTATTGCCGCGGTAAGCACGCTCGGAGACTTCATATGGGCGACCTGGATCCCACAGCACCTGCCGGTCTACGGACTCATTCACGGAACAATCCTCTTTCTCGTGATCGGCCTCTTTCTGGGAGCGCTCAGCAAGCGGCCCGGAGTCGGCGCACTGTCGGGCGCAGTAATCGGAGGGCTCGCCGCAGCGAGCTTCTATCTGCTGGCCCCCGTTGCCGGCTACTCAGTCATGGTTCTCGTGTGGATGGGGGTTTGGGTCGCTCTCGGCGGACTGAACGAGCTCCTCATGCGCCGGCCCCTGGACGTTCCTACTGCATTGGCGAGGGGTGCGACCGCCGCTCTGGCCTCAGGGGCGGCCTTCTACCTGATCTATGGGATCTGGTCTCCCTTCGATCCCAGCGGCTGGGATTACCTGATCCACTTCGCAGGCTGGACGCTGGCATACACACCCGGGTTTGGAGCGCTGCTCATCTCGAGAACAGGTTCATGACCGGGCATTTCATCCATGGAGCATCCCGATGTTGAAACGCCGTTCTCTCGCCATCCTGCTGTTTACGCTATGCGCGTTAGTCGCAATGGACGCTTCGTTGGCCACCGGGGACGACTGGCCGCAGTGGCGAGGACCGGAGCGAAACGGGCTGTCGAGGGAATCGGGACTTCTCGAGGAGTGGCCGTCTTCGGGACCGGAACCGGAATGGATGGTGTCCAACCTCGGGTCGGGGTATGGGTCTCTTGCGGTACAGGGGGACCGCATCTATGTCCAGATGACGGTCGGACAGCAGAGCGCAGTAGCCGGCGTGAACCGTGCCGACGGCAGGTTGGTGTGGTCGACGGCTATCGGGCGTGGACGTAGAAACGGCGAAGGGCCTGGCCCTCGTGGAACTCCCACCGTCGACGGCAATCGGCTCTACGTGCTTACCGAAAGCGGCGACCTGGCGAGCCTCCGGGCCCCGGACGGCTCCATCATCTGGCAGCGAAACATCCTCCAGGACTTCGGCGGACGCAATATCTCCTGGCTGGTCAGCGAATCGCCTCTTGTCGAAGGCAACAACGTCTTCGTGACACCTGGAGGCCGTGGGGCCGGTGTCGTCGCGCTCAACAAGGTGACTGGGGACGTCGTGTGGACGAGCGACGAACTGAGCGACGCAGCCGGCTACGCATCGATTGTCGCCGGCAATGTCGGCGGCGTTCGGGTTCTGATGACGCTGACTGCGCGAGCGGGCGTCGGTCTTCGCGCTTCCGACGGGAGGCTGATGTGGCGCTACCAGCGCCCGGCCAACCGGACGGCGAACATCACGACGCCGATCTTTCACGAAAACAAGGTCTTCTACACCTCAGCCTACGGCACAGGGGGCGGCTTGCTCGCGTTAACGGCCAGCGGCGGAGAAGTGGAAGCCGAGGAAGTCTACTTCACGCGGCAGATGCAGAACCACCACGGCGGCGTCATCCTCATCGACGGCTACCTCTACGGATTTCACAATTCCATCCTCACCTGCATGGACTTCGAAACCGGGGAAGTAATGTGGCGGGACCGCAGCGTCGGCAAGGGTTCTCTCACATACGCGGACGGCAATCTCTACATCTTCAGCGAACGCAATGTGGTCGGGCTGGCCGAAGCTACCCCGGAAGGCTACAGCGAGAAAGGCCGGTTCAGCATCCCGGACCAAGGCTGGCCCAGCTACGCGCACCCTGTGGTGAGCGACGGCCGGCTGTACCTGCGGGACCAGTCCGTGCTCTACAGCTACGACGTGCGTGGGCCTTAGGACGTTGGTGTAGGGGCGGTCTATGACCGCACATCTTCCGAACCGGAACGCCGTGCGCTCATAGAGCGCACCTACACACGAGCGAGGATTCCACAGGCCGGTGTAGGGGCGGTCTATGACCGCACATTCTTCGTGCCGAAACGACGTGCGGTCATAGACCGCACCTACACTTACCTCTCACTCGTCGCCTTCCACTCGCCCGTGTGATTCGCCCGTCCGGCCGGATCTCCTTCATCCCATTCCGGGATCCGGGCCTTGCCCGCCTCGTACAAGGATTCCATCGGTTCCCACACCCGGTCGACATCGTCGTCGAACAGGTCGCCGACCAGCAGGTCGGTGATCGCACCTTGTAGATCGGGGAAGTTGCGGACGAAGTTGCCGAAGCTGAAGCCGTCGTAGTATTCACAGACCAGGCGGCGCATCCGATCGACACCCCGGTTGAACGCCGGACCCCAGTTGCCCAGTTGTGCTCCGGAAGTATCTCCCTTCCGAAAGCCCTCGACGATTGCGTCGGCAGCCAGTTGCCCGGACTTCAGCGCAAGCAGGATTCCGGATGAATACAGTGGATCGAGAAAACCGAAGGCGTCGCCCACCAACACCCAGCCGTCTCCCGCAACCTGCTTCGAGCGATACGAGAAATCTCTGGTGGCGTAATGTCCGGTGACGCGGTGGCCAACCGATAGACGCTCCTTGACGGGGCGGCACAGCTCCATTTCTTCGTTAAACGTCTGCTCGTGGCTGACGCGATCCCGGTTGAAGAGATAATCGAACGGTGCGACGACACCCACGCTGATCTTGTTGCCGTGCAGGGGAATGTACCAGAACCAGCCGTTCTTGTTCGCCGTCTGCAGGACGAGGGTAGCGCCTTCGTTAGGGCCCTCGTCGCGGTGTGCTCCTTCATAGTACGTCCAGATCGCTCCCTTATTGAGCACCGGATCCCAGATGCGCAACCCGAGGCGTTTCATCAAGAGACCGTTTTCGCCGCTGGCGTCGACCACCACGCGGGCCCGGACCTGACGGAGGGACCCGTCCTCATCCTTGATCGTGACCCCGATCGCACGACCACTCTCGAACAACACGTCCAGGACGCGCACGCCCTCGTGGGCAACAACGCCGTGTTCCCGGGCGTTATCCAGCATCATCTGATCGAATTGGCTGCGTTCGACCTGCCATGTCTGGGAGCTGGGGTGATCCTTGTTGTCTGCGAAATAGAACGGCCTGGACCCTTTGCCGCTCGCACTGAAGAACTGCACGCTGCGCTTCTTGACGAAATGACTCCGCTTCATTTTCGAAAGCATATTGAGACGTTCGAACACCCAGTAGGTCTCGGGTATCAACGACTCCCCGATGTGAAACCGCGGGAACCGCTCGCGCTCGAACAGTGCGACCCGATGTCCCTGCTGCGCGATCAGAGTCGACGCAGTGGATCCGGCGGGACCACCCCCGATGACTACGACGTCCGCTGTGTCCGATTCCTGCTTCCCGTCAACCATTCCGCTCCTTCACGTTTCAGCTCTACTCATCGACGTCTGGCGCCGCCTCGAATCGCGACCGGATGTCTTCCGGGATCGAGATCATCTTCATCGGCTCGTCGGGCGCTTTCCGGACGCAGGCCATCGTCAGACCACCCACGGCGACCTTCTCGTCGTCTTTCCTCAGCACGCACCTGTAGCGCATCGTCTTGTCGGTGATTTCGACGATGCACATCCGGATCTCGAATTCGTCCTCGAACCTCAACGGGCGAAAGTATTCGAAGGATGTCGCCAGCCGTGGAAATCCGATCTCGGGATCGGACGGGACGATGCTGAGACCCGCCTCGCGCCAGAGGGCGTGCTCGGCCTCCTCCATGTAGCGGAAGAAGCAGGTGAAATGGACGAAGCCGGCCAGGTCGGTCTCAGAAAACTCCACGCGACGTTTCAACCTGTGTTCACTCACGATCACGTGTAGCGAATCCCGGCGTGCTCAGGCAGGAAGAAACCAGACAGCAACGAGTCCACCCTCAGCAACCCTTGACGCGTCAGCGCAACGGCGTCTTCATCCGCCCGCGAAAGAAAGCCGTCATCTTCGAGACGGTCGAATTGTTCTCGAAACCGTTCCAGGATCTTCACGCCGTACTTTCCGGCAAAATACGAGGGTCGGACGGAACCTTTCTTGAGCTGCAGGATGAATTCGCGGATCATCCGCTCCTCGTCGTCGGGGCGGTAGGCGCGCCCGAGGGGGATCGTGCCACCCCGGATCGCTTCGCCGTAGGTCTCCCAACGATCGAAGTTCTGCATGTGGACACCGTTCATGTGTCCGAACGAGGCGACTCCCAGACCGGCCAGGTCGGCTCCCTGCCACAGCCGATCCCGGTAGACGAAGCTCGTTCGGGCCGGATCCTTCACCGCCGTGTAGGCGCTTCCGAGTTCGTAGCCGGCCTGCTCGAAGGCCTCGAAGGCTTCTCCCATCCACCGGCGCTTGGTCGCCCAGTCGGCGGGCGCGTCTTCGAACCGACCGGTCCCCTCGAGGAGATCTCCGCTGATGGTCGTGTTGAAGGGCAGCTCCATCTGGTAGATCGTGATGCTGTCGGGAGCGAGTTCGAGCGTCTTCTCGATCACCCCACGCCAGTTGTCGTCCGTCTCTCCGAGCATGCCGGCGATCAGGTCGATGTTGAGCTGTGAGAACTCGAGCTTCCGGGCCCGTTCGTAAGCCCGAAAGATTTCCGCTGAACGGTGCGCGCGTCCGTTGATCTCGAGAATGTGGTCATCAAAGTTCTCGATACCGAGGCTCAGACGCGTGACACCCAGGTCTCGGATCGTAGCGAGTTTCGTTTCCGTCAAGGTGCCGGGCTCGCACTCGAACGTGATCTCCTCGGCTCCCTCCCACGGTACCGCCGCCTTCAACCGCATTACCAGGCCTTCGAGCTGCTGCGACGAGAGAAACGAAGGGGTGCCCCCGCCGAAGTAGACGAAGTTGACGTCGCGACCCGCGATCGCCGGGGTCCTGGAGTACAACTCCATTTCACGAACCAGCAGGTCGATGTAGTTTTCGACTTCTTCGGCGTTCTTGTCGGTGTAGACGCGGAAATAGCAGAAGTGACAACGTTTTCGGCAGAACGGAATATGCAGGTATAGACCCAGCGGAACGCCGGACGCAGGCCGTTGCTCGAGCGAGGGCCGGGCCGCACGCTCCACGCCCTCCTTCGTCCAGACGGAGAACGGGGGGTAATTCGATACGAAGACGCTGCCGACCTGAGTTTCCTCTCCGGCAGCAGCAAGGCCGTCGGTTTCTTTCATCACTCTATAGTATGTACGCGCAGGCATCCGCCACAGTTACTCCATCTTGGACTCCGGGAAGGGCTCTGCGCCTGCGGAACAGTCAATCTGAGAGGATAACAGCGTCGGCCCTGTCACGTCGGATTCTTTCGTTTTCTTCGATCGCAGTTGCGGCACCGAGCGACCATCTAGTGACCTGTAACAGTGCTATCGGTACCAGCGTTCGGCCGAACGGCGTCGGATTCTAGGAGTGGCGCCCGAGCCAATGCTGTTTCATTGCGAGGGCGTTACGACACCGAAGACGGCGCCGTTCCGCCGAACCCTTCGGGCCGATAGCACTGTTACAGGCCACTATGAGCATTTCCACAAACTCAACACAGGTCCCTCCTGATTCAGTACCATACCGAAGAACAAATCACGATCCGGAAGCGAGCGCTCAAAAAGCTCAAACGATTCCGGTCGATGTCTCAACTGACGAAACAGATCGAGAGAAACGACATGACACGCAAACGTCTTCCACTTTTGCTTATCCTCGTCCTCACCGCCTTGAACAAGAGTGGATCGGGTGAGCCTCCGCAGAACACGCATGAACTGAAGCTCGTGCCGGAAAACGTTCACTGGGGATACTACGATGGCCGGCTGGAACCCGTCCTGAGGATCGACTCCGGCGACACCGTTGTAGTCGACGCTCTTATCGCACGCGGACTGGAACGGCTCTACATGGCCGGTGCGGGGGAAGACGAGATTCCCGAAGCGCTCAAGGTCGTCGAGGAAGCCGTGACGGACCGGGGACCGGGAGCCCATCCGTTGACCGGACCGATCTACGTCACCGACGCCGAGCCGGGCGACATGCTCGAGGTCCGCATCCTGGACTTCGAGTTTCTGCATCCCTTCGGTATCGGAGGCTTCATCCCGGGTGCCGGGACGCTGCCCGACGATTTCCCCTACTCCAGCCTGAGACTGATTCGATTCGATCTCGAGGAGGGGACGGCGGAGATCGCGCCCGGAGTCAAGCCGCGGCTGGCGCCCTTCTTCGGGTCGATCGGCGTCGCTCCAAACCCGCTGAATGGGAGAATCAGCAGCGGCCCGCCGGGTCCCCACGTCGGTAACCTCGACAACAAGGAGCTGGTGGCCGGAACGACGCTGTACACACCGGTCCACGTACCGGGCGCGCTGTTGTCGATGGGTGACGGGCATGCCATGCAGGGGGACGGCGAAATCACGGTGACGGCACTGGAGACCTCAATGCGCGGCACCGTCCAGGTGATCCTGCACAAGAACGCGTCGATCCGCTGGCCGCGGGCGGAAACACCCACCCACTACATGTCGATGGGGCTGCATCCCAACCTCGAGGAGGCGGTGCGGATCGCCACGCGTGAAATGATCGATTTTCTTGTGAATGAAAAAGGCTTGAGCCGGGATGACGCCTACATCGTCTGCTCGCTGGCGGTCGATTTGAGCGTGACCCAGTTTGTGGACGGAACGAAGGGGATCCACGCGACGATCGAGAAGTCAGTCTTTCGGTAAAGGCTCGCCGTTGCGGCGCTAGGAAATCCTGACGGCCACCCGATCCCGGACCGCGTGATTGGAACCGACCCATCCGCTGATCAGGTCTACGGCGTCGAGCATTCGGCCGCAATGTTCCTCGAGGAACGCGTCGCCGAGGGGTTCGGTCGGGGGAATGCGGGAAGCCGCCTTCAAGGCTGCCCTGCCGTCGAAATCCACGTAAGCGAGGCGTGCCGTGAATTCGTTTTCGGGACGCCCGAAGACGCTGCCCGGCAGGATCGCGACTCCGGTGTCTTCCAGAAGGTGTCCGCAGAACTGATTGCTGGTTTCGATCCCGCGCTGATGGAACTTCTCCCGAAAGGGTGAGAAATCGGGAAACAGGTAGAACCCCCCTTCCGGACTCTCGATCCGGCTTCCGACCGACTTCAGCCGCCCGGCCATTTCCGATCCCAGCGCTTTCAGGATTCGACGCGCATCGCGCAGGTAATTGTCAATCTCGGGATTCTCCCTGAACGCACAGGTCGCTGCCCGCTGCACGGGATTACACGTCGAAGTGAACGTTTCGCTGCCCACCGCCGCCATCGCGTCCAGAAGCCAGCGCAGGCCCGGCGGAAATACGAAGACACCCAGACGCCAACCTCCGGCGCCGCACCACTTGCTCAAGCCCCCACTGAAGATCGTTCCCTCCGGGTAGAGGCGGGCAATACTCTCGTGCGCGCCATCGTGATGCAGCTTCCCGTAGATCTCGTCCGAGAGCAGGACGATGTTGTGCCTGCGGGCAACTTCGGCCAGATCTTTCAACTGATCCTGGGTATAGGTGTGGCCGGTCGGGTTCGACGGATAGTTCATGATCATCAACCGCGGCTCGGTCGGATTCCTCGAGCACACCGCCTCCAACTCTTCGGCCGTGATCAGCCAGTTGTTCTCGCTGGATGTCTCCACCCAATGGATCTTGCGGCCCACGAGACCGGCCTGGGGCGCGTAGGAGACCCATGACGGAGAAGGGATGATCAAGTCGCCGTAGTAGGCCAGTTGCAGAAGGAACATCAGTTCCTTCGATCCCGGTCCGATCAACACGTCTTCGGGATCGCACTCCACGTCGAACTCCCGCCGGTGGTGGTCGGCGATGGCTTCCCGCAATTCCGGCAGACCTTTTACCGGAAGATAGCTCTTCTCCTCGGCCGCGGCCCGCAGCGCTTCCACGACCGAATCGGGCACCGGAAAAGGCGATTCGCCCAACCCCAGTTTGAAAACATTCCGGCCGTCACGCAGGAGCTCATTGGAAAGATCGTTGATGGCCACGGTCGGCGAGACGCCGACATTGCGAACCCTGGGGTTCAGATGAATGTTGATCATGGCAAGCTCACAACAGCGAAGTTGTCCGGACTTCTCGCCCGGATCGATGTTTTTCCGGACGTTTGCACTGCCCTCAGTCTTATGTTCGGCTGAGGACGTTCCGTCCTTTAAACAAATCGGCGCTTCGACCCTTCCGACGCCGACCACCGCTGTGGGCTGGTCAGTTACTCGTAAAGATCCCCGAACGCCCACCCAACTCAGGTCCAGGATGCGGACGGAAAACTAATCAAGTTTCTTGGACCAAAGAGGGGCCGGAGTGTGAGTAGGTGAGGTCCAAACTCCCCTCCTCAGATGAGGCGGGGTGGCGCGAAGCGCCGGGGTGGTGCTGATCAAGAACCTCCCCTTCTTGAAATGAGGAGAGGTGGCACTGGCGCGAGCCGAAACAGGAATGGGTCTGATCATGAACAAACCACCCCGTCTGCGCCTGGCGGCGCATCCACCCCTCCTTCTCCAAGGAGGGAGTTTTTGGTGCTAGTTCACATCACCGGCCCGGCCGACCACCTTCAAGAAATCCGTCCATGGCACCGGCTGACCGTGGATGGGTACGATGGTAGAAACGTCCAGGTCCAGCGCTCGGGTCTGGTTGTACAACCTCATGTTGGAGTCGGTGGGGGTCGCGGGAAGCGGCAGATTCGTGTCGAGAAGATCCGCTTCGATCACGATCTTCTCAGCGGGCAGGTACGCCATCAACATCCCCTCGACATGGCCGAGGGGATGGACGTAATAGATGTTCATGTTCCGGGCACCGTCACTCAACACGTAGTTCTCAGTCACCTGCTCATACTGATAGCCCTCCGCGAGCTCGGTCGGCGGCCACAGCGACAGCATGTCGGGTTGCAGGGTCCGCTGTGCGTAGTTCAGGACGTCGCGGGTGTAGAAATCGAAATTCTTCCAGTGCGTGATGATCGTGGCACCGATGTGCATGTAGGTCCGGAGTCCGCCGATGTGATCATGGTGCTGGTGGGTATTGACGAGGAACCGGATCGGCTTGTCTGGGAAGAGTCGGACGACTTCTTCGATGACGGCGAGGTTCCGCTTCTCGTCGAGGGGCGCCTCGACCACTGTCACGAAGTCGTCGAACTCGACCGCTACGCTGTTGTGCGATCCTCCGCCGAGCAGATACACTCCATCCGCCAGCCTCTCGGTCTCCACCCGGACTTCAAATGCCGCTTCGCGAACGGCGTCGGGAACAGCTAAGGAATCGGGACACACGTTCGCTTCGATTTCATCGAAGGTGCCGCCGAAACTGTTGTGTCCGGCGTTGACGCTCTGGGCCTGGTAGTTGTCGTCCCAACCCTCGTGGTGGTGCCACGAGGTGGGAAACCGAACACCGCCACCGAGATCGACGTAGCTGTCGTTGGTGAACTCGTGTTCGTAATTCATGTCCCCGAGGACGGGGTCAGGAACCCAGGTGTGGATCCGCTGCAGCATGTTCTCTTTGTTTATCGTGGCATCCACGCGGTATTTGCCCAGCACGGTTATGGACACCACGATGACCTTCTCCGGGTTCCTGGTCGGACCGTCTCGACCCATTTCTCCGAGCTCCCAGCGCCATACGGCCTGCGGGTTGGCACCGGGCATCCTGGCGGCTTTGAGGAAGCCATGCGGGTTCATCCACATGTCGAGCTGCCATAGCTCCGCATCTTCGGGCCGCGCCCGAATCGGAACGCCTCCCGGCCCGTCCATGTGCCACGCGTAATTGCCGTTGACCACGAATGTCTGGTGTGCGTTCCGCTGGAGTGGGGTGCCGCCGACCCAGCCCAGTCCATGTTTCCACGATGCCGGGTTGAGGCCCGGCTCACGTTCGAACTCCTCGGTCATGATCCCGGCTTCCCAGTTCATGGTGCGGGTGTAGTTGGCCAGTGGCTCGCCGTCGGGCCAATCGACATTCTTGTCATTCAACCGTTGCTGACCGACGATGCCGGTGTAGCCGGTCCCCGAGATCGTGATGCATTTCAAGTTGTCGCTGCCGATCGCGGCTGCGACGGCCTGCAGAACAGGTTCGGGATCAACGTAGCCTGGCTGGAACTGCCCGAAAGTGGTCGGCAAGCCGGCGGGCAGCGTGCCGGCCAGAATCAGCAGGATTGCCGGTACAGAAAGTACGTATCGCGCTGTTGCCATTCTCGCCTCCTCGATCCTTCAGATGGTTGGGCGGTTGCGGGAGTCAGATTTGGTTTCGACCGGTGACGGATGCGGCCATTGTATCGCAAGAGGTGAGAAGCACTCACACCTGCGGCACGCTCGACCGGACCATAATCACAACTCTGTGGCAGGGTGCAAACCGAGATCCGCAACATAGTCGCGAAACCCAGACAAACGCTGTTGCGTTACGGCAGACAATCTCGGCACCTGACGGTCGCATCCCGCTGATTCACCGGCTATGCGGGTTGGTTCGAGATGTGCCTTGGTATCCCCATCGACCATGCAATCCATCCGATTGACGGACCGATCCAATCGTGCAGGTGCGCGAAGTCCTGGCGCTCATCGAACAGGATGGTTGGCGTAGAGTGTCCTCGAAAGGAGGACACCGTCAATACAAACATCCATCAAAGACAGGGCGTGTCACAATCTCCGGTCATCCGAATGACGACATTCACCCCAAAACGCTGAGTAGCGTTCTCAGACAGGCAGGTCTAAAATGACTTCTGTGAAATACGGAATCGTCATCGAAAAAGGGGAGCACAATTGTTCGGCTTACGTGCCCGATCTGCCCGGGTGCATTGCTACGGACGAGACTGTTGAAGAGACCAAGTATCGAATCCGGGAGGCTATACACTTGGACCTGCAAGGGATGCGGCACGACGGTGAAGCAGTTCCGGCGCCCACCACTGTTTGCGACTGGGTTGAGGTCGCATAGCTTCGGTATCAGATAGGTCAGAACCTCGGCTACCATCAAGACTCCCGACTTGACTGCCATCGACCCAGTGCCCGCTCCGGCACGTCCCAGCTCCGCCGACTCAACGCTTTTCTCATTGTCCATTTCTCCCGATCACACCCCGAATACCAGAGAAACGGAAATTCGTTTCGACTCCTCCATCCACGGCCGGGATACCTCGGTAACCCACGACCGGGACGGCCGGTCTATAATCGTCTGTCAGTCGACCTTATAAGGAACCTGAGAAATCCAACATGAGCCACGATCGAATTATTAATTTCTCTGCCGGGCCGGCGGCGCTACCGCTGCCAGTCCTGGAGCAGGCGCAGCGCGAGCTTGTCTCCCTGCCCGGTGTCGGCATGTCCGTGATGGAGATCAGTCATCGATCCGAAACGTTCAAGTCCGTATTGAACGACGCGATGGACGACATCCGGGAGCTCGCCGACGTTCCTTCGAATTACAAGATTCTCATGCTGCAGGGCGGCGCGAGCCTGCAATTCTCGATGGTACCGATGAACCTGCTCGAGGCGGGATCGACGGCGGACTACATCGATACGGGGTCATGGTCGAAAAAGGCGATCAAGGAAGCCCAGCGTATCGGTCAGGTGAATGTCGCCGGAACCGGCATGACCGAGGGCTACTCGCGAATCCCGGCCCAGGGCGAGCTGAGCCTGACCTCCGGGGCCGCTTACGCGCACATCACCAGCAACAACACGATTGAAGGTACCCAATGGAGTGCGCTTCCCGACGTCGGCGACACGCCGCTCGTCGGCGACGCATCCTCGGACATATTTTCGAGACTGGTCGATGTCCAGCGATATGGTGTGATCTACGCGGGCGCCCAGAAGAACCTCGGTCCTTCGGGGGTAACGCTGGTGATCATCCGCGAAGACCTGCTCGAGCGCTCCGGCGATACCCTGCCGTCGATGCTGGACTACCGCACGCATGCTTCCAACGATTCGCTCTTCAACACTCCGAACACCTTCGGCGTGTACATCCTCGGGTTGACGGTAAAATGGCTGCGATCACGGGGCGGGCTTTCTGCGATCGGCGAGGTCAACGCGCGCAAAGCGGCAAAGCTGTATGCGGAAATCGATCGTTCCGGCTTTTATCGGCCGATAGCTGTTGAAGGAAGCCGGTCGCTCATGAACGTGACGTTTCGTCTGGAGACCGAAGAGCTCGAAGCCGTGTTCCTGAAGGAAGCGACAGCGCAGGGCCTCGACGGCCTTAAAGGTCACCGCTCGGTCGGAGGAATGCGTGCTTCGATCTACAACGCGTTGCCCGAAGAAGGCGTCGACACACTGGTCGAATTCATGAGGGCCTTCGAGCAGAGGACGGGCTGAAGCCCGCCCGGCCCACTGTCCCGAGTCGTTACCAACTCAAACAGCAAGTCCTCGGGGAGAGCCACAGGATGGGCGTACGCCTTAGAGGTTTCGTCGTCAGCTTGGGAACCTGGGTGAATATCACGAAGCAATCAAACTCACTTGGCTAAATAGCTTTTACTTATCGTTTGGTGCGCAACGATAACCTCTGGCAGACGCTTTTCGCGCCGCGCATCCTTGAACGCGGATCTGGGATGCGTCAGTTTTCGGGTAGTGCACGGTTCCACACCTCGCTGATGAACGGTCTGGAGGTTGACCCGAAACTGGTGGCCGAGCGGCTCGGCCGCAAACTTGATGTCAGCTTCAGCTGTAAACAAGTAGAAGCCGTGTTCTGTTCCATCGAGTGCCGATGGCCGTCGGGCATAATGTCGTGGCCCCTCGAATCCGGAAGATCAAGTGACCTACTATCAGGAGAGACAATGTTAAAGCCGGGCGATGACGTTGACAGTTGGTGTGGTGCCTGCAAACTCATCTTGGCGCACACGATCGAGGCCATGGTCGGCGACAGTCCGGCGCGAGTCCATTGCAATACCTGCAGAGCGCAGCACAAATACAGGCCTCACAAGCCAGGTGAGGGTCCCAAAAAAGTGCGCCAGCGCAAAGTAGCGGCCTCCAGTGGACCTCGACCGCGAAAAGCGCGGGTGAGCCGTTATCAAGAACTCCTGAACGGGAAAGACATGTCCCTCGCCAAGCGCTATTCCTCCCAGGACAGTTACGAGTTGGGTGACGTTCTGGAGCACCCGAGCTTTGGGATCGGCGTGACGATCACGGTCAAGGGCGGCAACAAGATCGAGGTCGTCTTCCAGGATGGAGTGAAGACGCTCGTCCATGGACGATGACTTGGTCTTCCGATCTCGCGGACACCTGAGGATCAGTCAACGAGCCCGAATCAGCATGAGAGCGGACTGGTCCGGAATCAGGCTGGTGTCGCCGCGGCCCGCACTCTGAGAGATCGTGCTCGCGGCCTCCCGTGATGAACAGCCCTCAACCGGTGCCGACCAATTCGAAACAGATCCTGAATGACTCGTGAATATGCAAGAATCGTTGTGTATTGTCGCAGGTAGCGAGATCGGCAGCTTTTTGTCCCGCCATTTCGCCCGGCGTAGCGTTGACCTGACAATGCCCTTTCGTCTGCGTCGCGTTCGACGGATTGCTTGATGGCTTCGGGAGCCTGTCTCACCGCAACATAGCGTCATGCCCGCATCTCACACTGTCGAACACCCTGCGGAACTTCTGGCCTTTCTGTTCGCCTGTCGCCCTGAGGTGAAGAGGACTAAGGTGCGGCAGTGGCTCAAGCATGGATCGGTTCAAGTCAACGGGCGGTCGATCAGGCGCTCCAACCACCCTCTGCAGACCGGGGATTTGGTTTCGATTCTCGTCAAGGGCGAGGTGCGCGGAGAAGGTCTGTTGCCACGGGGAATGAAAGTATTATTTGAGGATGCGTCGCTAATTGTCATCGAGAAGCCCGAGAATCTGCTGAGCATGGCCAGCGCGACGGAACGGGACAAGACAGCCTACGCCTTTCTGACTGGCTACGTGCGCCGCGGCAATCCTCAGAGCCCCGAACGAGTGTGGATCGTCCACCGGTTGGACCGCGAAACGTCCGGGGTGATGGTTTTTGCGAAGACGGAGGCGGCGAAGCAGGCGCTGCAGGCACATTGGTCCAAGGCAGAAAAACACTACCTGGCAGTGGTGGAAGGAAATCCACCAGCCGACCACGGCGTTCTGAGGTCACACCTGGATGAGAGCAGCCCCTTCAAGGTCTACAGCGCTCCTCCCGGCGAGCGAACTCGCCAAGCTGTAACCCATTACCGGGTGATGAAGCGACTCGCGACCCGCGCGTTGATCGAACTGACACCAGAGACGGGACGGCGCAACCAGATCCGGGTGCATCTGGCCGACGCGGAATGTCCCATCGTCGGCGATCACAAATATGACGCGCGCACGAATCCCGCCCGGCGACTGGGATTGCACGCCAGCTCCTTGCAATTCGAGCACCCATCGTCTGGAGAACTTCTAAGGTTTGAATCACCTCTGCCGCGGGATCTGGCGCAGCTGCTGTGACCCGGGTACTGTCAACTTAACAAGCCCGAGTCAGTCCGAGGGCGGAAGTCCGGGAGAAGCAGGAAGTCGAATCGGACTAACAGCGGTCTTTTCAGCGAATCGGAACTCGGCATTGGGTAAGGTTCGGCCCAAGAACCGGGCCCGGCACCCAACCCTTATCGGAAGGCGAACAGGAGGCCGTCCTGCGATCCGATGACGACGTAGCCGTCGCCAAGCGCCGGGGAAGCTGAAATCGGGCCCCCGGCTTCGAACTCCCAAAGCTTCTCGCCGGTGGCCAGATCCAGCACGTAGAAGCGACCGTCGTTCGATCCCACATACACGCGGCCACCCGCGATGGCTGGCGAGGAATCTACACGGGCACGCGTCGCGAACGACCAGGCCTGTTCTCCGGTGTCGGTGTCGAGCGCGTGGACGAGCTTGTCGCGTCCGCCGACCACGACACGGCCACCGGCCACTGCCGCCGAGGAGTAGAACGGAAACCGGCGCTCCGGTTCGTAGACCCAGAGCGCGCGTCGCTCGCTCAGGTCGACCGCCAGCACCTCGTTGTCGAACGTACCGAAGTAGAGCCGGTCGTCGACGAGTGTCGGAGAAGCACCGGTGTAGGCTCCTGCGTCGATGCTGAACACCTCGGAACCATCGCTGATGCCGATACCGCGGAGATAGCCGTCGCATCCCGAAATGTAGGCAACGTCGTCGGCAATCGCAGCCGTGGCGTGTACAGGCCCCTGGGTTTCGACCGACCACGCCAGCTTCCCGGTTTCCGAATCGATCCCGTAGAAAAAACCATCGTAGGAGCCGATCAACACCTTGCCGTCCACGACGACGGGGGATGATTTGATTTCGCTCTCCGTCGCGAACTTCCATCGCACGCTGCCGTCGGCGATGCTCACCGCATGAACCGTGCCCCACAGGTCCCCTATGTATACCGCGCCGTCGGCGACGGCCGGTGAGGACTCCCCGATCGGTTCCCCCGCATCGTAGGTCCAGCGGGCCTTGCCCGTCGCCAGGTCCACGGCATGCAGTTCACCAGACTGGGAACCAACATAAACCGTCCCCCCCACGATGGCGGCCGAGGACTCTATGGACTCCCCGGCATCGTAGGTCCAGGCGAGGCTCAGGCGGTCGGACAAATCCACGGCCGAGACACCCGTCAGCTGCGCGCCACCACGAAACTGGGGCCACTCGTCACTCGAGGCGGCGGATTGCTGCGGCGTCGCGGGAGCAGCCAGCGCCATCACCATCAGGAGGGTTGTCAGTGCGCGCATTCGTAGATCTCCAGCGCTCCCATCTCGTCGAACGGACGCGGGTTGAACTGCCCGGTCCATTGTTCGGCGGCGGCTGCGGCCAGGTCCGGCAGCTCTTCGGGCTCGATCCCGACCGTCCGGAGTCGTGTGTCGAGACCGCCGACCACGGCAAGTCCTTCGAGGCGCTGCGCCAGTATTTCCGGTGCCTGCTCTCGGTCGCAGTCCAGACCGGCGGCGGCCGCCAGCTCGGCGTACTCGTCGCCGCACACCATCCCGTTCCATCTCACGACGTGCGGCAGCATGTGGGCGATCGCAGCTCCGTGCTCGGTGCCGTAGCGGGCCGTGAGCGGGTTCGCGCAGGCGTGGGTCGCGCCGAGCATCGAGTGTTCGATCGCCGCCCCGGCATAGAACGCTCCCAGTAGCATATCTCCGTTGGCCTGGATGTTGTCTGGATGCTCGATCACACTCTCGAAACTCCCCAGCAATAGCGGGGCGGCCTTCCTCGTGAACCTCACCGACGTGTCGGTCCGCTTCGTCGTCACCCGTGTCTCCACGACGTGTGAAATGGCGTCATACCCGGCTGCGGCCCGGACGGCCCGCGGCTGGGTCAGAGTCAATTCCGGATCGAGGATGGCTACTCGAAACGCGGCTTTCGGATCTCCGCAGGCCATCTTCACATGCGTCTCAGCGTCGGAAATAAGCGCGTAGCTCTGCGCCTCGCTGCCCGTTCCCGCCGTTGTCGGTACCCCGATCATCGGGAGCATCGGCTGCGACGCTTTGTCGTAGCCCCGGTAATCCTGCATCCGGCCGCCGTTTGTCAGCAGGAAGTTGACGCCTTTGGCGCAGTCCATCGAGCTCCCGCCTCCGAGGCCCACGATCGAATCGACATCATGGGGTTCGACGAAGGCCCGACCCTTTTCGATGGAATCGGAGTCCGGGTTGTCGCTGAAATCGTGGTAGCCGACGACATGGATGCCGGCGTCTTCGAGCAGGCGGACGGCACGGTCAAAATACCCGGCTTCGGTGATACCGGGATCGGATACGACCAGTGTGCGGTTGAAACCCAGGTCGCGGGCGAGGGCGCCGATTTGATCGAGGGCACCTGGGCCGTACAGCACCCGCGTCGGAAGCTCTATCTCAAGGGCCTTCATGCGCTCCGTCGATGGCGTAGAGCATGTTGCGCGTGGCGATGTAGAGGACCCCGTTCGCTGGCACGACGGTCGAGTACACCGAACTGCCCATGTTGATCTCCGAGATGACGTTCATCCCCCGGCCTTCTTCCATGACGATCAGGTCGCCGTCCTCGTCTCCCATATAGATCTTTCCGCCGGCCAGCATCGTCGAACCCCACATCGCGGCCAGCATGTCGTACTTCCATATCTGCTCGCCGGTCTTCGCGTCCAGGGCGTGGACGAATCCGCTGAAATCGGGAATGTAAAGAATGCCGTCTCGGATCGACGGCGTCGAGATCGAGCGCCGGATCTCGGTGTAGTGCCACACCATCCCGGTCTCGGTGATGTCCCCTCGCTTGGTCGGATCGATGGCGTAGAGGTGACCGACGCCTTCGCCGTGTTCCGGGTCCTGACCGTTGGCGATGTAAACGAGTCCGTCATGGATCACGGGCGTCGAGATCAACTCGTTACGAGTCCGGGGCCACACGGAGTCTTTCGGGTTGGTGTCGAACTCCCAGAGCTTATCGCCGGTCTCGGCCGCATAACCGCGGATCCATCCATCTCCCTGCGCGTTGACCGCCTGTAGCACACCGCCGATCTCGCCGATCGTAGGAGTCGACCACTGTCCATGCAGGATGTTCTCGCCCGGAGAAGCGTCTTCCCAGACGAGCTCGCCCGTCTTCTTGTTGAGGGCGACGATCGCCGGCGCCCGGGGCGACGGGATGTTGACGTGGGTTTCGTCCTGACCGTTCGCAGTATTGATGAACAACAGGTCTCCGTAGACGACCGGGGACGCGTTCGTCATGTTGTGCGGATGGTTTCCGAGTTCCTCCATCATGTCGAACGCCCAGAGAATCTCGGGAACGGGTTTTCCATCGGCATCCTTCGCACGGATGTTGACGGCGACCACTTCGCTGCGGTTCGTCGTGTAGTAGAGCACTCCGTCTTCGATGAGCGGCGAGGAGCAGATACCCTGGTAGGGCCAGTCGTTGACGCGGCCTTCCCGCATCTTGTCGGAGGCGATCTGCCAAAGGAACTCGCCGTCCGACTCCCGGAAAGCGTACAGGATGCCTTTGTCGCCGGTCACTTCGGGATCGCGGGGAGTCTCGTTGTTCGTCCCGATGAACACCATGCCCTCGGCGACGACCGGGTTGCCGTAGGTCTGCGACCCGAGCTCGGCCGACCACTTGACACCTTCGCCCGTATCGACGTCCCATTCGGTGGGAAGTCCCTCCATGTCGGAAACCATGTTGCGGTCCGGGGTGCCGCCCCACATCGGCCAGTCCCCGGTCCCGGGGTCCGAAGGTTCGGACGACGGAGCCACGCGCTCCTGTACCAGGAGCAGCGCGGTCAGACACAGCACCAACAAGCGTCCGTAAGAAACAACCCGACTTCGCTTTCGATTCTTGTTCATGTTTGTGTTCATCGGCTGGGAGTTACCTTGAAATTGTCGAAGTAGATTTCGTTGCGGCCGTCGCCGTAGAGACCCGGCGCCCCAGTAAGAATACCCAAGCCGGGCGGATCGATGCGTTCCAGGGTCCAGTCCGCCGGCTCCGACTCGCTGTTTGGCCACGCCTTGCCGCGAGCCCGTACCGATCCGTCGGACAGAGTCTGGACCTCCAGTTTCATGTGGTACCAGGTATCGGCGTCGATCCTCATCGGAGCCGTTACCGTGCGCTCGGTCTCGGGCTGCCACGAATGGAGCTCGAGGCGCTGGTGGTTTCCGAAGATCACGAGCTGGTAACCCTGGGCGACGATTCCGCCGTCGCCCATGGTTCGGCGCCTCATGGCAAACCTCAATTCCGCCTCGGTCGTGTAGTTGGACGCGGTGTGCTGCCCCCCGTACGTGCGGGCGCGTCGGATGAAAGAGAACGGGTTGTCGGCGCGCTTCGTGAACACCTTATTGCCATCGAGCTCCGTCACGGAGTACTTGAGCCGCGTGTTCAGCCACCAGGCCGGCAATCCTCCGACGTCAAAATCGTCGAAATTGGTACCCCAGTCCAGGGGCGGGATGACCCGAACGCGAGCCTCGCCGCTGATGCCGCCGGCGGTGGCCCGGACCTTGCCCGCAAAACCCTGTGCTTCGTCCAGAGCCGTGTAGGTACCGTCGGGAGAGATCGCACCGCCCAGGCTATCGAGCGACCATTCGGCTTCGCTCTCACCGGCGTAGTTGCCCTTCGCATCGAAGAGACGGACATGGAAGTCGACGCTCTCGCCCGGCGACACCGTGACATCACCAGGGACGACCAGCATCGTCGCGGGCGCTCCCGCCGTGGTTGTCGCCCTGGCCGGTGCATGAGGCGTCCAAGTGGGCGCCTGACTATCGGGGCTGCCGATCGCGTAGAGGGCCTGTGCGGTCGAGAAATACACGCGGCCGTTCGAAACAGCCGCGCCGGCGGTAACCTGTTCGGGGTTGTCCGGGTTTCCGACCTCGACCTCGCTCAGGATCTCGCATCCATCGGGACCGGGCCGCAGGATGTAGAACTTGCTGTTCGCCGTCCCGACGTAGAGCTTGCCGTCGGCATACACAAGGGCGGCTTTCTGGATCGTCCCGAGCTTCAGCGACCACAGTTCTTCGCCTGTGTCGATATCGAAAGCTCCGAGCATCGCCCCGTTGTCGACCTGGTAGATCCGCTCGCCATCGGTAACCGGCGAGGCATAGCCGGCGAGAAAGCCCCGATGCAGCCAGTTGGTGTCGCTGTCGGTGACCTCACCCGCGCTCCTGAGGTCGAGAGACGCCCGGAAACCCATCGTGCTGGTCTCAAGGTTTTCCTCGCTGTGGGAGAGGATCAGGTTGTCGCCAACGCGGATCGCACCCGTGTTGAGGCCGCGTTTGGACACGGCATACCGCCAGACACGCTCGCCGGTCGACGCGCGGATCGCATACCAGGCTCCATCGCTGCCCCCGGCCACGATCAGGCGCACTCCGTCGATTTCGGTAATCATCGGGGGCGAATAGGTCGTGTCGTACGGTCGCTGGCCCGGCGAGCTGACCCAGACGGTTTCGCCGGTCCGCTTGTCGAACGTCATGAACCGCTGGCCGCCGCCCGCAAACTCGCCCCAGTTGAAGGTGATGCCCGCGACGATCACGAAATCGCCGTCGACCATCGGCGATGTGACCCGCCCGCCGTGCGTGGTCAGGAAACCGAACTCTTCAGTCAGCTGGCGCCGCCAAACCGGATCGCCTTCCCGGGAGTAAGCGGCGAGCGTCGCGTCGGCCGTGATGATGTAAACGTTGCCGGTTTCCGCATCCAGCCCGGGCGTCGCCCAGCCGGCCCGGTGTGAGGGCGCGTCGCTGTGTGTGATGTTGAGGCGCTGTTCCCAGAGCAGTTCCCCGCTGTCGGCGTCGAAGGAGAGGACGCGCTCCTGAATCGTGGCGCCCTCGCCGACCGAGTTCTGCAGGTAGACCCGATCGCCGAGGACAACCGGGCCGGAAAGTCCTCCGTATGGGACACGCCAGAGTAGGTTGTCGCCGTCCAGAGACCAGCTGTCGGGCAGGCCACTCTCTGCCGAAACGCCGTCGCGGTTCGGGCCGCGTAGTTCCGTCCAATCGTCGGCAGCAGCTCCTGGGACGAGAACGCAGAAAAGAATCAGGAGAGACAGCGCACGCTTTTGAGAAACGAATCCAACAGATAATCCGACCATCGCCACCTCGAGTGTTGAATCACGCGAAAAACTCCGAGCCGAGGCGGGCAATACGCCCTCAGCGGTCCCGGGACCCGTTCGCTTTCAGCGATTCTTCGCGGTTTAGAAAGAATATCTTACATGGGTTGTGACACTCGATAAAGCTTTGGATAGCAAGGGACGCCAGTGGCCTGTAACGGAGATAGCGGCACCATCGCCGATGGGTCTTGCCAGTCGAGGTCGAGGAGAGAGGAGGAATTGATGCGGTTTCATCATGACGACGAACGACAAAGAGATCGACCCCAACCCCCATCGGCCCGGAGGGTTGCGGCGGAACGCTGGTACCGATGTCTCCGTTACAGGCCACTAGCAGCAGCGGCACCTATTGGGTCAGAAGCTTCCTGATCCTCTCCTGCAGGCGCCCGACGTCACCCTTCGAACGGCATAACGCGAAGATGGTGTCTTCTCCGGCTATTGTACCGGCGATTTCGGGCCACTCGGCGTCGTCGATTGCCTGAGCCACGGTTGCCGCATTGCCTGGCCGGGTCTTCAGGACGAGTGTTTGCTGCACCGAGTCCACCTGAAGGAGAAACTCATCGAGGATCCTCCGCAGCGTGGGGTTGGATCCGCCCCGGGTGTTCGTCGGAGTCACCGTGTAGACGCGACCGGATTTCGCGAGGCCCAGCTCGCGGATGTCCCGCGAAAGGGTCGACTGCGACACGTTCATGCCCATTCGGCGCAGCTCACGTGCGAGTCCTTCCTGACTCTCCACACTCCCGGCCTTGACCAGCTCGACAATCGCGTTGTGGCGCAGTCTCTTGATGCTCATCGTGTCGCTGGAATTATAACAAGGAGGGTTGACGCGAGACCCCAAATGAATGCATACTTATGCTTCTATATGCATATATATTCACATATAACCGAGGGCCGTCCATGAACGCGGGCGTTCTGTCATTCGAGGATCTGCGCATCTACAGAGACAGCCAGTTTGTGGTCAAGATCGGTGGCGAACTGCTCAAGGATGCGCCGGTCATCGAGGGGTTCGCTTCGGACATCTCCCTGCTTCGTGACGCAGGCATCAGCCTTGTCATCGTCCACGGCGGAGGACCGCAGTTGGAGGGGTGGGCGGATCGCCTGGGCATCGGAAGCACAACAGTGAACGGCCGGAGGGTCACCGACACCGAGACGCTGGAGCTCGCAAAGATGGTGTTCGCCGGCCGAATTTCCACTGACCTCGTCGCTGCGCTCCGTCGACAGGGTGTGCCCGGCGTAGGCCTGTCGGGCGTGGACGGAAACCTGATCGACGCGACGCGCCGTCCGCCTCGCTGGATGATCGATCGAGAGAGCGGCGAACGCGAACTGGTCGACTTCCAGAACGTCGGCGACGTTCGCAGGGTGGACCGGGAGCTACTCGGACACCTCTTGGATCGTCAATTCGTTCCGGTGATTTCCCCGCTTGGTGCGGATCTCGATGGAAACGTCTTCAACATCAACGCCGATACGGTCGCGTCGGAGATCGCCATCAGCCTGAGGGCCGACAAACTGCTGGTCCTCTCCGACGTCCCGGGAATCCTCCGTGATCGCGAGGACCGCAACAGCCGGATCGCGGAAGTCACGCTCGATGCCATCCAGGCGCTGATCGAAGCGGGAGTCGTGCGCGGCGGCATGATCCCCAAGTTGACTACCATGGTCCGGGCCCTGGAGGGTGGAACCCGGAGTGCTCACCTCATCGACGGCCAGTCGCCACACGCCCTGCTGCGGGAAGCGTGTGAACCGGGCAGCCAGGGCACGCTCGTTCTGCCCGTGTCGGGCAGGCCCGTCTCCGTCCTCGAGGGGTCGCTGTGAAGCGAAGCGCGCGTTTCTCCAAACCCATGGACGCCTCGTTTCGGAGCCTGAACGCGAGCATCGGTTTTGACCGACGGCTCTTCCAGGAGGACATCGAATCCAGTCGCGCCTGGAACGACGCACTGTGCCGGAGCGGCCTCATCTCCGACGAGGACAGCCGGAGGATCGGCGAGGGCCTCGAACAGGTCCAACTGGAGATAGAGTCCGGGCAGTTCGTGTTTTCCGAAGAACTGGAAGACATCCACATGAACATCGAAGGCCGTCTGACGGAGCTGGTGGGTGAACCTGCGGCGAGGCTCCACACCGGCCGCAGCCGCAATGACCAGGTCGCGACGGACCTGCGCCTCCACCTGCGGGACCAGTCGGAGGGAATCGCGCGCGACCTCCTGTCGCTGATCGACGCCCTCGTCGATCAAGCCGAACTCAACTTCGACGTCGTGATTCCGGCCTACACACACCTCCAGCGCGGACAGCCGGTCCTGTTTGCCCATCACCTGCTCGCCTACGCGGAGATGTTTCTGCGCGACCACGGACGATTCACCTGGGCGGCCGATCAAGCGGACTCGTGCCCACTGGGATCGGGGGCGTGCGCCGGCAATCAGTTTGGCATCGACCGGGACGATCTCCAGCGGCGTCTCGGTTTCGCGCGGATGACTCACAATTCGCTGGATGCGGTCAGTGACAGAGACTTTGCGTGCGACTTCCTGCATGCCTGCGTCCTGTTTCTGGTCCACGTGTCGCGCCTGGGCGAGGATCTCATCCTGTGGTCTTCGAGCGAGTTCGGATTCGTCGAGCTGGACGAATCTGTGGCCTCGGGCAGTTCCATGCTGCCGCAGAAGAAGAACCCCGACGCCTGCGAGCTGGGGCGTGCCAAGTGCGGACGCACGCTCGGGCACCTGGTCGCGCTCGTGACCACGCTGAAAGGCTTGCCGCTCTCTTACAACAAGGATCTTCAGGAAGACAAGGAAGGGACCTTCGACGCGGCCGATACCGTGAACCTGATCATACCGGTGTTCGATACTATCGTCGGGACTCTTGTCGTGAACCGCCGGAGCGCAACCGCGGCACTGGAAGGTGGGCACATCGACGCGATCAGCGTGGCCGACTACTTGACCCGCAAGGGAGTGCCGTTTCGCCAGGCACATGAGCGGAGCGCCGAGGCGGTCCGGACGGCCCAGAGCCGGGGAACATCTCTAGCGAGCCTGTCCATCGAGGAGTATCGGGCGATCCATCGAGCATTCGACGTCGATCTATTTGATGCGCTGTCTGTCACCGCGGCCCTGGAGAACAAAGACGTCGTGGGAGGTACCGCGCCGCGCCGCGTCCGGGCCGAGATCGTGCGTCTTCGCGACATCACAAAGCGGCTGCGCGAGGAAAAGATGCTATCGGCCGCGGTGCCCGCGACCACTTCCGAAGGGTAAGAGAGGTACCCATGTCCAGCAAGAAGGTCGTTCTCGCGTATTCGGGAGGGCTCGACACCTCCTACTGCATCCTGAACCTCATCGAACGTGGTTTCGACGTTGTGACGGTCACGGTCGATACGGGTGGCTTCGAGAAAGAAGAGCTCCTCGGGCTGGAGGAACGATCGATGGCGCTCGGGGTGGCGTCCCACCATACCGTGGACGCGCGGCAGGAGGTCTTCGACCGCTATATCAGCTACCTGATCAAAGGCAACATCCTGCGCGGCCAGGTGTATCCCCTGGCGGTCGCCGCCGAACGCGTCGTGCAGGCCCGAGTCGTCGCCGAACATGCCCTCGAGGCGCGGGCTGACGCGGTGGCCCACGGCTCGACTGGCGCAGGCAACGACCAGGTACGTTTCGACGTCGCTTTCCACGTGCTGTGCCCGCAACTGGAAATCATCACGCCCGTGCGCGATCAGAAACTGAGCCGGGATGAGGAGTATGCCTATCTCCGGGATCACGGCGTCGAAATCCAGGCCTCATCGCGGCGCTATTCGATCAACGCCGGCCTCTGGGGCAGCACGATCGGCGGCGGCGAAACCCACGATCCCTGGGAGGCCATTCCCGATCACGTCTATGAGCACGCCGCCGGAAACGGTGGAAGCGTCGACGGCGAAGAGACCGTGATCGGGTTCGATCACGGGGTTCCGGTGACGCTCGACGGCACCGAATACAACGGCCCTGAACTGATCACGACCCTGGGAACCCTCTGCCGCCGGCACCGGGTCGGCCTGGGCATTCACATCGGAGACACCGTCCTGGGCATCAAGGGACGTATCGCCTTCGAAGCGGGGGCCGCACTCGTGCTCATCCATGCCCACCGGGAGCTGGAGAAAATCACAACGACATCGTGGCAGCGGTTCTGGAAGGATCACCTCGGGGAGTTCTACGGAAAGATGCTCCACGAGGGCCTCGCGTTCGAGCCCGCCCTGGGCGACATCGAAGCCCTGATCGACCGGTCGCAGGAACGGGTTTCGGGTGAGGCCCGCGTGTCGATGACCCACAGACACTTTGGGATCACGGGAGTCCGCAGCCCCAATACCCTGGTCGGAGCCGAGAGCGGTATCTACGGTGAGATGCCGACCCTCTGGAGCGGGCAAGACGCGAGAGGGTACAGCACCATTGCCGCGGTGCCGTCACGGCTTCACCGCGGCGTCGAGGATCGCGATCTCAAGGAGCAAGGCCTAAATGCTGCAAACCGTGCAGGTTGACAAGATCGCCTCGGTGGTTCATCGCCTGAACCTGGGATCCGAGCTCCCGATCACGACTCACCTCGAAGCCCGGACGGGCAACCCCATCGTGGTCCGGGTACTCGGACAGCGTTCGAGGTCGGAGGAGCTGGAGCTTTCGAACGGAAACCTGGTGCGCATCCTGGAGGGCGACGTCGTCGTCGGCGCACTCGGCTGCCGGCGGGCGCTGAGGGGCTTCGACGGCGAAGTACCCCAGAGAGTCAGCGTCGGCGACGTCCTGGCGATTCTGAACCGGGGTGGCGTCGTCGGCGCCCGGGCGAGGGAGCACCAGCAACTGGGCTCCCCCCTCGCCTGTGAAGTGATCGGCATGCCATTCATTCACGCCAGGATCCCTAATCTTCAGGACGCCCGGGTCGGGCCAGCCCTCGACAGCGATGGTCTCCGGATGCCGCCCCTGGTTGTCGTGTCCGGCACGTCCATGGAGAGTGGAAAGACACGGCTGGTTACGGAGTTGGTTCGCGAGTTGTCGGGAGCGGGCTTCCGCGTGGCGGCCGCGAAACTGACCGGGGTCGCTTGTTTGAGAGACCTGATCGCCATGAAAGGCCACGGAGCCATCGGAACGGCATCGTTCCTGGATGCCGGGTACCCGTCGACGGCCGGGCTTGATCAGGCCGCTCGCGCCGACATCGCCGGAACCCTCGTTACCCATCTTGCCTCATACTCCCCGGACCTGATCGTTGTGGAGCTGGGGGACGGAGTGATCGGTGACTACGGCGTTCTGGATCTGCTGAAGGACCCCGTGATTCGCCGGGCGATGCGCCTGCACCTGTTCTGCGCCAGCGACCTGGCCGGTGCATGGGGCGGCCATCGGTATCTCTCGGACCACGGCATCCACATCGACCTGTTCTCCGGCCCGGTGACCGACAGCCTGGTCGGCGTAGAGTACCTGGAAGCGCAGTTCAACCGGCCCGCCGTCAACGCGTGTCGCTATCCGGCCCGCCTTGGGGAAGTGGTCCGCAGCCTCCTCAACACCAATGCGCGCCGGGTTTCATAGCCATCCCGGCCCGGAAGCAGGATCCCCCGTGGCCGATCGCAACCCGACCGGTGTGCCGGATCCGATCGCACATAGACGTGCTGTGGGGATCCTGGGCGCCTCCGGGTACGGCGGCGGTGAGCTCATGCGTTACTTGTCCGTCCACCCCGGGCTTGTCCTCGGCTGGGCGACCGCAAACCGCGACGCCGGCAAACCAGTCGCCGAGGTCTTCCCCAACTTGCGGGGGTTCGTCGACCAGACGTTCATCACATCGAAAGAGGCTGCCGAGCGGCTCGATGAGGTCGGCATCGTCTTCCTGAGCCTTCCGCATCATGAATCTCAGGAGGTCCTGCCGGGGCTCGTCGACGCCTATCCCGACACGATATGGGTGGACCTGGCCGGCGATTTCCGCACGCCCGACGCCCGGGGTTACGAAAGCTACTACGGGCGGGCCCATGCCGCAGCGGACCTTCTCGAGAGTTTCGTGTACGGGCTGACCGAGTTCGAACGGGAGCGGTTGCGGAAAGCCCGGCTCATCGCCAATCCGGGATGTTTTGCGACCGGCATCCTGCTGGCACTCACTCCGCTGGCGCGGGAAGGCTGGCTGTCGGGTCCGGTGTGCCTGACCGGTATCACGGGTTCGTCGGGGTCGGGCCGGCAGCCCGTGCCCACCACCCATCATCCCGAAAGGGTCAACAACCTGCGCGCCTACAAGCCGCTCACACACCAGCATCTGCTCGAGGTGGAGTGGTTCCTGAACACCCAGACGGATAACGACTTCCAGCTTCAGTTCGTACCGCAGTCGGCTCCCCTTCCGCGGGGTATTCTCGTGACGGTCTTTCTTCCGGGCATGGACGAATCGGTGATTCGGCAGCTGTACGACCGGACCTACGGCGACGAAGTACTCGTCGATGTCGTCGACGGTTCCCCGGAGCTGAGGTGGGTGCTGGGCACGCCGCGGGCCGTGGTCGGCGTCGACGGCGCATCAGGACGTGGCGCCGTCGCCTTCGTCGCGATCGACAACCTAGGGAAAGGCGCTGCGGGTCAGGCGATTCAGAACCTCAACTGTGCCCTCGGATGGGATGAAACCGCCGGGCTCCGGTATCCGGGTGTCTTCGTATAGACCAGGCCACGGACCGAGCACGCTGAAGCCTATGACAGGATCCGCTTCCAACATCGAAGGTCGGACGTCACGCGAGGTCGAAGACACTTACACGCTGCCGACCTACCGGAACATACGTCTACCCCTGTCGATCGTCCGTGGTAAGGGCAGCTATGTCTACGACGACGAGGGTAACGCGTACCTGGACCTCTATGCGGGACACGCCGTGTGCTCGATCGGCCACTGTCATCCACGCTGGGTGGAAGAGATGCGGCAGCAGATCGGGGAACTGGTCTTCTACTCGAACGCCGTCTACTCGTCGGTCCGCGGCGAGGCCGCCGCGCTGCTGGTCGAGAACAGCTACCCGGGCATGCGAGCGGCCTTCTTCTGCGGCTCCGGATCCGAGGCCGGCGAAACGGCGTTAAAGATCGCTCGAAAGGCGACCGGCAGGAGCGATGTGGTCTCCATGTCCGGCGGCTTCCACGGTCGGACGATCGGCACCCTGAGCGTCTCCGGGTTCCCGGTGCTGCGGGATAAGTTCCCACAGAATCTGGACGGTTGGACGCGCTTTTTCAAGATGGGCGACCCCGCGGTGTTCGAATTGCCGGATCCCGAGCGCGTCGCGGCGGTGATCGTCGAACCCATCCAGAGCGTCGCCGGCGTCTACGCAGCCGATGCGAACTACTACCGCGGTCTGCGGGACTATTGCACCCGCCAGGGCATCTGCCTGATCTTCGACGAAGTCCAGACGGGCAACGGACGGACCGGAAAGTGGTTCGCCGGCTCGCACTGGGGGGTCGAGCCCGACATCGTGACGACCGCGAAGGGAGTGGCCGGCGGCTTTCCCGCGGGAGCCGTGATCGTCAACGAGGCATTCGCGGCAACGGTCGAACCCGGGGATCACGCAACGACGTTCGGGGGCAATCCACTGGCCGCCGCGGCGATACGCGCAACTTACCGCATCATCGAAGAAGAAGGCCTCATCGATCAGGTCGTGAGGTGCTCAGCCCAGGCGCGGTCTGTCCTGGAAAGCCTGGTCGGCGGAGTCTCGGAGGTGCGCGGTCTGGGTTACCTGCTCGGCGTCGAGTGCCGAACGGACGCCAAAGAGCTGCAGGCTCGTTTGCTCCAGGAAGGGGTGCTGGTCGGCACCTGCGCCGAGCCCAATACCATCCGGCTGTTGCCGCCGCTGACCCTTGGGGCGGATGAATGGGACGCTTTTCTCGAAACCTTCCGGCGTGTTCTGAGATGAAGGCCATCGCACGCAACAGGGCCCACGAATCGACGATGCGGCATTTCTACAACCTGGCCGACATCGGGATCGAAGAAACTCGCGAGCTTCTCGCCGCTGCGGCGCGGTACAAACGCCAACCCGTGTCCGACGAACTTGAGGGCCGGCAGTTCGTCCTGTGGTTCCAGAACCCGTCCCTGCGGACCCGCTGCTCCTTCGAGGTGGCCTTGCGCCAGATGGGGGCCGGTGTGACAACGCTGGAGCCGGGGATGATCTACGGCCTGGAGACCCGCGACGGGACGCGAATGGACGGGGACGAAGCCGAACACGTCAAAGAAGCCGTCGGTGTCCTGTCTCGGTTCTACAGTGGCATCGGTCTACGTACGCTGGCGCGCGGGGCCTCTTTCGACGATGACATCGGCGACACTCTCTTCACTGCTTTCATGAGACACGCCCGCGTGCCGGTGTTCAACATGGAATCCGCCATGTACCACCCATGCCAGGCGCTGGCCGATCTGCTGACGATCCAGGAGCTACTGGGTGGGCACGCCGGACGACGGATCACGATCACGTGGGCCCCACACCCAAGGCCGCTGCCGATGGCCGTGACCAACTCGTTGCTGCTGGCCACCGCAAGCATGGGGATGGAGGTGACGCTGGCACACCCACGCGGTTTCGAGCTGACCGACATGGTGATCGACCGGGCACAGGAGCTCGCCCGCCGGGCGAACGGGACCGTTCGAATCTCGAACGACCAGGAGAGTGCCGCGCGAGGTGCCGCCATCGTGTACGCCAAGTCCTGGGGGGCACTGTCCCGATACGACGCCCCGGAAGAAGAACGGAACCTGCGCGGGCGGCATTCGGATTGGATCGTCGACGAGGCCCTTATGAACCAAACCGCGAACGCCCACTTCATGCATTGCCTTCCGGTGCGCCGCAACCTCGTCGTGACCGACGCCGTCCTCGACGGTCCCCGCTCAGCCGTCCTCGAGAACGCAGAAAACCGCCTCCACGTCCAGAAAGCCGTCTTGAGCCGGCTCCATTTGGAAGATCCGACCGGTACGTTGCCGGATGAAGAGCCGAGGGGTAGATAGTCGCGGAATCGCGGCAAAGGAGCACTTCGATTATCGCTGCCCGCCGGACTCTGGGACCGATCAATGCATCGAAGTCTTGTGGAGCCGCTTCTTGAGAGTGGCCGGGCGCGTGTTTTCGTCTCGGGGGCATGGTCCCCACCGCCGCCTACCGGCCCCGCCACCCGGAGCAAAGCCTCAGTAGGAAGCACGAAAAAACCGAAATAGAAATTGGTTTTCTCCTCGACCGCCTGTAAGCAGGTCATTGTTCGGGTCTGATAGGGCGTGAGGTAGGTGAATTCTCTTGTGCCTCCATGGAAATGTCAAGATTCACCGATCCCGGACGCAATAGGTAAGGTCTGCCTGCAGCCGCGGCCTTTTCAGGCGAACGACACGCGGGTAAGACAAGGGCTACTGGACCCGGCTCCACACCCCCAGTCCGTGTTACCCGTCGTTTCCTGAATGGTCTTCATGGCCTTGAGGATTCGCCGTTTCCAATCGGACGCGCCGCCGACATACGCGGGACAGCCCTTCCGGTCTTGACCTCTGTAATTCCCATCCCGATCCCCCCGGCACGCCACATTCTCTCCCTGAGTTCATCGCTCCATTCCTCTGGAGGCCGCACACCCTTGAACAATCGGTTTCTCGCTCCCGGTGCACCGCGGGTAAGACAAGGGATTTGTCCCGAAAAATTCGGGCCGGAGTCGAAAAAACCGCATGAACATGCGATGTTCGCCCTCGCGACCCCTTCCTAGGATGGTGACAGATCAAGGAGGAAGGATGACAAAGATGTGGAAAAGAGTTTCAACGGTATTTGAGGCCCGCTGCCTGATCGGATGCTCGTTGCTGGTTATGTTCGCCGCCGGGCCGGGGATCGCCCAGGTGCCCGGTACGGTCGTGGCTTCCGGAGAAAACGGTTCGGGCCAGCTCGGCAACGGGTCCAACCAGGACAGCACCGTGCCGGTGCAGGTGCTCAATCTGACCGAGGTTGCGGCCATCACGACCGGTGGCGGTCACAGCCTGGCCTTGATGAAGAACGGAACCGTCTACGCATGGGGTAGGAACGACAAGGGCCAGCTCGGCGACGAGTGCCTGGAGCAGAACTCTTATTGTTACAACGGCTACGTTCCCGCGCCGGTGACCCGATACGGCCAGCCTTTGAGCGATGTGATCGCTGTCGCGGCCGGTGACAAACACAGCATGGCCCTGACATCCACGGGCTACGTCCTGGCGTGGGGGGACAACTCGTCCGGTCAGCTCGGAGACTTCACGATAACGTCCCGGAGCCGACCGCAGTACGTCAAGTACTTCTGGACCCTTCTCCAGGGAGTCCGGGCAATCGCGGCCGGCGGCAGCCACAGCCTGGCCGCCCACGCGAGCGGCGCCCTCTTCGCCTGGGGAAACAACAAGTTCGGCCAGCTCGGAGACGGCACCTGGATCCAGAAATCCGTGCCCTTCCTGGTGCAAGGCGTGAGCGCGATAACGGGAATCGCTGCCGGGGGCTGGCACAGCCTGGCGCGCGATGCGGATGGCAACGTCTTTGCCTGGGGCCGCAACAAGCGTGGACAACTCGGCAATGGGAGCTTCGGCGACAAGAACACCCCGGTGCCAGTCTCTCTGGGGCCGCTACCTCAGAAGGTCGTCAGCCTCGCGGCGGGACGGGACCACAGCAGGCACTCAAGTCGGATGGTACGGCATGGTCATGGGGCCGCAATGTCCAGGGCCAGCTCGGACGGACGACCGCCCCCAACAACGAGCCGAACCCCGGCCAGGTCCCCCTCACCGACGTCGCCAGGATCAGCGCGGGCGCCAACCACAGCCTGGCGACTCAGACCGAAGGCACGATCTGGGCGTGGGGCAGCAACGCCCAGGGGCAGTTCGGCATGCCGACGCTGTTTCCGTGGATTCACCGCGAACCCCTTGAGGTTCAGGGCCTGGAGGGAGTGACAACAGTTGCCGCCGGGGCTGGGTACAGCCTCTTTTCGAAAGTACCGTGGACGATGTGGACGTGGGGACCGGGCGGGATCGGCGACGGAACATTCCACGGTCGGGACACGCCGGGGCCGGTGGACGGTCCCACCTGGATCGTGAGCATGGCGGCCGGCAACCAGTTCAACCTGGCGGTTGCGCCAACCGGGCGGGTCTGGGCATGGGGATTCAATACCAAGGGCCAGCTGGGCGACGGCGGGAGCACCTTCGACCAGAACCCCGCCAGTCCGTTTCCGGTCCAGGTACGCCTCGGTAAGGGCTTCCTAGGCAATGCCCTGGCGGTTGCTGCAGGGCCGTTTCACAGTCTGGCCCTGACGACCCAGGGGACTCAGAGGCTCGTCTACGCCTGGGGCGAGAACTTTTACGGTCAGCTCGGTGACAACACCACCATCGACAGGAATCTGCCAATCCTGGTCGAGATCAGCGATGTTGTCGCGCTCGGCGCCGGCTCCGAGTACAGCCTGGCCCAGACCAGCGACGGCACCCTTTGGGGGTGGGGCAGCAACTACTCCGGTCAGCTCGGTAACGGCAGCCCACCCGCTCTTTACAAGACCCCGCAACAGACAAACATGAAGGAGGTCATCAATTTTGCCGGCGGCGACGCCCACGTCCTCGCGGTCAAGGATGACGGAACCGTCTGGGCGTGGGGCTACAACAGCAACGGCCAGCTGGGGGATGGCTGCGATCTCAGCGCCAACTGTCCGAGCGCTTTCGAACCCGCCCCGGTGCTGGGGCTAATCGACGTCGTCGAGGTGGCTGCCGCAGCAACGGGCAGCATGGCGCTCACGTCGGATGGCACGGTGTGGGCGTGGGGCTACAACGGCTACGGTCAACTCGGCGATGGCTGCCAGGTCTTTGTCAACTGCCTCGACAGCAGCGTCCCGGTCCGGGTGAACGGTCTGCCGCCGATAGTCTCGATCGGATCCGGCGCGTACGGGCGGATGGCGGCCGACAAGGACGGCACGCTCTGGGTATGGGGCGACTTCAACAGCACGCCGCAGAAGCTCATTCACATCGACGGCATGAAGTTCCCGGCCGGCGGCTCCAATACTCAAAAACTAATCGCCGTTCCCAACCCCTGAACCCCTGGCATCGCGGGGGCGCTCGAAGCGCCCCCACATGGGATTTCAGCCTTCATCTCCGACATCGCTGCCAAGATATGTCGAATAGCTCAGGATGGGATCAATAACGCGAGAATACAATGACCAGCTCGAGGAGCAGCATTCGGACTGGACAGTCGACGGGGCCCTCATGAGCCGAATCGCAAGCGCGAGGGCTTCTTAGTTCGCTTAAGGGTCCCGAGTAGGAACCGACTCTAGTTCGGAAACGGCTAGCAGTAACCGATTGGTGTAGGATAGATCTCGTTTTCAACAAGATTTGGTTCGAACAGGACGTCGGGCCCGCATCGTGGAGCACGCCATGAGCGACGAGCACGCCGACCCGACGTCATCTTCGAGCTTTCCTTCCTCGCACGCGCAGGTCTACGCGAAGGAACTTCAGGATATTCGCCAGCGTCGGAGAACCCTGTTCAACGGGAACACCGGAACCCGTTTCCCGTTGCCGGATTCCTCGCCCGAACCAACGTCGAACCATTCTCTGGTTGGCCTCGCCTTTTCAGGTGGTGGTATTCGGTCGGCGACCTTCAATCTGGGTGTGCTCCAGGCCCTTTCTCAGTACGGCCTCCTTCGCCACGCGGACTACCTCTCCACCGTCTCGGGAGGGGGCTATGTAGGAGGCAGTCTGTCCGCCATCGTCAACGGCAGCTCGGACAATGGCTCCGGGGAGACTCCGCCCGACGTCCACTGGGGACCGAACTTCCCCTTCGCACACGTCCAGGGGCAGGAAGAGTCGGCCGCGATTCGTCAGTTGCGCAACTTCTCGAACTATCTCGCGCCCAAAGGCGTTTGGGACAACTTGCGTATACCCGCACTGCTGCTCCGGGGGGTTATCGTGAACCTCTCGGTAGTGCTCCCCGCTGTGATCCTGGCTGCGGTAATTATGGCGCTGGCAGGTCCCGATATCGCTTCTCTGTCCGCCTGGCCCGTCTGGCTGAAGTGGGCACCGGCGGGGGCACTCGCCGCCTTTGCCCTGGCCGCCGTCGCTACCGTATCCGTCCGTGCGGAAGGCTGGATTCAGCGGGACGCCACCCAGCGGTTCTGGGCCTACGCTCTTGCCGCGGTGGGTGGCGTTGCCGCCTTCGTATCCCTGCCAGCGTTAGTGGTCCTCTACGACAGACTCGAGTGGGGGCACCTGGAGGCCGTCGGAGGCGTTGTGGCTCTCCTGCTGCCGACGTTGGGCGCCGGGAAGGCGGCCGAGCAGGTCGCTACTCTGGGCGGGAAGGTTGCCCTCTACGTTCTGGGTTTTCTCGGGCCGCTTGTGCTGCTGCTGATGTACGTCCACATCGCGCGATACTTGATTCAGTATCCAGGGAGAGTTTTCTTTGCGGTGTGGATCGCCGCGGTGCTGTTCCTGTGGAACTACATCGGCTTCGATGCCAACGCGACATCGATGCTGATGTTCTATCGGGATCGCCTGAGCAAAGCGTACCTGTTCCGGTGGTGGCCGAGTTCCAAGGGAGACCCTCCTCAGAACGACGAACAAAAGCTGTCGAAACTGGGGTCACAAGGCCCGTACCACCTCGTCAACGCCACGTTGAACCTTCAGGGGAGCTCCGACCTTTCGCTGCGGGGAAGGAATTCCGAGCCTTTTACATTCTCCAAGTACTTCTGCGGCAGTCGCCGGACGGGTTACTGCGCGACCGAGGTGCTCGAGCGTCACGACTCGAAGGTCAATCTCGGTACTGCGATGGCGATTGCCGCCGCCGCGGCGAGCCCAAACATGGGGATGACGACGATTCCCTCGCTGGTCTTCATCATGACGTTGCTCAACGTTCGCCTGGGCTACTGGCTCCCGAATCCGCGTCACCTCAGCGAAGCTGGCGCCTGGTGGAACCCGCGCTACGAATCGGGTCCGGGTCCGAGGTACCTGCTCCGGGAGATGTGGAGCGGCCCGAACGCGAGTCGCAGCTACGTGAACGTGTCCGACGGCGGACACGTCGAGAACCTGGGCCTGTACGGGCTGCTCGAGCGGCGTTGCAAGTTCATCGTCGCCTGCGATGCCGAAGCCGACCCGAACCACCGGTTCCACTCTCTTGCCCGCGCGATCCGGTTTGCCCGGATCGACTGGGGGTTCGACATCGAGATCGACCTGAGCGACCTGGCCAAAGACGACGATGGTCTGAGCCGGATGTCCTGGGCGCTCGGAAAGATCCGGTATTCCGAAGACGAAGTGGGGTACCTGCTCTACATCAAGGCATCGCTCACCGGCAATGAGAACGAGTACATCAAGACCTACCGCCGGGCGCACCCGTCGTTTCCGCACCAGTCGACCGCGGACCAGTTCTTCGATGAGGCGCAATTCGAGTGTTACAGGGCGCTCGGGTACAAGGTCGCCCGGGACTTGTGCGAGTTGCGCAACCCGTCCAACTATCTCGATGAGCAGGATCCGGAAAGTATAGCGGCGTGGTTCACCGCGCTTCGTCCGCCACTACGTCCGCGCGGGCCTCTCGAAGACGTCTTCGTACGCCTCCAGGAAGAGCTCAGCCGACTGGAAAGAGAATTCGACGACCCGAGTGTGGCGGGTTATTGCCACCAGATCTACCCGGAGAAGGAGGTCGATGCCGCCTCGACGGGTTCGTCCGACACGGATCGTGTCTTCCACCTGTGCGGCCAGCAGCTCAACTTCATGGAAAACGTGTTCATCGCATTGAGACTCGACAGGGGTCACAACCGCGAACATCCCTTCAACCGGGGTTGGATGAACCTGTTCAGTCGCTGGGCCTCTGCGCCGTCGTTCCGGCGAAACTGGCCCATCCTGATCGGGACTCACAGCCCGAGTTTTCAACATTACTGTGAGGACAGCCTCGGCTTGATCCTGGAGGTCCACTGGACGACGGCGTCGCCCGAGGTCGCCGCCTCCCGGCTCCCAGCGGACCTCCGGCCGACATGGTCTCGAGTACGTGAAGAGGACCGGGGAACCGAAGTCTGGATCGCGGGAATCGGCGTATCGGCCACGCGGCACCCTATCGTGGTCGGATATGTCGCGCTCGACCGACGGGAGCTCATCCGGGTCCTGCTCAGTTACGGCGTCCGACCGGAATACCGCAAGATGGACCTGTTGGACCGTATGGTCCGCTCGCTCCGGCTGCAGGAGCCGGGTGTCGCCCTGCAGGTCCGCGCAACGCCCGAAGAAATGGATCTCTTCGCTGCTTTCTTCGACCGCCTGGGTCTGGAACCATGGAGTGAGGCCAAATAGAGACAGGCACACATCTGTCCCGATTTGGCTGGTTATCGGGATACGGACATGGGGCTAAGCGTGGCGCCAGAAACTGAAAGCCTGGAACTTGTCATGACGCCACCACGGCCTTCCAACGAAGAAGCGATGGTTCTTGATACCAGCCTGGGACTGGACCGGACGTAGTAACTCTCCCGACGCTTTGCGGGACGCTTCGAACCCATTGTGCTCGGGGACTACTGCCACGATGTGGCCCGACCTGTTCACATCGCTGCGCTTGGCGACGATAATACAGACCTCTCCCTTGTTTGCCGCCGCCTGCAGGACGTCGAGATCGAGCACGCGTCTCCATCCGTAGGCCCGTCCGTAGTCCTCGATCCAGTCGTGAAGCATGTTGGCGTTCAACTCACGAACGGTCTTCCCGTATCGGACTGCGACATCGGCGCCATCGCGAATCTGACGCAAAGCCGATTCCTTCCACCAGACCCGCGGCAGGTAGGCGCCCGCGAGATAGCAATAATCGTACGCGTAGATGTTGCAGAAGGTCGTTCCGGTTTTTGGCCAGTACCGCTTGTGTTTCGGATTCTCGCTGTCAAGGTACGTCGCAATAGCGAGAAGTTGCCGCACCTTGGTTCCCGGCTTGACGGCCCTGCGACGGGGCCTCCCGGACTCGCCCAAAGCAAAGGCCCGTCCCCCGTCGCGAACGCGTGTGATATCGGGACGGTTCTCGGCCATGTGGGCGACCGGCAATACGTACGTCGGCCACGGGAGCCGGCGGGCTGACAACTGGAACCGGCGGCGCGGGCTCCAGAAATCTCTCGGCAACGAACCCCTCGCTGATCTGTCCGCCCAATACCGCGCGAACCTTGACCCATCCGTCTACCCTGGCATCGGCCAGTTTCATGACCTCGGCACCCTGGTCAAGAGATCCGATCCGGGTCGCCGGAATAGTCTCCGGCCGATTCCGCAGGTTGAGCTTGGTCGCCTTTACAGTGTGGGTCGCCCTTTCGAGCCCTACCGGTTCAGCATCTACCTTCAGCAACTCCTTTGTGCGATCCAGCAACTCGACACGGTCGGCCAGGCCATTGAAGCCACCGTTGATTTTCTTCGTCACCCGCTTGACGTCGTCGATATCGGCAAGAGCATTGATAGCGTTCCTTGTCCAGTAAAAGACGGCCGACTGAACCGCGAACTTGCTGGCAACCAGATCGGGCTCGGGGACGACGTCCTGTCCGATCCAATCGGAGAATTTTCTATAGTTGCTTTTTCCCGTGAGCTGGATCAGGCCTCGCCCGCGGTAGCGATAGCCTTCCCCGCTAGCCTCGTCTCCGTTCCCCATTCTTCCCGCATACACCCGGCTCGCGATCCGCTTGGGCTTCCGCGCAAGAGCTTCCGCACTTGAGCGCGTAGGAAAGTACTTCTTGAAAACCTTCAGGAGGGCATCGGCGGAGTAATTCAGATTTTCTTCGACAGCCCTCATGCGTGCGGACTCGTGAAGGACCTGCGATAGAAAGTGAGCCACGCGCAGTGGCGTGTCGATCCCGTGCGCCTCACACGACGATCGCAGCTCGGGGAGATACCGGGTGGCTCTCGCATCACTCACACCAAGGTCTTTCAGCCACGCTTTCTTGATACGCATATGAGCCTCGATCTCTGGGGTGGGGTCAGTCTACGGGAGTTCGTTCCGTTCTGGAGGCGAAACTCGGCCAGCCGAGGCTCGCAATCAACAAGCTGCTCGCTGCTGCGATCGCATGTTATGGAGACGGATACTCAAGGGCACTGGGAGTATACAGGCCAACCGTGGCCCCGCTGCAGGGTCGCCGGCTCAACGTGTCCGCCGTCATGGCCCACCGGCTGGTTCGAGGCTTCAGGCACGAGCGTGGAACTATGGATCAGCCTACAGAGGGAACTCGATCGGTGGGAGTGGGCGGACGTCTGCGACATCGATACAAACAAGAAATTTCTGACACCCGTTCAAGTTTTCCAATCCGGTTCTCGCTGCCCCGGTGAGCGCACATCGCGCCGACACACCGGGAGGCAGCGATGACACGATTGGGACTCGATCTTCTCAATTTCGAACCCAAGTCGAGAGCATTCGACAGCATCCTCGCATCGCCGAGAAATCTCGGACGTGCGGCGGCTTCGATAAGGAGGGCACACTCCAATGAAAGCACTACTGTTGTGTGATTGGTTCCACGTCGGCGGGCCCGACTGGATGCCAGACCACCGCCACCCCCCCCGAACGGTCCGCCTCAACCCGCTATAGTCGAGCGTCTCGCCAAGAAAGGGCTCTTGTTTTTCCGATGCCCACGTTCCTCCTAGTGACCTGTAACAGTGCTATCGGTACCAGCGTTCGGCGGAACGGCGTCGGATTCTAGGAGTGACGCCCGAGCCAATGCTGTTTCATTGCGAGGGCGTTACGACACCGAAGACGGCGCCGTTCCGCCGAACCCTTCGGGCCGATGGGGGTTGCGGGCGATCTCTTTGTCGGAAGCCGTCACCGATGAATGAGCATCGCTTTCCGTCTCCCTCCTCGACCTCGCCCGCAAGACCCATCGGCGATGGTGCCGATAGCATTGTTACAGGCCACTAGTTTCCCAGGGCCGCTTCGCACGCTTCCGTTTGTGCGAGATTGGCAAACCGCTCCCACCAGAGCTCACCTGGATGCTCCGGGCGATCTGGCAGGTTGTAGTTGAAGTCGCCCCACGCGCACGCTCGGATTTCCGTGATGGGCTCAAACACCCCGCTGCCATGACAGGATACACAGCGAACCTCTTCCATTGGTACGGGAGTAAACGTTCCCCGTTCATGACAATCGAGGCACCTGATGCTCGTGTCATTGTCGGGATGGCACGTGTCGTCGTCGCATTCCGTCGGTAGCTCGACTGGCACGAAAAAGCCCGGATGGAGTTCGGGAGAGAGGTCCGAAGAGTCGGCCTCGTCGCCGAGCGGGCCCGGGGGGGTAAATACCCGCGTCACGTCGGGAATCATGTCGGGCGGTCTCCAGGGCATGCTCCGGATATGGCACCGCGTGCAAGGGGCAATCGGGTTGGTGAGCTGGTAGTGGTTCAACAGTCCATGTCCCCCGTATGGGTGGCTGTGCTTTCACTTGATCAGTCTGGTCTCGGGAAACTGCGCGTACCAGCCGAACCAAAAGGCCCGGTTGGCCGTGACCCGCCCGCGTCGATCAGTGCCCGATACCAGGGCGTCCTCGCTCACCGTCCAGCGTCTCCCTTCCATGTCGCGGATACGATCGGAATCGTCGTCCCTCTCGAATCGAACCTCCCCGGCGTCAAACACCCGGTTGGCTCCCTTCTCGGAGGTAATCACGACATAGGAACGCCCCTCGGCCTCGAACGGGTAAACGCGGTTGTCGTCCAGGAAATCGGTTGAGATCGCGACCGGTTGACGATCACCGGCACCCGATGACGGCTCGATCAGCATCACCAGCACTTCGTCCTTGTTTCGGAGCCGGCCGTCTGTTTGGGGAACTTCGAACATCAGGCGGTCCGTGGCGAAGTAGTCCTTGTAGGCGACACCTTCCCCATAGTCCCGGTCGTATCCCGTTTCGAGCGAAAGGACCGTGGTAGAGGGATGCTGCCTGCGCCACTCTCCCCAGGTCGTCGTGACCGACGACCTCAGATTCAATTCCAGTTCCGTTCCCGCCAGCTCTCCGACGACGGGACGTCCCTCCAGGGTCGACCAAAGGCTCTTGGTTGCCTCGTCGAAGAACAGCTTGTTGGAACGGTAAAGAAGACCGCTCGTGCCAAACTTCTGCAACTCTCCGCCGACGACACTCTCATAGGGAAGAACCGTGCCGCACAACGTGCAATAGATCGTCGTCAGTTCGACGACGCCGATCTCGTCGGCCGCCATTTCGTGCCATGCCAGGATCCTCTTCGGGTAGGCACGGGCTTCACCGTTGACAGCTATCCCGAAAACAAGGTGATCGTCGGAAAGGTAATCCGCCTCGGAGGCCGGGATGTGAACCGGATGGTCCAGAGGCGGAATGCCGTTCACGCGGACCCCGCCCCACTCGACTTCATCCAGACGGATCGTCGCCTGGACCCCGATCGGGAAGAAATCCATCATCTGAGTATCGATCTGCCCGTACAGTGCTCCCTTGAACGGACCGTAGTTGGGATGCGGATCGTAGGGCAGCTTCCACGTCCATCGCCGCCACTCCCCGAGATCCTGCCCGAAATTCTGGCCGGTCCGCTCCCCGAGAAAGTCGAGCAAACGTTGTCGGATCGGGGACGGCGACAGCATCAAGCGCGCGAAGTCGACGAGGATGGGGGCGTAGCCATCCTTCCAGCTCTCGCCAATCTGTGCGAGCGCCCCCTGGGCCAGGTCTTCATCCGGGCTGGCCGACTGGAAGAAAAATGCCATCTCCGGTGGCTCGGACTGCTGTGCGCGCAGCGTCAGTATGATGATCAAAAAAACCGGAATCGCTGCGAGCGCGGATAGTCGGTTCATGGGCACCTCTGGTGAACGGGATCGGACGGATCTGTGGTTGTGAGTCCTGCTGCGGTTGACTCCCTTATACCACAGGGATGTCACGCCGTCGGGCCCGGATGGAATCTTCATCAACGCAACCGCCTTGTACTTCAGTTCGTACATCATCGGCACGGCCTGAATCAGCCGCTCGGGGTTGCCGGTGCCCCATGGAGCACCGGGAGCGTGAATCGGACGACGACCACCCTGCCATCCCACCGCCGACTTCAGCCGGGCTGGCGTCCCACACCGTTTCCTCCATCCGGCTATAACGATGTTTTTGAACAGCCAGGACCTTGACCCTAAAGATCCCCTGAAGGCTAGCCGATTCCTTGAGTTAGAGGCGTGAAGGATGTGGAACTGTAGCGGTCTTGAAATCCCCCACTACCGGAGGCGGAAGACGCGAAAGCTGCTCCTACCAACCCTGGCCATCGCCATTGTTTGCGGCTCCCTGGCGGGCGCCTCGACAAGGCCGGCGCAGGAGGATCTGTCCGAGTACACACTCAAAGGAGCCTTCCTCTACAACTTCGCCTTGTTTGCCAGGTGGCCCGAGGACGCGTTCCAGGACGAAGACTCAGCGCTGGTGATCGCCGTCTTTCGAGATCGCGCCGTAGTCGATACGATCCGGAACGCATTTCAGGGAAAGGTGATCCGGGGCCGACCGGTCGCCGTGAAGCGGATCGACACGGAGGTCGTCGACTCCGCCCACCTTCTTTTCGTGCCCGAATCCGAAGTCGAAGCTTTCTACGAATTCCAGGACGCCTTCGCCGGCCGGCCGGTCTTGTTGGTCGGTGAATCGCGCGACTTCATCGAACGCGGTGGGGTCCTCAACTTCTTCATCGAGAATAACCGGGTCCGCTTCGAGGCCAGCCGGCAGAACGCCGAGCATGCTCGCGTGGCGTTGAGTTCGAAGCTGCTGACCCTGGCCAGGGGGTCCCGATGATCCTGATCCGCAACTGGTCGATCAAGAAGAAGCTGACGTTGATCACGTTTTTCACGAGCACGGCCGCGCTGGTCCTGTCGACCGTGGGCTTCCTGATCTTCGACACGATCAGCGTCACGCGAACGACACGGCAGAACCTGACGACGGAGGCGGAAGTCCTCGGAATCACGAGTACGGCCGCCCTGGCCTTCGAGGACAATACTGCCGGGAACGAGATCCTGAACGCTCTGAAGGCCCGGCCGTCTGTGGTCCGGGCCGCCCTCTACGATCTCGAAGGGGACCTGTTCGCCACCTACCCCGGGCCCGAGGACATTCCCGATCGACTTCCGGTCCGTGGTCCGTCGACCGAGTCGAGCCTGACGCGTGGATACATCCGGACGTATCAGCCCATCCATTTCGACGGCAGACAGATCGGCACGATCTTCGTGCAATCCGACACGGGAGAGATCGAACAAAGACTGCAAAACTACCTGCTGATCGTCTCAGTGCTCATGCTGTTTTCCGGCTTCGTCGCCCTTCTACTCTCGTCGCGCCTTCGCGTCCTGATCACGGGACCGATCCTGCACCTCGACCGGACCATGCAGCAAGTGACTCGAAACCGGGACTACTCGCTGCGGGTCCATAAGCAATACTCCGACGAGGTCGGAGCGTTGATCGACGTCTTCAATACCATGATCGGTGAGATCGACGAGGCCCAGACCGAGCTCCGCTCACTCAACGACCACCTCGAGGAACGGGTCGCCGAGCGAAGCGAGAGCCTGCGCCACGCCAAAGACCTGGCCGAGCAGGCCAACCGCACCAAGAGTGCGTTCCTGGCGAACATGAGCCACGAACTGCGCACTCCGTTGAACGCAATCCTCGGTTACAGCGAGATGCTCGTCGAGGAATGCGAGGATGCCGACAATCTCGAGCCCCTCAATGAGCTGAACAAGATCAACACGGCCGGCAAGCACCTGCTCTCGATCATCAACGACGTGCTCGACCTCTCGAAGATCGAAGCCGGGCGAATCGAACTGGCGATCGGAGCCTTCGATTTCAGGGACGTCATCGACGATGTCGTGGGGACCGTCGAACCGATTGCCCGGAAAAACTCGAACCGGTTGGTCGTCGTCGCCCCGGACTCCCTTCCCGTCGAATCGGACCAGACCAAAGCCCGGCAGGTGCTGCTCAACCTTCTCGGCAACGCGTGCAAGTTCACCGAAGCGGGCACGATCACGGTCTCTGCGAAGATGAACGCGAGCTCTGGGTCCGAATGGCTTGAAGTCGACGTCGAAGACACGGGTATCGGAATCGATCCGCACCAGGCGGACATGCTGTTTGAGCCCTTCGTGCAGGCGGACGCCTCGACGACGCGCAAGTACGGAGGAACCGGACTCGGACTGGCGATCAGCCGTCGCTATTGCCGGCTGGTCGGGGGCGATCTGTCCGCCGACAGTGTTCCCGGCGTGGGCTCGACGTTTTCGATGCGCGTTCCGAGCCGCGCTGTCGTGGAGGAAACCGTAGATGGGAGGCAACCCGTTCCCACGGAATCACCGCCTCCCGCACCGCGCGAAACAGGGACCCCACCGGTCGTCGTGATCGACGACGATGCCGACGCGCGCGAGTTGCTGTCCTGGCTGCTGACACGTCAGCGCCTTCATCCGATCCTTTGCTCGAGTGGGGGCGAAGGGCTGGAAGCGATTCGACAGCACCGTCCGGTAGCGATCACTCTGGACGTACAGATGGATGGCACCGACGGCTGGACCGTACTGGAAACCCTGAAGAAGGATCCCGAGCTTGCGGACATTCCCGTGATCATGGTGAGCGTAGTCGATGAGGCACAACGCGGCCGGGAAATGGGCGCGTTCGATTACCTGACCAAACCGCTGAACACGGCAGCGTTCACGCGCGCCGTTCATCGATGTGTGAAGGGGAACAAGGCCGCTGGGTCGCCGACAGGCCCGAGGGAGGCCCGCTATGCCTGAGATACTGCTCGTCGAAGACAACGCGATGAACAGCGACATGCTTTCGCGGAGGCTCGAGCGCCGCGGGTTCTCGGTCTCGTGTGCCGGCAACGGCCTCGATGGGGTCGAGCAGGCACGGGCCCGCACGCCCAACCTGATCCTGATGGACATCGGGCTGCCGGAAATGGACGGGCTGGAAGCGACGCGCGTGTTGAAGGCCGACGAGCGCACCCGGGACATCCCGGTCGTCGCGTTGACGGCTCACGCCATGATGTCGGACCGGCGGAAGGCGTTCGACAGTGGATGCGACGATTTCGCGACGAAACCGATCGATTTCACCAGCCTGGTCGATACGATCCATCGGCTTTTGGGAGAAGCCTCCAGAGAGATGCCATGAGCGACCACCCCGAAAGACTCCTGATCGTCGACGACGACGAGATGAACCGGGACATGTTGTCCCGTCGTCTGCTCCGGCGAGGGTACCAGACGACAACCGCGAACGATGGTGCCGAAGCATGCAACCTGGTCGCGTCGGATCCGTTCGACCTCGTGCTGCTCGACGTGGAAATGCCGGTGATGAGCGGACTGACCGTCCTGAGCCGGATTCGGGAGCAGTATTCCGCGGTCGAGCTTCCCGTCATACTCGTTACGGGACGGAGCGACAGCAAGGACGTGGTTCAGGGTCTCGACCTGGGAGCCAACGATTACATCACCAAGCCGGTCGACCTGGCGGTCGCCCTGGCCCGTATTCGCCACCAGCTCACGGTCAAGAAGCTGGAGCAGGCCCTGCAGGCGAGCGAAGAGCGCTACGCCCTCGCGGCCGCCGGTTCACGTGACGGGATATGGGACTGGGACCTGAAGACCGACGCGATGTATTTATCCGACCGCTGGAAGACCATGCTCGGGCACGCGGAAGACGAAATCGGGTCGACGCCGGCGGAATGGCTGGATCGAATCCATCCGGAGGACCGGTCCCAGGTCGAGGCGGATCTTGAAGCGCACCTCGACGGCCCCAGCGCGTACTTCGAAAACGAGCACCGCATGCTACATCGCGACGGCAGCTACCGCTGGGTGCTCACCCGGGGTCTCCTCGTGCGCGACGATGACGGCAAACCGCACCGGATGGCGGGCTCACAGTCCGACATCACTCCGGGAAAGGTGACGGACGCCTTGACCGGCATTCCCAACAGAACCCTGTTCATGGATCGTCTGACCCAGTCGGTCGAACGCGCGAAGCGGGGCGATGGAACTCTCTTCGGTTTACTCTTCGTGGCGCTGGATCGTTTCAAGCTCGTCATCGACAGCCTTGGGCAGGCCGTCGCCGACCAGTTGCTGATCGCCTTCGTCCGCCGTCTGGAAGGGAAGCTGAGAAGCACGGACACCTTGTCTCGGTTCACCGAGCGCCACTCCTTCGCGCGGCACGGCGGAGAAGAGTTCACCCTTCTGCTGGACGGGCTCGGACACCCCAGGGATGCCTTCCGGGTGGCGGACCGTGTGCTTGAAACACTGAAGGATGCGTTCCACGTCTGCGGTCACGAGGTCTTCCTCGGCGCGCACGTTGGCGTTTCATTCGGGACCGGCAGCGAATCACCCGAGGACCTGCTGCGCGATGCGGCCACAGCCGGCAACCACGCGAAAGATCTGGGGGGCGAGCGCATCCAGGTCTTCGATTCCGAAATGCGGACGGCGGTCGTCAACCGGCTGCGAATCGAGACGGACCTGCGGCACGCGGTCGAGCGGCGCGAATTCGAAAACTGGTATCAACCGATCGTCGACCTGGCTTCGGGCAGGATCCAGGGCTTCGAGTCCCTCCTACGATGGCAACATCCCTCCCGCGGCCTGGTTCCACCCGATGATTTCATCCCGGTGGCGGAAGAAACCGGGCTCATCGTTCCCATGGGACTCCGGGTGCTGGAAGAGGCCTGCAGCGAACTGGCCGTCTGGCAGCAGCTTCCTACGACGGACAAGCCACTCTCTGTCTCGGTCAATCTATCCAGGCAGCAGCTCCAGCCGGGCATCGTCGAAGACGTTCAGAAGGCGATCGAGCGGGCGGACAGCTACTGCGCGGATTTCGATGGTCACTTCGATCCATCGTGCCTGAAGCTCGAGGTTACTGAAAGTCTCGTGATGTCGAACCCCAAAGAGACGAAGAAGATACTCGAAGAATTCCGCTCGATGGGCTCCGGATCGGCATTGACGACTTCGGGACCGGACACTCGTCGCTGACGTTTCTTCATGGCTTTCCACTCGACGAACTCAAGATCGACAGGTCTTTCATCAGCCGGATAGAGTCGGACCCGGAGAGGCTGGAAATCGTCCGCACCATCATCCTGCTCGCGCAGAACCTCGGTTTGGGCGTAACCGCGGAAGGGGTCGAAACGGACGAGCAGCTTCGGCTGTTGTGTGAGCTGGGCTGCGATCTCGGGCAGGGGTACCTGTTCTCGCGCCCGGTGGACCGGACACGAGTAACCGATCTGATCACGGGCGGGATCCGATGGACGTCCCGGGAGTCCGCCGCCTGACCCGACTCCCGCCTTCGGCTCAAAGTCGGGTGAGGAGAAGTAACTCTATCGGCGATGACAGCTGCGTGAGCGGGGGGATGGATCCGTCGCCATAGTGGCCACCCGCGTCTTGTTTGAGCCTCCATCGGCTCCTTTTTCTGGAATTCCCTACTCTCTGAGTATGTCTTTCACTATTCCCATGGGCCCAGTACACTCTCTGCGGATGCAGCGCTAGCGCAGCCCAGCCTGGTCGGCGGTTATCAAAACCTTTGGCTTCCGTCGGCCGGGCCCAAGAGCGCCGCAAGGACGGTGTGGCCGGCATTGGAGACAGGCAGGTCGAAATGCGACAAATTCTTCGGGAGGTACTGTGCCCTGGCAAAATCCAGCGGGTTATCCATTCAACTTATCGACGATTGCCAAGAATGCGCCGATGCGGCCCGGCGTGTATGGGTTGTTCAACTCTGAGGGTTGGATCTACATTAACGAGGCCACCGACCTCAAATCCAGCCTGATCGATTGCGTGAAACAAAATGATCGGTACTTTCCTGAGAAGTCCCCGGAGGGCTTCGTCTTCGAGGTTCTGCCGCGCAGCGAGTGTCCGCCACGTCGGAATGAGCTGATTCTTGAATGCACTCCAATCTTCCTCCCAAGGGCGCAGTAGAATACCTACAGAGCCGTTCGAGTCTCGGGATCCAACCCTGACGTCCGGAACTTGAAGACTTCGGAAGGATTTGGCGTGCGCAATTCCCGAACAATCCCGATCAGGCTCAGGATCCTCAGGACGTAGTACGAGATGTCAATCTCCCACCATCGCAAACCCTGCCGGACGCTATACATGAACTGGTGGTGGTTGTTGTGCCAGCCTTCTCCGAGTGTGATCAGGGCGAGCAGGAAATTGTTCCGACTCTGGTCGTCCGTCTCGAAGGGCCGGGATCCCCAGACATGCGCGAGGGAGTTGATTGTAAACGTCCCGTGCCAGAGCACCACAGTCGACACGACGAATCCCCAGACGAAAGCGGGAAAGCCTCCCACCGCATACACCGCAGCACCAAACAGAATAGCTGGAACCCTATGATATTTCTCCAGTAGCCGGAGTTCAGGGAACTTTTCAAAGTCCTGCATGAGGCGGCTGTCACATTCACGGGACCCACCGTCCAGAAGCCAGCCCATGTGCGACCACCAAAGGCTCTTCTGTACCGGTGAATGAGGATCTTTGTCGGTCTCGGAGTAGCGATGGTGCGTTCGATGATGTGCCGACCACCACAACACGCCCATTTGCGCGCTGGTCTGGGCGAGAAAGGCCAGAAGAAACTGTGAAAAGCGATCGAGCTTGAAGGAACGGTGGCTGAAGTAACGATGATAGCCGGCCGTGACCCCGAACATTCGAATGTAGTAGGTGACGACGAGCCAGCCCAGGTATGACCACTGGAACGGCGTCCACAACAAGAGCAGGCAGCCGGCATGCAGCGGCGCGAAGGCAACAATTGTCCGGAAATTAAATCGCCCAACTGGAGTCATACAAAGGCCCGACTGGAAACGGCTTAGCCGCGCGCGATCAAGAGTGAACCATCAGCCACTGCCCGTTGCCGTTTATCTCTCCATCACAGCTTGCAAAGTTGGTCGCCAACCAGATCAGGTAAAACCGCCAGATGCGGCGGAATTTGGCGAACTCAATGCCGTAATCGAGATCTTTGACATCGGGATAGCTATCGTCAAAGTTTTCCAGCCAGCGTGTCATCGTTTTGTGATAGTTCATGCCGTTCATGTACCATCGTTCCACTGGCCTGAGATCCTTGTTGTAGGTCTGAATCGAATCGAAGCGCCAGAAACGGCCGTGCGGGAAAATGTATTTGTGGGTGTAAACGCTGGAGATGTTGTTGGGAGTGCGAACGGTGATGATGTGGAGGAAAAACTTTCCGCCTGGTTTCAGGATAGAAGCAAGTTTTGCGAAAGACCTGGTGAGGTTCCCCACATGGCAAAAAACACCTACCGATAGGATCTTGTCGAACTTTTTTTCGAACTGCGCCTCGTTGAGATCCTGTTCCACAAGAGTAAACCGACCCGAGCTGAGATAGCTTTCCGGATTCTGCATCTGCCGGCGCATATACTCGCATTGCTCATGGCTCAGGTTCAGTCCGGTAAACCTGCAATTGGGAAACTTGGACAGAATGTAGTTCGGCACACAACCCCAGCCACAGCCAAAATCCAGGATATTGTCGCCATCCTCGATCCCGAGCTTTTCAATTATGTCGTCGATCATGTGCATCTGGGATTGCTCGAGATCGGCAGCTCCCCGCTCCCACAATCCCATGCTGTATTTAGGGTAGATCAGTTTCCAGTCGCCCAGCATCCGATTCAACATGCCCTGTGGCAGGTCGTACTGGGTCTTCATCAAATCCCTAGAGCCTTCAGCCATGTGTGGCGTTTCTCCTAATACCCATTCGTAGGGGGTCAGGAGTGCGGGGAAATGTTTAAAGATGATCGGCATGACCGTCTTGAAAATTCCTCGCATCACGGGGTCGGGAAGCTCCAGTCCATGGACGTAGGCTTCCGCAAAAGCCATTTGGACCAGATTCGTCACGTGGACGGCCCCACGGGTCGTGCGATACGCCAGGGGGCTCTTGTCGTGGATATCCCCGATCACGGGAATGTGGTGTTGAACGCCGTGTCTGGCCGGTTTGGAAGTTTCGATTACGTCGGGTCGCGAGCCGATGCGGGTCTCGGAGGTGACAGCCACTGTGGCCTCCTTATTCAGGCTGAAGATATGGGCAGCTTATCGCAGACTGCAGGGGTAGTGTCAACTCAGGGCACCCTTTAAAAAGTTGACGTCTGGTTCCGGTCCACCTATATTGCGACAAGTAGTTATTTCAACAAGCAGTTGCACCAAAGCACCTTGTGGTCGCTGGCATCCCGGTCAGGCGCGCATGGAGTGTGCAGGACCGGTTGCGCAGACAACTCTACAAGATACCGAGTTGGCTGCCTGTTTGTGAGGTTGAGTTGTGTCCCCGTGACTCGCCAAGCGGGGAGAGGTGGCTTGATGAAAGGCACATTAGTTCTTGGTGGCCTGGTAGTGTCGGCCGTGACCATTCTCGGACAGACTGGCGGCCCCTTGCCGTCCGCCGAATCGCAGCGTACGCTGGTCGAAGAGTACTGTGTCGGTTGTCACAACGACCTCGAACCGTCGGGCGGTTTTTCGTGGACCACTCTGGACGTCGCCGATCCTCATCAGAACGCGGAACAGGCCGAAAAGGTGATACGCAAAGTGCGATCCGGCATGATGCCACCGGCAGGCCAACCCCGGCCCGATGCGGCCACACTGAAAGCCTTGGCCTCGGCGCTCGAAACACGGATCGATCAGGCCGCTGCCTTGCAGCTGCATGTCAACGCGCCGGAACTGCATCGGATAAACCGGACCGAGTACCGCAACTCGATCCGCGATCTGCTCGGTGTCGACGCGGATGTGACGTCGCTTCTGCCGCGCGACTCCAGTACCGGTGGTTTCGACAATATGGCGGACGCTCTAACCGTCACTCCGGCGCTGATGCAGGGATACATTCGGGCGGCCGAAAAGATCAGCCGCATCGCCGTCGGCGATCCCCAGGCACAGCCTGTCATGGTGTCTTACGATGTGCCAAAGGTCGTCAACCAGATGCGTCACGTTGAGGGGACGCCCTTCGGGACGCGCGGCGGGATGTCAGTTGTCCACAACTTCCCGGCCGACGGCGACTACACCTTCAAGCTGGAACTCTATTTCTACTACACCGGACAGCTCATCGGCTCGAGACTGCCCGACTCGCTCCAGGGTCAGGAACTCGAGGTTTCGGTGGACGGAGAGAGGGTCGCCGTATTTAAGATTGATCCACAGCTCGAGGAACCCTCGGGCGCCCTGTTCACACCGCCCATCAAGATAAAAGCCGGTCCACGCAGGGTTGCGGCGGCGTTCGTTTCGAAGTTCGACGGGGTGGTCGAGGACCAGTACTGGCTCGTCGAGCATACTTTGATGGATATCAGTATCGCCAACCACGCGGGAATAACGGCGCTGCCCCACCTGCAGAGCGTTTTCATTACCGGCCCCGTGGACGCAACGGGAGTGACGGAGACGCCCAGCCGGCGAAGGATATTCACCTGCTATCCGACGGACGCCACCGAGGAAGAGCCATGCGCGATGGATGTCATCTCGAGGCTCGCAAGGCAGGCTTTTCGCAGACCGGTGACCGCGGAGGATCTCGAGGGGTTGATGGTGCAGTACGAAGTCGGCCGGGAGGATGGGGACTTCGAGGTGGGAATCCGAACGGCCCTGCAGGCAATCCTCACGAAGCCGGATTTCGTGTTCCGATTCGAGCGAGTGCCGGGCCCAGTTGCGCTCGGTCAAAGCTTCCCCGTCAGCGACCTGGAGCTGGCTTCTCGCCTGTCGTACTTCCTGTGGAGCAGCATCCCCGACGACGAGCTGATCAGCGTGGCCAGCCAGGGAAAACTTAGGGATCCGTCGGTGCTGGAACAACAAGCCAGGCGCATGTTGGCAGACCCTCGCTCGGAGGCGCTGGCGACGAGCTTCGGCGGGCAGTGGCTGCGTTTGCGGGGTATCGCCGAGGCGCTACCCGAATCCGGCTTGTTTCCCAACTACACCCAGAATCTCGCAGAATCGATGCGGCGCGAACTCGAGCTCCTGTTCGAGAGCATCATGCGCGAGGACCGGAGCCTGCTGGACTTGCTGACGGCGGACCATACGTTTGTCGATGAGGTTCTGGCGAAACACTACGGGATCCCGAACGTCCTGGGAAACCGATTCCAGCGAGTGGAGTTGAGCGACCCAAACCGGTTTGGTTTGCTGGGAAAGGCAGGCGTGCTGACGATGACGTCGCTGGCGAATAGAACCTCACCAGTAGCGCGTGGGAAGTACGTATTGGAGGTCTTGATCGGCTCGCCTCCGCCGCCCCCACTTCCATCTGTGCCGCCCCTCGCCGAAGCTGTCGACAACGAAAAGGTTCTATCGGTGCGCGAGCGCATGGAGCAGCACCGCGCAAGTCCCGCCTGCTCCTCCTGTCACCAGCTCATGGACCCCATCGGGCTGGCGCTGGAGAACTTTGATGCAACCGGAGCATGGCGCATCAACGACAGTGGCTCCGGCATTGACCCGTCCGGCACGATGTACGATGGGACCAGGCTGAACGGGCCAGTCAGCGTGCGGCAGGCGGTCTTGGATCGTTCCGAGGCCTTCCTCGGCAGCTTCACCGAGAACCTGCTGGCGTATGCGCTGGGTCGCGTCCTGGATCATAAGGATATGCCCACGGTCCGCTCGATCCAGCAGGCTGCGGCAGCCGACGACAACCGTCTCTCCTCGTTCATTCTGGCCACGGTGAGCAATCCCGCGTTCCAGATGACGAGGAATCAAGAGGCTTCGCAATAGAGACAGGATGTGATTTGGAACTATCCGGTATCGAGTGAACTCAGACTGATTGACCTTACCGGTTACTGAGGAGTCAAGAGTATGTTTGTCACAAAAAAGCATATGTCCAGACGCACAGCGCTGCGGGGCATGGGAGCAGTCGTCGCGCTGCCTTTCCTTGAATCGATGGTGCCGGCAGCGACACCCTTGCGCCAGACGGCCGCAACTCCGCGCTCTCGTCTGACATGCATCGAAATCGTGCACGGTTCAGCAGGCAGCACCGAGTGGGGCACAGAGCAGAACCTCTGGATGCCGGCGCAAGAGGGTTCCAATTTTGAGTTCACGCCGATCTTGAAACCGCTGGAGTCGTTTCGCGAGGACGTCACCCTCATCAGCATGATGGACTGCCACCAGGCGGATCCGTTTACACCGGAAGAGGTGGGGGCCGACCATTTCCGCTCGAGCGCCGTGTTCCTGACCGCTGCTCACCCGAAGCAGACCATGGGTTCCGATGTCTACTGCGGCACGTCGATCGATCAGCTCTACGCGCACGAGTTCGGCCAGGACACGCCGCTGCCGTCGATCCAGCTCTGCACTGAGAACATGGACGCATCCGGCTCCTGTGCGTTCAACTACAGCTGTGTCTACATGGATACGATCAGCTGGTCGTCGCCTACGACGCCGCTGCCGATGACGTTGAACCCGCGTGCGGCCTTCGAGGAACTGTTCGGCACCGGCGGCTCACAGACCGACCGGGCCATCCGCCGCAAGGTCAACCGCAGCATTCTGGACGGAATCGTGCATGACGTGGCCCGGGTTCGGAACGATTTGAATCCGCGAGACCGCAACAGGCTCAGCACGTACCTCGAAAACGTTCGCGAGATCGAGCGACGGATTCAGAAGATCGAGGAATACAATTCCAGCGGCGTCGAACGGGAGTTGCCGGCAGCCCCGGTGGGCGTGCCGGACTCGTGGGATGAGCACGTGAGGCTGATGCTCGACCTCCAGGTGTTGGCTCTGACGGCGGAGATCACCCGTGTCTCCGCGCTCAAGCTGGGGCGTGACACCAGCAATCGGGTTTTTCCGGAATGCGCGAACACCGACCCGTTCCACTCGGCGTCCCACCACCAGGATAGACCGGCACAAATCACGGATTTCGCCACGATCAACGCGTACCACGTAGGTCTGGTTTCGTATTTCCTGGACAAGCTGAAGAACACGCCGGATGGCGACGGCAGTCTGCTGGACCACTCTCTGGTCCTCTACGGATGCGGCATGGGCAACTCCAACGTTCATGCCCACAAGCGGGTGCCATTCCTACTGGCAGGCCACGCTTCGGGTTCGGTCAAAGGCAATCTGCACGTGAGGTGCGCAGAGGAAACACCGCAGGCCAATGGCCTGTTAGCCGTCGTGCAGAAGCTCGGATTGCACCTAGAGGAGCTTGGCGACAGCACCGGAGAGATCGCGATCTGAGGACAGAGCCATGACGTGTTTCCGACGGTTCACGGAACTGTATCGAGAGGGAAAGGAAGTGACGAGAATGTTGCGTAAACGCTTAGTTGCCGGCGTGTCCATGGCGCTGCTTGTAACGGTGGTGAGTGGGCAGGTGATGTTGTCCGCCGCGGACACTACCCTGGCTGACGCGGCCATGAGCGGGAATCTGGATGCTGTGCGCTCTTTGCTGCAGGAAAAGGCCGACGTGAACACGCCGCAAGGGGATGGAATGACGGCGCTGCACTGGGCGGCGTACCGCGACGATTTAGAAATGGCCCGACTGCTGATCGACGCTGATGCGGACGTGGAGGCGAAGACCCGCCTGGGCGAGATAACTCCATTATTCATGGCTTCCAAGAACGGAAGTGCGGGGATGATCGAGTTGCTGCTCGGCGCCGGGGCTGACGCGAACGCAACCAACACGGGCACGGGCACGACTCCGCTCATGCTGGCGGCGGGCGCGGGCAGGACCAATGCGTTGAAAGTGTTGCTCGATCATGGAGCGGAAGTGAACGCGCAGGACACGACGAACGGACAGACACCGTTGATGTTTGCCGCCGCGCTCGACCGGGGCCCGGCCATCAGGATGTTGGCCCGCCACGATGCCGACGTGAACCTGCGATCGAAGGTGTCTCGGGTTCAGCCGTTAGGAAGAAGGCGTGACGCTGGCCGGAACCGTGACAGGCGGACCACCGCGATGGGTGGCAACGGTGCGCTGCACTTTGCCGCGCGCGACGGCCAGATCGAGGCCGTGCGTGAACTGGTGGCGGCAGGAGCCGACGTCAACCTGCTCACCGCGTCCGATAGCATGAGCTCGATTACACAGGCTATCGTCACGGGATACTTCGATATCGCGATGTTCCTGCTCGAACACGGCGCCGATCCGAATCTCGCCACAAACGGTGGACTGACACCTCTCTTCGCCACCATCGACGCGCGTTACGCGCAACGGACGTGGTATCCACCGCCACTGGGCGTGGTGGAACAAGAGAAGACCGGCTATATGGACTTGATGAAGGCCTTGCTGGCTCATGGAGCGGATCCGAATGCCAGACTGAAGAAGAAGATGTGGTTCCGGGGCTTTGGCAACAGCGGGGGTCCGGACCCGGCCGGCGCGACGGCGTTCTGGCGGGCAGCGCGGGCGCACGATGTCGCTGCGCTGCGGATTCTCTTGGCCGCGGGCGCCAATCCAAGCATCCCAACGCAACACGGAAGCACGCCCTTGCAGGTGGCCGTCGGAATGCATCATTCGAATCAAGGCTCCAACAAGGTGCCGGACGCCCGAATGGCCACCGTCAAGTATTTGGTGGAACAGCTCGGCGCCGATGTGAATTCCAAAGACGACAGAGGATATACGCCGCTGCACGGCGCGGCGCTGGTTGGCCGAAACGACCTAATTCTCTATCTGGTCGCACAGGGCGCCGACGTGACGGCCAGGGCCAACACCATCGGTAGCCGGGGCGGCGGCGAAGTCAGCGATGTCGGCACTGGAGATACGGTAGCGGACATCGCAAATGGTTGGTCGATGAATCAGACCCAGTATCCCGAGACGGTTGGTCTCCTGATGAAGCTCGGCTCGGAATTCTCGGATACTTGCTGGGCATCCACATGCGTGAACCCGACCCGGCCGGATATACCCGGGAGCAACGATAAGCGGTAGAGCGTTCTTTAATGGGAAGCCGGGCGCGAAGCCCGGAAAAAGGAGCCCGTCATCGGGCTCCTTTTTCTTTATAGATCGCCCAAAGCGAGGACTCCCTCACCGCGCGATTTTCCAGCGATACCTCTGTGACCGCGGCCTTATCGTAGGCTCGCCGCTCGGATACAGGACGGAGAAATTTGCCACCGGTGGGTTTCAGCCGCCCCCGGTGTTGCGCTGGGACCGCCGCCCAGCTTGGTTTTCGGCGTCGACGGCAACAGCGTCCCCCGGCGTAAACCTGCGCTGACCCGCCGCGTCCCAAAGCTTGACTTTCAGTGTGACGGAGGCTACGGTGGCGCTAGTTTGATCTTCATATGGACCAGCAACCCATGGCGGAGTGCCGGATTGTCGGAGAGGCGAACAGCGCATCGGAAGGGTCGCCTTCCGATGGGACGAGGCCGTTCGTAGGGCCGCGAGACGACTATCACGGTTGTTGCTCAGGGCAAAGGCAAGGGGGTAGCTATATGCGTAGAGGACTGGCGATCTGTCTGGTTTCGGCTGTGGGTTTCGTCGCCCTGGCAGCCGGCAGCGTATTCGCGGGGATGCCGCAAGGCGCGGCATCAAAAGGAGGAAACCCGAAAGGCAGGACGGTCTGGGACGGCGTCTACGCCCCCGGGCAGGCCGAACGGGGCGCAACGGCTTTCCAGGAAGCCTGCAGCCGATGCCATGGAGTGGACCTTAAGGGCGCGGTGCCCGGTGCGGGAGGCTCCGGCGGCGGCAACGCGCCGATGCTGGTCGGTGACGGTTTCATGGATCGATGGCGGGAAGACAACCTTGTAGAGCTGTTTACCGTGCTCCGGAGCTCGATGCCGCGACAGGCCATCACGTCCGTCAGCGACGCGACCAAGATGGACATCTTCACGTTTGTGCTCCAGGAAAATGGCTTTCCGGCCGGGACGGAAGATCTGAATGATGACGCTCTCGGCGGGATCCATCTCGTCGGGAAGGACGGACCGAAACCACTGCCCAGCACGACGCCCGTCCGGGCCGTTGGTTGCCTGACCCGACAGGCCGGCGGCACATGGATGTTGATGCAGGCGCCGGAGCCGTTCAGGACACAGCGGCCCGGAGAAACGACACCGGAAGAGCTCGCAGACTCCAAGGCGGCGGCGCTGGGCGCCCTCAGCTTCAGGCTTCCCAGCCTCGAGTTCGCGATTCCGGGAGTGCGACCGGGACCCCTCGAGGGTCACAAGGTGCAGGTGAAAGGCACCGTCTACAGGCAGGACACGGGCGACACGATCAACACGCGCTCGCTGGCGTCGGTTGCGTCGAGTTGCGAACCTTGATTCTCGCGGGCCTGGGAGACCCTACGGGCAGGTAGGTGTCGGGTTGAGGCGCCATCCAGGACCTCAACCCAACGGACTCTTTAGGGGCGCTTCCTGGGAACTCCATCCCCGGCTTTGGGAGCCACCGGTGCCGGAGCCCCGAGCTTCATCAGAAACTCAACCGTTTCAGGGCGCTCTGTCGGTAAGCCGCCAGCGACGTCCACGCCGTTAGGCATGTCGGTCACATACCACCCTTTCTCAGTCTGGACGTCCAAGCTGGCGCCCTTGTCCACGAGGAACTGAATCAGCTCATGGTCGCCGATCCACGCCGCTCCGTGCAACGGCGTCTGATCCTCTTCATCTCCGGCATTCACGTCGAGACCCAGCTCGAGGCAGTATTCGACAGCCGCTAGATGGGCACGCGGATCGCGTGAGGTCTGAGAAAACTCCCCTGGAACCCATCCGATTCCAGCGGCAGCCGCCAGCGGTGTCACGCCTTCATCGGTCGCTACTTTGGGATTCGCCCCCCCGGCCACCAGGAGCTTCATGGCTTTCAGGTCGGCTGCCGCTGCCGCTCGCCAGAATGCCGTCGCGCCTTCTGTCCGCACCCACGAACGATCGTGGGAGGAGGGCCTGTAGAACAGCTTCCGTGTCAGCCGAGCGTTCGGGTTCGCGCCCGCCTGGAGTAGTGCTTCCATCAGTTCCAGGTGGCCCACTCTCTGACCCGTCGTCAGGTGTACGGGCGCCCAGGACAGGGGCGCGTACTCGATGTCGATGGTCGCAAAGAGCGGTGTCAGGCCGTCGTTGTTGGCAGCGTTAGGGTTGGCTCCGTGCTCGAGCAGGTACATCGCGACATCGAAGTTGGCGTTAGCCGTCGCATACACGATGGGGCTGCTGAAATCTCCAGGACTGACGCGGTTGACGTCGGCTCCGGCTTCCACCAGCGCGCGTACGGCGTCCATCTGCCCGTCTCTTGCCGCAAACATCAAGGCTGTCACTCCGCCCATCACATTCGCCTTGGGCCTCTGAGAGAAATCCACCGGCGGATTGTCTTTCTCCGCGCCCGGAGGAGGCGGCGGGAGGGCCCGCCCGGTTTCGTCGTACCGCGGCCGGGACGTGAGATCCTCCACTTTCGAGGCGGTTTCGATGTCGGCGCCGTTTCGGGCAAGCACGCGGATCACTTCGGCCCGGTTGTCCGCGGCCGCGAACATCAGCGCAGTCTGCCCGTACGCTGTCTCCCTGGCGTTGACCCCCGCGCCGGCTTCGAGCAATCGCCCGACACCGTCCGCGTCGCCGGAAGCAGCCGCTCGCATGAGGGCTGTCTGCCCGTTCACTGTGTTAGCGGTGTTCGGATCCCCACCGGCCTCGAGCAGCAGATCGATCATCCCGGCATTGCCGTGAGTGCAGGCCAGGAACAGAGGGGTCAGGTCGCCCAGACGGGTCGTCGCGGTTACGTTCGCACCGGACTCCATCAGCAGCTTCGCCATCTCCAGGTTGTCCTTCAGCGCCGCCCAATGGAGGGCCGTCATGCCGTCACCCTGGGCGGAATCCACATCGACGTCCTGCTTCAGCAGCGAACGCACGACTTCGATTTGACCGCGCATGGCGGCTTCCGGAAGCTGGACGTCCGCGGGGGACGCCATCAGCACCGAGGCCCCCCCAACGGCGGCAAGTACTACCGCGACGCACAATCCATAGGTAACCTTCTTACCGATCATTGTCTTCTTTCTCCTCGAGTTCAACGACAGTGATTTCAAACGTCAGATCGTCAGCATTCCAGTGCTGTCGCCGATGCTGTCCTGTTCGATACCGAGCTTGTGCAACACCGCCAGCAGCGCGTTGGCCATCGGTGTTCCCTCGGGAGTTCTCAGATGGTAGTTGCCCCCGAGCTGACCGTTTGCGTGACCCGCCAGGAACAACGGGCACCGTTTGTGCTCGTGAATGTGTCCGTTACCCATCGGACTTCCGTACAGCACGAGCGAGTGATCCAACAGGTTGCCGTCTCCATCGGGCGTGTACTGCATCCGGTTGAGGAGATAGGCCATCAGGCTGACGTGATACCTGTTGACTCTCGTGAAATCCAGGATCTGCTCCGGCTGCTCTCCGTGGTGGGACCCCGAGTGGAACGGCGTCTTCGAACCGCTTTCCGGGAAGACTCGAGGGCTGACGTCTCTGGCCAGCATCAGCGCTGAGACTCTGGTGACCTCCGCCTGGAAGCCCATCACGGTCAGGTCGCACATCAGTTTAACGTGTTCATCGAACGAGTCCGGAACACCAATCGGCGCCGCCGGGAGCTCGCGCGCCTCGCCGGTGGAATTGTGCTTTTCGACCATCTGGATACGTCGTTCGAGCTCCCGCACACCGTCCACGTATTCGTTCAGCCGGTCGCGGTCACTCGCATCGAGGTCCTTCCGCAAACGCGCGATCTTTTCGACGATCGTGTCGAGAACGCTCCGGTCCTCCTGCCTGCGGATCATGCGTTGTTCGGGCGAGCCACCATCACCGAACAGGCGCTCGAAAGCCACTCGCGGATCGATCTGCATCGGGAGCGGCTTCGACGGGGAGGCCCAGCTGATCGAATACTTGTAGACACAGCTGTAACCGAAACCGCAGGATCCCACCAGCGAACCGGTGTCCTCGATCCCGAGCTCGAGGGAAGGCAGCGGGGTGTCCTGACCGTACTTCTGCGCGTAAAGTTGATCGACTGTCGTGCCGCAGTAGTAGTCGGCGCCTTCGGTCATCTTCGGATGAGCTCCGGACAGGAACACCGCGGCCGAGCGGCTATGGTCGCCGCCGACCTCTTCGGGCGTCGTCGGCGCGGCGTTGGCGCAGTCCGTGTCGCTGATCAGCGTGACGTAATCCCGAAACGGCTCCAGAGGTTCCAGCGCCATGGTCATCTCAAAGTCGGAACCTTCTTTCACCGGGGACCAGTAGTTCATCTCTCGGCCGTGCATACAGCTGCCACCTGCGCCGTGCGGAACTTGGATGGCAAAGAACCGCGGCGGCGCTGCCGCTGCCGTCTTGCGCAGCGGGGTTTGCGCCGGCAACATTGACTCCAGCAACGGCAGCGACAAACCCACGCCCATACCTTTGAGAACTGTCCGCCGTGATATGTGTCTCTTGGTGATAAACATTTGCTCTCTAAGCCTCCTCCTAGTGTGCAACGGTGGATGACACTGACCGGTGCTACTGTCTGGGCGTCACTGCTGGGCCGTCGACGGCGCCCGGTCGAGCTGCGGCGGCTGCCTCATCGCCGCTGGCCTCACTGTCCTCGGTCCTTCTCATCTGAAATGGCGTGCTCTTGACGATGCCAAGAACGAAGGACGAAAAACGGTTGTCGTTGCCCATCGCCTGCCGCGCGATCGAGCGAACGACCGGCATATCGTAGTACTCCAGACCCCGACCCAGTGCATAGATCAGGAGCTTCTCCGCGAACGTGTGGACTACGGCGCCGGACTTGCGCATCAGCGCCTCCCGAAGGCTCGCCGGTCCGTCGACGCTCGTCCCGTCGATCAACTGGCCCGACGCATCGATCTCGAAACCGTTGTCGAGGACACGCCAGCCTCCGACCGCGTCGAAATTCTCCAGCGAAAAGCCGATCGGGTCCATCATCTTGTGGCAGCCCGCGCAGCCCGGATCCCTCCAGTGGCGTTCCAGTCGCTCCCGCACCGACAGAAGCTTTTCGCCGTGCGCGTCCTCACTGAACTCGGGAACGTTCGGAGGAGGTGGGGGAGGATGAACGCCCAGGAGGTTCTCCATCACCCATTTGCCGCGCATGACCGGCGACGTCCTGTTCGACAGCGATGTGAGGGTCAGGATGCTACCGTGACCCAGCAGACCCCTCCGGTTGTCGTCGGTGATCGGCACACGACGGAAAGCGTTGCCCTGGATATTCGGAATCTCATAGTGTTTCGCGAGCCGCTCGTTGACGAACGTGTAGTCTGCGTCCAGAAGGTCGAGGACGCTCCGATCTTCACGGACGATCGCGTCAAAGAACAGTTCCGTCTCCCGCAGCATCGACTCACGCAGGTTTACGTCGAAATCCAGAAAGATGTAATTGTCCGGCTGGACGTCCCTCAGGTTTCGCAGGAACAGCCACTGCCCGGCGAAGTTCTTCGCGAGATTCTCCGAGCGAGGGTCAGCCACCATACGTCGCAACTGCTGCTCCAGAACGGATGGATCCCCGAGTTTGCCGCCGGCAGCCAGACCCAACAGTTCCGCGTCCGGAGCGCTGCCCCAGATGAAGTATGAGATCCGGGAAGCGAGCTCCAGATCGGATATCCGATGACTCTCCGCCGTCGGCGCGTCATCGGGCGAGCGTTCCATGCGAAAGACGAATTCCGGGTCGGCCAGAATTGCCTGGATCGCCATCCGGATCCCCGCATCGAAGTCCACCCTGTTCCGGGTCGCCTCGTATAGCGCGAGCAGGGGGTCGAGATCAACGTCGGTCACAGGACGCCGGTAGGCCTGTCGGGCGAGCGAAGACAAAATCTGCGTCGCACAGGGAAGCTCTTCGGCCCGGTTGGCGGGATGACAGACAAAAATCCTGCGGCGGCTCGGAGTATCGCCCCGACCCTCCACCGTGTACGGTCCGCCGATGTTCAGGGTCTTCAGGTGGGGCAGGCCGGTGAATCCCAGAATCGAGCCAACGGTCAGATCCGACATCGCGTACTCGAACGGCGCATGAAAGTCCTGTACGGGTCCGGCGGCTCTCTGAATGAAGGAAGCGGACACCCTCTGCGGACCCGCGTTCACCTTGATCGGACCCGTCCGGATATCATGGGCCGGTTTCATGTTCGGGTTGATGTCGAGCAACGCCACGCGTGCACCGTTAATCGCGATCTCGATCTGCTCGCCCGGTGACGTCTGTCCGAACAGCGGCCCTGTGCTCAGGTGGTAGAGCTTGATCTTGAAGATGTACTCGCCGTCGAGCGGGAAGTGATGGGTGACGGCCATCCCGCCGCGGGTTCCGAACGGCGTGCCCTCGACGTGTTCCATCTGGGAGAATCCCTGGGGAAGTGGATACGTCTCCTCGATGGGACTCATCTCGGGATCGCCGACTGCCGTGCGACTGATCTTCGAGGCCGACCGGACGTAGCCTTCCATCAGCGTCGTGGAAACACCCAGGACCTCCGCCATGTTATCGAAACCGTGGGTGGACGCATCGGCGGGCAGGAGTTCCGCAGGATCGATGTCCACCGACAACAGTTCCCGGATCGAGTTGGCGTACTCGGCCCGGTTGAGCCGGTGAATCGGCTTCCAACCTGGATTCGGCTCGGAAGCTGCGGCCTCATCCAGACCCGCCTCCAAGGCCGAAACAAACTCGTCCACTTCTTCGTCCGGAGGCCGGGGCTGGCCGCCCGGAGGCATCATACCGGCACGCAGTTTGCGCACGACGGTTTCCCACTCGGGCGCGTTCCTGCCGACATCCGACCAATCCAGGTTGGTCAGCGTCAGGCCGCCCGACTGTTCGACGTCGTCGTGGCATAAGACGCAATACTGGTCCAGCATCGCACGGTGAGAAGGAACGAGTGAGGTGGAGCCGACATCCTGCCCGTAGGTCAGGGACGCCGACACGATAACGACGGCGATGGAAACCAGCACCTTTTTCATTTGCATCTGCCCATGAGGACGGTTTGTTCAGACATGACACACCGCAACCCTCTCAAGCGCAGGGGGCGCGGAGCTTTATGAACGGGTCTTCTTGACTCGGGCTTTCTTCATGATCATTCAAGCACCGTATCGTATTCTTGTCAAAGAATTTCGAGCCCCTTGGGCGCGCTGAGCTCGACGAGGGCGAGCCAGAAAGGCGATCAGCTATCAGCTTTCAGCAATCAGCTCAGTCGGATGGGACTACCGTCCCGTTTTCCGAAGAAACTGAAGGCTGAAAGCTGACTGCTGAGGGCACGCTTGATCGCAAAATCTTCAAACCTGAGGATCAAGCGTCTAGGGATCTAGTCAAAGATCGATTTCGCGATCATCGCGTGGATGCCCTTCGTGCCGTCGACGAGCTGAGTGACCCGCAGATCCACCGCCAGCGAGCAGAGGAAATAAGCATCGTCACGGCTCAGGCCCTTTTCGGAAACCAGGAAATCGACCATTTCGCGCGTCGCCAACTTCGCAGCTTCGTCGAGGTCCGGGTTCAGCCCCATCGTGATGTAGTGAGTCGGGGTTTCGGCGCGAGGCCAGTTCAAACGTTTTCCCTTTTCGAGAGAGATCCGAACCGTTCCTCGAAGGGATGTTTCCAGCGCGGTCAACGTGACCTCGCCGTCGCCCTGTATGGCGTGTCCGTCCCCAAACGAGAGGAGCCCGCCGGGAGCGTGAACCGGCAGGTATAGAGTCGAACCGGCAACGAGCTCCTTGTTGTCGAGGTTGCCTGTGTGCGGCCCCGGGGGTCCGCTGGGGAGACGACCCAACGCCGGCGCCACACCGATCGAACCGAAGAAGGGCGCGAGCCTCAAAGTAACACCCGAGCCGAAGTCCGCAACGCCGCTCGTCGGGTCGAATCGGATGAGCTTGAATCGTGTATACGGAAAGTCATCCGGCAGCGTACCGAATCCCGGAACAAAGTATGCGATGCCGTACGGGTGAAGGAATCCGATCTCGACGATCTCGACCGCGAGGGCGTCGCCGGGCTCCGCACCATCGACGTGGATCGGCCCTGTCAGTACATGTGCGCCCACTCGTTCCGTGACCTCGCGATCCACCACTTTCAGCGATTCGGGAATCTCTTCGTCGGCGACCCCGGCGGCCCTCAGTCGCTCCACCCCGCGAACCACCGACGTCTCCACACGAACCGTGTCGCCGGACGCGATCCGCAGCGCCGGGCTCACCCGCGCGTCGTAGTAGCCCCAATGGACGTTCTGCGGTTCCAGCCGAAGATCGTGCGTCCGGTTCTGGGCGAGACCGGAGTCAGCAAGCAGGCAGAGCAGAACAGGTGTGAGTCTTAGTCTCATGATGTTCATGTCGGGACCTCCAGAACTGCGGAACGCAAAGAATGAGCTCGAGGCGCTTCAAAGAGACAAGGTAGCTTCCAGTCGGAACCGCCGTCCGAATCGCCAATTTGGGCCAAGAAAAATTGGTACCGCTATTTGTAGGGCTTTATCTCACGAACAATCCACAAAAAAGTGCTCCGCAGTCGAGCTTTCACCGATCCGGCGTCTTCGGCGCCGGGAAGAAGTTTGTTGCGTCCGAAAATTGCCGAGCGTTATGGTTTGGAGTGTGCAAACACCCCATACCGGAGGCCTGCAGGAACGACGTCCATGAGGCCGCCCGAGACATGTCCTCGATTGTTACGCGTGGTTCTTTGCGTCATTTTCCTTTTCTACGCCGGCCCGGCAGCGGCATTTCAGGAATCCGCGCCCGATGAAGCCGTTTCCGCAGAGGGAGGCTTGCGACTGTATCGATCCCGATGCGGGGCGTGTCACGGCATCAACGCCGAGGGCTACCGCGGGCCGGCTCTGACGACCGGCACATGGAAACACGGTGGGAGCGATTCCGACTTGTTCGCCGTCATCCGCAACGGCATTCCCAAAACCGAGATGGGTGAGTCTTCGCTTTCCGACTCCGAGATACGGAGCGTGATTGCTTACCTTCGAACGCTCAGCGGACCGGCCCGCATCGACGGCGGCGATCGGTCGAACGGTGAAAGCCTGTTCTTCGGAAAGGCGAGATGCGCGAACTGCCACAGCGTGGGTGGTCGTGGCGGGCGCTTCGGACCGGACCTCACCTTCGCGGCCCGCGCGCGCTCCAGAACTGCCCTGATCCGCGCGATTCGAAATGCGAGCGAGGTCGTCCCCTCCGGCTACGAGCAGGTCGCGGTCGTGACGAATGAGGGCGAACGGATCGGCGGGCTGCGCAAGAACGAAGACGCCTTCTCCATCCAGATGCTGGATGCCAACGGGGAGCTTCGCGCGTTTCTGAAGACCGAACTTCGAGACGTCATTTCCGAGTCGAAGTCTTTGATGCCGGACTACGGACCAGACAGGCTGACGGCGAGGGAACTGGATGACATCCTGCGGTTCCTCGCCGAAGCCGCCGGCCTGGGAGAGGGCGGAGAATGATCCGGCGTTTCGTCTGTGTCGCTCTGCTCTTGGGTGGGGTTGTTTTCGCCAGTGAGATCTCGACCCAGGACCTGCTGGACGGGCTCAAAAACCCGGAGCGGTGGCTCACCTACTCCGGCGATTACACCGGCCGGCGACACAGCCCCCTGGATCAACTGACCCGGGAAAACGTAGCCGGCTTGAAACCCGCGTGGATCTTCCAGACCGGTTTGACGGCAAACCTCGAAGCCACGCCTCTGGTGGTCGACGGGTTCATCTACTTCACCGGTCCGTATAACCACGGTTGGGCCCTCGACGCGAGGACGGGACGAGAGGTCTGGCACCGCGTCGAAAACCTCCCGACTACCCTCAGCCTGTGCTGCGGGTGGGTCAATCGTGGATTCGCCCTGTTCCAGGAGCGCCTGTACGTCGCAAGACTCGACGCCACGCTCCTGGCAATGGACATGAAGACCGGTGAGCCGATCGGCGGCATTGTCCTCGACGATCACGAGCTCGGTTATTCGGCGACTTCCGCACCCTTGGTCATCAGGGACAAGGTCGTCGTCGGGATTGCCGGATCGATCAACGGGACGCGCGGGTTCATCGACGCATACGACGCAAACACGGGTCGGCGCGCCTGGCGATTCTGGACCGTTCCCGAGCCCGGGGAGCCTGGCGGTGACACATGGGGCGGTGAGTCCTGGAAGCAGGGCGGAGCCTCGCCGTGGCTGACTGGCACGTACGATCCGGAACTGAATCTCATTTACTGGGGGACTGGCAATCCCGCACCGATGTTTTACGGGGACGAGCGCGAAGGAGACAACCTTTACAGCAACAGTATCGTCGCGCTGGATGCGGACACGGGCGAGCTCGAATGGTATTACCAGTTCACGCCGCATGACACCAGGGATTGGGACTCGGCCCAGATCCCCGTGCTCGCGGATCTGCCGTTCGACGGAAGCGAGCGACAGCTTCTGCTGACGGCGAACCGGAACGGCTTTTTCTATGTGCTGGATCGAACCAACGGCGAGTTGCTGATCGCCAAGCCGTTCGTGAACACGACCTGGGCGAAGGAAATAGGTGACGACGGCCGTCCCGTAGAGCTGCCCGACGCTCGTCCCACCGAGCAGGGAACGCTGATCTGTCCGGATGTCGAGGGCGCAACCAACTGGATGTCTCCCAGTTTCAACCCGGACACCGGCCTGTTCTACGTTACGGCGCGAGAAGGCTGCGCCACCTACTTCAACTGGAAGGAGAGTTTTGCACCAGGCCAACCTTACTTCGGTGGAGGCACGACGCGCGGCCGCACCGCTGTTTCAGGAATGTTGCGCGCCATCGATCCGGCGACAGCGACGGTCGCATGGGAGTTTCCCTACGCGGGGCCGTCGACGGCAGGAACCCTCTCCACCGCGGGCGGACTGGTTTTCGGCGGCGGGGACGGGAACCTCATTGCGTTCGATGCGCGCACGGGTGAGGACCTGTGGCACTTCCAGACGGGCGCACCGATCACCGCAGCTCCGATCACCTACCTCCTCGACGGAAAGCAGTATGTCACGGTGGCTTCCCGCGGAGCTTTGATCGCGTTCTCGCTCCCGGACTGACCTATTCAGGACCCTCTTCGCCGGGCCGGTACGAGACCTTCAGGTTGGCCGCGATCTCCTCTTCGCTGAACCAGGCCCGCTTCAACTCGTGGTTGGCATACAACGACACCTGATCCGTACTGTGAGGCGACTCCAGGTCCGTAGTCTGACCGTGGGCGAGCAGGGTGTAGCCGAGGATGGGGTCCGAGAACTCGACGAGGATCAGCCAGCCGGTGGCCCCGCCGACGAATGGTCCGCCCGGCTCGATCCTTCCAACGACGCGGGTACCGTCTTCCGCTTCGCCGTACTGGACGTTATGGAAGAGGCCGTATCTGCCACTGGCCCCATCGGCCGGAAGATCGATGTCGCCAAGGCGGATGCGGTGCACTTCGCCCCACTGAACGTCTTCGGCGCCGTAGGTCTCGCGTGTCCAGGCCACCGCATCCTCGAGGTGCTCGACGGCCAGCGCGGGGTCGGATAACCCTAGCGGCGTCTCAAGCGGCCTGTTGGGGTCCCACTCCACTGCGTACGGCTGATCAACGGCTGCCTGGTACGTATCCCAGAAGCGCTGGAACAGCACCCCACCGCGGCTTTCCGCTGACACCTGGTTGTCCCAGCCTTCGAGCGCTCGAAGACCGAGCGTGAGTGCTTCCGACGGCTGCGCCGTCCGCTTGATGGCCTCGATGAGCGCGGGTTTTACGCGATCCGCCACCGGCATTCTGGTGTTGAAGGTAAACCGCTGCACGTCCTCGAGCGAGAACTTCTCCTGGCTCTCGAGCATCTGGAGCGAAATCTGCGTACGCAGGCTGAGCTCTTCTCCTTCTGATGCCAGTATCGTCGCGGGATACTCGTTCAGATCCAGCCGGTCGCGCAACGATGTGTACGACGGCTGGTTGTTGGTGCTTTGCACATAGCCACCCGCGGGGTTGAGCAGTTGCGGCAATTCCTCGATCCCATGCACCTCCGTCCAGACGTACTTCCCCGTATCTCCCGGTACATCGAGCCGATAATCGGTCCCATCCTCGATCCGCTTCGGGAGGGAGGCGGCCCACACGTACATGATGTTGCCCTCCACGTCGGCGTACAAGGTATTGAACCGCGGGATCACGGTCCTGCCGAGGGTGGCTTTGAACTCGTCCAGGTTCTTGGCCTTTCCCATTTCGTACCACTGTTCGAAGAAACGAAACTCGTCCATGACCACGGACTTGACCGCGAATGTCTTGTCCTCGGTCTGATGCACGACGGGGCCGAGGTGTGAGTACCAGTACGTTCTGGTTTCGGACCGCAGGCTGCCGTCGTCTGTCTTGGCCTGAACGGTGATCTCCTTTTTCGTCAAAGGCATCGACTCGCCTTCGAAGATGTAGCTGTCTGGGTTTTGCGGATCGCGTGTCAGGGCGTAAATATCCTCGAGATCGGGACTGTTGGTCGTATGGGTCCAGCCGAGATGTTCGTTGAAACCGTGACGAAGCGCCGGTGATCCGAGGAAGGTGTTTCCGAACATATTGATCACGCCCGGGACAGTAATGTGAGCTTCCCAGTAAAGCGACGCCCAAGGCTGATGGGGGTTCGACATCAGGATCGGATTGCCGGACGTACTACGCGAGGGTGCAATCACCCACGCATTGGAGCCCATCACGTCCCAGTCCGGGGTGGCCATGGCGCTGTTCGGTGGCGACTGGGGTTTGAGGTTCGATGAATCTGTCGAATACTTGTTCTGGAGCTCCGCGATGAAGCTCTCGCGAAGCGCAAACCGGAGTATTTCGGCACGGCTGCGCGTCAGGACGTCGACGCCGTCGAAGATCGGAACCCACTCCGGCAGCTCCGCGCGATGACGCTCCACGTAGTAGTTCAGGCCTGCGGCGAAACCATTCAGGACCTTCTGAAACGTGGGCGTGAGACGGGGGAAGTTATCCCGGGATACCTCGTAGTTCCCGTAGCGCTTCATCATGAAATCGTTTTCGACGTCTCCGCCGTAATACCGGGCTTCCTCTCCGCGCGCGGCAAAATAGCGGCGGACGATCTCCAGGACATGATCTTCGGCCTGCGCGTAACCGACGGCAAACGCGGCGGCCTCCTCGTTCTCCGCAAGGATGTGCGGGACACCGTAGGTGTCGCGCCGGATCTGGGCCTGAGATACGAGGTCCGGAGCCGTCGTTCTCGACTCGGGTCCCTGGCACCCGACCAGGACGAAGCAAAGGGCACCTGGGACCAGGAGCCCGGTGAGTCGTCTGAAGCGTCTGTTCATTACTCCCCCTCTTGGCTTTCGCTTTGCTCGTGCGGGTGTAAAAGGAGCCGGCATCCTATCTCGACTTGCTTCCGGGGGTCAAAGGAAAAGGCGCCCAGCCCCGGCTCGATCTTCGGTGTCTGACCGGCGTGGGAAAACCGGCGGTAGGACCGGTGGATCCAGGCAACGACTCGGCCACCTTGGCCTGCAGAAGATTTCAGAATCCGGCTTCGGCGGAATATTCGTTTTCTCCGGACTTAGCGTGCGAATCCTGCGACGTGAACCGCTCCTACGCTCGATGCATATAACTTTATTTGTAGTGTTATGCATATCTAACGGATTACTTGAATTTATACCCTAGGCCAAGTTACGCGGGTTTGACGCTAGCTGGTAGGATAGCGTGCAGATTTCTAGTAATTTCCGTTCCCCTTCCATGCATGACGCTACTCCCGAAGGTTCTTAGGGGTGGTGCGTGTGCAGGAGGGTCCTGTGAGGAGGAAACCTGATGAAGCATCACCCGCTAATGGCCACGTTTGGCCTAACTATGCGAGCAGCCCGATTCCTGCTCTTGTCCGTGGTCTTGATAACAATGCTGGGAACGCCGGCGTACTCACAAGGGACCGTGGGTTCGATCCTGGGTGACGTGACCGACGCCACCGGCGCCCGCCTTCCGGGAGCAACCGTCCGGTTAGTGAACGAGGGCACCGGTGCGACGCGGGAAGCGTTGACCAGCGAAGTGGGATCCTACCGGTTCAATGGTTTGCAACCGGTCATATACACCGTCACCGTCGAGTTTCCGGGCTTCACGACCGTGACCCGACCCGGCGTCAAGGTCAACGCGGCATCCGACACGAAGATCGACTTCGCCCTGGATGTCTCGGCGACGGTCGAGACGATCACGGTGACCGAGCAGGCCCCGCTGGTCGAGACGACCGAAAACACGATCAAGACGCTGATCGACACCACCAAGATCAGAGAGTTGCCTTTGAAGTCGCGCGACTTTATGGACCTGGCGCTCCTGTCGCCGGGCGTCGTCACCGATCAGGCTTCGGACGCGCGAGGCACCCTGACCGATTCGGTATCGTTCGGGGGGATGGGCGAACGCTTCAAGTCGATGTGGCTGGAGGGCGTGGACATCAACGACGAGGTCACGGGCGGCGGATCGTCGATTTCGTCGGCAACGCGCACACAGTTGGCTCAGGAGGCGGTCCAGGAGTTCCAGGTGATGGCTAATTCCTATTCCTCCGAGTTCGGCCGATCGGCCACCGGGGTGATCAACATCGTCACGAAGTCCGGCACCAACCAGTTTCACGGCAACGCCTTCTATTTCCGCCGGGACGACGCGTTCGATAAACCGAACGCCTTCACAGGTGTGGCGCCGCCCTTCAAGTCCGAACAATACGGCGGGACCATAGGGGGACCGATCGTTGAAGACAAGGCCCACTTTTTCGTGTCCTACGAGAGACGATCGGCCGACCAGGTCGCTTTCGTCGTGATCCCGCCGCAACTGGTGAGCTTCGTCGACTCCATCGGGTACGACACCACGGCCGACGTCCCCAACCCCTGGCGGTTTCACAACCTGTTCACCAAGGGCAGCGTCACGATCAGTCCGGAGCACACGCTGAATATCGTGGGTGTCTACGACAACCGCCTCATCGAAAACACGACAGCCGGAGGCAACCTCTCCTTTGACAGCGGCTACGAGGACGACCGCAACTCGCACTTCATCACCGTCAGTCTCTCGTCGCTCTTCGGCTCGAGCATCGTGAACGAGCTTCGGGTCAACCGGTCCGATCAGGAGCTTTTCAGGGACTCCATCAAGAACCGGCCCTCGTTGAGGTTCCCGAGCATCCGGTTCGGCCGGGACAACACCCAGGGCCGTCGGCAGCAGAACTGGATTCTCTCCAACACGATGACCTACAACGTCGGGAATCACACGATCAAGTTTGGAGGCGAAGCCAACCGCGTTCTCGGGACCTACGTCAGCAGCGCGAACACCCCCGGGACGTACGAGTTCAGGTCGGATCTGCCGGTCGACCCGAACGATCCCTCGACGCTCCCGTTCCGCTTCACCCAGGGTCTCGAGCTGCGCAAGGGCAGCATCGACGTCCGGGGTTTCGACACCGCGGCCTACACCCGCAACTCGAACATCTTCGCGGTATTCCTCAACGATTCCTGGCGTATGCGTCCGAACCTCACCGTGAATGCCGGCATTCGGTACGATCTGCAGCTGTGGCGTGGGGACATCGACGGGACGCCGTTCCCGGAGGGCATGTCGGAGTTCGACCTCTGGAAGAGTCACTTGAACGGCGAACTGCGGGGTCACCCCTTCGCGCCCGTGCCGGATGACAAGAACAACTTCTCCCCGCGCGTGGGCCTTTCGTGGGATCCGCAGAACAACGGGCGCGCCGTCATCCGCGCCGGTTACGGCGTGTTCTACGATTCGCTGTGGACCTCCTCGGTTCGGGGTGTCGTCCAGAACTATGCAGGGTACCGTCAAACCAATCTCGGGAACGATGTTCGGTCGTCGGGCGTCCCCAACGATTTCTTCCCCGGGTATCCGGGGGGACGATCGTTTGGTGACCCGCCCGATCGGTCGATCCTGACCGAGCGGGCCGCGAGCCGGGTCCGGCTGCCGAGCCGAACCACTTCGAATCCCTTCATGCACCAGTTCTCGGGGGGACTGGACCTCGAGGTCGCACAGGGTACGATGGTCGGATTCAACTTCATCCACATGTTCGGCCAGGACCTGGGATTCAACCGGAACGTCAACGCGTGCATCACCAACTGCGTCCTCCAGTCGGGCCAGTCTCGAGCCGACTTCCCCAAGATCTATCCTCTGGACCAATCGGGGATACGGATGGAGTTGGCTCTGGATCAGAGCAACATCACGAAGGCCAATCAGTTCCAGGTCCGCATGGAGAAGAGATTCCTCTCAGGACGGGCCCTTTCGATGAATTACACTCTGGGCGACATCAAGGAGTTCGCCAGCAGCCCGAGCAACCATCACAATCTCCGGCAGGACTGGGGCCCGACACGCAACGACATCCGCCACCGGTTTATCGGAAACTACTCCCACGAGTTGCCGTACGGCATTCGGCTGGCGGTGGTGGCCCAGTTTACCTCGGCCCCGCCCTACAACATCACGACGGGCAACGACGACAACGGTGACGGACAGCGACGGGATCGCCCGGCTGGTGTCGAGTACAATTCCGGGCGAGGCGACAGACTGTCCATCGTCGACCTGAGAACATCGAAGATCTTCAATTTCGGCGAGAGCCAGAGCGTCGAAGTGATGTGGGAGATGTTCAACGTCTTCAACACCGACAATTTCGTCCAGTATAACGGAAACATGCGGTCCTCGCGGTTTGGACAACCGAGCCTGGCCCGCGACCCGTTCCAGGGACAATTCGGTTTGAGGTACACATTCTGAGGGCTTGAACTGTCTGAAGATTCGAGCTTGTAGCGGCGGTCAATGCTGTTTGCTGACCGTCGCTATTTTTTTGCGGGAAAGACAAAGAGCGAATCTCGCGTTTTGACGAGCACCGCCGGAGTCCCTCGATTACTGCCTTTTCAAGCGTCGCGCGCTAATTCGAAGAGGCGTCTGCCACCGCCTTCTTGATCGCCGCGACGCTGACGTCGGCTCTCATCTCGATCAGCGCCCGACCGTGGGCCAGGCTCTTCTCGACCGGCAGGAGGCTGATGCCGTTGATCGACGCCTTGTTCGCCTTGATCCGCTGATTCAAGCGGACGTAATCCAGGTTGTCGTTCATGATCATCGACGTGATGTAGTAGTTGTCGTGATAGCCCTCGGAATAACGCACCTCTTCGACTTTCATGACCTCGTTCTGGTACGCCAGGATCTCGTCGTAGTTATAGGCCTCGTCGATGTAGTGCACGGCTGCTTTGTCGCCCTTCCAACTCGAGTTGAGGGCCTCGGTGACTTCCCTCATCGGCGTTACGTTGCCGCCGCTGTCGGCGATCATGACGATGTTCTCGAAACCCTGCGTCCTCAGGCTCGTGGCGATGTCGCTGAGCCAGGCCTTGTAGGTCGGTCTGGAGACGATCACCGTGCCCGGTGTGGTTCTTGTCTCCGGGTCGCCCGGTTCGATCGTTACGATTGGAACGATCAGGGCGTTGCCGAGTTTTCGGGCGATCGCCTCTCCGACGACTCTCAGCACGTGATTATGCTTGCCGGTCGTCAGATAGGGACCGTTCTCTTCGATGCCTCCCGCCAGGACCAGAGCCGTCGTCTTGCCCGCCCGGAGGGCATCCCGGACCTCCAGCGACGTCATTTCTTCGATCCACACCGTATCGAGCGCCTCGATTGGCCGCGGCATCTGCATCACGTCGATCCTTTCGGTTCCCGCTCCGCGCTGCGCCGCCGCGGGTAGGGTTGCGACTGTCAGGACAAATGCGACCGTCAGGACGATTGCGATCATTCTTCTCATGGGCCCTCCTCGGGGTTGTCGTATCCGCGGATTGTACTCCGACTGGCACTGGAATTTCACACTCTTCAGTCGCTACATGAGTTCGGACCAGCGTCGCCTCTCGACAGGTTCGAGCTACATCCACTGGTGGCGATTGTGGTACGCAGTGAAAGGCTTGTCCGGGTAAATCTTCTTGAATCGCAGGAATCGGTTCAGAGTTTGTTCGTAGCGTCGATCAGACGTCTTGAGCGACTTGTGGGGCATATCGATCAGGCGTCTTTCAACCACCCAGACATTACGCTCAGAGAGACGCCAGTTGCTCGTCGTCAGCTCGTCCAGATTAGCGACGCCGTACCCGTTGATTCTTCCCGTACCATCGATGTATGGGTCGAAATAACTGAAGACCAGGTCTCGCAGGCTTCGAAAAACCGGCTTCCTGCCGTGCAGGCCGACGTCCCGGGACTTGGCGATGGTTCCCCACCGGCCACGAACGTTGAACAGGAACAGGACGTGATCCAGCCCATCCACGGACTCAATGTCGAGCAGCCATGGCGGATAGCCGTGCTGTTCCATGATCGTGGCCGCCGCCAGCGCCGCCTCGATGCAGTTGGCCCGCCCGTACTCGACCACTTTTCGGAACGTCCTCAGAGTGTTCTCCCAGTTATAGGGTAGGGCGCGAAGGTACCGCTGGACCTGGAGGGGAGTCCGGTGCTCCTGAATGATCAGCCGTTCCTCTGGCGAAAATTCCGAGCGAGCCGGTCGCCGCGACGAGACGCTTTGGAGCATTCTCAGAACAAAATCTTGAGGCCGAACTGCAACCGGCGGGGGCTGCCGGCGGAGAGCACCTGACCGAAGGTCGGCGAACCGAAGAAACTGTCGGGCAAATCCAGGTTCCCCCGGTTGAAGAGGTTGAACGCTTCCACGCGGAGCTGGAGGCTCAACTGTTCCGTCGGCTCCATCGTCCGGACCAGAGACACGCTCCAGGTGGCCAGCCCGGGCCCCTCCAGCAGGTTGCGCCCCGCGCTGCCGAAGCTGCCGAACGGAGGCATCGCAAAAGCCCTCGTGTCGAACCAGGCGTCGGAAGAGGGGTCGGAGATCCCCGGGTTGCCGATCAGATTCGGCCGGTCGTTGGCTCCAAACCCCAGAACAGAACGACCCGTGTTGCTGTTGTCCAGCTCCGGCAGCAGCGCCACCGTGAACGGTCGTCCGCTCTGAAGGGCCAGGATGCCGTTCGTCTGCCAACCTCCGAAGATGTGGCGCGCCAATGAGCTCGCCGCGAACGAACCGAGCGGGATGTCATAGTTGTAGGCCAGCGAGAAGCGGTGCCGCACGTCGAAGTTCGACCGCGCGCGTTCGGCTGCCAGGTTGTTCGAGTCCTGCGGAAAGTTCGGGTCGGCCGAAGTCGCGAAGAACCCCGACGCGTCATCGAGTGATTTCGACCAGGTGTAGGAGGCCAGCATCGTCATGCCGCACCAGAGGCGTTCCTGGAAACGGGATTGGAGCGCGTGGTAGATGGAGCTCGATCGCGATTCGACTTGAACGATGTCGTCGAACAGCGGATTCGGGCGACGGTTGCGCGGAGCAGTCGAAGGCGCAGGCTGGTTGCTGTCGCGCGCTCCGATCAATCGCGTGCCCTTCGTCCCGACGTACGCGAGTTCGAGGCTGCGCGTGTCTCCCAGGCTCCGTTGTATCCCGAAATTCCAGTGCTGGGCATACGGCGTTCGCAGATTGCGATCGAACGTCAGCGCTGAAGCCGGCGTCGGGAAAGGGAACGTGTCGAGGGGAAACGGATCGGTCAACGTCAGGGTGAATCCCGGGAACGGTCCCTGCGGGGGAATCGAGAAGAACAGCCCGAAGTCGAAGTACGGCGCGTTGAAATACAGCCCTTCGCCGGGAGCGAGGGCCGATTGATCGTAGTAGATCCCGTAGCCCCCTCGGAGGACCGTATCGCCGCTGCCCGGCGCCCATGCCAGCCCGATGCTGGGAGCAAGGTTGTTGCGGTCGTCGAAATAGCCGCTCCGCGGAACTCCTCCCGTACCGACCGGGACGAGTCCGCCCGTCGACGGATCGTACAGGTTGGCGCGATCCTCCGCGTCGACCGGTGGCGAGGTGTACTCATAGCGCAGCCCGGCCGTCAGAGTCAGTTCGGGCCGGATCCTGTAGCTGTCCTGGAAGAAGCCGGCGAAGCTCTCGGACCGAAGCCGTTGGGGGTTGTCCAGCTGCGCAACGCCCGTGACCGTCGGCAGACCCATCAGCAAGTCGGCCAGCGGATTACCGGTGAACACCCCCAGAAACTGGAGGATGCCTCGCGATTGAACGTCACGGAAAGCGTCCTGCCGCATGGCGCGGAACTCGCCACCGAACCTGATGTTGTGACGCCCCCTCACGTAACTGACCTGGTCGATCAACTGGAACGTGTTCGACTCGCTGGCCTGGGGGTTGTTGAACTCGTGACCCAGCGGCGAAAGTCCGCTGATACGGATGAAGCTCAGGCCCGAGTCTCGCGGCTTGGTCGAGATGTCCGGCAGTCCGACCTGGCTGTTGAGACTCGTGCCCTGCCCTTCCTGGTTGACGCCGATAGCCACTCGATGGAACGCAAAGCGAGCCTCGTTGATCCATGCGGGCGAAAAAACATGGGTCTCTCCCAGCATCAGGTTCTGGGCCCGGCGCAGCACCTGATTACCGTAGTTGGGCACGAATGAGAAGGTCGGTCCCGAAAAGGGCTCGACAAGGTCACGGTCGGCAAAACTGTAGCGCGCAGAGAACTCGGAGCTCGGAGTAAAGGCGTGGTCGATGCGCACATCAAAGTGGTGCTCGTCGTCGCCGAGTGTCGGCGAGCTCACGAAGTTCGCTCCGGGTGAGGCGCGGTTCGGCAAAGGGTAGAGCGCGGCGATCGCCTGGCCAACCGGGTGTTGGAAAAAGCCTGGTATCTGCGGCAACGGTCCCACGCCCGGCACGTTCGGAACCGGCAGCCTGCTGGCAGTGAAATCGCCGGCACGCTCAGCCGCAGTCGGGACCGAGGCGAGCCGTGTGATACCTTCCCGGAGAATGCGTCCTTCGTAGTCGCCGAAGAAGAACGTTCGATCGCGGCGGATCGGCCCCCCGAGCGTGAAGCCAAACTGATTCCGCTGGAACTTGGGATCAGGCTCACCGGCCGGAGCAAAACGGTTGCGCGCGTCCAGAGCCGCGTTGCGGAAGAACTGAAAGACCGTACCGTGCACCTCGTTGCTTCCGGATTTGAGGGCGACGTTTACCTGACCGCCGGAATTGCGGCCGAAGGAAGCGGGGTGGTTGACACCGAGCACTTCGAACTCGTGAATCGCGTCCACAGGTGGATTCACACCCACACCATTGAGTTTCGGATCGCCGTTGTAAACACCGTCGAGAAGAAACAGGTTGGAGTCTTCCCTGCTGCCGCTGACGTGGATTGAAAAGTCGCCGCGTACCGAGCCCGCAGAACCTTGTGCGGCAGGGGCGCTTCCCGGAACCAGCAGGCTCAGCTCGAAGAAGTTCCGCCCATCGAGGGGAAGCTGAGTCACCTGTCGATTGTCGATGACTGTACTGCGCGACGCGGTATCGACTCGGAGAAACTCACCTTCGACAATCTCGACGACTTCGGCAGCGCCGGCAACGGCCAACTCGTGCTCGATCCGGACATTCTGGTTGAGCTGCAGGACAAGCGAGTGGTTGCCGACGTGGAACCCCTCGCGGCGAATCTCCAATTCATAGCCTCCCGGTGGCAGCAGCGCAAAAGCGAATTCGCCTTCCGGGTCGGATGAGAGAGTCCGTGTACGGTTTGTGTCCGGTTGTCTCAAGACAACTTCAGCGCCGGGAACGACGGCGCCGGACGGATCCCGAACCACTCCGGAAACCGAGCCGCGCACAGTCTGCGCCACGGCGACACTCGAGGTGGCCAGTATCAGGGCGACGAGGCAAACACCTGTCGCAACCCGTCGTAGTTTCATCGATCTCCTCTGAACGGAAAGGTTCACGTCCCACTCCGTTGATTAATTAACGGACGACTGTAGCGGAAAAGATACCAGAAATCAGTAGTCAGTAGTCAGTAGTCGGTAGTCGGTAAAGCCTGTAATGAGGAGAACCCACTCCCGTCCTTGGATAAGGAAGGGTGGATGCGCCAAAGGCGCAGACGGATGGTTGTCGTCACTCGTCACTTGTCGAAATACCGTGCGAGCGTGGAATCCGACGGCTTTGGAGTCACCGCAGAAACGCCGATCAGAACCAGGGCGGAAATTACCGTGATCGGTACGACCGGCATCAATCCCAGGACAGCGGTGCCGCCGGCGGTACGGACCAGGACCTCCATCCCTGCCAACGAGAAAACGAGAGTCGGAAGACCTGCAGGAGCGGGTACGAACTGCTGAAAAAGTGCGACAGCGACGACGGAGGAGGCAACCCAGGCGGTGCTGGCCAGTGCGCCCCACTTCGTGCTTCCCCGCCAGTAGATGGCCGCTACCAGTAGAGGCGAGAGGGCGGCATAGCCGGTGAAGGCGTACTGGACGGCCAGGGTGAAGATCGACCCCGGCGCGCGAAGGGCAATCAGGTAAGCGATGGAGGTTAACGCGATGACGAAAGCCCGCGCCGTCAGGATCTGAACCCGTTCGCCGAATCGTTCCCTGGCCCCGTAGTAGGCGAAAATGTCTTCCGCGAACATCGTCGACAGCGCCAGGATCTGTGAGTCGCTGGCCATCACGGCCGCCATGATTCCCGCACCGAGCAAACCTGCGAGCCAGACCGAAGCATAACGATCCAGCAGCCGGATGAGCACATCGTCCCCCCGCGCCGCCCCCGCAAGGGCCTGGCGTTCGGCGGGCGAGATGAGGGCACCCTGTTCGGCGAGCTGGGCACGCGCCTGGAGCTTCTCCTGAATCGCCGGAATGTCCACCGCCCCGTTGGCTGCAACGCCCAGGTAGACGCTCGGCACCCATACGGCCAGGATACACAGCGGGTAGAAGATCATCGTGTGCTTGAACTGCTTCATCCGGCGGGCCGTGAGGCAGAAGATTCCGATGTGCGGGAACGCAATCGCCGACAGCGGGATGAACATGTAGCTCAAGAAGAAAAGCGGAGCGACGTTTTCGTGGCTGAGCAGGCTTGCGGTTGACGGTGAATCGAGCAACCGCTCCATGACGGTTCCGAAGCCACCCATCCCCCGCCCGATGACGAAGACGGCGAGGGTCCCGAAGACCAGGAACAGCAGAGTCTGGAACGTGTTCACCCACGCGGTACCCCGCATGCCTCCCAAAAACACGTAGCTCATGACCACCAGAGCGACGAGCAAGCCCCCCGCCCAGTAGGGAACCCGGCCACCGCTGATCACTTCGAGCGTCGTGCCTCCGCCCATCACACCGATGATGATGTAGGGCACAAGCAGCGCCGCCTGCACTGCGAAGATCAGTGTCCCGGTATGGGAACACTCCCAACGGTCGCGGAACATCTGCACGGGCGTCATGAAACCGTGGCGCTTGCCCAGGGCCCACAACCGCGTGCCGATGAAGAAGAGCAGCACCGGCACGACGAGCGCAGACGACGAGGCCATCAGGCCAAAGGTCATGATCCCGTTGGTGAACGAAAAGCCGGACGCACCGAGGATCGAGAATGCCGTCATGTGGGTGCCGAAAAGCGACAGGACGAACACGAACGACCCGATCGAACGGCCCGCGAGGAAGAAGTCTTCCACGTTCGCTTTCCGTGCGCGGCGGAACGCCAACAGACCGATGGAGAGGGCGCCGGTGAGATAGAGGAAGATAAAGATGGTTGGAATCATCGGCGTCTACGGAGTTTCTTCCGGAGCGGAGGTGGTCGAGGGGGTGTCCTCATCGAGATGAACGGGCCAGGCATACTCGGCCAGGAGCCACATGAGGCCGACGACAGCCAGCGTGTAGATCACGTGATACAACAACCCGATCGGAAGAACCCCGAAGACCAGCGTTCGGTCGCTCCAGAACCAGAAGTCCTGGTGCAACAGAGCCACCAGCAGCAGGGCCGCATACAGAAGCCGTCTTTTTACCATCGACTCGACGATCCTCGAAGAATCGTAGAAGTGTAGCAAACGCTCTCCGAGGCTTTGCAAAAAACCCTGGGAGGGTGGTTGGTCTACGGTTGGCTGTGTTAGAGTCCGGCGATACTCTTCGAGGGGTACAGGAATGGCTGACGACGCGATCGCTCCTAAACTCACCGGGCAGCAGTGGCTCATCTGCGGCGTCGCCGCGATGGGATTCGCCTTCGACATCTACGAACTCCTGATGCTGCCGCTCATCGTGCGGCCGGCGTTGATGGCGCTGGAGGGCATCGCGCCCGGCACACCGGAGTTCAACACGTGGGTTGGCCTGCTCTTCTACGTCCCCGCCGTGTGCGGCGGTATCTTCGGCCTGCTGGGTGGCTACCTCACCGATCGATTCGGACGGCTTCAGGTCCTCCTCTGGAGCATCCTGCTTTATGCGTTTTCAGCTTTCGCGGCGGGCTTCGCCACCTCCGCTGCGATGTTGCTGGTACTGCGGTGCACGACGTTCATCGGAGTCAGCGTCGAGTTCGTCGCGGGCATCACTTGGCTTGCGGAGCTGTTCACCCACCGTAAACAGCGGGAATCGGTCCTGGGTTACACACAGGCGTTTTCCTCCTTCGGCGGGCTGATGGTCACCGGCGCCTATTACATGGCGGTAACGTACGGGGATGCGTTCCCCGCAATCTACGGAGGCCACGACGCCTGGCGGTATACGCTGATCTCGGGGCTCATACCCGCGATTCCCCTGATCATCATCCGGCCCTTCCTTCCTGAGTCGCCGATCTGGCGGGAGAAACGCGCCGCCGGCACCTTGAAACGGCCGAGTATCTTCGAACTGTTCGCGCCGGCCTACCGCAGGACAACGATCGTGACGGCGGTGATGGTGGCGTGCACCTACGGCGCGGCTTTCGGCGCACTGCAGCATCTGCCGCGAATCGTGCCCGGGCTTCCGGGCGTGGTCGACCTCCCGGTTCAGCAGCAGCAGCAAGTCGTCAGCGCCGTCCAATTCTTCCAGGAAAGCGGTGGTCTGGCAGGACGCCTCCTGCTGGCGTTCCTCGCGATTCGCATCCTGAGCCGGGTGCGACTCATCCGTATCTTCCTGCTACCCGGTGTGGCGATCATTCCCCTGGTCTTCTTCTTCCCGGCCGTAAACAACCTGGACCTACTGAAATGGGGAGCGTTGGTTGCGGGAGTGCTCACCGTCGGCCAGATGAGTTTCTGGGGCAACTACCTGCCCCGCGTCTACCCCACACACCTGCGCGGTACCGGTGAGAGTTTCGCTGCGAATGTCGGCGGTCGCATGTTCGGCACATTTGCGGCCGTCGTGACGACGCAGCTCGCAACCTACATGCCGGCTCCGACACCATTCACGCGCCTTGCATACGCCGCGGCCACCGTAGCACTGGTTGTGTACGCCGTCGGGCTCATCGCAAGCACCATGTTGCCGGAACCGGCCAAGGACCTACCCGACTGACGGAGAGGCTGAATGACGATACGAGAACGATCCGTCCTGGCGCTGATCAGCGTGGTCTGCGCATTGACAATCGCCGGTGACGTTTTAATGGCCCAGGACTGGCCGCAGTGGCGCGGACCGAACCGGGATGGCGTCGTGATTTCGTTTCGCGAACCGGCTTCGTGGCCCGAGAGCCTGAATCAGGAATGGACGGTCGAGGTTGGGTCCGGCTACGCCACGCCGATTCTCGTGGGCGACCGCATCTACATGCACGCCCGCCAGGACGAAGACGAAGTCATGATGGCGCTCGACGCCGCGACCGGCGATGTGATCTGGCAAACGGGCTATGCGGCGCCATTCAGGATGAATCCGGCGGCCCGCCGTCACGGGCCGGGCCCCAAGGCAACGCCAACCTTCGCCGAGGACCGGCTCTACACGCTGGGCATGAGCGGCATCGTGAGCGCGTTCGATGCGAACTCCGGTGAACACCTCTGGCGAACGGAAGCCGATCGCGTCGGACCGCTCTATGGGACGTCGATGTCACCGCTTGTCGACGGCGAGCGGGTGATCGTGCACGTCGGTGGACACGATCGAGGCGCCCTGACGGCTTTCAACCGTGAGACCGGAACCGTGGAATGGAGTTGGGATGGAGACGGCCCGGCCTACGGGTCACCGGTCATCGCGGAGTTCGACGGTCTGAGACACGTGATCACCTTCACCCAGGAGAACCTGATCGGCGTTTCGGCATCGACCGGCGAGCTGCTCTGGCGACGGCCGTTTACGACCCGGTCGACGCAAAACACGATCACGCCGATTCTCCATGGCCGCTCGGTCATCGTGTCGGGTCTCGGTAACCCGACCACGGCTTTCACCGTGCTCCGTCGAGATAACGGATGGGTCACCGAGAACATCTGGGAAAACCCGGCGTTTTCTCTCTACATGACGAACGGCGTTGTCGTCGGCGGCGTGCTTTTCGGGCTATCGCATCGAAACAGCGGCCAGTACTTCGCTCTCGATGCGGAGACCGGAACGACCCTGTGGACGAGCGAAGGGCGGCAGGCCACCAACGCCGCGATCCTCGGAGCAGGCGACCTGTTGTTCATGCTGGAATACGATGCGGAACTGAGGGTCGCACGCGCGGGCCGCAACGGGCTCACCCCCCTTCGGCTGTATACCGTCGCCGACAGCGCGACCTGGGCCCACCCGACCATCGCAGGGAACCGTATCTTCGTCAAAGATGTCTCGACGCTGACGCTGTGGACGCTGAACTGAAAGAAGGTGTTCGGTACGCGATCCGCGTTCAATTCCTGGCGGTGCTCGCCTTTCGGCGGTAAATCCGTTGGCTCCGGATAGGACAGGGTGTAGCATGTCGAAAACAAAAGGCTCTCAAAACAACTGGTTAGGATGATGATCGTTTATCTCTTCATGGCTCTCTTGTCTGTTCAACAGCCTGTTCAACAGCCTCGAGTCCCATTCGAGATCCCACGCGACGCGATTCTGCCCGCATCGGTCCGTCAAAGCGTCGAAGGCGGCTTTCCATTGGAGGGCCAGATCACCTGGGAAGCTGGAGCCGAACCAGCATTGGTCGACGTCGAATTACGCGGGTCCGACGAATCGACCGTGATCGGCCGGATGCAGGCAACCACCAACGGCCTCTTCCGGTTCAACAACGTCCGATACGGCACTTACTGGATCGTCATCGAAAGCGAGCGCTACAACTATATCCGGCAACGAGTCATCGTGGACAACAGCACGTTCGCGATGATCCAAGTCACTGTCTCACTGTTTCCACGAACAGTCGCAGAAGGCGGTGACCCGGTTGCGGACGTTACAGCTTTGCGCGTCAAAATCCCGAAGAAAGCATTCGAGAAGTACGAGGATGCCCTCGAAGAGTTTCAGAAGGGCAAAGAGGACAAGGGCATCGACCGTCTGGAAGAAGCACTGGAGATGGCCCCCGATTACTACGACGCACACCTCGACTTGGGCTTCGCGCACCAGCGCGCCGGCGACGCCGAACAGGCGATCGTGTCCCTGAAGAAAGCCGTCGAAATCAATCCGTCGGCGGCGGACGGCCTGAGCTGGCTCGGGCGGCTGTACTATGAAACCGGGCAGTTCCCCGCCGCGGTGGGAGCGCTATCGGGCCGGATCGAACTGGGGGCGGCCTCCGCCGACGACAGTTTCTACATCGGCTCGGCCTATTACAAGATGGGGGCATACGCGAAAGCCGAGGAAAGCCTGTTGCGCTCGGTGTCGATCGCGCCAGAGACCTCCGGCCCGGCCCGACTCCAGCTGGTCAACGTCTACATGAGGTCGAGACGACCTTTCCTGGCTCTGGAGCAGTTGGAGACGTATCTGGCGGAGCATCCGGACGACACGAACCTCGAGGCGTACCAGAAGCGGGTCGATGATCTGAAGCAGATGTTGAATCAGGGGCCGCCGCCCCGGTAGCGATTCCCCGTAGAAGCGTACTGGGAAGCCCCGCACACGTTCCCTCCGGTAAGATCCAAAACCTGAACAGGGTAAGAGGGAGGTCGGGGCCGCCGGCCACCCCTCTCCGTTTTCGAAATGGGAACGATTCCCCACATGAATGGATACAGAACGGGAAACAGCTGATCGCTAATCGCCAATGAGCAATAGCCACAAACCACGAGGAAAATCAATGTTCTGGTTAATTTTTGCCCTGGGAGCTGTGGTGTCCTGGGGAATGTATGGACCGACGCTCCACCAGGGGCAGGTGGCCCTGGGCAACCCGCTTCGCGCGCTGCTGTGCGTCGGCCTGGCCTATTTCTTGATCGGCGTGCTTGTGCCGGTTGCTTCACTCTCCACGTCGGGTGAATTGAGTGGATTCACACGGCAGGGCGCCACGATGGCGACCTTCGCCGGCGCACTGGGGGCCATCGGGGCGGTCTGCATCATCTACGCATTCCGGGCGGGCGGAGTGCCGACCTACGTGATGCCGATCGTCTTCGGAGGGGCGCCGCTCGTGAACGTCGTCGTCTCGATGTGGCTACACCCTCCCGAGACTTCGCCGAATCCCCTGCTGTACCTGGGTTTCCTGTTCGCCGCGGGCGGCGCGGGAATGGTGCTCTACTTCAAACCGCCGGGCTAGGGGCGCGTTCTCGGTGTAGGTGCGCTCTATGACCGCACAATTCTTCGCTCCGAAACGATGTGCGCTCATAGAGCGCCCCTACACCAAGCTGAAGGAAATCGGGCCTGCCCCTTTGATCAGTTCGACGGCGGGTTCGTATTGGTGTACTTGTCGAACCACGCAAGAATCCGTCGGATCCGATCCACGTAATGGGCGGGTTTTCCGTTTTGAAAGTGGCCGTGGTTCTCCCCGGGGTACCGCACTAACTCCGCATCCACGCCGTTACGCTTCAACGCGCGGAACATCTGCTCGACCTGATCGGCGGGCGTTCGTTCATCCGCCTCGCCCTGGATGAACAACGCCGGCGTCTTGACGTTCCGGGCGTGCTTCAGCGGCGAGCGCTCCCACATGAGATCGTAGACTTCCCACGGGGAGCCGCCCCAGGCGACTTCGTGGTTGTAGGCGTTGTCGTAGGTCCCCCAGAAACTGATCCAGTTCGAGATGATGCATTCGGGTGCGGCGGCTGCGAAACGGTCGGTCCGGGTGATCGCCAGGCTTGTCATAAAACCACCATAGCTGCAACCGTAGATGGCCATGCGGTCGGCATCGATCCAGTCGTGTTCGGCCAGGACGGTGTCGACGCCTTGCATGATGTCTCCAAAGTCGCCCCCGCCCCAATCCTGATCGTTGGCCCGGACGAAGGTCTGCCCGTAACCGGAACTGCCCCGTGGGTTGACGTAGACCATGGCGTACCCCCGGGCGGCCATGACCTGGACTTCGTGATCGAACGCGATGCCGTACATTCCGGCGGGCCCGCCGTGGATGCGCAGAATGAGCGGGTACTCCCTGCCCTCCTCGAACCCGAGCGGCTTGACGAACCAGCCCTGGATATCGAAGCCATCGTCGGCTTCGTACCAGAACTCTTCAGCGGCGACCATCGTGCGCTCCCGGACCAGTTCCCGGTGAGAGTCGGTCACGCGACGCGAGCGACGCCTGTTGTTTTCCCGGGTGATGTGGATGTCGCCAGGATGCCGGAAGCCGTCCTGGATGTAGACCCAGTCTCCGGCGTCGGAGATGCTGAAGGAGTTGACCCGCATTCCTTCACCGTCGACGATCTCCGCCTCCCGGGCCGCCACGTCGAGCTTGAACAGCGGTGTGGTTCCCTGCCTCCTGGCGGTGAAGAAGATTCCCTTTTCGACCCAGACAAACGCGCCGAGGCGCTCGTCGAACGACTCGGTCAGGTTGACGGCCCTACCGCCACCAACGGGCGCCATCCAGATATCGGATTGATCGGTTCGCCCGACTGCGCCCGTAAAGGCGATCGATTCCCCGTCCGGAGAAAAGACCGGATTGCCGTCGGCTCCTTCGTGCGAAGAAATACGCCGGGGTTCGCCTCCGGTCGCGGGAACGACGAAAACGTCGGTGTTGCGACTGCCTTCGAAGGCACGGCCGGTCCGATCGGAGACGAAGGCGATCCACTCCCCGTCGGGAGACCAGGCCGGGTTCGTGTTGTCGTCCCCACCCTCGGTGATCTGAGTGCTTTCCCCCGTGGCCGCGCCGACGACAAAGATATGAGAACGGAGGTTTCCGAAGTAGCCACGTCGATCCTGGTCATAGCGGGCAGTGCGGATCACGATCACGCCGGCAAGCGGATCGTTCGGATCCATTCGAGGGCCCGTTCGGGTGACCACCGCGAACCGGGTGCTGTCGGGAGACCAGACAAAGTCCTGCACACCATTCTCGAAATCCGTGACGCGAACCGCCTCTCCCCCACCTGCCTGCAGCACGTAGATCTGGGATCGCGCATCTTCTGCCCGTCTGGTGAGAAAGGCCAGGCGCTTTCCATCCGGTGACCATCGGGGGTGCGTCTCGCTCGCGGAACCTGTAGTGAACGGATACGGTTCGCTCTCGCCGTCGGCCGCCACCAACCAGATGTGAGACAAGTTGCGCTGCTGCTCGGGATCCGCCCGTGTGACCACGAAAGCGATCGACTGACCGTCGGGAGCGAACTGTGCGTCGGAGAGACGATCGAGCCGGTACCAGTCGTCGAGCTGCAATCCCTGAGAGAACGCTGGCGCCGGCAAACAGGCCATCAAAACGAGAGAAAATAGGATTCGCTTCACGGGGTTGCCTCCTATACCGAAAAAGGGGCGGCCTGAACGGCCGCCCCTCCCCAACCGCGGGTTTTCACCCGCCAGTCGCTGTCTCAGAACCTCCAACGCGCCGCCAGACGGAAGATCCGCCCGGGAACGATCGGACTCGCCGAAGTCGCGCCCGTACCGGCAGACCGCACCAGTCCGAATCTCGGACCGTTCCGTGTCTCGACCCTCAGGACGGTACTGACATTCAGCGTGTTGAAAAAGTCGATCATCGCTTCGATCGAGTGACGATCGTTGATCTGGAACGTCTTCGAAAAGCGATTGTCCCACAGGTTCACACGGGGGAGGCGACCGGCCTGCTCTTCGACCGGTACGACGACCGTAGAGTTCAGCGCATTCCGCATCAGCGCTTCCCGGCCATAGTAATCGCCGCTCTGCGATCGGAAAGAACTGGAGAACATCACGCCATAGGGCAGGTCGTACTGGCCGTGAAGCTTCAGCGAGTGGTGCCACCTCGGAAGGTTGAAAGTGTAGAGCAGGTCGTTCGGGTTCTGCGGGATGAGATCACATCCGCGGCTACGGCGCTCCGAACAGCGGATCTTGGCAAAGTCCGACTGGTAGCTGGCCAGTATCGACCAGCCGCCCGCGTGCCGCTTGTTGAACGTCGCTTCATAAGACGTGTACACGTCTTTGGCCTCATCATTGGCCACGTTCGTAAAGAGCTCGTTGACGTCGGCAAACGTCGGCCAGCTCCTGGGAACCGACCACGCCTGCAACTGGCCGTCGTCGGCGGTTCCCTCGACGTTATCCCGGCCCGGATCCACCGCGTACCGAACGTCCGTATACGCTTCGTAAGGCCGGGCCAGATCCTTGACGTAGAACCCACCGAAATCCTGTTTTCGGACCACGTTGAACCGCATCGTCATGTCGCGGGTGAAACCCAGCTCGATTCCCGCCGTGTACTCGTCCATATAGGGAAGTTCCACGTTCGAGTCGATCCGCTGGATTCCGCCTCCGCCTCCTGAGACCGTCTGCAGATCCGCCGGGTTCGGAACGTAGGGAATGGTGCCGTCCCAAGCGTACTGCCATCTCGTCCTCCCGGCCGGGTTCACGTGACGGGCGTTGGGGGCTGGAATGGTTCGGCTTCCGGAGCCGCCTCCGGCGTACCGGCCGTAGCTGGCCTTGAGCGCCACCTTGCCTTCACCGGTCACGTCGTAGACCATCGAAAGTCGCGGCACGACGGAGTTGTACACCGGGAAATCCCGGTTTTCCGCAAAGAGGTTCTTCGTGGCGAACGGGCCGTCTCCCGGGTTGCCCTGCTCGGGCAGGTAAGACGAATAGTGGTCCCACCGGATGCCGAAGTTGAGCGTCAGATGATTGTTCACCGTGAGCTTGTCGTTGATGTACCACGATTTGTAGCTTTCGACACTCATCTCGTTGTTCGGATAGTCGTACACACGGACCCGATTCGGCCGCTCGAAGAAAGTCGCGTCGCCCGGCTGGCTACGGTAGTGGTACTCCTGTTGGTTCGGGAATCCGAAATTCAGACGATAGGACTTGCTCCACCAGTTCAGAGTGCCGGTCTTGATCTCGTTGTTCCGCCCGCCGATTTCGCCGAACCAGCTGAAGTTGGCGTCATACTGCCAGCGGATCGGACGCAGGTAACGCACGTTCCAGGAGCCACGTGTCTCCCCGGTCGCGCGGTCGAACTGCCGGATGTCGGTCGTGTGCGATCGGCTGGGCCAGTAGTAGCCGCCCCGGCTCAGCGCCACGTCCATCGTCATCGTTGGGCTGATGATGTTGGTCAATTTCAGCGTCGGACCGGTACCCGTGTAGGAGAGCTGATCGTGCGTGGCTTCGGCCGGAACGGCCGACCCGGCATTGCGGTAGGGCTGCCACTTCCGACCAAATGATCCGTGGCTTTCCAGCTTCATGCTGTTGGTCAGTTGGTAGGTAAACTTGGTAGTTAAAGTCTTCAGGCTGGTGAAGAAGGTCTGCGGCTGGCCTGTCTCGAGGGAAATGAAACCGGGAATCAGCAGTCCCGAGTACATGTCGCCCCACGAGACGTAGAACCAGAACTTGTCCCTGATGATTGGACCGCCGATGTCGAAGTTGAACTCGTTGAAGCGAGTGAACTTGTTGCTCGACGGCTTGAATCCCTGGGCCAACAGGTCCTCGCCTATGTTGTCGCTCTGGAAGCTGTCGTCCTCCCAGTCCATGTAGGTTGTCCCGTGGAAATCGTTGCTGCCCGACTTGATCACGAAGCTCAGTGTTGAACCCGGATTCATCGATTCGGCGCCTTTTGCGGCGGACGTGATCTGGACTTCCTCGAAAGCGGCGTAGTCGCCAAAGGTCTGATCCCACACCATGCCGTCGTACATCACCACGTCGCCGTCTCTTCGCCCATACGAGCGGGAGCCTACGCCGGCCGGACCTCCCTTTGTGTTTCCACCGACGTCATACTGTCGATTGACCATCCCCGGAATCATCGCCGTCAGACCGCGTATGGCGCGACCGTAGGGAAGATCCTCCAGACCCTGCTTGCCCCAGTTGATGGACTTTGCAGCATCCTGCAGGTCGATCGTCGGTGTCTCGCTGACAACGGTGATTGTTTCCGCAACCGTCGCCACTTCCAGCGTCCCGTTAATCGTCATGGTGGTTCCGACAGGCACCACCACGTCTTCAATATTCAGTGTCGCGAAACCCGGAAGCACAAAAGTGACGGTGTAGCTACCTGGGGGCAGTAGCGGAAACCGATAGCTCCCCGTTTCGTTGGTGATCGCAGATCGTGAGCCTTCGATCATGGCCGGACTGCTGACTGTCACTTCCACGCCCGGGATCAATGCGCCGGAAGCGTCCGTGGACGTTCCATTGATACCTCCGGTCAGGGCTTGTGGGAAGGCTGGTGCGGCCAGAGCGAGCACCAGAACAGAAGCGGCAAACAGCGATACTCTTCCTCTAAAAAACTTCATAGACCCTCCACATGGCTCGATCTGATGCCTCTTCCGTATCATACGAGCCTACATTGCTTTGCCCGAACGTCGTATTTCGAGGCGGGTTCCATCTCAGGAACGGTTTGTTCGCGCTGGCGATCTGGGACTCTACTCAGGCGTGCGCTACGGGGACTTCCACTGGGTTCGGTCCAGCGGCCTGGAGCTGGGCCTGCTCCTAGCGTGGCTACAATAAACCGAGGGTATGCTAACAGAGCGGTCGGGGCAGGGTAACTACCCCTCAGACATATATTGGACTACGTCTAAGGAGCAGATAAACAGCATCACTATTGATATACAACGATTCGGGCGAATCCCTGGAGCTGACGGGTTTACACGGAGCCTGGTCCGCGCTCCGTTCACGAGTTCTGAGCAGGAAGGAATTCAGTTGATCGCGAAACAGTAGAAAAGGCCGTCCCCGCCCGTCGCACGCAGGTCCTCCTGAGAGCAGCTTCGCGAGGGGTGAGCCGAGTTCCAGGAAGTCGGGTTGTCCCCGCCGCCCTCGCGGTCGAAGTGGCCGAGCAGGGCCGCACCTTCGCTGCCGCTGGTCCAGTTGTCGCAGTTCATCCCGACGGCAGAGGTGCCGTCCGGCATCGTACCCGTGAGAATGTCGTGGCGGTTCGGGTCGTCACCCCGACCGTTGACCGTCTCGCCTTTCTCGTTGAGTGCGGTTTCCTTGGCGAGACGGCTGTGGGACCCGTGGAGGTCGGCAACACCTCGGGCGACCATTATTCCCTTCGCGTTATACCAGGGACCGCTTCCTATGCGGTCGCCGGCATGTAGGACAGGCTCTCCGTCAAAGCTGGTACTGAGATAGGCGCGCCAGGTTTTGTGACCGGCATCCACAGCGGAAGCCAACTCCTGACAATGCCGATCTGCTCCCGCGAGCGCACCGAGGTTGCCTCCGTTGCCCGGTCCCACGCTGCTGATGAAGAAGCTGAAGTTGCCGACCGGGTGTCTCGGACCCGGGTCCGGCTCTTCCTCTCTTTCCACCAGCCGCCCTTCGGCGATCGCTGCCAGGTCGACGAGGTACTTCTGCTCATCCTTCTCATAGACGACCAACTGGGCCGTCGGTTCGGAGAAGTGCAACGTGCCGCCGTTGGGTATCTGAACCGTAGCGAAATCAAACCGGTCCGGATAATTCGACCGCAGCATCGGCGTAATGACGAACTCGTTCGCCGCAAACGCTTGCCCGAATTCGTTTCGCGGCCCTCCGCCCTCCGGGTTCACATGACAGGTCGCGCAGCCGTCGACGCTCGGGTTCCGAAACGGGTCCTCCTGGAAGAGCTTCAGGAAATCGGGACGGGCGGCAGCCGGCCTCACCGCCAGCCCCACGAGAAGAAGGAACACGAAAATTCTGCCGAATCGAATCACAGGCCCCCTTTGCCCCCCAACCGTCGGTTCAAACGGCGACCGTGAGAGGTGTAGGTGCGGTCTATGACCGCACACTCTTCGAAGAGTTCGGCCTACCCGCTGCGCCGGCGCTCGGAATTCGGGACCAGGTTTGCATCACACACCTGGGTCTTGAAGCCGTTGACGTCGACGCAATTGATACCGAGGCTTCCTGTAACGTCCGCGTCGGGCTCGATCATCCTGCGCCGTTTCAACTCGGCTTCAACATCAGCCGAGACGTAGTCCGCGATCGTATAGGCAACGTGGTCGAGCGACTTGAGAACTGCCGAGGTCTGCCGGCCTTCGCGAACCGCGGTGGGGATCCAGACCGAGTCGCCGAACCACTGGTAGACATCCCGGCCTGCGTCGCTGGTCTCTCTCAGGTTGAGCAGATCTCCATACCAGTCCCCGAGCTTGCGGTAGTCGTTCGAGGTCACGACGATGTGGTTGGCGCTCAGCGCCTGCCACACCTGGGGCCGGGCGGGGGAGGCCGTCGGTCTCTCGGCGTAGTCCTTGGCAAAGACACCGATCTCGTTTCCGTCTGGATCGTTGAACCAGAAACCCTTGTGGTCGGTGTCGGCCTTTGCCTCGACCCCCATGCGTCGGAAAGCGGCCTGGACGGTGTTCCCGTCCCAGGGGTCCACCATGAAGGCAAAGCGTTCCAGGCCCGGCGCATCCTCGCCGGCGCGGGCCTGGCGGACGATCATCAACGTGTCACCGCCGGTATCGCCGTACCACAGGTGGGCCTCGTTTCGATCCTCGTAACCCATCTGCATCCCGAACACCTCGTGATACCAATCCCGGGTCTTTTTCATGTCGGGGGCGACGTAGGTGTAATGGCTCACCCAGGTCGTCTTGAGGCCTTCTTGAGCGGCCGCCGCGGCGGTCGGCAAGGAAACTGCGGCTGCCGTGGCGGCGAGCGCCAGACCGCCCTGCACGAACTGCCGCCGGTCGATCATTCGGGACTGTTCCATCTCTCGAAACAATTTCTCAGTCATAGAGTCCATTCCTGATCCTCCAATGCGCGGCCATGATCGAGCGGCGTTGGTCTTGCCGTATTCATCAGGCCAAAAGAATAAGGAGCCCGATTGTGGGCTCCTTCCCTAGCGGGAGTTGAGAGTCAATTAGTCTACCGCCGGATGTGTCTCGTCAACACAGACTTTCTCGCGGGATGTAAGAAGGGCGGCCCACAAAGGGACCGCCCTTTACCGGAAGCGGGTTTCCCACCCGCTCAGTGCTGTCTTAGAACCTCCAGCGCATTCCGAGACGGAAGATGCGCGGAGACAGGATCGGCGATGCCGCAGCCGCATCGATCCCACTCGTCGCCAACGGCCGCAGGTAGTTGGGGCCGTTGCGGTTCTCGTGCCGGATCACCGCTGCGGAGTTCAGTGTGTTGTACAGGTCGAACATCGCTTCGATCGAATGCCGGTCGTTGAGCTGGAACGTCTTTGAGATCCGGTTATCCCAGAGCCGAACCGTGTCGTAGCGGCCGACCTGGCCTTCGACCTCGACGGTCTGATTCCGGCCCAGGGCGTCCCGGATCCGCGTCGTCCGGTTGTAGTACGCGCCAGACTGCATATTCAGCGTCGTCGAATAATGCATCCCGAACGGCAGGTCATACACGCCGTTGACCTTGAAGACGTGATCCCACTCCGGGAACTGGTTCGCGAAGGTGTAAAGCAGCTGGTTCGGGTTTTGTGGGTCCGGATCCCGCCGCTTCGCAAAGCTGCTCGTGTGGTTCACGGTGAAGGTGTAGCCCTCCGCGTACCTCCTGCTGAACGCAAAGTCGAAGGCCGTGTACACGTCTCGGCCCTCATTGTCGTCGAAGTTCTGGAAGATCTCGTCGACCTTACCGAACCCCGGGTGGGACCGCGGCACGGACCAGATCTCGATCTGCCGATCGTCGCCAGTGCCGGCGACGTTATCCCGGCCGATGTCGAGGCCAAGCGTCTGGACCGTGAACGCGGAGAAGGGCAACGCTCGGTTGATGGTCTTGAACCCGCCCTTGTCCTGCTTGCGGATCGTACTGAACCGTAGGACGTAGTTCGTGCCGAGCGCCATCTCGATGCCGGCCGTGAACTCGTCCATGGTCAGGTTGTCCAGGTTCGGGTCCAGGTCCCGCACCGAAGAAAGACCACCACCGCCCGAGATCGACTGCAGCTGGGGGTCATCCGAGTTCCCGAAGATCCCGTCCGGACCGTTGTCCGGCACGAAGGGAATCGTGCCGTCCCACGCGTACCGCCACCGGGTCCGTGCGTTCGGGTTGACCCTCCGCGCGTCGCGATTCTCGCTGGCGTATTTGCCGTAGCTGAACTTCAGGGCCAGTGTTCCCTCACCCGTGATGTCGTAGATCACCGACACGCGAGGCACGACGGAGGTGTAGGACGGAAACTCGTCCCGCCCCCGGGATTCAAACGTGGTACCTGACGAGAAGGGTCCGACGTTAATTCTGCCCTGCCGGGGCAGTGACGAACCGTACCGCTCGAAACGCAGGCCCAGGTTCATCGTCAGATTACGGTTCACCGTGATCTTGTCGTTGAAGAACACGGTGTCGTAGTAGTTGTTGTACCGCTCCGTGTTCGGGTAGTCGTAGATTTCCACCCGGTCCGGATTGTTGAAGTAGATCTCGGCGGCCGCTTCCGCGTCCGTAGACTCGTACTGGTAGATCTGCTGGTTCGGGTAACCCTCGACGTGGTTGGTCCGAGTTCCCCACCAGGACATGTAGCCGACCTTGATCTCGTTGCTGACCTGGCCCACGTTCGTGAACCAGCTGAAGTTGACCGGCCACTGCCACCGGATCGGCCGCCGGTAGACCGTGCCCCAATGGCCTTCGGTCCAGCCGCTGTTCCGGTCGACCCGCCGGATGTCGTTCGTCTGCGCGGTCGACGGCCACCAGTACCCGCCACGCTGAATCGCCGCATCGAGCGTCATCGTCGGGCTGATGATGTAGGTCCACTTCAGGGTCGGACCGATTCCGGACCACGACAGCTGATGCTGGCTGGCCAACGGGTGCAACTGGGTGGCCGCGCCGCGCCAGGGCGTGTCCTTCCGGCTGAACTGGTGGGACGCTTCCAGTTTCTGGTTGTTCGTCAACTGGAAGGTCCACTTCGACGTCGTGAAGTCCAGCCGCGTCGTGTAGGGCTGCAGCTCTCCCGTGTCCGGGTAGTCGAAGCCCGGAACGTTCGTCGACGTGAACATGTTGCCGTGCGCGTAGTAGAACCAGAACTTGTCCTCGATGATCGGACCGCCGACATCGCCGTTGAGGTCGTGGTAACGGATGAAGGAGTTGTCCGATGGCCTCAGGCCGCGGTCCAGCAGCCCCTGGTTGATGTTGTCGCTCTGGAAGCTGTCGTCCTGAATGGCCGCCATGATGTTGCCGTGCAGCTCGTTGCTGCCCGACTTGATGATGTGGTTGGCGTTGACTCCCGGCGTTCGGGCTTCCGCGCCCTTGGCCGAGGTCTCGAACTGGATCTCGCTGTACGTTCCGTAGTCGCCGAAGGTCGATCCCCAGTTCATGCCTTCGTAGTTGATCTCGTCGCCGCCCCGGCGACCGTACAGCTCCGCACCGAAGCTGGCCGACCCGCCGGCCGTGTTCCCGCCCACGTCGAAGTGGGTGAGGTTAAAGCCGGGAATCAGCCGGCTCAAGGCACGGATGCTGCGGCCGTACGGCAGCTCGTCCATCAGCTTCTGGCCCCAGTTGACCACGGTCGTTGCTTCTTCCAGGTCGATCGTCGGTGCCTCGCTGACGACCGTTATCGTTTCGGCGACCGTCGCGACTTCCAGTGTGCCGTTGATCGTCATCGTCGCTCCGCCGGCCACGTTCACACCCTCGATGTTGAGGGTGCGGAAGCCGGGAAGTGAAAATGTAACCGTGTATACAGCGGGCGCGGGAAGCTGTGTCACGCGATAGCTGCCCTGTTCGTTGGTGATGATCAGCCGCGAACCGCCGCCGATGATCATCGCCGGGCTCGCGACCGTAACCTCAACGCCCGGTATCAGGGCGCCGGAAGAATCCTGGGCTCGACCGGTGATTACTCCCGTCGTGACCTGCGAGAAAGCGGGAGCGGACACCAAGAAAACGAGCAACAGGACCCCCAGCGTCATGCTCAGTCTGCTCTTGTTCACATTTGCCTCCATTTAAAAAGTACCCATCCACAGATGAGAAAGCCGGATGCCCCACCGTCCACTCCACGGGAACCACGTTCCGAAATCCTGTGGACGTGGCTGTTACCCACCTAATTCGGACTTGTACGTGCCAGGCACCTGTCTTTATGTTACGTGGATGTTACGTGGAACCAACCTTGACAGCAACCAATTTTCACAAGAAATGGAAGCCTGCAGTCGGATGATCGCGTTTCGCAAATACGTCCGCGGATTCCTCTGTTCAGATGATTTCCGAAAAACAAAAGGATCAATCCATTGGAGCCATGGTTTGGAGATTGGAGATTGCTCTATTTGTTATTGATCGGAGCTCCGACTGACGGATGGCGATGACCCACTGAAGGCCTGATCCTGTAGATCTGAAATAAAGCAATTTCCAATCTGCAACCTGCAATGTCCCTCCACCCCGAATTTCTTAGTAAGTATTCGGAGCTTTCGAATCCGATCGGCGCCTCTGTCCGCGCTAGCAGCCCGTGGCAGAACTCTGCAGGGTCGCGCGCAGGGGTCTTCGGGTTGCGGGCGCGAAGCGAGGAGCGGAGCGATGATCATTCATCGTGACCGACAAGTGACAAAGCCTGCGGCCCGAACCCCCCTGCGCCCTTCGGGTTACGGCGAAACGGGGCCGTCTTCGTTGTCGCCGACTCCTCCCAGTGAATGAGCATTGGTTCGTCCTCGCCTCCTAGAATCCGGCCCCGTTTGGCCGTAACGCGGCCCTGCAGAGTTCTGCCACGGGCTGCTAGACTTGTACCGTGAACCGGCGGTCCTCCATTTTCTTGCTCCTATTCTTCGTTTCCGGCGCCTGCGGCCTGATCTACCAGATCGTCTGGGTTCGTCTATTCACACCCATCATCGGTAACACCGTCTTTTCCGTCAGCGTCGTGCTGGCCGTCTTCATGGCGGGCCTCGCCCTGGGGAGCCGCCTGTTCGGCCGGTTGATCGACACACGGCCCGTTCCGCTGGTGAAAACGTATGCGGCTCTCGAAGCCGGGATCGGTATCTACAACCTTCTACTGCCCCTGATGCTCGGCCTCGCCGATCCTGTGTTTGGCGCTCTCTATGGATCGGCCTACGATTCGTTCGCGCTGCTGAGCCTTGGCCGGCTGCTGGTTTCGTTCACCCTCCTGATCGTTCCGGCGACCCTGATGGGCGGGACCCTGCCCATCCTGATCCGCTACTACACCGAGAACATCGAGACCATCGGACTGCATGCCGGCCGGGTCTACACGGCGAACACGTGGGGGGCGGCTTTGGGCACGGTTGCGGCTGGGTTCCTGCTCATACCGACCTTTGGGGTCTGGGCTGCTCTGGCGTTTGCGGCCGTACTTAATCTGCTGATCGCAGGAGTGTCGTGGCGCCTGGCACGGACGGCCGATGCGCCATCGACGACGGGAGAAGATCCCGGCCCGGCTCTTGCGGGACCGAGGATCGTTCTGTTTGCGATGCTCCTTTCCGGTCTCGCGGCGCTCGCCAACGAAGTCGCATGGACTCGCGTCCTCAGTCTGATCGTCGGGCCGACCACATACGCATTTACGCTGATGCTGGCGGCCATGATCGCCGGCCTGGGACTGGGGGCCTGGCTCGGTTCCAAATGGACCGCGCGCGGGGAGACGACAGTCGGTGGGTTTGGTTGGATCGAGATCGGGGTTGGCTTTTCTTCTCTCGCCCTGGTACCCCTGTTCGGTGAGCTGCCGGTCTGGATAGGCGGGCTCGTCACCCGGTACGTGGAATCCTTCAGAGCCATCCAGGCTGCGGAGTTTCTGCTCTTCTTCGCGATCATGCTGGTCCCGACGACGCTACTCGGGATGACGTTTCCGATTGCGTCGAAGCTTTATGCCCGGTCAGATTCTCTGCTCGGCACGGAAGTGTCCGCCGTCTACGCATTCAACACTGCGGGCGGCATCCTTGGGTCCCTCGCGGCCGGTTTTCTGCTCGTACCCGCGATCGGGACCCAGTACACGCTCGTTCTGGCGGCGGCGTTGAGCGTGCTGGTCGGGGTGGCTCTGACGTTGTCGGCAGAGAAACCAGTGATTCCGCGGACAGCTTTGGCGGGTCCGGTTGCCGTTCTGGCCCTGATTCCGGCTATCTGGTTGGTGCCGCGCTGGGATCCCGAGTTGATGGCGTCGGGCGCCTACAAATACGCACCCTACTACGCTTCGAACCTCGACCTGGAATCCGTCCTGAAGAGCGGCGACCTTCTGTATTTCAGGGAGGGCACAACGACGACAGTGTCGGTCAAGCGCAATGGCGGTAGCACGACGCTCGCCGTGGATGGGAAGGTGGATGCGACCGATTCCGGAGACATGCTGACGCAGAAAATGCTGGGCCATCTACCGCTGCTTCTCAGCGACCAAGCGCTTACCGTCGCCAACATCGGCTTTGGGAGTGGAGTTACCGCGGGAGCGGCGCTCCAGCATCCGATCGAGAAGCTGGACGTCATCGAGATCTCGCCCGAGGTGATCGAGGCCTCGCGCTTCTTCGAGCATGTGAACCATCGTGCCCTGGAGGATCCTCGCGTCGAGGTGATCATCGGGGATGGTCGAAATCATCTACGCTACACGACCACGGTGTACGACGTCAGTATCTCTGAGCCTTCCAACCCCTGGATGTCGGGAATGGCTTCGCTTTTCACCCGCGAGTTCTTCGAAGAAGTTCGCGAGCGACTGTCGGAGCATGGGATCCATTGCCAGTGGGTGCATAGCTACAATATGTCGACAGAGGACCTGCGAACGATCGTTCGGTCCTTCCGATCGGCCTTTCCCCACGCCTCACTGTGGGCACTCAACGACAGCGACTTCCTGCTGCTCGGTTCTCCTTCGCCGATCGAGGTCTCCGAAGCCGTCGTCCGCGCCAACTACGAACGGGTCCGGTCCGATCTTGAAGGTGTTGACGTGCAGGACTTGTACAGCATCCTTTCGATGTTCATGATCGCCGATGACGATCTCGACCGGTTCGCGGGCGACGCGGTGATGAACACGGATGATTTTCCCGTCCTGGAATTTCGGGCCCCTCAGTTCATATACGCGAACACGACCGACGAGAATCTGCAGGCGGTCCATGCCGTGGAGCCTCGAATGCCGACGCCGTCCTTTGTCGAACGCGTCAAGGCAGCACCCACGGCGGCGAACCACCGCCGCAAGGGCGAGATGCTGCTCTTCGCCGGAAGCTACGAACTGGCCGCCGATCAGTTCCAGCTTGCCTTGGAGTTGGACCCCAAGGACGAGGAAGCGTGGAGTGGGCTCATTCAAACCGGGCGGGGCCGAACCCGTGATCGAGTGACGACCTTCGTCGAAGAGATGGTCGACGATTACCCGGAGCCTGAGGTCCTGTCGGCGGCGGCCGAACACTACATGCGCGGGCAGGAACACCGCCGGGCGGTGGAATTGCTGGAGAGAGTCCTCGAGAATGACCCGGGAAACGTCGAGGTACTGGTGCAACTCTCGGACGTGCTTGCCTCGGAGGGCAGCCTTGAGCTCGCCGGAGTACTCGACCGCCTGCTGGCCCTCGAGCCTGAAGATGCTCGGGGACTCTTCCATCTTGCGACGATGCGGCAATACCAGGGCCTCTACGATGAGGCGATCGAAATCATAGGCCGGTCTATCGAGATCGATCCGGGTAACATGCGCGCCCGCAACCTGCTCGCCGTCCTCTATTCGTTAACCCTCCAGCATGACCGGGCTGCAGCCGAGTTTCGCGACGTCATCGATGCGGATCCATCCGACGCGATTTCGCTCAACAACTACGGCCTCTTCCTAGTCGAGCGTGGCCGCCACGAGGAGGCGCTGGACCAGTTCGAACGTGCAATCGACATCGATCCGGAGAATGTCCAGGGCTTTCTCGGAGTCGCCGAGGCGCTGCGGCAATCCGGGAATCCAGACGAGGCCGAGGAATGGTACCGGAAGGTCCTTACGCTGTCTCCGGGACATCCGATTGCCAGCATGTATTCTCCAGGAGAGCCGAATTGACCCCGTGCAAGCGGGCTATCCCTTATCGTGCTGAAAGAACGGATCAGTTCCCGACGATCCTTAGAAAGTCCGGGTCGTCGACAATCGATTGAAAATTCGGGTTGCTCGGCAGTCGGATACCGTTGTTCGGGTTCAGCTCTATCGCCCGGCGCAAAGCATCGAGCGCCTCTTCCTTGCGATCGTTGCGTAGGTAACCGCTCGCCACGGCGACCCACGCGTTGTCGTTATCCGGAGACAGCTCGGTCGCGCCGATCAGAACCCCGAGCCCGCCGGCCAGGTCCCCGTCGTTGAGGCGGGAGTTCCCACTACGGATCATGTCTCCCGACACCTTGTTGTTGTAGATCCGTCGCAGCTCGCCCATGGGCTCGGGGTGATCGTCCACGCGAAAGTCGACGACCCGATCGCTCCACCCGCCGCGCGAGGCCATGGGCTTGGCCACGATCAGGACCGCCGTCTGCTTGCCCCGAGCGTCGCCACCGGCGGCTTGTCCCGCATCGATAGCCGCCATGAGCCGCTCTGCCAGAGGGCCGGTGGACGACTCGAAGGAATTCGCGACGGCCTCGATCACTTCAGGTCCGGTCAGGCTGTTACCCTGCGCACAGTAATCGATACCGCAACGGTGTCCGCGCCACCGACCTGGAGGGCCACTCGAAGCGCCCCCGTTCGTATAGACGGCAGTACGTCCTTCGATGTCGATGATGCCGATCTGCCGGCGCTCCGGAGTCTCGTCGGTACGCTGAATGATCTCCAGGGCCTCGGTGGGGCTCATCCCCATCTCGAGCAGCATGATTCCCAGTTTTCCGTACATCGGGCTCCTGGATGCTTGGTGGGCGATCACCCCGACACCGCCTTTGACGGTCAGTCCACCGTCGCCGCCGGCCAGCGCTTTTGAGGTAACGCACTCGCCGAGCTCTCCCGTCATCGGATCCCGTGCGACGATCGAAAACGTCGCCATCTCGTCCGGATCGAAGTCCTGAGCGTGTGCCAAACCGGCAAACGGGGCGACGACAAGCAACACGAATGCGAATCTTCGAGTCATGTTCTCCTCCTGTTTTCTTCGTCGAATGGAGTGTTCGTCCGGTCGATCATCCCACAGGGAGACCGACCCGACATTGGTCTATTGGTTGGCATGTCACGAGGAAGAAACCGGGGACGAGGCTATACGCCTGTCCCCCTCACATCGGCCCCCTTTCGGGCCGGCAGGCGAGTCGTACGTTCCGACCTGTCCCCGACCTCCCATCCGGGGAAAACCAGAACTGCCGGATGACATTTCAAAGCTCGGGCCATCACTTTCGCACGTTCGACCCCCAGCCGGATCCGGTCGTTCTCGATGGCGGAGATCGTGGACTGAGGAATCCCGGTGAGCTCCGCAAGCTGGTTCTGGCTCCACTCCTGCAGTTCCCTGATGATCCGGACGGATTCACCTACTGAGACTTCGATTCTTGTCTTCGCCGGCCGGAAATCTTTCACATCAATCTCCCGACTTTCTCCTATAATCGTGGGCCGTTACATCGATGACTTCTACCAGCACCTTCCGTTTCACGACCGTATAGATGACACGGTGTTGCTCGTTGAGTCTCGACGATCGCTGTCCCTTCCATGTCCCTCCGAGCGCTTCGTCGTGGAAGCCCTTGATCAGTCGAAGCCCCTCGGGACCAGAGAAACGAACGATATCCTTCCACTTCTCGTATCGCTTCAGGATCTCTTTGGGCATCCGTGCCAAACGCCTCTCGAGTCTTCGGTGCTCGAAGATCTCCCACATACTGTATTTAGACTATACCATATTAGATATACACGCGTGGCCAACCAACTAAATGCATTCTAGCCGCCAGAAGGGCGGCGCTTCTTATAACAGCCGGTGAAGCACTGATGAACTGTCAGAAGGGACAGTTCATCATGCCGAGGTGGTACCACGCTCCGAGGCTTTCCGGTGTTTCGACGCGCTGGCGCCACTCGTCTCGTCGACCGTTTCTTGCTAGTGGCCTGTAACGTCCAGATCCTCGATTTCCTTCTTCAGTCGGTCTGTCCCCGATCTGGTTCTAGATCCAAGTCGATGGTGTTCTGGATTGATTGACCCCGTTCGGAAGGCGACCCTATAATGCGCCAATCCGAAAACCGACCCAACCAACCTGGAGGATCCGCCGATGCTCGATACGAACGCGATTCGAAGCCGGTTCATGAGTTTGAAGAAATGCCTTGTTTTCTCCGTGATGTTGTTTGGTGTCGCAACGATCGCTTCGGCTCAAAGCTCCGGCGGCAGTATCACGATCGAGAGCATCGCCGAAATCAAGTTCCCATCCAGCCCGGCCTGGTCGCCAGACGGCACGAAGGTCGCTTTTCTGTGGGACGCCGCGGGGAAGCAGGATCTGTTTGCCGTCACACCGGGTGAGAAACCGGTCCAGTTGACCGACTTCCCGGTGGATCCCGACCTGCTCACCTCCGACCTGGGCGCCCTTGCCTGGGTCTCGGGCGAGGAAATCTGGTTTTCCAGGGGTGGTCGCCTATGGAGGGTCTCGCCGGCATCACCCGAACCTGAACATGTTTCCGGCCTGGCCGACGCAGCCAACTTCACGCTTTCCGACGACCGGAAACAGATCGCGTTCATGCGACGCGGACAGCTCTGGCTCGGATCCGTCGGTGCGAAAACCCAGCGCCAGCTCACGTTCCTGCCGGAGGGCTTGACGGCTTCGGCCCCGGTTTTCTCCCGGGATGGCCGGTGGCTGGCCTTCGCCGCGTCCCGCGGCGGCATGGAACAATATCCTCTTCCCTTCAACGGCGAGCGGATCCGCTCCTATGTCAACGCACCTGCGGAGCGCAAGCTGGGAGTCGTCGCGGCTCAGGGAGGGGATGTCGCGTGGATTCCGACGATGGGAGCCACGACTGGCGCACAATTCACCGCAGAAGGAACGCTCCTCTACCAGGAAGTTTCGCCCGACGGGAAGAGGCGCGACATCAAAGTGGCATCCATCGGAGGCGTCGGGCGCACGATCTGGAGCGACCACGATGAGCGATGGTTCTCTCCCACGCGTCGGAATTCAAAGGTGCTTGTCTCGCCCGACGGGGAAACGGTGGCGTTCATCAGCGATCGGACAGGCTGGATTCACGTTTACCTCATGCCCGTCAATGCGACTTCCGAATCGCAGGCCCGGCAGCTGACTTCCGGCGACTACCTGGCGGCTCTTGGCGACTGGGCTCCCGAGGGCGACCGGATCGCCTACTATCACGGCACCGTCGGCAACCAGATGGAGCGATTCATCAGCATCATCGATATTGCGACGGGCGAGACCGAGCCCGTAGTCACTGCGCGCGGCAACAGTTTCGACCCCGAGTTCTCCCCCGACGGGGAGAAGCTCTTGTATCACCGGACGGATGTCGAGAATTCCCTCGATTTCTACAGCGTAGAGGCCCGAGCCGGAGCCCGGACGGTGCGCCTGAGCGATTCGATGCCCCCCGGGCTCGACAGGGCCGACCTCACGCCGCCCGTCGCCGTCGAATTCCCCAGCCGTCACGACGGGAAGATGGTGCCCGCAGCCTTGATGGTGCACAAGGACCTGGACCGGACCCAGAAACACCCCGCCATCGTCTGGATTCACGGCTCGGGCTCGGACCAGAACTATCTGGGATGGCATCCGGGTAGCTACCGCATGTACTACTCGGCGCACCAGTACCTGGCGCAGCAGGGGTATGTCATCCTGACGCCCGATTACCGTGGCAGCTCCGGATACAGCCGCGACTGGGCCACGGGCCACCACATGAGCATCGGGGTGACCGACACCGCCGATGTCGCTTCCGGCGCGCTCTACCTCAAGACGCTGGATTACGTCGATCCGGACCGTATCGGCGTTTGGGGTCTCAGCTATGGCGGCTTCCTCACGCTACAGGCTCTCTGGGTCGATCCGACGCTCTGGCGCGCCGGCATCAACGTGGCCGGGGTCGTGGACTGGACGAACCGAGGCGGCGGGATGAGGCTGAGCGGCTTTACGATTCCCCGACTCGGGACACCTATAGAAAACCCCGAGGGCTACGACGTGTCGGCGCCGGTGCGGCACATGGAGAACCTGGAGCGACCGTTGATGATCATGCACGGCACCGACGACCGCAACGTCGCTTTCCATGACTCGCTGATGGTCATCGACGAGCTGGTGAAGCTGGGCAAAGACTTCGAGACGGTCATCTATCCCGGCGAGATTCATTTCTTCCGCCGCGCCTTCGTCCTGCGTGACGCCTGGAGACGGGCCGAAGAATTCTTTGACAGACACCTGAAGAACGGGTCCAGGATATCGAGCAACTGATTCGACCCAAAAACATCAGCTGCGCCACGCCAGCCAACAGGCTGCCGGCGCGCGCTGATGAGACAAGAGGACACCGATGAGACGTTTCCTTTGTGTCTTACTCCTTACAGTGCTTGTGGAATCGACGGCGTGGGCAACCTGGTCGATCGTCGCGGTCGATAGAAACACCGGACGCGTCGTCATCGCGTCGGCGACGTGTGCCGCGAGCACGACGCCGGACCGGTTGAAAGTGCTTCAAGCCGTCGTCGTGCCCGGAAAGGGAGTCGCCGCCTGCCAGGCCGGCGTCGACCCGACTCATCGGAACCACATGGTTGTTTTCGACGGACTGCAGAACGGCACCCACCCGAGCGAGATCATCCGGATGCTCGAATCGGACCCGGACATCGAAAGGCGCCAGTTCGGAATCGTGGACCTGCAGGGTCGCAGCGCGGGCCGTTCCGGCTCCTCCAACGGACAGATTTCCCTCGACGTCCAGGGGGAAGTGCCGGCGGCAAACATCTTCTATTCGGTGCAGGGGAACAGCATCGCCCGGCCCGCAGCCATGATCGAGGCCGCCCGTGTCCTTGCGGAAACCCCGGGTCCCATCACGGATCGGGTGATGGCGGCGATGGAAAAGGCGGACTCGCTGGGTGGAGACCGGAGGTGCACCTGCGACCGCGAGCCTCTCGCCGATGCACCGTGTTCGGGCAAGACGGCGCATGTGGCTTACATCCTGGCAGCCGACCCGGACAACGCGCTGGGCACTCATGTCGGGAACCCACCGGAAGACCGGATCCAGCCCTGGAACGACGGGGACTACGCGCTGTTCATCACCGTCATACCGACCACCACGGAACCGCACGAAGACGGCAACCCGGTCAGGACGCTACGGATGCGTTACGACGAATGGAAGGCCGAGAACCCGTCTGCAATCAGGTGAGCACAGTGTAGGTGCGGTCTGTGACAGTCTGTGACCGCACATTCTTCGAACCGAAACCATGTGCGCTCATAGAGCGCCCCTACACCCGAGCGAGAGATGTTGCTCAGGAAGTGCAGGTGCGGTCTATGACCGCACAAGTCGTGGTTTCGGGGGCATTTGTGCGTTCATAGAGCGCTCCTACACTAGTCGCGCGGCTGGCCCACGGCCCAGAGCGCGAAGTCGGTCCGGATGAAGATCTGACCGTTCACGATGGCGGGGGAGCTGAGGGTGTAGCCGTCCAGATCGTTCTCGGCCAGAACCTCGAACTTCGGCCCCTGCCGAATCACCGTCGTGACGCCATCCTCGTTCGTGAGATAGATCCGGCCGTCCGCCAGCACCGGCGAGGAGCTATAGGTTCCCGACTTGAGCCGATGTTGGCCGTATATCTCCGCGCCGGTTCGCGCGTCGTAGCAAAAGATCACCCCGTTGTCCCGCACAACATAGAGATACTTGCCGTCGCTGACCGGCGTCGGCACATCGGGCCCGTTGTTGGTCTGCCACAGGAAATGAGAGGTGGTCACATCGCCCCTGCCGCCGGCACGCACGACAAGCAGGGGCCTCCCTCGGCTTGGAGCAAACACGATATCGCCGAGAATCAGCGCCGAAGCAACGATCCGATAGTTCCCGCGGTTGCGCGGATTCAGACCGTTCGCCCGCCACAGTTCCCTCCCGGTTTCCAGATCGTGGCCAGTGACACAGTCTCCGCCCGTGATCACGAGTTCCAGACCGCGCTCGGTCCGGACCAACTGAGGCGTCGTGTATGAATCGGGTGACTCACGTCTGGCCTGGGTCGGACGTTCGACTCGCCACAACGTCTTGCCGGTCGCCTTGTTGATGCGAAGCAGGTAGGACGGATCATCCGTCCGCATCCCATGCAGGACCTGGATGTAGAGGGAGTCGCCATGCAGAAAGGGAGAGGAACCGTATCCCCAGTTCAGGCCGAATGGACCGTGGTCCGACTGGAGGTCGCGCTTCCAGATCTCGTTGCCGTCGAAATCGAGCCGGCGCAGCAGGCCGGTCCCTGTCATCACCCAGACGCTTTCACCGTCGGTTACCGGTGAAGGAGTCGCGTGATTGTGCTTCCGGATCCGCCGGTTGCCGCCACCGAGCACCTTCTTCCAGATCACATCGCCGGTCCTGCGATGGACACACCAGAGTTCGATACTCTCGTCGTCGGAGACGTTGATGAAGATACGATCGCCCCAGATGATCGGCGTCGCCCCACTGCGACCCGGCAGATCGAGCTTCCATGCGATGTTCTCTTCGGTGCTCCATCTTAGCGGGAGACCGGTTTCGTCGCTGACTCCGTTGTGCAACGGGCCGCGCCAGTGCGGCCAGTTGTCTCCGGTAAAGCCCAGAGTCACAGCACTGAGTATGACAATGACGCTCAGGAACACGCGCGTTCGCAAAGTTCTCCTCCTAGGGCAGCGAGAGTCGGTCCTACCGCTTATTCTAGCCTACGTTGACTTTGGTGTTCTGGTTACAGAGGTGTAGGTGCGCTCTGTGAGCGCACGTTGTTGCGGTTCGAAAAATGTGCGGTCATAGACCGCACCTACACCCAAGACTCGAGCCGACGTCAGCTGCCGATCCCGATCAGGTTCCGCTCGGTCCGGATGTACCAGCGACCGTCGACCAGTGCCGGCGACGCCAGTGTCCGTTCGCCGATGTCGTTCACGTGAAGCAGTTCGAACTCGGGTCCGGCGCGGAGGACGAAGGTCTCACCGTTGTCATTCGTGAAAAACACCTTGCCGTCCACGGCAACGGGCGAAGCCGAAAACCCTTCGCGCTGTGCGACGCCGAGTCGCCCCTGCCACTTGACCTCTCCCGTAGCGGCCTCGAAGCAGGTCGCAATCGCCGCCATGTCGTTCACGATGTAGAGATACTCCCCGTAAAGGAGAGGAGATGGAACGAAAGGCGAACCTCTCGGACTACTCCACACCAGGTGGCTGTCGGTCACGTCGCCGCTTCCACCCGGGCGGATGGCAAGTGTCGGGCCGGCCCGGCCGGACGAACAGAAGACCATTCCGTGACCGACGACGGGCGTCGGGATGACTTCGAAGAGATTGCCGCCGCACCGCCATAGTTCCCGGCCCGTGTCGGGATCGTAGGCCTGCACGCGACGCTGGCTGCTGACGATGATCTCGTCGTGATCGCCGGCCCGGATCGCAACGGGAGTGCCCCATCCCACGCTGGCGTTCCGCGCCGTCCGCCATATTTCTTCACCCGTACGCGTGTCGAATGAGGCGACGAACGAACCGGAACGCTGATCCTGGTACAGGATGATCCGGTTCCGGTAGAGCAGCGGCGAACCGGCGGTACCGTGGTAGTTGCTCATCCCGCCCAGATCCCGGTGCCAGACGATCCCTCCGTCCATGTTGAAGGCCATCAGTCCGCGGGCGCCGAAGGAGACGTAGATGCGCTCTCCGTCGGTCACGGCCGTCGCGGATGCATGCCCGTTCTTGCGATGAACCGACTCCGACCGCCCCCTGGGAGCGAAGCTCTCCCAGAGCCGCACCCCGTCCGAGCGTCGAAAGGCAAGGAGGGAGAATCGTTCCCCGCCGCCGTATGCGGTCGTCAGAAAGATGCGGTCGCCCCACACGATCGGCGACGAATTCCCTCTTCCCGGAACCGGCGTCTTCCAGACGATGTTCTCGGTTGCGGACCAGGTATCCGGATAGTCGTTGCCGTTGGCGAGCCCTTGCCCGGAAGGCCCACGCCAGCGCGGCCAATACTGATCGCCTTCTCCCTCGACCGCGATCATCGCGACGCCGGGGTCCTGGCTTTGGATCAGGGAGGGCCACACCAGAACGGCCGCAATCGACAAGACGATAAGAAGTGCTGGGATTCGCACGGGTTCTCCTATTTGGATTCGCGGAAGTCTATCACCAACGGGGACGACAGACTCGCTATTGAAGCACGCCCAAATGCCCAAAACCGAGGTAGGTGCGGTCATAGACCGCACCTACACGGGCTATTCGGACCGCAGGTCTGCCAGCAACGGCGCCCGCAACAGGGCAATCACCGCGGCAACCGACGACAGCAGCCCGACCAGAACCACTCCGACGAGCATCCAGGCCAGCGAACCGCCGGGAATTGTGCCCCGGGCCAGTAGCGCCGGCATGATTGCGAGCCCGGCCGCGACGACGCCGCTCAGTAGCCCCCCGAAAAGGAGGACGGTGTTCTCAGCAACCACGAGCGTCGCCAGATCCGAAGCCCGGTAGCCCGTGGCGCGAAGCAGCGCCATCTCTCTCCGCCGTTCAAACACATTCCGCAGCATGACTGCCGACAAACCCAGCGTTCCGAGCAGGAGTCCCAGACCACCCAGCGACTGGAACGTCGAAATGTAGGTGCTCTCGACGCGGTGGAACGTTTCCAGCCTCTCTCGCGCCGGAATCACATCCAGGCCGGAGTCGGCAAGCCCTTCTTCCAGTGCCGAGGCAACATCGGCGATTCGGTCGGCTTCCGAATCGATCAGGAAAATGCGAAACGCGGAATGGTACGGGAACAGGCTCATGAAGTTACTCTCGGCAATCAGCAACTCGCTCTGGAATATGCTGTCGGCCAGGGCCGCCACGAGGCGCAGACGCAGGGATCGCCCCTCATGCTGGAACACGAAATCCTCGCCGGGCTTGCGCTTGAGGATGTAGGTCAGGGTGTGGGCGTCTGCGATAGCCGGGACTGCGCCGTCTGGAAATTGCGTGTTGAGCAATGCCCAGGGGTTGGCGCGTTCGTCAGGAGTGGATGCCAGGGAACTCTGGAAAGAAAAGCGGCCTTCCTCGATCAGTTCATCCGGCACGCCGAGGACACGCGGGTTTTGGGGCTGATAGAGGTTGAGGCAACTGACATCCTCTCCGGGGCGGAGACGGAAAGAGAAAAACCGGGCGGCTCGGAGCGTGTTGAGTTCCTCGTCATCGAAACCCGCGCCCCGCCGGCCGGCATCGGTGTTCAGGTCGTAGGCAACCGGCAACAGTGATTCGGCGAGCAAAGCGAAGCCGCCTGTGCCGGAACTTCGGTCGAATCCCTCTGGAATCTCCCGACGGAAAGCGTCCACGGAAACGATGATGAAAGCGGCCGACGCCATCATCCCGATCGAGAGCAGGCTCCGGCCGGGGCGCCACGAGGCGTTCCGGAAACCCATCCGCACCACCCCTCCGGTTGCACCCAGCACAACCTGGCGCTTCCTGGAAGCGAGCCATCCCCACCCCGCACACAGCGAAGCCGTGAGCAACAGGGCCCCGGCTCCGAAGAAGCCGGCGGCGACGTCGAGCCACTCGACCCATGACGCCCCCAGCAGGGCGAATGCCGCCAGTGTGGCCGCCGCCGCCCACCGCCAGACATTGCGTCTCTTCGAAGCCGGTACGGGTGCCGCCTCGCTCGAACCGGCAATGAGGCTTCTGGGCGAAAGAGACCGCAATCCGCGAAGCGTCCACCAGATGCAGGCAGCCGCGGTGGCCATGCCACCCACGAATCCGATCACCAGGGACAACGGGGCGATCTCGAGCCGCAGGAACGTGGTCCCGACACCGTCGACCCACCAGGTCCGCAGGCCGTACATCATCACAGCGCCGTACGCCACGGCTCCGGCAACTCCGATCAGGCTGCCGAGTGCGGACAGGAGTATTCCCTCCCCGACGAACAGCCGGCGGATGTCGGCGGCCCCGAACCCGACAGCTTCCAGAAGTCCGATTTCGCGCAACCGCTGCTCAACGCCGAGACGGAAGAAAAGACTGGCCAGCAGTACGGCTGAAACAACGATGAAGAAACTGAAGGAGATGAAGTAGAGACCGAAGTCGATCGCCCCGCTCGACGACCGGGTACCGGCAGCACGGGCAGCATAGACGGCCATGCCGGCAGCTACGGGATCGAGCCTTTCCCGCACTTCCAGTTCGGTTCTGGCCAGCGCCACACCGCTCGGAGTCTCCGGTGGGGGACTCAGGCGCAACGCAGTCAGCTCTCCGTATCGCGTCCTCCACAATTGCTGTCCGACATCCAGAGGGATGAATGCCTTCGGCGCGGTGCGGTATTGTTCCCAGTAGTCCTCGTCCCTCGGTCGAATACGATCAAGATCGACCGGAAACGGGGGATCCCAGTCGGCTACCGTGGGTGAATCCGACAAGCCCGGAAAGGTGGGAGCGAGCCTCCGGTCGCCACCGAGCCCGGTCATCTCGACTGACGCCACCAGCCGGAATTCCGCTGTTCTCGTTTCGAGTCGGCCGCCTTCGTGCCACACGTAGTATTCCAACTCGACCGTCTCGCCCGGGCTTGCGCCGAGGTCGTTCCATGCCCATTCGTTCAACCAGAGGGGCGGTGGATCCTCTTCGGATTGTGGACCGGTTCCGCCGGGGAGCGAAGCGAACGCCTCACCGTCCACGGCCGAGACGAGCGAGTACGGCACTTCGCGGCTTCCGATGCGAATCGTGTTCGCAAGGTATGTGAACACGCCCGTCGTCTCCCAGCCCAGCTCGAGGATCGCCGACCGCGTCGCCTCGGCGACGCGGTCATCCAGCGTCACGCGCCCGCTTTCAACAGACAACTCGAGGCCAGGGCCCCGGGTGGGTAGCTCGATGACCTGCACGTCGAGGTCTATCAACGCATACGTGGAACGCAGCAGATCTTCGAGCTGCCCGCGCCTTGCCTCGGGGTCGGCGCCCGTCGAGAGTTCCCGGCGGTCCGAGACGAGGATCCCGTTCACCTTCCCCGGCTGCTCCAACGCACTCTGCAATCGCTCGAGCGGAACGAAAACGGCCCGTACGGCTCCCTGTTGAGGCCGCACGGTGAACTCCCCGAGCTCATCGGCGTCAAGAGTCGCGGCGACACTCACCCGCAGCGAGGCGCCGAACGAGTCCTTGTCGCTATGCACCGAGTCCACAGCCACAGCCGAGGGTTTCCGGACCCGAACCAGGACCGAATCCCCCGCCACCGCGCCGAACTCGGCGGCGAGGCTGGGACTCAGAAGGATTTCCCGGCTCTCGAGTGGCGGTCCCGTCCGTCGGTTGAACACCCAGAAACGGTCGTCCACGCCGTAGACCAGCACGCCCGAGGCCCTCCGGCCGCTGTTCTCGTGTGACACGACGCCGTCGAGCGCTATAAGCGGAGCCGCGTCGGCGAATGAACTCTGAAAGTCCGGTCTCGCTGACAGTTCACCGGCGAGTCCCTCGCGGAAGAAGTTCTCCGAAGTGATGACGAATGAAGTCTCGCCCAGGCGCATCAGTACGAGGTCGCGCAGGCTCGCCCGCACCGAATCTCCCACCAGAAGCGCACCGGCAAGCACCGCTACCGCGGCGGCAACGCCCGCGATTACGGCGAGGTTTGTCCGCCAGTAATGAGTGAGGTTGCGGTAGAAGAGTTGCATCTTCGTCATAACATCAGGACCGCCGCTCGAGGCGGTGGCCGATCAAGTCGAATTGTATCGGCAACCGGGCCGCAAGCTCCGGATTGTGGGTGACGACCACCAGCACCCTCTGTTGCTGCCGGTGCATGTCGAGCATCATCTCGGCGACCGTCTCGGCCGCGGATCGGTCGAGGTTACCTGTCGGCTCATCGCACAGCAGCAGGTCGGGCTCACAGATCAGAGCCCGGGCCAGCGCCACGCGTTGCTTTTCCCCGCCGGAGAGCTCGGAGGGCAAGTGCTCCACGCGATCCGCGAGGCCGACGGCTCCGAGGAGCTCGCGGGCGCGCTCACTGAAGCGCGCCTTCTCGCCGGCGTGACGCGGGTGAACGAGTGTCGGTGTGAGGACGTTCTCGACGACGGTGCACTGCGGCAGGAGGCAATGATCCTGAAAAACGAACCCGACGCGTTCGTTGCGAAACGCGGCCTGTTCCTTCTCCGACAGAGTGAAAGGATTCTGCGAGTCGAGCGTAACCGACCCGGACGTGGGAGGGTCCAGCGCCCCCAGAATATAGAGGAGGGTGCTCTTCCCGCTACCTGAGGGGCCCATGATGGCGGCCGCGTCTCCGCCGGCCATCGAGAAGCTCACGTCCGACAGGATCGTCAGCGGCCCGCGGGGCGTCTCGTATTGCTTGCCTAGCCTGGAAACTTCCAGCAACGTCAATCTCCGGCGACAATCTGTGAGGGCCCGGTAAGGGATTTGTTGCCGGCCGCAAGGAGGTCCCCGTACACGTCGAGCAGTCTCGATGCCGAATGGCCCACGGTGTAATGTTCCCGGACCTCCCGGTAGGCCCGTTCCGCAAGTGATGCGACCTTCGAACGATCCTGCCACAGGTTATAGAGCTCGTCCGCCAGGCTGTCGGGATCGTCCGGTTCAACCAGCCGTCCGCCGCCGGTCTTCTCGACGATCTCCGTGAAAGCTCCCCGGCGAGGCTGAACGACCGGCACTCCGTTCGCCATCGCCTCGAGTAGGAACATCCCTTTAGGCTCGTCATAGGTCGCGGGTACCGACAGCACGTCGAGGCTCTGAAGGAAACCGAGCTTGCCTTCGCGGTCGACGACTCCACGGTAGGAGAACTCGTCTGCGAGTCCGGCCTCCCCGAGCGTGCCTTCGATGCCCGCCATGTAATCCCCGTGGTCGGGCGCGGTGTATCCAGCCACTTCGAGCCGGATCGGCGATGAGGCCGTCTTCCGTCGCAGACGTATGTAGGCATCCGCAAGAACGTGCAGTCCCTTCTCGGGTGCCACGCGCGCGAAATACCCGACGCAGAACTCCTCGTCTCCTTTTCCCGTCGGCGGTGGCGCGTAGCCGGTCATGTTGATACCAAGGTGCACGACCTCCATCTTTTCTTCGGGGATCCGAAGATACCCCGTCATGAAGCGGGCACAGTATTCGCTGACCGCAATGAAACGGTCGACCTGCGGGACCTGCTCGGCAATGAGCTCGAGCGCCTGCTCACGATACGGGGACACAAGCCCGTCTATGAAGAGTTCCTCCCCCTGCAGGGTGCAGCAGACCGGCCGGTCGAGAGCGTCGCGAAGCGGCTCGGCCAGGGCGATCAGCAGAGAGTTGGGCAAATTGATCACGTCGGGTACCGGCTCGCCGCCCAGCCAGTCCAACAGTTTGTCGAACTCCTTCCTGAGAACACCTTCCTTCCCCCGTAGCATCGATATCGTCAGATCGCCCAGCAGCTTCGGATCATTCGATATGGCACGCCCGGCAAATGCGTCGATGACGCCCGGTGAATCCCACAGGCGATCGAGGAACCGCGGGGTCTTCCGGAAGAGCGCGAGGTGCTGCTGGAGGTAGACGCTGATGCCACCGAACAGCACTTCTGGCCGGCAGATGTTCGGCTCGTCGGTACGGGTCGGCGTATAGACGGGAACGAGCGTGACGTCGTGCCCACGCGACAACAGCTCGGCGGCCAACGAGTTGTCGCGCGCACAGCTGCCGCAGTACATCCCTGCTGCGCCGGCCGTGATGGATAAGATTCGCATGGTGGGTGTAGGTGCGCTCTATGAGCGCACGGTGTTCGGTCCGAAGAATGTGCGGTCATAGACCGCACCTACAATCTGTTTGTCAGTCGTCACTGCCCCCAACCGGCTCGCTCTGGAACGCGCGGGCACGGAACAGGAAGTCCACGATGTTGCCTTCGTGAGGCTGGAGCCAGTTGAGCTTCGTCGTCGGGACGGGACCGAGGTTCAACCGGTCAATGTGCACGGCGTCGATCAGCCGCTGCCGGAAACCCGGATTACACGTGATGCCGGTACAGACCAGCGTCGGGCCGATCGCATCGATCATCCTGGACTCTGGACACTCCACCACGGTCGTGAAAGGGAACATGTATTCCTTGCCGGCGATTGCCGCGTCCGGCGATTCGCAGTGTACGACGGTCGGCAGCAGATAATCGGCGAGGCCCTCCTTGACGACCCGGCCATTCTCTCGGTAGCCGGACATCATGTCAGTCACTCCCGGCGCCTGAAGATCCGCCTCGATCGCCTCGGAGACCGCATCGGCCACACCGGGGACGGTGAAGGCCGCCAGCCCCGCTTCCGGGTCGTCGGGCGGAAGCGCCCGCACGGTCCCGAGACGCTCGGCCAGCGCCGCGGCAATCTCGCGCGTGTGGCGGGAGGCCCAGATCCCGGAGCAATTGATGCAACTGCGACCGCTGTTGATGAAGATGCTGTCGACCATCAGGTCGATGTAATCCTCCCACCGGTCGACCTGGTCGTCGCCGAGGAGGATTTTCGAGAACCCCGGGCCATGCGCCTGGACACGGGCATTGCCGCGATATCGGTCCACGGTGGCAGTTCCGCCGAAGATCAGGCTCCGCCCGCAGGAGTCCAGAACCGCCGCGCCGATGTCCGCCTCCCCCGGATAGACGGAGATCGCCTCTCGGGGGATTCCGGCTTCGAAGAAGGCTTCCGCCATGCGGTAGGGAGTCCATGGCTCCTGCGGCCCCGGCTTGAGCACGAGCCCGACCTGCAGCGGGATGATCGGGAGCCAGAGCGTGTGCACTCCCGGCGAGTTCGACGGCAGCACCAGCCCGAGGACCGGACTCTGCGACTGGAAGCTGATCGGCACGCCGCGCTCCTCACCGAAACCCCGGGTGAGGACATCCAGTTCCAGACCTCGCGTCAACGACGTCAGGATCCGATCCATCTGGGCGAGGACGAAACCGTTCTTCTGCATGTTCGCCCGGCACATGTGCTCGGGCAGGCCCGTGCTGGCCGACTGAGCACGAACGAACTCTTCCGGAGTCTGGGTGCCGTCGCCCATCGGAAGAGTCCCGTCCATGTACAACTCACCGGCCCGGCCGACCCGGGCAACCAACTCCTCGATCGGGATGGCCGTGAGCGCATCGCGAGCCTGCGGGGCCTTACGCATGTCACGCTGGATGAGACCGCCGTTTGCACGACCGACCTTCGCGATCGGCTCACCGGTCGAGAAATGTACGACCTCGTCGACGTCGAGACTCTCGTATGGCTGGCCCCAGCGTAAGACGGGAATCTGGATCATGTGTGCCGTGCCTCAGTACACCCCGATGGTGGTCGTCTTCGCGAAGCCACGGTACGGCCGGACACCGCTGACGCCGTCCCACGGGTAGTTTTCGCAGGGGGGCTCGCGTTCACCTTCATCGCGCTCGAGGAACCCCGGCACGAGAAACTCGTTCGTCAGTGTCGTGAGCTTCACACGCCCCGGCTCGCCGTACTCGACGACCTTGTCGGTGTCGTCGAAGTCCACAACTTCGATCAGGGCGCGGGGTTGCGGCGCATAGTAGGCGATCTTGTAGTTGTTGTGCGGGCCGCTCGGGGCGCTGGCAGCCAGCCCCATCAACGTGTTCCCGTAGGTTGGCGTCATGTAGGCGCCGTCGAGCAATTCTTCGTGCGCGAAGCGGTTCCACTGGGGCGTAAACTCGGTGCCGCCCGAGAATATACCGGTGATCCCCGCCTTACGGATCGTCGTGTCCATTGATTCCAACCGCAACGCGAGCGCTTCCAGCAGCTTGGGCGTCGTGAACAGGCAGCGGACATCGTGGTTCGCCTGGAGAATCGTAACCGCCTGATCGATCACGTGGTCCTTGTAGGCTTGCAGGTGCTCGGTCCAGCCCTTGTTGATGAGCTTGATGACCCACCGCGGATCGAGATCGACGCAGAAAGAGATACCTCCCCGGTACTGCGCGAGGTGTTCGACGGACAATCGCAGGCGACGGGGACCGGAGGGTCCGAGCATCAGCCAATTCGAACCCCTCGGAAAATACTCGTCCGGCAACGTTTCGCTGAACAGTTCGTAGTCGGTCCGAAAGTCGTCACAGGCGACGCGCGTCTTGGGAATGCCGGTGGTTCCGCCGGTTTCAAAGACGTAAACGGGCTTGCCGGCCATACCTCGTGGCAGCCACCGCTCCACTGGGCCCCCTCGCAGCCACTCGTCTTCGAACGCCCCCAGTCGCTTGAGATCATCGAAACCTTTGACCTCGTCGCGAGGATCCCAGCCAAGCTTTCTCGCGTATTCGAGCCAGAACGGGCAGCCCGTTTCGGTGTCGAAATGCCAGGCGACAACCTCGCGTACCCAGACGTCAACGGCGGCGCGAGCCGCAGCGGCCCGAACCGACAAATCGCTCGTGGAATCCGACGGAGAGACCTGCATGACCGGGAGTATAGCAGAGGGATCGGGACATTGGCCGCAGGGTGTAGGTGCGCTCTATGAGCGCACAATCCGCAAGCAAGAAAAGATGTGCGGTCATAGACCGCACCTACACCTAATTGCAGGTATTCGGGTTTTGACCTAAGCCGAAAAGTCCGGAGCCGCAACCTTTCAAAGCTTTGACAACACTCTACCTCGACGCTAGGATTGCGTGGTTCGATACCCGACCATCCCAGGAGGATCCCATGAAATGCAGTTCGGTATACGTCTGCCTTGTCGCTTCCCTGCTGATTCTGTCCTCGTGTGCTCCCCCGCCGGCCCCGGAGCCTGAACCCATGCCCGAACCGGCGCCCACGATCGAAGGCGCCTGGACTCTGGAAGAAATCACGACAGTCGGTGGACCGAACGAAGGAACCGTCACCGATCCCCAACCCAGCCTGTGGGTTTTCGCCGGTGCCCACTACAGCGAGATGTACGTTATCCCAGAGTCGGAAGCGCGGGCGTTGTTCGAGCAAGCACCGCAATCTGACGCCGAGATTCGCGGGGCATTCGATACCTTCATCGCCAACTCTGGGGGCTACGAACTGCAGGCATCGACTCTGACTATGCGACCCGTGGTTGCCAAACACCCGAACTTCATGCAAGGCGGATCGCAGAGCTACGATTTCCGGCTGGAGGGCGACACTCTCTGGCTGACCGATGTACCCGGAACGATAACCATACCGGGCGTAGAGATAGAGCAGGCGTTTACGGAAGTAACGAGAAAACTGAGACGCCTGGAATAGCACCAGCTGCGCAAGACGGCGTCTTCGTTACGCGGAACGACCCGTGAGAGAGCCAATGTGAGGGGGACAGGGGTATAGCCCTGTCCCCGGGTTTTGACCTAAGCCGAAAAGTCCGGAGCCGCAACCTTTCAAAGCTTTGACAACACTCTACCTCGACGCTAGGATTGCGTGGTTCGATACCCGACCATCCCAGGAGGATCCCATGAAACGCAGTTCGGTATACGTCTGCCTTGCCGCTTCCCTGCTGATTCTGTCCGCGTGCGCTCCCCCACCGGCTCCTGAGCCGGAACCCATGCCCGAACCGGCGCCCACGATCCAAGGCGCCTGGACGCTGGAAGAAATCACGACAGTCGGTGGACCGAACGAAGGCACCGTCACCGATCCCCAGCCCAGCCTGTGGGTTTTCGCCGGATCGCACTACAGCGAGATGTTCGTCTCGACCCCATCCGAGCCGCGAGCTTTATTCGAGCAACAGCCGCCAACAGACGCCCAGGCTCTCGAGGCCTACAGCACGATCGTCGCAAACTCTGGAACCTATGAGGTGCGGGGTTCAACAGTAGTGTTCCGACCTATGGTCGCCAATCATCCGAATTACATGTCGGGAGGGTCGAACACGCTGGAGCATCGACTGGAAGGCGACACCCTCTGGTTGATCCAGGCAGCGGGCAACGTCGTGATTCCCGGCGTCGAGTTCAATCGGCAGTTTACAGAAGTAACGAGAAAGCTGAGACGTCTGGAATAGCGATCAGGTGTAGGTGCGCTCTATGAGCGCACATCGTCTCGGTCCAAAGAAATGTGCGGTCATAGACCGCACCTACACCTAATTAACCGCGAAACAGTAGAACAGGCCGTCTCCGCCGGTTCCCCGCAGGTCTTCCTGACTGCAACCGCGAGTGCCGTGCGCCGAATTCCATGACGACCCGTCGTCGCCGCCGCCGGTTCGGTCGTGATGACCGTTACGCGCGCTTCCCTCTCCGCTGCTCGTCCAGTTCGAACACGTCGTGTCGCCATCACCCATGAACACGGTACCGTCGGCGTTCGAGCCAGTCAGGATGTCGTGACGGTTCGGCTGGTCTCCACGACCGTTGACGACTTCGCCCTTCTCATTGAGCTGCGTTTCTTTCGTAAGGTTGTTGTTGGCGGAGTGTAGGTCCGCCACGCCCGAAGCGATGCGAACCCCCTTGGCGTTGTACCAGGGGCCCGAGCCGATACGGTCGCGCGCGCTGGCAGCCGGCATGCTGGTGCTGGCGGTGGTGCTCAGATAGGCGCGCCAGGTCTTGCCGCTCGATCCCACGGCTTCGGCCAGTGCCTGACAGTGCCGGTCGGCTCCGGAGAGACCACCCAGGTCGGCACCGTTGCCGGAGCCCGCGCTGGTCAGGAAAAAGCTCATGTCCTGCGCCAATGCCGGCTGCGCCAGCATCGCCAGAACGATCGTAGCAAAAACGCAATGCATCTTCTTCATGCTCGGATCTCCTTTGTGGAAGTCGGATGATGACGGCCCGAAGCATCGGGAAAGCGATTAGTCTATCTCTAAAAACGAAACTGCAACGCAAACTGGACGATACGACCGCTGTTCAGCGTGTTGGTGATTCGACCGAACGAGGGGGACACCACGGTGTTGTTGGGCTCGTCGAACTGCGGATGGTTGGTCAGGTTCGTGATCTCGGTCCGAAAGGTCAACGATCGCGTCTGATCGGCGGAGAGGGAGAACTCCTTTGCGATCGCCAGGTTCAAGTTGCTCGTCCCATCCTTGCGGAAAGTATTGCGGGCAAGATTTCCGAAGCCGTTGACGAAGGTGTCTTCAACGCTGAACCCCTCCCGCCTGAAAATACCCAGTGACGTGTCCGGGTCGTCGATGCTCCTGCCCAATAGGGATGGATCCAGGATCGTCGGGCGATCCTGACGGACGCCGTCCACGTTTCCGCTCGGAGGCGCATCCGTCCCGGTTTCGACCGAGAACGGCGTCCCGGAACGGAACAACGCGGTGCCGGAGACCGACCAGCCCAACATGAATCGGCCGGGGAGTTCCCACCGATAGCCCATGACGAATGCGTGCGGGGAGTCGAAGCTGCTCAGCGCTTTCAGGCCCGCAACCACCGCATCCTCCCGTTGCTCCCGCCGCTCGTCCATGCCGACCGCCGTGTTCGAGAAATCCGGTCCGGTGTCGATGGCCTTGCTGAATGTGTAGCTGGCGCGCACCGACAGTCCCGCGTTGAAAACCTGGTCCAGGCTCAACTGGGCGGCATCGAAATACGCCCGACCCATGTTCGTGATCGTGTTGACCGCGAAGAAGTTCTGGTCGGGCCGGCGATCGTTGATGGTTCCCGTCGTTATGGATATCCCCTCGGGCCGACCCGCGCGATTGCTGTGGAGCGTCTGGAAAAGCTTCCAGGTACGGCTGCCCACGTACGCCGCAGCCAACCTCGTCGATGGGGTCAAGTTCCGCTCCAGTTGCAGCCCGTACTGCTGGGCGTATGGAACGACAAGGTCAGGGTCGATCAGGTTGAGTGACGACCGAACCGGGCCGTTTCCATCGGGCATTTCGAACTCGCCGAGCGGATCCAGAATGTCGGGACTCTGTGCCGACAAGCGTACGACGGCGGGCGGATTGAACCGAGCCGATTGGAACGTGACCGGAAAGACCCTTCCGAAAGCGATCCCATAGCCGCCGCGGATGGTCGTGTCGCCCGATGCGTATGCAAAACCGAAGCGTGGGGCAAAATTGTTCGCGTCGGAAGAATAGGAAAACTCGGTCAGGTCGTTGACCTCGCTCGGCCCCCCCGCGTACTCGTAGCGCAGTCCCAGCGTCAGGTCCAGATTCGGCGTGACGCTCCAACGGTCGTTCAGAAACAGGCTGAAGTCGGTGTAACGAAATCCTCGGTACAGGTTGCCCAGGCTCTGCTCGTACTTTGACGGCAAACCCAGGAGGAGGTTCTCGAACGCCCCGTTCCCAAAGTTGGGGCGGAAGTTGAAGATGCCACGCGCATTGTCGCTCTGCAGGTCGTTCATCTGGTAGCGGCGGATCTCCGTACCCCAGTCCAGTTGGTGGTTTCCGGTGCCGGTGGTTCCAGCCACGAGGTACTCAAAATCGTTCTGCACCCTGAGGATCGGAAACTGGCTGAACGGACCGAGGTTTTCAACCTGCCGCGCGATCGTCACAAACGGACCGACAGCGGCAGGAGGAACCAGGAGATGAATCTTTCGGCGAATGAAGTTGAAGCCCACGCGCAGGCTGGTTTCCGGAGAAATGCGTCGAGCCATCGACAGGTTGAGCGTCTGGGGGCGCAGGCGCTGGTTCGGATTCAGGCCGTCGACGAATTCAAAGGAGTCGATGAAGACGTCTCCGAGCGAGTAGCGTAGCGCGAACGTGTTCGCCGCGTTGACGTCCCAGTAGAGTCCCAGCGACCCGCCGCTGTTGCGAATCGCCTGGTTGGCATTCGTGTTGAGCATGCGCGGGTCGATTTCGGGGCGATTCGGCAGTTCCACGGGGTAGGCCTCGAGCCATCGCTGTATGAGGCGCCGGACGTCTGGATCATCCGACAGCGGGGTCCGCTCGCTGGGCAGGGGCACCAGGACGTTCCCGTTGACGGCTCCAGCCTCGCGAACCTCCTGACCTGTCAGGAGGAATGACAGTTTGTCCGAACCCACAGGGCCCCCGAGGCGGAATCCATACTGATTCCGCCGCGTGGGTTCCACGTCTCCGACCTGGAAGAACGAACGGGCGTTGAACACGCTGTTCTGAAGGTATTCGTAAAACTCCCCATGGAAGGCGTTCTGGGGGTCGGCGCCCACGATCTGGATGTTCCGACCCAGTCCACCGAATTCAGCGGCGTAGTTGCGCCGAACGGCCGAGAATTCCGTGATCGGCCGGACTTCCGCACCGGAACGAGCGAGTTGCTCGGTCAAGGCATCGTTGTCGATGAGGTTCACCTGGATGTTCTGGTTTCTCTGCCCGGCGGCGGACTGTTGACGGGCGGCCACGGCGCGACCGACGGCGTCCTCGGTGACGTCAACCTGCACCATGTCCGTTTCCGGGACACGTACGTCGGCAAGAGATGTGATCGTGAGGTCCTCGACGACGGCACGGATCGTGTAGACTCCGTTCTCCACTTCCTCGAAGGTGTAGCTTCCGGGGCGCGGCGCCTCGACTTCGTCCACGACGTTGCCGGCCTCGTTGACGAGCACCAGGCGAACGCCGTCGACGCTCTGTCCCATCTGAACCGTCAGGGCGGCCATCATGAAGACCAGGATCGCAGTCATTCTCCAAACTCTACGGTAGGTTGATGGACAAGAAATCGTCCGCATCGAGGCCGGCGACGCTCATCCCTGAAGGCTCCGGCGAAACATGTATATTCCCCCACGGTGCTGGATTTCACAAGTAGGGCGCCCGTTGAAGAGTCAATCCTCCCGGTGCAAGCGCGGTGGCAGGAGCAGCGACACGGTCGTCGCAGCAAGGAGCGCCGCTCCGTAAACAAGCATCGCCGAGCCGTGGGCGTCCGAACCGGGCGCGTCACCCGCTCGACCGAGCATGTAGCCGAGGGCCGAGATCCCGATGACGCCTCCGATGTACCGGGCGGTCGACACGGCGCCCCCGGCCATTCCCGCATCCTCACGTCTGACAGCGCTCATCGCCGCCGCCTGGGAAGGTGCTGAGCACAGACCATATCCCGCTCCGAGGAGGACCAGACCGGGCAACGCGTCGGTCGGGACGGCAAGCCGGTTGATGTCGACGACGAGGGACAGGCCGACCAGCGTCAGCACCGACCCCGAGAAGACCGTCAGCCGAACTCCGATCCGTTCGGCGACCCGGCCGCCGATGGGTGAGAACACAACCATCGCGATCATCATCCCGATGATGGAACGTCCGGTGGTTCCCGCCTCGGCGCCTCGAACCTGCTCGAAGAATATCGGAAGCTGAAACAGGAAAGCGTACATCGCAAGATTCTGAAGTCCGATGACGGCACTGGCGGCCGCGAAGCTGCGTTTCAGGAACATACCCAGGTCGAGTACGGGTTCAGCCACCCGCTGCTCCCAGAAAGTGAAAATTCCCAGCAGCAGAACCCCGGCCAATCCGAGCGCTGCGGCGAACGGCGACACGATCTGCAACGCGATGACCAGCAGGGTCAGACCGAGGCCAAGGAACATACTGCCGAACACATCGAAGCGCGGCCGCGTCTTTGTCTCCGACACGCTCCGCGCGCGGGGTCCCGCGACGCGCACCAGGACGAGCGCGATCACGACGACGGGCACGTTGGCTATGAAGACCGAACGCCAGCCAAACTGCGCCGTCAACTCTCCGCCGAGCAGTGGGCCGATCGCAGCGGCCGTTCCCATCACGGACCCGAAATAACCAAACGTCCGTGCCCGGCGCTCTGCCGGCACCAGGTTTCGCAGGAGAGCCATGGCAGCAGGCACGGCAAGCGAACCTCCGATGGCCATGCATATCCGGGCGAATGCGAGGCTCGGCAGGTTGGCCAGCGCGAAACCGACGACCGATCCGACTCCGTAGATCGCCATACCGAGGACCAACCCCTTGTCATGTCCGATCCTGTCGCCGAGCTTTCCGCCCGGACTCATGAAGGCGATCCCGACGATGAGATAACTGGAGACGAGCCATTGAGTCAGCGAGCCGCTGCCGACGCCGAGCTCCTGCCCGATGGAAGGCAGTGCGACGGCGATCATCGTCGAACCGAGCGGCGACAGCGAGGCGGCCATGAACATCCCGACGTAGAACATCCATGAAAGCTTCTCGGCGGGCGCGGCAACAGTGGCGGAGGTGTCGGCGGCGGTCAAGTGGCGGTTCTCATCGTCCGATGCGCGTGATCGATCGACATTGGAGCAGGAAGAGAGAGCCTTCAGAGAAGGCCCATTCGATGTCCAACCCGCTTCCGTAGAACTCCTCGCAGCCGAGCGTCAGTCGGTGCAGATCTCCAAGCCGGGAGTCGTCGAGAACGCGGGCCCGGACCCGGGCGTCCTCGACCGGAACCTCTTCGGTCCCCCCCTCCGGAGTCGAGCGGAGACACATGTCCTTCTCCCCTATCGAGATTTCGAGGATTTCCCCGTCGGACGCGACGCGGTAGGAATCGGGGACGACCAGTCCCGAAACGACGGCTTCTCCCAGACCCCAGGCCGCTTCGATAACCCGTTCTTGGGCGCCTGTGGCGGGGTTCCGGGTGAACAGGACTCCGGCCGACTCCGGCTCGACCATCTGCTGCAAGGTAACGCCGATGCGCGGCGGGTCCTCGATTCCCATCCTCTTCCGGTATGCCAGGGCCGACGCGGAATGAGCGGAGTTGTGGACCTCCCGTACAGCCTGGGATAGGGCGTCGGGGGTGCGGACGTTCAGGATCGTGACATGTTGTCCGGCGAAGCTGGCGTCCTTGGCATCCTCTCCCACCGCGGAAGACCGAACCGCCAGAGCTCCTCCGATCCCGACGTACGTCTCTTCCAACATCCCGATGGAGACTTCGTCTTGCGCGGCGACGGAATCGACCAAGTCGACGCTGAGCGCGAATCCGGGCGGAACCGGCAGTCCGGACCGGATCGCCGACCCGAGACTGACGGACTTTCCGCCGAATCGCTTCTCGTCTTCCGCTTCAGACAGCGGGACACAGTCGGTCACAGCACATCAACCTTACCCGAACCGCCGTCGACCCGAACGCGCGCACCGTCGGGGATCACGGAGGTGGCCTTGAGCGTACCGACCACCGCGGGGAGCCCGTATTCCCGAGCGACAATCGCGGCATGGGATAGCTGCCCGCCCCGGTCCGTGACGATGGCGCCGACGAGCGGAAGCACGACATTGAAGGCAGCCGAGGTCGCGGCGGTAATCAGCACGTCTCCCTGGTTCAAACGATCGAAGTCAGCAGGGTGACCGATGACCCGCGCCACACCCTCATAGACCCCCGCGCTGACCGGCTTGCCCGTGATCGCGGTCTCGGCAGGATCTTCAGCGTCTCCGAACACTTCTCCCAGGGCCGCCCCGAACGCCCGCATCGCCATCGCGGCATACGGGGGGAGTCTGTCGAGCGGAGGCGGCTGCTGCGGGGGATCTCCCAACAAAGGGGGGACGTCTTTCAGAGAAGCGTTTCGACGCCAGTCACCGCGTTCCCTCAGGTCTGCGTTCGTCGGACGGTCCCCACCCCGCAACATCGAAACCATTTCTTCATGCGTCGCATCGATGGCCATCTCCGCGTCATCGATTCGACCCTGACGGGTGAGGCGGCGGCCGACCTCCAGGATCGCCCTGCGGGCGATGCCCGTACCCCAGTTGTCGTTGTAGACGCCGCGCTCGTCACGAAGCCGGCTGATGAGTCGTGCATCCGCCAACACTTCGTCAAAGCTGTCTCGGTGCTGGGCCGGGACCGCGTCGCGCACCCGGGCGACCTCGTCCGCCGACGCGTCCTTGTCCCCATGAACGCTGCCGGAAGCCCAGATGGAATTCAGGATCATTTCGGGCATCTCGATAGCATATGGGTCAGCAACATCGTAGCCGGACACCACTCTCAACCAGACGACATCGAGGTAAGCGTCGATGGCCCGGCCGACGTCGTCGTCGCGCGAACGCAACTGAGCCAGGATCTCGCCTGCCTTTAAGCCCGCATCGAAGTCTCCAGGTCCCACGTTATTTCGATCGAGCGCTTCGGCGACCCGCCGGAGTTCCTCCGTTGCGCCGCAGGAAACAGGGGCGGCTCCTTTCAGCGGGGCCAGCAACTGACCGGCGTCGAGGCCCGTCCACTCGGTGACCTCGGCCACGTAGTGCCCCATCGGCACGATCGAGGGTGCTGTAAAAATGTGGTGCCGGTAGATCATCTCCCCACAGTTGGAGCGGGCGGCTTCCAGGTGGTCGATGAATGCGTCCGTGTCCAAATCCCGTATGGCGACGGACTGGAGGGCCCTGTTACGGCGAATCGAATCGGGTTTGTATTCCGTATCCCACCGCTGCAACTCGGCGCGCCACAGTTTCGACGTGAAGGCCTCTTCAGCAGCAGCGAAGCGGGCCGGGAATTCTTCTTCACTTGCCCCAATCGTCTTGTAGTACATGAACCCGTTGACGCTGGCCGGTTCGAGGTGGCTGAAAAGCAGGCCCATACGAGCCGTCCCTTCGGAAAACCCTCTGGGAAACTCATTCTTGAACAGGCTGAAAGCGTATTCGGTCAGCGGACGCGGACAGTGTGTGGAATCCTGTTCCCAGGACCCGGGTCCCGGCGCTTCAAATGTTCTCGGCATCGTCTCTCCCTCAGCAGCTCGTGGCAAGAATCTGATGGATCGCGTCGTCAAAACATTACGTTGACCCGTAGTACCCTGTCCCAGAGATAGCGAGCTTAACGTTCGGAGCGCAACGGCATCGGATTCTAGGAGCGACGAGGGAGGAAATGCTCACTCATTGTGAGTGAGGAGCGACAACGAAGACGATGCCGTTCCGCCCGAACCCTTCGGGCCGATGGGGGTTGGCGGCGATCTCTTTGTCTCTCGCCGTTCAGGATGAAAGAGCATCACTTCGCGTCTCGCTCCTCGACCTCGCCGCCAAGACCCATCGGCGTTAGGCTCGCTATCTCTGGGACAGAGTACTTGCGAGGAAGGCATAGTATCGGACGTGTCTACCAGCGTCAAACGCTGCTGACGTTCAGAGGTGTAACCGAGATCGCAAGCCGCTCGTAGGAACTTGTGAAGTTGAATAAGGGTCTCCACCGCCGATTGACCGGCATCAGTGTGTCGGTCTACGATCCTGACGGATCGAGGAACCCAAGACCGACTCCCGAACCGAGAAAGAAGTGAGTTCCCTACAAACCGCAGCACCGGCTCCGGGCACCTCGTCCGGGTCGGGGTATTTCACACCCGCACTCTTGTTGCTTTTCGTCGGCAGTGGTTGCTCGGCCCTCATCTACGAGATCGTCTGGTTCCACATCCTGCAGCTGGTGATCGGGGCGTCCGCCATCTCGCTGGCCGTCCTGCTCGGAAGCTTCATGGGAGGGATGTGCCTGGGCAGCCTGGCATTCCCGCGTTATGTCTCCTCCAAGTTCCACCCGCTACGCGTCTACGCGTACCTGGAGATTGGAATCGGGCTGATCGGTGTCCTCCTCTATTTCCTCCTTCCCTTTGTCGGCCGGATCTACCTCGGTACGTTTGGCTACGGTCTGGGCAACATCCTGATTAGAGGGCTGGTCGCAGCCCTCTGCCTGCTTCCACCGACTGTCTTGATGGGTGCCACCCTGCCGGCCGTCGCGAGATGGATCCGGACGACCAAGGTCGGGGTCTCGCGCCTCGGGTTCTTCTACGGCGCAAACATCGCCGGCGCGGTGCTGGGCGCCCTGTTCACAGGTTTCTACCTGCTCCGTGTGCACGATACGGTGTTCGCCACCTACGTTGCGGTAGCGATCAACGTTGCGGTCGGCGTCATCGCCCTCTGTGTGGCAGCGAAACACGGATTCCCTTCCGAACACGATGCTCCTGAAGAAAGCGGACATGCGCGGCCCTCCTCGAATGCAGCCTACGTGGTGGTCGCTCTTTCGGGACTGACGGCGCTCGGCGCCGAGGTCGTCTGGACCAGGCAGCTCTCGCTGCTGTTCGGAGCGACGGTCTACAATTTCTCGCTGATCCTGGCGGTATTCTTGACCGGACTGGGAATCGGCAGCTGCGTGGGTTCCCTCGCCGCACGGCGCACCAGCAACGCCGCACAGGCCTTGGCCCAATGCCAGATGCTCCTGGTCCCGGCGATCCTCTGGGGCGCCCTGATGATCACCCAACGGGTGCCCTACTGGCAGCCGAGCGAGGACTTTTTCCCGTGGATCTACGAACGGTCTCTGGACAGCATGGCCTATGTCTACGCGTTCGACATGTTCCGGTGCGCCGTGGCCATGCTGCCGGCGACCTTCCTGTGGGGGGCGTCTTTCCCGCTGGCTCTCGCCGTAGCAGCGGAGGGCCGTCGCGAGTCCGGAAAGCTTGTCGGTGGAGTCTATGCAGCTAACACTGTCGGAGCGATCATCGGGAGCCTGTTCGTCACGCTCGTCTGGATTCCCTATGCCGGCACACAGAGTGCCCAGCAGGCTTTCATGGTTCTAGCCGCCGGAGCCGCCCTCCTCATGCTCCGAGAGAGCCGGTCGAACGCCGCCGCATCCTCCGGGCCGGACAGGGATGCACCGGGCTCGTTCCAGGGCCTCGCTGGGGCAGCGTTCGTGATGAGCCTCGCCCTGGTGCTGATCTTCGTCGTCCCTCCGACGCCGCAGGGGCTGATAGCCTACGGCCGGTTCATCGAGTACTGGGGACAAGGTACGGAGTACCTCTACACGGCGGAAGGAATCGACGCCTCTGTTGCGGTCTCGGAGTTCGAGGGCGAGCGCAGCATGCACGTCGCCGGCAAAGTCGTTGCCTCCAACGTGCAGATCGACATGCGACTTCAAAGGATGCTGGGTCATGTCCCTGCGCTGATCCATGAGAACCCCCGTTCGATTCTCATCGTCGGTTGCGGCGCCGGAGTGACGGCGGGCTCTTTCGTCGTTCATCCCGAAGTCGAACGGATCGTCATCTGCGAGATCGAAGCTCACGTACCGGAAGCCGCTGGTCGATTCTTCGGACAGGAAAACCACTTCGTGATCGATGATCCGAGAACCGAGGTGGTTATCGACGACGCGCGCCATTTCCTGGCGACGTCGGACGAGAAATTCGACATCATCACCTCCGACCCGATTCATCCCTGGGTCCGCGGCGCCGCCGCCATGTACTCGGCGGAGTACTTCGACATGGTGAAAGAACACCTGAACCCGGGAGGCGTCGTGACGCAGTGGGTACCGCTCTACGAAAGCAACGAGGGGGCGGTGAAGAGCCAGCTCGCCACTTTCGTCGGGGCGTTTCCCGATGCCACCGTATGGAACAGCGACATCTTCGGTGAGGGGTACGACGTGATCGTCCTCGGACAGGAAGGGCCGACGACAATCAACCCTGAGACGATGGACGCGCGAATCCGACGGGAGCCCCGGCTGATGCAGTCGCTGATCGAAGTGGACTTCAACTCCGCCATCGACGTGCTCAGCACCTACGCAAACCGGGGAGCCGACATGACCGACTGGCTCAAAGACGCCCAATTGAATTTCGACCGCAACCTTCGGCTGCAGTACCTGGCCGGGCTGGCCCTGAACCTGTACATCGAGGTCGACATATACAACAACATGACCGCAACCCGGCGGTACCCGGACAACATGTTTGTCACCGACAGCTTGTTGTACGAGCAAGCCCTGAGAGAAGCGATTGGGGGTAGTCAGTAGTGTAGGTGCGCTCTATGAGCGAAACCATCTATTAGCGTCGGGCCCACCGTCCCCCTCACGGCGAAAGACTGGACGTTCACGGACCGAATTGCTGGGCGCGGGTCCGTGGAGAAAGACAGTTGGTCCGGTCCCCCCACGCCATCCACGACTAGAAACGGTGTGCGGTCATAGACCGCACCTACACTTATTCATCACTCTGAAATGCATTGAAGATAACCCGCGATATCAACCAACCCCCGTCAGCCTGCCGCTGGTAGATGTGGAGGTATCGGGTGCTGGAGCTGGCGCCTTCGCTGCCGTCCTTGGGCAGGCTCGTGCTCGTTGCGACACCACGGGCGAACGCGAGATCGCCAGACACCAGGATTTCATCGCTGGCGTTCGACAGCTCGACATCGGCGAGACTGAAACTCTGCCGACTACCTTCCAGGACGGCTTCGCTGCCGACGACATCCGGAGCGCCGGGAGGCATCCGCACCACGTCGGTTGAATGGAGTGACGCCAGCAACTCTGCGTCGCCGGTGTTGTATGCCAGCGTGAGCTGCTCCTGCAGGTTCCTTATGGCCTGAACGTCGGCTTCGATGTCTGGAACTGGATCAGCAGGTGGGTCCGGCTCAACAGCGATCGAGCAGGACGAGAACGTCAGAGTCACGGTCGTCAGGAGCAGGAGTCGAGGCAAACTGTTCATCGATAGCTCCCTAAATCGGGACGGAGTTATTGTTTCCAGGAAACTCCAATAGGCAGACCACACGATAATCAAATCGAGTGGGAGGATCAAACCGAGCGGTCGGTCCAGTGGTCATCAGTAACAGGCAGGCTCCATCAAAGTGACTACTGCCCACTCCCCTCATTGACCGTCGATCTTATTCTCGAATAAGCTTGGCTGGCCCGAAGGCCCTGGAGATAGATCCATTGAAACGACTCTTCAAAACGGGAATCATGCTGGCTCTCGTGTGGACGGGAACCGCATGTAGTTCGCCACCGCAGGCAGAGCCCCAATCGACATCCACTCAAGGACAGAACTCAGCCGAACAGCAGGACCGGCCCTATGTGGTCATGGTCTCGATCGACGGCTTCAGACACGATTACACCGAAATATTCGACGCCCCCAACTTCAGACGCTTTGCCGACGAGGGCGTTCGCGCCGAGAGCCTGATACCCAGCTACCCTTCGGTGACCTTCCCGAACCAGTACACGCTTGTCACTGGCATGTATCCCGGCAACCACGGGATCGTCGCCAACGACTTCACCGATCCGGCGCGTGGGGACCGGTATTACCTGCGCGATCCCTCGGCGATCCTGGACGGATCATGGTACGGCGGAACGCCCCTGTGGGTAGCGGCCGAGCAGCAGGGCATGCTCTCGGCAAGCTACTTCTGGGTTGGTTCGGAGGCCGATATCCAGGGAGTTCGCCCCACATATCTGGAGAAGTACAACCAGTCCGTACCGAATCGTGAACGTGTCGAGACGGTGCTCGATTGGCTCTCGCTGCCCGAGGCCGAACGGCCGCACATGATTACTCTATATTTCTCCCTCGTCGACTCGGCCGGGCATGACAGCGGGACAAGTTCGGCGGACCTCCGGGAGGCGGTCCGGGCGATCGATTCGGAAATTGGATTCCTTGTGGATGGGCTCGAGGATCTCCCGATCGATGTCAACGTGATCATCGTGTCCGACCACGGCATGGTCGACCAGGATCCGGACAAAGTGATCTACCTGGACGACTACGTCAGCCTGCGCGGCGCCCAGGTAGTCGGGTTCGGTCCCCGAAGCTCCATCTACGTGGAAGACGCCGAACGCGTCGTGGAGATTTACGAGGGACTCGAGGCGAATGATGCCGACTATCTGGTCTACCGACGCGAGGAGACTCCGGACCGCTGGCACAACAGGAACTCACGTCTAGGCGACATTCTCATCGAAGCAGCCTTGCCCTGGTCGATCAGCCTGCGCGTGGTCGACATAGAGTTCAACGGCGGGACACACGGCTACGATCCGTACGTGAACGAGGAGATGCATGCCGTCTTCTTTGCAAAGGGACCAAACCTCAGCCTGCGTTTCGTTCACGTCTACCCTCTGTCATGGACAGATACCCACGAGTTCAACGGCGGGACACACGGCTACGATCCGTACGTGAACGAGGAGATGCATGCCGTCTTCTTTGCAAAGGGACCAAACCTGGTCAGCTCGCGTGTCATTCCCAGTTTCGAGAACATTCACGTCTACCCTCTGGTCATGGAGATTCTCGGCTTGGAGATTTGATGGTCGTCTGGAGGTGTTGGAAGGGATATTGAAGAAGTAGTCAGTTGTCAGTTGTCAGTTGAAGCCTTCCCCAACTTTTCTGCGCAGTGAAGACCCGGGGACAGGGCTATACCCCTGTCCCCCTCCATGATCTCCATGAACAGATCGACTGCAGACATTTCTCGATCTTCGGCGATCTCCTCGAGCGTCCGGAAATTGTATTCCGGGTGCGCCTGGGATCGCGTGACCAGGACGGTACCGGGACCGCCGACGTCGTCGATTCCTTTGCGAACCACGTCGGGATCGTCGAACTCGCGGCTCGGCACCAGAACCCCGATTCCTGAGGACCAACGACGAGATCCTCCATCGCGTTGAGTTCCTGATCCGAGGCCTGCCTCCTGTAGTCGTCTCCTAGGACGTGCCGCCTCACGGTACCGTGGCCGACGAACGTCAATATGTTCACCGACGACGGATTGGCATCGATCGTAGCGAGGAAATCCCGTACCTCGAACGGACCGCCGACGTCGGGACCGAGCGCCATCGTGGTGATTCCCTGAGCCACTTGTGACGCCGCCGCCGGGTCTTCGGCAAGACCACCAGCCGAATGATTATGGATGTCGACGAACCCCGGAGAAACAACCAGACCGCCGACATCCACGACTCGATCGTCCGAACGCGGCTCGAAGCTACCCACCGCGGCGATTCGACCGTCGCGAATCCGCACATTCGCCTCGAAACCGGCTGAACCGGTGCCACCGATCAGGACGACATCCTGCGCCCCGGCGGGGAGGTTGATGATGAGGAAAGCCAGTACTATTCGCGCCGCGCGTTTCATGGTCTGGGAACCCAAGCTATGGAATGGTTGGACAGTTTACCTCTTTTAAAGACCGGGACTTTGGAGAACCCAAGTCCAAACGGAGGTGTAGGTGCGGTCTATGACCGCACACAGTTTCGGTTCACGGAAGGCGTGGGGGGACCGGACCAGCTGTCTTTCTCTGCAAATCCACGCTTTGCGATCGGTGCTCGAACGCTCAAACCATCGTCGCGAGGGGGACGGTGGGCCCGACGCTAATGGATGGTCCCGCTCACAGAGCGCACCCACACTGTTTTGGACAGCCATGGCGCAGGCTCGCCCCCGCCGTTGCCCGATTGCCGCCTTACTTCCCGTCCTGTATCATCTCCTTCTCGATTCGTTTTTCCAGTCGTAGCCCAAGCCGTATCGTATGGAAAAAGAGAGCGCGATCCGAGTCGTCCTTGTGGATGATCATGCGGTCGTCCGCACAGGTCTGACCTTGATCATCGAAAAGCACGACGACCTCAGGGTGATCGGCGAGGCCGCAACACGGGAGGAGGCACTCGCCCTCGTCGCGGCAAAGCAGCCCGACATCATCCTTCTCGACCTGGACCTCGGAGAAGATAGCGACTTGAAGATGATTCCCGAACTTGCGGAATCGGCGCCGGAATCGCGGATCATCGCCCTGACCGGCTCCGCATGGCTGGACCGCTCGATGATGGGCCAGGTCCTCTCCGACATTGTGGCACCAAAGACCAAGAAAGACCCGGAGATGGACCGCATCGCGACTCTGACGGATCGAGAGCGTGAGGTTGTCGGTCTTGTCGGTGAGGGGCTCAAGAGCAAGGACGTGGCCGAGCGTCTCTTCATCAGCGAGACAACGGTCCGCCACCACCTCACTTCCATTTTTTCCAAACTCGAGGTGTCCGATCGAGTCGAGCTTATGCTGTTTTCCTACCGAAACGGTCTGGCGAAGGCGCCGCCACTGAAGCAGTGATGTGGCGCAAGTTACAATCCGACCGACCTTGCTCGTGGGACGCTTTATTGGAGACAACCAGCCCGGAGGAGTTTTAGATGCGTCTGAAAATCATCGTTTCACTGACACTGGCCCTGTTCCTGAGCCTACCCGCGGTGGCTCAGAACGATCGTGATTCAACCGAAGCAATCGTCAACGCGAAAACCCTTCGTGTCGATTATGGCCGCCCGGGCCTGTACGGCCGCGACGTGCTTTCTATGGCGAGCGTGGGCACCGTGTGGCGCGTCGGGGCTGACCAGGCCACCGAAATTGAATCCAGCGGCGAGCTGCTTGTCGGCGGGACGCAGCTGAAGGCCGGCCGCTACTCACTGTGGGCGAGGAAAACCGGGGCCCAGGACTGGATTCTGGCCTTCCATCCGACGACCGGCGTCTGGGGCGATCCGCCCTTACACGACGGGTATGTTGCAGAGTTGCCGCTTTCGCTAGGAGAGGCCGCCGAGTCGGCAGAACTGCTGACGATCCAACTGTCGGAAAAGGCCGGCCTCGCCGAAATCAATATCCAGTGGGGCAGCTCAACCCTGACTGGAAGTTTCGGCGTCCAGTAGTCAAACAGCTTTTCGAGAAAGGACGTTTCGGGCCGACCCTCTGATGGCAGAGGTGTAGGTGCGGTCTATGACCGAACTTTCTTCGAGCCGAAACGATGTGCGCTCATACAAGCTGTAAACGAATGCCATTTGTTTGAGAATCGGGTGGCGGAGCTTTTCATGAAGAACCTGCGATCCTCAAGTGTAGGTGCGCTCTATGAGCGCACAAATGCCCGCGGGACCACAAGTTGTGCGGTCATAGACCGCACCTACACGTGAAAAGCCCCGCCACCCGATTTTCCGTTCCCATACGTTCACAGCTTCATAGAGCGCACCTACACTCGATCCTTAACTTGCTGCCTGACTGAGCCAGACCCTTCGCCGGTTCGATGCAGGTTCCGTCGAACGCAACGAGCCGAGCGCCGATCAGGGGAAGTGATAAGATCAAATCCATGCCCGACGAGGCCAAACACTCCGGTTCAGAAGTCGCGGCCCCCGAGGCAGCGTCCGGCAAGTCAGCTCCCCTGGATTTCATCCGAACGCGTATCGCCGAAGACGTAGCTAGCAACAAGAACGGCAGCCGGGTCGCGACGCGTTTTCCTCCCGAGCCCAATGGCTATCTCCACATCGGGCACGCCAAAGCGATCTGCCTCAATTTCGGAGTCGCTTCGGAGTATGAAGGCGGCACCTGCAACCTGCGTTTCGACGACACGAATCCGGCGAAGGAAGATGTCGAATACGAGGAGGCGATCAATCGCGACATCCGGTGGTTGGGTTTCGACTGGGAGGATCGACTCTACTATGCCTCCGATTACTACGAGAAGCTCTACGCGTACGCGGTGCTGCTCATCGAAGAAGGCAAGGCGTACGTCGACAGTCTGAGCGCGGATGAAATCCGGCGGTACCGGGGCACACTGACCGAACCCGGGGAAAACAGTCCCTACCGCGATCGGTCGGTGGAGGAAAACCTGGATCTGTTCGAGCGCATGCGCGCCGGAAAGTTCGAAGACGGGACCCATGTCCTGCGCGCCAGAATCGACATGGCTTCGGGCAACATCAACATGCGGGACCCGACGCTCTACCGCATTCGACATGCGACTCACTACAGAACCGGAGACAAGTGGTGCATCTACCCGATGTACGACTTTACCCACTGCCTGTCGGATTCGATAGAGGGCATTACCCATTCGCTCTGCTCACTGGAATTCGAGGACCAGCGTCCTTTGTACGATTGGGTCCTGGATGAGACGGGGGTGGCCTGCCACCCCCAGCAGATCGAGTTTGCACGCCTCAAGCTGGACTACACGGTCTTGAGCAAGCGGAAGTTGCTGAGGCTCGTCCAGGAGGGCCATGTCAACGGATGGGACGATCCGAGGATGCCGACCATCAGCGGCATGCGCAGAAGAGGTTTCACCGCGACCGCCATCCGAAACTTCTGTGACCGAATCGGGGTCGCCAAACGAAACAGCGTGGTTAGCGTCGCCCAACTGGAACATGCGATCCGCGAGGATCTGAATCTCCGCGCCCCGCGCGTGATGGGAGTGTTGAACCCGCTTCGGGTCGTCATCGATAACTATCCGGCGGACCAGACCGAGGAGTTGGACGCGATCAATAACCCCGAGGATGAAAGCATGGGAACTCGGAAGGTCCCGTTCTCACGGGTGCTCTACATTGAACGCGATGACTTTCGCGAAGAACCACCCAAGAAGTTCTTTCGCCTCGCCCCGGGCCGAGAGGTTCGATTGAGGTACGCCTACCTGATCACGTGCGAAAGGGTGGTCAAAGACGAGGAAACTGGGGAAGTCATCGAACTGGGCTGCCGGTACGATCCGGACACTAGAGGCGGGTCGGCTCCCGACGGCCGGCGCGTGAAGGGCACATTGCACTGGGTATCCGCCAGCCATGCTCTTCAGGCTGAAGTTCGGCTCTACGATCGTCTGTTCACGGTGGAGAACCCTGACGACAACAAGGATGGGGACCTTACCGACCACCTGAATCCCGACTCGCTGGATGTTCGCAGGGGGTGCCGGGTGGAACCTTCTCTCTCGGCGGCGGAGGCCGGAGCACGGTTTCAGTTCGAGAGGCTCGGCTATTTCGCCCTCGATCCCGACTCGTCGCCCGGGGCCCTGGTTTTCAACCGGACAGTCACGCTTCGGGACACTTGGGCAAGGATCGAAAAGGCGATGAGGCAATAATTCAGGGAGGGTGCGCAATTTCTCCGGTCATGTAGCCGGATCACGAGTGAGCGAAGAAGTTGCTTACGGTCCCCGAATCTCCCCCCGCTCCAGCCACTTTTCCTGGACGTGCAACCATTCCAGGCTATTGGGTTTCTGTTCAACGCTGCGGAAGACTACGGTGCTGACGCGGCGACTCTCTCCTCCGTCGTTCTTCTGACGTTCTTCATACATCGCCACCGTCATGTCTCCGGAACGATGGAGAACCCGCACCCTATCGATCCATATACGGAGCCCCGGTTTGGAGCCGCGTGCCTCACGCAGGGCAGCCAGTAGCTCCTCGGCTTCGACCAGGCGACCATCCGGTCCCACCATCGTGAAATCGGCAGCGAGCACCTCGGCCACTCGATTGAAGTCGGTCGAAGACTCTTCCGATACGCTGAACCAGTCTTGGAAGAACTGGTGGAGTTCTACGATTTCCGCCTCGCATCGCTGTTCGAGTTCGAAATCCCTATCGGCCATACGCCTAACCAGAGGTAAAGACTACCAGCGCGCAACGGCAATCATGGTGAGAAAAGCGCTGGCAATCTCATTTGACTGATCCGACCAGCAAATATAGAATAAGAATTCTGATTCGGAACTGAAACTATGGAAAACATTGCTTTACATCGTGTAGTCAGACCTCCTCTCCAGGGCCGTAGCCAGGCCACTCTCAACCGCCTTGCGCACGCCGGTCGAGAGCTGCTGGAGGCCAAGGACTGGCATGAGATCTCGGTGGACGAGTTGGCCAGGCGAGCACAATCGTCGGTCGGTTCCTTCTACGCCCGCTTCAGCGACAAGGACGGACTGCTGGACTACCTGGATGAGTTGTACACGCGCGACATCACCGCGTCCTTTGAACGCTTGACCGGGGTCGAGCAGTCGCCATCGGCCGAGCGGGATCTCGAGAGCCTCGTCCGGACTTTGATCGGTTCGCTCGTCGCCTTCCATCGCGCCCATCGCGGTCTGATCCGGGCGCTGGCAGTCCGAACCCGGACGAGGCGCGCACTGGCCTTCGACGAGCGAACCTCGCGGATGAGCGCACTCCTGCCCGGGATGCTCTCGCTGCTCGAACAGCGACGTTACGAGATCCACCACCCCAACCCCAAACGAGCCGTCCCTCTGGCCTTCGGGTTCGCTTTCAGCGCGCTGCGGGACCGTATACTGTTCCCGGAGTCGATCCTCGACCCGCAGCCATCATCCGACGAGGAGCTCACCGAGGAGCTCTCGCGTTCGATGCTCGCTTACCTCGGGGTACGGACGAAACGGCGGGGAAGGCCGGGTTGACCATTGGAGATTGGAAATTCGAAATTGCTCAGTTTTGAATTTGGACGAAAACGACTTTAACTTGAAGCAATCTCCACTCCGCAACCTGCAACTCGGAAGAACCTGCCGTTGAAAAGCGACACGTCCTCGCCCAGAATATGGCAAACGTCAGCTATCGAAGAGGAGAAGTCTGTCATGTCCTATCGGACGTTGTACCGAACTGCTCGCACCGTCTCGAAGCCGACCGCCCTGTCGGTACTGATCGTTTTGCTTTCGTCGGTCGGGGCGCTCAACGCGCAGATGCGACCGATCGAATACACGATTTCACTGCCGTCGCCTCAGACACAGATGGTCGAAATGACGATGCTCATCCGCGACGTCGACCGTCCGACGCTGGAAGTAGCGCTGCCCGTGTGGCGACCGGGTCGGTACGCCCTGATCGATCCGGTCGGAACTATTCGCGGCGTCGGGGCCAACGCCGTGAACGGGGATTCGTTACCGATCGAAAAGATCGACAAGACGACCTGGCGGATCACGACGGGTGACGCGAGCGAGGTCGAGGTTCAATACCGGATCTACGCCAACTCCCTCGGCGACAGAACTCGCCACGTCGACGACACTCATGCGTTTCTCTCGGGATCAATGGTGTTCTTCTACGTCCCGGACCGCAAGGCAGACGAAATCCTCGTACACGTCGATGCCCCCGCCGACTGGAAGGTTGCTACCGGGCTGGAGCCTCTCGGCCCGGATCCGAGAGTGCGGATCTCGCCCAATTACCACGTCCTCATCGATTCTCCTTTCGAAATCGGCGTCCACGAGGTCCTGACCTTCGAGGTCGGAGGCAAACCTCACGAGATCGTGATCTGGGGAGACGCCGACTACGATGCGGATACGCTGAAGTCGGATTTTGCGAAGATCGTCGAAGAACAGGCGGCCGTATTCGGCGGAATGCCGTACGACCGGTATGTCTTTCTGCTCCACGTCGGCGCCAACGCCGGGGGAGGGACCGAGCACCTGAACTCCACTATCATGCAGACCTCTCGCGCATCCTTCGAGAGCGACGAAGCCTACCAGCGCTTCCTGGGCCTCGTGTCGCACGAGATGTTCCACACCTGGAACGTCAAGCAACTTCGGCCGGCCGGGATCAACCCGTACGACTACGCGAAGGAGAACTATACGAAACTGCTGTGGGTGTCGGAAGGTACGACCAGCTACTACGACGACATCACGCTGGCGCGGATCGGCGCGATCACTCCCGAAGATTACCTGGACACCATGTCGGGTACCATCGATGCGCTCCGAAACCGGCCCGGCGCTGCGGTCCAGAGTCTGGAGCAGTCCTCTTTCGACGCCTGGGTCAAGTACAACAGGCCTACTCCCGACTCGGTCAACTCCACCGTTTCCTTCTACAACGGAGGGGCCATGGCGAGCCTGTTGCTCGACGCCGAGATCCGCAATCGGACGGCAAACCGCTCGTCGCTCGATACGGTGATGCGGCGGCTCTATGAGCGGTTTCCGCTGTCGGGAACGGGTTTTACGCCGGAGGATATGATCGCGGCCTTCGACCAGATTTCCAACTCCAGTTTCGATCCGTTCTTCGCCTCATACATCCGGGGAACCGAACCCTACCCCCTGGAGGCATCGGTCGGTGTGTTTGGTTTGGAGCTCGTGTTCGAGCCCGAGAGTGACGAGGAGGCCGACAATGCGGTCCCTGAGAAGGCCTATGCCGGTCTCAGCGTCAGCGACCGCGAAGGGTCGTTGGTCGTTCAATCAGTCCTTTCCGACGGACCTGCCTATTCGGCCGGTGTTCTCTACGACGACGAGATAGTCGCGGTCAACGGAAAGAAGCTGTCGGCCGTGCAATTCGGCGAAGAGATCGGGAAGCTCGAACCCGACGACAGCATGACGCTGCATCTGTTCCGCTACGGCCGACTGCGGACCATCGAGTTCAGCCTGGGGGGCAAACCGGACGGCCGGTGGAAGCTCCGGAGAATCGAGAATCCCACCGAGGCCCAGCAAGAAGCTTACGAATCCTGGCTCGGCCAATCGTGGCCTCAGTAAATCTCGGCCGAATCTTGGCCTCAGTAGTGTTAATAGAGCTATTGATCGAATTAGATTCTCACTCGCGCAAAGTGAGCCAGGACGCACCTCGCGCATCGCGCACTCACCAAAGTCACATCAAGGCGCTTTTTTGTTGAAAACATCAACCGCCCCATCGGCCCCATCGAAAGGCTTTCTCGAATAGGATGCGAGCCTGCGCAAATTTTACGCGCGACGGTCCTCTCGACTTGCCTCCTCGAGCAAGGGTCCAGCCCGACCTTCGAACGGCGTCGAACACCGCAGATACATCTCTATCACAATGCAGAAGGGCCCACAGCAACAGCTAGAGACGGGTATGTGGGAAGGCGCCGCGCCGATTATCAGGGCGACCGTCGACGCCTTCACTTATCCTGTCGCCCTGCTGGACGAAACGCGAAGAATCGTCCTGGTCAACCAACGCTGGATTGAATGGGAACCCGGCACCGAATCGGTCGGTTCCGACTTCGACGCGTGGTGTGAAGCGAACCTGGAAATCGACCGCGCCGGCCTCGACGCTCTTTCGGAATCTCTCAGAGCAACGCTTCGAGGGGACGCCGCCAGCCATAAGCTCGACCTCTCCGACGGCGAAAGGCGATCCGTTTCGTTGTGGATACGACCCTTCTCAGTCCCACCCGCCGCGGCCATGGTCACAATCGAAACGATCGGACAGATTTCTTCGCGAGCGGCCAGACACGCGACCTCCCTCCGGCTGATCGACGCGCCGTTTGCGATCGATCTCAAGGGCAACGTCACCGCCTGGAGCCCGGAAGCAGAACAGCTTTTCGGGCGCTCCAAGGCCGAGTTGCTCGGCAATCACATTTCCTCGTTGTTTGCGAAAGGCAACAATCGGTTCCCGGACCGGGAGCTTCTGGCAAACCTCCGTCGGTCACCCCAAGAGATCAGGCTCCGACTGCGAGGCGTCTCCGGTCGGTTTTTCGACGGACGACTCTCTCTGGAACTGGGTCAGGATTCTTCCGGCGCCGATGAGCTGCGGTGCCTGGCCAGCCTCCTGTCTGAACGTCAGCGAGCGGTCGGGGCGCTGCGCCGCAGTGAGGAACGTCTTCGCTACGCGCTGGAAGCGGCCTCGGACGGCCTTTGGGATTGGAGTGTAAAGACCGGGCGGGTCGTCTTCAGCCAGCGAATGAGCGAAATATTCGGCGAGACATCGGGCACCGAGGGTGTCCGGAGTGCGCACATGCGGACGTGGCTGGATCGGATCCATCCCGACGACGACACTAGACGGCAGGTAGAACTCGATACACACGTCGACGGGAGAACGACGGCATATGAATCCGAGTATCGCCTGCGAACGGGGGCCGGAACATGGAAATGGGTTGCCGTGCGGGGCCGGGTGACGGAGCGGGACTCCGACGGCAACGCCGTGCGGATGATCGGCACGATCACCGACATCAATGAACGCAAGCTCGCCCAGGAGGCGCTGCGCCGCTCGGAGGAACACTACCGAAACCTGTTCGAAAACGCTTCCGATGCGGTCGTCCTGTTCGAGCCGGAAAACGGACGTCTTCTCGACGCCAACGAAAAGGCCCAGCAGTTGGTCGGTTACTCGGCGGAGGAACTGACCGAGATGACGATATTCGACCTTCACCCGGCCGACCAGAAAGCCCGTATCGAAGTGGCGCTCCTGTCGTCCGAGTCCCAGGGCGGGGCGCTGTTCGAAGTCGATGGACTCACGAAGACGGGGAGGAGAATGCCGGTTGAAACCAATGCCAGGCTGGTCAACTACCAGGGCAACCAGATATTCCAGAGTTTCATCCGCGACATCAGCAGCCGCAGGGCGCTGGAAGACCAACTTCGGCAGTCTCAAAAGATGGAAACCGTGGGACGACTGGCCGGTGGTATCGCTCACGACTTCAACAACCTGCTGACGGCAATCCAGGGTTACACCACCCTGCTGCAGTCCGCACTCACACCCGGCAGCGAAGAACGAGAGATGTCTGAGGAAGTCTTCAAGGCCGTTCAGCGAGCAAGTCGGCTGACGATGCAGCTGTTGACGTTCAGTCGCCGAGAGATGCTGGATCCGGTCCTGCTGGATCTGAACGCGGTCGTCGTGGAGATGGAAAAGATGCTGCGCCGGCTGATCGGCGCGCATGTCGAATTGCAGACCGTGCTGGAGCCGGAGTTGGGTTTCGTCAAGGCCGATCGCGGTTCTATCGAACAGGTCATCACGAACCTCGTCATCAACGCCGCCGACGCCATGCCGGATGGCGGCACTCTGACCATCCAGACTTCGAACTTCAGGCTGGAGCCAGGCCGAGCCGCGCAGCATCCTCCCTTGACGGCGGGAGACTACGTCCTGCTCGCGGTTAAGGACGTCGGTCAAGGCATGGACGAGGACACCCTGCCGCAGATCTTCGAACCGTTCTTTACGACCAAGGCGGCCGGCACCGGGACCGGGCTGGGACTGGCCACCGTCTACGGGATCATCAAGCAGAGCCAGGGCCATATTTTCGTCGATAGCGAATCCGGCAAGGGTACGGTCTTCAGTATCTACCTGCCGTTGCATGCCGCCCCGCGCCCAAAGATGAACCCCGCGGCCCAGCAGGTTCGGGCCTTGTCGGGCAGAGAGACCGTCCTTATCGTCGAGGACGAACCGTCCGTCCGTCGGCTGACTCGAAAGTTCCTGGAAATCAGCGGCTATCAAGTCGTCGAGGCGGCGGACGTCGCCGAAGCGATCCGTGTCACGAAGGACCGCACCGGTTCGATCGACCTTCTCCTGACGGATGTAATCATGCCCAAACTGAGCGGGCCGGAACTGGCCAAGAGACTCCGGAAGATCAAACCCGATCTCAAGGTGCTCTACATGTCCGGCTACCCCGGAGAGTTCATCGCCCGACACGGCGTATCCGGCGCTGAAATGGGATACTTGCAGAAACCGTTCAGCCAGGAAGCCCTTGCAGGCAAGATGCGGGAAGTGCTGGATAGTAATCAGTAATCAGTAGATCGGGTCGTAGGCCGTTATCCGTAGGCCGTTATTGTGGCAGGTGACGGCTAATCGGTCGGTTATAGCTCATGGCCAGCAGTCACGCCCGGCCGTCAATTGGCCATCAGCCATCAACTTCCGGCCACCGTCTTCAACTGACAACTGACTACTGGCAACTGACGCAACTGACTACTAATTAAAAATCCCCTTCGGCATATGCATGCTCACGAGATAGTGAGGCATGTCTACGGCTTCTGAAATCTTCAGGTCTCCCGCCAGCGAGCACAGCATATACGCGTCCTCGCGGGACAACCCCCTTTCCGAAACGAGGTATTCGATCATGAAGCGTGTCGCTTTTCGTGCGGCCTCATCGATCGTTTCGCCAAAGCCGGTCACCGCGTAATACTCGTCGGTCTCGTACTCGGGCTCTGCCAGGACCCGACCACCCTTCCGCACTTCGACCTCGAGCACGATTCGCATCGGGGCTTCGACGCCCGTGCCGCCGACCTCCCCGTCGCCCTGCGCGGCATGGGTGTCGCCGATGGAAAGCAGCGCCCCTTCGACCAGGACCGGCAGGTAGACGGTGGTGCCGACTCCGAGGTAACGATTGTCCATGTTTCCGCCGTTCTCGCGTGGTGGAATGGTGACCAGTTCCTCCTCGGTAGCGGGCGCGACTCCGATGACTCCGGGGAACGGGCGCATCGGAATCGAGATGTTCTCGTTGAACTGCACATGGGTCTGGCCATCTTCAAAGCTGAACGTCTTCAGCTTGGCGTCGGGAAACTCGTCGGCCAGGAAACCGAAACCGGGGGAGATACCCGTCCAACCCCAATCCAGGACGTCGATCTCATGGAACGTCACCGCGAGCACATCACCCGGTTCGGCGGTTTCCACGAAGATCGGTCCCGTGAGCGGATGAATCGGATCGAAATCCATGTTCGTCATCGCTTCGACCCCGGAATCGAGCGCGAGTTGCCCGTCGGTCGCTTCCTTCGTTTCGATCTCGATGACGGCGCCGGAGGGCACCGTCAACGCGGGCGGAATCGCACTGCTCCAGCGGTTGTGAGTGTTGTCGGTGCCCAGCGTGTACTCGGCCTCCACCAAGGGCCCTGTAGGTTCGGCGGGCGGCGGGGGGGGCGGTTCGGGTGCCGCACAGGCAGCCAGGGCCAGGGTGAATGCCAGGACGAAGGACCAGGCAGCAGCGGGTCGGCGTCCCCGAGTGCGGGATCTGGAAGAGCGTTTTGGCTCGGTTTCATGGACAGTCTCCTCTCGGGGATTTCGCTGGAAACATTCCAGCCGGCGATTTCGTCCGAAACATTCCAGTCATTTCGGAGACGAATTGCAACCTATTCGTGGGGCTCGGCCGAGTCTGCCGCGGAAAGAGTGGCTCACCAAAACCCTTGACAGCCAAATCCAGAGTACTTTAATATTCAGAGTACTCTGATAGGAGGCATTCGAGATGCAAGTGAACGAACGACTACAGGCGGATCTGGGCTACGTCCGGGATGTCGTCCGCGAATCGGAATCATCGATCGTACCACCCGCGACGTACATCCTGTGGGCCGTGATCGTGTTGATCGGATTCACGATGGCTGATTTCGCCACCGAGATGGTCGGGACCTTCTGGCTGGTGGCGGTGCCCATAGGGATGATCGGAAGCATGGTGCTCGGTATCAGGAACTCGAGACGGATCGGGCAGATTCATCGGCGTCTCGACATTCGATACGCGCTGCACTGGTTCGGGATCGCAGCCGCGATGCTGCTGGCCTCGATGATGGTTCCTCTCGGCATGCTGTCGGGACGGGAACTGGGCTCGGTCGCTCTGTTGCTGACCGCCCTGGCGTATTACCTGGCCGGTGTCCACTTCGACACTCGGCTGATGTGGATCGGAGCTCTGACGGGAGCCGGCTACGTCGCGGTTCTTCTGGTCTCAACCTATGCATGGACTATCGTGGGCGTGCTGGTCGCCGGAGGCCTGACGACGATAGCCCTGTCGGGAGGTTCTCGGATTGACTCGGCCACCGAATGAATCCGGCGGCAACAGCTGGGAGAGCCTTGGAAACCTGGACCGGCTTCTGGAGCACCGGGTCCGGCTCGCCATCGGAGTCCTGCTGTCGCGCAATGACGCGCTGTCGTTCCGCCGGCTGAAAGACCTGCTGCGCGAGACGGACGGCAGTCTGGGAACCCACCTCCGAAAAATGGAAGAGGCCGGGTACGTCCGGGTGAAGAAGGCCTTCGTGGACCGCAAACCAGTCAGCTGGTACTCGCTGACGGCGAAAGGCCGCCGGGCCGTGGCCTCGCACACCGACATCCTGGAAAGACTCATCAGCGATGCCCGGTAGAGAGGCCGTCAGCGATCAGCTTACAGCTTTCAGCCCAACCGGATGGGGCTATCGTCCCGTTTCGGAAATAGCCGACAGCTGAGGGCTGATTGCTCTTGGCTAGAGGAACCCAATGATCAGAGTCGAACACCTGCACAAACAATACGGCGACCTGGCTGCGGTCGACGACGTCAGCTTTGACGCGGAAGAGGGGAAGATTTTCGGCTTGCTCGGCCCCAACGGGGCCGGCAAGTCGACGGCGATCGGGTGCATTTCAGGGCTGCTCGCACCGAGTTCCGGTAAGGTCAGCGTCCTCGGGCACGATGTCGTCCTGGATCGGCGGGCGGCGCGCGAGCAATTGGGGGTAGTGCCGCAGGAACTGGCTCTCTACGAAGACCTTTCCGCCACAGAGAACCTCAACTACTGGGGATCGGCCTATGGATTACGCGGCTCCGACCTCAAAGACCGAATCCAGGAGGTGCTCGTAGCCACGGGGCTACTGGACCGTGCAAAGGAACCCGTCAAGCAGTTCAGCGGCGGGATGAAGCGTCGGCTCAACCTGGCCTGCGGGATCGTCCACCGACCGAAAGTCCTCCTGCTGGACGAGCCGACCGTCGGGGTCGACCCGCAGTCGCGGGTGCGGCTCCTGGAACTCGTTCGGGAGCAGGTCGCCGACGGTACTTGTGTCCTGTATACCACGCACTACATGGAAGAGGCGGAGGAACTGTGTGACGTGCTGGCCATCATCGACCATGGCAAGATCATCGCGGCCGGTACCCTGGCACAACTTCGGGGAATGCTGGGGGAAACGGATGTCGTTCGACTCAACGGTCGATTCGACCCCGAAACGTCCCGTGTGGCGATCGCCGGGATGGACGGCGTGGAGATCGTCCAGAGCGACGAGTCGGGTCTCCGGCTGGCGGCGGTCAACGCCTCTCGGAGACTTCCGGACCTTCTGGCGGCACTGGCCACGAACGGTGCGGAAATCAGGGAGACCACGCTCACTCAACCGAGTCTGGAGAGCCTCTTCATCAAGCTCACCGGCAAGGAGTTGAGAGAATGATCATTCGGCAGGTCCGGAACAACGCCCGGAAAGACCTTCAACGCGCGCTTCGCGATCCTGTCGGCCTGCTGCTGTGGATGGGCATTCCCCTGATTATCGGAAGCCTCATCACGCTCGCAACCGGCGGCACGGACGGACCGGCGCCTCAGGCTCACGTGCTGGTGGTCGATCAGGATGAGAGCTTTCTGAGCAACCTGCTGCTCAGCGCATTGACGCAGGCCGGGGGCTCCGAGGGCCTGATCCAGGCGGAGCAGGTTGAACTGGAGGAAGGTCGACGGCGGATCGATGACGGCGACGGGAGCGCCCTTCTCGTCATACCGGAAGGCTTCGCGGATGCGGTCCTGGAGGAGGAGCCTACGACCCTGCGGCTGACGACAAACCCGGCCCAGACGATACTCCCGGGTATCGTCGAAGAGACGCTGAGCATCCTGACCGATGCCACGTTCTACCTTCATCGGGTTCTCGGTGACCAAATCGAAGAAATCGCCGCGGGTCCTCCCGATGGCGGGAACGCCTTCGACGACGCCGAGATCGCCCGCATCAGCGTTTCCATAAACCAGGCCATGACTCGATTGGAAACGTATCTGTTTCCGCCGGTTCTGGAACTGGAAACCTCGGTCGACGAAACCGAAGACGTGGGTCCCGCGATCAACTTCGCCGTCCTCTTTCTTCCGGGCATCATGGTGATGTCGCTCCTGTTCATGGCGCAGGGATTGAGCGAAGACGTCTGGCGGGAGCGCGATCAGGGCACCCTCCGCCGCGCGGTGAGCACGCCGGAGGGCATCGGGCCGCTCTTGGGAGGAAAGCTGCTCTCGGGTGGGGCCATCATCCTTTCGGTAACGATCGTGATCCTCACGCTGGGCACGGTGTACCTCGAGCTTTCCTTCCTGAACCTGCCTCTTGCCGTCCTGTGGACCGCGTTCTCAGGGACCGTCTTCCTCGTCGCGATGGTCCTGCTGCAGCTGTACGCTTCGAGCCAGAGGGCCGGTTCGATACTGACCAACAGTGTCGTGTTTCCCCTGCTGATGATCGGGGGCAGCTTCTTTCCATCAGAGATCATGCCGGCATGGATGGCGACCCTCGGGGCATGGACGCCCAACGGAATGGCGCTGGAAATGCTTAAGGACATCCTCCTCGAAAGGCAGGATCCTCGGGTTCTGGTCACGACGTTTTTCACAATGTTCGGGGCTGGAACGGTGCTGTTCGTTCTGAGCGCCCGGCGACTGGCTCGCGGGTTCGCAGGAGCATAAACAAATGTCCAGGAACGCCCGCTTCATCGCACTCAAAGACATTCAGTACCTGGTACGCGGACGGGAGGCCTTCGTCTGGCTCTTCATCATGCCGATCGTCTTTTTCTACTTCATCGGTACGGTGACGGGCGGTTTCAGCGGTGCCAGTGGACCGGAAGGCATCGCCGTGTGGGCCCCCGACAACGCCGGTTTCCTCGTCGACCAATTCGTCCGTCGGCTCGAGGATCAGGAGTACGAAGTCGTCCGCCCCGACACAATCGAGGAGTTCAACCGGTTCGGACGTCGAGTGACGATTCCCGAAGACTTCACCTCGCGGGCTTTGGCCGGTGAGAAGGGCGTGGTGGGCTTTGCCCGCAGTCAGTCCGGGCTGGGGCAGGACTACGACAACATCCGGGTGGGGCGCTCTCTCTACACCGTCCTGGCCGACCTCGTTGCGACTGATTACTCTGGTGAAGAGCCGGGACCGGCTGCCTTCGAACGGCTGGAGGAGATGCCTCGGATGCTCGCCCTGGAAGTCGCCCCTGCGGGTGAACGACAGGAGATTCCGACTGGTTTCGAGCAGGCAATTCCCGGAACCATGGTGATGTTCACGATGATCATCCTGCTCACGAGCGGAGCCGTCACACTGGTGATCGAGAGAAAACAGGGCCTGCTTCGGCGTCTGGCATCCACTCCGATCGACCGGGGCGAGATCGTTCTCGGGAAGTGGGGTGGCCGGATGGCGCTCGGCCTGGTTCAGATCGCGTTCGCCATGGTGGCCGGCACCGTGATATTCGGGATGGACTGGGGACCCGACCTGCTGATGATCGTCGCGGTCCTGACCGGCTGGGCCGCCGTGTGCGCGTCGCTCGGATTGCTACTGGGGAACCTCGCGCGAAGCGAAGGACAGGCTATCGGAATCGGCGTGCTCAGCGCGAACGTCCTGGCGGCTTTAGGTGGGTGCTGGTGGCCGATCGAAATCACGCCGGGATGGATGCAGACCTTCCAGAAACTTCTGCCGACGGGGTGGGCGATGGATGCCATGCACCGTCTGATCAGCTTCCAGGCGGGACCGGCCAGCGCGCTGCCCCACCTCGCGGCGATGTTCGCACTCGCCGCGATCACAGGCTGGGTTGGCGCGCGGCGGTTCCGCTTCCAGTGATCAGCCACTAGTCTGCCCGCAGGGCGTCCATGGGATCGACCTGCAGCGCCTGTCGGGCCGGGACGTAGCAAGCCAGTGACGCGATACCGATCAGCAGCACGACGACTCCGATGAACGTCATCGGATCCGCAGGGCTGACCCCAACCAGAAGGGCCGCCATGAAACGGGTCAACCCGAACGACGCCAGCGTTCCGAGAGCTACCCCGATACCGGCCAGGACCAGGCCGTGTCCCACGATCAGACCGAGAATGTTCGACGGTCCGGCTCCGAGGGCCACGCGAATGCCGATCTCCCGGGTCCGCTGACTGACGGCATAGGACATGACTCCGAGTATTCCGCTCGCGGCGAGGACCAGGCCGATGACGCCGATCACGCCGAACAGCAGCGCCCCCATGCGCGGCAACAACAAAGCCAGACTCAGGCGGTCCTCGAGCATCGCCAGCGTCGTTACCGGAACGTTCTCGTCGACGGCCAGGACTTCTTCCCGCAGAGTTTCGAGGAACGATGCCGGCATCCCGGGCGCGAAGACGAGGAGATCGGCCACATCCTCGGACCGCTGCAGCATCGAGTGGTACATGAAGGGACGCGGATTCTCTCCGAGCGTGCGATACCGGCCGTTGGAAACCACGCCGACGACTCGCGCCGTGTTCTGGCCGTCCCGGCCTGTACGCACCTTCTTCCCGACCGGATCCTCGCCGGGCCAGAACCGTTCGGCAAACGCCTGATTGACGACGATCACGTCGGGAGTGTCGACTTTGTCACCTTCCTGGAAACCCCGACCCGACAGGAGCGCGATACCCAAGGTCTGGAAGTAACCCGGCCAGACGTTGGTGTTGTCGATGTCCGGGAAGTCGCGCGGGGCAACCTCGGGCTGGCCTTCCGGCAGGGCTCCACTGGTCCGGATGCTCAGCGTCAGCGGAAGATGGGAGACGAGACCCGCCGTCTCGACACCCGGCAGGGCCCGCACACGGTCGATCACCCGGGCGAAGAACTGCTGTGTTTGCTCCTCGTCATAGCCACGCAGCATCGGCAGGAGCTGTGCTGTGAAGACACCGTCGGTCCGGAGACCGGGATCGGTCGTATGTACGTTCAGCAGGCTCCTCAGAAAAAGGCCCGCGGACACCAGGAGCATCAGGGAGAGCATCACCTGCGATACCACCAGTGCACCACGGAGCCGGAAACGTCGCCTGTCGGCTGTCACGGAGCCCGCCGTGTCCTTCAGGTTTCCGACGACATCGGTCCGGATACTCTGCAGCGCCGGCGCCATCCCAAACGAGATGCCTGCCACGATTGATGCAAGCAGGCTGAAACCCAGAATTCGCCAGTCGACGCCAAGATCGAGAGCCAGCCGAATGTCGAGCGGAAGGGGAACCCCGGCAACGCCGGCTACCAGGACGCGGGCCGACCACTGCGCGACAAGGAAGCCGACAACGCCCGCCATAAGCGCAAGCAGAAGGCTTTCAGTCAACATCTGCCGAACGAGACGCCACCGGCTGGCGCCCATCGACATCCGGACGGCGATCTCCTTGCGCCGGCTCAGGGACCGGGCCAGCAACAGGTTAGCCACGTTGGCGCACGCGATCAGCAGCACCACTCCCACGAGAGCCATCAGGAGACCTGAAACTGCGAAGATCGCACTGTCGGCATCAGGCAGGAACACGACCCTGTTGGTCGGAAACAGTGTCGCGGTGTCGGTGTCCTCCGCACTCGGGTCGTCCAGCGCCAGCTGACTGGCGAGCGTCTCGATGTCGATCCGCGCAGAATCGATGCCGACATCGGATTGCAGACGCCCGACCACGAAAAGCCAACGGTTGCGCCGGCTCACCAGCTGGTCGGTACCGGGCTGGAGTTGTTCCAGCATCATCAATGGAACCCAGAAATCGGAAGCGAACCCCCGCATGCCTCCGGAGAAAGACGCCGGGGCGACCCCGATGACGAAGTACGGGAAGCCGTTCAACCGCACATCCGAACCGATGATGTCCGGGTCGGAACCAAAACGGCTGGCCCACAAGGCGGTGCTGAGCACGACGACGGGGTGTGTTCCTTCTGTCTGATCTTCTTCGGGACGGAAGAAGCGGCCGAGCGCCGGGATGATACCCAGCACTTCGAAGTAGTTGCCGGAAACGGTTTCGCCCATGACCATCGCCGCGTCGCGCCCCGTCCCCAGGCTAGCCGGCGCCAGCGAGTACCCGGCCAAACCGGCGAAGACGCGGTTGTTGTCGCGGTAATACTCGTAGTCGTAGAAGGAAGAAGGCTGATTGGCCAGGAAGTCGCCGGCGCGCCATGTGTAGAGATTCACGAGCTCGCCCGGCTTCTCTACCCCGGGCGGCTTTAGGATCACCGCGTTGATGACGGTGAACATCGCGGTGTTGGCACCGATACCAAGTGCCAGCGTCAACACGACGACCCCCGCAAACCCGGGGTTCCTCGCAAGCACCCTCACCGCGTAGCGCAGGTCATTCATCCAGCTGTGCATCAGGGTCTTCCTCCAGTTCGATGATCGGCGTAGAAACTCCGACACGTCACGTTCAGGCCACTAGATACGCGGATGAAGCATCGGATGTTCCGAGGAAGCTCTCCGAAATGAGGAAACTGGCAATTCCGCTTTTTTGAACGAGTACCGAGAATTCCTGGTCCCAGGACCATCGAAGAATTGGCCATCGGACGAATCCACATTGGAAGTTGGACACCGGAAAATTGCTCAAGTTGTCATTGATCGAAGCTTCGAGCGGTTCTTCGTCGACCGGATAAGAGCGCGGATGCCAGTCAGTCTCCGGAAGGCTGCTACTCCAATGTTCGAAATGAAGCAATTTCCATTGAGCCAACCTGCAATGGGGATTACTCAATATCACGATTTGCTATTCGAAAGAAGGGGCCACCTTTGCGCGCTCGTGATTACAAACTCAGGTGTGGGACAAGCTGTGGCACTCAGGGCAGGTGATCGCCGGAATCAGCTGACGGAATCGGTGGCGTCGGTCTCGGGCGGCAGAGGCGGTACGACGAAGAAGGTTCGGGGCATCCCCCAGCGCGACGGGTCGATCTGTTCGGGGTGCTCGCTTGTCGGTCTGTGGGAAGTCTCATTTGAGTTGGCCACTCCCCCCACGTTGCCGTCACCGTCTTTGGCCGAAACGAAAGTCATTTCGAGCCGGTCGAGGAAATCCCGGGTCGTTTCGCTCGATGAGTCCCACTGCGCCACGCCGATGCTGCAAGAGATCGGCGCGGAGAGTCGTGCCTCTGACGAGGCAGCCGCTTCGCGGAGATGATCGGCGATGAAAGTCGCGGCCCGCATATCCGTGTCCGGGAGGAGCAGGCAGAACTGATCTCCTCCCCAGCGGCAGACGACATCGGTGATGCGAGCGGTCTCCCGCAACATGGCGGCGACTGACATCAGAGGCTGGTCGGCACCCTCTGCGCCTTCCAACTCGTCGGTCATCTGCTCTAAACCGTCAACTCCGACCAGGATCGCCGACAGAGCTCCACCTTTCCGGCGGCAGCGAGCCGTCTCTAGTGACAGGCGGTCCTCGAACAGACGCCGATGGTAGAAACCGGTCAGTTCATCGGTGTGAGAACCCATCCCCTCCGGCCGATCCGGGTCGTGTTGCTGAGTGGAAATGTCTTTCGGCTTCGGAAACTGCAGTATTCGATTCATGTGAAACTTACCGCTGTGCGCGAGGAACTGCCCGCAGAATACGGGTTCCTGTATGGCTTATCGGCTGGTCGGGCGTGAGGGTTTAGGGAGTCGTAAGTTGGGAGAAGAAGTGACGAGTGACCAGTGACGAGTCGGAGGGCCAGTCGCCAGTGGTCAGCAAGTCCTGTGGAAAAAGGAGCCGACTCCCCTCCTTGGATAAGGAGGGGTGGATGCGCCGAAGGTGCAGACGGGGTGGTTGGATTAACCGGGTGGATGCACCGACGGCGCAGACGGGGTGGTTGGACTAACCGGGTGGATGCACCGACGGCGCAGACGGGGTGGTTGTTTTTTAGTATTGCGCGGCTGTCTAGGGCTGTCCGGAGTTTTTTTATCAACACCACCCCGGCGCGTCGCGCCACCCCTCCTAAGAAAAGCAAAAGGGCCCCCTGGGGACCCTTTCAAGCTTATTGCGACAGAAGCGACTCTTATAAGGCTGGGATGCTAGAAAACGCTTGGCGTATCCGTGTTGGCGGGACCGATGCGGGTATCGGGAATCGACGGCGCCGCGTGGCTGTAATACTCTGACTCGTCGGCACTCGATTCTCGCAAGGGGTTCATGAAGGGAGCCGAACGTTCGCGGACGAAATTCAGCTTCTCTTTCTCAGGGTTCAAGTCGACTTTGATCAGATCACCGAGCTCGATCTGGCCGGTCGCAATCAAATTCGAGAGAGGGAATACGAGGAATCGTTCGATCGCCCTTTTCAAATGTCGGGCGCCATACCTCATGTCCGTTCCCTCATCCAACAAGAAGTCTTTCACGACGTCCGTACAGTGGAGGATGAACTGCCGACCCGACTGGGATGTCATGATTCGGTTTCGTACTTCGTTGAGTTCCAGCTCTACGATACTTCTCAGGTGCTCCCGCGCGAGGGTTCTAAAGACGACCACCTTGTCGATCCTGTTCATGAACTCCGGCGTGAATTTTTTCTTCGCGACTTCAGTCGCGGTGCGGTAGATCTTCTGGTCTATCGTTTCAATGTCGATCTCTCCCGGCTTGGCCGAGGAGAACCCGATTCCGCCCTCGACGAGCTTGCCCATCTCGGCGGCGCCCAGGTTGGACGTCATTACGACGATCGTTTTGGAGAAATCCACCTTGCGGTTGTCGCCCAGCGTGAGCGTGCCTTTGTCGAGCACCCCAAGCAGCAGCTGCCACAGTGAATCGTCCGCTTTCTCGATCTCGTCGAAGAGCAGGAAACTGAGCTTCAGACTGTCGGTGTGGTATTGGTCGAGAGCTTCCTGGGTCAGCAAAGGAGGCGTTTCGCGGTGTCCCAGATATCCCGGCGGCGAACCGATGAGTTTCGCGATTTCGTGGCTGTGCTGGAACTCCGCGCAGTCGATCTTGATAAACGCTCGGGTATGACCGAAGAGGATCTCGGCCGAAGCCTCCACGACCCGCGTCTTTCCCGATCCGGTGGGTCCGAGGAAAAGCATCGTGCCGACCGGCCGGCCGGGCACGTTCATCCCGGCGAGGAAGATCTGGTACATGTTGACCATTCGTCGAACGGCCCGTTCCTGCCCTACGATCTTGTCAGTGAGCGCCTTCTCGAACTCCTGAACTTCCGGACTGCGTATCTCGGGGTCGAGGACGACTTGCTGGGGCGCGTATGAACTGCTCATGTCTAACTCCTGGTCCGGTGCGCCGGGAGAGGCCTAAACATGTGCGGGCTCAGCTTCGCGCTGTCGCCCTGCAGTTGGTTGAGCGGTTTCAGCCAGGTCATCCTCGCTCAGAATCGGCTCCGACTCGAACTCGGGCTCCAACCCGACAGCGCTGATTATCTCGGCACGAAGCCATTCGGCGTAGCCATCCAGCGCCGTTTCATTCTCGACGTGCTTCCACAACTTGTTGTTGGCGGCATCGATGATCGAGTCGCTGTCGTTCTCGGAGAGTCCGAGCATCCGGCCCGCGCGCAGCCAGTCGCCCTGGGCGAACGCTCGCCCGCTCTTCACAAAAGCCAAGGCCGTGATCGGATCGAAGGGTACGCGGGTTTCGCCCGTCTTGAGAGCTCCCCGCAAGTGTCGGTTTCGTGGTTGAACTTCCCAGCTGAACAGATCACATGTGTCTCTCAAATCAGTTAAGAAATCTTTCGCCACCATCGCGCACCTCCTGTGCTCACATCTCACTCGTGATCGGATTTTGGTTCCTGGTCATCAGATTGTGCAGCTCCGCTACCAACATCGCCGCTCGGATCGATTGCCCGGGAATACTAATAACTAGCCCATATTCAATCGATTAGACAATGGGCAGGGTCTTGCCACCACTTCCGTGATGTCAAGAAACAGTCACTCGGTGGGAACGGTTCCTGAAAAGCGTCATGGGTATGACTGGATGAGGGTGACAGTAGTCAGTCGTCAGTTGGGCTCATCCCGAGAGCAACGCGTGACGGATGATTGGTAAGTCGATGAAGTCGCTGACTAGCGACAACGAACAACGGACTACTGTTCGAGAGCCGGTGCGGTAAGTCCGCACCGGCTCTCGAACCAACGCTAGTCTTCCTCCGCCTTCATCTCCTCCGCGACACGCTCGGTCTCCCGCCACACGCGCAAGAGATTGCCGCCCCACAGCTTGGCGATTTCCTCTTCGGAGTAGCCGCGGCGAACGAGCTCGAGCGTCACGTTGAAGGTCTCGCTGGCATCGTTCCAGCCGACAATTCCACCACCCCCGTCAAAGTCGGAGCTGATGCCAACATGGTCGACGCCGATGAGGTTGACAGCGTGATCGATGTGGTCGACGAAGTCCTGGACGTTGGCCGGCGGGTACTGCTCGTCGATGGCTTGCATGCGCTCGTCAAACTGAGTTTGCCGTGCCTGCCGCTCCGCCAGCTCGGATTCAGACAGCTGCGCGGCCTGCCCACCGCGGCCACGACCGCCGCGGCCCCGTCCCCCCTCGAGACCCAGCTCCTCACGCAGCGCGGCGATAGAGTCATTCCTCCCGGGGTCGACTTTGACGAAGCCGGCGAGTGCGACCGTCTGCATCACACCCCCATTCTCCTTGAGGGCCAGCAACTGTTCATCATCCATATTGCGGGAGACGTCACACAACGCTCTGGTACTGGAGTGAGAAGCGATAACCGGGGCCCGAGAAAGCCTGGCCGCATCCAGCATCGACTTCTTCGAAATGTGGGAAACATCGACCATGATACCGACACGGTTCATTTCGGCTATGACCTGCTCGCCGAACTCACTGACGCCATCGTGCTCGGATTCTTCGTCCCCGAGCTGCGGTCGTGGGTTGGCGGAATCACAGATGTCGTTGTGACCATTGTGGGCCAGCGTTACGTAACGCGCTCCCAGCTCGTGGTACGTCTCGATCAGGGCCAGATCCTTCCCGATAACCCAACCGTTCTCGATGCCGATCGCGGCGACCAGTTTGCCTGACGCGGCGATCCTCTCGACATCGTCGGCCGTGTGGGCCAGCTCGATCTTGTCGGGGTGCATGTCCTCGGTCATTCGGTGGATCGCATCGAACTTGGTCATCGCGCGTTCTTTGGCGAACTCGTACTCGTCGCGTTCACCCTGGCCAACGTAGACGACGAAGAAGCCGACGTCCAGACCGCCTTCGACCATCTTGGGTATGTCGACTTTCCGGTTACCGCGAACGCCGGGATCGACCTCTTCGGTGGCAAAGTTGAACGGAATGTCGTCGTGGGTATCGATGGTCAGAACCCGATCGTGGATCCCCCTCGCCAGCGCAATGATCTCTTCTTCGGTCGGTGTTGTGTCTTGCTCGACTGGCTGTGCGCAGCCCGCAGCAGCAACCGCCGCCAGCACGGCTCCGGCCCAGACCCTCAACAGTGTTTCCATTTTCTATTCCCCTCTAGTGACCTGTAACAGGCCACTAGCTGAATCAATCGATAGGCAGGCAAACGTAGCCGGGCGGACGGACAGTGTCAACGGATTTCGTTGGGCAAGGTCGCCTAGCGGAACGTCCGTGAGAGAGCCAATGTGAGGGGGACAGGGGCCTGGCCCTGTCCCCGGGTGTTGGCTAAGCAGAAAAGTCTTGGGAACCAACCGGCAGGAGCGCAGACGGGGTGGTTTCTGCCCTGTCAACACCACCCCGACGCTTCGCGCCACCCCTCCTCATCTGAGGAGGGGAGTTTGGATGGTTCTTGCCTGACTACTTTTTCAGCAGCTCCAAAACCGCCGAGGTCATCGCGGTGATACCGGTCCGGATGGCCGGTTCGGCGAGCGGCAGGAATTCGCTGGAATGCAGAGAGGGCAGGGTCCGGCCCGCGGTCTGGTACTGGGCATAGGTCGCAGGATCGACCGCTCCGACGCGGAACATGAAAAGTGGCACTTTGTGCTCCTGGAGCCCGTAGCGCGAGAAGTCTTCCCCGCCCATGACCGGTTCGACTTCGACGACTCGCTCCTCTCCGAACGTGCCGCGGAACACTTCGACAACACGGTCTACAAGGTTCGGATCGTTGTAGCTCGCGGGGGTGAACTCCTCCTCCGCGACCGTTACGACAGGCTCGAGTTCCGGCGGCACCCCCGCTGAGAGCGCCACTCCCATCGCGACGCGCCGGATTCCGTCCAGCACCTGCCGGCGCACCTCAGGCTTATAAGAACGCACGGTCAATTGCATGCGGACGTCGTCGGGGATGATGTTGTGCTTGCTTCCACCATGGATCGAGCCCACCGTCACCACAGCGGAATCCAGAGGGGAGACTTCCCTGCTGACGAGTGTCTGCAGGCCGGTCACGATCCGGGCCGCGATTACGACAGGATCTATCGTCGTGTGAGGGTACGCACCGTGTCCGCCACGCCCCTTGACCGTGATGTCGACGGAATCGACACTAGCCATGTGATAGCCCGAGGCGAAGCCGACCTTGCCGGCCTCGACCGCCGCATGGATGTGGAGAGCAAGACCGTAGTCGGGCAGCGGGAAACGCTCATAGAGTCCGTCGGCGAGCATCGATCGGGCGCCGGCGCCCCGCTCTTCGGCCGGCTGGCCAATCATCACCAGCGTTCCGGCCCACTGATCCTTCATCCGGGTCAGCATTCTCGCGGCGCCCAGAAAGCTGGTCATGTGTATGTCGTGGCCGCAGGCGTGCATCACGCCGACTTCGTTACCGTTCTCGTCGCGGGTTTTCACCGTGCTGGCAAATGGAGCCCCCGTCGCTTCGGTGACAGGAAGCGCGTCGGTGTCGGTCCGCACCAGAACGGTCGGACCCTCCCCGTTCTCCAGCACCGCCACCAACCCGTAGGACGTGCGACCCTCCACCCCATAGTCCCCCAGTTCCTCGCTCACGGTGAAACCGAGCTGCCGCAGCTCTTCGGCGAGGTAGGCCGCTGTCTCTTTCTCGAAGTAGGACAGTTCCGGGTTGGAATGGAGGTATGTGTAGGTGTCCATCAGCGAAGACACTTCCTCGCGGACCGTGTCTTCGAGAGCACCCTGGGCGTGGGCGACAGAAGCGAGCAACAGAACCGCGGCCACCGCGCTGATAGCGTGTCTCACACCTTCCCCCTGCAGATTCACCTTACCGAAGGACGTCGAACTGACGCGAAAACTTGACAATGAGACTGCGGCGGATCGGACCGAAGTGCCGATCGGCGCGGGGCGCGGTGAATCCTTCCAGCCCCTGAGTCTCGTTGTAGACGATGAATAAACCGGTCCCGGCGGTGTTCAACCAGCCGAAACGGAAGTTGCCGCTCCAATTGCTGGATCGGGTGTTGTACTGGACGAGCGACTGAAGGTTGATCAGCGGCGTGAAGCTGTAGTTGAAGCGTGTCTGAACGAGATCGGTGACGAACTCACCCTCGGGCAAGTTGATGTCGCCGCGGTTCCAGGCCACCGAAGCACTGAGGTTCGAGCCTCTGCGGCCATTCACAGTCGTCGAGAACGACCTCTGGTTGCCGCTGTAGAATCCGCCGACCGTGAGCGTCGAGCTGAAAGACAGCGCCCGGCTTGAATCGGTGTTGAATCTCCAGTCGATCTCCGCATGCTTGTAGGTGCCCGGCAGGATGAAGATGCCTTCCGAGATCTCGAACGGCACTTTCAAGCCTTCCGTCGTCACGTTCACAGCGGGGCTGAAGAACCACCCGCTCTCGAAATCGACGTGGGTATCGATGTGGATCTCCTCGGTTTCCTTGAAACCGTCGAGATCCCAATGGGTTCGTGCGGACGAATGCGGTCGCAACTCGCGCAGCCACGGGATGTCCGGAAAGCGCTTGCGGATCATGAAACCGATGTCGCTATACCGGTATGCACGGCGGGTGAGGAAACCGACTTCGGGGTTGAAGTCTTCGTCGACCTGCGTGTACTCGACGTGGAAGTCCCCTCCCACACGCTTGTACTCCCCGCGGAGGCTGTAGGCTCCCTCGCCGGCGGTGCGACCGGGAGTCTCGGTTCGGGCGATGAAACCACGAAAGTCAGTGTACGAACCGATGCCGAGCCTGCCGTCGACCCCCCAGGTCCGGTTCCAGTCGTCCGGTCCGGCATTCGCCCCATTCGCCTCCCGGTTGACCACGATTCCACCAAAGGCGGTCCGATTCGGAAGCTCGCGGCTGACGCGAGCGACGGTGAAGTTGTTCTTCGATGTCACGCCGGCGATGTCGTCGGTCTCCATGTTGAGGACTCCGACGTTAAAGGCTCCGACCTTGCCGCTCAACCTGGCGCCGCCGATTATAGGGACCTCTACACCGGATGAATCTATACCGATCCTCCGGCTGAAGAACAGGTCGACGCCGCTCTTGCCCGCGGCGAAAAGCCCCGCGTTCTCGAGGAAGAATGGACGCTTCTCGGGAAAACGGACATTGAACCGTGTCAGGTTGATCACCTGTTCGTCGACCTCGACCTGGGCGAAGTCGGTGTTGTAAGTCAGGTCCAGGTTGAGGCTCGGGGTGACGCCGAACTTGGCGTCCAGACCTGCGTCGGGGTCAAAATCCGTTTCGGTCTCCGCCGGGTTGAGGTAGTTGCGGGATGCCGTCGCCACGGCGTAAGGAGTGACTTTGAAGTTGCGCGGCGTCTCCAACTCGAGCCCATGAAGCTCCCCGGCGGAAGACAGGCGGTAAAGGTTGTAGATTCGCTCGATCGGCGCCCAGTAGACCTGTTCTCGCTTGCGGCGGATGTTGCGCTGGAAATTCATGCCCCAGACCTGAGGCTGATCTCCATACCTGAGACTCCGGAGCGGGATTTCGAACTCGGCCATCCATCCCACTTCGTTCACGTGCGTGCGCACGGTCCAGCTCGCGTCCCAGTTCTTGTTGAAACCGGAACCGGAACCCGACTGAGCATTCCCACGACGGCGGCCTCCGCCGCCGCCTCCCTGGCCTTCATTGCTGACCTGACCGTCGTACTCGATCCCGGCCGGGTTCGTACCGAACACGAAGCCGTTCTGGCGATCGTGGTACGTGTCAAAGATGATCTGGAACGAATCGGTATCCCCGAGGTCGGAGTCGCGGCGGCTGTCGGTTACCAGAATCTCGTCCGGTTCGGCGTCATAGCAAATGACTCCCACGAAGACAGCGCGGTTGTTGTATACGATCTTGACGACCGTCCTCTCCGAGGCCGGTGTTCCCTCGACCGGTTCAGCCTGGATGAAGTCCGTGATCGGGTCGGCCAGTTCCCAGACGGCATCGTCGACGGATCCGTCGATCGTGGGCGGTTCATCCACGTAGGCAGCGCGGGCAACCCTGAAGTCATCCTGAGCCCGTAGTCCGAGTGGGGCGAAAAGGACGACAACAATTGCTAACGGCACACAAACAGAAAGTAGTCTCGGCATTATGATTCCAATCCCCTGTAGATCAATTGAACCATCCCCGGAAGGGCGCAACCTGTTTATATGTACGCGGATTCGTATGCCCGCGATACACAAGGGCGCCATTGTATCAACTTTATGCGATACGACAATGCCGAGCGGTCATGCAGGTTTAGCAGCTGCTAGCAGCCCGTGGCAGAACTCTGCAGGGCCGCGTTACGGCCAAACGGTGCCGGATTCTAGGAGGTGAGGACGAGACAATGCTCATTCATTGGGAGGAGTCGCCGACAACGAAGACGGCCCCGTTTCGCCGTAACCCGAAGGGCGCAGGGGGGTTCGGCCCGCAGGCTTTGTCGCTCGTCGGTCACGATGAATGATCATCGCTCCGCTCCTCTCTTCGCGCCTGCAACCCGAAGACCCCTGCGCGCGACCCTGCAGAGTTCTGCCACGGGCTGCTAGCGCAGGACGTCGAACTGGCGGGTGTACTTCACGATGAAGCTGCGGTTGATCGGTCCGAGACCTTCGAGCGACCGTATATTGTTGAAAACGACGAAGAGACCCGTACCCGCAGTATTCAACCAGCCAAACCGGAAGTTGCCGGCCCAATTATCCGCGGCATCGTTGTACTGGATGAGCGACTGAAAATTGATCAGCGGCGTGAAACTGTAGTTGAACCGAGTCCCGACGAGGTTCGTCACAAACTCCCCTTCAGGCAGATTGATGTCGCTGCGCCTCCAGCTCACGGAAGTGTTGAAATTCGACCCTCTCCGCGCACTCACAGTCGCTGTGACTTCACGCTGGTTCCCGGTGAGGAACCCGCCAATCCTCAAATTGCCGTTTATTGAAAGCGGGCGGCTCGGGTCGGTGTGCATGTTCCAGTTGATGCCGCCGTTGGTGTAAGAACCGGGCGGGATTATGATTTCCTCGCCCTCGTCCGTCTCGAAAATCTTGAAAGGAACTTTCAGGCCCTCGGTCTCGATTTCGAAGGCCGGGCTGATATAGTCCCCGCTTTCGAAATCGAAATGGGTGTCCATGTGAAGAGTTGAGGTTTCCTTGAAACCGTCAAAGTCCCACCAGCTCCGATAAGTTACGTGCGGGCGCAGTTCGCGAAAGACAGGGAGGCTGGCGAACCGCCAGTTCTGAAAGATCCCGGTTTCGATGGAGCGGAAATCTCTGCGGGTAAGGAATCCCACCTCGGGGTTGAAGTCTCCGCCCACCTGGGTGAATTCGAACCACGTGCGTCCTCCACGACGCGAATACTCGCCGCGGACGTTGTAGGCAGATTCGCGACCCACGCGGCCCGGCGTTTCCGTTCTTGCGATGAAGCCCCTGAAATTCGTGTAAGCGCCGACGCCAAGCCTGCCGTCGAACCCCCACGTGCGGTTCCAGTCACCGGATCCGGCGCCGGAACCTGTGGCGTCCCTGCCCACGACGATCCCGCCGAGGCTCGAACGGTTCGGAAGTTCCCGGCTGACGCGGGCGACGCTGAAGTTGTTCGCGGGCGTGACGCCGTCGACCTTTTCAGTCTGCATGTTGAGCAGCCCGACGTTGAACGTCCCGACCTTGCCGCTCAGCCGCGCGCCGGCGACGATGGGTGTCACGGCACCGTCGTTGATCCCGATCCTCCGGCTGAAGAACAGGTCGACGCCGCCCCGGCCCACAGCAAACAGACCGGCGTTCTCGAGGAAAAACGGGCGTTTCTCTGGAAAACGGATATTGAACCGGGTCAGGTTTATCTGCTGCTCATCGACTTCGACCTGCGCAAAATCCGTGTTATAGGTCAGGTCCAGATTCAGACTCGGCGTCACGCCGAATTTCGCGTCGATCCCACCATCGCCGTCGAACCGGGTTTCCGACTCTGCGGGGTTCGTGTAGTTCCGGGCCGCCGTAGCCACCACGTAGGGCGTCACCTTGAAATTTCGAGGCGCCTCGAGTTCAAGCCCACGGAGTTCCCCGGCGGCTGAGAGCCGATAGAGATTGTAGATGCGCTCGATCGGCGCCCAGTAAACCTGCTCGCGCTTGCGCCGGATATTGCGCTGAAAGTTCAGCCCCCAGGTCTGGGGTTTGTCGCCGTAGCGGAGACTCCTCAAAGGGATCTCGAACTCGGCCATCCAGCCGATTTCGTTCACGTGGGTACGCACCGTCCAGCTCGCATCCCAGTTCCTGTTGAAGCCGGAGCCGGTACCGACGGACTGCCGGCGGCCTCCGCCGCCTCGGCCGCCTCCGCCGCCTTCGTTGCTGACCTGTCCGTCGTACTCGATCCCGGCCGGGTTCGTGCCGAAGACGAAGCCGTTCTGGCGGTCGTGGTAGGTGTCGAAGATTATTTGGAACGAATCGGTGTCGTTCATCCCGGAATCGCGGCGGCTGTCGGTCACCAGAATCTCGTCGGGCTGGTCATCGTAGCAGATCACGCCGACGAAGACCGCGCGGTCGTTGTAGACGATCTTGACCACGGTCCTTTCCGAGGCCGGCGTTCCTTCGACCGGTTCAGACTGGATGAAGTCCGAGATTGGATCGGCCAGTTCCCAGACGGCGTCATTGACGAATCCGTCGATGGTGGGCGGCTCTTCGACGAAAGTCGCACGGGCGACCGGGACGGTTCCTTCCTGGGCTCGGAGCTCGAGCGGAGAAATCAGAACCAGAACGATTGCCAGCAGGACCGTAGCAGGCGGGACTCTCATAAATATTGATGCCAAAACGTATCGATCAAGCAACCCGTAGGCTAGCAGCCCGTGGCAGAACTCTGCAGGGTCGCGCGCAGGGGTCTTCGGGTTGCAGGCGCGAAGAGAGGAGCGGAGCGATGATCATTCATCGTGACCGACGAGCGACAAAGCCTGCGGCCCGACCCCCCCTGCGCCCGTCGGGTTACGGCGAAACGGGGCCGTCTTCGTTGTCGCCGACTCCTCCCAATAAATGAGCATTGTTTCGTCCTCGCCTCCTAGAATCCGGCCCCGTTTGGCCGTAACGCGGCCCTGCAGAGTTCTGCCACGGGCTGCTAAAGGAAGCAGGGCCCGAATCGGCCCGAACCCCTGCGGTATGTATGCGTAACTCGACGGAGATTGTACCAGCTATTCAACCCGAACCGCCACGAGCGGACGCTGAGAGGTCGCGTCCCCGGAGTCGTTTCGGAACAGGGTCGACACCAGTTTTTGGTTCGATTCCTGCCAGTTTTTGAATAAGATCGGTGGGATCTGAGGACTGATAAGGTGTCACCACAGCGTTTTGGAGCAGCCAGAAAGAAGAAAGCCCGGCGGGTCTTCGTGATCGGAGAGGATCAGGATCAGCGGGCTGGCGTCGGGGAGATCCGCCTCGCGGACGCGGCGGACGATGTCGAGGAGTTCTCGGACGCAACCGATCCAGCCGCATACCCCGTCGAGGCGACGTCACTTTCGCTGAACGACTCGAGCGATGGCGCACTAATCGACCGACTGAACCATCAGATTCTGGGCTCGGAGCTGCTCAGCGAGCTCACCAGGCTTCTTGCCTCCTCACTCAAACTCGAAGAAATCCTCGAGCAGGTGGTCTCCAGGTCGACCGACGTCCTTGGAGATGAAGCTTTCTTCGTTCTTGACGATGGTTTCGGGAAGTCGAGTGGAACCAGCCGGGAGCAACTCATCGAGACACTGCACGACAACATCCGCCGCAACCCTGAGCGCGTTGCAGTTCGGGCCGTGGCTGAAGTCCTGAGGGGTGGCGAGCCGATGGTCATCACCGATTTCGCGGCGACCCAGTTCGATCCCGAACTGCGGCGGGACGCCGAGACATCCAATGTCGGTTCTCTGCTGGTGGTTCCCGTCAGGGCACGCGAGCGGGTCCTCGGTGCATTCGTTTCGATGGCCATGAAACCCCACTCCCTTGGGACGGAAGACCTGAAACTGGCCGGCGAGCTATCCAGTCTCGCCGCCATCGCCATCGAAAACGCGCGACTGTTCAGGGAGCTGCAACGCACGGCCATTACCGACCCACTCACCGGGCTCTATAACACAAGGTTCTTCCACAACTTGCTGGGGAGGGAGACGGCCAGGACGGACCGCTTTCAGGCGCCCCTATCCCTACTGATGCTCGACGTCGATTGCTTCAAGCAAGTCAACGACACACATGGGCATATAGTTGGGAATAAGGTGCTTGCATCGGTCGCCTGCATTCTGGACGAGTGTGTGCGAAATACCGATTCCGTGTTCCGCTGTGGAGGGGATGAATTCGGCGTCGTGTTGCCGGGAACGCCGCTCGACGGGGCCGTCCTTGTAGCGGAGAAAATCCGTTCGCGGGTCCAGCGGGCCGACCTTCTGAAAGCCGTTGGATACGATGGGACTCTGACGGTGAGCGTCGGGGTCTCCCAGTATCAACACCATACTCATTTCGAAACCCTGGTGGCAGCGGCGGATCAGGCGCTGCTGGAGGCGAAGCGGTCTTCGAAGAACTGCGTTCGAACCAGGGCTCCAGACCCGCCCGACGACGGACCTCCGGACAAGTCATTCCCTTGACACCATTGAACTTCTGAACATATAGTAGCTCAGAAGAAGTGTGGGATTGCGCCCTCCTGTTTTGACTCGTTCTACATCGGTCTCCCCCGTCGCAGTGCGTGAAAGTGGAGGTTCGTTTATTCGTTGCCGCCGCGGGCGCTGCAGTAGACTAATGGTGATCGTGCCGGTCCAACCGGTGCAGGGGATTCCTATCGATGGCAGATGACAGACTCGGACAGAGGCTGATCCGCGCCGGTCTGATTTCTGAAGATCAACTCGAGTTCGCCCTCAGCGAACAGCAGGGCAGCGAAGAGCGCATCGGCGACATCATGCGCCGGCTGAGCCTGATTACCGAAGAAACACTCACCGAAGCTCTCGCAGAAGCTGCCGGAATCGAGTATGTCACCCTGCGCACTGAGTCCATCGATCCGTCGATAATCGAGGCCATCCCCGAAACGTTCGCCCGGCAGAACAAGTTGTTTCCGGTATCGACCGATGACGGATCGATCACGGTCGCCATGGCCAACCCCCTCGACGTGGCAACGGTGGACAACATCGGGCGCATGACGGCCAGGTTCGTGAAAGTCGTCTCGTCCAGTGAGTTCGACATCCTCACGTCGATCGACAAGTACTATTCGGCTGGAGCACACGGCGAGCAGATGGAGGCGTTGCTCGACGAGGCCTCCCGACAGGCGGACGAAGGGGGTGCCGACGTCGGCCGGGAAGACCTTGCGCTCGTCGCACCCGTTGTCAAGTTGATCGACGCGATAATCCTCGACGGAGTCCGCAAGCGCGCTACCGACATCCACTTCGAACCTGAAAAGAACCCGCTGCGGGTGCGCTACCGGATTGACGGCGTGCTCCACCAGGGCCCTTACGTGCCGAAGAAGCTCGAAAGGGCGGTGAACTCCCGCATCAAGATCATGGGAAACCTCAACATCTCCGAGTCGCGCCTGCCCCAGGATGGGAAGGCAACGGTGGAGATATACAGCAAACCGATCGACCTGCGTATCAGCACCTTTCCGACAATCTTCGGTGAAAACGTCGTTCTGCGTGTCTTGAATAAAGAACAGCTGACCATCGGGCTGGAGAGCCGGCTATCGAGCATCCCAACGGCATCGTCCTGGTTACCGGTCCGACGGGCTCGGGCAAGACTACGACGCTGTATTCGGCGTTGCTCAAGATCAGTACCCCGGAACGCAAGATCATCACGCTGGAAGATCCGGTCGAGTACGAGTTGCCCCTGATCCGCCAGTCCCAGATCAATGTGCGGGCGGGACTGACCTATTCCACGGGACTCCGAGCGATCCTGCGGCAGGACCCGGACACGGTCCTGGTCGGCGAGATGCGGGACAACGAAACCGTCGACACGGCGATCCGCGCCGCACTCACGGGTCTGTTGGTGTTCAGCACTCTGCACACGAACGACGCAGCCTCGACTGTACCGCGGCTTCTCGACATGGGCGTCGAGCCCTACTTGGTCGCGTCTTCCATCGTGGGTGTCGTGGCGCAACGTCTGATAAGGCGAATCTGCGAGTACTGCCGGGAACCGACCCAACCCGATCCACGGCTGACGCGCAGGATGAACATTCCGGAGGGCGAGTACTTCAAGGGAGCCGGCTGCAGCAACTGCGACAACACCGGATACCGGGGCCGGATTGCGATCTCCGAAGTGATGCTGATGAACGAAGCGATCCGGAAGGCGATGATGGAACAGGCCGACGCGGGCGTCATCCGACAACTGGCCCGTGACGAAGGCATGATGACGATGATCGAGGACGGACTCAAGCGTGCCGCATCGGGTTTGACGACTGTCGATGAAGTCGCCAAAGCCGTATAGCGGCCCGTGGCCGCTTGAATCTGGGGAAACTGCGGATTGATTGAGATCACGATGGAATTTGAATACAAAGCCAAGGATGAAACCGGAAGAACGGTGACCGGCGTACTGGAAGCCTCCGACGAAGACGTGCTGGCCGACCTGCTCGACGAGCGGGATCTCTTCCTGATTCAAGCCGGTCCCGCGAAGAAAAAGGAGGAACGCGGCCGTCTCTTCGAAAGGATCAAGTCGCGGGACCTGTTGAACTTCACGTCGGACATGGCCACGATGCTCAGCGTCGGGATCTCGCTGACCCAATCGCTGAGGGATCTGGCCGACGGATCCGAGAAAGTCAAAATGAAGCTCGTCATCGAGGATCTGCTCGCCAGCGTCGAGGCCGGCTCCAGCCTTTCGGCATCCTTCGGCCGGCATCCAGAGGTCTTCGATGACGTCTACGTCAGCATCGTTCAGGCGGGTGAGGATTCGGGAAATCTCGACCGCGTGCTGGCCGACCTCGCGAATTTCCTGGACTGGAAAGGCGATCTGCGGCGGGATGTCACGCAGGCCCTCATCTATCCGATCATGGTGATGATGGCGGTGTTCGGTCTGGTAATACTCCTGGCCACCGTCGTGTTCCCGCAGTTTTCCAACGTCCTGCGGCAGGCGCGGGGCCCGATGCCGCTTCCCACACAGATCCTGTTCGGGTTGAGCGAATTCCTCGTCGCCTACTGGTGGGTCGTGCTGTTGTTGGTCCTCGTCTCGGGCATCAGCTTCTACTTCTGGGTTCGGACCGAGAAAGGCCGGCTCCGTTTCGACGGCCTGATGCTCAGGGCGCCGCTCTTTGGCGTTCTGGTTCGCGACATCGCGCTTTCGCGCTTCTGTCACTTCTTCCAGATCCTGTTCAACGCCGGAGTCGATATCTCTCAGACGTTGCAGATCCTCCAGATCGTCGTCGGCAACAAGGTTCTGGGCAACGCAACGGCTGGTGTACGGAACGAGATCCGCGCCGGCGAATCTATCGCGGCCTCCCTGGCAGCGACCGAGCAGTTCCCGCCGATGGTCGTTCGAGTGTTCCGCGTCGGAGAAACCAGCGGGCAGTTGGATCAGTCGCTGGCGAGGGCTTGTGTTTATTACGACAAGGAGATCCCGGCGACGATCAAGCGCGTGTTCACGATGATGGAACCCTTGTTGTACGTGTTCCTGGCGGGTGTCGTGTTGACGGTGGCATTGGCAATCTATCTGCCGCTCTACCAGATGATGGAGAGTTTCCAGTAGTAGCTTCAGGAGAACGATGTCAAACCGCGTACTCGGAATCGAGTTTTCACCCGACAGCATCAAGCTCGTCGAGGTGGGTTACGGCCGTCGGCTGAAGGTGTTCAACTTCGCCATCGTCGACAACCGCGCCATCGATCCCGATCGTCGAGTCGATCAGTTGAATCACACGCTGCAGGTCCGCGGATTCGAGGCCAAGGATGCCGTCGTAGCGGTCAACGCGATCCAGGTCGAGCACAAGCTTCTGACGCTTCCTCCCCTGTCGGGGCGGGAGCTCCGTTTCGTCATGCAGCGGGAAGCGAAGAAGTCAGCCCCTGCTGGAGCAACCGATACCTACTGGGACTACCAGCTGCTGAAGTCCAAGGAGGAGCTGGGTATCAAGAAGCGACAGATCCTGCTCGTCACTGCCGCAACGGACGCGGTCAGCGAAGCCCAGGAGTTCTTCGGCCGGACTCGCCTCAAGCTTCAGAAAGTCACGACCCTCGGCGAGGCCTTGCTGAACCTGACCCAGCACATCGGGTACTGGAAGAAGGAGACCGTCAAGTGCATCGTCCATTTCGGCACGGCGAGCGTCCATGTCGTGTTTGTCCAGGACGGGGCCATTCTGCTCTGCCGGGATCTGCCCATCAGCTACGGCGAGGTCGACCCGGACCAGAGTGCCGATCGGCTGATGACGGAGATCAAGAGATCCACCTTGTACTTCCGTCAGAATTTCCCGCAGGGAAAGGTCGATGAAGTCCTGTTTTCGGGCGAAAGCGACATGATCGGATGGACGAATGTATCGAGAGTCAAAGATGATCTCGGCATCGAGAGCAACGTCCTGCGCTTCGACGACAACCTCGACCCCTCCTCCTTCAAAGGAGAATGGGACGAGTTTCGCTTCCACATCCCTTCCCTGTCCGCGGCGTTCGGGGTAGCCTGGCACAAGACGCCGGAAACCGGTGTCAACCTGATTCCCGGGAAGGCCTCGTCCAAGGAGGGGCCACCCGTATACCAGAAGGCGATCAAGGTCGCGGCGATATTCGCGCTCGCCGTGTTCCTGGCCTCGGGCTTGCGGTACTTCATGGGAAGCAGCGCCCTCCATGCCGAGCAACTGGATATCGAAGCCGGGATCGCAGAACTGGAACCGAGGCTCGCCGAGGGTGCTGCCGCGGCCGTCGAACGGGACCTGGCGCTCACCCGCGCGGCGTTCGCGGGCCGGATGGCTTCGGCCATCGGATGGGCGGATACGTTCCGCAGCCTCAGCATCATCGTCCCCGACACGGCGGTCTTCGAGACGATTCAGGTCGAAGGCGGTGACAGCCCCGCATTGGTGATAACCGGATATCTGCGCGGCGGGGCTCAGGGACAGGCGACCGCCGACTTCAACCAGTTCTTCGACGAACTCCGCGGCCTGGAATATTTCTCATCCGTGGAGATGAGCCAGCCGCTGAGCGTCAGCTACGAAAATGTTCAATTGACCGACGCCACGGGGGCCGCGACGCAGGGGGTCACGAGTCGGGCCACTTTCGAGGTGAGATGCCTGCTGAACTCAATGCTCTGAAGGGAATCGACCGTCAGGTCTTGCTCTACGGCGCCATCCTGGTGTTCGCAGTCGCGGGCACGGTGGCGACGACCTGGTACCTGGGAACGATCCGCACGGAGGTCGAGGAACTGACGGATGAGTTGGCCCAGAAGGAACTCGAAGCCGATGCGATCGTGCTGCCGACCGATGACGAGCGGGGAGAGTGGACCACTCAGGAGAACCTGATGGCGAGCATGCTCCTGGCAGATCCGGCGGTCCCGGCTTTTTTCTCGGAGGTCACTCGGCTGGCGAACCTCAATCGCCTGGAGCGGTTCGTCCTCGGCAATGAGGAGCGCATGCTGGATGAAATCGACGGCGAGCCGTCGTCTTCCGACGCCCTGTCGCAATCGGTCGGCGTCCGTCGCTATGTTGTCGTGACGCTCGAGTTCAGCGGCGACTACCGCAACGTGGCAGAGTTCATCCACGATATCGGCCGGCTTCCACGACTTGCAGAGTTCGTCTCGATCCAGCTGCGTCGAAACCAGCCCTACGTGGACGTCACAATGTCGTTCCACGTCTACAAGAGCGAGGTCATCGGTTGAGCGAGAAAGTCAAACAGGCGTTGGTGCTGGCGGCCGGCGTGATTGTGATCGGGGGGGTGATCGGGCTTCAGGTCTGGCGCGCACGTCCGGCGCCGCCGGTGGTCCCGGGCGAAACGGCCTCGACTCCCGCGACCGATCCCTCACCCGCCGGGGGCGTGGCTCCACCTACATTGCCGGTGGCATGCCTGCCGACCCCACTGCCAACGGCGACGGCGACTCTATCGGAAGATCCGGAAACCGCAGCCGTCGAAGCCACCGAAATCCCCATCGGGCAGTGGGGAAGGAACCCGTTTCTGACATTGGATGAAATCGCCGGGCTCATTCCGGAATCGGACGTCCCTATCCTTGTCCCATTGCCCGAACCGAATGTGCCGGCTCCGGCGCTGGCCCCGGAACTTCCGGCCTATACGGTCTCGATGATCGTGTCCGGGGACAAAGGTGCCTGGGCCGTCGTCGGTTCCAGAATCGTTCGTCAGGGTAGCCGTCTCGGAGCAGAGACGGTCACGGGGATCAACAGTGATGGGATTGTTCTTGAGTTTCGGGGAGAGACGCGCGTGATACCGCTCCAACGTTTGATCCTATTCGCACCGGGGCGGCCCCGGGGGGGTAACGAATGAAGACAATCACTGTAGCTCTGCTGATGCTCCTCGGCGCTCAGCAACAGCTGCCACGAGAGTTGAATGTTCCTCAGATCGCCGGGACAGGCGGCGGAAATGCGGTCGGCATACCCGCGGCCCCGGTCGCTCCGACGGCGCAACAACTGCCGGCGGTCCAACTGGAAACCCAGCCCCAGGCGGAAACTGCTCCCTTCAGCCTGGAGATTGTTGATCCGATCGACCTGCGTCTGCTGCTGACAGCCATCACTCAGTACTTCAACCTCAACCTGCTGATGGATCAGGAGATTTCCGAGGCAGTCAGTTCGACGAACCTCGTGGACGTCACGCTCGAGGAGGCGCTCCGTGTTCTGCTTGATCCGCGGGGGGTGGTATACCGAATCGAGGACGACCTGCTCATCGTGGAACCTCTCCAGATGGAGTCCCGGACGTTCGAGTTCGACTACATCACGACAGCCCGGTCCCTGTCCCGCTCGCTATCGGCCAGTGCCTCGGCCGGCGGTGGAGCGTCAACTGCAACTGTCGGTACGACGGCTCCCGGGGGGGGCGGTGGGTCAGGCGGGGGGTCGTCGACTTCGGTTTCCGGAACGGAGCAGACAAACCTGCTCGAGGAAGTCGACGCCAACCTGCAGCTGCTGAAGTCGGATGAAGGTACGGTCATCTTCAACCGGATGGCCGGACTGATTTTCGCGACCGACTTCCCCCGGAACCTCGACACGATCGCGAACTTCCTCGAGATGGTCGAGAACGCGGTTAGCCGCCAGGTCGTCATCGAAGCAAAAATCATCGAGGTCAAGCTGAACGACGACTTCCAGGCGGGCATCGACTGGACGGCGATTCTGGGCAACACGCTGAGAGCGACCCAGAGCGTCGGCGCCCTGCAGGGTGGCTTCAACTTGAATGTCACCAACGACGACTTCACCGCTGTGATCCAGGCGTTGTCCCAGCATGGTTCGGTTAACGTCTTGTCGAGCCCAACGGTATCGACGTTGAACAACCAGCCCGCAATCATGAGGGTCGGAACGCAGGACGTGTTCTTCACGACGACCACGCAGGTGGATCCACGCACCGGAACGATCGTTCAATCCTCTACCGTTCCGAGCACCATCAACGAAGGTGTCGTCCTGGACGTCACTCCTCAGATCAGCGATGGTGGCATCATCACGATGAACATCCATCCGACGATCACCGAGCGAACCGGGCAAGCCACATCGCCGGAGGGACTCACCGTGCCGATCGTCGACGTCCGTGAGGCCGACACCGTTGTCCGCGTAGCCGAGGGCGACACGGTCGTTCTAGCCGGGTTGATTTCTGATCGCACACTCGAGCAAGTGACAAAGATTCCCATCCTGGGTGACATTCCGTTGCTCGGCGGCCTGTTCAAGAGAGTCACCCGGGAAAACCGGAAGACCGATATGGTGATCTTGTTGACGCCGAGGGTCATGACCGTCAGCACCGCAGCCGATTATGCCAGGCAGCGAATAGAGTCGCAGGAGCAGCTCAAGGGCGGAACGAATCGGTAGCGGCGGGATCCGGAATGCCCCGTTTTTCAGGGCAACCGTATCGAGGCGTTTATGTACGAACAACACTACGGACTGATCGAGCCCCCGTTCAGCCTGACTCCTGATCCCAAGTATTTCTACAGGAGTGCCGGCCACACGCGAGCCTTCGAGCTGTTGCAGTACGGGATTGAGCGCCGGGAAGGCTTCATGCTCGTCTACGGTGATATCGGTACGGGCAAGACAACCCTGTGCCGCACGGTCCTCGGAGCGATCGACGAGCACGTTCACACCGCCCTGCTGCTGAACCCGTTCCTGTCCGAAACCGACCTCATCAAGGCGATCCTCGAGGATTTCGATGTCCGGCTTCCGGGTAGGAAAGGCGACCGATCGAGCCTGACAAACAGGATCTGATCAACGCGTTGAACGATTTCCTGCTGAAGACACTGGAGTCCGGGGGACGGGCCGTTGTCCTCATCGACGAGGCCCAGAACATACCAATGGCAACTCTCGAGCAGATCCGGATACTTTCGAACCTGGAGACCAACAAGGAAAAGCTGCTGCAGATAGTCCTCGTGGGCCAGCTCAATCTCATCGACGTGTTGTCGCAGCCGACGCTGCGCCAGCTCTTCCAACGTGTTTCGATCAAGTGCGAGCTGTCGGAGTTGTCGGAAACCGAAATCGGAGACTATCTCCGGCATCGGCTCGCCATCGCCGGAGCGACCCCGTCGAGCGTCTCGTTCGCACCGGACGGCACCAAACAGATCTACGACTATTCCGGCGGGATCCCCCGGTTGATCAACCTCATCGCAGACCGATCGCTGCTGGCTGGAATGGCGTTGGGCGCAGCAACGCTGGATTCGGGAGTGACACGTCAGGCGATCGACAACCTGCAGCTGAAGAAACCGGCCCGAGGCTCTGGTCGGTGGGGACGGATGAAAGCTGCCGCGGCAACGAGGCGGGCGGCCGTCGTGCTGGGCCTGTCCATTCTTCTTGCCATGGCGCTCATCGTGATGATTAATGGTTTTGCGGGAACCTAGGAAGCGGTCAGTGTTCAGCGATCAGCTCAAGTCTGTCCAAGGGGAGCTGAAAGCTGACCGCCGAAAGCTGAGAGCTGAAAGCTAAAATGAGCCTCATCCTCGACACGCTCCGAAAGGCCAAGAACCTGGCAACGGGTTCGGCACCCCAGCGTGCCCCCGCCTACCTCAAGAGCTTCGGCTTCGCCGACCAGCAGGCTCCTCAGAACAAGACAAGAAAGATCCTGATTTCCTACGTCCTTCCGGTCGTGATTCTCGGTTCCGTCATCGCGGCAGGAGTGATGTACTGGATCAGCATGGCCGCGGAATCGCCCATGGCGGAGCAGGCCCAACTTCTCGAGCCCGACGGAGAGTTCCTCCCGCTGGGGGACGAAATAGAGGAAGCAGCACCAGAAGGTGAAGAATTGCCGGCAATGCCGGCGGAGGGGTACCTGGAGGACGATCCCTTGACTGCCGATGCCGCCACGAGTGAACCGGCAGACGGACCCGGTGGGCAAGAGGAAGCCGGCGGCGCCGAAGCAGCGTTTGACGCTCCGTTGCCGTCGGGCATCCCCGGACCGCTTCCGACCGAGACGGACACACCGGAACCCGAACCAACGGAGGACCGTCGTATGGTGCTCCCGGTTGCGCAACAGGAAGATCTTGCCACGAACGCTCCTGAAGAACCTGAGCCGCCACCCGAGCAAAACAGCGAGGACGAGAGTCCCGATTCTGGAAATGCCGTTGATCCACCGGAGCCCGCAACGGGCGCGTCGGCAAGCGAAGTCGCCGCGTCGGCAAGCGAAGTCATTATCAGTCCCCCCGAGGCTGACCCGTTCGAGCTGGCCGTGCGCTACCAGCAGATGGGTGAGTATCTTAAAGCTTTCGAGCTCTACGACGAGGTTCTGGAACAGGACTACTTCAACGCCCAGGTCCACAATAATGTCGGATTGATGCACATGGCCTTATCCGATAACAGCCAGGCGATCGAAGCATTCCGACGGGCCATCCGCATCGACTCGGATTATGACAAAGCGCATAACAACCTGGGAACGGCACTGGTGAACGATGGCCAGGACTCGGAGGCGGAACGAGAGTTTCAGAGGGCCCTGGATCTGAACCCCACAAACGCCGCGGCGATGACAAACCTGGCGATCCTCTACCGCAACGACGGGAAGCTCGAAGAAGCGAAGTTTCAATACCTCCGCGCGCTCCAGATCGATCCCTCGAGCGCCGACACTCACTACAACCTGGCACTGTTGTATGAAGAGCAGGGCGAAAACGGCAGTGCCGTCGAACACTTTACGGAATTTCTTTCCCTGGGTTCGGACCGCTACCCGCAACTGGTGGATCAGGTCGAAGAGAAGATCCGGGCCCTGTCCCCGCCTGGGCCTTGAGCGCTCAACTTCTGGCGATCCTGCTACCCCTCGGCAGTCTCTCGGGCTGGATCGTCTACAGGATCGTCGATCGAAGGAGCCGGGGGAAACACCGTTTAGAGAGAGCCTTGACGATTGTCACCTCGGCCCTTCTGCTTGCCATCCTGGGCAGCAAGTTCGGGCCCTCTGCCCTTCTAGCGGTCTACGGCATCTTCACGATGGTTCTGGTGGGAGTCGCCCTGTTCGATCACCGGAAGCAAGAGATCCCCTTGATCGTCACGATTCCAGGCGCTCTGTCGGGCCTGGCTGCCGCCGGCACGCTGCTGCCGCTTGGTATCGTGTACTCCATCGGCGGTCTTCTGTTCGGGGGGGGAGTTCTGATCGCCACGACCGTGGTGGAAGCCGCGCGAGGGAAAGAAGTGGGCGGCGGTGACTGGAAACTCGCGGCGATGATCGGAACGTTCATCGGCTGGCCGGGAATGATCACTACGCTTATCCTGACCGGGGTGTTCGGGGTTGCCGGTGCACTGATTATGAAAGCCGCCGGGTTACCGGCCCGCCCTCGGGCACTCGGGCCCTGGCTCTGTGCCGGTGGAGTCGTTACCATTCTCCTCAACTGACAGGAGCTTCCCAAGTGTCTAAAACTGGGGGAAGCCGATCAGCCTCAGCTTTCAGCTTGTGAATTACTAAACGCACGAAGGACTTGCGAGAAAAGCCCTCGGCACTGCAAACTGTGAGGTCATTAAGAGATTTGGGAGTTCCGGTTTCTGAAAAACCATCGAAGATTGACGGATGCAGCCACGGATTGAGCGGATTTACCGAATTAGGAATGGTCTCGTCGGACCACAGCCCCATGACCTTCCTGTCCGTGTAATCTGTGTAATCCGTGGCTGTCTCATACGCGTAATCCGCGGCCGTCGATTTGCAATAAGATCCACCAGTTTTCCGGAAAAGCCAGAGATCTCTCAATCACATCGCGATTCATTCACGACCGACGAGTCATGACCAAATCCAGGTATCGTTTCCGTCTGATGCTCGGCATACCACTTGTGGTGATCTGTTTTACTCTCGCCGCCGGGTTTCTCCCCCTTGGGATGATCGAGTCGACCCTGGGGCGTTACGAAAGGCCTATCGATCTGAAGCCTCTCCTGACCAACCTCAAGGTGGTGGCCCTCGTCATTGCCTTCGTCGCGGCCGGAACCGCCCTGGCGATCGCGCGATACATTCTGGAGCCAGTGGAGCAGATGATCGGGGGTATGCGCGAACTCCGACCGGCCAGTGAATCGGGCGAGATCCAGACCGCAGACGACGAAATTACCTCTCTGGCGACCCTGTACAACCAGACGTTCGTCCCTCTGAAGGGCTACCTGCGGTCGGCAGACCTGTTCATGCAGATGACCGAGGGGATCATCAGTCTGAACGCCGATAAGACGGTCGCATTCCTGAACGCGCCGGTCGAAGGGCTTCTCGAAATCAGACGTGAGGATTACCTGGGGAAGAGCTACACGGACCTGTTCCCGGGTCCGGCCCGGAACTTCCAGGTCCTGCGTCTCATCGACGCTGCGCTCGGCAACGGCACTTTCCAAACGCGGGACATCATCATTTCGACCCGTACCGGCCGGGATGTCTACGTGCGCGCCACGGCATCGCCGGCGACCGGCAGCGGAAACGAAACGATAGGCGTCGTGATCATCATCCGGGACATCGAAGAGTTCAGCCGCGTGAAGGATCAGTTGCGCAAAATTGACGTCCTGGCTTCACTGGGCGGCACGATCAGCGGGATGGCTCACGAAGTCCGGACGCCCCTGGGTTACATCCGGAGCCTGGCCGAACTGACGGCGGAGGACCTGCCAGAAGAAGCCCCGCAACAGGAATATCTGAAGACCATCGTCGCCTCCATCGAGCGGCTGAACTCCATGGTCGAAGATATCCTGTCCTACGCTTCCGTCCAGGTGAATACTTCGAACCTGGAAGACCCGGTCACGATCGTTCGCGAAGCCGTCGCGTACTCGAGAAATGCGCTCAACGAACGGAATCTGAAGCTATCGGAAGAGTATCCCGAGAGTCGGTGACGCAATCTGGGGTGATCGAGACAAGCTGATCGAGGTGTTTACGGGCATCTTCAAGAATGCCTGCGAGGCCACGCCCGAAGAGGGGACGATTACGGTGCGGATCTGTCCCGTCCATTTCCTCAACCCGGACCGACTGAATCAGACAACCGTGATGGTGGAGTTTCACAACCAGGGCTCCTACATCCCACCGGAAATCATCGAAAAACTGTTCGTTCCGTTCTTTACGACCAAAAAGGAAGGGACTGGACTGGGTCTGGCGATTGCGAAGCAACTCATCGAAGCCCATGAAGGCGCCATCCACGTCGAGAGCGATCCGTCCAGCGGCACGCTGTTTCGAGTCCTCCTGCCCGCCGACGCGGGTACAGGCGAGCTGGCCGATCGAGTGGATGCCACTGCTTCCTGATCACGCGTTATTCAATACTTGACGATGCCACACTCATACCCCAGTGAACTATGAAAGAATCCGTCCTCATCGTCGACGACGAAGAAGTCTCACGGTTCGTTCTCCGGGAAGCGCTCGTGAAACGGGGTTACGCGGTCGATCAAGCTGGCGACGCCGAAACCGGGCTCAAGAAGATCAAGCAGCAGCCATCTGACCTGATCCTGCTCGACATCCAGCTTCCCGGAATCAGCGGAATCGACGCGATCTCGAAATTCAAGGAAATCGATCCTTCCATCGTGATCCTGATGATCACGGCGCTCAGCTCCAAAGAAATGGCGATCGAAGCGATCAAGCGGGGCGCGTACGACTATTTCGTCAAACCGTACAAAATGGAAGAGATGGAGATCGTGGTGAAACGGTCTCTGGAGCGCCGACAACTGGAACGCGATCTCCGGATCCTCAGAGAACAGCTCAGCGAGACGTTTCAAGTTCAGAACATCATTGGCAAGAGCGGTGCGATCCAGGAGATTCTGAGATTGATCAGCCGTGTCGCCGACACGACCGCGACGGTCTTGATCTGGGGCGAAACGGGTACCGGAAAGGAACTGATCGCACGGGCGATACACCAGAACAGTCCGCGGACTGATCAGGCGATGGTCAAACTGAATTGCGCCGGCATTCCCGAAGGACTGCTCGAGAGCGAACTCTTCGGTTTCGAAAAGGGAGCTTTCACCGGCGCGACCGAGCGAAAGATCGGGAAGTTCGAAATGGCCGACAAGGGATCTTCCTCGATGAGATCGGCGACATGAACCTTCAGGCACAGGCGAAAATCCTGCGCATCCTGCAGGAGATGGAGTTCGAGCGCCTTGGCGGGACCAAACCCATCTCGATCGACGTGCGCGTGATCGCGGCAACGAACAAGGACCTCAGCCAGGCCGTCACGGAGCACGCCTTCCGTGAAGACCTGTTCCACCGCCTGAATCTCTTCTCCCTGCACATGCCGGCACTGCGCGAGCGGATCGAAGACATCCCGATCCTGGCCGATCATTTCCTGGCGGACGCGAACCGTAATTTCGGACGAACGGTCCAGTCCATATCGTCCGACGCGATGAACCGCCTGATCGAGTACCGGTGGCCGGGAAACGTCCGGGAGTTGAAGAACACCGTCGAGCGATCGGTCCTCATCGCCGACGGTGAAGTCCTCACTTCGAAGTTCTTGCCTCCCCACATCAGCAGGCAGGTCGACGACAAGGCGCCGGCGACCATTCCCACCGCGACTCAAAACCTGAACGAAACTGTTAGGAATGTGGAGCGCCAGTTGATCCTCGATGCGCTCGAGCGATGCGACGGCGTCCAGCGGAAGGCAGCAAAGATGCTTGGCATCACCGAACGGGTGCTCTGGTACAAGGTGAAAAAGTACGAAATCAAGGTCGCCGAAGAAGCTTCTTCAGAAGACAGCGAGTCCTGACCCACCGTCCTTAGGCCAATGAAATAGATAATTTTGTTGCGCCCGACCCGCTCGCCACCCTGTTACAGCCGGTGTCCTCACCGCTCCTCTTTCAGGCAAATGTCGCAGATTCCCACAAAATGTGTAGCCCTCAGCTCGTCAAGTCAACAATTATCGTAGAATGCTTATTGCGTAATGCTCGTAATTTCAACACGTTAAAGTTGGTACACCAATTGCTTCAAAGGCGGCGAGGCATGAAACCGATGAAGTTACGAAACACATTCCATGACAATCGCGGCACTGCCACCTCACTGGTGGAGACTGTGGTGGTCATCGCCGTGGTGGCCATTATCGCCAGCGCCGGCGCAGGTAGACTTCTCGGAAACATGGAGGACGCGAGACGGGCCCGGGCTGTTGCCGATCTGGAATTGATCGCCGGGGCCGCTCTCAACTTCATGCAGGACACCGGATTCCCGCCCGCTTACAAATCGGGACTCGCAACCTCCAAGAACGACGACATTTTCCACGTCCTGGAATCAGACGGCGACGATGCCGCGGACAATACGAATTCCTGGCCGACCGATGACGACGAAATCGACTTGCTTGAGAACCACCTGATCGAGAACGAACCCGACGAGAACGGACCGAGTTACCGTCGTGTCGGAGAGATTTCGTTCAACCGGCAGAAGGGCTGGAACGGGCCGTACCTGAGCAATCTGTCCAAGGATCCCTGGGGAGACCGCTACCTGGTCAACGTCCAGTTTCTCACTCCTCAGGGTGTCGATCTGGTCCGGCAGAGCCTGGGAATACCCACAGGCGGCCGGGTCGCGGTCGTAGTACTCTCGGCCGGAGCGAACCGGACGATCGAGACACGCTTCGACCAGTTGAACGATTCGTTCTCTGCCGTCGGCGACGATATCATATATAGGATTCAATAATTTACGAGCTATCGGACATGATTTCACGAACAGATTTACAACTCACAAGTAAAGGGAGAACGACAATGAAAGCCAAAGGTTTCACTCTTATCGAAATGGCGGTCACTCTGGCCGTAATAGCGGTCCTGGCCGCGATGCTCACACCCCTGGTGACCAGCTACATCGACCAGGCGCGGGTAACCCGGGCCGCCACCGACGCCAGGGCTATCGCAACGGCATACCAGTTGCACAAGCGGGATACGAGCTTTTATCCGGTCTACGAAACCCTCACCCTTGCGCGGGCCGGCACTGAAGACGAGGTCGATTTCAGGAGCTCCCTTAATATCCCGTCGACGGGCAACGGCTGGACGACGACGACGAGCGCGTCTGCCAGCATCATTGAATTCATCAACACCAACAAACTCAGTCTGAACACGAGTGGTAATTTCCGTGGAGGCCGGATTGCATACCGCGGTCCTTACCTGGACACCGTTGGCGACGATCCGTGGGGCAATGCGTTTCTGGTCAACGCGTCGAACGTTGACAGTGACACGAACATCACCTACGTCATCTCGGCCGGCGCGGATGGCACCCTGGACACGACTCGGGATCAGACCACGACGACGGTCACCGTGGCTAACGACGACATCGTCGTCCGGATCAATTAAGCGGCTGGTGTTCCGGTCGCGACACGGTGTCGCGACCGGAACTACCGTTTTCTCCGAGTGTGTGGAACGCGACGAACCCGGACGAGGATGAATCAATGAAATCCAAGGGCTTTACACTCATCGAACTGGCGGTCGTATTGGGGGTGATCGCGATCCTTGCAGCTATCATGACCCCGCTCGTGGTCGGCTACATCGACCAGGCGCGGGTCACGCGAGCCGCGGCGGATGCTCGCGCGATAAGGACGTCGCTTCTGGCCTACAAACGAGATACGGCCAGGTTTCCGATCTTTTCCAACATCGCCAACGCCAATGCGGACACCGCAGCGGGTGACGTGCTGTTTGGAGACGGAACCCTTGTCGCCGATGCCGGAGGGGTGGACTGGACCCTTTCCGCGCTGACGACGATCGGACTGGACGAATATCTGAATACGAACAAGCTCTCCCTCCCGACAAGCGCGCGCGGTGGCCGGGTCGCCTACCGGGGCCCTTATATGAACATCGCGTCCGACCCCTGGAACAATGCGTACCTCGTGACTGCACACGCGCTCAAGAACACTCGGTCGGATCACGCCTACGTCATATCGGCTGGACCGAACAGCACGCTGGAAACAGACCGCACCCAGGCAACAAGCGCGTCTGTCACGGTTGGCGGCGACGACATCGTGACTCGAATCCAGTAAACTTCAGAATGGGCCGGCCGTCGATCGTCGGATCGAGGCCGGCTCTTTCCGCCCTCGATCCTCCCTTCCCCGGGACTTCCACGATCGGACGACCGTCCGACGCAACTCGCTTCAGACGCACCTGGCTGTTGGGGTTCGCTATGGCAAGGCTAGCTGATAATCCTTTTCCACCAGGACTTTCCGCCACCCAGCTGTATCTGTGTGATGAGCGTATCAACGGACATTGTCAACGCCTCGATCGCCTGCGGAGCCTCGAGCGACGGCGTACAATCCGAGGCCCCGGCCTTGAGCATTCCCCAAGCCTCGTCGATGGACCCACAGTTGATGACGACGACCTTCGTGCCGAGCGCACTGCACGCGTGAACCTGGTCGGGAACGCTGGACATCGACATGGCGAGCAGCGTGAAGTCGAGAACCGTTACGGCGGGAATGTGCCAGTGTATCTGCTTGAGCAGGTCGTCGAGGCCGCAGCGCATGGTGCTCAGCTTGCGCTCGGCCAGTGCCGGTTCCAGGACGGCCCAGCTGGAGTCCCCACTGGCCACCAGCACCCGCTCTTCGCCGGACTGCGCGATGGAACTGAATCGTCGAGCCGAGCACCTTCGAGCCCATGGAGCGAAGATCCTCCAGCATATCTTCGGGTTTCGAATAGCGCCTGGAGCGATCGGCGATGGACCGGCCGATGATCTTGACGAAATCCGGATGGGTGTAGGGAGGCAGGGTCTGCATATCGACCGGGAACTCACCGCCGAGCATCTTGTAGAGGACGACGCCGGCGGAGTAAACGTCGATCGAGCTGTCGAACCTTCCCGAGGTGACCTCGGGAGCGATATACCCGGAAGTTCCCGCTGTCATCGTCGTCGTTCGCCCGGTGGATTCCATGGCATAGGCCACACCAAAATCGGTCAGGATCCCATCTGTTCCGTTCCCCAGCAGGATGTTCTGGGGTTTCACGTCCCGGTGGATGACGTCCCGCGAATGGGCGTGGGAGATGCCGAGCAGGAGCTCTTCCATGAGCGAAATCGTCTGTCCCGGTTCGAGTGGATCGCCGTGCAGCTTGTTCATGTAGGTCTGCAGGCTGCCGTGCTCGATGTAGGGCATGACGATACAGAGGCCCTCCTGGTCGACGAACGCATCGATGATGCTCATGATGTAGGGGCAAGGTTGCAACTGGCGCAATACTTGCGCCTCTCGGCTGTAGAACGAGTAAGCGTCTTCGGGAAGCATCTTGATCGCGACGATGTCCTTGGACTCGGCATGGCGGGCCTTGAAAACCTTACCGTAAGCGCCCTCACCGATCAGCTTCTCGATGAAGTACTTATCGCCGATCAACCGACCCTTTGGCGTCTCCGCCTCTGCCGCGAGAACGCTTTCGGAGACAATCCTTGATTTCTGCTTCTCCTTGAGTTCCGGCTTCTCGGTGAGGATTTCGAACAGCTCCACGGTGCCCGTCTTGCCGTGAAAATCAGCCTTCCCGACAAACCGACAGATGAACTTGTCGTTCTCGCTGAGAACGTCGATCATGGAACGGGAGATGATGATCTGATCCGGTTTGCCGACACCGGCCATGCGGGAAGTCTGGTTGACGGTGTCGCCGGTGACCATCGATTTCGACATCCAGCCGCCGGCCTACTTCGAAAGGCTCCGGATCGGCAACACGACGGTCTTCAACTCCAGCAACCCGCGGTTTGCGACCGGAGACACATCAAACTTTGCGGCCGAAACCATCGACGGCACCGGCGCGGTCGCCGAATCGCTCCCGATCCGCATCCAGTCGTCGATTACCGACGTCAACGATATCGTGATCGGCGACATCGGCCGGGGCAGCTCGTTGACGATCGAGATGCAGAACTTCGAAGACACGGCAACCGGCAACGGCAACGCGGTTGACATGACCGGCGTGATCTTCGAGCTCACGTTCAGTGACGGGTCGGTGGTCGTCGCGACGCCGACGGATCCCACGCCATGAGGAAACCGACGAAGCCGTCCGGAGGCAACCGGGGCACCAGCCTTCCGGAGGTGACGCTTGCGCTGTCGGTTCTGGCATTGCTGGCATACAGCTTCGGCTTCATGGTCCCTCTGACCATGGAGCAAAACCGCTCGGAGCAGACCCGGGAACAGGTCATGCGCGTCAAGCGAGCGCTGATCGGTGAGCCTTCCGTTATACGCCTGGGCGAGGGGAACATCAGTCGCTTCGGCTACGTCGGCGACATGGGAAGCTTTCCGGCCGCTCTCGGAAATCTGATCGACATCGGAGCTCAGCCCGCCTACGAAGTCACGTCCATCATCGAACTCGGGTCGGGCTGGCGCGGTCCCTACATCGCCACCGATCCGCTGGATTTCCTTGAAGACCCCTGGGGCAATCCGTTGGAGTTGGACACAACTCAAAAGACGAGTGCATCCACGGGTTCGACCGTGGTCGCGACGATCCGTTCTCTGGGAGGTGACGGCGTCGCCGACACCGCGGACGACGAGAGCGTCGAGATCTACAAAGGAGAGGCGAAATCAGACCTGTTCGGATACATCCGCGACCCCGGCGGGAACACCATACCCGGGGTCGACGTCGTCATATCGTACCCGGACGCCGGCAGCATCATCACCACCACGACGGCAACCGATGCGGATGGTTTCTACTCGTTCGGTCTCATTCCTCACGGGGAACGGGTGATCGAGGTCAATCCCAAGCTCAGCTACCAGCAGGACACGGCATTCACGACGACTGTCCAGTTCAGCGATGTCGAGTTCGTGATCGAGAATCTAGGCAAAGACTCCACGACGGTCACTTCGTTCACGTTGACATACTCTTCGAGTCCGCCGGCTTACTATGAGCAGGTCCGGATCAACGACTCACTCGTGTTCAACTCGACGAGCCCAAGGGCCGGCTCGGGCGATGTCATCACGTTTCCCGCCGAACTGGTCGCCGGGACCAACGTCATCCAGGAGCCTCAGCATCTTGTGGTCTCGTCGCTGGCATTCCAGGTGCCTGAAATCAGCATCAACGCGATCGGAACGGGCGGTACCCTCAACATCGAACTGAGTGAATTCGCCGATGCTCCAACCGGCGGTGGAGCAGCCGACGTGGACATGACGGGCGTGACCTTCGAGATCGTTTTCAGCGACGGCTCGACAACACTCTTCACGACGAGGCAGATGCCATGAATCAGGAGCGAAACAGGGGAATGGGAATCCTGTGGGCCGTCGTCCTCATGGCGATGACCACCGCGTTAATCGTCGCTTCGGTCCCGGTGGCGAACCAGGTTGCGAATGCTTCGAGAACGCTGCAGGCTCGCGAGGATCTGGAAGCGCTCAAGACAGCCATGGCCGGTAATCCGAACCTGGTGATTGAAGGCGGCCGGGCCGATTTCGGTTACATCGGCACAATGGGAGGCGTACCAGTCACGCTCGACAAACTGTGGATCAAGGGGGCTCAGGCGGGCTACGTCTTCGACACGACCGACCTGGTCGGTGCCGGGTGGGTGGGCCCCTACGCGCCCGACACGTTCGTCGAGGATCTCCTGACGCTGGACCTGGATCCCTTCGGAAATCCGCTTGTGTACACGTCAACCGAGTTCAACCGTGCCTCGGATAACGCCCTTGTCGCAGCCCGAATCACGAGCCTCGGCGCCGACGGGACGAGCGGAACCGACGACGACCTGTCCATCGACCTTCTCAAGGGAGAAATCTTCTCGACCGTCAACGGGACGTTGAAGCGGAACAATCAGACTGTTCCCTTTGCTTCCGTCTCCCTCAACGTACCGGTTGACGGCGCAGTGGACCAGCGCGTCGCGGTCACCGACGCCAGCGGCGACTTCACGTTCACCGATGTCTCGTTCGGGTTTCGCAGCCTGGCCATCGATCCGCGGCTGACCTATGAGAACGGCACCGCCAAGCTGCAGGGCACCCGACTCAAGTTTACGGTGGCCAACTTCGGGTCCGACGCGGTCAACGTCACGTCGATGACGGCGACATACACGTCTTCGCCGGCGTCCTACTACGAGGAAGTCAAGATCGGAAACACGCAGGTCTTCGACTACGTCACCGACAACAGCAGTGTCCGGCCGGGCACCGGCGAGACGATTAATTTCTCCGCGGTGGCGGTCGCCGGAACGGGCAAGCCGACGCAGGTCATCCCGATCCGCGTGGAACAGGAGGTCACGGCAGCGCCGGACGTCGAGATTCGAGGAGTCGGCAAGTCCGTCGTCGTCGAGATTCGAGACTTCAAAGATGCAGCGACGGGATCCGCGAGCGGCGTCTCGGTCAGCGGCGTCACGTTTACGATCGGCTTCAGCGACGGCTCGGTCAACACGTTTTCGGTGCCATGATCATGAGATTCGTCGGCAGGCAAGAATTCGGGTTCACTCTCCTGGAAGTGGTTGTGGTTCTGGCGGTCCTGGTGATACTCGTCACGATTCTCACGCCAATGGTGAGCCGACTGGTGGAAGAAGCCCGCGTCACACGGGCCGAGCTGGAGGTCGTGAACATCGGCCAGGCCATCCGGAACTTCAACAAGGCGACAGGCAAGTGGCCGATCTTCAAGTCGGGCGTCGGCATCACCACATCTTCCGATTACTACGAGATCCTGCTCGGCCCGGGAACCCTTCCCTCGGCTACCGACAGCGAATGGTTGCCGGCCCTCAACGAGCGAGGAGATCTTGAAGACATTCTCGGCCGCAACGTCCCCGGATACGGCACGGCCGGCCGGTTTGCGTGGCGCGGCCCCTACGTTCAGGAGCTCGGCGACGATCCCTGGGGCAACGCCTACCTGGTCAGCGCCGAGAACCTCCGCTTCGGGGTCCAGAAGGCCGGAATGGTCATCTCGGCCGGACCTAACGGGCAGATCGAAACCACGTTCGACCAGAACATCGGATCCGGCGCCGGCGCGGTGACGATCGGCGGCGACGATATCGTCGGGCGAGTGAAATAAGCTCTCCCAGGGCTGTTGAACCCCCTCCCCGCCCCAGAGTCAGACTCTCCCCTAAACAAAAACAGGCCATATTCTTAGGTCGATGTGTGTTTTTGTCGGTTCGACGCTTTTCAGGTTGAAGTCCCCGACGCCCTTCTCAGATCCTAAACCCATGACGCTGAATGATCGGCGTGACCGGCTTGGAGACCGACGACGGTGAATGATCGTCCACGCAGAACGCGCATGAGTCTCTCCGGTCGTTGCCGAAGCCGCGGCTTCACTCTGCCGGAAGTGGTCGCCTCACTGTTCATCGTCAGCATCATGGCGGGTTTTCTCGTCCCGCTCGCATCGTCGTTGATGAAGGCGAAAGCCGGAAACAGCCAAGGCGGACCTGGAGCGATACGGTGACCCTCATCCGATCACCGGAGGGACTTCAACCCTCCTGAGCGGTGCGCTGCTCAGCACACACTATGGGCTCATAAGATTCCTCTCAACCCGTCGCCCGCAGTCTCTGGTTGCCCTCGACCGCCGACTACCTCTTCGAGAGGAGATTGCGAGGCTTTCCCAAGTTCCTGGAGAATCCCTGTGGAAGCGTGCCCCGGGCTAGAGACTCCGGCGGCTCCCGACAACCTCGCATGACGGCTGTCCGGATGCGGCCTTCGACCGATATAAAAGCCTCGGCATCCGCAACGTAATAAATTTCGGAGCTGAATCCTCGCGGCCGTCGGGTAGAGCACTGGCGCGCGCAACTGTAGGCATGAGAGTTTCCGACTTCCACTCTTTCGATACGTGGAGCGGGTTCCTAATTCTGCCATGGCTCACGTTTCCAGCCGCCCTCCCTGAAATTCCGTACGTCGGGTTTTCCCCAGTACGGCTTCAAGCGCCAGGCACCTGTAAGTTCGGCACGAAGCCTTCCTGGCTCCGCTCGCGGCTAAAGTCCGGTCCCGACAATACACCGTTCGCCGAATCAGTTTGCTCCGCCCTTAGGGGCCGTCCCGGTCAACTGGATTCTCCACTTCAGAGTGTGGGACCATTGACCGCGGTCGACCTCACCTGGGCCCTGGGGTCCTCGCTCCAGTTGGGTTATGTTGTCCCAACCATCCTCGCTTGGCGACCCCATCCGCCAGTCTGGTGGCCTCCATCCCATTTCCCGGCAGTGCCGGTTATAGCGATAGTCTTTGGCATTCAAGGACCCTCCTGCCTGGTCACCAGACCTTCCGGGCTTTCGCTACTGTACTCTCCAGGATTGCCGCCTTCAGCCTACGCCGGGAGATTCGGTATGTGCTCACTCCAGTTCTTCCATACCGACACTGGCCATCATGAAAAAGTGGGAACCACTTGGCATCTCCAACGTTCCCGCAAATCAGCTTCATGCGGGGACAGCCATTTCGGCGTCTTGTTCGTTCGCTCTCGCTACGGCCCTCCGGGTTGCTTGCTCCCTGTGCTGATCCGGACAGATACGGTGTCGCCTCTCCCCCGTCTAGAGCTTTTACTTCCGGGCTTCCAGCCATTGGGTCACCCCAATAACTGCCGGATATAACTACGGCGCCATACTGGAAATTGCGCCGGCGGGACTTGCACCCGCTAGCACAGCAGCTAGCCTCGCTGCGCCACTTCCTCGCTGTCTACGCTTCTCTCCCGCCGATCACCCGGCGACAGGCAAGACTCGCTACCGGCCTGCCCGCTACGGCTTTAGCCGGACTGGATTTTCACCAGTTGGATTCCTTTCGAAAGGTTTCATCGACTCACATCAAATTCCCCTTTCCCAAGCTTTGCTTGGCGCGATATACCGCTTATCCGCAGCTTCTGACAAACGCTCCCTCCTATCCGACGACCACGGCATCCGCCAGACCGTTCAAGTGGAACGGCCCATACATGGACCCCGGATCGGATCCATGGGGCAACCGTTATCTCGTCAATATCATCAACGCAAAGCGCGGGAGCGCCGATGCGTGCTTCGTCCTCTCGGCGGGACCCGACTCAACGGTCGACACAAGCTTCAACATTTCCAAGACAGCCGCTGTCGCTCCGGCTGGCGACGACATCATCTATCGAATCAAGTAGATGCATTTCCTCTAACGGCTCCCAGGGAGAAACCGGGGTCCGGAGAAGCCAGCGCGCCCGAGCGTCTTGACCAGATGTCTGGTTTGCCGGCTCGTCGCTTTTGGTTGCAGTTTCGGACGTCCGTTGCCGATCCTTAAACCTAATGACGCCGAATGATCGGCGTGACTGGTCGTACCGACGGCGGGAAAGATCGTCGGGGCACCAACCTCAAGGAGGAGGCATTGGGAACGCTCTGTCCGCAACGTGATCGCGGGATCTCGCTGATGGAAGTCTCCGTCAGCCTGGGGATCCTGATGCTCGTGGCTGTCGGCACGGTTACACTACTCTCCCAACCGGTGGAGGCCGAACGCGAGCGCGAAACCGGCCGCAGACTTGCTGCACTGCGTCACGCGATCATCGGAAACCCACGGATCGTCACGAAGGAATCCCGCACCGATTTCGGCTTCATCGGGGCCATGGGCTCCCTGCCCACCTCGCTGGAAGAGCTCTGGGTTCGAAACGCCCAGCCGTTGTTCACCTTCGACACCAGCTTGAGGTTGGGTTCGGGCTGGGCCGGTCCGTACTTCGGCGTTCCCGCCACGGACCAATTCGCCGACATCGCACGCGACGGATGGGGCAACTCGATCGTATACGAGGTCCAGACCGGGGTCAGTTCATCGACCGGACAGACGTACCGGGCCCGGCTGATCAGCTACGGACCGGATGCGGATTTGGGCGGAGGGGACGACCTCACGGTCGAAATCTACGAGACCGACCTGTTCGCGACCGTGGTCGGATACATCCGGGACGCCAGCGGGAATCCCCTGACCGGCGTGACCGCCAAAATCAACAAGCCTTCCGGCGGAAGCCCGGCAGTCTCGAGCACGACCACGAATGCGTCCGGCGCGTACACGTTCACCGACGTTCCTTTCGGCAACCGCAGCCTGGTAGTCGAGCCCGCGCTGGTCTACGTCGCCGACACCGGCTTCACAAAGGGTGGGTCGAACAACGACGTCGAGTTCGTCATCCAGAATTTCTCGGCCAACGACATCATCATCACGAGCCTGAAGGCCGAATTCGATGTGACGGCTTTCTACGAAAAAATCAAGGTCGGCAACTCGACCGTCTTCAACGACTCTTCGGACAGAGCCGCGAGCGGCGAGACCATCGTCTTCAGCTCCAGCAAGACGATCAAAGGGACCGGTTCCGACAGCGGGCTGATATCCCCGGTTCGGGTCCAGTCCGGCTTCACCCTGGCGCTCGACCAGAACATTGGACAGTCCGCGCAGGCCGGTGCAACGAAGCGCATCAAGCTGCAGAACTTCAAGGACGTCGAGTCCGGCTCGGGCACCGACGTCGACATGACCGGGATCTCGTTCGAGGTTACGTTTTCGGACGGTTCCGTCGCCATATTCACTCCGGAGCGGAAATGAGATCGACCTCCCAGACGCTGGCGTCGACCTCGCCGACGGAGGCACGGATTGAAACCGGCTTCAGCCTGGTCGAGGCCGTGGCCACGCTCGCGATCGTGTCGATCCTTGCGTCGCCAGCAACGCACTCGACATGCTTCAGCACGACATCACCGTAGATCGGCTGGCCGACCTGCAGCGCGCCGTGTCGGGCGATCCGGTGATCGTGGTCGATGAAACCCGGACGGCGTTCGGCTACGTCGGCGACATGGGCAACCTGCCGGCGACGCTGACCGACCTCTGGATCAAGGACACGCAGCCGGCGTTCACATTCGACACCACGAAGAAGACCGGCGCGGGTTGGAACGGCCCGTATGTGACCCTCGAGACGATCGAGGCGCTGGCGGCCCTGATGAAGGACGGCTGGGGCAACGGACTCTCCTACAGCAACAGCCCGTTCACTGATGCCACGTTCGGCGCCGGGGCGAAGGGAAAGCTGGCATCGCTGGGACCGGATTTTTCTCTCGGCAACGGCGACGACATCACCGTCAATTTCTTCAACTCCGAAGTCGTCTCCAGGGTTCAGGGTTTCGTGCGCGACAACAAGGGCAACGTGGTGCCGGGCATGGATATCACCCTCAACTACGCCCAGAACGGTGTTCTGACTTCCTCGACCGCCACGACCGATTCGCTGGGTTACTACTTCTTCGCGGACATTCCGTTCGGAAACCGCTCGCTGACGGTGGAGCCCCGACTCGTACTGGCTGCCGGAACGGCCGTGGTCAAGGGCGGGAACAACGACGACGTCGAGTTTTTCGTCAAGAATTTCGCATCCGAAGACATCACGATCACTTCCATGACTTTCGACTATTCGATCGATCCGCCCGCCTACTTCAACCGGCTGCGGGTGGACGGTTCGACGGTGTACAACTCCAGCAACCCGCGACTCGGCACCGGAGACACGGTGAATTTCTCCGGAAAAACGGCGAAGGGGCGCGGCACGGTCGAAGAGTCGCTCCCGATCCGACTTCAATCGCCGATAACGGACGTGGCGGACATCCAGATCGGCAAGATCGGAAAAGGAAGCTCCATGAAGATCCAGATGCAGAATTTCGTCGACACGCAGACAGGCGGGGGGACCGCCGTCGACATGTCCGGCGTGATCTTCGAAATCACTTTCAGCGACGGCTCGATGATCGTCGTCGTACCGGTGGAGCCGTAAGGCGATGAACGTGACGGGCAACAGTATGGCGGCCGAACGACGACAGGCCGACAGCTGCCGTGGCATGACGCTGTTCGAAGTGTCACTCGTCATGGCCATCATGGTCCTGCTGGCCCTGACCTTCAGTATCGGTGTCCCGGCAGCGATCGACAACGCCCGCGACAGGGCGGTCGTCGATCAACTCGTCCGCCTCAAGAGAGCGGTCGTGGGTACTCCCAGAGAGATCCAGCGCGGGCAGGACAACGTCACCCGATTCGGGTTTGTCGGCGACATGGGGAACCTGCCCTCCTCGCTCACCCAACTGGCGGAGGTGGGGGCGCTGCCGGATTATGTGGTCGAATCGATCACGCAACTCGGTCACGGCTGGCGCGGTCCCTACCTGATCACCGCTCCGATGGATCTGCTCGAAGACCCGTGGGGCAACGCTGTCGTATTGGACACGACCGCGGGAACGAGCGCGTTCACAGGAGCCCCGATCGTCGCCACGATCAAGGTCCCCGGTCCCGACGGCACCGTGGGCACGTCCGATGACGGCCTGATCGAGATCCACAAGGGCGAGGCCTTTTCCCGGGTATTCGGGTACGTGCGCCGCAACGGCAACATCCTGGCCGGAGTCGATGTCAAGCTGTCCTATCCCTCGGCGGGCGCCGTGGCTACCAGTACGACAGCGACCGACACGAGTGGTTTCTTCGAGTTCCTGGATGTCCCGCATGGAGACCGGATTTTTGAGGTCATGCCGCTTCTTGCTTACAAGGACGATACAGGCTTCGCCACGAGCAACAATGCAGACGACGTCGAGTTCGTCGTGGAGAACCTCGGCAAAGACGCCACGACGATCTCCTCGTTTACGCTCACCTACACTTCGGATCCACCGGGCTTCTACAGAAGGGTCCGGTTGAACGGGACAACGGTCTACAATTCGAACAGTCCCAGGAAAGGGTCCGGTGATTCGGTAACCTTCTCCAACGAGGTCATCGCCGGGACCGGCGTGACGCAGGAACCCCTGCACGCGCTGGTTTCTTCACAGTTTTTTCAGATCCCCGACATCCGGATCAGCACCGTGGGCAGCGGCGGCACTCTCAAGATCGAGCTGGAGAATTTTGACGATGTCCAGACCGGCAACGGAGCCGCGGTGGACATGACCGGGGTGACGTTCCGCGTGGATTTCAGCGACGGCTCCGTAACTTTCTTTACGGCAAAGACCGAACCATGACCACCATCACGGAAGATCGAGCAACCATTCGAGGCATGGGACTCTTCGGAGCCATCGTACTGATTGCGATGATGGCCATACTTCTGGGCATTTCGGCTCCGATTGCCGACCAGGTCTTCGTCTCTCAAGGGACGATGAGAGCCCGATCCGACCTGGAGTCGATCAAGACCGCTATCACCGGCAATCCCAACCTGATCATCACGGAGGGACGGGCCGACTTCGGGTTCATAGGGACGGTCGGCGACGTCCCGGACCAGCTCTCCAAACTCTGGTTGAAAGGCTCCTTCCCGCTCTTCAGTTTCGACACAAACACCCTGGTCGGCGCCGGATGGGTGGGGCCCTACGTGCCGAAAACCACCGTCGAAAGGTTGATCGGGTTCGACAAGGATCCGTTCGGAAACGCCTACGTCTACACTTCGACAACGTTCAACCGGAGCGGAGACAACGCGGAAGTGGCCGCCCGACTCCAGAGCGTTGGACCCGACGGTATAAAGGGCAACAGCGACGACCTGATCGTCGATATCCTCAAGGATGAGGTCTTCTCTCAAGTCACCGGGGTGGCCAAGAGGAAAAAGAAGGTCCTGAAGTTTGCGACCGTGACACTGAACATCCCGGAAGACGGCGCCGTGACTCAGCGGTTCGACGTGACCGACGGCAGCGGCAATTTCGATTTCGACGACGTTTCGTTCGGCTTCCGAAGCCTCAGCATCGACGCCAAGCTGACCTACGAGGAGGGCACCGCCAAGATCAAGGGGGGCAACGATCTCCAGTTCAAGGTAACGAACTTCGGCACGAATGCGGTCAACGTGACATCGATCCGACTGACCTACACCAGCACCCCGCAGGCCTACTACGAGAAGATCAAATTCGGTAAAAACTTCGTGTTCGACTACGGGGGCGGCACCCGTAAGGGCAGCGGGGACCTCATAACCTTCGCGGCCCAGCAGGTCAAAGGCAGCGGCAAACCGACCCAGATCGTTCCCATCCGGGTCGAACAGGAACAAACTGTGGCCCCGGACGTCACCATCAAGGGAGTCGGGAAGACGGTGACGATCAAGGTCCAGAATTTCAAGGACGCGGCCACGGGCTCGGCAAGCAACGTCTCGTTGAGCGGCGTGACCGTGACCGTGGACTTCAGCGATGGTTCTTCAAACACATTCACGGTTCCCTGAGCGCTCCGAGTGCGGCTTCACGATGGTGGAGATGGTCGTCGCCCTGGGCGTAGTGGGGATTCTGGCGGCAATCCTGACTCCCATGGTCGCCGGCATGATCGACGACGCTCGGGTGACCCGTGCGGCGCGAGAAACTCAGACGATCGCGAAGGCTGTCCAGAACTTCCGGAGGAACACGGGAAAGTGGCCGATTTTTGTCTCCGGTGTGTCGATCACGACGAGTTCAGCCATATATGACGTCGAGCTCGGACCCGGTAACGATCCGAGTCCTCCCGGTTCGACCTGACGATTTTCGGATCGAATTTTGAAACTGGCGCCGCAGTCCAGCTCGGCACGGCAGCCCTCACACCGACCTCGGTCACCCCTACTCAGATCGTGGTGCCCGTGCCGGCCCTCATTATCAGCGCCCCCGGCCTCCTCGCGATCACGGTGACCAACCCGAACAGCGGGGCGTCGAACCGTTTGTTCCTCAGTGTGATAGCTCCTCCCTGAGGATCCTCCTCCCAACTGCGAATACCAACAGGATGTTCTCTCCTTCGTCACGCCCCCCGCACGGTTTATCTAATGCATCTCGACGCGCAGTAGCTGCGCCAGGCTGCAACAGGTGCAGCGACTCTTAAACTGTAATTCCTGCATTAAAGACCACAAAGTTGTTGACGCGAGGATGGTCCGTCTACAGAATCTGTGGACACGATAAAGTTAGAAATCAGTGTTTTCAGCTACTTAGACAATGGCACACGGCGTGCTTTTAAGTGGGCCTAACGGAACACTTGAGAAGGAGCTGAGCAATGAACGCGCTAACAATAATTAAAAAACTACTGGGTGGAACCAGGGGCGTCGCGACCTCACTGATCGAAGCGACCGCGACGGTCGCCGTCGGTGCAGTGCTGGCAGGCGTTGCCGTCGGTGGCGCGATCGGCGCCATCGACAACGCCAATGTTCAGGCCGCCCTCGCCGACGTCCAGGCGATCGGTCAGGGCGTAATCACGTACTACCAGGACACCTCTCATTGGCCGTTGTTCCGGTCGGGCAACGCCACGGGTCCGAACGACGCCTTCTTCAACAACCTGGCCTCCCAGAATGGGACCTATCCGACGGATCAGACGGTCGGGTCCACCTGGGACATACCGGCGAGCCCGGCGACCTACGCGAGTGCGGCCTCGTCATTCGGCCACGAACTGGTCGCGGATGACGACACGGTCGAAGGGCATCTCGTCGCCAACCAGATTGCCAGAACCAGCACCGATGGTGGCATCACGTTCACCGGCACCGAGGAATATCCGAGGCGCGGAACGATTGTGGGAGACCCCCAGCGAGGCTGGTCCGGTCCTTACATCATCGCTCTCCCACTGACGGACCCCTGGGGCAACAAGTACCTGATCAACGTCCGCAAGCTTCACGTGGGGCATTTCGCACAGCTCGGACTGAGCGGTCTGCCCGAAGTCGCAGTCATAGTAATCGCGGCCGGCGCCAACCGGGCGCTGGAGACCTCCGCCAACGCCGACGGCCCGACTTTCGCTGTCGGGGGAGACGACATCGTCTTCAGAATCCGTTAACAATTTTTATAGCCAGACAAGCTCCTTCAAGGCCCGGGCCGATGCCCGGGCCATTTTTTTGTAGCCTGCCGGAACGCTGTCGCCGGGCGGTTTGCAGTGTCCAGTGGCAAGTGGTCAGTGAGGGCTCCCCTCCTCAGATGAGGAGGGGTGGCGCGAAGCGCCGGGGTGGTGCTGACCAAAGAAAATTCCCCTTCCCACGCAAAAAAGGGATGGCTGCGCCGCAGGTGCAGACGGGGTGGTTTGGCGGGCCCGACTCAGTTGCTCCCAACGGCCTACGACTCCTCCCCCTCCACCCGGATCAACACAGCCTTCTCCGACACGCAGGAGAGTTGATCGATTTCCTGGAGCGCCTCCTGGACGTCCCTTTCGACCGCGGCGTGCGTCATTACGACCAGCGGCACGGTTCCTCCGGTCTTCCGGCCTTTCTGGATCATCGATTCGATGCTGATACCGTGCTGTCCGAGAATGCCGGAGATTTGAGCTAAGACGCCGGGCTCATCGTCGATCATGAACCGCAAGTAGTAGGGACCCGAAATCGCGTCGATCGGCTTGATACGACCAGCTGAACCGTCGGGAGGAAGCTGGGACGGGGACACCGAGTCGCGGGAGGCTTCCAGATTGCTTGAAATGTCGATGATATCGCCGACGACCGCGCTGGCAGTCGGTCCCTCGCCGGCACCCCGGCCGTAGAGCATCAGGTCTTCCACTGCGTCACCGACAATCTCGACCGCGTTATAGACCCCGCCGACCTTGGCGATCGGGTCATCATCCGGGACCAGGGTCGGATGGACACGGGCTTCGACCTCCTCGTCTGTTGCCTTCGCGATGGCCAGAAGCTTGAGCGTGTAGCCGAATTCCCGGCCGAACTCGATGTCGATGGGGCTGATCCGGGTAATCCCTTCCGTGTAGACTTCGCTGAGCTTGACCGGGATTCCGAATGCGAGATTCACGAGAATTGCCAGTTTGTGGGCCGAATCCACCCCCTCGACGTCAAAGCTGGGATCGGCTTCTGCGTATCCCGCCTGCTGCGCCTCCTCCAGCACATCCTCGAAGGTTCGATCCTCCTCCCGCATCTTCGTAAGGATGTAGTTCGAAGTCCCGTTGATGATCCCGTAGACCGAAAGCACGTGGTTCGCCGCCAGGGCTTCGCGCAAGGTCTTGATCACTGGAATTCCACCTCCGACGCTGGCTTCGAAACCCAGGTCGACGCCCATCTCCAGCGCCGCTCGTCGAATCTCGTCCCCGTGCTCGGCCAGCATGGCCTTGTTGGCCGTGACCAGGGGCTTTTTATTCGCGATGGCGGCCAGGACCAATTCGCGTGCAGGCTCACAGCCCCCGATCAGCTCGACTACGACGTCGACATCTGGATCTCGCACAACCTCAAAGGGATCGGTTGTCAGGAGACCGTCTGAAACGGAAACGTCCCGGGCCTTGTCCGGGTCGCGAACTGCAACTCGGCTCACTTCCAGCGGGACTCCGATCCGCCTCTCTATCAGGTCCCGGTTCCGCTCCAGGAGGCGAACGACACCGGTCCCGACGGTTCCCAGTCCAAGCAGGCCGATACGAATGCTCTTGCCCATCCGAGATAATTTAGCGCGGATTGAACCAAATCGGCTGAAAAATAAGCGGTTTGTAGTGGGGGAACGGGACTGCTAGCAGCCCGTGGCAGAACTCTGCAGGGCCGCGTTACGGCCAAACGGGGCCGGATTCTAGGAGGCGAGGACGAAATAATGCTCATTCATTGGGAGGAGTCGGCGACAACGAAGACGGCCCGTTTCGCCGTAACCCGAAGGGCGCAGGGGGGTTCGGGCCGCAGGCTTTGTCCCTCGTCGGTCACGATGAATGATCATCGCTCCGCTCCTCTCTTCGCGCCTGCAACCCGAAGACCCCTGCGCGCGACCCTGCAGAGTTCTGCCACGGGCTGCTAGGCGGAGTGTGGGACCAACCGCTTCCACCAGGGCTGCTTGTGATAGTCCGAATAACTGAGGCAAGCGATAATCGAAGAGTCGATCGACCCGAGGTCGAAAGGCTTGAGGACGTAGTCGAACGCTCCCGCATTGAGAGCCTGTTTTGCGACTTCCCGGTCGGCCACCGCAGTCATCATGATCACGTCGGGATGATCCGGCATGAGCATGATCTGGCGTAGGACCTCCAGACCACCCATCCGAGGCATACTGACGTCCAACAACACGAGCCTCATCGACGCATCCTTCCGGACCAGTTCCAGGGCTTCCCGCCCATCCTTCGCCGGAAACGTCGAGTAGCCTCGAATCCCCAGATAGTCGGCCAGCGTCGTTCGCATTCCATCGTCATCATCGGCGAGCAACACCCGAACGCTGTCGCCGTTGGCTTGAACCGACAGGCCGGCGTCGAACGAAGACCGGATCTCGTCGACGAGCGCGTCGAGTCCAGCGCTCTTGTCCGTCATGCGCTCCACTCCGGCCGCGACCACCCGCTCCCGCACGTCTTCCGATTCGACCAGGGCAACGATAGCGACCGGCTTTAACCCGATCCGAACCTCGCCCATGAATTCGAATCCATCCGGGATAGTGGGATCGATAATGAGGAGGTCGGGCTGATGCTGTTTCAACAGATGTTTCGCCTGGGCGATGGACGCAGCCCCGAACATGGCCAGACCATCCCCCTCGAACGATCGCACCAACAGGTCGACAAGTATCTTTTCCTTGTTGACGACCAGAACTACTGCTCCCTCAGCCATGGGACCACCTCTGACGGGCCGTGGACCAGACAAATCTGCCGCAAATGACGGTAATGGCGAAAAACATCAACAACATTCCAAAAATCGCATGAGTCCGGAACCTAACGGGGATGAACCACCTTTCCCGGATCCGAACTTCCTTCAGATCCTGGACCTCACTGAGCCGCCGGGCCGCCTCGTCGGCCCGTGTTTCGTCGCCGAGCCGCGAATACGCAATTCGGAGACCCAGCCATCCGATTTCCTGATCAGGGTCGAGCTCAACCAGCCTCGTGAAGGCTTCCACGGCACGTTCCGGTTGATCAGTTGCGAGCAACCAACTCGCCTCGGACCGCACAAACGCTGGCTCGTCCGAACCTATTACACGGAGCTGCTCAAGAACCTCTCCAGCGGCATCGAGATTTCCAATGGCCACCTGGGCTGCGTGCAGATTCAGTCCGATCGCCAGGCTTCCGGGCCGCATGTAGTAGTCGTTGAAACGATCCAGGTTGTCCTGGGCATGCGTGAGAACTTCGATGGACCTGTTCACCTGCCCCGACGCCGAATAATGCAACGCCAGAAACGAGAGGGCGTGCGGATCGTCCGGGAACTCCGCGACGTGCGACTCGAAGAACGGAATCTCATGATTCCACTCGGCACTTCGTTCGTAAGTGCGAACACCAAACGCAATGATCAGGGCAACGGTCATAACGGCAACAACAGGCCTGGGACGCCAGGTCAGAAGCGTTCCCGCCACCAGCGCAATTCCCGCGAACGAGCCATAGGCGCGGTACTCAAAAACCAGATTCGGCCGCGGGATTAGGATCAAGGGTAGCAGCAGGACAAAGAACGTAACGATGCCGAACCCTATATCTGGATATCGGCGCAGCGCCAAGAATCCTGTAGCCAGAACCGCCAAGACCACAGCCCACTGCAGGATGACCGACCAGGAAATGCTGGTCGCCAGTGGGAAGTCATAGAAAAGAAACTGTTTGGCGGGGAATACGGAAAGTTGGAGGTACTTGAGCAGAACCGGTCCTTGAGCAAGCAAATACTGACCCCAAGGGGCTGCATCGACAACAGTTGTATTGTCCGGGCTCACATACAACAAAGTCCTCCAGAGAACAATCTCCCCGACCGGTACCAAATACAAATAGCGCCAATTCCACTTCAGCTTACTGAAGTACGTAAACTCCAGGACAAGGATCCATAAGGGCAGGACGTAGGCGAACCGCTTTGTGAAAACGGCGGCTACGCTCGCAACGACCGTTACCAGGAGCCAACGGCGATCACCCGAGATCCAATCGCCCGACTTCCGAAAGAGTACATAGCTCCATCCGGCGACGAAAATCCAAAGAGTGGCGAGCGACTGGTAGCGCTGGGTAACGTACATCACCGGCTCGCTAGTCAGTGGATGGGCCAGGAAGAGAAAACCGACAGCGTATCCCGTTGAAAGACGCCCCGTTAATTCTCGGACAAGGCCGACCAGGACCGTCGCCACCAGGACATGGATCAGGAGGTTGCCTAACCTATAGTAAAAACTGGGTTTCCAGTGGAAGAGGGGAGCGACGACATCGATTGCCAGCATGTTCAGATAGAAAGTCGCATCAGCAACCGTGCGGCTGCCCAGATTCGGGCTGTAAAATGACACCGAATCGAGGACGACAACATCGTCCAGATAATACGGCGCTTCCAGTCCGTGTCCGTAGATCAAGAGTGCGAGGGGCAGTGCAGCTATCAGGAAAAGACGCATCAAATTGTTAGGGCTTCTAACCGATTGCGCAGAATGAACAGTTTATCAATTATGAAGACGCAGTACTGGATTACAGCAAGCAGCGCGCAGCTTCCGCCTGCCGATGGTCGCTTCCGAGTCAGTGTACCTGCTCTTTAGCCTCGAGGGCACCCCAACGGCCGGGTCCCGGCGAGGCCCTCTGCCTCAATCGGGTTCTGAATCACATTGCTGTCGTCCAGGTAGAACGGCGCCGCCAGCCCATGCCAATACAGGATTAAAGCTATAGGAACCGCGGCGATGAGGAACAGACGCATCTGTATATTAGGTATACCTTTCGCTAAAGATTCTGCCCGAATATGACGAATGAATAATTATGAAGAGCGCGGTGCCAGCGGAGTACACCAAGCAGCGGGCAGCTTTCCGCCTGCCGATGGTTGCGTCCGAGCCCGTATACCTGCTGTTCAGCCTCGAGGGCACCAATATCGATCCCATCGTCGATGAGCTCGGCGCCGGCGGCGCGCGCTTCATCACCGCCAAACACTTCGATAAATTCTACAAAGGACAGGTTTTAGGGCCCGCCGTGCTGGTCCTGCCCGATGTCGGGATGCCGGTGGTATATCCGGTCGTCCGCTGGATGAGCCATCCCCGTATCGGTATCCAGTTCAACGATATCGACGACAAGAACCGCGAGATGATCTTCCGATTCATGTTCCACCTCGAACGCCGGATGGTCCAGATGCAGAAGGCCAACACCCCGGAAGACCGCATCATTTAGGCTGCCCCTCTCCATCCGCATCCAACCGAGCCAACGCCCACCGCGCATGGGAGCTTACGTCCCCATCGGGGTGATCCAGAAACTTCCGAACCTTGTCGCGCAAGCGCCCGACCCCGGAATTCCCGACGACCACCATCAGGTTCCGCAGCAAACCCCGAACCCTGGCACGCTTCATGGCGGTCCCGCGTATCAGCTGTCGCCACCCCTCGGCATCGAGTTCGAGAAGCCGCTCCAGCTCGGGACGGAACAGACCTTCACGCGCATCGAAGGCCCGCTGGTCCGTCGACGGAGCGCGCCGGTTCCACGGACAGACGTCCTGGCAGATGTCGCAACCGAAGAGGTGATGTCCCACGCCGGACCTCAAGTCCTCCGGAACCGGACCACGCAGTTCGATCGTCAGGTAGGAGATGCATTTGTTACTGTCCAGAACGTACGGAGACGGAATGGCGTCTGTCGGACAGGCGTCGATGCAGCGCGTGCAGCTCCCGCATCGATCGGGAGCCGGCAGGTCATAATCGGTTTCGAGGTCGGTGAGGATGCAGCCCAGAAACAACCAGGAGCCGACCTTCTGGTCGATGATGCAGGTGTTCTTCCCGAACCAGCCGACGCCGGCGTATTTCGCGTGGACCCGCTCGAGCAACGGCCCCGTGTCAACGTAAACGCGGGCCTCGGCCCGGGCCGCCTCACGCAGCCAGCCCGCAAGTTTTTCCAGCCTGGTACGGAGGACCTCATGATAGTCCTCGCCCCACGCATAGCGCGAGACCCAGGCCCGATTGGGATCGAATGTTGTCAGCTCGCGATCCGTCTGGTAGTTCATCGCGCACACGATGACGGAGCGCGCGCCAGGCATCAGCGAACGGGGATCCATCTTAGAAGGCGCCTGGCGCTCGAGATATTTCATCTTCCCGGCAAAGCCGCGATCGAGCCACTCGGGATAAAAGTCAGCCTCAGGGGAAGGAGCGATGGGCGCAATCCCTGCCAGTTCGAAACCGAGTTCGTAAGCTTTCTCTTTGATTGCGGTGGGAGTCATCGAGCGAACAAGTGTAGGTGCGCTCTATGAGCGCACAAGGTTTCGATTCGAGAAATGTGCGGTCATAGACCGCACCTACACGGATCCTTTAGGTCTTCGCTAAGCGGAAACCTCGGCAAACGGATCTTCCGGGAAACGCTTTGTGCGGTCATAGACCGCACCTACACGGATCCCTTATAGGCCAGCAACTCCTCCACCCCGTTGGTGTTCAACACGTGCTCCTTCTCCAGCCAGCCGCGTTGGGCCGTTCCCACCCCGTAGGGCAGGTTTTCCAGGTTTTCGAAGTTGTGCGAGTCGGTACTGATGACGACCCGCACGCCATTTTCCCTGGCTTTGCGGCATAGTACGTCGTTGAGGTCGAGGCGGTAGTAGTGGGCGTTGACTTCGAGACAGGTCCGCGTGCGCGCTGCTTCGGCCATGATCTTGTCGAAGTCCAGGTCGTAGGAATCGCGATCGCCCAGGAGGCGCCCGGTCGGATGGCCGATTACCCGGACATTGGGATTCTGCATGGCGCGAACGATCCGGCCGGTCAAGGTTGCCCGGTCCTGCCTGAATCCTGAATGGATCGAGGCGACGACAAAATCCAGCCTTGAGAGCATCTCGTCGGAATAGTCGAGAGTGCCGTCGTTGCGGATGTCGACTTCCGTTCCCGCAAGAACACGAAAGTTCCGATGGCGGGCGTCGATCTCCCCGATCTCCTGAACGTGATTGACCAGGTCCTCCTCGGAGAGCCCCCCGGCTACGCCGAGCGACTTGGAATGATCCGTAATCGCGACATAGGCGTATCCCTTCGCGATCGCTCGATTGACCATTTCGGCCGTAGACGCTGCGCCGTCACTCCACGTGGTGTGCATGTGGAGGTCTCCCCGGATGTCCTCCACCCGGACCAGGTCGGGAAGACGGCCTTCGACGGCGGCCTCGATTTCTCCGCGATCCTCACGCAACACCGGGGGGATAAAGGGGAGATCCAGCGCGCGGTATATGTCCTCCTCTTCCAGGGCCGCCACACTCCTGTCGTCGTCGAACAGGCCATACTCGTTCAGCTTCAGGCCGCGTTTGATAGCCCGCTCACGCAGCCGGATGTTGTGCCCCTTGGGCCCTGTGAAGTACGCCAGCGCCGCTCCCCAACTGGCCGGCTCGACCACACGCAGGTCCACCTGCAGATCGCCCTGCATGAGCACCGATGTTTTCGTCGATCCCTTTACCAGCACCCGCACCAGGTCCGAGGTCTCCAGGAAGGCTTCCATGACTCTCTCGGGATCGTCGGAGGCGGCGAGAATGTCCACGTCGTGGACGGATTCCTTCATGCGGCGCAGGCTACCGGCATAGGTTACACGGTCAGCCACGTCCCTGAGAACGTCGCAGATCCCCCGAGCAACAGGAAGGGTTCGACCGAGCAGGAACATCCCCTTCCGCCGTCTGAAGAGGGCGATTCCACGAACGATGTTCTCGAGCGTTTTCGCCTTGATGCCCGGAACCTGCAGCAACTCTTCCCCGCTGGCGAGTTTCTCCAGGTCCTGGACGCTCTCGACACCCAGATGGTCAAAGATTGCTTTTGCTGTCTTGGGACCGATCGTCGGGATGCTGACGATGTTGACCAATCCGATCGGAACTTCGGCCTTCAGGTCCTCGAAAGCCTGGATCTTCTCGGTCTCGATGTATTCGACGATTTTAGCGGCGAGATCCTTGCCGATGCCCGTGATCTCCTTCAACCCGTCCCGTGTGGCGATCTCCTCGACGGTGTCGGTCAACGCCTCGAGGCTCGACCTGGCGTTTCGGTAAGCCCGGACGCGGAACGGATTCGCGCCCTGGATCTCGAGCAGGTCCGCCATGTTGCCGAAAATGTGAGCGATCTCGAAGTTTTTCACTGAGGGACGATCCTAGCACGGGGGGTGGAGGCGCGGGGTCCAGGAAGGCGTGAAACGGCTCCCTCCTGATTCCAGGAAGGGGGGGTAGGATTCTCCGGAGTTTCTTGATCAGCACCACCCCGGCGCTTCGCGCTACCCCTCCTCATCTGAGGAGGGGAGTTTGGGTGTGTTAGTTCCCATCATGGCTCGTCAAATCCACCGAGACAAAAAAACGGTGGCCCGGGGGCCACCGCAATCTTCAGGAAGTGAAGGAATGAGCTTTTTGGAGTCTTATGCCGCAGAAGACACGATGGTCTTCAGTCGGCTAACGAGTTCTCTGGACATACTGACCACCTGCATGCCGTCGCACGCATCGGTCAGGCATGCCTGGCCTCTGGTCTTCTGATCTCCGTGCTGAACCGTTACGGTACAGTTCTTACAGGTGCCGTTCCAACAGAAGCGCCCGTAGGAGATCGTTTCCGGGGAAGCGTACTGGAAGCGTACTGGAAGCCGCGCAGCAGCGTGTTTTTTTCGGGGACTTCGATCTGGGAGCCCAGGACACCCAGTTTCAGCAACTTCTTGAAATCTCCAAACATCTCCGAGTACATCGCGTTCCCCCCCAAGCCAGATTCCAGGCTGTCTAGTGACTTTATCGGCGGCTGTAGGTAAATCTTTAGGGTGCGAGGGGAAAAAGATGCTAAAACGCGAAGCGGATGAGAAAGATGGATAGAACAACGGAGACAAACCAACCGGTCAGGCAGACGAAAACGGCCCGCCAGGTGCTTTCGTAGTCCAGCGCCTGCTTCACCGCGACGACGAACGCCACAAGCATCCACACAGCGGCAACAAAGTTGAGGAGAACGCCGAAGCCAGGTGCCATCGAAAAGATCCGAAGAGTTCCCGGCGCGGCCGAAAAGCCGGTCGTCCGCAGCAGCTCACCCCAGGTCGCGGACGTCTGGGGGGTCGGAAGCAAGCGGGTCCCGATGAAGTAGGTCAGCCAGGCCCAGAAGAACCAGCCAATCAACGCGGCAACTGTAGCCGCTACAAGGCCGCGGATTCCGTCCCGCAGCCCCATTCCGACGCCCGCCGCGACGCTGGAAAGTACCACGGTTGCCATGGCCTGGCTGAGTGCGGACGGATCGGCTTCGACATCTTCGTAGACGGACGCATCCAGTAGGAAGGCGCCCTTGAATCTCCCGGCGAAGCTGCGTGTAGCCATGTTCGGAGGATAGCAGAAGAGAGGAGTGTAGGTGCGGTCTATGACCGCACGTTTCTCGGGGCGCGACGTCTTGTGCGCTCATACAGCGCACCTACACCCGACTCTGGAACGACCGTCTCTCCCCTACTCCGAACGCAGCGCCTCGAGAGGATCGACCAGAGTCGCGCGATAGGCCGGGACGAGAGTGCCGAGCGTGGCAACCCCCACCAGGATAAGTGCCACGCCCGCGAATGTAGCTGGATCGGTCGCCTCTATCTCGAACAGCATCGAGGCCAGGTAGCGCGTGATCGCCGCTGACGCCAGCAGACCCGTAACGACGCCTATGACCGCCAGAAGCATTCCGTTTCGGAGCACCAATCCAAGAACGTCGCGGCGGGTTGCGCCCATCGCGATGCGCACTCCGATTTCCGAGCGTCGCTGGTTCACCGCGTAGGACATCACACCGTAGATTCCAAGCACGGCAAGCAACAACGCGGCGGCCGCAAAGGCACCCATGAAGTTCACCGTGAACCGGCGACCGGCCAGCGATGCCGAAACCAGATCGCCGAGCGGTCCGGCATCGAGGACCGCCAACTCGACGTCCATCTCCCGAACCTCGCGGCGAAGGGAACCCACCAGCGTGCTCGGGTCGACAGAGGTGTGCGCGACGATGAACATGCTACTGAAAGGATCCTGACGGTAGGGCACGTAGTAGGCTGGTGGGGCAGGCCGATCCAGACCGGCCTCGCGCACGTCTTCGACGATGCCGACGATCTCGCGCGGCCGGGAGTCCGTGGTACGCGCGTAACCGATGTCGAGGGACATGCCGAGCGGATCTTCACCAGGCAGTGCCGCGCGAGCGAGCGCCTCATTGATAATCACGACGTCTGGGGAACTCCCCCGGTCCCGATTCGTGAAACGGCGTCCGCGGAGGATCTGGATTCCCATCGCCTCGAAATAGTCCGGATGAACGAACCCGGTAGCCCCCGTCCGGCAACTTCATAAGAGATGTTGAACATCCCTGTCATCGGCAGCTGGTTCGCGGCCCCGACCGATTCGACCCCTGGTAACCGCGAGACACGTTCGACCAGACCGTCGTAAAAGTCCGCTCTCTGGCCGGGATCGGAATAGCGCGAAGTCGGCAGGCTCAGCCGGAGGGCAGCCCCGTCAGAGTCGAAACCCCGGTCGACAGCCATCATGCGCCACAGGCTCTGAGTCAACAGGCCCGAACAGACGACGACAACAAGGGCAATCGCGACCTCCGCGACGACAAGGGCGCCGCGGAAGTTCACGGGACCCGATCCTGCTGCGGCGGAACGGCCAGCTTTCAGCGATTCGCTCAAATCGCTTCGAGCCGCGCGCAACGCTGGAATCAGGCCGACGACGATACCCGTGGCGAGTGACACGGCCAGCGTGAAGGCCAGCACTCCCGCATCGATACGAGTGTCGCCCAGCCGCGGGATACCATCCGGCGCGACTGCCAGGACACAACACGAGCAACGGCGTTCGGGAATCATCGACGATCTCCCCGTGGATCGGATAGAGTGCGGCGCCCCAGTTCAAGTTGGTCTCCGGAAAGGCGGCAGCCAGGCGGGTCGTGATCGTGTCCAGCTCGCTCTGCGCCTGTTCGGGCACGACACCATCTTCAAGACGACCGATCACAACGAGGTAGTGTGCGCCGCGAACAGCAGACGGGTCAAAACTGAAGGATAGAGGCATCCATAGTTCGGCTCCTATCGGGTAATCGAAGCCGCGCGGTGTGATTCCGATAACCCTGCGCGCGGCCCCGTCGAAGTTCAGAGTACGACCCACCACCTCCGGGTCTCCGCCGAAGACTGAACATCACGGTGTTCGCACCAATTCCTACGGCGAGCGTCGTCACCGCGAGGATCGCGAACACCGGTTTCGTCAGGTAGGTTCGCGTCGCGTACCGCAGGTCCTGTATCAACATGTCCACGCTCCACTCCTCTCTCCACATCCAGAACGCGTGCGGTATCGCTCCTAGAGAACGGCCGACCAGGTCCAAGCTTTCGCGCAGGCTCAGTCGGTCGGTTTCCCTGAGATGTTTCCAACGGAAGTAGATCTCCGCAATCCATTCCTGCCGCCAGTCCGAGCGTCGAGACGGCGGCGCCACGGGTGCCGCCCAGCGCACGACCGCCATCGAGAGGACGAACAGACGTCGCGAAATACTCGCAGTGCTTTTCCCATCAGCCATGGTTACGTCTTCGCCTCTTCGCTCCGATAGGCACTCAAGTCGGTCAACGCGCGGTACCTCACGAGAGCCTGTTCAAGAGCTTCGGCGCCAGCGGGTGTGACCTATATAGCTAGCGCAAGTACATTCAAATTATCCAGGTTCATGCCGTGCGGACGCAAACCAGTCATAAACCGCTGGTACGGAAGCCGACCGGTTGACAGTAGGGGTTTTGGAACTATACATTTAGAGAACTTGGAGGAGATCGTCGGTTTCCCAAGCTACCTCACCCGTCGATGCCCGTTCCTGACTCGCTCCAGAGGGAAAATGCCAGCCGGGCGGTAGCGAATCATCGCAAGCAGGCGGACGACCCGGGGTAGAGTTGGAACTGTGGCGGCGGTTTCGGGCTCCCGGCAATCTCGCAGGAAACAGGAACAAACAGTATGGCAAGACAATCCAGGCCGACGTTTCAAAAACGGCTGAAAGAAAAAGCGCGGATGGAGCGAGCTCGCGAAAAGACGGCGAAGCGGCTCGAGGCGAAGGAGCGCAAGGCTGCCGCAGGCCCGCGCTTGACCGACGGCGAGGATCCGGACCTTGCAGGAATGCGTCCGGGCCCTCAGGCCGTTCCGGAAGAGTGGGCCCCGTTCATGCCTGAAGAAGAAGAGAGCACCGACGAAGAAAGCGAAGAATAGCAGCTTCACTTCGACTTAGAAGCGCGACGGTTCGCGATGAAACATCTCGTCTACGCACTGAACTTCATACTTCTATCCCAGACTGCAGCGTTCGCGACGTGGTCAGTCATCGCGGTCGATCAGGCAACCGGACAGGTGTCGATCGCGTCGGCGACGTGCGTGGCGCAGGGCCGGTTTGCGGGATTCCCCGCTGAGGGGCTGATGGACATCCAGGCCGTCGTGGTTCCGGGCATCGCCGTCGCGGCGTGCCAGGCCGGCGTCGACACGACCCGCGAAAACCAGTTGCTCGTCTTTCGCGAACTGCAGAAAGGGACACACCCCGAAGAGATTCTGCGGATGCTCAAAAAGGATTCCGACATCGAGCGTCGTCAATTCGGCATCCTCGACATGCAGGGACGAAGCACCGGGTTCTCCGGTACGGGCAACCGGCCGTCATCGCTCTCGATCCAGGGACGTGTCAAAGGAACCGACATTTATTTCTCGGTCCAGGGAAACATCCTCGCCAACGACAACGTGGTGCATGAGGCCGCACGCGCTTTCCGCGAAACCGAAGCCCGGCTCGCCGATCGTGTGATGGCCGCTATGGAAGCCGCCGACGCTCAGGGCGGCGATGGCCGATGCACGTGCGAGAGCGAACCTCAACCCGACGCGCCGTGCGACGGCAAGACATCTCACGTGGCCTACATTCTCGTCGCCGAAAAGGACGATACCAACGGTGAATCGTTCAACGACGGCGACTACTCTCTCTACATCAGCGCGACCGACGAAGACATCAAACCCACCGAGAACGCCAACCCCGTAGAGACGCTACGCATGCGCTATGACGAGGCCATGCGGTCGCGGCGTTAGTCGGCACACAGTTCAAAACTGATTGTGCGGTCTATGACCGCACAATCAGTTTCGTCGTGACCACCGTGCACCTGAAATTCGGCGAGAGAGTCGCGTCTCTTGCCATCACCGAATGCGCATCCCATTCGACAGGAACTCGCCCGGGAGCGAAACACAGCTTTGCGCTCCTCTTTTCCAGCACCCACACCTTTGTTATTATTGGCTGGGGCCCTTAGCTCAATTGGCAGAGCAACTGACTCTTAATCAGTAGGTTGAAGGTTCGATTCCTTCAGGGCTCATTGAATAGATCAATGAGATAGAAAGGCCCTCGTGGGGCTTTTCTGCTGTAGGTACCTTTCACTCCCCCAAATTTCGCATTTGTCGCACCGGACGCGTCGGACGATGACATAATTCGCACTGATCTGCTGAGCCGCGCAACGGGTCAGACGGAGGGTACACAATGGGCACGGACATCCAGGCAGCCCGAGATGGCTTGTTGAGGTTCATAGCGAAGAAGGGCGGTTCGATCCCCATGCGGGATCTCCACACCCACAGCAAGGTCTTTTATCAAGCTGGGCATCAGGCGTTCTCGGAACTCATGGAGGGGCTCGTTGCGGACGAGTTCGTCACCTTCGACGATGACGGCGGGGTGTTTCAGCTCACAGGTAAGGGACGGGCGTTCCTCGAAAGCCAAGTCTTCTAGACTTCCGGCTTTGTCTATTCCCAGCCTTCCCTTCCAGCTCGTCCAGCTTCACATGGACGGCCCTCGCTCGTTCCTGACACTCGTGAGGGGTTCGGTCGAGCCCGCTCGTGATGTAGCTGCTCCATTGCCATCCAACAGCCACTTCTGCCCGGAAGTGACTGCTCGAACCTTCTCAAACAGTTCCTCGTCGGATGACTCTTGCCAGTGTGCTTTCCAGAACAGTCGATCCATCTCGTGGTATGGAAGCTCGAGAAGGCTTGCGACCTCTCGGGCGAAGGTGGTCTTGCCGCTTCCGGATGTACCAATCACGTTGATGCGTTTGAACTGGCGGAGTTCTTGGAAGTTCACTGCTCCTAGATACCATCGTCAGTCGCGATTTGTTAGAGACGAAATTGATGGAGCAGGACGTGAAACGACCTGGTCGCGGATCGAGGAATCCAAGTTGTCGCTGGATACCTCCCTGCTATTCCTTGGTGGTTGCCTGGTGGTCGGTTCTTTTCTTCGAAGGCGGTAGACCAATCAAAGTTCGAGCTTGCCGTTCAGAACCATGTCCTCGAGCTTGAACTTTTTCTTGATCTCCATCGGGCCGAGTTCCGCGACCAACTCCACGTCCTTGTCTTCCAGAGTGATGTCGGCACTTCTGGGGAAGAAGAAGAGCAGGTCCACGGCGTCGCCCCGTTCAAAGGCGCGAACGTTCTCGGGCGATATCGAACCGCTCTTTCGCTTGAGGATCGTTGCGGCGAGCGCAGCTTCACGATTGCGCACCAACCGGCCACCCATCTGAGCCGGAAAACCGGCGACGGCTAAGATGTAGAACTCGTCCTGTTGATCGAGGTACTGCTGTGCCCCGGCCGGCATCTGGGTGGAATCACCCATTCGCGCCTTGACCAGGGCCTGTTTGACGGGTAGCGCGCTGCGCCATGAAATGGTCAGCCTGACGGCGGGTCGGCGGGCCATGCCACCGCCACCACCCCGTCCGGGGCGATCTCCGCCAGCGCCACGGCTCCCAACTCGGCCGGGCGCCCCACCACCGCGCCCGCCCCGCCCTCCTATGGACAGCGCTACGTTCACTTGCTTGGCCCACGGTGAGTTTGTCATCATCTTTTCGACGTCTTTCTCGGTCCACTCGGTAAACTGTTTGTCCTCCCAAAAATCTCCGGCCCAGACGAGCGTACTCGTCAGGAGCAGGACGAATGAAACTCGAACCAGAGCTTTCATCGAAACATACCTCGCCGCTGGAGTTGCGGGGAGTATAGATCCGGCGAATTAGGACTTCAAGGAATCACCAGCCTTGGAGCCGGGGTGGTCCAGTCGTCCGTGCCGAGCGTCTCCAACTCCGGATCTACTGCAAACCGCTCCGCCCACACGCGGCGTTGCGTGATGACCACCCGGCTCGATCACCCGGATCCGACCGGGAAACTGCAGCCACTTTTCTCGACGTTCAACAGCCATAATATTTTCTTCGCGACTTCTTCGCGACTTCTTCGCGACCGACGCCGGCTGGCTCGCATTTCAGGGTTGTCGGGGTTAGGGCTTGCGACGGGCTAACGGAGTACGGATCAGCAGCTTGAAGGTTTGATTCCGTAAGGACTCAGCCTGATAATTCAGTCAACGGGATGGTGGCCACTTTTGCACCAGGGCTTGCCAGGCATAAAGTGCGAATTCTGCTTGCTCAACCTGCCGTAAAGTGATAGAAACGCAGAGAATCCCGAGCTCTGTATACAATCTTGTAAGAACCCCTGAATTTGAGGGAAGCCGATCTAATAATGATAAAACGCAGAACCGTGACGCTGGCTGCCGTAGCAGTGTGTCTGATCGTCGTGGCGGGAATCAGTCTTGCCGGGCAGCAGACGACAGACAGCGCGGTTCCGATGACCCGCTCGCAAACCGCCCCAACGCTATCGCCAGACGCCCAGCAGGCGGTCATTGATCAGTATTGTGGCTATTGTCACGACGACGTCGAGATGTCGGGCGGCATGAGCATGTCCGGTTTGGACCTGACGCACGTCGAGGAAAGCGCCGAACTGGCCGAGAGGATGATCCGCAAGCTGAGAGCCGGCATGATGCCGCCGACCGGCGCGCCGCGCCCCGATGAGGCCACGCTGCAGGCGCTTGCGGCCTCGTTGGAATCGGGAATTGACGAAGTTGCGGCAGCGAATCCGAATCCCGGTGGCCGAAGCTTCCAACGGCTGAACCGTCCCGAGTACGAGCAGGCGGTCCGGGACCTCCTCGCGTTGGAAGTGGACGCCGGAAACTGGCTGCCGCTCGACCAGATGCTCGCTAACTTCGACAACATGGCGGATGCACAATTGTTGTCGCCTTTGCTGCTGGAGGCGTACCTCAACGCGGCAGCTGCGATCAGTCGGATGGCTGTCGGTGACCGGTACGCACCTTACATCGATGAGACATACACGAACTCGCAATACGTCTCGCAACATCCCTGGAACCACGTCGAGGGTGCTCCCTACGGAACCCGTGGCGGAATGGTCGTCGACCATGTCTTCCCTGCCGACGGCGAGTACACCTTCGAGTTGACATTCAGTTCCGGCAGAGGCACCTCGGTCGATGACGTCGACGTCTCGATCGACGGCGAAAGAGTCGCTCTGATACTCTACGACCCGAACGGGGGAGGCGCAGGCGCCGACGGTCGCGGGCGCGTTCCGGTGCAGACGCCGCCGATCCAGGTTCGGGCCGGCCAGCATCGTGTGTCGGCGGCGTTCGTCCGCAGCTCAGAGGGACCCTACGAAGATCTGATTCGCCCGCACGACTGGTCTTACGCCGGCGGTGGTTCCGGCGGCGCAGGAATCACGACGCTGCCCCACTTGAGGGACCTGATCGTCAACGGCCCGGACAACATCACGGGACTGTCGGAAACGCCGAGCCGCGAGAAGATCTTCACGTGCCGACCGACCGGGTCCTCCGAAGAACGGCCCTGCGCGAGAGACATCGTTTCCCGGTTAGCCAGCGAAGCCTACCGGCGGTCGTTGACACCCGGCGACCTCGACGGCCTGATGCAGTTCTACGACGCGGGCGCCGAAAACGGCGGATTCGAGCTCGGGATACGCGGAGCTCTCGAAGCGATCCTGGCGAGCCCGCACTTCGTTCTGCGGCTGGAGCGGGAGCCTGCCGACGTCCAACCCGGGCAGGTGTACCCTGTCAGCGACCTGGACCTGGCGTCGCGACTGTCGTTTTTCCTCTGGGGAACCACCCCCGACGAGGAACTTCAGGCGCTCGCAGACCAGGGACGGCTGTCGGCTCCAGGAGAACTGCAAGGTCAGGCGCGCAGGATGCTGGCCGACCCGCGCGCCGAGGCACTGGGCAACCGGTTCGCCGCCCAGTGGTTCCGGCTCCAGGACCTGTACAAGGTCCGTCCCGACCCGAACTTCTTCCCCAATTTCGACGAGAACATGGCCGATGCGATGCAGCGCGAGACGGAGACGTTCTTCAACTACCTCGTTCGCGAAGACCGGAGCCTGCTCGAGCTGTACACGGCCGACTACACGTTTGCCGACGAACGCCTCGCGCGCCACTACGGATTCCCGAATGTCGCGGGAAGCCAGTTCCGGCGGGTCCATTATCCCGACGGCAACCGCCAGGGCGTTCTGGGCCACGGCAGTATCCTCGTGCTCACGTCGCTGGCAAACCGCACTTCCCCGGTGTTGCGCGGAAAGTGGGTCATGGAAGTTCTGATGGGGACTCCCCCGCCGCCTCCACCGGCGAACGTCCCGACCCTGGACGAGACCAAGGGGTCGGAGGACGGCAAGCTGCTGTCGACGCGCGAGCGGATGGAGAAACACAGAGAGAACCCGGCCTGCAACGCCTGCCACAGCATGATGGACCCAATCGGTCTGGCGCTGGACAATTTCGACGTCACGGCGAAGTGGCGCCTCCGGGAGAACGGAGCCGCAATAGATACCCGGGGCGATTTCTACGACGGGACCCCGGTGTCGAGTCCGGGGGAGCTCGTCGATGCACTCCTGAAGCGCCCGATGCCGCTAGTACGGACGTTTACCGAAAATCTTATGGCGTACGCGCTGGGTCGGCCGGTCGAGTATTTCGATCAACCGGCGATCCGCGTGATCACCCGAGAGGCTGAAGCCAACGAGTACCACATGTCGTCGTTCATCCTGGGAGTAGTGAAGAGCGACGCATTCCAGATGAAGCGGATGGAGCCGGTCGATACCGAGGACGCGGCAGCCATCAACCGGCAATAACCATTACCCTACAGTCGAGGAGACTCAAGCCATGTCCTACATCACTGGAAAATACATACCCCGCCGGACCTTTCTCCGGGGCGTCGGCGCCACTGTGGCGCTGCCGTTCATGGAGGCGATGGTACCGGCCGGACGCGGAGGTGCGACGGCGGCCGCCGCGGTCGACCAGACGCGTCTGGTCTGCATCGAGGAGGTACACGGGCTTCCCGGCTGTAACAAGGTATGGGGGGCAAGCCAGCACCTGTTCGAACCGACCACAACCGGGAAGGATTTCGAACTCCTCCCGGACAACGCGCTGATCTCGCTGAAGGACTACCAGGAATACCTGACCATCATCAGCAACACCGATGCCCGCAACGCTGAGGCACTCTCACCGCCGGAGATCGGGGGGGACCACTTCCGCTCGAGCGCGGTGTTCCTGACCCAATCCCATCCCAAACAGACCCAGGGCTCTGATTTATGGGTGGGAACGTCGATGGATCAGCTCTATGCTCAGCGCTTCGGGCAGGCCACACCGCTGCCGTCGATGCAGTTCTGCATCGAGAGTCTCGACCAGGCGGGCGGCTGTACGTACAACTACTCCTGCGCGTACACGGACTCGATCAGCTGGTCGTCGCCCAGCGAGCCGCTTCCGATGATCCGCGACCCGCGGGTCGCATTCGACATGCTGTTCGGTGCGGGCAAGACACCCGAAGACCGGGCCGAGCGGAGGGAGGCGCGCAAGAGCATCCTCGATTGGATTCTGGGCGATCTCGCCGATGTGCGGAACGACCTCGGACCCGCCGACCGGCTCCGAATGGACCGGTATCTCGAAAACGTTCGCGAGATCGAACGCCGCATAGGGATGATTGAAGCGCACAACAGCGGCGGCGAACAGCGCGCGCTACCCGAAGCGCCGGCCGGCGTGCCCGACTCCTTCTCCGAACACATGGCACTGATGTTCGACCTCCAGGTGCTCGCGCTGGAAACGGATATGACCCGTGTGATCTCCTTCAAGACGGGTCGCGATGCCCAGAACCGCGTATTCCCTGAGAGCGGATCGGAAAGGCCGTTCCACCCGGCATCGCACCACGGCAACAACCACGAGCGGATCATGGACTTCAATAAGATCTGCACTTACCGCATCGGCCAGCTTCCGTACTTCCTGGACAAGATGAAGAACTCGATGGAAGGGGACGCTTCTCTGCTGGACAAGACGATGATCGTCTGGGGATCCCCGATGTCGGACGCCAACATCCACAACCATCGGCGGTGCCCGCTCTTCCTGCTCGGCCATGCCAACGGCCATCTCGAAGGCAATCTTCACGTGAAGGCCGAAGACGACACGCCGATGGCCAACGCGATGCTGAGCATGATGCGCATGCTCGGCATGGACGACATCGAGACCTTCGGCGACAGTACGGGTGAGCTTTCGCTGACGGCACCGTCCAGCGTTTCGAGCCAGGCCTGAGGGGGGAAAGAAGCATGAGACGACTCGTCCTAACCGTGACGCTCATCGGCGCGTTGTGCGTCAGTGTGGCCATCACGGCAGCTCCGGTTGACTCGCCGGTCGCGGACGCGGCCATGCGCGGGAACATCGAGGGTGTGCGCGCGCTGCTGCAGAAGGGCGCCGACGTGAACGCGGCCCACGGCGACGGCATGACACCACTGCACTGGGCGGCCGAGCGCAGCGACGCGGCGATGGCGGAAATGCTGATCTACGCCGGCGCGAACGTGACGGCGGTAACCCGGATCGGGCAGTACACGCCGCTGCACGTGGCCAGCACAAACGGAAGCTCACCCGTGGTCGACATGTTGATCGAGGCCGGCGCCGACGTGTCCGCACGCACGACAAACAGCGGCGTGACAGCTCTCCATCTGGCTGCCGCGTCGGGTAACACGGACGTGATCACGGCCCTGATCGGCCACGGCTCGGACGTGAACGCGGTGGAGAGCAAATGGGAACAGACGCCGTTGATTTTCGCGGCGTCTCAGAACCGCGTTGATGCGATCCGGGTGCTCCTCGAGCATGACGCCGATCCGGGCATCGCCTCGAAGACGGTCGACCTCGTGGCCGAAGGCAGGCTGGTGAACGCGGCGCGTGATCTCCAACGCGGTGTTCTGGATTCGTTCCAGGAACCGACGCCGAGCCAGGTCCAGGCCGCAGTCCTTGCTGCGCGGGACCTCTACCTGTCCGGCGAAGTTCCCGAGAGGCGCGGAAGAGGTCGCGGAGGTCGTGGTGGAGCCGCGGCGGGAGGCCAGGGAGGCCGCCGAAATCGACCGCCCGCAGTCACGAAAACCGGTGGGCTGACACCGCTGCTGCATGCCGCCCGTCAGGGCTACGCCGACACGGCGATGGCTCTCATCGATGGTGGCGCTGACGTCAACCAGGTCAGCGGGGCAGACGCCACCAGCCCATTGCTGATCGCGGTGATCAACGCCCAGTTCGACCTTGCAATGCAGTTGCTGGAACGTGGCGCGGACCCGAACCTGGCCGACAGTGTCCACAACGCCGCGCCTCTGTGGGCGGCCGTCAACGCGGAGTGGCAACCGAGAACGCGGTTCCCGCAGCCGCAGGAGCACGGCCTGCAGCAAGCCACCTACCTTGATGTCATGGGGGTGTTGCTGGAAGCCGGCGCGGACCCCGACAACCGGCTGACGAAGCATCCCTGGTACATGACCTACACGGGTTGCGGGAACGGCAATTGCGGTCTCGAGGACACCAACGGCTCGACAGCGTTCTGGCGTGCCGCCTACGGGACAGATGTGGATGCGATGCGGCTACTCGTCGAGTACGACGCCGACCCCGACATCCCGAGCAAGGCGCCGGCGCCGCGACCGCCGAGGGGTGGGACCACCGCGGACAACACCGAAACGCCGCCCCTGCTGCAGCCCGCTGGACCAGGTCTGTGGCCCGCGACCAACGCCAGGGGCATTGGTCCCGATGCATCCGGTCTGCCAAAGATCAAGGAAGGCGGACCAGGCGTGTACGCGATTCACGCCGCGTCGGGTGTCGGTTACGGTGAAGGCTTTACAGGAAACGCCCACCGTCACGCGCCGGACGCATGGATGGCCTCCGTGAAGTACCTCATCGAGGAGCTCGGCGTCGATGTCAACGCCAGGGATTTCGGCGGTTACACTCCGCTACACCATGCCGCGGCACGCGGGGACAACGAGATGATCCTCTACCTTGTGGACAAGGGCGCCGACGTGACGGCCGTTGCCCGGAACGGACAGACGACGGCGGACATGGCGAATGGGCCGGTCCAACGTGTGTCGCCGTTCCCCGAGACGGTTGCGCTGTTGGAAAAGTTGGGCTCGAAGAACAACAACAACTGCGTGGTATGCTAGGCAGGACGGGTCAGGCCGGGTCACGCCGGCCTGGCCCCTCAGCGCCCGCCAGACTCATCCGTCAGCCACGGGGTGACGGAATCTTCTCGAAGTTCGAACAAGGGAGTTCACGATGGCAAATGTAGGTTTGCGTGTCGGAATGGTCGCACTGTTCGGTCTGGCGCTCGTCGGCGTGCTGGCGGTTCTCTCGGCGGATGCGGCACAGGATGAGGATCAGCCCCCGCCATGGGTACAGCTGAGCATCGTGCAGGTCGACCCGGCGATGGTCAACGAATTCATCGCTGTCCAACGTGAGCTCATGGATCGATCCAGAGACGGCGACACGCCGTGGCGCACCGTGAGCCGGACCGCCGTGTTCGGGGACAACTACAGGTTCCTCATCGCCACCCCCGGTGAAAACCTGGCCGGTTTCAACGACGCTGGTGACGCGGACGCCGAGTTGACCTCGCTGATGAACCGTCTGGAGAAGTGCATCACCAGCCGCCAGAGCTACGCAATCCGGACCCTTCCCGACATCGACAACCCGCTGCCGGAAGACGAGGAGCCCGGCGTCATGGTGGTGAACCTTTCCAAAGTCGCCCCCGGCCGCGAGCAGGAATACTACGACGTGATGGAGGCCGACTTCTTCCCCCATTTTGACGAGGCGGAGATGCATCACGTGACCGGTGCTCTGGCGCTCGGTGGGGACGGCGGGTACATCCATCTGTACTACCTCGACAACTTCGGAAGCCTCGACCAGGGATCGCCCGTCGTCCGGGCCCTGGGACCGGGAGGCGCTCAGGAGGTCAACGCCAAGCTCGCCGGGATCGTGACGAGCACCGAGCAATGGATCGCCCGGCTGCTGCCTGACTTGAGTTACGGCCCATGGTCTCCAGAGGAGGAGACGACGGGCGGGCGTGGACGAGGGCGCGGGGGTCGAGGCGGGCGCGGAGGAGGTGGCGGAGGGCCCGCTCCTGCAGAAGAGGCAGATGATCCAAACAGCTTGACGGGCTGCTTCAACAAGGGTGACATGGACGGATACTACATCCTGACCGACAAGGACTCGGGCGAAGAGACGATCGTGACCGGGATCCCGGCGCTGGAGAGACATTCGACCAACCACGAAGTCACCGTCGTCGGTATGATGACGAAGGAGGGGGACCGCGACGTCTTCCGGGCGACCGAGATCAGGCACGTCGCCGCAACTTGCGAGGTTGCAGAGGGAGAGCCAAACAGCTTGACGGGCTGCTTCAACAAGGACGACATGGACGGGTACTACATCCTGACCGACAAGGACTCGGGCGAAGAGACGATCGTGACCGGGATCCCGGCGCTGGAGAGACATTCGACCAACCACGAAGTCACCGTCGTCGGTATGATGGCGAAAGAAGGGGACCGCGACATCTTCCGGGCGACGGAGATCCGACACGTCGCCGCCACTTGCAGCGGTTGAGGCGTCATACAAAGCATGACCGAGAGGTATTATCCGGCGGGTGTAGGTGCGGTCTGTGACCGCACGACTCATAGTTTCGCGGGCATTTGTGCGCTCATAGAGCGCAGCTACACCAGGACGGTGGGCATTTGACGAAAAAGGGCCGTGTTATGTCGAAACACATCCTCGTGACTCTGGGCATCTTGAGCGTGTCGGCGCTTCTCGCCACCGGCACCAATCTCGCACAGTCAGAGACAGCACAGGCCACAACGACCCCCGTTGCTGGACCCGCACTCGAACTGTCGGTCGAATCGCAGCAGGCGGTAGTCGATCGGTACTGCGGCTATTGTCACGACGACGTCGAGCGATCCGGGGATATGAGCATGTCCGGTCTGGACCTGGCTCATGTTGAAGAAAACGCCGAACTCGTCGAAAAGATGATCCGCAAGCTGCGAGCCGGCATGATGCCGCCCAAAGGCGCGCCGCGCCCGGATGCGGCGACACTCGATGCCTTCGCGACCTCGCTGGAAGCCGGTATCGACCGGGATGCGGCTGCGAACCCGAACCCGGGAGGACGAACCTTCCAGAGGCTGAACCGGCCCGAGTATGAGCTCGCGATCCGGGACCTTCTTGCGTTGGGCGTCGATGCCTCGGACTGGCTGCCGCTCGACCAGATGCTCGCCAATTTCGACAACATGGCCGACGCGCAGACGCTATCTCCCACACTGCTGGAGGCCTACCTCAACGCGGCCGCGGCGATCAGCCGGACGGCGGTCGGTGACCGGAACGCTCCTGCTATCGATCAGACATTCACCAACTCGCAATACCTTTCGCAACACCCGTGGGACCACGTCGAGGGTGCCCCCTACGGGACGCGGGGCGGAATGGTGATCGACCATGTCTTTCCGGCAGACGGCGAATACATCTTCGGGTTCACGTTCAGCGCCGGGAACAACACGAGGCTCGATGACATCGACGTCTCGATCGACGGCGAGCGGGTCGCCTTGCTTCTTTATGACACAAACTCTGGGGCAACCAGCTTCGACAATCGGATCGGCTACGGCGCGGAGACCCAGTCGATCGTCGTCCGAGCCGGCCAGCGCCGGGTCTCGGCGGCGTTCGTCAAGCGGTCCGATGGGCCATACGAAGACCTGATCCGCCCGCACGACTGGTCGTTCGCCGGCGGGGGCCAGGGCGGAGCCGGGATCACGACGCTGCCCCATCTGAGAGACCTCACCATCAAGGGACCCTACAACGTCACGGGACTCTCCGACACGCCGAGCCGGCATAAGATTTTCACCTGCCGTCCGACCGTGACCGACGAAGAACGGCCCTGCGCCAGAGAGATCGTTTCGCGGATGGCGAGCGAGGCCTACCGGCGCTCCCTCACGCCCGGCGATCTCGACGGCCTGATGCATTTCTACGACACCGGCGCCGAAAAAGGGGGGTTCGAAGTCGGTGTCCGCAGCTCCCTGGAGGCGATCCTGGCGAGCCCGCACTTCGTGTTGCGCCTGGAACGCGAGCCCGCTGGTGTCGAACCCGGACAGGTCTACCGCATCCGCGACCTGGACCTGGCGTCGCGGCTTTCGTTCTTCCTGTGGGGAACCACCCCGGATGAAGAACTCCAGACGCTCGCGAGCGAGGGCCGGCTTTCCCAGCCGGGAGAGATCGAACGCCAGGCTCGTCGGCTGCTGGCCGACCCACGCGCAGATGCGCTCGGGACCCGGTTTGCGGCCCAGTGGTTCCGGCTCCAGGATCTCTACAAGGTGCGTCCGGCCGTGACCGCCTACCCGAACTTCGGCGAGAATCTCGCCGACGCGATGCGGCGGGAGACGGAGCTGTTTTTCAATGATCTCGTTCGCGAAGACCGCAGCCTGCTCGACCTGTACTCGGCCGACTACACGTTCGTCAACGAGCGTCTCGCGCGTCACTACGGAATCCCGGACGTCCCCGGACGGCAGTTCCGCCGCGTGAACTACCCGGACGAGAAACGAAGGGGGCTGCTCGGTCACGGAAGCGTGCTGGTGCTCACTTCACTCGCCACACGAACCTCTCCGGTGCTGCGCGGAAAGTGGGTCATGGAAGTCCTGCTGGGCACGCCGCCGCCACCGCCACCGGCGAACGTACCTGCGCTGGAAGAGACCGAAGGGGCGCAGGACGGCAAGCTGTTGACCACGGGCAAACGGATGGAGATGCATCGCCGGAACCCGGCCTGCAACTCGTGTCACAGCCTGATCGATCCCATCGGCCTGGCCCTGGATAACTTCGACGTCACGGCGAAGTGGCGACTCCGGGAAAATGGGATTGGGCTCGACACACGGGGCGATTTCTACGACGGGACTCCGGTGTCGACTCCCGGCGAGCTCGTCGACGCCATTCTGAAGCGTCCGATACCACTGGTGAGGACGTTCACCGAGAACCTGATGGCGTACGCGCTGGGTCGTCCGGTCGAGTACTTCGATCAACCGACAGTCCGTGCGATCGCAGGAGAAGCTGAAGCCAACGAGTACCGCATGTCGTCGTTCATCCTGGGAGTAGTTAAGAGCCACGCCTTCCAGATGAAACGGATGGAGCCAATTGCCTCCGAGGACGCGGCGGCCCGCCAGTGACTAGGCAAGCAATCAGCCGCCAGCGATCGGCGGTCCGCTCAACCGGATGCGACTATCGTCGCGTATCTGGAAGCGGCTTCCCCTCGATTCCGCACACCTGCAAGGCTCTTCTTGCGCCTACGCCGATCGTGTAGTCTCATTACTTCATGCGGAAACCCCTCGTTTCCCTCGCGATCAGTCTGCTGCTGATCCCGAGCATTCTGGCAGCTCAAAGGACTCCAGACGATCCGATCGTCTGGACGGAAGGAGTCCGGCTCCGATGGCGCGATTTTCGGGCTCCGGTCGATCCTGCGAGCCCCGACTTCCAGGCTGCTCAGAGTTCGCTCACGATAGCGATACGGGTCTCCTGCACCAACAACGCACCGAACTGGAGAATCGATGCTGAATTCGAAAGGATCAACTCCTGGGCGCGGCCGGACATGCCGGCAAGCCTGCTCGAGCACGAACAGATCCATTTCGACATCGCCGCGATTCACGCGCGACAGATCCGTAGAGAGTTCAGGAGAGTCCACAATCCCTGCGGCAACCGTGAGAGGCTCCAGCAGATCTCGGAGCAGACCAACGCCCTACTCGTGAAATGCAGCAGACGTATGACAGGGAAACAGAACATGGTACCCGCCCGGAAAACCAACGGGAATGGACGTTGCGCATTCGTGCCCAACTCGGACGCCGCTGAGACCCGAACCCGTCGCCCTTCTTGGCCGACGCTTCATCAGAAACATGAGATGAGGGCTGAGCTCCTCCTTTTGTGGCTGACGCTGATGGTATGCTTCGCATCCTCGGCATCCGCGCAGGAACCCTTTGACATCGTGATCCGTAACGCCCGCGTGCTCGATGGCACGGGCAACCCGTGGTACTACGCTGATGTCGCAATCTCGGGCGGGCGCATCGTGGCCCTCGGAGACGTGGCAACCGAGCCGGCAAAGCGAGTGATCGACGCAGGTGGACTCTACCTCACTCCGGGTTTCATCGATGTCCACTCGCATTCGGCCGGCGGGCTCGTAACCCCCGAACTCAGCCACGGACAACCGCTTCTGGCCCAGGGAATCACGACCGTTGTCGTGAACCCGGATGGCGGTGGACCGACCGATCTCCTCACCCAGCGCGCAGCCCTCACCGCAGACGGGATCGGCGTCAATGTCGCGCAGTTGGTCGGGCACGGGTCCGTACGAAGCGACGTCATCGGATTAGAGGATCGACAGGCAACGGCAACCGAACTCGAGGATATGACGGACCTTGTCCGCAGGGGCATGGAAGCGGGTGCTTTCGGTCTGTCCAGTGGGCTCTACTACGCACCGGGCAACTACGCGAAACTCGAGGAAGTCATCGAGCTCGCAAAGATCGCTGCGGGATACGGGGGTCTCTACACCAGTCACATCCGCGACGAGGCGGACTACAACATCGGTGTCGTCGGTGCGGTGGACGAAGTCATCCGCGTCGCACGCGAGGGCGGGCTTCCCGGAGTCGTGACACACATCAAAGCCTTGGGCCCCCGTGTCTGGGGATACTCGCAGGCGTTGATCCGGCGCATCGAGAGAGCGCGCGCGGAGGGGCTGGAAGTGTACGCCGACCAGTACGCGTATGAGGCGTCCGGCACGAGTATCACTGGCGCACTCATTCCACGATGGGCCCAGGCCGGAGGGCGCGACGAGTTGATCCGCCGGATCAACGACGAGCGGGAGGCCCCCCGGGTTCGTCAGGACGTGATCGAAAACCTCGACCGTCGCGGAGGCGCCGATCGACTGCAGTTCCGGCGTTACGAGCCGGACCCGTCTATCGAGGGCAAGACGCTCCAGGGCGTGGCGGATGAACGGACGATGCAGCCGGCCGATCTGGCAATGGAACTGGTAAAAGAAGGAAACGCCGGGCTCGTCTCGTTCAACATGGACGCCGCCGACGTCGTCCGACTGATGCGGCAGCCCTGGACGATGACGTCGTCGGACGGCGGCCTCGTCCCCATGGGCGAGGGCGTGCCCCACCCCCGCAACTACGGGAATTTCTCGCGCAAGATACGAAAGTACGCCCTGGACGACGGAGCGATCATTCTCGCCGAAGCGATCCGCAGCATGACGTCGTTACCGGCCTCGGTCTTTCGCATGAAGGATCGGGGACTGATCCGAGCCGGCGCGATCGCGGACGTCATCGTTTTCGATGCGGAAACGATCCGCGACCGGGCGGACTATCAGAACCCGCACCAACTCAGCGAAGGGATGCGATATGTCTTCGTGAACGGTCTGCTCGCAATCGATGAGGGGGAGTTTACAGATTCACTCGGTGGGAGGGTGCTGGACCGGAATCAGTAGGTGGACCAAACTGCGCCAGATTTCAAACCTCAAATCTGCAATGAGCACCCTACAATGTGGATTCTTTCAAATATCGCAATTTGCGATCGGACAGAAAGACGGTTCCGGGTAATCGCAGATTTGTTAATGCACAAATCCGCATTGGAAGTTGGAGATTAGAAATTGCTGGATTTCTCATCGGTTCGGAATCTGATGGCCCTAGTGGCCTGTTACAGGTCACTAGTGGCCTGTAACGTTGAAAGTGGGACCAGTAATGTCCCTGCGTTGAGTTAACGTTCGTGCATGACCTATACAGCTGTGCGAGTGACGCCGAAAGTCGAGCGGGAACTGCAAAGACGAGTGCGCTCCCGAGCGCTGCGGGCCGATGATGTGCGACGGGCTCGTTTGATACTGATGCTTGCCGACGGTCAGTCGTTCTCGGTGATCCGTGAAGCGCTGGGCTGTAACCGCAGCTACATCACGCGATGGAAGAACCGATTTCTCGAAGACGGATTGTCGGGGTTGTACTCGCGACATGCGGGCCGAGCAGTGGAAAAACGAACGCCGAAGATGGAGGCTCGAATACTGGCGTGGACAAGCAAGCCGCCGCCGGATGGATCCACGCACTGGAGTAGCCGCAAGTTGGCCGCTCATCTGGGAACGACTCACATGATGGTCGCCCGGGTTTGGAAACGCGCCGGACTGCAACCCCACCGAATCGAGCGCTACATGGCTTCCAACGATCCGGACTTTGAGAAGAAAGCGGCCGATATCATCGGACTCTACGTCAATCCGCCGCAGCATGCGGCCGTCTTTTGCGTCGATGAAAAGACGGCTATCCAAGCCTTGGACCGTTTGGTTCCGGTGCTTCCGCTTTCTCCGGGCCGTGCGGAACGTCACGGCTTCGAGTATTTCCGCCATGGGACGCTCTCGCTCTATGCGGCGCTGAATACGAAGACCGGGGAGGTTGTCGGCAAAACGGCCCCACGCCACACCAGCGAAGAGTTCGTGGCTTTCCTGGCGGATCTGCTGGTTCACCAACCACCGAACAAGGAGATTCACGTTATCGCTGATAACCTTTCCGCTCACAAGACCAAGCGAGTCCGGCAATTCCTCACCGATCATCCCCACGTTCACATTCACTACACGCCGACCTACTCGTCCTGGTTGAACCAAGTCGAACTCTGGTTTGCGAAGATCGAGCGGGATGTCATCGTCCGCGGCATCTTCACTTCCGTTAAAGATCTGGCTCGCAAGCTCATGCGATACGTTCGTCATTACAACAAACAACCTAAACCCATAAAGTGGACCTATCGGGACGCCTCCAAGCGAATTCTCCCGGACCCGATTTAACTGTTACAGGTCACTAGTTGACGGTCCCGCCACTGACAGCATCCACGACCGCCGCGCTCTGTGAGCGCATTGTGGGAATGCAAACTCGGGTGGCCGAGCCTTTCACGTGTAGGTGCGGTCTATGACCGCACAGCCTTCGAGCCGAAACGATGTGCAGTCATAGAGCGTAGCTACATTCACTTGTCACTGAATGGCCGACTCTACCGAGCGGTATTCATCCAGCGCTTGATGAAGCTCCTCCAGGCCGTCAGTCCCGATGAAGCTCTCCTTCAGTCGTCCGTCGACGAACAGCAGTAATGCAGGTATGCGGCGGACACCCAGGCGAATTCTCGTGGCGGGGTTTGCCACAACATCAAGCTGGCCGACTTGGACGATGCCGGCATAGTCGGCTGCCAGCCGAGCTACTGCCGGGCCGATCAACCGGCAAGGCTTGCACCACGATGCGCCGAAGTTGAGGAGGAACGGCCGTCGGGAGCCGAGCACGTCGACGTCAAAGTTGGCGTCTGAGATTTCCAGTACGGGATGGCCATCAGGAAAGACCGAAGCGTAAGCGGTTCCCGGAGTGTTCTCGACAGTGCTCCGCGCCCGGTGTGCCATGCCGTACATATCGACGGCGGGTGCGGATGCATTAGTGGCGAAATAAGAGCGTCAACACGCAAAATTTGCGGCAGGCTCGGGCCGGCTTCCGTCCGAAGAATCCCTATTTCGAGTCTCCACTGAGGAAATGTCGAATGCGGAATCTCCGATAGAAAAATCTGCGATATATTCAGGTCGCAGTTGACGAGTTGATTGCAGATTGGTCTATTGGAAATTCCGCAATGGAAATTCGAGATTGGAGATTCGACATTTCTGATTTGGAGTGATGATGGTCCCTGTTCCCGACACCGAGTACGCACCCGATTTCTCGCCTCACAGTTGGTCGGAGCGCGATGTCCGGTTTCTACAACCGTTTGCGACGAACGAGAACGGCCTGGTGTCGGTCCTCCGCAACCTGCCGCCCGAGATTGTCGGCGCCCTCTGCTCGCGGGCCAGCCGCGCCAAGGGTTCCCTGCTCGAGGTCCTGCTCAAGGAGTACGTCTATCCCATCGTCGACGGGGACGATCCAGCTCTGGCGGCGGAGCTGGAAGCGACCGTTGGTTTCCTGAAGGATCACGGTTTCAAGAACATCCTGAACAACCACCGGGCACAGAAGTTCTACGCCAAGTGGCTGTCCCAGTACGGTGACGACTCCATCGCCCAGATGACCGGCGCCCACGTCATCCTCTGGGGAATCTCGCAGGTGGCCATGAAGTTCGTCGAGGATCAGCGAATCGGACTGGAGCCGATCGAGAAGTCCACGCGCTATGTGAACTTCGGCAGCAAGGTCGGAGGTCGCTACCTCTACTACACCCCGAAGCCAGACCTGGTACGACTCTCGCTGCTGGATGAATACACGTCGACAATGGATCATCTGTTCGAGACATACGTCGCGCTGCTCGATCCGCTCCAGGAGTGGCTTCAGGCAAACTTCAGCGAAAAGCCTTCGATCCTCGAGAAGAAGGCGTTCGACACGCTGCGGGGGCTGTTACCGATGGCCACGCTCGGGCAGGTCGCGCTTCGCGGTAACGCACAGGCGTTCGAGTACCTGCTGAACCGGACGGCACGACATTCGATCGGCGAACTCCGCTGGCTGTCCGGAGCGCTGAAGAAGGAGCTCGACGAGGAGATTCCTTCCCTGCTCCTGCGCGTGAGGGACGAGAAATCCGGGGACTATCAGGAGTACTTGTCCCGCCGGAATGATCTGGTGCGCGAGTTCGCCGGACGGGTCCAATCCGATCGGATCGATGCTGGAGATCGAGCCGGCGTGAAACTCGTCGAGTGGGATGCGGAAGCTGAGGACAAGATGTTGGCCGGCGTCCTGTTCTCACAATCCCATATCGGATGGCGTGAAGCCTTCGAAGCGGTTCGGGCGCTGTCGGAGGAGGAAAAGAAGGACTTGCTGGGACGGTATTTCGCCGGCCGGCCGGCACGCTGGTACAAGGTCGGTCGCTCGCTGGAGAACTCCTACCTGCGTTTCGAAATCATGGTCGACATCGGCTCCTACCGCGACCTGCACCGGCACCGGATGATGACCCAGGAGCGGCAGAGGTTCTCCGTACATCACGGTTACGACATCCCGACCGAGATCCAGGAGTCCGGTCTTCGAAGGCCCTTTGTTGAAGCGCTCGATCGGGCCGGGGCACTCTTCCGGAAGCTGGAGGGCGCCGACCCGGATCTCGCACAGTACGTGGTGCCGCTGGCCTACCGGGTCCGCTTCTATCAGTGGCAGAACTTCCGGCAGTTCTTCTGGGAAACCGAGCTGCGGACGATCTCGCAGGGGCATCCGGCATACCGCTGGATCGAGCAGGAGAAGTACCGGCTCGTGGCCGAACAATTTCCTCTGCTTGCTCCCTACGTCCTGATCGACATGGCCGACTACTCGATCGCCCGCCGAGGAACCGAAGAGAAGATTCAGAGGAAGGAAGAGGAGATAGTGGCGCGGTTGAGGAAGGAAGACTAGCTCGCCAGCTGGTCTGTCTCCTGTAGGGGCGGGCTATGACCGCACATCTTCTCTGTTTGCAGATGCGCTCATAGAGCGCACCTACACATTTCTGCGTGCCCAAACACCCGGGGACAGGGCTATACCCCTGTCCCCCTCACAGTGGCTCTCTCACGGCACCTGGTCGATTGGCGAAAAGCCCGTGCGTACCAACCACCCACGGACCTAGTTAAAGAGCGAGCGAAGGTTCATGACAACAAAGAAGCCGTAGAAGGCGGCGACGAGGAGCATCAGCGCTTCTCTCATCACTGAAGGGCGGAGGGGCTCGGGCAGGAGGCGTCTGTTTACCAAGACGATGTGGACGGCAGCGAACGTCAGGATGAAGCCCGCGACGTTGGCTCCGATGAGGAGCAGGACAATCGGTTGGGCGATCGAGAGCGCAAAGCACCCCCAGACGATGAAGCCCGCCAGCAATGTGTAGTAGACCTTCCGGACATCGTGACCGGCGCGAGCCCGGACTTCCGGAAAGCCCGCCCAGATGATGTCCGTGGTCACTCGTACCAGGCCATCCATCACCGCAAGCTGGGTCGACAGCAGAATCCAGAAACCATTGAGCAGCGCCAGCAGCCACATGAACTCGCCCACTTCCGTGCGCAGATACTCGGCCTGGTAGGCCCCGGCCGCGAGGCCCGTCATGTCGGTTCCCTCCGGCATCGTCCCGACAGCCATGTTGACCGTGAGAAACATTCCGATCAGGCAGAAGAGAGCCCACACGCCGAGTTGCTCGGCATGAACGAAGCCCATCCAGCGCTTCCACTTGCCGAGGCTCTCCTCATCGATTTTAAACGTGTGGCCTGTCGGGCTCAGTTTCGTGGGGCTGCCGCCGACGGCGCCTCCGATCGCACCCACATTCGCGCCCATGCCGTAGCCGCGATCGCGGGCCCAGCTCGACAGCATCAGGTTGGCGATGCCTCCTGCTCCGGCATACGCCGCAAACGCTCCGACAAGCGTCCAGTCGACGCTGGAGGGAAGCCTGCCTACAAACCCGAAACCTTTGAACGTCGACCACCACACGCTCGCCGGAATGAACGCAACGTTGACGACCAGCATGAACAGAAACACCAAGGACATCAAGGCCCAGGACACTCGCTCCAGGGTCCGCTCGACGGTCTTGCCGAAGAGCAATATCGCCAGCGCCAGCAAGAACGTGAAGTAGCCGTATAGCATCACCGAGCCGGCGTCGAGGTCGACGGGAAGGCGTCCGTTGATTGCGGCAAACAGCGCGGCCGCAGACGCCGCGGCAAACGCGGGCCAGCCGAGGTGGAAAAAACCGAAGATGATATAGATCAGGCCGACCATCCGGGGCCGGTTTCCCAGCCTCATGAAACCCGTGGATATCGGCTCGCCGGTGCTGACCGTGTAGCGCATCAGCTCGATGTTGAAGACGGCCTGGAGCAGGACCGCGATCGTCACGATACCCAGCATCGCCACGCCATAGCGCACGGCGGCTGCTGGTCCGATGAGCCATTCGCCACTGCCGATCGAAATCCCGATCATGATGATGGCGGGTCCGATCACGCGCAGGAAGTTGCCGAAGCCGGGTGGGGGCGCAGCGGGCATCTGTGCCGGCGTCCAGTCTTCGAGTCGGTCGTGCTTCATCAGGAGCGGCTGCTACTTGAAGTTGCCGGCGTCGGGTCACTTGACATGCAGGCCTTATATATGGAATCCCACAGTCCGTCTACCTAAATACCGGGCTGCCGGATCGTTCCGCGAGGGAGCCAATGTGAGGGGGACAGGGGCCTGGCCCTGTCCCCGGATGTTCGGTAAGCGGAAAAGTTGGTGAGTGAGGACAATCCAGCCGACATCCCCCCATCTGTCCGTCTTCGAATCTAGTATGATCAGTCACACCAACATCAGGAGAGGCGAGGTAGCGAGGATGGCGACACCGACTGTGAAGGACTGGACCGACCTGTTGAAGTTTCGATGTACGGGTTGCGGCAACTGCTGCAAGGAAACGATCGTGATGCTCACCGATCATGACGTCCGTCGGATCGTCGAGGGTACCGGCAAGGCTCCACAGGAATTCATCCGTTTCTTCGGAGAAGACGAAATCAACATCGCCAAACGGTATCCCTTCTGGGTTCGGCTGGCCACGCGCCGCGTGATCATGGCGCTCCGATGGGGCCGAAACCGATGCATCTTCCTCGACAAGGAAGATATGTGCACCGTTTATGAACACCGCCCGGTCGCCTGCCGCGAGCACCCGTTCAACATCACGCTGTCCGACACCGGGGCCGTGGAAGGCTTGTCTCTCAGCAAGGTGTCCGAGTGTCTTTACGAACTCGACGGAAAAATCGCGAAGCGGACTTTGCGCGCGGTGTGCAAATGGAACGAGGACGAGTCCGAGGAATACCAGGAGCGTATCAAGGAGTGGAACCGCCGACGAACCGGGTCGAAGAACCAAGGCGCGTTCATGGAATTTCTGGGATTCGACTGGAACGAATCGGGGCGCAAGCGCCGGACTCAAGGGCGCTCGACAGCCGGCCTGCCATCCTTCAGTTAGGGCCCGCCGCCTGTATCGCCCGGGCCCGTCGGATCAGATCACCGGCCTCCACCGCTCTTCCCGTTTCCGCAAGCAGCGCGCTCAGGTTCTCCAACGTCGTCACCAGACCCGGGTGCGCAGGCCCGAGTGCAGTCTCGCGGATCTCGATTGCGCGGCGGTAGAGCGGCTCCGCGTCGGCATACCTTCGCTCGCCGTGGTAGAGGAGTGCCAGGCCGTTCAGAGTCGAGGCCACCTCGGGGTGTTCCGGGCCGATTGCCTTCTCCCGAATCTCCAGCGCCTGCCGGTACAGCTGTTCTGCTTCATCCGCCCTTCCCTGCGCCCGGTATAGGCCGGCAAGATTGTTCAATCCCATCGCCAGGTTGGGATGCTCCAGCCCGAAGACGTTCCTAAAGATTTCGACGGAGCGCTCGTAGAGCGGTGCCGCCCTGGAGTAGCGACGCTGGGTGTAATAGAGCAGTGCAAGATTGTTCAGCGTCGCGGCGACATCCGCTTGCTCGGCTCCGCGAACGTCTTCAAGGATGCCCAGGGCCCTCTCGAACAGGGGTTCGGCTTCGTCCAGGCGGCCCAGGCTGCGGTAGGTCACGCCCAGGTTGTTCAGGGCGCTCGCAACTTCGGTGTGATTGGGTCCTAAGGCAGCTTCCGTCGTCCCGAGAGCCCTCTCATAGAGCGCCAGCGCCGCGGCCGGCCGACCTTGCGCCGTGTAGATCCCCGCCAGGCTCCTCAGGCTCGTCGAGAGTCGAAGATCATCGGCCTCGAGCGCCTTCTCATTGATCTCGACGGACCGCTCCAGTAGTGGCTCGGCTCGATCCAATCGCCCGATTGCCTGGTAAAGCTGCCCGAGATTGTTCAGGGCCGCCGCAAGATCCGGGTGCTCGGGCCCGACGAGATCTTCGGTGATCGAGACGGCGCGCTGAAGGAGTGGCCCGGCCATAGAGTAGTTGGCCAGGTCGCGATACGCCATACCGAGGTTGTTCGCTGCCGCGGCAACTTCGGCGTGTTCCGCGCCGTACGCCTCCTCGGCGATCGACAGGGCCCGCCTCAGGACTCCTGCAGCTTCAGCAAACTTCGACTGGTCCCTGTAGAACAAGCCGATTTCATTCAGCGTCTGCCCCACTGCCGGGTGGTTACTTCCCAGCGAACGTTCCCGAAGACCGACCAGGCGCAGGTACACTTGTTCGGCTTCCGCGAACCGGTCCCGCAGTCGCAGTGTGCCGGCCAGTCGGGCAAACTGGGCGGCCGTCAGAAGACTCTCCCGGCTATCGGGGTCCAGGCTTTGAGTCTCTCTGGCGATAGCCTGTACGAGAGAGAACGCCTGGCTCCAGTCATCGCGATCGAGGTGCCGCTGGAACTGCTCCATCAATTGCTCCCACCTCGGTGCCGACGCCTGCCCAAACCCCGAGGTGACCGACATCGTCAGCACGACGGTCATCACTGCGACCGCGCTCAACAATCGATTTCGGATTCCCATTTCGTGTTTCGTCGAGAGAAAACGATGCCGTTATTCTATGCCGACGCTGCAGAGGGACGCACGGATTTCTGGGGCCGGACCCAGCCGCAAGGACTCATAAGTATCTATACTGCATATAAATATGTGGACGGTCCGCGAGCCCGACAACCGGGTCGCCCTCCAAAAGCGTCAGGATCATTCGAGTGTCGCTCGGTATCGAAGGTCGCGACCCAATCGAGCAAAACTGACGCGCCAATCGAATGAATCGGAAAGACCTTGACGCAATCGGTCGCCGCCATGTCTTTGATTTCAGGCTGCTAGTTTGACTAGCTGCTCGGGAGTCTCAAGCGGCTCGCAAGATTATTTCTCTAGGATTCGGTTCTTTCGAGGGTAAAATATTTGGCTGAGTTCCCTTGGTCGTTATGGGCTGGGAGGAGTCTTAGACTCTCAAAGAAAGCAAAGAAGTATTGATGAATGGCGGGGGACCGATTGTGATCCCTCGTATTGAGTGGGTGTAAGCAGCTACAACGAAGGAAACGTCCGGGTGTGGAATGAAAACGGGCCCGGGCGCCCTCAAGCTCAGGAGATTTCAATGGATACGTTTAGTTTCTTTAGACGGCGAATTGTGCTGGTCGCCTCGTTGGCAGTGTTACTGCTGACGGCGGGAGGACCGGCGGCGTTCGCTCAAAGTTTTACTGGACAGATCGTCGGAAGCGTCGCCGACCAGACCGGCGCGGTGCTGCCCGGCGTGACAATCACGGCCACGAACGTCGACACGAACGCGACACGCGAAATACTGACGAACGAGACCGGCAACTACACGATCACCGCGTTGCCCGCGGGCAACTACCGGATCGAGGCGCAATTCCCCGGGTTCGCCACGCAGGTGCGAACCGGCGTCGTTCTGCAGGTCAACCAGGCGGCCCGCATCGATTTCGAGATGGCCGTCGGCGACGTCGCCCAGACGATCGACGTCATCGGGACCGCTCCGCTGGTCGAGACCGACACGGCATCGCTGGGTCAGGTCATCGACCGCGACAAGATCGACGACCTTCCGTTGAACGGCCGCAGCTTCCTGGGGTTGAACATGCTGGCGACCGGCGTGTCGGAGCTGGCTCAGGGTGAGAACACGGCCTCGCGCGGCGGAAACGCCCACATCAACGGCGGCCGTCTCTGGGGAAACAACTTCATCCTGGACGGCGTCGACAACAACGACCTGGCCAACGGCGAGATCCGCCTTCTGCCTTCGATCGACGCTCTTGCCGAATTCAAGATCCAGACGAGCACGTTCGCGGCCGAGTTCGGCCGGGCCACGGGCGGTGTCGTCAACCTGACGACCAAGACCGGCACGAACGAATTCCACGGAACGCTGTTCGGCTTCCACCGCAACGACAACCTGGACGCGACGAACTTCTTCGTGAACCGGGCCAACCGCGAGAAACCCGAGTTCAAACGGAGCGATTTCGGTGGGACCATCGGCGGTCCGATCGTCTCCGACCACACCTTCTTCTTCTTCAACTACGAGGGTTCGCGCCAGAGCACGAACGCGAACCGGAGCGGCCTGGTACCGACACGGGCGATGCGTCAGGGCGACTTCAGTGCGACGGGAAAGACCATCATCGATCCCACGACGGGCCAACCGTTCGCCGGGAATATCATCCCGTCGAGCCGGTTCAGTCCAAGGGCACAGGCTTTCCTGCCGTTCTTCAGCGATCCGGATATCGATTCCGTCACGGGCGCCAACAACACGTTCCGTTCGACCGGTGTCCCGAAAGATATCGATCAGTACACGATCCGGGTCGACACGAAGCTCACCGAAAACCAGACTTTCTTCGGCCGTTATACCCATTCCGATGACGTGTCGGTCCGGGAGTTGCAGCGTACGACAACGCCGGGGCTCGGTGACGATGTCATCAAGAATCCGCAGGCCATAGCCTTGTTCCTGACCTCGATCTGGTCGAACCAGCTGGTTGGAGAAACGAAGTTTGGATTCAGCCGATCCAATACGCAGATCCTCCAGCGCAAGGAGGCGCGCGAAGGGTTCCATGCGAAGGCGCTCGGCCTGACCGAAACGCAGTCGTTCGCGAGCGACAACGATCTGATCCAGAAATTCCCGGGACTCAGCATCTCGGGCTACGACCAGCCGCAGGGAAACGGCGGCGGATTTGCCCGATTCCACAACAACTGGCATGTGTCGGAGGCGTTGACCTGGACGCGGGGCGACCACACCTTCAAGTTCGGGGGCGAGTTCCGGCGCGAAGGAATGAACCTGATCTTCCCGTCCAACACGTCGGGGAGCTACACGTTCAACCAGGCGTTCACGGGCGACAACTTCGCCGATTTCCTGCTGGGTTACCTGGGATCGGCCGGACGGAAGGTCGGCAACAGCGTCGAACACGAGCGGGGGAACTTCTTCTCCTACTTCTTCCAGGACGACTGGAAAGCCACGCCGAACCTGACCATCAATTGGGGCCTGAGGCACGATGTCCAGCTGCCGCTCTACGAACAGGACAATCTCTGGCGGCAGTGGAACTTCGACACAGGTCAACTGGTCCAGCTCGGGGTGGACATCGGAACGAACGGAGCGTGGGATACGGACAAGAACAACTTCGCGCCGCGTCTCGGCTTCGCTTGGGATGTCACCGGCGACGGCAACACCGTGATCCGGGCCGGCGGCGGCATCTTCTACGACGTCCTGCTCCACAACTACCCGTTCCAGATGTTCCTGGGCCCACCGTCGTCGTCGGTGGAAAACAACAACGCACAGGCGTTCAACGACGTGCCGTTCGACAACCCGTTCCCGAACCCGCCCGCCACGATCACGGTGGGGTCGAACACGCGAATCCGGACGGTCGTGCGGGACAGCGCCAACACCTACATGCAGCGTTGGAGCCTGAGCATCCAGCGGGCGCTGCACAACAACGTCCTGCTGGACCTGGCCTACGTCGGATCGAAGGGTCTGCGTGATCGGATCGGTTACGACGGCAACCAGCCTTTGCTGGTCGGGGACCCGACCAAGACCGCCGCCGAGATCGCGGCCACCAAGCCGTACCCGCAGGTCGGACGGATCTCAACCGGGTCGACCGAGGGCCAGAGCACATACCACTCGTTCCAGGCCAAGCTGGAGCAGCGTACGACGAACGGGCTGAGCTACATCGCCTCCTACACCTGGTCGAAGAACATCGGTACGGGCGGAGCCAGCGCTTTCGGCAACCCGGGGTCCCCCCAGGACGCCTTAAACCGCATCGGGGCCGAGAAGGGGCTCATCTCGTTCGACCGGAAGCACCGCTTCTCGTTCAACTACATCTACGAGTTTCCGGCCTCCGGCCTGGAAGGAGCTGCCAGTCGGATCGTCGACGGATGGCAGCTGACCGGGATCGTCACGGCAATGACCGGCACGCCGCTGACGGTGACGAGCAGCCGGCGGCTGCCGGGCTCGATCGGTGGGCAGAGCTTCCGTCCCGACCGCGTCTGCAATCCGAACATCAGCAACGGGACTCCGGATCGCTGGTTCGACACGAACTGTTTTGCCGCTCCGGGCAATCGCTTCGGGAACGCCAGTCGGGGCACCGTCCGGGCGCCGGGTCGCAATACCTGGGACCTGTCGCTGATCAAGAACACGTACATCGGCGAGGACCAGAACCTGCAGCTCCGGTTCGAGTTCTTCAACGCGTTCAACCGGACCAACTTCCAGGCGCCAAACGTGACGTTCGTGCCGGGAGCTGCCGGAACCACCGGTAGCACGACCGGTAGCTTCGGAACGATCAACGCCGCGAACGATGCGCGGCAGATTCAGGTGGGTCTGAAGTTCTTCTTCTAGTCTTCGATCCAGCTGATTGACAGCTCGTGGGCCGGGGTCCGATGGACCCCGGCTTTTTTACTGCCTGAAGGACGTAGACGCTCTTACCAACATTCCGCTTAGCAAACACCCGGGGACGGGGCAAGCCCCGTCCCCCTCACAATGGCCCTCGCATGGCACCTGGTCGAGTGAGCGCGGGTGTTTGGTCAGTCGCAATCTTTCAGAAGGGCGGTGCCAACCTCAGGGCGGCATCCCGTGTCTGACACAAAGAAAAGTCGAAGCGTGACCTCAAAACATATTTCCTATACATTTGCGAATTAATAAGAAATATCTTGTGACCAACCGACAATACGAAAGGTCTCAGCTGAGCAGAAATGAAGGGCAATCATCTCGGTGAGTTCGAAGAACTGGTCTTGCTGACTATCTACAGCCTGGGCGATGACGCCTACGGCGTGACGATCCAGCAGGCTCTCGAAGAGGGGGCAGAACGGTCGGTTTCGATAGGAGCAGTCTACGCGGCACTGGATCGCCTGGAGCGCAAGCGGTGCCTTCGATCCAGAGTTGGCGGCGCTACCAGTCAACGCGGGGGGCGGCGGAAGAGGTTCTTCAGGATCACACGATTCGGAATCGCCGTCCTGACCGATATGCGGCGTATCCGGGAGAAGATGTGGCACCAGCTCGAGGCCAGGTCGTGATGCGAAACCTTAAAGCGGCTCTGCCGCCCGCGGCTGCAAAATGGTTTCTGGCACTGCTCTGTCGGCCGGACTGGAGAGAAGAAATCGAGGGCGATATCGACGAATTGTTCCGGAAGCGCGTCGATCTCCTCGGAGCTCGTCAAGCGCGTCGGCTCTACTTCAAAGACGTCCTCAGCCTTTACAGAAGCTTCAGGAACGAGACACCAACGTCGGGAACCCGCAAACGCAAAGGAGACGGTCTCATGCAGACACTATTCCAGGACGTCCGCTACGGAGTCCGCACGCTGGTCCAGAACCGCGGGTTCACCGCCGTGGCCGTGCTGACGCTCGCGATAGGCATCGGGGCCAACACGGCGATATTCACTTTGATCGACGCGACGTTGTTCGCCGGGAGTCCGGGTCGGGACACGGAAGAACTCCTGTCCGTCTTCTCCGGCTCCGAACGGAATCCGTACAGCGGCACCTCTTACCCCGACTACGTCGACATCCGGGACAACGTGGACGCATTCAGCGGGTTCGCAACCTACGGCGGGATCACGCTGACGTGGGACACGGGAGAGCAGACCGAAACGCTTTCCGGGATGGTTGTTTCAGGAAACTACTTCTCCCTGCTCGGACTCGACCCAGCCGGCGGCCGTTTCTTTGTTCCGGAAGAAGATCAGACTCCCGGGACCCATCCGGTTGCGGTCATCAGCCACCGACTCTGGGATCAACGTTACGGCGGAGACGACACGGCGCTCGGAAGCCAGATGACCCTGAACGGTCAACTTTTCACGGTGATCGGCGTCGCTCCTGCCAGGTTCACGGGACGGAACATCACCGAGGACACCGACGTCTGGGTCCCGACGATGATGCAGCAACTGGTGCGCCCGCCACGGGCCGGATTCTCCGTGGGCATGGACGCCAACCTGCTCGACAGACGGGGTGCGCGCTGGCTGAACATGTTCGGTCGGCTCAAGCCGGGTGGGGGAATGGGAACGGCTTCGGCATCGCTTCAGGTCGTGGCAAACCGCTTGGAGAATGCCTACCCGGACACGAACTCGGGAGTCCTCTTTACCCCTTATCCGGCCGATTCCGGCAGTCCGCAGGCGCGCAGCGCGCTGGCTCCGGCGGGCACGCTTCTGATGGTCGTCGTCGGGCTGGTCCTGCTGATCGCCTGTGCGAATGTCGCGAACCTGCTGCTGGCACGGGCGACGGCTCGTCGCGTCGAGATTGCGACGCGAATCGCACTGGGCGCGGGGCGCGGCCGCCTGATTCGCCAGTTCCTGACCGAAAGCCTCCTGCTCTCGCTCTTCGGGGGGATCGGAGGGCTCGCGCTGGCTGTCTGGGGTACGAACCTGCTGGTTGCTGCGATCATGCGCATCAACCTGTTGCCGATCACGATCACGCTCGACGCAATCCCGAACACACGAGTCCTGCTGTTCACTCTCGGCGCCTGCCTGGGGACGGCCGGGCTGTTCGGACTCGTGCCGGCCATCGAAGCGGCGCGGACAAGCTTGAACCCCGTCATACGCGGCGTGGGGCGATGGAAGCTTCGGTCCGCGTTCGTTGTGTCTCAGGTGGCCATTTCGGTGCTGCTGCTGATCGGGACGGGCCTGTTCCTGCGCAGCCTGCAGAAAACGCAGGCCATCGATCCGGGATTCGAAACCGACAGCATGCTCCTGATGCCGCTCAGTATCAACCTCGTGTCGTACTCCGAGCAACAGGGTCGGGCATTCTACGATCGCGTCCTGGAAGAAACCGGAGCTCTCCCGGGAGTCGAGTCGGCGGCCGTCGCCCGAGTGTCGGCGCTCGGCGGAGGCGGACGCCGGGTGAGCGTCCTGATCGAAGGACAGACCCCGCCGCCTCAGGGATCGCCGAACATCGTCGGCGCCAACGTCGTTTCGTTGAACTACTTCCGGACGATGGGAATGCCGCTTCTCGCGGGCAGGGATTTCAGTCGGACCGACGGAGACGGTGCACCGCTCGTGTGCATTGTCAATGAAGCGATGGCTGCGCGGTACTGGCCGGGAGAGAACGCAATCGGAAAGCGCCTCCAGCTAGGCCGCCCCGACTCACCGAGGCGAGAGGTAATCGGGATCACCCGCGACGGGAAGTACGTCAGCCTGGTTGAAAACCTTCCCGCGTTCGTGTATTTCCCGCTGCTTCAGAACCATGAGTCGGGTGTCACCCTCCATGTCCGCACATCAACCGATCCAACAGCACTCATCAATCCCATCCAGGCGCAGGTTAGAAACATCGAGCCCAATCTTCCCGTCGCCAACGTCCGAACGATGTCGGAACAGATGAGCGCGTCCCTGTTCCCGGCACACCTGGGGGTCGCGCTGATTGCGGTGTTTGGCGCCCTCGCCCTCGCCCTGGCCTCGGTAGGGGTCTACGGGGTGATGTCGTACTCGATGGCCCGGCGCACCCGGGAGATCGGAATCCGCATGGCGCTCGGCGCGCGGCAGGCGGATGTCTTCGCTATCGTCCTCGGTGAGGCGGCCGGGATAGTAGGGATCGGCGTCGGAATCGGGTTGATCGCGGCCCTGGCCGCCACGCGGTTGGTGGAAGGTTTCCTCTACGGCGTCAGCAGTCGCGACCCGATATCGTTTGTCTCGGTCGCGCTTGCGATGATCGTCGTGGCGCTGGTTGCGGGCTACGTGCCCGCGCGCCGGGCGACGCGGGTGGACCCGGTTGCGGCGTTGAGGTGTGAGTAGCGGGGGGATTCTAACCACGGGGGAAGAAGCGGCGGTCCCAGACCCTTCTGCTCAGCCAACACCCAACCACGGAGGCACAGAGGCAAGGAGTTTCTTGGTCTGGTTTTAGCTAAAAAGTCCGTCCGAGAGCCACTGTGTCCCGTCGAGCAGGAAAGGCTGGGAACGACCTATTTTTCCCCGGTTCTAGGTGCTCCGTGCCTTCGTGCCTCCGTGGTTATCCCACTTCTTTCTACTCTTCGCAGGGTCGTCCGTGCGAGGTCTACGGCCAGGAGTTCCGGTAAACACCCCGGTACTCCGGTGGCAGCATTCGCGCCAGAGCGTGCATCACGGTGTCTCGATGCGCATCGAGTTGTTTCGAGGTCGCCTTGCCCTGCGGGAATTGAATGGCGGGTCCGATACGGACGGAGACGGGAACCCGGCGCAAACGGGCCCAGTGATGGAAGGCCCGCTCCTGGCCATAAATCACGAGGGGCACGATCGGTACGCCGGATTGAGTCGCCAGGTGAACAACTCCCGGATGCCCTCGAAGCAGCCCCCCTGTTTTGCTGATCTTGCCCTCGGGGGCCAAGGCCAGCACCCCTCCGGTACCGAGCACAGCCAGCGCATTTCCGATGGCTTCCTGATCCCCTTCACCGCGAGCCACGTAAATGGTGTTTGCCATTTTCTTCAAGAACCAGTTCACGCCGGGGACGGCTCTCATGTGCTCCGACACGAACGCCACGGTGGGCCGGGGCAAGAAACAGAACACCAGGGGTGCGTCAAAGACGTGCAGGTGGTTGGTTGCCAGAATATATGGACCTTCGGGTCGAAGGTATATCATCCCCTCGACGTGAAGGCGGAACAGCAGTCGCACCAGGAGGGCCAGAGCCTTTTTAACGAAGAGTTGCGACGGCGACCATTCGCGATAGTCCAGTCGCGTGTAATCGACTCCGCCCGGACCCGTTTCGTTGGGAGTGGCCCGGTTGGACGAGCCACCGATGTCGGACTCTTCCGCCAGGGACTGCGCCAGGACCTCGATCGTCGGAAAGCTCGTCAGGAGGTCCGGAGGGAGCTCGCGTCCCAGCCACACTTCCAGTTCGCCCGAAAGACCGACTGCCACCAGAGAATCAAGACCGTAGCGGCTCAGCCGCTGATGGATATCGATCTTGTCGGGATCAAGCTCCAATTCCCTGGCGACGTTAACCGTCAGCCACTCTTCAATTTGCTCGACGGTTCTCAGCTTGGTTTCGGTTTCGGGATGGATCGTTCCTTGTTCCATTCTTCCAGTTTTGTTATCCCAAACTCGTACCCCGCCTGAGCAAGCTTCTCCAGAGACTTCCATTCGAATATACCAAAGCCGTCGATCGGAGGACGCAGGTAGAGATCGACTTCTCGCGCGACCTCCTGACTCTTTGACGTGCTACCGAGCATGGTCGTGCGCATCATAAGGGCGAGCAGGTTGGGGAGGTGCATTCGTTCCGCAGCCGGGTTGACGTTGTTCCAGAGGATCTTCCAGGACGATGGCGCATGGATCATGTGGGGATCGATCGCGAGATCTTTCTGCGGACTGACGTCGACTGCAATGACCGGGCCTCCACAGATCCGCTTCATCACGTCGCCTGGCAGGTTGTTGAGCACTCCGCCGTCGACGATCAGGTCGCCGTTGTCGAAGACCGGCAGTGCAACGCCGGGTATCGCCATACTTGCCCGAACCCACTTCGCAAGCGGGCCATCCCGGTGCACCATCATTTCAGCCTGGGTTAGATTGGCAGATACACAAAAGTATTTCAGCCAGAGATCTTCAATCCTGGCGTCACCGAACATCATCTCTATCATGCTGTCAAGCTTCCGGCAAGCCAGCAAAGCCATGACCGGTATCGTCTTGTCTTTCAGTGGATCCATGTCGAGCCAACCCTTCCTGTTCAACTCGATCATCTCGTGATAATCGCAGCCCAGCGCATACTGAGCCGCGATAACGGACCCCATGCTGGTGCCGCCGATCATGTCGATCGGGATGCCGACGTCCGCGAACGCTCGAAGAATGCCGAGATGTGCAAAGCCCCTTGCACCCCCTCCGCCGAGGACCAGACCTACAGATTTGCCGGTAAGTATCCGGGCAAGCCTGTCAAAGTCCGCACTCGATTCGTGACGAATGTGGTGGTGCATGTCCCCGGCTCCGAGACTACCCAACCATGCCTGAGTACCGCTGGGACGCGTCGTGCCGTTTCGATGGAGAAAGACCAGCTCCTTTCGAGCGATCGTTTCGCATGCACACAGGTTCTGGATTTGAGCTTCGACTGTAGTGGAGCCGGTGCGGGCTCCGCCGGCGGCAACCAGGAGAACACGATCGGCTTGGCGAACACACAGATTGGACCACGCCGAGCTGTCCGCGTCCGACTCGTAGATGACATACTGGAACTTCTCCTCCTGCTCTTCGAGCCATGTGGAGACCTCTTCGACACGTCGGCCCTCGGGTGTCGAATTCACGGATCCGCCGAGGGCACTCTGAAGAACGTCGCGGTTCAGGTGCAGCGTAGGTCCGATTCTCGAGAATGATTCGGCAATCCCCCTTGCAAACTCCCCGAGTGGGATGTCCGGGCTCAGTGGAACCACGGCAAAAGTGGCCAGGGTAGTTTGGTACGTCGCTCGACTGGTCTCGCGCAAACGCATGATGAGCCTTCGGGCGATCAACATCATCGCCTTGGGATTGGTTCCGACGACTCGTTCAAAGGCTTCTTTGGAGAATTTCACGAGCTGGGAATCTCGAATCGCGCGGACGTTTGCGGATCGCGGCTCTCCGGTCAAAACCGCCATCTCGCCGACAACCTCGCCGCGGCTCACTTCGCCGATGGGGCGCTCCCGTCCGTCTTCATGAACGATCGAAACGCTCAAACGGCCGTGGACCAGCACATACAACGAATCTCCTGTGTCTCCCTGTTGAAACAGAGTCGTCCCGCCCGGGAGACGGACCCACTCGAGCTCTCTTTCCACAGCCTGCAAGGTCGGTCGGTCCAGGACGTTGAACAGGCCGGTCGAGCCAAGGAGTTCGGTCACGGCAGGTCGCTCAGGTTCAGGATTCATTCGAACGGCCCCCTTCCCTTTTTTTCTCGACGGCTTCCAGCTCTCCGGCTAGATAAGCGGCCTTGCAGGCGCGCCGCCGGATCTTTCCGCTGGATGTCTTCGGAATGCGTCCAGGACGAACGATTACGACGTCGTATGCCTGCAACTCGTGGTTTTCCGATATGGCCTGCCGGATGGCTCCCACGAGTTCTTCGGTGTCCTGGTCCAGATACCGACGCTCGACTTCTGCCAGAACTACGAGGCGCTCTTCGCTGGCGACGTCGATTGAAAAGGCGGCGCTGAAGCCGGGCTGACGCAGGGCGGGGTGGCTTCGCTCCGCAGTCCGCTCGACATCCTGTGGGTAGTGGTTCTGACCTCGGATGATGATCAGATCCTTGATACGCCCGGTTACGTACAGGTGACCTCCCTCCACAAACCCCAAATCACCCGTGCGCAGGAAAGGACCCTCTCTTGTGTCCTCGGTGTATGCGTGAAAGGTTGCGGCGGTCTCCTCGGCTCTGTTCCAGTAGCCAGCGGCCACTGTCTGGCCGGACACCCAGATTTCACCGATTTCATCCGGCAAGCAGCAGGTCAGTTTTTCGGGGTGAACAATCGCGACCCTGGTCCCCACCATTGAACGGCCACAACCGACCAGCGTGAAGGCTTCGGGAGATTGTTCTGCCGCATCGCACTTCACGACGTGGTGTCCCTCCAGCTCCTGCTTCGACAGGTGAGTCAAGACGGGTGATTCATCTCTACACGTCGCGGTGACCTTCAGCGTGGCCTCAGCCAGCCCGTAGCCGGGGCAGAAGGCACTTCGGCGGAAGCCACAGGGCTCGAAGAATTGCGCAAAACGTTCCAGCGTCTCTGGGCGGACTGGCTCGGCACCATTGACAGCGACGGACCAGTTTCCCAGATCGAGGCTGTTTCGTTCCTCCGCGGCGATCTTGCGCGCGCAGAGCTCGTACCCAAAGTTTGGGGCCACGCTGTGAGTCGCCCTGTAATGGGTCATTGCCTGCAACCATCGAACCGGCCGCTGCAGAAAGGAGAGGGGCGACAGCAGATACCCCGGAATTCCCGCGTACAGCGGCCCGAGTATACCGTAGATGAGTCCCATGTCATGAAAGTGCGGAAGCCAGCTCACCAGGACGCTGTCGGCGTCGTGCTTCCAGCCGCGATCCATGTCTCGCAGATTCGTCACCAGGTTGCCGTGGGTCACGATCACGCCCTTTGGTTCGGAGGTCGATCCAGACGTGTATTGAAGGTATGCAGGGGTTCCTTCGCCGATTTCGCAATGCGAGTCCCGCCAACCTTCCACCAATTGTTCGGGGCTCTCGGGGAAGGAAGAGCCGGGCGCATCCGTCGCCAGGACACGGCTTTCTGCGACGGCCGCTCTATCGCCCCACATCGCTTCGACTTTCGGCAAGCTGTTTGATGTGGTCAGAATGACGGACGGACGCGCATCCCGTATGATCGCCTGAATCCTGCTCGAGCCCTGATTCGAGCGAGGTGGATAGGCCGGCACGGCCACGATGGCGGCACACAGGCAGCCCAAAAAGGCCTCAACGAAATCCGGCCTCAACGAAATCGAGGCCGGGGGGATAGAGCAGCAAGGCCCGGTCGCCAGGACTTGACGCCCCCTGAAGAGACGCTGCGATGGCCCGCGCACGCACCTCCAACTCACGATAGGTCAAGTGATTCTGTTCGCGGAATCCGTCCTTGAGGAAGGTGTGGGCCCGGCGACGAGGTTCCTTTGAAGCTCTGAATTGTAGAAGATCAACGATGGTCGAGCATCCTGTGCTCGAATCGCGAGGCTGCACTTCTTCGCATCCTGACTGAAATTTTTCGGCGTCAGTATACCCTGTTTTGAGGTATCCTCCAGACCCATCCGTCGCCGGAAACAGCTTGTGATCCTAGGCGAAACCCGATCGTGACGACAATGAGCAGATTCAGCGCGGGACTGACGGTTTGACGGCTGCATGACCCTCTCACAACTCAAGCAGAAACATATAGGTCTAGTGCTTACCGGTGGTGGTGCAAAAGGGGCGTACCATATCGGCTGCTGGAGAGCACTGCGAAAACACGGTGTGACTCAGTTCGCTGCAATCGCCGGAACCTCTGTCGGCGCAGTGAACGCCGCCTTGATCGCGGCCGGCGAGTCCGAAGGAGCCGAGTCCGCCTGGACCGGCTTGCGTTGGTCGGAAGTCGTGAAGCTGAGGCCCGCCGAACTGGTGTTCCTGCCGATCTGGCTACTGGCGTACCTGGTGTCGGAGTTCTCACCTCTGAAGATCCTGAGGATCTCCGGGAGCATGACCCATCCTAACCCGGCAAAGCGCTGGCACATACCGGCCTCCGTGTTTGGTATTGCTTGCCTGGGATTCACGGCGGGAGGATTCGCTCTGTCCCGTACAGATCAGGTAGCGACATGGACCTTGTGGACGGCCGCAGTCGTGGGCATCGTCGCTCTCGCGCACAACGTGAACCGCTGGGCCTTGCTGACACCCATGTTCACGACGACCAGCCCGCTCGCTCATCGATTGAAGAAAGCGATCACCGAAGAAGGCTTCGAAACGATAAGGCGCGAGAGAACGCCCGTCTACGCGACTCTTTCCCGCTTTCGACCCTACACGGAGGATGCCGTGCGGTGGGGTGGCTGGGTTCCTCACTACGTACGCCTCGATAGGCTGCACAGAAAGGCGGCTCTCGAAATTCTCCTGAAAGGAACGGGCTTCCCGGGGATGCTGGCAACTCGAGTCGACCCGAATAACGCGGTCGTGGACGGGGGATGGACCGACAATATCCCCCTGGCCCCGTTGCTGTTCGACTTGGAAGACGCCATCGATGTGCTTTTCGTCGTCAATACGAGCCTCGCGCGACCTGAACTCGGCGGCAGGAGCTTCCTCAAGAAACTGCGACCCGAACGATACCCCTCGGACGGAATTGGCGGACAGGAAGCGCTGCGCGAGTGGGCCGAGCTTCGATGGCAGGCGCACGACAAACAAGCCCTCCCGACCGAAAGCCGGCCCCTCCCCCAGGTGTTGTCGATCGTTCCCTCGAAGCCCCTGGGTTGTTTTTATACCGGGACCTGCTGGTTTTCGCAGAAGAAGATCCGTCAGATGATGGACCTTGGGGAGAACGATATGAGCGAAACCCTGGCCCGACTGGGTGAGACCAGGATTGCGGCTGCCACCGAGCGTGTTCCATCACCGGCTTTGTGCGAGGCGGATTGAACTTTATCTGTTCCGAGATCGTATCTGGTAGCTGTAGGTGCTCTCTGGAGGGAGCGGCTCGACAAAATCGTCGAGGGAGCAGGTTCGAAAAATCGGTTAGAATTTTGTGTCCTGAGTCAGAAATAGCGTCGCTATCGTTCGGAGCGCAACGGGGTCGGATTCTAGGAGTCGACGACGACGCAATGCTCATTCATTGGTAGGAGTCGACGACAACGAAGACGGCCCCGTTCCGCCGAACGCTGGTACCGATAGCACTGTTACAGGTCACTAGACCCGCTGGATCCAGGATCTCCGGCAGGAACTCCTCTAGCGGGTTTCACGATCGAAACGGGGGCAGCGATGGCTGTTTGCGTTACATGTGGACACTCGAACGTTGAACACGCCCGGTTTTGCCAGGCGTGCGGTGCGGCCATACCCGTGGGCGCCACACCGACAGGCCAAGCTCCGCCACCTGTCGCTACGCCTGCGGTCCAATACGGCGGATTCTGGATTCGGTTTGTCGCCTACCTGATCGACTGGATCTTCGTCGGAATCATCACCACCTTGATCGCCGGCGTGTCGTTGGGCCCGGGTATCGTCGCGTTTCTGGTCGTGCCGTGGCTGTATGAAGCGCTCATGTTGAGTAGCGAACCGAGGGCCACTCTCGGCAAGATGGCACTCGGGATAGTCGTCACCGACGTCCATGGACAGCGTCTGACATTCGGCCGGGCAACAGGCAGACATTTTGCCAAGTATCTCTCCGCGTTCATCCTCGGCGTCGGTTTCATCATGGCGGCGTTCTCGGCTCGGAAGCAGGCACTCCACGACATGATCGCCGATACGCTGGTCATGAGGACGTAGGCCGTTGTCCGTAGGCCGTTAAGGACAGAGCACCCCGCAACCTCTATACTCCCCTCCTCGGTATCCGCTCTTTTGACGTTTTTCGATTTTCAATCTCGAATCTCGAATGGATAGATTTCCAATGCGGATTTTCCGATACGAAAACTTGCAATTGCCTTCGTCGGCTGTCGTCAAGCGCTCATCGCAGCCTAACGTGTGTAACAGTGCAGTATCGAATCAGTGAAAGGTCGTATTCTCTTACCGCACGCCAAGACGCAAAGGGTATCAGTCCATCTATGTAAGCATCACTCAGCTACAAGAGAACTAGGTCTCTGACACTCTTTGTTTTCTTTGCGCCTTTGCGTCTTTGCGGTGAAATCCCTCTTTTACTCTTCCGCCATGAACGGGTACCGGTAGTCGGTGGGGGGGTCGAAGGTCTCCTTGATCGTTCGGGCCGACACCCAGCGCAGGAGGTTCAGCATGGAGCCCGCTTTGTCGTTGGTACCGCTGGCTCGGGACCCTCCGAATGGCTGCTGGCCGACGACGGCGGCGGTGGGTTTGTCGTTTACGTAGAAATTGCCGGCCGCGTACCGCAGTTCACGGTGGGCATCGGCTATGGCACGGCGATCCTCGGCGAAGACGGCACCGGTCAAGCTGTAAGGGGATGTGTTGTTGACAAGTTCCAGAGTCTGCTGCCACTCGTTCTCGGGGTAGACGTAGAGGGTCACGATGGGTCCGAAAATCTCTTCACACATCGTCCTGAAATCCGGCTGAGATGCCTGAATCAGGGTTGGACGGATGAAGTAACCGACCGCGTCATCGGCTTGCCCGCCGGCCAGAATCTCGGCATCGTCCGACGAGCGCACGAAATCGAGGTAGCCGGACTGCTTGTCGAATGCCTCACGGTCGATCACGGCGCCCATGAAGTTGCGGAAATCCGCCGGGTCGCCCATCGCGATGCCGTCGATCTGATCGATGAGGTCGTCCTTCATGGCCTTCCAGAGGTTGTCCGGAATGTAAATCCGCGAGGCGGCGCTACATTTCTGCCCTTGATACTCATAGCCGGCGCGGATGATGGCCGTCGTAACCGCATCGACGTTCGCGCTGGGATGGGCGATGATGAAGTCCTTCCCGCCTGTCTCGCCGACGATTCGAGGATAGGAACGATACTGCTTGATGTTCTCTCCGATGGTACGCCACATCCCCTGGAAGACCTCCGTCGAACCGGTGAAGTGGATGCCGGCCAGATCCGGGTGCGCCATCGCCGGCCCGCCGACCGCGGCCCCGCTCCCTGGAACGAAGTTGATCACGCCCGGAGGCATGCCGGCCGCTTCGAAGAGTTTGGCCAGGTAGTAGCCGCTGTATACGGTCGAGCTGGCACACTTCCACACGACGGTATTTCCCATGATCGCCGGTGCGGTCGGGAGGTTGCCGGCGATCGACGTGAAGTTGAACGGCGTCACGGCAAACACGAAACCTTCCAACGGCCGGTAGTCGAGCCGATTCCACATGCCGGGGCCTGAAAGCGGCTGGTCGCCGTAGATCGCTTCCGCGTAGCGGACGTTGAAGCGCCAGAAGTCGATCAACTCACAGGCCGCATCGATCTCCGCCTGGAAAGCGGTCTTGCTCTGACACAATACCGTCGCGGCGTTGAGCGTCTGCCGCCAAGACCCGGCCAGCAGCTCGGCGGCTCTCAAGAACACGGCGGCACGGGCGTCGTTACTCCATGCCGCCCACTCCTTGTGTGCCAGCGCGGCGGCTGCGGCCGCCTGCTCTACTTCCGCCTGACCGGCTTTGTGCCATTTGGCGAGGACATGTCCGTGGCTGTGCGGGACAACCTGTGTCCCGAGTTCTCCGGTTCGAACCTCCTTTCCGCCGATCAAGATCGGAATCTCGATCTCCCCCGACGCCATCTCGGAAATCTTCTTTTTCAGGGCAGACTTCTCGGGCGTGTTCGGGGCGTATGACAACACGGGTTCGTTGACTGGGTCTGGCACTTTGAAATGACCGTTCATGCGACGTGGTATCTCCTGTGTATCGAGTTTCTTGCCTCGCGGTGCGGGGCGTGTGGCTCTCCGAGCCGTCCAACCGAAAACGTAGATTGTCTCATACCTGGGAACCGGGCCCGCCCTGTTTCATCCTTCTTCACTTGACTCCGTGCTAAGGAGCAATACAATTGGCGTAGCTATCCGTACAGGTAAGTAACAGATACGTAGATTTTTCGATCGTTGGAAAGTAAGGAGGGGGTTTATGTCCATTCGATCTGTCGTCCCGGTCCTCTTGGTTATTCTGCTGGCCGGGTGCGTAAACGATCCCGGGTACCGGGACGTAGTTGACAGCGCCGTCACCGCCATGGGCGGCCTGGAGAGACTGCAGGGTATCGAGACTATGGTCCGTACCGGTAGTGGCACCCGCACGATCTTCGCACAGGAACGTACGGCGGGCGATGCGCCGAGAGCCGCAGAACTGACCAACCTCACCGAATCGCTCGATTTCCTCGGAGGAAGGGCCGCGTTCGAGTATGAGATGGCGTTCGGTTCGTTCAGGCAGCATCGCCGCGAGACGCTGACGAAACATGGGCGCGGTTCAAACGCGATGCCGGTCGGTTACACGATGGTCGGTGAACGGGGTACCGTCGTGTCACCGAACGCCTTGCTCGGCTACTCGGCCTTCGACACGCCGAACATGGCCTTGAACCGCGACGTCTTGGGCCTGATGTTCGCGGCGACCGAGGCGGTCTCGACCACGACCCGGGTTGCGATGCTCAACGATTTCAACGGAACGCCTGCGCGTCGCGTCGAGATCGATTTCGAAGGTCAGGCCACGGACTTGTTTTTCGAGCCGGAAACCAACGTGTTCCTCGGTTTCGAGTTGATGGAGACCGATCCGCACCTTGGGGACGTGCCAGTTCGGTATACGGTCGGAGATTATCGTGACGTCGGCGGTTTGATGGTTCCCCATCAGGTGACGATCACCAAGGACGGAGTCGCGTTTTCGAGCATGCAATACGACTCGATCACCATCAACGGGGGCCTGGACGAGGCAGTCTTCACCATTCCCGAAGAGGCAGAAGAAGAAGCGGAAAACGCCGCCAACGGGGAGTTCGTTCCCATGGAGATGAACCGCCTGGCGCGAGGGGTCTACCAGGCAGTCGGCTTCTCGCACAATAGCTTGGTCGTAGAGTTCCCGAACTACCTGGTCGTCGTCGAGGCTCCCGGAACCAGCGCTCAGAGTAAGCGCTTGAGCGACGTTGTCTATGAGGAACTCCCGCCCCTGAAACCCATCGAGTACGTCATCGTGACCCACCCGCACTCGGATCATGTCGGCGGACTTCGCAGGATGGTCGCCATGGGCGCGAAGATCATCGTCGAGCAGCGGCACGAGGAGGCCATCCGGAATTTGATCGAGGCCCGTCATGGATACTCGCCCGATGAACTCCACGCAATGTCGAACGCGTCGATGGGACGGAGTTCGGACGTGGGCACGATCGAGACTTTCGACGGACAGTACGAGCTGACGGACGGAAACCAGACCCTCCAGCTGTTCGCGCTGGAGGACACTCCGCACGTCGCGCCGATGGTCGTCGCCTATCTGCCACGGGAGCGAATCCTTTTCGAAAGCGATCTGTACACACCGGGAGCGGCCAGCGCGAGTCCGGATTCAACGAGTCTTTACGAAGGAATCGGCACCCTCGAGCTCAACGTCGGGACAATCGTGGGCGGCCACGGGGCCACCGGTGGGTTCGATCAGCTCGAAGAGATTTCCGAGGCTGAAGGAGGTACGGGGGGAGAGTGAGGAGGAACAAGGGGCTCAGCGGGTTGGCTGAGCCCCTTCCGATCCTGGGCGCTAGTTCAACTCGCGGCGCGCCGTGTTGATGATGTCTTCCAGGCCGACCAGGTTGCCGCCGTGATTGGCCTTGTAGATCGTCTCCAGCATGCCTCTGGAACGGGCGGAATAGCCGCCATTCAGCAGGTAGGACTTGGCGAAGCTGTTCATCGCAGGGGCGATCTCGTTGGTCTTCAGAAGGCTCTCGCCGATGTAGTAATAGGCCTTGTCGTTCCGCCTGTTGAAACGCAGCACGGCGTTGAACTGCTGAATTGCCGCCCCATACCGGCCTGCTTCATAGGAGGCGCGGCCGACGGTTTCCTGCAAGTACGTCCGAATCTGCGTCCACTCGGTCCCGGAAATACCCTCGGGTGCGGATGTCAGGCCACTCTGGATTTTCCGCGCCATCTCCGAAGCCTGGTTGAATCGCCCGGCCGACTCGTGCTGGCCGACCAGCTCATACGCGATGCTCCAGGTCTCGGTGATCGGCTGGCTGTCGATGACGATCTCGCCGAACTCCCTCAGCTTTGCGGCATTCCCCAGCGCCATGTATGCATTCGCCAGACTCATCGCAACCTGGGGGATGGCCTGAGCCGCGTATAGCTGCTCTCCATACTTGACCGTGGCCTGGTTGTTGCCGGCAACGGCACCGGCGTTCCACGCAAGCGCGATCGGATCCAAACCTCCGTTACGGGCGGCCCACTTGTCTGCCACATCGAAAACCGCGTCATAGTTCCGAGCCTGGGTGAGCGCTTCCATGTCACCCCGCAGCCCCGCGAGAATCGAGCCCTCCAGCCTTGCATCGTACCCCTTGTCGATGAAGGCAAAAAACCGCTCGGCCTGGGCGGCTGGGTCCGTCATCGCCGAAATCTCGTTGTACTCTGAGTAGTCGCGACGATAGGCTTCCTCTGGGTCGGCCTGCTGGATAGGCAGGAACACGAGCAGCAGCAGGGTTGCGTACATAGTTACCTCCGAGTCCTCTGTCAAGAAATCTGTCTTTCAATTAGAACATGCAGCGTTTTGGAAGTCCACGGAGTTGACCGCAACGACGTCGGGGCTATCCGGCTCCTCTCCAGTCTGCTCGCATTCCAACCAAGCTCAAAACATCGGTTTATACCACGCCTTTAGACATGATGGAAGCTTCATCGACCCCAAATCCGATCCGGCATGGGTTACGATGGAAGATCTACTGATCACGGGGGTGCTTTGAGCAGAAGATCGGGCGATAACGGTAATTCCGGCAGCGACACAAAACGAAGATCGGTCCCGCCCGCAAAGGCAATCGGGGAATTTCGCGACTTGATATGGCCACGACGAGCCATGCTGGGCTTCGGCCTGGCCCTCGTCATCATCAACCGCCTTTCGGGCCTCGTCCTGCCGGGCTCGATGAAGTTCCTGATCGACGACGTCGTCTTGCCGAACAACACCGCCATGCTGACGCCGCTGGTGCTGGTGGTGGGGTTGGCCGTCGCGATTCAGGCTGTCACCGCCTTCGCGCTGACGATCCTGCTCAGCACCTCGGCTCAGCGATTGATCGCGGACATGCGTATTAAAATCCAGAAACACGTGGGACGGCTCCCGATCCGGTACTTCGACGACAACAAGGCGGGGGCGCTCGTCACACGGGTCATGTCCGATGTCGAGGGTGTCCGCAACCTGATCGGAACCGGGCTGGTCCAGTTCATCGGCGGCCTGATCACCGCCGTTCTTGCCTTCATCCTTCTCCTGACGATCAACGTTACCCTGACCCTGCTGGCGCTGGGGTTCCTGGCTGTCTTCGCCTTGATTCTCAAGAAGGCGTTCGGGACGATACGGCCGGTGTTCCGGGAGCGTGGAAAGATCCGGGCAGAGGTAACGGGGCGGCTGACGGAATCGTTTGGCGGCATCCGGGTCGTGAAGGGCTTCCACGCCGAGGAACGCGAGGCCGAAACTTTCGCAGAAGGTGCTCTCCGGCTTTTCGAGAACGTCAGAAAGACCCTCACGGCGACCGCCGCGGTGACCTTCGCCTCAACGTTGCTAATGGGAATCGTCACGGTGACGGTCATGATCGTGGGCGGCCGGCTGATCATGTCCGGTGCGATGACGGTCGGCGACTTCTTTGCCTACACCCTGTACATGGGTTTCATGGTCGCTCCCGTCATCCAGGTCGTCTCGATCGGCAGCCAGCTGACCGAGGCGGTGGCCGGCCTGGACCGGGTCCAGGAAGTGCTGGCGGAGACGCCGGAAGACGTCGATCCGGATCGCGTGCGGACGGTCGACGGGACCCAGGGTCACTTCGTGTTCGACGAGGTCACGTTCGAATACGACGCCGGCAAACCCGTCCTCCATGGAATCAGCCTCGAGGCAAGGCCGGACACGGTGACGGCCCTGGTAGGCCCGTCCGGTTCCGGCAAGAGTACGCTCATCGGGCTCGTCTCCGCCTTTGCCAAGCCGACATCCGGTGCCGTCTACGTCGACGGCATCGATTTGTCCACGGTTCTTCTGGATTCATACCGCGCGCAGCTCGGCGTCGTCCTGCAGGACAATTTCCTCTTCGACGGCTCGATTCGCGAGAACATCCTTTTCGGCAGGCCGGACGCGAGTCCGGAGGACGTGGACCAGGCCGCGGCCATCGCCAGAGTGGACGAGTTTGCCTTACGAATGGAAGAGAAGTACGACACGATCATCGGGGAGCGTGGCGTTAAGCTGTCCGGCGGCCAGCGCCAGCGTGTCGCGATCGCCCGGGCGATCCTGGCCGATCCCCGAATCCTTATCCTGGACGAGGCCACGTCGAGTCTCGACACCGAGAGTGAGGCATGTATCCAGCAAGGCCTGGCGGCCCTGATGAAGGGAAGGACGACTTTCGTCATCGCCCACCGGTTGAGCACGATCCGGAGCGCCCATCAGATACTCGTCCTGGAAGACGGCAAGATCGTCGAGCGGGGCAGTCACGAACAACTGCTCGCTGTCCAGGGCAGATACTTCGACCTCTACACCCGGCAGGCCGGCCTGGAGGCAAACCGCTTCGTGAATCCAGGTGAGACGGATGGGGATGCTGAGGAGGAAGACAAGGCGACAGCGCCCCCCGAACCCTCTCCACTCCAGATTCTGGGTCCAAGGCGAAACCTGTAGTCGTGGTCGCACTGCGGCTCGCTCAGGCGAGTGTAGGTGCGGTCTATGACCGCACTCTGTTCTGGAGGGCGTGGGGGGACCGGACCAACTGGCTTTCTCCGCGAACCCGCGCACTGCAGTTCGGTCCGTGAACGTTCAGCCTTTCGTCGTGAGAGGGACGGTGGGCCCGACGCTGATAGAGCTGGCGTGGGGGGACCGGACCAGCTGTCTTTCTCCACACACCCGCGCACTGCGATCGGTACTCGAACGCTCACGCTTTCGTCGTGAGGGGGACGGTGGGCCCGACGCTAATGAATGGTTCCGGTCATAGACCGCACCTACATTCATTGCTCAAGGCAATCCACCTGCATAATGGGCGCGCCGCCCCTTCCCGCCTCGGTAGTGTAGATGAATCCTTTTGAGTCCGCCGTATAGGCGACCCCTTCTTGCTGGCGGAGCCGGACGAGTTCGATCCTCATGTAGTCGGAGCCGGCTGACGGATCCTCGGAAATTCCCAACTTCGCCTCCTCTGGATCGATCTGGAACTCAAAGGCGTCCTCGTAGGTCAGCAACAACATGTGCCGACCGTCGTTGGAAATATCCATCCCCGTAACTAGCCGGCCGGGCAACACATCGGCAAGCGGGCTGAAATCCAGATCGACGACGGGGATCAGAGTACGTATTTCGGCGCGGGTAGCGTGCCAATCGGCGGCAGGCAGGCGGTAGATCCGTGCGTGGGTCTCATCGGCGGCAGGAAAGAGTTTGCGCGATACGACGAAGATGTCCCCGTTCGGATGCACGGCGAGAGCTTCGGCGTTTCTCGGACCAGCCGGATACCGGAATCGGACCCGATTCAACGACTCGACCAGAGGCGGGTAGACGTCGAGCTCAGCGACGACGATCAGCTCGAGTGTGTTTCGTCCCACCCGGTTGTCGCCAATGTCGGCAATGATCAGGCAGGAGCCTTCCGGGCAGGGTCCCAGCGCGAGATCTTCCACGTCCACTCCACCTCCACCCGAGACGCGGACCACTTGCACGTTTCCGCCCACCGAATCGGTCAGGTGAATCGTCGCCGAGGAATCGTCAACGTGGTAGAAGCGGCCCGGGAATCTCCCGGATACCTCCACTCCACTGGCCTCATCGATGATCTTTGGCAGCTCTCCGATCCGGCGTGCTTGGCCCCAGGCTTCACACCCGACGGATTGGGCACCAACCGGCTGCATCCAGAGGAGGCCGGCAACAATCCACAAGCAGCTGAGGCGCGTCATGGAAGGTTCTCGATGGTAATGGGTTCGATGTCATCCGCAGGGCGAAACCCGAACACGCGCGAGTAGAAATACAGTTCGGCCTCGAGAGCGCGTTTGATGTTCTCGGCCTTGCGAAACCCGTGGCCCTCTTCTTCGAACGTCACGTAAGCGAACGGCAATTTCTTCTCGCGCAACACTTCAACCAGGACTTCGGCCTGAGAGGGCGGGACGACCCGGTCTTCGAGGCCCTGCATCAGTATGACGGGCGTCGACAACCTGGCGGCATGCTCCAGTGGAGAGCGATTCTGGTACAGTTCGTCGGCTTCCGGATAGGGGCCGATCAAGCCATCGAGGTAGCGTGACTCAAACTTGTGGGTATCGGCGACGAGGCCGCGGAGATCGGCCACGCCGTAATAGCTCGCACCAGCGGCAAACACATCGCGGAACATCAACGCGCAGAGCGTCGTGAATCCGCTCGCACTCTTTCCCCGAATCGCCATACGAGCCCGATCGGCATCACCCTTCGCGACCAGGTACAGAGCGGCATTCACGCAGTCGTCGGTATCGACGATTCCCCATTCTCCCTGCAGCCGCTCACGGTAAGCGCGCCCGTAGCCGGTACTTCCGCCGTAGTTGACGTCGACGACGCCGAAACCTCGGCTCGTCCAGAACTGAATCCCAAGATTCAAGGCTGCAAAAGCCGTCGCGGTCGGCCCGCCATGACTCGTGACGAGCAGGGGGGGGCGCTCATCAGGACGGGACTCATGATCTTTGTTCGCCGGGGGGTAGAAGAACGCAAAGGCCGTCCGCTCCCCTGTAGTCGGAAACTCGAAGTGCGACGGATACGACAGGTATCCTGGGTCGATGTCCAGTTCGACGCTTCGCTTCACGACGTCAAGCACTCCCGTCTTCATATCGACAAGGGCCAACTCGGGGGCGCGCGACGGAGAAGCGGCGACGAGAGCGATTCGATTCGCACCGTCACTGACAAGCCAGAAGATGGACGTGTACCCCAGTTCCATGCGGTCGAGGGTGCCGGATGTCGGATCGATGACGGCTACGTGCTCGATTCCATCCCGGGCATAGACGGCGGCCAATCGATTCCCGCCGACGAAAGCGTATCGAGACAGGCCGAAGATCCACTGCGGGTAGCCGAATTCGGCTTCCATCGGGGCGACGGCAACGGTCCGGCGGTCCCTCCGGCTGTAGAGGTTCCACCAACCCGAACGATCGGAAACGAAGAGGGTCGACCCGTCGGGAGCCCATTCCGGCTGGAAGATGGACTCCTCCTCACCACCGGCGATCAGGCGTCGATCGGAAACCGATCCGGTGTCATCGAGCCTCGCCGAATAGAGCTCGGTCCCGTCCCAAGGCATCCGCGGATGGTTCCAGGAGGTCCAGAGCAGTTGGGACCCGTCGGGACTGACGCGTGGGGACGAATAGAAGTCCGCCCCGGAGATAATCGATCGAGGAGTGGAGGAGCCGTCTGACGGGAGGAGCACGATGTCGTTGACAACCGGTTGGCCTTCGGCCTGGATCTCCCGGACACAGAAGATCCATCGTCCATCCGGACTGACGCAGCCATCGGCGTAGCGATATCCGGCGTCGGAAGTAGGCTCCGGCGTCAACGGCCTCGGACCGATGCCGGGATCCTGCCGGTAGATTCTCTGGCTTCCGTAGTCCGAGAAAAACACGGACTCGCCGTGGAGGAAATAAGGTCCGCCCCCGTATTCGTGCACGCGCGTCCGGACGTTCGCATTCGGGTCGGTTACATCCCGAACCAATCCGTCCGCTCCACGGGAGACCATCGCCACTCTCCCGGCCTCCAGCGGGCGACCCTCGAGCCAATAGAGCGTACCGTCCGAGAAGCGGGGTTCGGCCAGTGACACCTGCGCCGAGGTAATCAGAGATGCGGTGATGGGCGACGCCCAGGAACCACACGGGGCGGTCATTGGACTCATCGGCTGGGTCGGTTTCCTTCAGGCCATGGATCACCACAGGCCCCGTTGAAGATCGTCGGCAGGGCCGCGGTTGGTGGGAGCCATTGCAAATCGCAATATTTGAGTAATCCGCATTGCACGTTGCTCATTGGAGATTGCTTCATTTCAGATTTTCCGACCGATAGGGAAATGAGCAATCCGCAATCTCCAACTTCCAATGCGGATTCGTCCGATAACCAATCTGCGATGGTTTGAGGAGCGCTCGGAACATCAGGGATACAGACTCGCGAGGCGCTCGGCGCGGTAGACCGCCCAACCTTCCGGCGCCTCGTCGTCGATGAAGATCTCGAAGACTTTCTCCGCTGGCGTCGTGTGGGTGACTTCTACGATCCTCGCCCAATGATGAGCATTCGGGTCGGTCACCTTGCCGCCGTCGGTAACCAGCACGTTCCGGGTCGTGGGAAGCCAGTCGGCGTCACTGATGAAGGTCGAGAAGAAATACTCGCTACCCGGCCCACCGTAAGCCCACAACTGGGAGACCTCCATGTTGTCTTCGTCTACTCGATATTCGACCGCGCGGCTGAAGGCTTCTGATGGAGGTGTCCTGGTCTGGAAGGGCCAGGCCCGTTCGTTGCCGTTGTCGAACATCAGGATGGTTCCTTCCGGAGTGAACATCGGAGCGTGCTGGTGGTAGGGCCAGAGCAGGTCGCCAACCGGTTCGAGCAGAAGGTCCTCGAATTCGGGAGCCCACCCATCATGATGGCCAAGTATCCACAACGGTTCACCGGTTTCGAGATCGATTTTGACGACGGCATCCTGCGCTCGCAGGGAAGCCAGGGCATAGCGGCCGCTGGCATCGCTCGCCACGGCGTTCGTGTGCGCCCAATCCCTCAGAGGATACTCGTATTCTTCCGTGTACACCGGAGACCAGAACCCGGCTCCCAGCGAACTATAGCCGACCCGGTAGGGATCCAGCACATCCAGCAGCTTCACTTCTCGAACGATCTCGCCCCGCCGGGTGAATTCGACAAGGACGTCACCGATCACGTTCGCCGTCGATTTCGGTGCGGCCGCGTTCGTTGCGCTCGTCGGGTACCCCTCGTAGGCTCGGATCTCCGAACTGATCGTCAGGATGTTCCCGGAGACGGTTTCGAAGGCTTCGTGGTGGAAGGATTCGGTGTCTACAGGAACGCTTCCGGGGCCCAACTCGTCTTCCGGTGCGCGGTTGGAATGCCATTCGGCGACCACGTTGCCGAGCATATCGATCTCATAGAGATGACCGGCTCGTCCGGACATGTACAGGAGGTTGCCGTTTTGAAGGCGGCGCGCATCGCCCACGCCGTGATCGGGCCGGTAGTACCAGACCACCTCGCCACGCTCGTCGAGAGCGACCAGCAGGCCGTATGCCGCGTCGTTCCCGGACTCGGGCCAGTGGATCAAGTTAAAGAGTGTGACGCCGGGTTCCATCCGGGCCGGGTCGCTCATCGACAGTTCGATGGGCGGAAAATCCGCGGGTAGCGGCGGGGTATCGACTTGAAGCGGGAGCGAGGACGCCGTGGCGCCGTTTCGAGCGCTGACGATGACCTGAACGGTGTGCCGGGTGTCCGGGCGCATCCCCAGCACCGGCACGATGTGTTCAGTGGCCGGGGGCATACCGGGATTGACGAGCCGCACCCCCGAGCCGTCGTCGATTTCGAGAAAGAAAGTGGTCGGCCGATCCGTGACGAAGGCGAGTTGCGCGGCGAGCGGAACTGTGGCGCTGGGCCTCCTGTCCAACTCGATTCCGCGGATGATCGGCGGTGACGAGGAGCAGGCAGCAAACAATGGAGCAATCACCAGAAGCAAGGCGAAGGCTCGGAAACGGCATCGCATCAGAAGTCCTTTCTTTGAGCGTCCCATTCAGTTGCCCTCCAGGGTCTCTACAGCCTCGGATGTTTCAGGTGATGGTCCGTCGCGCTCTGGAATGCGTGGGCAAGCAACAGGACCTCGGCTTCGCCGAACAGTTTTCCGGTGAACCTCAGGTTGGTCGGATTCCCCTCCGAGTTGAACCCGTGAGGCACGCTGATCTCAGGGTGTCCGGTGAGGTTGGTCAAACCGAGGTTACTCCCGACGAACAGATCCAGATCGTCGAACACATCGTTGAAGTCCTCGATGATCCGGGTCCGCAGACGGTTCGCCTGGATGTACTCGACCGCCGGGATGAACCGCTGGCGGCGGAACGTGTCCGGCCAGTTGCTCTCCTCGGGCACCATCATGTTGTCCCGCACACTGCGCGTCAGATCGTCGAAGGCGGCGGCGGACTCGGTCGAAAGGATGAACCCGATCGAATCACTCGGCAGGTCCGGCAACTCGATCGGCTTCAACTCGACTCCCATCGACATCAGCAGGTTCAGCGCCGCATCGTCGAACTTCTTGTTTTCCCGTCGTCTTTCGACCTGTTCGGGATTCTCCGGATCGTCCTCGATATCGGCAAAGTATCGATCCTTGAGATAGCCGACACGCAGTTTCCGAACGTCGGCGGTAGCGTCGAAGTTGAACGGGACATCGATGATGCTGTTATCCCTTCCGTCGGGGCCATAGATCGCGTCAAAGACCAGCGCGCAGTCCTCCGCCGACCGGCACATCGGCCCGATCTTGTCCATACTCCAACTCAAGGCCATGGCACCGTAACGGCTCACCCGTCCATAGGTCGGCCGCAACCCGGTCACCCCGTTTCGGCCCGATGGAGACATGATCGAACCCCGGGTCTCGGTGCCGATCGAAAACCCGACGAGGCCGGCAGCGGTCGCCGATCCCGGACCGGCCGAAGATCCACTGGATCCCTGCTCCGGGTTCCAGGGGTTTCGAGTCCGACCTCCGAACCAGCGGTCTCCCTGGGCCAGAGCCCCGAGCGTCAGCTTCGCCACGAGAACCGCGCCGGCCTGGGTGAGTTTCTCGAACACCGTCGCGTTCACGTCGATGATCTGTTCCTTGTACGGGCTGGCACCCCACGTGGTCGGGTACCCCTTGACCGCCAGCAGGTCCTTGGCTCCCCACGGAATTCCGTGCAGCGGTCCCCGGTACATCCCTGCCGCAAGCTCTTCATCTGCCTTCCGGGCCTGCTGCAACGCCATTTCTTCGGTCAGGTTGACGACGCACAGCAGGGTCGGGTCGTGCGCCTTCAGGCGCGCCAGGTACAGCTTGGTGAGATCGGTCGAGCTGACCTGCCGGGTTTCGATGAGCCTCGAGAGATGGGTCACGGGCAGGAAGGCCAGTTCGTCGTCGGTAGCCGGCATCGACACGTCCGGCTCGCTTCTCTTGAACGGCCGGCGGCCGGCGGGCAGCTTCATCGAGGCGGGGACCGGGTTGAAGACGAGCGATGGCGGCGTGTCGTTGCCCAGGTCCATGTCGCGGAGCGATTCGTACTGCGGAAGCGGGCTCCGGCGACCGTTGAAATCTTCGGCGATCTTCTCGACTTCCTCGGTTGTGAACGTCAATCCGGCCAGGTTCGAAGCGGCCTGGACCATCTCCGGAGTGATCGTGTCGGCATCCTGAGCCACAGCCGTCAGCGCACCGGGAATCAGACTGGATCCCAGACCGACGGCTGAGAAGTAGCCGACGAAACGCCGACGATTCATGGCCAGCAGGCCTTCCTTCTTATTGTTCGACACTTTAGAGCCCCTCAATCGATGGTTGCTACTCCCTTAGCTGAACGGATCCTTCGGCCGGTGTTGCTGCGATCTATGACCGCTCGTTGTCTCGGGTGCAACGTCTTGTGCGCTCATAGAGCGCACCTACAGGTCATTTATTCTGCTGCGTCGCGACACCGGCGCCCTCGCCCAGGAGGTGGCGGTCGAACCACCGTGTCATCCGAAAATAACTGTCACGGCGGCTCGGAACCTCGTCCCAGCCATGGTCTTCGACCGGGTATACGACCAGGTCGAAATCTTTCTTCATCTCCATCAGGATTTGTGACAACCGGAACGAATCCTGGATCTGGACATTGTTGTCGACCAGGCCATGCTGGATCTGCAGGTGATCCTGCAGGTTCTCGGCATAGTAGATCGGGCTGGACTGCCGGTAGGCTTCGTCGTCGGACTGGGGTGTGCCGTTCAGGATCCGGCTGGTGTAACCCTGGTTGTAGTGGGCCCAGTCGGTCACCGGATACAGTGCCACTCCCGCCTTCCACTTGCCGGGATTGCGGAACAGCGACATGATCGTGAAGAACCCTCCGTAGGAACCGCCGTAGAGGCCGATTCGCTCACGCTCGACGCCGTAGGAGTCCACGAGGACATCCAGCAGCGCCAGCCCGCTGTCGACATCGGAAATCCCCATCTGGCGGTACGCATACGTCCGGTTGGCGTGGCCGTACCCGGAACTGCCACGATAATCCAGGGAAGCCGACGTGTAGCCCATCTGGTGCAGATAGTTGGCATAGACACCCGCCGAGCCCTGCCACCCTTTCGTGACGCCCTGAGCGCACTCGCCGCACCCGTGAATGTGGACGACCGCCGCGCCGTTGGGGTCCTGCGGCCGCTCCCAGATCTTGGCCCAGGTCGTTTCCCCCGCGGCGTCCGGAAAGCTGATGATCTCGCTGTCGATCCAATCGTAGCGGTAATAATCGTCGGTCCCGGCCTTGGTGATCCGCTGCTTCTCGGCTCCAGGACGATTGTCCTGGAGGTAGAGGTCCGACAGATCCAGCGTCGACTGATACAGCACAGCAATGCGTTGACCGTCGGGCGAGAGGGTCGCGCTGTTGCGTCCTTCCCCCATCGTGATCCGTTCGAGTTCACCGCCGCGCGCGCCGAGTCGGTAGAGATGGATCTCGCCGGGGTGTTCGCGGCTCGTGGTGAGGTACCAGTTTCCGTCGGCCCCGAGCAGACTTCCCCGAACCTCGAACTCGCCATCGGTCAGGCGTGTCACGTTACCGTCCGCATCGGCCAGGTTCAGCATCGTCCAGCCTGTCTCTTCGGTGACGAACCCAAAAGCGCTCCCGTCATGGAGCCACTGGAGATAGCCGGGATTCCAGCGACCCCCTACCAGCGGCCCGCCGATCCATTCGTCCTGGTGTTCGTGGTGGATGGGGGTGACCTGGCCGGTAGCGACATCGAGGGATGAGATCCAGCGGTTCTTGTGGTCCATCGAGAGGATCTGCACGATGCCGTGATCTCCGGCCGGGCTCCAGTACGGTCCGTGCACAACGGTCTCCCCCTCGACTCCCGTATCCACCCAGGTAATCTCCACATCCTCGGGATCGACGAGCGGGTCGAGGCGGACGATGCCCATCTTGTATTCAGGCACCGGGTCGCCCACTTTCGGTCGCGCTTCCTTCTCCGTGGCCTGTCCGCTCTCGTTGACGAACTCGAGGAAGCTCGTGCGCTCGGCGGCAGACGCCCGCTTCATCCACTGGAAGGTGACGTAGTGCCCGTCCGGACTCAACCGAATGTTGTAGGCGCGCGCACCTTTCTCGATCGAGATGACCTGAGGCCGGAACGGTTCGCGTTCGCGCGACAGCGCGTCGGACTCCTCACGGTCGTTCTTGCGCTGCCGGACGATCTCGATCAACTCCAGTTGCTGGTCTTCGAGCCACTTCACGTGTTCCTTATCACTCGGGTCCTCCTCCTTCTCGGTAATGGCGGCAAGCTGACGGACGTGACCGCCGTCCACGTCATAGGCCCAAAGGTCCGAACTGTGGTTGTTCGATGACTCGGGAGAGGTCCGACCAAAGCCCTCCGTGGAGAAGAAGACGCGAGAGCCATCAGGAGCCGTCTGAAGATTGCCCAAACCGGAGGCCGCCGTGTACACGGCACGCGCTCCGCGACCCCGGTTCCAGAGGAACAGCGTACCCGATTTGGACCAGGCAGCCACGGCACGGTCCCCGGACCAACTGAGGTTGCCCGAGGGGATCCTCCGGACTTCTTCGGTATCGACCATCCGGACACGTGTTCCGGCGCGATTGACGGCATGCCAGGGATCGGTGTCCGGATTCTGTCCGGATGCCGGATCATCCCGCCAACGGAAGTAGACGGTCCCTCCGTCGGGCGACCACGTCACGCCTCTCGGAGACAGTCCCAACCACCGGGAATCGTAGGACAGATGGTCCAATGTCAGTTCAAAGTCCGGATCGACATCGGCTCTCGTCAGCTCGGACTGACTCACAAGCTGGGCCGATGCGTTGAGGGACGCCACCGCGATGATCGCGAGGACGGGAACGAAAAGCTTTAGAGTCTTCATCGAATACTCCCTCCGGAAAAATCGAACGAACCACGGATCGTCTCTGTCAAGACTGCTTGGACAACTACCGGAGTTTATGACGGCATCCGAAAGATTAGGAAGCGAAAAGCTTGACGGCCGTCACCAGTGGCCCAGTAGCCTGTAAAAGAGATAGTGACAGCGTCGCCGATGGGCCTTGCAGATCCTCTCACGAGTCGTCGCCGATGGAAAACCATCGCTGTTCCTAACTCCTCTGCGTGGCTGGCAAGGCCCATCGTCCCTTCGGGGTGCGGCGGAACAGCACCGTCTTCGTTGCCGCGCCTTCTCGCAATGAAGCGGCATTACCTCGGGCGGCGCTCCTAGAATCCGGTACCGTTGCGCTCCGAACGCCACTATCACTCTCTCTGTTACAGGCCACTAGTTGAGCATTTCCGTCAGAATCCGTGCGGCGGGCTCCTTCGGGATTTCAAGACCGAGAATATGGCCCAGCGTCGGTGCGATATCTTCCGGACCACAGGCATCGGGATACCACCCGGGTTGGATTCCGCGACCCATGAAGATAATCGGTATATGCCGGTCGTATTCGTACGGAGTTCCGTGACCCGTGCCACCCGGATCGGCCCCATCGATGTAGACGTGCTCTGCCAGACGGTACGTCAAATGAGCACTCCTGGACGAAACGAACGAGTTACGGTACAGATCCAGGAACGGGTCGTCGGAGGGCGTGCCGCCTGCCATCTGCTCGTGGGTGTAAACGGCCGCAACCAGGCCGGTCGCTTCCAGAGCGTCGGTGATCGTTGCCTCGATCGAGGCCCGGTCCAGACCTCGTGCCGCGATCAGACCTTCGTCGAGGTAAACCCCCGAAGCCTCCATTGCCGAAATCACCCCTTGAGCATTCGGGTGGCGTTCGAGCATGGCCGCCTCGAGAACACCCAGCAGCACCTGTCGAGTCGAACGCCGCCCCCCTCGTCCGCGTTCCTCGAGAACTTCCACCAGCGGTAGCGCACCGTGGTCGGAACTCAATACGACCATAGTCCGGTCCAGACCGGTGCGCCTGTCGATCCTTTCCAGCAACTCGCCGAGCAGTCGGTCCAATCGCAGGAGCTGATCCATGACTTCCTGGCTGTCCGGACCAAACTCGTGTCCGACCAGGTCGGTTCCGGAGAAGCTGACTGCGAGGATGTCGGTGAACTGGTCTTCGCCGATGTCATGCGCCACCATCGCAGATAAGGCGACCGACAGCGTCATCTCATCGGCAAACGGGGTACGCCTCACGTACTTGTAGAACACCGGGTCCGGGGGTGTTCCCGGAATCCGGTGCGGGAAGACAGTATCTTCCGCCGTCCATTCTCCGACGACGGCGTCGAGCCCGGCGTAGCGCCTGTATTGTGATTCGTCATCGATCAGGCGTGTCCAGACCGTCCCGGCACGGGAATCGGCCATGCGGCGCCGGTTCCACTGCTCGAGCCAATCGGGGGCTTCGTCCATGTAGTAGGTACTCGTTATGAAGTTGCCGCCCTCTTCCTCGAACCAAAACGCCGCGTCTCCCAACCGACCCGACATCAGAATCGCCGCTCGGTCCTTGGTCGACACACCGACGACTCTGGATTGGCGATTTCGCTGCTTCAGGACATCACCGATCGTGAACCCGTCGAAATTCACCGGTGACGCCGATCGCCCCGGTCCCCCGAGCGGCTGCTGGAAGGGATCATCGACGACGTTGACTATCTTCTTCAACAACGGGTCCCACCAATCTGTTGGCGACGATCCCGGAATGCCGTGGATGTCGACCCGACATCAGAGCGGAATGTCCGGGGCCGGTCTGCGTCAGCGCATGGCGGTATCTGGCGTTGCTGAAAACGGCTCCCCGATCCAGCAGGGTTCTCAGCCCCCCCGAGTAGATGTCGTCGAACCGGGTGAGGTAGTCGAAGCGCATCTGATCGACCACCACGAAAAGGATCAGGCGGGGACTCTCCGTGGTTTGCGGAAGCGCCGTCCCTGCGGTCGGGGCAAGTACGAGCGTCCAGATAGCCAAGAAGTAGAATCGCTTGGTCATCGCTTCTTCTCCGACATTCTACACGAGGCCGCGCAGACCGGCACACTGCTCGAATCGATGCTTTTTCATCCGAAAGACCCAATGGAGAACCCTGCCTTGGGGCACCTCCGAAACTGCTCGGACAAACTCCCCGTAAGTTATTGTTCTTCTCTCCGGTCTCCGCACGACGTCGAAGGAGTTCGGCACCGGAAGAAGTGGTCGACCCATGATCGCCCTCCGCCACGAATAGCCTACGACACCTGCGGATCGTTAAAGAGGACGGTTACGTGAGAGAATCAATGTGAGGGGGACAGGGCTTGCCCTGTCCCCGGTCGTCCGATAAGCAGGAACGTTCTAAAACGACACAACCATCAGTCACCGCGCAACAATCAAATCAAGAAAGGCAGTTCGATCATGAGCTCGTCGTGTTCGGCGAAGGGTGCGCCGCAGTGCGGGCAGAAACGGAAGGCGTAGCGGGTCGGCTGCTCGTACTCACCGCCGCACTCACCGCACTGGATCTCGGTGTTGACGTCCCATTGGTGTTCGACGATTCGACGGGATTCGTCCAACCGCGGGACGAACCCGTTGATCGACTGGCAGCACCACGGGCAGAATTCGTAAGACTCGAAGTCTCCGGCCGGAAGAGGGAGATGGCAGCGTCCGCAGAAGTCGGTGTCGTCTTCGCCACGGCCGAGATGAGTGAGCATCTCGACCCGGAGTCTCATCAGCACTCGCTGAACTTCGGCGGGGACAGATGTCATTTCGAGAATCTCCTGGTGGGATTCTATAATAAGTGCCCCGATGGAGATACAAACTGCGCATCCCACAGAGTTCTCCCGGTTCGTCGACGACTACTTCGACGCCCTCTTCGAGTGGAAGCCGAGCGAGGCGACCGCGGCGGGCATCCATGATTACGATTCGAAGTTTGCCGACTTCTCACGACCCGCACATCTGGGCCGCATCGATTCCCTGACCGCGTTCAGCGAGCGGCTCGATGCCATCACGCAGGAAACACTTTCGGCCTCGGACCACATCGACGCCGAAATCCTGGCCGGGAAAATTCGGGCGGAGTTGCTCGACCTCGAAACCCTGGAAAGCTGGCGCAGGAACCCTATCAACTACGTCTGGTCGCTCGGAGAATCCATCGACGGGTTGATGAAGCGTAGCTTCGCGCCTCCCTCGGAACGCCTGCGCGCGATGACCTCTCGACTGGGCGGCGTAGGGGCAATCCTGGGCGCGATGAAGGACAACTTGGAAAACCCACCGCGGGAGTTCACCGACCTTGCGATCCGGATCGCCCGAGGCTCGGTCAGGTTCTTCGGGGACACTATAAAGGATTGGGCGACGAGCACGGTCGGGACTGACGAGCCCATGTTCGACGAATTCCGTCGGTCACAGACGGCGGCGGCTGAAGCCGTCAGCCAGGCCGCAACCTGGCTCGAGAACGACCTGCTTCCCCGCTCCGACGGGGAGTATGCCATCGGTGCGGAGGCTTTCGCCGCCAAGCTGCGGTATGAAGAGATGATCGATGTCCCTCTTGACGAACTGCTCGCGATAGGAGAGTCCAACCTCGCTCGCGATCGTCGTGACTTCATCGAGACGGCACGGCGAATCGATCCTGGCCGTTCTCCTGAAGAAGTGGTGCGTTCGCTGTCGGACGATTTCCCCTCGGCGGAAAACCTGATTCCAAGAGCGCAGCAGACGATCGAGGGAATCGTTCGCTTCCTCGAAGAGAGGAAGATCGTTACTGTCCCGTCCGACGTTCGGCCCCTGATTGAGGAAACCCCGCCCTACTTCCGTTTCGGCGCCTTTGCGGCCATGGACACGCCGGGACCTTATGAAGACCGGGCGCGCGAAGCCTTTTACTACGTCACACCGCCCGAAGAGGACTGGAGCCCGGAGCACAAAGAGGAGCACCTCAGATTGTTCAACCGGGCGGTCATGGAGGTCATCACCATCCACGAGGCCTATCCCGGCCATTACATCCAGTTTCTTTACGCGGATCAATTCCCGACCAAGACCCGCAAGTTGGTCAGCTGCTACTCGAATGTCGAAGGGTGGGCACACTATACCGAGCAGATGATGGGCGAGGAGGGCTACGGGCAGGGCGACGAGCGCATTCGTCTCGCGCAACTCCTCGAGGCATTGCTCCGGGACTGTCGCTGGGTCGTCGGTATGAAGCTGCACACCGCCGGCATGAGCGTTGAGGAGGGCGCCCGCGTGTTTGTCGAGAACGGCTTCCAGGAACCGGCCAATGCCTACGAAGAAGCCCGGCGAGGGGCGTACGACCCGACCTATCTCGCGTACACGCTCGGGAAGCTGCAAGTCTGCAAGCTCCGGGACGACTATCGCAAGGAGAAAGGGAGCCGCTACAGTCTCCGGGATTTTCATGACGACTTCGTCCGCCAGGGCGGTATCCCGATCAGGCTGGTCAGGAGCCAGCTTCTCGGCGACGATTCTGGCCCGACGCTCTACCCGGCCTCATCCAGCCGAAGGGAAAGAGCTTGATTCCCGCAGCAATCGGGTTGACACTTTCCCACACGAATCCTGGAGGGATGATGATGATGAGAGTGACACTTTCGTTCGCTACGGCATTGATCCTGACCATGTCGGCAGCGGCCGTGGGAAACATGAGCGCCGCGGCGAATGAAATGGCGAGCATTTTTGAATTCACGATGAATAGTCTCGACGGCGAGAGCGTGGAGCTGGGGCGGTATCGCGGTAAGGTCGTACTGATCGTCAACGTCGCCAGCGAGTGCGGCTACACCTACCAGTACGAAGGCCTTCAGAACCTGCACGAAAAGTACGCCGCCCGGGGACTGAAGGTGCTGGGATTCCCTTCCAATGACTTCGGCCGGCAAGAACCGGGTTCGGCAGTCGAGATCAAAGACTTCTGCGAACGCAACTACGGGGTGGAATTCGACATGTTCGCCAAGATCGTCGTTCGGGGTCCGAACAAGGTGCCACTGTACGACTACCTGACGTCGAGCGCGGCGAACGAGGCCTCCCCCGGTGAGGTTGACTGGAATTTCGAAAAGTTCCTTATCGGACGCGACGGGAAGATTATCGGAAGGTTCCGTTCCGCGGTCGAACCGGAGTCGCGACAGATAACGGGAGCCATCGAGGCGGCCCTTGGCCACTGACCCTTGGTCCTCGAGCTCGAGTGTTTTGTTACCATATTCAGCGGCAAGCGTGTTGGCGGCATTCAGCTATCAGTTTTCGGCTTAGGAAGCCGCGCAGCCACAGGAGAGTATTCTGTCGTCATTCCGAAGCTGATAACTGAACGCTGACAGCCGACAGCTTCCAGATTCCCCACAAAAATCGCAGTCAGGCCGCACGGAACGGGCGGCCTTTTACGTCTTATTAGATCTAAGGGTGACGTGGGTTTCGTGTGCCCACACGTCCGGACATTAAAAGTTGAAAGGAAATCATGCCCAAACTCTTCATTGGTAACGTTCCCTATTCGGTGTCTGACGACGATCTCCACGAGTGGATCGAATCCCGGGGATATCCCCTCGAGTCGGTTCACATCCTGACGTACCGCGACTCCGGACGGCCCCGGGGCTTCGGCTTCGCCCAACTGGAAGACGAATCGCAGCTGGGCTCAGCGATCGAAGAGCTGCATGGACAGGAACTGGAAGGCGGTGCGCTTCAGGTAAACGAGGCCAAGCCGATTGACTCCCGGGCGGTAGGAAAGAGTTACTAGATCGGGGCCGTGGCAAAGGCCGGGCGGTAGGAAAGAGTTACCGGGTGATCCAAGGGGATCATGCGTGCCATCAGCGATCAGCACTCAGCTTTGAGCTTTCGTTCGGAAGCTGAACGCTGAAGGCTGATAGCTTCTTCAGGGTCCCAGCCAAACCTCAGCGATCGCGTCCAATTCTCCGCTTTCCTGCAGTCGCAGAATAGCGACCACTATCTCCTGACGAACCGCAGAGTCCATAGCGAGGGCAAACCCATAGCCCTGCGGACGGTAAGAAGGCTCCGAAATGAGAAAGTCGGTGCCGGGATTCCGGGCGAGCAGGTATCGCAAAATCGGGCGGTCGAAGACGATCGCCTCCGTTCTCTCAGCCTGAAGATCTGCAAACGCCGCGTCTATGTCCGCCACCGCCTGGAGACGAGCTCCGTTTTCGGACGCAAACTCGGCCGAAGTCGTACCGGCAACCGAACCTACACGCCGCCCGGCGAGATCCCCGGCCGTCGATATCGATCCCGTGTCGATCTGGGAAAGCGTCAGGGCCGTGGCGATAAACGCGGTAAACGACGATGCCACGACCACGGACATGAGCATCCAGGCGCCGGCGACGACTCGTCCCGCGAGCGAGCGGGGAACGACGTCTCCGTAGCCCACGGTCGTCAGCGTTACCAGGGCGGCCCAGATACCGTTCCCGATTCCCGCCAGTGGACGATCCGGAAAGTGTTCGGCGTTCGCCCTCCGTTCTGCCATCCACAGCAGAACTCCGACGACGAGAAGTATCCCGAGCAGGAAAAAGATGCCCGTAAGGAAGGCCCTCGACAGGAAGGGCGCAATGCCGTCGAGCAGGCTTCTGGAGGCCGGAGCCAGTATAGCTAGAGTCGCGTTAAAGTAGGGCTGGGTGAACTCGACCTGGACGGAGCGATCGGCGGTGATGCTGACAGGGCCCACGACCACATCCGCACGCCCCTCGGCGACCATGTCGATCGCTTCCGAGATGCCCTCCGCCGGGACCATCTCGTATTCGAGGGCGAGGTCTTCTGCGATCGCAGACCACACGTCGAGGCTCAGACCCTCAGCCCCACCGGCGCCGTTCGCCATGACAAAGGGCGCGCTTCCCGCTGTGACGACCCGCAAGTGTGAGCGATCGGGGGCGTCCTGGGACCGCGCCTCGGCGGGCGTCGACCCTGCGACATCGGGAAGAATCGAGAGGACAATCGCGACACCCGCGCCAAGTATGAGAACCCGGGCGCGGTAACTCCGAGTGGGTTGTTCTCCGGTCTTGGGCATCCTGAATCGGCGATACTCCCGGCTCAGAAAAGAAAGGCGCGCGTGTTCCTATCTCCTTACTCTACTTTCCTGGCGAGCCATGTCCTTTCAAGCGCCCTGAAGATGACCATGAGCGAGCCTGGCGGGTCGAGATCCCCTTCCATCTGGCAGTCCGCAAATATGATCCCGCGCTCCTGCCGCCGGAGGTCGTAGTGGGACGCCTCAACCGGTTGCTGACCGGTTGGGCGAACTACTTCACCCTGGGACAGGTCAGCCCGGCCTACGAGGCGATTGACCGGCACGCAGAGCAGCGCATGACGGAGGAAGGGACATGAGGACTGGCGAGAGCCTAACAGCCTCGGAGAGAGTTCAGCGACTCCAGACGGCGCTACATGCGAAAGCGAAGGAAGCTCTGGGCTTCCGGTTCTACTCTCTGAGCGACAAGGTGTGGCGCGACGACGTGCTCGCAGTCGCCTGGCAGGCCGTGCGCCGCAACGGCGGCGCGGCCGGGGTGGACGGCGAGACGGTCGGAGACATCGAGGCGCTTGGGGTAGACCGGTGGCTGGGAGCACTGGCGCGGGACCTGAAGGAAGGGACCTATCGGCCGCATGCGGTTCGGCCGCGTAGTTGACGATTTCCGCCTTGAAGTGCCGGGCGTAGCCCAGCACCTTCCAGCCCAGAATGAAGCGCCGCATGTAGATGTTGCTGAACAGCGGCGAGATCGGTCGCGCGCCGGCAGCGGTAATGCTAGCGGCGGTCGAAGCCCTGATGAAACGTCTGAAGTTGGCGATGAACGTTGAGAAGACCCGCTGCTGCCGGGTGCCGGAGGAATCGATGACGTTCCTCGGCTACCGGATTGGTTGCAACTACCGGCCGGACACGGGTGCCGCCTACATAGGCACACGTCCGAGCCGGGAAAGCGTCCAGAGCATCGCCGCCGTCTGCACCACCCGATCCCGGAGACACGGAATGCCCAACGGCCGGAACTTCCCTCGTTGCCGAGCGTCGCAGACTTCATATCGAGTTCGAGAGTGATTTCCACCGAAGACCCGATCGTCAATTCGTGGAGACTGGTCGGCATTTCCACCAGCATCCCCGACAGGCTGATGTCCACAGCCCAAACCGGCAACCGTAAACTGCCGACCCCAAGGGTGGTTCTGAGGGCGCTCTTGCGGTCAAGCGGTACGCGAAAAGCCACACGCTGGTCGCTCCCACTGGGGTTGACACTCTGAAGAAAGTAGAGGACGTCGGGCAGGGAGGCCGCGGAGATCGTGACTTGCCGGCGCGGGTCCTCTCGGCTCTTGAAGGTCAGACGATGATTGTCGCAGGAAATGACGACGTTCCCGACTGTGACTTCATCCATGCTGCGCACCCTCTACGTGGCCCGATCCTCTCACTCACCGTGGCAGTTCAAACCCTGGCCATCGCAGGGTGGGCCCGGGACGAAGAACAGGCCGACCATGGGGTCGGCGGTATGGTGCCTTTCTTTGATGCATGTTGTCACGGGTTAAAAAGGCGTAACCGCGGAGAACCACATCCGCAAACGCCGTCGATCGCGCCGGCTTGAACTATTTCCGCTTTCGTCGTCTGCGGCCCCGCTTCGTATCGTACCTGGGATGGCCGATGTGAACCAGAAGGCCGTGATGGGGCTGATGGGACATGAGGACCCGGAGATGACGATACGGTATACTCGTCTCTCGATGGACTACTGGTGGCCTGTAACAGGTTACTAGCGACGGGCCATCGAAAAACTTCCAAACATTGGGAGTCGAGTCCCCCACAAGATCCCCCATCGACGAAAGAAGTGAAAGTGATAGGATTCGGCAAGTCACTGATTTGGAAGACACGCGAAAGTGGCGGAATTGGCAGACGCGCTGGACTTAGGATCCAGTGGGGCAACCCATGAGGGTTCGAGTCCCTCCTTTCGCATGGGGGAATCGGGGACGGAGACCGAATTCCCCTCAGCTATCGGTTCACAGCGGTGAGGGGTTGCCCCAATGCCGAAGGGCTGGGCGCGGGTTGGCCGTGACCCGCTACGACCACTTGCAACGGACCACTGACCACGATCGCCCCGTATGAAGGCAGAACTGACCGACATCAGCACTGTAAAGAAAAGCCTCGACATCGAGATCCCTCCGGAAGTCGTCGACGGAGAAGTGACATCGGTCGCGCGGCAGTTCCGACGCCGCGCCCGGGTACCGGGCTTCCGACCGGGCAAGGCGCCGCTCGGCGTCGTGAAAAACCGCTACCGGGACGACATTCTCTCCGAAGTCTTCCAGAGCCTGTTGCCAAAGTACTTCTCCGACGCCGCAAGGGAGCAGGACCTGGATGTCGTCCACGCACCCAGCTATGAGGATGTCGACTACGACAACGGCGAAGCCTTGAGCTTCAAGGCCGTTTTCGAGGTCTACCCTCGGCTCGACGTCACGAACCACACGGGGATTCCTGTCGAAGAGATCCCGACCGAAGTCTCGGACGCCGAAATCGATCAGGCGTTGGAGCGGATGCTCGAGGAGCATGCGGAGATGACGCCCGTCGAGGAAGACCGCGAGATCAAGGATGGGGATTTCGTCGAGATTTCTTTCACGGGCTCCATCGAAGATGCCGGCGACGACGCCCCGGACCTCTCCGCAGAGAAGGCACTCTGTGAGATCGGAGGCGAGACGACTCTGCGCGAGTTCACCAAAAACCTCACCGGACTAAAGGCCGGGGAGGAAGCGACGTTCGACGTCGTATACAAGGACGACCACCCGGACAAGAACCTCGCAGGGAAGAACGCCCACTTCACGGTAGAGGTCGACTCCATTAAGGAAAAGCACCGTCCCGAGCTCGACGACGATTTCGCTCAGAGCCTGGGCGACTTCGACAAGCTCGACGACCTGAAGGCCAACGTGCGTGAGAACCTGGAACAGCACCGCCGGCACCATGCGGACGAGCAGACTCACGAGGCGATCCTCGGGTGGCTGGAAGACAACAACGAGTTCGAAGTCCCGGATTCGCTGGTCGAGCAACAGCTTCAGACACGACTCCAACGCATGATGCGCGAGCTGTCCCAGCAGGGTGTCAACCCTCAGGGTCTGGACGTGGACTGGGGCAGGATACGGGCCGATCAGTACGAACAGGCGGTCCGGGACGTGCGGGGTTCACTGATTCTCGAACATCTGGCCGAACGCGAGAAGATCGAGGTCGAGGACGAAGAAATCGAACGAGAGATCGAAGCGATCGCTGGACAGATGGGCCGACCCAAGGAAAATGTCCGGGAGATCCTGACCAAGAACGACGGGTTGGATCGTATCAAGGGCCAGATTCGCAACAGGAAGGTGCTTGGGATGGTCCAGGAGCTGGCGAACTTCGTCCCTGCGGGAAGCCTGTCCGAAACGGAGGCATCGGAGGAACAACCGTCATAGAAGACCTGCGCGGAAGAGCCATCTCCAATCCTATCTTGATTTTCTCGCCGATGAGGTATGCTGTTTTTGGCGACAGTTTGCAACAGGATATACCGATAAGTATCAATTGAGGCCCAAGGCGACTATTTCAGTGGACGAGTAAATGCCCAACAACTTTGAAGAAAAGAACACGCTCATCCCGATGGTGGTGGAGCAGACGAACCGGGGAGAGCGAGCCTACGACATCTATTCGCGGCTGCTGCGCGACAGCATCATCTTTATAGGCACACCGATCGACGACAACGTCTCCAACGTGGTCACGGCACAGTTGCTGTTCCTGGAGGCGGAAGATCCCGAACGGGATATATCCCTTTACGTCAACTCTCCGGGCGGCTCGATCACGGCCGGGCTGGCGATCTACGACACGATCCAGTTCATCCGCCCGGACGTCTCGACGATCTGCGTCGGTCAGGCCGCCAGCATGGGGGCGGTGCTGCTGGCCGCGGGCGCGGCCGACAAACGGTTCGCTCTGCCGAACTCGCGCATCATGATCCACCAACCGTGGCTGGGGGGTCTGCAGGGCCAGGCGAGCGACATCGAAATTCACGCCAAGGAGATCTTGAGGATGCGGAGCATCCTCAACGATATCCTGGCTAAACACACAGGTCAGCCACTGGAACGTATCGAAAAGGACGTGGAGCGCGACTACATCATGAGCGCGGACCAGTGTAAGGTCTATGGTATAATTGACGACGTCATTTCACAACGTCAATAGCGCCCCAATTCACTGAATTAGCTGCACTTAAGCGATCCCAGGTCTCTAGGTCGGATCTCGGCTTGGTGGAGGAAAGCGGTTTGAAGAAAAACAACGGTGATGTGCTTCGATGCTCCTTTTGCAACAAGAGCCAGAATGACGTCAGGAAACTGATCGCCGGACCGACCGTCTTCATCTGCGACGAGTGCGTCGCCGTCTGCCAGGACATTATTGACGAAGATCAGAGCTTCGAACCGACACCGCACAACGTCCACCTTCCCAAGCCTCCCGAGATCAAAGAATTTCTGGATGGGTACGTCATCGGGCAACAGAAGACGAAGAAGAAGCTGGCAGTCGCGGTCTACAACCACTACAAGAGGATCGAACTCGCACGCAAGAAATCCGAAGTCGAACTCCAGAAATCCAACATTCTGTTGATCGGACCGACCGGGACCGGCAAGACATTGCTGGCTCAGACGCTGGCCCGGCTGCTGAGCGTGCCGTTTGCTATCGTCGACGCCACGACCCTCACCGAAGCGGGTTACGTCGGCGAGGATGTCGAGAACATCATCCTTCGTCTGGTGCAGAGCGCCGGCGGAGATGTCGAACGCTCTCAGACCGGCATCATCTACATCGACGAAATCGATAAGATTGGACGCAAGGACGAGAACCCCTCGATTACCCGCGATGTCTCGGGAGAGGGCGTCCAGCAGGCTCTCCTCAAGATGCTCGAGGGTACCGTCGCCAATGTACCGCCCCAGGGCGGCCGGAAGCACCCCCACCAGGAATTCACCCAGGTCGACACGACCAACATCCTGTTCATCTGCGGCGGTGCGTTCGTCGGGCTGGAAAATATCGTTGAGAAAAGGCTGGCCAAGAGGAGCACGATGGGCTTCCAGGGGGAGCTAAAGGCCAAGTCTGAAGAAAAATCGCTACTCATAGAAGCTGTCGAGCCCGAAGATCTGATCAAGTACGGAATGATTCCCGAGTTCGTCGGCCGCGTGCCGGTAGTGGCGACCCTGCATGAACTGGATCGCTCCGCTCTGGTCGAAATCCTGACCACCCCCAAGAATGCGCTGGTCAAACAGTTCCAGCGCCTTTTCGAGTACGAAAACGTCAAGCTGAAGTTCGCCGACGGGGCCATAGAGGGGATCGCAGAGCAATCGATCAAGCGGAATGTCGGCGCTCGAGGGCTGCGAATAATTATGGAAGAGCTGATGCTCGACGTGATGTACACCCTTCCGGGACAAAAAAGCCAATCTGAGCTAACGATCACGAAACAAATGGTCGAAAAGAAGGAAGTACAGTTGCCGTACGAGAAGGCCGGATAGGGGAACCGTGGACATGCTCCCCGTCGGCTCTCAGGGTCCCTGGACAGTCCTGAACGCGGAAGTGAACTTATGAGTACGAAGGACAAATACGAACAAGTCACGCTACCGATGGTGCCCATCAGGGACGTAGTCATCTTCCCTTATATGCTGGTGCCCTTCGTGATCGGCCGTAAGTCCTCAGTGCGGGCGCTTGAATCAGCACTCGAGGGCGACAAACGAATCTTTTTAGCCACTCAGTACGACGCATCCGTCGATAGCCCCAAACCGAACGAAATCTATCAGATCGGAACGATTGCGAATCTCGTCCAGGCGCTGAAGCTGCCGGACGGGAACACGAAGGTCCTGGTCGAAGGCATCGAGCGGGCTCGGATCCTGCAGATGTCGGAGGACGACGGCCACCTGACGGCCAACCTCCGACTCTCGCCCTTCCGCAGCCAATCGTTCACCGGATACGACACCCTTATTTCCCGCGTCAGCCAGCTCTTCGAGCAATACGTCAAGCTGAGCCAGAACGTGAACTACGAGCAGGTCCTGTCGGCGATCCGGATGGACGATATCGGGCGGCTGGCGGACACGGTCTGCTCGCACCTGACGCTTTCGATCGAAGAAAAGCAGGAGCTGATTGAAATCTTCAATCCGGTCGAGCGCTGCAAGCGGCTAGCCGACCTGCTGGACATTGAAATCGAAAAGCTGCAAGTCGACCGTTCCATTCAGAGTCGTGTGAAGCGGCAGATGGAGCGCGCCCAGAAAGAGTACTACCTGAACGAGAAGATCAAGGCGATTCAGCGTGAGCTCGGGAAGAAGGACGAGAAATCCGATCTGGAAGAGCTTCGAGCCAAAATCGAAGAAGTCGGCATGTCCAAGGATGCGTACGAAAAGGCAATGCAGGAAATGCGCCGGCTCGAAATGATGCCCCAGATGTCGGCCGAATCGACGGTCTCGCGCAACTACGTAGACTGGCTGATCGCCGTCCCGTGGAAGAAACGCACACGTGAGATCCGCAACATCGAGGCAGCCGAGCGGATCTTGAACGAAGACCACTACGGTTTGAACAAGGTCAAGGACCGCATCCTCGAGTTCCTGGCCGTCCGCCAGCTCGTCAAGAAACCGAAGGGATCGATCCTCTGCTTCGCCGGACCGCCGGGAGTCGGCAAGACGTCGCTTGGCATGTCGATCGCGCGAGCCACGGGACGTAAGTTCGTCCGTCTGGCCCTGGGCGGCATCCGCGACGAAGCCGAGATTCGTGGTCACCGCCGCACTTACATCGGCGCCCTGCCCGGACAGATCATCCAGATGATCAAGAAGGCCGGAACGATGAACCCGGTGTTCCTGCTCGACGAGGTCGACAAGATGAGCATGGACTTCCGCGGCGACCCGGCAGCGGCTCTGCTTGAAGTCCTCGACCCCGAACAGAACTCCACGTTCAACGATCACTACCTGGACGTGGACTACGACCTGTCACAGGTCATGTTCATCGCCACGGCAAACGTGCTCCACACGATCCCTCAGCCGCTGCAGGACCGCATGGAGATACTGCGGCTCCCCGGCTACACGGAGCAGGAAAAGCGGGAAATCGCCACGCGATTCCTGATCCCGAAACAGGTGGAAACGACGGGCATCACCCATAAGCAGTTGCAGTTCGACGAGGAGACCGTGCCAACGATCATCCGCCGCTACACGCGCGAGGCGGGTGTGCGGAATCTGGAACGGGAGATCTCGTCTGTCTGCCGCAAGGTGTCCCGGGCCGTCGTCCGGGAAGGCAAGAAGTATCAGACCCAGATCTCGCCGGACAATCTGGTCGACTACCTTGGCATTCCGAAGTATCGACCCGACCGCCCCGAGGAGAAGAACGAGATCGGTCTCGTGACCGGCCTTGCGTGGACCGAAGTCGGCGGCGAGATACTCGCCACCGAAGCCACTCTGATGGAGGGCAGCGGCAAGTTGACGCTGACGGGCAAGCTCGGTGACGTGATGCAGGAATCGGCCCAGGCGGCGATGAGCTATGTTCGGTCTCGATCGCACGCCTTCGGAATCCCCAAGGATTTCTACCAGAGGCTCGATCTGCACATCCACGTGCCGGAAGGAGCTATACCGAAGGACGGGCCTTCGGCAGGCATCACGATGGCCACCTCGATCGTGAGCGGGCTGACCCAGATCCCGGTCCACTGCGATGTCGCCATGACTGGCGAAATCACGCTCCGCGGCAAGGTTCTACCCATCGGAGGCGTCAAGGAGAAACTGCTGGCAGCTCACCGGGCCGGTATTCGAACCATCATCCTTCCGAAGGACAACCAGAAGGACCTGGCGGATATCCCGACGGCGATCATGGACGAGTTCACGATCCACCTCGTCGACGGCATGGACGAGGTCCTGAAGGTCGCGCTGACGGACCAACCGACCCCATTGGACGAATCCGAAGCGTTCGACCCTCGTGCCGCAAGCAACCCGGCGGACCGCCAGACTTCGATTACTCACTAGCAGGATGCTGAAAAAGCCCTCAGTGGCTTTTTCAGCAACGTCACCTGAGAAGTGTGATTCTCAGGTGCCTCACATTCTCAATGGCTTACAGCCATCGAAAATGGCGGCACATCCTATGCCGCGACACAGACAGCCGAAAAACGGAGTTTTTCAGCAGCCTGCTAGACGGTTGATCCTGCAGTTTGGGGGTTTTACTGTCAGACTGCGCAATCAGCTCTTGATCTCCGAATCTTGTCCGGTGGATTACCGGCTGGATCTTTTTGGTAGAGAATTGATAGAATAAGTGGGTTCGGAAATGAGCCATCCGTGCTCAGCCTCCCGTGAAAGTTACTTCCGCCCGATTTGTCAAGAGTGCCCTGAAACCGGCGGACTTTCCCCGTGATCAATTTCAGGAGATAGCATTCATTGGCCGGTCGAACGTCGGAAAATCGAGATTGCTGAACGCGCTGGTCAACATCGGTGGCCTGGCCCGGATCAGTTCGTCGCCAGGTCGCACACAGACAGTTAATTTCTATTCGATCAATGATCGCTTTTACTTCGTCGACCTGCCCGGATACGGATACGCGAAGGTACCCAAAACGGTGCAAGCCGGCTGGAAGAAGATGGTCGAAGGGTATCTGCGGGATCGCCCGCAGCTGAGACTGGCATTGTTGCTCATTGACTGCCGAATCCCGCCCACCCCGAATGATGTTTCGATGAAGGAGTGGCTGGACCATTACGCTATAGAGAACGCCATCATTCTGACCAAAGCAGACAAACTTTCACGGAATCAACTCAACAAGTCGATTACGAGGACCACGGAAGCCCTCGCGGCCGACGAAGTGATTCCATTCTCAGCAGTCAAGCGTCTTGGTAAGGACACCGTCTTGACCAGGATACGAACTGCGATTTCCTAGGTGGAGGACGCTGGATCCGCCAGGATCCGCGACCGGGACACCACAATTTCACACAAACCCCACATGAGTAAGAAAAACCCGCCAGTGACAAAAAAACTCGTAACAGAACGCCCGGACGGCACCGCGGCGATGGACATCGCCCAGTTGAAGGAGATGAACATCTCCTCCCTGACCCAGGTCGCCAAAGACCTGAACATCCAGGGAGCATCGGGGATGCGGAAACAGGAGCTGATCTTCAAGATCCTCCAGGCCCAGACTGAAAAGAGCGGCTTCATTTTCAGCGAAGGTGTGTTGGAGACTCTGCCGGACGGCTTCGGTTTTCTGCGCGCGCCGGACTACAACTACCTGCCGGGCCCGGACGACATCTACGTCTCGCCTTCTCAGATACGAAAGTTCGACCTGAGAACAGGCGACACGGTATCGGGACAGGTCCGCCCCCCGAAGGAAGGCGAACGGTATTTCGCCCTGATCAAGGTCGAAGCCGTCAACTTCGAGCATCCCGATCAGGCGCGCAACAAGATCTTTTTCGACAACCTGACCCCGCTCTATCCGGACGAACGGTTAAAGCTGGAAACCGAGAAAGACAACCTGTCGGCCCGGGTGCTCGACTTGCTCACCCCCATCGGCAAGGGACAACGAGGACTGATCGTCGCGCCGCCGCGCACGGGCAAGACCATGCTCCTTCAAACGATCGCAAACTCGATCACGGCGAACCAACCGGAAGTCATCCTGATCGTCCTGCTGATCGACGAGCGTCCCGAGGAAGTGACCGACATGCAGCGGTCCGTGAACGGAGAGGTGATCAGTTCAACCTTCGATGAACCTGCCTCCCGCCACGTGCAGGTCGCCGAGATGGTGATCGAAAAAGCGAAACGCCTCGTGGAACACAAGCGTGACGTCGTGATTCTGCTGGACTCTATAACCCGGCTGGCGCGCGCCTACAACACGATCGTGCCGCCGTCCGGTAAGGTCCTCTCCGGCGGAGTCGACTCGAACGCGCTGCAACGTCCGAAACGGTTCTTCGGCGCTGCGCGCAACATCGAGGAGGGTGGTAGCCTGACGATCATCGCCACGGCCCTGATCGACACGGGCAGCCGAATGGACGACGTCATCTTCGAGGAGTTCAAGGGTACGGGCAACATGGAGATCGGTCTGGACCGGAAGCTCGTCGACAAGCGCGTGTTCCCGGCCATCGACATCAACCGGTCCGGAACGCGGAAGGAAGAGCTGCTGGTTTCGAAGGACGAGTTGACCCGCATATGGATCCTGCGTAAGGTTCTCAATCCGCTTTCGACGGTCGAGGCGATGGAATTGCTGCTCGAAAAGATGGGCAAGACCAAGGCGAACGCGGACTTCCTGGCCTCAATGAGCGGAGCCAGGTAGGCACCCCCGGTCGAGCGGCGGAGGCACCGCTCTCTGTGGTGAGGGGGACAGGGACTTGCCCTGTCCCCGGGTCTTCGCTAAGCAGAAAAGCCGGGGGACAACGGTGTAGGGGCGGTCTATGACCGCACACTTCTCGGACCGAAACAACGTGCGGTCACAGACCGCACCTACACCTGTCTTTCGATCTACAATTTCAAATCTCGAATCGCCAAATCTCCAATGCGGATTCTGCAATAGAAAGATTTGCGATCCGGCGTTCCGGGACCGTTCTGATCAGCACACACGCGGGGACAGGGCTATACCCAACACTTCTGATCAGCACACACCCGGGGACAGGGCAAGTCCCTGTCCCCTCACATTGGCTCCCTCGCGGCACGTTACTCAAAAACCAAAAAAAGGGGCGCTCGTACGAGCGCCCCTTTTCTTAGGTACGTGACCCTTACTGTTCCGCTACATCGCCCAACCGCCGGAGCAGTTCTCCGTCCGCCTCAAAATTGATGTGTACGGAAGAGTCCACGGCATCGATCGCGACTCCGTCGAGCAGTTCGATCAGCTCCATACGCTCGACGGCCTGCATCTTGCCGAGAGCGATAAAACCGCGCAATAAATCCGTGGTCCTCCGTGCCATCTCGGGACTCGAAAAATCTCCGATGGCACGCGCCGTCAAAGCCGTGTCGAGCCTCATCTGGTAGGTGCCACGCTCGAGTGAATCGACCAGATCTGTCGCCATGGGCGGAGCAATCCCGGCCGGAAGCAGCAACGAAAAGGCTCCCACGGCCCAAACCTGGTTTCCGTCGTCGATCGAGGAGATCGCGTCGACGAGCGACTGGTTGTCCAGGGCGCTGGAATCGGGAGCGGCCAGCCGGTCGATAGCCCCTCGAACGGCATCGTCCGAACCTCCCAGAACAAGGTCGTCGATGAAAGACACGACCCAGTCGTCATCCGCTTGGGGCCTGTACATGGTTCGGCCGAGATACGCTTCGGAAACGACATCCCGGTCGCCGAAAAACTGCGAGACGCGAACGGCGTCATAGCTCGCGCGGGCGACGACCAGAAAGCTATCCCGTCCCGTGCGCCCGACCATCACCTGTTCCAGATCTCTAATCGGATCGAGACCTGTTCGCTCAGTGAATTCGTCCAGGCCGCGCCGGGCGCGGCCTCTCAGCCGGGTCTGGACCAGGTCGTCTACCAGCGGGTTGTCACGCAGCTCGGCTACGTCGATGAACCCGACACCATCGGTGTCAGCGGGGAAAAGCTTCAATAACTCTTCATCCGGACTGACCGCCTCGGCTGTGGCGCCCGGAAAGCCGGCGACGACGGCGATCGTTGCCGCAAGGGCGAAGACACCGATAACCCATTTCATGGCAGGAACCTCAACTAATAGTCTCTTCTCGTGAAGTATATCATCGTGACAGAAAAACAACCGGCGGCGAACAGCGCGGAGGTCGCCAGTACCATTTCGATCTCCAGAGGCGTGCCGGCGATAACACCCCGGACCGCCCCAATCAGCTCGGCCACCTTGGGCAGCACCCAATACAGAGAACGAAACATGTCCCGGTAAAGTTCCTTTGAGAACACCGGGGTGATCCGTTCGTGGGCGGCAAGGATCGGCGAAAACATCAGGATGGCGTACCCTGCCAGCAGTCCCACGGAACCGTTTTCCGTCATCACCGAGAACGCCATCACGGCAGAGTACAGAAAGACAAACGCCAGAACGATGAAGATCGTCGACTTCGGAAACCCGGTATTCCAGATCCCCGACTTGTAACCGAGGACGAGCCAGACACCGACCATCAGGTAGGCGGCGTTCAACGCCATGATGGCGGTCCCTCCGACGAACCGGGCCAGCAAAAGCCGCCACCGCGGCGCGGGCCTGCAGAGAATCAACTCAACGCTGCCCTTCTGAAGCATCAGCGGGAACAGCGTCGCCGTCGCCATCAGAGCCAGAAAGAGGCCGATGGTGGCAATCAACGTAGCCAGACCGGCCTGTACCGCGTTGATGAACTGCTGAACCGTCATCCGAGGGATTTCGAGTTCCTCTCCGAAGAACGTCACCCCGGTGATTGCTCCGGTGACGATGTCCATGTTCAGCGCCAGGCCGATGGAGCCGATGATCAGCGATGAAATCACGAAGAAGAACAGGAACATTTTGTTCCGGAACGACTCCTCGAACGTATCGAGAAACACCCCTGGTTTGAGTGGCATCCACATCAGCCGACCCTTTCCAGAAACACCGATTCGAGCGTCTTGCTCCGCGGCCGCACGGAATCGATCTCAACCCCCCGCCTCCTCAGGGCATCGATGAGCTGATTTGCTGAACTCCGGTCGGCGAGCGTCACATGAAGACGACCGTTGGTGGACGTGTACTCCAGATCCTGGGTCTGGAACCACACCTTCAAACCATCATCGGCCGCCACCGTAACCTCGTAGGCCTCCCCGCCCGATGTGAACTCCGAAACCGTACCGACGTCGACGATGCGCCCGTGCTTCATCAGCGCGACCCGGTCGCAAACCATCTCGATTTCGGCCAGGATATGCGAGTTGATGAAGACAGTCTTTCCTTGATCGGCGAGTTCACGACAAATCTTCCGGATCTCCATCCGACCAACCGGGTCCAGGCCATCGGTCGGCTCGTCCAGGAAGATCAGGTCCGGGTCGTGAATCACGGCCTGAGCGAACGCCAGGCGCTCGACCATTCCCTTGGAAAACTTCGCGACCTTGGTCCGCTCCCAGCCGCTCAGACCAACCCGTTCGAGCCATTCCGGCCCCTTCTCGCGGATGTAGGCCATGTCGCGGCCACTCATGCTTCCATACAGACGCAGCACGTTGTTGGCGCTAAGGTGGGTTGGAAATCGTGGGTTTTCCGGGAGGTAACCCACCCGGCGAAAAACCGACCGGTTGCGTGTGTCTTCGCCCAATAGTCGCACCCGACCGCTGGTAGGACGCGCAATCGTCAACGCGATCTTGATCAGGGATGTCTTTCCGGCACCGTTCGGGCCGAGCAGGCCGAAGATCGACCCCCGCTCAATCGTCAAGTTGACATCGTCGAGGGCACGCACGCCCTTTCTCGACCACCATCGGCGGTAGGTCTTCGAAAGCGATGCGACTTCGAGAGCCGGTGGAATCGGCAACATAGAGTGAGGATAGGAGCACAATCCGGAGGTGTCAAACTGTGGGTGGTCCACGCCGTCAGCGGTCAGCATTTGCCCTCTCCCAGCGCTAGCGACTTAGTCGTCATGTTTTGGTCCGCCTGCGGAGAACGGCCTCAACGCGTTGTCGAAACGACTATTTATGGTTCGATTATTGTTTTCCGCTGCGCTTTGGAATTGAAGCTGCTGATGTGATGCGGGAGATTCGGGATAGTGGGTACAGCTCCGACTCCCGTATCGCCACTAGCACGCCGTAAGCGTGTCTGAATCCCGAAACTGAAGCGACATCATGAGAACGCCAGTCGTATCGATCGTCCTACCAAACTACAACCGCGGTCATTTTCTCTCTGAATGCCTGGACAGCGTACTCTCGCAGTCTTTTGAGGAGTGGGAAGTCATCATCGTGGACGACACATCCACAGACGACTCCCTCGGCATCGCCGGCAGGTACGTCAGCCGACTTCCCGAGAAGGTTCGACTGATCCGTCTGCACGATGGCCCGGCCACCTCTTCTCGAGCAGTCAATGTGGGCATCCGGGCGATGCGGGGCCAATACTTCAGCTGGATGAACGCCGCCGGTCGTTGTCGGCGGGAATGCCTGGGGACCATGGTCCGGGTGATGGAAGACCGGCCGGCGGCAGGCATGGTCCACACCGCCTACAGGCACATCGACCAGGCCGGGGCGACTCACTCCGTCACGGTTCCGGAGAACTGCACCGGCGAGCGCGCGTTCTTCCGCCTGCTGGCAGGCAACTTCATCAACGCGGGAACGGTCCTCGTGAGAAGAGAACTCCTCGACGCCATCGGTCCGTTGCTGGAAAACGACGACAGGCTGCCCGACTTGGGGAAGGTATCCGACTACCTGCTCTGGCTCGAAATAGCAATGCGAAGCGAAGTTGCACTCCTGGAAGAGCCCTTGCATGATTCCCGGGTTCACGATTCGAAACCCGACATCCACGCCCGCGGCTACACGACCGAACTAGCCCTGATCGCCAAACGACACTTCCTCGAGAAACACGGTCTTCCAAAGGTGGTGTCGTGGCTTTCGAATCGGACAAGACGCAGCCGGGCATCCGTCTACGGTGAGCTGACGACCATTCTCGTTCGGGACGCCTTCGCCGAGGATCTCGCCGTCCTCTTGGCCAGCCTTCGAGAAGAGGCGCGAGAGGTCGCGGAAGAGGTAGAAGAAGCCGTCCGCCACTTCCAGAGCGGAAGGAACGAGCAGGTGGTGCTGGCCCACTATCTCAACCGGAGCGGCCAGATCCCAAAGGCTGTCTTCAGGGGATTCAAGAAACCGACCTCCGAAGTGGAGGCGCTCATTCTGCGTCAACTGCAGAGGGCGAAAGAGCTGTTCCGCGACGGTCACCTCGGGCAGGCATCGACCGAACTCCGCTTTCTGCTGGGCGCCTCACATCTATTTCCGGGTCTGGATCTCAGCGCGCGATTCTACCTGGCCATGACGTTGGAAGCCTTGGGTGATCGGGATGGTGCGACGGGCCAGTTCGAGAGCGTGCTCCAGCGGGAGCCGGGGCACCGAGAGGCATTGCACGCTCTAGAGCGACTCAAGGCTGATTCCTTCCGAACGTGAGCCCCTGGGCGGACCGGTGACGGCTGCCGGTCACCGAAACCGGGACACCGTCAAATCTATGGACCTGAGCGGGCAGCAGATCGTTGCAATCCACTGAAAAGCAAGGCCTGGGTGTTTGGACCGTCGGTTGCGATACATGCTGCGGATCCAACCGCCATGAGCACCGAACTGAGCATCATCATCCCGACCTATAACAGGAACGGCAGTATCTCGCAGTGCCTGGAGCACCTGAACTACCCTGACGCCGACGTCATCGTCGTCGACGATGGTTCCCTGGTGCGGGTCGAGTGCCCTGACCATGTCCGCCTCGTTCGGCACGGGAGCAACCGGGGACGCGCCGCCACCGTCAACACCGGATTACACAAGGCGCTACACGAAACCGTCCTGATTCTGGATGACGACATCTACGCTACCCCGTCGATGGTCGAAGAGCTGGCATTCGCGTTTCGAAAATGGAAGAACCGTAAGGGTGCGATCGTCGGACGCGTGGTCTGGGATCCAGAACTCGGACGTACACTGACCATGGACTGGCTGGAAAAGCACGGACCGTTCCGCGATCTGGCCGGGGATCAGCCTCAACCTCTGGCGAACCTATCGACGGGAAACACAATCCTGTGGAAGCCGTTGGTGCTCGAGAACGGCGGGTTTGACGAAGGCTTTACGCATTACGGGCTCGAAGACGTTGAACTGGGACTGCGGTTGAAGCGGAAGGGGTTCGAGGTTCGGTTGCACCCCCTGGCCGTCGGCTATCACCACAAGTCGATGGAGGTCCTGGACCTGATTCACCGGGAGCTCGAAGAAGGGAAATCTGCCGTCTACCTCCACTCCAGTTTCCCGAACCACACTCCGGAATTGGGCGACATCGATGCAATCTTGCGGAACGAAAAACTCACCGATTCAATCTCGCGGACTGTAGAACGGCTCGAAATACTGGAGTCCGACCCCACCTCGACGCTGGACGACGACACCGCGCAGGCTTTCTCGGACGTGTACAGACACTACTTCCTGAAAGGCGCGCAGGAGGAACTCCAGAAGATCAGCAGCATTCGACAGGCGCCGGGCCGCTCCAACTCGCCGCTGGCCCTGTACGACACGGCGTCCACTCTGGAAAGAAGCGGTCAGCTTCGGGAAGCGAGGGAGTTGTTCCGAAGGGTCCTCTTCGCGCGGAACCACGAATACCTGGCCGGCGCACAGTTTCATCTCGGTAGCATCGAGTTGGCGCTGGGTAACGACCGGGCCGCACGATTCGAATCGATCCAGATTTCGAAAGCTGTCGAGAAACTCCAACTCTCGTTTCCGCTCGGACCCCCTCGGAGAAAGCCGAGAAACTCCAACTCTCGGCCGACCCTCCCCCTCGGGACGGGCGACGCCCCCCGGAAAAACTGTTCAGTTTCCTGACACTCCCTCCAACCCCTATCGTCATCGAATTGACCGACTCGCCCACACGTGCCTGGAGCCATAAGGCCGGCTTTCGTGCGAACGCGGCTCTCTAACTGAGCAGAAGCTCGGACGCCTTGCCATCAGAAACCGAGCAACGCCAACCGAACACCACCGGCGACGCCCTTAGCGAACAGGTCGGGCACGGCCTGTGGCAATCGGCTGAATAACTTGCAGGGCTGCACGGACGTGATTTCGAGACGTTCGCACGGGCGTGCCTCGATTTCGTTATCTGCCCGGCCTGCCGATCGCTCCCGTCGATCCTGGCCAGCCCGGCCACTGGCGCCACCTTTCGTCACGACTCTCTCGAACCCGAAACCCGGCCCGGGTCTGGAAGACGACTTGCTCTGGGGAGGGGAGAAAAGGAGGCGGCGCGATGCTCAAAGAGGCGACCCCTACAAACAACGCGGACCTACAGCGGCGTCATTGGCGGGCTTTTCCATCAGGCACTTCCGCCGCATCATCGAGGAGGACGGCATCCCGACGATGCGAATTGGCCGGAAGTTCTTTATCCTGGGATCCGATTTCCACAACTGGAAGTCCGCGAAGGCAGATCGAAGGAACTGAGCGAGAATCCACCAACTAGGTGGAATAGCCCGGACGGATAGCACCGATTCGACGTTTATTGAAGACGGCCTCGAGGGTCGTCTTTTTTGTTGGGATTGCGGTCTTGAGTGAGCCCGGAGATCCCGCTCCTGCCAAGAGTGATTTAAGATTTGGCCATTGGACGAATCCGCATTTGAAGTTGGATATTGGAATTGCTGGAGTTGTCATTGATCGAGGCCCACGCGTCCCAAGGGTGCCTGCGATGCGGATTGTTCAAATATACGATTTGCGATCAGACCCCTAACGTTTCTGCAAGAACCTTGCTCTTTTGAGAGCGCGCTGCCCCGCATCAACGGACCGGGTCGCGAGACGACCGCTCCTTCACGTGTCCGACATCGACCATAGCCGGTCTCTTCGCGGTTCCCTACCGGCTTCGTGCTGGCATACAATCCACGCCAGGAGGAACGCAGATGAAAGAGAAAATTCAGTTCGTCACAGTTCCCGCACTGCTGTTGCTGATTTTCTTCCTGGGCAAGCTAATCATGAGCCAGGCTGGAACGCCCTACGAAACGGGTCTACAGTTCTTCTCGATGGTCACGTTGCAAGTCCATCTCGCTCTGCTGTGGCCTGCGGTCGCGCGGCGCTACAAGGGCTACGGAATCGGAGGGGCAGTACAGGTCGGCATTCTCATCGCGCTGGCGTCGCAGATTCTGATTTTTTTCGGAACCGGCCTCTCCTATGTGATCGGCGACACGCACTTCAACTATCCGGCGGCTCTGAATCAGGATGGACCGGTGGGTTTCGGGACGGCGATGGGAATACGGGCCGGAGGTCTCGTCGTCAACGCCGTGATTGGCGCGGTCGCCGCCGTCATCGGATGGTTCATGGGAGGACTGATTCCCCCCGAGCAACCTCAGGACGCTTGATCCTTAGGCTTACTCGGAAAGAAGCGGACGCGGGTGCCGTCGCCGCCCGCAAGCGTCGAAATTCCCGCGTCCATGTACGTAGGGCCGGTCTACTTCTTCTTTTTCTTAGCGGCGGCAGCACCGAGAACCGCATCTTTGGCCGCTTTGGCGATCCGGAATTTCAAAACGGTCTTGGCAGGAATCTTGATCGCCTCGCCCGTTGCCGGGTTGCGCCCCATCCGGGCCTTTCTTTTCTGCTTCACCAGCTTGCCGATGCCGGGAAGAGTGAACTCGCCGTTCTTCTTTGCTTCCTTGTGCGCCAGGTCTGAAAGCGTGCCGAGAAATTCTTTCGCCTCTTTCTTGCTGACGCTCGCCTTCTCCGCCAGCGCGGCAATGATCTGAGTCTGAGTCAACTTACCTGCCATACAGCGTCCTCCTAGTGGATTTGAATATAGAGACTATCGTGATTGCTTGCTAAACCAAAGCCACCGACTCGGCGGCGACAAACCGAAATGTCGCATCCTTTCTTCAGCCTGAGTCACGACCTCTTGAAGGCCTTCTGGATCTCCCGAAGATCGTACCTCAGGATGATTGGGCGCCCGTGCGGGCAGACCGTCGGGCAATCGGTCTTCATCAGCTCCGTAACCAGCCACCGCATCTTAACACTATCCAGCGGATTGTTGATCTTGATTGCGGCATGGCAGGAGACGGTTGCCGCGATTTTTTGTCTGAAACTGTCGATATCGAGTTTCTTGTTCTCTGCTTCCAGTCCGTCCAGGAGTTCTCGAAGCAGTTTCTCGACGCCGCCCGCCTTCAGGATCGCCGGAGCCGTCTTGACGGCGATGGTGCGGGGACCGAAGGGCTCGACCTCGAAACCGTTGCGCATCAACTCCGGCGCGATGCCCTCGTAAATAACCTCCTGGCGCGGGCTGATTTCCAGCACAATCGGCATGAGCAACTGTTGGACATCGATCTTGCCTTCCATCCGCTCCCTCAGGTACGTCTCAAACAGGACACGTTCGTGAGCCACGTGCTGGTCGATGACAACGAGACCGGACGAGTCCACCGCAACGATGAAACTGTCCTGGAGCTGACCGAGGGGCCGGATCTGTTTCTGTACGAGGTCGAAATCGGGAAGGCTTGAATCCAGCGCCGATTCGGCGGAACCGGCTCCTACGATGGTCTGGGCCTGCTCGAAATTCAGATCCAGCGCTCGGGAATCTGAAAAAGTCAGCCGCGCAGGCGAATCCTTGAGAGGTTCGGTGGCGATCGGTCCGTTCTTCCAGGAATCGGGAACTTTACTCTGGAAGGCGGGCGCTTTGTAAGGTGACCCAAGCGGCGCTTCAGAGCCCATGGGAATGATCGTCTTGTCTGATTTCAGCGCTTCCAGGACGGTGTCGCGAATCGCGTCGTGCACGAGCGGTCCGTGGCGGAACCGCACTTCCGTCTTTGCCGGGTGGACGTTCACGTCGATGTCCCGGGCCCGCGCCTCGACGAACAGGATGGTCACCGGGAAGGTCCCCGACGGCAGGATGCTTCGGTAAGCCTCGTTGTAGGCGTGCAAGATAATCCGGTCACGAACCGCGCGCCCGTTGACGAAGAAGAACATCGAGTTGCGGTTGTACTTCTGGACGTGGGGCCTCGATGTAAACAGGTGAACCTTCACTCCCGAAGACCCGAAGTCCTGCCTATGTTCGACCAGTTCGTCGAGCAGGTCCTGGCCGAAAACCTGGAAGACGCGCTCCCTGGCATCTGCGGCAGGCGGTGTGGACAACACCTCGTAGTTTCCGCTCTTGAGCGTGAAATGAATCTCAGGAAACGCCAGGGCATAGTGGGTTGAATGCGTAGTGACCTGGCCGAGCTCGGATGACTCGGACTTCAGAAACTTGCGCCGGGCCGGGACGTTGTAGAACACGTCTTCGACGGTGATCTGCGTTCCCGCGGGGAAGGCTCCTTCCTGCCGGGAGATGACTTCTCCGGCGGCGACCTGCACAGAAGTGCCGACCGGTTCCTGGTGCGTCTGGGTCTCCAGGAGAACGCGGGAAACGGACCCTATCGAAGGTAAGGCTTCGCCCCGGAATCCGAGCGTCTGGATCGCAAACAGGTCGTCCGCCGTCTGGAGCTTGCTGGTTGCGTGTCGCCGGAAGCAGAGCTCCGCGTCGGCGGCAGCGATCCCGTCGCCATCGTCCGTGACCCGGATAGACTGGCGGCCACCCCCGCGCACTTCTACAGAAATCCTGGTCGACCGGGCATCGATCGCGTTCTCGATCAGTTCCTTGACGATCGACGCCGGACGCTCCACCACCTCGCCGGCCGCAATCTGGTTCCGAACGTCATCGGGCAGTACGTGGATCCTGGACATATCACGCGGAGAAGCGACAGGCATTCCTGAGCTTGGCATGCAGGCGGCCCAACCGGGGACCCTCCGGAGGCACGGGAGGCCTCGAAAGGGTGTAGGAACGCTCTATGAGCGCACGCTGTTGCGGTTCGAAGAATGTGCGGTCATAGACCGCACCTACACGCACCATGCCCCTAGTGGCCTGTAACGGAGATATCGGTACCAGCGTTGCGGTGGAACGGCACCGGATTCTAGGAGCCGACGACGAGGTAATGCTCCTACATTGCGAGGAGGAGCGACAACGAAGACGGTGCCGTTCCGCCGCAACCCTCCGGGCCGATGGGGGTTGCCGTCGATCTCTTTGTCGTTCGTCGTCATGATGAAACCGCATCAATTCCTCCTCTCTCCTCGACCTCGACTGGCAAGACCCATCGGCGATGGTGCCGATATCTCCGTTACAGGCCACTAGCCCTTGCGGAGTTTGATGCCAAGCTCCCTCAGTTGCTGGTCGATGACGGGCGACGGCGAGCCGCTCATCAGGTCGACGGCTCGTGCGGTCTTCGGAAACGCGATCACGTCGCGGAGGGATGTTCCGCCGGCCAGCAGCATGATGATTCGGTCCAGGCCCAGCGCAATGCCCCCGTGTGGCGGCGTCCCGTACTCGAGAGCCTCCAGGAAGAATCCAAACTTCTCCTGCGCCTCTTCCTCATCCATCCCGAGCAACCGGAAGATTCGGCTCTGGACGTCACTGCGGTGGATTCTGACCGAACCCCCGCCGCACTCCACGCCGTTCAGGACCAGGTCGTACGCGCGGGCCCGGACCTTGCCCGGTTCGCTTTCCAGAATCGACAGGTCCTCCGGAACCGGCGACGTGAACGGATGGTGCAGCGACACCCAGCGGTCGTCAGCCGCGTCGAATTCGAACAGAGGGAAGTCGACAACCCACAGGAAGTTCCATTTGTTCTGGGGGATCCAGTCCTCCCGACGGGCAACCTCGAGCCGGAGAGCCCCCAGCAGATTCAGCGCCTCCATACGGTCCCCGGCAATCATGAAGATCGTCTCGCCGGGCTTCGCACCGGCCTGGCTGATGAGCGCATCAATCGCCTGCGCGCCGGCTTTCTTGACCGGCGGAGTGCCCGTCCAGCCCTCGTCGGAGACCTTTACCCAGGCGACGCCGGCCCCTCCGAGTTGCTTGACGAACTCGTCGATTTCATCCGAGATCTTACGAGAGTAGGAAACCGGCGCCACGAGCCCACGCACGGTGTTGCCGGAGGCGACGATCTCACGAAACAGCGACGGCTCGGCGGCGCGAAACACTTCGCTGAAGTCCGCCAACTCCAATCCGAAGCGCGTATCCGGCTTGTCGCTGCCGTACCGATCCATCGCTTCGACGTAACTCATCCGGGGAAACGGGACTTGGATCTCGATTTCCTGGACCCCGAAAACGTCGGACATCAGGCCTTCGATCGAAGAGAAGAACCCGTCCTCGTCCGGGAACGAGACCTCGATGTCGATCTGCGTGAATTCGGGCTGCCGGTCCGCGCGCAGGTCCTCGTCACGGAAGCAGCGTACGATCTGGAAGTATTTCTCGAAGCCGGACACCATCAGGATTTGCTTGAAGATCTGAGGCGACTGCGGCAAGGCGTAGAAGTTGCCGTGATAGAGACGACTGGGGACCAGGTAATCTCTGGCGCCTTCGGGCGTCGACTTCGTCAGGAACGGCGTCTCGATTTCCCAGAACCCCTGTCCGTCCATGTAGCTTCGGATGGCCATCATGGCCCGGTGTCGAAGGTGGAAGTTGGCCTGCATCTTCGGCCGACGCAAGTCGAGGTAGCGGTACTTCAACCTCAAGTCTTCCGCGGTCGTGATGTCGTCTTCGATCGGAAACGGCGTGGTCCTGGCTTCACTTAGTATTTCCAGTCCGGCGGCCATCACCTCGATCTCACCCGTCTTGAGTTTGGTGTTCACCAGGTCGGGAGCTCGCTTTGTGACGGTTCCGGAAACCGCGACCACGAACTCGGAACGCAGATCCTTCGCCTGCAGGTGAGACTCGGCATGTCGCTCGGGATTAAAGACAACCTGGGTTACACCCTCGCGATCCCGAAGGTCGATGAATACCAGCCCTCCGTGGTCCCGGCGACGGTGCACCCAGCCCATCAAAACGACCTCGGCTCCGTCGTCGTGGGCCGTCAAGGCGGCGCAACTGTGAGTTTTTCGCTTCTCTGACATACGTGGGACCTAATGGCCCTGCCTTTCGGGTGCGAGTAGTTCCGTCTCCGACATTTCCTGTTGCTCACCGGTTTCCATGTCCCGCACTACGAGCTTCCCCGCCTTCAACTCTTCGGGACCGATGATGACAACCTGGCCGGCCTCGAGCTTGCCGGCCAACCGCATCTGGCTCTTCAGGCTGCGCCCATCGAAATCAAGGTAAACCCGGCTGCCCCGGGATCGCAGCTTCCGGGCCAGGAGCGTAGCGTAATGAAACGCTTCGTCTCCCAGCGTCGCGATGAAGTACTCCGGCCCCTGGTACGACGCAAGCGCGCCAAGGTCCGGGATCGACAACAGCAGCCGGTCCAGGCCCATGGCGAATCCGAAGCCCTTCGTGGGCGGCCCGTCGAGGGCTTCGATGAGGCCGTCGTAGCGTCCCCCGCCGACCAGCGCGTCCTGAGCCCCGAGACTCCCCGACAGGATCTCGAAGGTCGTCCTCATGTAATAGTCCAGACCCCGAACAAGCCTTGGGTCGATGCGGTAGGTGATCCCCCGTTCGTCCAGAAACGCCCGAAACTTCTCGAAGTGCTCCCGGCAAGAATCGCAAAGATTGTCGGTGATCGCGGGCAGTTCCGCCAACAATGGCTGGCATGATGGGACTTTGCAGTCGAAAACCCGCAGTGGATTGCTTTCCGCGCGGCGAATGCAATCGCCGCAAAAGTCGGAGGCCCGATCACGTATCGCGCCCCTGAGTTCCTCAATGAACGCGGGCCTGCATTCCCGACAGCCAATCGAATTGACCACCGTCTCCAGGTCCGTGACATTGAGCCGTTCGAACAACAGCATGAGCATCTCGACAACCTCGGCCTCGATCGCGGGGTTGTCGTCGGAGGAGAGGACTTCGACGCCGGCCTGGTGCAACTGCCGGAAGCGTCCCCGCTGCGGACGTTCGTACCGGAACATCGGCCCGATGTAGTACAGCTTGACCATGCGAGACTCACCGGCCATGTGGTGCTCGATGTAGGAACGGACGACGGGAGCCGTCCCTTCCGGTCGCAGCGTCAAGGATCCCTTTTCGCTCTTGTCCGTGAACGTGTACATCTCTTTGGCGACGATGTCGGTTTCCTGGCCCACACCGCGGACGAACAACTCCGTCGCTTCGAAAATCGGGGTTCGAATCTCGCCGAAGGCGTAGGACTCGAAGACAGCTCTCATCTCCGTCTCGAGGGCATGCCAGTGCCGGACGTCAGAGGGAAGGATGTCGTATGTTCCACGAACGGATTTGATCATGAAGCGATTGTAGGTGCGGTCTGTGACCGCACATTGTTGCATCAGTGATGTAGGTGCGGTCTATGACCGCACATCATTACGCGTCACCCGTCACCCGCCACTTGTCACTCCTGCCAGATAACTGTCCTTGTACTCCACGTAGCGCCTGGCGTATTCGTCGATGTCGGCGACTTCTTCGTCCGTCAATTCCCGTTTGACCTTGGCTGGCATACCCATAACCAGGCTCCGGGGTGGCACGATGAGGTTTTCGGTCAAGAGGGCACCGGCCGCCACGATCGAGCCCTCGCCCACGCGCACGTCATTCAGGATCGTCGAGCTCATGCCGATCAGGCAGTGAGATTCGATCACGCAGCCGTGCAACGTCGCCGAATGTCCAACGGTGACGTAGTCACCCAGGATCAGCGGGCATTCATCCATCATGACGTGGCAAACGCACGCATCCTGGATGTTGGTGTAGTGCCCGATACGGATGGAGTCGATGTCGCCGCGCACCACGGCGTTGAACCAGATGCTGGAATTGTCCCCGATCTCGACGTCGCCGATGACGTGAGACCCGGGGGCGAGGAAAACCCCTGCCCCGATTCTGGGACGCATACCTTTGAATTCGTGAATCATCTTTTTGCGGCTCAAACGGAACAAATTCGGCGCAAAGACCAAAACGCTAACGCTAGCAAAAGGGGTGGGTCAATTCAAGCAGGGTTCACCAATCTTGTCGTGGGCCTTTCGGCGTCGATCTCTATAGTATTCTGGACCGGTGAAACCTGACTCAGAAGACATCAAGCGGCACCGCCAGAACTACCTCCGCGAAAAGGAAGGGGTCGCGCTTTACCTGGCTCTGGCAGAGGCCGAAACAAACTCCGAGCGCGCGGAGCTCTTCAAGAAGCTCGCGAATGCGGAGGAACGCCACTGCCGGCGCTGGGCACACCTCATGGAGTCGGCGGGGGAGTCGGTTCCGCGGTTCAAGCCCAGCTGGCGTGTGGGCCTGCTGGCTCTGCTGGCAAAGCGTTTCGGAACGTCCTATGTGTTACCTGTCATCAGCGGCATCGAAGCAGGCGTCGAAGATGAGTACGCCGGGCAGGCCGACGCAGGCAGGCTTCCGGCAGAGGAACGCAGTCACCGTCGTACCATCCAGGCAATGCACGACCCGATCGGGGCCGGGGCGGGGGCCGACGCGATTCTGGGAGCGGAGCGCTGGCACCGGACCAGCTACGGGGGGAGCCTCCGAGCGGCCGTCTTCGGGATGAACGACGGTCTGGTTTCCAACTTCAGCCTGGTAATGGGCATTGCCGGCGCCAACGTCGACACCGATATCATCCTGCTCGCCGGCGTGGCCGGCCTGCTGGCCGGGGCGTTCTCTATGGCGGCGGGCGAATACGTGTCGGTCAAATCTCAGAGAGAACTCTACGAACAGCAGATCGCGCTCGAAGCGCAGGAACTGGAGATGTCTCCCGACGAGGAGCGCGAGGAACTGGCGCTCATCTACCAGGCGAAGGGGATCCCGGCCGATCAAGCGGACGCCCTGGCACAACACATCATTTCGGACCCGGCACAGGCCATCCAGACGCTCGCCCGGGAAGAACTCGGCTTGGATCCCACTTCGCTGGGATCACCGAGAGGGGCAGCGGCCAGTTCGTTCGTCGCGTTCGCCCTCGGTGCCTTCGTCCCGGTCGGTCCTTACCTGCTTCTCGGCGGCAACTACGCCTTTCTGGCGTCCGCTTCCTGCGCTGCGGCCGCCTTGTTCGGTGCCGGTGTCCTGATTTCGATCTTCACGGGAAGGAACGCACTCTTTAGCGGGGCGCGGATGCTCGGGATAGGGGCGCTTGCGGCGAGCGCCACCTACGGCATCGGGACGTTGCTCGGCGTCAGCATAATCGGGTAGGAGTCCGGAGGCTTCGGGCAGTCCTGCTACGGACTGAATAGGCGGCAGCGATGGCCATGCCTGAACTCTCCGAATGCTCGTTCTCCAAGATTCGACTTGAGCAATTCCCGATGAACGATCTGTAATGCGGATTCCTCAATATCGCGACATGCAAACGGACCCACTAAGTTTCTGGAAGACCCTACTATAATGGGTGGTTAACAAACGAGCCGAGCCGCTCCTTGCTGTCCCGCACGCAGTTAATCAGGAGAGAGAATCACGACTATGAACAGTTTCGAAGCCCGCTCGACACTGCGACTTGGCGAGGAGTCGCTCCTCTACTACTCGCTGGAAGCGCTGGAGAAGTCCGGTGTTGAAGTGTCCCGCCTGCCCTTTTCACTGAAGATCATGATCGAGAACCTCCTGCGTCACGAAGACGGGGAGTCTGTATCGGCCGACGATGTGCGCGCGGTGGCAGAATCCGTGGTCGGAGAACGTCGCGAACGCGAGATCGCATTCCGCCCGGCGCGGGTTCTCATGCAGGACTTCACCGGGGTACCAGCCGTGGTCGACCTCGCCACGATGAGGGACATGATCCGCGATCTGGGAGGCAATCCGGAACGCATCAACCCGCTACAGCCAGTCGATCTGGTGATCGATCATTCGGTGCAGGTGGATCGCTTCGGTACTGCGGCGGCGTTCGACTTCAACGCCGAACGGGAGCTGGAGCGAAACCGGGAGCGGTACCTGTTCCTCAAGTGGGGACAGAAAGCCTTCGACAATTTCAGGGTCGTGCCTCCCGACACGGGAATCGTGCACCAGGTGAACCTGGAATATCTGGCCCCCGTTGTATTCCGCGACGAAGGGGGCTCCCCGCCAGTGGCATACCCGGACACACTGGTCGGAACCGACTCCCACACCACGATGATCAACGGAATCGGTGTGGTCGGTTGGGGGGTCGGAGGAATCGAAGCGGAAGGCGCGATGCTCGGTCAGCCGCTGTCGATGCTGATCCCCGATGTCGTGGGCTTCAGGTTGAGCGGACGGCTGCCGGAAGGATCAACGGCCACCGACGCCGTCCTCCGAGTCGTCGAGATTCTTCGCGCAAAGGGAGTCGTGGGCAAGTTTGTCGAGTTCTTCGGTCCGGGAATCGAGCACCTGTCGCTGGCCGACCGGGCGACCATATCGAATATGGCTCCCGAGTACGGTGCGACGATCGGGTTCTTCCCTGTGGACGACGAGACGCTCAGCTACATGGAGCTCACCGGGCGCGATCCGGCCGGGATTGCGCTCGTGGACGCCTACTCGAAGGCGCAGGGTCTCTTCCGCACCCCGGAAACGCCGGAACCCGTCTTCCGGGATTCGCTGGAGCTGGACCTCTCGACTGTCGAACCGGCGATCGCCGGGCCCAAGAGACCCCAGGATCGAATTCCGTTGAGCCGGTCCAAGAAGGACTTTCGGAGAGTACTGGCGTCGATGCTGAACGGCAGCGGCAATCGGGGTAAGGTGCAGGACTGGATCGACTCGGGCTCTGCGCCCTCGGCATCCTCGAATGCGGTTTCCGGAGACGACGAACTAGCGCCCCTGGTCAAGGCGGTGCCCGTAAAGATCGATTCGGAGGAGTTTTCGATCGGTCACGGGTCCGTCGTGATCGCCGCGATCACGAGCTGTACGAATACCTCCAACCCTTCCGTGATGATCGCCGCCGGGCTGCTGGCGCGCAAGGCCGTCGGGCGGGGCCTGAACGTCCAGCCGTGGGTGAAGACCAGCCTCGCTCCGGGATCCAGAGTGGTCACGGATTACCTCAGAGAAACGGGACTGCTCCAAGATCTGGAGGCGTTGAAATTCCACCTCGTCGGATACGGTTGCACGACCTGTATCGGCAACAGCGGCCCGCTGCCCGGCCCCATCGCTGCAGGAATTCAAGGCGGCAGCCTGGTGGCGGCCTCCGTCCTGAGTGGAAACCGCAATTTCGAGGGCCGGGTGAACCCCCTCGTTCGCGCGAACTACCTGGCGTCGCCGCCGCTGGTGGTCGCCTATGCGATCGCGGGAAACATGGACGTGGACTTGGTCAACGAACCTCTGGGAACCGGCTCGGATGGCGAACCGGTCTTTCTGAAGGACATCTGGCCCAATCAGGAGGAAATTCAGAGCGCGATCGCCTCCACACTCAAGCCGCAGATGTTCCGCAAGGCCTACGAAGAGTCGCTCCAGGGCGATGAGCGCTGGAACCAACTGAGCGTGCCGACCGGCAACAGCTACGGCTGGGATCCGGAATCCACGTACGTCAAGAAACCACCGTTCTTCGAGGACATGCCGCGCGAGGCGCCGGATCTGGAGGACATCCGCGGAGCTCGGGCCCTGGCAGTGCTCGGCGACTCGGTCACGACCGATCACATCTCCCCCGCGGGGGCGATACCGGCCGACGGCCCCGCCGGTCAGTACCTTCAGGAAAACGGGGTCGAGCCGGCGAACTTCAACTCCTTCGGGGCCCGGCGTGGTAATCATGAAGTGATGATGCGGGGCACCTTTGGGAACATCAGGCTCCGAAACCAGATGGCGCCGGGGACTGAAGGCGGTTGGACTCTGCACGTGCCCGATGGGGATCAGATGACGATCTACGACGCGGCCATGCGTTACCAGAAAGAGGGAACCCCGCTCGTCGTGGTGGCCGGGAAGGAATACGGCACTGGATCGTCGCGCGACTGGGCCGCCAAAGGAACCCGTCTGCTGGGTGTACGGGCGGTCCTGGCTCAGAGTTTCGAACGGATCCACCGGAGCAACCTGATCGGCATGGGCGTCCTGCCGCTCGAGTTCGCCGACGGCGAAGGAAGATCGAGCCTGGGGTTGCGCGGCTATGAAACGTTCGATGTCGAGGGCATCAGCGGGGGACTCGAACCCCGTCAGAAGCTGCGGGTCCGGACAAGAGACGAATCCGGTCAGGAAAAGAGCTTCGAAGTCCTGGCCCGGCTGGACACGCCCGTCGAGATCGAGTATTACAGGCATGGCGGGATTCTGCAGTACGTTCTGCGGCAGATGAGTTCCAGGTGAAACGGGATGGTGATTCTAGTGGCCTGTAACGGAGCTATCGGCCATTGGAGGACCGATTCCTCGATCGACCTCGGCATGATGTTTGTAAGGAGGTTCCTGTGTCGAAGACATTGATCACACTGAGCGTATTCGGGCTGATGGCGATCGCCTGTCAGCCGCAGGCTCCCGACAGCGGGTACCAGTTCCCTCCCGGAGCACACGACCCCATGGAAATCGAGCTGCCGCTGGGAATAGACGCCCCACCACCGATCCCCGAAGACAATCCGATGACGCTCGCGAAGGTCGAGCTTGGCAAGCAACTCTTTTTCGACCCGCGACTGTCATCGGACGGGACTGTGAGTTGCGCGACCTGTCACAACCCCGTCATGGGCTTCACCGACGGCCGACCCGTCAGCATGGGCGTCATGGCGCAGGAAGGTGGCCGGAGCGCGCCGACCGTGATCAACCTGGCCTACGCACAGTTGGGCGTATTCTGGGACGGCCGCGCCAGAGACCTTGAAGAACAGGCCGTCGGACCGATGGCCAATCCGATCGAGATGGCCAACACACACCGGGTGGTGGTGGAGACTCTGAACGGCATACCGGGGTACCGCCAGCAGTTCGAAGCGATTTTCGGCTCACCCGATATCACGATCGACAGTGTTGGGAAGGCGATCGCCGCCTTCGAGCGAACGATCATTTCCGGAAACTCGCCCTGGGACAGGTTCATGAAGGGAGAAGAGAGCGCTCTCTCTGAATCCGCGCGGCGCGGCTGGACATTGTTCCAGGAGAAGGCCAACTGCTTGAAATGTCACGCCGGCTTCAACCTGACCGACAATCAGTTCCACAACCTCGGCGTGGGCCTGGATAAGGAGAATCCGGATCTCGGACGCTATATGGTGACGGAAGCTGAGGAGGACCGCGGACGGTTCAAGACTCCCACGCTTCGCGACCTGGCCTACACACGCCCCTACATGCACGATGGCCGGTTCTGGACGCTGGAGGAAGTTATCGACTTCTACAACGATGGCGGTATCCAGAACGCGAGTCTCGACCCGGAAATGAAAGAGCTGGAACTGACCGACACGGAAAAAGCCGACCTGCTCGAGTTCATGCGATCGCTCAACGGCGAAGGATGGCAGGTGGAGCCCCCTACTGCTCTGCCACAGGCAGAGCAGTAGGGGCGTAGGCCGTAGGCCGTTACCCGTTGTAAGAAGAAGAGAAGGCCCGGGCAGAAAGCGCCCGGGCCTTCTCTTCAACGGCCTACGGCCTACGGATAACGGTCTTCACACAGTCACCTGCTCCCCCACCGGGTAGATCCAGCCCTTTTCCTTGAAGATTTCTTCCAGCCTGGCTCGATCGGCCGGTCCGGGCAGGACGTCGGCCAGGTGGCTGACAAAGTCTTCAGAGCTTAGCAGCTCCCCCCGGACGCTGTAAGTCTTGCCCTGGTACTCGCCGAGGGAACGGTTGAACTTGATGTCGGGGGTGTAGAGCCTGGTCCTGCCCTCGGTAATGTCGTTGTTCAGGAGGCCGATCAGATCCGTCACCTCCCGATGATACTGCGTTCGCGCACGATCGTTCAGGTGATCCTTGTCGATCCCTCGTTCGTGCTCGTCGAAACGACCCTCCTTGACGCGGACGACGAATCGATGCCGAACAGGTCCAGCGCAGAGGAGAACCAACGGTTGATGTACTTCTGGACGATCTCCACAGGGACCATGCTCGTCGAAACGACCCTTCAAACCCCACACGTAAAACCATGACGCGGACGACGAATGGTCGATGCCGAACAGGTCCAGCGCAGAGGAGAACCAACGGTTGATGTACTTCTGGACGATCTCCACAATCTGCCAACCGTGGCGCATCTCCTCCCTCATCACGCGGGCCGCAGCCTGGAGTTCGTATTCGCTCGGCGCGTTCGCCAGCAGGTGGCGTTGCTGCTCGGTGGAGGCAAACTCGGTATCTCCCTGGTAAACGATCAAGTGCAGCAGGCTGTCTCGAATGCGCTGATCCGGGATCTGCATCACACTCTCCCACTTTGCGCGCCCCGCGAAGTCCCCAAATTCAACTTCGCCGGAGTCGATCTCGCCGAACTTCGTGCACCACTCGTAATCGCCGAAAACTTTCCGGTCCAGTCCGATGTCGTCCTGCCATTTCTTGAAGTAGTCGACCCAGTCGTCGAAGGTAGCAATAGTCGTCGCATTCTTTTCCATCGTTGTCATGCTCCTAAAGCTTCTACCTGGCGCTACGGACGGACTCCGCCCGCGCCGGTTCCTGCACACGGCTGATGGTCTCGCCCGGAACCGAAAGCACCGGCTTGTGCGCCCCGCGCACCACCCTTTCTGCGGTGGAACCGAGCAGAGCGCGCTCCAGGCCACTCTTGCCCTGCAGGTTCATGACGATCATGTCGGCCTTCTCTTCGTCGGCGACTCTGAGGATCGTCTCGTACGGCACACCTTCGAGGAGTTCGGTTCGGACCCTCGGATCGTGTCTGGAGGGTTCAGGCACCGACGCTTCCAGCCGCTCCCAGAGACTCTCGCGCAGCTTGACCGTGTCGCTTTCGATGTCCAGCGGGACGTACTCCGTGCCGTAAGCCCACTGGAGACTCCTCATGACGTGCAGGACGATCAGCTCCGCGGAGAATTCCTTCGCCAACTCCAGCGACAGGTTCATCGCTTCCCCTGAATTCTCGGAGAGGTCGGTGGCGTAGAGCAGCTTTTGCAGCGGGATCGGACGCGGATCCCCGATGTCGTGCTCCTCGTCAAGATGCGAGACGGTGAGGACCGGAACCGGGATCTTGCGCAGGATGTGCTCGGTCGAAGAGCCCAACAACCATCTTTCGAAGCGACGGCGTCCATGGGTTCCCATTACCACCAGGTCCACCCCCTCGTTTTGCACGATGCCAAGAAGCTCGCGCTCGATGACTCCGCCCTGGACAATCAAATGGTACTTGAGCATCTCCCGGAGGTCGGTCGGGATCCACTCACGGAGTCTCTGCTTGGTGTCGTCGACCTGGTTCCTCTGAATCTCATCGGTCTCGATCGGGGCCGCGTACGCAACCGGCACCGATAACTGCACAATGTGTGCGACCAGCAGGGTGGCATCCAATTCCACCGCCAGCGAGATCCCGTAGTTCAGCGCCTTCCTGGAGGGGTCTGAGAAATCAACGGGGACCAGAATTTTTCTGATTCTGAGCATGGTGACCTCCCTCTTGAGTGAGATTCAACTTCCCGCTATGAGAATGGCAATTCGGAGGCCAGCTTCTTGGGCCAGATAAACTACATAGAATGAGTTACATGATGAATATCAGGATTGTCCCTTTCGCCCCTCGATTTGCCATTTCGACAAATCAAGTTCGCCGGGCCGGACAATGTGGCGAGCTCTGGGGAAGCGGTCCGTCTCTTGGGTTGGCCACTACCCAAACACCCCTCCTCAGATGAGGAGGGGTGGCGCGAAGCGCCGGGGTGGTGTTGACCAAGAAAATCCGAACACTCCTACTGTCGGGCAGAGCGGTGCGAAGCAACCCTTTTCCCAACTTTTCTGCATAGCCAACACCCGGGGACAGGGCCAGGCCCCTGTCCCCCTCACATGGCTCTCTCGCGGGTCATTCCGCGTAAAAACGATCGCATCTGGCAACGGACTAACCGACCACTCCTTGCTCTTCGCGACGTTGTACACTGACCGTGATGAGTTCGACCCTCCACAAAGACCCTGTCTGCGGAATGGCCGTGGCCGAGGAAACTGCCGCCGGACGGCACCAGTATCGCGGGCAGACCTACTACTTCTGCGCCAATCATTGCCTCGAGAAGTTCAGCACTGATCCGGAGAGATTCGTGACCAAAACGGACGAGTCCCAGCCGGCCCGGCCGGTCGGTCAATCCGACACCTACACTTGCCCGATGGACCCCGAGGTGCGGCAGCGGGGTCCCGGTGCATGTCCGAAGTGCGGCATGGCTCTCGAACCGCTCGAAGTAGACCCGGGCCGCCTCCGCACCGTGTACACGTGCCCCATGCATCCCGAGGTCGAGCGGGACGAGGCCGGAACCTGTCCGAAGTGTGGAATGGCTCTTGAGCCGACGAGCGTCGTCGCGGAGGAAGCCAATCCGGAACTGGAAATGATGACTCGCCGCTTCAGGGTGGGGCTGGTCTTCACGATACCGCTGCTGGCCCTCGCGATGGGGCACATGATGCCCGGAGGCCTGTTGGAGGAGGTTCTGGGAGCGCGGACTTTGAACTGGATACAGCTCGCGCTCGCGACCCCCGTCGTCGCCTGGTGCGGCTTTCCGTTCTTCGAGCGGGCCTGGACCTCAGTTGTGAGTCGCAACCTGAACATGTTCACCCTGATCGGGATCGGAACAGGTGTGGCTTACGTGTATAGCGTCTCCGCTACCGTCGCGCCGGATCTCTTTCCCGACTCCTTCCGTGGCGCAGGGGGAGCCGTCGCCGTGTATTTCGAGGCGGCGGCGGCAATCGTCGTACTGGTTCTCCTGGGACAGGTGCTGGAACTCCGCGCCCGGAGCCGAACCAGCAACGCCATCCGGGCCCTGCTCTCCCTGGCCCCGGCCCAGGCGCGGCGGATTTCAGAGAGCGGGCTGGAGGAGGACATCCCCCTTGCGGAGGTCCGGGAGGGGGATCGGCTGCGAGTTCGTCCCGGAGAAAAAGTCCCGGTCGACGGACGAGTGGAGGAAGGATCAAGTTCGATCGACGAGTCGATGATCACGGGCGAGTCGTTCCCCGTGGAGAAGGCGGCGGGCGAGGGAGTGACCGGAGGCACGGTGAACGGGACGGGTACCCTCGTCATGGTCGCCGAACACGTCGGAAGCGAGACCGTCCTGGCCAGGATCGTACGGATGGTCAGCGAAGCCCAGCGCAGCCGTGCACCCATCCAGCGGCTGGCCGACGCCGTCGCGTCCTATTTTGTACCCGCAGTGGTAATGGTGTCGGCGGCCAGCTTCGCCGTCTGGGCGACGATCGGTCCGGAGCCGCGGATGGCGTTCGCTCTGCTCAACGCGATAGCGGTGTTGATCATCGCATGTCCGTGCGCCCTGGGGCTCGCCACGCCGATGTCGATCATGGTGGGTACCGGGCGCGGGGCGACGGCTGGGGTCCTGATCAAGAGTGCCGAAATGCTGGAGGTGCTCGAGAAGGTGGATACGCTGGTGGTGGACAAGACAGGCACCCTGACGGAGGGCAAGCCTCGCTTGACGAGGGTGATCGCGCTTCCAGGCTGGTCGGAGTCGGAGGTGTTGCGGGCGGCGGCTGGGATCGAGGCCGGTAGCGAACACCCACTCGCCGCCGCAATCGTCGACGGGGCGCATCACCGGGGGGTCGCTTTCACCTCAGCGGAAAAATTTCGCGCAGTCCCGGGCAAGGGTGTGATCGGAGCCGTCGGCGGACGCAAGATCGTACTCGGTAACCAGAGGCTCTTCCAACAGCGCGACATCGATCCACTACCGCTACTCGAAGAGGCCGAACGGATGCGGAGGGAAGGAGATACGGTGGTCCTGCTTGGGGTCGATGATCGGCCGGCCGGTCTGATCGGCGTATCCGACCCCATCAAAGACTCGACGCCGGAAGCGATCCAGATGCTCCGCATCGAAGGCATCGACATCGTGATGTTGACCGGAGACAGCCGCCCGACGGCAGAAGCAGTCGGGCGGCGGCTCGGAATCGACGACGTTCGAGCGGAGGTCCTGCCCGATGCGAAGCACCGGACGATCCAGGACCTCCAACGCGAGGGCCGGATCGTTGCGATGGCCGGAGACGGCATCAACGACGCACCTGCGCTGGCTGCCGCCCACGTCGGGATCGCTATGGGTGACGGGACGGACGTCGCAATCGAGAGTGCTGGCATCACACTGGTGAAGGGGGACCTCAGAGGTATCGTTCGGGCGCGACGGCTGAGTCGCGGTACGATGCGAAACATCCGCCAGAATCTGTTCTTCGCGTTTGTGTACAACTCGATCGGCGTGCCGATTGCCGCCGGGGTTCTCTATCCCGTCTTTGGAATCCTCCTGAGTCCCATCATCGCCAGCGCCGCAATGACGTTCAGTTCGGTCTCTGTGATCTCGAATGCCCTACGCCTCCGAAAGCTGGCGCTGTGATCCCGCGAGGCGGCCCCGGCTTTCGTCAGGCCGGGCGGTGTTGGTGTCTCGAGGAGTGCTCTTGACGCCAACCTTATGGAAACACAAGGCTTCGGCCCCCTGCGGCAGCGAAAAACCTTGCTCGGAACAGGCATCTGCGACTAGACTAAGTCTCTTTACTCAATAAGAGATTGGTCGCAATCGCGCATCGCGTCCTTTTCGACCACTCTCCGACGCTGCCGGTGGAACCACAGTTGAACGCTTTGTAGGCGCGCCTACTCTACTTGATCGGTTTGTCGGAACCCGCGTTGAAGTCATGGGCCAAGAGCCGCTGCGAAAAGCGGCCAGGAGGTTGGGAATGAATCGGACTTTCGCGGTCGCGATCGGCGGGGCTGCAGGACAGGGTGTTGCCACCCCTGGAAACATATTTGCACGGATCTTCGTCCGCCGAGGGCTGCACCTGAATGCGTACAACGCCTATCAGTCGATCATCCGGGGTGGTCACACGTTGCTGACCGTACGGACGGGTGTCGATCCCGTGACGAACATGGGCGACAAGCTCGATCTGCTGATCCCTCTCAACCAGGACACGATGAATCGCCATCTCGAGCAGATGGGCCCGGGCACAGCCGTCATCTACAACGGGGATTCGATCCAGGCGGACGGAGCGGCCGACGGCGTGCAACTCTGCGCCTTGCCGGTCGGGGAGTTGGCCGACATCACCCGAAACAAGGTCGCCCAGAACACGCTTGCGCTCGGCGCGGCGCTGAGCATGATGGGTGTTGGTTTCAAACCGCTCGAAGAGGTCCTCACGGCTCAATTCAAACGCAAGGGCCAGGCTGTCGTCGACGAGAACGTGAAGGTCGCAAAGGCGGGCTACGACCACGCAACCGCAAACTTCAAGGCCTTTGACGATCCCCTGCCGATGACCGACGAGCCGAAGGCCATGCTGACAGGGAACATGGCATTGGGAATGGGTGGCGCCGCGGCCGGCGTCAAATTCTACTGTGCCTATCCGATGAGCCCGGCGACCGGGGTCCTGCACTGGATGGCGGGACACGCCCGTGCGGCCGGAATCATGGTTCGCCAGGTCGAAGACGAGATCGGTGTCATCAACATGGCAATCGGTGCGGCTCATACCGGAGTCCGGGCGATGTGCGCGACTTCCGGTGGAGGGTTCGCCCTGATGACGGAAGGTCTCGGCATGTCGGCGATGATGGAGACACCGGTCGTCGTCATCGACGTGCAGCGCGCGGGACCGTCAACCGGAGTTCCGACGAAAACCGAGCAGGGCGACCTCTGGCAGATGCTCGGGGCCGGTCATGGCGACTACCCCCGGGCGATCGTGGCTCCGACCGAGATTCTCGACTGTTTCAAGGTTCTGCCGGAGCTGTTCAACCTGACCGATCGGTTCCAGTGTCCCGGAATTGTCCTGAGCGATCTTCTCCTGTCGGAAGGAACTGGCAGTGTGAACCCTGAGGATCTCGACTTCGATGTCGAAATCGATCGGGGAGAACTCATCACTTCCAGCAACGGAGCCAACGGTTACAAACGGTACGAAATCACCGAAAGCGGGGTGTCTCCCCGAGCCATTCCGGGGGTGCCCCACCACACCCATACCGCTTCAACCGACGAACACGACGAAGACGGCGTTCTGATCAGCGACGAGTTCACGAACCCCGGCAAACGACGGGCGATGATGGAAAAACGGCAGAAGAAAGTGGAGGGAATCGAAGCCGCGGTTCCAGCGCCGGAATTGATGGGGAATCCGGGAGCGGAGGTGACGCTGGTCGGATGGGGCTCGACGCTGGGTGTCATCGAGGAAGCAGTACAAATGCTGAACGCGGACGGTGTTTCGGCCAACCACCTTCAGATTCGATGGCTTGTACCCCTGCACGGCGCCGCGATCGTCGAGATCCTCAAGGCGGAGAAGCACACGATCATCGTCGAGAACAACTACAGTGGTCAGTTCGCGCGCTACCTGCGAAGTGAAACCGGCTACGACGCCGACGGGCACATCCGCAAGTACGATGGGGAGCCCTTCATGCCGCACCATATCGTCGAAAGTGTGAAACAACAACTGGGCGGCAATACTACGCTGTCGGTACCGATGCACGAAATGAACGTTTGAGGAGGAGAAATTGTCGACTACGATTCAACAGCCTGAAGGCCAACTGACGATCAAGGATTTCAAGGGGCCTGTCGATCCGGACTGGTGTCCGGGATGTGGTGATTTCGGCGTTTTGGCTTCCGTGCAGAAAGCCCTTGTCGAACTACAGATCCAGCCTCACGACGTTGTGACCATCAGCGGCATCGGTTGCTCCTCGAACCTGCCCGGCTACGTCGATACCTACGGAATGCACACCCTGCACGGTCGGGCCCTCGCCGTCGCTACGGGCGTGAAGATGTCGAATCCTGATCTGCACGTAGTCGTCACGGGAGGTGACGGCGACGGTTTCGGTATCGGAGGCAACCATTTCGTCCATACCATGAGGCGGAATGTCGACCTGGTCTATATCGTCATGGATAACCAGATATACGGTCTGACGACGGGTCAGACCTCGCCGACCAGTCAAGTCGGCATGAAGACGAAGAGTATGCCTTTCGGCAACATCGAGGAGCCCGTCAACCCAATCGCCCTGGCGCTGGCGTGCGGAGCCACTTTCGTCGCACGGGGATTCAGTGGACAGCAGAAACATTTGATCGATCTGATCCAGCAGGCGTTCGAGCATAGGGGATTCGCGTTCATCGACGTCTTCAGTCCCTGCGTGACGTACAACCACGACAACACCTATCCCTGGTTCCGGGAGCGGGTGAAGAAACTGGAAGACGACGAGAGCTACGACTCATCGGACTGGTCTGAAGCGATGACACGGTCCCTGCTCTGGGGTGACGAGATTCCGATCGGGAAGTTTTTCCAGCGGACCGACCTGCCGGCGCTGGACCAGGAAGAACCCGTACTGGGCGAAGGAACGTCGCTGCCTCACCGACCGCTGAAGGTCGACCCCAAGGTCGCGGAGAAGTTCGTGGCCGAGCTCTTGTAGGACGGCTGTCGAAAAAAACGGCGAGCGCGGCCGGTTCACGGTATTCACAAAAAACCCTCTCCGGAAGGAGAGGGTTTTTTGTTGGACCGGGACCCCGCTTACTAATGCGCATTTCTCACAAGCACTCGTTACTCCCCCTAGAACACGAGAGTTGTCAAGAGCTTGTAGGTGCGGTATATGACCGCACACGGTCGCGAAAGCAACTGCTGTGCGCTCATAGAGCGCACCTACACAATAGATTGACTCTGCGCAAGTTCGCGCACGCGAAAACGCGGTAACCTGGATTTCTTGTGAGAAATCCAGGCTAAACTGATAGTAGTGGGCGCCACCGATGAGAGTCCAACCGGAAACAGCCGATCGAGACCGAGCTACACCCGCTGAAGTCGTATTCGAAGCCCGCGGCATCACGAAGGTCTACCCCATGGGGGATGTCGAGGTTCACGCGCTGCGCGGCATCGACGTATCGCTTTACGAGTCCGAGTTCATCGTGCTTCTCGGCCCGTCGGGCAGCGGAAAGTCGACGCTGCTGAACATCCTGGGCGGGCTGGATGTACCGACCGCCGGGACGGTCATATACCGCGGTCGCGATCTAACGGCGGCAGAGGAACACGAGCTCACCTCGTACCGGCGCCGTCACGTCGGTTTCGTGTTCCAGTTCTACAACTTGATCCCGAGCCTCACGGCACGGGAAAACGTCGCGCTGGTGACCGACATCGGGGATGATCCGCTGACACCCGAGGAAGCTCTCGAGCGGGTCGACCTCGGAGATCGCATCGACCACTTCCCTTCTCAACTCTCGGGCGGCGAGCAACAGCGAGTCGCCATTGCCCGTGCTATCGCGAAACGTCCCGACGTCCTCCTGTGTGACGAGCCGACAGGAGCGCTGGACATCACGACCGGCATCGTCGTCCTCGAGGCGATCGCGAAGGTCAACCGGGAACTGGGCACGACGACGGCGGTGATCACACACAACGCATCGATCGCAGCGATGGCGGACCGCGTGATCGCGTTGTCGGACGGACACATCGCATCGATGCGTGAGAACGCGCACAAGATCCGGCCGTCCGAGCTGGAATGGTAGGTAATGGCCACTAGCGGCTCAGGATGGGCCCATTTTCAATGGCTACAAGCCATTGAAAATGTAAGCCACGAGGGAGTCGCGCCTCGCGAGTGGCGGTGCTGACAAAAGCCATGGAAGGCTTTTTCAGCATCTTGTTACAGGACTGATGGAAGCCATCAACCGCAAACTCGTCCGAGACCTCTGGCGCATGAAAGGCCAGGTGCTGGCGATCAGCCTGGTGATCGCCGCAGCGGTGACGGTCTATGTCATGTACCTGGGCGCTTTCGAATCGCTCCGGCTCACGCAGCAGACCTACTACGACCGCTACCGGTTCGCCGACGTCTTCGCGTCGCTCAAACGCGCTCCGCAGTACCTGGAGGGTCGGATCGCCGAGATTCCGGGGGTCGCGGGGGTGGAACTGCGGGTCAGCGCAGTCTCCACGCTGGACATCGAGGGTATGTCCGAACCGGCCGTCGGCAAACTGGTCTCGATACCGTCGCGCCGCCGGACGATATTGAACGACTTGTTCATCAGGCGCGGACGCTACATCGATCCGACCCGGTCGGGCGAGGTTCTCGTCAGCGAGGGATTCGCCCTGGCCCACGGGTTCGAACCGGGAGACACGCTCCGAGCCATAATCAACGGACGTCGCCGCGATCTGGAGATCGTCGGCATCGCGCTGTCGCCCGAATTCGTGTACACGTTCCGGCCCGGTGACATCATGCCGGACGACGAACGCTGGGGCATCCTCTGGATGGAGGAGCGTGAACTGGCCGCAGCGTACGACATGGAAGGCGCGTTCAACGATGTCTCGATCCGACTGATGTCGGGCGGAAGCGAAGAAGATGTCATCATGCGACTGGACCAGATGCTGGAGCGATACGGAGGGTTGGGCGCCACGCCTCGGTCGCTGCAGCTTTCCCACTGGTTCCTGGAAAACGAGTTCACCCAGCTTCAGAGTTTCGGAACGCTCGTCCCGATCATCTTCCTGGCCGTCGCCGCATTCCTGTTGAACGTCGTCCTGAACCGGATCATCGCGGTCCAGCGGGAACAAATCGCCGCATTGAAAGCACTCGGCTACTCCAACTTCGAAGTCGGGATGCACTACTACAAGTTCGCCCTGCTGGTGGCCGTTATAGGGATCGGGCTCGGGATGGCGTCGGGCGTGTGGCTGGCTTCCTCGCTCGTGACGCTCTACAACGAATTCTTCCGTTTTCCGCTGCTGGCGTTTCGGATTTCGCCGAACGTCATCGCGACCGCGACGCTCGTCAGCATCGCCGCAGCCTTGCTGGGGGCACGCGGCGCCGTGGGGAGGGCAGTCCGGCTGCCTCCCGCCGAAGCGATGCGACCGCAGGCGCCGGCGAAGTACCGGGTCAGTCTGATCGAGCGAATCGCCGGCGGCTGGGTATCGCCATCGACCCGGATGATCTTCCGCAACCTCTCGCGACGGCCGTTCCGTGCGGCGCTGTCCTCACTCGGCATCGCATTCGGCGCCGCGATGATGATCGTCGGGATGTTCTTCCTGGACGCCATGCAGGTCGCCATGGACGTCCAGTTCAACGTCGCACAACGACAGGACCTGACCGTCACGTTCGTGGAACCGGCTTCGCCGCGCGCGCTGTACGAGATCGCCAGCCTCGACGGTGTGATGCACTTCGAACCGATGCGGGCCGTACCGGCACGGCTACGCTTCGGTCACCGGTCGAGACAGACAGGCATTACGGGTCTGGCCCAGGGCGTCAACCTGAACCGTGTCATCGATTCCGACCTGAATGTTGTGGAACTGCCACCGGAAGGAATCGTTCTGTCCTCGACGCTGGGCGAAATCCTCGGTGCGGAAGTCGGCGACACGCTGACGGTGGAGGTTCTCGAGGGCGCCCGCCCTGTTCGCGAGGTCGTGGTCTCGGAACTGGTCGACGAGTTCCTCGGAACCTCGGCCTACATGGATCTGGACGCCCTGCACCGGATGATGCGCGAGGGGCAGGTGCTCTCGGGTGCGTTCCTGCAGGTCGACTCCTCCATGATCGATCAGCTCTACAGCCGGTTCAAGCTGACACCGGCGGTCGTCGGGGTGGCTTTGAAGAACGCCGCCATCCAGAGCTTCAAAGACACTGTGGAAGCCAACATGGCCATCATCATCTTCTTCAACCAGATCTTCTCCAGCATCATCGCTTTCGGGGTGATCTACAACGCGGCGCGGATTTCGCTTTCGGAACGCAGTTGGGAGCTGGCCAGCCTCCGGGTAATGGGCTTCACAAAAGGAGAGATTTCCTACATTCTGTTAGGTGAGTTCGCAGTCCTGACCGCGGTCGCGATCCCGCTGGGACTGGCACTGGGATACGGACTCGCCGCTTTCGTCGTAGCCACGATCGGCAGCACGGAGCTGTACCGGATTCCCCTGTATGTGGCACCAGCCACGTTCGGCATGGCGGTCGCCGGGGTGGTGGCGGCCGCGGCGGTGTCGAGCCTGGTCGTCAGACGCCGACTCGACCGGCTAGACCTGGTGGGAGTCCTGAAGACACGGGAATAGGGAAACATGAAACGCCTTCTCAAGAGAGTGTTCGGGGTACTCGTCCTGGCGGCGATCGGGGGAGCTCTCGTCTATTCGTTCCGGCCCCGGCCGATACAGGCGGACTTTGGCGAGGTCGTCCGGGGCTCCATGCGGGTGACGATCGATGAGGAGGGCGAAACCCGCATCCGGGATCGCTTCGTGGTATCGGCACCGGTAGCCGGTCGTGTACTGCGGATCGAACTGGAGCCGGGCGATAGAGTCCGGGCCGGGGGGACGCCAATTGCCGCCTTCCTTCCCGCGGAGCCCGCATTGCTTGACGTTCGCAGCCGGGCCGAAGCCGAAGCCCGCGTCCGGGTGGCAGAAGCATCGCTGGGCCGCGCCCAGGCGACGCGGGACCGGGTTCGGGAGGAGCTGGCGTTCGCCGAATCTCAGCTCGAACGTTATGAGGAGCTGGCCGAGCAGGGACTCATTGCGATGGAGCGTCTCGACACGGTCGAATTCGAGGCCCGCAGCAAAAGGGAAGGGTTCAACGCGGCGGAGTTCGACGTCCGCGATGCGGAGCAGGCCCTGGAAGTCGCCGAGGCCAGCCTGGTGCAGGCGGCTCGCGACGCCGCGACGGGTGGGAACAACGGGACCCGCCCGATCACCATCCGATCCCCAATCGATGGCGTCGTCCTGCGGCGTCTCCGCGAGAGCGAAGCCGTCGTTCCGTCCGGGGAGCCGTTGGTTGAAATAGGTAACGTCCTGCAGTTGGAAATCGTGTCGGACCTCCTTTCCGAGGACGCCGTCAAAGTATCGACCGGTGATCGGGTGCTGGTAGAACAGTGGGGAGGCGGGATGACGCTCGAAGGCCGGGTGCGGTTGGTGGAACCCTCGGGCTTCACAAAGCTTTCGGCGCTGGGAGTGGAGGAACAGCGCGTCAACGTCATCGTCGATTTCGAAGACCCAGCCGAAGCAGCCGAGCACCTGGGCGACGGATACCGGGTCGAAGTGCGGGTCGTCATATGGGAAACCGAGGACGCCCTGAAGGCGCCTACGAGCAGTCTGTTCCGCAGCGGTACCGAATGGGCGGTGTTCACGGTCGCCGACGGCAAGGCGGCTCTTCGGGCGGTCGAAGTAGGGCGGCGTAATGGCCTGGAGGCCCAGGTGATGTCCGGGCTGGCAGAGGCCGACCCGGTGATCGTGCACCCGGCTGACGACGTCGTCGATGGCGTCGAAGTGGTGGATCGGTCCTCTCCTTAAAAACCTCTCCCATACTACGAAGAGTCGATCGAGGCGATCTGCAGCGGGCCGGGGTAGTGCCCTAAATTAGGACACTACCGGGGCCGGCCACCACTTGAATTCCTGCTTCGCGTGTTTCAACATTGTGATTAAATGCCCGCATGAGAGGTGCGCTGCTCGTCCTCAAGACCTTCTGGAGTCCGGGTGCCGCATTCAACGAGATCGCGCAGGCCCGCATCCCCGCGTGGGCGCCGATCATCGTCTTGACGGTCATAGGCCTCATCACCACGGTGGTGTTCACCCTCAACATCGATCCCGGTGAATTCGTCCTGCGAGCTGTCGAGCAATCCCCGCAGGGCCAGAACCTGTCGGAGGAACAGAAGGATCGGATCGTGCAGAACGCTCGCGAGGGACCGTTCCGCTACATCGGTTTTGGCGGCGCATTGGTGGGGCCTCTTGTCCTCACACTCCTGCTGTCGAGCACATACTTCGGAATCTTCATGATCCTGGGAAGTTCCGCGGGTTTCCGAACCTTCTTTTCCCTGACCGCCTTCGCCCAACTCCCGTTGTTGATCCGAAACATCGCGGCAACTCTGATGGTCCTGCTCATACCGTCGTCGGCGCTGAACCCTCAGGAGCTTGGCGGCATCGCCGTCTCGACCTTCCTCGACCCGACTGAAGTGTCACGACCCGTCTTCACCGCCGCGCAATCGTTCGACCTGATCACGTTCTGGGTACTGATCCTGTTGATCATCGCCTACGGCAACGTGGCTCCGCGCCGAATGTCGATCGTCACGCGGTCGGTGGCCGTGATGAGCCTGTGGGTGGTGTGGGTCGGGGGCCGCATCCTGTTCCAGACGTTGTTGTCGTAAGCGGTCAGGGGGCCCCTTGCTACTGCAAATTGCGATATCTGAACAATCCACATTGCAGGTTTCTTATCGGAGATTGCTTCATCTCACATTTCCCCGGTCCATCAGACCGCTCGAAATGCCAGCCGATCCGAAATCGAGCAATTTAGCAATCTCCAACTTCCAATGCGGATTCGTCCAATGACCAATTTGCGATAGATAGGGGTTTCATCCTGTCGAAGAGACATCTGACTGTAAGACGCTCAAGCATAGGGATCAAGCGGCTAGGAGTCTGCGCGGCAGAGCGCAAAGAACTCGGACTGATTGGGATTTGAGAGGGTCTTCGGAGGAGAATCGACCGATTCTTCCGATACGACGAGTTCAGAGTTGTACGGACACCCGTAATTGGCCGTGTATCGGGTCTGCCGGGTTGCGGTTTTCCGGATTATGCCCATTCGATCTTCCCGTTCATCCGTCGTAAGTTCACCGCCAGAGTGACCAGATTCCACTCCCCGGTCACTTTGTCCAAACCGCGTAGACTGAACTGTCGGAATCCGAGCACCGACTTGATCCACCCGAAGGGCGGCTCACCAATGTGCTTTCGGGCCCGGTAGCAGTCACGCCCACGCTTGGTTTTCATCTTTCTCATCATCCGACCAACAGCGGTGTCTTTGGGTGGGAGTGGGGCACGGGCGAGATCCTTCTCGCGACCCATCGCAACATACCCGTCAATCTGACGTTGTTCCAACATCCCCAGATTTGACTCGGATCGATATCCCGCATCGGCCAGCACGCGGTCGGGACGCTCCCCCAGATTGTCGCTCAACGCATCCAGCGTGGGTTCCAACTGCCCCACATCCGATGCATTGTCAGTCACCGTTGTTGCCACGATGATCCGGGCCTGGGAATCCACCACCGCTTGCGCGTTGTAGCATTGCTGGAACCCTTCGGTGGAGGTCTTCATCATCCGGCTTTCCGGGTCGGTGAAGTTGTCCTGGGCCGTGGGTTTAGGTTCCCCCATGGGACGTTTGAATGGCTTCTTTCCGCATCCGGGTTTGTGATCTTTGGTGTTCCGTCCCGCTTCCTTGTCCGCGGCCATCTGACGTTCTTCGAGCCGCTTCATGGCCGCCTGTATCGTGGCCAGGCGCTTCTTGCGCGTGGCCAACCCGTCGGGCAGTTCGTCTCCGCGCCGGTCCTTGCCGTATCGCTCGTCTTCGTCCTCATCGGTCGCCTCGGCCCGGTTCAACAGATCCCGAATCTGTTCACCCAATTCGGTCTCCTGCTTTTTCATGCGTTCGTAGCTCATCGCTTTGCGTTTGCTTGCATTCGCCCGCATCTTGGTCCCGTCCACCGCCACGGTTCCCATCTTCACCAGTCCCGCTTCCCGCGCCATCATCACCACTTGCACAAACAGGTTTCCGAACTCCTCAAGATGCAGTTTGCGAAAATCCGAGATCGTTCGGTGCGCCGGAAAGTTCTCCGCTCCCAACATCCGGAACGCTACGTCGTCGGTCAACTTCGCCGCGATCTTCCTGGACGAGAACACTCCGGTCGCGTACCCATAAATCAGCACCTTCACCATCATCCGCGGATCAAACGCCTGATTGCCCGGACCCTCGGTTCCATACCGCTGTTCGAACGCGCTCAAATCCATCGCGTCCACCGCGTCCGATATGAAGTACGACAGGTGATCTTCGGCCAACCAATCTCTCAACGACGGTGGCATCAGCAGTGTTTGTTCTGGGCTATAAGTCCGATAGGTTCGTGCCATGACATATCTTCGATCTTTATCCGCCCAATTCCGGTCCTTCTGCCGCGCAGACTCCTAGGCTCCCAGTATCTTCCGAAGCGTCATCAACTGTCCGATGTGGTAGCCGTTGTGCTGCGCGAGCATGAGCGCCTCGCGCAGAATCGTCTGGCCGTCGCCATGCGAAATGGGGGCGTGCAGGTCGACGGCCGCGTCCTGGACCAGAGCCTGCATTCCCTCATGATCCCGCCGGAACTGCTCGAGGCTGGATTCCCAGGCCGCATCATCGGCCGGTGCTTCTCCCACCGGCCAGTAACCGTCGGGAAAGTTCGGGGAAACGTGGTCCGCACTCCTCGAGAACTCCACGATGTCCCACTGCGCGATGCGGAGGTGCTCGAGAAGCTGCCACGGAGTGTGAGCGGCACCGGCAGGTTTGATGCCCTGCAATTCGGGCTTCCAGTCCTCGAGGGCAGCGTCGAACGTGACATGCGCATGCCCGGCCCGAAGCAGGTCGACCAGGTGGTTGCGAAGGGATTCGTCGTGGGTCACATCATTCTCCTCTCAGAATCGTTGAATCAGGAGCACTCCTACCAGGAGCAGAGCGACTCCGATGATGCGTTCGACACTTAGCGGGCGAACAGCGTACCCGACGACGCCGTAGTGGTCCAGCAGCAACGAGCCGACGAGCTGACCGGCCACGCTGGCCCCGATCAGCGTGGCGGCTCCCAACCGCGGCGCCAGAATGACAGCCATCGAGACGTAGATGGCGCCGAGGAGCCCGCCGCGCCAGGCCCACCACGGGGCCTGCCCCAGATGGGAAACGCTTGGCCACGGAAGACGCAAGGCGGACGCACTGGCAAACAACGCCAGAGTGCCCACGCTGAAAGAGATCAACGCGGCATGGATCGGGTGTCCGACCCAGATGCGGAGTTGCGCGTTGATGCCCGCCTGCATGGGAAGGACGATGCCGATGGCGAGGGCGATCAGGACGAATAGAAGTGCCATGGGGACTCCATTGTAGTCAGTTGTCAGTAGTCAGTAATCAGTAGTCAGTAACGTCATCAACTTGAACACTGATAGTTACTCGGCTGAAGCGGGGACGGTAACGGCCGAGGCGGCCTCGGGCTCATCGTCGTCGAGCTTTTCGATAGTGAAGCCGGTGAACCCGTATGTTGCCGAGATGATCGGGCTCAGCAGGTTTACGAAAGCGAACGGGAGGTAGGAGAGCGTCGGGACTCCTAGCGTTCCGGCCATGTAGGCGCCGCCGGTGTTCCAGGGAACCAGCGACGAGGTCATTGTCCCTGCGTCTTCCAGACATCGCGACAGGTTCTTCGGGTGCAGCTTTCTCCTTGCGAACTCGGCCCGAAACATCCGTCCTGGACGCACGATAGCAATGTACTGGTCCGAGGCGACGATGTTCGTGCCGATCGCGGTCGCGAGCGTAGCCAGGACCAGCGAACCCGTGCTTCGCGCCGAGGCCAGAATCGTGCCGGCGATCCGTCCAAGCTTACCTGTCCGTTCCATCGTCGAGCCGAAAACCATCGCGGTCATGATCAACCACACGGTCGTCAACATCGACGACATCCCGCCGCGGGTCAGCAGCTCATCGAGACGCTCGTTGGAGGTTCCGTCAATAAGTGTGTAAATAGACATCAGGCGGCTTTCTCCGCGGTGACTTGGTTGACTGGAACTCCATTGACATATTGGGCGCCTTGGTAGACATCCTTCATCACGTGCGGAGCCTTCAAACGGCGTAAATCGTTTCTCAGCGACCAGCAGCATCTTCCAGATGACAGCCCGTGCGTTGGCCACTTTCTTGAACCTTCGAGAGGCATCGGTTCGCAGTCGCAGAGCAGAGAAGGGAGACTCCACTGGATTGGTAGTCCGCAGATGTTGCCACTGCTGTTTGGGATAGTTGTAAAACGTCACCATCCGATCCCAGTCCTGGTCGATCAGATCAGCCGCAGCCTCCAGTCCTCTCTTGCCACACCAATGTTGGAATCGTCCTTTGACTTGCTCGGCTTCCTGCCGTGTTTCTGCATAAGGGATCTGCCGCAACATCAACAACGCCGCTTTGTGCGACCCTTGGGGATCTTAGCCAGCAAGTTGACGATCGATGATTCCAGCATCTCTGCTCGTCGGCTTCTGGGAAAACGTTGCGCAACGCTCCCCAGATCCCCAGATGCCCGTCAGCCATCACCAGTCTCGGTGGGTTCATCCCCCGCCGCTTTGAGATCCCTCAGCACTTCGGACCAGCTCTGGGTCGATTCTCGATAACCACTACTGACCGACACCACCACTTTAGTGCCATCACTTAAAGCGGCGATCACTACCAGGATCACGGCCTTTTCCTTCTCCAGCCCTGCTTTGATGTACACACCGTCTGCCCACAGATACACCACTTCCAGATCGTCCAGCCGACGGCTTTGCCAGGCCTCCATTTCTCCCTGCCACTTCTCCTTCAACCGGGCTACGGTGCTGGGGGACAGCGGCGCTTCTTCCCCTAAAAGCCCTCTTAAGGCCAGATCGAAATCCCCCTCGGCCAGACCATGCAAATAGAGTTCTGGAATCAAGTCTCGTACCTCTTGCGTCCGCTTGGCAAACAGCGGCAAGACCCGGCTCTCAAAACGCTCTTCCAGATCCCGCACTCGGGGACGCCGCAGCTTGATCGTTCCGCAACTCAGCGTCAGTCGCCGCTCCTTACCGTAGCCGTTGCGATAGCCACCGGGCGCGTCCACTTCTCGGCGACGCTCATTCTTTCTTCGCCCAGCAGCTGTGTCACTTCATCCTCCAACAGTTCCTGTACGTAAAACTGGATCTGCTCTCGCACCCACTCTTCCAGCTGTTCAAAGCAGACTCTTGACTCCACACTTCGATCAATGTTCTTCTTGCTCATGGCGGTGTGACTCCTTCCTTTCGGGCTCTTCCGCCCGGGTTTTTATTTCACCCGGAAGGATAATCACCGCCTATGCTATTTACACACCTTTTGAGGGTAGCTCCGCTCGTTGCCCGTATCGGCGTTGAACCCGTCAAACAACGCAATCCAGAAGCCCTTCAGCAGTGCCACACTCCTGGGGAGATCGGGGCTGTCGACGAAATCGAGGACAGCAGCTTGCTGAAAAATAACGGCAAAGACTCCGCCAAGCAGCGCGCCGATCGACAGGGCCGGCAAAGCCGGCACCTTCTTCATCACCATGAAGAGGACGATCGCCGGGCAAATCATCAGGTACCAACCGATGTTGAACTGCGTTGCCAACGCATCGAGAAACAGCTGAAGATCACCACCCTGCCGACCGCCACCGCGGAATCCCAGGAAGAGAAACAGAGTTCCCCCGATAACTAACGCGGGTACTGTCGTCCACAACATGTGGCGGATGTGCGTAAACAGCTCTGTGCCCGTCATGGCCGGTGCCAGATTCGTGGTGTCCGACAGCGGGGACAGCTTGTCCCCGAAGTAGGATCCCGAAATAACGGCTCCGGCAGCGATGGCAAGGTTCAGCTCGAGGACGCCGGCGATACCGATCAAGGCGATGCCCACCGTCCCGGCCGTGGTCCATGAACTGCCTGTGGCGATCGACACGATCGCGCAGATAAACACGGTCGCAAGGTAAAAGATGGAGGGATGCAGGATCTGGAGGCCGTAGTAGATCATCGCGGGAACGATACCGGCCATGATCCACGTCCCGATCAACGAGCCCACTGTGAAGAGGATAAAGACGGCTCCCATCGACAGCGAAACGCCACTGATCATTGCGTCCTGCAGTTCCTCCCAGGTGTAACCGTTCCTCATCCCGACGATCACCGCCGCGGCAGCCGCCAGCAGCAACGCCATCTGGTTCGGCCCGGAAGAAGATCCATCGCCGAAGAGGCGCACCGATGCCCATAGCATGACAATGAGCATCAGGACGGGAATGAGCGCCTCTATGAGGCTGGGCTCTTTCCTGGTTTCTTCGGACATCGAGAATCCTCCGCGACGAGGTGTGAGTATATCGGACGATCGCGTGCTAGCAGCCCGTGTGCTGGCAGCGCAGCGTCACTCTCCAGCGCAGCGTTACTCTCCCGAGAGCCGCTTTCGACTGGCTTTCTCCCGCTCCTTCCAGGACTCGAGTTCGGTCAAAACCCCGGACTGGACATCTACCCAGGAATCGGCGCGGGGACCGGGCAGATGCCGGTTCGTGGAGTTCGAGAAGACGATGGTGGGATGCCCGTCGGCCCGTAATTGCTCGACGTTCTCGGGAGCATCCTCGACGTAGAGGTCAGCGCCGACCGCCGCCTTGTCCCGCATGAAACAGAGGTCCCAGTACGGAATGTCGTGATGGTCCAGCCATTCGATGGTCTGGCGCACCGCCTCCTGATGAAAATACTTGATGAACAACCTGTTCGTGATGATCCGGATTCGGATGTCGTGGCTGGATAAAATGCGCAGTGTCACAGCAGCGCGGTCGAGGGGCTGGAGTTCCCGGAACAGGTTCCGCTGGGTGACCGCGAAGCGGTGGAGAGCTTCATACCCGCCGGGCGCGGCTTCGATTCCCCACTCCGACAGCCCGTGGCTGACGTTGGAGGGGAGACTGTCCGGTTCCACACCGAGCCACTCAGCGGCGATGGGACGCAGCCCTCCGTAGAAATCGGCACATACACCATCGAGGTCGACGCCCAGAATGAAACGTGGTTGAGGAATCAATCCAGCCGGACCTCGAGGTAGGAGAGACGGCGGCCCCTCTCGATCTGGATGACGACGGGGGCGCCGGGTTCAAAACCATCGAGGATGGAAAGTAGCTCGTCAACCGACTTGAGAAACCTGTTGTTGATGGAGTAGATGATGTCACCGGGCCGGAAGAGCCCCGTCGGCGCGCGGGGCGAGGCCACCACACCTGTCACCAGAATCCCGTCGGGCATCCTCAAGACCGGGAGCAACTGAGAGACTTCGCGATCGACCGCAATCGCGAGAATACCAAGCCTGTCCACCACTCGCTGCTGCCGGTCGAACATGCGCGCAATGCGTTCCGGATCGGTCGGGCGGGCGCGGACCATGACGAAACGACTCAACTGCTCTTCCCCGCGCAGAATCTCCAGGCCGACGACCCGGTTCGCCACGTACCCGTAGACATTGACGTAGAACTGCCTGGCATTCTCCATCGGCTTACCGTTCAGCGAGAGAATGATATCTCCCACTCGAAGGCCGACTTCGTAGGCGGGCCCTCCGAGGTAGACGTCGGCCAGGACGACGCCACGATCCCGACCCAGCCCGAGCCCCCTTGCAAGCGCCGGGGTTATCGTCTGAGCGCCGACTCCGATCTCGCCTCGAGTGAACACCCCTCGCTGCCGCAGCTGCGCGACAACCGATCGAACGATGTTGCTCGGCACCGCAAGCCCCAACCCGTCGCTTCCGCCCGACCCGGACAGGATCATCGTGTTGATGCCGACCACGTTGCCAGCAACGTCGACCAGCGGACCTCCGCTGTTCCCCGGGTTGATTGGGGCGTCGGTCTGGAGATAGATCATCCGGTCCTCCGGCTCCAGCTGGCGAGCCACCGAACTGATGACGCCCATGCTGACCGAGTTCTCCATCCCCAACGGGCTGCCCAGAGCGAGAACAATCTGGCCTTGTTGAACCTCCTCCGAGTCGGCCAGCTCCAGGCTCGGCAGGTTGGAGGCCTCGATCTGGAGCAGCGCAAGGTCGGTCTCGAGGTCCATACCGAGTACCTCGGCGGGCAACCTTCTCCCTTGCGGACGGACAACACTACTGCCGGGCTCGCCTTCGACGAAAGCAAGCTGCACGTCGACGCGGGTGGACCCGGTAATGACGTGCGCGTTGGTGACGATCAGACCGTCCGGACTCACGATTACCCCGGAACCCGTCCTCGGTTGCAGCGTCACCGCCGTCACCGGTCCGCTCCGAACCGCGGGAGCGAACGCGTTGCTGTGAATCTGCACCACGCTCGGCGTGATCCGTTGGGTAAGGCGAGCGATCGAGGTGTTCAGAGCTTCGAGTGCATCCGGCGCAGCGTCCTGAGCTTCGGCCCTGGTCGCGACGGCCAGAAGGAGGGCGAAGGCCAAAGACAGGTTCAAAAGCGCGGGAATTCGAGGACGGATGGGGCTGGGCGCGTGTGGCAAGGCCGGATTGGGTCGGGAAAGAGCCGACGAGTCCCGGTTCCGCAGGAATGCAAGAACCCTACTCGTCGTCGGAATCGCCCTCACCGGTGGCAAAGTTCTCGAAATCGATGTCTTCGTCGTCATCGGACGGGTCATCATCGTCTCCGTAGAAACGGCCGCCCAGCTTCTCCTTAAGAGGTTCCTTCTTCGGTCCCTCATCCCAGGAGGACCGCTTTCCCCTGCGGCGGCGTCCTCCACCTCCGGCCTTGCTCTTCGCCGGTGGGCGGCTCGGTGGTCCGCCTCCCACCGTCGTCCGCTCTCGGGACTCGGGGCGAAACCCACCGCCGGCCGGAGGGCGTGAACCGGCGCGAGGGGCCCCACCGGCCGGACGGGCCTCACTGGGCCGTGCTTCATTCACCACCAAAGGACGTTCTTTGAAGGGTTGTTGATTCAGGCGCTGGATCGCTTCGGCCGCGTGCTCCGAAGAGGGAAACTCGACGAACGCGAAACCGCGCGGCCGGCCGGTGTCCCGGTCAAGAGGAAGGAACACTCGAGACACGGGGCCCACCTGAGAGAAGTGGCCCGTCAATTCCTCTTCCGTCGCATCGTACGGAAGGTTGCCGACGAAGAGACGACTACCCATCGCTCATTCCTCTGTCGGGTCCCTCCGGGAATCCGCAGGCGTTCCCTGCCCACCTTCCAATTGCGAACGTCTGTCCATGCGTCCGCCTATTATGGGTTCGGTTTCGCCGGGTTTCAACGAAAGAATTGCGGCATGGCGCCGACTGTTGGAGCCTTGGGCGGCGCGATTCCGACACAGTCGCGGAGTGTCAGCGAAACAAAAGAAGACGCCAGGTGGCAGGGCGTCCCGCCTCTGTCACCTAAACCACAACTGAAGAACAGGTTCCAGACCCCGACAGCGCCACTCGCGCGCGCGAACTTACGCAGAGTCAATCTATTGTGCAGGTGCGCTCGCGTTCTTCTATTTGTTATGAATCGTCACCTTTGGGATCAATCGACCAGGAGCCGCGAGAGAGCCAATGTGAGGGGGACAGGGGTATAGCCCTGTCCCCGGGTCTTGGCCGAGCAGAAAGGTCTAAGAACGCCGAATCGCAATCCCGCCGAAAAAGAAAAGGCCCGCCGAAGGGGCTTTTCTCTTCAACGGACTACGTCCTACGTCTTCTCCGACCCACACAGCTGGTCGAATGCGCCCACGAGATCTGCCGCGATCTCCGGCGCCTCGCGACCTTCGATCTGATGGCGTTCGAGCATGTAGACGACTTCGCCATTCTGCATCAACGCGATCGAAGGCGAAGAAGGTTGATATCCCTTGAAGTAACCGCGAGCCCTCTGGGTCGCTTCGATGTCGGCGCCGGCGAAGACGGTGATCACGTCGTTGGGTTTTACCGAATGTTGAAGCGCTAGTGCGATGCCGGGGCGAGCTCTCCCGGCGGCACACCCACACACCGAATTGACCACCACCATAGTCGTGCCGGACCCCTTCTGGACGGCCTCATCGACGTCTTCCGGCGTCCGTGTCTCCCGTACCCCGAGCCTTGTCAATTCCTCTCTCATCGGCAGGATGAGATCCTCGGGATAGCGCGTTGTCGGTCTGAATTCGAAATCCAATGGTTTTTCTCCTCTCAAGAACGATTTGCCTAAACCCAAGGATAGGATTTTCCGGACGAAGCGTCAACCGTAGGAAGTCGTCAGTAATGAGTATTCAGTCGTGACTCCCGCCGAACCTTCCCCCAGCGATCGGCTTTCCTGTAGGCTGTTCTCATGAAACGAGTAGCTGTTCTGACCAGTGGCGGCGATGCGCCCGGCATGAATGCAGCCATCCGCGCAGTCGTTCGATCCGGGGGAGAAAGAGGATGGGAGATGTTCGGGATCCGCCGGGGTTACGCGGGACTCGTTGCCGGAAACTTCGTCCGGCTGGGAAGCCGTGATGTGAGCGGAATAATACAGCGCGGTGGTACCTTCCTCGGTACGGCGCGGTGTCCCGAGTTCGCAACAGATGCGGGCCGGAGCGATGCGATCCGGCAGCTTTCGCAGCACGGCATCGAGTCGCTGATCGTGATCGGAGGAAACGGATCGCAAGAGGGCTCGTTCGCTCTTTCAGAGAGGGGCTGTCCGGTCGTCGGCGTCGCGTCCACGATCGACAACGACCTTTACGGGTCCGATGTCACGATCGGGGTCGATACGGCCTTGAACATCGCTCTGGAGGCTATCGACCGGATCAAGGTGACCGCATCTTCGCACGAACGGGGCAACATCGTAGAGGTGATGGGCCGCGACTGCGGGTATCTCGCCCTGATCGCCGGCATCACGGGTGGTGCAGAAGCTGTCGTGATCCCGGAACGTGAAATGACTCCGGAATCGATCGCAAAGGAGTTCCAGGCCGCGTATGAAAAGGGCAAGAACCATGCGATCGTCGTCGTTGCCGAGGGAGCAGGTTCCAACGCCGAAGCGCTGGTTCATTACTTCAAGGAACATGAAGACCTTCATTTCGAAGTTCGAGTGACGATCCTCGGGCACGTCCAGCGTGGAGGAATCCCGACGGCCTTCGATCGGCTGCTCGGAACCCGTTTCGGTGCGGGAGCGGTGGCGGCCATCGAGCGCGGAGAATATGGCTGCCTGGTGGGCCTGCGGCAAGGCGCCGTGCAAACAACCCCCTTGTCCGAGGTTGTCACGCGGAAGAAAGAACTGGACTTGGAGTTATTGGACCTGGCCGGGGTCCTGGCGCAGTGAAGGGCTGACGGGAACGGGGGTTCAAGCAGAAGTCTGCGGCCCGTTTCTCGAACGACTCGAAGGTGAGGTATGTCGGTTTGGTCATGGGGCTGGATACCTCTTTAAAAAGGGCAACACTTACATCTGGTTGATGAGTTTTGAATAGACACGACCCTCGCAACGAGTTCCGGCCCCCGGAGGTGAATAGTCCGAAGACCTTCCATTCCCTCCAAGACCTCCGGAACCGTCTACTGCAACGACTACCGACTACTTCTTATCCAAGACATCGTGCGCCCATGAATAAGCCGCCACGGTCGACGGGAACCCCAGCGTACTCGCCGCAAGTGCCACGACCTGCTCGATCTCATCAGGGGTAATCCCGGTGGCAAGCGCTTTGCGCACGTTGGAATGGACCGCGCCTTCGCGCAGAGCGCCGATGGCGATCGCCAGTTTGACGAGCCGGATCGTCTTCGGATCGAGCGGGCCCAGGTTCCCCTCCTCCGCCGCCAGTTCCCACGCATGACTGAGTTTGGGGTATCGCTCGACGAAGGACTGAAAAGCCTTCGGTGGCCGGGGTGCGGAACTCATATTCGCATCTCCTTTGCGTGCTGTCGCACTGCCACCAGAGTCACGCACCGAGCTTGTCTTGTCGATGAAAACCTGTCCTCCCGAAAAAAACAGTGTCCTCAAAACCGACGCCGCAGACCTCGACCTGGCGCTTCATGCCGTCGTCCTCGCGAGCTCATCGAATCGCGTCTCAATCCACTGGACGTGGTGTTCCTCGAATCCCCCCAACTCCTTGTAGAGATCAGCCAGGTCGGGCTGCTCAGCGTTTCTCGCCGCCTGCCGGTAGAAATCCTGGGCCTGGAGTTCCGCATGAAGCACGGTTTCCAGCGCCTCCTTCAGCGTCATGCTGTCGAACACCAGGTGCACACCGCCGACCTGATCCGGAGGTTCGAGCAGCAGGCGGTCGAGACTGTCGAAAAGATGGGACAGAGTGCGCGATCGCAGGGGATCGAGGTGGAAACGGCGGTTCGCACCGGAGACATCGATGACGAAATGAAAGTCTCCATATTGAACATCCACGGCAAAGGCATGGTAGCGCGTGCCATGATGGGATCAACAGCCGAGCGTGTCATCCGCGCCGTGAGCTGCCCGGTTCTCGCCATTCCGGCGAAGCTTGAATAGATTCACTTTGATCAGCACCACCCCGGCGCTTCGCGCCACCCCGGGCTCCCCTCCTGATTCAGGAGGGGTGGATGCGCCGCCAGGCGCAGACGGAGTGGTTGGATTTCCCCGGTCAACCACCCCGGCGCTTCTCGCCACCCCTTCTCATCTGAGGAGGGGAGTCCGGGCGGAAGTCGGAAACGGTCTACGGCGTTTTCTTGAGCTTGTACCCTTCCAGCGTCCCTTTCTCCTTGTAATACTTCCCGGCTTCGTTCAGTTCTTCGGAGCCTGTCTTGACATGACAGGTGACGCACGATTTCTTTTCTTTCTTCGCCATCTCTTTCGTCGCCATCGACGGGACCGCCGTGGCGAAGGCAACGGAGACGAGCAGGAAGAGAAGGCCGATTCTTCTTCTGATCATTCTTGAGTCTCCTCTCTGGCCGGCCTTTGGGGCTGCACCGGATTACCTCCAGGAATACTTCCTGCAATTGAGACCCCAAAACGCATCTCCTGCTCGCCACGCCGCTAAACACACCGGTTTTCGAGACGATATTCGAATCCGACGCCAGGCCAAAATGGTTCCGAGCCCGAACGAACGCTGCCTTCTTGACACGGGCGCTTGTCGCGGAGGGTCAACTGCCGCGACATTCGGTCAATCTAACAGTCTTCGGGGTGACTGAATGTCTCAGCAGGAGTCGGTAGCCCGCCCCAGAATGCGGTTCCCTAATACATCGAGCTGACGAATTGCTTTTCCATTCCCCTCAACAACAGGCACTTACAAGCTGCACTTGAGAACCGCCTGAAAGCCCCCCATCTGGATCGGCGGCCCTCCGCGTGCAGGGCCCAGTATGGAGGACGCTGCGGTAGGCGATGAAGATCTGATGAAAAGCACCGACGTATTATCGAACGAACACAAACTCATCCTTCGGGCACTGGGAGTCCTCGAAGCCATGATCGTACGGATGGAGCGGAAAGAGGTCATCGACCGGGACGACACCGCAAATCTGCTGCGCTTCTTCCAGATGTACGCCGACCAGGCCCACCACGCGAAGGAAGAGGCGATTCTCTTCCCTGCTTTGGAAGCGGCCGGGCTGACATCGGAAGGCGGGCCGGTGGGCTGCATGCTCCGGGAACACGAGCAGGCACGTTCGCTGGTCGCCGGGATGAACGATGCGACCCGCCGGGAGGATCCGTCGGAATTCGTCCGGCACGGCAGCCGGTACGTGACGCTGCTTCGCGAGCACATCCAAAAGGAGGACCAGATCCTGTTCCCGATGGCGCGCCGATTCCTGACAGACGTGGACGACGAACAGATACTCACGGCTTTCCGACGAATGGACAACGAACTCACCGAGGACACCCTGACGCAGTTCGACACCGTGGTCGGGTACCTCGAAACGCAACACCTGGGCGAAAGCCGCGCGGTTTAGTACACGCCAACCCGACGAAGGAGGAGACGATGTTCGGAGTTCGACCCTGGTCATTTTGGATGATCGTGGGTACAGCGCTCGTCGTAATGACGTTCGCAACCAGTATCGGCGCCCAGCAGGAACAGGGCAAAACACTCGCACTCGTTTCGAGTCACGACCTCGAGTTCTACGTGAGCCCGCTCCTCGTCGACTTCGTGCGCCCCGGCCTGACGGCTAAACTGGAAAATCCCACGATTGCTGCTGACGGCACCCTCACTGTCGGCATTCGCATCACCGACAACGTCGGGCTCCCGCTCGATCGAAACGGCGTGTTCTCGCCGGGCGCGGTTAGCATGAGCTTCATCGCCGCCCACCTCCCCTCCGAGAAAGCAACGTACGTCGCCTACACAACTCGGCTGGCGACGGGCGTGGAAACCGGTGTGACAGCAACCCAGGCCTCGTCCGACAGCGGCGGCAGCTACGAACAGCTCGCCGACGGCCTCTACCGTTACACGTTCGGAACGAAATTGCCCGCGGGCTATCCCCAGGCCGAGACTCACGCCATCGGCGTATACGCCACGCGCGACCTGAGGGATTTTCGGCTCGACCGTCAGTACTCGAACGACGTGATGGAGTTCGTGCCGAACGGATCTGCCGTTATCGCAAGACGAGAGCAGATGTCGACCGACGCGTGCAACACGTGCCACGATCCACTGGCACTCCATGGCGACCGGCGGCAGGAGGTACGCCTCTGCATCCTGTGCCACAACGAGCAGACCAGCGATCCCGACACAGGCAACACGGTGGATATGAAAGTCATGATCCACAAGATCCACCGGGGATCGGATCTTCCGAGCGTCCAGGCGGGCACACCGTACCAGATCATCGGGTTCCGCCAGAGCGTCCACGACTACTCGGAAGTCGTATTCCCCGACGACATCCGGCGCTGTGAACACTGCCACCAGGGGGGGACACAATCGTTGACCTACCTGTCGAGACCCACGCGCGCGGCATGCGGATCGTGCCACGACGACGTCGACTTCACCACCGGGGAGAGCCACGCAGGCATCCCTCAGTTCGACGACACGAAGTGCGTGGCTTGTCATGTACCACTCGGCACTATCGACTTTGACATCTCGGTTGCGAACTCTCACACCATTCCGAGGGAAGCGACCGGGCTTCAAGGCATCGTCTTTAAGATTCTCGGGGTGGAAGACGGCACTGCCGGCAACGTACCCACCGTGCAGTTCAGCATCGAAGACAAGGCCGGCAACCCGGTCGATATCGAGGCGATGTCCCGGCTCGCCCTGGTGCTCGCCGGGCCGACGACGGACTTCAACGCGTATGTCAGCGAGAATGCACGGACCGCAACCGGCTCGAACGGAATCTATTTCCACACGTTCTCGACCCCGATCGACGCCAACTTCACCGGAACCATGGCGGTCGGCATCGAGGGCTACCGAACCGAGACGATCACGAGAATCGATGAGACAACGATCAGCGTCCGCGACGCGGGATTCAACGATGTGTTTTACTTCGAGACCGCCGGCGGGACCGGGGTGGAGCGAAGACAGGTCGTCAAACTCGACGGCTGCAACTCCTGTCACGGCAACTTCTCGATACACGGAGACAACCGCAACAACCCGGAGCACTGTGTCCTGTGCCATACCGCGCTAACGACGGACGAGGGTCGGAGGCCTGAAGGCCAGGGGGCGTCGGAATCCGTGCATCTCAAGACGATGATCCACAAGATCCACACCGGCGCGGAGCTCGATGAAGACTTCACGGTGTACGGCTTCGGCAACCGCCCGCACAACTACAACAAGGTGGTCTATCCCGGGGACCGAAGGAATTGTGTGAAATGCCACGTCGAGGGGACCGAGCAGCTGCCGTTGGCGCTGACGCTGGAGCCCTCACTCTCGCCGCGGGGTCTGGTCAATCCCCTGTTGCCTGAGGCTGCGGCCTGCGTCTCCTGCCATACGAGCCGGGCGACCCTCATCCACACGACGCTCCAGACGTCGGTCCTCGGCGAATCCTGCGCAGTCTGTCACGGTCCAACCAGCGAGTTTTCCGTCGACCGGGTTCACGCCCGATGACGTACCGGGGTCATCCGGACACCGGCGACCCGTTGTATTGGCGCCAGAGTGGCATCCGAATTGCTTGGAAACTACTGGTGGCAGCTTTGCCTCTGTCACTTCTCCTCGCGGCGGCTCCTATGCCTCTCCTCTCACGGGAGCCGCTGCCTCCTCTTTCACGCCCCCAGGACTCGGAATATGCCGGAGCGGAGTTGTGCGCCCTGTGCCACGAGGACATCGGCATCGACCTGCTGCGGAACCCTCACCGAGACGAACAGGCGGTGGCAGGCGACACCGCCCACGGTGCCTGCGAAACCTGCCATGGTCCGGGGCTGGCGCACACCGAGAGCATGGATCGGGGCGACATCAGGGTGTTCGGAAGCTTGGGTCCGGTCACCGAGTCGGACGTGTGTATGGACTGCCACGCGGAGAACGCGTCCCACTCCGACCGGCTCTTCGACGCTCACCGTAGAAAGTCGGTCTCGTGCACCAGTTGTCATGATATCCATGCCTCCCCGGAACCCCGAGACCTGCTACGTGGGGAGCGCAACGATGTGTGCGCGGAGTGCCACCGTGTCGAGCGAGCCGCCTTCGAGCGTCCCTTCAGCCACCGCCTGCGGGAGGGCGCGCTGGCCTGCGTAGACTGTCACCAGCCGCACGGCAGCCAGCGGCCGACGCAACTCCGGAGCTCGCACTCGAACGAAGAGGGATGCTTTGACTGCCACGGAGACAAGCGGGGACCGTTCGCTTTCCAGCACATGCCGGCCAGCGTCGACGGCTGCGCGGCGTGTCACGAGCCTCACGGGTCGTCCAACCCACGTATGCTGACGCGTCACGAAGTTCGCTTCGTTTGCCTGGAGTGTCACACCGGAGGTAGCGCCTCTTTCGGACGACAACCGCCGGCGTTTCACGACCTTCGAAGCAGCCGAATCCGCAACTGCACGCTTTGCCATGCGAAGATTCACGGCTCGAACCTCCACCGGGCGTTTCTTCGATGAGACGGTTTGCCACACTCGGTCTGTGCGCCGCTCTCGGAGCGGGCTCGCTTCATGCGCAGCAAGTTTCGGTTCCGGGCGCAAATCCTGCCGTGGAGGGTCACGTGGGCGTCGGGTACCGGTGGAGAGACACAGCCGGAAACGACGACGTATACCGCAGCATGATCGACCTCGGAGAGGGGCCGAAGCTCATCGATTTCAACCTGAGCTATCAACCCGAGCCGGGCAGCCCGAGCCCATCGTTTCTGGACTTCGCGGATCTCCGGTCGTCCTCCTGGGGGGGTGAGCCGGCCAGCGTGCTCGCCGTCGACTGGGGACGTCGGAGCATGTACCGGGCACGCCTGAACTATCGGCGGTTCGATTACTTCAACACCATTCCTTCGTTCGCGAACCCGGGAACGGCGGTTGGTGGAACGTCACAGCAGACGCTGGACGTGGCGCGCGGGCTTTTCGACGCGGACGTCCGCATCGACATGAACCAGCGGGTGGAGCCCTTCTTCGCCGTCGAGCGTGACAGCAGCCTGGGTCCCGGACGCACCACATTCGTGCAGGAAGGTAATGAGTACATCGTCTCCACGAGAACGGACAACGCAACCAACACCGTTCGCGGGGGAGTCCGGCTCCTGTTCGAGCGTTGTAGAGCGACTCTGGAAGTCGGTGGCAGTCGCTTCCATGACGATCAGCGCACGTCGTTCCAGGGAGACGACGGAGGGAATCGCACCGCGCTATTCCTCGGGCAACGTCTCCACCTCGCCGAACTCGACGGGGCGTACAGTGTCCGTGGAACGGATCGATTCGCCCGGGTCCAGGTCGAAGGCACTCCGGAACCAACTGTCAGGCTCTTCGGTAGTTTCTTTTTCAGCCAACCGTCGATCGAGTTCGACTACTCGCGGGCGAACTCAGGAAACTTCGTCGTGTTCGAGGCGTTTCAGTTCTTCTCGGCCGAACAGGCAGTGGCCGGCGCAAAAACGTCCTGGCCGCACCCATCGGGAAACGCCGGGGCGGTCTGGGAGCCGATACCCGGGTTGAGGCTCCAGGAGACCTTGTCTTTCGACCGCTTCCACGTTTCAGGGTCGGCCTCCAACGAACAGACCCTGACGGGTGGGAGCGTGTCCCGAGGACCCGTCAAACTGGCCGAGACCCGCACAAGGCGCCTGGAGTCGGAGTTTGCGCGGCACCGCTTCGACCTTATCTACGAGTTCGACGAGAGCATCAGCGTCCACGGCAGCCACGGCTATGTCTGGGCGAGTTCGCTCGGACCCGAGTCTCGTTTCTCCGGTCCCGGGGAGCGAAGCTACCGCCGCCATCTCGGTGGAATCGGTGTTTCCATACGACGTCTCGATCGACTGGACCTCAAGGCGGACGTGGAATTCAGCGGTGGCGACGCAATCTTTTTCCAGACGGACCGAAGACAGTATGTCCGGGCTCGTTTCGGCGGCCGCTATCGGTTCTCCGAAGCACTGGTGCTGGGGGTATCCGCTCTGGTCTGGGACAACACCAACGACACGCCCGACGTCGCGCTCGAGCAGCGGAGTCGGAACCTGTCGGCAAACCTGACTTGGGTCCCGGAAAACAGGAGCACGGTTCTCCACGCCACATATACCCGGTCGTCGTACTCGTCCGTGACGCCGTTCCTGATTCCTCAGAGAGTGACAACCGGCCTCTCCGCCTACCGCGATCTCGGGCATACGGCCGGTCTGTCGACTCGCATCTATCCTCACGACCGAGTCGAAGTCGGCGTGGGCGGCAATCTCTTCGTGTCGACGGAGGACGAAGATGGAGACTCCGAGACGCGGCCGACCCGCTTCTACGACGCGCTTGCGGAAGTGTCGGTTGAGCTGGCACAGCGCGTCTCGCTGCAGTTCACCTGGAACTGGTACGAATACGTCAATCGGAGCTTAGACTTCGAACAGTTTCGAACGCACCTGTTCACAACCGGGTTCGAGTACGGTTTTTAGCCTGGATTTCATTGAGAAATGCAGGCTGCCGTGTTTGCACACTGGAGAACTTAGCTCGGCTCAATCGCTTGTGTAGGTGCACTCTATCAAGCTGTGAACAAAATCATGGGAACGGAGAATCGGGTGACGGGGCTTCTCACGTGTAGGTGCGGTCTATGACCGCACAACGCTCTGGTCAAGGCTGGCGTGGGGGGACCGGACCAACTGTCTTTCTGCGCGAACCCGCGCACTGCAAGTCGGTCCGTGAACACTCAGTCTTTCGTCGTGAGGGGGACGGTGGGCCCGACGCTAATAGATGGTTCCGCTAATAGAGCGCACCTACACTTGGGAGTCGGAGGTTCTTGGTAAAAAGCCCCGCCACCCGATTCTCCAACTAGTGACATTCGTTCACAGCTTGATAGAGCGCACGAAATGGTCGCTGAATGACAAGTTGTGCGGTCATAGACCGCACCTACAAATTCCTGACGACGTTCGCCAGAAACGCGGGATAAGGGGTTCCGGCACTGAACGTGCAGCCTTTTGAGAAGGAAGAAAGGGGGTCCTGGGATGAAGATTTTCGAGCGGAGTTTGTTGGCCTTATTCAGCATGGCAGTACTGCTGAATTCGACTCCCGCCCTGGCTCAAATCGAAGTCCTACCGGGAAGCGCCCGTCGCGGCGAACAGCTTTTCGACGACAAAGGATGCATCCGGTGCCACTCGATTGACGGTCGAGGCGGCTCGGCTGCGCCCGACCTGGCTCGACGCTCCATACGGCGGTACACACCAGACCTCCTCGCAAGCGTGATGTGGAACCATGGGCCGGAGATGTGGGCGGCCATGGCTGAATCGGGACAAAACATCCCTTCGTTGAGTTCCGCGGAAACTGCGGACCTCTTTTCGTTCTTCTATTCGCAACTGTACTTCAGTATTCCGGGCGACGCGGGTCGGGGGCGGAGGGTTTTTGTGAGCCGTAGTTGCGGAGCGTGTCACGATGTGCGGGCGCCCGGAGATCGGAGCAAAGCCGGTCCGCCGGTGTCTTCCTGGGCGCGGGTCCGAGATCCACTTGCGTGGGCCGAACGGATGTGGAACCACTCCGAGCGGATGTTTGAAACGATGCAGGAGTCCTCCATCCCGTGGCCCGAGTTGGCGCCACAAGAGATGGTCGACCTGCTCGTGTACCTCCGCAACCTGCCCTCCGCCCGTTCCGAGATGGCAAGCTTCCAGCCCGGAGAACCCGAGCAGGGCCAGGCGCTGTTCGAATCCAGTTGCGAATCCTGCCACAGCTTCGGCGGGCCGCTGCAGAACCGGGTGGATCTGCTCGGACGACCGGGGCCGCGGACCCTCACCGGCTACGCGACCTACATGTGGAACCATGCCCCGTTGATGCGCGACGCAGGCACAGATCCCCTACCGCGTCTGGAGGACGGCTCCATGACGCACCTCGTCGCGTACCTCTTCGCGCGTCGATACTTCTCCGAGAGAGGCGATGCCGAGGACGGCCGCCGGATATACGCTGCCAAGAAGTGCGGAACCTGCCACGAACAGGCGCGGGAGGCAACAGGGGCGCCGGACCTGACTCAAAGCACGGAACGATACTCACCGATCACGATGACGCGTTCGTTGTGGAATCACGGACCCGCTATGCTGCGCGCATTGGAAAGCCGCAACCTGGAGTGGCCGGTGTTCGACGGGGACGAGATGCGCGACCTGATCGAATTCCTCAACAGCCGCCTCGTGCCTCGCGTCGCTCTCTGAGGCGAAAAGGCCGGCCCGCAGTAGCTGCTGGACCCGTTTGGGCGCGATTCTTGACGTTTTTTGAAGTCGTCGCCGGCTTGTTCCGTCCATTTGTGCCACTCTGTCGTCGTTTTTCTGGGGCAACCCGCCTCGAACGCCAATTCGGCATCAAAAACCCCGCCCGGACACAAATCCGTGGCCATGCACGGTTTCTTCGTGTGCCATAGCGGACGAAGATCCCTTGTGGTTGTGACAAAATGCTAATGGATCGCATTCTACTGACAATTTGGCACGGAAATTGCCATTGAGCCGTTTGGAGAAATTATAGTGACTGGGCTGCTTATCGCATCGACGCTCCTGGCTTCGTCTCTGGCCGTAGTGGCGTTCGTACAGCTATCCAGCTTAAAGAGACGAATGCAGCTCGTGGAGAGCGATGCCGCGAGGCAAGAATCCCTGACCCAGGTTTCCCAGTGTATGAGTTGCCAGCACGAGGGAATGATGGTCGTCTCCGAAGAGGGCGTCATCCTCGACTGCAACCCGGCCGCCGAACAAATCCTGGGCTCCCCGACGATGGAGTTAAGGGGCAAACCGGCCCGGGACTTCTACGCCCTTCCGACCGCATGCGATGAGCTCGTCGGTGTAGCACGCAGTGTGGGCCGTCTCCGGGAGCGTCCCGCATTGATGAAGAGCACGAACGGGACGAAGAAACTCGTCCAGGTCTCGATGTCGCCCGTCCCGAGTGAGGGCGAGGACCGGATGGTGCAGGTCTTCCGCGACTGCGCCGATCTCCGAACGATGGAAGAACGCCTGGTCCAGAGCGAGCGTCTTGCCACGATCGGCAAGTTCGCATCCCAGATTGCCCACGAGGTGAGGAATCCACTCAGCTCGATCTCTCTCAACGTGGAAATGATCGAGGACGAGGTCAACGAAACAAACGGCGACGCGCCGAATCTGATCCGGTCGGTGCTTCGCGAGTTGGACCGCCTCAACGGTATCGTGGGCGAGTATCTCCAGTTTTCGAGGTTCCCCAAGCCCCATCCTACGAAGGGCCGAATCGACGATGTCATAACGGAGCTCTCGGAAAGCTTCGCCGCCCCTAACGGCGTCCGGCTCTTAACGGGTCTTACAACGCCCAGCCCGGAGATATGGTTCGACAATCGGCTTATCCGGCAGGCGCTGGACAACCTTGTCCGAAACGCCATGGAAGCGATTGACGGCAGCGGGGAGGTCCGAGTCGAGACTGATGTGATCGACCGATTCCTGGCAATCCGCGTGAAAGACGACGGCCGGGGAATTTCCCAGGAAGTCCAGGCGACGCTGTTTGATCCCTTCTTTACAACCAAGGCCAACGGAACCGGCCTCGGGCTGGCGACGACCCAGCAAATCGTGTTCGAGCACAATGGACATATCCAGGTGGAGAGCCAACCCGGAAAAGGCTCCACCTTCTCGATCTATCTACCATTATGAATATTCGTAAGTCACCGACCGTACTCGTCGTCGAAGACGACCTCGAAAACCGCAAGGCGATGTTTCGCATCCTTCAAAACGAAGGATACGAAACGCTTGAAGCCGACAATGGGCAAGACGCGCTCGACCATGTTATGGGAAAGAAAGTCGACATCATGGTCACCGACCTTCGCCTGCCGGTCATCGATGGCGTCGAACTGTTGAAGCGGACCAAGGCCGCCTATCCCGAAGTCGAAGTCATCCTCATTACGGGCTACGGCACCGTCGAAGTCGCCGTCGAGGCGATCAAAGAGGGCGCCTACGATTTCATCACCAAGCCGATCAAAAAGGCCCAGCTGCAGCATCTCGTCGAGAAGGCCGCCGAGAAGCAGTTCCTCTCCCGCGAGAACAAAGAATTACGATCTCAGCTCACCCAGCAAGCGTCACGAAAAATGATATTCGGGAGCGCTGAGATGCGCAGGATCTCGCCCATGGTCGAGCAGGTGGCACCGAGCACGGCAACGGTTCTCATCACCGGAGACAGCGGAACGGGTAAAGAAGTGGTCGCCGACGCGATACATGGCGCGTCGCCGCGCTGCGACAAACCCCTGGTCAAGGTCAGTTGCGCGGCCCTGCCGGAAACCCTGCTGGAAGACGAGCTCTTCGGGCACGAGAAGGGCGCCTTTACCGGTGCTCACGCCCGAAAGGACGGTCGCTTTGAGCTCGCCAACGGAGGAACGCTCTTCCTGGACGAGATCGGGGAAGTAACGCCGGCGGTCCAGGTGAAACTGCTGCGAGTTCTCCAGGACGGCAAGATCGAACGCCTGGGAGGCACCAGAACGATCGATACGGACGTCCGCATCATTGCGGCAACGAACAAGGATCTCCAGAAGGAAGTCGAAGATCACCTCTTCAGGGAGGACCTCTTTTACAGGCTCAACGTGATCCGCCTGGACGTTCCGCCGCTTCGGGCCCGGAAAGAAGACATCCCGCTGCTGGCGATGCACTTCCTGAAGATGTATTCCGATAAGAACCAGAAATACATCGAAGGCTTCTCAGAAGACGCGCTGCTCGCATTGACCTCTTACGATTGGCCGGGCAACGTCCGCGAGTTGGAAAACGCCATCGAGAGGGCGGTCGTGTTCACCAACGGCGAGCGAGTTCCCCTGTCGGTGTTGCCTCACAACGTTTCAGCGTTCGCGGAGACCCAACATTCCCTCACCTTCAAAGTCGGAACACCGATTCGAGAACTCGAGAGGCAGGCCATCGACATCACGCTGCAGCACACTCGCGGAGACAAGAACATGGCGGCACGGCTGCTCGGTATCGCGACCCGGACCATCTATCGCCACCTGGAACGCCGGGAGCAGGGAGATCGTCAGAAGCAGGAACTCCCGGATCCTGAAGTCGTAGCCGAAGGACCGGGCGACTAGGGTTTAACACGCGAGAACTTGCTTGGACTCAATCGCTTGTGTAGGAGAATCGAGTGGCGGGGCTTTTCACGTGTAGGTGCGGTCTATGACCGCACAACTTGTGGTTCCGCGGTCATTTGTGCGCTCATAGAGCGCACCTACACTTGAGCATCGCAGTCGTTCACAGTTTGATAGAGCGCACAGAGAATCGCTTCCGCGACAGTGTGCGGTCATAGACCGCACCTACAAGTCCCTGACCTTCAATGTCTGAACGAACTGTCTACCAGAACCTCCTCGGGCTGTTCTTCTGCCACTGGCTCGCAACGTTCGGTGTCGTCCTTACGAGCGCTTCAGCCATGGTCTTTCTCGGGCTTGGCTTTCAGGCCTTCACGAATCCGTACTACGGTCTGCTCATATTCCTGGTTGTCCCGACGCTGTTCATGATCGGCCTGTCGCTGATCCCTCTCGGGCTTCTTCTCCGGTCCCGACAGCTTGGTGGATACCGCGCAGCGATCGAATCATCCCGGTGGGACGCGGGGCGCGTGGGTCGCCTCGCCGGCGTTATCCTGGCAGCGACTCTCGTCAACATCGCCCTGATGTCGGCGGCCACATACGAAGGCCTCGAGTACCTGGACTCAGATGAGTTCTGCGGTACGGTGTGCCACGCGGTCATGACGCCGCACTACGAGGCCCATAAGGAGTCCCCACACGCCGAGGTGGCCTGCGTTCAGTGCCATGTCGGCCCGGGACCCGGTTCATTCATCCAGGCCAAGGTTTCCGGTACGACGCGGCTTCTCGGCGTCACGTTTGATTCCTACCAACGTCCGATGCGAATCACCGAAGCGAATCGAGCACCGGTAGCAGCGGCCTGCGACAACTGCCACTGGAGGGGGCAGACGCAGGGTGACCAGCTCCGGCTCATCCGCCACTACTCGGACGACGAGAAGAACACACCGACGATCACGCTCCTTCTTATGCGCATCGATTCCGCCATCCATCGGGCGCACGTCGGCAGGAACATTCTCTACATACCCGAAGACAACACGCGTCGGGTGATCCCCTGGGTGTCGCTGGAGGGAAGGGAGTACGTCTCCGGAGATGTCCCCGATGCCCTACCTCAAAAGATGGATTGTCTGGACTGCCACAACCGGGCGGCCCACCGGTTCGAGCTGCCCGAACAGGCGCTGGACCGAGTGATGGCGGAAGGTCGGATCGACGTCTCGACGCCTTTCGCGAAGCGGGACGCTCTCCGGGCTATCGACAGCGGCGGGGATTTCCCTTCGGGCAGTGATGTGATTGCGGAGATTCGGGAGGCGAATGTGTTCCCGGAACTTAACATCACCTGGGGAACGTACCCGGACAACATCGGTCATGAGGCCTACCCGGGATGCTTCCGATGCCACGACTACCTTCACCAGACCGAAGCGGGTGAAACCATCGACCAGGACTGCTTCGCGTGCCACGAAATGTTGGCGATCGAGGAGCAGGATCCAGAGATAGTGCGGCAGCTGGGGCTGGGGCCGTAGGTCGTAGGCCGTTATCCGTAGGCCGTCATCGGGGAAGTGACAAGTGACGAGTAAGATAAGAACACTCAAGAGCTAGTAGACGACAGCCTGTCGTCCCGACCTGACTGCTGACTACCAGACAATTAAATCTGCCTCAAGACTTCTGTTCCGACTTGTCACTCGTCACTTCTCACTCGATCACTAGCAACAGCACCGCCTGTCCCCGGATTGTCAAAACGGACGTTGGAGGATCGGCGGGTATGGGGTATTTTGCCAACTTTGCAAGAACCCTCACTCGAGGATGCGGCTCCCGGAAATCTAAGCCTAATAACAGGTGTGAGTTAGCTGGTGGGCATCTCACGTGCACTCCGGTATTCAACCCAGAGGGCCCCGGAGGGCCGGGAGTCGAAACGTTGTCGCTATTCAAGACAATCCTGTTTCCGACGGATTTTTCGCCTGGGGCCAGTTGCGCTCTGGCACACGCTCTGCGGCTGGCCGACCTCCATGAGGGGGAGATCATCGTCCAGCACGTCGTCAGTGACTATTTCGAGCGTATGCCGCACTGGACGACGATCTTTGACCTCCACGAACTGCAGAAACACCTCGACGTGTACGTGGACACGGAGATGCAGAGGATCGTCCCGCAAGACCGGGTACAGGGACTCCGACTCCGAAAGCTCATCTCGAAGGGCAAACCGGCGCCCGAAATCCGGGCCGCCGCCGAACTGGAGATGGTCGATCTGATAGTGATGGGGCCTGCGGGCGGGACGGTCACCTCGAAGGTCATCGAGGAAGGCACGCAACCGGTATTCGCGATACCAGTCGCCGAACCGAACGGGGATAAGAGCGGAAGGATCCAGCGGATCCTCGTGGCGACAGACTTCTCTCCCCGATCCCAGAAGGTGGTCGACTACGCGTTCGCGCTGAGGCAATCGCTGGGTGCAACGCTCCACGTGCTCTACGTGATCGAAATGACGAAGGCCGTCGAGTTCGCCATCCGGCAGGCTCATTTCTCCAACGCCGTCGAGCGCATGCGCGAATGGGCATCGAACCAGTTGGTCAACATGACGCCCGACCAATTCATCGCCGACCCGGACGTCCACAGGATCGTTGAAGTGGGATCGCCCAGCGCGGCCATCACGCGGGTAGCAGAGGAAACTCGTGCCGATGTGATCGTGCTCGGCGTCCACGAGCACGGCCGCCTGCAGAAACACCTCGTCGGCAGCAATACCGAAAAGGTCCTGGAGAAGTCAGGTTCGCCGATCCTGACCCTACGTTTCTGAATGGATGAATCCATGCACGAAGACGACGTGAAGAATCACACGCCAAGCATACTCGTGGCCGACGACGACCCCTCCAGCCGGAGTGCGATCCAGAGAGTGCTCGAAAGGGCGGGCTACCGCGTCGAAATCGTCGGAGATGGAATACAGGCCCTGGATCTGGCGACCGAGACCGACTTTGATCTCGTCATCAGCGATCTTCGTATGCCGGGCAAGACTGGACTCGACCTGTTGTCCGACCTCAAGGACCGAAAACCCAACGTCCGTTTCGTCATCATCTCGGCATACTCGGATGTCGACTCCAGCGGACTCGGTGAGCGACTCGGCGCCTCCGATTTCATCGCCAAGCCATTTTCCCGCCAGAAGCTGATCGACACAACGGCCAGAGTCCTCGCCCTCTAACGGTCTGCTACAATCCTGCCATGTCGTTATCCGGTAAAGTTGCCATCGTGACCGGTGGAACGCGCGGCATCGGGCGCTCCATCGTCGAAGCCATCGCAGACGCGGGTGCTCAAGTTGCGTTCACCTACGCCCACAACAAGACGCTCGCCGATGAGATTGCCGACGGCGACAGGATCGTCGCTTTCGAAGCAGACGCGGCCGACAGCGCGCGTGCCGCCGAAACAGTCAAAGAGATCCGGTCCAGGTTCGGAAGGATCGACATTCTGGTCAACAACGCCGGCATCACGCGCGACAGGTTGCTGGTGCGGATGAGCGAGGCCGACTGGGATGCGGTGATGGACACCAACCTGAAAGGCGTCTACAACTTCACGAAGCCCGCTGTCGCGGCAATGTTGAAGCAACGGTCCGGCACGATCCTCAATATTTCCTCGATAAGCGGCCTGACCGGGATGCCCGGTCAGGCCAACTACTCCGCTTCGAAGGCGGGTATGATCGGCTTCACCAAAGCCCTGGCGAAGGAAGTAGCCAAAGCCAACATCACCGTCAACGCCCTTGCCCTGGGGTTGATCGAGACCGACATGACCGCGGCCCTGCGCCAGGACTACCGGGACAAAGCGCTCGAGCAGATCCCCCTGGGCCGGTTCGGACAGGTCTCGGAAGTCGCCCGGATCGCAACCTTTGATTTCTGTGCGGCCTTCGCGGCAGCCTTTCCAGAGGTTTCTGGGAGGCACCGATCCTCCTGTCTGAAGAAGCCGCCTATATTACCGGGCAGGTCATCCAGGTCGACGGCGGTCTGGCAATCTGAACACACCATCCGCAGAACACTCGTCCTCCGTCACGGCGCAGCGGACTACCGTTCCCCGGAGCCGCTCATTACTGGCCACTTGGCGACAAGTGAGGATCCATCCCCGATAAACGCGCTGGCGATTGCCCAGAGGGTCCATGGCGACTGGCTGAGACTAATCAGTACCCTCGGAAGTGGGCGTAGTTGTACCGGGAATCTTGCCCGCCTGCTTATCCACAAACGCGGACCCCAGAACATGAAGAACGAATCTCGGAGTTGGCAGGTACTGTTCTTCTAAAAAACTTCCTACAGTCTTGGAAAGAGATTTCTTCTGACGGGAGTGGAATGTGTTCGCAACTGAAGGATTCGTTACGGTCGAAAGTGGAGTTCGTTTCTTCTTTCAGAAAGTAGGGGATGGCTCGAGGACGCTGATTGTCCTCAACGGGTTTTATCTGTTCGCTGACTTCAAGTATCTCGGGGAGGGGCGGACGATCATTTTTCGCGACTTGCGTAATCGCGGCCGCTCGAATTTCCTCACCGAAAGGTCAAAGCTAAGGAGAGGCATCCACAACGACCTTGATGACGTAGAAGCGGTTCGTCGGCATTTCGGCGCCAATCAGGTTGATTTGCTCGCACACTCTTACGCGGGAAAGACGGCGGCCCTTTATGCCGGAAAACACCGTGCTCACGTAAACCACGTCGTTCAAATCGGTGCCATGAAGCCGAACGAAAGCACGCACTACCCGGCGCATCTGTCCGGTGCCGACCGGACCCTCCAGGACTTTCTTGTGAAAGCGACCCAACTCCAGCAGGAACGTCAATCGCTGCGCCCACAGGAATTCTGTAGTAGGTTTTGGTCGCTGCTTCGAGTGATTTATCTCGCCAGCCCGGAACATGCCAGCAAGATCCGTTGGGATCGCTGCGATCTTCTTTCCTTCGATCCAAAGTGCCAGCCCAACGGCAGAGGAACTTGCCCAGGTGAACATGCCGGTCCTGATAGTCCATGGCACGAAGGATCGGAGCTCGCCGTACGGTGGTGCGAGGGAATGGGCGATGCCGCTTCCGAATGCCCGGCTTCTGGCCCTCGACAATGTCGCTCATGCGCCCTGGATCGAAGCTCCGGAACGAGTCCTTGGGCCGATCCAGACCTTACTCGACGGCACCTGGCCGGACCTGGCTCAACAAATAGATTCGCTTTGACCCGGATGTAGCATTGTGAGGTCGTTGCTTTGACGCCTGCGTTTGGGTCCCCGTGAGCCTACCTGAGAATACGGTTCAGCGTGGCCTCCTCTCCGGAAGCAGAGCAAAAGAATCCGCGTTGTTTTTGGAGGCGGTTCCCCCTTCGAGCCATATCCTTTGACCGCCATTAAATGCCTTCTATATGATACCAAGCAGCTTTTGTTACGAACTTCAACCACGACCAGACCGGGGATACGCTTCGGCCCAACCGAGATCGTCGATCAGATTGGCGCCCGTGGAATGGCCGAGTTCCATAAGGCGCCCGGCTCGCACCTGCAAGGCACCGTCATCCTTCGCGGCCGACAGCCATGATTCGCGGCTCGGGCTGATTCGCGGCTGCCACGTCACGGGCGGTAACGTGTCCAAGAGCAGGGCATTGCCAGCGGAAGTCGAAAGGGTGGTCGAGTAACAAGAGACGGAGCGAGGTATCATTGCCGGTGTCAAGTTTTGTCGAAGTGATCGAGGTGATCCAGGCGATTCCAGCCTGGCCGTTCGCTGGTCTGCTCGTCCTCGTGGGTGGATGGTTTGGATGGCACGTTCGACGCCGCCTGTACTTCCTGCCGTGGGAAAACCTCTCCACCGATCACAACCTCGACATCGGCGCGAGCCTGTCCGAAATATTTGTAGCCGAGATCGAGCGCGTGCGAAAGATCCACGAGGCCGCTTACCGGAATCCCGGGCTCTGGAACGATCGCGTGAAGCTTCCTTTTCTCGAGCGAAGTAGCGACGGACTTCCCACCGCGATTCGTCACCTGGAACGACTCGGCGGTCCCGGATGGTTCGTCAAAGCCATCGGTGTTTTGCCACTGTTTGCGCCCGCGGCGACCGTGCGGGGAAGCATTCATCGGTTCGGGAGCAGGCTGCGGTTACAAATCGCCGTCGAGAACGCACGCAAGCCGTGGATCGGTGTGCGGCCGATCATCATGGTGTCTTTCGACCGGCCCGTTCACAATCCCGAACGGTATCCCAGCTACGTTAGACTGTTTGCGCACGAGGTGTTTCTCAACCTGGCCGGCGTCGAAACCTTCAGGTCCACCGAGAGCTTCGCGGACTTCACCGAAGCGCTGGAGCGTCACCTCACCTGGGAGACCGGACGGGCTCGGGACCAGGCGAATGCCGCGATCGATCAATACGATCAGGTACTCGAAGAGGACCCGTCGAACGCGGCATCGCTGTTCAACAAGGCAGTCATTCTCTATACACAGTACGAGCCCAAGGCCAATAGGGCCGCAATCTCCGCTTTCCAGGCAGCGGTGAAGTGCCAGTCAGCGGACGTGGCCCTCAGGGCACAGGCGTTCGGCGGGCTGGCCAACGCGTTTTGTCAGGAGCGGCAACGCCACAAGCAAGGAAACGACGACACCCTCGTGCAGGCGCTTCACTGTGCCCAACGGGCGTACGAGACCGAGTTCGGGGCGGAGGCGCCGGTCGTGATAGGGAAGTTTGTCGCAAGGATACGGTCGCTTGGGGCGCGCATCCACCGACGGTTTGCGCCGGCTCGAGCCCGGGCGTCGGTCGTGAAAGCCCTCGCCTACGCCAACCAAGTGCAGGCAGAGAATCGTGCCGACCTGGCAGACAACGAACGAGAGCGACTCGCGTACGAAAATCGTGCCATCGAACTCTACGTGGAAGCGACCAGGCTTAATCGGGAGTTCACCGTGGCGTATAACAACCTGGGGTACCTTTACCTGAATCGAGCGGCAAAGACCACTGACTCTGCGGCTGCCTACGCCGATCTGCGGAGCGCCCGAAGATACATCAAGAAGTCGATCCGTAGTGACCCGTCGTATCAGCATGCGTATGACAACCTTGGGAACGTAGAGGTGGTGTATGCGAGACATACCCACTCTCGACGCGCAATCAAGCGACTACGTCGTTCGATCCGGTATTACCGGCTTGCGCTGTCTCAGAAACCAACGTACACGGAGGCTCTCGATGATCTCTCGAAGGCCTACATCGCACTGGCTCTCTGCAGGATCATGAGTCCGGACGAAACATTGCGGGATGAAGAGGCCAGACAGTACGTTGCCGAGGCCATGCGGTTCCGTGGCGAGTCACTGGCAGCCGGCGCCAAGAGGGAAAAGCGCGGCGAACATACCCTCCTGAAGCGGGCCCTGGAAGACTACATTGCGAAGACTACATTGCGCAGTTTGCGTGCGTGCCAAAAGATTGCCGAATGGAGACTATCCTGCCGGTATTCGAGCCAATCCTTCAAAGGAACATGATTACTCATACTCCGTTGATCTCATCGTCAGCCGCATGCGTCGTCGGTAGCGACCCTGTCGTCACCGTTCGTCGCGAAGACTCCAGCGATCCCCCTCAACTGCACATCGAGGTCGGTCGTGACCGCATCACGGTAGGCAGGCTGACCCGGCATCGCGACCCGGTTGCGGACGTCACCCGATATGATGGTGCTGCGATCCTGCAGGGCGGATCGGTGGCTATGGTCATCACAGTCAACTGCGGAGCATCGCAGCCTTACCTCGAATTGTGTCGAAAACACTTGTCGGGCGTGACCAACTTTCGAGTGAGGGTGCCGATCACTCACGAGCAGCAGAATCACATCCTTGCCCTAGCCGATCCCCTGTCTGAGGCTGCCGGCGGTATATAGCTTGGCGGACTCCTCGGGCCTGATCGCGATCTCGCGCACTTAGAGTCCCGGGTGCGCTTTCAGAAGTTCGGCGACAAGATTTCTGGAGTGTTGAGAGTCCTTTGTTGGGGCGAGACTCAACTCACGTAATCAGAGCAATCACGGCTATTGCCAAGGCGATCACTGCCAGCCCGGCCAGCAGCAAAAGCCTTTCCTTCTTCCTGACAGTCCTTGCAAACTCGGGATCAAAACTGCGCTTCAGTTTTCCACGAGAACCGAGCGGAGGTTCGATAGGGTTGCCAGCGCAGGGTCCAACCGGATGATCTCTTCCGCATATCGCGCAAAACGCCATCAAACCTCCTCTTACCCTGTCCAGTAACTGAAAACCTAGAAACGTGAACCAGACAGCCCTTGCGGCAGCGCCCTAATCCTCGTTCCCTTGCGCCTGGCCGACCGCGAACAGATGCCGGTCGCCGCGGATGAAGATCTTTCCGTGGGAAATTGCCGGCGATGCCCAGACGACCTCGTTCATCGAGTTGGTGACGAGCACCTCGAACTCGGGCCCCGCCTTGATCACGAACAGGTCGCCCTCCTCGCTGGCGATGAGGATCTTGCCGTCGTAGGCCACCGGAGACGATTTGAAGCTCCCCGGTACAGGGGGCCTGCCGCCCTCGTAGACGATCTCACCGGTGAGGGCGTCGAGGCAGGTCACGACTCCACCATCGTTGAACAGGTAGACGTGCCCCCCATACACGATGTTCGAAGTGACGTACGCCATTCCCTTGTTGTATTCCCACACGAGGCTCTCGCTCCCGCTCAGGTCACCGTAAGCGCCCAGGCGAAAGGCCTGGAGGACCTTGCTGGGGAAGCCCGACGTCAGGTAGACCATCTCCCCGGCGGTCAGGGGGGTGTGAATGGCGTGGCTCATCAGCCCCTCGGCGCGCCACAGCTCTTCCCCGGTCGCCGGGTCGTAGGAGAGCAAGAGCTCGTTACCGCTGGCCACGAGCTGGGTTCGATCGTTGGGGTCCACGACCAGCAGCGGCGTCGCCCAGCTCGCCTGCACCGGTCGCGATTCTTTCCACACTTCCTCGCCGGTGAAGCGGTCGAGGGCGACGATGAAAGACTCCGCGCCCTCGTCCTCGTCGGCCGCGATAATGACCAGGTTCTCATAGATCACCGGCGAGGTGCCGGTACCGAGGCCTTCAGTCTTGATCTTGCCAATCTCGGCCTGCCAGACGAGGTTCCCGTCGAAGTCGTAGCAGTAGAGCCCCTCGGGGCCGAAGTAGGCGTAGACGTACTCGCCGTCGGTCGCGACGGTGGCGTTGGCGTAGGAGCCCATACGGTGGCGGTCGTCGAAGACCCGGCCCTCGTACGCGACCTGCTCCCAGGCCCTTTCGCCGGTGGTGGCGTCGAAGGCCACGACCTTCAACGTGTGGCTAAAGTTTGCGCCCATGGAATCGGGGTGGAGGAACACTTCGCCTGCATAGGTGTGGACGGGCGGCTCGGCGCCGGGGACCTCCTCGCCTTGCACCGCGGTCGTGAGGAACACCCGGTTACCCCATACGCTGGGAGAAGAGTGTCCCCTGCCCTCGATCTCTACCTTCCAGGCCAGGTTTTCGGTGTCGCTCCAGCTCAGCGGCAGGCCTGTCTCGCCGGATATCGCCCGGCCGCCGGGACCGCGCCACTGCGGCCACTCGGCGCGGCCGGTCGCGGACGCAGCCGCTGAATTTAGTCCAGCAGGGATGCCGACAGGAGTGATCCCAGTCAAAGTTGGGGTCACGATGGACTGGCTGCTCGCACCGGGCTCAACAAGTAGCGCTAGCGGGATAATCAGCGCTAGTTGGCTCAAAACGTGTTTCATGGGCGTCTTTTCTCCAAGACGGCTCGGATACTCAATGGACAAGCCTGCCGCCTGGGCTATTGGACAACCGCCACCATTCCGTTGGCGACTTACCAAGCTCAACCCTTCGGATATGCGACTACCGGCGGGTCAGGTTCATCAAAGCTCCTCGAAACATTCAGAATACGAACTACAAGATTCTGGCAAGTCTATCTGGTCGAGACTCTAACGGGGCGTATCGATCAGGTCACGCCAGATCTCTGAATCTAGGGCCTCATCAATAGAACCCGGTAGGTCCGCGAAAACACCGTGTTCGCCGGTCAGGCGGATGCTCGAAGGATCCATGCCCGAGTCGTAAACGTTGTCGTCCCCATCGGCTGCAACAAACAACGAGAAGCTGGTACCCCCGTGGTAGTCGTTCGGTCCCGCTGAAGCTTGGGACGTGTTGTAATCGAAACGGTTGTGTCCGCCCAGATCCAGGAACACACAGAACCCGTTGTGGGCGCTGGCGCCCTGAGAAAAACTCTGCGCACCCTCGTAGACGTCGTCGCCACCGCGGTCGATGAACAGGACGATGGCTTCGTCCCATGCGATGCCCTGGGCCACGGCATGGCGGGTCGTGTAGTAATCGTTGCCCCCTGAATCGTTGAAGTATCCGATGGCTTGATGGGCGGCAAAGCCCTGGTTGTAACGGGATCCGATGTAAGTGTCGTCGTCACCGCCGTGGTCGTGTAGGAAGCCGACGCCGAAGTAGTAGCCACCACCCTGGGAAAAGTTGCCCGCCTCGTAGCGGTCTCGTCCCCCGCCGTCATAGAGGATCGCGGCGCCGCCGGAGTACAGGCCGCGGAAGCCGACGCCGGAACCCTGCGACCAACTGTCGAAGATGCCGGGATCGCCATATCCCGTCGGACGGAGGCCCTTTGCGTAGTACGTGTCGTTGCCTTCGGCGTTCAACAGCCAGCCGGCGCCGCCTGGCATTCCCAGGCCCTGAGCCAGTTGGCCCGCATCGTAGCGGTCGTCGCCTTCACGGTCGATGTGCAGCGCCACGCCCCACGCGGCTGCGCCCTGTGCATACTGGCGGGAACGATACACGTCGTCGCCGGCCTCGTCGACAAACAGGGAAGCGCCCAAAACGGCCGCGCCCTGCGCCCAGTCCTGCCCCAAATAGTTATCGTTCCCATCGCGGTCGATCAGAAGACCATAGCCCATGCGTGCCGCGCCCTGGGTCCAGTCGAGGGTCGCCTCGTACGCGTCGTCGCCCGCGAAATCGATCAAGAGAGCCGCAGGCATGTCGTCGGCCCGCGGCGACCCGGCGTTGTTCGTATAGAAATCCCTTCCATCGAGATCGAGAAGAATCGTGGCGTCCCGGTCGTACCAGGTCGATCCGGTTCCTCCCACGATAATCTGTCCGATGGCGGAGGCCCTGTTGATGAAAATCCCTTCCGGGCTTCCCGCGGCTTCCCAGGCAGTTCTCACCGCCGACTCCAGTTCTTCGAGATATGAATCGTCAGCAACCGAGGACAGGAGTGCGGCGCCTTCTGCAAGCTTGACGAGGTCCACCTGGTCGACGAGCTCCAACACGCGGGCATTCTGTTTCCATCTCTCGCGATCCTGGTCGGCTTGAATGTCGATCTGGTTGGCGAAGGTGGCAAACAGATCGTCGAGATTGTCTTCGACGTACTGCCGGTCCTCCATGCTCAGCCCGCTGAATGCCGCTTCGCGAGAGGCCTGCATCCGGGACAGCAGGCGGGTAAGTTGTTCCAGGTGCGCTTCAAGGCTGAGACCGGTCTCAAGTGGCGTGGGTGTGTCCCCTCCGGCGTCGAGCCATTGCGCGGCCAAGCCCACGATTGATGAAGGCTCCCAGCGGGTCATGGCCGTTTGAATTTCGTCCAAAGTCTTTTCGCCGACCGTCTGCAACTGAAATGGTTCGTGCTGGATATACGCCACGCGCGACAGACGGAACAGGTCGCTTCGGTCGCTGAGGCGCGCCAGCCTTGAGCGGAGATCCTCGTAATCGTCTTCGATTCCGAATGCCTCGATCAGACTCTGAGCCAGCTCCTCTCCGGGCTGAATCGCGGTCGGGTACTCGTTCTCCACGTCTTCAAATGAGGAGAACTCCTTGATCCCACCGATTCCTGCCGGGCGCTCTCCGATCTCGACAGGGATATCGATGGGCGTCTCCCCGGCACGAACGACTCGCAGTACGACCCGGGACCCGACATCACGCTCGGCGATCGATTCCCGGAAGGTTGTTCCGAGGTCGGAAGAGTCGTCAAAATCGTGGCCGTCCATTCCCACGATTAGATCGTCCAGCCGCACGCCGGCATCCTCTGCGGGTGAGCGGTAAGGCAGCGATACGACTCGCACCCCGGGCGTTTCCGGATCGACGGTGTATCCGATTCCAATCCAGGGGGTGGGCCCGGTCTCCTGAGCCTGGCCGGGCGGCACCAGGGTGACCGCGACCGCGCAAACCAGGACTCGTCCGAATCTGTACATCAGCTCAACTGAAGTCGAGGGGTCGTGATCGACCCGGGAAATAGTATCCCACGGACACGATGAAGAATGTGCCCAGCACGAGCAGGCCCTCGTCGGCTTTCATGACGTGATACGTCGTTTCGATGTTCGTGACGATCCAGAATGCGTCACCCTGATTGCCCAGCAGCCACCGATCGGGATCCCAGAGCGAGGTCACCACACCGACACTCACAGCCCAGGCGCCGACGGCCGCCAGGATGTGCTTCTTCGCAAATCTGCGCGCCGGTTCCGCCGGAGGCATGAAAAACAGGAATACGCCCACTGCCCCGATCAGGTTCAGGATGATGTCGTTCCAGTCGAAATAGACGAAGCGGTCGGCTGCATACAGCACCCAGTACTGAAAGGCCTCGTCCACGTAGCCGACCACGAAAGCGATCAAGACCGCCGTGTACTGATTTCGCGTGGCCATATAGGCGATCAACGCGAGAAAGCCGTACTGCGGGTAGTGGATCCTCTCGATCGGCACGGAGATCAACGTTTGATCGAACAGGAGCATCACGGGAAGAAACAGCAGGAATGCCCTGAGTTTCTGACGGCTCTGGATGAGGCCGCGAATCAGCACAAGCAGGATCAATATACCGCTGGCTCCTGCGATGACGCGTGCGGCGAACAGATACACCGGCATTCCGAGGGATTCGCTGAGCCGACCGAATATCAGATTACCCTGACGGTGCAGCAGGACGATTGAGACGGAGTATGTGGCGACAAAAAGCCACCAGAAGACGGTCTCGAGAGTGCTTGGGTTGCGTGCTGGCGATTCGGATGGGCTCGTCGTGCTCAAGACAAGCACAAAGATATACGCACGACTGCTGCAAATGAAACCCGGGCAGGACGGTTCCGATCACCAGGGTCTGATCGGACTAGTGGTACACGTTGATAAAATACTCTAGATAAAGTAGTTACTGCCACAGACAGCAGGTGCAAGCCACCTTGGATGCGAACAGATGCTTCGAAGCGCCGTCAACGACACTCTAGCGTCGTCGTAGGTTCTGGGAAAGCGGCGGTCCGTGCCGGAACGCCCCCTCAGTCGTCCGGCCCCCGCGCCTGCCACAAACGGAGCGACGTGTGGCGCGCGATCTCTGCGAAGTCACCATCGGGACTCAATAGCTGGGCGCCGGCATCAAGACACGTCTGGGCGATGATGCAGTCGACGGCGCCGCGTACCGTAGTCCCTTTTGCCCTCAATCGACGGAACAGCCGTGCCGCGCGGACATGACAGGCCACATCGGGACTAATGACTGGCAGAGCAGTGAGAACGCGCTCCGCCTTTCGAAACCCAGAATCGGAGCGAAATCCCTGAAGAACCTCTGTAATGACTATGGGAAGAACGGCAATGTCCTCCTCCTCCTGAAGCGCGAGTTCGAGGCGTTCTACGTGAGGCGTCGGAGCTCCGTTGAAAAAGTCTGCCCAGGTGTTGGAGTCGACGATGATCACTTTCGAACGGTGCGCGATGAGCGCCAGACATCGATGTTCCCTTGCCAGCTGAGCCGGCCCCGAAGACGGCGAATCGACCTATACAATTGTCCCTTCTCCACCAGGCGCCGCAATGCAAGGTCCACAACTTCACGTTTCGTCCGTGCGCCGGTCAGCCGCATCGCCTTTTCGACCAGTCCATCGTCGATCTCGATATTGGTTCGCCCCATAATCCGAGCCACCTTCCCCTATACACCAATATAGTATGAATTGGTGTATGCGGCAAACTCTCCAGGGGGGAACGTTGGCTTTCAGTCCCTCATTCAGACCCAATCAAAGCCATGGGAGCCAGCGTTCTACTCCAGTCCCGAAAGCGGGCGCGTCGCCAGCGTGGCAGCCCTGCCATCATGTTGCTTCGAACAACCGCCATCAACACGATACGGCAAGGTTAAGTCCAGCCATGAGACTGCTGGCGCCTGGCGGGATCCACTTAAGCTCCGGAACGCGACTAGTAGCCTGTAACAGAGATAGTGACAGCATCGCCGATGGGCCTTGCGGGTGCTGTCCCGTCTCGTCGCCGATGGAAGGACGTTAGGGGAGTGAGTGCAGCAGCGCCATGGTGGCCCAGTTGGAAGCGGCGGCAGAAATCCACTGGTCATCGCCGTGGGGGAAGTCGGTCTCGAAGTACGGTTGAAACGGAAGCGACCGCGTCGTGACACGCCACGAACCGTCGTCGAGTTGGGTGTCGAGAAGAAATCGGATGCCGCGACGGTACGCGTCATCGTGTGCGGGTAGACCGGCTGCGTCCAGCGCCACCAACATCTGGCCGGTCGCGTAGACGTCGCTCGGCATGTCGGAAAGCTGGGACCAGCCACCATCGGGCTTCTGCTGGGCCAGAGCTTCGTGCGTTGTACTACGAATCATCTCGGGTGGAGCGTTCACCCACGTCAGTGCCAGCAGCCGGAACGCATGCTCTTCGCTGGACCGGGCAGAGGCGCCGAAGATCCATTCGGCGGCCTTCCCCACGGCCATGTCGTAATCCAACTTCTCGCCCTCGGGTGAATAGAGCTGAAGCGCACGGAGCGATGTTGCCGTCACCGTGATATCCGAGTATTCCATCGGAGGCCGGTCCGCACTAATTCGCCATCGGCCATCGGGCTGTTGCGCTCGTTTCAGGAACAGCGCCATCAGATCCGTCGCCGGGTCTGCCGGATGTTCGTCCGCTCCGAGCCCGATCAGCAGATAGCTGACGGCATCCGCCCCTCCCGGAATACCGAAACCGGCCTGGAGACGTATCCGCCAGTCTTCCGCAAACCGGGCCGCTGCCTTCAATTGCTCGCCGGCAAGGTAGTCATCGACCCGGATGCCTTTGTCGCGGGCCAGCGCAACGGTCATGGCGGTCAGAGAGTTGTGATGACATGAGATGCACCGGGACTTCTCTATAGAGGTCATGCCGGATTTCTGCAGCAGGGGAAGGCTCCGCTCCACGGCATGCTGAATTGCGGTGTCCTGTGGAATCTTCGAACTCTGGGCGGACAACGTCCCCGCAACAAGCAAGGCTCCGGTGATCGCCAAGGCAGCCATTCGTCTCACCCGGTTTCTCCTGAAGACGGCAGTATAGAGCCTTCCCGCGTACACCCTCAACCGTCAAGACGATCGGGTAGTGTCCCATCACACTAATAGGACACTACCGACAATCGCTGCCTTCGACTTCATTCCGGACCAGCACTCGGTGCGTGTCTGCCACAGCAGGCCGACTGTGATCCCCATGCCGGTGATATCCATAAGATTCCCAAAAGCCCAAAGAATCTTCCGGCATGAACTCGAGCGTCCTCCCAACGGATGATTTGTTGAGCAGAGTCGGGGCTTCACGTTCGAATCCGGATTCTTCGCCGGCATCGAAACGTGAAAGCTACGAAAAGTAAGCTTTCGGCCGGGCATTGGGAAGGCGACCCGCTGGTCGGGTCGAAGAACAGCTACATGGCGACGCTCGTCGAACGTTGCTCACGTTACGTGATGCCGGGGTAAGTGCCATCCCCCGCTTAACGATTCAATACTTGTGCTGCGTCGACCGGTTGAGCTGGCACGTCTTACAGTCATCTGGTCCTTCCATCGACCGGCTTCGGCTAAAGCCGATTTGATGGACATAGACCGTCGGATCGGTCAGCATAGCGCTCAGAATCATTCGTTCATGAAAGCACCACATCCATTGGATCAGCCTCAATCAGGAAAGCGTTGTCAGGCAGCAGAATCGCGTGGTTCATGTTGCTACGAAGTTCCGTCCAATATTAGTTGGCCGGCCAGGATCGAAGAGCGACCGAGGAGATGAGATGAGAGGGATCATGAGAAACGTCGTGTGTGGGCGGGCCGGCGCCGCGTTGTCAGCGGCAGTACTGGCGTCGGCGATCGTTGCGGCCACACCGGGAGCGTCCGGCCAATCCCACCTGCCACTTGCTGATCGCACGGGCGTCTTCCCGGATGGTCAAGAGTGGCAGATTACCGTACCGGCGAACTGGAACGGGACGGTCATCAACGACCTAGACCGGATAAGGAGCCGCCCGGAACGAGCCGACTTCTTACTCCCGCGGGGTTACGCCTACACCGGCACGCGACGTCATCCTGATCGAGGCACCAATTGGGACCCACGCGCTGAGTCCAACAACATGGTAAAGGTGCTGGACCTATTCGAGGCGGAGTTTGGCCGGCCCGAGCATACTATTCAGTTCGGGTGCTCCGGCGGTGGTTCGGTTGCTCTCAGCGTGGCCGAAGACCACCCGCACAGATTCGACGGGGTGATTGCGATGCATGCGTCCAGCCCGATTACGCTTGCCAACATGCGGCTCGACCTGACGTTCGCGCTTAAGACCCTGCTCGACACCAACGACCAACTGCCACTCATCGTCACGTCTCGACCAACCGGCCCAGCCGATACCGCCTGGGTCAACTTCCTCGCAGCCGCTCAGGCAACGGCTGAGGGGCGTGCTCGGATGGCCTTGGCGGGCGTGCTCGCTCAGTACCCCACCTGGGGCAGTAATGCGGACCCCGTTCCAAAGCCTGAGCCCGAGGACAAGGCAGCTGTGCAGGAGGCGCTGCTGAAAGTTGTAGTCGACGGCGCTAGACGGGCGGTGACTTCCCGTCCACAGTGGGACCAACCTGCAGGGCTGATGTCATGGAACACCGACGTCAACTACAGGGAGTTCTATGCCAATGCCGATCCAAATCACAAGCAGATCGTTCAGGACTTGTATGTTCAAGCCAGGATGGACATCGAGGCGGACCTCGATCGCATCAACGCGGGCACCCGGATCGCAGCGACTCCGGAAGCAGTGAACTACTGGAGGTCCCGGACGCATACTGGGATCATTGGAATTCCCATGTTGCACACTTCGAACATCGGGGACGCCGGGACCCCGGCCGCGAACATGGCCTCTTACGAAGAATTGGTGAGGCGGGCGGGACGGAACTCCCACTACCGCCAGGCGTTCATTGACGCGCCTGGGCACTGCACCTTCAATACGGCCGAAATGGCGGCGGCAGTCGAGACCGTCGTCCGTCGCATCGAACGGGGAACATGGGACGCCATCACCGACCCGGGCAAGATGAATGCTCTTGGCCATACCTTTGGGCTTGGCGAACCGCGGTTCATAAGCCCCGGACCTCAAATTGGATGGTCACCGCCGAAGCACCTCAATCGGGCATTCTTTCCGGATAGCCGGGGCCCTTCGGGGGGGAGCCCCTAGGAGAGAACTGTGGCCAAGTGGACGTTTGAACCAGGGCACACGTCGGCGCAGTTTGCTGCTCGACACATGATGGTGAGCTGGGTACGTGGCGCCTTCAAGGATGTGCACGGCAAGTTGGAGTTTGATCCGGCTGATCCGGCGAGTTCTTCTGTTGAAGTTGAGATCGACGTTAGACGCCTCTGGTCTGGCGAGTCCGACCGTGATGCGCACCTGCTCCAGAGTGACTTTCTGGATGCCGACAATCATCCAAAGATAATTTTCAAAGGCAACGAGATTTCAGTTGGCGGCGAGAACGACTTTAAGGTGACGGGAGACATCACGATTCGTGGCGTCACGAAGACAGCGACGTTGGACGTTAGATATCTGGGGCAGTGGCCAACACCATTTTGGGCAGACGGGGTGGACAAAGGGCCCAAAATGCGCGCCGGCTTTACGGCGGAAACCAACATCAGTCGGCAGGACTTTGGGGTGAGTTGGAACGCTCAAATGGAGAAGGGGGGTCTGGTGGTCAGCGATGAGGTTTCTATTACGATCGATGTTGAGGCCATTCTCGATTGACGGCACACGGCACAACTCATCGCACTAAAGGCACCCAATAGGTGAATCAAAGAACCAGGCATCCACTCTCCGTGTAGGCGATTCTACAGGCATATGGATTCCAGCCCGCCTGGCGAATCGGATGGTTTGGTGGTCGGAGGGCTGTTGAGCGACAGATTTACCACATGCTGCCGAGTGGAACACCGATGGCCCGCAGGGGTCGAGTGGTTCCGAAGTCGACGGCCAAATGACGCCGGGCACCGGACTCGGCACCCGTAACATCCAGGCAAGTTTCCGCGCCCTCCTGGCTTAGGCCGAGGCTTCCCGCACGTATTGGTTGAACCACTCAATGGTGCGCGTCCATGCCTGCTCCGCCGCGGCCTTGTTGTAGCGTTCCGGCGTGGCGTCATTGAAGAAACCATGGACAGAATTCGGATAAATGTGGCCTTCGTAGGTGACGTTGTTCTTCTGCAATTCTGCCTCGTACGCGGGATATGCGTTGACCAGGCGTGTATCGAGCGCGCCGTGATGGATGAGCATTGCCGCGCTGATATTCGGCACGTCCTCCGGCGCGGCTCCGCCGCCATAAAACGGAGCGGCCGCTGCCAGATCCGCCCCCAGCAGACCAGCCAGGGTATTGGACATACCACCGCCGAAGCAAAAACCCGTTACGCCGATTCTGCCCGTGCAGTCCGGACGTGATTTCAACCACTGCGCGGCGGCGACGAAATCATGGGTCATTTTGGCGCGATCGATCGTGCGAAATAGCTGGCCGCCTCTGTAGTCGTCGCTTGGATAACCACCGACTGTCGTCAGCGCGTCCGGCGCGAATGCCATGAAGTTCTCCAGGGCGAAGCGCCGTGCCACGTCCTCGGTATGCGGATTCAGTCCCCGATTCTCGTGCACGACGAGAACTCCGGGCAGTTGCGATGGGGTCTCGCTGCGTGAATCGGCGCTGAACGGTCGGACGAGATAGCCCCGGATGTACCCATTTCCATCCGGTGAGGGCAAGGTCTCATAGCTCGCTCTGATCCGCTCGTCCTCCTTGGGAACCTGCTGCCCCAGCGCGTAGTTCGGCATCAACGCTTCGACGATCGCCGCGGCAGTAAAACCACCGACGGCGAAACGCTTCACTCCGGCGAAAAAGTCACGACGACTGACCTCACCGTGAATGTATTGGGTGTACAGTTCTACCGCTTCCGCGGGAATCTTCGTCTTCTTTGGTTCCATTGATCTCTCCCTTAGTTCGAAATTGACAGACCCTGTCTCGCAGGGAACACATCAAGCAGGCATATCACGCAACCTGGTATGACGAGAATCACCGTTTCCTGAGCGTGTACCCTGTGAGCCGGTACAGGAGCGTCTTCAGAAGACGGAATGGCGGCCAGTACCAGATCAGCCAGCCGATCTGGCGTGTGGCCAGGTTGTTGGTCGCGCCGACGAACTTTTTGAGGTCGTCCTCGGAAGCTCGAGCAGCGCGTCGACCGCTTCACGCCTGATGTCGAAAAGCGGCTCCAACCGGATCGCGCCGACCTCTCTCACAAGTTCATCCCACCACTGCCGCTCGGCGCCGGCAAAAGCCCGTTCCGCTCCTTCCTCGTATGGCAGGTCGATCTTTCGCTTGAACTTGACGGCGATCCGATCGCCTGAAGCTTTGCTTTCCATGGTGCCTTATGCGCCGGCCCTCGACCTTTTCCGGCCGGACCTCCAGTGTGATCCTAGGTCGCGAGGCGTCTTACCCGGTTACGAAATTCTGGTAAGTCTATCTAGGTGGGAAGTTTGGAAGCAACAACAGAAGCAGGTCCTCATAGACCTCCGATACGGAAAACTGGAAACCGCCTGAAATGGGGCCTTTCTGGCAAGATCCACATGGGAGCATAGGCGACTTGAACGAAGCCGCTGGCGCGGCGGACGCTACGCGTGTGCTGAGCGAAGAGTGATGAGCCCCCGATAGAGTGTGAGCCTCACAAGGAGGCTCACATGACGAAGCTGCGACAACGGATGCTGGAGGAACTCCAGCGCCGGAACTACTCACCCGCTACGATTCGGCTGTATCTTCACGCGGTCGAAGACTTCGCCCGCTACTTCGGGAAGTCCCCCGACAAGCTCGAACAGGAACAGATGCGGCAGTACCAGCTGCATCTGCTTCAGGAGCGCAAGCTCGCTGTCGACACCATCATCGGACGGATCGCCGCACTCCGGTTCTTCTACGTGAAGGTGCTTCGCCGTCCCTATCACCAGGTCGATCTGGTCTATCCGAAACAGCCGTCCCGGTTGCCCACGATTCTGAGCGAAGAGGAAGTGGCGCAACTGCTGGCCTCCGCCAACAGTGCCTATCACTTCGTCATCCTGATGACCTTGTATTCGACGGGACTGCGGCGGGCCGAGCTGTGTCGTCTGAAGGTCGAGGACGTCGATAGCGAACGCATGGTGATCCATGTGAGGCAGGGTAAAGGCAATCGCGACCGCGACGTGCCGCTGTCACCGAAACTGCTGGAAGTCCTGCGCGACTACTGGCGTTGGCGGAAACCCGGCGAGTACCTCTTCCCCAGTTTGCTCCGGACCCGGCCCGGACAGCCCATCGATGTGAAGACGGTTTGGTACGCCGTCCAACAAGCCGCCCAACGTGCCGGCATCAAAAAGAAAGTATCCCCACATACGCTGCGCCACAGCTGGGCCACCCACCTGCTGGAGAGGGGAACCGACCTGCGAACCATCCAGCTCCTGTTGGGTCATGTCGATCTGGAAGCGACGACCCTCTATCTCCATTTGTCTCAGGCGCACATGCAGCGCGTGGTGAACCCGATCGATTCTCTTCCGGTTCCCGATCTGGGACCGTCTCCCCGTCTGAGAAAGAAGAAAGGCGAATGAGCCGGCCCGCCGTCGAGGTGGCCGACATCGTCCGCGCCCGGGTTCGAGGTTTCCTCCAGCGTCACCGCCTCGGCATCCAGAAGCTCAAGGTCCTGCGCGCCATCCTGAACTGTCGTACTGCGGCTCTGGGTGGCCACATCGACCGGTGTGCCGATTGTGGCCGGGAGTCCGGAATCTCGTTCAACTCCTGCCGCAACCGCCACTGCCCGAAGTGTCAGACCCAGGCCCGACGACGGTGGCTCGAAGCACGAGAAGCCGAACTGCTGCCCACCCCCTACTTCCACGTCGTGTTCACCGTCCCGCACCAGTTCCATCCGTTCTTCTTCCACAACCCTGCCCTACTCTACAGCCTGCTGTTTCGCAGCGTGGCCGACACGATGATCGAGGTGGCGGCCAATCCGAAACGACTCGGCGCCCGGATCGGCTTCTTCGGCATCCTGCATACCTGGAGTCAGAACCTGGAGTTCCATCCCCACATCCACTGCGTGGTACCGGCCGGCGGACTGGCTCCGGATCAGTCCCGTTGGATTCCGGGTTCTGGGCGCTTCTTCCTCCCCAAGCAGGTGCTCGCCCGAGTCTTCCGTGGCAAGTTCATCGACGGGCTCGGGCGAGCGATCGCCGACGGTTCGCTCGAACTGTCCGGCTCGATTCGACCCTTCGGCGAACCGCAACACTTTCGGCGGTTCCGCCGCCAGATCCATTCCCGCAACTGGGTCGTCTATATCAAACGACCCTTTGGTGGCCCCGAACAGGTGCTCCGCTACCTGGGCCGCTACACCCATCGGGTCGCCATCTCCAACCATCGATTGATCTCGTTTGACGGTAACCGGGTCCGGTTCCGTTGGCGGGATTACCGCAATGGCAACAAGAGTCGCATCATGACACTCGCGGCCGACGAGTTCATCCGACGGTTCTTATTGCACGTTCTGCCGAAGGGCTTCGTCCGCATCCGACACTTCGGATTCATGGCCAACTACCGCCGGTCGGCCGCCTTCGCTCTCTGTCGCCAACTCCTCGATGCCATGCCGAGGGTCGAATCTGACGAAACCACCACCTCGAACTCTTCCTGGTCGTGTCCGCACTGTCAGGGACCGATGACTCTCATCCAACGCTTCACCGCTCTGCAACTCGTAGCGAGGCTCGCCTTCCAATGCGATACGTCCTAATCCTCCTTCACAAACCGACGACCGACGTGCGGTTCAGCCACGTCCTCGCCGGAGTGTGCCTCCGCTGCAAAATCCCCTCAGATCCCGTCCTTTCAACCCACCGATTCCCCGACCCAACTGCTTTCCGATTCACACCATCGACGCGGTCATCGACCGCCGGTCCCCCTCCTCGCCCCAACGCCACTCCAGATCCGGCCCGCTTCCGGCTACTTTCTCCATAGCCCACCGCGTCCGCCGCATTCGGCCAGCGCCCTCCTTCAAGTCTTGTTATCGAAACTGCCGCGGTGGGAACTTCTCGCTCATCCTGTGGCCGCGCTCGCCGCGGCACTTCCGATGAACGCTAACGACTATACGGGCATCTGAAGCTCGCGATGGCAGACCTCTGGTTCGGATCATTTGTACTCTTTCTTCTGGTGACGGAAGTCGCAGAGCCGGCACAGCACATCACTATCCCTGTAACCTCAACTTGAGGGCACGAGATCGGCAACATAGATGTCGCCTTCGACCGTTTCGGAGAAATAGACTAACCACTTTCCATCACTGCTTATCGACGCCGCACTGTAGCCCGATCGTGCACTTTGTTCCAGGTTCAAAGGCTGGAAGTCGCTCGTCGGTGCCCCTGTCTCTGTATCGAATACAACAAAGCCCAGTCTGCCCTGAGTTTCATCCGGACGCTCCGACCACATATAGATCTTTTCCATGGTTGGCCCCCACATCGGGTTTGCGGCCCCTTCCCAGATCAAGTGCGGCTCGGTCGACCCGGGTCTGACAACGAAGATTGCGGGTTTGTCGCGCTCTTTGTACGCGCCGAACGCGATCCAGTTACCGTCGCGGGAGAAATAGCCAATGATCTTCCTCGGATACTTCTCCAGGAAGCCAGCACTGAAAGGCCAGAAGACTTTCTTCGCTTCACTGCCAGACAGGTCCAGCACATCGATTCCCCCAGATCCAAGCACATCGGAACCTGTAAACAAAAGGTACTTCCCATCCGGCGACCAGTTGGACGCGGCCTGTACGCCGACACTTCTAGGCGAACCTAAGGCCTGCTGGGTTACCGGATCGAACGGAATCAGATAGGTTTCAGTAGGCGGTCCAACCTGCAAGGCGACCCATCTGCCGTCGGGCGAAACCGAAGGGATGCGCCCCCAGTCTCGGCTGTTGTCGACCAGGCGGACGTCGCCACCTTCGGGATCGGAAACGTATAGATGCCGCTCGTTGGCCCGATCCGAAATGAAGAGTACGTGGCGGTCGTCAGGGAGAATGGCCGGGAACTCATCGTTTGACGGGCTCCCGATCAACGGCTTCGGATCTCCGGCAGGCTGACCCGATCTGAGATCCAGCTCTACTTTCCAAATGTCAAAGTGGCCGGCAGCGGTTGTGTATGCGAGCCGCTTTCCATCCCGTGTAACATCGGGGTTGCCATCCCCCACCCCGGTGGTCAACCGCGAAATTGAAGTGGCTCGGCGATTTTGGTCCAGCCCGGCGTACCACAAGGCGCCACCAGTCCGACCGGAACTGCGCACACCAATGATTCCTCTGCCGTCCCTGGCCCAAACTGGTTGCGCGAACCTAAGTTTCTCGCCGTCAACTTCCAGGAAGAACTGATCGCTGGGATTCTCTACGGCCGCGATGGCAACACCTGGCCCGGCCACATATTGGCCGGTTCGGTAAACGAGATACTCGCCGTCGGGCGACCAGTCGGCGTTGGTATATGGATCTTGACCGTCTTCCCATGCCAGTAACTTCTGAGGCGGTTCGTCGGGCGGATAATCCAAGACATAGATCTCGTTGGGTATCAGGGTTCCGCCTCGCAGCTGAAAGACAACCTGCCGACCGTCCGGTGACCAACGGGGCCGGTAGCCGAAATCGGCAATGCGCCGCGCATCGCCCCCAAAAGCATCTATTGTGTACAGCCCACCATTTGTACGGTTCGAACGGAATACGATCTGCTTTCCGTCAGGCGACCAGTCCGGAGTGTAGTCATCAGCCTCATGGTGGGTCAGTTGGATCGGTTCACCTCCGCTGACCGCCTTGATCCAGATGTCTCTGTTTCCGGATGTTCCTGAAGTAAAAGCTACGAATTGCGCATCTGGAGACCAGGCCGGTTGGCTTTCGTTTCCCGGCAGACTGGTGAGGCGTTCGATGTTCTCCAGTCGGGGTGGTCCGGAAACCGTCTCCAACCCCGGCGACCCGGAATTCCAGATGATGAGGCCGGTCGCGACGCTTATCAATCCAACGACAACCACGGCTGAGATCACCCGGTTCAATGGCAGTCCCGATGCCGAGGAAACTTCGTGTGACGGGATCACCGTCTCCGACAGAGCGCGCTCGATCTCGATCCGCACATCCCCAAAATCCCGTTGCCGGTTTCGAGCATCCTTTTCCAGGCAACGTTCCAGCAGATCACGCATCCTCGCTGGCGTTCCCTTGGGCAACGCATCCCAGTCAGGGTCCCGCTCCAGTACTCGGGCGATCGTGTCGGACAGGGTAATTCCTGCAAATGGGCGCTTGCCAACCAGCATCTCGAAGAGCACACAGCCGAAAGCCCAGGTGTCAGTTCGCTTGTCGATCTGCTGACCTTGCGCCTGTTCAGGGCTCATGTAGGCTGGCGTTCCGACCAACCTCCCTTTCCGGCTTTCGACGGTTTCCGTGATGGTTAAAGCCCACGACAGGTCGGCGTCGCCCTCGCCGGAAAACGCCTTTGCCAGCCCAAAGTCGAGGACCTTGACCTGACCGTCAGGTGTGACTTTGATGTTCGCCGGCTTCAGGTCCCGGTGCACGATCCCTTTGTCGTGGGCCGCTCCGAGGGCCTCGGCGATTTGGGCACCGATACGAAGGGATTCAGTAATCGGAAAGGGGCCGCCCGCGAGCAGGTCCGAGAGGGTGTCGCCTTCAACCAGTTCCAGGACGAGGAAATGAATCTGATCGTGTTCTTCCAGACCGTAGATGGCCGAAATGTTCGGATGATTCAGCGCGGCCAAGGCTCGTGCTTCACGCCGGAAGCGGGACAGGTGCTCGGGTTCCCGTGCGACCGCGTCCGGCAGGACCTTGATCGCAACATCGCGCCGCAATTTTGTGTCACGCGCACGCCACACCTCGCCCATGCCGCCCTTGCCAAGGGCGGAAACGACTTCGTAGTGTGCAAGTCTTGAGCCGGGCTCGATCACGCCTAAATAAGACTACAGGAGGGAGTTGGCGTCAATCAGAAGCTCAAGTCCTGGTAAACCGCATACTCGGAGATCTGCCCTCGTTTCATGCGGCGGTGGCTGCCCGCCGAAATCTCCATCAACCCTCTGGATGATCGACGTCCAGCTTAGCGGAATGGCCGTCACCTAAAGGGCTCCCGGCCCATGGTCCAAGTCGTTGATTTCGTTCAAGGGGTGTCGGACGTAGGGAAGGGATTCGGGGCGGAGTACGTCGCTTATTTGGAGTAAACGGAAGTATTCCCAAGCACGCGATTCGGACAATTGAAGCTGTCTCTACCGCAATCAGAAGATCGGATATCTTTCAACGGATTGCGAGGCCAATTAGCAATTCGCCAGGACAGCCTCGAATACGAGCGCTTCGAGATTCTCGGCGATTCCGCAGATTCGGTATCGCTCGTTTTCACGCACACCTTTCTATAGCAGCCCGAGTCAGGTGTATAGATGACAGGCCACCCGATGCGGCGTGGCGCCGCTGCCGACGTCGATCGTGGCCGGCATGAGCCGCCGGCACTCGGGCCGCACTTCCGGGCACCGCGTGTGAAACGGGCAGCCCGGCGGGGGATTGGCCGGCGACGGGACGTCGCCGGGCAGCACGATGCGGCGTGACTTTCGAAGCGGATCCGGAACCGGCACGGCGGAAAACAGCGCGCGCGTATACGGATGCTTCGGTTCGGCATAGACGCTGTCGGCCGATCCCGTTTCGACGAGCTTACCCAGATACATGACGCAGACGTCGTGCGAGACATGCTGGATGACGGCAAGATCGTGGGAGATAAACAGGAACGAGATTCCGAGTCGTCGCTGTAGATCCGAAATCAGATTGAGCACTTGCGCCTGCACAGACACGTCGAGCGCCGAGACGGCCTCATCGGCGACGATGAGCTTCGGATCGAGTGCGAGCGCCCGCGCGATGCCGATGCGCTGGCGTTGTCCGCCCGAAAACTCGTGCGGGTAGCGGGACGCGACTTGGGCCCTGAGTCCGACGATCTCGAGCAGCTCCTCGACACGGCGGCGCCGCTCGGCGCGCGTACCGATTGCATGCAGGTCGAGCGGCTCCCGTAGCGTCTGGAGCACAGTTCGGCGCGGATTCAGCGACGCATAGGGATCCTGAAACACGATCTGCATTTCCCGCCGGCGCTCCCTGAGCTCACGTGCCTTCAGGCCAGTCACCGGGCGCCCATCGAGGACGACCTCCCCTGCGGTCGGCTCATGCAGGCGAAGCACGGCACGGCCGAGGGTCGATTTGCCGCAACCCGATTCGCCAACGAGCCCGAGCGTCCGGCCGCGACCGATCGAAAAGCTCACGTCATCGACGGCTCGGACCTGGGCGACGACTCGGCGGAGTACGCCGCCGCGCACGGGAAAGTACTTTTTCAGATTCCGGACCTCGAGCAGGCCGGTCACGGGACCGCTACCGGGTAGTGGCAGGCAACGCGTGCCGGCCCGAGCTCGTGCAATTCGGGTTGCTCTTCGGCGCAGCGCGCCTCTCGGTTGGCGCAGCGGTCACGAAATGTGCAGCCGCTCGGTAGGTGCGCCGGATCCGGCACGACGCCGGGGATCGTCGGCAACGTCGCGAGCCGCTCGGCCCTGACGCGCGTCACCGAAGCCAGCAGACCTGCCGAATAGGGATGTCGAGGCGCCGCAAAGAGATCTTCGACGGACGCGGCCTCGACGAGCCGGCCGCAGTACATGACGCAGGCCCGATCGCAGGTCTCGGCGACGACGCCAAGATCGTGGGTGATCAGCAGCATGGCCGTGCCCGTCTCGCGCGCCAGCGACAGCATGAGCTCGAGCACCTGGGCCTGAATCGTCACGTCGAGGGCGGTCGTCGGTTCGTCTGCGATCAGAAGCTTCGGTTCGCAGGCGAGCGCCATTGCGATCATGACGCGCTGGCGCATGCCGCCCGAGAGCTCGTGCGGATAATCGCCGAGGCGTTGCTCCGGCTCGGGTATGCCGACGCGATCGAGCCACTCGGCCGCGCTGGCACGCGCAGCCGCTGCCTCGAGGCCGCGCTGGCGTCTAAGCACTTCTGTCATCTGGCTCGCCACCGTGAACACCGGATTCAGGGCCGTCATTGGTTCCTGGAAGATCATCGCGATACCGGCGCCGCGCAGTTTTCGGAGCCCCGCCTCGTCGAGCTGATGCAATTCCTGACCGTCAAAACGCAGACACCCCGCAGATACGCGGCCGGGCGGCGACGGTACGAGGCCGAGCAGCGCGAGCGCCGTCACGCTCTTGCCGCAGCCGGATTCGCCGACGAGACCGACGATCTCGCTGGCGCCGATCGAGAGCGAAAGCCCGTCGACGGCACGCACGGCGCCATCCTCGGTCGCGAACTCGACGACGAGATCCTCGATTTCGAGGATTGGCGATTCGCTCATGGGCCTCAGTCCCCCGTCACCTTCTTCGGATCGAGCGCATCCTGCAGCGCATCCGAAAACAGATTGAATGCAAGGACGAGCACGAACATGAACGCTGATGCCGCGATGAAGTTATTGAAGAAGCCGGCCGTCACCTCGTTCGTCGACTGCGAGATCATGAGCCCCCAGCTCACGCCATCCTGCGTGCCGATGCCGAGGAAAGACAGGATCACCTCGACCTTGATCGCCGTGACGAAAACGATCGTCGCCTGCACCAGCAGAATGTGAGAAGTATTCGGCAGGATGTGCCGGAAAATCACGAGCAGGTTCCCCACGCCGACGGCCCGCGCGGCCTCGACGAACTCGAGACTCCTGAGCTTCATGACTTCGCCGCGGATGATGCGGCCAGTCGTCGTCCAGAGCGTGGCGATCAGAGCCGCGTGCATGCCGAGCGGATGTCCCTGCATCGCGTAGGCGACGGCGGCGACGAACAGGTAGAACGGAATCGCGTCGAGCACGCCCATGAACCAGAGCAGCACTTCATCGATCCAACCGCCGGCATAGAATCCGGAGATGGCGCCGAGGACACCGCCGATCGCCGTTGTGAACAGCGCTACGAGCAGACCGATCTCGAAGGCCGTCTTGGTCGAGAAGATGGCGCGATCGAATATGTCCTGCCCGTTTCGCGTCGTGCCGAACCAGTGCTCGGCCGACGCAGGCGCAAAACTCGAGTCGGTCGTCACGAACCAGTCCTGCCCGAGCAGCCCGAGCCAGACGCAGGCGGCAATGAGCAGATAGGCGAGGACGATGGCCAGTGCTGCGACCCCGAACCGGTCGTGCGCGAGCTTCCTCAGGCCCTTGCGCCAGAGCGAGTCCGACCGGATGCCCGCCGCGGGCAGCGATTCGGCGGCGACGCTCATTTGACGGACACCCGAGGGTCGACGACACGATAGAGCACGTCGTTCACTATAATGACGAGCGCGAAGAGAACGGCCGTCAAACCAACCACGGCCTTGAGCACCGGCTGATCGCCGGTCGTGATCGCGTCGTAAGCGGCCGCGCCGACGCCCGGAATCCCGAAATACGCCTCGATGAGCAGACTGCCGCCGATGATGATCGACGGAATCGAAAACATGATTCGTGTGATGATCGGAATCATGCTGTTCTTCAGCACATGCCGGAACAGGATATGCCCGGCACCGGCGCCATAGGCGCGCGCCGTGCGTACGTAGTCCCGGCTCATCTCCTCGACGACGACGGCGCGATAGAAGCGCGTGTTGTAGCCGAGCGAGATGAAGACGATCGCGAGCGTCGGCACCGTGACATAGTAAATGTAGTTGCCGAGATTCGAGACTTCCCAGCCGAGCACCGGGAAATAGTTGAGTCCGTAACGCGACGAGAAGAAGAGCTGGAAGGCGATGATGATGATCAGAAAGCTGATGCTCATGCCGACGACTGCGGCGGCCATGATCAGCTTGTCGGCGATGCCGCCGCGGAACCAACCCGCGACGAGCGCGAGCCCGATCCCGAGAAGGTTGCCGATGACGAATCCGGGCAGCGTGACGAGGATCGAGTTCGGCACCGTCCGCGCGAGCAGCTCTCGGACCGGCTCGCCCGTCGAAAGCGACTCGCCGAAATCGAGCGTTGCGAGCTCACGCAGATAATCGAGATAGCGAAGCAGGAACGGATCGTTGTAGCCGAGCAGCTCACGCGCCCGTTCGAGCTGCTCGACGCTGGGATTGCGTCCGACGAGCTGGAAGGTCAGGTCGGGTCCGAAGTAAACCATGAGCAGAAAGCTCACGAAGCTCACACCGAGGATCAGCGGGATGCCGTAGAGCAGTTTCCGGAGCGCAAACCCTAAAAGGTCCATCGCGCCTCACGCGTCTCGTGGCTCAAGGATTTTGTCCTAGTGGTCCCCGCCAGAGATAGCGTTACTAGATTTCGGAGTGCAACGGCACCGGATTTGGGGGAGCGACGAGGAGCCAATGCTTCGACATTGTGAAGAGGAGCGACGCCAAAGACGGCACCGTTCCGCCCGAACCCGCAGGGCCGATGGAGGTTGCCCCTCATGAACACTCAACACCGTCGAAAGCACACACATACATCACAGTGGATTTCACCCAGTCCGCTCGCAACCTCCTTCGGAGATAGTAACGTTATCTCTGGCGGGGACCACTACCTCAGTCGGTCGAGCCGGCAACGTCGGGGACGCCGACAAAGCGCAGCCAGAAACCGCCGAGGACTTCACGGTCCGGCTGGCCGATCACGTCCTTGTGCCAGACGAACACGCTCTGGCGCGACAGTGCCATGAGCCCGACGCAGTCGTCGATCAGCATCTGGTTCATGCGCTGGAATATCGCCGTGCGTTCCGGTGAGGGCTGCATCACGGCCGCCTGTTCGTACAGGGCATCGTATTCGGGATTGCTGTAATTCGAGGCGTTCGAACCCGGCGAGCCGTTGGGTCCGTAGAAGAGTTGCAGTGTGTTCTCGGCATCGGGATAGTCCATGCCCCAGCCGTAGCCCATGATCATGAGCTCCCTGTTCCTCATGGCCTCGTTGAAATCGCCGAAGTTCGCGAACGTTCGAATGGAGATCTTGTCCTGCGGATAACCGACGTTCGTGAGATTGCCGCGAAACTGCTCGTACATCTCGCGGTTGATCGTATTCGCCGTCGAACCGTACTCGAGTTCGGGCAGGCTCGCAGCCGTCCAGCCCGCATCCGCGAGCCGCCGGCGCGCGCGATCCGCATTCTGGGTCACGGAGTCCTGGTCCATGCCGGCGTCGAACTCGGGCACCACGGGCGGGATCATGCCGGGAAAGACGACGCCGAGACCGGCATAGAAACGCTCGTTGCGCTGCTGCCAGCTGAACGCATCGCGAACGGAACAGCGGAGCTCCCGATTCATCCGATTGCGCTCGGGATCGTCGTTTACACCGATCACGGGATCGTCCATGTTGAAGACCGTGAACACGAGACCGGTTTCGGGCGTCGAGATCATATGGTAGCGGTCGGCGAACTCAGGGTTGAGTGTGACCGGATTCCTCGATGCCAGTACGGACGGCACTTGTTCGGGCGGCACGGTCGCATATTGAATCTCGCGGCCCGATGTAAACGAGGCCCAGCGTGAGGAAGTTTCCTCGATGAAATCGATCTCGAGACGATCCACATAGGGAGGCGCGAGACCGGCCAGCGTTTCGATACCGAGATGTCCGTGCACGTCGGGATCGTAGCCCTCGTAGGCCAGGTCCAGCGGCTCTTCACGGTATTTCTCGTTGGCTTCGAAGACGGCGCGCGTCGTGTTGAAAGCGATGAGCCGATAGGGACCCGAGCCCACGGCGCGCCGGCCGAACGCGGTGCCGTGATATTCGACGGCCTCATACGGCACGAAGGCTGAGAAGCCCATAGCAAACGTGTAGGTCAGCTGGGGAAACGGCCGGGTCAGTCGAATCCGGATCGTATAGTCGTCTGGCGCGGTCAAACCGGATACCGGGGCGTCGTAATCGCCACCGGCCTCTATCCATTGGTCCATGCCTTCGATCCGGCCATCCCAGAGCCAGGCGCCCGTAGAGATGTTCTCCGGATGGAAATGCCGTTTGATCGAGTAGACGAAATCGCCGGCAACAACCTCCCTTCCAACTCCGTCCGGAAAGGCTTCGTCGTCGATGAACTCGACGCCCTGTCTTATCCCGATCGTATAGTTCAGGCCGTCGTCCGAAACCTCGGGCATGCCGACAGCGAGGTTGGGTATGAGCTCGTAAGGCCGCGCGAGATACTTGTAGCGGTAGAGTGTGTCGTAGACGTTGACGGTGATGATGTTCGCATAGACTGTATTGGACCGAATCGGATCGATATTGGTCGGTGATCCGTTCTCGGAATGGCGGTAGACCTTCAGACCCTCCCGCGAATCGCCGCCACCGCAGCCCGACGTCACGGCGAGCAGAATCGCAACGGCCAGCCCAAACCCCCTTCTCGTCATCGCTATTCTCCTCGTCATCCGCCTCCCCCCTTCGCGGCACCCGAATCGTCGGTTCATAATCGCATATCCGGCCGCCCTGTCGCAGCGGATACGTGAAATAGGTGGGGATTGAAGAACTGCGGGAGGCAAGGCGCACAGCAGGAATGTCGCCGCTGGGGTGTGCCTGGCGAATTACAGAAAAAACAGGCCGGAAGACCGGCCCGTAAGTCATTGATTAAAGAGCGGGAGACGGGGATCGAACCCGCGACGTCTAGCTTGCGAAACTAACCCTGAATCGTAAACTGTCAAATTGGCGTCGATTCCTTCTAATAGAAACAATGGTGTTTCCGAGTCTCGACTCTTAATGGAGCACAAACGGAACCCGACAATGAACCTGATGATTCCACGTTTCCGTGTAGGCGACTTAGTGGGAGTTGAGAATTGCAAATCCGGGCCACAGTACGGTGCTGGCACCCGTTACTTCAGTTCTTCAGACCTCTTAGGCGAACCAAGTAGAAAGTGTCACGAGTCGCGTGCGCCGTGACCGCCTAATTCGCTGGAGCACTCTCCGCATTGGCAGGCCGCCCGATTTCGGAACGGATGATGCCCGTCTCGTCACAATAAAAGTAGGCCCAAGACTCCTCTTCCGGGCGGGCGACTATCTCATATCCGGCCTCCGTTTCGGAGAGGCTGTACTGATACGGTCCTTGTGAATCCCCAGCATCCTCCAGGTTCACCAACCCCGCCTCGGTTAATTCTTCGAGGCTTGGGTAACGCCCGTTCCTTGCAAAGTACGCCACTGCGGCCGTATTCAGGATTCTCAGGACACTCACGGCCGATACCTCGCCTTCCGCTCGCGTCTCTGCCAGCGCATCTTCGGCCGATTGATCGGCGTTCAGGTTCACGGAACGACTCTCCTCAGCACTGGAACAACCCAGCAACAGAAGTGCCCCGACGATGGCCGCGCAGAGCCTCAAGTACTCCATAACAGACTTCTCTCGGATGCGTCTCCGCCTTGGCCGAGCTAGGCCCCCGCTGGGGGGTGGCGATACGTGCTGCTTCTAGAGGTAGCGATCCCAGATCTCGCCTCGCACACAGCACGCCGACGCCGACCGGGCACCTGCCAGCTCGCGCCGCAGCCGAAACTATTCGTGGGCGGCCACTTATTTTGTCTATGCTCCGGCGCCCGGCAGCCTGGGGAAGAGAATCAGCGGTTCGTGGGTTTCTTGTCGGTCCGCGGGTTGACGCACACCGACGCCCAGCAGGTATTGGAAAAGTCAGAACCGAGCTCGATCAACAGATTGACGGTCTCTGGAAACTGAAGCGTCTTTTCCACCCAGCCGTTGGCCATATCCGCGACGGTGTCGCCCTGACCGGGCTCTGCCGTCTGAGCTGAACTACCGCTGCTGATCTGGTTTGCGCGGCGACTCACGTCCGCACCATGCGTCACCAGATATTCGATGATGTCGTTACGGCCGATGTAGGCCGCGGCATGCAGGACCGAATAGCCGAGCAAGTCGCTGGCTTTGACGTCGGCGCCGGCCTCTTCGACAAGAAAGCGGATCGTTTCCAGTCGCGACTCCGGCACGAAGTGGGCGCCCTGAAAATCCTGGTTCAGGCCCGCGGCGACCACGATCGGTTCCGTCCCGCCGGTTGTCGGGATCGTCGGGTTCGCGCCCGCGTCCAGCAGAATCTTCAGCGCCGGCACATCGTTGGCTTGTGCGGCCCGGTAGAAGGCGGTTGCACCGGCCGGATTCGGTTGTCTGCTGTCGCCAAAGGTCCTGAACCAGGGCTTGACGATCAGGCGCGCATTGACGTCGGCGCCGTGGGCCAGCAGTTCGTTCAGCAGATCCAGGTGACTCGTTTCTTCCTCGGCGACGCTGGGCGAGGGATACCATGCGCGCGGGGCATACCGGGCATCCAGGACAGCCCAAAGCGCGGTGACACCGGAGGCGGTCGATGTGATGTTCGGATCTGCACCCTGTTTCAGGAGGACCTCGGCGACATCGAACCGGCCGTTGACGATGGCCTGCACCAGGGGCGTCATCCCGTCGCTCGCGCTGCTGATCCGGTTCACGTCCGCACCGGCCTTCAGAAGCGCCCGAACCGCGTCGAACTGGCCTTCTCTCGCCGCAAAGTGAAGCGCGGCATTCCCCCCCACGGTGGCAACGCTTTTGGCGCGCTGCGCGTCATGGGAGGATTTATTGGCCTTGGCTTCGGAGACGGCGCTCAACACATCCACGTCGGCGCCGCGCCCGGCAAGCAGGCGGATCGCTTCGCTGCGATTCAGCGCGGCGGCAAACATGACCGTTGTCTGGCCGTTGGTCAGCTCGCGCGCATTCGGATCCGCACCCGCATCCAGTAGCAGCTCGATCGCCTCCGGTTTTCCGGCGGCTGCAGCCACCATCAGCGGAGTGGTGCCGTTGCTGTTGGCCGCATCCGGGTCGGCGCCCGCTTCGAGCAATAGCTGGACCGTGGCGGCATTGCCGTTGGTGGCGGCGATGGCGAGCGGCGTCATCGCCCCCAGACGAGTGGTGGCGCTCAGGTCGGCCCCGGCCTCGATCAACCACTGCATCATTTCGAGATCGTCGTGGTAGGCCGACCAGTGCAGGGCCGTCGTGCCGTCGCCTTGTGCGGCATTGACGTCGGCTTTCTGTTTCAACAGCGACTGGACGGTAGCGTGATCGCGCTCCATGGCGGCGTCCGCGATGCGGACGTCGCCGGCGGATGACGCGAGCAAAATTCCGAGAACGACGCTAGTGACGCTTTGACCGAACATTGAATTCTCCTCTGCGACGTCAGATTGAAATGGTTCCCGTGCTGTCGCCAAACTGGTCGATGTCCATTCCGAGCTTCTGAAGGATGGTTAACAACCCGTTGGCCTGCGGGGTCCCTTCGGGAGTCTTGAGGTGAAGATTGCCCTTCACCGAGCCGCCGGCGTGGCCGAGCAGGAGGAATGGCACACGCTTGTGACCGTGAACGTTCGAATCGCCCATCGAGCTGCCGTAAAGAACCAGAGAGTGATCCAGCAGATTGCCGTCGCCGTCGGGCGTGTTCTTCAGTTTGTCGGCGAAGTAGGCGACGAGGCTATGATGGTACGTGTTGATGAGGGCCAGTTCCTCGATCGACTTCGCCACGGACTGATGATGCGAGGCGACGTGGAACGCGGCTTTCGATCCGCTTTCAGTAAATACGCGATTCGAGACGTCACGGCTGAACTTCATCGCCGAAACGCGCGTGACTTCCGCGGAGAACGCCAGTACCTGAAGGTCCAGCATCAGCTTCACGTGCTCTTCCCAGGAATCGGGCACGCCGATGGGCGCGTTCGGCAAGTTCCGGTCGGGATGGCTGGCGTTGTAGGCCTCGATGGCCTGGATGCGCCGTTCGATTTCCCGAACGTTATCCAGGTAGCTGTCCAGGCGTGCACGGTCGGCCGGCCCCAGGCCTCGCGTCAGGCTGGCGGCGCTGCGCGACAGTCCGTCGAGAATACTGCGGTTGATCCTGCGGCGCTCGGCACGCTCTGCTTCCGAGCCGCCACTGCCGAACAGTTCCTCGAATGCCATACGGGGGTTGTATGTCATGGGCAGCGGCTGTGTCGCGCTCGCCCAGCTGATCGTGTTCATGTACACACAACTGTAGTTGTAGAAGCAGGCTCCCGTGGCATCCTCATTCTCCACCTGAAGGAGCATTGACGGAAGCGGTGTGTCCTGGCCGAACGTCTGTGCATAGAGCTGATCGACGGACGGTCCGCAATACACGTCGGACCCCATCGTTTGTTTCGGGTGACTCGCCGTCAGGAAGACGGCCGATGATCGGAAATGGTCGGCGCCGACCTCCTCGGGCATCATCGGGTCGGCCGGATCGCAGTTCATCATGCTGACGACGGTAAGGTCATCGCGAAACGGCTCGAGCGGCTCGAGAATCTTCGTAAACTCGAAATCCCGACCTTCCTTCGCCGGCATGCGGAGGTTGTTATCGGTGCCGTAACTGGTACTGCCGGCATCGCCATGGACGATCTCGATGCAGGCCAGACGGCTTTTCGGAGACGCCGCCGTCCGGTTCAGTGGAGTCTGAGCCGGCACCATGGCTTCCAACAGCGGCAGAGAAATCATCGCGCCCGTGCCCCTGAGGACCGCGCGCCTGGAGATGTGCTTCTTCGTTATGAACATTGGTCTAGCCGTTTCCGTTTGTTTGGTTTACTCGGTTCAGCAAAACGCCGCAGGAAAAACCGCGATGTTTCACGTTTCTGGTTCCGTTATCAACCGTTGCTGCCTGCCAACCGATCATTGTTCGGTTTGCTCGCGTCTCGACATCTGGAACGATGGGCTCTTGATCACGCCCATGACGAAGGCCGAGAATCGATTGCCGTTTCTTGCCGCATCCCGCGTGATTGAGCGGATGACCGGCTGATCCCGGTAATCCACCACGCGGCCCAACCCGTAGGTCAGGAGCTGCTCCGCAAAGTTCAAGTCAAAGAGATCCGAATGCTTGAGAACCGCGTCCCGAACGCTGACGGGTCCGGAGAGCGGTGTTCCGTCATACATCGTGTCGGCCGGATCGATGACATTGCCGTGATCTTTCGTGCGCCACAGTCCGACCGGATCGAAATTCTCCATCGCGATGCCGATCGGATCCATGATCTGATGGCATGACTGGCAAGGCTCTACTTCGCGGTGCTGTTCGAGTCGAGCGCGCACGGATTGTACTGTCTCGAAATCACCGGCTTCCTTAAAGGGCGGCACATTCGCCGGCGGAAGCGGCGGAGGCGTCCCAAGCAGGACTTCCAGGACGTATTTACCCCTTATCACCGGGGACGTTCGGTTGGGCAGTGCCGTCATGACCAGAATGCCCCCCTTTCCCAGCAGTCCAAACCGGTTCGGATCGGTCAACGTCACGCGCTGGAATCGGGGTCCGACAATATTCGGGATACCATAGTGTTGGGCCAGCACCTCATCCACGAAGGTGTAATCCGCCGTCATCAGGTCGAGAATGTTGCGGTCTTCGCGAATCACGCTGTCGAAAAGCATTTCCACCTCGCGCCGCATGGAATGGGCGAGATTTCGCGTGAAGTTCGGGTAGATGAGGGATTCGGGCGTGATTTCGATGAGGCCGCCCAGACGCAGCCATTGTCCCGCGAAGTTTTCCACAAGCGATGAAGATCGCGGATCCTTCAGCATCCGCTGGACCTGCTGCTCGAGCACGGCCGGGTCCTTGAGTTTGCCTTCGCTAGCCAGCGTGATGAGTTCGTCGTCCGGGCTGCTGCTCCAGAGGAAGTAGGACAGGCGCGAGGCCAGTTCCAGATCGCTGATGCGGTACGCTTCGCCGGGACCGACTCCTGGCGGAGTGCGTTCGAACCGGAAAATGAATTCCATGTTCAGCAGTATCGCCTGCAGCGCCGTCTGGATTCCGCTGTCGAAGGTCCCGTTGCTCCGCCCCACCTCGTATTGCGGCATCAGGGCTTCCAGATCCTCCGGAGTCGCGGGCCGGCGGTACGCCTGGCCGGCGAGACGGGAAATGATCTCGGCCGCACAGGCGGGTTCCCCGCTGGGCGTGGCCGGCCGACAGCTGAAGATTTTCCGACGGCTGGGTGTTTCGGCAATGCCGGTCACGTCCATCGGACCCGTAATCCAGAAATTCTTCAGGTGCGGCAACGCGGTCATTTCGGGGTGACCCGAGACGGTCGCGTCCAGCAACAGTTGTTCGATCAGCCAGAACTGGTCCTGCACGGGGCCATCAAACTTTTTCAGGAACACCACGGAGACGCGACGAGGACCCGCTTCGACCTTGATCGGAGGCGTGAAGAGGTCGCCTTCGTATTCCTTGACTTCCGGATCGATCGTGAACAGGTGGGCCCGCTCGCCGTCGATGGAAACTTCCAGTTGCTGGTCCTTGATCGAATCCGGAAGCCGGGCGCCGATGAGCTGGCCCTGCGGGTGATAGGCCAGGGCCGCCTTGAAAATGTATTCGCCGTCGGCGGGGAAGTTATGGATCACGGATATACCGCCGCGGGTGCCGAATGGCGCACCCGGGACGCGCCGGAACTGATTGGCGGCCTTGCCGACCTGATTCACATCGTTGTATCCGACCATGGCCGACGAGGTGTTGGGATCTCCCACGGCTTCGCGGCTGATTTTCTCGGCGGCGCGAACGTAGCCCTGCATCAGCGCGGGGGTTATCGTCAGGGCGTCGGCCAGATTATCGAAACTGCCCGCTTTGGGGTCGGCCGGCAAAAGCCCCGACACGTCGACATCGTAGTCCAGCAGCTCCCGCACGGAATTGCGGTACTCGGTTCGGTTCAGCCGATGCAGCGGCGGCGGCTTCATATTCGGATTCTGGGCAGCGACACGGTCGATGCGCGATTCCAATCCCGTGACGAAGGCGTCGAGGGCTTTCGCATCGGGGCGCGGCATACCGACCGGCGGCATCATGCCCGCCCGGACCTTACGAATGACCATTTCCAGTTCCCGGGTGTGCATTTCGGGGCGCGTCAGATCGACGCTTTCCCAGGAAAAGCCTCCGGAGCTGGTGTCGTCGTCGTGACAAACGACGCAATAGCTGTTCACGACGGCTCGTTGAGATTCCACGGGGCTTTCGGATTGCCCGAGAGCCAGAACCGCACCTACCAGCAACACCAAGAGGATCGGAATGAACGATTTTTTCACAATTGTCTTGTCCGGTTCAGTCAGGTATACGTAATTATCCTGCCTATCTTTCTATTACATACGGAACCAGATAGCAAGTAGACACTGCCCTCCCGAGGCGGTTCCAATCATGTGTGTAAAACGAAAAAGGCACTGTTACACGCCACAGTGGTTTGGCTGGAATCTGTGCGCTCATAGAGCGCCCCTACACCCAATCCTAGAGTTTCGCTTGCCGAAGCTGTGTCAACTGATTCCACTCCAAACCTGAAAAGGATGTCCTGACGTCATGTGTAAAGGATGTGGTGGCATCGTACATTCATACTGTTACAGGCCACTAGAAGCCCGGGCCGGGCCGTTGCTCATCCCGCGACTACTCCCTCTCTCTCATAGAGGCTCCGATCAGAGAGACCGGGATGGATCCGTACGACAGGAGGTCGTCATGGAAGCGTCGAAGGCTGAAGCGGTCTCCCTGGCGTTGCTGCATCTCCCGCCTCAATCGAAGGATCTCTTCCTTACCCAGCATGTACATGACGGCCGCACCGGGGAACATGCTGTTTCTGATCGCCTCGCCACGGGCCGATCCGGGGGTCATGTTCGCCTCCCGCTCGTAGTGCTCGATGGCCTCGTCGAGGGTGTACCGACCCTGGTGCAGGCGGATGTCCACGACGGCCCGTGCGTACATGCGCAGCCGGTCGTTCAGTTCCCACAGCTCCTCCCGAGGGGTGAGAGCGCCGACCTCGCGCATGAGGTGAGTGGAGTAGGATGCCCAGCCCTCGGCCATGGTGCCCCCGCAGACCATGGCGATGCGGGAAGCGCAATCCACGGCAGCAATCTGACCGATCTGGGATGCCGCTCGGTAGGCGTGCCAGTTCTGGCCGTGGTGGCCGAGGTGCCCGTGGTGGATGACGTGGTTGAGCTTGATGACGCCGTCGTTGTAACTCCGGAGTAACTCCTCCTGGAGGTCCGCCGGCTGGCCAGCGTCGATCGCTCTCACCAGGTAGTCGTGCACGGGTGGCCGGCCGAAGACCGCCGGGGCCCGGTAGGAGAGAAAATACAAGTAGGGCGCCGCACTCCGCGCCCAAGTCGGGCGGGGCACGTAGCGCATGGGGAGGTCGGGCCAGGTCAGAAGCTCCTGTTCTTCGGCCACCCTAACGACCCTTTGGTGGCCCCGAACAGGTGCTCCGCTACCTGGGCCGCTACACCCATCGGGTCGCCATCTCCAACCATCGATTGATCTCGTTTGACGGTAACCGGGTCCGGTTCCGTTGGCGGGATTACCGCAATGGCAACAAGAGTCGCATCATGACACTCGCGGCCGACGAGTTCATCCGACGGTTCTTATTGCACGTTCTGCCGAAGGGCTTCGTCCGCATCCGACACTTCGGATTCATGGCCAACTACCGCCGGTCGGCCGCCTTCGCTCTCTGTCGCCAACTCCTCGATGCCATGCCGAGGGTCGAATCTGACGAAACCACCACCTCGAACTCTTCCTGGTCGTGTCCGCACTGTCAGGGACCGATGACTCTCATCCAACGCTTCACCGCTCTGCAACTCGTAGCGAGGCTCGCCTTCCAATGCGATACGTCCTAATCCTCCTTCACAAACCGACGACCGACGTGCGGTTCAGCCACGTCCTCGCCGGAGTGTGCCTCCGCTGCAAAATCCCCTCAGATCCCGTCCTTTCAACCCACCGATTCCCCGACCCAACTGCTTTCCGATTCACACCATCGACGCGGTCATCGACCGCCGGTCCCCCTCCTCGCCCCAACGCCACTCCAGATCCGGCCCGCTTCCGGCTACTTTCTCCATAGCCCACCGCGTCCGCCGCATTCGGCCAGCGCCCTCCTTCAAGTCTTGTTATCGAAACTGCCGCGGTGGGAACTTCTCGCTCATCCTGTGGCCGCGCTCGCCGCGGCACTTCCGATGAACGCTAACGACTTCTCGGGGATGTGGATTCTCAGAAACACCGCTGAGGAGATTTTTGGGGGAGTCTCACAGGTCATGGCACCGGCACCCGTTCCTTCAGTGCTTCAATGTTGATTCACTGGAATCATGCCGCGACTTTTGAGTCCAGCTCAGCGCGTTAATGAGCTCAGGTTCAGTGCGGTCATGGCAACGACGTAGATCGCGACAATGTAGTACCAGCCACCCACCAGCTTCGGCATCCGAAAGGGGGCAACGTTTAGGATGGCGAGTGTGGCGACCGCAACGTAAAGAGCCCACGAGAACGTGGCGTGCCCGAGCAGCTCACGGAAAGGAAACAGAGCCGTCACAACGATGATATTGCTGTCGATCGGCAGGCCGCTGTATGCGCCACCGTCGGTGCCAAAAATGTTGAAGTGAGCCAGCCGAATCGCTCCCGCGACCACCAGCAGAAAAGCGCCTGGTAGAAACCAGGGGTCGAAGTTGCCAATGCTGATCAGGAGCACCGCGGGAGCGACGCCGCTGGATACGATATCGGTCAGGGAGTCGAGTTGTGCGCCGAAGGCCCGGTCCTCGTCGGTCCGGTCGGTCATTCGCCGAGCCAGCGGACCATCGAACCAATCGCAAAACAGCGCCCACAGCAGGGCTGTGGTGGCGGCGGGATAGGCGCCGCGCGCGCTGAACCAAATAGCCAGGATTCCGCACACTAGCCCCGCCAACGTCAGCAGGTTGGCTCTGTCGTAGACAAAAGACAGGGCGCTTCGTCGGCTGCATGGACTCGTCATTGGGTCAGGCATTGCCGCATCGCTTCGACGAGCATATGGTTGTCCGCGGCCGTCCTGCTGGCGATGCGCAGATACCGATCCGCATCCGACATGTGCTTACCAGCGCAGTGCTTGACGAAGATGTTGTTCTCCACGAAGAGCCGTTTCGCGATGACCGGACCGGATGGGCCTGGAGCTGGGAGACGACACAATACGAAGTTAGCCTGAGGTCGATATGCTGTCATTCCGGGGATCTCGTTCAACCCTTCGTAGAGCTCATCGCAGTGGTCGCGAACCAGAGCGCAACTCTGCCTGAACGCCTTGCGCCAGCGCGGTGCCTGGCGCAGGAAGGCTTCCGCGAAACCGTTGATGTTCCAGATGTGCAACTCGGCGCGCACCGCGTTCGCGAGTCCCTCATTGGCCGTCAGGAGATAGCCCAGCCGCAGTCCGCCGATCCCGAAGGACTTGCTCAAGCTCTTGAGGACCGCGAGGTTAGGAACGCTGTCAACCCAACCCTCCACGCTCAACTCCTGATAGTCGTATGCAAAGTCGATGAAGGATTCATCGACAACCAGCATGCATTCGGTCGATTCGAGTTTCGCGGCAAGGCGCAAGATGTCTGTTCTGGGCACCGCCAACGAGGTGGGATTGTTAGGTGTCACTACGATGGCCAGTCTTGCCTCGGTCGCGAGAACCCGTTGGGCAAAGGCATCTACGTCGAGTTCGAAAGTGGGAGAGGGCAGTTCGAACGGGACGAAGGCCCCCGCTCGCGCAGCGTCCTCGTACTCGTTGAACGAGGGTACAGGACAGGCGATCGGTCCGGGAAGGCGGCCAGAGATGATCTTAATCAGTTCCGAAGCCCCGTTTCCAACCAGAATGCGAGAGGAAGGTTGCCCGATCAAAGTGCCGGCGAGCCGGGCGACAACCTCCTGTCCGGGAGGATAGTTGAGCACCAGCTCGCGCAGGTTGTTCTCAAAATCCGCGAACATCGGCTTAGGCGGGTAATACGGATTGTACAAGTAAGCGTGATCGGCAAACCCAAAGCGCCAATACCCCCCGTGTTGGCTCTGGACGTGGTCGTAACGCTCCTCGCCTGAGTTGAATAGATACTCAGCCGCCAATCGGTCGCTTTCATCATCGATCTCGTACCACTTCAGGTCGTCACAATCCACAGCGACGAGGTTGTTCTTGCCTCGGTGCCCCAGCGTGATGAGAATCGATTCGTAGTATTCGTCGTAGTCTCTAGACGTGATGTAGGCTTCCAGCTGCGGCAGGAAATACCGGTTGAGGAAGTCCTGACGAAAGAGGTAGATGTTGGCCGTCTTGAAGAACTTTGCATAATCGAAGCCATCCTCTTGATTCTGGGAGTCGATCGTTGCCTGGATGCGACCACGAGCATCCACACTGACGACCGTGCCAGACATCCAACTCTGGTGCCGCGACACGATGGCCAGGTTGCCGCCACTCTGCAAAAGTAGTCGCTCCAAAACCGCGCGCTCGAAAAAAACATCTGCCTCCAGCAGCAGTACGTCTTGAGTGAGATGATCACGGGCGAGCCATAACGAATAGATGTTGTTGGTTTTCTCGTAGTCCTCCGACACGACGTAGGTCATCGACATTCCGAGGTAACTCGCGCCGAACCGCTCGATGATGATCTCCTTGTGGTGGCCGACGACGATAGCGATTTCCTCGGTACCGAGCGCGGCCAGATGCGCGAGTGTATTGTCCAGGATGGGAACACCGGCCACCTGAACCAGGCATTTTGGAAGCTTGTTGGTGAATGGACGAAGCCGGTTGCCAACACCGGCGGCGAGAATCACCGCTTTGCGGATACTTTCAGGGCGCTTATTGGGCGTGAGATTCCATCGGTCGGTTTTCACGTAGATCTCTCTGAATCTGCCAGAGCGTCAACTTGCATTCTCTAGCATAAAAAAATGGTTCTGGAGCTTTGGCCAACACACACGAAGCCACGCCGCCGCTCGGGGAAGAAGCGCGAAGCATACGGGCGACGTAGCCCGTAGCGACCACCAGGTCAAAGCGCCAAGAAAAGGTGACGTGTACGGCAGCATACGCAGGTAGCGGCGTCGCAGTTCGACGAGTTCGACTGCGATCTCCATATAGGTATAGGCGTAGTTTCGACGTGTGTCGACGCGCGACAAGCCAGCCTCTCGAAAGAGCCTTCGGTAAACGTCGACGCTGCGATAGATCGCATGATACTCGCCCTCTACGTGCTCGTATCCGTTCGCAACGGTAGTCTCCCGTAAAACGACCCGCCCTCGATCACCGAGACGTTCGATAACTGCTTGAACGAGCGCGATCGTGTCAGCGTCGCTCAGGTACATGCAGATCCCTCCTAAAAAGACGAGATCAAATGGCCCCGGTGGCAATGGCTCTCGAACGTCCTGGTTCAGAAGCTCCACGTTCGACCGTCCCATGAGTTTCGTTTTTGCAGCGACCAGCATCGCAGGGCTCTGTTCGATCCCGATGACGCTGCCGAAGCGCTGAGCGAAGAGCTCGGTCCAGGTCCCCGACCCACAGCCCAAGTCGAGTACCCGCGCTTGCGGCCCCCCGACATCGAGCCAGTCGCGTATCGCTGCGCCTTCCTTCCGGAAGCGATAACGAACAGCGTTTTCGGGCAAGTCTTGTGCGTGGGCCATGTAGCTCGCACAAGCCGCCGTGTCGGCGCCAGCTTGAGCAAAGTAGCGCCGAACCTCCCCGTAGTCGATCTGGCGTTTGCCACTCATGTCTTTGTCGCGTACCTTCTACGCGATAGGCACCACAAAACTGTTTCAGCAGTCCGGTCGGTGTCGCTGGGCCTCGCTGTCGGCCCCGCTGGTCAACTCATGCAGACTTGAACCGTCGCATCCGTTGTCAAAGTGGATTTTCCCGGGCTTTCTACACCTCGCCCATGCCGCCCTTGCCGAGGGCAGAAACGACTTCATAGTGCGCGAGCGCTGAACCGGGTTGGATCACGCCTAGATCAGACTACGGAACGGACTTGGGGTCAATCAGGAAGGCAATATCCTGTAACGCCGCCGATACGGAGAAACCTGCGAAGCGCCTGAAACGGGGCCTTTCTGGCAAGATCCACATGGGAGCATAGGCGACTTGAACGAAGCCGCTGGCGCGGCGGACGCTACGCGTGTGCTGAGCGAAGAGTGATGAGCCCCCGATAGAGTGTGAGCCTCACAAGGAGGCTCACATGACGAAGCTGCGACAACGGATGCTGGAGGAACTCCAGCGCCGGAACTACTCACCCGCTACGATTCGGCTGTATCTTCACGCGGTCGAAGACTTCGCCCGCTACTTCGGGAAGTCCCCCGACAAGCTCGAACAGGAACAGATGCGGCAGTACCAGCTGCATCTGCTTCAGGAGCGCAAGCTCGCTGTCGACACCATCATCGGACGGATCGCCGCACTCCGGTTCTTCTACGTGAAGGTGCTTCGCCGTCCCTATCACCAGGTCGATCTGGTCTATCCGAAACAGCCGTCCCGGTTGCCCACGATTCTGAGCGAAGAGGAAGTGGCGCAACTGCTGGCCTCCGCCAACAGTGCCTATCACTTCGTCATCCTGATGACCTTGTATTCGACGGGACTGCGGCGGGCCGAGCTGTGTCGTCTGAAGGTCGAGGACGTCGATAGCGAACGCATGGTGATCCATGTGAGGCAGGGTAAAGGCAATCGCGACCGCGACGTGCCGCTGTCACCGAAACTGCTGGAAGTCCTGCGCGACTACTGGCGTTGGCGGAAACCCGGCGAGTACCTCTTCCCCAGTTTGCTCCGGACCCGGCCCGGACAGCCCATCGATGTGAAGACGGTTTGGTACGCCGTCCAACAAGCCGCCCAACGTGCCGGCATCAAAAAGAAAGTATCCCCACATACGCTGCGCCACAGCTGGGCCACCCACCTGCTGGAGAGGGGAACCGACCTGCGAACCATCCAGCTCCTGTTGGGTCATGTCGATCTGGAAGCGACGACCCTCTATCTCCATTTGTCTCAGGCGCACATGCAGCGCGTGGTGAACCCGATCGATTCTCTTCCGGTTCCCGATCTGGGACCGTCTCCCCGTCTGAGAAAGAAGAAAGGCGAATGAGCCGGCCCGCCGTCGAGGTGGCCGACATCGTCCGCGCCCGGGTTCGAGGTTTCCTCCAGCGTCACCGCCTCGGCATCCAGAAGCTCAAGGTCCTGCGCGCCATCCTGAACTGTCGTACTGCGGCTCTGGGTGGCCACATCGACCGGTGTGCCGATTGTGGCCGGGAGTCCGGAATCTCGTTCAACTCCTGCCGCAACCGCCACTGCCCGAAGTGTCAGACCCAGGCCCGACGACGGTGGCTCGAAGCACGAGAAGCCGAACTGCTGCCCACCCCCTACTTCCACGTCGTGTTCACCGTCCCGCACCAGTTCCATCCGTTCTTCTTCCACAACCCTGCCCTACTCTACAGCCTGCTGTTTCGCAGCGTGGCCGACACGATGATCGAGGTGGCGGCCAATCCGAAACGACTCGGCGCCCGGATCGGCTTCTTCGGCATCCTGCATACCTGGAGTCAGAACCTGGAGTTCCATCCCCACATCCACTGCGTGGTACCGGCCGGCGGACTGGCTCCGGATCAGTCCCGTTGGATTCCGGGTTCTGGGCGCTTCTTCCTCCCCAAGCAGGTGCTCGCCCGAGTCTTCCGTGGCAAGTTCATCGACGGGCTCGGGCGAGCGATCGCCGACGGTTCGCTCGAACTGTCCGGCTCGATTCGACCCTTCGGCGAACCGCAACACTTTCGGCGGTTCCGCCGCCAGATCCATTCCCGCAACTGGGTCGTCTATATCAAACGACCCTTTGGTGGCCCCGAACAGGTGCTCCGCTACCTGGGCCGCTACACCCATCGGGTCGCCATCTCCAACCATCGATTGATCTCGTTTGACGGTAACCGGGTCCGGTTCCGTTGGCGGGATTACCGCAATGGCAACAAGAGTCGCATCATGACACTCGCGGCCGACGAGTTCATCCGACGGTTCTTATTGCACGTTCTGCCGAAGGGCTTCGTCCGCATCCGACACTTCGGATTCATGGCCAACTACCGCCGGTCGGCCGCCTTCGCTCTCTGTCGCCAACTCCTCGATGCCATGCCGAGGGTCGAATCTGACGAAACCACCACCTCGAACTCTTCCTGGTCGTGTCCGCACTGTCAGGGACCGATGACTCTCATCCAACGCTTCACCGCTCTGCAACTCGTAGCGAGGCTCGCCTTCCAATGCGATACGTCCTAATCCTCCTTCACAAACCGACGACCGACGTGCGGTTCAGCCACGTCCTCGCCGGAGTGTGCCTCCGCTGCAAAATCCCCTCAGATCCCGTCCTTTCAACCCACCGATTCCCCGACCCAACTGCTTTCCGATTCACACCATCGACGCGGTCATCGACCGCCGGTCCCCCTCCTCGCCCCAACGCCACTCCAGATCCGGCCCGCTTCCGGCTACTTTCTCCATAGCCCACCGCGTCCGCCGCATTCGGCCAGCGCCCTCCTTCAAGTCTTGTTATCGAAACTGCCGCGGTGGGAACTTCTCGCTCATCCTGTGGCCGCGCTCGCCGCGGCACTTCCGATGAACGCTAACGACTTTTCGAGCATGTGGATTGAAACAGAGTGGCAAACCGAGACGCTGTCGGGGAGGTTCGGTGGCGGCGAATAGGGCACCGGCACCCGTTCCTTTAGTTCTTCCGTCCAGTTCAAGACGACGTTGATCTGCAGTGAAGGATTTGACTGGCTGTCCGGCCGCGGCGTGGTCTGAGCCAGCCATGCAATTACTCCTGCTACGGCCGGACCACGATCCTTACTCCAGGGCCCATTCGATTGCCTGGTGGACGAGGCGCTGAAAGTGTGGGTTGCTGTTGGCCTCGACGCCGTGCCCCAGTGCCGTGTAGAACACCTTCCCCTTTCCATGCTGCCGGGTCCAGGCGATAGGATAGGTAGTTCCCTCAAAGTCCGCGGTCATCAACACATGGCGATCGGGCTGGAGACTGTCAAACATATAGAGCTCGTCCCAGATGTTGAAATCGTCCAGCCCGCTGAGGATGGGATGAGCGCGGTCGGTCAGCGTTACGCGAAAGTCGTGTTGGGGAGGGTGTTTGAGAAACCGCGCGCCCAGCAGTGCGTGATATTTGGGACGCTCGTGCCCTTCAACCCGGAGCGCCGCCGTGCTGGAGTGCAGGGCCACGACCGGCTTCCCTGCTGAAACCGCATCCAGCAGGGCACGCTCTTCAGCATTTGTGATACTGCGGGCCTGGTGATGCATCACGACCACGCGATATGGGCGCAGGCGGGTGAACACGTCATAATCCTCGGTGTAAGTGATGTGGTAAGGACCCGCTGCTTCAAGGTACCATCGCAGGATACCGGCGTTATTCAATGTATCGTGCCAGTCGCCACCACCAATCCAGAGAATGGGAACTTTACCTTCCGGCGGGCGCGGCTTATACGCTCTTGTAGGTGACCCTTCTGGGGCTTGACTGTACGCGCTGGTCTGGAATGCCGCATTCAAAGCGATGCCCACTATGATGCCCGGCAGCAGGATTCGAAATAGACGCAGAATGGGTGTCATAGGTTGGTCTTTCTTTGATATCGCGCTCTGTAATCCATATCGAAAAAACGACATTCAAAAGTAGCGTACTGGCCCGTGCAAATCAACGTGTCCATGCGTTGGAACCGCCTGTGAAACCAGTATGCCGGGCTGGGAAACCACCCGGCCGCGAGCCTCCGGCACCAGGTTGGCCTCGGCTGCGCTTCCCACACACCCTACACTGCCAACCCCTCCTATTTTACTTATCCCCACGAACGCAAGCGTATCCGCAACGTCTTCACCGCCAAAGGCGGATCGGCCTATGAGCATTTCGTAGAGCACGCAGCCAAAGGCCCATATGTCGGTCCTCTTGTCGATCTCGCGTCCCTTGGCTTGCTCGGGGGACATGTATGCGGCCGTTCCGAGAATCGTGCCCTGCTGCGTCGCCGCCATGCTAATCGTTGGGGAGTGCGACAAGTTCACGTCGGAACCATCCCCCGCAAATGCCTTCGCCAGACCGAAATCCAGGACCTTCAGCTTGCCGTCGGGTGTGACTTTTATTTTTGCGGGTTTCAGGACCCGGAGGATGATGCCCTTCTCGTGAGCGGCTTCGAGCGCTTCGGCGATCTGGAGCGCGAGCTTGAGGGATTCTTCGACGGGGATGGCGCCGCGCTTCAGCCTGTACGCCAGCGTGTCGCCTTCAACGAGTTCCAAGACGAGAAACCGGGTACCGTTGTCTTCTTCCAAACCGTGGAACGTGGCGATGTTCGGATGGTTCAACGAGGCGAGTAGCTTCGCTTCACGCTCAAAGAGGGCCAGTCGCTCCCCGTCATTGGCAAACTCCTCGGGGAGGGTCTTGATGGCGACTTCACGTCCGAGCTTGGAGTGTCGGCGGCCATACATCCCCGTGGATTGTCGAGGACTGCTGATTCCTGTAGTCGGAAGAGAGTTGCGGTGGTTGGAAGGTCGCTCAGCGAAGGCTACGGCACCGGCGACCGTTCCTTCAGTTCTTTCGGTTATTTACCCCTCCGGTGCCTGGATAGGCCTTCCTAACCTTATTAATCAGGGTTTCAATACTTCGCGATAGAACCGGAGCCAGTTTAGTCCTAATATTTTTTCAATATCACCGGATCGATAACCACGGCGGTCCAACACGCGAGCTACATTCTTGTACCGTTCAGGCGATTCCAACTCAGGAATCCACGGAGGCCACCGGACCTGATAAGACGGCTTAAAACTTGTCAGACGGGGTACATACCAGCTTTCACGGGTGACCCCGCGTGAAATCCCACGGATTGTAAAATCTGATGACAGGCCCACGTGATCGATACCTGCGACCTTCACCGCATGATCGATATGGTCAGCATGAGTTTCGATTGTCGTCTCTCCACCCGGATCCGGGCCGATCATATAGCCGAGCGCGATAATTCCCATTACCCCGCCTTTATCAGCCATTGCCCGTATCTGCTCATCTGTCTTGGCACGAGGATGATCAGGGTACAGGGCCTCACACATAGTATGGTTGAAACACGGCCCGGGATTGCTGAATTGTATGCCGTCCATTGTTGTCTGGCGGCCGCAGTGTGACAAATCCACGATAATACCCAATTGATTCATCCGCTCGACCACAGCAACACCAAAATCAGACAGTCCGGCGTTCGTACGCTCTGTGCAGCCATCACCAAGGAGGTTTCGTTCGTTGTACGTCAACTGAATCCAGCGGGTGCCGTTCTCGTACAAGTTTTCTAAATTATCTATTTCATTTCCAATCATCGTGGCATTTTGAAAACCGAACATCATCGCCAGCTTGCCATCACGCTTTGCGCGTTCGAAATCTGCTGCAGAAACAGCTCTGACAAGCTTGTCGGGGTTATCTTGAATACGCTGATCCCACGTGGCCAAATCTCTAAGGGCAGCTGTCAAATTCCCAGTAGAAAGAGAAGTCAGAAGCCCGGTATAACCTGACTGCTCGACAGCCTTCAACCAATCTTCATCCCAATCCCGGGCTGAGATGAGGGCATCTATTACAATGGCTTTTTCGTAAAGCTGTTCAATTTGATTCGAGTCCTGGCTTTTGAGCTCTCCGGATTGAAATTGTCCCGGCACAAGTACACTGAGAGGCATAATTTTCAGAAAATCTCTACGCCTTAAGTCCACAACTACCTCACGGTTTGAGATACATTTTTTATTTGATCTTCTATTGAATAGATTCAGCGCACCATAAATTAATGGAGTACTGGAAGATCACGTGGGTCTAGGAAACGCCACCCACCGGTCCTCGCCCTCTTCTTGTGGATTATTAAAAACTTTGTTGACCTGTACCACTACCACACAACAACTGGGAGCGGACAGGAAAAACACGAGGGTCCGTTCAGTTGGCCTGAACGGGGTCAACGGGCTGGATGGATCGGCGGTGGACTACCTTGATAGCGACTTCACGTCCGAGTTTGGAGTCCCGCGCTCGCCACACCTCCCCCATCCCGCCCTTGCCGAGCGCGGACAGGATCTCGTAATGGCCAAGCTGCGTGCCGGGTTGCATTGGATGAATGAAACGACAGGCGGGATTTGAGGTCAATCAGAATGGCACATCAGGCAACCACTCGGTTGTAAGGCCAGGTAACCGGACACCTGACACACAGTAGGATCCCTCGCCTCCCAAAATGAAGTTCCAGTACGAATACTGTCAACCGGACCCTCGGGCCGGCGGTTTTCCGCTGGATTCTGAAGCCGGGGAGTGACATCGTCGTCGTACATCAGGATTGGATCGATGATCGTGACACCTGCCGGGCTCCAGACCCTGGGCCGTCAGGTTTCCAGTAAGCGCGTATTCGAACCGCGGTCCCAGCCCTGCACGAAAGACAGGGAAACGACAACCGATTGCAGCCTCCGTTTGAGGAGCGAACGAGAATGGCAGACAAAGACAACTCATCGAAGGCCCCCCTGAACCTGGACGATTCCGTGCCGCCCAAGCATCAGCCATCCGCAAACGAAAGTTCGAATCCGCTCGTTTCGAAGAGAGCCTTTTGGACGGTGACGGCGATCGCTGTCGCCGCGTTGATTCTTGGAGCGGGGCTTGCATACGGCGTCAATCAGCTGAGTGAGCAGATGAGTGAGGAGCAGGCGCTCCTGAGAGAGGATTTCGAAACTCGAATGGACGCTCTGGACCAGTCACTCGAAGTCGTCGGAAGCAGGCTCACGGAAAGTGGTGATCGGATGGCGACGCTGGGATCCCAGATTCAGGTGACGATGGATCGAGTCGGAGTCACCCAGACGGAGCTGGGGAGGGCCCGGGCCCTGGCGGATCGATTAAAGGAGGAGCAGGACCGCAATGTCGAGGCCCTCGCGCGTGAAATCGAGCGCAAAGCCAGTCTCGAGGAAGTGGTTGACCTCGAACGGGAATCGGGACAACGGTTTGAAGATGTCGATCAGGAAATCACGACCGTGAAGGGGGACGTCCAGAGCACCCGTCAGGACCTCATCGACACCATGGCGGAACTCTCGAGTTTAGGCGTCGAGGTGAACGAGCAGGGGCAAATGGTCGCGACCAACATGACGGGAGTCGAAGAGCTGCGCCGCCGCGGGGAGCGTGACTATGCGACCGTGGATTTGCAAAAGAATGTCCGGACACCAGTGGCCGGCATTGTTCTGGAACTGCGGGATACCGATGGAGGCGATGCCCCCGATGCGGACATTCGCATCTATGCCGATGACACCGGGGTGGAACGCAAGGATATTCCTCAAAACACGCCGGTGAACTTCTACGTCGGTACGGATCGAATTCCCTATGAACTGGTTCTGAACGAGATCACGAACAAACCCGACTGGGTTCGGGGTTATATCAGCGTTCCGAAAGGCAAGCTGCCCGAAGGCGCGCCCCGGCTGCGCGGCACGCCCTGATCACTGACATTACGTGGATCGGGACACGGATCGCCGGCCGGAGACAGTCCTTCGTTAGCTGCCGCGCGCGGTGCCCGGGATATTGCTGCTAATTGTCCGTCGGAACCAGACGCTTCAACTCTTCGAAGAAGTTCTGGACGAGGATCGGAGCGGTCGCGGCGGTTTCGGTGTCGACTGGCCGGCGCCCCGGTGGCAACTCTCACCCTAACGGTCCGGTCGGCCCCCCGCTTCCCGGAGCATCGCTTCGAATCTGGCTTCGACACGCGCCACGAGACTCCTCCACCCTTCCGCGTCAAAGCAGGTTACACACCTCGGGTCGACAGGAAGAGCCGGGTCCAACTCGCGGGGCGGATTCTGCGGGTGATTGTGGAGGAAGAGGTCGGGAGGTTTGAGCTCCTTCAGCCTTTGAAGCGTCCTCTGCGTGTCGGCGACAACCGTCGGGTGCCGGGGATTGTTGAAGAGCTGAACCCCCGGGTTCGGAATTTCGCCGCCGCGGAAGGCGACCGAGTAGGTGTCCCCACCCTCCTGGACGGTTGTCATCCACATCGTTGCTCCTTGCGTGTGGCCCCCCGTCCAGAGGGCGCGCAACGTCACTCCACCCAGCGCAACCGTGTCACCGTCCTCGACCACGCGATCCACCGTGACAGGCTCCCAGCCTCGGGCCCCGAGGGCCGAGTTGTCCTTGCCTGATTGGAGCGCCACAGCGTCGCCGCCGAGCGCAACAACCTGCGCACCGGTCATTCGCTTCATAGCCGCGTGTCCCTCGACGTGGTCCCAATGCGCAGACGACTTGCCTGAATATACTAATACTTGTATAATACGTCGTGTCGGACAAACCAATTGAGTGGCTCGGCTCTTCGCGACGCGATGTGCGGGCCTTTCCCAGTGCTGCCCGCCAAGTCCTCGGTTTGCAGCTCTACCGGGTCCAGCAAGGTCTTGTTCCGAATGACTGGAAGCCGATGTCCACCGTGGGTTCTGGCGTAAGGGAGATTCGAATTCGTACTGGTCGGGAGCATCGAGTGCTCTACACGGCGAGTTTTGCCGAGGCAATTTATGTACTGCATGCATTCGAAAAGAAATCCCAGAAGACGCCGAAGCGACAATTGGATCTAGCCCGCGAGCGCTACCGCGCCTTGCTTGACAGACGACGGAGTAAGAATGCCTCGAAAAAATAGCGCGAAATCGACCAGAAGAGCGAGCAATGAAAAGTCAGAACACCTTCTGGTTCGGGCAGAACTCATGGTTGAGCTTCAAAAACGAATTGCCTCACGCCGCCTGAAACAAGGGGAGGTCGCTGAGGTCCTCGGAGTCAGCCAGCCGCGCGTCAGCAACCTACTCCAGGGGCGCCTGGATCTGTTCAGTACCGATATGCTCATCGACATGCTTGCCAGTTTTGGCGTTGAAGTCCGTGTCGTAATGAAGTCCTCCCGCCGGTCGCAAGTCGCCTAACTTAGTATTAGCTGGTTCCGTATCGCACTCCAAACCCGGCCTGTCCAGGCTTCGTAAGCACACCACCAATGGAGCAAGTGTCAAACAGTGAAGGGGTTACTAGTGTCCTGAGTCAGAAATACGGTTGCTATATTTCGGAGCGCAACGACGCTGGATTTGGCGGAGCGACGACGAGCCAATGCTCATTCATTGCGAGGAGGAGCGACTCCAAAGACGGCGCCGTTCCGCCCGAACCCGCAGGGCCGATGGAAGTTGCGGGTCGTGAGGGCCGAGCCGGTCGCGTGCATGCCCCCGTTGTCGATCGATTCAACGCCCCCCGGGCAGCTGGCAACATCCATCGGAGATAGTGAACGTATTTCTGACTCAGGACTCTAGATGGCAATTTGTTGCTACGAAGCTTGGCCGGGCTTGCTATCACGTCCACAGAGGCGGTCAATACGATATGTGCGGCCGCTGTTGCGCAAGTGGTGTTCGCGGCCGTTGGGCTACAAGACTTTCATTTTCTCTGCGCGTATCAGTCAGAATCCACATCTCCGAGAAGGCTTATCGGGAGTTGGAGTGCAGATCCGGGCCGCTTAAGGCACCGGCACCCGTTCCTTCAGTTCTTCGAACCAGTTCAGGACGGTGATGATGTGGGGGCGGAAGGGTTCGGTTTCGACTTCGACATCCCTCATCAGCAGGAAGCGGCCATCGGGTGAGATCCCCGCACCAGAGATGGGATAGTCAAACAGGGGTTCCGGGTTGCCGAACTCAAACGCCGTATCCGCGTCAATGGCGACCCGCATCATCTGGTTGATGCCTCCGGTAGGGGGAGAACGGTAGTACAGCCACTGGCCGTCGGGCGACCACAGGGGGTTGCCGCCCCCGGCCCTCGAAACCTGCCATTGACCCGCATCGGCAAACGGCCGTACATGGATCTCGTTGCGTCCCGACTCAATGGAATTGTAGGCGACCCATTGTCCATCGGGAGAAATCATCGGATCCGCCTCGCCGAACTCCGTCTGCAACCACATCACAGGTTCTCGGTTTGCTTCACCGGACGTGCCTGAACCGAGGTCCAGCATCAGAATGTCATTCGCCGCGGGCCCGCCGGTTTGGTGGAACGCCAGAGTCGCCCCGTCCGACGACAAGGATCGAGGAACCTTGTTGAGGGTGCCTTCGGTGAGTTGTTCCACGGTTCCGGTTCCGTCGGCGCGTCTGCGGTAAATGTTGCCTGAACCGTCCCGCAGAGATCGGAAGATGATCTGATCACTATCCGGCGTCCAAATCGGACGGCCGTCGTCTGCTTCATCGAACGTCAACCGGGTCGGGGTCTGGCGGGCGAAGTTCCAGACATAGATGTCACTCTGTGTGCCATCGTTGATCGTCAGAGCCACGCGACTCCCGTCCGGGGAAACCGAGGTATGACGGTAATCATCAATCGGCGCGCCCACCGGCGTCTCGTTGCCTTCGGCGTCCACCCATACCAGGACTCGCTGTTGAATTGGCCCAGGGTCCGCCCGGTACACCAGCGAACCGTCCTCAGATATACCGTAGTTCGCACTATCACCACCGAATGTCGCCCTCGCCAGTCCCTGTTCTAATGACACCGCTGTCCCGGAAGTTTCCAGCGTGTCTGGATCAAATGCGATCGCAAACAGGTCATTGCCCAGGGCGTAGATCAAATGTCCGGTCGGTGCGTAGCTGGCCGCGCTTCCGTTCCACACCACCGTTCGATCCTCGGTTGCGTCCAACGACGCGACGACGATTTCGGCGTTGTCCCACCGAACACCGGGGGGGTGTGAGGTGAACAGGATTTCCCGCCAGCTGGGCAGGACCGTGGGGCTGCTCAACCGTTCACCGTCCCGGGCCTCAATGATCCGATCTGGCGTGCCGCCGTTGGCCGAGACGCTATAGATCCCGTCGCGTTGGGAAAAGAGAACGATGTCGTCCGCCCCCCAGCTGATTCCTTGTGGATTCTGGGGGGCAGGGCCGATCGGAATCGGCGTGCCGCCGCTGATGGCGATCTTTTCGATCCGGCCCTCCCGGTTCCAGAAACCCACCGACTGGCTGTCGTGGGAGAAAAACGGGTTGTACACATTACCTTCGGTTCCTGCGATCACGAGGGCTTCCAGTTCGTTCCTGGATCGCAGGTAGAGTGCATCCGTGCCCTTGTAGACATAGTATTGGCCGTCCGGTGACACGGCGATGGTGTTCACACCGGTATCGATCCCCTCGGGGAGGTCGTGCCTGTGGCGACTCACCGGCCGGGGGTCGGGTGGCGGGACTGGTTTCAGGGTCCAGGCGGCTATGCCGGCGATGAAAGCCACTACAACCATCGCAGCGACCCACGGCAGTTTCGATTGCGTTGCAAGCGTCTCGGCAACGGGCTGGACGACCAGCGTCCCGCTCGGGTCTGCTGATACCTGCTCCAGCTCGATCCGCACATCGCCAACGTCATGCCACCGCTGCTTCGGTTCCTTCTCCAGACATCGTCGCAAGACCGCTCGTAGTTGCGGATGAATTGCAGGCGGTAAACCCTTGTAGTCGGGGTCGGACTTCAATACCGACGCCATTACATCCGACATCAACTCACCCTTGAACACCTGGCGGCCCGTGAGCATCTCGTACAGGACACACCCGAACGCCCAGATGTCGGCCCTCTTGTCTACCGTTACGCCACGCGCCTGCTCAGGCGACATGTACGCGGCGGTGCCAAGAATCACTCCCTGCGCGGTTGCCTGCATACTCAGCGTCGGTGACTGCGACAGATTCACATCCTCCCCGTCGCCCATGAACGCCTTGGCCAGCCCGAAGTCCAGCACCTTCACCTTGCCCTCGGGAGTGACCTTGATGTTCAACGGCTTGAGATCGCGGTGAATGACGCCCTTCTCGTGCGCGGCCTCAAGGGCTTCAGCAATCTGGAGGGCGAGCTTGAGGGATTCTTCAACCGGAATGGCACCGTGCTTCAGCCGATCCGCTAGCGTGTCACCTTCAACCAGTTCGAGGACGAGGAACCGCGTGCCGTTGTGTTCTTCCAGACCGTAGATGGCTGCGATGTTCGGATGGTTCAACGACGCCAGCAGCTTTGCTTCACGCTCAAACCGAGCCAGACGTTCTTCGTCTTGAGCGAACTCTTCAGGCAACGTCTTGATGGCGACTTCGCGTCCGAGCTTCGAGTCCCGAGCACGCCACACCTCGCCCATACCGCCCTTTCCGAGCGGGGACAGGATCTCGTAGCTGCCGAGTTGGCTGCCGGGGGTCATTGGTTTTCTTCGAGGAGGGAGGTCCAGTTGGTGATGATGGTGGTCGGTGGGGGATCGAGGCTTGGTCGTCGCAACAGGAGGCGCTCGCCGTCAGGAGTGACTGCGTAATGGTTCCGACTGTCACTTAAGAACATGATCCTTGGCTCGATGGCCACTTCAGAGACACCGATCTGAAGTCCGGAAGAATCGACTTCCATGGCGACACTCATCACGAAACTCCTGCTGTCGTAGAACAGCCGGCTGCCATCGCCCTGCCACCTCGGGTGAACCCCTCCGCCAGGCGAGATACGTTGTCTGTCCCGGCCACCCGGGAAGCTCGCGACATGGACTTCATACTTGCCCGTTTCGGTGGAGTTGTAGGCAACCCAACTCCCGTCCGGCGAGAAACGCGCTCCATACTCGATGAACTCGGAATCCAACAGGGGCCACGGCTCCTCTTCTCCGGAAACCGGCAGTACCCACACGTCACCATCGCGATCGGAACTGGTGTGATCGTAAAGAATGAACTGCCCGTCCTTCGACCAGTGCGTGATTCGGCGGACCCCTACATCCGTTAGTAACTCCGCATCCCCCCCGGCGACGTCCTTCACCCAGATGCCCCACCGTGCGCTTCGGTTCGAGCTAAATGCAATCCGACGGCCGTCTGGGGACCAGACTGCATCCCCATCGAAGGATGGGTCCGTCGTAAAGCGTTCAGGACTGCCCCGTTCCGCGTCGATCAACCAGATATCCACGTTCCCGGACGACGGGTCCTTGCGGTTCACGGCAATCTGTCGACCGTCCGGCGAGATCGATGGATTCACATACTCGCCCGATTGTGGCTGTTGTATCCGACCCAGTTCGCCTCCCGTGCGATCGGACCAGACCAATTGTCCATCCACACCCGTCCCGGGCCGAAAAGCCAACGTCCCGTCCTGCGAAACGGAGAACGCCGTGTCGTAGCGTCGGGTGACGTCCGGGGAAACCACCTGCTGGTCGATGACTTGTGGTTCCCCATCCACCTTCAGTTGGATTGGATCGAAACGTTGCGCCATCAACGCTCCACCCCGGACAAACAGGAGGTAGCCGTCGGAGTACAGGACGGGGGATGGGCTGTCGAATAGGAAGCTTGATTCCCCGGATTCGAGCGAACCAATGTAGACAGAAGGACCCGCCCTATAGAGGAAGTGATCCTCGTCTGGCAGAAAGTCCATGGGGATTCCCAGTCCGTTGCCCACGTCCAACAGCGTGACTTCGCCGCCTCCAGACCGAGCGCGGTACATTTGCCTTTGAGTCTGATCACGGAAGACGATGACGCCGTCACCGTTCCAAATTCCATGGGAGAAGATGCCGTCGTGCACCGTCTGGGGAGACCCCACGGCAAGGTCGATTGACTGCAACTGCCCCAAAACATTTACACCCAGTCGGGCGCTGTCCGACGACCAGAAAAGACTGCCGGCACCCTCCGTGCCCGCGAGCGGTTGAGCCTCCACAGAACCCAGAGCACGGACCCATACGACTTTCGTACCGTCAGACCGCGGCGCGATGTATGCCAGACGGCTGCCGTCGGGAGAGATCCGGGTCGAGGTGGGAACGGTCTCGGGCGGCAAGGAAAGTGCAAAGCGAACCGCTTCGGGTGCTCCAGCTGGGGGCTCAACTCTCGTGGTGACCAGAATGAGCAAAGCGATCAACAGGACGGCAGTAGCCGCGACCCACGCGACCCGCTCCCGACCGCCGTGCCCGGTTTCGACGGCAACGGTTCCGTTCTGGGCTCCGACTTCGTCGATCCACTTGAGTTCACGCCCGAGGTCCGTACCGGTTTGCCAGCGATCTTCAGGATTCTTGGCGAGACATGCCGTGATGACGTGATCGAGCATAGGTGGCGAAACGGGCTGAACCTCGGTGACCGGCGCTGGCTGTTGATTCATAATCGCGCCGACCAAACTCGCCTGACTCGCTCCCTCAAACGCTTTCTTGCCCGTGATCATCTCGTACACGACAGCACCGAACGCGAAGATGTCCGTCCGGGCATCGGCTTCCTTACCCTCCAATTGCTCGGGAGCCATGTACTGGAGCGTGCCGATGATGGTCCCTTCGGCTGTGAGGGGTGCTGATGGGTCCTGGGTGGGCATCTGGGACAGTGGTGAGACTTCAGCAGCATCGCCCTTCAACTTTGCCAGCCCGAAGTCGAGCAGCTTCACACCGGCCGACTTCGTGATCATGATGTTTCCGGGTTTCAGATCCCGGTGGACCACGCCCTGCCGGTGGGCTTTGTCCAGGGCGTCGGCGATCTGGATGGCGTATTCCAGTGCCTGATCGAGCGGCAGGCGTCCTTTCTCCAAGCGTTGCTGGAGCGTCTCGCCCTCCACCAACTCCATGACGAGGTAGTGGATGCCGTCCTGTTCGCCGATGTCGTGGAGCGTGCAGATGTGCGGGTGGTTCAGGCTGCTGACGGCTTTGGCTTCACGCTCGAAGCGCTCCCGACGTTGCGGGTCGGAGGCGAGGTGTTCAGGCAGGACTTTGATGGCTACAGTTCGGTCGAGGCGGGTGTCGGTGGCGCGATACACCTCTCCCATACCGCCCGCACCGAGTTGGTCGGCGATTTCGTATGGACCCAGGCGTGTGCCTGCTGCGAGCGACACGGGTTGCCTCCAACTAAAGGCCGGCGGTCATAGACCCCCACTACAGAGCATTACTTCGCGAATTTGCTGAAACTTGCGTAAATACTACGGCAGGAAGGGGTTGGTAGCAATCAAACAGTCACATGGATGTATCACCGCCTGGTCGGAAGAGTGGAAAAACCGAGGTAAGACGGGGCTTTTCGACGAGATCTACATGGAAGTATCGACGATAGGGAATGTGGATGACCCACTTGTTGCGATCAGACATCGGCGAGAAGCGTATCGCTAGCGTCTCGATCTTGCCGTGGTCGATTCACTTTTCCGTATCGGCGACTTGAACGAAGCCGCTGGCGCGGCGGACGCTACGCGTGTGCTGAGCGAAGAGTGATGAGCCCCCGATAGAGTGTGAGCCTCACAAGGAGGCTCACATGACGAAGCTGCGACAACGGATGCTGGAGGAACTCCAGCGCCGGAACTACTCACCCGCTACGATTCGGCTGTATCTTCACGCGGTCGAAGACTTCGCCCGCTACTTCGGGAAGTCCCCCGACAAGCTCGAACAGGAACAGATGCGGCAGTACCAGCTGCATCTGCTTCAGGAGCGCAAGCTCGCTGTCGACACCATCATCGGACGGATCGCCGCACTCCGGTTCTTCTACGTGAAGGTGCTTCGCCGTCCCTATCACCAGGTCGATCTGGTCTATCCGAAACAGCCGTCCCGGTTGCCCACGATTCTGAGCGAAGAGGAAGTGGCGCAACTGCTGGCCTCCGCCAACAGTGCCTATCACTTCGTCATCCTGATGACCTTGTATTCGACGGGACTGCGGCGGGCCGAGCTGTGTCGTCTGAAGGTCGAGGACGTCGATAGCGAACGCATGGTGATCCATGTGAGGCAGGGTAAAGGCAATCGCGACCGCGACGTGCCGCTGTCACCGAAACTGCTGGAAGTCCTGCGCGACTACTGGCGTTGGCGGAAACCCGGCGAGTACCTCTTCCCCAGTTTGCTCCGGACCCGGCCCGGACAGCCCATCGATGTGAAGACGGTTTGGTACGCCGTCCAACAAGCCGCCCAACGTGCCGGCATCAAAAAGAAAGTATCCCCACATACGCTGCGCCACAGCTGGGCCACCCACCTGCTGGAGAGGGGAACCGACCTGCGAACCATCCAGCTCCTGTTGGGTCATGTCGATCTGGAAGCGACGACCCTCTATCTCCATTTGTCTCAGGCGCACATGCAGCGCGTGGTGAACCCGATCGATTCTCTTCCGGTTCCCGATCTGGGACCGTCTCCCCGTCTGAGAAAGAAGAAAGGCGAATGAGCCGGCCCGCCGTCGAGGTGGCCGACATCGTCCGCGCCCGGGTTCGAGGTTTCCTCCAGCGTCACCGCCTCGGCATCCAGAAGCTCAAGGTCCTGCGCGCCATCCTGAACTGTCGTACTGCGGCTCTGGGTGGCCACATCGACCGGTGTGCCGATTGTGGCCGGGAGTCCGGAATCTCGTTCAACTCCTGCCGCAACCGCCACTGCCCGAAGTGTCAGACCCAGGCCCGACGACGGTGGCTCGAAGCACGAGAAGCCGAACTGCTGCCCACCCCCTACTTCCACGTCGTGTTCACCGTCCCGCACCAGTTCCATCCGTTCTTCTTCCACAACCCTGCCCTACTCTACAGCCTGCTGTTTCGCAGCGTGGCCGACACGATGATCGAGGTGGCGGCCAATCCGAAACGACTCGGCGCCCGGATCGGCTTCTTCGGCATCCTGCATACCTGGAGTCAGAACCTGGAGTTCCATCCCCACATCCACTGCGTGGTACCGGCCGGCGGACTGGCTCCGGATCAGTCCCGTTGGATTCCGGGTTCTGGGCGCTTCTTCCTCCCCAAGCAGGTGCTCGCCCGAGTCTTCCGTGGCAAGTTCATCGACGGGCTCGGGCGAGCGATCGCCGACGGTTCGCTCGAACTGTCCGGCTCGATTCGACCCTTCGGCGAACCGCAACACTTTCGGCGGTTCCGCCGCCAGATCCATTCCCGCAACTGGGTCGTCTATATCAAACGACCCTTTGGTGGCCCCGAACAGGTGCTCCGCTACCTGGGCCGCTACACCCATCGGGTCGCCATCTCCAACCATCGATTGATCTCGTTTGACGGTAACCGGGTCCGGTTCCGTTGGCGGGATTACCGCAATGGCAACAAGAGTCGCATCATGACACTCGCGGCCGACGAGTTCATCCGACGGTTCTTATTGCACGTTCTGCCGAAGGGCTTCGTCCGCATCCGACACTTCGGATTCATGGCCAACTACCGCCGGTCGGCCGCCTTCGCTCTCTGTCGCCAACTCCTCGATGCCATGCCGAGGGTCGAATCTGACGAAACCACCACCTCGAACTCTTCCTGGTCGTGTCCGCACTGTCAGGGACCGATGACTCTCATCCAACGCTTCACCGCTCTGCAACTCGTAGCGAGGCTCGCCTTCCAATGCGATACGTCCTAATCCTCCTTCACAAACCGACGACCGACGTGCGGTTCAGCCACGTCCTCGCCGGAGTGTGCCTCCGCTGCAAAATCCCCTCAGATCCCGTCCTTTCAACCCACCGATTCCCCGACCCAACTGCTTTCCGATTCACACCATCGACGCGGTCATCGACCGCCGGTCCCCCTCCTCGCCCCAACGCCACTCCAGATCCGGCCCGCTTCCGGCTACTTTCTCCATAGCCCACCGCGTCCGCCGCATTCGGCCAGCGCCCTCCTTCAAGTCTTGTTATCGAAACTGCCGCGGTGGGAACTTCTCGCTCATCCTGTGGCCGCGCTCGCCGCGGCACTTCCGATGAACGCTAACGACCATACGGCCAAGTGGAATTCCTACAACCGTGCTCGGAGTTCGGCCAGCGAGACGGAGAGCCTAAGGCACCGGCACTTCGCGGCGAAGATAGTCGAAGAAGTTCCCCAAGAACACGACGTGATGGTCCGCCTCGGGTTCTTCCTGTGCTTCGTCCGTTTCTACGCGGACCGTCAGCAATGCCCGTCCGTCCGGGGCCATGTCCCAGAACTGCCCGCCGGGGTCTGCCGCCCACACGCGGGGCCGGTCGGCGATGAACCGGTCGCCCTCCACCCGCCAGTCGACGACCATGATCTGGTCTTCAAGGGAACGGTAGAAGAGTTCAGGAGAGTTGGGCGACCATACCGCAAAGTACCCACCGCCGTTAGAGATCGGAAACCGAGCGCCTTCCCCCGAAGACGGCGGCGGAAAGGCTCGCACACTCACTTCGTTCTGGCCCGACTCGTTCGATTGATACGCCAGCCACCGCCCGTCGGGGGAAAACCTGTTTGGAGCCTCGTTAAAAGGGGTGGCTAGAAACGCCTCGGGCTCACCCGCCGTCAACCGATTGCCGTTGTCCTCCACGGCTACGGTTCGAATGTCGCCTCCTCCTTCACCTGCCTCGAAATATGCCAGTCGCTGGTCAGGGGCGAATGAAAACGGGAGTAATGCTACGTTTGTTTCCAACAGCGGCTGGGGTGGGCCGGCTCCGTCCACCCGCGCCTGGAGGAGACCGACTCCCATCGCCCCAAAAACAACGTTTTGCTGGTCGGGGCTCCAGACGGGCGAGGAATAAAAGCCGTCGTCAAACGTCAATCGCGTCATATTGTCGCGTTCGAGGTCGTAGACCGATACGCGTACGTCGCTTCCTTCGATGGTTGTCAGTACCACCTGCTCGGCGTCCGGTGAGAGCCGCGGGGTCAGATATCCGCCGGCGGTCGAGATCAGGGGGTCGCGGTTGCCTTCACTGTCGAGCCATTCGACTGTACTCTGAGCGAACTTCGCCGCCGCTTCACCACCGCTCCGGTACACAACGGCGCCGTCTCGAGAGAAAGTCATCGAGGTATCGCCGCTTGGATCAGTTCCCAAGTCACCAAGAACCGGCACTCTGGAGCCAAGAGTCTCCAGAGCGTCCAGATCAAACAGTGTGGCAAACAGCGTACCGCCGCTGTTGTACACCAGATGGCCGCTGGGAAGATACGCCGGGCTCGTCGCTCCCCGGACGAGGGTCTTGCGAACCCCGTCAGCGAAAGAGAAGATCTCGACATTGCGGTCGCCGCCTGAGAATCCCGCGGTCGAGAACAATACGGCCTGGCCACCCGGCAGGATCTGCGGCTCGGCGAAGGCCAATTCTCCCTGATCCAGAGGCGTCAGACTCGTGACATCGCCCCCGTCCTCGGGAATCGCCATGAGACCCCCGGGGAGCGGCTGGCTGAAGACGATGATTCCGTCCTCTCCCCAGCTCCCTCCAGCAAACGGCCCGTCGCGCAGGGGAACGACCGCGCCGCCTTCCACCGAAATCTTGTTAAGCGTGCCTGAGGCAAAGAACCCAATCCACTTTCCGTCGGGAGAAAAGAAGGGTAGGGTGGCGCTGTCGGTTCCAGAGAGTTCGGTCGGGTCGGCTTGATCGAGACGCCGCGTATAGAGCCGCCTCTGGCCGCCCGAGACGCTGGCCACATACGCGATACGCGTCCCGTCAGGAGTCATGATGACGCTGCGGCCGTTGATTGCACCCAGTGAAACCTCCTGCCCCAGGTCGACATCCAGACGCACAAGCGGTAGGTCTTCCGGCTGCGACGGAAGCCACAAAGCAATACCGAACACGATTGCGGCGACCGTGGCGACTGCAGCCGCGACCCACGGCAGTTTCGACGGGAGTGCTGCCTCGACAACTTGAGCAATCGGCTGCACCAACAGACCGTTTGGATTGCTCAACAACTGTTCAATCTCAATCCGCACATCCCCGGAAGCCTGCCACCGGTTCTTCGCTTCCTTCTCCAGACAGCGTCGGAGTAGCTCTTGAACTCTTGCATGGAGATCCACAGGGAGAACGTTCCAGTTGGGATCCTTCGCGACGGCGGCAGCAATCATATCTGTCAAGGTTTCGCCGCCCCACGTCTGGCGGCCGGTGAGCATCTCATAAAGCACGCACCCGAAGGCCCAGATGTCCGCACGTGTGTCCACAGTCTTGCCCCGTGCCTGTTCGGGACTCATGTACGCCGCTGTCCCCAGGATCACACCTTGCTGTGTCACGGCCATGCTCAACGTCGGTGACTGAGACAGGTTCAAATCAGCCTGGCCCTCCGCAAACACCTTCGCCAACCCGAAGTCCAGCACCTTCAGCTTGCCCTCGGGTGTGACCTTGATATTTGCCGGTTTTAGATCACGATGGATGACGCCCTTTTCATGTGCTGCTTCGAGTGCTTCTGCGATTTGAAGTCCGAGTTTGAGCGACTCTTCGACTGGGATGGCACCGCGTTTCAATCGCTCCGCCAACGTGTCTCCGTCAACCAGTTCGAGGACGAGGAAACGGGTGCCGTTGTCTTCTTCCAAACCGTAGATCGCAGCGATGTTGGGATGGTTCAACGACGCCAGGAGCTTGGCCTCCCGTTCAGACCGGGCCAGTCGTTCTTCGTCTTTGGCGAACTCTTCGGGGAGCGTCTTTATGGCGACCTCACGTCCGAGTTTTGTGTCCTTGGCCTTCCACACCTCCCCCATGCCGCCTTTGCCGAGCGGGGAGAGTATTTCGTAGTGTGCGAGGTTCTGGCCGGGTTGGATCACCCGTAAATAAAACTACGTTAGCAACTTGAGGTCAATCAGAAGGTCACATCCTGGGTAACCGCGTACTCTTCCATCTGCCTGTAGTCGGACCGAGGCTATGGCCGGTCTTTTTCACATGTACGTGATGGCGACCATACGTCCGAGCGGATTGAAACAGTCTGGCGAAACGATCGCGCCCTGGGCGCATTGCCTACCTTCCGTGACTTGAGCACGTGGCGACTGTGGCTGGTGTTTCTCTCTGCCCTGTATGGGCTCCTAGGTTGAAAGCTACGCTGACACTTCAAAACAACGCGGTCTTGGCTATCTATCCGTGCCGCCCGGCTGCCGTCCGTGGAATTCGTGCGAGAGTCGTGATCCTTGATGAATGGCGTTTTTTCGTTCGACGGAAGGCTTCCCAGTCGACACAGAGATGTTGCGCGCCCCCTTCGAATACGGTCACGTTCGCCGCCGGCGTTGTGCGTCGCAATGAGATAAGGGAGAACTTCAGGTATTACAGGGTGGCATGAACTCTAAATCTCTTTTATTCTTTTTGAAATTAAAAACCGAAGGCCCAGCCGGTCTTGTAGCAAGTTCGCAATGAATACTTCTGCTGGAGAGATAATCATGACCAAGTCCTCGTCATTCGTCCCTCGTCTGAGCACGTACACGGTAGGCATTGTTGCCCTGATTCTGTTGGGGGTTACTGGAAGCATGGCACAGGCACCAATCATTCAGCCTGGCATTCCGGGGCAGCCAAGCCGGGAGATTTCTGTGGCGGAGGCATCCGATCTCGCCAGCATCGAGTTTACCGAGGCCGACGTACGCTTCATGCAAGGGATGATCTCCCATCATGCACAGGCTCTGGAGATGACGGTGTTTGTCGATTCCAGGACCAACCGCGAAGCGATGGAGCTCCTGTCTCAGCGCATCACTCTTTCGCAGGAAGACGAAATAGCCATGATGCAGGGCTGGCTGGGTGATCGGAATCTCCACGTAACCGCCGTAGATGAGCACCTTGCTCCGGGATTTCGTTTGATGCCAGGCATGTTGAGCGTTGACGAGCTGGAACAACTTGAGCAGAGCGACGGATCCGAATTTGACTCCCTGTTTCTTGAGCTGATGATCATGCATCATGAAGGCGCCCTGACCATGGTCGAGAATCTTCTGGATCAATCTGGGTCGGCCCAGGATTCGGTGCTCTTTGCCTTTACCGCAGACATCACATCGGATCAGACCAGTGAAATCGATCGCATGCTCTCCATGCTGACTGGATTTTCTCCCGACCCGAGAGTCAACCTGAGCGCAGGTTTTGAGGATGCTGGCCAGGCTCTAATGAATATGGAACTTGTTTCTGCTCTTTCCAAACCGGACGGATTCTTCGATCCCTCGAATCCCGGCGGGCTGCCATTGAACAGGCCGGAACCGGGAGCCGAAACATCGAGCGCAGAGGATGCGGAAGCTGGTGGAGCCCAGGAGCTGCGGCCCAGCATTCTTAATTTTGGCAACAGTGACATGGCCTTTGCAGGCGATGTGCTTGTTGCAGGGAACTATCACGGTTTCAACGCCTATAACATCGGGGTGCCCGGCTTGCCTGAACTGGTGAGTTCTGTTGTATGCCCTGGTGGACAGGGTGATGTGTCGGTCGTCGGAAATCTCCTCATCTTTTCTGTCGAGCAAACACGGGGGCGGCTTGACTGTGGCCTGCAGGGCGTCGCCGAACCGGAGAGCGCTGATCGATTCCGGGGAATCCGGATCTTCGACATCAGTGACTTTCGAGCACCCAGGCAGGTCGGGGCTGTGCAAACCTGCAGAGGATCGCATACCCATACCATCGTGACTGATCCTGACAATGATGGAAGCATCTATGTCTACGCGTCGGGCACCGGTTCGGTTCGTTCCGGTGAAGAGCTTGAGGGTTGTTCAGACGAATCACCATTTGAGGATTCCGAAACGGCTCTGTTCAGTATCGACGTGATCCAGATTCCTCTGGCGCGGCCCGAAGAGGCGCGCATCGTCAACCGTCCCCGCATCTTCTCGGACCCGGAGTCCGGGGTCATCGCAGGTCTGTGGGAAGGTGGTGATCACGGTGAGGGCACCCAGACTACGAGGCTGACCAACCAGTGCCACGACATCACGACCTACCCTGAAATCGGACTGGCTGCCGGAGCCTGCGCTGGTAACGGGATCCTTCTCGATATCAGCGATCCGGTCAATCCAGTCCGTCTGGATCAGGTCATTGACCCAGGATTCGCATACTGGCACTCGGCGACTTTCAACAATGATGGGACCAAGGTGCTTTTCACCGATGAATGGGGCGGTGGCGGCCGGCCGCGTTGCCGTGCCTCTGATCCCCAGGACTGGGGCGCGGATGCCATCTACGACATCGTTGACGGCAAACTCCAGTTTCGGAGCCATTACAAGATGTCTGCGCCGCAATCGGAGCAGGAAAACTGCGTGGCCCACAATGGCTCGCTCATACCTGTTCCCGGTCGGGACATCTTCGTTCAGGCCTGGTACCAGGGAGGCATCTCGGTTATAGATTTTACGGACTCTTCAAACCCCGTCGAAATTGCCTTCTTTGACCGCGGTCCCATTGATGGCGAGGAACTGGTCATGGGTGGATACTGGTCCGCATACTGGTTCGGTGGTCTCATCTATGGAACTGAAATAGCACGCGGCCTCGATGTATTATCCCTGCTGCCCAGTGAGTATCTGAGCGCAGATGAGATAGCCGCGGCCTCGTTCCAGGATCCGGATGCCATCGTCAATGCACAAACGCAACGTCGATACACCTGGCCGGCCGAGCCCGTGGTCGCACGCGCCTACCTCGATCAGCTTGAACGTGCCAACCTCATTTCGAGCGAGCAGTCAGGAGCATTGAGGCAGGCACTTGATCTTGCCGACAATACGCTCTCCGGTGGGGGTGGCAGCAACCAGTCAGCCGCGACCCAGCTCGATTCGTTGGCCGATACGCTCTCTGAAGAAGTTGCGGGTCAAAGTGATGCGACGCGAGCAAGGTTTCTAGCACTTTCTGGAACCGTGGAGGGAATCGCCGATCGTTTGCGCTGATTCACTGCACACCCCTGAAGGCCATTGACTGTTGTTCAAATGCCCGGGTCAATCCGCGCGTGGATGTGCCGCTGATACGGAAAAGTGGAACCGTCGAGAATCGCGAGCTTTCGACCGCGATGCACATTACCGGTTTGGCGACGATACGTCCAAGTGGGTTCGGGCGGTTTGCTTAACTGAAGTTGGAAGAGGTTTCAGTAGATGGGAAAGTTCGCTAAGGCCGGTGTCCTGTGCCGCCGATTGCGTCGTAGCGTGTCATCATACGATTCACCTCCGCCTGTCGTAAGAAGCCCTGCGAAAAACATGACCTCGTTTCGGGCCGGCCCAGCGCCCGAGCCGAGTTTTGCCCGGGCGCCTGGACCTATGAGCTCACCGGCTCAGTCACCACCTTTGTATTTGAAAGAGACTTTCACTCTGGCCCGGTAGGCACGAACTTTGCCGTCCTCCAGTTGCAAATCCAACTGCGAGACCTCGGCGACACGCAAGTCCCGCAGACTCTCCGAGGCCAACTCGACGGCTGCTGCGGCTGCCTTGTCCCATGATTCGGAACTGCTCCCGACCAGCTCGATAACCTTGTAAACACTTTCCGCCATTTTCTTCTCCTTTCGCCCGAACAGGCGGCGCGTCTAACCGCTTGAGCGCCTGATCGTGCCCCATTTCTTATGTCTTGAGCTATCCCTGTAGAACTCGGTAAATACTACGTAAGGTGGGGGTTGGTCGCAATCAAACAGTCACATGGTTGAATAACCGCCTAGCCATCTGAATAGACCTATGCTGTGGTCACAATGAAAAAGTCGTTCTTCCGCGCAGACTCCTAGCCATCTGAATAGACCTGTATTCACGGGGTTTTCGGGAAAAACCACCTTACCGCGATGCCGGCTTACCAAATTCGGTCCGTCGGCACTCCGGAAATGAGAGAGGGGGCCGAAGCCCCCTCCGCCTTCGCGTCAATCGATTATTCGTTACCAGCCTTTCCCATCGTAGACGATCCGGCCGCCCACCATCGTCATGACCGGATTGATGTCCTTGATCTCATCCGCCGGCACCGTCAGGTAGTCGCGGTCGGTCACGACCAGGTCGGCTAGATGCCCCGCCTGGATCGAGCCGATATCGTGCTCGCGGAACAAGATAAAGGCGTTGCTGCGCGTATGGGCGATCAGGGCCTCCTCGCGCGTCACCGTGTGGGTGTTGACTACGTCACCGCCAACCATCTTCCCCGTCACGGCCCAGTATAGGGTCTGGAAGGGACGGTACTGATTGACCTCGAACGCGTCGGTACCGAGGCCCCACATGATGCCGATGTTCTGAATATCTCGCAGCGGCGGCATCGCGTACTTCTTATCGCCCCATACCCGAAGCAGCAGCCCTCCAGTAACGATCTCGCGCGGATGCACCGCGATGACCATGTTCAGATCACGGAGCCGTTCGATTTGATCGACCGTAACGCCTTCCATATGCATGAGACCCCAACGTAAGGATCTGAGCGGAACGATCTCGTTTATCCGCTCGAACTGGCGCATCTTGCCTTCGATCGCAACCTCGGTCTGAGTGTGGATCAACGCCTGGGCGCCTGTCTTTGCCACTTCGAGCGCAAGATCACCGAACAGATCCCACTGCTCCTGCGACACGGGTTCCTGGGTTGCCGAGTAGAGGTTGTCGCCACCGCCGCCCGGAATGTTCTCTCCAAGGGTGGTGTTGTCCATCCACTCGTCGCCGTCGTGCCAGGTCAGTTCCGAAAGTCCGGCGAGAAAACGCTGAGGTGCATCGGGCCCGCGCCCGGCACTCGGCCCCTGCATGCAGAAAAACCGCATGCTCTGGACACCCTCTTTCTGGAACTCGCGATAGAGATCATCCCACTGGCATGCGCCGCCTGAAGCCGTCAGACCCGCGGCGTTGAGATCGTGGAGCATCGCAAGGCTGCTGGAACGCACCACGTCCATCGGCAGGTTCGCCCGCGCCCCGTTCGGCGCGTCGATGAAGTTGGCCATCCGCCTCACGGCGCCCGCACCCTGCGGTGCAATCTGACCCGTGGCTCTGCCGTTGGCGTCACGGTAAATCCACGGCTCGTTCATCTCTGCGAGGCCGATGGCATCGATGGCCCGGCTGTTGATGTAGGCGTCCGAGCGGGAGAATATGAGATAGACCGGATTGTCCGGCGAGTACTGGTCGAGCTCGTCCCGCGTAAACGGAGATTTGTCTTCGACGAACTGGTCCGGTGACCAGCCTCCGAAGTTGAATATCCATTCGCCGTCCGGCGTCTCGTCCGCTTTTGCGCGGAGCCTGTTCAACGCCTCTTGGCGAGACTCCACGCCGTCGAACCGCAGCTCGAGATCCCAGTACGCACCCTCCTCCATGAAGTGCGCATGATTGTCGATGAAACCCGGGACGACGGACCGCCCCTCGAGATCGATGCGCTCCGTGTTCGGTCCCGCGAGTTCGGTAATCTCGGCATTCGAACCGACCGCAACGAATCGATCTCCGCGGATCGCGATTGCCTCTGCGATCCGGAACTGATCGTCGACCGTAATGACCTTGCCATTCGTCAGGATCGTGTCCGGCGCCTGCTGGCCGTACACGACGGGAGCCGCGAGGCCGGCCACGAGGATCGTAACTAGGTATCTCTTCATTGTAATTCTCCGTACGATGCCCCAGAGAACGATTCAGACCTTGCGCGAAGGAGCAAAACCTCAAGCGCAGCCTGTCTGATCTCTTCCGCTATTTCTTTCCGAATTGCCCTCATTATTCGCACCTAAATAAAAGGACCGTTGTCCCGGCCCTGCCAGGAGGAGAAAAGATCTCTAGTGGCCAAGTGTGGCGCCAGGTTCCATTGGATGATGAAACGACAGGAAGGGGTCGGGGTCAATCATAACGGCACATCTCCGGTATGGCGACTATACGGCAAGGTGGATTGAGGGCAGTGGGGCGGATCGAGAGGGTTTGTCGGGGGCAGAAGGCTCGAACACAGATCCCTAAGGCACTGGCACACGTTCCTTCAGTTCCTCGAATCAGTTCAGAACAACTGTGATCGGGATCGAACCGGTTTCGGCGGTCGGTCGGCTACTCGTAGATGTGCATGGGCGCTAACAAGAAAAGTGCCCACTGCATTGACCTCAAGCCCCTTGCGTCGTACTCTTCTTCGGATTTGCTCGTGCGGTTCGTTCCTGCAGTGCTTTTCGAACTTCCCGGATACGTTCTCTCATCCGAAGTTTTGCCTTGCGCAGACGGTTGAAGCGCGCCTTGTCACCATTTCTTGCAGACATTTGTCACCTCAAATAATTCAGCATTCAGATTCTTAGTCATTTGTGAACGAATAGAAAGTGTCCTCTTGCTAACGGAACGACAAAGGCCACTGGATGAACATTCAGACCCCCGGCTTTCCCGACGAGATCCACAAGGAAGTGTAGGCGACTTGAACGAAGCCGCTGGCGCGGCGGACGCTACGCGTGTGCTGAGCGAAGAGTGATGAGCCCCCGATAGAGTGTGAGCCTCACAAGGAGGCTCACATGACGAAGCTGCGACAACGGATGCTGGAGGAACTCCAGCGCCGGAACTACTCACCCGCTACGATTCGGCTGTATCTTCACGCGGTCGAAGACTTCGCCCGCTACTTCGGGAAGTCCCCCGACAAGCTCGAACAGGAACAGATGCGGCAGTACCAGCTGCATCTGCTTCAGGAGCGCAAGCTCGCTGTCGACACCATCATCGGACGGATCGCCGCACTCCGGTTCTTCTACGTGAAGGTGCTTCGCCGTCCCTATCACCAGGTCGATCTGGTCTATCCGAAACAGCCGTCCCGGTTGCCCACGATTCTGAGCGAAGAGGAAGTGGCGCAACTGCTGGCCTCCGCCAACAGTGCCTATCACTTCGTCATCCTGATGACCTTGTATTCGACGGGACTGCGGCGGGCCGAGCTGTGTCGTCTGAAGGTCGAGGACGTCGATAGCGAACGCATGGTGATCCATGTGAGGCAGGGTAAAGGCAATCGCGACCGCGACGTGCCGCTGTCACCGAAACTGCTGGAAGTCCTGCGCGACTACTGGCGTTGGCGGAAACCCGGCGAGTACCTCTTCCCCAGTTTGCTCCGGACCCGGCCCGGACAGCCCATCGATGTGAAGACGGTTTGGTACGCCGTCCAACAAGCCGCCCAACGTGCCGGCATCAAAAAGAAAGTATCCCCACATACGCTGCGCCACAGCTGGGCCACCCACCTGCTGGAGAGGGGAACCGACCTGCGAACCATCCAGCTCCTGTTGGGTCATGTCGATCTGGAAGCGACGACCCTCTATCTCCATTTGTCTCAGGCGCACATGCAGCGCGTGGTGAACCCGATCGATTCTCTTCCGGTTCCCGATCTGGGACCGTCTCCCCGTCTGAGAAAGAAGAAAGGCGAATGAGCCGGCCCGCCGTCGAGGTGGCCGACATCGTCCGCGCCCGGGTTCGAGGTTTCCTCCAGCGTCACCGCCTCGGCATCCAGAAGCTCAAGGTCCTGCGCGCCATCCTGAACTGTCGTACTGCGGCTCTGGGTGGCCACATCGACCGGTGTGCCGATTGTGGCCGGGAGTCCGGAATCTCGTTCAACTCCTGCCGCAACCGCCACTGCCCGAAGTGTCAGACCCAGGCCCGACGACGGTGGCTCGAAGCACGAGAAGCCGAACTGCTGCCCACCCCCTACTTCCACGTCGTGTTCACCGTCCCGCACCAGTTCCATCCGTTCTTCTTCCACAACCCTGCCCTACTCTACAGCCTGCTGTTTCGCAGCGTGGCCGACACGATGATCGAGGTGGCGGCCAATCCGAAACGACTCGGCGCCCGGATCGGCTTCTTCGGCATCCTGCATACCTGGAGTCAGAACCTGGAGTTCCATCCCCACATCCACTGCGTGGTACCGGCCGGCGGACTGGCTCCGGATCAGTCCCGTTGGATTCCGGGTTCTGGGCGCTTCTTCCTCCCCAAGCAGGTGCTCGCCCGAGTCTTCCGTGGCAAGTTCATCGACGGGCTCGGGCGAGCGATCGCCGACGGTTCGCTCGAACTGTCCGGCTCGATTCGACCCTTCGGCGAACCGCAACACTTTCGGCGGTTCCGCCGCCAGATCCATTCCCGCAACTGGGTCGTCTATATCAAACGACCCTTTGGTGGCCCCGAACAGGTGCTCCGCTACCTGGGCCGCTACACCCATCGGGTCGCCATCTCCAACCATCGATTGATCTCGTTTGACGGTAACCGGGTCCGGTTCCGTTGGCGGGATTACCGCAATGGCAACAAGAGTCGCATCATGACACTCGCGGCCGACGAGTTCATCCGACGGTTCTTATTGCACGTTCTGCCGAAGGGCTTCGTCCGCATCCGACACTTCGGATTCATGGCCAACTACCGCCGGTCGGCCGCCTTCGCTCTCTGTCGCCAACTCCTCGATGCCATGCCGAGGGTCGAATCTGACGAAACCACCACCTCGAACTCTTCCTGGTCGTGTCCGCACTGTCAGGGACCGATGACTCTCATCCAACGCTTCACCGCTCTGCAACTCGTAGCGAGGCTCGCCTTCCAATGCGATACGTCCTAATCCTCCTTCACAAACCGACGACCGACGTGCGGTTCAGCCACGTCCTCGCCGGAGTGTGCCTCCGCTGCAAAATCCCCTCAGATCCCGTCCTTTCAACCCACCGATTCCCCGACCCAACTGCTTTCCGATTCACACCATCGACGCGGTCATCGACCGCCGGTCCCCCTCCTCGCCCCAACGCCACTCCAGATCCGGCCCGCTTCCGGCTACTTTCTCCATAGCCCACCGCGTCCGCCGCATTCGGCCAGCGCCCTCCTTCAAGTCTTGTTATCGAAACTGCCGCGGTGGGAACTTCTCGCTCATCCTGTGGCCGCGCTCGCCGCGGCACTTCCGATGAACGCTAACGACATACCAGGCATGTGGAAATCCTACAGATCTGTTCCGGAGGATGTTGGCGGAAAGTTCTGGGGCAAATGGTAGGCGTACCGTTGAAAACGCTGAGCACCTTGCCCGTCAGAGGATCGCGCGCAGCACGAGCTTCCCCACCGTCAGCAACACCGCCATGAGCAAAGTCATACGCAACGAATCGATCTCGAAGTCTTCGATCAGCTTGTCGGTCAGCCACAGCAGGACCGCGTTGATGACCAACCCGAACAAGCCGAAGGTCAGCAGCATCGGGATGAAGGCGATCAGCGCCAACAGCCAGAAGAGAAAGTAATTCAACAGGCCGTAGACCAGCGCGACGCTCAACGCCGAGCGGAACGATTTCAGGCGCACGGCGGGCAGCACTGACGCAAGCGCGTAGAGGAGCCCCGAGGTTGCGAGCACGTCGATGATGATTCTCATCATGGTGATTGGGGTGTGAGCTTTACGAGCTCGTCAGGCCTCCTCGCGGACTTCACCCATTCCTCCTACGCCCGGTTGAGTCTGGATCTCGTAATGGTTGAGGTGGGTGCCGGATTGCATCGGAATAGATCAGACTACAGGCTGGATTTCAGGTCAATGAAACTATCAGCCCCCCCGCTTCTACCTTCCGAAACAATCCACATGTACGTGTAGGCGACGATACAGTCGTGGATTGATACGCCCTGACCGACCGGAGACAGGCCTTCGATCGCTGCCGAGTGGATTGTCGGAGCATTGCTGCTAATTGTCCGTCGGAACCAGACGCTTCAACTCTTCGAAGAAGTTCAGGACGAGGATCACGGAGGTCGCGGCGGTTTCGGTGTCGACTGATCGGGTCGTCAGGAAGCTCTGGTCGTCCAGTGCGACGTCGTACATTCTCGGACGATTCGCCCGATTGTCGAAATTGTCGCCCGGCATCCGGAACAGGGGCGTGACAGAGCCAAGCTCGAACGACTTCTCCGTTGTCGAAAACGTCGCCACCGCGATCTCATTCGTGGCACGGTTCCGAAAGAACTTCTCTGGCACGGCCTCGTGGTGGGCGGCGAGTACTAGGGCGAGGCCGTGCATCTATGGCCCGCCGCAGGCCGTCTCGTTGACGCGCAGGTACTCCAGGATGAATGCGTTCATGACAAGATCCACCGCAGGCAAGACTAAACTCAAATCGCCTCCATGCACACCTGGCCCGCCCTTCATCCAGGTGGTCGCTATTCCATCTATATCGAACTCCGGATCCTCCACCCTTTTCTGAAGCATGGCTGATACGTGAAAAGCCCTGCTCAGAACCTGGACATGGACGTGCAGGAACGGGTTTCCAGTTACGGGATCGGAAGCGTACAGGCGGGCGGATCTCAGGCGGCGCTCTACTGCATCTCGGAGGAGCGGATCGGTCAAGCCGATGTCGGCTGCGGTCCCGATCGGGCTCTCGATGGTGCTGATGAAGGTCATCGGGCGGCAAGCGTTGTACAGCGGGTAGACATGCCGCGCCATGCCAAAAGACGTGAGCGCTTCTAGCGCTTCGTCGTACGAGTCGTCATCGCTGAATCGGCGCGCCAGTTCCTCCAGCGAAATGGCCCCGCTGGTATCCCCATGCGCCTGGGCGGTTGCTGGCTTCGGGCATGTGACAAGGATCAAGGAAACAAGGACGAGCAGTGCGGGCATGAACTCCCTCCGGGCGATCCACGCACACCAAGAAGGGAGGAATGTTACAATTTTTCGATCTCCGTTCTTCCTGCTCGGTAGGAGGATCGGGTTCAGAGGCCGGTGGCTGTGACCAGCACCTGTCGGCCTCGTTATTGTGTTCTCTGATAGATCCCTGGGCATGCCATTTACGCAGGCGTCGGGCTTTGCCACTTTTCACACAGAGATCGTGGGAAGAGTCCCGCCGTATTCGCCAGTCGGTTAAAGGGAGCTACCCGTTCCCGAGTTATAATCAGGCTGTTGTATTTCAGCAGGAAGCCCGACTCAACGGGTTCTCTGTTGAAAAGTGGCTGGCGGAACTCTGACGGGCTATCATGGCTTTGTCAATCAATATTGACAGAGTTGGCATACTGACCCATAGTGGGAGTTATGGAAGGCAGAAACGAAAATGACTTGCTGGTGAAAGCGATCCGGCGCGTGTTTCAGGAAGAGGTCAAGCCGATCCGCAAGGACGTGGAAACCGTGGGTAACGATGTGAATGCGTTACGCAAGGAAACCCGTGAAGGATTCGTCGAAGTGAACCAGAAGCTCCAGGCCGTGTCACGGGACGTTGATGGCCTGAAAGAGGATATGGCCGAAGTCAAAGGCGATGTCAGCGAGCTCAAGGGTGACGTGAGCGAACTGAAAGAGGATGTGCGCGAACTCAAGAAGGAACCCCACCGCTAGTCCTCGGCGTAAGCCGACAGCCCGTTTGCGGAGATCAACTCGCTGTACATGAGCTGTCGCCCCACCAGACCCGCCACGACCGACCGCATCTGCTCAATCGTGTCCCGCTCCCTGATGTTGTGCCTCCAGGCAAACTCCTGAACGTAGCGATCCAGGTGCTTCGGGGAGAGCCGGTGGAACGTCCCCTTGTGGGCTCGCTTCAGCATGCTCCAGAAGCTCTCGATCCCGTTGGTGTGCGCCTGGTCTCTCACGTACTCTCCAACCGAGTGCTTCACCGACTCGTGAGGACGCGCCAGGTTCTCGTAGGCCGAGGCCTCGTCGGTGTAGACCTTCGTGGTGGGTTCGGTGTTCTCGTGGATGAATCCTTTCAGCGTGGCACCGTCTGTACGCCGGACCACTCGTGCCCGGATCTTGTTGGTCGCCCGATCCTTTGCACCGACTACGGCAGTCTTTCCGGCGCTCCCGCGGCCCGTCAGTTTCTTCCGTTTCGCGTTGGGCATGTTCCGGCGCTTACCGCCCATGAACGTCTCGTCAACCTCGACTGGACCATCGAATGGCTCGACGCCGCTGGCGTCCCATGCCTGTCTGATCCGGTGCAGCATGAACCACGCAGTAGCTTGTCGGACCTTGATGTCCCGGTGCAACTTGACGCTGGACACGCTCTTGAGATTCGTCACGTAGAGGTAGACCGCAATCGCCCACTTGCGGAGCGGGAGCCGTGAGTTTTGAAGTGCTGTCCCGGTGCGGACGCTGAAGTAGCTTCGGCAGTCTTTGCACCAGTACGGCATCGGCTTCCGCTTTGGGACTTCACTGGTGGCCGTGCTTCCGCAGTGGCCGCAGCATCGCTCATTCGCCCAGTAGGTGGACTCGAACCACTTGATGGCGGAGTCTTCATCTGGAAACATATCCTGCAGGTCCATAATGGAGATTCCGACGCGGTGAGCTTTTCCAGGGCCTTTGGCTCTAGAGGTCTTTTTATTCATAGGGATAAGTGTATAAGATCCCTATGGGCGTGTCAAGGTAAGCGTATACTCCCCTTCGTTTGAAATCTGCCACTTCCCGTCGGTGACGTTCGGGAAGGGCCGCACGAAGACCGCATCACGGCCCGTCTCGTTGGATATGTACGCCAGCCAGCGGCCGTCCCGCGAGACTGCAGGGTACTGTTCATGAAACCTGTCGCTCACGACCAGCGGCTCCGCTTCGCCGTCCTCGCCGGGTCGCAGCCCGATGATGTCTGAGGTGGGGTGTTCGGGTGGGGCGGGGTTCCTGCGGACCACCAGCCACCCGTCCGGGCTCCAGACACCCTCCCCACTCGGGGAGTCCGAGTCTCCGTAGACCAACTCGGCCTCCGCCGTGCCGTTGGCCGGCCGCTGCCACACGCGATAAAATTGGCCGGGACCGACAGAATTCGAGTTCCCCCGCCTCGACGCGAACGTGATCTCCCGGCCATCGGGCGTCCAGGCCGGGAGCTGTTCCAGAGCATCATCGAAGGTGAGGCGGGACATCGGGCCATCTGGCAGTACCTTGGTCCAGATGTCCACATTCCCGTTCGTTTCGTTCGTGAACGCCACCCGGCGGCCATCCGGAGACAGCCGCAGGCCACTATTCTGCCCCTGATTTGTCCAACGGAGCGTTTCGCCCGGGCTGACCGGGCTCGCCTCACCCGAACGGGTCACCCAAACGAACTCGCGCACGCCAGAACCCCCGCCCGCACGATAGACGAGACTGCCGTCCTCCGACACGCTAAAGGCCGCAACACCGGATCTTCCGCGCGTCAGGCCGTCCACAACAGGAACGGCATTCCCTGTGAACGCCGCACTCGCCATATCGAACGGCGCGGCCATCAAGTGCCTGTCCGGAGTGCTGACAGCAGGTGCCCTGACGCCGCGTAACGCGCCATCGATCCCGCTGTCATCATCTTCCGCTCGCCCGTCTCCATGTCCATCGACCAAATGGCTGCGTCACTGCCGTATAGATCGCCGCGGCCCACCACGGTGTACAGCAAGACCTTCCCACCGGGCATGGGATGGGGGGTGTGTCTGCGGTCTCGCTCCGCAAGCTGGGTCACCGTTTCGATCTCGCCGCCGGTATCCGGCACGCGGCTGATGGCGAAGTCCAGGCCCATGAAGTAGAGCCATCCATCGTCGGACCAGGACGCAGTGCGAGCATTTTCTGCCAGTGTCCGGCCCGGTCCCCCGGCAACCGGCACCACCCGCAGCGGGCCCGGATTGCCCTGGACGAACGCCACCTCCCTCCCGTCCGGTGAAACCGCAAAGGCACGGTTTCCTCCGACTCCTGCAGTTCCCGGAATCGGCCGTGCCTCCAGTCCGTTCCAATTCCGCATCCACAGCTGCGACCCTCCGCTCGTCTCTCCGGGACCCACATAGATGAGAGCAGAACCATCCCGGGTCAGCTCGAGCCAACCGGTCGGGGCCTGCCCGTCCTGGAACGGCGTATCGAATCGGGCGACCGAACCGAGAGGTTCAGTCACAGGACGAAGCAGCGACCAACTGGCGACGACGGCGAACATTGCGGCTAGGACCGTCATCGCGACCGTCCGCCGATTCCAGCGCCCCACCTCCGGTGTCGAGGCCGCCAGCTCGCCGCCCGTGTCGGCGAGTACCTTCTGAATGTCCACGCGCACGTCAGCGATGTCGTGATACCGGTCCTTCGCCTCCTTCTCCAAGCAACGCTCCAGAAGCAACCGAATGCGCGGATGAAGGTTCAGTGGCAGCGTGTTCCACTGTGGTTCCCTCGCCAGCACGCCAGCCAACACGTCCGACACCGTTCGCCCATCGAAGGTCCCTTGCCCGGTGAGCATTTCGAACAACACGACACCGAATGCCCATATGTCCGCCCTCTTGTCAAGTGGTCTCACCACGAGCCTGTTCGGGGCTCATGTACGCGGCAGTACCGAGGATGATTCCCTGCTGCGTCGCCGCCATACTCAGAGTTGGGGAGTTCGACAGGCTGGCGTCGGCACCGTCGCCAATGAAAGCCTTCGCCAGCCCGAAGTCCAGCACTTTCACCTTGCCGTCTCGTGTGACCTTGATATTGCCCGGCTTCAGATCGCGGTGGATGACGCCCTTCTCGTGTGCAGCTTCGAGAGCTTCGGCGATCTGGAGGGCCAGCTTGAGGGATTCTTCGACGGGGATGGCACCACGTTTGAGCCGATCCTGAAGCGTGTCGCCTTCCACGAGTTCAAGGACAAGAAATTGAGTGCCCTCGTGTTCTTCGAGACCGTGGATCGTCGCGATGTTGGGATGGTTCAGAGAGGCCAGCAGCTTCGCCTCACGTTCAAACCGGGCGAGGCGCTCTTCGTCCCGCGCAAACTCCTCGGGGAGGGTCTTGATCGCAACCTGACGCCCTAACTTCGCGTCCTGCGCCAGCCAGACTGATCCCATCCCGCCCTGGCCGAGCTTGTCGGTGATCTCGTAGTGGCCCAGCGTCTTGCCGATCATGGCACCGGCACCCGTTCCTTCAGTTCTTCGAAGAAGTTCTCGACCACGATGACCTCGGTCGAGGCCGCCTCGCCCTCGCCCTCGTAGGGGCGGACCATCAGGAACCGCTGATCATCTGACGTGATGTCGTAGAAGTTGCCGCCCGGTGCCACGACATATCCCACCGGTATGGTGTACAGCGTCTCCTGCGCCAGCACCTGCCCCGAGGCTGGATCGAACTGGGCAGCCACCAGCCCACGGTCCTCATCCACGAAGAACAGCTCACGCCCGCTGTGCGCCCAGAGCGGCCCGAGCCCCCCGTCCCTCGAGACCCGCACCCTGGCCGAGTTCACATCGGGGAGCGGACGCACGAACACCTCGAAGCTGCCCGTTTCGTTGGAACTGTACGCCAGCCATCTCCCGTCCGGCGACAATGCCGGTTGTCCCTCGGCAAACTCGGGTGTCGCCACCAGCGGTATGGCCGCGCTGTCCACGCCCGGATGGAAAGCCAGGATGTCGCGCAGGCCCAGACCCAAAGCCGCGTTTGCCGCGGCGCGGAGCACGAGCCACTCGCCATCGGGACTCCACGACCCTTGGGCGAAGCCGCGCTCTTCGTCGAGCACCAGCACCGCTTCTCCCGTTCCGTCAGCACGCTTAGACCATACGTCGGGGCTGGGCACGGTCCCTTCGAGGGGACCCGAGAAGTACGTCACGGTCTGACCATCGGGCGTCCAGAATGGCCTGAAGTCATCATCCTCGGCGAACGTGAGCCGCTCCAGCGGACCGTCGGGCAGGTGCTTGATCCAGATGTCCTGGTTGCCGTCAACCGTGGGGTTGAACGCGATCCGCGTCCCGTCCGGTGAAAGCCTCGACTCGAAGTTGTTAAGGTTAACGAATGTCAATCCACGATCGACGGGTGTCGCCTGGCCCGAGCGCGTTACCCAGACGAACTCGGAGTCGCCGCTCCCACCTCCGGCCTGATACACGAGCGTGCCGTCGTCCGACAGCGCGAGGTGGACCGAACCGAATCTGCGCACACCGACTCCCTCGGCCAGCGCCACTGGGTCTCCCGCCAGCTGCAGCCCGTCCTGATCGAACGGAGCGGCCAGGAGCCTCCCGTCCGCCGTCACGTAGACCAGATGCCCCGACGCCGCGTAGCGGGCGAACACGCCGCGCACGAGACCCTCGTGCTCCCCGGTCTCCATGTCCGCCACCGCAATGTCGTACTGGCTGACGTCGGCATCGGGCTGGTGGGCCACCGTGAACAGCACACCGCGACCGTTGGGGAGAGCCTGCGGCCAGATGTGACGCGCCTCGCTCTGGGCCGTGTCAAGCACGGTGAACGGCTCCACCTTGCCGCTCGTCTCCGGCACGCGGACAAGAGCACTACCCGTCCCAGGAGCCGGGAAGTAGATGTAGCCATCGGGACTCCAGGCGAGCCCCTCAGTTCCAACGCCGCTCTCCACGATCGCCAACGGTGACCCACCGCTCAGTGAGACCGCGCCGACCCCGCCAGAAACCCCGCCACCTTCGTGGAAGGCCACCCTCCGGCCGTCCGGAGAGAAGACGGGGTTCTGCGGCAGCGCTCCCTCGGTGCCCGCGATGGGCGTCGCCTGAAGTTGGTCACGTCGGCGTAGCCAGAGCTGTCGGCCCTGTTCCCCCGGACCCACGTAGACCATCTGAGTCCCGTCTGGTGAGACCGCGACGCTCGAGCCGAGGCCGTCGCTCCGCTGAGTGACAGGTAACTCGATGCTGTAGCGGCTGACGGGCCTCTCCATCGGACGGAGGAGCGACCAGGCGAGGGTCCCCGCCAGGACGGCGGCGACTGCCGCGAACGCGACCGTCAGCCGGTTCCACGGACCGACGCCCGCAGGGACTCCAGTCCCATCGGCGGTCCCATGTCTGAACCCCGGATCAGCCAGTACCTTCTGAATATCCACACGAGCATCAGCGATGCCGTGGTACCTGTCCTTCGCCCCCTTTTCCAAACATCGCTCGAGAAGCTGCTGGAGTCGCGGATGGAGGTTTACCGGGAGGCTGTCCCATTCGGGATCGATCTTGAGAACGGACGCCAGCACGTCTGAGACAGTGTGCCCTTCAAACGTGCCACGTCCCGTCAGCATCTCAAACAACACAACGCCAAAGGACCAGACATCAGCGCGTTGGTCAGCAAACTCACCACGCGCCTGCTCGGGGCTCATGTATGCCGCAGTCCCGAGAATCACGCCCTGTTGCGTGGCTGCCATGCTCAGGGTCGGCGACTGCGACAGGTTTGCATCAACCCCATCTCCGGCAAACGCCTTCGCCAGTCCGAAGTCCAGCACCTTGACCTTGCCGTCGGGTGTGATCTTGATGTTGGCGGGCTTGAGATCTTGAGATCCCGGTGGATGACGCCCTTCTCATGCGCTGCTTCGAGGGCTTCCGCTATCTGGAGGACGAGTTTGAGCGATTCCTCAACGGGGATCGCACCACGCTTCAGCCGGTCCGCCAGCGTGTCGCCTTCAACGAGTTCGAGGACAAGGAAGCGGGTGCCTTCGTGTTCCTCCGTGGATGGTTGCGATGTTCGGATGGTTCAGGGACGCCAGCAGCTTTGCTTCACGCTCAAACCGGGCCAGCCGTTCTTCGTCCTTGGCAAACTCCTCGGGCAGGGTCTTGATGGCAACCTGACGACCCAGCTTCGAGTCCTGTGCCGCCACACCTCACCCATGCCGCCCTTGCCGAGCTTGTCGGTGATCTCGTAGTGGCCCAGAGTAACCGGTCCACCCCTCAGTTCGAGTGACCGAACGTCGAATGGAACCGCAGACAGAACGTCCTCGATTCCATAGACGATGTGTCCGGTCGAAACATATCTCGGGTATTCACCGGGCAACAGTACCGTCCGTTCATCTGAGTTCAACGACTGGACGGCGATTTCGTCGGCAACGTGGTCGAAGAAGAGCAGCGTTTGCCCGTCGGGCAACATTTGCGGAGTCGAAATGTTGGCCCCGGCCACAAGTAATTCCGCTTCGCCGCCATTCGCCGAAACCCGCTTGATTCCTTCGGACTGGCCGAAAACAATCGTGTCGTCCGCCTCCCAACTCGGGACACCCAAAGGATTCTCGGCATCCGAGAGCATGATGGGTGCGCCACCGCTAACAGCGATCTTCTTGAGTTGACGGTCGACTCCAGACCAGAAACCAATCCACTGACCGTTCGGCGAGAAGAATGGGGCCGCGGGATCATCGTCCGTCCCGGGAATCCCGCTGGCTTCCAGCGTATCCATCGCTTTCAGGTAAAGTTGATTATTGGCCACGTACACGATTCTGGAACCGTCCGGCGAAACCGCAACAACCGGACGACCGGTGCGAGTGAACTGCTGGTCTTCAGGCAGGAGTTGAGAAAATCGGATCAATGGACCAGACGCGTCGGGCGCATCAGGTTTCAGGTTCCAGACCGCGATACCGGCCAAGGCAAGACCCAGCGCGAAGGCGGCGACCCACGGCAGTTTTGATTGCGGTGCGGCCTGAACAACCTCAGTAGCGGGCTGGACCAGAACGCCGACAGGATCAGCCAGTACCCTCTGAACATCCACTCGGGCATCGGAAATGTCACCGTACCGGTCTTTCGATTCCTTTTCCAGGCAGCGTTCAAGGAGTAGTCGGAGTCGGGGATGGAGATTCGGTGGCAGACTCTTCCAGTCGGGGTCGGTCTTCAAGACCGAAGCCAGGATGTGCGGGGCCGTTTCTCCCGTGAACAAACCCCGTCCGGCCAGCAGTTCGAACAGCACGACCCCGAACGCCCAAATGTCGCTGCGTTTGTCCACCTCCAGGCCGCTGGCCTGTTCGGGGCTCATGTATGCAGCAGTGCCAAGAATCACTCCCTGCTGCGTTGCTGCCATGCTCAACGTCGGTGACTGTGACAGGTTCACGTCCGCACCGTCACCGGCAAATGCCTTCGCCAACCCAAAGTCCAGCACCTTCACCTTGCCGTCCGGCGTGACCTTGATGTTCCCGGGTTTGAGATCCCGGTGGATGACGCCTTTCTCGTGCGCCGCTTCGAAGCCTTCAGCAATCTGGAGGGCCAGCTTGAGGGATTCTTCGACCGGGATAGCGCCATGTTTCAATCTGTCAGCCAGCGTGTCGCCTTCGACGAGTTCGAGGACGAGGAATCGCGTGTCGTTGTCTTCTTCGAGTCCGTGGATGGTGGCGATGTTCGGGTGGTTCAGAGAGGCCAGCAGCTTCGCCTCACGCTCGAACCGGGCCAGCCGTTCTTCGTCCTGAGCAAACTCCTCGGGAAGGGTCTTGATGGCCACCTCGCGTCCGAGTTTCTGGTCGCGGGCCTTCCACACCTCACCCATGCCGCCCTGGCCGAGCTTGTCGGTGATCTCGTAGTGGCCGAGTTGGGTGCCGGGGTTCATTGGTTATCGAGTTCAGTCGTCCAGTTGACGACTATGGTTACGGGCGCTGGATCCAGGCTCGGTCGGCGCAGCAGAAAACTGTTTCCGTCGCCGGTCACGGCATAATGGTTCCGACCGTCCAGCATCCCCGACGTCGTCGAATCAAAAATCGGTTCCGGCCTGCCAAACTCGAGGCCCGATGGGCGGGAATCCACCCTGACCGCCATGAGCGGTGCGCTGACGTCGCCGCTCTTGTAGAACAGCTCCCCCCCGTCGCTCCTCCACCTTGGATGCGAGCCTGCACCGTCGGAGACGCGTTTGCGGTCGGTCGCGTCCGGGAACCGCGCCACGTAGACAGTGTTCGCACCGGCTTCTTGCGAAGTGTAGGCGACCCACTGCCCGTTCGGCGAAAAGTGGGCGGCGCGCTCTACATAACCCGGATCGTTGAAAAGCGGCCAGGGGTCGTCCCCGGAAACGGGCAGCACCCAAACGTCGTCGTTTCCCCATTGGAGCAAAACGAACTGTCCGTCCGGCGACCAGTCCATGGAATTAGGACGGTTCCCTCGACATCCTCCCAGAGAAGCTCTTCCTGGCCCGCACGGATGTTCCTCTTCCAGATACCCCACTTCCCGTTCCGGTAGGACGAAAAGGCGATTTCCTCGCCGTCTGGCGACCAGACCGGGTCGGCATCGACCGATGGCGTTGACGTGAGCGGAGAGGGCGGTATCCCTTCCCACATCGATCAGCCAGATATCGACATTTCCGGTCGCCGGATCCCTGCGGTTCACCGCTATCTGCTGCCCGTTCGGCGACAGGGACGGGTTCAGATACTCGCCCGATTCCGGCTGATGAACCCGCCGGGTCTCGTTTCCCCCACGATCGAACCACACGAGTTGTCCGTCCACGCGGTTCCCGGACCGAAACGCGAGAATACCGTTGGCCGAAACCGAAAACGGTACTTCGTCTGCCCTAAAGACCCCAGGAGAGGACACCTGGGGACCGATTCGGCGGGCTTCTCCCGTGAGCTCGAGGCGATCGGCGTCAAACGGCTGCGCCATCAACACGCCTGCGCTCACGAACAGGACATGGCCGCTCGCGTACACGGCCTTGGTGTTGCGGTCGGCGATCAACAGAATGCGCGTTTCTGCGGATTCCAGGGACGCCAGGTAAATCGACGACGGCTCAAGGCCTGAGCTGCGCGCTCTATAGAGGAAATGAATCCCATCGGGTAGGAAGTAGGGGTACGAACCCGGCACATCCACCGAAACGGGTTGGCCGCCCGACGCCGACACCCGGTTCAAGACACCGGCGCTGTTGAAGATGATGTCTCCCTGGGCGCTCCATGTGCCGCCTGAGTGTCGTTGGGGCACAGCGCAGACCGTCCGGGGAGCCGCTCCGGAAAGATCCGCAACCCGGAGGGCTGTCGCCGTGAAGAATCCTATGGACTGCCCATTGGGTGACCAGAACAGAGACCTACCGGCACCCTCCGTGCCCGACAGCATCCGCATCTCGCCGGACGCGAGTTCACGGACCCAGACCGCCTGATCCCCGGTGGGGGCTGGTGCGAGAAATGCAATTCGTTCGCCGTCGGGTGAGATAGCCAGCACGTCCCCGAGAGCCTGCAGGGGTTGGGCGAAGGAGAATCGGAATGCCGTCTGCTCCTGGGGTGTGGTAGAGAAATAAGCGACGGCCAGGATCACTGTTGAAATCAGAAGGACTCCCATCGCGGACCAGTAGATGAGGTCCCGGCCTTTCGACGGAGTTTCGACGGAAGCCGTTCCGACTTGTGCGCTGCCATCTGTGACCCACTTCAATTCGCGCATGAGGTCCGTTGCGGTTTGACACCGATCCTCAGGACTCTTCGCAAGGCACGCGGTAATAACCTCATCGAGCATGGGAGGCGACACAGGCTGAACCTCGGTGACCGGCGCGGGTTGCTGGTTCATGATCGCCCCGACCAGACTCGCCTGACTCGCCCCCTCAAACGCCTTCTTCCCAGTCACCATCTCGTACACCACCGCACCGAACGCGAAGATGTCCGTCCGGGCGTCGGCCTCCTTGCCCTCCAACTGCTCGGGTGCCATGTACTGGAGCGTGCCGATGATGGTGCCTTCGGCGGTCAGGGGTGCGGAGAGGTCCTGCGTGGGCATCTGGGAGAGGGGTGATACGGCACCAGCATCGCCCTTCAGCTTTGCCAATCCGAAGTCGAGCAGCTTGACGCCCGCCGACTTCGTCAGCATGATGTTGCCGGGCTTGAGGTCCCGGTGCACGACGCCCTGCCGGTGGGCCTTGTCCAGCGCGTCGGCGATCTGGATGGCGTATTCGAGGGCCTGATCGAGCGGTAACCGTCCCTTTTCCAACCGGGCGGCCAGGGTGTCTCCTTCCACCAACTCCATGACAAGGTAGTGAATGAGGTGCTCCCCAAAATTCGGACAGGTCGCTAAGGTGTAAAATCGCTGCCTCGGGAGAGGCAGATGAAGAAGAGACAGAGGAAGCAGTACAGTGCCGATCTGAAGGCGAAGATCGCGGTGGAGGCGGTGAAGGGACAGCGAACGATCCAGGAGATCGCCTCCAACTACGGGGTCCACCCGAATATGGTGACAAAGTGGAAGAAGCAGTTGCTCGATGGCGCGTCGGAGATCTTCTCGAACGGGAAAACACAATCGATGGAAGCCGATGAAGAAGTCCGGACCGAACTTTACCAAGAGATCGGGAAGTTGCACGTCGAGGTGGATTGGTTGAAAAAAAAGCCCGGACTTTCACGTTAGGACAACGACGGCCATGGATCGAATCAAGCCACAAGAAACTGAGCATCGCCGAGCAGTGCCGGTTGTCGGGAGTGTCCCGGTCGGGACTCTACTACACGCCTGTTGGCGAGAGCACCGAGAACATGGAGTTGATGCGTCTGTTGGACGAGCAGTACACACGGACGCCGTTCTACGGCGTGCGGCGGATGACTCACTGGCTGGAGAAGCAAGGTCACCGGGTCAATGCGAAACGAGTACGTCGACTCATACGGCAGATGGGACTGGAAGCGATCTATCCCAAACCGCGGTTGTCGACGCCGGCACCGGGACATCGGATCTATCCGTACCAGCTACGGGGGCTGAGGATCGATCGCCCAGACATGGTGTGGGCCACCGATATCACGTATATCCGTCTGCGGCAGGGGTTTATCTATCTGGTGGCGATCATGGACTGGTACAGCCGGTATGTGCTGGCCTGGGAAGTTTCAGTATCGATGGACAGCGCTTTCTGCGTGTCGGCATTGGACTGGGCCCTGAGGCATGCGCAACCGGAGATCTTCAACTCGGATCAGGGTTCTCAGTTCACCAGCGATGCGTTTACGAGCCGACTCGAAGGCGAGGGCATCCGGATCAGCATGGACGGCCGGGGCCGGTTCCTGGACAACATTTTCGTCGAACGTCTATGGCGAACGGTGAAGTACGAGGAAGTGTACCTGAAGGACTACATGAGCGTTCCCGAGGCGGTCTCGAACCTGACTGTCTATTTCAGATTTTACAATCAGGAACGCGGTCATCAGGTATTCGACTACCAGACACCCGAGGCGATGTACTTTCAAAGTGCGAGGAGCACGGCATCAAGGGTCCGACCATCTGGGCTGAATGCGACGCTTGTTACCCACGCGATGGGGCCATGTAGGAACCTCATTTGCGCGGGAACGGCTGCCAACATCGTCCTCAGACTTCTCAACGCATCGCGGGTATTCGCGGCCCGGCTTGCCTCCACGCTCAGGAGGAGCCCCAGGTCCAGGCGATCATCGATCTGCAGCTCGGCCTGCGCCGCCAACTGCCTGGACACCGCGACCTGTTCTTGCCTCTCTGCTTCATCCCACCCCGCGAGCGCGTATAACGCCAGCGACGCGAAGAACGCGATAGCTTACAACGGTCGCCCCGGTCGTAGCGAAGAAGCGTTTCCTCGACCTTCGCTCCGCTTCTCTGCGCAGCTCTGGCATTTCCTCCACGGGCTCCAAACTTTCTTCCACCTCGGCCGCGGCCGTGCCTCCTGTTGTTGTCGCGCTCCCGCTCGCGGTTGATCCACTCTTCGTACCGCCCGCGTTGTTCATCGTTCAGCATTTCGCGGATCTTCTGGCGGGAAGCATACCGAATCGCCTGGTACTCCGGCCGGGTCTTTGCGCGCAACTCACGGTACCCGTCGCGGGAGCCTTCAAGAATCTCGGAGAGCTGATCTCGCTGTTCCGGAGTCAAGCCGAGATAATCTTCGAACCTCTGATGGTTGTGGTCCCGTTCACGATCGCGATTCCTGTCGTTGGGTTCCACCCCAAGCTCGTCGCCCTGAACTCGCTCTTCGTACACATTGGTAACAACGGCGCCGCTCAGCATTCCCGCGATAAACACAGCGAGGACCAGAAGCTTCGCCTGGAGGGTGCGCGTCATCGCAACTCCTCCGCCAGGGTAATCTCCAGGAGCAAGTCATCGCCTTCGGGTATCTCGGCATCCTGGTAGAGCCATGCATCAGTCGGGGTCGAATCCTCGGCCAGATGGGCGTCGACGATGCCCTGTTCGGGCACCTGCGGGTACATCATCTGCAGACCAACGATCACAAACAGCGCCGCCATCGTCACCGCCACGATCGGTCGGGCGAAAGCCGGGATGTACTCCCAGACGTCGGCGGCCTGCCGCGAGACCGGTTTCAAGCGAGCGACGACACGCTTCGCGAAATCCGAATCGGGCAAAAAAACGCGCCGGCGTTCCTGCTCGACGAATTTTCTCGGAAGAAACTCCTTCATTACCTGTTTCTCCTATCGTCCACCATCCGCTCAGTCTACTCCGGCTTCAAGAACCGCAGCCAGCTTTTTGCGGGCCCGGTGAAGCCGGATCTTGACGTTGGACTCGGTGATTCCCATCACCTTAGAGATCTCCTTGATGGAGAGCTCGTCCACTTCCTTGAGGACCAACGGGATCCTCAGCTTGGCATCCAGTCGCGCCAGCGCCGTCCGAACGTGCTCGTACGCGTCGGGGTCCGGTCGCTGCGGCGCTACCGGCTCCGCAGTCAAACCCTCGATCGCGGCCTTTTCCCGGCGCAGTTTCCGGAGTCGATCGTAGCAGACGTTAATCGTGACTCGCGAAACCCAGCCTCGAACGTTGTCTGCGGGACGGATCTGCTGGATCTTATTGAAAAAACGGGCAAAGGCTTCTTGCGCCAGATCCTCGACGTCCTCTCGCGTTCGGAAGAATCGGCTGGCCAGCCGGAACACCATCGGCGCCAGCTGCTTCACGAGCTCCTCTTGCGCGACCGTGTCCCCACGCTGGGCGCGAACGATGAGTTCGCGATCGAGATTCATTAGTAAAATACGTCCCGCACTACGGAAAGGTTACGCCTGGAAAACGCCGGGGTACAGACGGAACAGCCGGATTTAAAAGCACTTATCAGATATCTCGAGTCGGACAGCCCGAAGAACCATCCAAATCGGTCCCTCACCGGGCCGATTCTGCCCAAAAAAACGGCGTGGCCCGAAAGAGCCACGCCGCAAAAGGCTTTCATGGTCCGAAGGTCCGAAGCTATTCCACGTAGGGGATGTAGGCGGGAAGCTCGCCGACTTCGGGTTTGAACAGGCCCGGGACGACCTGCCCCATTGCGTCGGTCGCGTCCACGTTGAACAGCTTGGTCAGGGTCGGCGCCATGTCCAGGCGGCTGATGACGGTCTTGCCGTCGAAGCCGTTGTTGAAGTCCGGGCCCCAGTAGATGCTGGCAGGCCGCTGGGCGTAGTAATACCCCTTCGAGTGATGGATCTCGCCGTAGGCGTTGACTTCGTCGTCCCGGCCGAATTCAGGCCTCACGACGATCGCCGTGTTTTGGCTGAAGTACGGGTCGTTCTTCACGAAATCGATGACCTGCCCCACTGCCTCGTCAGTCGAGATGGCGGTCGAGCGATATTCGTCATGGCCCGTCTCATAACGCAGGTATCCTCCGGCGCCGTGGCCCGTGTCGTGGGATACCTGCTGGAAGATCAGCACCCGTGGTTTGAACGTCTGGAGTATCTGCGGAATGATCCTGATCGCCTGTCCTTCTTCCACGAACGGGGAGCGCGGAATGAACGGATGGTTCAGGGACGGCTCGTAGCTGCGCGTCGACATCACGCCTTCGATCCACTCCGTCAGCTTCACGCGTTCCTTCTCGGTCAAGCCCATGTTGTTCGGGAACTCTTCGTCGATGATCTGCCGGGGCGAACGATCCCGCTTCTTGTACCACATGTCCTGGAAGACGTTCTGAGTCGTCAAGGAGACGGGCCGCGTCGAGGCCGGGTAGTCCTTGTGAGCGGCGAAGTACTTCAGATTGTAGCGCCACTGCCTGAAGTAGTCGGCGCCGGTCAGATACCAGTACTTCGTCGCCTCGTCGCCGTAGGCCTTGCGAACGTAATGCGGCACGGTCGGAAAAAGCGGGACGCTGGTCTGTGACACGTTGCCCGTGAGCAGTTCCGTGTAGGAGGTTCCGTGTGAGGACGCCTGGTCGTTGTGGTCTTCGTTGAAGACGTAACCTTCCTTGGCCAGTGCATTGAAGTTCGGCGCGACGTCGAGATCCTCGAGGTATTCCTTCTTCCGGCAGCCGTTGCCGTTGACGATCCAGATCAGGTGCTTCGTCTTGAGGTTCAACGCGCTGGTCTGAGGAGCAGAGGCTCCAAGGCGCGGAGTCAGGGTGAGCCCCGCACCGGCCAGGCTCGAACTCTTCAAGAATGATCGGCGATTCATGTGAACTCCTTGTTGTCTTCCGATTCGATATCGATTTATGTAGTTCAAAACTCGTCGAAGATAATTGTCTCTAAGGCTCGTGACAGTTCAAGCAGGGCCCACGCGGGGGATGAGGTGGAATCATGTCGATTCGCCGAATCTTCGTCTGGTCGGCCTGCTGTGGATTGGCCTGAGTCGTCTGGCTCGTCGCCGCGGGCCTCGGGCCGGCGCCTCCGCTCTCACCGTAAAGAACCTTTACACTCTGCAGGTCCGGGCTCTCGACGGCTCGAACGTCCAGGTAGTTGTTTGCGTTGTCTCGAACGAACACACGCGATATCACCCAGTCGCCGGGCTCGTCCAACTTGTGGGTCTTGAACGATCCTTCATAGATATTCTGTTTGACGTCGAAACCGGGCTTGATCAATGTCCGGCCCTCCTTGGCTTTCAGACGGACTCTCTTCTTGTCGATCCAGCTCGGGCTGGCTCCGACGTCGACCCAGATGTCGCCGATACCTGAGTGGTCGTCCACGGCGATCGCGATAATTTTTGTCTCCTCCTCCAGGCTGGCCGTCGCGCGGTCGAACGCGACGCTGACCAGTTTCGGTGGAACCTTGTCGACATTGGCCGGGTCCTGGCGGATGTTGAATTTCGCCGTGGCCAGAAGTTCGTTCGTGGTCGAGAACAGGTCTTTCTGGTTGCCGGCTCGGTCCTTGATCTGGATCGTACGCGCGACGTACTCACCGCCGACCGACCATTGATTGATCTGGAAGTAACCGACGAACTCTCCGGGATGGTTGAATCGCGGTGCCAGGTTCAGCTCGATATACTTGTTGTCCGGGCCGGACAGTCGCAGGATTACCTCGCTGGCGCCCGACTTGTTGTCGAACAGCTTCGCACGTACCGGAATCATGTCCCCGATATCGAACGTCGCGCCGTTCATGTTCTCGTCCTCACCGATGTAGAGCTCGACGAGGTCCGGGTACATCACATCGACGTTTGTATTAGGGAGGATCTCAAACTCCAGACCCAGCATCGCGGGGTGCATCGGCGGGAAAAACGCCTTGGAGTGTCCAAGCTCGCTGTTGAGCTCACCGTCGTAAACGACATAGACCCCGGGCTCCGCCCACTCGTCGATCTGGACGACGCCATCGAATAGCCACGGGTTGTCTTCGCGCGGCCTGAAGTTGGCGCGGTAGGTCGAACGCCGGCCGAACTGGTTCTGGTAAGCAATCCACCAGCGCTGTGTCGGCACGGGGTTCTCCGCCTGTGCCTCCAGACGAAGCGTACCGCCCGCTTTGATCTGGCGATCCGACACCACCTTCACCCACTTGAGCTGCGGAGGAAAGTGATACCCCTTCAGCTCCCTCGGGTCGACTTCCCCGCTCGGGTTCGACATGAACTCGTCCGGGATGAACTCGGAGGGGTCTCCCTGGAGGTAGTAATTATCGATGGTCGGGACCAGCGGGCCTTCCTGGTAGTCGACCGACGGCACATCCTTGGTCTTCGGATCCATCGTCGGATGCTGCGCCACCAGGCTGACCGCTGTGAGAACAAGAATAAGTACAAATATTTTCAGTGTCTTAGATATCACGAAGCCTCCACTAGTGGGTCGTCCACACACACCTCTAAGCGTCGTTATGATACTGCCCGGGCACACCCATATTCAACCGATTCATTGTTACAAAATGCCACATTCGGGGGAGGTTGGGGGGAGGTGACGAGTGACAAGTGACGAGTCGGAGGGGTTGCGGGGACGGTAGTCAGCTCGGTTTGTTAAGCGGGTTATGTTTCAGAGTTTCTGCAAAAAGGTCCTGAAATAGGAAAGGGCCAGGGTATCTCCGAAAAGTTGGTAACGAATCAACTTTGAAACGAAGGAGATGAACCGATGGCCCGACCTCAGATTAAGCGAAAGGGAGTGGATTGGAAAGAACTGTTAGGAGAGGAAAAGGATTTGCTGAAAAGCGTCGTACAGGAGGTGGTTCAAGAGATTCTCGAGGCGGAGATGGACCAGGTCGTGGGCGCGGTCAAGAGTGAACGAACAGGGGGTCGCACCGGATATCGGAGTGGCTATTACGGACGGGACCTGGTCACACGGGTGGGCAAGCTGGAGTTGCGCGTGCCGCAGGACCGGGCCGGCCGGTTCAGTACGGAGGTGTTTGAACGCTACCAACGCAGCGAGAAAGCCTTGGTGGCCAGCTTGGCCGAGATGTACGTGCAGGGCGTGTCAACGCGCAAGGTGAAAGCCATCACCGAAGAACTATGCGGACATTCGTTTTCGGCCAGCACGATCAGCCGGATTAATCAGACTCTGGACAAGGAGCTGAAAAAGTTTGCAACGCGACGATTGGAGGAAGAATACCCGTACCTAATTTTGGATGCGCGCTACGAGAAGGTGCGCGAAGACGGGGTCATCCGGAGCCGGGCGGTGCTGGTCGCGATCGGAATCAACTGGGACGGCCGGCGCGGTGTGTTGGCGGTGGAGCTGGCGGGACGGGAAAGCACGACCAGTTGGCGGCAACTGCTGCTGAGTTTAAAACAACGCGGCCTGTGCGGGGTGGAGTTCGTGGTGACCGACGATCATCCGGGGTTGAAGAAAGCCATCGCGGAAGTCCTGACCGAAGCGATCTGGCAGCGCTGCTACGTGCACTTTCTCCGAAACGCATTGGATTATCTGCCGCGCAAAGGCGATGACGATTGCCTCCAGGAACTGCGTTGGCTCTACGATCGGCGGAACCTCCAGGAAGCGCGGCAGGACCTCGCGGCGTGGTTGAGCAAGTGGGGGCAGAAATATCCCAAACTCTGCGACTGGGTCGAAGACAACATCGACGAGACGCTGAGCTTCTACACGCTGCCGCTTCAGCATCACAAGCACATGAAATCCACCAATATGCTGGAACGGCTCAACGAAGAGATCAAGCGGCGAACGCGTGTGGTGCGGATATTCCCCAACGCGGCCAGCTGTCTGCGTTTGATTCGGGCACTGACCACCGAGATGCACGAGAACTGGATCGAAGCGATCCGTTATTTGAACATGGATCTGTTGAAGGAACACAAGAAGGACTGGCACCGTCAGACGCCTGCCGCGTGAACGCGTCAAAACGGACCGACCCAAGGATCGGCTCGGAAGCCGATCGTCGATTACAGCGCATCCTGGAGCGAGGAATCTCTGTGGAAAACTTTCAAAGGGCGAAAGAAAGAGAACCAAAAAAGAAAGAAAGGCAGAGGCCTGATGGAAATGACGCCTCAGAGGAAATCCGCAACAAGACGCGGATTCCCTCTGAGGCTTGGAAAAGCTTCGCCAAGAACGTTCAGCTTTCCCACATTCCCACAGGCCCGACGGCGATCAACACTCAAGAACTGACTTTTTCGGAAATACTTTTTGCAGAACTTGACGCACACAACTGTTAAGCGGAACGATCCGCGAGAGAGCCCATGTGAGGGGGACAGGGACTTGCCCTGTCCCCGGGTGTTGGCTGAGCAGAAAATTCGGAGACGGCTCGTCACCCTGAAAAAGGCGGGGCCAAAGCCCCGCCTTTTTCCCTACCACTCCAGCCGGAAACTGAACTGCATCACACGCTCGGTACCACGGGTCTCGACGACCTCGCCCGTGCCGGACTGCGAACGGTCGATGCTCGTGCCGCCGGTCGTCTGCGGGATGCCGAAGTTGGCGTGATTCAGGAGGTTGAAGGCCTCCCATCGGAACCGCGCCCGCAGGTCTTCGCTGATCGTGAAGCTCTTCCCTACGGAGAAGTCCATGTTGTAGAAGCTCGGCCCACGGCCCTGATTGCGGGCGATCGTGCTTCCCGGGAACGTGTTCTGGAAGGCATCCCGGCTGATGCTCGTTCGCACGTCGGCCCCCCCCCTCGATCAAGAAGACCCGGTTGTCCTCGCCCTTCTCCAGGCCGAACGGAACATCGCCCACGAGGTGGGGAATGGATCGGCCGGAAGAAGTGGTGGTTGAACCGGTTCGAGGCGGTGAAGTTGAACGGTCGGCCACTGCTCGCCTGGACGATGCCGCCGAGCTCCCACCCACCGATGATGTGGTTGGCGATGGAACTGACGTTCTGGCCGATCCGGTGACCGCGCCCGAAAGGAAGCTGCACGAGGAAGTTTCCGTTGAGCTGATGCCGGCGGTCGAAGTCCGACAGCGCGTAGGACAGCTCGGGGTTCCAAGGATCTTCCGCCATCCCGATGCCGGTTTGACCGTTTGGACGATTGCCGAAGGCCTCTGAGGCCGACGTGACGTCGAGCGACTTCGAGAGCGTGTAGTTCACGTCGAAGGCGACATTGTCGCTGAAACGCTTGCGGAGGGTGACGTTGAGCCCGTGGTAGTTCGACTTTGAGAAGTTGCCGAACAAGCCGAAAAACTGCGACTGGTTGTTCACGAGGATCGGACGGCCCAGCGTGTTCTCGATGATGTTGAGCTGGTCGCTGAGGCTGATCGGGGCGTTCGGTCCCGGATCCCGACTGCCGTGCAGCCAGCGGTAGAAGGCCTGGCCGGCGCTGCTGAAGGTTCCGCCGAACCGGGCCTCGGCCGCATCGATCAGATCCTGGCCGTAGACGTTCTCGAAAAACGGGATCGCCCTGGCATCGCTGAACGCCACGCCGTCAAAGGACTGGCCGTAGATCTCGCGGATCGCCTGCTGGTAGTTCTGGCCGCTGGTCGGATCGATCAAGTTGACCGGGCTGGCCAGGTCGATCTGGCCCAGCAGGTTGCGGGCAAAACGGCCGACATAAGAAACTTCGACGAGGAAGTTCCGGGGCAGCTCTTTCGAAATCGTCAGGTTGACCAGGTTGTTGATCGGGGAATCCAGGCTTTGCGTGATGCCCGTCGTGTTGCCGCTGCCGAATCCGGAAGAGCGCAGCGGCGCGCCGAGGATGAAGGCACTCTCGGCCAGGTCCACGAACTCCCCACGGGGCAACGCAAGGCTGCCGTCCAGGCGGGACGCCCGTTCGATGTCGTTCAGACCGTCGATCGACTTGCTGAACCCGGGCTGCCGGACGGTGCTTAACAGACCGATCGATGCCAGCGTTGCAGCCTCCCGGGAAAACCGACGGCCGATGCCGTCATACATGAGCGAATATCCGCCGCGTATGACCAGCGGCCCGCCCGCCGACGCGAAGCCCCATTGCGGTTGCCACGCAAACGACACACGGGGCGCCCAGTTGTTGGAATCCGGGTCGTAGAAATCCCGCAGACCGTTCTGGCGGCCGTTGACCTGAGTGGTGAAGAGCTCCTGCTCGGGGACCGTCTTCGTCGTACCACGGCTTTCCTGCCACCGGCGCAGCAGGTCATTGTTCCAGCCCACCTGGAACCCATCCTGCTCGTAGGGTGGGGTCTGGTACCCGTAGTGGACCCCGTACGTCACGGTCAGGTTCGGCGATGTCTGCCACACGTCCTGCAGGTAGAAGTCGTATTCCTGGAGAAGGAATGTGCGATCCAGCGGGGTTCCTCCTGCAATCCGGGAGCCGTCGATGTTGAACTGGACGTCCCCCCGGAATAGAGAAATCGAACCGGTTCCCAGCATCAACGCGTCGCCGGTGACGCCAGGGTCGGCAACCCGGGCAAATTCGTCGGGACCCAGCGCCCGCAGCAATGCCGGATTCTGGGCCGTACCGAGGTCGTTACCCGTCAGGTTCGCCCCACTGGAAAAGGTTCCGGGCACCACATCGTCGAACGAAACCAGGTGGTTTTGGATGTTGCGGAAGTTGAAGCCGCCCTGGATCGTGTGGCTCCCGCTCAGGTAGCTCAAGTCGTAGGTCAGGTTCCACGTGTCGATCGACTGCCGGACGGCGCCGTCGTCCTGGATCAGCTCGCTGACGTTGGGCAGGTTCCAGAACGCAACGTTGTTGCCCGTGTCCTCGCGCGACTCGCGCGTCAGGCCGGCACGGAAGTTACCCGTCAGTGTTGGGGACCAGACCTGATTCCAGGCGGCGGCGAAGCCTTTGCTGTTGTCGATCCGATCGCGCCCACCGCCGAATCCCGGAAAGAGATCGGCCTCGAGGGTCCGCACGTCGTCGTTCAACGTCCCACGGAAATAGAAATTGTGATCCTCGTTCAGGACGTAGTCCAGACGCGAGATGTAAATGTTCCGGTTCCGCGTGAACGGTGCGTTGAACCGATACTCGAGGAAGTTGGCCCCGTTGTCGACACCCGGTGTCGTCGCCGCGGTATCGCTCGAGAACGGTTTAAACGCCTGCAGCAGTCCGCTCGATCCGACGACGACGGGATTGAAGGTGTCGCCAGGGATCTGCGTGATCTGCTCCAGCATGCCGCCCGGTCCGTCGGTGATCGTCCCGAAGCTCCCATCCAGCCGCTGATATCGCACGATGCCGTCGATTAGAGTCTGAGTAGGAACCTGCCTCCGCTCCAGGGTCGCGCTTCGGTCGGACTGGCGTTCATAGGCACCGAAGATGAACAGCTTGTCTTTAAGGACCGGCCCACCCAGCGATCCACCAGGGATGTGACGGATCAGCGGCGACGCCTCGTCTGCGAAGTAGTTACGCGCGGATGTTCCCGTCGTGCGGTAGAACTCGTAGGCCGAGCCATGCCATTGGTTGGTCCCGCTCTTGGTCACGAGTTGGATTTGCGCTCCACTGCCGCGGCTCGCGCCTCCGCTCTGTCCGGCCGTTTCTACGATGAACTCCTGTACGGAATCCAGCGTCGTCGGCAGTGCACCCTCAAACGCCTGTCCCTTCTCCTGTGCGTTGACGTCGACGCCGTCGAGCGTGATGTTCTGCTGGTCGTTGCGGGCACCGTGCACCTGGCCACCCATCTCGGTGTCTTCCTCCGCGCCGGAGGTGAGCGAACCGTTATCGGTCGTCGTGACACCGGCCTGCAGGCCGAGTAGACCCACGATGTTCCGCGCGTTGAGTGGAAGGTCGATGATTTTTTGCGAGTCGAACGGTACGCCGAGCTCGGCGTCGACCGTATTGATCAACTCTGCTTCGGCCGTCACTTCGATGGTCTGGCTAACCTGTCCGACCTGAAGCGACAGATTCAAGGTTACGGTCTGGCTGACCGGCAACGTCACTCCACGAGCGACCGCTGTCTGGAAGCCGGGAAGCGATGCCTGAATTGTGTATGTCCCGGGCTGAAGTTGCGTGCCCGTATACGAGCCGGTCTCGTTGGTGATGACCGTCCGGCTGACACCGGTGGCCTCGTTGGAGATCGTGACCTCGACACCCGGGATCAGCGCGCCGGTCGGGTCGGACACGCCCCCCGTAATGCCGGACAAACCCTGTCCGAAGCCCGTTACCGTCCCCAGAAGGATGACCATGACCAGCGTAAACGCCGGCCGGATCACCGTACGGTTAAGGCGAGTGTTCAATACCATTCAAAAAGCTCCTGTTCTGTAATTGAGTTGTGAACGTTCCCGAGGCCGGCAAGTTGTCGCGAGGGTGCCCGAGGGGATGACGACACAGACTTTCGACTTCGAGAGTATTGAGCCCGTTCCCGGCCGCTTCGCCGGGAACGGGCGGAACGAATCAAGATCTCCACCACTCCCACTCTCCGGACCGGAATCGCGGGTTTGACGCGTATACAACGCCTTCACTGGCACGTCGGCCCGCAACTTCCAGATCCATCCCACGAAGTGAATGGCAAGCACGATTCCAAACGGCACTTTGGTGTGGAATCAATGGCTTCCGGCTAAAGCGGGTTACCGCAAATATGGAATTTCGGAGAACTGCTACACGACAGTAGATAGACAACCTTTATCCACAATGTATGCAAGAAAATACACGCGTTGCGTGCGGCGAAGAGACACGTAGCGTGGGGCTGGAGTGCGGACGGTATGCGAGGGGGATCAGTAATCCTTAGACCGTAGGCAGTTATTTGGAGGATGCACGATCGTCACTCGTTCGTGTATCCACGGGCACACTTCAGGCGCCGCATGGTGTCTTGAGTCAAATTGTTTGATTCGAAAGGGAGTCAGAACTGACTTCCCAGGATTGGAACACCACTCAGACTAGATTACGTCTCCACCATCCCACTCTTCATCCCACTCGCCACCCCATCCCGGTAAAGGCTCTCTGGCCACCCTCGATTCGGGGTACCGGCCGACGGGGTCTTACCATCCCAACCCGTCATTATGCACATGACGTACCAAACGTGGATTCCAGTGGAATGTGAGGGTTAGAGAATCGACGAGCTCGAAAAATACAAAAAACCATAGAAATTGTCCGTGAGGGCGGATTTGGGGTGTGGGGAGTTTCAGGTGGGGTGGTAACAGCCGGCAGGTTCATTCAAAGTCAAAAGCCCGCAAAATCAATCGCTTAGGTGTAGGTGCGGTCTACGACCGCACACGCTGAGCGACGATTTGTGCGCTCATAGAGCGCACCTACACGTGCCGTAAGAATCCCGCTAATCCTCTCGCGTTGAAGCAGAAATACTGATCCACTGTCAAAAAAAAGGGCGGGGCCGAAACCCCGCCCTTTCGCTCCAACCGACTTGAAGCTAGAACTCCAACCGGAAGCTGAACTGCATCACACGCTCGGTTCCGCGTGTGTTGGTCACCTGACCCAGCAGACCGCTCGTACGATCGACGCTCCGCCCGTTCCGCCCTGTCGGGATGTCGAAGTTCGGATGGTTGGTGATGTTGAAAGCTTCCCAACGGAAACGCGCCCGGACGTCCTCGGTCACCGTGAAGTTCTTGGTGATCGCGAAATCCATGTTGAAGAACGCGGGTCCGAGGCCCTGGTTCCGCTGGATCGAGCTGCCCGGGTACGCACCCCAGAAGTACTCCTGCCCGGGGTCCCGGTTGGTGTAGTCGATCCGGGCCTGCTTGTTGGGTCCGACCAGGAAGACCTGGCCGTCCTGCTTGAAAATACCCTGTTCGACGGGTCGGACCATGTGCGGGATCGTCCGGCCGAAGTAGTGGTGATTGTAGCGGCTGGAGGCCGTGAACTGCCATGGTCTTCCGCTGGAAGTGACCATGATGCCCGAGAACTGCCAGCCACCGATGATTTGGTTCGCAACGTTCGAGATGTTGGCTCCGAACGGCTTCCCATGACCGAACGGCAGCTCCACAAGGAAGTTGCTGTTGAACTGGTGCGTCCGGTTGAAGTCGGAGATGTGGTAGTTCAGCTCCGGGTTGTACGGATCCTCGGCCAAACCGAAGTTCGTCGCCCCGTTGGCCCGGTTGCCTTCCGACTCGGCGGCCGACGTGATGTCCATCGACTTCGAGAACGTGTAGTTGGCCGTCCAGGTGAAGCCATCCGAGAACCGCTTCCGCAGGGTGAACTGGCCCGAGTTGTAGTTCGAACGGCTGATGTTGCTGAAAACACCGAAAAACTGCGCCTGCGGGTTGAGCAGGACGTTGCCCTCGCGGCGTTCGATGCCCTGGATCTCATCCACGAGACTCGCCGCTGTGTTGGGCCCCGGACCCCGACTCTTGTGCATCAGCGCGTAGAAGGCCTGGGTCGCGCTCGGATACGGCGCTCCGTCGAGACGCTTGTTGGCGCTGGTCAGGGCTTTCCCGTAAACGTTCTCGAACCATGGAATCGGCTGGACCTGGTCTACGGGCGTGTAGTTGAACTCGTACCGCTCGTACATGGTCTTGATCGCCTGGTAGTAGGTCTGACCGCTGATCGGATCCCGCACGTTGACGGGACTGGCGATATCGACCTGGCCCAGCAGATCGCGGGCGAAGCGGCCGACGTAGGAGGCCTCGATCACCCAGCCACCCGGCAACTCTTTCGAGATCGTCAGGTTCAGCAGGTTGTTCGAGGGCGAGAAGATGCCCCGGTCGATCCCGCTGTAGCTGGTGCCCCCGATGCCGTTCGCCGTCGCCGGAGCGAGGAAGTCGGCCGTTTCGGGAGGCGTCGGGAAGAACGCTCGAGGCAACGAAAAACCGGGACCGACCCGGGGCGCCCGAGGGGCCCCGTCCAGATCATCGATCGAGTAGAAGAATCCCGGAACCGAGAACTGCGACTTCAACCCGATGGAGCCCGTCAGGGCCGCGTCCCGGGCGAAACGCCGCCCGATCGCGTCGTAGCTCCTCGAGTATCCGCCCCGCACGACCAGCTGGCCGCCGGCGCTCGCCCAGTCCCCCTGTGGGGTCCAGGCGAAACTCACACGCGGGGACCAGTTGTTGATGTCCCCGTTGTAGTAATCGGGTCGACCGTTGCCTCGCCCGGCGGGCGCGGCGGTGTAAAGGGGCAGCTGCAGGACGGTACTCGTCGTGTCCGACTGCGTCTCGATCCGCTGCCCCAGGTCCTGGACCCAGTTCACCTGGACGCCGTTGCTCTCGTAGGGCGGCGTCTGGTAGCTGTGGTTGATACCGAACGTCAGGGTCAGGTTCGGCGTCGCGCGCCAGGTGTCCATGATGTACCAGTCGTACTCCTGGAGCCGGTAATTGCGCGCTAGCGGGCTCCCCGGAGCCAGTCGGTTGCCCTGGGGGTCGTACTGGACGTCTTCGCTGAAGCGGGAGAGTGACCCGGTCGCGGCCATGACCGCGTCTCCGACCGCGTGCGGCGAAACGGCGTTGGCAAATTCCGCATCACCGACGGCGCGTTTGAATCCCGGGCTCGACGCCACTCCGATGTTGTTCGCGGTCAGGTTGGCTCCACCACCGTACTCCGGTGGCTCGACCTCGTTGAAGTCGCTGAGGTTGTTCTCCAGCGACCGGAAGTTGATGCCGGCCTGGATGTTGTGGTTCCCGGTGATGTAACTGATGTTCTCGACGAGGTTCCACGTATCGATGGCCGTCCGCGTCGCCCCCTGCGTCTGGAACGGCTCGCTGAACAGCGGGGCGTTGTAGTAGGACCGGTTGTTTCCGGTTTCCTCGAACGATTCCCGGGTCAGTCCCGCCGTGAAGTTGCTGTTCAGCGACGGTGAGATCACCCAGTTCCAGCTCGCCGCGAAACCCTTGCTGTTGTCCAGCCGCTCCCGCGCGTCGCCGAAACCCGGAAAGCTCTCGGCGCCCAGCGTCCGGACATCGTCGTTAAGCGTCCCGCGGAAAAACAGCGTGTGGTTCTCGCTCGCGGTGAAATCCATCCGCGTGATGTAGATGTTGCGGTTGCGGACGAACGGCGAGTTGAATCGATACCGCAGCGTGTTGGCTCCGTTGTCCTCACCCGGCTCCGTCCGCGCTGCGTCCTGCGAGAACGGGCGGTAGATCTGATAGTACCCATTCTGACCCACGAGTACGGGATTCCACGTGTCGCCCGGAATGAATGTCCAGTTTTCCAGCTGGCCGCCCGCGCCGTCGGTCAGCGTCGCGAACGAGCCGTCCTTGCGCTCGTAGCGGACGATGCCGTCGAGGAACTCCGGTGTCGGAATGTTTCGACTCGCCAGAGTCGTGCTCCGGTCCGTCTGGCGCTCGTAGGCACCGAAGATGAAGAGCTTGTCCTCGAGGATCGGTCCGCCCAAGGAACCACCAGGAAGGTGCCGGATCAACTGCTGGGGCTCGGAAGCGAAGTAATTCCGGGCCGATGTTCCAGTCGTCCGGTAGAACTCGTAGGCGGAACCGTGCCATTCGTTGGAGCCGCTCTTGGTCACGAGCTGCACCTGGCCGCCGCTGCCGCGCGCACCCGTGCCGCCGGACCCGGCCGTCTGAACGAGGAATTCCTGGATGGAATCGATCGTGGTCGGCAATGCGCCTTCGAGCGAAGACCCCTTCTCCTGGCGGTTGATGTTCACACCGTCGAGGACGATGTTCTGCTGGTCGTTGCGCGCGCCGTTGACCTGGCCGCCGTCGTCGGTTTCCTCGCCGGTGTTATTGTTCTTCCGAACATCGGAAACCTGCACGCCGGCCTGTAGACCGAGCAGGCCGACGATGTTCCGGGCATTCAGCGGCAGGTCGATGATCTTCTGGGTGTCGAATCCGACACCGAGCTTTGCGTCGACCGTGTTGACGGCTTCGGCTGTGGCAATGACGTCGACGACGTCGGTAATGACTCCGACCTCCAGCGCGAGGTTTACGACGACCGTCTCGCCGACGGGCGCCACAACTCCGCTCGACTGCTGCGTGCTGAATCCCGGCAGCGACGCACTGATCGCATAGGTGCCGGGTGGGAGCTGTGTGACCGTATAGGAACCGGTCTCGTTCGTGATCACGAGGCGCGACGCTCCGGTTGCCTCGTTGGTCACGGTGACCTCAACGCCAGGGATCACGGCTCCGGTCGGGTCCGAAACGTTCCCCGTTACAGCCGTAAAGCCGCCCTGTGCGAACGCACCAGGTTGGAACGCCAGGAACATCGCTATCGCGAAGACCCCGGCGAGCCACCTGAAATGGCTGGTATTCGTATTCATTTAGTGTACCTCCACACTAACGTAAACAAGACAATCCACACCCCTACCCGGGGTGCGGGTTCAATGGTTTATGCCGTCGGTTACGGAGACGCGTTTCTCGAGCAACGCTTACCGCTGGCGGACTTCCCCAGTTCACGCCGCTTCCTTTCGGTGCGCTCGATCCCCATTGTTCAAGAAAAACGATCCGTCCTCACGACGCATAACTCGTTTATCCACTTTGTATGCAAGCTATTCGATCCTGACCCTAGAGTCAAGTTTTACGGCAAAAAAAAAGCCCCGATCTGGCAATAGAATCGGCGACTTCCGGGCCTCGGGAGCCGGCTTCGATCGGTCGTCTCGGACACGCCTTTCCGGCTATCCGGCTACTCCATTGATCAACTTCGCACGCACAATCGACCCGTCGCAGCCTCGAGACGGTATTAGTGCCTCTTATGTATAGAAATGCTTTTGGCATCGCTTGGCTTGGAGATTCACTCCGCGATCCAGGTGGACCACCGATCATAAATAGGCTGGATGTCGGCGCTTATCTCCTCCCAGCGCTCCAGGAAATCGATGTCCTCATCGATACTCATCTCACTACGGATGATGGCGAAGTGGTCGTCCACCAGCCTGTAGTACCGGATTAGCTCCGAATGGGCTCGGGTTCCGTCGGCGGTTACCGCCCTCCGGGAACGGATGAAATCGAGCACATCCACGACTCGAGCGTGGGCGTCGATAAGGTGATAGACGCGCCGGGAGGCGCTTGGCTCCTCGGCGGCTCGTGCCAGGGCCGCATGGTAGCGTTGCTCCAGGCGCTGGATGCCTGGAAGAATCACCTGACGGTACCGCGGCCGTTCGTCGTAGCGACTGGTGAGAGCGAGCGGAAGGACGACGATCAACGCGACCAGGGCGAGGATCGAAGCGATCTTGTTTCTGCGCGCGCCCTCGACGAAGCTCGAAACCATGGAACGGGCGATACCCGTGATGGAGGGTTGTGGGTCGGCGGAGTAAGACGTGTCGTAAAGCGCGGGGAGGTCGCGGCGGGCAACTAGGTTTCCGAAGAAGCGTCGGGCACGAAGTAAGTGCTTCAGCATCACGTCTCGGACAGGCGGGTGTAGGTATTCGCCTTCCCCAACCTTTCTGCTCAGCAAACACCCGAAGATGTGCGGTCATAGACCGCACCTACACCAGCGGACTACTGCGGGTCCCCGGCTGTTTCGATAAGGTCTTCGGCTGTCACGTCAAAGCGGTCGAAGACATCCTTGGAGACCACCTTCACCGCGCTGCCTTGTTCCAGCTTCCAGTAGATGCTATCCCCATCGTCGACATCCGCACCGAAGGCGAAGCTGAGAATGTCGCGGCCGTCGCCGCTAAAGACAACCTGCAGGTCGGGTTCCCCGAGACCATACCGGGACAACGCACCTGGCGAGTCGATGATCTGTGTCGCTCTCTGGAACTCGAGCGAGTTGAGCATGCCCGAAACACGGTCAAACCTCGCCAGGCTGCCGTCGGGTAGGAGCCAGTCCTCGCCGGACTTGCGCAGCACGAGTTGATCTGCGTCTCTTCGCAGCACTATCGAGAGCACGTCGTCACGGTCGAACGACGCGATGGTCTTGTCTCTCCAGTCGAAGGTCGTGCGGGTCGCTTTCTCGAAGATGTCGGAATCGACGACAAAGATCGTGTCGCGGGAGTCGTCCTTCACGTAGTAGTGATCCGCGTCGTCTTCCTTCTCGTCACCGATGAGCAACACGTGGTCCCGATCGTTCGCCTGATCATGCAAGAGGATGTGAAGGGCCGGAGCGTCCAGACCTGTAGTTCCGGCCTCGGTATCCGCATCGGCGAAGCCGGTTGCGCGCGCGAAGTCGATGGCCCCCAGGAAAGTGCCGACCTCGCCTTGATCGGCGTTGGTCTGGAGAGGAACCTCAAGGGACCACTGTTCATCGGACCTTAGCAGTCGCAGGCTGTTCAGGCCGGATAGCTCTATGAGATCGATGTCGTCCTGTTCGAATCGCAACACGGTCTTATCCCGGAGTTCGTTGACCTCCTTGCGGAAGATCCGCAGCCAGGAGCTCGGTGCCAGGAAGACTTCGTCGTTCGAAGCGAGCTTGGCGTAGTTGTAGATCTCTCGTGGGTTCTGGCTACCGAAAAGAACTTCGTGTGTCGCGCCGTCCGACATCGTGATCGCAACTCGGAGAATCGGTTCGGCAAGTCCGTACTGTCCGAGGTCTGCCTCCGATGAGAGCGTCTGGTCCCGTTCGATGCGCGGAACATTGGAAGCCAGCAGGTCCCACTCACCGGAGTCGGCTTCGATGCCGGACGGTTCGGTTACTTCCCAGCCTCCATCTGTCCGGACTCCTGTAATCGTGCGGTCCGGGTAGATGATGCTGATCTGGGAAATAGCCTCGTCGTCGATCGGTAAAGCCTTGCCGGCATCTTCGGCCGCCTGCTCCCTTTCTTCGCGTCCACGAACGTCGGTAAAGTAGACCCAGGTCAGAAGGGCAAGGAAAACGACGAATAGGCCTATAGTGCCTTTGAACCTCATTTACTCGTGGGAGTCACTGGACTGGCTTCACCCGCTCCGACGTTTGCTCCAGACCGAGATACCCGCCGCCAGGATCGACAACGGCAGCAGGACGAGTGAGATGTAATAGGTGATCCGACCCTGCGACTGCGTCAGCGTGAGGCGCCGGTCTTCGGGGACTTTCGGTCGAACCGAGATGAAGCTCTCGTCTTCGGCCAGCCAGCTCACGGTGTTCAGGAAAAGATTCCCGTTGCCTTGGAGACTGAAGAACCCATTGCTCGCGAAGTCGGAATCTCCGAACACGACGAGCCGGGACTTTTCCTCGGCGTCGAGGTCCCGTGTGATGACGACGCCTATCGTGACTGGCCCACCCAGGTCCTGCTCCGGATCGTAGCCGGCCTCGGTGCTGTCGAGATCACTCTCCCCCCAGCTCTGGGCGCTCGTGGCAAGCAACTCGGTTACGTTCAAGCCGGCTTCGACCTCTTCGGCGGGAGCGACCGAGCGCGCAAGCGGGAAGAAAGTCATGGCGTTGAACCGCTGCGTGATCACGTGTGTTCCGTACTGCGAGACCAGCGGGATCTCGGGACCGGCACCCAGAAGGCGGCCGACCCCGCTGGCGTCGACGACAAAATTGTCGCCCGCGTCCAGCGACCACCGATCCAGTAACGCAGAGAGCGCTGTAGCCGGCGGCGGATCCAGCATCACGAAAACACTGCCGCCCTGCTCGAGATAGGCATTCACCTTCTCGATCTCCTCGGGAAACGGCTCGTTCTGAGGGCCCGCCCAGACCAGTGCAGCGGCATCCGCCGGTATGGTCTCCTCACGGACCAGGTTCAACGTCTCGACGACGTAGCTTTCCCGCTCCAGCGCGTTTCGCGCCGCATCGAGGCCGGTGCGCTCTGTTTCGGCGATCAGCTTTTCGCCGTGCCCTTCGATAAAGTAGAGAACCTTCTGCTCGCCCTTGATGAGCTTCATCAGGGCGTTCGTCACATCTTCCTCGCGCAGTGGTTCGGACTGTTTTTCGATTCGTTCCTGCCGATCTTCCATTTCGAGGATGAGCGTGCCGAACTGGAAGGCCTGGCCCGTGAGGGGATTGTTGAAATCTCCGTAAACACTCACGTCGAACTGTTCGGCGAGCTGCGGCTGCCGGTCGGGATCGATGAACTCGAAACCGATCTGTGAGTTCCGGGCGGCGTAGAGTTCGAGTAACTCCCGCGTCGGGATGTCGTCGCCGTTCGGAAAGAAGGCGCGCACGTGGGTGTCCTGCTCGACCTCGCCGGAGACGCTTACGGATTGCTCGGCAAGGCTGTAGATCTTCTCCGTCGTCAGGTCGAACCGCTGCTCGTTCTCGGCACCCAGGTAGTTGATGAAACCGAGGACACCGACCAGCAAAACGATCGAAACGCCCGAGTTGATCCCGAAACCGGTAGACCGATGCTTGAGGCGGGCTTGGATCTCGTCGAGCTTTGAAGCGATGGAAACGACGACAGCGACCGCCCCGATGACCACGGTAATCGTCTGGTAGATGGTCCAGACTTCGCGAACCGAGTAGACGACCATCGTCCCGACGATGATGACGAGCCCTGCGAGATCGAGTTTCTTTAACGTTTCCTTCATGGTTCAACCTCTCCAGCGCATCGAGTCGATCGACCGGTACGTCAGGAACAGACCCAGCGACATGAGTGACAGGTAGAAGATCACGTGGGACGTCGCCAGCACGCCCTTGATGAAGTCGTCCAGATGTCCCAGGATCGACATGTAGGTCAGGACCGCCCTTGTCGTGGAGGTCGCGCTCTGTGCCACGACATCGACCATCCAGAGCAGAAGGATGGCACCGAAGCTCAGCACGGCGGCGACAATTTGGTTTTCGGTCAATGTCGATACAAACAGACCGACCGCCAGCAGGGCGACTCCGTACAGAAACAGGCCCAGGTAGCCGGTCAGAATCGGCCCCCAGGCGGGATCGCCGTATAAGAACAGCACCGAAATCGGTACCCACGTCGTTGCGAGCATGATCGAGTAGAAGGAAACGGCAGCCAGAAACTTACCCGCCACGACCTGCAGGTCTGTTAATGGCGCGGTCAGCAGCAGCTCGATCGTTCCGCGCCTCTTCTCTTCGGAGAACAGCGCCATCGTGATCATCGGGAGCATGAAGAGCAGGATCACGCTCAAAGCACCCATGAAGCTCCGGCTCACCAGACCCGGCATGTCGATGGGTTGAGGACCTGTCCCGAAACGCTGGCTCTGCAAGGCGCTCACAGTCGCCATCTGCATCACCTGGTTGAGTATGGTCTGGAAGAAGATTCCGGACAGAAATACAAAGATGGTCAGGACGACGTAAGCAACGGGCGAAATGAAATAGGCACGCAATTCGCGTTCAACGATGGCCAGGACGTTCCTCACTGCTCCACGTCACCTCCGTCGCCGTCGGAGGAGTCTTCCGGAGCCGGCTCGTCTTCAAAACCGGCTTCGCCGGCGGCCTCACTGCTCTCCTCGTCGTCGGTCGTCAGCTTCAGGAATACGTCCTCCAGGCTCATCCTGGACGACTGCATTTCGAACAGACCCCAACCGCTCTGGACGATCATCTTTGCCAGCGACGGCCGCAGGTCTTCGCCCATATCACTCTCCACCTCGATGCGCATTCGACCGTTTTGTGTGTTCAGTCGATCCGCCTTCAACACGCCGGGGACGGCTCCCAACCCGGACAGCACTTCCTCCTCAGGACCCGCAACTTCGACGACGATTCGTTCGGTGCCCTTCAGCTGAGAAACAAGGTTCGCGGGCGTGTCGACGGCGACGATTCGTCCTTTGTCGATGATGACTACTCGGCTGCAGACCTGTTCAACTTCGGGCAGGATGTGGGTCGACAGAATCACGGTGTGGCGTCCGGACCACTCCTTGATGAGCTCGCGGACTTCGTGTATCTGCTTCGGGTCCAGGCCGATTGTCGGTTCATCGAGAATCAGGATTGGTGGATCCTTCAGCAAAGCCTGAGCCAGTCCGACTCTTTGCCTGTAACCCTTGGACAGACGACCGATGATTCGGTCCTCGACATCGAGGATATTCACTTTGTCCATCACGCGGGCGATCTCGTCGTTCAACTCGCGCCTGGGAACCCCTTTGATCTTTGCGACAAAGCGCAGGTAACCGGCAACTGTCATCTCCAGGTAGAGCGGCGGGTGTTCGGGCAGGTAGCCGATGAGGCGGCGCGCCTGGAGCGGCTCTTCGAATACGTCGAAGTCGTCGACCGTGATCCGGCCTTCGGTAGCCGGCAGATAGCCTGTGATCGCGCGCATCGTAGTCGTCTTTCCAGCCCCGTTCGGCCCCAGGAAACCCAGCACTTCTCCCTGCCCGACGCTGAAGGTGACGTTCGCGATCGCTGTTTTCGTGTCGTATCGCTTTGTAAGGTTCTGAACTTCGATCATGTACTTTGTTGGTTTCGCTAGAATAAGCCCGTAAATTCTATCGAAGTGTTTTCGTCCGTGACAAGGGGTAGTAGTCTTCTTGGCTACCGCTAGTCTAAGGAGTCCCCATGGCATATACAAACCCGTACCTGCTCTGGACGCCACAGGAACTGAACGAACGGCTGGGCGAGCCCAACGTCGTCGTCCTCGATCTGAGACCACCTGAAGACTACGCGAACGGCCACATTCCGGGTGCGCGCAGCTTCGATATTTTCGGCATCAGCCTGATCGACACGCGGGAGGGCCCACTGAAAGCGTTCCTCTGGATCATCGAACACCTGATCGGGGCGAAAGGTGTAGCCGAAGACAGCAGGGTCGTCGTCCATGATCGCGTCAGCGGCGAGAGAGCCGCCCGGCTCTTTTGGTTTCTGGAGTTTTTCGGTCATGAAGCGGTGCACATGCTCGACGGGGGCTTCGAAGCCTGGGTCGCGGCCGGTCTCCCCATCGGGCGAGACGCGATCGTGCCACAGCGCGGCAATTTCAAAGCGAACCCCCAGCGTGAACGGCTGGCAACTGCGGACGACATCCTGGAACGGCTGGGCTCGGTAGCGACCTCCATCGTCGATACCCGCAGCGAAGCCGAACACAACGCCACACTCGTCCGGTCTGCTCGAGGGGGCCATATCCCTGGTGCCGTGCACCTCGAATGGAAGAACAACCTGAACGAGGATGGAACGTTCAAGCCGGCCGAAGACCTCGCCGAACAGTACGCACGGCTGGGCGTTACCTCGGACCGGGAAGTCATCCCTTACTGCCAGGGGGGGTACCGGTCCGCGAACACCTACGTCGCGCTGCGATTGATCGGATACCCGCAGGTCCGTAACTACCTGGGCTCGTGGGGGGAGTGGGGGAATCGGGAGGGATTGCCGATCGAAGGGGGGGAATAAGAAGTGGTCAGTGGCGAGTGGTCAATGGTCAGTTGCAAGCGAGATCGGTAAATCCCTTCTGGCCACTGATCACTGGCCACTTGTCCCACGCCATTTTCAACCGCTCACGGCCGGCGCAAATGCTAACCTAACCCCTCATGCCCAGCATCACGCTCAACGGTCAGGTCTACGACGTCGCGGCCGGACGAACCATCATCCAGATCGCCGATGAAGTGGGTGTCGAGATACCGCGCTACTGCTACCACCCCGATATCGGGATCGAGGGCAGCTGCCGGATGTGTTTGATCGAAGCCGAAGGCGCGCCGAAGCTGATGCCGTCGTGCGCAACCCCGATCCGGGACGGAATGGTCGTCCGGAGCGACACCGAACGCGTAAAGGAAGCGGTCCGGTATGCGATGGAATTCCTGCTCCTGCATCACCCGATCGACTGCCCAGTCTGCGACCAGTCGGGCGAGTGTTTCCTGCAGGACTACTACATGGAACACGGCGGTCACGACAGCCGGTACCCGTTGGGTCAGAAGGAACGGCGGCTCAAAGCATTCGACCTGGGACCGCAAGTCAAGCTCGACAGGGAGCGTTGCATCCTGTGCACCCGCTGCGTTCGCTTCACACGAGACGTCACTGAAACAGACGAGATCCAGGTCTTCGGCCGCGGCCATAAATCCGAGATCGGCGTCTACGAAGACAAACCTCTGGACAATCCTTATTCGATCAACGTTGTGGATGTCTGCCCGGTAGGGGCCCTGACGAGTTCTGATTTCCGTTTCAAGGTGCGGTCATGGTTGCAGCAGGTCCGCCGCCTCCCCACCGCGCACCTCGCCCACCACGATATGATCTGGGCGGTGACGCAGCGCGTGGCGCACCAAGTCGCGGATCGTGACCGCTCCTTCCCGCAACCCGCGAGCCTCAAATCGGACGCAATTGGAGCGCTCTATCCGAAGCTCCAGCGTGTCCTCGATGGCGACAATGCGCTCGTCATCCGGCAGCAGTTCGATGAGTGCATTGAGCAGCGTCGTCTTGCCCGATCCGGTGCCCCCCGAAACCAGGATGTTTCGCCGCGTGTGCAACACCCGCTCCGCTTCCGTCCGCACGTTTTCGGGGAGCGCCCCCTGCTCGACTAAATCCGCCGCCGAAAACGTCCGCTTGCCAAAGCGCCGGACAGTGATTGCGACGACGGGGCTTGCGGGCGGGACACAGATGGCCACCCGCGAGCCGTCGTCCAGGCGCGCATCGACAATCGGCGAGCTTGCCGGGTCCAGGCCCAAAGGCCGGGCGATGTGAATAGCCGCCCGCAACAGGGCCGCTTCATCCAGGTCCGGCGCGGGATGCGCCATCAACCGTCCAGCCCGTTCCACCCAGACGTTGCCGGGTCCGTTAATCATGATCTCGCTCACTTCGGGATCTTCCAGGGCGCTCTCCAAGCCCGGCAGAAACGGTTTCAGGTGTTCCAGGCCGCTTGCGGCGCTCATAATTGCCCCACTTCTTTCGCTCTCCAATAGGAGTGCTCCTGGGGCAGATAATGAGGTTTCAGGTAGACCCGGCGCGGCTCCAGCGACTGCGCCCCGTCATAGGGGAGGCAGATCGCCTGGCAGTTCCCCAGCAAGGCGAAGTCTCGCGGGTGAAACACGGCCTCGCGGCGCTCCTGGAATGACTTGGTCGCGCCGATGCTGCCGCCGCCTCCCCCGGCGCGGCCAGACAGCGGGGAGACTTCCGCCCGCCTGGAGGTCTCGCTGATCGTGTACGATCCCTTGATCTTCGCCACCTGCCCGCACAACTCCGATGCAATCCTGGCGGAGGCGTCATCGCTCAGAGACAGGAAAATGCGGGTGCGGAGCGTCTGCAACAACGAGCGCCACGCCTCCGAGCTCCCCAATACGGATCGTAGCGAGGAAATAGACTGTGTGGCAACAATCGGGATGCAGCGGCATTGGCGGGTGAGGGCAAAGGATTTTTCATCGCCCGAGGGATCGTCCTCGCCCACCGAAGCAAACGACTGATATTCGTCACAGATAAAGACGGCGGGCCGAAAGTAGACGCCCGGCGACTCCTTCATCCGGGCCGGGCGCATGAGAAGCGCCTGGAGCCAGGCGTTCTTGAGCATCACGCCCACGGCGCGGGCCAGCGCCGGGTTGATACCGGCGCGCCGCCGCCCGCTTCTGTGGATTCTCCGCTTGCCAGGAGAGCAGTTGCCGGGCGAAGGGGTGCATGCACGCCGAAGTTTTCCCGGACCCCACGGCCCCGAAGATCGCCACTCCGGTATACAGTCCCCGCTCCGGGATGATGAGCCAGGAAGGATTGAAGATCTCGCGGGCCTCGACCGGATGATGAACCTCGCCGACGACGATGGCGGGGCCCGCTTGTTTGGAAGACAGCGGCCACGCCGGGAGTGTTCCGAAGGGGGCGAAATCCCGCCTCCGGCCCTCCAGCCAGACCTTCCAAACGGACAGAACAATGAGCCCCACGAGCATGACTAAGACGAAGGGGGAAACGTAGTACCAGAGCATCACCCACCCGTAGAAGTTGGGGGTGTAATAGTCCATCAGGTCGAGCAGCGGACTCTCCCCAAGCATGGGGAAGGGACGCCGGACAAAGCTCCACACGGCGTACCCCAGCCCGCCGAAAAACAGAAGGATATGAGGAATGAATCGACGCCATTTCATAGGTCTGTCTCCCTTCCGTCAGCGCCCCGCCGGGAGCGTTTTCCGAGCCTTCCCGCAGGGATCAATTAAGGACGATAGCGACCCTCATGGGGCCGGATAGAGGCGTGCAACACCTCGCCTCTATCGGGGCCACATGACCCCGCGCTTTTTAGGGGGGTCGCTATCGTCCTTCCCGATTTCGCTGGATCGGCACGGTGGAGGCCGATTGGTATGGGATAACCAAAAAAGAATTAAGGAGATAGGAGGATGTGGTATTGCAACACCTTTTGTCCGAATCCTGCAACACCCCCCTCTCTGAGGGTGTTGCATCCTGGATCGGAAGGTGTTGCAAGAAAAAATCCCTCGAATCATGCCACATTTCCCATTGCTGTTGACCCCCATTACCGAGTTCCTTCGGGACCGGCGAATCGCTCCGCAAACCAGGTCGAGTAGTCGTCAATCGAGACCCCTTCCGTCACCTTCGCTTCGGGCAGACTCTGGAGCGCCGCAGACCGTTTCACGGCTCCACCGAATCCCCCGTACCGGGCCAGAAATTCCCGGTCCTTATGCGTCATCGCTTCGTCAATCGCCTGGATTTCCTGCTTCACCGTCAGCCCTTCGCTTGGCTCCCCCGGGTCCGCCGCCGAGGGCATGTGCGGGCGTAGTGGTGAGCATGATGAGGACCGGAACCAGGAGCACAACGGTCAAGACTTTCCGGTACATTTTCATTTCAATCTCCTTGTTGGGGCCGGGGAACCCGCACGTCGGACGTGAACCAAACGCGAAGCCGGTGCCCGGCACGGATGGTGATGGTGGGTAAACGATTCAGGAAACGGTCCAGGATGCGCGTCGCAGCCTGGCCGAGCCCTTGCCCGGCACCGGCCCCGAAGCCCGCCACGCCGCCCTCGTAAGGGTTGCCGCCCGCCGCCGTCAGTCCACTGAGGACACCGACCGCCCCGACAGCGGCGAACATGGAAAAGTAGTGGCGGTTCACCTGATCTTTCAAGGCTCCCTCGCCGAGTTGATTGAGCCCGTGAAATTCCAGTGACACCCAACGCCCGTCCGGGTAGATCAAGCGGTGGAAACTGACGGCAAGGCGCGATTGATCCTGGTTCGCCACGGCCTGAGCCGTGCCGATGACTCGCGTCCCTCGCGGCACCAAGATGCGCTGCCGGCTGCCATGCCCGCAACACCCGCTCCGCCCGCTCGACCGTCTTGTTTTCAGCGCCAATGGCGATCACCCGAACCTGCCGCCCTGTCTTCCGCAACGCATCCCAAAGCGGTCCATGCGCGGCTCCCCAGGAGTGCAATTCCGAAGCGGTACTGTGCCCCGGATCGACGTAGGCGAAGGTCCTGCACCGTCTCCGCGCCCTCCTCAAGCTCCGCTTCCTCACCGCCCCCGAAATAGATGTAGGCGCTCAGAAGCAGGAGGACCAGGATGGTGATGATCCCGACGCCCCATTGAGTGACAATCCCGCCCGGCAGCGAGCCCGCCGGTTTCGCATAGAGCCGCCGCCACCCGCTCACGGCCCGATCTCCGGCGCGGTGAAGCGCCACCGGACTCTCTGTTTGCCGATCTGCAACCATCCGTCACCTAAGACGTGCCGGGCGATGTACAGCCCGTCCTCGCCGAGGTCGTAGGCCACGAGCGCCGGTTGGCCGTCTTTCTCTTCGTAGAGGGTGGGCGACTCCTGGGCGTTAGAGCGAAGGTAGGTAAAGCGCCCGTCGTGCCACATCCCCTCGACCAGGAACGGCCACTTGAGCGCGTCATCCTCCAATCGGTAGGAGAACTTGAGCCGGGTGGGATACTCCGCCCGGAACGCCTCTGTTTCTTCCGCCGCGAGCGCCACCGCGTCCGCGATCCGGGCATCGGCGTCCACCTGAGCGGCCCGGGCCGTCTCGATCGCCGACTCCGCCATTTGCTGATAGGCCGCCACCTGGCTCCGTGCGACAAAGGCGGGCTCATGGCCGGTCGGCGAGATGCGCGGGTCGGCGCCCCCCTGCTCCTCGACGCGGACCACCAGATGCGGATCTCCCGCGCCGCTCTCGGTGACGAGGAACGAATAGATCCGCCCGGACGCGCACACGAGCGCGACGTTGGTCGTCACGCCCTCGGCGATGGGCTTGAGGAAAGCCAGATTCGCGGCTCCGGTCAGGTGCCAATACTCGGAATCGCCCACGACAAAATCCAGCACGGTTTCCGTCGCGGGAAGCACGATGACGGTGGTGTGCCGGGTCCGGGCCCGGATCTGGACGATTTGATCTTCGGCTTCGATGATCCGCAACACCGCGTCTCCGTCCTGTGCGATCAACGGCACCGACAGGGCGAGAATCGCCGCCGCCACAGCCGGTGGAATAATTTTCAACATAAGCTACCTCCTCGATAGGTGTTCAATGGCCTCGGCGAGGCCGTATTGTTGGACCGCCGCGGCCCGTTTCTGAGCATCAACGGGCGACGAGGTATAGAGCCAATAGCTGGCCGGATCGACTTCAAGGCGCAGGATGCCCGCCGCGTCGGTGCGGCGCAGGTAAAGCTCCCGCTTGGGGATCAGGCCGCGAATGGTGTTCACTTCCGAAGGGTTCAGCCGGAAGGTCTCGGCGGCTTTCTCCGGCAAGTCCGGATTGGCGAGAAAAAGCTTGGTCGGCATGGACTCCAGCAACGCTTCCGCCCCTGCGGTCCCGGTCACGTCCACGGCGGATTGAGTCGCCATGATTAAAGCGGCGTTCTTCTTGCGCCAGGTTTTCGCCGCTTCCGCGAGATAGGAAAGGACTGCCGGATCTTGCAGGTAGCGCCAGGCTTCATCGACCACCATGAGTTTCACGCGGGCCGTTTCATCGGGATTTTCCAGGGCGAGGCGCAACCGTTCCAGTAAGTAAAACAGCGCCGCTTCGCACAAGTCTTCGTGCTCCGCCGCGCCCGCCAGGTCGATCACCTGCCAGTCGGCAAAGTTGAGGTCGTCTCCGTCCGCCGGGTTGTCAAAGTATTTCGCCCACGCCCCGTCTCCGTGCCAGCGCCCCAGAGCGGGCCACATCTTTGCCGGAAGGGAACGGACCAGCACCCCCAGGGTCCGCCGGTCGGGTGCGAAGGCGTAGAGGTCTTCGACGCGGGAGCGGATCTCGCTCGGGTCTTCGCCACTGAGGTTCCACCCGCCGATTCTCAAGAGACGCGATATCCAGCCGGTGAGAAATTGGAAGGTCCGCTCCCCCGCCGGGAGCGAGAAGGGGCGCAGCCGAAAACCCGCGCTCCCGCCTCCTTCGGGCGATAGCTCCATATAGCCGCCCCCTAGAAACTGCGTCAGCCAGCGATAGGAGCCTCCCAGATCGAGGATGAGCACACGCGGATCGTATTGGAGCGCCTGGACCAGCAGGAAGTTCAACGAAAAGCTCTTACCGGCGCCGGTCGCCCCCAGTACCAGCGTATGTCCCACGTCGCCGGCAAACAGATCGTAGTGGTAGGGGGTCTTCCATTGCGTCTCAAGGATCGCCAGCGCGCCTTGCCGCAGGTGGCCGCTCTGGGGCGTTCCCACCGGAGGCCCGAAGATCGGGGCCATGCACGCCACCGCACCCGCCGATACAAACACGGATCGGACCTGCCGCCGTCGCGGTTGCGCGGGCATCCTCGAGAACCAGGCCGGAAGCTGCCCGGAACCCTCCCGGATCACCTTCGCGTCATGGCTTGCGAAGATGCGGCGAATATCCCCGTCCAGGCTTTCGGTCTCGGATAGCGAGCCGTGGATCGCCACGGTCAGGGCAAAGTCGCCGTAGGCGATCCCCTCCGTCTCCAGCTCGACCAGGGCATCGCCCAGCCGGTCGGATTCCGCCGCCGCCGCCGTGTCCTCCATCGCTACCGATGTGCCCTCGGTCTCCTGAACGTGCGCGGCCATCGAATAACGTTTCGAGAAGTAATGCCGCTGCGCCCCCCGGATCTTGCGCCTTGCGGCATCAAGGCGCTGCGGCCGCCATTCGAGCGTCACCGTCATCGTCGCGTCGAGCCGGTAAAGACCCTCGAGAAGATTCGCGTGAGCCGCACCGGGAGGAGAAAGCAGCGAGTACAAAATGACGGGCTCCCCGTCCAGGCGTAGGTGACGGCGCTCCGCTTCGAGCTCGGAGACGGCCAGCCGCCAGTTCATCCCGCTTCCGGTCGCACCGTCCCAGAAGGTTCCGGGGCGGTTGGTGAGTTCGTTCAACACCCGGGACGCCTCCGGCGCTTCGAGCACCCGCAACGGCGTCAGATCATCGACCAGCGCCCGGCTGGCTTCGACTAACTGCCGGAACGCCGCCGCCGCTCCCTCGATAGAGGAATGGAGGTAAACGGATTCATGCGGGTTGCGCCGCCGCGCCATCCAGTTCCTGGCAGTGGCCATCCACCACGGCCCGTCCGTCCGGGCCGTCGCCACGGCGGAGAGTTGCGGATCGTGCGCCCACGCGACGTAGACGCTCACGTCCTGCACTCGCTCGGATAAGAACGCATGACGCTTTCGCCGTCCCAGTGCGGCCACGCTCGATGCCGAACCGTCTGCATCGTCTGCAAAGCGGACCGGACGGCGCAACAGGTAGAAGTAAAGCCGGGTCCGGGAATCGAGGCCGCTCAACATGCGCTGCCAGCGGTCGATCACCCGGTCCAGTTGTTCGGGGGTCTGGCCGTCCAAAACACTCGGCGCAAGCCGCCCGATCGTCATCAGTTCGCCGCTTCGCGTCAGACAGGTGCGCCCGTCTTCGAGCCAACCCCACCAGGGCAGTTCCTCGGCCAGCGATCCCGCCGCGCCGTAGTCCAATAGTTCGTTGTCCACATTCATGAGCTATCTCCGAATCCGGAGCGTCCAGGGCGCATCCGCCCACTTGCCGGGATCGTAGCGGGCGTGAAACTTTGCGGACGCCCGCAAGATTTCAAGCATGTTCGGGTCTTGCTTCCAGGCCCAGAATCCCGCCCCGTAAAGCACCCCGAAGATCACCCCGCCCGTCACAATGGAGTTGATGGCGTTCCACATGGAAAGGCCCAGGGTCGCGCTCAACAGGAACCAGCGCCGCTCGACCCCCATGATCGTGAGCGGCTTGCTGAGCGCGGGATATCCGCGCCATGTCTTGCCGCGCTCCATCAGAAGAGCCACGCCATGAAGTTCGCCGCGCCCATGGCCATGCCCAGGCCGAAGATGATCCCGGCCAGGGCCTTTTTGCTGCCGCCCTCGCCAAAGGCGAACATGATCCCGCCAACCACAATGGCGATCAAGCTCAGTCCTCGCGCAATGGGTCCGGTGAACGGTCCGGTGAACGCCTGTTCGAGAACATCCACGGCCTGCAGCCAGGGGCTCACGCCCTGGGCCATGAGTTCTGTCCGCCGGGCGCGGGCGGCGGAGTAGATGACGACAAGGACGCCAGCCCGCCAGGAGGGCGCCTCGCTTCCAGATGATTGAGTTCTTGGGGTTCATGCTTTCCCTCCGTGTGTGATGGGTCGTTCGCTTTCAGGCTCCGGGAAACTGCCCCCGGTCCTCTTGTTCCAGTTTCTCGGCCAACTCGGCTTGTCCGCCCTCGCCCCGCCGAATGGACCGCTCCATCAGATCGACCTTGAGGCCCATGTCGGCCAGACCCAGGGCGCGGGCGGCGGAGTAGATGACGACCATAAGCGTCACCAGGGCCAGCCCGCCGTACCCCGCGACGGGCATCCAGTGATCGGTGACGATGATCCAGAAGTAAGGCTTGAGATAAGCAAAGCTCTCGCCGGCGAGCATCAAGGCGGCCGCCATGATGATGGCCGTCAGTCCGACACTGATCTTCCACGGTTGCATGGGATCTCCCTTCTAAAGTTCGATCGAGCCTTTGTCTCGTCCGCGCCCACCACCTCCGCCTCCGGCGCTGTGGTCCCGCCCGAGCGCCCGCGCCACCCGTGCCGCCGCCCGCCCGTTGCTTCCATGCACGACAAATCCAGCGGCGGCTTTTGCGCCGATACTCCTGGCGCTGTAGTGCTCGGTCGCAATCTCGACATTGACGCGCCCGGTGCGGCCCTCGATGTCGTGGTACTCCAGCTGCGCGTCCGGGTACTCGACCCGTCCATCCTTGACGGGAAGCCCCAACTCTTCCGCTGCCTTGAACCGGGCGGCATCCGCCGCCTTCTTCCCGTCTCGCGCCCTCGCGGTTTCCGTGGCGCGGGCGATCTCGCGTTTGAGTTCGGCATCAATACGGATGCGCTTCAAGACGGCTCCTTGTTCGAGTAGCCGCACCTGCTCGATCCTCGCGGCTCGAAACACGGCCACGTCATGTTGAAGTTCCCCGCGTTTCACGAGGCCGCTCCATGCCTTCTGCTCTTTGTCGAGTCCTTGTTCGCGGGCGATCCCCTCCGCCCGCTCCACTCCGCGCTCGGTGAGCGTGAGTACCTTGTAGGTGCCGCCATGCGGTCCACGGGCGGTATGCTCCCGGACGTGTCCGGCGCGAACCATCCGATCCACGCCGCGGCGCGCCGCGTAGGGGTGCCCGTCGAAATGAGCTTCGGCCAAGTCGCGGTAGGCAACGCTGCGGTATATCCCCACGTCCGCTAAGGCTCGATTCACACGCCCCTCGAACGTCTGATGCTCCGGGCGCGGATCGTATTCGCGCCTGTGGCCGTCACGCTGCTGCTGTTCTCGCTCCTTCGCGTGATCGCGCCTGGGGAGGTTGACGCTCCTACGGGGGTCGGGGGTGAAGTCTCGCGGATCGAACATGGTCCCTCCTTACCGGCCTGGCCCCATGTCTCGCTGTTGTTGGTGCGCGGGCTGCTCGGTGGGTTGCTTCGGGGCATGGCTAATCTGTGGGCCGCGAGCGTGAGAGTATTGTCGGGTGAACTCCGCCGCCGTCTTCTCCTGGACCGGCGCTTCGACCTCGCGCTCGATCGCACGATCCATCAGGTAATTGCTCATCTTCTGCGCGTCCCGCGCCGCTCTGTGAATCTCATGCGGGTCTTTTTCCAGGACTTCGACCCAACCCTTCACATAGGCGGCACCACGCTGCGGGTCATGCCCCACGCCGATGCGCTCCCCCGTCATCATGGCGCTGATCTCGGCCCGCAATTCCTCCCGCGCATACTCCGGCGATCCAAACCCCTTCTCCATCCCTTCTTTGAGCGTGTCCCGGTCCATGCGGTCCGGGTGGCCGGTCGAGTGGCCGCATTCATGGAGCGCCGTTTGGTAGTAGCCGTTCCGGGTGGGGAACTGACTCGGCTCCGGGAGCACCACCTTGTCCTCGGCCATGCGGTAGTAGGCGCGATCTCCGGCGACGTGCTGCACGGCCGGACCGGCCGCCTCGATCACCTTCTCCGCGTCGCGGTGGGCGTCCCATTCGGGCCGCGCTTGTCGAGAGCGCGGCTTCAACTCCAATCCATCGGCTTGCTCGACATTGAACACCGTGTACTGTTTGCACATCGGATAAGCCTGCTGCTCTTCTTCGTAGATCGTCTTGCCGTCCTTGTCCTTGAGCACCTTGCCCTGCTCGTCCTTCAAAGCCCTCGCCGTCCGGTCCTTGAAAAACAAGACCCTCGTCCCTTTCTCGCCTCTGCGAACCTGTCCCCCGCCGCCTGGATCTGGTTGTAGGTGCCCCAACGGTTGTCGCCCCGTCCGTCGCGGATCGCGCGGCTCATGAGATAAAGGCTGTTGCCGCCCGTGTACTTCTGGCCGGTCGAGAAGTTCTCGGCGCTGATCGCCTCCCCCGGCTTCCACGGCTTCTGCCACGGCGCAACCCCCGCCTTGATCTGCTCGATGATCTCCCCGCTCACTTTCCTCGCGTAGTCCTCGCTACGCTGCCAGAACGTCTTTTTCTCCATGCAGCCCCTCCGTTTCTCTAGTCATGCCGGTCGTGTCTGGCCGCGTTAATCTCTTCCACGGTGCCGACATCCTCTTCCATCAAACCGATCCGCTCACCGAGTTCCCAGGTCAGCTCAACCGTCTTCCCACGGTTTAACGCCTTCCAAAATTCATCCTCGGTCTCGACCGATGTGTATTTCTCGCCGTTCTCTTCTCTCTCGTGAATCATGTTTTCTCCCTCTCCTGGCCCCGGATCATTCCATGGCCCCCGTTAGCGCCGCGGTTCCGAGCGCCGCCCTCATGGGGTCCGGCCTCCCCGAGGCCGCGCACGGCGGCTGGCCGCGATCTGCCGGTGCAGCCACGCATCGACTTCCGCCTCGATCCAGCCGACCGCCCGCTCACCCAGTGCTATGGGTTTCGGAAAGCGGCCCTCGGCCATGCGCAGATAGAGGGTGCTGCGGGACAGGCCCGTGCGGGCCCGGACCTCCGGCAGACGCAGAATTCGGGGCGCCGCGTCCACATCGGGCTTGAAGATCTCAGTCATCGACCCGCCCGATCGTTATATGAGGAAAATCCCCATCGCCGCTTCCCGCCCGCCGCGGCCCGCTTTCCCGGTCACACGCCTCCATGAAGGCGAGGATCCGGTCGGCCGTCGCCAGTGTCGGCGAGCGTCCGCGGCGCAGATTCAGCACCAGCGAGGGGTCCCCGACGGCCTGCCGCCCGAATTCCGTCGGCTTGAAGCCGGTGCGCTCGAGGAACTCCTCGACTGCCGTATGGAACTGTTCGGTCAGGGTTTTCATGATAGGAACATTCAAGACAAGGATTCCTATTGCGTCAATCAGAAAAGATTGTTAATTTCCTATCAATGAATTATGGAAGGAGGCTTGCCATGGATCTCGACCCGGTGCGGCTCACGGTCCTCCAGTTGATCCAGGACCGCGGCAGCGACCTCAAGAACGCCTCGCTCACGATGGGCCGCAACGCGGCCTATCTGCATCAGTTCATCTACCGCGGCACGCCCAGGATCCTGTCCGAGCACGACCGCGGCGCGCTGGCGGCGCATCTCGGCTGTCGGTCCGAAGAGCTCAAACACGCAACGCCACCGCCCCGGAAGCCGCGTACGAAGCCGGCTCCCCGCAAAGAAAGAGCAGTGATGCAGCCCAGCGTGCTGGCCAGCCCGCCGGAGGGCTACGTGGCGGTTCCAGAGATCGATGTCCGCGCCGCGGCGGGGCCGGGGGCTGTGAACGAAGGGTTCGAGGAAACCCGGGAGATGTGGTTCTTCGCCGATCCCGTCATCCGGCACGAATTCCGCGCCCGCCCGGCCGATCTCCGGATGATCGCCATCGACGGGGATTCAATGGAGCCGCTGCTGTCAGCCGGGGACCGCATCCTGATCGATGCCGGCCAGCGCATTCCCGTCCCGCCCGGCATCTTCGTGATCTGGGACGGGATGGGTCTGGTCGCCAAGCGGATCGAGCACGCGCCCCACTCCGAGCCGCCGAAGGTGATCATCAAATCGGTGAATCCCGAATACGACACCTACGAACGCAACGCTGATGAGGTCCACGTCATCGGTCGCGTCGTCTGGGCGGCACGGCGGCTGTGAGACGCCTTCGCCATGTCCCCATGAAGCCGGCGCAGTGGACCGGCACCCGAACCGGTGTCGCGGGCGCTGTTCTCAGGGCGCTCCATATCGGCGCAGTCGCCGCCGGACTGATTTCTTATCAACACGCCCTCTGGCTGGCTCGGGCTCGTTAAGTTGACAGTGCCCCGTAGACGTTTTGGAACCGCAAGAGAACGAGCCCACATGGCCGTACACACCGCCGGGTAGACCGGAGGAATCGCACCTCCAGTCCCCCACAGACTCCGTACGTGAACCTCTCGGTTCATACGGCTCCTGACAGCCATTTCCACAATGCCTCTCAACACTACTCCGGAATCCGTATCCGAACCCGTCGGGTCGGTCGATGGCGGAACGGCCAGATGGTGCTACGATGGGCCGCCTCGGCTTTCCTGGCTACCGAAAAGGGCTTCCATCGAATCCAGGGCTATCGTGATCTCTGGATGCTTCAGGCCAAGCTCAATGACGCGGTCACCGGCGACGACAAAGCCAAGGTGGCTTAACTGATGACCCGAACCGCCATCGAAAGTTTCAACTACGTTCGGGACAGCTTCGTCGATTCGGTACAATTCCCAGCGCCGGCATTCGTTACTGAACTATCTGTCACCGGCCCGCTACGAGCAGCGCTTTCAAGTCAAAACTTGAAACCCAACTATGAAACTGTCCACGAAGGCGGGGTAAGTCCACTCAGTGCATCCAGCGAGGAACGAAATATGCGAAAGAGTCATCCCAAACCGACTAATCCAGAGGATTTCGAGATCCTCTCTGCAAACCTACTGAGAGCCCACTGGGAATGTGATCAACTCGAGAGGTATTCGACACCTGGTGGCGCCCAAGAAGGGATAGACATCATAGACCTCAGTGGGAAGGAGCCGCTACGGGCTGCCCAATGCAAACTACACAAGGACAGCAAGCCAATTACATCCAGAGAGATCGAAGATGAAGTTGCCAAGGCTCGAGAATTCACACCGCCACTCGATCTCTACGTAATTCTTACAACCGCGAAGGGAAACAGGGATGCACATAAGACGGTAATGGCGATTAACCGCCGACACCGACAAGAACGCTTATTTGAAGTCCAGTTAATGACATGGAATCGCATCGAGGAACTGCTTGATCAATATCCGGCAGTTCGGGATGGATATGAGGGCGGACTATCTGCAAGGTCCGTCGCCCAGATAGGAATGCAACTCAATAATATCGAAGTGCGTTTGGAGACCCGACCTGCAGAGGAAAGGGAAGACCAGTTTCACCAAGAGATAGACGAGGCTCAAGACCGCATAGATAGTCGCGATTATCAGTTGGCCAAACTGCTGCTTCAGCGAATGCGCACTCGGCGCTGGTCGCAACTTACAGAGCGGCATAGATTTCGGCTGCTGACCTGTCTGGCTGTAGTGGCTATGGGCCAAGATGACTGGAAGCGATCAGCTGAGTTGTTTCTAGAAGCAAAGATCTGCCAGCCGGACGATGAGAAGGCACGGGTGAACGAGGCGCTGGCTCACCAGATTTTCGGTGAGCGTGACAAAGCGTTCACCGTCGCTGACAAGTTGAGGGAAAAGCACCCAACATCTGAGCGGCTATTCGGGATATGGGTACGGAACGCCCCAGACACGATGACGTTTAGTGATCTGGAGGCCGCAATACCGACCAACGTCGCCGTGGAGGGCGAGGCTGCGGTCTCCTTAGCGTTTAGAGCAATGGACGGCGGGGATCTCGTAACGGCCGAAAAGTACGCCCGCGCGGCCACAAAATCAAGTCCAACATGGTCAGTCACGTGGAGCGCACTCGGCGTAGTTATTTTTGAACAGGAAAAAAGTCAAAGCTGGATGGCATATGGCTTTAACAATGACTACTACGATAGAGCGAAGACCTTGGAGGCTCAAGCTTCATTTTCTACGGCTGTCTCGCACGCTAGGACGGAGAAGTCTAGCATACGACTCGTAGAAGCTCTTCTTAACCGGAGCGGGATCAATATTTTCCTCGGCTTGGAAGAGGAGGCATGCGCGGATATCGATGAAGCGTTTCGACTGCTTCCCGAAAACCCCAATGTGCTGATTGCGTATGCTCAGTCCCACTGGCTCCGGGGTGATGCGCGGGGCGCGATTGAAATCCTGCGGCGCGTGCCAACAGCAAGCATGCATTCCAACGCTCAGATGATGCTTGCGACGCTTTTGATGGAACGTGGGAGTTCTGGCGACTACCGAGACGCATCAGAACTGTGCAGGGCGCTGGCAAAAGAACGAGACGACATGACGCCGGATTTCAGGGAGCACGTAATTGAAGTCGGTTTAGATGCTTTTAGCAAAGACAGTCGAATTCATGCGGGAGAGGGCACTCGCTCCTCAACGAACTGCCAGCGGATACTGTGTCCAAGGTTGGAATGTCGACTCTGTGGGCTAAATTCCATCGGCTTGCTGGCGATTCGGAGAAGGCATCGTCGAGTGCGGATCAGGCCCGGGAAACACTTTCTGAGAATACCTCTCTTCACGATATTAGAAGACTGGCAGTGGAATTATCCGAACTAGGACGCTACAAGGATGCACTGGCTTTGTGGCAACGCGTGGCTGTGCCCTCGGTGTTGAACACTGATACGCGTCGGTTGCTGGAGTGTGCCAGCAGACTGGAGCGGCACGACATAATGTTGGCGACCTTCCGTACTCTACGGGAGGCGGGCGTGGTTGACAGGGAAACGCTGGAATATGAACTGGAACTGCTGGAAATATACGACAACGAGTCGGCGATAGAGCTTCTGAAGCAGCAGATTGCTGTATCTGGCGATCCTAAGCTGACTCTCCGCCTCTCACTCCTGGGACTTCAACTTGATCGGTCTGAGCTTATCGAAAGGGACCCTTCACGTTTACCTTCGGTTGACGAGGTAGATCCTCGGACCGGACTTCTGGCCGTTCAGGTGTTGCGGTGTACAGATCCAATGCAAGCAGTCCGATATGCATACGAACTTTTGCGGCGGCACTTCGACGATATCTGGGCACACAGGACGTTTCTTGCAGCACTCGCTCCCTTTAATCCTGATCCTGAAATCTCGAAGCCCGAGATAGCTGAAGTCGGTGCTGCGGTCTGCTATCTCGAGAATAGGGAGCAAACGTATCGATGGATCATCATTGAGGATTCGGAGAATCCGGACGCAAGGCTGAACGAGTTTGCGTTGGACCATCCAACCTGCCAACAGATGCTCGGCAAGAAAGTTGGCGAACAGTTCATTCTGGCCGAAGGGGTGCAGGATCGCACGGCTGAAATAAAAGAGATTCTCAGCAAATATGTCTACCGTTACCAAGACTGCATGGGGCAATGGCAGGTCCGTTTTCCTGGAACTCGTGACATCCAGATGGTCAACATTGGAGCGAAAGTAGACGAGTCAGGTCTGGAGAACCTAGACTTCAGTGTAATCCAGCGATCGGTCGACCAGCGGTTTGAGGATGTCGTCAAAACAAATCAGCTTTATGAGTCGCAGCCGGTACCTGTTCATATTGTGGCCGAGCATTTGGGAACGAACGTGTTCGAAGCCATGCAGCACCTAGCGTTCCAATCGGATGTTTCTGTCAGGTGTTGTACTGGTTCTACAGACGAGCGAACGGAGGCCGCGCGTGCTCTGCGCTCCAGCAATACCGTTGTTCTGGAGATGAGCGCGATTGGCTCGTTGTTCCTCCTGGACCGCCTGGAAATCCTTGATGCATGGTCTGGCGACATCATTGTGTCTCAAAGCACAGTCAGTAAGTTGCGCCAGATGTTCGCGACCCAAGTGAGATTGGAAAGCAGAGAAAGTGGCGTTTTAGTGAAGAGCGAAAGTGGATTTCAGATGGTCGAGAACTCGCCCGAAAAAAGCCGCAAGTATATAGAGAAAGTCAGTGAGCTAATTAGCGTAATCGAGAAAAAGTGCAGAATCACTCCCAGTACAGCGCTGGCAGCTATGGAACCAGAAGAACGGAACACACTAATTAAGGCGTTTGGCCAGCACGGGGCTGAGTCCATTGTGCTTGCTTCGGTTCCCAGAACGGTTCTTTGGACCGATGACCATATTCAAGCGGTCCTCGCACGCCAGGAATACGGAGTCAAGCGCGTGTGGACGCAAGTGGTTGTTGGGGCAAAGGCTGACTCCGGAGCTATGGAGCCGGAAGTGTACTTTGATGTCAGCGCAAGACTGGTGGGATTCGGATACTTTTTCACCAGCATGAATCCTCAAATCTTAAGGTATGCGGGAGATTTGGCACGCTGGAAGGTGGATGAATGGCCGTTTGCCCAAGCACTCGCATCGCTGGAACATGATTCTATCGATATCAAAACGGCCGTCCAGTTTGCGGCGGCATTTTTACCGCTGCTTTACAAGGAAGAGCTGCTTCTCGATCCAGAAAACGCAGTTACGCTTCGAATGCTGGATCACTTGTCCAATAAGAAGGACGGGTTCGTTGGAATACTGGCCTTGAAAAAGGTACTGCCTCGCATCTTCGGACTGAATGTACTAGGAGAAACTGCAGCCAATCAAACTATTGATGCGTGGCTCGCAGCCAATAAGAAGAGGCCTCTACGCTGATGAAGCCAGCCGAAGCTGTTACAGAAATCCATGAGGACCCGAGCAGCAGGTGGCTCTTCATGCGACGCGACCGAGAACGTATGGGAAGAGATCCGAATTACTCTGACGACGTACACCTGATGCAACGTCTGACGGAACGCTCCCGGCTGGACCAGAGGAAGCCGAAGCCGTCGCACTCGCGAGAGTGAGGCACCTCCGACTGATTGTAGACGACAAGGAGGCCCGGAGCGTGGCCGCGGCTTCCAGAATAGAACACTTGGGTACCGCGGGTACGTTGTTGGAAGCGTACTTGCGAAAACACCTTGACTTGGGAGAATTGGAGGTCACGCTTCGGAATCTTACTCAAATCTTGTGGATCTCCCCAGCCGTCGTAGCGGAAATATTAAGACTCGCGCGGGAGGCGAAGAGATGAAGAAAGAACAGATGGTGGGTGCCCGGCTCTCCCCGGAATTGGTGCGTGAACTGGAGCTTATCGGGGATATTGAGCAGTCTGATCGCTCAACCACTGTGCGTAGATGCTCTCGCAAGCGATGCAGCAATGGAAGTTGGAGCACTACGTCCGGCAGTAAGGTGATGGAAAGCTCACGCTCGCACGGGCAGCTCGAAATGCCGGAGTGTCTATGTGGGAGATGATGGACTATGCCCGCGCCAGAAAGGTGTCTGCCCAATACGACATTGAGGACCTTGAGCGAGACCTCGGACTATCCACGGGAGCCAGTGAGCCAAGGCGAACACACGACAGGCCGGCCGCTGAAGATCATCAATGAAGTTCGAACGTGGTAGCGGTAACGTGTTCGCGGACCTGGGGTCTTCCGATGTCGAGGCCAACGCGGCGGCGTATGCGGATTGGCAAGCATTCCATGCGATCGAGATCGCACCCCATCCCCCGATCTTTCGGACACGCAGAAACGCGTCGGCCTCAATACGGACCCATCGGCATGGCTACTGCAAGACTGTAGCCCCACACGGCCCGATCAGGTCTGTTCGATGTCCAAAGGGGTCGAGTAAGATCTAATAAAAAAAGTGGGTCTAAATGAGGGGCGGAGTCGATATTTTAATTTTATCTAATTGACATAGAATGGTTTAAAATAAATAAAAACGGAGAGGGTGGCCGATCTGCCGAAGCATTTTATGTAGTGAAAGATTGCAGCCCACCACAGCATTTGTCTGAAAACGGGCGGTTCATCCGGCACCTGATTTATCATCTCCAAACATTCAGCGGCAAACGCCAGATCGGTTTCGTGCAGAAACAATGCTGCAAGTCGCTTCGTTTGAGATCCATCTATCCGAATGACCTTTGCCGCGTCGGGAAAACCCTCGATCTGGATTCCTGCATCTGTCTTGGTTATAGAGAAATATTCCATTCCGCTGCCTCCACTTCAATAACCTCCGCAAATGGCCCGCTTCAAGTCGTCGTCGGGTCATCGATGCTACCGTAACCCCATCTGCAAGTAATCCACTAGCAGCCTGTCGGACTTTCGGGACCTGATCTGAACGTCGAGTGTGGAAAGGTGCGTATTCCACTCCATCCTGAACACGGATTCCGAGCATCCTGAACGCGGATTCCGACGATCGTGAACACTTGTCGGTAGCGAAGTTTAGAGCCGCTGGGTTCTCCTGCACGCAGAGGAGGATTTGATGGCAACGAAACGACTACCGATGAGAGACATACGCGAGATTCTACGACTCAAGTACGAGCAGCAACTCAGCCATCGGGCCATCGCCGGCGCCTGCCGGGTGGGCCTGGGAACCGTTTCCGAGTATCTGGGACGCGCCCGGCGGGCGGGGCTGGAATGGCCTCTGCCCGAGGCCCTGGACGATATGGCGCTGGAAGGGCGGTTGTTTCCGCCGGCGGGATCGAGTTCTCGAGCCCGCGTGCGGCCGGATCTGGGGCACATCCACCAGGAGTTGAAGCGGGTCGGCGTCACCCTGCATCTGCTCTGGGAAGAGTACCGGGAAACCCATCCGGACGGATACGGGTACAGCCGGTTCTGTGAGATCTACCGGAACTGGGCCAAGACACTGAAGCCCTCCATGCGGCAGGTGCATCGGGCCGGGGAGAAGATTTTCATCGACTTCTCCGGGAAACGGCCGCACTGGAGGAACCCTCGGACCGGTGACGCCGTGGCCGCAGAGCTGTTCGTGGCCGTGCTGGGCGCCAGCAACTACACCTATGCCGAGGCATTGCCGAGCCAACAACTCCCCGATTGGATCGGCGCGCACAACCGCATGGTGGAGTTCTTCGGCGGCTCAGCCCGGATCTGGGTCCCGGACCAACTCAAGAGCGGCGTGACCGTGCCCTGCCGGTACGAACCGGGCATCCACCGCACCTATCAGGAGGCCGCCTCTCACTACGGGGCCGTGGTCATTCCGGCCCGACCCTACAAAGGCCCGGGATAAGGCGAAAGTCGAGGCTGGGGTCCTCATCGCCCAGCGCTGGATCCTGGCGCGGCTTCGCAATCGCACCTTCTTCAGTCTGGGGGCGTTGAACACGGCCATCGGCGAGTGGCTGGTGGAGCTGAACCAGAAGCCGATGCAACAACTCCGGGCATCCCGGAAAGAGCTGTTTGAACGGCTCGACCGACCGGCCTTACAGCCGTTGCCCGCCAACCGATACGAAACGGCATGGTCAGGCTCAGAATCTGTAGCATTTCATACAAGCTGGCTGTGATGTGGAGTCGTTTTTTCACGATAGCGACCAGCAGGTAAATGGAGACAGCGATCCACACTTGAGTTTTGACTGCGTTCTCGGAAGTCCCAAAGAAAACTTTGATACGAAGATGCTGCTTGATCCATTTGAAGAACAGCTCGACCTGCCACCGGCATCGATAAAGCTCGGTGATAGTGATTGCCGGCAGCGTGAAGTTGTTGGTCAGGAACACCAACCGTTTTTCTGTTTCGGGATCCTTGAATCGGATGCGGCGCAATGGCGCGCCGAAGTGTTGACGCGTGTAGAAGCCAGTCAGCATGATGGTCTGATCGGCGATCAATCCGGTATTCCGATCGACGGTATGAGAATAGCGGCGCCGGGCTTTGAGATTGGACTTGGCGCGCGCCACAAAGAAGCTGCCTGCCTGGTGAAGACCGTAGAGCCGACGGAAGTCGATGTAGGCACGGTCCATGATGTAGAAGGCCCCGGGTTCGGGCCGCAACAGGTCCAGAACATTCACGTCGTGAAGTTTGCCGTCGCTGATGTGCAGGAACGAAGGGATATTGCCGCGCAGGTCCAAGAGCGTGTGCAGTTTGATCGCCGCTTTGGCCGAACGAAACGGTGCCCAGGAAAACACCGAGAGACACAAGTCGATGGTACTGGCATCCAAGGCGTAGACCGTCTCTTTCAGATCGACTCCAAACGGTTCGTCCGCATACAAACGCCGAGCCATACGGATCAGAGACTGCGCAAAGTCGGCGTAGATACGCCAGTCGCGCACTTCGTTGGCATCGGCAAGCGTGCTGCGCGACACTCGGCTTTGAATGCCCATGTGGTACAGCTTGCTTTCTTGCGCTCGCAGACACGCTTCGATGTCGCGCAGACTTTCCCGATACGTCAGTTGAGCGAACGCCATGCACAGATATTGATCGAGGCAGGAAAAGCTCTTGACCTTGCGCTCTCCGGCGTACCGGGCCACGCACCGCCGAAACGTTGTCAGCGGCAGATGTTGTGTGACTTGCGCGAACACCAGCTTTCCCAGGTTCATCGATGCCTCCCGCGATTGAGTTCCTCGCAGGGTCGCAAATCGATGAGCAACGTTTCAAATCGAGACCAAACAAAACCATGACTTATTCATTCCCAATCAAACACTTACTGGGCTCTAACCCTTCTACGTCCGGACATCAGTGGCAGTACATGTAAACGTAACAAGCCGGCATGAGGGGGACATGCTGAGGACCCTCAGCACCACCGTTCGAGAGGCGGAAGCCTTCGGCGTGCCGGTGTTCGCCATCATGTATCCACGCCGCGAAGGGGATGGCAATGACGACAACTATCAGGGAAAGAATGGTTGACGCTGGACAGTCGTGAAGCGCACGCGCTTCTTCTGCGGGCAAGCGTCCACTCACAGTCCTGTGGCCAGGTGCGTCGTGCCGGTGCCACATTCGTTCTCGTGTCTGACTAGCCAACGGACTGCCAGCTTCAGCGTCGTGTTAGCCTGTCCCTTTTCGTTCGGGCGGCGTTCCGTGTTCGGAGAGATAGCGACGAAGCGTCTCATTGACCGTCGCCGAGTCCTGGAATAATTTTGCCATGTCAGGCTCAAGCAGCACTACGTTGCTCCCCTGCTTGTAGCGCTCGTAGTATTTACCCCGGACACCGCCTCGGAGGTTGTACTCAGGTCTCATTTCATCACCGGCAGGTTTCTTATCTCGGGTCTTCTTCATAAACGCTCCGTTCTGTCGCGGTCACATCTCGGGCATTGATAAGGCGTATTCCGTCGTCGCGGTCTGTATGCGCGACAATGATGAGCCGCTGACGATTAGAATACCCAGTTGTTAGAAATCGATTCTCTGCCACTGAGTGCTCTGGATCATCGATGGTCAATGCAAATTGATCTCCGAAAACTGTCGATGCTTCCGCGAACGAGACACCGTGTTTGACTTGGTTCTGTTGATCCTTTTCGGGGTTCCATTCGAACTGCATCCCACTTCAAGTATACCTGCCACGCAGGCGCGAGGCCGGCCATGCAATCAGGATCTCGAAGCTCGAGATCAGGATCACACCGCTTACGGTTCAGACAGTCCCGTAGCCCAAGCCCACCAACGATTTAAGCAATCGCTTGCAACGCCTGCTGGTAGTTTGTTGACTGCCAGGGCTCGCTAAATGCGTGGAGCCGACGATCCCGCGAGGCCGTATGGTTCCCTATCCCTATGAAGATTTTGGTGATTATGTACTTGACACTATAGCGTCAAGTACATAATCACCTCCCGAAATTTATGGCCAGCGAGCGGTCCGCCGTATTCATCATTCCCAGGAGGTGTACGTTTTCAGGGCCGTTGAAGCGTTCTTCGGGTGCCCTGTAGGTCAGCGAGATCGGAGTAGGATGCGCTCAAGAAACAACTCCGGGAGGAACAGCTATTGCTGGTTCCATCATTCAACGCGCGCGCCGTCCGGTCCTTGAAAAACAAGACCCTCGTCCCTTTCTCGCCTCTGCGAACCTGTCCCCCCGCCGCCTGGATCTGGTTGTAGGTGCCCCAACGGTTGTCGCCCCGTCCGTCACGGATCGCGCGGCTCATGAGATAAAGGCTGTTGCCGCCCGTGTACTTCTGGCCCGTCGAGAAGTTCTCGGCGCTGATCGCCTCCCCCGGCTTCCACGGCTTCTGCCACGGCGCAACCCCCGCCTTGATCTGCTCGATGATCTCCCCGCTCACTTTCCTCGCGTAGTCCTCGCTACGCTGCCAGAACGTCTTTTTCTCCATGCAGCCCCTCCGTTTCTCTAGTCATGCCGGTCGTGTCTGGCCGCGTTAATCTCTTCCACGGTGCCGACATCCTCTTCCATCAAACCGATCCGCTCACCGAGTTCCCAGGTCAGCTCAACCGTCTTCCCACGGTTTAACGCCTTCCAAAATTCATCCTCGGTTTCGACCGATGTGTATTTCTCGCCGTTCTCTTCTCTTTCGTGAATCATGTTTTCTCCCTCTCCTGGCCCCGGATCATTCCATGGCCCCCGTTAGCGCCGCGGTTCCGAGCGCCGCACTCATGGGGTCCGTCCTCCCCGAGGACGCGCACGGCGGCTGGCCGCGATCTGCCGGTGCAACCACGCATCGACTTCCGCCTCGATCCAGCCGACGGCCCGCTCACCCAGTGCGATGGGCTTCGGAAAGCGGCCCTCGGCCATACGCAGATAGAGGGTGCTGCGGGACAGGCCCGTGCGGGCCCGGACCTCCGGCAGACGCAGGATTCGGGGCCTCGACCCGGTGCGGCTCACGGTCCTCCAGTTGATCCAGGACCGCGGCAGCGACCTCAAGAACGCCTCGCTCACGATGGGCCGCAACGCGGCCTATCTGCATCAGTTCATCTACCGCGGCACGCCCAGGATCCTGTCCGAGCACGACCGCGGCGCGCTGGCGGCGCATCTCGGCTGTCGGTCCGAAGAGCTCAAACACGCAACGCCACCGCCCCGGAAGCCGCGTACGAAGCCGGCTCCCCGCAAAGAAAGAGCAGTGATGCAGCCCAGCGTGCTGGCCAGCCCGCCGGAGGGCTACGTGGCGGTTCCAGAGATCGATGTCCGCGCCGCGGCGGGGCCGGGGGCTGTGAACGAAGGGTTCGAGGAAACCCGGGAGATGTGGTTCTTCGCCGATCCCGTCATCCGGCACGAATTCCGCGCCCGCCCGGCCGATCTCCGGATGATCGCCATCGACGGGGATTCAATGGAGCCGCTGCTGTCAGCCGGGGACCGCATCCTGATCGATGCCGGCCAGCGCATTCCCGTCCCGCCCGGCATCTTCGTGATCTGGGACGGGATGGGTCTGGTCGCCAAGCGGATCGAGCACGCGCCCCACTCCGAGCCGCCGAAGGTGATCATCAAATCGGTGAATCCCGAATACGACACCTACGAACGCAACGCTGATGAGGTCCACGTCATCGGTCGCGTCGTCTGGGCGGCACGGCGGCTGTGAGACGCCTTCGCCATGTCCCCATGAAGCCGGCGCAGTGGACCGGCACCCGAACCGGTGTCGCGGGCGCTGTTCTCAGGGCGCTCCATATCGGCGCAGTCGCCGCCGGATTCGCGCCTTTCCCTATATCTTCTGAGCCTTGGAGCGCTGTCGGCTGGATCCACCGCTATCCGAGCCTCTTCGTGCTGCAGGGTGCAGGGCGCGTTCACCGCAATCAACCGGTTCGGCAGCGATCAGTCGGCGATCGCTGAGAGTTGCAGGGGTTGAGGGAACACAAGATGGACTCAGAGGGTGTTCGATCACAATGACATCTGATCGAAGTCGGCTGTCGCGCTGTGAGGCGGCTCAGGGTCCGCATGGATGCGGAGCACGACCTGCTCGACCTGCAGCTCGGTCTCGGCGGTGCAGGCGGCCCCGATCACGGTCTCGAGCACGACGTCCAGGAAGCCCTTGAAGTCCTGGAGCTGATAGACCGTGACTGGGCCGGGCACCCTGATTAAGCCGCACTCTTGTGCGAGAAATCGGAACCGGTTCACAGGTGGGGGGTAAATGGGGTGTGCCGATCAGGGAATAGCGGGTATCATTTGGCCGATGTTACGTCCGACTGTCGAGTCGTTCCACTGTAGCGAACGCATAACCACACGGGTGTGGGCGAGCAGTAGTCATAGAGGAGAAATGAACGAGGCCGAGATTGTGCGCGCAGTCTCCTCGCTGGAACTGCCATTCGGGCTCCGCCAGTATCAGCTAGGCGGCGTCGTTTTCTTGGCCCAACGCGATTCGGCCCTCTTGGCTGACGACATGGGCCTCGGTAAGACAGTGCAATGCATCATTGCCATTTCCGTGTTGGAGAAGTTGGCACTGCTGCGGCGTGTCCTGCTGGTTGTTCCCAAGTCGCTGAGACGAAACTGGAAACGGGAATTCGATGTTTGGGTACCGGATCTAAGAGCCCGGTTGGTTGAAGGGAGTCGGAATGCCCGAGGGGCCCAGTACCTCCTCCCCATACCGCTTCTCATCGCCACGTATGACCAGATTCGATCCGACGCTGACCTCTTTGGGCGGCGAGAGGTGTTCAACCTAATCGTCCTCGACGAGGCTCAGCGGATAAAGAACCGCGCTTCGCAAACCGGGCTCGCATGCACGACAATTCCCCGTGAGCGTTCCTGGGCGCTCACTGGGACCCCACTTGAGAATCGTCCTGAGGACCTGGGTGGTGTGTTCTCATTCGTCAAGCCCGGCCTCCTCTCGAAGTCCTTCCCCCTCGAGCAAGTCCATCGCAGTATCTCCCCTTTCTTCTTGCGTCGCACTGTCGCGACCGCACTGCCCGAGTTGCCCGACCGAATCGACCAGACGATCGAGCTAGAGCTCGAGGGAGACCAGCTACATGAGTACGAACGAGTATGGACCGAGAGAGCTCGGCAGCCCGGCCAACATGGAGCTTTGCTCGCAATTCTTACCAAATTGAAGCAGATCTGTAACTATCTACCAGGAGCTGATTCTTCGTGCACTGTTTCCAGCTCCAGGCTCTTGACCTCATCGTTGAGAACTCGCTCGCTATGAGGAGCAAGGTTCTAGTTTCGGGATGCAGAGAGTATCCGCAAGTTGATTGCCGGTGCGGGGAAGGCGCAGATCGCCGCTCTAGCTGATCGGCTCGGAATCATTAACAAGGTTGATGAGTACGAACTACGTGCCGAGTTCTTATCTAACATCGGTCTTGACGCCAATGGCACCGCATACTTGGACCAGACTTCATCAATGTTGTTCATCGGTCGAGATGTTCTAACGGCGACATATATATCCGATGAAAGAGATGCGCCCATTCACACACCCATCAGCTTCGATGTATCCGGCTTCCAGATCACGGAATACACCGTCGATGCGGATAGTAAAACTTTTATCGCTCCGGTGCTGGCACGTGAACTGATTAAGCTCGACGGGATATCAAATCAAGCATTGTTTGTTCATAACGTCAGGGGGCCGCTGGGAAAAACGAACGTGAATAAGGCTATCGCAGCAAGTGTGCGAGATCCGCAACTTCATAAGAAGTTCCCGCTTTTCCATAACGGCATAACGATAATAGCCGGTGAGATTGAAGCCACCAACGAGAAGTTGACAATATCCGACTATTTCGTCGTAAACGGATGTCAGAGCCTTACGTCGCTTTTCGTCAATCAAAAGGGTGTTACCGACAATCTCTACGTGCTCACAAAGTTTATAAAAGTAGAACCTACATCGTCTCTTGCCAAGCAGATTACTGAGTTCTCGAACAATCAGAACGGCGTTAAGCCGAGAGACTTCAAGGCCAACAGTTCACCCCAGATACGGCTTCAAAACGAGTTCTCACAGCTCTACAGCGGCATCTATCAGTATGAGATAAAGCGCGGCGAGGCACCGAAGGATGGCGTATTAATATCGAACGAGGACGCTGGACTCTATCTGATGGCCTTTGACTTAAAGGAACCTTGGGGCACGCATAGAAAGTATCAGGTCTTTGATGACAAGCACGGTGCATTGTTCGGAAGGCCGGAGGTTACCGCTGACAGAATTGCGCTGTGCCAAGTTCTAAGAGAAGAGATCGACGTGGCCTCGAAGAGTATAAAGAACACCCTGTTTGGCAAATATGCGCTAACGCGCTATCTGCTTATGTATGTCGTTCGGGAATTGTTAGAGGAAGATGCTGTTGGCGCACAGGCCATTAGAGGTCCGGATAAGTTCGTGCGGCTTGAAGGCAACCGCGACAGGTTCAGGAAGTGTATTCGGACGCTTCTAAGGGATGTCGTAATTGACATCAACGCCGAAGTAAAGCAATACGGTGACGATTTTGACTATCGCGGAAAGCTCAGAGAAGAGACATGGGTTACCGATTTGGTCAAAACCATAGTCACCGACTACCAGAAGCAGGTTGCGAGAGAGCGGATACCATCGTTTTCTCAAGACTGGGAGTCCGAGTGAAACTACGTGTATCTGGCAAGATGGACAGCGAACGCTTTGACAAAGCAGTAAGGCGATTGCTCACCGTGTCCTATGCAGAATTACAGCGAAGACTCGCTGCTGACAAAAAGGCAAAGAAAAAGCGGAAATCTGCTAAGACTTCCGCCGCTTCCCGCGCTTCTGGCGAGCGTATTTAGACGACGGCTTGTTTTTTGCCGTCTGCGCCGGTGAGTTCGGCATAGGTTAGCTTCTTGTTGGCAACCCGGCCGAGAACGATGTCAAAGCGTTCCGCGTCGTTCCAGTCCTTACGGAAGTTAAAGCGGAAGCATTGTTCATCAAGGTAACGAAATAAATGGAACGGCTCGACCGAAACGTAGGTTCCACGAAGACCACGCTTCAAAAGCGACCAGAAGTTTTCCATGCCGTTCGTGTGCACATTCCCGTCCGCATACTTGACTGCGTGATTGATGACGGCATGCTCGTAGTCGGTCGCGAGGCCATCATAGGACTTCAGTTCGTCGCTGAAGATAGACGATCCAGATCGAACGGTCTTGCGAATCTCCGCTTGCAATTCGTAGCGCTTGCGACTCTTGATAACTTTGGCCTTCGCCCGTCCTCCCCGTTCCAGCATTCCGAATACAATCGCCTTGTCCTTACCGCCGGTTCCAGTAATCTTCTTTGCGCGCTTATCCTTGTGCATGTTTCGCGCCTTGCCGCCGATAAATGTTTCATCGACCTCGACCTCTCCGTCAAGTGTGCCACCGTCGTCTTCATCCTGCATTGCCAAGCGAATGCGTTGAAGCATGAACCACGCGGTCTTTTGGGTTACACCGAGCGCGCGATGAATTTCGTAGGACGAAACACCGTTCTTGCAATTCGTAAGCATCCAGACGGCACACATCCACTTGGAAAGCTTGATCGGCGAACCTTCAAAAATCGTTCCAACCTTAATGCTGAACTGGCGCTTCAGGTGCCTCGCTTTGCACTCCCACAGGCGGCGGGTCGAAATATAGCGAACGTCATCAGAACCGCAGATCGGACAGATAGCTTTGCTGTCAGGCCAGCGACGAGAGCGCAAGTACTCAATCGCGTTGCCCTCGTCGGCGAAGTAAATGATGGCTTCTTGAAGTGTCTTCGGTTGGTTCTTCTTCATAACGAAGAGATTTTACCAGAGAGGTCGTACTGAGTCAAGTATATTATTGACGGAAAAAGGCGTGATAAACGCGTCAGGTATGGGTCGAGAAGGCGAACACCAGTGAACCATCATTCAAGTGTCGAAAGTGCCTTAGACGACATCAGAACCGGGGAGGTGATGTTGCCCCGGCGGACTTGAATCCGATGACCGGCACCAAATCAACAAAGGGTGATCTAAAGGGAGATTACATTATTTAATTAAATACTAATCTCAATTGAATCACTAATTTATATTAATATAATAACGGAGGAAGAGGGATTCGAACCCCCGGTACCCTTCCGGGTACAGTGGTTTTCAAGACCACCGCCTTCGACCGCTCGGCCATTCCTCCGTGGGAGAAAGCATAGCATCTAAGATCGGTCGGTTTCTTTCAATGGACGCGTCAATTTACGAAACGCGTGTCTTGATCGACCGGGTGCCTCTGCGCGAGCGGTCTGCCGATCACTGCCGTCGTCGCAGTGGTGAAGTTGGTTTGAAGAACTGAAGGAACGGTGCGGCAGGGCTCGGCTGATTACCCCCGGAAATTCCCCAGAAGCTCCCGTATAGCCTTGTAGAAATTGGCAGGGCCCGGGGAATTTCATCCCGGGCCCCTCAGAGAACTGCAGGTAATCCACTCAAATCAGGGGATGTGCGGTCATAGACGCACCTACACCTGTGGAAGGCTGGCGCTATTTGGGAGGTGGCAGCGTTATGATCGCTCCCTCGAACGGCGGCACGCCGGCGCCCGCGCACCAGGCTCCGGTGCCCCGGAAGTGGGTGTCGATACACTTGAGCTCGGCGCCGAGGCTCAACAGGTACTCCACGGTCTCCGGCATCGGCGAACGACGGTGGTATCCGGCTCCGCCGCCGCGGGCCATATCGACCGGCGTTTGGCCAAGCCGGCTGACTGCGTTCAACTCGGCGCCCTTCGACAGCAGATAGTCGATGAGCTCGTGGTCGCCCCTGGCCGCCGCATAGTGAAGCGGCGTGTAGCCCCAGGAGTGGGGCACGTTGACGTCCGCGCCATGCTCCTCGACCAGGTACTTCACCGTATTGAAGAAGTTGTCCGGAATCTGCCGCATGTCGACGGCTACGAACCCGAGCCAACCGCCCCCCGCCGCGGCGTGTATGGGATACATGTTGGCCGTGCCCTTGGTAAACGGCGGCAGCCCGGAGTCATCCCCGGATCGCCCGTCCTCCTGCCGCGTACCCCTCATGCCGACCTCGTCCCACCGGGTCGGAATGTTCGGGTCGGCACCGTATGCCGCCAGCAACTTCATCGCCTCGATATCCAGCGCGAAGGCGGCACGCCAGAACGGGGTGAGACCGTTGACGTCGAGCCCGACCCGCCCGACAACGAATTCCCAGTACCACAGGTGTCTCGTGGTCGCCACGTTCGGGTCGGCGCCCGCCTCCAGCAGCGCGCGCAGTACGTCCATGTAGCCGCTCTTCTGGTACTCGTGCGCCCGGGGCACCGGGTAACTGGTAAAGTTCGCCCACTGAGTCTGCAACACACCAAGGAGCGCTGCGACCCGGTCGGTGTGTGTGGCGAGGTTCGGATCCGCGCCGCGCTCGATCAGCACCAGCGCCAGGTCGAAGTGACCGTTCTGCACGGCGCTGACCAGGGGACTGCTTCCGTCGCCGCCGCTGATCTGGTTGATGTCGGCTCCGGCGTCCAGGAGAACCTCCGCCGTTTCGATGTGGCCTTCGCGGGCCGCGTGCAGCAGCGCCGTCAGACCGCCCGTCTTCCCGACCAGCGTCTCAAACCACGGTCGTGCCAGGTACTCGACTTCGGTCGCCCTGTACTTTCGGCGGTTCGCCACATCGTCGGGATGGAAGTCCACGAGCAACTTCTCGATCGCCTCTTCCGAGCGCAGGAACTCGCGCTGGGCGGCGATGGCCGCCTGCGCCTCCGTGGCGGTCAAAACCCGGTCCGCTCCCTCGGGAGAGCTCTCGAGGATCTCCTTCTGCGCCTCCTGCAGGCGTGCCTGCGCAGCCTGGTCGATGACCATTCTCTTCAACACATCGACGACTTCCGTGCTGATCGCCGTATCCGCGCCGTGGCCGAGGAGCTCGCGGACTGATTCCGTGCGGCCGTAGGACGCCGCGAACATCAACGGCGTCTGCCCGGCCGAAGCCTCCAGGGCGTTGACGGGTGCACCGTGCTCCAGCAGAACCCGGACCGTGCTCTCGCCATCGAACGCTTTCGCGGCGAGGTGGAGTGGCGTCACACGGCTGCCTGTCGTCACCGCGTTCGGGTCGGCGCCGGCCTCAAGGAGCGCGCCGACAACAGACGCCTGAGCGGCCCCGCTGGCGAGGTGTATCGGCATGTAGCCGCCGATGCGCGTCGCCGCCGCGACCTGGGCCCCCGCGCCGATCAAGAGCCTGGCGATCTCGAGGTTGCCTGCCTCGGCTGCCAGGTGCAGCGCGGTCAGACCGTCTCCGCGGGTCGCGTTCGGATCCGCTCCGTCCGCGATGAGCGACCGGACCGCCGCCGCGTCACCCCGCTTCGTCGCGTCCAGGAGCGGCAAGTCGGCCGCCGCGACGGTTCCGATGAGCAGGGCGATTGCGAGGACCGCAGCGGTCAGGCACGTCCCTCTTCCTGGATTCATGCCGCCCCCCTCGAATCCACCGACTCCCCGGGGAAGGTCACCGGGAACTCGCCCGTGCTGTCACCGAAGAACTCCATGTCGTCGTGTCCCATTCGATGCATCAGGGTCAGGAACGCGTTCGCCATCGGCGTCCCCCTCTCGGCCCTCAGGTGGAGGTTGCCCTCCAGCGCTCCGTTCGCGTGCCCCATCATCAGCAGCGGGCAGCGAATGTTGTTGTGGGGGTTCCCGTCCCCCATCGCCGAACCCCAGACGATGGCGGTCTTGTCCAGCAGGGAAGCGTCACCCTCCATCGTGTTCTTCAGCTTGTCCAGGAAGTAAGCGAACTGACCCAGGCGGTACCGGTTGATCATGAGGTAGGCCATGATGCCATCGGGCGTGTTTCCGTGGTGCGACGCCGAGTGCCATGGTTTGTTCGTTCCGCTCTCGGGGAAGGTCATGCTCGAGCGGTCGGCTCCCGGCTTGAAGGTGATCACCCGCGTGAGGTCCGCCTGGAACGCCACCAGCTGGAGGTCGAACATCAACTGCATGTGATCCTCCCACCGGTCGGGAACGCCCGAGGGCGCCTCCGGCATCGCCCGCTCCTCGCCGCTGTTGTTCTGCGCCTCGACCAGCTGGATCCTCCGCTCCATCTCGCGGATGTGGGTCGTGTACTGGTCCAGGGCCCGACGGTCGGTCGCACCCAGCTCCCTCTTCAGATCGGCCAGCTTCGTCCCGACCCAGTCGAGCAGGCTCCCGGTCGTCTGCCGCCGGGCAGCACGGTCCGCGGCCGAGTCACCGACGCCGAAGAGCTGCTCGAACACCGTCCTCGGATCGGCGACGGGCTGAAGCGGTTCGGTGGGACCCGCCCAGGCGATGGTCGTCCCGTACGCGCAGTGGTAGCTGTATTCGCAACCGCCAGGCCCCCCCAGCTCGGTGGTCAGCTCGAGGGAGGGCAACACCGTGTCCTGTCCGAAGCGGTCCGCATGGTACTGGTCCAGCGACTTCCCGAGGTAGACCGCGCCCGACTTGCGCAGCGGATGGGCCTGGGTCAGGAACACCGCGGACGCGCGATCGTGGCCGCCGCCGATCTCGTCGGGCGTCAGGGAACTCGCCATTCGGACGTCGGTATCGCTGATGACCGTCAGGTAGTCCCGGAACGACTCGAGGGGCTTCAGATGGCTGTCATCTATGAACTCGAAGTCGCGGCCGACCTTCGCTGGTGCGAAGAAGTGCCGCTCGTCACCCCACTCGTTGCTGCCCGCGCACCCCATCGACTCCTCGACGCCGATCAAGCGCGTGAACTTCTCCGACGCGGGGTCTTGCCAGGCTCGGGCGGCCGGTACCATCGACTCCATGAACGGCAGCGCCACCATGACGCCGGCGCCGCGGAGAAAGGTCCGTCGGGGTATGTATTTTCCAGTGATGTAGGACATAGTCTGAGTCTCCTCAACGCTTGGGTGATGTGTTTAGTTGCGGGCCGCTCGGTCCTCGGTCCCGGCCGGTTCGATCCGTTTCATCTGGAATGCGTCGCTCTTCACCACTCCCAGGATGAAAGACGACATGTGATATTCGTTGGCTTCAGCCTCTCGGGTGATCGCGCGAATCGTCGGCTGGTCGAAGTACTCCACGGGCCGGCCGAGCGAATATGACAACAGGTTTTCCGTGAAGTGCCGCACGAGCGGGATCGGACGCTTCAGGAGAGCGCCGACGAGCTCGCCGGGCGTTCCGATCGGCGTGCCGTCGTAGAAGTCGCCGCTCGTGTCGAGCGGCACCATGTTCTCGCGGATCCGCCACCTGCCGGTGGCGTCGAAGCTGTCCAGAGCCAGGCCGATGGGATCCATGAAGCGGTGGCAGGAGTTACACGCCGGGTTCTCGCGGTGTGCCTCCATCCGCTCGCGGGTGTTCAGAGGGCGGCCTTCTGCGACCGCCGGAGTATCCTCGAAGGCCGGAACGTTCTCCGGCGGCGGAGGCGGAGGCGACCCTAAGAGCACTTCCAAGACCCACTTGCCCCGCAGCACCGGGGACGTCCGGTCCGCCATGGAGGTCAGGTGCAGCACGCTCCCGTGGCTGAGAACGCCCCGCCGCCGGTCGTCCGGGTAGGCGACGCGGCGGAATTCATCTCCGTAGATCCCCTCGATTCCGTAGTGCTGGGCCACACGCTCGTTCATGTAGGTGTGGTCGGCGTCGAAGAGCTCGAACAGGGGCCGGTCCTCCTCGACCAGGTACTGGAAGAGCAGCTCGGTCTCCCGCACCAGCGAGTCGGCGAGCTGTCCGGTGAAATCCGGAAAGAGATACGCTTGCGGCCAGATCTCCCCGACGTCCTCCAGTCTCAGCCACTGGTGCGCGAAACGGGTGGCCAGCGTCTCGGACCGCGGATCCTCGAGCATCCGCTCGACCTGCTCCTCAAGGACGACAGGGTTCGAAAGCCGGCCGCTCGCGGCGACCCCGAGTAGCTCCTCATCCGGACCCGTGGCCCACAGAAAGAAGGAGAGCCGTGTCGCGAGCTCGACGTCGCTCAGTCGATAGCTCTCACCCGGCCGGGCGCTCGCGGGCGCCCGCTCCAGGCGGAACAGGAACTCCGGCGATACGAGGATCGACTGCAAACCCTGCCGCACTCCCAGTTCGAATCCCTCCTCAGCAGCCCCCTCGTCGTAGAAGTACAGCACGTCCGCCACGTCCTTCGGCGTCACCGGTCGCCGGTACGCCTGGGTCGCCAGCTCCGTGAGAATCGACTCGGCGCAGGGCCGCTCCTCGGCAGGCGACGGCGGGCGGCAGGTGAAAATCTTCTGGCGACTCGCTGTCTCGGACACTCCGGACACATTGCTGGGGCCGGTGATCCACAGCTCGCTGAGGTGAGTCAGCCCGGTGATTCCGTACTGCTGGCTCGTAATCGGATGGGTGGCCGACCACCTGACAGGACTGAACCGATCCTCGTACGGACCGTCGATGAGGTTGACGAACGCCGCCGCCACGGTGTGCTGGCCCGCACGGACGAAGATCGGCTCGGTCTGGATGCCGACCCGCGCCTCCAGGTCGGCCAGCAAAATGCCGACGTCATCACGCTTGCGCCCCCCTGCGTTGTGTTCGAGCATCAACAGGGCAACCCCCTCGCCGTCGATGGAAATGTCAAGATCCTCTACAGCCGTCTGATTCCCGCTCCCCTGTTTGGTTTTCACGTGGAAGACGTATTCTCCGTCGGCGGGGAAGTCGTGTGTCACCACGATTCCACCCCGAGTCCCGAATGGCGCGCCTTCGAGCCGATCCCAGGCATGCTGCGAAACCCGCTCCGGGTTCACGTGCTTCGTCGTGGCGGAGGCGGCCTCGGGGTTCCCGACCGCCAACCGCGCAACCTCGGCGGCGGCTCTCAGGAACGAATCCAGGACCGTCGGCGAGAACGGCTGGGCGGCCGACTGGTTGTCGAAGGCGCCCATTAAAAGGTCGGCGGGGAGCCACTTCCCCGCGTCCACATCCAGAGCCAGCAGGTCGTGGATTACGCGCTCGTATTCGGCGCGACTGAGCCGCTGGAACCGATGCGCTCCTGGATCGGGAGCGGCCCGGGCCGCCTCGTCGAGGTTCGACTCCAGGGTCTCCACCAGCGCCAGGAGGGTGTCATCTGCGGGACGGCTCATGCCGGCAGGCGGCATCATCCCCAGCCGCAGCTTGGCGATCATCTTCTCGGCCAGCTCGGCGCTTTCCTCGACATGCGTGAAGTTCAGACCGGACATGGTCATGTTGCCGGCCATCTCGACGTCGTCGTGACAGTAAACACAATACTGGTCGACGATCGCCTGTTGGGACTCGGGGGACAACGGAACGTCGTTCGCGCTGACCATGCCGACAGCGCTGTCTGTCGCCTGCTGTCCGACAAGATTGATCCCCGCCATGACCAACAGGCACACGAATACTGCAGCCAGCGAGACAGTGCTGCGCTTTATCATTATTAGATCGGCCTCCCTCAGATTCAGGGCTTCTTACACGATTGCGGACAAACTCCGGGATGTTCTGCGTTTCTATCACTATACGGCGGGTTGAGCAAGCAGAATCCGCACCCGTTTCCCGACACGGGGCGGTATTTGGGGATGGCGATCGCGCCGGTGTCCTGGTCCTCGAACCAGCCCTTAAGGAATCGAATCCTTCAACCTGGTGATTACGAGTGGGTTCTTGCTCCTGGCGGCCGGACATGCCATCTTTATCGAATCTTTACACTTCAAGCAAAACTCTTCCTGCTCCTGGAGAAAACGGAGGCCTTAATTGACGCTCTCGATCGCCAGAGCGATTCCCATTCCACCGCTGATACAGAGAGTCGCCAATCCGTAACGCGCGTCTCTGCGTCGCATTTCGTGGAGAAGCGTGGTCGTGATCCGGGTTCCGGTACAGCCGATCGGGTGACCGAGCGCGATGGCGCCGCCGTTGACGTTCAGTTTCTCAGAATCGACTGCCACCTCGCGCAGGCAGGCCAGGACCTGGGCGGCGAAGGCCTCGTTGAGCTCGACCAGGTCGAAGCCGTCCAGTGACATGCCGGTCTTCGCCAGCAGTTTGTGGATCGCCGGAACGGGACCGATCCCCATGATCTTCGGGTCGACACCGGCGATGGCGTAGTCGACGATCCGTGCCAGCGGTTCGAGGTCGCGCTTCTTCATTTCCTCTTCGGACACGAGAACGGTTGCGGCTGCGCCATCGGTAATTCCGGAGGAGTTCGCGGCCGTCACGGTTCCTTCCTTCGAGAAGACCGGCTTCAGTTTCGACATGCCTTCAACACTCGCGTCGGCGCGAATGTGCTCGTCGGCCTCGAACAGCAGGGTCTCGCCTCGCTTCCTCGGGACCGTTACCGGCGCGATTTCGTCGCCGAAGCGTCCCGATTGGCGCGCCTCACCGGCTCGGCTCTGGCTTCGGAGCGCGAACTCGTCCTGCTCTGCTCTCGAAATTTCATGGATTTCGGCGAGCTTCTCGGCCGTCCCTCCCATCACCATGTCGGCCAGTGGACACATGAATCCATCACGGTACATGCCGTCGACGAATTCCTGGTGACCCAACCGCAGACCCCAGCGCGCATTCTCGACAAGGTAGGGCACGCGGCTCATCGACTCCGTGCCGCCTGCAACGATGATACCGGCGTTTCCGAGCATGATTTCCTGGTAGCCCAGGATGATCGACTTCAGGCCCGAGCCGCAGGCCTGGTTTACCGTGTAGGCGGGCACTTCGGCCGGAATGCCGGAACGAATGCCGATCTGTCTGGCTGGGTTGGGGCCGTTGCCGGCCTGGCGGGCCTGCCCGATGATCACCTCCTCGACGTCGGAGGCCTCGATGCCTGCCTTCTCGAGCGCCGCACGAGTGGCGACGATTCCCAGATCCACTGCGGTCATTCCGGCCAGGGTGCCACCGAATCTCCCGATCGGTGTCCGCTGGGCAGACGCGATATAAACGGATTTCATAGCATTACCTGTCAGTTAAGAGTTTGGGGCTTTGTCCAACAAATAATGATGTTGGATTTCAGACGCCGATTCAACGAATCAATTCCAGGGCCGTCCAATATGGCAGCGGGTCTTAAGCGGTTCAAAAATCAGGCCGGTAGAACTTGCGACACTGGCTGCGGTCAGGTAGGCTGTTCAATATCTATCGCGCAATCCCGCAGGAGAGGAAACATGAAACCGAAACGACTCGCTGCAGCCGTCGCGCTGATTCTGCTGGCAGTCGGCTTCTCCGTGGCCCAGGGCCCGAAGAAGACCGTGGGCAGGAACGTCCCGCTGCCTCCGATTTCCGAGGAGGAAGACAAGACGCCACCGCGCGAACTGGGTGAGGACGATCAGTTTGCCTTGTCGATCGACGTCGACCTGGTGCAATTCGACGTCGTCGTCACCGACGGACGGGGAAACCCGGTTTCAGGTCTCGTGAAAGAACACTTCACGATCACCGAGGACAAGGTCGAGCAGACGATCACGAACTTCAGCCCGACCGATGCCCCGATGACGGTCGTTCTGCTGATCGAATTCGGCGACACGTTCGGCTACTACTACGACGATGTCGTTCGCCCCGCCGCCGGTTTCATCAACTCCCTGCGAGAGGATGACTGGGCCGCGGTCGTCGCCTACGACATCCGTCCGGAGATTCTGGCCGACTTCACCCAGAATCGGGACGAGCTCTTCGGCGGACTTCGCCGTCTGCGGTACCCGGCCTATCGCGAGACTTCACTCTATGACGCTGTCGCGTTCACGCTGGAGCGCATGGAGAACATCGACGGGAAAAAGGCGATCTTCCTCCTGAGTACGGGCTTCGACACGATCAGCAAGCACAACTACGGCGAGGTCCTCAGGATGGCCGAGGGCTCCGACACGATGATCTATTCGGTAGGGATGGCCCAGTTGTTCCGAACCATGTATGAAGACCGAATGGGCGGCCTGGCGAGAATATCGTTTCTGCAGGCCGAGAATGTCCTTCGTTCACTCGCCAACGCCAGCGGCGGCACCTACTTCTTCCCGAGATTCCAGGGCGAATACCGCGGCATCTACGAAACAGTCAGCGCCAACATGCGCAACCAGTACAGCCTTGCTTTTGTGCCGACCAACCAGGAAAAGGACGGAAAGCTGCACAAGATCAAAGTCGAAGTTCCCCGCCTGGACGTCAACGGCGACGGCAAGCCGGACAAGTTGAAAGTGCGGCACAAGAAGGGGTATTACGCGAGAACGAACTAGGCAGTCGAACTGCCTTGTTCGTTCGGTAGTCAGTCGTCGGTAGTCAGTTGGGGAGTTCGTTCTCCGACAAGGCTCTGCGCAGTCCTGCCAGTCTTTCTTAGTTCCTGTACCGAATCACTGCCTTGTTCGTTCGGTAGTCAGTCGTCGGTAGTCAGTTCGGGGAGTTCGTTCTCCGACAAGGCTCTGCGCAGTCCTGCCAGCATCTTTCTTAGTTCCTGTACCGAATCAAAGATGTCACGGACCTCTTCTGGCCGGCAGAAACCCAGTTTAGTGCTCAGACTACTGACTACTGGCAACTGACTACTTCCTCAATACCCCCTCACCTTGTCAACCTGATTGATCAATCCGCGCCCCTCGCGGAAACGTCCGATATTGTCGATGAACATGTCGACGATGCGGCGCCACATTTCCGGGGAGGTACCCGCCACGTGTGGGGTCAGGATGAGGTTCTTCGTCGTGAAGAGGGGATGGCCGTCGGGAAGGGGGTCCGGTACGAAGACGTCGAGACCGGCTCCCGCAATCTGCTCACTCTCCAGGGCGGCGATCAGGGCGTCCTGATCGACGAGCTCGCCGCGGGCCAGGTTGATCAGAAAGGAAGTCGGCTTCATCCGCTCGAACTGGCGGGCTCCGATCATGTCCTCGGTTTCATCGGTCAGTGGAGCGGCAATGACCAGATAGTCGATTTCAGACAGGTGGCTATCGAGCTCATCCGGCGTGTATACAGCATCAGCCAGTTCCGAAGCTTCCCTGGTATCTCTCTTGAAACCGATCACCCGCATGTCGAAGCTGCGCGCCCGGCGGGCCACCTCGACTCCGATCGCTCCGAAGCCAACCACGCCCACTGTCTTGCCACTCAGCCCCTCAAACGACGGAACACGACCGAAGATTTCGCCGCGTCCCCAGATAGCTTTGCGCTGAAAATCCATACAGTCGTGCAGTCGTCGCGAAAGAGCGAGCATCAACCCCATCGCGTGCTCGCCCATGATGGGCGGATGGACACCCTTTGAATTCGAGACGACAACGTCGCTGTCAACGACGGGAGGAATCAAGATAAAGGTCAGGCCCGCCATCCCGGTGTGGATCCACTTGAGTTTGCGCGCTGAACGGAACGCCTCCTCATCGACCATCCAAGTCATGAGGACGTCGGCATCGACGATCTCGTCCGGGATCCGTTCCGCGGAAGTCAGCCGCACGAATTCGATGTCCGGGAAGGCCTCGACCACTTCCTCGACGCACCACTCCGGCATGGTCCAGGCAGGGAATTCAGAGTGGAAGCAGGTCGATAGAATTTTCATCGGCGCGAGATTGTAACATAATGATTGAAACGGAGTTGCCGGTAGTCAGTAGTCGGTAGTCAGTCGGTTTCGGACCAACGAGAGGAGCATGTATACACGGACTCCAGCGGTCGCCGGGCAGTTCTATCCGGCGGATCCGAACGCCCTCGAGGAAGCGGTTCGGGGTTTTATCAACGAGTCCTCAGATCGCCTGACGGCCCAGGGGATCGTCGTTCCCCACGCCGGGTACGTTTATTCGGGTCACGTTGCGGGAGCGGTGTATTCGCGGTTGCAGCTGCCGGCTCGATACATCATCCTCTGCCCGAACCACACCAGGCGGGGCACGCCGCTGTCGATCATGAGCGAGGGCGCGTGGCAAACGCCCCTGGGCGACGTCCCGATCGATTCACCCCTGGCGGGGTTGCTCTGCTCACTGAATCCGGAACTTCGCGAGGACCACGCTGCGCACGAATTCGAACACGCACTCGAAGTCCAGCTGCCTTTCCTTCAATTCCTCGCCCCCGGCGAGACCCGATTCGTGCCCATTACTGTCGGGACTTCAGACATCGGCACGCTCAGACGGCTTGGGGATGCGATGGGGGAGGCGGTAGAACAGTCAGGCGAGGAAGTTCTCATCGTTGCGTCCAGCGACATGAACCACTACGAGTCCGACGCGATCACACGAGTCAAGGATCGGAAAGCAATCGAGCAGATGCTCGCGCGTGATGCGGAGGAACTCCATGAAGTTGTCAGACGCGAACAGATTTCCATGTGCGGTTTCGCGCCGGCCACGTCGATGTTGATCGCGGCGAACCAACTGGGCGCGACGGAGGCCGAGTTGGTGAAATACGCCACCTCGGGCGACATCTTCGGCGATCGTGAACGTGTGGTCGGCTACGCAGGCGTGATCGTTTCCTGATCACATGCGAACCGATCTCCTTGACCCGCTAAGTTACGGTAACTCGTAATTCTATTTTTCAACACGAAGACACGAAGAACACGGAGAAAGAAATAGGGATCTTCGTGTTCCTTCGTTAGCTTCGTTCCTTCGTGTTGAAGATCCCCACTTGTCGGTCTGTCGGAATGTCTTAATTAGAAAGGTGTATCGGTGACGAGTGGTTACTGTGGGTCCGGGGGAGGGTTTACCGCGGCAGACGGATCGACGCTGATCTCGAAGCCAGATTGTGGGTCGGTGACGTATATCTCGGGCGTAATCCAGTCCGATGGATACACGAAGGGAGGCGACATGTAGCCTTCCAGGGAACCGGCACGGTATATGCGGGCCGCGCGGGCCTTGTTTCCGCGGAACACGAGCGACGACGGTTCCACGTTGGCTGGTTCGAGCGCGCCGGAAGCCACGTAAACGGTTACCTTGTCCCCCTCCAGGCCGAACTCCGCTTCAGCCGGCAACTCCGAAAGCGTAAAGTCTCCGGCGGGTGTCTCGATTCGGACCGCGCCAAGGCCCGACCGCGCGCGCAAAGAGCCACTGTCGAGTCTGACGGCCGTCATCACGTCCATCCCACCCAGCGCGCTGATCGTCACCGACGAACGCTCCCCGAGCGTGACCCGGGAACCATCCTCAAACGCGACCACCGCAAAAGACGCCGATCCGGTCCGGACGGAATCTCCCTCGCCGAGGGTCGCACCAGGAGACTCGGCGACGCCATCGGAGCGTTCAATCTCCACGGCAGCGCCACGGGCAACGATCGACGGAAACATCTGGGAGTAGCCGGATGCGGGCAAGAGCAAGGCAATTGCCAGCGTGATGAATCGAATCATGAGTCTCAATGGTTTCCTTCGATCTGCCTCTTCAGACGGGTGGCCGTCTGTCGTGCGAAATTCACGAGCCTGCGGTCGCTCGCGATCCGGTCGAGCACCGGAATCAGCCGCTTCGCGTCGGCGACTCGTCTGGCTCGCAGGTCCTTCTCGATCTGCTCGAGCTTCTTCGGAATCGAGAGGCGGTCGAACTGGAGCGCCACGTCGATGTCGAACATGAGCAGTTCCTGGGCGATCAATCGGTCGAAGAACGATGCGAGCTTCGTTACCTCGCGGCGCGTCGAGAAGTTGAATTCCGCTTCCCGCACTCCGGTCGGACCGGTGAGCGTCAACTTCTTCGCCCCGAGGTTTGCCACGTTGCGGCCCGACTCGTAGTCCGATCCTTCGGCAAGGTAGTCGGTATCAGCAAGCAATTCGGCGAACTCCGCGGCGATGTCCCTCGACAGCTCGACCCCTACTTCTATTAGATCGGCATCTCGCGGGATGAACTTGAAGGTTCCTTTACCCGCCGGATCGAGCTCAAAACACTGGAGTTCCCAGGGACCTCGATTCTCGACACAATAGCTGAAAGTTGCGAAATTACTCTGGGGCAGGAGAAATAAGAGAGCTATGAAAACGTTACTCATGGGCCGCCGTCGCCTGCTCGTATCTGTAGCTCTGAGCGTGGCATATCGCCACGGCGAGCGCGTCGGACGCGTCGTGGGGTTCCGGCGCATCGCGCAGCCGGAGTAGAGACCGGACCATCTGCTGCACCTGTGATTTCTCAGCCCGGCCGTAGCCGGTCACGGCGCTCTTGACCTCCAGCGCCGAATACTCGAACACGGGCAGGTCGGCTGCAGCGGCGGTAAACATCGAAACTCCTCGGACATGCCCCAGCTTCAGAGCGCTCTGGGCATTTGCGGCGTGAAACACGCTCTCGAACGCGACGACGTCCGGCGACTGCTTCTGGATCACCTCAGCGAGCGATCGGTGGATCGTTCGCAGCCGTTCGGCCAGAGAGGCGGAAGCACGCAGGCGGATCGCCCCGCAGTCGACGAAGCCGTAGTCGGCACCCTTGGTTTCGATGACCCCGTATCCGGTCACCCTCGAACCGCAATCCACTCCAAGAATCCGCATTTCCCGTTTGTCCCCGGGGAGGGTGCCGGCACTGCCGGATCGGTTTAGATCACCCCGGCCAATTCCGACTCTTCGATGTCGAAGTTCGCGTGTACGTTCTGCACGTCGTCGTGATCTTCGAGGGCATCCATCAGCTTGATCATCTGCTGGGCGGGCCTGCCTTCGAGCTTGACGTAGTTCTGCGGCACCATCGAGACCTCCGCCGTCGTCGGCTCGAGGCCCTTCCCTTTCAGCTCAGCAAGAACGCCATCGAATGACTCCGGCGCAGTCATGATTTCGTAATTTTCGCCTTGAGTCGAAAAGTCGTCCGCCCCGGCTTCGATCGCAACGTTCATCGCGTCGTCTTCGCCGAGTCCCTGGGTCGGGATGAGGATGTAACCCCGCTTCGTAAACATCCACGCGACACAGCCGTTCTCACCCAGGTTCCCGCCGTACTTGTCGAAGACGTGGCGAAGCTCGCTCACTGTCCTGTTCCGATTATCGGTCAGCACCTCGACCATGACCGCAACGCCACCGGGCCCGTATCCTTCGTATGAGATCTCTTCGATCGAGCTGCCGGCGAGTTCTCCCGTGCCCTTCATGACCGCACGTTTGATGTTGTCGGCGGGCATGTTCATCCCCTTGGCGTCGCTGATGGCCTTGCGCAGACGGGCGTTCGCCTCCGGGTCTCCGCCCCCCATCCTCGCAGCGACCGTGATTTCCTTGATCAGCTTCGTGAACATCTTGCCGCGCTTGGCGTCAGTCGCTGCTTTCTTGTGCTTGATACTGTGCCACTTGGAATGGCCCGACATGAGTTTCTCCTTGCGAAACCAGCAGAATTGTCACCAGTTTAGCACAGGGCGAGGTGGACGAATATTGGTGGGGCAGAAGAGGTTACAGGGGGTAGGTCGGACGGGCGGTTCGCTGTTCCGCCCGTGCTCGAGTTCGTAGAATCTATCCCGTTCCGGGCCCCTTCTTCTTTTTGGCGGCGCCGGGTTCGGTCGGCTTGTTCGGATCCTCGGAGGTGGTTTCTTCGTCCGTTCCCGCGTCTTCCTCATCGACCTCGTCACCGAAAGTCAGCTGCACGTCCGCGCCGAACTGTTTATAGTCTTCGTACTTGATGACCTGACGGATCCGCTTCGATCCCGAAGAGAAATTCAGCGTGTCCACGGCCCGGGTGTAAGTGGGAAACCAGAAAACGCCGTCGATCTGTTCGCGGTACGTCTCGAACCGGGGAAACAGGTTCTCCTGACCGTCCTTGATGATGTCCGGAACCGCCTTGCCGAAGGTCTTGACGATCTGCAGGTCGATATCGTCGACCCAGATCTTTCCTTCGAAGTACCGCTCGCCCTCTTCGATGACCTTCGGGCTGACCTCGAACACATAGTTGTCGATCTCGTCGATCAGTTCCTTACCCAGGTAGCTGACGTTGTAGAGGTGGAGGTCATCAGTCGTCAGGACGAAGGGCTGAATCGAGCGGATGTCTTCCAGATCCTGCGGGGTAATCTGTATACCCCTGAGCGTGCTTTGGGGAGCATAAACGATCTTTTCCGTCCGGCGGCCCGGCGACTCGAAGAGGATATCGCTGACGACGTGGTATTCCCCCAGGACCCGGTTGCGGCTGTCCAGTTCCTGGACTTTCACATCCTGCCGGTAAACGTAGTTGCCACGAGCCAGCCGGAACTGGGCTTCTTTGGCGGCAAATTTCTGGATGATCTCCGAGACGGGGATCGGGGGCTGTTCATCGCGAAGTCCGCCTGCCTGCGCCAACGCTTCGGGCACGGCAACGGCCGAAATCATCAAGAAGCTGAACAGAAAGGTGATTAACCATTTTCGGGACATGTTATCTCCGTCTGATTGCGCCGGGCCCACCGCGTGTTTCGACCTCACGGCCCCTCGTGGAGCACTCGCCGGCGAAGGCTGTTGATTTAACGAACCAAACCCAATAGTCTTGCCATTTTAGACGTCTCTCGGTGTTGGAACGTTTAACAATGAATCTTATGGGACATCCCTCCGCAAAGGCCAGTGATTTCGTCGCTGGGCACGACCGCACGCAACCCACCGAATGAGAGTCCCTTTCTTCGATCTCCGGAGACAGACAGAGCGGATTCGGGAAGAGCTGGACGAGGCCCTCATGGGCGTCATCGACTCCCAGCGGTTCATCCTCGGACCTGCGGTCAGCCAGCTGGAAGAAGAGGTGTCCGAATGGCTTCCCGTTCGCAACGCGGTAGGGGTCGCGAACGGTTCCGACGCGTTGATGCTGGCGATGATGGCGGCGAAGATCGGACCGGGCGACGAGGTCATCGTCCCGGCCTTTTCGTTTTTCTCGTCCGCGTCCTCGGCCGTCCGGATCGGCGCGAAGGTGGTCTTCGCGGACATCGATTTCGCGACATTCCAGATCGACCCGGAGGAAATCCGGCGGCGGGTGACGCCGCGCACCCGGGCCGTGATCGTCGTCCACCTGTTCGGCGACTGTGCCGAAATGCTTCGCATCCAGGCTTTCGCGGCGGATCACGGCGTTCTGATCATCGAAGATGTCGCCCAGGCTTTCGGGGCCCTCCACCGAAACCGCCCCGCCGGCACCATGGGTTTTTGCGGATGCCTCTCCTTCTACCCGACGAAGAACCTGGCTGCCATAGGGGATGCCGGAATGGTCGTGACCAACGATGACCGTGCCGCCGCACAGCTGCGACTGCTGCGCGCCCACGGTCTGGAGAACGACTACGAGCACAACGAGCTGGGTGTCAACAGCCGCCTGGACTCCCTGCAGGCGGCCGCCCTGTCGGTCCGTTTGAAGTATGTCCGCGAGTGGAACGAAAGACGGCGACACATCGCCCGGCGCTACGACGAGGGGCTCACCGGGGCCGTCACGATTCCGTCTCCTTCCGGGCACAACCACGCGGTCTACAATCAGTACGTGATCCGAAGCCCGCAGCGGGACGAGTTGAGGGAGTTCCTCCTGGGTCACGGTATCGGCACGGGGCTCTACTACCCGATCCCGCTGCATCTCCAGGCGAGCCTGTCGCATGTCGGCGGCTCGGAGGGCAACTTTCCTCGCGCCGAAGAAGCCGCAAGGACCTGCCTGGCGCTGCCTGTCTTTCCCGAGCTCGAGGAAGAAGAAATCGATTATGTCATCCACAAAATCCGAGAATTCTCTTCATGAAGCGTGACGAACTGATCGCAAAGATCGAAGCACACGACGCAACGATCGGGGTAATCGGCCTGGGCTACGTCGGCCTGCCGCTCGTACTTCGGTTCGGGGAAGTCGGTTTCCCGGTGATCGGATTCGATGTCGATTCGGTGAAAGTAACCGAGCTCAACGCCGGCCGTTCCTACATCGGGCACATCGAAGGCGAACGCATCGCGGCGTTGCGCGAGAGTGCGAAGTTTGAAGCGACGGCGGACTTCACCCGCCTGGCCGCAGCCGACTGCATCATCGCCTGCGTGCCGACTCCCCTGACTTCGAAACGGGAACCGGACCTCCAGTACATCGAGAAAACGGCGGAATCGATCGCGGCAACGCTGCGGCCCGGACAGCTCGTGGTCCTGGAAAGCACGACGTATCCCGGAACGACCGAAGAGGTCCTGCTTGAAAGCTTCAAGAAGGGAAGCTTGAAGGTCGGCGAAGACTATTTCCTCGCCTATTCGCCCGAAAGGGAGGATCCGGGCAACGAACGATTTTCCACTCAGACCATCCCGAAGGTGGTCGGCGGAACGATGGCGGACTGCCTGAAGGTCGCCGCAACCCTCTACGGGCAGATCATCGACCGGATCGTACCCGTCTCATCCACGCAGACAGCCGAGCTCGTCAAACTGCTCGAGAACATCTACCGGTCGGTGAATATCGCGCTCGTGAACGAGCTCAAGCTTCTCTGCGACCGAATGGATATCGATATCTGGGAAGTCATCGACGCGGCCAGTACGAAACCCTTCGGCTTCACGCCGTTCTATCCCGGGCCCGGACTGGGCGGCCACTGTATCCCGATCGATCCCTTCTACCTGGCGTGGAAAGCGCGCGAGCATGGCTTCGCGACCCGTTTCATCGAACTGGCCGGCGAGGTCAACACTTCCATTCCCCGATTCGTGGTCGAGAAGATCGCCTGGGGCTTGAACGACCATGGCAAATCCATCCGCGGAGCCGACATCCTGATCCTCGGTGTGGCATACAAAAAGGACGTCGACGATGTCCGTGAATCCCCGGCGCTCGAGATCATGAGTCTTCTCCAGGACAAGGGCGCGCATCTCTCCTACCACGATCCTTTCGTCCCACGCCTGTACAAAATGCGGAACTACGACTTTTCCGAGTTGTCTTCGAAGGAATCAACCGAAGAGATGCTCTGGGAACAGGACGCCGTCGTCATCGCGACCGATCACACGGACATCGACTATCAGTGGATCGTGGAGCACTCGACGCTGGTGATTGATACGCGCAATGCTACAAAAGACATCCGGGAAGGGCGCGAGAAGGTGATTCGGGCCTGAGGCGCGGCCGATCTTCGAGACCGGTAGGTCACTAGTCCGGGGCTGGTGGTTCGCTACCCTTGCGCACCTGGTGGTTCTGATCGTCGATGATGAACAGGTTGGTGCCGTCGATAACGACGTCAAGGGGAGAGTTGAACTGCGCCGACGTTCCCGTCGCATTTGCGAAGCCGGCGGTGCCGGACGATCCAGCGAGCGTCGTCACGACGCCCGAGGATATCACGACCTTTCGAATCGTATTGTTAAAGGAATCGGCGACATAGATGTTCGTTCCGTCGGTCGTGACCCCGGCCGGGCTGCTGAACTTCGCCGACGTTCCCGTCGCATCCGTGGAGCCGGGGGACCCGGCGCCCGCAAGCGTCGTCACGGCGCCCGAGGAAATCGTGATCGCCCGGATCGAATGGTTGAAAAAGTCGCCCACGTAGAGAGTGCCGGCGATGGCCGTGATGCCGACCGGCGTATTGAACCGGGCGGCAGTTCCTGTGGCATTGGTGAGCCCGAATGATCCGGCCTGCCCGGCCAACGTCGATACGACCCCGGTGGATATCTCGATCTTCCGAATCGTGTGGTTGAGTTTATCTGCTACGTAAAGAAACGTCCCGTCGGTCGTGATCCCGGCCGGACTTTTGAACGAAGCGCTCGTACCCGTACCGTCGGCGGATCCGCTCGTTCCGGCCTGCCCGGCGAAGGTCGTCACGACTCCGGTTGTGACGTTGATCTTCCGAATCGTGTGATTGCCAAGGTCGGCCAGGTATATGAAATTACCGACAAAAGCGGAGCCTGCTGGGGTTTTGAACCGCGCCGCCGTTCCGGTTCCGTCGGCTGTCCCCGAGGTGCCCGCCGACCCGGCCAGTGTCGTGACGACCCCCGTTCCGGATGCAACCTTCCGGATAACATGGTTGCCGCTGTCGGAGACATAGATATTGCCCGCCGCATCGATCGATGCTCCATCCGGGGAGTTGAACCGGGCCTTTGCGCCCGTTTCGTCGACCGAACCGCTCTTCGGGTTCGGGCTTCCGGCCAGTGTCGAGAACGACACGCTCGCAATGCTGGTCTTCCGGATCGCATGGTTCAACTCACCGGAAACGTACAGATTACCGCTGTCCTGGGTTACGAATCCGGGTTGGTTGAACCGGACTGTGCTGGCGTTGCCTTCGACGAACCCGGAGGTCCCGGCCGTGCCCGCGAAAGTGGTGACCGCCTGGTTTGACATCTGGATCTGACGGATCGTGTGGTTGAGCCGGTCGCCGACGTACAGATTGGTCGCGTCCGCAGCAATGCCGACTGGACCGTTGAACCGGGCCGCCGTGCTCGTGCCGTCTGCGGAACCCGAGACACCGGACGCGGGGCCGGCGAACGTCGTGACGGTGTGCGTCCCCCCGGTTGTGACCTTCCGGATCACGTTGTTGCCCGAATCCGCCACAAAGAGAACGCCGCCGCTAGCTTCGACGAGACCCTTGGGCGTATTGAATCTTGCGGCGTTGTCGTCATCATTCACGAACCCCGAAGTTCCAGCCACGCTGCCCACCGGGGTCGTCACGACTCCGGAGGAGACGACGACCTCCCGGATCGAGTGATTGCCGCTGTCGGCGATGTAGAGGGCCGAGGGAGAACCGCCGCAACAGGAAATACCGAACGGAAGGTTGAATCGGGCCGCGGATCCGGTCCCGTCATCAGTCCCACTCTGGAGCGCCGTCCCGGCAAGTGTCGAGACGGAAGCAGCAACACCCGACGAAAGCACGATCTTTCGGATGGTGTGGTTGAGCTGATCCGTGATGAACAGGGTCTCGGATCCATCGCTCGCGATTCCAGTCGGACCGTTGAAACGAGCATCATCCCCGCCTGAAGCATCGTCCGCGGATCCCGACTCTCCCGCCTTGCCGGCAATCGTCGTCACGACACCGCTCGAAATCACGATTCTCCGGATGGTGTGGTTGACGAAGTCCGCGACGTAGATGCTGCCGTTGTACACGGCGGACCCGTTCGGCGTATTGAACGCGGCCGCCGATCCGGTCCCATCTTCGGTTCCAAAGCCCTGGCTTCCGGCCAGGGAGCTGATCACCAGCGAGGTTGCACTCGTGATGGCGCTGGAGTTGATCGTAAACGTCACCGTACCGGAAGAACCGGCAGCATTGGTGACGCTGACGAATTTAGCCCCGGCCGATGCGTTCAGCTGGAGCACCGCGCTGATCTCAGTGTTGCTGTTGACCGTGAAGGACAGGACGATCCCGGCACTGGTGTTGACCGACGTCGCGCCGGTGAACTGGTTCCCAGTAATCGTGACGGGAACGATCGCACCCTGGGTCCCCGAGTTCGGTGCGACCGACGTGACGGTCGCCTTGTCGTTCACGATCGTGAACCCGACCGTGCCGCTCTGACCGTTGCCCGTCGTCACCTTGAAGGTGTAACCACCGGAGTGTCCCGAGTCGATGCTGATCGTCACGTTCAACGTGGTCGAGCTGACGAACTCCACGTTGGTCACGGTTGCCGAAGTCTCCAGGCCACCGGCGAGCGTTACGGTTGAACCGGGAGTAAAATTCGTTCCGGTCAGGGTCATTATGATCGACTGGCCTGCCACAGGATTCGTCGGCGATACCGACGTCAGTGTCGGAGTGGAAAACTTGGGTGCCTCGAATGAGCCCGTCCGCGATGATCGTCACGGTGTCGCCGGCCTTAATGTCCGATGGCCCCGGCGAAACCGATCGGATTCGGGGAACCCGGACGGGTTCCGGGATGTCGGTGAAGTCCACGGCGTTGGATTCGGTTCCGTCCGGGTTCCTGACCGAGATCGACCGTGTGCCGGCGGGCGCGGAGTCAAGCGTCACCGACATCGACGTGGGCCCGCCGAACTTGCCGCCGCTGGGCTGTCCGTCCACCAGAACCTCCGCCCCGGCGACGAAGTTCCCACCGACGATGTCGACGTCGTGCGGCGTGCCTTCGACTCCACTGTCGGGTCGCACACTCGACACAGTGGGAGGCGGGCGGGTGACCGTGATCGTAACGCTGTTGGATGTCACATCGTTCGTTACCGTGATGTCGTGGTCTCCCGCTGCCGTCCCCGCAGGGAGGTCAAACGTCAGGGTGTTGGCATCGACAAAGACGGTCGCCGCCGGGCTGCCATCCACCGACACTTCGGAGTTGGCAACAAACCCGCCTCCCGTCAGCGTGATCGTCGTCGACCTCGAGCTATTGAAACGCACCGAATCGGGGTCGGCCGCATCGATCCTCGGAACTAGTTGGCGAATCGTGAACACCAACGCGTCGGAGGTCCCGCCGCCCGGATCCGGATTCACCACCGTCACTGACAGCCTCCCCGCCCCCGATACGGCCAGCAACGACGGTATCGCCCCGCCATCCACCGATAGCAAACTCTGGATTCCGGGCCCGCGCGTCAACTCAAAAGCCAGGCTCGTCGAGTTGAGGAAGGTCGTATCGACCGCCGCTCCATCGACATGCACCCTCGAGGCCCGAACCAAGTTCCGTCCCGTCACGATCACCCGGATGGGAAAATCTGCCGCCAGGCTTACCTCCGACGGGTCCAAACTCTCGGCCACCGGCGCCGGGTTCCGGAGCTCCAGCGTCAGACCCGTGACCGCCTCCCCGACCAGCGGTACATCCACGGAGATCGTGAGAGGCCCCGGCGTGGCCAGGAACACACTCGGTATCGTCCCCACCACCGTCGTCGCATCCAGGAAGTCGGTCGATACCCCCGTCCCGTCCACCGTGACCATCGTGTCCCGCGGGAAATTCGACCCTGACACCGTCACGCGGAGCGAATCCAATCCCGCTTCGGCTACTGTCGGATCGATCGCACTGATCGACACCGGCCTGGGCAGCACGGTGATCGAGAACGAGGCCGTCTTGCCAAGCGAGTCCACAACTCCCGACACTGTCCCCGTGGTTTCGAACGCGTCGTCCGGTGCCGGCGCTTCGATCAAATTCTCCGTCACCGTCGCGTCCAACTCCCGGTCCCCGAACGTCACCGTCGTGATGCCCGGTTCGAAGTTCCGACCCGATATATTCAAGACTATCGATGCCGAGCCCTGCAGTACCGAGGACGGCGACACCGCCGTGACCACCGGGTTCAGTACCGGGAGCACCTCCTCCTCGATCAAAACCGTCAGGGACCGACTTCTCCCTCCTCCAAGAGACTGGCCGTCGATCACAACCGGCAGGTTCTCCAGGGATACGGTCACATTGCCCGGCTCGAGTGGACCCGGAACGTCTACCGTTATCTCGGTCGGCGACGTATCGCGCCCGGGAAGCTGCAGGTCCCCGAAGTGCGCGATCGTGTTCGCGGTGATCCCGCGACCTCCAAATGTCAGCGTCCCCCCGTCAGGTCCGGCGGTCAACCGGTCCGGGTCCACCGAAACTAAGAACGCCGCCTCCGGCAGCCGCTGAATCGTGGTCGCCAGCGGGGCCGCCTGCGGGTCCGATTGCTTGTCTCCTGTCACAACCCCGAACACCAGCGGAACCGTCGCGTCAAAACGCACCGGCTGCGCCTCGTCGGCCGATATCGAACTCACCTGCAGCAACTGCTCCAGCAATTCCCCTGACAATGTCGCCCGCAACTCCGTCGAGCTGACGAACGTCGTCGGCAGCGGCTGCCCGTTCAGCGTCACCACCGATATCGGTGCGAACCCCGTCCCCGTCACCGTGATCTCGTGCTCCGTAACCCCGGGCGGAAGAGTCTTCGGCTGCACGTCGTTCAAGCGTGGCGTCGCGAACGGCACCCGGATAAGCGTCACATCGTTACTGCCGAAGTTGGCCACGACCGCCATCTGCGACGCTTCATCCACGTCCACCCCGAATGCCGCGCTCCCAACCGGCACGTCCTCTACCAATTCCTCCCCTTCCAGGTCGACGATCGATGCCGTCGTCAACCCCCCCAGATCCGTGGACCCCCGCACCAGCCCGCTGTTGCTCACCACCGCCTGGCTCGTCAACTCGTGGACACCTACTCCCGTCGGCGCCGTCCCCACCGCAAGGTTGCTCAACAACCGCCGAGCGGCCACGTCGATCAAACTGATCGTGTTGCCGCCGGCGTTGGCCACAACCGCCAGGTTCTTCCCTTCATGGATCGCCACGCCCCGCGGAAAGTCTCCTTCCACCGGTATCGTCGCCACGTTCGCTCGCGCATCCAGGTCGATCAACGACACGTTGTCGTTCCCGCGGTTCGCCACCACCGCGATCCCCAGCCCCGAATGGATCGCCACCCCCGCCGGCCGGTCCCCCACCGCAACCTCGAACACCACTTCCGGTGTCGGCAGGTGGATCAGCGACACGTTCCCGTCTTCTCCGTTCGTCACCACCGCCAGGTCGCGTGTCTCGTCGATCGCCACCCCGATCGGAAACCGTCCCACCTTCAGCGTCGCCGTCACTTCCATCGTCTCCAGGTCGATCACGCTCACGTTGTCGCTGCCGACATTGGCCACCACCGCCAGGTCCCGTCCGGCATGGTGTCGATCCCTTCTCCCGGACTCCGACCCACTGCGATCGTCTCGATCACTTCCTGGGTCTCCAGGTCGATCACGCTCACGTTGTCGCTGGATTCATTCGTCACCAACGCGATCTTACGCGTCGGATGGATCGCCACCCCTGCCGGGAACGACCCGACCGCCACTCGGCCTTCGATCAACGGGTTGTCAGGTACCGCGATCACGACGAACGCGGCCGGCGTCGACGTTCCCCCTCCCGGCGGCGGCGTCTTCACGGTGATCTCCACGTTTCCGATCAGCCCCAGCTGGCTGGCCGTGACGACAGCCTGCAGTTCCACCGAGCTGACAAACGTCGTCTGCAGAGGTGTACCGTTGAACTCCACCACCGACGCCGGATTGAAGTTCGTCCCCAACACCTTGATGCTGAGTAAATTCGTCCCTGTGAATGCCGATGACGGCGTGATGAAACTCAGCGTCGGCGCGTCCGAGGGCACTACCCCCCCGGCGGTGAAGTCCTCGTCGGTTAGGTTCTCCAGCCCCAGATCCACCGTCCGTTCCGCCGGCACCACCTGGGCTCCGGCCCGGGACGCGCTCAGCGTGTAGGTCCCCGCCGGCAACTGCCCGAAGATGTATCTCGCCTCCGCGTCCGTCGTCGTCGTCGTCGCCACCGGCCCCGTCAAGCTCACCGTCACGTCGTCAACCCCGATCCCGTCCTGACGGACCGTCCCCGTGATCGCCGCCGCCACCTGTGCGGGCGGGATGAAGTCCGTCCCGATCGCCTCGGCGGGCACATTCGCCAGCGCAAACCCGTTGGTCCCCCCAAATAGCACCGCGCCCACCACTTCCACGCTCGATCGCAGGTACGCCCAGCCGCCCACCTGCCCCAACGCCGCCGGTAGCAACTCTCGGTACAGCCGGCCGACACGGCCGTTTGGCGGCACCGTCAACGTCGATTTCCCGACCGTCGTCCCGTCGGACCGCAAGGTGAAAAACTCGAACGTTGCTTCGCTCTGGCTGGGGTTGACCACCGTCAGCCCTGTGAAGAGAAGGCCCCCTTCCGCCACCTGCGAATACACCTGCAGCTTCGATGCGGCGGTATCTTCCACGCCCGCCACCAGCGCAAACGACGCCGTCGCCTCGTTCCCGAACCCGATGTAGGACGTCAGAAAACCCACCGGTGTCGCGATGTCGATCCACCCTGCCCGGAACTGCGCCGCTCCGTCGGTGATCCCGAACAGCTCGGCTACCGTCCCCCGCCATCCCCCGTTCGCTCCGAGCGTCACCGTCTTGGGGTTCTCCGGCAGATCCCATGCTGTCCCGTCATCCATCCGCGCCGTCAGCACCACGTCCTGAGACGTGGCCGCCGTGTTCACCAGCCCCAGGAACGACAACCACCCCGCGCCGGTCACAAACTGCGGCAGAATCTGTCGCGTCGACCCGGTCGGCGTCCGCCCTCCCAGCGCGATCGTCTCCCGCCGGAACGTCGTCCCCGCGACCTGGAAGTTCGCCACGATCTCGTGCGCCAGCAGCGCGCGGTCTCCCTGGACCACCACGTGCGACGCCGTCTGAAGCTCGGCTTCCGGAAACACCCCGGCCAGTGTCTGCCGCGTCAATGTCTTTGCCGGCAGCGTCACCGTCCCCGTTCCCAGCACCGACCCATCGCTGCCATAGAGCGTCAGCGTCGCCGTTGCCGACTCGTCTCCCGGGTTCACCACCGTCAGCTCGGTCTTCTCGGTCGCATCCTCGGCGGCAAAAGGCAACACGAACTTGACCCCTGCCGACAGCGCCAGCGCTCCGTCCAGGTCCGTCAGTGCCGGGTTCGCGTTCAGGAAGAATCCGGTCAACCCCCCGCTTGCCGAAGTCGCCTGCACCCACCCGTTGAAGTCTGCGCTCCCGAACAACTCCGAATACTGCCGCGCCAGCTGGCCCCCGGCGGCGATCATCTTCGTCGTCGGGTTCTCTACTCCCCCGCCCGCCACCAGGCTCCCGTCCGCCACAAACGCGGTGAACGTCACCGTCACCATATTCGGCGTCGGGTTCCCCACCGCGATCCCCGTAAACACCTGATCCGATGAGATTACTCGCGGGAAATTAAGGATGGATTGGGCGGACAGGACGGACGGCAGCAGGGCAGTTGCCAGGCATAGAGCGAGCCCCCGGCAGACAAGTGGGCGGACAGGACGGACGGCAGCAGGGCAGTTGCCAGGCATAGAGCGAGCCCCCGGCAGACAAGTCTGGCGATCCGAACTGTCATCCCCTGTGCGTTCCCCTCAGTACAGTGCTGATTAGAAGTGAGACGCACAACTTACCCTCAGGACCAAAACTTGTAAAGCGTTTCCTAGTCGAGGACTAAGCGTTGATTGGAACCGCGAACTAACGTGGCCTTTAGTTCGCTTCGGGAAGGATTGACGGCCACTCTGAGGTCTACACGCCGGCGGCAACCAAGTCGTGCAGATGCACCATGCCGACCACGACGCCACCCTCATCCAGCACCGGCATCACGGCGGTCGGCTTCTTCCGGATCCTCATCAGCTCGAGGGCTTCGGAAGCTCTCACGTGGTGCTGGATGGTCGCGGGTCCCTTGTTCATGATGTCCACGATCGACATCGCCGCTATGTTGTCGCCGCCTTCCAGCGCCTTGCGAATATCGTAGTCTGTCACCAATCCCAGCAGCTTTCCTTCCTTGTCGACCACCGAAATAGCGCCAACCCGAAACGCTGTGATGGCGACGAGCATCTCCCTGACAGACTGTTCGGAGTCCACTATCGGATTCTCGGCGCCTTTGCGCATGACGTCATCGACCCTCAACAGCAAGCGTTTCCCCAACTGTCCGCCGGGATGACGCCGGGCGAAGTCTTCCTCGGAAACCTCGTTCATTCTCATCAGCGCTACGGCCAAGGCGTCGCCGACGGCCAGGGCTGCTGTGGTGCTCGCGGTCGGTGCCAGATTCAGGGGGCAGGCTTCACGCGGCACATCAAGATTCAGCACAATATCGGAGAGCCCAGCCATCGCAGAGGTCGGGTTCGATGTAATAGATATGACCGCCAGCCCGGCTCTCTTCAGAACTCGCAGCAGGGCGTTCAGCTCGCCGCTCTCCCCGCTCTTACCCACAGCCAGGACGACATCCCCTGCTCGCACGACACCCACGTCACCGTGCAACGCGTCCACCGCATGCAGAAAGAGAGCCGGCGTACCGGTGCTACGGAAGGTGGCCGCGATCTTCTGAGCGATGATGCCCGACTTGCCGATGCCGCTCACGAACACCTGGCTCTCGCATCCCGCGATGGCCTGTACCGCGTCCTCGAACTGGCTGGTGAGGTTCTCACGGACCGATTGCAGTGCCTCGATCTCGATGTCCAGCACGCGTGCGATCTCTTCCATAATGTCCATCGATTCGCTCACTCCGGATGCAGTCGGCGTTCCGCGATCTCGAGGTGAAGACGCGCATCCGCGTAGTTGGGGTTGATTTCCAGCGATTCCTGGAAATAGGGGATGGCCTCCCGGTAGCGTCCACTGTTCAGGAGCGCGATTCCCATGTAGTCGCGGGCAACTTCGTTCGTAGGCCCCAGTTCTATTGCCTTTTCAAAGTGCTCGACGGCACGTCTGTAGTCCCTGTCAGCCTCCAGAAGAGCGCCTCCCAGGTAGGCCCAGTCGCCGCGAGGATTGGTGTCCAGCGTCTCCCTCAGCCGACGCCGGGCTTGCGGGTAATCCTTCGTCGGCGCCGCCAGCGCTCCCAGACCTATGAGCGCACGATGTTTCTCGCAACTGGTGAAGTAGTACACCTCTTGGTCGATCGCATCGAGAGCGTTCTCGAAATGTTCTCGAGCCGCCGCTTCGTCGCCACGTCTCATCGCGATGTCACCGATACTACTTTGAAACGCGGCATTTCGCCGCGTTCGCTTCGAGCGTTGTGCGGTAAAGTGTCTCGCGGTCCTGCCAGTCCTGATTCCTGACAAGGTTCATAGCCGCGAATATAGCGACGAGCGTCCACGTCAGCGGGCCTCGCCATCGCCACCGCGTTCGTTCCAGAACGATTGCCGACGCCAGCGCCAGCCCGAGCGTGGGAATGTAGAGGTAGCGTTCCGCCCTGGATGAAGAACGAAAGCTCGATCAGTATTCCGAACAAAACCGTAACCGCGACGACATGACAAAGAAGGCTGAACAGGTGGTATGCCCACGGGGCCAGACCCGCCAGAAGATACGCAACCGAATACGTCAGGGTCTGCACGTGACGGTAGTAGTTCGTTCTCGTCTCTTCGGTAACCGCAAAATCCCAGACGCCGGATCCGAAGGCGCCGCCAACGTCCACACTCCGAATCCTTGGATTCTTGACGTTGACGACCTGGACCTCATCGTCCCAGACAAACCCGCCCGTGAGACTATTCGCAAAGACAAGCAGACACACCGCGATCAAACCCCACCAATGCCAGAGGGAAACGGGTGCTTTCCCGGTCTTCTTTTTCATGTCTCTTGGCCAGGCCTCATACGACGGTAGGTAAGTATAACGGCGCTAGCAGCCAGTGGCAGAAGTCTGATGGTTCGCGCGCACGGGTCTTCGGAGGCGGAGACGAGGCGCGAGGAGGAACTGATGCTATTTCATCATGACGACGAGCAACAAAGTATCCGACCGCAAACCCCGCTCGCCCGGAGGGTTACGGCGGCGTCCCACCGGGGCGTCGTTGCCGCGCGACATTTTCTCCGGACCCGCCGATCGGTCGTTTGGCGCCTAGACTAGTGGCCTGTCACAGAGATAGTGACAGCGTCGCCGATGGGCCTTGCGGGTCCTCTCACGAGTCATTGCCGCACGAAAAACGCCGGTGTCCTAGCTCCTCTGCGTGGCTGGCAAGACCCATCGTCCCTTCGGGTTGCGGCGGAACAGCACCGTCTTCGTTGTCGCGCCTTCTCGCAATGAAGCGGCATTACCTCGGGCGGCGCTCCTAGAATCCGGTACCGTTGCGCTCGCAACGCCACTATCACTCTCTCTGTTACAGGACACTAGCATCTGGCGCAACGCCGCCGTAACGCGAGCCATCAGACTTCTGCCACGGGCTGCTTAGGCCGAGCGCTCCAAACAGTCGCTGCCGGCAATGGTCCGTCAACCGCCTTGCCCCGCAACCGTCGTTCTTGCCAAGCGCCATCCTGAGAACCTATGATGATTCCATGCGAACGCTTCTGCTAGTCGGCTTCCTGAGCCTGACTCAAGTGATACCAAAAAACGATCCCAACGGTATCTGGGTTGCTCCCAGCGGATCAGAATTCGAGTTCACGCTGGTGGGCAGCGACATCAAGGCGCAGATCGTTTCGGGCTCAAACCCCACTTATCTCGAGTACGAGATGGATCTGAAAGGCACGGACGAACCGAACACTTACAAGGGCAACGGCCGCTTCAAAGCAAAGCTGCAGAACGGCCGCGAGTGCGAGTTTGACACGGAGTGGCAGATCGTGATCGTCACGGACGACAAGATTCTCGGTGTAGCGTCCCAGATAGTGCCTGACCCCGACACGTGCGACATTGTCGAAGAGGGTGACATGGCCGTGGAGCTGGATCGAAAGCAGTAGGATCCCGACCCCGCCCCTACAGCTTCTCGGTGGCAGGCCGGTCCGCCTCCAGCGCCGCTCCAGCGGCCGAAGCCGATTCCCATTTATCGTCGAGAGCCAACGCCTGAACGACAGCCGTTACTTTCTGTTCCAGCGCCTCCATTCGAACGTAGGTTCGGTAGACCAGAAACAAATTAAACACGATCGCCATTCCCAGGAAAGTACCGATTCCGGCCCTCCCCCCCCGACACCGATCAGAACATCGATCATCGAAGGGAACAGCGCGACCAGGACGATGGCAACCCAGGTCAAGGTCCAAAAGCAGGAACATCTGGGCCGACTCCTTCCGGGATCGAAAATCGACATAGCTCTTGGAAATGGCAACAGCGGCAAGGACGATGGAAAAGGCTTTTGCGAAGAGGATCATTTTCAAACGCGCCTCATCATGCGGACAAACAAATGGAGGATGATGTTGATACCGTTCAGAAAGTGTTGCCCCTTCGCTCTTGAATAGCTGCTGTAAAGGGCCCTGACGGGCAGCGACTTGTACCGGAGTCCCTTGGAGAATATCTCTCCAACGATCTCCGAACATATGTCGTAACCATCGGCTCTGAGTTCCATCACTTTCAAGGTTTGCCGGGACATACACTTGTAGCCCGACTGGGAGTCGGTCACCGTGCCACGGAAGGTAATCAAAGTGATGGCATTCAGTAGCCAGTTCGCCAGGACGCGGGATGGTGGCATTCCCTTGGGACTGATCATGCGGTTGCCGATTACAACATCGTAGCCCCCGTCGAGAGCGCATTTCACGAGGGGCGGGAGGTCGCGGGGGTCATGCTGGCCATCGGCATCCATCGTGACGACGAAGTCTGCGTTCAGCCTCTTCGCAGCTTACCCGGTGCGCGTCGCGGCACCGACACCAAGGTTCGTGATATGCCGAACCACCAGAGCCCCAGCCCCGCGGGCAGCCGTGGCCGTATCGTCTTCAGATCCATCGTCGACCACGACAGGGACAACCTTCATCTGCTCAATGACGGGCGGGATCCTAGAAACTACGCTACCGACCGTGGCCACCTCGTTGCAGGCGGGCAGCACCACCACGACCGTTCCTGTTTCTTTCAACTGCGTCACTCCACGAAGTTTACCATCGAATGGATGGGCTTTGAGCAGAGTCGTTTGGAGACATTTCCCGCGCGCAAGTGCCGCGTCCGGACTCTCTCATTTCTGCCGAACTCCGATCGCCTCGCCGTACATCCGTTCAGCAACGCCGGCGATTCGCTCAACACCGAAATTCGCTTTCGCAAACTCGCGTCCTCTCGCAGCATTGTCAGCCAACTCCACATCGTCGAGCGCAGAAGCGAGTTTCCGTGAGAGGTCGCCGACGTCACCCCCGCCGAACTGGATCGCGCCGTGGTCGTAACCTGGCATCGGGAAGAGACCACAGGCGGAGGAAACCAACACCGGCGTCCGACACAGAAGCGACTCCAGCACAGTTAACGAGAATATCTCGCTACGGGACGGTACAACGGTCACGGTAGCGTCGGTGAACGCGGCGATCTTCCGATCCTCGTCCAGAAAGCCGGTAAACGTAACGCTGTCTCCAAGCCCCGACCCTGCGACAAGTCTACGAACTTCCGCTTCCTGACCATCATCTGGTCCCGCCAGGACGAGATGGGTATCGTTGCGGTGGGCCGCGATTCCAGAAAGGGCTCGAACGAGGAGGTCGGCTCCTTTGATCCAGTGCAGGCGCGCCAGGAAAAGAATTATCTTCGGTCTCGCGATCGACCATTGCCTCCTGAAATCGCCCATCGGTCGCTCAACCTCAAAACGGTTCGAACGACAGCGGGTTCGGTATTGTGGCGATCCGTTCCTTTTGAACCCCAGCCTCCTCAACTTGCGCCGCTTCCAGAGGGGACACGACTGCGATACGGCCGGCAGCCTGCAGGATTCGCTGTCCCCACACTCGATCGAAGAAGCGCTTCAGCAGCACTTTGCCCATCGGCCTCAAGCCGCCATGGGGCGAAAGAATGTATGGAACCCTGGACCTCCCACAGGCGTTGAACGCCGCCACCGTCAGCATCGAGCGGAATTCGTGGACATGCACCACGTCGACGTGGGCCAGATCTGCCCGCAATCGAGCCGTCAGGCCCGGCACCAGCGAGACCCGATGGCGGAAAGCGAGATAGTTGGAAAGACTACGGAAACGGACGACCTCGACACCGTCCACGGAGCTGGCTGTCAGTTCTCTACCGAGCCGAGAGCTACCTCCGGTGTCGGTTGTGAAAACCGTCACTTCATTCCCGCGTCGAACGAGCTCACGGGCCAGCTCGTATGCACTCCTGGGAGGACCTCCATACTGAAAAGCGGGATAGAAGTAGGGGATGACGAACGCTATATGCACGATTCCTGGATCCAGGATGCCAGCGACTCTGCTATGCGGCGCCAGTCGTATTGCGACTCCACGGTCTCGCGGCCCCGGCGTCCAAGTTCCTCGCAACGCGCCGGTTCGTCGAGCAACTTCGAAAGGTGTTCTACGAAATCCGGCAAGGGAGCATAGACGACGCCTTGTTCTTCTCCCGACAGAAACGGCAGAGTCCCCGGCAATTCGGTGGCGAGTACCGGTTTCGCACAAGAGAGGTACTGGAATAGTTTCGTGGGCAGTATGTCGCGTGTGATGGAGTTCAGCTCGAAAGGGTTGATGCAGACGTCGGCAGACCGAATAAGATCCGGCAGCAGCTCGTAGGGCTGCCGCCCAGTGAAAACCACTTGATCCCTCACGCCCGAGTCGCGACAGAGAGCCTTGAGCCGATCCGTGTCGTCACCGTCGCCGACAATGAGCAGGCGGGCGGGCGGGTGGCGCTTCAGCAGCGCGGGAAAGTCTCGGATGACCTGATCGAGGCCGCTGAAGGTATAGACCGTGCCCATGAAGAGTATCAACCGATGGGAAGGCGCGAGTTGCCATCGTCCCACGAGCTCGTGGTTCCGCGCGCCCGGTGAGAACATGCCTGGGTCGACTCCGGAAGGCAGGACTTCGACTCGTTCCTGGGATACTCCGTAGGACTCCACATACTTTTTCAGATGGTGAGTTACGCATGAAATCGCACGTACCCTCCTGTAGACGAACCGCTCGATCAGCTTCGTCGGCGTCACGAGAAGGGAGTGTGGGACAAGTCGATGCGACACGTCGATAGAGCGGAAAAAGACAGGTATGCCGTATCGCCGCGCGGCTGCCCAAACTTGGAGACCAACCGTTGGCACTCCGTAGAGAAGAATGGCATCGACAGGGTTCGCCCGGAGGACCCCAACGACCTCGAGAGCAGAAGTGACCGCCCCTGAAACTCTCGAAATTAGTGGCATCCGAATCATGCCCGGTCTCCGAAGGGTCACTGACCCATCGGGGTAGGCGCGGTGAATGTCCTCGTGAACTTCAGATCGTAGGACCAGCCGGTTGGTGGTCCGATCCTTCGCCCAGCTGTCATCGTAGTCCACAACGGTGACGGTGTGTCCCTGCATCGAGAGGATTTCCGGAAGTATCTGGAATTCGTAGATTATTTTCGAAAGGTAGTTGACCTCGTGAACTATCAGGAGATTCAAACGCAAACCTCTCGATCAGACGTTCGGCAAACACGACAGGACGTTGAGGGATTCAGGCAGCACACTCGGTCGCAGGCAGGCATGCGACCGAGTGGTGGGATGTCAGTCAGGATCATCCGATCGGTAGCGAGGAAACTGCGCCGGCGATCGTCTCCTCATACACTTTCTTCATCCAATCCACGGTCCGCGGAATACCTGCTTCGAGGGTTATCTGGGGGTCGTGGTCGAAAGCCGCTCGGGCCTTCTCGATGTCCGGCCTCTTGTTGACGACATTGTGTTTGTCCTCGGGAAGATAGTTTACGAGAGAATCGTCAATTCCAACTTCTTGGAGAACGATATCGCTCATTTCCTTGACGCTGCGGAACTCCCGACCACCCACGTTGTAAACTTCGCCGGGTTCGAAATTCTCAACGACGTTCGACAACGTAGGGATGAAGTCGTCGATGTACATGAACACTCGGTGGTACCCCATGTACACGTCGTACGGCAGACGATGGAGCGCCCGGTAGGCAAACAGACACACGACACTTCTGTAATTGTGATAGAACTCGCCAGGCCCGTACGCGTTAAAGAACCGGAGTCGGACGACCGGATTCCCGAACCGCTTCTCGAAATTCATCACCTGAATCTCGTTGACCCACTTGGTCACGGCATAGTCGTTGTGTTGGATGATCGAGTGATTCAGCGGTATGTCTTCCGACAGAACATCCTGGTGTTTGTCCCCGTAGATTTCCGACGATGAGGCGAAAATCAGTCTGAACTTCTTCTGCTTTTGTAGTTCCAGAATGTTCCGGGTACCGATAACGTTGGTCGTCCACAACGTATCGTAGTATTCCTCGCCGTTGATCCGGCCGAATTCCGCGGCCAGATGGTACACAAAATCGTACTCCTGCTCGAAAGCCCGCTCCAACTGCCGGTAGGACGCCACGTCGGCTCGGTAGTATTGCTGCTCCGCTTGGTGCTGTAGATCCAGGCCCCAAACCTCATGACCTCGCCGCACAAGCTCCCGCCCCAAGGGCCTGCCCAAGGTTCCCATCACACCAGATATCAAAATCTTTGCCATCTAGATCACCTCGAATCAGTTTTCTTCTAAGAACCCAATTGCTGCCAGAGCGACAGCGCCTCCTGATGGTCGGGTGAGGCTTCCAGGACGGTCGCAAGATGCCGGCGGGCGAGCGCGCTATTGCCCGTCTGCAGGTAGATCTTGGCCAGGTGCAAGTTCGCGGTCACGTGTTGCGGAAACAATCGCAGTACTTCTTCAAAATTCTGAATAGCGACGTCGAATTCGCTCTTCTGCATTCGTAACAGCCCCACGTTGTGGTGTGCCTCGATGAAGGTCGGGTTCAACCGGATAGCCCGGGTGTAGATGTCGATCGCATCATCCAACCGGCCGACCCGGTCGAGTGCATACCCGTAGTTGAACCAGACCAGTTGCTCTCTAGGGTCCGGGTTGACCGCCTTCTCGAAATGCCCAACAGCAGTCTCGAAATCGTCACGATTGAACGCAAGTTTCGCCAGGGCGTACCGTGACCGGAAGTTTTCGGCTTCGGCCAAGAGTGCTTCGTGTTCGCCCCTGAGCTCGTCAGATCGATCCAGCCAGGACGTGACATTGACGTAGCTATCGAAGGCGGTGAACATACTCGAACCCCACTCCAGGCTCTTGCTGAAAGCATCGAGTGCCGGTTCCAGAACACGCCGCTTCGCTTCGTCGAACTCCGCCGGGCTCATATTCGACTCGTTCTGACGGACGGACCGCCACATGTACAGGTACGTAACACCAAGGTTGTTGTACTCGAACTCGACAAAGCGCCGGTCGGGCTGGTCGCGGGCCGCTTCTCGATCCGCGACCTCGCGAAATGCCTCCGCAGCCTCCTCGTAGCGGCCCAACTGCAGATAGAAGTTCCCCATCGTGTCGACAAACAGGTTCCGGTCTTTCGGAAGCCTCTCCATGCCTGCCTCGGCCGCCTCCAGCCCCGGTTCATACTCCCCGCGTCGGAAGTAGGACATCGCCAGGGCGTTATGCCCGCGCGCCTTATCGGGAGATTTTCTTACGACGTCGGACCACAAGCGCACTTCGTCGCGCCAGACCTCGTTCCTCAGAACAGTGGCCACCATGAGCAACGCCAGAATGGCAGAACCGACCGGAACAACCTTGACCCTGAAGTGTGCTCGCTCTTTCAAAAACTCGAGGGCCCTCGCCAGTACCAACGGAAACGAGAAGCAAAGGCCGATCATGGGCAGGTACAAACGGTGCTCGAAAATGACGTCGAGTATGGGTGCGATGCTCGAAGTGGGGGCCAGCGTGAGGAAGAACCAGAAGATCGAGAACGAAACCAGCGCTGCCCGGCGGCGGAGGTACCATGCCAAACCGATCACGCCGAGGATCAGCACGGAAGACACCAGCACTGCAGGCTCGAACGGGCTGGTCGAGGGAGCGAAGTCGTGGTCCAGGTTCAGACCGACCGGTACGAGAACGAGCCGGATGTAATACACGATCACCCTGGTCTGCGTCAAGAGGTAGTGCCAGGGAGTCAAGTGACCAGGCAATGTCCCGCCAACCGAGGCGCTGAGCGGACCGGTCAACAGCAGGTAGGCCACCCCTGCGCCGCCAGCCAGGAAAGTCGCGTAAAACCGCCAGCGAGCCAGGACAGGACGGAAACTCGAGTCGGCACGGATCAAGAAATCGTAGGCGAGCAGCACGGCGGGGATGGAGATGACCGTTTCCTTCGACTGCAATCCCAGGTAAGCGATCGCTGCGATCGGCAGGCTAAAGAGAAACCCGATGCGGTGGTCGGGTGCTTTGATGAACAACAGGAATGCCAGAAGGTAAAAGAATGTCGAAAGCACCTCCGAACGGCTCGAAATGTAGGTAACTGCCTGCGTCTGAATCGGATGAACCGCGAAGAATGTAGCAGCCAGGACGGCGTATGCTCGGACTCTCGAGGGGTCGACCCCGACTCGCCGCAGTACGTGTTCGGCAACAAACAGCACCAGAACGCCGTTTAACAGATGGAAGAGCAAGCTCACGAAGTGATACCCCCAGACGTCCTGCCCGTGGATCGCGTAGTTGATGGCAAAAGTGACGTAGAGAAGCGACCGGCCTCCAAGCGTGCGCGGACTCAGCGCGTCGCCGAAACGGACTCCAGCGTTACGCTGGACGCTCAGGTAATCGTCGAAAACCATCGGAGCGTCGAACGAATTCCAGTAGACGACGACTCCGGCCAGGACGACGATCAGCATTCCGAACCAAAGAGGCGTCGAGGTACCACGACCCTTGTCCGTACGGGGGGCTTTCCCCCGCCGTTCTCGTCTCTTCATGGGAGCAGTCTCTTCTTAAACAGGAAGAGTATGTTGCGAACACCGTCGCGCCACGGTTGAAGCTTGATCTCTCCGACGCGCTGAGAATAGTTTATAAACATTTCGATAAAGCCGACACTCTTGTTTCGGATCGCTTCGATCTTGATCTCCTCGCTGAAGGCCATGCCGTCGCTCGTGAGATTCATCACCTCGAGCGCGTCCCGCCGGAAGACCCACATTCCGCTCTGGGAATCGTTGACCCACCGCAGGAACAATACCGACATCAGGACCGACTGGACCCGGTTGCCGAACCGATGCTTGAACGTCATCGATGCCCTGGTGAGTGTCGGGAATCGCGACCCCGACAGAAAACCGACCTTGCAGTGAAAGAAAGCTTCAAGCAGGTAGCTCAAAGCGTCGGCGGGGTAGGAATGATCTCCGTCGAGTGTGACGATGATGTCGCCGCTGGCCCGCGAGAAGCCGCTTTTGTAGGCGCGACCGTAGCCGCGGTGGAGCTCGGTCACGACAATCGCACCCAGGGACCGCGCTACCTCGGCGGTCCGATCGGTAGAGTCGTTGTCGACGACGATCGTCTCATCGACAAACTTCGGAAGGTCCGCCAGCACCCGCCGGATCCCCTCTTCCTCGTTGAGACACGGGATCACAACCGTGACTCTCTGGCCCTTATACATCAGTCGGGGGGGCCGAAGTCGAACGGGAATTCATAGATACGCCTACCCAAGAGCGGCTCCCGCAACACGACCGTCACCTCGTTCGCCGGTTCGACTCCGGGCAAACGCTGCAGATGGATAAACCCGTCACCGGCGGCCTCGATCCGCTCACTGTGCCCGACAATCGCCAGCGTCCCGTCGACAGTCACGTATGCAATCTCTACCGCCTGGGGGGAGTTGTTGCGCAGCAGGAAGCGGAACTCCTCTTCGGAGGGTCGATCCCACTGCGGATCGAGACGGAACGTGAGCGGGACGAAAACATTCCCGAACACTCTGAGGACGCGGTCGAAAACACCTCCCCGGTAATGAATCTTCAGGGGCAATGGAATCCGAAACGGGCCCTCCCAGCCCTCCGTCTCCACCACTAGCTTGATGTCTTCCGTGCCGGCCGACACCTGTGTCGTCGAGGCGCGGTCGAGCGCCAACAGGCGTGACTGTATGGGAGCCTCGATACGGATCGGAGATGTTCCCGAATACTCGATCCGTACCGAGAGCACCTTCCGATCTCCCTGGTTGAGGGTCCCGACGTCGATGAAGCCGTCGACCAGCCGGAAGCTGGATTCGAAGTCCTCCTCCACCTCCGCAGAATCGACCTCGACAGCTTCCACCTCTTTTCCGCCATGCAAAGCGTCGCGGAAAAGTCCAGGGTCGAAATACCACGTCCCGTCGCGGCGAACCCATGCGTCGCGAGCGACCCAATCCATCCGGGCTCCGGCCGTGACGCCCGGGAGCATCTCCAGGGCGACCCGGACGATGACACGGTCCGGATCGTCGGTCAGATCGACTCCCACGACCCTCGGGTTTCGAAACGTCGCTCTTCCTGCGCCCAGAAGGTCATTGCGTCTCTCGGGAAGGACGAACTCTACCGCCTCGAGCATCTGACCGGCCGCCAGAAGACTTCGGGTTCGCTGAGCTACGGACACGAGCCCACTCAAATCGACAGGAACACCCGGATCCTGGGAGGCATCGGGTAGGGCGAGACTCATGTGAAACAAGAACAGTAGGTGAAAGATCATTTGAATTGCACCCGACTTCTGGAAGAGATGAGAGGCTTCGGTCCGCGGCCGGCCCGTCGTATTGATCTTGAACTAAAAAAGGGGGGCCTTAGAGCCCCCCTTTCCCGAGCGCGCCAAGCGCGCTACATACTCAGAGCTTCAAACCCGGTACGCGCCGCCGATTGGACCGAATCCAATACCAACATCGGCGAAGCCGCGGTGAAGGTCGAGAAGTTGGTCACGAACGACGTGCCGTGCCCCAGGATAAAGTTCGCCTTCATGAAGATGTACCCTGTGAACGCACCGGTTTCGTTCGCCGCCGTCAGCAGCTCCGACAGCAGCCCGGACCAGGTTCCGCCCGAAGCCAGCGTGCCGTCTGTAGCCAAGCCGACACCTGGAGTCGTCCCGGTACCGGTCGTCAACGAGATCATCGTGCCGGCACCCGTCGCGGTCCTGGGGAAGAGCCAGAAGCTGATCGTCCCGCTACCCGCGACCCCGGTAAACGGGTCAGCCGTCGTATTGGCTATCGAGATACCGGTGTCAAAACCTCCGGCAAGACCATCGTATGTCACGAACGGAATCAGCAGGTTCGTGGAGGCACCGGCGATGGTGACAACCGTGAGTTCCGCGGTCGCGGCGGAACTGTACCGCGGATATCCACCGGTCTCGGTCGGCGTATTTTCCGCCCCGACCACCGCGCTGAGCGCGGCGCCCTGAGGAGCCAGGTTCGCGTTCACCGTAATACTCCCGGCCGGGACACTCGTCGTGCCCGAATCCAGCGTCACAGTGATATCGATTTGAATCTCGCCGATGTCGTTCAAATCCCCACCGGTGTAAGTAACAAGAACGTCGTTATCGCCGCTCGCATCGGTAATTGTCGCATTCTGAGCGACGGACGCGCCGGTTACTTCATCTTGGGCGATGATCGCCAATCCCAAATTGACCTTGTCCGGTACTCCAGTAAACGTCAGCAGGATCGAACTTCCTGTACCCAGGGCGGTGCCCGAGTTGGATTCCTGCGCCGCCGAACGCCACGCCCCTTTGAAACCTTCTGTGATGAGAATCGACGCTTTATCGTCTCCGATACGGCCCAACCCCTTGCCAAGGCAACGAGTTGGACAAAAACTTCGGTAACGTAACACGTTGGCTGGCCGCTGTCAAGCAGTTAAGCGCCCTAGAATGATGCCTCTCCGGCCCCCTCAGGCTTTCGGGAAGGACATCCGTAACCCCGGCCCAGATGGGCTGGCGACAATGGAACTTGTGCATTTGAGTTGCCAACCCGCGGGAAGTCCGGGGGCCTGTCGGTTCAGCAACTTAGTCTTTCGGGATCTGCGAGATGTGAGTTCTTCTTACACACGCGCACTTCAGTGGTGTGTTATTGGGGCATTTTCTTTATTTCGCGGAGCTTATCACGGAGTTCTTCGGTCGCATGGTCGGCCTCTTCGAAGCTCCGAATGACATGTGGGGTGATCAGGATCACGAGTTCGGTTCGACTCTTGGTCGTGGAAGTGCTCCCGAACAGGACCCCCAGACCCGGGATGCGGCCCAGGAGCGGGATTCTGTTTCGCACCAGATCGTTGCTTTCGCGGATGAAGCCTCCGAGCACGATCGTCTGCCCGTCGCGGATGACGACGGTCGAAGTGACAGTCGATTGCCCGATCACCGGACCGAGGGGGCCCAGGGCACCGGCCTGGCTGACCTCCTGACTGATCTCCAAAGTGACGTTTCCGCTGTCGTTGATCAGAGGGGTGACCTGCATGATGACCCCGGTCTCGCGCCGCTGGATTGTCTGGGCGAAGAGGGTCCCACCCCCGGGGGCCTGGACGCCGCTGGCCGACGACGCCACAGGAACCGGAACCTCCGCGCCCACGGAAAACTGCGCGGTCTGGTTGTCACTGACGAGGACGGAGGGCGCCGAAAGTGTTCGAACCCGGGACCGGTTCTCCGAAGCATTCAGGAACATGAAGAGCTCTCTTGAACGACCGATGAACGCAAACGTCTGCGCAGCGAGAGACGGCGGGTTACCTGCGAACGACGCCGTCGTCTGGGCCGGCTGGAGAGTGCCCCGATTCTGAAGGATCGCCGACAATCCGAATGCGAGCGAATCGTCCAGAACGACCTCGTAGATCTGAGCATCGATCAGCACCTGTCGCGGCAGGACGTCCAGCTGTTCGATCGTATCTTCGATCATGGCGTACTCCTGCGGGGTCGCCTGAATCACGAGCGCATTGTTAATCTGGTCGGCGATGATCTTCACGTTTCCGGTAGGCAGGAATGCGGTCGTGCCCACCTGCCCCGCAGGGGCCCCGGCGGGGACCTGACCGGCCGGAGGCGGTGCCACTCCGACGGCGCCCGTCGGAGTCTGGTAGATACTCGAAAGCTGAACTTCGGTCCCGTAGAGCTGGTCGAGGACGCGTTCGATCTCGGCCGCCTTTGCGTTTCGGACCCGGTACACGTAGTTGCGGACGCCCGCGGTCTGGAGTGGTTGGTCCAGTCGGTCCAGCCACTTCTGAACTTCACCGAAGACAGCTACGTTCGGCGAAACCACCAGAACCGAGTTCATGCGTTCGATCGCCACGAAGCGGATCGCGCCACGGCCCTCCGACAGCGCGTAGCCCGCGAAAATCGTCACGAGATCCTGGACGAGGTCGGCGGCCAGGTTGTTCTCGATCGGAAACAGGCGGACACGCTCTCCCTCGAATACGTTCGTGTCGAACACGTCCACGATTTCCAGCAACTTCACGAGGTTGCCGCGGCGCTCGCTGATCAGCAGGATATTCCCGGCTTCGTGCACAACGATGTTGGCGCCCTCGCTGAGGTAGGGAGTCAGTAGCTGCGACATTTCCGAGGCAGAAACGAACTTCATCCGAACGACCTGGATGACGAACTGATCGTCGACTCTCGGCGGTTGGGCAACGTCCTGGACGGGGAGCGCCTGTCGCAGTACGGAGTTTGCGGGAAGGATTTCGTAGAAGTTGCCGGTCTGAACGATCGTCGCGCCGTTGATCCTCAGGATCGTCTCCAGGATGGGAAGCAGGTCGGAGCGCTGGAGGTTTCCCGCCGTGTTGATGTTGACCGTTCCCTGGACGGCCGGGTCGACGATGTAGTTGATGCCCAGCGTCTCGCCGATTATCTGGATGATCTGGTGGATGTCGGCGTTATCCAGGAATAGCGATATCGGCACCTCATCCTGCGGAGCCGGAGGGGGCTCCTGAGCACCGAGCGGCGTCATGCCCGCGACGGCAAGCGACAACGAAAGCAAGAGGATAGTCTTTTTCATGGCTGGGGTTTCGGCACAAGCCGGTTACCAAACGGAGTCCGCTGGATCACGAATCCAGGCGGGACATTGTCTTCGGTGACGGCTCCGCGATTCGCCGTCCCGGATTGACGCGTAGTAGGCTGGTTCACGCCCGATTGAACACCCGCTGCCGCCGCCGGAGCCTGGACAGTAGACACTGCTGGAGCAGCCCCACTCCGGGCGATCGTCCGACTCTGATCTCTGGGCATCTGAGCAGTCGGGTCGTTCATGATCACGGTGGTTTCGACTCCGCCGGAGCGAATGCGCACCGACTTGTCGAGGATCTCGACCAGCTCCCAGCCATCGAACACTTCTCCGATCCGCACCGGTCGGTACTCCCGATTCCCTGGCTCGCCAATCGCCAGCATGGCCATCGGATCTTCACCGAGCGACATCGTGCCGAACAGGAACGGAGGAGGACCTGCCGCGACCGGACCTTCCGAGGTCTCGATTGCCAGATCGTTTCGGTCGAAGCTGAACAGGTTCTGTTCCGCGATGGCGGTCCAGTCCTGGATGGGGCTGACTGTCCTATCGGCTTCGTCCGGAGCGCTGAGCGCCTCACCGTCAAACTGGATGCCGGCCGGTGAATGGGTGGTTTCGAACCCGACCCACTCTGTGCGCAGTTCCACGGTCGCGCCGATCACCGTCAGCGCCAGAATCACGTTGATGATTATCAGTTCTCGTTTCATCGATTAACCCTCGACCGGATCGCCCTCCGGGGGGCTGGCCAGGACGGCCCCGACGGTCAGGTCCACGCGCACATCTTTCCGGAGCTCCATCCCCTCGCTCAATTCATCCACGACGCTTAGCGGAGCGATCTGGATCGACCTCACCGCGACAAGTTTCTCCGAGCCACGCAACTGTTCGAGAAAAGCGACGAGTTGCCCGGGCGTACAATCAAACCCGAGCGTCATCGTAATCTCATTGAAAAACTCGTCCTTCTGCCTGGCCGCGGACATATTCCGCTGACCCAGCTCGACTCCCGTGGCCTCGGCGATTTCTTCGATTATCGTCTGCAGCTCGGCAGAGGCCAGCGACGGGTTGTCGCCGCGGATCAGGAGCGCTCGCCCTCATCGACACGCCGGCGGGCCTCTTCGAGCAGCTGCCCGTAGTCGCCCTTTCGCACGACCGCGCGGCGATACCGACGCAACTGGTCTTCGCGATCCAGAGCGATATCGACGGCCGCGGCCAGTCTATCGTAGGCGGGGAAAGCAACTTCGGACAGGACGAAATACAGGCCCAGCGAAACGCCCAGCAGGAGGAGCGCTCGACGGTCTCGCTGTCGAATCTCCAGCTTCACGACTCACCTCCAACACCGAAACGCAGGGTGAAGCGGTCGCGCCCGGCGTCATCACGCGTAACGGAGCTCGCGAACTCGGCGTCTTCAAACAGCGGACTCTCTTCGATCAGTCGCTGGATCTCTGAAGCACTTCCGGAAAAACCCGTGATCGTCGCAGCCCCTTGCTGCAGCGAAACCGCGCTCAACCAGGTGTCGGGAGGCAGAACGCGAACCAGTTCCAGGAGCAATTCGAACGTGGAATCGCCTCCCGTGAGGTGCACACTCAGGGCCCGGTACTTCTCCGAGAGTGCGTTCAACTCCGTTTCCTGGTCCGTCAGGTCCCGGACCGTCGGGGCGACGGCGCGAATCGCGTTCTCCAGCTCCGAAGCGTAGACGGACCATTGGTAGGGTCCGCGCAGCCCCAGCGCGGTGCCGACAAGGATCAGCAGCAAAACGAGCACAAAGGTCGGCACGAGCTGCGCCTGATTGCTTCGGTGCCTCCGCTGGGATGGGATGATGTTCACCGCAAACGGACTCTCTCCGATGCCGGACAGAGCAGCGGCGAGGGCCCCGAAAAGACCCCTCGGACGGCCGACTGTCCCCTTGAGCGGTAGGCGCGGATTGTCCTCATCCAGATCTTCGAGCTTCGAACCGTGGGCTATGGTGCGCGCGCTTTCGAGGCTCGCTACGCGAGCCAGGCTGGCGAGTCGCGCGATCACGGACGCGGCTCGCTGGCTGGACGAACCAGCCTCGTCTACTCTGAGGGAGGTCATCCGACCATCGTGGACCAGGCAGCCCTCGGCGTATTCCGACTCCAGGCCGACCAGAACCGTCGGCCGAGCGTCCGGCCACAATTCGGTTGCCGCGTGAGCACACGCGAGGGTTGAAAGCGTTGCCCCTGTCAACGGAAGACTCGCCGAGGAGAACAGGTCGATCCACGGATCGAGTCCTTCGCGCGTGATGATCGCGATCGTCACATGCAGAGGCTTGCCCGGCTTTCCTCGATCTTTCGACGACATGCCCCAATAGATTTCTTCCTTCGGCCATGGCGAAAGACTCTCGACCTGGAATTCCACCGCGGGTCTCAAGCTCTCGCGAACTTCAACGGGTAGTTCCAGGTACCGCACCATCCCGGTCGACTCCGGGAGGCTGAGGAATGCTCTGGCACTACGGAATTGGTGCCGTTCAGCAACCTTCTCAAGCTCAGCTCGTCGCTCGTCGGTACCCATCCCAACAAAGTCCTCAACGACAAAAGAAGAGATCAGGCGTCTGTTGTTGAATGCCGCACGAACGACAGTGACACGGAGATCATCCCCGGCGACCTCGAAACCGGCGATAGTCTTGGGCAAAAAGCTATTCATACTGCCACCGGTCGAGCTTCAGCTCCTGTAACCTGCGGTAGAAGAGGGGATTGAGACTCAGGATCTGCAATCGTTCTTCCCGCCGCAGAACCAGACGAACGGTACGCGACACGCCGGAAGGGAGCGCCTGTGCCCTCGAAACGACCGTCACCGGACCGTCGCTTTCGAATGTGAAGTAACCCAGAACGTCGCTCTCGGACAGTACCGGTACCCGCTCGACCAGGTCGCCCAGATCGTCGAAGAATCCGTCCTCTCGCGCCTCGACGATGGCACGGGCAACTATCGGGTCGATTCCCGGCAGTGCCCTCAGAACGTCGACGGATGTCTCGTTCGGATTCACCTGAGCCGTAGCGGATTCCGTGGTGACCAGTTCCCGAACCCCGGGGACCCGGCTGAAGCCGCCCGACGTAGGGTCCATGCTCAGTCGGCCGTAGAACAATTCCGGCGTCATTCCCTTCACGAACAGGATGTCGTCGACAAATCGAAAGACGCCGTTCGCGGGCAAACGCCTCCCATCGACGGCATCATAGTCTCCGATCTCGGCTCCGTAGAGATGCGGAATATCGTCGCTGTCTCTCCAGTCCAGAATCGAGTCGACCAGGCGGTTACGGGTATTCTGGTCGACGCCCAGGGAGTCGAACATCGAAGCCAGTATCATGTCCGACGCCTGGTTGATGTCGATGCGGCCCCGACCGGACTCGAGCCGGACTCGAACTTCTCCCGTATCGAACGGGAAAACGTATTCTCCGTTCACCAATTCCACCGGTGAGTCCTGCAAGCAGATCCTCGTCCGCCATCAAGTCCTCGTACATCACCTCCGCAGCTCCACGCGCCATGAAAAAAGCCCGTTCCGAATCGAAGCCGCCCCGCAGGCTGGACATCTCCGTCCGCACGGCGGCCGCCAGCGACAGCGAGATCACCGACAGGATCAACACGACCCATAGAACGCTCAACAGGATGACGCCGCGGTTGTTCATCGGTAAATCAGGGGAACGACGACATAGTCGTCATCAATCCGAACCTGGACGGCGCCGGGCAGGCCGGCACCGGATTCCCACTCATCGATCCACTGCAGTCTCCCGTCACGATCCGAGCCCAGGTAACGGAACGCGACGTTCTGAAACTGGGCCAACAGCTTCCCCTGACGATTCGGAGTCTGGTCCGGCTCGTGATCAAACAAGAACTGCTCGTCGTACACGAACCCGCCATCCTCGACGGCATAGTCGATCTTGCGAGCCTGGACCGCTCCATCGATCAACGAGTAGGCGGAGACGAACTCGAGCCTCCGGTTATCGCCGGCAAAAAGGACAAAAGCGCCATCGGCGCCTTCGAACTCCTCCGGAGAAGCCAGCGCAAGCTGGCGTCGGAGAAGCCCTTCCACGCGTGCCCGATTCTCGATCTCCAGGATCTTCCCGGAGCCGCGCTCCCAGGTATCCATCCCGACGCTCAATCCGGAAAACATGAAGGTCATGATCAATCCGACGATCGCGAGGCTGACCATCACCTCGATCAGCGTGAATCCGGTCTCTGCCTGGTGCGCGGAATCGATTCTCACAAGCCTCTGCCTCGATTCATTCCGGAAACACATCGTTCGATCGCACGTTGGAAGTCCTGAGGGGCTATAGGTCAGCGCGGACGGCTTCACCGTCTCCAAGCGGATGTTTCGCCGCCCGGAACGCCCATCGAACTCCACCTCAACGACAATTTTCACAATCGCCTGCTCCGGACGCTGGTCGAAACTCTCGGGAATCCAGGGCTCCACTCTCACCCTCCAGTCCGCATCGATCTGGCTCAGACGGCCGCCGGCCTGTCCGTCCGCCGGAAGGACCGGCAGCAGGAGGACCCGATTCATGACGTCCGCGGCCGCGAGATGGTAGCGGTGGAGTTTCTCGATCCGTCGGAGATTGTCGACCGAAGTGCTGAAAAGGCCGAAAAGGGCGCTCGAAGACAGCCCCAGTATGGCGACGGCAACGACCACTTCGATCAGGGTGAAGCCTCTCGCTGGTACCTCACTGGAAGGTCACCTCGAAGGGCCCGAAAGCGGGACCGCAGCTGGATCCGACTGGCCCCGGAGCAGGCCCGAGGGAGGAACGTAGATCGACTCGATGCCAGCTTCGGAATCGGCGACGAGTTCCACCGAAGAAGGCAATTCGCGTTCTCGAATGATGCTCATGTCGGGCCCTACCAGCGTTACCGTCGGCCCACGGCGATTCAGCACTACAAAATGGGCAAGATTGGACCGCTGAGCCCGGGACCGAGCCATCTCCACGAAGCTTCGGATGGTCTGCTCGGCCTGGTAGATCTCGATTCGGGTCATGCCGGCACCGATCCGCGGTCCGACCAGCCCGACCGACAGGGCAATGATCGTCATGACAATCATCACCTCGACCAGGGACAGTCCTCTCGCACGGTTCATGTCAGTGATGACGCCTGCTGGGCCGAAAAGGACGAACGGGCAGGAAAAAATACTGAAATTCAGCGGGATACGCGTACGGGATGCCGTGGCTGGACGGGAACCTACTGCCAGCTCACGATGTCGAGGTTCACGTCCTCGCCGCCTTGTTCACCGTCTGCTCCGAGCGACAGGAGGTCGAAGTCTCCATGCTCGCCGGGGTACAGGTACACGTAAGAGTTCCCCCACGGATCCATCGGGACGTTCTTGCCCAGGTACGGGCCGTCCCAGTTCCGGATACCGCCGGGGTCGACCCTCAGAACTTGAAGCCCTTCCGACGCGGTCGGGTAACGGCCCACGTCGAGGCGGAAGAGGTCGAGCACCGTCTCGAACTCTGAAATCTGTGCCTTGGCCGTTGTCTGGCGGGCCTTGTCGACGTTACTGAACAAACGCGCGCCGACCAGGGTGGCGAACAGGGAGATGATGACCATCACGACGAGCAGCTCGATCAGCGTGATGCCCGACTCTCGATCCCTTCCTCGGCGGGCACGTCGATCGTCCTTCGCTTCGAAACGACCTGAACTGTTCACGGCTTCCTCCTGGTTCCTTAGAACGCGATGTCGTTGATGCTGAAAATCGCCATCAGCATCGATAGCACAACAGTCCCGATCAGTATACCCATGACGAGTATGATCAGGGGCTCGAAGACGGCCGTTAGCGCCTTAACTGAGGTCTTGACGTCTTTCTCGTAGACGTCGGCCAGTTGGAGCAGCATCGCGTCCAGACGCCCGGTTTCCTCCCCGACGCCGACCAGGTGGACGGCCAACCCCGGGAAAACGCCAGCATCGCGCATGGGCTTGGACACCCCTTCGCCGCGCTTCGCGCCGTCGGCAATCTTCGATATCGCCTCAGCCAGGATCTGATTATGGGCAATGTCCTGCACGATACGGACCCCCGCAATCAACGGGACGGCGCTGCTGATCAGCGTACCGAGGGTTCGCGCAAAGCGTGCTACTTCAACTTTCAGCAACGTCGGACCGAACAGCGGCATCCTGAATTGGACGATATTCCACATCCGCCGTCCCCCCGCCGTCTGCAGCCAACCCCGCACACCCAGAGCTAGCAGCGCGAGGCCGGCAAGAACCGCCCACCAGTAGTCACGGGTGAAATTAGACATCGTCAAGAGGGCGAGCGTTGACGTGGGCATCTCGGCACCGACGTCGTCGAAGATCGTCGCGAAACGCGGAATCACAAAATAAAACAGGATTCCGAACGACCCCAGTCCGACCAATGTCAACAGGATGGGGTACACGAGCGACGCGATCAGGTAGGAACGAAGCTCGTCGGCAGAACGTTCGAACTCCGCCAATCGGTCCAGGATCACATCCAGAACGCCACCGGCCTCACCCGCGCGGATCATGCTCACGTGAAGACGGGAAAACTGTTTTGGATGCGCTGCCAGTGCCTCGGCCAGCGACTTGCCGCCTTTGATCTGCTTCAACAGATCGTCGATCACTTCTCTCAGGACCTGTTTCGGCGCCAGTTCGCGAGTGATGCTGAGGCTGCGGTCCAACGGCAAGCCCGCACGAACGAGCGTCGCCAGCTCCTCGGTAAAGAAGAGAATGTCTTTCCTTGTGACCCTCTGCAGTCGAAGGGTGGGTAGGCTTCGGCCGGACGGTTTTGTCGAAGGCTCATCGATCGACACGGGAATCAGTCCCATGTTCCTGACGCTGAACGCGGCCGCGGAAACGTCGGCCGCCTCGACGCGACCCTGGAAATGCTTCCCCTGGGGGTTGACCGCTTTGTATGCGAAGGTTCCCATCAGACTTCCTGCGTCACCCGGAGGACTTCGTCCGGCGTGGTGGTCCCGTCCCGCACTTTCTTCCAGCCGTCTTCCTTGAGCGTGCGCATGCCGGAACGAATCGCCTGCCCCCTCAGTGCGTTCGCGTCGGGGTTCGTGATGATCACTTGGCGAAGAGCCTCATCGATATCGACGAGCTCGAATATGCCCAGGCGGCTTTCGTATCCCGTATAACCGCAATCCTCACAACCGGGCCCCTTCTGCAACTCGACAAAACCCTCGGACTCTTCCAACGGAAAATCCAGATCCCGGGCAGTCTGGACCGATATCCGCTCGGTGCGGCGACACTTCTCGCAGTTGGCACGAACGAGACGCTGGGCCAGGATCCCGATCAGCGAAGAGGCCAGCAGGTAGTCCTCGACCCCCATGTCGATCAAGCGCGTGATCGCACTGGGAGCGTCATTGGTGTGGAGCGTACTGAAAACCAGATGGCCCGTCAGCGCGGCCCGGATCGCGATCTCTGCTGTTTCCAGATCCCGGATCTCGCCGATCATGATCACGTCCGGGTCCTGCCGGACGATATGGCGCAGGCCGGCCGAGAAAGTGAGGCCGATCTGTGAGTTCACCTGGATCTGGTTGATGCCGTCCATCTGGTACTCGACCGGGTCTTCGATGGTGATGATCTTTCGATCGGGAATGTTGATTCTCTTCAGCGCGCTGTAGAGGGTCGTCGTCTTCCCGCTGCCCGTCGGTCCAGTGACCAGCACGATTCCATGGGGTTTGGAGGTCATCCCGCAGATCTTCGAGTAGAGGTCCTCCGGAAAACCGAGTCGGCGGAGATCGATCAGGTCGGTGTTCGATTTGTCCAGGATCCGCATCACGACGCTCTCGCCGTACATCGTCGGAAGCGTCGACACTCGCAGGTCGATCTCCTTCCCCAGCACCTTCAGCTTGATCCTGCCGTCCTGCGGAAGGCGGCGTTCGGCGATGTTCAACTTCGCCATCAGTTTGATGCGCGAGATGATCGCTCCCCGCAGCCGATTGGGCGGGGCATCGACGTTCTGCAACACACCGTCGACGCGGTACCGGAGTTGAAGCTCCTTCTCGAATGGCTCGATGTGGATGTCACTCGCACGCGACTCCACTGCCCTTGAGATGATCAGGTTGACCATCCGGATGACGGGCACTTCGGATGCAAGGTCTCGAAGCTGGTCGACGTCGTCATCGCTGAGCGCATCGCCGAGCGTTTCGATCAGCTTCTCATCGCCTCCCTCTTCGCCGTAGAGGCGGTCCAGCTGCGCGGTGACGTCCGACTCGGACCCCAGATTTACCCTCAGGTCATAGCCGGTCCGCAACCGGATCGTGGAGAGGGTTCCCGAATCCAACGGATCCGCCATCACCAGCGACAGGACGTCATCCTCGAGGTGCACCGGCAGGACTTTGAACGGACGGAGAAAACGATAGGGGAGCTTCTCGGCTTCGATCGGGACCGCCGGGTATTCTCCGCTGAACAGCGGGACGTCGATCTGTTCGCTCAGTACCGACAGAACATCCCGTTCGGAAACGAATCCGAGATCCGTCAGTATTTTCCCGATTCGTTCGGACCGCTCGGCTTGCAGCGACAGGGCGTTATTCAGGTCTTCTTCGGAAATCAGGCCGCGCTCCTGGAGCAGCCCGCCCAGAAGCCTCCGATCGAAAGTCAGTAGCGCCTTCATGGGATCTCAGTATTCCCGGATGTCCACGCGGGCGCGGAACGCGGCCGGGCTGATTCGGCGCGCCTCGAGGTCGGCCGCCGCCTGCTTTCCGACGGAGACGACAATCTGGGTGGGCAGGTCGGGCAGGTCGGCGGGATTCGTGTTCAGCATGTGAATGACGATCGCAACGCGCTCATCCAGACCGACCGAGGACAGTCCCGCCACCCTGTTCTGTAGCAGCTCGACCGCTTTCTCCTTGAGAGCTTCGCGGCGATCGCCGCTCGACCGACGGATCTCTTCGGGTTGCTTCACTCCGCTAAACGGATTCCGCGGGGGTTCCAGCGCAACCTCGACCGTGACCACGAGTCCGTAACCGTCCAGTTGCGTGGCCTTCGATCGCTGCAACAAGGGTCCGGGCACGATCGAAGAAACGGCATCGTCCAGTGCGGCGGCGATCGCCGCGGATTCCTGGCGGAATCGGGAAAACTGGTCCGTGCCGGCCTGTGCGGGAAGGATAGCCGGAACGATCATCAACAAGACCAACAGCCGGAGTGTTCTCATTCCTGAACCTCCGTCCGCGCAGCCAGAAGCTGGATCGAAGACGCGTTCACGAGCGTGTCCCGCAGCCCGACACGCTGCAGGTCGGACAGGTACGCCATTTCCGCCCTCAGGCGCTGGACCTCCCTGCCGTTCGCGGCTGCGATTCCCTGGATTCGGCTCTCCAGCTCGGACTCCAGCCAGGCCTGCTGTTCAGCGGTGACCCGTGCTACGACGAGCTCGTAGTCCACCGGTTGCGGGGGGACAACGACAGGTTGGGCAGCCGCCTGTAATGGTTCGGCTTCGGGCAACGCGCCAAACGCGATCGTCATGCCAGATTCGTGTCGGTCCAACCGAATCGGTCCACCGATCACGAGCGCAAGCACCAGCGCCGCGGCCGTCGCGGAAGGAACGAGCCACCGGAGCGGCGCCCACGTCCTCGTCGCCGGTTTCCGGGACCCCACGAAAACTACCCGCCTCGGCACCTCGACGTCGGGAACCGTCTCGAGCGCGTGCTGCACTTTCTGGAACTCCGAGACGCGCCCCTGGCACTCGAGGCACTGAGCGACGTGCTGCCGGGCCTCCTCCATCTCCGACGCCGTCAGCTCTTCGTAGACGAACTCTGCGAGTCTCTCTGCCAGATGCGACATATCAATCACCCTATGATGTTTGAGAGCGGTTGAGCGGTTCGCCGCCCAGGACCGATTTCAGCTTCTCGAAGCTCATGTAAAGACGGGACTTGACCGTCGACACGGGCGCACCCTGGACGGCGGCGATTTCCTCGAATTTCAAGCCCTGGAAAACCTTCAGGACGACGACCTCGCGCTGATCGTCTGGCAACCCGGCGAGCGCTTTCTCCACAGCCAACCGGTTCACTATCGACGCCGGTTTCATGCCTGGATCGATTTCGAGTGGAACAAAGGTCCTCCCGCTCTCCTTTCGAAAGCGCGAATAGCACACGTTGTGAGCGATGCGGTACAACCATGCTGAAAACCGGTCCCGGTCCTTGAGCGAGGGAAGCTCGCTGAAAGCCTTCATGAAGCTTTCCTGGCAGAGGTCCATGGCTTCGTCGATATTTCCAACCATCCTGAAGATATAGTTGTAGATAGGCTTTTCCCACTGCCAGACGAGCAGGTTGAAGGAGTTGGTGTCTCCTTCCAGGACTCGCTCGATGATCCGCCGGTCTCCGGCGCGCTCTAAACTCAAGTCCGGTCCTCACATAACAGAGAGACGCTGCAGGTCCCCGAAAAGACGAGCGGCCTACGAACACGTTACGCATTCGACACCCGAGGCAGCCCTCAGGAAGAAGGACAACCTGCCCGCCCATGTCGTTCAACGCCGGAGCCTTACACAGGTCCGGTTGACTTCCGAGAGGTGTCTGAGCTTATTCTAGTGACTTGTATTGTCTCGGAAAACGATTCCAGGAGAGGAGAATCGACGACGCTTCGCACCGAAATGCAAATCGCTTTCATCCGGCCCTCAGCCCAGGCCAATGCCTACATCAACAATGTGCCGCTGAACTACGTCCACCTCTCGGCCTACCTGCGCGGGAACGGGCATGTGGCCGGCATCCTGGACCTCGTGCTGAAAGGCATGACGACCGATCATGTGGATAAATACATCCGAAGCCGCGACGTCCGGGTGGCAGGAATCGGATGCATGACCTGCGAATTCCCCGACGCCGTCGCTGAGGCGCGCCGGCTCAAGCAAGTCCATCCGGGGATCAAGATCGTTTTCGGGGGCGCGCACGCGTCAGGCGACCCGGAGGAGTGCCTCAAGAGCGGTGTCGTCGACTACGTGATCGCCGGGGAGGGGGAAATCGCGCTTGCCAGCCTCCTGACGCAACTGGGAGCCGCACGGAGTACCGACGGTATCCCCGGTGTGTGGTCGATCAGGGACGGGCGCGTCAACGAGAATGTGCCCGCCAGCGTGCCCCCCATGGAGGAGCTTCCGCCGCCGGCCTTCGACCTGCTCGACATGGACGCATACTTCCGGCTCGATTCCCCCTGGCACTTCCCGAAGTCGCCCCGGGCGGTGCAGTTCGTGTCCAGCCGTGGTTGTCCCTACCACTGCTCTTACTGCCACACGATTCACGGCAAGCGTTACCGGGGGCTGTCCCCGCCCAAAGTCGTCGATCAGATGGAAGCGCTGGTCCGAGCTCACGGCGTGGGCGAGTTCATGATGGTCGACGATATCTTCAACTTCGACCTGGATCGCGCGAAGGAGATCTGCCGGCAGATCATCGACAGACGGCTCGAAGTCCACTTGCAGTTCCCGAACGGGGTTCGCGGTGATCGCTTCGATGAAGAGCTCGTCGCGTTGATGAAGGAGGCAGGAACCCATTACATGGCGATCGCGATCGAAACAGTCTCGGAAAAGTACCAGCGGCTGATCCGGAAAAACCTCAAAATCCAGCCCTCGCTGGAAACGATTCACTGGGCTCGAAAGTACGACATTGAGGTCTGCGGCTTCTTCATGATCGGTTTCCCGGGCGAGACCCGCGAGGAAGTCAATCGTACGGTGGACTTCGCCGTTACCGCTCCGCTCGACACGATCTTCATTTCGCTGGTCAGCCCGTTCAAGGGGACAGTCCTCCGCAACGATATGCTCGACGGCCGGTTCGGCACGATGGACACCGAAGGCCTCGAAGCCCTCGACCAGCTGTTTCCCACGATCCACAATGAATCGCTGCCGTTGGACGAACTGAAGGCCATCCAACGCCAGGCCTACTGGCGCTTCTACACCCGACCCCGATCGATAGTGAACCTCGGAAAGAAGCTGACCAACCGGCGAAACGCAAACAAGATCGCGCGCGCCGTTATCCGACGCATCCGGAAGTCGGAAACAGTTAGCGTGAATTAGTGTTGAAGGGTGCGGGGTGGAAGCCTTACCCAACTTGGCTCGGAAGCAAACACCCGGGGACAGGGCAAGTCCCTGTCCCCCTCACGGTGGCTCTCTCGCGGATCGTTGCGATAGCCGGAAACGCCAACTGACTACTGATTACTGACTATCTGTAGATCTTGCCGCGTTCCCGCATCGGGTGCCGTACGAATTCCATGCCGAACGACAGGAGTCCGGTGAGGTTCCGCCGGTCGATTGCGGTGATGTGGCGGAGGCCGACAAGCAGGAAGACGTAGGCAGAGGAAAAGATTGCGAAATCGGCCGCAATCTTCAATGGCGTCAGGTAGCGAACCTGGCCCATCTGGGCGAGGGCCGGCAACAGCTGGTGCACACCCCACACCGACACGGCCGCCAGGACTCCGGCGACCCAGGGTCGGAAATGAATGTCACGGAGAATGGTGGAGGCGGAGTTACCCAGGTAGTCGCGATGAAACAGGAGGACCAGGTACGCTGCCGCGATAATGAGCGAGAGAGAGGTTCCGGCCGCCGCGCCGGCGGCCCCGAAGCGCTGTACCAGCAACAGGCTGAGAATCGGATTCAGGATCGTCAGCAGAACCGTGCCTTTCATGTCGAACTCCGGCCGGCCGACCCCTGCGCCCGTCTGGCTGGCCGCGCCACCCATCACGTTGACGCCGTATCCAATCGCCAGCACCTGGACAAGGATCACGGAACGCTCGAAGCCGTTGCCCAGCCACAACCGCAGCAGGGAATCGGCTTCGATGATCACGAAGGCCACCAGCGCCACGGTCAACATGACGACGTACTTGGACGCCAGGATATATGCCTTGACGATCCGGGCTCGATCGTTGCGGGCCCCGAGTTCCGACGTCGCCGGAATCAGTGCGGAAATCATCACCAGAGGCAAGGCGCGCATAAAGAGGGTCAGCCGCGAACTGACCTCGTAGAACGACACGGCGGCGACACCGAGGAACCTCGAAATGATCAGCTTATCGATCTGGAAACAGACCAGCCCTCCCAGGCGACTCACCTGTAGCTTGGCTCCGTAGCCGAACATTTCCCTCAGCAGATCCCGATCCAGGTACCATTCGATCCCGATTCGCGGATCGACACGCTTCAGAGTCCACCAGGCCGTCAGAGCCGTCACCAGCGCCACAAACACCGCGTTCACCGCCAGCCCCAGCATCCCGAGCCCAGCTTCCAGGAACACGACGGTGCCGATCAAGTTGGGCAGGCTCATCTTGATTTCGACGGCGTTGGACTGGTCCATCCGTTGCAGCCCCTTCAAGGTCGACAGCAACATCAAGGCGATGTTGTTGATCGAAAAAGAAACCAGCACGAGCAGATACACGCCCGGGTCCGCTTCGATCCGAAACACGCCGAAGAGGAAGGGCCGTAGCAGAAGGCCCAGGGCCGTCAGCCCCAAGCCGAAGGCTCCGTAAAAGAGCAGACCCAGACACAGAACGCGGTTGATCCGGGCACGGTCCTGATGGGCGTGGTATTGGGAAATGTACTTGATGAAGGAGGAACCCAGACCCAGATCCAACAGGTTGAAAGCGCCGACAAAAACGGACAACAGGATCCAGACGCCGAATTCACTGACGCTGAGCCGCGACAAGATGTACGGCGTCAGGAGCAGGATGACGAGGAAGCTCCAGAACCGGCCTACGAAGTTGAAGAACGTGTTCGTGACCAGCTTCTTGGAGAAGTCTCCGAGGAATGTCACGGAATTGGAGGAATCGTCTCCTCCCTTCGAGGTTGGATCACTCATTCAGAACCGCGGGGAACCTGCCGGGGCAGGCGCCCTCTGCTCCGTTCGCGCTCGAGGACCGAGAACCTGGCCGCAGGCGATCACGGCACGAGCGAACCACTCTGGACTTTGGACGCCGGCTTCTCGATCTTCAATTCCTCGGCCCCACGATGCTCGGCGAACTTCGGCGCCGAATGCCCGTTCGAGGCGTAGCGCGAATAGCCGAGGAAGAAGTGATAGCGAAGCGCCCAGTTGTAGTGAAAACCGAGGACTCCGGTCACGGGACCGGTACCCCGCTTCTCATCCAAGCGTGCCAGCGATCGGTGGAGGGGCCGGATCAGAGGTGCGGCAAAACTGTACAAACGGTGAAACGGTTTCAAGACACGCGTCATGCGCCCGTTCTCGGTGAAGCGCGTTCGAAGCTCCGGATGCATACGCAACATCAGTCCGAGAGAATATCCCGCCTGCTCACAGCGTTCAGTGAACTGGCCGTAGGTCGGCGAGTAATGATGGAGCCCCCGCGCTTCTCGACCGTGCAGCATGCGGCACCCGTGTTTCTCCAGGCGATAGCCCAACTCGATGTCTTCCATCCCGTATACGGCAAACTGTTCGTCGAAGCCCCCGGCGTCTACCAGCATCTGTCTTGGAGTCGAAACGTTACCCGTGTGGTAACAGGTGAAATCCATGGCACTGCCTGTCAGGCTGTATGGATTGAAGATGCCGCGATCGCGCAGGTACCGCAGGAACGGATCGCGAGTCGTCTCCCAGCGCGTAAGGATCGTCCCGATGATCGCTGAGCCCGCGTTCTCCCGCTGGTAAGCGATATGGGATTCGAGCAGGCCGGGCTTCGCCTCGATGTCGTCGTCGATAAACAGAACGATCTCTCCGCTCGCGATCCCGAGACCCAGATTCCGGGTCGCCGCGGCCCCGGGCTTGCGCTGGGACAAAAACGTGAGGTTGGGGTACGAGTCAGCCTTCTGTTCGAGGACCCGGAGAGTATCGTCCGACGAATTGTTGTCGACGACGATGACTTCGTACTGGTCCTGAGGGACCGTCTGCGATTCGACGTGATCGATCGTCTCCGCAAGCAGCGCGGATCGGTTCAAGGTGGGTATGACGACGGATATCTTGTACACGGGGGCAACCTGAAGGCTGATTCCGGGTTCCTGGTTATCGTGCCACGAGTCGCTTCATCCCCGACGTGCGGACTCGATCTAAAATATAGACAGCGTGAAACCTAGACCGTTTAACCCCCGGTCATTCCGACAGCGAAGTTTCACTCAACCGTATCCACGGATGGTCCCGGCCCCCCCATTCCTGCCGGGTCTTGGTCAGGTACGGAATATAGCGAATGTGATCGGCGAAAGCAATTGCGAACAAAGCCTTACTCTTCAAGGAATAACGCCGGGACACGAATCGTTTCAACAAGAAAGCGCGCAACAACCCGGAATCATCATCACGCCGGAATCGGTGGTAGAGGAACAGGGAATTCCGAAAACTGAAGTAGTTTTCCCGCGTGCGACGCTTGCCCGGCGGTGCTTCGTGATTCACGACGGCCTCCCTCACATAGATACATTTCCAGCCGCGGATCCACAGTTTCCAACTCAGATCCACATCTTCGCAGTACATGAAGAACAGTCTCTCGTCGAAGCGGCCGACCTCCTCGAACGCGCTCCGGCGAATCAACGCCGCCGCACCCGCGCACCAGCTTGTCTCGCCGGTGTCCGAGTCGACGGTCTTGGGGTGCTCCCTCGGCGCCTGGCGAGCTTCGCAGATCGCAATCGAAGAGTCCGCTTCGGCGCGATCCAGGAGCCTTTCGAGGCAACCCGGATCGAGCCGCGTGTCCGGATTCAGCAGAAACAGATAATCGGCATCCGATTGACCCGCGAGCAGGTTCATGCCCCTGGCAAAACCGTTGTTGCGCAGCGATCGGTAGAAATGAGCGCGAAAAGACAGCTTCCCCAATTCGGCGCTGATCCGGTCCTGTGTGCCGTCCCTCGAGCCGTTGTCGAGCAGGTACAGGGTGAACGGAATGGAGATCATCCCGACGCTCTCCAAGTATGGGCCGACGAGTTCCCTCTCGTCATGAAACAGCGTCAGGACATCAACGCTCGGTGGCATTGCCCCCTTCCAGGTATGCAGTGATCATCAGGAGGGCCAGGAACCGACACGCGAATGCGATGAGACGCTTCACTTGAGACCACCTCCGGCGGCGGACCCAGCAGCCGGTGGGCTGCTAGGACTAACAGCTTCAAGAAAGGCGTCAGCCAGCTGAGACCAGTTCAGATTATCGACTATCATCCGCCGCGCCGAACGCCCCATTTTCAGCCTGAGCCCTCGAGAATCGCGCAACGCTCTCAGGGCTCCCCGATAACCCTCGGCGCTGTCGGCTACGAAGGCCTCCTTTCCATCTGAAACAGGAAAGCCGGCGGCACCCGTCGAAGTGGTTACAACAGGCATGGCCATCGAGAACGCTTCCAGCAGCTTCACCCGCTGCCCCGTACCGGAGAACAACGGAGCCAGGACGATCGTATTGGGACGATTGTAGAGGACCCTCGTGTCGGCCTGATACCCCATGAGTTCGACCGGCGCGCCGTCGACCAGGCCTTCGGGGACGTTGCTGCCGGCAACCTGAAAGTTGAGTTCCGGAAAGTAAGGCACCACGTGGTCGATCAGGAAGCGAACCGCTTCGACGTTGGGCGTATGTCGGAAGTTGCCAAGAAAGACCGCATCGAGTCGCCGATCGGGGCGCTCGGCCAGCGGGGTGTACCATTGCGCATCGACGCCGATGGGAATGGGCCGTACGTCCGCCGCGGGCGCGTAGGATCGCAGGTATTCTGCGTCGGCCTCGGTCATCGTGATGACACGATCGAAACTCCTGGCGGCGCGAACCTCGTAGCGCAGCATCGCCATCCACTGATAGTAGCTTCGCACCTTTTCCAGCGGATGATTCTCGGCAAGGAACTCTATGTACGCGTTCGCCGACATCGCCTCGTGCGCCGTCCAGATCGTGAAAAGGTCCCCTCGACGGAACTGAGCCATCTGGAGGTATTCGCACTGCAGGACCTCGATTCGGTGTTGATCGACAACTTCGTCCACCTTCCGATGCATCTCCGGAACGTCGAAGTACTGCATCATCGTTGGATCGAGGGACCACGGACGTGATCTCAAATCCGGAACACGGTTGACGCATGAAACCGATTCGCAGATGTCGTCGAGAGAACCCAGCAGTTCGCGCTCTTCCTCGTTCTCGACGAATGAGACGACGTGGACGGAGTGTTTCTCGGCAAGGATCCGGATGTTGTGGAACATGCGGACGCCGCCTCCGTGCAGGTGGAGCACGGGGGGGTATGCCGTCAGTACGAGCACGTTCATCGCGATTCGGGCGACGCCGAGGCTGGCTTGAAGCCCCCGCCGGGCACATCCTCGTTGGAGATGCGTAGGACCTCGGAGTCTGAGACAAGATAATAAGGCAAGCACCGGATACGTCTCCAGCAGGCGAGCGGCAGTCGCACCACGGCCCTCAAGAAAGCTCGAACTTCGAATCCAGCCTCGCCGGCGGCGATCAGGCGGCCATGAATCCAGGGCAAACGCATGAGATGTTCGATAATCAGCCGCGTCTCGGTCAGGTTCTTCCAAATGAAAAGATACTGGTTGCGGCGAATCGTGTTATCGACGAAGTTTTCGCCGAATCTCGGCATGTTGGTGGCCCGGTGGCGATGAACGACGTGGCTCGAAGGCGCCAGCAGGCATTTCCATCCCCTTTTCCAAGCCTGGTAGGAGATATCCGTGTCCTCGACATAGAAAGGGTCAAAAAGGGTATCGAGACCGCCGATCGCGATGTATTTCTCGCGATCGAAGGCGCATGAGCCACCGCCACCCCAGAACACCGGTATCGCATCGGCATGCTCCTCGTGATCCCACACCTCGTCGTGCCACATCCGGAAGAACCCGTTCTCGAACCGCGCCCGGGTCTTGCCCGTCTCCTCGCGGCGACGGTTCTTGTCCCAGAAGAACACCTGGGAAGTCACCGCGAAGACCGCCCGGTCGCGGAACCCACCGAGCAGTGGCGGAAGAAAATCCGGATCGACGATCATATCGTTGTTGAGGAAGACGACGACATCCCTGGACGAAGTCTGGAGCCCGCGATTGTTGCCGCCGGTGAACCGGTAGTTCCGATCCAGCGACACCACACGGACTCCCGGGTATCGTTCCCGCACGAAATCGACGCTGCCGTCCGTACTGCCGTTGTCGACCACTACTACCTCGTGGTTTCCCTCGACCCGCTTGACGGCCTCGATCGCAGCCGGAACGCTCTCATCCAGGAGATGCTTGCCGTCCCAGTTCAGTATCTGAACCGTCGCGCTCGGACGTCGAAGCCGCCCCGAGCGTGGAAGAGTCCGGACCGGAGCCCGAACCAGAACCCCCAGTGCATCGGTCAACAACAGGCTGAGGGCGACGACTACATCGAGAGGCAGGAGCAAGAGTGCGACAGCGATGGCGCGGGCTTTGTCGCTGGTCATCCGCCGAATCCGTGTTTTTCCTGCAAGTAGTCGGCCAATCCTTCGCGCCAGGGCCGCATCCGGTTGAGGCCGAGTTTCTTGAGCCGGGAGTTCTCGAGCAACGAAAAACCCGGCCGCGTTGCGGGAGTCTTGTGGAACTCCGTCGTGGTGGGTTCCAGCTTTGCTTCGAGGCCACTCAATTCGAGTATTGCGGCGGCGAAATCAAACCACGAACAACCGCCTTCACTGCTGGCGTGGAACAAGCCGTAGTCCTCGGTCTCGAGCAAAACCTCGATCTGGGAGGCCAGATCTGCGGTCGGCGTCGGCCCGACAACCTGGTCGGAGACTACCCGGATCTCTTCACCGGCCCTGGCTTTCCGGATCATCGTCTCGACGAAGTTACCGCCCTTCCCGGCGCTTCCAGCGACGCCGTACAACCCGCAGGTACGGATCAGGACGTAGCGGTCCAGAACGGACCGCACGAAGTACTCACCGGCCAGTTTCGAGTTCGCGTAAACGCTCAGGGGGCGGGCTGGACTCTCCTCCGTGTAAGGCTCGTCCTGCTGACCGTCGAAAACATAGTCCGTACTGAGGTGGACCATCAAGGCGGCGAGTTCGGCTGCGAGTTCGGCGAGGTGGAAGACAGCCACTGCGTTCACTCCGAACGCGTCTTTGGGTCTCGATTCACACAAATCCACCTGATGGAACGCGGTCGTGTTGATGATGGCGTCCGGACGGATGTCCGACAGACAAGCCCGCATGGACTCGACATCGGTGACATCGAAATCGACACGCGTGAGGGGAACCAGTTCATGGGTAGCGAGGGTCCGTTTGAGATCGAAGGCAAGTTGGCCGTTCGCTCCGAGAAGTGCGATCTTCATAGCGCGAGAGCAATGACGGAGTGGCGCAGAGGTTCAGCGCCGTCGTCCAGCTGCTAGTCACATCCGAACACGGAGCCGACCTGTCGGATCGTCTTCTCCATCCGGTCGAGCATCGTCATCCACTGGATGTTGTAGTAAGCGGGGTTCAGGAAGTCGGTCTGCGAATGCGCTTGGATCTGCTTGACCATGTCGGTCACGGACTCTCTAACCGATAAGCCGGCACGGAAACCCAGCTGGGACTCGATCTTGGCCGTCGAGACACGATAGCTGCGACCGTTGAGAGGACTGTAGTCCACGTTAATGCCGACTTCTTTGGTGTCCGACAACGCGGCTTTGACCCAGTGCGCGAGTTCGAGGATCCGGTAGTTCTTGTGCGACAGGTTGAAGATCTCGCCACTCACCTTGTCTTCGGCCGCCTCGATCGCGCAAATGTGCGCTTTGGCGACATCGAGGACGTCTACCAGGGGCCTCCACATCTCTCCACCGCCGAAGACCGTCAGGAACCCCTTCGAGAAAGCGTCCTTGACGAAGGTGTTGACGACCAGATCGTAACGCATGCGTGGACTGTAGCCGTATACGGTGCCCTGACGGAGGATCACGGGACAGAAATCGTTATCCGTCATCTGGAGCAGGATCTTTTCTGCGTCATAGTTCGAAACGGCATAGGCCGCCCGAGGCGCGACTTCGGCGGTCTCGTCGAGCACAACGTCTTCGGAGAACAGGCCCCTGTCGTAAATCGAACAGGTCGACGCGAACGTGAACCGCTTCACACCCAGCTTCTTCGACATCCGCGCCAATCGCTCGGTCGCGATCGTGTTCATTTCATAGTTGGCACGGGGGTTGTACTCCGCAGTAGGGTCGTTGGACAGACCGGCGAGATGGATGACAGCGTCGACACCGGCAAAGGACTCCTCGTCGATCGCACGAACGTCTCCCTGAACGACCTCGATGCGGTCCCTGAATTCGGCCAGGCCGGCCTCTCCGAAGAAGAGCTTGTCGAAGACACGAACGGTCTCACCCTTGTTGAGCAGCTCCTTGACGAGAACGCAACCGATGTAGCCGGCGCCACCCGTAACCAGAATCATTCAAAAGCCTCCGTCAACAGCAGTATCCCGAAAATACCGGGCCAGAATCATAACACGGGGAAGTAGGCCGTCGTGCGTAGGCCGTAGGCCGTTGTCAGGTAGCTACAGCGAGACCCGCGGAACATGATCCCGGGTTCCGACTCGTCACTTGTCCTCCTTCCCCAACGGCCTACGGCCTACGGCTTACGGGCAACGGGCCGCACCAGCGGCCCATGTACAATGGGACGCACATGCTCGGCCCAATCACACGGTGGATGCGGCGCCTCTACGACTGGGTTATCGGCTGGGCCGACAGCCCCTACAGCGTGTGGGCGCTCTTCATCATCGCGTTCGCTGAATCCTCGTTCTTTCCGATACCGCCCGACATTCTGCTGGTCGCGCTGGCGGTTGCCATTCCGCTGCGAGCTTTCCGGTACGCGCTGATCTGTTCTCTCGGTTCGGTTCTGGGGGGCGTCTTCGGGTACCTCATCGGCTACCAGTTCTTCGACGTCGTCGGTGAGCCGATCGTCCGTTTTTACGCGGTCGAGGACCAGTACGAGCGAATTCAGGATCTCTACCAGCGCTACGACGCGTTCGCGGTCGCCGTGGCCGGCTTGACACCTATCCCGTATAAAGTCGCGACGATCACCGCCGGGTTTTTCGACGTAAATTTCCCTCGGTTCGTCCTGGCGTCAGCCGTCAGCAGGTCAGCCCGATTCCTGCTGATAGGCGGCCTTATCCGCGCCTTTGGACCGCAGATACGTTCGTTCATCGAAAAATATTTTGAGATTTTGACGCTGATATTTCTTATCCTATTGGTCGCTGGATTCGTGTTTATCGAATGGTTTCTCTAGCAATCCGAGCTGGAGCGCTGACGAATCCGGTTCCTTTTCTACGTTCCAAGTGAGAGGAGAAGATTTATGCCCAATCCGACGAACGAACTGAAGGTCGGCGATGAGGCACCGGATTTTACGCTGAAGTCACATCTCGGCGAGGAAGTCACTCTGTCGGACTTCAGAGGCAAGAAGAATGTGGTCATCGCGTTCTATCCGTTCGCCTTTACACCCGTCTGAACCGCCCAGATGCCGGCGTATGAGGAAGACCTTTCCGAATTCGACCGGTCCGATACCCAGGTCCTGGGTATAAGCATCGACTCACCGTTTACCAACAAAGGTTGGGCGGATTCGCTCGGAGGGATTTCATATCCGCTTCTGAGTGATTTCTGGCCACACGGAATGGTCGCGCTCAAGTACAACGTCCTTCGGCAGGAGGGTATGACCGAACGCGCGATCTTCATCATCGACAAAGAGGGAATCGTACGTTACATCGACGTTCACGATATCGGTGATCAGCCCAAAAACTCCGTCCTCTTCGAGGAACTGGCAAAGATCGCGGGTTGACCCTTATCTGGTGGGCGAGTTTCGCGCTCGCCCGTCCCACCATCTCTCGAATGCCTATCCAGATCGCCAGAGCCTGCATCCCATACACCCCTTTCAAGCGAAAGCTGGAAGAATCGCGCATCGGGTTGGTCACAACCTCCGGCGTCTACGCCGACGGGATGGAACCATTTACCGACAACGATTTGAGTTTCCGAATGATTCCTTCGGAAACGGCTTCTGAAACTCTAAGGGTCATGCCGGGACACTACGATCCTTCTTCTGCTGAAGCCGACATCAATTGTGTTTTCCCCGTCGACCGTCTGAACAAACTGAGGTCAGACGGAGCGATCGGTAAGGTCGCCGAACATCACGTATCGATGGGGCTGACCACGGCACTGAGAAAGTTGAAGGAAGAAACCAGTTGGGAAATCGCCGACAAGGTTGCCCGAATGCGCCCCGATGCGGTGATCCTCACGGGTGGCTGACCGCTCTGTCATCGGACGGTCGTCACGATTCAGCGCGCCATCGAGTGCAACGGGATTCCGACGATTCTTGTCACGGTATCGCCGGATGATTCCGAGCAAGCAGGACCCTCGCGAGCCCTTTATCCCAAACCCTTTGAAGTGGGCCAATCCCTCGGCCCGCCGAACCAACCGGAACTGCACCTGCAGATCATGAAAGATGCGCTGGGACTGCTGAAGTATCCTGAGGAGCCCGGAACGATCATCACGAAGGAGTACGCCGTTCCGCAGGTGTAGGTGCGCTCTGTGAGCGCACATCCCGCAAGCCCGGAACAATGTGCGGTCATAGACCGCACCTACACTTGCCCGCCCGGCGAAACGAACCGCGAGAGAGCCACTGTGAGGGGGACAGGGGTATAGCCTTGTCCCCGGGTGTTTACTAAGCGAAAAAAGTCAGAGACTGATGTGTTTGCTATGCGGAAAGGTCAAGGAACGACAGATCGTTTCACAGCTACAGAATTACAACCGATTGCAGGGACGTGATCTCGATTCGCTTCCCGCATCGCGGCGTGGTGCACCGCACCACATCATCGACGCGAACCATATAGTCGCGCGCCGCTTTGAATCGTGCGCGATCGCGTTCGTCGCCATGGCGGGGCAGCGATTTCTTCTTCGTTCGAGTCCGCCAGCGGATCTTGTACTCGTTGTCGCGCCGGCACGATGGGCACTGAATCCTGTGGAGCTTGACCTCGTCCTTCTCGGTAAAGAAATCTTTCTCTTCCAATGGAATACCTCGACTACCGTTTCGTTTTCTTTCTACCGGATTTAGCGGCGATACCGGGCTCGGTCATCCCTCGCGGGTCCAGTATTTCCTTCAATCGCTGGGGAGACAGGATGCCCTTCTCAAGGGTCACCTCGCGGACCGTGCGACCCGTCATGTGGGATTCCTTCGCGATGGCTGCGGCTGCATCGTATCCGATCTCCGGTGCCAGCGCCGTGCACATGGCGAGGCTCTTCTCGATCATCTCGCTGGCGCGCGCCCTATCGGCCTGGATGCCGTCGATGCAGCGCTCAGTGAAATTGAGGGCCGATGCCGCCAGGAGGCGAATCGATTCCAGCAGGTTGTGTGCCATGACCGGCATCATCACGTTCAGTTCAAAAACCCCGGCCTGTCCACCCATCAGGACCGCCAGGTCGTTTCCGATCACCTGTGCGGCCACCTGGAGGACCGACTCCGCGATCACGGGGTTGACCTTTCCAGGCATGATCGACGAACCGGGCTGAGTCTCAGGTAAGAGGATCTCCCCGATTCCGCAGCGTGGACCGGAGCCCAGCCAGCGGATGTCGTTGGCGATCTTCGTCAGGCTTGCCGCGATCGTCTTCATCGCGCCGCTCGCCTCGACGATGGCGTCCTTGGCGCTTTGCGCCTCGAAATGGTTCTCAGCCTCGCGAAACTTGAGCCCGGTCAATTTGGAAATGTTCCGGATGGTCAGCTTCGGGAATCGCGGATCGGTGTTGATTCCGGTGCCGACCGCCGTCCCGCCGAGGGGAAGTTCGCCCAGGGTATCCCGAAGTTTCTTGAGACGATGGATTCCGAGTTCGACCTGCCGCGCGTACCCCCCGAACTCCTGGCCTAGCCGAACCGGGGTTGCATCCTGCAGGTGGGTCCTGCCGATCTTGACGATCTTGTCGAACTCTCGCGCTTTCTTTCGAAGGGCGCGGCGGAGCGTTTCCAGAGCGGGAATCAGCGTGCCTTCGATAGACTCCATCGCCGCGATATGCATGGCGGTCGGGATTACATCGTTGCTGGACTGCCCCATGTTGACATGGTCGTTCGGGTGCACGGGGTCCTTGGATCCGACCCTACCGCCGAGCAGCTGGATCGCACGGTTCGATATCACCTCGTTCGCGTTCATGTTCGTCGACGTGCCCGATCCGGTCTGGAAGATATCCACCACGAAGTGGTCGTCCAGTGTGCCGTCGACGACCTCCCGCGCCGCGCGGACGATGGCCCCGCCCCGTTTCTTGTTCACCACGCCGAGCTGCATGTTGGTCTGAGCCGCAGCCAACTTGATCAGACCCATCGCCCGTACGAACTCTCGCGAAAAACGAAGAGCGCTGATCGGAAAATTCTCTACGGCCCGCTGCGTCTGCGCGCCGTACAGCGCGTGGCCGGGTACCTTCATTTCACCCATCGAGTCTTTTTCGATCCGAAAACCCCGTGATTGACCCATCATCTTCCTTTCCAACGGTATGAATGATACGAGAAACGGACGCCGTTGAACCGAACGCCCTCCGAGATCAGGCATTGCCGCTGCGCGGCGGCCGCGGCACCCTTCGTTCGAATGGTACCACCGCTTCCGACGACCCGGTACCAGGCCAGTCCGGGCGGGCAGGATCGCATGGCGGCCGCAACCTGGCGGGGGCCCACACCCACGAGCCGGCCAACGTCGCCATAGGAGAGAACCCGGCCCGGCGGGATCCGGCTGACCAGCCGGTAGATTGCGGGGCTTGATTTTTGCGGCCGGCGATCAGCCATCAGCGGTCAGCGACGCTTGATCCGAAGAACCTGCCGATCAAACGTCTAGGCGCTCCTCATCGCGTCGTGAAACGCCCGAACGACCCGCTCGACCTGTTGCTCATCGTTGTAGGTGTGGGGCGAGAACCGGAAACCGGCAGAACTTCCACCGCGGGTCGCACAGGCGATCCCGAAGTCTTCATACAACCGGGCGTTGAGACTTCGGATGTCGGCATCGCCTGGCCTGAAGGTCACCACTGCGGATGAAATCTCGTGGTTCGTCGGAGAATACATGTGGACTCCCGGGATCCTTCCCAGCCCATCTTTCAACGCCGTCGCCAAACCGAGGGACCGTCTCTCGATTCGGTCCTTTCCGATGCGATTCTGAAAGTCGATCGCCTCGCCCAGCGCCATGATCGCCGGGTCGTCGCGCTGTCCCAGTCTTTCATACACGCGTGACGCCCCAACCCGTCCCCCGATGACGCCGACCTCGCTGGGAGCCAAACGCTCCTGCGCGTCGCTACGCATGTAGAGCACGCCGGCCTCCTTGGGTCCCATCAGCCATTTGTGGGAGCTGCCGGTGAAAAAATCGCAGCCCATGTCCAGGAGATCCAGATTCAGAACCCCGAAAGTCTGTGCGCCGTCGACGAGCGTCAGTATCCCTCGCTCCCGGGCGATGCCGCAGAGTTCTTTGGCAGGAAAGCGCGTGCCAAAAGAATTGGTCACATGTGTGAACGCCAGGACCCTGGTTCGGGGTCCGATCGCGGCCACCATCGGCTCGATGAGGGCGTCCGCTCCCGGCGGCGGGGTCGGGATCGACACGGCTTTGACCGTAAAGCCGAACCGTTCGGCCTTATCCGTCCACGACTGATTGTTCGTCGGGTGGTTTTCGTCGAATATGACGACTTCGTCACCGGCTGCCAGCTCCAGGCCGCTGCTGACGAAATTGTTCCCTTCGCTCGTGTTTCGGGTAATGACGATCTCCTCCGGGGTGACGTTCAGAAACGCGGCGATCCTGGCACGGGTGTCTTCCCGCCCCTGGCCGAACTTGGCGCGATTCTGAAACGACGGATTCGAGTCCATGTCCCGCGTGTAGCGAAACAGCACCTCGTTGACCTTCGCCGGAGCAGGACAAAGGTTCGCGGCATTCATCACGATGAGGTTCTCGTCCAGAGTGAACTGGTCCTGAACGTCCGCCCAGCTGTCGTACCTGGTCTGTCGCGGGGTGGCGTTCCCTATCGCCGCGACGGCAAATACTTTCCCGAATTCACGTCTCGAAAGGTTGGTCATTCGAACCTCCTTGTTTCGGATCGGTGAGGAATTTTAAGCCTGACCCCGTGAGAATGACAAGGACAGGATCGTCAGCCGGAATCGGAAGCTTTTCGACGCCCGCGTAGAGCACGGCGGTCGTCGGTTCCACTTGCACGCCCTGGCGGGCCAGGGCCACGAAACCCTCTTCGATTTCCTTTTCCGTGACTGCAGCGGCCCCGGCCAACGCCGCCCTGAGTCGTTCCAGCCGAGGGGGATTCGGCGACAGAATGCCTTCGGCGAGGCTGGCACCTGGCTCCACGCTCTCATGCACGAGCGGTGCGCAACGTTCGGCCTGGATGGCGTAGAGCAGCGGTGTCGACGGGATTCTTCCCAGCTTCTGAAGCTCTTCGAAACCGAGCTGAAGTCCCAGAATCACGGCACCGCCGCCGGCCGGTGAAACGATGTGGGCCGGCGGTTCCCAGCCATACTGTTCTGCTATCTCGTAAGCGAGGGTCTTCGTCCCATGCAGGAACAGAGGATGCCAGTTGTGAGAAGCGTAGAATTCCGGGCCGACTCGTTCCGCCAGCGCGTCCGTCGCCCGCCCCCGTGGGCCGACGATCCTGTGGATCGTCGCACCAGAACGCTCGATCTGCGCCAGCTTCGGCCCGGAGGCCGATGCGGGACAGTAAACCTCGCAGGTGATGCCGGCACGGGCGGCGTACGTCGCCATCGAGGCGCCGGCGTTACCGGACGAATCCTCTATGAAACGTCCTACACCAACGTCCTTCAGAGCAGACACGAAGACCGCCGCGCCGCGGTCTTTGAAGGAGCCCGTCGGAAGCAGAAAATCCAACTTCGCGTCGACGCGCCGCCCGGCAAGTTCGATTTCGGCAACCGGCGTGATGGGTTCACCAATCGAGACTCGATACCGAACCGGCAACATCGCCCGGTACCGCCACATCGAATGCTCACCGTGGTCCAACTCGAACGAGGGAGGCTCGAAGACGAGATCAAACAGACCGCCACAGTCGCACCAGGGGGTCTTACGGCTGAGCGGAAACTCCAGAAGGCACTCGCTACATCTCAGTTCGGGCATGGAATTGACGTCGTATCGACCGACCCTTGATCCTAAGTCTTGAGATTTATGCCCTCAGATTCGGTGACCGCCCAGGGCTGTGATCGCAATAAGGAGGGCCGCCAGCGCCCCTATCGCGAGCCACAGAGTGAAGTAGGCTTCTCTGGACTCCTCCCGCACCTCGGAGGAGTACCGCATGATCGCCAGCGCCACCAGGACGATCGTCGCAAGGATGCCGCCGGCCGCGTGAGCGGTGACCGTCGAACTGCTCCCCAAGCCACTCATACCCGCCGACTGCAAACCCGTGGACGTCGCGATCACTGCCGACAGAGCGGCGTATTTGGTCAGTGTAGAACCCACCGCATGGAGCGCGGGGTTGTCGGAATAGGAAGCCCACGCATCGTATAGGAAAGCCACGATTGCCAGGACGATCGGAAAATGGACGATCAGTATGTGTAGAGGTATTCCAAACATGCTGGTGCTTACCGAAGGCGCTCACCGCCCGTGGCCGGGCCTAATGTAGCACGGGATCCGGCATTGGAACATTACTCGACTTCCGCTTTAGATTTAGGCCCTGTAGGCCACGGATTACACAGATTACGGGAATTCGAAGAAGCCTCTGGTCTGCTATCCGAAGACATTTGATCCGCTAAATCCGCGCAATCCGTGGCTGGATCTCTCCGTCGCAATCGCATGGTACCTTGGGTCGTCTGTAAGGCCTGTAAACACAGGCGTTATATAATGCGGCCCAGCTATGACGGACCTGCATAGACGGCCATCTCTCGCTGTGGACGTGGGAGGGGTCCGCGTCGGGGGATGCAATCCAATCGTCATCCAGTCGATGACGAACACGGATACCGCTGATGTCACCGCGACCGTCGCTCAGGCGGAAGCCCTGGCCCGAGCGGGTTCGGAACTGGTTCGCGTGACCGTCAATTCGAAGGAAGCTGCGGCCGCGGTTCCCGAGATCGTCCAGCGTCTCGCCGAGGACGGGATAGATGTTCCGATCATCGGCGACTTTCACTACAACGGGCACATCCTCCTTCGCGATTTTCCCGACTGCGCGAAGGCCCTTGCGAAATACCGCATCAATCCCGGAAACGTGGGGATGGGCCGTCAGCAGGATGACAACTTCCGCACGATCATCGAGGTTGCCAACGCGAACGGCAAGCCTGTGCGCGTCGGAGTGAACTGGGGCTCTCTGGATCAACGGCTCGTCACGCGCCTGATGGACGAGAACGGGCAGCGGGCCACGCCGAGGGACGCAGGCGAGGTCGTGCTCGAGGCGATGGTCGTCAGCGCGCTGCAATCGGTCGAAATGGCAACGGCATACGGGATGGAGCGGAACCGGATCATCCTGAGCGCCAAGGTCTCCCGAGTTCGGGATCTCGTCAAGGTCTACCGCGAGCTGGCCTCGGAAACGGAATGCGCCCTGCACGTCGGCCTCACCGAGGCCGGAATGGGCCGGCGCGGAATCGTCTCGAGCACCGCGGCGCTCGCCACTCTGCTCCACGAAGGAATCGGAGACACGATCCGCGTCAGCCTGACCCCGAAACCGGGCGGGGACCGGACCGAAGAGGTTCGCGTCTGTCAGGACATCCTGCAGAGTCTGGGGATGCGCAGCTTTTCGCCGCAGGTCACGGCCTGCCCGGGTTGTGGCAGGACGACGAGCACGCTCTTCCAGGAGATGGCACACGACATCGAACAGCATGTAAATAGGCGGATGCCGACCTGGAAGACCCTCCATCCCGGAGTGGAAGAACTCAAGATTGCCGTCATGGGGTGTGTCGTCAACGGACCCGGCGAGTCGAAGCACTCCGACATCGGAATCTCCCTGCCCGGAACGAGCGAAGAACCCAAGGCTCCCGTCTATGTGGATTCGCGACTCATGACGACGCTCAAAGGAGACAAGATCGTCGACGAATTCATCGCAATTCTCGACGACTATGTACGCACACGCTACGCGGCCGAAGCCCATGTCGAATCTGAATGACAAAGTTGCTCTCGTAACCGGCGCCAGCCAGGGGATCGGGCGATCAATCGCGGAGCGGTTAGCCCGATGCGGGGCTCATGTCGTGCTGGCGGCGCTCGAAGACGAACACCTGGAACGGACCCACCGAGAATTCGACGACGACGCGACCGTTTCCAAATACGGCATCGACTTGACCGACGATCGCGCTCTGGAGGCGATGGCTGAAGCGCTGCTCGGAGCACACACTTCCATAGACATCCTGGTCAACAACGCCGGTATCGGCGGGCCGACCGCGCCTGTCGGAGAGGTCCCGCCCGGCGACTGGGACAAGACGCTTGCGATCAACCTGCGGGTGCCCTTCCTCCTGTCGCGCGCCCTGGCTCCGGCGATGATCCGGGCCGGAAGCGGCAGAATCATCAACATCTCGTCCATCGCCGGGAAGATGGCATACCCGCTGCGCACGCCCTACGCAGCTTCGAAGTGGGGTCTGATCGGACTCTCGCTAACGCTTGCGCAGGAATTAGGTCCGAATAATATACAGGTGAATGCGATCTGTCCCGGGCCGACGCAGACAGAGCTGATCGAATCGGTCATCCGCGCCCGCGCGAGGGCGACGGGCACGAGCTTTGAGGAGATGTCGAAGGAATACGTTAGAGCCACCGCGCTGAAGCGGATGGTCCAACCCGAAGAGGTTGCGGAGCTGGTTTCCTACCTCTGCTCCGATGAAGCGGCGGCGATCACCGGTCAGGCCATCGACATCAGTGCGGGTTATGGCTTCCGTATCGGAGATTGATGTAATGGGCAAGACAAGGGCCGCGACCGAGAATCTGAATCTTCGAAGGATCGTCGGCGAGCATTTCGATCGAGCGGCTCGGTATCTCGAAATCCACTCGGCGCTCCTTGCGCAGATCCGGGCCTGCAACAGCGTTTACTTCTTCCAGTTCCCCGTCCGTTTCGGGGGAAACCACTACGAGATTTTTCAGGGCTGGCGGGCAGAGCACAGCCAGCACCGCAAACCCGTCAAGGGCGGCATCCGGTTCAGCCCCCTCGTCGAGCAGGACGAGATCATCGCACTGGCGGCCCTGATGACGTTCAAGTGCGCGATCGTGGACATTCCTTTCGGTGGATCGAAGGGCGGCGTTCGGTTTGATCCGCGCAAATACAGCGAAGAGCAGATCGAGAAGATCACGCGGCGGTTCACGGCCGAGCTCATCAAGAAGAACTTCATCGGACCCGGGGAGAACGTGCCGGCTCCCGACATGGGTACCGGAGAGAGGGAGATGGCCTGGATCGCCGACACCTACGACGCGTTCCACCCGGGCGGCACCGACAACATCGCCTGCGTCACGGGGAAGCCGACCGGCCATGGAGGCATTCGGGGCCGGAAGGAGGCGACCGGGCGCGGCGTCTTCTTCGGGATATGCGAGGCCTTCGAGCACACGGAAGATATCGCGCCGCTCGGTTTGAGTCCGGGGCTCGAAGGAAAATCCGTTGTGCTCCAGGGGTTCGGCAACGTGGGCTACCATGCGGCCAAGTTTCTGGCGGAGGCGGGTTGCAGGATCACCGGCATCAGCGAGTGGGGCGCCGCGATCTCGAACCCCAAAGGCATCGATATCGACGAGTTGAAGTGGTTCCGGGAGGAGACGCAATCGATGCACGGATTCCCCGGGGCCGAGACGCTGCCGGACCCGGACGCGATCTGGGATGTCGACTGCGACGTCCTGATTCCCGCGGCGCTTGAGAACCAGATCACGCTCCGGAACGCCCACCGAATCAAGGCGAAAATCGTCGCTGAGGCTGCAAACGGACCGACGACGCCCGGCGCGGAGGAGGTTCTCCGCGAAAAGGGCATTTACGTCATCCCCGACCTTTATCTAAACGCTGGTGGCGTAACGGTGTCGTATTTCGAGTGGGGCAAGAATCTGTCTCATATGCGCTACGGACGTCTGCAGAAACACCTGACGCACATCCGCAATCAGAAGCTCCTCGAATCACTGGAAGGCATGGTGGGAAAGGATTTTCCGGCCGATACAAAAGCCCTCCTCAGCGGAGGGTACGACGAGATCGATCTCGTGAACTCCGGCCTGGAGGAGGCCATGGTGAACGCTTATCGCAGAGTGCGCGAAATCCACAAGACTCGGGTTCCATCGGAAACCATGCGCACAGCCGCGTTCATCGAGGGGATAGAGAAGGTGGCCCTGAACTACGAGCAGGCGGGCGTCTTCCCGTAAGGAAGACGTAGGCCGTTGCCGGACTACTCTCACCTCTTCAACTGACTACTGGCAACTGACTACTGACTACTCTCCCATCGGCCCGGCCGGGCCGATGGGAGTCTCCCTGAACTCGAACGGCTGATAGCAACACCAGCATGGCCCGGGCGAATTGGCTCGAATAGCGCAGGTGTCGCACCAGTAATGGACGTCATGGAGTTGACCGTCGACGATCGAGCGGATCTGGAAGACTTCAATCGATTTGTCGTCACGGAGCCCGGCAGTCACTTCGAGGTGTCGCTCGTGAAGCCGTTCGTCGACGAACAGGGCCTCGGACGTGATGCTCCTGAAGAGGGAGAGGAGTTTGCCGCCGTCTGTCCTGAAGGCGTATTCGTGTTGGTGATCACCGAGGGTTTCGGAGGCGCCTTTTTCCTCGGTCAGGCACAGGACCCGCCCCCGCACGGTAATCGTGTCTGCCTGCGGCGCGAACAGCAATGCGAGCAATAGAAGGCTAATGCTCATAGTAGCCGACGATTTCGATGGCGATAACCCGATCGCCAATCCTGGCTTCCAACACCCACCGGTCAAACCGGTTCTCGGTAATGCTGGGTTGGTTCGAAGAATCGGGGGGTATCATGGCAAAGACAACCGGGTGGCCGGTGCCGCCGTCATCGAGACTCCGGTAAATCATCGCCATCGAATCTGAAAAGCTTCCGTCAACGCTGGAATCCCTCTCGGCGCTGAGCAGCAGAGCGAAGTCGATGTACTCGGAGGCGCCGACATGATTACCGTCCTGCGGCTGGAGTCCGTGACGGATCGTGTAAAGGCCCTTCTCGAATCGGTTGTCGCGGTTGTCCCGCATGTCGCCGGTGACTCGAATTGCACCGAGAAGCACCGTGTCCGGAACATCGGGGTAGGAACGGGACAGTCCGCCGCCAGCGCCTTCGCCCGGGAGCGACCGCCGGAACCAGACGTCACAGAAAGGCTCGCCGTCCTCGAGTACCCGAAGGCCGGACTCCTGGAGTTCGCTTCGGATCGCGTCGGACAGCCCCGCGGGTGGCGGATCGCTAATGACCTCGACCGTGTAGTCCGCGCCAGAAGCCCCCGCTGCGGTCACGATGAGAAGGCAACAGGCCAGCAGGAATCGCTTCATCCGTCTCCACAAAAGAGACCGCGGACAGGCACCCGGCCCATCCGCGGCTCGTCGTTGTCAACAAACTGTGTTTTCGTACCTTCAGCGGCTGATCGGAGCGGAGCTCAACTCGAAATCCGCGACCCATCCGCTGCGCGCTCCGGGGATACTCCAGGTGGCGCCCAGTCCGGAACCGGTGAACACCATCTGTTTGGTGAACACGGGTGTAGCGCGACGCATGCCGGTAGCCAACGGGTTGTAAACCACTTCAGGGTTCGCGCAAAGGTCATCAGAGTGGCGTAGTTCGCGGGTTTCGATGTTGACCCACGATCCCGCCTGCACGCTGGTCACGGGAAGCACGTCGGAATGGGGCAAGCCGATCATATGCCGCATTCCATGCGAAGCGGCAGCGTTGCTGGTGAACCGGATGGGCGCAATCTCCTCTTGGACAACCGTACCGAGCATGTCACCGGCCGACGTCCGTGCCATGGCACGGAGCGCGGCGCGCTGGGGAACGCTGGCGCGGCTGTCGACAATCAGGACGCTCCGGATCGGATACGGATCGGAGAACTGCTCTCCCAGCGTCGAGTTCGCCAGAATCACGGCCACAACGGAAAGTCCGTCGAGAGAAACGCCGTTGTAGGAACCGCTATCGACTTTCCAGGCCATCGTGCCTTCTCTGCCCACGAGGCCGAGCGTCTCGGAATTCGAGAAGCACAGTCCGACAAACACATCGTTGCTGCGCACTTCGACATAGCTACCGGTAATCGTGCCTTCGCCGGCACCCCCGGCGAACGCGACCGAAACGCAGCACAGGCTGACAATCGTCCCAAGCAGTGTCTTTTTCATTGTTCCACCTTATTTCGGCATCCACGACCGCAGCGCCGCGGTCGGCTCAACCGTTGGATAACACTTCCGAAATGTTACCGCGTCAGATGCTCTCGAAACAAGGGCGGTCAGGATTGCAGTGGCCCATGTCGCAGCCCACGTTGTCGGGCCCCAGACAAGTCTGGGTGTGACCGCACCAGTAGATCCGCGACGCGTAGTCCACGCTCTCCCTCTCGGTCTCGTAGAACATCTCCTTCGAGTAAATGTGCTTGCAGTGACCGTTCTTCAGTTTCGGATACTGATCCGCTAAACCTGTCAGGATCGGCATGCTACCTCCATATTCAGAGCGTCAGGCTTGTCCTCTACAAGTAATCAGTAGTCTGTAGCCAGTAGTGTCCGACACGTTTCAGAATAGATTCAATTGGTTAGCGTTAGAGTGTCGATTTGAGATGAGCCCGGATTCGGTAAGCAGCTGAAAAAGAGGCACATTCTCAAATGGTGTGACACTCAAGATCTGTAACATTGAGTGCAACGACAAAGGCAAATTCAGTTCTTTACGCACGATAGCCACCAGCACGTAAACGCTCACGGCGACCCAGACCTGAGTTTTGACGGCGTTCTCGGAAGTGCCGAAGAAACGCTTGATGCGCAGGTGCTGTTTGATCCATTTGAAGAACAGCTCCACCTGCCAGCGCAGGCGATACAACTCGCAGATGGTCCGGGCTGGGAGCGTCATGTGATTGGTCAAGAAAACCAGTCGCCGACCCTCGGGATCGCGATAACGAATGCGACGCAACCGTTCGGGGTAGCCGCGGCGGGAGCGAAATACGGTCAGTTCGATAGTCTGATCGCAGATGAGGCCCGTGTGTCGGTCGACGGGTTGGGAGTAGATGCGCTTGAACGCGAAGTCGGATCGAGCACGGGTGACGAAGAAGCTCCCGGCTTGATTGAAGGTGTAGAGGCGATCGAAGTCGAGATAGCCGCGGTCCATCACGTAGAAAGCACCGGCTTCGGCGATGAGCAGGTCGAGAACGTTGACGTCGTGCAGCCTGCCTTCGGAGATGTGGATGAAGCTGGGGATACCGCCACGCAGGTCGAGCAGCGTATGAAGCTTCACCGCGGCTTCGGTCTTTCGAAAGTGCGCCCAAGGGAACAGCGACAAGCACAGACTGATCATCGTGGAGTCGAGCGCGTAGACGGTTTCGTCCAGGTCGATCCCGAGCGGCTCGTGGGCATACAAGCGGCGTGCGATGCGGATCAGCGCCTGAGCGAACTCTCCGTAGATGCGCCAGTCGCGAGACTCGTTGGCATCGGCCAATGCACTGCGGCTGACCTTCCCGTGCAACCCCAGGTGGTAGAGCTTGGCGGGTTGGGCTCGCAAGCAGGCTTGAATGTCGCGCAGGCTCTCCCGATAGGTCAGCTGAGCGAAGGCCATGCATAGGAACTGGTCCAGGCAACTGAATGTGCGGACGTTGAAATTGCCGCGGTACTTGGTCACCAGACGACGGAACGTATACCACGGCGCGAACTCCATGACTTGTGCGAAGACCAGCTTGCCAGCGTACATCGGTGCCTCCCAGAAACCTCTGGAAAGGCTGCCGCGAAGGCCGCACAGAAATCAAATCGTTAACACCTTGACAAGCGCGCTACATCGCGTCAGTTCTAACTTTAGGACCGGGAGGTCCTAAATCTGTCGGACACTACTGGTCTGTAGCCAGTAGTCAGTTTCGGATAGGAGAAACTGCCAGGTCAGGTGTCTTCAACCGACTACTGGCTACTGACTACTGACTACTTCTTCAGCCTCTGGCCGCGGCCAGAATGGCGCGCTTAACGGCGACTCTGGTCAACTGCACCTTGTATCCGTTCCGCGACATCGGGGTCGCACCGGCGGCTGCGGCATCACCGGCAGCCGCGGCCGTTTCTTCCGTCACCGCCTGCCCGGTAATCGCCTGCTCGGCCGCCTCCGATCGCCACGGGGTCGGTGCGACGTGCCCGAGAACGACTCTGGCGGAGCTGACCGTCCCGTCCACGATGTCGAGCACGACGGACGCGGTCGCCATGGGGGAATCCAGTTGCAGCTTCTGGCGGACCTCGTATGTCGCGTTCGTTGCTGGAGCGTTGGGCACCCGAACCTCGGCCACTATCTCGTTGGCCTGGAGAACGTTCTCCCGCTCGTCGACCGACCCCGGAGTGACGAAGAAATCCGCGGCCGGCACGTCACGTATTCCATCCGGCCCGAGGATGCCGACCTCGGCGGCGAGCGCGACAAGTGCAGGGCCAAGGCTTGACGGGCTCACAAAATACGCTGGTCCATCGTTGCCGAAAATCGCGTGGTAGCGATTGTCTCCGCCCGGAACCAGCGATTGCCCGTTCTCCATCGCAAGCAGACCGTAGCCCAGACGGTAAAACCAGCACCGCGGGCGCTGGCATAGGTCGCCGGCGATAGTGCGCCGGTTTCGGATCTGGGGACTCGTGATTCCGACCGCGGCGTCGTGCAACGCCCGATACCTCCGAGCTACGCCGTCTTCGGTGGCCAGGTGGTCCATCTTCGCGGTGGCGCCGAGCATCAACCCGTCCGACGAGTGCTTGATGCCACCCAGTTCGGCAATGCCTTTGACGTCGACCACGCGAGAGGGGGTCTCCAACTCGTCCTTCATCAAGGCGAGCAGGTCGGTCCCGCCGGCCAGGATCGCCGTCTCCCCCCAGTCCCCACTCAGTAGATCCACCGCATCCTTGAGAGTCGTCGGATTCGCATATTCAAAAGGTTTCATGCGCGACCTCCTCTATCCAGGGCCCCGAGAACCCGATCTGGTGTGAAGGGTGCGAATTGCACACGAACGCCGATAGCGTTGGCGACGGCATTCCCGACGGCGGCGATCGGTGAGTTCGCCGGCGGCTCTCCCAATCCGACCGGGCCACGTTCGTCGTAACCGGGCCCGGTCATCATGTGAACTTGCAGCCGACCGATATCCCCGATCCCGGCTAACTTGTAGGTCTCCATGTTGGGATTCAGCAAACGGCCTGTCTGGGAGTCGGCGATCTTCTCTTCGTAGAGGGCGCCGCAGATTCCCATGATCATCGCGCCGTAAACCTGGCTCTCAGCCGTCATCACGTCCATGACCAGCCCGCAGTCCTGGACCGCAACCATGTTTTCTACACGGATGATCCCGGTCTCGACGTCGACGCTTACTTCGGCCATCTGAACCCCGCCGACGCCGCCGTCGTAGAGCCGATCCTCGTCGCCTGGCTCGTCTCGAGTGGCGGTCACCGAAATCGGCGTCGGGCCGATCTTGGAGGTCGCTTCGGTCCAACTCAAGCTTCGAGATCTGTTCGTCCGCGACTGGATCCGACCGTCGACGGCCTCCAAGTCGTCAGCGGGTGTCTCGAGGATCGGCGCCACGATGGCAAAGAGCTCGTTGAGGGCGGCCGTCGTCGCGCGGCGTGTGGACGAACTCACACCCCCAACGGTTGTGCTGCCGCCCGACGCACCCGATTGTGGGTATGAGTTCTCGCCGATCCGAACACCGATGTTGTCGATCGGCAAGCCTAGAGTCTCACCCGCGACGATCGCTATGATCGTCCGAGTGCCGGTACCCAGGTCCTGCGTGCCGATTCGGATCTCGACGGAACCGTCACTGTGTACATCGCACTGGCATCGGCTCTGATGACCCGATCCGCGCCAGGTGTGAATCGATGTCCCGAGACCCTTCTTCACCGGGCCTGGACCGCTTTCTCCACGAGGATGGGACTTGCCCCTGTAGTCGATCATCTCCGCGGCGATCTCCAACTCTTCGCGGTAGACGTCCTCCAGCGGCGTCAGGTGCAGGTTCCGCATGAAGAAGTCCAACGGATCCACCCCCATCTCCGACGCCAGATCTTCGACGGCCGACATCGTCAGAAGCGCGGCCTGCGGATGGTTGGGGGCGCGCCACGCGCGGGCCGGGCCCGTGTTGGCACGGACACCCACCACCGAAGTCTTCGTGTTCGGAATGCTGGTAAAGATGTAGGGCATCGGAGGGTTCGGGCTCGCCTGGACACCCGATGTCCCCCATGCCATGGATTCGAAGGCCGTCAGCACACCCTCGGAATCGCATCCGATGCGAACCCTCGCAAAGGCGGAGGGACGCATGCCGGCCATCATCAGTTCCTGGCTCCGCTCGAGCATCATCTTGACCGGACGACCCGTTTCCTTGGCGAGCCGACCCGCCTCGATACCCCATCGATCGACTCCGAACTTGGAACCGAACCCGCCGCCGATGTACTGGCAACTAACACTTACATTGGCCGCCGGGATGTTGAACGAGGACGCCACCTGTCCGGAGTAGCCGGACACGTTCTGCGTCGAAGGCCAGTAGCTGATCGCATCGTCCGCCGTCCACTCCGCCACCTGCCCGTGCGGTTCCAGGCAGCAATGGGTGACGATGGCCAGACCATACTGGTTCTCGACGGCATGAGCGGCGGCCGACATCGCGGTGTCCACATCACCCTCGGCTCGTTCCCTGGGTTCCATCTTCCGGTCGTCGGGAACGCTGTCGAAGTCTTCGACATCGACCAGGTGATCGAGCACCTCGTACTCCACCTGGACCGCCCGGACCGCCTCCATCGCCTGCTCCTCGGTGTCGGCGGCAACGGATACGATTTCGGCGCCTTCCCACTGCACCTCGTTCCCGGGCTCGGTCATGACGAGCACGGCCCGAACACCGGGCATGGCTTCAGCCGCCGAGGTGTCGATACTCACCACTCTGGCGTGTGCGTGCGGGCAGGAGACGATCTTCCCGATCAGCATCCCCCGGCGGTTGATGTCGTAGGCGTACTTGGCAAGGCCGGTCACTTTGGCCGGGCCGTCCAGTCGCTGGGTCCTGCGTCCGATCTGTCTGAAATCAGACCTCAGGGGCCATTTGGTGCTAGCCATTTGTCCCTCCTCCCGGTGCAGCTTCCAGCACCGCCTGGGCGACGCCGACATAGGTTCCGCAGCGACACAGGTTGCCGCTCAAACCCCGCAGCACTTCCTCCCGGGTCGGGTTCGGATTCCGGTCCAGCAGGGCCTTGCTCGCCACGACAAAGCCGGGCGTGCAGAAGCCGCATTGCTGCGCGTCGTTTTCGACGAAGGCTTCCTGAACAGGATGCAGTCGGCCTCCGCTGGCCAGAGACTCCACGGTCTCGATCCGGTGCCCCTGGGCTTCGATCGCAAGGACCGAGCAGGCATAGACGGCCTGACCATCCATGATGACGGTGCAGGCACCGCAGGACGCCCGATCGCAGACTTTCTTGGCTCCGGTCAGGGCCAGCCGGTTTCTCAACGCGTCGAGCAGTGTCACGCGTGGTTCGACTTCGAGCGAACGCGTCCGGCCGTTGATGTTCAACCGGATGGACACAGTGCCCGGACCGGCCACGGCCGCCTGCTGCGGAAACCCCTCCAGCAGGGGAGGAACCAGGCCGGTCGTGATCGCACCGGCGCCGGTCACCTTCAGGAAACCGCGTCGGGACAGGCCCGCCTTCAGTTTCGGGGTGTTCTCGTCTTTCTTATCCGCCATTCGATACTCCTCGGATGTGGACTGCAAAAGGGGCCTCCTCAGGTGACGAAACCCCGTCATTCTCGATGGGATCGCATAAAGGTACTCTTCCGCAGCTATGAGGTCAACCGGTTGTAGGGGGGAGTTGCCGGAGGCCTGTTTCTGTGCCAGGTCCTAAAAAAAGTGACCACTCGCCCCAAATTCTGATAAATTTGCGACAGCGAACAGAGGAGTACGAGAAATGAAGCGAAACATCGTGCTAATTGGTTGTGTTGTCTTGCTCTTGGCGAGCGCAACGCACGCATCGGCGCAGTTGGTGGCCGGCAGCCCGGAAGACCGGCTGTACCAGCAGATCACCGCCGCAGGGGACCCTGAGGAAAAGGAAAGACTCTGTTTGGAGTTCGAACAGCAGTTTTCCGAATCTGACGTTGTCGTCGACATATACGTGATGTTGATGGAAATCTACGGACAGAGGAACGAGACCGGGAAAGTCATCGAGTTCGGCGAGAAGGCCATCGAAAGAGATGACGACAACATTAGCGCTCTGATGACCGTTTCCAGAACGCTCGCCGTCGGGCGCCGGCAACTTCCCAAGGCCGTCCAGTACGGGGAAAGAGCGGTCGCCGCGGCCGAAGGTCTCGCAGACCAGGCGCCGCCGCCGCAATACAGCCAGGAGCAGTGGATGCAATACGTCGAGAGCACCCTGGCAGCGGCCCGCAACATCCTGAGCTACGCCCGAAGCATCAGCGGCTAGTTCTACAGAAGCAGAATCCATCCCCAAAAAGGGGCGGTCCTGTGGCCGCCCCTCTTTTGTGTGCGCAGCCCAAGCAGTCAGCTAGCGGCGTTCGGTGCCGGACAAAGACTATAGTTACCGGAGGTCCTTCAGGCCAATCTCAGTTGGCTTCGGTTTCCATCCTCGCTCTGTCCGATTGATCTCGTCGAAGAAAGCTGGAGCGCGGCGTAAAAGGGCAGGGACCCTTTTGGCAAAATGCTGCCTGGTCTCTTGGCTGAAAGCTGATCGCTGAGAACTCCTGATCCTGGGAATCTGAGAGCAAGGACCTTCAACTTAAGGATCAACGTCTACGCGATCTCGAACTGACGGATGAAATGTTCCGGATTCAGCGGCTCTCCGGTCGCATGTTCCAGCATCGTGTTCCAGTTCCATCTCGATCCGGGTTTAAATATGTTTTCCGCCAGGTAGTTTCCGGCCGCATCGCCCGCGAATATTCCGTCATCCACGATCTCCCGCTCGATGTAGGACAGCAACTGGGACGCCATCAACTCACCCAGAACGTAGTTCTGGTAGTACACCGGTGAACTCGCCAAGTGAATCTTGGAAGCCCAGTCGGGACGATCGCGATCTGGAGGCGGCGTCACCTTCTGGATCCGCTCGACGTGGTCCCACCAGAGGGGATTCAGGGCCTGATCGGGATCCCGGTAGAGCTCTCGCTCAAAACGGACGAGCGTCAGCGCCCATCGCACAAATATCAGCATCGAGGCGCGAATTCCGGCGAACACTTCGTCGCCGATGGCGTCAGCCCGCTCGGGGGCGAGGCCGGCGAGCCGCACGAGCCAGGAAGGTGTTTTCGTCATACGCCCGTTCAGCATCGCGATGGCTTCGGTCGTCAGGGTGTGCGCCGGCTCACGCAGCACGAACGGAAGCGCAGGATCGTTGTACTTGTCGTAGACGGCGTGGCCAAACTCATGGAGCATCGTGCTCATCCACCGCTCGTCGGAACGAATGTTGCAGAGTACCCGCACGTCCCCGCCGCGATCCACGTCGAGACAGAAAGCATGCTGCGACTTCCCTTCACGTTCGTAGAGGTCCGCCCGCTCGATCAGATCATCGACTTCGAGACCGATACTGCGAAAATGCTCACTCGTCAGCTGCTCGATGTCGCGATGCTTGAAGATCGCGTCCAATGTTTGCGTGATCCCGGTAGCAGGGAGTTCCTGGAAGAACGGATCGCCGTACAGCCACGGGTGGGCCGCGGGTCCTGAGATCGCCGATCGTTGCTTCAGGCTTCGGTCCAGGCCGTCTTTTACCGCAACATAGGCGGCCTCGGAGACAGCCTCCAGCCGGTCGAACAGCTCGAAGAGCCACGTCTCATCGAGCTCCTGAAGCTGGAGGTGCATCCCGTAGAAGTCGCGGTAGCCGAGCTTCCGTGCCTCACGGTTGCGGATCCTGACGAGGTCGATGAGATCCTCGGCAACGGCTCCGCCGACTTGCTTCGAAGCCTCCCACGCCGAGCGCCGACGCTCGGGGTCCGTCTCTTCGCGTAACACGTCCCTCAACTGGTTGTCGGTCACCGGCGCGCCTTCGAAATCAGGGCGAAACGTGTTGAACACATTCTCGATTGCCGTTTCGCGGCCACCGATGTCGGAAAGGACCGACTCGTCCATCTGGTAAGGCACGTAACTATCGTGAAGCAGGTCGATCTGGCGTTCGGTCAGGGGGTCGACGAGTGCGCCTTTGCTGATCGCCTCGCGCCAGGCGTTGAGTCTGCGAAAATCGGCGCGATTGCTGAAGACCTTGAGGTATCTCTCCTTCGATTCGGCCAGCGCCTTGGCGTTTTCTTCGGTCCCGTTGATAGACATGTCCCAGAATCGACGAGCGTAGTCGCTCGACAGCGGCTCGGTCGTCTGCTCATGCTGTCTCAGGAATTCATCGATCTCGATCTGCATTTTCCTGGTTCGAATGAAACTTCGTTTCAAATAGAAGGTAGTCTACGGTGTCCAGAAATCCATGACCTTGATCGTCGACACGCGCTTGCGAATTTCCTGCCCGACCCCGACGTGATAGGGCTCCTTCTGGTACGCGTAGAGCCCAGCCTCGTCGTCGAAATCGATCAGCAGGGCGTAGCCGTAGTCGGACGTCATGTGGTCCCTGTAGGTATCATCGCTGGGCTCGAGTAGTTTCCCGATAGCCAGCGTGCGAACCGATTCGATCTCGGACAGCTTCTGCACCTGGCCGAAGAGATGATCCCTCTCGTCGGGACCGATTTCCGGTTTGAGGTTGAACAACACCATGTGACGCAGCATGCGTGGCGCCTCCTAAGTGGAACAGAATCCAGCCACGGATTGCACGGATTTAGGCGGATCAGGGTTGGTCTATCTGAAGGAGGCTTTTCCTCTCCGTGCAATCCGTGAAATCCGTGGCCTTCTTCTCTGCTATCAATAGTTCTCGTCCCGAACCTCGATCCCCGCAAGATCTTCGAAGAACGTAATGAGGCCGGAGTGATCGTAACCTCCCCGCTCCCGTCCCTGGAGAGCGGTGAAGAACTGTTGGACGATCGCGGTCGTCGGGATCGGCACACCAAGCGACTGGGCGGCATCGTGGATCAAACCCAGGTCCTTCGCGTGGAGATCGATCTTGAAACCCGGGCCGAAGTCCCCCCGCAGAATCTTGTCGGCCTTCTGATCCAGGCAGCGGCTGCCGGCCAACCCGCCCGACAGGGCCTGCACCATCTTCCGCGGATTCACCCCCGAACGGGCACCGAACACGAGCGCCTCACCGATCGCCGTGAGGTTGATCGCGACGATGATCTGGTTTGCCAGCTTCGTAAACCCGCCGCTGCCGAGCGGGCCCATGTGTGTAGTCGTCCTGCCCATGACTTCGAACAGCGGGAGAGCTCGCTCGAAATCGGAAAGCTCACCACCCACCATGATCGATAGAATGCCGTCGATCGCGCCCTGCTCTCCACCGCTGACGGGCGCGTCCAGCATCCCCACACGCTTCTCTCCGAGAATCTGACCGACCTTCTGCGACACGAGCGGATTGATCGTACTCATGTCGATGAGCAACCCTCCCTCGCGGACGCCCTCCGCCAGCCCGGCTTCTCCGAGTGCCACCTGCTCGACGTCTGGAGAATTCGGCAACATGGTCACGACGAAATCGGACTGCCGCGCAACCTCGACCGGCGAGGCCGCACTCCGAGCTCCGGCGTTCACCAGTTCCTGGACGCCGGCCGGGCTCCTGTTGTGGACTATCAGAGAATATCCGGCCTTCAAGAGGTTGCGGGCCATGGGCCTGCCCATGATCCCAAGCCCTATGAAACCAACGCTTGCGACGTGTTGCATAGCCGGTGAAGCTACCACATAATCACAGCCCATGGAAACGGTTGCCGAGGGCAAGAGACGTGTCACCAGGATCGTCCGGCTACTCCGGAAATCCTACCCGGATGTTCGCCTCGCTCTCGATTTCGCCACGCCTCTGGACCTGCTGATCGCGCTGATTCTGGCCGCCCAATGCACCGACGATCGGGTCAACCAGGTCACGGCCGTCCTGTTTCGGAAATACCGTTCGGCGAAGGACTGGGCGGAACTGGACCGAGATCTACTGGAAGAGGAGATCCGCTCGACCGGCTTCTACAGGAACAAGGCCAAAGCGATCCAGGCGTGTACCCGGATGCTCGTGGACCGGCACGACGGAGAGGTGCCTGAGGAGTTGGAAGACCTTCTCGAACTGCCCGGAGTCGGGCGAAAGACCGCAAACATTCTCCGAGGAAACGCGTTCGGGCAACCGGCGATCGGCGTCGACACCCATGTCGGCCGGCTTGCGCGCCGGCTGGGGTTGAGCAGGGAAAAGGATGCCGATCGAGTCGAAGCCGCCCTGACCCAAGTGGTATCCAAGGCCAGTCAGGTCCAGTTCTGCCAGCTCATCCAACGCCACGGCCGGACGACCTGCGCGTCCCGAAAGCCGAAGTGCGACGCCTGCGTGATCGAAAGGCACTGCCCCAGAGTCGGCGTTTGACCCGCGTCGGGCTTGGGGAACCTAAACCACGGAGGCGCGGAGACACGGAGGTTCTTGATTTTCTTTCTCTGTGCCTCCGTGGTTATTTCTTCTTGCTTTGTTGGGAGTTCAGGGCCGGATGACCAGAGGGGAATGGTCGAAAACGAGGATCTGATCGCCTGGTAAATCCTCCGGTCGCAGGTGGGCGGTGTGGCTCCCCAGACGCCGGACGTTTTGTTTGCCTTCCAGCCACGGTTCGATCTCGCCCAGATCGCTCGGGCTGGATGGGTCGGTCTCCACGGCAGGAATCCGGTAGTGCATCGGTATCAGCGCCTTCGGCTTGAGCGCATCCCGAATCTCCCGGATCGTCTCTTCGCGCAGGATGTGGTAGTCGGCGTCGATCGGCAGCATCAGGATGTCGACTTCGCCCAGAAGCCGCACGTTCTCCGCGCTGAGTGGGCCGTTGTCACCAACGTGGGCAATCCGCAGCCCGCCGACTTCGACGACCATGATCGTGTTGACCTGTCCGAATTCCTTGCCGTAGGGGTCCGCATGCTTTCCGCGAATCCCCTCGATGCGGATGTCCCCGACGAGGTAGTCGCCGGGACCATCGATCACCCGAGTGTCGGGTTCCCACCATTGCGGCAGGTTGCGGTAACGGCCACCGTCGTGGTCGTAGTGGGGATGGGTGATCAGAATCGCATCGGGGTCGGGCCCCTCTGGAAAGTCGTAACCCAACCAGACCCGGCTCGCGTAGGGATCGATCAGGACCTCGGCCCCGCCGGGGGATCGGATCAGGAAAGACGCGTGGGCCACGTATTCCAGGGTCACGCCGCCGTCGGGTCCCACCGCGCTGGCAGAGGGATTTGCGAGCGTCACTATCGCCAGAACCAGGCCGATCGCGGATCGGATCAGCCGTGGCCGCGTCAGACCAATCGAAGAGCGGCCGTAGTCCATTGTCTCCTACCCTTCGTCGGCTTCGCGCAGCCTGGCAAGAACCGAATAATCCTCGAGCGTCGTCGTGTCGCCGACCGTCTCCTTTCCCGCCGCCAGGTCTCGCAGAAGCCGCCGCATGATTTTCCCGCTGCGGGTCTTGGGCAGCGCGTCCGTGAAACGTATGTGCTCGGGCCGGGCAAACGCCCCGATCACCCGCGCGACGTGCCCACGCAACTCGTCGCGGAGCTCCGGCGTCGGCTCCGCGTCGCTCTTCGGCGTGACGAACGCCACAACGGCCTGCCCTTTCAAGTCATGCTCGGTGCCGACTGCCGCTGCTTCAGCGACCTTGGGATGGCTGACCAGGGCACTTTCGACCTCCATGGTGCCGATGCGGTGTCCGGAGACGTTGATGACGTCATCGATACGGCCCATGATCCAGAAGTAGCCGTCCTCGTCTCGCCGGGCCCCGTCGCCCGTGAAGTACACACCCGGAATTTCGCTCCAGTATTGCTTTCGGTACCTCTCGGGGTCGCCGTAGATCGTTCGAAGCATGGACGGCCACGGGCGTTTGATGACGAGAAAGCCGCCCTGATTGTCGGGTACGGCATTCCCTTCCTGGTCGACGATTTCCGGCACGACCCCGGGTAAGGGACGGGTCCCGGACCCCGGTTTGGTGGGCGTCACACCGGGCAAGGGCGAGATCATGATCGATCCGGTCTCGGTCTGCCACCAGGTATCGACGATCGGACAGCTCTCACCTCCGATGTTGCGGTGATACCACATCCAGGCTTCCGGGTTGATGGGCTCGCCCACCGTCCCCAGAAGGCGCAGGCTCGACAGGTCATGACGGGCAGGCCAGTCGTCGCCCCACTTGACGAACGCACGAATGGCGGTCGGCGCCGTGTAGAAGATGCTCACGCGGTACTTCTCGATGATGGACCAGAGCCGATCCGGTTCCGGATAGTTCGGGGCGCCCTCATACATCACGCTCGTGGTTCCGTTGAGCAGGGGACCGTAGACGATGTAGCTATGCCCGGTCACCCATCCGATGTCTGCGCCGCACCAGTACGTGTCCTCGTCTTGAATGTCGAACACCCACCGGGTGGTCGCATAGGCACTCACCATGTATCCGCCGGTCGTATGGACGACGCCCTTCGGCTTGCCGGTCGTACCGCTCGTGTAGAGCATGAAAAGCGGATGCTCCGCGTCAAGACTGAGGGCCTCGAACCGATCCGATACGCCCTCCATCAACTCATGCCACCAGTGATCACGACCCGCCTTCATATCGATCGCCTCACCGGTCCGGCGAACGACGACCGCGTTTTCGACACACGGTGCACCTTCTATCGCCTGGTCGGCGTTCTTCTTGAGCGGAACGATGGCTCCCCTCCTGTGCCCGCCGTCAGCGGTAATCACGACTTTGGATGCGGAGTCGTTGATACGGTCTCGCAGGGCATCGGCGCTGAATCCACCGAAAACCACGTTGTGTGTCACGCCGATGCGTGCACAGGCCAGCATGGCAATCGGCAACTCGGGGACCATGCCGAGATAGATCGTGGCGCGATCGCCGGTTTCCAGCCCCAGCGAGGATAAAACGTTGGCGAAGCGACAGACCTCGCGGTGAAGCATCTGGTAGGTGAGGGCGCGGACGTCCCCGGGTTCTCCCTCCCAGAGGATCGCGACGCGATTCTTACGCCATGTGTTCAGATGGCGATCGAGGCAGTTGTGGGACAGATTCGTTTTCCCTCCGACGAACCATTCAGCGAACGGCTCCTCCCACTCGAGAACGGTGTTCCAGGGCTCAAACCAGTCCAGCTCCGCGGCGATTTCCGACCAGAACCCGTCCGGATCTTCCAGCGAGCGCTTGTACATCGAGTCGTAAGTCTCCATGCTCGAAACGTTCGCTCGAGCGGAGAACTCTGCATTCGGCGGAAAGACTCGCTGTTCCCTCAACGTCGATTCAATGTTCTTACCTGACATGCATTTCGATCCTTTTGAACCTGGATTCGCACTTATACCACGAACGTCCTGGCAGCCCGTGGCATCAAACACAAGGGCCGGTTCTTGAATAAGTGTTCGGTGAAAAGAAGGAACCTATCGCAAACTGGTCAATGGACAAATCCGCATTCGAAATTAGAGATCGGAAATTGCTGGATTTGTCATTGGTTGGAGCCTCGGGAGGTTCTGACCGACGCCGCAATGATCCGGCGGAGTTCGCGGTTTTCCGAGACGGCCCGTTTGGGCACCTCTCGGCAATGCCTACTCACCACCGCAACCTCCGCCGATTTGAAATTGAAGCAATATTCAATGAGCAACCTGCAATGCGGATTGTTCAAATATCGCGATTTGCAATTGGACCCCCTGAGTTTCCCCAAGCATCGGGTAGGCGGGCTTAACGCCCGCCTCCCACACCACCGTACGTACGGTTCCGTATACGGCGGTTCATAAAGATTGAAGTCGGGAATGCACCTCGGAGAAGGATTGCAAACCCAGGCGACGGAAGGCAGAGGCGGGGACAGCCTGATTCATATGGCTGGCGCCCGCATTCCACCAAGGCCCGCGCCCGTTGGAAACCGAGGTCCGAGCCCGAGCGGTCGCAATACCGCGTCGAGTGAGTTCCCGGAATCGTGTTCGGTTCCGCTTCCACTGCTGCCACAAGATCGACCGCAGCCGGCGGCGCAACCACTGATCCAGTCGCTCGAAGCTGCCTCGAACCTCCGCCAAGCGATAGTAAGCCACCCAACCCCGAATGATGGGAATGAGTGTTCCGATCGTGCGAGCGAGGCTTCGGCCTCGCCCGGCTCGCGTGATCTCCCGAAGTCTCATTTTCAGTCGTTTTAACGACGAATCCGAAACCTTCAGTTTGGCCTCGCGATGCGCCGTGAAACTGTACCCGAGGAACTTTCGCTTCCACGGCCGCGCCACGGCGCTTTTGGCCCGGTTCACCTTCAGCCGGAGTCTCCTGTCCAGAAAACATTCCAGCGATGCCATGACCCGCTGACCCGCTGCCTCGGAGCGAATGTACACATTCACATCGTCGGCATAACGAACGAAGCGGTGCCCACGTTTCCCCAACTCCCGATCCAGTTCATCCAGCAACAGGTTCGACAGCAGAGGCGAGAGGGGGCCGCCTTGCGGCGTCCCTTCTGCCCGGGGCGACACCAGCCCGCCCTCCATCAGTCCGGCCTGTAGATAGCGCCGAATCAATCGAAGCACCCGTTTGTCTTTGATTCGTCGCGCCACGCGTGCCATCAGCACGTCATGGTTGACGCGATCAAAGAACTTCTCGATGTCCAGGTCCACCACCCAGCGATGTCCGGCTCGAATGTGTTCCCGGGCACGCACCACCGCCTTTTGGGCGCTTCGTCCCGGTCGGTAGCCGTAGCTATCTTCCGAGAACGTCCGATCCCATAGGGGTTGGAGAACCTGAAGCAGAGCCTGTTGAATCATCCGGTCCATCACGGTCGGAATGCCCAGCGTCCGTATCCCTCCGTCCGGTTTCAGAATATCGACTTTCCTCACCGGTTGGGGGCGGTACGTCTCGTCGAGCAGTTCTTGACGGACTCGCGTCCAGTGCATCTGACAGTGCGGCATCAGGTCCTCAACGGTCATCCCGTCGATTCCCGCCGCCCCGCTATTGGCCTTGACGCGTCGGTATGCGGCCAGAACGTTTTCCCGTTCCAGCACCTTCTCCAGTAGCATTCCCTCCTCGATCCCGACTTGCTCGTGACGTGCCGTGCGAGTTTGACGCCCCTCATCCGTATCTGTCACGGTTCCGCCGCTATCCTTCCGGTTCGGTTCCGGCTTCTCAGCCCTCTTGTCTGCGTCTCCGTTTCGCATCGAACGCTCCGTGTCGGTCTCTTCTCCATGTGTGGTCCTTCACCCCGGCTCCGCCGGGCTACTATGACCGTGGCTGACTTCCGCCGCCCCATCGCGCCGCCTCTCGACGACTCTAGCTGTTCCCAGCAAGACAACGGATCTCCCAGGGTAAGGCACGTGACTTTCACTCCATCTACCCGCCGCATCTACAAACGCCCGGTCCGGATGACATTGGGCTTCCGATCTGTTGGCCTCTTCGCCCACCTGACGCCTGCCTCTTATGCGGTTCGTGTGCCTCGGGCCAGAGTTTTGCCTATGGCTTCCTTCCCACCCCCGATTGCTCGGACGCAGTTGCCACATCGGCTAAGGGTTCCTGTCATCAAGGCCCCCAGAGGACTCTCACCTCCTAGTCACTTCCCGGTTCGCTTTCGCTCCCCGGTTATCCAGCGCCAATTCATGGCGCTGCGCGCCATGCCTGGCGCACCAAAAAAAAGAGCGGCATATGCCGCCCTTTTTCAGATCACCGACCGGCCATCCTCTACGGGGGTGTCTGACCAAAGTACTCGTAGTTCACCGCGATGTACTGCTGTTCATCGTCGGGAACATTGTCCTCGGGCCAGATCGCCGTTACGGGGCAGGCGGGCTCGCAGGCGCCACAGTCGATACACTCTTCCGGGTCGATGTAGAGCATGTTTTGCTTTTCGAAGTCGTCCTCATCCTTCTTTGGATGGATGCAGTCCACCGGACAGGCGTCGACACAGGCCGTGTCCTTCGTGTCGATGCACGGCGAACCGATGATGTAGGTCATCTCGATCTCCTTAGGTTTGAATGCTGCGGGGTTGACAGTTCGCGACCCGCGCGGCTGCCACCCAAAAAGACGCCATTATACAGAAGAAGTAGTCAGTAGTCAGTACTCAGTCGTCAGTTGGCACCCGATCCGAACCGTTGATCCTAAGTATAACGGACTACTGACTACAGGCAACTCACTTCAGCATGCGCTTGAGCACTTTCCCAGTCGGATTTCGTGGCAGGTCCTCCACGATCTCGACGATCTTGGGGACCTTGTAATTGGCCAGCTTCTCCCGACAGAAACTTCGCAGTTCCTTGTCTTCGGGGGAGGTTCCTTCCTGGGCGATTACGAAAGCCTTGGGCACCTCTCCGCGGACTTCGTCGGGCACGCCGATCACTGCGACTTCCTTCACTGATGGGTGGTGGACCAGCACTTCTTCGATCTCGCGCGGGAATATGTTCTCGCCGGCCGAGATGATCATCTCCTTGAGCCGCCCCGTGATCGACACGAAACCCTCTGAATCCATCGTCCCGAGGTCTCCCGTGTGTAGCCAGCCGTCGGTGACGGTCTTGGCTGTTTCTTCCTCCAGGTGGTAGTACCCCTCCATCACGTTCGGTCCGCGAACCATCACTTCGCCTACTTCTCCGCTCCCGAGGACCTCATTCTTGTCGTTCCAGATCGCGATCTCGACGTCGGGCAGGGCCCGTCCCACGGTTCCAAGCTTCCGCGCAGCCGGTGTGTTCAGCGAAACGACAGGCGCGGCTTCGGTCTGACCATAGCCCTCAAATATGTCCACTCCTAACCGTTTGGCGAACGCCTCGGCTACGGCGACCGGCATAGGTTCGCCTCCCGATATCGGGAAGCGAAGCGAGCTGACGTCGAATTCCGCTTCCGTGCCGGCGAGGACCCGGTACATCGAAGGGATTGCCAGGAAACAGGTGATCTGCTGCTCCTGGATCAGCTCGAGGACCTTGAGCGGATGGAACCTCTCGACCAGGACTATCTTGCTCCCGTTCAGCAAGGGCAGCAGAATCGTGCCGGTGATGGCGTAAGTGTGGAAAAAGGGGAGGAGGCAAAGAAAACTGTCCTCCGGGCCGAAAGCCCCGGCCTGCTGGCAGGAGGCGACATTGGCCGCCAGGTTGCGGTGAGAAAGAATGACGCCTTTCGGCCGGCCGGTGGTGCCCGAGGTGTAGAGGAACAATGCCGGATCCCGATGGCTATTTCCGCCCTCGGCTGCCCCGGTCGGAATGAAGTCCGGGTCATCCGCCATCAGGATGGTGCCCCGGTCCCCGAAAAGCGGCCTTATCTTCTGGAGCGCCTCGTCGAAGAACTTTGAAGCCACCAAACTCGCCATCCCTGAATCCTTCAATATGAACCCCAGGTCGGGGGGCGGCAGCAGGTAGTTGAGAGGAACGGCGGTCTTCCCGGCCTTCCAGAGCGCCAGCATTGTGACCACGTACCGTTGGGAATTCAGCAGCAGGATGCCCGCGGTGTCCCCGGGAACCTCTCGAAACCGCCCGGCCAGACGACCCACCTCATCGGCGAGTTCACCGTAGGACCAGGACCGCCCCACTTCGTCGACGAGCGCCACACGCCGCAGACCGTTCAAACTGTTCGGACAAAGAAGCCATGGCCGATGGTTACCTCCACAATTGGTGGATACGGATTATATCAAGAAGTAGTCAGTAGTCAGCTGTCAGTAGTCAGTTAAAGAATCGGGCTGGAGATCGGGCAACTGACTACTGATTACTGACTACTCGCGCCCATCCGAGATGGGCGCGTGATAAATCAACTGGATCAAGATTCGATCGGGATCGTGGAAATAAAACGATCGGGCGCCGTCGCGGTGTGTCTTCGGGGGCTTGACGAACTCGACGCCCAGGGCCCTGAGGCGATCGGCCCACTCGTCGACGTCTTCGATGCGGGGCACCGCAAAGCCGATGTGATCGAGAGTCTGGGTTTCACCGGGCTCGGTACCGGCCGGCAACTGGTGGAGAGCCAGGTTGTCGGTCCCGGAGGTCAGGTACGCGTTTTCGGAATCGGGCTTCCATTCCAGATGCATGCCCAAGACGCGGGTGTAGAAGTCCTGTGACCGGTTCAAGTCACGCACCTGGAGGGCTGCGTGTCGAAGGCCCACAAATCCAGGGTTCATTTGACTTACCTTCCGCTCGACACTAGAATAGTGGCCTCCATTTAGACAGGCGAGTGTAGCATATCAGTCTGCTCCCACAAGCCACCGCGAGGGTATCGGCACTGTTGACCCGATTGTCTGGAATGATCAACCGCCAGTCAGCCTGATGACCAGCAAAAGATCGAATAAAGCGTTCTCCGTCAATCACTTGAATGCATGGCGGATGCACCGCCAATGGCTCGACAGGCCATTCACCGGCCGGAGCATCGTCGATCTGGTGAAGACTGTCGGATGGATCTACTCGCCCGGTTGTTCCACTCCGTATCTCTCGGTCCGGGCACGGATGCCCAAGTTCCGGCGCGCAACGCTCGATCGACTCGTGTTCAAGGATCGAAAGCTCGTCCAGCTGGAGACGCTCCGCGGCTGCACGATGCTGCTACCCCGCTCTCAGGCGCCGATCGCCCTGAAGATACGGAGCAGGACTTTCACCGAGCTCGCCAAGCAGGCCCGGCCTCTGATGCCCATTACCGACGGCGAAATGGAGCGGCTGAAAGCCTCGGTCCTGATCGCTCTGGAAAACGGTCGGCTCAACCACGATGAGATCCTCGATGAGGTCCCGTCCTCTCTGGTCCGACAGTTTCCGGGCGAATTGAGACGGATCGGCCTGACCGGCAGCCTCTGGCTGGCCATCAACCTGCTGAAAGAGGAGGGGCGGGTCCTGAAGATCCAGTCCCGAAAGCGTCTCGACTCGACCGAGTATTCCTTCGCCCTCCTCGGCGACGTCCTCCCCGAAGTCGACCCGTACAACCTGCAGACCGAACAGGCAAACATCGAGCTGGCGGCGCAGTACTTCCGGACAGAAGGGCCGGCGAGGGTCAAGGATTTCGCATGGTGGGCCGGCGTGAACGTCACCGACGCCATGAGAGCGGCCGCGGAGGTCCGACCACGGTTGAAGTCCCTCAGTGTTGAAAACAGCAAGGACGAGTTCCTGATCAGCGAAGTGGAACTCGAGCAGTTCTCCGACTTCGCCCCCGCCAAGTCGCCGCAGGTCAACTTCATTCCATACCGGGACATCTTCCTCAAGGGTCAGCGGGAGGTCGTCAGCCGGTTCGTGCGAAACGAAGATTCCGACAAGCCTTTTTCGCGATGGAAGGGCAAGCTCATCAACGATCCGATCGCTACGGTAATCAACAACGGTGCGGTTGTCGGAGTATGGGAGTGGAATCCCTCGAAACGCGGCAAGCTGGACTTCGTCCTCTTCGATCCTGACACACCCAAGAAGGTCCAGACCCTGATCCGCAAACGTGGGACCGAACTCGGGGGTTTTATCGAGGAAAGCCTCGGAGACATTCGTCTGCAGGGCATCGACTACGGCCGGCACCAGATGACCGGAATCCGCGATCTGAAGGTCTACTGGGGCCAAGGGGCTCAGGTGGATGTCGCGGCAGTTTGAGGTCGTCGCAAACGAAGCCTCGTACTGGTGGAGAACCAACGCAGTTTCGGGGGCTCTGCTGCATCGACTGATGCTGCTGTTCATCGCCGTCCCTCTGGCTCTGGTCTGGAAGGGCTATTACGTGGCCAGTTTCGTCGTTTTCGGCTTCATGGTCCCATACGGCCTCTTCCTCCGGCACCTGGCGACGCGCGCCGTTCTCGTCCTGATCGAGAAACATCCTGAGACCTTCGCTGAATTCGAGGAAGCGGGCGTCATCTCGCTTCTCGATCAGGCCGGCCAGGACGCTTTCTGAGAGACCGTTCCGTGTGTTGCGCGACCGTGCTGATTCCCGCTATCATGACGAAACACGGATTTAGCGGATCACATGTCTTTCGGACAGCAAACCACAGGCTTCTTCCAATCCGTGCAATCTGTTTAATCCGTGGCTTTCATATCCGGGTAATCAGTGGCTTACGGCTAGTCCAGGCACGGGATTGCACGAACAAATCCAGCCACGGATTGCGCGGATTTAGCGGATTTCTTAGAACCTGTCTTTCGCTCGGTTTAATCCTCTGTAATAAGGTATCCCCATGGAAAAACGTCATTACCCCGTCGCCGCACTCCTGGCGGCATTTCTCGCCATCCCGTCCTTCTACCTGAGCGGCCTGATTTCGACAGGGCCGGCTTTGGAGACTGCGGATGGGGCCGCGGGAGGCATTTCGATCGATCGATATGCCGCTCACGTGGATTACCTGGCGAGCGACGACATGGGTGGACGTGGCAACGGCAGCCCGCAACTCGAGGCAGCTGCCGATTACGTCGCGGCGCAGTTCCGGATTCGCGGCCTTCAGCCCTCCGGCGAGAACGGATCCTACTTCCAGACGCTGGAGGTCATCACCGACGCAGAGGTTGGGGATGGTAACGAACTGGTTCTGGGCACCGAAACACTGCTCTTCAACGAGGACTTCCGACCGATGCGGTTTTCGACGGCACTGGAAGTCACCGCACCTCTCGTGTTCGTGGGCTACGGCATCACCGCACCCGAAATGCACTGGGACGACTACCGCGGCGTCGATGTGAGGGACAAGATCGTCGTTGCCTTCCGCCACGAACCGCAGGAAATGGACGCCGACAGCCCGTTCAACGGCACGGAGATGACCAGCCACGCGTCGTTCATGAACAAGGCAATCAACGCGAAACAACACGGGGCGACAGGCATCATCTTTGTCCTGGACCCGAACAACCACACTCCCGACGAAGAGGCACTGCAGTCGACGACGGCCCGTTCGGAAAAAGACAATTCGGGGATTGCAGCCGCCTATGTCCGATCCGAACCGGTCCTCTCCTATTTCGAGAAATCAGGATACAGCCTGCCCGACATCCAACGTGAAATCGACACGGAACTGGAGTCACGATCCTTCGAACTGGAGGGCAGCGAAACACGCCTGGTTTCCGACGTGACCCGGGCGCGCAGGCCCGTCCGCAACGTCATCGGGGCAATCACAGGGACGAACCCGGAGCTGAAGAGCGAATGGATCATCCTGGGGGCCCACTACGACCACCTGGGCCTGGGCGGCGAGTATTCGATGGAACGGAGCGCCGCGGGACAGATTCACAACGGAGCCGACGACAATGCTTCGGGAACGGCCGGCATTCTCGAGCTGGCCCGTGTCATCTCGGAGAACCGGGGCGGGCTGGACCGGTCTGTACTGTTTATGGCGTTCGCCGGCGAGGAATTGGGACTGTTCGGCTCGAACCACTTCGTCAACTATCCGACCATCGAGCTCGAGAACGCCGTCGCCATGTTGAATTTCGACATGATCGGCCGACTGAACAACAACCGGGTGTTCGTTGGAGGCGTCGGGACGTCCCCGGACTTCGAGAGCCTCCTCGATCGCTTCAATGAACCGATCGGCCTGACCCTGGACTATTCCGAATCCGGAAGCGGCTCGAGCGACCACACCTCGTTCAACATCAAGAATATCCCGGTACTCTTCTTCTTTTCCGGTCTGCACAGCGACTACCACCGTCCGTCGGACACCTCCGAGAAGATCAACGCGGAAGGCGCCCGCAACGTCCTCATGCTGGCCTACAACATGATCGACCACCTGGCAGGTGCCGTCGAACGGCCGCTCTACACGGAGGTCCTCGAGGCACGGCCCGTCAGCGGAAGCGGAGGAGGATACGGTCCCTACTTCGGGTCGATTCCGGACTTCCGCGACGATCTGGATGGGGTCCTGTTTGCCGACGTCCGGGCGGGAAGTCCCGCAGGCAAGGCCGGTTTCGTGGCGGGCGACCTGATGGTGGAGTTCGGGGGCCAGACGATCCAGAACCTGTATGACTTTACCTATGCGCTCCGCGCACACAAGCCCGGCGACGTCGTCGTCGTCGTCGTCGAGCGCGGCGGCGAGACGCTGAGCGCCGAAGTACTCCTGGAGGCACGACAATGATCCGTTCGAACCGGCTGCTGGCGGTCGCTGCGACGACGATACTCCTCGCCGGGTGTGCGCCGGCTGAAGAGGCGCCCCCGGAAGTGGAGCCGGCCGCCGCTCCAGCCAGACCGGTTTCGGCCCACCCCGATGAAGGCCATATCCGGAACCCGCGGCAACTGACGTTCGGTGGCGAGAACGCGGAGGCATATTTCTCCTTCGACGGCCAGCACATCATTTTCCAGTCCACGAGGGAGCCGTACCAGTGCGACCAGCAGTTCACGATGCGGACCGACGGATCGGAACTCACGCCTGTCAGCACCGGCGAAGGAAGAACGACCTGTGGCTACTACACTCCGGACGGGCAGCGCATCATCTACGCCTCGACGCACCTCGGAGCCCCGGAATGCCCTCCCGTGCCCGACCGGTCGCTGGGATACCTCTGGCCGCTGTACCGTACGTTCGACATCTTCTCGGCCAATCCGGATGGAACGGAACTCCGGCGCCTGACCGACGCCGACGGCTACGACGCCGAAGGGACGATTTCTCCCGACGGAGCGAAGATCGTGTTCACCTCGACGCGCGATGGCGACCTGGAAATCTACACGATGAACATCGACGGGAGCGAACAGACGCGGCTGACGGACGAACTCGGATACGACGGCGGCGCGTTCTTCTCGCCCGACAGCCAGTGGATTATCTACCGGGCGAAACATCCCTCCGATCCCGCGGAGGTCGCTGCATACGAGGAATTGATCGCGCAGGATCTCGTGGCGCCGAACGAGCTGGAGATATTCATCATGCGCGCCGACGGCAGTGAGAAGCGACAGATTACGTCTCACGGCGGTGCGAACTGGGCGCCGTTCTTCCATCCGAGCGGCGAGAAGATCATCTTTGCTTCCGACATGGACAATGAGAACCCCCGTGTGCCGAACTTCGAGCTCTACATGATCAACCTGGACGGCACGGGCCTCGAACGCGTGACCTTCGACACGGCCTTCGACGGGTTCCCGATGTTCAGCCCGGATGGTTCGAAACTGATCTGGGCTTCAAACCGTTTCTCGGCAAACCCGGGTGAAACCAACGTTTTTATCGCCGACTGGGTGGATTAGGAGTTACTGATGCCTCTGTTTGAATACGCGTGCAGCGACTGTGGCCTGCAGTTCGAGAAGATCGTTCCGACCAGCACGACCGCGGTCGAGTGCAAGAGCTGCAGTAGCCCGAAGGTCGAGAAACAACTGTCGGTCTTTGCCGTCTCGGGAGGGTCGGGTGAGTCCCTGCAGGAGGGCTGCGGGACTTGTGGCGCACCCCAGCCGGGTATGTGCGGGATGCAGAATTAGTAATAGTTTGTATTAGATACATGGATATAGCGGCGCCCCCCGAACCGCCGCTTCCGCTTGGTCACCAACGGGCCATGCCCCTGTCCCCGGCCATTCTCCAGCTTCGGGCTCGCCGAAGTGGTTCCAGATTCCCCCTAAACTACTGACATTTCGGCCTCAAAAATGATTTGACACCCGCCCCCGGTCGGTATTAAATGCGGCCAACAGATCTGTATACCAACAGCATGCCTGAAGTACGCAGTAAACAGGTGCATGCTGTGCTACTTCACTTCTATTACTGCCCTTCCCGTTTGTTGAGGCAGTGGAGGAAAGTATGAAAGACAGAATTCGCAAGAGCCTAGTAATGACGTTAGGCGTCTTGATGTTCGTGACGCTCGCCGCCACGCCGGCACTGCCGCAGGCGGCGGTCGGCGTGATCACCGGCCGTGGGATGGACGCATCCGGAGCCCTGATACCGGGCGTCGACGTGACCATCTCCAGTAACGTCATGCCCGGTGGCGACCGGAACGCCATCACCAACGAGTCCGGTGTCTACCGCTTTACGTTGCTGACTCCGGGCCTGTACACCGTCACCTTTGCCCTGCCCGGGTTCGCCACTCTGATTCGCGAAGAGATTCGAGTGACGGCCGGGAGCACAGTGACCATCGACGCGACCCTCGAAGTCGCCACGGTGGCCGAGACCATCACCGTGACGGGTGAATCTCCCGCCGTCGACCTGGAATCGGCACAGGTCCAGACAAACTTTGACGAGGCCTTGCTCGAAGAGCTGCCCAGCGGCCGCACCCTGCGGTCCCTGATGACCAACGTTCCGGGCTTCTATGCTCGCGCGATCGACGTCGGGGGCTCCGGAGTGGGAACCGGTACCCAAGGCAGCTTCCGCGCCTATGGACGTTCGGGCGATACGTACTTCCTGACCGACGGGGTCTACACAGGCGGCCACTACACGAACTTCGGCGCCTACTCGGAAATCCAGATCGTGCCGGCCGGTAAGGGCGCCGACGTGCCCAACCCGGGGGTGTACTTCAACGCCGTGGTCCGCAGCGGAACGAACGACGTCCACGGCTACATCTACAGCGACTACGAGAACGACACGTTCCAGTCGAGCAACCTCACTGACGAACTCGCCGCCCAGGGCGTGGAAGGCCGGAAGTTCTCCCGCTACCACAGCCACAACGGCGAGATCGGCGGCCCCATCATCCGGGACCGGATCTGGTACTACGTCTCCCACTATGACGCCTACAACGGGGAACCCATCGATGGGCTCACCGATGAAGCCGGCAATGTTGTCGACTATTACACTCGAATCGCGGACCCCACCTACAAGTTCACGTTCCAGATCACCGACAACAACAAGCTGGAGACGATGGGAGAGTTCGGCTGGAAACACCAGCCGTATCGTTCGTCCAACGCGTTCCGGCCGGCCGAAGCGGCACGCGACCAGAAGTCCTGGTCCATGCTGGGCAACGCCAAGTGGCAGTCGATCCTTTCGCCGAACGCCACCCTGGACGTGCAGTTCTCCCGGTGGGGTTACTGGTGGCCGTCCTACGCCAACACGCGAGACCTTCCGTTGCAGACGGATCTCACGACCGGCTACACGCGTGGCTCTTTGAACGAGAACTACTCCAAGCCGACCCGCTGGCAGTGGAACACGACGCTCAGCCTCTTCACGGACGCCGGCCAGGGCAACCACGAGTTCAAGTTCGGCTGGGGCGGCTGGTACTACCACTACCAGGACAGCGTCCTGGGCTTCTCCACGCACCAGGAGTACGACTACCGGAGCAACGGGGACGAGGCGGATCCCAAGGCCGGGTGGCCGGAGGCGTTCGCCTTCTTCGTCCAGCCGAATCGCGTGACCGTCCACAACACGCCGTACCGGCACGACACGGTCTCGACCAGCAACAACTTCTACATCAACGACCGCTGGAACATCGTACCCCGCTTCACCTTCAACTGGGGTCTCCGCTTAGACACCTACGACAGCCGCTATCCGGCACAGGGCAACGCTGGGCTCGGACCCTACGCGGAGGCGTTTACGATTCCGGCCCGTGATGATTTCCCGGCGTTTTACAACTGGGTCCCACGCCTGGGTTTCGTATTGGATCTCACCGGTGACGGCGTCCTGGCGTTAAAGGGGAGTTACGGGCGTTACTATGGAGATATGGGCCGTGGTCTCGCCTATGACCTCAACCCCGGCAGATTTGGCGGGGAAGAGAAGCGATACTGCGCGATCGGTGCGTGTCCGGCGGGCGTGCCCGACGCGGCGGCCTGGGACGGGACAATCCCTTACGTCCCGGATGAACGCGCGAGGATCTCCACCTCCCAGGCTCGGGACCGCAGGTTTGACCCCGACATTAAGAACGACTTCGTGGATGAGTTCGCCTTGGGACTGGACTTCCAGCTCGGCAATGACTATGCGGGCCGGGTCAACGTCGTCCGGAAGTTGGACCGGGATGGCATTCAGACGATCAACCTGGCGCTGCCCTACGAGGCCTACACCGAGAGCATCACCCGGCAATTCGAAGGTCAGGACTATGAGATCTGGTCGGTTCCCCGGAGTCATCCCAATTTCGGGGAGAGGATCGACTACCGGACGAACTACCCCGGCAGACGCAGCGCTTACCTCGGGTATGAAGCGACGCTCAACAAGCGGATGTCGGACGGTCACCAGTTCATGGTCAGCTGGACCCAGGACTACCGGCAGGAACGCTGCACGCGCCAGCGATTCAGCACCTTCAGCGGGTTCAACTGCAGTATCGACATGCCGGACAACCCGAACGAAGAGCTGTACGACCCCTCGCTGCGCATCTGGGAGTGGAGCTTCAAGGTGAACGGCATCTACCAGCTGCCGTACGGGATGCAGTTCAGCGGCATCTTCAAGTCGCAGAGCGGCCAACCCTACGGACGGGAGGTGCGGCTCCGGGACGCGAACAACAGCTCGCAACGGATCTTCATCGAGCGGGACACGTACAAGACGCCCAAGATAAACCTCTTGGACCTTCGTATCCAGAAGAGGTTTCAGATGGGCGACCGGCACAGCCTGGACGCCATGTTCGACCTGTTCAACACGCTGAACACGTCGGCTCCGGTCGCGCTGAACCTCCGCTCCGGATCCACCTTCCAGAGGCCGACCCAGCTCGTTCCGGGCCGGATCTTCCGGCTGGGAGCGAGGTGGACGTTCTAACATCCAGGGGCGGTCAACAGATCGCCTGTTCTTTGAAGAAGGCGGCCCTGTGGATTAGGGCCGCCTTTTTTTTGAACACGGATTTCACGGATTGGCTGGGGATTACTCGGATAGAAGAATAAGGCCACGGATTACACAGATTGCACGGATAGGAAGAAACCTGTCTGGCTGAAGTCGTCCCTGTAATCTGTGGCTGGATTTCTCCGTGTGACCGTGTAAAGGAATTTCCTGCTAGGAGTCTGCGCGGCAGAGCGCAAAGAACTCGGACTGATTGGGATTTGAGAGGGTCTTCGGAGGAGAATCGACCGATTCTTCCGATACGACGAGTTCAGAGTTGTACGTTCTAACATCCAGGGGCGGTCAACAGATCGCCTGTTCTTTGAAGAAGGCGGCCCTGTGGATTAGGGCCGCCTTTTTTTTGAGATTTCACGGATTGGCTGGGGATTACTCGGATAGAAGAATAAGGCCACGGATTACACAGATTGCACGGATAGGAAGAAACCTGTCTGGCTGAAGTCGTCCCTGTAATCTGTGGCTGGATTTCTCCGTGTGACCGTGTAAAGGAATTTCCTGCTAGGATAGTTTCTCCATGCTGAGTCGCCAGCCAGCGTTGCGCATACCCCTCGCGGCGACTCTACTTTTCGTCACCTTTTCACTCCTGTATCTGAGGGACATTCCCGCGCTGCGAGCCTCGTTTTGGGGGTTCGGCGTCGGCCTGCTGGTTTTCCTCTACTGGCTCCACGGAACCTCAACACGCGAAGGACGCCGACTGGCGTTCGAATTCACCCCGCTCAAGCACCACTGGATCCAGGGGGCGGTCCAGATTCTCCTCTATGCCTACTGGGGTTTGTACTGGCGCGACGTCTACGACCATGTTCCACTCATCCTGGCGCAGGTGGTGTTCGCGTATGCCTTCGATTCGATGCTCTGCTGGAGCCGCCGGGACAAGTGGGCTTTCGGTTTCGGGCCCTTTCCGATCATCCTGAGCACGAACCTGTTCATCTGGTTCCGCGACGATTGGTTCTACCTGCAGTTTCTGATGATCGCCGTCGGTTTCATGGGTAAGGAGTTCGTCCGATGGAACCGGGACGGCCAGAGCCGGCACATCTTCAACCCGTCGGCTTTCTCCCTTTCGGTATTCTCTCTCGCGCTCATCCTGACCGGAACGACAGACAGGACCTGGGGAGTGGAGATCTCCCTCACACAGCAAACCCCTCCCGACATTTATCCCGTCCTCTTTCTCCTGGGACTGGTCGTGATGTTTTTCTTCTCGACCACGCTTGTAACGGCAACCGCCACGGCCACCCTGCTGGGCTTCGGCGAGCTCTACAAGATCTATACCGGCGTCTACTTTTTTACCGATTCCGACATCCCGTCCGCGGTTTTCCTCGGCCTGATCCTGCTCGTGACCGACCCTTCGACCTCGCCCAGAAGCAAGTTCGGAAAGGCAGTTTTTGGCCTGATGTACGGGCTTGGAGTGTTGGTCCTGTACGTGGGTCTCGGTTGGGTCGGCATTCCCACTTTCTACGACAAGCTGCTGATGGTGCCGGCGCTGAATCTGAGCGTCAGGATGATCGACCGTCTCGCCTCCGCGACGGTGGATGGCCTGCACGTCGGGAGAATCGGTCAACTGAACCCGGCACGCCTCAATCTCGTTTACATGAGCTTGTGGATGGCGTTCTTCGGTGGAATGTTCTCGATGGGTCGGCTGGGCACCACGCATGAGGGTCACTACATACCATTCTGGCAGGCTGCCTGTGAGCAGGACCTACGGCATGGCTGCCGCACGCTCGCCGGCATCGAGGCCGCGCAGTGTGGCGCCGGTTCGGGCTGGGCGTGCAATGAGCTCGGAATCCTGGACCTGAGCGGCGTCATAGGCTTCAACCGGCGTGGGGCGCTTCAAAGCTTTGCCCAATCCTGCATCCTCAACTACGAAGCGGGATGCGAAAACTACTCGGCATTGAGGTCGGGAGGGGAAAAGAGGATCCACAGCAATCCCAAGATTTCAGACTATCTGCTCCTGTTACAGGATGGACACGGGCCTCTTCCCAACATGGGCGCATTCGAACTGTTTACGCTGGCCTGCGACCAGGGGTGGGTCGTCGGTTGTGGAGAGCAGGCTCGTGTGCATCTGACCGGAACCGGTGTGCCCCTCGACTACCGTCTGGCAGCTGAAGGGTTCGAGGTGGCGTGCGGGATGGGAGATCCGACCAGTTGTACCGACCTGGGCCTGATGTATGAGCGTGGCGACGGAGTCGATAGGGACGCGGCCCGCGCCTTCGAACTCATGACGCGCGCGTGCGCTTTGGAGATGGATGAAGCCTGCGCGTGGCTCGAAAAGCAGAGCCCGACGCTCGAAGAACGAAGACCGACGGACGGGTCGGGAGCGCCGGCTCCTCCCGCCAGCTCGGGACCTTGAGTAGGATGGTCTCGCCATGCTGAGTCGCCAGCCTGCGTTGCGCATTCCCCTGGCAGCAAGCCTCGTTTTCCTCACCTTCTCGCTGCTGTATCTGCGGGACGTTCCCGCCCTTCGCGCCTCGTTCTGGGGCTTCGGCGCCGGCTTGCTCGTGTTCCTGTTCTGGCTCTACCGTACTTCCACCCGCGACCCTCGGCGGCTGGAATTCGAGTTCGTTCCCCGGCAGCACCACTACATCCAGGCGTCGATCCAACTCGCCGTCTATGCGTACTGGGGCTGGTACTGGCGCGAGGTCTACGACGAAGCGGCCTTGATCGCCGCGCAGATTGTCTTCGCCTACGCTTTCGACTCTCTGCTGTGCTGGAGTCGCAGGGACAAGTGGATCCTGGGCTTCGGGCCGTTCCCGATCATCTTGAGCGCAAACCTGTTCATCTGGTTCCGCGACGAGTGGTTCTACCTGCAGTTCCTGATGATCGCCGTCGGCTTCATGGGTAAGGAGTTCGTGCGATGGAACAGGGAGGGCCGGAGCACGCATATCTTCAACCCGTCCGCGTTCTCGCTGGGTCTGTTCTCCATCGTGCTGATGCTGACCGGAACGACGGGGATGACCTGGGGCATCGAGATCTCCACGACGCTCTACTACCCGCCGAACATCTATATTGCTCTGTTCCTGCTCGGCCTGGTGGTCATGTACTTCTTCACGATCACGCTCGTGACGGCGACGGCGGCCATCACGCTGTTTGCGGCGGGCGCGATCTACCAGTCACTGACCGGGGTCTATTTCTTTATCGACTCCGAAATCCCGATCGCGGTCTTTCTGGGGCTGCACCTGCTCGTCACGGATCCATCGACCTCTCCCAGGACGCCGTTCGGCAAGGTGATTTTCGGGGGGTTCTACGGGCTGAGCGTCGTGGGTTTGTACTGGCTGCTGGGATCCTACGGCGTGCCGACCTTCTACGACAAGCTGCTGGCGATCCCGTTGCTGAACATGAGCGTGCGCCTCATCGATCGTTTCGCGGCACGTTTCCTTGACAGTATGACGCAGGAGACAGATGGCCTGCTCATCGTACCGCGACGGCTCAACCTGGCGCACATGGGCCTCTGGATTGCCTTCTTCGTCAGCGCATCGGTGATGGGTGCGTTCGGGGACACCCACGAAGGACACAGCCTGCCGTTCTGGAAGAATGCCTGCGACCAGGATCTGCAAAACGGCTGCTACACGCTGGCGATCATCGAGTCAGGCTACTGCGGAGCAGGATCGGGGTGGGCCTGTAACGAGTTCGGCATCATGCAACTGAGTGGTGAGGCAGGCTACAACCGGGAGGGTGCACTAGAGAGCTTTGCACGGGCCTGCGCCTTCAACTTCGAACCGGGATGCCAGAATTACACGATGCTCGAATCGGGAGGAGAGAGCGCGCTGCAGAGCAGCCCGAAGCTGTCCGATTACCTCCTCATGCTGCCCCAACGCGGCCCTCTCCCCAACATGGGCGCACTGGAACTTTTCACCCTGGCCTGCGATCAGGGTTGGGTCGTCGGTTGCGGCGAGAAGGCCCGTTTGTACCTGACAGGAACCGGCGTCCCGGTGGATTACGGAGTAGCCGCGGAGGGGTTCAAAGAACCCTGCGCGATGGGCGATCCAACCAGCTGCACCGACCTCGGCCTGCTGTACGAACGTGGCGACGGCGTGACGAAGGATATGGCCAGGGCTGCTGAACTGATGACGCAAGGATGCGACCTCGGTATGGATGAGGCCTGTCAGTGGCTCGAGGCGCAGGCCGGTGAAGAAGCGATCGAAGGCACGGCGCTCCCGGATGGCTCGCAATAGCCCTCCCTATGAATTCGGGGACGGAGGAGACCGAATTTTCTGCTGATCGATCCATTAGCGTCCGGCAATACGATGCTCGCTAGACGAACTCCCCGCGTGATCCCGCCGATGACTTTCGATGAAAGCCTGTAGACGACGCAGATCCACTCGAGTGCGGGCCTCCTGTCCAACGACGGGTATACTCTCGACGAGTGTGGATCAACGGACCGGGCGCAAATCTCGGTCCCTAGCTTGAGTGAATTTCAATGGAGTTTTCGACGCGAAATCTCCTGGCTTCGGTAGTGCTGGTTCTGGCGCTGACAGGGCCGAGCTTGTCGCAAACGACGGGTACTGTGACGGGGCGGGCGATGGACGACTCGGGTGAGTCGCTGGCTGGCGTAAAAGTCCGTTTGGCCGGCCCTTCCCTGATCGGCGGCGCCCGGACGATCACGACCAGCCTGCTGGGCGCCTACCGGTTCACCGAGCTACCCGGAGGCACATTCACCGTGACGCTCGTCTTACCGGGATTCAAGACGCTGGAAATCCGTGACGTCCGCGTGAAGATCGGCGCGATCGCGAGGGTGAACGGGACCCTGGAAGCGACGACCGCGCCAGCAATTATCACTTCGCTGAGCCAGGGGCCGGCGCTGGACCTGGAACAGGCAACGGTGGGTGTGAACTTCGACGGGCGAGTGTTCGACGAGATCCCTTACCGCCGCAGGCTTGCCGGTTTGATCACGATGATTCCCGGCATGTCCGACGGTAGCGAGGTCTACGGCCGGCCCGGCGACAACCAGATTTTTGTCGATGGAATGATGTGGGGCCAGCTCGCGGCGGACCACGGATCGTTTGAGCAGGTGCGGGTGAATCTGGCTGCGAAGAGCGCAGAGTTTTCGAATCCGGGCGCGACGATCAGCTTCGTGACAAAGTCCGGCGGCAACAACTTTCATGGGAACGTTGTCGCGGACTGGGACAACGACAGCTTTATGTCAAACAATGTCGACCAGGATCTGCTGGACCAGGGTATATCTGGCCGGCCCAACCGCGATTTTACGAACACCGACTTCGCCGCCGAGATCGGGGGCCCGATCCTGAAGGAACGGGCCTGGTTTTTCGCGTCCTACCGACAAGCGTCCCATTCACTCGTTCTTGATGGTTTCGTGGATGATCGGAATGGTGCCGAGCCTCAGGATTACCTGAACAGGCTGCAGGATCCCGCTTTGAAACTCACCTGGCAGGTAAACGACAACAACAGGCTGGAGACCGCTGCTCAGTTCGGACGAAGCTGGGTGCCTTACAGTCGCGGAAGCGCTTTTACGCCACTGACCGCGACCCAGAACCGTGACACCTGGTCGGCAGTTGGCCCGACGTTGAAGTGGACGTTTCTGGTTAGCCCGACGATGACGTTTGACGCGGCCATCCGACGTGGAGGCTACTGGCGGCGTTCCGACGCCTGGACGGATGCGGTGCGGATGAGGGACTCGGGTCAGATCCGGGGCGGCGCCCTGGAGTCGGCCGAACGTCCGGTGCGCTGGCAGTGGGATGCGAACTACAGCGTTTTTACGGACATCGGCGGGACTTCTCACCAAGTCAAGACGGGCTATACGGGTTCATGGGGCTACAGCACCGCTACGGAGATCTTCGGGTACACGAACCAGCAGGTATACCGGTACCGTAGCAGGCGGTTCGGGGACGATCTCTTTTCGAACCCGGACTCGGTCTTCGTCTATGACTATCCATCGTTCGTGAAGAACGGAGAGAGCTACGATGCGTGGTTCATCACCGACAGGATCAACCTCAAACGGAACCTGACCCTCAGCTTCGGATTCCGGTGGGATCGGTACTCATCGTGGCTCCCCGAGCAGGGGAACCCCGGGACCGGACCGTTTGCCACGAAGGCAATTCGTCCGGCCCGGGGGCCGGAGGAGTTCCCGATCTACAACTCCTGGTCGCCCCGGCTCTCTTTGGTGTATGACGTCACCGGTCAGGGTCGGATTGCTCTGAAAACCAGCTACGGCCGGTACGCGGGCAGCGGCTCGGGACCCGGCATCCTGCCGGGAGCGGGCGCGGGAAGCATCAACCCTGTACCGACCGGCGGCCAGAAAAGATACTGTGCAGTCGGGAACTGTTCATCATCGGTTCCCGACGAAGCCGCCTGGGCCGGAGAGATCCCTTACACCCCGGACCAGCGGGCGCTGATTTCCATCAGAGGCACCGAACGTCCCATGTTCAATAGCCTCGCGGACGACCTGAAGACGCCATTTACACCGGTCCGCAAGATCGAGTCGTCACACCGTCGGTGTTCGATCGACCCCGTCGAGACAACGTTACAGGGCATCGGCCGGTCGATTACAGTGTCCGGTTCAACGTTCAGCAGGCGGCCGGCCGACCGATGGTGGGCTATCTTTCGCAAGATCCGACAAAACGCCAACAGAAGATCGTCAACCCTCTCCTACCGTACGAAGCCTACACAGATGTCGTGTTCGGCATCGACCCCGGTCGAGACAACGTTACAGGGACCGTCGATGACGGCATGGTCCAGATCTGGTCGGTGCCGCGGAACCATCCGAACTTCGGAACGGATTTCAAGCACGTCGTCCAGTCAATCGGGGCTGAAGGGCAGGACACCTACACCGGGTACGAGTTCACGTTCAGCAGGCGGCCGGCCGACCGATGGTGGGCTATGCTTTCCTACACCTCCAATTACCGGAAGGAGCGGGCCAACGACGCCCAGAATCCGAACGATCTGTTGTATGTCAACGCGCAGCAGGTTTCTGAGTGGGACAGCGTCCTGAAGCTCCACGGCGTGTACGCGCTGCCGTACGGCCTGAAGATTTCGACGTTGCTTCGTGGTCAGACGCAGGACTGGTACGACCGGGAGGTGCGGATACGCAATGCGCTGCGCAGCCTCGTGACCATCGAGCCGGAGAGGCAGATCGGCCGGCTGCCCTTCGTGATGATCTGGGATCAGCGGATTTCGAAGACGTTCGACATCAACGATCAACACTCGATTGAAACCGTCCTCGATCTGGACAACGTGATGAACGCCAACACGGTGACCAGCATCCAGGAGCGCCATGGTTCGCGGTACCTGCAACCGACGTCGATTCTGTCGCCGCGGTTGCTCCGTCTGGGCGCAAGGTGGCGATTCTAGCTAGATCTGGAGTTGCGACGGTGGATCTCGCCGCGATCCACAGCTTTTGCCTGGCGTTGCAAAAGGTAATCGGACTCATGCAGTACAGCTCCCGCGCGAAGCGCTAACACACTCCAGAAGGCGAGAGTAACCCTACCGGTTCCCTGGCCCCAGATCCCTGCGGATCTGATCGGCCCGTTCCTTGATGGCGTCGTAATTGGGCGAGTCGGGGAGCTCTTCCAGGTATGAATCGAGTTGATCGAGCGCCTGCTGGGGTCGCCCGGATCGGATGTAGACGTTGAAGAGCTGTAAGCGAGCCTGGCCGGAGTTTTCTGATTCCATCTCGGCGGCTCGGAGCAGGTTCTGCTCCGCGGCCGCCAGATTCCCCACCCTGTAGTAGGACGAGCCGATGTAGAAATGATCATCGGCGCTGGGCGCACCCAGCTCAAAGCGCTCGGAGAGAGCCGCGACTGACCTCTGGAACTCCCCGGCTTCGAAATAGAGTCGCCCCAACCATGTTCGGGCTTCTCGGGAGGCTCCGTTCAATTCCGCGGCACGCTCCAGCGAGGAAATGGCCTGTGCGCGCCGGCCCTCCCGTTGGTGGATAAAACCCAGCTGCAGATGGGCTTCGTAGAAATCCGGGGCGATCTCCAGGGCCCGCTCGAGGCGCTCGAGCGCCCGGTCGGGGTTCTCCTTCTGAAGCTCTTCGACGGCTTTCTCGTATTCATCGATGGCCTCGCGCGAGACGTTTCGGCGTAGTTCTTCCAAGCTGACGAGAGTCTCTTCGTCGACGTCCACGCGGCGCGGATACAGCGAAATATCCATGCTGATCATCGCGAAGGTCTTGGTGTCGACGGCGAGCATCTGCTGAACACGCTGGTACCGCTGGCTTTCGATGACCACCTGGTAGCGTCCGAGGGGCACGTCGTTGAAACGGAATACCCCGGCCGGGTTCGATGTCACCCGGTCCAGGATGCTGAAGGCAACGACGTCCCGCAGCTCGACGTCGACGATTGCCGGTTCGGCCCCTTCCTCGAAGTGCAATTGTCCGACTATGGGCAGGCCGTCCCCCACGCTAGCGCGAACATTGGGGCTCGGAAGGACTTGGGGAAGAGTCTGGAAGAGGGCGAATACCAGAAAGAATTGAAACATGGTTAGTAGATAGGCCGTTTGGGGTTCTGAGTCAATGAAAAGTAGTAGTCAGTATTCAGTAGTCGGTAGTCAGTTGAAAAAACCATACTCTTGCTCATCACCTGTCACTCGTGACTTTCCGCCAACTGACTACCGACAACTGACAACTATTCTGCCTCCATCATCAGGTCGATGGCCTTCTGGGCAATGCTCCGGAGATGGGATCCGGCCCGGTTCCCGTTGGACAGGATGACGACGCCGAGCTTACGGGTGAGGTTCCCGAGGACGTAGGCGGATTCGCCGGGAAGGCTTCCGCCGTGTGAGATGTAGCGGTCTCCGGCTCGGTCGGACACGTTCCAACCGAGGCCGTAGCCGGTGACCTCGCCCCGTGGGTTCGTGCGGGCGAGCTTTTCGTACTGCCGCGTGTGCACATCGGCCATGGCTTCGGGTCCGATCAGCCTCCTGCCATTCAAGACTCCACCGTTGAAGTTCAGGATCAGCCAGTTCGCCATGTCCGGCGCCGTGGCGTAGACCAGGCCGGTGGGCCAGATGGAGATCCTCACCCGGCTGACCGCCACGTGATGGTTGGTGTCCGGGTCGACGACGTAGGGAATGGCGAAACGCTCGTCCATGTCGGCCCGCGGGATGAACGACGTACTGTTCATGTCGAGCGCCTCAAAGATGTTTTCCTGGATGTACTGGATGAAGGGGATGCCGGAGAATTTCTCCGCGAGGTAAGCGACCAGGGTGAATGCCACGGGCGAGTATTCCACGCGCTCGAGCGGCGGGCGGGTGACTTTGAGACTCTTCGCCAGGTACTCCTTCATCGGAGGCGGCAGGACATAACCCCAGACGGGGTACGCCTGGAAAGGCCGGTCCCAGTATGGGATCACGTTCTTCGTCACCTCGTCGATGGCGTCGGGAAACGCACCGGCTTCGGCCTGACCCAGGATTCCGGAGCTATGTGTCAGCAGGTGACGGAACGTGATGGGTTGCGACGGATCCTCGCCCCGAATCTTGAATGCATCGAGGTAATCGTTAACGCGATCGTCGAGTTTGAACACTCCCTTTTCCGCAAGCTGGAGGAGTGCCACGGTCTCCATCGGCTTGAAGGTCGAACCGATCATGTAGACGGTGCTCGTCGTGGCCGGCGTGTGAGCCCAGAGATTCGAATCGCCGTAAGCGCTGCTCCACACGGTTCGGTCGCCAGCGACCAAGGCAATGCTCAGGGACGGAATCCGGCCCTCGATCATCTCGCGCTCGATGTGTCGCTCCAGGTTTGAGGTGACTTTCCCGATATCGATTGCCTGGGCTGCTGCGGTTTCATGGAAACTCACCAGCAGCAGACACCCGAACATCAGAATGCGGAGAGTCTTTGAAGTGCTCATTCCGATCTCCTGCAAGCCGTCCTGTCGACGATCCGGCAGTCTCGGCGGCCGGCATGGAATTGCGATTTTGCAGTAACGGAACGTCGGCAACCTATCTTAATCTGTACCGAATCGGATAACGATCCATTTTGAGGGGGGGGGGCGGTGCTTTCGCGTCGAGAACTGATGACTGGTGCCCTGGGATTGGCGGCAGGTCCACAACAGGTCAGGCCGGGACCGCACCGGCTCTTGCTGGTCAACCCAAACACGTCGGCGGCGACAACCGACCAGGTTCTCGAGAATGCCGGGCGCTACGCAAGGCCCGGCACCGAAGTCGCAGCGATCAATCCAGACGCGGGTCCCTCCATTATCCTGGGCCGCTACGAAGATCAGCTTGCGACTGCGGCCATGCTTCGGAAGGTCGAGGACCTCGATCGGGATTCCTTCGATGCATTGATCGTCGCCGCTTACAGCGATTCAGGTCTGTACGCTCTGCGCGAGTTGTTGACGGTTCCTGTACTCGGGCTCGCCGAATCGTCAATGCTGCTCGGCAGCACCGTGGGCCACAAGTTCACGATCCTCACTTTCGTCGAACGACTGCGTCCTTTTCTGGAAGACCTCGTGACGGGCTACGGCTTCGAAGATCGGCTCGCATCCATCCGGATCGTCGAGCTCCGCGCGGCCGAACTTCGGGACAGCTCGGGTCAGCCGAATCCGCTCCTGATTGAGGCGGCGAGGGCGGCTCTCGTCGAGGATGGAGCGGAGGTTATTCTCCTCGGCGGATCGACGCTGACGGGGCTCGACAAGGTGCTTGAAACGGAACTCGGCGCACCCGTCATCGATGGTGTGGTCGCGGCCGTGAAGATGGCCGAAGCTCTTCTGGACTACGGTCTCCGGACGAGCAAGGTGAAGGCATTCAGGACGCCGGAGTCGAGGCGGCCGGGGTGAGTGGGTAGTCAGTAGTCAGTAGTCAGTAGTCAGTAGTCAGTAGTCAGTAGTCAGTAGTCAGTAGTCAGTAGTCAGTAGTCAGTAGTCATGATCGCACAACCATGTCACTCGTCACTTCTTACAACTGGCTACTATTAGCTAACCGGCATCGACACGAAGGCCTGAATGTCTTGCGATGCGCTTGAAGATGGCATCGCGGGCGAGAAGAAGCGCGTTGAGGTCCAGCGCGCACTGGGCCACATGCGCGTCAGGTGTCGAAACGGACAGGCCTTTTTCCCCAAGACGGCGGCGGAGTTGCCCGACATGGATCCAATGGGCCAGCGGCGTCCGATGTACAGGGATACTTTCGATCAGGTCAGTGATAGCGCTTTGCTCGGCGGGTCTCCGAGCCCCACTGATCAGCTCCGCTACGACGACGGGGGGTAACACAGCCGTGCCGGCGGCGAGGGCCTGCTCGAGCGTCTCAGCCGAATCGCCCCCAAAGAAATCGATCCACACAGACGTATCAACGATGACGCCGCTCACGAGATTCCTCGAGATCGATCTGTATGGAGATCTTCCCTTTGAGAGCCAGGGCTTTTTCCAGGGCTCGCGAGCGGCTTACCCGTTCCAGGCCTTCGACGATGGTCTCCGTGATGCCCTTGCCGGTCACACTCATCGCTTTCATCAAAAGCGCGTCCGGCAGGTTGGCAGTTATTCTCCTGGTGTCTGTCATGTTATCTATACTAACAGTGATCATGACACTCATCAATACACGCAGCCGAGTCCCGATGAGAGGGTCAGTGGTCAAAGGGATGATCGCACGACATTCTTTCCAGTCATCCAGAGGAGTCGGAGTAGCCATGTCGCGGTCCGGTACTGGCCACTGACCACTGACTCCTTGTTGGAAACTGACGGCTAGTTCCGCGACTCTGTGAGGCCGATCTCTACAACCCCGTACCAATCTTCGATTCGGAGTTCGGTGCGCGTTTCGGCCGAGAGTCGCTGGACGCGTTGCAGGATCTCGCGGCCTTTCTCGCGATCCGCGAGGCGGGGTATCCCCTGGTATTCACCGTCTCGGTACATATAAATCGGGATCACCTCCATCCGCTCGACGCGTTTGTCCCGAACCACGGCTCGCACGACGATGCTTTGGAAGGCTTCGTCCAGGACGTAACTCGGGTTGCCTTCGGGATCGATACCGAGATCCTTGAGGTTCCAGAAGAGGTTGCCGACGCTGTAGGCAATGAACCCGTGCTTGTACTGCTCGATACCTCGCGGCACGTGCGGGCCGTGGATCACGAACAGATCGGCACCTGCGTCGATGGCGGATCGGGCAACGAGGGGATGGTACTCGGCGAATTCCTCCTGGAATGTGTTGCTCCCCCAGTGCATGTGGATCGAAACGGCCAGGATGTCGACCATCGGCCGGGTTGTCTCGATCGCCTCGATCATCGCCTGAAGATCGGCAGCGACGGGAGCCACGATCTCGGTACCGCCCAGGTTCACCTCGCTCGCCCGAAGGAGGAACATCCCCGGTCTCTCGGCGCCGGCCACCTCGACGTTAGAGCCACTCGTGGAGCCGGTTCCGGAATAGAGTGAGAGCAAGCCAACCTTCAAACCGCCTGCTTCGACGAGCGCCGCGGCCCGCGCTTCTGTGGTATTGCGCCCTCCGCCGGCATACCGTATGCCAAGCCGGTCCAACTCGTGGATGGTTCCAATCAGACCGTCCGGCCCGAAGTTCATCGAATGGTTGTTCGCCAGCGAGACGGCATCGACCCCAGCCCATTGGATGTCATGGAGTAGTCCCGGGTCCGCGCGGACCAGAGTTCCGTAATCAGGTTCCTCGCTGCCGGCCGTGGACATGACCTGCTCCATGTTGATGAACGCGGCGTCCGCGCCCCGGAAAATCTCAAACAGTCGGACCATTGCAGGGTCCTGGTTTTCCGAGAACGACCTCCCGAACAGCGCGTCTCCCCCGAACACAAGAGAGACACCGTCCCCGGAAAGCTCCGCCCTGCGCTGCTCCGCTTCGAGACGCTGCAGGCCCGCCGGCATGCAAAGCAGTATCCCTGCAGCCCCCGCAACGATGCCCGCACGAATCAGTCGCTTTTGGATGCCTCTCACCATGTGATACCTCCTGTCTCTCGGAATCGCTTCAGCTGCAGGCTACCACCGTTGGTTCCTTCGCTCCAGTTTTGAGGAAGTGGGTACAAGTGATAAGTGACGAGTGACAGCTAGCAACGGCCAGCGAACTACTGACGTCGGATGAAGAGTCGACTGGACTACGGCCTACTTCTTCACGGCCCTGCACCCTTCCGTGGTGCAATGAACCCCGTCTTACCAATACTCTAGACCGTGGGAGCTATGCCCGATCCGGCCCGCACCTGCAGGAAGAATCGCCGGTGAACTTCTTTTCCGACCCCGCCCGATACTGACGCAACCGATGCCTGCATCGCCAAATCAAAGACACAAAGGCGTTTAAGCATCACGCCTGCGCCCAGACCTGCGTCGGCAATGCCACCTTGCTGGTTCGAAACAGCGTGCGGCAGGGTCCATTGGAAACTGGCGTTGGGCCAGACCTGGCACCGGCTGGAATCTTTTGTATTACTTACTCTAAGGCTTCGAATCGCGCGAGCCGATGGAGTAGTTAAGGGTCGTCACATGACGACTAGGAGGTCCGAAGTCACGTCGAGCCTGCTCGAGACAGACAGGATGGCGTAACCGCGTCTCTTCCAGCTCCTGGAAAACCGCCGGTAACGCGAAAGAACAGCCGAATGTCCTGACAGCAGGCGAGTCTGGCGGGAGGATGAGAAAAAAACGGATCGTCGGGGTCAGGTCGGACCTGAACAAACCTTGAGCAGCTGCCGACGAGGGCGGGGAGCGAGTGATGTATTCAACAGACCATCTCCCTCGAGGCAGACTCTTTCCGGCAAATTGCAAGGACTAGAAGAATGAATATACTCATCGTTGACGACAGCAGGGTTATGCGCAAAATCATCATTCGCACGCTGCGTCAGGCAGGTTTTGAGGGTCATACGATCGAACAGGCGGACGACGGGCAGGCCGCGCTCGAACAGATCGACATGTCCCCCCCCGATTTGGTTCTCACCGACTGGAACATGCCCGGTCTGGACGGCATTGATCTCCTCAGGGCTGTCCGCGCGCGAGGCAAGGACATTCCGTTCGTGTTCATCACCTCGGAAGCGACCGACGAAATGCACTCTCTCGCCTACCGCGAGGGGGCCGCGGCAGTGATCACGAAGCCCTTTACGGCGGAGACCTTCGAAGCCGAGCTGGGCGGAGATTATTCTTCAAAACTCACGCAAAAGGCCCTGTTACACAAATGAGCGCGATTCAACCGGTCCTCGAGGCAGCGCTGCAGTCCACTAAGGATCTCTGTGCCACGGCGATGGGTCTGGACATGACTCCCGCCGAGAAAGTCGATCCCCCCGCCGATTCCACAACGGAACTTCACAGGCGCGTTTCGATCGCCGTCGGGTCGGAGAGGGTGACCTTGCGGCTGAGCATCATCGCGGGTGTGGAAACCTGCACGAAACTGGCCAAAGCCCTGCTGGGCGCCGACGAAGACGAGGAGATTGACGGACAGGATGTCGCCGATGGCGTTGGCGAAATGATCAACATCATTGCGGGCGGCGTCAAAGAACAGTTGAACGTTGATTACCCGTCGTTGAAGGTAGGCTTGCCGGTGTGGATAAACGGGGATCCGGCGGAGCATTGCCCGCGGGCAGCGCTATCTGAGACTCGTCCCACTCTGATCGATGGAAACCTGGTCCAGCTGAGGGTGATGCTGGCCGGGAGCGTGATGAACCTCCCGTTTCCCGAGCAAGAGGACATCGTCGAGCTCTTCACGACGCTCACGATGGGTAAGCTCAAGGAAACAAAGGCGTCCAAGCAAACGACACTGCTGGGTAAAGCGGGTTGGCCTTTTTTCGTCGGTCTCTACCAGACCGACCCCGTGTCTGCGCCGTCCGCCGCGATTGTACTCGACCCGACACTGGCTCTTGCGGCTTCAGGCGCCCTGTCGGGATTCGCGCCCGGAGTCATCCTCGAAGATCTGAAGGCCGCGGTGATCACCGGAGAAATCCGATCAAACGTCTACGAAGTCCTGAATATTGCGGGTTCCCTGCTCAACGCCAACTTCGCGCCGCGTCTCCGGCTAACGGAGGTTTGCGAGCTGGAGTCCGCCCCAAAAGGCAAGCTGGCGTTCCTGCTGGCCGAGAAGCCGCGGCGCCTCGATGTCGAGATGACTATCGCGCCCTGCCCGGCGGGAAAGATTGTCGTTCTGCGCACCGGGTGATCGAAAGATACCCCTTCACACCTCGGCCCGGCTGAAGACCGTGTTGTCGTCGGTGAAGAAAAACAGATCGGCCCGGCCATCCTCCAGTCCCAGTCGTACCTCTGCTTCGGGTGACTCCTTCTTTCCGGAAGAGGCTGCTCCATCGAGCAGTCGGGGGGTACCCAGATCGAAAACCGCCCTCGAGCCGGCTATTGCCGGCAACAAGTTGCCACAGACAACGTTGGCGATCTCTCGCAACGCGTCGTGCTGCCGGCACTCGGGCTGCGTTTCGTCTTCACCCAGCATGTTGGCCACGACAGTGGCAAGAAGGTTACCGTAAAGCTTCAATTCCAGCCTTCCGCAGGATGGTCCCTCAAATTCCACGCACACGGCCGCTTCCAGCGGCGCGGTGCACTGCTGTTCGTCCAGTTTCAAACTCGGGCACATGAAACCGAGGTCTTCAAAAGTCAAGGCCGCCGCTTTGCGGAGTTCCTTCTCCAGCGAATTGCTCATCTGACACTCCTGTGACGTCTACGATGGTTTCCCTAACAGCCTGGGGCATGAATGGCTTTTGGAGGAAGCGGACCTCTTTTTTCCGAAGCCTCTCGATTCGGGTGTCACTGCCCTCGCTCGAGATGACGATTAGAGGAAAATCTGCCATCGCTGCATTCCCCCGAATTTTGTCGATCATCTCTTCTCCGCCCATTACGGGCATGTTCAGGTCCACCAACGCAAGATCCACGCTGTGCTCCTCCAGCATCTGCAGTCCTTCTTGCCCGTTGGCAGCCTCGTGAACCTCACCCAGAGGAAAGCCGCTCAACCGTATGGTCCTGATGATTATCGACCGCATTACGGAACTGTCGTCGACGACGAGAACGTCCAGCGCCATTGTGCCTCCCTACCTCCGGCCGCAGGCCACTCGGGCTCTACAGCGTATTTGACTTGCCACTGATTTTCACTTCGACTTTCCCACTTGCGATGTCCAGGGACACCGTTCTCGACTGACTGCCGCCGACGTCGTGGGCTCTCAACAGCACGCCATTCTTCCAGAAAAGTTTCTTGAGCAGGACGAAGTTTCTCTTGCCGATCTGAAAGTAGTCGCCTTCCTTCTCACTGCGCAGGCAGGCTCCCCCGGCGACCTTTACGTGGAGCCTCTCTTTTCTCGCTCCGGTCTTGTAGCATTCGAGAAACAACTTCGGTACTCCTGTGTCGACGAACATGCAAGGGTTCTCTTTTCCTCTTTTCGGGTCGATCGTGGAAAGCGGCAGCATGACGTGCAGCAGCCCCCCAACATGGGCCTCGGGATCGTATACCGTGATGCCCAGACAGCTTCCCAGCGCGTGCGTGATGAGCACGTCCCCCTTGACGTCGGATACCTTCATGTCGGCAATCTGGGGAGCGTTGCGCAACGTCTACGATGTGTACCGCCATTCGCTCCTCAGAGACTCACTAAGTTAAACTATCCCAAACAGTGCCTTTCACGTAAACGGCCGGCTGCACGCAGGGAAGCCTTTCCGACAGATCTCGGACATGTTCCGCATGCCCGGCAAGAAGATGCCCGCCCGGTGTCAGCATTGCCCACAACCGGTGCACCAACCGGTCGGCGGTGGGTCCGTCGAAGTAGATCATCACGTTGCGGCATAGGATCAGGTCGAAAGGGCCTTTCATCGGCCAACTTCCTATCAGGTTCAAGCGAGCAAACTTGACGATCGATCTCACGTTGTCGTTGATCCGGTACACCCGCGATGGCGCCGTGTCAATGCGGGTGAAGTATTTCCTCAAAAGCGTGGGCGGCACACCGCTCAACGCTTGCTGCGTATAAACGCCGTCGCGCGCCCTTGCCAGCATTCGCGCGGAGATATCGGTGGCCAGGATCTGTACGTTCTGCGGGTCCAGTTCGGGCACCTGCTCGAGCAGCAGCATGGCAACCGAGAAGGGTTCCTCGCCCGAGGAACACCCGGCGCTCCAGATCCGCACCCGTCGTCCTTTCTTTAGCAGGTCCCTTGATATCTTTCCGAGGTACTCGAAGTGCTGGATCTCGCGGAAGAAGCCCGTCTTGTTCGTGGTCAGAACATCTATCATCGCAGCCATTTCCTTGCCGGACGGGTCGGTGTCGACGTACTTTACGTACTGCTCGTAGCTGTCCATTCCCACCGAGGCCAGACGCTTGGACAATCAATCGAGATTGCACCAAGTCCTCCCTCCCCGACAGCAAGTTGATACCAGACCGCTGGTACACCATCTGCTGGATTCTTTCAAACTGCTGCTGGTCTAGTGTCGCTAGCATTTGCTTCATTGCCCGGGCATAGGGCATAGCTTCCCTGTGGCGTAATCAATAACAGTCACCAGCCCGAAGCGCAGAGTGGCTGGTGGTCAACGGCCGTTTCGCGCCAACACCCGGCCATAGATTCGGGCTAGAAGTTCTGTAGAGTGTCCAGATCGTCGTCGGACTCGTCGAAGGGAATCAGTTCCCCGGGATGGCTCGCATTCAAAGAAGGCTGGCCGTTCCCCTTATCCGTCGTCTCCGTGCCTGCCGGAAGAGTTCCGCGCTTTGTGTAACTGTGCGCGGATTCCAGGATCGATCGAACGTTCGAGGTGCGAGTCTGCGTGTGGGTGCCCTTCGCGCTCAACACGAAGGCGGATACCATATTCCTCATTTCTTCCGCTTGCGCTGAAAGTTCTTCCGCCGCACTCGCCGATTCTTCCGCATTGGCCGCCACCTGCTGCGTCGTGTGGTTCATGTTGTCGACCGCCGAATTGATGTGTTCGATTCCCGAACTCTGCTGGTCGGAAGCCGCCGCGATCCGAGCCATCATCTCGGTGGCCCCCTTTGTCAGATCGTTGATCTTCACGAGGTTCTTCAGGACTTCCTCGTTGGTGGCGACGCCGCCTTTGGCGTTCTCCACCGATTCGTCGATCAGAGTGGCAGTGTTCTTGGCGGCCTCGGCGCTTCGCATTGCCAGGTTTCGAACCTCTTCAGCCACTACCGCAAAGCCTTTACCGGCGTCACCGGCCCGGGCGGCTTCGACTGCGGCGTTCAATGCAAGCAGATTCGTCTGGAATGCGATCTCATCGATCGTTTTGACAATTTTCGCAGTCGCGTCCGCAGAACCCTTTATCAGGTCGATGGCCGATGACAGGCGCTCCATATTCTCCACGCCTAATTCGGTGCTCTGGCGTGTGATCTCGGACAGGTCTTTGGCTTCCTTCGCGCTGGCTGCGTTCTGATCCGTCATTGAAGCCAATTGATGCAGACTGCCGGACACTTCCTCTAACGAAGCGGCCTGGTCGTTAGCGCGCCCGGAGAGGGACCCGGCGCCGCTGCTGATATCGGCGGAAGCCGCACTCACCTGTTCCGCCACCACCGTAACTTGTCCGAGCGCGTCGTCGAGATTGACCACCGCGGAGTTCAAACCGTCCTTGATTCGGGCAAATTCGCCCTCGTATTCTCCCTCCATTCGAGCAGTGAGGTCATGTGCCGCTACACTCTGGAGGACTTCGGATGCTTCACTGATCGGGGCGACGACGGCGTCCATCGTGTCGTTCATGCCCGCTATCAGTTCCCGGAAGGCGCCCTGGAACCTGTCGGCGTTCCCGCGCTCGGTCAGCCTCCCTTCTTGAGCAGCCTTTGTCAGACCCCTGGTCTCAACCAGCAGATCACGCAGCGTGTCGATGGTGCGGATGATGTTCTTCGACAGAATGTCCTGCTCCGACTTGGGTTTGATGTTGACGTTGAGATCGTTCTTGCTGAGCGCCTCCAATGCCGCTGCGAGACCCTTGATGTAGTCGATCAGGGCCTTGAAGGAAACCGCTAGCGTGCCGATCTCGTCGCGGGAATGAATAACGACCTCACAGGTCAGATCCCCGCTGGCAACCGCCTCGGCCACTTCGGTCACTTGCAGGAGAAGTTTCCGGATGATCTGACCGACGCCGAAGGCAACGAGAAGACCCAGGGCCATGATGCCGAGACCCACCAGGCGGGTCGCCCAAATGCTCAAGGCCACTTCGCTTTGAATGTCGGCCAGCGATAGACCGATCTGCATCATCCCGATGACTTGCCTGTCCAGGGAGACAATCGGGCTGGCAACGTTCAGCATCCCGTCTTCGAGGAAAATCGTCGTGCGCTCTCGGGGATGTCGCCGATCGACGGTCCCAGGCGCCCTTTGGGCGAGTGGGAGGCCAGCGTAGATCCGTCGGTCAGTAGAACCTGGGCGTAGATGAAATCCGGGTCGTTCTCGACCGCGCTAAACAACCTCTGGATCGAAGCAACGTCGGCGAATTCCACGGCAGTGCTGGAAATGTATGCCATCATCTTGGCCACGTTGATGGCCTTGCTCTCCAGTCCCCGCACGGCAATCCGCTCTTGCTGGGCCGGAAAATAGAGCGAGACAAAAAGGGCAATCGTTCCGACAAGCAACGAGATGGTTAGAACGAGCTTCCATTTGATCGGCAGATCGTGAAAGCGTTGAAACATCGTCTTTCTCCTAATTGAAGACCTTTTCACTTGATCACTATCGGGTTGTCGTCTTGCGGATGTCGATTATCTCGCCGGGCGACAGGACTTTGTCGATGTCCAGCAGGAGTTTGACCCCGTCGTTGGCCTTACCTATGCCGAGTACATAGTCGGTATTCACCTGCGGGCCGAACGTTGGTGCGTTCTCGATGTCTTCTCCCTTAATGTCGAGAACTTCCGATACCCTATCGACGACGATGCCCATCTGGACACCTTGGGCCTCGACCACGATGATGCAGCCATCTTCGCTGTGGGTGGACTCCATATCGAGTTTCAGCCTCAGATCCACCACCGGTATGATCGTGCCGCGAAGGTTGATGACGCCGCGCATGTAGTCCGGCGTTCGTGGAACCGGGGTGATCGTCATCGTTCCGATGATCTCGCGCACTTTGAGGATCTCAATGCCGTACTCTTCCCGCTCGAGGAAGAAGTTGAGGAACTTGCCTCCGGCTTTCCCCGGCTCCGCGGTGCTCGCCACGGTTCCTTCGGTTTCTCTTTCTTGCGTGAGTGTTTCAGCAGTCTGGTTATCCATCGTCATACTTCAGGTGTTCGTTGTTTCGAGTTGTTTTGCCATACGGCGTTTGCTGTGCCCCTCAGTTCAAGACCGCAACCGAACTATCGGTGTCATAGGCCCCCTGCCCGGCCAGTCCAACGATCTCGGACGGGTCCAGGATCAGGCCGACGCGGCCATCGCCGAGGATAGCCCCACCGGAGATCCCACGGACTGTGCCGATACCATCCCCAAGAGATTTTGCGACCACCTGCCGCTGCCCCAGCAGTTCATCCACGAGGAGCGCACATTGCCTCTTGCCTTCTTCCACGACCACAATGAGCCCTTCGGTGGGGTCTTCGACGGCTCCATCGATGTTGAACATGCGGTGCAGTCGAATCATCGCGATCGGCTTGCCGCGGAGCATCACGATTTCGCCTCGCCCGGCAATGGTCGGCAGGACGTCGGGCGCAGGCCGCAAGCTCAGGCGGATGTTTACAGTGGGGACGATATAGCGATGACCGCCGACCTTCACGAGCATGCCGTCGATAATGGCCAGGGTCATCGGCAGGTTCATCGTAAAGGTGCAGCCTTCGTTTGGCCGTGAGGAAACATCAACGCGGCCTCTCAGAGCTTCGATGCCTTTCTTGACCACATCCATTCCAACGCCGCGGCCGGACAGGTCGGTCAGCTTTTTAGCGGTCGAGAAACCGGGTTCGAATATGAGCCTGGCCACATCGTTGTCGGACATACCTCTGTCGGATTCGATCAGCCCCTTCGACAACGCTTTCTCGATGATCCTGTCGCGGGCCAGCCCCTTGCCGTCATCCTGAATCTCGATCACAACATTGCCGCCCGAATGGTACGCGGCCAGCCTGACGGTCCCCGCCGCGGGTTTGCCGAGCCGCTTGCGTTCCTCAGGCAGCTCAATGCCGTGGTCGAGTGCATTTCGAATCATGTGCACGAGAGGATCGTTGAGGCCTTCGACCATTTTCCGATCAATCTCGGTGTCTTCACCCTCTGTGATGAGATTGGCCAGTTTTGAATTCTTGCGAGCGAGATCCCTTACTAACCTGCTTGTTTTCTGGAAGGCAGCCCGGAGCGGAACCATTCGCATCGACATGCTCAGATCCTGCAGCTCGCGAACGATTTCGCCCGTGTGAGCAACTTTCTTGGCCAGTTCCTGGCGGGGGCCAAGAACGACGGTACGGTCTTGAGAAACCATCGAATGGGCGATTACCATCTCACCGATCATGTCAATGAGGCGGTCCAAATGGTTGGTGCGTATCCGGACCGAGGATTCTGTGGTGGCCGCGGTTCCGGCCTTTGCCGGCTGCGACATTTGCCGCTGCACGCGCAACGCTTTGGCGACGTCCGTGACGGATGCAGCCTGCGACCTGACGAGCGCGACGCCAACCGGCTCGTCACCCTGGTCCGCGACAACAGCCTCGATCTCCTCGCGGTCGACCTTGGCCTGATGAACCAGGATATCGCCGAGCCGAGGCAAGTCGTCTCGATCGTCGGCAGAGATCCCCCCGCCTTCCGGATCAGAGAGCAGGAGCATCAGGTCATCGTAGCCGTCGGGCTTGATCATGGGTTCGCCACCCAATGCGGTCTGGAGCGATTGCAGTAGACCCTTGAGCATATCTACTGAAAACAGCGCCAGATCGGCGTAGCCTCCGGTCAACTGTATCTCGTGCTCCCGAACACGGTTCAAGAACGACTCGGAACGGTGGGCCAGGTCGGACATACCTCCGAGCCCGAGGAAAGCGGACGTACCCTTGATCGTGTGGAAAGCGCGAAAGATAGTGCTAACCGCTTCGGTGTCTTCTTCGTTCGTTTCCAGAGCCAGCAGAGCAGCCTCGGCGTTTTCGATGTGTTCCCGACACTCCGTTATGAAATCGCCCAACAGGTCTGGATCGCTGATGTCGATGTCGAACCCGGTGCTCGACTGGGCCGATTCCGAGGTCAGGGTTTCAGTCGGTGTGACGGACGGTTCTCCCGATGCGGGGTTCTCCGAAGCGTTCAGACTCTCGTCAGGCACCATCAACCTCGATTGTTTTCGTGTACAGCATAGTGGGCAACGATCGGCTCATTGCGCCTGGCTATTCGATCGAATCCGTCTTACTCTCTGATCACCGTCGCGATACCCAGGAGATCTGCGGAGAAATCCATCCCCTCGAGCCGCGATGTCTTTATGTTCACGACCAGCTTGGGGACCCCGTCCACAACGTACACTCCGAGCGAAGCACCCTTTTCGACGATCTCTTTCGTGCCGCCGACCGATGGAATTTTTTTGCTTCGCGCCGCTTCCTGGATCGCTGACAGCGCTGTCTCCACAGACGGATGAATGTAGAGCAGGTTGAAGCCTATGTCGTCGATCAGATCCATGAGCTGGGCGGTCGATTCGAAAGGAACGACGCTGACCTCTACCGGAAGGCCGCTTACTCCGTCCTTGCCGGCATTCCGGAAGGCGCTTGCGATCTCGGTGCTCGTCCGGTCGTCGTTCTTGGTAACCACTGCAATATGGATTCCGCCCTCGGCACGTTGCTTCAGGTTGCGGTCGTAGGGTAGTGCCCGCAGCAGGATCATGGTTTCCAGATCGACTGGGAGTCTGGTCTGGCCAAACGCGCTACCGTACAGCAGCAGCACTGCCATCAGTAGTGCAATCGGCCATCGTGGTTCAACGCTTCTCATCGTATTCACGTTCCCGATTTGATTGAGCGGTTTTGCAAAATCCGTCGGCCATTTGCAGGCTCGAAGACTTCGCCGGTAAGTACTCGCAACAGCTGAACGTCCATCGTCTGAAAGCGATGGACATTTCAGTTCTCAATCGGAAATGTCCAGGTGAGCTTCACTCGAAAGCTCCGCCCATCCTGTGCGATGACGTCCGGCGGGTGTTCTTCAGACCCCGGGTCGCCGTACTTCTTGCCGAACAAGTTGTACACGCCGGCCGAGAGCTCCAGTCTCTTCGGGAGCTTGCTGGTGGAAATCGTCACGTTCGGAACAAGAACACTGTCCGTGAAATTGCCGGCGATTGTTCTTCTCTTGCTCATGGTCCGGACCTCGATGCCCGCAAACATCGATTCGTTTGCGACCGGCATGATGAGATTGAAGTGAGCCAGATGCTTCGGCGAATTAGTGAGACCTGAACCCGTAAGTTCGTTGCGGATGTCGGAGAACGTGTAGCTGAATCGACCCAGCAGACCGGTAGACCATTCCCGCTCGACTTCCAGCTCAAATCCCTTGGCGTTAATCGACTCGACGTTGTTGTAGACGAGGAGTTCGTCCAGAGGATCAGTCTGCTGCGTGATGAGATCCTTGATTCTGTAGTAGAAGCCGGTCGCGGACAGGCGAGTGCCATCGTTCAGATAGTGCTCCAGGACTACCTCAGAGGTTTTGTTGGTCTCAGGTCGCAGCGTCGGATTGGCCTTCGCGATGTCGCTCTGCGTCCAATAGAGCTCGTAGGCGTTGGGTGCCCTGAACGCCTGGCCGTAGAGAATCTTCAGCGTCGTCGCTTTGTACGGATTGTAAATCAACCCAACTCGGGGATTGGTCGTTCCGCCGAAAGAATCGTAGTGATCGTAGCGCACTCCGAGATTGAAGGTCAGCTTGTCATGCAGCCTGAATTCATCCTGGATGTCGAATGCCCAGTTCCTGCGGTCGCGTTTGTCATCCAGGTACGAGAAGAAGGGATCTTCATCGTAGTTGAACTGATCCTGGCGGAAGTCGTCGCGGTATTCTGAACCCACAGTGACGGTATGTTTTTCCGCACGCTTGGTGAGTCTCAGCTCTGATCCCCACCAACCTCCCCGGGCAAAGTCCTTGTACACAACCAGGAAGGGGTTCTCATCTTCTGAAAGATCGTATATGTAGTCCCCGTCATAACCATAACGGTCGAAATAGACGCGGGACGAGAGATCCCATGTGCTGCCGAGCTCACGCCGGTACTGCAGGTCAACATACCCTACCTTTTCGAGGGTTCGAGAGCGCGGGTCATTGAATACAGTTCCGAACGAAGCCGTGGGAATGTCCTTGTCTCTTGCCCCATACATTCCTTGCAGGGTGAAATTGGCGAACTTCAGTTTGCCGAAGAATTTCTTGAACTCATCGGAGTCGACGTTTTCCGCAATACCGTTGTTGGTCCCGGGAGCATCGAATTCCTTAAAGTACAGGCGCTTGTGTCCCCGGCTGTCATAAGCTGAACCGGAAAGCATCACTTCCAGGCCGCTTCCGAACGTCTGGCCATAACTGAGTCGGCCTTCGCCGGTGCGAAGGCTGCCCACCGAGCCCGCAGCCTGCACTCCTTTCAGATCCTTGGTAATGACGTTGATGACGCCGAAAAACGCACTGGAACCGTAAAGGGAAGAGCTGGGACCACGGATGATCTCCAACCGCTCGATGAGATCGACATCCAACGGGAATTCGGTGCCGATCAGCGCACCGCCAAAGATATTGTCGTTGAGTCGATGACCGTCGACGAGCAGCAGGATGCGCGCATTGTAGTCTCCCGGTCGGTTGAAACCTCGCACACCCAGAAAGCTGTAGTTCCGGTCGTTCGTGACATAAGAGCCCCGGACACTTCGCAAGATGTCTGCAAGCGTGCGGTAGCCGTATTTCTGAATGTCGTCCGCGGTGACGATCGTCACAGACGAAGGCGCCTCGGTTACTTTTTGGTTGTGCCTGGAAGCCCCGTAGACAGAATCGATTCTCAACTCGAGCAATTCCTCGAGGCTAAGACCGGAAAGCTCGATTGGAGAGTCTTGTTGCAATTCACCGTTCTGGGCCCAGCCAAGGGTTGAGCACCCCATAAGCAAGATGACACTGAGTGCTCGTCTGATCCTCATCACGTACCTCATTGAAATACCTCCGAAATTCATTCCACCTAATGCTCCGCGGCTGAAGGTGGCAATTGAGATTCCATCGGCGCAGAGGTCCCCGTTACGGCAACCGCCTCAGTCACCTTGAACGGATCGGCTCAGGAGAATGCGGATCTCCCGGGGGCCGAGGCGGGAATGAGATCTTCTGAATTGGTCTTATTTTCAAATGGATACGCGGCGGCTGGGTCCATGTGGGCGGCGCTCTGTTCAAGATGCCGATCCAGACTCAAACGGGGTTTGGAGGAGCCGCGGGTTCGGTGGCCGCATCCGGAATGGAGTCAGGGCCTTGACGCTTTCAGCCTCACTCGGGTCAACATCTGGACGTATGGAGTCTTTTAAGTCGAACGAAACCGGGACCTTAAGCATGGACTGCCATCGTAAGACGGGAGAGGTTGGGTCCCGAAAGTCCAGAAACTTGGACAATCGAGTCTAAAGTTCAGGAAGTGTCGACCGATACATAGGTTAAGTATCAAACTCGAACGAAGGGGGCCACAAATGTCTGATCTGAGGACAGGCGGCACGACACCAGAGACAGCGCTCTTCCATAACGCTGATTGCGTCTTGTATGTCGACATTCGCGACCCCGGGACACCGCGGCGGGCGGAGCTTTCGATTAAGGTAAATGTTGACCGCATCGCAGGAAAAGATCTTCCGTCAAGGCTGGGAGCGCCTTGCGGGAGCGTGTGAGCTCGACCACAGTATCTCGGTTGCCCAGCTGGGCAGCCTCTTTACGTGGCACGGCGATAAGCCTCTACAGCGGCTCAAACGTCAACTGGCTGACGCGTATGATGTTGCCTGGAGCTTCCCCTCCACGCAGGGAACGACCACGCTGAACACCCTGGCGCTGCTCAGCGCTTGTCCAGCGGGCGGCCGTGTCCTCGTCAACCGGGATGCTCACACGTCAGTGACTGCGGCCATGGTTCAGGGTGGCCTGGAGCCGGTCTACCTTGTGCCCGAGTACGACTCCGATCTCGGCCTTTCTCTGGGACCGACTTTGGCTGGTTTCACGGAGGTACTCGGCAGAGAGCCGGTCGACTGCGTTTTCCTGACTTCACCCAACTACTTCGGCATCGTCGGTGAACTCGCCGAAATCATCTCGCTGGCTCACGAGCGCGGACTTCCAGTGGTAGTTGATGCGGCGCATGCCCCTCACTTTCACTTTTGCAAGTCCCTGCCCACCGGAGCCGAGGACATGGGTGCGGACCTTGTTACGCAGTCCACTCATAAAGTCGCGAGTGCGCTTTCTCAAGGGAGTCTTCTCCTTGTGGGAAACGAACAGTTTATCGAATCGCTCTATGAGCAGGTTAACGAACTGGGACTTGTCAGCACCTCTTTCTCCTACCCCATCCTGGCCTCGATCGAACTCGGTGTCGGGCAGCTCGTCGAAGAAGGAGAAACGCTCTGGAGCGAAACCATCGAAAGTGCTGCAGCGTTCCGGGAAGCATCCCGAGGTTTGCTGGGGGTGACGTGCTTTGGTCACGATCAGGTGCGGCCGGGCTTTGTGGATTTCGACTCGACCCGAATTACCCTGGATGTTTCCGGAACGGGTCTCACGGGCTTCGATTTTGAGCGCCGCCTTCACCGAGAAAAGATTTACCCTGAAATGGCTTCGCTCCAACACGTTCTTTTCCTTCTCACTCCCGGTACCACTGAGGAGGATCTCCATGCTCTCTTTCGCGCTCTCAGGGGTATAGCCGACGGGAGCCCGCACAAGCAGCGCGTTGTCGCACCGCCACCGCCGGCTCTTCCCGAAATCGCAGTAGCTCCCCGTGTAGGGAAGTTCTCGACCAAGCAGCCTGTGCCTATTAAAGACGCCGTCGGGAAGATCTCGGGTGAGAGCGTGGCGACGTATCCACCCGGCGCGCCCATCATTGCTCCTGGAGAAATCGTCTCCCTGGAGGTTATTGAGTACTTGCAATGTATGAAGGCCAGCGGGGCTGTACTTAAGGGTGCCGCCGATCCGTCCCTTCAAACCTTCAAGGTCCTTAATTGAGCAACCATTCGGATGGTTTCATATCGATGCATCCTTACTCGTTAGGAAGATCAGATGGCTCATAGACAATCAAGGTTCAAACAGAAGGCCGAATGGGCCAGGAGATATGGACCTGCAGAACTAGTTGCAGCTACTAGCGCGATCATTGGGTATTTTTTTGCGCTTGGATTAACCGGTGGCGAGATAGCAGCAGCTTTCGGAGGCGCGATAGGAGACAACATTGGTTATTACGGAACTCTCTTGTCGAGAGATTTTAAGCAAGATCAGAGAAAAGCTCTTGAAAGAGGAGAAAGCTATGGTGCGCAAGGGAGATTGAGGACCATCAAAAACTTGTTCTTGGAGTTTGGCGCCAGTGAGGTTTTGGATCTGGGCATAATCAGGCCCTTGACCATGGGTTTGGGAGCCAGATACATAGGAAGAGGACTGGGAGTCTTGATAGGAAAGCTGGTTGCCGATGTTATTTTTTATATTCCAACCATTATTTCTTACGAATTCAGGCAACACTTCAATGAAGAAGAAGATGTAAAGATATAGATATGCTGATGCTGCTTTCTTCACGGACCCGGTTGAGGACCCTTCTGATTCCTCCAACAATGTTTACAGACCAGAACCATCGGCGAAAATAGCCCCACCGACATCCCGCCCTCCCGGTTCGATGCGAAAGCCGATAGCGGCCGATCAGGTTCACGACCTGCTGGAAACCGCAACGGTTCGACTCCAATTCACTGATCGACAACGAGCCACGCCAAAAAACCGCCGTCTCTGACCACCACTACATTTCGCGTGCTAAACTCTTCAGTTCATGCGAGATCTGGCCGACGCGCTACAGGAACGAATCGCCGGTGAAGTCCGTTTCGACCGGGCGACGCGGCTCATGTACGCCACGGACGCCAGCATCTATGAAATCGAACCGATCGGCGTCGTAATCCCGCGTACTCCCGAGGACATTTTTGCGACGGTCGAGACCGCCCGAGAGTTCGAAGTCCCCCTGCTGGCGCGAGGCGGCGGCACCAGCCTGGCTGGCCAGACGGTCGGCCGCGCCGTCGTCATCGACACTTCCAAGCATCTGGACCGCGTTCTGGAGGTGAACACGGAAGAGGGTTGGGCATGGGTCGAGCCCGGACTCGTCCAGGAGCGGTTCAACCGACATCTGCGGCCTCTCGGATATCTGTTCGGACCGGACACTTCGACGGCGAACCGCGCAACGCTGGGAGGGATGATCGGAAACAACTCGGCCGGGTCTCACTCGATCCTGTACGGCAAGACGATCGATCACGTTCTGGAAGTGGACGCTATCCTCGCGTCCGGGGAACGTAAGCTTTTCAAGGAGATCGGATTTGACGAGGCTCGGGGGATGCCTGGTCTCGAGGGCCGCATCGCCGACATCATCGACTCCAACCGCGGCGAGATAGAAGCCCGCTTTCCGCGACTGATGCGGCGCGTCAGCGGCTATAACCTGGACGAGTTCGTCCGGAACGGCAAGTTCAACCTGGCCAAACTGATCGTCGGTTCCGAAGGCACGCTGGCGCTGGTTCACCGCGCTAAGGTCCGGATCGAGCCCAGACCCGCCGCCACGGCCGTGATGGTGGCCCACTTCGACGACATCGTCGATTCCATCCGGGCTTCGGAGGTCATCCTGGAGCTGGAGCCGGCCGCTATCGAACTGATCGATGACATGATCATCGACCTGGCACGCGGTTCGCTGGAGCTGTCGCGCGAAGTCGGCTTCATCGAGGGACATCCGGATGCGGTTCTACTCGTGGAATTCTACGGGGAGGATCGGGCCGACCTCACAGACAAGCTGGACCGCCTGGAGGCCGCGCTCCGGAAGGGAGGCTTCGGCTACGCGTACCCGCGGGCGCTCGATCCCGCCGCACAGGCGGGCATCTGGAAGGTCCGGAAGGCCGGACTGGGGCTCCTGCTGGGTATGAAGGGAGAACGGAAACCGATCGCTTTCGTCGAGGATTGCGCCGTCGAGCCGGAACAGTTACCCGCGTTCTTCACCCGCTTCCGGTCCGTCGTCGAGAAGTACGACACAAGCGCGGGCTACTACGGACACGCCAGTGTCGGTTGCCTGCACATCCGCCCTCTCATCAACACCAAGCAGGTTTCCGAGATCCGGAAGATGAAGAACATGACCGTCGAGATCGCCGATCTGGTCATGGAGTTTGGTGGCGCGATGAGCGGGGAGCACGGAGATGGCCTGGCACGGAGCCACCTCAACGAGAAACTGTTCGGACCGACGATCTACAGAGCATTCCAGGGTGTCAAGGGAGCGTTCGACCCCGAGGATCGCATGAACCCCGGAAAGATCGTCGACGCACCCGAAATGGACGAAAACCTTCGCTATGGACAGCACTACGAGACTATCCGGTTGAGCACGCACTACGACTTTTCGGCGGACGGCGGTCTCGCGACGGCCGTCGAGCTCTGCAACGGGGCCGGTGTCTGCCGGAAGACATCAGAAGGCACGATGTGTCCCTCCTACATGGCGACGCGGGAGGAACAGCACTCGACTCGGGGACGCGCGGATCTGATGCGGGCGATCCTTTCGGGCAAGCTGCCGGCTCACGAATCGACCGGGGAAATGCTTCACGACACGCTGGACCTGTGCCTGGAATGCAAGGCCTGCAAAGCCGAATGCCCTTCCAACGTCGACATGGCAAAACTCAAGTACGAGTTCCTCGCCGGTCACAACGAGGCGAACGGGACCCCGCTGCGGTCCATCCTGTTCGCGCGGATCCACGCACTGAGCCGCGTCGCGTCAATGTGGCCCGCGCTTGCGAATCGATCTCTGGAGAATCCGGTTCTCAGGCGGCTGATGGATCGTTACCTCGGCATCGACGAGCGCCGCAGCTTGCCGCCCTTCGCGGACCAGACCTTCGAGACCTGGTTCAAGAGACGCTCCCGGTCGGCGTCGGAAGAAGACGGTTCCAACGGCGGCGTCATCCTCTTCCACGATACGTTCCTCAATTTCAACTATCCGGAGATCGGACGGGCTGCAACTCTCCTCCTCGAGGCTGCCGGATATCACGTACGCCTGGCAGACCGTGTCTGCTGCGGACGTCCGATGATCTCCAAGGGGCTGGCTGAAACAGCACGCGCTCACGCAGCCACGAACGTCGAACGTCTGCACTCGTTGGTCCGCGCGGGATACTCCATCGTGGGATGCGAACCCAGCTGCGTGCTCACGTTCCGCGATGAGTACGTCGATCTCGTCGGGGGTTCTGCGGCGAAGGAAGTCGGGCAGGCGTCTTTCCTGCTCGAGGAATTCATCGTCCGTGAGATCGAGGCCGGGCGATGGAGCCTCAGCTACAGCCACCCGCGACCCAAGGCGCTCATCCACGGCCATTGCCACGAGAAAGCGCTCGTCGGAAACGGACCGTTGAAGGAGGCGCTGTCCCCAGCTTACGATGTCGAGGACGTAGATTCCGGATGCTGCGGAATGGCTGGCTCGTTCGGATACGAGAAGGAACACTACGACGTCTCGATGGACATCGGGCGTCAACGACTCTTCCCCCGCGTAGAGGCCCAGCCCCAAGCCGTCGTCGTCGCGCCCGGCATCTCATGCCGGCAACAGATTGAGCATGCGACGGGCCGCAGGGCACTGCACCCGGCTGAAGCGCTGATATCCGCGATGGCGGAACCTGCTCTCATCGGATAGTGGAATCGATCGGTTGGGCTCATGCCAGACGACAACGCTACGAAAGCAACGGCTGCGGGCACCAGGCGCTATGCTGACAGGTTTGGCCCGGCGGCGGCGGCACACTTTCGGGAATACGGCGGCCTGACGATGTCGTCGATCGGCATAGGCACATACCTCGGCGAAGCGGACGACACGACCGATGAGCTCTACCGGCAATCTATCGGGCGTGCCGTCGAGCTGGGTGTCAACGTGATCGACTCTGCCATCAACTACCGCTTCCAGCGGAGCGAGCGGTCGATTCGCTCCGCACTCGAAGATCTACGATCGGCCGGAACGGCGGCGCGGGACGAACTCGTGATCGCGACCAAGGCCGGCTTCCTGAGTTTCGACGGCAGTTACCCGGCGGATCCCAGGGACTATCTTGTGAAGACCTACCTCGACTCCGGGATGCTCCAACCTGAGGAGATCGCGGCCGGCTCGCACACGATGGCCCCGAAGTACCTCGCCAACCAGCTCGACCGCAGCCTCGAGAATATGGGATTGGAGACGATCGATCTCTTCTACATTCACAACCCCGAGACCCAACTCGAGGAGATTCCCCACGACTTGTTCATCGACCGCCTGCGGTCGGCCTTCGAGTTCCTGGAGTCCGCTGTCGAAGACGGCAAGATCTCGGCATATGGAACGGCCACCTGGAACGGATACCGCACTCTGCCGCAGACGCGTGGGTTCCTCTCATTGTCGGAGGTCGTCGAATGCGCCCGCGGGGTCGCCGGCGACCGACATCACTTCAAAGTCGTCCAACTTCCCTACAACCTGGCAATGCGCGAAGCTTTCGGGCTTCGGAACCAGAAGATCGGCGATACGGCGCGCTCGACCCTCGAAGCGGCCGCGGAACTGGATATTGCAGTCATGGCCAGCGCCTCGATGATGCAGGCCAAGTTGAGCCGCCATCTCCCGGAAGGGATCGATGGGTTTCTGCCGAATCTCCAGAGCGACTCCCAGCGGGCTATCCAATTCGTGCGTTCCACACCCGGGGTTGCGTCGGCGCTGGTCGGGATGAGCAGCATCGATCATGTGGAAGACAACCTCTACCTGGCAAAGGTGCCTGCCGTTTCGCCTGAAACCATACGGGCCATAGTCGATGCTGCGTAACCACATCGAACGACGTGAACGGCGCTGGCACAACAGGGACAGGAACCGCTATCCCCGCAAGTTTGAATGGGGAGTCGAGCACCTCGGTCTCGAAAACGGCGTCAGCCCGACCGAAGCCCTCGAGCGATACGTCGAGGCGGCGCTGGCAGACAGCGATCGTTTCTACGCGTCCGAGCCGGCGCCCAGCCATGAATTCGACGGCACGACCCTGAAGTTCCCCAGCGCGATCCAAACGCCTCACGAAGTCAACAACACTGTCTGGGGACGGCTCTTCCCCTCAACGAGCAAGCTCGCCGTCATCGTTCTGCCGCAATGGAACGCGAAGTGGCACAGCCAGATTCGGCTATGCCGCGTCCTGCAGCGGTTCGGGATCACGGCCCTTCGCCTCAGTCTGCCGTACCACGACCACCGCCGCCCCGAACACCTGGAGCGCGCGGAATACCTGATCGGGCCCAATGTCGGGCAAACGATCGCCTCCACACGGCAGGCGGTGCTCGACGTAAGGCGGGCCGCCGACTGGCTCTCCAGGCGCGGTTATGAGCGGCTGGGCATCCTGGGTACCAGCATCGGGTCCTGTATCGGCTTTCTAACGATGGCCCACGACAAGCGGTTCGAGTGCGGGGCCTTCATACATGTCTCGTCGCATTTCGCCGACGTCGTATGGGACGGCCTGTCGACGTCCCACGTTCGGGAGTCACTCGAACGCTCGACGACGCTGGATGACCTTCGCCGATTCTGGTCACCGATCAGCCCGTACCCCTTTATTCATCGCCTGGGAGGCACGGGGCAGAAGCTGCTGGTTCTCGCCGGCAGGTATGACCTGAGCTTCCCCTACGAGCTGTCACGGAAGTCGTTCAGGGAATTCGACCGCCATGGCCTCGACTACGAATTGACTACACTGCCGTGCGGACACTACACGATGGCTCACTTCCCGTTCTACGCCATCGTGGGCTTTCGCGTGGTGAAGTTCCTACGACGGTTCAGGGACTAGTAGTCCGTAGGCCGTTATCCTACGTCTTTCACTCGTCCGTGTGTTCGGATTCAATCTTGAGCCGGGACTTACAGTTGGCGCAAACCCAGTAATGTTTGCCGTCGATGAAGGCGTGGTAGTGGGTACCTTTGCCGTCGTCGCTGGTGCAGAGGTCGCAGGTCATGGCGGGAATGATTATGTGACATGGCTGGGACGGTGAAGGGGAATCGGATCTATCGCAAATTGGTCAATGGACGAATCCGCATTGGAAATTGGAGATTGGAAATTGCTCAATTTCTCATTGGCCGAAAAATCTGAGATGAAGCAATCAGCAATGAGAAACCTGCAATGTGGATTGTTCAAATATCGCAATCTGCGATCGGCTCAGGGTCTTCTTGGGGTGGGTCAGAGAGGAGAGCGCCTACTTCTTCATTCGTCCGTGTGTTCGGAGTCAACCTTGAGCCGGGACTTACAGTTGGCGCACACCCAGTAGTGTTTGCCGTCGATGAAGGCGTGGTAGTGGGTACCTTTGCCGTCGTCGCTGGTGCAGAGGTCGCAGGTCATGGCGGGAATGATTATGTGACATGGCTGGGACGGTGAAGGGGAATCGGATCTATCGCAAATTGGTCAATGGACGAATCCGCATTGGAAATTGGAGATTGGAAATTGCTCAATTTCTCATTGGCCGAAAAATCTGAGATGAAGCAATCAGCAATGAGAAACCTGCAATGTGGATTGTTCAAATATCGCAATCTGCGATCGGCTCAGGGTCTTCTTGGGGTGGGTCAGAGAGGAGAGCGCCTACTTCTTCACTCGTCCGTGTGTTCGGATTCAATCTTGAGCCGGGACTTACAGTTGGCGCAAACCCAGTAATGTTTGCCGTCGATGAAGGCGTGGTAGTGGGTACCCTTGCCGTCGTCACTGGTGCAGAGGTCGCAGGTCATGGTGGGAATGATTATATGACGCACCGGGACGATGGAGGGGGCCTCATTCGAAATTGGAGATTGGATAATTGCTCAATTTCTCATCGGCCGAAGATCTGAGATGAAGCAATCAGCAATGAGAAACCTAACAAGGCGGCTTGTTCAAATGTCGCAACTTGCAATAGGATCAGTGGTTTTCTTTTCTGAGTAGGTCGAGGGGGGATCGAATTAGCGCGGTGGCAACTGATAACTGGCAACTGACTACTGACTACTGGCCGCGACAGCGGCCCCTACGGACTACTGGCGGCATGCACGGAGCTGGTCTCGGGGGCGGGTTCGACTGCACCTGAGCGGGCCGACTGGTCCACCTCGCTCGCTTCGCCGCTCTCGGGCATTGCCTTTGGTTCGAGTGCTTGAGCCGTCGTGCTGAGCACCACGATGTCGACGCGTCGGTTCAGGCCCCGGCCCTCCCGCGTGGAGTTGGAGGCGACGGGTCGGTACTGGCCATATCCGACTGCCGAGAGTCGTTCTGGTGGAACCTGACTGCTCGAGATCAGGTGCTGGAGAACATAAGTCGCCCTGGACGTCGACAACTCCCAGTTCGAGGGAAACTGGGCGGTTTTGATAGGAATGTCGTCGGTGTGTCCTTCGACGCGAACATCCCAGGGAAGATCCCGCAGCTTTCCGGCGATCCCGTCGACGACCGGCAGCGCCTTGCGCTGAATCACCGCCGAGCCGGGATCGAAGAAACCAGCCTCCGCCAGACTGATCGTCAAGCCGCGTTCGTCGATATTCATCCGGACCTGTCCCTCGGCTATCTCCTGACCGAGCAGGTTCTCGAGTCGTTCCTGGACGGCTTCGATGTCGTATTTGCCTTCACCCTCGCCGTGACCGCGGCCAGCCGCAACCACTTGTGTCTGGGTGAAACCCGAGTGCAGGTTACCGATGATGCTCATGTTGTCGGACGGCAGACCTCCCGTATCGTACAATGGAAATACTTTGCCGGAGGGGCTGAACACCGACAGCTCCGAGAACGCCATTTCGACCGCCTGGGCGACCTTTCCGGCCTTCTGCTCGTCGGCGTTGGACGCCGCGAACATGACGACGAAGAAGGCGAAGAGCAGGGTAATGAAATCCGCATAGGACACCAGCCACCGTTCGTGGTTGGCGTGCTCCTCGTGTCTCTTCTTTCGCGCCATTCTATTCTTCGCCCTTCTTGCCGGATTCCTCGCGGGCTTTCTGCAGCTTTTCGTCGAGGAACGAGGTCAGCTTGCCTTCGATCACACGGGGGTTCTGGCCTTCCAGGATTCCGAGTGTTCCCTCCAGCATCATCTCCTTGATGATAATCCGCTTCCGGGCCTTGAGTTTCAGCTTCGCCGCGGCGGGAAGGAAGAAGATGTTGGCGGCACCAACTCCGTAGATCGTGGCGACGAAAGCCACGGCGATACCGTGTCCGACCTCGTCGATGTTGTCGAGATGCTGCATCACCACTATCAGCCCGAGCACCGCGCCGATAATCCCGATCGTCGGTGCGTAGCCGCCGGCCGCTTCGAATATCTTCGATGAAATCTCCCCCCTCTCCTCCATGTATTGCAGCTCCATTTCCATCGTCTCGCGCAATTCGCGGGGCTCGATGCCGTCGACGGCCATCATGATGGACTTCTTGAAGAACGGATCTTCAACGCCTTCGGCGTCTTTTTCCAGTGAGATGATCCCCTCACGCCGCGCCTTGTTCGTGAACTGAATGACCTGGTCGATCACGCCGTTCGGCTGCGTTTTTTCTTCCATGAAGACATAGATCAAATCGCTCGTCGCCTTCATGAAGGCCGAGAGCGGAAAGCCGATCATGGTTGCACCGATCGTCCCTCCGAACACGATCAAAAACGCTGTCGGCTGCAGAATCTGGAGAATCGATCCGCCTTCCAGCAACTGGCCCAACAGGATTCCAATCAGTGCGAGAGAGATGCCAAGTATGGTTCCGAGATCCATGAGTGTATTCCCCTACAAACCGGCTTCATCCGCCCGAGTCGTGTTCGTTTCATTCCGCAACAGGCTCGGGCGTCTCCTCGTTCTCTTCTGAATGAACGTAGACGTCGATACCGGAACAGTTGATACTTTTCCTGTACTCGATCACTTTGCGCACGATGTCTTCGGGATGGTCGGAGACAATCAGCTTGTCTCCCGTCGTCAGGTGGATGACCGTATCCGGCACGTGCTCAACCGTCTGAATCAATTCGCAATTCAGTACGATCGGCTTCTTGTTGATCTTCGTAACCGTGATCACGATATGCACCTCCGGGCTCGCAGACTGTGCGCCCTATGGTTAACTCATCGGCCGGCGGGGGTCCGTTCTTCAGTCTATTTTGAGGATTTTGGCGGTCAATGAAGGAGCAGTCATCAGGTGCTGGCTATCAGCGTCCAGCTCCGGGTAGGCCTGTCGTAGAATCAACGAGTTGAGCCGTCCCGAGAGCAACTTCCCACGCGCGACGACAGTCGCATCCGATTGAGCTGACAGCCGACGGCAGATGGCTGAGTGCTAAAGCGCCGCAGGCGCTGCCGATATGCTCTCGGCCTGGCTGATCAGAGCGGAAATGTCGAAATCCAGATCGTTCAGGTTTCTCGCTACTTCCTGAGCCAGCAGATAGTCGGGCAGTTCGTCGACGGTCAGGCGGATTTCCGGCCTGTCGCAGCGTGGCCTGGGCTGGAGGAATTCCCCCCGTGCTTCCTTGAGGTTTTCTTTGGCGTACAGCGTCACGTGCTCACGCCACCGCGGCTCGTCGACCCGGTGGGCCAGGTCCGCCATCCGGCCAAGCAACCTGCGGGTCACAGCCTCGCCGGTCGTCCCGACCGGCAGACCGTCTTCGAGGGCGTATTCCACGCCGTTCTCGATGATGTGTTCCACCACGAGGTCGATACTTTCGGGATCGGTAAACGGGTTGTCGGCCGTCACCCGAACCACGATGTCGGCGCCGGAAACCGTGGCAGCGGCCAGGTAGCGACCGAGGACGTCATACTCGCTTCCCCGAAAACACGCGACGTCGTGGCGTCGGCACTCTTCCACGATGATGTCGTCGCGGGGGTGAACCGTCGTGGCGACAACGACTTCATCGACGGTACGGGTTCGGTAAAGGCGCTCCACCAGATAGGTCAGGATGGAGCGGCCGCCCAGCGGCAGCAGTACCTTGCCGGGAAGGCGGGATGAGCCCATTCGGGCTTGAATGATCGCGACTGTTTTCTGCTTCACCGGCTTTTCCCGTGACGATCAATGGCTGGATGAGAACACCTGTTCGACCGCCTCGATCAATTCGCCGATCCGGAACGGCTTCGACAAGCATTGGGCCCCGGAACCGGCGATGAACTCTTTCATCTCACGACTGGCGACGTCGCCTGTCAGCAGCAACACTTTTGCATTGGTGTCATACTGCTGCACCCACTCGACCAGCTCCCGGCCGCCGATGCCCGGCATCCGCAGATCACTGATCAGCAGGTCGAAGTCCTGACTTTTCAGCCGGTCCATCGCCTCTTCGCCACTGCCCACACATTCCACACGGTAGTCGGAATCGGTCAGTACTGTATTGACGAGGTCGAGGATGTGATGCTCATCGTCGGCAACCAGTACTGTCGGCTTGGTGCAGTTGACCTCATCTCCGGGATCCTCCTCCGACACGTCGAATTGCAGTGCGAAGCTCGTCCCGACGCCCGGGGTACTCTCGACGGTCACCTCACCGTCATTGGCTCGTACAAGTTCGCGGGAGAGGTTCAATCCCAGGCCTGTGCCCGTCTCCTTGGTCGTGAAAAACGGCTCGAAAATGTGTGACAACGCAGGCGCCTCGATGCCCGGGCCGTTGTCGCGCACCTGGATCGACACCCGGGAATCGTCGACGCGGGTCTCAATCTCGATCTTGCCCTCCGTACGATCCGCAGCGATGGCCTGGATGGCGTTGGTGACGAGATTCAGCACGACCTGCGTCAACTCGCAGTCGTTGGCGTAGATCTTGGGGTTCGACTCTGCCAGCTTCAGGGTCAGCTCGATCCGGTGAAGATGCCTTTGATATTCGGCAAGCTCCACGGTCTCTCGGATGCAGGAATTCACGTCGACCAGCTCGCGCTCGCCTTTGCCGGGGCGTGACATACGTAAGACATTCTGGACGATGCGGGCGCATCGCTCCGACTCGGAAACGATTCGCTCGAGGTCTCTCCGGTCCCCGCCACTGGTCTGTGCCAGGAGTTGCGAGAAACCCAGAATGGTCGTCAGGGGGTTGTTGAGTTCATGCACGATTCCGGCTAGCAGGCTTCCAACCGCGGACATCTTCTCCGCTTGAGAAAGTCGGGTCTGGTAGCCCGACACCTGTTCGAGGAGCTCTCGGTTGTGATGTTCTGCGTTCTCGAAACGCGTCGCACGGTCCAGTGCGAACGCGATGTGGTCGGCTGCCACGGCAACCAGCTCCTCATCTTTTTCCGAGAAGACGCCCGGCGCCGGGCTGCTCAGGTTCATCACGCCCAGGACTTCACGGTTGGCGACCAGGGGAAAGCTCATCAGTGAATTGACGACGACATCCGATGCTGACAGCGAGATGAACCGCGCGTCCTTGGAGGCCTCCTCCAACCGGACCGGAACCTGTTCGGACGCAACCCAGCCGGCTACGCCACAGCCCAGTTTCAGCGGTTCGGTGGAATCTGCCCTCTCAGACCCGTTCGCGGTTCCGAAGCCGGCCGTCGCCGCGGCGATTCGCAACTCGCCGGAGTCCCGGTGCAATAGCATCAGCGAGCAGTTCTGGGCCGCTGTGTCCTCGACCAGAAGCTTCACGGCAAAGTGGGCGATCCGCTCCACCGAAACCGTACGAACCAGGCCCGTCATCAGCCGGTTCATGAAGTCCAGCTCCGGCGCTGGCGGCTCCACCCACGGCGGAGTCGCCGCCTGTGGCGTTGATGGAACCAGATACGACATTACGTTCGTACTCATCGGATGTTTTAGATCAAACCTTTATGCACTCCGGAACCGCTTTGCCGCGCCCTGTAGAACAATTTGGGTGTAGGTGCGGTCTATGACCGCACACACAGAGCGACGATTTGTGCGCTCATAGAGCGCACCTACAGTTCCTCAGTTCACATACGCGGTCGTGTTAGTCCGGGCGAATCGCCGCGGCGATTGACTCCCTCGGATGTTCAGCTGGTCCTCACGCGCGAAGACACTGTCCTCGAAGCTCATCATCGTGAGGTTTTCCTGGAATCGACCGATCTGGGAACGCACCTCGGTTCCAGCTCTCAGCTGGACGAGCCATGAAGCGAAATCCGCGCCGGCGGCGATCGTCAACGGTATACCGCCCGAAAAACGGGGGTTCACCTCGATGAGGCTAACGCTGCTCCCGTCCCATTTACATTGGATGTTGGCGGCGCCCACAGTCCCGAGGCTCTCGGCGACATTCCGGGCAAACTCCAGCACGTCCTTATTCTTGCGTGTAATCCCCTTGTCGCTCACACCGGCACGTATCACCAACCGTTCGCGGGGAACCACCGAGAGTACCCGACCCTCGAAGTCCGAACAGACATCGACCGTGAACTCGGTACCCTCCAGGAAGTCCTGAATGATCGGTTCGGGAACGTAATCACAGAAGAAACGCACCTGGCGCTCATCCCAGGCCTGAAACACCTGGATGCCGCCGCGGCCGTGGCGGGGTTTCACCATGACCGGGTACTGGAGCTGTCCGAAATCAAGCTCTTCGGGGAGTCGCGTCGTGGGCGTCTCGATCCCGTTCTGGACGGCGAACTCGTAAGTCCGGTACTTGTCGTTACAGATCAGCCCGGTCTCTTCACTCGAGACGGCAATCCGTACGCCTGCATCCTCGAAACGGGCACGTTCCCGCGCCAATATCGTCAGCTCGTCGTCGATCGTCGGAACGATCAGGTGGATGTCCTCTACGTCGCAGATACTCTCGATGATGGGGATGTAGCCCGGATCGGTCGTCAAGGGCACGATGTGGTTCCGATGGCCGAAATACATGGCAGGGGACATCGAGTTGATGTCGGTCGTTACAACACGCCCCTTGCCGAATTTCTCGACGGCGTGACGAAAGGCGCGGACCAGGCCGACTCTTCGCGACGCTGCAGTTACAAGTACGTTGACTTTTTTCATCCGATTGAATCCCACTGAACAGGTTCGTTTTCGTCGATCGAGCTGTTCGCCTGACGCCCCACGACGTCATCCACGAACTCCGGCGAGATGCCGTCAGCCGGTCGCAGAGCGTAGAGCATGTCCCGGGAGATCGTCTCGCCCGGAGCGATCGGTCGCTTCGCGTACAGGGCCCGGCGCGAAGCCGTTATGTTCTGGCTTTCGGTCTCGGTGGCAAACTTGTCCCGCTGTCCGAGGATCGGACCGATGGCCCGAAGTTCCTGGATGTGCGAACGCAGGTGTTTGGCGTCGAACGACACCGCGCGGTCGGGGATGTCCCCTCGGGTATCGAGCATGAAATGACGCTCGATAATCTGCGCGCCGAGAGAAACAGCGATGATCGCGCCAATGGTGCTGTCACTATGATCGGAGAAACCAACGGGAAGTCCGAACCGATCTCGCAGGAACTCCACCGACTTGAGGTTCAACTCGTCGAGCCGGGGCGGGTAGGCCGACACGCAGTGCAGCAGGATCACCTGTTGATTTTCCTGGGTGTAAACCCAATCGATCGCTTTCTCGATCTCCTCGGGGGTGCTCATACCGGTCGACAGCAGGATCGGCTTGCCTTTTGCGGCGACGTGTTTGATAAGGGGGCGATGGGTGATGTCTCCCGAGGCGATCTTATAGGCGCCCACGCCGAGCTCGGCGAGAAAGTCCGCACTTTCCTCGTCGAAAGGAGTGGAGAGAAACTCAATGCCCAGGCGGTTCGCCTCGCGGTGCAGGGAACGGAAGGAATCGAAGTCCAGCTCCAGTTTCTTGAAAAGCTCCTGTAGATCCTTCCCTTTGGTGTGGGTAAGCTCCGCACGCCTCCGCGAGGTCAGTTTCTCGGTCTTGAAGGTCTGGAACTTGATAGCGTCCGCGCCGGCCCACTTGGCCGCCCGCACCATCGCCACCGCCTTTTCTCTGGACCCGCCGTGATTGAGACCGGCCTCCGCCACGAAATAGACTTTCTGAGTCTCGCTCGTCAGCCTGTCGAAAAGGTTGTTGTTTAGGTTGTCAGACATAGTTCTCTCCTCACTATTTCGGTCACTCTGAGCAAGCCCTTGCCGTCCACCAGTTTTCGACCGGCCTCGGCAAGTCGGCTCATCAGTGCACTGTTCCCGAGCAGATCTCTGGCAAATTCCGCAAGCTCGGCGGGACTTAGTTTTGAAATCAATCCGGCACTACGCGTCGCTCCCCGTTCCTGGAACGCTTCTGCCGTCCGCAGCTGAAGCCAGTCGAAACTGAGGGCGATTGTCGGGACCCCCGACGCCAGCATTTCGTACAGGGAAACACCGGCCCCACTGATGGCCAGGGCACATCGCCCCACGACATCGCGGATGTCGGCTTCGTCTCTTATCCAACGAATGCGAGAGTTCCGCGGTGTAGGGCGGCCTGGTCCGAAGCCCGTCGTGGCATAGACGTCCAATCCGGCTGCGCGGAGCGCATCCGCAACCGAGTCGGTGAACTCGTGTGTCGCGCCGCCGCCGAGGCTGATCAAAGCGACGTTCGGAGCAACATGGCGCCTGGTGGAACGCGGCTCGGTGATCATGTACCTGGGCCCCACGAACATCTTTCGGTGGCGATCATCGGAGTAGGGAAAAAGCGTCGTGATGCTGCCGTCGATGAGAACGTCGGAGTGGCACTGGGCCAGTCCGAGATCATGAATGCTGACGTGCCGGCAACCCTGTCGGCGGATCTCAGCCGTGATCCCGTCCTGCTGTCGCAGATCGGTGATGACGAGTTCGGGGAAGGGCTCTTGGGACCGGATCTCAGCACCCTGGCCCGACACGAACCGGCGGCATTCCTCGGAAAGCGGATAGAAGACGACCCCGACTTCCCGCGCGAGCCGGCGGGCGATGCGGAGACAACGCACCGCGTGGCCATAGCCGAGTTCCGGCCCGGCGTCGACGACAAAACCCACGCGCGTTTCGGTCTGATTGTCAGTTGATGTGGACACTTGTTTTCTGAACAAGACTCTTCCACCCATCCAGAATCGGGGTGATTTCGTATTCCAGGACGTCGCACACAGAAATCCAGAAACCGTTTTCCTGGGCGGAGATCAACTGCGCCAGCGCCTGCTCCAGAGAGGCCGTGAGTGCGGCCGTGCTCGTTTCTTCCCCGTCCTGCGCGGGCCAGCCGATCTCGCTAAAGATCGCAAACAGCACGCGCAGCGACTCCAGGTACTTCCCCAGCAGGGTGTAGGCCCCCTCCTGATCACGGTTTTCGAACAGACGAACGATCTCGGACCCGGTCTCTGCAACGCGGATCAGCTCCTGATCGAGCTCCAGGAGCGACTCCCGAACGACACTGTCAAAGTCTCCACTCTCGATGTCAATCTCACTCAGTTCCTGAAGTTCCTGTCCGCAGAGTCCCTGATCGCGGTAGTACATGGCCTCTTCCCGGCCGAATGAAACTCTCGTAATGCACTGACCTGATTTCAGATAGTCCGTCTCGAGCCAGTCCAGCAGTTCGCCCCACGTGGCCAGCTCTCCAGGCACGTCGATCACGTCCTGGTTCATTCGGATATTCATTGCGTCGCTCCAGTTGAGAGCTCTGTCGACGTCATTATCTCGACGTCTGAGCTGTTGGGTGCCGGTTCCTCTTTCAAGAGGCTCGGGCCCCCGTTTTCAATAACTTCTGCCCTAGATCTTTGATCTCCGCTTCGAAGAAGGGCTGCGTTTCGAGTCGGCCCAAAATCTTCTGAGATGCATTTATGTTTCCTTTCGCCAGGTACTCGTGCGCTTTCTGGAGCATCACGAGCGGACCCGACCATCGGCCCGGCACCGGACGCGGCGCGATTGCCTCGAACAGTTCGATCCACTCCCGGGCGATGGAACGCCAGGAATAGAGGTCGAATGCTCGCCGGCGGGCCGCCCCGGACATCGACGAGAGACGCTCCCGGTTGCCGGCCAGTTGGGAGACAGCCTGAACGAAGGCCCGGCGATAGTCCTCCGACGCCGGGTCTCCCTCGATACACACCCCCGTCGATCCGTTCTCTACTGTCTCCTTGAGCCCGGCCTTGGCGGAAGTGACGACCACCGCCCCACAGGCTTGAGCCTCGATCGCGGCGATGCAGGAGGTCTCTTCGAACGTGTTCGGGTACAGCAGGAAGCCGCTTCTGGAAAGATGATCCAGCAGCAGAGTCTGCCGAACGCTGCCGTGCATCGTGACGCCATCCTGATCGGCGGTGCGGTAGATCGCTCCATAGGTATCGCGGTCGCTGTCTTCCGCCCATCCGTAGACCTTCATGCTGCTGAACACGTCGAGCGTCATGTCGGAAACGTCGCGTCGAATGCGTGGAAACATCTCCAGAAGCCCCTGAAGCCCCCGGAACGGGGTGCTCGAATAGACGCCGTTGGTCCAGACTTTCTCCGAGGGTTCGGGAATCAGATCGGCGCGAAACCCGTTGCGGGTCACCACAACCTTCTCACCCGGCAGCGAGAAGGTCTCGATGAACGTCCCGCGCTGCCACTCGCTGACACAGAAATGAAGGTCGATGTTGTCCTGCAGGACGCTGTGCCCGAGGTTTGCGATCGCGGGCTGATCGTGGGCGTCATCGGTCCAGAAGATCGTTCGCGGCGCGACCCTGCCTACGAGAAACGGGTCGAACGACCGGAGGGAGATGAAAACATCCCAAGGGGTGGAAGGGAACTCGTCGAAGAAGCGATGGTAGTGCCTGTAGTCGACCCCGTCGTAGTCGCCCGGATTGGAGCAGTTCGAATAGACCGAAACGTCGTGGCCGATCGAGGCGAGCTCGCGGGCCATGTAGACGATCCCGCTTTCACTGCCTCCCAGCGGACCCCTCAGCGGCGTATGACCATCGAAGGGGATTCCGTTGTTATATATGGCGACTCTCATCGTTCCTAAGGGCATTCTCGGATTCGTTCCAGACCGCGACATTCTCGCTGATTCCAACGACCACATCGGTGCCCGGCAGACCCTGAAGTTTCTGACCAACCCAGTCGACGAGCTCGGGAAGTCGTTCCGCCATGGTTCGATAATGGGATCGGGCTTCGTCCCAAAGTTGCTTCTGCTCGAGGATCAGGCCGCGGTAAATCCAGTGATCGCTGGTGGCTTCCTCCGACTGGATGACTTCATCCAGGTGGGCGAGCGCATCGTCGAGCATGCCGGCGCGGGCCTCGTAAATACTCAGCGACGGCAGCAGCGCCCTGTTGCCCGTCTGTTCAAACCCCTGTCGGAGATGCCTCACGGCGCGAGCGAACTCGCCCGTGTGGCCGTAAACGTGGCTCACGTTGATCCGGGCATCGACGAGAGAGGAGTCGGCGCGGATCGCTTTCTCGAGGTGTGCTCGGGCGGTATCGTGGTCCCCGCGCTCGAGGTGCGCGGCTCCACGCAGTGATTCAGCCACCGGGTCGTCGTCTAACTGGTTATCCAGAAGGCTGACGGCGTCATCGGGTTCCTTGAGGAGAAGGTAAGTCTTCGCAAGCGCCAGGCGCGACTCCCGTCTCCCGGGATTGGCCTCCACGATGGGCTCCAGGATCGCCGCCGCTTCACGGAACTGGCCCCGATCGGTCCACAGGGCGGCGAGTTCCAGGGCGGGCTCTGGGAAAGCGGGATCCAGGCTCCGCGCGCGCTCATAATAGTTTTCGGCCTTATCGAGCTTCCCCATCTTCTTATACGTCAGGCCTATGTTGAAGGTCGCGACCGGCGATCCGACGCTTCGCTCCAGGCAGGCCCAGTAATGATCCTGGGCTTTCTGGAAGTCACCGAGGGCGAGCTCAACGTTGCCCCGCTCGAGGTGCAGCTCAAAGGAGTCCAGACCATGGCGGGCCGCTTTTTCAAGCAGTTCCGCGGCCGACTGGAGCCCTTCGAGCGTCTTCTCCGATACGGCGCAATGGAGCAGGCTCAGCGGGTTCCCTCCCGTCTCGAAGGCCTTGAGGAAGGGTTCCCGCGCTTCGTCATGCCGGCCGAGCTCCTGAAGCTGGATGCCGTAATCCATGTAGGCCTTGGCGTTAGTGGGGTCTTCCTGAAGTTTTTTCTTCCCCAACCTCAGGTATAGGTGCTGTTTAGCCTGGAGACGCTCCTCTCCTCGAACTTTGCCGTAGTGGTGGATGACCGCCGGCAGATTTGAGAAGCGGAATTCCTTCGGAAGCCGGGTCGGATCGACGATTTCGTGCACGGCTCCATGGAACCGGAGCTCGGGATCGTTGCGGAAGAAGCGGATCAGGGGGTTATCGACGTATCCAGGGTAATCCCGACCCTCCTCGTAGGCCGTCGTATTCCGCTCCCAGCCGTGGACCTGATTCTGGTAGACATAGTTCCTCTGAGTCAGGTGGTACCCGTGGCCAGGCTCGGCCATGGCTTCCTGGAGAAAACGGAGGTCGGCGGGTGCAATGCACTCGTCCGCATCCAGGACCAGAATCCAGGAGTATAGCGCGGCATCCAGGGAGACGTTTCGGGCGTTGCCGAAGTGGTCCTTCCACTCGCTATGGATGATCCGGGGCTTGAACTTCTCGACCCGCTCCAGCGTCCGGTCGGTGCTCCCAGTGTCCACAATTATGACTTCGTTGACTATTGAAATGACACTGTCGATGGCCTGTTCGACCCAATCTTCTTCATTCTTAACGATCATGCACAGAGATATGCCGTCATCCATACCCCGGGAAGTGCAAGCGGGAAGCCAAAGCCGCCAAGCTGCTCATCTGCTCCAACCGCCCACTTCTCTACGGGCTCCAGGTGGGTGCCATTTTTTTGACATTCCCGCTAAAGTTCGCCGGGGGCAGGCTCGATACGAATGATGACACTCCAAGAAACCGTCGGGCGTGCGGGAACACCACCTGTGGACGAGAAACTCAGGCTCGATACGAATGATGACACTCCAAGAAACGGATTGTTGGAGGATCGCGCCGGCAGGGATGCCGGCTACCAGTAATTTCATGGAGGATTTGATTAATGAGCTTTTCAGTTGTAACGAACCTTTCGTCGATCAACGCCCAGGCGACGCTGGATGGAACCCAGATGGGTCTTCAGCGGACACTGGCGCGACTGACCTCGGGACTGCGCATCAACAGCGCAGCCGACGACGCCGCCGGTCTCGCCGTGGCCAACCGGCACAAGCTGGATAACACCGGTCTGAGCATCGGTATCCGCAGCGCCAACGACGCCATCAGCAAGCTCCAGATCGAAGACGGCGCGATAAACAACATCTCGTCGCTGCTGGATCGGGCCCTGACTCTGGCCAGCCAGGCGGCCTCGGACACCTTCACCGGTTCCCGGGCGACCCTGGACTCCGAGTTCCAGTCTGTGCTTTCGGAAATCACCCGAAACGCCCAGGCGGCCGGTATCGAGACCAGTAACGCCAACCTGAACGCACGGTCGGTCTTCGTCGGCAACACGCAGACGAGTACGTCCGCCAGCGTCACCTACGTCTCTTTCGCGCTGACGACGGCTGTCGACGCTCAGGGACTGGGCATCAGCACCCAGAACATCACCAGCCAGGCCAACGCCAACACCTCGATCACGAACATCCAGACCGCGATCGGTACTCTCGGTACGGTGCAGGGTCGGGTCGGTGCGGCGATGAACCGGCTGACGTTCGCCGTCTCGCAGGCCCAGACGATGTCGGTCAGCGTGCGGGCTTCCGAATCTCGGATCCGCGACGCCAACGTGGCCGAGGAAGCGGCATCGTTGACGAAGTTCAACATCCTGACACAGAGCGGTTTGGCCGCACTGTCTCAGGCGAACCAGTCGTCGCAGGCCGTGCTCCAGCTCCTCAGATAGTAATAACTTGGTAATAACTCGAAGTACGGCGAAAAAACCTCTGGGGGCCTCTAAAGGGGCCTCCGGAGGTCGCCGATAAGATGGTTGCAACCGAGTTTGAGAGAGATTGAGGAGATTCCAATGCCTGGTGAGATTAACTTCTCTGGTTTCAACGGCTTCGATTTCAACCAGATCATCGACGTCACGATCCAAGCCGAAAGCGCACCCTTAGAGTCACTCCAGCAGAGAGAGATCGGCCTTAAGAAGAAGGACTCCACGCTGGGAACGTTCGGAACGGAAGTTTCCGAAGTCCTGACGCCAGTAGGGGATCTTGTTGTAGCAACGGCATTTACGGCCCTCGAGGCCACTACGACCGATGAAGAGGTCGCAACCGTCACGCTCGGCGACGGAGCGATCGCCGGCGAGTATGCGCTCAACATCACGCAACTGGCCAAGGCGCAGGTCACCGCGTCCACCAACGGCTACACGAACACGACCGATACCGCTGCCGACGGCGGCTCGATTTCGTTCACGATCGGCGTCACGACGACCACCGCGATCAACATCGGCTCGGCGACGAGCTTGACCGAGCTCAAGAACCTGATCAACGACCAGAACTCAGGGGTCGCCGCTTCAGTGGTCAACGACGGGACGAACAACAAGCTAGTCATCCAGAGCCGTTCAACCGGAGCCGCTAACGGTTTCACGATCAACAACAGCCTGACCAACGGCGTCGGCCCGGTCGTCGCGTTCGCCGTAGGCCAGAGCCCGAGCGTCGGCAACAGCCAGGATGCTCAGGATTCGGCGTTCACCGTCAACGGCCTTTCGATCACGAGTGCTTCGAACGCGGTAACCGACGCGGTCCCCGGCGCCACGGTGACGCTGGTCAAGGCCGGCACTGCCTCGATCAACATCACGAACGACTACGATGCGCTCAAGGAACACGTCAAGAAGTTCATCACCGAGTTCAACGGCCTGAAGGATTTCTACGACAAGCAGAGCAAGAACGACATCATCACGGGGAAGCCCGGACCGCTCGCAAACGACTCGATTCTGCGCCAGGCGCTGTCGGACGTCCGAAACACGATCCTGACGGCGAACACCAACAACGGTCAGTACTCCTACCTGACCGAGGTGGGCGTCGAGTTCGCGAACAGGACGGGAAACTTAAACTGGATGAGGAGAAGTTCAACACCGCCCTCGATACGGCCGTGACGGACTTGCAGAAACTCTTCCAAGGAGATGGGTCGGTCGACGGCGTGTTCGACGACCTCAAGTCGGCTCTCGAGAGCATCGACGGCACCGCAGGACTGATCAAGACGACGCGAACCTCGCTCGACACGTCGATCAAGAACGTTCGAGATCAGATCCTTGCACAACAACTGCGGCTGGAACTCCGGCGGCAGGAACTCCAGAGGATGTTTTCAGCGGCCGACCTGGCGATGTCGCGGCTCACGAACCAGAGTAGCGCGCTGTCGTCGATCGCTGGATTCTAGTCCACTGACTACAAGAGGATACTATGAGCTATTTGGATCAATCGGAAGTTTACAAGCAGACATCGATCACGACTTCGAACCAGACCCAACTGGTCGTGATGCTCTATGACGGTGCCCTCCGCTTCCTGCATCAGGGGGTCGAGGCCATCCGGCGGAACGACATCGAGGGCAAATCGACCGCGTGCGATCGCGCGCTGGCAATCGTCCAGCACCTGCATCTCTCGCTCGACATGGAGCGCGGCGAAGAGATATCGAGTGAGTTGGAGCGTCTGTACAGCTTCGTCATCGCTCAGATCGTCGAGGGATCGGGCCAGTTTGACGCCGGAAAGTTGGAAGAGGCGATCAAAGTGCTAGGTATTCTGCGACCAGCCTGGGCTGAAGTCGCTCAGAAGGAGAACCAGGAGTCGGTCCCCACTGAGCTGCTCATCCAGCAGGCCAACCAACGGGTGGCGTTGCACGGATAAATCGGAACACCAAAGAATCAGGAGACAGAGATGAATTCCGTGGAAATATTGACAACTCTCGAACGTGAGAGACACTTACTCGAAGAATTCCGCAGCCTCTCCGAGCAGCAGCTACGGCTGCTCGAAGACGAGAACATCGACGGCGTGGAAAGCCTGCTGGGCCGCCGAGCGGAGCTGATGGTCGAACTGACGGCGATCGAAGCCACGCTGGGAACGTGGATCAGCCAGATCCGCCATGATCCTTCGGTCACGCCGGAAATGATGCACGAACTGCGAATGCTGAACGATGAGATCGTTCAGATGGCGAAGGAAGTCGTGGCAATCGACGCCGAAACGCACTGGCGACTGGATCTGATCCGGGAGAGGACCCGCGCTGAACTGAAAGAAATCAACACTAGCGCTCAGGCTTTGAACCAGTATGAGCGCACTCTCCGGCTTCCATCAAGGTTCGACTTCGACGCCTGAGCCACGCACACACCAATCGTTCAAACCCCTTGAAAAATCTGCCGTCCCGGCAAAAATTGCACCGATCCTCAGGTATTCCGACAGCCTGAGGGTCGGGCAGACCTTCCTTCTACTTCTTCGACTGGATTTCTCCGCATTGTAGGTGCGCCCTATCAAGCTGTGAACGAATGTCATTTGTTGGAGAATCGGGTGGCGGGGCTTTTCACGAAGAACCTTCGATCCTCAAGTGTAGGTGCGCTCTATGAGCGCACAAATGCCCGCGGGACCACAAGTTGTGCGGTCATAGACCGCGCCTACACTTGAAAAGCCCCGCCACCCGATTTTCCGTTCCCATAATTCGTTCACAGCTTGTACGAGCGCACATCTTCGCATCCCCGTGTGCGGTCATAGACCGCACCTACACAGGGGAAAAAGCGCAATCTCGCGGAATTTCAGCATTCTTCAGCTAAAGGTTCGGATCCGGCCTTCCGATAGAGAAAGTGTAGCTGGTGCACTAGCGCCAGCCCACGCCGGCCAAGGATGGTCCGGCTTTTTAAATCACGGAGGATTGCCGCAATGAGTTTTTCAGTAGTCACTAACCTTTCGTCTATCAACGCCCAAGCAACATTAGACAGTACCCAGATGGGCCTCCAGCGGACGCTGGGACGGCTCACTTCCGGCCTGCGCATCAACAGCGCCGCCGACGATGCCGCCGGTCTGGCCGTCGCCAATCGGCACCGGTTGGACAATACCGGTCTGAGTATCGGAATCCGCAGCGCCAACGACGCCATCAGCAAGCTCCAGATCGAAGACGGCGCGGTCAGCAACATCGCATCGTTGCTCGACCGAGCCCTGACTCTGGCCAGCCAGGCGGCTTCGGACACCTTCACCGGTTCCCGGACGACCCTGGATTCCGAGTTCCAGTCTGTGCTTTCGGAAATCACCCGAAACGCCCAGGCGGCCGGTATCGAGACGGGTAACGTCAACCTGAACGCGCGGTCGGTCTTTGTCGGCAACACGCAGACCAGCACGTCGGCGAGCGTGACGTACGTGTCGTTCGCGCTGACCTCGGCCGCGGATGCTCAGGGGCTCGGTATCAGCACCCAGAACATCACGACCCAGGCCAATGCCGCGACGGCGATCTCGAGCATCCAGACCGCTATCTCGACTCTCGGCACCGTCCAGGGCCGGATCGGAGCCGCCATGAATCGGCTGGGTTTCGCGATCTCGCAGGCACAGACGATGGCGGTGAGCGTACAGGCGTCCGAATCTCGAATCCGCGACGCGAACATCGCCGAGGAAGCGGCAGCGTTGACGAAGTTCAACATCCTGACCCAGAGCGGTCTGGCCGCACTGTCTCAGGCGAACCAGTCGTCGCAGGCGGTTCTCCAGCTTCTCCGGTAATAAACCGCCGTCCTAGTGTCGTGTCTCAGCTATAGCGAGACGCGCGCCGAGAGCGCAACGGCACTGGACTTCCGGAGCGATGTCCTGGAGGTGCTCCTCGATAGCGAGAAGGCAGCGAAAACAGGGATGTCGCGACAGCTGGGTAACGACACAGTATGAGCGATGGTGGGGTCAGGTCGCGCTCCCCAGCATCGCTCCAGCTCCGGTCGATCGACCGGGTGGAAGGGCGTCGGTATGGACGAGGCGCCCTTGAATCTTGGAATACATGCCGGGCTCTCTGTGAGTGCCGTCATGGTGTTTAGATAGAATGGCTTAGGTAGATGCCGCACCCTGTGATCCGTTGGTGGAAAAGGCACCGAATGAGATCTAAAGGTCGCGGAACGGAAGCCCGATAGCAAAGATACCTGGCTTGGATGGCCCGGTTTGGTAATTTCAGGGACGAACGCCGGCCAAGGATGGTCCGGCCCCACATTTCACGGAGGATTAGATTAATGAGCTTTTCAGTTGTAACGAACCTTTCCTCGATCAACGCCCAGGCGACGCTGGACCAAACCCAGATGGGTCTGCAGCGGACACTGTCGCGACTGACCTCGGGACTGCGCATCAACAGCGCGGCCGACGACGCCGCCGGTCTCGCCGTGGCCAACCGGCACAAGCTGGACAACACCGGTCTGACCATCGGTATCCGCAGCGCCAATGACGCCGTCAGCAAGCTCCAGATCGAAGACGGCGCGGTGAGCAACATCGCGTCGCTGCTCGATCGGGCCCTGACTCTAGCCAGCCAGGCGTCCTCGGACACCTTCACCGGTTCCCGGGCGACCCTGGATTCCGAGTTCCAGTCGGTGCTTTCGGAAATCACCCGAAACGCCCAGGCGGCCGGGATCGAGACCAGTAACGCCAACCTGAACGCGCGGTCGGTCTTCGTCGGCAACACGCAGACGAGTACTTCCGCCAGTGTCACCTACGTCTCTTTCGCGCTGACGACGGCTGTCGATGCTCAGGGACTGGGCATCAGCACCCAGAACATCACCAACCAGGCCAATGCCAACACCGCGGTCACTTCCATCCAGACCGCCATCGGTACTCTTGGTACGGTGCAGGGTCGGATCGGTGCGGCGATGAACCGGCTGACGTTCGCCATCTCGCAGGCTCAGACGATGTCGGTCAGCGTGCGGGCTTCCGAATCTCGGATCCGTGACGCCAACATCGCCGAGGAAGCGGCTTCGTTGACGAAGTTCAACATCCTGACACAGAGCGGTTTGGCCGCACTGTCGCAGGCGAACCAGTCTTCGCAGTCCGTGCTCCAGCTGCTGCGGTAATAACAGAATCTCAACAGGGGGGGGCGACTACCGTCCCTGGCCCGAAAAAGCAAGCTCGCCCCCCCCCCCCACGCGGTATTCGGACACTGACCCAAAAAAGAGAGGGCTCGGCACAGGCCGAGCCCTCTTCTCTTTGACAAGCAGCCCGTGGCTGCTTGACCCTCCAAAGAACATTTTCGACACTGCAATCGTACTTATCAGCGATCAGCGTTAGAATCAGGCGCCGAGCAACCGGGTTCGAGCGGCAGGTTCTGGGCTGGAAGCTCGACGACCGCAACAATACCCGGCGAGGTGATCAGTGATCAGACTTCGACACGCGTTCAGGACCTTGTTGCAGGTTCCCTCCGTGACCGGCGTGGCTATCGCATCGCTCGCCCTGGGAATCGGGGCCAACGTGGCCATTTTTTCGCTCTTCAACCAGATAATCATCCGCTCCCTACCCGTCGAAGCGCCGGAGGATCTGGTAAACCTCGCGGCGCCGGGGCCGAAGCCCGGCTCCCAGTCGTGTAACAACGCGGGAGGCTGCGACGCTGTCTTCAGCTACCCGATGTTTCGCGACCTTCAGGAACTGGACCAGTCGGTATTTTCCGAAATCGCGGCGCATCGGTCATTCGGGGCAAATCTCGCTCACCGCGGACAGACGATGAGCGGCCGCGGCCTGCTGGTTTCGGGCGGATACTTCCCGGTTCTTGGTCTGACGCCGGCCCTGGGCCGGCTGATCTCGCCACTGGACGACGCGAGCGTCGGTGAATCGGCGGTGGTCGTCCTGAGCCATGCCTACTGGCGCGACCGATTCGAAGCGAGTTCCACCGCCGTGGGAGCGACGCTAATCGTCAATGGTCAGCCGATGACCGTCATCGGCGTCGCACCGCAGGGATTCGATGGGACGACGATGGCCTCCAAGCCCCAGGTCTTCGTCCCTATCACGATGCGTGCTCTCATGCAGCCGGGGTTCGACGCTTTCGACAACCGGCGCAACTACTGGGCCTACCTCTTTGCGCGTCTTCAGCCAGGCGTTTCGATCGAGCAGGCGCATACGGCGACAAACGTGATCTACAGCGGCATCATCAACGACGTGGAAGCGCCTCTCCAGGGTGGCATGAGCGAACAGACCATGGAGCGGTTCAGGGCCAGAGAGATCCGGCTTGAATCGCGACGACGAGGCCAGAGCTCGTTCCACGGCGACGCGCGAGCACCGTTGCTTCTCCTGTTGGGAGTAACTATTTTTGTGCTCCTCATCGCGTGTGCGAACGTCGCCAACCTCCTGCTGGCGCGCTCCGCTGCACGGTCGGGCGAGATGGCGGTGCGCCTGTCGATCGGGGCCAGCCGGCCCCAGCTCGTCACCCAGTTGCTCATCGAGTCGTGCCTGCTGGCCGCGTTCGGCGGGCTGGCGGGCCTTCTGGTGGCCCGCTGGACGCTCGATCTGATCATATCCCTGCTGCCGCCCGAAGAGGCGAACTCGATCGCATTCGTCCTCGATCCTACGGCGCTGGCTTTCGCCGTGGCGTTGACGCTAGGGACCGGGATCCTCTTTGGCCTGTTTCCGGCCCTCGAAAGCTCGCGGCCGGATGTGCTCTCGACTCTCAAAGGGCAAGCCGGCCAGCCGTCCGGAGCCCGGGGCGCCGCTCGATTCCGCAGCGCATTGGCCACAGCCCAGATCGCGCTTTCGATGACACTTCTCATATCTGCCGGGCTGTTCATCAAGAGCCTGTTCAATGTCAGCCGCGTGGATCTGGGGTTGAATGCCAGCAACCTGGTCACGTTCGGGATCTCGCCTGAGTTGAATTCCTACACGCCTGAACAATCTCTCGCCCTGTTCGAGCGGCTGGAGGCAGAGCTTTCGGCCATACCCGGCGTAACAGGAGTAACCGCATCAAGGGTGCCTCTGCTCGCGGGGAGCAACTGGGGCAGCAGCGTCGGAGTCCAGGGCTTCGAGGCAGGGCCGGACACCGATACGGGCTCACGATACAGCCAGGTGGGCCCGGACTACTTCGAGACCCTGGGGGTCCCACTCATATCGGGCCGGGAATTCACTCCCTCCGACGCCGGGGACGCTCCGAAAGTCGTTGTCGTCAATGAACGCTTCGCGCAGAAATTCGAACTTGGACGCGAGGCAGTGGGGAAACGGATGAGGGTCGGGGAAGGCGACGAACTCGACATCGAGATCGTCGGACTGGCACGGAACGCAAAGTACAGCGAGGTAAAAGCCGAGATCCCGCCTCTGTTCTTCCTGCCCTATCGCCAGGACGATTCGATCGGATCGATCTATTTCTACGTCCGAAGCTCACTCGATCCGGAATCCACGCTGCCGGCCATCCGGCCGGTCGTGGCCAAACTGGACTCGAACCTTCCGGTCGAAGACCTGCGTACGATGGAACAGCAGGTCCGGGACAATATCATCGTCGACCGCATCATCGGCGTTCTGTCGTCGGCCTTCGCCGGGCTGGCGACCGTTCTGGCGGCCGTTGGGCTCTACGGTGTCCTCGCCTACACCGTGTCCCAGCGAACACGGGAAATAGGCGTCCGAATGGCGCTCGGCGCCGGGCCCGGCCGGGTTCGCGGAACGGTCCTCCGTCAGGTCGGCCTGATGACTCTGATCGGCGGAGCGATCGGCCTGGCATTGGCATTCGGCCTGGCCCGTCTGGCACAGTCGATGCTCTTCGAACTGGAGGGAACCGATCTCACGGTCCTGGCGGGGGCCGCTGTCCTGCTCGCGATGGTCGCACTGGGCGCGGGCTTCGTCCCAGCACTTCGGGCTTCCCGGGTCGACCCGATGCAGGCGCTCCGCTACGAATAAGAACTGCCCGCGACCCCGGTCCGACCGCCGTTTGCGCTCAACAATTTATTGAGCCTGTTTGTCCCAGCCTGCGGGAATGGACGCACCAAGCCGGTGGATCGTTTCAAGGGGATTTGACGAACAATCGGTCGGATGACCGTGAGGGAAGGACTAGCCTTCGGGCTTCGGTTCGGGGTTAAGATCTTTTGCGATCTTCTCGAGCATATCCTTGTCGGGAATCTGGGATTCTACCGCGGACACGTTCTCGTTCTTGATCGCTTCGTAGATCTCGTACCGGTAGATAGAGATGTGCGCCGGCGCCTTGATGCCAAGGCGGACATTGTCGCGACCAATTCTGAGAACCTGGATTTCAATCTCGTTCCCGATGATTAGCCGTTCATCCTTTTTGCGAGTGACAACGAGCATCCTTGTTCTGTAACCCAGCACCAGCAACGCCTTCCCAGCGCTGCTCGGTTAGCAACTCGCGAGATGATAATCCGAAAGGCCGTCGGGTAGCAAAGCAAATCTTGCCAACCGCACCGAGTGTTGCGCTTCTCGGGGTACATCAGCCCGAGGAGGCGCAACACTACAGCAACGGCTGCCGAACCGAGAAACCGGAGTCAGTCAGAATCACCTGCTTCCCGATCATCTCGTTGTGGTTGATCAGCAGGGGCGCCTGGAAATTACCGGTGCTCTCCTCGGCTGTCGGACCCAGAACAACCGTCACGAAGGCCAGGCGGTCGGCCGGGTTGGTCACGCCGATCGATTCCCATTCCCTCGCGGGTATCAACTGGCAGTAGTCCGGAATCCGCGTCGAAGGATCGATGACCAGGAATCCGACCTCGGAAGAATTGACGGCCCGGAGCAGCCGGAACGGCGCCAGGTAGTTGTTTTCCAACAGGTTAAAGTTCTTAAAGTCTGAAAAACCAATCAACCCCTCTTCGAAGTGGATGATGGTTTCCTGACCCTGAACATCCGACTGGCTACTACGGTCAAGAGACTCAACTACTTTCATGGTTTCCTACCTCAGATAGTCAAGCAGCGATAGCTGCGAAATCCTGGCTCCGACGGCCAGGGTGGATTGTAGAGCCGATTGGTAAGACTGGAATTCCGTCAGCGTCTCGGTGAGATCGGCCGACTCCAGGTCCACCAGGTTCGTCTCGCGGGCGAGAGAAAGCGCGCCCATTTCATTGGAAATCGAATCTGCAACGTTAATGAAGTTTCCTACACGGCTTCGACTCACCGAAAGGCCTTCCCAGGCGCTCACGACCGGCTTCAGCTTTGCGTCGATGTCGCTTTTGACGCCCGACTTCATGGCGGTCGCCAGGTCGCTGATCGCCTTGAACACGTCATTGCCGGTACCGAAGAGATCATCGCCGGCGATCTGTGTCTCGAGCTTCGACGCGCGCCCTACCTGGAGCTTTACGTCATCAGAGTTTCCTTTGTAGGTCACGACGCTGGTTACCGCGTCCTTATCGAACGGAATCTTGTCGGTGACACTACCGCCGAAGATGAACCGACCCTGGAACGCGGTGTTGACGGTTCCGAGAATCTGGTCCCGCAAACCCTCAACTTCCGTGCTGAAGTTGTCCCCCGTCGACGAGCTGCCGATTGCTGACAACGCCAGGAACCGCACCCGCTCGACCATGTTCTGAAGGCCTTCCAGAGCGGTATCGGTGAACTCCAATCGCGAACGACCGAACTCCAGGTTGCGCTTGTACTGCTCCTCTTCGATCTTGTCGGCGTGCAGGCGCACGATGTCGGACATGTCCTTCGGGTCATCCGACGGCCTGTGAATTCTGCGGCCCGACGAGACCCTGTTCTGAGCGTCGAGCATCGCGTCGCGGGCACCCGAGATGTCGCGTATGAAGTCACGCAGGGCCATGGATTCGGTAACCCTCATCTCGCTCCAAGACTCATTATCGTCTGCAGCAGTTCATCGACGATGCGGATCACCGTCGCCGACGCCTGGTAGGAGCGCTGGAACTGCAGGATCTTCATCGTCTCTTCGTCGACCGACACGGCCGAAATCGAATCCCACCTATTCTCGAGTTGGTGCAGCAGCGCGGTGTGCTCGTTCAGCTGGTCCTCGGCCCGGCTCGTGTCGTTACCGAGAGTGAAGACAAGGGCTCGGTACTGATCGATTACAGATCCGCCGGTAAAGACCTTCTTGTGAAGCAGATTCCCGATGTCGGTCGTCGCTTCATTGTCGTTTCCGGCCGACTGCTTGGCGGTCGCGATCTTGGTCAAGTCCGCCGTGATCGCCGAGTTCACTTTGATCAGCCGGGCCGCATCCGCGGAGGAGGCCAACGGGTCGAAGAAGTTGACACCGGTGTTGCCGCTGCGGTCGTAGCCGACGGAATGAATCACGTTGACCTGCTGAGCGACATCGTATGCAAGCTGGTCCAGCTTGTTCAGGTAATCGGGAATGTACTTGTCCCGAATCTCCTGGCGGGCAAATATCGTTCCCGCGGTCGCGGCTTTGCCGACATCCACCGGGCCGATCTTGGCCGCCACGAAACCGCCCGTACCGGAAGTGTCGGCCGTAACGGTAGAGATGGTGGAGTCGTAGGCCAGCATGGCGTTTCCGATGCTGAGCTGGAAGCTGTTCGGGCTATTGATCTCCTGGACGTTGATATACTCCGCGAGCTCTTTGATCAGCACGTTTCGCCGATCCCGCAGGTCGTTGGCAGTCTGCCCACCGCCCTCCTGGATCCGGATTTCCTTTGATACCAGACCGATGCGCTCCCCCAGTGAGTTGATCTCGTTGATGTCGTCGACGATCTGCTTGTCGGCCAGGGTCTGGACCCGTCGCAGTTCGTCGCCGCGCTTCTTGAAATCTGCGGCCAGATCCTCGCCCGCGATCCGGACCTGTTCGCGATAGTTGATCGAAGTCGGATCCACCGCAAGAGTATGGAACGAGTTGAAGTAGTCTGTCAGCGAGGGCAACATGCCGGTTTCGGCGGCGTCATTGAACAGTACTTCGAGGTTCTGCAGCGCGCTGTAGGACACGTCATCGCCGGCCTTGTTCGAGACCTCGTGCAGGAGCCGGCCCTCCAGCAACTTGTCCCGGACTGTTTCGATGCCCACGGCCTCCACACCGCTGCCGGTGAGAATCCGGCCCTCCCCCGGGCTCCCCGCGGGCTGCACGATAAGGCGCTGCTTGGCATAGCCCGGAGTTTTTTCATTCGAGATGTTGTTCGAGGCGACGGCGAGCGTCGTCGCCGCGGTTTCCATCGAACGCAGCGCGGAATGAAGGATGGAGGTGAGGCCTGCCATTTCCTATCCCTTCAGGATTACCCGGTTGCGGGTTGATTCTTCGATGTCCCCATCGGCCGTGTAGCCTTGTTGCGCAAGCGCAAAATGGGGGGAGATCGAGATCAGGTTCAGGAGAAGAGCGGAATTGAGGCGTGACAGCTTCGCCATGGCAACAACCAGATCACGGGAAACTTCATTCGCGGGCGGTCTGCCCGCGGCGGAAACCAGCCGGGCCTGTTCCGCGGAAGAGTTCTCGTATGCATCTGCATCGAAGTTCTGCAGTGCACCGTGCTTGGCTGCTTCCAGCTCGTACAGCTGTTCGAGAAGCACGTTCCCCAATGGGGGAGCGGATGTTTGGCTCATCTCGGTTCTCTCAGAAGTGATGAGTGACGAGTGACAAGTGACGAGTTCAGTTGCTCGTAACTGTCACCGGGTATCCGGCCACCCTCACTGTTTCGTCTCGTTGCGTCTCACTAAAGCGACAAGGTGATGAGTCATTCTTCTTACTCGTCACTCACCACTTGTCACTTGTCACTGATCCCTAGCCACTCTTCGTATGGGCCTGGATCATCTTATTGGCGATGTCCTCGCCTGATACCTTGTAGGCACCTTCATCAATGGCCTGTCGAACCTCGGCGATACGGGATGCTCTATCGGCCCCTTCGCTCGCCAGTTTCGAAAGCCGTCCGACCTCTTTGGCTGTCGACGACAGCGCGACGGAATCCCCTGATGGGCTGGACCCGTCTCGCCCGCCCTTTCGGGCCCGATCGTTGTTGCGTGCTTCCTGCCCTCGATCGATCGAACGGTGGTTGTCGATACCGTGGTTGTTAACGTTGATTCGATCAATACTCATAACAAGCTCCTGACCGATGAATTACAGCCTCGGCCCTTGGCTGACCGTGCGTCTCGAGCGACGCCGGTTCACCTTCCGTGGAAGCGTTTCTGGGTTTCGGGCTTCCTGCCCGTCACCCTGGCAGTATCTGCCGCTACGTATCTCATCGGCAGAAGCGCCAGAAGTCTTTAGCGAAACGAGGGGGAAAATCTCGTGGTAAGAAATCATTCCATCACCTCGAAGTGGACATGCGGCCCCGTGGATCGGCCCGTTGAACCGACCAATCCGATGACCTCGCCCTTTTGAACGCGATCACCAACTTTGACATTGTTGGATAAATTGTGCGCATACAACCTCTTACGTCCGTCGTCCGATTCGACGACAACCGCGTTACCATAGCCGCCCTTCGGTCCGCTCTCCACAACCCGGCCCGAGGCGACCGCCTGGATCGGAGTGCCGTTGGGAGCCGCGATGTCGGTTCCCCGGTGGTAACGCACCTCCCCGGTGATCGGGTCACGCCGCCAGCCCATGGGAGACGAAACCGTGCCGCTGACGGGCAGGGCATCCTCCGTGTCACTAGCCGAGGGCGGCGTGGATCGGTCGCGAATTGCCTGCTCGATCTGCTGCTGCAACGGGCTATCAAGGTTGTCCGACATGGCCACCGCCAGTTCCTGGCGCAACATGCCACGGTAGATGTCCGAGCTGGCAGACCCGCCGAAGAGGCCATCCTCGGCCTTGACGCTGTCTTCCATGCTCTTGAGAAGAAACTCCATGAACATGGCCTCGACCTGCTTCGCCACCTCTTTCGGGGCCAGGTCGCCCGACTGCATCAAGCTCCGTATTTGGCTTATGTCCATTGTTTCTTAAGCTCTGCTGGTCGGTGTCTTCAACTGACTACCGGCAACTAAATGATCTCTAAGTCCGCCTGCAACGCGCCGGCTGCCTTGAGCGCTTCCAGAATCGCGATCGTATCCCGGGGTGTCACCCCCATCGAGTTGAGCGCGCTGATCAGGTCGTCGACAGTCGCTCCGTTTCCGATCGTTACGAAACCGCTTTCATCTTCAACTGCGGTCACTTGCTGCTGCGGCACGACCGTGGTCTGACCCTGCGAAAACCCTTGTGGCTGAGAGACTTCAAACTGAGTCTCAATCTGAATGCTGAGGTTTCCGTGCGAGATCGAAACCGGAGCGATTCTGACGTGGCCGCCGATAACGACCGTCCCGGTCCTCTCATTCACCACGACCCGGGCCCGCGTGTCGATTTCGACCGAGACGGCTTCAACCGCCGCGATGAACTCGATCGGCCTCCGCTGGTAATCGGCCGGGACCATGAGCCGAACCGAGCGGGAATCTATTGGTTGTGCAATTGTTCCGCCAAAGGCCACATTCAGCGCCTCGGTCACCCGGCTTGCGTTCGTAAAGTCCGCCCTATCAAGGACTAATTCCAAAGTCTGCACCACTTCCGGCATGCCGGCCGTAACAGGTCGCTCGACGGTTGCGCCGTTTGGAATCCGCCCGACTGTCGGGTGATTGACACTCACACCGGTCGAATCGTTGCCCGCCGAGAAGCCGCCCAGAACCAGCGGACCCTGGGACATGGCGTAGATGTTCCCGTCCGGCCCCAGCAACGGCGTCTGCAGGAGGATGCCTCCCTGGAGGCTGCTCGCGTCGCCGATCGACGAGACCGTGACATCGATCTCGGAGCCCGGCCGTGCAAAGACCGGGAGGTTCGCCGTCACCATGACGGCAGCGATGTTCTCGACTCTGATGGAGGGGTTGTTCACGGTCAACCCGAAGCGCTCCAGCATGTTGATCAGCGTCTGGTTCGTGAACTCGCTTTCGTCGCCGGTGGCGTTGAGCCCGATGACCAGGCCGTAGCCGATCAGCGAGTTTCCCCGTATGCCGGCGATGTGGCTGATGTCCTTGATACGCGAGTTCGCCCACAGCTCAGGGCTGGCCATGAACAGGATCAGAACGATGGCGATGATTCGTACCCACATGTGTTCATCCCTCGATTTCATAGCTTTAGAACGGTGTGAGCCACTTGAACAGCTTGTAGAAGAACCCGGGCTCATTGGCGTCGCTCACAACGCCCCTGCCGTCGAAACTGACCTCCATGTGCGCGATGGAAGTCGACAGGACCAGGTTATGCGGGCTGACGTCGCGGGACCGAACGACGCCGCGCAACTTCAGGATGTGGCTTTCCCGGTTGATCGTGACCTGTTTGGTCCCTTCCAGGACCAGGTCTCCATTCGGTAAAACCTCCACAACCCGGGCCGACAACGACGCGGTCAGTGGCCCTGCCCGGGAGGTCGATCCCTGGCCGTCGAACGAGAGGTCGGAAAGTCCCTGCAGGATGTTGGAGAAGTTGAGCGCCGACGATCCCAGCTCAAGACCGAAGAAGGACGGCGCCGCGACGTTCGCCTGGCCGCTGCGCGCCGTGGAGGTGTTGGCAGAGTTCGAGGCCGTCGAATTCTCGATGATCTGGATCGTAACGATGTCGTTGACGTTCCGCGCTTTCACATCGATGAAGAGAAACAGGTTCGCGGCAGTCGGCGAGAACAGGGAAGGGCCTGTGGGCATGAACTGGCGTGCAGCCGCGCGCGCCTGCCGCAGGTACTCCTCCAGGGGAGAGATCCGGACGTCCCCATCGTCGTCGTCCGAGACCGCCAGGACCGGCGACGAGGCAAGAACGAGCATCAACAAAAAGCAGATTTTCTTCATCGCTGTCCCCCTACGAGTGCTTCGACTGTTCCCTGGCCGGTGATGCGGGCCGTGGTGCTTCCGTCGCGGTTCAGGTGTTCGACGATAATCGTGTCCCCGTACTGTCCCGCCGAGCGCGCCCGCATCATCGCGGACACCGTGATGCCGCCTACTCGGGCAAGCACCACAACGGCGTCGCCCCGGCGTACCAGCACCGGAGAATAGAGCTGACGGCTGGTCAGGATGGCGCCGGCTTCCAGGTCCCGTTTGGCGAGCTTCCCGCGGATCTCGTCGAAGGATCCCACCGCATCCTTGATAGTGCTGAGCGGCATCAAGCGCCACTCGACGTCGCTCTGAGCAAGCTGCGAATGCGCTCGTACAGCGCCTGTCAGAACCGGTTGGGGTGTCTCGATCCGAACTCGCGTCGGTATGAAGGCCGATCGCGCAAAGCTTTCTCCGCGGATGTCCAGTCGAACCGAGATGAGGCCGTCAGGGTTAAAGCCCGACGGCAACGTCGCCGCGAGCTCGATGCGGCCCGTCGCCACCTCTATCGCGGGTATCTGCAGGTCCAGAATCTCGACTCTCCCGTCCGGGTAGGTGCGCCCGAAGAGGTCAGACACCTCATTCCAGACGTCCTCGCGACCGAGCCTGGCGGATCGCCGACGGATGAGGACCGCGGCGGGCAACTTGAGATCGTCTGAGCGCAGGCCCGAGGTTCTCAGTTTGCCGAGAATCTCGTAGTCGTGGAGCCGGCGGGCAAGCCCTGGATTCGGAGCGCGTCCGAGTGGCAGCGTCGCGCGCAGGTCGCCGGCTGGGAATTCGATGAGATCTCCGAGGACCATGGCCTCTTTGTCGATACTCACTTCCGCGGGTGCCGTCAGGCAGCAGAGAAGAGTCAGTGCTAATGCGATCATGTTAATCACTCCCTCGATTACCGGACGAGGTTGTTGACCTGTTGCAGCATGTCGTCGGCGACTCTGACCGCCCGGGAGTTCACCTCATAGGCACGCTGGGCGATGATCATGTTGACCATTTCCTCGACGACGTTCACGTTCGATTGCTCGAGAAACCCTTGATTCAGCAAGCCGAGACCGGATTCTCCCGGGGTTCCCGCAATCGGGTCTCCCGATGCGGTGGTGGGCAACAGCAGATTGCGACCGATCGCGCTCAGTCCCGCCGGATTCTGGAAGTCGGCGATCTGGAGCGTGCCGACCTGTTGAGCGTCGGTCTGTCCGTGCTGCGTCACCGAGACCGTGCCGTCGGCGCCGATGACGATGCCCTGAGCCTCGGCCGGAATCGTGATCGCCGGCTCGAGCGGATTACCGTCGGCCGTCACCAGGTTCCCTGCCTGATCAACATGGAAAGAGCCATCACGCGTGTAGCCGGTCTCGCCGCTGGGAAGTGCCACCTGGAAGAAACCTTTCCCGGCGATGACGACATCGAGCGGGTTGTCGGTCTGTCTGAAGTCCCCCTGGCTGTAATCTCGGGCCGTGGCGACGGGCATCGTTCCCAGGCCAAGCTGCAGCCCGGTCGGGTACTCCGTCGAACTCGAAGAAGCGGTCCCGGCGGGCCGGAGGTCCTGATATAGAAGATCCTGGAACTCCGCGCGCGACTGTTTGAACCCGGTCGTATTCACGTTCGCGATGTTGTTGGCGATCGTGTCGATGTTGATCTGTTGGGCCTGCATTCCTGTCGCGGCCGTGTGGAGGGCTCTTAACATTTGAACTCCTATTTGGCTTTGTCGCTGTTGGCTATTGGCTGTTAGCTGTTAGCGGCCAAAAGCCAATCGCTAATAGCTAAGCGCTACATAAGGTCAGCCAACTCGGCTAGTAACTGTTTGTCCATCTCCGTCGTGACGGACCTCAAGGTCTGGGCGACCGATTCAAACTCTCGATAAGCTCCCATGAGCTCGATCATCTCGCTGATCGGTCTGACGTTGGATTTCTCCAGATGACCACTCTTGATTCTGGGCTCGAGTACATCGGCCACGTCGAGGGCAGCACCGGTCCATTCAAGACGGAACATGCCTTCTTTCCGAAGGTACTTGGGATCGTTGAAATCGACGATCCGGAGCGTAGACACCACGTTGCCGTCGACGAGGACGTCGCCTCCATCCTGGATCGAGACCTTGCCGGTGCCGACGAAAATCGGAGTGTCGCCGTCGGAAAGAACCCGAAGGCCGTCTTTCAGGACGAGTTCACCGTCGGCGTTGACCGAGAAACTGCCGTTGCGCGTATACCGGGTACCGTTGTCGGTTTCGATTGCAAAGAAACCGGGACCGTCGATGGCGGCATCCAGCTCGTTGCCCGTCGTCACCAGTTCTCCGGGTGCCAGGTCCACGAGGCTGTAGACTTCGATGTTGGTTGCTGTTGCGGTGGCTTCTTCGAGGACTTGACCGAAGTCGCGTTTGAAACCGGTCGTCTGGGCGTTGGCGAGGTTGTTGGCGATGATGTCGACCATCTTCATCCTCGCTTCCAGGGCCTCGTAGGCGGTAAATACGGCGTCATTCATAACAACAACTCACTTTGGCTGCACTCTGGGCGGCGCAGCTCTGAAGATCGGTAGTGCAACCCCGGTTCCAGAGGAGGTTCGGGGATGGAGGCCGAGTCCGGGAATCCGAGCCTGCTTTATATTCAGCATCTTGAAGAATTTTCTCCCGGTCCCGCACTTCCGGCTGAAGAACTAGCGACGATCTGCCGATAGGAAGAAAAGACCTACCTGGCTATTTTTTCCTGTCCGCAATCCGCGACATCCCGAGGAGCACTTCGACTTCACCCTCGCTCAGGCCCGCCGATCGGGCGATCTCCGGAGAGTCGAGTCCCCGCTTTCCCATCGCCGCGACATGACTGCGAACATCGAAGGTGACTTCACCCCTCGGCTGGGGCGGGATGGGGCTGCCCGCGTTCGGGTCGAGAGCCTCCATCCGGTGCTCCGCCACTTCCGCGATCTGGAAGAACTTCGACTGCGCGTCCTCCCACTCCTTGTTCAGGCTGGACAGGGCGCCGCCGGCCCGCATGAACTTACGTTGCACATGCAGCGCAAGCAGCAGAATCGAAAGGCCGCAGAGGGCCAACGCCAGGTAGATGCCGATCTTCTCAGGCGTCGAAAGCAAGAAGACGTTTGTCGCCACTGCAAAGCTCCGTAATTCTGATTCCGTAGAACCCGTCGACGATGACCACTTCACCCCGGGCAAGGGGCCGGCCGTTGACGACCAGTTCGACGGGCTCGTCGATACTCGAGTTCAACTCGATGACTGAACCGACGCCCAGCTTGATGACGTCCTCGATCAGCATTTCGGTCTCGCCGAAGCGGATCGAGGCCGCCAGCTGAAGGTCCATGAAGACATCCATGTTCCGATCGGCGCCTGTGTTCTCGTTTTCGGGAACGTTTTCCATTAGAGATCTCCGGTTGCTACGCCCAGCTTGATGACGTCCTCGATCAGCATTTCGGTCTCGCCGAAGCGGATCGAGGCCGCCAGCTGAAGGTCCATGAAGACATCCATGTTCCGATCGGCGCCTGTGTTCTCGTTTTCGGGAACGTTTTCCATTAGAGATCTCCGGTTGCTACCTTTACCGCTTCCACGATCTCAAAGGCCTTACTGCTGGCCTCGAGTCGCGCGTTTGCCTGCAATTTGTTCTTGCCGGCGATGCGCAGTACGATCGGCAGGTCCTTCCGCTGCTCGAGCACAAGGGTGTCGCCTTCCTCGAGCGACAATACCGACCGCATCGGAAAGTATGTTTCTGCTGTCTCGATCGAGACGTTCACAGGCACCTTATGCACGTTGGCGGCCAGCGACGACCCGGCTGCGGTCTTCTTTGGGCCGGTCAATTCCTTGTCGAAGATGTGGATGATCGGTTCCAGTACCAGCGTCGGGAAGGCCAGGCTGATCTTGGCAGTGCAGTCCCGCGTGCGCATCTGGAAGGCGAATACGACCACCATCTCGTTGGGTGAAACGATCTGGATCATGTGTGGATGCGTTTCCGTGGCCGTGATCGCAAACTCGATCGCGTAGATCTGCCTCCAGGCCTCCTTGAGGTTGTCGACAACGAGTTTCAGGATCGTCTGGACGACGTTCTGCTCGATTTCGGTCATCGCGCGAACGTTTTCCATCGGCTCGCCCTTACCCCCGAGCATGCGGTCGATAATCGTGAAGATCGCTTCCGGGGCGATCTCCAGCGCGGCCGACCCCTCCAACGGCTTCAACGCAACGGCCGAATAGCAGGTCGGGTCGGAAGCCGAGGAAAGAAACTCCGCGTAGGTCGTCTGGTCGATGGTATCCAGGGTGATTTCAACGACCTTTCGCAGGTACGCCGAGACTGCCGACGAAATGTTCCTCGCGAAACGATCATGGACGAAGTGAAGCGAACGTAGCTGGTTCTTCGAGATACGGTCTGGACGTTTGTAGTTGTACGCCTGTACTTTTTTTTCCATCACTCACTCATCAGCTGCAGGGAGGACTCAACGCCGGGAGAGACTTTCTTGAGCTTGGATCTCAGACGGAGCGTCGCCTTGGTATGGAGCTGTGAAACTCGAGACTCGTTCACCCCGAGAACGGCTCCGATCTCCTTCATCGTGAACTCTTCGTAGTAGTAGAGCGACAGGACGAGGCGTTCCCTCTCCGGGAGGGTCTCGATGGCCTCCCCGAGCACGGCCCCCAGTTCCCCGCGCTCGAACTCCATGTAGGGGTCGTTGTCGCCGTCGTCGGCGTAGTAGTTGATGAAACTCTCGCCGGAACCGTCTTCGCGGTCGGCACCGATGTCTTCGAACGATCCGATGCTCAAGCCGTTCAACTGGTCGACAAGGGAGTGGAACTGCTCCATGTCGCCGCCGAGCTCTTCACAGACCTCTTCGTCGGTCGCCGGACGACCGAGACGTTGCTGGAGGTCCGCGTAGATCTTCTCCAGGTCCTTGCTCTTTTTACGGAGCGAGCGCGGCGCCCAATCCAGGTCGCGGAGGCTGTCGAGCATCGCGCCTCGGATTCTCAGCTCCGCATACGTCTTGAACTTCACGTTGCGTTCCGGATCGAACTTATCGACCGCGTCCAACAACCCGAGTACACCGGCATTGACCAGGTCCCGGATCTCGACGCTCCGGGGAAGTCGAACCGCAACCCGGTGGGCGATGTGGTTGATGAGCGGTAGCGCTTCATTGATCAGGTCATCTCTTGCAATCGTCGTCATAGAAACTTCCTACTGTTCGGATGCCAACTATCGGCAGCGATCCACATGCTCTCGTTCACTGCCCCCGCGCGTGCCGCGACGAGCGATCCAGCTGTACCGGCAACATGTATCCGGCCAGTTCGGACCCGGTCGGAATCAGGAGGTCTTCCGGGACGCGTTGTCCGTTGCTCAAGAACGAAACCGGCAACAGATAGCGCAAGAGCTCGCCGACCACGCTGCCTCGCGAATCGGTCTCGTCCATCTTTGTAAACACCACCGAATTCGGTGAAAAACGTTGAAAACGCTTGTGGATCTTCGCCACGTCTTCAGATTTGGTGGTCGCGCTCAGCACGAGCTGAACCCTCGCTCCGAGACCCTCCAGCCCAAGTTGCAGGCGGTCCAGCCGGGCCAGGTCTGACGGGCTGCATCCGGCCGTGTCGATCAGGATGAGGCTGTAGTCCTCGAGGGACTGGACCATTTCCTTCAGGGCGTCCGTGTCGGAGCACTTGAAGGACGGGACATTCAGCAGCTGGGCGTAGCGGGAGAGCTGTTCCTGTCCGTTCACCCGCTGCGCGTCGGTAGAGATCAGCGCCACCTTCTTTCCGTAACGCAGAGAAGCCTGGGCCGCGAGTTTAGCGACCGCCGTCGTCTTGCCCACACCGGTCGGTCCGATGAAGACGCTGATGACTCGCTTCCTGGCCTGCAATTCCACCGGAGGCTCGATGGTCAACATCTCTTTGAGGAGCGCCCGAACCGCATCGCGGGTCTTACCGGGAGCTCCGTCGATACGCGTCGCGCTGGCGATCAACTTCTCTGCGAATTCGGGGTCGACCCCCTGTCCAACCAACTCGGCGTAGGTTTCCCGGCCCGCTACAGCCTGGTTGGGGATCGCCTGTCCCAGGAACCGAACGGAACGCTTCAATTCGTCGATTTCCTCGAGCACTTCTTCGATGCGGGACTCGGCTTTGCGGATCAGGCGCGACGGCGCTTCCAACTCCGACATGGCCGGGCCGGCGACATCGACGGCGGCCTCTTTAGCTGCGTCCGCTTCGGCTGGCTCCGAAGCCCTCGTCCCGATCTCGACGCTGTCGGGCACGGACTCGGCGGCTTTGTCGACGGGGTTGGACTCAGGTTTCGGCTCCGGGATTCCCGCGGTAACCTCCCACCGGCGGCGACGGATCCCCCAGGGCCTACGGCTGGAAACGGGCCGCGTGCCGAGAATCATGGCTTCGGCGCCGAAGTCGCGTTTGATGTGTTCGACGGCCTCTTGAATGGACCGCGTCTGGTAAGTCTTCACTCTCATTGTCCAACAACTCCTTGCGAAACAATCTGAAGGTTCGGCGGGATGTCATTCGGCGAAACAACCGTCAGCTGCGGTATGAATCTCTCGATCAGCTTGCGAACGTGGTAACGCACGGTGCTCGAACACAACAGCGTCCACTGGGACGACGTCAGCTTCTGACACGTTTCGCTCAAAGCCTGAACCAACTCTTCGAACCCTTTGGAATCCAAGGCCAGGTACGCTCCGCCCTCATCGGCGATCATTGCTTCCTTGAGCCTGCCCTCCCACTCCGGCGACAGCGAAATGATCGGGAGCTCGCCGGTTTCGTTCAGGAGGGGCTTCGTGATCGATCGACTCAGCGTCGCGCGGACGGCCTCGGTCAATGTGACCGGATCCTTGGTCCGAGCGCCGTAGTCGGCCAGGCTCTCGAATATCGTCACGAGATCCCGGATGGAAACTTTCTCGCGGAGCAGGCTCTGCAGCACTTTCTGGATCTCGCCGACCGAGAGCGTGTGCGGCACGAGCTCTTCGATCAGTTTCGGGTGGGTCTCACCGACATGATCGATCAGTGTCTTAACTTCCTGCCGTCCAAGCAGTTCGTGCGCGTACGACCGGATCATTTCCGTGAGATGCGTGGCCAGGATGGTCGAAGCATCGACCACCGTGTAGTTCATCAACTGGGCACGCTCTTTGTTTTCTTTCGTGATCCAGAATGCAGGGAGGCCGAAGGTGGGCTCCTGGGTCGGCGACCCTTCGATCGTCCCGGTGGTATTGCCGGGGTCGATTGCCATGAACCGGTCCATCATCAACTCGCCACGACCGATGTCGATTCCCTTCAGGAGGATCGTGTACTCGCGGGCGCCGAGCTTCAGGTTGTCGGTAATGTTGACGGGAGGAACGATCATTCCCAGTTCCTGGGCGAGCTGCTTTCGGATGGATCGGATTCGACCAAGGAAATCGCCGCCCTGCTGGGCATCGACGATGCCGACCAGACCGTAACCGATCTCCACGGCAAGGCTGTCGATCTTCAAGAAGGCGGTCGCGCGATCCACCGTCCCCTCGTCCGGTTCGGGGGCTTCGACGACCGGTTCGAGCTCGCTGTCCTTCTCGGCGCGCTGCACGGCAAATCCGATCGTGCCGAGCACGCTTCCGAGCGTCAGGAAAGCCAGCGTCGGCAGTCCCGGCACCAACCCCAGACCCCCGACGATCGCGCAAGCGAAGAAGATCGGTTTGGAGTTCGCGAACAGCTGGCCCCCGACTTCCTCCCCAAGGCTCGACTCTCCCGCTGTCCGCGTCGTGATCAGACCGCCGGAGATCGAAATCAGCAGCGACGGGATAGCGGTGACGAGTCCGTCCCCGATCGTCAGGATCGTGAATGTTTCGAGCGCGACCAGGGCTTCCATGTCGTTCTGGAACATCCCGATGAACAGGCCGCCGATGATGTTGATCAGCGTGATCAGGATCGACGCCATCGCGTCGCGCTGAGTAAACCGGATGGCGCCATCCATGGCGCCGTAGAAGTCGGCTTCCTTGCTGACGCTCGCCCGCCTTTCGCGCGCTTCTTCCTGATCGATGATCCCGGCGTTGAGATCCGCATCGATCGAGAGCTGCTTTCCCGGTAACGCATCCAAAGTAAAGCGCGCAGTGACTTCCGAAATACGGACGGCACCGTGGTTGATGACGACGTACTGGATGATGATCAGGACGAGGAATATGATGATACCGACGGCATAGTTACCCCCGACGACGAACTGCCCGAACGCCGAAATGACGTCTCCGGCAGCCGAAAGACCCTGGGCTCCGTTGAGCAGAATCAACCGTGTGGAAGCGATGTTGAGCGACAGCCGGAACAGCGTCGTCAGCAGCAGGATCGAAGGGAATGCCGAGAAGTTGACCGGGTTGAGGACGTAGAGGGACGACAGAAGAACGACGACCGACAGCGAAACATTCGCCGAAATCAGAATGTCCAGGAAGATCGTCGGCAACGGCACCAGCAGCGCAGTCAGGATGACTATCACCACCACCGGCATTGCTGCTTGTGATTTGAACATAGACCCCCTCGGCCGTAATTAATGCAACCCGGATGCCAAGATCGGGAGCCCCATCGGCCCGTTCCTTGCGCGTTGTTTCCAGACCGCACAAGGTGGTTCCGGAGCGCCTCGGCCCCGTTCCGGGGCACCTCGCTCAGAGTGCGGTTACACCTTCCGTTTCATGCGTTTGTGAACTTTAAAGACGTACGCCAGAACCTCGGCAACCGCCTTATAGAGGTGCATCGGTATCTCCTGCTCGACCTCCACGCTGCGGTAGAGCGCACGGGCCAGCGGGACGTTTTCCACCCTGGGGATGTCATATTCCCGACCCACCTCTTTTATTTTCTCGGCGAGCCAGCCCTGACCCTTGGCGACCACCTTCGGGGCGGCCATCAGGTCGGGCTTGTATTCGAGGGCGACGGCGTAGTGCGTCGGGTTGGTGATGATGACGTCGGCGTCTTCGACGGCGGCCATCATCCGCTGCTTGGCCTGTTCACGCTGGATGGAGCGAACCTTCCCCTTGACCTCAGGGTTGCCGTCCATCTGCTTGTTGTCTTCTTTGACTTCCGATTTCGTCTGTTTGAGGCTCTTCTCATGCCGGTACCGCACGACGATGAGGTCGATCACTGCCAGGACGACCAGGGGGAGAACGTAGGTCAGCACCCGGATCAACACCGTGCGGAGCAGATCGTTGGACGCCTCGATCGGTACACCGGGCGAGCGCAGCAGGATCGGCCAGTACATCGACAGTGTGGTGTAGACCGCAACTATCAGAACCCCCAGCATGACGAGCAACCGCCCCCATTCGACCGGTTGGATCTTGGTCTTCAGTTTCTGGAGACCCTGCTTCGGGTTAAGCCGCTCCCACTTTGGTTCCAGGGCTTTGCTGGCGTACTTGGGCATCCCCTGAACGATGGCCCCGGCCAGGGCGCCCACCCATGCGCCGGCCAGGACCGGCGCGACGAGTAACACGAAGTAGACCGCGGTATCACTCATGACCCGGAGGCCCAGGCGGTGCGCGTCGTCGGCCATGACAGCGTTGTCCAGCAGGCGCACGACGAAGCCCTTGAACCCTCCCCGGAAGCTCAACACCCAGGCAAACATGACCATCCCGCAGATCAGAGAGGCCGTCTGGGTCACCTGCGAGGAAAAGGGAATCTGGCCGTCTTCCTGGGCCCTCCGGCGCTTTATCGATGTCGGTTTTTCTGTTTTGCCGTTTTTGTCTGCCATGTCATCTCAGAACGACGAAATCCGAAATCTCCTGAATCATCGACGGGAAGGTCGCCAGAGAGGCGCCGAGGGCCGCCAGGCCGACGACTACCTTCAGAGGCATCGCCAGAACGATGGTGTTGAACTGCGGTTGCATCCTCGAGACGAATCCAACCGACATGTCCGTCAGCAGAACGACCAGGAACAGCGGGAATCCGATCTTCCAACCGACCACGAAGATATTGCCGGCCGTCGACATGAGCAGCTCGAACCAGGTCTCGACCGCCGGCATCCCGCCGACGGGAAACGTCTCGTAGCTGAACGCCATCGCACGTATGAATTCATGGTGCTGGTCGGACCCGAGAAACAGGGCGTAGCCCATCATGGTGAAATAGCCGGCCATGAGGGTTGAACGGTTCTGCGTCTGCGGGTCGATCGCCTGGACCGCCGAAAAACCGAGGCTGAACCCCACCATGTGCCCGCCGAACTGGAGTGCCGCAAAGGCGATGCGGATACCCATGCCCAGAAGGAGACCGATGAAGAATTCACCCGGTAAAACGAGCTCGGGGCGCTGGTAGGCGGCTTGATTGAACGGGATGACCGTCGAGACGCCCGCGGCCGTCGCAAACACCAGCAGCAACCGCACCGGGCGCGGTATCGCCGGGCTTCCCCAGATGGGCGCGAACAGAAGCATCGATCCGATCCGGATCGACACCACGAGGATGTGGATGACCTGGAAGTACGGGAGTTGCAGCGCGAAAACGTCGTCCATGACAGTCGTTCAGAAAAGCGATGGTCGTTCAGAAAAGCTACTGAACGTAAGGGTCGAATGAACCCAGTAACATCGTCGTGTAGGAAACCATGTAGCTCATCATCCAGGGAAAGATGATGAGGAAGACTACGAACGTCACGATGATGCGCGGGACGAACGCCAGGGCCATATCCTGGATCGAGGTAATGACCTGGGCCAGGCTGACACCGATACCGACAACCAGTCCCGCGCCGAGCATCGGTGCTGAAACCAACAGGACGGTGTGCAAGGACTGGGCCGCCAGACGGACGACAAGTTCATCAGGCATAACTCTTCACCAGAGACGAGATAACCAGGTTCCATCCGTCGACCATGATGAAAAGCAATACCTTGAACGGGAGAGAAACCATCACGGGTGGCAGCTGCATCATTCCCATCGACAGCAGTACGGACGCGACGACCATGTCGATGACCAGGAACGGCAGGAAGAGCACGAATCCGATCTGGAAGGCCGTCTTGACTTCCGAAATGATGAAACCGGGTATGACTGTTTTCATCGAAAGATCCTCGGGACCGCTCGGCGGCTCCTCGCCCGATAGATCGCTGAAGAGCTTGAGGTCCTTCTCGCGCGCGTGGGTCAGCATGAACGTCTTCAACGAAGCAGCACCCGTTTCGATCGCCATGACCTCGTCGATCTCACCGTTCGACCACGGGACGTAGGCGTTGTCGTACATGTCCGTCAGGGTCGGGCTCATCACGAAGAACGACACGAACAGCGCCAGTCCGATCAGGATCTGGTTGGACGGCGCCGACTGCGTACCCATGGCCTGGCGGAGAAAGTGAAAAACGATGATGATCCGCGTGAACGACGACAGCGAGATGATGATCGACGGCAAGAAAGTCAGAAGCGTCAAAAGGATCAGCATCTGGACCGGCAGATTCATCTGAATCTGGCCGTCTCCGCTGTCGATGCTGATGCTGGGCGCGGCCTGAATCAGGGTCAGGAATAGTGGCGAGGGCAGGAAGCTCATTTTTCCAGTTTCTCGAGGATCGAGACGGCTTCCTTCGTGACACCCAGAAGGAGCTCTTCGTCACGGACCCGAACGACAACGACGCGACAGCGGTCACCCAGGTGCAGCTGTTCGACGACGGACATGTCGGTGTTCCCGGCCATCGACGGCACATACTTCTTCAGCACCTGCAGGCCGGCCACGAGCAGCCCGACGATCAGAAATAACGCTCCGATGACTTGAAAATAGGGCAATGGAAGACCCTCACAGCTTCAGGACTTCCGTAAGCCGGACTCCCGAGCTGTTCTCGACGACGATCACTTCCCCGCAGGCGACAGCCTGACCGTTCGCGCAGATATCGAACGGCTCCCCCGCCGCCTTCGGGATCTTGAAGATCGACCCGTCCTTCATCGACATGAGTTCGCCCACGCTGACCTGCAGACGACCGATCTCGATCGCGAGATGGAGCGGGACATCGGCGAAACCCTTCAGTTGGCCCACCGCCGGGGAAACCGGGGGTGGTGCCGGTGCAACGGGTGGCCGCGCCGGCCCGACCGGAGCCGGCGGCTCGATCGGAACCGGAGGCTCGGTTGGCGGGCTGGGGACGATCTCGCTTTCGCTCATAGCTGAATCACGAATTCGGTGAACATGACGTCGACGACTTTGGGTTCGTGGTAGATCGGGTCGAGTTTGGCAAGAATCTCGGTTCGCAGATCGTGTTTCCCGGCTTCGTCGATGATCTGGTCGGACCTCTTACGACTCAATGTCTGCAGGATCACGTCCCGGGTTTTCGACAGAATCGCCGTGTTTTCGCTGACATGTGCCAGCGCCGCTTTGTCGTCGATCATCAGGGTGATCGTGACGCGCAGGTACCGGGGTGAATCGGTATCGGCCAGGTTGACGACGAAAGGATCGAGGGCCAGGACCGCACCATTGGCTAGAAGTTCGCGCAAGGCTTCGGCTTCGTCGTCCGGTGAGTGTTCCTCGGCCGGTCCGGCAGACATCGCCAGGACGCCGCTGCGGACGATGAGGACCCAGGACACCACGCCACCACCGGCGCTCGACACGAGTACGAGAACGACAACCAGAAGCGCCTTCACGAGAGAAGATCCTAAACTCTTGACTCCGCCAGAGCTCTTGACTCCGGGAGAACTCTCTACTGCAGCAGCTTTTTCCTCGGACACAGTACGCCTCCGCAAGGGATGTTTACAGGCGGACTAGGATGCAAGCGCTGTACCAAGCGCCGGAGGGCTCGCGGTAAGGCAGGCGAACTCGTATCTAAAGAAGGGGTTACAAACAGGCGCAGGACTACGGGTGCCGCGCCCGGAGCCGGCAAACCCGAGAGAACTGTCAACAAAACTACCGCGCGCAGCCAACGGGTTGACGGGCACAAGCAGCCCGCGGGCTGCTAAGCTCAGTCAAAGTAGCGCTCCGACATCCTCGAGAGGATTTCTCGCGCCTCCAGAGATTTTTGCTCAATCAACTGGCAGCGACTTCTTGGTTTACCGTCGGCCGCATCCAGCTGCAGAAGCTCGGACGTAGCCAGGATGACGCCGACGCGATTGTTCAGGTCGTGAATCGCGTCTCTCAGGAACTTCAATTCCGATTCCGGTGGACTCCAGTCTTCGCTCATGGCCCAAGAGAAGGTACACAACCGACACGCTGTTTGGCAACGGGGAAGTAGCGCGTAGGCCGTTATCCGTAGGCCGTTGCCCGTTGCCGGTAGTCAGTCAAAGAGCAGGGGGAGTCCTGGCGACGCCCCCTGCTCGTTTCAGCTCATGCGGCCCTGACCCGCATTCACTTCACCGAACCTAGTTTCTCAGGTTCATGGTTTCCTGAAGGATCTGGTCGGTCGTGGTCAACATCCGGGCATTGGCCTGATAACCGCGCTGGAAAGTGATGATCTTGGTGAATTCGGCAGCCAGATCGACGTTGAATAGCTCCAGAGACCCGCCGACAAGCCGGCCTCGGCCGCCTTGCCCAGGAGTGCCCAGGATGACCGAACCGGACGCGGCGGACTCGGTGAACAGTCCGCTCCCTTGCACACTAAGACCGTTCTCGTTGTTGAACTGAGCCAACGCAATCTTGGCCACGACGACCGTCAAACCGTTGCTGAACACGCCGGCGAGCGACCCGTCGCCCTGGATCAGCAGTGAATTCATGTCTCCCGGCGGCACACCGTCCTGGGTGTTGAAGGTCACGTTGTTCACGGCGGCCAGTCCGGTGGCATTAGGCGCCCCGCTGGCGCTGATCAGCTTCCAGGTCATCCCGTTCGAGCTGAGAGTGGCGCTGTTGCCGAACGACGGTATCGTGATTCCAGTGGGAGGGACCTTGAGGTTCGCCGCCGCAGGCAGCGTGGCCGGCTCCGTGCCTATATAACTAGACTTGAGCTTACCGTTGGAATCGAACACCAGGCCACCGGCTGTGATCGGCGTTGTTGCGATCGCACCTGTGAGCAGGCTGAAGTTGTCGGTGCTGGTCGACGCGATACCGGTCATGTCCTTATGCGGTACGGTGACGTCGAATTTCCATCTCGTTTCGGTAGCACTTGTGGCGCTCTTGACGAAGCTGATGGTCGCCAGATGAGGCGCGCCCAGCGTATCGTAGGTCTGGAACGTGGTCGAGAACGTGTCGCCGACCGCGGAACTGCCGTCCAGGTTGAACGCGAGTTCGACCGTTTCCGTCGGGCTCGAGTTCCCGGTCGTCGAAGGTATCTTGACGTTCACGGGGTTGGAGTTCTCGTCGATGACTCCACTAGTAGCATTCTTGATGTAACCCTGGACGAAGTGGCCCGTAGCCGTCACCAGGTTGCCGTCCGCGTCGGTGTGGAAATTACCGCCCCGCGTGTAGAAGGTTCCGGCACCGTCGCTCACGACAAAGAAGCCGGAGCCCTGGATCGCGACATCGGTCGGGTTGTTCGTTGTCTCGACACCGCCCTGTGTGAAATTACCACTGATGTTTCCGACGGTGGCCCCGAGGCCGACGTGGCCGCTGCTCGAGGATTTCGCGGTTCCCCCGGCACTCACCTTCTGGCCCAGCACCTCCATGAAGGAAATGCTCGTGGCCTTGTAACCGACGGTGTTGATGTTCGCCAGGTTGTTCCCCACGACGTTGAGACCCTGTGTGTTGGTCGACAGACCGGATAGCGCTGTCGAAAAGGTGTTGAAACCCATTAACTCTCCTTATTCGCCAAAAATTTGAGATGGGTCGGGATCATTGGCGTTCCCGCTCTCATCAGGACTCTTCTGGTGTTCCAGGGACTGATGGACATCCTCCATCACACTCCGGATGTTGATCAGCTCTTCAAGGCTGCTGAATTGCGCAAGTTGCGCAACGAACTCGGCACCGTCCATCGGGTTCATGGGATCCTGTCCCTTCATCTGCGCGACCAGGAGCTGCAGGAACTGAGACTTCTGTTCCTGTGCCTTCGTGGCCGTGAGCTGGAGCTCTTTCGCCACGGGAGTCGAAGTAATTGATTCAAGCATTAACTGCCTCCTCGGTCCTGCATATCGCACGCCAGCTACCGAATCCTTCTCGCTCACAAACCATGGCATTCATTGATGCTTGAACCTTGGATCGAAGTCATTGCTCTTGAAAAATATCCCCACCCGGCAGTTTTTTCTCATGTTGGAGGCGCGCCGTGACGATAAGTGTTTGCCTCCCCCGGACGACGACGCGGCGGGCCTAGTTGCCAGTAGTCGGTAGTCGGTAGTCGGTAGTCGGTAGTCGGTAATCAGTGGACGCCCGGAATTCCCGAAGACATCAAGAACTTTCGAGAGCGGTGGAGGCGTTCGCTTAGACAAGGAATGCGCCGCGAGGACGACGGAGGCGTATATGAAATACGTTGAGTACGGCCGAGCAAGCTTGACGCAGGATAAGCGGACGGATCCGCCGCTCCTGCACTACGCGTGGAGGTTGACTAACGAACCCTCGGCCGACGATTCGAAGTGGGTGGTGAAGGAGGCATCCTCGACTTCACCCATCGTGGATGCGTGCTTTTTGGGGGAATGCGGGTTTCCGCTCTGCGAATGATTCGAGTCGGTGCCCGTGTCGAAGCGACCGGAGAACATGACTTCCGACACCGGAACCTGTTCGCGGCTCAGCGATTCGACCAGGCTGTGGACGGAGCCCTCCAGGCCGGAGCGAAGGACTGCGGGCGCATCGAATCGGAGCGAAACCTCACCCTGGTGGTCCCGGATCTGGACACGTACCTCAGCGTCGGCGTCTCCGAGCATCATGGTCACCCGTCGAGCGGGTTCGAGCGAAAACGTCGTGTCCGCCACTGGTCTTACGGGTTGAGGAGGGGCTACCTGCTGTGGGGCGTCCTGACGTTGGAAGCGGTCGCTTTGATTCGGAACGTCCGCCGACATCTGCACGATCGTGCCGGCATCCTTCGTCTCTGCCGAGGCGACGGATGGCTGCGCGGCAGCGGAGCGGGCCGGACTGAACTGCCTCGATGCGATGGCGACCTCCTTCCACACTGGATGGGACGTCACGAGTTGATCGACGGCGGTACGGACGAGAGGCAGCTCTTCGACGGGCAATCGGAGCGCGGCTTCTGTCGGACGTGGCGCGTTCGTGCGCGCTTCGAGACGGGCCAGCAGATCCGCTGCCTCAGAGGCTGCGTCGGAATTCACCCTGTAGGTGCCGTCGACGTCACGGGGCCGGGTCGCAACCACGACCGGCGTTCGGGAGGGCAGCTCCGAGCGAAGGGCTGTTTCAGAAGGCTGTGAGACCTTCGACACGACCGATCCGGTGTTTGGACCATTTGAAGTCGGCGCCTGCCTGGCTGTCTGTGGCGCGGCATCTGGATCCAGATCGATCGCGAGCTTTCGCACACCGCGACTTTCCAGGTCGAGTGCTTCGAGCGAGACGCCAGCCTCTCGTGGGGCCGGGCCCGACACGCTGATTTCTCTAGCTGCAGCGCTGAACGTCTCATCGTTACCCGGGTTCGCCTGTCTAGCGTCTTGCGGTCGAACACTGCTTCGCTTCTCGAGGGGAATGTCGACATCCGGTTCAACGTTCTCGGCTGCGCCGGTCCGGGAAAGAGTAGGCGTCTGCTCCCCGGATACGACTTCCGGCACGGGCCGGCCAACCGGGACCGAATCCCCGTGGGAAACCCTACTGGGCGATTCGACTGGGGCTTTCCCCGTCGATTCCATCCGCGGCTCAGACGCAGCGTCGTCGCCAAAGCGTTCCAACACCTCGAGAATCTCGGGCACGTCAAGAGTTTCTGAATCCGGCAGCTGCTCGACCGGCGGCTCAGCCCCTCGCTCTAGCGATTCGCGAATAAACTTAGAAAGGTCTATCTCTGGGGACATTTCGGCGGCTTCAGCAAGGGATGCAATCTCAGCGGTTTCGGCAAGGACGCCTGAAAAATCCGTTCCACCTTCCGGAACACCGGCCTCACCTTCGGCCTCGACCGCCGCCTGCGTCAGGTACGCCTCGAACAAAGAAGGATCGGAGGCCGCGTCCCCAATCGGAGTGCCGGCAACGGCAGGATCCCCCTGTGGGGATATCGGCAGGTTTAACTGTGTCAGATCTTCCATCTATTCAGCTGTGAGTTACGCCCGGCTCTTGCGAACATGCCGGACGAGGGAAGTTTCGTCGATTATTTTCTGCATCATTGCAGATTCTTCCCGCTCCGCTTGTTGCAATTGGCGTTCCCGCAGCTTTTCGACGGTCTTTTTCTCCGTGAGAGCCTCCCTCAAGGCTACCTGGCGTTCTTCGAGCTTAGCAGTTGTTTTTTCAATGTTTTGGCGGATTCGCAGAGACCGGATTTCGGTCGCTTCGACAAACTTTTCGGTACACTGCAGACCCTCGACGCTGACCCCTTCGGGCTGGGAAAATTCTTCCATCGCCCGGCGGATTTTTCCCGCCTCCTCCGCCAGCCGCCCCTCGAGTCGCCGGATATCCCGCTCGCTCTCCCGGACGCGGGCTTCGGCCGCATCGACGGCGATCTGTCTTACGGACATGAGTCGGTCCAGACGATTGAGGCGTTGTTTGGTTTCCGGCTTCACTATGGTTGGTTGTTCGTAGGCCGTTATCCGTAGGCCGTAGGCCGTTATCCGTTGGGGAATCTGACATCGGTCGCTCCAGGCGATCGAGGCGGCGTCTAGTCTTCGGCTTCACTGGACGAAGCAGGCCGTAGGCCGGCGTCCGTTGAGACTACCCTGAGTTCACCGCTCTTCTTCAACGGGCAACGGCCTACGCGGGTCCGCAGGACCCCAAACGGCCTACTGGGGCCCTTCGGGCCCCACCGCCGCCAGTTCGAGGAGACTCGAACGCGTGCTCTCGAGGTCGGCTCGCTCCTCGGCCGGCTGCTTCAGGAAGCCGTTGATGGAATCGAGGCGGTCGATCGCCGTGTCCACGCGTGGGTTCGAACCCCTCTTGTAGGCGCCGATCTGGATCAAGTCCTCCGCCTTCTTGTGCGTGCCGAGCAGGTCTCGGATCTCGGTTGCGGATGCCTGGTGTTGGGCGTCCACCATCTGCATCATGAGCCGGCTGTTACTGGAGAGCAGGTCGATGCACGGGTAATGACCCCTCGAGGCCATTTCGCGGTCCAGCACGATGTGCCCGTCCAGGATCGCGCGGACCGAATCGGCGATCGGGTCGTTCATGTCATCGCCTTCGACCAGGACCGTGTAGAAAGCGGTGATGCTACCCTCGTCGAACTTGCCCGCCCGCTCCAGAAGCCTGGGAAGCAGCGAAAAGACCGACGGCGTGTACCCTTTCGTCGACGGCGGTTCTCCCGCTGCCAGTCCCACCTCTCGCTGTGCCATCGCGAACCGGGTCACCGAGTCCATCATCAACAGCACGTTGTGCCCCTGCCTCTGGAAGTACTCGGCCGCCGCGGTCGCCGCGAACGCGGCGCGGATGCGCACCAGCGCCGGCTGGTCCGAGGTCGACACAAAGACGACGGACCGCTTCAGACCGTCTTCACCGAGGTCGTTCTCGATAAACTCGCGGACCTCGCGGCCTCGCTCGCCGACCATCGCAATCACGTTGAGGTCGGCGCTGGTGTACCGGGCGATCATGCCCAGCAGGGTACTCTTGCCCACGCCACTTCCGCCGAAGATCCCGACTCGCTGGCCCATGCCACAGGTGAGCAATCCGTCTATGGATCGAATACCGGTCTGAATAGGATCTCGGATCGGGTCTCGAGTCAGCGGATTCGACGGCTCGGCATACAACGCCTGCTCGCCCAGACTGGTGGGCAGTGGTCGTTCGTCGATTGGACGACCGAGGCCGTCCAGGACCCGACCCAGCAACTCTTCTCCGACACCGACGGTGGCGACGCGGCCCGACGCGTAGACACGGTCACCCTGCTTGACGCTTTCGAGCTTGCCGAGCGGCATCGTGATCACTTTGCCCTCGTTGAAACCGACGACTTCCAGCGGGATCTTTATCCCGCCGCTCTCAGCCCAGCAGATGGAGCCGGTCGTCGCGTTCGGGCCATGGGATTCGATGGAGTTACCGACCACCTTGTCGATGACTCCGAATTCGATCAGCGAATCCAGTTCGGCGAGGCGAGAGTAGCGCTCGGCAAGGTTCAAATCTTTGGCAAACTGGTTCGGCATGAGCCCGGCGGTTCTTCAGGATTGTTCGAGCAGCACGCGGCCGATGCCGTTGATGCGGCTCATCATCCGCCCATCCAGGTGCGTCTTGCTCGTGTCGATGAGGAAGTCACCCCGCTCGAGCGTGGGTTCGGGAACCACACTCACCGCGGGATTGATGTGCTCGATGGCGGCCCGGACACGCTCCAGGTCGTCCGAACTGACCTTCAGCGCAATCTCGTGATGACCCTCGAGTCGTTTCAGCGCCAGAGTGGCCAGCGCGCTGACGACGTCCGGGTCCGTAGAGACTTCCCGCTCCAATATCGTCTTCGCGATCTCCAGCGCCAGCCGGACGGTTTCCAGTTCCATCGACTCGACCAGGGATTTGTGCGAAATCGCGAACTGGACAATACTCTGGTCGTAACGCTTGACGACCGTTCCGATCATCTGCTCGCCCATCTGTTTACCCATTCGTTCGCCTTCGTGGTAGCCCTTCTCGAACGCCTGTTTCTCGACCGTCATCACGTGGTCCTGGGGCAGCCCACCCACGCCTCCGGGCGGCGGGCTGATCCTGGGCTTCTTGACGCGCTCGGCGCCGCGGATGATCCTAGAGGACATACTCGTCGGAACCTCCACCGATGGCGATGACACCCTCGTCCTCGAGCTGTCGGACGATTTCGACGATGCGCTGCTGAGCGGCGTGGACATCGCGCATCTTCATCGGTCCCATGATCTCCATCTCTTCCTTCAACATCTCTACCGCGCGTTGCGACATGTTGCGGAAGAACTGATTCTGGAGTTCCGGGATGGTGCCCTTCAACGCCTGACCGATCGTCTTCTTGTCGACGCGCTGCAGGATTTCCCGCATCGCGGTGTCGTCGAGTGTCGAAATGTCTTCAAAGATGAACATCAACTGCCGGATGGAGTTCGCAATCTCCGGGGTCGTCGTATCGATCTGCTCGAGCACGGTCCGGCTCATCCGGCGGTCGAGGCGGTTGAACATTTCCGCCACGGCCCGGATGCCGCCGAATCCCTCTCCGTCTCCGTAATTGCCCACCGGTTTGAGCTTTTCCTCCAGCACGGAAGCAACTCCGCCGATCACGTCGGGCGAGATCTCCTCCATGTTTGCCATCCGGATGGCGACCTCGGCCTGGATGTCCTCAGGCAGCGATTCCAGAAGTTCCGCGGCGGCTCTGGGGCCCAGATGGGCCAGGATCAAAGAGATCGTCTGCGGGTGTTCGTGCTGGATGAACTGCGCTAGCTGGATCGGGTTGACTTTGTCGATCGACTGGAAGGCGTTGTAGCTGGCATAACTGGATGACAACCTGTCGATGATTCGCTTGGCGGAGCCCGCGCCCAGGGTCTTCAGGATGACCTTTCTGGCGTAGTCCACGCCGCCCTCGGACACGAAGCGGTTCGCCACGAGCATCTGGTACAGCTCTTCGGCGTTCGCTTCGGCCTGGTCGGCCGAGATCGGACCGACGTTGGAGATTTCCTTCGATAACTGTTCAATCTCGGACTCGTTCAGATGGGCCATCACGCCGGAGGCGGTTTCTTCGCCCAGCAGAACGAACATCGATGCGGCTTTTTGTGCGTCTCCACCCATATCTAACCTGCGCCCTCTGTCCTAAGGCCCGGGTTATTCGTGGTTGTCGTCGCGAAGCGGTGGAGACGCCGCAGAGACAAGGCGCGCGACCGAGGCCCCCGCAGGCGTATATGACAATACGCCGAGGAGGCCGACCGAGCGCAACGCCGTATCTGCGAGTGTATCCGCCGCTGCAGTAGACAATTCATGAATAATCCGGGCTTAACTACTGTTTGTCTTCGTTCAGCCACACGCGAACGAGGCGTGCGACAGTTTCGGGTTCCCGTTTGGCGTGTTCGACCACGCGCGATCGGATCAGATCCACCTTGTTGGACGTCGGCAAGGGCAGGAACTCACGTTCCGGCGTCCCGTCAGCCGACACAATCGGCGGGATAGTGTTCGTCTCTGGGCCCCTGGCCGACGCGATCGACGGGATGCTGTTCGCGTCGATGCCGGCAGGTGCCGGAACGCTGGCTGGAGCCGGCATACCGACCTGGGCCGGCAGGGCCTGGGCCTGACCGGGAACCGTCGGCAGCGGGGCTGAATTCAGTTGTTCTTCAAGCTGCTGGACCGACACCGGTGTCTGGATCGTCGCGCCGAAATCACCGGCGGCGGCCGCCGCGGCCAGCTGCGGGCGCGGCTCCCAGTTGGCGAATATCGTCTTCTGCAACGGTCGCAGGAACAACAGGTAGACGAACAGGAACACGACCGGGATGATCAGGTACCGGAGCGCCGTCAGAATCAAGGGCGCCTGCTGCTCCAGCATCGTGGGCGGGGTGATTGGCAACGCTTCATTGCCGAACGAGACGTTCTCGATGATGAGCGAGTCTCCGCGATTCGCGTTGAAGCCGACGGTGGCGGCCACCAGATCGCGGTACTTGGTCATTTCCTGCTGCCCCCAGGGCTCCGACAGGGGCGTTGCGACACCCTCGTCGTCGACTTCAATCGTCGTCTTGTTGTCGAGGATCACCGCGACCGACATGCTCAGGATTTCCCCGACAGGGTTTACGACATGCCGAACGGACTTGGAAACCTCGTAGTTGACGACCTCGTTCTCGCTGACGTAGTCCCCTTCGCCTGGCTGCCCCGGCGCTACGGCGGGGTCGATCGGTTGGCCCTGGGGACCCGGAATGCCGATGGCCTGGTTGTCGCCGGGAGTCCGCTCGGTGCGGATCTGCTGGGATCGGATCACGGACGAGTTGGGGTCGTACTGCTCGACAGTCTCTTCGACCTGCTGCCAGTCCATCACCACCGATACCTGGGGCCGCACTTTCCCGACACCGACCACAGGCTCCAGTATGCGCGTGATCTTTTCGGCCAGTTCGGACTCGATCGTCAGTCGTGTTTCCAGCTGCCGGCCAGACATCGGGCCGGAATCGTCGTTTTTCGACAGGATCCGTCCCGCGAAATCGATGACGGTCACCTTGGCCGGCTCCAGCCCCTTGACCGCGCTGGCCACCATGTGAACGATCCCGTTTACGGATGAGTCGGCAAGCGACCGACCACGACGGAGACGCAGGATTACCGATGCCTTGGTCTGATCTGCGTCCGACTTGAACAACGATTTAGCGGACAGGACAAGGTGAACCCGGGCGACTTCCACTTCCGACAGGGTCGAGATGCTTCGCGCGAGCTCGCCTTCCAGAGCTCGCTGGAAGTTCACCTGTTCCTGGAAGTTCGTCAGACCGAAGTTCGTCCGGTCGAAGATCTCAAAACCGATGCGTCCCGACTGGGGCAATCCTTCGCTGGCGAGCTGAATCCGAATCTCGGACAGCTTGTCGCGGGGAACGCGCACCGTGGCGCCGTCATCGGACAGGCGGTATTCGACCGACATACCCTGCAGTCGTTGAACGACGTCCTGGGCATCGGATGGATCCAGCTCGGAATACAAAACCTGGTAGTCCACCTGGTTAACGAAGTACACCAAAGTCCAGAGCAGGACGATGACGGATGCCGCGGAACCGATGATCGCGACTTTCTGCGACAGGGTGTAGCTGTTCAACCAATCTTTGATTTGATCGATGCTAGAAGGTGCAGCCATAGTTCAGCAAGTCAGGATTCGTACGTCGGGTCGTCGTTCCCCCGTCGAGGGTTGTCGTTCCCTAGACCTGAGCCCTCATGAGCTCCTGGTAGGCCTGAACGATCTTGTTTCGAACCTGCATCATCATCTGGAAGGAAAGGTCGGCTTTTTCCAGGGCGATCATCACCGAGTGCAGGTCGGCTTCGTTGTTCAAGAACTTCTGCAGCTCCACGTTCGACCCTTCTTCCAGTTTGTTCACCTGGTCGACGGCTTCCTTGAGTAAGTTGCCGAACTCGCCCTCCGAAGGCTTCTGTTTCAGAGGCGTGGGCTGAACGAGCTTCTGCAGGTCGTTATAAAGCTTGAAATCACTCATCGTCCGAGATCCAGAGTCCGTTGAATCATCGTCTTGAGCACGCTGATCGCGGAGATGTTGGCCTGATAGCTGCGCGAAGCGCTGGCCAGGTTGGCCATTTCCCGCATCGTGCTGACGTTCGGGTACAGGACGTACCCCTCTTCGTCGGCGTCCGGGTGGCCCGGTTCGAAGCTTCGGATGAAATCGGTCGGGTCGTCGACGACCTCCACGACTTCGACTCCCCTGGGGGACCATCCACCTCTGGCGGCATTCAGCGTTTTCTCGAACGGCGTCGCTTTGAAAACGACGTCCTGGCGGCGGTAAGGGCCGCCTTCTTCCGTGCGCGTCGTGCGTGCGTTGGCCAGGTTCGTGGTGGACACCTCGACCCGCTGGCGCTGTGCCGACATTCCACTCGCATTGATGTCAATCGCGGTCAGTAGGCTCATCAAGCACCTCCATCGGTGATGCTGGACCGAAGAGTCCGCATCTTGTTCTGCAGAAACTGCATCAAGGTGACGAACTGCAACCCGTTTTTGGTTACCTCGGTCAGTTCCCGGTCGAGATCGACGGTGTTCCCGTTCGGCTTGGGCTCCGTGTCGACGTCGAACATCCGAAAGCCGGTGCCCTTTCCGGCACTGGTCATGTGGCTGCCAGCGGTGCCAACCATGTTGAGCGTTTCCAGCCGTTCTTCGAATGTCACGTCCTGAGCCCGGTAGTCGGGCGTGTCGACGTTTGCGATGTTTGCAGACAGCACCTGCTGTCGCTTGGAAGCGACGGAGAGTTGGCTCTCGATGAAGTTCATGAAGCTACTGTCGATCATGCTGTTGCTTCCTCAAGTCGATATTCTTTCAGCTTGTTGCGTAGCGTCCGAAGCGATATCCCGAGCAGCTTTGCAGCGTGGGTGCGGTTCCCGTCGGTTTGGTCCAACGTGGCCAGAATCAGCTTTCGTTCCATCTCACTGACCGAGTAGCCGGCCTGCAGTTGCAGGCCGGCTCCGGTGTCGACCGCCTGGTCGAACAGATCCGCCGGCGTGATCTGCAAGCGCCCGCGCAGGGCATAGGATCGATGGATCACGTTCTCGAGTTCCCGGACGTTGCCCGGCCAACCAAAACCGGTGAGGACCTTCAGCGATTCGTCGTTGACGCTTGGGTCGGTTGCGCCCCCGTATTTGTTGGCAAAGTGCGCTGTAAGGACGGCGATGTCGTCCCTTCGGTCCCGCAGAGGGAGGATTCGCAGCGGCACCACGTTCAGCCTGAAGAACAGGTCTTCGCGGAACTGGCCGCGGCTGATCAACTTCTTCAAGTCCTTGTTGGTGGTTGCAATGACCCTGACGCTGATCGGAACCGGTTTCTTGCCGCCCACCCGATCGACTTCCTGCTCCTGGAGGACTCGCAAAAGCTTTGCCTGGAGCAGGGGCGCCATCTCGCCGATCTCGTCGAGCAGAATCGTGCCCTGCTGCGCAAGTTCGAATTTACCCAGCTTCAGAGTGTTGGCGCCGGTGAAGGCACCCTTTTCGTATCCGAACAGTTCCGATTCCAGGAGGTTGTCGGGAAGAGCGGCGCAATTAACCGCGACAAACGGCCCCTTGCATCTGTTGCTGCTTTCGTGAATCCAGCGCGCCAACAGTTCCTTGCCAGTTCCGCTCTCGGCCTGAACCAGGACCGTCGCGTCCGTCCGGGCCGCTTGGGCGGCATCAGCAAGCAGTTTTTTCATGTGGCGGTTCTCGCTGATGATCTCGGTCTTCTTCGGGAGCGCCGGTTGGGTGTTAGTCTTTGGAAGCCGCGCCAGCACTCGATCGAGCGCCTCCTGTGAGAACGGTTTCACAAGAAAATCCATCGCGCCGTTCCGCATGGCATCCACGGCGGTGGGGACGCTTCCGTATGCGGAGAGCAGGATTACGGGGAGGTCGGGGCTCGTTCGGCGGACGTGTTCGAGCAGCTCGAGGCCGTCCATCGCCGGCATCCGTAGATCCGTGATGATAGCCCGGGGCAACCGGGCTTTGAGCTTCTGGACCGCATCGATGCCGTTCGAAGCCTTTTCCACCTCGTGTCCGCGGCTAATGAGAGCAGCTTCCAACGCCGACAGCATTTGAATGTCATCATCAACAACCATCAACCGACTCACTGGAACCTCCTGCTCTTCAAACCGCCGCGCCTCTTGCCGCCGTCGCGGTCGGCGTCACCCGATGCTGGGGACGATAGTGTTTTCGTTTGACGCGGGACGTCCCGGTTCGCGGGGTCTTGAGACAGATCTCGAATCGCGTGCCCCGATCCGAGGATTCCACCGAAATGCTACCCAGATGCGCTTCGACGATGCGCTTCACGATCGGCAGACCCAGCCCGCGACCACTCTTACTGGCAGAGAACATCGGATCGAAAATCTTTGCCACGATCTCGGGCGGAATCCCCGGACCGTCGTCTTCGACAACGAGCCTGAAGTGGCCTGAAAGGTGCTCCGCCTCGAGTCGAATGGATCCCCCACTGGGGGTCTCTCGCAGTGCGTTCAACACCAGGTTCAGCAGCATCCGGTGGAGCAACTCGTAGTCTCCTACGCCCCTGCAGCCTGCCTCAACTCTTGACGAGATCCGAATTCCCTTCTGGTCTGCGAGGGGACCTAGAAAGTCCCGAACGCCCTCGACGAGGTCGTCGACCACGATTTCCTCCGGCTTCGGATGGATCGGTTGTCCGAACTGTAGGATGTTGGTGACGGAATGGTTGAGGAGCTGAACGCCTCGGACGATCTGTTCGGCGTGAGGACCCTGGATCATGGACGCGTAGAGTTCGATGCTGCCCAGCGGATTCCGAATCTCGTGCGCGAGCTCCATCGCCAGCTCTCCCATCGCGGCCAGGCGCTCGAAGCGGATCCGCTGCTCGCGTTCCTCGTCGAGTTCGGCGGACAGCGTACGCACCCGATCCTGGAGTTGACTGTAGGACCGCTCCAGGGAGTGCGACGTCTCCTGAAACTTGTCGATGAGATCTTCGAGGCCTTTCAGGTGTGCGGAGGAAGCCTCACTGCGTCGATCCGTCATGCCGGCGACTATTGCAGCTTGCGTGCCAAGAGGGCGGCAGGCAAAGGGCCGGCGGATCTGAACCAGTCACCTTCGGGTAGGCAGATCAGGCGCTTGAGGCAACTTTTTCCTAGCTCAGACGACTTCCGAAGTCAGTGGCGGAACCGCCGGAAAGCGCGGAAAAAGTCAGCCAGTTGACATGACCCCCGTGGCTGGATGACAGGATGTTGACAGGCCAAAAAGGTGGCTAAGGTGTCAAATCTTCAACTGTGTCAACGTTTTGTCGCTCTTGTCAAGAATGGCAATGAGCCTGCTTAGTGAAGTTTCGATTGCATCCAGACGGGATTCGACGGAGCGAGCCCGTTCGGAGAGCACGGAAAGCTTGCGGCTGAGCCGCTGGTTTTCGGCCGCGAGAAGCTGGTGTTCGATGATCCGATTGACAACGATCTCGATCTCGACCAGCTCGAACGGTTTGGCCAGATAATCGAACGCGCCGCAACGAATGGACTCGATTGCCGTTTTCAAGGACGAATACCCAGTCATGACGACAACGTGCACCAGGGGGTTGACTTGCTTTGCCGCTTTCAGCACGGCGAGCCCGTCGACCCCCGGCATCACCAGATCGGTCAGGACAATATCGAACTGCGTACTGCGAGAGGCCAGCAGTTCGACGGCATCGGCTCCACAACGTGCTGACACGACATTGAACCCCCTGCTTTCGAAGTAGTCGGCGAGGGTTACGCGGAGGTCGGCATCGTCGTCGACGATCAGCATCCGGGTCTTTTCCGGTCGGAATTCACTCAATGGGCGCATACGTCTCTTTTCTTCGGCATATTCTGTTGAAAACTTTATGTCACTGTTCCTATAATCGGTTCAAATATTTGACGCAGGAGGCGCTATAGATATGGAAGTATCGAATATTCAGATACTTGTGGTCGATGACGAAGCGGAGCTTCGTCAAGCCATAGTCGAAATCTTGACGCTTGATGGGTTCGAGGTCGATTCTGCGGGATCGGCCGAGGAGGCGGCCGAAAAACTGGCGCAAGTCCCATACGACGTACTAATCACTGATCTTATGCTACCCGGCAGGAACGGCGTCGAACTCCTCGACGAAGCTCTCGCCAAGTATCCAGAGACGATCGGCCTGGTGATCACCGGCCACGCATCCATCGAGACCGCCGTCCAGGCCATCAAGAAGGGTGCGCACGACTACCTGACCAAACCGTTCAAGCTCATCGAACTTCCCTTGCGGGTACGTAAAGGACTGCGTCAAAGGCAGTTACGTTTCGAAAACCAGTACCTGCGCCGCCAGTTGAAGGAAAAGTACTCGTTCGACAATATGGTCGGCACCGGCCGGCCGATGAAAGAGATCTTCGAATTGATCGAGACCGTTGCCGGCTTGAACACCACCGTCCTGATCCAGGGTGAAACCGGCACGGGCAAGGAATTGATCGCCAGGGCCATCCATTTCAACAGCCCTCGCCGCGACCAGAAACTAGTCAGTATCAATTGTGGCGCAATCCCGGAAACGCTTTTAGAATCAGAACTTTTCGGTCACGTCAAGGGCGCTTTCACCGGTGCGATCCAGACGCGGATCGGGCGATTCGAGCAGGCCAACGGAGGCACCCTGTTCCTGGACGAAATCGGGAACATGCCGCAGACGCTGCAAATCAAGCTGCTGCGGGTCCTCCAGGAGCGGGAATTCGAGAGGGTTGGCGGCAACTCGACGATCAAGATCGATGTCCGGATCGTCGCGGCTACGAGTGCCAACCTAGAGGAAATGGTCCGTGAGGGTACATTCCGAGAAGACCTGTTCTACCGATTGAACGTGATCCCGGTCGACCTGCCGCCCCTGAGGGAGCGTCGGGAGGACATTCCGCTGATGATTCAGCGCTTCCTCAAACAATTCACAGAAACCCATGCCTTGGAATCCAAGACGATCGCCCCGGAAGTCATCAAGGCCCTGATGTCGTTCGACTGGCCCGGAAACGTTCGCCAGTTGGAAAACATCGTGGAGCGTATGGTGGCGCTGACCGGGCCTCGCCCGACGATCGTCGCCCTCGACCTGCCCCCTGAGATACAGAGCCGCTCGGGTGCCAATCTGCCCCCGATGATCGAAATCCCCGACGAAGGGATCAATTTCCAGAGCGTCGTATCGGGCATGGAGCGCGAGTTGATCCTCCAGAGTCTGCGAAAGACCGGCGGAAACAAGAAGCTTGCAGCGAAGTTGCTGAATCTGAAGCGGACAACGCTGATCGAAAAGATCAAACGGATCGGTCTGGATCAAACCCCGGCCGAACTTAAGAAGATGCCGGCCGTCGCCGGCTAAGGCGTAAGAAAGCCACGGATTACACAGATTACACGGATAGGACTGAATCAGTGGTCATGCTGTCCGAAAGATCTCTTTAATCCGCTGAATCCGTGCAATCCGTGGCTGGATTCCTCCCTTCAATCCGTGGCTGAATTCGTCCGTGCCGTCTGTGGCTAATCTTCTCATCACACGCATCCGATAACACCGATATGGTGCGGATACTGATCGTCGAAGACGATGCCGACTCGCGTGGCTTCCTGAGCGAGGTTCTGGAAGCTAAGGGCTTTTCGATCGAAACAGCCCAAGACGCCCGCGCTGCTTTCGACATACTGGAGGGTGCGGACCCATACGACCTGGTCGTGTCCGACATCCGGATGCCCGGGATGAACGGGCTCGAGCTCGTGCGACGGATCGTGGAGTTCGATCCCACGATCGTGACCGTCCTGCTGACAGGGTTCACTACGGAATCTCAGATTCTGGCCGCCATGCGCGCCGGCGCTTTCGATTTCCTCAGCAAACCCTATACGCTCCGGGAGCTGGACAGCGTGCTGACGCGCGCACTCGAGCGACGACGGGTTTTCCGTGACCACCAGGACTACCGGCAACGTTTGGAACAGACCCTGGAAGAACGGGACTCGGAAATCACCGGCACCAACCAGATCCTGATCGAACTCCACGGCCTCGGGCGGCATTCCTTTCCACTGCGGGAAATCTCGAGCAGCCTCGGCGATTTCGCCGACTACGCCATGTCGCACCTCCGTCCAGATACGTTCGGCGTATACGTTCTGGAAGGTGATTCATTTCAGATGCTCGTCGAGCGCGACCGCCTCGGGCGAGACGCCAGCAAAGCTCTGTTGTCGGTGTCTTCCGACCTGTCGACGGCCGTCATCCAGGATTCGTCAACGCTCAAGGAGCTGCCGCGAAACTGGTACCTGCAGACGCAGAATCGCTGGGCACGGTGCTGGCCGCTCCGCCACGATTCCTACGTCGCCTTCCTCTACGTCGGCTACGACCACGGAGACGAACGCGGGCTCGATCGCCATCGCTGGGTCTTCAAGCTGTTCCGGAACCGCCTCGACAGTTACCTGAAGGAACATTACATGGTGCGCCGGCATCAGGAGCAACTACGCAGCATGTTCATTTCATCGATCCAGGCCCATGCGCGTTCGCTCGAAGCCAAGGATGCCTACACCGCCGGGCATTGCGATCGCGTGGACCGCTACGCGGAGCTTCTGGCGGGCCAGGTCGGCGGGTTCAACGACGAAGAAATGTTCGGCCTGAAGGTCGGATCGATCCTCCACGATATCGGTAAAATCGGTGTACCGTCGGCGGTTCTCTGCAAGCCAGGATCTTTGAACGACGAAGAACGGCGTCAGATCCAGGCACACCCGGTCATCGGCAGCCGTATCGTCCGCACTCTTTATGGATTCAACCTGGAGTCTTCGATCCGCCACCATCACGAACACTTCGACGGCGAGGGATATCCGGACGGGCTGAAAGGCGACAAGATCCCGATGGAGGCGCGACTCATCCTCGTTGCAGACACCTTCGACGCGATGACGAGCAACCGCCCATACCAGCGAGGCCTCTCGACAGAGCGCGCCGTAGAGGAGTTGCGAAAGTCTTCGGGGAAGCAGTTCGACCCGGAACTCGTCGACGTGATGATCGACGCGGCACCGGCACTGGAAGAGGCGCGGCGGCGATCTATCGAGACAACGAACACCCTGCTGGACTTCCCGCAAGTGGTCTAGCTAGCCAGCCCCCGCATCCAAAAGGAGGTGTAGGTGCGGTCTATGACCGCACACTCTACTCGATCAAGGGAGGTGGATGGGATCTCGTCTGACAGCTATTGCAGATTGGTCATTGGACGATTCCGCATTGGAAATTTGGAGGTTGCTCGAGGCCGGAAATCTAGCCAGCCCCCGCATCCAAAAGGAGGTGCGGTCTATGACCGCACACTCTACTCGATCAAGGGAGGTGGCTGGGATCTCGTCTGACAGCTATTGCAGATTGGTCATTGGACGATTCCGCATTGGAAATCTGGAGATTGCAAATTGCTCGATTTCTTATTGGCCGGAAATCTGACATGAAACAATCTCCAATGAGCAACCTGCAATGTGGATTCTTTCAAATATCGCAATTTGCGATAGGTGAATGTGCGGTCTATGACCGCACATTCTTCGAACCGAAACACGTGCGCTCATAGAGCGCCCCTACACCCGATCCTAGAGTTTCGCCTGTCTCCGGCACGGAGACCTCTTCGTGGACTTGGAGCTGCGCCTAAATGATTCTAACGGGCCTATCCCGTACCAGAGAGGGGTTCCCTGCCGCTGTTTTGGACACCAACGGATGTGCGCTCATAGAGCGCACCTACACCCGAAAGCGGCTGGCCGGGCCAGCGCCCTGAGGACAGGTCTAAAAGGAAAGGGAAAGCTATTGCGGCGACGCTAGCATTGTGCCGACGTAGTATCCACCCCTGTGGCGAATCGTCGCCCCCGGATGCTCCAGTTCCACCTCGATCTCCCGCCAACTCGTGTCGACGGGACCGCTCGACGGATAGTAACTGAGCGTGTACTGCTGGTGTAACTCCTCCAGCAGCACTTCCGCGAGACTCCGCAGTGCGTAACGACGTCCGGTGAACAGGCGAAACGCCCGGCCACCTGTGACACCCGTCAACCGCGCCAACATGTAGTGGTAGATGTGGTACCGGGTGCGTCGGCGCACTTCCGGGTCGTCGTCGTCGTCATCGATTCCGATCGCGTACACGAGGACCTCGGCACGTTTGAGCATCTCGTCGATATCGTCCGCTTTGAGCTTGCTCTTGGTATCGAAACCATCAGTGATCATCAACAGGATCTTCTTGTCGTGCTTCGCGGCCTCCATCATTTCCAGGCCCAGACCGATCGCATCGAACGCGGCGGTCTCACCGCGGGAGCGGATGCCCCTCAACGTTTGCTGAATGTGCGGCCCATTGCGAGTGAAGTTCTGAAGCACCTTGACGTTGTTGTCAAAGCCGATGATGAACACTTCGTCGTCGTCAGACAGCGCTTGCGCCAGCTCTCGCGCGGTCTGCAACGATTGCTGGAGTTTGTGACGCATGCTGCCGCTCGTGTCGACTAGAATCCCCATACTGATGGGTACTCTGAGATCGTGCGAGAAGAATGAGATTTCCTGTTCCACCCCGTCTTCAAAAATCGTGAAATCGGTCTCGGTCAGACCCCCGACGTACTTGCCTTCCTGATCCAGCACCGTCGCGGTCACGTTGACCAGCTCGACCTCAACCGAGAGACGAAACTGATCGGGCACCCGCTGCGGATTCCCATCCGACGTGCTTTGCTGTGAAACGGGCAGGCTCTGGCCCGTTGCGAAAACACCGGCCCCGAGAAGGCACACCAAAGCACCGACCAAGATCCAGCGGTATTGGTTTGTCATGGTTGCCATATTTTTATGCCAGTGCCCGAAAGGGTCAAGGGGAAAATAGTAGTCAGTTGTCAGTAGTCAGTATTCAGTTCAAGAAGGAGCGGAAAGAGGGGGTCGCGAGTGGCTACTGACTACTGGCCGCTGACTACTTCTTCAGTGACTTTCCCGTACCGCGTTACGGTTCCAATCCGGTATGTAAACAACGATATCCGCGGACCCGTCTGCGACGGCCTGGCAGCTGAGGCGGCTGTCGGGGGTGAGACCCGGCGCGTTGTAGAGCTGGTCTTCTTCGGCGTCGCTCATCTCGGAGAGCGTGTCTCCACCTTCCTGAACCACGCAGTGACAGGTCGAGCAGGCGCAGACCCCGCCGCAGGCGTGATCGATCTCGATGCCGTTGGCCAGCGCAACGTCCAGAATGCTGCCGGGCAGGCCGGTGTCGCCCAGGGGGAGTTTGTCGGGGTCGACCTCCACGGTGACGTTCATCGGAAGGAATGTGACGGTGAACTTCTCGGTGGCTGACTGCACCGAGGCAAGCTCATCAAAGTATGGATTTCGTCCGCCCAATCGAACCTCGCCCCCCTACCGCTCTCACTGGAATGGTAACACGGGCCCGAGAGTCTTCCCGGCTGTCGCAGACGGCGTCGAGGCGCTGACACGAACCGCACCGTCGGGGGATCTGTCGGAATATGGATTCCGCCAAAGAGACTGAAAAATGGATGGTTAACCCGAAGTGTCAGTTTTTTGACTTTCGGGCTAAACATCCCAATCCTGAGGGCCGATACAGAGGGTACAACTAAACACGGATGTTTGGACGGGCTCGGATACCCGTGCTCAAGATCAAGGAGGATCAATTTAACTCTTTCAGGGAGGATCCTTATGAGCTTTTCTGTAGTCACCAACCTTTCGTCTATCAACGCACAGGCCACCCTCGACCAGACCCAAGGCGGTCTCCAGAGGACCCTGGCCCGGTTGACGTCCGGACTGCGCATCAATAGCGCGGCCGATGACGCTGCCGGTCAGGCGGTTGCGAACCGACACAGACTGGATAACACCGGTCTGAGCATCGGTATCCGCAGTGCGAATGACGCCATCAGCAAGCTGCAGATCGAAGACGGCGCGCTGAATAACATTTCTTCTTTGCTCGACCGTGCCTTGACTCTGGCCAGCCAGTCGGCTTCGGACACCTTCACCGGTTCCCGGACGACTCTGGACGCGGAGTTCCAGTCGGTGCTTTCGGAAATCACCCGAAACGCGACGGCTGGTGGACTGGAAACGAGCAACGCTAACCTGAACGCCCGCTCCGTTTTCGTCGGTAACACGCAGACGGCGACGACCGCGAGCGTTACGTACGTCTCGTTCGCCCTGACCACAGCTGTCGACACGCAGGGTCTCGGTATCAGCACCCAGAACATCACGAGCCAGGCGAACGCCAACACCGCCATCACAAGCATTCAGACCGCCATCGGTACCCTCGGCACAGTCCAGGGTCGAGTCGGTGCGGCCATGAACCGGTTGAGTTTTGCCATCTCGCAGGCTCAGACTATGGCGGTCAGCGTGAAGGCTTCGGAATCCCGAATCCGCGACGCCAACATCGCGGAAGAAGCGGCACAGTTGACGAAGTTCAACATCCTGACCCAGAGCGGACTCTCCGCGCTGGCCCAGGCGAACCAGTCATCGCAGTCGGTTCTGCAGTTACTCCGTTAACAGACATCGCGTCCTCGAAGACGCGCTTAGAGAAAAGGCGGTAGGCTCGTGGCCTGCCGCCTTTTTTTAACCCCGAAACACGTTTAGCGCAATGCCTGGAGCTGACCCAGAATCGTCATCATCGCCGGCCGTTCTCCCGCACTCATTCCGATGAACTGCCATCGGATTTTGCCTTCCCTGTCGACGATGAATACGGAAGGACGCGCGATCCCTTCCTGCGGATGGAGGACATCGTACGCGCGGATATGGTTTCGGTAAGAATCCGACAGCACGGGGTACGTCAGGTTGAGTTCCCGAACGGTCTGCCGGGCGGTCTCCTGCGGGTCTGCGCTGAGCGCGATCAACTCCGCGTCGAGTTCTTTGATTTTGTCGTAGTTCGCTTGCAGCTCACCGAGCTGTTCCTGGCAGAACGGTCAGGTGTGCATCCGGTAGAAGATGACAAGAACGTTCTTCTCACCCTTGAAATACTCCAGGTTGACCGACGTACCTTGGACGGCCATTCCAGTGATGCCCGGCGCCTCGCGTTCCTGGGCAGCCGCGGGCAGCAACCCAGCCAGGGTGAGGACGAGCACCATCGTGATTCGTAAGATCTTCATGACTATTCGGCGGTCGAAGGAACCGTCATTAGCCCGGATTATTCATGGTTCTCGTCGCGAAGCGGTGGAGACGCCGCAGAGACAAGGCGCGCGACCGAGGCCCCCGGAGGCGTATATGACAATACGTCGAGGAGGCCGACGGAGCGCAACGCCGTATCTGCGAGTGTATCCGCCGCTGCAGTAGACAATCCATGAATAATCCGGGCTAGAAGTCGGTCGATTCCCCCATGCCTCCTCCTGTACTTGAAATCATCGGTACAAATCGTACCGGAACCGTGTCTTTGGTGTCTATCGCTTCATCGCTCTGCTTCGTGACAAGTTGGAGGATCTGGCCGCGTAAGGTGTCGCCCACCGGTATCACCATGCGACCACCGGGCCGGAGTTGAGCGACGAGCTTCGGTGGAATCCCCTCGGCTCCGGCCGTGACCACGATACAGTCGAACGATGCGGCCTCCGGCCATCCGGCGTAGCCGTCGCCGATCCTGAAATCAATGTTCGTGAAGCCGAGTTTTTCGAGGTTCAGGCGGGCCCTTCGAGCCAGCTCTTCACGAATCTCCACCGTGAACGTCGTCCGCGCGAGCTCTGCGAGCACGGCCGTCTGGTAGCCGGATCCTGTTCCGACTTCGAGGACGCGGTCGTCGGCCCCGACCCGGAGCATCTCGGTCATCAGGCCGACGATGTAGGGCTGGGAAATGGTCTGGCCCTCCCCGATCTGCAAGGGAGTGTCCTCGTAGGCACGAGTAAGTGAAGACGGCGGGACGAACTCATGTCTCGGTACCCGGCGCATCGCGTCGAGCACGCGCTCGTCCCGAACCCCCCGGCCGCGAATCTGCTCGTCGACCATCCGGATGCGGGCGGATTCCCACCGATCCCTGCCGCGCGCGCGATCCATTCAGGGCTCGATCCCGATGAGGGAGAACATCCGGCCCGCGCGGTCTCCATCCCTGCGGTAAGAATGGAAGAGGTCGGCCCGACACTTCGTGCACAATGAGGAAACGATCACCCGGTCGGGGTCAACGCCCGCTTCGATTAGCTGAAGCCGATTGGCTTCGGCCAGGTTCAGGTGGGGCTTCGGCCACTCCTTTCGCCTCTCGAACACGGCCGGGTGCCCAAACCACTCGTAGACTTCCTCGCCGACTTCCATACAGCAGACTCCGATATGCGGACCCACGACGGCCCAGACGTCGCCCGGATCGAGTCCCGATTCCTCGACCATGCGATCGATGGTGCGACGCGCAACACCCTCGGAGGTGCCACGCCAACCGGCATGGACAGCCGCAACCGCGCGGGAACCTGAATCGGCGATCAGAATCGGCGCGCAGTCGGCCGTTGCCACACCGAGCGCCATTCCCTGCAGCGACGTGAAGGCCGCGTCTCCCTCGGGCCTCTCGTTCACCAACGCGTTGTCATTGACCGCGTGAACGATGTTGGAGTGGACTTGCTTCGGCCTGAAAGACGGCCATCCGGGAACTCCGATCGCGGCCATGAACCGTTCCCCGGTTCTCCTGCGTATCAGGCCGATCCGGTCCCATGGCAACATCGTCGTTTTCTCCCCGACGCGTCGAGAACGCATGGACGATCCTGGGGATTCCGGTCAGCTGAGGGGCCGTCAGAAAAGTCACCTGCGAGTTACGCTGTACCTGTAACATGAGCCCTCGGCTTTGGTGACAAGTGACCAGTGGGAATGAACCCGCTCTTGCCTCTTGCCCGTCCCCGTTGGCCGTAGGCCGTTATCCGTTGTCGGAACGCTCGACGAGCACTATGGCTCGAAACTCTGCCAGCCGCGTCGACAAGCACTGACGAGTAGCGAGCCGATCGATGAGACGCTGAACCGAACCGCGCAACGGCCTACGGACAACGGACTACGTCTTCTCTCCACTGATTACTGACTACTATGATCATAGGCATCGGCATCGACGTCATTCTGAACGAGCGGATCGCAAAGTCGCTCGAGCGGTTCGGGGACCGGTTCCTGAATCGAATCTTCACCGAAGGTGAGACCGCATACTGCAAAGGATGCGCCCGCCCCGAAATTCACTATGCGGCCCGCTGGGCGGCAAAAGAGGCGGCGTTCAAGGCGCTCGGTACGGGCTGGGCCGCCGGCGTTCGATGGAAGGATGTCGACGTGCATCGACTCCCTTCAGGTCAGCCTGAACTCCACCTTCACGGCGAAGCGCTGAACCGGGCCACGGCGCTGGGCGCGGGCCGGTTTTTCGTGTCGCTGACACACGATCATACGGTTTCTGCCGCAGTCGTCATCCTGGAAACCTAGAGCGTTTCCGATCCGCGTTCAGCCTTCAGCTATTCCGGTAACGGACAACAGTCCCATTCCGATTGAGCGGACTACCGGAAGCTAAGGCGGATCGCCTACCCAGGAATTCAATGGTTTCTCGGCAATATCGCTAAGCCAGCCTGGTCTCGCAGCCTGTGGCGGCAAGCCCCGCTCCATCAAGCGCCGCCACTGGGAGAGAGTGCCATCGGTTCGGCGCCAGTGCCTCGGGAACTCGAATCTTGATGAAGTTGTCGGTCATGCCGGCGCGCCAGCCGCCGGCGGCTTCCTCATCCAGGATCAGCACTGCCAGTTCGCGACCGATGAACCTCTCTCGGAACCGCTCGTTCTTGCGGCCACTCAAGTTGCGGAGAAGTCGGCCTCTGTACCGGGACACATGGTCCGGGACAGGGTTCGGCATCTCCGACGCGACCGTTCCGGGACGCGATGAATAGGGGAAAACATGCAGATAGGTCAGCGGCGACGCGTCGATCAGCCGGTAGGTTTCCATGAAATCGTCGTCAGTCTCGCCTGGGAATCCAACCATAACGTCGGCACCGATCGCGGCGTCGGGCGCACGTTCGCGAATCCGGCACACGAGATCGGTATAGTACTCCGGGCTGTAGGGTCGGCGCATCGCTCGAAGAATCCGGGCGGACCCGCTTTGCAGCGGCACATGGAGGTGACGGGCCACCCGGCTGTGTGCGGCCACCAGATCGATCAATCCAGGCGTGACTTCCAGGGGCTCGATGGAACTCAACCGCAATCGCTCGAGCCCGGGCACCTCATTCAGTACGCTTCGGACCAGTTCCTCGAAGCAGGGCGCGCCACCGAGGTCCCGACCGTATGAACCAAGGTGAATCCCGGACAGAACCACCTCAGGGTAGCCACGGTCCACGAGCTCGCGGACCTGTGATATCAGCGCTGCGGGGGACAGGCTCCGGCTGCGGCCGCGAACAGACGGTATGATGCAGAAAGAACAGTTCGAATCACAACCGTCCTGTACCTTCACGGTCGCGCGGGTGCGGCCGCGCGAACCCTGGTGCGGCGAGCGCGCCAGTTCCTTCTCCTGGAAGATATCGCTACAGAAGACTTTCGCGCGGCCCTCTCCGGAGGGATCTTCGAGAACGTCAATGGCAAGCTCACCGACCATCGACTTGTGGGAGTTACCGACAACGTAACTTACGTTCGGCATCGTGGCGAGTTCTTCCGGGCTGCGCTGAGCGTAGCAACCCGTAACGATGATGCGGGTTTCGGGACTGCGGCGAGCGACACGGCGGATCAACCGTCGAACGTCACGGTCGGCTTCCTCGGTAACAGTACACGAATTGACGATCAGGACGTCCGCCCCGAAAGCGGTCTTGGTGGGAGACATCGCCCCAGCTCTCAGCTGCTCGTGAACGGCGGCCCCTTCCGATTGAGCGGCGCGGCAGCCGAAATTGGCGACGTGAAACTTCTTCATCAGCCTGATTGCAGCCGTTCCTGGGCCCGCCGGTTCTTTTCGGCGACGCCCTCAGCCAGCTTCTTCTTGTGCTCCGCCATGCCGGCGGCCAGCGCCTCATCGGCGGTTGCCAGGATCTGTACGGCAAACAGCGCCGCGTTGGTGGCGCCCGCCTTGCCGACGGCCATCGTGGCGACCGGAACTCCCGGCGGCATCTGGACGGTCGATAGCAGGGCATCGAATCCCTTGAGGGGGGAACTGTCGATCGGGACCCCGATGACCGGCAAGGTGGTCTCCGCGGCGATGACCCCGGCCAGGTGGGCCGCCGACCCGGCCCCGGCGATGATCACCTTCAGCCCTCGCTCTCGCGCCGACCGCGCGAACTCTCCGGTACGGGCAGGAGATCGGTGGGCGCTGGATACTTCGACCTCGCAGCCAACTCCGAATTGCTCCAGAACCTTCACTGCTTCGCGCATGACCGGAAGGTCTGAATCGCTTCCCATGATGACTCCTACCGATGGCTTCATATGGCTTTCCTGAGTCCTTTCTGTCCGATGTCCCGGCGATAGTCCTTGCCTTCAAAGTCTATCATTTCTGCGACAAAATAAGCCTTTTCAAGGGCTTCCGACAAGGTGGCTCCGATCGCGGTCACGTTCAGGATGCGGCCGCCGGCCGTGTAGACCCGACCGTCCTCCCATCGCGTTCCCGCGTGGTAGACGGTGACGTCGGAGACCCGGCACGCTTCCTCCAGGCCGGAAATCTCTTTTCCGGATTCGACCTTGCCGGGGTAGGAATCCGCCACCAGAACGACGGTAGCCGCTGCGCCGTCCTCCCACTCGAGATCGATGTCGCTCAGGCGATGATCCAACATCGCCTGGAACACGTCCACCAGGTCTGTCCGGAGTCGTGGCAGCATGACCTGGGTTTCCGGATCCCCGAATCGTACGTTGTATTCCACCAGCTTCGGCCCTTCGTCCGTCAGCATCAGCCCGGCGTAGAGAATACCGAAGTAACTGCCGGCCGCTCGCAATGTGGGACGAATCATCCGCTCCACGACATCCTGACGCTCCTGCCGGCTCAGCAGTGAGTCCATCGAATAGGCCCCCATACCACCTGTATTGGGACCCTGGTCTCCCGCAAAACGGGGCTTATGGTCCTGCGAAGCAATCATGGGTTTGAAATCGGTCCCGTCGACGAAGACATGAAAGGAAACCTCTTCGCCGGACATGAACTCCTCGATAACGACTCGGGAACCGGCCGCACCGAGGGCGCCCGTTTCCATGAGATCGTGTATTGCCCGGCGGGCCTCGTCTCGATCCGACGCCACGACTACCCCTTTGCCCGCGGCGAGACCATCCGCCTTCACGACGATGGGATAGCTGCCCGCTTCCAGCACCGCGTAGGCCTCTTCGGCGGAGGCACATTCCGTGTATGCTGCGGTCGGGATCCCGTTCTCGGAGCACAGATGCTTCGTATAGCTCTTGCTGGACTCCAGCCGTGCCAGCGCGGCCGTCGGACCGATGATGGGAAGCTGCCTTGCTCGGAATCGATCGACGATCCCCAGGCTGAGAGGGATTTCGGGGCCCACGACGGTGAGCTCGATGCCGTTGTTCTCGGCATAATCGGATAACGCCTCGATGTCGGCTGGGGATATCGAGACGATCTCGGCCTGCCCACGAATGCCCCCGTTGCCAGGCGCGACGCAGATCTTCGAGGTCTTACGGCTGCGCGACAGGGCATCGACGAGGGCGTGTTCCCGGCCGCCCGACCCGACGACGAGAATCTTCACTTCTCTTCCGGCATGTTCAGGGGAGTCAGCGTTTCGTTCAGGGCTCCGGACCGGTAGCCCTCCACGTCGAGCGTCACGAAACGAAAACCGATCGCTTTGAACTCGGAAGTCAAGCGGTCGAACATTTCCATACTCATCGCTTTCATCAGTTCATCGCGGGCAATCTCGATCCTCGCGATGTCGCCATGGTGGCGGACCCGACTCTGGCGGAACCCCAGAGACCGCAACACCTCTTCTCCGCGCTCGATCATCCTCAGTTTCTCCTTCGTCACAGCAAGCCCATATGGAATGCGGGAGGACAGGCATGCTGAAGCGGGCTGATCCCACATCGGGAGTCCCTGCGACCTGGAAAGGGACCGGACCTCATCCTTGCAGAGGCCGGCCTCAATCAGAGGACTCCGGATCTTCATTTCGACACCCGCCCGACGGCCCGGCCGGTAGTCGCCCTGATCGTCCAGGTTGTTCCCGTCGGCAACACACTCGAACCCGCTATCGGCCGCCAGCGCGCTCAGCTTCCCGTACAGCTCATGTTTGCAGAAGTAACATCGGTTGACCGGGTTCTCGGCATAATTCGGGTCGTCCAGCTCCTCGGAATGGATAAACTCGTGGCGGAATCCGAAGCGGTCTAACAGACGGAGCGCCTGTTCTTTGTGGTGTTCAGGATAGCTGGGGCTTTCCGCAGTCACCGCAAGAGCCCGGGAACCCAGTTCCTGGTGAGCGATCAAGGCCAGGTAAGAGCTGTCGACACCGCCGCTGAAAGCCACGACACACGAGTCCATCCCGCTGAAAATGCTTCGGAGATGGCTTTCTTTTCGGGCAAGCTCGAACGACATACCTGTCTCTCCACGAGGCTGTTGGGCCAAACGCCTCCGGATCCGATACCTGTTGCTGAGGGCCGACGGCTAGTCGCTGGGCACCGACAGCCTCACGCAACGGGGCCATTGTAAGCCAACCCCGGGGCCGGGGCGATCACCTAATGGTGAACGCCACGTCAGATCGCCGCAAACCTGTTGTCAAATAAGGGTTTGAGTCGGGAAAACCCTTGACAAAGCCACGGTCGTCGCTAAGAATTTTCCTGACTGGCCCATACCGCCGCTGCGCCGGTCCGGCAGGTGGAGGAATAGAAGAATCGAATGCAAGCTACGCTGCTGCTCAATGCGTCCTACGAACCGCTCCGCATCATTTCGTGGAAGAGAGCGCTGACCCTGCTGTTCGCAGGCAAGGTGGAGGTCATCGACGAGTACGACCGCGAGGTGCACAGTGTCACGTTTTCGATCAAGCTTCCTTCCATCTGCCGGCTGATCAAGTACGCCCGGGTCAAAACTCGGCACCGCGTCAAGTTCTCGCGCGCGAACATCTACGCCAGGGACGAGTACAAGTGCCAGTATTGCGGCAAGAAGTCCCCGACCGAGGACCTGACTTTCGATCACGTGATCCCGGTCGCGAGGGGCGGCAAGAAGAAGTGGGACAACATCGTGACCGCCTGCTTCAGGTGCAACCACCGGAAGGGAGGCCGCACGCCCGAACAGGCCGGTATGGAACTCATCCGGCGGCCCACCGAACCTCGATGGCTCCCGGCCTACCACATCACGTTCAGGATCAAGTCACCTCCCGACAGCTGGCGAGACTATCTGTACTGGACCGTCGAGCTGGACGCCTGAGGGCCGGCAAAAGTCTGATCGTGCCGCGTCGGGCGAACCAGACTTCTGCATCGGGCTGCTAAGATACTTCGGGGAGGACGCGGGAACTATCCCGGACCGGCCGATGACTATCCCTCCCTAATTCGACGACCGCCCACACGGGAGATAGGACGTGGTTTTACAGGAGAGAATCCAGGCAGATCTCGCATCTGCCATGAAAGCCAGGGAAGCGCTGAAATTGGGCGTCCTGCGGATGGTCAAGACCGCAGTGACGCACAAGGAAATCGAGAAGCGCGAAACACTGAACGACAACGAGGTGCTGGCTGTTCTGAACACCCTCGTGAAGCAGCGTCGGGATTCCGCGGCACAGTTCCGCAAGGGTGGACGCATCGAATTGGCAGAGAAGGAAGAACAAGAGATCGGGGTGATCGAAGCGTACCTGCCTCCGCCGGCAACCGATGAAGAGATTCAGGTGGCGATCGAGGGGGCAATTTCCGAAACGGGGGCCGAGGGGCCGAAAGACATGGGCAGGGTGATGAAGGCGACCATGGCATTGCTCTCGGGAAAAACCGTCGACGGTGGCAGGGTCAGCGGCCTCGTACAAGCAAAGCTTCAATGAGCGAAGACTTGCGAGCGCTCGAGCATGGCCGTCCGGACGTTGGCGTCGGTGAACTCGTCGTATTCGATTCAACGGCAGTCGCGAACCGAGCCGACCCTGCCCCGATCGGTAAGGGTCAGGTCAGGGAGTGGGTCGAGAGCCTCACCTTCACCATCATTTTCGTCCTGATCTTTACAAGCTTCGTCGCCCAGGCGACGCAAGTCCCGACCGAGTCGATGAAGCCCACCATCATGGTCGGGGATCACTTCTTCCTCGACAAGTTGGCTTTCGTCGCAAACTACCCGGATTTCATCCGCTCGTATCTGCCGCGGCGCAGCCTCGAACGCGGCGATATCGTCGCTTTCCGTTCTCCGACGCAAGGAGACATCCCTTTCGTCAAACGCCTGATCGCGCTGCCCGGCGACAAGGTAGAAATCCGCGACAAGAACGTCTTGGTCAACGCCGAACAACTCGACGAGCCCTACAAGATCCACGTTGATTCTTCTATCTATCGGGCCGACCCTTGGACCTCGAGCGAACTCCAGGCCCGCGACAACTACGGACCGGTCACATTGCCGGAGAATTCATACTTCGTGATGGGCGACAATCGGGACAACAGCAACGACAGTCGGTACTGGGGCTTCATCCAGCGCGAGGACATCATGGGCAAGCCCCTGTTCATCTACTGGTCCTACCGGAGCGATCCGTATGTGCCCGGCCGCCGCTCCTGGAGGGAGCGCGTCGAGGCCTATTTTTCGATAGCCGCACACTTTTTCTCCCGCACACGCTGGTTCCGTATGGGGATGATCATCGATTAGGAGGCGCTACGATGGAAGAAGCAGAACAACGCTCGACGCACTACCGTTGGGACGAAATCGAACTCGAAACTCTCAACCCGGCGATATCCAGAAAACTCGTGACGGGCGACCGCGTGATGCTGGCACACGTCATCCTGAAGGCGGGAAGCGTCGTGCCCGCTCACAGCCATGAGAACGAACAGGTGACCTATGTTCTCGAAGGGGCACTCAAGTTCGACATCGAGGGACGCGAGATCATCGTCCGTGAGGGCGAAGTCCTGCACATTCCGTCCAACGTCGTTCATGGGGCCGAAGCGCTCGAAGACACGCTGGACCTGGACGTGTTTTCGCCGATACGGCAGGACTGGCTGGACAAGACCGACGACTACCTCAGGAACACCTAGCTGCTAAGGACCATCGATGGATTTAAGACTTCAGAACAAAGCGGCTCTTGTGGCAGCCGCCAGCAAGGGCCTGGGCCGGGCCGTGGCCGAAGAACTCGCCCGCGAAGGCGCGCGGGTTGCCATCTGCTCCAGGAACGAAGCCCTTATCACACAAGTGGCGGGCGAAATTGCCGGCGAAACCGGCAGCGAGGTTTTTGGGCTGAGAGCCGATGTTTCCCTGACCGAAGACGTCGAGAAGCTGGTTTCCGAGGTTGCGGGCCGGTTCGGCACGATCGACATCCTCGTCACCAACGCAGGCGGCCCGCCGCCGGGGACCTTCGACACGCTCGAGAACTCGGCGTGGGCGGCCGCCTTCCATCTGAACCTGTTGAGTGTTGTGAACCTCTGCCGGGCAGCCATACCCTACATGAAGGCGAACCGGTGGGGGCGTATCATCAACGTCACCTCGATCTCGGTCAAGCAGCCGGTAGACGGATTGCTGCTGTCAAACAGCCTGAGGGCCGGTGTGGTCGGGCTGGCGAAGACTCTCTCGAAGGAACTCGGACCGGACAATATTCTGGTCAACAATGTCTGTCCGGGATTCACCATGACCGAACGGGTGGAACAACTCGCGAACGCCACCGCAGAACGCACAGGCGTGTCGAGGGAGGACGTCCTCCGAAACTGGGAGTCGACGATCCCGCTGGGGCGCATCGGCAATACCGCAGAGTTCGCCGCCCTTGTCGCCTTCCTGGCTTCGGAGCGGGCCAGCTATATTACGGGCACCACGATTCCCATCGATGGAGGCGCGGTTCAAGGGCTTTTGTAGTTTCGTAGGCCGTAGGCCGTTGCCCGTTGTGCGGTTCGGTTCAGCTTCTCATCGATCCACTCGTCACCCGTCAGTTCTTGTCGTCGAGAACAAAAGAGTTCGAGCCATAATCCTCGCTGCGCGGGCTCGACAACGGACAACGGCCTGCGATTCCAATGAAGATCGTCTACTCGCCAGACTACTTCCTCAACTTCGGAGAAACGCATATCTTTCCCATCCAGAAATATCGTCTCGTGTATGAGGAGACTCGGGCATTTGTCGAGGCCGCGGCCTTCGTGACCCCCAACCCCGCGACCGACGAAGACATTCTCACTGTCCATGACTTCAACTATCTCCAGAAGCTGAAGACGGGCATGCTGGCCGAGGGCGAGCTCAGGGCCGCGGAGGTCCCGTTTTCGCCCGCGCTGGTGGATGCTTTCTGGCTTGCCACCGGCGGCACGCTGCTCGCAGGCGAGCTTGCTTGCGAGGAGGGCCGTTCGATGAACCTGTCCGGGGGGTTTCATCATGCCTTTCCCGACCACGCCGAAGGATTCTGTCTGGTCAATGACGTTGCCGTTGCGATCCGGGTGCTCCAAAAGAGGAAGAAGATCGAGACGGCCATGACCATCGATTGCGACGTCCATCACGGCAACGGCACGGCGTTCATATTCAGACAGGACCCCCGCGTGACAACGATCTCGCTGCATCAGGCTGACAACTACCCGGCCGTCAAGCCGCCGAGCGACATCGATGTCCCGCTTCGCGATGGCTGCACCGATCAGGAGTACGCTCGGGAATTGGAGCGCGCGATCGCAACCGGATTCGACGACGCCTCCCCGGACCTGGTCTTCTACCTGGCCGGCGCCGATCCCTACCGTCAGGACATGCTCGGAGGGCTGGGGCTGACTATCGACGGGCTGGCGAATCGTGATCGCACGGTTCTCGAAGCATGTGCAGATCAAGGTGTCGCGTGCGCCGTCGTCCTCGCGGGCGGCTACGCCCAGAATACAAACGATACGGTCACGATCCACGTCAACACTGTCCGCGTCGCACGGGAAACCGCGTTGCCGTCGACACACCCGCCCGGAACAGGTTCCTTGAAATGAGTGGGCGCGGGCGCCCGCCCTCCGAAATGGCGTTACAATCGCCTTTTTGGAGGATCAGCTCTTGACCAACGTCGCTCACGGCCTCTCCAGCACCATGCAGATCCGAAAGGCCGTCTTCCCGGCAGCCGGGCTCGGTACCCGTTTTCTTCCCGCAACGAAAGCTCAGCCCAAAGAAATGATGCCGCTCGTCGACAAACCGCTAATCCAGTACGTGGTCGAGGAGGCGGTCGCGTCGGGAATCCGCAACATCACGATCGTAACCGGCCGAGGCAAGAACGCGATCGAGGATCACTTCGATGTGTCCTTCGAGTTGGAACGCATCCTTGAAGAACGCGGTAAGACCGCGGAGCTGGCCGAGATGAACCAGATCTCGAACATGGTAAACGTCTCCTACGTCCGGCAGAAAGAAGCGCTGGGACTCGGACACGCGATTATGATGGCTCGGGAGTCGGTCGGAGCAGAGCCCTTCGCAGTGCTGCTTGGCGACGACATCATTGACTCGGAGACACCTTGTCTGAAGCAGATGACGGATTTGTTCGACAAGCTTCAGTCGTCGATGATCGCAACCTGCCGGGTGCCCACCGATGAAGTCTCACACTACGGGATCATCCAGGGCTACCCGCTGGACGGTTACGAAGACCGTGTCTTCCGAATCCAGGACGTCGTCGAGAAACCTGAAGCCGCCGAGGCGCCTTCCGACCTGGCCATCATCGGCCGTTATCTCCTGACCCCTGAAATCTTTCACACCCTCGAGCGCACCGATGTCGGCCGCGGCGGCGAAATTCAACTGACCGACGCGATTCGCATGTTGCTGGAGCAGCAACCGGTCTATGCCTACATGTTCGAGGGCACGCGCTACGATGCAGGTGACAAACTCGGCTTCCTCAAAGCCACCGTCGAGATGGCCTTGAAACGAGACGACCTGGGGGCCGACTTCCGCGAGTACCTGCGTTCTTTAGACCCGTAAGCCACGGGTTGCTTCCTCAAAGCCACCGTCGAGATGGCCTTGAAACGAGACGACCTGGGGGCCGACTTCCGCGAGTACCTGCGTTCTTTAGACCCGTAAGCCACGGGTTGCGCGGACGGATTCAGCCACGGATTGCGCGGATTTAGCGGATTACGAGACGCCAAAGAGGAAGCCCCGGTTCTTGCCAGAACCGGGGCCATGTATTCAAGTGAGGATATCAATAAGAAGAATAGCTACGCTATTTAAGCAGGACTGCTCTTAAAAGTGAGCAGTGGCTATTATTGATTGGGCATTATGGTAGGTTTGTTGCTTCCTTTCGGTACTCGTCAAGACTCAGATTCAATCTCTAGTCCCTTAGGCGTATACCAAGCTACCTATTGTAGCGAGCCAGCCGGACGAGTCAAGCTCAAAACCAGCTCAAAGTGACTTCTTTCGATGTCAAAAGGCACCCTCTACGTCGTCGCAACGCCGATCGGCAATCTCGCTGATTTGTCTCATCGGGCCGCGTCACTCCTTGCAAAGGTGGATCTCGTTGCGTGCGAGGACACACGGCGGTCCGTGAAGCTGCTCAATCATTACGGAATCCGCCGTCCGCTGGAGAGCTATCACGAGTTCAACGAAGCGGAAAAGGCTGAAGAGCTTGCCGCACGCATCTCCTCGGGCGCCGACGTGGCACTGATATCCGATGCGGGCACACCGACGGTGGCGGACCCCGGATACCGCCTGATTCGGCTGTGCCGCGCACGTGAAATCTCGATCATACCGGTACCGGGCCCGTCGGCCAGCGTGGCCGCGCTATCGGTCTCGGGCCTGCCGAGTGATGCCTTCTCTTTCGGAGGCTTTCTGCCGGCGCGGCAGAGCCATCGCCGCCGCAAGCTCGCTTCGTACGAATCCGTTCCTTCCACGTTGATCTTCTTCGAAACACCGCGCCGCATTCGCTCCGCCCTGGAAGACATGCTGGAGGTACTCGGGGACAGGGAGATCTTCGTGGGCCGGGAGTTGACCAAGATTCATGAGGAGCATCTGTCCGGACAAATCTCGGAGATTCTGCCCCGGGTTGTCGAAAAAGGGGAATTCGTCATCGTGGTCGAAGGGAACCGGGATTCGAAGTCCGACCGTATCGACGTGTCCGGCCTGACACGCAAGCAACTGCTCAAGTTGTTGTCCGCGCAAACCGGAATAAGCAAGAAGCAGCTCTACGACATCCTCTTCAAGAAGGAAGAATAGTCAAGCTGTCAGCGATCAGCGTTCAGCGTTCAAGACAAGAGTCGCCAGCCGTCCACTGCAAACTTCCTCGATGAACGGAATCCAGCCACGGATTGCACGGATTTAGCGGATTAGGAGTGGTTTTTCTGAGGGAAGACCACAGGCTTCTCCTCTCCGTGGAATCCGTGGCCTTCTTCTCTGCTAGAGCAGGGTGTCGTCGAGGGGTGGAGCGTCCTTCGATGGGTGCGGGGGCGCAGTGGGTTCCCTTCCGGACAGGTAGGACCGAAGACTAGCCTGGGAGCCCCTGAAAAATCCGTCAAGGAGCACTCCGACTGCTTCCCTCCGTGCTTGCGCCTCGGTCACGACCGGTCGGTACACGTGTGCTCTCGACTTCTTGCGCCGCTCCACCAACTCCTTCTTGAACAGCCGATCCATCACGGTCATGACCGTCGTGTAGGCCAGCCCTCTGTCAGCTACCAGGTCGTCCTGAACCTGGCGAACCGTGGCCTCTCCCCGTCGCCACAGCGACTTCATGATTGCCAGTTCCAGCGGCGTGAGCATCTCAGCCCTCCGTCCGCTTGCGGATGTTCTCCAGAACCTCGATCATTTCGCGGGATTCTACCTTACCGGGTGGTCGATCGGGCAGAGATCGGATCTTGAATTTCAACAGCCTGTTGGTCAGGTCGAGCGTGACAACGTCGTCGAGGCGGAGTTGGTGACCTGCCCTGGCGAGGCGGCCGTTGACCTGGACGCGGCCTGCATCGCAGGTGGCTTTTGCCATCGGCCGCCTGGGGATGACACGGCACCACTTCAAAAACAGGTCCAGTCGCACTCGTGAGGGCGTGCTGCCGGAGACTAGTGCCGGCTGGATTCGGCCGCACCCGAATCGCTGTAACCTTCGCGAATCTCGATGAACCCCTCGAGTCGCAACCGTGTCAGGTAGTCACGAACGCGGGGCGTGACCCGCTCGGACCAGAGGCGGTCCTGAATATTGTTTCGCGCCAGCTCGAACTCCAGGATACCTCCGTCGTGCCGATCCGGGACTTTCAGAATGACGAGCGCGTCCGACAATTCGATGACCTCGCTGACTTCGTTGCGAGCGAGATCGGCAGCGGCTGCTTCGTAGTCTTCACTGAGCTGGCCCTTCTCGAAAAACCCGAGGTCTCCAAAATTCGAGGCGGTGCCGGACTCGGAAACCTCGTTGGCAACCTCTCCGAAATCATCTCCGCCCTGGACGCGCAAGAGGGTTTCGTCAGCCTTCGCCCTGATCGCCTCCAGCTCCTCGGGCGTCTTGTCGGCGGTCAGGAACACGATTTCCTGCAGACGGATACCCGCGGGCCGATTGAAATCGGCCTTGTTCTCCTCGTAGTAGTTCGCGAGGTCTTCGGTCGTGATGATGATCTTCGGGTAGACTTCGCGCTGCAGAACCTGGCCGGTGAGGTACTGCATCGCGATGTTCTCCTTGAAGGTCTCGATATTCTGTCCTTGTTGGAGGATAGCGGACTCGAGAGCCTCGAGGCTCTCGAAGCGGTACTCCTGCCGCAGACGTTCCATGGTCTTGATCACTTCCAGGTCGGCGGTCATGTCCAGGTCCTTCGCCTTCTGGAGCAGCAGGTGATTATCAATCATCGTGCGAAGCAGGTCCTTGCTGCTTTCTTCGACGGCTCGTTCCAGCTGCAAACCCTGCAACTGCTGGGACAGTTCCTCCGCCATCGACTGCTCCGTCTCCTCGTACTCGGAACGCAGGATGATATCGGAGTTCACCCTGGCGATGATTTCGTCAAGGGTCTTCTGGGCGACGGCCAATCCGGACCAGAGACCGATCCCGACTATGGACAGTACCAATACTCGACGCATGCGCTTCCTCACTCGCCCTCGCGGGCACGATAGATTCTTCTCAAAGAGGATATATCAAGACAGTTCCTGCAACACGTCTTGAATGGTCTGGAAGAGTTCCCGCCGGGATCCGGCTGCCTTGATCCGAAGCGTCGCCGGCGGCGCGAACATGACTTTCCGACCCTCCTCTACGAGTTGGACGATCCGATCCGGACTAACGCGAGCCTTTTCGTGAAAAACGACGTCGACAGAGTCCCGCCTCCTGTCGATCGAGTGGATACCCAGGCTACGGCCAAAGACCCGCAGCCGGGCGTATTCGAGAATGTTCTGAACCTGGACGGGTAGTTCTCCGAACCGGTCCTCGAGGTCCCGGTACTGCTCGTCGATCTCCTCAACGGTCCGCGCCGACGCAACGCTCTTGTAGATCCGCAGCCGCAGGGCTTCGTCGGACACGAAGCTGGACGGGAGCCTCAAATCCGCCTGGAGATTGATGGAAGTGTCGACGTCGGGCGGCGCTTCTCCGGTGCGCAGCTCCTCCATCGTTCGCTCAAGCATCTGACAGTAAAGGTCGAAGCCGATCGCCTCGATGTGGCCATGTTGCTGGCCACCAAGCAGGTTGCCCGCGCCCCGAAGCTCCAGATCCAGCGCGGCGACACGAAAACCGGCGCCCAGTTCGCTGAATTCCCGGATGGCGGCCAGCCGGCGGCGCGCGATCGGAGTCAATGTCTTGTCGGAAGGAATCAACAAGTAGGCAAACGCCCGTCGATTCGAGCGTCCGACCCGGCCGCGGAGTTGGTAAAGCTGCGCCAGGCCGTACCGATCGGCCCGGTTGACCAACATCGTGTTGGCTGCAGCAATGTCCAGGCCGTTCTCGATGATGGTCGTGCTGACGAGAACGTCGAACTCATGGTGCATGAACCGCAACATGATCCGCTCCAGTTCCTTCTCCGCCATCTGCCCGTGGCCCACACCGACCCGGGCCTTGGGACAGATGCGCTGGACGAAGCTGGCCATCGAGTAGATCGATTGGACGCGGTTGTGAACAAAATAGACCTGGCCTCCGCGGTCTAGTTCGAAATCGATCGCGTTCTGGATCACGGTCGTGTTGAACTTCACCACTGCCGTGTTGATCGCCAGGCGATCCCGCGGCGGAGTTTCGATCACGGACATGTCACGAAGACCGGTCAGGGCCATGTGCAGCGTTCGGGGAATCGGCGTCGCCGTCATCGTCACGACGTCGACTTGTTTTTTCAGCTGTTTGAGCCGTTCTTTGTGGGCGACTCCGAACCGCTGTTCTTCGTCAACGATCAGCAGGCCGAGATCGTGGAAATCCACATCCTTGGACAGCAAGCGGTGGGTTCCCACCACGACGTCCACCTTGCCCGATTCGATGTCCCGAATGACCTGCTTCTGTTGCTTAGGGGGGACAAATCGGCTCAGCATGGCAACGGTCACCGGAAAGGCGGCGAATCGCTCTTTGAGGGTCTCGAAGTGCTGGAAGCAGAGAACCGTGGTCGGGGCCAGCATCGCGACCTGTTTGTTGTCGGAGACTGCCTTGAACACGGCACGCATGCCGACTTCCGTCTTACCGTATCCCACGTCGCCGCAGATGAGGCGATCCATGGGCACCTGCGCCTCCATGTCTCTCTTGATGTCAACGATCGCGGCCAGCTGATCGGGCGTCTCCTCGTACTGGAACGCTTCTTCGAACTCCTGCTGCCATTCATTGTCCGGAGAAAAGGTATGTCCGAGCGCAACCTTGCGTTCCGCGTAGAGCCGCAGCAGTTCGTGCGCCATGTCCCGGATGGCTCGCTTGACGCGCGCCTTGCGCGCCACCCAGGTCGTCCCTCCGAGCTTGTCCAGCTTGGGTTTGGCGCCCTCGGCCGCCGAGTACTTCTGCACAAGATCCAACCGTTCCAGCGGCACGTAGAGCCGGTCCCCCTCGTGGTAGCTGAGGGCCATGCATTCCCGATCGTGAATCGTCGTGATGCCTCCGTAGAGACCGATTCCATGGTCCACGTGGACGACGTACTGACCTTCCTTCAGGTCCTGGAGGTCCGACATGAAGCTTGACGCCTTCTTACGCCGTCGGGGCGCCGCAAAATGCTCGGTCTCGTCGAGGACGTCGGTCTCGGCGAAAACCTCGAGGCCCACCTCCCGAAGACGGAAACCCGCCGACAGCCGCCCGATGGCTACAACGGGTGCGTTGCCTTCTTCCTGCGGTTTGATCGGCTGTTCCCCGAACTCGGTCCGGAAAGGGAGCTCGTACTCGTGAAGGATGTCCCGCAGGCGTTCCGCCATTCCCAGCGTGCTGCCAAGCAGGACCACCTGGGTCCCCGCCTCAAAGGACTGCCGGATGGTTTCCACCATCTCGCGAATCCGCCCGTGAAACCGTCTTGCCGGCTGGCCCACGATCAGGAATTCGGAACCGTCGGACGCGAGCTCTTCGAGGCTCAGGGATGAATGACGCTCGATCAATTCCGCCAGATCGGACGGGGGCATGAACAGGTTCTCGGGAGCCAGAGCGATGCCGCCGGCCGTGCTGGTCTGGGAGTACCGTTGTTCGAGGACCCCGAAGAACTTCTCGTAGGACTCTTCGAGAAGCTCGGGCTCATCCAGCACAAACACTGCGCCTTCGGAGTAGTCCGTGAGGGCGGCTTCCAACGGGTACGACTCTGGAATGAGGAATGACGAGCCCGGAAAGGGCTCGCCGTCGTCCGCGAAGACGAGCTTGTCGCGAAGGTCGCTCTGGTACGTGTCGTCGACCCAACGCCGGCGTGCCGCCGAAGCCCAATTCCGGTACATTTCGCGCGTCACGAAATGCTCCTGCATGGGCAGGATGTCGATTCGGCGGATTGGGCTCCGCGATCGCTGGTCGTCGAGGTCGAACTCTCGGATCGAATCGACGGTATCCCCAAAGAATTCGATGCGCGCCGGATCGGCCATCAACGGCGAGAAGACGTCCACGATTCCTCCCCGCTGTGAGAACTCTCCGACCGAGCCGACCGGCTCCTGCCTGAGGTAGCCGGCCGTCGCCAGGTGCTCCAGCATCAGCTCCTGGGACACCTCATCCCCGACCTTGATCTGCAGGCCGTAGGAGTCGAAACTGGCGGGACGCTCGAGGCGGCCTCCCAGGGCTCGTACGGAGGTGATGACGACATCGGCTGTGCCCGCACGGAGCCGCCAGAGCGTCTTCGCTCGCGCCTGCTGGGTGTCTGCGTGCGGGGTCAAACCCGCGTAGGGATCGGTCTCCCAGGCGGGGAAGCTGCAGACGGCGTCCGACCCACGATCGTTCAACTCGTCGTGGAAGTACGCGACATCGACTGTAAGGCTCTCGGTGGCCGCGTCGTTCGCGGTGAGAAGGATGATCGGACGTTTGAAGGCCTTCCAGAGGGCCGCGACCATCAGGGCGCGAGACGATCCGCTGAGCCCCGAAACGACGACCCGGCGCTCCCTCTTCAGAGTCTCGGACGCGATCTGCCGAATATCGGTGACGTCCAGGATGCCCGACAGAAGCTTCTGCAATCGAGTCTGTACGAGTTCGGGCATGGGGTGAAGAAGTTGTCAGTAGTCAGTAGTCGGTAGTCAGTTAGGTTTAGCTTGCCGTTGATCCCTCGTCATCCGTCACTTCTTCAGGTAGCGACCAACTCGGCCCGGGCCACAATGGGCGCTCGGCGTTCCGCAACTGACTACTGACTACTGCGGGTTGTCTCCCAACCGGGAGACAACCCGCTCTATTATTCCCGTCGTGGACTGGCCTTCTACCAGTTCCAGCGCAACGACCTTGCCGCCCCATCCCTCCACCTCGGGCTGACCCACAATCCCTTCATCCAGCCAATCGGCGCCCTTGACAAGCACATCTGGACGGATTTCGAGAATCGTCGCGAGCGGTGTGTCTTCCTCGAAGATGTACACAAAATCAACCATTTCGAGCGCGGTGAGGATCTCTTCGCGCTCCTGCTCGTCGAAGATGGGGCGTTTGTCGCCCTTCAGGCGACCTACCGATTCGTCGCCGTTGATCGCCACGATCAGCACATCGCCCAGCGCTCTGGCGCGTCGGAACAGGTCGATGTGACCGGCATGCAGGAGGTCGAAACACCCATTGGTCAGGACGACGCGCTTGCCCTCGGCCTGCAACCGGCGAACACGCCGCGCCAGGGTGTCAATTGTCTCGGTTTTGGAGGCGGACATAAGCTGACTTCGACCCCGCTGTGTGCCCTTTCCAGCGATGCTCACCCTGTCGCTCTTGGCAGCCGGCGGCGGCGGGCTAGTTCATGAAACGAGGTGGTTTAGTATAGCATCGAGGGCTGTGCACCCCCGGAACGCCCCGAACCATCGCATGCTCGCCTTCAGCCTGGCCTGCCTCGCTGTTTTCCTCTTCGCCTGGCTCCAGTACGCGCGGGTCAGCCCGAGCACGGAAAGGGGAATTCTGCCGATCAACCCGGCCACGCCTTACATTCGCTTCTCGCCCGATTCGGCGCCGGCCGGCACGGTAATCCTGGTTCATGGGCTCAACAGCAACAAAGAGTTCATGCAGAGCTTCGGCATGGCCCTCGCCGAGTCCGGCTTCCAGGTCTATGCCTTCGACCTTCCGGGACATGGCGATTCGAGCGAGCCGTTCACCTTCGAGCTCAGCGCTCTTGCCGTCGAGCGTGTCATCGACCATGTCGGCGGTGAAACCCTGCTGGTGGGGCATTCGCTGGGAGGTGCCCTTCTCGTCGATCTGGCGCCAACCCGCAGTCTGGAAACGCTGGTGTTGCTCTCTCCCGCACCGGTAGCGGTCGAAGCCCTGGAAGCGGGCCGCATCCTCGTCGTCACGGGCCATCTCGACGCACCCCGAATCAACGAGTTCGCGCCGTTATTAATGGACGCAGCGGGAACGACAGGCGTGTGGTGGAAGTTCCCATACGGCGCCCATTCGTCCGCGCTGTTCGACCCTTCCAAGATGGGAATGATCGCTGGATGGATGGGAGGGGAGGGAGATTCGATCCGGGCCGTCCATCGATACCTCTGGCTTGCGGTGATGGCAGCAGCAGGCTTGATCGCCGCCCTGGCCCTTGTTCCGAAACCGCCGCCCCCACCGGCGGGACCCGACAGCGCCGATCCGCGGTGGATGGTCGTGTCCTACGTCGCTGCCGCCGGGGGGGCGCTGATCGTCCTGCGCTTCTTCGTTCCGTTGGCGTGGCTTGGTATTTTCGCGGCCGACTACCTGATGAGCTTCGTGCTGGTGACGGGCTTATTCCTGTGGCGGGGCCACCGGTTCCGCCTCAGCCGGTGGGGCATCCTCGTCAGTGTGATTGCCGTCGCGTATGTGATCGTCGTGTTCGTGCTGGGCATCGGAGAGCGACTCTTCCACGTAATCCCGTCCGGGGAGCAGTGGATTCGGATGCCAATCCTCGCTGCGGTCAGCTTCCCTCTCTTCCTGTCCGACGAGCAGTCCCTGCGCGGAGGCTTGTCCGGCTGGCGTCGTGTGGCAACTTTCTTCCTGACCCGCCTCATCCTTTGGGCCGCGATTCTGACCGGCGTTCTGCTCCTCAACGAGTCCAGTTCTTTTCTCGTCCTGATTACGCACTTTATCGTCGTTTTCTGGCTCGTACTGTGGTGGATGGCGGGCTTCGTTCATCGCGCGACTGCGGAACCGGCGGCGGCGGCCATGTTCGCCGCGCTCGTGCAGGGCTGGGCGTTCAGCGCCTTGTTTGTTACGATTTGAACCTGCTGAAAGAATGCATCGGAGGATGTTTTGCGCATGATTCGTTTCGCTTACGGACTGGCCCTGCTGTCGTTCGCCACGCCCGCACCCCTTGGAGCCCAGACGCTGGACGCCCCGTCGATGCCGGCCCCACTCACCTACGAGGAACACCGTCTCGAAAACGGACTGACGGTGGTGACCCACGAAGACCAGTCCACTCCGGTCGTCAATTTGCAACTCTGGTACCACGTCGGCTCCAAGAACGAGCGGGTAGGCCGAACGGGGTTCGCCCATCTGTTTGAACACCTGATGTTCAAGGGCTCGGCCAACGTCGCTCCGGAACAGCACGCCGAGTTCATCACCGGGGTCGGAGGGATCTCGAATGCGTACACGACGGATGACACTACCGTGTACTGGGAGACGGTCCCGTCCAATTACCTCGAGAGGATTCTCTGGCTCGAAGCGGACCGGATGCGTACGCTCGACGTTTCGGAAGAGAACTTCACCTCCGAGCGCGAGGTCGTCAAAGAAGAACGGCGTGTGCGCGTAGAGAGCCCGCCCTACGGGGACCTCTTCGAGATGCTGTACGCCGCCGCCTTCGACGAGCACCCCTACCGACATTTGCCGATAGGCAGCATGGAAGACCTGGGCGCGGCAACGATCGAAGACGTGCAGGACTTCTATGAGTTGTACTACAGGCCGGGCAACGCGTACCTGGTGCTTGCCGGGGACTTCGAAACCACGCGGGCCATGGAATGGGTCGAACAGTATTTCGGATCGATACCGGCCGGAGAGGGTGAGGTCCCCCGCGTGACCCTCCGCGAGCCGGAACATCACGAAGAGCGGCGCATCGAGAGGCGCAAACCGGTCCCGTTGCCGGCGTACGTCGCCGGGTACTACATTCCGCACGATGGGCACGCGGACTCCTATCCCTTGACGCTGGCATCGAGCATCCTGTCGGAAGGCCGCAGTTCCCGGGTTTACCAGTCGCTCGTGTATGAGAAGCAGCTTGCCCTGCAGGCCAGCGCGTTCACGAGTGTCCGGGAGCATCCGAACCTATTCATGGCGATCCTGATCATGAACCGAGGCGCCTCACTCGAAGAAGGAGAAGCTGCCCTGGACGCGGAATTCCAGAGGATGATGACCGAGCCGGTCACCGATGCCGAACTCGCGAAAGCCAAGAATCAGATCCGGTCGTCCTACATCATGGGCCGCCAGACGGTCCGGAATAAGGCAGACGCGCTGGCTCACGCCGCGGTCATCCATCAGGACGCAGCGACTGCCGTGGACGAGTTCGAGCTGTTCATGAAAGTCACCAAAGAAGACATCATGCGCGTCATCGGGAAGTATCTGGATCCGGCCAACCGCACGGTGGTCACGGTGCTACCGCCGACACCTGGGCGGCAATAGAAGGAACGAACGAACATGCGAAGCCTGACAATCTTGACATCCGCGCTGGCATTCCTGCTGGCCATGGCCCCGGGAACTGCCGCCCAGAGGCAGAACCCGCCCGACGCCCAACCGCTGGCGAAGGTGGAGTTCCCGCCGTACGAAGAACGGCTCCTCGACAACGGGCTTCGCGTCTTTGCCCTCGAACACGACGAGCAACCGCTCCTGTCGGTTCAGCTCGTGATCGGAGGAGGCGGCGTCAACGATCCGGCGGATCTACCGGGTCTGGCGACGTTCACGACGGCTCTTCTGAACACCGGAACCACGACCCGGTCGGCGCAGGAAATCGCGGAATCGGTCGACATGGCCGGCGGCGAGTTATCGACGCGAGCGGCGCGGGAAGCCATCATCGTCTCCGCTTCCGTGTTGAAAGACAGTACGGATCTGGCCTTCGAACTGATGACCGACATCGTGATGAACCCCGCCTTTGCCCCCGGCGAAATCGAACGCCTCAGACAGCAGTCGGGATCGGGACTGGCCGCCAATCTGCAGGATCCGGATTTCATCGCCGACGCGGCGTTCATCGTCGCGCTCTACGGGACACACCCGTACGCCCATCCCGCCGAAGGCACGATGGATTCGATCGGGCGCATCGGAAGGGAGGACATCGTTCGCTTTCATGAAACCTACTTCGCTCCGAACACGTCCACGTTGGCGATCGCTGGAGACGTGACACCCGAAGAGGCCTTCGCCCTCGCCGAGGAATGGTTCGGGGGGTGGGCGCGGAAAGAGGTCCCCACTCCGGATGTGACCAAACTGGAGAACCTGGAAGGCCGCAAGATCGTTGTGATCGACAGCCCCGACAGCGTACAGACCGAGATCCGCATCGGACAAGTCACGGTCGCGCGCAAGGATCCGGACTATTTCCCGGTGCTGATCGGTTCTTATGTCCTGGGTGGAGCTTCCGGGCGGCTGATGGAATCGCTGCGCGTCGAGCGCGGTCTGACCTACGGCGCATACGAAACCATTATCCCGCGCAAGGGGCCCGGCGGTCTCTACGCGTTGACTGAAACCCGGACGGAGGCGACCGGAGAAGCCGTCCGGCTCATTCTCGATGAAATCGAACGGCTGCGGCAGGACCCGGTCCCCGAAGACGAGTTGGAAAAAGTCAAAGCGTTCGTGATCGGAAGCTTCCCGCTGACCATCGAGACGCCTGCGGACCTGGCCACCCGGCTAGCAAACATCAGCGTGTTCGACCTGGGCGACGACTACCTGGCGACATATCGCGACAAGCTTGCGGCGATCACCTCCGAGGACGTCGCTCGCGTGGCGCGGGAGCGGATCAGCACCGAAGACATCGTCATTCTGCTCGTCGGGAACGCCCAGGCGTTCCTCGAAGAGATCGAAGAGTTGGGTTCGGTCCAGGTGATACCGATGCCGATGCTCGACCTCGGTGTAGAGACTCTGACGAAGTCCGACCAGTAGGAAGGGAAACGGCCTCGAAGTCCGTGGCAGCCAGTGGTACTGGACCCGCCGGAGAACCGCACGTGAACATCAAAGACATCCGCCATGTAGGATTGCTCTCCCCGCACGTCGGCCCCCACGCTGAGTTCTACCAGCAAGTCTGGGGACTCGAGTCGGCTGGAGAAGACCGGCACGCACGCTACTTTCGGGGGTCATCCGCCGAGCATCACCTTCTCAGCCTGCATCCGGGCGAGCGTCGTGGACTCCACCACCTGGCGTTCCGCGTCGACGGACACGACGAGGTGGATGCTGCCGCCGTCGAGCTGGAACGACATGGAATAGTCCTCGTGTCGGGGCCCGAAGAGCTGGATGAAGTCGGGGGCGGGTATGGAGTGCGATTTCTGGATCCGGAGAATCGATGCGTCGAGCTCTCGACCGATGTGGCCGAACACGAGAACGGTTGGCCACCCAGGCGGGTCGAGCCACTCCGGTTGTGTCACGTCGTCCTGAACACGGCGCAGTTCGAACAGATCGTACACTTCTACACCGACGTCCTGGGCTTCCGCGTGTCGGACTGGAGTGAGAACCAGATGGCCTTCCTCCGGTGCAGTCCAAAGCATCACGTGATTTCATTCAACCGGGCCGACCATGCATCGGTCAATCACGTCGCGTACATGATGGCGGACGTGGACGGTGTCATGAGGGGGCTCTCCACCCTTCGAGCTCACGGACAGGAACCAGACTGGGGTCCTGGACGTCATGGCCCCGGCAACAATATTTTCTGTTACTACAAGGATCCAGTGGGTTACGTGTCCGAGTACACGAGTGACATGGACCGCATCGAGGACGAAGCCACGCACGAACCCGCCGTGTGGGAGCGGGTCCCGGATCAGATGGATCGATGGGGCACCGCGGGGCCGCCCAGCGCCGATATCCGGAGGGCGATGGCGGGCGATCCCGATCCCGGGTGGGCCGGCAAGCTATCGTAGATGCGGAATTTGAGATTGCAGATTTGAGATTGCGGATTGCTGGTCCCCCGGTCAAACGAAGCTACTGCCGGGCGGCACTGACGAGGAAAATATGGAAGAAGGAGCCAGGATAGAGGACATCGACAACTGGATAGCAAAGCTCGGAAACCGTGATTTCGATTGGGACGCACTGGGGTTTCAGGCCGAAGTGAATCCCAAGTACCGGAGGGCCCAGATCCGGTATCTCGGAGGAGGAGGTACCGGGAAGCACGACGACCCCAACGTCGTCAAGGCTCAGCATTTCACGCTGAGCACCATGCTGTTGCCTCCTGGGAGCGAAGGGCCGCTCCACCTGCACGGCGATGTCGAGGAGGTCTTCTTCGTCCTGGACGGGGAGGTCACGTGCACGTGGGCGGAGAACGGGAGCGAGGTCGAGCGGACCCTGGGACCGCGCGACATGATCTGCACGCCGGCGGGCGTCTATCGTGGTGTCCGCAATGACGGGGACATCGATGCCTTGATGCTCGTGATGCTGGGCACCGGGCGGCCGCAGCTGCCGACCTACCCCGAAGGCAGCCCGCTGATCGAGGCTCGGAAGAATAAACGATCCTGAGGTTGATTCGCTTGGGCAGGCACGAAGGGAAACACATTATCGTCACGGGCGCGGGTCGGGGTCTCGGCCTTGCCTATGCCAGACGCCTCGCCTCGGAGGGGGCGGTCATCGGCATCGCCGAGATCGAACCGGATCGAGGCGAAGCCGCCGTAGCGGATCTCCGCAGTGCCGGAGGACGGGCTCATTTCTGGCGGACCGACATCTCCTCGGAAGCGTCTACCGCGGAAATGGCATCCCATTTCATCGAGGCTTGGGGTCGGATCGACGGGCTCGTCACGAACGCAGCGCTCGCGGACTCGGTCGGAGGATCGCTCTTCGACGAATTGACCGTCGAGGAATGGGACCGAATCATGGCGGTGAACGTGCGCGGCACATGGCTGACTTGCAGGGCGGTCGCTCCATTCATGAAAGAGCGCAAGCAGGGCAGCATCGTAACCGTCGGTTCCGACACCGCGCTCTGGGGGAGTCCAAGACTGCTGCACTACGTGACCAGCAAGGGCGCAGTCATCGCCTTCACACGCGCGATGGCACGAGAACTTGGCGACGCGGGCGTGCGGATCAACTGCGTTGCGCCGGGACTCGTTCGCAACGAAGCCACTGCGGGTGTTCCCGAAATCAAGCACGAGTGGAATGTACGGGAGCGTTCGATCCCCAGGGAATCCTCCGAGGACGATATCGTCGGTACTGTCTCGTTCCTGCTGTCCGACGACGCGGCGTTCATCACGGGCCAGTTGATCGTCGTCGACGGGGGACTGGTCTTCCACTAACCTCCGTGATAAAACCCCGTCGGTAGAGTGATGGCAGAATCCACACAATTCGGTTTCGACGTCGAGCTTCGAGACGGGATAACCGACCTCTGGTGTCCGATCTGCAAGTCCGCCGACGTCGGGAACAAACCGCTCGGACTGTCCCGGCTGGGAATCGATGTCGTTGTCTGGCGCGAGTCTTCCGGCGAGATCCATGTGCAGGACGACACATGCCTGCACCGAGGCGCCAGGCTCAGCGAAGGCGACATCTCCGGTGAGATCCTGAGTTGTGGCTACCACGGCTGGAGTTACGACGGTGCCGGTCGCTGCGTTCAAATCCCAACCAGCCGCAACGCGAACGAATCCCTTGCTCCGCGGTTACGACTTCAGACCTACGACAGCCAGGAACGCGCCGGCCTTGTGTGGGCTTACTTTGCCGCGGATCATGCGGCACCGGTGCCGGCTCTCGTGATCCCGGAGGAGCTCGAAGCCCCAGGATGGAGCGGGTTCATCTGCGAGGTGGTCTGGGACGTGAACTGGATCCTGATCCTCGAAAATCTGGCCGACCCGATGCACGGTCCGTTCCTTCATGGGAAGTCGTTCACCCTGCGCCGCGGCGAGCTCGCCGACGACATGCGCGTGATCCGCAACGATGACGGATTCAAGGTCGAACGGACCGGCCAGAGGGGCGTGAACTTCGATTGGGCGGAGTTCTACTGGTCGGGAACTCTATGGGTCCGCCTCGACATCCCTCTGCCGTGGGGCCCGAAGGGTATCCTGCGCATCGTTGGAATGGTCACGCCGATCGATGGGGAGTCCTCTCTGGTCTACTTCCTTCGGTACCGCCAGCTCTCCGGCCTGAAGAAGGCCTACTGGCGGCTCATGTACCGATACTTCTGGGAGCGCCAGCACGCGTGGGTCATCGACCAGGACCGGGTCATCCTCAAATCGCAGCGGGGCATTCGATCGCGTGTTGCCGAACATCTGGCCAACTCCGACCGGGGCGTCAACGAGTTCCGACGTTTCCTGCGGGACTGTGCGGCCGCCAGAGCGTCGGGCAACGGGGATGCCGTCCACGATGCCGGAGCAAGGCAGTAGTGGCATCGGTTGCGCTGGACCGACACATCCTCACCTATGAGATCGCAGGGGAGGGGCCGGCGCTGGTATTGCTCCACGGTATCGGGTCCAACCGCCTTTCATGGAAGCGGCAGCTGGCGGGTTTGGCCGCCGACTTCACGGTCCTCGCGTGGGATGCGCCGGGGTACGGGCTATCCTCGGATACGGTTTCCGAAGTCCCGAACATGGAAGAATACGCGGGCTGTGTCGCCGCTTGGCTCGACGCGCTGAAGCTGGGTCCCGTGCATCTGCTGGGGCATTCCTTGGGTGGGATCATCGCCCAGGAAACCTACAGGACCCGCCCGGACATCGTCAGGACGTTGATACTGGCGGACACGTCCCGCGGCGGCGGCGCCGAAGAAGCGACGCTCCGGAAGGAAAAACTGGTCAGGAGACTGGAGATGATCGAAAGGCTCGGTCCGGAAGGGCTGGCGGCGGAACGAAGCCCCGAACTGCTTTCGACCGACGTTCCGAACGACGTCCTGGAGGAAGCTGTTTCGATCATGGCTCAGGTCCGTCCTTCAGGGTACCGCTTTGCGGCTGCCGCGCTGGCGGAGGCCGACGAACGCGACATTCTCCGCGAGGTCTCTGTTCCGACGCTGCTCGTCTGGGCGGCCCAGGATCGTGTGATTCCACTCTCTGAAATGGAGGCGATGGGGAAACTGTTGCCGGACGCGCGTTTCGAGGTCATCCCCGACGCCGGACATCTTTGCTACCAGGAAAAACCCGTGATCTTCAACGCACTGGTGCGCGACTTCTGTCTGTCGCACTCTTGAGCACTTCCGACGATGTTTCGACCCACCGTCAGCGACGCGATCATTTCGGACCTGGAGGCAGTCGGTGTGGACGTCGTCTTCGGCATCACCAGCATCCACAACCTTCCCATCTACGATGCGCTGCACCGCCACGGGGGGTTCCGGGTCGTGACGGCCCGAAGCGAGGGCGGTGCCGTCAACATGGCCGACGCATACGCTCGAGTTTCAGGCGGGCTGGGCGTCGTACTCACAAGCACCGGCACCGGGGCAGGGAACGGTGCGGGCGCCCTCATCGAGGCAGCCACGGCCGGATCGCCCCTCCTCCACATCACCGGACAGGTGGATTCGGCCTTCATCGATTCGGGCCGGGGCTACATTCATGAGTTCGAAGGCCAGTTGCCCATGCTCGAAGCCCTGAGCAAACAGGCGTTCCGCGTTCGTCGGGCGCCTCAGGCTCTCACCATCGTTCGAACGGCGATCTCGCGGGCGCTCGACCCGCCTTCCGGACCCGTCAGCGTGGAGATTCCGGTCGATTTCCAGGCCCAGATCGTCGAACGTTCCAAACTCGTGTGGTCCCGGCGCCCGCAGCGCGTCCCGGAACCGGAGCAAATGCAGGCCGTGGTCGAAAAACTGGTCACAGCCAGGCGCCCGCTCATCTGGGCGGGCGGCGGGGTCATCCGGGCCGACGTGGCGCCTTCGCTGCGGAAGCTGGCCGAGTCGCTCGACGCGGGGGTCATCACGAGCCAGGCCGGACGTGGGGCGATCTCCGAGGACCATCCGCTATGTATCGGTCACTTTGCGACTTATCCGGAAGTCAAGGAGCTGCTCGCGTCATCCGATCTCCTGCTCAGCGTCGGGGTCCGGTTCAGGGGAAACGAGACATCGAACTGGGCGATGAAGGTCCCGGCCGAACACATCGGCATCGATGTCGATGCCGCCGCGATCAACCGCAACTTCCCCCACTCGGAAAGCCTCGTCGGCGACGCGGCAACCCTCCTGCCGGCACTCGTCAAAGCCCTTGGCCGCAGGACTGCGGCTGCGAAGCCCGATTTTCGTGAAAAAGTGGAAGCGGTCCGAACCGCGGTTCGGCAACGGCTGCGCGATACCCTCGGGCCCTGGGAGACGGTGCTGGATGCCGTCCGTGACGCCATACCCGAGGAGGCGATCGTCGTCCGGGACATCACGATTCCGAACACAAGCTGGGGCAACCGGCTGATCGAGATCCTCCGGCCGCGAACCTCGGTGCACGCTTCGGGAGGGGGGATCGGGCAGGGCCTGTCGATGGCGACCGGCGCACAGATCGCGGCACCCGACAGTCCGGTGGTTCTCTTCTGCGGAGACGGCGGCTTCCTTCTCAAGGTCGGGGACCTCGCCACTGTCCGGGAAGAACGCTTGCCGGTCGTGATCGTCCTCTACGATGATTCCGGTTACGGCGTGATCCGCAACATCCAAGACCAGTACCTCGATGGGCGGAGGATCGGGGCGGATCTCTGGACTCCGGACTTCGTCCAGCTCGGAGGGGCCTTCGGCATACCGACCCACAGGGTCGCAAGCGCGAACGCGTTGGGAGCCCAGCTAGGGGAGGCGATCGCCGCCCGGGAGGCACGATTGATCGTGGTTGACTCCAACGCCATCGGGCCGATGGCTAAACCTTTCAGTGGCCCCCCGGGGGCAGGCGGCGTGCTGCAACCTCACGATTGAAACGATGACAGCGACATCCGGCAAAGTTCTGATCGACGGTGACTGGATCGACGTCGCCCGGACGAGGCCGGTCATCAACCCCGCGCGGAATGTCGAGACGGTCGGCGAGGTCGGCCTTTGCGGCAACGAGGAGCTGGATCGGGCCCTGGAAGCTGCGGCTTCGGCCTTCGACAAATGGTCGCGATTCAGTGCTACCGATCGGGCTGCCCGGCTGACGTCAGCAGCCGCCGCTTTAGCGGCATCGCTGCCCGACCTCATCCCTCTGTTCGCGCGAGAGAACGGGAAGCCGCTCGCCGAAGCCGAACGGGATATCCGGCGATCGATCGAGATGATGGAAATTGTCGCCCGGGACCTTCCCGGCTGGAGCGCACCGGAGCTGATCGAACCGGGGCAGCCGGTGTGGCAGCGGAGGCGTCCGCGCGGCGTGACGGCGGTCATCTCGCCATGGAATTCGCCGGTCCTGCTAAGCTTTCGGCGCTTCGTGCCTGCCGTTGGCGGCGGAAACACTGTCGTCGTCAAACCGGCCAGCTATTGCCCGCTGACGGTCATGGAATGCCTCCGGATCATCCAGTCGTATTTCCCCGCGGGCGTTTTGAACCTGGTGACCGGAGCGGGCAGCACTCTTGGTGAGGCTCTCGTCCGCGACACGCGGGTTTCGACCGTCGCCTTCACCGGAGGCACGGAAACCGGCCAACGCATCATCGAAACCGCCGCGCCAACGGTAAAAAAACTCTTTCTGGAACTCGGCGGAAACGACCCCGCGGTCGTGCTCGACGATGCCGTCCTCGATGAATCCGCCATCGACCTGATGACGCGCGCAATCCTGCGAGCCACCGGCCAGGTCTGCGTGGCCATCAAACGAATCTACGTTCAAGAGTCGCGTGAGGAGGAACTGCTCGAGAAGCTCATGGCATCGTTCGAGCGAACCATCGTCGGCGACCCTCTTCGGAACGAGACCACGATGGGACCGCTGAACAACAAACCCCAGTTCGATTTCGTCAGCGGCCTGATCGACGAAGCCCGCGCAGTCGGGAGCGACGTCCGTACTCTGGGACGGAAACTCGATCCCGACTCCTGGAAGGAGGGCTATTTCATGCTGCCCTCCATCATCGCCGGAGCCGCCCACGGTGATTCGCTGGTTGGCTGTGAACAATTCGGACCGGTGATCCCAATTGTTCCTTTCAAGGACGAGAACCAGGCGGTCGAGTGGTCGAACGACACCCCGTACGGCTTGCGGGCTTCGGTGTGGACTTCGAACCGGACCCGAGCTGAAAACCTTGCCGATCGAATCCACGTCGGGGCGGTCTTTCACAACAACCACGGTATCTTCCAGGATCTTCACGTGGAGTTTCCCGGCCTCAAACAGAGCGGTTTCAGCCGGGAGTCGCGCTCGATGGGGTTGGATCACTACACCGACTCGTACGGGTTTGCGGATTGAGGCACTTGTCCATAGGCCGAAGGCCGTTGTGCCCTCCGTTGTGCGGATCGGGGGCGCTATCGTCCCAGTGGCTGTTTGATTGGCCCAACTCTCATCCGTTGTTACATTTACCGATATTCTGAAGATCCCTGGCCCGATTGGGTCGATCTTCTGCCTCACCGAAAGCGGATCCCTGTAACCTTTCACACCAATGTTCTTTATGGGTACAGTCGGTACTATTCCCGAGATGCACCGATGGCCGAAGGTCGAATCGAACCCCCATGCGTCCTGGCCCAAGACGGCTGGGGCTTGGCAAGGCTGGCTACCGATCATCTCTCCGGGAAACTCCTTCCTCAGATACCCAAACGGTGATAGAAGAAAGCTCCTGAATGAGCCAATCTGCCACAATTCCAGATACTTCCCCCGAGCCTTGGTGGCGTGAAATCTCGTCACCTCAGCGGAAGGCTTTGATCGCGGCGACGCTCGGGTGGGTTCTGGACAGCATGGACGTCCTTCTTTACGCGATCGTCATCGGCCACCTCGTCGAGCACTTCGGGATGAGTTTTGCGATGGCAGGCTTCCTCAACTCCCTGACGCTGATGTCGTCGGCGATCGGAGGTGTCGCCTTCGGGCTCATCGCGGACCGGCTGGGCCGTGTCCGGGCGATGATGATGAGCATCCTGGTCTATTCGATCTTCACCGCGGCCTGTGGCTTTTCTCAAACCATCACGCAGCTGGCGATCTTCCGCATCATCCTGGGACTTGGTGTCGGCGGCGAGTGGAGCACCGGCGCGGCGCTGATTTCGGAAACCTGGCCGGCAAAGCATCGGGGAAAAGCCTTCGGCATCATGCAGAGCGGCTTTGCCGTTGGCTACGGGCTCGCGGCGATTGCGGCGGCTCTGGTCCTGCCGCTATGGGGCTGGCGGGCCGTCTTTTTCGTGGGGGTCATCCCGGCCCTGTTCACGCTGTGGATCCGCCGGAACGTCGAGGAGCCGGCCGAATGGCTGAAAACGCGCCAGGAAATCGCCGCCGCGAAGCGAGACGCGCCCTCGTTGGGACAGCTCTGGAAGCCGGGCATCCGCCGCTCGGTAGTCGTCTCCTCGATGGTCAGCATCTGCGCGATGTTCGCCAGCTGGGGGCTGTTTCTGTGGATTCCGCCGCTCCTGTCGCTGTCGGTCGAACAGGGAGGTGCGGGGCTGGGCAACTTTCAGTTCAACATGTTTCTGCTCGTCATGCACACGGGTAGTTTTGCCGGCTACCTCACCTTCGGTACGCTTGCCGACCGCTTCAGCCGTAAGAAGATCTACATCAGCTACGTGTTTCTCGCGGCCGCTTTGGTCCCGATATACAGCGCCACGCGCGACCCCATGGCCCTGTTGTTGATAGGACCGCTGATCGGCTTCTTCGGCGCCGGGCATTTTGCCGGTTTCGGCATCATCACCGGCGAGCTGTTCCCGACTCACATCCGGGCAACCGCACAGGGATTCACCTACAACATCGGCCGGGGTGTCAGTGCGCTGGCGCCTTACACAATCGGTAAGCTCGTGGACATGTATGGGTTCACCGCCGCTTTTCAGGCGACAGCCGTGATGTACTTGCTGACGGGGATCTGCCTGTTTCTGTTCCCGGACACCCGGGGTAGGAACACCGATTGAGACCGTCTTGAACCGTCGACGGTCTCAGGAGAGCGTCCATCCAGGTCATGCCTGAACCAGACACAGGTGCGCACGAACCCGTTCCCGATCCGCCCCTGCCGGACCCGTATCCGACAATCGGTGAGGCCGTTTGGATCCTGGCTCTCGTCTTCGCAGCAGGCATATTGATCCAGGTCTCGGTGCTTTCCCTTGCCGGCCCGCAAACCTCCCGAAATCCTTTCGTTTTCGGCGGCACGAACCTGTTCTCGATCGGGCTGGTTGTCTTATGGCGCGTCAAGATAAAGGGTCTTTTGCCCGCGGTTGTCTTTCCTCTTCACAGAATCCGCCAGCCGCTGCTGTTTCCCCTCGCATCGGCCACGGTGGGGCTGACCATCCTGCTGTCGGATCTGGACAACGCGCTGCAGACCGTCCTGCCTGCCCCGCAGGGACTGACGGAGTTGTTCCGGGGTCTTGGCAGCGGTAATGTCGCCGGAGCATTGTTCGTTCTCGTGCTCGTTGCGCCGGTAACCGAAGAATTCCTGTTTCGTGGGTTGATTCTTCAGGGTTTCCGGGCCCGCTATTCGGCTCGGAAAGCCATCTTCTGGTCTGCTCTTCTCTTTGCCGTATTCCACCTGAACCCCTGGCAGTTTGCCGGCGCGCTCGTGCTCGGCTTGCTATTCGGCTGGCTTGTGGTCCGTACCGGCACTCTCGTCCCGGGTTTGATCGGTCACGCGGTCGCCAACGGCTGGCCCCTCGTCCTTGGCGTGCTCGACATCGAGATCCGAGGTTTCAACAAGATCGGGGAGTCGGTGGAGTTTCAGCCATTGTGGATGAATCTGACCGGCCTCCTCCTCACCCTCTTCGGACTCGTTCTCCTGAGGCGAACTCTGCGATCGGATCAGCTGGACTCCGCAAGCCCGACCCGCAGCCTCTGATACAATCGGGCGCTTGAACCAGCGTCTCGATGCCGTAGCCCGTTATGCCTGCCGAAACGAGAATTTTGTACCGGTACCTGCATAACGGGCCAGGCGCCAACGGCGCCGCCGCGCAAGCGAAGGAGCCGGGGTCCGGGGCAGAGCCCCGGCTATAGTCTGTAACAGTGCTATCGGTACCATCGCCGATGGGTCTTGCGGGCGAGGTCGAGGAGGGAGACGGAAAGCGATGCTCTTTCATCGGTGACGGCTTCCGACAAAGAGATCGCCCGCAACCCCCATCGGCCCGAAGGGTACCGATAGCACTGTTACAGGTCACTAGTTAGAAGAGGGGCGGAGCGCAGCGCTCGACCGACGCGCTGTCTCGCGCCTGGTCGAAGATCTCTGATACAGGCTGGTTCCGCGCCGGATCGATGACGTCGGGCGCAATCTCGGCCAGGGGCTCGAGGACGAACCGGCGGGCGGTGTAGCGCGGGTGGGGAATCGTTACCGCCTCGCTTTGATGGACGCGGTCACCGAAGAGGATGATGTCGATGTCCAGCGTCCGGGGACCGTTGGTTTCCTGACGGGTTCGCTTTCGAGATTTCTCGATGTCGAGGCAAACAACCAGAAGCGCTTCAGGACCGAGCTCGGTCAGCACTTCCACGACCGTGTTGAGGAACAAGGGTTGGGCGTGCATTTCCTTGGGTTCAGTGGAGTATATCGACGCGCCCCGGACGAGACGGACCCCGCGGCGGGGAAGCTCATCGATCGCCGCCCGCAGGTGGGCCTGGCGGTCACCGAGATTCGAACCGAGGGCGAGAAAACAGCGCGTCATGATCGTATTAGAGCACGCCGAACACAATCTCCATTTGAGGTATATCCGACTATGAGGAAAATCAGCTTCATCCTGAGCCTTGTCGCCCTGCTGGCGGCCTGTCAATCCCCGCCACCGCCAGAGCCGGCGGCGGCCCCGTCCGGCATTCTCGAGGGCATTGCCGACGGAAGCACCCGGGTCGTGGACCTGACGCACGCGCTGAATGCGAAGAACCCGTACTGGCCCGGAGAGGGCTATGCGCCGTTCGCCTACGAGGTTTTCGAAACAATCGAAGAGAACGGCGCCCTGGCGGCGCGCTTCATGATGGCCGAACACACCGGCACGCACCTGGACGCGCCGAACCACTTCGTGGAGGGCCAGGCCTCGATTGACAGTATTCCGATCCGGCAACTGATCGTCTCCGCTGTCGTCATCGACGCTCGCGCTGCCGTGGCCGAGAATCCCGACTACCTGCTCACGACCGAAGACGTCCTGAACTGGGAAGGCACCAACGGACGGATCGAGCCGAATACCTTCGTTTTCATGTACGCGGGCTGGGACGAGCGCTGGACGGATTACGACAGCTACAAGAACGCCGATGAAGAAGGAACCCTGCACTTCCCGGGTTTCTCGCCCGAAGCGGCGGAACTGCTCGTCGAGCGCGACGTGGCGGGACTCGGTATCGACACGCTCAGCGTCGACTACGGGCTGTCGGAAGGCTTTGACGTCCACCACGTCACCAACGCACGGGACAAGTATCACCTGGAGAACGTGGCAAACCTGGGCGAGCTTCCGCCAACGGGCACTCACCTGATCGTTGCACCGATCAAGATCGACAATGGCACAGGCGGCCCGACACGAATCTTTGCACTCTTGAGGAATTGATGGGGCCGCGCCTTCTGATCCTGCTGGCTGCCGCGATCGGGTTCCCGTACGGAGCCGCTGCTGAGGCCCTCGACCTGACCTACGAGATCGGCATCGAACCCGGTGCGCCGACGATCCCGATCTCCCTGACGCTCGAGGGCATCGAGAGCGATTCTCTCCGCATTCAACTGACCGCGGACTACGGCGGAATAGAAGATTACTACAGAGCGGTACGCGACCTCCGAGCCGACGGTAAACCCGTGGATGGTCCACACTCCTGGGTGGCTGTCATACCGACGGTCGGCAAAGACTCCCTCACGCTTTCCTATCGCCTGGACCTCTCTGGCTTCGATCGATCCCGGGGCCGCACGTTGCCGACAATCGACGCCGTGCATGCGTTTATCCCTGGCGCATCAACGCTGATCTATCCGGCGGAAGAGACCGTGGATCTGGTGCGCGTGCGTTTCGCGCGGCCGGAGGAATGGGATCTCGCCACGAGTTGGGGGGTCGGCGACCCGGAATACCGCTTTGACGGGTCGGACCTGGACGAGCTGATCTATTCCATTTCCGTCGCCGGCGACTACCGGATCGAGACCAGCCGGCTGGGAGATGTAGAAGTCCACACCGCGTTCCGGGGCAGGGGGATGAGCGACGACGTCGACGTTCGGCGCTTTCTTTTCCGGATCCTCGACACTCACCGGGAGACTTTCGGAATGGTGCCGTTCCGACGGTTGCTGGTGATCGGGGACTTCTTCTACGAAAACGGTGTGACGTCGGGCAACGCGTTCCACAACAGCATCAACCTCGTGATGCCTCGTGATCGGAGGCTCTCGGACCACGTCGCCTTCCGAAACCTGATCGCTCACGAATCGTTCCACCTGTGGAGCGGCGGAGACGGGCTGCTGGGATACAGGGATTACGACGTGCTCTGGGTCAGCGAAGGGGTCACCGATTACTACGCTCAAAAGAACCTGCTGCGTGCCGGGCTCATCTCGGAAGAGGAAATGCTCGCCGAACTCGCCGGCAAGTATCGGCGCCTGAATGCAAGCTTTCTGCGCGAGACTCCACTGCGAGAGGCCGGGAACCGTTACTTTGAGGACTCGCGAGCCCGGAACCTCGTCTACACCAAGGGCGCTCTGGCCGGCTTCCTGCTCGACACCTACCTGGGCTCGAAGGGCGAAGCCCAACTCGACGACATCATGCGCACCCTGGCACAGAACCGCAACAATGCCGAGCGGGGCGAGTTGTATGGTTACGAGGACGTCCTGGAAGCCTTGAACGATGTCGGCGGCGCCGCGCTCGTCACCGTGCTCGGGCGGTTCTCCCGCGAAGGCTACCGTGGAACTCTGGAAGGCGTGATGGTCGACGCAGGATACCGGATCGAACGAATCGCGGAGGACGGCTATTCGTTGGGCATCTTCGACGTGGGCGATCCCGGAGGTCAGGCCGCTGTCCGGGCCCCGGATCGGGAGGGACCGGCCTGGGTTGCCGGAGTCCGGGAGAATGATGTCGTCGTCGAACTCGCCGGCACCCCCATCCCGGATCGCGGCAGGCTCGAGGAAGAACTGCGCCGCATATCAAGCGGAAACGGCGACGATGTTCGCCTCATCGTCCGGCGCGGCGCCGAACAGATCGAGTTCCTGCTGCGGCCGGAGCGGTTCTACCGGTACCGGTTCACCCGATCCGCTCAGTAGAGGGAACACGCCGGCCCAAACGAGGATCATCTCCGGAATGAAGACAACCCTGACAACGACTCCCCTGAAGGATCTGTTTGTTATCGATATCGACTACTTCGAAGACGAAAGGGGGTTTTTCATCGAATCCTGGCATCAGCGGGATTTCGCCGCCGCAGGTCTGGACCTGACGTTCGTCCAGGAAGGCCATTCGCGCTCCGGAAAGGGCGTGCTGCGGGGCTTGCACTACCAGGACATGACCGCGCCCATGGGAAAGCTGCTCCGATGCACCGTCGGCCGGATATTCGACGTCGTCGTGGACCTTCGGATGAGCTCATCCAGTTTCGGAAGCTGGTTCGGCATCGAGCTCAACGCGGAGAACAAGCGGCAGATCTACGTCCCCGTCGGCTTCGCCCACGGCTTCGCAACCGTTTCCGACATCGCCGAGGTGCAGTACAAGCAAACCGGTTTTTACACCCCTCCGTCGGAGGGAGGGGTCCGCTGGAACGACCCTGATGTCGGGGTGGACTGGCCGATCAAAGACCCGATCCTCTCCGAGCGCGACCAGATCAGCCAGAGCCTGGCCGAGTACCGGAAGAATCCCGCCTTTCCGTAGCCAGCTTGTCGGCGCTTGGCTGATCGCCACGGCGTTCGGTCTGCAGTTCTCAGCTATCGCCCAGATCAACGGCAAAACCAGCTGCTGAGAGCTGAACACCTCGGTGATATAGTGCCGAAACCGACCCCACAAATCGGAGGTCCGCTCCATGACTGACCGCGCATTCCATCTCCTGATTCTGTGCCTCGCAGCGATCCCGGCGTTATCGGCCTGTGCGCGGCCGCCGTCAGGGCCACCGCCGGATCTCATCGCCTACAACGGACACATCGTAACGCTCGACCCCCAGTCCACCGAAGCCGAAGCTGTCGCTGTGACTGAAGGGCGTGTGGTCGCCGTCGGTACCGACGCCCGTATTCGGGCGATGGCCGGCCCGGAGACCGAACAGATCGATCTGGACGGTCGGACCGTGGTACCCGGCCTGGCGGATAATCACTTCCACGGATTGGGCGGTGGGACCGGGGTCGACCTGTCTGGCGCCCGCAGCCTTCAGGATGTCCATGACGCGGTCGCGGCCCGGGCCGCTCGAACCCCGGCCGGAGAGATCATCCGCACGAACAGCGACTGGCATGAAGGGCAGCTCGTCGAACAACGTCTCCCCTACCGCGACGACCTGGACAAAGCCGCTCCCGACCATGCGGTCGTCGTTGTCCGTGGCGGACACGAATACGTCCTGAACAGCGCCGCGCTGGCACGCTGGGACATCACAACGGCAACCCCCGAGCCCGAAGGCGGCGTGATCGGGCGGTATGACGACGGCAGACTGAATGGTGAGCTCGTCGACCGGGCGAAGAGCCTGGTACCGCTGCCCCGCGGCGGCGGCGAACGACCGGACTATGAGGAGCGGCTCACGGCGCTCGCCGCGGAGCTCGGAACCCTGAACGAAGCGGGCCTGACCAGCGTGCGTTACGGCGGCGGTTCTCCGGAGACGTACCGAATGCTCGGCGACCTCAAGGAGCGAGGGCTTCTAACCATGCGAGCCAGCGTCCTGCTCCGTTTGGGCGGATCAACCGATCCCTACACTCTCGGCGAGACCTTTTCGGAGTGGGGAATCAGACCGAACGACGGCGATGAATGGGTGCGCGTAGCAGGCATCAAACTCGGCGTCGACGGGGGCTTCGAGGGCGGCTGGATGCGCGAGCCATATGAGGAACCCTGGGGGAAAGGCGGGACGTTCAACGGCCTGCAGACTTTCCCGACGGAGCCCTACACCGCACTCGTTCGGGCATTGAACGCCCAGGGCTGGCGCGTCGCAACCCATGCGGTCGGCGATGCTGCGATCGACCTCGTTCTGGACGCCTACGAAGCGGCCCACCAGGACTCCCCCATCAATGGCAAGCGATGGGCTATCGAACACGGGTTCGTTGTCGCGGAGGACCAGTTTCCCCGGATGAGGACGTTGGGACTGCACATTTCCGCACAGAACCATCTCTACGTCGCCGCTCCGAGCCTCCGCAAGTACTGGGGCGTGGACCGAGCCGACCGGGTCACGCCAATTCGGACCTATGTGGACGCCGGCCTGGACGTCTCGCTGGGCACCGATTCGCCAGTAATTCCATACCAGCCGATGTGGGTGCTGTATCACTTCATCACACGGGGCACGATCAGTGCCGGAATCGCCGGTCCCGACCAGAGGGTCGGACGCGAAGAAGCCCTCCGCTTGATGTCGCTCGGCAACGCCCGCCTGACTTTCGAGGACGAGGTCAAGGGATCGATCGAAGAGGGCAAGCTCGCCGACATGATTGTGCTTTCGGACGACATTCTCACCTGCGCCGAGGAGCAAATCGACGACATCCGGGTTCTGATGACAATCGTCGGAGGAAACGTAGTCTACCGACATTCCGACCTGACCACGCAAGCGGCAAACTAGTGACCAGCATGACCAACACGCTCGCCGTACGAATCCCGGACCTGGCGGCCGCGGTGCCATTCTACGGAGGTCAGCCGTCAGTCGAAGGCGTGGGGAAGATCAATGCGCCCCTCCTGCTCCACTATGCGGAGATGGATGAGCGGATCAACGCGGGATGGCCGGCTTATGAGGAAGCCCTGAAGGTTAACCACAAGACGTGCGACGGCACGCGGCACACATGTACCCGGCGACGAATCACGGCTTCCACAACGACACGACACCTCGGTTCGACGAAGAGGCGGCCATGCTGGCCTGGGACCGGACAATCGCCTTTTTCAACGAGTACCTGCGCTAACTCGGTGATGGCGGCACACATGAGTCACGGCCAGACACGTTTCTGGGGCCCGCGGCTGCCGCCCAATCGTCCGAGGTCCAACTCGGTGATGGGAGTCCAGAGTCCAGGTGTCAACAACCCTCCGGATACTTTGGACCTTGGACGTCGGACCTTGGACCTATAGCTAACGAGTGCTTCGCCGGTAGGCGGCAACGGCACGGTTGTGCTCGGCCAGTGTCCTGGAGAAAGTATGTCGCCCGCCATCGGTGCGGACAAAGAACAGGAAATCGGTCTCGGCGGGGGAGATGGCGGCCAGGAGGGAGTCGTAACCGGGATTGCCGATGGGGCCCGGAGGAAGTTTGGGATACATGTAGGTGTTGTAGGGCGAGTCGAAATCCAGGTCGACCCTCAGGAGACGGCCGCGATAGCTCCCGTCCAGGCGGAGCGCGTAGATCACGGTCGGATCGCACTCCAACAGCATGCCCCTCCGCAACCGGTTATGAAAAACCGATGAAATCAGCTCGCGTTCGTCCGCCACCGCTGCTTCGCTCTCGATGAGGGAAGCCATGATCAGCGCGTCCCGCAGATTAAGCGGCCAATCGCCCCGGGCCACCGCATCCTCGAGCCGACTTACGGCGCTGCCGAAGCCCCGCAACATCGCATCGACTGCCTCGGCTGCGGTCACACCGCGCCGGAATGAGTATGTCTCTGGAAACAGGTAGCCTTCGACCGAAGCGGCCTCGGCCTCGAACTCCTGGACCGCGGGCAGAGCGGCTTTCACCGCATCGAGGAACCCATCGCTGGAGCCCAATTGGGCCGCCTCCCACAAGTCCGCTATCTCGACCAGAATCAGACCTTCCGGCACAGTGAACGTGTGAAGTCGGATCTCTCCACGGGCCAGCTTTCCGAAGACGCCCTCGACGTTCAACGCCTCGTCAAACAGATACTCCCCTGCCTGCAGCTTTCCGCGATAGGGACTGAAGTACAGGTAGCCCAGCGAGGCATACCGGTGTTGGAGGACACCCCTGGCGAGAAGCAGTTCGACGATTTCTTCAGACCCGAAGCCGGCGGGGACATCCACGACGATTCCCTCGGAATACCCGCGGTATGGCTGCTCGACGAGGGACCATCCGTAGCCGAGCGAGCCCGCGGCGGCCACCGCGAGCAGAATGACCAGGAACAGGAGAACCCTTTTCATGAATGTGTTCCCAGGTAGTCCTCGAGAATCAGCACAGCGGCCACCTCGTCGACGTGCTTCCGGCGGCCTCTCCAGTCCAGGCCAAGTTCTTCAAGATGCTGTTCGGCGGCGAAACTCGTCAGACGTTCGTCCCAGAGTGCCACCGGGGTCGGGAGAACTTTCTTCAGGCACTCGGCAAAAGCTTCGGTCTTCCTGCTCTGGGAAGAGACGGTGCCGTCCATGTGCAGCGGGTGCCCCACCACGATCTTGCCGACCTCGTTCGCGGTGGCCAGGCGCCGGATGTGCTCGATATCCGCCTCGACCTGGGTCCGGATCAGCGTGGGACGCCCCTGAACGGTCATTCCGAGCGGGTCGGTAATCGCTATACCGATTTTCCTGTCTCCCACGTCTAACGCCATGATGCGTGTCGTTTCCACGCCCTAATGATAACCCGCCCCCCGCACAAAAAAGGGACTCGTGGGCGGAACCGCTCAAGCTATAATCATCGGATAGCGCGTCATCTGGAGGTTTCAGTTGCACTCGAAGACCAAGTACACGATCTTGCTGATTTCGTCTGTGGTGGTCGTCTACGCCATCGTCGGCGGGATGATGGGACGAGCCAGCGCCCAGAATGGTTCGTATCAGAAACTGTCCATATTCATGGAAGTGATCAACCGTATCCAGAACGACTACGTCGACGATCCCAGCTTGACCGATGCGTTCGCGGGCGCGATCCGCGGCATGGTCGAGCGGGTTGACCCCCATGGCTGCTATCTCTCTCCGGAGTCGGTCAGGTTTTACGAAGATTTTGATCCCCGGACAGGCGCGGGCATCGGCGTCACCCTGGCCAAGAAGTTCGATTATCCGATGATCGTCTCGGCGGTTCCAGGTGGACCTGCCTCGCGGGCGGGTTTCGGCACGGGAGACACCATCGAGGCCATCGGGGGCGAGTCGCTACGCGAGCACAACCTCGTGGAGGTCCGGCAATTGCTGGCGGGCTCGGCGGGCAGCGAAGTCGAGCTGGCGATCATCCGACGACGACGGCCCGCGCCCGAAATAGTCACACTGACCCGGGCCGTCGTCGAGCCACCAGCCGTCGAAACCCGGCTCCTGGACCAGGAGGTCGGTTACCTCAAGGTCCCGGTACTGGCGCCAGGCAAGGCGCTGGAAGCCAAGAGGAAGCTGGAATCTCTGACTGAACAGGGCGCGGCGCATATCGTCCTGGACTTGAGAAACACCGCGGGAGGGACGCCACAGGAGGCTTTCGAGCTCGCAAACCTCTTTGTCGAATCCGGCACGCTGGGTTATCTCGACGGCCAGACCGTCGAGCGCGAGACCTTTACCGCCAAAGCGGGAAACGCGATATCCGAGCTGCCGCTCGTCGTCCTGATAAACCAGGGGACGGCAGATGCGGCGGAGATGGCGGCAGCGGCGATCGCAGAGAACGGCCGCGGACAGCTCGTCGGTCTGAGAACCTTCGGCATGGGGACCGTCCAACGGCTTCTGCCGCTCGATGACGGCTGGGCTCTTCTGTTATCGGTCGCCAACTACTACACGCCGAGCGGCCGAGAAATCCAGAAGGAGGGTATCGAACCGACGATCGAGGTCGCCGAAGCGGCGGACCTCGATCCGCTCGCAAGCCCGACCGAAACCAGTTCCGAGACCGACCGTCAGCTGGATCGGGCCATCGAGATTCTTCTCAGTCCCGCCGAGGCCGCCAACAAGGCGGCCTGAGACCAACCCAGCTCATATGTCGCCCCCGGCCCCACTGAAATCGAGGCCCGCGAGTTCCTGACGGCTGATGGCTGCCGGAGCCGGGGCCCGACACACCACACGTGGCCTGTAACGGAGATATCGGTACCAGCGTTGCGGTGGAACGGCACCGGATTCTAGGAGCCGACGACCCGGGACAGGCGGGTCTTACAATAAATGGTCGCGGCAACGAAGACCCGACCATTCCGCCGCAACCCTCCGGGCCGATGGGGGTTGCCGTCGATCTCTTTGTCGTTCGTCGTCATGATGAAACCGCATCAATTCCTCCTCTCTCCTCGACCTCGACTGGCAAGACCCATCGGCGATGGTGCCGACATCTCCGTTACAGGCCACTAGCATGCTCGTTCGGTTCCAAGACGTTTCAAAATCCTTCGGCGCTTTCGACGTTCTCCGCGAGATCTCCTTTCAGGTTCAGCCCGGACAGAAGGTCGGGCTGATCGGCGCCAACGGAGCGGGCAAGACCACTCTGCTCTCACTCATTACCGGTCCGGAGGAACCGGATTCCGGTGCGGTGACTCGCGCTTCCGACCTGCGGGTTGGAAAACTGGACCAGGTTCCCGACTTCCACGAACGCACCAGCGTCCTGGACTCTGCGCTCGAATCTTTCGCCCGACTACGTACCGTCGAAAGCCAGCTCGGCGAAATGGAGGCTTCCATCGCCGATAGGCCGGATCCCGATCTACTCGAACGCTACTCTCAGCTGCAACATGAGTTCGAATTCCAGGGAGGTTACAGCTACCGGGCACGGACCGAAGCAGCGCTCCTGGGTGTTGGATTTCGCCGCGAGCAGTTCGCCCAACCGGCCAACTCGCTGTCCGGAGGCGAGAAGAACCGGCTGGCACTGGCCTGCCTGTTGCTCTCCGACGTCGACCTGTTCTTGCTCGACGAGCCGACCAACCATCTCGACATCCGCTCGATCGAATGGCTGGAACACTACCTGCGTGAGACAGACCGTGCACTGATGATGGTCTCGCACGATCGTTTCTTCCTGGACCGGATCGTGTCGCGCATCCTGGACCTGCGGCAGGGTGGCATCGACGAATACGCGGGAAACTATTCCACCTACCTCCGTCAGCACGCCGAACGCATGGAACTCCAACGGAAGGAGTGGCGGCGACAGCAGGAATGGATCGCGCGCACCGAGGACTACATCCGGCGCAACATCGCAGGGCAGAAAACGCGCCAGGCCCAGTCGCGCAGGAATGCGCTGGCTCGGATCCAGCGGATCGAACGACCCCTGGGAGCATCCGACCAGGTGAAGTTTCGATTTCAGTCGCCGGCACGGATCGGCCGGTATGTGATCACCGCACGAGGGCTCTCGGTAGGCTATCGCGACAGCACGATCCTGAAAAAACTGGACGTCGACGTCGAGCGGGGGGAACGATGGGCCGTGGTCGGACCGAACGGGTCAGGCAAGACGACGCTGCTGAAGTCCCTCGTCGGCGGGTTACCGCCGCTGGGCGGCGAGCTCTCCTGGGACGAACGCCTCGAGATCGGCTATTACGATCAACAGATGGAGGACCTGAACGGGTCCGAGTCCGTCCTGGGAGAACTACGCGCTATGGACTCCGAGCCGACCGACGGCGAACTGCGCTCGTTCCTGGCTCAATTCCTTTTCCAGGGCGACGAAGTCTTCAAAAGAGTCTCGGACCTGAGCGGCGGGGAGAAGTCGCGCCTTTCACTTGCAAAGATTATCTATGCGGGACCGACGCTGCTGGCTCTGGACGAGCCCACAAACCACCTGGACATCGCCTCACGCGAAGCGCTGGAGATCGCCCTGGACCAATATCCCGGGACGATGCTGTTCGTGACCCACGACCGCTACCTGGTGCAGAAGATCGCGAGTCACATCATCTACCTCGACGGGGAGAAAGCACAGTCGTTCGATCGTTTCGACGACTTCGAAGCATGGCTGGCCTCTTCGATCGCCTCGAAACCGGAAAAGAAAGAAGCGTCGGCGAACCAACAACCCGGGAAGGAAGTTCCAAGCCTCAGTAAGAATCGACGGGAGCGATTGATACGGGAGGTCCATGAACTCGAGGCGCAGATCGCAGTCGCGGAAGGAAAGATTGCGGAAATCGAAGGTCTTTTTCAGAAGCCGTCTCCTGAGACGGATTGGGACAAGACGAACCGACACTATGCGGACCTGAAACACGAGGTCGAACAGCTCTACGAGGAGTTGAACAACCGGCTGGCCATTATCGGGTAGTTCGCGAAAGAAGCCGCGCGCGGGGCGAGCCGTGGATTCGGTATTATGGCCCGTGACATAATCGTCCGCTAAGGAGAAAGCGCTCATGAGAGCCTTCCGCCCGGTAACCCTCTGTATCCTGGCCGTTGGATTCGCGGCAGCGCCCGCATCCGCCCAAGACGATAAGATCGCGGACGCCGAGGAGGCTGCCCTGGTGTGGCTGGCGATAGTCGACGAAGGAGACTACGGTGGAAGTTGGGACGAAGCCGCGCGATTCTTCAAGGGGCGGGTACCCCGATCGCGATGGCAGGATGCGGCGCGAGCCGCGCGGCGCCCTCAGGGTGCGCTGGATTCTCGCGGTGTCCGCTCGAGCCAGTACGAGACCGAACTGCCCGGAGCTCCCGAGGGCGAATACGTCGTGGTCCAGTACGACAGCTCGTTCGCCAACAACAGCTCCGCCATCGAGACGATCAGTCTGGTGCTGGACGGGGATCGAGGCTGGCGGGTCGCCGGATACTTCATACGGTAGAAATAAACGCAGCGGCGAGTCTCTGAAGAGGTCTCGGTGCCGGAAACAATCGAAGCTCCAGCAGCGGGTGTAGGTGCGCTCTATTGAGCGCACATCATTTCGGCTCGAAGAATGTGCGGTCATAGACCGCACCTACACAGCAAATGCGGACTAGGAGTCTGCGCGGCAGAAGAAACCCGGTACTACATGTCGATGCTAAGTGCTGCGCACACGCACTATGCTGTGGTCACAATGACCCAAAATCGTTCTACCGCGCAGACTCCTAGCTGCTGATGTAACTCTCCAGTTGCGTGATCTGGAACTGCTGGTCGGCGATGATGTCACGCACGAGATCGTTGATGCTTATCATCCCGACAAGTTGTTCGCCGTCAAGGACCGGCAGGTGGCGGCAGCGTCGATCGGTCATCACCGCCATGCATTCCCTGATGGTCTGTTTGGGCTTCGCGTAGATCACGGGGCTCGACATGATGTCGGCAACCGGTGTGTCGCGCGAGGACTTGCCTTCGAGGATGATCTTACGGGCATAATCCCGTTCCGACAGCATGCCAACGGGGTGGTGGTCTTTCACGACCAACACGGCCCCGATTTCTTTCTCAGCCATCAGCTTGATGGCTTCGAACACGGAAGCCTCCGGTTCGATCGACCACACCGTCGATCCCTTCACGTCCAAAAGTTGCTTGACGTTCCTCATCGGTAATCTTTCACGACTCCACCTGCCGCATGGACCGCTTCGGTCGCATGGCGATTGCGCTGTGAGAGTGTCGGAATTGTACTGCGGTCAGGTCCAAATCCCGGTAGGAGGTGAAGTGACCCTCACCCCCTCCGGACAGAACGGCTCGTACCGGCCAGGTAAGCCGCTCTTCGATCAGCGAGCAAACTCCAGTTTGAGATTCCGCTGCGCGAAGTCGTGGAGAAAGACGAGTCCCTGGCTCCGAAACCACTCCAGGCTCAGGACGAAACGGACCTCCCGCCGCATGACGGATTGCCACGCCTTCATCCGCACCCAGGTTCGGCGGGCGTAATACACCGGGGCGCCGGCGCGAATCATCATCCGCTGGAACTTCGCCGGCTTCTTCCACTTCTTCAACTGCATGGACCGGAGCCGACTACGGATGAATCCATCTAGCTCTTGGAAGATCTTCCGGAACTCCTGGATGCGGTAATACCCGACCCATCCTTCAAGATATTCGTTGAGTTCGCCAATGACCTGGTGCATCGATAGCCCGTTATTCCGCCGTGTCCGGGATCGGACCTCTTGCACGAAGCGCTTCCGCGCCCGCGTACTCACCCGAATCTGACCCCGCAGGATCTGGAATCCTAAGAACTCCACATCCTTGATCGGGGCCACGCGGCTCTTGTCCCGGTTGACGCGCAGTCCGAGTTCCTCTTCGAGGAATCGTGTGATACCTTCCATCACCCGTAGAGCCGCCCGCTCCGTTCGCAACAGGATGACGAAATCATCGGCCCACCGGCTGAACCGGTGTCCCCGCCGTTCCAGTTCCTGGTCGAGCTCATTGAGCACGATGTTGGACAGGACCGGCGAGACCGGGGAGCCTTGGGGACATCCCTGATCCGTCTTCTCGATAACACCATCCACAGCAACTCCTGCCTTCAGCACCCGCACGATCAACGTAACGAGCCGCTCATCTCGGATTCTCTGTCGAATGAGCTTGAGGATCAGGTTGTGGGGGATCTCATCGAAGAAGCTCTGGATGTCGAGGGATGCACACCACTCATAGCCCTCCATCACGGCTTCCCGCACATGGCGAATGGCCTGGTGTTGGCTCTTACCACGCCGAAACCCGAAGTTGGACCCGCTGAAGTCCGGCTCAAAGATTTCCGTCAACACAGCATGGAGACTCTGACTGACCACACGGTCCATCACGACGGGAATACCCAGCTTCCTCTTCTTCGAACTGCCCGGCTTGGGGATCAGAACCCTCTTTGCGGGCTTGAAACGGTATGTCCCGGCTTTCAGCTTGTCGTGGATGAGTGAGAGAAATTCATCCTCTCTTTCCCCGAAGGCTTCGACCGTCATGTTGTCCACCCCGGCGGCTCCGGCGTTGGCCCGTACCTGCTGCCACGCCTGAACCAGTCGCCTCCGGTCGTAGACCCGTTTCATCACTCCAACAACTTTCAGTTCACTTCCTCCGTGACTGTCTTCCGCCAGGGATGGCCGGGGGTGGTTGGCGTTGTCGCCGGACCCGGACGGCTGATGACCGCGGCGGTTTTCCGCCTCGGCGCCCATGTGGAACTCGCCGCCCCCGATGGCTTTCTGGGCCCCTTGCTCCATCCACTGAGTCGACTCCCTGTCGGTGTCACTCTCGCCTCTCGTCCATGACTTCCCACCGCCGGTTGGCGATCTCCGGCCGTCCGGGTTGTCCCAGAGATTCAGTTGCTCCGGCTGCTGCCAGGGCGCCCGTTCCTCTCTTTGTTTCCCGGTCGTCAGGGTTTTATCCTCCGCACTGTTGCCAGGCTTCATCGGCCCTGAGTCCTCAGTGTAGAGTCGAAAGTGGTCGGGCTGGTCGGGCTCAATCTCCTCAGTTGCCCTTCCACCGTCCGCTCAATCAAACGGCTCGTGCGGTTTTCCCGCAAGCCGCTTTCCTCAGTTGCTCCTCGTTCGGAATTCGCTGTGTGGCGGCAGGTGGCGGCTTCGTTCGTACCGCGTTTGGGTCTTTCGCTAAGGGAACTATCCAATTCCACGATATCTCCGCGTTTCCCATCGCTCGCACATTCACGACTGAGTACGGGGACTTCCCCCTCCAACGGGCCTTTTGGACCCGCCAGCGCCGCTGCTCGAAGCAACGATCCGAGACCTTATGTTTGCCGTCTCGTTCCTGAGTACTATTCCCCGATCCGATTCCTGACACCGCGTCGGCCGGAATTTCGCTCTCGCTTATATCCGCACCTACCGCGCAGGGCTCTAGGTCGATGTTTGTCTTCTCGGTTGCCCGCCCTTTCGTCTGCGGGTGCCACATCATCTCGACCTTACCTTCCGCTCGGACGATACCAGGCCTCCCTGGGTCACTCGCGTCTCTTCTCCACCGTGTCGCCCGCACACACCTTGGTGCGATGGGGTGGAACCAATGCGCCTTCGCCCCAATAGTGCGGGCTCGACCATTCCCCATCTTTGGCCGACCGGTTCATCCTCGGGATGGCTCCCGTCGATTACGACCCGGTGGTTCTCCTCATGCCCTTCAGACCCCACCTCGCGGTGGGCGCCCTGCCCTCCAAAGTTTCCGTAGCTGGCTCCAGCTTTGCCTTGGCCGTATCCGGCTTTCGCCTTCGTGCCCGTTTAGGCATCTGCACTACCTGTCTACACTTCGGCCAGTGAGGCATTACCCCCACTTGTTGGATATCGACCCGTGGCCTCGGGCCGAGCGGGACTTTAACCCGCCGGAAACGCGTGCTGCCAGGCACGCACTATCCATGGATCTGCCACCCTCTGCTCCCTGCCCGCTACGGAATCGCCGTTCGCGGCTCGGTTTTCGAACGTCAGGTCACGGCGGACTGGATAACCCAATGTCCTTTGAGCGCCTGGGCGGGCGCACCCGCTGTGGGTCCCGACATCGAAGCAGTAGGGCTTCCCGGGGTAAGACACGCCCCCTCCTCGTATCCCGTCCGGCTTCAGCTCCCTTCGGTAACTCCGATCGAATATCGGGGCTCGCTCTCTCAAGCCTGCTCGCCCCCCTCCGGGCACCCATCTAGCCGGTTCGCTGTTCGCTACGTACACGAGTTCTGCCTCATGCTTCCTCCGGACATCCCATCTCTGAGACTGCCCTTGCCTTGTTGGCGTTCGCCTTCCGTCCGATCACGGTGGCTTTCCTACCTTCGGTTGGCGTGCCATGCCCGGCGCACCTGAAAAGGCCCGGCTTGGGGCCGGTCCGAGAGATTCAATTGTTTCGTACTGGAGTCACCTCGTCCGCACGGGCTGTCGTCATCCCCGAAAGGTACCCAGCTCCGTCGGGATCGAGCACAATCAAGTTGTGTGCGTCAAGTTCTGCAAAAAGTATTTCCGAAAAAGTCAGTTCTTGAGTGTTGATCGCCGTCGGGCCTGTGGGAATGTGGGAAAGCTGAACGTTCTTGGCGAAGCTTTTCCAAGCCTCAGAGGGAATCCGCGTCTTGTTGCGGATTTCCTCTGAGGCGTCATTTCCATCAGGCCTCTGCCTTTCTTTCTTTTTTGGTTCTCTTTCTTTCGCCCTTTGAAAGTTTTCCACAGAGATTCCTCGCTCCAGGATGCGCTGTAATCGACGATCGGCTTCCGAGCCGATCCTTGGGTCGGTCCGTTTTGACGCGTTCACGCGGCAGGCGTCTGACGGTGCCAGTCCTTCTTGTGTTCCTTCAACAGATCCATGTTCAAATAACGGATCGCTTCGATCCAGTTCTCGTGCATCTCGGTGGTCAGTGCCCGAATCAAACGCAGACAGCTGGCCGCGTTGGGGAATATCCGCACCACACGCGTTCGCCGCTTGATCTCTTCGTTGAGCCGTTCCAGCATATTGGTGGATTTCATGTGCTTGTGATGCTGAAGCGGCAGCGTGTAGAAGCTCAGCGTCTCGTCGATGTTGTCTTCGACCCAGTCGCAGAGTTTGGGATATTTCTGCCCCCACTTGCTCAACCACGCCGCGAGGTCCTGCCGCGCTTCCTGGAGGTTCCGCCGATCGTAGAGCCAACGCAGTTCCTGGAGGCAATCGTCATCGCCTTTGCGCGGCAGATAATCCAATGCGTTTCGGAGAAAGTGCACGTAGCAGCGCTGCCAGATCGCTTCGGTCAGGACTTCCGCGATGGCTTTCTTCAACCCCGGATGATCGTCGGTCACCACGAACTCCACCCCGCACAGGCCGCGTTGTTTTAAACTCAGCAGCAGTTGCCGCCAACTGGTCGTGCTTTCCCGTCCCGCCAGCTCCACCGCCAACACACCGCGCCGGCCGTCCCAGTTGATTCCGATCGCGACCAGCACCGCCCGGCTCCGGATGACCCCGTCTTCGCGCACCTTCTCGTAGCGCGCATCCAAAATTAGGTACGGGTATTCTTCCTCCAATCGTCGCGTTGCAAACTTTTTCAGCTCCTTGTCCAGAGTCTGATTAATCCGGCTGATCGTGCTGGCCGAAAACGAATGTCCGCATAGTTCTTCGGTGATGGCTTTCACCTTGCGCGTTGACACGCCCTGCACGTACATCTCGGCCAAGCTGGCCACCAAGGCTTTCTCGCTGCGTTGGTAGCGTTCAAACACCTCCGTACTGAACCGGCCGGCCCGGTCCTGCGGCACGCGCAACTCCAGCTTGCCCACCCGTGTGACCAGGTCCCGTCCGTAATAGCCACTCCGATATCCGGTGCGACCCCCTGTTCGTTCACTCTTGACCGCGCCCACGACCTGGTCCATCTCCGCCTCGAGAATCTCTTGAACCACCTCCTGTACGACGCTTTTCAGCAAATCCTTTTCCTCTCCTAACAGTTCTTTCCAATCCACTCCCTTTCGCTTAATCTGAGGTCGGGCCATCGGTTCATCTCCTTCGTTTCAAAGTTGATTCGTTACCAACTTTTCGGAGATACCCTGGCCCTTTCCTATTTCAGGACCTTTTTGCAGAAACTCTGAAACATAACCCACAATCAAACCTTCCCCGATAGATCTCAATCGTGTTAGATCTCACGGAAGTCCGGTGTAGGTGCGCTCTGTGAGCGCACGTCGTTTCGGCTCGAAGAATGTGCGTCTATCAAGCTGTGAACGAATCATGGGAACGGAAAATCGGGTGGCGGGGCTTGGCACGTGTAGGTGCGGTCTATGACCGCACAACTTGTGGTCCCGCGGGCATTTGTGCGCTCATAGAGCGCACCTGCACTTGAGGATCGTTCACAGCTTGATAGACCGCACCCACACCTACCGGAAAATCCCCGCCCGATCCCACTTCTCGATCGTCGATTCGATCAACTCGGCCATTCGGTCGTTAACCCTCCGGAAGTAGACCGCCGCCTTGTCCGCGTCGAAGTCCGGATATCCCTGACCGGGCTGGTAGAGAATGATCGAGGACGGAAAAGGATAAGCGCTCCATCCTGCCGGCGACGAACCAGCGGTCGCCATGTCGGGGGAGTACCGTTCGGGATGCACGTTGTCCGGCACGATCGCCTGCACGTAGGCGCTCTCGTTATTGCCGGCGTGGCCGCCGTCTTCACCTAACACCTCGAGGGTGATTTCGCTCGCGATCGACCACCAGTTCGTCACCAATGTCCTGACGCGTTGTGCTCTTCCAACTTCCTGGGCAACTCGCTGAAGGATCGCTGTCTGGCCTCCGCCGTGACCGTTCAGGATGACCAGGTTCTTGAAGCCGTTGCGAGCGAGACCGGTCATGATGTCCGTGACAAAGGCTTCGTAGGACTCGGCCCCTATCGAAAACGTCCCGGGAAACGCGTCCAGGCTTCCGGTGACACCATAGTTGAGCGTCGGCGAAATCAAGGCGTTCAGCCGCTCGGCGAGGTCCCGCGCCATCGCCTCGGGCGCCAGGTTGTCCGATCCGTTAGGCAGTACGCCATGCGCTTCCAGCGTCCCGGTCGGTACCAGAACGGTCTCGACTTGCGCGGGCACCAGCTCGGCAAACTCCTGCCATCCGAGCAGCGTCATCTCCCGCGTCGTCGGTGGGGTCTGGGCCACGGCGGAACCGGCGACCGCCGTCGCTAAGATCAACAGAAACGGAATCCTCGATGCCATGCTGAACCTCCTCTGAGGGGCTGACGAGTGGCTGTAGCCACTTCAAGAATGAAGGTATAGTAAAGCTTCCAGGAGACAAACATGTTGAAGAAACTGACGATGTTCGCTCTCGTCGCCGCATTCGTTGCCGGATGGAGCGGATCGGCGCAGCAGCTGGCGGACACGGCGTTCGAATTCCCGATCGAGGAACCAGCTTACCCGGACGGCTATGGGCCGCTCGTACTCGTGGACGAGGCCCATTTCAACTTTCATACGATAGGCGGCCGATTCCAGGCTTTTGCGGAGCTGCTGCGTGCGGACGGGTACCGCGTCGAGGGCTCCGACCTGGAACTCAGCAAGGAGCTGCTGGAAACTTGCCGGATCTTTGTGATCTCCAACCCCCTGCCGAGCGACGCGGCCTGGAATACCTATCCCGATCCGACACCGTCGGCGTTCAGCGAAGGCGAGATCGCGGCCCTGAAGAACTGGGTCGACGCGGGCGGCTCGCTGCTGTTGATCGCCGACCACATGCCGGTCGCCGGAGCCGCGTTGAAGCTGGCAGCGGCGTTCGACGTCCAGTTCAACGACGGGTTCGCGTTCGAACTCGGTGACGCGCCCACCTCGGATTGGTCGACGGCGGGCGCGAAACCGACGCTGTTCGCCCGGCAGACCGGAACCCTGGCCGACCATCCCATCACGAACGGTCGTGATCCCGGCGAACGCGTGGACTCAATCCGAACGTTTACAGGGCAGGCCTTTCAGTCCGACGCGGCGATATACCCGCTCATGGTCTTCTCCCCGGAGTTCGTCTCGTTGATGCCCCGGTTCGCGTGGCAGTTCGACGAGGGAACGCGGCGGGTATCGGTCGATGGATGGTACCAGGGCGCGGCCTTGGAGGCGGGCGCCGGCCGGGCAGCGTTCTTCGGCGAAGCGGCCATGTTCACGGCCCAAGTCGCCGGAGCTCAGCAGACTCCTATGGGCATGAATGCACCCATGGCGGAGCAGAACCCCCAGTTCGTCCTGAACGTTCTTCACTGGTTGAGCGGAGACCTGAACTAGCATGGAATACGATTGGTCCCCCGAGAAAGCACAAACGGTTTAGAGTAAGGAGATGGCACGAGCGTTCACGAAGGAATCCGACAACGAAGACGTTCACGATCCATTGCCGGAACCTGTCGACGTCCTGCCCCCCGGCGTGAAGAACTACATCACGCCGCCAGGAGCCACACGTCTGAGGGAACGCTTGAGGCGGCTTGTGAGCGACGAGCGGCCCCCGGCGCTGGAGGCGGCCGGGTCCGAAGCGGATGCTTCAGCGAAGAAAAAGCTGCGGCAGATCGACCAGCAGATCCGCATCCTGAGTGACCGCATCGGCAGATTCGAAATCGTCGATCCCGCCACGCAGGACTCCGGGGCTGTAGCATTCGGGGCAAGGGTGAGGGTCGCAGACGAAGAAGGCAACGAGAGTACCTACACCATCTGTGGTGTCGACGAGGCCGAACCCGACAGAGGCAGGATCAGCTGGATCTCCCCTATCGCCAAGGCGCTGCTGTCCAAAAAGGTCGGGGACGAGGCGACGCTCGGCCTGCCCCGAGGAAGAGTGGTGCTGGAAATACTCGAGGTCGAATACCGCTGAGCTCCCCTTCGATGCAGCTCGCGATCTTCGATATCGACGGGACGTTGACGGATACGAACGCGGCCGACAATGCCTGTTTCCTCCAGGCGTTCGAAGAGTCGCTCGGCATCCGCGATATCGACACGGATTGGACATCCTACCGCTACTCCACCGACTCGGGTATTGTCTCCGAGATCCTCGAAAAACATCGGGGCCGGGCTGACGCGAAAGACGTCGAGGTGCTCCGAACGCGATTCGTACAGCTTCTCGAGGAGCGATTCAAGACGCGACCCCTGCAACCGATCCCGGGAGCACCCGATCTGCTGCGGCGGCTCGCGGCGGAGCCGGGATGGACGTACGCGATCGCGACGGGGGGCTGGCGCGCGTCTGCGCTGTTGAAACTGCGAACCGTACGGGTGGAGATCGATGGCGTGCCATTTGCCTCCTCCGATCAAGCTTACTCCCGCGTAGCAATACTCGAGTCAGTGATCGACGAAGCGCAACGGGCCCACTCGACCCCGTTCGAGCGCACCGTCTACATCGGCGATGCCGCGTGGGACGTGCAGACCGCGGCGAAGATGTGGCTTCCCTTCGTCGGTGTGGGTGCCGGCCCACGAAACAAACGATTGCTGGACGAAGGGGCGCTGTGCGTCCTGGAGGACTTCTCCGACTACGGGGCAACGCTCGGAGCGCTCGAGACCGCTTCGATTCCCGGGTTGTGAAGAGACGCCATGAAAGTGTTCGTCGAGAACGAGGCGGGATCGAGGATCAAGAACATACACGACGAAAAAGACGCTGGCGTACAAGCGTCGTGTGGAGGTCTCGCGAGCTTATCCTTTTCCGTATGGCTTCGTGATCGACACACCACGGCGGCCGACGGCGGGAACCTGGATTGTTTCGGGTTCACTGCTCGCCGGCTCCGCACCGGTGACATCGTCGATTGCCTGCCCATGGGTCTGATGGAACAGATCGAGGACGGCCAGGAAGACCACAACGTCCTCGCAAGCCCCGCTGGCGAAGAGTTTCAGTTCGATGACGAAGCCAGGAAAGCGTTGACCGACTTCGTCGACCACGTTTTCGACCACATCGCGGGCAAGCAGGGCCGCGCAGGCAGGTTCTTGGACAGGGAGGCTGCCGCCGCCTGGACTACCGCCCATCAGGACTGCCCACCACCCCAATGATCCCTTCCAAGCCGCCATTACTACATCTGTAGCATTGCCATCTCCTGTGCCTGCCGCGTGCTCAACAAGCTCAATATGAAATTTCCAATCTACAATCTCGAACGTCAAATTCTCCCCCGCTTTGACCGCGCCGCGCACTTGGGCTAGAATTTAGGGTTTTCACCCCCCTCCAAACGTTGTCTGTGAGACTGGAATGCCGATCGAAGCCATCAAAATCCGCGGGGCCCGACAGCATAACCTCAAGAACGTCAACGTCGAGATCCCGCGGAACAGGTTGACCGTCGTGACCGGACTGAGCGGTTCGGGCAAGTCGAGCCTGGCCTTCGACACGGTCTACGCCGAGGGACAACGGCGCTATGTGGAGTCGCTCTCGGCCTACGCGCGCCAGTTCCTGGACCGACTCGAACCTCCCGACGTCGATTCTATCGAAGGGCTGTCGCCGGCGATCTCGATCGAACAGAAGAGTTCGGCCAGAAGCCCCCGGTCCACGGTCGGCACCGTGACGGAAATCTACGACTACCTGCGGCTTCTGTTCTCGTCGATCGGGGTCCCCCACTGCCCCCAATGCAAGAAACCCATCTCCCCGCAGAAGCCCGACCAGATCGTCCGGAACCTGGGTACGCTTCCGCACGGGGAGCGGGTGATGGTACTGGCGCCGGTGGTGCGGGGTCGGAAAGGAGAGTTCAAGGCCCAGCTCGCCTCGATAGCGAAGTCGGGATACGTCCGCGCACGGATCGACGGCGTGCTGCACAGCCTGGACGAACCGATCGCTCTCAATCGCAGGAAGAATCACACGATCGAAGTCGTCGTCGATCGTTTGATGATCAAGCAGGGCGTCGAGAGCCGGCTGGAGTCGTCGATAGAGCAGGCAGCCAAACTGGCTAAAGGCATCGTCCAGATCGTGGTCGTCGGCGGCGAGGAACGGCTCTATTCGGAAAAGATGGCCTGCATCGACTGCGGGATCAGCCTGCCGACGATCGAACCGCGAACCTTCTCGTTCAACAGCATCTATGGCGCCTGCGAGAAGTGCAACGGGCTGGGAGTCCGGTACGACTTCGACCCGGGGCGCATCATGCCCGACCAGTCTCAATCGATCCTGAATGGCGGCCTCCACCTAAACGGATGGTACGACGACGAAATCGCGAAGCAGCTGGCGAAGATCGGACGACACTTCAAGGTCGATCTCGGAGTACCGTTCCAGGATCTTCCCGCCAAGATTCGCGCTGCACTCTTTCACGGCGTCAACAGTCGGGGCACGAAAATCGATGGGATCATCGATGTCCTCAACCGGGAGTATGACGAGTCCGGAGACGAGGAACTGACCGAGTACATGGCCACGAAGGCCTGCGCCGAATGCGGAGGAGCCCGCCTGCGGTCCGGAAGCCTGGCCGTCACGGTGGCAGGCAGAACGATCGCGGAAGTTGCTTCATGGCCGATCAAGCACACGCTCGACTTCTTCTCCGGGCTCCGCCTGAACCCAAGAGAGGATCAGATCGCGGGACGGATCGTGCGCGAAATCCAGGACCGGTTGGAATTCCTGGAGGCGGTCGGTCTCGATTACCTCAGCCTGGCCCGTGCCGCAAACACCCTGTCGGGCGGTGAGGGTCAGCGAATCCGGCTGGCCACCCAAATCGGTTCCAAACTCCGCGGGGTCCTTTACGTGCTGGACGAACCCTCGATCGGGCTCCACCATAAAGACAACACGCGCCTTCTGACAACCCTGGAAGCGCTGCGGGACCTGGGCAACACCGTCGTTGTCGTCGAGCACGACGAAGAGACTATCCGCAGGGCGGACTACGTCGTCGATCTGGGTCCGGGCGCGGGAATCCACGGCGGTGCAGTTGTGGCCCTGGGCACGCCGGAAATGATCTCCGAGGTGGAGGAAAGCAGGACGGGGCAATACCTGTCGCACCGAGAGCAGATCGATGTCCCGCGGAAACGCCGAAAAGCTACCCAAAAGGCCCTGACGGTCCGCGGCGGGTCGGAACACAACCTGCACAACATCGACGTCTCGTTTCCTCTCGGCCTGATGACCGTGGTCACCGGCGTGTCCGGCTCGGGTAAATCGACGCTCGTAAACGACATCCTGTACAAAGCTCTGGCGCGCAAGCTCTACAGGGCGCTGGATGAGCCGGGCTTGCATTCCGAAATCGGGGGTATGGAGCACATCGACAAGGTGATCGAGATCGATCAATCTCCGATCGGAAGAACCCCGAGGTCGAACCCCGCCACTTACACGGGGGTCTTCACACCGATCCGCGAGCTATACGCGATGATGCCGGAGTCTCGAGCCCGCGGCTACAAGGCCGGCCGGTTCAGCTTCAACGTCAAGGGAGGGCGATGCGAGGCCTGCAGGGGCGACGGCTTGCGGAAGATCGAGATGAGCTTCCTCCCGGACGTTTACGTTCCCTGCGAGGTCTGCCGCGGCAAACGCTACAACAGCGAGACGCTCGCCATCCGCTACCGCGGCATGTCGATTTCCGACTTGCTGAACGCCAATGTCGAGCAGGCGCTCCCGGTCCTGGAGAACATCCCGCAGGTACGCTCGAAGCTCGAAACGCTGGTCGACGTCGGTCTCGGTTACATCCACTTGGGACAGCCGGCCACGACGCTGTCGGGCGGGGAAGCCCAGCGGATCAAGCTGGCCAAGGAACTGAGCAGGCGAGCGACCGGGAAGACACTATACATTCTCGACGAACCCACAACGGGCCTTCACTTCGACGACGTCCGCAAGCTGCTGGATGTCCTCAAGCAGTTGACAGACCTCGGAAACACAGTGATCATAATCGAGCACCATCTCGACGTCATCAAGACGGCAGACTGGATTGTCGACCTTGGGCCGGACGGCGGAGAACGCGGCGGCCGCGTCGTGGCGCTTGGAACGCCGGAGCAGGTCGCCAGGTCCAAACGATCCTACACCGGAAACGCCCTCTCGAAGATCCTTTCCAACGGTCGGAACTCGACTGCGGGACCGCACAAGAGAAAGAAAAAGCGATGAAAACCCCCGGTGAAGCGCTGGATCACTTCGTTGCGGAGAGTCAACGGGTGCAGGCCGACTTCTTTGGGAAGTACCGCGACCAGGTTCTCGAAGTTGCTGAAACCGTCGCCGCAAGCCTGAACGGCGGGAACAAGATTCTCTTTTTCGGAAACGGCGGAAGCGCCGCCGACGCACAGCACATGGCGGCGGAGTTCGTGGGGCGATTCGTGCCGGACCGGCCGGCCGTGCCGGCCATCTCGCTGTCGACCGACACCTCGGTGCTGACCGCGCTCGGCAACGACTATGGTTATGACCAGATTTTCGCCCGGCAGCTCCAGGCTCATGGAAAGCCCGGCGACACGGCCGTCGCGATCTCGACCAGCGGCAACTCGCCGAACGTCCTCGCCGGAATCGAAGTGGCTCGGGAGAGGGGTCTTTACACTATCGGGTTCACGGGAGAAACGGGTGGTGGCATGGAAGGTCGTGTCGAGGTCCTGTTCCGAGTTCCGTGCCGGACGACACCACGCATCCAGGAGACGCACATCCTGCTTGGTCATGTCCTCTGTGAACTGATCGACCGGCAGATGTTTCCGGACGCCTACCCCAATGCCTGAATCGAAATACCCAATCCGCCCGCTCGACTTCGAGGGCATCTCGACTTACCCGCTCAAAGACCGGACGAGTAAAGTAGACGTCAGCCTGTTCGGACAGCCCGCCGACGCTGCCGACGACATCGGCGATTTGATCGGCAAACTCCCGAGAATCCTGGCGGCGGAAGACCTTCGAAAACTGATCGCAGCCCTGCGGGACGCGCGCGCTTCGGACCGAGCCATCATCTGGGGTATGGGCGGGCACGTCATCAAGTGCGGCCTGAGTCCAATCGTGATCGACTTGATGCGGGACGGGTTCATCACCGCCATCGCGATGAACGGGGCCGCTGCGATTCACGACTTCGAGGTTGCGTTGAACGGCTCGACCTCCGAGGAGGTGGAGAACGAACTCGGCTCGGGCCGGTTCGGGATGGCACAGGAAACCGGGGAATACATGAACGCGGCGATCAACGCAGGGGTTGGCGACGGGATCGGCCTGGGCGAAAGCCTCGGGCGTTTCGTCGACGCCAACGCGGAGGCGATCGGGTTCCAGCACGCCCATCTGAGCCTCCTGCGGGAAGCCTACATCGCTTCGATCCCGGTTACGATCCACCTGGCCATCGGAACCGACATCACCCACATCCACCCGTCCGCCTCGGGCGAGAAGCTGGGTGAGGGCACGATGCGGGATTTCAAGCTGCTCTGCAGCGTGACCCGACAACTCCACAGGGGCGGCGTCTATATCAATTTGGGATCGGCAGTGATCCTGCCGGAAGTGTTCCTCAAGGCGGTGTCGGTCGTGCGCAATCTCGGTGATCCGCTGACCGATTTTACGACCGCCAACGTTGACTTCATCCAACACTATCGCCCGACTCAGAACGTCCTGCTGCGGCCCACCCGCAAAGGCGGGCAGGCGATCGCCCTGACCGGGCATCACGAGATCATGCTTCCGTTAATCGCCGCCGCCCTGAAGCAGTCGGATCAGGATAGAGGCAGGGCGTGAGCGGGAACGCTGCCCGAACCACGACCCCGGACTGGGAGACGCCCCATCCGCGTCACCGCTGGCGTGGGCGCGACCTTTCCTATTTCATACTGGCATTTTTCCTGCTCGCCATCGTTGTACAGCCGATCGTCAGCCTCATCCCGTTCCGGGGGGAGAGCGCGATCGCGTTGCGGGCGTTGACCGGGACGCTGCTGGTAGAAATTCCCCTGATCGGCATGGCAGCCTTCATCGTTCATTTCGCTTACCGGTTGCCCTTTTTCGAGGAGATGCGCTGGTCGCGGAACTACGAGACGAAAAACGGCACGTTGCTTGCGCTGGGCGCGGGCCTCGCCGTCTCGGTGATGATCGTTTCGAGCCTGTTTCCTCCGAGCAGCCCCCCGATCGAACGGATGCTCAACACACCGGTCGCGATTGCGCTGTTTGGCGTCTTCGGGATTGCAGTCGCACCCTTCCTGGAAGAAATGATGTTCCGGGGATACCTGTTTCGTGTGATCGAGGACCTGTTCAGCGGTTCGGTGGCCGTCCGCGCCACCGCGCTGATGTTCGCCATGATGCACGTGCCGCAGCTCTGGGGTAATTGGCCCGGTATGCTCGTCCTGTTCGGGGTGGGATACATCCTTTCAGAAATGCGTGAGCGGACCGGGTCGATGATCCCCTGCGTCGTGGTCCACACGGCCTACAACGGAACGCTCTTTCTCGGTTACATCCTCAGCACGCTAGCTCAAGAGTCCGCGTAGCTACCGTCCGCCGCCGCGTAAAGCCGACGGCACACAATCGCATGGACCTGATGCGGCCGAACCCTGTGAGTATCGTAACCCTCACCCCGGCAACTGCGGGTTTGCGTGTGCAGCATTTCATTTTCCGGAGCAGGCAGAGGGCTCATGATAAACGTGATTCTCAAGAAATTCGAACGGCCCGACCGGGTTGAGGTCTTCGAGAAGGGTAAGTTCGAGGTCGTCGAGATCGGCGGCCTCACCCTCGGGCGCGCCACCTATGAGCCTGGTTGGAAGTGGTCCGTCGACGTCGGTCCCTCGGCCGGAGCACGCTTCTGCGAGGTCGAGCATGTCGGCCTGGTCTTAACCGGAACAGCTACCGCGGTCTTCGAGGACGGACACGTCGTAGAGCTGGAACCGGGGACTCTCTTTTACATACCCCCGGAGCCGCACGACAGCTGGGTGGTCGGGGACGAGCCTTACGTCTCGCTCCATTTCATGGGCGCCGACACGTATGCGAAACGGAGGTAGTGGGGTCGTTAGAAGACCCCACCACCGAAACGGTAGGCATGAACTGATTCGGAGGGATCAAGCGGCCGCGCCAATCGGTCGCACAACAGGACAATGTCGGCACGGAGTAAACTGAGCGCGGTCGCTGACCTGTCACGGGTGCTCACGCATCCGCTCGGCCTGACCCTCCGGCTCCTGCGACATTTGCGCCGTACCATGGAGGGCTTCCGGTATTCGCAAACCTGGTCGATGGACCCCGCAGCGCGAATCCTGGCTTCGTCCGCCGAAGAAGCGTCCCCGAACCCGCTCCAGGCCTATTTCGATGCCCATCGAGAGGGCCGGGGCATCTGGAAATGGAATCATTATTTCGAAATCTACGACCGTCATTTCCGCAAGTTCGTCGGGCATGAGGTGCGGATCGTCGAAATCGGCATTTACAGCGGCGGCAGCCTCGAGATGTGGCGCCACTATTTCGGCCCGGATTGTCGCATCTACGGGGTCGACATCGAGAGCGCCTGCAAAGCGTACGAGAATGAATACACGCGCGTCTTTGTCGGCGATCAGGCGGATCGGAGCTTCTGGCGCTCTTTCAAGCGGGATGTCCACGGCCTGGACATCATCATCGACGACGGCGGCCACCACGCCGACCAGCAGATTGCGACGATGGAAGAACTCGCGGCAACGAAGCACCGGACCGTTCTACGACGCAACCCGACGGGCGCCGATATCTCCGTTACAGGCCACTAGGATGTCTGCGCGGCAGAACGTTTTTAGGTCATTAGGCCTACAGTACCGTGCCGCATCTTCGCCCCGGCGGCGTGTACCTCTGCGAAGATGTCCACGGCCTCCACAACGGTTTCGCGGCCTACGCCCGCGGGCTGGCCGACAACCTGAACGCGATGGACACGACCGGGTCGAAACCGGCCCTACCGCCCACAAGCTTTCAGGCGTCGATCAAATCGATGCACTTTTACCCCTACGTCGTCGTCATCGAAAAGGCTTCTGAGCCGCTCGAGGAATTGATCGCGCCGAAGCGCGGAACCGAATGGCAACCGTTCGACACGCTCGGCAGGAAGGCCTAGGTAGTGGCCTGTAACGGAGATATCGGTACCAGCGTTGCCGTGGAACGGCACCGGATTCTAGGAGTCGACGACCCGGGACAGGCGGGTCTTACAATAAATGGTCGCGGCAACGAAGACCCGACCGTTCCGCCGCAACCCGACGGGCGCCGATATCTCCGTTACAGGCCACTAGACTCCCGACGGGCGACCCCCGAGCGCGGAGGCCATTGGTAACGTCCTGGCGCTGGGATTCTTGCCGTTGGGCAAAAATGCCGAAACACGCCAAGACAGCCCCATTTCCCGCACGGTCCTGGCTAGCTCACGTATTCTTCGTAAAGGGTTGTTCTCTGGCGAGGAGTAAAGCCGGCGTCGGAAATGACGTGGCGGAGAGTGTCATCGGTGGCCCAGTGGTCGGCGCCGGCAGCGCTGATTACGTTCTCCTCGATCATGATGCTGCCCATATCGTTCACACCGAAACGCAGGGCAACCGCGCCGAGCTTGAGGCCCATTGTCAGCCAGGAGACCTGAAGGTTGTCGATGTTGTCGAGGAAGATGCGGCACAGAGCCAGCAGGCGCAGGTACTCCGCCGCCGTAACCTCCGGGAGGTCCCGCTCGCCCAGGGGAGTGTTCTCCTTCTGGAAAGTCCACGGGATAAACGCGGTGAAGCCCCCCGTTTCATCCTGAAGATCGCGCAGCCGCTGAAGATGGCGGATGCGGTGCTCGAGCCGCTCCCCGACGCCGATCATCATCGTGGCCGTCGTCCGAAGCCCTTCGGCGTGGGCCACGCGGTGGACCATCAGCCACTGCTCGGTCGTGCACTTGAGCGGACTGATGTCCTGCCGGATCTCGTCGTCCAGGATCTCGCCTCCGCCTCCCGGCATCGAGTCCAGGCCGGCCGCCTTCAGGCGGCGGAAGGTTTCAGCGAGGCTCAGGCTTCCCACTCGAGCGATGTTGAGGATCTCCGGCGGTGAAAAGCAGTGTCGCCGAACATCGGGAAAGCGCTCCCGCATCCCACTGAGCAACTCTTCGTAGTACTCGATCCCGAGGTCCGGGTTCACGCCCCCCTGCATCAGGATCCCGGTTCCGCCACGGTCGACGGTTTCTTGAATCTTCTGGTATATCAGGTCGTTCGGCAGGACGTAGGCTTCGGGGTCACCCTTGACCCGGTAGAACGCGCAAAAGCTGCACAACTCGTTGCAGACGTTCGTGTAGTTGATGTTCCGGTCGATGATGTAGCTGATGACGCCGTCAGGGTGTCGGCGTTCGCGAATACGATCGGCGACCGACGCCAGGTCCAGCAAGTCGGCTTCCTCAAAGAGCCGAACGGCATCGAGGTCGCTGACGCGAACACCTTCGAAGGCTCCTTCGAGGATTTCTGCAGTGCTTCTCATAGGAACTGGATGCCCCGGGGGGATTTGGCCGCTCCGACTTCGGCTGCCAGCTCATAGAATAGCTGGAGCGCTTCGACGCAATCCTTATCCATATGATAATACACGTTCTTCTTGAGGTACTGCAGGACGTAGTCCTGCTCCAGCCCTGATTGCTCGGCGTGGCGTTCGGCGATGGTGTCCAGGTTCGCGAGTCCGAAATCGCGGGACGCCACAAGCTGCTCGACCACGGACCGGTCGCCAAAGCTCTTGCGAGCCGCCCAAAAGGCAAACACGAACGGCAGGCCTGTCAGGTTGTTCCATCGTTCCATCAGGTCAAATACCTGGACGGGCTCGGCTCCCTCGCGTATGAGCTCCGCCTGATTCTCGGCACGCGGCAGCATGTTCGCGGCTCGGTAGCGGAGTGCCGCGTCGCCGATCAGCAGCGCCGCGTCACTGTCGGCGAGCATGCGGGCCGGATCAGGCTCCGCAGGACGGAATTCCGGCTTCGCCCGATAGAACTTATTCAGGATGATCTTTGTCAGCGCGACTGAAGCTCGAGAGGCGCTGTCATACGCTACAGAGCGGATCCGAAACAGGGGAACGATGCTCAGGAGCATTACGCTCCGCACTCGATTTAGAGAGCCGATTGCCGGCCCCGGGATGATCCGGCAGTCGGGAATTCGCTGGTATTCAATGGACGGAATCAGGCCGATGTCGACACTGCCGGCCGCCAGTTGGTCGGCACATTCGGCGGGCGTCGAAAAGACGGGATCGAATGCGTCCTTCTGCTGGCCTTCGAGAATGCCCCAGGCGAGGGGCACCGAGTTGACGTAGTCGACGACCGAGATTTTAGTCTTCCCCACGGCGGCCGATATTCTAGCAGGGTTTTGACCTAGCGCTCAGCATTCAGCTCTCAGCACGCTGCCTTCGGCGCCGTCACCCCTCGCGGTTCGTTCAGCCTTGTACTGCCGTTACAGGCCATTAGTCCCCTCCGATTGGGCTGATCGCTGAAAGCAGAAAGCTGAACGCGATCAGGAAACTCCGAATTCCCGGAACATGTACTGGAAGAAGGGATCGTTGATGTAGAGCTTCACCCAGTTCAGCCCCAGAACATACAGCTCGAACTGGTCGGACAGCTTGCGGTAGACCGCGGGGTCGGAGCGGCTCCACTCCAGGTCGGCCACGATGCTGTAGGAACGCCGTCCTTGCTCAGCGTAGTAGCTGGCGTTGTCGGCGCGGCGCGGCCGGCTCAGCCTCTCGGAAAACAATCCCAGCATGAACAGCGTCAGGTCGCCCAGGTGTTTGTAATGATCACGACGGATATCGGCGTCGGCGGCCTCGTCGGCGACGGAAACCAGATCGGCCAGATATTCCAGCTGCCCCTGGTCATCCCGAACCCGATACATGTCTTCGGTGCGGACGAATTCCGTCAGCAGGTTGCTGATGTAGCCAACGGTTCCTTCGTCGCTAACTCTCGTCTGTGCCATCCCGCGTTCTGTCAAGGCGCGGAAGAGCGGCCGGATCGGGTGGTTCGGACCGACATCGCTGTGGCTTGGCTGGATCATCGGAATCTCCTATCCGCTGTATCGCCTCCCAAGCGGCGGGGATTTAGCCTTTTTCCCAGCTCTTGAATCATATCGCGGGGCCGAAATAGCCCTCAACCCCTGTCGTTAAAGACATTTATGGGAATTGCGCCATGATAGAATAGACGGCCAAATTGAACAGAAGTACACGATCCTTCATGCACATTGTCGTTATCGGCGGCGGCCCCGCCGGTTGCCGAGTCTCAGAATTGCTCGCCCGCCGGGGACATCGGGTGACGCTGGTCGACTCCCGGGGGCCATGGGAAAAGCCCTGCGGCGGCGGATTGACCTCCAGAGCCCTGGAGCTCGCCAACGGTCCTGCTTCCGGCCTTGAACTCCAGAAAATCGACCGCATCTCGGTTCATTTCGGCGATCACGCGGGGGTCGTGCTGGCGCCCTCCGTTCCTCTCGCGGTGGCATCGCGGAAACAGCTCGGCATCCGCCTTCTGGCCGCGGCGCGCAGCGCCGGCGCCGAGTTTCTCCAGGCGCGCGCCGGTCGCCTCGCACGCACGGATAAGGGCTGGTCCGTCGAGACAAGCAACAAAAGCTTGCAGGCCGATTTCCTTGTCGGCGCCGACGGCGCCACAAGTCTCGTTCGGCGCAGTGTTTCGACTCCAATCTCGAGCAACGACCTCAGCGTGACCCTCGGCTATTTCATTCCCGGAGAGACCAGCTCCACCATGAAGATTTTCTTTCTCCCTTCGATGGCCGGCTACATCTGGTCGTTTCCGAGACCCGACCACATCTCCTACGGACTGATCACCCGCCCCGATCCGGGATGGACCTCGCGCGCGAAATCCCTTCTCGGAAACTTCATCGAAGCAGATCTGGGTGCCGAAGTGGTCGAACAAGCCAAATTCTACAGTGCGCCCGTACCCTGTTTAGGTCCGGGATCGTGGGCCTCTAACACGGTGGGCGGTCCGGGTGCGCCCGTACCCTGTTTAGGTCCGGGATCGTGGGCCTCTAACACGGTGGGCGGTCCGGGTTGGGCGTTGCTCGGCGATGCCGCCGGACTGGTGGACCCGATCACCGGTGAGGGAATTCGCTACGCGCTCCGCTCGGCCGAACTGCTCGCCGACACCTTTCCAGACACCGGCAAGTATGCCGAGATTCTGCAATCTGATTGCGTCGGGGAGCTGGCGCGAGCATCGAGGATGTACTCGCGATTCTACCGGGGCCGATTCATGGCCGGGAATTTCAGGAAACGAATGGTTCAGTTCGCCGGAAGAAGCCCGACCTTGCGAACGATCCTCGGGGACTTGATCGCCGGAGAGCAGTCCTATGCTGGACTCAAGAAGAAATTGGTTCTTTCCGCGCCGCGAGTGGCCTTCGACGTTCTGCGAAATACCGTCACAGGTTCCGCCTGAATCCGCCGATCCGCATTCTTGGAACGATCCGAATCTTCAACACGAAGCCAGGCTTAGTCGCGGCGCGGCTGAAGTTCGATTCGCAGCTTCGTCACCGCCTCGATCTTTTCGCGGCTGTACAGCAGCGGGAACGCCTCGCAGTTTCTCCACGGATCCCAGAGGTTCCGGTAGAACTGACTGTCGGGGTCTCCGGACTGGCCCGGGTTGCTCATGGCGAGAGCGGCATCCCAGTTTCCCACATCCAGGACCTGCCTCCACGATGCGTTCGTCGTGCCGACCGTGCCTCCCGCAGAGCATTTCTCTTCGCTGGCGATGTCGATCCTCGCCCGCGTGTCGGCTTCGACCACGTCGGACAGCGGATGCCGTAGCGCCAGGGTGTTGAAGGCGCCGTAGCGCCAGGACGAACTATCTTGGCCGAACTGGCTTTCTATCTCCCCGAGAGCCTCAGCGAGGGATTCCAGGATAGCTCTCTCCACGGTTCCGGATGGATCATCGTCGAACCAGTCCTGAGGGTTTTCGAGCATGTCCAGAACGATGAGCTGATTCGGGTTGCCGATTGCGGCAGCGACCTCCGGCGACACCGCGTGGGGCAGCAGCAGCCGACCCAGGCGGCCCCGCCCGAACCAGGCGGTAAACAGGGCGGCGGCGGCCGAATCGTTCTCGAGAACGGTGTCCCAGCCGGCAAGCAGGTCGATCGCAACGGCGACGTCGGGGTCGGGAGCCGAAATCCCGCCAAGCACCGGAAGGACACGTTGTGCGGCAACCGAGACGTGGTCCATCTGGAGCCGGAGCATGTCGTCGGTGGTTATCGCAGACGAAGCCGAGAGGACCTGGCCGATCCGTTGTTTCCGCGATGGATTCGACCACTCGAAACCGAGTTTCCGTTCGCGGTACGGATATTCTTCGGGCAGGTTCATCTCATTGGCTGTGGCAGACCAACCCCTTGCGGGGTTGTACTCGACCGGCAGCTCGTCCATGTCCCAGAAGCCATCCCACTCGAAACGGCCGTCGCCGGGCACTGGCAGGAGTCCGTCCCAGTTCGGCCGGATCGGCGCCCGGCCTCCCGGCTTCCAGCCGATGTTGCCGTCCACGTCGGCGTAGACCTGGTTCTCCGACGGCGCACCCCAGCGGTTCATTGCGGCCAGGAATTCGTCCCAGTCCGATGCGCGCATGTATTCAACGCTGCCGAAGTACGGGGCCATTCCCGGCTCGAGCCAGGCTGCGCGAACAGCGAAGGCCGTCCGGTTTCCACGGTCCTCGTAGATGACCGGGCCATGGCGCGTGAACTTCAGCTCGACGGCCTCGGGGGTCCCGCCCTTAACAAGAATCCTTTCCCGGACGGTCTCCATCGGCTCCCATCCGTCTCTGTACCGGTACTCGTCGGGATTCGCCGGACTGGTCGAGTAGACATACAGGTCTTCCTGGTCGATCGCGAAGATCGTCAGGCCGAACGCGATGCGTTCGTTGTGCCCGATCGAAATGCCGGGCAGAGCCGGCTCACCGGCGCCGATGACGTTCAGGCCGGGCGCGACGAGGTGGGCGAGATAGCGGAGCGACGGGACCGACTGGCCACGGTGCGGGTCATTGGCCAGGATCGGACGGCCCGTGGCCGTCAGGCGTGGCGAGACAACCCAGTTGTTGCTCCCGATCGCGTCTTCGTCGGCTACCACCTGCTCTGGCAACGGCGCCGACCCGTTCGCAGCCATGCTCAAACTCTCCGGTGTGAACCTCACGCCTCGGGTAGCAAGCCGGTAGACGCTCAGAACATCTTCGGGAATCGCATCGATGTCGAGGCCCTCGGGGATCGTCGTCTTCCATTCTGGCGACAACGGCGCCCTCAGGGCATCGGCTTCCAGCCCATGATCCCGGACAAAGAGGGCCCGCCGCACCTCGTTGCCGACGTTGCGGACCAGGCCATGGCTACGGATTCGGACCGTGTCTTCGGGCGACCACGAGGCCGGCTCGTAACCGAGAAACTCGAACTCCCAAGGCAGGAGTTCCGGGTCCTGCCGGGTGAGTGCGATGTAGGCATTCACCCCGGCCGCAAAGGAAGTCGCGACCCTCTTGGCGTCGGAACCATACGCCAGCCACTCCGAGTACATGTCTCCGCGGTAGAGGAAGAGGCGGGCGGCACGGTCCTGTTCGACGAACGCCGGACCGAAGACCTCCGACAGCTCACCCAGGCCCCGTCGTCGCCAGATGTCGAGCTGCCACAGCCGATCCCGCGCGGCGTTGAAGCCTTGTGCGAAAAAGGCGTCGTACTGGGTCTCCGCATAGATGTGCGGAACTCCCCATTCGTCGACGAGGATCTCCGCCGGCCCGGACAGGCCGGAAACAGTGTGAGTACGCGCCTCGACTGCCTGGGCCAATGCCGGCAGGGAGCCGGCAGGCAACAGGGTCAGGACGCATCCCAACCAGGTCCGTACAAAACGTCCACGCATCGTCGATACCTCCTCTGCGGAGCGAACCGCAGCGCGTAGAATGCCACTGGGGCTTGCAACCGGAGCAACTCGGCCGCATCTTAGTCAGGCCGCCGCGCGTCCCGCACGTCGTCATAGCCCCAAACGGCGATGCCGATTCCAACCGCGAGAAAGAACAGGGCCACGCCGACATTCAAACTGTCGTACTTCATGTGCTCCTCCGCCGAAGGAACTCCAAGCCGCGAATCAGCCCGGCGCGAGCCTGCTCGAGCCAGAGTCGGGAGTTTTCTGTATCCTGCACGAATCGGACCTCAGATGCGAGCTTGAGGTACATCCGGCTGGGTGGTGGGGGCTTCGCTTGCACGGCTTCTGCCAGGTTATGAAGTTGGTGCGCCTCGTGCGACTACGCTTCAAACCCAAAACTCTGATGACTGAATGGGCGGAATACCGAGGAATGGGATGAGCTGGACGGCCTGAAGTTCATGCGGAAGTTTGGAGCGATCCGTCAGCGGGGAATCGGTAGTCGGTAGTCCGTCAGCCGGGATTGCGGGGCACTGGTCTAATGTACGGTCGGGCCGGGTTCATCGTCCGGCAACTCCTCGACCTTGCCGCTATCGCTGGCAACGAGCGTCGCCGCGGCGACCCGGTCTTCCGTGCCGAGGTCGATGAGCTTGACGCCCTGCGAGCTGCGACCGACTTTCCGGATTCCGTCGGCACGAACACGAATGAGCTTACCCTGCTCGGTGATCAAGATGAGGCCCGAGTCTTCGGTGACCTGCATGATCGCCACAACCCTGCCGTTCCGCTTGGTTGTCTTCACGTTGATGATGCCCTTGCCGCCCCGGGTCTGGGTGCGGTACTTGCCGATTTTTGTCCGTTTTCCGAAACCGCGCTCCGTGACGCTCAGGATCAGGCCTTCTTCGTCCGCGCTGATCATTCCGACGACGTAGTCGCCCTTCGTGAGACGAATTCCGCGCACACCGTAAGCAACGCGCCCCATCTCCCGGACATCCTCGTGACCGAAACGAATCGAAAGACCCTTGTGGGTGCCCAGGACGATCGTCTCGTCGTCGGTGATCAGCTGCACCGCGATTAACTCGTCCTCTTCGGGCAGGTTCATCGCGATGATGCCGCGGGCGGTCGGGTTGCTGAATGCCTTCAGCGCGGTCTTCTTTACCTGCCCTTTGCGGGTGGCCATGATGATCGAAGCGGCATCTTCGAATCCGCGGACCCCCACCACGGCAGCCACTTTTTCGCCCGGTGCGATGTTGACAAGGTTGATGATCGCCTTGCCGCGGCCGCTGGCACCGACATCGGGAATCTCGTAGACCTTCAGCCAGTGCAGCTTGCCGCGGTCCGTGAAAACCAACATGTAGCTGTGGGTGCTCGCTACGTACAGGTTCGTGACGACATCCTCTTCCCGGGTACGCATGCCGATGCGGCCCTTGCCCCCGCGGCCCTGGTTCCTGTAAGTCCCCAGCGGTGTCCGCTTCACGTAGCCGGTGTGAGTCAGCGTGATGACGACCTCTTCGTCTGCGATCAGGTCTTCAATACTCAGCTCCGCGGCTTCATCGATGATCTCGGTACGCCGGTCGTCGCCGAATTTCTTCTGAACCTCCCGGAGCTCCTTGACGATCACCTGGCGCAGCCTTTTTTCGTTACCAAGGATCTCGTTGTAGTCGGCGATCTTCTCGCTCAACTCCTTGAGTTCGTCCTCAATCTTCTGGCGTTCGAGGTTCGTGAGCCGCTGGAGCTGCATCTCCAGAATGGCCTTGGCCTGGCGCCCGGAAAATTCGAAATCGGACATCAGGCCTTCCCGCGCCTCCACGGGCGTCTTGGCCTTGCGGATCAGCTTTATGACGGCGTCGATGTTGTCGAGCGCTTTCCCGAGTCCTTCCAGGATGTGGGCGCGCTCTTCGGCTTGGCGGAGGAGGTGCTGCGTCCGGCGGCGCACGACATCGATCCGGTGATCGATGAAGTTCCGGAGCAACTCCAGGAGGGTCAGGACCCTGGGCTGGCCGTTGACGATCGCTAGATTAATCACCCCGAAGGTCGACTGCATCGCCGTCTGCTTGTAGAGCTTGTTGAGGACGATGGTGGGCTGCTCGCCCCGCTTGAGCTCGACGACCACCCTCAACCCGTCACGGTCGCTCTCATCGCGGATGTCGGAAATGCCTTCGATCTTCTTGTTGTTGACCAGCTCCGCGATTTTCTCTATCAGGCGCGCCTTATTGACCTGGTAGGGTAGCTCGCTAATGAGGATGGCATGCCGTTCCTTGCCGAACGGTTCGATCGTCGCGCGGGCACGCATCGTGATCTGCCCTCGGCCCTCGCGATAAGCCTGCTGGATGCCGCCGCGGCCGTAGATAAACCCGGCTGTTGGGAAGTCCGGCCCCGGGATCAGTTCGGTAATCTCTTCAAAGCTCGCGCCCCTGTTGTTGATCAGCAGGACCGCGGCGTCGCACACCTCGCGCAGGTTGTGGGGAGGCATGTTGGTCGCCATGCCGACGGCGATGCCGCCGGAACCGTTCACCAGCAGATTCGGCACTCTGGCGGGCAGGTATGCGGGCTCTTCCCCGGATTCGTCATAGGTGGGGACGAAATCGACCGTGTCCTTGTCGATGTCTTCGAGCAACGCCTCCGACAACGCCTGCATCCGGGCCTCGGTATAGCGCATCGCTGCAGGCGGATCGCCGTCGATCGACCCGAAGTTCCCCTGCCCGTCCACGAGCATGTACCGGTATGAGAAATCCTGGGCCATCCGGACGACCGAATCGTAAATCGGACTATCGCCGTGTGGGTGATAATTGCCCATAACCTCGCCGACGATCTTGGCGCACTTCCGGTAAGGCCGGTTCGATGCCAGGCCCATCTCGCGCATCCCATAGAGGATCCGGCGATGGACCGGCTTCAGGCCGTCGCGAATGTCCGGAAGCGCCCGGCCGATGATGACGCTCATCGCGTAGTCGAGATACGACCGGCGCATCTCGTCTTCGATGTTTACCTGTATGTGGTTCGCTCCGGGAGGTGCTTGCTCTTCGGCCATGTTTGTTTGGCTGGTGGTGTTAGCTACCCGCTAGTTGCTTATACGTCGAGGTTTTTGACGTCCAGGGCGTTGTCCTGGATGAACTGCCGGCGCGGATCGACGGCATCGCCCATCAGGACGCTGAATATTTCGTCGGTTCCTACGGCATCACTGATCTGCACCTGAAGGAGCCGCCGCGTGGCCGGATCCATCGTGGTCTTCCAAAGCTGATCCGGGTTCATCTCGCCCAGCCCTTTGTACCGTTGGATCTGCAAGTCCTTCTTGCCAACCACCATGATGTGGTCAAGCAGGGACTGGCGGTCCTCCAGCTCGATGCTCGATTTCTCCGTCTCGACGGTGAACGGCGGCTGATCCCAATCGGCGCTGGCCTGATGGAGGTGAACCAGTCGCTGGTATTCCGCGCTCGACACCTGCGCGTGACCGATCTCACGCACGACCGAGCTGCCGCGACGGAACAGGATTTTTTGGAGGCTGTGTTCCTCGTCGGTGGCCAGCTCGGCGGTGTAGCCGAGCTTCGCGATTGTCTTCGCCAGCGCTTTCATCTGGGTCTTGCTGCCCAGATAGTCTCTATCGTGCGCCTGCGCCGCCAGGAGCGCATCGACGACTCGCGCGTCGCGGAAATGGCGGTTGGTGCGGTTGAAAACGTTGTTGATCTCCATCAGCCTGTCGAGGAACTTCCGGAGATCCTTGCCTTCGAGCGCCCCTTCCTTCTTACCGACACGGATCTTGACACTGTCGACTGCCTTCTGCAGGAGGAACTCGGCCATGTCCCGCTCGTCCTTGATGTAACTTTCCCGGCGGCCCTTCTTCACCTTGAAGAGCGGCGGCTGCGCGATGAAGATGTGGCCCTGCTCGATCAGTTGCGCCATCTGGCGGAAGAAGAACGTCAGCAGTAGCGTCCGGATGTGGGAACCGTCGACGTCGGCATCCGTCATGATGATGACCTTGTGGTAGCGCAACTTCGCAATGTCGAAATCCTCCTGCCCGATCCCGGTGCCTAGGGCCGTGATCATCGCTGTGATTTCCTGGTGGGAGAGCATCTTGTCGTAACGGGCTTTTTCCACGTTCAGAATCTTTCCCTTGATCGGCAGGATCGCCTGAGTCCGGCGATCCCTTCCCTGTTTCGCGGATCCTCCGGCGGACTCTCCCTCGACGATGAATAGCTCCGAAAGCTCCGGATTGCGCTCCTGGCAGTCGGCTAGCTTTCCGGGCAGCGATGTGCTGTCGAGTGCACCCTTGCGCCGAACCAGTTCGCGGGCTTTCCGCGCCGCTTCCCGCGCTCTAGCCGCTTCCACCGCCTTCAAGATGATCTTCTTCGCGACGGCCGGGTTCTGTTCCAGAAAGGACCCGAGACCATCGTTGACGAGGGTCTCGACGATACCCTTGACCTCGCTGTTCCCGAGTTTCGTCTTCGTCTGGCCTTCGAACTGGGGCTGCGGAAGCTTTACGCTGATCACGCACACCAGGCCCTCACGCACGTCGTCGCCAGAGAGGTTTTCTTTCAGGTCCTTGAAGAGGTTGTTCGCGATCGCGTAGTTGTTCAGGCTCCGCGTCAGCGATGCCTTCAGGCCGCTGAGGTGGGTGCCGCCCTCGTGCGTGTTGATGTTGTTGGCGAACGAGAAGATCTGCTCCTGGTAGCTGTCGTTGTACTGCATGGCGATCTCGAGGTCGACTCCTTCGCGTACGCCCGAGAAGTAGATGACCTTGTCATGCAGTCCCGTCTTTTTCTTGTTGAGGTGCTCGACGAAGGAAACGATTCCGCCCGTGTAGTGGAATTCGTGTTTCTTCTCGTCTCGTTCATCTTCGATCGTAATCAGCAGTCCCTTGTTCAGGAATGCCAGCTCGCGCAATCGCCGCGATAAGACATCGAACGAAAAGCTGGTCGAGTCAAAGATTTTGTGGTCCGGCTTGAAGAGGATCTTCGTTCCTCGGCGATCGGTATGCCCGGTCTCTGCGAACTGCCCCTCGGGTTTCCCGCGCTTGTAGCTCTGGACGTAAACTCTTCCTTCGCGCCAGATTTCAAGCTCCAGTGACTCCGACAACGCGTTGACGACCGAGACTCCGACGCCATGGAGTCCGCCCGACACCTTGTATGCATCGTTGTCGAACTTTCCTCCGGCGTGAAGCTTCGTCAGCACGATCTCCGCCGCCGGCTTTCCGTCCTTGTGCATCTCGGTGGGTATTCCTCGCCCGTTGTCAACGACGGTGACGGAATCATCGATGTGCAGGTAGACGTGAACCTCGGTGCAGTAGCCCGCCAGCGCCTCGTCTATCGAATTGTCGACGACTTCGTAGACGAGGTGGTGTAGACCATCTGCGGCGGTCGTGCCGATGTACATCGCCGGTCGCTTGCGCACCGCTTCAAGACCTTCGAGCACCTTGATCTGTTCGGCTCCGTACGCGCCCTTCTTCTCGGCCTGGGTGGCCGCGGCGCTCTCGGCCGACTCGATGCTATTGCTCATACTTTTGCCTTTACGTCTCCGCCGTGGGTGAAAGCAGCTTGGTTGGGGATGTTCTCGGGGAACAAACCACTAATAATAAACGGCTTAGCTGGTGGTTGCGGCCTCGGGGGCCGGGAGATTCGATTTGCTTGCCTAAGGCTGCTCATCCGAGACCAGACTAAACAAGCTATTTTACCAGAAAATAACGGGTTTTTCCTTCTGAAAGGTCCTTCTTCTGGCTGGTTTTGCGGCGAAGATTGGCGGTTGAAGGCCGGTGGGGCCGTCGATCGACCAAGAAATCCGTTAACTAACTATTTTATCAATAGTTTGTCTCGTTTTTGCGGGTCGCCTCAGATTCGCATCGGCATCACTATGTAACGACAGTTGTAAGCTTCGCTGGGAAGGGCCCGAATCTGCGTGGCGCTCTCACCATCCTTGAATTCGAACGAGACTTCCGTCTCCGGTATCGTCGATAGAAAATCGATCAGGTATTGGTAGTTGAAGCCGATGTCAAATTCTTCCTTGTCGTACTCGATTTCCAGCGTCTCGTTCGCCTCGCCCAGTTCAGAATGGCTTGCCGCAATCTCCAGGGCGCCGCTCGCCACACCGAACCGCACGGTCTTGGAGCGCTCGTCCGCAAGAATAGCGACTCTCCGTACCGCAGCGGCAACCTCATCGCGATCGATCACAAACGTCCTGTCATTGTTCCGCGGAATAACGGCTTCCCAGTTCGGGAACTGGCCGCTCAGCACCCGAGAAACGAGGAGGCGGTGACCCAAATCGAAGAAAAGGTGGTTATCGTCCCTGGAGAAGGTGATCACCCCGCCTTCTTCGTTCTCGGTGAGCATTCGCAGCAGTTCGCTCATCGCCTTCTTGGGTATCAGGATCTTGGATTCCTCCGAGACGTCCTCGACGGCGTCTCTTTTCTCGACGTACGAAAGGCGGTGTCCATCTGTCGCCACCATCGTCAACGAACCAGGCTTCATCACCAGCAGTGCCCCGCTGAACGTGTATTTCGAATCCTCCGTGCTGATCGCATAGATCGTCCGGCTGATGAGTTGAGACATCACGTCGGCGGGAATCGAGACGCCCTCATCCTTCGGGTCCGGGAGCAGGGGGAAGTCTTCCTGAGGAAGTCCGGCAATACGGAACCGACTCGAACCGCATGTGACGGTTACCCAGTTGGCATCGCCTTTTTTGAAACGGATTTCCTTGTCGGGGAGGGCCCGGACGATTTCGTACATCCGCTTGGCCGGCAATGTGATCGTTCCACCGGCAGTCACCGCGGACGGGCACGTCGATTTGAGACCGATTTCCAGGTCTGTCGCTAGAATTCCAAGCCGATCTTCTTCTGCGCGGACAAGAACGTTAGCCAGGATAGGAATGGTCGTCTTACGTTCGACAACCCCCTGAATCAAGGTCAATTCCTGTAGAAGGTCGAATCTCTTTACTGTGAATTCCATAGTTAATATCTATATATCTATCCCCGCTAAGCCACAGTATCTCTATTCCTATATCCTGTGGATAGTCTGGAAATCCCCGCTAAGCCACAGTGGGCCGGGTTCTTGCCCCTTCTCTTCCCTGTGGAGAATCCACCGGGACAAGTGTGCAGCGCTTGTGGAGAATTCCGACTCTCAGTTTATCCACAGAACGCCCACAACAGGACCACCGCCTTAAGTAAACGAGTCCATAAAGGACTGAACCAACTTGTTGATTTCTTTGTCTTTCTGCCGTAGCTTCTGGATTTTTGTGACGGAATGGAGAACGGTTGTGTGGTGCTTCCCTCCGAACTCCCGACCGATTTGCGGAAGTGACGCGCCGGTCAGCTGTTTTGCCAGGTACATACAGATCTGGCGAGGTAGGGTGATGGACCGCGAGTTGTTCTTGGATTTCAGCTCCTGCACGCGTAGCCCATAGTAGTCGGAGATTGTCTTCTGGATCATCTCGATCGATATGGGCTTTTCCCCGGGGTTGAACAGGTCGCGGAGCGTTTCCTTGGCCATCGGCAGCGTGATCTCGGAGCCTGTCAAAGAGCAGAACGCGATCAACCGGATCAGGGCGCCCTCGAGCTCGCGGATGTTCGACTTGATCTTGCTCGCGATATAGAGAGCGACGTTGTCGGGCAGCGCAATGTTCTGACGTTCGGCGTTCTTCCGCAGGATGGCGATTTTCGTTTCCAGGTCGGGTGGCTGGATGTCGGCTATCAGGCCCCACTCGAAGCGGGAATGGAGGCGCTCTTCCAGGGTCGGGATCTCGCGAGGCGGACAGTCCGCCGAGATGACGAGCTGCTTGTGCATGTCGTAGAGCGCGTTGAAGGTATGGAAAAACTCTTCCTGGGTTCGTTCCTTGCCGGCGATGAACTGAATGTCGTCGATCAAGAGGACGTCATGGCCGCGGTAACGCTCGCGGAATGCAGTCAGGCGGTCGTAGCGAATGGCGTTGATCAGCTCATTTGTGAATTTCTCGGTCGAGATGTAGGCCAGCCGCAACGACTTGTTGCGGGACTTGATCGTCTGCCCGACGGCATGCATCAGGTGTGTCTTGCCGAGCCCCACGCCGCCGTACATGAAAAGAGGGTTGTATGCCTTCGATGGGCGTTCGGCCACCGCCAGGGCCGCGGCATGTGCGAACTGGTTGGATGAGCCGACCACAAAGCTGTCGAATGTGTATTTCGAGTTCAGGGTGTTTTCCACAGACTCGAAGTCCAGACGACCCTGCAGCAACTCACCGTCCACCGTGGCGGGTTTTTGTTCGATAACGTAGACCACCCCGATTTCCCCGATCCCGGCGGCTCCAGCGGCTTCGAGCACGACATCCATATGATCGTTGAGCCAGTCCTGAAAGAATGCGTTGGGAACCCGGACGTAGAGAGCCCGACCTTCATGACGGATCAGTTGTGTGGGCTTGAACCAGGTGTTGTAGCTTTGTTGATTGACCTTCTTTTCGATGACGGAAAGAACTTGTTGCCAGGCGTCCATAAGTGCGGTCGAGGAAAGGGAGTCAGATTTCCACAGGATTTTCCACATCTGTGGAAATCTAGAGGGTTTACGGTCGATTTTCCGTTCGTCGCGAGCGCGAAGCGTAACACTTTTGAACGCGCCTTTTCTACGCGAAAATTTTACGTGCCCGACGGCCCGCGGCGATCAAATAAGAGTTTTTAAATCAAAGCGGTAGCTTGACCCTCCCGAGGGGCGGATGGTAAATTCATAGTTTTCGACGGAGCCGAAAAGAGATGCCATTAAGGACCTTTCAACCGAACAATCGCCGACGCGCGAAGAAGCACGGATTCCGCCATCGTATGAAGACCCGCGCCGGCCGTCTCATCCTGAACAAGCGGCGCAGTAAGGGACGAACACGGCTGTCAGTTGAGCACTACTGATCGAAAGCAGACCCCGGCAGACGGCGCGCGATTTCCGAAAGAGCACAGACTGCGAAAGGCGGCGGAGTTCAAGGCCGTCTACACCGCGGGCCGGAAGAGCGCATCCCCCTCATTCGTCGTCTTCGTCCTGCCCAATGGCCGCAATGTCAGCCGCTACGGGCTGACCACGCCCCGGAAGCTGGGCCGGGCGCACGAGCGAAACCGAATACGGCGGCGGGTTCGCGAGATTCTGCGCAGGCGCCGGAACGAACTACCTGCTGGAGTCGATGTCGTCTTGAACCCACGACGATCGGTCCTGGAGCGCGGCTTTGAGCCGCTCCGCGCCGAGCTCGTGTCTCTCCTGAAAGAATCATGAGCCAGACGGCAACTCCCATCTTGAGCCAGGCTGCGCTTGCGGCGCTCGGGGCCTACAAGAAGATCGTTTCGCCCTGGCTGCCCCCTGCTTGCCGCTTTGTTCCGACCTGTTCCGAGTACGCCGGCGACGCCATCGAGAAGTACGGGCTCATTCGCGGATTGTGGAAGGCGCTTGGCCGCTTGATGAGGTGTCACCCGCTCCACCGTGGCGGGGTCGATCCAGTTCATTAGAGGGAACCGTGGAAGACTCGATGGAAAAACGGATCCTCCTGGCCTTCGTGCTCTCCGGCCTGGTTATGTTTTTCTACTACGGCTTGCTCGCGCCTCCGCCTCAACCGGTTCCGCCCGCCCAACCCCCACCGGCCGCAGAGTCCAGGATCCCCGCCGAAAGAGCATCCGCACCGTCGTCTGAAGCTGCGCCGGAGCCAGTGACTGACCCCCGGGAGACGACTCTCGGCTCAGTGGAGCCAACGGCTGACGTTTTCGCGGTGGTGACCGAAGACGTGCGTGTCGACACGGCTCGCTATTCCGGCATCGTCTCGAACGAGGGAGGCGTGCTGCGCAGCCTGCGACTGAAGGAGTACGTCAGCAGCGCCGGCGAACCGATCGAGCTGATCAATCAGGATGCAGCTGCAAGCGTGGGTTGGCCGCTCGCATTGTCGACCGATGATCCGGATACCAACGAGGCCCTCCGCACCGCGCTTTTCGTGGTCGGGGGGGATCGGCAGAGTATTCGGCTGGAGTTTGCAAGTGGCGGACTGAGAGCGCTCAAAGAGTTCCGGTTCGATCCTGAAACCTACAGCATCGAGTTCGACGCCAGCCTCAGCCGGGATGGCCAACCGGTGCCGTTCTCCATCGTCTGGCAGGGCGGTTTCGGCGACCAATCCAGGGATTTCGACGCCACGTTCCGCAGCCTCGTTTACCACGAAGCGGACGACTTCGAGCGACTCTATGTGTCGAGCATCGAGGCCGCCCAGGACATTGCGCCGACCACGCATGTCGGCCTCGAAGATCAGTACTTCGTCGTCATGTTCCTGCCCGAAGGTGGTAGCGCGGCAAGGGCCGAGGCCGCGCCGTTTACCCGCGGCGAGGACGTGATTCAGACCGTTGCCATGAGTGTTCCGGCCCCGATCGGCACACTCCCGATCTATGTCGGCCCAAAGCAACAGGACGCGCTCGGGGCCGTTGAAGCCGGCCTCGTTACGGTGATCGACTACGGCTTCTTCGAGATTCTCGCCCGGCCTCTGCTCTTCGGCCTCCTGTGGATCCACAGCTATGTCGGGAACTTCGGCTGGTCGATCATCATCCTGACGCTGTTCATCAATCTTGTTCTCTTCCCCCTGCGCCTGAAACAGCAGCTGTCGATGCTCAAGATGCAGAAGATTCAGCCGCAGATGAAGACGCTGCAGGACAAGTACAAGAAGCTGAAAGCCAACGACCCGCGCCGCCCCGAAGTCCAGGCCGAGATGATGGGGCTCTACAAGAAGCACGGCGTCAACCCGATGGGCGGCTGCCTGCCGCTGCTGCTGCAGATGCCGTTTCTGTTCGCTTTCTTCAGCCTGCTGCGCGTGGCGATCGAAGTACGGGGAGCCCCGTGGATACTCTGGATTCGGGACCTCTCGCAGTACGATCCCTACTACGTTCTGCCGGTGCTGATGGGTGTCTCCATGATCGCGATGCAGAAGATGACTCCGACGACGATGGATCCCACACAGGCCCGCATCATGATGATGATGCCCGTCATGCTCATGGTGATGTTTCTCTGGATTCAAAGCGGCTTGATGCTCTACTGGCTGACCAGCAACCTGGTGGGGGTTGGGCAACAGTTGTTCATCAACAAGTACTGGGCTCCGGCGGGAGGCAAACCCAAACCAGCGGCAACACCCGCGCCCGCAATACCGGTCGAGGCCGAAGTGGTCGAAGAGGACCCCGCGTCCGACAACTCCGAACCAAAGCGCAGGAAACGTCGCGGCAGACGCAAATAGTGTCCTCAACCGCCGGGCGACGAACCAACCGGTGGGCACCAGGTCCAATGCAGGGCTTCGAGAAACTCAGCTCTCCGGACGAAACGATCGTAGCCGTCTCCACGCCTCCCGGTCGGGGGGGCATCGGAGTGGTCCGACTCTCCGGACCGGCCGCGATCGAGATTCTCGACAGATTCTTCACTTCGACCGACGGGACCGAACTGCGCCGTGCCCGCTACGGAACGCTCCGGTCGCCCGACGGTGAGCATATCGACCATGTTGTCGCGACGACCTACCGAGGCCCCCATTCCTACACCGGGCAAGATGTTGTCGAGATCAGCGCACACGGGAACCCCGTTGTCCTGGAGCGAATCGTTGAGCTGGCGCTTGAAGCCGGTGCGCGTCGTGCCACCGCCGGGGAATTCACTTTGCGCGCCGTCGCCGCGGGGAAGATGGACCTCGCCCAGGCCGAGGCCGTTCGAGACTTCGTCGATGCCCAGACCCGAACCCAGGCCCGGACGGCGATGCTCCAGATGGAGGGCGGGCTGGCGAAAAGGATCAAGCCCCACAAGGAAGCGCTTCTCGGTATCGTGGCGGAACTGGAGGCGGGCATAGATTTTGCCGAAGACGACGTCCCGATTCCCAGCGGGACCCTGATCGCGGAACGCCTGGAACCGATGACCGCGGAACTGTCGGTACTCGTAGACAGCTTCCAGTACGGCCGCCTTCTCGCCGAAGGGTTCAGCCTCGCGATTGCCGGCAAGCCCAATGTCGGTAAGTCTAGTATTTTCAACAGGTTAGTGCACAATGAGCGCGCGATAGTGACGGAAGTTCCGGGTACGACTCGCGATGTGCTCACCGAGACCGTGGAGTTGGGCGGCGTTCCGATCCGTTTCGCGGACACGGCCGGCGTTCGCCAGGCCACAGACAAAGTCGAGGCAATTGGGGTGGATCGCACGATCGAAACAGTAGCCGAGGCCGACCTGACGCTGGTTGTACTCGACGGCTCCCGCCCCCTGGACGACGACGACAGCCATGTCCTGGAGCGAGTGAAGGCGTTGCCCCACCTGGTTGTTATCAACAAGCAGGACCTGCCGGCCAGCTGGGATTCCGCCGATGGTTGGAACGCCGTTCGCATGAGTGCCCTGAACGGAAAAGGGCTGGAACAGTTGCGGTCTGCCATCCGGAGCCGTATCGACGGTCATGCAGGGGCCGAGACGTTAGTGGTGACCAGCGCGCGGCAGAAGGACGTGATTACCCGCGCCCGCTCGAGCCTGGCTCAGGCGTCCTCGGCGCTGCGGGCCGACGTGCCGCATGAAATGGTGTTGCTGGACCTGTACGCAGGGCTCACCGCGCTGGGTGAGTTGGCGGGAGAGGTTGCAACCGAAGACGTTCTCGGGCGAATATTCTCGACATTCTGTATCGGCAAATGAGTGTGAGGCACAACCAGTTCGACGAGACGTACGATGTCGTCGTCGTAGGCGCCGGTCACGCCGGCTGCGAGGCGGCCGCGGCCGCCTCGCGGATGGGGCTGGCGACTGCGCTCTACACGATGAACGTCGATTTGATCGCCCAGATGTCGTGCAACCCGGCCGTTGGAGGGATCGCCAAGGGCCACCTCGTGCGCGAGATCGACGCGCTTGGCGGAGTCATGGGTCTGGTGGCCGACCGGGCCGGGATCCAGTTTCGACTGCTCAACACGAGCCGGGGGCCGGCCGTGTGGTCGCCCCGAGCCCAGGAGGATAAGGCGGGGTATCGATACGAGATGCGCCGAGAGCTGGAGCAGATCGCAAATCTCCACATTAAGCAGGCAGAAGTCACCGGGTTGATTTTCGAGGATGCCCGGGCCTCGGGAATAGAGCTGCTCGACGGCCGCAGGGTCGGCGCGGCGGCGACCGTATTGACAACCGGCACCTTCCTGAACGGCCTGATTCACATCGGCGAGAAACAATTCACGTCGGGCCGTAGCGGAGAGCCCGCCGCCATTGCTTTGGGTAACTCGATCCGCGATCTGGGCTTCGACTGCGGTCGCTTGAAGACCGGCACCCCGCCCCGCCTCGACGGCCGGACGATCGACTTCAAAGCGTTTGAACCCCAGCCCGGCGACGTGGCGCCGACCCCGTTCTCGTTTCGGACCGACCGATCTCTGGAGAACAAGATCTCCTGTTACATCACCCAAACGAACACCGCTATCCACGAGCTGATCCGGAAAAACATGGACCGGTCTCCGCTCTACAGCGGCCAGATCAAGGGACTTGGTCCGCGATATTGTCCGTCGATCGAAGACAAGGTCGTCAAGTTTGCGGACCGCGAGCACCACCAGGTCGTGCTGGAGCCGGAAGGGCTCGACACCCACGAGGTCTATGTCAACGGCATGTCGACCAGCCTGCCAATCGATGTCCAGAGAGAAATCTTGAGCAATATCAAGGGATTAGAGTCTGCGGCGATGGTCCGTCCCGGATACGCCATCGAGTACGACTTCATCCAGCCGACCGAACTTCAGGCGTCTCTCGAGACGAAGCGCCACCAGGCGCTGTTCTTTGCCGGCCAGATCAACGGGACCACTGGATACGAAGAAGCCGGCGCACAGGGATTGATGGCGGGCATCAACGCCGCCAGGCTTGTCCGTAAGGAAGACCTGGTTATCCTGGACCGATCGCAGGGTTATATTGGCATTATGATCGACGACCTCATCACGAAAGGCACCGAAGAACCCTACCGCATGTTCACCTCCCGCGCGGAGTTCCGCCTGAACCTGCGGATCGACAACGCCGACCTCCGCCTGACACCGATCGGGCGCCAGGTCGGCCTGGTCGATGACAGCCATTGGGATCTGTTCTGTCGACGCCGGGAGAGGATCGATCGGCTCGGGGCCCAGGTCAGGGAGAAGCGTGTCGAGCCGGCGCACCCCTTCTTTCAGGCGCGGGGGATACGCTTGCGGGATCGTCCCACCCTGCATAGCCTCTTGAGGCGTCCCGAGGTTCGGCTGAAGGACCTGGCGGAGGCCGGCCTTGTCTCCACCGGCGACTTGAGGCCGGAGGACCTGGCTTCGGTCGAGACCGCAATCAAGTACGAAGGCTACCTGCAGCAACAGGAGCGCCAGATCCAGAGACTGAAGAACGCCGACGCCCGTGCGCTGCCCGACAACCTCGACTTCACACGGATGCCCGGCCTGTCTGGAGAGATCGTGGAGAAACTGACCCGCGTGCGCCCGCGATCCATGGGTCAGGCCAGCCGCATTCCCGGTATCACCCCGGCGGCACTCTCGATCATCCTGCTCCATCTGGGGATGCGCCGCAAGCGAGGCGAGGCCGCTGATGCCCCCGAAGGCCGGCCGCCCTCGGACGCCGCTGCCATAAGCTGAGATAGGGTGACCACCCCCGACGCCATCAGGGAAGAGCTCCGCAGGCTGGGAATCTCCCTTCCAGAAGAAACCGAACTCCTCGTCGCTACCTATCTGGGAGAGCTGGACCGCTGGAATCGGGCGATGAACCTGACCTCCCTGGCCGGTTCGATCCGGATCCGCCGCCTCATTGCCGAACCGCTGTGGGTGGCCCGCCAACTCACACCGACCGGTCGGTATCTGGACATCGGTTCCGGAAACGGCTCGCCATCGATCCCCTGGCATCTCGCCTGCAGCTTCGCGAGCGCCACGCTCGTAGAGGCCCGTCGACGCCGGGCGACCTTCCTGCACCGGCTGGTCGGAACGCTCGGGCACTCCGAGATCGTGGTTAAACAGGGCCGATTCGAGCAGATCGCTCCGTCGCTCGAACCTCCCGACTGGGTGACGCTCCAGGGTCTACGGCTGGGGCCGGAGCTATTTGAGCGGATCCGGTCCGTAGCTGGGGAGAACACACGCCTTGTATGGCTTACGGGCAGCGCCGAAAGGCCCACAATGCCGCAGGCCTGCCTCGAAATACCCGGTTCAGATCGCTCAGCCTTGGTATTTAGCTTCGCGTAGACCGGACCTGTTCTGGCGCCTCCAGGAGAGACGATTCAGGGAATAGATCTTCCATTTTGGGCTCCGCGGAGGGATTTTTGCTCGACGGGCTCCGAAAAAGGGGGTCTAGGAGGTCTAAGACAGGAGAGATTGTTCCACGTGGAACATCGCTGTTCTGGGGCGCAATAACAGCGGTTCCTGTGGTACATTCCGCCCAGTATGGGAAGAATCATCGCCATATCGAATCAGAAGGGTGGCGTTGGAAAGACCACGACGGCCATCAACCTGGCTGCGTCATTGGCGGCCGCGGACATGCGGACGCTCCTGGTCGATCTGGATCCACAGGCAAACGCGACTTCCGGGCTCGGCGTGCGGAAGGATTCATTCGAGCGTTCGACTTACCACTCGATGGTATTTGGGGAACCCCTGGAGTCGATTCTGCTCCCGACGGAGCTGGAGTCGCTGTTTCTGGCTCCCGCCAGCAGGGAACTCGTTGGTGTTACCGTCGAACTGGCACAGGAAGAGGGGCGTGATCGCCATCTGCGCGAGCTATTGGGGCCGGTTGCAAGCGACTACGACTTCGTCCTGATTGACTGCCCTCCGTCGCTCGATATCCTTACCGTCAATGCTTTAGTGGCTGCGGACAGCATTCTGATTCCGATTCAATGCGAGTATTTCGCCCTCGAGGGCATCTCCGAGCTCGTAGAGACGATTCGCCAGATCCGTCGACAGCGGAACCCGGACCTCGATATCGAGGGGGTTCTGGTCACGATGTTCGACGAGCGAACGAACCTCGCACAGCAGGTTCACGCCGACCTGAAGTCCTTTTTCGGGTCCCAGCTGTTTTCTACGAGAATCCCGAGAAACGTTCGGCTTGGCGAAGCCCCAAGCTACGGCCAGCCGATACTGCTCTACGACATCAAGTCCAAAGGTGCGGAGAGCTACATCCGGCTAGCGAAGGAGGTCATCAATGCCCGGGCAGAGAAAGGCTTTAGGCCGGGGGTTGAGCGCGCTGCTCGGCACACCCGATCTTGAATCCGATCGCTTACGTGAAATCGACGTCGACCGAATCATTCCGAACAGCAATCAGCCACGCAAATCGTTTGACGACAGCAAGTTAGATGAGTTGGCGGTTTCTATCCGGACGCATGGAATCGTCCAGCCGATCGTGGTTCGCTCGCTTCAGGACGGCGTGTTCCAGATCGTTGCCGGGGAGCGGCGGTGGAGGGCGGCACAGCGGGCCGGCCTCATTCGAATTCCCGCGCTCGTCCGGGAGGCGGAAGAACAGCAGGCGCTGGAGCTGGCGCTCGTCGAGAACGTCCAGAGGGAAAGCATCAACCCGATCGACCAGGCGAGCGCCTATCAACGACTGTTGTCGGAGTTTGGCATGACTCAGGAGGAGATAGCCCGCCGTGTGGGCAAGAGCCGGGCCGGAGTCGCCAACCTGCTCCGCCTGCTCAAACTGCCCGGAGAAGTGCAACAATGGCTTCTGGAAGAACGCCTTACCGCCGGTCACGCCAAGGCGCTCCTGTCCCTTTCCGGGGCCGATGCCATCGTCGACGCCGCACGTGAAATGATCCGGGAAAACTACTCGGTCCGCCAGGCCGAAGCGCTCGTCGCACAGCCCGTTAAGAAGTCCGGTTCGAAGAAAACCGAGCGCGTCGAAGATCCGAATGTGCGTGCGGCCCAGACCGCACTGGAGCGAGCGCTCGGAACTAAAGTGGCCATCCGACAAGCAGGTGGACGGGGCAAAATCGAGATTCACTTTCATTCGCCCGAAGAACGGGATCGACTTTACAATGGACTTCTTCAGGCGCGGTTCTGACATCGGCCCAGGAGGAGCCCCATGCGTCGCCGCAAGGTCTCGTCGGAAGAGATCGCCGGATTCCTGGACCGGGGAACGGCAGCCACCGGTGAGCTGCACTTCTCCGGAGCCCTGCGAATCGACGGGAATTTCTACGGATCCATCGAAACCAGCGGCGTTCTGGTCGTTGGCCTGAACGCGGTCGTTCACGCTGATATCAATGCCGGCGAGCTTGAAGTGCAGGGCCACGCATCGGGAAGTATCGACGCGAAACGCCGTGTCGAGATTCATTCGACGGGCCGACTGAACGCCGACGTGAGAACGCCGATCATCGTCATTGAGGCCGGAGGGACGTTCGACGGCCGGTGCCGTATGGCCGTGGCCGAGAAAGACGACAACGCGAACGCCGGCAAAACCGAACTCGAGGGAGTGGATGAGGCTTACGGATCTAGCTAAATCTGCAGGTTGAGCGGGTAAGTTGAGTCCAAGGGACTTGGACCAGGCGCTCAAGACAATGCCGCGGCAGACAATACCGGAAATCCTGGTAGGCTTCGAGGGAGCCGACGACGCCGGAGTGTATCAACTCACCGAAGACCTGGCGCTTGTGCATACCGTGGACTTCTTCTCTCCTATCGTCGACGATCCCTTTGTTTTTGGACAGATAGCGGCCGCCAACGCGCTCAGCGACATCTACGCGATGGGCGGTAAGCCACTGACCGCACTGGCAATCGTCGGCTTCCCTTCAAAGAGCGCTGAGCCAGCCACGCTCCGCGACATCATGGCGGGCGGCCTGGACAAGCTGAACGAATCGGGAGTCGCCCTGATGGGCGGCCATTCGGTGAAGGACGACGAGGTGAAGTTCGGCTATGCGGTGACGGGCACCATCGATCCCCAGGATATTCGACAGAACAAGAACGCATCGGTCGGCGATCGCGTGTTCCTTACAAAACCCCTTGGTACCGGGCTGATCGCCACTGCCCTGAAGAATGGTGAGGCCGAGGAGGCCCACGTTGAAGCAGCCAGCCGCGTTATGGTGGAAACGAACCGTGCCGCGGCCGAGGCGATTCACGGGTCCGCCGTGCGCGCGATGACCGACGTCACCGGTTTCGGGTTGCTCGGCCACGCCCTGGAAGTGGCCCGGGCGAGCAAGCTGACGATCGAATTCGACCACGCTCGCGTGCCCATCCTGGACGGTGCGCTCCAGTACAGCGCCCGCGGGTTCTGCGCTGGTGGCCTTAAGAACAATCGCGAGTTCTTCTCCGGCGACGTCGAGTGGGCAGGGGGTGTCTCGGAGGACTACCGCAACTTGCTTTTTGACCCCCAGACCTCGGGCGGGTTGCTGGTCTTCGCTCCCGAAGCCGACGCTGAAGAACTTATACTGCGGCTTGGCGCAGCCGGCGTCCTGGCCGCAGAGATCGGCCAGGCGGGCGAGATCTCAGGCGCGCTTCTCGAAGTCCATTAAATCGCCGACACACACTCCGCCTCGACCTGAGGAAGACCCGTTCCGTTTTCGGAGAAAACCGAACCCCGAAATGCCTCAAACGCCCGGTTTCAGGGCCTCCGGAAGCCCTCGGAGGCCTTGACACCCCATACCGGCTTTGTTAAGCTAACTCGTTTACTGTCAAGACGAATCGCTCTCTTTCGTAGAATCGTTCCCACCATCTAAACGATGATTGATCTGGACCCGTTCTCGATCCTGGTGACTATCCTCTACGTCGGCGTGCTCTACGTTTTCCTTTCGAAGTTTTTCTTCGGCCCCGTAACGAAAATTCTGCAGGAACGCCGGGCCGCGATCGAAGGTCGGCTGGAGCGAGCCCAGAGCAGAATCGCAGAAGTGGAAAAGAAGACCGCGGAGTACGAGGCCGCGATCCGCGAGGCCCGGTCCGAGGCATATCGGTACCAGGAGACCCTCCGTGAGGGCGCGCTCGACGAGAGAGCTCGCCTCCTGGCCGAAACGCGTGAGGAAGCCGAAAAGCTGATCGACGAGGCCCGAACCAGGCTCGGTACCGAGACCACCGACGCCAAGAAACGCCTCGAAAGCGAGATCGAGGCCCTCGCCACCCGATTGTCTGAAACCCTCCTTCAGGATCAAAGCCGATGAAGAAAACGTTCTTGGCGGTCCTGCTGCTCGGACTGTTGCTTGGCATCGGTACGGTATGGGCCCAGGAAGACGCCGGCGCTCCCGAGGCCGAAGGTGCCGAGGAGGAGCACGGTAGCGTCCTGGATGTCGTGTTCCGGTGGCTGAATGTTCTGGTCCTTTTCGGAGGGTTGGGCTACCTGCTGCGTCAGCCGGCATCCGAGTTCTTCGAAGCCCGGCGGCACGCGATCCAGGACGGACTGGGCCGGGCCCGGAAGGCCCAGGAGGAATCGGACCGCAGGCTTGCCGAGATCGAGGCCCGCCTGGCTCAGCTTTCGGCGGAAGCCGCTCAAATTCAAGAGGATGCGAGAGCGTCGGCCGAGACCGAGCGCGCCCGTATCGTCGCCGACGGGAAACTCGAAGTCGATCGCGCTATGGAACAGTCCAGGGCGGAGATCGAACGTCTGGCGCGAGGGTTCGAGCAGGAAATTCGGGCCCACCTGGCCGACCTCGTCATCGATGGCGCCACCGCGCGACTGCGGACGCAGATCTCGGAAGACGCACAGAGGCGAATCGTCAGCCGGGCCATCGCCGAAATATAACTATGGCCGTAGTAGCAAGCCGATATGCGCGGGCGCTGATTGACGCCTTGGCCCCGGACCACATGGTGGCCGGCTTGGACCAGCTGCGTGGGTTTGCGAACGTTCTCGAAGATGAGGATGCTCGTAAGTTATTGATGAACCCGGTCATACCACCTGAACGCCGAGAGGCATTCCTCGGTGCGCTCGCCCGATCCCTTGGCTTCGACGTCCGGGTGCGGAGACTGCTGGGCCTGCTCGTTGAGCGGCGGCGGCTGGCGGTTCTGGATGACGTCATCGAGGCGTATCAGAAGCTCCTGGATGAGCGCACCGGAACGGTAAGGGCCGTGGTCACCGCTGCTGCGCCCTTGTCAGAGTCGGAACGTGCCGCGATTTCCGATCGGCTGGAAAGGACCACGGTGAAGAGCATCGAAATGGAAGTGGAGCAGGATTCCTCATTGATTGGCGGGGTGATCGTCCGTATCGGGAGTACGGTTTACGACGGTTCCGTCAGGCAGCAGTTGCGTGGGTTCAAAGATCGGCTTTTGGCGGGGTAACCGATCGGTCGTCTGAGGGAAAACCGACATCTGAATCGAGTGGAGTGACATGGACATCAAGGCAGAAGAGATCAGCAAGATCATACGCGAACAGATCGAAGAATACCGCCCGGGCCTGGAGATCAGTGAAGTCGGCAGCGTTATTTCAGTCGGCGACGGCATCGCCCGTGTATACGGCCTCGAGAAGGCGATGGCCGGCGAACTTCTGGAGTTCCCGCACGGGGTGATGGGTCTGGCGCTGAACCTGGAAGAAGCCCAGGTCGGCGTGGTTCTGCTGGGCGAGGCGAGCAAGATTCGCGAAGGTGATCAAGTCAAGAGAACCGGACGAATCATGGAGGTTCCGGTCGGCAACAGCCTCATCGGGCGTGTCGTCAATGCCCTGGCCGATCCGATCGACGGCAAGGGCGCGATTACGACCGACGAACACAGTCCGATCGAGCGAATCGCTCCGGGAGTCATCGATCGACAGCCCGTGAAAGAACCGCTGCAGACCGGGCTGAAGCCGATCGATTCCATGATTCCGATCGGTCGAGGCCAGCGGGAGTTGATCATCGGGGACCGCCAGACCGGCAAGACCGCGGTCGCGATCGACACGATCATCAACCAGAAGGGCCTGGACGTCATCTGCATCTACGTAGCGATCGGTCAGAAGCGATCGACCGTCGCTCAGGTGATCAAGACTCTCGAGGATGCCGGTGCGATGGAATACACCATCGTGGTGTCGGCTTCGGCCAGCGATCCGGCGCCGATGCAGTTCCTCGCTCCATATGCCGGCTGCGCGATCGGCGAATATTTCAGGGACAACGCTCAGCACGTGCTGTGCGTCTACGACGATCTCTCAAAGCACGCCGCCGCATACCGTGAGATTTCGCTCCTTCTGCGTCGCCCACCGGGCCGCGAGGCGTATCCGGGAGATGTCTTCTATCTCCACTCGCGACTTCTGGAGCGTGCGGCCAAGCTGAACGCCGAGAACGGTGGCGGGTCGTTAACGGCCCTGCCCGTGATCGAGACGCAGGCCGGAGACGTGGCAGCGTACATCCCCACGAATGTTATTTCGATCACCGACGGACAGATCTACCTGGAAGCCGACCTGTTCAACTCGGGCATCCGGCCTGCGGTCAACGTCGGACTATCGGTGTCACGAGTCGGTGGCAGCGCCCAGATCAAAGCGATGCGGCAGATTGCGGGAAGTCTTCGCCTGGATCTGGCCCAGTACCGGGAGCTCGCGGCATTTGCCCAGTTCGGGTCGGACCTGGACAAGACAACACAAGCACAGCTGGCCCGCGGACAACGGATGACGGAGATCCTGAAGCAGGGGCAGTACGTCCCGCTTCCGGTGGCCAAACAGGTCGCGATCATTTACGCAGGCACCAACGGGTTCCTGGATGATTTGGACGTGGAAGACCTCGGTGCTTTCGAGCAATCGATGCTGCGGTTCCTCGAGACCAGCAAGCCCGAACTGCTAGGCAACATTACCGAGCGCAAGATCCTCGACGACGAGTTGAAAGCGGAATTGGATGCCGCACTCACAGAAGCAAAGGAGCGCTTCAAAGCGGAGAACGACGCTTAGAAGCCGAGAACGGAGCTTAGAAGCGGAGAACGACACTTAGCCGATCAAAATGGCAAACCTTCTCGACATCCGACGGCGGATTCGCTCGGTCAAGAACACCCAGCAAATCACGAAGGCCATGAAAACCGTGTCGGCCGCAAAACTGCGGCGCGCCCAGGAGAGGGTGTTTGCCGCGCGCCCCTACGCCGATCAACTGCGGCGTGTTCTCGGGAACCTCGCGGCGCGGGCCGAGAGCTTGACACACCCGCTGCTGGAGGTTCGTGAGCAGCATCGGATGGTGCTGGTTGTCGTGACTGCAGACCGGGGTCTGTGCGGTGCGTTCAACTCGAACATCGCGCGTGCCGCGCACGACTTCCTGAAGGCTCACCCCGATCAGGATGTGCGAATAATGGCCGTAGGCCGTAAAGGACGCGACTACTTCCGCCTTCGGGAGGCGAGCATTCTAGAAGAGCACATTAATATTTTTTCGAAGCTCGATTTCGAGCACGCCCAAACCATCGGCCGGCGGATCGTCGAGTTGTACGGCACTCGTGAAACGGACGCGGTTTACCTCGCCTACAACGAATTCAAATCGGTCCTGCAGCAGCGAATCGTCGTCGAGCCCCTACTGCCGCTGAGCTCGAGCGAATTCGAGGGCGAGGAATCGCAAATCGATTACATATACGAACAACCGCCTGCAGCGATATTCGCGCGGATGCTGCCGCAGTACGTCGATGTTCAGATCCATCGGGCTCTGCTTGAGTCGGTGGCTTCCGAGCACGGCGCCCGGATGACCGCGATGGACACCGCGTCGCGCAACGCTGCTGAAATGATCGATACATTGACGCTCAACATGAACCGGATCCGGCAGGCGGCCATCACGCGCGAGATCATCGAGGTCGTCAGCGGTGCGAGCGTTTGAACTGTAGGTGCGGTCTATGACCGCACAAGACACAAAAGGAATTCACAAAAAATGGCCAACATCGGGAAAATCCTTCAGGTAATCGGCCCGGCGGTCGACGTCGAATTCGACGAGGGCCAGCAACCCCCGATCTATAACGCCCTGCGCGTCACGAGCGAGGGTTTCGACGTCCCCGAACCCCTTGACGTAATCGCCGAGGTGCAGCAGCACCTCGGAGAGGGCCGTGTGCGCTGCGTGGCGATGCAGCCCACTGACGGCATGGTCCGCGGCATGAAAGCCGAAGACCAGGGCGGGCCAATCCGGATCCCCGTCGGCCCTTCCACGCTTGGTCGCATCATGAACGTGATCGGCGAGCCCGTGGACAAGGGCGGTGAGATCTCCTCCACCCGACGGGATCCGATCCACAGGTCCGCCCCGGCCCTGACCGAACAGAACACGAACATGGAAATGTTTGAAACCGGCATCAAGGTGGTCGACCTGCTCGAGCCGTATCTGCGCGGCGGCAAGATCGGCCTGTTCGGCGGGGCAGGCGTCGGCAAGACGGTCATCATCATGGAGTTGATCAACAACATCGCCTCGAAACACGGCGGCATCTCCGTTTTTGCCGGTGTTGGCGAACGTACCCGCGAGGGCAACGACCTCTGGCTGGAGATGAAGGAGTCGGGCGTCATCGACAAGACCGCGCTGGTCTACGGGCAGATGACCGAGCCCCCCGGCGCCCGGGCCCGCGTTGCACTGACAGGGCTGACCGCGGCCGAGTACTTCCGGGATGAGGAAGGCCAGGACGTGCTGTTGTTCATCGACAACATCTTCCGGTTCACCCAGGCGGGCTCGGAAGTGTCGGCCCTGCTGGGACGGATGCCCTCGGCGGTGGGGTACCAGCCGACGCTGGCGAGCGAGATGGGCGAGCTGCAGGAACGGATCACGTCGACCCTGAAAGGCTCGATCACCTCCGTGCAGGCCATCTACGTCCCGGCCGACGACTACACGGATCCTGCGCCGGCGACGACGTTTGCCCACCTGGATGCGACAACGAACCTGTCGCGGCCGATCGCGGAACGCGGAATCTACCCGGCTGTGGACCCTCTGGCCTCTTCGTCGCGGATCCTCGACCCCCGCATTCTGGGTGACGAGCACTATTCGACGGCGCGAGAGGTGAAAGCAGTGCTCCAGAAGTACAAGGACCTCCAGGACATCATCGCCATTCTCGGAATCGACGAACTGTCGGAGGAAGACAAACTGGCGGTCGCCCGCGCACGGAAGATCGAACGCTTTCTTTCCCAGCCCTTCTTCGTCGCGGAGCAGTTCACCGGGACCCCGGGCAAGTACGTCAAGGTCGCCGACTCGATCAAGGGATTTCGCGAGATCGTCGATGGCAAACACGACGATATCCCGGAGCAAGCGTTCTACATGGTGGGTACGATCGACGAGGTTGTCGAGCGTGCCGAGGCGATGAAGGCAGGAGCCTAGGTAATCGACAATGGCAGAGACTCTGGACCTCACCCTGGTTACGCCGGAGCGGTCCCTGATCCAGCGGAAAGTCGACGAAGTCCAGGTGCCCGGCCTTGGCGGCTACCTTGGCCTGCTACCCGGCCATGCCCCCTTGTTTTCCGAGCTGCACGTGGGCGAACTCGTCTATACGCTCGAGGGTGAGGCGCATTCGATCGCGATCGCGGGCGGATTCGTGGAAGTGCTCGACGACGAAGTCCGCATCCTTGCAGATGTCGCCGAGCCCGCCGGCGAGATAGACGTCGAGCGTGCGACCCAGGCTCGGGATCGCGCCGACACCCTGATCTCGGGAGGTGGCGAGGATGTCGATTACCCCAGGGCTATCGCCGCCCTCAATCGCGCGGCCGTCCGGGTTCAGGTCGCCGGCAAACGTCGTTGAACGGGATGGAGGCCAGTCGGAGCCGGTACGCGGAACAAGCCGACCCATATACTACGTACATAGGTGATGGTGATGCGCGCCCGGTCTCTCTTAGGCGACTTCGAGAGGGCTGAGCACATCGAAGAGCAATCTCGTTTCTTTCGAGGAGATGGCGTGTTGCGTGCCGCCGTTTCAGCATCCAACCGGTCCAAAACCCTCTTTCGCTGAATCGTGCCGAGATCAAGCCCGGCTCGCCGCGGGCCAGTAATACTATGGTCGTAGTGTCTCTGCGGCCCAGCCGTAGCGGGTAATGATCGGTTGCAGAAAGTGATGGCGTAACTCACACTTAAAATTGGGCTTATTTGACAGCAGGGGTGCCGTTTGCTAATCTGCGCTCCGGCTCAACTGGTGGTCGGCGAACCGCATGACCAGGGCGGGGCGAGGATTAGAACTCGAAAATGTCGAAGCTTTCACCCTCTTCCATACTCTCCACGGACGACGTGCATCGTGAGGTCCTGGACAATGGCCTCGTGGTGCTCGCCCGCGAATCGAACACGTCGCCGACCGTGACATCAATGATCTGGTACGGCGTTGGATCCCGAAACGAGGGTCCGGGAGAGACCGGCCGGTCCCACTTCCTGGAGCACATGCTCTTCAAAGGTACCGAGAAGTTCGAGAAGGGCGAGATCGATCTCCTGACGATGAAGAACGGCGGGAGCAACAACGCCTTCACGTCCTATGACTTCACCGCCTACTATTTCAGCTTCGCCTCCGACCGGTGGGAGCGAGCCCTGGAGATCGAGGCGGACCGGATGGTCAACACCATCTTCGATTCCGAGGAATTCGAGTCGGAGAGGAAAGTCGTCATCGAGGAACTGAAAGCCGGGCTGGATCAGCCGTGGGGACTCCTGATGCAGGAACTGAACGCGACTGCGTTCGACCGACATCCCTACCGAAACCCGGTCGTCGGATGGCAGAAAGACCTGGAGCGGACCACGCGGGAGGACATGGAAGCCTACTACCGTACCCATTATCATCCGGGGAACGCGACGCTCGTCCTGGTCGGGGACTTCAAGACCGCAGCCGCGCTCGACAAAGTCGTCGAGGCTTTCGGATCAATTCCAGCGCAACCCGGCGCCTCCGGCGTCGAGATCGAAGAGCCCCCGCAGTCTTCGGAAAAGCGCATCACGGTGCGCTGGCGATCGGACGTCCCGCGACTCGCGATCGCTTACCATACACCCCAGATCGGTCACGAAGACTCCTACGCCCTGCAACTCCTTTCGGTGGTTCTGGCCGAGGGCAAGTCTTCCCGCCTCTATCAGCGCATGGTGGAGCGCGAACAACTGGCCACGTTTGCCGTTGCCGACTACGGCGAGTCCCGGGATCCGACTTTGTTCCACATCCGCGCTGAAGGCCGTGGAAACATTGCCCCGAAAGAGATCGAAGCGGCGATTCATGATGAACTCGGTCGTGTCGCAGCCGAAGGAGTCAGCGACCACGAACTGGACCGTGCCAAGCACCAGGTCGAGGCGCATTTCGTTTTGACCAAGGAGCGCAACCTGGACCAGGCCATCCTGTTGGGCCAGATTGCCACGCTGGACAGCCTCGATTACGTCGACAGCTACCTGTCTCGAATGGCGGCGGTTGATCCGGCCAACATCTCCGACGTCTGCCGTCGATATCTCTCAGAGCAGAATCGCACCGTCGCCTGGCTACTCGGAGAGGACGCGCCGGAGATCGGGAATTGAAACGGCATTCCGCCACCGGCCCCCGCTCCTTCGAGCCCGAATGCCTGACTCTGGACAACGGTCTCCGGTTCCTCCTCATCGAGAACCCATCCGTTCCGGCGATCTCCTTCAACATGAGCCTCCACGCCGGTGCGCGTTATGAACCCGAAGAGCGCGCAGGACTGGCCGTCATAGTAAGTCGGCTTCTGGATGAGGGTACCTCGACGCGGTCCTCCCTGGAGATTGCCGACGCCATCGAATCGGTCGGCGGGGTGATCGATTGCGAGGGCGGGTACGAGAGGGCCGCTGTCTTTCTCAGCGTACTCAGCAAGGACCTGGACCTTGGCCTGAACCTGGTGGGCGACATCGTTACGAGTCCCAGTTTCGCTCCCGAAAGCCTCGAGATGCATCGAGCGAGGGTCCTGGCCGAGATTCGAAGCGCGATGGATCGTCCCCAGGTTGTTGCCGGCTGGGAATTCAACGAGCTGGTCTACGGAACACACCCCCTCCACCGGCCCGTCCACGGCTACCCGCATACGGTCGAAAAGATTTCAGTGGATGACCTCAGGCAGTTCCACGATCAGTGGTTCCGCCCCAACAATGCCACCGTCTCGATCGTCGGTGACCTCCAGGCCGAGGAGCTCGTCGGGAAGCTGGCAGAGACCTTTGGCGAGTGGGTTCCCCGTGAAACGGAAGTATCGGAGGTTCCCAGGCCGGAACGGCAACACGAGATCCGGCGCAGGTCCATCGGGATGCCGACCCAGCAGACACACGTCTATTTCGGACACCTGGGTGTCGAGCGCGCCAATCCGGACTATTACGCGTTGCAGGTGCTGGACACGATCCTAGGCGGCGGAGCTGGTCTGACGGCGAGGATCCCGCACAAACTCCGTGACGAACAGGGTCTGGCTTATACGACTTTCGCCGGCATCACCAACACCGCAGGAATCGATCCGGGAAAGTTCATCGCCTACATCGGCACGGCGCCGGAAAATGTCGATCGCGCCATCGAGGGCTTTGTCGAGGAGGTAGACCGGATTTCCACCGAACCGGTCACGGCCGAAGAACTCGAAGACGCGAAGGCCTACCTGACGGGGAGCTTCGTGTTTGCCTTCGAAACCAGCGCCCAGGTCGGACGTTTCCTGATCAACGCCGAAGCCTACGGGTTGGGCTTCGACTACCCGCAGAAATACCCGGCATTCATCGACGCCGTTTCCGTTGAAGACATCACGCGTGTTGCGGCGAAATACTTGAGCACGAGCGACTATTCACTCGTGATCGTCGGTCCGGAAAACGGATCGGCGTAGCCCCATTCATCGACACGTCAGCGTGTATTGGCGTATCCTCTTCGAATACGGAGAAGAGCGAATGGGACGGACCCAAGTCATCATTGGAGCCTCGATCGTAGTGGCTCTCGGCCTCCTGGGTCTTTGGGCGATGTCGTCTCCGCCGACTGAAGCGACTGAGTCGTTCGGCGCGCAGCCACTCACCCAGATCGACGATCCGGACGAAATCCGCGCTCATGTCGACCTGTCCCGCTTGGCAATCCTGACGAGCGAGAACTACGTCGGTCACAGGATCCGTGTTATCGAGGGGTCGCTCACAAACCTGAGTTCCGATCGAACCCTGCGCTCGGCCGCGCTCAAACTCACCTTCACCGACTACGACGGCGTCTCCATCCAGGAATCCGAAGAGGAAGCCCTCGCCCCCGGCGGTCCGCTCGCCCCCGGCGAAAGCCGACGATTCAGCTACCGATTCGAAAACCTCCCGAACAACTGGAACTTCAGAGTTCCTATAGGCGAAATCGTTCGTCTGGGGTATTGAACGACAATCCCGAAGGCGACTTGAAGGCCGTTTGGATTCTGCCGGTCTGCCTCTTGCTCTACATGGCAGTCCTGGCGGTGATCGCGTACCTCCTGTTCATGCGGTGAGAGCTGCAAGGCCCCCAAAATGGTTCCCCAACAGATGAGCGAATTCTCGTGCGTTTCCTAAGGTTCGCTGACAAGATCGATCCGCTGCAAACAAGGATCGTCAATGACGGAGGAGGCTAGAGAGTGATGAAATTGAGTTCGCTTGTCCGCTTGTTCGGCGTGTTCGCGGCGCTACTACTAGCAGAGCCGACGGCATGGGCACAGGAAGAAAAAGTCATCGCGATTCGTGCCGGCAGGATGCTTGACGGTACCGGGGCGCCGGTGGTGGAGGACGTCGTCGTCCTTGTGCGGGGCGACACGATCGACGCCGTCGGTGCGAGCGGGGACCTACAGCTTCCCCCTGAGGCACGGGTCATTGACCTCGGCGGCGGGACGCTTTTGCCCGGGTTGATCGACGCACACGCCCATGTCTCGGTCCGCGTGGACTCCACCGGAATCGAGGGGGAACTGGCCGGGATGGCGCAGCCCGGTACCCGTCAGATGACCCGCGTGCCGCGCAACCTCCGCATCCAGTTGCTATCGGGCGTGACATCCGCATACGTCGTCGGCGAAACCCAGAACATCGACATCTACACCAGGCAGGCCGTCGAACACGGGTTGTTTCCGGGTCCGCGGATCTATCCCGGCGGTCTGTGGATTTCGACGACCGCAGGGCTCGGTCCGCCCGAGTCCCTTCTCTTCAACGGCCCGTGGGAATTCCGGCGGATGGTCCGCCAGCAAGTTGAAGCAGGCGCCCACCACGTCAAGCTCATGGTGACCAACGGCCTGCGGATCGGTCCCAATTCGGGACACAGTTTCGAGGAAGAGACTTCGAATTTCACCCGCGACGAGATCGAAGCGGCGGTGGACGAAGCCCATCGGCTGGGTGTCCGGGTGACGGCACATGCCAGCGGTGCGGCGGCCCGACTGGCGCTGGAGGCCGGCGCCGATTCGATCCAGCACGCTGGCGGGCTGGATGACGAATTGATCGACGTGTTCCTCGCACAGGACGCGGGCCTGGTCAACACTTACATCATCGGCTTCGGAGGCTTCTTCGACGACGAGTGGGACTGGGTCGACAATGAGGCGGCCGGCATCGTGGACTGGCTCGAGCGCAGCAGGTCGGTGGTCCGGGAGGCCCGCCTGACCTTGCCCGAGAGGGACAGGTCGGTGCGTGCTCGCTGGCAGGAGCTGAAACGGGCGAAAGACCGCGGCGTTCTGGTCACGGTCGGAACCGACAACATTCAAGGTATCCTGCCCCTGGAGATCGTCAACCTGGTCGATGCGGGATTCACTCCGCTGGAAGCCATCACGGCGGCGACGGGGATTGCCGCCGAGGTCGTCGGAATCGATGAAGAGGTGGGGACGATCGAGCGAGGAAAGTTCGCCGACCTGATCGCCGTCCGCGGCAGACCGGACGAGGATATCGACGACCTGTTCGGCCCGATCTTCATCATGGTAGGGGGGCGGGACTTCAGCGGCTTGAGCTTCAGATAAGTAACTCGAAGGAGAGCCGCCGCTTGTGGACTTCATCGCGTGGGTCTGGTCAGGGAACCCGGCCCCACACTGGCCGAAGGACGCCGAGACGGCGGACTGACAGCAACTGTTTTCAAGAAAGGGGGTATGTCATGGAGATGCCGCAGCCCGTGCCCGGCCACTTGAACATGGAAAAGCTGGCGGGACACTGGGAAGGAGAGGAACGCATGCACCCTTCACAGTGGGATCCCAAGGGAGGCGTTGCCCTTGGCAGGACGAAGAGCCGACTGGCACTGAACGGGTTTGCCCTCATCAGCGACTACGAACAGGAGCGGGACGGAATGGTGACCTTTACAGGTCACGGCGTGATGAGCTTCGACCCGAAGGAAGATCTCTACACACTCCATTGGTTTGACTGCATGGGGTCACCGCCAGAGGTCTTCGTGGGCCGTTTGGATGGCGACAGCCTGATTCTCGCTCATGGCGGCCCCGGGATGCACGCGCGCATGATCCAAGAGCTGGGGGATCCCGGAAACCTGCGGACGAGAATGGAAATGTCTCAGGATGGTGCCGCCTGGAACACGCTGTTTGACGGCAGTTACAAACGAATCTGAGGGACTGTGTCCGGATAGCTCCGAAGCTGCTTCCCTAGCCCGCATTTCTCGCGGGTTGTCGTCGCGAAGCGTCGGAGGCGCCGTCAGGACAAGGCGCGCGCCGGTCGGGCGACGCAGGCGTACTTGACAGTACGCTGAGGAGGCCGACCAAGCGCAACGCAGTAATGGCGGATGGATCCGGCGCTGCAGCAGACCACTCGTGAGAAATGCGGGCTAGACCTACCTGCCGTGAGACAGGCGATCGATCAGGTACGCAGGAAGCTCGTGGCCCCGCATCTTTTCCTGCGTGACGTCGATAGGGTACCCGGCGCGGTGGAACTCCAGGCGGTGTTCGTCGACATCCCAGATCGCAAACGCGGCGCGGCAATCGCCGTCGCGCGGCTGGCCGACAGAGCCGGGATTGATCAGGTACTGCTTGTCTTTTCGCAGCGAGAGGAACGCACTTGAGTCATCCTGGGGCTCGACTGACTCCGCCGAGATGTTCTGATCTTCATCACACGAGAATGCGGCCTGAAAATGACTGTGGCCGAAGAAGGTCAACCAGGTCTCTGCGATCACGAAGTTGTCCACCGCGTGCGATTCCGACATGATGTAGTCGTCTTCGTGGGTGATTGCGCCGTGGACAAGCTGTGCGCTGTCGCCGATGTCGAGCGGGCCAAGCGCCAGAGCGCGTAGATACTGGTGGTTCTCCTCGGTCAGCGATTCTCGCGTCCAGAGGGCGGCCGCCTTGGCGTAGGGGTTGAAGTCGGTCGGCTCGTCCTGTCCGCAGGATACGCGATCGTGGTTGCCCCGTATCGTGATTCCCTTCAGCCCGCGCAGCTGGTCGACGGCCTCGTTCGGGTCCGGGCCGTAGCCGACGACATCCCCGCAGCAGAGCACCGAATCGTAACCCTTGTCCCTCGCCTTCTCCAGGCACGCGCCAAGCGCTTCGATGTTGGAATGAATGTCGCTCACCAGGAGATGTCGCATCGACGAAGGTGTCTCCAAAACCTCAACAGCGACCGGTTTTGGGGTTTCAACCGCTGTCTGTTTCTTGGTGTATGATGGTCGCGATGAGCTCCAAAAAGGTCCTCGGTTTCTGTGCCGCCCTCGCGATCCTGGCGGGTGGCACAGCAGTTCTGTCGGAGCTCAACTACGAAAGTGGGTCTGCCTCTCTGACCTGGACCATGATAGCACGCTTCGTTCAGGTGATGGCTTTCGGCACTTTCGGAATGTACGCGGCGCAGGAAAGCAATTTACGGGGCTCGATCGTGCTGACATCCGACGACTCTCGCGCGACCTTTCAGGATCTGGTCAACTACGGCATACTCCCGGGCGTTGTGCTCGGCCTCATTAATTACCTGTTCTTTTTTAGTTATAGATATAGCCCATTCGTGGCTCCCCGAATTCGTGAGATGGACGATCTCTACGACTCGTTCATCATTTCTCTCGATACGGGGATCTTCGAGGAAGTGGTCTACCGCCTTTTTATCATGTCGTGCCTCTTGTTCCTCTTCCAGCACCTCTACCAGAAGGTCAAGCCGATCCAGCCGTTGCTGGTAGCGATACTACCGCCGGCGATGGCGTTGGTGCTGACGTCCCTGCTGTTTGCCATGGCGCACAACATTTACGCGTTTACCGCGGCGTTTGTGGGCGGCGTGCTGCTGGGGTTGATTTTCCTCAAGGGCGGGATCGAAAGTGCCGTCGCCGCACACTTTGTGGCGAACTTCTTCTTTTTCAGTGTGGCTTACATCTTCGCGTGAGTAGTTCGATGAAGGCGCCACGCAGACGAACTTCGGAAGTGTCAGACAGCGGGGATCCATGATGCAAGCAACAACCCTGGGAGAGCTGAGAAGAACACCCTTCGGCGACGACAGCTGCCGCGGGCGAACTGTCAAGGATGAGATGCGCGTCAATCTCGTCAGGAAGCTCGAGCGCCGCGAAACGATCTTCCCAGGCATCATGGGATTTGAAGACACGGTCGTTCCCCAAGTGATCAACGCTGTTCTGTCCCGACACAACATGATTCTGCTGGGCCTGCGCGGTCAGGCCAAGAGCCGCATCCTGCGCCAGCTTGCCGACCTTCTGGATGAAGCGATTCCCTGCATCGAAGGCTGCGAGATCAACGATGATCCCTTCATGCCGATATGCCGCCGATGCCGGGAGCTCGTGAAGGAAATGGGTGACCAGACACCGATCGCCTACCGGTCCCGGGATCAGCGCTACGTCGAGAAGCTTGCAACACCCGATGTCACGATTGCCGACATGATCGGGGATATCGATCCGATAAAGGCCGCGAAGGCGGGCCATGCACTGGCCAGCGAACTCACGATTCACTACGGACTACTACCGCGGGCAAACCGCGGCATTTTTGCGATCAACGAGCTGCCGGACCTCGCCGGGAAAATTCAGGTCGGACTGTTCAACATCATGCAGGAGGGCGACATCCAGATTAAAGGCTATCCGGTCCGGTTGCCGCTCGACGTTGCGCTGGTTTTTTCAGCCAACCCGGAGGACTACACCGCGCGAGGAAAGATCGTCACACCGCTGAAGGACCGGATCGGCTCGGAGATCAAGACGCACTATCCCGTCGATCTGGAACACGGTGTCGCTATCACCGAGCAAGAGGCTTGGACCGGCCGGGATCGGGGGGCAATTGCCATTCCCCAGTTCATCCGGGAGGTCATCGAAGGGATCGCATTCAGGGCTCGCGCGGACCAGCGGATCGACAAACGTTCCGGCGTCAGCCAGCGGTTACCGATTTCGTGCGTCGAAAACGCGGCCAGCAATGCGGAGCGCCGGTGCGTTATGCTGGCCGAAGAGGAAACGATTGCCCGCATTGTGGATATCTACGCAGCGATCCCATCGATAACCGGGAAGCTGGAACTGGAATACGAAGGCGAGTTGAAGGGTGCGGACATCGTCGCTCGCGACCTGATCCGCCAGGCGGTGCAGATGGTCTTCCGAACCCACTTTCCACGCACCGACTTCAAGCCGGTTACAGAGTGGTTCGACGCAGGTGGCACGCTGAAGGTGTCCGATGTCGAACCGATCGCGCAGACCCTCGAGCGTTTTGCCGAAGTCGACGGCCTGATGGACCGGCTATCCCCACTCGGTATCGATGCCGACTCCTCCCCTGGAGCCCGCGTCGCCGCCGCAGAGTTCATACTCGAAGGCCTCTGCGCTCACGACAAGATTACGCGAACCGAGGAACGCGGCTATTCGGCGGCGGAGAGAAAGTCGGCGCAGGACGTGTACCGGGACTACTCCATCGATCCGAACCGCTTCAAGAAACCGCTCAATTGAACTGTAGGTGCGGTCTGTGACCGCACATTCCAATGGCGAAGATTACATACACCAAATACGTTCCGTCACCGCTGGACGGACTCAGCATCGAGGACCTGCTCGACTCGCTGTCGGACTTCCTGCTGCAGAGCGGGTTTCAGTACGGCTTCCATGATGTAACCAATCCGCGCGACATGGACGCGCTTCGCCGCGCAATCATGGAGCGGCTCGCCGAAATGGAGCGGATCCCGCGGGAGTTGCTGGAACAGTGGCTCGATGATCCAACCCAGGGCGAAGCGCGCGAGATGGATCAGATGCTCGACCAACTGATCCGGCGGATGATCGATGAGGGCTGGCTTCAGTCCACACAGATGCCGGAAGGCATGTCCTCACCCGAGGGGGAAGCGTCCGGCATCGAAGGCGAGCAGACGGGTAGCGCGCAGTTTGAGATCACCGATAAATCCGTCGACTTCCTCGGGTTCCGCGCGCTGCGCCACCTGATGGGTACATTGGGAAAGAGCAGTTTCGGCCGACACGAGACTTCCGACCTGTCGACCGGAGTCGAAGCGTTCCATTCGTCGAAGCACTACGAGTTCGGGGACACGTTGAACCTCGACATCAACGAGACCCTGATGCGAGCCGTGTCGCGCGAAGGCCTGGGCGTGCCGATCAATCTCGAACCCGACGACCTGATGGTACGTCAGGCCGACTACGAAAGCTCCTGCGCGACCGTCGTCATGCTGGACACGTCGCACAGCATGATCCTCTACGCTGAGGATCGTTTTACTCCCGCCAAGCGCGTGGCGCTCGCGCTCGCCCACCTGATACGAACGCAGTACCCGGGCGATTCACTGCGCATGGTCCTCTTCCACGACTCGGCTGAAGAGATTCCGTTCAAGCAACTCGCGAGGGTCGTCGTCGGTCCCTACCACACCAACACCCGAGAGGGACTTCGCCTCGCCCGGCGGCTCCTGATGGCCGAAAAAAAGGACATGCGCCAGATCATCATGATCACCGACGGCAAACCCTCCGCGATGACACTGCCGAACGGCCGGATCTACAAGAACGCTTTTGGCCTCGATCCGGTCATCCTGGAAGAGACTTTCAAGGAAGTCGCGATCTGCCGGAAGTCGGGAATACTGATCAACACCTTCATGCTTGCCACTGATCACTACCTGGTCGACTTCGTGAAAAAGGTCACGGAGATCTCCAGGGGCAAGGCGTACTTCACCTCGACCGACACTCTTGGCCAGTACCTGCTGATGGATTATTTGAAGAAGAAGATCGAAACGATCCACTGAGACGGGAATCTTTTTTTTCGAACATCAAAAAAGCCCCGCCGTGAAGCGGGGCTAAAAGAGGATTTGAAATCCTCGTTCTCTTTACAACACTTGCTCACCTAACGTGGGTGAAGCTTTGTTGTGCTTATTTGTAAGATAAGTGATCAAAAAATTCAAAGCAAAAATCGCGCGTTATTTTTCATTTCAACCGCGACATCCGTGCACTCAAACGCGGAAGGCTATAACCCGTACCAACAGGGCGTTTCAGGCGCCGATGTCGACAACGCTCAAGACAGGGCGCAAAATTTTCTCCACAAAAAAACGCACGTCGTTCGCTTCGAAAAAGCGAAATGGGGATGTTGTTGCCTGTTTGGACGATCCTTCCAACTTCTTAGAAAACTAACGCGGGAGTGTAACGACCTGCCGCGTTCGCGCGTCTTGAATAGTGGAGGCTCACACGCCCGGGGGATCTGTGCCTTTTCGGAAACGCGGTAGACACTACCAAAACGAGGCCGTGCTTACTAAGGAACCCTCCCTCCTGTTAAAATTGGGTGTTTGTCTTTGCCGGTAACATTTCGCCGGCTCAGTTCGTAAATAAAGCATGACGACTGGCAAGAAACTCATCCTCGCCCTGGTGATGGTCAGCGCGATCGCCGCGACCGTCGGTTATGCCGTCACGGTCCGCAATCGCGGGATCGTTGCCGTGGAGACCGGGCAAGTGCTCCGACAGGAACTCGTCCAGTCGGTGACGGCGAACGGCGAGATCAAGCCGAAGCGGTACGTCAACATCGGCTCGAACACCTTCGGGCGAATCGTCGCCCTACCCGTTGCTGAAGGCCAGTCGGTCGTGGAGAACCAGTTGTTGCTCCAGATCGAGTCGATTCAGACCGAAGCGGATGTCCAGAGCGCGCAGGCCAGCCTCGACGCGGCAGGATCGGAGCTGGAGGGAATGGACGCGTCGATCCGTTCGGCCGAAGCGTCTTTGGACAGCTCGAAGGCGGAGTTGAACCGAATCGAGGCAGACTTCCGGCGGTCGAACCAGGAGTTCAAGAGGGGGGAGGAGCTCTTCGAGAACGGCTTGATTTCCCGCGAGCAGTTCGACCGACAGGAGGCGACCTACCATGTGGCGGTAGCCCAGGTCGATGCGGCGAAAGCCAGGATCGTCCAGTCCGAAGCGCAACTGGCTCAGGTCTTGAAGCAGAAGGAAGGGCTGTCGTTTCGTATGGGCCAGCAGCGAGCTTCATTGATTCGGGCTCGCGACCAACTCGACAAGACCACGATACGGGCCCCCCTGTCCGGCGTGATCACCTACCTTCCGGTCAACGAAGGCGAGAATGCGATCGTCGGCGTCCAAAACCAGCCGGGTACGACATTGATGACGATCGCCGACATGTCGGTGATCACGGCGGAGGTTCGGGTCGATGAAACCGACATCATCAACCTGAAGCTCGGACAACGGACCGCGGTTCGCGTCGACGCCCTGGCCGACAGAACGCTCCCCGGGTACGTGTCGGAAATCGGGAATACCGCGCTGACCAGCAGCGGTGGCAGCATCTCGTCCAACACCACCAACACCGATGAGGCGCGGGACTTCAAAGTCGTGATCACTCTCGACAACCCGCCCGCGGAGTTGCGCCCGGGACTGTCCTGCACCGCGACAATCGAAACCGCTGCGCGCAACGAAACGCTCACTGTTCCGATCCAGGCGTTGACGGTACGCGAGATCGGCGAGGCCGAGGTGCCCGATTTCGTCAAGAATCCTGTCCGCGTCGATACCCGCCGGGATGAAGAGCCCAAGTTCGAACAGGAAGGGGTGTTTATCGTGAAGAACGGCGTGGCGACGTTCCAGGCCGTGCGAACGGGAATCGTCGGAACGACCGATATCGAAATCCTCGATGGCCTGGACGGGTCCGAAGAGATCGTCACCGGAAGCTATCGTGTTCTTCGAACGTTGGAGGATGAGGCGCGCATCAAGTTAGAAAACGGTCCGACTCCATGAGCGACGTCGAATACATCATCCGATCCGAGGATCTGTGGAAGACGTATGAAATGGGTACCGACAACCGGATCCACGCGCTCCAGGGCGTCAGTTTCAACGTCGAGCGGAACGAGTACATGGCCATCATGGGCCCGTCGGGTTCCGGTAAATCCACCCTGATGAACCTGGTCGGATGCCTCGACTCCCCGACGCGTGGTCGGTACTGGCTGAACAAGCGGCTCGTCAGCGACATGGACGACGACGAGCTGGCTTATATCCGGAACAAGGAAATCGGTTTTGTCTTCCAGACGTTCAACCTGTTGCCCAGAGCGACAGCGTTGCACAATGTCGAGCTGCCGCTGATCTACAGCGGCATGCCGGCACGCGACCGGAAAAAGCGCGCCCATGCGGCGCTGGAAATGGTCGAGCTCACCGACCGCGAAGACCATCGGCCCAACGAACTGTCTGGCGGTCAACGCCAGCGGGTTGCGATCGCCCGGGCGTTGGTGAACGCGCCCTCGATCATCCTGGCCGATGAGCCGACCGGCAATCTTGACTCACAAACGGGCGCCGAAATCATGCGGCTCTTCGACCGGCTCCACGCCGAGGGCAACACGATCATCCTCGTAACACACGAGAGAATCGTCGCCGACTGCGCCCACCGCATCGTTCATATCCTGGACGGAAAGATCGACAAGGACGAGCGAATGCCGACGCCGCTGGAGCTTCCCGCCGTATAATCGGGGGGGCATGCGCCCCGAGTTGCACCGATTCACAAGAGCTGCCCGACTTCCCCTTTTCCTGGCGATCTATTTCGCGTCGACGATTTTGCCCCTCGGCGCAGAGCCGTCCTGGGAGACCTTCCGCCTCGACAACGGCCTGGAAGTCACGCTCGTCGAGTACCGCATCTTCCCGGTCACCGCTCTGGCGATCATCTACGGAGCCGGGGCGGAGCTCGATCCTGCGGGCAAGGCGGGGCTGGCCCACCTGACCGAACATCTCATGTTCCGAGGCACTCCCGAACACGACGTGCCCCGCGAGCTGGAGCGGATGGGCGCGTCGTTCAACGCGATGACCCTCGATGACCGGGTTCTCTTCTACGAAACGTTTCCGACGGAGTATCTGGATGAGGCGCTGTTGATCGAGGCGGAGCGGATGGTGAATTCGATCCTGTCTTCCGAAAATATCGATCTGGAGAAGCGAGTCGTCGTCGAGGAGGGCAACCTAACCGCCGGGCCGGAACAGGTCGAAGAGGTCTTGAACGTCAACGGCGAAGAGGTTCGAGCGTTCTACCGACAGCATTACAGGCCGGGGAACGCCAGGATGATCCTGGTTGGCAGCTTCGAATTCGATGTCGTTCGCCAAACGATCGAGCGGACTTTCGATGGAACCGCGCTTGCGGCGAGCGCGGCCATCGTCGCCGACGATGCGGCATTCGAGCGAATCGGCATGAACCGAATGGAATATGAGCTGCAGCGGGAGAGCCCGTTGAAGACGATGCTGGCCCTGGCCGACCTTCCCGGCGCCGAAGAGCGCGAAGCTTTCCTCCGGTACAGGGAGTGGATGGTTCGTGACGATGCACCTGCCGCAGCAGCCGAACAGGAGCATTACACCCAGGTGACCCGCGAAGTCCTTCCGGGTGGCATGCGCGTCCTCCTCTTCTCGCATCCGGATTTCCGCATCCTCACAGTCGAAGGCTATGTCGCCGCCGGTGCTTACTTCGAGACTGCCGACGAACCGTTGTTGGCGGTACTGACGGCCAACGTAATGGCCGAGCTGGCACGCCAGGCAGGCCTTGAAGCCGAAGGAGCGAGGCTCGACTTCTCCGCTGTTTCGTTCAACACCTACATCGAAGGGCGCGGCCTGCCCGAAGCACGCACGCCGATCCTCGAGCTGATCGAGACGCTGGTTCGTAGACCGCCAGTCACCGAATCGATACTCGGCGATGTCAAACGCAGGCTGGTAGCGGACCTCAGGGCGAAAGCCGGATGGGTCCAGCTCAGGGCTTTCAACGAAGCCAGCCGACACTTCTACGAAGCCGGCCACGTTTTCCACGTGGAGCCGATCGAAGAGCAGAGCGCCGCCGTCGAGGGCTATACCCTCGACGATGTGATGGACTTTCATCGCAGGACGTACCGTTCGGCAGATGCCATCCTGGTGGTGGTTGGAAACTTCGATCGGACAGAGATCATGCAGGAAGTCCGCAACCTGTTCGGCGACTGGAAACAGGACCGGCCGCCCTCCGTCGTCCACGTCCCCGACGTTGACGCTCCTGATGGTCCGGACCCGATTGTGATCCAAATGCCGCAAGCACGGGACGCGCACGTCCTGATGACACATCCCGGGTTGCTGCGCCGGACCGACGACGACTACTACGCCGGGCTGATCGCCAACGTGGCAGTGGGCGGAAGCGTTCTCTCGTCGAGGCTCGGCTTGGAATTGAAGGATCGGATGGGGTTGGTCTACGAAGTCGGCTCGGTCTTCTTCGAGGCGACGAAGGGAGCGGGGCTTTGGGCATCTCCCTCGACGTGGATCCGGAACGCACCAGACTGGCGATCGAAACGACGCGTGAGACCATTCGCGAGATGGTCGACGAAGGCATCAGCCGCGACGAGGCACTCTTCCACCGCTCGACTGTGCGCGGCGCGTTCATCGTGAGCCTGTCCATTCCCCTTGCGCTTGCCGGCCGAATTCTCGATGCCGAATTCTTCGGGATCGGCCACGACTACATTTACGAGTTCGGCAACATCGTCGATCGTGTCACGCCGGAAGACATCAACCGGGCCATCCGTGATCACTTCTTTGCCGACAAGCTGCTCACAGTCGAGATTCACCCGGTTCCCTAGTGGCCTGTAACAGAGAGAGTGATAGTGGCGTTGCGAGCGCAACGTTACCGGATTTCAGTACCCGGTCCCATAGATAGGGAGCATAACGTTCGGAGCCGTTCCGCCCGAACCCTTCGGGCCGATGGGGGTTGGCGGCGATCTCTTTGTCGCTCGCCGCTCAGGATGAAAGAGCATCACCTCGCGCCTCGCTCCTGCCACTATCTCTGTTACAGGCTACTGGTCGCGCATCAAGCTGTATCCGATCCGTTCTTTTCGGCTGCTACCTCCGACCTGTGGAGGCTTGACAGGTCACAGACGTTTCCGTCGCCCTTTCATCGCACGAGCTGGGAAAAACGCGCCGCGGCACTTCATGAACCGGTGGTTCCTACAGCACGTAAGAGAACTTTACGAACAACGTGTTCCCCTGCTCGGAACGTTCGCCGAACGCCGCCGTCCCGCGCTGGTACGCGAACTGGATGGTGCCGAACGGAGGCTTGTAACGCCAGACGAACACGGCCTGCAGGTTCTTCCGATCGATGACGGAATTGGTCTGAAAGAACAGCTTCATGAAAAGGTCCCGGTTGAAACTCTGGGTCACCCGGAGAACATGAATGGCTGTGGAGGAGGTTTCGGGATCCGGATCCAGCCAGAGACGCGCCAGCTCGTATTCCAGCGACAGCTCGTTAATGGGATACGCCGAGGGACCATCGACTACGCAGGTCCACATCGAGCGATTCATCGATTCGCCAGCTCCGGAGGAGATCCTTCTGACTCCAGTAGATATTGTAGTTGGAATCGTATTCGATGCGCTCGACGGGTCCGGATCGGGGAAAGAACCGCCGGGTGAAGGCGCTGTCCATCTCTCGGCGATCATCGTCCCGGATGAACCCGATTGCGTTGACGTCGTCGCCGAAGGCGTCGCCCAGGTGGGTGTAGCGAAAGTGCACGTGACTGGTCGCAGTGTCCCGCGCGGGCCGCACGAACCAGGCCCACTTCCCGCCATGAGCCGGCCCGTGCGAGCGGATCAACTGTCCGGTAAACCCGATGGTATCGGTGAAGAAGAGTGTCGTGTCCAGTCCGACCGAGCCGCCGTTGACCCCGGCGAGCGACCGGTTGGATGCCATCAGCGCCAGCGTCGACGACCCGAGCACGTCGGGCTGCAGGCGGAAGACCGAATAGTTGGCGGACTCGCGCACCGAACTACGGGATTCGACTTCGACAGGGTCGGTTTGCGCCGTGAGCATTGAATACTGCCAACTGCCGCCCCGACCCAGCATCTTGGCGCCGACCCGGATGTCGGCGATCCGGCGCGAGTAAAAAGTCTGGATCCGTTGGCGGTACTGCTCCGATCCTTCCAGGAAGAACTGTCGTTTCTCCGGCAGATCGAGCTCGAACCGGGTGAGGTTGACTTGTTCCTGGTCGGCTTCGATGGTTGCGAAGTCGGGGTTCAAAGTCATCGTCACGACGTTTTCGGGCGTCACCGAGTAGCGGAGGTCCATGCCGGCCGCCACATCGGACTCTCCGCCTTCCTGGAAGTTGCCCAGCACGTAGGGAATGACCTCGAACTTGCGTTGAGCCCCCTCCAGGTCCAGCCCTTCGAGTGTGCCGTACTGCGAGATACGGTAGCGGTCTTCGAGCGGACCCGCCCAGAAGCTCGTCTCCAGCAACCGACGGGACGTTCGGCCGAAATTGAGTCCCCAGGTCGTGTCCGCGCCCGCACGGAAACGAAGGGTGGAGAGCGGGATCGCGACTTCCGCCGTCCAGCCCTCGTCGAATCGGGAGGCGGCCGAAGTCCAGGCTGCATCCCAGGTGTTCTCGACGACGCGGCCGTTGTCGGTGATGCGCCCGTCGAACTGAGTTCCGAGAAGGTTGGTTGCGAAGAAGTAGGCGGAACGCCGGTCGTGAAACGTGTCGATCACGACGATGATCGCATCGTCGGTCAACAGATCGGCGTCCCTCTGCGTGAGCTGTGCAGTGATGCTCTCGGGTTGAGAATCAAAGCACCGGAACGCAAAGTAAACGTAAACGTCGTCGTAAAGGACGTAGGCTTCGGTCGGCTCGAAGGCGGGATCTCCACGTTGAGGTTCGAACTGCATGAAGGAATCGACCCGCCCCGCGCCCGCCCACTCTTCGGGATCGAGGAGGCCGTCCACAACAACCGACTCCGACGTCCGGGCGGCTCCGCCGACGTGGTCTGCCTGTGCGAATGACGGGGTTGGCAGCCCGAACCCGACGACCAGACCGGCGATGACAAGAAACTGGATAAGTTGACGCATCGACTCCACAAGTTAGGGCGGGGAGCGGCACGCCTTCGCATTGGAGGCGTCTGCAGCTAGACTAGTCGGGCCATCTTCGCGTATCAAGCACGTTTCAACTGAAGGAGTCGCCCGCAACGAGTACGTATGAGCGACTCCGGCGAGCGTACCCGTTGGTTTGAGCTCGCCACGTTATTGGAGAAAACGCCATGAAGGAAGAAAAATTTGTCCCGATGTTTGCCGTTCTGGCGGTTGCTGCGTTGTTCACCGCTCAGTCGGCCTTTGGCCATGTCACGATCTGGCCGAACGTGGCCGAGGCAAGTGGAACCCTGAAATACACGATGCGTGTTCCGCATGAGCGCGCGGGATCGACGGTACGGATAGAAGTCGACTTCCCTCCAGATACCGAGGTGCCCTATTTCGAGGCCAAAGTCGGCTGGTCGATCGAACACAGGACGGATGTGGGCGGATCTATCACCGGCGCCGTGTGGAGCGGCGGTTCGATCGGGGAGCACGAGTTCGCCAAGTTCAGCTTTCTCGCACGCAATCCGCCGGAAGCAACGACATTGGTCTGGAAGGTGCGCCAGATCTATGCCGATGGTGAAGTTTCGGAGTGGAACCCCGAAGTGAGAATCAACCCCGCCGGGGAGTGAGACGGTGACGCAGCCGCAGCGCCAACCAGTGCCCCGATTCAGGAAGAACCCTCCTGAAGCCGGGCGATCAACCGGGCGTTGGCTTTCGGCATGTCGTACTGGCCCAGAGCCGAGGGGAAAACCCACGCCAGATCCGACACGCCGAGCGAGTGCGGGTCTCCCGTGACGATCCCGCAATCGAAAAAGTGCAGGTGAACGGCGCGGTCCCCGTAGTCGAACCGCTCGTCGAGAATCAACGAGCCAACGCTGATCCGCACGCCCAATTCCTCGTGGATCTCACGGCTCAACGCCGCCTCCATCGATTCCCCTTTTTCGACTTTCCCCCCTGGAAACTCCCACAGGCCGCCCAGGTGTGCGTCTTGGAATCGGCGGGTCAGCAGGACCTTGCCGTCGTGGTGGATGACAGCTGCCACGACGGTGATTGATCGATCGTGGGTCGAGTGCGATTCCATTCCTGGACGGTCCGAGACCGTACCGACCGGTCAGTTGAACGGCCCTCAGACGCTGGGCCGGTACCGTTCCGAATACCCTGTCAACTCGACGTACCCTCGACCGGTAATCGGCTGTCCCTTCCACGTCCCTTCGATACGGACGGCGCCCTCCCAGTAGGCGATGCCGGTCGACCGCGTCGTGACCAGCTCCTGATCTCTCATCAACGGAATGACGCGAAGGTCGGCGTCGAAGCCCGGGATCTCCAATCGCCAGTCGATTGCATAAACCGCTTCGCTCTTCGGACTCGCCCATTCACCCAGTGCCGTCACGGTGAACTGGTCCAGCGCAATATGTTGGGTCTCGCCGCCGGCCGCAACGACGGTTCCGCTCGAGTTCCGATTGATCGAACCATCCCGGTGCCGTAGCCGGTAGAGCATCAGCTCTTCGCCGTTGTCGAGCTGGACACTGAACCAGTCCCATCCAATTTGTTCGGGCGCGAGCTGGTTGGTCCCGAACTCGTGGTCCATCCAGCTCTCTCCGGCCACGTTGACCGGTTGCCCGTCGAAGGACAGCAGGCCCCGGGTGTCCATCCGCGTCATCGAGTAGTAGTGCGACGCCTGCCCGACGCCGTCGGCCTTCTGGCTGACCCCCTCGATGCCGTGGACGACCGGATCTTTGGCAGACGTGAGTTCCAGCTCCAGGAGAATGCCGTCGGCGTAGGCGCGGAGTCTCATTCGATCGCCGTCGAGTCGGACCGACCAGCCGGCATTCACCACGTCGAGCGTTCCTTCCCGGGCCCAGGCAATACCGGGGCCCGCGCGGTTCAATCGTTCATAGAAACGGAAGCGGTCGACGTCGATCTCGCTCAATGCAAAGTGGGCCACGTGCAGGTCGTCGATGTTCCAGCGGGATGCGCTTTCAGCGCGCCGGTCCATCCCTATGCGGAAAAAGGTCAGCTCGTATCCGAAGCGTCGGCCGTCGTCGCCGTCGAGGTGTCCGGTGTAGTACCACCACTCCAGTTTGTAGTCGGGATGCGATCCGTGGTCGCGCGGGAACGCGTATTCGTAGCCGGGAAGGGCCAGTCGATACTCAGGTTCGCGAATTCGGTTCGGTTCGGGCGCCTGGACCAGTGCCACCGAAACCAACAGCACCGCCATGTGTGCCAGCGTATGCATGCCTACTCCGCCCGGATCCCCTTGATCGGATCCATCTTCAGTGCCAGTGATGCCGGGTAGAGCCCGGCCGCGACGGTGGCGACCAGCACCACCCCAAGCGCTTGCGCCAGAAAGCCCAGCGGCATTGTGAACTGGATGGTCCAGCCGAACGACTGGAAGTTGATGACATAGATCAGGAGCAGCGACAGAAGGATGCCCAGGACCAGGCCGATCGCGCCGCCGAGCACGCCGATCAGGCCCGATTCCAGGACGACGACCCGGCGAATTTGTGACCGTGCGGCCCCGATGAATCGCAACATGGCGATTTCGGGACGGCGCTCGATGATGAGCGCGGCTAGCGTATTGGCGATTCCCAGCACCGCTACGGCCATCGCGATGACCTCCAGGGCGTAGGTGATCTGGAACGTCTGGTCGAAGACGCGCAACACCTGCCCCCGCAGCTCGCCGTTCGTTGCGATCCGAAGCTGAGTGTCGGGGAGCGCGGCCGCGATCTCGGCTCGGGTCGTGATCGGGTCAGCCTCGGGTTTCAGGTAGAGCGCAACGTTGCTGACGTCGGGGTCCTCGAATTTCGTGAGGTACGTGCCACGATCCATTACTACGAGCCCGCCCTCTGATGAGTAGTCATAAAAGAGGGCTTCGACCTCGAACGGCTCCATCCCTGCCGGGGTCGGGAGCATGATCCGATCGCCCGCACGAACCCCGTGCCGTACGGCGAAGGGCTCGGAAACGACCACGCGGTCGGCCCCGATCAACCGTTTGGCGACCGCCGCCGTCTGGCGGCCGTTCATGAAGAGGAGGTTGCTGTGAGAAGCGACGGTGCCAAACTCTCCGGCAGCCAGGAAGGCAGGGAAGCCTCCGTAGTCGATCGTCATCGAGCGGAACCGGTCGATGGCTTCGATCGCCGGCATGGTTTCGAGCACGTGCAGGGTCTCGCTCTCCAGGACGTTCCGCCCCCCGTTGCTGCCGAACGCGGCCGGACGCAGGTAGAGGTCGCCCTTCAAGGTCTGGTCGATCCAGACGATCACCGTGTCGCGGAAGCTCGCGACCATGATCGCCACGCTGATCAGCATCGCTACGGCGATCGCAAGCGACATCACCGCGACGACGACCCGGCCGAGACTACCTTCGATCGTCTGGACGGCCAGGCGACCTTCGGCCGGAAGCGCCGTCGTTAACGGGCGCCGGATCAGTTTTAGAAGCATCCGTGCGAGCAGGGGTGAGAGCAGTCCGAAGCCGGCGATGAACGACACGCCCGATGCGTACCCGAGAAACGGGAAACCTTCGATCGGCGGACCGAGTGCGAGAACGGTACCGAGGATCAGCGCACCGATTCCGCCGAAGACCTGAACCCGCAGCCGCGTTGCGCGAATAGTGCCGAGGACGTTCTCGCGCAGTGCGCCCACCGGCGAGACCTGGGTGGCCCGCAGCGCGGGCCCCGTTCCCGAGATTGCCGCCAGGACACCGCCGAGCAACAGCATCTCGATGTAGAAGATAGGGTCGGAGCGTGTCAGTGACGGGATGACGGCGACGCCGGTGTAAAGCCCGGAGATGGTCTGCGACACCAGAGCACCGGCTGCAGCGGCGAGGAACTCCCCCCCCCAGACCCCGAGCGCGGCGCCGATCACACCGAAGGCGGTCGCTTCGATCAGGAACATCCATTTGATGGTCGTCCGCGAAGTTCCTAACGTGCGGAGCGCGCCGATTTCGGCCCGCCTCCGAACGACGGCGATGTTCAGCGTGTTGTAGACGAGGATCATGCCGACGACGAGGGCGATGTAGGAGAGCGCGGTCAGGTTGTAGCGGAAGGCGCGGACCATCTTTTCGTTGTAGGCGGCGGCCTCTTCGGGCCGGTAGACGATGACCGATGCAGGGAGTTGGACTCGGATCCGCTCTTCGACCGCATCCGCCAGCGCCGGGTCGTCCAGGAGGACTTCGATCCGGTCGATCCAACCGATCTTGTTCAGAGCCGTCTGCGCTCCGGCGATGTCCATGAAAACGATCCGCCCGCCGAAGGCTTCGGCCACGCCTTCGTCCTGCAGGATGGCGCCGACCCGAAAGTCCCGCCAGCGGTTCGAAACAAGGAATTGAATCGTGTCGCCGACGCCGAGGGCGAACTCTTCGGCCAGGAGTGAGGGGATGATGATGGTGTCGGGTTCAACCAGCAAGTCGATGAACTGCTCACGGGTGATGTCCAGGCCGAGGTCGTCGCCTTCGGTGAGTGTGTAGGTTCGGAACGGAGCGTCGGATAGCAGATCGATACCGAAGATCCGGAGTGATTGCCGCTCGATCGGGTTGGGCGAGGCGTCCAGGTCGACCCGGCCTTCGACGATCGCCGTCATCGCGCCCACGTCCCAGACCCAGGAGAGCTCGCCGATCAGCTCCTCGTCCAGTTGCAGCCCGTTGGCAGAAATCTGAAGGTCGGCCTGGCCGCTCAGGATCCGCAGCGAGTCGTTGAACGAGGAGATCGCCCGGTCGTTGGCCACGTGCACCCCGACGACGACCGCAATGCCCAGCGCCACCCCGGTCAGGGTGAGGAGCGTCCGGATGGGATTGCGCGCGAGATCGCGGAGGATGTAGCGGTGGAAGAGCCGGGCAAAGCGCGTCATTCGACCAGTTTCCCATCCCTCAGGCGTAACACACGCGCCGCGTACGCGGCAGCCGCATCGCTGTGGGTGGCCATGACGACGGTCGTGCCCTCTCTCGACAACTTCCGGAGCAGCTCGAGGATCACGCGACCGTTATCGGAATCCAGATTGCCGGTCGGTTCGTCCGCCACGACGAGCGGCGGCCGGTGGACGACTGCTCTTGCCAGCGCAGCCCGTTGCATTTCCCCACCCGAGAGCTGGTTCGGGGTTGCTGAACGCCGGTCGGTCAGGCCGACGGTTTCAATCAGGGCCTGAACCCGGTCCGAATCCACATGCCGCCCGTTCGCGAGCAACAGGGGCAAGGCGACGTTTTCTTCAAGCGTGAGCGTGGGCAGAAGGTAGAAGAACTGAAACACGAAGCCCACTCGTGTGCGACGGATTCCGGTCAGCTCTTCTTCGGGTAGGTTGTGTATGGGCGCGCCTTGGATCCAGGCCTTGCCCGCCGACGGACGATCCATCGCGCCGATGATGTGCAGGAGGGTCGATTTGCCGCAGCCGCTGGGGCCCATCAGGGCAACGAATTCGCCGGAGTCGACCTCGAGCGAGACGTCGTTCAACGCAACAACCGGTTCGCCTTCCCCCTCGTAAACCTTTCGGACGCCGGAGACCTTTACCACCGGTTCCATGGCCGAATGGTAGCACGGGGGTTGGATCTATCTCGTGCGGCCCTACATTCATCATCGGCGACTCAAACAGGCCTGCTCGGCACCTAGTGTCCTGAGTTAGAAGTACGTTTGCTATATTTCGGAGCGCAACGACGCTGGATTTGGGGGGAGCGACGACGAGCCAATGCTCATTCATTGCGAGGAGGAGCGACTCCAAAGACAGCGCCGTTCCGCCCGAACCCGCAGGGCCGATGGAAGTTGCCGGTTGTGAGGGCCGAGCCGGCCGCGTGCATACACCCGTTGTCGATCGGTTCAACGTCCACCCCGCGAGTGGCAACATCCGTCGGAGATAGTGAACGAACTTCTAACTCAGGACACTAGCGTGGGCCTTCTAACCTTCGATACGGTCTGAAATCGGGCTGACACTTGTTGCGGCGGAGGAAATCCATGAAGCGTCGATAGTCACTCTCCTGGACATGGAACAGTTCACCCACAGACTTATAAGATCCGCGCGTCTCCTTCAAGCCGAGGCCCATCAACGCAATGACCTGTTCGCGAGAAATGTCGCGTTGCTTGTAGCGGGCGTGGATGTCGACCCAGAAGTCCTTGCGTCCTTCCGTCAGGTCCTTGAACCAGGCTTGGACTTCATTTGAGTCCTTGCGCCGAGCCGGAACAACTTCGATGGATACCTTCTTGATCGTGTCGCCGGCGGTTGCCGAGAAGTAGGCGCGCTCCACGAGGTTCTGCAGTTCCCGAACATTACCAGGGTAGTGTCCGGCCGCAATGCGGTCCAGAATCCCGCGACCGAAGCGCTTGTTCGTAGCGTTGGCCTGGGTTAGCTGCCGGAGAAAAGCGCGTGCGATTTCAGGAATGTCTTTCCTTCGCTCGCGGAGGGGAGGGATCTGGATGTACAGGACTTTCAACCGAAAATACAAGTCCTGGCGGAATTGACCTTGTTCAGCCAGCCTTTCGAGGTTTGCGTTGGTCGCGGCCAAAAGACGGATGTCGACGGCCCGGCCCTTGGTTTCTCCGAGCCGTCGTACCTCCTTCTCCTGCAGCACTCGAAGAAGTTTGGCCTGCAGGGCGGGGCTGGTATTCGCGATTTCGTCGAGGAACAGCGTTCCCCTGTGGGCAGATTCAATCAGGCCCCGACGGTCCGCCGTGGCTCCGGTGAATGATCCCCGTCGACTTCCAAACATCTCACTCTCGATCAGCGTTTCCGGGATCGAACCACAATCGACAGTCACCATCGGCCCCGCGCGCCGCGCGCTGTGGTCATGGATAGCCCGGGCTACCAGTTCCTTGCCCGTTCCGCTCTCACCTTCGATGAGCACGGTGGCAGGATTGCCGGCGGCAATCTCGATCTGGGCGCATACTTCTTCGATTTCCCGTGAAACCCCAACAATATCTTTGTAATGGAATCTTTTGCGACGCTTTTGGCGAGGCAGGTGGTCAGACGCCAGAATTGAGGCAAGCGCATTCGCCGCGATGATTCCGATCATCGTAAGAAACTCCATTTCTGCTTCGCTGAATCTCCTCTTTCCGATGTTGACATACAGACCTCCGAGTCGGGAGCCGGCTGCTGTCAGCGGAATCCACGCCATTGTGCCGCTTCTGTCGGAACCCCGTTCTTGAACATTTTCCCTTCGACCGAAGAAAGGACCGTCCTGAACCTTGTCGTACAGTTTGGAAAGCGTTCTGGATAGGCCGTCGTCAGGCGGGGCTTCCAGAGCGTGAAACTCGATCTTGTCTCGGGCGGTTAGCATGAACGCGACGTTGCACTTGAGCGCCCGTTTGATCCCGCCGTTCAAGGCACGAACGTACTCTTCGACCCCCTTGGCAGCGCCGAGAGACATCGTTGTTTCGTAAGCCACTTTGAAGAGCGGGCGATCCTGAGGGTCCTTTATCGGGGTTGGACGTCCGGGAGCAGGTAGCTGATTCTCGACGCTGGCCAGTAGTTTCATCGCTTGCTGCCTCCATGGAACGAGAAGGTAACGATTTCGAGCCCGAGCCGGCAATCCGCCCGCCAGCGACTTGGTCAAAGAGACGCTTCGCGACAGGTATTCACGCGCGTTGAAAAGATTATTCAATTCAAGCTGATGCTCTCCGATCCGAAGCGCGCTTTCGGCTGCGATTTCCGGCAGCGGGGTATCGGACGCGATCCGGTAAGCCTGTAGCAGGTATTCATGCCGGGCGCGCTTCTTCCGTGTTACTGAACCCTTGATTAGCAAAGCACTTGCTTCGAGCGGTCTGTATCCGTGTCGCCGAGCCAGCTTCAGAGCCTCCGCGACGCGCGTCCGGGCCTCTTCGTCACGCGCCGCGTCGATTAGAAGCGCCGCCGACTCGATCAGGACGCGACAGCGCTGGTAGAGCGTACCGAGAGACGCGGTGAGTGGCAGGGCGGCGTCGAGAAGCCGAAGCCGGTCTATTTCAGGGAGCCTGAGTAAAATGGCCTCGATCAGGGCCCGCTCCACCTTCAGGAAGTCGGTGTCAAAGAGCTCGCTGGCGCTAACGGAATCGATGACCGGTGCCGCAAGCTGCATCTCACCAGTTCGCGTGTAGAACTCGCTCCGTTTCAGGGCGGCCCAGATCGCGCTCTGGCTCGAGCGGTCCCGTTTGAGCCATCTGAAAGCCGACACGAACAGCTTCCGCGCCTCGGCGTATTGTCCCATTTCCATGCGGAGGGCTGCCTGATCGGCAGCGGGGAGCGGCAGATTTTTCCGATCCCCGTCTCGATAAAGGTTCATGGAAGCACAGAAACTTTCAGCCTCCCGGAAACTGCTCGCAGCTAGTTCGAAGTTGCCCCTCTTGGTTTCGAAAGCGCCGATGTTAGCAAGTGACAGCAGTTCCCCTTCCAGCATGCCTTGGCGGCGAGACAGGTCGAGTGCTTCGCGTTGGTACGCACAGGCTGCATCCAACTGGCCGAGATGCTCCATGCATACGGCTCTATTGTTTAGAACGCGAGGTTGATGGTCTCCGACAGCCTGGCTGGGCAATACGGATAACGCTTGCCGGTACTCGCAAAGCGCAATGAGAACGACCCCCTTTATGGCAAGAAATGACCGAAGCCTCGTCGCATCGGAATTCCCTGCGAATAGTCGTTCGGCGCTCGAAAGGCACTTCGTGGCTTCCCGGGCGTGCCCGGCGACAGCGTGAGCCTGAGACAGGCCCAAGTGTACCGAGGAGAGTTTGTCCGATCCCTTCGGGAGTTCCGCTAGCTGTGAGCGAAAGAATGCCAGACACGATTCGGGATCGTCCGGCGAAGAGCCGGCGAGATAGCCGTATGCCAGGGCCCGAACGCCGTGATCGGTGCTAGTCGCTACGATTCGATGGAGAAGCTTCCGCGCGTGGTACTTTCTTCCGATCGACATCAAGCAGCGGCTGTACGACAGGTCCAACGAATGAGGCACCTTCTGCCTAGAGCGGACAAAACACCTGCGCGCGAAGGAAAAGAGCTCGGCTGCAGTCTGGTAATTGTGATGCTCACGATTGCGGTCCGCGGCAGCGATGTAGGCCCGGGCGGCCTTCTTGGGTAAGCCGGCCCGTTCGGCGTGATATCCAATGGCCTCGTCGTCGGATGGCTCTTGAAGGAGCCGGTCGCATACGGTTTGGTGAAATTGTCGGCGGCGCTTGAGCGCTAGTCTCTTGTACACCGCTTCCCGAATCCCGTCGTGACGAAACCGGATGTTTGAACCGTCCGACACGACAATGCCTGCTTCGAGCAGCTCTTCCAGTTGCCCATCGGGCCGAGGTACCAGAGACGCGATCGCGCCCTTTGCTTCGTCGAAGGACATGGGTTTCGGAAAGAGCGAAAGTGCCTCGATAGCACCTCTGAGCCCTTTGGTCAGACTCGTCGCCTTGTCGACGAGCACATCCTTTACGCTGGATGGCTGACTCTTGCCTCGGATGTTTCGGTGTCGGGAGTACTCTTCCAGGAACAGTGGGTTTCCGCAGGCCTTTTCCACGATCCGTGCGGCGTGCCCCGCATTGCCGCAAAGACTCTCAGCAAGGCTGAGAGCCGCGGTCGCAGTCAGCGGTTCGAGCGAGATTCGATGGATTGTGATTCCGGAAGGTGCCGGACCGCTCAGCAACCGGCGCAGCGGTCCCTGAATCTCACCCGACCGGGCGGTCAGGAGAAAGCAGAGGTTCGCCTCCTCCCCGCGAAGAAGGATTTGTTCGAGTACTTTGAGCGTGCCTTCGTCGGCCCAGTGCGCGTCTTCGAGAACAACAGTGCTGCGCCGTGCCTGATTGGTTAGAGAAATCGTCACTCCCACGAGGTCTGTCACGAGTTTGCCGGCAGACAGCCCGTGCGGCAGCCCCTCATCCAGCGTTTCTGACAGAAGGTGATCCAGAGAGTGACGAAAGCGTGGAAACTCGGCCGCCTCCCAGCGTTTGAAAAGCACATCGCGCCGGTCCAACTTCTGGGAGAACACCTGAAGAAGCGGCTCGAACTGACGGTTTTCCCTCTCAAAGCTCCGGCCGACTGAGAAGTCGCTGGAAGCGAGGGCGCGACGAAACCCGAGCTCTTCGACCAGCCTTGTCTTTCCGGCACCAGCCTCTCCCTCGACAACCAGCAGCCGTATGTCGCGACCACTCGAACCTAGAAGCTCTATCGCTTCCTGCAACTCTCTTTCTCGACCCACAAACGGCGCGTGCATCACGCGGCTTGAGCTAGCAGGGAAGAGCTTCAGGACATCCGTGAACACCTCTTTTCTTGCCTTCGAGTTCCGGCCGACCAGGCCCAGGACGAGATCGCTGACGGCTTTCGGCGCATCGCAGACATTGTTCAGAGGCTCAGGTTTCGCGTTGGCGTACTTGTTTCTGAGAAGTTCGATGCTGGGATCTTCAAATAGAGTGCGACCTGAATAAGCCCTGTACAGTACCGCACCGAGTGAGTAGAGATCGGTCTCGATAGTTGGTTCACCCCCTTCCAGAAGCTCCGGTGCGCGGTAGTGGACGTCGTCCACATCGAGATTCCATTCGTGCAGAGGTGGGAGTCCACCGTCGACAACGTGACAGGTGCTATCGTGGACGATGATGTTGTTTGGCTTGATCCGACCGTGGACCAGACCTCTTGAATGAAGCAAGGCGCAGGCGGCGACTATCTGGGGAGCTACTCGCAGGAGTTGTGCGGGACTCGCGGGACTCTCCGCTTGAGCCGCGTGGTGTCGTACGTAGTAGAAGTCTTTCCTTGGGGAAAACCCGGCGTCGTAGATGTTCCCGATCAGCGGGTGAACCAGGCCGCGGTAGCGAGCCAGTGATTCCGGGAAAGCCGGGTCGATCCAGCACGCTCGACTTCGGATGCACTTCACAAAGACATCGTCCCGTCCCCACCAACGGTCGTGTCCCACAAACGACGTCACGTGCTTCGAGCGGCGGAGGATTCGGCGAACTTCGAAGCGATCTGTCAGGAAACGCTGCAATGATTGAGGGCCTTCCTCCCGTCAGATCACCAGCACTGCCGGTGCCAGAGCTGTCATTCAGCATCTGGAGATTGTTAGAACGAGAGCCGCGACAATTTATCGCGCTTTGGCGGAACAAGGAACGCAAAAAACGCGACTTTTGTCGGACAAAGAGAAAGTCAGGAGGGGAAAGACAGTGTCCGGCGAGCCATCGACCGGAGTCGCTCGTCTTCCGTGAGGCGCCATTCGGCGATGGAAAGCAGGTCCTCGAGCTTTGTGGCTTCCTCTGGGAACTCGGCGATGCCGATCGAGACCCTTGGCGCCAGTTCGATCCCGTGGCGGATCATGAACTTGTGCCGGTCCAGCTCGCTCTGGATTCTGGACTTTAGAACCTCCGATTGATCCCGGCTCATTTTGGGGTTCAGCGTCAGGAACTGGTCGTCCGCATAACGCACGAGAATGTCCGTATCCCGGACTTCGTCCTTCAGATAGCGCGAGATGAACCTCACGACTTCGGCTGTGCTGAGATGTCCATAACGTCGCTTGATCTCCGCGAACTCGTCCAACCGGAAGGCCATCAGCGCCAACGGGTATTCATAGCGTAGCGCATCTGTGGCGACCTGATCGAACATCAGGTACATCTGGTAGCCGTTCGGCAGTTCGGTGAGCTCGTCGAAGAGCGCGGATTCGGTGCCCTCTTGTTCGCGAGCCCGATTCAAGGCGACCGCGGCCTGCGCGGCAATAATCTCCAGGTGCCGAAATTCCAGGTCGGAAAAGTTCTCCTTCGCTTCCCGGTACAGTGCCAGGGACCCGACGACGATGCCGCGATGGTTCATCGGGGCGATGCTCGAGATCTCAAACCGCGGCTTCGGATCGTGGAAGTTCCTGAAATCCGGGAACGGCGGCAGGTTGCGCAGGGCCTGGTTGTTGGCCGCGACCCACCCGCTCAGCTTCTGGTCGAGCGGAAGGGGTACACCCTCCTTGATGGCATCCCCCATCCGCCCCAACACATGCGACGGGACGACAACACCGCGATCGAGATCCGCGAGGTAGAAAACTGCGGCGTCGAACTGGATCAAGTTCCTGAGCTTGATCCCGATGAAGGCGAGGACGTCATCCGTGCGGAGGCAATTTGCCGCACGTACGAACTCGAAGACCGAGTAGAGTTCGGTCTGCGCAAACGGGGTGACGTTCATTGCGTCGCTGTACGTGACGGTGGGTTGCACCTTCTCCAGGGCTCGCACGTTCTCGCTCACCCTTCGCTCGACGGTGAGCCCTCCCCAGATATCAGAGTCGGGAATTTCGATCTTTGTGGCTTCCTCCTCCAAATTCCCGATGTTTGCGACGAATGTCTCGACGACCTCTGGATCATAGGCTCTTCCGGACTCCCGCCGGAAGAACTCGATGACCTGGTCGCGAGACATGGGGGCGCGATATGGACGATTGGTCGTCAGGGCGTCGTAGCAGTCGACCAGCGACAGGATCCTTGCGCTAAGCGGGATTTCTTCGCCGCTGAGCCCTTCTGGATAGCCTTTTCCGTCCCAGCGCTCGTGGTGGGACTTGACCAGGGGTTCAACCGGAAACGGGAACTCGATGCCTTTGAGCATGCTGGCGCCGATCGACGGATGAATCTTCATCTTTTCGAACTCGGACTCCGTCAGCACTGTCGGCTTGTTCAGGATATACTCGGGAATCGCAATTTTCCCGATGTCGTGAAGTAAGGCGCCGGACCGAATGGCCATCAAGTCCCACTCGTCGGTCATTCCCATCCGCCTTGCCAGCTCGATCGCGTAGCACTGGACGCGTCGAATGTGGCCGTGGGTGTAGCGGTCTTTCGCATCGACGGCGGTCGCGAGCGCTTCGACCGTCTGGAGGTAGAGCTTGTTCAACTCGGCAATGTGTGCCCGGGCGTGCTCGAACTTTTCGATGTAGAACCGGTAGAGCTGGTAAAAGACCACAACGATGGGTAGGGCGAACAGGAAAGTCGAGAAACCGGCCTGTTCATAGAACTGAGACATCAAGCCCGCCGCCGCCGCCGAGCCAAAGAAATTAAGGACATACAGACTGACGCCGTCAAACCAAGTCTTCCAAAAGGACTTGTCTTCCAAAAGCGCAATCGCCAGAGAGAGTGTGCCCGTATTGACTGCAAACCATACTGTTGCAAGGGCTGCAAGTTTGACAGCAAAACCTAGGGGATCGGACAGGCCAATCAGATCGGCCGTCATCAGCGCCACGCTCATGGCCGAGATCGATAGCGCGCACGTGGCGAGGTTGAACAGGTGCTTGTAGTAGAAGAAGTGTTGATAAAGGGCCGATACTCGAACGAAGCTCCGCCATCCACGCCGTTTCACCTGGTCGGTTGCAATTAGGATGATGATCTGGCTCCAGTACATGACGAGCGCGGGTCCCGGGCCGAACTGGAGTAGTGCCAGGATGGTAAAGACGTCACCGATCGATATCACGGCGGACGGTGTTCTAGGTAAGCGAACCGTAACCGTCGCGACAAAGAGCGAGACCAGTGTCAGGAAAACCCATTCGGAGTCGAATCGATTAGGGGTTTCTGAAATACGGGCGGGCGCAGCCATGCAGACAAAGGACAGCAGAGCGCCTATTGCATAGACGCTCCGGAGGTATGCCTTCGCCTGGACTGTGAGCTTATTCCACGTCACTTCGCGAGGCCAAACAGACGTCGCAGCCGCGAGCTAGAGGACGCCTCTTTGCTCGCGGCGAGCTCAATCAGTCATCATTGGCCAAGTAACCACTCGGGGCAATCTTCTGTTCCAGTTCCTCGATTTCAATATCGATCAGGATAACACCATTCTCACTCATTCTATTCTCCAGGGACGGACGGAGTTAAGATCCTCAAACGACGTCCGCGAGACGTCGTATCACTTCCAGTTCTAGTGTGGGCTAGACCCAAATCACGCCGTACATAGCCAGCTACCTCCAGTTCTCGATTCGTTGCAAAAAAGAAAAGGTGAGCCCGAGGTGGAACCTCTTAGTCAGGCAGCGCGACCGACGTGATCTATCCGGCCGATCCACAGATCAACCGACGAACCGGTGGTCTCGAAGCTTTGCGGCCCCGCCTTTCGACGGATTTGCATCTGTCAGAGAATTCTTCTCGGTGAGGAGGGCAGAAGGCTCCGTGCCGGTTTGCCACTTCCCTGCCTTTGGCAACCCAACCGGCATGATCCCATCCGAACCTCAAGGGATTGTAGCCTTGTGGCTTTGCGTCTTCGTCTTTCGACGAATTTGCCGTTTTACAAAGGCGACTTCCTTAGCCTTCAGAAATAAGGATAAGCGGGAGTTTCCAAAAAATACATTAATTCTTGGAATCGCGTTAGGTTGACCAAAGGTTTGGCGAAAATATTGGCGCAGGAGAGGGTGTTGGCGCAAAATATGCGCATTTTCTCAGGGGAGGTAGTACCAGGATTCAGTTCGGAACCAGCGGATTATGCGGCGGGTCATCAGCGCGATGACCTGGCGGCGGCCGGCGTGGATCTTTGCGACGCCCGTCATGTCCGGCTTGAGCATCCCGTCGCCGTTATCCAGCTCGGTTCGAATCTTGATGACGCGCGCGTTGTCCACCATCTCGGCTACGGGTGCGATGAAGTCGACGTTGCCCTCGAACTCGCGGGTCGGGAAGCTGCGCGCTTTCAGTCGGACCGGCATGCCCGGCTCGAACCGAAGCTTCAGTTTCCCCTCGCCGAGTGTTCCGTCCCACACTCCCGCCAACGCGGTGGTGGCGCTCGACGAACCAGCCATCGCCTCCGAATCCATCTTATCCTTATCGAAGGTGAGCGGGAGCTGAGCATCCGCATGTCTCCATGTCCCGGATATCGTTTCGCCGCCCTTGTCCAGTGCCCCGACGTAGACGGCGCCAAGAGCGGGGACGTCCAACCGAACCTCATCACCCTGAAAAGTGAGAGTGACGTCTAGTTCCCGGACGTCCTGTGCCCTTGCTTCCATCGTCATCGCGACGCTAACTCCGGATACATCACCCATTTCCTGCTCCGGCACGAACATCTCGGCGCGGACGCGGTCCATGTCAACGATGCGGCAGACCTCTTCGCCGGCCTGCAGGTGACGGTTGAGTATCTTCTGGACAAACGGGGTCGTGACCGTTCCCGAAATTCCCGCGCGGATTTCGCTCTTCTTGATTTCTTCGCCCAGGATGCGCTGCCGGGCTTCCAGCATGTTGACTTCAGCTTCCCGCTGCTGGATTTCCTCGGGCCGCGAACCGGCGCGCAGGAGCGCGAGCGCGCTCTCGGCCTCGGCAAGTTCCCGGGTCTTGAGGTCTTCTTCGCGGTCGTTCTTCTCGGCCAGAATCTGAACCGACGCTTCGGCTTCCGCGACCGCGCTGCGGCGGACTTCCACAGTGGCCTGTGCCTTCTCCATGTCGACCCTCGAACCAAGTTCCTCTATGAAAAGGTCGGTCGTTCTCCGTAACTCGATTTCTGCGAGCCTCAGTTCCGTCTGCCTGGTAGTGAGCGCCTGCTCGAGCTGGTTCTGGAGTTGGACGTTTCTCCGGATGTTCTCCAGTTCGACCCGCTTCGTGTCGACGAGCTTTTCGGCCTGGTCGATCTCCTCCGTGCGTGGCCCGACCCGGAGCTGAGCCAACTCGGCCTGTTTCTGCTCCAGTTCGCCCGAGACGGTTTCCAACTCCTTCTGCTTGTCGAAGTCATACAAGCGGACGATCACTTCGCCGGCCTCGACGCGGCTTCCTTCGCGGATCAGCACTTCGGCCACGGTACCCGCGGTTTCGCTGCGGACGATCGATTCCTGTAGCGGCAGGATTCGGAAATCGGCGGAAATCTTCAGCTCCCATGGGACGATGATCATCGCCAGCACCGCCGCCGCTCCTACACCGAAGTTTCGGAACTTGCGGAGCATCGCGCGTGTGATCAATGATCGAACGCCTGCCACCGGTTCTGCCGCCGTCCGTCTCAATGTGTATCCCGAAAACATCAAAAACCCGACCAGACCCGCAAAAGCAAAGTATGAGGTCGCTAGCAGATAGATGTTAACGTAAACGAACGACAGCAGTAACGTCGAAAAGGTCAGCGAGATGGCTCCGTACCGCAGCAGCGCCTTACGCTGCGGCGTATCAAGAAGGGGATCGGCCGTTCCCGCCAGCCACGCCCGGAACGCCCGGAACCCTTTCTCCCGCAGGTTCGGGATCTCCAGGTAGTCACTCAGCATGTAGTAGCCGTCGAGCTTGATGAGCGGATTGAAGTTAAACAGCGTCTGGATTCCGGAAGTCACCATCACGATCAGCAGGATTTCGCTGGCGAGTGTGTCTTCGGCAAGGACCCGCCAGGCGATCGCGGCGAGCCCCCACATGACGAGCTGAAAGTAGCCGCCGGCAAACGTGACCCACATCCTTTCGCGACGGGTCGGGAACATCCAGGCATCGCTCACGTCGCAGAAGAAGGCCGGGCTGAAATAAATGAGCATGTAGCCCATCGACTGCACCTTGCCGCCGAAATGACAGCATGTCAGCCCGTGTGCAAACTCGTGGACAGTCAACACCGCGGCGACGACCAGCCAGGTCATCAGCGCGCCGCGAAGGCTGAAGAGCGAAAGGGTTTCCTGAGCTAACGTACCTGCGTTCAAGAAAGTGATGACGAACCCGCAAATGATCGCGATCGCAGCGAACACGTTGAATGCCGGCGTGAAGCACCACCCCACCTTGGGCAGCAGATAGCCTAAGACCCTCTCGGGATTGAGCGACACGAGCTGCATGTAGAGGAGGCTTTTTCCCCGTGGCTTGCGCTCTTTGTAGACGGCGAGTTTTTCGGCGACGGTCGGCGTGTCGAGGAGGTGCTTCTCTTCGAGCGATTTCAGGAAGCCTTCCAGGGACGCCGCCTTGACCGTGGCGCCCAACCGGGCGGCTGCCGCTGCGCCCAGCGAGTCAATGTCGATCGGTTCCCGGACCAGTTCGACGATGCTGGCCTGCATCTCCTTGAAATTGAAGTAGCGATTCGTTACCGGGTCCTTGACGACCAGGTAGGACTTCCCCTGACGGGTCTGAGTCGAGAATTCAAGCTCGCGCCGGAGGTGGTAGAGCCTCGACATCGTTCCTTTATACCACGGATGACACGGTCTCGATGCTTTCTATTCAATAACTTAGATCGTGCGACAGTTGCCTTCATCAGGGCCCGTGCGGATAGACGGCATCGCCTGGCGGCGCAGGCGCACGAGGAAAAGACGGGGTCCCGTGATTGCACTGCGGCCCGAACACCGACCCCCGGTGCGACCATGGTTCCCTGCCGCATTCCATTTCTCAACCTGAACTGGGCCGCGACCGGACCTTCGACAGGCATCCCGGACTCTCCAGGAGTTCGACAGTGTACCGGCCGTCGCTGAGATTGAGCGTTTCGACGTCCAGGTCCATCGGGACGAACGTGCTTGGAGGCGAGCCGACAAACGGGGGTATGGGCATTGGAGAGCCGCAAGCCTGCTGGCTGATCGGTTGCTTGACAAGGAAGTTGCCGGGCCGAGATCGGGAACAGGTTTGCCGGTGGCAGCGTCCGCAACGTTGGGGAAGAGTCGAAAGCCGGCGGTCAGGATGTTGTTGAAGAAATGATCGACGATGAGCTCGCTGGCAGTTGGGTCCGGGGCGGATCCGAGTTGAAGGGCTTTCACCGAACTGGCGTTTTCTCCCTTCTGTGATTCTGATGCTGTTTGCGGATCACGGGTGACGAAGCAGGCTGAAGCAAAAAGTTACGCGGGGAGACGCCAACCGAGCACACGCAAAAAGACCCTGCGAAGCGAATCACAGGGTCCTTAACCTTGATGAAAAAAATCTTCCAGGTCGCTATTCAGGTCTCGTGACGTTTTCCGCCTGAAACCCTTTCGGTCCTTCCGTGATGTTGAACTCGACGTCATCCCCCTCTTTCAGAGTTCTATACCCGTCGCTCTCGATCGCCGAATAGTGAACAAAAACATCCCCGCCGCTGGCCCTCTCGATAAACCCAAAGCCCTTCTTATTGTTGAACCACTTCACTTTGCCAGTTTCTTTAGACATGCCTCTCCAAACTCCTTTACTTCAAGAACTGTTGCTGCCCAAACCGCAAAGCTTGAAAAGGGGGACCGTCGACGGGAAGTTCAGTGGGTCGCTCTTTTCGAACTTACGCTGTGCTGCAGAGTATTTGGACCGCGACATTATAACGTAAGCCCTTGCAGTGTCAACCGTGTACGGCCAACCCGCGACGGGCCGAACAGGCGGCTAAAACGCGCCTCTAGGCGAAGAGCGTACAGTCCCCGTAGCTGTAGAACCGGTAGCCCTCCCGGAGGGCGTGGCTGTAAGCCTCGAGGACGATTTTCCGGGAAGCGAACGCAGAGACCATCAGCAGCAGGGTCGTTCGCGGGAGGTGAAAATTGGTGAGCAGAACGTCGATCGCGGCGAAGCGGAACCCGGGGAGAATATAGAGGTCGGTTTCGCCTTTACCCGCCACGAACTTGCCGTTCTGTGCGAAGACGTGTTCGAGCGTTCGCGTCGTTGTCGTGCCGACAGCCACGATACGACGTCCGTCCTGACGCGCCTGGTTCAGCGCTTCGGCGCCCGGCAGGGTGAGTTCGTAATGTTCGCCCTTGAGCCGGTGGTTTGCCGGGTCCTCGGAGCGTACAGGCATGAAGGTTCCGATGCCCACATGCAGGGTGAGCTCGACCACCTCGATGCCCGCCTCATCGAGGGAAGCGAACACGTTGTCGCTGAAATGAAGGCCTGCCGTCGGCGCCGCAACGGCGCCCATCTTGTCTGCGTACACTGTCTGGTAATCGGTTTCATCGGCCGGGCGGTCCGGTCGCCCAATGTAGGGAGGCAGCGGTACGTGACCGTATCGCTCGAGCACCCCGACGACTCCGGCCTGCCTGGACGTCTCGAGCTCGATCAGGCGAAGGCCGTGGTCCCGGCGCTCCCCGACCCTGAAGGCGATCTCGTCGTCCAGGTGGATTCGATCGCCTTCTCGCACCCGTTTTCCGGGCCGAAGCATCACTTCCCAGGTCCGCTCGGAAACGGGGTTCGCAAACAGGACCTCCACATCGCGCCTATCCCCGGCGAGCCTGCCGAAGACGCGCGCCTTCAGGACCCGCGTGTTATTGACCACGACGACGTCGGATGGACGCAGGTAACGGGCCAGCTCGCGAAAGTGCGCATCCGTCAGCCGTCCCGAGCGACGGTCGACGACCAGCATCCGGGACGCGTCTCGAGGTTGCACGGGCTCTTTGGCAATCGCTTCGGGTGGCAACCCGTAGTCGTAGTCGGCCAGGTTCGGGGTCGATTCTTCGTTTTTCTGGCGATGAGTCAGCGCGGCAGGGTCCATGCGGTTGCAATGATATCAGCTTGGTCCGACGGACGCCCGGGTTGGTGCCCCCGGCATGCTCTGCACATTCTCCACACCATAAACTACAGGCCAGTGTTCAGGGACCCGTCGAAGCCCGCCATGGTTCTGACACCAAACCACGAGGAATGTCTGGAGCAACCGCGGTATCGGTTGTGCCCAGTCGACCATATAAATTATTGTATAATAGGGCTTTAATCTAGATCGCCGCCACGTCGTCGCGCGTTTGGGGTAGACCATCGGCAAGCCGGGCGAGATGTTAAAACTTGACACCACAACACTCATATATATATCATGACGTGTGACTAAATTATAGAGGGCTATCGGTGGCCGTTATTCGATGGGATCCATTTCGAGATTTAAACACACTGCAGGACCGTATGAATCGCCTCTTCGAGGAGGCTAACCGGGGATGGAGATCCGATGAACCGTCGGCGACCACCGCGTGGAGCCCGGCCGTGGACATTTTCGAGACCGAGGACCAGATCATCGTTCAGGCCGAGGTCCCAGGCATGGGGCGCAAGGACATCGAGCTGAGTCTGGAGAACAACGTGCTCACTTTGAAGGGTGACCGGAAGTTTCAAAAGGAGACTAAGGAAGAGAGCTATCACCGAATCGAACGGTCCTACGGTTCCTTCACCCGCTCGTTTTCGATCCCCGCGATGGTGAACGAAGACAAGATCCGGGCGGATTACAACGACGGCGTGTTGTCGATTTCGCTACCCAAGAGGGACAAGGCGAGACCGAAACAGATCAAGATTACCTCGGAGTGATGGCCAGCCATAGCCGGAGATCTGAGAGACCATGATTCGCTTTGACAAGTTCACACTCAAAGCCCAGGAGGCCTTGCAGGCGGCGCAGGCCCACGCCGCGGAGCACCGTCACTCCCAGGTGCAGCCCGAACACCTTCTCTGGGCCCTACTCGAGCAGAAAGAGGGGGTCGTCTTGCCGACCCTCCAGAAACTGGGGGCCGATATCCCCACGCTGGCAAGCGACATGGCCACTGCGGTCGGCAGCCTGCCGCGGCTCGAATCGCCGGCTGAGCCGCAGGTGTCACCGGCGCTGGGAAAGATTCTGGAGACGGCCCTCGCCGAGGCGGATCAGTTCAAAGACGAATACGTCAGCACCGAGCACCTCCTGATCGCTATGACCTCGGCGCAGGGAGAGGAAGTTGCCCGTCTCCTTGCCTCCCACGGCATCACGAAAGACGCCATCCTCAAAGTGCTGGTGTCGATCCGGGGCACGCAGAAGATCACCGATCCGAACCCCGAAGAGAAGTACCAGGCGTTGGAGCGCTATTCCCGGGATCTCACCGAACTCGCCCGCACCAGCAGGCTCGACCCGGTCATCGGCCGGGACGAAGAGATCCGCCGGGTCGTCCAGGTTCTCTCTCGCCGGACGAAGAACAACCCGGTCCTCATCGGAGAGCCCGGAGTCGGAAAGACGGCGATAGTCGAAGGCCTGGCCCAGCGGGTGGTCGCCGGAGATGTTCCCGAGTCGCTGCGGAACAAACGGATCGTTTCCCTCGACCTGGGATCGATGATCGCGGGAACGAAGTACCGCGGCGAATTCGAAGACAGGCTCAAGGCCGTGCTCAAGGAGCTCGAAGAGTCGTCGGGTGAGTACGTCCTGTTCATCGACGAGTTGCACACCGTCGTCGGCGCCGGCGGGGCCGAAGGTTCCATGGACGCCTCGAACATGCTCAAGCCGGCACTGGCGCGCGGCGATCTGCACTGCATCGGCGCCACGACGCTCAACGAGTACCAGAAGTACATCGAGAAAGACAAAGCGCTCGAACGCCGGTTCCAGAAGGTGTTCGTCGGCGAACCCTCTCCGGAAGACACGATCTCGATACTGCGTGGATTAAAGGAGCGCTACGAGGTTCATCACGCCGTCAAGATCAAGGACTCTGCGATCCTTGCGGCCGCCTTGCTTTCGAACCGCTACATCCCCGATCGCTTCCTGCCCGACAAAGCGATCGATCTGATCGACGAAGCGGCCGCGAGCCTGCGCATGCAGATCGACTCGCTGCCCGTTGAGATCGATGAGGTCGAGCGGGGCGTCGTCCAGCTCGAGATCGAGCGTCAGGCCCTGGGCAAGGAAGACGATGGCGCATCGCGAGAACGGCTTGCCGATCTGGAGCGGGAACTGGCGGAACTCCGCGAGAAGTCCGCCGAGATGAAACTCCGCTGGCAGAGCGAAAAGGAAGGTATCCAGTTGATCCGCGCGTTGAAGGAACAGCTCGAAGAGGCGCGAATCGAAGAGCAGCAGGCGGAGCGGGAAGCGGATCTGACCCGAGTCGCTGAAATCCGCTACGGTCGCATCCGGGAGATCGAGCAGAAGCTCGAAGACGCCAACCGTTCGCTCGAGCGACACGAGCAGTCGGACCGGATGCTGAAGGAAGAAGTCGACGAAGAAGACATCGCCCTTATCGTCGCCAAATGGACCGGAATCCCGGTCAGCAAGATGCTCGAAAGCGAAGTTCAGAAGCTCGTCAAGATGGACGAACTGCTGGCGCGTCGCGTAGTCGGTCAGCGGGAAGGCCTGACGGCCGTGGCGAACGCCGTCCGCCGTGCACGAGCCGGGTTGCAGGACACCGACCGGCCGATCGGTGTATTCCTCTTCATGGGTCCGACCGGCGTGGGCAAGACCGAGACCGCCCGTGCGCTGGCCGAGTTCCTCTTCGACGACGAACGCAATCTGGTGCGTATCGACATGTCGGAGTACATTGAAAAACACTCCGTCGCGCGTTTGATCGGAGCGCCCCCAGGCTACGTCGGCTATGAAGAAGGTGGGTACCTGACCGAGAGTGTGCGACGGCGCCCCTATTCGGTGGTGCTTCTGGACGAGATCGAGAAAGCGCATCCGGAGGTATGGAATATCCTGCTCCAGATTTTCGATGACGGCCGCCTCACCGACGGGAAAGGGCGTACGGTGGACTTCCGGAACACGGTCCTCATCATGACCTCCAACATTGCCGTCGGGGGCGATGAGGTCGATATCCGGCATGCCCTGAAGACTCAATTCAAACCGGAGTTCCTGAACCGCATCGACGACATCGTCCGGTTCCACAGCCTGGGCAGCGAGGACATCGTTCAGATCATCGACATACAGCTTGTCGCGCTCCGGCGGCATCTGGAAGAACGCAACGTCACACTCGAACTGACGTCCCAGGCGCGAGAACTGCTCTTCCGCGAAGGGTATGAACCGGAGTTCGGCGCACGACCCTTGAAGCGCGCCATCCAACGTCTGGTGCCGGACCCGCTCGCGCTGAAGTTGCTCGAGGGCGAAATCCCGGCCGGCTCGCATGTGGTCGCGGATGCCGGACGGGACGGGAAGCTTACCTTCCAGTCCTCTTCCGTGGATATTGAGGCATAGCGCTTCCGGCCTGTTCGGCACCCCCTTGATCCGGAAGCCCTGATTTGGGTAAGATTAGCACTCGCTTAGCGCGAGTGCTAATGCCTTTTATTCTTCTATCCCTGTAAAACCATAGGAGTTCCCGATGCCCGCAAAAGAACTACTGTTTCGTGACGAGGCCCGATCAAAGATTCTTAAGGGAATCAACGTTCTGGCGGATACGGTGAAAATAACCCTCGGCCCGAAAGGCCGCAACGTGGTCCTCGAACGCAAGTTCGGAGCACCGGTGATCACGAAGGACGGCGTGACCGTTGCAAAGGAGATTGATCTGGGGAGCCGTTTTGAGAACATGGGCAGCCAGATGGTCCGGGAAGTCGCAAGCAAGACCAGCGACGTCGCGGGAGACGGCACGACCACCGCAACCGTCCTGGCCCAGGCCATCTACCGGAAGGGGCTGAAGAACGTTGTCGCCGGCGCAAACCCGATGGACCTGAAGCGTGGTATCGACCAGGCCGTCGAAGTCGTGGTCGGGGAATTGGCCCGGAAATCCACCGAGGTCGAGAGTCAGAAAGAACAGCAGCAGGTGGCCACGGTTTCGGCCAACAACGACGACCAGATCGGGGAGTTGGTTGCCGAGGCCCTGGAGCAGGTCGGTAAAGACGGGGTGGTCACGGTCGAAGAAGCCAAATCGATGAAGACCGAGTTGGAAGTTGTCGATGGAATGCAGTGGGACCGAGGCTACTTGTCGCCCTACTTCGTGACCAACCAGGACCAGATGGAAGCGGTGCTGGACAACCCCCTGATCCTCGTGCGCGAAAAGAAGTTCTCGGCCGTCAAGGACCTCGTCCCGGTCATGGAGTTGGCTTCGGGTGAGGGCCGCCCTCTGGTCGTTATCTCCGAGGACATCGAGGGCGAAGCCCTGGCCACCATGGTGGTGAACAAGATACGTGGCACGGTGCCGTGTGTGGCCGTCAAGGCCCCAGCGTTCGGCGATCGGCGGAAGGCGATCATGGCGGACATCGTCGCGATCATCGGCGGCCGCGCCTTGACCGAAGATCTCGGCATCAGCGTCGAGAGCATCAGCCTCGCCGACCTCGGACAGGCCCAGCGGGTCGTCGTGGACAAGGACAACACGACGATCGTCGAAGGCAAGGGCACGCGTGAGGCGATTGAGGGCCGCCTGAAGGAGATCCGTCTCCAGATCGAACAGACAGAGTCCGACTATGATCGTGAGAAGCTTGCCGAGCGGCTGGCCAAGCTGACCGGCGGCGTGGCCGTCATCCGAGTGGGTGCGCACACCGAAACTGAGATGAAAGAGATGAAGGCGCGGGTCGAGGACGCCTTGCATGCGACGCAGGCGGCCTCAGAAGAAGGCATAGTACCCGGTGGCGGGACGGCCCTGTTGCGGGCACAGCCGGCGGTCGAGGAGTTCGCGAAGAGTTTAGAAGGCGACCTGCGAACCGGTGCTGAGATTCTGCGGGAGTCGCTGGAGGCCCCCACCAGACTGATCGCCGGTAATGCAGGGGTCGAGGGTGCGGTGGCGCTCGGGCAGATCCGTTCAACCGACGATGAGCGCTTTGGACTCAACGCCCGGACCGGAGAATTCGAAGACCTTGTCGCGGCCGGCGTCATAGATCCCACGAAAGTCGTCCGCGTCGCCTTGCAGAACGCGGCCTCCGTCGCCGGAATGTTGATCACCACCGAAGCCGCCGTCGCGGAACTACCCGAAAAGGCTGTCGCGGCACCGGCCGGCGACTACGACGAATACGATTAAGGTAAGAGCGGCGGCGTTTCGCGCCGCCCCTCATCATCTTCAGCACTACCCCGGCGCTTCGCGCCACCCCTCCTCATCTGAGGAGGGGAGTTCTGTGTAAGCTACTACCGGCTGTTTCTGCTTAACTGACTACTGACTACTGACTACTCCGCCGCCGACAGGCGGCGGTTCCTTCTTCAGAATCGCCACCATGATGATCCCTCCAATCATTGCGAAGAGGGAGAACACGATCAGGTTGATCAGCAAGTTCACCAGCAAGGTGGTGAAAGAAAAGTCAGGCGATAGCAATCGCAGTATCAGTTCCCGAATCGCTCCCTCCATTTCCGGATACTCGTTGAGCAGTTCCTCGATGGCCTCCTGCTGAGATCGCAGGCTTTCGGCGGCCAGGAGTCGGAACGGCAGCGAGATCAACGTCGTGATCATCGCCCCGACGATCCCGCTGAGGACGCCGACGAATGCCCCGTCGCCGTAGGTGGCGCCGCCGGCGCCACCCGGGTGCTGTTTGATCAGCAGCCAGGAAGCCAGCGCCCCTCCGCCGATCACCCAGATGCAGCAGATGCAGTTGCCGAGATTGACCAGAGGCAGAGAAGAGAGAATGCCGAGCGCCGCGCCTCCGATCAGGGCCGGCTGGGCAAAGCTCGAGGTTCCGATTTGGCTGAGCGGTCCGGGTCGATCGATCGGTGTACCGCACTGCATGCAGTACTGGGCGTTCTCGGCCAGAGTCAGGCCGCACTGCCGACATGTCCTCACACCGAGCTCCTCTCCGAAGCCGAGCGCACGAAAAGATCTCGGATCCCTTCCCGAACGAAACCGGCGGCCCCAGACCCAAGCAGCAGCCCTGAGAAGACGCGAGCGGGGGCTATATCGACAAAGAGGCCCGCAATTAAGAACTCGACGGCGGTCAGACCGATGGCCCAGATCAGGAGGCGCCTGCTGGGTCCGAGTCCCGCCAGGAGGGCGATGAGGAAGCCCGCGTAGATGGAAGTGCAACGGATGCACACCGCGAGCGGGGCTCCCGCAAGGTGGAACGAGCGTTCGGCATACTGGTGACAGATCCTGGAAAAAAAGGTGTAGACCCAGTCCAACTCGAGCAGGGGCGCCGCGACGATGGCTGCCATCCACACCGCGCACGCGGCAACGAGGACCGTGTCGGGCCCCATCCATCTGAACCGGTGAAGTGACGTCATCATTCCCTACCTGACTACCGACTACTGACTACCGGCCTCCGGCCACGCTCACGAAAGACTGTTCCGGCCGTCTCATGAGGTGATTTACCTCACCGATCGATGGGCGCTAATGGGTGTATTCTCTAGTCATGGGGCGCCTGCGTCGGAGCGGCGGTGGTCCCGGGCTCCGATCAGGGGCATTTTAGCAGGCTTCCGAAGGCTGTAGGCGGTTTCGAAAACCACTGAATACCTTGACTGTTAACGATTTACCTCACCGATCGATGGGCGCTAATGGGTGTATTCTCTAGTCATGGGGCGCCTGCGTCGGAGCGGCGGTGGTCCCGGGCTCCGATCAGGGGCATTTTAGCAGGCTTCCGAGGACTCCCCTTGATGCTATGATAATTGGATTGCTATTAATGATGGTTGACTATCATCGTCTTCTGAGGTGATTTATGAACCGTAAAGTCATCGTGGGTGCCCTTGTGTTCGGTCTGCTGGCCGTGTCGATTCCGGCCGAGGCTCAGCGTGACAGCCGAAGCGCGCGTGCTGAGCGAGCGAACCGTGCACTGGCAAGGTGGTTGGATCAAGACGTAGCCTACATCATCACGGACGAAGAGAAGGCCGCGTTCAAAGCGTTACAGACCGACGAAGAGCGGGAGCAGTTCATCGAGCAGTTCTGGTTACGCCGCGACCCGACACCCGACACAATCGGGAACGAGTATCGCGAGGATCATTACGTGCGCATCGCGTACTCAAACGAGCGTTTCGCATCCGGCAAACCGGGCTGGAAGACCGATCGTGGGAGGATCTACATCATTCATGGTCCGCCCCACAACAAAGAGTCGCACCCGGCGGGCGGCACCTATCAGCGGCCGATCTATGAGGGCGGCGGGACGACGACCACCTACCCGTTCGAAATCTGGAACTACCGGTACATCGAGGGGATCGGCAGCGACATCCTTTTCGAGTTCGTCGACCCGACTCTGACGGGCGAGTATCGGCTCACGATGGACCCGTTCGAAAAGGACGCTCTGATGTATACACCGACCGGCGGCCTGACCCTGGACGAAGAGATGTCCGACGATCCCGCCGAGGCGAAAGCGAACCGCCGCATCAACGGCAACACAAGCGGGATTTCCCGGATGAATCAGTTCGAGCGGTTGGATCAGTATGCCAAGGCGTTCAAGCCGCCCGAGATCAAGTTCAAGGATCTGGAAACCATCGTTACCACGAAGCTCTCCTACAACCTGCTGCCGTTCGAGATGCGTGCCGATTTCGTCCGCGTGACCGAGGACAGCATCCTGTCTCCGGTCACGATCAAGATCGACAACGAAGACATTGCCTTCCAGGTAACCGACGGCATTCATCGTTCGCTGATCAATGTCTTCGGTCGGGTAACCGGGATCAACGGTCGGGTGGCGCACGTGTTCGAAGACACGATCCGCAACGATATCCCCGACGCGCTCTTCAAGCGTGCCCTCGACAGCTATTCGGTGTGGCAGAAAGTAATTCCGTTGCGCCCGGGTCTGTACAAGATCGATCTCGTGCTGAAGGACCTCAACAGCAACGATGTGGGGACCATCAACCAGCGGCTCGCCGTCCCGCGGTTTCCCGAAGAGCAACTGGCTGCGAGTTCTCTGATTCTCGCCGATCTGATAGAGCCGCTGCCGCCCAGGCAGGTCGGTTCCGGGGCGTTCATCCTGGGCAGTTCGAAAGTTCGCCCCAGCGTGGAACAGCGTTTCAAGCAGGATCGCGACCTGAATTACTGGATCCAAGTCTACAACCTGCAGATCGATGAAGACCTGCTGAAACCGTCCGCGACGGTCGAAACGCTGATCACCCGGGACGGGCAGGAAGTGCAGAAGATCGTCGATGATTCGCGGGAAGTCTCGAACGCAGCGCAACAGATGACGATTCAGAAGTCGGTATCGCTCGATGAGTTCGAGCCCGGCGAGTACTCGATCCAGGTGAGGATCACCGACAACCTGTCGGGCGACATCATCACGCAGTCGAGCAAGTTCATCGTACAGGAAGCTGTCGACGCAGGCGGAAACCGCTAGGTCCCGCGGGAAACCATTTGATGAGAAACCTGCGAAAGTTCGCCATCCTGGCCGCGGTTGTAGTTTGGTGCGCGTTTGGGGCCGGCACGGCGGTGGCTCAGACACTGGGCTCGGCCAGCCTCCGCGGGCGTGTTCAAGACAGCGCGGGATCTCCGCTGATTGGGGCGCTCGTTGCAATCCAGGCGGCCGACACCAACCTTCGCGAGCGTCTCGTCTTTACCGATCGTGGCGGCCTGTTCTCTATCGGGAACCTCGCGGCTGGAAACTATACGATCAAGGTCACAAAACCACGGTTCCTTCCCGCTGTCACCGGGGGTGTCCAGCTGGCGGCCGGCACGACTGCCGCACTGACGATCAATCTCCAGACCGCCATGGAAATCGTCCGTCGCGGGGTGCGCCGCGGCAGCCTCGAAGAGATGAAGTGGGTGCTGCGCAGCTCGCCTTCGACTCGCCCCATCCTGCGGATGGTCGAGGAAGAGCCGGAGACCGACGAGGACAGCGTCGACGAGGTCATCGGTGGGATGGAGACCTCCGGTTATTTCCAGCTCTACTCGGCGGCGGTGGAGACATCGGCGGGAGTTTCGGATTCGGTCGGTTCCCAGTTTGCCGTCAGTATGCCGCTGGGTGGCGGCGCGGAGGTCACGCTGACGGGGCAGTACACCGAAAATCCGGATCAGCCGCGCGGGTTCGGAGCGTCTTATGAGTTTTCGCCGGGCGACCGCAAGCGATCGTCGTTGGCGATCAACGTCCGACAGGGTGCGATGCTCGGCGCTGACACCCCAGGCAGTCAATCGCGCGAGGTCAAAGTTGAGTACCAGGAACAGATGCAGTGGTCTGACCACCTCGTATTCAACTACGGCGCCGACATCGGGCGGGCGGAGGGCGTCACGAGCAACAGTTACGTCCGGCCCGAGTTCGGGGTCTCGTGGGTGCCACAGGCGCGGACCACCTTCCGGACCTCCTTCTCTCAGAGAGCACCTGCCGACACCGATGACCCGATTCGCGGTCGTGAATATTTCGATCGCTCCGTCTACATCCCGCCCGAGGCCGAGCAGTACTCCCACAACGAGATTGGGGCATCTCACGTTTTCTCGGAATCCCTTCAGGTCTCGGCAGCCGCGTTCCGGGATCGGCTCGGTACCCAGGCGTTCCTGGTCGATGCCGTCAACGGGCGGCGGGCGATCGTGTTCTTCGACGGCAGTGAGGCTCCCTCGACCGGCCTGCGATTGCACCTGGATCGAACTTTCCGGAGCTTCGAAGCCGGTGTGGGCTACACCTTTGCCAGCGCCGTCGGATTCGATCCGGACATCATCTCTCCCGACGATCTCCGAACCCAGGCCGAGCGCCAGAACCTCCATGTCGTGACCGCCCGGGTCAAGACCGACATCGATCTCACGCAGACGGCGGTCACCGCCGTGTACCGCTGGGCGTCGGGGCATTCGATGGTGCCCGTCGATCCGTACCAGCCGTTCACTGAGTTTAATGATCCCACCTTGAGCATCACGATTGCGCAAGATTTACCCAGCCTCAAGATCTTCCCGGCCAAATTCCAGGCCGTGGTCGATGCCAGAAACCTCTTCGAACCCGCATTCGGGTCCCGCAGGACCGTCCAGGCCTTATACCCCCGGCTCCTCAAGGGCGGCATACACATAAGGTTCTGAACAGAATACAATTTTTTGTATTCTGTCTTCCAAAAATGGTATTTTGGGGCCAATGGCTCGCTAAAGCTGTGTAAACACGTGTAGTTGTTTGGTCGTCGGATTGCATGTCGTTTCTCACGGACAGTTGTGTCCGGCGCGCGAAATTATGACTAGAAGGATATTGTCGTTCCGAATCATCGCGACCCTGATCGTCAGTCTGGGGATGATCATCCTGGGCGGACTGAACGTTCAGCAGAAGAGAGAGTGGGTTGCGCCGGACGATGGCGTGTCCTGGATGGAGACGTCGCGCGGAGTCGAAGCTACCCTAGTCGTTGCCTCCGGACCTGGAGCGCGCGCCGGCGTCGAGATCGGGGACCTGCTGGTAGCGATCGACGACATTGATATCGAAGATGATCGCCACGTCACCAAGGTGCTCTACGATCTCGGCGAGTGGTCCCGAGTCACCTATCATGTTGAGCGCGATGAGGCTCAGATCGAAACCACGGTCGTCATAGCGCCACGTTCCGATCGATTCGAAAGCCAATTCGCCTACCTGGAAATCATCGGGATCCTCCATCTGCTGGTGGGTATCTTCGTCATCACCAAGCGATGGCGTGCGCCCCACGCGGTCCACTTCTACTGGGTGTGCCTGATTTCGTTCGTTCTCTACGCCTTTCAGAGCACCGGGAAGTTCAACGACTTCGACTGGACGATCTTCTGGTCCAACCAGGCGGCCTACGTCTTCCTGCCACCGCTCTTCATGCACTTCTGCCTGGAGTTTCCGCTCAAGAAAGCCTGGATCGAGAAGTATCGTTTCGCCCTGCCGCTGCTCTACGTGCCAGGCGGCGTCCTGCTGGTGACGTGGGTGGCTTTCGTGACGGGCGTCCTGGGCTTCATCCCCTCTCCACTCGTGTTGCGACATATGCTGGACGGGGCGACGGATTTCCATTTCGGCCTGTTCTTTATCGCGAGTGCGGCCATCCTGATGCACACGTACCGCACCGTTCAGCAGCCAGAGCTCCGCCAGCAGATGAAGTGGGTGACGCGCGGCACCGTCGTTGCGGTTGTGCCTTACTTCGTGTTCCAGTCGCTGCCGCGGATGCTGGGGATGGTACCGTCCGAGTACGCCGACATCGCCGTGTTCCCGCTTGCGTTCATACCGATCTCGTTCGGGTATGCGATCCATCGGTATCGTTTGATGGATGTCGACATCCTGTTCAAACGCGGCATGGCCTACACGCTCGCGACGGCCACGGTCGTCGGTTTCTACATCACCGTCGTGGTGGTGGTCGGAGGGCTGTTCGGTGAGAGTATGCCGCAGCTGGGTGTCATCGCTCCGGTTGTGGCGACGATCATCGCCGCCCTGCTTCTGGCGCCGACCAAGGACCAGATTCAGACCTGGCTGGACAAGTTTTTCTACAAGGATCGGTACAACCTGCGTCTGACTGTCACCGACTTTGGCCGGAACCTGGGGACCGAAGTCGACCTGCAGACCGTACTCGACAGGATCGTCGAGCGCCTGTCCGGATCGCTCTACGTCGACCAGATGGCCGTACTGCTAGAAGATCCCGACGACCCGTTACGATTCATTATGGCTCGCGCCCATGGTCTGGACGTGCCGGTTGGCACGGTCTATCCTTTCCTCAAGAAAGACATCGATCAACCCTACATCTTCTTCGAGGACGAAGAGCATCACGGCCTGAACTACTTTATTCCCTGCCGTGCCAAGGACCGGGTAATCGCCTACTTGGGGATGGGTCGCACCGAGAGCGGGGACTACCTCACCAGCGAAGATCTCGACCTGCTCCAGGGTGTTTCCGACTACATCGGCATCGCTGTCGAGAACGCGACGCTCTACCGGTCGCTCGAAGACAAGGCCACCGAGTATGAGAGCCTCAAGGACTTCAACGAGAACATCATCGAGTCGATCAGCGTCGGCGTGATGGTCGAGATCGGCGATCGCATCATCGGCTGGAACCGGGCCCTGGAGAAGCTGACCGGCAGCCCACGGTCGAAGATGATCGGTAAGAGCACGTCCGACGTCATTCCGCTGCAGTCGCTTGAGCGCCTGCGGGAAGAGCGCAACCTGTACAAGCATCTCTGGGGTGACCTGGTCGTGAACTTCTCGGCGACGCCCCTCGTCGACAAGGAAGACCGCGAAGCGGGCCGGCTGATCATCGTGGACGACATCACCGAACGTGTCCGACTGGAAGACCAGCTCTCTCAGAACGACAGGCTCACTTCGATGGGCTTGCTCGCCGCCGGCGTCGCCCACGAGGTGAACACCCCGCTGGCGGTCATCTCGAGCTACTCGCAGCTGTTGCGCAAGCAGCTCAGTCCCGGTGACGAACGGAACAAGCTGATGGACAAGATCATCAAGCAGACGTTCCGCGCCTCGGAGATCGTCAACAACCTCTTGAGCTTTTCCAGGACGAACGCGACCGAGTTCGTCGAGCTGGATGTGCACCAGGTCATAGCCGAGACGATCTCTTTGCTCGGCCACCAGTTGAAGAATGTCGGGGTTCGGGTCGAACGCGAGTTCTCGGCGGAAGCCCCACTGGCGTTCGGCAACGCCGGTAAGCTGCAACAGGTTTTCCTGAACCTGTTCCTGAACTCCAAGGACGCGATGACGGAGGGAGGAACCCTCCGGATCCGCACCGACGCGAGCGATGCCAAGCTTCGCGTGTGGATCGAAGACACCGGAGCGGGAATCAGCAGCGAAAACATCAAGAGGATCTACGACCCGTTCTTCACGACCAAGGACGTCGGCAAGGGTACGGGTCTCGGCCTATCGGTCACTTACGGAATCATTCAAGAACACGGCGGGAGTATCTCCGTCGAAAGCGAGCCCGGAAAGGGGACGGCGTTCCGGCTGGAACTGCCGCTCGCAAGGAAGCCCGTGCATGTCTAAGTCAAACTACAAGGTCCTGATCGTCGACGACGAAGAGGAGATTCGCGACAGTCTCGACCTGCTCCTTAGCTCCGAAGGCCTCGCGGTCGAATCAGTAGCCACGGGCGAGGAAGGTCTGCAAAAGGTCGAGGAAAACCTGTATGACCTCGTGCTTCTCGATCTGATGTTGCCCGGACGGTCCGGTCTGGAGATTCAGCCTGACCTGAAGGCCATCGACCCGACACTTCCGGTCGTCATCATCACGGCTATGGCCGCGATCGAAACCGCTGTCGACGCGATCCGTTCAGGCGCCTACGATTATGTGACCAAACCCTGGAACAACGAGAAGTTGATGGTGATAGTCAACAATGCCATCAAGCAGCGGAAGCTTCACAGCGAGAACCAGCAGTTGCGGCGCGCCCTCAACGAGCGTTTCGGTTACAGCAACATCGTTGGGAAGAGCGACAGGATGCTGCGCCTGCTCGACCTTGTGACCCAGGTTGCGGCGAGCCGCAGTACTGTCCTGATCCAGGGTGAGAGCGGGACCGGAAAGGAGCTCGTCGCCAAGGCCATTCACCTGAAGAGTCCGCGAGCCAACAGGCCGTTCGTGCCCGTAAACAGCGGCAGCATGCCGGTCGACCTTCTCGAGAGCACGCTGTTCGGCCACGTGCGTGGAGCGTTCACCAGCGCCGTGGCAACCAAGAAGGGTCTGTTCGAGATCGCCGACTCGGGGACGATCTTCTTCGACGAGATCGGAACTATCGGCCCCGAAACCCAGGCCAAGCTACTCCGCGTGATCCAGGAACGCGAATTCATGCGTCTGGGTGGGACCGAGACCATCAAGGTCGATGTGCGGATCGTCGCGGCGACGAACGTCGACCTGAAGAAGCTGGTCGATGCGGGCAAGTTCCGCGAGGACCTCTTTTATCGCCTGAACGTCATCACGCTGGATGTCCCTCCGCTGCGGGAGAGGCGCGAGGACGTTCCGCTGCTGGTCGATTTCTTCTTCCGGAAGTATTGCGAAGAGAATGACAAGCCGATGTATCGCTTCAGCTCCGAATCGATGAAGATCCTGATGGATTACCCGTGGCCGGGCAACGTTCGCGAGCTGGAGAACGTCGTCGAGCGGTCGGTGGTGCTGGCGTATGGGGACGTGATTGGGCGGGACTTGCTGCCCGAGAGTGTCACCGATCCCTCGCCTCGATTTGCCACGCTTGCCTCGCTCGAGATGGACAAGGAAAGCTCGCTGTTCGAGATCCTCGATGCGTTCGAGCGGCGGGTCATCGTCGAGCGCCTCCAACAGACCGGCTGGAGTCAAACCGAGGCAGCCGAAAGCTTCAGCGTTCCGCTGTCCACGTTAAATCAGAAGATCAAGCGGCACGGGATCAACAGCAAGAAGAAGCGTGAGCGCGCACCGGTGGCTACGCGTTAGTTGTTGCTTCTCCCTGAAGTCGGTGCTTGAACCACAATGGTCGTAGTGCCTGTGGTTGATGATTCGTAGGCCGTTATCCGTTGTCCGTTGTCGGAGCGCTCGACGAGGATTGGCTCGAACTGTGCCGTTCACGTCGACAAGTACTGACGAGTAACGCGCAGATCGATGAAAAGCCGAACCGAACCGCACAACGGCCTACGGCCTACGGATAACGGCCTACGCGTCCTCTCTTGCTACCCGTCGCTTCCCGCCTGTAGAGTTAGGACGTGGCAAACACATACCCCATCATCGAGGACATCAGAAGCCGGGCGGCGTCCGCTTCCCGGAAGGTCGTGTACCCCGAATCCGGGGACGCGCGGATCTTGAAGGCCGCGGGGATCGTGGCGAAGGAAGGGATTGCCCGACCGGTGCTCGTGGGTAATTCCGACCGGGTCGCTGAACAGGCCCGTTCACTCAGCCTGAACCTTTCGAAAGTGGAAGTCGTTCATCCCGATACCTCGACCATCGAGCGTTACGCGGAGATGCTCCTGACCGACTGGCGAGCCAAAGGGACGACGGAACTCGAGGCTCAGGACCGTCTGCAAGACCCGATGTACTTTGCGGCCGCAATGGTCCGTGCCGGAGATGCGGATGGGTTCGTCGGTGGTGCGTCGACGCGAACGGCCGACACCGTGCGCGCAGCCATACGCTGCATCGGCATGGCCCCGGACTCATCGATTGTGTCCAGTTACTTCCTGATGGCGTTGCCCTCCAGCGACCACGGGGAACGCGGAGGCCTTGTTTTTACCGATTGTGCCGTGGTACCGGTTCCCACCGCCCCGCAACTTGCGGAGATTGCGCTTCAGGCTGCCGCCAATACCCGCAAGCTGCTCGGCTGCGAGCCCCGCGTGGCTTTCCTCTCGTTTTCGACCAAGGGCAGTGCCGAGCACGCGCTGGTCGACCGCGTCCGCCGGGCCGCACAAACGGCATGTGCGCGTAACGGAAACCTGGTCATCGATGGGGAGCTTCAGGCAGACGCTGCCTTGGTTCCGGAGGTAGCGAAAGCAAAGGCGGGGGCCAGTCCGGTTCAGGGGCGAGCGAACACTCTTGTTTTCCCCGACCTTCAGTCCGGAAACATTGCCTACAAACTCACCGAGAGACTCGCCGGCGCCCGTGCGCTGGGGCCGATCCTGCAAGGCCTGGCAAAGCCGGGGAATGATTTATCGCGCGGATGTTCCGTGGAAGACGTCGTGGACGTCACGGCCGTCACGGCTTTGTCTTAGGCGACGGATCCCCTCCGGTTCATCGCACCGTTTCCACGAAACCCACTCTCGATCGGCGCCGTCAGACGAGTTTGAGAGATCGAGAAACGGCCGCCGGTGGATTGGGCGGCTGATGTGATGATCTCGCTCATCTACTCGTTGACCGGTGCGGTCTGCTTGGCAAGGTTCGCCAGTTGCTGGAGCTCCATCGCGATGTTGTGATCCGCATCGGCGAGGGCAAGCAGATCGCGCAGCTCCGATTCAATCGCGGCGGCCTGGTCGTCGCGCCCCATTCGACGGTACAAGGCCGCCAGTTTGAAGCGTGTTGATATCCAGTAAGGGGATGTGGGTCGACCATTACTGTAGAAAACCCACGCCCTTGCCTCGGGACCGGACCAGTCCTCCAGAAGTCGAGCCGCCCTTCCGGTATCCCCGCGTTGTTCGAAGAGCATGGCCAGGGATTCTGCCGCGAGAAAATGTGTTTCAGGTCCACGCCGCTGCTTGCTGACCTCCAAGCCTTCTTGAAGAAGACGAGCCGCCTCGGCGGTTCGTCCCCTTGCGAGAGCGAGTTCACCGCTGTATATGCTCAGGAGATCCTCGGTCACCAAAGTTGCAAAATCGGTCCGCACCTGCGACATGGACCTGTCGGCACGGCTCGTCCGACCCAGTCGAGCCAACACTACCGGTACCACCAGCGTCAACTCTATTTGGCTTTCATCGAAAGACTCGAGAAACCGCCCGGTTCGGCTGAACCCGGCCGCGATTCTATGCGAGTCGAAGCTGTACTTAACTTCAGTGCTGAGGTTCCAGACCTCGGCGTCCTCATAGAGATCTTCCGCCTGCCGAAGTTTTCCGATTGTCAGGTAGAGTTTGCCCAGGGGATGGACGTAAAGGAGCTTCTGACGATTGTTCAGCGAAGCCAATTTCTTTCTCAGACGATTGGCCTCGCCCAGGGCGCTTCGCGGATCGCCATGCTGTAGATATCCCCAGGCCGAGAAAAGCTCAACGTCCGCCTTGAGGGGATTGCCTGTTGCCGGCATGTCACGAAGCAGCTCCAGTGCTTGCCGATTGTATTCCCGAGCAAGACCCAGCAGGTTTTTTCGGGCGAGCGAGCCGGAAGCCTGGGCATTGAGGCTAAAGTCATTGGGACGGAGATCAGCCACCCTGGCGAAGGACACTGCGGCTTCACTCCGCCGGTCCAACGCTCGGTACATTGCAGCCAGGTTGTTTCGGCCCCAGTAGTCATCCGGGGCGAATTCCAGATGTGTCCGAAAAGCGGTCAGCGCCTCTTCGTACCGCCCTTTCAGTGCATGGAAACTGCCCAGAATGAAGTGACGCTCACTATCAGAAGTCCCTGGAGCCAGTCGAGCGGCCCGGTCCGCGTAGGGCATGTACTCTTCCAGAGGCTTGCCCTGGTTCCTTATGGCATGGGCCAGATAGATATGCGCTGTAGCGAAATCCGGGTCTTCCTGCACCGCCTGTCTCAGCAGTTGCTCGATCACCGGCCACTCCCGCGGGGCGTGCGTCAGCTCCACCGCTTGAGAGTACAGCTTCAGTGCCGACAGCGACGGGGTGGTTACTTTCTCCAGCCTCCGGTCTGGCGCGGCGGCGACCGTCAACTTCTCACCCAGTGTTTCCCGGGTCCAGTCCGACAGAACCCGCAAAGTCGGCAGTACTTCAGCTTCTCCCTTTGCTTCTTTGCTTGTGGCGGCCACGGCCGCGCCTTCACGCGGGCCTATCAATTGCACGGACAAGAGGTAGGTGGAGTCGATCACCTCGACGCGTCCCGCCAGTAGTACGCGAACCTCACCATCCCGTTGAGCAATCTCGCGTCCGAGGGCCGCTTCGATCGGGCTATCAAGCGGCAACCTCATCAATCGCAAGGTGTCCTGGACCCGTTCGGCCGGGACGACGTTGACGAACGGAGAATTGCTCAACTCGCGTTCGAGAGCGTACTCGACCATCCGTCGAACGATGAATCTCCGGTCCGGTTCTCGAAGTCGGTAATGAGCACCCAGTCGCGCTCGTTGAAATCGAGTACTGTTTCCGAAGACCCGTTGCGGGTCACCCACCACGTCGAGCCTGCCAACAGTAGAGCTCCAATGGCAAGCCCGGCTACCCACATGGCCCTGCCAGCCTGTCCATTCCCGGGCTGAGGGAATCCCATTGAGCGGGCTGGAGTTGTCTTTCCGGGTGGCCAACCAGGCATCGATTTCCGCGCGGTAGGCGTAGACGGTCCCTTTCTTCGCGTGGACATGCCGGTGCACCGGGAGACCTTCGGCGGTCTCCCATCGCCGGACCGTCCGAACGTCCCGATTGAGGTACGCCGCGATCTCTTTCCAGGAATCCAGGCGCTCTCGCGCGTCACTCATCGGAGGCTCTCCTAAGCTCGAATCGTGGGGGATTGACCGGTATTTTCGCCCATTTGAGGGGAATCGGTCAAACATGTCTCAAGATGTCCCACCTTGCCTGTTGTGCCGGCAGCACAAACCGTACAGGGTGAGCCCAGACCAGTCTGCCTCGGAGCCAGTTGGAGCGGCGGGTCATGGCAGTCGAGGCGGGTTCGCGAAAACATTGCTTCTACCGGAGCCCTGGCGCCGAACAATGAACTTTGGAGGACAGCTACTTCGCCGGCGAAGGACCAACAACTCTCACCATCACTCAGATCTACAAGTCGCAGGTCGAAATGGATCGGGTCAAGTCTACGCGAATGCGGTGAACATCATGCGCCTCGGCATCGATAGGAGTCTTTACCAAATCCGGAGCCCTGCCTGATTCCCAATTCAATGCTCCAAGATCCGAACAATGTGATGTCCCACCTTGCCTGTTGTGCCGGCAGCACAAACCGTACAGGGTGAGCTCTTGGAGGACAAATCAAAATGACACCAGGACGAAGATTGCTGCTCTGCGACGAGCGATGGTTGGGTTGATGATAGTAAGGAGGAGATCATGCTGAGAATGTTGACGCGGTCCGCCGTCGTTGTGGTGGTTGTCGTTTCGTTCATCGTAGCGGGCGTGTCGGCGGTTCCCCAGGGGAAACCCCCGATTCCATCCGGGAAGCCAGCCGGAGGATCGGGCGCCCAGCTGACCATCGTGAACGCGATGGTCAACCTGGACGCGCTGCCAACTCCCGTGGTCTTGATCGAGGGTGTGAACTTTGGTGCATCCGTGCCCGCGGTGACCTTCAACGGGGTGCCTGCTGTGGCTGCTTTTACCGGCGAGGTTCCGCCGCGAATCGTGGCCGAGCTACCCGCCTTTGTGCAGTCGACCCCCGGCACCTATCTCTTGACGGTAATACGTGATCCATCCCCCAACGGATTTGCCAGCCTGGACGTAACGATCGGGACACAGGGACCGGTGGGACCAGCCGGGCCGCAGGGCATCCAGGGAGAGCCGGGTCCGGAGGGTTCCGCAGGGGCACAAGGCGTCCAGGGGGCAACGGGACCGATCGGGCCAGCCGGAGCTGACGGGGAGACGCCATGGGCTCCGGGAGTCGAACCGGCAGACATCTTCTACTCCGACGGCAACGTCGGTATCGGGACGGCGGATCCTCGGGCGAAGCTTCATTTGACGCCCCAGGGCCGCTTGCCTGGGAGAGGCGGCGCAGGCTCCACGTTTCTGTCCGGATTGCGCGTCGACAACAACATGAACCCGGACGCGTATTTTCAGTTTGAGTCCATTCACACTGACGGCAGGCACGGTCTCCGCAGCTACCGCGATGGAACTCCAATTGGTCCGGGGTGGGTTTTTGTCGCTGGAACTGGATCATTCAACGGCCACTATGTAGGCCTCGGTTCAGGGGGCGATATTCATGACTTGACCACGTACAGTTCGCGACGGTGGAAGACGAACATCCACACACTGGAAGGTGCACTTGCGAAAGTTCTGGGACTCCGTGGTGTGGCTTATGACCGGAAGTCCGACGGAGAGCGCGACATTGGCCTGATTGCCGAAGAGGTCGGCGAAGTCGTTCCGGAAGTAGTCGTCTACGAGCCGAACGGACAGGACGCCAGGTCTGTCGACTACGCACGGATCACCGCATTGCTCATCGAGGCCATGAAGGAACAGCAAGACCAGATCCGGATTTTGCAGCAAGAACTCGAGGAATTGACTCAAAAGGTGGCTGACGGGAGGAAACGATGAGAACCGTAGGGACACTTTCGCTCAGTGTCGTTATTTGTCGCAGGAGGAGATCATGCTGAAAATGTTTGTTCGGTCCGCCGTCACGGCGGTTGTTGTCGTATTGCTCCTCGTTGCAGGCCCGTTGGCGTTTTCCCAGGGGAAACCACCGAAGCCACCGGGTAAGCCAACTGGAGGAACAGGCGGCTCCAGCCTCGCGGCTCGCGTAACCGCGCTGGAACAGCAGAACGTCGCGCTCCAGGCTCAGGTAGACGCGCTGGAGGCAGGGCTCAACGCCCTGCTTGGACAGGTGGGGACGCACATCGACGATACCGCCATACACCAACCACGTTACACGGACGCGGAGGCTGTTGGCGCAGTCGGCCCCCGCTTCAGCGGGGATCACGCCGACCTGACGAATGTTCTCCCCGGCCAGCACCACGCCGACCAGGCCCCGGAAGTGGACGAGTTACAAGATTTGCTCGTTCACTTCAGTCGCGATCAAAACGAGATCTTCATTACCGGTGCCAACCTGCACGTAGCCAACGGATTGGGGGACACCAGGCGCACTAACGCCTTGGGCAACGTCATCATCGGCTATAACGAACCTAGAGCTCCCAACGACCCGAACGGACCCGACGATCGAACGGGATCTCATATGCTCGTGGTCGGCGAGAACCTCAATTACACCAGTGTCGGTGGTATCGTCGTCGGGCTATTGAATGCCACGAACGGGCTCTTTTCCTCGGTGACCGGTGGAACGAAAAACACCGCCAGCGGCTGGTATTCCGCAATAAGCGGTGGGAATTTCAACACGGCCAGCGGGATCGTTTCGTCGGTGAGCGGCGGGCAGCAAAACGCTGCCAGTGGCCACACCTCCTCGGCGAGCGGTGGGGTAGGCAATACGGCGAGCGGGCTCCTTTCCTGGGCGGGCGGCGGCGACAACAACACGGCCAGCGGGATCTATTCTTCGGTCAGCGGCGGGTATGCCAATCGCGCCTTTGCCCTTCGTTCCTCCGTCACCGGCGGTACATTCAACTGGGCCACTGGAGAATATGCTGCCGTCAGCGGCGGATCCAATAATTTTGCCAGCGGGAAATTTTCCTCGGTAAGCGGTGGCTTACAGAACAATGCCATAGATCAATCTTCGTCCGTGAGTGGCGGCAGATTCAACTTGCCGGACCCCGCAGCACCTCACCTAGACACTCACCCGCAATAAACCGAGTGGGAATCAGGGGGTAGAAGATGCCCGGTGTCCGAGTCAGAGCGGACGGACCCCCTCAGGGCTGACCCTGGCGATGTCCGGAACCGGCGCGTTCGTCTTTCGGTCTCCAAAAGAGCAGAGGGTCGGACATAATAGGGGGGTGGGCTCAAAGCGCCAGATTGACCGGGGCGACGACGATTCCCGTCTGGATTACGGCGAGCAGGACTGTAACGGGATCGACCTGACGCTGATCCGCGAGTGCCTTCAGCTTACTCCGACCGAACACGTTCGTCGTGGCGACCGGGCGCGCCGCGATGCCTTAAGGCTTCTGGACTATGGCCGACGAAACCGACAAGAGCGCTCTTGAAGAGATTGCGGCGATCCTGGAGTCGCACCAAGTCGAGTTCAATGTTATCGGCGGACAAGCCGAGCTCCTGCACGGCAGTCCTCGTGTCAACAGCGGTCGGCAGAGAACTTGAAGGCTCGTAGCCGCGCTGAACCAGCTCCAGCCGTGTCCAAGGAATGCTCCGGCCGATCTTCCGTTTCGTATCGATGAGCAATCTCTCGCCCTCGGCGCAATTTTGCGTTCACTACAAGGTTCGGAGACTTCGACTTGATCGGTTACCTTGAGCCGCTCGGTGATTACCTGGCGGTTTCGGATCGTGCGATCGACATGAATGTCTGAGGGCTGAATCTCGAAGTTATCCATATCGACGATTTGATTGCGATCCGGGAGCACCTGGGTCGGCCCGACAAGCTTTCACTCCATCAGCTGCAAGCAATCAAGAAGATCCGGTCGGATGGCTGATTTCAAGGCCGCAGGCTGGCGTCAACCTGCCCAGAACTAAGAAAGGCTCCCGGAAGCCGGGAGCCTTTCTGCACTATGTAGTACTTGACGTATTAGTCGTCGGAGGTACGGCGGCGGATCTTCTTCCGGCTCCGTTTCCGGGCCAGCGCCTGCTTGATCCGCTTCTTTTCGCCGGGCTTCAGGTAGAAGGAGTGCCTCTTGACCTCCTTGATGATGTCCTCTTGCTGGACCTTTCTCTTGAAGCGGCGAAGAGCGTTCTCGATCGATTCGCCCTCTTGAACCCTTACTTCAGCCACTCGGTACACACCCCCAATCTTGGCATAAGCATAGATTCCGATTATCGCGAAGAGGGGCCCGTAAAGTCAAACGGGCGGGGTGTAAGCGAGGCGGCAAAAAGTATTTCCGAAAAATGAGTCGGGCCTGTGGGAATGTGGGAAAGCTGAGCGTTCTTGGCGAAGCTTTTCCAAGCCTCAGAGGGAATCCGTGCCTTTTGGCGGATTTCCTCTGAGGCGTCATTTCCATCAGGTCTCTGCGTTTCTTTCTTACAGGCCACTAGCGATTTTTCGCTCCAGGATACTGAACCGGGTCGAAAACCGTATGGTCTATTTAGGCAGCCGGCGTCTGACGGTGCCAGTCCCTTTTGTTCCTTCAACAGGCCATGTTCAAGTAGCGGATCGCTTCGATCCTTCTCGTTTTCGGTGGTCAGCGCCCGACAAACCCAGGGCTGCGAATATCCGCGCGCGTTCGCCGTTTGACTGTTGAGCCGTTCCAGCATATTGGTGGATTTCAGGCTGACCAAGAAGCTTAGTGTCTCGTCGATATTGTCTTCGACCCAGTCTTTGCTGCCCCCACTTGCTCAACCATGCCGCCAGGTCCTGCCGCGCCTCCTGGACGCCGGTCGTAGAGCCAACGCGAGAGTCATCGGCTTTGCGCGGCAGATAATCCAATGCGTTTCTCACGTAGCAGCGTTGCGATCGCCTTCGAGGACTTCTGCGATGGCTTTCTTCAACCCGGCATGATTGTCGGTCACCACGAACTCCACGCCGACAAGCCGCGTTGTTTCAAACTCAGTAACAGTTCCCGCCAACTGGCCGTGCTAGTTCCACCGCCAACACACCGCGCCTCCCGTCCCAGTTGAAGGCCGATCGCCACCAGAACCGCTCGGCTCCGGATGACCCCGTCTTGGCGCACCTTCTCGTAGCGCGCATCCAGAATCACGTACGGGTATTCTTCCTCCAATGCTCGCGCGCAAACTTTTTCAGCTCCGTGTCCAGTGTCTTATTAATCCGGCTGATCGTGCGGCCGAAAACGAATGTCCGATAATTCTCGAAGTGATGGCCTTGACCTTGCGCGTCGACCGGGCACGCGAAAGCTTTCTCGCTGCGTTGGTAGCGCAAACACTCCGCTGGCCCGGTCCTGCGGCACGCGCGAGCTTGCCCACCCGCGTGACCAGGTCCCGCTCGTAATAGCCACTCCGATATCCGGTCCGCCCCGCCGTTCGTTCACTCTTGGCCGCGGCCACAACCTGCTCCATCTCCCCCTCGAGAATTTCCTGAACCACCTCCTGCACGACGCTTTTCAGCAGATCCTTTTCCTCTCCTAACAGTTCTTTCCAATCCACTCCCTTTCGCTTAATCTTAGTTCGGGCCATCGGTTCATCTCCTTCGTTTCAAAGTTGTTGGTTACCAACTTTTCGGAGATACCCTGGCCCCTTCCTATTTCAGGACCCCTTTTTGCAGAAACTCGAAACATAACCTGTAAGCGGGCGGCCTGAGTCATCTGTTACAGGCCACTAGAGGCCTGAACCGGGTCGAAAACCGTATGCTATACTGCGCCACTGATGGCCGCTAAGTGTCCTCTTTGCAACACCCGGGCTGCGAAGCGTCACTGTCCCGCGAAGGCGACCAAGATCTGTCCGGTCTGCTGCGGAACGAAGCGCGAAGTCGAGATCGACTGCCCGAGTGATTGCACCTATCTCCAGACGGGCCGTACATTCGAATCGGAGCGGCGCTCCGCTCGTCGGGCCCCACGGGCGGGCCGGAAGTTCGACGAACAGTTTCTCTACCGGCACGCTCCGGTGATCGCGACGCTCGCGCGCGTGATCGTCGAGGAGAGGAGCCGGATTCCGAACGTCGTCGATCAGGATGCTGCCGAAGCCTTTCAGTCCCTGAAGTCAACTTTGAATACCCTCTCGAGTGGCCTCTATTACGAGACGACGCCCGAAAACAACGTCCTCGCAACCGCCCTCTTTGATCGGATGAAGACCGCTTGTGACCAGCTGATGGCGGCCCAGGAGGACGGGACATCGCTCAAAATATCCGAGGCGCTGGAGGTGGTCGACTTTATGATCTCAACCGCCGAGTTCCATTCAAGCGGCCGGCCGAAGAGTCGGAAGTACCTGGACTGGCTCGCGACGATGGTGCCGGCGGAGAAGCAGGAAGAAGGCAGCGGGCTGATCGTTCCGTGACCGAGCTCCGGGGTATCGGCGAGATCCTGGCCATCCGATTTGCGCGGCTCGGAGACGTCGCGCTGCTGTTGCCCGCCCTTGCGCGCCTGAAAGCCTCCTTTCCGGAAGCCCGACTTTCTCTAATGACCGGTAGTCGGTGTGCTCCGCTTGCGCGGCTGTGTCCGCACCTGGACGCGGTGCTGTCGGTGGACCGACTGGCGATGCGGGACGGTCCCGTCTTCCGCGCACTCGGAGACATCCGGCGGCTTGTTCGTGACGTGCGGGCCAGGGGCTTTGACCTCGTTGTGGATTTCCACAGTTTTCGCGAGACCAATCTGCTGAGCTGGGCGTCCGGGGCCCGACACCGGATGGGCATGAAGCGGTCCGATCGGGCGTATCTGTCCTTCTGTTTCAACCTGCCGCCGGCGCTCGAAGACAAGGGCATTCACGTTTCCCAGATGTTCGAGCGGGTTGTCGGCAACTTGCCTGGAACTCTTGCTCCCCCCTCCTCCCGCCCGCCTATGCTCGAGATCCCCCCGGATGTACGCTCCCGAGTCGAGGCGCTCGTCGGGAAGTCGACTGCAAAGGTGGTCCTCTACGTTGGGGCATCGGTAATCGACCGGCGTTGGCCTTCGGCCAGTTTTGCAGCGGTGGCTGACCACGCGACGGCAAACTGGAGGGCGAGGGTCTTGATTCTTGCCGGCGCCTCGGAGGCCGAGGAGAGAATCGCGGAGGAAACCCGACAGCTTGTTCGCCTGCCAGGGTCGGTTCTAATAATGACCGGGCTCAGTATCGCAGAACTGGCAGGAACGATAGCGTGCGCCAACCTGATGATCAGCAATGACACTGGCCCGATGCACATCGGATCGGCAATGGGCGTGCCGACGCTGGGCATCTTCAGCTTGAGCCTTCCGCTCCACTACCGGCCTGTAGGCAGGGGCGACCGCTACATCAGAAAAGATTCCGTCGAGGATATCGAAGTCGGGGAGGTTATCGAAGTTGCCGAACAGATGTGGGCTACTGCTGGTCCAGATCGTCGACCTTGATCTTGAGCGACTTCAAAAACTTCCGGCGTTTCCTCCTCCCCGTCCGATCCACCTTCGGAGCGCCTGTTGAAGCCGATCGTGGCTTCCAGGACCAGGAAAACATCATAGCCGGAGTCGCGAACGTTCTGGATCGCCTCGCTGATTTCTTCCGAATCCGAGAGCGCGTCGTTGATCGCAGCACCCAGATCTTTCATCAGCCTCTTCAGATTGTCGTCCAACTCCAACGCTTTCCCCCGACCCTGGTGGTCAATTCGATGTGTTTGAGGTAGCCTACGCACTTATCGCACTTATTCTGCGGGGTGTCAAGCACGGGCAGAAACCGCCTTTTCTTGCAGCAAATAGCCCTCTTAAGGCGATGTCCGATTTTCCGTTCGCCGCTCTTTTCCGGCACAATTGAAAGAAGGCGATTCGGTCTGGGGGTGAAAACCCCTGGCGCGACTGGCCCGCTGGGAAATCGAACCGACACCGACAGACGTTGCGACCGCTGGTGAGCGCGACGGGGAAGGACACCCGTTCGAATGGCCGGGAGATTCAGAACAGCATTCAGAGACGCATTCCGCGTCGCCCATACGCTCGCGCTCGAGGTCCTCGGTGCGTTTTTCCTCGCGTTGTTCATCCTCGGGGTAACCAGCATCGTACAGGAGTACCAACTTTACGGGAATGATCCGGAACAGGGGTTCTGGCGTCTCGGCCTGGCGGTCGTCTTTTCAGTCTCGATGCTTGGGTTCGGACTGCACAGTTTCTGGAAGGCGAGGAAGATTCAGAGGTGAAGGCTTCCCGCTACCAGAAAAAAACCGACCCCGAGTTGGTTTCGCTGTGCCTGGAGGGCGATTCCGAAGCGTGGGAAACGCTGATCGCGCGTTACCGTCGCCTTATTTTCTCGATCCCCAACAAGTTCCGCTTTCCCCAGGCGGATTGCGAGGACGTCTTCCAGACGGTCGTCGTGAAGCTGCTCGAAAACCTTGCCAACCTCAAGGATGAGTCGAAGGTCAGCGCCTGGCTCATCACGACGACAACGCGACATTGTATCCAACTCAAGTCGTTGACGCAGAGGAGCGTCGGCGACGAGGAAGGAATGGAAGAGACGCCGGACCCGGGCGAGGACATCGAGGCGATCCAGGTCGACTCGGATCAGCAGCAGAAGATTCGCGAAACGATGCAGGATCTGCCGGAGCGGTGCCGCCGGCTCTTGGAGCTCCTTTATTACGACCCCACGAGCCCGACCTATGAGCAAATCAGCGAGAGGCTCGAGATGCCCGTGCCCAGCATCGGGCCCACGCGGGCCCGATGTTTCGACAAGCTTCGGACCCTTCTGCGCAGGCGGGGGATCCAATGAGGATCTGATTGAAAACAAGCGCTCGGCGGGGGATGGGGTGCAGTTTCGTGTATTTTGAGCGGCCTCCAGGGCTCTCCTAGTATATAAGCGTATACAGCGCAGGGGAATGCGTTGAGAATAGCACGGACGCAACACGGAGACGACGATGCGACATCCAACCACACAAGCCATTCTTGATTTTGTAGAAAACAAAGCAGATACGGAGAACCGCGACGCACTACAGCAACACCTTGCTTCATGCAGCCGGTGCGAAAGTAAGGTGCGGGAATTTCAGGAATTGACTGGTTTCCTGCAGGAGGATGCCGCCAACGAGCCTCCCGCCCATCTCCTTGAGTGGAGCGTGGAGCTGTTCCAGCCTGTACTCCGTCCGCACGAAAGCGCCGTGCGGCGCATCTTTGGAACCCTGGTCTTCGACAGCTTCGAGCAACCGCTTCCGGCCGGTATCCGGCACGTGGGCAGCGTCCCCCGGCAGCTGCTGTTCAAGGCCGGCGATGTCGACGTCGATGTCCGGATCGAACCGGAAAAGGACGATCGCATTTCTTTGGCCGGGCAGGTTGTGTCGGAGTCGACAGACTTCTTCGAAAACACGCCGGTCCGCCTGGAGTCCCACGGGTTGGTTCGGTTCAAGACACAGACGAACCCCGTCGGCGAGTTTTCGTTCGACGGAGTGCCCCAGGACACCTACCATCTGTCGATGGATCTCCCTGAAGGCCAGGTGACACTGTTCTGCGTCCACCGCAGTCAGCCCCGATTCGCCTAGCGCGACGATCGAACGAAAAGCACCCGCAGAAAAACGCCGGAAACGTCCGGCAAGAGTGAAGCCCACCTAATCCCACTCCCGGATGCGCTTCTGCTCCTCCGCCTCACCGCACCATTATTTGTCTCCTTTCGTTTTGGTGGACAAGGCCTGGTGGGCGTACCGCTGGAGAGTCCGGTGGCTCGCTTTGCGCCGGCCGACACGCTTTCTTGACGCAAAGACGCAGAGAAAGACTTTGGATCTTCAGACTCTGCGGCTCTTTCTTGAAGTCGTTCGGACAACGGTTTCGGATCGCAGAAAAAATTGCAGGCAAGGCCGGTCGACTTGTCAATCGTCACCCGTCACTTCCCCAACCGGCTAGTGACTACTGACAACCGACTACTGACTTGCTACGCTTATGTAGCCATGGGCTCCGATCGCAAGACTGACCAGGGAAGGGAGCGTTTTGAGACGCTTTCAGGCATCGAGCTGGACCGGGTTTACCTACGCTCGGAGGGAGGTGAGGGCGACTACCGGGACAAGCTCGGCAGCCCCGGCTCCTATCCCTACACGCGCGGCATCCGCGACACGATGTACCGCGGGAAACTGTGGACGATGCGGCAATACGCGGGCTTCGGTTCGGCGGCCGAAACAAACGCGCGGTTCAAGTATCTCCTCGACAACGGACAGACGGGCCTGTCGGTGGCTTTCGACCTGCCGACGCAGATCGGGCTGGATTCCGACAACGAGCTTGCCCGCGGCGAGGTCGGGAAAGTCGGTGTCGCGATCGATTCGATCGACGACATGGAGGTCCTGCTCGACGGCATCCCCCTGGAGCGCGTCTCGACGTCGATGACTATCAACGCGACCGCTCCGATTCTGCTGGCTCTTTACGTTGCCGTCGCGGCACGCCGCGGCATCAGCGCCGACCGACTTCGAGGTACGGTGCAGAACGACATCCTGAAGGAGTACATCGCCCGCGGCACTTATATCTACCCGGCGAAGCCGTCCCTCCGGCTGATTACCGATGTCTTCGAGTACTGCCGGCGTGAGGTGCCGAACTGGAACACGATTTCCATCAGCGGCTACCACATCCGGGAAGCCGGATCGACTGCGGTCCAGGAGTTGGCCTTTACACTCGGCAACGCGATCGCTTACGTAGAGGCCGCGCTCGCGCGCGGGATGGATATCGACACCTTTGCGCCACGCCTGTCTTTCTTCTTCAACGCCCACAGCGACTTCCTCGAAGAGATCGCCAAGTTCCGAGCCGCGCGCCGGCTGTGGGCGCGCCTGGCGCGCGAACGCTTCGGGGCCAGGAATGAACGTTCGCAGGCGATGCGGTTCCATGCGCAGACAGCCGGGTCATCGCTCACGGCCCAGCTTCCCGATGCCAACATCGTTCGCGTCACGCTCCAGGCCCTGGCCGCCGTCCTGGGAGGTGCTCAGTCGGTCCACACGAATTCGAAGGACGAAGCCCTGGCCCTGCCCCGGGAGGATGCGGCGCGCCTGGCGCTGCGTACCCAACAGTTGATCGCACACGAGTCGGGAGTGGCAAATACGGTGGATCCGGTCGGCGGATCCTATGCCTTGGAGGCGCTGACGGACCGCCTCGAACGGGACACGCTCGCTTACCTGGAGAAAATCGATTCACTTGGTGGAATGCTGTCCGCCATCGAGAGCGGTTTTGTACAGAAGGAAATCCAGGAGGCGGCCTACCGGTACCAGCGTGCCGTTGAGGCCGGGGAACGAATCATTATCGGGGTCAACCGGTACGAGTCTACCGACGAGGAGCGAATTCCGATCCACAGAATCGACCCGGAGCTGGAGCAGAACCAGGTCGAAAGGCTGGGAGACCTCCGAAACAAACGCGACTCAGATGCGGCCGTCCGAGCGATCGAGAAACTGGAGGAAGCCGCCCGGGGCGACGGTAATCTAATGCCTTCCATACTCGAGGCCGTTCAGGCCCGGGCCACGGTCGGCGAAATCTCAGACGGCTTTCGCCGGGTGTTCGGGGAGTACCGGGAGGCGGTTACCGTATAGTCATGGCCCACGACAACGTTCTCGACGTACGCAACCTCAAAACGTACTTCTTTACCGAGGAAGGTATCGTCAAAGCGGTCGACGATGTTTCGTTTTCAATCGAGCGCGGCGGGACGATGGGTCTGGTTGGTGAGAGCGGATCGGGCAAGAGTGTCACCGCCCTTTCGATCACCCGCTTGATCGCTCATCCGGGCCGCGTCGTGGAAGGTCAGATCCTCCTCGACGGCGAGGATGTCCTCAAACTCGACGAACGCGACATGCGCCGTCGGAGAGGCGATCGGGTATCGATGATCTTTCAGGAACCGATGACCGCCCTCAACCCGGTGTTGACGACCGGGTACCAGATTGCCGAGTCGGTCCTGGCCCACGAGAACGTGTCTCAGGGAGAAGCCTGGGATCGTGCGGTCGAAGCGATGCAGGCCGTCGCGATACCTGATGCGGCGCGTCGGGCCAAGGACTACCCGCACCAGCTCTCCGGAGGGATGCGCCAGAGGGTGATGATCGCGATGGCGCTGGTCTGTAAGCCTGCCCTGTTGATCGCAGACGAGCCCACGACCGCGCTCGACGTCACGATCCAGGCCCAGATACTGGAACTGCTCAACGAACTGCGCGACGAGTACAACCTGTCTCTGATGCTGATTTCGCACGACCTTGGCGTGATAGCGGAGGTCGCCGAGACCGTGGCCGTCATGTACGCCGGTAAGATCGTGGAAATCGGGTCGGCGGAGCAGGTATTCCGGGAAGCACGCCATCCCTACACCCAGGGTCTGCTGCAGTCAATTCCCAAACTGGGGTCCAGCCTCGCGAAGAAGGATCGCCTCGATGTCATCGAAGGGGTTGTCCCAAACCTGCTGCACCTGCCGGTCGGCTGTTCCTTCGCCTCACGATGCGCAAAACGTACCGACGAGTGCTCGCAGTCGGAAATCGCACTCGACGCGATCGCCGACAACCACCATGTCCGGTGCATCCATGCCTGAGAAACTGCTGGAAGTACGAGACCTGCGGAAGTATTTCCCGATCCGGCGGGGAGTGCTGTCGCGTGCGACGGACTACGTCAAGGCGGTGGACGACGTAAGCTTCTCGATCGATCGAGGCGAAACGTTCGGCCTGGTGGGCGAGTCGGGTTGCGGCAAGACGACGACCGGCCGGGCGGTGCTCCGGTTGATTGAACCCGATTCGGGAGAGATCCAGTTCGACGGTGCCGATCTGCGAGCGCTCCGGCCCCGGGACCTCCGCCGTCGCCGCCGAGACATGCAGATCATCTTCCAGGATCCCTACGCTTCGTTGAACCCGAGAATGCCTGTTCGGTCGATCGTCGGGGAACCATTCGCCATCCATGGTACTGCGAGCGGGTCGGAACGTGAACGACGCGTGGCGGAATTGCTGGAGACGGTCGGACTGGACCCGCAAGCGGGAACCCGCTACCCACATGAATTCAGCGGAGGGCAGCGCCAGCGAATCGGCATCGCTCGCGCCCTGGCGATGAAGCCGAAACTGATAGTCGCCGATGAGCCGGTGTCCGCGCTCGACGTGTCCATCCAGGCCCAGATCATCAACCTGCTGGCCGACCTCCAGAACCAGTTGGGTTTGACCTACCTGTTCATCTCCCACGGGATTCCCGTGATCGAACATATATCGAACCGAATCGGCGTGATGTATCTGGGAAAGCTGGTGGAAGTCGGAACCAGCGCACAGATCTGTGTCGAGCCGCGTCATCCCTACACCAAGGCCCTCCTGAGCGCCGTGCCTCTTCCGGAACCCGGACGAAAGCGAGAGCGTATCATCCTCCACGGCGACGTGCCGACCCCGATCAACCCGCCCTCGGGCTGCCGTTTCCACACCCGTTGTCCGATCGTCGAAGATCGATGCCGGACCGAAGAGCCCCCTCTGCGTCGGTTGTCGGACGGACGGTTGGGTGCGTGCCACTTTGTGGAGTGAGGGAAGGTCGATCGCAGATTTTTCTATCTTAAATTCCCACATTGGAAATCGTGAGTTGGAGATTGGAGATTTCAGATTTCCCGGTCGGAGAAATGACAAATTGAGCAATCTTCAACCTCCAATCTGCAATGAGATTTGAACTCCTAAAGACCGACCCCAACACACGGGCGAGACGGGGCCGGTTGCACACGCCTCACGGGGTCGTCGAGACGCCCCTCTTCATGCCGGTGGGAACCCAGGCGACGGTCAAGGCCGTGACTCCGGAGCAGCTGCTCGAAGTCGGTGCCCAAATGATCCTGTCGAACTCCTACCATTTGTTTCTGCGTCCCGGACATGAAGTGATCGGACGGATGGGCGGACTGCACCAGTTCATGGGCTGGGACGGTCCGATTCTGACCGACAGCGGCGGCTTTCAGGTGTTCAGCCTGAGCGACCTGAGGAAGGTGGATGAGGATGGAGTCCGGTTCCGCTCCCACTTGAACGGGGACTCCTTCTTCCTGACGCCGGAACTGGCCGTCGACATCCAGAACGCCCTCGGCTCGGACATCATGATGGTGCTCGACGACTGCCTCGCCCACCCGGCCAGCCACTCCGATGCGCGGATCTCGATGAGACGTTCGGTGCAGTGGGCCGAGCGTTGCCGATCTCACCTCGACGGCAAGCCCCGACCTTTGCAGGCTCTATTCGGCATCGTCCAGGGCGCTATCTACAAGGATCTGCGAGAGGAAAGCGCCTCTCGTTTGATTGAAACCGGTTTTGAAGGTTACGCCGTCGGCGGACTAGGAGTCGGCGAGCCGATTCCTACCATGTACGACGTCGTCGAGGAGATCGAGCCCTTCCTTCCTGCCGACCGGCCGCGATACTTGATGGGCGTGGGAACACCCGTCGATCTCATCGAATGTGTGTCCCGGGGGATGGACATGTTCGATTGCGTGATGCCGACCCGGCACGCGCGGAACGGATCGCTCTTTACCAGGGAAGGGCACATCGTGATCCGGCACGCGCGATTCAAGGATGACCCCGGACCTGTCGATCCCGACTGCGGGTGTCCCGTCTGTAGAAAGTACTCCCGGGCCTACCTCCGTCACCTCTTTCTTTCCAAAGAAATTCTTTCTTCGGTCCTCAACACTGTCCACAACCTCTTTTTCTATCTTGACACTCTGCGCAAAATAAGGCATTTTATTGAATTTGAACGGTTTAACGAACTGTTGACTGTAGCGAGAAGCTTCAGGGCCCAGTAGAACCTGGGCCCGTTTTTCGTTCGGAGGTCGAGGTGTTCCTTCAACAGGCGCCGCCCCAGTCCCCGGGGCTTGGCGGCTTTCTTCCGCTGCTTTTCATCATCGGCATCTTTTATGTCATCGTTTTCATGCCGGCCCGACGTCGTCAGAAGAAGCTGCAGGACATGATCGACAACCTGAAGACTGGTGACAAGGTCATCACGACCGGGGGGATCATGGGGACGGTCGTTGCCTTGAGAGGAAACAAGCTTCAGGTGAGAATCGCCGAAAACGTCAAGATTGATATCTCGCGCAACGCTGTAGCGTCGATGCAGGAGCCCGAGCAAGAGTAGATCCTATATGTCCAAGAGAATTCGCAATCGTTTGGTGGTGACCCTCGTGGTCATCGGGGTGGCCTTACTTCCCGTTTTAGGTATTCCTCCGAGCCTCGCCAACATTCAAGACAGTATCCGCCTGGGTCTGGACCTGAAGGGAGGTACGCACCTGGTGCTGGGCGTGGTGACCGACGACGCGATTCGTGCTGAAACGGATCTCGCGATCGAACGCCTCGAGGATCTCCTCGCAGAAGACAATATTATCTTCAGGCAGACGTCGCGCCCGGCTGACGACCAGATGCTGATGATCGGTGTCGATCCGACGCGGGACGCGGACTTCCGGCGCATCCTCGGCGACTCGTTTCCGGAGTGGAACATATTGTCGACTGCCGGGGACGTACCCAACACCTACACGATTCAGCTCGAGACCGCTACCCAGATCATCTTCCGCGACCAGGCCGTCGACCAGGCGATCCAGACAATCCGAAACCGCATCGACGAGTTCGGGGTGACCGAGCCGACCATCCAGGAACACGGTGGCCCGGGTGAATACGAGATCCTGGTACAGCTGCCGGGGGTGGACGACCCTGCGCGCGTGAAGACCCTCATGCAGTCCACGGCGCTGCTGGAGCTCAAGCTGGTCGACACCGGGCCCTTTCCGAATCAGCAGGCTCTCCTCGCCGGCTACGGCGGCGCGCTGCCGCCAGACCTCGAGCTGATCGAATCAGTCGAGGGTGACGTGACGCTGGGTGGTGGGGAAGCCTGGTACGCGGTGGAACGCATAGCGGCGATCACGGGTCGCGACATGAGAAACGCGTTCCCCTCGAGAGACAGCTTCGGCCGCCCAGCCGTAAGTTTCAGCCTGAATGCCGATGGAGCGCAGCGCTTCGGTCGCGCGACCGAGGAAAACATCGGCCGGCTTCTGGCGATCGTTCTCGACGGGCGTATCCAGTCGGCACCGCGCATCAACGGCCGGATTACCGACTCGGGAATCATCGAAGGAGGCCAGGGCGGGTTCACGCTGCAGGAGGCCCAGGACCTCTCGCTTATCCTCCGTTCCGGCGCGCTGCCCGCGTCGATTGAGTATCTCGAGGAGCGGGTCGTGGGAGCCTCACTGGGAGCAGACTCGATCCGGCAGGGGATTCTGGCCGGAGTCGTGTCACTCTTCGGGGTCGTGCTCTTCATGCTTTTCTATTACCGGATGTCCGGCGTGAACGCCACCGTCGCGATGATCCTGAACATCGTCCTGCTCTTCGGTGCGCTGGCGTACTTCGAGGCGGCTCTGACCCTGCCGGGCATCGCGGGAATCATCCTGACGATCGGTGTGGGCATCGATTCCAACATCCTGATCTTCGAGAGAATCAGAGAGGAGCTACGTGCCGGTAAGACGGCGGTTTCGTCCGTGGTGACTGGATTCAACCGGGTGTTCATCACGATTGTCGACACCCACCTGGCGGCTCTGATTTCGGCGATTATGCTGTTCCTGTTCGGAACCGGGCCCGTCCAGGGCTTTGCCGTCACGTTGGTGATCGGTCTCATAGCGAATGTATTCACTGCAGTGTTCGTCTCACGGACCCTGTTCGAGTGGATTCTGGGCAGGGCGGAGCGCGTTCCGACACTCAGTATTTAGGCTACTATTCCAGATTCCGGGAACAATCGCGACGGACCCGGTGTCTACAGTTAGGTAAGACTCGATGGTCGAACTTTTCGGGAACATTCAGGTTGATTGGCAAAGTAAACGGCGACTGTTCTTCGGGTTATCGGCAATACTGCTGCTTGCCGGCCTGATTTCAATCGTTGCAAAGGGAACGCTCCGCTACGGTGTCGATTTTCAGGGGGGAGCGATTGTCTATGTGCGGTTCCAGGAGCCACCGCCGATCGACCGGATCCGGGAGTTGCTCCGCGAGGGTGGAGCGCCGCAGAGCCAGATCCAGGAGCTGACCGGGGGAGGGAGCAACAACGACATCCTGATCCAGGTCGCGCAGGAGCTGGTGGCAGAGGACCTGGGGCGCGGGCGCGAGATCATCACCGCGGCACTGAACGACGGGTTCGAGGGACAGTTCGAGATCTTGAATTCCGAGTCCGTCGGCCCGAAAGTCGGGGCGGACCTGCGACGCCAGGCGGTATTCGCGACCTTGTATGCGCTGGCCGGAATCCTGGTCTATATCGGCTTCCGCTTCCAGTGGATCTACGGCGCAGGGGCGGTCCTCGCGGTGTTTCACGACACTTTGATCACGCTCGGTTTTTTCTCGATCTTCAACAAGGAGATCAATCTGACGGTGATCGCCGCGTTGCTGACCCTGGTCGGCTACTCAGTCAACGACACCATCGTGGTCTTTGATCGGGTTCGGGAGAATTTGAGACTGAGTCGGAGAGATAGTTTGGAAACGACGCTGAATCGGAGCATCAACCAGACCCTGAGCCGCACGATCCTGACTTCTGGATTGACCCTGGTCGCGGCCCTTGCGATGTTCCTGTTCGGTGGGGAAGTGATCAACAATTTTGCCTTCGCGCTCGTGGTGGGGGTTTTGATCGGAACCTATTCTTCCATCGCGATCGCTTCGCCTACCGTACTGATCTACACAAACTATCGGGATAGGGGGCGAGCCCGGGAGATGGCTCAAACAAGGCTGCCGCGGTCGGCTCGCGCGAAGGGATCAAAAGAGGCTAATCACGCGGGGTATTAGTAGTTGACAGGCCTCGGAATCGGTTGGTATAAGGGTCGCTCTCGGTATTTTAGGCCATCGAAGCACTGCCACATTTTGAGCTGTCGTGTTCCTATTGTGTTTGTAGGCAGAGGCTTGGTAATTGGTGTTTGAGGTGTCCTCCCCAGCGGGTCATCGGATAGGGCAGCAGCCGCCGGACGGGGCGTCAAGTTTGAAAGTCAGCGAAGGGAGGTAACGAACGGTATGTTCGAGGATTCTTTAATCGAATCATCGGGAGCCAAGAAAAGGACGCCGGTGACGATCTTGATATCGACCGTGGTGCACGTGGTAATGCTCGTGGTGCTGGTCCTGATACCGTTGATCTACACGGACACGCTTGAGGCTCAGCAGTTGATGGGGTTCCTGGTTGTGCCGCCACCGCCACCCCCACCGCCGCCACCGCCACCTGAAGAGATTGAGGCGCCGCCGCCCATCGTCGTGACGGAGGTCCAGATCGATCCGACCGCCATGGTGGCGCCGACGGAGATTCCGGACGAAATTGCCCGTATCGTCGATGAAGGACCGCCACCGTCGGTGCGGGGAGTTGCAGGAGGAACCAACACCGGCCTTCTGTCCGGTGTGCTGGGTGGTGTTTTGAAGGCGCAGGCCGACGCCGCGCCGCCACCGCCACCGCCGCCGCCGCCGCCACCACCGCCGCCGCCGCCACAGCGCGTCCGTGTGGGTGGGAACGTTCAGCAGGCCAACATCATTGAGCAGGTCCGACCTGTGTATCCGCCGTTGGCAAAGCAGGCTCGCATCCAGGGCGTCGTCGTGCTGGAAGCAGTGATCGGCAAGGACGGCACGATTCAGAATCTGCGGGTCATCACCGGCCATCCGCTGTTGATCCAGGCGGCTCAGAACGCCGTAGGTCAGTGGCGTTACAAGCCGACAATGCTCAACAACGAACCGGTGGAAGTCGTCACGACGATTACGGTGAACTTCGCTTTCTCCAACTAGGCCGCCGGCGACTCGGAAAATTTATCGAATTCAGCGTTTCGTAAAGGGTTTTGGTTACGAATCAGTAGGAGGACTTTGATTTTATGATGCTCTACAAACTCAATTTTTTGGGAATGATGCTGCTGCAGGAAGTCGGTTTTGACCTTCGGTCCATGTGGGCGCAGATGGGTTTCGCCGCGAAGGCAGTTGTGGTTCTTCTCGCGATCATGTCGGCGTGGTCGATCGGTGTCATGATCGATCGTTACATCGCTTTCTCCCAGGCCCGGAAACAGTCTCGGGAATTTGCTCCCGCCGTTGCCGGCTGCCTGAAGGAAGGAAAGATCGAGGAGGCGATCAGCGTCGCCGAGCAGAACAAACGCAGCCATCTGGCCAAGGTTGTTGAAGCCGGGCTGCAGGAGTATCGGTCACAGGGTTCATCGGCGGAACTGTCCGGGGAACAGATCGACGCTTCGCGCCGCGCTTGTGAGCGTGCCGAGGCTATCGTCAACGCCGAATTGAAGCGGGGCCTTTCCGGTCTGGCGACGATTGGTGCGACGGCTCCTTTCGTCGGATTGTTCGGGACCACTGTCGGCATCATCAACGCGTTCCAGGGCATGTCGAGTGAGAAGACGGCCGGCCTGTCCGCAGTCGCCGGCGGCATTTCCGAGGCGCTCGTCGCGACGGCCTTCGGCCTCTTCGTCGCGGTGCCTGCCGTGTGGGCGTACAACTCCTTCACGAACAAGGTCGAGGCGTTCCAGGTCGAGATGAACAACTCGTCGTCCGAGTTGATGGACTACTTCGTCAAACAGCGGGGGTAATGAGCTATGGCTATCTCAACAGGTGGCGACCAGGGGGGGGTAACGTCGGAAATCAACGTTACACCGATGGCCGACGTCATGCTGGTTCTGCTGATCATCTTCATGGTCATTACGCCGATGCTCCAGAAGGGCGTCAGCGTGGAGCTGGCCAAGACCAACAACCCAATCGACATGCAGGCAGCCGACCAGGACGACGCGGTTCTGGTGGCGGTGACCCGCGACGGGAAGTTCTTCCTGGGTAAGGAGAGAGTCACCCTGGAGGAGATGCCGGTATTGGTGCTGGATCTGCTGGCCGACAGGCTGGACAAGACCATCTATGTCAAGAGCGACTTTCGTTCAAAGTACGGTGACGTGGTCGCGGTGGTCGACACGGTGCGGTCGGCCGGCGTCGATCGTATCGGCCTGTTGACCGAGCGACTGGACGACGCGATCCGCCAGTAGGCGGGGGAGAACGGAATGGCAGACAAGAAGAAATACGGCAAGAAACTCGGGGCGGCGTCCGATATCAACATCACGCCGCTGATCGATATTCTACTCGTGTTGCTGGTCATCTTCATGGTGATCACGCCGCTGACTCCGAAGGGCCTCGACGCGGCTGTACCACAGCCACCGCCGCCGGGGACTCCGCCGCCGCCGCCGGATGAGGAAAACCGAACGGTCGTGGTGTCGATCGACAGTCGGGGTCAGATACAGATCAACCAGGACGCAGCGGAGCTCCGAACACTGAGTCGTCAGTTGCAGGACATCTTCAAGACTCGCAATGACCGCACGATCTTCGTGAACGCGGATCCCGAGCTGCTGTTCAATGACGTCATCGTCGTCATCGACATCGCTAAGGGTTCAGGTGTTGAGAAGGTCGGTTTGATGACCGAACAGATCACGTCGGGTCAGTAATCAACGGTAAAGCGGAGGTGTTGTTTTATGCGGCAGAAGAAACTACTTTTGTTACTAGTTGGAATGCTCGCGCTGGCCTCGGTGGGCTGTCAGAGTCTTCAGGCGAGAGACAACCTGAACAAGGGTGTCCGCGCCTTTAACGACTCGAACTACCAGGCCGCCGTCGATTATTTCATCGTCGCGCTCGAGCTCGACCCGGAGCTGACCCAGGCTGAACTGTACCTTGCCACAGCCTATTCCCAGCAGTTCGTCCCGGGGGCGCTGTCCGAGGAGAATCGCCGCATGGCACAGCTGGCGATCGATACGTTTGAAAGCGTCCTGGAGCGAGATCCGACCGCGACAACAGCGATGGCCGGGTTGGCCAGCATCTACCAGAACACGAACGATCTGGATACCGCACGCGAGTACTACTTGCTGCAGGCGTCCGTCGACGCCGAGAATCCGGTGTCGCATTACAGCATCGGCAGCCTCAACTGGATGATCGTTTTCGACAAGACCGTCGAGCGTTCTCCGGAAGAGTTGACGGACCTGATCGAAGAAGGCCAGCAAGCCTTGGATCGTGCCCTCGAACTGAACGAAGAGTATGAGGATGCGATGACCTACAAGAACCTGCTTTACCGCGAATCCGCGGCGTTGATCCCGGAAGATTCTGAAGACGAAGGGGCGCTCGCCGATCGTCAGCAGCTCCTCCAGATGGCGGACCTGTGGTTCAACAGGGCCATGGAAACGCGCAGATTGCTCGCGGAGCGGGAAGCCGCCAACGAGGTCGGACAGTAAACAGGTTTTCGTTTCACTGAGCGAATCGAAGAAAGGACCGTCCCTTTGGGGACGGCCTTTTTTCTTGGTGCGCCAGGCATGGCGCGCAGCGCCATGAATTGGCGCTGGATAACCGGGGAGCGAAAGCGAACCGGGAAGTGACTAGGAGGTGAGAGTCCTCTGGGGGCCTTGATGACAGGAACCCTTAGCCGATGTGGCAACTGCGTCCGAGCAATCGGGGGTGGGAAGGAAGCCATAGGCAAAACTCTGGCCCGAGGCACACGAACCGCATAAGAGGCAGGCGTCAGGTGGGCGAAGAGGCCAACAGATCGGAAGCCCAATGTCATCCGGACCGGGCGTTTGTAGATGCGGCGGGTAGATGGAGTGAAAGTCACGTGCCTTACCCTGGGAGATCCGTTGTCTTGCTGGGAACAGCTAGAGTCGTCGAGAGGCGGCGCGATGGGGCGGCGGAAGTCAGCCACGGTCATAGTAGCCCGGCGGAGCCGGGGTGAAGGACCACACATGGAGAAGAGACCGACACGGAGCGTTCGATGCGAAACGGAGACGCAGACAAGAGGGCTGAGAAGCCGGAACCGAACCGGAAGGATAGCGGCGGAACCGTGACAGATACGGATGAGGGGCGTCAAACTCGCACGGCACGTCACGAGCAAGTCGGGATCGAGGAGGGAATGCTACTGGAGAAGGTGCTGGAACGGGAAAACGTTCTGGCCGCATACCGACGCGTCAAGGCCAATAGCGGGGCGGCGGGAATCGACGGGATGACCGTTGAGGACCTGGTCGATCTCGCGCTAAACGGTTGGGGTCGAGGCGACGGCCGGAGTCAGCCAAGGTCGATGCCGCACTGTCAGATGCACTGGACGCGAGTCCGTCAAGAACTGCTCGACGAGACGTACCGCCCCCAACCGGTGAGGAAAGTCGATATTCTGAAACCGGACGGAGGGATACGGACGCTGGGCATTCCGACCGTGATGGACCGGATGATTCAACAGGCTCTGCTTCAGGTTCTCCAACCCCTATGGGATCGGACGTTCTCGGAAGATAGCTACGGCTACCGACCGGGACGAAGCGCCCAAAAGGCGGTGGTGCGTGCCCGGGAACACATTCGAGCCGGACATCGCTGGGTGGTGGACCTGGACATCGAGAAGTTCTTTGATCGCGTCAACCATGACGTGCTGATGGCACGCGTGGCGCGACGAATCAAAGACAAACGGGTGCTTCGATTGATTCGGCGCTATCTACAGGCCGGACTGATGGAGGGCGGGCTGGTGTCGCCCCGGGCAGAAGGGACGCCGCAAGGCGGCCCCCTCTCGCCTCTGCTGTCGAACCTGTTGCTGGATGAACTGGATCGGGAGTTGGGGAAACGTGGGCACCGCTTCGTTCGTTATGCCGACGATGTGAATGTGTACATTCGCTCCGAGGCAGCGGGTCAGCGGGTCATGGCATCGCTGGAATGTTTTCTGGACAGGAGACTCCGGCTGAAGGTGAACCGGGCCAAAAGCGCCGTGGCGCGGCCGTGGAAGCGAAAGTTCCTCGGGTACAGTTTCACGGCGCATCGCGAGGCCAAACTGAAGGTTTCGGATTCGTCGTTAAAACGACTGAAAATGAGACTTCGGGAGATCACGCGAGCCGGGCGAGGCCGAAGCCTCGCTCGCACGATCGGAACACTCATTCCCATCATTCGGGGTTGGGTGGCTTACTATCGCTTGGCGGAGGTTCGAGGCAGCTTCGAGCGACTGGATCAGTGGTTGCGCCGCCGGCTGCGGTCGATCTTGTGGCAGCAGTGGAAGCGGAACCGAACACGATTCCGGGAACTCACTCGACGCGGTATTGCGACCGCTCGGGCTCGGACCTCGGTTTCCAACGGGCGCGGGCCTTGGTGGAATGCGGGCGCCAGCCATATGAATCAGGCTGTCCCCGCCTCTGCCTTCCGTCGCCTGGGTTTGCAATCCTTCTCCGAGGTGCATTCCCGACTTCAATCTTTATGAACCGCCGTATACGGAACCGTACGTACGGTGGTGTGGGAGGCGGGCGTTAAGCCCGCCTCCCCGATCATTAGCGTCGGGCCCACCGTCCCCCTCTCTTTTCGACCGGGAGCGTTCGAAGACACCCTAGCATTGCGAAGGCCTTCGGAGAAAGACAGCTGGTCCGGTCCCCCCACGCCCGGAGCCTTCCCAGGGATTTCGCTACCATCAAGACCCCCAGTCATTTCCTCCCAGGAGACATCGCCTTCCCGATGTACTCGCGGAGCGGCTGATCGAAGTTCATCCCGAACTGTTGCAGCAGGTTCGGTTCGGCTCTGTACATCTTTGCCATCGACGCTTCGATCTTCTTGTTGCCGCCGGTGAACTCGTTGATCAAGCTGGTGTACCTTGCGACGAGTTCCTGAACCGTTTCACTCGCGGTATCCGTTCCGTTGTCCATTTCGGTTCGGAATCGATCGAACAGGTCCGCCCCGCCCACTCTTGCTCGTCCTGTCGGATGCGATCCTCGCCGACAGCGATTTTCCGTCGTGCGAGTTCTTCCCGCTGTTCCGGCGGGTAGTACTTCTCGAATTTTTCAGACATCTGAACCTCCCTGATGGTCTGGATGAATTGCTCCACCGACACCCTCTTCCGTGAATTCAAGCGCCCGGCTATGGCCTCCAGACGCCGGCATAGCCGCTGCTCAAGCTCCATCCGTTCCCGAAGGCGGTCGATCTGGAGCTGCACGACCTTTTGGGGGGAGTAATTGCTTCGGCCCAGGCAACTCTTTATCTCGTCGAGCGAAAGGCCGAGGTTGCGCAGCGCGATGATTCGATACAGACGCGACACGTCCCCCGCTCCGTAAAGACGATGTCCGGCGTCCGTATGCCGGGTCGGCGAGAGCAGCTCGATGTGGTCGTAGTAGTGGAGGGTTCGCACGGACAAACCGGTCTCATTGGCCAGCTCTCCGACCTTCCAAAGCCCTTTGGGCATTCGACTTCCTCCTTCCCATTGAGAGGTGATACAACCTTACGTTACGTCAGGTTCAAGAGCAATTTGCAGGTTCTCCCCGAAAACCGTCAAAAGATTCACGTCGCAAGTGATTGACCGGAAAGGACGGGCTACAATAGGGTGAGATCCGAGGACTCCGTCGCCGATTGTAAGCGGTGGCACCCGTGTGTCGACCATGATTCGCTTGGAACAAATCATCGAGAAGATTCAGAAGCATCACCCGCAGGATGATCTCGAAATCGTCCGCCGCGCCTACCTCTTCTCAGCGAAGGAGCACAAAGGGCAGGTACGGGCGTCCGGTGAACCCTACCTGACGCATCCTCTCGAAGTCGCCAACATCCTTGCCGAGATGAAGATGGATGCGGTGACGGTCAGCGTCGGTCTGCTCCACGACGTCGTCGAGGACACGCTGACGTCGCTTGAAAACCTGGAGGCGATGTTTGGCGAAGAGGTCGCCCACGTTGTCGACGCGCTGACGAAGATCAGCCAGATTTACTTCACGTCTACCGAGGAAAAGCAGGCCGAGAATTTCCGGAAAATGCTGCTGGCCATGAGTGACGACGTCAGGGTGATCATCGTCAAGCTCGCCGACCGTCTCCACAACATGCGTACGTTGCGCCACCTGCGGGCCGACCGCAGGGAGGCGATCGCTCGCGAGACGCTGGAGATCTACGCCCCCCTCGCACATCGTCTCGGGATGGGAAAGATTCGCGGGGAACTCGAAGACCTCGCGTTCAGTTTTCTGGATCCCAACTCGTACAACGAGATCAAGACGTCTCTCGAAGCTAAGCGGAAGGTAGACGAAAAGTTTCTCGAAGATGTCCGGCAGACGATCGAGCAGAAACTGACCGAGCATGGAATCCCGTGTAAGACCGAAGCCCGGATCAAGAGAATCTATTCAATCGATCAGAAACTAAGGCGGCAAATGATCGAGCTGGACCAGGTCTACGACCTGCTCGCGATCCGAATCGTCACCGACGATATCAAGAATTGCTACGCCGCTCTCGGAGTCATCCACAACACGTGGCGGCCGGTTCCCGGACGTATCAAGGATTTCATCGCGATGCCGCGCCCCAACATGTACCAGTCGCTGCACACATCTGTCATCGCTGGAGCACAGCCCTTCGAGGTACAGATCCGGACGGCGGAAATGCATGAGGTGGCCGAAGAAGGAATCGCGGCTCATTGGAAGTACAAAGATGGGAAGCTTGTGGCAGACGACCGGGAAGACCATCGCGTCTCTTGGTTGCGCCATCTCGTCGAATGGCAACAGGAGATGAAAGATCCGACCGACTTCCTGAGCACGCTCAAGGTCGATCTCTATCCAGAGGAGGTATACACCTTCACGCCTAAGGGCGAGGTCATCACGATGCCGAGCGATGCCACACCCGTGGACTTTGCCTATGCGATCCACACCGAAGTGGGCAACACGTGTGTCGGCGCCAAGGTGAATGGACGCCTTGTTCCGCTCAAGAGCAGATTGTCCAACGGCGACATCGTGGAGATCGTGACGCAGCCCGGGCACCACCCCAGCCGGGACTGGCTGAACTTCATCAAGACTTCCCGAGCAAGGAACAAGATTCGCAACTGGCTGAGCGGTCAGGAGAAGACCCAGTCTGTCGAGCTGGGACAGAAGCTTCTCGAGAAGGAGGCGCGCAAGTACAAGGTCAGCGTGAAGGCTTTGAGCGAGAGCGATCGGCTACTGGAGATCGCTCCCCACTACGGGTGCACAAAGGTGGACGACCTGATGTCGGCGATCGGCTACGGGAAGGTCTCGGCCCGACAAGTCCTGGCGAAGGCAGACCCCGACGCCCTGAAGGATGCCGCTGCGCCGGCGTCGAAGCTCACCTCGGCGGTCAAGAGGGTCTTCGGTTTCAGCGACGACCTGAAGATCAAAGTGAAGGGGATGGATGATCTTCTGGTTTATCGAGCAAAGTGCTGCGAGCCGATCCGCGGCGAGGGAATCATCGGTTACGTCACACGCGGAAAGGGAGTGGCGGTCCATGCCAAGGACTGCCCGAACGTCCAGAACCTGATGTATGAGGCGGACCGGCGAATCGATGTCGAATGGGCCAGCCGGCCGCTCGACAGCGAAGCTTACGCAGTCCAGTTGACGATCACGACGGCCGATCGGCCCGGCATCCTGGCCGGCGTTTCTTCCGCGATCTCAGACATTCGTTCCAACATTCTGGACGTTGCTGCACGCACGGAAAAAGAGCACGGCGTCATCGACATGACCTTGGAGATACCCGACATGAAGCATCTGGAGAAAGTTATCTCGAAGATCAGGCAACTCGACGGCGTTTTCGATGTGATTCGTGCCCCAAAGACCGTCAACACAGCAACCTAGGAAGATAGCCCAACTATGCCCAAGAGAGTGATCTCGACTCCGTTGGGTCCGCCCGCGATCGGACCCTATTCCCAGGCGATCCGCGCCGGTAACTTCGTCTTCGTGTCGGGGCAGATCCCGCTGGACCCGGCCACGGGTCAGCTCATCGGCGACATGTCCGTGGCAGCGCAGGCCCGCCAGTCGTTAATGAACCTGCAAGGGGTCCTCACCGGTGCCGGTGCCTCGCTCAGCCACGTTGTGAAGGTAACGATCTATCTTTCCGACATGGGAAACTTCAAAGAGGTGAATGGAATCTACGGAGAATTCTTCAAACACTCTCCCCCCGCCCGCGCCACCGTAGAGGTCGCTGCCCTCCCGCTTGGCGTCGCCATCGAAATCGAATGCATCGCACTGTTGGAGTAGGTTTTCGCTCTCCGGGAAACCTGCTGAGAATGCCACGGATTACACAGATTACACGGACAGGAACCCTATGGTCTGCCTCTGAAAGACTCCTCGTGATCCGTTAAATCCGTGCAATCCGTGGCTGGATCTCATCCGTGCAATCTCTGGATCGATCCGTTCCGACGATCCTCCTACTGGAATCTTTTTCGGAGTTTTATGTCCAGTCCGACTGCGCCGGTTTCATCGCGTGAAGCGATGAACGAGGTATCGTTGTTGAGGAAGTATTCGATCAGGATGATCTGCTGGCGGTTCGAGGAGAGGTCCTGCGAGTAGGTGATCGTCAGGTCCCTGGTGATCTGTTCGGATATCGTCACACGGGCAACCGGGTCGTTCTCTGCGCCGACCAGAAACGGCTCTAGCCGAAAGCGATCGAGCAGGCCGAAGCGCGAACCGACGCGTGATTGCAGCAAGTCTGTGAGTATGGTTGCGGCGCCCCCTCGGAACAGTTGCTCGCTGGTCGGAAGGGCGGCCCCGGCGGCAGGATCTTCCGCAAGCTCCTCACGAGTACGCCCGCCCGCGATCAAACTGACGATTTCCAACTGCGGCAGAGGTGGGTCGGAACGCATGTCCAGCCTGATCTCGTCGCCACGTCCGCTGATGCCGAGGATTATCCGGTAGTCTCGAAGTTCGGTCTCGGCCTGTATGTCGACCACCGGTTCGACGCGGAAAGGATCGACGAAGTCGACGCTTCCGCGGGTGATCCGGTAGCGCGAGCCCTGAAAGTCGAGAAAGCCGGCACTGACCTCGACATGACCCGTCAGCGCCGGATTCCCGAAGGTACCGCCGATGTCGAGGTCCAATCTTCCTTCGACGCTGGCAAGATCATTTTCGATGCTGATGTTCCGGTCACCCTGGGCGCGGATCGCCAGCGTGACAGCGGCGAGCGGGGACTCGAGGTCGCTGGGTCCGGGGTTCTGGAAGAGTTCCAGGAACCGGTCGAAGCTTTCGTCGTAAGAGAAACTGAGGACGTCGAGGTTGCCTTCCAGGTTCGGCGCCGATCCGGTACCGTGAAGTGCCAGGTTGCCCGATACCACCGTCCGGAGTCCCTCCGGATCGCGCAGACGGACATTCGACAAGTCCAGTCGAACATCGAAGGCTCCCAGGCTGAGGTTCTCGACGTCGATCGATCCCCGCATCGTAACCCGACCCCCGCCCGCACTTCCCTCGACATCGGTCAAGTTCACGCTGTTCCCGTCAAAGAACAAGCCGCCGTTCACGGACGAAAGGCGCAGGAATAGCCCTTCGTGACCGAGCGATACGTCTTCCAGTTGCGCCAGGCCACGCAGTTCCGGATTCCGGATTCCACCCGTCACCGTTCCTTCCAACGTGAGGCTGCCGTCGGCCTCGATATTGGGAATGCCGCCCGCGACGAGCGACAGGTCGACCGCGCCGTTGATGCTCAGGTCGAGTGGCGTTGTTTCCGCAAGCGCTGCCGTGCCTGAAAGTCGGATCGAAGTCGCGCCCCCGCTAAGGTTGATTTCCGACAGGGTCAGGCGCTGGGAATCAAAGCGAAACGGGAAGGGTTGGGCGATACCGAGGACCCGGTCCCGGAAGACCGCCCTCAAGTCGGTGACCTCGCCCTCTCCAGCGAGTGTCGAGAAGTCTGCAAGCAATCCGGCAAACGACGCGGTTCCGGTCGCGACCAGCGAACCCGTAGCCATTCCTGTTAGTTGGTCGATCGCGTAATCGGAGTAATCGGCTTTACCGGTAAAGGGGTATCCATCTTCGGCCGCATTGAACTCAGCTTCGAGCGTTAGATTCTGCGTCGTTTCGATGCGTGCGCGGACCAGGCGCGCGGAAGTACCGACGCTGAGGTCGACCCTCGGAAAATGTTGTTGCCGGAAGCGAAATTCCTCCACGCTGGCGCTGCCTTCGACTTGAGGCAGCGACCGTGTGCCGCGGACGTTAAAATCGGCATCGCGGATGGTCCCGCTGAACGCCGACGGCACGCCCAGCGAATGGAGTTCTTCCAATGTCAGACCCGACGAAGTCAGGTCGACGTTGATCTCGTCTGAAGCGCGCCGGTAGATCAGGCTGGCTTGAAGGTTGGCGTCCTCCCGCTCGAGAGCCAGATCGCTGAGTCGGATCTCGGCGTCATCGAAATTGAAGTCCGTTTGTGCGTTTCCCAGCAGACGGCCTTCGTAGACGAGGTTGCGGGCTTGCAGTTTTCCACTGGCCTCGATCGGCGCTATCGATGCGACATGGACGTCGCCGCTGAACTGGCCGTCGAAAGGTGACGCTACGAACTCCTCGAGATCCTTTCCGTGCAAGCTCCGCACCCGGATGTCCAGATCAGGATCCGCGCCATCCAGCCCGACGCTCCCACTCATCACGAGTTCCGACCGACCGTCCGACACTTGAACCCCTTCGAGTGCGATCCTGTCCGGATTCAGGCGGGCTTTACCGGCGAGTCGATCGAGGCCCCAATTTCCACTCCTGTAGCCGGAAACGACGAACTGACCCGCGATCACCGGTTCCCCGATCGGTCCCGTGACTGTCCCGTCGAATTCGCCGGACCCGTTGGCGCCATCGTACAGAAAGTCGAGATCGCCGAGATCGGCGGATTTGAGCGAGAGCTCGAGGGAGGAGCTGACCCGGTCCACCAACCCGTCAGCCTCGATGTCGGTCGCACCGAGACGGGCGGTGGCGTCGGTGAGACGAACTGAGCCCGGCGTTCCTTCGTAGTGAGTCTCTCCGCTCAGCGCCAGAGAAACGGTGCCTTCCCGATCGGACACGTCAGCGGGAACGAGATTCGAGTTCCCCTCGAATTCGAACCGGGTGAACTTACCCTCGAACCAGCCCTGGAGTGTTCCTGTGGCGAGGGAATCGATCACGTACTGCCGGTCCCACGGATAGATGCGGCGGAGTCGCGCCGCGTCGACGTCGGAGTACGAGAGATCCAGTTCGACCCGTCGGCCAGGGCCTGGTAACGGTCCGATATCTGCAATCCCGTTGACCCTCCCCGCAAGGGCATTCATCTCGATGGCGGTGGCCCTGAGCCTTCGCTCCGGGAAGGCATACTCGAAGTCGGATTCCAGGTCCGTGGCGATCCAGTCGTCGACCGCAACCCTTTCTCCAGTGGCGTGTCCCGTCGCCGAGAAGTGGTCGCTCGAGAAGCTCAGCTCGCCGGCGAACTCCAGGGTCCCCTCGAAGTCCTCTCTTGTGAAGAAGTAGTTCATGAACGGCAGATGCGTGGAACCGTTGTAGTCCATACGGCCCGAGCCCGAGCGAAGCACATCGTCCACCCGCCCCCTCAGCGTCACTCTCGACTCACCCGAACTGAGCTCGGCGGTGTGAACCAGCACCGTGCCGGCCGTATGGTCGAAGTCCGCCCGCAGCTTGTAGGGAATCGGCGAACGATCGGCTCGTTCGACTGTTCCTTCGTATTCGAGGTGTCCGGACAGGACGCCTGTCGCGCCCGCATATTCGAAGGAACCATCGAGTTCGGCGAGTGCGAAGTCGATGTTGACGCGTCGCTCGCCGATCAACACTTCACCCCCGTCGACGTTTAACGCGTCTATGGAGACCTCAAAAGACGATCCCCCTTGATCCGCTCGTTGTTCGAGAGTGGGAATGTTCGTCGAACCATCGGGTGCGATGTCGATGTAGAGTCGCGGTCGCGTCAGCGTCAAACTCGACAGATCGAGTTTCCTTCTGATCATCGCCATCAGGTTGAGACCGAGATCGATCTGATCGATTTCCATCAGAGCGCGATCTCCCGAATCATCTTCTGATCGCAGGCTCAGGCCTTCGAGCAGGAAACGCTGTTGCCAGAAATCGGCTTCGAATCCTTCCAGCTCCGCCTGCCCCCCGGATGCCGATTCGATTCGATCCACAATGTAGTCGGCAGCAAAATCATCAAAATCAGGTGAGCTCAGGAAATACACCGCGCCCGCAACCACGGCGAGTAGAGCCAGCGTCATCACGCTCATGAGAGCGAGTATTCTTTTCCTACTCAACAACTTCAATTTCACTTCTCCGGTACAAGGCTTCCGTCCAAACTGTGATCTCTTTGCTGACTTTTTCTTCGATCACGTTCGTTCGGATCAGATTGCGAACCCCATCCAGCGTAGGCACTGGCGCGAGGCCCTGTGCCTGAGCCTCGGGGATGAAAACATCGGCGTAGTAGCGACCGATCTCCTCGTCGTTGGCCTGAACGAATTGGCGGAACCGAAGATCCACAAAGCGGATCAGTCGAAGCCGGTCGTGAACCGCGGTACGAACGGTTTCCGCCGGTAGCTCTTCCGTACTCCTCAACTGAGACAGGTAAGCGTCAAGTTCGTCCTCTGTGATCTGAATGCCCGGAAAGTTGCCAACTTCCCTTCGGATGAGCAGATTCTCGATGACTTCTCGGAGCGCTGACCGGTCGTCTTCCGGAACAGGGTCCCCGAACAGTCGAGCCAGAGCGCGGTGCTGCTCCAGGTCGCTGAGCGTGACGACCTGGCCCTCGACGACAGCCATCAACTTGTCGATCACGTCGGCGCTAGCGGAGTCCAGAACGGCAGTGCCCAACGCGACAACCCACAAGAGGATTCCGAAGCGCTTGCAGCGTCGGACACCGCGTCCGGGCCGATTTATCGTGAGCTTTGAATGCAGCATCAGAACGTATGTCCCAGCGTAAAGAACACCTGATTCAGCGATTCCCGTTTGACGACTCCCTGAATTAAGGTGGATTGCCGGTTGAGATTGAAACCGAAGTCCACACGGATCGGACCGAGCGGAGTCTGGTAGCGCAGACCAAAACCTGCCGTGTGCGTAAAGTCGCCGAAGTTGAAATCCGAAATCAGCGGAAACACGTTGCCGGTGTCGTAGAACACGGCTCCACCGAGGCCCGATAACGGGAACGGGATCGGGAAACGATACTCGAGGTTCAGGATCGCCAGGGCGTTTCCGCCGGTTGGGACGTAGTTCCTCGTCTCTCGAGGAATCCGGCGCTGGTCCGCCGGACCGGCTTCATCCAGGCCGAACCCCCGCAACGTCGTCGATCCTCCGGCAAAGTAGCGTTCCGTGATCGGTAGCGATTCGGTTTCGCCGTACGGCTGATTCCAGCCGAATCGGGCCGATGCAGCGATGACGGCCTGTTTCGCCGGCCTGTAGATGTTGGCCTGCAGGAAGAGCGACGTGAAGTCGACTTCCGAGCCGAGCGCGTGGTTGGCGTACTGAAAGGTGCCGGTGAAGAAGTTTCCCCGGCCGGGGTCGATCGGATCGTTTCGCGTGTCGTGGATGTAAGATCCCCCGAGGCGTGAGATCTGTATCGTGCCGATCTCGTCCGGGAAGTTCTGGGCTTGCGGGTTTACGCGTATGTCGCGCAGGTTGACAGTTTCAAAGCTTGCTGAGAAGAGAAGGCTGTCTCGATCCCGGATTCGCTTCAGCGACTGGAGAGAAATATTTACGGTGCTGGCGTCAAAGGTGCGCTGCCGCGTCCGCTCGACGAACAGCGAGGCGAACCCGTCGATCTCTCGGTTGAACAGTCGCGGTTCCCGGAAGGTGGTCTGGAAGCGCTGCTCCCGCTTGCTCCCCCGTACCCGCAGACTGATCGAGCGGTCCAGGCCGAACAGGTTGGTGTGGGAAATCTCCACAGTTCCGCGCACGCCCTCTCGGTCCTGGGCACCGATGCCGTAGGTCAGCAGGAGGGGGCCGGCATCTTCGACCTGGATCAAGAGGTCCCTCAGGTCCGACGTTTCTTTCTCGAGGGTGACGATGTCGACGCGATTGAAGAGCCCTGTGGCGTACAGTCGCTGCTCTGCCTGCAGGATCGTATCGGGATCGTACGGTGTCCCCTCCAGCAGCTCGCTGTTGCGATGGACGACCCCATCGCGGGTTCGCGTGTTGCCGGCCACGAAGATCCGTCCGATCGCGTACGCTGCACCTTCTTCGATCTCAAACCGAACGTCGACGTCTCCGTTGTCCCTCCTCGAGACCACTGGTTCAATCTGAACATCCGGGAATCCGAGCGCGTGGTACCGCGCGATGATCGCCCTGCGCCCGTCGGCGATCGCGCCGGGCGTGTAGACGTATCCAGGCAGCAGAGCGGCGAGCGGTGCGAGCTCGGTATGGTCCAGAACGCGGTTTTCCGTGAATGAGATGTCCGCGATCAGGATCCGGCGACCTTCCTGGACACGGAGCGTCACGGTAATGGCTGTCTCGGCGGTCGAATACTCCGGTTCGATCCGCGTGTTCTCGAAGCCCGCGCCTCCGTAGAGCCGTTCGATGGTTTCGACGGCCTGGCCGAGCAGCTCCGCGCTGAAGACGCCACGGCTGAACATGCCCTGCTGAGAGATCCCGATCCGGTCCACGAGGAACTCATCGTCGAAGAATTCGTTGCCTTCGATTCGTACCTCCCGGATCAAATGCCGTTCTCCGGGCTCGATGTCATAGTTCACCTGAAACGCATTGTCCAGTGGGGCCACGATCAGCTCGGACCGAACGGTGGCTTCGAAGTATCCATCCTGGTACATGTGTTCCAGGATCGCGGCCAGACCCTCCTCGATCAGGTCGGGATCGATGCTGCCTTCCTCGTAGATGGGAACAAGCTCCCGGATGTCTTTGTCGGAGATTTCGTGTCCGCGAACCTCGACGTAAGTGAAGGGGCCGGGCTGGATGACAACTTTTATGGCGAGGGAATTGGCTTCGTCATCGTAGATCTGTTCCGGCGTAACGATTGTGTTCAGGAACCCCAGTTCTGCGAACTCGCCTCGGATGTTGGCGAGACCCGATTCGAGCGCATCCGCGGAGAACGAAGACCCCGGTCGAACCCCGAAGAACGACTGAAGTTCCTCCGCTCCGAAAGTCTGCTCTCCGCCCTGGAACCGGACTTCCTGAATCTGAGCGCGCCGCGCGGCAGTGGCCGTGATCACGACGCTCGCCAGGCGGGTTTCCTCGTCGAATTCGTAGGAGGGCACGATTCGGGCCTGGAAGTATCCTTCTTCTTGCAGCTGACTGGAGATTCGCTCGACGATCCGATCCAATTCGGTGCGCGAGAATCGCTCTCCGTAAGGAAAACTGAGGTAGCTCGACAGTGGTCGCTCGAGAAGGTTTGCGGGCTCGAGTCGAATCGTAGAGAAAAAGTACGGCGCGCGAACTCTGAAAGTGAGAGTTGTTCTCCCGTCTGCCTCCGGCGTGGCATCCACTTCGATGCTCGCGTAGCGGCCGCTCTCGTAGAGCTCCTGGATCGCCGCGCGGATGGCGGCTGGGCTGATGATGTCGTCGGGACGGAGGGGGATCTGTTCGATGACCTCGCCGGGGGCGCCGATGATTTCGACCCTCGAGATGCGGGTTCCGAGGTAGGGCTGTTGGGCGAGGGCCGTCAGCGGCAAAAGGATCACGGTGAGCAGGCGGATTACCCTCATAAAACCCTTTGACGGTCGTTGTGGCGAGACGACTACATCAATAGAGAAAGCCCTGCTTTCACAGGGCTTTAATCCAGTCCGGCTAAGTGTGTTCGATCAAGCTGGTTTGACAACGCGTCCATTGCGAATACAGCTGGTGCAGACCCGCATCCGTTTCGGTGTCTTTCCGACGAGTACTCGAACGCGCTGAAGGTTGGGATTCCATCGCCTTCTGGTGAGGTTGTGAGCGTGGCTGACCCGGTTTCCGTACATCGGACCCTTGCCACAGATTTCGCACCGTTTTGCCATAGAGAATTGCGCTCCTCATCAGGCGTCCGGCACCAGGTGAATTCGGTGCACCCGGCGACCTTTCCGCCAACGATATAACTCGCAAATTATACCAGATAAGGGGTTTCCGCTCAAAGAGGCCGTGGTGACGCCGGCGTTGGATCCCGGCATAATGCTTGTCGGTGGGCCTGTTTGCAGTGCTAGAATGACTAATTACTTTGATACTTAGGGAGCACTTCTGGTGAAGCCATTTCTTGCGTTAGCGATCCTAGCAGTCCTGGTTCTGGGCTCATCCTGCTCTTCGGATGCGACCGCCCCAACCAATGTGGTAGCCCGTGTGAACGATGTCGATATCACGAGCGAGGACCTCGACAAAGAATTCGAGAGCCGGGTTCAAGGCGCCGATCCGGCGCCGTCCGAGGAGGAAATAGAAGATCTGAAGCTGCAGCTTCTAGGTGAACTCATCAACAACGAAGTGCTGTTGCAGCTGGCCGGCGAGGCCGCTCTCACGGCTACCGACGCCGAAGTGGACGTTCAGTTCAACGAGTTCAAAAGCCAGTTCACCGAAGAGCGGTTCCAGGAGTTGCTCGATGAGCAGAAGCTGACAACGACGGATCTGCGGGAACAGATGCGTACCCAGCTTACGATCGAAAAGCTCGTCAACAAGGAAATTACCTCCAAGATCTCGGTTAGCGAGATCGAGATAGAAGATTTTTTCAACAAGAACAAGGAAAGTTTCAATCTTCCCGAGACGTTTCGATTGGCCCACGTCCTGATCACGCCGGTCGAGGAGCCGGAGGTCACGAACACGGAGGGCGACGACGCGAAGACTCCTGCAGAGGCCAGCGCCAAGGCACAACGGCTACTGCGACAGATTCAGGGCGGCGGCGATTTCGCGACCCTCGCGCGACAGCTTTCCGAAGATCCGGCTTCCGCACCGCTTGGTGGCGACCTGAACTTCCAGCCGATCGATGCCATCGGCGGGGTCGATCCAGCGATGGCGGATGCGGCGATACAGATGAGAGTCGGTGAGACGTATCCCCGAGTGGTCGAAACCCGTTTCGGCTACCACATCCTGAAGTTGCTCGAAAAGGACGCAGGCGGACAGAAGGACCTGACCGACCCCCGGGTCCAGGCACAGATTCGACAGGTCATCTTCGACCGGAAAGATCAAATGTTGAAAGGTGCGTTCTTCGAGATCGCGCGGAACAACTCCAGTATCCAGAATTTCCTCGCGCGGCGAATACTCGAACGGGCCGGGGGAACGTCATAGTGGTGTAGGTGCGGTCTATGACCGCACGTTGGTCAGGTTCGAGGGATGTGCGCTCATAGAGCGCACCTACACATCCTTTATTCCACAGTCGCCAGTAGGGCGCCCGAATCGACCGTCATCCCTACTTCGACGGAAATCTTCTGTACCGCTCCCGCCTTCGGTGATCGCATCTCGTTCTGCATCTTCATGGCTTCGATCACGACGATGCCCTGGTTGGCTTCCACCGTGGAACCCTCTTCGACGAGAATCTCGACAACCTTGCCTGGCATCGGAGCGCGCACCTCCGCCAGGCCGCTGCAGCCGACTTGTGCAGAGCGCCGGAGCGCACTGCGGCCGTCCAGCAGCTCCAGCTTGACGTATCGGCCGCCCATCGCGACGGTGTAGCCTTCCGCGTTTGCGATCACGGCCGCCTCCACGGATCGATCGCCATCGCTGAACCAGAAGACGCCCGGTTCGACTTCGTACAGCGTAATCTCATAATCTCGGTCGGCGATCCTGGCCCGGACCGCGGCCCCGACCTCGTTGCCGAGTCTAACGGCGACTTCTTTGTCCCCAAGCAGCGCCGTATATTTCATGGCTTCGACCTCCGGAGCTGGTCCTTACGACCCGCTAGCTTCCACTCGCTGGCTCGCGGAGCCGATGATCCATTCCTGGCAGCCTGCTGTCGGCGCGAATGAAACACGGCCGCTACGAGGATCGCGAAGTCCTCTTCGACCTCGGATACAGCTTCTGTCTCTCCGCGGACGGCTCGCGCGGCGACCCAGCGGTCGATGAAGCCCGTGTCGAAATCTCCAGTGACAAACTCCGGATGATTCAAGACGTCCTTGAAGAAAGACGTGTTGTCCTTGATGCCGCCGATCTGGTACTCGTCCAGGGCCCTTCGCATCCTCGCAATTGCTTCACCGCGGTTGGGCGCCCATGCGACCAGCTTGGACAACAGCGGGTCGTATTCCAAGGGTACATTCCAGCCCGCGTAAACACCGCTGTCGTCGCGAACGCCCGGGCCGGACGGGACTCGGAGCATGGAGATTCGCCCGGGCGAGGGGAAAAAGTTGTTCGCCGGATCTTCAGCGTAGATCCGGCATTCGATTGCGGCTCCTCGGAACTCGATGTCTTCCTGCCGGATCGACAGTTTCTCGCCCGACGCGATGTATAGCTGCTGCTTGACGAGATCAATGCCGGTAACCGCCTCGGTGATGGGATGCTCCACCTGCAGACGGGTGTTCATTTCCAGAAAGTAGAAGTTCCTCGCCTGATCGATGAGGAATTCCACCGTCCCCGCGTTGTAGTAACCCGCAGCTTCGCCAACCCGGAGCGCGGCCGCCCCCATCCGGACGCGCAGTTCCTCAGTCATGATGGGTGACGGTGACTCCTCGATCACTTTCTGATGCCTGCGCTGAATCGTGCACTCCCGCTCCCCAAGGTGGATCGCGTTGCCGTGACGATCAGCCAGAATCTGGATTTCAACGTGGCGCGGACGTTCGAGGAACTTTTCAATGTAGACGGCGTCGTCGCCGAAGGCGGCCAGGGCTTCAGCGCGCGTCCCGCGTAGCGCGCTTTCCATTTCCCCAGCCGATCCGACGAACCGCAGACCTTTTCCCCCGCCCCCGGCCGACGCCTTCAGCATCAGCGGAAAGCCGACTTCCTCGGCGATCCGGAGCGCATCGGCGTCCGAAGTTATCGGATCCATCGTTCCGGGTACCATCGGCACGTCGTGCTTGGACACCGCCCTACGAGCCTCGAGCTTCGAGCCCATCAAGGCGATTGAGTCAGCGGAGGGACCGATGAAGATGATGCCATCCTTTTCGCAAGCCCGGGCAAAGTCCGCATTCTCAGCAAGGAATCCGTAGCCGGGGTGGACGGCCTCTGCGCCGGACCGCCGTGCGACATCGAGGATCTTTTCGATGACGAGATAGCTCTCCGTGGACCGCGCGGGACCGATCGGAAATGCTTCATCCGCCATGCGGACGTGAAGAGCTCCGGCGTCGACGTCGGAGTACACCGCTACCGTCGGAATGCCCAGTTCCCGGCAGGCTCGGATGACCCGGACGGCGATCTCTCCCCGGTTGGCGATGAGGATTTTGCCGAACATAGGCCCCAGATAATAACACTAGCCCGAACTTCTTCACGAATGTTCGGGCACCCGCATTTCTCACCGACGCCAAGCCCCGCTGTTGGGGAATTCGGGGACGGAGACCGAATCGCCCGGACTATCAGACCGTCGGTTTGGGCACCCAAGAATTCGGTCTGCGTCCTCGAATTCAACGCTTCGTTGGTTGTCCCGGCGTATTCGGGTGAGTGAGGGCTACATCTCGGGCCGGCGCTCCCACCATCCGGCGTCTTGTTCGTATGCGTACGCCGCCCGGAAGACGGAAGCCTCATCGAAGGCTCGCCCGATGATTTGAAGCCCGACGGGCAGGTGCCGGGAGGTAAAGCCGCACGGCACTGTGATCGCCGGTAGACCTGTGATGTTGAAGAGTCGGGTGTTCCGAGTCAGCGCGCCGACGATGGATTCCGTCCCGTCGTCCCACTCGATAGCGGTCTGGTCGATCCGGGGCGCCGATACGGGGACGGTCGGTGTGACCATCAAATCGACTGCTTCCAGGACGGCCGCCAGTTCGACCTTCAAGATCGAACGGGCACGTTGCGCGCGTACGAAGTCCGTCGAGAGCATCAAGCGTCCGGCTTCGATCCGCGCTCGGGTGTCGGGGCCATAGAGCTCGGGACTCGAGGCCAGGTGTTTCTCGTGGCATGAGAACGCCTCGGGAGAGGCGATGTTGGCGAAGATCGCGCGCTGGAGATGGGCCTTCGGAACATCGATTTCGACGAATTCGGCCCCCATTCGTTCAAGCTGCCGCAACGCGGTCTGTATCGCCTGGTCGACTTCCGGCTCGAGTCGCGCGTAGAAAGTCTCACGTGGGACGCCGAGGCGAAGGCCGCGAATCCCACCTTGCAATTCTTCCGAGTAACGCGGAGTCGGGACCTGTCGCGAATAGTTGTCCCGCGGATCATGGCCGGCGATCACCTCCATCATGATTGCCGCGTCCTCGACCGTCCGCGTCAACGGGCCGACGTGATCCAACGACCACGACAGCGGGACCGCTCCGGCGATGCTCACCCGGCCGTAGGTGGGTTTCAGGCCGACCGTGCCGCACAGGGCTGCCGGTATGCGGACCGATCCCCCGGTGTCGGAGCCCAGGGAACCAAGGGCAACGGAAAGCGCGACGGAGGTGGCCGAGCCGCCGCTCGACCCCCCGGATACATGTTCGTCGTCCCAGGGGTTTCTCACCGGCCCGTAGTGCGGGTTGATCGACGTTGGCCCGAAAGCGAACTCGTGCATGTTCGTCTTTCCGACGAGCACCGCCCCGGCGGCCATCAAACGGGCCGTGACCGTAGCATCTTCTTCCGGGATGCGATCTTCAAAGACTCGTGAACCGGCGGTCGTCAGTATCCCTTTCGTGTCGAACAGGTCCTTCAACGAGATTGGGACACCGTGCAAGGGCCCTAGCTCGTCCCCGCGTGCGACGGCAGCCTCAGCCTGCTCCGCTCGGGCGATCGCATGATCGGCCGTGACGGTGATGAAAATCGCCATCGGTTCATTCAGCGATTGAATGCGTTCGAGAACCGCTCGCGTCAGCTCAACAGGCGAGAGCTGCTTCGAACGGACGAGTCGCGCCGCCGAGGCGAGCGTGAGGGACTTCAGGTCGATCTGGGACATGTCAATCCGCCTCGAAGGGGGTGTCGGGAGCCGAGTCCCCGAGCTCCATCTTTCGGAGCTCACGAGTGTCGTCGTACAGAGGCTGAAAGATTCCCGCGATCTCTTCGGCCCGTTCGTCGGTCAGATCCCAGTTGCCGATCTTAGCGATCGCCTTCGCCGTTTCACCGGTCAGCTTTGGTGGTGTCATCGCGTTAACCCTCCGGTGAGGCCACGTGGACATCGTCGTAGCTGCGAGCCTCCGACAGCTCAGACGGGAGCGAAACCAGAAACAGGAAAAGCATCAGGACTTCGGAGTCCCCGAAGTTATACTCGAAGAGCCCTGCGACGATAAACGCCACCAGGACCGACAACCCCGAAACGGCAATCCATTTCTCCAGGTTTTTCTTCGACGCCGTTCTGCGCACGAAATCCGCGCCCAGACTGATCAGGAGCCAGACGAAGGCCGCCAGGCACAGCAGTCCCCGTTCCGCACCGATCTGCAGGAAGTTGTTGTGCAGGTGGCCGTAGAAGAAGTTCAGGGCGTCCCCGTGGTAGTAGTCTGGAAACTCCACACCGATACGCTCGGGGCCGACGCCAAACAGGGGGTGGTCCCGGATCATCCGAACACCGACATCCAGGTACGCCAGTCGCGCCTGGTCGGGCGCGAATCCACCTTCGAGGAAACTCATCGAGATCCGATGGGCGATCAAAGGGGACGCCAGCACCGCGATCACGCCGAGGGGAATCAACAACCGGAGCAACTGGCGCTTCGGAAGGTACAACGCCGCGACCCCGATCCCGGCGGCCGATCCGATCCAGACGCCGCGTGTGAAGCTCAGCAGCAGCGCTACACCTACTATACCAAGCGGGATCATGTACTTTCGCGATCCCAACGCAAACACCAGCGGAACCGCCCCACACCAGACGAGCATCTGCTGGCCGCTGAACGTCATCCAATGGCCCATGAAGCCGGTGACTCGCGCCAGGATCATCGGGTCGTCGGCCAGATCTCCCGAGGTCAGATACACGGAATACTGGAGGCCGAACTGGACGATTGCGGCCAATGCCGCGGCTGTCGCGACGATGATCATTACCGCCGTCAGGGCGCGTATTCGTCCCGCGTCGGTAACGAACGCGGCGGCGATGAGACCCATGCTGAAAAGGACAAACTTGCTCACAGGGCCGAACCCGACCGACGGATCGGCCGACATCGCCAGCGACAGCAGAGTTGTGAGCATGAACGCCGAGAGAGGGATGAAATAGGCCGGCCAGCGAATCGGTCTGGGTCGGAGGACCAGCCAGGCCAGAAGCGTCAGAGTCAGCAGGATCTGCGAGGCGGCGATCGAGACCAGAACGGCAGCCGCCGTCGCGATCGTAAGACGAAAGACCCACACCTCCGACTGATCGGCCATAGTCGCGGATTCTATCGGCTGGCTTCATGGGGAGTCAAACCCCAGCCGGCCGATCCGAAGGTCGCTATCGTGAGATATCCTTGTGATCATGGCCCACTCACTGATGGTCGTCGGTACCGCCTCACACGTCGGAAAGAGCTTGATCGTGACGGCTTTATGCCGAATTCTTCGGAATCGCGGCATCCGTGTCGCGCCCTTCAAGTCGCAGAACATCGCCCTGAATTCGTTCGTGTGCGCCAACGGGGCCGAGATCGGCCGTGCCCAGGTCGTTCAGGCAGAAGCGGCGGGGCTCGAGCCGGAGCCCGACATGAACCCGATCCTTCTGAAGCCCAGCTCCGGAGGACGGCTCCAGGTGGTGCTGAACGGCTCCGTTTACGCGACGATGACCGGCAACGAGTATTCGGAGAAGCGACGGTTCTTCTTCGAGCAGGCGCTGGAAGGCTACAGCAGGCTCGATGCTCGTTATGACGCGATCATCCTTGAAGGTGCCGGTAGCGCGGCGGAGATAAACTTGATGGATCGGGACATCGTCAACCTACCGTTCGCTCAGGCGGTCGGTGCACCGGCAGTAGTCGTCGCCGACATCGACCGTGGCGGCGTGTTTGCGTCCCTCGTCGGAACATTCGATCTGCTCCAACCCGCAGCGTCAGAAACACTCCGTGGTTTCATCATCAACAGGTTTCGAGGTGACGTGGCGCTGTTCGGCGACGGGGTCCGGTTCCTCGAGCAACGGACCGGACAGAGGTGTTTCGGCGTTATGCCGTACATCGACTCGCTGAACATCGACCAGGAGGATGGAGTCTCGCTCGAAGAGCGACAGCAGACCCCGGCTGAGTTCCGAGTCGGAGTGATTCAGCTGCCGCACATCTCCAACTACACGGACTTCAACCCGCTGGACCAGATTGACGGCGTTGGGGTCGACTACCTCAGGACCCCATCAGGACCGTTCCCCGAGGTGTTGATTATTCCGGGCAGCAAGAATACGATTCGAGACCTTGAGTGGATCCGTCAGAGGGGCTTTGAGCCGTGGGTGCGAAAGGCTGTCCGTTCCGGCTCTTTCGTGTTGGGAATATGCGGCGGCTACCAGATACTGGGGACAAGGGTTTCCGATCCTTCTGGCGTCGAGGAAGGCGGTTCCATCGAAGGGCTCGGCCTGCTTGACGTCGACACGAAGTTGGCCCCGGAGAAGACCACCAGACGTGCCGAGGCACGAAGCTTTCTCGGGCCCACGATCCGTGGTTACGAGATCCATATGGGACGTTCGACCCCCAGGAGCGATAGCCGTCCGTTTGCCGTGAAGGTGGATGGGAGCCGGGACGGAGTGGTTTCCGACGGTATCTGCGGCACCTACTTCCACGGAATTTTTGAAAACGCAGAGTTTACCAGCGAGTTCCTGACGATGGTGGCTACACAGCTCGGCATGAGCTGGCGCCCGGCCGGCGTCGGTCACTCCAAACACGCGACCTACGATCGCCTGGCAAAGGTAGCGACCGAGCACCTCGACGCCGGGCTACTGGACCTCCTGACGACGGCATGATCTACGACGTTGAAGATCTCCGCTTTGGATACGGCGCAGAGCCGGTTCTGCGTGATGTGTCGTTGAAGATTAGTGCTGGAGAGTTTGTCGCCGTCGTCGGTCCGAATGGCGCGGGCAAATCGACCCTGCTGAAGCTGATGGCCGGGATCGTCTCGCGCTTTGAGGGGGCCCTCGCTTTCAAGGGGCGCTCGATTGCGGAGTACTTGCCCGTCGAACTGTCGCGCAGGCTTGCTCTCGTCCCGCAGGAAACCCACGTCGTCTTTCCCTTTACCGTCGATGAAATGATTCTGATGGGGCGTCTTCCATACCGTCGTGGCTTTGTCTTCGATTCCGCCGCCGACTCGGAGTTCGTGACAAAGGCAATGGAGTTGACCGAGACGTCCGAGCTGGGCGGGAAGATGTTCAACGAGCTGAGCGGCGGCGAAAGGCAGCGGGTCGTCCTGGCCAGCGCGCTTTCCCAGACTCCGGAAGTGCTCCTGCTCGACGAGCCGACGGTGTTCCTGGATCTGAAGCACCAGATCCATTTCTACAAGATTCTGGAGCGCCTGAATCGTGAGCAGAATCTGACGATCGTCGCCGTCACCCACGACATCAACCTTGCGGCGCAGTACGCCCGGAGGATGGTCGCCCTGCGTGATGGCGCGGTCGCGGCCGACGGAGCTCCCGAAGAGATCCTGACACCCGAACGACTGTATGAAGTCTTTGAAATCACAGCCACTGTCCTCGACCGGCCTGGGGGAGACGGCAAGTACGTCATCCCGTCCGCCTGAGCGAGGGCTGACTGCAACACGATTCGTGACGCTGGTCGGACCGTGTGCGCTTTTCGCCGCGCTCGTGATGCTGGTGACGCCGTGGGTCGGTTCCGCCGACATCACATGGCAGGGGGTTTGGTCCGGTAGGAGTCCCGACCGCGAAATATTCATGGTTGCGCGGCTGCCCCGGATTCTCTTTGGAGCTCTCGCCGGTGGCTCGCTGGCGGTCGCCGGCGTTCTGTTTCAGGCAATCCTGCGCAACCCGCTCGCGACGCCGTTTACCCTGGGTATATCCAGCGGCAGTTCCTTCGGAGCGGTCCTGGCGATCTGGCTCGGATTGGATATCGTGCTGCTCGGAGTTCCAATCGTTTCGATCGCCGCGTTTCTCGGCGCCCTGCTCACGATCTCTCTCGTCTTTCTGATCGCCCGAAGTCGGCATGCATTGCCGACGTTCACATTGCTGCTGGCCGGAGTAACGCTGAACTTCATCTTCGCGGCGTTGATTCTGTTCATCCAGTACGCGTCGAACCTCACCGAATCGTTCCTGATCGTGCGGTGGATGATGGGAGGCGTGAACGACGCCAGCTATTCGATGATCGCCAAGACCGCACCGGTAATCATCCTGGCGGTGTTGATCCTGCTGCGGTATGCGCCGCAGCTGAACCCCATGGCGGCCGGTGAGGACTGGGCGACGACCCGTGGTGTCGACGTCGAGAAGCTGAAGGTAGTCTGCTATTTCTTCGGATCTCTGCTCACTGGCGCCGTTACCGCCGTCAGCGGCCCGATCGGGTTCGTCGGTTTGATCGTTCCCCACTCACTGAGACTGATGGCCGGTCCGGATCACCGGGTTCTCATTCCGGCCTCCTTCTTTGTTGGCGCCGGTTTCCTTGTTCTGTGTGACACGGCGGCCCGGACGCTGTTCGCACCGACAGAGATACCTGTGGGTGTAATAACGGCTCTGCTGGGTGGACCGTTCTTTATCGTTCTGCTGAAGAGAAGAAAGGGCGATCTCTTCTGAGTCAACCCAGAGAATTTTTAGTTCTTATGGCAGGCGATCAGTCATCAGAGTTCAGCTATCAGCACAGTCGGATGCGACTATCGCTGCCGTCCTAAAGCAGCTCTCCAGGCGTTATGAGACATAGTTGCCGGCGATGGTGCCTGTGCCGCGGACGGGGTCGGGTGCTGAAGGCACGCTTGATCCCTAACACCCGAGAGCGGAATCCTCAACCCGCGGATCAAGGGTCTAAGGAAGCGTCAGGAGCCAGATGTCGGATTCCGGCGGACTGCTCATCGAGAAGTAGAGGGGAGAAACCGGCGAGCGCTATCGTTACATCGGGGGCAGCGGTGTAGAGGTCGCGAATCTCGCCCGAAACAGCGCTCACCAATCGCATCTGTTGTCCGAAAGAATAAACGAGCGTCTGATCATCCAGCCAGCGATGAGTATTGCTAGCTCCTTCCACCTTGCGAATAACGCTACTTGAATCGCGTGAGTAGATGTTGAGGCTGCCCTCGGAAGTGCCGGTCAGCTTGGACCCATCGGGAGACCACGAACTCGGTGTCCATTCCGAAGGCGCCCCGGGCAATGACTCTACGAGGCCCGACTCCAGGGTCAGAAGGTGTGCCTCCTGACGTGCAGCGTAGACCACCTGCGTTCCGTCCGGCGACCACAAAGGAAGTATTTCGCTCTCTGACGTATCGGTCAGCTGTTCGAGACTGCTCCCGTCCGGATTCATCGACCAGATCTCATAACTACCACTGCGGTCCGAATAAAATACGATCTGGCTGTCGTCGGGCGACCAACGCGGTCCCCGGTTCCTGAACTCATCGTCCGTCAACTGACGGACATCGCTCCCATCCACACGACTAACGATGATCTCTTCCCTGGATCCCCAGAGTGAGTACGTTAACCATTGTCCGTCGTTTGACACGTCGGGACGGGTCACTGTTCGCGAGGTACCTGTGATGGGGGTCGGGTCCCCTGTCAGGTCCCCGCTGGCGGGGTCGAAGCCCACTCTAAACAGGTTCGTGCTGGTCCTGCGCTCGACGTACGCCAGTTGATCGTTAGTCCGTCCGAGCGCCAGGTGCATGTGCTGGCTGGAAGCCCCGGTCGTGATCTGCTGCGCCGGTCCAAGAACTGTTCCAGATTCCTCATCGATCGGGAGGCGCCACACGTTCATCCCCCCGGCCCGATCGCTGGCGAAGTACAGATAAAGGCCGTCGGCCGACCAGACGGGGTTCCAATCCACGTGGGCATCCTGGGTGGCGGCAACGGCCACACCCCCCGCGGAGGATACGGTCCAAATATCACGCTGACCTGATCCGGCGGCCCGGTCCAGTCCCCAGAACGCGATCCTATGTCTGTTTGGCGACCAACTCGGCTGCACGGCGTCCCGGCCGGTTTCGAGGTGCTGTGGCTCGCTCTGGCTTTCGACGTTCACAATCCAGAGTGTTGCCGTGATTGCGTTCCTTCCAGCCGGATTGAAAGAAATCTCCTCGCCGATTCCGTATACGATTCGGCTTCCGTCCGGAGACCATGCGGGGTTGGATCCCTCGTCGTCGGTCAGCCTCCGAACCGATTCACCGGTGGCTCCCATCAGAAAAATGCCTTTGGTGCCGCCCCGGTCCGAATGGAACGCGATAAGCTCTCCGTCGGGCGAAAGTGCGGGCGAATCATCGTTGGCTTCGGAGTCCTCTGTCAGGTTGATCGCGTTTGTTCCGCCAGCCCGCTGCAGATAGATGTCCCAGTCGCCAGAGGCATTGCTCGCGTAAACGACCGACCGTCCGTCCGGTGAGAAGCTCGGCCAGGCTTCGACCATGGGGTGGTCCGTCAGCTGGAGGATCCTGCCCCCGGTGCTTTCGGGGGCGACCAGGGCCGGGTTCCTGGCGACCGAGCCCACAAGGACGCCTATGACCAGGGCGATCACTCCCACTGTTGCGACCATCCTCCATCCAGTGGATTTCCTGGCACCGGTAGTAGTCGAGCCCGCCCCTGCGGCTTCGCGGTGGGCTTCTTCGATCTCCAGGGCTGCGTCGCCGATATGGCGCAGCCGCCGCTGTGGGTCCTTGTTCAGACACCGGTGAAGAACCCGCCGCAGGGCCGGCGGGGTGTCGGCGCGCAGCAGGCTCCACGCCGGGTCGTGATCCATCACTGCCGCCAGCGTGTCGGGAACCGTCTCCTTCAGGAAGGCATGGGTGCCGGTCAGCATCTCGAAAACCACGCACCCGAAGGCCCACACATCCGTGCGATTGTCTACGGCTCGGCCGCGGACTTGCTCCGGACTCATGTAGGCTGGCGTTCCAAGGAGAACTCCAGCCTGGGTTGAAAGGGCTGCCGGAGCCTCGGTCTCATCCATGAAAACCTTGGCGAGGCCGAAGTCCAGAATCTTGACCGTTCCGTTTTCCAGGATCTTGATGTTCGCAGGGTTGAGATCGCGGTGGATAATTCCCTCATCGTGGGTCGCTTCGAGAGCCGCCGCGACCTGCGAGGCGATGTCGAGTGTATCCGATAGCGACAGAGAGCCTTCGCCCAGCCGGTCGCTGAGCGAATCCCCTTCGATCAACTCCAGAACCAGGCAGTGTATCCCGTCGGATTCCTCGAACCCGTAGATCCCTGCCACGTTCGGGTGATTGAGCGACGCCAGGACCTGGGCCTCCCGCTCGAAGCGGGCCATTCTCTTGGGGTCTCCACTGAACGAGGCCGGCATGACCTTAAGCGCCACATCGCGATTCAGGCGGGTGTCCCGTGCGCGATACACTTCGCCCATGCTGCCTTCACCCAGCTTTTGGGTGATTTCGTAATGTGCAATCTGTCTGCCGATCATGAGCCTGTTCCGCGAGTTCTCCGAGTTGCCCAAGATGCTAGCTCGACAGCACGTTGCCAGGCAATCGAAACAAGGCGAGTGTCCTCGTTCGTTCAGGTTCTTTCGAATGCTTGCGGAGCCCTGAAAGTTGTTGACAAGCCATGCTTTGGGAACAAACATGTAGGCGTTCTCGCAGCCGAACCACGCGGGGACGAAGCCTTTCGGAGGCCTTTAGCGTGGGAAACATCGTAATGCCGGATGAATCGGATTGGATCCGGCGATTGAAGGAGATATGTGACAGCCTGGGAGGAGACGACCAGGTTGACTGGATGAACCAGTGGCGCGCGCTCAACCGCGTCATCGAGGAAGCATCTTTCGTGCGCCCGGAGATCAAGGACTGGGCGCCCCAGGCCCTGGAGACCTTCGGTGATGATGTGCTGCCGGCCGTTCGGGTACGGCAGATCGCCGAGGAAGCGATCCGGCGCCTTTCGGAGAAGCCGGCTGGCTAATCGTTCGCCGCGCCAGCGGCGGCCGGGACCTCCAGGTACAACTCCTCCGGTCGGAGGCATACCTCATCGCTGCAGGCCTGGATCGACAGACGTGCCGGCACAATCCGTTCCCCATCGTCGGAACGCAATCGCCCGCTCAGCCGTATCCTGCCTTCGAAGACCGCGAGCGGTTCCTGTTGAAACCCCAGAGTGACGAGTCTTCGTACGGGATAATTCACGCCTTGCAGTTCCCAACCCCGGGGGTTGTCGGCGAGAGTCAACGTCGTCGGGATCAGTGCGTCCTGCAGTGTCCGGTTGGCGTTGATGTGCCATCCATCCCGGATGGTGATGTCGACGACGAGTCTCGGGCTGCCTTGGTCTACTTCGAGGCGGCCGCTTGCCCTCACGACCCCGCGTGCGCCGAACTGGCTGGGTCCCGCGACTCCGTTCCTAGCCTCCTGAGCTCCTATCATCATGTAGGAGAAGGCCAGTCCTCGCCTCGCGATTGCGTCCGAGAAGGCCGCGATCGTTCCAAGCGCCCGGTCGCGATACTTTTCCTCGCCCGTCATTGCGGCGAGTCGGGCCCGGTCGCGAACGGCCGCCGAATTGCCCGAAGGGACGGCGCCCTCGTAGGGACTCTTGGGCCGTACCATCAGGTTGGCGCCGGCTTCATCCCGGCTCATGAAGAAACCACCGGACTCGTCATCCCAGAACAGATCAAGCATCTCGCCGGCGAGATCACGTGCCCGGCCGAGCCACTTGTCATCACCGGTGCTGTCGTAGAGGGCCGTCATGGCCTCCGTCATGAACGCATGGTCGTCCAGCAGAGCAAGGACGGACCATCGCGAGTCCGGCCACGGGCCCACAGATATTCCGCCGCACGTCTTGCGTCTTCGAGGTACTCTTCTCGTCCCAGGACCCGTGCCGCATCTGTCAGAGCTGTGATCATCATGCCGTTCCATGCCGTGATGATCTTCTCGTCCCGGAGAGGCGGTATCCGCCTCACCCTCGCTTCAAGCAGTTGTTGCCGAATCCGGTCGGACCGAATCAGGAAAGCCGGTAGCGTTAGTCCGTAGTCGCTGGATAAGACGTCTGGAGGCCGCGCGACATGCAGGACATTCTTCCCTTCGAAGTTTCCGTCCACGCTGATGCCGAACAGGTCGATTGCCAGTCGAGCGTCGTCGGGCGCGAGCACAGTATCGATCTCGTTTCGCGTCCAGACGAAGAAAGCGCCCTCCCGGTCCTCGCTGTCGGCGTCGATGGATGAATAGAAGGCGCCATCGGGGGAGGTGAGTTCTCTCAGGACGAAGTCTAGGGTCTGTCTTGCAATCCGTGAGTAAAGGTCGTGTCGGGTGAGCTCGTATGCCTTCAGGTAAACACGCACCAGGTTTGCCTGGTTGTAGAGCATCTTTTCGAAATGGGGCACCAGCCAGCGCTCGTCGGTGGAGTATCGATGGAACCCCCCGCCCAGCTGATCGTATATTCCGCCAAAAGCCATCGCGGTGAGGGTCTTCTCGAGTGCCGCGACGATGTGCTCTTCCTCTTGGCGTATCGCGCGATCGAGAAGGAACAGAAGCTGAGGTTCGCTCGGAAACTTCGGAGCCGGGCTGAACCCCCCGAACTCCGAATCGAATCCCTCCATGATCTGGCCGGCGGTGCGCGCAACGAGCCGTTCGCCGACCTCCAACCCTCCCCCACGCGCAGTCGTGACTTCGTCGACAGCCCGTGCGACGTTGTCGGCTCCGTCGAGTATTTCATCACGCCGCGTCTCCCACGCGTCCGCCATCTCGAGTAGCAATTCGCGGAACGGTTCCGGCTCGAAGTAGGTCGCGCCGTAAAAAGACCTGCCGTCAGGCACCAGGAAACTGGAGGTTGGGTAACCGGCACAACGCCGCTGGTCAGCCGGATCGCCGTCATGTAGATCTCGTCCACATCCGGTCGACGCTCGCGATCCACCTTGATCGCGATAAAGTGTTCGTTCAGCATCCGCGCGATCTCGAGCCTATCGAAACTCTCGCGCTCCATGACGTGACACCAGTGGCAGCTGGAGTAACCGATCGACAGAAACACCAGCTTGTTTTCCTCGACCGCCCTTTCGAACGCCTCCCGGCCCCAGGGGAACCAATCGACGGGATTGTGCGCGTGCTGCCTCAGGTAGGGAGAATCTTCCAGCATCAATCGATTGGTGAACACAGGACTGCCGTCGGGAAGTCGATGCGCCGTTCGGGGCTCGTAGTCCGTGCCCTGGGCAGCTACAGCGTAGCGAAGTGCTTCGGCCAGGTCGGCCGGGTATCCGGCCCCGCCCGCGGGGGCGGACGGTATTTGTGCCGGACGGGCCGGCGGCGCAGCTGCGGTCTGACCAGCGAATGCAGCGAGCGCGTCGCCGAGGACGGCGGGAGCGGCGCCGAGGGAGACGAACGCGACGAGCGTTGCTGCAAGAAACGGTTTCGCTTCTAAATGTCGCGGGATGAAACCAGGCACAGTGTCCCCTTCAAGTCAGCGGGCTCGAGTCGGGTCGATCTGAGGGCGACCCGCTTCAGCCGGCGGGCGGAGCCAGGCGCGATACCTTGTCATGGGCCTTGCGAAAGGCGTTGATCACCGTTGCGCGAAACTTGCCTTCTTCCATCGCAAGCAGGGCCTCGGCCGTGATGCCTCCCGGGGTGATGACTTCCTGCTGAAACTGCGACAGCGCACGGTCTGCCGCGGCCGACCGCAAAGCGAGCGTGCCGCGAAGCAGGGACAAGATTCCCCGCTCGGCCAGATCGTGCGGCATACCCTGAGTCACCATGGCCCGGGTTAGCGCCTGGATGAACTCGATGACCAGTGCCGGGCCGCATCCGACTCCGACGATTGCGATGTCGAGCAGCGCTTCGTCGCTGCACTCGACCTCATCCCCCCACGAACGAACGATCTCGATGGCGCGCTCGCGAAAAGCCGGAGAGACATCCGGTCCGGTGATCCAGTACGTGGTCGCGACGCCGCTTTCGATCCCAATGTTCGTGCTGGTTCTGACGACGTTCTTCACGCCAAGCCGGTCCTCCAGCCGTTCGAGGTTCACGCCGGTTACTACCGACACCACGAGCGCATCCTCGCGCAGGTGGTCCCGTATCTCGTCGGCAACGGCGCCAAACGACTTCGGTTTCACGGCAAGCACGATCAGTTCGGCGTCTGCCACAGCCGTGGCGTTGTCGCTGAGTATCTGGGAACCCGGCAAAGCCGCCTCGACGACCTCACGCCGCCCGCGGCGGACACGACTCAAACGGATATGTTCAGGCGGAGAAAGCCCGCAAGCCACGGCCCGCTGGCCGATCATCAAGCCCATGGTTCCCGGTCCTACGATGGCAACTTCCATATATGTGTTTTACCAAACCGGAATTCCCGATCTGGACCTCCTCTCTGCCGAATCGTAACGCGGAACTGCCGTGAAGACTAATCCGAAAGCTGCTTGGGGTGGCTACTTGCCGCGAGGTGACCGGTCCTTCCCGATGTCTTTATTCAGTTCCTTGGGACGGTAATCTCATTTTTGTGCGATCTCGGGCCACGTTGTGGCGCGCGCGATCGTGTGCCCTCACTCACCGGAACCGCAGTCATGATCGGGGATAGACTGCGAAACAATCCTCGTTCGTCACTGACAAGGCGAACCGGTCTGTAAGTTGAGGCAAAACGGCCCGATCACGGTTCCAACAGGCACGATGTTTCCCTGTCGGATTCCGTCCCGAAAGACTATTTGTGCGACCACCTGGCCGTTTGCAACACATCCCTGGCTGGGCCTTAAGGCGACGGAATAGAGGCCATCGCCCAGGTTCTGAAAGTCAGTGTCCAGGTCAAGCGGCAGGAAGAGACCCGGGTCCGCGGTGCCCGGCGGCGTCGGAAAGCCACATGCCTGCCGGCTCATGGGCTGGTTGGTCACCACCTGTGCCACACTAGTTATTGGATCTCCTGTCGTTGGGTCTGAAACGCTCACGAAGACTCGAAATGTTTGCAGACGGATCAGGTTTCCGCTCGCATCAAAGAAACTTTCATCGACTAGAACGTTATCGCTTGCCTGAACGTTGAAGGCAGTAATCGGTGTGGTCGCGGGTGGTCCCCCGTCATGCTTCCGGGACTTGCCGGACTTCTCCGACTTTTTCGATGATTTCTCTTTTGCCGAAGCGTCGAGCGGGCTGACCAGAGTCCCGCTCAAAGCGAACATCGTTATAGTGAAAGCCATCGCCATCAATCTGCCAGTGCGCTGCGTGGACATCATGCCTCCTTCACGGGAATCGCCGTCGGGTCACATGTCGTGACACATTTCTCAAGCCGGTTGATTGAATAACATGTCCGACACACAGGTCCGAAATTAAAAGTCGCAGAAGTCTACGTTGGAGGATCCGGCACATCTGCCGCGGCGTTGTGCCCAGGCTTCGTCGGTTGTCGAGGGCGGTGGCGTCGAAAGCCCGGCCGATGCTTGTTCGTTCTTCCCATCGATCACCCTGTCAGTCCCGGGCAGCCAGACGATCGTTCTTCCCGATAGCCAGACGATTCGATAGATTTTTGAGTAGTTTCTAGCTGATTCCGTCAGTCACCCGGTTTCTCTTGCCCTGCTTTGCAAGCTGGAGCACTCCTTTGAAAGAGACAGGTTCCGGGTGGGATTGTGGTGTGAAGGGCTAGCTAGGAGTCTGCGCGGCAGAAGAAACCCGGTCATTGCCACAACTATGCTGTGGTCACCCTCTTCTACCGTCCTAGCTAGTCATTGCCACAACTAACCCTCTTCGTCATATCGTTTGACGGCAGGAAAAGCGGAGGGGGGCTCCGCCTTCCCTGAATCCGACAACGTCCAAAGAAGTCCGAAAACCCCTATTTTTATTGGTCTCCGTGGCCCTGTCTTGTCCGATACTGTCCAGTAGAATGTAGCTACATCCCACAAAAAATGTGGGACAGAATGTGGGTTGTCATGCCAAAATGCAAAGGAAAGCATCTGGAGAAAGCTCTCTCCGCAATCCGTGTCCGGACAGTTACCGAACCCGGTCGCTACGCTGACGGCAATGGATTGTATCTCATTGTCGAGGATTCCGGTTCCAAGCGATGGGTACTTCGTACCGTCGTTCGCGGAAAGCGCCGTGATATTGGGCTGGGTGGGCTCTCGATCGTGTCTCTGGCAGTCGCTCGAGAAGAGGCTGCGCGGATGCGTAAGATTGCCCGATCGAACGGTGATCCGCTAGCCGAGCGTCGCAGGGAACAGCGGGTCGTGCCGACGTTCGAAGAAGCCGCCAAGAAAGTACACGCGAGCCTGTCGCCGTCCTTCAGAAACACGAAACACCGCGCTCAGTGGATCAACACGCTCGAAACCTACGTATTTACCGTCTTCGGCAATCAGCGAGTCGACCGCGTCGAGACGCCTGACGTGTTGAGGGCGCTGGAACCTTTTTGGCTCAAGAAGCCCGAAACCGCTCGGCGGGTACGTCAGCGGATCCGGGCTGTATTCGATTGGGCGAAAGCTTCGGGGTTCCGGTCCGGGGACAATCCAGTGGATGGTCTCAAGCGGGTGCTCCCGAAACAGCCGGCGACTCGAGGACACTTTGCCGCCTTGCCGTACGCCGAGGTCCCGCGGTTCATTGATGCTCTGCGCAAGACTGGCACCGGAATTCCTGTGAAGCTCGCGTTCGAGCTGATGATCTTGACGGCAACCCGGACCAGCGAAGTTCTCAAGGCACGTTGGACCGAGATCGACCTCAAGTCCAAAACATGGACCGTTCCCGCAGATCGCATGAAGGCGAAGCGTGACCATCGGGTCCCGTTGTCGGCACGGTGCATCCAGATCCTCGGAGAAGTGAAGTCAGTAGCAGACGGTGGACCGTTCGTGTTTCCCGGCCGATCTCCCGAGCGTTCGCTATCCAACATGGCGTTTCATATGACCCTTCGCAGGATGGAGTGGACTGATTGCACCCCCCACGGTTTTCGGTCGTCGTTCCGTGATTGGGCGGCAGAGCGGACGAACTTTCCCAGGGAAGTATGTGAAGCGGCGTTGGCGCACGTGCTCTCTGACAAAGTCGAAGCAGCCTATCGGAGGACTACTCTCTTCGACCGCCGGAGGGAATTGATGGATACGTGGGCGGGGTTCGTGACGGCCAAGCGGGCCGAGGTTGTTCAGATCAGGGCATGAAAGAAGTACTTCGGAAATCGAACCCCTTTTCATACCCGTTCCCGTGCGTGCTGAGCTATCCGCTGGTCGACCGTGCCATTACTGGACTTGTCTTTACCGGACTTGTCCGCGTCATTCAGCCGGATGCCCCGCAGCTTGTTGAGCGGTCCGACTGGCAGCGTCACGCCATCTGTCGCGTCGCCCTGATGGAGCTCATTGATACAGACCCCCGCGTCCGCTCGTTCTTCAGCGACCTCGATCGCGACTCCAGAATCGGTGTCAGGCTAAGGAGCGTGACCAAGACCCTGATAGTCGGCTTCGACCCCGACCCCTTCGAGCAGGTACGGCATTTTGTAAAGAGTGACCTGGGGCTATCCTGGCCCTGGTTGAGTGATGATCTGCTGCAGTCCTTCTGTTTTCGGGCGGCTGCTGGCGAAACTGGCGCTGAACTTCAGACCGTGTATCAGCTGGAACCCACCGAGGTCATGGCCAAAGGCGAGAAGGAGCATCAGGCCCCCAACCAGGAAAAGCTTCGGAGGAACGTCGAGTGGTTCTACCGCAACACAATCAAGATTCCTTCGGACTCGAAACGGTCGATTGCAGCGGAGTACCACCAGTATCGCCACAATCCGAAGACCTGTGAGAATTGTGACGATCGCCGCACGGTGCGGGAAGCCATCAAAGAAGTGCGGCGCGTACTGAGCGATAACATTCCCTGTCTTTCCACCAAACGCCCCCCTGGGGGAAACTGACACCGTGTTTCCCCCTCTTCCTCCGACACCTTCATTCTTGCGATTCTTAAATCGTCCGACGAAATCCGGCGTGAGCCGAAGGAGGTTGTCTGATTGTGAAGGAATCCAAAAGGGGAAGGGGCGACGTTTCAATGCAGGGCACAGGAGACCTCCCCGCCGAGGGGATCGTCAAGCTTCCGGTGGTCCTTACTGTGTTCCCCGTTTCCAAGTCCACTTGGTGGAGCGGCGTGAAAGAAGGCCGATACCCGAAGCCCGTTCGACTCGGCCCCCGTGCGGTCGGTTGGAGAGTGCAGGATATCCGGGCCTTATTCTAATGAGCCGGACCACTGAGCGCCGCTTTTATACATCCAGCCAGGTACAGCAGGATGACGTTATCGGCACCGTCGGTGACGTACCGCCGTCGATTCTCTGCGAGACCGTTGAGGCCGTGTGTGTACGCATCGAGGACACGTTTTACCGACCGTGGTGCCGCCGCAAGCTGGTCCTGTCGTTCCAAGTTTATGCGCCTGAAGAGCACGCTGGACAGATCGTTCAAATGTTTCTGCGCATCAAACGGGACTGGCCGTACATACCAGCCAGCGCGAACGTTTTCAAAGCGGCGTCCGTGTCGCTCGGCCGAAAGCTTCGGCGTGGAGAAAAGATCACCAAATCCATGTTTCTTCGCAAAGCCTTTCGGTGCCGTCTCCGGCAGTCGGGAACCGCGCCAGCTTCGTATTCTGTGGTCGCGGTTCTACTGGAGAAGCTGACGGGATGACGACCTATACCACTACCAGTACCTATACCCACACCTATACCCACTTGTGTATAGCTAAGCGGCTTGACGAGAGCGAGATGCGCGAGTTCGGTGGAATCGCCAAGTTTCCCTGGGTTCACAACTCTGGGAACAACCACAGCCACGGGTCCGGACCAAAAGCGTCCGGACCCACCTGTGTAGCATCAACGGGATTTCTGTTTCGATGAAAAGCAGCAACCGCGACGAGTCGATTAGCATTTCCATCTGGGAAGACGGCAGCATGAAGATTACGGACTGCGAATCGGAGTGTGTCATTGCGGTACAGCTTGCGGAGCGCGAGCGCCGTATGATCTGGGACTTCAAGTTTCGGGCTGCTGAGGAAGAAGATCGATCATGGAGGGGGAATTAACCGAATCGTGACGATCCGACCTATCGAAGCCCCGACCCATCGAAGGTTGGGAAAACTCGGGAGATCGACCCGTGGGCCTCGCCGGCTCACTGTTGGTAACCGTACCGTCTGCGAACGAACAGCAGACGGTGACGTATACGGCGACTGCCACCGGGCCCGGTGGGGTCACAACCGCCAGGGCCACCGTTACCGTGAACCCACAGCCCTAGCCTTGGGCCAAAAAAGGTGATTACAGAACCACAGAAGGAAGTCGCGCGAATGATGGAAGCCGAGAAAGAGCTTCGAGTGGGTGATGACTAACCGGGGAACTCCACGGCCCGCCCAGACGGGAGAACGCCAAGTCTACGCGGGCCTTCGTGGTGGATGGAACCACAGCAAGTAATTGCTGCTTCACCTAATAAGGACGTGATCCCGGAGCAAAACCATTCAAAGTGGGGGCCGATTTCGGCCAAGTTGAAGCGAGGCAGTGACAAAAAAATCCCGCCAGTGTGTGAAGGCCGGCGGGAAACTTTTCTCGTTACGCGCGTAACAACTGAGCCCGACCTGTCTACCGCGCGCTGGCCCCCACCCCAATCAGTCCACCTTTGCGCTCTGAGAATCCTGCGCTAGCCAGTTACAATGCGGTGAGAAGCGCCTCGCCAGCATCTGCAAGCGCGTCCAAGAGCACTTCGGAATCCGCGGCTTCGAACACGGTCGCATCCCCATAGAACAGAGCATCCGCCGTGAAAAACGGCTCCACCTCCGCAGCTGCTGTGGCGAAGGCGTCACCCTCAGAGGCACCTGCAGCGGCACCTTCCGTCCAGTAATCGACGGTGGTCGACCATCCGGCCCGCATTGCGTTGGCGAGGGCCTGCGGTGCGTCGCCTCCGCCCGGCAGCGTCACGGGCGGACGGCCGGTATTCGAGAGGAGAGCTTGATATACTCCCTCGCCCGCGGATCTGATCATAAGCATAGGCATCTTTTTCTTCTCCTTGTCTTGGTATCCGCCCTTTGCCGATGGGAAGATCCGACCTTCACGAGTTGTATTGGATCACGACGCTGACAGTAAGCGAAGTGTGACCAGCGGTGGCCGTGGCCAAAATCGGGCATCCCGCGACATCGTCCCATTGGTACGGCGACGCTGGATCGGATCCGTTAGATTTCCAGTCCGCGGGGTGAGCAGGATCGTCCGGGGACACCACGTCGGACATGACATCCCAGTACGGCTCCGCGCCGATATCGCCTGTATGTCCCGGAAACGTCGCCTTAACACCGAACCTCGCCCCTGATTTGGGGTCTATCCAGATACACTCCATTAGCATCTCTTCGCTCTTGAGGAAAGTCGTAGCAGTCCGGTTGATGGCGTACGTCGTGGAACCGCCGTTCGCCCCCAATGTGGTGGTCGGTAGGGACTTCGGGTCCGATTTCGATTTGTGTGTGGAGTACGCCTTCGTCCATTCGATTGATGATTCATTGTTGAAGTCGATCTCAAAGGCCATGGTGTGAATTCTCCTCTCCGGGCACTGCCCGGGCACCCGCAAAAGTGCCCTTTGCGACTGGTAATATTAGGGGCGTCCTGCCGGTGTGTCTGATACTTTGGGCGATAGTACCATAGCCTTTTGATCCAAGAAACCGCCCACACTTCGCCAGAGAAACAAGCAGCATGATGGTTCATCATGACGTGGAACGCGGAGCTGGAAAGTCGTGTCAAGCTCGTTCTGGGCCAGACGGCTGGAAACTAGGAACCTCACAATTGGCTTTGCCGAAGAGGGATTCGGTACTAGCTTCGTGCGGCCTTCACGCGTGTTGAAGCTGAAAGATAACATTTGATACCGTCGGCAACGCCCCATCCAGCGCAGCAGTAAAGGGCATTAAATGTGGGATATAGAGCCGCACAGACAATATCAGCCCGAATTATCAACTAGTGTTAACACTAATATGGAAAGCGGAGAGGGGGGGATTCGAACCCCCGGCACAGTTACCCGTGCAACTGCTTAGCAGGCAGCCTCGACGCCGTCTTCGACCACTCCAGCACCGATGGACTCCCATCTCCAGGGGCTTCGGCAACCAAGCGGTTTTGGATGATGGACCGTGCCTACCACCGAAAGCGCTAGAAAAGGAACGAAGTCGAGAGGCTCGGCCGCCGACTGCCGGCGTATCTTCTCCCGTTTCGACCTCGACTTCAAATATGGAAAGCGGAGAGGGGGGGATTCGAACCCCCGGCACAGTTACCCGTGCAACTGCTTAGCAGGCAGCCCTGTTCGACCACTCCAGCACCTCTCCAGGGGCTTCAAACCAAGCGGTTTGGATACCGATAGAAAACATCGGCTGCCGAAACCCTTCGATTATAGGAGACCGATAACCAAAAAACCACCGGGCTTTCCCGCCCCTGCGGTATTCTGGCGCGGTGGAGACCCGACTCACGATGTTCATCGCGCTTGTCGCGGTCGTGCTCGTGTGGAACGCGGCGCTGCTGTGGGCTCTGTATCGGCGGATGTCTCGTTCCGTGGCCAAGGCCGAGGAGATGGAGGGGCCGATGACGAGCGTGATCGGCTCGCTCCGGGGCACGATCACTCGAGTTGAAGCCGTTTCCGCTCGGGCCACGGAAGTCTCGGCCACGGCCCGCCAGAGGGTTGGGGGCTTCGGTGGCGACCTTGATCGGGCACAGAACCGGTTTCGCTACGGTCTCGCGAAGCTCGACTTCGAGATGGATCGAATCTCAGGCGGGGTTCAGGACGGAACCGACAAGGTCAAGTCCGCGGTTTCGGAACCATTGTCCCGGGCGGGAGCGATCGTTCAGGGAATCCGAGCCATTTTGGAGCTCGTGACGATCTCCCGCGGCAACGACCTTACCCGGCGGTAGTTCGTTTTTCCAGCCAACGCCAGGCCGTCTCCACGATATTTGACAGCCTGCTGTGCTCCGGCCGCCAGTCGAGCAGGTCTGCGGCGCGTTCCGCCGCCGCGACCAGTCGGGGCGGATCTCCTTCTCTGCGCACACCCTCTTCGACCCTGAAATCCCGACCGGTGACTGTGCGCGCAGTATCGATGACCTCCCGAACCGACGCGCCCCGGCCCGTGCCGAGATTGATCGCTTGTGAAGTCAAATCGCCCCCCAACAGTCGCTGGAGTCCGGATACGTGCGCCGCTGCCAGATCCGTAACGTGGATGTAGTCCCGGACGCAAGTGCCGTCCTTGGTCGGGTAATCCGTTCCGTGTATGGTCACTGCCGGACGGAGACGGGCGGCGGCTTCAAGGACAAGTGGTACAAGGTGGGTCTCCGGATCGTGATCTTCCCCGAACCGCGCGTTCGCGTCCGCGCCTGCCGCGTTGAAGTAGCGCAGGGATAGGTGCTCGAGACCATGGGCGGCATGAAACCAGTCGAGCGCGCGCTCGAAAGCGAGTTTCGTTTCGCCATAGGGGTTGATCGGTGATTGTGGATGGTCCTCGGCAATACTCGGAGTTTTCGGGATGCCGTAGACTGCGCAGGTCGAGGAGAAGATCAAGTGTCGGACACCCGCCGTTCTCATCGTGTTGAGCAGGTTCAGCCCGCCGCCCACGTTGGTTTCGTAGTAGAGCTCGGGGCAGTTTCGCGATTCCGCAACCTCTGCCCGTCCCGCAAAGTGGATGACGCCGTTGACCTTGAAACGTTCGAAAACCTTTCGCAGGTCCCTCGGGCGCCGTATGTCTCCTTCTACCGACGGTGTGTCTCCGACGAAATCGCGGTGGCCGGACGAGAAGTCATCGAATATGGCGGGTTCGAACCCGGAATCCTTCAGCGCCTGGACGGTATGGCTGCCGATGTAGCCGGCACCTCCCGTGACGAGGATCATCCGTTCGGGTCCGCCATGGCTTCACGAAAGTATTCGATCGTCCGGGCCAGCCCCTCGTCGACATCGAGTGTAGGTGCCCATCCGAGGTGCGTGCGCGCTCGAGAGATGTTCGGACAACGAACCCTCGGGTCGTCTTTGGGCAGTCCCCGGGCCTCGATCGCGCTGCTGCTACCGGTCAGCCTCAGTACGCGTTCGGCGAGATCGCGGACCGTTCGCTCCTCGGGATTGCCGATGTTGAAGGGAAGCCCGATCCCGTCGGCTCGAGGTACCTCGGTCAGTTTCAGTATTCCTTCCACCAGATCCGAGACGTAGCAGAAGCTCCGCGTCTGTTCACCGGTTCCGTAGACTGTGAGGGGGTCCCCCCGAAGACTCTGGACGATGAAATTCGAGACGACCCGGCCGTCATTCGGGCGCATCCTCGGGCCGTAGGTGTTGAAGATCCTCGCTATCCGGGTGTCCATGCCATGGTATCTCCGGTAGGCGATCGTCATGGCTTCGGCGAATCGCTTGGCCTCGTCGTAGACCCCCCGCGGACCCACAGGGTTCACGTTTCCCCAGTAGTCCTCGGTCTGTGGATTCGTCAGCGGGTCGCCGTAAACTTCCGAGGTGCTCGCAAGCAGGAACAGCGCGCCCTTCTCTTTGGCGAGACCCAGAGCCTTGTGCGTACCGAGCGAACCCACCTTGAGCGTCTGGATCGGCATCTCAAGGTAGTCGCGCGGGGAGGCCGGCGACGCAAAATGCAGGACCACGTCGATCGGACCCTGAACATGGATGAACTCAGTGACGTTGTGCTTGACGAATCGAAAGCCAGGGTGACCGACGAGGTGAGCGACATTGTCGGGATTCCCTGTAAGAAGGTTGTCGAGGCAGACGACCTCATAGCCGGCGTCCAGAAGGCGGTCACAGATGTGGCTACCCAGGAAACCCGCACCGCCGGTCACGACCGCGCGTTTCATTTCCGGCCGACACCGTAGTAGGTAAATCCCATTTCTCGCATCTGGGTGGGATCGTAGATGTTGCGACCATCAAATACGACGGCTTCACGCATCAGCGACTTCATGCGTTCGAAGTTCGGATTGCGGAATGCCTGCCATTCCGTCACCACCAGCAAGGCATCAGCGTCCTTGAGACATTCATAGTTGTTCTTCGCAAGGTGAACCTGGGCGGGAAGAACCCGTTCGGCTTCCGTCATCGCCTCCGGGTCGTATGCCGAGACAGAAGCGCCCTGCTCCAATAGTTCCTCTATGATGTCGATTGCGGGAGCCTGCCGCATGTCGTCTGTCCGGGGTTTGAACGACAATCCCCACACCGCGAGACGCTTCTCGCTGAGTTGCCCTTCGAAGTGATCCACGATCTTAGCTGCGAAGCGCCGGCGCTGGGCGAAATTGACCTTGTTTACGGCCTCCAGGATTCGGAGCGGACGCTCCATGCGCCTGCCGGTCGCGAGCAACGCTTCCATGTCTTTCGGCAGACAGCTTCCGCCGAAGCCGAGACCGGCAAACAGGAACGCCGGTCCTATTCGAGTGTCCAGCCCCATGCCCTTCCTGATCATATCGATGTCGGCACCGACGAGTTCGCAGAGGTTGGCGAACTCGTTCATGAAAGAGATCCGCGTTGCAAGGAAGGCATTTGCTGCGTACTTGGTCAGTTCCGCGCTCCGGACGTCCATCACGAGCGCGGGGTTGCCGGTTCGGACGAAGGGCGCGTATAGCTCGCGGATGATCTCGGCCGCACGTTCGTCCTCCGCTCCGATGATGACGCGATCCGGCTTCATGAAGTCATCGACCGCCCCGCCTTCCTTGAGGAACTCCGGGTTGAAGATTACATCGAACGGCTGGTCCGTCTCGGCCCGAACGATGTCGCGGATCCTCTCTGTGGTGCCCACTGGAACGGTCGATTTCATGACGATGACTTTGAATCGGTCCATCGCGCGGCCGATGTCGCGCGACACGGCTTGCACGGCGCTGACGTCGGTCTCGCCTCCGACTTGCGGTGTGCCGACGGCGATGAAGATCACGAACGACTTCCTGACCGCGGATTCGAGGTCCGTTGTGAACTTGAGGCGTCCTTCTCGGAGGTTCCGCTCGACGATCTCCTCCACTCCCGGTTCATAGATCGGTATCTTGCCGTCGGACAACTGCTTGATCTTTTCCGCATTGGCGTCGACGCAGATCACGTCGTTGCCGCTCTCGGCGAAACAGCCGCCCGCGACGAGCCCAACATAGCCTGTTCCGATCACAGCGATGTTCACTGCTTACTCCAGGTAGTCCTTGACCGAGGCGCCAACCTTCGTCAAGAAAGTGTTGGCCAACGAGGGGATGCCTCCGATGTCTTCATCGAGCATCATCTTTTCGATACGGTGCAGAGGAAAGAATATGGTTGTCGGCCGTACTCCGCTCTCCTCCTGCTGCGCGATGTCGTTCATCCAGTCATCGAAAGCCTTCAGGTCGAGACCCCGAAGCGTGATGCCAGCGATGCCGATCTCGATCAGCCGTCCGACGAACCGTTCCGGCGGGTTCTGCAGATTGACGGTGACAAAGGAGTTCAGGTCCATCAGCTGAATCGACCGACGTTGAATGAGGCGTTTTCTTCCCGCTTCATCTATCGCTCGACGAGCACGGCGAACCCCTGGCCTCCCCCAATACACAGCGCGGCGATGCCCTTCCGAGCATCCCGCTTCTCCATCTCGTATATCAGGGTCGTTAGAATGCGTGCCCCGCTGGCGCCGAGCGGGTGTCCAAGCGCGATTGCGCCGCCGTTCACGTTTACGCGCCCCGGGTCCAGACCCAACTCTTTGACGACAGCAACTGATTGGACGGCGAACGCCTCGTTCAATTCGAAGAGATCGATGTCGGTCGCCGCGAGGCCGGCCTTTTCCAGGACCTTCGTGACCGCGGGAACCGGGCCCATGCCCATATAGAGAGGGTCGACAGCCGAAGATGCGTAGGCCCGGATCATAGCCTGGGGTTTCAATCCGAGTTCGTTGGCGCGCGATTCCGAGGTGACGACCATCGCGGCGGCGCCGTCGTTTATACCGGACGCATTGCCCGCCGTCACGGTTCCGTCTTTCTTGAAGGCCGGGCGGAGTTTCCCGAGCCTCTCGCTCGTGGTTTCTCGAGGGTACTCATCCGTGTCGAAGACGACAGGGTCCCCCTTTCTCTGCGGAATCTCGTAAGGCGTGATCTCGTCTCTGAAGCGGCCGCCCGCGATCGCTTTTGCGGCACGGGTCTGGCTTTCCAGGGCGAAGGCGTCCTGTTCGTCGCGTGACACGTTGTACCGCTCGGCGATGTTCTCGGCGGTGATTCCCATGTGAATGAAGTTGCTCAGCGAGCAGGACAGCCCGTCGTACACCATCGAGTCGATCAACTCCCCGTGACCCAGGCGGTAGCCGGCCCGGGCTTTCGGAAGCAGGTACGGAGCCTTGCTCATCGATTCCATTCCGCCGACAAGGAACGTGTCCTCGTCGCCGGCCCGGATTGACTGGGCCGCCAGGGCTACAGATTTCAAGCCCGAACCGCAGACCTTGTTCACCGTGTAGGACGGGATGTCCTGTCCGATACCGGCCTTGATCGCCGCCTGCCGCGTTGGGTTCATGCCCGCGCCCGCCTGGACGACGTTCCCCATGATGATTTCCTGAATCGCCTCGGCCTCCACGCCGGCACGGTTCAGCGCTTGTTTCAGAACCGCCGCGCCGAGATCGGTCACGTGGGTGTTGCTGAGCGTCCCCCCGAAGCTTCCGATCGCGAGTCGGACTGCTCCGGCAATAACTGCTGCCATTGACTTGCTCCTAGAATCGGCCGATCTCGCCGTTTGCGATCAGCGCTGGTTCTGTTACCTTCTGAACGTCCTCGAGGCTCACGCCTTCCCGTAGTTCCTTCACTTCAAAGCCCCGGTCGGTGACATCGATGACACATAGTTCCGTCACGATCGTGTTCACGACACCGACCCCGGTGAGCGGCAGCGAACAGGCTTTCAGAAGCTTCGGGCTGCCGTTCTTCGTCGCGTGAATCATGGCGACGATCACACGTTTGGCGCCGGCAACCAGGTCCATGGCTCCTCCCATGCCCTTCACCATCTTGCCCGGGATCATCCAGTTGGCGAGGTTCCCTGTCTCGTCCACCTGCATCGCCCCGAGAACCGTCAGGTCGACGTGGCCCCCCCGGATCATGGCGAACGAATCGGCGCTCGAGAAATACGCCGAGCCATCCATTTCCGTCACGGTTTCCTTCCCGGCGTTGATCAGGTCGGGGTCCTGGTTTCCTTCGAGCGGGAAGGGGCCGATACCCAGCAGACCGTTCTCCGATTGCAGAACGACCTCGACGCCCTCCGGGATGTAATTGGCGCACAGAGTCGGCATGCCGATGCCGAGGTTGACGTAGTAGCCGTCTTCAAACTCCCTGGCGATACGTTGGGTGATGATTTCGCGCCCGTCCGACATCACGCACCTCCTTTGAGGACCGTCACCCTTTCGATCCGCTTCTCGTAGTGATCGCCCTGGAGGATTCTCTGGACGTATATTCCGGGTGTGTGGATCGAGTCCGGGTTCAGAGCCTTCCTGTCGACCAGTTCCTCGACCTCAGCGATTGTCGTGATACCGGCTGTTGCCATCATCGGGTTGAAGTTGCGCGCGGTCTTCCGATACACGAGGTTTCCCCAGTTGTCACCCTTCCATGCTTTCACCAGCGCAAAATCCGCCTTCAACGGGCTTTCGAGCACATACATCTTGCCGTCGATCTCGCGGGTCTCCTTGCCCTCAGCGATGAGCGTGCCGAATCCGGTAGGGGTGTAGAAACCGCCTATGCCCGCCCCTCCGGCGCGAACGCGCTCGGCAAAGGTTCCCTGGGGAACCAGCTCGATCTCCAACTCTCCCGACAGCACGAGTTGTTCGAACAGTTTGTTTTCCCCCACGTACGTCGAAACCATCTTCTTTACCTGTCGGGTCTGGAGCAATAACCCGATGCCGAAATCGTCGACTCCCGCGTTGTTGCTCATCACGGTGAGATCCTTGACGCCCTTTTCCCGAAGTGCGGCGATCAGGTTCTCGGGTATTCCGCACAGGCCGAAGCCGCCCATCATGATGGTTGCTCCGTCCGGAACGTCCGAGACCGCCTCGGCGGCACTCCCTACGACCTTATTCACGAGGTTCCTCCAAAAGTTCTGCCGTGCAAGCGATCAGCCCGTAGCTTTCAGCCGTCAGCTCGATCGGATCGGACTGTCGCCCCACTTCTGAATTCGCTGATTGCTGACAGCGGAAAGCTGACCGCTCAGGGCTCACGGCACACTTGATGTCCCGAATCTGAGAGCAGGATTCTCAAACTTGAGGGTCAAGCGTCTAACGATACCACGCGGCATCCGGTCTTCCGATCTCCCGCCGCGAAACCGGCGGTCGATCACCCACCGCGAAGCCGGCGGACGAAGTCGCCTACCGCCTGCGGCATATCCTCTTCGCCCATTTTCCTCTCGATCTCGCGAACGATCGCGCTACCGACGATCGCCCCGTCGGCTTCTCCCCACACCGCCCGGACCTGCTCGGGAGTTGAAATCCCGAAACCGACCGCGACAGGCGTGTCGGTGTGCGTCTTGAGGAATCGGATGAATTTTACCAGTTCGCCCGACAGCTTTTGGGTTTCCCCCGTCACACCGGTGCGCGACACGGCATAGAGGAAGCCCGTGGAGACCCGCGCGATTCTCTTCACGCGTTTAGCGGAGCTGGTTGGTGCTACGAGGAAGATGGTGTTCAAGCCGGCGCTGTCCATGACTTCCACGAACCTGTCCGATTCCTCCACCGTCAGGTCGCTGGCCAGGATGCCGTCCAGCCCCGCCGCCGAGCCGTCCCGCGACAGTTGCTCGAGCCCATGGTTCAACAGCGGATTGTAATAGCTCATCAGCAACAGCGGGATGTCGGAAGATCGGCGAATCCTCTCGACCAGCTCGATTATCTGCCCGAGCGAAGTCCCTTTTGACAGAGCTCGTTCCGTGGCCCGCTGTATGACCGGGCCGTCCGCGATGGGGTCGGAGAACGGCACGCCGAGTTCGATCAAGTCCGCACCGGCCTCCTCGAGCGTTAAAACGACGTCGTATGTGGCCTGCAGGTCGGGATCACCCGCCGTGATGTAGGGGATGAACGCCCGGCGTCCCTCGGCGCGGAGCCGCGCAAAGGTCTCGTCGATTCGCGTCATTCGATATCCGAACTCAACCGCGCGACTTCGTTCACGTCCTTGTCGCCACGGCCCGACAGGTTGATCACGACGAGCTCGTCGGAGTCTCCCTTTTTGGACTTGAGGTAGGCAACAGCATGAGCACTCTCCAGCGCGGGAATAATCCCTTCCAGACGGCTCAGTTCGTGGAACGCATCCAGAGCCGCATCGTCGTCCACTGATGTGTACGTAACCCGGCCCGATTCGTACAGCGCGGCGTGTTCCGGTCCGACAGCCGGGTAGTCGAGCCCGGCGGAAACCGAATGCGTCGGGATGACCTGACCGTCCGAATCCTGCAGGATGTAGGAGTAGGTTCCGTGCATCACGCCGGGTCGGCCGCCGGAAAAACGTGCAGCGTGATCCCCGAGTGCAGGCCCGCGCCCGCCGGCTTCGACGCCGACCATGCCGACTTGATCGTCGTCGAGGAACGGGAAGAAGAGGCCGATGGAGTTCGAGCCACCGCCGACGCATGCAACGAGGAGATCCGGAAGTCGGCCTTCCTGGTCGATGATCTGTGCCCGCGTCTCCCGGCCGATGACGGACTGGAAGTCTCGGACCATTTCGGGATACGGATGGGGACCGAGCACGGAACCGAGCATGTAGTAGGTCGTCCGGACGTTTGTGACCCAGTCCCGCATCGACTCGTTGATGGCGTCCTTCAGGGTCTTGCTCCCGGAGGCGACCGGCAGGACGCGCGCGCCCAGGAGCTTCATGCGGAAAACGTTGAGCTCCTGCCGCCGTATGTCTTCCTCCCCCATGTAGACGTCGCATTCCAGACCCAGCAGGGCGCTTACGGTAGCCGTCGCGACCCCATGTTGCCCGGCTCCGGTTTCGGCGATGATCCGTTTCTTACCCATCCGCTCGGCCAGCAGCGCCTGTCCGAGACAGTTGTTGATCTTGTGTGCTCCCGTGTGGTTCAGGTCTTCCCGCTTGAGGTAGATCTTCCGACCGTAGGCTTCGCTGAGTCTGTTCGCCCGGTACAGTGGCGTCGGCCGGCCGGAGTATTGAATAAGCAGCTCCTCGAGCCGGTTCCCAAACGACGGATCCTTCCCGGCGTCAGCATAGGCCTGCTCCAACTCTTCGAGCGGATACATCAGTGTCTCTGGAACGAATTGTCCACCGTATGCGCCGTAATGGCCCTTCATATCTGCCTAGCCTTATGTGTTGCCGATCTTTCTTGCTCGTCACTTGTCACTCGTCACTTCCCATCGGCCCTGTGAACTGCTTCGACGAACTCCCGCATCAGCTCGTAGTCTTTCTTTCCAGGCTCACTTTCCACACCGCTGGAAACATCCACCGCAAACGGATGCAGCTGATCGATCGCCCGGTCGACGTTCTCCGGACGGAGCCCTCCGGCGAGGATGACCTCGCCGAATGCGTTTGCCCCGGCGACCTGGTCCCAGTTGAACACGCGTCCCGTCCCGCCGAACTCGTCGTTGCTGTAGGCGTCGAGCAGGAAAGCTTGCGCCGGGTAGTTCCGGAGCGTCTCAACCTTGAAGCCTTCCCCAACTCGAAACGCCTTGACGACTTTAACGCGACTGATTACCGAGCAGTAATCCGGGCTTTCATCGCCGTGCAGTTGGACGGCGTCGAGCCGGATCGACGCCGCGAAGTCTTCAAGAGCTTCCGGATCTGTGTAGTTGACGAATACGCCCACCGTCGTCACGAGAGGCGGCAGCGATTCGATGATCCTCAGCGCGCGCTCCGGGCTCACGGATCGAGGGCTGCCCTCGTAGAAATTCAATCCGATGGCATCGGCTCCTAGCAGCGCGGCGTTCCGTGCGTCTTCCGGGTCGGTGACACCGCATATCTTGATCCGCGTCACAACAAACTCCGCAAAGCAACAGCGGGATCGGTCGTGCTCAGCAGATATTCGCCCACGAGGAAGGCAGACGCACCGGCGCCGGCAAGCTTCTCGACGTCCTCCCGGCCGTGGATTCCGCTCTCGGCAACGAAGATCCTTTCGTCTGGTATCCGTGCGCCCAACCGGACAGAAGTATCGAGACACACGTCGAACGTCTTCAAGTCCCGGTTGTTGACGCCGATGATCGATGCACCCGCCCACAGCGCCTCGCTGAGTTCTTCTTCGTCGTGGACCTCGACCAGGGCGTCAAGCTGAAACTCTCTCGCCGTTTCGAGCAGCGCTCGGAGTTCGGCCGGCTGGAGCATTGCGGCGATCAGCAGGACAGCGCTCGCGCCGGCGGCCCGGCTTTCCCAGAGCTGATAGGGCTCGAACAGAAAGTCCTTCCGCAGTACCGGCAGGCCGGATGCGTTTGCGGCCAACCGGATCCATCCGGCGTCGCCCTGGAAGTAATCCTCCTCGGTCACGACGGAGATCGCGGAAGCTCCCGCTTTCCCGTAGGTCTTTGCGAGTGCCTCGACATCAAGTAAGTCGATCAGGACGCCCTTCGAGGGAGAGGCTTTTTTGATTTCCGCGATGATCCGCGTCCTGCCGGGCCCCTCCAAGGCTTCTCGGAACGATGGGGGCGGTCCTTGAACGGAGGCCATTTTTCGAACGATGGCTTCCGGAACGCGCATCTTCAGGTCTGCGACGCGTCGTCTCTTCGCTTCGACGATTCTGCTCAGCACATGCGTGCCTTCGAGTGTCTTCACGACGACATTGCCCTGAGGCCCTGGAGTCTCTCGAGAGCTGCACCCGAATCGAGGGAGTCCACCGCACGCTGGACGCCCGATTTGAGGTCCGAAGAAATGCCGGCGGCAGTGATCGCAGCCGCTGCGTTCATCACCACGACATCCCGTCGAGGGCTCTCGCTTCCTGCGAGGACTTCTTCGACGATACGGGCGTTCTCGGCGGCATCGCCGCCTTTTATGGCGCCGATGTCCGCCGACCGCAGGCCGAAGTCTTCGGGTGTCACGCTGAATCGGCGGGTCGTGCCCCCTGAGACCTCAACGAGTGTGGTCGGTGCCGAAATCGAGATCTCGTCGATACCGTCGGATCCATGGACGACAAAGACGTGTCGCAGTCCGAGCCTCGCCACCGCCCCGGCCATCAAATCAAGAAGGCCTTCAGAGGACACCCCGATCACCTGATAGGCGGCCGCCGCGGGGTTGGAAAGTGGTCCCAGGATGTTGAACACGGTCCGCACCTTCATCTGGGAGCGTGCCGGCATCACGTGCTTCATCGAACTGTGGAAGCTCGGGGCGAAGAGAAAGCCGATTCCGATATCCCGGATGGCCTGTCTCAACTTGAGGGCCGGCATCTGGATGTCCACCCCGAGGGCTTCCATGACGTCGGCACTGCCGCAGCGGCCGCTCACCGACCGGTTGCCGTGCTTTGCGACCAGAGCGCCGGCCCCGGCCGCGACGAAAGCTGCTGCGGTCGAAATGTTGAACGTTCCAGATCGATCTCCCCCGGTCCCGCAGGTATCGACGACTTCGGGCCCGTCATCCTCCCACAGCGGAGCGGCCTTCTGTCTCATGACCCGTGCGAAGCCAACCAGCTCATCCGCCGTCTCGCCCTTCATCCGGAGCGCCGTCAGGAACGCCGCGATCTGAGCGTCGGTCGACTGGCCCGTCATGATCTCTTCCATGACAGATCGGGCCTCGTCCTCGGTGAGGTCCTTGGAGCCGATCAGCTGCTCGATGAAATCTGTAATCATCAACCTTACGTCCCCTCCAGCTGCAGAAAGTTCGAAAGCAGGTCCTTGCCAACCGGCGTCATGATTGATTCTGGATGAAACTGGATTCCCTCGGTTGGAAACCTGCGATGGCGGAACCCCATCACAACGCCCTCATCCGCGGTTGCGGTCGTTTCCAAACAATCGGGAACATCGCTCACCATCAGAGAATGGTATCGTGTCGCCTCGAAGTCCTGCACGATCCCGCCGAAAATTGTCCGACCGTCATGGTGGATTCTGCTCACTTTTCCGTGCATCAGTGTCGGCGCGGCGACGATCCGCGCTCCGAAGGCCTCGCCGATCGCCTGGTGTCCGAGGCAGACTCCCAGGATCGGGACCTGCGTGTGAAAGCGTTCGACAACCGCTTCGGAGATACCTGCCTCGGCAGGAACCCCGGGGCCGGGCGATATGACGATCCGGTCCGGACCGAGTTGAGCGATCTCGTGGGTCGTCGTCTTGTCGTTCCGGAACACCCGCATCTCTTCGCCCAGTTCACCCAGATACTGAACCAGGTTGTAGGTGAACGAGTCGTAGTTGTCGATGACGACGATCATGAACGCAAGCCCCTGGCTGCGAGTTCCACAGCCCGAACCAGCGCGCGGGCCTTGTTGACGGTTTCAGTAAACTCGTTTTCCGGGACGGAATCCGCTACGATTCCCCCGCCGGCCTGGATGTAGCCCCTGCCGTCTTTCGCTACAAGCGTCCGGATTGCGATGCAGGAATCGAGGTTGTTGCTGAAGTCGGCGTAGAGTATGGCGCCCCCGTAGACACCCCTCTTTGTCGGTTCGTTCTCGTCGATGATCTCCATGGCCCGGATCTTCGGAGCCCCCGACACCGTACCGGCCGGGAAACAGGCCATCAACGCGTCGAAGCGATCGACGTCGTCCCCTAACTCGCTCGACAGCGAAGAGACCAGGTGCATCACGTGGGAGTAGCGCTCGATGATCATGAAATCGTCGACTCGAACCGTGCCGTACTTCGACACCCGCCCCAGATCGTTCCGTCCCAAGTCGACCAACATGACGTGCTCGGCCCTTTCCTTTTCGTCGGCAGCGAGTTCTTCGGCCAGAGCGCGGTCTTCACCTTCGTTTGCGCCACGTGGGCGGGTCCCGGCTATCGGCCTGTAACGTGCCTCGCGGTCCCGTATCTTCAGGAGCATTTCCGGCGACGCGCCGACGATCGCGGCGTTCGGCATTTTCAAGAAATACATGTAGGGAGAGGGGTTCACGATTCGGAGGGCCCGGTAGATTTCGAAGGGCGCCGCGGGTAGCTCCACTTCGAACCGCTGCGAAAGAACGACCTGAAAGATGTCGCCCGCGGTGATGTGTCGCTTGGCGCGCTCAACACACTCGAGGTAGTCGGGCTTGGCGAAGTTCGAACGAACCTCGACCTGGTCCTGAACATGCCGCGATACAGGTGGTTCCAGGGGTCGCCCGAGCAATTCCTCAACAGCCTCGATCTCCTTGACCGCGTCCGAATAAAGCGCTTCGAGAGGCCGATCTGTTTCCTCGACGAAGAGATTCGACACGATGTGGATCTGGTTCCGGAGGTGATCGAAGGCGAGGATCGTCTTGAAGAACATCAACGCGGCGTCATCGACCTCGAGGTCATCCGTGCCTGTTGCCGGGATGTCTTCGACCAGTCGAACCATCTCATACCCGAAGTATCCCACCGCACCCCCCGTGAAGGGAGGGAGATCGGGAAGCCGGACGGACTGAAAGCGAGCCATCGTGCTCCGAAGCGCCGCGAAAAAGCCGTGGCGGTCATCGGCGCTGAAGTGGAGGTTACGGCCCGCTGTCGTGTCCACATCCAGTCTCTTACCACCGATGCTGCAGACCAGAAACGGATCGCTGCCCAGGAAGGAATAGCGCCCCACGGTTTCGCCGCCTTCGACCGATTCAAGGAGGAAAGCGTAGGGGCGGCCTTCCTGGAGTCTGAGGTACGCGGAAACGGGCGTCAGAAAATCGGCCACGACCGATTTATAGACCGGGATGACATTCCCGTCGGAGCACAGTTCCTCAATCTGTTCCAGACTTGGATGCATGTCGGTTTTTCAGTTCGTCCCTCAACTGGTCGGGCGAGATCCCACGCTCGACCAGAAGCACCAGCAGGTGATACAGCAGATCCGAAGCCTCGGCTATCAGTTCTCTCGAGCCCGGGTTTTTCGAAGCGACGATAGTCTCGGCTGCCTCTTCGCCGACTTTCTTCAAGATCTTGTCCAGTCCGCTGTTGAAAAGGTACGAGGTGTAACTGTCGTCGGGGCGTGTTTCTTTCCGTTTCTCGATCAGTGTGTAAAGGTACCCGAGGAGTCCCCCCAGTTGCGGTTCAACCTCGAAGCAGGAGTACGTGCCCTTGTGGCACGCCGGTCCCTGAGGCGCAACTTCGATCAGGACGGTGTCGAAGTCGCAGTCCAGGCGGATCTTGCTTACCGACTGGAGATTGCCCGATGTGGCGCCCTTGTGCCAGAGCTCTCCCCGGCTCCGGCTGTAGAAATAGGTCTCCCCCCGCTCGATCGTCAGTTCGAGGGATTCCCGGTTCATGTAGGCGAGCATGAGCACCTCGCGCGTCGACGCGTCCTGGACGATCGCCGGCACCAGCCCCTGTTCGTCGAACGCCACGTTTTCGAGGATGTTCGGCGCGCCCTCGGTCATCGAACGACAACCCCCTTCTTGCGCAGATAGTCCTTGGCCTCCGCGATCGTATGTTTCCCGAAGTGGAAGATCGACGCGGCAAGGACTGCGCTGGCAGCGCCGTCAGTGAGGGCCTCGACCAGATGATCCAGACATCCGGCGCCCCCCGATGCGATGACGGGGACCGCGACGACGGAGGCAATCCGCCGAGTCAGCTCGATGTCGTAGCCCGCGTTGGTTCCGTCGGCGTCCATGCTGGTCAGCAGTATTTCGCCGGCTCCGAGTGAAGCCACCTCACCGGCCCAGGAAATCGCGTCTCGATCAGTCCGGGTCCGGCCCCCGTGAGTGTAGACGTTCCATTGAAGAGCTCCTCCGTCCCGCGGTTCGCGACGGGCATCGATGGCAACGACGATGCACTGGCTGCCGAAACGTCCGGCCGCTTCGGCGACTAGCGACGGACGTTCCACCGCCGAGGTATTGATGGACACCTTGTCGGCTCCCGATCGCAGAATTTGTTGGATATCGGCGACCGACCGCAGTCCACCACCGACCGTGAAGGGGATGTTGATGGTGTCGGCCACGTCCTGGACCATACCGGCGACGATATCTCGTCGATCCGACGAGGCGGTAATGTCGAGAAAAACCAGCTCGTCGGCGCCTTCCTCCGAGTACTGCAGGCCGGATTTTACGGGGTCCCCCGCATCCCGGAGATCCACGAAGTTCACACCCTTGACGACTCGTCCGTCTTTAACGTCCAGGCAGGGGATGATCCGTTTTGCCAGCATCAGTTTTGAGCTCCAGCCAGGGCCTCGTCGAGCCGCAATCGGCCTTCGTACAGGGCTTTGCCGATGACGACGCCATCCAGTCTCGGGTGAGCCAGCGCTTTGAGACGGTCAAGATCCTCGATGCTTGAAAACCCGCCGGAAGCGATGATGCGCAACCCGGTCGATTCGAGCATTTCCCGGTTGGCTTCGAGATTGATTCCCCGCAGCTCGCCGTCGCGAGAGATATCGGTGTAGACGATCAGCCCGACGCCTGCCTCTTCAAGAGTCGATGCGAGTTCCACGGCACTAATGCCCGCGCTCGTGGTCCAGCCTGCCAGTCGGACCGTTTGATCCCGCGCGTCGATGCCGACCGCAATCCGATCCCCGAAACGATCCAGAGCCTTTCCGAGAAAGTTCGGGTCCTCGACGGCCGCCGTGCCGAGAACGACCCGTTCCACTCCGAGGCCCAGCACGGACTCGACCGCCGTCATGTCGCGGATGCCACCGCCGACTTGCACCTTCATGCCGGGACATTCCGAACGGATTTCCTCGATCGTGCCCGTGTTGTGGGGGCGCCCCTCGAACGCTCCGTCCAGATCGACGACATGCAGCCACCGGGCGCCTGAGTGGCTCCAGCGCCGGGCCATTTCCAGTGGGCTTCCGTAGACGGTTGCCTCCTCGCGTCGGCCCTGGCGGAGCCGGACAGCATTGCCCTGGTAGATGTCGATAGCTGGATAGAGATTCATGAGCGGGCAAACCGGTCCAGGATTCGTTCACCGACCTGTTGGCTCTTCTCGGGGTGAAACTGCGTTGCCCAGACGTTGTCCGACGACACGACCGCCGGGAAGTCCATTCCATAGTCGGTTGTCGCGGTCACGACGCCCACGTCGGCGGGCGCCGTGTAGTAGGAGTGGACGAAATAGACGAAGCTTCCGTCCGGGACGTCTTCGAGGATCGGGTCCTTCCGTGTCAGGTGAAGCTGGTTCCATCCCATGTGTGGAACGTGGACCCCGCTGGGAAGGCGTCGAACATCGCCTTCGATGAGGCCCAGACCGCGATGGTTGCCGAACTCTTCGCTTTCGGTGAACAGGAGGTGCATTCCGAGGCAGATTCCGAGGATCGGCGTGCCCGAGGTGACTTTTTCGATCACCGCCTGGGTCAAACCGAGTTCGTCCAAGTTGTGCATGGCATCAGGGAAGGCTCCCACGCCGGGGAGGATCAGCTTGGCGGCCGACCGGACGTCATCAGCGTCCGAGGTGACCCGCACCTCATGCCCGAGCCTGCGGAGCGTGTTCTCGATGCTCCGGAGATTGTTCAGGTGGTAATCGATTACTGTCAGCATTCTCAAATAGACTTTTCTACGTACTGAAGACCCGGGGACAGGGCAAGCCCTGTCCCCCTCACGTCCGTTCTCTCGCGGCACATTCCGCCAAGAGTAGACCCTACGGACAACAGGGCCCGAAGGGGCCCAACGGCCTACGGCCTACGACCGTGGCCCCGAAGGGCCACAACAACGGCCTACGTCCCCTCACAGCACCCCTTTCGTCGATGGTATCTCCTGATATCCGGGCTCGATGCGCGTCGCTAGGTGCAGGGCTCGCGCCGCCGCTTTGAAGATCGTCTCGGCAATGTGGTGCTGGTTCCGTCCGTAGATGGATTCCACATGCATGTTGAGCCGACCCTCTTGAACCATCGCCTTGAAAAACTCCTCGATGAGCTCGGTCTGGAGATCACCAACCCTGGAAGACTCGAACCTGGCGTTGAAAACCAGGTAAGGCCGTCCCGAGAAATCGACGACGACGCGGCTCAGAGCTTCATCCAGAGGTACGTAGGCGTGCGCGAATCGGGTGATACCCCGGCGCTCGCCCAAGGCCTCGTCCAGCCCCTGTCCCAGCGTCAGACCGACATCTTCGACCGTGTGATGCCCGTCGATTTCAAGATCTCCCTTTGCGTCGATCTCCAGGTCCATTCGCCCGTGTCGCGCCAGCTGTGCCAGCATGTGATCGAAAAACGGGATTCCGGTCGAGATTTCGTGCCGTCCGGTCCCGTCCAGGTTCAGGCGAACCCGGATATCGGTCTCGTTCGTTTTCCGCTTTTTTTCCGATACACGCGCACTCATTCCAGTGTCTCCATTGCCCGGTCCAGGGCGGCTAGGAATCGGGTGTTTTCCTCCGGCGTTCCGACCGATACTCGAAGGGCTCGATCGAGCAGGGGGTAGCGGCTCACATCCCGCACCAGAACACCTTCCGCGTAGAGAGCATCGAATAGTCGACGCGCCGGCTGGGCCGTCCTTATGAGGATGAAATTAGCCCGGGAGGGAAACGCCTCGACGCGGGTTCGGCCCTCGAGTTCCCGAGCGAGTCGCCCGCGTTCGTCAATCAGTTTCCGGACTGCGTCCCGGAGAACCTCCGCGCGGTCCAGGGCGACCTCGGCGGCCGCCAGGGTGAATATGTTGACGCTGTAAGGCAGCTTTGCCTTCTCGACTTCACGCGCTATTCGGGGGTGTGTCAGCAGGTAGCCAAACCGCAGACCCGCCATCGACATCGCCTTCGAGAACGTACGCAGCAGGATCAGGTTCTCGTGCCGCTCCAGCAGCGGAAGCGCCGTCTGCCCGCTGAATTCGTGGTACGCCTCGTCCAGGATCACCAGACCTCGGGCGTTTTCGATGATTCGCTCGGTTTCGGAGCGCTCCAGGAGAGTTCCGGTCGGATTGTTGGGCGAGCACAGAATCAGCAGGTCCGACGTTCGCGCCGCCTCGATCAGCGCTCCGACATCGAAGCTCATGTCGGAGGCGTTCAGGAAGACGTCCTCCACCCTCGCCCCCAGGGTGGTTGCCATCAACTTGTAGAGGGTGAAAGTCGGCTGGGGCATGGCTATCGTGCTGCCGGGCCGCAGTGTCACCGCCAGCGTGGCGTTGATCAGTTCATTCGAGCCGTTGCCCACCAGAATGCCATCACGAGCCCATCCCGTGAAGCCGGCCAGCTTTTCGATGACATGATCCGGCACGAGGTCGGGATACCGGCCCCAGGTGCGACCGAGCACACGATCGACAACCTCCCGTTTCAACTCGTCGGGCAGTTCGTACGGATTCTCGTTCTGATCAAGCTTGACGTCCGCCACAAAGTGCTCGAGGTGGTACGCGGCCGCTGCTCGGACTTCGTGCTTAATGACTTCGAATTGTGAGCGATCTGGCATGTCCCGTCAGGCCTTCGGCGATGGCGAACTTTTCAATCATGTTGCCGGAACGCTCGATCGCCCGGCCCGAATAGCGCACGACGCTCGTGCGTTTCAGAAAATCGTAGACTCCCAGCGGCGAAAAGAATCGTGACGTGCGCCCAGTCGGCAGAACGTGGCTCGGACCGGCGAAATAGTCCCCAACGACTGTGGGCGAGTAGCGCCCGATGAACACCGCTCCGGCGTTCCTGATCCCGTCAGCGATGCGATCGGGTTCCGCCATCAGGACCTCGACGTGCTCGGGCGCGATGTGGTTGACCAGTTCGAGCGCGTCGTCCTCGTCGGCGACGATGAAGCTGATGCCGTTGTTGGCAATCGCCATTCTCGCGATCTCGTCCCGGTCCAACGTTTCCAGCTGGATCTGAACCTGGTCGAACACCGCGGCTGCCACGTCCTCTGACCAGCATATGAGCCACACGCTGGCCATCTCGTCGTGTTCAGCCTGCGCGAGCAGATCGGCGGCAATCCAGGCCGGGTCGCAGGTCCCGTCGGCGATGATCGCCACCTCACTGGGTCCGGCGGTCATGTCGATGCTGACGGTTCCGAAGACCCGTCGCTTCGCTGCCTGGACATACCGGTTTCCCGGTCCGACGATCTTGTCGACGTTCGGGACGGAGTCAGTTCCGAACGCAAGGGCCGCCACTGCCTGCGCGCCACCGACCCGGTACACCTCGTGCAGGCCCAGCATGTCGAGAGCGGCCGCCACGAGAGGGTTCTCCTGGAGAGACCGGGGCGGCGTGACCACGATGATTCGCCCGACGGATGCAACCTGGGCCGGAATCGCATTCATCAACACCGACGAGGGGTAAGCTGCCGTAAAGCCCGGTACGCACAGTCCGACCCTTTCAAGCGGAGTGATCCGTTGTCCGAGGTGGACGCCGTCGCCGGCATAGATCTCCCACGAATCCTGGAGCTGCTCCTCGTGGAACTGGCGGATATTGGACATCGCGATGCGCAGGATCTCGACCAACTCGTCGTCGGCACCGCTGGCGTAGTCGCGGATTTCGTCCGCTGAAACGGCGATCGCACTGGTCTTCAGATCGAAACCGTCGAACATCGACGTGTACTCGAACAGGGCTTCGTCGCCTCGGTCACGCACGGCCTCGACGATCTCTGAAACGATCTCATCGACATCGTCCTCCCGTTTTGCGCCAGGCAGTAGTGCATCCACGGCGTCCATGTCGAGCGTGTCGGTGAGGTCAACGATTCGCATCAGACCAGTTTCTCCAGCTTTCGCAACATCCCGGCGATCTCCACCCTCTTTGTCTGGTAGCTCGCGCGGTTGATGACGAGGCGTGCCGAGCTGTCTGCGACGACTTCGACGACCTCCATCCCGTTCTCGGCGAGCGTCTTCCCGGTTTCGACCAGATCGACGATCCGGTCGGCGAGCGCGATCTGGGGCGCCAGCTCGATCGATCCGGACAGGGGAATGATTTCGACCGGAATGCTGCGGGAGTTGAAAAACTCCAGGGTGATGTTCGGATACTTCGTCGCAACTCGAACCGTCGGATGGTCCGTTCCGTCGATTGACTTGGTTCCCTTGGGAGCGGCGACGGCGATTTTGCAGTGTCCGAAACCGAGGTCCAGGGGTTGAAAGAGGTCCGCGCCCGATTCCATCAGGACGTCTCGCCCGGTGATCCCCATGTCGGCGGCGCCGTGCTCCACGTATGTCGGTGCGTCGATCGGCTTCACCAGGATCACGCGGCATCGGGAATCGGTCGAATCGAAGATCAGGCGTCTTGAAGTCGCGAGGTCTTCCTCGAACTCGATGCCGACGCGCGACAGCAGGTCGAGCGACGGAGCGAGAAACCGTCCCTTCGCGACCGCGATCACTAGCACAGCTTCACCGCCTTGCCCCGACGCCGGAGGCGGACCGCCTCCGCGAACCGGTTCTCGGCCGATGAGGCGAGGGCTTCGGCCTTCGTCGTCTCGACGTCACAGGTGACGATCCGTTCGAGCCGATCCAGTGTAAAGGAAAAGCCGACCGCCGGCGTATCATGTCCGAACTGCGCCGGGAGGCCATCGTATCTCCCACCCTGGGCCACTTCGAACCCAAGGCCGGGAACGTATGCCCGGAACAGAATGCCGCTGTAGTAGTCGAAGCCGCGGACCTCCCCGAGGTCGATCGTGAGGTGCCGTTCGAGTCCCAGGCCTGCGAAGACATCGTAGATCTCGTCCAGATGGTCGAGCGCGCTCCTGGAGCGATCGTTGCGGATCAGACTGCGCATCTCCGACAGGACTTCCCGGCCGCCCACCAGGTGAGGTATCGATCGCAGGATTTTTTTCTGCCTCTGGTCGAAGGGCATGTCTCCCAGCAGTCGTTCCAGTCCTGTCTGATCCTTGACGTCCAGGACGTCCTTGAGTGCATTGATGCGCTCCCCCGGGAGATCGATCCGGTCGACGATGCCTCCGAAAAAATCCACGTTGCCGAGGTTGACCTGGAAGTCGGAAACGCCCAGTTTCTCGAGCACCTCCATGCAGACCAGCAGCACCTCGACGTCCGCCGACCGCGTGTCCCCACCGTAATGTTCGATGCCGATCTGGGCAAACTCGCGACCTCGTCCTCCCTTTGGTGTCTCAAACCTCAGTACTTCACCTGAGTAGGATAGACGCACGGGTTTCGGGAGGCCAGACAGGCGCGTCGCCGACATTTTCGCGAGCAGGGAAGTAAACTCGGGACGGAGCGCCAGCAGGTTCCCCTCACGATCGATGAACCGATAGATCCGATCTTCCAGGTCGTTGCCCATCCCCTTGATGAACACGTCGAAGTAGTCGAACATCGGCGGGATGATCTCCTCGTAGGACCAGCCCTCGAACACGGAGAAGATCGTCGCTTCCACCGCGCGTCGCCGTCGGGCGGTGTCCCCGATCAGAATCTGGGTTCCCGGCGGAATCTGGGTCAGCGAGTTCATTCGATCAGCCCCTGCTTGTGCAAGAGTTCCGCGTTCAGGATGGCCGCTCCGGCCGCGCCCCGAATAGTGTTGTGGCTCAGCAGCCGGAACTTGTAGTCGAGCACCGGACAAGGGGCGACCGGTCCGACGATGACGGCCATACCGTTGGCGCGATCCCGGTCCAAGCGGGGTTGGGGCCGCGTCTGATCCCGTTCGACGATCATCAGCGGAGAGGGCGCGGACGGTAGATCCAGCTCGTCGATTGGTGAAGTGAAGCTCGCGAACGCATTCTCGACTTCTGCGGCGGAAGCCTTCGACTTGAGCTCGACCGAGCAGGCTTCGAGGTGACCGTCGCGGACGTTTACACGATGAGTCAGCGCGCTGATACGGATCCGGGCGTCCTCAAACCCGACCCCGTTCCACGTTCCCAGGATCTTCTGGGGTTCGGTCTCCATCTTTTCTTCTTCTTCGCCGTCAGCGATCGACGGAAGGATGTTGTCGATCGCGTCCATCGAGGAGACTCCCGGGTATCCGGCGCCCGACAGCGCTTGCATCGTCACGACGTGAACCGCTTCGAGGCCGAAACTTCGCTCCAGAGCAGCCAGCGGTATGGCCAAACCGATCGTCGAACAGTTCGGGTTCGTGACGATAAAGCCCTCGCCGCCCAGGCGTTGCTTCTGGACCTCCACCGCCTCGACGTGGTCGGGGTTGATTTCCGGGATCAACAACGGCACGTCCGAGCCCATCCGATGACTGCTGGCGTTGCTTATCACGGCGCATCCCGACGCGGCAAAATCCAGCTCGGTCTGACGGGCGATCGACGACGGCAGTCCGGAAAGGACGAAGTCGCAGTCCAGACCGGGTCGGCACTCCTCGACCTTCATGCTCCGGACCGCTGCCGGCATCGGCGTGTCGAGCTGCCAGTGGACAGCATCGCCGTAGGCTTTTCCCGCGGAGTTGCCGGAGGCGGCGAGAGCGGAGATCTCGAACCACGGATGGTTTTCCAGCATCTGGATCATACGTTGGCCGACCGTGCCGGTCGCCCCGAGAATCGCAGTCTTGATCATCTTCATAGCTCCTACGCTGTCACTACAGCCCACTCATTACAACTCGACGGTGAGCGATCGGTCTTCAGAAAAGCGACCCACTGTATCGATCGGTAACACAAGCACCTTGGCAACCACCCCGTGCGCGGCGAATACCTCGACGATCGACTGCCCGACGGATGTCGCCTTCTCGGGGGCGGCCAGCGCTAGGATAGTCGGCCCCGCGCCGCTCAAGGCGACGCCGAACAGCCCATCTTCCTCCATCCGAAGCACCTGTTCCAGCCCGGGGATCAGCGGAGCCCGGTACGGCTGGTGAAGTCGATCCCGCATCGCCTCGGCGAGCAGATCCCAGTTCCCGGAGGACAGTGTCGCGACCACCATGGCCGACCGCTGGACATTGAACACGGCATCGGCTCGTGAATACTCGCCCGGCAGGACCCTGCGAGCCTCTTCTGTGGACAGTTCGAATTCCGGAATGACGACGACCGGAGCGAAGCCGTCCGGGACCGGGACCCGAGAGAAGGCCGTCTTTCCGTTTTCATCAGTCGCCGAAACGACCAAGCCTCCGAAGAGACCGGCGGCGAGATTGTCAGGATGCGGCTCGAATTCGAGGGCGTAGTCGAAGATCTCATCGACCGACAGCTGTTCTTTGCTCAGGAGTTCGTAGCTCGTTATACCCGCGATGATCGCGGCAGAACTGCTTCCCAGCCCCCTGGAGAGCGGAATCTCGTTTCGGACTGTCAGGTTTGCCGACCCCAGGCTCTGTCCCCTCTTCCGGGCGATCGAGGCGATCACGCGAACGATCAGATTGTCCTCACCGTCGGACATTTTTTCAGAGTCGACGCCTGTCGGGTTGACCCACAGACCGCCCGGACCTTCCCCCGCCGCGACTTCCACTCGCAGGTAGATCTGCAGCGCCAGGCTCAGCGTGTCGAAGCCGGGGCCGAGGTTCGACGAGCTGCCGGGTATCCGAAAGCACTTGCTCATTGGAGTTCCTCCCCGAATACCTCCTCGGGAGCCGGTCTCCCGGTCCAGATTTCGAACTGGCGGCCGGCTTGTGCCAGGAACATCTTCTTCCCGGAAATCGTTCGTTTCCCCTGCCCGGCCGCTGCCTGCAGTAACCGTGTCTCAGCCGGGTTGTAGACCATGTCGAAAACCACGGCGGCACCAATCGGGCCCTCGACCAGACAGCGGTCCTCACCGGGTGCCATGCCGACTGGAGTGGCATTGATCAACAGGTCGCAGTCATAGTCGGCGATCCGGTCCAGTCGATCGAGGCGAACCTCCCGGGACCAGCGGAGCGCGCCGGGTTTCTGCCGGCGCGAAAGCAGCGTGATGGACTGAGCTCCCTCCAACGCCGCGACCGCAGCCCGGGCAGCGCCCCCGGTCCCCAGGATCACGACTTTCCAGCCCTGGGTGTCGAAGCCGGCCAGCGCCCGCCGGATTCCGTGGACATCCGTGTTGTCTCCGACCCATCCGCCGCCTTCGCGAAACACCGTATTGACCGCGCCCGTCTGTTCGGCTTCTGCGGTCAAGCGGGAGAGCCGTTTCACGATTTCCACTTTGTGGGGAATCGTCACAGAAAAGCCTTCAATCCCGATTCCGTCCGCGTTGGCCAGGAATTCGTCGAGGTCTTCGACCGGAAACTTCAGGTAGACATAGTCGATCCCCAGGGCTTCGAAGGCACGGTTGTGCAGTTCGGGCGAGCGGGAATGGCTGACCGGTTTACCGATAACCCCGACCAACCGGCTCGCGCTGGAGAGTTTGGCGAGCCGGTAGGTTTTCCTCACCTCCTCCAGGGAGAGCTGACCCGGCGCCGATCGACGGCCTGAGCTCGTGTAGGTGAGGGCGCTGCCGTGGAGAGGAGCGACGATTCGAGTGGGCTGGCCCATTTCGCCCATACCGACCACCACAACCGGTTTCGGCCAGGATTTCCCAAGCAGATCGAGCAGCCGCCGGTTGTCCCCCCAGCTGCGAACCATCGTTGCGACCTTGGCAACAGACACGGGGCTCTCGCAGACTGCTTCCATCAACCCTTCCAGATCCCAGGGAGTCTCTTCGAAACTGTGGAACGATCCGATGACTTCGGCTCCGTCGAACGGCCTCGCAAACCGGTAGTCCACGTCGACGAAGCGGGCGCCGTTGTCCACTGCACGGTCGAGAATCCGAAACTCGTCAGCGATGGAACCGCCAAACATCCCGCCGCGCTCCCGGCCCCGGCACGTCGCGATCAGGGGCACCCTCAATCTGTCCCATCGGGTATGTGTCGATTCTTCGGGATCTTCGAGATAGTCGAGTCGGGCTTCGACGCAGTCTGCGCCGTCGATATCGGTGGAGAATATCTCCTCCACCCGGCGCGGAGTCAGAGAAACGCAGATGGGCCCGGGAAGCATTTCAAGAAAACAGCTCCGTGCTCAGGTAGCGTTCGCCTGTGTCGCATAGAATTGCCAGCACTCTCTGGCCGGGGCCCAGTGTCTTCGACACGTCCAGGGCTGCGTGCAGGATCGCGCCGGACGAAACACCACAAAGGATGCCTTCCTTTTCCGCAAGCAGCCGGGCTCCGGCCCGGGCGTCTTCGTATTCGACAGCCACCAACCTATCGACGACCTCCCGGTTGAAGATCTGCGGGATGAAGCCGGCGCCGATTCCCTGGATCCGGTGTGGTGAGGGTGGGCCGCCCGAAAGCACCGCGGATTCCGCCGGCTCGACCACGTGTAGTTTCATGTCGGGGATGCTTTTCTTCAATACCTCTCCAGTTCCAGTCGCGGTGCCGCCTGTCCCGACACCCACGACAAGAGCGTCAAGGCGGTCTCCTACGACCTCCAGTATTTCCCGGGCGGTCGTCCGGCGGTGGGCTTCCGGATTTGCGGGATTCTGGAACTGCTGAGGCATGTAGTAGTCGGGGTTTTCCGCGAGAATCTCCTCCGCCTTGTCGATCGCTCCCTGCATGGCATCGTTACGAGGCGTGAGGACGATATCGGCCCCGAAAGCCCTGAGGAGATTGAGTCGCTCGACGCTCATGTCCTCCGGCATCGTCAGGACTACGTGGTATCCCTTTGCAGCGGCGACCATTGCCAGGCCGATTCCTGTATTGCCGCTGGTCGGCTCGATGATGGTCCCGCCGGGTTTGAGCTGGCCGCTCTTTTCCGCGGCTTCGATCATGTTCAGGCCGATCCGGTCTTTGACGCTGCCTCCCGGGTTGAAAAACTCGAGTTTGACGAGCATCTCGGCCCATCCGGCCTCCGGGATCCGGTTGAGCCGGACGATCGGAGTCCGGCCGACCAGGTCGCAGATGTTGTCGTAGATCCGATTCTCCATCTTTATCTTTCTCCGAGCTTACCTCTCACTCCAACGGCGTCGGGGGCGACGGGTCCAACCTGCACAACCCGGCACTCCGACGGGTGCAGAAACTTATAACAATATCACAAATCGGGTTCAAATGGTTCAATCCATTGGTAGATAGGGCCTTCACGGCCTTTCTCTCCGGCTACGAGGGCGAGGCATCCGCCCCGGGAGCGCAAATATTGCGTATGGGCGTCTTCCCTCCGTTCGCGGCTCCCGTTTCGGGTGAACCCGTAAGCGCGGTGGGCCGAGCGTTCGTCGACTCACAGATCCAGCTCCGACAACCACCGGTCGGGTCCCACCCAATGCGAGATACACCATCTTGGGTTTGTCCTCGAAGTGCGTGTTATCAATATGTTGACTGCCGCAAGCGCTTCTGTTACTAATGAGATCCAATGAGACGTTTACCTTTGACGTTGGCGCTTGTCGTTTTGTGCGGTTCGGCTGTGGTTGCCCAACAGCGACCCTCTCCCGAGCAGGGCGCGCCGCCGAATCTGGGCGAACAAGACGGGCACTGGACCGCAAACAATGCGCCAGAAGGCGCCGAGGACTTCGAAGTCTATGTGGTCGCGGAGGGCGACACGCTTTGGGCTCTCGCCGAGCGGTTGCTCAACGATCCCTTCCTCTGGCCGCAGTTATGGGAGACGAACGAACACATCGTCAATCCTCATTGGATCTACCCCGAAGACAAGATACTGATCCGCCCGCTCACACGGATCACCGAGGCCGAGCCTCCGCAGCCGCCGGCGGCCGAACCGGAACCCGAGCCCGCTCCTGAACCCGAGCCGCGACCGATCCGGCCTGTCCGACTGCCCGCCACACCGAGGCTGGCCGACAGCGCCGGTCCGGCCCCGCCCCCGATCGGGTTCGACCTGCCGGATCCGATTCCAACGCCGGAAGTGAAAGCCGCTGATCTTTACTGCTCCGGCTTCGTCACGACGCGCACCCTGTCCAGCGATCTCAACGTCATGGCCCTGTTCCCCCAGGGCGTTTCCGCGATGGCCCGCGAAACCGACTACGTGTATGTGAGCGAGGGTTCGGCCGCGGGGATTGAAGCCGGGCAAATCCTCACAGTCGTTCGACCAACGATAGCGATCCGCAGTCCGCGAGCCGCGGTCGGAGCCCTGGGGATGCACTACCTGGAACTGGGTCAGCTGAGGGTTGTCCTGGTCCAATCCGATTTCTCGCTCGCCCGCGTGATCAACTCCTGCGATTCCATCGAGATCGGAGACACGGTCGTTGGCTTCAGGCTGATCGACTTTCCTGAATTGCCCAAGAACCGGCCGTTCAGCCCGACCATGCCCAGCAGCGGGAAGATCACAGGCGCCGTCGCAATGTCGCAGACGGCTTTGTTCAACGCGGCGTCCACGGTCTTCGGCACCAGCACGCGGCTTCCCGGACCAGCGGGGACACACCTGAGCGGCCTCTCTGCAGGCATGGCCGCCGACGGACAGATCGTTTACATTGATCTCGGCAATCGTGACGGCGTTCGTATTGGCGACATCTTCCTGATCTATCGTCCTCTCAACGTCGACAACAGCCTCTACGATCTCTCATCGAAGGCCGCCCGGATCCTGGGCACCCAGCGACAGGTCATCGGGGAGCTCATCGTCCTCAAGGTCGAAGAGCGCGCCGCCACCGCCATCATCACTTTCGCTTCGGACGGCGTTTCTGCGGGCGATTTTGTGGAGCTGCGGTAGACTCGGGTTCCTGACGTAGGGTCCTCACCAGGAAGTAGGTTCCAACCAGCAACATCGGAAAGCTGAGCAACTGCCCGCGCGTGAACGGGCCGAGGTCGAACCCGATGTGCGCATCTGGCTCCCGCAGGAATTCCACCGAGAAGCGGAAGAGACCGTAGACGGAGACCATAGTCCACAAAGCAGCTCCGGGACGCAGGTTCAGGTGGTAGACCCAACGCACAATCAGGAAGAGCGCCAGGCCCTCCAGCAGGGCTTCGTAGAGTTGTGACGGGTGTCGGGCGACGCCGCCTCCATCTGGAAACACCATCGCCCATGGCAGCGTGCTGGCGCGCCCATAGAGCTCACCGTTGATGAAGTTGCCGATCCGTCCCAGACCCAGACCGATCGGTACCGCGACGGCGGTCAGGTCGGCGATCTCCCAGAACTTCCAGCCCTTCTTGCGCACGATCAGGATCGCCGCCAGCGTCATGCCGATCAGGCCGCCGTGGAACGACATGCCGCCCTGCCAGATCGCGACGATCGAAAGCGGGTTTTCCAGGTAGGTGCCGATGTCATAGAAGAGGACGTAGCCGATCCGTCCGCCGCCCATGAGGCCGAGGATCAGGTAGAAGAGCAGATCGTAGATGTCATCTCGGGACAAAGGCAGGGGTCTTTGCCGGACCAAGCGTCGCATGATGAAGTAGGCGACGATGAAACCGAGCATGTACATCAACCCGTACCATCGAAGTTGGATTCCTCCGATGTTCAGGAAGACCGGGTCGATGTCGTGGAATGGAAGCTGGAGAATCATGGATGCGCCGACCGGTTCGAGGGCTCCTCGAAGACGATCGCCTCGAAGACGAACAGGTTGGCGCCGGACCGCCACTCGCCGGGGCCCAGCCCCGCTTTCAGACAGGTCTGACTCAGAAACTCCTGGAGGTCCCATCCGTATCGAGAGGCGACCTGTGGCAGCAGAAGCCCCCGGCTGGAACCTTTTTCGACCATCAGGCCATGGCGTCCGACTTCGAGCTGGTCCGCGCCTTCGATCGTTGTCAACGCGGTCAGGGCCGAGATCTCGAACGAGACGTGGCCCAGCTCGTCGACTTCCACCGGCATGAAGCGGGGATCTGCCACTGCTGCGGAAATCGCGCACTCGGCCGTTGCTTGGTGGAGCGGTCTGTCCGATTCAACGCGGCCGATGCAGCCACGGAGTTCCCCAGCCCGGTGTATGGAGACGAAAACGCCGTGGGGCTGCCGGAGTGTTCCGTCTGGAATCTCGTGAACCGGCGGCTTTGCCTTCGCCAGGTGAGCGCGAACGGCTCCCCGCGCGATCTCCAGCAGCAATTGTTGTTCGCGGCTACTGAGTTGGAACATGCCGGCCCGGCCTCTTCTTCAAAAGAATGTCGCGGCGGCGTTCCTGGGCTTTGAACCGGTCGTCGATCTTCGACCAGAAAGTGCGGAAGTAGTCGACGGCGGAAAGAATCGCGAACAGAACGACCATCCAGAGGGCGATGTAACCGGCGTTGAAGAAGACGGGGTACTGGCTTCCGAGAATCAGCAGCGTAATCGCTGCCACCTGGAAGAACATCTTGAGCTTGCCGAGTTCCGAGGCGTCGATCGTAAAGCCCTGGGAAGCCGCGATGCTGCGCAGACCGCTTACGGCGAACTCCCTGCCAATGATGACAACAACCATCCACGCCGCAACGATCTGCAGTTGAACCAGCGAGATGAACGCGGCGGAAATCAGCAGTTTGTCGGCTACCGGGTCCAGAAGCATGCCAAGAGTCGTCACCTCGTTGCGGGCGCGTGCGAGGTAACCGTCCAGAAGGTCGGTCAGCGAGGCGGCAAGGAACACGATCGCGGCGATCAGGACGCTGTACTTGGTCAAGAGCAGCGTTACGAGCACCGGAACGAGGAAGATCCTGGACAGCGTTACTGCGTTGGGCAGATTCATAGCGTGGATGGCAAGTTTATCAGATTGGGGCAGGAGCGGCCACTTCGGATACCGGCCCCAACCCGCCGAATGACGCGTGCGAAACACGTCCTCTATGAGTGGGTTTCCGACGCCTGCGGTATTATAGATTTCATCATGAAAGGCCTCATTCTGGCGGGCGGGAAGGGAACGCGACTCCGGCCTCTGACGCTGAACACACCCAAGCCTATCGTTCCGGTTGCGAACCGGCCATTTCTCCTATACCAGATCGATCTCATGAAGAGTGCTGGAATCTCCGAGATAGTCTTGAGCCTGTCCTACCAGCCCAGAAAGATAGAAGACCTTCTGAAAGACGGAGCCGATTTCGATGTTCTGATCCGTTATGCCGTCGAGTCGACACCGCTCGGCACCGGTGGCGCGTTCAAGAACGCGGAAGAGTGGATCGATTCGACGACTGTGGTCTTCAACGGCGATGTCCTGACATCGCTGGATCTGAATTCGGTGATCGAAAACCATCGCAGCAAGAAGGCCGTCGCGACGCTGGTCCTCACGCCGGTGGACGATCCTACCGCTTACGGCCTGGTCGAGTCCGATGATCAGGGACGGATCCACCGGTTCCTGGAGAAGCCCAGCATGGATGAGATCACTTGCAATACGATCAACGCGGGTGTCTACGTGCTGGAGCCCTCAGTGCTCGAGCACATGCCAAAGGGAAAACCGTGTTCCTTCGAGCGGGAGCTCTTCCCGACGCTTCTGGAGCGGAAAGAGCGGATGTATTCCGTCGTTACCGACAATTACTGGATCGACATCGGAACACCTTCCAAGTATCTCGAAGTCCACCGCGATATTCTGAACGGCAAGTTCCGCTCGCCTGAGATTCCATCGAACGGTTTCGACCGCGACAGCCTGCCTATAGGGGCTTTCGTCGACGACGCGTCGATCATTGGCGATGGCGTGACGATCCGCGAAAATGCACGGGTCGAGAACTCCGTCATCGGCAGCAACTGCAAGATCGACGCCGGTGCACACATCGTGGACTCGGTGATCTGGTCCGGCAACACGATCGATGCCGACGCCCGCATCTCGGGCACCCTGATGGGACGCGGCTGCTACATCGGTCGGGCCGCGATCCTGAGCCCCGGCACTTTGTTGGGCGGCAAGGCCGTCGTAACCGACTATTCGTCTCTGTGATACCGGGAAGTGACAAGTGACGAGTGACGAGTCGGAGGATCGTGCCTTGAACACACGTCTCAGCGGTTTCTACCCAGGCGTGTCCCCGCTCCGGCTTCTTACTTGTTACTTGTCACTCGTCACTCGTCACTTCTGGTCGGTCAGTGGCCAGTGGTCAGGTGTCAGTGAAGGGCGACTCGATTCGCATAGCACTGGCTGGCCGACTAACGGCCTACGGCCTACGCCCAACGAAATACCGACTACTTCCCGATGAACTCCCCAATAAAGTTCGGCACCGACGGCTGGCGCGGTGTGATCGCCGACGACTTCACCTTCGAAAGCCTGCGGGTGGCAGCGCAAGCCACGGCGGATTGCTTTCATTCGGTGCCTGGCGGTGAGCGCGGTGTTTTCATCGGTTACGATGTCCGCTTTCTCTCCCCGCAGTTCGCTCGCGCGACCGCCGAAGTCTTCGCGGGCAACGGTTTCCGGGTGCTCTTGATGGATCGACCCTACCCGACCCCATACGTTTCCTTCGAAGTGCGCCGGCGCAACCTTGCTGGCGGTGTGGTGATCACTGCCAGCCACAACCCGCCGGACTTCAACGGTTTCAAGGTCAAAGCGTCCTTCGGCGGAAGCGCTACTACCGCGATCACGTCCGAAATCGAGACCCTGTTGGGACGCAGTCCGGTTCGTTCGTCGGCGGAAGGGATCGAGACGGTGGAGCCGACCCCCGACTACTCGGCCCACCTGCGAACACTCGTCGATTGGGAGAGGATTTCGGAGTCCGGATTCCGTATGGTGGTCGATTCCATGCACGGAAGCGGCGGTCGCCTGTTGGAGGACCTGCTCTTGGACACAGGCTGCGAAGTTCGGACGATCCGTGGCGAGCCGGACCCCTTCTTCGGTGGTGTCGACCCGGAACCGATGATGCCGCAGCTGGAGCCTCTACGGGATGCCGTCCGCGAGTCGGGCAGTGCCGTCGGCCTGGCGACCGACGGAGATGCCGACCGGCTTGGAATCATCGACGAAACAGGTGCGTTCATCCCCACCTTGCAGGTGCTGCCGCTACTGCTCCTCCATCTGTACCGGAACAGAGGGTGGCGGGGTGCAGTGGCCCATACGTTTTCTCAGAGCAGGCTCGTCGGGCGCATCGCGGCGGCTCTGGATCTTGAAGTCCTCGAAACACCTATTGGATTCAAGAACATTGCTGAGCTCATGCTCGAACAGGAGATTCTAATCGGGGGAGAAGAGAGCGGAGGCGTCGGGGTCTCCCGACACCTCCCCGAGCGAGACGGGCTCCTCGTGAACCTTCTCATGCTGGATCTGCTCGCCTGGGAGCAGAAGCCACTGAGCCTTCTGATTCGGGACATGTGGGCCGAATTCGGCGAATACCACTACGATCGGCGGGACCTGCATCTGCCGATGGAAACAAGCGCTGGTCTGATCCATTCGCTCGAAAGTGACAGCCCGGAAGTATTTGCAGGAAAGCCAGTTACCGAAATTCGGACGCTCGATGGCGTCAAGCTGATGCTGGGGCCGGAAAGCTGGATCCTGTTCCGGCGCTCCGGCACTGAGCCGGTGCTGCGGGTCTATTGCGAAGCTCCGAGCCGCGCTTCCGCTGAGGAGATCCTCGAAGCCGGCGTCCGATTCGTGGAACAAATCGGCTCCGACGGTGTCTCGTAAGTAAGAACGGTGCTAATGTTAGGATAGGTTTCAAGTTCCTCCGGGGGGATGCCTTTCGAGAATGCGCAGGGAGATCTCATACTCCGAGCTGGATGCGGCCGTCGGATTATCCGCCGAGGAAAACCTGTTTGTTCTTCGCCTGCGGGCGAACGAAGATGCCGCCTACGACGAACTGGTCCGCACGTATCACGCCTCGATCTATCACGTCGCGTGTCGCATGCTCGGTGATCCGGGCGAAGCTGCGGACGTCACGCAGGACATCTTCGTGAAGGTGTTTCGGAACATCGCCCGTTTCAAGGGTGAGGCTGCTTTGAAGACCTGGATATACCGAATCGCGTTCTCGGAGGTTCTGAACCGCCTGCGCTGGTTCAGGAGGCGCTACCGGCATTCGACCGTTTCACTGGATGATGCGGACGGCAACGGGAACGGAACGATTCAGGTGAGAGACGAGTATCCCACGCCGGATGCGATTCTGGAATCGAAGGAACGGGAGACCGAGATACAGAAGGCCATCTGGAAGCTGTCGAGCCAACACCGTTCGATCATCGTCCTCCGGGATATCGAAGGCTTCTCGTACGGGGAGATCGCCGAGATCCTCGGTATTTCGATCGGAACGGTGAAGTCGCGCCTGGCTCGGGCGCGCGCAGATCTAAAGAAGTGTCTGATGCGATACCTGTCGGTAAAACGCATCGGATGAGGTCTGGCAGATGAGGTCTGGAAGAACTGGTAGCGGAATCGGATCTTAATGTTTTCCGTTACCGGGAGGCTAACATGAACACTCTGGCATCGATACGAAAGGCGTTTCGGCTATCGGAAAGAATCGGCTGTAACGAAGCCGAAGGCCTGATGAGCCCGTTCATCGACTCGATGGCGAGTGGGGATGAAGTCAGCCGGTTGGAGGCCCACGTCTCGGTGTGTGTCCCGTGTCAACGGCAGCTCCAGTCCTACATTTCGGTAAAGAACCTGCTGCTCTCGGCGGCCGAACCCGAAGTTCCGGTCGATCTTGCTCTCCGAACCCGCGTCCGGCTGTCGCGGGAACGGAACACGAACTACCTGCTGCGACTCGAGACCAAGTTTGCGAATGTCGTCGGGCCGATCGCGTTGCCAGCGATCGCCGGTGTCTTCTTCACGGCGGTGTTCTTCACGATCCTGCTGGGTAGTTTGGGTGCGCCGGAAGTCATCGCTGCCGATAATAGCGTCTCGGATGCCCCCTTGCTCTACCAGCGTGTCAGCGTGACGGGTCCGACGATGACTCGATTTGCGGGGAACGGAAACGGACGGTATCTGGAGGAAACGCTCACGGTGGAGACTCACATCAGTGACAGCGGCCGAGTCATTCACTACGAGATCGTATCCGGACCGAGCAATCCGCAGATCGACAGGTGGTTGCGGGATTTGCTCTACTTCGCTGAATTCACCCCTGCGACTGTGTTCGGTCGACCCGTGGGGTCCAGGATCATCCTTTCTTTCGTCGGCGTGACGAGTTAACCACTTCGTAGACTGCCTCGGCTACCTTCTCCGCCACGTTGCCTCGACCCAGCTGCCGTCGGAGCTTTTCGTAGTTTCCGCGGATCTGGGATTGCGTCCAGACGTCATCCATCAGTTTCAAGGTCATGCGGGACACGTTCTCGGGCGTCATTTTGTCCTGGTAGAGTTCCGGGACCACTTCCTCGCCGAGGATGATGTTGACGAGACCGAACATGCGCACCTTCAGAAGGAATTTTCCCAGCAACCAGGTCGCCCGTCCGATGCGGTAGACGATCACTTCCGGAGTGCCCAGGAGGGCTGTTTCCAGCGTGGCGGTGCCACTCGCCACGATCGCGGCCCGGGAGTAGCGGATCGCGTCGTAGGTGTCCCCGGTGATCAGACGGATCGGGCGGGAACCGACGAAGCGTCCGACAAAGTCGACGTCGAGCCCCGAGGCGACAGGCAGCACGAACTGGGCTTCGGGTTTCTCGTTCAGGATCAGGTCGACGGCCCGGCACAGGGTAGGCAGGATAAAGCGTAACTCCTTGCGGCGGCTTCCCGGGAGGATGGCTACGAGCGGCTTTCCGCCGTCCAGGCGATACTTTGTGAGGAACACCCCTTTCGACATCCTGGCGTGGACCATGTCGAGCAGCGGATGGCCGACAAACTCCACATCCACGCCGACCCTGCGGTAGATGGCCTCCTCGAAGGGCAGGATCACGAGCATCTTGTCGACGACGTTCCGGATCTGACGCACCCGACCCTCACGCCAGGCCCAGATCTGGGGACTGATGTAGTAGACCACCGGGATTCCCTCCGCCCTGGCCCGTCCCGCGAGGCGCAGGTTGAAGTCTGGGAAATCGATCAGGACGACGGCCTTTGGCGCAGCCGACTCCATCCGTTCGGCGATCTTTCGGAATACGCCATAAAGCGTTCCGAAGTAACCCACGGCCTCGAAAGGGCCCACGACCGCGGTATGGCTGATGTCGCCGACGAGCTCCACGCCCGCCTCGCGCATCCGATCTCCGCCGAGTCCAAAGATCCGGGCGCCGGGAAACTTTTTCTTCAGGGCGCGAGCGACCTCGGCTCCGTACATGTCTCCGGACGCTTCGCCGGCGACGATTACAAACTGGTTAGCCTGCACGGGTTACTGGATTCGGTTTCGAATTTCGATGAATTGCGGAATGGGACTCGTGAGCTTGATGGTCTCGGCCCAGATCAGGTTTCGGGCGTCGGCCGACGCCACAACGATGACCTTGTATTCGCCCAGCGGGACGTCGCCGAACTCAAAGCGGCCTTCCGGGGAAACCCCCTTGACGAGCTGGGTGAACTGCTCCCCCAACTCCCGCTGCATGCGGCCGATCACAAAGATGATGGCATCCCGGTGCGCCATGTTCGAGACCTGACTGAAGAATTCCGGGTTGCGGGCGAACGCCTGGCGGTAGCGGTCGAAATAGGTGTCGAGCCTTTTCTGGACGTCGCCGTTCCAGAGATCGACCCACCGGGGGGCCAGAAGAACGGCCTGAATCGGATCGCCGATCTCTTCGTCCGCCGGGGTTTCGACGCGGCCCGTGATCGTGCCCAACGCCTCTTCGGGAGGCGCTGTTGCGGTTTGCTGGCCGAATGCCAGGATCAATGCCAGAAAGGCTGTCAGACCGCCTTGGAGCATTCTGAGGTCATCCTTGGGCTGCTGGTTCTCTTTTCGAACCGGAAACGGCTCGATCGTCCGAAATCTCTTGGAGTTTAGCCTGGATTTCTTACAGAAATCCAGACTGCCGCGTAGTCAGGCATGAGAACTTCCGTGACTCAATCCTGTGTAGGTGCGCTCTATGAGCGCACAAATGCCCGTACACCCGGGCGAGAGATCAGGCAAGTGTAGGTGCGGTCTATGACCGCACAATTCTTGGCTTCGCACGGAGCTATCGGTACCCTTCGGGCCGATAGCACTGTTACAGGCCACTAGCTAGTGGTGGTTTGGCTGGAATCTGTGCGCTCATAGAGCGCCCCTACACCCAATCCTAGAGTTTCGCTTGCCGACGCTGTGTCAACTGATTCCACTCCAAAGCTGAAAAGGATATCCTGACGTCATGCGTAAAGGATGTGGTGGCGTCGTACACTCATACTGTTACAGGTCAAGTGGCCTGTAACTAGTTGTGCGGTCATAGACCGCACCTACACCTCTGTTTGCCTCCCCTCGCGGTTTTGCACACGGCCAGAGGAGGTGAATTGGTTTAATTCCTGTCGGCCGAGAGGCCTAAAAAACGGCGGCAAACGCCCGACCGATGCCGATGCCAATGCTCTTGAAAAAGCCCGTCAACTGCTTCGTCCAGATGTCCCGAATGTCCTCGTTGGAGAGCATGCTGCGGTAGGCGTGCGAGTTCCAGCCGGGGAACCATGCCGTGTTGAGCAGGTGTTTCGGGAACTCGCGCCAGACGAGCCCTCTTATACGCCCCATGAAATAGGCGTCCTGATCGAATTCCGGATCCAGCTCGTTGAGTATTCCGGCAATCGTAAGCTGTGATTTGATAAACAAGGCGATGTTGAAACGGGTCTGGAACCCTTCCTTCGCGAGTTCGAGGATCAGATTCTGCAGGGTTGGGAAGGTCTCGGCCCGGTTTTCCAGGCACTCGTCGACGATGCGTCGGACCTTCGCCAGCTCCCCGGGCTCCTCGGGTAATCCCTCCTCTAACAGGGCTCCGGCGTTGTTGCGGATACGCTTGGCGTTTCCGAGGTAAACCCCCAGCATGAGCTGGACCAGTTGCTCGCGCTGGGCCCGCGGGAAGCTTCCGTGGAGCCCCCAATCCAGTAGCGCGATGCGGTACGGGTCGGATGGGTCGCTGGAGACGTGAAACACGTTGCCAGCGTGCGGATCCCCATGGAAGATTGCTTCCTCCTCGGTCGAGAACACGACGTCAACCGTCAACGCATCGCTCAGGCGTCGGGCCATCTCGGCTCGCGCTTGGACTCGCCCCGGGTGGGCGTCGGTAATCTTCTCGCCTCTAATGAACTCCATCACCGTCACGTTGGGCGTCGAGAACGGATACAGATGGGGAACGTGCACGCGGGGATTGTCGCCGTAGTAAGCTTCGGCGAGAATCAGGTTGCTCTGTTCATCCTCGATCCTGATCTCGCTCGAAAGCGCAGTACGGACGTCTCGAAACATGTCCGAAAGAGGGATGTTTCCCAGGTCGTAGTAATCGCTGTTCTCCTGGAAGAACACCGCGATTTCGTCCACGATCGCCAGCTCCTGAGGCAGCGAGTCCAGGACGTAGGGCTTGACGATCTTGAACACCACATCGTGGCTTTCTGCCACATCCGGCGGTGTGAGGGTGGCGCGGATCACCGCCCCGACGCTGGCCTCTGCCAGAATCTCGTCGGCGAACTCCACCTGGTAAGCTTCCACGCTGTCGGGTCCGACTTCTGCCGCAATGAACTCGACGAGCTCATCACGGTCCGAAGTCGACATGCCGTTTTCCAGATTCTGCAACGACTGCCGGAGGTCGGCCGGGAGATCCGGGTTGCGGGCGAGGATCTGTCCGATCTTCTGGAGGCTTGCCGTCCGGTCGGTGAACTCCAGCAGCCGATCCCCTCTTCCAGAGCCGCCCGGCAGGTAGATCAGGTTCAGTATCCGCTCGAACAGCCGTTCCCGACCCAGGCCGTCGATGAAGAACAGGAGGGAGTCGTGGACGACCGGGATCCACTGTGAGGCATTCTCGGGAACGACGTCGAGCACGCTGGACTGATGGATGATCAGCTCCAGAATATCGCCATACACCGCATCCAGATCCAGAGAGTTCAGCACGGCCAGGACGTCCTCACGCGGGACGCTCGGCCTCTCTCCCTCCCCACGCGGGCTCATGAACTGCTGCACCGTCATCTGTGCGGCGAAGTCCAGTTGCGAGGAGAGAGTGGTGAACAAACCGAGACCGATATCGTTGGCATCGAACGTCTCGTAGTGATCCAGGGGCGTCGGGAGCTCGACCTGAGCTGCCGCAGGGAGAGACAGAAACAGAATGAGGGTGAGAATTAGCGCTGCTCGACGTGTTGGTCGCGTCATCTTTAACGGCCCTTCCGTTTCCCCGCAGGGTTCACTTGAGGCGTTCGATGCGGGCTCCGATGCTGCGGAGCTTTTCTTCGATACTCTCGTAGCCGCGGTCGAGATGGTACACGCGGTCGATGACGGTGTCTCCGTCGGCGACGAGTCCGGCCAGCACCAGCGACGCGCTCGCCCTCAGATCGGAGGCGATGACGTTGGCGCCGCTGAGCGGGGTCTTTCCCCTTACGATTGCCCGGGATCCTTCGATCTTAATATCTGCGCCCATCCGTATCAACTCACTTGCGTGCATGAACCGGTTTTCGAAGATGTTCTCGGTGATAACGGAAGTTCCCCGAGCCTGCGTCATGAAAGCCATGTATTGGGCCTGCATGTCGGTCGCGAAGCCGGGGTACTCCTTGGTGTTGACGTCGGCGGCGACCGGATCCCTCACCCCGCACACCCGGAGACGCTCGCGTGACACGTCGATCCGGACGCCCGTCTCTTTCAACTTTTCTACTGTGCTTTCAAGCAGCGACGTATCTACGTTGTCGAGTTCGAGCGTTCCGTTCGTCATCGCTCCGGCGACGAGGAACGTACCGGTTTCGATCCGGTCGGGGAGGACTCGGTGGGTGGCGCCGTGGAGTTCGGAGACGCCGTCGATGTGAACAGTGGACGTTCCTGCTCCTCGAATTCGGGCTCCCATCGAGTTGAGCAGCTCAGCCAGGTCGGCCACTTCCGGTTCGCAAGCGGCGTTCCGCAGGGTCGTGTGGCCGCTGGCCAGGGTGGCGGCCATCATCAGGTTCTCGGTCCCGGTGTGCGTAATGCGATCGAAGAGAATGTCAGCTCCTTTGAGCTGGTCTGTCCTCGCCTCGATGTACCCGTGTTCGGTCCGCACTTCGGCGCCGAGCTTCTGAAACCCCTTGATGTGGAGATTAATCGGGCGCGCCCCGATAGCGCACCCCCCGGGAAGTGAAACGCGGGCTCGTCCCATCCGAGCCAGCAGCGGTCCCAGCACCAGCACTGACGCGCGCATGGTCTTCACCAGCTCGTAGGGAGCCTCGCAAGACGTGATAACCGCAGCGTTCACTGTCCCGGAATGGTCCGGGCGGAGCTCAACGGACGCTCCAAGCTCGCCCAGGAGCTTTCGCGTCGTCAGTATGTCGTTGACGAAGGGGAGGTTTTCCAGGTGGACGGGGTCGGGGGTGAGTAGTGCGGCTGCCATAGCCGGCAAGGCCGCGTTCTTCGCACCACTGATGCTGACCTTTCCTTCGAGTTCTGCTCCGCCCCTGATTCGCAGCTTGTCCATAGCGTCTTCGGACTCACTCTTTACTGGAGTCTATCAAAGGCGGTTCGACCACTGCGTATCGAGGCTGTCGATGGCCTCGGACTTGGCATTTCTGTTTTCGGTGTTCATGGAGGTCGATTTGCTATTCTAGCAGCCGTGTCAGAGGTCGACGTTCACATCTGCCGTGCTCGCGGACTGGAGGACTACCGGGCATGTGTCGAATTGCAGAAGGAAGTCTGGAGTTTCTCCGACACCGAAGACATCGCCGCTCAGCCGTTGCTCCTGATCGGAAACGAGTACGGTGGCAGCGTGCTGGTGGCCGAAGAACCTGGATCGCGGGTCGTCGGTTTTGCGTTCGCAATGCTCGGGCGGAGGCCGGACGGCGGCTTGATCTGGTGGTCTCACATGACCGGTGTGTCCCGAGATTACCGGGGTCGCGACATCGGTTTCCGCCTCAAGCTGGCGCAGCGCGAAGACGCGCTCGAAAACGGCATCCCGGAAATCTGGTGGACCTTCGACCCGTTACAAGCGATGAACGCCCACTTCAATCTCCGGAAACTTGGTGCCATCGTCTGCGAGTACGAAGAGAACGTGTACGGAGTCAGCAGCAGTCCGCTTCACCACGGCATGCCGACGGACCGGCTGGTTGCTGAATGGCATCTGAATTCCGAGCGTGTCGAAGATCGTACCAGCGGCGAAGCCCCGGTGATCCTGCGCGATTTCGATCGACTCCTCCGGATCATCGAAGTCCACGACCGTCAGCCCGGGTCGCCGGACCTGGAACTGGACGAGAGCCCGATCCTTCTGGAGATCCCTTCCGACTTCCCATCTGTCCAGAAGGCCGACCAGCAACTTGCCCGGGACTGGCAGCAGAAAGTTCGGACAGCCTGCCGCCACTATTTCGAGCGAGGCTACGTGATGACCGACTTCATGCTGGTCGACACCCCCCAACGTCAGGCGTTGTATGTGTTGGAGAAGGCTGAAGCGTAGCGCCCGCGGCCCTTTCTGCTTAGCGAAGACCCGGGGACAGGGCTATGTCCCCCTCACACTGGCTCTCTCTCGGTACGTTTCGCTCGACGCTGATGCAGGAAAGTAGGCTAATGCGCCTACTTTGACAGGCGGACTTCCGCTTTCTGGAAGTCGATGGTGACGCGGTAGTTTTCCAGGAAGTCGTATCCGACAACCCCGCTGATCTCGGTCCCGAGCATATTCGAGATCTCCCGCATGTCGATCGAAACGACGTAGGAGTATTCCTCCCGGTTCTTCGGGGTCGTGAACGTGACGTCGTCGACGCGAAGCACGGATCCTTCAAACCCGGTGATACCGGCAAGACCGAGATCGATCTTCGCCCCCGGCGTGTCTTCATCCACACCCAGCGTGGCCGCCAGGCTGTGGGAAACGACAGTGGTGACCGCACCGGTGTCGACCAGAAAGAGACCCTCGTGTTCGCCGTTGACCTTCAGCGGTAGCAGGACGAGGTTGTTGAAGAACCAGGAGGGGATCGTGTCGAGGGCGGCCTCTTCCGTCGCGTCGAATTCGATTCGACTCTGCGGGTAGTCGATGGTGAGGACGTGATCGCTGAAGGTCGCCGTCGAGAAGATTCCGTCGGCGATCTCGCTCAGGAGGGGATCGGATATCGTGCCGACCGGCAGGTTCAGGACTTCGATATCCCCAAACGTGAAGTGGTCTATTCGGTGGATGCTCGTTTCGACCTGTCCATCACCGCCGATGCCGTGAACGAGTGTGGTCGTTATCGGCGTCAGATCGAGCTGTCCGACGAGTTTCTCGGTGAAAACGGTCTGGGACGCGCCCGTGTCGACGAGGAACTCGAACGGCCCCTGTTCGCCGATCATGACGTTGGCAAATATAAGGTTGATGCCTTTCGAGATCGGTATCGGCTGCTGGCTTTCGCCGATGTCATAGATGCCCATCCTGTCGGAGCCAAAGGCCCGGATGACTTCCAGCGCGGCCTCGACTTCGGTGACCCGGTCCGGGTTGTACGTGGGTTCCAGCGCGAGGTAGGCTTCGAGATGGCGTCTCTGTTCTTCCAGATTCTGGTCGATTCCCCAGGCTTCGGCAGCCGTCAACCGATAGAGCGGCTCCTCGGGTGCGAGTTCGACCGCTCGCGTCAAGTACTGAACGGCCTCCATGGCCCGCATCTTCCCTAGAGCGAGTTTGCCGAGACCGAAATGGGCGCGTGCCGTGTCGGGTTCCTGGTCCAGGGCCGCCGAGTACTGGTCGCGCGCCTCGCCGAAATGGCCCCTTCGAAACGCAATTTCCCCTTCGAAGGCAGCAACCTGGGGGCTGTCCGGAAGATCCTGGAGAAGGGCTTCGGCCTCTTCGAATTCGTCGCGGAGCAAGAGGTCCGAAACCGTGCCGAGCGCATCGGCCTGACTTTGGGTTCCGTGGAGGGAGAATTGGAGCCCCAGAACAACTAAGAAGGCCCCTGCCAGACGGAGTAGGCATCTTGACATCTTGTTTAGCCTCAGTATATTATCATGATTTTGTGCACACGCTGGGAGACAGCTAAGAGTATGTCCACACGATTCTTGACCCGGGCCGAAGCCGACGCCGACGACAACTGGTACGTCATCGATGCTGCCGATCAGGTACTGGGCCGTCTGGCGACGCGCGCAGCGACGCTGTTGAGCGGGAAGCACAAGCCCGGTTATGTTCCGTTTCTTGTCACGGGCGACCACGTCGTCATTATCAACGCCGGTAAAGTTAGACTGACCGGACAGAAAATGGATCAGAAGATTTATCGCCGGCACACTGGCTATCCTGGCGGCCTGAAGGAAGTCTCGGCACGGCGATTGTATGAAACCAGGCCGGAGCGCATCGTTCAGGAGGCCGTACTCGGCATGCTTCCGAAAAACAAGCTGCGCAAGAAGATGGCGAAACGATTGCGCATTTACGCGGGCGGCGAGCACCCGCATGCCGCGCAGAAACCCGAAGTTATCGAAAAGTTATAGTGATAGATGGTCCGCGCCGACATCCCCGGCGTTGGGAGGATTATTGAGTACAGTTCAGTACTATGGCACCGGGCGACGGAAAACCTCCACGGCCCGCGTTTTTCTGAGACCGGGAAGCGGGGCCGTCAAGGTCAACAAGAAACCTTTCGAGCAGTACTTTTTCGACGAGATGCACCGGATGATCATCCGGCAACCGCTCCAGCTCTCCGAGACCCTGGACAAATTCGACATTCTTATCAATGTACAGGGCGGCGGAGTTACAGGACAGGCAGGCGCCGTCAGGCACGGTCTCTCTCGTGCCCTGGTGGAGTTTAATCCGGAATTCCGGCCCATTCTCAAGAAGGCCGGTTTTCTGACGCGGGATCCCCGGATGGTGGAGCGCAAGAAGTACGGCCAGCCGGGTGCCCGTAAACGATTCCAGTTCTCCAAACGATAGAAGCCGGCTGCCCGGACCTGCTCTTTCCGGGCGAGCCTGTTTGGGGATCATTGCCCGTCATGGCGATTAACGAATCGTTGAAACGGAGGTTTAGTTGGCATCAATCACAATGAAGGAGCTGCTGGAGGCCGGCGTCCACTTCGGTCACCAGACGAAGCGCTGGAACCCGAAGATGCGACCTTATATCTTCGGGGAACGTAACGGCATCTATATCATCGACCTCCAGAAGACCCTTCGTCTTTTCAAGGAAGCTACCCAGTTCATCACGGAGCTCGCGTCCCAGGGAAAGATCTTCCTTTTCGTCGGCACCAAGAGGCAGGCGCAGGACGCCGTGGTGGAGGAATCCGCGCGATGCGGCATGTTCTTCGTGAACCAGCGCTGGCTGGGTGGCCTGCTGACGAACTACCAGACGATACAGAAGTCGATCCAGCGGCTGAAGGACCTGGAAGCCATGAAGGAGGATGGTCGCTACGAACTCCTGACCAAGAAGGAAGTCCTGCGGCTCGAACGCCAGCGCATTTCGCTGGATAAGAACCTCTCGGGCATCAAGGACATGCCGCGGTTGCCCGACGCGATTTTCGTAATCGACTCCAGGAAGGAAGAGATCGCCGTTGCCGAGGCCCGTCGTTTGAAAATTCCGATTATCGGGATCGTAGACACCAACTGTGACCCGGACTCCATCGACTACGTGATCCCGGGCAACGACGACGCCCTGCGCGCGATCCGTCTCTTTAGCTCGCGCGTTGCCGACGCCATTCTCGAGGGCCAGGCGATGGCGGCCAAGAAGGACGCGCCCGCTGTTGCTGAAGCTCCGTCCGAAGGGGCGCCTGCGATAGAGGGGGAGGTCGCCTCCCCAGTAGCGCAAGCCGCTCCCGCACCGGTCGAGACACCGTCGGCAGTTGCTGAGGAAGCGCCCGAAAGTGAAGCTGTTACCGCCGAAGACGCGGCCACCCAGGCCGCTGGAGGTGGCGAAGAAACCACTCCGACGGTCGAAGCCACAGAAGCCGAATCGGCCGAAGAATCGAAGCAAGAGGAGTCCGTCGAGACATAGTCTCGAAGCTTCCCGCAACGGAGTAACGCACCGATTTCAGACGCCTAACCCGCTTTTCTCACCAACCCTTGTCTGTGCGCTCTATGAAGGTGCGAACGAATGTAATTTGTTGGAAATTCAGGTGGCGGGACTTTTCACTAAGAAGACCGCGATCCTCGAGTGTAGGTGCGCTCTATGAGCGCACAAATGCCCGCGGAACCACTAGTTGTGCGGTCATAGACCGCACCTACATGTGAAAAGCCCCGCCACCTGAATTTCCGTTCCCACAATTCACACTTTCATAGAGCGCACCTATACAAGCGATCGAGTCGAAGCAAGTTCTCGCGCTGGGAACGACAACGTCGGGTGCGGAAGCAAGGGCCGAAGTCGAGAATTTTCGCCGATTTTTGTAAGGAGTTGAACAGCGATGGCAATCACCGCCCAGCAGGTTAAGGAATTACGCGAGAAAACCGGGGCTGGAATGATGGACTGCAAGAACGCCCTGGTCGAGACCGACGGCGACATCGAGAAGGCGATTGTATTCCTCCGCAAGAAAGGCCTTGCAACGGCCCAGAAGAAGGCCGGACGAGTCGCGGCCGAAGGCATGATCGGCCACTACATCCACGGTCAAGGCACCATCGGCGTTCTCGTCGAAGTCAACTGCGAGACCGACTTCGCGAGCCGAAACGACGACTTCAGGGGCCTGGTAAAGGACGTGGCAATGCACATCGCTGCCCAGAATCCTGGATACGTGCGCCGCGAAGAGGTTCCCGAAGACGTTGTCGAGAAGGAACGCGAGATATACAGGGATCATGCACGTTCTTCTGGAAAGCCGGACCACATTATCGATAAAATCGCCGAGGGTAAGCTGGGCGCTTTCTTCAAGACGTCCTGCCTGTACGAACAGGAGTTCGTCAAGGATACGTCGGTCACGATCGAACAACTTATCACTAACCTGATCGGAAAGATCGGCGAAAACATCAGGGTTCGCAGGTTCGCCCGCTTCCAGACCGGTGAGGGTATCGAGAAGAGGACGGCCGACCTGGCCGCCGAAGTTGAGCAGACCTTGGCAGAAGTCTGATGGTTCGCGCGCACGGGTCTTGCGAGGCGGAGACGAGGCGCGAGGAGGAACTGATGCTGTTTCATCATGACGACGAGCAACAAAGTATCCGACCGCAACCCCCGTGCGCCCGGAGGGTTACGGCGCCGTTACTCGCGGGCGTTATTGCCGCGCGACATTTCTCCGGACCCGCAGGCCGGTCGGCCCGGCGCCTAGCATCTGGCGCAACGCCGCCGTAACGCGAGCCATCAGACTTCTGCCAAGGTCTGCTGGGCCACACTGGAAGGCTGAGCGTTTCGCATCCCGCCAGGGAGCGTTTCTGCTCCCGCATGCGGCAAAAACTGCCGCAAGAGAAAGCACAGACCGATGTCCGAGCCTAAATACCGCCGGGTCCTGTTGAAGCTGAGCGGTGAGGCATTGATGGGTTCCCAGCCGTTTGGCATCGACCCGCAGATCGTTCTGGGTATCGCCGCTGAAGTCAAAGAGATCCACAACCTTGGCGTGGAGATCGGTATCGTGATCGGTGGTGGCAATATCTTCCGGGGCCTGGCGGCCAGTGAGCAGGGCTTCGACCGCGTTTCGGCCGATCACATGGGTATGCTCGCGACGGTGATCAACGCGCTAGCGCTGCAGGATGCGCTCGAGAACACGGACGTCCATACCCGGGTCCTGTCCGCGATCGAGATGCGCCAGGTCGCAGAGCCCTACATCCGCCGCCGCGCCGTGCGTCATCTGGAGAAGGGGCGGGTTGTCGTATTCGCCGCCGGAACGGGGAACCCTTACTTTTCCACAGACACGACGGCCGCTTTGAGAGCGATGGAGATCAAGGCTGAGGTCATCCTGAAGGCGACTAAAGTCGACGGAGTGTACAGCGCCGATCCCGAGACCACCTCAGACGCCAAGTTGTTTCCGGAGATCTCCTATATCGATGTATTGACTCAGGGGCTCCGGGTCATGGACACCACCGCCATATCGCTCTGCATGGACAACAGCCTGCCGATCATCGTCTTCAACATCAGGGAGCGGGGAAATATCAAGCGCGTGATCCTCGGCGAAAAGATCGGGTCACTCGTTCAATAGGGTCTCACCGGAGGTAAGGGTCGTGCCGACCAAGGAAGAACTCGCGAACGTCAAGCACCGGATGGAGCAAGCCGTCGAAGACCTGCGCCGGGAACTGTCGTCGATACGGACCGGTCGGGCGTCGGTCTCTCTGTTCGACAATATTCAAGTCGATTACTACGGCACCATGACGCCGATCAATCAAGTCGCGTCCCTCGCGGTACCCGAGCCGACTCTGGTGACGGTTCAACCTTACGACGCCACGATGATCGCCACGGTCGAGAAGGCGATCCTGGCGTCCGACCTGGGGTTGAATCCAGCCAACGACGGGCGATTGATCCGCATTCCGATACCTCCCTTGAACGAGGAGAGGCGCAGGGAGTTGGCCAAACACGTCCACAAGGTTCTCGAGGACCACCGGACGGCAGTCCGGAACATCCGGCGGGACGGCAACGACGTCATGAAGAAGCATCTCAAGAGCAAGGAGATGTCCGAAGACGACGAACACCGCGCTCTCGATGAGATCCAGAAGCTCACCGACAGCTACATCGGAAAGCTGGACGAGATTGCGAAGAAGAAGGAAGAAGAGATCCTGACGGTCTAGCGGCCACGGGCTGCTTGGTGCGCTCTATGAGCGGAACCATTCATTAGCGTCGGGCCCACCGTCCCTCTCCCGACGAGAGTTTGAGCGTTCGAATACCGATCGCGGTGCGCGGGTGTGTGGAGAAAGATAGCTGGTCCGGTTCCCCCACGCCTCCCTCAAGCTGGAACAGTGTGCGGTCATAGACCGCACCTACACGGCCTTCCGATATCTCGACGACGATGCTCACAGATCGTACCCATCAAGATCTACTCAATCCTTCCAGCGGCCGGCCTTCGATGGTTTGGCGGCCGGCGCCAGTTTCAAGGTGGGATCGGGACTCACATCGTAGCTGTCCCGCTCTCCCCGCTTCAACCTGAACATGCCGGCAGCGGCGATCATCGCGGCGTTGTCGGTGGTGAAGGCGGGTTTGGGGTAATAGAAGGCCAGGTCTCGTTCGGCGACTGCTTGGGCCATCGCTTCCCTCAACCGGCTGTTTGCTGCGACGCCGCCCGACAGCATGATCGAACGGGGATGGTACATCTGCGCCGCCTTCATCGTTCGTGAGATCAGGGCTTCAACGACCGACTCCTGGAATCCGGTCAACAGGTTCAGTCGATCGGAGTCTTCCCGGCTCTGGCCTTCGTCCTTCGGTTCCAGGTCTTCGTCTTTAACCTTCCTCAACACGGCCGTCTTGATTCCGCTAAAGCTGAAATCCATCGTCTGGTCTGAGATCCTCGCCACCGGAAAGCGGATCGTGCCGCGGGTGCCGAGCGAGGCGAGACGATCGATTACCGGACCGCCAGGATAGGGAAGACCCAGCAACTTCGCGACCTTGTCATATGCCTCTCCGGCTGCATCGTCGCGTGTCTTTCCGATCAGTTTGTAGATAAGGTGCGACCAGCTCCCGGTTTTCGACTCCACCCAGAAGAGATTCGTGTGACCACCCGAGACCACGAGTGCTACGGCCGGAAACTCGACCGCCGGATGCTCCAGGGAAACCGAGTAGATATGGCCTTCGATGTGGTCCACGCCGATCAGGGGCTTGCCGGTCGAGAACGCTATGGCCTTCGCGTAAGTCAGTCCGACGAGTAGTGAGCCGACTAGTCCCGGGCCACGAGTCGCCGCGATGCCGTCGAGCTGGGCCAATTCGATTCCTGCGACCGAGAAAGCTTCGTCGACGATTGCCCGGATCTTCTTGATGTGTTCACGGGATGCGAGCTCGGGAACGATCCCGCCGTAGAGCCTGTGGGTGTCCACCTGGGAATGGATGACGTTGGAGAGGATCCGGCCTTCGTCGGTGACGATGGCTGCCGCGGTCTCGTCGCAGGAGGTTTCGATGCCCAGCACTACCATCGCGGCTCGGCCTCCGCTATCCCTTTCCGGTCGTGGCCCTGTCGGTTTCCGCCACCAGGTTGGTCAGCGACTCGTCGTAGGGCGGTCGAGCGATGCCGCGGTCGGTGATGATCGCGCTCACAAATTGATTAGGCGTCACGTCGAAGGCGGGATTAAAGGCCGAGACGTCTTCGGGCACGACACGGACACCACCGAAGTTTGTCACTTCCGATGGGTCGCGCTGCTCGATGGGAATCTCCGAACCGCTGGCGATCGACAGGTCCAGTGTCGACACCGGAGCCGCCACGTAGAAAGGGATCTCGTGCTGGGCGGCCAGGACGGCGACGGTATACGTTCCGATCTTGTTGGCCACGTCACCGTTGCCCGCGATCCGATCGGCTCCCACGATCACGCAGTCAATCAATCCCTGACGCATGAATGCGCCGGACATGTTGTCGGAGATCACGTGGACATCGATGTTGTCCTTCCACAACTCCCAGGCGGTGAGGCGCGCTCCCTGTAGAAACGGCCGGGTCTCATCGGCGAGCACCCGTATGCGTTTACCCTCTTCGACGGCCGCGCGGATGACACCAAGAGCGGTTCCGTAACCGGCCGTCGCCAGTGCGCCGGCGTTGCAATGGGTCAGGACCGTTCCACCGGACGGCATTAATTCCTGCCCGATCCGACCCATACGCATGTTGGAATCGATGTCTTCACGCTGTATGTCCAGCGCTTCCTGGACCAGTCGTTCGCGGAGTTCATCAAGCCCGAGGCCGTCGGCAACCAGTCCGGCGAAACGGACTTTCATCCTTTCCACGGCCCAGAACAGATTCACCGCCGTCGGCCGCGTCGCGGTGATGTTTTCCGCTACTGTTTCGAAATCCGTCCGGGCCTGTTCCAGAGTCGTCGCGCTGGAATTCTTCATCCCCAGGGCAATTCCCATCGCCGCGGCGACGCCGATAGCTGGTGCTCCGCGGATGATCATCGAACGGATCGCTTCAGCGACGCCCTCGTAAGTGGAAAAGACCGGGTACTCTTCCACCGTCGGCAGCTTCGTCTGGTCGATCATGCGCCTTCGTCCGTCCATTCGATGGTTTTGATCATAAACTATCTATTCTATCAAGCGAGGGGTTCGCTAGAGAACCAATGTGAGGGGGACAGGGGCCCGGCCCTGTCCCCGGGTGTTTCGGCGCGCAGAAACGTTCCCGACTGTGGGTCGGCGGGGCTCGGTCTACGGTTGTGCTACATTTGGTGTTCTTCGAGAATAAGCGTGCGGGACCATCCGGCGTTGGCCTGCCCGCGATCTTAGGGTCGAGCCAAGTAAGTGCACTCTTGAGAGTTGGGAATGAAAGGGGCGTTGGGCCCGACGCTAAAACGATGGAATCAGCAACCGCCAAATACATGACGGTGATCGGGCTGGAGTGCCACGCGCAGCTCCTGACTCGCTCCAAGTTGTTCTGCTCGTGTTCCACGCGCTTCGGCCAGGCCCCGAATGTGAATACCTGTCCGGTTTGCCTCGGTCTACCCGGCGCGTTGCCTGTCTTGAACCGCGAGGCGGTGGCTATGGCTATCCGGGCAGGTATCGCCCTGGACTGCACGATCAACACCGTTTCCCAATGGGCGCGCAAGAACTACTTCTATCCCGACCTCCCGAAAGGCTATCAGATATCGCAGTTCGACAGGCCGATAGCTGAACACGGCCGCCTCGAGGTCGAAGTCGAAGGAGAAACCCGGAAGATCGGCATCGAGCGTATTCACATGGAGGAGGACGCCGGGAAGTCCCTCCATGAGGGATTTCCCGACTCGGACCGCCATACCCAGGTTGACTTCAACCGCAGCGGAGTGCCGCTGGTCGAGATCGTGACGAGACCCGACCTGCGTTCCGCCGCCGAGGCCGCAGCCTACCTCACTCGTCTGAAGCAGATACTGGAGTACCTGGGGGTGTGCGATGGAAACATGGAGGAAGGCAGTCTTCGGTGCGATGCGAACGTTTCCATCTGCCTTCCGGAGTCTTCGGAACTCGGGACGCGGACCGAACTGAAGAACATCAACTCATTCCGCTTCCTGCGAAGGGCGATCGAGTATGAGATCGAACGACAGATTGATGTCGTCGAAGCTGGCGACAGAGTCGTGCAGGAAACCCGCCTGTGGAACAGTGTCGAGCAGCACACGGTGTCGATGCGGAGCAAGGAAGAAGCCCACGACTACCGGTATTTTCCGGAACCGGATCTGCCGCTCCTGAAGCTGGAACAGGCGTGGATCGACGAGATCCGACGGACGCAGCCCGAATTGCCGGCTCCGCGCCGCGGACGCTTCGTAGAAGAGTACGGGCTGTCGGACTACGACGCAGGCATTCTGACCTCTACACGGGCGTTGGCGGACTTCTTCGAATCCGCGGTCACAGAATGCGGAAAACCCAAGACTGTCGCGAACTGGATGATGGGAGATCTGCTGCGCCTCATGAAGGACGACGGTGTCGATTTGACGGACCTCTCCGGGCTCGCTCTGAACCCGGGGATGCTCGCCCGCATGATCGAGCTCGTCGAGGAAGGAACAATCTCCGGGAAGATCGCGAAGACCGTAGTCGAGGAGATGTATCGAACCGGGAAGTCGCCGGAAGACATCATCGAGGAAAAGGATCTCTCGCAGATTACCGACGCCGGAAAGATCGAAGGAATCATCGATGAAATCATCGCGGCGAACCCCGGGCCGGTCGAGCAGTACCGCTCCGGTAAGACCGGTACGATCGGCTGGTTTGTCGGCCAGGTGATGCGAGCAACCGGTGGCCGCGCCAACCCGAAGAGTGTAAACGAAGCCCTCAGAAAGAAACTTGCGAGCTAAAATTTTTGGGGGTATAGTCGCGGGCAAATGGGCGTTGAGCGCAAGAAACAGATTTCAGATTTCTATCGCCAGGAGTTCATTCGGCACAGATCCCGGCTCGAACACCAACGCGCTTTCTTCGCCGAACAGACCTACGAAGAGATCGAATCGGTCCTGGACAAAATCATCGACGAGATGGACAAGATCTCGCAGGTTGATAATTTTGAGGAACTCGCCAGCCACCTGCTCTACCGGATCGATATCGTAACCAGCCTTTCCGCTTCTCAGGTCGACCCGTCCTACCGAGTTCACTGATTCTCGTCAGCTTTCGTTTCGCCAAGTGGTCCGTGAGAGAAACCATGTGAGGGGGGCCTGGCCCTGTCCCCGGGCTTTCGACTACGCGAGGACGTACGTGAAAGCTCTCCTGTGGGCGCAACGCCCAAAAAACGCCTAACGATAATTCAGGGTGCCCGCCGGGAACTTGAAGTAGGCGTCGCGTTGGATGTCCCGGATCTCGACGGTAATTTGAAGATCGTCGATACCCTCCGGCGTCTTGAAGCATTCTTGCAGTACCGCGAGCGTGCCTTGTCCGATCTTCTGCTTCGATTCGTCGGGTATTCCCTCCATGAATCGCACGTCCAGGTGTACGAAAGCGGAAGACCGGCTGCCGTCGGCGACACAGAAGCGATCGCGTTCCGCGGCACGACTCTTGCAGTTGGCCAGCTTGATGCCCGCATCGGCGAGGACGGAATGCAAGCGAAGAAAAACGGCTTCGAACTCGACGTTGGGATCGACGTTTCCCGTGTGTTCGAGAGTCAGATGCGGCATCGTGAGTCGTCAGGTGCTGTGCGTCTGGGCCGATCCGAGGACCTTGCGGCCTTGAATGATCGCTTCGGTGATCAGCAGCGGGACCGCCCAACAGAACCAGCTGGCTGCAACCAGTTGTTCGAAGAGCGTGCCCACCCCCGTCACCTGGAAGATCCCGACCATCACGCGAAACGTCACGAACCCGAACGTCGTTACGTAGCTGCGGATCATCCACTCCTGATGCTGGATGATCAACCGCTTCTTGATCGCTATGAAAGCCATCCCGGTCGTGATGACCCAGGCCACGGCCAGCCCGCCAAGGCCCATGCCGAACACCCAGCTGATCTCGGTCGTGAATGCCAGGTAGAAGGCGGCGACGCAACCGAGGCCGACCGTCGCCAGGTAGGCGAAGCCGAGCAAGCGGTGGAGTCTGAGCCGGCGTCGTTTCAACCCGTACCAGATCTGCACGGGGCCAATGACCAACGCGATCGAACCGCCCAGGACGTGCGCGAATACCCACGGCTCCCGCCCCGCAAACCGCTCCAGCACTTCTGCGCTGAACATCAGCTACGGCACGGCGAAGCCCGCGATGAACGCGACCGCCATTACGGAGCCGAGTCCCAGGGCGATTAGCCCGGTCCAGGAAATCGGTCGTCCCTCGAGTGCGGTGGTCTGACTCATGCAGGTTTCCTTTAAGGGGAAGGTACGGCCGGACGCTCGATCAGTCAAGCACCGATCAGAATTCAGGGGGCTCTGCCCCTTTTTTTAGACGGGCTTGCGCCAGGCCGTCTCGAAGCCGTATTCCGCAAGGATGCGAACGCCTTCATCGCAGTAGCGTCCGACATTCCTCACGCCGTGCGAATCGTCACCGGGCACGACGGCGATCCCCATGTTCTGGGCGGCCCGAAGGATCGAAGGCGCGATGTAGGGTTCGGACTGACCTTTCGTCATCGCGCGGACATTGAAGTCCAGTATGAGGTCCAGTTCCCGGACCGCCGCAAGGTTGCGCTCGACCCTCTTCCGGATCTCGGGTCGCTCGAGTCGCTCGCTGTAGCCCGGGTCGAAGATCCGTATCAGGTCGAAGTGTCCGACGACCGCAGGGTGTAGGGCCCGGATCATCTCGTACTGGTGGTCGAAATACGCGCAGTAGAGGCCATCGATGCCGCCACGCCCTCCGGCCGCCCGTTCGTACAGCTCCCGGGACGTGTCGATGGAGATATCGTCGACATGGTGCACGGATCCGACGATGTAGTCCGGCTTGAACTCGTTCCGGAGGTTTCCGACGAAGCTTTCGTATCCCTCACATGTCTCGGTTTCGAAGCCCACAAGGATGTCCAGGCTTGCGGCATACTTTTGCTGCAGTGTCCGGCACGTCGCGATGTAGCGTGCGAACCGTTCGTACATGCCAGCCGAGTCGAGACCGGCCTCCTTTTCCTCGTCGGGGACCAATTCGTCCCGGATCGCCGGCATGTGCTCGGTGATGCCGACCCAGGAGAACCCCCGTTCGATGTAGGCTCGGATGACTTCCTCGAGAGTGTCTTGGGCGTGACTGCAGAACTCGGCGCTGTGGCCTCCGTGGACGGAAACGAGAGTGGTCGGCTTGTCGGTCATCTCACTCGGCCTCTTCTGAGACACCTCCGGCGTGCTTAAGGCAACTTTCGATGAATTCGGACTTCGCCTCGGTGTAGCCCATCGAGTCCGTACGGTATTGTTCGGCCAGGCGTCGCTTGAGGTTTGCGTATTCGGTCGCTCTTTGAGGAGTGCGTCTGAGGTAATCGCGGAACGCGAGATGGCGGATCCAGAAATCCCCCTGAAGCTCCACCCCGTGCAGATGGGTCCGGGTGCCTTCGACTGAGCCGCGGAAATACCGCCTCTCGGGAAGATAGACCTCATATTCCGGCACGTACTCGTAACCGCTTGCCTCGAGTTGCGGCAGCGCCCGTTCAATCCGTGGAAGTTGATCGACGCCTAACATTATATCGACGACCGGCTTCGCCGCCAGGCCCGCCACGGAGGTGCTTCCAATGTGCTCGATCATCGATTCTGGAATAATGCGAGCCAGCCTGGTCTTCTCTTGATCAAAAAGCATCGTCCATCGCCGATCGTAGTCGGCGATAGTGACGGTACTCGCTCGTGGCGGGTCGTCGTGCAGGCGCCGGCCTCGCCCTCCATGGGAGTATCCGGGGAGGTTGATCCGACCCATCGCGATGGCTTGTATGGTTTCGACCACAAATTCTCGCTCCCGTTCCCGGACCCTGGCTGCCAAGGTCTCCGGGTTGTCATCGGCCATCACCGCCACCTCGCGCCGCGCAATCACCTGGCCCGTGTCGTAGTCGGCGTCGACGATGTGAATCGAAACGCCGGTTGTCCTATCGCCGGAAGCTAAAACGGCTTCGTGAACACGGCTTCCGTACATTCCCTTTCCCCCGAACTTCGGCAACCGGGCGGGATGCGTGTTCAGGATTTGCCCGCGGAAGCGGGCAAGGGTCAACGGACCCAATCTCTTCATGTAGCCTGCCAGGAACACCAGATCGACCCCGTGGTCGGCCAGTGCCTGACAGAGCGCTGAGTCCTCCTCCCGTGTGTCGGGATGTGTTCTTCCGCTGATGTGGATTGCCGGAACACCGTTGTCGCGGGCGCGCACGATTGCGCCGGACTGACTATTGTTGCTGATCACGACTGCAGGCTCGACGTCGAGCCGCCGACCGCTGACAGCATCGAGAATCGCTTGAATCGTTGTGCCATTGTGAGAAGCGAGAAGCCCGATGCGTATGTCAGTCATCAAGTAACCTTTTCGTCAGACAACTTGTCACGTCCGATCTGTGTCGATGAAGGATTGGTAGCTTGCCTCCATCGACTCCTTACAGATCGCGAGGATGTGCGCCACATCGCCGGCGACTGTGCCGAGGGTAGACTCATTGTCCTCAACGTCGGCGCCATTCATCATGTCCATATTACCGTCACCGTGTCCGGTTTCGAATAGCGGTGCGGGATTGGTCTGCGGGTGTTAGGATTCGATTCGGACAAAACCTGCAACGAAACAGGAGGCTCTATGAGAATCACGTCGACCTGGAGCGTCGGCATCAAGGGCCGGCGCACGGCCGTGGTCGTGTCGCTGACCGCGCTCCTCGTTGCGACCGCAGCGGTGAACTGGCCCGGCGTTGCCCTCGCCCAGTCCGGCCAGGGGCAAGGCGACACCTATTACCCGTCTCGACACACCTGGGAAAAGAAGACGCCCGAAGAAGTCGGCATGAGCTCCGCCATCCTGAACGAGGCGGTCGAGATGGCGATCGCGAGCGAAAGCTCCAATCCGAAGGATCTCGGGTTTTATCTCGAGACCCGGATGGTCGAACCGTTCGCCGAGGCAATCGGTCCGACGAAAACCCGCGCCCCGTTGAGCGGAATGGTGATCCGCAACGGATATATCGTCGCCGAATGGGGGGACACGAAGCAGGTCGACATGACTTTCAGTGTCACGAAGACCTTCCTGTCGACTACCGTCGGCCTTGCCTGGCAGAAAGGGCTGATCCAGGACATTCACAATCGGGCAGTGGACTACATGCCGGACGACACTCTGTTCGACTCCGAACACAACGCCAAGATCACCTGGGACCACCTGCTGCGCCAGACCAGTGACTGGCGAGGGACGCTGTGGGGCAAGCGGGCATGGGCGGACCGGCCTCCGCGGGACGTGGATAAGAAAGATTGGCCGAACATGCCGCTCAACGAGCCCGGCACGGTCTACAAGTACAACGACGTACGGGTCAACATCCTCGCACTGGCCGCGTTAAACGTCTTCAGGAAGCCGCTGCCGCAGGTGCTGCGCGACGAGCTCATGAATCCGATCGAGGCGTCCAACACCTGGCGGTGGCATGGCTACGAGAACTCCTGGGTCATGCTCGACGGCCAGCAGATGCAGTCAGTGACTGGAGGTGGGCATTGGGGCGGAGGGATGTTCATCAACGCCCATGACATGGCGCGATTCGGATACCTGTTCCTGCGGAACGGGAAGTGGAAGGACCGCCGGATCGTCTCGACCGAGTGGATCGACATGGCTCGAACACCCGGGACCGCCAACCCGTCCTACGGGTTCATGAACTGGTTCCTGAACCCGGCGGTGGCCCGCCCGGACGGTACGCTACGGCGGTCGCTGCCGAGCGCCCCGGAAAGCTCCGTGCGCTTCGTCGGTTCAGGCAGCAACGTCATCTACATCGATTGGGAGAACGACCTGGTCGTCGTCGTCCGGTGGATCCGTGGCGGGCCGGCGCTGGACAACTTCATCGGCAAGGTGATCGCGTCCATCGAGTAAAGAACATCTATTAGCGTCGGGCCCACCGCCCCCCCTGGCCTGGTCCGCGAGAGAGCACTAACGGGGATGCGGAATCCGACGTCGACGGAGCGCAGGCGCCGGCCGGTCCCCCCACGCTCGTGTAGGTGCGGTCTATGACCGCACATCTTCTCTCACTGTCTTGTGCGCTCATAGAGCGCACCTACACCGACCCTTGAATCTCGTTGTCTCAGGCGTGCCGGAATTCCCTTTCTAACCGCCCCACTGGGTATCGGACGCTCATCGATATCGACGAGTATTCGCATTTGCTCTCCTCTCTAATGGTTACCACGCCTCATCTCGGTCGTGTGAACTCCCAATGACAGATCGCGCTGAGCAGCACGATCGCCAGCGTGAAAGTCAGCAGGGCCCAGACGGCGCTCCATGGCAAGTCCATCCAGACCAGGAACAGAAACGGGGCTCCCATGGCTGCCAGGAATCCGAACAGCGCCGGTAGAGCAGCACGGTGGGCGTGGTTGAAGCTGTATCCGGCCCAGGCCGACCTCTGGCTGACGATCAACCGCGAGTCTTCGGCGCAGTGGTAGATGAACCCGCCCCGCCAGTTTCGCGGGTCCTTCCACAACCTGTCCAACTCCTGATTCAAACCACCCTTACTTCGAATAGTGCGGCTGGTATAGCTGGACGATCACGTCGCCCGGCATCCGAAAGTGGGTTACCAGGCCGAATCCCTGATCCGAAATGCCCTCGACGAACTCGACGCCCCGGTCCTTCAGTTCACGCACGGTGTCTTCGATGTTGTCGCAGTAGAAGGAAATAGCGTGGGTGCCGGAAGTCTTGCCGTCTTCCGTGCCGGACGGGTGGCAGCCCATGTCGGCTTCGGGCGCGTTGAATATGAGCCACCCTTCGCCGACATCGGTATACGGGAACCCCAGTTTGTCGCGTATGAACGCGCGCAACTCCTCAGCCTGGGAAGAATAGAACATCGTGTGAACGCCTTTGATCATTACGCTTCTCCTCTCGTCCGTCCGACCCTGCTGCGCTACTTCGGGGGCAGGCTTTTCGCAAAAGCGATTCCGCGTGCGACCCAGGCGTTCAGGTCCGCCTCGGCAGCGAAACCCTCCGACGCCACGTAAACAAACCCCTTCAGTGGTCGGCCTGTGAAATCCATCTCTCTCGCGTGTGGAAGATCTAAAGCGTCTTCGTAGGTCTGACCTCCGACACGGACCATCAACTCGTCACCGGTGACTCCGCAGCACATGTTGCCGCCGATCATGAACGCCAGGCCGCCGAACATCTTCTTCTCGACGACGTTCCCTTCAGCGTCCATCGCCGCCCGCAGGCGGCGCGTGACTGTTTCGTCGTATGCCATCGCTCCTATCCGGGAGGCAGCGCTTCGAGTATCCGGCCGACGAGCTCATTGATATAGCCGTCCGAGCCCCCCGGGCTGGGGCCCATCCGGACGAGAACGAGGTTCCGGGACGGGATGACCATCGTTGTCTGACCCATGAACCCTGAAGCCCAGAACGCGTCTGCGGGAATACGACCCATGGCGCCGCCCCGGTTCAGCCAGAAGAGGCCCCCGTAGCCTGTGCTCTCATCGGCCGGAGCGGGTGTGGAAATGAAATCCACCCAACCTTCGGGCAGGATCCGTTCGCCCCTCCAGACGCCATCCCAGAGGTGCAGCAGCCCGAACCGGGCCCAGTCCCGCGCCGCCCCGTAGTCGTAGCCGGTCATGATGAAGTTGCCCCACGCGTCGGTCTCGAGTACGAAGTTGCGCGCACCGATCCGGTCGAACAGCGCCTTCTGCGGAAACTGGAGGTAGCTTTCACCCCGCGCTTCGACGGTTTCCCGGATGATCTTTCCCAGCGTCAGGGGGTCGCTGTTGCGGTAACGCCACTGTGTGTTGGGCGGAATCTCGGGCGGCTGGTTGACGGCATGATCGAAGATGTTCAGACCGTCGGAATAGATCCGCATATGCTCGTTCTCGATCGTGTAGGATTCGGGTACTATCTCTTGGATGGTTCACGTTATCTTACTCGTCTCCAAAGAGCGGCCGAAACAGATTTGAGCATCAGTTGATCGCCCTGTCGCGCCCCGCCCATTCACGCTTGCGCAGGACGTACTTCTGAATCTTGCCCGTCGAGGTCTTGGGCAGGTCGCCGAACTCGATCGCCTTCGGAACCTTAAAGCGGGCGAGGCGTGTTCGGCAGTGTTCGATGATGGCTTCCGCCCTAGCTTGCGCGTTCGGTTTCAGGGTGACGAACGCTTTCGGGACCTCGCCCCATTTCTCGTGAGGTATCGGAATCACCGCGCATTCCATGACCGCCGGATGGCTGACCACGGCCTGTTCCACTTCAACCGTACTGATGTTCTCGCCGCCCGAAATGATGATGTCCTTCTTGCGGTCCCGGAGCTCGATCGACCCGTCCGGATGACGGACGGCGATGTCTCCGCTGTGAAACCAGCCTCGATCGAAAGCTGTCGCGGTCGCGTCCGGATCGTCGAAGTAACCTTTCATCACCACGTTGCCCCTCATGACGACCTCTCCCATCGACCGGCCGTCCGCTTGCACGTCGTTCATCGCACCGTCCACCACACGCACCTCCCCAGCGCAGACGTTTGGCAGCCCCTGCTGAGATCGGAGGCGGGCCTGTTCTTCGACTCCGAGGTTCTCGAATCCGACAGGTGGAATCTTGATGGTGAAAGGCCCGTAGGTTTCCGTCAGGCCGTAGACGTGATCCAGTTGGAAATTCAGATCCGACATCTGTTCGATGAGGGTCGGCGAGGGCGGGGCGCCGGCGGTGAACAGCCGGACGGGTCGCGTGAGTCGATGGGCAGCCGGATCGTTCGCGAGCATGGTCAGCACCGTGGGCGCGGCGCAGAAGTGCGTCACGCCCGTGCCGAAGAGCTGCCATGTCCGGGCAGGATCGATTTTCGGGATGCAGATGCTCCGGGCTCCGACCGCCGCCAGGGCCCAGGCGAAAGTCCAGCCGTTGCAGTGGAACATCGGGAGTGTCCAGAGATACTCGCTGTCAGCGGTGAGATGATGGTCCAGCGCCATGGCCAGGGCGTTCAAGTAGGCGCCCCGATGGTGATACATCACTCCCTTGGGCCGACCGGTCGTGCCCGACGTGTAGTTGATGGAAATCAGGTCGTATTCGTCGTCAAGCCGCAACTCGATGGCTCCCTCGCCACCCCGGTTCAGCAGGTTGTCGAAACCGGCTGCCGTGTCGATTCGTTTGATGTCGGTCGACACCTTTGAGAGCAGGTGTTCGAGCTCCGGGCTGTAAAAAATCATCGTCGATCCGGACTGCGTGATGATGTAGTTGATTTCCTCAGGAGAAAGACGGATGTTGACGGCCACCAACACGCCGCCGGCGAGCGGTACTCCGAAGTGCGCCAGCAGAAGCGGTTCGGAGTTCACTGCCAGAAACGCGACGCGATCGCCCTTCTCGAGCCCGGATGCCCGGAGCGCGGAAGCGAGCCGCCGCGAGCGGGCCCGCATCGTGCGCCAGTCGTAGCGGACTTCGCCATCGACGACGGCCACGCGGTCGGCGTACACTTCTCCGGCGCGCTCGAGAAAATGGATCGGGGTGAGTTCCTGTCGAAAGACTTCAGATTTCATATTACCCATGGCGTTTCAGGTAGTTCCCTGACCTTCTCTTTGCAGGCCGGATGTTCTTTCCATCTCTATCAGCCGGTGTTCGCCCACTGTTCCAGCCTCGGAGGTTTTCCGATAGCCGAGGCTCGTAGAAGCTTTCAAGGTAGGCGTGGGGATAGAGCACGAACCGGTTCGCCCCTTCTTCGACGGCCCATCTCTCCAACTCCCGCACGACCCGACCCCCAAGACCATGCCCCCTGTATTCGCGGCGAACCGCGATTCGGGCCAGTGTCGCCTCATCGTTCTCCAGACAGGCTCTCCCGGTTGCCGCCGCGATTTCGCCGTCGTAGATCAGAACGTGAAGCCCGGTCGTGTCGCGGCCGTCGGCGTCCAACTCGGCCGGTATGCCCTGCTCGCTGACGAAGACTTCCCTGCGAATCGCAAGAGCTTCGGCGAGTTCATCGGGCGTCTGTACCCGCCGGAGGATGAAACCCGTCCTTGTCATGCGACGCGGTCCCAGAGGTGAAAAACGCCGGAGGGCCGAAACCCGAAGCGGGTGACGATGGGGGCGGATGTGTCGCTTCGCGCGCACATACCGACCGTCGATATCCCGAGGTTCCGGGCCAGGCCCACCCGGGCGGTCAAGACCGCCGAATAGAAACCGCGCCGACGTGCTTCGGGAACGGTTCCGCCGCCCCAGAAGAAGGCGAAGGCGTGGTCGCGAAACAGTGTCATGTTTCCCGTGCATACCGGCCGCTCGGTTCGCTTTTCGTAGGCAACAAACCGGTAGACTCTCGGTTCGGCCCCCGTACACAGCCGAAGATCGCTTTCGAACTGTGCGTCGGTGATATCGGCCGGTTCTCCGAAAGCCCGGGCTCCGACCCACACGGCGTCCCGCAGTCGCTCCATGCCGTCGATGACCCGGACGACGATTTCTGTGTTCTCGCGGGCACAGGAATATTCGTCGACCGGCGCCGTACACACGCGGTACTCGTGCGACGAGTAGGAGGCTTCCAGCAGTCGCCGCTCGAGATCCCTGTTCCGGTCGTTTGACGGGACGACCCAGGTGGAACGCCGCCCGCGGTGCGCCGCTAGGACCTCCTCGATCAGGCCGGCGACCTGATCCGCGCCGGCACGGATCCGGGTTACCATATTCAGATAGCCCACATCGCGTGGGCACGAGTAGTAGATGATCTCGGGTCTGTCGACGACGGTGACGTCCTCGGGAACCCAGAAGTAATCCCCGAACGATCGCTCGATAATCTCATCTGGCGTCAAAGTCGCTTCCATCGCGGCGGCAAGCTCTTCAGGATGCGAGGTCCTGACCGAAGCCGATGTCATGATTTGCCGACTGCACGACATCCTCCACCAACAGGACGGGTGCGCTGCCGATGATTTTCGCGTTGCTCACTGATCCTCCGGCTCGTAGAATTCGGCGTCCAGGTCTTCCAGTTTCTCAAGCATGAAAGATCGAGCGTCGCCGATCGCCTGGTTGTAGACTGGAGGTCCGAGGGCCTTGACGAAAAATGCCAGGATCCTCCGTGCCCGGTAGTCGCTCAACTCCTCGTCGAATTCTCCAAGGTAGAATTTAGTGAGTGAGTCGAGGAGAGCCTGCTTCCGATCCTCCGATAATTGGATGCGCATCGGGTTTTCGGACGGGCGTGTCGCCATCATCTCCCCCAAAAAGATTCAACAGCCTTCAGCGGAGCCGGAACGTTATCCGCCCCAGGTCGCCGTAATCCGCCACGTAGGTCCCGGGTTGACCCGGAATGATGTTCCCGAGGGCCCCGGTGAGTAGGATCTGGCCGACTTTGATCTCGTAGCCGCGGCCGACGATTTCGTTCACGAGCCACAGGGCGGCCGTCCATTGATCGCCCATCGAATCGGTCGCCGCACCCCGGCCTACAGGCATGCCGTCGCGGAGCAGGGCCACCTGGATTTCGTTCGGGTCGATGGTCGATCGGGGAACCGCTGAGCCCTTGATGTACTGGGTGGACAGCGTGTTTGCGGCGATGATGTCGACCGGCTGGGCGGAAGCCATGTCCGCAAGCGCTGCGTCCGGCAGTTCGATCACGGGCATGAAACCGGAAATCGCGTCCCGAAGCCGGGACTCGGTGGGTATCGGTTCCGTGATCCTTTTCCCGATGAGGATGCCCAGTTCGGTTTCGATCATCGGCGCTATGAAAGCCGATCGGCCTATCGTGGCGTTCTGGGTTCGTGCGCCGGACTCGAACAGCACACCGCTCAGCGGGCTGGCCGAAGACATACTCGCACCCTTGAATCCGGCGATCCTGTCGTTTCGGAGTCGTCCCTGCACGTAGTCGCGCTGGATCGCGTATGCTTCTTCCGCGCTCATGGCCGGTACCTCGACCGAAACCATCGGCAGGTGTGTGCCGCTGGCATGCGCTTCGAGGAGGGAGTCGGCCCAGCGTGTTTCTTCCTGTTGAGCATCCGCGGCGATCGCGACCAGGACCAGAATCAGAGCCGTCAGCTGTATCTTCATCGTCATTTCCTCCTCCGCTAATTAGCCGGGGCTCTGCCCCGGACCCCGGCTCGTTCGCTTGCGCGGCGCTGCCAGCCGCGCGCCGCTTCCGGCTTTCCAATTAGCCGGGGCTCTGCCCCGGAACCCCGGCTCGTTCGCTTGCGCGGCGCTAACCAGCCGCGCGCCGCTTCCTCGCCGCGCCTTCGGCGCCTGGCCCGTTATGCAAGTAACTGGCACAAGATTATCGTTTCGACAGGCATAACGGGCTAGCCTTTCGCCGAGTCCTGTCCGATTACGGTAAAGAACGAAGCGCTCTTCGGCTGTTCGGGAAGTTCGATTTCGGCTTTCATCAGGCGCGCCACCCGAGACCTTCTACCCCGGACGATCATCCCTTCCTGCGGGTTGGGCATGGGATTCCGCGCGATGGGAAAGGCGTCAGCCGCAGCGTAGACGCAGATGTAGAGACCGCGAGCCTGCGCCGATTCGTTTGCGCGAGACCCGTGCAGCAGGCGCGTGTGCATCAGGCAAGCGCTGCCTGCCCTTCCGGTAATCGGCGCTTCCCCCTCAAGCGCCGTCGACCCGATTTCGGCGCTGACCCTCCCCGAAAAAGTGGCTCCATCGAAGAGCGAGTAGATCGGACCCCGATGCGAGCCGGGCACGGCGGTCAGGCACCCGTTGTCGGTCCTCATGTCGTCCAGCATCAGCAAAGCCGTGACGACGTCGTCGTTCGTGTGGGGGGTGTAGGCGAAGTCCTGGTGATAGTCGACCGACGTGAACGAGCCCGGCAACTTGAGGTTGATCTTGCAGTGGTGAAACTTGACGTCGGGACCGACAAGATCCGCGACCATGTCCACCATGGCGGACCGACTCATGACCTGGAAGTACGCCGGACTGACCTCCGAGGGGTTGTTGACCCGACGGAGCGCCGGATGATCGTGGGAATGTTCCGATCCCATGTCGAATCGTGGCCGGTTGTCGACGGTCGGTGACCCGAACGGCTCGGTGTGGGAGCGGCTTTCCTCGACCCAATCCTGGAGCTGGACCTTGATGGCCGACAGCTCCTCGCTGCGGACCGCGTCTTCGACGACGAGGTAGCCGTCGTCCCAGAACTGTCGGGTTTGCGAGTCCGTCAGCATGTTTCCTCACGAATACTGATCGAGCAGCATCTCCCGCAGCGGGTGATCCCTCCCCCCGGCCGCCTCGCACAGCCGGTGTCGTTCGAGCGGAACGCGACGCAGGTTCACGTTGATCTGCCCGTCTGTAGCCTCCACGATTGCGTAGGCCGCGTGATCGAGCACCGTCGGTGCGCGACCCGGCGAATACTCCCTGAACGGCAGGCCGACGCTGCCCGGGTTGACGAGCAGCGTCTCTCCATGCTGGCGCAACATCTGAAGATGGGTATGGCCGCCCGCCATGACAGCGGCCTGGTTTCCGTCCAGCATCACATCCAGATCCTCGGCCGGGGTCGTGGCCAGCAGATCTTCCATGTGCGATCGCGGCGAGCCGTGGAACAGCAGGAGTTTCTTCTCTGCTTCCAGCTCGATCTCCAGCGACGAGACGAACGAACCCAGAAACTCCATGTCTTCATCCGAGATCTGGTCTCGACACCAGTCCACCGCATCGACGACGACCGGTGCTTCCGTGTAGGTGTGGATCAGCTCGGAATCCAACAGGAACGCGTCGTGGTTTCCCATGATGCAGGGACACTCCATCCGGCGGAGCCGGTCGATTACCGCTTCCGGTTGCGGGCCGAGCGTCGCCACGTCACCCAGGCACACGACCTCGTCGACGTCGGACCGCTCGATATCCTCCAGCACCGCCCCCAGGGCGACTTCGTTCGCATGGAGGTCGGAGATGAGGGCGATCCGCATGGTGTATCCCGTGGGAACCGCATGATTATAAGGGATCGCCTAGCGTAAAGGAGTATCGATGCGGCATCCGCCGAGACCTTCTTACCGGTGCGCGCATCGAACGCCATCACGTCGGCTTTGGTGTTTCGGCGTGAAGGGGGTCTGCCGCCGGGAACCAGCGCCGGCCCGACAACGACCACATCGTGGGCCACGACGGGGGGCGAACTGTTGCCGATCGAGCCGATGGGATCGAAGTCGACGCCCAGTTCGGCAAACAGATCCACGACGCCGTTCCGACCGAATCCCTCGACTGGGTCGCCGGTCGCTCGGTCCAGTGCGACCAGGTGGAAGCCCGGTGTGACTGTGAAAATCCTCTCTTCTTGACCGTCCGTCCAGTAGGCTACACCGCGTGCGTTCTTTCGGGGCGCCCTGTCAAATCGCTCTCCCTCGTCGATCCGCCATATCCAGAGCGTCTCGCCCGAGCCGGCATCGGCTGCCACGACCGATCCTCCGGTCCCCGGCCGTGAAGTAGAGAACCCCGCCCACCATGATGGGCGTCGTCTCGTTCTTGAACTCCTGGCGGCTGCCATAGTTGTCCGACTTCCAGGTCCACGCGATCTCGAGTTCCCCGACGTTTTCCCGATTGATCTGATCGAGCGGCGCGTAACGGGTGTGTCCCTGATCGCCTCCGGTAACCCGCCACTCTCCATCTGTCGCCCCCTGCTGACCCGCGATTGGGAACGATGTGAGGACCAGGATCAATGCTCCGAGCCCAATACCCCGAAACCCGTGGAACGCCATGATTCTCTCCTTCGCCGGCTTTGCGGGATCTCGATGAGCCGGACTCGGTATTAACCTCCTGGAATGAACGGCTTCGACGATATGAAAACGATTGCGTGAAGTCCAGTTCGCTTCCGGCACTCCTTCGTGAGCCACTAGGGGCGGGCTGGGGTTAATCGATCAGAACTTCGAACTCCAGTTCCTGTTCGCCCGGCGGACCCTGCTCGACGTAGCGTCTGACGATTCTGACGATCGATCGCGGCGTGAAGTCTTCCGCCGATTGCTCGATATCGGGCAGTGTCCACCAACGGAACTGTTCGACGAAACCCGCCTCGTATGAGTCGGTCATGACCGGCTCGAATCGCTCGGTGCGGACCGCGTAAAAGCGTTCCCTCTGGCAGACACGCGTGCCTGCCCAGTTGAAGGTGTGCTGGCGTTTCCAGACCAGCGGCCCGGGGGTGAAGTTCCCCAGCCCCACTTCCTCGGACAGTTCCCGCCTCAAGCCGGCTTCGGGAGGCTCCTCGTCGCGGAGGCCGCCACCGGGCGCGATCCAGAAGCGGCGGGCCGTCTCCGGATCGCGGAGCTGTATCATCAGTATTTCCGTTTCAGGAGAAATCAGCAGTGCGCGTACCGCGTTCCGATGGATGACGGCGCTCATTGCGGCCTCCACTCCTCAGCCAGCAGAGCCCAGCGTTCGTGTGCCAGGAAAACGCGCACGGAAGAGATTCTACTCGTGGCGCCTACCGTGGCGTGGTGTATTCGTCGACGATCTCCGCACTGTCGGCGCTGTGGAACGTGACCGTGTGCCAGTCACCCTCGGCCGATGCCTCCGGAAAATGCCATGTGTTCAAGGGGACGACGTCCCAGACCTGGTTCGGGTCCGCGACGAGGGACTGCTCTGGATCGTCCAGCGCGTAGGGTTTGAAATCCATGTCCTGGCCGCCCGGAGCGGCGGAGTGGATGGTGCCACGACCCTGGTAGGACGTGAGCCGCTGGATGCTGTTTCGGTGGATCTCGGGCGTTTCCATCCGCCTTCCCTTCCGGAGGATGAACACCCTGCACAGGTTGACCTTGTCGCGCAGGTCTTCCGCAAGCTTGCTCTTGAACGCAGCGAGTGGGACTTCGGCGCTGGAATAGGGAAGCGTGTTCTCTTCGCTTTCGAGCTCAGCCTGTGCCCTCTCGAACGCCTCCGCTACCGCCGAGCGAAACTCCTCATCTTCGAACACGAGTTGGTGCAGCCTGCGGACCAGGGCGGCGTCGGCATCCGGATGTCGGGGCATGGTATTAGGTAGCTGGGTCGTCTTGCAGCCGCTACTTCCAGCTCTTCATGTACTTCCAGTTACGCGGCTTCCCTTCCGCCATCCATTCGATCGCGGTCCCCAGCCTCTTCGTGCGCGTGGCCTCCTGCTTGGCTTCCACGATCCACTCGACGTATTCGTTGCGGTGTGACTGACTGAAGCTCTCGAAGGTGGCGCGCGCCTTCTTGTTCTTCTTCAACGCGGCGATGAAGTAGTCGGGAACCTTCAGCTTCGCGGCTTTCTTCTTGGGCTTCGTTTCCTTGGGTTTCCCGTCCGCGTCGTTGAGCTCGACGGCTTCCCTGATGTACTGGAGCATCACCTTGTCCGGTGGAAGCTCTGAGACGTCCGTCGCCTTGATGGCGGTCATGCCGGTATTGCCGACCCCATCGAAAAGGCCGTGCGGGTCGGAAAGCAATTTGCCTTTCCAGAAACTGAAGCCGACATGCGCCTTGAACGCCGCCATTCCCGCGAGCATTCCTTTGTGTACGAAGTATGGGTTGCCCCATTTTATGGTTTCTTCAGCCACAGGACAGCCCTTGTGGACGAGCTTCCGCAGCTTGACGAGTACCGGCTTGGCAAAATCTGCGGACTCTTCGATATAGGCGTCGACCTGGGGTGAAGCGTTCTTCATGTGGTGTCTCCTAAGACGGCCACAGCCACCCGAAGACTCCACCGGTGAACAGGCCGTACACCAACCCGTCGAACATCGACTTGAGCGTCATGCTCCAGTTGCGCTTGTACCAGATGGAATTCTGCGGCAGCGCCAGCGAATAAGCGACGAACGCGGCGGTGCCCGCAAAACGGAACACGTCCAGATAGTCGGCACCTGGTCCGAGCGCCCGACCGGAAAAATAAGCCGCGATGACTCCGACGATGAGCGAGTAGACGAACCACAGGATCAGGCTCATCGTCATCGACTGCGGCCCGCTCTCCATCATCGTTAGGAATCCGACCGGCCCTTTGGTCGTCTTTTCGATGAATTCCGGTGAACCCATTTCCTTCGGGCTTCCGGCACAGGGAATCACGTAGTCACCGGGCGCGATGTCGAACCCGCGAAGCGCGTCCATCACACCGTCCTCGTCGGGAACCTTGCCGAAATCGGAGCGATGGTACGGCAGGAACATGTGAATGACAGAACTGGCGACAAAGACCAACACTGCCGACAGCAAGATCGGAAGCCACAGTGACATTATTCCAACCATCGTTCGCTCCCCTGGCGAGGGTTGATCCCTCGCGGATTTCGAGACCTGAGGGGTCTCGAGTTCTGTTTTAGGACTTCTCCGTAGATTCGTTCCCGGATCGAATCGCCGAAGGGTATCCAACCCGCTGACGGTATGACCCGGAACCAGCGTCGCGTTCCAGGCCATCAATGGGGGGCACGTTCTCTTCGCCCATCGGCCCCTCCGGGGGCATCGTGGGCCATCCTAGCGCCGCGGGAGGGAGGTGTCAATCAAACGGGCCGACAAGGCGGGATGCGCGGGATTCAATCAAAATCGAGATGCTTTCCGACGACATCCGCGACGCCTCCGTGGTGTGCGGACCATGTGGCCCAGACGAGGTTTGCCCACTCCCGGATTTGAAATACCCGTCGTAACTCGCGTTCGCGCTCTCCGGCATCCGCAGGCCGCATCCCGGGCACGCCACCTCCTGCGGCGGAGTCATGGCTGTTCCAGCTTTCGAGCGTGTGCGCGTTTCCGATCCCTGGCTTCTTCACGTGCCTGCTCGAGAACAGCTCGGGGGTTGAGTTCCTGAACCGAATCTTCGAACATCGTCTCTCCACGACCTTCGAAATGAACCTCGTAGACGGAGCCCTCAGAGTTTCGGACCAGATATCCTTCGTCGACGAGATACCGGCGAAGGCTGGCGTGGTCGAGCTTGAACGACGTGCCGATGTCAGAGAGCCAGCCCTTCAAGCTGGCGTTCAGCTCCTTTTCCGGATAGCTTCGGCTCGCATCCAGGGTCTGGAGAACGCTTCGCAGGAGAATGAGCCGATCCCGCTGCCTCCGGGGCAAGGTGTGACCCCCTCCGCTCAGGCACAGAGCGGCCAGTCGTTTCTTGAATTCGGCCGCGGTGACCATGCCTTCCACCAGACTCAATCTCGTGTCGCCAGGTCCACGTACGCCGATTCGATCAGATCCGCTTTCCGGATCTCGAGCTTAGACATCAGTTCTTCCGCCACCCGGATGCCGTCGGTAGCCGGTTCATCCGGATCGAGGACCACTTCGAGTTCGATGAATTCACCCAGGCCTTCAACCCGGTCGAGATGGATCCGCGTTCGACCGACCATATGAACCACGCGTTTCTTTAGGACAACCGCCCGAACCCCGAGCGCATTGGACAGTGCTTGCTTGAGGGTCTGGGGCTGATCCGTCGGAGCGAGCACATACCGGGACTCCGTGGGATCGGTGATGTCGGCACGGTCATACTGAATCAGCTCCCCAGCACCATTCTCGAAGGTCCGGAGTTTGAGGCGACCTCTCGGAACGTCGAAGAACGTGTCTTCCTGGAAGAGATGTTCAGCGACTCCGGTCCCCAGGTCCTCGGCCAACCGCGATTGCCTGTCGAAGTTGCGCGCTCGGGCTTTGATCTCGATGTTTCGAGCCACCCTCAACCGGCCTCTTTCGATTAGTTCGGAAGCAGCAACGCTCGGCCGCTTCGCCCGGGTGTTTCAGGTCTTGAATTCTTCACGATCCGGTTCCTTATCCTGCTGCTCCATCGAGACGGGCCGACCACCGTCGGCCGACAGATTCCGGTATGGCAAACGCGATGCGCTTCCCGTCGTGCTTGCTGAGAATGAAGGCCAGCTTTCCCCACACGTACTTGCCCGGCAGACAGCGACCCTGGCGGAGGACCCGGAGCTCGCTCAACGGGATCGTGCGCCGCTCCCCGACGATCGGAACGAGTGTGAGATCCGATGATCCCAGCACGGCCAGACCCGGCGATTGTACGTTGCCGGTGACGAGCAACCCCTCGGCGATCTCGCCGTCGCGAGGTGAAACCGACTCCTTCAGAGCTGCCACCCTGGCTCCGGCAATACCGAATGTCAGTCGGAACAGCAGCCCGAACGGAATTGCGAGCAGAAACCAGAGCGAATGGAAACCGGCCACAGGGTAGAGCACCAGGGCAGCCGCTACTCCGATCACACCGGGTACGGCGACAAAGATGCGGAGATACTCCTCGTTCCATGGCCATTTCTCCCGCAGTTTGCCCGATGAGGTCATCACGCCATCAGCGTGCCGGTACGGCTTCCATCAACAGAGCGAGCGCGTCGGTCAGTCCATCGTCGCCGGGACCGCCGCCCTTGTAGTGTCCAAGCCGGACCACAACGAGGGCGTGCGACGGAATGATGATGGTCTTCTGGTTTCCGGCCCCGGCCATGTAATACGAATCTCGGGGGATCGGGTACGCGTCGGTTCCGTTGATCCAGAAAAACGCTCCGTACTCCGGCCGCCCGTCGGCTTCCCACGCGGGCGCCAAAGTGCTCACGAACTCAGCATAACCTGCCGGCAGGATCCGCTCCCCATTCCACACGCCGTCCTGGAGGTAGAGGTTGCCCAGTCTCGCCCAGTCACGCGCCGATCCCAGTTCGTAGCCCTGGAGCAGGAAGTTGCCGTAAGGGTCGGTCTCTAGAACCATGTTGCGGATTCCGATCTTGTCGAAGAGAGCGCGCTGCGGAAACGAGAGGTACTCCTCGCCCTGGCTCTCGACGCCGAGACGGATGAGGTAGTTCGTGAGTACCGGATCGGAATTGCGGTAGCGTCCTACACTGTTCGGCGGCCACTGCTGCGGACGCGTGGCCGCCCACTCGAATGAATTCACGCTGCCCGTGTAGACATAGAGATGGTCCGGATAGCCTGCCGCGGGATCGAAGTCCGGATCTTGAGGCGCGCGGAAGCGCAGACCGCTGGACATGTGCATGATGTCCGCGATTCGGATCTCGGCACGTGGATCGCCTTCATCCTGCCACTCGGGGACGGGTGCGGGCTGGTAGAGATCGTAGACTTCCCGCTGGATGAGGACACCCATTAGAGTGGCCGTCAGACTCTTTCCCATCGACCAGCCCTCCAGGGGCGTGTGCATGGTGATCCCCTCGCCGTAGCGTTCGCCGATGATCCGCCCCTTCCACGTCACGACGAAGGCTGCTGTCATGCCTTCGGCCGGTTCGAAAGCAGCATCGACTGCCTCAGCGACTTTCTCGACGTCGAGTTCGTGAGGCAGCATCGGATCATCGACTAGAACGTCTCCCATGGGCCAGCGTTGGTTTGCCGGGTCCGGAAGCGTGCTTTCGATCTCGACCGGCTCGTAATGGACCGCGTCCTCTCCTTTCGGCAGGGTCACACATCCCTGGTCGCCAAGGTACTTCGCGGTACGCGTGACGCCGTTCGGCAGCGTCAGGTGGACGGCCTTGTTTTCGCGATCGACCACCCGTTCGCTGACCTTTGAGCGCTCTTCGTAGGGGCTGGAAAAATAGCCGACATTTTCCGCTGCAAAATCCGGATCCAGCCCCGTGATGAACACGGCCGAACACAGGATCTTTGCGAACCCTGAGGTATGGTGCTCGAGCGCGTCACCCGGCGGTGGGACGTAATCCGTGTCGAGCTCGAGCGCCTCGGCGCGCGCGAGCATGGTCTCGAGCGGCGATAAGCGCACCGCTTCGGCCTCACCACTGCCGGAGTTCCGGCAGGCGACCGGAAGCAACAGGAGAATCAACCAGCCCACCGCGGTTCTTGTTTTACCGTGAATCATTCCCAGTCTCCTTTTCGGGGTGCCTCGGCGGAAACACCTCAATGCCCGTTCAGGTCAAGTCCCTTCGCTCCCCGATGCCGGAACAGACGGTTGCGGCCATCTCTCGTCCGCCAGCACCACCGACGTCTCGATCTGACGATCAGGGATACTCCAGTACTTGTTCAGGACTCTTACAGTCTCTTCGGGAGACAGCCGTCGGAATCCGTGTTTCTCGTAGAAGTCGATCGCCCAGGTCGCGGCGGCCCAGGTTCCGACTAGGTACGGGAGCGTACTTTTTTCTTTGAGTCTCTCGAGCAGGCGGCCCCCGATTCCTGTTTGCCGGCGTTCGGTTCGGACGTATGCATGCCGGATGAGGGTGACGTCCCCGACGTCCTGGATTCCCATGACGCCGGCCAGCTGTCCGTCGCCGTAGTAACCCCAGAACACGACGCCGCCGACCATCTCGTCGCGCAGTTCGTCCTCGGGCATGTACGGTTGCTTCCAACGATCCGCAGGAATCACTCCCTGGTAGGCTGCAGCGGCATCGTTGATCACTTCGAGGATGGAAGCGATCTCTTCGGGTCGGCACTCGCGAATCATGGTCGGGCCGAATCCCCGCTCGTCACTCCCCTGCCGCCCGTCCACGCCTGCCCAGTTTCCGGCGGCAAGGTCCCCATCGAAGATCTTCTTGTCTTCCGGTCCATTGATCTGATCGCCTAGTTCCCGCGCCCTTTCTCTGAGCGCCTGGGCCTCGTCCCGGTGACCGGCGATGGCGTGAGCGCGCGCCAGCGCTTCAGCCGAATAGGCGAGATCGAAGTCTTCCAGCTGGTCCCGGTTTGTTTCAGTGAGCTCTGCGCATCGCTGTGCGTGACGCAACGCGGCGTTGGCGAGCCCGAGCTCTGCATACACGTGAGAAATGAGCCATTCCCCCCGCTGTTCGTTCACCGGGGTGCCCGCCTGAAGCCAGTGGTAGTGAGAGGCGTGGGCGGTGTGGACCATCCGCCGATTGTCGTCTTTGCTCCGGTCACTTTTCCCTAGAAGCGCCCAGACTTCGTCGTTGAGGGACCTGCCCAGTTGACCATGAAACTGCTTGCCGATTTCCATCGCACTCCCTGTCGGCAAACGCGAGCCCTTTACCCGACGAAGGCGGATGCTGACACCGAACGAGACGCGGTGCCGCGCAAACCGGCTGAGGCTGCGGGAATTCGAAGCGCGCGATCAGGGCACGTCGTGGTAGTGCCCGTGCTCGGCAGACCACACCTGGCGGGGCCTGCTCGAGTCACGTTCCGACAGGGAAGCGGCGAAACCGAGCGCCGCGATGAGGATTAGCCCGCCGAGGGCCACGGCGATCCACTTGCCCATGAACTCCGATTTCGCGTCGGTTTTTCTAGCGCAGCACTGCTTGTATTTCTGGCCGCTACCGCATGGGCAAGGTTCGTTGCGACCTGTTTTCGCTGCTTTCATAGGATCGACACCTTTCAATCTTCCTGCACAGGATTCGCGTCCGTATTTGCCCTCAACGCTATCCCACCGGCTTCGTGAACACCACAACAAACATCCGGGTGTTGCCCCTGGCGCGAGCAACCCAATCCGCGCTCGGCTGGGTCACCGTCATGCCGGCCGCTCTTAGCTCTTCGACGATCAGGTCCGGACGGACTCCGTGCCCCCCGCGATTCGCCGGCACCCCCTCGACAGGCCTCATGCCGGCCCGAGGCTCGAAGTCAATGACGGCAAACCGCCCGCCGGGCTTGAGGGCGGCAACGATGCTTTGGTTGATCTCGGCGGGACTTGTGAGGTGGTGGTAGACATCGCGCATGAAGATGGCATCGCAGCAACCTTCAGGGAGGTTCGTCGAGTTCTCACCGGATTCGATAACTGTAACGTTCCCGATCCGGTCCCGTCTGAGGGTATTGCGAATGTCTTCCAACCGCGCTGCATCGAGTTCGTTCGTGTAGACGTGACCTTCCGGACCGAGCCGGTTCGCCATTTCGATGGTCATCTCTCCCCTGCCGGCGCCGACCTCACCCACGGTCATTCCCGGCTCCAGCCCGAGGGCGTCAAACAACCGGGCAGCTTCCTCTGATGTCTGCGCACCGGCCGACGACAGGGTGAACCCGACAAGCGCGAAAATAAGGACGGCGCGCTTGATCCAGGTGTTGGCAACGTTGTTCATCATCTCAACTCCTTGTCCGGGGCGCGGCCTGACGCGAGCAGCCCGCAGCCGGTCAGTCTTCAGACTTTGACCGCCACGATCAAAGAGCGACAAAGGAGGCCCTCGGAAATCCCGAGCAGCAGCCCTCTCCGGTTCGCCAGCCCCTCTTCGTAGGGCGCGTCGCCTTCTTCGTCCCGAAGTTGTTCCTCGAGCTCTTCCCTTGCCCGCAGCAGAGATTCACACGAGACCCGAAAAGTATCCGTGACATCATCCAGAGCCAAAATGGAGAAGCCCGCTGTGCGGGCGAGTTCTTCGGGCGAACCTGGTCCGTTGACCTGCGTCGGCCCCAGCTCCGAAGCCCTTCGCTCCTCGGCCGGGCTCAGTCCAACGGGTGTGTGAATGGTATAGCCCGCTATTCGGCCATCCTGTTTCAGGACCCGATGGCTTTCTCTCCACCCGGAGAGCTTGTCTGAGATTCAACAGAATACATCCGCGTGTACGATAGCATCGAAAGAACCCGCACAAAACGGCAGGGCCAGGGCTTCAGCCGCGACGACTTCACGACACACGTGGGTGTCGCTCGAGAGACTCTTTCGCTTGGCTGCCCGCAGCGCATCCATCGGTATGTCCGTCGAAACGAGCCGGCATCCGCTGGTTTCGGCGATGTGTGTGCCGGGCCATCCCCGCCCGGCTCCGAGGTCCAGTAGACAGGCCTCGGCGTCCAGACTGACACAGTCGAGAAGGGCCTGGGCCTGTTCGAGAGAGGTGTAGCCGTTACGTCCGGACTCGGAACCGAACGCCGCCTGTTCCACTGTCAAGGCGATGCCGGACTGCTTTGCCGAGTAGCTTTCTTCGTGATGTTCGAGATCGTCGACCAAATCATCGTTCCTGGTTGGGGTGCCAGCCGGCACGAGGGCCCGGAAGGGCTTCCCGCAACCGGCCCAGCAAGACTATCACGAGGCTCCCCCGATCCGCCTCGACCATCAGGCGTCTTCGTCGGGCAGCTCTGTTTCCTCGAGGAGCTGTCTGGCTTCTGGTGCCATTCTCGCGGGGACCGAGAAAACGACCGGTCGGCCGCTCGGGTTGAACATCGTGCTGCGGAACAGGCCGCGGAACGCGTCGAACTGGTCTTCGCCGCGTGTCAGATAGGGTATTGCCTCTGCTTCCAGCAGAGACTTTATGATGGCGACTTCCGTGGCGTTCCCCGTTTCAAAAACGACTTCAAACTCCTCGTCGTCCGCCACATCCGATCGATTGCCTTGGGGTGGGTCTACGGCCTCCAGCGTGGAGACCAGGCCGTCGCCGCAGAAGGGACACAGGGTCAGGTCGCTTCTGTATTCCGCTCGAAACCCGGTGGCCTGGGTGTCGGGGCACTCGGGATTTGGACAGTACATAAGTCGTCTGGCGCCGGAGGCCATAGACGGAGACATCTTTTGAACCACGGAGGCACAGAGGCACGAAGAAGAACAAGGTAACCCTCCGTGCCTTCGCGCCTCCGTGGTTAATCCCAACTGACAGCTTTCTCTATCCAGTCTTAGCCAAATTAGCCCTCTCGTAACGTCAGTTGGTTCTGGTCGGTGTGCTCAAAGACCCTCCCGTATATCTCCACGATCGTGGTCTCCGAATAGGCGAAACTTCCGCCGCCGACCGTGATGGTGTGGCGGAATTCGAGAGTTCGTGCGTTCTCCCTCATGAACGGTGACTGGATGATGGTCCAGTCGGGGTCGTCGTGCTTCGCAGCGACTTCGAGGGTGACCCGGTTCTCGGCCCGACGGGACTCATCCCACGTGCCGCCGGCAATCACTCCCACGCCGCGAGGAATGACCAGCGAATGCATCACGATCCCGGCCTTCGCGTCCCACATCCAGTATCCCGTTTCATGGTGAAAGACCTCGTCGTTCGACTTGCGGCGCACCTTCTGCCGATAGTGAACGGCAGTGAGCTCCTGCGACTCCGCGTTCTCAATGTCCCCGACACCCTCAAACACGATGGTCTCGTAGTAGGGGCTTTCCTCGGCGCCCTCCGGCTCCGGTGCGACGTCCATACCTTTGTCGCCTTCCCAAGTCCCAATCAAGCCGGCCAGCGGTCCGTAGTTTGCGCCCAGTTCGTTCATCTTCGTTGTTCCTCTTCTCGGGGGATTGTTTGCGGTCGTAACTGCGGACTATGAGGATCGGGTCTGTCGGACCGACTGTGTGACAAGTTTTTCGAGTACTTCCAGGTCGACATCGTCCAGGTTCTTGATGTACAGGCACGACTTGCCGGTCTTGTGCTTGCCGAGCTTACCGAGGAGTGCTTCCCGACCTTCGAATTCGGGCGTCAAATAAAGCGTCAAATCCTGTTTGCGCGGCGAGAATCCCGCCACGAACCAGTCCCCCTCACGACCGCTTGCGTACTTGTAGTGATCGTTGCCGAATCCGACTATATTCTTGCCCCACATCCTGGGTGGCGCCTTAGTGGCCTGTTTCATGATCTTCAGGACGACCCGGCAATCCTGACGTCTTTTCTTGTCGTCGATCGCGTTCAGGAACTTCGTCACACTCTGGTTGGTTTGTTTTGTCTTCAGTTCTGCCATCTCTACGCGCTCCTGGCCACTCGTTCGGGTTTCAGTACATCTCGGAGAACATCTTCACGCATACCTCCAGGGGCGGAGGAAGATTTTCTTCCCCGTATCCATGCGTTCCTACAAACGCGAGGACGATATCCTTGCCGGGGTCCACGTAGAGACCCTGACCGCCGAAACCTCCCTTGAAGAATGACCCGTCTTCATATACCTGCCACTGGTAGCTGACATAACGTGGTGGTGGCTTCTGGCTCGCGTAGCCGGAATCTGCCATCAACTCCGGGCGTCCCCCGGACTGAATCTTCTGAAGGTATGCGTCGGAGACGATCTGCTCTGGGCTGAGGGCGACACGGCTGGGGGTGAACAACAGTCCGAACCGGGCGACGTCACGGAGGTTCCCGATGATCCCGCCGTGGACCGCGGCAATGCCGGAGTCGTTCACCGTAACCAACCCATCGTTCTCGGCACCGATGCGGCTCCAAATCTCGTCGGAAAGAACTTCCGCAAAACTCTTCCCGGCAAGCTTCTCGACCATCCAGCCGAGAACTGCGGAATTGACGCTGACGTATTCGAACCGTTCTCCGGGCCCGGTGAGCCGGGCGAGCTTCGCCAGGAAAGCATAGGTCGATCCCTGGTGTACGGATTGCGGATGGGAATTGACCTTCGGAAGCCATCCCAGGCTTGCTTCGTACTGGTAATGCTTGCGGTTCGGATCCGTATAGGCCCCGTCGATCCACTCGAGCGAATCGATACCCGATGCCATGTCGAGGATGTCGCGGACCCTGACACCACGCCAGCCGCTCGAGGCGAGCTCGGGTATGTAGCTATCGATCGGCTCTTCGACCGAGACCAGGCCTTTGTCCTCCAGAATCGCGACGAGTGTGGATACGTAGATCTTGCTCAATGAAAACAGGAGGTGACCCTCGTCGGCGCGCATCCGCGGATACTTCTCGTAGGTGACCTTTCCCCGGTGAAGTATTACGATGCCATCCACGGCCACCTGGTCCACGTACTCATCGAACGACAGGGTCCGTGCGCCGAGAGTCACAGAATAGGCGGCGAGCTCACTATCCAGGGAGTAATCGAGTCGAGCGACCCTAACCCCGCGATCGATCGTTGCGGTGGGAAAGAAAGACGACGTATTCAGGAAGGCAAAGCGGCTGATCTCGCCGCCGTCGTCCCAATTGACCAGATCGAGGTCGGAGCTGAAAGATTCAATCTCTTCGTCGGTATAGCCCCGCCACTCGGAAACCTCGACGTTCCCGTCCGTCGCCGAAGATGTCATATTCGCGTCTGGCGCTCGGCAACCAACAATGAGAATCGTAACAGCCGTGATGCAGACTACTCGTGCTTGCAAAGAATACGCTCCTTTCGACGGTGGGCCTTTTCGAGAGCCGTGTGTTCGAACGAAGTGTCGGCGCGGTCTATGACCGCACACTTTTCGAGCCGGTAACACGTGCGCTCATAGAGCGCACCTACACCCGATCCTCGAGTTCCTCCCCGCCATCATTCAGGCACACCTAGCTCGGACCGGCCCGGTTTGCAGGGTCAACAGGCAGCCTCGTTACAAGCCGCCCGTCCTCAGGTCTTGCCACACCTGCTCCGCCTGCCAGAGATGGCGATGCTGGTGTCGCGGCAAGATGCTGAGACACGCGTACAAGTTATATCGTACGCGGCTGTCGAACGGTGACGTGATCTGCAACCGGTTCAAGGGCAGGCCATCGGCCGCGTCCACCCAACCGAGCTGTTCGGACTGCCACCGGTCGAACTCCGCTATCAATTCCGCCGGCCCGCCGTCGTCCCTCGGAACAAACGCCGCCGGGGTCTTCACGCGAAGTCTTGCCGGCGGGCCCGCGGATCGCCACAGCAGCCAGCCCACCAGGTTTCGGCGATAACGGCGGGGCACCGGGCCGCCCAGTGCGCCGGCGCGGTCCAATGCCTCGCGGATCACCGGTTCAAACTTTCTCGTTGTCAGGTTCAGGTGGCCCACGCACTCCGCGATTGACCAGCGGCTGGGATTCACACGCTCGAGCCACCGGTCCTCGGGTACCTCATCCCGTAGGTGATGAAGTCGCTGGTCAGCGTCCGCAAAGTCATCGCGGATCGTCTGTAGCTGAGGGTGCATGCGAGAGTTCGCGAATTCCCGGATCGTCGCTTCTGATTCAGGATCCCAGAGACGCCACCTTGCGTACCGCGTTCCAATTGCGGGTCGTGCTGGGAACTCCGAACTTCGTTTCGATGAAGTTGTTCGGGAATCCGAAACGACCTTTCTTTTCGATCGAGAGCGAGAACGCTTCGGTCCCCACGATCTCAAAGACTTCGACATCGCCCTTCGGAGAACGCAGTGGCAGTGCCGGAGTCCTGGCTGGCGCCGCGGACATGAACGTCACGAACGGCTTGGCACTGGCCACCGGGTTCTTCTTGAACGGGTCGCGCTCCACGATTCTCACGATCTCCGACAGCGTCCTTAGCAGGACCGTGACCTCCGCACCCAGTTGGTCGCCGAGTGCCTGTTCGGTCTTCAGACGCAATCGTCCGAGGCTCCTGGCCCGTGTGTCGAACAGAACGTTTCCACTCTGGATGTACGTTCTGACATTCGCGAATCCGAGCGACTCGAATACTCGGACGACGTCGGCCATCGCAGTCATCCTATGGCCCGCGACGTTGATCCCTCGTAAGAAAGCGACAGTCTTTCCCATGATTGCTCGGCTCGAAATGCCGCCCGCTACTCGAGCCTCGCGAGCCGGTATATGGTTCGACCACCGTCGGCGAACGCCGGCAGCTGGATGTCGTCTGAGGATACGACGTTCGTCAGAGTCAGCGTCAGGGCGTCGCCCGATATTTCGTATTCGTATTCGCTCCTGCCGTTGACGAACCCGGGGGCGATCGCGAACTGCGGCCGCATGACCAGCGTCGAACCCGTCACGTCGTACGTGCCGCCGTTCACGACGATGGAGTCGATCCGGGCTACCTTTTCCTCGTCAGCGGCCGCCCACCTCTCGGCGAACAGCGGAAACCGCTCATCGCCGGAGCTGTAGGCGATCGTGTAGTACCCCTCCGTGAACAGGAGCAGGTTCTCCTGCATGTCGACCTCGGTGACTCCCCCCCCCGCCGAAACGGTCTGGATGTCCAGACCGCGCCAGGCACCGTGAAGCGGCGAGAGAATGGGGATCGGGTCGTCCTGGTCGGTGGGGGGTTGCGGCTGACAGGCGATCGCGCCTAGTAACAGCGGTAGAAGCAGAAAGGCTCGGTTGTACATTTCATACCTCCGGGTTCGAGCAGGCGGTCCCAGACAGCCGCAATCTCGGTTCGAACTCTGCAGGGGCACAGGTCGAGGAGCGCCGTCCGTCTCACGCGCGGATTTCGGTCCAGTGTGCGATCCAGAGCGTCTTCGATGTATGGGGGTTTCACGTGGAACACCTGCCGTTCTGGAATATCGTACCTCAAGTCAGGGGTCGTTCGACTCGACTGCGGCGGACGAAAAGGCGTTGAGTCGTCGACTTCTAAACTCGACCCGCAGCGTGCTCTGCGCTATAGCGGGGCTACGTTTGACTCTTTCTAGCTTGTCGGCCCGGGGGCGAACTGGGCGCGATAGTCTTCCAGAGAGGCAGCCACGACAGCCTCAGCATGAGCCCTTCCGTATGGCCTGCCCACAGTGACGTCAGCCGGGGACTCCGGCCCGAGCTTGTAGGTCGAGAAATAGTGAATCAGGCGGTCGATAAGGACACTCGGAACCTCGCCGATTTCGTGCACTTCCCCAAACACTGGATCATCGCGGAGTATGCCGACGATCTTGTCGTCGGCCTGCCCCCCGTCGATCATGGGAATTCCCCCGACGACCCGGGTTCCGACGATCACCTCGGCTCTTGAAATCGGCCGCTCACTCAGGACGCAGATGTCGAGCGGATCGAGGTCCCCCTCGTCGACATCCGGCATCAGCGAGGCGACCCTCTCCGCCGCGTACGTCTGAGGAACAAAGCCATAGAGGGCCGGCGGGAGAGAAGATGTTCGCTGCGATCGATCCACCCTGAGGTAGCCACTGGTCTTATCGACCTCGTACTTCACCAGATCGAACGGTGTGATCTCCACGAAAGCGTGTAGATCCGACGGCGGGTTCGGACCCGGGGTCAAGCCATGCCAGGGATGGGGTCGCCATCTGGAGTACTCCGACTTCATTCTCATCCGTTCCGAATCCCGCCGTGTCTGAATGACACCGTCCGTGTAGTGTCCTCGGCTAGCCGCGGCCGACGTAGGGCATCTTCGTCGCCATGACCGTCATGAACAGCACGTTCGAATCCAGCGAAAGACCCGCCATGTACAGGACGGCACGGGCCACGTCATCCACAGCCATTCGCGATTCGGTGGCGATCGACCCGTTGGCCTGCTGAACACCCTCGGTCATTACATCGGTCGTCTCCGTCGCAGCGTTGCCGATGTCGATCTGACCGCAGGCGATGTCGTATTTGCGCCCGTCCAGAGCCGTTGATTTTGTCAGGCCGGTGATCGCGTGTTTGGTTGCGGTATAGGGCGCGGAGTCGGGCCTTGGGGCATGGGCCGATATAGACCCATTGTTGATGATACGCCCACCTCTGGGTCGTTGGTTCTTCATGATCTTGATTGCTTCCTGTGTACACAGGAACGCACCGGTCAGGTTCGTGTCGACGACCGTCTTCCATTGGTCGTAGGTCAGGTCCTCTAACGGGACTGGCGGCGCATTGGTTCCGGCGTTGTTGAACAACAGATCCAGACGTCCAAAGACTTCTTTGGTCCGGTCAAACAGAGCTCGAACGGAGGCGGGGTCTGTGACATCGGTGGGCACGACCAGGCTGTTCGACCCGGCCGGTCCGGCCTCCCTCTTCGTGACCTCCAGGGGGTCCCCACGACGGCCGGCCAGCGCGACGGCATACCCCGCCTCCAGAAGAGCAAGTGCGGCTTGCCTTCCGATACCTGTCCCGGCTCCGGTAACGATGGCGACCTTTCCAACTGCGCTCAATGGTGATTCCTCCGTTCGGTTTGAATTCTGTCCCGAAGTGTTGCCGTCAGATACTTCCGCCGGTGGAGCGCAGAGGCGTCAGCAGCAGCAGCGTCAGCACGATCAGGTTGATCAACGTCCCGAACGGAATGTACCAGAAGCCCAGCACGGCAAGAAACGCATCGCCCACCACGCTGTCGACGTCCCCAGCAGGAAAGCGGCCGTCGCGGCCAGGTACGCGAGCCCGTAGCTGAGAAACATGAACTTCATCAGAGTCGATCGCGGGTCGATGCCAACCGTCTGGACGACCCGGGACCAGGGCCCCAGAGTCCCGGCGAGTTGTCCGGACTTCGGGGTGACGTAGTCCCCGATGACGAGCGCCCGGCCTCCGTCGAACGCCATCCAGCCGCCGTTGAGCAGGACAAGAGCCGCAACAACCCATGCGCTCCAGTGCAGGGAGGTATCGAACCGGAGGATGCCAAACTGGTGCATCATCGCTAATACGACAACGAGAGCGACCGCGATGATCCAGTACCACTGCATGCGTTTCCGGCCAGGTTCCTACCGAATGTCGGCACCGGCCTGGCTCGATCTGCCGGCGCCTTCTTCCGCGTCACCGTGCCGCTGTCGGTACTCGGTCACGCGCTTTTCGTACTTATCGGCGTACACCAGCGTACGGTCCGGCAATCGAACGATGTAACGACCCTTGTAGGTATTGTCGAGCCGGTGGTTGTGGAAAACGCCCAGGTTCAGCCTGCCACGGTAAACCGTGTTCACGCGTCCTCCGGGGGGTTCTCGGCAAACCATTTCGCGATTGCCGGCATATTCTTCTCGAAATCGCCGGGGATGGAGAAGTTCAGGACCGCTGCCTGGCTCGAACTTCGGTTCTCGAAATCATGCGTCGTGCCACCCGGCGCCAGTACGAAGGAGCCTTCTCGGGCCTCCCTCCATTGGTCACCGATCAGGAAACTCATGGTTCCTTCGATCACGTAGAAGACGTCGTCTTCCTCGTGGGAGTGTGCTCCGGGCCCCTTCGTGTGCGGCTCCAGCCGCCATTCGGAGATGGAGTACCCGCGCGCAGTCTCGTCGCCATCCGCTTTGAACACGGCGCTGATGCGTCCCATCGGGTAGGACCGCCCCTCGCCGGGCGGCAGGAAGATGCCGCCCTTTCTTCGAGAGCTGTTTTTTTCGCTCACGGAACCTCCCGAGTGAGTAGAGTGAGAACCGAGCCTACATCCGCGTCCGCGCAGCCCACAACAGGGGAAAGAATCTCTTGTCGAGCGTTTGGGTCAGGTACTCCACGCCCATCGTTCCGAGCGGTCCCTGACCGAACGCGGTCTCGACCAGTTTCTGGCCCGTTCCCGCCTTGCGGCCGATCATTCTTTGCGCCATCCGAACGTGATGTTCGCGCCAGAGCGAGAACATCTCGTCGTACTCGATCATGGCTTCGCAGAGGATCTTTATTTCGTGGTGATCGGGATTGATGTAGACCTCGACGACGGCCGTTTCCTGTTCCTCGTCGGTCTCGACCGAGAAGCCGCGTCCGTCCAGCAGATTCACGAAGCGGTCCCAGAGCGAGGGCTCCCGGAGCCGCGCTTCCAACTGTCGCCGCGCTTCAGGGTGGTCGTCAAACATCGCAAGATAACGACGATCTCTTGATCCACAGATGTATTCGATCTCGCGGAACTGTCGCGACTGGAAGCCGCTTGCCGGCTTCAGGTTGTCCCGGAACTCGATGAAATCGGACGGGATCATCGTTTCCAGGACGGTCAACTTGGGAATGAAGAGGCGCACGGTGGCCGTCAACCGCCGCAGCAGGCGTTCGGGTTCTCTGATGTCGCCCTCATCCAGTAGCGAAAGGATCAAACGCAGCTCGTGAAGCATCAGTCTGAACCAGAGCTCGAACACCTGGTGGCTGATGATGAACAGCATCTCATCATGGCTTGCTGGATCCGCAAGGGGCTTTTGCAGCTCCAGTAGCTCAGGGACCTTCAGGTAACTCTCGTAGGTCAGTTTGTCCGCGGGAATGTCTGGGTTCATGTCGGAGCCAGTATACGCTCCGACGGCTGGCCGCGGTTACCGACTCGAGGAAGTGGTAGAGGAACTCCCGTCTGGCTGCGGCCATGGTTGGCTGTGTTTCGTCCGGGAGGCTACTTTCCGAGCAGGGACACGTATTCTCTGAGCGCGAACGCGTTATTCAGCCGTTCCTCTTTGGAGCTGAAGACGAAGGTGACGGTGTCGTCACCCAGGTATTCCAGAAGCCGGCTTACCAGGTCGGGTTCGCCATCCAGTTCCGCGAAATAGCGCGACTTGAACTCGGGCCACTTCTCGGGATCGTGGCCGTACCATCGGCGCAGCTCTGTCGATGGAGCGAGCTCTTTCGGCCAGTAATCGATCCGTGCGTTCTGCTTGGATAGGCCCCGGGGCCAGAGGCGGTCGACGAGTATCCGGAATCCGTCCGCCTCGTCGGGTTCCTCATATGCCCGTTTGATCTTGATGTTCATGCGCTTTGAGCACTGGTGGCCTGTTACAGGCTACTAGTATACGTTTCCAGCAGAGGGCTATATATTAGTCGCGATCTTCGTCACGAGGAGGGGCTATGAATCGACCCGTTTTTGTATCGCTCATTATTCTGCTGGGCCTGACCGGTTGCACGAGTAATGGGGCTGAGGGATTGTCCGAAGCCGAGCAAACGTTGCCGCGACCGGCGGGAACGCTGCACGACGGTCCGGCGTTCCGGTTCACCGAGATCGTGGACGGCATCTACCACGCGCGCGGAACTGGAGCGCTGAACGTGGGCACGAATTCGGTCGTGATCATCAACGAGAGCGACGTCATGCTTGTCGACTCCCATATCACGGCGGCGGCAGCATGGGTGCTCCTCGACGAGCTTAAGGCGATCACGGACAAGCCGGTACGCTACGTGGTCAACACCCACTATCATTTCGACCACGCACACGGGAACCAGATCTTTCCGGCCGACGTCGAAGTCATCGGACACGTGTTCACCCGGGAAAAGCTCGAAGGAAACGTCCTCGAGGAGCGAACCTACCAATCCTTCACGTCCGGCATCCCGGGCCAGATCGATTCCTTGAAAGAGCAGATTGCGGAGGAAACCGACGCTGGCGCCCGGTCCGGGCTGGAAGACCGGCTGATGGTCCAGGAGAACTATTGGGCGGCACTCGAGGAAGTTGTCCCCACGCCCCCGAACCTCACGCTGGAGCGGCGGATGACCCTCTACCGCGGCGGCCGCGAGATTCAGTTGCACTTCCTGGGACGGGGGCACACGGGTGGCGACGTCGTCGTCTACCTTCCCGAAGAACGCATCGTTTGTACCGGTGACCTGTTGGGACCGAACCCTTCATTCATGGGAGACGGGTACCTGAACGAATGGGTCGAAACGCTCGACGCCCTCGCGGGGCTGGATTTCGTCACAGCCTTGCCCGGTCACGGAGCGCCGTTTGAAGGGAAGGCGAAGATCGAGCACTACAAGTCCTACCTGACCGACCTCTGGAACCAGCTTCGACGTCTCCATTCCGCGGGAGTGTCCGCCGAGGACGCTGCCGGACGCGTGGACCTGACCGCGCACACCCGGTTCTACCCTAACATCCAGGGCCCCGGAGTGGACCCCCGGGCCGTCCTGCGCGCCTATGACCTTTTAAACGGAGTTGGGAATTAGGGGGCAGAGCCCCCATTTCCCTATTTCGTTCTTCAGCTATTTCACTTGTGACGCGGGCGACTCCCTACTCTCTATCGGACGGTTCGGAAGTCATCGCCCTTCGATGTTCACGACTATTTCACGATAGCGTTTCGTGGCCGCTTGGGAGGGCTTACCCCTCCTGCAGAACTTCAGTTTGGCCAGCTTTCGATTCGGCCTCTCAACGACCACTCGGCCTCGGTCGTCCAGCTTCTCTTTCAACGTTACAAGCGCTTCCTTGAACCGCTTGTCCCTGCGTGCTTTAGCGTAAAAGGAAAGGACGTAAGTGTAGTAGAAGAGGTTGTACCGCAGGAACGGGTACTCTATCTGCATGAACAGCGTACCGATACCGAAGTGACAGGGCCCCGTCGGCCCGCGAACCCTCCAGTGATCGAGGAGCGTCTCGACGGCCCGGTTAAGGTCTCGAGAGCCCTCGTTCATCCCAGCACATCGAAAAGCGTCTAAAGCAAAAAGAGTGACACCAGGGTTGGAGTAGTCGGTTTCGGGGCCTCGTCCGCCGGAAAACTTCATGCACCGCCAGCCGCCGTCTTCGAATCGGTTTGACAACAGGTGTTCGAGCATTGCCTTCACTCGCTTGTCACGTGTATAGCCGTTGCGGCAGAGCGCTGCGGCGACGATGGCAGTATGGCATGGGTAGATCGTGCCCTTCGGCGCGACACGCACACGACCATCTTCTCCGCACGCATCGAGGACAAGCTCTGCAGCGCCCTTGAGCCCTTCGTGAGACTTCGGCACTCCGAGCTCACTGAGAATGAGCAGCGAATCAAGGGTACTGAAAGGGCCGCCCACGCCAATCCGCCCGTCCGGGGTTGCCCAATAGTCTGCGCCGTTGTCATGACGCGTAGCGAGAATCTGACTCACGTCAGCCGCGTACATCTTATTCGTCATCGATTCGTCTATATTTGAGTTCTTTGGTTCCGCAAGCTTCGACCTCCGGTTCACGAGCGACTCTTAACTTCCGCTGACTCCTGTATCAGGGGTCTTGACAGGCGACGAACCTGGAAGGCCCGACGATCGGTCCACATAAGATTTTCGCAAAAGGCGCGGGGGAAGATCCCTTGCACGCGATTGTTGTGTGATCCTAATTCGTCCGATTTGCACGCTTCGTTAGTTTTTTATTGAGATGGTAAGTTAAGGCTAAGGCAATACAATCCTTTAGTTCTCTTACAGGAATTTCATCGTCCTCGTAGAAAATAATGCTTCTACTTCCTCCATACTTAAATTCCGTTGGATATCTTTCTCTAAATGTTGGGACCAGATGACTTGTGCATTTAAAGTAGATTGCGTACTGCCCATCTTGAGATTCTTTCCAATCTATTCTGACAGTACTCCCACTTTTTGTTTTCGGGGTTAAATAGCTTGGCTCTCCCCATTTAAGAGTCTCTTCCAATTCTCCGACACCTTCTGTTTCCGCTGCGGTATCGAATATCAATTGGCGAAGAAACATTAATTTCGCTCTCGTATTTCTTGGATAAGATCTAAAAACAGCAGCGACTTCCGGATTCTTGATCTTTCTGGAAACACTAGAGTCTTTGCCCATTCTTTATCTCGTATTGCATTGACACATAACAGGCTGCCGAAAAGCCGGGTGCCGAGGCCCGTCGCTTGATCGGCTTGATACTCGCGAAGGCACGCTTGGCCTACCCGGGATACGTGGAGGCCGGGAGGTGACCAAACCGATTCCAAAAAGGGGCTTTCGGACAGAATCGATCTTTGCGTACCAGTTGTCCTAGGGCTCGACGGTTATCGTCCCCACCATACCGAACTGTTCATGGTTCCGGCAGAAGTAGCGGTATTCACCGGGGGTGTCGAAGGTCCTCTGGAAGGTCTGACCGTTGCCCAAAAACACCGAAGCCCACGGCTCGACACCAGGAGGCAGGATGGCTTGTCCCGTTTGCTTCTCGAACTGGGGATCGGTCGTAGAGGAGTGGCGGTTTCGGGATGTGTTGACCCACTGCACCGTGGTACCGACTGTAATCGTGATTTCCGCCGGGACGAACTGAAAGCGCGATCCCTGACTCTGCATTTCAACGATCACGACGGCGGGTTCGGCCGCAGCGGGGCCGTCCGCGGGTTCCGTGGGGCCCGTTTCCGGCGGTGCCGCCGTGACGGGTGGTGGCATCCTCTCGTCGAGCAGGTCCCGGAGGTCCGCGTCCAGGGTGGTATCAGCGCGGCGCGAAACTGTGACTTCAGCCGTTCGTTCACCGAGAAACTCGTGCCAGATCCGGGCTGTGTAGGTTCCGGGAGGAACACCGTCGATCAGGAAACTGCCGGTGTCATCGGTGATTGCAAAGTAAGGGCTGTCCACCGCGACGATGTGCGCCTGCATCCAGGAATGGATATCGCATTCGGTGTAGACGAAGCCGGCCGTCGTGAAGGTGTGCGTGTTGGTCTGGTTCTGAACCGGCTGGGCGATGTTGAACTCCGTTTCATCGTTCAGGTAGGTGTGGATGTTGTGGAGTATCGGGTCGCTGTTGACGATGCTGAAGTTCACGTTTGTCGGCACGACCTGGACGTGAGGGGAATAGTCGCATCCCGACTGATTGATCCTCCATCCAGCTTCCGGTTCCGGCATCGGCTTGCCTTCGGTGATGCCTTCCAGCAGTACCACGACATTTGCCAGGCCTCCCTCTTCGGCAACGATGAGCTCGAGCGGTTCGCGATCGTCTCCACCGCAGACCTCAGGGTCGCGGTTGACATCACGGACGGGCAGTGATGGGATCCCGCCGGACACCAGGATCGTGCCCCCTATGCGCCCTCCGCCGGACACGTCGATCACGCGGTAATCCGGAGCTCCACCGACCGAGGTGGGAGCGCTCTCTGCAACCGGCGGCAATTCCGGAATTTCCGTAGGTTCGTTTCCGCCGCAGGCGGCCACGGTGAGCGTGGCAAGGACAAGGGCTAGTCGCAGCATAGAGTCTCAGCAGTCGGTAATGGGCACTCGGAACGCAGCGGCCAACGGGTCAAACTAGCGGTGGGGTCCGGGGCCCGGTCCAGGAGGCGGAGGCTCCGCCGACATGGCATCCACGCGGCGGATGATCTCCGTCGTGATATCCGCGATGTCCTCTACAAAAAGCAGGCCGCTCTGCGGGTTGGACGAGTCGATGATCAGCGTAAAACCGTTTTCCTGGGCATAGACCGCTATGGCCTGATCGACCTTCGCGGTGATCGGAATCAGAAGTTCCTGTCGAAGCGCGTTCAACTCGAGGTCGACGTCTTCGTTCAGCCGGTTCAGGTCGGTTGTCATCCGCTCGATGTTGCGGTTCAGCATAAGCAGTTGTGCTTCCGAGGCTCCCGGTTCGGGCGTTTGCACTTGCTGCTGCGCGGCAACCAACTCCTGCTGCTTGGCCTGGATCTCGGCGGTTCGTTCCGTCATCCGGGCCGTCCATTGCTCGGCGGCCTGTCGGCCTTCGGCGCTTGTTTCGACGGCCTGCGCAAGATTGATGACCCCGATCTTGGAAGCCGACTGAGCGCCAAGCGTGACCGGTGACAAAAGGAGCGCCCCGATTAGCAGAACGGCCCAGGTCGTTCCCGAGGGTGTGGTTGTCTTGGACTGCGACTGACGGATCATCCGATATTCTCCTATCCCGAAAGTGGGGTACCTTCGATTCTCCTACTTTTCGTCTCCAGGTGCGAAGAAAACAAGAGGGAAATCAAGGAACCCTCATATTTGCCACTATTGTCCGAAACCACCGGCTTCTTCAAAGTGGTGTGCGGTCCGAAGCACCTGATCTTCACGGAAGTGGTTCCCTATCAATTGCATGCCGACAGGCATTCCAGCCGAATCCTTGCCGCACGGCACGGAGATGCCGGGCAGGCCGGCAAGGTTACAGGTGATGGTAAAAATGTCGGAAAGGTACATCGCCAGAGGGTCGTCGGTCTTCTCGCCGATCTTGAAGGCGGTCGTGGGGGCCGTCGGGGTGACGATCAGGTCGACTTTCTCGAAGGCTTCCCGAAAGTCGCGCAGTATGAGCGTTCTGACCTTCTGTGCCTTGAGATAGTACGCGTCATAGTATCCGGCGCTCAGCGCGTAGGTACCCAGGAGGATGCGCCGTTTGACTTCCGCGCCGAAACCGCTCATCCGCGTGCGGCGGTACATCTCCTGAAGGCCGCCACCCTCCGACACACGGAGCCCGTACCGCACGCCGTCGTAGCGTGCCAGGTTGGAACTGGCTTCGGCCGTGGCGATCAGGTAGTAGGTCGCAACGGCGAATTCGGTGTGAGGGAGGCTGACTTCCTCCACACGGCAACCGATTGCTTCCAACAGCTTGATCCCCTTCTCCACCTGATCCTTCACCTCGGCATCGAGACCCTCGATGAAATACTCCTTCGGGATTCCGATCCGGGTTCGGTCGACCTTTTCTTCCAGAGATGCAGTCCATTCATCGGTCGGAACGTCAGCGGACGTGGAATCGAGTGGATCGAAACCCGATATGGCTCCGAGCAATTGGGCCGATTCGCGGACTGTCTTTGAAAGCGGACCGATCTGATCCAACGACGACGCGAAAGCGACAAGGCCGTAGCGGGAGACCCGGCCGTACGTCGGTTTCAGACCGACGACTCCACAGAACGAGGCCGGCTGACGGATCGACCCTCCGGTATCGGAACCCAGCGAGACCAGCGAGAGACCTGCCGCGACGCCGGCGGCCGAACCGCCGCTCGACCCTCCCGGGACGCGGTCGCGATCATGCGGGTTGCGGGTGGGAGAGAAACCGGAGTTCTCGGTCGATGAGCCCATCGCGAACTCATCCATATTGGTTTTGCCGACGACGATCGCACCTGCGTCGCGCAGCCGCTCGACCGCGGTTGACGTATACGGTGGTAGGTAGTCTTCGAGTATGCGGGAACCGCACGTCGTCCGGACATCTCGGATTGCCATGTTGTCCTTGACGGCGACGGGGATCCCGGCAAGCGGCGGTAGAGATTCCCCGGCCTCAAGCGCCTCGATCTTCTCATCGACACGCCTGGCCTCCCCCAGCGCCGCCTCCCGGCAGGTCGTGAGATAGACGTGGAGATCGTCGTCGACCTGATCGATTTCCTCGTACAGAGCCCCGACGACCTCGGTGACCCCAACCTCCCGATTCCGGTAGAGAGCGCCGAGCTCGTCGATCGTGAGGTCCCTCAGCTTCATCGCTCGGTGATCACCCGGGGCACCTTGAACAGGCCGACTCTGGTGGCTGCTTCGGAGCTTCCGGTACGGGGTTCGACCCGGTCTTCGCGAACGACATGCGGGACTTCGGCGTTCACCTGGGAGGTGGGCTCGACGTGTTCCGTGTCGAGGCCCTCGAGTTGCTCGACGTAGTCGACGATTCGGCTCAACTGGTCCGCCAGTCGTTGTTTCTCGTCATCCTCGACTTCGAGGTTCGCCAGTTGGGCGACGTACTCGACGTCAGTTGCGCTTATTTTCATGGATGAATCCAATCTCCGTGATCCAGGTATTGGGCCAAGGCTCGTTTATCTTCCGGATCAGCCTGGAGCGGATCGACCGAAGCTGTTTCTCCCAGGTCTGATCCGGCACCCGGATGACGACCCTTGCCCCGTCGATCCGAGCGACGTACGAGGATGTGGCGTTTCGGTACATTGTTGATTGTCCCAGGGCTGGCCCGACGATCTTCGGCCACAGCGCCCGCAGCAGCCGCAGGTCCAGCTCCTGGTCCCAGGCGGGGGACCGACGGAAGTTTGCGATCAGGTGGCGCAGCGCCGGATCAAAGGGCATGACCCGCTTTTTTAACACAACTAGCGGACCGAGTCGTCAGTGATCACTCATTAGTGGCCTGTAACAGTGCTATCGGCACCATCGCCGATGGGTCTTGCGGGCGAGGTCGAGGAGGGAGACGGAAAGCGATGCTCCTTCATCGGTGACGGCTTCCGACAAAGAGATCGCCCGCAACCCCCATCGGCCCGAAGGGTTCGGCGGAACGGCGCCGTCTTCGGTATCGTAACGCCCTCGCAATGAAACAGCATTGGCTCGAGCGTCACTCCTAGAATCCGACGCCGTTCCGCCGAACGCTGGTACCGATAGCATTGTTACAGGTCACTAGAGTGCCGGATTTGGTAGACCGTCCGACAACAACGGCCTACGGGCAACGGCCTACGGAAGACTGGCCGCTAGCCAGTCTTCCCTCCACTTGTCACTCGTCTCTCGTCACTTCCTGCCTTACAATTATGTACTTCACCGATACGTCCTTTCCGCAACATCCAAGGGGGATCCATGTTTTCTCAAACGAATCGTCTGTCGACCGTCCTGCCTCTCGTCCTGATGCTTCTTGTGACCGGCGCCTCGGCCCAGACCATCACGACACCGCTCGAGGAGTTCGGTTTCAATCTCGGGGACGACTACCAGCTGGCGAACTACACGCAGCTCGAAGCCTACTGGCAGAGGCTGGCCGAGGAGTCCGACCGGATGAGGCTGGAGGTCATCGGCAACACCGCCGAGGGGCGGCCGATATACATGGCGACGATCACGGCAGCGGAAAACCAACCCAATCTGGATCGTTACAAGGAAATCTCCCGCCGCCTCGCCCTGGCCGAAGGCGTCAGCGAGGGGGAAGCACGCGAGCTGTCGGTCGAGGGCAAGCCGGTGGTATGGATCGACGGCGGGCTGCATGCCACCGAGGTGCTCGGAGCCCAGCAGCTGATGGAGCTGGTGTACCAGTTGGTCAGCCGGACCGACGACGAGACCATGCGCTTCCTCCGCGACACGATCGTCCTGGCGACATGCGTAAACCCCGACGGCCTGGAGCTGGTTTCGAACTGGTACATGCGGAACCCGGTGCCGGAGGAACGTTCCACTTCCGGACTGCCGCGCCTCTACCAGAAGTACACCGGGCACGATAACAACCGGGATTTCTACATGTCGTCCCAACCCGAATCGGAAGCCATCAACCGGATTCTCTACCGCGAGTGGTTCCCCCAGATCGTCTACAATCACCACCAGACAGGTCCCCGGGGTACTGTTCTGTTCGCTCCGCCATTCCGCGATCCCTTCAACTACAACTACGACCCCCTCGTGGTTACGAGCCTTGACCAGGTCGCAGGTGCGATGCACAGCCGGTTTCTGGCCGAAGGCAAGCCGGGCGCGACGATGCGTTCGGGAGCGACCTATTCGACCTGGTGGAACGGCGGGCTGCGCACCAGTCCGTATTTCCACAACATGATCGGATTGCTGACCGAAACGATCGGCAACCCCACTCCGATGGAGATCCCGTTCGTCGTCGAGAAGCAGTTGCCGAAAGGCGACTATCCCGCCCCGATCGCCCCGCAGACGTGGCATTTCCGCCAGTCGATCGACTATTCGATCACCGCGAATCGAGCCGTCCTCGACTACGCGTCGCGCAACCGCGACACCCTCCTGTTCAACATATGGCGGATGGGAATGAATTCGATCGAGCGCGGGAACCGCGACAGCTGGACGATCAGTCCCGATCGTGTGGCCCGGGTCGAAGCCCAGATGGATGCCGATGAGGTTCAGCGCGGAGGCCGTGGCGGGCGCGGCGGAGGTCCGGACCTTAGCCGCTATTACCAGATGATGCGCGATCCGGAGCTGCGCGACCCGCGCGGCTACATCATCGCGGCCGACCAGGCCGACTTCCTTACCGCGACGAAGTTCGTCAACGTCCTGATCAAAAACGGCGTCGCCATCCACCGTGCGACAGCTGATTTCGAGGTCGACGGAAAGAGCTACCCCGCCGGGTCATACGTCGTCAAAGCGGCCCAGGCTTTCCGGCCCCATGTGCTCGACATGTTCGAGCCGCAGGACTACCCGAACGACTTCGCTTTTCCGGGAGCTCCCCCGACACCGCCCTACGACACGACCGGATGGACCCTGATCTACCAGATGGGTGTGGAATTCGATCGGATCATGGAGGGGTTTGACGGGCCTTTCGAGAAGATCGAAGGTTTTGCCGAAGCGCCCTCGGGCCGCATTACAGAGTTGAACAATGCCTCCGGCTTTTTCCTGACCCATGCGGTCAACGACGCTTTCGTCGCCGTAAACCGGCTGACCGGTGGAAACGAAGATGTCTACTGGTTGCGAGAGCCCGTCGCGGCGAACGGGAAGACCTATCCGATGGGCACCATGTATATCCGCGCGAAGGCGGGAACCGCCGACAAGCTGGCCGCACTCGCGGATGAGGTCGGTCTGAACTTCGAGGCGACGGCGTCGGAGCCGGAGAGCGACGCGCTGATGCTGCGCAGCCTGCGTGTCGGTTTGTGGGATCGGTACGGCGGCTCGATGCCGTCCGGCTGGACGCGTTTCATGCTGGAGAACTTCGAGTTTCCGCACGAGGTCGTCTATGCGCAGGCGCTCGACGAAGAAAACCTGTCGGAGCGATTCGATGTCCTGATTTTTGTCGACGGGGGCATTCCCGCCCGGGACCCGAGCGAGGGCGACCCCCCCGAGCTTCTGCCCGAAGAGTACGAGGACTCCCTCGGTGCCGTGACCGTCAGCCAGACCGTTCCCAGGATCAAAGAGTTCCTCGAGGCCGGCGGCACGGTGCTGGCGATCGGAGATTCGACAATCCTGGCCCAGCACCTCGGGTTGCCCATTTCCGACGCACTCGTCGAGAAGCTGCCTGACGGGGGGGAGCGCCCGCTGCCACGGGAGAAGTTCTACGTGCCGGGGTCCGTCCTTCGGGCGCAGGTCGACAACTCCAACCCGCTGGCGTTCGGGCTGCCCTCTGAAGTCGACCTGTTCTTCCAGAGAAGCCAGGCGTTCCGGCTGGATCCCGGTGCCGCCAAGCAGGGAGTCGAAGCCGTCGCGTGGTTCGGCCCGGATTCGCTCCGCAGCGGATGGGCCTGGGGAGAAGGCTACCTGGAGGATACGATCGCAGTCATAGACGCGAACGTCGGCCGGGGAAAGCTTTTCCTGTTCGGTCCCGAAGTCGTGTTCCGCGCGCAACCACACGGAACCTTCAAGTTCCTCTTCAACGGCATCTACTACGGTCGTGCCGAGCCTGTGACCCTGGAGGGTGGCCGGCAAGACCAGTAGGTCACTAGCCGTTGCCAACTATGCCCTCAGAACCGGCGGTCGTGGAGCCGCCGGTTTTCTGTCAGTCCCTCCTCGTCACCGGCGTGATGCGGAGCACCTTGTCGTCGCCTTCGAACGGACCCACTCCCCCGGCCCGGCCATCGAGGTTGCTCGTGGCGATGTAAACGGCGCCATCGGGCCCGACAAGCACGTCCCGCAGTCGACCGTACCGGTCCTCGAAGAGTCGCTCGACCGAGCTCACACCTCGGCCGTCGGGCGTGAGCCTCAGGACGTAGAGCGAGCGGCCCCGGAGCGGCCGCGACTTGGCCGGCAGCCAATGCAAGTGCGAACGTCAAGCCGGCTAGTCGAAAGCTCGCAAGCGACCGCTCACTCATGATGGATCTTCCTTTCGGTAGGGGCATATCTCCTGAGGAGGTGTAGGTGCGGTCTGTGACTCTGTGACCGCACATTCGTCGAGCCGAAACAATGTGCGCTCATAGAGCGCACCTACACCCGATACTGAGTTGACCCGTACCGCTACGGAGCGCCGACATCGAGCGCGACGACCTTCTCTCGATCGCGGGCGTAGAGCGTCGTACCGACCAGCGTCGGAACGGTCCATGAAGTGGTGTCAAAGAGCTGGGTGCGGGCCAGCACTTCCCCGCCATCCGGCGACAGCCTCGCCAGTACGAGGTCGCCGTCCTCGTCCATGATGATCGCCTTGCCGTCCGCATACACCAGGCTGGAACGGCCGAAGCCGCGCTGTTGCCACAGGATCTTGCCGGTGCGGACGTCCAGCCCGGTCAGGAACGCAGGGCCGAAGTTTCCGTCAGTGCCGTAGACGTAGTCCCCGAGCCGGATCGCGTTCGCAAACATCAGCCGGAGACGATCGGTGAACCAGAGTTCCTCGACACGCGTGTTCCGACCCTCACGGCTCAGCTTCAACCCACGACTGCCCTGATTGTATCCAGAGGAGATGAACAGGATGTTATCGGATCCCCACACCGGCATGCTGTTGTTCATATCCCCCTGGGTATTGTGAGGATGGGACCAGAGGATTCTGCCCGACTCCGGGTCCAGACCGTTGACCGACTGCCCTCCGAGGATGACCAACTGGGTCTGGCCGTCGACGTCGATCAGGAGGGGCGCGGCCTGCGCGGTCAGAAAATCCCCGTTCTTCCAGACGAGCGTGCCGTCTATCTGCCCGAAAGCCATGACGGCCTGACCGCGCCCACCGGACTGGATGATGATCGTGTCGTTGTAAGCAAGGGGGCTGGAGGCAAAACCCGCCGTGACCGACGGCCGAATCAGCGTCGGCGGAGAATCGTAGTCAGCCACCAGGTCGTGTGACCAGACAAGACGTCCTGTCTTCTTTTCGAACGCGTGGATTTGCTTGTTGGTGCCGGCCGTAAAAAGCAGATTCCCGGCCACGAGCGGTGTCGAATGGGGTCCTGCTCCGAACTGGAAGTGCAGCGGTCGGGAGGAGTACTCGTACTCCCAGGCGGTCTCGCCCGTAGCCGCGTCCATCGCGATAACGAACTCCCTGGATTCCCACGCTCCCCGTTGCCGGGTGTCCTCGCCGGGCCGGTACATCGTGTAGAGCGTGCCGTCATCGACGAGGATGGCCGAGTGCCCCAGACCGAGCGGACGGCTCCAGACCATGGGAGGTCCACCCTCCCCCCACGAGTCCGCAAGACCTGTCGCGTCCGATATGAAATTTCGCTGCGGGCCGCCCCACTGCCTCCACTCCCCAGCCGCGGGATACGAATTCTGCGCGCCAGCCGAGATCACGGCTGCACCAGCCAGGACAGCGAGTGCCGCCAGCAAGCCCACTCGCCGGCCTGTCATCAGCTCAGTCAAACCTCTCATGATTCCCCTGGATTCCAAAGGCTCGGCAAATCATACGAGAGGCACGGAGGTGGATCAATCAATGTCTCGGCGGACGGCGAGTGGTCGGGCCTCAGGGATCTGTAAATGGTCCGGTCCGGACTCGCTGGTGAAATCTGTATGGGTGGTTGGACGAGATGTCGCCGCGGACCTTGTGGTTGAAGGACGCCGCCTGGATCGACCCGAGGCCATGCGGTTTCAAGCCACCCCGACAAGTTCACCGATCGAGCGCGTCGTGGCCTCCGACGCAAGAGAATATTCCGTCACGCCGGGCGGGGCCACCCCGGAGATCATGGACCGATACGCGTTCGTGATGATGTATCTCGTTTATCCGAGCCCTGGCTGCTGGGAGATCAACGTTCGGTTGGGTCCCCACGAAACCAGGATCGTCGTCGAGCAACTCGACTAGCTAGTGGCCTGTAACAGTGCTATCGGTACCATCGCCGATGGGTCTTGCGGGCGAGGTCGAGGAGGGAGGCGGAAAGCGATGCTCTTTCATCGGTGACGGCTTCCGACAAAGAGATCGCCCGCAACCCCATCGGCCCGAAGGGTTTCGACGGAACGGCGCCGTCTTCGGTGTCGTAACGCCCTCGCAATGAAACAGCATTGGCTGCCACACATTCCGTCACTCGTTCGCGACGCACCTTCTGGAAGATTGCGACGACATACGAACGGTCCAGGAACCGCTCGGCCATCGCGACGTTCGGACGACGATGATCTACACCCATGCGCTGAACCGGGGACCCAACGCCGTCAGGAGCCTCGATTTCCTAGTCTAACCTGGTGACTCTATCCGGCAGGATCCAGCAGGATAACGTAAGCGCGCATTAAGCGGAAAAAGTGCTCACTTACATAAAGCAGCGTCTAGACACTCCAAAGCCTCTGGCCAGTTGTCCAAGTGGCCTTTCTGCGATGCCTCATCTGGAAATCCCGAATGTGTCAAATGCAGGAGAGTGGCGCCATCCTCTGAGGTAAGCTCAATACGGATGATCGTCTCCGCCCCTTCTGTTCCCCCCTTCCCTGTCAGCCAAGTCGTCACTACGAGTCGATTTTGCTCCAGCTCCACAAAGCGACCCAGACTGTGTGAAAAGTCCAAGTCGTGGATCGCTGATCCGGCAACACCGAAGGGCAAGCACGATGACGGACCCGTGGCGACGCAGATCACTCGGGGCTGCCAGCCTTTTCGGTGGCGTGAGGTGTTGCTGTGACTGGGAAACGCGGGATGGAGGCGGATTGTTGCGCCAAAAACGGGCGGATTCGCCAAGTGTTTTTCGATGAGCCTGTACCTTATCAAAACCTCTCGGAATTGAATTTGATGATCGACAGCGTTATTCCGGACTCCCAGTGGATCAGTTTCGAAAACTCCGACGATAGAAGTGCGCTGTACCAGGTAACATTTGGCGTGCGTCCCGACGCTGATTCCGACCTGGTCTGGTCGGCGTCCGTGGCCGTTCCATATTCAGGCGAAGGGCATATGGAGGAAGGACCGTTCCTGGTTTCCGCGCCGGGATGGCCCAACGCCTACGTAGTCAACGTCGCGATAGGGTATTGGGGCGAAGCCGGAAATCGCAAAGCAGCAAATTTCGTAAGGTCAGAGGCATATCGCATCTCCTTCAATCCAACAAACTGATCGTCCGTGGCCGGAGTTTCTCATCACAAATGGCTGCTCCTGACGACGTACACTCTTTCAAAACCCTGAAGCTGACGGCCCTTCGGAGATAAACGGAATGAAGGAACTGAGTGACTGGGCGAGAACGCTCCTCGCGGGAAGACATTACACCGTGCTGGTAACTCGGGATGTCGACGGTTCGCTTCATCTGACACCGGTTTGGTACCCCTTTCGAAATGACCAGCTGTGGGCGACGATTTCGAACGATGGATCTTGAAACAAAGACCTCAGCCAACGTTAAACAGGCGGTGCCGTTTCTTCGGGTATCGCACATGGAACGGTCCGTCCGTTATTACGTCGATGGACTTGGCTTCGAGATGACTGAGAAATGGGTAGTGGAGGGCAAGCTTCGCTGGTGCTGCCTTCAACACGGAGGCGCGTCAATGATGCTGCAGGAGTTCCCGAAAGAGGGTCACGATTCCTGGGTACCTGAAGGGAACGTCGGCGAGGGCGTATCGATCTGCTTCATCTGCAAAGATGCCCTGGCGATCTATCGCCAGGTCACATCGAGGGGGGTTCAGGCGTCGAGACCCGTCGTCGGAAATGGAATGTGGATGACGTCGCTATCGGACCCCGACGGCTACAGGATCGACTTCGAGAGCGACACAGATGTCCCGGAAGACACAGTGCTCGCCGAGCACGACGGATGAAGCGCCCGAGAACTAAGAGAGGCAGGTGCCGTACCAGGACGTAGATATAACCCGGAGGCGCGCAGCGAAAGGCGAAACAATTGTGGCTTTCGAGGAGGGGCTGGTCGGCGGCGTCATCACGCTTTCAAATGTGGCTTCGACGAAGGGATGCCCATTTTATGACCGGGCGGACGTGGCCAGTTTCGGTCAGTTTGCGGTGCGACCGGCTCGCCAGGGCTACGGAATCGGTTCCTTGCTGATAGATCTGGTTGAACAGCGTGCGCGGGAGAACGGCGTGCACGAGTTGGCGCTCGACACCTCGGAGAACGCGACTGATCTCATTTCGGTGCTTGCTGGCAGCGGTATCAAAGCCTGCATCGATCTAGCTTTCACGGGAAACATTGCGCCCCATTTGATGCTCGGGTCAGGCGGCATTCGACTTGTCGTCGCCGCGCAGGATAGGGAACGATCAATCGAAGTCCTTCGATCGTCGGAAGAGTTGAATCAAGACGAAGTGGCGGATCGGGAGGGCAACCGTTAAAGACCGGCTGCCTGCTTACCCCTGCAGACCGACACCGAGGAGCCGAATAACCATCCTTTAGGCGCCAGTTGAGAGCATTGAAAATGATAGGAGTCATCGGCAGTATCGCGACGATCTTGCTCGTAGCGATAGCTCTGGGCTATCTAATCTCGAACATCAACTACGCAATCGATGAGCAATATCTACGAATCAAAGTCGGTGCATTCGCCTTTCGCAAAATTCCAATCAGTGACTTTGAAGGCGCTGAGATTGGTGTGACGGTAGGAGGAGAAAACTGGACCAATACGATCCATATGCCAACCATTCGAAAAAAAGGCGTCACCCTTCATCGAAGGTCTGGCTTACTCCGAAGACTGAATATTACACCTGATGATCCTGCCGGGTTCGTTGAGAGGATAAAGGCCCATCCACAGTATCGGACAAAAGGCTAGGGCGTCGGTTTGCCTGACTTGAGGTCAAGGCGACACTGATCCCCTCGCTCACCGCAGTGATGGCGGTGATCGCTGTAGTCGCCAGGAGGGAGAGCTTTCAATGACAGTTAGAACGAACCGGCAATGGCGTCTTGCGGCGCGCCCGGTGGGGCTGCTCAAAGAGTCAGACTTCGAATGGCATGAAGACACCGTGCCTGACGTTCAAGAGGGAGAAGTTCTGGTCCGCAACGTCTACCTGTCACTAGATCCGACAAACCGGGCATGGACCAACGAAATCGACACCTATCTTCCTCCGGTCCAGATTGGCGAGGTGATGAGAGGGATTACCATCGGGATTGTGGTGGAGTCGCGGATGGATGAGTATCGGCCCGGCGATTTCGTCCAGGGAATCCTGGGATGGCAGGACTACGCTATCGTGGCTGGCGCCGGGCTCACCAGGTTACCCAGGAACCCCTCCATTCCGCTGACGGCCCATTTCGGGATCTTCGGACATATCGGATTGACAGCCTATTTCGGCCTGCTGGACATTGGTAAGCCGCAGCCTGGTGAAACTCTGGTGGTCTCAGCCGGCGCGGGTGCGGTTGGCTCACTCGTTGGGCAGATCGGCAAGATTAAGGGATGCCGCGTCATTGGAATTGCAGGAACCGAGTCAAAGTGCCGCTGGACTACGGAGGAGCTTGGTTTCGACGCATCCATCAATTACCGGACCGAGTCTGTGTCTGAGGGCCTGGAACGACATTGCCCTGACGGTATCGACATCTACTTCGACAACGTCGGTGGGAGCATTCTCGACGCAGTCCTGGCTCGAATCAATCTGAAAGCCCGTATAGTTCTTTGCGGTCTTATTTCACAATACAACGCCACCGAGCCCGTCCCCGGCCCCTTCAATTTCGCTAATGTACTCATCAAACGGGCCCGCATCGAGGGATTCATTGTCCTCGACTATCTTGATCGTTCAGAAGAGGCCATCGCGGATCTCGCCCAGTGGCTCATGACCGGTAAGCTGCGATATCGAGTGGACGTCATCGACGGACTCAAAAACGCGCCCGCTTCCCTGAACAGGTTGTTCGACGGCTCGAACAAGGGCAAGTTGATTGTTCAAGTCTCTGAGGAACGACAGACATAACGGGACGGTTTACCAAAACCGGTGAAGCGGGTTCGAGCCTTCTACTGCCCACTTCGTCCACTCGGAATCAACCTACTAGTGACCTGTAACAGTGCTATCGGTACCAGCGTTCGGCGGAACGGCGTCGGATTCTAGGAGTGACGCCCGAGCCAATGCTGTTTCATTGCGAGGGCGTTACGACACCGAAGACGGCGCCGTTGGGCCGAACCCTTCGGGCCGATGGGGGTTGCGGGCGATCTCTTTGTCGGAAGCCGTCACCGATGAAAGAGCATCGCTTTCCGTCTCCCTCCTCGACCTCGCCCGCAAGACCCATCGGCGATGGTACCGATAGCATTGTTACAGGCCACTAGAGTTTGCCCTGGACATCCGCAGGGAACGCCAACACCGGTAGAGACTCTTCTCTTCGCGGCTCGACATTACCTTTGACGCCCTCTTAGAATCGCAGAATGCCCATCTCCGAGCCCATCATCCGTGCGCGCGGCCTGACAAAACGATTCTCCAGTTTCACGGCGGTGGACGCGATCGACTTCGACGTTCATGCGGGCGAATCGTTCGGCTTCCTGGGCCCCAACGGAGCCGGCAAGACCTCCACGATGCGTATGATCGGTTGCGCTTCGCCGGTGACCGAGGGCGATCTGCGTGTCATGGGGATGGATCCGCGTACCCAGGCCAGCCCGATCAAGGCACGGCTGGGCGTTGTCCCGCAACAGGACAACCTGGATACCGAAATCACGGTGCGTGAAAACCTGGTGATGTACGCGCGCTACTTCGACATTCCCGGCCACATCTCCCGCCCGAAGGCCGACGATCTGCTCGAGTTTGTCCAGCTTTCCGAACGCGCCGATTCGCAGGTGGAGCCGCTGTCGGGCGGGATGAAGCGTCGGCTGACGATCGCCCGGGCGCTGATCAACGATCCGGAACTGATCCTGCTCGACGAGCCGACCACCGGGCTGGACCCGCAGGCTCGGCACGTAATCTGGGAGCGACTGTATCAGCTCAAGCGCAGTGGAGCCACGCTGCTGGTGACCACGCACTACATGGACGAGGCCGAGCAGCTTTGCGACCGGCTGGTCGTGATGGACAAAGCCAGGATCGTTGCGGAGGGATCGCCGCAAGAACTGATCGAACGCTATTCCACGAACGAAGTACTGGAGCTGCGCTTTCCCGACGACGCGCCCGTCAGTCTCGACGGACGGCTCGACGGCCTGGCCGAGCGGATCGAAGTCTTGCCGGACCGTACGCTGGTCTACACCACCGACGGAGAGCACGCCCTCGGGCGCGTCCATTCCCAAGACATCCCGCTCCAGAGTGCTCTCGTGCGCCGCTCCACGATGGAAGACGTGTTCCTGAGACTGACCGGCCGGACGCTGGTCGATTGAGGGCTGAGAGGTGATTGGCGCATTCCGCATGGTCCAGCGCAACGCCATCGTCTATCGACGTGTCTGGCGCGGTTCGATCTTCTTCAGCTTCCTCCAGCCGGCACTGTTCCTGACGGCCATGGGCTTCGGCGTCGGAGCGCTCGTTAACAGGGGCGACACCTCGATGCTGGGCGGCGTGGATTTTCTGCACTTCCTGGGACCGGGACTCCTGGCGGCTGCGTGCATGCAGACCGCCAGCTTCGACTCCAGCTTCCCGATCACAGGCAAGATGAGCTGGTACCGGAACTACGAGGCCATCCATGCCACGCCCATGCGGATCGTGGACCTTGTCGTCGGTGAGCTGGGATGGATGACCCTGCGCCTCCTGACTGTCGCGATTGCATTCACGATCATCCTTACCATCATCGGCGTGCCCCGCTCGCCCATCGCGCTGCTCGCAATCCCGGCGGCCGTGCTCACCGGCCTGGCCTTCAGCGCGCCGGTCATGGCCTACGCCGCGGTGAACCGAAGCGGCGCCGGCTTTAACGGGATGTTCCGCTTCGTCATCACACCGCTCTTCCTGTTCTCAGGCGTGTTCTTCCCAATCACGCGCTTACCGGATGCGCTCCAGCAGTTTGCCTGGTTCACCCCGCTCTTCCACGGCGTGGAGCTGGTGCGTGGCCTGACCTTGAACACGATCCAGTCACCGGTTTGGCTCATCCACGTCGGCTACCTGCTCGGCATGTTGGCGATTGGTGTCGCCGCTGCGATCGCCGCCTTTCGCCGGAAGCTGCGCGCGTGAGGACGACGTCGAGCACTTGGGGTCGGACCCGTGTCCCGTCACCGGCGATCCCCTCTCTGCGCCGATCATTCCGGATGATCCAGCGCAACCTGCTCGTGTACAAGCACCTGTGGATGATCGTGTTTTCCGGGTTTTTCGAGCCGCTCTTCTACCTGCTGGGAATCGGCTTCGGATTGGGATCGATGATTGGTGAGGTCGGCGGGATACCTTACAGCACGTTCGTGGCGCCGGGCCTTCTGGCAGCGAGTTGCATGAACGGCGCGATCAGCGACGGCTTCTTCAACATCTTCTTCAAGCTGTACTACAAGAGAACCTACGACGGTATCCTGGCGACGCCGATGCGCGTTCCCGATATCGCGTTCGGCGAAATGCTCTGGGCGCTGACGCGGGGCTCGATCTACGCGGCCGCCTTCCTCTTGGTGGTTCTATTGATGGGACAGACGATCGGGCCCCGGATGCTGCCCTCAGCCTGGGCGATACTCGCCTTGCCCGGCTCGGTGCTGGTTTCGGCTACTTTCGCGGCCATCGCGCTCTGCATCACGAGCTTTGTGCGAAGGGTCGAGGATTTCGACATCGTGATGGGCCTGCTCGTGATGCCGATGTTCCTGTTCAGCGGCACCTTTTTTCCGGTCACTCAGCTACCTGGGTTCGCACAATGGTTGGTCCAGGCCGTCCCGCTCTATCACGGAGTAGAGCTGCTCAGGCAGCTGACGACCGGCCGGGTTGTGCCGGGCGTCGTGGTCCACGTCGCCTACCTGTTGTCGATCGGCTCCGTGGCTTTCGTGATCGCGATGAAGCGGTTGGAGAGGGAGCTGATCAAGTAGGGTCGACCGATGTCCGCCAACTCGGGTAATCGAATCCCCCGCCATGGCTCACCCACCCTGTTTTCTCTTGATGGTGCCGCTGCCCGGTCGCAGGATAGTTATAGGAATCCGGGACAAAACCATGAAGACTCTGATCCGATACTTCATTCTAGGCATCGTTCTTTCTCTTCTTCCGGTACCGACCTACGCGCAAAGCGAGGGAGAGCAGAAGCGGAAACTGGGAAAGATGGACGTTCCCGAAGAAACCGAAGGCGAGAGGGAGCGGCGAGAAGAAGCGGAGCGCCGAAAGGAAGAGGCCGAAGACAACGCGCGTCTTTGGCCAGAAGCGGAGGGAATCGGCCGGCGGGCGGAAGATGCCTTCCTGGAAGGCATCTTCACCGATCCTCGCGACCTGAAGGAGGCACGGGAGCACTACAATCGAAAGATGCGCTTGGACAGTTTCCTGAAGGACGTGGATAACAAGTTTCGACGAGTCGCCGTGGAACTGCAGGCTTGCGCGTACTCTCCCATGTCTGAAGGCTGGGCGGTCAAAGACCTCGAAAAACGTTCGAAAGAATTCGAAAAGATGACGGAGCAGATACGCAAGTTCATCGACTACGGAATCGACCCTCCGCCCGTTGAAGTCGCCCCGCCGCCGAACGAGAAGTTCGCCTCGGTACCTCAAAGGGCACAGGTCCGGAATCCGGCTACGATGTTGCGACGGTGCCGCATGAAAAAGTTCCGCCACGTGTTGCGAACCATCTTCGACCGCGACGCGAATCCCCCGCCCCGCAGGACCGGCTTCTGTCCGAAGTACGGCTGGGAGTATTCCTGGTAAGGATCAGGGGTAAAGCCCGGATAGGGCTCCAGGTAGCTGTCGGTCCACTCCCAGATGTTGCCGATCATCTGGCGGCAACCGAAGACGCTGTCGCCTTCCGGATAGGCACTCACGTCGACAACCCCGACGTGACTCCAGTCCAGGTTGGCCCGTTCCGGGGTCGGAAGTTCGTCTCCCCAGGGGAAGAGGCGCTTCTCCGGGCCCGAAGCCGCCAGCTCCCACTCCGCCTCCGTCGGAAGCCGGCGACCGGCCCATTTGCAGTACGCCCGGGCCTCATACCAGTTGACGTGAACCACTGGGCTCTCCGGGCTCAGCGGAATCTGGAAGTCGAAGTGCTGCTGCATCCAACCTCCGCCGGTCTCGAGCCAGAACAGCGGATGGCTTGCGCCTTCCCGCCGACGCCACTCCCAGCCGTGCTTCCCCCAGAATCTCCTCGTTCCGTATCCCCCCTCCTTCACGAACTCGAGGAACGCCGCGTTCGTCACCGGCGCGTTGGCGATGCGGAACGACGCAATTTCGACGTCGTGCGCCCACTTTTCGTTGTCGAAAACGAAGGAGCCATCCATCGGAGCACCCAGGGAACAGTTCCCGCCAGGAATCTCAACGTCCGCCGGCGCGAAGTTCGGATCCGGCGAAACTTCCGCCTCCTCGAACCTCGGCCTCGGGTATCCCAGGGTCTGCCGCACCATGCAGAGGTTCTCCGAGTGCATGTATTCGTGCTGGCTGACCAGCCAGTAGAAGTACTTCTCCTCGTCGTTCGGCTCACCCTGCTCCAGCCGTTCGATCGAGCGATCGAGGACGGTCTGCAGGTAGTCCAGTGTCTGGTCCCGCGCCAGAAAATCGTGATCCCAGCGAAGTTTGTACGACACATTGAACGAATCGTAAATGCTGTCCCCATTTTCGAGGAGCGGTCTCGCCCCTGCGAGTCGCCGGAGGATCCAGTACTCCTGAAACCAACCGACGTGTCCGACTTCCCAGATCGGAGGTTCGATGAAGTGGTCCTGCGGGCCGAGCAGTTGCGCATCGGAAAGGTCGGTGAAAAGCGTCAGCTCCCGCCCGCGCGCTTCGCGCAGGTCCTCGGCAAGATCTTCGGCGCTGGTTCGTGGGCCGGCGGTCATCGGGTTCGGGGGTTATCTCTGATCAGTCGCGTCTCTCGTTGTGGGACATCGTCCTGCCTGGTGGTGTTGCGGCCGATCTTCGATCACGGCCCCGAACTGCGCCACGCATCGTAGCGCATCCGCAGCGTCTTCACCGGATTGAGATCCTCACCTGCCCTGATGCCTTGCGGGTGGTCCGGTGAAGGCTGTGAGACGGTGATGTACATCGCGTAGTCGCCGTCGTTGTACGACTCACCGTTGGTGTCGGTTGGTTCGGCCATCAGAACGTACGCGACATGGGATGTCTTGGCATCGCAGGGGATTGGCGGCTCGCTGCCGTCTGCCGGAGTCGGGGGGCACGTGCAGCGGCTGTCGCCACCGGCGCGGTCTCCCGTTTCCAAAGCCGCCATTGCACGGTCCGCAATGCACGGTCCGCAAGCGAACCGTCCGTTTCGATGAACGCCTCGACGGCGGCGGGAACGACGTCATGCATCCGGAGAGTATTGCCCTGGACCGCATAGAAGATCTCCGTGCCCGGCACCTGACCGTACATGAACTGCGTCACAAAGCCGTTACCGAGTCCGGAATGCCCGGCGGCCTGGCCGTCCATGTCGACGATCGCGAACTGGCGCGACTGGAAAGCAGGATCGGCGCTCAACATCTCGATGATCTGCCGCGGCTCGGTACCTTTGTTCAGTTCTTCGAAGACAAGCATCTGGTTCCGACCCGAACCATCAGCTGCCGCCTGGCACGCTGCAATCCCGACGCCGGGCACCACGACGGCAATCGCATCTTTCATCCGATCGTCCGTGGTGTCGACACAGGACGCTGCCGCCATCACGGCACGCTGCGTGCTCCTATCGACAGCAATCACGGACCATGTAGCGAACGCCGGGCTTTCCAGATAGAACAGCACGGCCAGAAGAAAAAGTGCTCTTCGCATGATCGTCCCTCTGGATAGGCGGTTAGGATATTCGAAACCCTGGGGTTTTCGAAGCGAATTGGCGGTTTGGTTGAAAGGCCGAAGCCGTCGCGATTCGTTTCGGTTGATTTGCGACAGTGGGGGGCTTCCTCAAGAGCGTGTCCAGGTTGGGCAAACTGGAATTCCGCCAACCGGTTTGTTTACGAATCCACGCGTGAGGCGATATCTTACATGTCATGAAGACGACCGTATCCTCAAAGGGTCAGATCGTGTTGCCCGCAGAACTTCGACTGCAAGACCACATCGAGGCGGGCCAGGAATTTGAGGTTGAGCGCCTCGATAGGGGGGCGTACCGGCTCATCCGACGGGTGGCTCCGCCGAATGAGGGCTTGGTCGATTGGCTGCTCCAGTGCCCCGAGAAGGGATTTTTCACTCCGATTGACTCCGAGTCGACGGATGCTCTGTCCGCCGAGGCGGGATGATGCCTACGCACCCTCACCTGTTCCTCGATCATGGCAAAGCAAAGATCAGAGCGGTCGGAGAGCCGGGATGTTCATCGACCCAGAATGGCGACGGACTGCCCGACATCACGGCGATGTATTGTTTACCATCCACCTGGTAGGTCACGATACCGCCGCCGATCGGGCCGCCGGTGTTGAACCGATATAAGACCTCACCGCCTACGGCTTCCAGAACTAAGAAATCTCCAGTCAGCTCTCCCGTGAGCACGAGTCCCCCGCCCGTTGTTGTCACGGCCGCGACCATGGGACGTTCGGAACGGTATCTCCAGCGAACCTCACCGGCGGCGGCATCGACGGCGGTCAGCCAACCCTGGGATTGCGCCGACATGTTGTCGGCACCGCTTTCCATGCTCAGCACCTCGAGGCCGTCCATTTCGATAGTGCCCCCCATGAAGAGCTCTCCCTCGATGTAACGGACCTCCTCAGCCCGGGTAAACGTGCTGCACCAGTCGACCGCCGGGACAAAAAGAGTGTTCGTCGCGGGGTGTAAGGCGGGACCGTTCCATTCAACGCCGCCTAGAACACCCGGGCAGGCGCGGACACCCTCCGTCGTCACGGGCGCCTCCACGTTTTCTATAGTCGTGACGGCCGTCTCGTAGACTCTTTCATAGGTGTCGCGGTCCACACCGCGCAGTATCCCGTCCTTGCCCACCGTCGCAACCAGGTTGCGCTGCCGTCCATCGATCTCGGTAGTGAAAACCGGGCTGACCTGCGTCAGATCCCAATCATGATCGTCGTTGGGAACCATCTGCTCGTACCAGCGGAGTTCGCCGGAACGGACATCGAGCGCCACGATCGAATTGGTGTAGAGATTCGACCCGGGTCTCAGGTCGGCCGGAAGATCGGGGGCGGGGTTGGTGACGGCGACATAGAGTTCCTCGCGCTCCAGATCCATGGAAAACGGAGTCCAGGTCGCTCCGCCACCCAGGACGATGTTCGCGGGGTTGCCCCACGTGTCATCGCCCGGTTCGCGGGCCCCAGGAACGGTGTTGAAACGCCATACGGGCGTGCCGTCGGCCAGCCGAAACGCGCCGACCCATCCCGATATGGCGTTTTCGCTACCGGCCGGACCGATGAGCACCAGGTCCTCAAAGATCATCGGTGCCATCGTAAACGTTTCGCCGACGCTCGGATCGGCAACCTTTCGAGCCCAGAGCAGCCTTCCGTTCATCGAGTCCAGAGCAAACAGGTATCCATCCGATGTGCCGCGCACAACACGCCCGTCATGTATCGCGACGCCCCTGTTATTCAACCAGACTTCCTGATCCTGCGGTTCCCAGACGTGCTTCCATATCGGCCGACAATCGGCCGCATTCAGCGCAACGGTCTGGTGGGCCGTGGTCATGTACATCACGCCATCGTAGACGATGGGACCGGTCTGGAAACTGCTCTGTTCGTTGAATTGATAGAGGCAGACGGGCCGTAGTTCGGATACGTTGCCGGTGTTGATCTCGGAGAGGGAGGAATAGCGTCTGCCTGTGTAGTCGTGCGTGTGGAACAACCAGTCGCGATTGTTGTCGCTCGCTCCCTCGAGTTCTCCCGGAGCCGGTCGATTCGTGCTGGGCGCCATGCCGTCTTCGCCCTCGATGAAAGCAACGCCTCGCTGGGCCGAGGTGCTTTCGGTGGCCAGGCCCGATTCGATTCGGATCGTTCCCAGAAGGTCGGGGTTGTCGGTCAGGACCAGATCGCCGGAAGGATACCCGTTCTGCTGAAGGATAAAGGCCACCACGTCGACGTACTGTTGGGTCGACAGGCTGTTGCCGGCTCCCGCGGGCATGGTCGTTCTTGTGAGATAGAGAAGATCGTAGAGCGTGCGGTCAGCGCTCCAGGCGGCATTGAATTGGGGGCCGGCCAGCGGGGGCGCCGTGCCGTCGTGGAGATTCGCTCCGTGGCAGACGGCACAATGCTGTCCGTACACGCCGCGGCCGCTCGTCGCCTGCTCGGCGCTGTAGACCGACGGAAACGGCTCCTGCGGTTGGGAGGCAACTGCGAAACTTGGACTCTCCGTTGCGCTGAAGGTCAACAGCGCGCCGAATAGGGCCGCGATCATGTACTGAACTTTCACCCTGCCCTCCCGTCAAGACGATCCCGGAGATATGGCCGCTCCAGTCCCTGATTGTCCTGGCTGTACTGATATTGCGGAAAAACTTGATAAATACTATGGCAGGAACGGGTTGGGGTCAACGAAGGTGGCGGGGAGACGAATTCGATTGAGAAGTAAGCTGAATTGAACTCTCCTCCTTTCCAGTCGCCGGCCGGTGCCGCAGCCGCCTTTTCGGGCTGCCTCAACTTCAGCACCACCCCGGCGCATCGCGCCACCCCTCCTCATCTGAGGAGGGGAGTTTAAGTAGAGGCGGTAGACCGTCTTCTTATCGCTCACGCCGTGGAAGGTATTGGTGTAAGGTTCAGGCCGAAGAGCGGCTCTTTGGCGCCACTCTGATCTCGGTTCGAGAGTAGAGGCATCCTCACGATGGAAGGACTTGGCCGCTGGCACGGCTTATTCGCGATCGTACTGTTCTGTTCGAACGTCGCGATCGCTCAGGTCATGCAGGGCGAAATACGGGTCGTGGTCCGCGACCCGGACGAGCTGGCGGTACCGGCTGAAGTTCAGCTGACGGGCCGGAATCCACAATTTGAAGCAACGATTCGGGCGGACTCGGAGGGTCGCGCGCGGCTCGTGCGCGTTCCACTCGGTGTCTATAGCCTCACCGTTCGTCAAAGCGGATTTGACGAAATCAGTACCACTGTTGAAGTTCGCTCGGCCGTTCCCCGCGAGATTACGGTAACGCTCGAAGTAGCCGGGGGCACCACTGCGATCACAGTGACCGACAATCCACCTCTTTTGGACATCACACAACCCGCAGCCGTAATGCGGGTCGGCCGCCAGCAGTTGGATGAAATCCCCGCAACATCCCTCGGCCGTAGTGCCGTGGACGTCGTGACGACGTTGCCGGGCTGGTTGCTGGAGGCCAATGCGGTTCTCCATCCGAGGGGATCGGAATACGACACGCAGTACGTCGTCGACGGGATGCCCGTCTACGACAACCGGTCGATCGGGTTTGCACCTGCCTTCGAGACCAGCGAGTTCGAAGCTGTGAGCGTGATGACCGCCGGCATGCCGGCCGAGTACGGCCGACGTCTGGGCGGGGTCATCGCGCTCGACACGCACCGGGCCGGCACCCCCGGTCACAGCACCGCGTTCGATTCCCAGATCGGCAGCTTTGACAACCGTGCCGGGTCGATCCGGCACCAGTTCCGAACCCAGGATACTTCGATCTCCCTCGGTGGCCACGGTGGTTACACGGACCGGTACCTGGACCCGCCATCGGTCGAGAATTTTACGAACAACGCCACCGCCGGCGGCTTCAACATCCGTGTCGACCAGGATCTGAGCGACCAGGACCGAGTGTCGTTCTATCTACGGACCAACGAAACCCGATTCCTGGTGCCGAACGACCTCGTGCAACAGGACGCGGCGCAGCGTCAGGATCGGTTTTCAGGCGAGACCGCAACACAGCTGCACTACCAGCGCGTGATTTCGCAGAGAGTGCTGGCCGCGGTTCGCTTCATGCATCGAAATCTTAACGCCCAACTCTGGAGCAATCCAGAGTCGACACCGGTACGCGTCGAGCAGGACCGAGGCATCCGAGAGTCCGTTCTGATCGGAGACCTTACTATCGAGGGTGAACACCATACACTGAAGTTCGGTGGCGATCTTCGAGTCGGCGACGTGCGCGAGGAATTCCGCTTTGGCCCAACCGATGAGTTTCCCGACTTCGACGTAGACTTTCGCGACACCAGGAGGAGTAGGGAGGCTTCGTTTTTTCTTCAGGACCACATCCGCCTGGGTTATTTCGCGGCGAGCTTGGGTGTCCGCTATGACAGCTACGACTTCCTGATCGAAGATGACGCCATCAGCCCACGGATTGGCTTGAGCTACTGGATTCCCAAGGCCGACCTGCAGCTCCGTGCGTCGTACGACCGCATCTTCCAGCCGCCGCCTATAGAAAACCTCCTGCTGAGCAGCGCCGCAGGAGAACTGGACGTTGATGCGGTCACCGAATCGGTCCCGATTCCCGCCGCGCGCGGCAATTTTTTTGAAGTTGGCCTGCGTAAACCGCTTTTCGACGCCCTCCGCGTCGACATCGTTCACTATTGGCGGACATTCCGGAACTACATGGACGACGATGTCTTCCTCAACACCGGCTTATCGTTTCCGATCAGTTTTGACACGGCGAGAATCACCGGCACTGAGGTTCGGGCCGATCTCCCTCGCTGGCGTTGGCTTTCTTCTTCGATCAGCTACTCGAACATGATCGGACACGCCACGTCGCCCGTCACTGGAGGCCTGTTCATCGAAGGTGGCGAAGCCGACGAACTGCGCGAGCCCGACGAGCGCTTCTCGATCAGCCAGGATCAACGCAACACCTTGTCGGCATTATTCCGTTTCGAGCCGGACGAGCGGGTCTGGTTCTCGAGTGGCTTTCGATACGGTAGTCCGTTTCGAGCCGGACGAGCGGGTCTGGTTCTCGAGTGGCTTTCGATACGGTAGTGGGCTGCCGGTCGAGCTCGAGGACGATGATGGTGATGACGGTGGCCGCGCCATGGACTCAATAGGCGATGATGACGAGGCAGGGTCGATCTCACCGGCGATCCTCGAGCGTGTGAACTTTGAGCGGGGCCGCCTGCGGTCGGTTCTCAGCCTCGATTTTTCTGTCGGCCTGCGGTTGTGGGAGGAACAGGAGCGGTCTGTGTCCGTTCAGTTCGACGTCCGTAACGTGACCGACCATTTGAACGTGATCAACTTCAACGGCGTGTTTTCAGGGACTGCCCTCGGCACCGGCCGACAGTTCACAGTACAGACGAAAGTGCGGTTTTGAGATCGTCGCGAACGGGCGAGTTCGAGGGTCTTTCGCGGCTTTTGCTGTGCTGACGGGCACGATGATATATTGCCGCGGACAGAGTAGCGCGTAGGGCGCAACATTTTGCAGTCCGCAGCGGAAGAGGAGGTGAGATATGAGAACGACGATGTTTGGGCTCGTGTTCGTTCTGATCAGCGGTTTGGCGTTTGCACAGCAAACCGTGATGATCGACGACATGACGGGGACTGAGGTCATGGAGGCAATCGCGGGGGGTAAGACGACGGCTATTCTATACGTCGGAGGCCTGCACGAGAACACCTATCAAGCGGAGAACACGGTGTATGTCGGACCGCACGTGGACGCCGTAGCGATCAACAAACACAACCTTGTGGCGCTGTATCAGGCTCGTCGTATCGCCGAAGAACTTGGGAACGCGCTGGCCTACCATCCGTTGCCATACACGCCGGCCGGTTCACACCTGAAGCCGGGGACCGCTGGAGGGACGATTGCTCTCAGCGACTCGACATTCGAAGCCGTTCTGCGCGACATGACGAACAGCGCGGTCGTCTCGGGTTTTAAGCACATCATCGTGATGGGTGAGGACGGCGGCGGTCAGGCCGTACTGCGGACAGTGTCCGAAGATCTGGACCGGGAGTGGTCTTCCAAGGGTACCCGTGTCTTCTTCTTTCCCGTGTATAGCGATGCCAACGGAGTGACCGCCGAGCACCTGCGAAAGGTAGAGGGCTTCCCGGTGGAGTGCCTCGACAACGGGATCGGCGGGTGCATCAGCGCCACGACCGACGCGTCTGAAGTCCTGTTCCTCCGGAAGGAGAACGTGCGAACAGACAAGATCTCGCCGGCAATCGCCAAGTTCGTTTCTCCAGAACTGGGTCGGGTCTTGAACGAGCAAAAAGTCAAGATCGCTGTCGACTACATTCGCGGCAAGGTTCCGGGCAGTCAGCATCGGTGAGATTGTCGGTGTAGGGTAAGTGAGGTGTAGGTGCGGTCTATGACCGCACATTCTCCGAACCGAAACGCTGTGCGCTCATAGAGCGCACCTACACCCGCTCCTGAAGTTTCGCTTCTCTAGCGCGGCGGCCAGGAGCCGACGGGCCGGTCGTCGGTCCGCGTGGCGTCTTCGTCGACCCAGTAATAGGGTCCGAAAGGGCGCTGTTCGGGCCAGATCTCGTCCAGCGTATCGGCCTCGTATAGAACTCCCCCTTTCATCACGTATTGAATGTCCGTCGTGTTGCGGATGTTCTCCAGCGGGTTCTGGTTGAGTACGACCAGGTCGGCGAGCTTGCCGACTTCCAGTGTCCCGAGGTCCTTGTCCGCTCCCAGGAAGGAAGCGCTGCCGAGCGTCGCGGTCCGCAGGGCACCCATCGGGCCCAGCGCGGACGAAGCCATCCAGATCTCCCAGTGGATGCTGGTGCCGTGGTGTTCGCCGTGCCCGCCCAGGGCGCCGCGCCCGCCCTCGGCGAGGATATCGGCGAGCCCCTGTGCGATCAGCGGGAAGCTGTAATCCGTTTCCGGCCGCAGCATGCGCCGGCGCAAGAACGTGGTCATCCGCCAGGGCATCCAGCGGCGCTGCTTCTCCTGTTTCCAGACGTCGGATTCAGCGTACCAGTACTCGATGTTGGCCGCCGTAGGGCTATCGAACATGAAGGGGTTCGAATAGACGGTCTTTGCCTGTCCGAAGAACTTCGCAACGTCGGAGTAGATCGGAATGACGCTGAGGGGATGCTCCCACCCGGAGTAGCCGTCCATGGCCTGCCCGAGGTTGTATTCGAGATCGTAGCCCTCGGCTGTCAACATGATCCCCTTCTCGCGTGCGACGTCGGCAATCCACTGCCGCCGGTCACGCCGGGGGTGCGAGTGCTGCTTCAGCGAAACGGCGCCCCAGGACTGGAGCCGGTCGATGTGGTTGGCCGTCGCCTCCCGGCTGGCCAGCTCGCCGAACGGAAGCGGGTCGCCCGTGCTGAAGGTGCGGGGACCGATCATGCGGCCGCTTTCGATCAGCTCTGCACTCGGGAAGATGTTCTGCGCCCACATCGAATTGTCCAGGCTGGTCGTCACCCCGTAGGCAACGTAGATGCCGACCTCGTAGTCCCGCAGGGGCCGGTAGCCGCGATGCTCGCGGTGGTGGTGCGAGTGCATGTCGATGAACCCGGGGATGATCGTGCGGCCCGAAGCATCGATCACCCGATCGGCCGCGCTGGTGTCGCAGCTGCCGACACAGGCGATGCGCGACCCGGTTATCACTATGGTCCCGCTCTCGATCACCTCGTCGTTGCCCGCGCCGGCGAAGGTGACGATCCGCGCATTGGTGAGGGCCACCGTGCTCTCGACGGTGCGGCGAGGCACGACCAGATCTACGTCGAACGTCTCGGTCTGCTCGGTAGTCAGGTCGTGACGGTAGTACCGGCTCCCGCTGCCGAACTCCACCGAGTTTGAGTCGCGCCAGCGAACGAACAGGCCCCCGGTGCGGCTGAGCTGGCGAACCGGCAGTCCGCCGCTCCGGCGGTCGAGCCTGAGAGGCGCGTCGCCGCCTGTCGTCCGGGGCATCGGCACGACGTACACGTCGTTGGCTTCCTGGAAAGCGATCCAGCGTCCGTCGGGCGAGGCGGCGACCTCGTCGGCGGACGGAAGGATCAGGTGGGTCCGGCGATCCTCGCCGTCGGGCCGCATCGAAACGACGGCGGTCCCGCCGTCGATGATTTCCGGGAAGAAGATTCGATCTTCAGGTCCCCAGGAAGGAGCGACTATCGCCCGGCGCTGGACCCTCTCCGGACCGCTGCCTGTCGGAAGTGCCACCCGGACGACATGGGTCGGGTCGCCGCCGTCAGCAGGGACCCGGACGACATCCCACCACGGGTTGTGGGTGACGGTGCGTCCTCTGAACGTGGCGCCCGAACCCCGGGCAACGGTGAGCTCACGACCGTCGGCGCTCCAGGCGGGATGCACGTATTCCCCGGGTTCTGTCGTAAGGCGGATGGGGGTACCGCCGCGGGCCGGCGCCTTCCAGAGGTGCCCGCCACCGCTATTGTCCAGGGTCGTGAACGCGATCCACTGTCCGTCGGGGGACCACGCCGGACCAAACTCCTGTACGGGTTCAAATGACTCCGGCGTCAGACGACGGGGCGTACCCCCCGGCAGATCGGAGAGCCAGACCCGACCGACACCCTGGAAAGCCAGCGTCTCGCCGTCAGGCGAGCCGGTATGCCAGCGCAGGAACTTTGCTTCGAACGGGCCGTCGTCGATCCGGAACGGATGATGAACCCGTTCCGAGATGGTCCGCTGCACCCTTGCCTCGAAAGGGATTGAGGTCACGCCGCCGGAGGCGACATCGAGACGACCGATGCCGCCACCTCCGGAGATGAGAATCGAGCGCCCGTCCCGGGACCACGCATAGCCCGGCAGAACGCGCATGTTCTTGTCACCGCTCTCGATGGCGATATTGATCGGGTCCAGAGCGATCCGCTCCACTCCCGTCTCGAGATCGAGCAACCACAGCGCGGTGCGCGGCCCGAAGCGGTGGCCCTTGAACGAAACGGTGCCGTCGGGTATGTGACGTCCAAAGGCGAGCCAGCGTCCATCGGGAGAGATCTCGGGCGCGAACGCGCCGCCGCTCGACCGGCGTCCGGAGGCCGTGCTGTGCGCGGTCCCGCTGGTGATATCGATGATGTGTCCGCTCCTGATGTCCACGCGGCGAAGCTGGTAGTCACCGCGGAGGGCGTCACGGTCTCGGCCGCCCTCGATGGCGTGGTAGTACACGTAAGCGCCGTCAGGCGAGACGGACGGCCAGTGTGCGGCGCCATCCTCCACCAGCCGTACGCCGTCGCCGCCGTCCCGGTGGTGCATCCAGATCCCGAGGCCGTCTTCGCCGACACCGCCACGGGCGATGACGTCGCGTCGGACGACGATGTACTCGCCATCCGGCGTCCAGGCCGGGGTCAAAGCCCGGGAGTTCAGGTCGTGGAACACGGGTCGGGGCTCCGAACCATCTGCGTTCATGATCCACAGGTTGTCCTGGCCACCCCGGTCCGATATGAAGGCGACGGTCCGGCCGTCTGGCGAGATTCGGGGCTGGTAGTTCAGAGCGATGCCGCTGTTCCCGGTGAGTGGCTCGGCGGTCCCGCCTTGCGCGTCCATGCGGTAGACGTGGCCGAGCAGGTCGAAGACGATCCACGATCCATCCGGGGAAACGTCGACCGACGTCCAGGTGCCTTCGGTCGTTGTGAAGTCGATCTCCCGTGTCTCGCCCCTTGGGAGTGTAACGTCCCAGTCCGCGGACTGCCGGGCGGAGAGCATGCCAGCATGAAGGAGCAAAGTGGCGCCGACGGGAATCGCGGCGACAAACCACCGCTGGAAGGTTCTACGCATGGTGTTGGACTCCTTGGATCGACCGGAGAACCCGGGTAAGCCCTTCCGGCGGAAACTACCGTATGTGTGAGTGGCTCGAGCCACGACGTTGTGGATTAGACCGTGAAAGTCGAATGTTGACTGCCAGCCCATGGGGACCCCCACTGTTCGGCCGATATCAGGGCGAGGACCGAACGAGAACAGGACGCTGAGAGATTGTGATTTTTCAGTAGCCCCCTATTCAACATCCGAACGGAGTTTGAAGCAATCAAACTGTCGCCTGGCGCAAACCTGCAATCAGTGCATCTGCGGGGGGTGGGATCGATGCGTTTGCCACAATCTTCACATGCTGTTATAGGTCTATAATCGTGCGCCATGGACGGGACCCCACGCGAAGCCCGCTTCCTCGGAGCGGTTCTCCTTCTTCTTGGTTCGGCGCTGGCCTTAACAGCGCACGGCCAGGTCGACCTGCTGCGCGGGTACGAAGACCGCCGAGTCGTTGAAGCGATTCCCATGGAAGCGAGCGAATCCATCGACCTGGACGGCCGGCTGGACGAAGCCGTCTGGGAGCGGGCCATGCCGGCGCGGGACTTCCTGCAGCAGGATCCCGACAACGGCAAGCCGGCGACCGAAGCGACAGAAGTACGCGTTGTATACGGCAGAACGAGTTTGTATCTGGGAATCCTTTGTCTCGACTCGGATGCGGAAGCCCTCCTGGGCAATCAGATGCAGCGTGACCAGCCTTTTGAAGCAGACGATCGATTCATGTGGGCTTTGGATCCGTTCCTCGACGAGCGAACTGGATATTACTTCGAGATCAATCCATCGGGAGCAATGGGAGACGGTCTGATCAACCCATCCGCCGGGGGAGGTTTCCGAGCCAACAAGGCGTGGGACGGCATCTGGACCGCCAGGGTCCGACGCACCGACATCGGGTGGCAGGCCGAGATCGAGATCCCGTTCGCCACGGTGAACTTCGATCCGAACGCCCCCGCCTGGGGCGTGAACTTCCAGCGGACCGTGCGGCGGAAGAATGAAGAAAGCCGCTGGAACGGGTACTCACGGAACCAGGGCTTGATGCAGATGAGCACCGCGGGGCTCGTGGTCGGGCTGGATGAAATCGACCAGGGGTTGGGACTGGACGTGAAGCCCTACCTGGCGGGCAAGATTACAGACAGACCGATCTCGGACGCTGACCGGACCTACCGGGGTGACGCGGGTTTCGATCTCTTCTACAGCGTGACGCCTGAGCTTCGGGCAAACTTCACACTGAACACTGATTTCGCAGAGACCGAAGTCGACGATCGCCAGGTCAACCTGACGCGGTTTCCGCTCCGCTTTCCCGAAAAGCGTGACTTTTTCCTGGACGGGTCGAACTTCTTCGATCTTTCGACGGCCGGCGTCACCCCGTTCTTCAGCCGCCGAATCGGCCTTGACGCCGAAGGTAACCCGCAGCGGATCGTCTACGGAGTGAAGCTCACGGGTCAGGCTGGCGCCCACGACATCGGTGTGTTGCAGGTCCGAACCGCCGATTCCGGCAACATTCCAGGTGAAGACTTTTCAGTGGTTCGCTTGAAACGCCGCTTTCTCTCGGAGTCTCACGTGGCGACGATCTATACGCGACGCGGCGCGCAAGGGACGGGCGCCGCCGTTCTGCAGACGGCGGGCGCGGAGATTCAGCTCTCGACCAGCCGCTTCCGCGGCGACCGCAACCTGTCTTTCACCGGATTCTACTTTTGGAATAACACGCCCGAGCGACGTGGTCGTGGCGCGGCGCGCGGTTTCCGGCTTCACTACCCGAACGACACCTGGCAGTCGAACCTGTCGGTCCGCGAGCTTCAAGAGAATTTCAATCCGGCCGTGGGATTCACGCCGCGTCGCGGTTTCCGGCGGGTGAATCCGGAGCTGTTCTTCGCGCCCCGTCCGGCCGACCATCCCTGGATCCGGCGGTTCCGGTTCGGTTCCGACGCCCAGTTCTGGATGGACACCAAAAACAATCTGATCACGCGCATTTTTGACGTGACCGTGTTCGAGATGGAGCTGCATTCACAGGATACTTTTCTGTTCAAGGCCGTACCCAGCTTCGAGCGGCTTGAAAAGGATTTTGAAATCAACCCGGGCATCGTTCTGCCCGAGGGCACCGAGTACGACTTCACCAGGTACAGCGTCGAGATCAACACCGCCGACCGTCGAAAGCTCGCGGCTTCTGCCGAACTGGAGTGGGGAAACTTTTTCTCCGGAACGCGCCGGGAGTTTTCTCTCGAACTCAGGATCCGTCCCCGTCCCGGCTTCTTCGCCAGCGTGAGCGGCGAGTTCAACCGGGTGGAACTCGCTGAAGGCGGCTTTTCGACGAGCCTTTTGCGATCGGAGCTCAACACGCAGTTCGGACCCTGGGTCTCTTTGGCCAACCGTTTCCAGTACGACACCGTCAGCCGGATCCTCGGCTGGCAGGCGCGTTTCCGCTGGATCCTGAAACCCGGCAACGACATCTTCCTGGTGCTCAACCAGAATTGGATCGACGACCTACTCAGGCCGGACGGAATCCAGACACTCAACCGCCAGGTTTCCAGCAAGCTTGCCTTCACACGCCGGTTCTAGCTTGCAAGACGCGTCCGTGATGCACAATTTATGACAAGAGTGCCGATCCTATCAGGGGAGGGACCTTCGCTGCCTGATGAGAAAAAGGCAGCCTCAGTCGCGCCATGTCAAATAGCGAAACTAATTCTGACGTAGTCGGTTTGATCCAGGAAGATCGCGTCCTGGCTCTCGAACAGGCCATGATCCGGATTCCGAGCTCGAGTTTCGAGGAGCAGAGGCTTGCCGATTATCTAGCCGAGCAGATGTCGGACATGGGGCTTTCAGTCGAAATGATGGCCGTGCCGCATCCCTGGGATGCCGACAAAGGCAGCACCCGACAACCTGTAGGTCGGCTCAAAGGCACCGGCGGCGGCAGGGTTTTGATGCTGAACGGCCATATGGATCCCGGTGTTGAAATGAGCGGCTGGACTGTGGATCCTTACGCCGGGATTTACGAGGAGGGCTGGGTTTGGGGAATTGGAGCCCATGACGACAAAGGCGGGCTGGCGGCCGCGCTGGCGGCAGTTGAAGCGATTGTTCGAAGCGGCGTCCGCCTCGAAGGCGACATCCTGGTCTGCCCGGTTGCCGGGCACAAACTCCTGGGAGCAGGGACAAGGGCGCTCATAGAACATGGCGTGCGGGCCGATTGTTGCATCAATATGGAACACTCGGCCAACACCATCGCGACCACCTGCGTCGGCATCGTTTTCATCCGCGTCAGGACGCAGTCGCCGGAACTCTTCTTCCGACACAATGAGGAAGCACGAGCCGCCTACTTCAATCCGATCGAACAACAGGTCGAGATCATTCGGCGGTTGGGCGGCAGTTTTAATGCGCTGGTGCCTGGCGGCTGGCTTACTTTCGAGCCCCATGACGATTTGCCCGGCTTTCCACAGATTTCCATCGACACCGTCCACCGGGAACACTATCTCTACCGGAGAGTCAGCGACGCCCCGATCCGGGAGTGCGACATGACGTTTCAGATCCGAACGGTTCCCGGCCAGACCGAAGACAGCGTGCGCCGGGATGTCGAGCGGCTGCTGGAGGAGATCAAGACCGACTTCCCGGCCTTCGATGCCAGGATCTTCATCCCGGCCGATGGTCCCGAGGCAGCGGGCATGGATCCGATGTATATCGAAAAGGACAATCCGCTCGTGACAGCTCTGGCCGAAGGGCACCGCGTTGCGTCCGGCGACGCGCCGCATCTGGGCGGGGGACTTCGGCTCGGCAACGTGGGCGACGGCAATCTTCTGGACGCTGCGGGCATTCCGTCTTTGCAGTACGGTCCGGGCGACATCCGTATTTACGATGAATGGCCGGCACCCGACGAACGGGTCTTGCTTTCCGATATTGTCACCGCCGCCAAAGCCATCGCCTTGGCTGCCTATCGCATTTGCTCCTAACGTGTAGGTGCGCTCTATCAGCGCACATTGTTTCGGTCTGCAGAGTGTGCGGTCATAGACCGCACCTACACCGGTCTGACATCGCGTCTCTGCCTGCCGACTACACATCTTCGCGCGGGTGTAGGTGCGCTCTATGAGCGCACAACTCATGGTTCCGGGGGCATTTGTGCGGTCACAGACCGCACCTACACCTGGACCGGAAGTCCCGCCCTCTCACGCGCGGGCTGCTAGCTAGGACATCCTGTTGGGAAGAAATGTCACTAACCCCGGAAAGAAGATGATGAGCAGCGTCATCGCCAGCGTCACGAGGAAAAAGGGAAAGGCGTAACGCGCGATCCTGCCGACGGGTTCATCGGTCAGGGACCGGATAACGAACAGGTTGAATCCGACCGGCGGCGTGATCTGTGCCATCTCGACAACCAGGATCAGAAAGACCCCGAACCAGATCAGATCGAAACCGGCGCCGGTGACGAGAGGCAACACGACGGGCAGCGTCATGATGATGGTGGATGTACCGTCAAGGATCAGCCCGAGTGCCAGGTAGAAAAGCATCAACAGCAGAATCAGCTGTAACGGGGCCAGATTCCATGCGGCAACACTCGCCAGCAGCGATTGCGGTATCTGCAGATAGGCAAGGACGACCGAGAAGAAGAACCCGCCAGCGACGATGAAAATGCCCATGCACATCGTTCGCACGGCGCCGGTCAAGGCGAGCGTCACGTTCTCCCTCGTCAGGCTTCCCTGAAAAGCGCTTGTGAGGGCGGCCCCAAGCACGCCAACCGCGGCCGCTTCTGTCGGGCTGGCAATACCGCCATACAGCGAACCGATCACGGCAAGGATGAGCAGCATCGTCGGCATGATGTCACCGAGACCAGCGACACGCTCCCGCCAGCTCGGGCGCCGCTTTTCGTCCGGGCCCCGGAGAGAACCAGGCGACAGGATGATCACGACGGCGTAGCCGAGCGCGAGCACCAGACCCGGCAGAATGCCGGCGATGAATAGTCTGGTTATCGATGCTCCCGAAAGAACGCCGTAAATGATCATGATCAGGCTGGGTGGGATCAGAAAGCCCAGGGTGCCGGCGCCTGCCAGCGAGCCGAGCGCAAGGCGGCGGTCATAGCCCCTCGAGAGCAACTCATCCACGGTGACACGACCGATCGTCAGCACCGTCGCTGCCGATGATCCGCTGACCGCCGCAAAGAGCGTGCATCCCACCACGTTGACGTGGAGAAGGCCGCCTCGAAGACCTGACACCCAGGGCGTCAGGCCCTTGAACAATCCGTCCGATACGCGCGATCTATGGAGGACTTCGGCCATCAGGATGAAAAGAGGCAGAGCCAGCAGGTCGGGGGATGTCGTGATGTTCCAGTAGCTCTGCGCCAGGATACGATCGACCGGCAACTCGCGGAACATGAACAGGAGGGTCATGCCGGTGCCGAATAGCGCCAGGGCCACCCACAAGCGTCCGGCTAGAAGTGCTGCGAGGAGACCGGTCATTGTGAGGAGTGCGCCGTTCACTGAGCGGTCCCTGCGGTGGGCGAGGTTTCCAGTGGCCGACCCCGCACGATGTTTGCGAGGCGGGCCATCAACTGCAGGCACAGTAGAAAGGAACCAAGAACGCAAAACACCTGCGGGACGACCAGCGGTGTTGCGGCCGCGGTCGCTGATAAGGATCCCCTGATGCCCGAGCGCCAGGCGAGTTCCGCCATAGCCCAGGCGATGAACAGGCTGATCAGGAGCGCAACGAGGGTGACGCCGATTTCAGCCGCCTTTTGCGCCGACGGGTGTCCCCTCAGCGACAGCAATCCAACTCGGATGTGCCCGCCTGTGCGCAAGGTATGAGCACTGCCCAGAAAGGTGGCAGTGGCCATTAGATAGGTGCTGTATTCCCAGACAGATTCGAGCGAGCCGAGGGACATGACTCGCAGAAGGAGGTCGGAAATGATCAGCGCGGGGATGAGCCCGAGGCAAAAGGCCGCAACGCCGGCCGCCAGCCGCGAGGTATGATCCACGACCCTGCAAAAGCCGTCAGCGATTGGCCTCAGCCCGGTCAACGCGATGTCGGCCCTCATTGGCCCGTCGTGGACCGGTATCGTCGAAGGAGATCGACCGCTACAGCGTCCTCGGTGGCGAGCTTCTCCTGCCAGACGTCCTCGCAAACAGCCTGTATCTCTGCGCGCAGTGCCCGGTCGGGTTCGACGACGGTCATACCGTTCTGGCGTAGGATCGCAAGGGTGTCCGACTCAGACTGGCGACTGGCCTCCCAGAGCCGAACCTCCAGGTCGCCCGCCACGGCCTCGATGGCGATTCGATGCTCATCCGATATTCGATGCCAGGCATCCAGGTTGACCGTGAGCATAAAGGAGTTCATCTGCCAGTGTAGAAGCGTCGCATGTCCGAGGAATTCCCAGAAGCTTCCGTCGACGGCCGACGTTGGCGATGTGGAGACCGCATCGAGCGCGTGAGTCGACAGCGCCGCCACAACGTCCGGCCAGGGCATCTGCCGCGGCACGGCGCCGAGCCGCCGGAAGAAATCGACTCCGTTGCGATCAATCGTGCGCACACTCAGGCCCGCATACTGGCTGAGGGAAGTATCGGTCGCCCTGTTTGCAAAAAGAACCTGTCGGGGTAGAGGGTAGACATAAAGGAGCTTCTGGTTGTAGTCGGCAGTCAGTGCTTCAAAGACCGGCCGTGTCAGTTTCTGCAACTCCCAGAGCTGGTCAAAGTCTGTTGCCAGGCAAGCAGTCGATTCGATGCCGAAGAGCGCGTCTTCGCCGACCTGCTGATTCATCTGAATGTCGGCCATGTGAACGAGGCCATCGCGTACCGCATTCAGCATTTCCGGTCCCTTCAGACCCAGGACGCCTGAGAGGTGGACGGAGATCGTCACGTCGCCGTCCGTTACCTGCGCGACCCGCTCGGCGAACGTGTCGGTCAGATCGGCAATATAGTTGCCCGGTGGCACGATAGATGCCAGCTCCCATCGGGCTTTCGCTTCACCATGCTCCGCTTGCGCCGAGGTCGCCCCGGGCGTTGATCCCCTAGCGCAGCCTTCTGCGGCCGCGATTACAAGGAGGAGAAAACTACACGTGAGGGCTCGCTTGCTCTTGTTCACAGCGTGTCTAGGCTGTCGAAGAGATGGGTTGTGGCCATAGGTTCACCTCAATCTGAATCATACCCTTCCAGATGGTGTTCATTGCGTTAAAGGACATTGTCTTGTCGGAGATCTGAAGGCCCGCCCGGTTAGTGATCCGGATCGCGGAGGGCACATCCATGTGGCGCCGCATTCATCAAATGAGGCCGATTTGATGGACATAGATGGCCGGATTCAGTGAGGATAGTGCTCAGATCACCTTGTCGATGAACCCGTTGGTTCCCGGTGGATTTCACTTCCAACCCTAGGTGGGCTGAACAGAACCTTGGCCAGGAGGTTGATTTGACAAACAAGCTGACACAGCACGCCCTAACTTCCGTAGCAATACTGCTGGCCTCGACCGGAACTCAGTCCCATGTCCTGCGAGCTCAGGAAACCAACCTCCAGGGACAGGTGGATGAAATCTTCGTCGATCGGGACTCTCCCGATTCACCTGGATGCGCGGTCTCCGTCATGGAAGATGGGGCGATTGTCTATAAGAGGGGCTACGGGATGGCGAACCTGGAGTACGGCGTGCCTATCACGCCGTCTTCGATTTTCCACGTCGCGTCGGTATCCAAGCAGTTCACGGTCTTTGCTGTCTTGTTGCTGGCCGAGGAAGGAAAACTCTCACTCGACGACGACGTGCGGGAGTACGTCGAGGAAGTTCCCGACTTTGGAACGACTCTGACAATCCGGCAACTCATTCATCACACGAGTGGCCTCCGCGACCAATGGAGCCTGCTGAGGCTTGCCGGTTGGCGTTTTGAAGCCGACGTGATAACACAGGGAGACGTCCTGGACATCACCTCGCGTCAGACGTCCCTCAACTTCAATCCGGGAGACGAGTACCTTTACAGCAACACCGGCTACACGCTGCTCGGGGTTATCGTCGAGAGGATCAGCGGACAGTCACTCCGCGATTTCACCGAGGAACGAATCTTTGAGCCTCTCGGAATGGACGACACTCATTTTCACGACGATCATCGGATGATCGTCAAGAACCGGGCCTATGCATACGGTCCAACCGGCGGGGATGACACACTGAAAATCAGGATTCCCGATTTCGACGTCGTTGGCGCGACGAGCCTGTTTACAACCGTCGAAGATCTCGCTCGTTGGGACCGTAATTTCTACACTGCCCGCGTTGGAGGCCGTCGGGTGATCGACCAGATGCACACGCGAGGTGTCCTGAACAGCGGTCAGGAAATATGCCTACGCCCTGGTCCATGGAGAGTATCGAGGATTGCGGACCGTCGGTCACGGCGGTGCGGATGCCGGGTACCGGTCATCGTTCCTTCGATTTCCGGGCCAGCGTTTCAGCGTTGCCGTACTGTGCAACTTCCCTTCGAGCAACCCCGGACGAAAGGCACAGGAAGTGGCGGACGTGTACCTGGCTGGTGCGTTTACTGAACCGGCTGAAACGGAACTCGATGCAGATGAGGCTCCAGAAGTTCCGGAATCCGATATGAATCGGTTTGCTGGAGCCTACCGTCGAGGGCTGACTGATGTGGTGGTGGTGCTGAGGATGGCAGACGACAAGCTCATCATCGGGCCCACGATAGAAGATGGGCAAGTGCTGACTGCTCTGGGTGAAGGCCGATTCCGGGTCGGGACCTCGGATAATGTCTTGTCGATTGAGTCCTCGGAGTCCACGGGCTCGCCGCGCCTGCAGCCTGACAACCCCGCCGGCGACGAATCTTACGACTGGGCACCACTAGCCCAGCCTACCGCGGATGAGTTGGCAGCATACGTGGGAAGGTACTACAGCGATGAGTTGGTTCGGGAAGTGGAGTTTGTGATCCGGGACGGCAAGCTCATTTTGAAAGCCCGCAAGAGTGATGACGTTCCGCTCCAGCCCACCTTTAAGGACGGCTTCGTCTTCGCCACCGGTCCCGGGGCCTACTTCACTTTTCTCAGGAACGAACACGGAGACATCGCCGGTTTCACTATCAGCACGCAGCGGGTCCGGAAGGTTTCTTACGACAAGATCGGCCAGTGAACATATTGAGTCAAGCCACACCGCCAAGAGGTGTCGGCGTGATCGCCTTGTGAGGCACGCTTCCTTGTACTGTCATCAGGTCAGATCTACGCCGGCCTGGGCAGCTCCGTCGTGTAGAACGGCTCCAGCCGGTCGATCGCGGCGAGCGGCTGCACGTCGACGTCCCACTTGAACTGGCGCAATACCATCCGATCCGGCAGGAAATCCACCAGAGTGAAGCCGTGGTCCTCGATCGGCGCGACGGATTCCTCGAGGTCGAGGTGCTCGGGTGGTGTCGCGCCGATCCCCCGCACCACGGAAGGGAATCCGCGAACGGAGGTGCCGATCGGGCCGCTCAGGATAGCGGTGATCGGTTGGGCGCCCAAATTGATTTCGCCGGCCCGATGGATCCGCCCGACTCCGATCGCGTGGAGATCCCCACTGATGATCAGCGGAACACGCTCCGCCTGTCCCCCGATCGCCTGCACCAGGCGGTCGTGCTGCCGCAACCATCCTTCCTGCCAGTACGGCTTCTCGCTGGCCGTCGTCAGCTCCCCGCTCTCGCGGTCGAGAACGTCCGGGTACCACTCGCCCCATTTTCCGGCGCTCCAGCCGAAGGGGTTCGATGGGGCATGCACCAGATGCCGAACGCCGGTCGCACGGGTGCGCTCGACCAGCCACCGTTCCGCCTGCGTGTCAACGAAGACGGCATTGGGCCCACCCAGCGACATCGTTCGCCGCACGTCGTAGAGCAGGACCTCCGCCAGATCGCCGTAGCGGACGGTGCCGAAGCTCTCGGAGAGATCCCCCCGGCCACTGGTGCCGGACCAGGGCAGGCCAGCCGGTCGTCCTCCGTCGGGGAGGAACTCGGGGTAGTACAGCTGCTGGGTGGCGCGTGCGAGCTGGAGTTGGAACCAGGGTACCGGATAGCTTGCGATGTCGTCGGTTACCGCGTCGTTCTCCCAGTGGTCGTGGTCGTCCTGCAGGAAGAACACCGGGACCGACCGAAAGTCGCTGCCATAGACCGGCACGATCTGGGGCCCCGCCGCCGCTTTCATCGCCGTCTCGTTGCTCGCTCCAAACACCGAGGCCGAGAAGTCGAAGTTCGACTGCCGCCCGCGCTCGCTCAGCTGCCCGGCGTTCTCACCCTGCCAGGTGTGCAGATCCCAGTAGATGTGGTCGCCGTTCGCCACCGCCGCATCCGGCGAGAAGGACAGCGCCCGGCGCAGAAGCCGATTGCGAATCAGCGTCGGCAAGGAGCCCTGCCGCTCTCCGATTCCCTCGTACGAGCCGCCCGTCCCGCCGGCACAAGTAAAGAAGAGCATCCTGAACCGCTCGGGGGTCGCTCCTGGCGGTGGAAAAGTCGACAGCGACCAGGGCTCGCACAACGACCCGCCGCCTGCCCGCCGGAGCGTCAACTCGTAGCGACGGCCAGGCGCAAGGTCGGTGGCGTGGAACTGCCAGTGCTCGCCGGCCGTGTCGTTCTGGCTTCCGACGACCTTCGTGCTCCCGACGCCCAGCGTCGGCGCCGCTGACAGTGGCCGGTCGAACGACACCTTCAAGAGAATGCGGGAATCGCTGACCGTCGGCAGAAGATGACGGACGAGACCCGCATCCCAGTTTTGAGCAGCCGGCGGCGCCCCCTGCTCGACCATGGCCTCGAGAGGAAGCCGTCCAAAAAACGCACTACCCAGCGCGCCGGCGGTCCCGGCCAAAAACCGTCGGCGGTCGACACATGTTCGCTTGCTCATCTCTGCCTCCTTGGTCGTCCGGTCCCGGTCGGACGGGTACATAGCTCCACTCTCGACACAGTCGTTACCTCGGCACCAGGTACGTTCCGGCAAGCCGGTCCTGTAGGCCTCGGGACGGATGGAGCACGGCCCAGGCGGCGGCCGCAGTGATCAACAGAGCGGATGGAGCGACGCCCAGCCATCCGTATTCTCCAACAGACACCGACATCTCACGTAGCGCGTCGAAAGGGACAAGCCGGCTCAGCAGGAATGAGTTACCCCAGTAACCTGGGAACAGGACGATGACAGTTCCCCAGATCAGGGTTCCTCTCAGAAAGACTCGCCAGAACGCGGCCGGCTGTCCACTGGCGTCGACCACTGCCATGCCGAACAGACGCAACAACAGTCCCCCCCGGACCAGGGCGGTGGAGATGAGTCCGAACACGCCGAGCAACGTCATCGAAACAGAAACCGAGCGGGCGGCCACTGCATCCCTGCCCTGCTGAAGGGCTTCGATCCGGGCAAAGACCGGCTGAAGCTGCGACTCCGCATCGCGCAGCTCGGAAACCGTCACGCTGGGGTGGCGGTCGATGATGTCCTGGGCATCCTCGATCCGTTCGCGTTGTCGTTCAGACAAGCCAGGAGGCCAGAGCTCGGGGTCTTCGATGAGCGTTCGGTGTTGAGAGGCGATAACGACTTCGAGCGCACGGATCGTTTCTTCGTTGTTGCCTCGCTCGATCCGCGGCCGCATGATCGCCACCTGAGTGAGGAGTTCGTCCAGGCGGCCCCACTCCGGGTAGTCTCGAGGGATACGTTGCACCATGTAGCCGGCGGTGCCGATGGCGATCGTACTCAACAGGGGAAAGGCCGCACAGATCAATATTTGAGCAAACCGGCTTTGCCTCCCCACAGCTGCATCCGTTCCGGACAGCGAACGGAGGGCGCCCAACAGCTCCGACAGGCTGTCGAAGCCGGTTTGTTTCAGGCGTCGCAGGAATCCAGATGCCGCCACTGGAAGCGGAAGGATCTTGCCGTGTGCTCCGTCACCGTGCGGCCTCGCAGCTGAAGTGACTTGGGACAAAACGGCCTGGAGATCGGCAAGCACATTATGACCACCGCGATCCCCAGCGGCGCGGGGAGGATCATCGGAAACTGGAAAGTCCAGCCAGCGCGCCCTTCCATCAGCTCCGATCCAGATCCGGCCCAATGCCAGTTTCTCGGGTTCGGTGTGATCCGAGCAACCTTCCGCTACTTCGGCGGCCAGATCCAGGAGCCAGAGTCGCAAGGCGGACCAGGGCGGTTTGGTGCGGACGGCTGTCTTGAGCGGGAGTCCATCCACGGCGGCGTAGGCGTCCCAGTTCTCGCCTGATCTGCGGCGTCCGTTCAGCCATCGAAGCCGTCCCGGTCTGGCCAGATCACGCCGGCCGGACGATAGCGGCGGCGTGCCGTCCGGCAAACTCCGGATCCACACGCGTCGCCCGAGCGTCGGATCATACCCTTCGAGAACTTGTTCCGACCCCGAGCGAACAAGGAAGCCTCGGACCGTATAGGGACCGACCGGAGCGAGCGATTCCACCTGATGTCGTAGGGTCCGATCGGGGTCCACGGACGCTCGCGTCTGGCGGCCGTCCCGACGTACCACACGAGTGCCGGATAAAATGTCATGCAGGCCGGCAAACCCGTTGTGCCGCCGCGCCGTAGCGAAAAGCGCTAACAAGAGAAGGAGTCGCAGCAGGGGGAAGATCCCGATCTGGGCAGGGAGTGACACGGGCCCGACCAGCATTCCGAGAGCCATTAACAGCAACCCGGGCAACCAGTAAAAGACTGCCCAGCGCAAAGCGGCAAGCGCAACACCCGGTGGGCCGGCCTTCCCTACGACCTGGATGCCGCAAACCCACTTCCCCGCAGTCTGCCCCACAAGGCCTTCAAGCAGCGGGAAATAGAGCAGCGATACCGCAGGGCCCAGGATCCCCAACCCCGCCCCAGTCAGCGCCGGGAACGCCGCCTGAATCTGGGTCGCTTCACGCAGGAACAAAAGCAGAAAGAGGACTGTCATCAGCAGACCGTAGTCCAGCGCGTGAGCCAGGAAGCGCACCCCGAGCGATGCCGACTCGGATCGCGCGGAGCTGAAAGGCAGGAGCGCTTCTCTCAACTCCCGGTAACTATCGAATCGGTTCGCCGGGTCGCGTGACAGGCATCGCAGGACGAGGCCCGACAGGGCCTTGGGAACTAAGGGCCGAAGCTTGTGCGGTGGGTCAGGTGTACGCTCCAGAATCGCGGCCATCAGGTTGGCGACGCGCGTCTCTTCGAACGGCGGCCGCGCGGTCAGAAGGCAGTACAGTGTCGCACCCAGGGAGTAGATGTCCGACCGGACGTCCAGATCGCCGGCCTGGAGTTGCTCGGGTGAAGCGTAGCCGGGCGTCCCGAGCATCGTTCCGGCAGCGGTCAGGACGGTTTCGTCCGACCTTGTCGAGATCGACAGACCGTAGTCGCCGACCTTGACCCGCCCGTCGGCTTCGACGAAACAATTGGATGGCTTGATGTCCCGGTGCAGGATGCCCTTGTCGAGCGCGGCTTGAAGCCCCTCGATCAGGTCCAGGGCCGCATCGACGGCGGCTACCGGGACCATCCGTCTCCCGTCCTGGACGCTGTCCTGGAGCGTCCCTCCAGGGCTCAGTTCCATCGAGATCACCGGAATGCCGTCGATTTCTTCGGTGCCGAACACATAGACGCTGTTCGGATGGTTGATCGAAGCAGCAAGGCGGCCTTCACGCAGAAACCGCTCCCGGTGCTCGTCCGAGACCAGCGTGTGCGCCATCACTTTTATTGCAACGCGGCGGCCGCTGTCCAAATCCTCAGCCTCGTAGACTTCCCCCATGCCACCCTGTCCAAGCGGACGGACGATGCGAAAGTGGCCGAGATCATCGCCGTCGCTGAATCGAGGGCTCCGGCGAGAACCTCGCGACACCGGCTCCGGCTCGGACGCCGTCAGGGTTTCGGCGTCGGCGGCTGCTACCCCTAAACCCATCAGGCATCGCGGGCACAGTCCTCCGGCGAGCTCATCCTGCAGTGGCGATCCGCACTCGAGACATGTGCGGGTCTCGGCCATTCGCTCCAACCTCCTGTACGAGTATGAAGGAACCGGCGCGGTAAGTTACACGAACGGAAAAGGTCTGCGTGTCACGAGGGGAACTATGGGCTGCTGGGGATCCTCGCTAAGTCCCGCGCGCAGAAGAGGGCCGCCGAGGAGGCAATAGGGAGGATTCGGTGCCGGCGCATCGACATGTCTCTTCGGCCCGGCACCACCTCGTGTCAGTTCGCCAGCGGATGCGGGCGGATCTGGAACTTCACCAAGATCGGTTGCGAGATTGACGTGTACTCGCCGTTTTCCACGGCGAGACCGCCCTCCGCATGCCACACCGTGTCCGCACCGGTTGACGAGTAGACGCCACGACCCTTCCATCCGGCGGTTGGATCGTCGATCCGACCGTCCAGGCCCCGCGGGTGGAAGCCGGCCAGCGGATAGGGCACGCGCATCACGACCGCCTCACCCGTGTCCGGCAACAATGCGATCAGCGAGTCGGAGCCCGTCCCAGTGGCGATCGGAACGTTCTCCCCGAGGCCCAGCGTGTTGAACTGGTCGACCCAGTTGTAATAGTTGTAGTCGGCCCGGACGTCCGTGCCCCTCAACTTTGGACCGGGCAGCGGATGAAGCGTCCACCCTTCCCCGCAGTGCCGCCCCTCGTGCGCCGTCGGCCCGGTCAGGGACCCGCACTTGCTTCGGTCGAAGCTGGCGAGGTGGTTCGTCCCCGAGAGCGCCGTCCAGATAAGGCCGTTGCGGTCCACATCGATGCCGCGCGGCATGAAGCCCCTCTCGCCATTCGCCTCCACGTCCCAGCGCTCCGACGGCACTTCAAAGACTTCTGCGATGCAGCTTTCCGGCGGATTGTCACCCAGCGACACCCGGATGATCTTCCCCGGATATGATTGCTGCGCACCCCAGACCGACCCGTCAACGGGATTCACGATGATCCCGTACGCCCCTATGGCGACACGGGTATCGAGCATCGGGTCGAAGTCGGACGCGCTTGTGCCCGGCTCGTTCCAGGGCTTCGTGATCCTGCCGTCGCCGTTGGTGTCGACCACGGTCGGGCACCAGCCCTGCGAACGCTGTCCGTCGCCGGTCTGATCGAACTGCCTCGTGTCGACCCAGCCGAACACTGCGGCATTCGGCCGACTCAGGAACAGGGTCTCGTTCTCGTCATGCGCGAACTGTAGATGGTGGCTGCCGAAACAAGTGTCGATCATCGTGAACTGCTGGGTCCTCGGGTCGAAGTAGCTCACGTTGCGGCCCGACCGCTCCAGGGGAAAATACTGCGCGTACTTGTTCTCCGACTCTTCTGTGCACCAATAGGGCTGGTCCGCCGGAGGGCGCAGCGTCGCCGTGTACCAGACCCGGCCCTCGCTGTCCAACATGGGGTTGTGGATGCTGGTCGGATTGAAGCGGGCCAGGTTCGCCAATCGGGACGCGGGATAGCCCGACTGCGCGTAGGACGCCCGCATGGTCGAACGATCCGCGAGGGTCGGGATCCGCAGCATCGTCGCCGTGTTGGTAATCGGATCGAGGATGGCCAGGTTGTCGTTCGCAATGTCGACGCCGTAGATCGGCCCATTGGCGTTCACGCGCGGGTTGCGCTTGTCGGTAGACGCCTCGTCGTGGATCTTGCCCATCGTATCCGTCCACTCCCACTGGGTGAGGACGACATTCCGCTCCGACCCACTCGGGCGCGGCGGCGCCGGCGGCACCTCACCGGCCGCAAGCCGGTCGCTCCAGTCGGCGAACATCCCCAACCCGTGCTCGCGCCCGAACCGCGTCATCAAGGAGGACATCTCGGCTCCACGCTGACCCATCTGGACGCGGTCATCCCACGCCTCGGCGGTGGAGTCGTATTCTTCCGCGTTCGGAATCTCGCGCGTGAACCTGTTCCCGACCTGATGACAGCGCAGGCAGAGCTTCATGTTGTAGAGGTATTCGTGGCGCGTCTCGAGCTGCGGGCTGATGCCATTGCCATCAGGACCGGTTCCCGGGAATTCGCTCGTCTCAGGCGCCTCCATCAGCGACAACCAGTAGTTGGCAGGATAGACCGCGGCGGCTTCCTGTGGAGTCTTCGCGACAACTGCCGACAGACTGAGGTCCTGACCCGGCGTGGCCGTCACGGGCCTCGAGTCGACCAGCCCGTACCCCCGCACCCAGACCGAGTAGTTCGCTTGAGGCAGCTCCGGCAATAAGAACCGACCATTGTCGTTGGTCACCACGATCTTGCGGAACTTGGTGTCGAGGTCGTCGGTTTCGGCGATGACCCAGACGCCTGCCTCGGGACTATCGCTGCTGGTGACGACACCAGTGATGGTCTCGGTATCGACGTCCTGGGCGCTCCCCACCGTCCACGCCACGCCCAGGGTCAGCAGACAACCGAGGGTCAGCAATCCAACTCTTCGTCGCATGGTGTTCTCCTGCAGGTTTGCCTGATTGAGTGCCCTTCACGTTCCCATGCTGGAGAACCTACGGTCAAGAAGTATCGCGGCGGGCGCGGCGGCACTCTCGAACGGCGCGTCCATACCGTTCAGAAGCGTTCCGGGGCTCTCAAGATTGATGGCATGACTTGCAGTCTGAGTTGTCATCATAGTGCTTGGATCTTTTGCCCCAAAACGTCACTTCAGCCCCCTCCAGCTACTCTAATTAAATGACGACCTGGGTTGCGCGGCGTTAACAAACGACCTTCTTCATTGCACCCTCGGCCGACTCTTTCACCAGACCCGCTTTCGATTGACACCCGAACTGCGATAGTGGTCTGATGAAAAACCTCCGTTAATCTGGAAGTCTTTGGATCACCAAGATTGTCACGAGAAGGAGAACCGACATGAGTAGAGCGCTGCCTATTTTCGGTGTGATTTGCCTCAGCCTGCTGGTTTCCGCGCCGGCCCTGGCCCAAAATTCGATGACCTTTTTCGTCACAAGTGCAGGCTCCGGCGAAGGAGCCGATCTGGGTGGTCTGGACGGAGCCGACGCGCTCTGTCAGAGCCTGGCCGCCGGAGCGGGTGCGGGCGACCGCACATGGCATGCCTACCTCAGCACGCAGGGCCCGAACGCGGTGAATGCTCGCGACCGTATCGGCTCAGGCCCATGGCACAACGCTCTGGGCGCCCTTATCGGTAATAACGTCGAGGAGCTCCACGGGATGGGACATCGGTTTACCGTCATGACCGTGATCGACGAGAGAGGCAGAAGGATCCCCGGTAGCGGATACGTTCCGAACCGGCACGATGTCCTGACCGGCTCGCAGCCGGACGGAACGGCCTTCTCGGCTGGCGAGGACATGACCTGCGGCAACTGGACGAGCAGCGGTGACGGAAAAGCCAGGATCGGTCATCATGACCGCGCGGCCTGGAACTCGGCCCATGACAGCCGTGGATGCAGCCAGGAACAGTTGCGGGCTTCGGGCGGTGACGGCTTGTTCTATTGTTTTGCCGCTCAATAGGAAGACGCTGAGGAAGGCATCGGTTTTCTTCATGAATCATCCAACCCCAAAGGCGAGGACTATGGCGAACCTGATTCTTTACACCAAGCCGGGCTGAGGGCCGTGCGACGATACGAAAGCGTGGCTTTCGCAACAGGAGATCCCCTTCGAAGCGCGACTGCTTCTGGAGGAACCTCCTTCCCGGGAAGCGCTGGGCGTATTCGCCCGATCGATACCGGGAGGGGCGCCCGCGATGGTGACCCCGAATACCCATTTCCCCGAGTATCAGGAGCACATCGCCGGACAACATCTGACCGAAGAGCAACTTGTCGATGTCCTGGCGCGGGTCCCCCACCTTCTCAAGAAACCCGTCGAAGTACATAGATGACTGTTCGCGTCCGCTTTGCCCCGTCTCCTACCGGCTATCTGCACGTCGGCGGCGCTCGAACAGCGCTCTTCAACTGGCTTTTTGCGCAGAAGATGGGGGGCGTCTTCGTTTTGCGCATCGAAGATACCGATGTCGAGCGATCCAGCGCAGACATGGTCGAGGGGATATTCGAGGCCATGAAGTGGATGGGGCTGGACTGGGACGAAGGCCCCTACCTGCAGTCCACCCGCGTCGCCGGCTACCGGGACAGGGCGATGCGGTTGATCCGCCAGCAACAGGCTTACTACTGCTTCTGTTCGCCCGCTTCGCTCGCCGCCAAACGCGCCCGGGACTCTTCGACGAAAGTGGAGTGGAAGTACGATCGAGCGTGTCTCTCGCTGGGAGAAGGGGAAATTCGCAGCAGACTGGAAAAAGGGGAGCCGGCCGCGGTCCGCCTCAAGGTGCCCGACCAGCCGGTTCGGTTCGACGACGCGGTGTTCGGCCCCATCGAGCGGGGATTCGACGAAATCGAGGACTTCATCCTTCTTCGCTCCGACGGTCATCCGACCTACCACCTGAGTGTCGTCGCAGACGACATCGACATGAAGATCACTCATGTCCTGCGTGGTGCAGACCATATTTCCAACACACCGAAGCAACTCCTGCTCTACGACGCTTTCGAGGTGTCGTCGCCGGAGTTCGTCCATGTTCCTCTGATCCTGGGTCCGGACAAGAGCAGGCTCAGCAAGCGGCACGGAGCGACGTCGGTACTCGCATACCGCGATCAGGGCATCCTTCCCGAAGCCTTCCGTAATTTTCTCGTCCTGCTTGGTTGGTCATCGGGGACCGATCAGGAGGTCTTCAACCGTGAAGAACTTATCGAGGCGTTCTCGCTCGGGGGCATCTCCAAGGCGAACGCTGTGTTCGATGCCGAGAAGCTGTCCTGGTTCAACGGTCGATACATCAAAGCGCTCCCGCTCGACGACCTCGTCAAACGCCTCCGCCCGATGATGGACGATCTCGGGCTCTGGGAGGACCGGTTCGCGGGCACGGATGCTGACTGGTTTTCCGCGATGATTGGCCTGATCCGTCCACGGTTTCGGTCGTTGAACGATGTGGCGGCGGCAGCAACGACGTACACGGGCGAGCGCGTGGAGTACGAGCCCCCGGCTGTGGAGCGGTTCATGAAGGATTCGAAACTCGCGGAGTATTTGCCGGCGCTGGCGCGCCGGCTCGAGGCGCTGGAACCATTCGATCTGGAAACCACCGAGACGGCACTGCGCTCGCTGGCCGGCGAGCTGGGCGTCAAAGCAGGCTTGTTGATCAACGCCTCCCGTGTATCGCTCACTGGCAAGGCGGTCGCCCCAGGCATATTCGACGTCATGGTCGTCCTTGGACGCGATAAGACGGCCCTCCGCTTGCGTCGCGCAGCGGAGGAAGTCTTCGGCCCGTAGCGAGCTTTCAGTCCTCGGCTGTCCGCTTTCAGCAGAGAAATCACATTGCGTTTCGAAGGTCTCCGCTTCTCCTCACCGCCCGGCCTTCACGATAGTATGTTTGGCAGAGATGACCGAAATCAAAGGCACTCTCAGGAACTTCCTCCGGCAGCTGAACCGCTGAGGGCTGACCGCCGAAGGCTGAACAGCTGATAGCTTCTTCAAGATTTCAAGTATCCTTTGTATAATCAATAATCTATGGCTTGGTTCAAGCGGGAAAAGAAGTCGATGGAAGTCGACCAGGAGCGGAAGGTCATCCCGGAAGGCCTCTGGCAGAAGTGCGTCAGTTGCAAGGAGCCGGTCTGGAAGAAGGACATCGACGCCAACCTTCAGGTCTGTCCGAAGTGCCACCACCACTACAAGATCGGCGCCTTCGATCGACTGCACCTACTTTTCGACGGCGAATGGAGAGAGATGGACGCGGGGCTCTATGCCACCGATCCGCTTGAGTTCAAGGCCGCCAAGGAATACGACAAGACGCTGGCCGCCCTGGCCGGCAGGTCCGGGACCAGGGAGGCCGTCGTTACAGGAGTCGGAACTCTCGGAGGGCACCCCGCGGTGATCGCGGCGATGGCGTACGAGTTCATCGGAGGGTCAATGGGGTCGGTGGTGGGAGAGAAGATTACGCGCGCCATCGAACACGCCCTGACGAACCGCGCGGCCCTGGTCATCGTTTCATGCTCCGGCGGCGCCCGCATGCAGGAGGGAGCGCTGAGCCTGATGCAGATGGCCAAGATCTCTGGCGCGCTCGCGCGACTGGCCGAAGCGCGCCTGCCGTACGTTTCCGTCCTGACCGACCCGACCACTGGCGGTGTTTCGGCAAGCTATGCGATGTTGGGCGATATCAACATTGCCGAACCGAAGGCTTTGATCGGCTTTGCCGGTCCCCGCGTCATCGAGCAGACGATCCGACAGACGCTGCCGGAGGGTTTTCAGCGGAGCGAGTTTCTTCTTGAGCACGGTATGCTCGATGCGATCGTCGAGCGTCGCGACTTGAAGCCCTATCTGGTCCGCTCTCTGAAGTTTTTCATCGGTTGAGTAGACCCGCTTATCCATGGATTGCGGCGCCTGCAACAGAGAGAGTGATAGTGGCGTTGCGAGCGCAACGACATCGGATTCTAGGAGCGACGAGGACCGATGGGAAGAGGGTCTTACCAAGAAAGGTCGCGGCAACGAAGACTCGACCGTTCCGCCCGAACCCTTCGGGCCGATGGGGGTTGCGGCGATCTCTTTGTCGCTCGCCGCTCAGGATGAAAGAGCATCACTTCGCGCCTCGCTCCGCGACCTCGCCGCCAAGACCCATCGGCGTTACGCTCCCTATCTATGGGACCGGGTACAAGGAGCGCCGCCCGAGGAAATGCTGCTTCATTGCGAGAAGGCGCGACAACGAAGGACGGTGCTGTTCCGCCGCAACCCGAAGGGACGATGGGTCTTGCCGGCCACGCAGAGGAGCCAGGAAAACGGCGTTTTTCGTGCCGCAACGACTCGGGGGAGGACCCGCAAGGCCCATCGGCGACGCTGTCACTATCTCTGTTACAGGCTACTAGGAGTCTGCGCGGTAGAACGATTTTGGGTCATTGTGACCACAGCATAGTGTGTGTGCGCAGCACTTAGCATCGACATGTAGTACCGGGTTTCTTCTGCCGCGCAGACTCCTAGCCCGGATTATTCGTGGTTGTCGTCGCGAAGCGGTGGAGACGCCGCGAGACAAGGCCGCGAGGGCGGCGTGTCTGGATCAAATGCGGAGGCCGGCCCGTTAGCGCAACGCCGTATCTGCGAGTGTATCCGCCGGTGCAGTAGACAATTCATGAATAATCCGGGCTAGCACCTGGCGCCCGCCGTAGCGCGAGCCAGCAGACTTCTGGCCACGGGTTGCCAGAGCGCCATCCGATGAAGAGCGACGACATCCAGCGTCTTTTCTCCCTCCGGAATGAGTACCGTTCTCTCCGGTACGACCTTCGCAATATCGAGGCCCTCTCGGATGCCCTCGGCAACCCGCATCGGAACTTCCGTTCGGTGCTCATCGCGGGAACCAACGGGAAAGGCTCCGTCGCCAGGTGGCTCTCAGCGATGGTTCCCGAGGCCGGTCTCTTCACTTCGCCCCACCTTGTTCGCCTGAACGAGCGCGTATCCATAGGAAGCTGCCCCATCAGTGAGGATGACCTCGACGAGGCCTTCGACATCGTGGCGGCGGCGGCTCGCCGCGCCGCACCCCGCCTGCTCTACCCCCCGACCTACTTCGAACTGGTGACCGCTGTGGCCTTTACCTACTTCAGTACGCGGGTGGAGAAGGCCGTACTCGAAGTCGGGCTCGGGGGTAGGCTCGACGCGACGAACCTGGTGCACCAGGACGCTTCCGTGATCACGAACATCGGTCTGGATCACACCGAATACCTCGGCGAGCGACTCTCCCAGATCGCGGCTGAGAAGGCAGGGATCATCAAACACGCCGAACCGGTCATCATCGGCGCCGGTGCGGACTTTGACTGTGTTGCCGGGCGGGCGGGGGGACGGCTGGTCGACGCGTCGGGGGTCGCAACCGAAGTGCGGAACCTTGGGGAAGGGTTTCTCGACGTCGATCTTCAGACGCCAGTCCGGGACTACTTCTCTCTGCGTCCGCGCATTCCCGGTCGTCACCAGGTGGACAACCTCGTCGTCGCCGTTCGTACTGCCGAGTGTCTCGAGGCCCAAGGGTGGCCGATCGATGCGGACAGAATCGCCAGCGGTGTGAACCGCGCTACCTGGCCGGGCAGGTTGGAAAAGCTCGACGGTACACCCGCGTTTCTCCTCGACGGTGGGCACAACGTGCCCGCGGCGGCGGCGTTGGCACGTTTTCTGGCGGAGTACTATCCCGAAGGCGTATGGCTGGTGTTTGCGAGCATGCGCGAGAAGGATCACGCCGGCATACTGGGTCATATACGCCCGCACGCCCGGCAGATCGTCTTCACCCGAACTGCGAATGCCCGTTCGGTCGATCCCGTCGATCTCGTCGAGCTATCACCGGGATCCATGGTTACCGCCTCGGTCAGGGAAGCGATCGAATACGTCAGACACAACGCTCCGGGCGACGCAACCGTTCTGGTAGCCGGCTCCCTCTACCTGGTCGGAGAGGCCAGAGAGGCGCTTGGAATCGACGAATGAGTTTTCCGGACAGAGCAGATCCCCGTTCCTGCAAAGGCCCCACGGGGACCGTCTGGGCCGTAGTCTCTGACCGGTTGATCTATCCCAGGACGTTGCTCTGGACCGCGCCGTTGATCATCGCCGCGACCGTCTTGATGGCGTCCACATCGCTGGTCGGTTCGCTCGCGGACCCGCAAGGTCGGTTTCAGCACGCGTGTGCTCGAATCTGGTCGCGGTTCGTCCTGTTCGTCTCGCGCGTCCGGGTTCGGGTGGATGGCCTCGGGCATCTCCCGCGCGGCGGCCAGTATCTGCTTTGCGTCAACCATCAGAGCTACATGGACATTCCGGTGCTGCTGGCGTCCATTCCAGACCCGGTTCGCTTTGCCGCGAAAAAGGAGCTCTTTGGTGTCCCGTTCCTCGGGTGGCATCTCCGCCGCGCCGGCCATGTCCCTGTCGATCGCGGAAACCCGCTTGCGGCCGTGCGGGCCTTGGAGCGCTCGGTGGAAGGTAGTCGCGGTGGCACACCGGTCATCATCTTTCCGGAGGGCCGAACGAGCCGGAACGGTGAGATCGGATCTTTCAAAGGCGGCGCGTTCGCGGTCGCCGAAAGATCAGGGGCGGAGATCGTTCCCGCGACGATCCAAGGCACCCGTTGGGTATTCGCGCCGGGGTCGGGCCGGGTCCGCGGAGGGGATGTGACGGTGACAATCGGTGAGCGGTTCCCGTCCAACACTATGACGCTGGATGAGATTGCCGGTGCAGTGCGGGAGACCATCGTCTCGGTGTTCCATGGCCCCGCTGCTTCCCCAAGCCCGGCCACGAGGAATCAGTCGTGAGAACCCCCTGGATCGGCATGCCGACCCGATACGATGACGAGAAACACCGTTTCAGTCAGGACCGGTTCTACCTGGATGCCGTCCGATCGGCGGGTGGGGTTCCGGTTTTGATTCCTGTCGGCAGCGAGCAGGATCTGATCGACGAATACGCACGGCGCCTCGACGGGATTCTGCTTCCCGGAAGCCCGAACGATATCGATCCGGCCCATTACGGGCGCGAACCGCACGAGAAGCTCGGTCGGGTGTTCGCCGAAAGGGACAATACCGACTTCATCCTGCTCGCAGCGGCCGCGAGCGCCGGACTGCCGGTGCTCGGCATCTGCTACGGCGCGCAGAGCCTGAACGTGTACCGCGGAGGCACGCTGATCCAGGACATTCCGTCCGAGATACCCGAGGCCCTCGAGCACGACCGGGAGGGCGAGCCGAAGGAGATCAAGTCCCACAGCGTAAGGCTCGAAGGTACTTGGATGAGGCGATTGCACCCGGATCCGGAAGCACAAGTGAACAGCTATCACCACCAGTCGATCGACGTGCCCGGAAGAAACCTGCGGTCTGTGGCCCTCGCTCCCGACGGCGTCGTCGAAGCCGTCGAGGACACCACCGGGACGTTCGCGATCGGTGTGCAATGGCATCCCGAAACCGGATGGAGCACGGATCGGTTCGCCCGCTCCATCTTCACGGCATTCGTGGATGCTGCACGCGATGTTCGGTGAGAAGAGGCGAAATGACGCAAATTGGCTATAATCTACGCTTCATGACAGGGAAATGCTTTTTCGCCGGTTTCTTGTGTGCCCTGGCGGCGTTGTGGGCTCCTACCGATGCCCGTGCGCAGATCGATCCGCAGGACATCCTGGACAAAGCGGTGCTGAGGCTGGGCGGCGCGGCCTATATGGATGTCAAAGATATCGCGGCCCACGGTCGGTTCTTTCAATTCCAGCGGGGAGAACTGATCGGCGGAGAGTTCTTTTCCGACTACATCAAGTTTCCCGACAAAGAGCGGACCGAATTCGGCGAAGACCGCAAGTCGGCTCGGGTCAACAATGGTGACGAAGGATGGAACATCAGCGACAAAGAAGTCGATGACCAGATAGGGGAACAGATTGAGGTTTTCTGGGAGGAGTTCAAGGTCAGCCTCGACTTCCTCATGCGCTTCGTGATCGGAGAAGAGAGAACTACGCTGCAGTACGTCGGTCGCGAAATCATCGACTTCAAGAGAGTGGACATCCTGGAGATACGGGACCAAGACCGGACGCGCATCAACCTGTTCATCGATCGCGAGAGCGGTCTCCTGGTAAAGAAGACGATGCGGCGTCTGGACGATCCGGCCGTTCACGAAGAGGTGTACAGCAACTATCACGAGATCCAGAACGTGCTGACGCCCCTGCTGATCAACCGGTACACGAACGGCATGAAAACGATGGAGATCCGCTTCGACGAAGTTGCCTACAACTCCGGCATCGCCGACCGTGTCTTCACTCCCGCTGTCCTCAGGTACACGAAGAACTGACCCGATGCCCGCTCACGCCCACTCCACGACCGTCATCTGCGTCCGGAAGGGCGAGCAGGTGGCTCTTGCCGGCGACGGCCAGGTTACCCTGGGCGACACCGTGGTCAAGCAGGGTGCCAGGAAGATTCGACGCCTTTACAACGACCGCATCCTGGCGGCCTTCGCAGGGTCCTCGGCGGACAGCTTTGCGCTCTTTTCGAGGTTCGAGTCCAAGCTGGAGCAGTTCAATGGAAACCTGGGCCGGGCGGCCGTCGAATTGGCAAAAGATTGGCGTACCGACAAGAGCCTGCGTCAACTCGAGGCCGTTATGATCGTCGCAGACGGCAAGACGACGTTCCTGATTTCTGGAACCGGCGATCTGATCGAGCCGGATGACGGCATTCTCGGCATCGGATCGGGAGGATCCTATGCCCTGGCGGCCGCACGCGCCTTCTCGTCGTGTTCCGACATGAGCGCGCGGGAGATCGCCGAGCAGTCGCTGAAGATCGCCGCCGACATCTGCATTTACACCAACAGCAACATCACAGTGGAAGAATTGTAGTGGCCTGTAACAGAGAGATTGATAGTGGCGTTGCGAGCGCAACGGCACCGGATTCTAGGAGCGTCGCCCGAGGTAATGCTGTTTCATTGCGAGAAGGCGCGACAACGAAGACGGTGCTGTTCCGCCGCCACCCGAAGGGACGATGGATCTTGCGAGCCGCGGCGTATGAGCCGTCTAGAAGAAGGCCGATGTTCTTCGACCGGCAACGATTCGTGAGAATGCCCGCAAGACCCATCGGCGACGCTGTCACGCTGTCCGTTGCAGGCCACTAGGTCTCCCGGCCCCGACGACCAGACTTGTCGGTGCTAGTCTTCTTGGTTTTGGAAATGTTTGCATACGAAGCCCCGAATCCCACACCTCATCTCGACGAATTGACCCCGAGAGAAACCGTCCGCGAACTGGACAAGTACGTCATCGGACAGGCCGCCGCAAAGCGCGCCGTTGCCATCGCGCTGCGCAACCGTGTCCGACGTCAGAAACTGGCGCCGGACATGGCCGAAGAGGTGATGCCGAAGAACATCATCATGATCGGCCCGACCGGTGTCGGAAAGACCGAGGTCGCTCGCCGCCTGGCAAGGTTGGCGAACTCCCCGTTCCTGAAGGTCGAAGCCTCGAAGTTCACCGAGGTGGGCTATGTAGGGCGCGATGTCGAGTCGATGATCCGTGATCTGGTCGAGATTTCGATCGACATGGTCCGTAACGAAAAGCTCGAGGAAGTCGCCGAGAAGGCGGAAATCAACGCCGAAGAGCGAATTCTCGACCTGCTGCTGCCTCCGATAAGCGCCAACCGGGACGCAGATGCCGAGGAACGGGCGCGTGCGGCGGAACAATGGGAGCGGACGCGTGAGAAATTGAGGGTGCAGCTTCGCGAGGGAAAACTGGACGATCGAACCGTGGAAGTCGAGGTCAAGGAGCGCAGCTTCCCGGCTTTCGAGGTCATCAGCAACAGCGGCGTCGAGGAGATGGATATCAACATCAAGGATATACTCCCCGGATTCCTGGGTCAGCGTACGAAGAAGCGCAAGATGAAAGTGGCTGAAGCTATCGAGTACACGATCCAGGAGGAGGAACAGAAGCTTGTCGACATGGAGCAGGTCACGAGAATTGCAGTCGAGCGTACCGAGAACAACGGCATCATCTTTCTCGACGAGATCGACAAGATTGCCGGTCGGGAATCGGGCCACGGGCCGGACGTGAGCAGGGAAGGGGTCCAGCGCGATATCCTTCCGATCGTCGAAGGCACGACGATCAACACCCGTTACGGCATGATCCGGACCGACCACGTCCTGTTCTTTGCAGCCGGCGCCTTCCACGTCAGCAAGCCATCGGACCTGATTCCCGAACTCCAGGGCCGGTTCCCCATTCGTGTCGAGTTGGAATCGCTGACAATGGAGGATTTCGTTCGGATACTGACGGAGCCCCAGAACGCCCTCATCAAACAGTATGTTGCGCTGATGGACACGGAAGGAATCAAGCTGTCCTTCACCGAGGATGCGGTATTCGAGATCGCACGTTTCGCTGCCATGGTCAACGAGACCACCGAGAATATCGGCGCCCGCCGTCTGCACACGATAATGGAGAAGCTTCTGGACGAGATCTCTTTCGAAGGGCCCGACCTGGACAAAAAGAGGGTGGAGATCGATGCAACCTACGTGGAAAAGATGCTCAAGGACATCGTCAAGGATCAGGACCTGAGTCGCTACATCCTGTAGGCGTGCTGTCAGCGATCGGCATTCAGGTTTCAGCCACGAAACAAAAGGCTGGGAGCTGATGGCTGATTGTCTCTGCAAAATTTCAGAAATCTTTGGGTATGCGTCTGCTTACGATCGGGATAGTTCTCGCCACGCTCGGTTGCGGGAAGGTCGGTGATCCGCTCCCTCCTTTCGTAAGGATTCCCGAGGCTGTTCAGGATCTGTCGGTCGAGCAGCGCGGCTACGACCTGCACTTCGTTTGGACCAACCCTGCTCTAAACGTCGATCAATCCCGCCCGGACGATCTGGCCGAAGCCGTGCTGTCTACGGGGGGGGAGACGGTGGCAAGCGTTTCAGCCACCGAGCCGGGACTACGCCAGCGTCTGACCCTGAAGGGATTGGACATGGTCGGTTCGACTCCGGAGTTCACGCTTCGCATCGAGACCGGCAGGGGCCGTGTCTCGGGGCCGTCCAACCTCGTGTCGATCGCGGTTGTCGAAGTCGCCGGGCCGAGCGTCGCGATCGACGCCCTCGTCGACCAGGGTGCGGTGTCACTGCGATGGCGCCGCCCTCCGATCCGAGGTGAGTTTGCCGAGGCATACCGGATCTACCGCTCCGGCACCCTGCTGACGGATCCGCCGACGAACGGCACCGGGTTCCGAGACACGACTTTTCAGGCTGGAGAAACCTACGCCTACACCGTGGTGGCCGTTCGACGGGATGGCCGGAACTGGGTGGAGGGGTTTCCTTCCGAGCCCTTGCGCGTGACGGCGACAGACCGCACTCCCCCCAGTGCACCCAGGGGCCTCGTGCTCACTCCGGCGGCCACGGGCGCGTTCCTGAACTGGCAGTCCAGCCCGGAAACCGATGTGGTCCGCTACCGGGTTTTTCGAAGGCCGAGCACGTCGGACGAGTTTGCGGCAGTGGGCGAACCCCAGCTCACGAACGCTTTCTTCGACGCCGAGTTCGGTCCGGGTTATCAGTACGTCGTCTCAGCGATCGACGAAGCGGGCAACGAGAGTCCTCAATCCGAGCCGACTGCGCGTTGAATCGGAGGATTTCCGACGCGAGGCCGGGGAGGGCCGCAACAATGTGCGTGGCGTCGAAAATCCGGTAGAATAGGCCTTCGATCACACCAAACAAACAGGAGAATGACCCGGCATGAAATTCTTCCTCGACACTGCAAATCTAGACGAGATCAGCGAGGCAGCCAGCACTGGAATCCTGGACGGAATTACGACCAATCCCTCGCTGATCGCCAAGGAAGGGAACAGTTTCGAAGACCAACTGCTCAAGATTTGCTCCATCGTCGAAGGCCCGGTGAGCGCGGAGGCCGTCAGTCGCGACGCGGAGGGAATGGTGCAGGAAGGGCGCAGTCTAGCGACCATCCATCCCAACATCGTCGTGAAGTGTCCCTTCACGTTGGAGGGTCTGAAAGCGACGAAAGCGCTCAGCGATGACAACATTCGCGTCAATGTCACACTCATTTTCTCCGCGCCCCAGGCCATCATGGCCGCCAAAGCGGGCGCCTATTTCGTGAGTCCCTTCGTAGGCCGGCTGGACGACATCTCCCAGGACGGCATGTCCCTGATCGGGGACATCGTGACAATATTCGACAACTACGACTTCAGTACCGAGGTCCTGGTGGCATCCATCAGAAGCCCGATGCACCTAGTCGAGGCGGGCCGAGTCGGGGCCGACATCTGCACGCTTCCCTACAAGGTGTTTATCCAGCTGATGAAGCATCCCCTGACTGACATCGGGATCGAGCGTTTTCTGAAAGATTGGGAGAGCATGGCAACTCCGATCGAGAAGTGAGCGGACCGGCGGGCTTCCACCTATGACGACGAAGATCACGGCAAGCGACAAGCTCGAGCAACTACGGCGGTTAAACGATCAGGCCGAGCTGGGTGGCGGCGAGAAGCGACTCGAACGTCAAAGATCGGAAGGCAAGAAGACCGCACGCGAGCGGATTGATCTGCTGCTGGACCAGGGATCGTTCCAGGAACTCGACAAGTTCGTCAAGCATCGCAGCACGGACTTCGGTATGGAGTCCCAGCAGTATCCCGGCGACGGCTTCATCACCGGTTATGGCCGCATCGACGGCCGCCTCGTCTACGTGTTTGCCCAGGACTTTACCGTCTTCGGCGGATCGCTGAGCGAATCCAACGCGCTGAAGATCTGCAAGATCATGGACCTGGCGATGAAGATGGGGGCTCCCCTCATCGGGCTAAACGACTCCGGTGGTGCACGCATCCAGGAAGGCGTGATGTCGCTCGGCGGCTATGCCGATATCTTCCTCCGCAACACCCTGGCCTCAGGCGTCATACCACAGATCTCGGCGATCATGGGCCCGTGCGCCGGCGGGGCGGTGTATTCCCCCGCGATTACCGACTTTATCTTCATGGTCGACCAGACCAGCTACATGTTCGTAACGGGTCCCGACGTGATCAAGACGGTGACCCACGAAGAAGTGACCAAGGAGGAGCTCGGCGGAGCGACAACCCACAACAGTACGAGCGGTGTGGCACACTTCGCGGCCGCCGACGACGAGGAATGTCTGCTCCTGATCCGAGAGCTGATGTCTTTCCTGCCGGCCAACAACCTGGAGGACCCGCCGGTCCGTCCGACAGCCGATCCGTGGGACCGGGCCGAGGAAAGCCTCAACGAAATCGTTCCCGATGACTCCAACCTTCCGTATGACATCAAGGATGTCATCCACGCCGTGGTCGATGACAACTACTTCTTTGAGGTACAGGAGCATTACGCGAAGAACCTGGTCATCGGTTTTGCCAGGCTTGAAGGACGGCCGGTCGGGATTGTCGCGAATCAGCCCGCGTTCCTTGCCGGGTGCCTCGACATCGATTGTTCGATCAAGGGGGCGCGGTTCGTCCGATTCTGTGATGCTTTCAACATCCCGCTGATCACCTTCGAGGATGTTCCGGGGTTTCTGCCGGGCACCAATCAGGAGTTCGGCGGGATTATCAAACACGGCGCGAAACTGCTCTACGCTTTTGCCGAAGCGACAGTACCGAAAATCACCGTAATCACCCGCAAGGCTTATGGCGGGGCCTACTGCGTTATGGCTAGCAAACACATCAGAACGGATGTGAATTTCGCGTTCCCGACCGCCGAGATCGCCGTGATGGGACCAGAAGGGGCGGTCAACATCATCTATCGACGCGAGCTGGCGGCAGCGGGCGACGGTGTCGACGAAATCCGGGTCGAGAAGGTAGACGAGTTTCGAGAGAAGTTCGCTACCCCCTACATCGCCGCCGAGCGCGGTTTTATCGACGAGATTATCGAGCCCAGCAACACTCGGCCCAAGTTGATCCACGCTTTGCGTATGCTGGACACCAAGAGGGATGCGACGCCGCCCAAGAAACACGGCAACATCCCGCTTTGAACCCGAGATGATACCGGCAATGATCCGAGCATTGTCCATCAGCGCCCTTGCAGCCGTCGCGTTGGGCTTCCTGACTCCGCCACTCCTGGCACAGGACGGCTGGCTCGGCGCCCGGTCGGAGCGATATACGCTTGCCGGCAGCGCCGACGCCCGAGATCTCCAGCTGACCGCCGCGCGATTGGAAGCCTTCCGAACCGCCGTCCTGAGAATTTTCCAGGGCGCCCGCTATCGGTCGCTGCCCCCGACGACGGTGCTGGTACTCGACGACCCCAGGGAGGTGCGGCAGTTGGAAGTCGGCAACGACCTGGACGGCTATTTCCTCCGCGGTGAGACCGACAATTTTGTCCTTCTGAGCACGGAAACGAGACGCAATCAGCCGTTCGTACCGATCTTCCACGACTACTTCCATGCGATTGCCGGCGAGAACCTCCCGAATGCGCCGCTCTGGCTGCTGGAAGGTCTCGCCGAATACTATTCGACGGTGCAGTGGTCTGAAGACCGCACCCAGATTCTGATCGGCCGTCCGATAAACTCGCATATTCGCCTCGTACGGGATGAAGATGATCGGCTGAGTCTCGAAGAGCTGGTCGCCGTCACACGCGACTCGGATCTGTACGACGAGGCGGACCGGGATCGTATCTTCTACGCCCAGTCCTGGGCCCTTGTGCACTTTCTGATGACCCGTAAACAAGGACAGGGAGAACCGGAGACCGGACGGTTCGTGCGGCTGCTGGCTTCCGGCAGACCTTTCGAAGAGGCGGTTGACGAGGCGTTTAGCGTCAACTTCAGGAATCTCCTGGCCGAGTTCGACAATCACCTCGATCAGCGGGGGACCTATCCCTATCTGACGATGCCGCTGGCGGGTGGAAACGGGGAGTCGGTCACCGTCGGCGGAGAGAGCCTCTCTCGCGCCCAAGCGCAGACGTACCTGGGCGAAGTACTCGTCCGTGCCAACCTCACCGACACCGCGGAGGCCTACTTCCAGCGTGCGATCGCCGAGGATGAGAACCTGGCCGACGCCTATGACTCACTGGGAGCGCTCAGGCTCCGCCAGGGGAGTTTCGCCGAGGCGAGGGAGTACCTGGAGCGCAGCGTCCGAAGCACCCGAGCCACTCATCTGAGCCACTTCTATTACGCGTTGTCCTTCTTGAGGGAGAATCCGGACCTGTCGGGCGACCAGTTGTCGGATGCTCGGAAAGAACTGAGGGAGGCGATCCGCCTGGGACCGAGCTATCCCGATGCCTACCACGAGCTCGCGCTGACATACTTGAATCGTCGTGAGGAGCTCCAGGCGGCCTTTCAGCTGGTTGACGCCGCTCTGAACCTGCGGCCCGGAGATCACGAATACGTGGTCACCCTCAGCCGGATTCTGATCGCGCAGGGAAGCTACGGTTCTGCAAGGAACGTACTGCTCCCATTGCTGGATGTGATCCGGGATCAGGCCGTCCGGCAGCAGGCAGAATCGATTCTGGCGTCGATTGCCGGAAGGCGAGAGGGCCGAGGATTGGCCGGTGAAGGATTCACTGAGATCACGTCGGCCCCGGTTGAGGCGACCACGATGGCCCCCAGTATCGAAACATCCACGCGGGCGGTGGAGTCCCCTCCTGTCGGTATTGCGGATGATCGGGTGCAGCTGAGCCGAGTTGTTTCAGGAGAGCAGGTGCGGGGCTGGCTGAGCCTGATCGACTGCCGCGACGGTTTGACGCTGACGATACTGACCCAGGACGACACGTTCAGTTTCCACACTCGATCCCCGGACCGGGTGGAGTTCGCCACTTCGACCTCGGCAATCGGAACGGAGCTGAGTTGCGGGCCCGTCGATCCGCCCATGCCCGTCGTCGTGACCTATCGCGAAGCGCCGGAAGGTAGCGAGTTTCTCGGCGTACCCGTCAAAGTGGAGTTTGTGGAGGGGCCTCCTCTATAGGCGAATATTGAAGGTTGGTCATCGGATGAATCCGCATTGGAAGTTGCAGATCGGAAATTGCTCGATTTGTCATTTGCCGGAAATATGAGATGAAACAACTTGCAATGAGCAACCTGCAATGTGGATTGTTTAAATATCGCGATTTGCAATTTGGCCTCAGTAAGTTTCGGGAAGACCTCAATCGATTAGGCTATTAGGATGAGTCTCCTCCATCTCACGCTCACTCTGACTGTCTCTCTCCTGGCGTTCCCGGTGCCGGCCATTGCCGCCGACTGGATTGAGGTCGCCTCGGAGAACTTTGTTCTCTACACCGACACCGACGCGCGCAAAGCGACTCGACTGCTCCAGGATCTCGAGGCGCGCTACGCTGCTTTTTCCGCTGCTTTCCTTCCTCTCGATCCGCGTCAGGTCCCGATACAGGTTTTCCTGATGGACAACAGGGATGAGCTTCGGGATTCGGTGCCCGAGTCGGTCCTCAAGAGGGTCGGCGAAATGTTGGGGGATCCGCGCCTGATTGCGGATCGGTCCGGGTATCTCGTCTATTCGCCGACTGGAACTTTCATCCTCGGCCGGGATCACGATCCATCCGACATCGCCGATGATGTCGCCCACTCCCTGGGCCACCTGCTTCTCGCACGATCGACCCTATGGCAGCCATTCTGGCTGCAGGAGGGAGTGGGAGAGTACATGAGGCTGCTGGGCCGTGGCAGAGCGGACGACGCGGTGTCTTCGGAAGACGCATACTCGGTCGAGGATCTGCTGACGATCGTACCGCGCGAAGACTACAACGACTTGGAGGACGGCGGGACGTTCCGCCAGCAGTCCTACCATCTGCTGCGGGTCCTGATGGAGAACCATAGCGATCAATTCCGCGCCTACCTTCGGGCGTTGGGCGAAGAGGACGGATCTGGGGCAACACCCGAGCTTGATGAATCGGACGTCGCGGAGAAGATGAGCTCGTATACCGACACGGCGCTTTCACTGATGCCTGTCGACGTCTCGGCACCGGCCCGGGAGATGTCGGCCGCAGAGTCCGTCAGGAGGAGGGGGGACCTGCTCGTTGCGTCGGGCCGTCACCGCGCGGCGACGTACCTCTACGAACAGAGTTCCGCCGACGAGGCGCGTGTCGGTCTAGCGATCCTGTCCAGGCTCCAACGTGAATCGGCCGCTTCGCGACGGTCGCTGGAGGTGCTCGCTCGAGAGTTCCCCGAAGCTGGTCTGCTGCATTACCATCTCGGCACGATGCGGGCCGAGACCGATGAACAGCGGAAGACGCAGATTGCTGCGCTCGAGCGTGCGGTCGATCTAATGCCTCGAATGGGGCGAGCACTCGCAGAACTGGCCTTCCTCCACGCCGTGGACGGACGGCCCCAGGAGGCGCTTCCGCTCCTCGACCGTGCAATCGAGCTGGAGCCCGAATCAGCGGATCGTTCTTACGAGGTCCTCGCCGAGGCGGAGATGCTTCTTGGCGATTACACAAGGGCCGGCGAGGCTGCGGCGATCGCCGCCGAGCTTCCGCACCACGATCCGGCGTCGCGGGAACGCTTTTTGCTTCTCGTCCGCACCTTCTACCGCCGGATGGAGTTGCACCGTCGCGCCGCCGAAGCGGAACGCGTGGAGGAGTTGCGCCGGGAGGTTGAGGAATTGGCGAGAGAGGTTGACCCGCGACCGGTCGCCGCCCCCCCCGAGCCGGCGCCGATCGGCCGGATAAGCATCGCGGTGACTTCGGGCAGACCCCGGGACATAACGTCTCCGAAGCTGGTTTCATCGATGCTGCCCGACTACCCTGCCGATCTCCGCAGAAGGGGTGTCGAAGGACGGATTGTCCTCGAAATCGACCTGGACAGAAGAGGTCGGACCGAAGACGTCCGGGTCCTGCGCTCCGACATTCGGGAGCTCAACGACGCGTCCGTTGCGGCGGTTCGGGAATGGGTGTTCCAGCCGGCCCGGCGCCGGAACGAGTCGATTTCCTTTTCTTTCCGGCTGACCCTCCGGTTTTATCTGGAGTGAACCGCTCTGAGACCTAGATGCCAGAATCCCTTTCCTGACCATGAACTGTCCAGTCTGTCTGGCGAGTGAAACCGCCTTTTTCGGCCGGGGCAGCGACTTTCTGTTCGAAACGACAGATGAGGACTTCACACTTCATTCCTGTCGCGATTGTCGTTGCCTGTTTCTCGACCCGATGCCGGGGATGGACCGAATCGCCGCCTTCTACCCCGAGCAGTACTGGTGGGATGAGCGGCGAGGCCTGTTGCCGAAGCTCGAAGGACTCTACCGTCGTTTCGCCCTCATCGATCATGTCCGATTCATCGCTGCCGCGGCGCATGCGACGCCATCCGGGTCGAGGGCACGAATTCTGGATGTGGGTTGTGGACCCGGCACCCTTCTGAGTCTTCTAAAGAAAAGGGGGTTCGATGTCGCCGGGGTGGACCTTTCCCTCCGCGCCGTAGAGATTACCCGGAAAGAACACGGCATCGATGTGGCCCTCGGCTCGCTCGAGAAACTGTCTCTTCCCGCCGAGGGTTTCGACGTCGTGGTGTTGCTCCATACCCTCGAGCATGTGCCTAACCCCAGAGAAGTGCTAGCGGAAGTCATCCGAGTCCTGAAGCCTCGAGGTCGCGTCGTCGTCCAGGTTCCCAACATCGACAGCGTACAATTCCAGTTTTTCGGAGCCCGGTGGTACGGCCTCGACGTGCCCCGCCACGTGATCGACTATTCCCGATCCTCGCTCCTGAGGCTGCTCTCCGAGTCTGGCTTCGACGTCAGACGCGTGCGTCACTTCAACCTGCGTGACAACGCTCCCGCCCTCGCGTCGAGTCTGTTTCCCGGGCTGGATCCTGTCAGTCGGGCGGTGCGACTGCGTCAACGCGGCTCCCGTGAAACGGTCATCGGCGGCTGGTTCCGCCGCTTCGTGTACCTGAAGATCGTCCTTCTGTCTTACCCCCTGGCGGCGCTGGAGGCGGCTCTGGGCCGGGGCGCCACCTTGGTGGTCGAAGCGGAGAAGTCCGAGGGGAGGGGAGCGTGAGCCCGCGGGTTTCCGTCGTCGTCGTCAACCTGAACGGACGGATGATGCTCGAGAGTTGTCTGAACTCGCTCTGGAGTCAGGTCTATGAGGACTTCGAGGTCATCGTTGTCGACAACGGCTCCACGGACGGATCGGTGGACTATCTGCGCTCCATGGCCGAAGAGCGACTTCGTATAGTGGCTCTGCCGGATAACCGCGGTTTTGCGGGTGGATCGAACGAAGGCATCCGGGTCGCCCGCGGCGCCTGCATCGCGACGCTCAACAACGACGCCGAAGCGCACCCGGGGTGGCTCGGCGCGCTCGTGGATGCGATGGAGGCGGAGCCCTCCCGTGGGATGTGCGCCAGCAAGATCCTGTTCGCCGGAGACCGCCGCCGCATCGACAAAGCGGGACATCTGATCTACCTGGACGGGCTCAACCACGGTCGTGGGTCCGGGGAGATGGATACGGGACAGTTTGACCGCGTCGAGGAGGTTCTGTTCCCCGACGCAGCGGCCGCGCTCTACCGTCGCGACATGCTCGACGAGGTCGGCCTGTTCGATGAGCAGTTCTTCGCCTATGGCGATGATGCAGACCTCGGTCTCCGCGGCCGTCTTGCCGGTTGGACATGTATATATGTCCCGAGCGCGGTCGTCTATCACATCCATTCCGCGACGGCCGGTGAGTTCTCCGCGCTCAAGGCGTTCCTGATCGAGAGGAACCGGATCTGGGTAGCGCTGAAGGTGTTTCCTCTACCGCTGCTCTTTGTCTCGCCCATCTTTACCGCGCTCCGGTTCGTTTTTCACGCCTACGGTGCGATCTTTTCTTCGGGCTCGTCCGGCCAATTTGCTGCGGAGTGTTCGCGGCGCACGCTGGTGCTGATGATCCTGAAAGCCTACTGGTCCGGCCTGAAGCAGTTTGGCGTGATGTGGCGTTCAAGGCGCCAGATTCGACGTTTTACCCGTGTGGGCAGTCCCGAGTTTACACGCCTGCTATGGCAGCATCGGATCACGATCCGAGCTCTGACGCTAGGTTCGTGATGGAACGAGCTGACGACCGATACGGGTACGAGTGACTGGAGCCAGTGACGAGTGACAAGTGACGAGCGACAAGTAGGAAAGTTGTGACATCATCTTAGTAACTGACTACTGACTACTGATACTGATTGATCGGGGAGCTGAACGGATGACGTTGCGCGATCTGTGGTTCTTCCTACGCCGACTGACGGCGAACCGCAATCTACTGAAGAACCTGATACTACGAGACCTCAAGCAACGCTACGTGGGTTCGGTCGGGGGATTTGTCTGGTCGATCGTGCACCCGATCGTCCTGCTCGTCAGCTATTACTTCGTGTTCACGTTGATTTTCAGGATCGGCATCGATTCCGAGCGGTTTGGTACCGAGAACTTTGCGATCTATGTCTTTTCAGGATTCCTGCCGTGGCTGATGTTCTCCGACACCGTGATGCGGAGCTGCACGGCGATGACCGACAACGCCAACCTGATCACCAAGACCGTGATTCCCTCAGAGATCCTCCCGATCGCGATCATGGTCTCCAACCTGATCCATCACGTCATCGGCCTGGCGATCCTGCTGGGCGTTCTGGCCATGTTCGAAACGGTAGAGCTGTCGGCTCTGTGGGTTGTCGTCTACCTTCCGATCCTCATCCTTCTGGCCCAGGGATTGGGGTGGCTCGTGTCGGGTCTGAACGTCTTTTTCCGGGACACGAGCCAGATCGTGAACGTTCTGATGATCTTCTGGTTCTGGTTTACGCCGATCCTGTACGTTCCCGAACTGGTTCCCGACCGATTCCGCGCCATCGTTGCTCTGAACCCGATGTCGACTCTCGTCATCGGATATCGTAATGCGTTTCTCCAGCTTTCGGCGCCATCCCCACAGCACGTCCTAATCCTGCTGGCCTGGACGACGGCGGCATTTCTGGTCGGAGCCCTCTTCTTCAGGCAATCCAAGGCGGCGTTTGCTGATGTTCTGTAGGCAGCGGACATGACAGCGGTAGAGGCGGTAGGCCTGTCGAAGTGCTTTCGCGTTTACGCGAAACCCTCCGATCACCTCAAGGAGATCCTCAGCTTGGGCTGTCTGCACTACCACACTCCGTTCTGGGCCGTTAGGGATGTTGGTTTCGAGGTCGAATCGGGTGGCTGCCTTGGCATTATCGGTGAGAACGGTTCCGGAAAGAGTACGCTGCTCCGGATTGTTGCCGGTGTCATCCGCCCGACATCGGGCGATGTTCGGGTTTCGGGTAGGGTGTCCGCGCTGCTGGAGCTCGGGGCCGGGTTCAACCCGGAATTCACCGGCCGCGACAATGTTCTCCTGAATGCGTCGATTCTCGGTTTCAGCGACACCGAGACCCGTCACCGGATTCCGAGCATCGAGGCTTTCGCCGAGATCGGAGAGTTCATCGACCGTCCTGTGAAGACCTATTCCACCGGGATGTTCGTCCGCTTGGCATTCGCGGTCGCGATCCACATGGATCCCGACATCCTGATCATCGACGAAGCCCTCTCGGTCGGGGACTACTTTTTTCAGCAGCGATGCATGCGGAAGATCCATGAATTGAAGGGGCGTGGCGTGACGATTCTGTTTGTCTCCCACGACCTGGAAGCGGTTCGCAGCCTGGCCGACCGGACGATCTGGATGGAGCACGGCGAGATCCGGTCCGACGGCTCTACCGATGAAGTTGTTTCCGCCTACCTGGCGGCGATGATCATGAAGGGCCGGAACGAGTCGACGGAAGATCGGCCTTTAGGGCAACCTCTGCCTTCAGCGGGTGGGCTCGAGTTGCCTGCCGCCGCCCTGGATCGGATGCCGGAGTTCGTCGAGACGATGCCCAACATCGATCAGCGTTTCGGAAACCGGAAGGCGATGGTCCGGGGAATCGGCGCTTTCTCCGACCATGGGGCCCCCGTGGTCAGTGCCACCCAGGGCGATCGCGTCTGTATCCGAATCTCTGCGGAGTTTCTCGAGCAGGTCGAACGACCCAATGTCGGGTTTATGCTCCGAAACCGCCTCGGTGAGGACGTGACCGGCACGAACACGCTCTTTGAAGGAGAGCCGCTGCCTCCGGCCGGGATGGGAAGCCGATTGACTGTCGATTTCGTGATGGACATCCCCTTTCTCCAGGCCGGGTTCTACTATCTCTCGCCCGCGGTTGCAGACGGAACGCTCGACCAGTATGAGATGTGCGACTGGGTGGACAACGCATACGCACTGGAGGTCGTGGAGCGCAGTACGACCTACGGGCACATGCGGATTCCCGTAAAAGCGAGGGGGCGGTTCGTTTCAGGGGGTTCGGTCAGCGTGGAGAAAGACTAATCCCTATTGCAGATTGCTTAATTTTGGATCTTCGAGAACCAGCCTCCAGAGAGTGACGGATCATCAGCGCTCTCGTCCATTCGACGGAAAACGCTCGAAGTTTCGATCAGTGACAGCCAAAGCAATTTCCAATCTCCAATGGCCCGCGCTACCGTACGTGTTTCCGCCAGTATTCGAGGAAGTTCCTACGGTGGGAATCGGGCGGGAAAAGCGTCTCCACCAGCGCCCGCCACTTCTGGACCATCCTCCAGCCACGACTGCTCTTGATTACGAACAACTCGCCGTTCAGCGCGTCCCGCTCTTCCCTCAAGTAGGCATTCTGCAGTTTGTTGTCTTCCACGGCGGCACGAATCTCGGTTTCGACCCTCTGGAACCGATCTTCCTGAGCGGCAAGAGCCCGCTCGTGCTGCCCGATCCGGTCGAGGGCGACGACGAGGTCCTCTTGCCGCAGTTGGAGTGTCTCGGTCGCGGAGCGCAACTCTTCGTCGAGTTTATCGACTCGTTGGTCTCGTTCAGCCAGAGCCCCTTCGCTTTCTGCGTTGATGTCGTCGATCCGGTCCCGCAACTCCTGCAGCCTTTTCGTCGTGTGTGCGGCCAGGGCGTCCGAGCTGTCGATCAGAACGCTTTCCTGGACGCCGGCTTCCGGCCCGACGTTGGAGGCGATAGCCAGCAAGTACACGGGCCTTCTGGTATCCAGTTCGGTTAGCGCGAACCCGGACGAGTTGCGTTCGACAAAGAATTCCGATGGAGGCTGGGCACTTTGTCCTGCTACCGGCCAGCTGCTTGAAGCAGGCAATGCCCGTTGACCGAGGTAATGAGTGTGGGTGAAGCGGCGGTCCAAGAGCTCTCGGAACTCCCCCAGGGAGAGTTCCTTTTCGTGGAAAGGGTTTCCTTCTCCAGTGTTCGCAGGGTACGCCTCGGAGTTGGGCGTCGAGATGATCAGTAGGCCATCATCGGCGAGTAGCTTCTCGATTCCCGTCAGAAGTGCTTCGTGATCCTCGACATATTCTATGGCTTCGAAGCAGACGATGACGTCGAACGTGTGTTCTTCAGGGATCGGTACGTCGGTGATCGAGCCGAGCATAAAACTCAGGTTCAGGGCACCGTACTTGGTGTTCGCATGCCGGATCGCGGCCTCGTCCAGGTCGACGCCAACGACCGAGGACGCGGTGGCGGCGAGCGTGTTCGATCCATACCCTTCCCCGCTTCCCAGGTCCAGCACCCGCTTGCCGGCGACAAACTGGGCTGCGTGTGCGTACCGGTGCAGGTGCTCGTAGGCGATAGTGGGCTCATCAATCCATGGCAGGAACCGTTCCCCGGTCCACTCCAGCATCGGTTCCGCGACGAGTTGTCGCTTTTCTTTCGAAGCGAGAATCTCGTCGAGCCGTGCTTCAAAGGCCTGAGCCGAGCAATCCGCCTGGATGCGCTCCAGGGCCGCTGCCCGGATGGCGGACCACTTGTCGGAGTTCTGGTACAGCTCGGCGCAGCAGGAAGCAAAGGCCTCTGCATCGTCGGCGACGGCCAGGTGTTCGCCCGCCTTCCAGGCGAGTTGCTCGGCCAGTATCGAGGTTGCCACGACCGGGATTCCTCGGGCCGCGGCCTCGTGTATCTTGTGCGGGATTCCGGCGGCGAAGCGCGCGGATGCAATGAAGACGCGATTCTGTTCGTAGAGGTCGGATAGATCCTCGACCGCGCCCAGAATCCGAACATGCTCGGAAGCCAGGCGGCGGATTTTCTCCGATTCGTTGTGACCCGCCACAGACAAGACCACGTCGGTACCGAGAGCCTCGCGTATCCGGGGGAAGATATCCTCCACGAACCATGCCACAGCATCGGCATTGGAGGTCAAGTCGCCATACATCGCCCCGACGAAGAGAAGACCCGACCGATCATCAAAGCCAGGCGGTGACGGCGAGCCGGAAAGGACGTGGCCCAGCTCGAATACTCGTTCTACACCGTGACCGAGAAAGGCGGTCCGTTCGGCTTCGGAAACCGAGATCACAGAGTCGGCGAACGAGGCCAGCTCGAGCTCATTCTCCAGCATCGTCCGATGTTCGGCTTCGGAGACCTTTTCGCCGCGGAGTTGCCGTCTCTGAACTTCTCTCTCCGTCGATAGCGCTTCGGCGTCGTAAAGGACAACCGTTCTGCGGAACCAGTCGGGATGCGCGCGGATGACGAGATTCATGACACGCATGTTGTGCGGCCGACTGACCACGACGGTTTCGTAGTAACCCCGACGTTCCTCCAGGAACGCCTCCAGGCCGGCCGCTCCAGCCCCCGACACGACTTCCATGTCCCTGGGTATGTCGGCGTACACGCTGTTCCACTCCTCGTCCAGCACCGCGAGGGGATAGAGCGTGATGAAGTATCCCCTGGCACTGAGCCTCTCGAGGATCGTGTGTGACCTGGGGTAGCCGGAACCGAGAGCCGGGTGCGGCACCCTGTCGTCGATGTAGAGAACCCTCGGCTGGTCGCGATGGCAGGTGCGGGCTTTGATAATGCCCGCGTTCGAGCGTGTGAGATGACCCTCGAGTCGCTCCGCATGCTTTCCGACAAACACCTGGCGGTGCGCCGCCTGAAGATCGATCGCGTCCTTCGCCGAAGGCGCGCTCGCGAATTCATGGTGGAGGACGATCGCGTCGGGATCGTAGACCACGCGGTGTCCTCCTTCCCAGAGCCGCAAGCAGTAGTCTGTGTCTTCGTAGTAGGCCGGACGGAAGGCTTCGTCAAAACCGCCCATCTCTTCGAATAGCTTCCGTCGCGTCAGCAGGAACGCGCCCGAGCAGTAGTCGATGTCCCTCCGAAACATGTATTGTGGGGCGAAAGGGTCATCCCCACGCCCGTACCCGAGGGAGGATCCATCTCTCCAAAGGATCCCCCCGGCTTCCTGCAGCGTTCCGTCGGGCAGTATCAGTTTTCCCCCGACGGCTCCGATGTCGCTGCTTCCCTCGATCGTGTGAAGCGCGGAGGTGATCGTGCCGGGGAACACTTCTGTGTCGTTGTTGAGGAACAGCAGATACCGGCCACGAGCCTTTGCCGCAGCCTGGTTGGCCGCGAACAGGAAGTTCTCGTTGCCGGCGTTTCGGATGATCTTGGCGCCTTCGAGGCGGTCCAGCAGCCTCGAGGTTTCATCCGTCGAAGCGTTGTCGACGATGATGATTTCGAGCTGTTGTTTGTAGTCTTCCGACAGCGAGCGCAGGCAGGCGAGCGTCAACTCGGCCCGGTTGAAGAGAACGACGACGACCGAAAGATCGGGTTTCTTCGAAGACGGGACCTTCAGTCTGGATCCAGACGCAAAAAACGTGTGGAGACCGACGGAGGACATCGAAGCCATGTGGCGCCGCCCCTCGTCGGCCGCAGGATGCGAGTGGAGCTCCTCGTTCATTGCTGCTCAGGCAGTTGCCCGGAAACCATCGTATCAGTGCTGTTCAAAAACCGGAACCCGGGAGCCTTGAGGGCATGACCCGAACGTTCCACCAAACAGTCTCGCCGTCGCCCTGCCTGGTGAACCGCAGGGATCGGGTGCCGACGTCGAGCTGCCCCTCGCCTGCCCGATCGTAGATAACCTCCGCTCCCTCGGGTATCCGCACGCTGAAGGTCAATACCGGCTCGGTTTGCTCCAGAAACACCCCGCGGTCGTCGCCCTGGACGAGAACTTCTGGGTAATCCGGCCCTGCTGGCGCGCTTCGGAGGAGGGGGCTCAACTGAACCAAGTCGATCCGGTCGTGCGGCGCGGTAGAGAAGCTGTAAGGCACGAGCCCGAAACGGCTGCCGTGAAAACCGGCGCCCGCTTCCTCGTTGAAAGTCCGCAGGGGAAACGCGTCCTCCAGGTTCCAGCCCTGGAGGGGAATGAGATAGCGTTCGAGCTCCGGGGACAGGCCGTAGCGAAAAAGTCCAGCCTGGCGGACGACAAGGTCACCCCCCTCGGGACTCAGGTCGCGGTTGTCCAGCGTCTCCACGCCGTTCTGTTCCAGGTAGAACCGCAAACCGGATTCGGAGGCGCCCCAGACGCGAAACCCCTGTTCCTGTACCGGTAACAGCGTGTCTTCGACCCAACTCCTGTAGGAGTTGACGAAACGATAGTCCGCCACTGCGACCCCGACGGACAGCATGAGCGTAGGGATGAGGACGGGCGTCAGTCGTCGGCCCGGCGTGTTGCGGAACAGAGCCAGGTAGAGAGCCGGAAGGGCCGGCAGAAGGTAACGCGCCTGAATCGTGTCGCCGACGACGATGAAAAGGGTCAGTACTGTCGGCACCCACAGCAGAATCGGTGCCAGACCGCTCGATGTTCTCAGCCATGTCAGGGCGGTCGCCGTCATCGCGATCCCTGACGAAGTCAGGCCGATGAACAGGAGTCTCTGAGTAAGGGAGCTCCACTCCAGAGGCAACGTGGCCAGAATGGCGATTCCGACCGCAGCTAGACTGACCCGGTAGATCTGTTTGTCGCGAGTCCGGATCAGATACAGGAACGTCCACGGAAACAGCCCGACGCCACCGAGGAAGCTGAATGTGGCCAGCAAGTTCTGAAAGGTCGAGCGGGGCTGATCGAAGAAGAAACCAACCGTATCCAATAGCGGGAAACGACCGAAGTGGGCGGTCATAGCCATCAACCAGACGAAGAGAACGGCCGGCGCTGCCGCGATCGCGGCGAGCTCTCTGATGGGCCGCTTCCGGTACACGGCCCACACAAAGACGCAACCAACGGGCACCAGCGCCGTGTATCCCGTTCCCACTGCCAGGATGAAACACAATGCCGCTATCCAGAGCCGATTGGGCCGTCCGTCCAGATGGTGGAGATAGAGGGCCACACCAACCAGCAGGAAAGCGAGCATCGGCATGTCCATCATGATCGTGTGGCTCATCACGAAGAACGCCGGGCTGACAACCAGCAGCAGGGTGACCCCAATCGGGGATTCGGTGAAGCGGCGCGCGAGCGCATAGAAACCGATCGCCGCCATCATCGAGAAGATGGAAAACGACACGCGCAACGGGATTTCCCCGGCTCCTCCCAACAGCAGGTCGACGATGGCGAGGTAGTACTCACCCACGGGGGGATGGGTGTGTGCGGCAAAGTCATCAGTCGGGGTGCCGAAGAAGACGGAAGGCGTGTCGGATGGGAACATCCAGTTGTCCTGGGCGGACCGAGCGAGTTGCAGAAAGATATGCTCGTCCATGTATATGGCACGGTCGGCGAACGGCATGACGACGCACAGGACGACCAGCACCAAAAGCAGGCAGGCAGGCCACCAGGAAGCTGTCGAACTGGAGTCGAATACGCTCATGAAGGCTTTCGAACGCGGTAGAGACGGATCACCTCACCGTTGGGCAACGGAAACCACTCCATCACCTCGAATTGCTCGGGGCGATCGACGACATACTGGTTGATACGAGCGATGTCGGGTTGAGCCCTGCCCGGCGTCTGCCTCGGCGACTCCGACATCAGCAGGTAGTCGTTACCGCCGATCGAGCCCGCGTCAAACCGGGCGAGGCGTCGCACGATCACGGGATCTTTGCGGGCCGCCGCATAGAATGCGAATGCCTCGTAGTCGAACCGCGGAATGTCGGGAATGATCCCCAATCCGGCGCGATCTGATCCCGCGGCGGGGCGGACGCGGCCCAGCACGTACTCGATCTTCCAGTCCTCACGGGCGGGTGGACCCCACAAGCCGAAGTGGCGTTGTGTGTACAGGTTCCAGTCCCAGGACAGCGGACCCTCCACGCCACGGGCGACCACGAAAGTTTCGGGCAGTGCGCGAATGCCGAACGACACCAGGTAGTGCTGGAACAGCAGGAAGGGCATGAGCAAACCGAGCACGGCCTTCCGCGACCCTACGGCGCGGGCGCTGATCAACGCGACAGCCGGCAACAACGGCACGCTGTAGCGTGGGTCCTTGTTCACCAACAGCATCAGCCCCGCCCAGCCGCCGCCGATCCACAGGAGAATCGGCCACCATTCCGGCTTGAAATTGCGGCTCAGCCAAAAAGCACCCGTGAGGAACAGAACAAACAGCGGAAGGAAGAGCTGGTACCCCTCGAGAGCCCGCACATAAAAGACGAGTGCCTGCCAACTTAGAAGGGCCGGGTCGCCCTCGGAGACGGCACCCGCGGTGTTGATCCGGAGGAGCTCCGGCAGGGCCCCGATTCGCGGCACGTACCAGTAGGAAGCGATCACGAGGGCGACCCCTCCAGCGAGGGCGGCCTGCTTCGGGCGGGCACGGGCGAACCAGAGGGTCGGCAGCACGACAAACAGCGCAAATGTAGCCTTCGTCAGCATCCCCAGGCCACAGATTACGCCGAACAGGATACTCGTTCCCGGTTTCTTGAGGCCGTCGCTTTCCATTAGAGCCCAGATCGCCAGCGACACCATCGCGGCCAGCCAATAGTCGATCGCCGATTCTCGGGACAACCACAACAACATGGGACAGAAGCCGGTGATCGCTGCAGCCGTGGCGGCCCCGAAGGGCGTGAGAACGCGTCTCCCGATTCCGTAGGTCGCAGCGATCAGGATTGCCGTCGCCGGGAGGTTGGCAATTTGGGCGGAGTCGTATGACACACCGAAGACGGAATAGAATGCGGCGACGACGGAATGAAAGAGGGGAGGATGGAGACCCGACAGCTCAGGCACCGCCAGAAGCGCCCGCCAACCTTCTTCCCGGAAGGCGCTGAAGATCCTCAGCGCTCCCGACTGGTGGTAAGCCATGTCCCAGAACGGGGGCCGGGTGTCCCGCGCGATCCAGATCATGTTGGACACGGTCAGGTACAGAAATGAAAACGCGAGCAGAATTCGGTGTTCCATCGTCTTCAAGCCGAACGATAATAACAAATTACCGGTACGGAGCCGGACCAGGTGGATCTTTTCGCTCGGGCGGTTTACGGCTGAGGATTCTCGCCTCGACCGGTGATAGATTCTGTTCTGGAAAACAATCGATGTCGATAGTGTGGCGCGCGTTCGCCAAAGTAAACCTGGACCTTCGGATCGTCGGCGAACGAGCAGACGACTACCACGAGATCCGGACGGTCCTGCAGGCGATCGACCTGCATGACGAGATCCATGTCTCTCCCTCGGAGAGCTTCAGCTTCACGGCCAGCGAGGGGCCCCGGAATGAGGACAATCTCGTCGTCCGGGCGGTTCGGGCGTTCGAGGCGGAAACCTCGATTGCGGTTTCGCTGCGGCTCGAGCTGGACAAGCGCATACCGTCGGGCGGCGGACTCGGAGGGGGTAGCGCCAACGCTGCGGCAACTTTGATGGGCCTGTGCCGCTGGTATGGAGTCCAGCTTCCTGGCGAGCGTTTGCATCGACTGCTGGCCGGACTGGGCTCGGACGTGCCGTTCTTCGCCGTGGGTGGTCGCGCCCTGGGAATCGGGCGTGGCGAGCGGCTGTTTCCGCTGCCTGACGACGCGGACTACTGGCTACTCCTTGTGAATCCAGGACTGTCTATACCGACACGGCGGGCGTATTCTTGGTTGACGCTATCTGGGGAATCCAATAACATTTTCTGTTTCTGTGCCCGATTTGTGCCGCCACAGGGGTCGGTTGAGCCGTTTGGCGGTTTCCTGCATAACGATTTCGAGACGTCGCTCTTTCGCCGATTCCCCGAACTGGATGAAATCAAACGAAAGGTGTCGGCGGCCGGTGCCTATCACGCCGCGGTGACGGGCAGCGGCGCGACGATATTCGGGCGTTTCCGCAACCAGGCCGAAGCAGATCAGGCGGCGGCGGAGCTGGGCCGAGAGTTCGAGGTGAAACTGGCAAGACCACTCCGCCGGTCCGAGTATTTCAGCCGGATGTTCGAAGAGAGCCCGAACCGGGCACACTGATGCGGTTGAGTTAATCATTATCAGCAAGCGTCTTTTAACTGACTACTGGCAACTGACTACCGACTACTTCTCCATGGGGCGTCGCCAAGCGGTAAGGCACAGGTCTTTGGCACCTGCATACGGAGGTTCGAATCCTCCCGCCCCAGCTATCAGATGACCAACGAGCTCAAGGTTTTCGCCGGTACGGCCAACCCGGAACTCGTGGCAGAACTCTGCGAGACTCTAGGGTGCAAGTCCGGAGAATGTTCCGTCACGCGGTTTTCTGACGGCGAGATCTACTTTCAGATCCTGGAGAACGTGCGGGGCGCCGACGTGTTCGTCGTTCAGCCGACGTGTCCACCGGTCAACTCGAACCTGGTGGAGCTTCTGCTGATGATGGACGCGTTCAAGCGTTCGTCAGCCCGGCGCATCACGGCTGTCGTTCCGTATTTCGGCTATGCCCGACAGGATCGCAAGGACAAGCCGCGAGTGCCAATCTCGTCGAAGGTCATGGCCGACACGATCGGTCTGGGAGCGGACAGGCTGCTCACGATGGACCTGCATGCCGCGCAGATCCAGGGTTTCTTCGACATCCCGGTGGATCATCTCTTTGCGGCACCGGTCCTGGTCGACTTCTTTCAGAAGGCGGACCTCGAGGACCTGACGGTAGTGTCGCCCGACGCGGGCGGCGTTGAGCGCGCCCGGGCGTTTGCAAAGCGGTTACACGGCGAGCTGGCGATAATGGACAAGAGGCGCCGGGAAGCCAACGTGGCCGAGGTCATGAATGTAATCGGTGAGGTGCGTGATCGAAACGCGCTGGTCGTAGACGACATCGTCGATACGGCCGGCACGCTCGTCAAGACGGTTGAAGCGCTGAGGGAAAACGGGGCCAGGAAGATCTATGCGTGCTGCACCCACGGGGTGCTGTCTGGTCCGGCCGTCGAGCGTATCGAGGGCTCGGAGCTCGAAGAGCTGGTCGTGACCAACACCCTGCCGGTTCTGCCCCGGATCCAGAAATGCGGGAAGATCCGGGTGCTGAGCGTTGCGAACCTGCTGGCACGGGCGATCCAGTCGATACACGACGAGACGTCGGTCAGCGTGCTGTTTATTTAGGCGCTTGATCCTCAGGTTCGAGAATTTGCCCGCAGGCGGAGCACGGGTCGAGCTGATAGCTGAAAGTTGATGGCTGATCGCCTACCCAAGAATTCAGGTATTCTTGGGTAGCACTGGTGGATCCCCCCGGGCGCGCCGGGTTGAGAAGTTGGAGATAAGGATTTTACGATGGCAGAAATGACACTAAACGTGCAGAGCCGCGCCGAGTTCGGCAAGAGCGCCTCCAAGCGGATTCGTCGCGATGGAATGGTACCCGCGATCGTATATGGCGGTTCCGAGGACAACGTTCCCGTGAAGGTCGACCCGAAGGAGATCTACGGAGTGCTCCGATCCGAGGCAGGGCGGAACACTATCCTCAGCCTGGAGGTCGAAGGCGGAGGGAGCAGCGTGATCCTCAAGGACTGGCAGGTCGACCCCGTGACGGAGACGATCCTGCACGCCGATTTTCAGAGAATCGCGATGGACAAGGTTTTACGCGTGACGGTTCCGATCGCGATTCGTGGCGAAGCGATCGGGGTGAAGGCCGGCGAGGGACTGTTGGATCTGGTTCTCCGCGAAGTCGACGTGGAGTGTTTGCCCGGGGACATCCCGGAACGAATCGAATGTGATGTTTCCGAGTTGCGCCTCCACGACAACATCCGTATCGGAGACCTGCCCTTTCCGGACAATGTTGAGATTCTTGCCGAGGCCGATCGCGTTGTAGCCCACGTGGTGGCCCTCCGGGCCGAAGAGGAAGAAGCCGCTGAGGCCGAGGAAGGCGAAGTCCTTCCGGTCGAAGGTGCAGACGAGGGCGAGCCGGAAGTCCTCACAAAGGGCAAGAAAGAGGAAGAAGGGGGCGAATAGCCCCTGTGGCGGTTGTCCCAACCCGAGACGGAGGACAATCCGAAGGTGCCGGTTGCTGGCTCATCATCGGGCTCGGCAATCCTGGCGCCGATTACGAGAACACTTACCATAACGTAGGCTTTCGAGTCGTCGACTCGTTGGCTCGGCGTCTTGGAATCACGCTCCGGGGGAAACCCGAGCCTGCCCGCTTGGGGAGTAGGGCCGTATACGGGAGCGAAATCGTTCTCGTTCAGCCGCGGACTTACATGAACCGTAGTGGCGCGGTACTGCCGATTCTCTTCGACAGATTCGGCCCGGACTCCAGGATTCTGGTTGTGTGCGACGATCTGGCGTTGCCGCTTGGCAGAATCCGAATCCGCGAAAGAGGTTCAGCGGGCGGCCATAATGGATTAAAATCGATAGGTTCGGCCGTTGGCTCGGGCGACTACCTGAGGGTACGGGTCGGAATCGATTCGGGCCGGATGATCGAAGAGGCGAGAGATTACGTCCTGTCGGAGGTCGCTCCCTCCGATCGTGCGCTGCTCGAACGTTCTGAGGAACTGGCTGCGGACTCCGTAGTGTTTATCCTGACCCAAGGGACGCGGCCCACGATGTCGAAGTACAATGGGATGGATCTGAGGGTTTCAGACGCTTGATCCTTTGAGGATCAAGCTGAGGGCTACAGCAGACTTCAAATATCTTTAGGTAGATCTAATGCGAAAGTACGAAATCATGTTTATCGTCGACCCGAACGTTCCTGAGGACGCGGTCGACCAGATCACTTCTCAGGTAGAAGGCGTCGTTACCGACGGTGGTGGCGAGGTGGAGCAGATCGAGAAGATGGGCCGCCGCAAGCTTGCTTATGAGATCGACAAGAAGAGAGAGGGCTTCTACGTCCTGCTCACGGTGGGAGCAAACGGGGACATCATCAAAGAAGTCGAGCGGCGATTCCGGGTCATGGACCAGGTCTTGCGGTACCTGACGGTGCGTATTGACGAAGAGCAGAAAAAACTCGACAAGGTTCGTGCCGAACGCGAGAGGAAGGCTGCCCGCCGCGTGACCAATCGGCCGGCCACTCCCGCGGAATCCTCGCCCACCAATTGAAGGAGAGATTACTTAAGTGGCCCACAAACAGTATTACCGGCGACGGAAAGTCTGTAAGTTTTGCGTCGAGAAGATCGATTCGATCAACTACAAGGACGTGAAGCTGATTTCCCAGTTCATCCCCGAGCGCGCGAAGATTTTGCCGCGCCGGATTTCAGGGGTCTGTACTCCCCACCAGCGTCAGTTGAACGACGCGATCAAGAAAGCACGCAGTATTGCCCTGCTTCCCTACACGATGGATTAGGGCGGGCGATTGAACGGCGCCGGAGAAGTCTAATGGAAATTATCCTGAGAGAGTCTATCGACAAGCTCGGTGGGGCCGGTGAGGTGGTCCAGGTCAAGGCCGGCTACGCCCGGAACTACCTGCTGCCCAAGAAACTGGCCTACGTCGCCACTCCGAGTAATTTAAAGATCATCGAGCAGGAACGCAGCAACACTGTACGCCGCGAGACGAAACTCAAGGACGAGGCGGAGAAGCTGCTGGAGTTGATCAACGGCGTGGAGGTTTCCGTCTCTCGCAAGGTCGGTGAGCACGATGCGCTTTACGGCTCCGTAACCACCTCCGACGTTGCAGAGGAATTGGAGAAGAAGGGCTTTAGCATCGACAAACGTAAGATCGTTCTTGACGAACACATCAAGAAGTTGGGTGAGTTCGACATTCCGATCCGGCTGTTCCGGGACGTGGTCGCCGAGATCAAACTGCGCGTCGAGGCCGAGGGCGAGCAGGAATCCGAGAACACCCCTCCCGAATCCGAGAACGAAACCGAAAAGGAAGCGTCCGGGCCTGCCGACGCCGGATAAGAGTCCTAGAGTGGCCTGTAACAGTGCTATCGGCACCATCGCCGATGGGTCTTGCGGGCGAGGTCGAGGAGGGAGACGGAAAGCGATGCTCTTTCATCGGTGACGGCTTCCGACAAAGAGATCGCCCGCAACCCCCATCGGCCCGAAGGGTTCGGCGGAGCGGCGCCGTCTTCGGTGTCGTAACGCCCTCGCAATGAAACAGCATTGGCTCGGGCGTCACTCCTAGAATCCGACGCCGTTCCGCCGAACGCTGGTACCGATAGCACTGTTACAGGTCACTAGAATCCGCAGTCCGCGACCTTATGACCGGAAGCCAGAAGCCCCTGACGATGGTGCTTCTGGCTTTTGTTGTTGCCCGCTTTTTCTCGTCTGATTATCCTTTGTCAGCGCCATGGCCCGAGAAGCGATAGAACGTCCGTTACCTCACAACGTCGACGCTGAGAAATCGGTCCTTGGGGCCATCCTGGTCAACAACGAAAACTACTACGCCGTCATCGAGAACCTCCGTCAGGAAGATCTTTATCTTCAGGCTCATCGCGTCATTTTCCGGCAGATGACCGAGATTGTGGATGCCTCCAAAGCTGTCGATCTGATTACCCTCCAGGATGAATTGAATCGGTCCAATCTGCTGGAAGCTTCCGGCGGCATCGCCTATCTGGCCAGTCTGTTGGACGGGATACCGCATCTGGTCAACATCGAACACTATGTGCAGATCATCCGCGAGAAGTCGCTCTTCCGACAGATGATCCACTCGACGAACAGGATTATGAGCGAGTGTTTCGAACAAGCCGAACCCGCCGAGGAGGTACTCGATCGCGCCGAGCAGGCGCTGTTCGAGTTGTCCGAGAAGCGAATCCAATCTGGGCTGGTTGCCGTTAAGGACCTGGAGGTCGACGCGCACCATCTCCTCGAGAAGCTGTACACCGAACGGGAGATGATCACTGGAATGGCAACCGGTTTCAACGATTTTGACCGGATGACCTCCGGCCTGCAGGCCTCCGATCTGGTGATCCTGGCGGCCCGTCCCTCGATGGGCAAGACTGCGATGGCGCTCAATATCGCCGAGCACGTAGCCCTCGAAAAGGGTGAGCCGGTCGGAATCTTCAGCCTGGAGATGTCGAAAGAGCAACTGCTGATGCGTGTTCTGTGTTCCGAGGCGACGGTGGACGCCCACCGTGTCCGAACGGGCTACCTTTCCAAGGATGATTTCGGGAAGCTGATTGACTCTCTGGGACGGATCGCCAGCGCGCCGATCTTCATCGATGATTCATCCGCGCTGACAATCATGCAGATGCGCGCGAAGGCGCGTCGCCTCAAGGCGGAGCACGGCCTCGGTCTGCTCGTCGTCGACTACATGCAGTTGATGTCGGGCTACGGTCGGTACGAGAACCGCAACCAGGAGATTTCCAGTATTTCGCGTGGTTTGAAGGCTCTTGCCAAGGAGCTCCACGTCCCTGTTCTGGCGTTGTCGCAGTTGAGCCGGGCGCCGGAACAACGCGCCGGTAGTGATCACCGACCTCAGCTGTCGGACCTGCGGGAGTCGGGATCGATCGAACAGGATGCCGATCTGGTGGCGTTCATCTACCGCGAGGAAGTCTACAAGCCGTCGGAAGAGAATGCCGGCCTCGCCGAATTGATGATCTCCAAACAGCGGAACGGGCCGATCGGCACCGTGAAGCTCGTGTTCCAGCACCAATACACGCGGTTCCAGACCCTGTTCGAAGAGAGATAGTCTGACGCCCGGACCCTTCCCGGCCCTCCTGTCCGCAATAATGGTGGTCAGTGGCGAGTGGTCAGAGCCAAGGCGGGCCATTTTCCCTTTCTGGCCACTGGCCACTTCCCGTAGCATGAAGTCAAAGACCCAGTTCGCATGCCAGCAGTGTGGCTACGTTTCCCCCAAATGGGTCGGCCGGTGCCCGGCCTGCCAGGAGTGGAACACGTTGGTCGAGGAGCGCGCGACACCTCAGTCATCCGTGTCGAGACCGGCGCCCGACTCCAGCCCAGTCCGGTTTGACGAGCTCGATGTGGAGGACGCACCCCGGGTTCCGACGGGAATCGTCGAATTCGACAGAGTGCTGGGCGGAGGCGTGGTCGCCGGCGCCCTGACACTGCTCGGGGGCGATCCCGGGGTGGGGAAGTCCACGCTGATGCTCGACGTAGCCTCGCATCTGGCAGCAGTCCACCCGGTGTTGTACGCGTCCGGCGAAGAGTCTCCCGGGCAGATCAAGCTGCGGGGTGAGCGACTACAGGTCGAAACACGGGATCTGCACATCTATTCCGAGATGTCGGTCGAGCGTATTCTCGCGATGGCCGAGGAACTCGCCGTCGGCGCCGTAGTGATCGATTCGATCCAGACGACCTTCAGCGAGAAGCTGGATATGGCTCCGGGCAGCATAGGCCAGGTGCGGGAGGTTGCTTCGCAATTCCTCTTCTGGACCAAGAAACGCCATGTGCCCGTTTTCCTGATCGGGCACATCACGAAGGAGGGTTCTCTCGCCGGACCCAAGGCACTGGAGCACATCGTCGATACGGTCCTTTATTTCGAAGGTCCCCGCCAGCACCCGCACCGCATCGTGCGCACGATCAAGAATCGCTTCGGTCCGGCAAACGAACTCGGCATCTTCGAGATGGGCGCCAACGGACTGCGCCCCGTCGAGAACCCATCTGGGCTGTTCCTGTCGCCGAGAAACGGACCCGACGCCGGTTCAGCCATCGCCTGTTGCGTAGAGGGGTCCAGACCCCTTTTGGTCGAGCTGCAAGCGCTGGTGTCCCGGACCCACTTCGGGACACCCCGGAGGCTGACGACGGGAGTGGATCCCCAGCGCCTGGCCCTGCTGTCGGCCGTCATCGAAAAGCGGCTCGGGATCAACCTCTGGGACCAGGACATCTACCTGAACGTCGTCGGCGGTCTGGAGATCGACGAACCTGCTGCCGACCTGGCGATCGTGGCGGCGATAGTCTCGAGCTACTTGAACCGGCCCATCCCTTCATCCACCATCGTCTTCGGTGAGGTCGGTCTCGGGGGCGAGGTTCGATCCTGCCTGTACCCGGAGATTAGACTCAAAGAGGCGAAGGCGCTTGGTTTTAGTGAAGGTGTGACTCCGCGCCAGACCGTTTCGGAGCGTCTGAGCAGTTTCGACCCCCTTCCGGTAGACAACCTGCACGAGGCGGTCGAGGCCCTTTTCGGGCAGAACCAGTTGTCCGTGGCCAGCAGCCAATAGAGGCAACGAACCCGCCTGCCACTCCCGCCTGGAAAACTCGCTTTAACCAGGCGACCGACACCAGAGTCACCACGATTTCGCTGACAACTGACTACCGACAACTATTAGCTATTCTTATTGATATCAATAATTTATAATCGCATGCGGTGGATTTTAGCTTTTTTGTACATTCGTAGATAGAAAGTTAGGTGCCATATGGAACAATACCAGAACACATCGTTACCAGAAGGGGCGCCAAACGTATCCGGCAAGGAAGAGAACTTCCTGATCGACATCATCGTGGTCCGGATGATCTTCGCCGCAACGTTGATGGTGGCCGCCTACTTTATTCGTCCTTTTGGACTTTCCGGTCCATATACACTTCTTATAGGGCTTGCCAGCGCGCTCGGGATCATTTACTTCGAGCATCGCGTCCGTCGTGCCTCGCTCAAACGCCTCATCGGCGCCGCCTTCGGTTCGATTCTGGGAATCGTCGGCGCAAGCATGATCGGCGAGTTACTGACCCAGACCACATTCGATGAGAGTTCGCTATCGTTCGTAAAAATCTTCGTCCTGTTCCTCATGGTCTATGTCGGTCTGGTCGTCGGTGCCAACAAAGGGGACCTACTCAACCTCTCCGCACTGGGGGGCATCTTCGGAGCGGAGCGCCCGCCGAAACGCGACTACAAGATCCTGGACACCAGCGTCATCATCGACGGGCGGATTGCCGACATTTGCGAGACCGGGTTCCTGGACGGAGTCCTGGTTATACCCCACTTCGTCCTCAGGGAGCTTCAGCAGGTGGCGGACTCCGCCGACAGCCTGAAACGCAACAGGGGCCGGCGGGGCCTGGACATCCTGCAGCGAATACAGAAGATGTCGGGTATCACGGTTCAGTTTGTCGAGAACGATTATCCCCAGATTCGCGAAGTCGACATGAAACTGATCGAACTGGCGAAGGAGATGGACGCGAAGATCGTCACGAATGACTTCAACCTGAACAAGGTGGCTCAGCTACGCGGCGTCGAAGTATTGAACATCAACGAACTGGCGAATGCCTTGAAGCCCGTCTATCTGCCTGGCGAAGTCATGAAGGTTTTCATCCTGAAAGAGGGCAAGGAGTTCAACCAGGGTATTGCGTACCTGGATGACGGAACGATGGTCGTCGTGGACAATGCGCGCAAGATGATCGGCAAGACGGTCGACTCTTCCGTGACGAGTGTCCTACAGACGACGGCGGGAAAGATGATCTTTGGCCGCTACGAAGAGAAGCGAGACCATCAACCGCCTCGCGACGACCGCGGTGGTCGCGACCGTTCGGACCGGCCTGACCGATCGGCGAAACATCAGCAGACGGGCGTCCACGCGAAATAAGTCAGTGATGAGTGACCGGTTGTCTGACGAGTAAGAGCTATATTCCTCTAACTGACTACTGACTACTTCTTCAGAGACGCTCGATCCTCGATGAAGGAGATCTCGTTGGGAGAGATACCCGTGCCGAGGAGCGCTATCATATGAAAACAGGTGCCATTATCGCGGCGGCCGGCGCCGGCCGCCGGATGAAAGCCGACAGGCCCAAACAGTTTCTAGTCCTGGACGGCGTCCCCATACTCGTGTCGACGCTTCGCAAGTTCGACGCCTCGAGACGCATCGATCACATCGTTATCGCCGCCCCACGGGAGGCCGTCGAAGAGGTGCGTGAGTTGGTTGCGGGCGCGAGTCTCGAGAAACCCATCACCGCCATAGAAGGAGGTGAGCGCCGTCAGGACTCCGTCGGAATGGCGATGCGGCAGCTCGATTCGGACACCGAAATCGTCGTCGTGCACGACGGGGTCCGACCGTTCGTCAGCCTGGACGAGATCGAGGAGGTCGTGGCGGAAGCCGACCGCAGCGGTGCCGCGATTCTTGCCATACCGATCACCGACACCGTCAAGGAGGTCCAGCGAGACTCCGTCAAATCAACCTTGAGGCGCGAGCACCTCGTACTGGCGCAGACGCCGCAGGCCTTCCGAACAGATGTGCTGCGTGAAGCTTTCGATGCCGCACGCAAGGATGGATACTACGGTACGGACGAAGCCAGCCTGGTCGAGCGGCTCGGCCGTCCCGTGTCCGTCGTGCGCGGCTCAGACCGCAACATCAAGATCACGAGGCCCACCGATCTCTCCCTGGCAAGATTCCTTCTCGACGAAGAGCGGGAACCGGTCGAGTGAAATTCCGCATCGGAATCGGTTTCGACATGCATCGTCTCGAAGCCGATGGCAAGCTCATGCTCGGTGGAGTGGAGATTCCCCACGAGAAGGGACTTGTCGGGCACTCGGACGGCGACGTGCTTCTGCATGCCATCACCGACGCCCTGCTTGGGGCTTGCGGGCTGGGTAATATCGGAGAGAAGTTTCCCGACACCGACTCCCGTTTCAAGGGCATTGCCAGCACCGAATTGTTGCGTGACACGGCTGAGTTGGTCCGGCACAAGGGCTATGAAATAGGGAACATCGATTCCAACATCCTGGCCGAGCGGCCCAGACTGCTCCCCTACTTTCCATCGATGCAGGCAAAGATAGCCGGGGTACTCGAGGTACCCGCAGACTCGGTTCACGTGAAAGCCAAGACCATGGAACGGCTCGGCGAGGTTGGCACCGAACAGGCAATCGCGGCTCAGGCCGTGGCGCTCGTGTTCATGGATTGATGCTCGCATGAGCGCTCCCAATCCAGAGAACATTCGCGTTCGCTACGCGCCCAGTCCAACCGGTCTGCTCCATGTCGGCAACCTCAGGACGGGTCTTTTTGCCTGGCTGTTTGCTCGGCAGTCCGGGGGCGGGTTTGTTCTGCGGATCGAGGACACCGACGCCGAACGGTCCGAACGCCGGTTCGAGGAGCTTATCTACCGGGATCTGCGTTGGTTCGGAATGGACTGGGACGAGGGGCCCGACGTCGGCGGTCCGTATGGCCCATATCGCCAATCGGAGCGGTTCGATCTCTACCGGGAACATGCCGGCCGGCTTCGGGACGCGGGGAGGGCTTTTCCCTGCTTCTGTCGCGAGGAAGACCTGACGCGCCAAGCCGAGGAGGCGAAACGGGCCGGCATGTCGTGGACGTATCCAGGCACCTGTCACGACCTGGCACTCGAAGAAGTGAAGCGTCGACTCGCCGCCTCGGAGCCGTCGGTGATGCGGTTGAAGGTCCGAAAGGGCCCCATCCTGTTCGACGACCTCGTTCATGGCCACATGCGGTTTTCGAGCGAGGTCATCAGCGATCCCATAATTCTCCGGTCAAACGGAAGCCCGACTTACAACTACGCCGTGGTCGTCGATGACGCGCTGATGGAGATTTCCCATGTCATCAGGGGAGACGACCACCTGTCCAACACGCCGAAGCAGGTGTTGATCTATGAAGCGCTCGGTCGGCCGACGCCGCATTTTGCTCACCTGTCGACGATTCTCGGGCCGGACCAGACCCGGTTAAGCAAGAGGCATGGCGCGACCTCGGCGGCCCAGTTTCGGGAGGCAGGCTACCTGCCCGAAGCGTTGATGAACTACATCGCGCTGCTGGGCTGGTCACCGGGCGCCGAAGGCAGCGAAATCGTACCTCCAGGGCGGCTGGTTGACGAGTTTCGGTTGGATCGCGTCAACAAGAACCCCGCGGTCTTCGACACCGGCAAGCTGAACTTCATAAACCGTCAGTACCTGAAACAAAGCTCGAAGACCATTCCGCTGGTCCGGGACGCGCTGGGGGCCGAAGGCAAGCTTCCTGAATCGGAACAGGACGAATGGGTGCGGGTTGTTGTCGATACGCTCATCGGAGGCGTCGATGTCGTCAGCAAGTTGCCTGCCGCCCTGGACTCGGCGTTGGCATTTCCCGTCGATGAGGCCGGCGACTTCTCCGACGTCGTCGCGGATGGCGGCGCCATCGAACTGATTCGTCTCTTCGGCGAGGAGCTGAAACAGCGCGATCACCTGACGTTCGAGGACTTCCGCGAGATCGTGGGGAAACTCAAGAAGGCGACGGGGAGGAAAGGCCGCCAGTTATTCCGTCCGCTTCGTGTCGCGCTGACGGGTCGCTCGTCGGGTCCGGAGCTGGATAAGCTGATTCCCCTCGTCGAAACGGCTTCCCGGCTGGGAGTGTCCAGCGTTTTGGGGTGCCGGCAGCGCGTGGAGGAGTTCGTTTCCCGTTATGGATGAAGAGATTATCGGCATCCATCCGGTCTATGAGGCCCTACAGTCCGGCTCTCGCTCGCTCGATCGCATTTACGTCGCTCGGGAGTCCGGGGGGGCAAAACTCCAACGGATTTTCGAACTTGCGCGTGAGCGAGGGATTCCTGTTCGCCGCGAGCCGCGGACCATCCTGGATCGGCTGGTTCCGGGAGGACAACCCCACCAGGGGGTCGTCGCCATTACCGGAGTCGTGCCCTACCGGTCGCTGGAGGACCTCGTCGCCGCCCCCAATGCGCTCCTGGTGATGCTGGATGAAGTCCAGGATCCACAAAACCTTGGAGCGGTCATCCGGACCGCCGAGGCCTCCGGAGCGTCAGGTCTCGTCCTCAGCGATCGCCGGACGGCCCCGCTGTCGACGGCTGTTGCCCGGGCGTCTGCGGGAGCCGTCGATCACCTTCCCATCGCCCGCGTTCGAAACCTGGTTTCAGCAATTAGGGACGCCAAGAAGCGCGGAATCTGGGTCGTCGGTGTCGACCCGGTTGCTGAGATCACGTGGACGGAGTTCGATTTCACCGTTCCGGTAGCCCTGGTGCTGGGAGCGGAACACCGTGGAATCAGGCGCCTCGTGCGGGAGACATGCGATGCTCTGATCCGTTTTCCGATGCTGGGCCGCATCGAATCGCTGAACCTGTCGGTGGCCGCCGGACTGGCCCTCTACGAAGTTGTGCGGCAACGACGGTCCTGGGAAGTCGAAAATCAACCCTGAAAAGGGCCCAACCTCTTGAAATCGTTGAAACGCGACTCCGGCTGTGCTACATTTTTAAGTTTGTCAACGCTGGCGTAGCTCAGTTGGTAGAGCAGCTGATTTGTAATCAGCAGGTCGGGGGTTCGACTCCCTTCGCCAGCTCCTAGAGGACAGGTGGCGGAGTGGTTAAACGCACCAGACTGTAAATCTGGCGCTCCTTGCGGGCTACGGAGGTTCGAATCCTCCCCTGTCCATTCGGGGGAGCGATTCGATGCGAGGTGCGGGGGCGACCCTCCGTCGAAGTGGATCAGCGATCAGCTGTTAGCTGTCAGCCAAGGAGCCAAGAGCCGAAATCTGACCGATGATAGCTGCAAGCTACGTGGCCCACGTAGCTCAGTCGGTAGAGCGCGTCCTTGGTAAGGACGAGGTCACCAGTTCAATCCTGGTCGTGGGCTCCATCGGCGGGAGTAACTCAGAGGCTAGAGTCACGGCCTTCCAAGCCGTTGGTCGCGGGTTCGAATCCCGTCTCCCGCTCTGTGTAGTGGTGAGTGATCAGTGGCCAGCGAAGAGTATCGGACCAGCGCCACCGCCAACGGATAACGGGCACCGGCCAACGTTTTCGAGAAGGCCGGAACCGGGGATAGGCGAACGAGGATAGAGAAGCAGACAAGGAAAAGGAAGCGCAACGATGGCGAAAGAGAAGTTTGAGCGTTCGAAGCCGCACATCAATGTGGGGACGATCGGGCACATCGATCACGGGAAGACGACGTTGACGGCGGCGATCACGAAGACGTTGGCGAAGAACGATCCGTCGGTGTCGTTTCGGTCGTTCGATTCGATCGACAACGCGCCGGAGGAGAAGGCGAGGGGGATCACGATTGCGACGGCGCATGTGGAGTACCAGACGTCAAACCGGCATTACGCGCACGTGGACTGTCCGGGACACGCCGACTACATCAAGAACATGATCACGGGAGCGGCGCAGATGGACGGAGCGATCCTAGTGGTAGCGGCGACGGACGGGCCGATGCCGCAGACGCGGGAGCACATACTGCTGGCGCGGCAGGTGGGGGTGCCCTACGTCGTGGTGTTTTTGAACAAGTGTGATGCGGTGGAAGACGAGGAGTTGCTGGAGTTGGTGGAGTTGGAAGTGCGGGAGTTGCTTTCTTCGTATGGATTTCCGGGAGACGACATTCCGGTGGTGCGGGGCTCGGCGTTGAAGGCGTTGGAAGAGGACGAGGAGTGGGTGGTGAAGATCGATGAGTTGATGGCGGCGGTGGATGACTACATACCGGTACCGGAGCGGGCGGTCGACAAGCCGTTTTTGATGCCGATCGAAGACATATTTTCGATATCGGGGCGGGGGACGGTGGTGACGGGCCGGGTCGAGCGAGGGATGGTGAAGGTGGGCGAGGAGTTGGAGATCGTGGGGTTCAAGCCGACCTTCAAGACGGTGATCACCGGAGTGGAGATGTTCAAGAAGCTGCTCGATGAGGGGCAGGCAGGCGACAACGTGGGGTTGTTGTTGAGGGGGACGAAGAAGGACGAAGTGGAGCGGGGCCAGGTGGTGGCGAAGAAAGGGTCGATCACGCCGCACACGAAATTCAGTGCGGAAGTGTACGTGTTGACGAAGGAAGAAGGGGGTCGGCACACACCGTTTTTCAACGGGTATCGGCCGCAGTTTTATTTTCGGACAACGGACGTGACGGGATCGTCATCCATGCCGGAAGGGGTGGAGATGGTGATGCCGGGAGACAACGTGAGTTTGGAGATCACGCTGATCACGCCGGTGGCGCTGGAGAAGGGGTTGCGGTTCGCGATCCGCGAGGGCGGCCGCACTGTCGGCGCCGGAACCGTCACCGAAATCGTCGAGTAACTGTCGGGTCTGAACGATGCGAGACATCATCACACTGCAGTGCAAGGAATGCAAAGAACGTAACTACTCCGGCACGAAGAATAAGAAGAAACATACCGAACGGCTCGAGACGAAAAAGTATTGCCCGCGTTGCCGGCAACACACTGTTCATCGAGAGACGAAGTAGCGGTCAATTTGCTAGAATCATTTGATTTTGCTTTCCCATTGCAGGCCAGTAGCTCTAACTGGCAGAGCGCCGGTCTCCAAAACCGGATGCTGGGGGTTCGAATCCCTCCTGGCCTGCCTCATTGATCGATGAATCCAGCGGAGAAGATTAAAGACTGGTCGCAACGGAGTACGCAGTTCTACGGCGATGTTCGTGGCGAGATGAGGAAGGTCTCCTGGCCCAACAGGGATGAAGTCGTCGGCACGACGGTTGTCGTGATCATCGCGGTCTTCTTATTCGGTTTTTACCTGGGCCTGGTGGACTACGTACTTGGACTGGGGTTGAACCGCGTACTGGATTATTTCGCTGGAGGCTAACGAGGGCGTGTCCAAGCAGTGGTACATCATCCATACCTATTCGGGATTCGAGCGCAAAGTGGCCGAAAGCTTGCGCTCCAGAGTCGCGGCCCTGGGGCTGGAAGACGAGATCTGTGACGTCCTGATACCGACCGAAGAGGTCATCGAGATCAAGGGCGGTAAGCGGGTCATCTCTCAAAAAATGTTCTACCCCGGTTACGTGCTGGTCGAAATGGCTACGGCCGAAACGGGAGGTCCCAGCGATCACGCCTGGCACCTGGTGAAGGACACCCCGCGAGTGACCGGCTTCGTGGGCACCGGATCGAGTCCGACACCCTTGTCCGATGAGGAGGTGCAGCAGATAGTGTACCGGGTCGAGACGGCTGCCGCCGACCGCCCGAAGCCCAAGCTGAGCTTCGAAAACGGCGAGACGGTCTCGATAATCGACGGTCCGTTCACGAGTTTCACGGGCGTGGTCGACGAGGTCAACGATGATCGCAGCACGTTGAAAGTCATGGTGACGATTTTCGGGCGTTCGACGCCCGTCGAACTCGACTTTCTGCAGGTCGAAAAGAACTAGTTCACTGGGAACCAGGCATGGCAAAGAAAGTAATCGGCCAGATCAAGCTACAGATACCGGCGGGAAAGGCGACACCTGCGCCGCCGGTCGGTCCGGCGCTGGGTCAGCACGGCGTCGCTATCATGGATTTCTGCAAGGCCTTTAACGCCAGGACTTCGGCCAAGGATCAGGAAGGACTGATCATTCCAGCCGTCATCACGGTGTACGCGGACCGCTCCTTCAGCTTCATCACGAAGACACCACCGGCCGCGGTTTTGCTGAAGCGTTCGGCAGGCATCGCGAAGGGATCGGGCGAGCCGAACAAGGCCATAGTCGGGCAGGTGACCGAGAAACAAATCGAAGAAATCGCCAAGCTCAAGATGCCGGATCTCAACGCGGCGAGTCTGGAGGCGGCGATGTTGATCGTCAAGGGCACTGCCCGCAGCATGGGTCTGGAAGTTGTCGGCTAGGAGAGCTTGAAGGTATGGCCAAGAACAAGAAATACGCCAAGGCGGCTGAGCAGATCGAAGACCGATCCTACGCCGTGGAAGAAGCGATCGAGACACTCCAGAAGGTCAAGTTTGCCAACTTCGACGAGACCGTGGAATTGCACATGCGGTTGGGAGTGGATCCGAAACACGCCGACCAGATGGTTCGTGGCACGGTCGTGTTGCCTAACGGTCTGGGCAAGTCCAAGTCAGTGTGCGTGATCGCCTCCGGCGAAAAAGTGAGAGAGGCCGAACAGGCCGGCGCCGAATTCGTTGGTGGCGAAGAACTGGTCGAGAAGATCAAGGGTGGCTGGCTGGGCTTCGATGCCTGCATATCGACGCCGGACATGATGAAGTCGGTGGGCAAGCTCGGGCGGGTGCTCGGTCCGCGCGGCCTGATGCCCAACCCGAAAACCGGAACGGTCACTTTTGAGGTAGCGAAAGCCGTTTCCGAGGTCAAGGCAGGGAAAGTCGAGTTCCGCGTGGACAAGACGGGCGTCATCCACGCCCCGTTCGGCAAGGTGTCGTTCGACCATCAAAAACTGGTCGAGAACGTCCGCACCTTGGCAGAGTCGATACTCAAGGCCCGGCCGACGGCGCTGAAGGGCAAGTACGTCCGAAGCGTCACGTTCGCGACGACGATGAGTCCGGGTATCGACGTGGATCTGGCCTCGGTGGAGGCAAAGTAGTTGTCATTAGTCACTTAAGGACTCCCGACAGGGGAAAGATCTGTGAAATCGAAGAAGCAAAAACAGGAAGAGGTTGAGTTTCTGAAAAAGGAGCTCAGCGAGGCGCAGAACCTCGTTGTGGTCAAGTTCCAGGGGCTCGATGTGGCGAAGGACACCGAACTCCGGCGCAAGGTGCGGGAAGCCGACAGTAAGTATCGGGTCGTCAAGAACACGCTCGTGAAGCTCGCGGCCGAGGGCACGCCGGCTGCCGAATTGTCGGAGACTTTCGACGGGTCGACCGCAATTGCCTACAACACGGGCGCCCCGGTCGCCTTGGCAAAGACGCTCAGCGACTACGCCAAGGATAATCCGGCGCTTGAATTCAAAGCCGGGATGGTCGAGGGCCGTGCCGTCGAGATTTCGACGATTGTTGAAATCGCCGCGCTTCCATCGCATGACGAGTTGATTGCCCAGCTGATGTACCTGATCAACGCGCCGGCCCAACGTACAGCGATGGCGATCAGCGCCGTGGCGCGAAACCTGGCCGTGGCCCTTGGGCAGGCCGTCGAAGAGAAGAAATTTTCGGAATAAAGGATATTCCAGGGAGTCACGTTAGGTCCAGCAATCATAGATGCGGGAAACAGGGCTCCGTCCTGAGTTTCCGGCACAGGTTTTTATTCAATCAGGAGAACGTAATGGCGGACAAAGTAGAAAGCATCATCGAAGACATCAAGGGCTTGTCGCTACTGGAAGCATCCGAGCTCGTCAAGGGTATCGAGGAGGCGTTCGGTGTCAGCGCTGCGGCAGCGGCGGTCGCCGTGGCGGGGCCGGCTGCGGGAGCCGCAGCCCCTGTCGAGGAACAGACGGAGTTCGACGTCGTGTTGACCGGGTTCGGCGGAAACAAGATTGCGGTTATCAAGGTCGTGCGGGGCCTGACAAGCCTTGGTCTGAAAGAAGCGAAGGATCTGGTCGAGTCCGCGCCGAAGGCGATCAAGGAAGGCGTGACGAAAGACGAGGCGGAAGAGGTCAAAAAGAAGTTCGAAGAAGCTGGCGCCACTGTCGAAGTGAAGTAGGTCGGGAACAACTTCGATTGGCGGGGAGCATCCATCGATTATCTCGGACAGCATCCGATTATTTCGGACAGCATCCTTCAAAGCCGGCCGGCTGACCGCAAATTTGAAAGCCGACGCTGCGGGCGTAGTGCGCCCGCGGCTCGGCTGATTGGCTTTTAGGAGTAAACACAAGAAATGGCGGACACTAGGACGAACGGCTCGAGAGAGCGGATCAACTTTTCGAAGATTCGCACGGCGATTCAGATTCCCAATCTCATCGAGGTGCAGAAGAAGTCTTATGAACGCTTCCTGCAGATGAACATGCTGCCGGACGAGCGCGAAGACACCGGACTTCAGGCAGTCTTCAACTCTGTCTTTCCGATCTCCGATTTTCGCGGCGTGTCCACGCTCGAGTTCATCAGTTACTCGATCGGGAACTGGGAATGCAAATGCGGCACGTTGAAGGGACTCCATCATCTGCGCAGTACCTGCCGGTCCTGCGGTGCCACGATCACGACCAATCCGTTTTCGGCCGAGAACACAGTCATGTGCCGCCACTGCGGAACCCTCAACAGGAACCTGGTCACGTTCTGTCACAAGTGCGGCGATCCCGTGCAACTCAACCTCAAGTATGACGTCAACGAGTGCCAGGAGCGGGGAATGACCTACGCCGCTCCGCTGAAGGTGACGATCCGTCTGACCATTTTCGACAAGGATCCGGACACGGGATCCAAGACGATCCGGGACATCAAGGAGCAGGAAGTCTATTTCGGCGAGATCCCGCTGATGACCGAGAACGGCACGTTCATCATCAACGGTACCGAGCGCGTTATCGTCAGCCAACTACACAGGAGTCCGGGAGTGTTCTTTGAGTCCACCCCGGGCCGGGACTATTTTCTCGGCAAGATCATCCCCTACCGCGGTTCCTGGGTGGAGTTCGAATTCGAGACGACCAAGAACATCCTGTACGTCCGTATCGATCGAAAGCGGAAGTTCCTCGCTTCGATCTTCTTGAGGGCGCTGGGCCTGAAGAGTGACGAGGAAATCATCCGCAGCTTTTATTCCGTCGATACGATCACGGTCGAGAAGGGCAAGCTCCACTGGAACTTCTCCCCGACCGTCCGCGGCGTGAGAGTTTCGAAGGAGGTCCGGAATCCCAAGACGAAAGAACTACTCGTCGGGGCAGGCAAGAAGATCACCGCCTCCGTGTTCGCACACATGAAGCAGGCAAAGATCAAGCGTTTCGAGATCGTGGCCGAGGACCTGGAAGGGGCGATCTCGGTTGCCGACATCGTCGACACGAACACGGGCGAAGTTCTCGTCGAGGCGAACAACGAACTGACGCCGGCCGTCATCAGTTCGCTCGTCGACGCCGGAGTCCCGGAAATAGGTGTGTTCTTTCCCGAGCGGGACGACGTCGGATTGGTGCTGAGCCAGACGCTCAAGAAGGACACGATCAAGACGTCCCACGAGGCGCTGATCGAGATCTACCGCAAGTTGCGCCCCGGCGATCCCCCGACGCTGGAGACCGCCACCAACCTGTTCGAGGGGATGTTCTTCGACCAGCGAAAGTACGATTTTTCCCGGGTCGGCCGTCTGAAGTTCAACATCAAACTGGACCTGACCACCCCGCTGGAGAAGAGAATCTTGGAGCCCGCCGACTTCTACGGTGTGATCGGCTACCTGTTGAAGCTCCGGAAGAACATCGGCCAGGTAGACGACATCGATCACCTCGGCAATCGACGCGTCCGCGCCGTCGGGGAGTTGCTCGAGAACCAGTTCCGCATCGGACTTGTTCGAATGGAGCGGGCGATCAAGGAGAAGATGTCCGTCTACCAGGAGATGATCACGGCGATGCCGCACGATTTGATCAACGCGAAACCGGTTATCGCCGCCGTGAGGGAATTCTTCGGATCGTCTCAGCTGTCCCAGTTCATGGACCAGACGAACCCGCTTTCCGAGATCACGCACAAGCGCCGTCTTTCGGCACTGGGACCGGGCGGGCTCTCGCGCGAACGCGCCGGGTTCGAGGTTCGCGACGTACACCCGACCCACTACGGACGTATCTGTCCGATCGAGACGCCGGAAGGCCCGAACATCGGCCTGATTTCTTCGCTCAGCTGTTACGCCCGAATCAACGAGTTCGGGTTCATCGAGAGCCCCTACCGCAAAGTTAAAAAGGGCAGGGTGATCGATTACGTGACGGTGATCGTGACCGGTGATTCGAAGTTCAAGGTTGGGGATCACGTCGAGAGAGAGGCCGTCGAGAAGGACAACGAATCGCTCAAGGCGAAGAAGAAGAAGCGGATTGAGTACGAACCCTATTCGTTCTACCTGTCGGCCTGGGAAGAAGACAAGTACCTGATCGCCCAGGCGAACGTCGAGCTGGATGCAAAGGGCCGGATGATCCGGGAACTGGTCAACGTCCGGCAATCGGGCAACTTCGTGTTGAAGCACCGGGAGGAGGTCGACTACGTCGACGTTTCACCAAAACAACTCGTCTCGGTCGCAGCGTCGCTGATCCCGTTCCTCGAGAACGACGACGCGAACCGCGCCCTGATGGGTTCCAACATGCAGCGGCAGGCCGTGCCTCTCCTGCGTACCGACGCACCGTTCGTCGGGACCGGGATGGAGGAAATCACCGCGCGTGATTCCGGAGCGGTCGTCGTCTGCAAACGGGCCGGTGTCGTGGATTCCGTCGACTCGGAAAGGATCATCGTGCGCGTCGAGGGAGCCGAGGAGAGCTTCTTCTCGCGGGAAGTCGGCGCGGATATCTACGGCCTGACGAAGTTCAAGCGGTCGAACCAGAACACCTGTATCAACCAGAAACCGGTCGTTCGGCAGGGCGACCTGGTCGGCAAGGGTCAGGTCCTGGCCGACGGACCATGTACCGAGCAGGGTGAGCTGGCCTTGGGACGCAATGTCCTGGTCGCCTTCATGCCATGGCGTGGCTACAACTTTGAGGATGCCATCCTGGTCTCAGAGCGACTGGTCAAGGACGATTACTACACGTCGATTCACATCGAAGAATTCGAGATCGAGGCCCGCGACACCAAGCTCGGTCCGGAAGAAATCACCCGGGACATCCCGAACGTCAGCGAATCGTTCCTCAAGGATCTGGATGAGGCCGGTATCATCCGCATCGGCGCGAGCGTGAAGCCGGGGGACGTGCTCGTTGGCAAGGTCACTCCCAAGGGCGAGACGCAGTTGACGCCGGAAGAGAAGCTGCTGCGTGCCATCTTCGGGGAGAAGGCCGGCGACGTGCGCGACGCCTCGCTGATCTGCCCGCCGGGTATCGAAGGCATCGTCGTGGACGTGAACATCTTTTCCCGCAAGGGAGCCGAGAAGGACGAACGCGCCATGGCGATCGAGGAGTCGGAGCTCCAGAGGCTGGAGAAGAACCTCCGCGACGAGATCCGGATCTTGACCGACGAACGGAACAAGCGTCTGGAACAGGTGCTGGGCGGCAAGATCACCTCGAACGAACTGATCCACGACCGTACCGGCAGAAAGATCATCGCGAAGAAGACAGAAATCACACGCGAAGTCATCGAGAACATGTCGCTGCGCGAGCTCCTGAAGCTGAAGTTCTCGGATCGTTCGAACAATTCCGAGGCAATCCAGGAAATCGAGGGGATGACGACCCGCCAGATCGACGTTCTAAGGAAGGTTCACGAAGAGCGGGTTTCCAAGCTGCGGCGTGGTGACGAACTACCGCCAGGCGTGATCAAACTGGTCAAGGTTTACGTCGCGATGAAACGGAAGCTTTCTGTCGGTGACAAGATGGCCGGCCGGCACGGCAACAAGGGTGTGATCGCACGCATTCTGCCCGAAGAGGATATGCCGTTCCTGCCCGACGGCACCCCAGTCGAGATCGTTTTGAATCCCTTGGGTGTGCCCTCCCGGATGAACGTCGGGCAGATTCTCGAGACCCACCTTGGTTGGGCTGCCCACGCGCTCGGGTTCCACTACGCGACGCCGGTGTTTGACGGCGCCACGGAGTCGGAAATCAAGAGCGTCCTCGAGAGCGCCGGCCTTCCGACTAGCGGGAAGACGCGTCTATACGACGGCATGTCGGGAGAGCCCTTCGAGAACGAGGTGACGGTCGGCTACATCTATATGTTGAAGCTGTCCCACCTGGTGGACGACAAAATCCACGCGCGCTCGATCGGACCGTACTCTCTGATCACGCAGCAGCCGCTCGGCGGAAAGGCGCAGTTTGGTGGCCAGCGTTTCGGAGAGATGGAGGTCTGGGCGCTGGAGGCGTACGGCGCGGCCCATATCTTGCAGGAGTTGCTCACGGCGAAATCAGATGACGTGTATGGACGCACCAAGATCTACGAGGCCATCGTGAAGGGCGAGGCGGCGATCGAACCGGGAGTACCTGAGTCGTTCAATGTCCTGATCCGAGAGCTGCAGAGCCTCTGCCTGGACGTCGAGTTGATGAAAAGAAAGCCCTCGGCTTAGAAAGTGTAGGTGCGGTCTGCGACCGCACATGTGCGCTCGTAGAGCGCACCTACAGCGTTCGTTTTTTCTCCTTCTTGGAGGTAACAGCTTTGATTAGATCGAATCCCTACGACAGAGCGGCACCCATCGCCGATTTCGACAGTATCCGGATCAGCCTGGCATCGCCGGAGAAGATTCGTTCCTGGTCTCACGGGGAAGTCACAAAGCCCGAGACGATCAACTACCGAACCTTCAAACCGGAAAAGGACGGGCTCTTCTGTGCGCGGATCTTCGGGCCGGTGACCGACTGGGAGTGCCTCTGCGGGAAGTACAAACGCATGAAGCACCGGGGCGTCATCTGCGACAAGTGCGGCGTCGAGGTCACGCTTTCCAAAGTTCGACGTGAACGTCTCGCGCACATCGAACTGGCGAGCCCCTGCTCTCACGTGTGGTTCTTCAAGGGTTTGCCGAGCCGGATCGGACACCTCCTCGATATGTCACTGCGCGAGTTGGAGCGCGTACTGTACTTCGAAGCTTACGTGACGGTCGATCCGGGTGAGGCCCCATTGAAAGATCGAGAACTGCTGACCGAGGAGAAGTTCCGGCAGATGCAGCAGGAGTATCCAGGGAAGTTCGCGGCCATGATGGGCGCAGAAGCGATCAAGGAGCTGCTGAAGCGCGTCGAGATCGGACCGCTTTCCGAGGAACTGCGCGTCAAGATGAAAAACGAGACGTCGCAGCAGAAGAAGATCAAGTTCTCCAAACGACTGAAGGTCGTCGAGGCGTTCGTCAAGTCGGGGAACAAACCGGAGTGGATGATCCTGGATGTGATTCCGGTGATCCCGCCCGAACTGCGGCCGCTGGTTCCGCTCGATGGCGGGCGCTTCGCGACCTCGGATCTGAACGATCTCTACCGGCGTGTGATCAACCGGAACAACCGTCTAAAGAAGCTCATCGAGCTCCACGCGCCCGACGTCATCGTCCGAAACGAGAAGCGGATGCTCCAGGAAGCGGTCGACGCGCTCTTCGACAACGGTCGCCGCGGCCGCATCCTGCGCGGCGCGAACAACCGGCCGCTGAAGTCACTTTCCGACACTTTGAAGGGGAAGCAGGGCCGGTTCCGACAGAATCTGCTCGGCAAGCGGGTGGACTACTCCGGGCGGTCCGTCATCGTCGTGGGACCGGAGTTGAAGCTCGACCAGTGCGGGTTGCCCAAGAAGATGGCGCTCGAACTGTTCAAGCCGTTCATCTACAACCGACTCGAACAGGGCGGCCACTGTACGACCGTGAAAGCCGCCAAGGAGATGGTCGAGCGGCACGATCCCGTCGTCTGGGACATCCTGGAGGATGTCATTCAGGATCATCCGGTGTTGCTCAACCGCGCTCCGACACTTCACCGTCTGGGGATCCAGGCGTTCGAGCCGGTCCTGGTCGAAGGCAAAGCCATCAAGATCCACCCGCTCGTCTGCACTGCGTTCAACGCCGACTTCGACGGGGACCAGATGGCCGTTCACATCCCGCTTTCTCCCGAGGCACAGATCGAGGCGTCGGTCTTGATGCTGTCGACCCAAAACCTCCTGTCGCCCGCAAGCGGGCAGCCGATCGCGATACCGACCCAAGACATGGTCCTCGGCATTTACTACCTGACTCGTGGCAAGGAAGGAACTCGTGGCGAGGGCCGGACTTTCGGATCGCCCGCAGAAGTTCTGATGGCATTCGAGGCGGGTCAGGTCGAAACGCAGACGCCGATACGGTTGCGCTACACCGGTACCTTGATCGACATGACGACCGCCTATGACGATCAGGCCATCGTCCAGGCCGAGGCGATGGATGTGGAGAATCGGATGCTCGAGACAACCGTCGGTCGGGTCGTCCTGTACGACAACCTGCCTGATGGGACGCCTTTCATAAACGGCCTCCTGAAGAAGAAGGGTCTCGGACAGCTCGTCAGCTACACCTACCTGCGTTATGGTCCCGAAATGACTGTCGGCATGCTCGATCATATCAAACGGCTCGGGTTCCTGTACGCGACGAAAGCCGGCATCTCGATCGGCATCGACGACCTGATCGTGCCGCCAGGGAAACGGGAGTTCGTCAACGAAGCGCAGGAGGAGGTCGTGCGCGTCGACACCCAGTACAGGGACGGCGCGATCACGCACGGCGAACGTTACAACAAGGTGATCGCGATCTGGTCGGATGTTACGGAAAAGATTTCCGACATGATGTTCAACGAGATGGCTATCGCGGAGGAACAGAGCCACGACTTCAATCCGATTCTCCTGATGGCCGATTCTGGCGCCCGGGGCTCCAAGCAGCAGATCCGGCAGCTTGCGGGTATGCGCGGCCTGATGGCGAAGCCTTCGGGCGAGATCATCGAGACTCCGATCACGGCAAACTTCCGCGAAGGCCTCAACGTGCTGCAGTACTTCATCTCCACCCACGGCGCTCGGAAAGGCCTGGCCGACACGGCGCTGAAGACCGCCGATTCGGGGTATCTCACGCGCCGTCTGGTCGACGTCGCTCAGGACGTGATCGTCAGCGAAGAAGACTGCGGGACGGTCGACGGGATTTTCGTGAGCGCGATCGTCGAATCGGGCGAAATCATCGAACCGCTCCGGGATCGGATTATCGGTCGCGTTTCGTTGGAGAAGGTGAAGGACTACGAAGGCAAGGTGATAGTCGATATCAACAGCGAGATCACTGAAGATCTTGCCGGTTCGATCCAGGCCGCCGGTATCGAGCGCGTCAAGATTCGGTCCGGGCTGACATGCGAGTCCCGGCGCGGTGTATGCGTCGCCTGTTACGGCCGGAACCTGGCCACCGGGAAAACGGTCGAAATCGGCGAGGCTGTCGGCGTCATCGCGGCCCAGTCGATCGGGGAGCCGGGAACGCAGTTGACGATGCGGACTTTTCACATTGGCGGCACAGCCAGCCGGGTTTCGGAACAAACGAACCTGGAGGCGAAGAATGGCGGGATCGTCAAGTTCCACGACCTCCAGACGGTCCGGGACAAGGAAGGTTTTCTGGTCGCGATGAACCGGAACGGTGTTCTCGCTATCGTCGACGAGAAAGGCCGTGAGAAGGAACGGTACACGATCGTGTACGGCGCCAAGTTGAAAGTCGATGAAGGCCACCAGGTCGACGTCGGCGCCGTTCTGGTGGAGTGGGACCCCTACACCTTCGCGATCCTGACGGAGTTCAGCGGCGTTATCCAGTTCAAGGATCTGATGGAAGGCGTGACGATGCACGAGGAACTGGACGAGGTTACAGGCCTGTCGCGCTGGGTGGTGACCGATTCTCCCGACGAGAAGCGGCAGCCGACGCTGCAGGTCCGCGGCGAGAATCACAAGCTGCTCCGCAAGTATCTGATCCCCTCTCGAGCACACCTGATCGTGGGTGACGGCGATACGGTGCACCAGGGTGACGTGCTGGCGAAGATCCCACGCGAGACCACCAAGACCAAGGACATCACCGGTGGGTTGCCCCGGGTGCAGGAGTTGTTCGAGGCTCGCAAGCCGAAGGAGACGGCTGTGATTACCGAGATTGACGGTATGGTCAAGTACGGGGACATCGCAAAGGGACAACGCAAGATTTCAGTCGTCAACGAGAACGGTGTCGAACGCGAGTACGCTCTGCCAAGAGGTGTCCACATTAACGTTCAGGAAGGGGAATACGTCCGAGCCGGCGAGCCGTTGATGGACGGGCCCCGCAATCCGCACGACATCCTGGCCGTGCTGGGTGAGAAGGAATTGCAGGGCTACCTTGTCAACGAAATCCAGGAAGTCTACCGTTTGCAGGGAGTCAACATCAACGACAAGCACATCGAGGTGATCGTCCGCCAGATGATGCGGTGGATCAAGGTCGAGGAAGTCGGTGACACGGAGTTCCTCATCGACGAGCAGGTCGACCGCTTCCGCTTCCAGGAGGAGAATGAGCGGGTGCGGGCTCTGGACGGGAAACCCGCCTCGGGCCGGCCGCTTCTGCTTGGCATCACGAAGGCTTCGCTCGCGACTGATTCGTTCATCTCGGCCGCCTCGTTCCAGGAGACGACCCGTGTGCTGACGGAAGCTTCGATAAGCGGAAAAATCGATTACCTCCGGGGATTGAAGGAGAACGTGATCATGGGCCGCCTGATACCGGCCGGCACGGGTCTTGCTTACTACCGTAACGTCTACCTGACTACCGACGAGCCCGAGGAACTGGTTGAGGAAGAAGTCGGACTGCTGGGAGAAGCCGGCGAGGGATTTGCCGGACCCGGCCAGGAGCCCCTGTTGACCTAGCCCGACCGTCCAGAGACGCCCCTTCTGCAGAGCGCCGGTTAGCATCCGGCGCTTTATTTTGTGCCTGTTAGCGTTGACAAGCGTTCGGGCATCTACTAATATTAGTGAGTTTCGCCTGTGAACGGATTCTTCACAGGTAAGGCCGCTAGTTTTTAAGGAGTAACGAAGTTGTGCCGACGTTCAACCAACTGGTTCGACAAGGCAGAAAGAAGCCGAAGTACAAGACGAGCAGTCCCGCTCTGCAGAACTGCCCTCAGAAGCGTGGCGTGTGCACCCGTGTATACACGTCGACTCCCAAAAAGCCGAATTCAGCCCTCCGCAAGGTAGCGCGTGTCCGGTTGACGAACGGGATCGAAGTGACAACCTACATTCCGGGCATCGGACACAATCTCCAGGAGCACTCTATCGTCTTGATTCGCGGTGGACGCGTCAAAGACCTGCCAGGTGTTCGATACCACGTGGTTCGTGGGACGTTGGATGCGGCTGGAGTGGCGAATCGCAAGCAATCACGCTCCAAGTACGGGGCGAAGCGGCCTAAAGGATAGGGTCTGCTACCGGGATCTTCTTCTCGGGTATAGACCCAATTAGATCCGTTACATAAATTTGATTCAACGGCGGAACCCGGCGTTTGTCCGGAAGCCGTCGTTTGCCGGTTTGAGGTTTCTATGCCCAGAAAGGCGCATATTGTCCGCCGCGAAGTGCTCCCTGATCCGTTGTACGGCAGCACGCTCGTGACGAAGTTCGTCAACCAGATGATGTGGGACGGCAAGAAGAGCGTCTCGCAACAGATCTTCTATCGCGCGCTGAAAATCGTGGAGAGTAAGGCCAACGACGATCCTATCAAGCTGTTCAAGAAGGCTGTGGAGAACGTCAAGCCGGTGCTGGAAGTCAAGTCCCGAAGGGTCGGTGGTTCGACCTACCAGGTCCCGATTGAAGTCAACACCGCGCGGCGGACTTCCCTGAGCATCCGCTGGTTGATCGGGTACGCCCGGTCGCGGGGCGAGAAATCGATGGAAGACAAGTTGGCCGGCGAGATCCTGGACGCAGCCAACAGCCGCGGAAGTTCGATCAAGAAAAAGGAAGATACGCACCGGATGGCCGAAGCCAACAAGGCCTTCGCTCACTACCGCTGGTAGGGAAGATCCCAGGTTCTTATGCCTCGACAAGTACCACTGGAGAAAACACGCAACATCGGCATCATGGCCCATATCGATGCCGGCAAGACCACGACCACAGAGCGTGTTCTCTACTACACAGGCATCAACTACAAGCTCGGCGAAGTCCATGAAGGCACGGCTACCATGGATTGGATGGAGCAGGAGCAGGAGAGAGGGATCACGATTACCTCCGCGGCGACCACCTGCTTCTGGAACGATTTTCGCGTCAATATCATCGACACTCCCGGCCACGTCGATTTCACCGCAGAGGTTGAGCGGTCGCTGCGCGTTCTCGACGGCGCCGTAGCGGTGTTCTGTGCCGTCGGGGGCGTCGAGCCGCAGTCGGAGACCGTTTGGCGGCAGGCCGACAAGTATCGAGTCCCCCGGATTGCGTTCGTGAACAAGATGGATCGCGCGGGCGCCGATTTCTTCAACTGCATGGAGATGATGCGGACTCGGCTCCATGCCAACCCGGTCGCGCTCCAATGCCCCCTGGGCAACGAGGAAGAGTTCCGCGGCGTGATTGATCTGATCCGGCAGAAAGCGATCGTGTATCGAGATGAAACGCTTGGTGCCGAGTATGAATTGCAGGAGATTCCGGGGGAACTTCGGGAGGAAGTCGCAAAACTCCGCGAGAGACTGGTTGAAGCCGCCAGCGAAGCGGACGAGAGCCTCTTCGAGAAGTTTGTTCACGGCGAAAGCATCTCTGAGGACGAACTGAAGCTGGCGGTCCGGCAGGCGACGATCGCGATGAAGATAACGCCGGTGCTATGTGGCTCGGCGTTCAAGAACAAGGGCGTACAGCCGCTCCTTGACGCCGTAGTCGATTACCTCCCCTCGCCCCTCGATGTTCCCCCGATAATCGGTTTCAGCTCCGATCGTTCCTCCGAACTGACGAGACGCGCGGACGACTCCGAACCATTCTCGGGTTTGGTTTTCAAGATCATGTACGACCCCTTTGTCGGCCAGCTGGCGTTCTTCCGGGTTTACTCGGGTCACCTGGATAGCGGGTCGTACGTTTACAACACCGTTAAGGAGTCGAAGGAGAGGGTGGGCCGCCTCTTGAAGATGCATGCCAACAAGCGAGAGGAGATCAAGTCCATCTACACCGGCGATATCGCGGCTGCCGTGGGACTGAAGAACGTTACGACCGGAGACACAATCTGCACCGAGGGAGCCCCGATTCTCCTGGAGGCGATGGACTTCCCCGAGCCGGTGATCTCGGTCGCGATCGAGCCGAAGACAAAGGCAGACCAGGAAAAGATGGGTATCGCTCTGGGCAAGCTGGCTCAGGAAGATCCAACCTTCCGGATCCACACGGACCAGGATACCGGGCAGACGATCATCTCGGGCATGGGAAAACTGCACCTCGAGGTCATCGTCGACCGCATGCTGCGCGAGTTCAGCGTGGGCGCGAACGTCGGCAAACCGCAGGTGTCTTACAGGGAGACGATCCGGGCGAAGGCTGAAGCCGAGGGCAAGTACATCCGCCAGACCGGTGGCCGCGGACAGTACGGTCACGTCAAGATCACGGTCGAGCCGTCCAAGCCAGGTGTGGGACTGGAGTTCGAGAACGCGATCATCAGGGGAGCGATTCCGAAGGATTTCATCAAACCGGTCAAGCAGGGGATCGAGGAAGCGATGACCGCCGGTGTGCTGGCAGGGTACGAGATGCGTGATCTGAAGGTGACGCTCTTCGACGGGTCGTACCACGACGTCGATTCTTCGGAGATCGCGTTCAAGATTGCCGGATCGATGGCACTGAAGGACGCCTGCTCGCGTGCCAACCCGGTGCTGCTCGAACCCCTGATGCAGGTCGAGGTCGTGCTACCTGAAGAGTACCTCGGAGACGTGATCGGGGATCTGAACGGGCGCCGTGGGCAGATCGAAGGAATGGAAGCGCGGCCGGGGACCCAGATCATCAAAGCTCACGTTCCGTTGGCTTCCATGTTCGGCTATGCGACGGATCTCCGGTCGATGACGCAGGGCCGTGCGACCTATACGATGCACTTCGCCCGCTATGAAGGACTTCCGAAGCAGATCAGCGATGAGATCGTAGCCAGGGCTCAGGGAAGAGAGTTCAAGCCCGTGTAGCGCCACCGGCCAGCGGATAACGGCCAACGGCCTACGTTGGGGAGAAGGCCGGACCGGGATAAGCGAACGAGGATAGAGAAGCAGACAACGACGAGGGAAGCGCAACGATGGCGAAAGAGAAGTTTGAGCGTTCGAAGCCGCACATCAATGTGGGGACGATCGGGCACATCGATCACGGGAAGACGACGTTGACGGCGGCGATCACGAAGACGTTGGCGAAGAACGATCCGTCGGTGTCGTTTCGGTCGTTCGATTCGATCGACAACGCGCCGGAGGAGAAGGCGAGGGGGATCACGATTGCGACGGCGCATGTGGAGTACCAGACGTCAAACCGGCATTACGCGCACGTGGACTGTCCGGGACACGCCGACTACATCAAGAACATGATCACGGGAGCGGCGCAGATGGACGGAGCGATCCTAGTGGTAGCGGCGACGGACGGGCCGATGCCGCAGACGCGGGAGCACATACTGCTGGCGCGGCAGGTGGGGGTGCCCTACGTCGTGGTGTTTTTGAACAAGTGTGATGCGGTGGAAGACGAGGAGTTGCTGGAGTTGGTGGAGTTGGAAGTGCGGGAGTTGCTTTCTTCGTATGGATTTCCGGGAGACGACATTCCGGTGGTGCGGGGCTCGGCGTTGAAGGCGTTGGAAGAGGACGAGGAGTGGGTGGTGAAGATCGATGAGTTGATGGCGGCGGTGGATGACTACATACCGGTACCGGAGCGGGCGGTCGACAAGCCGTTTTTGATGCCGATCGAAGACATATTTTCGATATCGGGGCGGGGGACGGTGGTGACGGGCCGGGTCGAGCGAGGGATGGTGAAGGTGGGCGAGGAGTTGGAGATCGTGGGGTTCAAGCCGACCTTCAAGACGGTGATCACCGGAGTGGAGATGTTCAAGAAGCTGCTCGATGAGGGGCAGGCAGGCGACAACGTGGGGTTGTTGTTGAGGGGGACGAAGAAGGACGAAGTGGAGCGGGGCCAGGTGGTGGCGAAGAAAGGGTCGATCACGCCGCACACGAAATTCAGTGCGGAAGTGTACGTGTTGACGAAGGAAGAAGGGGGTCGGCACACACCGTTTTTCAACGGGTATCGGCCGCAGTTTTATTTTCGGACAACGGACGTGACGGGATCGTCATCCATGCCGGAAGGGGTGGAGATGGTGATGCCGGGAGACAACGTGAGTTTGGAGATCACGCTGATCACGCCGGTGGCGCTGGAGAAGGGGTTGCGGTTCGCGATCCGCGAGGGCGGCCGCACTGTCGGCGCCGGAACCGTCACCGAAATCGTCGAGTAACTGTCGCAGGTAAAGGCAAACATGCTGAACGAAAAGATTCGCATCCGGCTGAAGGCGTACGATTCAAGGATTCTGGATCAGTCGTCTTCCGAGATCGTGGATACAGCCAAGCGCACCGGCGCGCGGGTTGCAGGTCCGATCCCGCTGCCGACAGTGATCAACAAGTACACCGTTCTCCGATCGCCCCACGTGGACAAGAAGTCGCGCGAGCAGTTCGAGATTCGGACCCACAAGCGGTTGCTGGACATCCTGGAGCCGACGCCGCAGACCGTCGATGCGCTGATGAAACTGGATCTTCCAGCCGGCGTCGACGTCGAGATCAAGGCATTCGGAAGGGAACACGCGAAATGAGCGATTGACGGTTGGTTTCTGGGGCTGTCCCGGGCCAGCAGCTATCGCCAAGAGCTAAGAGATAGAAATGGTTGATGGAATCCTAGGCAAGAAGGTGGGGATGACCCAGCTGCTGCGCGACGACGGAACTGCTGTGCCTGTCACAGTCGTCCAAGCCGGCCCATGCGTCGTCGTCCAGCGAAAGACGGTAGAGAAGGAGGGGTACGACGCCGCCCAGCTCGGGTTCGTCGAGTTCGTCAAGGATCAGCGAGTCCCCAAGCCGATGGCTGGACACTTCAAGAGGGCCGACGTCGCTCCCGCGCGGTTCGTGCGCGAAGTCGGCGTCAGCGGAGGGGACGATGTGAAGGCCGGCGACAGGATCCAGGCCGACATCTTTCAGGCCGACGAACGCGTCAACGTGATCGGCACGAGCAAGGGCCGCGGTTTTGCGGGCGTGATCAAGAGACACCATTTCGCCGGCGGACGGGCGACGCACGGGTCGATGTTCCACAGGGCGCCGGGCTCGATCGGGCAGTCGGCCTATCCCTCCCGGGTGCTGAAGGGTGTCCGCATGCCGGGTCGGATGGGTACCAATCGAGTGACCGTCCGCGGTCTGCGAATCGCCCAGGTCGACGAAGAGAAGAACCTGCTGTTCCTGAAAGGGGCTGTGCCGGGACCGAACGGCGGTTACATCATCATCCGGAAAGCCGGATAGCGCGAGGCCGGCCGACGCGAGGCCGGAGGAAAGTCAGGATGCCGAAGATCGAAGTCAAGAACCTGCAGAACGAAGTGGTCGATACCCTTGAACTCGGGGAGAGGGTCTTCGGCGCCCCGATCAACGAAGGCCTCATGCACGACGCCGTTAAGCAGTACCTGGCGACGCATCGGTCCGGGACGCATTCCACCAAGACACGAGATGAAGTAAGGGGTAGCGGACGCAAACCGTGGCGGCAGAAGGGAACCGGGCGCGCCCGCGTCGGAGAAGCTCGGAATCCGCTTTGGCGTACCGGAGGGACGGTGTTTGGGCCCCATCCGCGCAGTTACGAGTATCACCTTCCCCGCAAGATGTTCCGGGCAGCCCTGCGCTCGGCGCTCAGCTTGAAGTTCAAGGACGCGGAAGTCAGTGTCGTGGATGGGTTCAGCATCGATAGTCCCCGTACGAAGCTCTTTGCCGAGACTCTTGGCAAACTGGGGTTGGGCCGCAAGACCCTGCTAATCGACCACGCCGACAATCCGAATCTCCACCTTGCCTCGAGAAATCTGCCGGAAGTGCGACTGATCTCCAGTCTGCAGGTGACCCCGTATCAGGTACTGAACGCGAGGCATTTGGTCTTCACGAAAGCGTCGATCCTGGCCCTCGAGGAGGTGCTGTCGAAATGAGCACGCTCTATGACGTCATCCGCCGCCCCGTGATCACGGAGAAGGGGTTGACGTTGAAGGATCAGCAACGGACCCTTTGTTTCGAGGTGTCCCCGGCTTCCAGCAAGCAGCAGATCCAGCAGGCCATCGAGCGCATCTTCAAGGTCCGCGTCCAGGGTGTCCGCACGATGGTGGTGCGCGGAAAGATGCGTCGTCGCGGCCGCCACACCGGTTACAAACCGTCCTGGAAGAAGGCCTACGTGACCCTGGCCGAAGGCGAGAAAATGATCGAGTACGGGGAGGACATATAGGTGGCTATCAAGAAATTCAAGCCGACTCCAATGTCCCGACGGTTCCAGGAAGTCGTCGACTACAAGCAGGAAATTACGACGGACAAACCCTATAAACCACTGCTCCAGCCTAAGAAGCGGATCAGTGGGCGGAACAATTACGGTCACATGACGGTCCGTCACCGCGGCGGGGGGAGTAAGAAGCAGTACCGCGTAATCGACTTCAAAAGAGACAAGCCCGGGATTCCCGCCAGGGTCGAAACGATCGAATACGACCCCAACCGGTCGGCGTTCATCGCTCTGCTCGCTTATGTCGACGGTGAGAAGAGGTACATCCTCCAACCGGTCGGCCTGAAAGTCGGTATGAAGGTGGAATCCGGTCCGGAGGCCGACATCCTGATCGGCAACGCGCTGCCGCTGACGAAGATCCCGCTCGGCACCACCATCCACAACATCGAACTACGTCCTGGCAAGGGAGCACAGATGGTTCGCGCGGCCGGGGGTTCCGCCCAACTTGTCGCGCGGGAAGGGAAGTACGCGCACATCAAGCTTCCATCCGGCGAAGTGCGCCTGGTGAGGGTCGATTGCATGGCGACCGTCGGTCAGGTCGGCAACCTGGACCACGAAAACATCAGCCTGGGTAAGGCCGGCCGCAAGCGCCACCGCGGAGTCCGCCCGACGGTTCGAGGCGTTGTGATGAATCCGGTGGACCACCCCCACGGAGGCGGCGAGGGGCGTGTCAAGGGGAACAACCCGATGACGCCCTGGGGAAAGCCGACGCTCGGGTATCGAACCCGAAACAACAAGCGAACCGACAAATTCATCGTGAAGAGGAAGAAGTAGGCGTTATGGGACGTTCTGTCAAGAAGGGCTATTTTATCGACGCTCACGTGGAGAAGGCGATCGAAGGCATGAACGCCCGCAACGAGCGGAAGGTCCACAAGACGTGGTCTCGCCGCTCCACGGTCACGCCCGAAATGGTGGGCCACACTCTCGCCGTCCACAACGGGAAGAAGTTCATTCCCGTCTACGTCACCGAGAACATGGTCGGGCACAAGCTCGGTGAGTTTGCGCCGACCCGGACGTTCCGGGGACACGCGGCGGGTGGCAAAGCGGTAACGCCGAGGTAGCGTAGGTGTGGTCCGTGACCGCACCTGTGCGCTCATAGAGCGCACCTACACGATGTTCCCTGGGCTTCCGGCAGCTTCATAGGGCGCACCTACAGAAGAAGACAGAATGATTTCTAAAGCAACTGCACGGTTTATTCGGATGTCGCCACAGAAGGCGCGACTCGTAGTCGATCTGATCCGTGGCAAGAAAGTGAACGAAGCACTCATGACGCTGCAGTTCACCAAGAAGCGGGCGACGGGTCCGATCGAGAAGGTTGTTCGGTCTGCGATCGCCAACGCAACCGAAAATTCCGAAACCGTGGACGTCGACAATCTCTTCATCGAGAAGGCCTACATCAACGAAGGCCCGCGGCTCAAACGGATCCGGCCGGCACCGATGGGACGGGCTTTCAGGTACATGCGCCGGATGAGCCATATCACTGTCGAGTTGGGCGAAAGGGAGTGAAGAAGTTGTCAGTTACCAGTTGTCAGTTGCCAGCAGAGAGAACCGGAGAAGGATAGTTAATGGGTCAAAAAACACATCCATATGGCTTTCGACTAGGGATCACGAAACCGTGGCGCTCGCGCTGGTTCGCGACGAAAGACTACAGCAGGCTGCTTCATGAAGATCTGGAGCTGAAGCGGAAGCTGAAAAAGCAGCTGTCGCATGCCGGCGTTGCCAACATCGAAGTTGAGCGCATGGCGAACAAGCTTCGAATCACGATCTATACCTCCCGTCCCGGAATCATCATCGGACGGAAGGGTTCCGAGATCGACAAACTCAAAGTCGAGGTCCAGAAGCAGACCAATCGCGAGGTCTACATCAACATCCAGGAGATTCACCGCCCCGAGCTCGATGCCCAGCTCGTGGCGGAATCGATTGCCATGCAGCTGGAAAAACGGATCGCGTTCCGGAGAGCCATGCGGAAAGCCGTCGATTCGGCACTGAGATTCGGCGCCAAGGGAATCAAGGTGCGGGTTAGCGGTCGTCTGAACGGCGCTGAGATCGCCCGTTCAGAGTGGTATCTCCAGGGGCAGCTGCCGCTGCATACCCTGAGAGCGGATGTCGACTACGGGTTTGCGCAGTCTTACACCACCTACGGCGTGATCGGGGTGAAGTGCTGGGTTTACAAGGGAGAGATCCTGTCAAAGCCGGCAAAGGTAACGCCGGTGGCGGCCAGAATCTGAGCAGAGTCCGGGGGTAAGGAGCTTCTCTTATGTTGATGCCGAAGAAAGTCAAGTACCGCAAGCAGCAGCGCGGTCGGATGAAAGGCAAGGCATGGCGCGGTTCGAGCCTGGAGTTCGGTGACTATGGGCTGAAAACCCTCGACGCAGCTTGGATTACCGACCGTCAGATCGAAGCGGCCCGAGTCGCGATGACCCGCTTCGTCAAGCGTGGCGGCAAAGTCTGGATCCGGATCTTTCCGGACAAGCCCGTGACGAAGAAGCCCGCAGAAACAAGGATGGGGAAAGGCAAGGGTGCGCCCGAGTACTGGGTCGCGCCGGTCAAGCCGGGCCGGATTCTCTATGAAATGGAAGGCGTGTCTGAGGAAATAGCCCGCGAGGCAATGCGGCTGGCGGCTCAGAAGTTGCCCGTCCGGACGAAGTTCGTCGCCCGGATGGAACAGAGGACAGTGTCGTGAAGTCGACGGATCGTCTGAACAAACTAAAGGATCTTTCGGCCGAAGAGCTGGAAAACAGGCAGGAACAGATGACCGAAGAGGCCTTTCGCCTGCGTTTCCAGTGGACGATGGGGCGGACCGAAGCTCTCAAGAAGCTGCGCGACCTCCGTCGGGACAGGGCCAGGGTGCTGACGCTGCTCCGCGAGAAACAGCTCGAAGAAGAGCATCGTTCATCTGATTCCGGAGCTGGTTAATGGCAGAGGAAACTACCGAAGTGCAAGAGACGAAGGAAGTGCGACACCGCCAGGAGAAGGTCGGCGTCGTCACTCGGACGAAGATGGAGAAGACGATTGTGGTCGAGGTAAGCCGTCGGGTGCCCCATCCTCTGTACAAGAGGATCATCACCAGACGCTCCAAGTTCCTCGTGCACGACGAGGAAGGCAAGGCGCATACCGGCGACATGGTTCGGATCGTCGAGACCCGCCCGACCAGCAAGCGCAAACGATGGCGGCTGCAGGAGATCGTCCAGCCCTCATCGAGCGGTGGAATGTAGTCATGGGCATCCAGATGAGAACCATCCTGGAGGTGGCGGACAATTCCGGAGCCAAGAGGCTTGCCTGCATCCTGCCTCTGGGTGGTTCGGTCGGCACGAAAGCCGGCATCGGCGACATCGTGACCGCTTCGGTTAAGGAAGCAGCACCCGACAGCAACGTCAAGAAGGGCACAGTGGTGAGAGCGGTGATCGTGCGGACGAGGAAGGAGCATCGCCGCAAGGATGGTACTTACATTCGTTTTGATCAGAACGCTGCGGTCCTGATCAACGAACAACTGGAACCGATCGGCACTCGAGTATTCGGCCCCGTCGCCCGCGAACTGCGTGACAAGAAGTTCATGAAGATTGTTTCACTCGCCCCGGAGGTGATCTGATGCCCGCGATTCCTCCCATAAAGAAGAACGATGAGGTTTACGTACTCAAGGGCAAGGATCGTGGCAAGACAGGACGTGTTCTGATCGTGATGCCCCAGAAGAACAGGATCCTCGTAGAAGGCGTACAGATGATGAAGCGGCATACACGTCCGAACCCGCAGAAGAACGTCAAGGGTGGGATCGTGGAGAAGGAATCGCCCATTCACATCTCCAACGTAGCCATCGTCTGCAAGAATTGTAAGGAACACACGCGACTGGGCATCGCCCTACTATCCGATGGACGACGCGAGCGCACGTGTAAGAAGTGCGGCAGCGCGTTTGAATAGGGCAGGAGCAGCGAACTTGGTCAGATTGAGGGAACAGTACAAGAAGGAAGTCGTACCGGCACTCGTAAAACACTTCGGCTACCAGAACATCATGGCGGTCCCCCGGCTGGAGAAAACCGTCATCAACATGGGGCTCGGTGAGGCGATACAGAACGCCAAGATCCTGGATTCCGCGATCGATGAACTGGGACGCATCACCGGTCAACGACCCGTCATCACCCGGGCAAAGAAGTCGGTCGCGAACTTCAAGCTGCGGGAGAAGATGGCTATCGGCGCCGCAGTGACGTTGCGGGGCGAGCGAATGTTCGAGTTCCTGGACCGCCTGGTGAGTATCGCGTTGCCGCGGGTTCGAGACTTCAGGGGGGTTCCGACGAAGTCGTTCGACGGCCGCGGCAATTATACGCTGGGGCTTCGAGATCAGTTGATTTTTCCCGAGATCGATTACGCCAAGGTCGACAAGATCAAGGGCATGAACGTGACTATCGTGACCACGGCACAGACAGACGATGAAGCACTGGAACTGCTCCGCCTGCTCGGAATGCCGTTCCGTCAGCAATAGGAGATCGAATGGCTCGTACGTCATCCATCGCCAAGGAAGCGCGTAAGAAGAAGTTCGCCGTACGCTACCGCAACCGGTGCAAACGATGCGGGCGACCACGCGGATTCCTGAGAAAGTTCAAGCTCTGCAGGATTTGTTTCCGCAGCCTGTCGCTCGCGGGCGAGATCCCTGGAGTTGTGAAATCAAGTTGGTAGAGGACAGGAGAGAATGACTGATCCAATCGCTGACATGCTGACAAGAATCCGGAACGCGCTGCAGGCTCGGCACCAGAAGGTCGCCATCCCTGCTTCGAAGTTGAAAGTGGAACTGGCGCGCATCCTGAAAGAAGAAGGCTACATCAGCAACTACAAGAGAGCCGAGAATAGCGGTAAGCCCGTACTGACGGTTTTTCTGAAATACGGTCCGGCAGGGGAGCTGGTCATCACGTCTGTCCAGCGCGTCAGCCGGCCCGGGTGCCGTGTCTTCGTGGGTAAGAATGATATTCCCAGAGTGCTGGGCGGGCTGGGCATCAACATCCTGAGTACATCCAGTGGTGTGATGACCGGGTCCGAGGCCCGCAAGAACGGTCACGGCGGCGAGATCCTCTGCGACGTCTATTAGGAAGTCATGTCCAGAATAGGGAAACAACCTGTACCGATCCCGGATGAGGTCAAGGTCCAGATGAAGGAAGGTTTCCTCGAGGTGACGGGCCCGAAGGGCAGCCTCACGAGCCCGCTTCCACCGGGGATCAGCTGCGCGCAGACGGACAAGGAATTGGTGCTGACGAGACGGGATGACAGCGGCTCGCAGCGATCGTTTCACGGCCTGGCCCGCGCGCTCGCAGCCAACGCCGTTCGGGGAGTCTCCACCGGCTTTTCCAAGGACCTCGAAATCGTCGGAGTCGGTTACCGGGCCGAGATGAAGAAGGACTCGCTGATGCTGACTCTGGGGTTTTCGCACCCGATCGAGTACCCGATTCCCGAGGGGATTGAAGTGAAGGTCGACAAGCAGACTCGCATTTCGGTGAGGGGCGCCGACCGGCAGCAGGTGGGTCAGGTCGCGGCCGTGATCCGTTCGTTGAAGAAGCCCGACCCATACAAGAACAAGGGCATTCGCTACGTCGGCGAGATCCTCAAGAAGAAGGCCGGAAAGGCCGGTGGTGCGGGAGGGACTGTCTGATGACGCGACCGACCCGACACCAGATTCGATCTCGAATCCACGCGCGTATCCGCAAGCACTTGTCGGGTACCGGCGATCGGCCACGCCTCGCCGTGTACCGCAGCAACAAACACATCTACGCCCAGTTGATTGACGACGCAGAGGGAGTAACGATCGCCGCAGCAGGGTCGATCGAAGCAGAGGCGCAGAAATCTTCCGCCCGCGGCGGGAACGTCGAGGCTGCAAAGGCGGTCGGCCGGCTGATCGCTGAACGGGCGAAGGAAAAAGGGCTTGAGGCGGTGGTGTTCGACCGGGGTGGTCATATTTTTCACGGGCGCGTTCGGGCGCTGGCGGAGTCGGCCCGGGAAGCGGGACTGAAGTTCTAGGACATAAGAGGTTTCTGTGAGTAGAGATCAAAGAGGTCAGAGAGGTCAGAGAGGTCGGAGAGACCAGAGAGGCGAGTCCGCGGATGGACTCAAAGATACGGTGGTTTCCATCAACCGTGTTACGAAGGTCGTCAAGGGCGGCAAGAACCTGAGTTTCAGCGCTCTCGTGGTTGTCGGAGACGAGAAGGGCAACGTGGGTTACGGGAGCGGCAAGGCCAAGGAAGTTCCTCAGGCTATCCGCAAAGGGATCGAGATCGCCAAGAAGAATATGATCCGGGTACCGATCATCAACGACACCACGCCGCATCAGGTTGTGGGTGTATTCGGAGCCGGACGCGTCCTCTTGAAACCCGCTGCCAAAGGTACCGGGGTGATCGCCGGCGGTGCAGTCCGTGCCGTGATGCAGGCCGCCGGGATCAGCAACATCCTGACGAAATCGATCGGGACGGCCAACCCACACAACGTCGTGAAAGCGACTTTCGCGGGATTGAAATCGCTGAAGGACCCGAAGGAGGTGGCGCGTCTCCGGGGCAAGCCCGTCGAGGAACTGGTGGGATAGCGGGATGGGAACACGCAAGAAAAAGAAGGGCGGCACGATCAAGGTTCAGTACTACCGTAGCGCGATCGGATATGACGGGAACCAGAAGCGTGTCGTGAAGGGGTTCGGTTTCCGGAAGCTCAACGCGGTTCGCGAGCTCAAGGATACCCCCGAACTCCGGGGGATGGTCGCCAAGGTGCCTCATCTGGTGAGGATTCTGGAGGATCAGGACTGAATGGGTTCGGCACCGCTGGTGATTGAGAGGTCAGGCAATGAGTGGCATTAACGAACTGAAACCCAACCCCGGGTCGAGGCGCCAGAGGAAGCGCATCGGACGTGGAATGGGGTCGGGAACCGGCAAGACGTCGGGCCGGGGCCACAAGGGCCAATGGTCGCGGTCGGGAGCCCATTCGAAGCGGGGCTTCGAGGGTGGGCAGATGCCCCTGCATCGACGGTTGCCGAAGCGGGGTTTCACAAACGCGATCTTCAAGAAGCAGCATTCAACGATCAATGTCGGTGATCTGGCCCGACTCGGCGAGATCGAAGCCGGAGCGAAGGTCGGTGCCGACGAACTGGTTTCGGCTGGCATCATCCGCAAGTTGAGAAAGGATGGCGTGCGAGTTCTCGGTAACGGAACCATCGATCGCGCCGTGCACGTCGTCGCACAGCACTTCAGCAAGGGCGCCCAAGAGAAGATTACCGCCGCCGGAGGTACCTGCGAGGTATTGAAGTCGTGATTGACTCCATCCAGAACATCTTCAATGTGCCGGACCTGAGGAGGCGGGTGCTCTTCATGCTCGGGATCCTCGCTGTGTACCGAATCGGCGCGTTCATCCCGACGCCGGGTATCGATGCCGATGCATTGGAGCAGTTCTTCACCGAGAACGCAGGTACCGTGTTCGGCTTCCTGGACATGTTCTCGGGCGGCAATTTCAGTCGCTTGACGATCTTTGCCCTGGGGATCATGCCCTACATCACCGCATCGATCATCCTCCAGTTGCTGACGGTTGTCTGGCCATACCTCGAGAAGCTGTCCAAGGAAGGGGAACTCGGTCGCCGTAAGATCACGACGTATACCCGCTACCTGACCGTTGTCCTCTGCGCCGTGCAGTCGTCGGGGATTGCTTTTGCCCTCCAGAGGGAGGGACAGTTCGTGATCACCCCGGGTCTGGGTTTCATCCTGATGACGATGCTGACGCTGACGACCGGCACGACCTTCATCATGTGGCTGGGTGAACAGATTTCCGAGCGCGGGATCGGCAACGGAATGTCGCTGATCATCTTTGCGGGAATCGTCGTCGGACTACCCTCGGCGATCATGGGTATCTACGACAAGCTCATCACGAACGAATGGTCGGTTCTGACCCTGATCATTCTCCTCGCCGTCATGATCGCCGTCGTTGGCTTCATTGTGCTCGTAGAGCGCGGCCAGCGTCGTATCACCGTTCAGTATGCGAAGCGTGTCGTCGGACGTCGGGTGATGGGGGGGCAGTCGACCCATCTGCCGTTACGCGTCAACACGGGGGGCGTGATCCCGGTGATCTTCGCTTCGTCGATCCTGACGTTTCCGCAGACATTCGGCCTGTTTTCCGAGAACCGCATCGTGCAGGGTATCATCGGCGCGCTGCGTTCCGGAGAGCCGGTCTACATCCTGTTGTTCGTCGGAGCCATCATATTCTTCTGCTACTTCTACACGTCGATCATCTTCAATCCGAACGAAGTAGCGGACAATATGCGCAAGTTTGGCGGTTTCATACCGGGTATCCGCCCAGGTCGCCGGACGGCCGACTACCTGAACACGATCCTGACGAGGCTGACTCTGGTGGGTGCGCTCTACCTGTCGTTGATCGCGATCATCCCGGAGTTCATGATGGTGGGCTTCCACGTCCAGAGTTTGCCCATCGTCGGTCCGGGTCTGGATGCGGCTCTGCCGGCATTCATCACGCAGGGATTGCAGGTCAACTTCTACTTTGGTGGGACCTCGCTGCTGATCGTCGTCGGTGTGGCGATGGATACCGTGCAACAGATCGAATCGCAGCTCATCATGCGTCACTATGACGGCTTCCTCAAGAAGGGCCGGATTCGCGGAAGGCGGGGCGGTTGACGATGACTCGGAGCGTTGTCATCCTGCTGGGTCCGCCGGGTGCCGGCAAAGGAACCCAGGCACGGGCGGTGATGGACCAGCTGGAGATGCCGCAGGTCGCGACCGGAGACATGTTGCGAGACGCTGTTTCACGGGAGACGCCGCTGGGTCTGGCGGCGAAGAAGATCATGGATGCAGGCGACCTGGTCAGCGACGATATCGTCAATGGCATCGTAGCCGAGCGGATCATGGCTCCGGACTGCATGGAGGGATTCATCCTGGATGGATACCCACGAACGGTCAAGCAGGCCGAGATGTTCCAGGCGGAGCTGGCTCAGAGTGACAGTCTGTCGGTCATTGAGCTGGCGGTGGATTCCGAGTTTCTGGCCAGCCGTATCACCTCCCGGCTCACGTGCAGCGGATGCGGCGCGATCTACAACGCCGGGACCAAGGCATCGATCGTCGAGGGTGTCTGCGACACGTGCGGCGGAGAATTGGTCCACCGGTCTGACGACCGGGAGGAAGTCGTGCGTGAGCGGCTGAACAACTACCGGGCACAGACCGAACCGCTTGTGGATTTTTACAAGAGTCTCGATGTTTACCATCAGGTCAATGGCATGAACCCGATCGACCAGGTTACGAACGACCTCGTTTCGATCATCAGGGGCGTCGCCGTGGGCCGGGAGGAATAACGGGGTTTGCCGAAAGAAGACGCGATCGAAGTGATGGCGACGGTCATCGAGCACCTTCCCAACGCCATGTTCCGGGTTGAGCTCGAGAACAAGCACCAGGTCCTGGCCCACATTTCGGGCAAGATGCGCAAGAACTTCATCCGTATCCTTCCCGGAGACCGCGTCGCGGTCGAGTTGTCGCCCTACGATCTGACGCGTGGGCGGATTGTGTATCGGTATAAGTAAGTAGTCAGTCGCCAGTAGTCGTCGGTAGTCAGTTGGCGACGGAACGGGATTATGAAGGTACGAGCATCGGTAAAAAAGATCTGTGACAAGTGCAAGATTGTGCACCGCAAGAGAGTGGTGCGGGTGATCTGTTCGAACCCTAAACATAAGCAGCGACAGGGGTGAACGTTCAGTTGCCAGTTGTCAGTTGCCAGATGGAGATTCTTACGGTTCTTGAGCGGGCGCAAGGCGACCGCTAACTGACTACTGACTACTGACTACTGAGAGGTATTCATGGCACGGATTGCAGGCGTAGACCTTCCTCCGAACAAGAGGGCGGAGATCGGCCTCACGTACATATTTGGCATCGGGCGTTCGCTGGCGAGCAAGATCCTCGAGGACGCGGGCGTCGACAAGGATCGAATAGTACGCGACCTGAACGACGAAGAAACCACGAAGATTCGAAAGCTGATCGAGGAAGACTATGAGGTTGAAGGCGATCTTCGACAGGCGGTGTCTGTCAACATCAAACGTTTGATGGAGATCGGGTCCTACCGTGGATTCCGGCACAGGCGCAGTCTGCCCGTGAGGGGTCAGAGGACGCACACGAACGCGAGAACGCGCAAGGGGCCGCGAAAAGGCGCCGTTGCGGTTCGCAAGAAGGCGACATCCAAAACCTAAGCAATGAGTAACACGTGACGAGTGACAAGTCTGTGGTATTCGTCACCCGGAGTTCCTGATGGCAAAGCCGAAGAAGAAAGCGTCGAAGAGACGAGAGAAGAAGATGGTGCCCACCGGGCGTGCCTACATCCAGGCCACCTTCAACAATACTATCGTGACGATTTCCGACACCGAAGGCAACGTCGTGTGTTGGTCCAGTGCCGGCTCGCTCGGTTTTCGAGGCTCCCGAAAGGGAACTCCGTTCGCCGCCCAGCAGGCGTCGGTCACCGCCGCCAACAAGGCGCGTGACATGGGGATGCGGACCATTGAAGTCAGTGTGAAAGGGCCAGGTTCCGGGCGTGACTCCGCGATCCGGGGTCTGCAGAACGCCGGTCTGGAGATTCGTGCCATCCGGGATGTGACTCCGATTCCCCACAACGGGTGTCGTCCGCCGAAGAAACGGCGAGTTTGATGGGAGGAAAGTTCATTGGCTAGATACGCAGGTCCTGTTTGCCGTCTATGCCGTCGGGAGGGTTTGAAGCTGTTCCTCAAGGGGGAACGATGCTTCAAGCCGTCTTGCGCGATCGAGAAGCGCAACTACATCCCGGGCGAGCACGGACGGGATCGTCGGGCGAAGATCGTCGGGTACGGCTTACAGCTCCGCGAGAAGCAGAAGGTCAAGAGAATGTACGGGATCCTGGAGCGACAGTTCCATCTGTACTTCGAGCGGGCTGTACGTCAGAAGGGCGTCACGGGTGACAATCTGCTCTCCCAGCTGGAACGACGGTTGGACAATGTTGTTCTCAGGCTGGGCCTGGCGGGTTCCCACGCCCAGGCGAGACAGTTCGTGCGACATGGCCATATCAGGGTTAACGACCGGAAGGTCAACATCCCCTCCTTCCTCGTCCGGGTCGGCGATCACATCACTCTCAAAGAGAAATCGAAGAAGAACGTTCAGGTCCTCAATGCCGTTGAGCTCAGTCGTGGAGTGCCACCCTGGCTCGAGCTCGACCGCGAGGGGCTGAACGGCAGAGTGGTCGCGCTGCCGAAGCGCGAAGACATCACGATGCCCATCGAAGAACATATGATTGTGGAGTTGTATTCGAAGTAAAAACCGACGGCAGCGGGGATGCGGTCGCGTCGGCGACCGCATCCCAGTCAGAGTCAATGCGAGGTCAAATATAAATGCTTTGGAAGGGTTTTCAGAAGCCTAAGAGGCTCGTGATGGATGCCGCGACGGCAACCGAGAATTACGCGCAGTTCGCTGCGCAGCCGTTTGAAAGAGGTTTCGGCACGACGATCGGAAACGCGTTGAGGCGGGTGCTGCTCTCCTCGATCGAGGGGGCAGCAATCACGGCTGTCAAGATGGGGGGAGTACTCCATGAGTTTTCCTCGATCCCCGGTGTCGTCGAAGATGCAACCGACATCATCCTCAACCTGAAGCAGGTTCCGATCAAACTCCACAGCGACGAACCGGCCACGATCTACCTGAACGCGACCAGCGCTGGAGTCCTTACATCGGAGAGTATCGAGCACGCCTCCGGGATCGAGATCCTCGACAAGAGCGTCTACATCGCGACTGTCAGCGGTGGGGGCTCAATCAGCATCGAGATGCGAGTCAAGAACGGACGGGGTTACGTGTCGGCAGACCGGAACTTTGATGACGATCTCGGCATCGGCTTCATCCCGGTCGATTCGGTCCATTCTCCAGTGAAAAAGGTGAATCACTTCGTCGAGGCCGCGCGACTGGGTCAAGTGACCGACTACGACAAGTTGACAGTCGAGTTGTGGACGAATGCGTCGATCACGCCTCAGGACGCCCTGGGTCTGGCGGCGAAACTGGTGAAGGATCACATGCAGATTTTCATACAGTTCGAGGAGAAACCAGAGCCGGAAGAGGAGGCGGGCGAGGTTCATCACGACGCCGTGATGGAGCACCTCAACAAGTCCGTCGAGGAGTTGGAGCTCTCGGTGCGTTCCTACAACTGTCTGAAGAACGCCAGCATCCGGACGATCTCCGAGCTTGTGCAGAAGACCGAAGCCGAGATGTTGAAAACGAAGAACTTCGGCAGAAAATCGCTGAACGAGATCAAAGAAATCCTGAACTCGATGAACCTGGGTCTCGGAATGAAGCTGGACGAGCAGGGCCTGCCGTCAGCTCCCGTCGCGGCGATAGAGCAGACGATCGAACCGTAGGCAAACGGACATGCGACACAAGATAGCAGGACGAAAGCTGGGGCGGAACCCTGCGCATCGGCGTTCACTTCTTCGTAATCTCGTGACGTCGTTTCTCGAACACGAGCGGTTGGTGACGACTGTTCCGAAGGCGAAGGAACTGCGGCCGCTGGCCGAAAAAATGATCACGCTGGGCAAGCGCGACACGTTGCATGCAAGAAGGCAGGTCCAGTCCTATCTCTTGAGTGACGTTGCTACCAAGAAGGTCTTCGACACCATCGCTCCTCGATTCAGCGACCGTCCGGGTGGCTACAGTCGGATCGTCCGCCTCGGACCCCGTGTCGGAGATGGAGCCGACATGGCGGTCATCGAGTTGCTCGGCAGCGAGCTGGAAGTGAAGAAGGCTGCTCGGGCAGAGACCGAAAAGGACGAGAAAGAGAAAGAAAGTGAGGAAGGGGCAGAGGCGGCGGAAGACTAGCAGCCCGTGTCGGAAAACCTGATGGTTCGCGTGCACGGGTCTTGCGAGGCGGAGACGAGGCGCGAGGAGGAATTGATGCTGTTTCATCATGACGACGAGCAACAAAGTATCCGACCGCAACCCCCGTGCGCCCGGAGGGTTACGGCGGCGTCACACGCGGGCGCTGTTGCCGCGCGACATTTCTCCGGACCCGCAGGCCGGTCGGCGCGGCGCCTAGCATCTGGCGCAACGCCGCCGTAACGCGAGCCATCAGGTTTTCCGACACGGGCTGCTTGTGCTTAGCCGTGACCTGTTCCAATCGGTAGCGAGCCCCATTTCCACCGGAAATGGGGCTTGTTTTGTAGAATATGCTTTCTCTAGGGCGGAGGTGATCGATTGCCCGATGCTTCCCCCGACCTCAATTAGCCCGCCTTGCTCGTTGGTCGTCGTCGCGCTGCGGTAGACCACTGGTGGGAATGCGGGTTGGTACTGATACGTAGATCTGTTTCGGAGGAACTCGATGCAGGATTTGACCCCCTTGGCTCCAATAGTTGGAATTGTCGGCCTCGTCTTCGCCGGCTTCATTTACCTCGGCATCGCGCGCATGTCGCCCGGCAGCGACCGAATGAAGGAGATCGCCGACAGCATTCATCTTGGAGCAATGGTGTTCCTCAAACGCGAGTACACGATTGTGTCCATCTTTGTTGCCGTCGTATTCATCGTCCTGAGCGTGGCGCTGAGTCCCTGGACCGGGGTCGCCTTCCTGACCGGCGCGGGGTTTTCGATGGGCGCGGGGTTCTTCGGCATGAAGGCCGCCACCCGAGCCAACGTCCGAACGACCCAGGCCGCCAAGGACGGCGGGACGGGTCCGGCCTTGATGGTCGCTTTCAACGGCGGCGCCGTGATGGGTATTTCCGTCGCTTCGCTCGGCCTGCTCGGAATCGGTATTTACTACTACTTCACGAAGGATACGGAGATCATCAGCGGGTTTGCGATGGGTGCGAGTTCGATCGCGTTGTTTGCCCGTGTCGGTGGAGGTATCTTTACGAAAAGCGCTGATGTAGGCGCGGATCTCGTTGGGAAGGTCGAGGCAGGTATACCCGAAGACGATCCAAGGAACCCCGCCGTGATCGCCGACAACGTCGGCGACTGCGTGGGAGATACGGCAGGGATGGGTGCGGACCTGTTCGAATCCTACGTGGGGTCCGTGATCGCGACGATGGCGATAGGCGCAACGGTTGCGAACCCGCTGGCGTTCATGTCGCTTCCGCTGTTGCTGGTGATGGCGGGTCTGGTGTGTTCGTTGCTGGGCGTGTTCTCGATGCGGGTGTTCAAGGGCATGAGTCCTGAACGGGCGCTTCACATGCCGACCTACGTAGCGGGCGCCCTCTTCCTGATCGCAGCTTTCTGGATTGTTCGTACGACCATGCCCGATCTTTCCGCTTTCTGGGCGGTCGTGGCAGGTCTCCTCGCGGGCGTGGCGATCGGCTTCGAGTCCGAGTACTACACGTCGGCCAAACCCGTTCGCGACATCGCCGAAGCCAGCCAGACGGGTCCAGCGACGACGATCATCAGCGGTCTGTCGGTCGGATTCGAGAGTACGATACTGCCGGTTCTCACGATCAGCGCGGCAATCTATGTGTCCTACACGCTCAACGGGTTGTACGGCATTGCCGTCGCTGCCGTGGGAATGCTGTCGACCATCGGCGTGACGATGGCCGTGGATGCCTACGGCCCCATCGCAGACAACGCGGGCGGTATCTCCGAAATGTCCGGGGCCGGGCCGGAGATCAGGAGCATCACCGATCGCCTGGACGCACTGGGTAACACGACCGCGGCAATCGGCAAGGGATTCGCCATCGGGTCCGCCGCGCTCACAGCGCTGGCCCTCTTTTCGGCCTACACGACGACCGTCGGATTGGATTCGATCAACCTGATACAGGCAAACGTGGTGATAGGTCTTTTCCTGGGTGGGGTGATGCCGTTCATGCTGGCAGCGATGACGATGAAGGCCGTCGGTCGCGCGGCGTTCAAGATGGTGAATGAAGTTCGGCGTCAGTTTCGGGAGATTCCCGGTCTGATGGCCGGCGAAGCGAAAGCCGATTATGCCAACTGCGTTTCCATCGCGACGGATGGCGCCCTCCATGAGATGCTGCTTCCTGGACTGCTCGCTGTGGCGATGCCGGTCGTCATCGGGTTTGCCTTCGGTGCGGAGACCCTTGGCGGATTCCTGGGTGGAGCGACGCTCACCGGGGTTCTGCTGGCGATCATGATGTCCAACGGGGGTGGGGCATGGGACAACGCCAAGAAATACATCGAGGCCGGGAATCTGGGCGGCAAAGGATCGGACGCACATAAGGCCGCCGTCGTTGGTGACACTGTGGGCGACCCGTTCAAGGACACATCCGGTCCGTCGATGAATATCCTGATCAAACTGATGTCGATCGTTTCGCTGGTGTTGGTGGCACCGTTGTTGGCGGGGTAGTCAGTGACAAGTTCGTCAGTGGTCAGTTGAAGGGTTCCCCGACTTTTTTGCACAGTGAAGACCCGGGGACAGGGCTATACCCCTATCCCCCTCACAGTGGCTCTCTCACGCTCCGGTTCGGCGTATCGCCGAAAACAACGAGGTTCCGTCAATAAGTGTGTAAATAGACATCAGGCGGCTTTCTCCTCGGTGACTTGGTTGACTGGAACTCCATTGACATATTGGGCGCCTTGGTAGACATCCTTCATCAAGTGCGGAGCCTTCAAACGGCGAAATCTTTTCTCAGCGACCAGCAGCATCTTCCAGATGACAGCCCGTGCGTTGGCCACTTTCTTGAACCTTCGAGAGGCATCGGTTCGCAGTCGCAGAGCAGAGAAGGGAGACTCCACTGGATTGGTAGTCCGCAGATGTTGCCACTGCTGTTTGGGATAGTTGTAAAACGTCACCATCCGATCCCAGTCCTGGTCGATCAGATCAGCCGCAGCCTCCAGTCCTCTCTTGCCACACCAATGTTGGAATCGTCCTTTGACTTGCTCGGCTTCCTGCCGTGTTTCTGCATAAGGGATCTGCCGCAACATCAACAACGCCGCTTTGTGCCGACCCTTGGGGATCTTAGCCAGCAAGTTGACGATGCGATGATTCCAGCATCTCTGCTCGTCGGCTTCTGGGAAAACGTTGCGCAACGCTCCCCAGATCCCCAGATGCCCGTCAGCCATCACCAGTCTCGGTGGGTTCATCCCCCGCTCTTTGAGATCCCTCAGCACTTCGGACCAGCTCTGGGTCGATTCTCGATAACCACTACTGACCGACACCACCACTTTAGTGCCATCACTTAAAGCGGCGATCACTACCAGGATCACGGCCTTTTCCTTCTCCAGCCCTGCTTTGATGTACACACCGTCTGCCCACAGATACACCACTTCCAGATCGTCCAGCCGACGGCTTTGCCAGGCCTCCATTTCTCCCTGCCACTTCTCCTTCAACCGGGCTACGGTGCTGGGGGACAGCGGCGCTTCTTCCCCTAAAAGCCCTCTTAAGGCCAGATCGAAATCCCCCTCGGCCAGACCATGCAAATAGAGTTCTGGAATCAAGTCTCGTACCTCTTGCGTCCGCTTGGCAAACAGCGGCAAGACCCGGCTCTCAAAACGCTCTTCCAGATCCCGCACTCGGGGACGCCGCAGCTTGATCGTTCCGCAACTCAGCGTCAGTCGCCGCTCCTTACCGTAGCCGTTGCGATAGCCACCGGGCGCGTCCACTTCTCGGCGACGCTCATTCTTTCTTCGTCCCAGCAGCTGTGTCACTTCATCCTCCAACAGTTCCTGTACGTAAAACTGGATCTGCTCTCGCACCCACTCTTCCAGCTGTTCAAAGCAGACTCTTGACTCCACACTTCGATCAATGTTCTTCTTGCTCATGGCGGTGTGACTCCTTCCTTTCGGGCTCTTCCGCCCGGGTTTTTATTTCACCCGGAAGGATAATCACCGCCTATGCTATTTACACACCTTTTGAGGGTAGCTCGAAAACAACTGACTACTGACTACTGGCAACTGACAACCACTGACCACTAGCTAGGGGTTATCATTAGGTAGATGGATCCCCAACCTCCAGAAGAGATCGAGCCTCCTGAGGATAAGGCGCCTGAAGCCGAGGCTGCCGAAGAATCGGCGGGGGCCGGGGAGGACGAGAGTACTGCGTTTCTGCTGGACGTTCCCGGGTCGAAGCCCAAGTTCGACTACCTGCGGATGGGAGCCGGCATAATGTCCGGACTGGTGATCGTCGGCATCGTCCTCTTTTCCCTTACCGATCTCTCGTCGGTCGTTCTTCCGATGGATGATCGCTACCTGGACGTCCTGATACCGGCGACCGCCGATGGATCAGAGCCGTTCACCCTGAACGAGCTCAACCATGAGCTCGAGGAGAAGACCCTGTCCGTGGCTGGCTGGATGACCAACCGCAGCGAGGTCGAAGTCGAGAATGTCATCGCCGTGATTACGGCCCGCGAGACCACGGGCCGGTTTCCCGCTACACTGGAAATCCCTGTCGATCCCGGTCTGATCCCTCCGGATGGCACCGGTATGTTTTCGATGACCGTGACCCTGCGGGAGAAGCCCAACAACTACTCCATCCGATTCAAGCTCGAAAACGGGCCTTTTGTTCCCCACAGAGACGAACGCGCGCTCCAGTTTGGAATCCGACCGCCCTAGGGAAAGTTCGTCGCCGTCGAGACTATGACTATCGAGGAAAAACTGGAAGAACTGGGACTCGTTCTGCCGGCGGAGATGGCGGTGCCGGGCGGTGCGACATTACCGTTCCCCTGGGTTCGGACCGTTGGAGAACGGGCTCTCGTGTCCGGCCACGGACCGATGAATCCCGACGGGAGCCTTACCCAGAAGCGGGGCAAGGTCGGTCGAGATCTGACACCCGAAGAGGCCTACGACGCAGCCCGCGTCACGGCTCTCGCGATGCTCGCGAGCCTCAAACGAGAGCTGGGGGAACTGGACCGTGTCCGGGCCTGGGTCCGAGTTTTCGGTATGGTGAATGCTGCGCCCGGGTTCAACAACACACCGTCAGTGATCAACGGTTTTTCGGATCTCGTCATCGAGTTATACGGCCGCGAGCGCGGAAGCCATGCTCGATCTGCGATCGGAGTCGCGGAACTGCCCTTCGATATCCCGGTCGAGATCGAAGCCGAGGTGCTGATCGATTAAGGAGATTGCTATGTCCGCCTACATCGTCGTCCAAGTGAATGTCGAAGACGCCGCTAAGTACGAAGAGTACAAGAAGCATGTGCCGGCTACGATCGAAGCATACGGCGGCCGATTCCTCGTACGGGGAGGCGAGACGGAAGTTCTGGAAGGCGACTGGAACCCGGGACGGTTCGTGATCCTCGAATTCGACAGTGTCGAGCGTGCCAAAGAGTGGTGGTCGTCGGAAGAATACCGGGGTCCGAAAGAGCTTCGGCAGCAGGCTTCGAAAGCGAACTTGATCGTTGCCGCCGGTGTGTGAGGCTGAGGCGGTCAGCCGTCAGGACGTCTGTTCCTGCTGGGGGCGGGCCTGGAGTCGACCTTCCTCCACGTTGCCCTCGCCCAGGTTCCGGATTACGGCCAGCACGACCGGCCGGTCGTCGATCTCCAGCAGCGACGCCGAAATCTCTGCAGGGAGAACCACCCCGCTCTTCGTACGGCAGCTCAGCTCATGGGTCCAGCAGCTACCCACCTCGAGAACCGAATCGGCAAACGACAGGAGCTCGGGCATTTCGTGCGGATGGATGGAGCTGATGGGTGTAGAGCGCAACTCGCGATAGGGGTAGCCGAGCATCGAGCAAGCCTGCGGGTTCGCGTCCAGTATCGCATCGTTCTCGGGATCGACGACGAGGATCGCATCGTTCGAATGCTCGAAGATCTTGCGGAACCTTTCCTCGCTGTCCTCCAGAGCCCTCTTTGCCAGCTCGTTCTGGGTTATGTCCCGAACGACCGCCAGGATCATTTCGGTGTTGTCGAGCCGGTGCGCCCAGGCGTGTACCTGGATCGGGTGCATGCCACCGTTCTTGTGCCGGCTGAATCCAGTGAGGATGAGGGGCAGCTCGGGAATCGGCCCGAAGAGCGTTGAGAACTCATCGGCTGAGAAGCCCCGGGTGATGTCCCACAAGCTGAGCGAGAGCAACTCGTCGTGGGAGTATCCGAGGGCGTCGCATGCCTTCCGGTTGGCATCCAGCAGAGGTCCCTTCCGGTCGAAAACCAGCAACCAGTCCGGCATGTGTTCGGCCAGCCGAACCCCGACCTCGGGCTCCCGGAAGAGGTCTTGAAACTGCATCCTGTGGTTTCCTCCCGAGCCACACCACTCACCGAGGATCCACGAGCTGTCGGCAGACATAAGGCTTCCGCCGCAGGTTGCTAGTATACACAATGTATGCGCGTTTGGAGCTGACGCCCGGGGAGGTTCTTACGAGGAGAGGAAAGTCAGGCGCGCGCCAGTTGGGCGCGCAGTTTCCGGGTGGCCCGGAACAGGTAGTTCTTCGCGGCGCCCTCGCTGGTCCTTAGGATTTCGCCGATGATCCGGAGCTTGAAGCCGCCGTAGTGCTTCATCTCAAAAACCAGGCGTTCTTTTTCTGAGAGAGTTCTCACCGCAGCGTCGATCTGCTCGCCTAGCTCCTTACCGTACAGCCTGCGTTCCGGGTTGGTGTAGGAACTGGCCATCGACGTTGCCGAGTCCGTGACCGCGGCAAAGGCGTCCGCCGGGTCCGTGCGCCCCTCGTCCATCGTCGACTCTCGCCGCTTCTGCCGCTGGCGGAGTCGGTCCAGGCAGACGTTGGTGGCGATCTGGTATATCCACGTGTTCAGGCTGGATTCGAAGCGGAAGTTTCTGAGGTAGCGAAAAGCCTTGAGGAACGTTTCCTGGTAAGCGTCCTGGGCGTCTTCGGCGTTTCCGAGCATACTACGATAGGCGAGTCTGAGCACACCGCGGTCGCAGATGTGCACCAGCTTCTCGAACGCTTCCTGGTTGCCACCCTTGGCACGTTCGACAAGGATCCGTTCCTCGGCGGTTCCGTGGCCCCCGCCGGCCATTTTCACCACCTGGTTCGGGATCCTGTGTTCTCCGCTGTCGGAATGAGTCATCTCTTACTATCTCTACGAGGCTCGGGCGCTTTTCGTTCAGAAAAAAACTCTTCCACAGCAGTGCATGGCAAGTCCCGTGCCATTGTTTGGATAGACACGAGAACGGAGATTCGGTTGCCCTTCCTCAAGAAAACAGGGAGGTTTTCGGCTTCGGCCGACGTGATCGGTCTCGACTTTGGGACTGCGAACCCGGTACATCTCGTCCGTTTCCGGTCTGAACTGTTCGAAATCGAACATTCCAATGTGTCCGACCCGTGCTTTCTCGGTAGACTGATCGGACGTAAGGGATCAATGGCCTGTTACAACCAGTGACAAGTGACGACTGACTGGTGACAAGTCGGAAAGCCATCAATACTTCTTAACGGACGACCCACTATGACAATTAACAAATGAGTGGCCCGACGAAGCAGATTGTTGCGCTTGGCGGAGGCGGATTCTCATCCGACACGAACGATTTGGCGCTCGATCGCTACATTCTCGAACAGGCGGCGGTCTCGAACCCCGCCGTCTGTTTCGTTCCGACGGCATCAGGCGATTCCGCGGGCTACATTCAGGCCTTCTATGCCGCCTATTCCCAACTCGACTGCCGGCCTTCCCACCTGATGCTCTTCGACAGGACTCCCGATCTGCGTTCGCTGATACAGGCTCAGGACGTCATATACGTCGGTGGCGGCAATACAAAGAGCATGCTCGCTCTCTGGCGGGAATGGGGTCTTACGGAGTTGCTCGAGAAAGCATGGAGGGACGGTGTCGTGATGGCCGGCGTCAGCGCCGGCGCCATCTGTTGGTTTGAACAGGGCCTGACCGACTCCTATGCGGAGGAACTGGCCGTACTCGACTGTCTGGGATTCGTGCCAGGAAGCTGCAGTCCCCATTACGATGGTGAAGTCGACCGCAGGCCCTCGTACCATCGTGTCCTGAAAAAAGGAGCTGCCAAGACCGGCTACGCCATGGACGACGGGGTCGCGTTGCATTTGATCGACGGCGACATCCATGCCGCGGTTTCGTCACGGCCGAATGCCAGGGCCTATCGCGTCGCCGCCGTCGACGGACGGGTCGTCGAGGAACCGCTGGAGACGCGATATCTGGTCACTTAGTAGGGCGTCGTCAGTTATATGTGAACCGAGAGGAAAGGAGACATGAGAGCCTATGTCGACCGATAGAACTGAGGCAGTCCTGAACCACCATCTTCAGGCCTTTGGCGAGGGAATCGATTCGATCATGGCCGATTACACGGAAGACTCGGTCGTCATCGCACCGGAGGGGACCTACCGCGGTCTGGAAGAGCTCCGTGCCTTTTTCACCGACTTTGTGAAAGGGCTACCTGAGGGGATATGGGAAGCGTTCAAGATTTGCCGAAAGGAAGTTGTCGGAGAAGTTGCCTACATCCACTGGGAAGCGCTCCCGTGGATTCTGCTGGGAACCGACACTTTCGTGGTCCGCGACGACAAGATTGCCGTGCAGACCTACGCCGCCCAGCTGGGCAGTAGCCAGTAATCCGCTCTTCTTCCACCTGACTGCCGGACTACTGGTGACGCTCGTACCGCAATGCCTGTGTCAGTACGGCCGACGGGTGAACGGGGACCGTGCATGAGTTCGTCATCGGGAGGCCGAAAACGCCGACAGTTCAAGCTCCAGCCAATCTCTTCGGAGTGGGGCGTCTGGGATGAGTACACGCAGATTCGCAGATCGGGTCCCAACACGATAGAGTTTCGACGGAGCGTTCCCATCTGCCTGTGATCGGCGTCGGCTTGATCCTGGGCAGTCTGGACGTTGCCTTTATCGGTTTGATCCTGCCTTTTCATGGAGTCCCTACAGGATTGCTTTTGGCGGGTGTCGGGGTCGTCATCTTCCTGATCGGCCGCGGCGTCGTCATCGACGGTCGCCGTCGAAAGATTCGTCGATGGTGGGGCTGGGTACCCTTGCCGGTCTTCTCACGTGAATACGATTTCTCGAAGTTCCGGTCCATGGCAATCACCGAGAAGCTGGGTCCGAAGCCCGGCGAAGCCAACGTGGGGAGGATGGTGCGCTATCCAGTGTTCCTCGAGACGAAAACCGGCAAGCGTATCCTGTTGAAACCGTTCCTATGGGTCACGGAGGCAAGATTGTGGTCCGCAGAGATATCGCGAATTATCGCGCTGGATGTCCAGGACGAATCAGGCGAAGAGGAGCAGCCCGACAACGAGATGTAGAAGAATTGTAGCCAGTAGTCAGTTGTCGGAAGAGTGCCGGAGGGGGAATTGTGACGTACAGACTATCTGCGGTTCGGGTTTTTACCTGTGACTTCGATGCCGCGTTGAACTTCTACAGGGACACCATCGGCCTTCGAGCGGAGGTCGAGGACCCCGGGTCTGGTTTTGCGATGTTCGACACTGGGCCGACCAAGCTTCTTCTGGAATTCATCGCAAGGGACGACGAGGAGGCATCCGAACTTGTTCCGCGAAACCTTGCCGCGTCGCTCGAGGTCCCGAACATCAACGACACTTTCGACAGGCTGTCCGAACGAGAGGTCGAGTTTATTGGAGAGCCCGAGAAACAACCCTGGGGCGGAACACTTGCGCATTTCAAAGACCCGGACGGCAACATCGTAACTCTCGTGGAGTTACCGGAGTCGGCTTAGCAGCCCGCAGCCATTTGTCAGTTGCCGGTCACCATCTTGACTTACTGACTGCTGAGACCGGAAGGGAGTCTTCATCCGGGGATCGTTTCTCCGCGAGTACGCGGAGGAGCGCCCGGTAGGATACAAGGCCGACGAGCCGGTGTTCGTGGTTCTCGACCAGGACATGGCGGATGCCTTCCCAGCGCATGAGGTTGGCCACCAGATCGACGGAGTCCTCTTCGTGAACCGTGAAGATCTCGGTCGTCATGAACTGCTCGACCTGGACATAGTGGTGCTGCCACCCACCCGCCTCCCGGAGTGCGGCCAGCGACCACTCATGGACGGGTCGTCCCTTTGTTTGTCGCGAGGCGATGGCCCTGCTCAAGGCGCTGTGACGTTCGCTGGCAGTGCCCTGGTTCTTCATGTCGGCCATCGAACGCAGCATCCAGCCCGAGCCCGTTTTTCCGGAGCGAACCCTTTCTCCGAGGATTCCGAGATAGCGCTCGGCGTCAGAAGCGTTCACTCCCGCCGCACTCAGGCCCTCCCGCGCCCGGGGAAGTAGCTCGTCCTCGACGAACCGCTGCGCGGGAACGATCTCGCCGCCGATCCACGAGAACTGCGCCTTCAGCCCCTGCCGGCTCGCCGCGATGAAGTTCTCCTTCACCGATTCGAAATCCATCAGTTCGGCGAAGTCCTCCTGGCGTTGAACCGCGTGGTTCATGAGACCCAGCCAGAGTACCGCGTTCGCGACCTGATCCGGTATCGAGGGGCCCGCGGGGAGAAGCCTGTTCTCGATCCGGAAGTGGGGTTTTCCGGCGGTGATTCCGTAGCAGGGGCGGTTCCACCGCCAGATCGTGCCGTTCTGCAGACACAGCGCGCCGAGTCCCGGGATCTGACCCCGCTCGAGCATTGCGAGCGGGTCTTCGGAGTCGTCCATAGCGGGCGGCACCAGCAAGGTCTTGAAGTGCGTGATGTCTTCCCGGAACAGGTCGACCGGGGAGCCCTTCAGCCATCGCTTTCCAAAATTCACCCGCTCCGGAGTCTCGCGATGCTCCATGGTCGGGTCTCGCGTTTCGACCGCTTGCTGGAAGAGGGCGATCCGCGTTTCCTGCCAGAGGCGTCGACCGAACAGCATCGGGGAGTTGGTTGCAGCTGCCAGAATCGGACCGGCGTAAGCCTGCGCCGCGTTGTAGGCTCGCGTAAACTCGTCCGGAGCAACCTGCAGGTGGATCTGGAAACTGGCGTTGCAGGCTTCGAGCATGACCGAGTCATAGCTAGTGTTGGGATCAACTTGCCCCTCACCGGCCCGTGGACGAAGCCATGATTGATGACGTCGCCTGGCGGCGCTGCATGAGAAGATCGACGGGCGTCTCGGTTCGATGGCCGAGAAACTGGATGCCCTTCGACGCGAATTGCTGGCGGAAATCCGAGCGTCTTCGATCTAGCTGGCGGTTCCCCTCGAGAAACAACAAAGCCCCGGCCGTTCGGACCCGGTCGGGGCTCTTTAGTCCTAAGTACCCTGCCTGTTCTAGTCTGTTACCACTCGCAACTGTCAGCAACCATGCCTAAACCCGTCAGGCTGATCCGGTCGCCATCCGACCGTCTGTTGAGGGCTCCTTTGGCCAGCATCTTGTGTTCCAAATAGGGATCGGGATCGAATGCACCGAGCATGTAGAAATTCGTCAGCAGGAACTCGTAATTCCCCAGCGGTTTGGACTCGGCTGCCTTCAAGTCCTCGGGATTCGTTTTTTCCGACTGCCGGGCTCGAACCGGTTCACTGGCTTTCGTCAGAATCCATTCACCACTCGCTTGCGCCAGGCAGCCGACGACTTCGACGATCGCCCGGTCCGGTACCGGTTCTGGCCCGTTCATGCCTTCGATCCAGACTGTCTCGAGAGTGTCGGTGCTGAGTCGGTAGCTACCGGAGGGGTACCCGTTCGCTTGCAGCATGTAGCCCAGGATGTCGAGGTAGGTCTGGTCGTCCAGCCACGGTCCCTGAGGGGGCATCTTGCTGATCCTCCTGAACAGACTGTCCAAGGTGTCCTCGCGCCAGCTCTCCATGAACCGGTCACCCACCAATGGCGGACCGCTGCCGCCTTCCAGGTTCTCTCCATGACAGCGGGCACACCTGGATCCGTACCCGTACCATCCACTGTCAGCTTCCGATTCGGTGTAGATGCCGTGCCAGGTGGTCCACCGCTCGGAGTTCTGCTCGATGGGTTCAGCGCCGGCGGCGTCTCCCGAGGACATAATCAGGCCACCGGTGAGCATCAGCAGAGGCATTAGAAGAATGCTACGCAAGTCATTCGCTCCTTGGATTTCGATCGGGCGCGTCCTCACGCTAACGCCCGAAAAATATCGGCAATCTTATAACATTCCGGTGTTTGTGAGCCATTCGATGAGACATTTTTTCTGCTACCTGCTGTAACTTTTTTGGTCTTCCCGCATATCTTAAACAGCCATGGACGCGGTCGAGTTCGGCACACTTTACGAACACTACAACCCCGACGTCTACCGGTTCGCGCTGTTCCTGTCCGGAGACGCCTCCACAGCGCGGGATATCGCCTCCGAGACCTTCGTGCGCGCGTGGACTGTGAGCGATCGCATCCGGGTCGAGACAGTAAAAGCATTACCGACCTGCTTCCAGCCTACATGTCGGGCGAGGCGAGTGCCGACACACGGACCCTTGTCGATGTCTTCCTGGCCGAGGATCCTGAATTTGGTGTGCTGGTTCGGGAGGAATGGAAGTTCCCGTTCGAGAGCACGTCGCCTTCCATACAGGCCCCTGACGAACAGATGGAAAGCCTGCTGCGGGCGAAGCGCAAAGTGCATCGGCGCAGCGTCTTCATGGGATTCGGCATTTTCTTCACGCTTTCGGTGTTTGCCTTCCGGTTTGACGGCACCGGTTCCTATTGGCTCTGGACCGACTTTCCCCTCGGAGCCGTCCTTTGCGGCTCGCTGGCGCTGGCATGCTGGTTCGCGTACGGCCGGACGTGGACGCCGCTGCGCGGAATCAGTTTCCGGGCCTGAGGGCTTCCATCTCGTCGATCGACCGCGGCCAGTCCGCTTTCAGGAGTCGGGATAGGGCTCGGTCCCTCAGGACTTTTCCTCCTGTCTGACAGCGGGCGCAGTAGTTGACTTCGTTTGCCGCGTAGACGATCCGCTGAATTGGCGAGCCGCACGTCGGGCAGGCCTGCCGATGCTTCCCATGCACGGCCATCTCGGGACGGAAGGCGGTCACCTTGTCCGGGAAATCGGAACCGACTTCCTCCCGGAGCCGGTCGATCCAGAGTTCGAGGGTCTGGCGGGTCTTTTCGAACAGTGTTGCAATCTCTCCGGGTTCGAGATTCCGGGTCAGTTGCAGCGGAGACAGACCCGCGGCGTGAAGGATCTCATCCGAATACGCGTTGCCGATTCCGCTGAAGCTGGCCGGGTCGCAGAGCGCGCGCTTCAGAGTGTGGTTTCCTGCCACGAGCCGCCGTTGAAATTCGTCCGGAGTGCACTCGAGGACGTCGATCCCGCCCCGGTCGTGGGCGGCCAGGCCCTCACGTCCCTCCACGGCGTAAAGAGAAACGCGGCGCTTGCTGCCGGCCTCGGTCAGCAGGAGCGTTCCGTTTTGGAGGTCGAAGGCCGCCAGACCGATCCTCCCCGGAAGCCCTGCGCCCTTCTTCTTCCACCGGAGCCGGCCGGCGATCATCAGATGCAGGACGAGGAAGTAATCGCCGTCGAACCCGATCACGATCCGCTTTCCCAGCCGCTTGAAACCGGTCACCCGTCGTCCCTTGAACCTTTCCACCGGGGGTTCGATGCTACGGACTAGGAACGGACTGGCGACACGGATGCCCTCTATACGCTGGCCGAGAACCGTGCGTTCAAGCGCCTCGATATAAACCTGGATGTCGGGTAGTTCGGGCACCAGTGCGAACTCCTGCGTGAAATAGGGCCCGCAGAATACCATCTTGCACCGGCTGTGACCGCGAGTGGGTTCAGAGAATCTTCAGGGCCTGGAAGTATTGTTGCCCTCGAGGGGGTCCACCGGCCTCCTGACAAGGAGTCGGATATGAAAGTGTTTTCAGTGCTGGTTGCAACAATGCTCCTGGCCTGGCCCGCCCAGCCTGACGGTCAGGATTCTTCGATGACGGAAATGGAGTTCGAAGGGACGGTGTCGAGCATGAGCGGGACAACCATTGCCCTCTTTGAGGGGCGAGTAGTCGTGGAAGCCGCGAACGTTCCCGGTGTTGGGAATTTGAGGGCCGGAATCCATTTGGAGCTGGAAGTCATCGTCGATGACTCCGGTCGACTGATCGCACATGAGATGGAGATCGAGAACGACGATAGCGAATCGAGCATCGAAGGACTCATCACCGGCATCGATCCCGTTCGGAGTATTCTGACCCTGGGTCCTGTGCAGGTCGTTCTGAACGAGTCCACGCGTTTCGACGGTCTTGACCCCAGTTCGCTGGTTGTGGGTATGCCTGTCGAGGTTGAAGTCGAACTTCACGAAGGTCAATTGGTAGCGGTCGAGATCGAGCGCGACTGAGTTTCCCACGAGGTCGCCCCCGAGGTGCGCGATCGGCCGGAGAGGCTCTCCCGGTGGGACGCAGGCGGTCTTCCTCAACCGGTCTCGGACAGGGAAAACGGTCCTCAGCCGTCCGGCCTGAAGTGAAATCTCCCCACGGGTTGGTCGCGGGTGCCGGAAATCTCTGCAGTCAGGGTGCCGTCGTGGTTCCTCCTGTAGACGATCCGCTTTGGATAGTCGTGCTCCATGTTCTCGAACGTCGCCCGCGACGGCGTCAGTTCGACGAGTTGGAAATCCGTTCCCTCTCTTCCGTCCGGTTGTGCCACGTAGAACAGACCGTTCGGGCGGGTTTCGATCCGAAGGAACTCGAAAGCCATGGCGCGTCCGCTCCGAATCGTCCGATTGAGGCCGAGCATCAGCCCTCCGGCGGGTTCGGTCCAGTGTTCCTCGATGCGGGTTTCGCCCTCGGTCTGCCAGGTGCCGGAAAGCCAGCCGAGGTCGGCCGTGGTCCAGGGCGACTCTGGTTGCGGCGCCTGAGGCAGGAAGAGCAGGGCGATGAGGACAGAACTCTGGATTGTCACGCGTCTCCTCGCAATTCGGACGTTCTTAGAACGCGCCAGTTGTTTTCGTGGAACCGGCGTCCGAAAGCAGAGTATAACCGGGAAAACAGAAAAGCCCCGACAACTTCCAATTGTCGGGGCTTTCCTTCAATTAATTCCCGGCGACGACCTAGTCTCCCACGCAGTCGCCCACGCAGTACCATCGGCCCTGAGGGGCTTAACTTCCGTGTTCGGGATGGGAACGGGTGTGACCCCCCCGGTAAGATCACCGAGAAAATGGTGTTCTGCAGGTGCGGTCTATGACCGCACAATTGGTGCCCGTAAAGCGACCCTACAGAAGAAATTCTTTCAAAGATCGGATTGTGCGGTCATAGACCGCACCTACGCCGTGATCGGATGTGCGGTCATAGACCGCACCTACACGAGATCCTTAACAAAAGAATATTGATGGGCAATGAGCGCGATAGGAAGAACTTGGTAGTGATTAGATCAATAATGATCAAGCCTCACGACCGATTAGTACGGGTTAGCTAAACACATTACTGTGCGTACACATCCCGCCTATCAACGTGGTAGTCTTCCACGGGTCTTCAGGAGCCTTATGGCCCGGGAGATCTTATCTTGCGGCCAGCTTCGCGCTTAGATGCTTTCAGCGCTTATCTGAACCGGACATAGCTACCCAGCGGTGCCACTGGCGTGACAACTGGTACACTAGAGGTCCGTCCAACCCAGTCCTCTCGTACTAAGGTCAGCCCCGCTCAAATCTCCTACGCCCACACCAGATAGGGACCGAACTGTCTCGCGACGTTCTGAACCCAGCTCACGTACCGCTTTAATGGGCGAACAGCCCAACCCTTGGGACCTTCTACAGCCCCAGGATGCGATGAGCCGACATCGAGGTGCCAAACCCGGGCGTCGATGTGAACTCTTGGCCCGGATCAGCCTGTTATCCCCGGCGTACCTTTTATCCGTTGAGCGATGGCCCTTCCATACAGAACCACCGGATCACTAAGTCCTGGTTTCCCACCTGCTCGACTTGTAGGTCTCGCAGTCAAGCCACCTTATGCCTTTACACTCGAAGGCTGATTTCCAAACAGCCTGAGGTGACCTTTGAGCGCCTCCGTTACCTTTTAGGAGGCGACCGCCCCAGTCAAACTACCCGCCTGGCAATGTCCCTGAACCGGATAACGGCCCTAGGTTAGGTCCACAGAACAACAAGGGTGGTATCTCACCATTGGCTCCCCGCAGCCCAAAAGCCACGGTTCAAAGCCTCCCACCTATCCTGCGCATGCTGACCCATAAACCATTGCCAGGTTATAGTAAAGGTGCACGGGGTCTTTCCGTCTTGGTGCGGGCATCCGGCATCTTCACCGGAACTACAAATTCGCTGAGTCACTCGTTAAGACAGTCGTCAGATCGTTACGCCATTCGTGCAGGTCGGAACTTACCCGACAAGGAATTTCGCTACCTTAGGACCGTTATAGTTACGGCCGCCGTTCACCGGGGCTTCAGTTCACAGCTTCGCTACATAAATGCAGCTAACCGCTCCCTTTAACCTTCCGGCACCGGGCAGGCGTCAGCCCCTATACGTCGTTTTCGACTTTGCAGAGACCTGTGTTTTTGTTAAACAGTCGCCTGACGCGCTTCACTGCGACCCCTTCTTGCTCAGGCCGCGAGGACCATCACAATAATGGGGCGCACCTTCTCCCGAAGTTACGGTGCTAATTTGCCGAGTTCCTGAACGAGTGTTCTCTCAAGCGCCTTTGGACGTTAAATCCTCGTCTACCTGTGTCGGTTTGCGGTACGGTCACCGCGGTCTCTCCTTAGAGGTTTTTCTTGGCAGAGTGGCCTCGCTTACTTACGAGTCAGAACGACTCCGGACTCCCCTCTCAGCGTTGAATGCCCGCGCGGATTTGCCTGCACGGACCGCCTACCGGGTTCCACCTCCCATAGCCATAGGGTTTGGCTAAGCTAGCCTCCTGCGTCACCCCATCGTACAAACGAAACCGTGGTGGTACAGGAATGTTGACCTGTTTCCCATCGTCTACGCCTTTCGACCTCGACTTAGGGACCGACTAACCCTGAGCGGATTAACCTTCCTCAGGAAACCTTAGACTTTCGGCGGGGAGGGTTCTCACCTCCCTTATCGCTACTTATGCCGGCAGAGTCTCTTCTGTACGCTCCATCTGTCCTTACGGTCAGACTTCAACGCCGAACAGAATGCTCCCCTACCAAAACATGACTCCGAAGAATCACGAGTTCCGCAGCTTCGGCACGATGCTTTAGCCCCGTTGAATTATCGGTGCAAAGACGCTTGACCAGTGAGCTATTACGCTTTCTTTAAAGGATGGCTGCTTCTAAGCCAACCTCCTGGCTGTCTCAGCATCTTCACGTCCTTTCCCACTTAGCATCGATTTGGGGGCCTTAGCTGGCGGTCTGGGCTGTTTCCCTTTTGACAATGAGGCTTAGCCCCCACTGTCTGACTGCCATGCATTTGTCGTCGGCATTCGGAGTTTGATTGGATTCAGTAACCTTGTGGGGCCCCTAGTCCATTCAGTGCTCTACCGCCGACGCAATTCACATAACGCTAGCCCTAAAGCTATTTCGGGGAGAACGGGCTATAACGGAATTTGATTAGCCTTTCACCCCTACCCTCAGCTCATCCAAGCCGTTTTCAACCGACACTGGTTCGGACCTTCACCTCGTGTTACCGAGGCTTCATCCTGGCCAAGGGTAGATCATCCCGCTTCGCGTCTATTACCACGGACTGTGGTCGCCCTATTCAGACTCGCTTTCGCTACGGCTCCCCCATACGGGTTAACCTTGCCCGTGACAATAACTAGCCGGCTCATTATGCAATAGGCACGCGATCAGGCGTGACCACTCCGAAGAATGGCCATAGCCCTCTCACTGCTTGTAAGCACACGGTTTCAGGTTCTTTTAACTCCCCTAGCAGGGGTTCTTTTCACCTTTCCCTCACGGTACTGGTTCACTATCGGTCGACGGATAGTATTTAGCCTTGGGAGATGGTCCTCCCGGGTTCCCACAGGGTTCCACGTGTCCCGCGGTACTCAGGTGCCTGTCGGGAGTTGCCACCACTTTCGTTTACGGGGCTATCACCCTCTATGGCCAGCCGTTCCAGGCTGTTCTACTAGCGGAGCAATTTGTAACTCCACAATGACAGGTCCTACAACCCCACCGAATCCGAAGACTCAGTGGTTTGGGCTATTCCGCATTCGCTCGCCGCTACTAACGGAATCACTTTTGTTTTCTTTTCCTCCAGGTACTAAGATGGTTCACTTCCCTGGGTTCGCTTCATACGACCTATGTATTCAGTCGCAGATACTCCGGTTTTGCCGGAGTGGGTTCCCCCATTCGGAGACCCCCGGATCAACGCCTGCTTGCAGCTTCCCGAGGATTATCGCAGCTTGCCACGTCCTTCATCGCCTTCCGTCGCCTAGGCATCCACCGTGCGCCCTTAGTAGCTTGATCACTACAACTTTTACCTAAGGCGCTCGCTCTACTCATAAACGTTTCGCGTGCTGGTCGGCAGAGATGTCGCATGTGCGGTCAGAGACCGCACCAACAGGAGAGGCTTTCCAGCTCGCTCTACGTCAGGAATTCGTAGAGTTTGCCCATCAATATTCAGTTGTCAAAGACCAGGTGACTTTCGCTCCGGCTGCAAGCCGAAGCGAAAAATTTGAAATTGGAAATCTGAGATCTCGAATTTCGAATGTGAAGAAATCGGATTTCGATTTCTTTCAATGGAGATGATCGGGATCGAACCGACGACCTCCGCCTTGCAAGGGCGGCGCTCTCCCAACTGAGCTACATCCCCCGGCACCGGAAGCCCGCACCCCTTCAGAATGGGCCTGGGTAGAATTGAACTACCGACCTCACGCTTATCAGGCGTGCGCTCTAACCGGACTGAGCTACAGGCCCGGGATTCTACTCCGCTACTGTCGTCGGGTCTCGCCGGTTAGACGAGTGCCAGGTTTGATTGTGCGGTCATAGACCGCACCTACACGTATATTTGAGGCAGAAAGCGTGCCCGCCAGCCGGAACCGAATCCCAGCTCAACAGGCGTTTGTGAGACTTTACTCTTAGAAAGGAGGTGATCCAGCCACAGGTTCTCCTACGGCTACCTTGTTACGACTTCACCCCAATCACCACTCATACCTTGGACGGCTATCTCCCGAAGGTTGAAACACCGGCTTCTAGTACAAACGGCTTTCGTGATGTGACGGGCGGTGTGTACAAGGCCCGGGAACGTATTCACCGCGGCATGCTGATCCGCGATTACTAGCGATTCCAACTTCATGGAGTCGAGTTGCAGACTCCAATCCGAACTGAGGACGGCTTTTTGAGATTAGCTCCCCCTCGCGGGTTTGCGACCCTCTGTACCGCCCATTGTAGCACGTGTGTAGCCCTGGACATAAAGGCCATGAGGACTTGACGTCATCCCCACCTTCCTCCGGTTTTTCACCGGCAGTCCCCTTAGAGTGCCCACCATAACGTGCTGGCAACTAAGGGCAAGGGTTGCGCTCGTTGCGGGACTTAACCCAACATCTCACGACACGAGCTGTCGACAGCCATGCAGCACCTCGGCTAGTGTCCCCGAAGGGAAAGAGAGCTTTCACCCTTTGTCACTAGCCGTTCGAGCCCAGGTAAGGTTCTTCGCGTTGCGTCGAATTAAACCACATGCTCCACCGCTTGTGCGGGCCCCCGTCAATTCCTTTGAGTTTCAGCCTTGCGACCGTACTCCCCAGGCGGGATACTTAACGCGTTAGCTCCGGCACGGAAGGATTCACCCCCCCCACACCAAGTATCCATCGTTTAGGGCTAGGACTACCAGGGTATCTAATCCTGTTTGCTCCCCTAGCTTTCGCGCCTCAGCGTCAGTTGCGATCCAGAAAGCCGCCTTCGCCGCCGGTGTTCCTCCTGATATCTACGCATTTCACCGCTACACCAGGAATTCCGCTTTCCCCTCTCGCACTCTAGTCTGCCAGTATCGGATGCAGGCTCTGGGTTGAGCCCAGAGTTTTCACATCCGACTTAACAAACCGCCTACGCGCCCTTTACGCCCAGTAAATCCGAACAACGCTTGCCCCCCCCGTATTACCGCGGCTGCTGGCACGGAGTTAGCCGGGGCTTCTTCTACAGGTACCGTCAACCCGAAGGCTTCTTCCCTGTCGAAAGGATTTTACGTACCGAGATACTTCATCATCCACGCGGCGTTGCTTGATCAGGGTTTCCCCCATTGTCAAAAATTCCCCACTGCTGCCTCCCGTAGGAGTCTGGACCGTGTCTCAGTTCCAGTGTGGCCGACCGTCCTCTCAGACCGGCTACCGATCGCAGCCTTGGTGAGCTCTTACCTCACCAACTAGCTAATCGGGCGCGGGCTCCTCCCAGAGTGGCCGAAGCCTTTCATCACGGAATCCGAGGACTCCGTGATCGTATGCGGTATTAGCACCGGTTTCCCGATGTTATTCCCCGCTCCGGGGCAGATTACCCACGTATTACTCACCCGTGCGCCGCTGTACTAGGGAACCGAAGTTCCTTTTCTCGCTCGACTTGCATGTGTTAGGCACGCCGCCAGCGTTGATTCTGAGCCAGGATCAAACTCTCAAAATAGACTTTTGAAAGTTCAGATACATCGCTTGTCAGCTAAAAGACTCAGTTATTCGACTTTTAGGCACGCTTTCTGTTGTCAAAGAGCTTGGGGCTCCAGGCCTCAAATAAGCGCTGCGACACCCCTCAAAACGAAGTTTGGGGAGTGTTGAAGGGGCTAAAAAAAACCGCCAGGGTATTGCTCGGCGGTTCCTTTTCGCCACCCTGCGCACGATAACTCCATGTGCGCAGGCGCATCAGAGGATAGTACGCGGCTGCGGGGATTCTGTCAAGCGCCGGATCGGTGTTCTTGCCCTTTATTTTCGTCCGTTTGAAACACTTTCGGCAGTTCGCGACGGACTAGCGCGATCAGCTCACCGGCAAGCCGTTCGTTCCGCGGTGCGGAGTCGCTCTCGATCATCACGCGCAGCAGAGATTCGGTGCCTGAATAGCGCACGACGATCCGCCCCCGTCCCTCCAGTTCGCGAGCGATCTCGCCGATTCGAGCGGTCACCGAAGGCATTCCCTCGAGCGGTACTTTTCTCTCGACGGGTACATTCTGGAGAAGCTGGGGGGCCGGATCCCAGTCGGCGGTCAGGTCATCCAAGGAGGCGTTCTGTTTGACGAGGGCTTCACACACCTTCAAAGTCGTCAGCAGCCCGTCTCCCGATAGCCGGAAATCGGGGAAGATGATGTGGCCGGAAGGCTCGCCGCCGAGCGCGCTGCCGCTGTCCAGCATCTCTTGAAACACGTACCGGTCACCGACGCCGACCCGCGTCAATCGGATACTTTCGTCGGCAAAGATCCGCTCGAGGCCGTAGTTGGTCATGGAGGTACCGATGACGATGGGAGGGTCGAGCCGTCCATCCTTTCTCATCAGGCGTGCGATCAAGAGAAGGATCGGGTCTCCGTCGACCAGTTTCCCGCTCCCGGCGACGAACATCGAGCGGTCGCCGTCGCCGTCGAACGCGACGCCAAGGTCAGCTTCTTGCTCCAGGACCGCTTCGATCAGGGCTTGTGGGTGCACCGCTCCGCAACCTTCGTTGATGTTGGTTCCCGATGGGCTCGCGTTGACGGTCGACACGTCCGCTCCCATTCGCCGGAGCAGATCCGGCGCGACGTCGCTCATCGCACCGTTCGCGCAGTCGACGGCCAGCCGAAAGCCCTCGAGCCAGCGTCCGTCGGGGAATCTGGCGGCGAGGAGCGTCTGATATTTTTCGAGCCACGGGGACGCACTGGGAGCTGCGGACGGAACATCACTAGCCGGGCTTTCCGCTGCTTCGACGGGGAACAAACTGTGGACGCGTTTTTCGAGACGCTCTTCTTCCGCATCGGCCAGCTTGCGGCCGTTCGCGCCAAATACCTTGATGCCGTTGTCCGAGTACGAATTGTGGGAGGCAGAAATCATCACGCCGCCAGCGGCGTCCGACTGCTGAGTCAGCAGCGCGATCGCAGGGGTGGGCAGAACGCCGGTGTCGACGATCGACGCGTTAGTGCCGTCGAGCCCCGCCCTCAGTTGCTGCAGTATCCAGGGGCTGGAAGCCCGAGGATCCTGTCCAACGATGATCTTGCGCCCCAGTTCCAGCCCGATCGCCCGTCCGATCGCCGGCAGTGTTGCTGCATCCAGCGGGAACTGACCGGCGCGAGCGCGAATCCCGTCTGTACCAAATAGCTTGTTCAAGAGTATCTACGTGTAGGTGCGCTCTGTGAGCGCACAAATGGTCCGGGTTAGATGTGTGCGGTCATAGACCGCACCTACACTGCCATCATGGACGATCGGCCGCCTCCGGCCGGACGATTACCTCGACGCTCTCGGGTTCCGTCAGCGCAGCGTAAAGTGGTTCATTGACGCCGATGATTCGTGGAATGACTTCCTGGCTTCCCGGTGAGAGACTGTCGGTGTCGATCGTGAAATAGACAAACTCGGGTTCGTACTCGGCCATCAGGCTCTTGGGCCCACGTATCGTGACCTCGATTTCCGAGGGCTGCACGAACCACAGCTCCGGATCCAGAGAAGGATCCAGGGTAATCGTGTAGATGTCCTCGACTTCGACTTCCAGGATCTGAATCATCACCTCATAAGGCGACAGCGATTGCAGCCGGACCAAAGGATCCATGACGTTCAGATCCGCGGATTCGCGAACACTCTCTCGCAGCCCGTCGATTCGGATCGATGTGGTCGGTAGCGACTCGAGTGGTCGGATTCTGGACTCTGGTCCGACCACCTGTACCGTGCTCGGCGAGACGACAATGCCCACCACGACGTAATCCTCCGCAGGTTCGCCCTCGACCGTTGCCCGGACCGGCAGCTGCCGGGACAGCGTCCGCTCCAGATTGAATTGGACGCGCGGAGGGTTGACACGAAGCACCTCGACGCCGAAGGGCGTTTGGATGTTCTGCGCCGAAAGGGGGAGGTTCTTCTCACCCGGGGTCTGTCCGACCAGCGACACCACAGCGGCCAGGTCGGCCGGCGAGATTTCGTTGAGCAGGTTCGACGAGCCGCGCAGCTGCAGATCGACTTCTCGGGCAGTCTCTCCTGTAATCTCCGTGTTGGCCGGGATGCTCTGAAACTCCAATGCGAGGGTCCGGTTGATCACAGAGTTCGTTTCGCTGGCGATCGTGAGCCACAGCAGACTGGCGAGCAGGATCGAGAACACCTTCAGAAACCAGTTGCGTGTGATGAGTTGCCGGAGCTGCATGACCTGACCCTATGATTCGGCCGGCGAGGTGACCGCTTCGTGAAGCTGCTCGGGTGATTTCTTTTCAAAAGCGTCGCGTAGTCGGCTCCGCAGTCCCTCGGAATCGAGGAAGCGCATGATCTCGCCGTTCGCCGCAAACGAGATCGACCCGTTTTCCTCAGACACGACGATCACGACCGCGTCCGTCTCCTCGGTAACGCCGATCGCTGCGCGGTGGCGGGTCCCCAGTTCTTTGCTCAGGCGCGGATTCACGGTCAGCGGGAGGAAACAGGCTGCGGCGGCGACACGACCGTTCTGCACGATAGCGGCCCCGTCATGAAGAGGGACGGAGGGATCGAAAATCGTCACGAGAATGTCATAGGACACCAGCGATTCCAACGCGATCCCGCTCTCGATGTAATTCTTCAGCCCCACGTCGCGTTCCAGGACGATCAACGCGCCCGTCTTCCGCGAAGCCAGCGTCGTTGCAGCCAGGACCAGCTCGTCGTAGAACTCGCCGCGATTGATCGACGAAAAGCCGCTCAGGAATGGAGTCCTGCCGAAATGCGTGAGCGCTCTGCGGATTTCGGCCTGGAAGATAACGATGATGGCGAAAACAAAGTAGGGAAGGATGTTCGTCAGCAGCCACGAAAGGGCCGCAAGCTGGCCGTATCTGGAGAAGTAGAAGAAGGCCACGACCACGGTCAGGCCGAGCGCCATCTGCACCGCACGCGTTCCGCGCATCAATACCAAAATATGATAGATGATGAACGCGACGATCAGAATATCGAGGATCGCGAATCCGTCAATCGGCGGCAATGCCAGTAATTCACCCAACATCAGTTTTAATTCGGGGACGGAGACCGAACTCAGGAATGCCGGGAATTCGGTCGCCGTCCCCAATCTTCCTGCTCGATTGCGTCTGCCATTTGAGCCACGGCTCTCATTTGAGCAACATCATGGACACGAATGGCGTGGGCCCCGTTTCCTACGGCCAGAGCCACGGCGGATGCGGTAGTCCAAACCGCGACCTCCGGGCCGGATATGTTCATTTTTATAAATGACTTACGGGACACGCCCACTAATAGTGGATAGTCTAGTGTACTAAAAAGACCCAGGCTTTTTAAGATTTTTAGGCTGGCGCGTGAGCTCTTACCGAAGCCGAGACCGGGGTCGGCGACTATCGAGGCGGGTTCAATACCTTCTTGGATAGCGCTTTCAATGGTTTGAGAGAGTTCGCTGCACACGGCTTCGGGAGAGTGGTCCCCGTCACGGACGTGGAGTTCGCTGCGATCCCCGCGACTGTGCATCAGGACGATCCCCACGCGTGTTTCGGCCGCCACCTGTCCCATTTCGGGGTCCAGTCTGAGGCCGCCCACGTCGTTGATGACCTGGACCCCCGCATCGATCGCCCGTCGGGCGACCTCGGCCCGGTAGGTGTCGACCGAGATAGGGATTCGAAGTACCCGCGCGAGTTGTTCGACGACGGGTACGACGCGTCGGATCTCTTCGTCCACCGAGATGGGCTGGCTTCCCGGTCTCGTCGATTCCCCCCCGATGTCGAGGATGTCGGCGCCCTGCGCCTCGATCTCCCGGCCCCGTTCGATAGCCCGCGAAGGGTCGCTGTAGAGTCCGCCGTCGGAGAATGAATCGGGTGTGACGTTCAGGATCCCCATCACCAGCGTACGCTCGCCCATTTCGAATGATGTTCGAGGGAGCTTCCAGGTGCGGGGTGTGCGCATCAGTAGATACAAAAAAGCCAGAAGCCGTGGCTTCTGGCCGATGCTTCATCAGTGTAGGTGCGGTCTATGACCGCACATCTTCATCCCCTCGCAAAGTGCGCTCACAGAAGCGCAACGACGCTTAGGCCGGAGCCGGGTCCTCGCTGGGCGGGATCGGAGGGACGACCTTGTCGGATGCAGGTGCCGGCGCCTCGCTCTTCTCTTCCTCGTCCTTCTTCGGCGTCGCAGCCGGAGCGGGTTTTTCCTTGAGAGGTTCGCCGTTCATCAACATCTGAATTTCTTCGGCATCCAGCGATTCTCTTTCCAGCAGAGCCTCGGCGATTCGAACCAGCGCATCCTTGTTCTCGGTAAGGATGGTCTTCGCACGCTCGTATCCCTGCATCACGAAGTTCCGAACCTGTTCGTCGATCGCCTCGGCCGTATCTTCGCTGTAGTCGCGGTGCTGGCTGATCTCGCGACCCAGGAAGATCTGCTCTTCTTGGCGGCCGAACGTCAACGGACCGAGAGTCGACATCCCATACTGGCAGACCATCTTTCGCGCCATCTCGGTGGCCTGTTCGATGTCGTTGCCTGCGCCGGTCGTGATCGTGTCGAGGAACAGCTCTTCGGCAAGCCGACCGCCCATCATGATCGAGAGCTGACCCTCGAGATAGGTTCGCGGGTAAGTGTGGCGGTCGTCCACCGGCAGCTGCTGCGTCACGCCAAGAGCCATCCCGCGAGGAATAATCGTCACCTTGTGCAGCGGATCGGCGCCGGGAATCCTGACGGCGACCAGGGCATGGCCTGCTTCGTGGTAGGCGGTGACCTTTTTCTCATGGTCGCTGATAATCAGCGACTTGCGGGCCACGCCCATCATGACCTTGTCCTTGGAGGTTTCGAAGTCCTCCATCGCCACGACCTTCTGGTTCAGGCGTGCGGCGTTCAACGCGGCTTCGTTGACCAGATTGGCGAGGTCGGCACCCGAGAAGCCCGGGGTGCTCCGAGCGATCACACTGATCTCGACGTCTTCAGCAAGTGGAATCTTCCGGACATGGACCGCGAGAATACCCTCGCGCCCCTTGACGTCGGGACGGGGTACCACAACACGGCGGTCAAAACGACCGGGCCGGAGCAGGGCAGGGTCCAGGACATCGGGGCGATTGGTAGCGGCGACGAGGATCACGCCCTCGTTGGACTCGAAACCGTCCATCTCGACCAGCAACTGGTTCAGCGTCTGCTCCCGCTCGTCATGTCCTCCGCCCAGGCCGGCACCCCGGTGCCGGCCGACGGCGTCGATTTCGTCGATGAAGATGATGCAGGGTGCGTTCTTCTTGCCCTGTTCGAACAGGTCGCGGACGCGGGATGCGCCGACTCCGACGAACATTTCGACGAAGTCGGATCCGCTGATCGAGAAGAAGGGGACGTTGGCCTCGCCCGCGATGGCTCGCGCCAGCAGGGTCTTTCCGGTTCCTGGCGGTCCGACCAGCAGCACACCCTTGGGAATGCGTCCGCCGAGCTTCTGGAACTTCTGGGGCTCCTTGAGGAAGTCGATGATTTCGTTCAGTTCCTCCTTGGCTTCATCCACCCCGGCTACGTCCTTGAAGGTAACCTTCTTCTGGTGGGCCGTCAGGAGCCGGGCGCGGCTCTTGCCGAACGAGAGGGCCTTGTTCCCCCCGCTCTGCATCTGGCGCATGAAGAAAATCCAGAATCCGATCAGGAACAGGAAGGGCGCCCAGGACACCAGTGCCGCCAGCCATGGGCTCTGGTTGGCGGGTTCCCCGGTGATGCTTACATTCTTTTCCCGGAGCAGGTTCAACAGGTCCGGGTATTCCATCGGGATGTAGGTTTTGAAGGTTTCGCCGGTAGTGAGTTCCCCTGTCACCTCGTTGTCGGCGATGGTGACGTCCCTGACCGTCCCGCGCTCGACCTCCTGCATAAACCGGGTGAAGTTGAAGTCCTCGTCCTGGCCCGAGGTCGTCCTCTGAACGACCTGGTAGAGCAGGACCGCGGTCAGCAAAAGCGCGACCCAGAACAATATCGTCTTAGCCGTCGAATTCAATAAAATCCCCCAAGCCTGGATTCCTCACGAAATCCGGGCTCGTCTAAAGTCGCTTTGTTACTTTAGACTCCTCAGTCTCCCAAACGACTCTACTCTCCCGGAGCCTGCGGCAAAGCCTCGAATTCGATGATTCTTCGGGAATGGCCCGTCGGGGCGAATTCGCGGGAAACAGGGAACGAGGCCACCCAGACGATCGAAGATTCCGCGACCAACACCGGCAATCGGTGTCTCTGTCTCCTCGGAACCCGTTCGTTCTGGAAGAGCTTCTTCAGCGTAGCCGCTGGAAGTCCTACAGGGCTATAAAAGTCGCCATTTCTCCAATTACGGATTCTAACACAGGGACCCAGAGATTCACCATCGACCAAGGCCCTTCCCTGCCTGGGTTTGCCGTCGGCCGGGCTGGCGAGCCGGGCCTCGATCACGCAACCGATTTCAGGCACGTGAACCCGCCCGGGAATCTCGAGTTCGTATTCGTAGTCAGCCTTTGCTTCGACCCCCTCGGCAAAGACGAGTGTGTCGAAATTGCGTTCGACGGCGATGGCGCCCGGCAGCTCGATGACCTTGCCGCTTTTTCCCGGCTCGAGTAGCGACCGAACACTTTCGAGATGATCGAAGCCGACGTCGGTGAGGGCGGAGCCGGACCGCCTCAAGGACTCCCTCAAGACTCTCCTGACAAAGCCGACAGGGCGGCCAGCCAAATCATCGATGCGCAACACAACGCCGGCCTCATCCTTCCGGCAGCGTTCGAGGAGCCACTCGTCGATCGCCTGCTTCATCCATTCGTTCTCGTCTGCAAGCAGCTCGACGGTTCGCGCCAGTGTGTCAATCAGATTCGGATTGAAATCGGACGCCAGCGTCGGCAGTACGACATGTCGGATGCGGTTTCGTGCAAAGTCGAGATCGCTGTTCGTTCGGTCATCGCGCCAGGGTTGGCCGATGGTTCGGAGGTGGGCCTCGATCTCGTCGCGGGTGGATTCGATCAGTGGCCGGATCACACGTCCCGTCACGGCACTCATCGCGACCAGCCCTTCCGGGCCGGACCCGCGGAGTAGGTTCAGAAGCAATGTCTCGCTTCTGTCGTTTCGCGAGTGAGCCAGCGCAACCTTAGTAAAGGACTCACTTGTAAGTAATTGATCAAAAAAACGCTTCCGGGCCGTCCGGGCTTCGGCCTCCGGGTTGCCTGATCCCGCTACGCCAGGTTCCTGGGTGTGGAAGGGCACGTCGAGTCGAGCCGCCAGTTCGCGCACGAAATGCTCGTCGTCGTCCGACGCCTGGCCTCGCCACCCGTGGTTGACATGGCCGACCCCGATCCGGAGTCCCAGAGTATGCAGGATGTGGAGAAGGCAGACCGAATCGGCGCCACCCGATACTCCGACCAGGATCGTGTCACTTGTGTCAATCAGCCGGTGCTTATGGAGTGTCTGGCGGACCGACCGGACGAGCGGGTTCTCGTTGGGCATCGTTCTATGTAATCCGAGTATGAGCTAGTCATGCCCTGCAATCAATGGCTTAGCCCCCGCCTCCGGATCCCCGCAGGACCGCGGGGATTGGCGTCCGAGAGGATTGGTTTGGTACCCTAACTGCAAGGATTCTTTCTGGGAAAAGGATGTGGGACTCTACCCGCATCTAAAGTAAACTGTCCCCCGGAGAGCCAGCGATGGATGCATTCGGACGCACGGCCAAGACCATAATCGGCCGGCCGACGCTCGGTACGGACCGGTCGGCTTGGCACAACGCCGAGGGCATCCTTGATAATTGGTCCAAGAGGGAGTGGAGCGACGGCCTGCAGATCGAAACCCTTGACGACCTCGACTGTCTCTGCGTGAAGACCGAAAACAGCACTTACGAGATTACGATTCTCTCCAAGCATTCCGGCGAAGTGATGGTCCGCGGAGGTCAATTCTTCCCCGAACGCACCGCTGTGCACCTCGCCGGGAGTTCCATGGGCGGCTCCTTCCTCAAGCTTCGCGGCATCTACCTGGGCTTCAACCTGGAGTTCCAGTACGACGGCCGCCGAATCGTGACGAGCCGTGTCAAGTCTATCGGCATGGTAGTAGAGTAGCTGGTCGCGCGCCTTGTCTCAGCGGCGTCTCCGCCGCGCTCTGCACGGCTGATCGTTTTGAGCGCCAGATCCCTCCGTGCCTTCGGGCCTCCGTGGTGAATCCGATTCTTCCCACCGAAATTACTTGACTCCCTCTCCCTAAGTTTCGATCCTCGTTGTTATCTCGAAACCCATTCAAAGAGGAGGGCGCTGTTCGGGCGCGAGCTTATGAAAACGATGAGTCGACTTGGGACTATTGCACTGGTTGCGGCGCTGTTGGCGGTCGTGTCGGTTCCGCTCGGCACGGCTCAGGACAAGCGGCCGATGACCTTCATGGACATCATCAACATGCAGTCGGTCGGGAACGCGAGGGTCAGTCCGGACGGAAGTTCGATGGTGTTCACCCGATCGATCACCGACTGGGAGTCGGGCAAGAACTTCACCGACCTGTATCTGGTTTCCCTCGAAGAGGGAATCGACTCGACCCGCCAGATGACCTACACGGCTGGCAAGAACGAGACCAATCCGAGATGGTCGACCGACAGCAGCTTCTTCGTCTTTGCTTCCGACCGGGTGTCGGACGGTTCGGACAACCAGCTTTTCCTGATGCGGCCCGACGGAGGGGAATCGCGCCGCATCACCGACGCGAAGGACGGCGTCAGCCGGTACGCGTTTAGTTACGACGGGCAGTGGCTCGCCTACACGGCCGGCAAGGAAGACGACCGCAGCGTCTGGGCAATCCGTCTGGCCGAAATCGATGATCCGGAACCGGTCCATCTCATCGATCACCATGCTCCGGTCGTCTGGTGGGAGTTTGCTCCTGACAGCCAGAGGGTCTACTTCATCGCTCCCGACAGCGTGGATAATGGCAACCGCAGAAGGATGAGGGAGAACTTCGATGTCATGATCCGCAACGAAGACCGCGCCCTCGAGCACCTCTGGTCGTTCGACATGAACACCCGGGAGAAGGAGCATCTGACCGACACGAACGACTACGCGGTCAGTGGCGTGACCATATCGCGAGACTCAAAGTGGATCGCTTACCAGGGCACGCCCAACGACCGTTACATGCGGACCGTCACCGAGCGAGGCATCCACGCGGACAACTATCTGCTCGAGGTGGAGACCGGCGAGATCGAACGGTTGACCGACAACGAAGAGATCCGGGAGAGCACCGTTCAGTTTTCGTCGGACAGTTCGATGCTGGCTTTCTCGGCATCCAACGATTTCACCTACAATCGCGACCAGAAGATCTGGGTCAGGCAAGTCAGCGATCGTGGCGGCGACTTCAGGATGCTGGGCGGCGAATTCGACGGGCGCGTTCCGGGCAGTTTCTGGTCTCAGGACGGTTCTACGATTTACTCGAACGCGGGCCTCGGCGCCACCCGTGGTCTGCTGGCGGTCGACGTGGAGTCGGGCGCCGTCACGCGTCTCGTCGACGAGCCTGGGTCGGTGTCGGCGACCTACGACTGGGTGAGCGACACCGTAACGATCAACTATTCCGACCCGGTCACGCCCGCCAGTATCTACACCGTGTCGTCCATCGACCAGGTCGGGGACCGCTCGAACTGGAAGCGCCTGACGAATTCCAACCCGCAGGTTGATGGGTTGCAGCTAGGCGAGACCGAGGCCGTCCAGTGGCGCTCGACTGACGGCAGGATGGTTGAGGGCGTCCTGGTCAAACCGCTCGACTACGAGCCCGGCCGGCGCTATCCGCTGATCGTTCAGATTCACGGCGGTCCGGCCTCGGCGAGCGTCCTGAGCTTCAACGCCAGCCACGGCTACTATTCCCATGTTTACGCCGCGAACGGGTACATGTGTCTGCTTCCGAACTACCGCGGCTCGAGCAATTACGGCGAGGAGTTTCGGACCGAGATTGTCGGCGACTACTTCCGGCAGGGCTATGAGGACATCATCGCCGGGGTGGATCACCTCATCGAGGAAGGCATGGTGGATCCCGACAAGCTGGGAGCGATGGGGTGGAGCGCTGGTGGCCACTGGTCCAACTGGATCCTGACGCACACAGACCGCTTCAAAGCCATATCATCGGGCGCGGGGACCATGAACTGGATCTCGATGTACGCGCAGAGCGACGTGCAACGGAATCGCCAGAACTACTTCGGTACGTTCCCCTACGACGACTTCGACGCGCTCTGGGACATCTCGCCCCTCAAGTACATCAACAACGCGAAGACACCGACGATGGTCCACGTCGTTCACGGCGATCCGCGAGTGCCGCGCCCGCAGAGTGAAGAGCTGCACATGGCCCTGAAGAAGCTCGGTGTGCCGACAGAGTTCTTCGTCTATCCCGGTACCACCCACGGAATCACGAGCAATCGCAACCGTCTGGTCAAGATGGTGTCGGAGTTCAACTGGATGGAAAAGTGGATCAACGGGAAGGGAAGACGGTACCACCCACGGAATCACGAGCAATCGCAACCGTCTGGTCAAGATGGTGTCGGAGTTCAACTGGATGGAAAAGTGGATCAACGGGAAGGACGGCTGGTTCGAATGGGAAGACCTGTTGAACACGCTCCCGGCTGAGGAGGAGGATAGCGAGGGGACGACCACAAGTCAGTCACAAGGCGGTAGTTAGAATAGGAACAGTCTCGACCTCGACGGGCGGTCTTCGGACCGCCCTTTTTCTACCTGCTAGTATCTGCCTATGGACTACAAGCACCTGGAAGCCGGTGAGGAACTCGACGGGCTCGTCCTCGCCCGCGTGATGAAGGGGGCGGCCCCGGCCAAAGGAGACCGGTTCAGCACTTTCGGGCCGGCCAACGAAGCCATGATCAACAACCTGCGGGAGCTGGGCTTCGAGTACCGTCCAGCACAAGGGCCTACGCCCCCCCTGGGTCGCCTGGTTCGGCCGTGACGGCAAAGCGTGGGAGGCGGCCTCCAGCAATTCGCGGCGAATTGCGTCGCCGCTATCATGGCCCGATTATCCCTGGATTGAAGGCTTTGTAGATTGGAGTCCTCCAAACTCCCCTCCTCAGATGAGGAGGGGTGGCGCGAAGCGCCGGGGTGGTGTTGATCAAGAGAAATGCGCCTTCGGCGCATCCACCCCGAGTTATCAAACCACCCCGTCTGATTCGGCGCATCCACCGGAGTTGTCGAACCACCCCGTCTGCGCCTGCGGTGCATCCACCCCGGCGTTGTCAAACCACCCCGTCTGCACCTGCGGTGCATCCACCCCTCCTTATCCAAGGAGGGGAGTTTCAGGTTTCTGCTTTGTCAACACCCGGGGACAGGGCCAGGCCCCTGCCCCCCTCTCAGTGGCTCTCTCGCGGATCGTTCCGCTTGACGAACTTTTCTACCCGTTCGACAACGCCTGGCCGACCTTGATCTCCGCGATCATCTTTGCGCGCTTGTCGTCGGATTCGACAAGGGTGGCTTTTCTGGTGCGGCCGTCACTCATCGTGCACTTGAAGGTGTACTGGTAGGCGACAACCTTGCCGGGCAGCGGGACTTTGCTGATCTGTACACACTTGCAGGGCACGATCCGCTCCTTCCCGACATCATAGTGAACGGCTTTGTCGTCGGTCAAACGCGGATCGGTTAGTCTGTTTGGACCAAACGAGAAAAGGAGTCATGATGCGAAAGAACGTCTCGACGGGTACCCGGTGGGAGCCGATTGTGGGCTACTCCCGGGCGGTTCGGATCGGAAACTGACGTCGCGCTATACTCAGGCCATGCCCCCGGCCCCGGACCGCGCCATCCTTTTCGACCTCGACGGCACGCTGATCGACTCGGTCGACCTGATCCTCAAGAGCTTTCATCACACGACCGCTACGCACGGGCTTCCTTCAATCAGCGATGAAGCATGGCTCGAGATGCTCGGCACTCCCCTCCGCGTTCAGTTCCGGAGATTCACCGAGAAGGCCGATGAGATTCAACAGCTGATCTCGACCTACGTCGACTACAACCTGAAACATCATGACGACCTGGTCGAGCATTACCCGGGTGTCTGCGACGCCGTTCGGTCCCTCGGCGAAGCCGGCTTCAGGCTCGGGGTAGTCACCAGCAAGATGCATGGAAGCCTGGAGCGGGGGTTGTCCATCGGTGGCTACGACGGAATGTTCGACGTGCTGATCGGAGCCGACGATGTCGAGAACCCGAAACCCCACCCGGAACCCGTTTTGATGGCGCTGGAGCAGCTGGGCGTGGGCCCCGAGGCAGCCACGTTCGTCGGAGATTCCCCGCACGACATGGCATCGGGTCGAGCGGCCAGGGTGCGACTGGCCGCCGCGATGTGGGGGCCTTTCTCCCGGGACAGTCTGGAGCCTCACGAACCGGAGTACTGGCTCGAACGGCCTGCGGACCTCAAACAACTGCTCTAGCAGCCCGTGGCAGAACTCTGCAGGGTCGCGCGCAGGGGTCTTCGGGTTGCAGGCGCGAAGAGAGGAGCGGAGCGATGATCATTCATCGTGACCGACGAGGGACAAAGCCTGCGGCCCGAACCCCCCTGCGCCCTTCGGGTTACGGCGAAACGGGGCCGTCTTCGTTGTCGCCGACTCCTCCCAATGAATGAGCATTGCTTCGTCCTCGCCTCCTCGAATCCGGCCCCGTTTCGCCGTAACGCGGCCCTGCAGAGTTCTGCCACGGGCTGCTAGCTCTCAGCCCTCGACGGGTATCTCAGCCATCAATACGAGATGGTTCTTATCCGGGTCCTGGAATCCTGCCATCCAAAGCTCGTGCTCATCCGTCTTGTGAACGACATGTGGCCGCTGATCGAACTCTACGCCGCGTGACTCGAGCTCCTTGACCGAATCATCGATGGATTGAACCTTGTAGTAGATCAGGGGCTTGGACTGGAAGTCGGGGTTCTCGGCCTTACCCAGGTACAGGCGGACGCCGCCGCAATTGAAGAAGGCCATGTTCTGACCGGGCACTTCGAACAGCAGTGTCATCCCAAGAACGTCTTTATAGAACGCGACGGACCGGTCGATGTCGCCGACGGTGATGTGAATCTGGCCGATCGAGTTGAGTCCGAATTCCCCCATTGTCTTCTCCTCCCGGTCCAACTAGAATCTGCGGTGGTTAACGATGTTAATAGTTAACCATGTTAACTATTATGTCAAGTCCACCTCTTCCCCGTGGAATGAAGGCCACGCCGACGGCGCTCGTGGCGAACAGTCTACACTCCATTGCGATACATCTGCTCCGGCGGGCTCGGACCGTGGATCGGGTGACGGGTCTGAGCGCGGAACGCCTGTCCGTCCTTTCCGTGCTGGCCTTCGCCGGACCGAAAACGGCGAGCGAACTCGCTCGCGCCGAGATGGTGTCGCGGCCCGCGATCACGCGTATCCTGAAGTCCCTGGAAGAACTCGGTCTCGTGAAGCGCGAGACCGACAAGGAGGATCGCAGGCAGGTCGTCGTGCGTGCGACCGATAAGGGCCGAAGGATCATGGAGGCGGGCCGAAGGCGGCGCGTCGCTCGCATTGCCGCCGAGCTGTCGGGTCTGGCTGACGCCGAGCTAGCGCTTGTCGATCAGGCGACGAAGATACTCAGCTCGCTCGAGAAATAGCCCGTTCCCGGTCATTCCGGTCCTTTTTCCAATACCCCGGTGTTGACACGTGTGGACGATTGTCGGATAATCCGTAACTAAATAGTTACCAATAGGCGATTGGTTCCATGGGTAGACCACCGGTTGAAGCAACGGACGTTTTCAGAGCTCTGGCGGACCCGACACGACGTGTCATCCTGAGCACCCTCTGTGATGGAGGGCTGGCTGTTGCCGACATTGCCAGCGCCTTCCCCGTCAGTCGTCCGGCGGTATCCAAGCATCTGCGAATCCTGAAAGAGGCCGATCTCGTCGTCGAAGAACGGCATGGGCGAAACCGGGTTTATGCCCTGAACGCGGGCCCCCTTCAAGACGTGGATGAGTGGCTCGACGAATACCGTACCTTCTGGCGCCACAGTCTGCGCCGCTTGAAGGACCTCGTAGAGACATCCGATGAAAGGTTGCAGCCCCGCAAAAACCAAAAACCGAAAGTCGGAAGTGGAAGAAAAGGAGAAAAGCAATGAAAGCGGACGTAGCTCAAGACGAAATCATCGAACGACTGTACATCAAGGCGCCGCCTGAGAGGATCTTCCGGGCGTTGACCGACCCCGAGCAGGTTCCGATGTGGTGGGGAGAGGAAGGGGCCTACCGAGTCGTGAAGTGGGAATCGGACTTGAAGGTCGGAGGCGACTGGCGGTGTGAGGGCGTTGACGGCAGTGGCGAACCCTTTACGATGCAGGGGAAGTTCGTCGAGATCACCGAACCGTCCAAACTGGTTTACACCTGGAATCCCTACTGGGTGGAGTGCGCGGAGACCACCGTGGAGTGGGTGCTCGAAGGCTCACCGGAGGGTACGACGATTACGATGACGCATCGCGGTTTCGCCGGATTCCCCGAGGCGCGCGAAAGCCACAAGGGCGGCTGGCCTCTGGTGATCGGGTGGTTGACGAAGTATGTGGAGGAGTAGGAGAAGTAGTCAGTTGCACCACCGTGGAGTGGGTGCTTGCGAGTAGTCACTTGTGGGTTCGTTTCAGCTGACTCAAGCTACTCCGACCGCAGAGTGTGGAGGGGATCGAGGCGTGTCGCCCGGCGGGCCGGCATATAGCACGCCAGCAGTGCGACGGCTGCCAGCGCCGTCGAAACGCCACCGAACGTGAGGGGGTCGGTCGGGGTGAGCCCGAACAACTGACCTTCGATGAAGCGGGTCAGCGCGAGCGAGAGTGCCAGTCCGAGGACCACTCCGGCGACTGTCAGCCCGAGTCCCTGTGCCAGAACCATCCGCAGGATGTCGGCGGATCCGGCGCCGAACGCGATGCGGATTCCCAACTCCGGGGTGCGTTGAGTGGTCGAAAACGACACCACTCCATAGATCCCGACGCTTGCCAGCAGGAGGGCCGTCAGGGCGAACCCTCCGATGAGCATGAGGTAGAACCTCCGGGTGATGAGGGTGCGATCCACCAGCTGGCCGAGTGTCGTGACGCTGCTGATGGTCTGGCCCGGGTTCACATCCCAGATCTGTGCCTGAACCGCCTCAGCCAGCTGGAGCGGATCTCCCTGGGTCCGTGCGACCACGATCATCGAGCCGAATGAGCTCTGGAGGTGGGGCAGGTAGATTTCCGCCCTGGTACCGCTGTCGAGGCCGGTGTGCCGCGCGTCGGCCACGACACCGACGACCTCATGCGTGCTCATCGCCCCGTCGTCTTCCATCGTGATTCTCTCGCCGATCGGATTCTCATCCCTCCAGTAACGCCGGGCCGCGCTCTCGGTGACGATGGCGACGGGAGGGGAGTCGGGCCCATCGAAGGGTGTGAAGACACGGCCCTGAAGCAGTCCGATACCCATGGCTTCGAAGTAGCCCACGGTCGCGATCGTCACGTCCGTGCTGTGAGCCTCTTCTGCTCCGGTGTCTCCTTCGGTCCGGAAAACACGTTCCATTTCGCTGCTGGACCCGTGGAACGGCATGACCGAGGAAGCTCCTGCGGCCCGGACGCCGGGGAGTGATCCGATCCTCGAGAGGATGTCGTTGAAGAACGCTCTCTGCTGAGGAGGACCGGGATAGGCGTCCCAGACATGCAGTTCCAGCGCGAGCGCGTTGTCGGCGACGAAGCCGGGGTCGACCGTCAGGAGTTTTGTGAAGCTCCGGCCCAGCAAGCCCGCTCCGATCAGAAGGACGAGTGCCAGCGCGACCTCCGATACCACCAGGGCGCTTCCCAGACGCCGGCTCATGCCGCCGGCGCTGAGGTTTCGCCGGCTCTCTTTGAGGAGTGAATTCGTATCCCGTCCGAAGACCCGCGCCAGGGGCGCCAGGGCCGACGCAAACGCTGCCCCGATCGAGACCAGCGCCGTGAATGCCAGGACGTTCGCATCGAGGGCCACGTTTTCCATTCGCGGGAAATCGGCCGGACTGAGCAGCGGCAGCAACTGCTGTATCCAAACCGCAAGCAGCAGGCCGCCCGTTCCCCCCAGCAGCGCCAGAACCAGGCTCTCCGCGGCCAGCTGCCGCGCAAGGCGCTTCCGAGCGGCGCCCAGGGCCGTTCGAACGGCAAACTCCTGTTCGCGCTGCGATCCGCGCATCAGCATCAGGCAGGCCACGTTCGAGCAGGCGATAAGCAGGACGAATCCGACCGCGCCGAGCAAGACCAGCAGCGGTCGCCGGACATGTCCGACGAGGTAGTCATGCAGTGAGACGAGGGAGATGCCGATACCAGTGTTCGACTCCGGGTAGCGCGTGGCGAGGCTGGCTGCGATGGCGTCCATCTCGGCCTGGATTGCGGGCACGGTCATGCCCTGTTTGGGCTGTGCGATCGCCTGCAGGTACCCGGAGGCCCGGCGACCCGGCTCGGTGGAGAGCCTGTAGGGTGCCCAGATTCCGACCTCCCTGTTCGGGAATTCGAAGTCCGGGGGCATGACGCCGACGATGGTGAACTCGACATCATCGAAGCTCACTTGGCGCCCGACGATGTCGACGTCGCCGCCGAACTGGCGAAGCCAGAGACCGTGGCTGATCACGAATGCGCGCTCACCCGGTGCATAGTCTCGTTCATCGAAGGTGCGGCCGTAAGAAGCAGCCACGCCCAGGGTCTCGAAGAACCCTTCCGAAACCAGTGACGCGGTAATGTCGACGGCCCGCCCCTGTTCGTTGTATTCGAACGAATACGGACGGATCGCGGCCATCCGCTCGAAGACGGTGTTTTCAGCTTGCCAGTCCACGAAGTTTGCCGGCGCAACCCCGTCCCGCTCGATCCCATCGGCGAGATCGCTCTGCCACAACGTGTAGACATTCGTCGCGTTGGGATACTGGAGAGGTCGGAGGAGCACGCCGTCGACGATGCTGAACATCGCGGTGTTGGCTCCGATACCCAGTGCGAGGGTCAAGACCGCCACCACGGCGAACCCGGGGTTCCGCTTGAGCTGGCGCAGCCCGAACGACAGGTCCTGCCTCAACTGGTCGTAGTATTCCGTCCGGCGCACATCTGCCTCCAAATCTCGTCCGATGTCACGACATTCCGCGCGAACCCTGCCGACGTTGCCGAAGGCCCGGCGGGCTTGATCGCGGGCATCTTCGGCGTCCCAGCCGTCGTCGATCAGCTCCCGCGCCTTCATCTCCAGGTGGAACCGCAGCTCGCTGTCGACATCGGCGTCGACGCTCCGCCCCCAGAAGGTGAGGTAGCGTCGCCACATGGGCGTTCTCCGTGTCATAGCTGAATCAGGCCCAGTCGGGTGCGTCGGTGGCGTTGACGACCTTGCCCACGGCCTCCGCAAAACGAGACCACGTAGACATTTCCGCCTGAAGCTGTTTACGTCCCAGGCGGGTCAGCTCGTAATACTTCGCTCGCCGGTTGTTTTCCGACAGGCCCCACTCCGACTCGATCCACCCTTTGCGTTCCAGCCGGTGGAGGGCCGGATAGAGGACGCCTTCCTGGAGGTCGAACGCGTCATCGGTGACCTGTCGAATCCAACGCGACACACCGTATCCGTGCATCGGCCCCCAACTGAGCGCCTTGAGGATCAGTACGTCCATGGCGCCTTTCAGAACGCCGACTTTTTCGTCGCTCATCGTTCTCCCATGTTAATGCTAGGGGAGATGGTACAATTGCACCCCTATCTATACAAGGGGAATGTGAACGCGTTCCCGTTACAGGCCACTAGGGTGACCGACATGGCTCGAAGAGCAACGCGTGTCGATCCCATGGTCGCCTTGAAATACAATAATCTCGGCGCTACGAGAAAACCCTTTCGTGAGGTGGACCTGATCTGGGTGTCTGCCTGCAGATACTGCACGTACCTCAGATCTCCTGCGCGGCAGGCGATCGGGCTGGAAACAGTCCCGATCATCTGCCGCGCTTCTTCGTTAGCCCGCTTTTCTTGACCTGTCCCGAGCCGGAGTCCAAGCTGGACTAGACGCTTGATCCTCAGAAGGAGGCGAGTATGAATCTGGACATCAAGGCTCTCGGTTTTACCATCGGCCTGCTGTTTGGCGGCAGCATTCTCACGGTCGGGCTCGGAAACCTGATCTGGTCCGGCTACGGCCAGAGTTTCCTGGATCTGGTCGCTTCAGTGTACCCGGGCTACAGTGGGACGGCGTCTTTCGGTCAGGTCGTGATCGGTACCCTCTACGGCCTTGCGGATGGTTTCATCGCCGGGGTAATCGCCGCGTGGCTCTACAACTTCTTCAGGCCGGCGGCTGAATAGAAGCCGGATCGTTGGAGTATCCCCCGAGCCTTGGCATCGTCCGTGCTCTCTCAAAGTAGGTAGCTGCGTTTCCTGAATCGTTGCCACCGGTAGCGGTGCGACAGAAGCCATTCAGAACCAGCAGCTTGCTGTTGTCAGGATCCCGATGCGGTACCGGATCAACCGGGTTCGATTGACGGGTGATCGTCGGAATCTTGACAAAATACCCTTTGAGTACCCCTTGATCAAAATCGATCCCCAAGGAAGGGAGTTGGACGATGAAACGAGTGTGGATTTCCGGGGCCGCCCTTGCCGTGAGCCTCATCATTCTGATGCTCATGCCACGCCCCGTGTCGGCTCAGGATGCACCGATGCAGCTCTGGGTTACACCCGAGGGCAAGGATAGCGACACAGTAGGAAACTGGCCCGTCAGTAAGAAAGGCGACGTCCGGTTCGGTTTCCAGATCCCCCCGAATCTCAGACAGTTTGCGGGCGCCACGGTCGTTGTGATACCGCGCCGTTCCGGTACGGTTCGCTACGACCTCGACATTTCGATGGCGCGCAACGGTTTGCCGTCCGACCTGTTCAACCAGTCTTCGAAAGGTATGTCCATTGCCGTCCAGAAAGGCGTCATCACCGAGATCGATGTGACGTCGATCTTTCCTGCCGGCTCCAGCCTGGCGCCGGGACAGGACTTCGTCGGTCTCCGCTTCAACTCAGCCGGCAGCACGAAGAACAAGAGCGGCAAGAGCAACAAGAGCAGCAAGCAGTAAGAAAGGATCCTCTACCTGGCTCCAGGTCGTCGGCCTTCGATTCGATTACGAAGGTCCGGCCGGACCCGAAGGGGAGAAAGGCGACAGGGGCGACAAAGGCGACGTCGGTCACAAAGGCGACGTCGGGGACATAGGCGAGAAAGGTGACGTCGGGGATAAGGGCGACACTGGAGAAGCCGGATCGCCAGGACCTCCGGGTCTTCCGGGGCTGCCGGGTTCACCCGGCCCGAAGGGCGACAAAGGCGACCCCGGTGAGAGTGGCGGTGGTACGAGCGCCTGGACAGAAGGTTCCATCATGTTTACCCCGCCTCCCCAGGCTTTCCTCTCCGAACAGCAAGGCTCCTTTTCCACGACCCAGACCCGGACCCTGGACCAGAACGGCAGCGTACTATGGCAGTCGTTCTCGCCATCGGTCACCGGTACACTGATCAAACTCGACCTGGCCGTCGGCGCCTTCAAAGGGGCCTCAGGCGAGGACTACTTCTGCGGCGACTTGTCGGTTTTCGCGGGCGAAGGGCCAGTGGGCGCGGCACTGGGAACTCTTGCGATCAAGATAGGCGCCGGCGATGTCGCCTTCCCGATGATGCTTGGTTTTCCCGTCGCCGGAGTGACTTTGACGGCCGGTGAGACCTTCACATGGGCGCTGACCCACACCGGCTGTGCCCACGCCGTCGTCGCCTACGGGACAGGGAATTCGTATGCTGCAGGGACGAGCAGTGTCGGCGCCGATGTCGACTTTGCCTTCCGGAGTTTCGTTTCAGTGGCAGGCGCACCGATACCGCTGAGATCCATGTTGACAACCGATCTGGCGGTCGGCATCGGTACCGACGATCCTCGTCCCGACGCGATGCTCGACGTAAACGGGAGGATCTACCAGCGCGGCGGTCAGCTCCACGCCGACTATGTCTTCCAGCCTGGCTATCGGATCGAGACGATCACCGAGCACTCCGACGCCATGTGGGCCAACCGCCATCTGCCGGCTGTTGGGCCGGCAACGAAGGACTCGGACGGTCAGGACATCGTCGATGTGGGCCGACACCAGCGAGGCATTCTCCAAGAGCTGGAAAAGGCGCACATCTACATCCAGTGGCTCCACGAGAGGCTGGTGGAACTCGAGAACAAGCAACAGGAGAGGCATCGATAACCGTCCGTGCCGAAAGGCGCCGCGCGATTCAGGCAGTGTCTACAAGGAGTAGGAAGAAATGGCTAGGAAGGCCAAGGTCCTGGTTGTTGGCCAGGAGAAGCACTTAACGGACCAACTCACGCTGGATCTGAATTCGGATTCCTGCGAGGTCCTCGACGCGGGAACGGTTGAAGTGGGGGCCTATTTTATCGCGAGGGAAGACCCGGATCTGGTGTTGGTCGATGCGAAAGCGCCGGGCGGGCTACAACTGATTCGCGACATTCATACCGACCCGCACTCCCCGCCGATGCTCGCGCTGACTCATTCACGCTTGGTGCGTGAGCTGCTCGAACGCGGCGGTGTTCGAACGATCGATCAGTCCGCGGTTCTGGATGAGATTCAGCGCAGAATTCGGTGCCGCCTCGTGCCGGTCCCCGGCACAGGCGACGATCTGGACTACGTCGCCGGTCTAGAGGGGGAAGGCCTCTCAATAGATCCGCTCTTCGGTGAACGCCAGGGCACTCAGCCAGCCCTCTGAAACGGGGCTTGTTGATCGTGCAGCCTCTGCCAGGGGGAACGCCTGGCAGTGGCGGAGGCGCTACCTTCTCGACGAATCAAGGGAATGCCGGCGGGCAGAGTCGAACTGCCGACCTAAGGATTATGAGACCTTCGCTCTAACCACTGAGCTACGCCGGCTCCAGGCGACAATTTTTCATTTTACAGCGACCTCCTATTCGTTGGCCAGCACGGGCAGGAAATACGCCCGACGCAGCAGTTTGTCGACGCGAGCCAGGCGGACATATATCTTCTGTCCGAGCTTGAAGCGCCGGCGTGTGCCGCGACCGACGAGAGCGCGGTTGGCAGGCTCGAAGGCATAATAGTCATCGCTCATTTCATCGACGGGGATGGATCCCTCGATGAATTGCTCCAGCAGCTCGATTCGCATGCCGTCCCTCCAGACGCTGATAATCAATGCCTCGAAGGTTTCACCGACTCGTTCTTCGAGCAGGGCCATCCGTTTCCAGTCATACAGCTCTCGCTCGGCCTCGTCTGCCCGGCGCTCCCGCTCGCTTGATTCGGCCGCCATCGGTCCCAACTGCGCTCGGCTGTAACCGGCCCGCCTGCGGCCCTGGATGTGACTCTTCAAGATGCGATGCACGATGAGGTCCGGGTATCGGCGGATGGGTGACGTGAAGTGGGTGTAAGCCTCGGAAGCCAGGCCGAAGTGTCCCGAGTTCGAGGCCGAGTAGGCGGCCTGTTTGAACGAGCGCAGCATCAGGTATGAAATCATCCGCGAGTCGGCTCGTCCCGCTATGGAATCGACGAACTTCTGAAATTCCAGTGGGCGGAGTGAACGGGGACGAAAACGGAGGCCCAGTTGCGCGACCAGTTCCGAGAACTCTTCGGCCTTGCGGGGGTCGGGTGCGTCGTGAACGCGATAGATCGTGGCCACCCGCTGCTGCCCCAGCGCTCGGGCGACGACTTCGTTGGCCGCGATCATGAATTCTTCGATAATCCGGTTCGAGAAACGACGTTCCGCCTTGACGATGCCCGAGACGATGCCTTCAGAGTCGAATGTCAGTTGCGGCTCGGGTAGATCGAAATCGATGGTCCCCCGCTTCCTCCGTTGCTCCATGAGGCGTTTCGCCAACTTCTCCATCGTCTTTAACGGCGTCACAACGTCTCGGTAGCGCGAGCGCACCGAGCCGGCTCCGTCCAGGATCTGCTGGACCTGGTCGTAGTTCATGCGCTCGGACGACCGGATGACACTTTCGTGGAATGAATGGCTGCGTATCTCGCCGTGGGAGTCGACTTCCATGACGACACTCGTCGCGAGGCGATCGACGCGGGGGTTCAGCGAGCACAGTCTGTTCGAGATCTTTTCAGGCAGCATCGGGACGACGCGATCCGGAAAATAGACTGAAGTTCCGCGCAGCCGAGCCTCCCTGTCGATGGCGGTATCCGGTTCGACGAAGTGGGACACGTCGGCGATGTGGACCCCCAGGCGAAAGCTCCCGTCGTCGAGTTCTTCCACGTCGATCGCATCGTCATAGTCCCGCGCCGTGTCCGGATCGATGGTGACAACAGTTCGATCGCGAAAGTCGTCGCGCCCCTCCAGGTCCACCTCTGCCACTCCATCCGGAAGACTATCGGTTTCTTCGAGGACCGCGTCGGGGAATTCCAGCGGAAGACCGTACTTGCGGATGATGATCGTGGTCTCGACTTCGGGGTCGTCGATGAACCCGATCACCGAAACGATCTTGCCGGCGGGCCAGTGGGCTTCGGAAGGGAACCGGGTCAGTTCCACTTCGACGATCTTGTCCTTGTGTTCGGATTCCGCATTCGTGACCAGGATCCTCCGGGGAAGCTTTTCGTCGGTCGGCACCACGAAGAAGGTCTCGCTGTCGAAGCGGAGCTGCCCGACCACAGTGTCGTGAGCACGCGCGACGACCCGCACGACTTTTCCTTCAGCGCGGCCGTCCGGTTTCCGGAGGGTGATGACGACCCCGACCCGGTCCCCGTGCATTGACGATCCGGTCAGCGGGGGAGCGATGAAGATATCGCCAGCGACCTTGGGCGGTGGAGTATCGGGGATGACGAAACCGAACCCGTCGCGGTGGAGCGACATCCGACCCTCGATCAGGACGAGTCCCGGAGTCGCCTCGTATCGGTTGCCCTTGTGCCGGATGAGTTTGTCGTTCTTGACGAGCTGACCGAGGAGATCCTTGATCTGTTTCCGGTCTGTGCGGTCGGCCTGGAAGTCCTCGAGGATCTGGCGAAAACTGGCCGCCCGATCCGGTTGCTGCCGCACGTAGTCCAGCAGTTCTTCGGCGGTGATGTTCCGCGGTGTGCGGCGGGTCGCGCGTTTGTCGGCTGCCATCCCTTCAGTATTTCCGCAACCGAAGCTATTTTACAATCATGACTTAGCGGTTGGGGAGGTGTCGGTGCGGTCTATGACCGCACATCTTAAAGCGAAGCACGATTCCAGCCTACGTTGACTTCGCCGTCAAACCTCTCTAAATTTAATGCTCAAGCCGAAATGGCGGAATTGGCAGACGCGCTAGATTCAGGATCTAGTGGGGGCAACCCCGTGGAGGTTCGAGTCCTCTTTTCGGCACTTTTGGTTTCAGCGCCTTAGCCCTCAACAGTCACTGCCTCTGTTCCATCCTGCACGATTGTCGTCCAGTTTTCGTCCAGCCACTAACGGCTGGCCGCTTCTTTGCGCTCAATCTCGCGGGCCATCGGCCACGCGTGATCTTCAACGAAGTGTGCGTAACGCATCGTGGTATCGATGTAACGGTGCCCCAGGAACTCCTTCACTTCCCGGAGCGGCATGCCGAGCTTCACCCACTGGGTCGCCCGGTAGTGCCGGAAATCATGGAAACCCACCCAGGATGGCCCCACCGCTGTTCTTGCTTTTGCGAAAGGCACTCGCGGGTCCCGCCAGGGTTGCCCCGTCACGGGATGAACGAAGACATGCGGCTCATCGATCGCTCGAACGAACGAACGCAAAGCGGTCGCGGCCCTCTCCGTAATCGGAACGTGCCGGAGCTTACCACTCTTGCTTTCGGCCACAGTCAATCGTCTCGCTTGCAAGTCGACCTCTGGCCAGCAGAGCGCCAGAGCTTCGGACTTGCGAAGCCCAGTCTCAGCCAGCACATCGACGAACACACCGATGACTGGATCGATCTGATACGTGGCAGCAACTAGGCGGTCTGCCTCTTCAGGTGTCATCACCCGAAGCTTGGATATCGGTTCCGGCAGATGCGGAAACCGGGCAAGCGGATGGGTCTCGATGATGCCCCGATCCATCGCGTACGTCAGCAAGTGACTCAGGACGGCAATGCTGCGATTCACCGTTGCGGACGAAACCTCTCGGGAGCGGGCTTCAACGAAAACATGTCCGTGCTTCCGTCGCACCTCCCGAACCCGAAGGCGCCCTAGAACTCTCACGACCGGGTCCAAGGCGAACTTCTTGAACTCCGGCCGCCGATTCTGCTTCCGACAATATTCCAAGTACAGGGGTGTGAATTCGGCGATCGTCGGGTCCTCCAACGGATCCCGCCCCCGTTCCAGAGACTCCTTTGTTGTCGGCCACGTTCCCGTGGCGATGCTTCCCTCGATGCGGGCGAGCGTATTCTTCGCTCTGGTCCGGTTTGGCATTACCCGCCTGAAACGGGTGCCGTCCGGCCACTGCTTGTCGACATAGATTCTGACGCGCCCGCGACGGTCGCGCCGTTCATGTATAGGCATACGGTACTCCTTACTATTGTCGCGGGTTTTCGTCACCGCTTACAGGGTACCACTCGGGGAGTGACTCGATGTAGCGATCCAGATCGTCGAGCAGGAACACCCGGCGGTTTCCGAGCCGACGGACAGGGAGGGCTGCCGTATCGGACAGCTTGCGCAGGGTCTGTTCGTGAAGCCCGAGATATCGCGCCGCCGCTCTCATGCTGAACAGGCGCTGGTTCGGGACCTGGATCAAGGCGACTGCTTTTCCGATCATCGTTCACCTACTCCCCAAAAGAGTCAGGGGTGAATCGCTACTGATTCTCGCATCAGGGGAATGCCCACAGAACACTATGCGATGGGCCGCTTCAAAGACCGTGTATCCTGCTTTATATGATGCAGTGACGTATATCGTGGAGTTGTGACATTTCGACAGCTTGAGCGTTTTTTCCGCTGTTGATAATGTGCGCGAGGAAACAAGCGACGATTTCAGCATACTGAGTACAATCCGCATCAATGAAACCGAAAGCGCCCGCGAAATCCATGGCATGAAGGACAAGGTCGGGTAAGGCGTAGAGGTGGCGATCATCGCCAAGATCGGCCATGGAATCCATTCGATACACAACCAAACCATCAGTAGGTGGGCCGGGGTGCCGAAAGGAAGATTGTTGTCACCGCCCGCGGTCATGTAGGGCGTGTAGGGGCCGTTGCGCCGCTTGTACTGAATCCGGTTGCCGGGGTTGGTGCGGGACTGAGAACACAGCGCCAGCATCCGCGATATGAACCCCGTTTCGGGGTCCGCTTCACTGGCCGCGACAAGTTGGTTCACCTGATCGGCAAGGGTGAAGTGGCGCCGAGCCTGGAGCGAAGCTTCGCGGATCACTGGCGCTGGTCCACCGGGGAGATCGGCCGGGACTTCACCCGCGGGAACCCGACTGTCGTATTCAGGTTCTGTCAGGTTAAACAGGTTCCGCCCGTTCTCCGGCAGGATGCCGCTGGATCGGCAACCCAGGACCCATGGCTTTGCGCCCGTCGTGGATGGCAGGTATGCCTCCCGAGTGCTTAACCCGAAGCTGTCATCCCTCAACATACGGCATGTCCTTAGCTTTCCCTGGCTTCGTGCAATTCCGTCTCGGGGAGTTTCTCCGAGCCGCCGAGCGCTTAGGTTGAGGCCTACAGCAGGACGGAGGCCTCCCCGCCCCAGGCCGCCCCCACCACGCTGTGATCCGGGCGATGCCGGACGAAACGGGGAAGAAGCGCGCGGCGCGGATCACGGCGGGGTTGATCCCCGCCGCGTCCGCGTTGGGTTATGCCTCTGGCGTGTCCTCCTCCGCGGCGGCCTTCGCGGCGGCTTCCAGCGAAAGCGCGAAGATTTCCGAATGCGCGTGGTCGGCCACCTTCGCCAGCACCAAGAGGTCGTCCCGCCCGAAGCTCTGCGTGGACTTCCAGGTATCGCCGTCCTTGTAGAGACGGGCGAAGGTGATGTTGTGCCGGGGGCGGTCCTCGGTTCCGTTCCGCCAAATCGTCGCCTTGACGGCACCGATCCGGATTTCGTCAATGGGTTGATTCGCCATGATGTTTTTCCTCCTGAGAGTTAAGGGTTTGATCTTTGTCGTTCACAAAGACAGGCGACAAAGGCAAGCCCTGATTGAAGGGGACGCGCGTAAGCCGATGCTGGGGACGGGCCCGCCCGGCAAAAGGCAACTCGACGGACAGACTCCGCGAAGCGGGCTCCCGGTCTGGCGCGAGAGGTGCGCCGGGCCACCGGACCCAACATCGGCAAGCGGATAATGGCGCACTCGATCCATGATCCGGGCGGTGTCGGGCAGCGATTGTCAGAGCAACCCACGCGTTACCTCCAGCGATCGGGACGGCGCTTGCAGTCCAGCTTGACGGGTGTTCCTGGGGACGGGCGAAGGGGCCGCGCCGGCGGACGCCATATCTCGTATTGCGGTGGTTCGAACCGGCGCGTGTCGCGGCCCCACGGCCGGGGAACACGCCAAGATGATCTGGTTGGCGTAACCCGCCTGACGCGGACGGCCCCATAAGCCCCGCCTCTGATCGCGGGCCTGATTATCGAGCGCGATAAAGTCGCGCCGCATCGAGTCATCGAATCCGCGAATCGCATGGCCGTAGCCTTCGCGGATGAGGGTGGCATTGGAGTTTTCGCCATCGAGATAGACATGGCGCAATAGCCGCCCGAAGGGATCGCGCTATCCCCGATACGATCCCGTACGAAGTGCATCGTCTTGCCCTCCAGCCGGGCCCTGGTGAAAGCGGACGCCTCGGCCCCGAAATACTGCACGGCCCGGGTGGGATGCACCGTTTCGGGGGTATCCACTCCGACGAGGCGGACGGTGTGGCTCTCGTCTTGATAGCGAACCACCAGGGTATCGCCGTCAACGACGCGCTCCACACGCATCGTGATGGGTCCGGCCCACTGTCCGGCCATCGCAAGGGCGATAATCGCTGCGAAGGCCATCAGCGCGCCGAGCCGTGCGGCCCGGTTCTTCCGTAAGCGCTTCGCTGTATCCGTCATGGTTTTACCTCTCTCAGTGTGGGGCGGGGGTGTGGCGATGGAAACGCGACGGGCCGGTAGTGCCAGCGCCGCTTGTCCACGTCGTAGTCGCCGACGTGGAGCGCTTCCTCGACGTATCGCTTCCCGTCGCGCCGCGTCATGTGAATGACCATGGAGATTCCGTCCGTGACGCCCCGGCAGGTGACTTCCCAGGGAAGATCGCCGCCACCCTGCATAGCGCAGCTGGCCAGCCGCGAAAGGGCCGATTCGGCGTTGTTGGCGTGGATCGTGGTCAGCGAGCCGCCGTGTCCGGTGTTGAGGGCCTGGAGAAGATCGGCGGCCTCGCCGCCCCGGACCTCGCCCACGACGATATGGTCCGGTCGATGGCGGAGTGCGTGTTTGACGAGGTCCCGGATCGTCACCGCTCCGCTGTCGATGCCGCGCGCCTCGAAGCGGACGCAATTGGATTGGTCGATCCGCAGCTCGAGCGTGTCCTCGATCGAAACAATCCGGTCGTCGGAGGGCAGCAGTTCGATCAGCGCATTGAGCAGGGTAGTCTTGCCCGATCCGGTTCCGCCCGACACGAGAATGTTCTGTTGTCCCAGCAGCGCCTTGCGCGCCGCGGCGAACACCTCCGGGGGCAGGGAACCGAGCCGCACCAGATCGTCGGGAGAAAAACTCCGCTTGCCGAAGCGCCGCACGGTGATGGCCACCCGGGGACTGGCCGGCGGGACGCAGATGGCGACACGCGATCCGTCTTCCAGGCGTGCATCCACGATAGGCTTCTGTGCCGGGTCCAGGCCCAGGGGCCGCGCAATATGGATGGCCGCGCGGGCCAGTGCCCGCCGATCGAGCGCGGGCGCCGGGTGGGGTTGGAGTTTCCCGGCCCGTTCGATCCAGACGTTGTTCGGGCCGTTGATCATGATCTCGCTCACGTCCGGGTCCGCCAGCACGGGTTCCAGTCCCGGCAGGAACGGCTTGAGGTATTCGAGGCCACTGGCCCCGCTCATAGCCGCCCGTCCCTGAGTTGCCGCCAGTAGGAATGGTCCCGGGGCAGGTAGTGGGGTTTGAGATAGACCCTCCGTGGTTCGAGCGACTGCGCCCCGTCATAGGGGAGGCAGATGGCCTGGCAGTTCGACAGCAGGGCGAAGTCCCGGGGATGGAAGACGGCCTCCCTGCGTTCCTGGAAGGATTTGCTCGCGCCGATGTTTCCGGCTCCGCCCCCGGCCCGTCCCGAGAGGGGGGAGATACCGGCCCGCTTCGCCGATTCGGTGAGCGTGTAGGATCCCTTGATCTTGGCCACCTGTCCGCACAACTCCGATGCGATCCGGGCCGAGGCGTCATCGCTCAGGGACAGGAAGATCCGGGTCCGCAATGTTTGAAGCAAGGTGCGCCAGGCCTCCGAGCTTCCCAGGACCGACCGGAGCGAGGAAATAGATTGTGTGGCGACAATCGGAATGACGCGGCATTGCCGGGTGAGGGCGAACGCCTTCTCGTCGCCGGAAGGATCGTCCTCGCCGACCGAGGCGAAGGACTGGTATTCATCGCAGATAAAGACGGCGGGCCGGAAGTAGCGCTGCGGCGATTCCTTCATCCGGGCCGGCCGCCGGAGCAGGGTTTGGAGCCATGCGTTCTTGAGCATGACGCCGATGGCGCGGGCGAGCGCCGGATTGGCCCCGGCCGGCATATTGAGCGCCAGCACCTTGCCGCTCTCGATCAATTCATCCATCGGGGGCAGGTGGCGCTTGATCGAAGTTGCCAATACGCCGCCGCCGCTCGTGATCTCGTCGTCCGGGTCCGGGACCGCCGCCCGCCGCTTCGCCTCGACCGCGGGGTCCCATTTCTGGGGCGGGCCGGGACAGAACACCCGCGCCACTTCGGGCAGGTCGAACATGGACAGGAATACGGCCACGCCTTCAACGACCGAGGACCGCACCTTGTTATCGAGTTTCATCCAGTCTTCCTGGTACCAGCGCTGGACCGCCCACACGTGCTCTACACGTTCCTGTCCCGCGCCTTCGCTTTGGGGCCAGTCTTCTTCGTAGTTCACCTTCAGTTCGATCAGCTTGTTCCGCAGTTCCGCCGAATACTCCGCCTCGGTGTAATCGGTGTTTTCGATGGGGGTCCATTTCCAGGCATCGAGTCCTTTGGAGTTGGCGAACGCCTTCCGCGTGATTTGCAACGTGCCGTCCTGCCCCCGCAGGGCGGCCTGTTCGGCCTTCTCGATCTTTGCCGCCAGCAGGGCCGGGCTGATCGTGCAGCGATAAACGTCCTGCAATGTGACCCACCCTCCGGGCAACACCCGGTGCAGCTCGATAATCCAGCGGACGAGATTGGTATAGGCTTGTTGCCAGAACGGGTCCTTGCCCTTGCCGAAGAGTTGGTTGAGCAGGCTCGAGATGGTGTAGGCCAGCGAGTAGGAATCGAGCCATGGAGCGGCGAGCGGGTTCCAGTACCACCGCCCATCCATGCTCAACTCGACGTAATCCTCCCCGCGCCCCGCCCCGGCCAGAATCTTGCGGATGTCATGGCAGAAGTCGCCCTTGACTTCCAGGACCAGGGCCGCCGCCCGCCGCTCCGGATCCCCGGCCCGCCAGCCGAGAAGCTGGGAGGCGAAGGGGTGCATGCAGGCCGAAGTCTTGCCCGATCCCACGGCCCCGAAGATGGCGACTCCGGTATAGAGTCCCCGCTCTGGAATAGTGAGCCAGGAGGGGCGGCGGACCTCCTGGACGGCGACCGGGTGGTGGACCTCCCCGACGACGATTGAGGGTCCGTCCGCTTCCGGGTCCAGGGGCCACGTCGGGAGCTTCCCCTTGCCCGAACCCCTTCGATCCCACTTCTCGAAATACACCCGCCAGAGGGACAGCAGAATGAGCCCCCCGCCCGAGACGGCAACGCCGGGTAAGGCGTAGTACCAGAGCTTGATGGCCAGGAGGGAATTGGGGTAGTAGATGTCCATGATGACGAAAGGGGGAATGCCGGCAATCGGCGGAAATGGTCGGTAGTAGAATCCCCACCCGGCAACGACCGCGCCAACGACAATCAGGAAGTAATGCCGCCCTCTCATTCCGCTATCCCCCAACCGTTTTCCCGGTCAAAACCCGCTCCACCCTCCAGCCCCACCGGGGCTTGTTTCCGGCCCCGGTTTCTTTCCGGTCCTGGCTCCAATTGCCCGCGCCGGCCCAGGCGCTTCCCGCCTCCTGTTTCGGCCCGAATCCGAGCCTTCCCGCAGGGATAAATCGGACGGGAGCGATCCCCAGGCGGGGGATGGGCGGGGGCACCGCCGGGGCCACTACCCATGACCAGCAGGCCCCTGCAGCCGTCTAGCAGCCTGTCGAAAAGGAAGCGGCGCTCCGTCACGCTGAATCCAGTCCAGGATGAGGGCCACCGCGAGTCGACTGCAATGTTGCCGGCCTGCATGCGGTTCGGCGGCTTCGTGGATTCCTCCCGGTCGATCGCCGTCCGGTTGTAGAGGCTCCATTGGTCGAACGGTTCCACCAGATCGGGAAATCCTTCTCCATTAAACCCTGCGTCGGCATGGATGAAGTTCACCGCCTGCACGAAGGTATTCCAGTTATCTTCGTCTTCTTTGTGCGGTAGGGGCTTCGGCTTGCGGTCAACGAAATTGTCGGACTTCAGATGTTTGAACGCCGACTCATCAAACACGCAGGAGACCTTCACGTGGGGTGTAGGGTCGCTCTCGATCGCTTCCGTGAGACGGGCTGAGATCGGTGCCAAATCCGAACTAGCGGCTATCATACTTAGCGCCCGGGCTGTCTGCCGAGCGGCTTTGCGATTGTCGTGGTCATTCAGGATGAAATGCATCTTCACGTCGAGGTCCTCTAAGGACATTGAATCTTTGGTCAGCGCGTCCGCTGTATAGAAGACTTCGACTTGACGTGTGGGGCCGACCCTGCCGCTTTCATGTTTGACGCCCGTGACGAAACGCAGCCGGAACACCCCTTGGCCCGCGTAGACCATCGTGGACTTCTTGAAGTACTCGGTGATCGACTTGAATCGGAATAGATCAAACAACTGAAAGTTGATCGTCGTTCGACGAATCACTTCATTTTCCACAAACGAGCCCGGCAACAATGTAACGCCATCCACCTCGATCGCTTGGGCGAACTGGCCTTTAACGGCCAACGGATAACCTTCGGCCAGCGCGGGCGTCTGGTTGAAATCAAATTCATAGTTAAAAAGCGAAGTCTCCTTCTCGAGTCGCTCGTGCAGAACGGCAAGCTCGACTTTCTTGTTGTCGAGCTTCTTTAGCAGTTTGTTGACGCGTTCATCCGCCTCCTTGACATACTTTTCCAACTGCCGGCGATTCTCCTGTTTCTTGAGCCCTTCCTTGAAAGCCTTGGACGCCCCGTCTCTAACGTCCCCCTCGGGTAATCCCTCCGTGATCTTTTTCGCAGCAGCATTGATAATTTTGTCGAGCTCCAAATCGAACTTGACGCTCGCGCCGGCGCTGAGCGAAATCCCCGCACTGAACTGCACTGTGAGCTTGCTTTGATCCATACGGAACAGGAAAAGCGTCGCCGTGTTGATTCCTTCGGAGGGTCTCTTGTGCCTGCCGACAACGACGCGGAAGGCATCCTCATGCTCGTAATCGATGCTGAACGACGCTCGCGTTTGAAACGACGGTCGGGCTTTGATGACGGCCTTACCGAGCGGCGACTCAAAAGACCGCTTGATCTCCCCGTTGCTGCGCCCACCCAGAAAAATTCCTTTCACGCCGTAGTTGAGGCCGAAACCCAACGCAAGCTTGCCGATGAACTCGTACTCTAAATAGTCGTTGTCGTCGAGCGTCTCCACACCCTTGGGTTTGAAGGGGAGTTCGAATCTCTCTAACGCCTCCCGCAAGGCCTCTCCTATGGTCATGCCGAGAGGGATACATTTGTGGTTGGCGATGACGAATTTGAGGCTTTTGGACGCCTCGGCGTTAATGCCAAGGTTTCCGTGACTGAATTTTGCGCCACCCTCGATTCCCAACGAGACGGGCAACTCCACCGAAACGTAGGCGTGACCTCCGGGGACCTCGATAACTTCAACGTCGTCCTGATTGCCGTGCCCGAGTCGATAGCGCAACAACGCGCCTTGCTTGCGAATGATCAGTGCGCCTTCGGTCGAGGCTTCAATCCCGAAGTTTACGTTAACCCCGCCGTCGAGCTTCCACTTCGAATCGTTCGCCACACTGAGCCCCACGCGGAGTTCGGTATCGGTGAGGTCGCTGAGAGGCTTGTCTTTGTGAGCGGCTAAGCTTGTGTCGGCGATTTTGAAAAGGATCGAGCCTTGCGAGGAATCGGCCAAGTTGAGCAGGTCACGCGCGTTCGTGAGATTGATCGCTTGGTCGCCCAGCTTCAGGCTTAGCGTTGGCATGGACTGTTCTCCTCAACCGGAAATTCCGATTTAGCTATTCGAATAAGTAGTGCTCGTCGTCATCCGTCACCCGGAAGCCGATCGGATGTTTTTTCGGCGGTTCGGGCGGCCCCAGTAACCCTTGGATGTGCTCGAAGAGAATACTGATCGCCTGGTCGTGCTGCGCGACCTTGCGGGCCAGCTCCTCATTGGTCGCCAGCATCCAGCGGAGCCGGACGAAGGTACGCATGATCGCCACATTCACCTGTACGGCGGTCTTGCGGCGAAGGATGCCTGAGAGCATGGCCACGCCTTGCTCCGTAAACCCGCGCGGCAGCGTTCATCGGTCGCCGCAATTTGAGGTCGCAATTTGCGACTTCAAGTTTGCGAATTCCTCTGGCGTCACTTTACTCTGACAGTGCCCCCCCGGTCCGCCGACTCAAGGCGGCGATAGAAAGACCCTCCCTGAATCGCCCTTTCGAGCCCGTCCAGCGATCCGGAGCGCGGAGTGCGGTCATTGCCCGAAGCCAGCCGGGCAGCGACAGCTCGCGCCGCCGTCCGTGCTCAGCCTCGCGCCCACGGCTTCCAGCCCGCCGCACACCTCGCTAATCTGGGCTCTCGCCCGACTCACGACCTCATCCGATGGTGGCGCTTCGGCCGTCGCAATCGCGCACTGGATTCCAGCCGCCTGCAACGCAAACGCTCGCACTTGAAAATCAACGCTCGCCGGACACCATGAAAGCCCCAGGCTCATCGGATTGGGAGGGGTCGGATAACCCGGAATCAGGCACGATCCCACGCCCGCCGTGGTTCCTGGCTTGGCACTGGTATTAAGCCCGCCGGGCGCGGAAACGCCCGCGCCAGATCCCACGCTCGCCCCGCCAGGTTGTCCGGACAAGACGCCTTCCGCAAATGTGCCAATGGCGTCCGAGATGTCCTCCGAGTTTGCACCACTCTGTGCGCCAGCGACCGCAATGGCTGCACCGCCGAACAACGCTGCGATTGCCTGGCCGACTCCGTCACCCGGCTGTGACGTCCTCTCGGGCCGCCTCCCTGCCGCTCGCAGGGCCTCCTTCCTTGCAGGTGTCAGGCTGGCCCAGGCCTCGCGCAGGAAGTCTTTGTGTAGAGATGAAGAGCCACGACGAACTGATGCGCGAGATCGAGGCCCTGCGCGAGCGCATCTCCCGGCTGAGCGCGGCCAGCGTGCGCATCAGCGCAAGCCTGGACTTCGACACCGTTCTGGAAGAAATCGCCGAAAGCGCCCGTGCGCTGACCGGCGCGCGCTACGGCGCCATCGTGACCATCGACAGGGCGGGTCAGCCCGAGAACTTCATCACCTCCGGCATATCCAACGAAGAACACCGGCGGCTGGTGGAATGGCCCGACGGGCCGCGGCTCTTCGAGCACTTCCGCGACCTGCCGGGCACGCTGAGGTTGTCGGACGTGCCCGCCTACGTGCGCGGGCTCGGCTTCTCCTCGGACCTGCTGCCGTCCTCCAAGACCTTCCTGGGCACGCCCATGCGCCATCGGGGCGTGCATGTCGGAAACTTCTATCTGGTGGAGAGAGAAGACGGGGAAGAGTTCACCGACGAGGACGAGGAACTCCTGCTGCTGTTCGCCTCGCAGGCAGCGACGGCGATCGCCAACGCGCGCACCTACCGCGACGAGCAGCGGGCACGCACCGACCTCGAGGCGCTCATCGAGACCTCGCCGATCGGCGTTGTGGTCTTCGATGCGAACACCGGCAGTCCGGTGTCGCTCAACCGGGAGGCGAGGCGCATCGTCGAGGGGCTGCACATGCCGGACCACCGCACGGCCGAGCAGCTTCTCACGGTGATCACGTGCCGGCGCGCCGACGGGCGCGAGATCGCGCTCGACGAATTGCCTCTGGCAAGCGAACTCATCAAAGCGACGACAGTGCGCGCGGAAGAGATCGTGCTCTCGGTCCCCGACGGGCGGCGTGTCACCACGCTGGTCAACGCGACGCCGATCCGTTCCGCCGCCGGCGCCGTCGAGTCGGTGGTGGTCACCATGCAGGATCTTGCGCCGCTGGAGGAGCTGGAGCGGTTGCGGGCCGAATTCCTGGACATGGTGAGCCACGAACTGCGCGCGCCGCTGACCTCGATCAAAGGCTCCGCCGACACCCTGCTGGAAGCGTCGGCGACGTTGGATCGAGCGGAGATGCGCGAGTTCTTCCGGATCATCGTCGAGCAGGCCGATCACATGCGCAGCCTGATCAGCGACTTGCTCGATGCGGGCCGTATCGACTCCGGCACGCTCTCGGTGACGCCCGAGCCCACGGAGGTGACCGTGCTGGTGGACCGGGCGAGGAACACGTTCCTCAGCGGCGGCAGCACGCACGGCGTCGGGATCGACCTTGCGCCCGATCTCCCTCGCGTGATGGCCGACCGGCGGCGCATCGTGCAGGTATTGAACAACCTCTTCTCAAACGCCGCCCGGCACTCTCCCGCGTCGTCCCCCATCCGGATCGCCGCGGTGCGCGACGGGGCCCATGTCGTGGTGTCGGTCCTCGACGAAGGCAGGGGCGTGGCGCCGGAGCGATTGCCGCACCTGTTCCGGAAGTACGCCGGCGCAGGCGGCGACGATGGGGAGCGTGGGATCGGCGGTGGCCTGGGCCTGTCCATCTCGAAGGGTCTGGTGGAGGCGCACGGAGGGCGCATCTGGGTCGAGAGCGGCGGCGCCGGCCAGGGCACACGGTTCAGCTTCACGATTCCGGTGGCGGAGGAGGCGGGCGGCGGGCCGAGCCTGTCGGGTCCGCTCCGGGAGCGCCGGGAACAGGAGCACATCCTCGTCGTGGACGACGACCCGCGGACGCTGCGCTATGTTCGCGACGCGCTCACCGAGGCCGGCTACGCCGTGCTCGTGACCGGCGACCATCGGGAGTTGTCCCACCTCATCGTGACCGAGAGGCCCGAACTGGTGCTGCTCGACCTGATGCTGCCGGAGGCCGACGGTATCGAACTGATGCAACGCGTCCCGGAGCTTACCCACCAGCCCGTCATCTTCATCTCCGCATACGGCCGCGACGAGACGATTGCGAAGGCTCTGGAGAGCGGCGCCGTCGACTACATCGTCAAGCCCTTCTCGCCCGCGGAGCTGACGGCGCGGATTCGGGCGGCGCTGCGCGAGCGGCCTGAGCCCGAACCCTTCGTGCTGGGCGAGCTGGCCATCCACTACGACCAGCGCCGCGTAACGGTGGCTGGCCGCGAGGTGGATCTGACGGCCACCGAGTTCGAGTTGCTGCGCGCGCTCTCGATCAATGCGGGACGGGTATTGTCCTACGGACACCTGCTGCGCCAGGTCTGGGGCGAACGCGACACGGTCAGCATGAAAAACCTGATTCGCGCCTTCATTAAAAAGCTCCGCCGCAAGTTGGGCGACGACCCGAAAGAGCCGGTCTACATCTTCAACCACCGCGGGGCCGGCTACCGCATGCCCCGGCCGAACGCGGGCTGAAACCGCCGCCGGGGACGGTTGTGGCGCCGGACAACGGCGCTGGGCGTCGGGACGGGCATACAGGTCGATGCGGCGCGGATTGGAACGCGGTGAGACAGGAGGGAAGTAACACCCGAGTCCGGACACATCGCAGACATGTCCGACGGGCTTGTGTCGAACGTCGTTCGCTAGGGGGTCGGCCTCGGCACGGTCGTATTCCGTACCTCGCCGGCCTCGATTTCCCCGACGCCCAGGAGATCAAGATGGAAGAAGCTGCGTATTGGGTTTTACTAGTAGGCTTCGTAATAGCCCTGTCCGTGTGGTTTGTTACAAGGAGGGGGCAAAAGAAGATTGCCGCCGAACTCGCCATCATACGAGCAATCCGGGAACAGCAGATTGCAAGAGTTCTGGCGGGTGCGCCTGATAGAACCACGGCCTTCTCTGCTAATGAGAAGGCCGCATACACTTCTCACATTGCGCACCTGGGAATAGAACTTAAGCGTTTGCACTGGACTTCCAGGATCGGGACCGTCGTCTCATTTTGTTCCGGGGTTGGCCTGGGAAATCTTTAGCGAAGGAGGCCGATACCATGAAGATCGTTTTGACCTGGATTCTGACCATTGGATTCATGCAAAGCGCCGCCGCCCAGCTTCCACCTGAAATCATGGTGGACCGGGAGTGGTTGCGAGTGGACCGGCTTCTGTCTGAAGCAGACTATCAGGGTGCACTTGCAGCACTAGACCGGATACTCGCATTGCATGAAGAGCACAACATGGGATTGCGCGATGAGTTTCACTACAAGCAGGCCGAGGCGGCTCTAAAGGTGGGCCAGGCGCAAGACGCGATTGACGCCGTTAGCAGATACCTGGTGTCTGCCGGGAGGACAGGCCAGTTTCACACGGAAGCATTGAAGCTGCTGGAGTCCGCTGAAGATGCGCTTAGGAGAATTGAGGAAAAACGGAAGCTCGATGCGCTCAAGCAAAAGCGGGTTGAGGCCGAGCGAAAGCGGGTTGAGGCCGAGAAAAAAGAGAACACCGGGCAAGCCCAGCGCCAGATCGAAGCGGCAGGGGTTCCGCTTGAGCGGGACACGTTGCGTTCTGGAGGGTTGGCCCCGGAAATGCTCAAGATTGCGAGGGGCCGCTTTCAGTACGCAGTGCATCGGATTAACCGGGGAAAGGTCACCACATGGGTGGTCTTCGACAAACCGTTTGCGATAGGGAAATATGAGGTGACACGCGGGGAATTCAAGAAATTCGTTGACGGAAGCCGTTATCGCACCGAAGCGGAGACCGATCCGAAGTATGGATGCGACAACGATTTCTCCCCTAGGAGTCTGCGCGGCAGAAGGACCGGAATTGGGCGGATAAAGATCGAAGATATGTCATGGCACGAACCTATCGGACTTATAGCCCAGAACAAACACTGCTGATGCCACCGTCGTTGAGAGATTGGTTGGCCGAAGATCACCTGTCGTACTTCATATCGGACGCGGTGGACGCGATGGATTTGAGCGCGTTCGAACAGCGGTATGGAACCGAGGGTCCGGGCAATCAGGCGTTTGATCCGCGGATGATGGTGAAGGTGCTGATTTATGGGTACGCGACCGGAGTGTTCTCGTCCAGGAAGATCGCGGCGAAGTTGACCGACGACGTAGCGTTCCGGATGTTGGGAGCGGAGAACTTTCCGGCGCACCGAACGATCTCGGATTTTCGCAAACTGCATCTTGAGGAGTTCGGAAACCTGTTTGTGCAAGTGGTGATGATGGCGCGGGAAGCGGGACTGGTGAAGATGGGAACCGTGGCGGTGGACGGGACCAAGATGCGGGCGAATGCAAGCAAACGCAAAGCGATGAGCTACGAACGCATGAAAAAGCAGGAGACCGAATTGGGTGAACAGATTCGGGATCTGTTGAACCGGGCCGAGGCGACCGATGAGGACGAAGACGAGCGATACGGCAAGGACCGGCGCGGAGACGAACTGCCCGACGGGTTGGCCACGCGCAAGAAGCGCCTGGCCACGATACAGGCGGCCATGAAGCGGCTCGAAGAACGTCAGATGGCCGCGGACAAGGAAGCGGGACGGAACACCAAAGATCACAAACCCGGATGCGGAAAGAAGCCATTCAAACGTCCCATGGGGGAACCTAAACCCACGGCCCAGGACAACTTCACCGACCCGGAAAGCCGGATGATGAAGACCTCCACCGAAGGGTTCCAGCAATGCTACAACGCGCAAGCGGTGGTGGATTCCCAGGCCCGGATCATCGTGGCAACAACGGTGACTGACAATGCATCGGATGTGGGGCAGTTGGAACCCACGCTGGATGCGTTGAGCGACAATCTGGGGGAGCGTCCCGACCGCGTGCTGGCCGATGCGGGATATCGATCCGAGTCAAATCTGGGGATGTTGGAACAACGTCAGATTGACGGGTATGTTGCGATGGGTCGCGAGAAGGATCTCGCCCGTGCCCCACTCCCACCCAAAGACACCGCTGTTGGTCGGATGATGAGAAAGATGAAAACCAAGCGTGGGCGTGACCGCTACCGGGCCCGAAAGCACATTGGTGAGCCGCCCTTCGGGTGGATCAAGTCGGTGCTCGGATTCCGACAGTTCAGTCTACGCGGTTTGGACAAAGTGACCGGGGAGTGGAATCTGGTCACTCTGGCGGTGAACTTACGACGGATGAACGGGAAGATCGAATGGGCATAATCCGGAAAACCGCAACCCGGCAGACCCGATACACGGCCAATTACGGGTGTCCGTACAACTCTGAACTCGTCGTATCGGAAGAATCGGTCGATTCTCCTCCGAAGACCCTCTCAAATCCCAATCAGTCCGAGTTCTTTGCGCTCTGCCGCGCAGACTCCTAGGCGGCGCAAGAATTCTTCACGGACGTGGAAGCGTCCGGGATTCGATCAGACGGACACCCACCCGGTAACCTGCGTGACCACTCGCGACGCGATGGCCTATGCACAGTGGTTTGAGGGGCTCCCCATTCTTCGGACAGAAAATCCCGGATCTTAAGGTGGATCGCTGCCGTTGAAATGGGTTGATATTTTACCCGTCGCCGAGCCTGTGGTAATTGTGAAAAAGCCGAGTCTCCGAGGCTGTTTTCAAGCCGTTGTGGAAATCCTTTTTGAGGATTTCCATCAGCGGCGGCAGTTTCCACATGCTGCAGCTTTCTTTCTTTTTTGGTTCTTTTTTCTTTCTTTTTGCCACCGATAAACATTTCCAGAGAAAAGATCGCGCCAGGATCGCTTGTCAACGGCGTTCGCCGTCTGGGGCAACCTGGAGTATGGCGGCTTTCTTGACCGATGCCGTGCTCCTCGCACTTTGAAAGTACATCGCCTCGGGTGTCTGGTAGTCGAATACCTGATGACCGCGTTCCTGATTGTAAAATCTGAAATAGACAGTCAGGTTCGAGACCGCCTCGGGAACGCTCATGTAGTCCTTCAGGTACACTTCCTCGTACTTCACCGTTCGCCATAGACGTTCGACGAAAATGTTGTCCAGGAACCGGCCCCGGCCGTCCATGCTGATCCGGATGCCCTCGCCTTCGAGTCGGCTCGTAAACGCATCGCTGGTGAACTGAGAACCCTGATCCGAGTTGAAGATCTCCGGTTGCGCATGCCTCAGGGCCCAGTCCAATGCCGACACGCAGAAAGCGCTGTCCATCGATACTGAAACTTCCCAGGCCAGCACATACCGGCTGTACCAGTCCATGATCGCCACCAGATAGATAAACCCCTGCCGCAGACGGATATACGTGATATCGGTGGCCCACACCATGTCTGGGCGATCGATCCTCAGCCCCCGTAGCTGGTACGGATAGATCCGATGTCCCGGTGCCGGCGTCGACAACCGCGGTTTGGGATAGATCGCTTCCAGTCCCATCTGCCGTATGAGTCGACGTACTCGTTTCGCATTGACCCGGTGACCTTGCTTCTCCAGCCAGTGAGTCATCCGCCGCACGCCGTAGAACGGCGTCCGTGTGTACTGCTCGTCCAACAGACGCATCAACTCCATGTTCTCGGTGCTCTCGCCAACAGGCGTGTAGTAGAGTCCCGACCGGGACACTCCCGACAACCGGCACTGCTCGGCGATGCTCAGTTTCTTGTGGCTTGATTCGATCCATGGCCGTCGTTGTCCTAACGTGAAAGTCCGGGCTTTTTTTTCAACCAATCCACCTCGACGTGCAACTTCCCGATCTCTTGGTAAAGTTCGGTCCGGACTTCTTCATCGGCTTCCATCGATTGTGTTTTCCCGTTCGAGAAGATCTCCGACGCGCCATCGAGCAACTGCTTCTTCCACTTTGTCACCATATTCGGGTGGACCCCGTAGTTGGAGGCGATCTCCTGGATCGTTCGCTGTCCCTTCACCGCCTCCACCGCGATCTTCGCCTTCAGATCGGCACTGTACTGCTTCCTCTGTCTCTTCTTCATCTGCCTCTCCCGAGGCAGCGATTTTACACCTTAGCGACCTGTCCGAATTTTGGGGAGCACCTCAGTTGTCGCGCGAAACCGGACACCGCTATCGCTTACCGAGTGCCGCAGAGTGGCAGTATGCCGCTCGTGCAGGGTCGAAGACAGCAATGCTGTACGTAGAGCCCGAGGGGGCCGCTTACTCGGTACGTGTGAATAATACGGACATCTGCAATTCAGGGAATGTAGCGGACTCCAGCCATGAAGGAGAATTTGCGTTTAAGTGTTCAGATGGCTTCGCGCGAACTGCGGAAGTTGGCCGGTTTTCGCCGAACGGTATCGGCGTCTACGACATAGTGGGCAATGTTTCGGAGCTTGTCTTGGCCTGCGTCGAGATAACCATCAATCCTAATGACTGGAACTCCTACGACCTTACGCTCGACGGCTCTCCTGAACACCCCGATAGCTGTGACGACGGAGAGGTTGCTGCGTTCGGATCCACTTGGAACGATGGGTACTTGTATTATGACCCTACTGAAGAAGCTTGGGACTCACGGAACTTAATTGAGCTGACGCCTTCCAGGAGGAAAGACGCATTTGATAAGTGGGTATACTCCAGAAACAGCGAATCGTGGGTGGGATTCCGGCTTGTTCGAGAATTGGAGGAGTAGCAGGATTGCTCAGAAGTAACTGAGCAGTCTGGCCCCTGGGGCCGCAACAAAGGAGGTCAAAATGAATGACGAAGTGGATAAGGCCCGGGAAGTCGAAGCCCCTCTGGACCCGGACCCCGTGTATCCGTCCCAGGAGGAGCTGCTGGCGGACCAAAACGGGCTTGCCCAGCCCCCTCCAGAAGGGGTAAAACTACCACCGTCCCGGGCCATCCCATTGGCCGGTTTTGCGGTGACCATCCTTGGCCGGGTTTGAAGTGACCACTGAGGGGGGGTATCGTCCCCTTCTCTCCTGTGACTCGCACTGTGTCCCTGGTGCGGTCGGTAATTGAGTTTCCAAGACGATGCATCATGTGATGGTCTATTGAGACTCGTAAGTCTAGAAACTACACGGTCGGCTCCAGAGCGGAAGGACATCTCATCTGTGCGCACGACGGCCGGTTTCTGCAGCCAGTCGACCGGTATCGTCGTCGGTGCCTGGAAAGCCTTCGTCGTGGCCGTCCTCCGGAGCCTCGGTTAGCCCGTGGCGGGAGGAGGATTCGCCGCTCTGCCCAACGATACGGCACGAGAGTACCTGATCAACGCGTACTCCCGGATGACCTTCCACGTCATGAGAGACGAGGGCATGGCTCGCAGCAAGTGCTACGCGATCGCAATGAAGCTGCGACGAAAGTTGCTGTCGGGAGAAACTGCCTTTCCATCCATCGACGTGCGAGATGAACGCCGCAAGCTGACGGGCCGCTGCACATACTGCGACCAAGCGGCAGAGACAGTGGATCACCTGATTCCGCGGCTGCGAGAAGGGCCCGCTTCTGCGGACAACCTGGTTCCGGCATGCCGGTGGTGCAATTCCAGCAAGAGTGGTCAGGATGTCTTCGAGTGGGCGAATAGCAAGGGGTTTTTCCCGTTGCCGGTAATCCGGCGATACCTGGTGCTGGCGTGGCGCTGGACAGAGAACGCGGGGTTGCTGGATGCTTCGATGGAGGAGTTACGCGCGTCGACCCCGCCGTTCCACGGCGATATTCCTTGGGTTAAGTGGGAAGCGGGTGTACCGGTGATACTGAAGCGTCAGCCGGATGGATGACGCACAAGGGTAGCGACCAGATCGAGGATCCCACACGGCGTTTCGCGGCGGACGGTAGGACCAGTGCTCGATCTTCGAGATGGTCGACGAATCTGGCTTTTTCCTGGGCCTCTCTAACCTCTGCACGAATTGACCTGTAAGGGGAAATCGCTGCCACAATCACATTAATGCCATTTCTGTTCAGCAAGTTGGCGACAAACCCGCTGCGGCAGACATTCGCGTCCCGATCTTCCTTACTGAAGCTGAGTCCCTTCGACAGGGTCTGGCGAAGAATGTCTCCATCCAGCACCTCCACAGCGAGTCTCCTGTTTCTAAGTTGCTCAGCAATCAATCCGGCGAGCGTACTCTTGCCAGCGCCGGACAAGCCAGTCAGCCAAAGCGTCACCGGATGGGTCTCGTTCCTCCCAAAGTGCCAGTAACGGCTCACCTCTTTTTCTTTTCCGTTGCGCTCGCCAGGGCTACACTCCTCTGACAGTGCCTGAGGGAGTCTTAAGCGGATGCGCTCTGGCCTTCCAGGAGCGTAGTCTGTGCGGCGCTCAATCGGCGGCAATTTCCCAGATGATCTCGAGGGCCTTTCGGGCGAGTGTTACCGCCTCTGAATCGTTCAATTGCAGTTCCGCAGTGTATTTTCCGCTCGACCGAAACCGCCTCAGTTCGAGAAAACGCTGCCTCACCTCCTGTCGCCTTTCTTCGTCATCGACTCCCTTGAGATAAACCTGGACACTGGCATGCTCTCGGCCAACCCACGCAGTCAGAAGCGCCCTGTCCCCACCCTCCAGCGGAACCCGAAGGCTGAACGATTCCGTCGCCCACTTCACGGAAAGTCCGCGCCGGCCCGCCTCCTGGAGCGCATCGGCGAAGCATTCACGGGCGAGATCCGGACACGTCTTCAGAAACGTGACTTCGTTCAGATTTGGCCTTGATGCGGAGGGCCTGCGCTTTGCGGTCCGGGTCGCTTCGGTCTGGCCGACGATCCTGGGAACCACGGCCCGTAGACCCTCTCCAGCGTACTGGCGAAGCTCAACTCCCAGAACTTCAACGGTCTCCATCTTCTCGTTCATGAACTCGATAATGGCTCGCAGTTCCTTGGGCAGTTCGTCCGCAACGAACAATAGGCGGACCCGACCCGCGCGGATGTTCTCATCGACAGTCTGCCAAAAAGCTTCGATCCGGTCCGCGTCCAGGACAGAGGGATCCAGGGACAACAGATCGGCCAGTGGGGAGTCGGCGCTACCATCTGCACGTTCGTCGGCAAGCTCCCTGAGCTTGCCGACCGGCCAGTACCGGCGCGCGTTCGCAGCGTATTCGAGCATCTGCCCGACGACCTCCCGGCGGATGCGCGTATCGGTCGATCGTTTGACCTCTACAAAAGTCGGTGTGCCCTTCTGATCCAGAAACATATGGTCGATCGACCAGCGGTCGGTTCCGGACTCGGCGTCGGGTATGCCTGCCTCTGGAGTGACGAGCATCCACCGAATGGCTTCCTCTTCAGAAGCGTCTCCGGCAAGCAGGAGTTCGGGATGTTCGGCCACCAGCGCCTGTAGGTGCTTTTCCCGTGCGTAAGGCCTATTCGGAGCTTTTATGAGTTTGCTGCCCTCGCCTGTTGTCAGAAATATGAAATCCTCTGTATTGCTCATCGCAGATCCTCCAGTAACGCTGCTAATCATCGGTTTACTGATGCCCCTTGGTGGGCGAGTTCACGGCGCGGCGCCGGATTGAGAGCCGATAACTTTCTCGCAGTTCGCTTGCCCGGCTTCTTCCGGTCTCTCATCGTCATTCCTCCTCGATATCTAATCCCAGGAGGAGGGAGGGGGGGGACGGTAACGAACTTTTTTCTAGACGATATTTGACTACATAATGTTCTGGATACTATTGCCTGTCCGATGCTGCAAAGAGGCCGCGTTTCGCCTTTTCTTGGGCGCCTCCTTGAAAACCGTCGCTTACCTCCGCGTCTCCACTCGCTTTCGTTCCCTGCCTCCTGACATTCGATCATCCGATTTGTTGATCCGTCAGAACGACCTAGCGTGTTGACATGGCTTTGTCCACCCGGAATGGCCCACTTTTGATCAGCGTCAATCAAAATTCCCGAGAAGGAATTTTGATTGACGTGGCACACGCTTTCGATCATTCGATTTCGCCCACCCCCTCGGTTAATAGGTCCAGGCAGTGAAGATCACCGTCGCGCCTGTGTGTAGATGTGGGAAAGCCGGGAGTTCTTGACGGCTTCGGTGGAACCTGCTAGGGGGGGGGCAGGATTTTCCTTATGAAGGGCGCGGCCATCGCTCCAGGAGCGGTCTACGCGACGGTCACACCCGACCGTCTGGCTTAATCATTTCACCAGCTTCAGTTTCGTGCACAGCCTATCAAACGCCTGCTTAAGAGGGCCGGTGAAGTTGTTGTTCGCCGCGAAAAACTTAACGGCGGCTTCCGCCTCCGGCTTGATGTGATAGCCTCCTTCCCCAAACCCTGAGATTTCGTGTGCCTCTATGACAGAGCCAAGAAGTGCACCAATTAACTCATCTCTGTACCGCGACTGACTCACCGTCCCCTTTTTCAAGTTGGCTGCGTCAATGCTTTTGAGCCCGAGCCCTCCTCGAGTGATGAATTTCGTAACAAGAGCGACGATGTCGTTGCGAAGGTCTGCCTTCGCGTAGTTACGTTGGCCAGTGTTCACCTGTGCAGTAGCGATCAAGGCCTCGGCCTCGCGGTCCGCGATGATATCTCTGAACTGCGCTGCGCCGAACTGGGGGCAGTATACGGAATTTCCGCCAACAAAATGACATCTGTCAAAGACCGTCGTACTGTCGAATTTACAATTGGCCCATGTGACCCGTTCAAAGTGACAGCGATCGAACGTAATGCCTGAAAAATCCATCCTCGCCAGGGTGCCTGAAAGCGGCAAGTTCTTCAAAACAGGCCCTTGGCATAGTTTCACAAACAGTGAAGCTCGGGCCGTATGGGGATTGCCGCTCACGAGGAGTCGATCTACCGCGACGACTGCGATCGCCACCGCAAGGCGTCCCGCATCATTCTGCCACCGTGACGAAGCCGCAACATCGCTGTCCAACGGGAGCAGCACACTGATCAGTGTTTGTATTGACTCTTCGGTCTGAGCATCGCCGGCCGTTGTCCGAACAACGTCGACTATCATGGCCGCTAAGTCTGACTCGGTTCCACTGTCACGTGCCGCAGTCTGAAAGAAGCGGCTGAGATCGCGACGAGTGGTCCTGGGATCACCGGCTAGAACTACTAAGTACTGGGCAAGAAGAACGTTTTGGATCTGCTCCTGCTTCCACTTCCAGCGGTCAGCCTTCTGGTCAAAGTCGATCAAGGGGTGAGATTTCAGCTTCTCCAAACAGTCGGGCATCTCCGTAGTTTCCATTTGAGGCGCAGCCTCATGAATAGCAAGCGCAAGCATCTCGCTGTTCGGATCGGCTCCTACCGCAACTTCGAGCGCAAACACCTGAAACGCACGAACTTGCTGTTGAGCGGTAAGGGCTAGTTGCTGACGAATGATCTCCCTCTCACATAACGCAGCCATTACCCAGTCAAGCCCGTTACCGTGTGCGATCGGTGACGATGTTGTCGCCTGATCTTGTTCGGCTAAATCTGCAAGAAGATTCAACACGAATCCTCGTCCAGCGAATTCGTCACCACTCTTCTTGATCGTGCCATAGAACGACACGGCTCGCGCCGTCCTTGAATCCTTCTCGCCGAACCTGTTTTCAAAATAGTTCTGCGCGTACTGCTGGTCAAAAGGCAGGATCGTGTACACAGGCGACTTCGTTGGCGAAATGAACGTTTCGGCACCTTCCTCGCGGACATTACTCTCCCAAAAAGAGGTTCGCGACGTGACAACAATTCGTGCTCCGGTGACCGTTACCAATTTCGAAAGGGTGGCCAGGGTGTCTAGGGCTTGGACTCGTCCCTTGTTCCAGAGCACATATTCGTCGAAACCGTCAAACACGATTCGAAACAGTTCGGCCTTTAACGTCACTCTCACGAATTCGTCTTCGTGGCCTTCAAGCCAACTGATTGGCGAACCGAAGTACCTAAAGGAATGGGCGATCGTCTTCCAGATAGATCCCAGGTCTTCAGGGGGTATTGTCGTCCACTGCGCGGAGTGGATATAGATCGGGACAAGTGTCTTAGATTTACTCAATCGCGACACCAGATATTGGCTGAGGTATGTCTTTCCCTGTCCTGCCTCTGCGAGGAGAATCCCAAGCATGCCTTCTCTAGGACCACATCCAGGATCGGTTTCGGTCAGTAACGAATAGAGGGGGTTTGGCCGCACTCTCGTGAAACCACTGGGTGTTTTAAAACGAGGATTGACATAGAACATGGGTTCTATGGTTCTCAGCACGCTTATGTAGCTGTCCAACTCGTCCTTCATGAACGAGGCTAGATATTCCCGCGTCGTCCATAATCCCAAGTGACTCTTCCCAAAGAGCTTAAACAAGAGATCGTGCTGGCGCTGCAGTGACGGTGCGTACACCACATGGGTTGTACTCGGCACATACGCCTTGTGAGCGGCTTCTTTCAAGGCGTCCTTCGTACATGAAGCCCGCAGGTACAAAACAGTGAAGGGATAGGACGCCGTGTGAATCCTATGCTGACCTCTGTACGAAGCCCAATGATCATTCTCCAGCACTGGCCTCGGCGGTCACCCAAAACCGGCCAATGGTGGTCACCTGAAAACCGGCCAACGAACATAGATAAGCCCGGGACATTGACACCGACGGGAAGCCGAAACAGGCTCCGTCGGCATGAGCAATGTCTTGAGCACAGAAAAGAGAGAGCAAGTTGTTGCATTGGGGCGGCTTGGATGGCCGCTGCGTCGGATCGAACAGACCACCGGCGTGCGTCGTGAGACGGCCAGTGCGTATCTGAGAGCGGCCGGAATCCCCATTCGGCCGCCCGGGAGTTGGGGCCGGCGACCGGCAAAACCGGCCAACGAGGTGACCACCGACCCGGACGGCGTAAATGGTGTCGTTGAGGGGTTTGGCGGTTCCGATACTTCAAAACCGGCCAACGAAGTGACCACCGACCCGGAGGCCGAGAATCCGGTCTCGGCAGAGTCGTCGGCTCCCCCTCCAAGCCCACCGTCGGGCAGTTCCTGCGAGCCGTACCGGGAGACCATCCAACAGGCGCTGGAGCGTGGCCGCAACGCGATGGCGATCTGGCAGGACCTGGTCACGGATCACGGTTTTGTCGGCAGCTACGAATCGGTCAAGCGTTTCGTTCGCAAACTCCGGGGAGTGCGATCCCCGGAAGCGGTCGGAATCATCCAGACCGGAGCTGGAGAGGAAGCGCAGGTCGACTACGGGACCGGACCGATGGTCCGGGATCCGAAGACGGGCAAGTACCGACGGACGCGGCTGTTCGTGATGACGTTGGGCTACAGCCGCAAATCGGTCCGGCTGCTGACGTTCAAGTCCAGTTCCCGCATCTGGGCCCAGTTGCACGAGACCGCGTTCCGCCGACTCGGCGGCACTCCCCGCCTCATCGTGCTGGATAACCTGCGCGAAGGCGTGATCGTCCCGGACCATTACGACCCCACCCTGAATCCGTTGTTTCGAGATGTCCTGACCCATTACGGCGTGGTGGCCATGCCATGCCGGGTGCGCGATCCAGACCGCAAAGGCAAAGTCGAATCCGGTGTCGGGCACGCCCAGAAGACCCCATTGAAGGGACAGCGCTTCGAGAGCCTCGACCAGGCCCAGGGGTATCTGGATCGCTGGGAAGTCCGATGGGCCGACACCCGCATCCACGGCACGACCAAGCGGCAGGTGGCGGCCATGTTCGCCGAAGAGAAACCATCTCTTAAGCCGCTGCCGATCGAACCGTTTCGCTATTACCAATTCGGTGAACGTGTCGTCCATCTCGACGGTTGCGTCGAAGTCGAAGCCGCCTATTACAGTGTACCGCCGGGCTGGATCGGACGGGGTGTCAAGGTCCAGTGGGACACGCTTCACGTCCGGATCCTGGACCCAAACACCTATCCACTCCTCCGCGAGCATGTCCGCCAGAAGCGGGGTGGATACCGTGTCCGTGCTGAAGACAACCCGAAGAAAACCCCGTTAACGACGGTGCAACTGCTGGCCCGAGCCCGCCGCGCTGGCACCCACATCGGCACACTCTGTGACGCCATTCACCGCCGACAAGGGGAAGCTGCGGTCCGCCGCATCCTGGGTGTGCTCTCCCTGGCCAAGAAGTACGGTGTCTCCGCCGTGGAGGATGCTTCGGCTGCGGCACTGGAACTCCACGTCTACGAGTATCGTTTCGTCCGCCGCTATCTGGAGCGGCGACCTCCACTCGCCCTGCGTCAGGTCGATCCTCTCATTCGCGAACTGACTCAGTATCGCGATCTCATCAACCTCAAAATCCAGGAGCAGGAACACTCATGAATCTGATCGAACTCCAGCGGGCTCTCCGACAACTCCGGCTCGGCGGCATTGCCGAGGTGTTGGAAACACGCCTCCACCAGGCCCAGACCGAAGCCATGGCGCCGATCGACTTGGTCTCTCGTCTGGTCTCGGATGAACTGGACCGTCGCAGCATCCGGTTGTTGGAACGGCGTCGGAAACAGGCCCGGTTCCGCGATCCCCAGAAGACGCTCGACTCCTTCGACTTTACTTTCAACAAGAAGATGAATCGTAGTCTGGTCTTCGACCTGGCGACGGGCGCCTTCATCTCCAGGCACGACGATGCCTTGTTTCTCGGTCCTCCTGGCACCGGCAAGAGTCATCTGGCTCAGGCCATCGGCTTGGCTGCCATTGAGCAGGGCTATCGGGTCGTCTACCGTGAAACTCATGCGCTTCTCGACGACATCGCCGAAGCCACCATTGACGGTACCCGAAAGGAGTGCATGGAAGCTTTGGCGACGGTCCCGCTGCTGATCATCGACGATCTGGGGATGCGGAAGCTTCCTCCCACTGCAGCAGAGGAACTCCTCGAGATCGTGATGCGACGCTATGAACGGACCAGTACGTTACTGACATCGAATCGACCCGTCCAAGACTGGGGAAAACTACTGGGTGATAGCGCCGCCGTCACAGCCATGCTGGACCGGCTGCTCCATCACGGCCACATCCTCAAATGCGGCCCTCGGAGTTGGAGGACTAAAACGGGCTTGCCGAGTCCAGTCCCAAAGAGGTAGAACAACACCGTCCCGGGCCATCCCCGTTGGCCGGTTTTGAAGTGACCACTGAGGGCACTGGCGATAGATCGATTTGGGTGGTCCGGCTGTGATTGATGAGCCCAGCAACTTCCGAGAACCGTAATTCGACGGCCATGAAATCCGTCCTCCCCCTTTGCTACGAGACGCTCATACATCAAGGTCCGACCATAAGGGCAATGTTTTTTCGCCTCAACACCGACTCTCCTGGGCACGTGAGCAGCGTACCGGTGCGTGTGATATGCACAGGCTAGCAGGACAGTCAGTGAACGTATTGTAAGTGCTGTCGGTAGTTGTGCGCTATTCAGTCACCGAATTTCGGATACTTCTCCTGCCGCTTCTTCAGCCAGATCGCACCGGGCCTCGGATAAGTCACGGCAATCAGCAGGCTACAGTTGGCTTTCGTAGAAGGTGGCCTGGCGATTGACTTGGAACATCTGGTAGCGCGTCTCGGCGCCGTAAGCCGCACACCGCTGAACGGTGCGTTGCTGCTGGAAGCTCAGGCGGTCCTCTACATGGGTTTTCCACCAACCATCGCCGAAGGAAGGAAGGTGCATCGATAGAAAGGCGGCAAATTCGCTGCTTGCAGTGCGAATCAGTTCATCCATGAAGTGGAGGTTCGTTGATGGCTCGCGATGATACCGGGATTGGGCATGTTGCTGATCATCTGAAAAGGGTTATTGATAGTGTCAGAAAAAGATAGCATACTTTCTGACACCTAAGAGTCAGTTTCGGGGAAGAGGCTGTGATCCAATGGACAGTATGGCCGCCAAGATCATGAAAAGAGTGTCCAAGCAACCCAGCCGGCTATGGGTGTGTACACCGAAGGACTTCCTGGACCTTGGGAGCCGCCAAGCCGTTGACCAAGCCCTGTCGCGCCTCGTCAAGGTCGGCCAACTACGCCGGGTCGGCCATGGCCTCTACGACAGGCCCAGGTTCAGTAACGTGTTAAAGCGGCCCGCGCCTGTCGACCTGGACGCTGCTGTCGCTGCATTGGTGAGGCGCGACGGCATCCGGATCATGCCGGACGGCCTGGTGGCCGCGAACCAGTTGGGTCTTACGAACGCGGTCCCCGCGAAGGTCAGCTTTGTGACGGACGGTCAGTCAAGGACGCTCAAGATCGATGGACGAACGATCCGGTTCCGGCATGCAGGGCCGAACGTCATGCAGTGGGCGGGAAAACCGTCTGCTCCGGTGGTTCAAGCGCTGAGGTGGCTCGGCCCCGCCGCGGCTGCAGACAGGCAGGTCGTTTCGACGTTGAGTCGCCGTCTCCCGAACCATGTGAAGATCGACCTCTTTGAGAATGGCCGAGATCTGCCCGGCTGGGTACTGCCGCTCGTGCGCAGCATCACGGCTGATCAGCCTGTGGCTGTATGAATGGAGGTTTCGACTCCCTTCTCTTCCTCCCGGAGCAGGACAGGCGGGATGTCTTCCAGGAGGCGGCAAGCCGCCTCGACACGCTACCTGGCTATGTGGAGAAGGATTTTTGGGTCTGTCTCGTCCTCGGCGCACTCTACAACCGGGTGCCCAAAGGGCATCCGAGACTGCTCTTCAAGGGCGGGACATCGCTGTCCAAGGCCTTCGGTCTCATCGCGCGGTTCTCCGAGGACATCGACCTCGTCGTTTTTCGTGACGATCTTGGTTTTGAAGACGACCGTGACCCGACCGTAGCAAGGCAGCTGTCGAACAAAAAACGTGCCGCCCTGTTCGATGAACTGAGGGCGGCATGCAGCGGTTATATTCGCGGGGACTTACGAGTCGCCCTGACGAAGCAGATCGACGAGATTGTGGAGGGATGCCAAGTCGGTCTGGATGAGGGTGACGTCTCCGGGCAGACGCTCTTCGTCGAGTATCCCACCCTCTACCCAAGTGGCGATGTAGGCTACGTAGCGCCCCGAGTGCGGATTGAGGCCGGAGCGAGGTCGGCGCTTGCCCCGAGCTTGAGCTGCACCGTGTCTCCCTATGTCGCGGACGAACTACCCGACTGGTCGTTCGCTGTTGACGGCATCAGGGTGATCGCGCCCGAGCGCACCTATTGGGAGAAGCTCCTGATCCTACACGGAACGTACTGTGGATATCGAGACGCGAAGCGCCTCCCGGCCGATAAAGACCGGATCTCGCGCCACTACTACGACGTCGCGATGCTTACCGCAACCGCCCTCGGCCGGGCTGCCTTGTCCAACGTCGCCCTTCTGGACGCGGTTCGGAACCACAACCTCATCGCGTTCCGACAGGCGTGGAGGCGGTTCGAGGAGGCCATCCCAGGATCGGTGAGATTCGTGCCCCAGGCGGAACTACAAAGGGTAATTAAACGGGACTACCGGGCCATGCACGGAATGCTCCTGGGTAACGCACCGGAATTCGGATGGATCATGGAACAGCTTCAAAGAGCCGAAATGGCGATCAACCGGACGGAGAGTGTTTGATAGACATCTTTTAAGTAGACATGTCATTAGCGAACTGCACCAGCGATTGATTGAGAAGCGACGGTGAGGATTATTTCCAACACGGGAACAGATCGCGTTGTTGATCTCATTCAGCCGTGGCTTCGGGCTGGCGATCAGATCGACTTGGCCTCCGAAGCATTGTCCCTTCATTCCTTCGGGGAACTCGCGGAGAAGGGGTTACGATAGCAACGGTGCAAAATCCAACGCTAAGGGCTGCTGGACCTGAAGCGATCAGGCAGTGTCCGACTTGAAGGGTTCGTTGAAATGATTGGGCTGTGTCCTGATTCTTTGGGATTTCTGTGAGCCCCAGGGTGCCCGATTTGATCGACCGATGAAATCGTACATAATGGCCGGGTGAACCTTCGGGCCATCGCCGTCTACCTCCGGGTATCCACGAGCCGTCAAGACCTCCGATCTCAGGAGCCCGAACTCCAGAGTTGGCTTCAGACCCACGCTGCTGACCGCCCTGTCGTCTGGTATCGAGATCGGCATACCGGCCGCTCCCTGGACCGTCCAGCTCTTGGGCGGCTCGAACGGGACATCATCGCCGGCAAGGTAGGAACTGTCGTCGTCTGGCGCAACGACCGGATGGGTCGGCGCGCCCGCCAGCTACTGGTCTTCCTTGAGGACCTGGACGAGCGCAAGATCGACTACATCTCGGTACGAGACGGGCATCTGACGGGCGACAGTGCTTCAGCCAAGATATTCCGCCATATGCTGGTCGGCATGGCCGAGTATGAGAGTAACCTGATCTCGGAGCGTACCCGTGCGGGCCTGGCCGCAAAAAAGGCTCGGGGTGAGACGTGGGGCGGGCGAAAGAAGGGACAGCGCTACCGGCTGACTCCGGAGAAGCTCCAGGCAGTCAAGGGACTCCTCACCGAAGGGCTCTCGAAGGCGGAGATCGCTCGGCAGTTGAGGATCGCTCGTAGCACGGTCTACGAAGCGATCACGCTTCTTGTCTGATTTGTCCTCTGCCCGCCGGCAACGCGCCGCATAAATGCCGCCGCACATCCTCTCGAAAGCAGAGCTGGCGCGGTTTGAGCGTTGACCGTCTCTCTATGGCCACCCCAACCCCCACGGGAAGTAACGCTTCGACTTGGACGGGGACTTTCACGGAGCCGCACTGAAACCGCGGCTTCTTCCGTTTCGCCCGTTTCCTCGCTGGCGGCTCCGGGTACGCACGGCCGGGAGGCGATCCCGGGAGCATATTTCGATATGCTGAGTCATTCCGTGCCGGAACTCTTTCTTGTTGTCATCGCGTTCATCGGATTCAGAGTCCGATGGCCTCGCCGCAGGTTCTCGCGCAGGCGGCCCTGGGCTTTCAGAGGCCTATGGCCCAGGCCGCCCTGGGTGTGGCGTTGGATTTTCAGGGGCCTGCGTCGGCACTTTGGGGGCACGATCGTCGGCAGGGCATATGTGACCGACGGCGACGGGCTAAGGGTATCCGGTTACACCATACGCATGGCTGGTCTAGACGCGCCCGAGTGGGATCAGATAGCGAGACACCAGACGGGGTACTGGTTCAACCACGGAAAGCGTGTCAAGAGCGCATTAATTCAAGCGATTGGCGGCAAGAAAGTTCGAGTCATGGTCGAGGGATACGACAAGCACGGCCGCGTGGTGGGTACCGTGACTTGCAACGGCAAGGACGTTGGGAAATGGCTCGTTCGAAACGGACACGCTATCGCGGCATACGGAAACAAGTACAAAGCCGTCGAACGAGAGGCTCGGAGCGAAAAGCGTGGATTGTGGGGTTATGCAGAAGCCTCTGACCCCAGGGCGTGGCGCCACAAGAAACGATAGCCATTCATACGTCCAGCTGCCGAAAATGCGGTTGAATGCTATTTGGGGTCACAGCGCTTTAAAACCCACGCCTCCGAGGCTTTTTAGACACTGGAGTGGCATCTTACGGCCATTTTTAGGGGTGTTATAGTGTCCTAAATGTGTGAGTGATATGGTTTCTCCTCTGGTAGCTCCCTGAGCCTTGGTGAATAGATGGGAACTTCCCTCTTTTCCTGAGAGAACGCTTGCAACGACCCGGCAACCACCTTCCGGCGGCCGGGGAAACTCCAAATTGGGAAAAGGAAGTTACCACCATGCGAATGATCGGGACCATGAAACGCACCGTCGCGCTCTTCGGATCTCCTTTCGTCTGTCTGACCCTACTCACGGCAGTAGCCGGGGCGCAACCTCAGGCCAGCTATAGAATCGACACGGTCGCCGGCCTGCGAGTGATTGGGGACGGGGGTCCGGCGACTGAGGCGCAGCTCAGCTTCCCCAATGGCGCGGTGGTGGACGCGGCAGGCAACCTCTACATCGCCGATACGTCGAACGGCCGGATACGCAAGGTGGATGCGGCAGGGACGATCACGACGGTTGCGGGGACGGAAGAGAGCGGGTTCAGCGGGGACGGGGGTCCGGCGACTGAGGCGCAACTCCGCTTCCCCGAGGGCGTGGCGGTGGACGGGGCGGGCAACCTCTACATCGCCGATGCCTGGAACGATCGCATCCGCAAGCTGACGCTGCTGGCTCCTCCTGAGCCCGAACCGTTCTCAATCCCGGATCGTGGGGGCCAATCCATCACGAGTAGCGGGACGGCAGAGTCGTTGAGAGTGGGTTATGGGCGAATTCGCGCGGAGGCGGGTTCAACCACGCCTTCCGGGATCGCAATCTTCGGATTCAGGCAGAACGGGGTGCTGATTTCCGAAGCCGGTGTCCCGGCCGTCGAGCCGGTCCAGGAAGGGCGGATATTTGCCGAGGTGAACGGTCCGGTCACTACCGGTCTGGCGATCGCCAATCCGAACGACGGGCCGGCCACGATCCGCTTCTATTTCACAGACACCAGCGGCACCCGTTTCGCGGACGGCAGCTTCGAACTTGGAGCGCAGCAGCAGACGGCGAAATTCCTGGATCAGGCGCCATTCAACAGTGGCTCCTCCGTATTGGGAACCTTGACGTTTACCGCGTCGGTGCCTGTCGCTGTCGTCGCCCTCCGGGGATTCACCAACGAAGCCGACGAGTTTCTGATGACGACGCTCCCGGTCGCGCCCCTTTCGTCGAGCTATTCGGATACGGTCTACTTCCCACATTTGGCGGATGGTAGTGGATGGGAGACCCAGCTCGTTCTCGTGAATCCAACGGATTGTGCGATTACGGGAACGGTTGCGTTCCTGGGACAGGGGAGCGATACGGCGGCGAGCGCGCCCGTGGTCCTGACGCTGGACGATGGGTCGACGGGGTCGAACTTCGATTATTCCATTGCTCCCCGCAGCGCTCAGAGATTCACCACCTCGAACCCTCCCGGCGGACTGGCCGTGGGTTCGGTGAGAGCGACACCCCACAGCCAAAACGCCGCCGCCTCCGGTCTGGTCGTCTTCTCTTTTGCTTCAGGGGAAAAGACACTTTCCGAAGCCGGAGTGCCTGCGTTGCCCAAAGGGTCGGCATTCCGTGTCTATGTGGAAGCGTCTGGAACGCCCGAACAGGCGGATTCGATCCGAAGCGGCCTGGCCATCACCAACACGGCGGCCACATCCAACACTGTGACGTTGGAGGTGACGCGCCTCGATGGATCGCTGGCGGTCGCTCCGGAAACGCTATCGCTTCCACCGTCGGGTCAGGTGGCCCGTTTTCTCGACCAGATCTTTTCACTGCCAGATAACTTCTCCGGAGTACTCCGTGTCACCTCGGCCGCCGATGTCGCAATGGTTGCATTGAGGTTGCGCGTCAACGAAAACGGCGCATTGAAGATGACGACAACCTCTCCATCGAACGAGATGGATCCTTCGACCTCGGAGGACAGATTCTTCGCACATCTGGCGGACTCGGGGGGATGGTCCACACAGTTCATACTGTTCAGCGGAACCGCAGGCCAGAACTCATCTGGAACACTCAGTCTTACTGATGCGTCGGGTGAACCGCTCGAGCGGTCCCAGTAAAGGGTACTGACACGATTCGTCAACTGGCGGGGGGGCCGTCCGCTGATGGCCTCGCGCGACCCTTAAGGGTCGCGCCCACATTCGTGTAGAGTCGACGACTGGCGCGGTGGCGGTAGGCAAAGGGGGTAGCTGTTGCCGGTGGCTTTCGCCGATTCCGGTGCCTCACTCCTCGCCGTGGCTTCGTTTCCAGTCGCACCGGGTGGCCGGAGGCAGTTGCCCGCCTCCGGCTCCCACAGAACGCAGCGTGCGGATTTCCCGCACTGCGCTCTTCAGAATTGGATTTACAGCACAGCGAGAGACTGGAACTCCCGATAGCGGAGAGCCAACTTGGGACGCTGTAACGGAAAGTGCAGCTGAATCCGGTTGAATACCTCCCACCGGACGAAGCCTGCACGACTACGACTGCTGAGCATTTGGCGCCAGTAACGTTCCACGGCCCGAGCGACGTGCTGCAGAGCCCGGAGGTTCCCGGCAATGCCATAGTAGGCGTAGTGGGGGTAGCAAGCAGAAACGAGTAATGGTATACGGTAGCTCCTGCTAGGGATGGTGAGTACACAGAGCCCACGAGTCCCTGGCGCCGAGATGGGTTGGGGACTTCGCAGAAGGCCCGGAGAGCGAAATCAGAGGCCGTCCGAGGGCCGGACCGAGGTTGTTCGCCGCATCAAACCGGGCATACTTGCGCGGTACGATAGAAAAAGCGAAGACGAGTGATCAAACGCGGGACTGGCGAGGTTAGCCCGGATGGGTCACCAATCCGGGAATCGGCTGGTTTTCGGGTACGAGAAACGAATTGCGGCGAGTTCTGAATCCTGGAGTCGGTGAATCGGGGGAATCAGTCGTTGTTGAGGACGTGAGGTCGACTCGTTTGGCACGACAGGGGCATGATTCGGCGTGTGGAGGCAGACCTCGGCCCTGTGCAGATGAAGAAGTGAGTTTTTCGGTTGTGGGTGAATCGTGTCGTCAGCAACGAAGCGGAATCGACTGCAGGTTCCGCATGATAAGGGCGAAGGTTTCGGGATAGGGATAGGCCTCCGACATCGAGATCCAGACGTTGCGGACCGTCAGGCGGATTCGGGCGCCGATTTTGAGAAGCTTCAGACGGACCCGCACTGGGCATGGGCCATCGCGGTATCTTTGAGCCCGAGGCGTCGCAGGGCATGCATGAGCATGTACGCAGCTGAGGAGAGATAGAGCCGGAGCTGATTGGCGCGCATGGTCGCCGCGCTGGTCCGGTCCGCAAATAGGTCCAACTGCTGTTCCTTGATACGGTTCTCCATGTCGCCCCGCGCGCAGTAGAAGTCCTCATACAAAGCGCGGGCTTGGAAGCGTTCCGGCGGCAGGGAGGTCACGATGAATCGGGGATTGGCGCCCTTGTCCAGGAACTCCGCCTTGCCGACGACGCGTCGCGCGCGGGTCCAGCTGTTTAGAGTCCGGTACTGGAAATCCTTAAACACCCGCGCCGGTTTCCCGGTGGCGTTAAACTCCGCTTCCGCCTGAACCATTTCTTCAGCGATTTCTTGCTTGAGACGACTGTTCTTGGCCAACCCGATCACATAATCGACCGGATGGGATTCACACCAGGCGAGCAGTTCATCCCTGCAAAAGCCCGAGTCGGCCCGGATGATGATCGATACTGTGGGCCACACCTGTCGGATCTGACCGACGATGCGCTCTAACTCATCCACCGCTCCGTCGGCCCCGTCAATGTTGGAACGCCGGAGCCGGGCGCACAGCAGATGTTCTCCCGAGAAGATGTACAACGGCAGGTAGCAGTAGTTGCCGTAGTAGCCGTGAAAGAACCGTCCTTCCTGGTTGCCATGGATCGTATCGTCGGTGGCATCCAGGTCCAGAACGATCTCAGAGGGCTCCGATTCGTGGGCCGCGATAAACGCGTCGACCATCCACCGGTCGATCTTGTCGCCATCCATGGCGATCTTCTTGTACCGCTCCTGGCCATCGACCTGCTCTGCGGTCAGTTCCAACCGGTTCAGCGTGCACTTGCCTGCCAACGCCTTTCCCCGGTCTCCGGCCTGCCGCCGGTTTTTTCCCAGTGGATCGGCCTTCTCCACCGCCACGGCCAGCATCGGATCGGTCCGTAGCTGGTCGTGGTCGTTCAGGTCCTCATAGCCCAAGCACAGTCCATAAATCCGCTGGCCCAACAACTCCTTCACGCTGTGTTCGATCAACCTCGGGTCCCGGTGATCGGTAAAACACTGCTCCAGTCCGGCGATCAAACCCGTCCGCTTCTCGACTTCCCTCAACAGCAGAACACCCGCGTCGGAGGTGATCTTTCCGCCGTCGAATCGCGCCTTCACTTTCCGTTGAAAAAGTCCGTGAAATTCGAACGTGGCTTGCTTACACTCTGTTCTCATAAGGGCCGTCTCCGTTTGGGTTTTTAAACGTTTCTCGTCAAACGCTTTATGCCAAACAGGGCGGCCTTTTCTGGTCCTATCCGTGAAATATAGGGGTTAGTACTTGCCGTCCCCTGTTCGTTCGAAGTGCTGACCTAACTTTGAAGCGCAATCCTCAGTTCAGAGATTCGGAGGATCAACATCAGTGGTTCGCGATCCGAGAATGGCAAGAAACCAAATGGCTCGTAAAATTTCTTAGCAGCTTCGTCGAACGCTTGGACGACGATGGCCCGCGCACCAATCACATCGGCCGCCGTTAATGCTCTCTTCCCGGCATCGATCAACAGGCCGGACCCCAAACCCCTTCCTTGATAGTTCGTGTCTACCGCCAGTTGTCCCAACAAGATCACCGGGATCGGTTCGGGCATGGTTCTGCCGACGCGAGACGACACCCGCAGCCTTTCCACCGCACTGGCTGCGAGGCTGTAAAATGCGATCACCCGGGTGCCATCACAGACAACGTACGTCCGTGCGCCTCCCTTCGCCTCATTCAACCGGGCTTTGCGCTGGAGCCAGACATTAAGGCTGGGCATTCCGGAGTCGAACTGCGAGACATCATGACGTTCACTGATCGGCTCCGGAGCGGTTATCGTTCCCACAGCGGCGGCGGCGCAAAGCATTCTTTCAGACGGTCGTTCGGTTCTACCGGCGCATCAAGAGCAGCGACGAATGCATCGTATGACTCATCATCGAGCGCAATGACGGGGCGTTCATTCAACGTCTCAATCGCCGCGGCTTCACTTGATCGGAGCACGAATTCGGTGCGCGTTACACCCCGTATCGCCGCCGCGCGGTCGATGAGCGCCAGACGCTCGTCTTTCATCCGGAAGTTTACTTGGCCCACTGGAGTCACTCCCTCCTACGCTTAAGTGCATGAAACTTTGGCGCGCTCTATGTGTATATCATCCGTATAGACGTCCGCAAGGGCAACCTCAATAAAGGTACCTCACGAAACGGAACCAATCGTACACCAAGGAGGTTCACCGCCTCCGGCGGGTGCCGGGTTGAGGTATACATCAACTTGACGCGCAATCTCGGCCCGCTGCGGTGTTCGTGGGGGAAAGCGTCGAAGCACGAAACTCCGCCGCTCCTGATGAGAGGTAATCGAAGAACGCGATTTTGATGAGCCAACTGGACCTCGGTTTACTTTTCAGCGACGATGTAAACGAGAAAGGTGGCGTCCGCGTCGCCTTCCTCGGTGGGCGTAAACTCTCCGTTTCCTTCCTCAGTCTCTTCGTCGGTGCCTTCCCAGTAGACAGTGGCACGCTGGAATCCTGCTTCGAGCAGCAGTTCCCGAATCTCGGGTAAAGTCCAGAGCCTCAAGTCATAGGTAAAGGCATTCTTGATCTTTGAGCCGTCGGGGAAGCTGAAGTGGATGTGGCATAGCATGTCACCGGTGATGGGGTTGTAGGCTTTCTGGTCCCAGATATAGGTGAACCGCTTCAGCTTCGTGCGTGCGCGCATTTCCCGGTGCACATCCGGGCCCCCGAAGGCATCGAGCATGAAGAGACCGTCATCCAGAAGTCCGTCGTAGACGTTCTGGAAGTACTGTCGTAGCAAGTCCCGAGTCTTGAAGATCCAGTAACTGAAGTTCATCGCCAACACGATGTCGACGGGTGCGCATGACACCTCCATCACATTGGCGTTGATGAGTTCGATGCGCTCCTGAGCTTTGGCGGTCAGTTTTGCGATGTGGTGCTCGCGCCCCCATTGCTGAACGTCAGCATCCAGATCGACGCCGATCGCGTGGCTGCCTCTTCGCCGGCGCACCCACTCGCACGACGTATTCGCGCTGCCGCAGAAATCTTCGCGCAGCCACTTTGCCTTACGGCCGCGCAACTGGCGATAGGTGTCGTCGACGAAGTCGATTTCGGCATCCACACACTGGACGGCGTCTTCGTATAGGAGGCGCCGGTCGGAGCGCTGGGCCATTGTCGTCCCTTTCTTTTTTCTGGAAAACGTGGACTTTGAGGGCATGCTGGGTTTCCTTCCGAATGATTGCCGGTATTTATGACTGATCCACACCGATTCATGCACCAATGCCTTTCGAAAGCCTAGACCCTTGAAAGCCCATCTGGGGCTAAGGGGGTTACAGAACCGCTCCCTTGTGCAACCCTTCCCCGGATGGGAAGCACAACTGAGCTAATCTGAAGGCTATGGTGCGTCCTGAAGCGAAGGCCCGCTTGAATATAGAGAGTGCTGAGTATGCTGCACCGATCCAGCGGGTGGAAGCCCCGTCCCGGTAAGCGCCGGAGCGCCGGGTAGCAGACCCCGGAGCCGGGGAGAGATCGTCGGTATCCAAGCGGGGTGTCGAAAGCCTCTACGGAGGGAGCAAGCACGCGGGTCGTAACGTTAGTGAAGCCTACAGCCCCGACACAGACACAATGAGGAAGCCGAGCCGCTCATATCACGGTGAAGGCCATGTCTCGACTGCAGCAGACCGGAGAGCAGGAGGGATTTCTCCGGGGTACAGGGCCCGACCCGTGAGCAAGGATGGATGCGGAACAGGAGAGACCCGTCTCGGCAGCCGTGTCAGGGCCAGGTGGCTCGTATAAGCCGAAGGTGAAGTCGAGCGCCGCCGAGCGGGAGTCCGAGGGGACCGAAGTACCTGGGAAGGATGTGAAAGCGTCTGGAGGGAAGGGTCCCTGCGGTGGTAGGGCCGTTGACGGAGGTAAGCGCGAGGGCATGGTCGGAAGACCCAAACACCCCGACAGGCGGCAACTGGTCGCGACAACTCCAGAGACGGCTGTGGGTGGCGGCCAAGCAGTCGCCGGAGCGCCGGTTCCATGCATTGTATGACCAATCTAGGGCGTGTTAACACTAATGAGCATGAATGTTTTATAATCACGCATGGAGATCACACAGGAGCAGTATTGTCGCATCGAGCCGGAACTGCCGCGTCAGCGGGGCAACGTCAGTCTTTCGAACCTGACGGTCTTGAACGCCATTTTGTATGTGGCTGAGCAGGGCTGCAAGTGGCGCGGTCTGCCCAAGCGCTTTGGCAACTGGCACACCATCTACACCCGGATGAACCGCTGGTCCAAGAACGGCGTGCTCGACGCCGTCTTCGAGAAACTCCAGCGCGAGCAACTGGTCCGCATCCGGGTCGAAGCCGTTTCGATGGACTCAACCATTGTGAAGGTGCATCCCGACGGCACGGGAGCGTTAAAAAAAACGGTCCGCAAGCGATCGGCAAATCCCGCGGCGGATGGACCACCAAGATTCATCTGGTTGCCGCGAATGCTCGAACGGCGATAACGTTTGCGCTCTCGCCCGGCCAAGCGCACGACGCCCCGCAGGGCCGCGATCTGCTCGCCGGCCTGGGGCCATTGCCCGCGCCGCTGCCGCTGCTGATGGACCGTGCCTACCAGGACGACCAGACCCGCCAATTGGCTCTGGATTTTGGGTGGATTCCCGTCGTGCCGCCCAAGCGCAACCGCCTGGAGCCGTGGGAATACGACCGCGTGCTCTACCGCCGCAGGAACGAAGTCGAGAGGCTCTTCCGCCGACTCAAGGGTTTCCGGCGTATCTTCTCCCGTTTCGATAAACTCGACGTCATGTTCCTCGCCTTCCTTCACTTCGCGCTCATCGTCGAGGCACTACGTTAGTGTTAACACGCCCCAGGGTGCATTTAAACAAAGGTACCAAATCCGTCATAGCGATCACGGTTAACCTTTGTTGCCTCTAGCGTTTGAGCCGAAATCTATACTCCCAGTTTCAACCCACCTCGAGCTGACGGATTTTGGGCACCTCCAGACCGACCGAATCTTGCAGCTTCTCGGCCGCGAAATCGTACTTGCCGTGCAGGTTGATGTGATGCCGGGCAACGACCGATCCGGAGGCGACTCGAGGGCTTCCTTCTCGTTCGCAGTTAGAATGCTCATCCGTGGCATTCCCTACCCACCCGAGCACGCGCCAGGGGGAATCCTGTTTCGGCAGTCTGAGGGTGACAAATAGGGTTTCCAGAGATTTCTGCCGACACTGAGTGCGAAAAACCGGGCTTTCAGCAGCTCGAGATTACTGCCAACTAAACCATACTCTACTTGGCAGTATGAGATACCACCTCAACCCATTGGAAAGGGCAGTGTCGTTATGATCGCATGCTACTGTCGCGTCTCATCCCGGCGACAGAAGACCGACAGCCAAAAGGCCGAAATCACGCGGTGGCTCCGAGCCCACGGGATTTCCCCATCCAGGGTGACCTGGTTCGAGGACAAAGAAACGGGACAGACTGTCCACCGTGTCGCTTTCGAACAGATGGAAAAAGCGATATTCGACGGCACGATCAAGACGGTCATCGTCTGGAAACTCGACCGAATCTCGCGTCGACTTCAAGACGGCATCAATCGGATCGCCGATTGGTGCGAGCGCGGCGTGCGCGTTGTTTCGATCACCCAACAGATTGACCTCAGCGGTCCCGTGGGCCGGATGGTAGCCAGCGTCATGTTCGGGTTGGCAGAAATCGAACTGGAGTATCGCCGAGAGCGCCAACACGCAGGAATCGCTGTGGCCAAAACTCGAGGGATCTATCGCGGCAGGCAGAAAGGGACCACCAAATCAAAGCCCACCCGGGCGGCCCAGCTCAGAAAGCAAGGATTGACGATCCCGGAGATCGCCAACGCACTCGCTGTCAGCGAAAGGACCGTATTCCGATATTTGACCCAGGTGCCCCGCTCCTGCTTCCAGCCCTCGACCTGAGTGCCTGGTAGCCTCGCAATTCGGACCGATTTCTATGACGGATTTGGTACCTTTGTTTAATTGCACCCCACGTTGTAAGCCTGGATGACGGATGGAAGCCGCCTGGTCTTGATATCGGTCAAAAAAAGGGTTCTCGCCCATGCCGACAAGATGGGAAAATGCCGCCTCTGACCGCATGGGGCGCGTCTGTGTATTCGGCCGCGCAGTCGCGAAAACTCGAACGAAATCCGGCTGAATAGTTCTGGTGTGAAAAGGCTGTGTTCACATGAATTCCGCGCATCCATGGCCCGGGGCGGATCGCTCCGAGTCGATGTCATGGAACAAGCTTCACGGTCACAGCCCCATTTGGGCCTGTGTCGTATTGACGGACCCTGGACTTCTCGGATAAATGTCAGCAATGAGCGACATGGACGAAGAACTGGACCGGCTTAACGATCTGTTGAACCAGATCCCTGTCGAACGGGAAGGGATGAGGCTTGTGGAGTTTGACGGTTATGTAGCCGCCCTGATCGTATGCCCGGAGATGATCCTGCCCTCCGAATGGCTGCCTCCGGTTTGGGGAGGTGACGGCGTGTTCGAACACATCGGGGAAGCGGAAGACATTGTCGGTGCGGTGATGGGCCATTACAATCGGGTCGCCCAGGCACTGGCGGAGGATCCCGAGGTCTACGCGCCAGTCTTGCAGATCGATCCTAACGGCGACAATGTGGTGTGGGCGCCCTGGATAGACGGTTTCGAACGGGCGATGCGCCTGCGCGCCGGCGCCTGGGAGGAGATTGTCCTGAGCGATGACGAGGAAGCCGCCGCGTCGCTCAACCTGATCCTCGCCATGAACGAGTTCTCGCGGGGCCGATCCGAGCTGTCGGAAGAGGCGATTGCCGACCTCACCCTGAGGGCGTCGGCTCTGATCCCGGACTTCGTACGTAATCTGAACGCGTGGACGAAATCGCGATGGTCCGCGGGTCGGGGGCCGGGCGGCAGCGTGCATGGCACTGGGTTCGGGACGGATGACGCGCCGAATTTCGGCCGCAAAGTTGGCCGTAACGATCCATGTCCGTGTGGCTCAGGCCGCAAATACAAGCACTGCTGCGCAAACTGATTGCCAGCCGTATTTAGGGTATCAGGCAGATCGGTGCGATTTTGCACGCTAAGGCCGTGAGCGAGACCGCCGGACGAGTCTGCGATTGAGGACAGACGAGAGTCGAGTCGACCCCGAGCTGCATGCCCGTGAATAGCAGGAGCTCATCGAGGACCTCGAAGGGCTGCTGCTTCGGGAAGCGGTTGAGTAGGCGCACAAAGCCGACTTGGTAAGCGAAGCCGAGCTGGTTGTGCGCGCAACGGCAGCCCTGAACCTCCGCAAGATCAACCGCGTCGAGGGTCGCCCGTTGGGCGAGGTAGTGACGGCTGAATGTCATCGGGGGGCGACCGTCGTAAAACCGGTCCAGACTGTGTGAGAAGTCCAAGTCGTGGATCGCTGATCCGGCAGCACCGCAGGGCAAGCACGATGACGGACCCGTGGCGGCGCAGATCACTTGGGGCTGCCAGCCTTTTCGGTGGCGTGAGGTGTTGCTGTGGCTGTGAAACGCGGGATGGAGGCGGATTGTTGCGCCCAAAACGGGCGGATTACCCGGTCAAACCGCTGCGACGGCAATCAAGGCGGGAATTCCTACGAGGTTGATTGCGCGGCGCATGTTGTAGGCCAAGGCGGTGAGGCTGAACTCTCCGCGGACATTGCCGAGCCGGCGCGTCAGGAACGCGCCTTGGCCCATCCACTGCTTAATCGAACCGAAGGGATGCTCGACCGACTCCCGGCGACGATCCATCACCTCGGGCCGGGCGGCGAGACGGTTCGCCATGCGCTCCATCGTTGCTTCGTTCTCGAAGCGCGTGATGCGCCGATAGGTGTTCTTGGTACATCGTTCGCGTAGACCGCAGCCTCTGCATGCGGCGCGGTTGGCGTAACTGACAAGATACGTGCCTGTGCGCGACTTACCCACGCTTCGGCGATACAACGGCACCAGGCGCTCACCAGCGGGGCACCGGTAGGTGTCCGTGGCGGCGGCGTATTGGAAATCGGACTTCGGAAAGTGGCCACTGCGTCTGGCCGTGCTCCGGTCGGGCTTCGGAACGTAGGGCGTGATCCCGGCGGCTTCGCAGTCCTCAATGTCTTCGATCTTGTAGTAGCCTCGGTCCGCGACTGCGTCGATCTCGTCGACAGCCAAGTTCTCCCGAGCCGCTGTAGCCGTCTCCGCGAGCAGACCCAGGTCCGAGACCTTGCTATGGACCTGCTGTTCGGCGATCAGGTTGTGCTTGGTGTCGACAGCGATCTGGACGTTGTAGCCCACTCCGACCCGTGTCCTGGAATGCATTGACCGGGAGTCCGGATCCGTAAGCGACAGCTGGGCTTCTCCGGTATCGTCCAGCGTCTGCCGATGCCCCTCCAAGGTCTCCTTCCTCTTACGGATCGATGCGATCTTCTCCTGAAGATCCGCCACGGAAGCCGCTCTGCCGCCGGCATCATCCGCGTCGGCCTCGTTCATCTGGTCAAGGTAGCGGTCGAGTCGGTCGTCGATACGCTGCAGGTCCGTCTTCAGCTTGGCCCGCGTGAAGTTGCGGTCCCGGTGGTTCACCGCCTTGATGCGCGTGCCGTCCACGGCGATCAACTCCCGCCCGTACAGGTCGAGTTCCCGGCACAACCGCACGAACTGCCGAAACACCGCCCGGAACGCATGCCGATTGTCGCGCCGGAAGTCGGAGATCGTCTTGAAGTCGGGCTTCAGCTGGCGTAGCAGCCAGATCGCCTCGAGGTTGCGATGCGTCTCTGTCTCCAGCCTGCGTCGCGACCGAATACGATTCAGATACCCATAGATATACAGCTTCAGTAGATCCGCGGGATCGTAGCCCGGCCGGCCCTTGTCGTTGGGCCGAACGCGCTGGAATCCAGCAGCCTCAAGGTCGAGGCCGTCGACGAATGCATCAATGAAACGGACCGGGTTGTCCGGTCCCACGTAGTCGTCCACAGCATCGGGCAGAAGTAGAAGTTGGGAACGATCTTCACCGGTGATATGTGCCATGACACATTTTACCAACCCCCATGGGGGACCCGAAGCCAGTTCACCGACTCCCGCCCGGCTGTCGCCGACTTTTCACACAGTCTGGGTCGGTTTTGCGACAGGTAACGGGAAAGGCTCACGACGCAGGATCCGGACGCTGATTGCGTTGCAAAACCCTGTCGCATAAGCCATTGTTGCAATTCTACGGGGTTGTGGGACTTTTGCGACACCCCGACAGGGGGGTGATGATGCTCATTGGGTATGCACGGGTCTCCACCCAAGAGACGAGAGAAGAAAGCCAGGAGACTGGCCGCAGGACGCCCCTCACCACGTTTTGAGCCACCGAGACGCAGTTGGGGGACCCACTCACTGTGCCAGGAGCCGTCTGAGACGGGAGTTCTATCACCCTCAACGCTCGTCAGAAACGCTCGGCTTAGCGTGCAAAACTACACCAATCTGCCTGATACCCTACAATCAGAACTTCCGGACCTTCGCCGAGGTCGAGAGGGGCCGCATCTCGCAACGGACCAAGGAAGTGCTCTGGCCGCGGCAAGGGCCAAGGGCAGGCGGCTCGGCGGCCCCAAAGGCGCGCTGGGCAAGTCCAAGCTTGACGGCAGGGAGGAAGAAATCCGCATACTCCTACAAAAGAAGGTCTCCAAGGCCTCCATTGCCAAGAGACTGCGCGTCTCCAGGATCGCCATGTATCACTTTATTGACTCACGGACGCTCGATCCCAACGCTTCACAACCGCAGTCTCGAGCCCATCGTCCTTGAAAGGATATTCTTGCAGGAATCTGGGCGGTATCCCATTGAAAACGATCCTGAAGAACGACACGGAATTGTTCAAGCAGTTCAGCGACAACGAGTCGTTTCGGCGATGGCTGACCGATTCGATCGTTGCGTTGGCGTACGACGCGGCAGGGAAACCTGCAGCATTGCCGTAAACGATTTCGACCGTATTCAGCCGGGTCGAAGAGTTTGTTGAGTTCTTATGCCGTTTGAACCAGGTCAGGCAGTACGTAGCGTCGACAATCCGGGCCGCCGCGGGACTGTCACAAACTCACCGTTCCGCCGAAAGCCTTCCGAAACCCACTGTCAGGTCCAATGGACGGACGGTCTGATCGACTGGTGTCATGAGGACGAGCTTGAGCCTGGCGAAGAAGCTGAGGCTAGCGACCCGTTCGCCCTTGCAGCATTGCCGTAAACGATTTCGAAATAGCCGTATTCAGCCGGGTCGAAGAGAAGAACATTTGTTGAGTTCTTATGCGAGAGCGTTTGAACCAGGTCGAAGGCAGTACGTAGCGTCGACAATCCGGGCCGCCGCGGGACTGTCACAAACTCCACCGTTCCGCCGAAAGCCTTCCGCACCGAACCCACCGTGTGGACAGGTCCAATGGACGGACGGTCTGATCGACTGGTGTCATGAGGACGAGCTTGAGCCTGGCGAAGAAGCTGAGGCTAGCGACCCGTTCGCCCTTGCCAGAGAAGGGCGATACGGCCGCGCGGGAAATCTCCGGCGCAGTCTGACCTACGTCCACCTGTCGGGGCGCCTCGCGAACCTCGTCTATGCGATGGGAATCACTAATACTGATTTCTACGCGCACCAGTACCGCCCTTTGTTGACCCTCCTGGATTCGCCGGCCACGGGCCTTCTGCTCGCCGACGAGGTTGGTCTCGGTAAGACCATCGAAGCCGGCCTGATATGGACTGAGTTCAGGGCACGTCTGGATTTTAGGCGTCTGGTTGTTGTGTGCCCCGCCATGCTGCGGGAGAAGTGGCGCGACGAGCTTCGGAATCGCTTCGGCATCGACGCACACGTTGTTGATGCGGCGGGACTGTTTGATGGGCTCCACCAGCCAAGGCTGACATTGGGTGAGGGCAGAGCGTGGATCGTCAGTTACAACGCTGCAAGACCTCCCAAGTCCTGGCGACACGAGGCGACATCAGAGGAAAAGAAGTCTGGTGGGAATCGGGAGCAACTGGCCGACTTTCTTTACGCCAAGAGCGAAGACGAGCCGCTGGTTGATCTGGTGGTCTTTGACGAAGCCCACTACATGCGAAACAGCGAGACGGCTTCGTGGCGGCTCGGGAACCTGCTCCGGGACGTTTCGGCATTTCAGTTAATGTTGTCCGCTACTCCAATCAACCTCAAGAATAGGGACCTTTACAACCTCCTGAACCTGCTCGACACGGATCACTTCGGAAGACAATACGATTTCGAACGCCTGCTTGAAGCGAACAAGCCCCTTGTAGCAGCGCGTGATACTGTCTTGAACCTCCAGTCCACGGCTCCTGAAGTGGCCGCTCGTTTGGAGGCCGCGGCCCAACAGCCGATCCTCTCGGAATCGAGCCAACTTCGCACCCTTTTGGACAACTTGCCGACAGATGATCAACTGTCGGACAGGAAATACCGAGCGGAACTGGCGGGAATTCTTGAGCGTCTGAACCTCTTGTCTCATGTGGTCACTCGGACGCGAAAACGGGACGTGCTGGGGTTGCGGATTCTGCGAGAGGTTCGGCGTGAACCCGTCCCGATGAACCAAGTGGAACGAGATCTTTACGATCTCGTGACTGCTACGATCCGCAAGTACGCAATTCAACGTGGTATCAGCGATGGCTTTCTCCTTGCTACGCCACAACGCCAGGTCACCTCCTGCCCTGCGGCAGTCGCAAAAGCATGGCAGGCGGGTGGGAGAGAACTGGACGAGTTAATCGAGGATTTCGAGATCGAAGAGCCGGAAGCCGAAGATCGGGAGGGGGTCGGTCCTCTCAAATCCATCCTCCAGGCGGTCATACCTTCAGCCATCGACATCACCGCGCTGGAGCAGTCCGATTCCAAATTTACTCGTCTCATGCAAGTGGCCGGGGAGTTTCTGAAAGAGAACCCCACAGAAAAGCTGATTGTCTTCACGACATATCGTGCAACCGCGGGATACCTCGTAGACCGGCTGAACGCTGAGGCGTTGCCGGCGACGCTAATTTGGGGGGGCAGGGATGCCACTTCAGGCACAAAGCAGGAGGTGATCGAGGGGTTCCGGGACAGCCAGAAGCTGAGGATCCTCGTGTCGACCGAAGTTGCTGCTGAGGGTGTCGACCTGCAGTTCTGTAAGGTCTTGGTCAACTATGATCTTCCGTGGAATCCCACTCGGATTGAGCAACGGATCGGTCGAATCGACCGGCTGGGGCAGAAGGCCAAGATCATTCACATCTGGAATCTCTACTTCGAGGAAACCATCGACGCAAGGATCGTTGACCGACTGCTGATCCGGTTGCGAGTGTTCGAGGAAGCGTTGGGTGAGGCAGAAGCTGTGGTTGGCGAGACAGTCCGCAGGCTGGAGTCGGCGTTGTTGAACCGTCCATTGACCCCGGCTGAGGAAGAAGCACAGATCGATCAGGCGGCGCTAGCCCTGGAAAACCTAAGAAAACAGCGGGAAGAACTAGAGCGCAACGCGGCGCACATGATGGCCCACGGCCAGCATGTGATTGAACGCATCGAAGCTGCGCAGGAGCTCGCCCGGCGCGTGACGGAAGCTGACCTGCTGGTGTACGTTCGGGATTATTTGGCAGATTACTGCCCGGGACACCAGTTCCTACAAGATGCCAATGACCGGAACCTCGTCACCGCACAGCTTCCTGCGGATGTCGCCGCACGATTTACAGAGTATCTTCAGGATGAAGGTTTGCTCGGAAAAACCGCGTTGGATCGCGGTCGAATAACGCGGCTGCGCTTTCTGAACCGAATCAGCGAGCAGTACCGGTACAGCGAAGAGGTACTCCACCAGTTTCATCCGCTAGTGCGATTCATCACACAGGATCTGCGTGATCAGAACGAACACTTTTACCCGCTCGCCGCCGTCGAGGTACAAGGCACTCCGGATGATGAATTCAAACGTGGAGACTACACCTACTACGTGCGGTCATGGGTATTCCGGGGAGTGCGCGAGGAAGAGGTCTTGTCCGTGACCGCGTTCCGGTTTGACGATGGCACGCTTCTAGACGAGGAGACGAGCGAAGTTCTTCTCGATAGAGCCCGGTTGTCAGGCATCGACTGGGTGGGTGCATCCAACGAGGCAGATCCAACATCGGTGCTAAGGAGATTTGAGCGCGCCGAAGAGGTTCTGGACCGAAGGTATCGCGACGAACTTGCAAGCAAGAAGAATGAGAACGCGGACAGGGCCCGTTTCCAACTGGATTCTGTGGACCGGTATTTGAAACGACGTCTTGCCACACTCAGAGAAACTTTACGAACGCATGAGGTCCTGGGGCGAATCTCACTGGCACGAGCCACCCAGGGTCAGATCGACAAACTGAAGGAACGCATGGCGATTCGTAGACAGAAGATCGTGGACCGCGCCACGGTAGTCGCCGACAGGAACTTCGTCTGTGCTGGACTGATCCGGGTCCAGTAATTTGTTGGTGCGCTATGGGCAAGCTGAACGAATGGTTTCGGAAACTCCTGGGTGGGTCTCCCCGGCGTCAGCCAAACGAACCACAAGGAAGTGGTGTGACAGAGGCTCCGTCCGATCGTAGTCAGCCTGAAGAAACTCAACTTCGGCTTACCGACTCAGGACGGATTCGGGAAGCGGCCCCGCAAACGGCATGGCAGGAACGTGGGCGATATCTTCAGGCGGCGGATGGTACTGGTAGGAGGGTGAGGCCCGTGCATCTGGGAGTTGATTTCGGAACAGCGCTCACAAAAGTCGCTGTTCGCGTCGCAGATTTTGTTTTCTTCATACCCTGGGACGAATTGATCGGAGATGCAGGGTATCTGCTGCCAGGCAGGTTATCGTCTACCGAAAACGGCGCGCGTGTGCCGGGAGCCGGGAAATGTCAGACCTTGAAGGAACCCTTTCTTCCGGGAAATCTGGCTGATGAAGACGACCATGTCCGTGCAGTCGAGTTCCTCGCGGGCGTCATACGATTTTCGCGGGCCTGGCTGTACAACAACCAGCCCAACCTAGTGCGCAACTACCGACTCGCTTGGAACTTACGAATAGGCTGTCCCACAAATCTATTCGAAGCAGACGATTCCAAGGATGTGTACAAGAGACTGGCGATTGTGGCCTGGGTTGCGAGCCAGAGCGCTCGTCTACTAACTGCCGAAGATGTGCGGCGCATGTTGAGAGCGCGCGTTGTAGAGACTGATACTGGCCTTGATGAACTTGAGGCAGTCCCCGAGTTTGTCGCCCAGATCACGTCATACAGCCACTCTCCGCAGCGCGTCGATGGGCTTCATCTGTTGGTTGACTGTGGGGCGGGTACGGTTGATGTCGTCAGCTTCAACGTATTTCGGCACCCAAATAGTTTAGAAGATCGATCGATTTGGCCTTCTGATCGGTTCTGGTTCGGGGCGCCGTCGGTGCGCCTCGTGCTAAGAATGACGGGACCAAGCGAGTGCGTGGTTATCGTTGAGTTTGATGTCGAGCGTCAGGGCATTTTGGTCAGTCAGATTCTGTACGCCCAGGGCGTATATATACAACCGGGTCGTCCAGACGATCGACTCGCGACGACATTGAATAAGCCGCGAGTTCTGGTCGAGGTGCCACGCAACCGAGAATTTCGCCACCGTTGGGAACGACTGTTTGCAAAGGCGAACTTCAAACGCCTCCGGAAGAAGGGCTTAAGTCGAGCAGAGGCGAAGTATGCCGTCAAGACGGCTACCGCGAGATGGCAGGAGGTATTCCATAGGCGAATGGGTTTCGGTCGCTCAAAGACTGGCCCTAACGATGAGAAAGAAAAGTAATTGGTAATGACGAATTCAAAGACCCGCCGATGGCCGGGAGTGGGTGAATCCGATGGAGGGATAACGAATGAACACGAACTGAATCTGCCCGACGCGTTCCACTTCCAGTATGCGCAGGTGGCGTTATGGGGTACTAACCAGATTCGTGTTGAATACACGCTAAGAGCCGCGCATCTTGAGCTTGGCGGGTCCGAACAGTGAGTCCGGCGCGGCGGTAAGCTGTGAGACCTCAATAGCCCGCCAGCAGCCGGACAGGCAAGGATCAGGGTCGGAGACCGGCACGGCGTGTATTTCTGCACGAATAAGGCCGTCTCTCCCCCTTCCTCCTCTGGGTCTCCGTATCTCTAAACGCCGTGAGAGGCATCCTTCGGCCCCATTCTCCGGGGGGCTTGCCTTCTTGCTCTTCTGTAGATCTTCAGGGATTTCCTCCCGCTGCGAACTGAAGACCGCGTCCCAACACGATGACGGGCTGACTCGTTGCGGAACTGCTCCTTTGTGAGGCGGGCTGCACAGGTCCATCATCCACGCCGTGAAATCCATGTCGGAGTCCGCTTTGCGGGCCGCGACAAGTGGGTGCGCTTTCTTTTGTCAAAATGCTTGATGGATCTGTATAAGCACTTATGAATCTGACCACTGAACAGATTGAGCGCCTTAGGCGGGTCACAGGCGTCGGCAAATCCGTCCGCATCCGGGACAAGGAGTCTGGAGAACAGTTTCTCCTTGGTTATGTGGAGGATGAGGTCAGCGTGTTTGTCGACAGCGAGAACAAATATGTTATGCAAAGAATCCGTTGCGCTGCGGAGCAACGGCATCACGGTGAGTACCTTTATCGAATCAGCTATTATACATTCCGGACTGACGGACGACTTTGTCTCGGTGGCCAGTTTTCACCGATCATGAATGAGCACGAAGTACGCTCCCTGTTGGAACAAGTTACGGTTCATTCGTGGTTTTGACGATGGCGTGGTTAAACTTGAGATCGCCGACCTCAAGGTGCCCTTTTTACTGGCAGTTCTAGCTTGTGGGCGCAGGTATCGCCACGCTGGATGCGGTCTTGTTGACCGCTGGATCTTTCCGTTAGTCTCAAGGCGAGGGAGTGATACGTGTGCACGGCCATCTGGCGCGCCAGGTCGCCGACCAAGTCCCGGAGCCGGATCCGCAGCTCATGCATGGCGGAGCGGTTGAAGCAGATCACGAGAATGCGTTCAGGACGGATGCGTTCGATCCTTAACAGATAGGCACAGCGATGAACGACCACGCGTGTCTTTCCGGAACCGGGGCCCGCCAGCACCAGCAGGTTGTGCTCCGTAGACGCGGCAACAATCTGTTCCTGCGCGTCATTGCGCAGGCTCTCGACGATCGCCGCATAGCTCTCTCGCGACGTGGCACGGTCAAGCATCTGCGAGTCGTCCCCAAAGTAGTGCCGTCTGAACTCGAGCGAAGGCATCGCGACTTCCTCGGGCAAGCCGAGCTGGAAATCAACGGCGGCCGCCCCCGATCCGCCGAAGGGTCCGCGTGAACTGCGCGGGCGCGAGGGGCTGGATCCTTTTTTCTCGATCGGGGTGGGCTGTTGGTCCTGGTCTCGATCGTCAGGCCTTCCGTTGGTTCTTTTATGCACACGCATGGGGTCCAGACGGCCAAAAAGGAAATCCTAGACCGAGATGGGTAGCATTGGCCGATGACCGATAGTCATGCGCGGATATATGACAGGCGCTGGCGCGTCATTCAGGAGATCTGGTCGCCTGCCATCAGATTGTCGAGGAGCCTTCCAATATCCGTGTCCCCGCTCAGCGCACAGACGCCAACTTGATGTGCCCGAATAAAATCCGGCTCGGCGGCTACCTTTCGTCTTGCGGGCCGCCAGTCTGTTTGATCACGCTCATTGCCGTGGCGATAATCGAAGAGACATCAGCCATATTTGCCGGCAGGATCATCGTATTGTTCTCCTTGGCCAGCATGCCAAGCTTCTCGACATACTGCTCGGCGACGCGCAACTGCACCGCTTGATAGCCACCGGGCGCCTCGATCGCTTCGGCTACCTTGCGAATGCCTTCGGCCGTGGCTGCCGCAACGGTCGTGATTGCGCTGGCCTGTCCCTCTGCTTCATTGATTTGCTGTTGCTTTGTAGCCTCGGATTCTTTGATGACTTTCTGCTTCTCGCCCTCGGCCGTGTTGATAGCCGAGTCACGGTGGCCTTCCGAGTCCAGAATCGTTGCGCGCTTTTCGCGTTCGGCACGCATCTGCTTTTCCATGGCCGCGAGCACGTCGCCCGGAGGATTGATATTCTTGATCTCGTAACGAAGCACCTTGACACCCCAGGGTTCCGTCGCTTTGTCCAACTCGTCCACGATCTGGGTGTTGATGTGGGCTCGCTCCTCGAACGTTTTGTCGAGTTCGATCTTTCCGATCTCACTCCGTAGCGTCGTCTGAGCAAGCTGGATGATCGCAAACATGTAATTTCCAATGCCGTATGAGGCGCGCTGCGCGTCAAGCACTTTGAGGTACAGGACGCCGTCCACCCCCACTTGCACGTTGTCACTGGTAATGCAGATTTGTTCCGGGATGTCCATGGCCGACTCTTTCAAGGAGTGACGGTAACGGATGGAATCGAGAAACGGGACCAGAATGTGAAATCCGGCATCGAGCGTTCCGGCGTACTTTCCAAGCCTCTCGACAACGTACTGACTCTGCTGTGGAACGACCACTGCTGTCTTGGCAAGAATGATGACAGCTAACAGGATCAACGCTGCCACAACGATCAAACTTATGTTCACTCAATCTCCTTTTGCGCTTGGCCCGGTCCCTGCGCGGCGGAAGCAATTCGACATTCCATATCGACGCCCAATGCTGTAGACATGCACTATGTCGGGGCCATTGTGGGCCGGAAGTCTTTTTGCCCCGCAGATTTCTAGTCGCCTCGGACCCACAAGGTCAACCCGTCGACTTTTTCAACGCGGCACGATTGGCCCGGCCCGATGGGCGCCGTTCCTGCATTCCTCGCCTTCCATGCCGTCCCTCGCAGTTCCGCTTTGCCCCAACCGTTGGGGACGATTTCGTCTCGCGCCACGGCCACCTCGCCCACAAGGCTGTCGACCTCCACATCGCCTGAACCCGTCTGCATTTTGTTCATGATCAGGGGACGGAAAAACAAGACCGAGAACAACGACAGGAAGGTGAAAAGCACTCCTTGCAACCAAGTCGGTCCAGCCCAGTCGAATGCGGTCAACAGACTCACCGCCAGAGCTCCACAGCCGAAGAAGAAGAGGTAGAAACCACCTGGAGACAACAGCTCCAAAGTAAACAGCGCGAAACCCGCTACTACCCAGACCCACCAATCCATATTCAGTCCTGCGGTTCCGCGAGCGTCGCTTCCATGACACGTGCGTTAGGATCGTCGCGGCCCCCGATTGTACTGTTCATGTCGCCACAACACAAAGTGAGGTGCGTCAGTGGTTCACCG
>CBDAOY010000008.1:0-1298069 GCA_965198225.1 Terriglobia bacterium | reverse complement strand
CCGCCCGAAATCGTGGCGCGGCGATCCAGCTTCTTGCCACGTATGGTGCGGATCTCAGGGCGACCTCGAGAGTATCCGCCGTCAGGCCGTTCGGACGGTTTGGTGTTCCGGGCGAGGAAGAGGACAGCAAGAAGACTACGGAGATGGGTGGAAATACTCCGCTGCACTTCGCGACTCGGGAAGGCCACATGGATGCGGTACGTGAGTTGATTGAGGCGGGAGCCGATGTCAATCAGGTCAGTCTATCGGACAATATGACTCCCCTCACGCAGGCCATTATCAACGGCCATTTCGATATCGCGAAATTCCTGCTCGATCATGGCGCCGATCCGGATATTGCCAGTGCCAAGGACGGACTGTTTCCGCTGTGGGTCACCATCGATGCCCGATATGCGCATCGCGAGTGGTATCCGGCACCCAGTGTTGAACAAGAGAAGACCGACTATCTGGATCTGATCAAGGAACTCCTGGCTGTCGGGGCGAATCCCAACGCAACACTAGGGGCCAAACCATGGTTCAGGACCTTTGGAAACAGTAACGGGCCGGATCCGGCGGGATCAACTGCGTTCTGGCGGGCCGCCCAGGCGAATGACGTGACCGCGATGAAACTCCTGCTGGCCGCGGGCGCCGACCCTGACATTGCGACGACGCACGGATGTTCGCCGCTGCAAGTGGCCGTGGGCTTGGAAAACGACTTCCAGGGCACGAACGTCGTACCGGGCGCCCGAATGGACACAGCCAGGTTCCTGGTGGAAGAGGTCGGCGCCGATGTCAATTCAAGAGACGACAGAGGTTATTCGGCATTGCACGGGGCGGCATTCATTGGCCGCAACGATGTCATTCTCTATCTGGTGGAAAAGGGCGCAGACGTCGGAGCCAGGGCGCATCAGATCAGCAACGGTTCTTCCAAGCAGTCTGCGGAACCCGATCAAGGTGATACGGTCGCGGACATGGCGAATGGCTGGACAGAAAAAACTCTCCAGTTTAACGAGACGGTCGATCTCCTGGTAGAGCTGGGTTCGGAATTCTCGAATACTTGCTGGGCGTCCGTGTGCGTGAACCCGACCCGGCCCGATAAAGAGCCAAACAAGAACCAGAAGTAGAGTCGACCCATGCCGTAAAGGAGCCCGTCAGGCGGGCTCCTTTTTCTTTGGTTTGCGAGGCGCGGCGCGCTGCACGCGCCGGTTCTCGCCCGACAGGCCGGCCCTCAACGGCAGTCCTGGACCAGTGCATTCGTGAAGATCGTTCGAACACAATCGCACGCATGGGGTGACATGCCCCGAAGATTCGCGATGTCCTTCATTACCGGGATCATGCTTCTCGTTCTGGCTGGTGTCGGTTCCGTCATGCAGACGGCGCAGACCACGACAATACCGACAGGCGACATCGGCAAGACGGTCCTGGATGGTGTATACACGGCTGCCCAGGCCGCGAAAGGCAGAACCCAATACGAGACGAATTGCATTCGGTGCCACGAGGTCGTCGACGACGACCCCCAGGGGCCCCCACTCATGGGCCGCGGTTTCATCGATCGCTGGCGAGAAGAGAATCTGGATGTTCTGTTTGGTTATATGACGACCAACATGCCGGCCGGCAGCGATGTCCGATTGAGCGACGAGACGTTTCTGCAGGTCCTGGCCTACATACTGGCCGCGAACGCCTTTCCCGAGGGGCCCGACGACCTGACCCCGGACAAACTCGGGAACATCCGGCTGGTGGGAAGCGACGGGCCAAGGCCGCTGCCGCGCAATACGCTGGTCCAGTTGATCGGCTGCCTCACCGAGGGTTCAGGCGGCAACTGGATGTTGACTAAGGCCAGCAAGCCGACCCGGATAAGAAGAGTGGAGGAGACGTCCGCAGAGGAATTGAGAGTACTCGACGCCAGGCCTCTGGGAACTCAGATATTCGGATTGCCGAGCTTCAGGAATATCCGTTTCGATTTCGACCCCGCTCCCTACAAAGGACACAAGGTGAAGGCCACAGGCGTCTTTATCCCCCGGCCGGAGGGCGACCGTATTAACCTGACCTCGCTGGAGACCGTTGCCTCGACCTGCGAGCGCTAGGGAACCAACACAACCTTACCGTATGCCCCTTTTTCCATTACAGCCTCATGCGCGTGCGGAGCGTCAGAAAGGGGGAGTACCTGGCCGACGGCCGGCTGAAGACTTCCGTTGTCTAATCCAGCGAAGAGCGCGGAATGGATTGCGGCCAACTGCGATTCTGGTGTGTTGAAAACAAGCATTCCGAAGACCGCTGCGTCGCGAATCATCAGGTCTCGAGCGTCGATTTCAGCAGTACCCCGATTACCAATGACAACGACGCGACCTCTCCTTGCCAAAACCTTGAGATCTTTGCCGAGATTTACGTTCGCCAGCATCTCGATGAGAACGTCGACGCCGTGACCGTCCGTCAACGTCATCACCTCATCCATATGGCCCGGACTCCCGTGGTCCAGGGCAGAGTGAGCGCCGTTCTCGGTTATTAGCGACCGTCCCCGATCGGATCCTGCCGTTCCAATAACTCTCATTCCGGCCGAGCAGGCCAATTGCAATGCGGCAATACCGACCCCACCACTTGCACCATGAACCAGAACTGTCTCTGCAGGCTTCGCGTGAGCAATATCAAAGAGAGCGCGGTATGCGGTCACATAAGGCAATGAAACTCCGGCGCCCTGCTCAAAACTGACTCGTTGTGGCAGCGGGTATAGCTGCTGGTCCGAGCACAGGCACCGCTCGGCATAAGATCCACTCAGCGTCCCAGCCGTATAAACTCTATCTCCAACTGCAAAACGCGTCACACCTTCGCCAACCGATTCGATCACGCCCGCGGCGTCCGTACCCGGGGTGTAAGGCAATTCGGGTTTCCTGGCATAAGTTCCGGCACGGATATACGTATCCACCGGATTGACACCGGCAGCTTTCACATCCACTACGACCTGCATCGGGCCAGGCCGTGGACCGGGCAGTTCTTCGACTCGCATGACAGAAGGACTCCCGAATTCCTCAACACGAATTGCCTTCATATTTCTTCCCCTTGTTGTCTTTCAGTTCAATCCGGAATCAGGGTCAACACCTGCTCGTTACTCACAGACATTGCAGTTCGCACTATGTAAATGGCCGTTAATCGACAGGCAGTTTTCTATACAATTTTCTATGCAGTTTTCTATACGCAAATTAACTTGACACCCCGAGGCTACCAACTAAGTATGGCGACTAATATTACAGAAGAGTAAGAAAATCGCCAGAGGTGGAGGAGACCCTTTCCGGAGTCACCATTGACCACCAAAGGTTGAAGATTGGATCTCAGCGTGAATGAGTTCCTGTCAACACCTCGAGAATCGATAGGCAGTGCCTATGGAGCGGCGGCGATTTGATTGAAATGAGGATCAATGCAATCGGCTCGGTCGAATGAAACGATTGCACAATCGCGTTTCCGGGGACGGGAACGCAGGTTTTAAGGAGGAGGAGTGAGATCTCGAACAACCATCTTTATCGTATTGGCAACCTTTATGCTGTCTTCCGCGGCTTTTGGGCAGCGAGTTACGGGGTCGATCGATGGCAGCGTCACCGACACTACAGGAGCCGTGTTGCCTGGCGTGGAGGTGACCGTCACCAACGACGCGACCGGACTGACGCGAACCATCATTACCAACGAAATCGGTCGGTACAATGTTCTCCAGCTGCAACCAGGGACCTATTCGGTGCAGGCGTTGTTGCCGGGCTTCCGGACCGAACTCCGCCGTGGAGTCCGGGTGGAAGTGGATCGCACCGCACGAGTGGAAATACAACTTGAGGTCGGCGTGGTCACCGAAACGGTTGAGGTCACCGCGGACGCGCCGCTGGTTCAATCCGACAACGCCGCGCTGGGTCAGGTGATCGACTCGCAGAGGGTGGCCCAGCTTCCGCTCAACGGGCGAAATTTCCTGGATCTGGCTTCGCTCACCCCCGGAGTCGTGCCGCACTCGGAAGGCAGTAATTTCGCAACCCGAGGCGGTACAATCAACGTCAACGGAGCACGGGAACAGGTCAACAACTTCATGCTCGACGGAATCGACAATAACGATGCCGGTCCCGCTTCGATCATCATCTCGCCCAGCCCCGACTCGATTCAAGAATTCAAAGTCCAGACGAGCACTACCAGCGCCGAGTACGGACGAGCGGTCGGCGGACTTGTCAACGTCTCGACCAAGTCGGGTTCCAATGCCTTCCACGGGACGGTTTATGAGTATTTGCGGAACTCCGCCATGGACGCCAGGAACTTCTTCGACCCTGCCGATCGGGACAAACCGTCCTTCAAGAGGAATCAATTCGGGGCCACTTTGGGTGGACCGATCGCCAGGAACAAAACGTTCTTCTTTGTGTCCTACGAAGGGACCATCGTCCGCAGGCCTGACTTCAAGAGAGCCCGAGTGCCTCCCACGGCCTTGCGCAACGGCGACTTTTCGTCCCTGGGGACGCCGATCATCGATCCCCTGACCGGAGAACCGTTTCCCGGCAACATCATCCCGCAGGATCGGATCCATCCGATCGGCAAAGGCATGTTGGATCTGTATCCGCAGCCGAACGCACCCGGGCAAACCAACAACCTGATCTCACTGTCCACTTTCACGCAGGATCAGGACAACATCGCCACGCGCTTCGACCATACGTTTAACGAGAATGACTCGATTATGGTGCGCTACTCCCTCTCGAACCGGCCGAAGTTAGAGCCCTATACGCGTAATGGGAATTCGATCGCCGGATATGGCGTCGATGCGCTGACCCTGTCCCAGAGTGTGGTCATCAGTCAGACGCACATTTTTACTCCGAACGTGGTCAATGAATTACGCGTCGGGTTCGCGCGCCTCCACTACAAACAGGAATTCCAGGCACAGGACCACCCCGCAATCCAGGCGCTGGCGCTGCCCGGCACCCGCGTGTTTGATGACCCGGACCTGAAGAAGGAATGGCTCCAGTTTCCCGTCGTCCGTGTGTCCGGGTTCACTGGGATCCCACGTGGCGGCACCCAGCTCCGCTACGATAACCATTACGACTATCTCGATAACCTCTCCTGGACCAAAGGCGCGCACCAGTTGAAGATGGGGTTTGAGGCGCGCAGGGCCCATAACCACTTTCACAGTCCTTCAACGGCGAATGGCAGCTACACATTTGACAATCGTTACACGGGCAACTCCGTTGCGGACTTGCTGCTGGGTTTTCCCAGCCAGACTCTCACGAGTTCCGGATGGACCAATGGGTATGCAAGGTCGTGGCACTTCAGTGGGTATTTTCAGGACGACTTTAGAGTGAGCGACAGGCTGACGTTGAATCTTGGCGTACGCTACGAATACCAGACCCCCATGTACCATCAACGTGATCGGAAGGTGTACTTTGACGAGAGCACCGGCCTGGTCAACCTGGTGGGCGAGGGCCCGATTGATCCCTCCGTCGTTCCCGTCCTCGAGCAGTACCCCGGAATCGCGATCAAACCCGGAAACATTCCGCGCGCCGGCTGGCATGATGACAAGAACAATTTCGGTCCCCGGTTTGGCTTTGCCTACGACGTTGCGGGGGATGGAAGAACTGTGATTCGCGGCGGAGGCGGGGTCTTCTACATGACTCTCTATGGAGGCTCGTCCTGGCGCAACGCGTACCGGGCGTTTCCGTTCATACGCAACAACACCATAAATGCGGATCCGGACAATCCCAACCTCACCCTGGACAATCCTTTCCCGGAGGAATTGTTCAGGTTGGGCATTTCTACCGACAGCGCTCATTTGAACATGCGTACCGGCTACATGACCCAGCAGAACCTGAGCGTATCGCGCCAGTTGGACGACACCACCGTGGTCGAACTGACATACGCGGGCACCAAGGGCAACAAGCTGCAGCGGTCGAACCGAGACATCAACGCGGCGGTCCTGGGGCCGGGCTCCATTAAAAGCAGGCGTCCCTATCCGAACTTTTCGGCCATCGGAATACTCGAGGACAGCGCGAGCTCCACCTACCATTCCATGCAACTTCGTTTCGATCGGCGGTTGTCCCGTGGATTCTCGGTCCTTGGCGCCTACACGTATTCGAAATCGATCGACGACGACTCCGCTCAGAGTCGCGTTTCTGGCGCCGGGCGACCGCAGAACAATTACAACTTGAAGGACCAACGTGGGCCATCCGTGTTCGATCGCACGCAGGTTCTAACCGCCGCATTCTTGTGGGAGATCCCTGGTGGCCGGAACCTGACCGGGATTCCTCGGGCGCTGATCACGGGGTGGCAGGTCAACGGGATTTTCGCGTACTCCAACGGGCAGCCGTATACACCCGAGCTGCTGGGGGACAACAGTTTGACCGGAAACCGTGCCGACCGGCCTCACCTGATCGGAGAATGGAAGCTCGATAATCCCGATCCGAACCGGTGGGTCAATGAAGCGGCCTTCCAAGTCCCGCCGCGGGGCACATTTGGAAATGCCGGCAGGAATATCTTGCGGGGGCCGGGCGTCAACAACCTCGATTTCGCCATGGCCAAAAGTTTTCCGCTTGGGGATATCCCCAATTTCGTAGAGTTTCGGACCGAGATATTCAACATCGCGAATCACCCTCAGTTCTTCTTGCCCAATCGGTTTGCCAATTCCAGCAATTTCGGAACCATATCTACCGCACGGGCCAGCCGGCAGATCCAGGTTTCGCTGAGGATCAATTTCTAACGATGCTTCACGTCACGAACCAGATCGACTAGATATCTCGGGGGCGGTGCTCAAGAAACGAGAGAGCACCGCCTCCGGGCTGACCTACAGACATCTGACTGAAAGACCATCGCCTTTAGGCGATGGTCTTTCAGTCTAGGATCCATCGCCGAGTTCCTATCCATACACACTAAGGAGTCAGGAGAGAGTATGACGATCAGTCGGTTTATAGCCTTGTCTGTAACATTGGCCTTGGCGACGGCACTGATCGTGGCCGGGCAGGCCGCACTGCAGGCAAATGGTGGACAGGCTGGCGGCGCTCAGACCGGCCTGACTGAACAACGCGAAGCTCAGGCCAGACAACGTTACGAGGAAGACCTCGCGACGCCGAACCCGATTCCCGTCCGGGACACTGTCTGGATGGAGGAATTGACCTATCTGGGAGTTCGTGACGGGATGAAGGCCGGAAAGACCGTTGCTTTGATCTTCGCCGCCGGTATGGAAGAGAACGGTCCGTATCTTGCTCTCGGCAAGCACCAGTATCAGGTCCGCATGACGGGTGAAGTCATCGCCAGAAAACTCGGTAACGCGCTGATTGCGCCGATCATCACTCTGGAGTCCGGCAATCCGGACGACAAGTTCCTGTCGTGGGGAAGCACCTACATCACTGAAGAAACGTTCCGCTCGATTCTGCGGGACATGGCGAGAAGCCTGAAGAGCCAGGGATTCGAGAACATCTTCATGATGGGTGACAGCGGCAGCAACACTGCCGGTCTGGCTGCAGTCTCCCGGGAGCTGGCCGAGAAGTGGAAGGGTAACCCTGGCGTCTACCACATTCGAGAGTATTACGACTGGGACTCGGTTCGGAAGTTCATCACCGACAGCGGGATTCCCGAAAAGTTGCGCTCCGACGGCATCCACGACGAGTACAGCGCCACCGCGCTGTTGATGGCCTATGATCCGAAGCTGGTGAACTTTGACGCACGCGTCAAGGCAGGACGAGCAACGATCAACGGCGTGAGCTTGGTGCCGAAGGAGAAGACGATCGAGTTCGGTAAGAAGATCGCAGATTTCCGCGCGGACAAAACCGTCGAGGCAATCAAGAGAGTGCTCGCCGCCGCGTCGAAAAAGGAGCCAATGCCATGAACGCTAAATCAACCCTGTTTTTGATTTTGCTCTCTGTTGCTGTGCTTGGAATGGGGGCCGCGCCAGGGATGACCCAGACGCCTGCCTCCGCAGAAACAGCGAATGAATGGACATTGGCAGCCAGCGGTGATGCGATCGTCGCCAGGCGCGTCAACCTCCCGGGCGATCCATCGTTTGACGAGGTAGTCGAAGTCCTGAAAAAGGCCGACGCCGCTTTTACGAACCTGGAGATGTCCGTTTTCGATCTGAGGGAATTTAGCGGGTTCCCCCGGGAGCATGGCGCGAATCTAGTGGGCCCCCCTTTTGTAATCGAAGACTTGCGCGATATCGGGATTGATCTCTTTAACCGGGCCAACAATCACACCATCGACTATGGGATCCAGGGCATGGTTGAAACGAACCGGTTGTTGAACCGCGACGGTTTGGTGCATGCCGGCTCGGGCATGACCCTGGAGGAAGCCCGGGCACCGGCCTATTTTGATACGCCGCGGGGACGTTTCGCGCTGATCGGCTGCGCATCATCGTTTATTCCGAGTGCGCGGGCGTCCAATGCGCGACGGGAAATTCGGGGGCGTCCTGGCTTGTCGGCGCTCAGGACGACCACGGCGATACAGGTAAGCGAGGCCACCTTCCGCCAGCTCTCAGAAATGCACAGGCAGCTGCAGCTTTCGACCGACCCGTTCCAGATGCCGACGCCGGACAGGTCCGGCGAGATTCTGGATTTCTTCGGCGCTCTGTTCAAGGTTGGACCAAACCCAGGCACACCCACATACGAGATGAACAAGCTGGACCTGGAACACATCCTCAGATGGGTGCGAAGCGCGAAGCGACAGGCTGATTATGTCGTGGTGAATATTCACGCGAGCCAGAGGGGCGGAACCCGCGAAGAGCCTCCTGATTTTCTGCCGGTCTTTGCACATGCGGCCATTGACGCTGGAGCCGATGTTTTCATCGGGCATGGACCCCACTATCTGCGTGGCGTGGAGGTTTACAAAGGCAAGGTGATTTATTACGGCCTCGGAAACTTCATATTCCACGGTGATGGCACCATCGAACCCAGGCCCCAGGATATGTACGAAGCGCATGGTTTAGGCCCGGGGGCGACGACTGCCGATCTTTACACCGCCTGGTATGAGAATGATACCGTCGGCTCCCCCGTCGACCCCGCTCAGTGGGAAAGTGTCATTCCCGTGGCCCGCTACAGGGAGGATCAGTTAGAAGAGATACGCTTCTACCCGATCGACCTCGGACAAAAAATGGGGCGTTCCCGCCGGGGCACGCCGCGAATGGCCGATGAAGTGACTGCAAAGAGAATCATCGATCGCCTCGCCCAACTTTCCGCACCATTTGGGACCGAAATCAGCATGGAGCAGAATGTGGGGGTTTGGAAGAAACCAAGCTCCATTGAGCAGCGGTGACTCACGCCTGAAATCCGTAGAGTCCCCGGGCGCAGGTGCGCCGTTACGGTGTCCTCCGCCCGGGATCCATGGACGACGGCTTAGCCCGATCCTCAAACCTATGGATATGAATTTGAAAGAGAATGAGCGTGAAATCGTGAGAAGCCCGAAGGGGACGACACGCGTCTTCGGGGATGAAACCTCAACGCCGGGGATGACACGTCGGGGCGCCCTCAAGGGGGTGGCAGGCCTAGTGGGTGGGTTGGCAGTGAACGGTTTGAGGCCCGAGCCTTCCCTGTCGGAAGCGCTTCCCCAGCAGGGAGGCCAACCCGACCCCACCAAGCAATTGGGTCGCCCCGTATCGGGTTATGGTGAACGATCCCGCTACGAAGCTGGAATCCAGCGCTGGCAATACCAGACCCCCACCGACGAATCCTCATGGACCATGTCTCCTTTGCATGACCAGCGCGGCATCATCACCCCATCCTCGTTGCACTTCGAACGGCACCATGCAGGCGTTCCCGATATCGATCCTGCCAATCATGAGCTGTTCCTCTTTGGCATGGTCGAGCGTCCCCTCAAACTGTCGGTGCGGGACCTGATGCGTTTACCGGCAGTTTCGCGCATCTGCTTCACGGAGTGCTCGGGAAACACCCTGACCGAATGGGTGGAGCCGACACTGGCCGATGTCCAGCAAACCCACGGGCTGATCAGCGGGACGGAATGGACAGGGGTGCTGCTGTCGACCCTGTTGCGCGAAGCGGGAGTCCGAAGCGAAGCAAGATGGATTGTCGCGGAAGGGGCTGACGGCGCCCGAATGAATCGGAGCATCACCCTGGACAAGGCGAACGATGACGCGATGATTGCCTATGGCCAGAATGGCGAAGCAGTGCGACCGGCCCAAGGCTACCCCATGCGGTTAGTACTGCCCGGCTGGGAGGGCAGTTCCAACGTAAAGTGGTTGCGCGTCCTCAAGGTCACCGACCAGCCGTACCAAACCCGCGAGGAGACCGCCAAGTACACGGACCTGATGGCTGACGGCGTGGCGCGCCAGTTCACGTTCGTGATGGAAGCGAAGTCCGTGATCAACTACCCGTCCGCTCAATTCCCGGTGCAGGGAGCCGGTTTCGTCGAAATCCGCGGATTGGCCTGGAGCGGCCGCGGAAAGGTCACACGGGTGGAGGTGAGCACGGATGCCGGCGCAACCTGGCAGGAGGCCAGGCTCCAGGAGCCGGTGATGTCGAAGTCGTTGACGATCTTTCGTTTTCCGTGGGCATGGGACGGTCGCGAGGCTGTTCTCCAGAGCCGATGCACCGACGAAACCGGCTACGTCCAGCCGACGCGGGCAGCCCTGGTCGACGTTCGCGGCCTGAACGGCACGTTCGGCTCCTTCTATCACTACAACGCCATACAAAGCTGGAGAGTTGGGGCCGATGGGAGTATCCACAACGTTCATGCCTAAACGCGCGCGCGGAGTTCGTCTCATGGGCGGTGTCGGTCTATGCCTCGTCACTGCGGTGGGTTTGGCTTATCCTGCGGCACCGCAGGGGCCGCTCGGGATTGGAAGTCGACCGACGGATGCCGAAATCGCCGCAATCGACATCTCTGTCGCTCCCGACGGGGAGGGACTTCCACCCGGCAGCGGTACGGTCGACGACGGGGCCAGGGTGTACGGCGAGCAATGTGGGGACTGTCACGGCGCCGAAGGTGTTGAGGGCCCATATGACCGACTGGTTGGAGGGCAAAAGCCCACAAAGACTATCGGGAGCTATTGGCCGTATGCGACGACAGTGTTCGACTACGTGCGGAGAACGATGCCATTCGATGCGCCCGGATCTTTGAGTAACGAAGACGTCTATGCCGTTTCAGCCTGGCTCCTTTGGAAGAACAACATCATTCCCGCTGACGCAGTGATGGACCGGACAACCTTGCCGGAAGTCACGATGCCGAATCGGGACGCCTTCATTGGCGACCCCAGACCGGATGTGCCTTAGCAGCCCGCATGTTTCAGTGCGCCGTGAAAAGGCGCCGATTTCCAGTGGGTGCGAAACCCACCCGGCAACTGTCGCTCCAGCCGGTAGCAATCGGAGCGGTGATGGAACACCGCCATCGTCTGTCGAGGAAAGAACCGCAGCCACAGCAGCCGCGAGTAGCTCAGAACCACCAACAACGCATGACGACGGCCCCAGGGCAGCCGAAACGTCCCGAAGTCCACCTGCCCCTGTCGCCCCGGCGGCGTCTCGAACCGCACCACCGCCTCCCCCGGCTCCCGCGGCCGCACCGCGCGCACGTAGTCCCGCACCCGGCTGTAGCCTCCCCCGTAACCCGCCGCCTGTACCTCCTCCAACAGCCGTTGCGCCGACAATCGTGGAAACTCCTCCAACCGCTCCCGGATGATCCCCGTATACGGATCCAGCTTGTGCCTCACCGCCGCCCGCGGAGAATACCGCGTCTCCCCAGCCGATAGATCCCGGTCCAACTGACCCGTCTCGATCCACTCGTGCATCGTCCGCCGACTCACCCCGAACCGCCGTGACGACTCCGTCTTCGACACCCCTCGCTCCAGACACTCCTTCAGCAACATCCTCGTCCCCCATTCGTGCATCGGCACTCACTCCTTATCTGTCGGTCTCCCTCACAGATTGGAGCCTCGCTCACGCTTTCCAAAAATCCGGAAAGTGTGCAGTTTTCGATTGCCATAAATGGGAAATTTACAGTTGCCGCTAACACCTCCACATCGAGGTCCATCAGTCGCTGGGCCACGTACTGGATCATCTGACTCAAGACATCGACGTCAGAGCCCTTTTCTGCGAGTTCGGTTAGTGAGATGCTGGATTTGGTCACTGTGATTCTCCTTGGTTTTAGGTCATTGGTTTCGTCACCACAACCTTAACCGAGAACCACAGTGGCCACCTGATTTCGGCGGCCGCGCCGGGGAGGATCGTTCGGGCTACGCCCTCACACTCCTCCCCGGCGCCTCTTCATACACCACTACCTGGGACACCACTTCGTTAACCGCGCCAGCGCCCTACTCTGCAGACCATGAACGTACTGAACGGGCTCCCGAAGTCGGTCCAGGCGAAGGCGAAACAGGCTTTGCACGCGATCTGGCGGGCTAAGACACAGGCAGACGCCGAGAAGGCATTCGATCGGTTCATTGAAACCTATGAGCCGAAGTATCCGAAAGCCACTCGCTGCCTCCAGAAAGACAAAGAAGAACTGCTGGCCTTCTTCGACTGCCCGGCCAAGCACTGGCAGAGCATCCCAACGACCCATCCCATTGAGTCGACCTTTGTTACCATTCGCCACCGAACCAAGCGATCCAGGGGTTGCCTGACGCGGGTTGGCATGCTGCACATGATGTTCAAACTGGGACAGTGCGCTCAGAAGAACTGGCGACGATTACGAGGATTCGATGATCTGCCCAAGGTGATTACTGGAGTGAAATTCAACGATGGAATCGAAGTGACCCACGTCGATCAGGCCGCCGTTTGAGTCAATCGGCAAAACACCACTTTTGACAATAACTCAAAGATGAGTCGTCACCGGGTCTTTGAGGGTTTGGTCGACCAAACATTGTGGGGGACTATTCGGGGGATCAAATCCATTTAATATGTGATTATTATGTTTATAATCAATAAGTTAACAATAACATATATCGGAGAAAGTGTCCGCTACCCAGGTGACAACCGACTTTTTCTCGGTGTTTGCGGGCGATCCTCTGATTGGTCGAACCTTCGCCGCCGACGAAGTGGCGCGTGAGGCTCCCGTCGTCGTTCTGGGCTATGGCTACTGGCTGAGCCGCTTCGGCGGGAGCGCGGAGGTCGTTGGATCGAAGATCCTGATCGACGAGGTTCCCCACGAGATCCTCGGAGTGATGCCGGAAGACTTCGCGATCCCGGATCGCGAAGTCGGCCTGTGGCTACCATGGGGTCTCCGGGTCAGCTACGCACATCTGCCCGAGGTGCCCAGGGACTATCGATTCCTACGAGTCGTCGGGCGTCTCAAGCCCGGAGTCGCCCTCGAGCAGGCACAGGAGGACATGGATCGCGTGGCGCAGTCCCTCGACGACGCCCACCCGACGTTCAACGCGGGATGGCGACAGCGGATCGTGCCGTTCCAGGAGGAGATGGTGGGTGACATCCGACCCGCACTGATCCTGTTGTTTGGTGCGGTCGGGTTTGTCCTGATGATTGCCTGCACCAACATCGCAAACCTGTTGATGGCTCGGACCTCCGATCGAGGGCGGGAGATGGCATTGCGTTCCGCGATTGGCGCCTCCCGGGTCCGGCTACTACGCCAGCTACTGACCGAGAGCGTCCTCTTGTCCGGCTTCGGTGGAATCGTCGAGGTAGGTGCGGCGTTTCTGGGCCTTCGACTGTTGATCGGTCTCGCCCCGGCCGGACTTCCACGCTTCGATGAAATCGTCCTCGACGGCAGAGTGTTGCTGTTCGCGGCGGTGTTGACCGCAGTGAGCGGGATCATCTTCGGCTCGCTGCCCGCGATGCATTCGATTCGAGTCGACCTGAGCAGGGTCCTGAAGGGAGGAGCCGGAGGCTCGGGCGAGGGTGGTGCCCGCCGGCGATTCCGCGACGCCCTGGTCGTTGCCGAGATCTCTGCGGCCCTGGTTCTTCTGGTTGGCGCCGGGCTCCTGATGCAGAGTCTCATCCAAATACTGGAGATCGATCCCGGCTATGACCCGGGAAACGTCCTCGTGATGCGAACCTTTCCGGATCCTGACAAGTATGGGAGTCCGGAAGCGCGATTGGGCTACTTCGACGCACTGCGGGAGAGATTGGCCGCACTGCCGGGTGTAACCTCGGTCGGGGCGGCCACGGGTCTGCCGCTCAACGCCTTCAACAACACACCAACCCGTCCGTACTGGCGCGAAGGCACACCGACACTCGCCGAGAATGCGGCCGAAGCCGACATCACGATGGTGACCGAAGGCTTCTTCCGCACGATGGGGGTCGACCTCATTTCGGGTCGGCATTTCGACGGGCGGGACTCGATCGACGCTACACCCGTCGTCATCGTGAACCGCGCGTTGGCCCGCTCACTGTGGCCTCGTGAGGATGCGGTCGGGAACTACCTGATGATCGACTACAGCCGGCGCGGGACCTACCCGTACGAAATCGTGGGTGTGGCGGGAGACATGCGCAGCGCCGGTATGAAGATCGACCCGCGTCCGGAGATCTTCATGCCGCACGCCCAGGTGCCGTACGTGACGATGAACGTGGTGTTGCGGACGTCCACCGACACGGCGCCGCTCATACCCGCGGTGAGGGAAGTGATACTGGAGATGGACCCGACACAGCCCGTCCATAGCGTGACGACGATGGATGCCCTCGTTGCGTCTTCGGTGGCCGGCGACCGCTTTTCGACATTTCTGTTGGGTGTTCTGTCCTTTCTCGCGCTGATACTGGCGGCGTCCGGCATCTACAGCTTGATGGCCTACAGCGTCAGCCAGAGGAGTCACGAAATCGGAGTTCGTATGGCCCTTGGGGCCAGGCGTGGGGCCATCCTGCGTATGGTCGTCGCGCAGGGCGGGCGGTTGACCGCGCTGGGTGTCGGGATCGGGGTGAGCCTGGCTGTGGTACTCGGCCGGATAATGTCGTCGCTGCTGTACGAGGTCAGCGCCACAGACGGGTTGACCTTCCTGATCGTTCCGATGGTTCTGGCTCTGTCGGCGCTCGGCGCCAGCCTCGTGCCGGCGTACCGCGCGATGCGGGTCGACCCGATCCAGACCCTGCATCACGAGTGAGGAGATCAAGGTGTAGGTGCGGTCTATGACCGCACATTCCTCGAGCCGACACGATGTGCGCTCATAGAGCGCCCCTACACCAGCGGTCAGTGACAAGTTACGAGTCGGACCGATTTGACGTCGGGCGCGACCGTAATGGAGAGGAGAAGTATCTGATGAGAAGATTTTCAATGTGGTTGTTCGTCGTTGTGGCCTTGGCTTCCGTTGTATTGGCTCAGGGTAGGGAAGTCACTCTTGACGGAGAAGTCATCGATCAGCACTGTTACCTGGTCGCGCACGGTACGGGACCCGACCACGCCGGCTGCTCGAACGCGTGTCTGAGCCGCAATGTGCCGGCCGGGTTCCTGGCGAAGGATGGAGAGTTCTACATCCTGCTCAGCGAACGTATGGTGTCGGTTAACGAGCAGGTGGCGGGATGGGCAGGGAAACCGGCTCGGTTGACCGGCACGCTGGTCGATCGAAACGGCGTCCAGGCGATCCACCTGAAGAGCCTCGAGGAAATCCAGTAAGGTCGGCAGCTAGAAGATCCACCGCGACGGCAGAGGCACAAAGAAGAAGATCCTTTCGTTTACCCCCGTGCCTCTGTGCCTCCGTGGTGAAGCATTCCTTTCCTCTTACTCGATGTTCGGGTCCCGAACGACCCCGAAGAAAATACCGTTGAGCAGCAGCCGTGTTCCGCCTTCCCAGAACGACCGGAACGCCGGCATGTCCGCGTAGAGCACGACACTGCCCTGGCCCAGCCGTTCCCGCACCAGGTAGGCCGTGTGTTTCAGCTTGTCTTCCTTGTCATCGCGCATATAGCCGCCGAGGCGGAAATCGCTCTCCGGATAGTAGACGACGTTGTCGCCCTCCTCGGACAGGTCGAGGATGATGCTGTTCTGGTTGAGCAGCGTGACGTCGTTGCCGTAGCCGATTGCCAGCGGATGCGACACGTCCACGCGGAGCTTCATTGTGGCGCCGGGGATGGAATCAGTGCGACGAAGGTCCTCACGCTCCTCGTATGGCGTCAGGAGTTTCTTCAGGCGATCTTCCTCGGAAAGCTCTTCGGGTTCTTCCTCGTCTTCCCGCTCCGCACGACTCTCTTCTGCGGCGTTGGAAACGAAGTGGTAACCGATGGAAGCAAACCCCGCCTGATTCTTTGTGGCAAAACGCGCGCCGGACTTGATTCCGATGAATGTCCCGCCGCTCTGGATCCACGAACGAATCCGCTCGCGGGTGCTCTCACCGACGGCTCCCATGTAATTGCCACCGTCCGGAAAGATCAAGACGTTGTAGTCGGCTAGGTCGACCTCCCCCAACTGAGAGGTTCGGATCGCAGTGAAATCGACATCGTTTTCCTGTTCGAACACGTGCCACAGGGTTCCGAAGCCGTACCCGCTGGTCGGCCTGTCGGCGACGATCGCGATCCGGGGCTTCTGGAGGGTCCGGACCCTGCCCGAACCGAGGTCGATGCCGTCCTGGGTCATGTAGGACTGGAACGCGTGCACCTGAACACCGTGCTCGTCCGCCAGCGCCGAGACGCTTTCATGCAGGTCGGAGCTGTTTCCTTCTACGGGGATGATGATCGTGCCGCGTGGAAACGGAGTGTCGTTCATCCTGAAGTCTTTCAGGATCACCGTCGTCCGGATGTCTTCCCTGAGTATGGCATTCAGAAGCCGGGCCGACGAGTTTGTTTCCATCGTGAACGCGTACGCGGCGCGTGCGCGACGATCCGGCGCGCCTCCGAGCGTCAAGGCGGGAGCGTCGGCAAGCGGGACGGCCGAAACGTCGGCCCGTTGGGTGGCCGCGTATGCTTCGACACCGTACGCCAGCGGCAGCGACCAGGATGTGATGTCGTAGAAGAAGAAATCGTTGATCTCCGGATCGGGTTCCAGCAGTCCGTGCGCGAGTATTCCGGAAGGCTGCGCCAGGTCGATGACGTACGTCCCGGCGGGCAGAGTCGTTTCCTCGACGGATCGACCGGACAATTCATTGAGGCCGGAACCGCCGAACTCCGACCGGGCAACGCTGACCTCGATGCCCTGGCTTGCGAGCAGTTCAGCCAGTTCGCGGGCTCGAGCGACGTCGGTTCCCGGGACGAGGTAATACTGCTTGATCTCGCCGTTCTCCCCCCGGTCGATGGCTTCCTGGAAAAAGCGATAGAAGTCCATCAACTTGTCGCGGCGGTTGTCGGCCGTCGTCTTCAGCGTCGCGATCGAGGTCGTGAAGTGATTGAGCGCGCGGTCGCGCAGCGTCAACGTGGTCCCGTCGGCGCGCTCGATTGCCAGGGCCCCGAAGCCGCCGCCGCCCTGTTCGTATGTCATCCCGATGGCGCCTTGGAACGAGGGCCAGGAGTCGCCGTAGGACGGATAGAACAGGTCGTAGCCCTCTGTCGTGAAATAGCGGCTGCCGATGCGGTCCATCGCCTGCGCATTGCCGTCACCATAGACCTCGAACCACTTGACGAGGACATCGGGAAAGTTCTTGTTGATCGGGGCGTAGGGTGGCGGGAAGAAATAGGTGCTGCCGCTTCCCATCTCGTGGTAATCGACCAGCACCTGGGGGTTCCACTGCAGGTAGCTCTTGATCCGCCCCTGGCTTTCGATCTGTGTCTGCCATGCCCAGTCACGGTTCAGGTCGAAGAGATAGTGGTTGGTGCGCCCGCCGGGCCACGGTTCGCTGCGTTCGATGGCGTTCGGGTCGGAATTGGCATCGGCGACGACAAACCGGTTGACGTGAGAGGTATAGCGCTCGCGCCCGTCCGGATTGATGAGCGGATCGAGAATGACGATCAGGTTGTTCAGCAAGTCCAGCGTTTGGGTGTCCGTGCCGGCTGTCAGCTGGTACGCCACCCGCATAGCAGCTTCCGAACTTGCGGCTTCGTTGCCGTGAACGTTGTAGGCCAGCCACGCGATGGCCGGCGTCGTCGCGGCGATCTCGGCGGCCTCGGCTTCGGTTGTCGTCCTCGGGTCGCGCAAGCGCGCGATGGCCGCGCGGATCTCGTCCAGCCTTCGGAGGTTCTCGGGAGTCGAAAAGATCAGCGTGTAGAGTGTCCGCCCTTCGTAGGTCTCCCCATAGGGAATCATCTGCATCCGATCCGAGGTCTCGGCGAGAGTCTCGTAGTAGTTCTCGAGGTTGGAGTAGAGCGTGAAACGCTCCCCGATACCGTAACCGAGTTCCTCCTCCGGAGAGGGGATGTCCGGGTTGTAGGTACCGCCGGGATAGAAGGGCCGGTCGCTCAGCTGGGGTGCCAGCAGGAACGCCATCATGAGCAGCAGAGATGACATTGGATCCTCCAGGACTCCCGGCCGGGGCAGGAAGCAGCCGGTCGGAAGAAACTCGACTTGGCTCGAGAGGATGAGGAATCCTCCCGGTGACTTTCAGCTATTTCGTCGCCAGGACCTTGAGGTCCCGAGACTTCGATTCCGGGCCGGGCCAGCCTTCAGGGAGGTCGCCGCAGTCTTCGCGCAGGTACTTCCAGTAGCCAGGCCGAATCGATTCCAGCAGTTCCTTCCGCGTCTTGGTCTTCATCGGTTTGCCGACGTAGATTTTGCCCATCCGATTCATCCATTGCTCGGGCATCAGGCTTGCGAACATGAAGAGCGGCCAGGTGAAGTTCCGCCCGTTCGTGCGGCGCAGCTTCGTCAACCACATTACGAGGGAGCCGATCCGCCAGGCCGAGGGTCCCCACCAGCTGTACTGGCCGGGCCGAAGGTTGTTCTTCCAGCACTTCATGATGAGCTGCCACTGCAGAGGCGTGAGCTTCTTGGTTTCGGTCACGCCCCGTTCATCCTGCATCCGCGTGTCGTGCAGGGGCGTAAAGACCGACGGCACGAGAAAGCCGAACAGCTTCCGCCGTTCCATCTCGTAGACCAGGTCCAGCGTGGCCTTCACGTCCTCGTCGGTTTCGCCGGGGTTGCCTATCATCAGCGTCAGCATCGGGTACCAGCAGTTCTCGTTCATGATCCGCAGGCCTTCGAGAAACACGCTCGGCCAGTCGTCGATCGAGAACGGAACACCCTTGCTCGGCATGATCTTCTTGGCAAGCCGAACCGATCCTGTTTCCAAGCCGATCAGGGGCGTCAGCACCTTCTTCCTGGGATGCTGGCTGACGGACGGCAAGTGGATCGGGCTCTTATCCAGCATGACATCCGAAAGCTGTTTGATCAGGATCGGGTCGACCACCGCCGGCGCCATCGTCGAGTGCGACAGCCCGACCTGTTCGACGCCGGGGACTTCAGACGTTTCTTTGTAGAGATCGACGAGCGCCTCGCGGTTGGGGAAGAAGAACGGAATGTCGGTCTTCACCTGACCCCAGATGAACATGTCTTCCGTCGCCAGTGAGATCTGCTTGTTTCCGTTTTCGACGTTGGCGCGGACCGCACTCATGATCTTGTCTTTCGGGAGATCGATTTGCGGGTTCAGATCCGGGACACAGAAATTACACCGGCGTCCGCAGCCGGTCGTCATCTCGACAACGCCGAAGCTGGTCCGTCGGTCCGGAAACAGGATCGCGGCTCGATCACGCGGGTGGTTGACGGAGACTTCGCGCTCGAGCGTTTCAGCACGTACTGCACGATGGAACAACTCCATCGTGTCGAGGGATTCGCTCCGGCCGTCGACCACGCAGTCCACGCCGAGCTCTTCGAACGTATCGGTCTGTGTGATCTGCCAGCCGCCGGATCCTCCGACGATCACCTGGAAGCTGTCGCGGTATAGGCTGGACTTGATGTTGGCGAACATCTGCCGCGCGTAGTGGGAGTTGATCGGCATCTTCGACGATCCGAAGATGGACGTGTAGACTCCCGCGGCAAACGTTACGCCCAGCGGGTTGTGGGTCGACACGGCGACAACCCGGGTGCGGGGTCCGATGAACTGTTCCAGGGTGTCCGGATAGCATGCAACCACGTCCTCTCTAGGAAAGTCACGTAGGAGCGACTTTTCGAGAACACCCACGCCGGCCGGCATGTACTTCGCGCTCCCGTCGTCGTGATACTCGACGTCGCGCCACGTGGGATACTTCTTGTCCAGAATCCATTCCAGCCAGATCGGAAGCGACGCCATTGCCATCTGTATGAAATAGCCGGCATGGTCGATGGACTCGGTCAGGGGGGCCGTGATGACGATCAACTTTCCCCCTGCAGGGACCCGACCCGAACCATTGCCTCCCGCCTCTGAAGAACGTCGGATAGTATGGACGTCTTGATGCTGCGAATTCGAGTTTCCGTTTCCGCGCGCTATCGAACTCATCGTTTTCTTCTTTGTCTCCCCTCTTTTGCAGGTTCTGGCGAAGCCAGCCTTGATCGAAGTCGTTATATTTTCTACGATTTATCCGTTTTCTCCAAGAGCGTTCGAAAAATCAGCGACTCTCGTCAATAGCGCGAGGCGACAGAAATTTCCGAATGTTAAGCGCGAAGAATCGGGAACGCTTGTTCCGATGCCGGTCACTTCTGCCGCAAAAACCCGCCGCCGGAGTTGCGCTGATGCCTTCCCCGTGGCATAAGTCCTCTGAACCGCCGCCGTGCCTTCGAGGAGAACGTATGTCTTCCAACATGACCGACTACGAGGACGCGTACCAATCTTTCCGACTGGAGGTTCCAGAGAGGTTCAACTTCGTGCGGGACGTCCTGGATCGATGGGCCGAGGACGAGAACAAGCTGGCGATGCTCTGGGTCGACGACGACTCGAGCCGCGAGGTCCGGAGGACATACCGCGAGCTCAGCCTGGAGTCTCAGAAGGTGGCCAGCGCCCTTGCCGACGCCGGCATCGGTCGCGGGGACGTCGTCATCGTCATGCTCCCCCGCCTGATCGAATGGTGGCTGATCAACATCGCTTGTCTTCGGATGGGAGCGGTCATCAGCCCGGGGACGACGCAACTGACGGGCAAGGACATCCGATACCGAGTCGAGACGGCCGAGGCGAAAGCCGTCATCACGGATGTTGAGGGGGCGGTCAAGACCGACGCGTCGGGGATCGAACCGCCTTCGGTGCGACGAATCATAGTCGGTGACCGGCGAGACGGGTGGTTGAGCTTCGATGATGCTGTTGCCGGGGCTTCCGATGAGTATCCGGCTGCAGACACAGAGGCTGGCGAGGTTGCGATCCTCTACTTCACCTCGGGAACGACCGGCCCTCCCAAGATGACCGTGCATACGCATACATCCTATCCACTCGCACACCGCATTACGGGGCAGTTTTGGCTCGACCTCACGGAAGACGACCTGCACTGGAATCTGAGCGACACGGGCTGGGCGAAGGCGGCCTACAGTTCCCTGTTTGGCCCCTGGGTGACGGGCGCGGCGATCTTCGTCCACCACACAGCACGGTTCGAACCCCAAAGGACTCTCGAAGTGCTCAGTCGGTATCCGATAACGACCTTCTGCGCCGCACCCACGCACTACCGGCTGTTCGTCCAGGAAGATCTTTCCCGGTTGCGGTTTCCCTCCCTCAGACACTGCGTCGCTGCCGGGGAACCTCTGAACCCCGAGGTCATCGATGAGTGGCGCCGGGCGACGGGTATCGGGATCTGTGACGGGTACGGCCAGACCGAAACGGTCATCCTCGTCGGAAACTACAAATGCATGGAGATGCGCCCAGGCTCGATGGGGAAGCCCGTACCTGGTTTCGACGTCCAGGTCATCGATGACCAGGGTGAAATCGTCCCCGACGACCAGGAAGGCGACATCGCCGTCCGGGTGAAGCCGGATCGGCCGGCTGGTCTCTTCAAGGAATACTGGAAAGCCCCGGAACGAACAGCGGCAGTCTACCGAGGCGACTGGTACGTCACCGGCGATCGAGCCTGCCGCGACCGTGAAGGCTACCTGTGGTTTGTCGGGCGGGCGGACGACGTGATCCTGTCGGCCGGTTACCGGATCGGTCCGTTCGAAGTCGAGAGCGCGCTGCTCGAACACGACGCCGTGGCCGAGTCGGCCGTCGTATCCAGCCCGGACGAAGTTCGTGGCGAAGTCGTCAAAGCATTCGTCGTCCTTACCGCCGGGTGGGAACCCGGCGAGGCGCTGGCGGCCCAACTGCAGGAATTCGTGAAGGAACACACCGCGCCCTACAAGTACCCCAGAAAGATCGAATTCGTCGACACACTGCCCAAGACCGTCAGCGGCAAGATCCGCCGGAATGTCCTGCGGCAGAGAGAGTGGGGGAAGTGAGAATGTAGCGCGGTCTGCGATCGTCGACCTTTCTGCTTAGTCAACACCCGGGGACAGGGCCAGGCCCTGTCCCCCTCACAGTGGCTCTCTTACGGGCCATTCCGCTCGTGAAAAAAATAGGGACAGGCACTGTTAGAGGCCACTAGACGAGGTCCTGAATCTGATTAGCACTGACTGGCCTTCACCGGGCTGTGTATCTCCGTGCCGCGGTCAGACGTCGAGAGCTTCACGGACCCTAGCTGCCAGAGCCTCCTCCCGATATGGCTTGACGAGCAGGGCGGACCGTCCTTCAGATTCTATTTCTTCGAAAAAGTCACTCCTTACATATCCTGATGTGTACAAAACCTTGAGCCCCGATCTCACTTCCTGCGCCTCTCGCGCCAGCGTGAACCCGTCCATCTGTCCTGACAGGACGACGTCGGTGAAGAGCAAATCTATCTGGCGATCGCCGTTGACGATTTCGATCGCCGATTCCCCATCATTGGCTTCCAGAACCGCATAACCGAGATCTTTCAGAGACTTGACGACGGTTTCGCGTACGTCAGAGTCGTCCTCCACTACCAGGATGGTTTCTTCGCCACGAGGCATGGTCGAGCCAGTTGCTTTCTCCTTCGGATCGACAGGCTCCCTAGATCTGGGAAAATAGAGCTTAACTTCCGTACCCTCTCCCGGCTCGCTGCAAATCTCGACATGGCCGCGAGATTGTTTGATGAAGCCATGGACCATGCTGAGCCCCAGGCCGGTTCCTTCGCCGGTTTCCTTGGTCGTAAAAAACGGCTCGAAGACTTGGCCCAGATGCTCGGGGGCAATGCCTTTTCCAGTATCACGGACCGCCACGATCACGTAGGAACCGGGTGCCATTTCCGCATTTGCCCGCGCGTAGTCCTCATTCAGGTGGACCTCGGCCGTTTCAATCGTCAATCGGCCGCCTTTTGGCATGGCATCCTTGGCATTGAGGGCCAGGTTGAGTATAGCGGCTTCAAACTGAGCACCATCCACGCGGATTTTCCATGCCTCATCGCTCCACGCGGTTTTCAGCTCGACGTTTTCCCCGATGGTTCTTCGAAGGAGCTCGCAAATCTCCTCCAAGGCCTCTTCGAAAACAATCACCTTGGGTTCCAACACCTGCTGCCTTGAGAAGGCGAGGAGCCTACTGATGAGTTCCGCGCCGCCCGCCGCCGCCCGCGCAGCAGTTCGAACCCACTGCGCACCTTCTTCATCGGTCCGTTCGAGCATCTGAAGAACGCCGATTATCACAGTCAGTCGATTGTTGAAATCGTGGGCGACTCCGCCGACGAGTCGTCCCACCGCCTCCATCTTTTGAGCCTGTCGAAGCTGCTGCTCCACCAGTCTGTGTGCGGTAATGTCGCGGGCCGTTACCGAAAAGCTCTCAATCCTGCCGTCTTCCCCCCGGATAGGTGAGGCGCTTAACGACAGCCAGACTTCTTCGCCGTCTTTTCGGGTCCCTCTCATTTCATGTTGGACGACTTGTTCACCCCCGATCATCTTTCGGGCCAGCCGGAATCGTTCCTGTTTCAGGTCCGATGGCGCCAACAACGCGATAGAGCGTCTTTCCAGTTCCGCGGCCTTATAGCCAAACATTTTCTCGGCGCCTGGATTCCACGTGGTGATCGTGCCATCTCGCGCCAGACCAATGATGGCGTCCTCGGATGCTTCGACAATGGCAGCCAGTCGATGCGCTTTGTCCAGCAGTCCCTTGCGTTCGGTGGTGTCCCGGATGATGCCCTCGATCGCCACAAGAGTTCCGGACTTGTCATAGACCGCCCCGTTTCGTTGCTCGGCCCAGATAAATCGTCCGTCTTTCCGGCGCCATCTCAGAGTGACGGATTTCCCCGCCGATTCTTCCGGGGCCTGTTCAAGCAGCCCTCGATCGTCTGGATGCACCAGCCTGTACGCCAGCCCGGGGTTCGCATAGTATTCCTCCGAGTGTAGCCCGTCAGCATCACTACCGAGTGACGTAGTCCAGCCCGGGGTTCGGCTTGATCCGGTAGCGGTAAATGGTGTCGCGTGCGTTTTCGGCCAGCAGGCGGAAACGCTCCTCACTGATCCGCAGCGCCTCCTGTGCACGGGCCCGGGCCCGGCGCAGGGATTGCTCGATCAAGGTCTGGCGAACGGCCAGGGGCAGACGCTGTAGATTCTTTTTGAGAACATAGTTCGAGGCCCCTTTCCTGATGTAGTCCACCGCCGCCTCATCGCCTAGGGCCCCCGTCACCACAATGAAGGGGATGTCCTTGCCGGCCTGTCGGACCTGCTCGAGAGCCTCCATCCCCGTCCATCCGGGGAGCCCGTGGTCCGACAAGATGACATCGTAGGTTGCTGCCTCGAGGTGTGCCACAAGATCGTCCAGCGTTTCGACGACCTCGCTCTCCACCTCGATGCCCGCTTTCTTCAATTCCCGCTCCCCCAGATCGATGTCGGTTGGGGAGTCCTCCACCCAGAGGATACGGATGGGGACCGCTTGAGGTTCGGACCCTTCCAAGGGTGATCCAGGGATTTGTTCCGTCATGGCACCTGAGTCAAACACTCAGTGGTTCGAGGCAACCTGGTTTGTTTCCATCCAGTAAGGTTGCAACTGTTTCACGACTGCCTGAAAGGCCGTAAAATCGATCGGCTTTTGAACAAAACTATTGACTCCGAGCTTGTAGCTCTCGAGTAGGTCGGCTTCTTGGTTCGACGATGAGAAAACCACCACGGGAATCATCCGAGTCCGGGGATCTTCCTTGATCCGACGAAGCACTTCCAGACCATCCACCTTCGGGAGTTTCAGGTCCAGCAGGATCAGTTTGGGAGGCTCCCCAGCGGCCCGCCCTTCGTGCTGCCCTTCGCGGAACAGAAAATCGAGGGCTTCCTGGCCGTCTCTCAAGACATGCACAGGATACGTCCGCGGGTGCCGACTCCAGCTTCGTAAGGTCAACTCGATGTCGTTGGGATTGTCCTCGACTAAAACAACCCTGCCTTCTTCTCTCATAAGCCCTCTCCCCGCGATGTCTGCTGGTTCCCTGGTGGTCCGCATGTAAAGTAAACAGTGGCCCCTCGGTTCAGCTCAGCCTCAGCCCACACTCGGCCACCGTGGTTGTGGATGATACGCCCGACGATGGCCAGTCCGATTCCCGTCCCTTCAAAATCTTCCTGACGGTGAAGCCGTTGGAAAACCCCGAACAGCTTGTCGGCGAACCTCATGTCGAATCCCACGCCGTCGTCACGTACGAAGAAGACTTGCTCCTCGTTCAGGATTTCCATCCCAACTTGAATCGTTGCCGTCTCATGTGGGCGCGTGAACTTAACGGCGTTCGACAACAGGTTCCGAAAAACCTGTCGCATCAAGCCGGGATCACATACCAGAAACGGCAAGCTAGCAACCTTCCATTCGATCCGTCGCCCTTCGGTTGCGTCCCTCAGCTCGGACAAAGCTTCCTCTACCAGTGTATTCAATCCAGTTGCTTGGAGGCTCGGCTTCTCCCTTCCGATGCGGGACAGGTCGAGCAGATCCCCTATGAGCCCGTCCATCCGTAACGCGCTGTTTCGGATTTGCTCGAGAAACTGTAATCCTTCATCCGGGAGGTTCGCGCCATATTCGTCTACGAGGATCTTGGTATATCCGTGAATGTGCCGGAGGGGGGCTCGCAGGTCGTGAGATACGGAATAAGTGAAAGCTTCCAGTTCTTTGTTGCTAAACTCCAGTTCGGCTGCATGCTTCTGGAGCTCCTCATTCAGATACCGGAGTTCAAACGTCGGTCTGACCAGGTCCCCGAGACGGCGCAGTTCCTCCTGGTCATCTTCAGTAAAATCTCCTTCAAGCTTATCGCTTAACTGGAGAACTCCGATAAAACCTCCATCTTGCCGAAGGATGGGCACTGCCAGCCACCCGCGCATTGCAGGATGTTCCAGACCTCGTTCGTCCTTCAGGCCGCTGAACTCCTTCCAACTTGGATGAGAAATGAGTTCCTCTTGGGTCATTCTCACAGGGATGCGATTTTCTACAATCAGCCCCCAGATCCCTCCGCCCGTCGGCATCACGTCATAGGTGTCGTATTTTCTGTATTTATCGGAAAAAGAGTGCGTATGCGTGGCGGCTTTGAAGTTTCCATCGGGGATATAACTCAGAGCGGACTGGTGTGCGCCAACGATCAGCCTGGCTTGGAGGGCAAGGAGGTGCAGCGCCTCCTCAAAGGTACCGGTGCCTTGCACCTCAATCATTTCCCGCTCGAGGTTGCGGACTACCGCCGCTTTCGGGGCCTCTTTCGGACGCGTTATCTTCGGCATCTCATCGACTCCCTTTTACGGCGTCACGTGCATATGTTTGCAGATCCGGGGTTCAGCCCGTCACCGTTGGTTGTCACCGGCCAATGGAGCCCACCGGAAGCAGTTCCGCATTCAGCCCTACCTTCCACCCCACCGGCCGGGACGAGTCGTTTACCGGGGCTGTCAGGGTCTGCGGTATCTTGTCAGGGGTATCATCTGGTCGGCCAGGCGCTGCGCCACCGTCTCGCCAGGAAGCCGAATACGACGCTGCTGGCTTCGTCCTGCGCCAGAACGCGGCCCCCGTTGCGTTTCAGCTTGCGCAGGCCCACTCCCGCATTCAGATTGAAGTCAGAAAAACAGCCACCGTCTTTTCGCATCATGGGGTCAAAAGTGCTGCGTGAGGGTAGCTGGATTATCCTATAAGAGTCGAATCTCCGGTTAGTCTAAAGACAGTCAGCGGCAAGATCCACCGGAATGTCCTGCGAGAATGAGAGTGGGGACGAAAATGTGGCGGCGCCCGTCGATTTTTCCGCTTAAGCGAACGCCCGGGGCCAGGGCCAGGCCCCTGTCTCCCCCACAGTGGCTCTCTGACGGACCATTCCGCTTAGCGACTTGTTCTCCGTGGTGTGCCTCCGCGGGTAATCTTCTTATTCTTCAGGAAAATGTCCGAAGAGGCGTCCGATGGTGACGATCAGCGGGTAGGTGTCGATGAATTCCAGGTTGGTCAGAACGACCACGGCAAAGTCCTGCTCCGGAAGCAGGACCATTCCGGAGGAGACGCCCGAGTTGCTGCCCGACAGTCTCGGTATCTGTTCCTCGCCGTTCATGTCCGCGATGATCCAACCAAGACCCCAGGTGGTTGCTTCGCCCGCCGTCGTTTCCTGAACGGTCCACATTTCATGCCGCGTTTCATCGCTGACGAGTCGGCCGGACTGATAGGCTAGGACGAACCGGGCCAGGTCACCAGAGGTCGACAGCAGGCCACCGCCGGCGTAGTTGATGCTGGCGTCGTAGAGGTCGGCGTGATGTATCTCGCCTGGGGTCATGAATTCCTTGTAGCGATCCGGCCAGAACTGGGCCGAGGCATCGCTCATCGACATGTAGCCTCGCGTCCGGTTGGGTATCACCTGGTAGATGTTGTCGGGCATCGTGCGGGTCATTCCGGCCGGGCTGAAGACGTGCTCGTCCAGATACTCGGAAAAGCTAAGCCCCGAAGCGCCTTCGATGGCGCATCCGAGGAGGTCGTAACCGAAGCTGGAGTATTCGAAAGCCGTGCCGGGTTCGTGCAGAAGGGGATCATCCTTGAACACGTCGAGCGCTTCTCCGACGCTGGTGAAGTGAGTGGTGTTGCGGAACTCATTGGAGCCGTCCGCGTAGTGGCGGACGCCGCCGAGGTGGGAGAGGAGCAGTCGGGCCGTCACGGGCCAGCGCTTTTGACCGAAGGTCGCGCAATACTCCTGGACGGGGGCGTCGAGATCGAGCTCGCCGTCATTTGATAGCAGCAGTATTGCCGTTGCCGTCATCGCCTTCGTAAGGGAAGCGACTCGGAAAACCGTAGCGGTATCGACGTTGGAACCGCTTTCCAGATCTGCCTTTCCGAATCCGGAATTGAAGATGATTTCGTTGTTGTCGACAATCGCCAGGGATAAGCCGGGCACCTGCTGCTCGGCCATATAGGCTGATACCGCTCGGTCAACCCCCTGAAGTCTCTCGTCCGGCCCTGGAAGGGAGGCCACCCTGTTGTCGGGTGAACAGGCAGTCACCGTCAGAGTGGCCACCAGGAACATTCCGGCAATGATTTTCGGTGTTCTCATTAACAAGAAGGCGGCGACCAGACCAACTCCCACGCCTGCCACGGCGAGCAGCAGCCCCTGAGAACAGCGTGGACGAGTGTGAAGATCGCAGTGTTGGCGCCGATGCCCAGGGCGAGAGCCAGCAGTGCGACCGCCGCGAAGCCCGGATTCTTAGCGCCGTATCGAATGTCCTGCAGAAGACCGTTCAACGGAACCTCCTATTCGTATCGCAGCGCGACCATGGGATCGACCCGCATCGCGCGGTGTGCCGGAACGTAGCTGGCGATGAGCGCAACCAGTGCCAGGACGAGAGCCACCGCCATGAACGTTCGGGGATCGGTTGCTTCGACGCCGAAGAGCAGGCTCGACATCAGCCGGGTCAGGCCGTAAGCACCGGCCAATCCCAGTGCCGTTCCTACAGCCGTCAGACCCAACCCCTGTTTCAGCACCATTCCGACGACGTCCCGCCGAGCCGCTCCGAGCGCCATCCGAACTCCGATCTCATGAGTCCGCCGGGCGACTGAATACGCCATAACCCCGTAGACGCCCACGCCAGCCAGGGCCAGGGTGACGGCGGCAAAGGTTGCAAGCAGCCACATGTTGAACCGCGGCCGGGCGATGGAGCCGGACAGGAGTTCGTCCATCGTCTGGATCTGGTAGACGGCCAACTGTGGGTCTATTTCCCGAACCTGGGCCTGCACGGAAGGAATCAGTTGCGCCGGTTCCATCCCCGTTCGAATCAGGAGGCTGGAGAAACCGAAAGGGAACTGGTCGATGTGAGGGTAGAGCGCGGGAGCAACCGCGTTACCGAGTCCTAGGAATTTGACGTCGCCCACGATCCCGACGAGCTGGTAGGGGCGGCCGAATATCTGGATGTTCTTGCCGATTGGGTCTTCGTCGGGGATGTAGCGTCGGCGGAATGCATCGTTGATCATCGCCACGCGAACGGCGTCGGGATGATCCCGTCCGTCGAACTGCCTGCCCCGGATCAACGGTATTCCCACGGTTCGGAGGTAGTCGGCGCTGACGGCCCGAACGCGGACCTCTTCCTGCTCACCGGGTGGGACCGGCGGCTGCCCTTCCACTGAGAACCGGGTCGTGAAACCCGAATCCAGAGGATGGCTGTAGCCCTGCGCCATGGAGTCGACGCCTGGCAGCGGCCGGACGCGATCGGTCAACTCGTTTTGGAATGCGATGATGGTTTCCCAGTTTGGGAAGTTTCCAAAGTCCTGGGGGTACCGGTTGGCGGGCAGTTGAAACTGAAACTTGACGAGTCTGTCCGGGTTGAAGCCGGGATCCACTTCCAGAAGACTCCAAAAACTCCGGATGAGCAGTCCCGCCCCGATGACGAGGAGCACCGCCAGAGCGATCTCACCGACGACGAGGAGGTGGCGTATCCGCCCGCGTCCGGGCCCGGCGCCGTCCGAGCCCCGGCCGCGTTCTTTGAGCGCCTCGCTGGTCCGGCCCCGAGCCGCGTTCAGGGCCGGTGCGAGCCCGAACAGGAGGCCAGTCGCCAGCGACACGAGCAGCGTGAAAATCAGGATGCGCCCGTCCAGCGCCAGCTCCTGCAGCCGAGGAAGGTTACCGACATCGAAGGTGACAAGCAGGCGCAGCGCCGCGTAGGCGAACGCGGTGCCCACGAGCGCGCCGATGAGCGAGAGGATCACGCTCTCGGTCAACAACTGCGTCACGAGCTGCGAGGCACGCGCGCCGAGCGCCCTTCGAATCGCCACCTCTCTCGTCCGGCCTGCTGAACGTGCCAGCAGCAGGTTGGCCACGTTGGCGGTGGCGATCAGCAACACAAATCCGACTGCGGCGAGGAAGAGCAGCAAGGCCGGGCGGACGTTGCCCGTGATGTCTTCCTGCATCGACACGACGTCGACGCCGCGGCCGAGGTTGTCGTTCGGGTACTCTTCCTCGAGTTGCCCCGCGATTGCCGTCATTTCCGCCTGTGCCGCCTCGAGTGAGACGCCCGGCCGGAGGCGGCCGTAGATCCGGAAGCCGTGTTGCCCTCGGATCGACGTCGTGGGACTCGTCTGAACTGGAATCCAGGCGTCGACCGTGGGCAACGGGAAGTCGAAGTCTTCGGGCATGACACCGACGACGGTGGATTGGGCCCCGTCGATTTCCACGGTGTTTCCGATCAGGTTCATGTCGCCCCCGAATCGTCGGTTCCAGACGTGCTCGCTCAGGATCACGACCCGGGGACCGCTCGGCACATCTTCTTCTTCCAGGAACACTCGACCTGCGATCGGTGCGACCCCGAGGAGAGGGAACAGGTTGTGCGTGACGGAATAGCTGACGATCCTCTCGGGCAGGTCTTCGGGACCGGTGAAGGTGATACCGGCGGCGGTGTAGCCTCCCATGTCCTCGAACGAGCGGCTCCGTTCCTTGAAATCGAAGTAATCCGGGATAGATGCCCATTCCCGCGTGGTTCCCCGGATGCGATCGTTTTCCCAGACCCGGACCAGCCGTTCGGGCTCGTCGTACGGAAGCGGGCGCAACAGGATGGAGTTGACCACGGTGAACACGGCCGTGTTCGCGCCGATCCCGAGCGCCAGTGTGATGACGACGCCCGCGGTAAACAAAGGTTCCCTTGCCATCAGACGCATTGCATATCGGAGGTTCTTCAGAATGTTTTCCATTCGGACACACTCCACCTGTTTGCGCTCTCGACCGGCTGCGCTTAGTTGTCGAGGATCTCCTGGATTGCGTGCGCCGCGGCCCGGCGTACCTCGGCATTCGCATCTGTAAGAGCTGCGCGGATGGGGCCCAGGGCGCGGAGATCGCCGATCTCCGCCAGAGCGTACAACGCGAAACGGCGTACCTCGGCGTTTTCGTCGTCGAGGATCGACATCAACGCATCGACCGACCGCTCGTCGCTGAGCTCGCCAAGGGCCCCGGCGGCGAATCTTCGGACGTCGGCGTTCTCGTCTTCGAGAGCGACGATCAAAGCATCCAGAGCACGAGGATCATCCAGTTCGCCGAGCGCGGCCGCAGCGAACCTTCGCACTTCCGAGTAGGTGTCGTTCAGCGCCGCGATCAGTGGTTCAACGGCGCGGGGCTCATCCAGTTCACCGAGCGCCATGGCGGCGGATCTTCGAACTTCAGGGTATTCGTCACCGAGCGCGGCGATTAGTGGTTCGACGGCCCGCGGGTCGTCGATTTCGCCCAGTGCGGCCGCGGCGAATCTCCGGACCTCTGCATTGGTATCGTCGAGCGCCTCGATCAATGGGTCGAACGCACGCGGGTCATCGAATTCGCCCAGCGCCCACGCGGCGTGTCGTCGCACTTCGGCGGTCGGGTCGCTCATGGCATCGATCAAAGAGTCCAGCGCCCGGGCGTCCTCGATCTCGGCCAGCGCCAAGACAGCGGCGCGCCGAACTTCGGAATTGTCGTCTCTGAGCGAGGTGATCAGCGGCTCTACCGCCTGCGGGTCGTCCAGTTCGCCAAGTACCCAGGCGGCGGCTCGCCGGACGTCCGATGCGGAGTCCGATAGCAGCGCCAGGATCGGCTGGAGCGCTCGCAAGTCCTCGATTTCGCCCAGAGCATAAGCTGCGTCGCGCCGGACGTCTGGATCCTCATCCGACAATGCGCCAATCAGAGCGTCGGTCGCTCGTTCGTCCCCGAGTTGGGCCAAAGCCAGCGCGGCGGCCTGCCGGACGCCCGGATCTTCGTCCTGCAGCGTGACGGCCAGCGATGCGCGAAGGCTTTCCCGCTCCTCTTCCGTGAGTTGGGACGCGGCTTGGGATTGACGGAACCTGAACTCGGCCGAACGGACCATGTCCTCCACATCCGGGAGGGTCTGCTCGAGCAGGGGGCGCACGGATAACTCGAGCCTTGGGAGGAGCTGTGTTCTCGCGTTCTCCAGGGCCTGGGTCAACTGGGGAGGAACTGGATTCGGCATCGGTCCCGGCTCGAGCGCAGGTCCGGGGCTCGGCATAGGCTCGGGGCCAGGTGCCGGGGACGGGTCGACTCCAGCGACGAGTCGTTCCTCCGGGGCGGGTTCCGCCGTTTCAGAACTGCTCGTCTGCACCGTTGCGAGAGCGGTCGCACCAAGGACTGCGACCATGACGAAGGCGATCGAGGCGACTCGGCTCCATTCGCGGCGGCGCAGGCGGGGATCCAGTATCGCCAGGAGTCGGGTCTCGAAGTGTGAGCGGTGGGCCATGGCCACAGTCGTGAGCGCCGATAGCGGCGCCGTCCGCAGGGACTTGGCGATTTCGAGCAGATGCTCGGCGTAATCGCTTCCCTGGAATCCGGAATCGAGGACCAGGTCGTCACAGGCTCGCTCCCGTTCGATGTGCATCTTCCGGACCGCGATCCAGACCAAAGGATTCATCCAGTAGAGGCTGCAGGCCAGCCAGACGACGAACTGAACGAGGCAGTCGCGGCGCTTCACGTGTGCCAGCTCGTGAAGCAGGATCATCCGCCGGCGTTCATCGGACCATTCGGTGGCGTCTTTCGGCAAGAGGATCGCGGGCCATGTGATGCCCCAGGTCATCGGCGTGATCGACCGATCGCTTTGGAGCAGACGGACGGGGGTCTTGAGACCGATGTCGTCCGACAGCTTGCGGGCAAGGTCGAGGAGCTCGCGATCCATGACCGGTCGGGCGTGGCGCGCGAGCCACCAGATTCCCACAAACCCGAACAACAAGCGGCCCAGGACGCAGAAGCTTCCGACGATCCAGATGACAAAGGCCGCCGTGTTCGCCCGGCTGATCCTCGACATGGCGGGCGAGAGACGCGGCGGGGCGGCAACATCGTCCCTGCTCGTGTCAGGCGGGCCTGCCTCAGGCATTGTCCCGGCTGCCTCCAGCGAGCCCGGCCTTTGGGCGTCGAACCTGTCAACGGCCTCCGTTTCCGCGACTGGGGACTCCTGTCCCACGACCGGCTGAGAGACCGGTTCGGGTGCTGTTAAGTCGAGGTTTAAGAGACTTGTATCAAAAGGTAGATTCCATGAAGGTAACGCAACCAGCAGAATCGGGAGAGCGATCAGGACAACGAGAGCGGAACTCCAGATCAAATAGCGACCGGCGGCGGACCCTCGCCGAAGCAGGAGACTGGCGGCTGCGGCCACAAGAAGGACCAGGGTCCCCTTGACCAGGATGCCGATCAGTGCCGGCTGTAGGGCCAGTGCCAGGGCTCTCATGCGCCCTCCTTCCGGGCCTTGTCGATGAGACCGGACAGCCGTTCCAGTTCGTCGTCGGACAGCTTGGAGCCGGATTCGTCCAACAGCGTTGCGACAGCCTGTGCTGTCGAGCCTTCGAAAAACGTGTCCAGCATGTGTTGCATCGCCGACCGTTTCGCCTTGTCCCGCGTGACGGTCGGGATGAATACGTAGCGGGGGCCATCCTGCTCGTGGCGGACGTGACCCTTGTCTTCCAGGACACGCAGCATCGCGCGCACGGCCGAATAGCTAGGCGGCTCCGGGATGTTTTCCATGATGTCCGCCGCGGTCGCCTGTCCCCTTTTGAACAGAACATCCATAATCTGACGTTCGCGCCGGCTCAGGTTGGAATGAACGGATTTCACCATCGATTAAAGCTCCTTCCTGAAGCGATGCTAAAAAACTAGCATCACTCTTGGCGACCGGTCAAACAAAAAATGCTATTTTTTTAGCACCCAATAAGCGTCACTCCTGAAATAGGGGACAGACTCCCGTGTCCCCCATTTTAAGTGGTTTAAAATGTTGTTGATAAAGTAGCTGCTGAGGCGTCTATTCCTACTCTCTGCGGGGCTCCTGTGCCAGCCAGAAGTCTTCCAACCCGACGCCCAGGCCGTCGGCGAGGCGGTTGACGAAGGCGTAGTACCCGGTGATCAGGTTGATGTCGAGGATGGTCCGGTCTTCGAAGCCGGCCTCCCGCAGGCGGGTGACGTCTTGCTCGACCATCCTAGCCGGTTCCAGCGTCAGTTTGATCGCGTAATCGAGCATGGCGCGGTCCGATGGCTCCAGGTCAACCTTCCGGTAGTCCTCCACCAACTCATCCACCCAGGGGGCATCCTTGGTCAGCCGACGCAGTCCCGCTGCGTGATGGAGAATTCAGTAGTGGCAATCGTTGGCCGCCGAGATCGCCACGGCGAGCATCTCCCGCCGCACGCGCGAAAGCTTTGACGGGCCGTACATGACCATGCGGTAGAAGCACCAGTGGATCCGGAGGGACTCCGGGTGGAGACTGTGGATCTTGAGGATATTGTCGACCGGCCCGCGCGGGTCCGCCATTTCGTTGTACATCTCCCGCAGCTTGGGCGTCAGCTCGGGCGAGTCTTCATCGATGACTCTAATCCATGGTCTGTCCGACATGTCGTCTCCGGTAGCATGTATTGAACCACACAGCGATGCCTCTGCGCCGCCCTGGACCCTGTTGCGACGTTCGACTAGACTGTCCCCTCGAGCCCGCATCTTTCGACCATGAGTACGCCAGCCATCGAGATCCCGGACCGCTACAACATGGCGACCCATTTTGTCGACCGCCACATCGCGGAGGGCCGCCGCGACAAGGTTGCGATCGTTTCCGAGGGCCGGAAGATCACGTACCTCCAGTTCCACGAGATGGTCAACCGCGTCGGCAACGGTCTCGGTCAACTGGGGATCCTATCGGGCGATCGGGTCTTGATCCTTCTGCCCGACTGTGCGGAGTTCGGCGCGGCATACCTGGGAACAGTCAAGAGTGGGGCGGTTGCGGTTCTCACCAACACGGCGTTGAGGGGGCCGGACTACGCTTATTTCCTCGACGAGAGCGAGGCCCGAGCCCTGATCGTCGATGCCGCTCTCTGGACCGAGGTCCAGCCGGTGCTGGGCGAACGCAAAAGCCTGGAACATGTCATCGTCCGGGGCGACATCGAAGGCGGGCATCTGAACTGGGGACAATGGATCGGCGAACAGTCCACCGAACTGACCCCCGCCGACACCGCGAGGGACGACATCGCCTTCTGGCTGTGGACATCCGGCAGTACGGGACTCCCGAAAGGGGCCCTGCATCGTCATCGGGACTGGAACTACTGTGCGGAGTGTTTCGCGCGGGGGATCCTCGACATCGGACCCGGCGACATCACCTTTTCCTCATCCAAGCTCTTTCACGCCTACGGACTGGGCAACGCGTTGATGTTCCCACTCCATGTCGGAGCGACCACGCTCCTCTACCCGGGGCGGCCGGCGCCCGACGTCATCCTGAAGACGGCGCACGACCGGCGGCCTACCCTTTTCTATTCCGTTCCGACGCTCTATGCCGCGATGCTGGCCTCCACTGACGCACAGAACCCCTACGACCTGTCCAGTGTCCGCCATTGCGTCTCGGCGGCGGAACCGCTGCCGCCGGCCATCTTCAACCGCTGGAAGGAACGGTTCGGGCTGGAGATCCTCGACGCCATCGGGTCGACCGAGGTTCTGCACATGTATGCTTCGTCGCGACCGGGCAACGTCAAACCGGGCAGTACGGGCCAGCCGATAGCCGGATATGACGTGCGTATCTCCGACGAATCCGGTAACGAGGTGGAGGCCGGTGCCGTCGGGGATCTATGGGTGCTGGGACCCAGCACCGCGCCTTCGTACTGGAACAGGGAAGAGTTGAACAGGGAGAAGTGGAAGGATGGCTGGTTTTTCAGCGGCGACAAGTACTACAGGGATCCGGACGGCTTTCTTTTCTACGCAGGCCGTTCGGACGACATGTTCAAAGTTTCGGGCCAGTGGGTGTCGCCGATCGAGATCGAAAACTGTCTGGTGGAACACGAGACGGTTTTAGAGTCGGCTGTCGTTCCCTGGCTGGACGACAACAAGCTCCTCAAGCCGCAGGCCTATGTCGTGCTCAAGGCCGACGTCGAGGGCGACGGGCCGCTCGTCCGTGAACTACAGGACCTCGTCAAGATGCGGCTGACACCCTACAAGTATCCTCGCCGGATCGAATTCGTCGACGACCTCCCGAAGACTGCCGCAGGGAAGATTCAACGTTTCAAGCTGAGAGACAGTTCGTAAAGATCCGCGCCTGTCGTTGAAATCAGTCCTGTCCGGTGATACATAGGCAGGATGTTTCGCATCACCACCTTTATTATCCTGGTTGCCGGTATTCTGGCGATCGTCCCGGCCGCGCCCCACGCAAGGGCTCAACAGGAGCAGTCCGAGCCGTTTCAGAACGTCCAGATCCTCACCGACATACCCGGGGACGAACTCCGCTACATCATGCAGGTCACGAGCCGGACGCTGGGGGTGCGTTGCGAACACTGCCACGACCGGGCGGGTTGGCATTTGGACGACAAGCCCGAGAAGCATACGGCCCGGGACATGATGCGCATGGTTGCGGTCGCGGGCGAGGAGTACTTCCAGGGTTTCGAGGCCGCGAGTTGCTGGACCTGCCACCGCGGTTCGACGAAGCCGGAGACCGAGGTCGACCCCGAGATGATGGCGATGGTTCGGGCGATGCCGGCAACAGCGTTCTCGGATGAGACACGCCCGGCCGGCGAGGTCTACGAGAACCTCCACCAGCTCGGGGACATCCCGGCCAACGAGCTTCGCGAAGTGATGTACACGTTCGTCGCTTCACTCGGTGTCTGCTGCACGCACTGCCATACTCCGGGGGATTGGTCCAGCGACGACCAGATCCAGAAGCTGATGGCCCGGAGGATGATCGAGATTCGTGCGGGCCTTCAGGACGATTTCTTCGACGGCAGGGAAGTACTGACCTGCTGGACCTGTCACCGCGGTGAGCCGCGTGCCCAGACGAACGTGCCGCGGGAATTACTGCCGCCACGTCCGCAGAAGTGGAAGAAATAAGGGGGCAGAGCCCCCATTTCCCTCATTTCAAGACTGAAATAACGTGACAACGAATTAGGGAAATGGGGGCTCTGCCCCCCTTTTTAGTTTATTCGTAGCGTAAAGCCACAATCGGGTCGACTTTGGTGGCGCGACGGGCCGGCACGTAACAGGCGGTCGCCGCCGTCACTATCAGGAGTGCCGTTACTCCGACGAACGTCGTCGGATCCAGGGCTGTCAGCCCGAACAGCATGCTCTCCAGGTACCGTGTGACGGCAAACGCCCCGGCGAGTCCGGCAACGATGCCGATTGCGGTTAAGACCATGCCCTGGCTGAGAATCAATCTCAGGACGTTCTGTTTTTCCGCACCGAGGGCCATGCGGATTCCGATCTCCCGAGTGCGCTGGCTCACCGAATAGGCCAGCACACCGTAGATGCCCACCGACGCCAGGACCAGCGCGATCGCGGCGAATACACCCAGTAGGACCGCGTAGAACCGGGGACCTGCGATCGATGAGTAGAGGCGGTCCTCCATCGTCCGGATGTTGTCGACGGTCAGCGAGGAGTCCAGATCCAGGACGCTGCGGCGTATTTCGGGCACCAGCGCCATCGGGTCGCCCGCAGTCTGGATCGCGAACGTCATCGGCAGGTTTCCGAAAGTTTGGGCGGCTTGCTGGTAGGTGAAATACACTTCCGGCTCGACGTCTCGATCGAGGCCCTGGTGGCGGACGTCCCCGACGATGCCGACGATCCGTTGCGAGCCTGTCGGGCCGGGTTGAAACTCGCGGTTCACAGGGGATTCATCCGGGAAATAGCGTCGCGCAAAAGTCTGGTTGACCAGGAGCACTCCCTGCTGCCCATCGCGATCCTGGTCTGTGAAGCCGCGCCCTTCGACGATCGGAATCCCCATCGCGTCGAAGTAGCCGGGGCTGATGATCCGTACGTCCGCCGCGGCGCGCTGCTGGTAGTCGCCTTCTCCCGGGAGCATGAAAGCCATACGTATGTTGTTCTGGGTCAGAGGCAGGATGTTGACCGCGCCGGCAGAAACGACGCCGTTCATCATGTCGGTGCTTCCGAGGAGCCGATCGTAGAAGGTCCGCCGTTGTGGGACGTCTGCGTAGCGCGCCCTCGGCAGGTTGACCTGGAAGGTCAGGACGTTTTTCGGGTCGTAGCCCGGATCGACACCGGTCAGGTTCGTGAAGCTGTTTATCAGCAAGCCCCCGCCGACCAACAGGACGACGGCCAGGGCGACTTCCGCCATCGCGAGCAGGCTGCGGGTCTTGTTACGTCGGAACAGGTCGAAACCGGATGACGCATACGTGCCCCCTTCCTTCAGGCTCTCCATCCGCTCGCTGTTGCTCATTCGGAATGCAGGTGCCAGTCCGAAGAGGAGGCCGGTCAACACGGAGACGCACAGGGTGAACGCCAGCACGGTCGGATCGATACCGATTTCGTCGATGCGGGGAATCGTGCCCGGCTCCAGGGCCTTAAGCGCGCCCACACCCCAGTAGGCCAGCAGGCATCCGAGTCCCCCACCGAGAACGGCGAGGGTGATGCTTTCGGTCAACACCTGGCGCACCAGCCTTACGCGACCCGCCCCCATGGCGGCTCGAATTGCGATTTCGAGCCCTCGTCCGCTCGCCCTTGTCAGCAGCAGGTTCGCGACGTTGGCGCAGGCGATGAGGAGCACGAACCCGACGGCCACCAGCAGCACCATCAGAGCCGGCCGGACCGGTGCGACCAGCTCTTCCTGGAGCGGAATGAGATCGATCGTGGAATTCGCCAGAGGATCCTGACCCGCGAGGGGGCTGCCGCCCGGAGCACCGCGGCCCGGGCCACCACGGACGACTTGTCGCTCGCCGGCCGCGTCACCGCCGGGGGCCGGGCCACCCCGAACGCCCCGCTGGCCACCCCCCGCGTCACCGCCGGGACCGGGGCCGCGGCGGACGACTTGTCGGTTCCCGCCCGCACCCGGTTCACCTGCAGGGCCGCCCCGAACGACGCGGCGCTGCACCTGGCCTTCGGGGACAGGTTCCCCGCCGCCGGCCTGTTCACTCGGTCGGCCGATCCTCATTCCACGTCGCTCCTGGCCCGATGTCTGCTCTCCGGATCCGCCTTCTGGGGCCCGTGTGAAATCGGTGCCGTCGAAGCTCGAACCGGCGGGATGGAGGCGGGCGAAGATCGTGTTGGCCTCGGCCACCGCGGTCTCCAGGGATACACCTTGTTTCAGTCGGGCCAGCGTTGAGCCCGAGATTTCGATTCGGCCGACCTGGCGTTGGACGGCCGGTCGAACCGACGCCGGAATCCAGTACTCCGTTTCCGGATTGGGAAACTCGAAATCAGCGGGCATGATCCCGACCACCGGATACGTATTGTCGTCGAGGATCAGGGTCCGGTTCAGGATGTCGGGATCTCGTCCGAAGTACCGCTCCCAGGCCATCTCGCCTAAAATGACGACACGATCGTTGCCCGGACTCTCCTCCTGCTGCTCGAAAACGCGGCCCATGAGCGGCGAGGCGCCCAGGAGCTCGAACATCGCGGGAGACACGCGGCCTCCGCTGAGGCGCACCGGTTCCTCCAGGCTCGTCATTGTCGCCGAATGGCTCGAGTAGATGCCGATCTGCTCGAGTGTTTCCGACTGCAGACGGTACTCCTGAAAGTCGTCGGTCGTGATGGAGGGTATCCGGCGGGGGCCGCCCTCACCCGCGATCGGCGGCCGGTCCATGACGAACCGGACCAGCTGATCCGGATCCTTATAGGGAAGCGGCCGGAGCAGGACCGAGTTGACGACGCTGAATATCGCGGAGTTGGCCCCGATCCCCAGGGCCAGAGTGAGTACGGCGACCACAGTGAAGGCTGGCTTCTTGACCAGCATTCGGACGCCGTATTGAAAATCTTGCCACAGTGTTTCCATCACTACTCACCTCGGTTGGGTTGCGCCGACAGGCGATGCCGTGCCGTGTGTGGCGAAATGTCCCACACATCGTAAAGCATAGACGAATCAATCGCCTAGGAGTCTGCGCGGCAGAGCGCAAAGAACTCGGACTGATTGGGATTTGAGAGGGTCTTCGGAGGAGAATCGACCGATTCTTCCGATACGACGAGTTCAGAGTTGTACGGACACCCGTAATTGGCCGTGTATCGGGTCTGCCGGGTTGCGGTTTTCCGGATTATGCCCATTCGATCTTCCCGTTCATCCGTCGTAAGTTCACCGCCAGAGTGACCAGATTCCACTCCCCGGTCACTTTGTCCAAACCGCGTAGACTGAACTGTCGGAATCCGAGCACCGACTTGATCCACCCGAAGGGCGGCTCACCAATGTGCTTTCGGGCCCGGTAGCGGTCACGCCCACGCTTGGTTTTCATCTTTCTCATCATCCGACCAACAGCGGTGTCTTTGGGTGGGAGTGGGGCACGGGCGAGATCCTTCTCGCGACCCATCGCAACATACCCGTCAATCTGACGTTGTTCCAACATCCCCAGATTTGACTCGGATCGATATCCCGCATCGGCCAGCACGCGGTCGGGACGCTCCCCCAGATTGTCGCTCAACGCATCCAGCGTGGGTTCCAACTGCCCCACATCCGATGCATTGTCAGTCACCGTTGTTGCCACGATGATCCGGGCCTGGGAATCCACCACCGCTTGCGCGTTGTAGCATTGCTGGAACCCTTCGGTGGAGGTCTTCATCATCCGGCTTTCCGGGTCGGTGAAGTTGTCCTGGGCCGTGGGTTTAGGTTCCCCCATGGGACGTTTGAATGGCTTCTTTCCGCATCCGGGTTTGTGATCTTTGGTGTTCCGTCCCGCTTCCTTGTCCGCGGCCATCTGACGTTCTTCGAGCCGCTTCATGGCCGCCTGTATCGTGGCCAGGCGCTTCTTGCGCGTGGCCAACCCGTCGGGCAGTTCGTCTCCGCGCCGGTCCTTGCCGTATCGCTCGTCTTCGTCCTCATCGGTCGCCTCGGCCCGGTTCAACAGATCCCGAATCTGTTCACCCAATTCGGTCTCCTGCTTTTTCATGCGTTCGTAGCTCATCGCTTTGCGTTTGCTTGCATTCGCCCGCATCTTGGTCCCGTCCACCGCCACGGTTCCCATCTTCACCAGTCCCGCTTCCCGCGCCATCATCACCACTTGCACAAACAGGTTTCCGAACTCCTCAAGATGCAGTTTGCGAAAATCCGAGATCGTTCGGTGCGCCGGAAAGTTCTCCGCTCCCAACATCCGGAACGCTACGTCGTCGGTCAACTTCGCCGCGATCTTCCTGGACGAGAACACTCCGGTCGCGTACCCATAAATCAGCACCTTCACCATCATCCGCGGATCAAACGCCTGATTGCCCGGACCCTCGGTTCCATACCGCTGTTCGAACGCGCTCAAATCCATCGCGTCCACCGCGTCCGATATGAAGTACGACAGGTGATCTTCGGCCAACCAATCTCTCAACGACGGTGGCATCAGCAGTGTTTGTTCTGGGCTATAAGTCCGATAGGTTCGTGCCATGACATATCTTCGATCTCACTATGTCCGGTTAGCCGTCGAATCCTAGCTGGTTAGGATCTTGGAGATTCATTGAATTGGGAATCAGGCGCGTGAAAGGCCTTGGGCTGTTTCTCAAGAATCGCAATGCTGAGAATCTGTCTCCTATCGATGCCGAGGCGCTTCCGGATGATGGCGACGAGAACATAAACCGAAATGGCGATCCAGATCTGGGTCTTCACCGCATTCTCGCTGGTGCCGTAGAAGGACTTGATTCGAAGGTGTTGTTTGATCCATTTAAAGAAAAGTTCCACCTGCCATCGCGACTTGTAGATCTGAGTGATGGTGAGTGCAGGCAACGCGAAGTTGTTGGTCAGGAACTTCAACCGCTTGTTCGTCCCGGCATCGAAGTAGCATACGCCGCAACGGATCGGGAGGTTTTGGCGGATTTGTTCGTTGTGAGGATGACCGTCTGGTCGGATCGCAATCCCGTGGTCGTGTCCACCCGACGGGAGTACCGCCGCCGCAGGACGACGTTCTTCTTAGCACGCACCACAAAGAAAGCGGAACAGAGGGAGAAGAGAAAGAGCCGTTCAAAATCGATATAGGCGCGGTCCATGACGTAGAAGGCACCCGCTTCGGGTGCGATCTCATCGAGAACGTTGACGTCATGGACTTTCCCGTCTGTGACGTGGATAAACGCGGGAATGTTGCCGTGAAGATCCAGCAGTGTATGCATCTTGACCGCGGCTTTGTGCCGGCGAAACCGGGCCCATGGGAATAGTGAAAGACACAGGTCAATGGTGGTCGAGTCCAGGGCATACAGACCTTGATCCAACTCGACGCCGATGGGGTCTTCGGCATATAACGGCCGCGCCATGCCGATCAGGACCTGTGCGAAATCCGCATAGATCCGCCAGTCGCGCCGCTCGTTGGCGTCGGCCAGTGTCGTCCGCGCCACCTTGCTTCGGAATCCCATGTGGTAACGCTTTCTGCCGAGGGCGCGTAAGCAGGCTTCGATGTCGCGGAGGCTTTCACGATAGGTCAATTGGGCGAATGCCATCGCCAGGAACTGATCCCAGCAGGAAAACCCTTTCTGCTGGTAATCGCCCCGATAGCGGGCGACACACTTCTGAAACTCGTATCGGGGCGCGTAATCCATGACTTGTGAGAAGACGGTTTGGCCTGAGTTCATGCGCCATTGGTATCACCCCTCTCACCGCTACCGTAATATTGCTAAAAGTGTGATCGGCAGGTTCAAATCGAAAAATCGTAGAATGCCCTTCAACTCACTGTCCATCTATAAGTTGCCGGCGGCTGTTGCACCGTGTTCCGGACACTAGTGCTTCGATCTTTATCCGCCCAATTCCGGTCCTTCTGCCGCGCAGACTCCTAGCCGTTGTTAAGGTGGTTATAAATGATTGTTAATGATGTAAAGGGGAAGTAGTCAGTTGTCGGTTGTCAGTAGTCAGTTGAAGAATGCGCGAAACGGGGGTGGACGGCCTGACTCCGTAAAATCCGCGGGGCTCCGCGTCGAAACAACCTGCAGAGTCAAGACGCTGTTCCAGAGGGGGTTACTCGTGCAGGACGAAAGCGATTGACTTGTGGGCTCGGCTGGCTTGGAATGGGCGCAACCCGGAGAGTCGGAGGAAACAATGAGAGAGACAGGCTTGCTGTTTGTCCTTGTAACGCTCACAGTGCCGTCGCTATGGGCTCAAGAAGAGAACTGGGAAGTCATCAGCCGGAAGACGCGTGATCGGATCGTCGAGGTTGCCGACAGCACTCGGGGAGTCGGAGGCGTCGTCGTGTTCGATTTGACCAGCGGAGAGCGATTCGGTTTCCGCGACGATTTTGTCTTTCCGCAGGGCAGCGCGATCAAGATCCCGATCCTGATGGAGGTTTACAAGCAGGCCGGCGAAGGTCGATTCGAACTCACAGACAAGCTCGAAGTCGGCCGGGCACAGCAAGTGGGGGGAAGCGGTGTCCTGAAAGAGCTCGGCGACGGCACGTCCGAGCTGTCGATCCGCGACCTCTGCGTTCTGATGGTGCTCGTCAGCGACAACACCGCGACGAACATCCTGGTCGATCTGGTCGGGATGGAAAACGTCAACCGGACATTGCAGTCGCTCGGGTTTGAACGCACGCGTCTGCGTCGACGGATGATCAACCAGACTGCGTCGGCGCGAGGGGATGAGAACACGTCCACCCCCGCCGAAGCCGCAAGGATCATGGAGATGCTATACCAGGGAGAGTTTCTCGGCCGGGAACCCTCCGACGACATCCTCTCGATTCTTCGCAAGCGCAAGCGTGGAGGGATCAATGCGGTTCTTCCCGCGACTGTTCCTGTCGCGTTCAAGCCGGGCGGAATCGCCGGGGTTTCAACGGAGTGGGCGATCGTAGAACTGCCGGAACGCCCCTACATCGTGGTCGTGATGGAGAATTTTGGTCTGGGCAACGAAGCGTCCGAACTGATGGCGGAGATCTCCCGCATCGCCTACGACTACTTCAATCGCATCGGCCGGGCGACACGTTACGGGACCTATGTCAATCGGCCGGGCCCCTAGCTATTGGAAATTCGAGATTGCAGATTGGAAACTTAGGATTGGGGATGTGATTCCGCAATCTCCAATTCCCAAACTCGAATGAAGAAATCTCCAATGGCGGGGGTCCTTGCGCGCCTCACCCACTACCGTTTAAAATCGTCTGTTTTGCCATCGGACCGCGCGCCGACTGTCGGTGTTCGGTGGCTGGTGTCACGTCAGGGAACTCCCGGAGGAAACTGAATGAAGGTAGGCGTCCCGAAAGAGACCCTTGAGCACGAGTTCCGTGTGGCTCTGGTGCCCGACGTGGTCAGGAAACTGGTCGATCGGGGCGTCGAAGTCGTTGTCGAGGCCGGTGCGGGAGAGGGTGCCTCCTTTACAGACGACTTTTACAGGGATGCCGGCGCGGCCGTCTTGGGGAGCGCGGGTGAAGTTCTGGGCGCAACCGACGTCGTGTTGAGCGTTCAGCCTCCCCGGTTGGCCGATGTCGGGCTGCTGAAGGAAGGGGCCGTCGTGGTGAGCTTCCTGCAGCCCGTTCGTGACCGTGCGATCCTCGACGCGCTGGCCGCGCGAGGAGTTACCGCGGTGAGCATGAACCGCGTCCCGCGGATTTCACGTGCCCAGACGATGGATGCTCTTTCCTCTCAATCGAACATCGCGGGCTACAAGGCGGTGCTGGTTGGCGCGACGGCTCTCGGAAAGATCCTCCCCATGCTGGTGACGGCGGCGGGCACGATTCGACCTTCGAGCGTTTTCGTGCTGGGCGCCGGTGTGGCCGGCTTGCAGGCCATCGCGACCGCCCGGCGTCTTGGCGCTGTCGTGACCGCTTTCGATGTCCGTCCGGTAGTCAAAGAACAGGTTGAAAGTCTCGGGGCCAAGTTCCTCGAAGTCGAACTCGTCGAGGAGGAGACAGAGACCGCCGGCGGATACGCGAAGGAGTTGTCGGAAGAATCGCACCGGCGGGAGCAGGAGTTGCTGCACAAGACCCTGCAGAGTGTCGACATCGTCATTACGACCGCGCTGATTCCGGACAAACCGGCACCTCGCTTGATCACCGAGGAAATGGTTCGCGACATGAGACCCGGATCGGTGATCGTGGATCTCGCAGCCGAAACCGGGGGGAACTGCGAACTGACAGAACCGGGACGGGAAGTCGTGAAACACGGGGTGACGATCATCGGCGAATTGAACCTTCCGGCGACCGTCGCAGTGAACGCGAGCCAGATGTACTCCAGAAACGTGGTCACGCTGCTGGAAGAGATGATCCATGAGGGTCAGTTGAAGGTCGATCTGGAAAACGATGTGGTCGGTCCGAGCACAATCACGCATGAGGGGGAGCTGAGGATCTGATGGAAAGCTTGATCGGAGAGATCGTCATTCTTGTGCTCGCGATGTTCGTGGGTTTCGAGGTCATCACGAAAGTGCCTCCCACGCTGCATACGCCGCTGATGTCCGGGTCCAACGCCATCTCCGGAATCACGGTCATCGGCGCGATGATCGTCGCCGGAGAAGGCTACAGCCAGGCCGGAGCCATACTGGGCATCGTTGCTGTCGCGTTCGCGACGACGAACATCGTCGGGGGCTTCATGGTGACCGACCGCATGCTGCAGATGTTCAAGAAGGACAAGGGCAGGGACCGTAAATGAACGCGTTGTCGGAACTTGCCTACCTGCTGGCGGCTGTTTTCTTCATCTTCGGCTTGAAGTGGTTGTCATCGCCGGCGACCGCCCGAAAGGGAAACGCTCTCGCATCGTTCGGGATGCTCATCGCGATCCTGGTGACCCTGCTCGAGCAGCGGATCGTCGGGTTCTCCGGCATCCTGATCGGCATCATCATCGGCGGATCCGCCGGGGCGATCCTCGCCCGCACCATCCAGATGACGGCGATGCCGCAGATGGTCGCCCTGCTCAACGGGTTCGGGGGTGGGGCTTCGGTCCTCGTCGCCAGCGCCGAATACCTCCGTTTGAGTGCGCAAGGAGGAGCCGAGGTCGACGTGGCGGTCAGCGTTCAGTTCAGCGTCCTGGTGGGGGCCGTGACGTTTTCAGGCAGTCTGATTGCTTTCGGCAAGCTACAGGAACTCGTGACGGGGCAGGCGGTGACCTACCCCCTGCAGAAGCCTTTGAACGCGCTTCTCGCGCTCGCGATCCTGGCGGTCGCCACCTACTTGGTCGTCGCGCAGCCCGGAAGCGACATCGCGGCACAGTTTGCCGGTGTCTTCGGCGATTCGGTCGCACGGCCCATGTTGATACTGGTCGGTTTGTCGCTCGTGCTCGGCGTGTTGACCGTCATCCCCATCGGCGGAGCCGACATGCCCGTTGTGATTTCGCTGCTCAACTCCTATTCCGGGATCGCGGCGGCATCGACGGGTTTTGTGATCGACAACAACGGGTTGATCATCAGCGGAGCCCTGGTCGGGGCATCGGGAATCATCTTGACGATGATCATGTGTAAGGGAATGAACCGGTCGCTCGCCAACGTGTTGTTTGGTGCGTTCGGTGCCGGTGCGCCCGAAGCGCCCGGCGCGGCCGCGGTCGCGACGGGCGGGACCGTGCGTCAGGTGTCGGCCGAAGACGCAGCCGTGATGCTCGCCTACGCGAAGCAGGTTGTCGTCGTGCCGGGCTACGGTCTGGCGGTATCGCAGGCGCAGCACGCGGTCCGCGAGTTGGCCTCGCTGCTGGACCGCGAGGCGGATTGTTGCGCGTGATGTCGTCGTCAAGTACGCGATCCACCCCGTGGCGGGCCGAATGCCGGGACACATGAACGTCCTCCTGGCAGAGGCGGACGTGTCCTACGATCAGCTCTGGGAAATGGAGCGGATCAATCCCGAGTTCGACCGAACAGACGTCGCGGTGGTGATCGGCGCTAACGACGTGGTCAATCCTGCAGCGCGCAGCAACCCGGCGAGCCCGATCTACGGCATGCCGATTCTGGACGTGGACAACGCCCAGCAGGTCATCGTGATGAAGCGGAGCATGAATCCCGGCTTCGCCGGCATCGACAACGAGCTGTTCTACCATCCCAGGACCGCCATGCTCTTCGGCGACGCGAAGGCGTCGCTCAACAAGCTGATCGCCGAGGTGAAAGAGGCTTAGTCACGGGCTGCTGGTCCGCCGGCGATCGCGTGACCCAAGCGTCCGTGTACGGCCTCCGGAGGCACGTGAATCACCACGTCCACTATTTCGTGATCGCCGTTCTTCTGGCATAGTCGTCCACAGTATCGGGCAGAAGCAGAAGCTGGGAACGGTCTTCACCGGTGATATGTGCCATGACACATTTTACCAACCGCCATGGGGAACCTGATGCCTGCTGGAACGGCGGGCTGCGGCGTTCTGGATTCCTCGCCTCCTCAATTCGTGGATTCTCCCACCGTCAGCCTGAACCCCAACCTGACCACACCTCTGGCTGCCCTGGTCGAAGTTGTTACCGACGAACCGTCCACCATCATCCTTGACATCCGGACCGGCGGCGCGGAACGGGTCGTCGAGTTCGCCGAGATGGACAGCAACCACTCGCTTTCCCTGCTTGGCCTGGCGCCGGGAGCGGACTACACAGTCGAAGTGAGCGTCGTCGACGGTAACGGAAACCGTGCCGCCTGGTCGGAGCCCTTGGCCTTCAGAACTAATTTCTCGGAAATGTTGTTCGTAGGTGGCATTCGAAGAACAGAAGTGATGCTGCGCCCGGGAGTGTGGCTCTAGACATCGAGAACCCTCATCACGAACTCTCTCAGATGCCTTCAGGTAATTTCGTCACTCTGGGTACTGAATTGAGACGTCTCGAGAACTACCCGACCAGCGAGACTGATCCCCAAGCTGAAAGGGAAACGGCTAACGTTATCGGAGATGTCGTTTTAGAGTTCACGAGGGACGGGACTGAAGCGAGGAGGTACTCGCTGATCGATATTCTCAACCCATACCGTCTTGGATACGGATCGTTAGATGAGGGTTGGAATTTCGCATACCCGGAGGCAGACAACGGAACGCGAAACTGGGCTCACGCCAATGCTGTCATCTACGATCCGAGCGACGACAGCTACATCGTGTCTCTCCGACATCAGGATGCGAATGTGCGGTCATAGACCGCACCTACACTTGCCCTCACGCCGAATGCGTCAGGAAATCCATGCGTCCGCCGTCGACGGTCAGGACCTGCCCGGTGATAAAGCTGGATTCTTCGCTGGAGAGAAACAGCGCGCTGCCGGCGATGTCTTCCGGTTGCCCCACACGGCCCAGTGCGGCCTTGGCGGCGGGTTTCGCCAGCGCGTCGGCGAGGCCTTCAGCCGAGCCGCTGATCGAAGCCAGCATGTCGGTCTGGATGAAGCCCGGACAGATCGCGTTGACATTGATGCCCTTCGGCCCCAGCTCGAAGGCCATTCGCTTCGTCAGAGATATCACTGCCGCTTTCGTCAGCGCGTAGGGAGTAGTCCCACCGACGGCCGTACCGAGAGCCGCCAGGGAACTGATGTTGACGATCTTTCCGTGACCTTGATCCGCCATCTTCGGCGCGACGACCTGGACACAGTTGACGATGCCTTTGACGTTTACGGCGATCATGCGGTCGAGTTCTTCTTCGTTCATCGTCATCACATTGCCGTGCAGCAGGATGCCCGCGTTGTTGACGAGGATGTCGATGCTGCCGAACCGGTCGATCGATTCGCCGACCATGGTCTCGACATCGGTCCGATCCGACACATCGGCCTTGACGGCGACGGCCTCGGCACCGCCGTCCTGAATCGTCTGGACGACCTCCTCCGCGGCGTCTGCCCGGGTGGCATAGTTGACGATGACGGAAGCACCCTCCCGCCCGAAGAGAGTAGCGGTGGCCCGTCCGATTCCGCGGGAGGCTCCCGTAATAAGCGCGACCTTTCCTTGAAGTCTCATGCGGGCAGTATAAGGGCGCAGGTGATCCAGAAAGTCAACTTTTCGCCCAGAGTTCACGATCCGGACGACCCGTCGCGAGATTGATCAATTGGACGCGTGATCGGGCATGAGGAACACGCGTCTTGCAAGGTCGGACCCGATCACTTCAGCAGAGTAAAACCCACCAAGCACCGCTCGGCCGTCCCGGATCAAGTCGGCGTTGCGTTCCTCGAACTCCAGCCACGTGTGATCCCTCCCAAACCGTTCGATGCGCTCGTTGACGATGATGACGAACGCCCACGTGATCGTCTCGTGGTAGAGGTTGGAGTGACCAGTGGAAGTCGCGAATTGCTTCAGGCCGACGACGACGCGGTCCAGCGCTTCCAGGATCGGATACATCCGCAGGTACAACCAGGTCAGTCTCACGTGATCGACGTGACGAAAAACCGCGTTGGGCAGGGAGCAATCCTCGAAACGACCGACAAAAGTCGCTTCTTCCGCGGTCGGCTCGTAGGCGGCGAGGGCATTCATCGCTCGGCCTCCTTCATACGGTGACTCGCACTGGAGTCCAGGTCCAATCCGTAGATCCGCTTCAGGTCGGCGACCTTCTCGAGGGTTTCTTTCTTGAAGGGTTGTTTTCCATCAAACGCATGAAGCACGATGCCCTCCAGCAGGTCCCCCATGGTCATGTCCAGGTATTCGGCGAGACCCTTGAGAACCTTCACCAGGCGTTTTTCCATGCGGACGCCCGTCTGGACGCGGATAACCCTGTAGCTTTGTTCTCCGGGCTTCTTGCCGGCTTTCTTGGGCATTGGCGCACCTCCTTTGTACCAGTGTACCACTGTACCAACTCAAAGACGATCTTCGGGTTGGAGCTGCGGTGGCGCCAAGCACCGTCGGGTCCTCGCAGGGCGAGTCCTGTCTGACGATTCGTCGCGGGCGTGAGATACTTGAAACGAAAGGGCGGAACAGTCCGGATCACCCAGGCTCGAACCGAAATACGACGAGGATTGGCGTGTACAGACTCGGAACGAACGCAGTATGATGCGGCCTGCTCGTCCGTCCAGCGACGTGAGTAACCGATAACGATGCGAATTCTGATTGCCGGAGGCGGAGACGTCGCTGCCCTCATCGCGAGCCGCCTCATCCGAGAAGGCAACGAAGTCGTCCTTGTAGAGCAAGACATCTCCCGGTGCGAGCATCTCGAGGACACCCTGGACGCGAAGATCATTCAGGGCAATGCTGCCAGTGTCCTGACCCTTCGTCGTGCCGGCCTCGCCGAAACCGAGATGCTCATTGCGGCGACGGACTCCGACGGGGTCAATATTCTGGCCTGCCTCATCGCGCAGGTCGAATCCAAGGCCAGTATCAAGGTTGCCAGGATGCGCACCCACGAGGTGGAGCACTGGCGACGGTTGACGAAGCGGGCGGGTTTGGAGATTGATTTGATCATCCACCCGGAAAGCGACGTCTCCGACCGGATCATGCGCGTCGTCAACTACCCGGGGGTTTCCGACATCCTGGAGTTCGCGAGGGGTGAGGCCCGACTCTTCGGGATGAATGTCGAGCTCGACAGCTGGCTGGCCGGCAAGACCCTGGGGGAGCTCGAGAAAGCCGGTCCACCGCGGAATTCTTTGATCGCGATGATCTTCAGGGGGCAGCAGGTAATCATCCCCCACGGAGCAGAGACCTTGCAGCCGGGCGACCATATCTACGGGATGGCGACGCGCGACAACCTGGAAGAGGTGCTCGAGTTCATGGGGATCGAGACCCACAACGAGCTGGAGCGTGTTTTTGTCGTCGGAGGAAAACAGATCGGCATCCAGGTCGCCCAGATACTCGAGGATCACGGGGTTCAGGTGAAGCTGTTCGAAAACGACCATGATCGTTGCAAGAAGATATCGACGATTCTGGACAAGGCGATCGTCATCCACGGCGACGGCACCGATCAGGCGACCTTGCTGGAGGAGAACGTCGAGGGAGTCGATGCGTTTCTGGCCCTGACGAATCACGACGAGGACAACATCATCGCCTCGCTGCTGGCGCGTCGGCTTGGGGTCAAGAAGGTCGTGGCTCTGATCAATCGGATGAGTTATCTGCCGATGGTCCAGCGCCTGGGGATCAACACGACCGTCAGTCCCCGTCTGGAAGCAGTCGACCGAATTCTACAGTTCGTTCGGAAAGGTCGCGTCCTGTCGGTCACCACGTTCGGCGAAGAAGAGGCTGAAGCGATCGAGCTGCTCGCCTCGAAGGGTTCCAGGTATGTGGGGCGGCCGCTGAACGAGCTGCGGTTCCCGCGCGGCGCCATCGTTGGGGCGATTGCCAGGCCCGACGGGCAGGTACTCATACCCCGGGGAAACGCGATAATCGAAGCCGGCGATCGCGTCATCTTCTTCGCGCTCGAGAGTACCGTCCGAGACCTGGAGTCTGTTTTTCTGGCTTAGGAGAATCCTCCTTGATCCAGTTTCAGCTGATCGGCTACGTCCTAGGCCAGTTCCTCCTGGCCCTTGGCGGCACGATGCTCATCCCGTTCGCTTACGGGTGGGCGGTCGGTAGCGGGGGCCTGGAACCGCTGGCATACTCCGCGGTAATCACGCTGGGGGTCGGCAGCCTGTCCCTGTTCCTGTTCCGGAGACCGAGTCGGGAGCTTAGCCAGCGGGAAGGCCTCCTGCTCGTTGTTTCAATCTGGGTCAGCGTCGGCCTGTTCGGCAGCCTTCCGTTCTACCTGTCGCCGTACTTCACGACATTCACCGACGCGTTCTTCGAGGCGGTGTCCGGGTTCTCGACGACTGGTGCCACGGTCCTTCCCGAAGTCGAGGTGCTTCCAGACGCATTGCAGTTCTGGCGATGCTTTTCCCACTGGCTGGGCGGAATGGGCATTGTCCTTCTCGGTATTGCGATCCTGCCCCTGGTCGGACACGGCGGCATGCAGCTATACCGCGCCGAGTTCTCGGGTGCCAAGTCCGAGCGGTTGAAGCCTCGAATCACGGAGACCGCCCTCTCGTTGTGGAAGATCTACGCGTCGTTGACGGTTGCGGAGTTCTTCGCGCTGAGGCTGGCGGGGATGACCGGGTTTGAAGCCCTGTGCCACACGTTCTCGACGCTCGGAACCGGTGGCTTCTCGACAAGGACCGACAGCATCGCCGGCTTCAACAGCCCGCTCATCGAGCTCATCATCATCGTGTTCATGCTCCTCGCCGGAATTAGCTTCGTCCAACACTATCGGCTCTGGGTCGAGCGCAACCCCCGCCGGTTCTTTGAGGATGTCGAGTTGCGGTATTACCTGTTGATCACGGCGACGACGACGACCCTGATCGGGGGGATTCTCGTCTGGAACGACGGGTATGGCCTGCTCGAGGCGGTTCGCAGTGCCTTGTTCCAGGTCGGCGCCATCCTCACGGGGACCGGTTTCGTAACGGATAATTTCGAGGTGTGGCATCCGTTGCCACAGTTGATCCTGCTGACATTGATGTTCGTGGGAGGATGCACGGGATCGACTGCGGGCGGCATGAAGACTGCCAGGGTTCTCTTGCTGGCCAAGGTCGTCGATCGCGAATTCAAAAGGATGGTCGAACGCCGCGGCGTCTTTGCGGTTCGCCTGGGAGGGAAGGTGATTTCCGAGTCGACGATCCAGAGCCTCCTCAACCTGGTCTACCTGGCTTTCGTGGTCAACTTTGCGTCGTGCCTGATGCTGGCGGCCATGGGAGTGGACGTGCTCACCGCGATCGCCGCCGTCGCCGCGTCGATGTTCAACATCGGTCCGGCCCTGGGTTCGGTCGGTCCGACGGAAAATTACGCCCACCTGCCGATGCTCGCCAAGTGGGTCCTGGCCGGGGACATGATCGCAGGCCGACTCGAGTTCTACACGGTGATCGTGATCATGACGCCGGCGTTCTGGCGGAAATGATCCATCGTTCACCGACTTTTCTGCTTATCAAACACCCGCTTTTCTGCTCAGCGAACACCCGGGGACAGGACCAGGTCCCTGTCCCCCTCACATTGGTTCTCTCGCCGACCTCTCGCTCAGTGATCTACTGACCACTGGCCGCAGCCGACTGGCTACACACGCTTCCATTCCCGGGTGTTAGAATCAAATCGGTTGTGATGAGGGAACTGGAACATCCCAAGGTTGGTTCCCGGGTGCTGCTGACCCTGGCGTGCCTGATTATCCTGGTTGCGGGTCTTCGGGCGGCCGAGACGGTTGTCGTTCCGTTCCTCCTGTCCGTGTTCCTGTCGATGCTGGGGATACCACTCATCAACTGGCTGACAGGACATCGCTGGCCGCAGTGGCTGGCGATTCTGTTCGTGATGCTCGGCCTGATCGTCGTCCTGGTCGGAATCGGGGTCGTCGTCGGGGGCTCGGTCAACTCCTTCACCCAAGCTCTGCCTCAGTATCAGGCCCGCATCACAGAGTTGATGGATTTGGCCGAACGTCGGCTGGAGTCGTGGGGATTGGAAGTTTCGATCTCGGCCGTTCTGGAGATCGTGAATCCGGGTCAGATCTTCCAACTCGCAGGCGGACTGTTGTCGCGGCTGGCCGGAATCGTCTCGAATTTCTTTCTCGTCGTTCTGACGACCGTGTTCATCCTGACCGAGGCGGCGGGCTTTCCCAACAAAGTGCGGGCGGCGTTCGGCGACGCCGGGTCGGGCGTGCTGCAGGTGTCGAAGGTAATGACGCAGGTGCATCGATACCTGATCATCAAGACCGCGATCAGCTTGACGACTGGAGTCTTGTTGGGCTCCTGGGTGTGGTTTCTCGGTGTCGACTTCCCGTTTCTCTGGGGCCTGCTTGCGTTCCTGCTCAACTATATCCCGAACATCGGCTCCATAATGGCGGCCGTTCCGCCCGTCCTGCTGGCGCTGATTCAACCGGGCGGAGGGGTTGGGGTGGCACTGGGCGTCGCGCTCGGATACATCACCGTCAACCTGGCGATGGGGAACGTGATGGAGCCGCGCCTGATGGGTCAGAGGTTGGGCCTGTCGACGCTGGTGGTGTTCGTCTCGCTTGTCTTCTGGGGATGGGTGTGGGGGGGCGTCGGGATGCTGCTGTCGGTTCCGCTGACCATGGTGGTCAAGATTCTCCTCCAGAACAGCCCGGACTGGCGCTGGATCGCCGTCCTGCTCGACAAGTCGCGTGAGGGTGTGCCCGCGCCCAGTTCGAGCTGAAGCTACGCAAGAATTTGCAATTTTGGGGTAAGCGCTCAGCCCTCAGCTTTCAGCCCTCGGGCGTCTAGTGGCCTGTAACAATGCTATCGGTACCATCGCCGATGGGTCTTGCGGGCGAGGTCGAGGAGGGAGACGGAAAGCGATGCTCTTTCATCGGTGACGGCTTCCGACAAAGAGATCGCCCGCAACCCCCATCGGCCCGAAGGGTTCGGCGGAACGGCGCCGTCTTCGGTGTCGTAACGCCCTCGCAATGAAACAGCATTGGCTCGGGCGTCACTCCTAGAATCCGACGCCGTTCCGCCGAACGCTGGTACCGATAGCACTGTTACAGGTCACTAGTCCTGGTGCCGCGCGATGTAGTCGCGGGCAAAACCATTCAGTCGGGAGCCGGGTCGCAGCCCGATACGAGCCGCCTCTTCCTCCGCCCGTTCGATCGACCATCCTTCTCGGAGCACCCGGCGGATCATCCAGAAGGCGCCGACCCGTACCGCCCCGGCGCAGTGGATGAAGAGAGGTCGGAGGTCGGGATCGTCCGTTAGCCGCAGGAACTGGGTGACCTGCACATCCTTGGGATCCCTCGATGCGACAGGGATGTTGAAGTACTTTAAGCCGAGTTCCTGGGCCTTCTCCTGTTCTGAAGCCCAGTCGTGCTCGCGGGGTCGCCGGAGGTTGAGGATGCCTCGAACGCCCTCTTCCTTGAGCCGGGTCAGATGTTCCAACGACGGCTGGGCGCCGGTACAGAAATCGGATTCCACCCAGAGAAAATTGCGCAGCGACGCCAGATCGTCCTGGGCCGCCGCTGGAAGAGACAAGAGTGTCGCAACAAGCAGACCGAAAGCTCGCTTCATGTGTCCTCCGACGGCGCTCACTACCGAAACCACGGAGCGAGCTTACGGAAACGGGAGTCGCGCAGTCAAGCACAGTGTGTGGCAGCCTCCCTCTGGACCAGAGGAGCTCGTCACCTTGCTAGTTTTTGCCCGCGCCTTCGAGTTTTCCCTAATGGGCTCTTCAGTTTTGACGATAAAGAGGACATCAGCCGGATTTTGACTAATTGAAGAGCGGTGGCTGAGAGCGAAAATCTACCGTCCCTGGCACCGGAAAGCGCCTGCGACAGAAGCGCGTCTGGTGATTAGCTCAGAAGGCCGTTCTCAAAAAAAGAGGCACGACGGATGGCTTCGATCAGTTTCACAGGCAACAGCGTCTTCGACGCGGTGAAGTTTGTCGATTTCGACCGGACGGCCGGATCCAAACCGGATCTCCAGGCCCGCTTCGGAAAGAGCTCCGCCGATCTCCAGGCCCGCTTCGGAAAGAGCTCCGCGCTTTCCTCCGTCTCCGATCGACTCCAGAACTTCCACGGCCCCGTGCGGGAGCTCAGCGGCAAGGCAAGCTTTGCAGGCGCCAAGGCCTCCTCGTCCGCAACCACTGTCGCGACTGTCTCGGCCTCGCCCGGGGCATCGCTGGGCGAGTTTTCGCTGGAAGTAACCCAACTGGCCAAACGCCAGATCACGACGTCTACGACAGGCTACACCAACACGACCGACACCGTGGCCGATGGCGGATCGATCTCGTTCACCGTGAACGGTGGGACGACCACAACGATCAACGTGGGGTCGGCAACATCGCTTTCCAGTCTCAAGGATCAGATCAACAACCAGAACTCCGGGGTCGTGGCCTCGATCACGAACGATGCCGTTTCCAACAAGCTGGTCATATCCAGCCGGGAGACCGGACAGGGCCAAGGCTTTACGATCAACAACTCTCTGACAAATTCCGGGGGGCCCGCGCTGGCATTCGCGACCGGGCAGAGTTCGGTCTCCGGGAATACCCAGAACGCTCAGAACGCCCAGATCAAGGTGGACGGCAAGCAGCTCAACAGCACTTCGAACACCGTGCTCGACGCCGTCTCCGGTACATCGATGACGTTGGTCGGCAAGGGCACGGCGACGATCAGCGTGGCTTCCGACGCGGGCTCGACGGGCCGTTCCGTCGGTCGTTTCGTCGATGAATTCAACGCCCTGGAGCAGGACTACGCCCGACTTTCGTCAGACTCGACAAAGCGCGATTCCAGAGATCGCATCGCCGCCAGCTCCGAACTCCGGAACACCATTCGCGAGGTGCGACGGTCTGTTTCAGCGACCACGACCGGGACCTACAAGAAACTCTCCGACATCGGCATTTCCAGTTCGGCCTCCGGTCGGTTGACCTTGGACAAGTCGAAGCTGGACAAGGCGTTAGCGACCTCCCTTCGAGATGTGCAAGGGCTGCTCCGTGGCCGCGATGGCAAAGACGGTATCTTTTCAGAGTTGCGAGACCGTCTGGGTCGGAGTGGCGGTGCCGCCGGCTTCGTCGTGCCGGCACGCGAAGGGCTTCGCGCCGCTTTTTCGAAAATGAGGCAGAATCAGCAGCAGCTCGGCCGGTCTGAAGAAGTGGTGAAACGGGCCGTTTCCGGTTTGAACCAATCGAATGCGCTGTTCGGCCGGGTATCCATGCGGATTCTTGCGTGACTTCGACTGCTCGTCAAACCGCAGCATCAACCGACGGGCACCTCCCTCCGACTCTTCACTCCTCACTTGTCCATTTTCACGAATCAATTTTCCACTAAACGTATCCAACTCCCGTCCGTCTATACACTTAACGCCTACTTACGGGCGTGGATTCGAATCGGGAGACAGGGACCTCATGCGCAACCAGAAGCCCTTTAGCTACAGAGAAGTCGCTAATGAAAAATGGATCTTCTCCTTGGTCCGGCAGCTCCGGGAGCTCGAGGACGAACGGAGGAATCCTCCACCACCGGCCAAGATCACGGCCGAGCCGGACCCGCAGGCCCTGGACAAGTTGGTCGAGGGTCCGACGTCTTTCGCCTCTTTGCGGAGACAGATCCAGGAGTTTCGCGCCGAGGCCGCCAATCCGACTCCCCGAGCGAAGATCACGGCACACGCGGATCCTCGAGCCCTGGAAGGTTTGATCGAAACCCAGTTGCCGTTTCTCTCGATCTACCGCCAGACCCGGGCGATCTTCGACGACATCAGGAATCCGCAACCGGCTGTAACGACCGCCGAGCCCGTCGAGGTCGAACCGATCTGGTCCGAGTGGAAGGTCAAGAAGCGTGTCGCCGTGTCCGGGGGCGCGCACGCCTTCATGATCATGCTCGTCTTTACGGGATTCTGGAGCCCTTCCTCCGAATTCCCAGTGCAGGTGACCGAGACATTCATTCCCCTCTACCTGCCACCCGACCTGCTCCTGCTGCCCGAGGAAGATGACACTTCCGGCGGCGGCGGCGGTGGGGGGCGAGAAACGCTGACCGCGCCCTCTCTCGGGCAACCGCCCCGAGCCTCGGACCGGCAACTGGTGCCCCCGACGCCCGAACCGCCCCCGAATTCCAACCCGCTCCTCGTGGCCGAGCCCACCATCGTGGCCCCGCAACTGGCGAGCATGCTCCCCTCAGTGGACCTGTTCAACCTGGGCGATCCCGAAGGCATTCCCGCGCCACCGTCCTCGGGTCCCGGCACCGGTGCCGGGATCGGAACCGGCCAGGGCAGAGGTGTCGGTATGGGCAGCGGACCGGGCCTGGGCCAGGGACAAGGTGGAGGCTTCGGTGGTGGCGTCTTCCGTGTTGGCGGGGGAATCACTCCGCCGACGATTCTGTTCAAGCGTGATCCGATCTACGCCGAGGAGGCCCGCAAAGCGCAGTATCAGGGCACCGTCGTCCTCGAAGCGATTGTGCGCAAGGATGGCAGTGTGGAGATCCTTCGGGTCGTCCGGAGCCTCGGCTTCGGCCTCGACGAGAACGCCATGAAGGCGCTGAAGGAGTGGAAGTTCAGACCTGGAATGCGGAATGGCGTCCCGGTCGACGTCGCTTTGAATATCGAAGTGAACTTCAATCTGCGCTAGGCGCTCGACGATGGGCGGTTTAGGTGCGTCTATGACCGCACACTGTTCTGGGCAAGGATGGCGTGGGGGGACCGGACCAACTGTCTTTCTCCGTGAACCTACCCACCGCAATTCGGACCGCGAACGCTCAGTCTTTCGTCGGGAGGGGGACGGTGGGCCCGACGCTAATAGATGGTTCCGCCCATAGAGCGCACCTACCCCCGATCCTAACGTTTCTCCCTCTCAATCCCGAGATGCGCCTACCAAGTGCGTTCGATGCCGACTATTCGATGTCCCTCGCCTTCCGTGCGCATGTAGATAACCACACTCTGCTCCCCGGATTCGCCGCGGATCGTCGCAGCAAAATACGAGCCCGGTGAGGCGGCTCGCGCTTCATCCGGGATGGAAAAGCTGGTTCCGTCATCAATTCGTTCGAGGGTGTCTGTTTCATTGCTGAACCGGAACCATTCGACCGTGTAGGCGCGGTTTGGGACGAATCCGTGTTTAACGGCCAGGTCTTCGAACTCCAGTTGCCCATCCGAGAGACGAAACTCGTCGAGGGGAAGCACCCGAGCAAAATAGACCTGCCCGATCTTGTCCCTCCGCGCGATCAAGTACTCGGTCAGAGCGGCCGTGTCCTCCGGGTCGGAATAACGGGCTTGCTCAACGGCGGCCCGGATATGTTCGTCGCTGAACGCCATGACCTTCCTGGCGGCCCAGAAAGTGTCGTCTGGAAGTCGGTTGGAAAAAGCCGGGTTCCAGTAATTCGGCTTCCACTTTTCCGGGTCGAAGTCCTCGTGGTTGATCATGCCGATCGCGTCCGACTTGAGATACTTCGCCCTCGCCCATGCCGGGACATAGGCTCCCAGACTGATGAGTTGGGCCAGGGCCTGTCCGAACTCGAAGAAATATGCGTTCCCGTCTCGTGCCGTGTTCGAGACCACGCTGGCGCTGCCCAGGGTCGCTCCGAAATCGATCAGATAGTGCCGCACGTACTTCAGATCGCCTTCATCCACGAGTGAGTCGAGCGTGTTGATCGAACGGGAATCGTTGTGGTTCAGCCAGGCGCAGAAAACGAAGAGACCTCGGAGTTCCCGCCGATGCTCGTGGGCGACGACGTCATTGGGATCATCTGCTCGTGTGGCGTGATAACGAAACTCGCCGAGGATCTTTCCCGGCAGCAGTCGGCTGGCAATGGCCCGAATCCCGCCGTCTTCGCTACGCGGCACCCGTGCGAGGGCGGTGTTGACGTCCATGCTCGAGATCGGCCGTGCCTGCCCCAGCCGAACGGGTATCGTCGCATCCTCGCCGATGACGAGTTGGTCCCGATCGAAGGTCACCAGGTAATTCTCGGGGACGTTGTAACCGAGCGCGTGAAACAGCACCGATCCGATTACATCCGCTCCCGTAGCCATTTCAGGGTTGGTCTCGGGATCGAACTTCAACAGATACTGCTCCCCACGGACGTCCTCGATTCGGAACCCCGGGGTGACACCTTCGGTCTTGCCCGCGACGATCTTCCAGGGCCCCGTGGTATCAGGAGGTTGGTCGCTGCCGGGGCCCCGCCGAACCTCCTCGATCGACATGTCTCGTGATCCGATGCGGTTCGTGAACCACGGGTTGTCCGGAACCTCGTCCAGCGTGTTGATGGACAACGCACGAATCGGTTCCACGTTCTCCGGTTGTTGCTCTCCGGGACTGCCGAGCGTGTGCATGAAGAGGTCGTACTGGTCGTTGAGCTTGCGGAACGCAGCGTCGTCGACCCGCATCGGCTCCGGCTCCCTCGTCAGGGGATCGTCCGGATAGAACTTCTGTGTTAGCAACCCGCCTCCCACCAGGAGCGCTATCAGGATTCCTGTCATCCGATGATTCCTCTCAAAAAGGATTCGCGAACTTGAACCATACTAAGAAGCCCTCCCGGCTGAATCCGGTGTCGATGCGTATGAACGTGTTGTTACGCACGTTGAAACGAAAGCCGAAGCCCGCCGAAGTTTCAAGATCCCGGAAGTTGATGTCGGAACGCTCTGGAACGACCTTCCCGGCATCAAAAAAAGCCGCCATCTCAAGACCTGTAAACGACTCCCAGCGGTATTCGGCGTTCAAAAGGATCTGATGATCGCCGTAGAAACGATATGGACGGAAGCCTCTCAGGTCGTCCGAGCCTCCGAGCACCGTCTGCATGTAGAATGGCACGCTGGCATCGCCGTTCGGATACGTGAGGATCGTACGGGCACGGAGGGCAATCACCCGTCGCCCGTTGAAGAAGGGAACGTACTGTTGTAGCTCGACGTCCAGGCGCCGAAAATCGTGACGCTCGAGTTCGCGATCATCGAAGTAGGTGTACCGGGCCACGTAATTACCGCCCGTTCGGGGGCCTCCCGGATTATCCCGGTAGTCCAACTGGATGAAGGCGGCCCCTCTCAGAAAGTTGGTCTGATCGGCGAGTCCCGGGATTGCTGCGGGAGAGAAGACGTCCTCGGTGCGCGGCCTGGACGAGCCGAGGTTCCCGGGACCGGTGTTGACGAACAGGGCGCCAACCGTCGCGCCCAGACTCAGCGGCCCGACGGGCCGTACGCCGACCGTTGCGTCGAGCGCCGTGTCTTCGAGACGGAAGTGTGTCCGATCAGACTCTTTCGAATCCATACCCGGACCGTAGTAGTCGATGCGCGGGTAGTTCCGGTGCTGACCGGCGAAGTCCAGAAACAGCCTGTCGTTAGCCAGGTGTGGCATCGACAGCACCGCATCCGCGAGATACGCCTCTGCGAAGGCATAGCGGGCTGAACTCCGGATCAGGACTGCCGTCTCCCAGATCCGATCGGAGGTACTGTGGTCCCAACGCGAAGCCCTGTCCGGTCCCCAGGCCGCCAAGCACCACGGTCAGCCCGTGGTATCCGAAAGCGAGACGTTCCAACAGCTTCTTGTCTTTGATCGCGTTCAGGCGACCTTCGGTTTTCGAAACGCGCTCTGGTTGGGATGTGGCTGCCTTGTCCCGGCGTTCGGCCTGAATCTTTTCCGCGCGGGTTGACTGGGCATACAGGGGAGGCATCGCGGGAATCCCCAGGAGAATCAGTAGCACCGACAAAACGAACACTCTGAGCCTGCCGGACCCGACCAACCGTCGCCTGAGTTGTGCCTGCGTGGTCTGCCCCTGCTGGATCGCTCCTCCGTCCCTGGCGTGCCAATCCTGCGTTCCGAGATTCATGATGAGATTATGCGGATCTCTGGCCCTAACCCGTATCTGAACTAAGAGTGTGAACGATAGTCCGGAAAACCCAAGAAATACCCGTCAACGAAAGCCTGCGACAGGACAGTAGAGGATCTGTGTCATCCCGATGCCTCTCCGCGTCCGAGAATACCCAACCTGCCCCCGGACTGTAAAGTTGGGCGTTTGACCGCGCGCCGATCTTATCACTACACTCCAGGTATGGGTAAACGCACGCGTCTTCGTGTAATTGTCCTGGCGTGCTTCATCCCGGGGGCCGCCTGCAGCCACACGAACCCGTACTTCCGCCCGGGCGCACTGTCTCCCGCTGAGACTCGACCGGCTTCCCCGACGGATTCGATCCGAAATCGAATTCTACTCGTTGGGGACGCGGGCGAAACGGACACTCCCGTCCTCGACGAAGTGTCGGAGTGGGCATCCCGCACGCCGGAGAAAACGATCGTTCTCTACCTGGGCGACAACATGTATCCGGAAGGGATGACCGAGCGGCGTCGAGGGGAGGCCGACGCCCGCCTGCTGCCCCAGATCGAAGCGGTCACCGAAAGCGGCGCTCGTGGAGTGTTTCTTCCTGGAAACCATGACTGGGCCAGTGGTGACGAAGACGAGGGCTACGACGCCGTCGTCGCCCAGGCGCGGTACGTCAACCAGCACATGCCGGGGATGGACAACTTCCTCCCGAAAAACGGTTGTCCGGGACCCGCCTTACTCGACCTCCTCCAGGGTGTGCGGATCATCGCACTCGACACCCAGTGGTGGCTCCAGAAAGGCGAGAAGCCGACCAGCGAATGCCCGCAACCGAACCGCGAGGCCGTCGTCGACCGTCTCGTCGAACTGCTCGACACCGACCTCGACGTTGTCGTTGCCGCCCACCATCCACTGGGCGGGTACGGCCGGCATTCCGGTTTTTCCGACTGGAAGGATCATCTGCTCCCACCCATCATCGGCACCGTGATCGCCCTCTCCCGAAAGTTGCCGCTGCGTGATCAGGACTTCAACGCCTCGGCCTACCGCCGCATGGTCGATGACATCAATAGCGCTTTCTCTCGACGCCCGGTGGGTGAAGGGCTCCTGCTTTTCGCGGCGGGGCATGAACACAGCCTGCAGGTGCTGGAGGGGGAACTCGTCGACTATGTGCTGATCAGCGGCTCCGCGGCGAAGACCAGTCCGGTCAGCCATGGGGAGGACACGCTGTTTGCTCACCTGCATACCGGATTCATGGTTGTGGATTTCATGGAATCCGGATCTGCGCTCCTGAGGGTGATCGAGCCGGAGGCCGGCGAGATCTTCAACCTCTGGTTGCGCCGGGTTCAGCCGTCGGCGATTCCCTCGTCCATGTTCTCGCTTCCGTGAATCAGACGGCCGCCGGCAAAGGTCGCCTCGCAGGCATTCGCCCTGAAATGGCACAGCCAGTGATTGACGTCCGGCGCATCGATCACGGCGAAATCGGCAGCTTTGCCTACCTCGAGCGATCCCACCTTTTCCTCGAGGTCCAGGGAGCGGGCCGCGATCAGCGTCGCTCCTTTGAGCGCTTCGCCCGGCGTCATTCCCTGTGTCGTGCAGGCCAGCGTCATCGCAAGGGGGAGGTGGAAGCTCGGCGCGGATCCAGGGTTGAAATCCGTCGCAACAGCGACCGCTACTCCGGCATCGATCAGCCGTCGCGCTTCGAGGGGAGGCTGCCGCAGGTAGAGCGAGGCGAGAGGCAGGCTGACGGCGACCACGCCGGCCCGCGAGAGTGCAGCGACTCCCGCGTCGGACGCGTGCTCGAGGTGATCCGCCGAAGCCGCACCGACCTCGGCAGCCAGGGCGGCCCCGCCACCATCACTCAATTGGTCGGCGTGAAGCCGCGGGCGGAGGCCATGTTCAGCCGCTGTCTGGAAGATTGCCCGCGCTTCTGCGACCGTGAAGGCGGAGTCTTCGACGAAGACATCGCAGAATCGAGCCAGGTTGCCTTGGGCGACCGTCGGAATCATTTGTTCCCGCACGAGATCCACGTAAGCGACTCGGTCTTGTTCGTACTCGAGAGGTAGGGTGTGGGCGCCGAGGAACGTAGAGATCACTCGGAGTGGTTGCCTCTCGTCGAGTCTGCGGTAGACCTCCAGCAGTTTGAGTTCGTCTTCGCAGCTCAGCCCGTACCCGCTCTTGCATTCCACCGTCGTTACCCCGAGCGATCCCATCTCCGACAGGAACCTCAGGCAGCGATCGAAAAGCTCCTCGGAACTGCTGTCACACGTCTGTCCGACCGTTCGACGAATGCCACCACCGGCGCGAGCGATGTCGAGGTAGCTGGTTCCGCGCGAGCGCGCTTCGAATTCGTCGGCTCTCGAGCCTCCGAAAGCCAGATGTGTGTGACAGTCGACCAGGCCCGGGATGACGAGGCTTGCAGGCAGGCGCCACGTTTTCCAATCGACGAAACGGGTAGGAAGGTCTCTATCGCCGCCAACCCACTGGATACTGTCGTCGGTCCAGGCCATTGCCGCGTCCCGGATCGAGTGAAGCTCGTCCTGAGGGCCATCCCGACGGCAGGTGGCGAGAACGCCGACGTTCCGGATGACCGGCATCAGTGGAGGCTTCCGAACTCTCGGCCAACGGCGTCGAGGAGGGATGTTTCTGCCAGGAGCTTCCGACACTGTGCGAGGTCGTCGCCGAATCGGCGATCCACTTCGGTGTGCGGCACCACAGAGCGAACGAAGTCATGCGCGAGTTCCACCCCTTTCCCGGGTCGGAGCGGCTTCCGGTATTCCAGCGCCTGGGCGGCGGTGAAGAGTTCGATGCTCAGGACCGTTTCGACATTGTGGTAGACATCCAGAAGTTTGACGGCGCTGATGCTCCCCATGCTGACGTGGTCCTCCTGGCCGAGGCTCGTCGGAATTGAATCGACGCTTGCCGGATGGCAGAGGATCTTGTTTTCCGACACGAGTGCCGCGGCCGTGTACTGCGGAACCATGAAACCGGAATTGATGCCCGTCTCCTTCATCAGCAAGCGGGGCAGGCCGTCATGGCCTTCGAGCAGAAGGTAGGTGCGCCGCTCGGAAATGTTGGCCAGTTCGGCCAGCGCCATGGCGCTGTAGTCCAACGCGAGGGCCACAGGCTGGCCGTGAAAATTACCACCGCTGATGATCGTTCCGTCGTCGAAGACCAGTGGATTGTCCGTCGCCGAGTTGATTTCCCGCTCGACGATCGAGCCGGCGTGGTCCAATGCGTCGCGGCTCGCGCCATGAACCTGCGGAACGCACCTCAGACAGTAAGGGTCCTGGACCTTACCGCAATCTCTGTGGGACTCGAGGATCTCACTCCCAGCGAGCAGCGACCGCACGTTGTCGGCAACCGCGATCTGGCCCGGGTGGGGTCGCGCGTCGTGAATCCGCGCGTCAAATGGCTTGACGCTGCCCTGGAGCGCCTCGAGGCTCATCGCCGCGATGACGTCGGCCATCGTTGCCAGCCTGGCCGCGCGTTCGAGAACGTACGCGCCGTATGCGCTCATGAACTGCGTCCCGTTGACCAGCGCCAGGCCGTCCTTCGGCTGTAATTCCACCGGTTCCAGCGCGGAGGCTTCCAGTGCGTCGCCGGCTGGAATTGCGGCCTCTCCCGCACTGTCCCAGACAGCCCCTTCACCGAGCAGGGGCAGAGCCATGTGTGCGAGCGGTGCCAGGTCACCGGATGCTCCCACGCTCCCCCGGCTCGGCATGACCGGAATCAGGTCTCGCTGCCACAACGCAATCAGCCGATCGAGGGTTCCGAGAGAGACCCCCGAGAATCCAAGGCCGAGAGAGTGGATCTTCAGTCCGAGGATGATCCGGCTGATGTCCTTGGACACCGGCTCGCCCACGCCCACGGCGTGGCTCAGGACCAGGTTCCGCTGAAGCTGCTTCAGTTGGTGTGGCTCGATGCGCTCCTGCGCCAGTATGCCGAGTCCCGTGTTGATGCCGTAATACGGCCGGTCTTGCTCGAGAGCCTTGTCGATGATTTCACGCGATCCGCGCGCCTTGTCGGGATCCTCCGCGACGGCCGTGACTGAAGATTCCAGGTCCGTGTACAGGTGCGCCAGGGTTAAGGGCGGGTTACTCATCGGTGACCATCGGGAGGTCCACGCGCCGTTCCCTGGCTGTCTGCTTTGCGAGATCGTAACCCGCATCGGCGTGGCGCATCACGCCCGTTCCGGGATCGGCGGTCAGGACGCGTTCGAGTCGCCGGTCCGCCATGTCGGAGCCGTCCGCGACGCACACCATGCCGGCGTGGATCGAGTAGCCGATTCCGACGCCCCCGCCGTGGTGAATGGAAACCCAGCTGGCGCCGCAGGCCGTGTTGATCATCGCGTTCAGGAGCGGCCAGTCGGCGATCGCGTCAGAACCGTCGGCCATGCCTTCGGTCTCCCGGTTCGGAGAGGCGACCGAACCCGCGTCGAGGTGGTCGCGCCCGATCACGATCGGTCCGGCGACTTTGCCTTTCTTCACGAGCCAGTTGAACTTCAAGCCCATTTCGGCCCGTTCGCCGTACTCCAGCCAGCAGATGCGTGCGGGCAGGCCCTGGAAATGGACCTTCTCCCTTGCCTTTCGAATCCACCGGGCAAGGGGTTCGTTCTGGGGGAACGTTTCCAGGACCGCGTCATCGGTCGCATAGATATCCTCGGGTTTGCCGGAGATCGCCGCCCAGCGGAACGGGCCGGCTCCGAGACAGAACAGCGGACGAATATATTCGGGAACGAAGCCGGGTATGTCGAACGCTTCGGTCATCCCGCGTCGGTCGGCGACCTGGCCGCGCAGGTTGTTGCCGTAGTCAAACGTCACAGTACCCCGTCGCTGGAATTCCAGCATGGCCCGGACGTGCGCCTCCATCGAGTCCAGTACCGCGGCCTCGTAGCTCTCGTAGTCCTGTTCCCGCTGCCTTGCGGCTTCGTCGAGATTCATCCCGGCAGGGATATATCCAAGGCGCAGGTCGTGTGCGGAAGTCTGGTCGGTCAGGAGGTCGGGCTTTATGTCCCGCCGGACGAGCTCCGGCAGGACTTCGGCGATGTTCCCGACAAGGCCGACCGACAGCGCTTCCTTTTCATCTCGAGCGCGGAGCACCAGGTCCAGAGCTTCGTCCAGGTCCCCGGTCACGCGATCGCAGTAGCCGGTCTCGACACGGCGCCGGATGCGGGATTCATCAACCTCGATTCCGAGGAAAGCGCCGCCGTTCATGGTCGTCGCCAGGGGCTGGGCCCCACCCATACCGCCGAGGCCGGCGGTGACCAGCAATCGCCCTTCCAGCACACCGCCGAAGTGCTTCCGGGCCGCGGCGGCCAGTGTTTCGTAGGTGCCCTGGAGAATGCCCTGTGTGCCGATGTAGATCCAGGAGCCGGCCGTCATCTGGCCGAACATCGTCAACCCCAGTGCTTCGAGGCGCCGAAACTCGTCGAACGTCGCCCACTTCGGTACCAGATGCGCGTTGGCGATCAGGACACGCGGCGCCTCTTCGTGTGTGCGGAACACACCGACGGGCTTACCGCTCTGCACGAGCAGGGTTTCGTCGTTTTCCAGCCGCTTCAGCGTCGCGACGATCTTTCGGTAGCACTCCCAGTTGCGGGCTGCCTTGCCGGCTCCTCCGTAAACGATCAATTCGGACGGGTTCTCGGCAACCGCGGGATCGAGGTTGTTCATCAGCATCCGGAGGGCCGCCTCCTGGTGCCAGCCCCTGCAACTGAGCTCTGATCCCGTCGGTGCCTTGATGGCCCTTCCAACGAACGTGGAGTCCACGTGATCCGTCCTCTCGCTTCCCTGATTTTGCTGTGATCTTAAGCCCCGTTACCTACCAAGTCAACGAGGCCTTTCGGCTTGACTCACCCGCCCCCGGATGACATCGTTAGTGACTCTTAACGGCCATTATTCCGAACACTGAATGGAGGAGAAAATGAAACTACGCGCGATCGTATGCGTGCTGTGTGTCGTGGCGCTGTCAGCACCCGCGGCGATGGCCAGCGATTACACCGACAGCCTGAAGTCCGGCAAAGCCGACATCCAGTCGGCAGGAGCTCTGGCGTTCGGTCCCGAAGGCATCCTGTTCATCGGCGATTCCATGGGCGCCGCGATTTATGCCATCGACACGATGGATCGTGTCGAGAGCAAAGCGGGCAACGTCAGCATCAAAGGCGTCAACGAAAAGGTTGCTGGGATGCTGGGTACTGCTGCCGATCAGATTCTGATCAACGACCTGGCCGTTAACCCGATTTCGAAGAAAGTCTACCTGGCCGTGTCTCGCGGTCGCGGTCCGGATGCGGCGGCGATGATCCTGCGGATGGACTCGGCGGGCAAGTTGGAAGAGGTTTCGCTCGAGAAAGTGAACCACGCGAAAGTCTCGCTGTCGAATGCGCCGGCGCCGGGCTCCGGACGCGGAGGCCAGAACCGTCTGCAGACGATCACGGACATGGCTTTTGTCGACGGGCGAGTGTTTATCGCGGGGCTCTCGAACGAAGAGTTCTCATCGAAGCTGCGTTCGGTAGAATTCCCCTTCGCAAGCGCCGGTGCCGGAACCAGCATCGAGATCTACCACGGCGCCCACGGTCGGCTGGAAACGAATTCTCCGGTCCGGACCTTCGTGCCGTACACCATCAAGAACCAGCCCCACATACTGGCTGCATACACGTGCACACCGCTGGTGACGTTCCCGGTATCGGATCTTCAGCCCGGCCAGAAGGTCCTGGGACGGACGATCGCCGAACTGGGTAACCGCAACCGGCCGCTCGACATGATCATCTACAACAAGGCCGGACAGGATTACATCCTGATGAGCAACAGCAGCCGCGGCGTCATGAAGATGCCCGCAAGGAACCTGGACGGCTATGACCACATCGAGAGCCGGATTGGCGACAAGGCCGGGGTTCCTTACGAGACGCTGGAGTTGAGCGGCGTGGAGCAGCTCGACCGTCTCGACGATGGCCATGCGCTGATCCTGTCTCGTGCCGAGAGTGGCTCGCTGGATCTGATGTCGATCGCGCTTCCGTAGCTCGATCGAGAAACTTTCTCCTGACTGTGCGCGAGCCGTGAACCGGCTCGCGCCTGTCGTGCCTTTGACCGTGATCATCACTCTCAGGGTTTGCCTCGCCACCCTGGCGCTCGTGTCCGTCTGGACACTTCCTTCCTTTTCCTCAGGACAATCTCCGTCGAGCAGCGTTGAAATCCGACTCGAGACCGAAGCCGGAGCTCCGGTCTTCAGGGTTGTCGGTTGGTCCGAATCGAACCGCGCTTCGAGCCTGGACACACTGGAGTGGCATGAGCTGCTTGCCGTCTTCGTGGAAGGCTCGGCATTGGGTGTGCCTCCGATCCTGGGTTCGTACGCCGTCGAAAACGACGCGCTCGTGTTTCGACCGCGCTTCCCTCTATCCCCAGGGCTGAAATATCGCGCCTCGTTCAGCCCGAGAGTGCTGGGATTGTCCGAGCGGGATGACAGGGTAGTGGCATTCTTCGAGATCCCTCGCTTGGAAACGGAATCGTCGACGATCGTCGACCACGTCTACCCGACCAGCAGCGTCCTACCCGAGAACCAGCTCAAACTCTACCTGCAGTTTTCGGCACCGATGAGTCGTGGTGAAGCCTACGAAAGGATTCACCTGCTCGATGTCGAAACGGGAGAGGAAGTCGCCCTGCCGTTCCTCGAATTGGAACAGGAGTTGTGGAACCGCGATTTCACGCGGTTCACGATACTGTTCGACCCGGGTCGCATCAAGACCGGCCTGGTACCCAACATCGAAGCGGGAAGGGCGATCGAGAAGGGCAAGACCTACAGCCTGGTCATCGACCGGGAATGGCTGGATGCGACAGGTCTGCCGCTGATGACGGAGCACCGGAAAACCTTCACCGGCGGTCCGTTCGATGACGTCGCGCCCGACCTCGAGACCTGGAAGATGGCCCCTCCGGAGTCGAACACCTTTGCCGCCTTCACCGTGCGGTTTCCCGAACCGATGGACCGCGGGCTGCTCGACCGACTGATCGCGGTCATCGACGCCGGAGGCAACAGCGTGATGGGCCGAATCGAGATCGACGCCGGCGAAACGCGTTGGAGGTTCTTTCCAGATGTCCCATGGCGGGCCGGAGCCTATGAACTCGTCGTCGGAACCGAACTCGAGGATCTCGCCGGCAATGCGCTCAACGGCCTGTTCGAGGTGGATGTGTTCGAGGTGGATGACGCTAGTGTGACCGAGACGGAGTCTATACCGTTTACGATTGAGCCTTGAAGACGTAGGCCGTTATTCGTAGGCCGTATGTGACGAAACTCGCAACGGATAACGGCCTACGGCCTACAGCTTCCTGACTATTAGTCAGGAAGCGTCCTCAGCAGCGCCAGTGTCGCCCAACCGGTCGTGGAAATGTGTTCGGCGTAACTCTGGGATCCGGACGGGCGTGTAGTCTCGATCCAGCCTCCATCGGCGAACTGCGTGTCGAGGAGAAAGCCCCGGCCGGCCGAGATGGCCTCGCCGACGCGTTGGGGATCCCACGATTCGTCCAGGGAAGCCAGAGCCAGGAGAACCAGCGCGGTGTCGAACGGCTCGGACGGCGTCATCGGGTAGGGCCCCCATCCGCCGTCGCTGGACTGGCTGTCCAACAGCCTGGTCAACGCCTCAGCGACCTTGGCGCGAGCCTCAAGCGCGGCCCTGTCGCCCAGACCCAGCACCAATGCCGCGGTGTCCATGATCGGACCCAGCGGTGCGGTGAGTAGCCATTCGTCGGCTCTGCCGATCGCCTCACTGAAACGTTCGGTGTCGGCCGCCTCCAGCGTCTTGCGCGTCATGTAGGTCGCCAGGACCGCCCCGTATGTCGCCGGGGACCCGATGGTGGCGTCGTCTCCTTCCACATGCCACGATCCGTCGGCTTCCTGATCCTCGAGGAGTGTTTCCGCTGCTTCCTCGAGCGCAGTATCGTCTCGAACGATTCCGGCATCGACAGCTGCCGCGAGAGCCGCGGCGAACTGGATGCGGGCCAGCTTCTTGTCGCTGAAGATGGGGTCTCCGGGACTGTTTTCCCACTCGGCCGGATCGACCAGCCAACCGAGGGTATCGACGAGCGCCGCATCGGGGACGGTGTATGAGAGAGTACGGGCCAGGAAGAGGGCGCGAGCCGCGTCTCCGTTGTTGTGGCAGGAAAAGCAGTTGGCCTCCCTGAACCAGGCGGGAACCTCCCGGCTGAGGTAGGTGATGGCCTTCGCTTCTCCCGAGTCGGGATCGGGTCCCTGGCCGTGGAAGGCGCCGGCAAGCGGCAGGAGCATGGCCAGGACGATGCCCGGTCTCCTTGGCTGCACCGAGAGCTGGTTCACGACGCTTCTCTCACCGAAATCGAAACACCAGGCCGGTCGACACCCGGAAACCACCCAGGGTTCCGCCCGCGACCCGCACGAGGCTGTAGTCAAATTGCGGGATACGAAACGCGAGGCTCTCGCTGATGTTCCAGTCCGCGCCACCGCCCGCGGCGAGCGCGAACCCGTGAACGCCGGCGGACTCATCCACGCCAAGCGCCTGGACGTAATTCCCGCCGACTAGAATCTGGGCGAACGTCGTCACGGCGCTCCCCTCGAAAATCTTTATTTGAGGCCCGAACCGGTAGGTGTAGAACCCGAAATCTGCATTGTCCGGCACGTCGAAATCCACTTCGTCCAGCAGGTCCAGGACGGAGGAGTCGGAAGAAACGTAGTGCCCCGAAAAGTCCATCAATATGCCCACTCGCTCGCGGACCTGCGAGAAAACGGATGCGTGCCAGCCGTGGAGCGTCACCGGGCCCTGGCTCGCGAAGGAGTACCCGGCAAATACTCGGCCGACCGGCGGATCTCCGGCCGCCTGTCCGAAGGCCGGAGGTGCGATTGCGACTACGACGAGCACAGCGAGAATTGCTTGTCCAGTCGTTGATCTGCGGCCATTGTGGGCTCCGCTACAGAAGTAATTCAGGGCTGTACCCATGCTGCCCAAGCAAGAAACATTCATGGTGTGAAGGCCGCGTTCATCTCGTGGGAGCTTGCGACAGCAGCCTCCTGATGCAGCAAGAGCATATTTGAAGATCGGAAATTATCCACAAGCGATGCGCGCAAATCCCAGTGGATTCTCCACAGATGGGAAAAGGACGAGAACCCGATCCGCTTCTTCCGACTCTCAGTTTATCCACAGAATGCCCACAACAGGACCACCGCCTTGATTAAACAAGTCGATAACGGACTGAATCAACTTGTTGATTTCTTTGCCTTTCTGCCGTAGTTGCTGGATTTTCGTGACGGAATGGAGAAAGATACCACGGTTGAACCCGGTCGTCCCGGCTTGTTCGATCTGGTAGGCTCGGCCTGAGGGGAGCGAGTTTTTCGACCCTGGACCGGAGCCTGCGGCCCCTGCGTGGAGACGCGTGGACGAGTGCCAAGTCGGAACAGTCGCTGTTCGGGACGCAATGCTGCCAGCAGTTGTGTGCGTCAAGTTCTGCAAAAAGTATTTCCGAAAAAGTCAGTTCTTGAGTGTTGATCGCCGTCGGGCCTGTGGGAATGTGGGAAAGCTGAACGTTCTTGGCGAAGCTTTTCCAAGCCTCAGAGGGAATCCGCGTCTTGTTGCGGATTTCCTCTGAGGCGTCATTTCCATCAGGCCTCTGCCTTTCTTTCTTTTTTGGTTCTCTTTCTTTCGCCCTTTGAAAGTTTTCCACAGAGATTCCTCGCTCCAGGATGCGCTGTAATCGACGATCGGCTTCCGAGCCGATCCTTGGGTCGGTCCGTTTTGACGCGTTCACGCGGCAGGCGTCTGACGGTGCCAGTCCTTCTTGTGTTCCTTCAACAGATCCATGTTCAAATAACGGATCGCTTCGATCCAGTTCTCGTGCATCTCGGTGGTCAGTGCCCGAATCAAACGCAGACAGCTGGCCGCGTTGGGGAATATCCGCACCACACGCGTTCGCCGCTTGATCTCTTCGTTGAGCCGTTCCAGCATATTGGTGGATTTCATGTGCTTGTGATGCTGAAGCGGCAGCGTGTAGAAGCTCAGCGTCTCGTCGATGTTGTCTTCGACCCAGTCGCAGAGTTTGGGATATTTCTGCCCCCACTTGCTCAACCACGCCGCGAGGTCCTGCCGCGCTTCCTGGAGGTTCCGCCGATCGTAGAGCCAACGCAGTTCCTGGAGGCAATCGTCATCGCCTTTGCGCGGCAGATAATCCAATGCGTTTCGGAGAAAGTGCACGTAGCAGCGCTGCCAGATCGCTTCGGTCAGGACTTCCGCGATGGCTTTCTTCAACCCCGGATGATCGTCGGTCACCACGAACTCCACCCCGCACAGGCCGCGTTGTTTTAAACTCAGCAGCAGTTGCCGCCAACTGGTCGTGCTTTCCCGTCCCGCCAGCTCCACCGCCAACACACCGCGCCGGCCGTCCCAGTTGATTCCGATCGCGACCAGCACCGCCCGGCTCCGGATGACCCCGTCTTCGCGCACCTTCTCGTAGCGCGCATCCAAAATTAGGTACGGGTATTCTTCCTCCAATCGTCGCGTTGCAAACTTTTTCAGCTCCTTGTCCAGAGTCTGATTAATCCGGCTGATCGTGCTGGCCGAAAACGAATGTCCGCATAGTTCTTCGGTGATGGCTTTCACCTTGCGCGTTGACACGCCCTGCACGTACATCTCGGCCAAGCTGGCCACCAAGGCTTTCTCGCTGCGTTGGTAGCGTTCAAACACCTCCGTACTGAACCGGCCGGCCCGGTCCTGCGGCACGCGCAACTCCAGCTTGCCCACCCGTGTGACCAGGTCCCGTCCGTAATAGCCACTCCGATATCCGGTGCGACCCCCTGTTCGTTCACTCTTGACCGCGCCCACGACCTGGTCCATCTCCGCCTCGAGAATCTCTTGAACCACCTCCTGTACGACGCTTTTCAGCAAATCCTTTTCCTCTCCTAACAGTTCTTTCCAATCCACTCCCTTTCGCTTAATCTGAGGTCGGGCCATCGGTTCATCTCCTTCGTTTCAAAGTTGATTCGTTACCAACTTTTCGGAGATACCCTGGCCCTTTCCTATTTCAGGACCTTTTTGCAGAAACTCTGAAACATAACCCTGCCAGCTGATAGCCAGGAGCCGATCGCTCACAGCGAAGCGCTCCTATCCGAACTTGTCACTGGCCACTCCCTTTCGCTTAATCTGAGGTCGGGCCATCGGTTCATCTGTTTCGGAGATACCCTGGCCCTTTCCTATTTCAGGACCTTTTTGCAGAAACTCTGAAACATAACGCCAGCACTATCCGACTTGTCACTGGCCACTTGTCACCCGTCACTTCTTCAAAACAACAAAGGCCGAAGGCCCCGGATGGTGTGGGGGATGTTGCTTTCCGAGTCCTTCAGCCTTCTTGGGACAGGTCCTCGACGGGTGTGACCGAAGACCTGTTCACTCAAACTTCAGCGCGGTGACGGGATCCACCTTCGTGGCCCGCAGCGCCGGGATGTAACACGCCAGCACGGAAACGGCCGCCAGAGTGAGGGCCACTCCTCCGAACACCGTCGGATCGAGCGCGTCGATGCCAACCAGAAAGGTTGCCATCACACGAGTGATGCCGATCGACACCGCGACCCCGATCACGATTCCGATCAAGGTCAGAGCCAGCCCCTGCTTGACGACCAGTTTCATCGCGTCGGCCGACCGGGCTCCCAACGCCATTCTTAATCCGATCTCGTGGGTGCGCTGGCTGACCGAGAACGAAATCACTCCGTAAACCCCGATCGCCGCGAGAAACAGCGCAAGGCCCCCGAAGGCAGCGACCAGCACTGCCCCGATGCGGGCCAACAGCATCGATCGATGGACGACCTCGGTCATCGGGAGGACGCTGGTAATCGGGATATTGGGATCGAGTTCCCGGATGACGCTCCGCACGTCTCCGGCGACGCTGGTGGGACCGCCCGCAGTGCGGACAAACAGATTCACCGCGAACCTCATGTCACGAAAGCTCTGCTGAATCGGAAGATAAGCAAAGGGTTGTGGTTGCTCCGCCAGCTGGAGGTACTTCGTGGTCGCTGCAATACCGATGACCTCGACGGTGTGATCATCCCCGTAAAACCTGAAGTGTCTTCCGAGCGCATCTTCACCAGGCCAGAACCGTTCAGCCATCGTTTCATTGATGATGGCGTAGTCGGGCCCGATGTCCGAGCTGGTCTCCTTTTCCTCGACGCGACTGAAATCCCGCCCTCGAAGGAGCTCTATGCCCATCGCCTCCAAGTACTTCGGCCCCACGGTACTGGTGCTGACGAGAATGCCGTCTTCGGCCTCACCGGCATCCCTGCCCTCGATGAAAACGGTCCGGCCCATACCCGGGAAAAACATCGGCATCGCGCTGCCGACGTCGGCATTCAACACGCCCGGAACAGACGTCACTTCCTCCCGGAGGCGGCGCACGAGGTCCTGGCCCATGGCTTCTTCCAGGTAACGATTATCGTTCAGGTTGAACGAGACTGTCAGGACGTCTTCGGTGCGGAAGCCGGGGTCGATGTCGAGAGTGTTCTGGAAGCTCCGCATCAGCAGTCCCGCCGAAATCAACGCGACCAGCGATAGTGACACCTGTGCGATCACGAGGATGTTCCGCGGGCTGAATCTCCGGATCGATCCCTCTTTCTGCTGGCCGCTCTTGAGTTCTGTCGAAAGATCCGGCCTCGAAGATTGAATCGCCGGAACGAGGCCGAAGAAGAGCCCACCTGCGAGCGAGACGAGCGCGGCGAAGCCGATGACCCGGCCGTCCAGACTGGCATCGAGGGTGAGCTGGACCGGAGGGGTGGCTGGGACCAGAGACCAAAGCAGGTCTCGGGTCCAGAGCGCAAGCACCAGACCGCCGATCCCTCCGATCGCGGCCAGGACGAAACTCTCGGTCAGGAGTTGGCGAATCAGGCGGATGCGACCCGCCCCAAGAGAGAGCCGTACGGCAATCTCCCTTCTTCTGGCTGCCGCACGAACCAGGAGCAGATTCGCGATGTTTGCCGAGGCGATGGCCAGGACGAGTCCCGAGATCGCAATCAGCAGTCCCGCCGCGAGCGCAAGCGTCGATCGGAAGGCCGGGCCCAGCCGTGAGAGGGGATCCAACGTCACGTTGCGGCCTTCGTTGGGGGTGGGATACTGCTCGGCGAGAGCCGTACCGATAGCCTGCATGTTCGATTCGGCCTGCTCGCGCGTGACACCTGGTTTCAGCTTACCGACGACGTTGAAGAGGATCGCCCGGCGGTCGGCCACCAGGTCCGGTGTCGGGTGGACCTGAGCGAACATCATATAGGGAACCCAGACTTCCTGGCTGATCGCCAGAGTGAGCCCGTCGAACCCCTCTTCGGCCACGCCTATGATCGTCAGAGGCGTTCCATTCACCGTGATCTCCTGGCCGATCACGCCCGGATCAGATCCAAAACGGTTCTCCCAGGCTCTGTGGCTGAGGACGGCGACGGGGTGCGTTCCCGGAGTCTGGTCCTCCTCGGGCAGGATCAGCCGTCCCAGAGCAGGCCCGACACCCAGTACGTCGAAGTAGTTGGCGGTTACGAGTTCGCCCAGGACCTGAGTGGGCTCATCCAGGCTGCCCATGTTGTACAGCAATTGGGTGTAGGCGGGCGAGGTCGGAGAAAACCTCGTTCTCATCGCGATAGTCCTTGTAGTTCTCGCCGGACACCTGACGAAAACCGGGGTTCTTTTCGTCGGTTGTGTAGACCGACATCAGGCCCTCGGCATCCTGGACCGGCATCGGCTTCAGGAAAATCCCGTTGACGAGGGTGAAGATGGCCGTCGTTGCGCCAATGCCGAGAGCCAGGATGAGCGCAGCGACGATCGTGAACCCGGGGCTCTTGGCCAGGGTTCGTAGTCCGTATCGGACATCCCTGTAGAAGTTTTCCATTCCTGACAGCCTCGCTTAAGGAGGATTGTTGGCCCTGTGAGCTCGGAATGCCGTGAGGCAATGTTACTTTCCGAGTCCTTCAGCCTTTTAAGACGAGCTTTCGGTGCGTGCGCCCGAAACCCAGTCACTCAAATCGTAGCGCTGTGACGGGGTCCACTCTCGTGGCCCGCAACGCCGGGATGTAGGACGCCAGCATCGAAACGGCGGCCAGGGTCAGGGCCACTCCCCCGAACACGGTCGGGTCGAGCGCGTCCACCCCGACCAGGAACGTACTCATCACTCGCGTGATTCCGATCGACACCAGCACGCCGATCACGACACCGATCACCGACAGGGTCAGCCCCTGTTTCACGACCAGTTTCATCGCGTCGGCGGATCGGGCGCCCAGGGCCATCCTCAGACCGATCTCGTGCGTGCGCTGGCTGACCGAGAACGAAATCACTCCGTAGACGCCGATCCCGGCAAGGAACAGCGCGAGGCCGCCGAAAACCGCCACGAGCCAGGCGCCTATCCGGGGGAGCCACATCGAGCGGTTGAGCACCTCTTCCATGGGCGCGACGCCCGTGATCGGGAGATTCGGGTCGAGCTGCCTGATGACCGTCCCGACGTCGCCGGCGACGGTGGTCGGCGCGCCCTGGGTGTTCACGAACAGATTCATGACGACCTTTGCGTCGCGGTAGCTCTGCAGCAAGGGCAGGTAGGCGTAAGGCTGCGCATCTTCCGCCAGTTGGTTGTACTTCGCGTCGGCGGCGATGCCGATGATCTCCACCGGCGCGTCGTCGCCGTAGAAGGTGAAGCGTCGCCCCAATGCTTCTTCTCCGGGCCAGAACCGCTCCGCCATCGTCTCGTTGACAATCACGTAGTCCGGACCGACGCTGTTGCTTGTCGCCTTCGGTTGCACACGGCTGAAGTCGCGTCCTCGTAGCAACGAGATACCCATCGCTTCGAGATACTTCGGCCCGACCGTGCTCGTACCAACGAGTATTCCGTCCTCCGCTTCGCCGGCATCCCGACCGTCGATGAACACCGTCCGCCGGAACCCGCCGAAGAACATCGGCATGTGGGTCCCGAGATCTGCGGTGACGACGCCGGGCACTGCCCGGACTTCTTCCTGCAGTTGCCGGTAGAAGTCCTGTCCGGTGGTCTCCTGCAGGTACCGGTTGTCTGTCATTCCGAGAGTGACGGTCAGTACGTCGTCGGTGCGGAATCCGGGGTCGATCAACAGAGTGTTCTGGAAGCTGCGCATCAGGAGACCGGCCGAGATGAGAGCGATCAAGGACAGCGAAACCTGAGCCACGACGAGGATGTTCCGCGGGCTGAACTTCCGGATCGAACCTTCCTTCTGTTGGCCGCTCTTGAGCTCGCTCGAAAGATCCGGGCGGGATGCCTGGATCGCCGGGACGAGGCCGAAGAAAAGCCCGCCCAACAGCGAGATAAACGCCGCGAACCCGAGAACCCGTGCGTCCAGGCTCATGTCCATGCTCGGCTGGAACGGCAGGGGTGGCGTCAGCGAAAAGATGAGATCGCGCACCCACACTGCGATCAGCAGGCCGCCCGTGCCCCCGATCGCAGCCAGCACGAAACTCTCGGTCAGGAGCTGACGGATGAGTCGCACGCGGCCCGCGCCGAGCGAAAGGCGCACCGCGATCTCCCGCTTTCGTGCGGTCGCCCGAACCAGGAGAAGGTTTGCGATGTTGGCCGAGGCGATCGCGAGAACCAGTCCGGAGAGGGCGATCAACAACCCCCCGGCCAGGGCCATCGTTGGCCGGAAGCCGGGGTTGAGTCGGGACAGAGGTTCCAGGATCACGTTTCGGCCTTCGTTCGGGAGCGGGTACTGCTCTTCGAGCGCGGAGGCGATCGCCTGCATGTTCGATTCCGCCTGTTGAAGCGTCACACCCGGCTTCAGGCGCCCGACTACGGCGAAAACGATCGCGCGTCGCTCGTCCCAGATGAGGTCGGGCGTCGGGTGGACCTGCTGATACATCATCGTGGGGACCCAGAGCTCCTGACTGACACCGAAACCCAGCCCTTCGAAGCCCTGTTCGGCGACCCCGATGATCGTGAGCGGGGTCCCGTTGAGCCTGATCTCGGTGCCGACGACTCCGGGGTCGGAGCCGAACCGATTCTGCCATGTCTTGTAAGACAAGACGACGACGGGGCTCTCGCCAGGAATCTCGTCGTCTTCGGGCTGAATCAGCCGTCCCAGTGCGGGTGTCAAGTCGAGCGTTTCAAAGTAATTGCCTGTAACAATTTCACCCAACGCCTGAGCCGGTTCGTCCCGCGTCCCGATGTTGAAAATCATCTGGGTGTAGGCGACCAGGTTTGAAAACACTTCGTTCTCGTCCCGGAAGTCCTGGTAGTTCTGCCCGGAGACCGACAGAAAACCGGGGTTCTTCTCGTCGGTCGTGTAGACGGAGGTCAGCCCCTCTGTGTTCGGGAGCGGCAGCGGCTTCAGGAAAATGCCGTTGACGAGGGTAAAGATGGCAGTCGTTGCTCCGATCCCGAGGGCTAGAATGAGCGTGGCGACGATCGTGAACCCGGGACTCTTCGCCAGGGTTCGTAGTCCGTATCGAATGTCCGTGTAAAAATTTTCCATACCTGACTTTCCTTGCGGATTGTTGACCTACGAAGCCAGTCTGAGGTCCGGGCGAAGTCCGGACGCTCTTTCCGGACAGCCGTTGCCGATGGCTGCGATGACATAGATCGTCCGGCCCGGCTCAAAAATGTGAACGTAATAGCACCCGCCCGGCGTGATGATGTCGTAGAAACCCGGGTGACGGGCATCCGCCCATGCCTTAGCAGCGTTTTCGATGGCCGTACCGACTTCGATTGCCCCGGCACCAATCTCGTGCCCGAGCGCAACCGTGCGATAACCGGATCTCCGGAGGGTAATCATTTCGGGTGTGTTTACGGCCATAGAACCCCCTTTGTTCCAAGTACGATGGTAAACACGTCGCTTTCCAAAACGGTTCGTGTTATAACCCATTGAATATAAGTGGATTGAGGCGGGCGCGGGGGATTTTTCGAAGCCTGAAGGCGTCCGGTAGTGGGAACGACGTTCCACAGCCGAACACCCCGGCGGGCCTGGAGAGTTGTTAGCCTGTCCGGCTTCGCAGATTGGAGTCGGGAGAAAAAAACGGCGGCCTTGTTCTCGCTCTGCTTGTCGAGACTCCGATACCGAATAGGATGTGTGAGCAGCATGCGCAATAGATTTGCGATTCTCGTGATTTCCCCGTTGATTCTGGCTGGCACCCTGGCTCTTCCGGCGACTCTGGAAGCGCAGGCAGCCCCGGGCCTCAAGCCTGGCGAATACAAAACAGTCTGGAGCTCTGTCTTTACCGAAACTCAGGCGGCGCGCGGACTGGCCGAATTCGATGCCAATTGTCTTCGCTGCCACACCGTGGACGTCGATGTTCTCAACCCGGATGCCCGCATGATCGGACCCGCCTTTCTCGAACGTTGGCGCGAATATGACGCGGAGAGCCTGTTTAGCTTCATCAAAGCCAGCATGCCGCGACGTGACCCCGGGAGCTTGACCGATCAAGCCTACCTCGACATCGTCGCCCACCTCTTCAAGTCGAATCTGTTTCCGGCTGGCGAGGAGGAACTCACCTTGGATGTTGTCGAGAGCATTCAGATTGAGCGAAAGGATGGGCCTCGCCCGGTCCCCAGCGGGGCGCTCATTCAGGTCGTCGGATGCCTTGCTCCGGATGGAGCCGGATGGAAACTGGCCTCGGCTGGTGAGCCGGTCCGGACGGACACGTCGAACACCTCAACCCCGAAAGAGTTGGACCACGCATTGGTGAGGGAACTCGGAAATCAGACGTTCCGGTTGCAGAACGTCGATTATCTCGGATCCGACTTCGATCTCGACTCCTACTCGGGCCAGAAGATGCAGACGAAGGGCTACGTCATCCGACAGCCCAACAGGGAACGCATCGACATTACTTCGATGGAGATGGTCTCGGTCCGTTGCGAGCGATAAGGTTGAGCTGATCGCCAGATCCTGCCGGTCGAGCGCCTCAGGCCGACGGGGGAGGTTGGGGCCGGGCCCGCATTCTTGCGGTGCCCTCCTCATCGATCTTCAGGTCCTCGGTTATCACCACGCCGTATTTTCGGGCGCTCTCGCGTGAAATGAATCCGTCGAGCACGTCGTCGAGAACCGCGCTCACGTCCCGCTCCAGCGGATTGCCGTAACCCCCGCCGCAGGGGCTGATCGTGCGGAACGTGTCTCCCTTCTTTGCCCGTCGATCGCTGATCTTTGACGGCAGCGAAGTTTCTTCGCCGGCCGGATTCAGAATCAACGCCCCCGGCGTGCCTTCTTTCCCGTCGAATATTCCCCAGGGCGCAAACTTGTGGCCGTCCCCCTCGAGCGACATCCTGCCGTCGGTCGTGAACATGACGTCGCGGATCGAACCCAGTCCACCCCGCCACTTTCCGGCCCCACACTTGTCTTCCCGCAGTTCGTAACGGTTTACACGCAGCGGGTAGTGCGACTCGATGTCTTCGATGGGATTGTTCCGGGTGTTGGCGTACAGCGTATCGACGCAGTCCAGGCCGTCCTTACCGTAACGACCGCCGTAAGCGCCTTCGGTGATGTCCATGTAGACCCAGTAGTTTTCGTCGACCAGACCGCTGTATGCGATCACCTTCAGGTTTCCAACGCCGGCCCCGACCTGTTCGGGGACGACCTGGGTCAGGGCGCGCATGATCGTGTCGGCGACGACGTTGCCGGGGCAGAAGCGTGCGATCGTCGGGGCGGGGAATTTCGGATTGCAGATCGACCCTTTCGGTGCGTGGATATGTATCGGGCGGGTGAGGCCGGAGTTCTGCGGCACGTATTCGTGGTATTCGGTGTCGAGCAGTATCGAACGTACGATGAGATACACGGCGACGCACACCGTGCCTTCGAGCGGCATGTTGATCGGCCGGTCGTCGATCTGGGGGGAGGAACCGGTCAGGTCGATGTAGAGGTCGCTGCCGTCGATCTTGAGCGTGACGGCAATCTTCAGGTCTTTCTTGGACGGATCCGGGCTGTCCAGGAATCCATCGAAGAACCCCTCGGCGTAGTAGGTTCCGTCCTGGAGTTTTTCGATTTCCTGGCGGAGTACTCTTTCCGAGTACTCCATCAGATCGTCACTGGCCGCCAGCACGGTATCCATCCCGTATTCGCGGACCAGGTCGAGGTACCGATCGGCCCCGATCCGGCAGGCCGCGATCTGGGCCTCCATGTCGCCGAGCACCATGTCGGCGGCACGGACGTTGTCGGAGAGGAAATTCCAGAAGTGCTGATTGCGGACACCGCGCTCGAAGACCTTGATCCCCTTGAACTGGAGACCTTCGGCGTATGCGTCGACCGCGTCGACGATGCCGCAACTGCCCGGCACGAGAGCGCCAATGTCGAGGTGATGTGCCGTGGTGAGGGAAAACCCGATCAGTTCGCCGTCGCTGAAGACGGGGACGCAGAAGGCGATGTCCGGCCCATGGGACGCTCCGTAGTAGGGCGAATTGTGGATGATGACGTCACCGGGATAGAACTCGTCGCCACGCATCTGGAAGATCCTCTGGATGCCGCGGACGTAGCCTGAAATGGGACCCAGCTGGAGCGGTGTGCTGAACACCGATTCGCAAAGCTGCTGGCAGTTGACGTCGACCAGCGCGGCGCCGAAGTCTTCGGATTCCCGGATGATGCTCGAGTACGACATCCGGGTCAGCTTGTGTCCCATCTCGATGGCGATGTGCTCCAGGGCGCCCCGGACGACCTGGGCCGTAACTGGATCGATCGTGGGCAAGGCGGTCGTGCTCATGCTGTCTCCTCAAGTGTCGATGATCATATTACCCGAATTCTCGATCCGCGCCGCAGAGCCGGGCGGTAGTACCGTCGTGGAGTCGTGCTGGAGGATCACGGCCGGTCCGTCGATGGTCGCTCCGACCCCCAGCAGTGAGCGTTCGTAGAACTCGGACTCGACCTTCTGAAGGACGCCGTCGATCCGGAAGTAGGTTTCTCCGGTCTTGATCCGGGCCGGTTCGGCCGCTTCTGATCCGTCCCTGAACTCCGGTTGCTCCAGTTCGGGCATGAGACCTGCGGCCGTGACGCGGAGGTTGACGATTTCGATGGGGTTGGATGGGAAACTGTGGCCGTACTCCAGGCGATGTCTCTCGTGGAAGTCATTCCAGACCTGTTCCATCGATCCTTCGACCAGTGCCTCGCGCGAGATCGGAATCTGCATCTCATAACCCTGGCCAAGGTAGCGGAGGTCCAGACTGCGGTCGAGGCGCTCTCGATCTTCGGGTATGCCATCGGCCCGCAGGCGGGTTCGGGCGCGCTCTTCGAGGGTGTCGAGGTCCCTCGAGAGTTTCACCGAGTCCAGGGAGTCGGCCAGCATGAACTCCGTCTGGAGAAAATCGTATTTGAGGTCGGTTGTCAACAGGCCCAGTGCGGATGTAATCCCGGGGTAGACGGGGATGACCACTTCGGGGATCTTCAAGTGACGGGCGACCTCGACCGCCATCATCGGTCCCGCACCTCCGAACGCCACGAGCGCGAACTTTCGCGGGTCGTGACCCTTCTGGACCGTCCGAGAGCGGATAGCGTGGGCCATGTTTGCGGCCATGATCGTGTTGACGCCCTCGGCGGCATCGTAGCGATCGAGCGTCAGTCGGGAGGCGAGCGCGTCGATGACCGAAAACGCAGCCGCGGTATCGAGCCTCATCGAGCCGCCGAGGAAGTGATCCGCGTCGAGGCGGCCAAGAACGAGGTTGGCGTCGGTCACGGTCGGTTCCGCACCGCCTTTTCCATAACATGCGGGGCCTGGTGCGGAACCGGCGCTGCGAGGCCCGACTCTGAAAGCGCCGCCTTCATCGGCGTATGCGATGCTGCCGCCGCCCGCCCCGATCGTATGGATGTCGATCATGGGAATCATCACGGGATAGCCGGCGATCCTCGTGTCGCGTGCCGAAGCTTCGGCGATTCCTGTCTCCGTCACGATGCCGATGTCGGCGCTCGTCCCGCCGACGTCGAAAGTGATCAGCTTGTGTCGATCGCTCTGGCGTGCAGTCCACTCACCCCCGAGGACACCGGCGGCCGGGCCCGACAGCAGCGTGTAGACGGGTTTGTCCGCGATGGTTCGGGCCGTGGCGACACCGCCGTTCGAAGTCATGATGTGGGGCTCGACGCGGACGCCCGTTTCTCCCAGACGGTCGGACAGGTTTCGGGTGAAGTCGCGCACCCGCGGGCCGACGAATGCGTTGAGGCAGCAGGTTGTGAACCTCTCGAATTCACGAAACTGGGGTGAAACGTCGGCCGACGTCGTCACGAAGGAATCCGGAAACTCTTCTTCGATGATCTCCCGAACGCGCAGTTCATGAGCCGGGTTCAGATATGAGAAGAGAAAGCACACGGCAATCGAGTCGACCCCTTCCGCCTTCAAGGTCCGGGTCGCCTCCCTGACTTCATCTTCGTCGAGTGCGGTCAGGACATCCCCACGGGGTGGGGCGAGGCGCTCGGTTACGAGCTTGCGATGACGCCTTTTGACGAGCGGCTTCGACTGCCAGGGAATGTCCTGCATCAACGAATAGTTCTGCGGCCGCTGATGCCGACCGATGTGGATGATGTCGCGGTAGCCCCGAGTCGTGATCATACCGGTCCGGGCGCCCTTGTGTTCGAGGATCGCGTTCGTCGCCACCGTCGTTCCATGGAAGAGATGCTCGAGTGCTCCCAGTTCGACGCCTTCGCGCGCGCACAGATCGCGGATTCCATCGATCACGCCAACGGAGGGATCCGGCGACGTACTCGGTACCTTATGAATGGCGAATTGCTGCTTCTCGGTGTCGGCGAGAATGATATCGGTGAACGTCCCGCCAACGTCGACTCCCAGTTGAAACATGGTTTTCCTTTCAGTGGTCAGTGGCCAGTGACCAGAATACAGCGATAACGGCCTACGGCCTACGGCCTACGTAAAGCTCATCCCCACCGTCCAGCTCCAGCATCGTGTGCAGCAACACGTTGGCTCCGTTCGCGCAATCTTCAGGAGATGTGAACTCGCTCTCAGAGTGACTGACGCCGGCCGCGCTCGGGACGAAGATCATCCCCATCCGTGCGATCCGGGCCATCATCTGTGCGTCGTGACCGGCCCCACTGGGCATCGTACGGTGCGGAAGGCCCAGGCCTTCCGAGGCCTGGGCTACCGCACGCATCAACTCCGGGTCGGCGGCTGCCGGTTCCATGCGTTCCGTCACTTCCAGTTGCACGTCGACATGACTGCGCCGGCATATGTCGTCCGCGCCGTGCCGAAGATGCTCCACGGCTCGATCGATCGTTCCCGTGTCCAGGTCCCGAAGGTCGACCCTCAGGCGGACTTCGCCCGGCACCACGTTGCGCGCGTTCGGTGTGACATCGAGCGTTCCGACCGTTCCGACGCGACAGAAATCGCCGGTGCGGATGGCTTCGTCCACAGAGAGAACAAAGCGGGACGCGGCCACCAGGGCGTCTCGCCTCAACTCCATGGGGGTCGTACCGGCATGGTTGGCTCGTCCCCTCAGGACCACCTCCAAGTACTGGATACCGACGATTCCCTCGACCACACCGATGGGCGTTCCGGCGCTCTCGAGTACTCCTCCCTGCTCGACGTGCAGTTCCAAGTACGCGCTAACGTCCCGGGATGTCCGAACACTTTCGGCCACCCGCTCGGGGTCTCCACCGAACTCGCGGAGCGCCTCGGCAAGCGTGCGGCCGTTCGAATCCTGAGTGTGGATTTCATCCGTGTCGAGCGAGCCGGCCATGGCGCGACTGCCCATCAGGCCCGTGAAGGATTGTCCCTCCTCGTTAGCAAAGACGATGACTTCGAAGGGATGTCGGGTCCCGATTCCGGCTTCCTCGAGTGTCTGCAGGCATTCGATACCCGCCAGCGATCCCAGCGCGCCGTCATAGGAGCCCCCACCCGGGACGGTGTCGATGTGCGAGCCACAGGCGATCGCCGGTCCGGGGGTCTGGCCCGGACGGCGCCCGATGATGTTGGTCGCGGGGTCGATGCGAACGTCAAGTCTGGCTTCGCGCATCATATCGATGACGCGCTCCCGGCCTTCCCGGTCCTCGGGAGTAAAGGCCAGGCGCGTCGTGCTCACGCCGGCCAGAGCAGCGAGTCTGGCCGCCAGCCGTTCGGGATCAATGCGTGTGGTCTCTCTGGATGTCATCGGGCCGATCAGGGTAGAAACCCTGCCGGCGAATTGCAAGCGGCTCCGGTGTTGTTTCCCGTCGGTTCTGCCTTATAGTTATCGTTCTCTCGAGGCCGCCGCAGAAAATGCGTGGAATTCGGGGACGGAGACCGAATTCGTCTGAAAACAGAGATCGGTTGAGATCGGGGACGGAGACCGAATTCCTGGGACCCGAAACGGGTGGTTTGATAGCCGGAATAATTCGGTCTCCGTCCCCGATCTCCTCGACTTTGCGAATTCGGTCTCCGTCCCCGAATTTCAGGAGGCGAATGGAAGACAGGATAACGGTGGGGGATGCAGTTGTCGCCGAACTTGCGAGGGCCGGCGTCGACACCGTTTTCGGCATCATCAGCATTCACAACATTCCGATCTACGACGCGCTGGCCCGCCACGGCGGTTTCCGGGTCGTGAAGCCACGCGGCGAGAGCGGGGCGGTGAACATGGCCGACGCGTACGCACGGGCCGGAGCGAGGCTCGGTGTCGCGATCACGAGCACCGGTACCGGAGCGGGGAACGCGGCGGGGGCCCTGATCGAAGCCGATACGGCCGGCACACCGTTGCTGCACATCACGGGACAGGTTCCGAGCGAATACATCGACAGCGGCCGCGGCTACATCCACGAGTGTCGGGATCAGTTGTCGATGCTCGAGAGCATCAGCAAGCAGGCGCACCGTGTTCAACGACCCGAACAGGCGTCCTCTACACTGCGCCTGGCCATCGGACAAGCCGTCGAGGCCCCCACCGGTCCGGTCAGCGTCGAGATCCCGATCGATTTCCAGTCTCGCCTGATCGCTTCATCCCAGATCGCCGTCAGCGAGCCGCGGCCGAGCGTCGAGTCCCCGGACGTCTCCGGGGCGGTCGCGGAGATCGTCAAATCCGAGCGTCCGGTGATGTGGGCCGGAAGCGGAGTGTTTCGTGGCGGGGCAGTAGTCGAGTTCCGCAAGCTCGTCGACCTGATCGATGCCGCCGTCATCACCAGTCACGGAGCGCGCGGGACCCTGCCGGAGACCGACCCGCGATGCCTGGGTTTCTTCGCGAACGATCCGGACGTGCGGAAGCTGCTGGGGTCGGCGGATCTCCTCATCAGTGTCGGCACCCGGTTCCGGGGAAACGAGACCGGTTACTGGGATGTCGGTGTCCCGGCCAACCATATCGGGATCGACATCGATCCGAACGCTGTTAACCGCAACTATCCACACTCGATGGCGTTGATCGGGGACTCGCGTCCGATCCTTTCGGCACTTGTCGCCGGTCTCGAGGAGAGGGGAGCCGCGTCGAAGCCGGACTACCGGCGTGACGTTCTCCGCGCGCGCGAGGCTTCGAGGGCGCGGATGCGGGAGAGCATGGGCCCGTATCAGGCGATCCTCGACGCGATTCGCGAGACGCTTCCGGCAGGAGGCATCGTCGTCCGGGACGTGACGATACCGACGACGACGTGGGCGAGCCGGATGATCGAGGTCACCGAACCGCGACAGACCCTGCACTCGGCCACGATAGGCATCGGCCAGGCATTGCCGATGGCGATCGGAGCCTCAATCGCCCGACCGGAGGCAGCCGTGCTTGTGCTGTCGGGCGACGGCGGCTTCCTCGTCAATCCGGGCGAGTTGGCCGTGATCCTGGAGGAGGGATTGTCTTTCACGATCGTCGTGTTCGACGACGGCGGCTACGGCGTCTTGAGGAACCTGCAGAACAAGGTGTTCGATGAGCGGCGAATCGGAGTCGATCTGAAGAGTCCCGACTTCGTGGGCCTGGCACGGGCCTTCGGCGTCGAAGCGGTTCGGGTCGGAGACGGTAATCAGTTCCGTAGCGCGCTCAGGAAGGCGATAGAATCACCTCAGGCCTGGATGATCGTCATCGACGCCGGACAATTGGGGACGACTCCCAAGCCGTTTACCGGGACACCATCGCTGGATCTCTACCGTCCGAAGTGAAGATGAAGCAGACAGCCGAAGTCGTGATCATCGGGGGTGGAATCGTCGGGCTGAGCATTGCCTACCACCTTGCCCGACGCGGACTCTCCGACGTCGTCGTGCTGGAGAAGGAAGACATGGTCGGGCTCGGATCGACCGCACGGTGTTCCGGGGGGTTTCGTCATCAGTTCTCCACCGACGTGAACGTCCAGATGTCGCTGCTGAGCGTCCGGAAGCTTCAGGAGTTTCCGGCCGAGATGGACCAGGAGATCGCCTTTCATCAGGACGGCTATCTTTTTCTGTTGGACGGCCCCTCCTACATCGAACCATTCCGGCAAAACATCGCCTTCCAGCGGGACTTGAACATCCCGGTCGAGTTCCTCGAGCCGGAAGAGGTGGATCGTGTTTTCCCGGATGTCGACCTGAAACTGGACGATGTTGCTGCGGCGATCTACTGTCCGATCGATGGAGTCTCGGACCCTGCCGGTGTCACCGAAGGCTTTCGCAAGGGAGCATCACGATTGGGCGTTTCAATCCGTACCGACCAGGAAGTGGTCGGCGTAGATGTGGATGCCGGACGGGTGTCCGGCGTGCGCACGAGGAACAACTACGTCTCGGCGCCCGTAGTCGTGAATGCCGCCGGCCCCCACGCGGCACTGATCGGTCGGATGGTCGACGTGGACGTTCCGGTGGAACCGATCCGACACTTCGTGTTCGTAACCAAGCCGTTCGAAGGGGCACCTTCCCGGCATACGCTCGTGATCGAGTTCAGTTCGGGATGGTGTTTTCATCGCGAAGGCGACGGGATCCTGATGGCGATGGGCAACCGCACCGCGCCCCCGACCTTCGACGTGGGCGTGGACTGGGACTTCTTCGAAACCGTGATGGAGACGGCGATCCGCCGCTATCCGGCCGTCGAGAACACGGCGATCCTGAAGTCCTGGGCCGGTGCCTACGAGACCACCCCGGACCACAATCCGATCCTGGGACGGGTAGCCGGCCTAGACGGGTTCATCCTGGCCAACGGCTTCAGCGGCCACGGCTTCATGCACTCTCCCGCCACCGGGCAGCTCATCGCGGAGGTCATCATCGATGGTGAAGCCACCTCAATCGACATATCCCCCCTTTCCATAGACCGTTTCGCGAAAGGCAAGCTGATCACCGAACACCACGTCATCTAGTGGCCTGTTACAGGTCACTACGTCCGCCAAGAGCGCGGAAAGAACACAGAAGAATTAACCACGGAGGCACAGAGGCTCGGAGGTCTTACAGTGATCTGAAAGAGGCTTTCCTCCTCGTCTCCGTGCCTCCGTGGTTGATCCCTGAACGCGCGGCCGTGCGTCAGAGTCAGAGAATCTCGATATCGTAGGCGTGGGTGATTTTGCGGTCCAGGACGGGGTCTTCCAGTTCAAATTCCATGCGATCGGCGTAGACCATCCCTCCCGTGAGGGTGGGGATCGTTCCCGACATCAGGACGGTTCCTTCGCGCCCCATTCCCATTCGGCGTGCGGCGGTTTCGATCAGCGTCTCGGGCTCGAGAATGGCGGAGAGAGAGCTGTCCTGGTAAGCGACGCGTTCCCCATCGGTGTAGGCCCAGGACCGCAGGATCAGGCGATCCCAGTGATCCCGGACGTCTTCATAGACCCAGATGCGATCGGCGAGAAACTTCGGGTACATCTGCTTCGAGGCCGGTATGGAGTACTGCTCGAAGGATCGGCCAGTATGATCGCTGCCGCACGTGACGTAAGTCGCATCGCTTTCGAGGAGCAGGACGAACTCGACCTCTCCCGAGGTCTCGGAGTTCTGGACCGCGACACGGTTGCCTGTTGTCGCCAGGTAGGGAGACACCTTGAAGAGGATCGGAGTCTCCTCGGGCGGAGTCAGACCCAGGTCCTCCAGCTCCTTGAAGTGCTCACGGATGTCTTCCTGGCTGCGTCCCGAATAGCCAGCCAGAAGCAGTTCCTGGACGGCAAAATCCATCGATCTCGAGCTGTCTGTTTCCGTGAGCGTGAACTGGAGTGTCTCTCTCGACATCGGTCTGAAGAAGGGTAGTGGATCTGGCTCTTCGGCAACACAAAAGAAAGGGGCCTGATTGCAGGCCCTTTCGCTCTGTGCTTTCAGTCTATGGTCGGATGATCGCGTCGAACCAGCAACCGTTGATCGTATACGGATCGAACGGGTCGGGATCGTCGATTCCGAACGTGTTGGTCCCACCGCCGCCCGCACCCGATCGTGAAAACTTCGGGTCGAGGATGCGCGCGATGTGGTCCCGGACATCTTCCAGGTGGAACCGTGTCGCCTGATCGCTCGCCCGCGCCACCGATGCGGCGACTTCGCCGTCCAGTATCGCGAGCTGCCCGCGCAGGAACGCGCGCATGTCGTCCGAGACCGAGCCGTTTCCGTTGAGCCGGGCGTCGAGCAGATCCAGGTAGATTCGTTGAACGTTCCGGCGGAAGGCGTCCGTCCGTACCGACTCTTCGGCCAACTCGCTCCAGACCCCGTTTCTGAGGTCGCCGAGGAACCGGGTCGGAGTGTAGGCGTTTGTATCCAGCGCCTCCTGCTCGACGAGCCGCGTGAAACGGTCGGCGTTCAGCAGAAAGTTCATGACCGAGCGCTGGCTGTTTCGAATCCGCGAGATGACCCCGGACGGCTCGAGCCGCCGCAAGATCGCCGGCTTGATCATGAAATCCGGGGTCTGGAAAGCGTTCTCGTTCAGGAAGCCCACCGCATCTGCCTGTCGCTCTCGCTCGACAGGCGTAAACCGGACACCTTCCTGGCCGTCGTGCTTCTGCTGGGAGTCGAACCCGCCGAGCAGAGCACCGACGTGGTTCATCTCACGCACCCACTGGCCGAGCATCCGGCCATACAGCTCTTCAAGGTCGTCCCAGTTGCGTCCTGGTTTGGAGGTCGCGGAGATGAGCATGTCGGCGACACGCTCCAGGTTCTTGACGCCGAGGGTGGTCGCCGCGACGGCATCGCCATCGCCTACCGCTTCAGTCAGTTCTCCAGGATCGGATCGGCTGGAACCGGCGGTCGAGAAGCGGTACCACGGCGTCTCGTTCTGCTCCAGCGCCCACTGATCGAGCGTCGCCCGTTCTTCGTCGGGGTTCGAAGCCCCCGGGATGGGCTTGTATCCCCACATCGTCGCCCACTTGTCGTACGGGCCGACGCCCGGGATCAGGTCCTCGACCGGGATGTTGTCCTCGGGCTGGGCCACATAGTTGAAACGCGAATAGTCCATGATCGAAGGCGTGTGGCTCATCTTGGCAAGCCACTCCGGATCGCGTACGTTTTCGAACGGGTAGGTCGAACTGCCCTTCATGTTGTGCTGGAAGCCGAGCGTGTGCCCGACCTCGTGCGCGACGACGAACCGCAGCAGTTCACCCATCAGATCGTCTGGCAGCGGAAGCGTCCGAGCCCTGGGGTCCAGGGGGCCGACCTGAACGAAATACCAGTCTCGGATCAGGTTCTGGACGTTGTGGTAGAACTGGATGTCGGACTCCAGTATCTCTCCGGTCCGTGGGTCATGAACGTGCGGCCCCGAAGCATTCTCGATCGTTGACGGCAGCCACCGGATGACGGAATAACGCGCATCTTCCGGGCTCCACTCCGGATCGTCCGGAGCTTCCCGGCCGATGATTGCGTTCGTGAAGCCGGCGGCCTCGAACGCGGGTTGCCAGTCGTCCACGCCCTGCTTCACGTAAGGAATCCATTTCTCGGGTGTCGCCGGGTCGACGTAGTAGATGATCGGCTTGACCGGGTCGGAGAGTTCGGCTCCGGGATCCTGCTTTTCCAGTCGCCATTTAGTGATGTAGCGTCGTTCCGGCGCCCGATGCTCGTTCACTCCGTAGTCGGTCTGTCTCACCGAGAAGTACCCCACGCGGTCGTCGTAGAGGCGCGGCATCATCGGATCTTCCGGGAGTTTGACCATGCTGTATGCCATCTCGAGGGTCGCGCTCCCGGGCCGCATTCCACGCCCGCGGCCCCGCGCCGGGCCACCGCGTCCCCGCCCCTGGGCGTTGTTGTCCGGCGGGCGGGTGTAGGTGTGAATGGCACGGACTTCGATGTTTTCCGGAAACGCGGTGATGCCTTCCACGAAGGATCGTCGCCGGTCGAAACCCCGAGCCTGGAGTCTCGATCGCGCGCTGAGCTCCTGCACTTCGGTCGAGAACAGAGATGTGACGTCGATGACGACCGAGTCGTTCTCACCTTCGGCGGCGATGTCGAAGGCCATCAGAATCGTGTCGGTGTTGGCTGCGTCGACGGCCTGCGCAATCGGGGCGGATTCATCGGCCACGACGTCGTAGGAGACATTCGGAGGAGGACGCTGTCGTTACGACGGACCCATTTCACGACCCGTGTATCGATTTTCTGTCCGCCGTAGCCCTGGCCGAGCGAGGTCCTGGAGATTCGGCCGACCCACAGAAACTCCTGCCCGAGCTCCGCAGTCGGAATTTCGTAATAGAACTTGTCGTCGACCTCGTGGACGGTGAACACACCGCCGTCGGATTGGGCTTCCTCGGTGATCACCTCGGCGTAGGGCCGGATGCCCTCCTGCTGGTCGCGTCCGCCGCGTCCACGGCCGCGTTCCTGTTCGGGTTCCTCTTGAGCCTGTTCCTGCTCCTGTTCGGGTTCCGGCTCCTGCGCGGTGACGGGAAACACCGCCAGGGAGAGAACCATCAGGACGGCCAGAAAATACAGACCTCTGCCTCTCATCTTCTTCCTCCGTAACGAAATTCGTACCGAATCGGCTGGGTCTGAACTGTAGTTGTTTTGGAGGGTTAAGGCAAGGAGGGGGAGGGGGAAGAAGTGGAGATTCGAGACTGGAGATCTGAGATTTTAGATCGGGCGTGGTTCCGAGCTCAATGTCCGATTTCGAGTTCCGACGAACGACGGCTAGGTGGAGATCGCAAATAGAAAACCTGGCTGGTCGGTTGTCGTTGAAGTCACCACAATTTCGCTCCGACTAGTCACCTGTCATTCTTTCCCAGGTCCACTGCTGGTTGTAGAGCCCGCTGTTGCTGTAGACGAGGGGAAGGTTCTCGAGTCGGCCGACGGTGCGGACCAGCCGGTATTGCTCCTTCCACTGGTCGGCCCACCAGTCCAGTGGGCGAAGAGTGATGTGTCCCGGGAACCAGAACTCATTCAAGTTGATCAGGAGAATGAGTCTACGAACGTCGAGCCGGAGCCATTCCTGGACCATCTGCGGCAAATCCCGCTCAGGGATGTGTTCGAGGACGTCGACGGCGATCAGCGTGTCGAATCCGTCGTCGTCGGCAAAAGGGATGTCGGTCAGTGAGCCGACGCGGAGATACTCCCGTGTCTCGGGGAAGGCGATGTCCTTCAGGTTGGGAATCACGTCGAAGCCGTAGACGTCGAGGCCAATTCGACGGCACTGGCGCACGATCTCGCCGTTCGAGCATCCGGCAACGAGACTCTTCCTCGGGTTGGCGATTTCCTGGATGAGCCGGGCCTGGACCTCCTTGATGGCAACCTCCTCTGGATCGCCCGCGAGATACCCCTTCTGTTCGTGATATTTCTCGTCGTAGTCGATCACCTGGTCCGGCGGCGGAGACCAGCCGAATGTGTAGGAGGCGGAGAACATGCCCAGGATCGAACCGAAAAACTGGTTGTATTCGGACTGATCCTGCAGAGGTCCGGTGTAGGCCTTCTCACTGGTGATCTTGGCGCCGGTCGTCCTGCCGTCGAACCGGATGGTGCCTGCGTTGTCGTAGAGCCGGTCCCTGTACGCGATTTCTATCGCGGTGTCCTTCCACTGGAGGAAGTTCAGCTCGACCTTGCCCTTCGTCCCCTGGTGTTCCAAGTCGACGATGACTGTTGTTTCACTCACGATGTCCTCCAGGATGGCTGCATTCCCTGACTACTCCGGTGTTGGGCGGTCAATAATGAGACATGCCACGTCAACGTCCGGACACGCCCGGCCGTCGCGCTGCTTTCTGTTCCAGGACGGAAGATTATCTAAGCAACGCATTTAACCCGGGTTGTTCCGGAGGTCGGAGGTCTTCCGGCATCCTCGGTCGCTGCATTCGACATCTTTCCGGCAATGCACGTTCCAAAGGCCCGATCCGAGGGTGTCGGGTGGTGCTCAAGTTTCAATTGAACTTACTACCCGAGTGCGACAGGAATTGACGGATTGGAACATGCTCGAATAAGCTGGCTCCTTATCGAAACCACCTGCGACAAGCGGCGTTCAGCCTTCGAAGCGCGGCTGTCGCCCGGAATTCTCTGGAGGTGTGTATGCGTCGGCGGGAAGCGTTGAAATGGATGGGTGGCGCGGCGGCGTTTTCGCTCGCTTCACCTCGAGGGTCGGACCCGTTCGCAGGAGTCTCACCTCAGGAGAGCGGCGCGCTGTGGTCCGAACGTGTCGCCCAGCTCGAGGCCCCCGCCTCCGGCGAGATTCTGCTCACGGCCATCGGAGACATGATTATCAGTTCTGCCGCCAACGCTCGCCCGGAGCCTCGAGTGCAACAGATGTACCGGGTCGTGCGGGAGGCCGACCTGGCGTTCGGCAACTGCGAGCAGGCGATCGCCTCCGTCGGCTACATTGAGCCCAAGCCGTCCGTGATGGGCTGGCCGTCGATACTGGACGACTTCAAGGCTTCCGGTTTCGATATCCTTGCCCTGGCGAACAACCACTACATGGATCTCGGAGTGGAAGCTGCGTTACAGGGACTTGAGGAGATGAGCCGGCGGGGGTTCGTCGTTGCCGGCGGTGGCACAGACCTGGATGGTGCTCTGACCCCCGGGATCGCGACGGCAAAGGGACGCCGCGTGGGTACGCTGGCTTTCTGGTGCGCGGCAGCGACGGTGGACGGCACAGGCTACATCGAACGAGCCCGCGCCACGGACTCCAAACCCGGCGTTGCCATCATTTCGGGGCATGAGGTCACGATCCCCGGGGCCCGCGGCGGTTCTTTGCTGTTGCCCCGGGCATCCGATCTTGCCACGCTCGGCGACGCGGTGGAGCGCGCCCGGGAGCAGGTCGATTTCCTCATGGTCTCGTTCCACATGCATTGGGGCGGAGGCGATCGGCGGGAAGTCGCCAAGGGAAGGAAGATCATCTGTCGGACCGCGATCGATGCCGGGGCCGATCTGGTCATCGGCCACGGTCCTCACGTCTTGAATGCCGTGGAGCTGCACAGGGGAAAGCCCATCCTCTACAGCCTCGGTCATTTCTACTTCCAGACGCTCCAGGACGGGGAATCGCTGCCCCAGTTCCGACAATCGCCGGCCATGGTCGACCTGGTCGAGACCGGCTTCAACACCCCCGAGCACCGCATGACGGCTGTTGCCAGGGTACTGGTCGGAGAGGGCGGTGTTCGTCGCCTCGATTTGCTGCCAGTTACAGTCGATGTTCAGAAAGACGGGAACCCCTCCTTCGCCGACTCCGACGAACGGGACCGCATCATGACGGAGTTGGAGACGCTTTCATCCCCTTACGGAACTCGCATCGAACGTCATGGCTGGTACGCCGAGGTGAAAGTGTGACCCCTCATGTTTGGGAGAAGCTCCAACCTGTCACGTTGGATCAAAGAGTGGCCGTTCTTCGCCGCCGTGGCCGTGCTCCTGATCCTGGGCACCTGGTGGTCGCGCCCTCGAGGGTCAATCCCGGCGGATGAGGTTCGTGAGATCGTCGGGGAGAGATTGGCCGAGGAGCTGCGACTGGAATCGATCGATCTGACCCTGTTCGGCACTCGAGCGCGGACCGACGGGTCGCAGATCGCGTCGGTTCGACTCCAGGACGAGCTTCTGGACCTCCGGTTCGAAGGACTCAAGGGTGAGTGGTCGTGGCAGGGAGTCGTTCGATCCCAGGGGATCGAGTCGTCGGTGGAGGACTACGCTGGGCGTCTGCGGGACGGAAACGAACTGGGCGCGATTGATGTCATTCGACTCGTGCAGACCGCGCAGGTGGCGGCGAGAGTGCGCACGGGTTCCTTCCTGCCGATTGCGAGGCTGGAACAGGACGGGTACCTGCCGACCGACCTGGGACTGGAAGGGCCAGCGGGCTACAGGCTCGACACGGACATATCCGAAGTCGGTTATCGCATCTTCCTCCTGCCGATGGAGTATCCATGGACGGGCGTTCGTTCCTTCTACGGGGACGACACTCTTGAGGTTCGCGGATCCGACCGAGGGGGAGACAGGGCGGGGCCAGAAGACCCCTTGGTTATTGAAAATTGGAGATTGAAGAATTGAGATTTCACATTGGGCGGTTCCGGCAATTCTCAATCTCGAATCTCGAATGACCAAATCTCGAGTGCGGAATCTCCGATAGGTCTGTACCTGCTCCCACGCGTTCCGGACCTCGAAGCTGAGGTGCCGGGCGACCCGGTATGCGATCTCCGGATCGGACTCCATCAGTCCGCGAAAGTTGTCGGTGCTGATGAAGCTGATCACACAAGGTTCCAGTGTCTCGGCCGTCGCCTCGTAGCCCGCCCCCTCCAGCGCCGCGCTCAATCCGAGAACCTCCCCTGCTTCGCAGACCCGGTGGATGATGGTCTTACCGTCCGGCGTGTTCGATTACAGCTTCACCCGTCCAACACAGATTACGCAGATGTCGCATTGTGTCTGCTCCTGAACGAACAACACTGAGCCTGAAGGGTAGACGTTGCATCTACGGGCAGCATTCCAGCCGTCCTGCGACTCGTTGGGGATACTACAAGTTCGTTCCCGAATGGCTCGCCTCCACAGCGAATTCGAGGAAATGGGTCTGATCGTGGTGTTCATCGGGATCGATTCCGTGACCTTCCGGAACGTCGGGCTACTTGGTGCGGCGCTGTCGATCGTCGTCTCATCATTGCACAAGCGCGAAGAGCCGCTGAGCAGCCCGTGGCAGGGGCGTGATGGTTCGCGCGGACGGTTCTTGCGAGGCGGAAGCGAGGCGCGAGGACGAGCCGATGCTGTTTCGTCATGACGACGAGGGACGACGTATCTGACCGCACCCCCCGTGCGCCCGGAGCGTAGCGCGGCGTCACACTCCGGGGGTTTTACGGCGTTCCTTCTCCGGACCCGCGGACTGGCCGATTGCGGGCCGGGCATCTGGCCGAACGCCGCAATGCGAGCGATCAGACTTCTTCCAAGCGCTGTTCCTGAACCCCTGCCTCCGATGAACCCGCCTTTTCGGAAGCATCGACCGGAGTGGACACGGCTCTGAGACGGCCACTCGATCAGTCCGGAAACCGGCGACGCTCGTTTCCGGCTCCTTTTTGACTCCCCACAACAGAGCTTTCTGAACGCCGCCCGGACCTCAACAGGCACCGGGGTAGTGTTAGAGTGACGTCTTCGATCCTGAGTCATGACGAGAATCGGAATCCGCAGGGAAGACAAGAACCGGTGGGAGCGCCGCGTCCCGCTGACACCCGAGCACGTCGCGGGACTGCTCGAAGCCGGATTGGAGGTTTCGATCCAGCCCTCCCACATCCGTGTGTTTTCCGACCGGGAGTACGCCGCGGCGGGGGCCGAAGTCGTCGAAGACCTCGATCACTGTGACCTCGTTGTGGCCGTCAAAGAGATTCCAGAAAGCTTTTTTCGCGATGGCGGGGTCTACATGTTTTTTGCCCACGTCTGTAAGGGGCAGCCCCACAACATGCCGATGCTTCGCAGGATACTGGACTGCAGGGCGACACTGATCGACTACGAGCGGATAACGGACGAGGAGGGCCGCCGGCTTGTCTTCTTCGGCAACCACGCCGGATCGGCAGGCATCATCGAGACCCTCTATGCGCTCGGTCGACGCTTCGAATGGGAAGGTACGCCGACACCGCTCTCTGCTCTGGAGCGGCCCCTGGAGCTGGAGAGTCTGGAACAAGCCCGGGTTTTGTTCGGCGAAGTCGGCAACCGGATCGCCGACGGGGAGCTGCCCGATTCGCTTGCTCCGTTCGTGGTCGGGTTTGCCGGGTATGGGAACGTTTGCGAGGGTGCCCAGGCATTCTTTGACTTGCTACCACACGAAGAAGTCGCTCCCGAACGACTCGCCGCGTTTGTGACAGGCGGCGAATTTTCCTCCCGGAAGATCTACAAGGTCGTCTTCAAAGAGAGCGACATGGTGGTCCCGAGAGTGGACGGCGGGGAGTTCGACCTTCACGAATACTACGAGCATCCCGAACGATACCGTTGCGTCTTCGAACAATACCTCCCCCATCTGACCTCGCTCGTCAATTGCATCTATTGGGACCCGCGCTACCCGAGGCTGGTGACCAAGGAGTGGTTGCGCGGAGCCTGGTCGGCTCCGGAGAGGCCGAAGTTGCGTGTGTTTGGAGACATCACCTGCGACATCGACGGGTCGATCGAGTGCACGGTAAGGGCAACCGAGCCCGGAGAGCCGACCTACACGTACCTCCCGTCGGAGGATCGGACCGTGAACGGCTGGGAAGGCGAGGGACCGGTCGTGATGGCCGTCGAGACCCTGCCTTCGGAAGTTCCGAGGGAGGCGTCGAGTAGCTTCGGAGACATGCTGGCACCGTTCCTAGTGCGGACCGCGGCCACGGACTTCGGTGCTTCATTCGATCGTCTAGTGTTACCTGCCGCGGTCCGGAAGGCCGTAATCGTACATCGAGGGGAGTTTACACACGACTATCGGTACATGTCGGAGCTTGTGTCGAACACCGTCGATTGAGCCGGAGAACCTGCGATGAAGAAAGTTCTCATACTCGGTGCGGGACTGATTGCCCGCCCCCTCGTCCGGTACCTTCTGGATGCCGGCGTCGCCGTCACCCAGGCGAGTCGCACCGTCGGGAAAGCGGAGACCATGATCGAAGGCCATCCGAATGGTACCGCGCTGGAACTGGACATGAGTGGCGACGGCATCGGGGAACGCTTCGAGGAACTGGTCCGAGAAACCGATCTGGCCGTCAGTCTCTTACCGTACGCGTTCCATCCTGATGTCGCGCGAGCCTGTCTGAAGTTCGACAAGAACATGGTGACCACCTCCTACGTGTCGGATGAAATGCGCGCGCTCGATGGGGAGGCCACCCGCAAGGGTCTGCTGATACTGAATGAGTCCGGGCTGGATCCCGGCCTGGACCACATGTCGGCCATGCGCGTCATTCATGACGTGGAGGCACGCGGAGGCAGAATCCGTTCGTTTCGCTCGACGACCGGAGCGTTGCCCGCCCACGATTCCAACAACAATCCTTTCGGCTACAAGTTTTCGTGGTCGCCGAAGGGCGTCCTGCTCGCATCGCGTCATCCGGCCCGCTGGTTTGAGGGCGGACACGAAGTGTCGATTCCGGGCGAGAGCCTGTTCGAGAACTATGTCCTGGAGGATGTGCCCGGCGCCGGGACACTCGAGAACTACCCCAACCGCGACTCCATTCCCTACAGGGACGTTTATGGGCTGAGGGGCGCTGAAACGGTCTACCGGGGAACATACCGGATGGTCGGCTGGTGCGAGACGCTGCGCGGCATCGCCAAGATGGGCTGGCTGTCGGAGGAACCCACCTCCGGCTTTTCGGGAAAGACGTACGGTGAGTTGACCCGTCATCTGATCGGAGCGGAACCTGGAACCGATTTGGCGGAATCGGTCGCCGCGTTTCTCGGCTTTCCGCCGTATTCGGCCGCGGTCAAGAGGCTGGAATGGCTGGGCCTATTAGGCGAGGGAACCCTGCCGACCGGCGAGAGCGACCCGTTGAGTTTCCTGAATGTTCTGTCGCTCGAGCGCCTGGAACTCCAGCCCGGCGATCGGGACATGGTCGTCATGCATCATGAATTCCTCTCCGAGTTTTCCGGCGGACGCACCGAACGGACGACCGCGACGTTGCTCGACTACGGCATTCCGGGGGGCGATACCTCGATCGCGCGGACCGTTGCCCTTCCGACCGCTATCGCCGTTCGTATGGTCCTCGAAGGCAAACTGGATCGGGCCGGCGTCCTGATCCCCGTCGAACCCGATATCTACAATCCCATCCTGGATGAGCTGGCCAATATCGGAATCAAGTTCCACGAGCAGACGCAGTAAGTCGTAGGCCGTTATCCGTAGGCCGTTGTCCGTTGGCTGACTCAGGGATGGTCGCTTGGCGGTAACTGACCGTTGACCACTAGGCTGCGAATTCAATTATCGTGCACAAGGGCCGGCAGTGCCGGCCCAACGGCCTACGGCCTACGACCTACGATCCACTAAAAATTGAACAGGTTCGTGAACTTGAAGGCGACGCCGCGGTCCAGGACTTCCCCCGTGACAGTGTCGCGCCGCTCGTTGAAGACGAGGTAGACGTCGCTGAGCGGGTGGTGGATTATGTTGAAGCGGATGTTCGAGCTGAACTGATTTCGCTCGGCGTTGTACTGGAGGAACGTGTTCAGGAAAGCACGGCTGGAGAAGGCGTAGAGGACCTTGAATCCGACCAGGGTGGTGACGAAAGTACCGGCCGGCACCTCGATGTCGTTCCGGCTGAAGCTCGTGTCGATCTGCCAGTGGTAGTTCGGCTTGAGCGTAATATCCCCGCCGATCGAACGGCGCGTGCCGGTCCAGAAATCGCCCCAGTTGTAGTTGACGCGTCCGCCGATGACGCGGCTCCTGTCGGAGTTGTATGAAACCGAGTAATTCCGGAACTTGTAGTCTCCCACCGGGATGGAGTACCGCCGGAACTCTTCATCGAGACGTTCGAATGTTTCTCCCGTCGTGAAATTGAGCATGGCGCTGTTCTCGAAGGAGACTCCGAAGGTCGCGCTGTGCTCGCGGGTCTCGATCTCCCCAGTCAGGCCTTCCCAGTAGTCGAAGTTCGTCCGGAATGTGAGGTTCCGGATGAGATCGCTTCCGAAGAGGCGTGGCAGGTAGGAGAAGTCACCTGAATAGTGTGAATTGTCATCGCGACGGATGAACCCCATCTCGGGGTTGAAGTCGTCTTCGACCTTCTCGTAGTCGGCACCGAACGACAGGTCGTTGTCTCTCCATCCAACGGCGAGCTTCCGTGCCTGAGCGGGCCCCTCGCGTCCCGGCGTGTCGCTCTGGAGGATGTATCCGGATATGTCCAGCCGGTTGTAGAATTGGAAGACGGCATCCGCTCCGTAAACCCGGTTGTAGTCAACCGCGACCGACGAATCTCGATTCGTGAAGATCGCGCCGATGAAGGAGTTGTTCAGGAGGTTCTTCTTCACGCGTCCGACGAGGAAGTTGTTCGAAGGCACATCCCCGGCGCTTTCGGTTTTCATCGTCAAAAAGCCCACTTCGTAGCTTCCGGCGACGGTTCCGGATACGCGCGCCCCTCCGATCACGGGTATCGGGGTGCCTGAAGGGCTGAGGCCGATCGTCCGGCTGAAGAACGGGATCAGGTTCGCTCCACCGCCTCGTCCGAATGTGGACGCACGTCGGCTTCCGAAGGCGAAGAGGCCGGAGTTCTCGAGGAAGAACTCGCGCTTTTCCGGAAAGAAAAGATTGAAGCGTGTCAGGTTCACCTGGTCCTGGTCGACCTCAACCTCGGAGAAATCGGTCCTGTAGGTGACGTCCAGCGTCAGGGATTGGGTCAGGCCGTACTTCGCGTCGAAGCCACCGTCAAACTCCGAATCGGCGTCGAGGCCCGAACTGGACCGAACCTGGGTGACTCCAGCCTTACCGTACGGCTTCACCTTGAGGTTGCGGCCCTGGCTGACGCCTTCCAACCCGGTCAGCGTTCCGGCCAGCGATACCCGGGTCATGCGATACCGTCGGGGAAGTGGTGCCCAATGGCTTTCCTCGTTCGCCCGCTTGATCTTGCGGTACATGTTCAGGCCCCACTCCTGCGACTCGGAGCTGGAGAAACGGAGGGTCTTGAACGGGACCCTGAACTCGGCCACCCATCGATCCTCTCCCACGCTCACCCGAACATCCCAGACGCCATCCCACTGCTGATTGATCGTGCTGTCGTTGGCGATCTGCAGGTCCCGCCGCGCTCCGGCCGGGTTCGTCGAGAAGAAGAAACCGGAACGATCGTCGTTGAGAGAATCGAAGACCACTCCGAGCTCGTCTCCCTGATTGCTCTGAAAGTCACGCTTCAGCCCGTTCACGATCATGTTGGCGACGTCCTTTTCGTAACAGATCGCCCCGATGTAGATGTTTTCGCCATCGTAGAGAAAGCGCACCTCCGTCGGCTGGGAAGCCGGATAACCGGGGCGCGGGCTCGGCCCCCCCTGAGTGAAGTCCGTGGCGGGCTCGGCGCTTTGCCAGGCTTCTTCATCCAGGCGCCCGTCGAGCGTGATTGCTTGCTCGATGGCGACCGCCGTGACGATCCGGCTGAAGCGGGCGGTTTCGTAGTCGACAGGCCCATCGCTCGACTGGCCGAAAGCAGCTGCAGCGAGGAACACCAGGCTTCCCAGAACGGAGGCGAGAGAGCGCATAAGTCAATGGAATCGTAACAGATGAGGGAAACTGAATGAAATAGGCGGATTTGGGTGATGGAGGGGTAGTGATTGCGATGTAAGTTACTCAGGACAGGGCCCGTTCGATGAAGCGGCCTGCTCCGCGGACGCCCGTGAATCGCCCGTCCGCAACGATCACCCGGCCGGATGAGACCACCGTGTCGATCCGACCCCGCAAGCGCTTGCCTGTGTATGGCGACCAGTCGACCTGCATATGCAGATCTTCCGGGTCGACTGTCCACTGCGCTTCGGGATCGAAGATCACGATGTCGGCGTCGGAACCGGGCGCCAGCGAGCCTTTGCGGGGGTAAAGTCCCCAGATCCGCGCGAGCGACGTGCTCAGAACATCGACCAGCCGGGGCATCGAGATGCGGCCCGTCACGACGCCTTCGGTATAGAGAACCGGCAGGCGCAGTTCGATGCTCGGCAGCCCGTGGGGAATGCCGACATAGGAGCCCCCTCCGGCTCGCTTCTGCTCCAGGTCCCACGCCGTATGATCGGACGTCACGACCGACACGGCGCCGTCGCGAATGCCTTCCCACAGCGCGTCGACGTCTCCTTGAGTCCGTATGGGTGGGCTGCAAACGAAGTTGGCGCCATCAGGTCCGCGGTAAACACCAGTCGTTGGTCAACACCAGGTAGTGGGTGCAGGTCTCGGTCGTGACCCGACGGCCCTCGGCACGGGCCCGGCGAAATTCCTCGACGCCCTCCGCGATCGTCAGATGGAAGCCGTAGTAACGGACACCGGTGATTCCAGCGAACAGCAATGCCCGTCGGATGGCTTCGGCTTCGATGTAGCGCGGCCTTGTTTCCGGAAAATACCTCGCCGCGGTACGACCGCTTTGCTCATAGGCATCGCCGAGGCGTTCGGCGATGGCATTGTTTTCCGTGTGAACGGCGATGATTCCGTTGTTGGCTTCGACCTGTCGCATTACCTGGACGAGCGCGCCATCGTCGATCATGAATCCTTCGCGCCCGAACGCCATGAACACCTTGACCGAAGGCATGCCGGAACGGATGACTTCGGGCAGCTGGTCCAGGGCGGCTGTGCTTGCGTCGGTCATCAACATGTGCAGCGAGTAGTCGACGACGGTGTCGGGGTCGGCTTCCCCACGGCGTTCCTCCACGACCGAAAGCAGATCGCGTCCTTTGGGCTGCACCGCGAAATCGATGTAGGTGGTTACGCCTCCGTAAGCCCCGGCAATCGATCCTGTGTAGAAGTCTTCCTTCGTAGAGGTGCCGCGGAACGGGGTGTTGAAATGAACATGGGAATCAACGAGTCCGGGTAAGACATACTTTCCGGTGGCATCGACGGTGGTCCGTGCCCTCGGCATGGTCTCGGTGGCACCGAGTGCGACGATCCGTCCGCCGCTTATCGCGACATCGGTGCCGACCACCGCCTCAGGGGTGACTACCCGACCACCCCGAACCACGAGATCGACCACAGGATCCTGCCACCCCACACCAAGGGATGCGACGAGGGCCGGTGTCGAAACCAGAAAGTCGCGTCTGTGCATAGCCATCCTTCGTCTGTTCCTCCGCGGTTTGTGTCCTGGACTGTCAAGGGTTCGGCGGCGCCGTGTCCCTGCGGAGGTGACCCAGCAACTCCAGGAACGCCCGCTTGTAGTCGGAGTCGATCTGCCAGCCTCTGAAGTCGACCACCCTGTCATCACGTCGCATCTTTGCGACCCATGGAAGTTCCGAGTCTCCAAGGGCCGGGTCGAGCGCAACCGGCAGGAGTATCAGAGAGTCGGCCTTCCGCTTTTCCCGTTCTTCCTGCTCCCGTCGCAACGCCGCGCCAACTTCGTCCCGAATCCAGTCGGTGTCGATCGACTCCCGCGACAGAACGAGTACGAGTCTGTCCTGCACACGATTCGAGATGTCGACCGGATCGCCGGAAGCGCCGTCGCCACCTTCACTCATCCAGCAGCGGACGTTCTCTTCCTGGAGGTCATCGTAGAGTCGATGGGAGAATTCGCGGTCTTCCGGACCGTGGCTGATGAAGCAGCTGTCGTAGGGAATGCTGCTGGTCACGGTTGTGCGAATGTAGGTGATAAAGTTCTCCGGGACGCCGGCTCGCCGCAGGAACACGTCCGGGATCTGTCCCTGCGAAAAGTAAATGGTGTCCACGCCGATTACGGATGGTGCGACGTGATCGACCGTCTCCAGCCCTGCGACATAACCCAGCGCAGTCGAGCCGAAGGTCGTCATCCCGATCCGGGCTTCGGTCAGGTCGGCCCGGGACAGGTCGGCCATCGACAGGTTGGCGTGACAGAGGTCCGCGTGGGTGAGGTCCGTCCGGGAAAGATCGGCTTTCACCATACTGGCATGGGACAGGTCCGCGCCCGACATGTTCGTGAGGCGGAGATTGACCCGGCCGAGCTCGGTCCGCCGGAGGTTGATGCCCATCAGCGCTCGTCCGACCAGGTTGGCGTGGCTCAGGTCCGGCACGGTGTCCGGGTTTTCATCCCTCCACCGATTCCAGGTCTCCACACCGCTGTTCAGGATCTCAAGATGTTCTTCGTTCGCCATCAGGGTTCGAAAATCGATTTCGGGATCATCGCGTGGATGCCCTTGGTTCCATCCACGATCTGGGTCACGACGAGATCCATCGCGACACTCGACAGGGCGATGGCCGTTTCGCGATCCAGGCCCTTTGTTGCGACGAGGAAATCGATCATCTCCGTCGTTGCGATCAACGCGGCCTGATCCAGGTCGCGGTCGAGCCCCATCGTCATGTAGTGCGTCGGGGTTTCGGCCCGCGGAAGCCGCAGGCGCTGATTCTTGTGTAGGATGACCTGGATTTCGCCCTTGAGCGATGTCTCCACCGCGGAACCCGACACCTCGCCGTATCCCTGCGCGCCGTGACCGTCTCCGATCGAGAGCAGAGCGCCCTCGTTGAACACGGGCAGGTACAGCGTGCTGCCTGCTCCCAGGTCCCGGTTGTCCATGTTGCCCCCGAAGACATTCGGGGGACCGCTACCGATCCGGCCCATCGCGGGTGGCGGGGCCACTCCGATGACGCCCCAGAAGGGCTTGAGCGGAACCACGACACCAGGCGCGTATTCAACCGTCCGGCTTTCCAGGTCGATCCAGTGCACAAACTGGCGAATCGTCGCGAACCCATCGGGATAGAGGTTTGCCCTTACGCTCTGCCCCGCTACGGGTAGCCAGAGGTCGACCGAAAGGATCCGGACTTCCAGCATGTCGCCCGGTTCGGCGCCATCGACGTAAATAGGACCGTTGAGGGTGTGGTCGCCGCGCCCCGTGTAAGGGCCCGAGATCGGCTGTCTCAATCGCAACTCCCCGTCGTAAACACGAAACAGTTCTTCCGGGATGCGTTCTCTCGGAACGCCCTGGTTCTCGAGGACCTTGTTGCATGGATCATCCCGAAGGATGTCTTATCATTGTGTTTTTCAACACCGGGGATAACTTAGATGCCACATAAGTTCAACGCAGCCCGACGGCACAAGTTTGATAAGGCGCAGTACCGGGTGATCAACTGGGCGGAATATAACGAGAGCCTGCGCCAGCGGGGTGATCTGACGATTTGGGTCAGTGATGAGGCTCAAAGTGTGTGGCGCGCGCCGCGCCGCACGTCACGGGGTGGCCAGCGGAGATACTCGGATCTGGCTATCGAGACATGCCTGACGCTGCGCACGGCGTATCGGCTTGGGTTGCGACAAACGCAGGGGCTGATGGGTTCCATCGGCACGCTCATGGGGCTGGATATACGGGTGCCGGACTTCTCCACACTGTCGCGTCGCGCAAACGGCTTGAGCATCGCGCAGGTGATGAGGCAAGCCGGGTCTGTGGCTGTCCATCTGGTGGTGGACAGTACCGGCCTCAAGATCTTCGGCGAAGGGGAATGGCTCGCGCAGAAACATAAAACCAGGGGAATACGCCGCCGCTGGCGCAAACTCCACCTCGGACTGGACCTCCATAGCGGTGCGATTGTTTGCGCCAATCTGACTCACGATGACGTTGGAGACAGCACCGCCTTGCCCGGGCTCCTGGATCAACTCGATGCCCCTGTCACGGGCTTTCTGGCGGACGGCGCCTATGATGGAGCGTCCACACGGGATCTGCTGAGGGAACGGTATGGGGAGACCCTGGATGTGGTTATACCGCCGCCAAAGAACGCAGTGATCCGACCGCAATCGGCGCGGGATCCAACCGTTCGGGATCGCCATATTGCCCAGATCCGCAGCAACGGCCGCATGGCCTGGCAAGTGGCCACAGGGTACAACCAGCGCAGCCGGATAGAAACGCAGATCGGCCGGTGGAAGAGCGTCATCGGCCCCAAGCTCAAATCTCGCAGCTTCTCCAGGCAAATCACGGAGATCCAGGTCGGCCAGAAAGTCCTGAACACAATGACCGCACTCGGACGGCCTGTGTTCGAACGTATCGCCTGACGCTACCGCTTTGGAAAGGGCGAATTCCATCTCCGCCCCGATCCATGCAACAACGCTACGCTCAGGCAGGCGGCGCAGATGATCCGCAACTTCAAGCGCGTTGTCCTTGCGACGATTCGACGATCCGTCGACTAACGAGCTGATTTCCTCGCGGAGCAACTCGTCGCTGATGTTCCGTTCCCACCCCGACGCCAGCGCGCGGCCGAAGTCGCCGACAACGACCTGGTAGAGCATCACTCCGAGCGCAAAGATATCGGTCTGAACGGTCGCCTCGTTGCCCTCGATCAGCTCGGGCGCCATATAGAGATGTGCGTTCCCGGTCGTCGAATCGCTCTTGGGTAAGAACATGTCGGTCATGCTGTAGAACGTTATGCCCTTGTCCTGAAAGATCTGTGTGTCCTGGATCGCGCCAAGGCCAAAGTCCATGAGCCGAACCTTTGGGACGCCGTTGCGGTCTGTCGCAATCAGGATGCTGGCCGGCTTGAGATCCTTGTGCAGGACGCCAACCGAATGTGCGGCCGCCAGCGCATCGGCCAGCCGGGCGATCAGTTCCAACCGGATAGAGAGAGGGACCTGATCCAGGCCGCCCTGCCGTTCGGCCCACTCGATGAAATTCCCGTCCTCGCTCCACTCGGACTCGAGGAAGTAGGGCGCCTCGTCGAACTGCCAATCGAGGATCCGCCCGATGTCATCGCGATTCCCCAGAAGCTCTCTCATCAGCCGGAAGACGGACACTTCTCGTCGCAGGGCCCTCAATCGCTCGGCATCCAGACAGAACTTGAACGTTCGCTGCTCACCGGTCTTGCCATTGGCCGCGAGCCAGGTTTCCCCGAAGCCGCCTTCACCGAGCTTGTCCCGAAGCACCCAATTGGAGCGATGCGGTACCTCGAGTCCGGCGGCGGGTCGCCATCCGAGCAGCAACGCGTCGGCCGCCGTCAAGGCGCGACCGGCCTTTTCCGAATCAGGCGGCGCAGCGAGCGGGGCAAATCCGGCCCTCCCGACCTCGAATATCTCCATCGGTTCGCTGACCCCTTTAAAGCGATACTGGCCGTGGGCCAACCACTGTATCTCCTCGTCGAGGGCCGGCTCACCGACGGTGGCACGGCGGGACAGATCGAATGCGCCGCGTGTCAGGAGAGTTTGCTTCGCGCCGGCAAGCGACATCACGCGTGCGGCCGTGTGCTTGGCCAATCCGTCGACCTCCACCGGCTTGGCGCCCAGTTCGACATCCTGAGGCGCGTTCCGGCGGAGGACGACCTCGCCCAGGTGGATTCCGGCCCTGGACGAGATCGATGCGCCAATCCTGCTTTCCAACTCCCCAAGAGCCGTGTGATAGGCCAGGGCATAGCGAACGGCGTCGATGGGACGTTCGAACAGGAACAGAAACCCGTCGGTCTTGTCGATCTCCGTTCCGTTGAACCGGACGAGCAGATCGCGCGCGATCCGGTCCGAGTCGGCCAGAACTTCCGAAGCACGCACATCGCCGATTCGCTCGATCAGCCGAGTGCTGTCAACCAGATCTGTGAGAAGGAGCGTTCTGACGACTGCTCCGCCCACTCGGTTGGACAAGGACACCCACGACCTCCTATCGCCGGGTCAGCTCGCTCACTTTGGCGGCAGGGCAACAGGCGCCAGCCGGGGGAAGCGAGGGGCTGCGTTCAAGGACATAACACACACCTATATTGCCGGCAGCCTGTCCTGGAATGAACACACCCATCCATCGGGACCCAAAGCCTATCATGGCGATAAGTAAAACAAGAGGGGTTCGCAGGGCAGGGGGCGGGACGCACGGCGGAACTGTCGCCGTTGGGGTGTCATTTTGGAGTTGCAGGAGGCAGAAACGCCGAAGAATCGCGCCCGACACGCAGAATCGCACGGGCCGAAGCGCACGAATCTCGGTCGGCTTTCGAGCCGTGTTCAGAACCAGTCCGGTGGAGTGGAATGCATAGAGGCGGCCGGGTCAACCGGTGGTGCACACGAGGGTAGACCGAGGCAGTCCAGGATTTTCTGTGTCGCCTCGGGAGGATGAATTGCGGTGAGGATTCTCATGCGGCCGAGGCAGCTGGGACATTCCAGGACATCGAAGGCCCAAATGCGTTTCATCAATTCCGCCCAGGTAGGGTCTCCATTTGGCCGCTGGCGCCAGGATTCCGCTGTATCGAACTAGGTGGGTTCGTTGAGCGGGTACGAGTGCCGAAAGTTTTTCCAGCAACTGCAACTTCTCAAAACGACCTGCGATCATAGACCGCACTCACTAGAAACCCCTTGCGAAGTTCCCCACCCGGCGGGTATACCCATCAACAATGGCGTTCAAGCTGATTGCGCTCCTCGCGTACATGACGACGCTCGTCGTCATTGGCGCCCTGGCCTCGCGGCGCATGACCGACCTCAAGGACTACTTCGCCGGGGGTAAGCGTCTCGGCTTTCTGGCGGTGGCGTTTTCCGCCCGCGCCACCGGCGAATCGGCGTGGCTTCTGCTCGGCCTGACTGGTATGGGTGCGGCCGTAGGAGTCAAAGCCTTCTGGGTTGTCGTGGGAGAAGTCCTCGGCGTGGCCGGCGCTTGGCTATTGATGAGCCGGCGTTTCAAGCGCCTGACCGATCGCTACGACGCGATCACGGTGCCCGACTATCTGGAGTCTCGGTTTCGGGACAACCGCCATCTGCTTCGCCTGGTCTCAGCCGGTGCTCTCGTCATTTTCGTGACGATTTACGTGAGTGCGCAGATCGACGCGACGGGAACGGCCTTCAACAGTTTCCTGGGCTGGAACTACTACGCCGGAGCCATCTTCGGTTTTGTCGTCGTTCTGGCCTACATCATCAGCGGGGGCTTTGTCGCGGTCGTCTGGTCCGACGTCTTTCAAGGCAGCCTGATGTTCCTGGGCCTGGTCGGCCTGCCCGTCATCGGGATCGCTGCGTCCGGCGGTCTCGGTCCGGTGCTTGCAGGTCTGCATGCTCAGGATCCAGGACTCCTGAGCCTGTGGGGGCCGGGTGGTTGGGGCCCGCTGACGATTTTCTCGGTACTGGCGCTGGCTTCGATCGGGCTGGGCTTTCTGGGTTCGCCGCAGATTTTCGTCCGGTTTCTGGCATTGCGTTCCGAAAACGAGATCTCGCGCGGCGCCGGGGTCGCCATCGCGTGGACCGTTCTGGCCGATTCGGGTGCGGTGATGACCGGTATGGTTGGACGACATCTCTTCGTGAGGCCCGGTCAGGGACTCGAGCAAGTTCTGGGACCCGGCGGTGAGGGCGTTCTGCCGGCTCTGGTCGATGCCATGCTCCCCGCCTTGTTGGTCGGTGTGATGATTGCAGTCGTGTTGTCGGCGATCATGTCGACGGTCGACTCCCTGCTCGTAGTGGCGTCCAGTGCGTTCGTGCGGGATTACTACCAGAAGACTCGCCACCCGGAGCTGCCCGACTCGACGCTGGTATCGATGAGTCGACGCACGACGGCCGTGCTGGCCGTCGTGGCGCTCGGGCTGGCGCTGGCGGTGTCCGTTCTCAGTCCGGATCGGACGGTGTTCTGGTTCGTTATTTTCGGATGGTCGGGGATCGCGGCGACCTTCTGTCCTACGATGATCCTTTCGCTGTTCTGGAAGGGAATGACGGCCAGGGGCGCGCTGGCGGCGATGATCACGGGGTTTGTTGCGGTGCCGTTGTTCAAGTTCGGGGCACCGCTGCTGCCGGGTGTTGGAGCCGCCTTCGGCACTCTCGAGGAAATGACTCCTGCGTTCTTCCTGGGTGGTCTTGCGGGAATAGTCGTAAGCCTGGCGGACCGGAAGGGGCGGGAACGCACTCCTGAGGTGGCGTTCGAACTCGACCAACTCGCCGGCGGCCACCCTGCAGCGTGGGCCGCGCAGTCGCAGTCCAACCCCGAACCCTAGACCCTTGATCCTTGGGTTTGAGAATTCTGCTCTCAGATGTTTCCGGATCAAGCGTGCTATCAGCATTCAGCTTTCAGCACCGGAGGGCGCCGGCACTACTGTCAGCAGCACCAGTAACTACGCCGGGCCGCGCCTGTCAGACACTCCACAACTTACGACGAGTACGCTGATAGCTCAGCCTGGTCCCAGAAACTCGCGGAGCACCTGTTCGGTGTGCTCGCCGTGTTTCGGTGCGGGCAGGTCCGGATACTTGAAGATGCCGCGCTGGGCCGCCTCGCCGAGCGTGAGCACCGGTTCGACGCACGTGTCGTGTCCCTCGAACGTGCGAACCCACTCGTCAAGCCTCCGGGATCGAAAGAGAACAGAGACCTCGGCCCGGAATTCCTCGGACCGATCGAACTGTCGGTCGACCCAGCCGGGCCTTTCCACGACTTCGCAGAAAGTGATCCAGAACTTTTCTTCCAGGTTGCCGAGGGAAATCCACCGATCGTCTGCCGTGGGGTAGAGGTTGTAGCAGGCCACCTGGCCGTTCAAGAGCAGGTCTTCCCAGCCGATCTTCCGGCCGGTGATCGCGGCCGGCGATGCCGTGAAGGACATCAGAGAAGCAGTGCCCTCGAGCATGGACAGGTCCAGACGGCAACCCGCGCCGCTCTCCGAGCGCTCGACGATCGCCTGCAGGATGCGCGCGACGACGAACAACGATCCTGAAGCGACGTCTGCGATCTGTAGAGCGGGCATTGCAGGACGACTGTCCTGACCGCGCTGAAGGTCGATCAGTCCTGCGAGACTCAGGTAGTTTACGTCGTGGCCGGGTCTGTCGCGGTAGTCTCCTTCCGAGCCGTAGCCACTGAGCGAGCAGTAGACAATCCCCTCGTTTTTTTTCGCGACTTCTTCATATCCGGCGCCCAGCCGTTCCATGACACCTGGGCGGAACCCCTCGATGATCACGTCCGCATGCCGGGCGAGTCCGAGGAGCACATCGAGGGATTTCTTCAGGTCGACCACGATGCTCTCTTTCCCGCGGTTGATAGCGTGAAAGTAGACACTCATGCCGTCTTCGAGAGGGAAGGGAAACCCACGGAGGTAGTCGCCGGCCCCGGGATCCTCGACCTTGATGACCCTGGCTCCCATCTCGCGCAGCAGGTGAGTCGCATACCCGCCGGGAAGGAGACGAGTCAGGTCGAGGACTGTCAGTCGCATAGATTCTGTTCGATGAACGTCTTGAAGTTGTCCAGTGCGGGAACGAGTATTTCCTCCGAGGCGGCGAAGCACATGCGCATGTGGCCTTCGCCGCTCTGGCCAAACGCGATGCCGGGTACCATGCCGACGCGCGCTTCGAGTAGCAGCTTCTTCGCGAACGAAAGCGAGTCGTGTAGCCCTTCGAGTTTCGGGAACGCATAGAAAGCCCCGACGGGATCGGGAAGCGTCACCTGGGGTATGGCCTTCAGCTTGTCGACGGTGATCTGCCGCCGCCGGCTATACTTGTCCCGAATTTCCTGGACGTAGGGCTCTCCGTCCCGGAGCGCGACGATGGCCGCGCGTTGAGCCATGGCGGGAGGGTTGGATACGACGAACTCCTCGAGCTTGGCCATCAACTCGACGAGTCGCTCGTTCGCGAGCGCGTAGCCGAGGCGCCAGCCAGTCATGTTATAGGTCTTCGAGAAGCTGTTGATGACCACGACATGATCGTGGTCGGTCGCGACGGCCGCGAATGTCGGAGCGGCAGGTCGATCGAAGATGATGCGGTCGTACACCTCGTCGGCCAGGATCACGAAGTTGTGTTCCACCGCCATGTTCCAGAGGGCTTCCTGCTCTTCGCGGTCGATTACCCAGCCCGTCGGGTTTCCGGGGCTGTTGATGATCAACATCCGAGTTCGTTCATCGACGGCGCCGCGGACGCGGTCCTGGTCGAGGACAAAGCCGTCTTTGCCTTCCGCCAGCGGCACGGCACGCGCTTCTGCTCCCATCAGCGTCACGCTCGACGCAAAGACCGGCCAGGTGGGCTCGACGATGACGACGTTGTCGCCGGGATCGACTAGCGATCGGATCGTCAGGAATATCGCCATCACGGCGCCGCCGGTACAGACGACCTCGCTCGGCTTGTATTCGACGCCGTGGACCTCCAGGAACTTGGCCGCGATCGCCTCCCTCAGATCGTCGTAGCCGGGAGTCGGTGTGTAGAAGGTGTGACCGTCCCGCAAGGCCTCGTACGCCGCACGGCAGATGAACTCGGGTGTGGCCATGTCGGATTCGCCCCAGTACAGCTTGTAGGGATTCTCGACCTGCTGGGCGATGATCGACATCTCGCGAATCAGGGAGTCTTTGGCTCCGAGAGCTTGTTTCGATAGATACATGGGTAGTGGAGACACTCCTGATGCCGGTTGGCGGTGCCTATGTTATCCGATTGATTGCGGAAGTTGTCAGTTGTCAGTCATCAGTCGTCAGTTGCCATGCGCTCCACCGGTCGGGATTGTGTTTCCGAATCCGGCAACGGACAACGGCCTACGGCCTACGCCCATCCCCATCCACCGCCTGGGCCAGCAGCTTCCCGTATCTCCCCGGCAGCGTTCTCGGCTTGCCGTCCCGGCCGACCGCGACGTGGGTTGTCTGGCCTTCTGCGAGCATCCGGCCCGTCGACGCGTTCGCTATTTCGTAGGAGAACGTCATAGTCCGTCGCCGGAGCCGGTCCAGTTTCGTCCGTACAATGACCTCGTCATCGTATCGGGCTGAGGCGTGGTATCGGCAACGGGCATCCGCGACGGCGATCAAGACACCCTCCTCGTCCTCGAGATCGCGGTAGATGAAGCCGCACTTCCGGCAGAGGTCGCCCCGACCGATTTCCATCCATACCAGGTAGTTCGAGTAGTAAACGACGCCCATTTGATCGGTTTCCGCGTAGCGGACCCGGAGGCGCGATTCGGCGACGTGTCCCATCAGTTGAGGTCTTTGCCGACCGAGGTCTTCAGCACGCGGGAGGGCAGGGACCGGTCCAGAGTCTTCGAGATGAACTCCGAGGCGTGCCGGATACCGCTCAACCGGACTCCCGTGTTGATTCCGAGGCGGTCGAAGAGATACAGAAGGTCTTCGGTCGCGACGTTCCCGAGGGCTCCGGGAGCGTACGGGCAACCGCCCAGACCGCCGGCCGAACTATCGAAGGTCGTGATGCCCATCCGCAGTGCCTGGTAGGTGTTGGCTACGGCCATCCCATACGTGTCGTGGAAATGCATCGCAAGCCTTTCTTTCCCGACTCTCGAAATCAACTCGTCGAGGGTGGTCTCGACATCGTTCGGCGTCGCGCCGCCGATCGTGTCTCCGACCGACACCTCATCGACGCCGACCTCGAAGAGATCCTCGATCACCCGGGAGACCTGGTCTCTGGCAATTTTGCCTTCGTATGGACAGATCCAGCAGGTGGACACATATCCCCGTACGGAGATGTCGGCCTCGAGCGCCGTTTCGACGACAGGCCGAAATGCGTCCAGGGACTCCTGAATGCCCATATTGATGTTTCGGTGGTTGAACGTTTCCGACGCTGAGGTGAAGACGGCGATGCGGGAAACGCCGGCTTCAATGGCACGTTCCAGGCCCCGCATGTTCGGGACGAGGGCCGAATACCGCAGCCCGGGACGGTCTTCCAGTTCTTCGATCACCTCCTTCGCGTCGGCCAGTTGCGGGACCCACTTCGGATGGACGAAGGACGCGACCTCGATCTCCCGGAGCCCAGCGTCTGCAAGCAGTCCGATGAACTCCACCTTGTCGGCAGTAGACACGGTGTCGGGTTCGTTCTGGAGTCCATCGCGAGGTCCGACCTCGACGATGCGGACCCGTGGGGTTTCAGCATCCATAGCGTTTGGTTTGGTTGACGCTAGCAGCCCGTGGCAGAAGTCTGATGGCTCGCGTTACGGCGGCGTTGCGCCAGATGGTAGGCGCGATCGACCGATCCGCGGGTCTGGAGAAAATGTCGCGCGGCAACAGCGCCCGTGTGTGACGCCGCCGTAACCCTCCGGGCGCACGGGCGTTGCGGTCGGATACTTTGTTACTCGTCGTCATGATGAAACCGCATCAGTTCCTCCTCGCGCCTCATCTCCGCCTCCGAAGACCCGTGCGCGCGAACCATCAGACTTCTGCCACGGGCTGCTGGCCTTGCAAAGGAAATCGAATTGTGGCATAAAGACCAGTTCGTTTTGGTGCCTGATACGCGTACTCACCTCCTAAGAACGCCTATCATCATCGAAGATTTGCAATCATAGGTGCCGGCAACACTCCTTGTAAAGGACCGCGGAGCGATCATGTCCGGAAAGGTAGCTATCATCGGCGTTGGGTATACCCCTGTCAGGGCGGTAACGCCCGAAGTCTCCTACAGGGAACTGACGTTCGGAGCGGCCCAGAGAGCATACGAGGACGCCGACATTTCGCACACGGACGTCGAATCCGCCGTCTGCTGCGAAGAAGATTTCTTCGAGGGCATCTCCATAGCTGACGAGTACACCCCCGATCAGCTCGGCGTGGTGCTGCGTTCGGTGGAAACAGTCACCGGCGACGGCCTGCATGGTCTCGCAGTAGCCGCGATGCAGATCCAGACAGGCGCTATCGAGGTTGCCGTGGTGGAGGCCCACAGCAAAGCATCGAACATTCTGACCTTCGACCATGTGATGGCGTACGCTCTCGATCCGATATGGAACCGGCCGCTGGGACTCCACCCGGAGTTCATCGCCGGTCTGGAGATGAATCGCTTCCTGAAGGAGTCAGGGGCCACTGTCGAGGATTGTGACAGGGTGGCGGCCAAGAATCGGACCAACGCATTGGGCAACCCGATCGCCGCTTATGCTGCGCGTATCACGGCCGAGGACGTTGCGCTTTCGCCCGACACGTTCACGCCCATGCGAGAGATGCACCAGGCTCAGCGAGCCGACGGGGCAGTCGTGCTCGTGCTTGCATCGGAGGAACGCGCTCAGAAGGCGAGTCGGCCGGTTTGGATCTCCGGCACGGGATGGGCGAACGATACTCCCACGCTGGAGTCGCGAACATGGGGCACTGACGCGGCCACCGAGAAAGCCGCCGGGATGGCCTTCGCCGAGGCCGGTATCAACGATCCGGACAAGGAGATCGATTTCTTTGAGGTTGACGACCTGTACGCCTACCGCGAGTTGCTCACCCTGGCCACCATTGGCGTGAGAGACGAGGCGGCAAAGGTCAACACCTCGGGAGGGAGCATCGGGATGGGGCACACGCTCGACACGATAGGCCTCTACCGCGTCGCAATGTGTGCAGAGGCCCTGCGCAACGGTGAAGCAGGGACAGCGCTCGCGCATTCGTGGCGGGGAGTGCCCACAACCAGCGCGGCGGTAGCCATCCTATCCAAGAATCATGGGTAAACGAGTAGCCATCGTCGGCGCGGGGATCACGAAGTTCGTCCGTCGCGCGCAGGAAACTCCTCCCGAGTTGTCGTGGGCTGCGGCCAGCGCCGCGCTCGACAGTGCCGGGATGACATTGGACGAGATCGACTGCGTGATCCACGGCACCGCACCGGACGCCTTCGACGGCGTCCACTTCAACGGCGAGTATCTCTCCGGCGGGTCCGGCGCATGGGGCAAGCCCTACACGCGGTGCTACGTGGGCGGCGGCACCGGGGTATTCGCGCCGATCCACGCGTGGATGCACCTGGCCAGCGGGAAGTTCCGAACGGCCCTGGTGGTCTGCGAGGAGAAGATGTCCTCCTGCCAGCCTCACCCGCAGGGAGCCTTCATCACGATCTTCGACCACACCACCGAGCGAGCTCTCGGGCCGAACCTGCTGTGGATTTTCGCGCTGGAGCAGCAGCGCTACATGGCGGTCCACGGCATCAAGAACGAAGAGATCGCCCTCGCCAGCGTCAAGAACAAGCGCAACGCTCTGGATCACCCGTCGGCCCAGCTCGGCGCCGAGGTGACGGTCCAGCAGGTGCTCGACTCCGAGGTCATGGCCCATCCCGTCCATCGCCTCATGGTCAGCCCGACCAGCGACGGCGCGGCCGCCTGTGTGATGGCAGTCGAAGACGTGGCCAAGTCGGTGACCGACAAACCTGCCTGGGTCGAGGGTGTCGGCTGGGCGCTGGACACCGCCTTCTGGACGAACCGCGACCTCTACTACCCGCGTTACGTCGAGAAGGCGGCGTGGATGGCCTACAAGATGGCGGGCATAGAAAAGCCGGCCGAGGAGATCGACTTCGCCGAGCCGTACGATCCATTTGCCTACAAAGAGCTGCACCATCTCGAGGGTCTGCAGCTGGCTCCGAAGGGCCAGGCTCCGAAGCTTCTGGCTGAAGGCCATTTCAACCGGGACGGGAAGCTGCCATCCGTTCCCTCGGGGGGATTGCTCGGCGTTGGCAACCCGATTGCCGCGGCAGGCATGATGAAGATCTGCGAGCTGTTCTGGCAGGTCCGCGGGGAAGCCGGTGCCCGGCAGGTCAAAGGCGGAAACCCCCGCCGGGGCGTGGCCCAGGCCTGGGGCGACTTGATGCAGGTCGGAACCGTCATCGTGGTGGGGGCATGATGGAACCAAAGTACGGAACGCCGCTCAGTTCAGCCGACTTCGAGTCGGGCAAGGTCATCTCCAGGTCTTACGAGCCGCGACTGGAGTATGCGTGGGACGCGGGCCGAGCGATCGGCCGCTACCTGGAAGAGCTGAAGAATGGCCGCCTCGTGGGCCGCCGGTGCCGTAAGTGCGACCGGACGTTCATTCCGCCGCGGGATTTCTGCGAGCTGTGCTTCCGACTCGCTGACGAATGGGTCACCCTCGAGGACACGGGGACAGTCAACACGTTTTCGATCTGCTACGTGACGTGGGACATGAAGAAACTCACTTACCCGCAGATTCCGGCGGTGATCGAGGTCGACGGGGCGTCGGAGGGGTATGGCATCCTGCACCTCATCGCTGATGTCGATCCGGACGAAGTCCGGGTCGGGATGAAAGTCAAGGCCGTATGGAAGCCGGCCGAGGAGCGCGAAGGCGCGATCACCGACCTCAAGCACTGGGCGCCGGTCAAATGAGAACGCCTGCCAACCACGACTACATCGCATGGAAGGGGAACCTTCCATTCGGTTCCCTTTACACAGCGGGCCTGGCGGGCCAGGCCTTCTTCGAGGCCCTAAGGGATCGGGGCGAGATCCTCGGTGCCCGTTGCGAGAAATGTGAGTGGGTCTACGTCCCCGCGGCCCTGTTCTGCGAACGATGCTTCGCGGAGCTGAGGGACCACACTCCAGTCGGCCATGAGGGCGAGGTGATCAGTTTTACGCTGTGCCACCTCGGTCTCGAAGGTCAGCCCCTCGATCCGCCTGACGTGGTGGCCCTCGTCAGGCTGGACGGCGCCCAGTCGGTGCTGGTGCACCGTGGACTGGGCGATCCTTCACGATGGAAGATCGGTGCGCGCGCGAAAGTGCGGCTGCGCGATGAACGCGAAGGCTCGATCCTCGACATCGAGGGCTTCGAACTGATTTAGGACGGATCAACCACGGAGACACGGAGACACGGAGGCACAGAGGGACTCTCTTCTGTGCCTTTTTCCTTTCAGGGTGTTCGTGACCCTCAAGATCTGCGCTTTTCGGACACGATATCTTTCAAGACGAAGCCACGAAGTTCGCGGAGGACAGACGAAGATAATAGGCCATCTTCGTGTCCTTCATGCCTTCGTGTTTAAGAGTTGTTTCAGAGCGTGAGCGGCTGAAACGACCCGTGACGACTCTCGGCGAAAGCCAACGGTTGATCAACGACGCCGTCGATCAACCCCCATTCCAGAGCTTCTGAAGCCCCGAGCCACCGACCGGCAACCATCATTTCAAGAGCCCGGCTCTTGCCGATCGTTCGCGGAAGCCGACCCGTTCCGCCCCAGCCGGTCAGGATTCCGATCCTGCCGCCGGGATGCGCGAACCGGGACCGGGCGCTCGCGTAACGAAAGTCACATGCCAGAGCCAGGTCCAGGCCGCCGCCGAGGCAGAAACCGTCGATGGCGGCGATGCTGGGCGCTCCCCGGCCGCCCAGCTTGTCGAGAAGAGTCTGTCCCTGGCGCGCGAACGCCAGGGCTAGCGGCCCGGTCAGCTCGTTCAATTGCGCGATGTCGGCGCCGGCGGCGAAGTACCCCTCGGTACCCGTGATAAAGAGCGCCTCAGAGGTCTGGCTTAGAGCGAGTTCGATTTCCGCGAGGACTTCGATCCTGAGCACCCTGTGAAGGAGAGTGATCGTGACAGCGCCGTCTCTGCGCTCGACCCGGATCGAGCCAAATGCTTTCACTTTTGGCGTACGTTCTTGCGGACGTAGTCGACGATGTCTTCGGTCGACGTTCCAGGCAGGAAAATTTCGTTCACGCCATCGTCTTTGAGCTTGGTGATGTCTTCGTCCGGGATGATGCCGCCCACAACGACGAGCACGTCCTCCATCTGCTCTTTGCGAATGAGTTCCATGATCTGAGGACACAGGGTCATGTGGGCCCCCGACAGCACCGACAACCCGATCACATCGACGTCTTCCTGAAGCGCCGCGGTCACGACCTGCTGGGGCGTCTGTCGCAACCCGGTGTAAATGACTTCGAATCCGGCATCCCGAAACGCCCGGGCGATGATCTTGGCTCCCCGGTCGTGTCCGTCGAGACCGGGCTTGGCGACCAGGACGCGTATCTTCTCGTTCATGTCGGTAACTCAGGACCCTAGTGACCTGTAACAGTGCTATCGGTGCCAGCGTTCGGCGGAACGGCGTCGGATTCTAGGAGTGACGCCCGAGCCAATGCTGTTTCATTGCGAGGGCGTTACGACACCGAAGACGGCGCCGTTCCGCCGAACCCTTTGGGCCGATGGGGGTTGCGGGCGATCTCTTTGTCGGAAGCCGTCACCGATGAAAGAGCATCGCTTTCCGTCTCCCTCCTCGACCTCGCCCGCAAGACCCATCGGCGATGGTACCGATAGCATTGTTACAGGCCACTAGAACCCGGATTCCTCGTATTCACCGTAAACGCCGCGCAGAGTGTCGCACATCTCCCCGAGCGTGGCGTAGGCGCGCACGCAGTCGAGGATCGGATACATCATGTTCGCGTCACCGCGGGCGGCGGTCTCCAGCGCCGCGAGAGTAGCCTGAATTTTGCCGTTGTCCCGAGATGCACGCAGTTCCCGAAGTTTGCCGATCTGGCGCTCGGCGACGGATTCGTCGATCAGCAATACGTCGATCGGAGCCTCGTCCTCGATTTCGAAATCGTTGATGCCCACGACGATTTTTTCTTTGCGCTCGATGGCCTTCTGGTACTCGTATGCAGCGTCCTGGATCTCCCTTTGTGGAAACCCCTTTTCGATTGCCGAGACCATACCGCCCATGTCGTCGAGACGTTCGAAGTAATCCCAGCATCCCTTTTCCATGTCGAGGGTAAGTTTCTCGACAAAGTATGAGCCACCCAGCGGATCGACCGTGTTCGGAACGCCGCTCTCGTGTGCGATGATCTGCTGGGTCCGAAGCGCGATCCGGGCGGCATGCTCGGTCGGCAACGCCAGGGTTTCGTCGAGCGAATTTGTGTGCAGCGACTGAGTGCCCCCCAGAACGCCCGCCAGGGCCTGAATCGTCGTTCGGACCACGTTGTTGTAGGGCTGTTGCGCGGTGAGGGAGCAGCCTGCTGTCTGCGTGTGGAATCGCAGGATCGCCGATTTCGGGTTCTTGCAATCGAAGCGATCCGTCATGACCTTGTACCAGATCTTCCTTGCGGCCCGGTACTTGGCGACTTCCTCGAACAGGTCGCTGTGAGAATTGAAGAAGAACGACAAGCGCGGCGCGAACTCGTCGACATCCAGTCCCGCCCTCCGCGCCCACTCGACGTACTCGACACCGTCGTAGAGCGTGAAGGCGAGTTCCTGGAGCGCGGTCGATCCGGCTTCGCGGATGTGGTAGCCGCTGATGGAAATCGAATTCCACCGCGGAACGTGCTGCGTCCCGAATTCGAACGTGTCCACGATGAGCTTCATCGAGGGCCGCGGAGGGAAGATGAAGGTCTTCTGCGCGATGTACTCCTTGAGGAGGTCGTTCTGAATCGTTCCGGAAAGCTTCGTCCAGTCGACACCCTGTTGCTCGGCGACGACCAGGTACATGGCCCAGATTATCGGGGCGGGAGCGTTCGTGGTCATGGAAGTCGAAATCTGCTCGAGCGGAATCCGGTCGAACAGGGTTTCCATGTCCTGGAGGGAATCGATGGCGACGCCGCATTTGCCCACTTCGCCCGCCGACATGGGATGGTCGGAGTCGTACCCCATCAAAGTGGGCAGGTGGAAAGCGACGGAGAGCCCGGTCTGTCCGTTCTCCAGCAGGTAGTGAAAACGCTCGTTCGTGTCCTGGGCAGTCCCGAACCCGCTGAACTGTCGCATCGTCCACAGGCGTTCCCGGTACATGGTTGGGTAGATTCCGCGGGTGTAAGGCGGCTCTCCCGGCTGCCCGAGTTCCCTGTCGAGGTCGACGCCTTCCAGGTTGCCGGGACCGTAAAGCCGCTCGATCGGTCGTCCGGACACGGTGGTGAACCGGAGGTCAGAGGCAACATCGGTACTCTGTTCTCCGGGTTGTTTGGTCGCGGAATCCTGAACCAGGTCTTTGGCCATATTTGCCTCCCGACGTGGGGACACGAACGAATCTCGAACTCTATGCTCTAATGATTGCCAAACTATTCATAATATTGCGGTTGGCCTCGCCTGTCAATTGGATTGTCGACGGGGTAGTGCTGGAGTTCTGTCGCAATACCGTCGACTCCGGCGCTGCTACCGGTGGCGTGAGATTTCGAGATCGTCGGGGAGTTCGAAACCGAGCTGAACCCCCTCGCGAATACCCAATTCCGCCCCACGCCCTGCACCGAGTTCCAGGACGTAACGGGCCGGGATGTCCGGCCCATAGGTCGGGCACTGGAGCCGCATCACCGGACAGGGCGGGGTGTCACGGCTGATGAAAAGTGCCTTGTGTGTGCTGTCCAACCAGATGATGTCGAGTGGAATCCGGGTGTTCTTCATCCAGAAAGAATAGATACCATCCTCGGGAAACACGAACAGCATTCCGGCGTCCTCATCCAGCGTGACCCGATCCATCAGACCCCGCTCTCGCGACTGCGGCGTGGCCGCGATTTCGGCTTCGACGGTTGCCCCCGAGGGCGTCGTGACAGCGACGGTCGGCAAGAGAGCGGCCAGTAGTATGTGTGCTATCATGAACGGTTTATGGCCCGGACGCGGTTTGTTCTGGGGCCTCTTCCCTCAATGATAAATCGATCTGAAGAGAAGCGAAATGGCTGACGTCAAGATAACGAAGCGCTCCGATGACTATGCTCGGTGGTACACGGATGTGATCGCGGCCGCCGAGTTGGCCGACTACGCGCCGGTCAAAGGCTGCATGATCATCCGCCCGAACGGGTACGCAATCTGGGAGAAGATGCAGGCGGCCATGGACGGCATGTTCAAGGAAACGGGGCACGAGAATGCCTACTTCCCGCTGTTCATTCCCGAGAGCTTTCTTCACAAGGAAGCGGAACACGTCGAGGGCTTCGCGCCGGAAGTAGCAAAGGTGACGCACGCTGGATCGGCGAAGCTGGAGGAGCCGCTAATCGTCCGCCCGACCTCGGAAACGATCATCTGGCATGCCTACCGCAACTGGATCCAGTCCTACCGGGACTTGCCCCTGCTGATCAACCAGTGGGCGAACGTCGTGCGGTGGGAGAGGCGAACCCGGCTGTTTCTCCGGACAACGGAATTCCTCTGGCAGGAAGGCCACACGGCCCATGCGAGCTACGACGATGCCGAAGAAGAGACCCTGACGATTCTCGAGGTGTACCGCCGATTCGCGGAAGAGCACATGGCGGTACCGGTCCTGACCGGCCTCAAGAGCGAGAGCGAGAAGTTTGCCGGAGCCGATCACACCTACACGATCGAAGCTATGATGCAGGACGGCAAAGCTCTGCAGGCCGGAACGTCGCATCACCTCGGCCAGAACTTTGCCCGGGCGTTCGACGTCAAGTTCCAGAACGAGAAGGGCGAGCAGGAATTCGTGTACGCGACCAGCTGGGGGGTATCGACGCGGATGGTAGGCGCGCTGATCATGGCGCACGGGGACGACCGCGGTATCATCGTCCCGCCGAAGCTGGCGACCACGCAGCTGGTGATCGTTCCCATCTTTCGCAATCCCGAGCAACGGGCCGCCGTGTTGGAGCGGATCGACAAGATTGCCGCGGAGCTCGACGGTATCGGATTCAGGGTGGACGACCGAGAGCAGTACAGCCCCGGTCGGAAGTTCAACCAATGGGAGCAGCGGGGAGTGCCGTTGCGGATGGAGCTCGGCCCGAAAGACCTGGAGAAGAACCAGGCGGTTCTGGCCAGGAGGGACACCGGGGAAAAGGAGTTCGTGTCCCAGGACGGCCTGCGGGCAGCCATAGACGAGGCGCTCGATGCCGTCCAGAAAGGGCTGTTTCAGCGCGCGCTCGACTTTCGCGAGGCGCATTCTCAAAAGGTCGACGAATACGGCCGTTTCAACGAGATCCTCGATGGCGACGGCGGGTTTCTCTGGAGTCACTGGTGCGGTTCGGCCGAGTGCGAGGACAAGGTCAAGAACGAGACAAAGGCCACGATTCGCTGCATCCCGACCAACCAGGACAAGGAACCGGGAGCCTGCGTCGCATGCGGTGGGGCCGCCGATGAGCGCGTGGTATTCGGAAGGGCTTACTGACCCGTCCCTTGACGCTTGATCTTTTGGTGTGAGCGTTTTGCTCCCAGATTCTTCGGGATCAAGCGTGCTGTCAGCAGCCACCAGTGCGTGTAACCACGCCTGATGCCACCTGCCAGAGATCGGCATCTCTCAACGCCCTACCCGGACCACTACTTCGGGAGGCGACCATAGTCGCATCCGGTTGAGCTGATAGCTGAACGCTGATCGCTCATTGCCCTGCTGCATGATCGACGACCGACAAACCTGGATCCGTCACTTCTTCTTCCTGGCACTGCTGACCGCTCTCGTTCACCTGCTTCAGGCCGTCGCGAGTTTCGCCCTGTGGTCGCGGGTCGCTTCACCGGTTCTGCTGGCTTTTGGTCTTGACGCAGTCGTCAGCGCTTCCAGAGAAGTGATACTGGGCGTGAGGATCGGCCGGCTCAACACGGCCGACGTTGCCGAAGGTCCCGAAAGGGGGCTTTTTCGCGCCGCAGGTGCCGGCTATGTGCTGGCGGGCTTGATCGCGTTCGGAATCGGCATCAGCGGCCTCTGGAGTCGTGAAAGACCCGTTGCGACGTTGTTGGGCGTCGGGTTGGCGGCCGTGTCGATGCTTCTGATACCCATCATCGGTTCCTACATGAAGGCGCTGGCCATGGAGCTCAAGAGTCCGGCCCTGAAACGCGCTGCGGTCTTCACCTTCGGCAATTCCTACCTTTCGATGGTCCTTCTGATCAGCCTGCTGATCAATTCGGGCATGGACATTTGGTGGGGCGACGCGCTTGGCGCGGTCGTCATGGCGCCGTTCATCATTCAGAAGGGGATCCAGATTCTCCTCGACACGGCCGCGCCGGAATTCGTGGAAGAGAAGAAGTGAGTGTAGGTGCGCTCCATGAGTGTACATCGTTTCGGTTCGAGCGAGGCGTGGGGGGACCGGACCAGCTGTCTTTCTCCATACACCCGCGCACTGCTATCGGTACTTGAACGCTCAAGTTCTCGTCAGGAGGGGGACGGTGGGCCCGACGCTGATGAATGGTTCCGATCATAGACGGCACCTACACCCGCACTCGAAGGACAACGGCCTACGGACTACCCACTTTGCTACAATGCAGGGACTTTTCCATCAATTCGATCTGTTCAGGAGGATCAGCCATGTGTCGCTCCCTTATCGTCCGCCATGCACTCGGGTGCATGATCTCCTTCCTCATGGTTGCCGCATCGGTGGTGGCGCCGGCCACAGCCTGGGGCCAGGGTAGGATCACGGTCATCCGCGGCGGCACGGTGATCGATTCGACCGGACGAACGCCGATCGAAGATGCGGTGATCGTCATCGAGGGAGAACGGATTCGAGAGATCGGACCGGGGGATCGCGTTGCCGTGCCCGACGATGCCGAGTTGATCGATGCGGAGGGGAAGTGGATCATTCCCGGACTGATCGATGCACACGTCCACTTCTTCCAGTCGGGCGGAATCTACACGCGGCCAGACGTCATCGATTTACGGGAGTGGCGATCCTACGAGGAGGAGCGGGAGTGGATCTGGGATCGTCTGCCTGACACGTTCGCGCGCTACCTGTCGTGCGGCATCACGGGCGTTGTCGATGTTGGCGGGCCGATGAGCAACTTCGATATCCGCGAGTTGGCCGAACAGACGGACAGGGCCCCTCGCGTTGCCGTGGCCGGCCCACTGGCGTCGACATACGTACCTCCAGAGTCCAGGTCGACGACCCCCCTATCATTCGAGTCTTCACGCCGCAGGACGCCCGCGACCTGATACGCAGCCAGCTCGGCGAGGATCCGGACCTGACGAAGGTCTGGTTCATCCACAGGCCGGAAGACGACCTGTCGGAACAGGTCGAAATTGTCGCCGCCGCGATTGATGAGAGCCACAAAGGTGGCGTGCGGGCTTCGGTCCACGCCACGCAACTCGAGGTGGCGAAGGCGGCCGTGCGCGCCGGGGCGGACGTCCTGGTGCACAGCGTCTCGGATCTGCCCGTCGACGACGAGTTCATCGAATTGCTCAAGGAGAACGACGTACTGTACACGAGCACACTGGTCGTCGGCGAGGGGTACCGCGAGGTCCTCAATCAGGAGGTGGACCTGCTGGAGGTGGAACGCGAACTCGGTGACCCGGAGGTCATCGCGACCTGGTCGGACCTGGACCGAATCCCGCATGACGAGATCCCGGGAGGGTTACGCCGCCGGCAGGCTCCGGAAGGCCGCCCCGTCGCGTTCGACAACCTGGAGCGACTCCAGGCGGCAGGCGTTCGGGTGGTCGGTGCGACCGATGCCGGAAATATCGGCACTCTGCACGGCCCCTCGCTGTTCAGGGAATTCGACTTGATGCGGGATGCGGGGCTGGCACCGATGGATATCCTCATCTCGGCGACTCGGAACGCCGCGGCAGTCATGGGGAAGCAAGACGATGTCGGAACCCTGGAAGCAGGGAAGTACGCCGACCTGGTCATCCTGGACGCCGACCCGCTGGAAGATATTCTCAACACGACAAGGATTCATCTCGTCATGAAGGGCGGCCGGGTGTTCGATTGACGTATGAAGAGCAACCACGGAGGCGCGAAGGCACGGAGTGGAAGGAACAAAATCACTCGACCGTCCGTGACTCCTTGCCTCCGTGGTGAACGTTCCCTGGTCCTACTTCCTGAAAGTGGCCTCGGTTTCTGCAAAATAATCGAAAACATACTTGCTCTTCCGGCGCTCTTCGGCGATAGTTCAATCAGCAATGAAAATGACAATCGTTTTCATTTGCGTGGTATCATGTTGAGCGGAGTTGGAAGAGTGATCGAACTAACACGAGACCGGTTGAAGCTATCGGAGGTATCTGGGAACGAGTGGCACGAGATCGCGCGGCTCGACGGCCCCGATAAGGAATGCAGGCGGCTTCAGGATCTTGGCCTGACGCCGGGCGAACGTGTTGCCGTGGCGCGCTCCACTCCCTTGGGTGGTCCGATCGTGGTCGTGGTTCGCGGAGCGCAGCTCGCCCTCAGGAAGCGCGAGGCTTCCTGGATCCTGGTGCAATGAAAACACCCGCCGAGGCGGCGAGTGGGCTCGAGGACGAGGCCAAGCCGCTGACGGTGTGTTTGGTGGGAATGCCGAACTCGGGCAAGACCACCCTGATGAATGCCCTCACCGGCGGTAGTTTCCATACCGCCAACTATCCCGGCGTTACTGTCAATCTACTCTCGGGCAGGACTCGATCCGAACTGGGCCCTCCCCTCGATCTCGTCGACCTGCCCGGTGTTCACAGTCCCATCGACCCGTCGCCTGAAGAAGAGCTGTCCTGCCAGGTCATCGAGTCCCGTCATCCTGGGGTTCACGCCGACGCCTTCGTCCTGGTCGTCGACGCGACACAGCTGGAACGCCATCTGAAGTTTGCCGCATTCGTGGCGCGCCAGGGGAGTCCGGTGATTCTGGCCCTGACGATGATGGACCTGCTCGACCGGACGGGACAGTCGCTGGATGTGGAACGACTGTCTACAACACTGGGCGTGCCGGCGGTGGCCGTCGACGCTCGCACGGGACGGGGAGTGCCGGAACTCGTGTCTTCGGTACGGTCCCCAGCCGGGCCAGGTTCGGCGTCCAACGAATTGGCGAGAGTGGACGATGACCCGGTGGTCGGTTACGACCAGGTGCGCGGCCTGCTGCGCTCGAGCGCAGCGCTTACCCGTTCGGACGTACGAGTTCAGAGCGATTCGCTCACCGCACGTATCGATCAGATCGCCTTGCATCGACACCTCGGTTTTCCGCTCTTCTTGGCCGTCCTGATCGGGCTGTTCGCGTCGATCTTCTGGTTTGCGCAGCCTTTCATGGACGCCATCGATGGACTGTTCGGCGCGACGGGCAATCTGTTCGTGTCGGTATCTCCCGAGTCGTTGCTGACACGGTTTGTCGCCGAAGGTCTCATCGGAGGGGTCGGGGCGGTAGCCGTATTCTTCCCCCAGATCGTGATCCTGTTTTTTCTGATGACACTCCTGGAGGATTCCGGTTATCTCGCACGCGGCGCGACGCTGGTCGACCGTCCCCTGTCCTACTTCGGGTTGCACGGTCGGTCGTTCGTCCCGATGCTGTCGGGCTTCGCGTGTGCGATTCCTGCAGTGTTCGCATCGCGATCCATCCCCACCCTGCGCGAACGCCTTCTGACGATCTGGATCATCCCCCTGATGAGCTGTAGCGCCCGGCTTCCGGTCTATGCGCTGCTGCTGGCCGCCTTACTGCCCGGCTTGGCCTGGGCGGCCGGTCTCAGTCTCGCTGCGATTTACGTATCCAGTCTGCTGATCGGTTCCCTGGTTGCCGGGGTGATCGGGCGGTTCGTCTACCGCGAGCAGACGTCATCCATGCTCGCCATGGAACTGCCCGTCTACCGCGTTCCACGCTGGAAGATCATCCTCCGCATGACGTGGGCCCGCTCGTCGTCGTACCTGAAGAAGGCAGGGGGGCCGATCGTGGTGATTGCGATAGTCCTCTGGCTGCTTTCGAACTTCGGTCTGGGCTCGCAACAACCGCAGCTTGCATCGGCGGCAACCCCTCCGCTGATCGTGCAGTCGGAAATGGATCTCTCGCTGGCGGCGCAGCTGGGTCAGACCATGGAGCCGCTGCTGCGGCCGATGGGCGTCGATTGGCGTGTCGGAGTCGGATTGATTTCGGCGTTTGCGGCCCGCGAGGTGTTCGTCAGCGCGATGGCGATCGTTTTCCATGTCGAAGGCGACGAAGATGCGCAAGCAACGGGCCTCCTGGAAGAGATGCGAACGGCGACATTTCCCGATGGAACGCCGGTCTTCACTCCTTCGAGCATGGTCGGTCTGATCGTGTTCTTTTTCTTCTCCCTCCAATGTGTTGCGACCGTTGCCGTGGTCCGTAAAGAGACGAATTCCTGGCGGTTCGCGATGATCCAGCTGGCGTTCTACACCGGACTGGGCTACGTCGCCGCGGTGGCCACGGTTCAGACACTGCGGTGGGCGGGCGTCGCCTGAGCAACGGGCGCCAACCGCACGTTTTCCCCTGCATCAGCCAGCCGTGACGCTGGGCAGCGTGTCCTTCCTCGCGGCGTTGATCGCCTTTCATTTGCCGTCCCCTCTTGACGGCCGAGCCAGCGCGGCGCTATTGGACTGCCTGTCCCTTGACGACACCCATCGTCTTCACAAAGAACCGAAGGCCTGCGGAGGGGTCATAGATGACGGCGGGTGTCGGTCGACCTCGTATCGTGTCCGGACTCGAACGCGCGTATGCCATCAGAGTTTGCGCCAACCTCGTTTTCGATTCGCTGAGTTGATCGTCCCGGGGAATGCCGGTGAGCAGGTCATTCATCGTCAGGCGGGACAATTCTCCGTGAAGAAGCGAATGAACGACCATCCCCTTGAGGATGTTGTGCGGAAAGTTGAAGAAGAAGGCCATCGGCGAGTACTTGTCGGGCGAAGGCCGATGGCTTCTGCCTTCGTCGAACAGGTGTCTACCGTGTACTCCGAGGAGTTCGGGAACCTGCGAACGCTCGTCTTCGTAGGCGGCCAGGGAAGCCGGAGGCTTACCGACGAATGCCCTGGGGTCCGGGGTCAGGCTGTTCAGGACTCCCTCCACGACCTGCTCGCGTTCCGCTCCCTGAATGCCCTCATCGTGCATGCGTGAGTAGGCCTGCATCAGGGTCGAAGCCGCGAAACACAACCAGGGATAGTCGGGGACATTGTCCTCTCGGAGTGCGACGATGTCCCTGCCGTATGACGCTTCGAACCCGAACCGCAGATGACTGCCGAGTATCGCCGCGTGCGCGAGGGCGATCTTTACACGATGGGATTCATTCCAGGTCCGTACCCTGTCGAGCAAGCGGTGATAAGCCGTGTCGTCCGGTTCGAAATGGGAGGTGGCAATGAGCAGGAGGGTTTCGGCGTTTTCGGTGAACTTCTGGCCGCTGCCGTTCGGGCCCTGGAGCTCTCCGAGAAGTCCGTTGAGCCGGTCGAGATTTTCGTCGGCATTGCCGTCCCAGGATCTCAGGGTCATGAGCGCCAGGACGTAGAGGAAGTAGTAGTCGAGAAGGATTTCCAGAACCTGTCTCTCAGGATGTGCGGCGGCGCCGGCAAGCAGGTAATTGACGATGTCGACGGGTATGGTCTCCGGGTTGAGCTTGTCGGCCTCGCCGTCCCAGTCGTGAAGGACGTGGAAGCCGTCCTGACGAGTGCGGTCGTCGAATTGTTTGACGAGCTTGTCCAGGTAAACCTGTTGACGCCCTACCTTGAAAAGATTGGAGCGCATGCCATCCCTCAACCGCGACAACGATACCCGGAAGTTCTTGGCGTTCGAGATTTCGTCGAGAATCTCCCGGCGCGTCTGTTCTTTGAGGACCGTTTCCAGGGTCAGGCATGCATCGTCAAAGCTGACTTTGGTGGGGCGTTTCTTGCGTTTCGTTGCCATCAGAGTCTGGCCCGGCTCCGGCCTTCCTTGTTCGGGAATGACAACTTGAAGTCGCCGATACCCCGTCACCCGCCAAGAATAACCCAGTCCGGGCGTTGAGGTATGTGACGCGGCACCGGTCTCAGTAGAAATTCCGGGATTTGGTTTCCGCTTCGGTGATCGAGATTGGCCGGACTTTCCAGACCTTCACGGAGACGACATTGTCCTGATGCTGGAGATGCCCTTCGATCAGGATGAATCGCTCCGTCGTGATGACGGCGCGGTTCCGCTCCAGCATGTCGGGGGTGAAGATCGCGTTCGCGATTCCTGTTTCATCCTCCAGGCTGAGGAAAACGAAGCCCTTTGCCGTACCCGGGCGTTGTCTTGCGATGACACATCCTGCTGTTTTTACCCAGGTCCCGTGAGTAAGGTGGGGCAAGTCGATGGCCCGCCGGACGCCCATCTTGTGCAACCTGTCGCGGCAGAACGACATGGGGTGTTTGCCGACCGTGACGCCCGACACGCGGAAGTCGGAAACAAGGCGCTCTTCATCGCTCATCTGTCTTAGCGGCGATGGTCGGTCCGGTTCAATGACCGGATCCAGGAGAGGACCCGCACGGCGCGAAGCGCGTTCGACCTGCCAGAGAGCGTCCCGACGGTTCAGGGGGCGATCGGGGTTGATGAAGTTCAATGCCCCGACTTCAGCCAGCAGGGTCATTTCTTTCTTCTGTAATTCCGGGACGCGGCGTGCGAGATCGTCGATCGACCGAAACGGTCTCCTGGCGCGTTCGCGAACGATAGCCATGCCGGCGAATTCCCGGAGTCCTTTAACGTAATTCAGACCCAGGCGAACCCCGATGTCCGGCCATGGTGTTTTTGATTTCTGTTCGTCGGCTTTCAGGTGTTCGAGCGTGCACAACCAGTCGGATCGTCCGACATGAATCGGTTTGATGCGCAACCCGTGTCGCTGGGCGTCCTTGACGAGCGTCGCGGGGCTGTAGAACCCCATCGGCTGGTTGTTGAGGATGGCGGCGGTAAAAGCCGCCAGGTAGTGACACTTCAGGTAGGCGCTCGCGTATGCAATCAACGCGAAGCTGGCAGCATGAGACTCGGGAAACCCGTACAGGGCAAAGGATGTAATCGATTGAACGATCTGGTTCTGGGCTTCGCCAGCGATCCCGCGCTCGGACATGCCCTGGCGCAGCTTCACTTCGATGTCGTCCATCTTTTCCTCGGATCGTTTGAAACCGAAGGCCCGCCGGAGTCCTTCGGCTTCGCCTCCGCTGAATCCCGCGGCGATCATCGCGACGCGCAACAGTTGCTCCTGAAAGAGCGGTACGCCGAGCGTCCGCTGGAGTACAGGCCCGAGCGACGGGTGAGGATAGGTGACCGGCTCGCGTCCCTGCCGGCGGTTCAGGTAGGGGTGCACCATCTGTCCGACGATCGGACCGGGCCGGATGATTGCAACCTCGACGACAAGGTCGTAAAAACAGGTGGGTTTCAAGCGGGGAAGACAGGACATCTGCGCGCGGCTTTCGATCTGGAACATCCCGACCGTGTCGGCCTTGTGCAAGGTCCGGTAGACTGTCGGGTCGTCGGAGGGCAGGTGTGCCAGGTCGAGTTCTTTGCCGTAACCTTCACGGATCAATTCGATCGAGTCCTTCAGCACAGCCAGCATGCCCAGACCCAGCAGGTCGACCTTGATGATGCCCATGTTGGCACAATCGTCCTTGTCCCACTGGACAACCGATCGTCCCGGCATCGTCGCCGGCTCCAACGGAACGACCGAATCCAGTTCTCCGCGGCAGATCACCATGCCGCCGGAATGCTGGCCGAGGTGCCGCGGCAGGTTCTGCATGTCGCAGCAGAGCTCCATGAACTTTTGGATACGCGGATGGTTTACATCCATCCCGGCCGTCCGGAATTTCAGCTCCAGGTTTTCCTTGGGGTCTTTGTATTCCCAGTGGCCGACCAGGTTAGAAAGACGGTTCAGGGTTTCGGTGTCGAAACCGAGGACTTTGCCGACCTCGCGGGCAGCGCTACGACCCCGATACGAGATGACGTTGGCCGTCATGGCGGCGCCACGTTGTCCGTAACGTTCGTAGACGTACTGAATGGCCTTTTCCCGTTCATCGCCGCTCGGCAGATCCAGGTCGATGTCGGGCCACTCCCCGCGTTCTTCGGAAAGGAATCGCTCAAACAGCAGATCCATGCCCACGGGATCGACCGCGGTGATCCCCAGCGAATAGCAGACCGCGCTGTTGGCGGCCGATCCGCGCCCCTGGATCAGGATGTTCTGCCTGCGGCAGAACCCGACGATGTCCCAGACGATTAAGAAGTAGCCGGGCAGTTCGAGTTTTTCGATCAGCGCCAGTTCGCGTTCGATCTGGCGCCGGGCCTTCTCGTGCAGTGGCCGATACCTGTTCCGTGCGCCCTCGTATGTCCGCTTCCGGAGGAACGAATCCATCGTTTCGCCTTCGGGAACGGGGTATTTGGGAAACTCGTAGCCGAGGTCGTTCAGCGTGAATTGGAGTCGTCGGGAAGCCTCTTCGGTGTGCGCGATTGCTTCGGGAAGATCCCGGAACAGCAAAGACATCTCTTTCGGGCTTTTCAGCCGTCGTTCGACGTTCTGGGCGAGCAGGCGACCCGCTGTTTCCAGCGTCCGATGGTTTCGGATGCAGGTGAACACATCCAGGATCTCCCGGTGCGTGGTGTGGCGGACACCGTTGGTGGCCAGGATCGGCAGGCGCATCTCGCGAGCGAGCGCGACCGCGGCCTGAGTGCGGGCTTCCTCCTCGCGGTCGAAATGGCGTTGCAACTCGACGTACACGTTCAGCCGGCCGAATATATCGGTCAATTGCCGGAGACACTGGCGTGCAACAGGGATGCCTCCGTTGCGGAGTGCGGCGGTGAGCGGCCCATGTTCGTCCCCGGTCAGGCAGATCAGCCCGGCGGCATGTTCGGCCAGTTCTTCCAGCGTGGCGACACCTTCGCCCTTCCGCGCACGCATCTTCATACGCGTGACCAGCCGGCACAGGTTGCGGTAACCCTGCCGAGTAGCGATCAAGAGGGGATAGCGATGCCCCCCGACGGCGGTGATTTCCGAACCGATGTGGGGCCGGATGCCCAGATGCCGGCCCTCCTGGTGGAACCGCGGCGCGCCGAACACCCCGTCTCGGTCGATGAGCGCCATCGCCGGCATGTCCATCCGCGCCGCCATCCGGGCAAGCTCCTCGGGCTGGGAAGCTGCCTGGAGAAAACTGAATGCGGAGGCGGCATGCAATTCGACATACATCGGGAACAAAGAGAAAGAGGTTTAACCACGGAGACACGGAGGCGCGGAGAACTAAAAATCAAAATCTCTGTGCCTCCGAGCCTCCGTGGTTAAAAATCTTTGTTACGGTTTGCGAGATGTTGATTGATCGCGAGATTGCGCGGTTCAGTCGTAGATACCGTCTACGAACCAGTCATTTGATCGTTTGTCCTGGTAGATACGGTAGAGCGTGTTTTGCTGCCCGCTCTGGACTTCGACGTCCCATTCCTCCCGGTTCCAGGGGTCGGGGCGCCACCATTGGCCTGAAGAGTTCCACGGGCCGGCCGTCGCGACGACTTTCCCGGACCTGCCGGAGAAGTGAACGCGGGAGGGATGGCCCTGGCGCATCTTGACAGAAGCGGTTATGGGAGGCCGCAAAGCGCGCAGGGCCATCGAGGCAGGAGCGGTAGTTCCATCCGCCGCTCCAGGGGGATCCGGTCGACGTCGGGCCGGTTTTTGCTTTGAGGTGCGAGTCACATCAAAACGTTTCATCCGGAATGCGTCCGGCCGATGGGTGTCGAGCAGTTCGGGGGAGCCGACGTTGTCGCCGCCGACGATCGATCCGATGCGTGCCAGGGTTAGCTCCAGTTTTTCCGGTTCGGGGGCCAGAGGGAAGAACAGACCGTTCTGGACGCGCCGGGGCTGGACGGGTTCGGCGTTGAGGGCGACGGCTTCGATCGGTGCCGGTGGGCGGTGGCCGTCTAAATCCAGTTGAAACAACTTCAGCAGGATTTTGGGATCCCGGATAGGAATCGGGAGGTTAATTGTCCGGACGAAATTGTCTGGCTGATCCCTGGCAGACTCCAACGAAAGTGAGAGATCCAGCTTGTTGGTTGTCAGGTTTCGAGCCGTCAGGCGTTGGCAGATCTGGTTCAGGAGGCGGCTGAGGACGAACGTCAATGGCTCTAAAGAGTCAATAGAATGTTCTAATTCCATCGATTCCCTGAAGTGTAACTTGTCCTTTTTTGTGAGCAGCGGACGTGAGGTTTCTCCACGAGCCAGTTGCTGCAGGTGGACGCCTTCCTGTCCCAGACGCTCGGAAACCTGGATCTTCGGGAGTCGTGTCAGATCCTGGAACGTCTCCAGGCCCCAGCGTGCGAGGGTTTCGGAGATTTCTCCGGATGGAGACAGGACTTGGAGGGGAAGATCCCCCAATCGTTTCATCTCCTGGCCTGCCGGGATCACGGTGATGCCGGCTCCTCCCTTGGCGGCATGGATCGCTGCGTCCGGGTTGCTGGCCGTCGCGATGTGTGCCTCGATTCCCAGTTTGTCGGCGGCACGGAACAGTTTCTGTGCCATGGTTCGTGGCGTTCCCCAAACTCTGAACAACCCGTTCAGGTCCAGCGCTACGGTGTCGGGAGCCGTGTCTTCTACGCGTGGCGAAAAGTAGTGTGCGCAGTCCAGCAGAGCGTGGTGCATGCTGTCTTCCTGGTTTCGGGATCGGTAGCGGACGCGGAGCTCCGGAAAGCACTCGAGCTGTAGTTTGGTCATGCCGATCTCCACGCCGGCCTGACGCGCGAACTGGTTTGCTGAAACCACGGTAAAGAGAGGGAAGGCGCCGTCGAGGACGGCGACCTGTTGTCGCCTCAGCTCGGGTTCGTTGCGTACGAAAGCCTGTACGGGGGAATCCGGAACATGGATGCAGCCGTAAAGCAGCCCCGGCCGGCTGGCATCAAGATGATCCACGATGCGTGAAACGTTGGTACTCATACTGGAAAGCTCCTCTGATACCGATCCCCTATGGGTGCAGGGGTGATGATTGGGGCATGGCTCCCGGCGACAGCCTGCAGGCAGTGCGGCGATTCGACCCGGCAGCGCTGGCTCCGGCCGCTCCATCCAGCCGCAGGATCTGTCCTAGACCGGATGATTTCGGCATTTGGATGGATGCCACACAACAGGTGCGGAGACCATTCTGCGCCGTACAACCCCAGCCGGACCACCAGCGAAGCACACGTTTTGATCGATGATTCCTGGCCGAGGAACAGGAGGATTGTGGGGGTATTTTCCGCAGCCCGTTGAAGGCGAAACCAGGTCGAGAGGGGAATGCGGTGGATGTCTCGTGGCTGGACGTCGCTGAAATCGACGCCGATCAGCCCGAACCCGCCTCCCTGAAGCAGCAGATCCGTGGTTTTGAGCACCGGATCGATGTCGGGTTCGGCCCGGATCCAGAGCAGCCTTGCCAGATCGACGCCGGCAGCATCCGCGGAAGCCGGATCGAACGCATTGCCAGGGTCCACGAGGCAGCAGAACTCTTCGTTTTTTCCTGTTATCTGGCTGAACAGCGAAAGAAGCAGGCTGGTGCGTCCCGACGAGGCCGGCCCGAAGATTTCAGTGATCCGGCCGCGGGGAATGCCCCCGGTCAGCCGGTCGATCTCAGCGAGGCCTGTGGGAACGGTTTCCGGGCGTGGAATCCGGGGCGGATTGAACGGCGCAGGGTTCCTTTCCGCCAGTGCCAGCTCCAGTTTGGCCCGAATCGTCGCGGAACGCATTGGAGTGTTATACCGAACAAATGTTCGGTAGTCAAGGGGGAATGATATTCTTCCCAAAAGTGATCGATAAGTGCATGATATATAGGCTTATTTTCCGTTTTTGCCCGTCTGGGCGAGCATTTCAACTGTTTAAAAAGGAGTTCAATCGTGAAGAAGTTTGCGTTTCTGTTTGTCTTGATTTTGTTGATGGGAGTATCTGCGGCGTACGCCCAGGATACCGCGCTGGTCGATGATGCGATCAAGGCGTTCAACAACCAGGATGCCGCTTATTTCGAGAAGCATCTTGCCGCCGAAGCAGTGTGGCTCGACGAAGACGGGCATGCGATCGCAGGCAAGGAGCGCGTCGCCGGCTTCATCACCCGCCGGCTCATGGTCGAGGGGCAGAAAATCGTGACCCGGAACGTCAAGGTCTTTACCTCGGCCGACGCCGCCTGGTCCCATTTCAACTACGCGATCGAAGTGGGTGGCGAAGCGGTGATCGAAGGTCTAGGCAGCGCCGTTTTCAGAAAAATGGGCGACGACTGGCAGATCGTTTTGATTCATGGGGCCCATAACGTGCTGGGCACGCACAACTAAACCGACCAGAACCGGTTTTAACCACGGAGGCGCGGAGGCACGGAGAGAATTCTATTCTCCGAGCCTCCTGGTCGTCCTGGTTTAAGGTTCCTCATCGCCCCCGATCGCCGGTAGTGCTCCCACGCTACTTATCACACTGCACTCATGTTCCTGGCCACCGCAGCCGCAGGTGACCTTGTCCTCATCCGGAAAATCGAAGTCGAACGGTATGTTCAACTCCGTGTCTCCCGGTTGTCCGGTGAAGCTGATGGGATATTGGGATTCAGCGTGCATGTCGAATCCGATGTTGCAGACGAAGTCCGCTTCCTCGATCGTCACCTTGCTGCCGAAGTTGGACAGGCCGGTCCGGCTGTTGGTCTGAAGCGTGGCGTTGACTAGAGTGACGTCGGATCCAGGTGTTTCGGAACTCGCGACGAGGATGCCGTCGCCGTATCCGCCGTCGGAGCGGGGAATCGTGCCGGCGACCAGAGTATTCTGGACAAAGACCGCGGAGTCGATTGCGCGGATGCCGGAGTAGGCGTTGGCCAGGAAGAACGAATCGAAAACACACACGCCGCTTCGTATGACCACAAGTCCACCGCCCGAAGTCTGACGTATGTCTTGTTTCGTCACCGTGTGATCCGAGTTGCAGGTTCCGGGCTTGTCGACGATGAGGATTCCGATGTTCGTGATTTCCTCCATGACGGTATTGCTCAGATGGTACGGAGCGTCAAACTCCCCGTCGCCGACGAGGGAGATGCCATTCCATAGAACGCCTTTCACCGTCACTTGATCGACGGAAAGCGGGGCTGGAGCCATCCACAATATGCCGCGCGTTGTGTCCGCCATCAGGACGTTTTCGACCGATAGCGGGCGGCTCGTGGTGATGCTGACGATGCTGGCGTCGAAGCCATGCAGAGCGATGTCTCTGATCTTGCCACCCCCGCCCCCGCGTCCGACAATACCCCCCCCCGCCGCCTCCGCCGCCTGCATAAGTGAACATGCCGATTGCAAGATCGGCTTCAACGACGGTAGTCGGTGTCGGTCCGACCAGCTCCGTGCTTCGCCCTCTGGGTCGACCGGCGCTGCGAGGCTTCTGGCATTCGCCGCAGCCGCCTCCCCGAATCGTCACGTCTCTTTCAAGAATGGTGGGCTCATTGATTTCATGACGACCGGCTAGCACCCGGACCGTGCCACCATCCCGGACAGCGTCGACCGCATCCTGCAGGGTGGAGTACAGCGGCGAAGGCCAGACGACGTTGTTCCTGAGACGAACCTGTCGGTCAGAAACCTGGACGGAGTCTTCACCACGGATTCGTGTTCCGTCGACAGTCCGACCCCTCAGGACTGCAGTCTGATCCTGGACCGTCAACTCGAGCTCCGATATCGGGAAGAAAGCGAGCAGATCGCGGATACCGTCCCTGTTGCGGTCGACCCGTGCCACGAGGTGTCTGCCGTTTCTCAGGACTCGAATGGCCGCTCCTGCCAGGGTCACCGTCGCGGGATCGATCGTGGTCGCGTCGAACTCGGGGGTGCTGAAGATTGCGACAGGTAACAACCCGTTGGACTGGAGATTGATCCGGTTGTTCGGGTTTCCGGGCCGGATGTCGATCGACACCTCGATCCCACCAGTGTTCACGGTGACCGTGACGTTGGCCGTTGCGGTGAGACCGGTGCTGTCGCTGGCTGTGTAAGAGAAGGCATCGGTGCCCGTGAATCCGGAGTCGGGGTTGTACGTCACCGTGCGGTCCGTGTTGATTGTTGCATCCCCGGACGGAGGATCCGTGACGGCGGTAACGTTCAAGGTGTCACCATCGACATCCGAGTCGTTGCCGAGGACATTGATGACAACGGACGTTCCTTCCGTAGTGGTTGCCGTGTCGTCACCGGCGATCGGCGGATCGTTGACCGGGTTGACCGTGATCGTAACGGTGGCGATGTTACTGTCGACCGTGCTGTCGCTTGCGACGTAAGTGAAGGTCCTGACGCCGTTGAAGTTGTTCTCCGGTGTATACGTAAAAGACCCGTTAGCGTTCAAGGCTATCCAGGGAGGAGGATCTGGACCGAGTTTTGCGATCAGCGCATCACCGTCGACATCGGAGTCGTTGCCGAGCACGCCAGGAGCGGGAATGGTCAGAATCTGATCCTCATTCACCGAGTACGCGTCGGCGGCTGCAACGGGAGCGTCGTTGAGGGCTGTTACGTCGACGTCGACCGTAGCGGTAGCTAATGTCTGACCGTCGCTGATGGTGTAGCTGAAGGTGTCAGGTCCGTTGAAATCGGGATCCGGCGAGTAAGCGATGCCGGTTCCCTGGATCGTGGCGTCACCGTTAGCTGGATTCGAGACCAAAGTGATGTTCAGGCCATCGCCATCGGGATCGCTGTCGTTCGCGAGGACGTCGATCGTAACGGACGTGTCCTCTGATGTGGAAGCGTTGTCATCGGTTGCGACCGGAGGATCGTTGACCGGATTGACGCGAATCGTGACCGCGGTGATGTTCCCGTCGACGGTCCCGTCGTTGGGGACATAGGTGAAGCCGTCGGATCCGTTGAAGTCGGAATTCGGCTTGTAGGTGAACGACCCGTCGGCATTCAGCGCGAGCGAACCGTCTGCGACGTCTGTCACAAGAATTGCCTTTAGAGGATCCCCTTCTACATCGGTGTCGTTGGCCAGGACGCCTGGAGCCAGCACGGTCAACACCTGGTCTTCATCGACGGTGTAGCTGTCATCCACGCCTACCGGGGGATCGTTGACGGGTCTGACGGTGAAGGTGACGCGAGAAGTGGCCGTACCACCCTGGCCGTCGTTGATCATGCAGTCGGCGGCGTCGTCACCGTTGAAGTCGGGGTTCGGAATGTAGGTAATGCTGTCGTCGACGTTGATGACGATCCGCCCGTTCGGCGGGTTGTTGCATTGATCGACGTCCAGCGGGTCGCCGTCAGGATCGGAATCGTTCGCGAGGATGTCCACAGTCACCGGCCGGTCCTCCTCGGTCGTGGCGGAGTCGGGGTTGAGAATGGGAGGATCGTTGGTCGGGAGGATCTCGATATTGACGTTCACCGGGCCACTGTTGTCGGTGCCATCGCTGGCGGTGTAGGTGAAGGAGTCGAAGCCGTTGAAGTTGGGATCGGGCATGTAGGTGAATGAGCCGTCGGCAGCCAGAGCCACCGTGCCGTTGGCAGCGTCGGTGACCAGTATCGCTGCCAAAGCGTCGCCGTCCACATCCGTGTCATTCGTCAGGACTCCGGAAGCCGGAACGTTGAGCGTCGTGTCTTCGATCGCCGTGTAGTCGTCGCTGACGGCGAACGGAGCATCGTTGACCGGCGTCACGATAACGGTGACGAGCGCCGTGGCCGAACCGCCCTGGCCGTCGTTGATCATGCAGTTGGTGTTGTCCTCGCCGTTGAAGTCGGGGTCGGGGGTGTAGGTGACGGCATTGTTGGTCGTGTTGATAACGACCCGGCCAAACACTGGATCGCTGCATGTGTCCACACCCAGCGGGTCCCCATCAGGATCGGAATCGTTCGCGAGGATGTCCAGAGTCACCGGCCGATCCTCCTCGGTCGTGGCGGAGTCGGGGTTAGCGGTCGGAGGATCGTTTGTCGCGAGGACATCGATATTGACGTTCACCGGACCACTGTTGTCGGTGCCATCGCTGGCGGTATAGGTGAAGGAGTCGAAGCCGTTGAAGTTGGGATCGGGTTTGTAAGTGAATGACCCGTCGACGGCGAGAGCCACAGTCCCGTTGGCAGCGTTGGTGGCGAGAACCGCCGTCAGCGCATCGCCGTCCACATCTGTGTCATTCGTCAGGACTCCGGAAGCCGGAACGTTGAGCGTCGTGTCTTCGATCGCCGTGTAGTCGTCGCTGACGGCGAACGGAGCGTCGTTGACGGGCGTGACGATGAAGGTGACGAGCGCTGTGGCGGAACCGCCCCGGCCGTCGGTGACGACACAGTTGCAGGTGTCCTCACCGTTGAAGTCGGGGTCCGGAGTGTAAGTGACGGCGTTGTTGGTCGTGTTGATAACAACCCGGCCAAACACTGGATCGCTGCATGTATCTACGCCCAGCGGGTCCCCATCAGGATCGGAATCGTTCGCGAGGATATCCACAGTCACCGGCCGATCCTCCTCGGTTGTCACCGAATCGGGATTGGCGATCGGAGGATCGTTGACCGGAGTGACGGTGATCGTGACGGTGGCCGGGTTGCTGTTGAGCGACCCGTCTGCGGCGACGTAAGTGAAGGAGTCAACGCCGGAGAAGTTCGGGTTCGGGTTGTAGTCAAAGGAACCGTCGAGGTTCAAGGTCAACGTTCCGTTGCTGACATCGGTGGCGAGAGCCGCGGAGAGGGCATCGCCGTCGGGGTCGGAATCGTTCGTCAGCACGCCGGGAGACGGAATGTTCAGCAGGGTGTCTTCGTTCACCGCGTAGACATCATCGGCGGCAACAGGCTGATCGTTAACCGGATCGACGGTGATGGTGACCGTGCCGGTGGAGCGTCCACCGTTTCCGTCATCGGCGTCATAGGTGAAGGAATCCGCACCGTTGAAGTCGGGATCGGGCGTGTAGGTCACCGTGAGGTCAGGGTTGACCCGGGTTGTGCCGTTGGGCGGATCCGAGGCGGTGACCGTTAAAGGATCCCCCTCGGGGTCGCTGTCGTTGGCGAGAACGTTGATGTTGACGGGCGAGTCTTCCCCGGTGACGGCCGTGTCATCGACAGTCGTCGGAGGATCGTTGACCGGAGTGACGGTGATCGTGACGGTGGCCGGGTTGCTGTTGAGCGAGCCGTCAGCGGCGACGTAGGTGAAGGAGTCGACGCCGGAGAAGTTCGGGTTCGGGTTGTAGTCAAAGGAACCGTCGAGGTTCAAGGTCAACGTCCCGTTACTGACATCCGTGGCCAGTGCCGCGGACGGGGCGTCGCCGTCGGGGTCGGAGTCGTTGGTCAAGACACCGGGAGCTGGAATGTCGAGCGGGGTGTCCTCGTTCACCGCGTAGACATCATCGGTGGCAACAGGCTGATCGTTAACCGGATTGACGGTGATGTTGACGGTGGCGACGTTGCTGTTTTCAGTCCCGTCATTAGCGACGTAGGTGAAGCTGTCAGCGCCGTTGAAATCGGCGTTCGGTGTGTAGGTAAACGACCCGTCGGGGGCCAGAGCGAGGGTTCCGTTGCTGACGTCGGTAGACAGAACCGCCGTCAAAGCATCTCCGTCAACGTCCGTATCATTCCCCAGCACGCCAGGCACAGCGATCGTCAAGGCCGTGTCTTCATCGGTCGAGTAGCTGACGCCGGCCGCGACAGGGGCATCGTTGACCGGCCGCACCGTGATCGTAACCGTAGTGAGATTGCCGTCTACGGTCCCGTCTCTCGGGAGGTACTGGAACGTATCGGTGCCGTTGAAATCCGCATTCGGTGTGTAGGTAAACGAGCCATCTCCGTTCAGCGTGAGGGTCCCGCTGCCGGGATTCGCACCGAGACCGGACGCCAAAGCGTCGCCGTCGACGTCGAGATCGTTGTCCAGCAGACCCGGAGCCGCGATCGTGAGCACCTGATCTTCGTCGACGGCGTAAGCGTCATCGACACCGACTGGAGGATCGTTGACGGGATCGACGGTGATGTTGACGGTGGCGACGTTGCTGTCTTCGGTCCCGTCATTGGCGACGTAGGTGAAGCTGTCAGTGCCGTTGAAATCGGCGTTCGGTGTGTAGGTAAACGACCCGTTTGGGGCCAGAGCGAGGGTTCCGTTGCTGACGTCGGTTATCAGTACGGCGGTCAGAGCATCCCCGTCCACATCGGAATCGTTTTCGAGTATGTCTTCTCCCGGGACGTTCTGGACGACGAGAGCGTCGTCCTCGTCAACGGAATAGGCGTCGTCTGCAGCGATGGGGGCATCGTTGACGGGCGTCACCGTGATGTCGACTGTGGCGGTAGAGCGTCCACCCTGACCGTCATCGACGTCGTAGGTGAAGGTGTCAGCGCCGTTGACATCCACGCCTGGTATAAACGTCAAAGTGCCGTCGGGCTCTATCCGCACGGTGCCGTTGGACGGATCGGAGACAGCTGTGACGGTGAGTTGGTCAGCGTCGGGATCGTCGTCGTTGGCGAGAACCGTGATCGTGATCGGAGTATCCTCTGGCGTGGTGACCGAGTCATCTCGCGCGTTCGGAGGATCGTTGACCGCGATCACGGTAATCGTCACGGTGGCGGAGGCCGCGGCACCAGACGGATCGTTGGCGTTGTAGGTAAAGGTGTCGGCCCCGTTGAAATCGGCATTCGGAGTGTACCTAAAGGATCCATCCGCGATCAGCGTCAGCGTGCCGTTGCTGACATCGGTCACCAGGGTTGCGGTCAGCGCATCCAGATCGGCGTCCGTGTCGTTCGTGAGGACGCCGGGCGGCGCCACGTCGAGAGTTGCATCCTCGTTCACCGTGTAGGCGTCGTCGACCCCCAGCGGGGCATCGTTGACCGGCCGCACGGTAATCGTCACGGTGGCGACATTGCTGGCCTCCGTTCCGTCGTTGGCAACGTAGGTGAAGGTGTCCGCTCCGTTGAAATCGGGGTCGGGATCATATGTAAAAGATCCGTTCGAATTCAGAGTTAGCGTGCCGTCTGTGGCGCCGTCAATCAGATCGGCGGTAAGCGGATCGCCATCGTCGTCCGTATCGTTGGTTAATACTCCGGGGGCAGCTATGGTTAACCCGTTGTCTTCATCCACCTCGTAGTCGTCGTCGGTGGCTCGTGGCGCCCTGTTGCTCGACCCAATCTTCGCTAGAAACGCATCCCGACCGCCTGAGGTTTGGGTCTGGAATGCGCCGGCGGTGGCCGGGAAGGTATTGCCGGCAGTCGTTCCGGCGACGTGTGCAGCACCGCTGCTATCGACTGCGATGCCATAGCCCCAGTCGACGGAGTTGCCGCCAAGATACGTGGAGTAACCCAGAGAGGCGTTTCCACTCTGCGACGGATCGATCTGGGTCACGAAGGCGTCCTGGCCGCCGTTGTTCAGAACCTGGAAAGCATCCGCGATCGGGAAGTCCGCTGATCCGGTATAACCCGTTACGTAGGCCCGCCCCGACGAGTCGACGGCGACGGCCGTGCCTTTGTCCGAAGCGCTTCCTCCGAGGTATGTCGAATAGAGGAACAGGTCGCCCGCGGGGTTGAGCTTCACCAGGAAGGCGTCGCCGAGGCTGGCTGCGACGGATTGGTACGCGCCTGCAGTGACCGGAAAATCGGCTGAAACGGTTGCCCCCGTCACGTAGGCGGCCCCGAGAGAATCCACAGCGATGCCTCCGTCTTCGACCGTACTGTTCTCAACGCCGCTGCCGCCGAGGAAGGTTGAATAGATGAGGGACGGGCCGCCGACTAGTGACGGATCGATCTTTGCCACGAATGCGTCCCTGGAACCATTGGCGCCGGGACTGGATTGAGCGGCACCACGAATGGGGAAAAGCGTACCAGTGGTGTTCGTCGACAGGGTCTGTCCGGTGACGTAGGCGGCACCAGACGAGTCCACGGCGACGTCTTCGCCGTTTTCGTCGGAAGATCCGCCGAGGAGTGTCGAGTAGATGAGGGATGCCGCGCCACTTTGGGTAGGATCGATCTTCGCGACGAATACGTCCGTATTTCCACCGTGTGCAGACTGAAACGCGTTTTTCGTCGGAAAATCCGCCGAGTCTGCCCGACCGGTCACGTACACTCCGCTGGAGTCGTCGACCGCGATACCGCGACCTACGGAGCCGTTGTTGCCCGAAAGGAACGTGGAGTAGACGAGGGCGGTGCCGGTTGAGTTCAGGCAAGTCATGAAGACGTCCCCAGCGCCGACGGTTGCGTTCTGGAAAGCGTTCGCTGTGATGGGGAAACTCAGGCGCGACAGGGTATCGCCGACGACGCAGGCGTTACCAGTCGCGTTGTGTACGGCAATGTCTCGGGCGATGTCGTTCGCGCTACCGCTGATCAAAGTGGAATAGATCAGGTCGGAACCCTGTCCGTCGGCCGCTGTCGGGCGCAACTTCGTGACGAAAACCTCGCCACTGCCCAATGGGAGCGTATGGAAGGCTCCGAAGGAAGTCGGGAAGTTGGCTGAAAACGTCTGGCCGGTCACATACGCGTCGCCGGCGCTGTCGACGGCGACCGCAAAGCCGTCCTCGGTCGTGCTGCCGCTGAGATAGGTCGCATACAGGAGCTGGGGGTCGATCACGAGCGGTTTGTCGGCGTCATATGTTCCGACGGTGAAACCGACCTCGTTGTTTTCAAGCAAGAGGTACTGACCGGCAATCTCGTTTCTCCCACCAGCTGTTTCCTGGTAGAGGATCGGTTTGCTCAGCCGAACTTCACCGACCGCGGTCTCGAGCAGCAGGTCGCCATCAGTGCCTACCGCAATTTCCTGGATCCCGTCGAATCCGAGCCGGATCGTTTCGGGCCGTATGCCCGGCTCGACGATGAAGTCATATTCGAGCCGTCCCTGGTTGCCATAGAAGGTGGCGTCGACGCCGGGATAGAGTCCTCTGTAATGGACCCGGCCGAAGTTCGGGATGTTCGTCCGCCAATTGGCGGGATCGCGACCCATGAGGTAGTTGCTCCTGCCGCGGAGTTCTTGACGCCCCGTGATCGTCGTTGCGGGGTCGGCACCGACGAACCGCATCCGCACCGCACCGGCCCGAGCCTTGCTGGCGTCGCGCTCACGGAGCAGAAGAACCGCTTCTTCTGGAGTCAAGAAGAGCGTATAGCCCCTGCCACGGGAGATGAACCGGACCTTTTCGTCCGCCTGACCCTGGTTGGGCTCGAAAGCCATCGGCAATTGCACGAAGGTCGCCGGTATGCTCTGGTCGACGTTTCCTTTACCCTGGTTGTTGGCCCCTCCCGGGGAAACTACGATTCCGAACAAAAAGCAGACCAAGAAGGCTCTCAATACCGATCGCATCTCATCCCTCCAGCGCCTGGCGGATGTACGACCGCCAGGCTGACTACATTTCTACGGGAGGGTCGGCGTTGGCGAAATCGCATGAACATGTGGTTTTCTCGTCTAAGCCGAAGGCTGAGAACGCGTGGGAAAAGTCAGTGCGGAAGGCTGCTGCCGGAGTGGCGGTGCGTTCTACTGGAAGCTGGAAAGCAAGCTGGCGTGTTTATGATGAATGGACTCGGGCGGCCGGGGAGACCGCCCGTATGTCGCACGGCTCTACCGACCGAACATTTGAAGGCTGCCGAAGCTCCGGATCGAGGGCAGAGCCGACCTGCCGCCCTCGATAACGATGATGCCCCCCGCTACGGACGCGAGTTGCTCCTCGGCCAGCTCGGTGTCTTCGGGTTCCTGTGCGACCGGCATAACTATGGTGTTGCCGTCGTCCTCGAAAGTCTTGATCGTGGCCCCTTCGGGAACCGCCACACCGCTTTCATGGAGAACCGCGGCGGGCTCTTCGAGTAGCCGCCGCCTCAAGTGCGGATCCTCCCAGGATCGGGTCACGAGCGTGGCCCACAGTTCTTCGATTTCGTTTTCGTTTCCTGACATTTTTCTTGCCTCCTGATTTTTGTCGCGACTCGAGTGGACTGCCGCGTTATTCAAATTTGTACGGCACGGTCAATGGGTTGGAAATCGCATGAATATGTGATTGTCGCTTCGTCTGTAGAGTGAGGATTGGCCGCTCAAGAGATGAATCTCGAGCTCTTGGACGACCTCCCTCACACTGACCGATGCCTATCGACCGAACATCTGAAGGCTGCCGAAGCTCCGGATAGATCGAGCGGGTGACTTGTAATCTATTACGATGCCTCCTCCCGCCACCGCCTCCAGTTGCTCTTCGGCCAGCTCGGTGTCCGCGGGTTTCCGCGCGATCGGCAGAACTATGGTGTCGCCGTCGTCTTCGAAGGTCTTGATCGTCGCCTCACCGGGAACTTCGACACCGTTCTCGTCGAGCACCGAGGCCGGCTCTTCGAGCAACCGCCGCCTCAGATACGGATCGTCCCAGGATCGGGTCACGAGGTTCGCCCACAGTTCTCTGATTTCATCTTCGTTCTTCTGCATCTCTTACCTCTTGATTCGTTTGTGGCGATTCGCCGGATTGCGACCCGCCTAATGAAGGAACCAGTTGAACCCGCCGCCTCCCCACCTGCTGAATTGGTTCGACACCGCCTCCATGCCCGGCGGTTCCGGTTGCGGGTTGAATCCCACTTGGGAATTGAAACCGCCGCCCGCGACCGCTTCCAACTGGGCGTCGGAGAGCTCGCTTTCTTCAGGTCTGGGCGGCAACAGCAGATGAAGCACTCTCTCGGACTGTTCGTGAACCTGGACGCTCAAGCCCTCCGGCAGCTTGACACTCAGTTCCTTTTCGATCGTGGCTTTCGGATCGTTGAGCAGCTCCTGGTGAAAACCGTCGTCTTTCCAGGCCTTTGCGATCACTCGCATCTGTGGGTCGTTCGCGGAATTGTCATCGTTCTGCATCATCGTGTCTCCTTTGATTGTTAGAGAAGATCTGCTTTGCCGAGATCCTCGTTGTTCTCCTTGGTGCAACTCCTGTCACTGTTGCGTCAGTTCCATTTTTGAAGGAGGGTCATTGTTGGCGTAATCGCATGAACATGTAGTTTTTCGTTCTCGGCAGGATGGAGACGGATGCAAAGCATCGTGCCGCGGCCGGTGCGGGCCCGCACCTCCTTTGGCTAAGGATTGCTGTGGTGAGGAATGCGGCCCGATCGAGGGCCAAAGGGGGTCATACGCGGGGATCGCCTTACTGATGGCCTCGGATCTTGAGTGAAGTTGGGGTACCTCTGACCCTGCGAACCAAATCGCATGGGCATGCGATCAGGTTCAGCGGAGCGGCACGCTCATCGTTATCCGGGTGCCCCTTCCGGGAGACGAATCGATCTTCAACTCACCGCCGAGCTCTATCGCCCGCCGCTGCATGTTTATCAACCCGCTCCCACTTCGCCTCCACGTGGAGTCCTTTTCGGACGTGACGAAACCACGGCCGTCATCGCAAATCTCGGCTTCGAGTGAACCATCGGTCATGTTGAGGTCCAGCGCAGCCGACCGGCAGTCGGCATGTCGCACGATGTTGTTGAGGGCTTCCTTGAAAATCGACAGGACATGCCGTCGCACGTCCGGCGAAAGCTTGACGTCGTCCAGTATTTCGGGTGACCGGAACTCCCATTCGATACCCTTGATCTCCAACAAATCCGAGGCGAACTGCCGAATCCGCAGGACCAGGCTCCTCAAGTCATCGCGCAGCGGGTTCATCGACCAGACGATGTCGGCCATCGAATCGACGAGCTCTCGCCCCGTGTCCGCGATCTTGGTCAACCGCTCGGAGCCTCGCTCATTGGGTCCCTCTTCACGCCGGAGAACTTCACTGAGAAGCACTATCCGCGAGAGTCCTGCGCCGATATCGTCGTGGAGGTCTGCCGCGATCCGGGTGCGCATCCGCTCGACGTGGAGTAGCTGTTCCAGGCGGTACCGGTACAGCCCATACGCGAGCGAAGCGATCACAAGAACCGCCAGGCTCAGTACCCATCCCCGTTGCCACAGGGGCGGAAGGATCGTGAAGGCCATCACAGCAGGCGTGGTGCTCGTTAGACCATCGGCATCGAGGGCGCGCACCTGGAAGCGGTATTGGCCCGGTGAAAGGCTGCCGTAGATGATGGTGTTCTGGTCGGTCGGTTCATTCCAATCCGTGTCGGCGCCTTCGAGTACGTACTCATAACGAAGTTGACGACCCAGAGCAAAGCTGAGGCCGACAAAATCGATCTCGATGTGATTCTGAGCCGGTCCAAGCTGGATCTCATCTATCAAGGCATCGCCCAGCTCCGACACCGGATAGCGCTGGCCCGAGATGCGCAGGCCGCGGATCAGGACAGGCGGAGGCTGTTCCGGAGGTTCTTCTCTGGGAATCAGCCGTGAGATACCCCTCTTCGTGCCGAACCACAGAGTGTCGCCGCTGTCACGGAATGCGCTCTCCACTTCGTTGGAGCCCAGCCCGTCGGCCGTCGTGTAGTGCTTGATCCGATCTGTTACCGGGTCGATCCGGTTCACGCCACAGAATCCTGCAACATAGACCCGCCCGTACGCGTCCTCCGTGATTGAGGTAGCCTCACAGCTGGACAAACCTTGGGCGGACGTGTAGGTGACAAAGCCGGGTCGATCGGCGTCGGGATCGTCGACGCGAGTGACACCAGAGACCGAGGTCAGGATCCAGATTCGACCGGCGTGATCCAGGTACAGCCCCGAGACCCGACTGCTTGAAGCCCCGGGAAGGTCCGGGACGGTCACGAACCGTCCGTCCCTGTAGCGGACCACTCCACCGCGATTGAAACCAATCCACAAGTTGCCCGATCGGTCCTCCGCATAAGCGTACGGTTGGGAAGGGGGCAAGCCATTCTGCGCGGAATAGTGATTAAACAGGCCGGTAGAGCGCTCCCATCGCGAAAGCACCTCCCGGCCCTCGGTTCCAAACCAGATGTCGCCCCGCGAGTCCTCATAAAGACTCAGAATCCGGTTGCCGGCGAGTCCGTCTCGTGTCGTGTAGATGGTCGTCGCTTGCTCGTTTGCAAGCTGGTCGATGCTATCGGTGTTCGCGAAGCGGTACAGGCCTTCCCGCGTTCCGATCCACCAGTGGTCCGTTTGATCCTGAACGAGGCTGTAATTCCACACGAGCGTTTCGGTGGGCGTCACCGGCAGAACCGGTTCGATCTGAGTGAAGCGTCCTCCGTCGAGGCGATTGATAAACGGCCTGTCTCCGACCGCGTAGATGTTGTGGTTACGGTCTTCGAAAAGAGATCGCACCACGGTATGGCCCACGCCGTCCATCTCGCCGTAAGAAGTAAACCCGTGTGTTGAAATCTTCATCGCGCCGCGGGATCCGGTGCCAACCCAGAGGTTGCCGTCCCGGCCTTCGGCGAGGTCGACGATCATGTCGTCGGCCAGGCCGTCTGCCGGTGTGTAGCTCTTGAACGTTTTGCCGTCGAATTCGGTCAGTCCGCCCCCACCGAAGCCAATCCACCCGCCCCCGTTGGAGCCCAGCCAAATTCGTCCATCGGAGGTCTGATACATCGTGCGGACGTGTTCGTCGACGAGACCGTCGGCGCGGGTCACCCAGATGGCGTCGCCCGGAGTTGACGGCAATGTGGACCTGTCGGATAGAAGTCGCCGCCACGGCAACGGGGCATCGGAATCGCTCATCGAGGCCGGTTCGGGATAAACGATCGTCAGACCTGCTTCGTGACCGATCCAGAGCCTCCCGCCCTCTACCAGCAGGGCTCGCACCGAAAGGTTGTCCTGGTCCGGCGTGACAGAGTGGTGCGCTGTCCGGCCGTCTGGATACCGTCTGGTCAGCCCTCGCGATGTGCCGAGCCACAGATTGCCTTCATCGTCTCCTATCAAAGTCCAGATGGCCAGGAATTGACCCGAAACCAGGGGGTAATCAAGTTCGACTCGCTTGAATGTGGGAGAGTGGTCCGTCGTATCGAGGCGAAACAGACCGTCGTCGGTGCCCGCCCATAGTTGTCGACGGCGGTCTTCGTACAAGACGTTGACACGGTTGGGTCGCGGACCCGCAGTTCCTCGAAGATCGTCCGCCGCGGCTCCGGTCGTGCCCTCTTCGATCAGGGAGTAGGCAGTGAATAGCGGCGAGTGGCTGTCGAGAGTCCCATCGGGGTGGAATCGGGCCACACCCCCGCCGTTGGTCGCGATCCAGTATTCGCCAGACCGCGTTTCCAGCATGTCGTTAATCGAAACATGCGGAAGTCCGTGTTCGGTGCGATAGGTCGCAAAACGGTAACCGTCGTAGCGGTTCAAACCGTTCGACGTGCAGAACCACAGGAAACCCTTCGAATCCTGAAAAACGCACTTGACCCGCTCATGAGCCAGACCGTCGGCGATCGTGTAGCTCGTGATCGGCAAGCGCTCGGCCCGGACGACGACCGGTGGAGCGAGCGACAGGGCAAGACCTGTGGCAAGTAAGAACGGAACTGCCTTCGATTTCATAGACTGCAGGGGCGTCATCCGCGGGACCGGTTCGAGGAGACTGACCGCTTTCTCCGATCGCGCGGCTTAGGACAGAAACTTAGACGGATTATACGCGTACAGACGTCATTCCGGAGAGTCAAGTGCGTTCTGACGTGAGCCGGAAAACGGGAGGGTAATGGACACGCAAACGACATCGCCTATTCTGAGCTTTTGTGGCACGCCTCATGTGAATGTCACGTCAGTCCAATTTCTACGACATGGCCAGCACGTGGAGAATCGCATGAACATGCGGCTTTCCGGTCTCAGCACATTGCCGAGATGGTGTCGGAAACCCTTTGATAAATGCTGCTTCGGAGATGTGTGGCGCGCTAATCGATGATATGTGTGCGGATCGCCTTACTCACGGCCTCCGACTTGGAGTGGACGTGGAGCTTTTCGTAGATGCTGCGGATGTAGACGCGGATCGTGTTGATGCTGATCTTGAGCCGGTCGGCCGCGGCTTTGTAGCTGTAGCCGTCAGCCAGCATTCTTAGCAACCGGACCTCTTGAGGGGTCAGGTCCGTGTCCACGGTCTCCGGTGGACCCGTCTTCTGGAAAAGATCAACAACCTTACGAGCGATCTCGGGGGTCATCGGAGATCCGCCTTCGTGGGCTTGCTGGATTGCCTCCAATAGCCGGGCAGGTGGTGTTTTCTTGAGCAAGTAGCCGCTGGCGCCATTGCAGATCGATTCGAACACCTTTTCTTCATCGTCGTAGACGGTGAGAATCAGTACTTGAACAGCCGGATATTGCTCTTGTATGACTTTCGCGCCTTCAGTGCCGGACATTCCGGGAAGATGGATATCCAGTAACAGTACGTCCGGGACGTCATCCTGTATTCGCTCGAGTGCATCTTCCATTGAAGGAAACATTCCGACACAAGTGTAACCGGGAGTGCCGTCGATGAGCACCCCGAGGCTGTGGCAGACGGTTTCCTCATCTTCGACGATTGCCACTCGAATGGTTTCGTTCACCGTCATCCGCGTCTCTTTCGGTTTCAATGGATGTCCACTCTAACTCGGGCGGGGTTGGGGCACAATCGCATGGACATGCGAGTTAGTCGACCGGCACCCTCAGTTTTAGCAGCGTACCGCTCCCCGGAGACGATTCGATCTTCAGCTCCCCGTGCAGTTCCACCGCACGTTGCTGCATGTTGATCAACCCGCTGCCTGTGCGCCTCCACGTTGAGTCATCGGCTGCGTTGGTGAACCCACGTCCGTCATCTCGAATGTCGGCTTCGAGGAAGTCACCATTCAACAGAAACTGTAACGAGACAGACTTGCACTCGGAATGACGCACGATGTTGTGGAGCGCCTCTTTGAAAATCGACAGGACGTGACGTCGCAGATCTGGCGAGATCTTGATATTCTCGAGCTCTTCCGGCGGTGTAAACTCCCATTCAATTCCTTTGCTCTCGAGCAAGTCGGACGCGAACTGTCGCACACGCAGAACCAGGCTTCGCAAGTCGTCGCGTCGCGGGTTCATCGCCCATACGATGTCCGCCATGGAATCGACCAACTCTCGCCCGGTGTCGCCAATCTTTGTCAGTGTGCCGAACGCCTGCTCATCGAGCGGCGCCTCACGTTTCAAGACCTCGCTCAGGAGGACCACCCGTGACAGGCCTGCCCCGATGTCATCGTGGAGGTCGGCAGCAATACGCAGGCGCATGCGTTGGACCTGGAGGACACGTTCCAGGCGGTAACGGTACGCGGTGTAGGCCAGCGAGGAAAGGAGTAGCGCTGAAAGGGCGAAGAACCATCCGCGCTGCCAGATGGGGGGGAGGATCGTGAAGGCCATCACGGCTGGCGCCGGGCTCCTGCGGCCATCGGCATCGAGTGCGCGCACCTGGAAGCGGTATTGGCCCGGCGACAGGTTGCCGTAGATGATCGTGTTCTGATCGGTCGGCTCGTTCCAGTCCGCGTCGGCGCCCTCGAGCATGTACTCATACTGCAGCCGGCGGCCCAGGGCGAAGCTCAGGCCGACGTAGTCGATTTCAATCTCGTTTTGACTCGGCGTGAGCTCGATATCTTGGATCAGTGCGTTTCCTAATTCCGACACGGGATAGGGCTGACCTGAGATGCGAACGCCGCGGATCAGGATGGGCGCCGGTTGTACCAACTCGTCCTTTATCGGGATGAGTCGAGAGATCCCTCCTTGCGTACCGAACCACAGAGTTGCGCGGCTGTCACGGAAGGTCGTCAACACGTCGTTCGAGCCGAGTCCGTCCGCGGTCGTGTAGTGTTTGATCCGGCCGGTCGTGGGATCAATCCTGTCCACGCCACATGCCGTTCCTATATAGAGGCGTCTCCACGGATCTTCTGTAACGGACCTCGCTTCGCAAGCGGGCTGTCCCCAGGCGGGCGTATGGGTCACAAGTTTGGTGTGATCCGCGTTTGGATTAACGATGCGGATCACGCCGGAAGCAGCGGTCACTATCCACAGTCCTCCAGACCGGTCCAGATACAGCTGGTTGATCCGACTCCTCGGGGAACCGGTGATGTCCGTGAACTGCACAAAACGACCGGCGCGGTACCGTACGAGTCCGCCACGATCGAAGCCGATCCACAGGTTACCCGATCGATCTTCTGAATACGTATTCGGCCGCTCGGAAGCCGGCAAGCCGTTCCGTTCCGAGTACTGGTGAAACGTCGCGGTGGAACGTTCCCACCTTGTGAGGACGTCTTCATCTTCGGTCCCAAACCAGATATCCCCGCGTGAGTCTTCATAGAGGGTCGAGATCTGGTTGCCGACCAGTCCGTCATGGGTTGTGTATATCGCCTTGGGATACCGCTCGGTGATCTGGTCGACCCTGTCGGCTTTCGCGAAGCGGTGCAGACCTTCTCTGGTCCCCACCCACCACTCCCCGGCCCGGTCTTGAACCGCGGAGTAATACCATCTGTTCAGGGCCGCGGTGGGCGCATCAGGCAGTACCGGCCGAATCGAGGAAAACCGTCGTCCATCGAACCGATTGATGACAGGTCTGGGACCCACGGCGTATAGAGCGCCGTTTCGGTCCTCGAAGATCGACGCGACAAGAGTGTTACTCACTCCGTCGGTTTCGTCATAGGCCGTGAATCCGTGTGTCGCGATTTTCATTGCCCCTTGGGTAGCGGTGCCCACCCAGAGATTCCCGTCGCGGTCCTCCGTGAGGTCGATGATCATGTCGTCGGTCAGCCCGTCCGAGGGCGTGTAGCTCCTGAAGGCGCCGCCGTCGAATTCGGTTAGCCCGCCTCCGCCTAAGCCAATCCACCCGCCTCCGTTAGTGCCAAGCCAGACACGCCCGTCGGAGGTTTGATGGATGGTCCGGACATGCTCGTCGACCAACCCATCCGCACGTGTCACCCATAGCGCCTCGCCCGGCGTTGAGGGCAGTGTGGACTTGTCGGTCAGAAGCCGCCGCCAGGGCACACGAGCATCGGAGTGGGCCGTCGAGGCCGCTTCGGGATACAAGATCGTTAGCCCTGCCCCATTACCGATCCACAGCCTTTCACTTTCGATCAGTAACGCCCACACGGCACGTTCCTCTCCGTCCTGGCTCATGTCGTAGTGCGCCACACGACCGTCAGGAAACCGTCGGGTCAGCCCGATCGATGTGCCGAGCCACAGACTGCCGTCAGGACCCTCGATCAAAGTCCAGACATTTAGAAACTGGCCAGGCTGGAGGGGCCAATCCAGATCGACTCGCTGGAACCCGGGCGAGTCGGTCGCCCCGTCGAGACGAAACAAGCCGTCGTCGGTACCGGCCCAGAGTCGCCTGCGCTGGTCCTCGTACAACACATTGACGCGGTTCGGTCGCGGACCGGCCCTTCCCCCGAGGTCGTCCATCGCGGATCCCGTCGGCGTCCCCTCGCCCACCGAGTGCGCGGTGAACAACGGCCCCTCGGACGGAAGAGCAGCTTCCGGATCGAATCGGGCAACGCCCCCGCCGTTGGTCGCGACCCAGTATTCGCCGGTCGACGTCTCCAGGAAATCGTTGATCGAAACGTGCGGGAGCCCGTCTTCGGTGCCGTAGGTCGCGAAACGGTAACCGTCATATCGGCTCAATCCATTCAGCGTACAGAACCAGATGAAACCCTTCGAATCCTGAAAAACGCACTTGACGCGCTCATGAGCCAGCCCGTCGGCGAGCGTAGCTCGTTATCGGAAGACGTTGGGCGAGAACGATGACTGCTTGGCTGAGCAGGAAGCAGACGCCAATCGCGAAGAAGAGCCAAATCCTTGTGCGCTCGGTAGCCCGCATGCGAGTGTCCATCGGAGGTCGCGGAACGAATGTGGACGAAAAACCGGTTCCGGTTCGGAGGTTTTCGATTGAGATTGGGACGTATTATACGAAATCAGGGTCGGAAAAGCGTGTCCTTCCGTGTCGGATTCAGGCCGTCGACCATGAAGCTTCGACCTTGTCTCGATCCAGAACGAAGCTCTCGCAGCCGACGCCGAAGTAATTTCGCAGTCCTTCATCGAAATCCATCCGTATCGATGGTGCGACGTCGTCGGGCAGCTCACCCAGAACTTCCGAAACCAGGAAAATACCTGTTGTCGTGGGCTGGACCAGTGCCTGCTGGGACTGTTTCCATACGAAGTGGCGCGTGAGGACGACGGACCCCGTGGCGTAAGCGGTTTCACCTTCCGGCACGGGTTCCGGGTCACTCTCATCGAGAGCCTGGAATGTATCCTCCAAACGGGTCAGCCGCAGCTCGATGGTGTCGCTCATTTCCTCCAGGTCGAACGCCCCGGCCGGCGCGATGTGGCGGAGTGAGATGGTGTTGTAGAAGTCGACGATCGGGTTGATCGAGAAGGGCTGGCCGCCTTTCAACGCACGCTTGACAAGCGACTCGATCGAGCAGGGGAATTTCTTCGATGACACGCCGATCCGTTTCCAGGCGTCACGCCAGGGCTTGATACGGGAGTGGGACTGACGATCGCCGCCGCCGATCTGAGCCGGAGCCGAATTCCATGCCTGGTGCCATGCTTCGGTCAGGTTGGGATGTTCGTTCGAATTGTCCACGCCGCGCGCGACGGCCACGGCCAGGCGGAGGCCGGGGAACATCTCGAATATTTTCGACTCGACTTTGAACGACATTCAAACCCCTGAAAATAGGAACGATAAAAGAATGACAGACTCCGGTGTCCCCGTTTTTGGACACAGGATCATAACTCGAACGGCCCCGGTGACGTATAGTGCGGCTTTCGAGAGGAGACTGTCATGACTCGCATGTTGCTGCTTGGAATTTGCCTTGCCGTCCTGGCTGTGCCGGCTCTGGGACAGGACAATGTCCAGGTCCGAATCGAGACTGGAATGGGGAACATCGACCTGGAACTCTATCCGTTGAAGGCCCCGCTGACCGTTGAGAATTTCCTGAAGTATGTGGACGGCGGGTTCTACTCGGGCGGCCGGTTTCACCGGACGGTAACGATGGATAACCAGCCGAACAACGAGGTCCTGATCGAAGTAATCCAGGCGGGTGTCAATCCGGAACGTACGGAGGAGCTCTTTCCACCGATCGATTTGGAACGGACGAACGAAACGGGCATGCTACACACCGACGGTGCCATCTCGATGGCCCGGGGAGGCCCGGACACGGCACGGTCTGACTTCTTCATCTGCATCAACTATCAGCCGTCGCTCGACTTTGGAGGGAATCGGAATCCCGACGGCCAGGGCTTTGCGGCTTTCGGAAGAGTCGTTCGGGGGATGAACGTCGTCCGGAAGATCCAGGTGGCGCCGCACGAAGAACAACGCCTGACCCCGCCAGTCCGCATCCTGTCTATCCTTCGACTCAATTAGAGGGCGGCCCTCGATTCTGTCCTATTTTCGGACCAGACGAGCGACATAGCTTTCCTCATTTCCGCTGAAGACGCGGTCCCATGCAAGACCCGCCGGTGCGGCCCGGTCGACCATTGTGCGGTAGTCGACGTACAGCTCCTGGAATGGTGGTCCGATTTGCTCCTTGTATTCCAGCCGGACCCACGCCTCACCGAGATAGTCACTCATCCGTTCGGGCCATTCGAGTTCCGGAGCTTCGTCCTGCGAACTCCGCCGGCGAGGCGATGCTGAATCCAACAGGATTTGTCCGCCGGGTTTCAGCAACGTCCGGAGCTTGATCAATAGCTCTTTGAGACCCCGGATAGTTCCAGCAGGGCCCGGTCCGTTCATCATCATGAGCACCGTGTCGACGGGTTCGGTCTCGATCTCGAAGATATCGCTTTGGATCAGTTTTCGGACACCGCGCTTCCTCATGATTTCGATGGCTTCGGGAACGACTTCTATGGCTCGAACGTCGAACCCCTGATCCTGAAGATACAGCGTGTGCACCCCGGCGCCAGCACCAACGTCGAGCACGACGCCGCGGCACAGTGCGAGGGCGGCTTGCTCGAAAGGAAAGAAGTTGTCCGGAGTTCTGAAAAATAGCGCGACCGGCATTGCGTCGTGCTCGCCAAGATCGGTGTGCACCGTGAGCGTGGCGTCGGTGTCGCCCTGGAAATAATCGAGAAGGGCTCGGCCGTATGGGGATAGGGGATCCATCCTCAATCGCCAGCGGCCGACTTCTTCAACTTATCGAAATACTGGCTTCGGAACTTCGCTACCTTCGGGTCAATGACGAACTGGCAGTAGGGCTGGCTCGAGTTTCGTCGATAGTATTCCTGGTGGTGTTGCTCGCCCGGGTAGTACTGGTCGAGGGGGACGACCTCTGTGACGATTGGATTCGCAAACACTTCGGCAGCCCCGATCTCGGCGATCACTGCCTCCGCAGTCGCCTTCTGCTCGTCCGAGTGATAGAAGATGGCCGACCGGTACTGCGTGCCCACGTCGTTCCCTTGACGGTTGAGCGTCGTCGGGTCGTGGATCGCAAAGAAGATCTGAAGGATCTCCCTGAACGTGATTACCGTGGAGTCAAACCTGACCTGCACGACTTCGGCGTGGCCGGTTGCACCGGAGCATACCTGTTCGTAGGTCGGGTTCGGCCGCGCGCCACCCGTGTAGCCCGATTGAACTGACGCCACTCCTTCAACCTGCTCGTACACGGCTTCCAGACACCAGAAGCATCCACCTCCCAGCGTGGCGATTTCCTCATTCGCGCTCATGCTCTCCTCCCCTTGCGTTTCGGTCATTCGTACCGGGCCCAGGGCCGGTGCACCGTGTACTTCGGTACCGCGGTGGTAGATTCCCGCTCGACGCTGATCAGTTGCCGTTTGACAAGCCGGGTAACGGCCTCCTGAACCGCGCGTTTTGACAGGCCGGTGCCCTCGGAGATTTCCCGGAGGCTGCGCTGGCGGTGCGGTCTCTTTCCCGAGACGTTACGCCACAGGTATAGGTACACCAGAAATGCGGCCGGTTGGCGATCGTGCCCGACCAGATCCGGCATCAGCGTATCAAGGATGTAGCCGTCCAGTTTGGTCTGTTCCAAAGGGCGAAGCCTCGCTATGGCAATCACTGCCATAGTAGGCGTTTCGCGACTTGTGGTCAACGAGATCGACGACGTAAGTTAGTCCTCGAGTCTCACGACGAGGAGGGGATCGTGATCAAAGCCATCAAATTCGCCAGTGTGCCCGTCACCGATCAGGACCGGTCGCTGAAGTTCTTCACGGAAAAGCTGGGCTTCGCCGTGGCTACCGACCAACCGTTCGACGGAAAACAACGCTGGATCGAGCTGCGAATTCCCGGCGCGGAGACGCGTCTGGTTCTGTTCACACCGGACGGGCACGAGGACCGCATCGGAGGGTTTACCAACCTGTCGTTCCTGACCGACGACATCGACACGACGTACGAACAGCTGAAGGAGAAGGGGGTGGAGTTCGTGCAGGAATTGAAGAAGGAAGACTGGGGGACGTCGGCGATCCTCAAAGATCCGGATGGCAACATGTACGTCCTGTCCACGCCCTAGTGGCCTGCAACAGAGATAGTGACAGCGTCGCCGATGGGGCTTGCGGGTCCTCTCGCGAGTCGTTGGAGCACGAAAAACGCCGGTTTCCTAGCTCCTCTGTGTGGCTGGCAAGACCCATCGTCCCTTCGGGTTGCGGCGGAACAGCACCGTCTTCGTCGTCGCGCCTTCTCGCAATGAAGCAGCATGACCTCGGGCGGCGCTCCTTGTACCCGGTCCCATAGATAGGGAGCGTAACGCCGATGGGTCTTGGCGGCGAGGTCGAGGAGCGAGGCGCGAAGTGATGGCCCTTCATCCTGAGCGGCGAGCGACAAAGAGATCGCCGCCAACCCCCATCGGCCCGAAGGGTTCGGGCGGAACGGCATCGTCTTCGTTGTCGCTCCTCACTCAGAATGAAAGAGCATTCGTTCCCTCGTCGCTCCTAGAATCCGATGCCGTTGCGCTCCGAACGTTAAGCTCCCTATCTATGGGACCGGGTACTGAAATCCGGTACCGTTGCGCTCGCAACGCCACTATCACTCTCTCTGTTACAGGCCACTAGCGACTTCTACCTCGCCAGGACTCCCGGCAGGTCCGCGATCGAGTCGATCACCACGTCGGGCCGGACGAGGGACGATTCCAGGTCTGCGGTGCGAAACTTACCGGTCTTGACCAGGACTCCCCGGCCGCCGCAGTCTTGAACCCCCCCGACGTCGGCCTCGATGTCGTCTCCGACCATCAGGATCGACTCCAGGGGAACCTTCATCACACTGGCCGCAGCTTCGAAGAAGGCAACGCTCGGTTTGCCCACGATCGTGGCTTTGATGCCCGCGGCGTACTCCAGCGCGGCCACGAACGGGCCCGCGTCCAGGACCAGTTCTTCGGCCTTCTTCCAGTAACGATTCCGCTGAAGGGCGACGAGTGCAGCTCCGTCGAGCAGTTGCCGAAAAATGTGATTCATGACGTCGAATGTCCACCCGGAACCCAGGTCTCCGACGATGACGACCTCGGGCGTTTCGGCGTCGATGCGGAAATCGGAGAAATCGGCATGGGTCGCCCCAGGCAGATACAGTGCTATGTCGTGGATTCCTCGATCGCCAAGCCATCGCGTGGCCGCCAGTGGCGCCGTCAGCAGTTCGTCGGCCCCGACACTCAATCCCATCCCGCGAATCTTTTCCACGAGGTTCGACCGAGACATCCGCGTCGTGTTCGTCACGAAACGGACCGGCATCCGGTCGCGCAGTGAATCGACGGCTTCGCCGGCCCCGTGGACCAGCCCGTTATCTTCGTAGACGGTACCGTCCAGATCGAGGAGGACTCCCCGAACGCCTTTCAGTCCGCCGGCATCGCGGAGTTCAGGCGCCATGAATCACTCCCGCGGCTTGACACCGACGAAAGTGTCACGGCCGTACGGGTCGTCTGCCATCACCCTGGCAGCAAACCCTGCTTCGCTCATCACCTCGAGCCATTCCGCCTTGGAGAAGAGCCCAAGGATGTGGCGGTCGTGGATCGCTTTGGTCTCTCCGTTTCCTTCTCGCAGCAGATAGCCCATATCGACGACGTAGGTGCTGTCCTCTTCGTCCGGTTCGTGTTCCCAACTGACGTACCGCAGACCGCGTCCCTCACCGTCATGGCCTCCATGTTCGGTTTTGGGCTCGAAGCTCTCGCGAATGCAGTCGGGCAGGATGTGAACCGCGCCGCCCTCCCGGCAGTGAGCGTACGCGGTCTCCATGACGCTGCGGAGATCCTCTGGTGTCGTGATGTACATGATGGCGTCGTGGATGAAGACAGCATCGAACACCCTGTCCAGTCGGACGTTGCGCATGTCTCCCCGTATGTGTTCGCATTCCGGGTTCAGGCCCTGGCTAAGCGCCAGCATCTCCGGCGACCGATCGACGAGCGTCATCGTAAACCGTTGCTTGAGATGCGATGCGTTGTTCCCGCCTCCGCTTCCGAGTTCCAGCAGGGTTTGCGGGTTGTTGGCGCAGAACTTTTCGAGTGTTCGCCTGACGAAATTTGCTTCTTCGATGTAGCTGGATGGGGCGGTCAGAAGATGAAACCACTCGGCGAGCTCACCGTAAAGTTTGGGTAAATCCTTCAAGGCTCCTTCATTCTAACGGATAAGAAATAGGGACAGTCGAGACTGTCCCTATTTTTCCAGACCTGCGGTTTCGTTTAGGATGTCAGAGCTATGAAATACACACGACTCGGTAACACCGGACTGGAAGTCTCCCGAATCTGCCTCGGTTGTATGTCTTACGGTGACCCGAACTGGCGACCCTGGGTTCTGGACGAGGAAACGGCCCGGCCGCATTTCGAACGCGCTCTGGAGCACGGCATCAATTTCTTCGACACCGCGGACATGTACTCGCTGGGTGTCAGCGAGGAAGTCACGGGACGCGCTCTGGGCGAAATGGCCTCGCGTGACGATTATGTCCTGGCTTCGAAGGTCCACTTTCCGGTCCACGAAGGGCCCAATCGGAGCGGGCTGTCACGCAAGCACGTCCTCGAGGCTTGTGATGCGTCGCTCAAACGCTTGGGTACCGACTTCATCGACCTGTACCAGATCCACCGATGGGATCCGAACTCCCCGGTCGAGGAAGTCACCGAAGCGCTGGATTCACTCGTTCGGGCCGGAAAAGTGCGGTACGTGGGCGCGAGCAGCATGGCGGCCTGGCAGTTTTCGCGAGCGTTGTATGTCGCGGGTGAGCACGGCTGGCATCGGTTCGTGTCGATGCAGAACCACTACAACCTGGTCTACCGGGAAGAAGAACGGGAGATGATTCCCCTGTGTATGGACCAGGGTGTGGGGGTCATTCCATGGAGCCCGCTCGCGCGGGGTTTCCTCACCGGCAGCCGAAGCCGGGGTGGGGAACAAAACACCCCACGCTCGAAGGCCGACGGTTTTGCGGACGACATGTACTTCGCGGAGACAGACTTCCAAGTTCTCGACGCAGTCCTGGAGGTTGCCGGGCAGCAGGGAATCAAGCCGGCCCAGGTCGCTTTTGCCTGGCTGCTCTCCGTTCCGGCCGTGACGGCACCGATCATCGGCACGACGAAGGTGGAGTACATCGACGACGCGGTGGCGGCCTTGGATGTGGAGTTGAACGGCGAAGAGATCGAGCGGCTGGAGGCGCCCTACGTGCCTCACCCAATCCTGGGGCACGACCAACCGACGGTCCGCGCAGTAAGTACTTGAAAAAACAGGAGATAGAATAGGGGCAGTCGAAATTGTTCCTATTATTCGATCCTTCAGCGGAGGGTTTCATGAACACATCGCATCCGACCGACACGGAGAAAGGCGTAACGCGTCGCTCGTTCCTTGGAGGCGCAGCAGGGATGGCCGCGGCAGGACTCCTCGGAATCCGTGGACTCTGGCCTGCGAGAGCCGAGGCTCAGGCAGGAGCCGGCCGGCTCGTGGTCGACGGTCTCGACACGTCGATCATCAACGACGAGTACCTGGAGTTGATCCGCAAAGGGGGCGCGCACTGCGTCCACAAGAGCATGGGAGGCCTGGACACATTTGCCGAACTCCACGGTTTCGTCGATGCCCGTCGCGATAGGATCGTGATCGCGGGAACTGTTGAGGAAATACGTCGCGCTCATCGTGAGGGTAAGATCTCGTTCGTCCTTGGCGCCCAGGCGGCCGGAGGACCGTTCTCGAGCAACGGTCTGGATCTGGTGATGGCGAGGCAACCGCTGGGTAGCCTGCGTCTGCTTGCCGACGGGCTTCAAACCTACAGAGCGCTCGGCTTGAGAATTCAAGGCATCTGCTACAACACGTACAACGTCTTCGGCAGCGGGTGCCTGGACCACGCAGTCCCGCTCACGCGGGCGGGGAGACGCCTGGTTGAGGAGATCCACCGTCACAACATCGTGCTCGATGTGGGTGGTCATACCGGTGAGCGTACGAGCCTGGATGCGATCGAGGTGTCCGGCGGGGAGATCGCTGTCTGCACGCACACGAATTTTGCCGCTCTGAACAACAACATGCGTTGCATCTCGGATCGCCTCGCTGAAGCGATCGCGGCGACCGGTGGAGTGATCGGTCTGACGACAATGAGCGACTTTCTCGTCCGCAATCCGGAAACGGCGAAAGTTCACGGACCACGAAGCCCGCGCGCGAAGCTCGGTCTGTTGTTGGATCACTACGATCACGGAAAGCGACTGGTCGGTGTGGACCATCTGGCCCTGGGTCCGGATTTCATCTGGGGCTGGGCCGAAACTTTGCCCATGGAGCCGGAAGACTCCGTCGCCTTTCCGCCGGATTCCAAGGACAAGGGCGTCGGGCAGACGGTCGAGGGTTATGCGGATATCTCCGAACTGCCCAACCTGATCGAAGGACTCCGGGGCCGCGGCTGGACGGAAGTCGAGTTGGACAAGATGCTGGGCGAGAACTGGCTGCGCGTGTTCCGGCAGGTCTGGGGCTCGTGATCTAGTGGCCTGCAACGGAGATATCGGTACCAGCGTTGCGGTGGAACGGCACCGGATTCTAGGAGCCGACAACCCGTGAGAAGCGGGTCTTACAAAGAAATGGTAGCGGCAACGAAGACGGTGCCGTTCCGCCGCAACCCTCCGGGCCGATGGGGGTTGCCGTCGATCTCTTTGTCGTTCGTCGTCATGATGAAACCGCATCAATTCCTCCTCTCTCCTCGACCTCGACTGGCAAGACCCATCGGCGATAGTGCCGATATCTCCGTTACAGGCCACTAGTGTCGGATCCGCCGATGAAATCCAGCTGGTTCCAGCGCTACCTGCTTCCGGGCTTCGTGTTTCAGTCCGTCATCATCGCCGGCGGGTACGGAACAGGGCGGGAACTCGTCGAGTTCTTCATGGCCTACGGGCCGCTGGGCGGGCTGCTCAGCATGGTCTTCGTCACCACCGCGATCTGGAGCGTGGTGAACGTGGCCAGCTTCGAGTTCGCCCGCGTTTTTCGCGTCTTCGACTACAGGACCTTCTTCCTGAAACTCCTCGGGCCGGGATGGATCCTTTTCGAAGTAGCCTACATCCTCCTGATGCTCATCGTCCTGGCCGTGATCGGTGCGACGGCCGGAACGATGCTTCAAGACGGTATGGGACTTCCGTACGCTGTAGGGGCACTCGGTATGATGGCCGCAGTAGGTCTGCTGGTTTGCCTCGGAAGTGGATCGATCGAGAAGTTTCTGGCCGGCTGGTCGTTCCTGCTGTACGCGGTTTACATCGTCATGTTCGTATGGGCGTTCGCGACGTTCGGCGGCGACATCCGTGCCGTTCTCGCGACCGGAGAGATCAAGCGGGGGTGGTGGATCGGCGGTGTGCAGTATGCGGGGTACAGCCTGGCGGTCATCGCGTCGGTTCTGTTTACGCTTCGCCACGCGACCTCGCGGCGCGACACCGTCATCGCGGGCATCCTGGCCGGCCCAATAGCGATCATTCCCGCAGTCCTGTTCTACATTGCCATGATCGGACAGTATCCCGCGGTGCTCGATCGCGCGGTTCCGGTGACTTTCCTGCTGGAACTCATCGGATCCAACACCCTTTCGGTGATTTTTGGAATCGCCCTCTTCGGAACCCTGATCGAGACGGGCACCGCGATGATTCACGCCGTGAATGAACGGCTGGCCCGCAGCTTCGAAGAGAAGGGGCGCGAACTACCGCGATCAATGCGCTCGGTCAGCGCCGTCGCGCTTCTGGCCTTCGCCGCGCTGATGGCTCGCGTCGGGCTCATCGACCTGATCGCCCGCGGCTACGGTGCGATGGCATGGGTGTTTCTGGCGATCTTCGTCATTCCGGTGCTGACCTGGGGTGTCTGGAAGGTGTGCCGGGAGCAACGGGCGACGAACGACGAGCGTCGGAGCGCCACGGTAAAGGCCGGCCCTTAGCATGTCCCGGGTGGCAGTCATCGGTGGCGGAGTCATCGGGCTCGCAGCCGCATACTGCCTGCGGAGGCGCGGTGCCGATGTAGTCGTCATCGACAAGGGCAGGGTCGGCGCTGCCTGTTCTGCAGGGAACCTCGGATGGATCGTTCCGTCTCATGCCGGGCCCGTACCGGCTCCCGGACTGACTCTGAAGTCCCTCCGCTGGCTGATTCGATCCGACAGCCCCCTCTACATCAAACCGGCCGCGATCCCGTCGCTGTTTGGCTGGCTGTGGCAGTTCCGAGGACACTGTAATCCAAGGGATCACGAAGCGGGCTTCCACGCGATCGCCGCGTTCGGCCAGACCGCGATGCCGCTTCTCGATCAGCTTGTCGAAGACGGCGTGGCGTTCGAGATGGACGAGAAGGGGTTGCTGTACCTGTTCAGGACCCAGGAGGCACGAGACGAGGTGGTTCAGGAACTCCGCCCGCTGGAGCGCTACGGATACAAACCCGCCAGGACGCTGTCGGGCGCCGAGCTCAAGGAATTCGAGCCGGGGGTCACGAACGATTTGTTCGGGGGTGTCCACCTGGAAGGAGACCGGCACGTCCGGCCGGAGACTCTGTGCGCCGGCCTGGAGGCTTGGGTGAAAAAAGCCGGAATCGAAATTCGTGAGGGCGTCGAAATCCAGGACGTGACGCGGTCGGGCGAGCGTGTGGCGGCGTTCGTGAGCTCTGATGGCCGGATCGAGGCGGACGCGTTCGTGATCGCCGCCGGAGCCTGGTCCGGCCGTCTTACTGCGCGGTGCGGTTACCGCCTCCCCGTGCAGGCGGGCAAAGGCTATAGCATTACGGTCCGCGACCCGGCCGTTCCACTACGGCACCCGCTCTACCTGGCCGAGGCGAAGATGGGATGCACGCCGTATCAGGGGGCCTCTCGAATTGCGGGCACGATGGAACTCTCCGGTGTCAACCAGACATTCGATCGAAGGCGCATAGCGACGCTGGAGCGATCGGTCGGACGCTACGTGCCGCGCGCCCTGGAGGGGACACGCCGCACCGACTGGGTCGGGATGCGGCCGATCACTCCGGATGGATTGCCGGTCATCGGTCGGCTGCCTGGTCGTTCGAACGTGTATGTGGCCACGGGACACGCGATGTTGGGGGTCACGCTGGCGCTCAGCACGGGTTCAGCGTTGGCGGAACTCGTTGTCGAAGGGCGCTCGGAGGAGGATTTGAGAGCGTTCGATCCCGGGCGCTTCTAGCCGAGCCAGAGTTACGTCGTCAAGACTGGGATAGCTGAATAACGAATCAGGTTAATGGGGGCTCTGCCCCCTAGATTGCGTCGCTCACGCTGGCCAGGTTGAATCCGCGAACCTTCAGCGCGGGGACGACGATCGGTGCCGAAACGGAGCTGTTTTCGCTCGCGGCCACCCGGGTCGGTCTACCAAACATCTCGACGTTCTGGAGCAGCGACACCATCGATTGGTTGAAGCGGAAGTTCGTGACCGGCCGGCTGATCCTTCCGTTCTCGATCAGGAACGTGCCGTCCCGAGTCAACCCGGTGTAGGAAATGGTCCTTGGGTTCAGGCCCCGGATGTACCAGAAACGTGTGATCAGGACCCCGCGTCGGATCGACGCGATCATTTCCTCGACGGTCGCATCGCCGCCCGACATGATCAGATTCTGCGGTGTCGCTCTGGGCTCGACACCCTGCCGGTCGGCCCACGAGCGGCTGTAGGAGAGCGCCCGCAGAGTGCCGTTGTCGACCCACACTTCGGGTCGAACCGGGGCACCGTCGCCGGTGAACGGGCTGGTCTCGGCGTCCTGAGCTTTGGGACTGCTCTGGATCGTGACTTTCGTATCGAAGACCCTCTCGCCCAGTCGCGTGCCGCCTCCGCGCTTGGAGAAATAGGAACGACCCTCGTCGGCCGTCCGGGCATTGAAGACGTTCCGCATGTTTCGCATCAACATTCCCACGGCGGTCGGTTCGAGGACGACATCGTACTCCCCCGGTTCGAGCGACGTTTTGCCGCGCCAGTCCAGGCATTTCCGCACGGCGTCTTCGGCAACCCGCTCCGATTCGATCGACGTCCAATCGGCTGCTTCGTCGCCGGCCCAGCCGGAGGATTGTCCGTCCGGCGTGCGCACGGTGAGGGTCGAAGCCACGCCGGTCGACGCGTGGTAGGCGAAGAGCCCGTTTGACGTGGCGACGGCACGGGCGCCGGCGCGGACGTCCATGAACCCGGCCGCGATGAACCCGGCCGCGATCGTGTTGGACCCTTTCGCTGCGTCCAGCGCCAGGGCCATCGACGTTGCCCGCGTCTCGGGAGCCAGGTCGCCCGTCGCCGGGTAGTATCCCTCCACCTCGACGTATTCCTGCTGTTCGAGTTCGGGCAGGTACTCGGGATCCTCGGGCGAGATCCTTGCCAAAGCTTCGGACTCTTTAACGGCCTGTTCCAGCCCGCTTCTCTCGAGGTTGTTCGTGGTCACGCGCGCCACACGCTTCCCGAAAACACTTGTGACCTGAACCGTGGTGTCCCTGGTGCCCCCGGCCGTCGTGATGCGGTTCATGGCGGTCCGTGTGAAGCCTCGCCAGCCTGAGTTCAGGTTCACGCGTGCGTGATCCGCCCCGGAGAGGCTGAGAACGAGTTCGCACAGCTCCCGCGCTTTGTCGGCGGACAGTCCGTGGCGAGCGGACCCTTCAGACTGGAATCGGCTCATGTCTTCTCCCTAGCCCGGATTATTCGTGGTTCCGCCCAATCGTCGCGAAGCGGTGGAGACGCCGCAGAGACAAGGCGCGCGAGGACGGCGTGTCTGGATCGAATGCCGAGGCCGACCCGTTAGCGCAACGCCGTATCTGCGAGTGTATCCGCCGCTGCAGTAGACAATCCATGAATAATCCGGGCTATGCGGTGTTGAGAATGTTGACGTCGCGGAACAGCGCGATGGGGCATCCGTGTGAGACGGCGTTGGACTGACCGGGCTGGCCCTTGGCATCGCCGAAGGAAGTACCAAGGTAGTAGGTGCTCGGGCCGCCGATCAGGGACATCGAGTTCCAGAACTCGGGCGTCCGGCCCTGGTAGGCGACGTCCCGGAGCATCTGGTACTTCTTGCCGTTCCGAATCTCCCAGAACACCTGCCCGGCAAACTGGAAGTTGTACCGCTGCTGATCGATCGAGTAGGATCCCCTCCCCTCGACCATGATGCCGCGATCAGTGGCGGCGATGATGTCGTCTTCACTCAGGTCCTGTTCTCCCGGCATCAGGCTGACGTTTGGCATCCTCTGGAACGGAATGCTCGACCAGTTCATTCCGTAAGCGCACCCCAGGCTTTGGGTGATGCCGGTCTGTTCGGCGATCCACCCGGCCTGCTCTCGCGTTGTCTGGTAGTTGACGAAGATGCCCTTGTCGATGATGGGCCACGAGGTAGCCGGAACGCCCTCGTCGTCCCAACCGACGGTTGCGCATCCGCCCTCCTCGGTCCGGTTTCCCATAAACGTCACGAAGTCCTGGCCCAACCGGAGGTTGTTGAGCGCTTCTTCGGGCGGGAAGATGAACGACGTGCCGGCATAGTTGGCCTCGTAACCCAGGGTCCGATCCAGTTCCGTCGGGTGCGCGATCGATTCGTGAATCGTCAGCCACAAGTTCGACGGGTGCAGAATCAGGTCCCAGGTTCCGGGTTCGACCGAAGGTGCGGTCAACTTCATGACGGCTTCCTCGGCCCAACGCGGGGCATTACCGGGTAAGTCGATTCCCGTCACGTACTCCCAGCCGCGCCCACCCGGTTCCACCACGCGCCCGCGGCTTTGAAAGTCGGAGCGATCCGATGAGACGGCGGTGATGTTCATGCTCGGGTTCATCCGGATGAAGGTTTGCTGGATGACGGACCCTTCGCTTGTCGCGACAAGGCGACTTTCCTTCACCGAGCCGATGTTGGAGGAGACAAAACCGACGCCATCGACGCTCATGGCTGCTGCATTCGCGCTGAAGAGCAGGTTGGCCTTTTCTTCGATCGGGACATCGAACGGATCGATCTCATGCGGCGTGACCCACCGGCCGTCGGGAACCGGATCCACGGGAGCGAGCAATGTTCTTGCTGGAGCGATCCGATCGTTCGACGCGGCGATGGAAGCCGCTTCCCGGGCCGCTGCCGTCACGGCGTCACGACTGAGATCCCGTGTTGCGGAGAATCCCCAGGATCCTCCGACGAGCGCCCGAACACCGATTCCGTAGGAATCGCTCTTGCTGACGTTCGTGATCCGTTGTTCGCGCGTACTGACAGATTCGTTCCGGTGCCGGGAGATGCGGACATCGACATAGCCGGCGCCGGCCGATCGCGCCTCGTCGAGCGCGAGCAGCGCTAGATCTCGCTCCGCGGCGTCCGGAGCCGGTCCGCTTCCGCTTACCGGCGGCGTGGACGGGTGGCACCCGAAGCTACCGGGTCCGACAGCGAGGACGGCGCCGGCGGCGCCGGTCATCTTGACGAACTCTCTTCGACCGATCTGTCGGGTTCGGGTCTGGCTCGGAAGCGGATGGTTGACGGGGTAGAGGACTCCCCGCTTTTTCAGAAGTCTTCGCAAACGATCTTCATTCATCATCGCTCCCACTGACCGTCGAAAGTATCGCAGGCCGCCGGGCATGATCGTCAGCGACACGTTTTGTCGTCCGCGACGCGCGGTCGACGGTTGTGTCACGGTAGGCGAACTGGCTGCTGGTTCTGTGAAACGGTTGATTTTTATCACTTCTATGTCTTAGCCTCAAGTCGCAATGCGTGTATCGATACTGATCCTGCTACTCGCTGTTTCCGGCTTCGCCCAGGACCTGGACATCATCGTTCGGCCCGACGCGATCCACGTCGAAGAACTCGGTGGCGGAATCGTGCCGGTCAACCGCGTCTTCTTCCACGTCATCTTCCACAACGTGTCGGCTCGCCCGATCGAGATCCGGTGGATCCGCTTCGATCTGGTCGGGACATCGGGCGGGGTGGTGTCGGGACAGTTCTCCGGGCCCGCCTTGATCGCGCTTTTCGACAACGCCATGGAACGCCGCCGGATAGAACGGACACCCTCGGGGACCCTCGTGCTGGAGGCAGACCAGAGGAAGTCCTTGTCCGACGTGTTTCTGGACCTGCCTGCGGGTCTGATTGGGCAGACCCTGATCGTCGAGAGCGAGTTTGCCGCGGGAGAGACGGCTGAAGTGGAGAAAATATCGGCGCCGGTTCGTTCCTCGGAGGGATTCGTCGGCCGGCTGCCGTTCAACGGGACATGGTACGTGGCGGAAGAGCACGGGTTCCTCGATTCCCACAAACGCTTCGTGCCCGAAGCGTTCGCCTACGATTTCCTGGTGATCGGGTCAGGCGGGAAGAGCTACCAGGGAAACGGCTCCCGCAACAGCGAGTACTACGCCTACCGCGAGCCGGTTCTGGCAGCCGGGGACGGGGAAGTCGTCTATATGCGGAACAACGTTCCCGAGAACGTTCCCGGTCAGGCCATGCCCGCGACTCCGGGCGGCAACGCAATCGTCATCCGGCATGACGACGAACAATACACCTATTACGCCCACATGACGCCCAGCGGGATGAAGGTCGGTGTCGGAGACAGTGTTTCTGCCGGCGACGTCATCGGGGAGGTCGGCAACTCGGGAGACTCCATCGAGCCCCACCTTCACTTCCACGCGATGAGCGGCCCGGATCCAGGTCAGTCCAGCGGAATTCCTGCCTTATTTGAGAACTGGATTTCGAACGCATACGGTCGCACGGCCGTCGCCCGCAGCCTGGGGACCATCCCGAAAGGCGCGTTCGTCCAGCCTTGAGGCGTGTGTTTGAATGCGGTGTAGGTGCGGTCTATGACCGCACACTGTTCTGGTCAAGGACGGCGTGGGGGGACCGGACCAACTGTCTTTCTCCGCGAACCCACGCACTGCAACTCGGTCCGTGAACGTTCAGTCTTTCGTCGTGAGGGGGACGGTGGGCCCGACGCTAACAGATAGTTCCGCTCATAGAGCGCACCTACACGGCCTAAGGGATGGTTATGAGCCAGATATCCGCTTCGGCTTCAATTGCCGTGTAGAAGAGGGTTCTATCGTCGAGGGGGAGGCTCGGGCCGGCAAGCGAATACGGGCTGTTGGAAAGGATGGGTCGGACTTCCTTCGATATGCGATCCGCCTGGAGGATTTCGCTCGGCGGCACGATGTTGGACTGGAACAGGATCGTCTGGGAATCGCCCAGCCAGGTGGGTTCGACACCGTGTTCGGCAACCTGATCGTATTCTCCGGATTCGAAGGAGTAGACGAGTATGCCGTCCAATCGTTGATCATCCAGCACCAACAGATCTCCAGCCAGAAAGCGTCCATCCGGCGACCACGACCTTGCCATGAACGCCGTGCCGACGGCTTCGAGGGGCGGCAGCGCGAATCGTTCCTGCCCGCCTGCAGCGTTAGCTTCAATGATAAATGAGCCCGATGCCGTATCGCCGTAGCTGATTCGCTCGCCGTCGGGTGACCAGGCAGGGTAGACCGGTTCGGAGTCATCGTCGGTCACCTGGACCTTCCCACTTCCGTCCGGGTTCATCACCCATATCTGGTAGAGGCTGCCGCCGCGATTCGAATAGAACAGAATCTTGTCCCCATCCGGTGACCATTTGGGGTGGCGGTCGTTGAAGTCGTCGTCGGTGAGCCGGTTCAGTCCGGAGCCATCGGTCCTGGTCACGAAGATATCGTCCTGCCTCATGAAGGCGACGGCCTGGCCGTCGGGGGAAGGGTCGCTCCATTCGCTGAGAATCGACCCCTCCGTGACCGCTTCCGGAAAGCCGGTTGTCTGCTTCGATGCTGGATCGAAGCCAATCCGCTGGATGTTTCGTGAACTCGTCCGGGCAGCATAGGCAAGACGCTTCCCGTCTGCCGATATAGTCGGGTGCTGGCTGACCTCAACGACGCCGGTTGTTACCGGTTGCGGGTCACCCTCCAGCACACCGGAGGCCGAAACCGGAACCCGCCAAAGGTTCATGTTGCCTCCCCGGTCGCTCGAAAAATAAATGAAACCTTCGGGCGACCAGACCGGATTCCAGTCCAGTGCGTCGTCGTCGGTCACACGGATGGAGTCGCTGCCGTCGGCCGATATCGTCCAGATGTCCCGCCGACCCGCTTCCTGAGCCCAGTAGACGATCCGTTCGCCGTCGGGCGCCCATCCAGACTGGACAGCGTCTCCGCCATGGATTCTTCGCGTCTGCTCGGTCGCCACATCGACTGCCCAGAGTTCACTGACTCCGAAACGACGTTCGGGAGAGTTCAGGACCTGTTCGCTCGTGAAGAGGATCTGACTGTCATCGGGTGACCAGGCGGGATTGTACCCGAAATCTGCAAGTTGCCGAACCGACTCACCCGTCGCTCCCATCACGAAGATACCGCCGGCCTGGCGATCGGAACGGAAAGCGATGAAGTTGCCGTCGTTCGAGAAACTGGCCTCGCCATCGTAGGCCTCACTTCCCACCGTGAGGTTGTTCGGGTTCGCGCCGTCGACCCTCTGCAGGTAAATGTCACCACCGCCGGTGGCATAGCTTATGTAGATGAACGATCGAGCGTCGGGCGAAAGGTTCGGGAAGAGTTCCTCGCCGGATTGGGAAGTCAACTGCTCGAACCGCGCGTTGTCGGGGAAGCCTGCGGGTGCGTTTCCCGGTCCGAACATGACAAAGAGGACGACGAGGGCCGCCAGGGCCAGGGTTGCCAGCAGCACACCCGCCATGCGACTCCGCTCCCCGGATTCACCTGCTCCGGCAATGTCCGCGCCCGATCCTCCAGTGAGGGTCCGGTGCAGCTTTGTCAACTCCGCGCGGAGCTGTGCCGCGGATTGCACCCGGACCTCTCGATCCTTCTCCAGAGCGCCCGTGATGAGCCGGTCCAGTTGCGTAGGGACTTCATGGTTGACCTGGCCTGGCGGGGTCGGCTGCTTCTCCAGCAATGCGTGGAAGACGACGGCGGCTGTGTTGCCAGTAAACGGAGGCTCTCCGGTGACCATCTGGTAGAGCACCTCACCGAACGAAAACACGTCCGTCCGTGCATCCAGAGTTTCGCCTCTTGCCTGCTCCGGGGACATGAAAGCGACCGTTCCGACCGCCGCGCCCGAATCAGTGAGCATGTCGTGGGTTACCGTGGCCACGTCCTCCGACATGAGTGCGTCGGAGTCGGGTAGGCCGCCCTTGGGTACGGCTTTCGCCAGACCGAAATCGAGTACCTTGATTTGATTGCGCGTCGTTACGAACAGATTCGCGGGCTTGATGTCGCGATTCGCGGGCTTGATGTCGCGATGGATGATCCCCCTGGAATGAGCGGCCTCGAGTGCGTCGGCGATCTGGATCCCGAGATCCAGGGCTTCGAGGCTCGGCAGCGGACTGCCCTGAATCCGCTCGCGCAATGTTTGACCTACGAGTAGTTCCATCGCGATAAATGGACGACCTTCGTGCTCGTCGACGTCATAAATCGTGCAGATGTGCGGATGGTTCAGAGATGACGCGGTCTTTGCCTCACGTCTGAATCGTTCCAGCGCCCGGGGGTTCTCGGCGAGGTGGTCCGGCAGGAATTTCAGTGCGACCGTACGTCCGAGTTTCGTGTCTCGGGCTTTGTAGACGACACCCATGCCGCCACCGCCGATTCTCTCCAGAACTTTGTAGTGGGTAACTGTCGTACCGATCATGATCCGTCTACTGGAATCCGGATAGGGTCGAGTTCGTACTTCTCGCACGGCGAGTCAAATCACATGCACGCGGTTCACAGAAAGTGTATAAGAGTTCCTCTGACTGGTCAATTTCGAGCACCTAGGTAGAGTTTGACTTCCATGCATAGCGCTCTCAGCGGTTTGAGGGCCTTCATGCCTGGTCGGGCGTAAGGGTTGATCTGAGCGAAAACTGCCGCACGTGTCTCAATAAGGGATGATTGAGCGAGTCTTCATTCTGAAGCGAACTGAGATTTTTCGGGATGTCCCGGACGACATCCTCGCGAGTCTGGTGGCCTACCTCGAGGAAGTCCACGTCGGTCCCGGTGGAACTGTCTTCAAAGCCGGGGACGTCGGCAAATCGATGTATGTCGTCGTCAACGGTCAAGTCCGACTACACGACGGAAACCTGGATGAAACAGTCCTGAACGCCTATGACGTGTTCGGTGAGCTGAGCGTTCTGACTTCGGAAGTGCGCGGACAGAGCGCTACGGCAGTGGAGGAGACCGACCTGCTCCGGCTCGACCAGGATGTCTTCTACGAACTCATGGCGGGGAACCCCGCTGTGTCCAAAGGAATCATCAGCGTTCTAGTCGCGCGCCTGAACTGATTATCAACGGCCGACGACTCCCGCCCTCATCGCCTGGTTTTGGCGCAGGCGTTCGATGATGATCTGAATCATGCTCCGAGCGATGCCCACCTGATCGACGATCAGCCGGTAGAGCGCGTCCTGCTCGAAACGGAACAGGCGTGTCGGCATGCTCGTGGTGGCCGACAGCGTCCTCGGCGCCGCCTGAAGCACGGTCATCTCGCCGAAAACACGATTGTGCCCGACCTCTGCGACCGTGACCGCCTCGTCATGCATCCGGACGCTTCCCTCGATCACGATGTAAAGACTGTCGCCGACGTCTCCTTTGGCGAAGACCGTCTCGTCTTGCCGGAGACGGATCTCCTGGAGCTCCGGGACGATCCCGGCCAGAACGTGCTCGGGCACCTCCTCGAAGAGATCGACCGACTTGAGCCGCATCGTTTGCTCGACGATGGTCTCGGGGGGAGAGGCCGTCTCCACGCCGTACTCGGCGGCCAGGTGGCGGGCACAACTGGAAGTCCAGCCGCTGATGCCGTGTTGCTGCCAGCTGAGAATCTGCTTGAGTCTCGTCGGAGCACCCAGAAGCTGAGCGTCATGCAGCAGCCGCAACTGAGCCAACCGTTCGTCCTGGACGATGTCGTCGAGCACGGGGAAAAGCATCGACTTGAGATCCGTACTGATGACGTTCTCGACCAGCTCGAGCGCGTAGGCCCTCTTGTCCCGGTCGCTGCTGTTGTAGTTGTCCCAGGCCGTCAACACATCGCGTTGTGAGTAGATGAAAGAGAGCAACAGAAAAATCCGATGCCGGATGGCGGCGAGTTCGCAGTTCAAAGCACCTACGAGCAGCTCGACGGACTTGTTTATCGAGATGTCGGCGATGGACGCGAATCGATAAGCAGCGTGATCGGCTTCGCGTTTGAGAAGGCCCTTCAACCATTGGATCTGCGAGTCGTCCGCCTCGAAGGAGCAGTTGGCAAGCGCGGACATCGCGGCATGTCTTTCGTCCGGATCCCTCAGCTCCGTGAACGGGCAGAGCTCGACGATGGCTTCCGGGCCGCGAATCAGTCCGAGAATCCTAAGGGCACTGAGCCGAGCGCCGCGGTCGGAGGCTGAATCCCGGATTCCGGCTGCCAGGCTCGGGGTCACGACCGATCCGGCGGCGACGAGCGCCTCGGACGCAGCCGCCGCCACTTCCCGATCGCGGAGCGCTTCAACGACGAGAGGCCACAACCCGTCGTGCCCGATCCGGGGTGCACTCTTGATGATCGCCTTGCGAACGGCCGTATTCTCGTCTTTGAGCAGTTCCAGGGCTTGCCGGTGAAAGCTTTCCATTCCGGATTCGCCGATGACCCTTGCGGCAAAGATTCTCTCCTCCGCTACGCCCGATCGCAGGTTGTCGAGCAGGCAGTGACCCGCATACACGATGCCTTCGACGGAGCCGGAACGCAGCATGCCGACCATGGTCCCGGTACGCACCTGGCTATCGGGATCGCTGAGAGCCATGATGCCCTCGTGGACGTCTTTATCGCTGAGCACCCACCGAGTCCGAGCGGCTGCGCCCCGCAGTACCGGGCTGACGTCGGGATTCATCGCCAGAGCCCGGACCCTTGGGAAGGCGTCCGCGACATGATGTTTCTCGATCCGGGCCAATGCTTCGACCCGGATGTCGGGCGACGGATGATCCAGCAGCCCGACCAGGATTTCCCCCACGCTCTCTGGATAGGACTCCTCCAACAAGTCGAGGGCATAGAGGGCGCTTTCCGGATGAGGGCTCTCGAGTTGTTCCATCACGAGGTCCAGGCTGGCGCGGTCGGCCAGACTCAACGACGCGGGCCCGATCCGACGTCGTTGAAGCGCCTGGCCCAGCACGTCGGTGTATTCCCGCCTCAGTGAGAGCGCGATGTAGGCCCAGCCCCCGCAGACCCCGATCAGGACCACGGACAGTTGGACCGCCCCGAAGTCGAAGAACGCATGCAGACCCAGCAGGAGCAGCCCGGCCAGTCCATAGGCGCTTGCTTCGACGACGCCTTCCAGCGTGGCCTGCACTCCGGTAGCTTTCTCGTCCAGCGGCTGGTACAGCGTGGGAAAAGTGGAGTATTGAGCGCTCAGGAAGACCTTGTTAATCAGCCGCATCATGGTCGTGAACCAGAACACCAGTGCAAGGGCAAGCAGGGAATCGCCCCGGGCGAGTATCGGTGGCCCGACGACGACGAGGAACGATCCGATACCGATCGCCAGCGGAAAACCCAGCAGTATCCCGCTCACTCCGAACCTGCGCACGATCCGACCTCCGACAAAGGACTTGAACATGAAGTTGGCGATGGCTGCCACAGCAGCGTAGGTGCCGAAGAACGCAGCAAGCTGGGCGGTGTCGAGGTACCGTTGCTCGGCAACGGCATTGAATGCATTGTCGATCAGCACATAGGCCAGCGCACTCACCGCAAAATAGCCCGCCATCAAGCGCAGGTACGGGCTCGACCAGTCCCGGCGGCTCGTTTCTTCCCCAGTCGCCGGTCGGCGGGACTTTCTTGGCGCAAAGCGGCCGCGGTACCGGGCATTCAGGCGAAGGAAGGTGAGCAGGGAGAGCAGCGCTGCGGCGGCCGCGAGCAGCAGCAGATTAGCAGTACCCATCCGGGCCACGAGCCAGGGTGTCGCCGCTCCGCCGATGAAAAACGCGATCACATCACCGGTCGTTGACAGGGGGATGAGTCTCTTGCCCTGCCGAATGTCCAGAACGCGATTGGCAGCCGCCGTGAACGCGGAACTTGTCAGAGTGAACAGAACATAGAACCAAACGGCCGGCAGCAAAGCGGGCCAGCGGGAGTCCAGGTCGAGAGCCAGTCGGATCAGGATCGTAAGGCCCACCACGAACAGGAGGTTCGAAACGATCAGGGTCCGGAGTGGCAGGATCCGGCCGAGCCGGACGTAGGCCGTGCTGACGACGATGAGGGGCAGGGCCAGCAAGGTGTAGACCAGTCCCAGGTCTTCCGCATCGAACCTTTCCAGGAACAGCGCCAGCGCTGGAGTTAAGACGAAGAACCGCGCGAGCCCGATCTCAAACGAAAACAGGAACAGGCTTCCGGTCAGAGTTCGTTCTTCGGGTTGGACATCTAAAAAGCGTAACAATCTATTCATGAGTCAATTACTTAACCATGTTGAAATTGTTACGCGAAGACTCCGTATGCGAGATGCGGCTCTCCGTCAAGGTACCGGATCCGGTAGCCCCAACGCCCTTCATCGAGCATTCGACGGTACGTCGGGATGTCGTCGATCCGTGACTCCGGAGGGTTTTCCTCATCATCCCTTCGAGGGTCGGAGCGAGTGTCCCTGTGGAGGAGAAAGTGTGGCGCGCCCTCGTCGTCGAAGCGAAAGTCGTCGACCTTGAACCCCTTCAGGTAATAGCCGCCGGCCAGGTGGTTCTTGATGCTGAAGACGTTGCGGGGAAGCACTTCGCCACACTGGTGGTAGAACCCTTCCGAATGCAGCAACGCGGAACGCAGGCCCACCAACTGGGCATGCAAGCGGTTACCGCGATACGCCGGATGGATGCATGAGCCCGCAAGGTGAGCGACGTGCGGAAGGTCGTCTGGAGTGAGGCCGAGATCCTTCCCATAGTTGTCCTGCCCGGTGGGAGGGATCCAGCCCGCCGCGTAGCCCAGGAGCCTGCCGTTTTGGAAAGCCCCCGCAACACACCCGCGTTTCCCGACGCACTGGGCGAAAAAGTCCCGGTCGCGAACGTAGAGCAACAGCGGGTTGGGCAGGTTGGCCAGGACGTCCTGGTGCAGCCGGAGAATGAGCCCGACATCATCGGGAAAGAGAAAGCGGACGGTATAGCTGAATCTCTCGCCGGAGGCCTGCAACGTTCCCATCCCGGAGAACGTTGCGCTGCGCACCTGTTCGGGCGCGAGCGACAGGAGTTGTTGAAAGACGCGGGCTGGCTCGGCCGACGACATGTCGGTTCCCTCCGAATTCGGGCAAGACAGGGTCGGTATGTTAGTGCGCCAAATCGTCCAAGTCAATGAAACGCAGTGGGATGCACCTGTTCAGGCGGGATGAAACAGGCCGGTAACGACCGGCTCATGGCCGGCCGTTACCGATGCTGAGGATAGCCCCAACGGGAATCGAACCCGTGTTTTAGCCTTGAGAGGGCTACGTCCTAAACCCCTAGACGATGGGGCCAAAGCGAGGCGTTCATGCCAAGGCGAGCCATTCATTCTAAGCTGAGCCCGGAGTCGCCGCAACCCCCCACGCGGGCTGCCTACCGGCCGCGCGAGTCGAAGTCCTCCCGGACCGGAGGGTTCCAGAAGAGGTCGAAGGCCATCCAGATCATCCTGGAGTACCGGAAGAACCAGATCGGAAACAGCCCCGCGATTGCCACGAGGATGCCGAGGATCAGCAGTTCGGACTCGAGTGCGATCACGTATTTCAGCATGGGCCACGCACCCAGCGCCACCAGGACCGTTGCCCCGTAGCCGAAGTACACCGACCCCAGGAAGTAGCCGCTCTCCCTGGTGAAGAAGTAGCCGCATTCCGGACAGCGGCGCAGGGTGTTGAACAGGCCGTCGAAGACCTTCCCTTTGAGACAGAAGGGACAACGGAGTCGGAGAACACTGACCAGCAGCTTCGACAACGGCAGAGACAAGAGAGAGCTCGTCAGAACTTCAGCACCATCATGGTGCTGTCGTCGTTCGCGGGAGTTTCGCCGACGAACTCCCGGAGTGTGTCCCGGATTGCGCCGTGGATTTCCTTTGATGACTTCTTGCTGTTCCGACTGATGACGATGGAGAGGCGATCGGTCCCGAACTCCTCCTGGTTCGCGTCCTCGGCCTCGCTGACACCGTCGGTGTAGAGCACGAGGACGGATCCCGGCTCGACGTCGATGATCTCGCGGCTGTACCGGAGGCCCGCAAACAGCCCGACCGGCGGGCCCCCGCCGTCTTTGAGCATCCGAACGATGCCGGATCCGTCAACCAGCACCGGCGGGTTGTGGCCAGCGCTCAACAAATGGACGCGGTTCTTCAGCGGATCGACCAGGGCGATCATCAAGGTGAGGAAGCTTTGGGTTTGCGTGGACTCCAACAGCATTTCGTTGAGGACATAAGTGATCCGTTCCAGGGAATGCACGTGGCGCACCAGCGCTCGGCACATCGCGTGGACCGAAGTCATGACCAAGGCAGCCCCGATTCCCTTGCCGGACACGTCTCCGAGCATCACGATGAAGCGGCCGTCCGACAGGGGAAAAAATGAAAGGTAATCGCCGCCGACCTCGTGGCACATGTCAGACGAGCCCGCGCTCGATACCGACCTCGTCGCGGACAATCTGCAGGATGATTCCGGTCAGTTCCGCCAGGTCCAGCGTCGAGTTGAGGAGCTTGGTGGCCTCGACGATCCGGTTCAGGCGATCGACGGTGCGGGAAAGTTCGTCGTAGAGATGCGTTGGTGACGACATGCTCGTGCGTTTTAGCGGCCGACGAAGCGTGCAGTTTGCCGGCTCAAAGCTCCTTAATATACTTCCCGGAGCGTATATTCGAACATCGAAATTGACCCTCGGCTCACGAGTCCGATAGGATTGCGGCCGGAATCTGAACCCGAGGTGAGCTGTTGACTATGGCCGACACGACCGATCCACTCGAGACCCTTCCGCTCCCTGAGACTTCCCTTACCGGGCTGGCGCGGCATTTCGGCCCCGGGATGATCCTGATGATGACCGGCATCGGGACCAGTCACCTGATCAGCGCGCCAGTTGCCGGCGGGCGGTTTGCCTACGCCCTTCTGTGGTGCATTCCCGTGGCCTACATCTTCAAGTACTACGGCTTTGAAATGGCGTTTCGTTTTACCCACGCCACGGGCCGGAGCATGTTGGACGCGTACTCGACGGCCTGGAAGAAGTGGCCGCTCTGGTACGTCCTGGCCACGACCCTGCTGCAGTGCGTGGTGGGGCAGGCCGGGCGACTGATCGCGGCTGCCGCCGTCCTCTACTACTTTTCTGCGGAGTATCTTGGTCTTGAGATTCCGATCCCGATCCACGCTTTTACGCTGGGAGTGATCTCGGTGGCGATCATCCTGGCGGGCAAGTACCGGGCGCTCGAAATCGCTTCGAAGGTGCTCGCGGGAATGCTTTTCGTTTCCAGTGTGGCGGTCTACCTGGTCCAGCCTGCGCCGCTGTCGGCGATGGCGAACTTCTTCATTGTCCAGATTCCCGGGGGGTCCTGGCTGGTCATCGCCGCTTTTCTGGGTCTCCTGCCGACCGGCATCGATGTGTCGCTTCAAGCCTCGGAGTGGGGAAAGGCCAAGAAGGTCGGCATGGGCCGGATCCGGAGTCTGCTCGAGGAGAAGGGAATCGCGAACTCTTTCGATCCCTTCCGGCCGAACAGGGAAGACCTGAGCATAGACACGGGCGCCTTGTCGCCGCACGCGCTGGAATACTGTCGGCGGTGGTTCCGCATCGGCCTCTGGGATTTTCGGATTGGACACATCGTGTCGTTCGTGATCGCATGCATCTTCCTCCTCCTGGCCGCGGTGTGGATTTATCCGAGTCCAGTCTCGGGGAACGCCGTGATCGGCGAAATCGGACGTGTCTTTTCCGACAGCGTCGGACCCAGCATGATGATTGTCTTCGTCCTCGGTTCCTTCGCGGCAACCTTTTCGACCGCTTTGAACTATTTCGACGGATGGCCGCGGGTCGTCGGGGCCTGTTGTCGCAACCTGTTTCGACCGACGGCACGACTCCAGGGAATCTCTGCCGAGGACCTGGGTAGGGAACACCGACGGACCTGGTATTCGGAGTACAACATCTACCGCGCGACAATGTTCTTCTCACTGTTCGCAGCCACTGCCCTCATCGCGGGTGTGACGGCGCCGGTCCTCATGGTCCTCGTCGCTTCCGCGCTCGCGTTTTTCGTCGCTCCCGTCATTTTCTTCTTGAACCTGTATTACTGCTTCACCGTGATTCCCAAGACGGACCGCCTTTTCTACCCGTCGACTTTCGCGACCTGGTTTGGCTGGGCAAGTATGGTGGTCTTCGCGGCGATGAGTTTCATCCTGATCATGGCGCGGGTCTTCCGGATCCCTCTCTTTGGCGCCTGAAACCAAGGCACTTATGTTTGAATCGATTCAATTTCCTAAGAGCATTCTTCCGGTCCCATCACCTTTGGCCTGTAGGTGCGGTCTATGACCGCACATTCTTCAGTTTCGGTACGTGTGCGGTCATAGACCGCACCTACACTGTTGGTTCCGGTTTGACCCGTCCTGCCGTCTGAAATAAGCTCATTGTTCGGATCAACCAGCCTTCCCAAGAAGGAGACTCTTGCCCATGCTGCCAAGAATATCGCTGATTATCCTCGCGCTTGTGCTGGCCTCAACGCCGGTGCAGGCGCAGGTTCCCGACTTCGATGCCGCGCTGGACGACACGGTTGCCATACTGCAGGACCTGGTCCGGCTCGACACCTCCAACCCGCCTGGTAACGAGACCCTGGTGGCCGAATATGCGGAGGAAATGCTTGAGAAGGAGGGCATTCCCGGTGAGATCTACGCGCTCGATCCAGAGAGGGGGAACCTCGTCGCCCGGCTTGCAGGCAACGGAAGCAAGAGGCCGATCCTCATCATGGGGCATTCCGACGTCGTCGGGGTCGACCGGGACCAGTGGACCCTGGACCCGTTCGAAGCGACGATCAAGGACGGTTTTGTCTATGGCCGTGGCGCGGCCGACGACAAGGGAATGATCGCGGCGGCGATCCAGATGATGTTGATGATCAAACGGGCGGACATCGCCCTCGATCGAGACATCATCCTGCTGATCGAGGCCGGCGAAGAAGGTACGACGCAATGGGGCATCGATTACATGGTGGAACATCACCTCGACAAGATCGATGCCGAGTTCGCGCTCAACGAAGGCGGCGACATCCACATCACCCACGGTAGGGTCGACCTTGTCAAGGTAACTACTGCGGAAAAAGCGATCTGGCGGGGGATCAAGCTGATCGCACGAGGTGTTTCCGGCCACGGTTCCCGACCACGTCCCGACAACGCCGTCGTTCACATCGCCGAGGCCGTCGCCAAACTGGGTCGGCACCAGATGCCGATGCGGCTGAACGAAACCACCCGGGAGTACTTCAAACGAATGGCGGAAATCAGCCCGCCCGACCAGGCCTTTCTCTTCGCGAACATCGAAGACCCGGTGCTGGGACCGATCATCGAAGAAAAGTTCCGGAACGAGGATTTCTATTCGAATTCCTACCTGAGAACGGGAATCTCGCCCAACATCATCACCGGAGGTTTTCGGTATAACGTGATTCCGGGTGAAGCCGAAGCGACGCTTGACGTCCGCGCGCTGCCCGACGAGAACCAGGAGGAGTTTCTCTCGACGCTGGCACGGGTCGTCGACGACCCCGCCATCGAGATCGTCCCGCCTTCGAGCGGGCGCCCGGCGGCTCCTCCGTCACCGCTGGGCACGGACCTGTTCCGGGCGATCGAAAAGGTCCAGTCCCAGATGTTCCCCGGCGCAATCACGCTTCCGACGATGAGCACAGGCGCCTCGGATTCCGCTCAATTACGGGCCGCAGGAGTTCCAACCTATGGGATCGGTGAGGCGGCGTCGGACGATCAGGACGCGAGGGCCCACGGCAACGATGAACGCGTAAGCATCGAAGGTCTCGGGATACTGCTGGAGTTCATGTACCGCACGGTTCTGGAGGTTGCGGCGTCGAACTAGGATCGACTCTGGTGGGCACCCAAGCGGCCTTCGGCCACCGTTTCTTCAGAACGACTCTACGGACCGTACCGACCAGGTGTCGGACGAGATCAGATGTTTGAGAGTGAAGAGCGTGGAAGTTCCTGCCCGGACTCGGAAGTACTCTGCTTCGGGGGTGCGCCACTGGGCCTCGACGTTCTGAACGCGGTGGCTCCTGCCGTCGAGTTCGAATTCGATGGGACGTTCGTCCGCCCTGTGTTCGGCACGTGTCTTCACGCGTATGGAGTCCATCGTTATTCCGCCTCGATTTCGCCGCCCGTGTATCGACGGACCAGACCGCTTTCCAACTTGATGATGTAGACGCGGACCGGTTCGAGGCGCTCGTCCTGAGCGGGGACTCGACTGTCAGGCACATCGATAACGACTCCCGCTTCGGTTTCCGTGCTCGGGTTTGGGTGGGGGACACGAACGCGATCGCCGACACTGAACTGAGACACCATGTCTCCTCTCTCAAGGGATGTTTGAACTCTAGCCAAAGGACATGCCTTCTTCAACCGGAATTCGGCGTGTGCTTGGTGCGTGTCGGACAAGGCCATCGAGGGGTCTTCTGCAGACGATACAGAAGAAAGCACCGGGACCAGTTCTGGTCGCGCCGAATCGTATCCTACGACCAGTTACGTACCTCACGCGCGGCTTGCGGTTGCTCACCGTCTGCCGCGCATTTTTTTGTAGTTCAGGCGAAGCCGATCGCATCAACCCGGACAGTCAAGGACGGCACGCGACCGAGGAGGGACTCAGTCCGTGTCGCCGCCCTGAACCCCTCGGATAAAGAGGTACGCCATGACCACGAAAACCAGCAGACGTGCGTACGGCATGAGGTCTCTGGCAAACTCGGGTTCGAGGGAACGGGGCAGGAATACCAGCACAAACGCAGCCGCTATGAGCCAGGCGTCGGGTCGCCGCCAGTTGAGCTTCCACCCTTTCCGTTCCTCCCGTGGGACGAATAACCGATCATCGTCTTCGTGAATCGGCGATTTAACGACCGGTGGCTCGTAATCGGAAAGTGAAGGTTGGTCTTCCTGTTTCATCGAGTTTTCTTTGTCCTCCAGATCCACCGGCACGGCTGTACAAAGAGATGCTGATCGAGTAAAGCACCGAAACGATTGCGATGTCAAAAGAGCGTGCCACGGGTTCGTTGACGCCAACCCCGTCCTCTCTTACTATTTACGCAAGTTTTCCCCAGACATGGCGACGGACCGCTATTGCATGTGTTGTGGGCAACCACCGTGTGAACGTTCCCTCGATGACCCCATGATCCCCACGTCTGGACACCACGACAGGAAACGGAGGAAGCGATGAAGCGATCACTCTTTGCTTTGGTGCTCCTACTTCTCGTAGCTGAGCCACTCTTTGCGACCTTCTCGATCGTGGCCATCGACCCAGAAACCGGCGAACTCGGTGTCGCAGTGGCCTCCAGGTACTTCGCCGTGGGAGCGGTGGTTCCCTGGGCCGACGCCGACGTGGGAGCAATTGCGACGCAGGCTTCGGTCAATGTTGGGTATGGTCCGTCGAGGTCTCGAGTTGCTCAAGCAGGGGCTCACCGCCCAGGAAGTGCTCGACAAGCTCGTGGAAGAGGATGTATTCCCCGGCAAGGACATGAGGCAGGTGGCGATTATCGATGCCCGGGGCAATGTCGCGGTTCGTTCTGGCACGGAACCCGAGTGGGCCGGCGACAGAAAGGGTGAGACGTATTCGGTCCAGGGAAACACCCTGGTGGGTCCAGAGGTGGTCGATGCCATGGCGGAAGCATTCGAAGCCACGACCGGGGAATTGGCGGAACGATTGTATGCGGCTCTCAAAGCCGGTGATGATGCCGGAGGTGATCGGAGGGGACGACAATCGGCCTCGATTCTGGTCGTGAAGAAGGGCGCAGGCCGCGGAATTGACGACGACCGATACATCCTCGTCAACGTCGATGATCACCCGGACCCTTTTGCGGAGCTGAGGAGACTGCTGGACGGAAACCTTTTTCTGAACCACTCGAACAGATTCATGCTGGCCGCCTTCCAAGACGACGCGACAGAAATGCAGGGAACGGGAGAGCGGGTCCTTCAATACGCCCCACCGACGGTCGAGGGTTATTGGTACTCCGGGTTCGTGCAGTACCTGCTGGGTGACAAAGACAGCGCCGTGTCTTCGTTTCACAGTGCTCGGGAAGCAGATGCTGCTTACTTCCAGCTCATGTGGGGCTCGATGACAGCGGCCCCCGTCTCGGACACGCCGATCGGGGCGATGCTGACAGATGAGGAGTTCGTCGCGAGGGTCGAGGCGAAGAACCAGTGAGAAGCCATCATTGACGGAGGTGAGATGAGGTCTGAGCTGAGCAGCCAGGGCAACGGTTCCCGGATTCAAGGAACCGGGACAGATTCAGAGTTTGATTCACGCAACCCCGCACCGCTCGATCGGCCTGGTCTGCCGTTCCCGGCTTTCAAGATCGGAAGCTTCCCCTCTGAATCATTTACTCGGCGTCACCTGATTCCTTTGGGCGTCCAGTCCGGTTTGCCGGCAGTTTCGGTTCAGAGCGGATTCACGGAGAACGTAACGATGGGCATCCAGCTGGTTGGCGCCCCGTATGACGAGGCTGGAATCCTGAGGTTGGGCTACGCTTACGAGCAGGCGACACCCTGGCACGAGAGACATCCAACGATGAGCTGAGTTGGATGCATGGTTGGACAGGCTTGGTTAGTCCAACCGGCCCCTTGGCTACCCGGCTAGAGCAGTGAAGACTGAGGAAGGAATCCAGAACTGTCCCGTGGCGTTTCGGAAACTCTGTCCGATAAATTGACAGGTCCTCGGAGAGACACGTGATCCGCTGATCCGTTCGTGCAGCACCTGCTCCAGGGAAGTGCACTTCTGCCCAGCGATGACGATGCAGTACGACGCGCCCTGGCCGGCCACTGCATCGCGCTTAACGTGCCGGAGCCCGACGACCTGCCCCGAATGTACGGGGGCGATCCCCAGCCACCCCCGCCTCCGCCTACGGAGACACAAGTCCGGAACTGCCGCCTCAGCCGACTCGTTTCAGCAAAGCAGGAAGCGATACGAAACGCCAAGTACGCGGACCGTGTGTGCAGTAGATGTCGCTTCCCGCTGACGGAATGGCAGACAGCCTGCCACGTATGTCAGTTCTCTGAAACTTCGGGGCTGCCTCGTCAGTGACCTTTCGACGTCCGCGAAACGGTAGCGACGAGTATCAAGATCGTGGGGTGATGTGATCCGCTCGAGGCTTGGGTCGACGTCCGCGAAACGGTAGCGACGAGTATCAAGATCGTGGGGTGATGTGATCCGCTCGAGGCGGTTGGGTCTGCCTGACCCGCGCAGGGGCGACGAGCCACAGGTCGACAAGAAGGAAGGGTACTTACCGCTTCGCGACATGAGCTGCCGCACTGCTCCCGGGACACGTCTCGCGGGAACAGTGCATGCAAAAAAGTCTAGTTCATTTCCTGTCAGGAAACTGGGACGCAGGGATTCGAACCCCGACAGGCAGATCCAGAGTCTGCAGTCCTACCATTAGACGACGTCCCAATAATCTATCAAAATCACCTACTTACCGAAGTTTACCACTTTCGCTTCTTCGGCCAATGGGGAGATTCGTGGGGACTCGGCCTCCAGGACGCTCTTGCCGAACTGCGGCAAACCGGCGACAGCCTGCCGCTTGTAAGCCGGGGACAGGTGCGTGTATCGGAGCGTCATCTTGTGGTCCTTGTGCCCCATCAATTCCATCCGGCCCTTGTCGTTGACGTTGTTCATGGCCAGCCACGATCCGTAGGTGTGTCTCAGATCATGCCAGCGAAAATCCGTGATGCCAGCGGCCTTGAGCGCAGTGTTGAAGGACTTCCTCCAATGCTTCCAGGGCCGCCCATCGCGGGTGAAGACATGTCCCTCGGGCGTGGTCCCCCGTTCGTCCTTCAGGCACCGGAGCGCGTGGGCCAGATCGTCCGTCAGCGGAACTGTCCTGGCGTCACCATTCTTAGAATAGCAACTTTCAACGGTGGCGGTCCCGTGAACCAAATCCACAGCTGACCATTTCAGCGAACACAGTTCCTTTCGCCGAAATCCAGTGTGCAGCGCCGCGAGAACAAGGACTCGGAGATCGGGATTCAAGGAGCTACGGCCCGTAATGACGTCACGAGGGACGAACGAAGCGCAACTCAGAAACACCAATAGTCTACAGGCCGCGCGCCGTTGTACCTTCTGCTAAAGCGGTCGGCCAGGGCACGACCTCGGTCCTCCACGTGCTCTCGCGCCAGAATCATCGTTTCGCTTGTGATCTGGTCAAGTTGCGCTTCATCCGCGTTACCTCGTGCCGCCTGCCCCATCATCATGGCATGCTCCCACAGGTATCGCTGCCGGTCTGGCGTGGGTTGGAACTGGGCTTGCTTCATCTTGCCGCTAAATCGTGCCTTGTAGTACCACTCCAATTCTTCTACGGCTCGGGGATCAATGTTTGGCGCTGGGCCTCTCCCTCCATGGCCCACGCCAATGCCGAAGGCAACAAGGAGATAGGTAATGAACCTATCCACATATTGGCTGTACTCTTCTGGGCTTGCGGAACCGATGAACTGTTCGTACTGATCCTCTTCAATCGTTGCTGCCGTCAATTGGTCAATCATGGTTTTCTCCTTTCGGTTGTGCTTCTCTAAAGTTAGTTGCGAGTTTTTCTCAGAGCGGCGGCGGAAGCTACCGCCTTGGCGGCATTGACTTTTCCGTAGCCCATCCATTGTTGAGGATTGACCGGATGCACCACCGAATCTGCGGTGTCTCTGAGGATATTCTTGACGTCGTAGGCTTTAAGGGAGGGATTGGCGGACAAGACTAGCGCGGCAACGCCGGAAACGATTGCGGTGGCAGCCGACGTTCCGCCGAAGCGGTCTGTATACCGCTTCCCGAAGGTGTAACCCCACGCATTACCTTCGTTGTCGTCAAATTGGCGTTTAACACACCCATCCAACCTTAAGAAGACGTATGCCTGGAGCGAATCCTTGCCCGGCATCACAGAAACTCGCCGCGAAAGAGAAAGCGAAGCAGTCTCGGCAGCGATGATGAGTAGTCTCCACGGAATTCAGAAAAGTGTCACCAAACGCGTTTCTTAGTCGCGCTTCCCAAAACACATTGACGCCGCCAAGCCTCGGCGGTCACCCAAAACCGGCCAATGGTGGTCACCTGAAAACCGGCCAACGAACATAGATAAGCCCGGGACATTGACACCGACGGGAAGCCGAAACAGGCTCCGTCGGCATGAGCAATGTCTTGAGCACAGAAAAGAGAGAGCAAGTTGTTGCATTGGGGCGGCTTGGATGGCCGCTGCGTCGGATCGAACAGACCACCGGCGTGCGTCGTGAGACGGCCAGTGCGTATCTGAGAGCGGCCGGAATCCCCATTCGGCCGCCCGGGAGTTGGGGCCGGCGACCGGCAAAACCGGCCAACGAGGTGACCACCGACCCGGACGGCGTAAATGGTGTCAAAAGGGGTTTGGCGGTTCCGATACTTCAAAACCGGCCAACGAAGTGACCACCGACCCGGAGGCCGAGAATCCGGTCTCGGCAGAGTCGTCGGCTCCCCCTCCAAGCCCACCGTCGGGCAGTTCCTGCGAGCCGTACCGGGAGACCATCCAACAGGCGCTGGAGCGTGGCCGCAACGCGATGGCGATCTGGCAGGACCTGGTCACGGATCACGGTTTTGTCGGCAGCTACGAATCGGTCAAGCGTTTCGTTCGCAAACTCCGGGGAGTGCGATCCCCGGAAGCGGTCGGAATCATCCAGACCGGAGCTGGAGAGGAAGCGCAGGTCGACTACGGGACCGGACCGATGGTCCGGGATCCGAAGACGGGCAAGTACCGACGGACGCGGCTGTTCGTGATGACGTTGGGCTACAGCCGCAAATCGGTCCGGCTGCTGACGTTCAAGTCCAGTTCCCGCATCTGGGCCCAGTTGCACGAGACCGCGTTCCGCCGACTCGGCGGCACTCCCCGCCTCATCGTGCTGGATAACCTGCGCGAAGGCGTGATCGTCCCGGACCATTACGACCCCACCCTGAATCCGTTGTTTCGAGATGTCCTGACCCATTACGGCGTGGTGGCCATGCCATGCCGGGTGCGCGATCCAGACCGCAAAGGCAAAGTCGAATCCGGTGTCGGGCACGCCCAGAAGACCCCATTGAAGGGACAGCGCTTCGAGAGCCTCGACCAGGCCCAGGGGTATCTGGATCGCTGGGAAGTCCGATGGGCCGACACCCGCATCCACGGCACGACCAAGCGGCAGGTGGCGGCCATGTTCGCCGAAGAGAAACCATCTCTTAAGCCGCTGCCGATCGAACCGTTTCGCTATTACCAATTCGGTGAACGTGTCGTCCATCTCGACGGTTGCGTCGAAGTCGAAGCCGCCTATTACAGTGTACCGCCGGGCTGGATCGGACGGGGTGTCAAGGTCCAGTGGGACACGCTTCACGTCCGGATCCTGGACCCAAACACCTATCCACTCCTCCGCGAGCATGTCCGCCAGAAGCGGGGTGGATACCGTGTCCGTGCTGAAGACAACCCGAAGAAAACCCCGTTAACGACGGTGCAACTGCTGGCCCGAGCCCGCCGCGCTGGCACCCACATCGGCACACTCTGTGACGCCATTCACCGCCGACAAGGGGAAGCTGCGGTCCGCCGCATCCTGGGTGTGCTCTCCCTGGCCAAGAAGTACGGTGTCTCCGCCGTGGAGGATGCTTCGGCTGCGGCACTGGAACTCCACGTCTACGAGTATCGTTTCGTCCGCCGCTATCTGGAGCGGCGACCTCCACTCGCCCTGCGTCAGGTCGATCCTCTCATTCGCGAACTGACTCAGTATCGCGATCTCATCAACCTCAAAATCCAGGAGCAGGAACACTCATGAATCTGATCGAACTCCAGCGGGCTCTCCGACAACTCCGGCTCGGCGGCATTGCCGAGGTGTTGGAAACACGCCTCCACCAGGCCCAGACCGAAGCCATGGCGCCGATCGACTTGGTCTCTCGTCTGGTCTCGGATGAACTGGACCGTCGCAGCATCCGGTTGTTGGAACGGCGTCGGAAACAGGCCCGGTTCCGCGATCCCCAGAAGACGCTCGACTCCTTCGACTTTACTTTCAACAAGAAGATGAATCGTAGTCTGGTCTTCGACCTGGCGACGGGCGCCTTCATCTCCAGGCACGACGATGCCTTGTTTCTCGGTCCTCCTGGCACCGGCAAGAGTCATCTGGCTCAGGCCATCGGCTTGGCTGCCATTGAGCAGGGCTATCGGGTCGTCTACCGTGAAACTCATGCGCTTCTCGACGACATCGCCGAAGCCACCATTGACGGTACCCGAAAGGAGTGCATGGAAGCTTTGGCGACGGTCCCGCTGCTGATCATCGACGATCTGGGGATGCGGAAGCTTCCTCCCACTGCAGCAGAGGAACTCCTCGAGATCGTGATGCGACGCTATGAACGGACCAGTACGTTACTGACATCGAATCGACCCGTCCAAGACTGGGGAAAACTACTGGGTGATAGCGCCGCCGTCACAGCCATGCTGGACCGGCTGCTCCATCACGGCCACATCCTCAAATGCGGCCCTCGGAGTTGGAGGACTAAAACGGGCTTGCCGAGTCCAGTCCCAAAGAGGTAGAACAACACCGTCCCGGGCCATCCCCGTTGGCCGGTTTTGAAGTGACCATCGTTGGCCGGTTTTGAAGTGACCACTGAGGCCAAGAAGCTAACTACGCACATCTGTGGACCTTACACGCTGGGGGTCTTCGTGCAGGGAGTAGCTGCATGGAACTCACTCTGCAGCTTGTGGACTGCGATGAACGTCTCGAAGAAGTCTTCACGGCGCTGATAACAACTTACGGGAATCTGAGCCAAGAAGAAGCTGCCGAACTACTCAGCGTCAGTCCAAGCCGTTTCTCACACGAGTTTAAGCGTCTACACGGAACCTCCTTCAGGCAGGCCCGACTGCGAGTCAAGCTACGAATCGCCCAGATACTGCTTCAATCGACAGACCTGAGAGTCTCTGAGATTTCAGACAGGCTCGGCTATCGCGATCTTCGATACTTCTCGATAGCGTTCAAACGGGAAAATAGGATTACACCCAGAGAATATCGCAACGGTAACGGCCGAGCTCAAGGACAGCATGTGGGACACCCGTAATCAGCAGGTCAGACACCTACTATTTGGGAGTGAGCCGTCGTAGACTTCACGGCGTTTATTAGCTGAAAACCAAAAGGAGGCTCCCCTTGGGTTATCAACAATGGTTGCTGAGACTCTCATTACTTTTCCTGGTCGGAGGTGCGTTTGCGCCGGTCGCACGCGCGCAGCTCCCTCTGAATTCGACGAGTACCCTGTATGCCTATTGTGTGGACCAGTACGGGTACATCGTCTACTACTGCAACGTAACGATTTCCAACGGCTACAGTAATTTTTCAGGAGGTCATCAACACGAGGACTTCGCCAAACCCTACAGCACGGTCTCTCCGACCTACGGCAACACAGGTTACTGGGGGCTGCCGTTGGCCGTTACAACGGATGAGGTCGGAGGCGTCGAATACATCGATGTCTGTGCAACATTCTGCAGCCGGTCCTACTTTGCGGTTGGAGTCGGAGGATTGTACACTCTGCCTTTCGGCCAACAGACGTATGTGAATATCGGTTGGACATCGATCCACCCATGGGGAAATCACTACGGCACACTGAATACCGTTTACGGAGTTCAGGACACCGCGAGCCAGTACCATGCTGAGTTTCCTCAACACCCCATCATCGCGATTAACGACCTTTCTCTCGTTTATGGCGGCCTGTTTGATGTGGGCCTCTCCAAATGGAGCCCACCTCACGAGACACATCGCTACGGAACGTCCGTTGATATCCGTGGGAATGGCACCGAACTCTGTTCCCCGCATACCCTTCGTACAGGAAAGATTTCGACAGATTTGCACGGAGAATGGAGCAATCTGGACTCTTCACGGAGACCCGGATACGGATAACGAGCACTTTCACTGCGAGTGGGGATCCTAGGAATGAGGAGAAATAATATGACACGAGCGTTGACGACCTTGGCGTTCATAGCTCTGGCCGGCATTCCTGTTGTAGCGCAGGTGGCGTCCGTAGGCCTCAGCCCTGTACCGATCTGGCCGCCGGGAGGTGTCCTCCCGTCTGAGTTGGATGGTCAGTACGTATTCTTCGATCCGGGAACTGGAGAAGCTGTTCTGGCGTTTCCGGAAAACCTCGGCACGCGCGGCTTCTCACAGAATCCTGGACGCCTAAAGATCGTACGGGTTCTCCTGCAGCGAAACGTACGGCCCACAATGCGTGTCGCGCTACGTGAGCAGGAGGAAGGAACGTTAGAGTACGAGTACACAGTCCGCAACGATCCGGGTGCGAAGTTGCCCGTCATGGTTTGGAATCTGGTCCTGCCTGAGATTTCCGACAGCGACCGCTCGGAATCCCCGGACTTCTGGGCCAGCGGGAGGAGTCGGTCTGGGATTTCCATTGTTCGTGACACGTTGGACAACCAGGAAGCCGGGGGCTTGCTTAGCTGGTACAGCAGCGATCCCCGCAGCGTTGTCGATCGGTACGCATCCGCCATTCACCCCGGGGAGACGTTGAGCGGATATAGGATCATCACCGACAAGTTACCCGGTTTTACTAACGCCTACTTTCGTGGTGGAGAAATGGAAAACGTCGGCTTCGACGTTGCTCCTAATATCATTCGTGAACAACTCGCACCTGTCCTGGACTATTCCTTTAATAGTCAGGTAGTGGTGACGCTGGCGCCCAAGTACCCGGCGGACACACATCCGATGTGGTTAGTGCGCGACTTCTACCAAGGTATCGAACAACTTGTAGGCAACGGCCAGCTTGACGCCGCTTCCGCGTTCGTTCGAGAAGCCCGCTCGACGCTGGAGAACTATCTGTATGCGCTCGGCGAATCAAGCGTGGAACGACCAGAAGACTTTGTCGGTCCGTCGCTACAGATGACTGCTTTGCCGACGACACCGGTCGAGGGGGAAATCGCAGCGGTTATGGCTGTGGCGTTCCGAAGATCGTCCCCGAGGTAGTCGACCGCCACTGACTCAAAGCGACTTATTGCGGGACTCCATAGTGGATTTTCGCGTTGGTCTCAAAGGGGACGCCGTTCAATGTCGCCGGCGCAAGTTTCGCCCGTCTTGCAGCGGCCATCAAGAATGCGGTCAACGCCACATCGGTATCCTTCACGACGTTCACGTCAGTAAGCGTTCCAGCCGGCGTTATCGTGATCTCCGCTTCGATGAGTCCTTCTAGACCCGCTTGCTTCGCTTCAGCGACGAACTGCTTCATCCAGTCACTAATGCTTGGCCTAACAAGCTTTTCCCTCGCATCGGAGCGCTTGAATGACACCTCGATGGTATGGAGCATATCAACTGCGGTGCCGTCCTTGGTCCCGGGCCGAAAACGCCAGCTACGGACAGCGAGAACTGCCTGCTCGTCCAAGCCGAAACCTAGACCGCGAAGGACACGATAGAGTTCAAAACTACCGTCTTGGCGGACAAAGCCCAGCAAAACGACTGTGCCCTCGACCCTGTTCTTGAACGCTTCGACCGTGTAGGCGGGTTTCGTCTCGAATAGCACCTCCGGCGCACGCACACCGCCGATCATCAGACTGCCGGGATCACGCTGCTGCTGGAGGCTGGGAATGGATGAAATGGAGATGAGCAAACCCAGCAGCAACTTGGTCATGGCATTTCCTCCTCCTTCCGGGGATGACCCGTAGTCTCAGTGGATGTCGAACCCTCACCTGCTGTCCTGAGTAAAGCACGCGATGGTGGGATGTCAAAGAACGGGAGACCGGCTTATTCCGCTATTAGCGTCGTGGTAACGATGCTGTTTCCCCCCTGCTCCTTCGCCTCGAGCAAGGCCGAATTCGCTGCTTCTCGGATCTCGCGCGTCGTCTGGAAACTGTCTGGCAGGACGGTGGTGAGGCCGGCTGAGATAGTTGGTCGGTCGTCGAGGTTCAGCCAGTAGTCGACCTTGGTCAGGCGATCTTGTAAGTCTGCTAAATGTGCTCAGGCCTGGGCTTCCGACATATTTGGCAGAATCGTGATGAACTCGTCACCACCCACGCGGTACGCCTCGCCACGCTGAAAGGTGTGGGCTTCGACCGCTTGTTGCAGTTTAGGTAGCAGCTCCCTATCTACCGCTGTGTGCCCGAACTTTGTGTTGTACGGTTTAAAGTCGTCGATGTCCATGAACGCTAGACTTAGCGGCACGCCGCGAAGATCACACTTTGCACGGTAGTACTCGAAATCGCCATCCACCAATGGAGCCGAGAGAAGGACCCCGAATTTCTGATCATACTCTCGATCGGAGAGCGCACCGCCGACTGACCCTATTTCGGCTCGTTGGACGGACATGTAGTCCGTAAGGCGGGGCACGGTAGCGGGCTCCACCGATAAGTCGGGATGCTTCAGGAGCCAATGAATGCAGTAGAGTTCCGCATTGAGTTGCCCGATAATCCCCCGATCCGTCGTCCTGGACCGGGGTCTTTCGAGGTCGGTCGCGTGTTTTCGTCGCCACTTGAGAAGCGCCACTTTCAACATGGGCGAATCGGCGCCCTCGAGGAGTGGCTTGCCATCCTTGGCCCGCTGCCCGCAGTAGTTGCTCCAGTCCAGCAGGGCCGCCGCTTTCTCAGCGAACTCCACTACTCCGCATGGGATGAGGCCAAACTCAGATGTCATCCGAGAATGAATCTCGTTGGATAGGTTACGGACATGGTTGGCTGCGGCGATGCAGGCTGCAGCCTGTTCCTGCAGCCCTGGTTCTTTGGGCTCCACTTTCTTTTCGCCAGCTTTCATTGTCCGTACCCAAGTACCTTATACCCTAGGGAGACGTAGTCGGACCGGGAATGCGTGCGTGTGAACGGCCCCGCTTTACGTCCTATATAATCGAGACAAGCCGTGCCGGGAACCTCAACGAATCGACCAAGCCGCCTCGACCGCGCAATCTCCGGTCTCCGGGATCAAGGGCTGATCGTAACGACGGCCTCGGCCAACAAGCTGTATGTCAGTGCCGGCTACGGTGGCCAAGAGTACAACCTGACGAACGTGCAGCTGCTCGAACTCATGGATAATGACCAGCTGACCTGGCAAGGGATCAAGGTCCTGCACCGCGAGTCCGGCGGTGGTCCGTTGTCGGCTTCCTAGACCGTTTCGTTCATGATCGCGGTCGAGCCCATCTTCGACCCAGCCCACTCGTACTCCCGACACGCAGCACAGTAGTACTCCCATCGGAAACTCCACACTCTAGTTGTTGGTTGGCTCGGGCACTCGCTTGCCACGTGGCCCCTTTCAGCACAGCAACGATGGTTCCTGCAACCGCATTTCTGAGGGTCGGGGTCGGCGGTGACCCAGGACAGCTCCCGTGCGATCCGGGAGACGGATTGGCGGCGCTGCGGACCGAGAGGCCCTGAAGACGATTTCGGCAGAAGAACAGGCGGGATGAAGCTCATCCGCTCTGACCGCTCTTCCAGTCGCGGAAGGCCGCCAGTAGCCTCCCCCTCGCCTTCACGGGGAGGGATTCGTTCTCCAATCGACCCAGGGTACGGATCGTCAACCGCATCTGTTCCAAGTAGGCGTTGCAGGGCTCGCACTGGGCGAGATGGTACTCGAGACGGGCGTGCTCCTCGGGTGGCAGGTGACCTTCGATGAAGTCGGTAATCAGCTCCACGAGTTCATCGCAGTCCATCGGTCCAGGTTCACTCATCGCGCACCTCTTCACGTTTAAAGTACCGTTCCAGTGCGGCCCGTACTTTGGATCGGGCCCGGTGCAACAGGACCCTCTGATTCGTCTCCGATATTTCCAAGGTGTTACAGACTTCCCGCGAAGTCCATCCTTCGACGTCGCGCATGCTGATCACAGTGCGTTGCGCTTCGGGCAGGCTTTCGATGGTTTTCTCAACCGCCTGCACCGTCTCTTTCTGCAACAATCGGTTCTCTGAATCCTGGCCCCATCCCTTGGGCGGAACTCTCCAATGATGGGGATATGCATCCTCGTTACCTCGAAAGCGTTCCGGTTCGACTGCGGCTTCCCGACGCCCGACCTCGTCGGCGACCAGTGCAGAGAATGGAATCAGGCGCCCCTCGCGTTTGGCATGCGTTCTGGCGCGGTTGACGAGGATTCTCGAAATCCATGTTCGGAGAGACGAGCGACCTTCGAATCCTTCAATTCCCCGAAGCACGCCCAGCCAGGTTTCCTGGACGACGTCTTCGGCCACGGCCCGGTTGCGAACGTAAAGTCCGGCCAGACGAATCAGAAAAGAGTGATACTGCTCCACCAGGGCCACGAACGCCTCTTCATCGCCCCTGCGGAGAGATTCGACCTGCTTGACGTCGCCCGAAGCGGTTTCCGCTGTGCCGCCGCCTCCCAGGCTCGATCCCATATAGTTTCTCGCTTCCAGGTCAAAACGTCTGAGTCGTGGAAAGCATCCTAGACTGACGATCTCAGGAATGTCCAGCGGTCCTGTAACGAATGGTGCCCACCCGAGACTCTACATGTGAACCGAGACCGCAACCAGGGACGCCAACAACGGCTCTCCGGTCGGTCTCATCGAAGGAGTGACCTCATGAATACAGCAACTTTAAACGCGAGCGAGTCCGACGTGATCGCCGATGTCGTCCAGCACTACATCGATGGTGCAAAATCGGGCAAAGGCGACGATATGAAACCCGCCTTCCACGAGGACGCGACGATCTTCGGTTATGTCGGTGCCGAGTTGTTCGCGGGCCCTATACAGCGGCTTTTTGACTGGGTTGACGAGAACGATCCAGCGACGGGGCTCCAAGCGCGGATCGCCAGCATCGACGTCGTAGACTCCGTGGCCACCGTAAGGCTCGAGCTCGACAATGGACGCCTGGACCGGCTACCGCTACACCGACATGTTCACCCTGCTCAAGGTCGACGGGGAGTGGAAGATCATCAACAAGGTCTTCCATCTGCATCCCTCAGGGAGGCAAACACCGTGAACAGTGTCAAGACGCGGCAAGGACTCGCGATCGAGCCAGTTGAAGACCATGTCCGAGGCGGCGGGGTCGTCAATCGCAGGATCGTGCTGAAAAAGAATCCGGAGGGCGAGCCCAAGCCCTCCGATTTCGAGGTGGTGACCGAGGAGGTTCCGCCCGTCGCCGAGGGTCAGATGCTGCTGCGTACCAAGTGGCTCACGCTGGACCCGTACATGCGCGGCCTGGACGCCTCCGGCCCCATGAACAACAAGCGGAGCGTGGGCTCCACCATCGTGGGTGGCACCGTGTCGGAGGTGGTGGAGAGCCGAGCGAGCGCGTGGAACGAGGGCGATCTCGTCGTCGGTTACTACGGTTGGCAAGAATACAGTGTCGGCACGCCTGAAGACCTGCAGTGGGGCAACGAGGCATGCCCATCGAGAAGTGGGACGGCTCGCTCGGCCCACCGTCCACCGCGCTCGGCATCTTGGGGATGACCGGCTACGCTGCGTATGCCGGCCTGCTCAACGTGGCCACCATCAAGGCGGGAGAAACGGTGGTCGTGAGCGCGGCCAGTGGTGCGGTCGGGCAGGTCGTCGGGCAGTTGGCGAAAATCCACGGCTGCCGGGTGGTCGGCATCGCCGGCGGGCCTCGGAAGTGCGCTTACTGCGTCGACGAGCTCGGCTTCGACGCTTGCATCGACTACAAGGCCGGCGACCTTCCCACCGGACTGGCGGCGGCCGTACCCGACGGCATCGACGTCTACTTCGAGAACGTTGGCGGCGAAGTGCTCGAGGCGGTGATCCCGCTACTGAACTCAGGTTGCCGCGTGCCGGTGGCCGGATGGGTGAGCCAATACAACATCCCCAGGAACAACGCACCCTGGGAACAACAACAGGCAACACCGCTGAAGCGGCTGCGCGAGGCGGGGCTGAAGGACCTCGGCGAGGAGGGCTCCACCGAGGGATTCCGATTCTTCCATTTTTTCGAGCTTGCTGCTCGGCAACCGGACGCCGGCGAGGCGTTGCGAACCATGTCGGGCTGGATCAAAGAGGGCAAGCTCAAGTATCGCGAGACCGTCACCCACGGACTGGACAGCTCCGTGGGCGCCTTCATCGGCATGCTGCGCGGCGAGAACTTTGGCAAAACGATGATCCAGATCTCTTGAGCGGGGACCGTCCGCGCATCAGCGAATGGCTTATCGTCAACGGAACGTAAACGACACTAAGGTATAAGCCTCGGTTTCTACACAGGCTTTGACGACATCCAGGTTCGGAGACGGCGTGCATCAAGCGAGGAATTATTGAATGCCGTATAACCTCGAGTGGGAACCCTTAGGTGTCGTCTTGCGTTTCTCGGGCGTCGTTTCGGACAAAGACCTCCTGGCGTCGAACCGGGCTACGATCTGATACTTCATAGCCGGGAACACGGGGCTGGCGTACACCTTCTGTCCCTACCGGTTACTTTGGAGCCCATGGTGCTATACTGCGTCCAGATACCATTCACCGCGGGGGTTGCTGGTCTGCTTGGTTACCTGTTACCCCACGACCACAAGAGTCGGCAACCTTCGCTCAACCTCTTCGGCCGCCTTCGCCTCAGTCTCATCTCTGGCCGTTTCAGTCACTTTATATGTAGGATCGGAGTTACATCGATAGGGTGGTCGAAAGACGTCTCGGAAAGTGTTGACACCTAGTCCAGGATCTCAAGCGTGAACCGCCTCTTCAGCTTCATTCCGGCAGCACTCAGAATGGTTCGAATGGAGTGCGCCGTCCGGCCTTGCTTGCCGATCACCTTGCCGACGTCACTCTGAGCTACGTGCAATTCAAAAACGGTCGTCTGCTCGCCTTCAATCTGGTGGACAGCTACTTCATTGGGGTTGTCCACAAGTGCTTTCGCGATCTGCTCGATCAGTTCCTTCATATACTGCCTTCAGGAACGACGTCACGTGCACTCGGCGTTCCATTGGCGACGACCTGAAATACGTTTTGACTCATGCCGAACTACTCGATCTGATGGACAAGGACCAGCTCGCCTGGCACGGAATAGTTGCGTCGAAAGTTGGGAGGCGAATAAGTCGGGACCGCCGAGCTTCTCGCGGTGGGTAAATACCGCAATCCACTCAGCGACCCCGCGGCATGAGTGGTGCCGTGTTCAACCTATACCACTGACAGACCAGGGATGCTATATTTTCCAGGTCACGACTCCACCAACGTCTTCTCCGTAACCTCTCCGCGACATCTCGGGCACGTTCCCGGCTCCGAGAGCAGGTAGTCCACTTCTTCGTTTCCTGTGACTTCTTCAGTTTGTTCTGGACATGTTGGGCGGATGCCAGTAGAACTCGTGCATGAATCACTTCCTGCTGGGCTATTTCCTGCCCGCAACAGTAGCTCTGTTGGCGATTCCGATGGCTCTTGGCAAAGTGCCACCGAACGGCCTGTACGGCTTCAGAACCTCAAAAACCCTATCTTCTCCAGAGATCTGGTACCCCGCGAACCGAGCAGCTGGCGGGTTCATGCTCGCTGCCGCCGTCTTGGCTTTCGGTTTCTGCCTGGTGTTGCTCTCAGTCGGCGCGGCCTGGCCCCAAATTACGCTATACCGATCGATGGTGGCCGCGAACATGGTGCCGCTTCTGCTCAGCCTGGCTGCGGCATTTGTCTACCTGAGACGCCTTCAGTAGTTCGCGTCCTCCACCAACGTCTCCTCAAACACCGGCCCGCAACACCGTGGGCACTTTGCCGGCTCCGACAACAAGTAGTCCGTAATCGTCTGGTCCTGGCCACTGGCGTCGTAGAGTAACCATGTGAACGGAATCTCAGTCGTGCCTGGAGCGCAGTTTTCGCACCCGAGGATGTCTTGCTCGGGCACGCATCAGGGTGCGCTTGCTCAACGCAACGATGTTCGTGGTCGTGTTCTGGGAAAGGAAGGGCGCGGTCATTCTACCGGAGTCTCATCCGCTTTCAAGTCTCGAAGCACCCGGTCAAACGCCTTCTTGTAAGAGTAATGGTCCTTCCACCCGGTGAAGTCACCGATGTGACGAGTACGGCGGATCGTCGCCGCCCAAGCCTCTTCAGTGTCCATGACAAAGTCGTCCAGTTTTACCGGGAAAAGGACAGTCTTCTTCTCCCGTTTTTCCCGTTCCATCGCGGACTCCACTTCCTCCTCGACCCAATCACTTTCAATCGAGTCCTCGGACAGGACAATGACCAACTTATCGTGCAGGCGAATTGCCTCGTCGATTGTGGACCTGAACTTATCGCCAATCTTCAAGTCCTCCGTGGCCAGCCAGCACCTGACCTTCTCCCTGCGCAAATCCGAGTGAAGTCGGTCGGCAAATTCCTGGTCTTTAGCGCTATAGCTGATAAATAAAGAAAAGTATTGAATTGGCGTTCCCGCCAGCGAATCCACGTAGGTGATGAACTCTACTGGCACGCCCGCGTCCTCAAGAAATTCTCGGGGAAGCTTCCCTTGTGAGCGATAAATTGTGTCGATGCCTATTGAGCAAGGAAAATCAAACTCTGCCTTGTCAAGGTTTTTCGCCTCTGACACATCACAGTTTGTAAAAAGGGTTCTCCCGAGGCGTGAGCCTTGGAATTCAGTTTTTCTCAGATCGGCCATCGTCAGGTTGGCCGAAAACAGGATGGCGGAAAGCAGGTCGGCCTCGCGAAGGTCGGCCCCGCTCAGGTCGGCTTCGGACAGGTCGGCTGCGCTCAGGTAGGCCCGGCTCAGGTTGGCCTGGATCAGGTTGGCCCCGCACAGGTCGGCGTTGCCAAGGTTGGCCCTGCGAAGGTTAGCCTTGCGAAGGTTGGCCTTGCCAAGGTTGGCCCCGTACAGGTCGGCATCGCCCAGGTCGGCATCGCCTAGGTCAGCATGGCCCAGGTCAGCTTCGCCCAAGCCGGCGGAGGACAGGTCGGCATCGCAGGTCGGCCCCGCACAGCTCGGCATCGCCCAGGTCGGCTTGGGTCAGGTCGACTTCCGCCTGAGGATTCTCTTTCCTCCACGCATTCCACGCATCCAGGTCCGTCTTGAGCAGCTCAATCATTTCCCCTTTGTTCATGAGAGGAATCTTCTGCGACGAATCCTGGCGTTCGCAACGGAAATCAGCATCCTCAACTTTATACGTTGCTTCGGGCGAAGAGGCTTCGCACCTGAGGATTGTCCTCTCCCGCGCCACCGTCCGCCGCGTTCACGGACAGAGAGCAACAACGGCCAGACCGATGAAAGACGGGCCCGCCTCTCATCCTTTGTGCCACTGTGGGGGATTTTGTGGGGACTCTGACGACAAGCCCTGTCAAGCCGTGTCATCTACGGCTGAGAGCCTGGAGAGGTTGAAACCTAAGCGGGACACGGGTTTCAGCGTGTTTTCAGGGGGTTAGGGACGTCGTCTCGGGCAGATCCAGAGTCTGCAGTCCTACCATTAGACGACGTCCCAACGGGCGATCGCTCGCCACAGGGAAATCGTAGCAAAGGGCCGAAAGAGTTTGCAAGATGTCCCGACCAGTGGCGCGAGTCCTCTAGCCGTGTTTCTTCAGTGGTTTCGGTGGATCGCGGAGCTCGAATTTGCCTTCGATCCGCTCGATCCACAGGTCCTGAATCGCACCGCCTTCGATGGTGTGCTTGACGAAGTCGACGGCTTCCTCGGTCAACTCACTGTGGAGCAGGAAGGTGAAACGGCGTCCGTCTATCGACAGTATCTTGATCAGGACCGAGTCCGGTGGGTCGTCGATGGGCTCCAACTGGATGTGGTGGTACGGGTGTTCGATCGCTCTCAATAGACCCCCGGCACGATCGGAACGCTTTAGCCCGTGGTTCCCTCTTCGGACTCGGAATCGTCGTCGTGGCCCTCTTCTTCTCCCTCTTCGCCGTGTTCCTCTTCGGATCCTTCGCCGTCGGACTTCTCGATGGCGAAGATGTGATACCCGTCGGTTAGAAGTTCGATGCGGAACGTGATTTCATCATCGACCGCAACCGACTCGAGAAGCGCTTCGTCCGCCACCGGAAAGGACATCGTCATCGCGGCCATGAACCCGGGGATTTCGCCGTGTTCGATCGTCAGCGCGCCGTCGTCGCCAATCCCCCGGACGACTCCCTGGCCGACGAACGGATCTTCCTGAGTTCCGGTCGGGACCGCCGGCGCCGGCTCTGCGGCAGGCTCCGGCGTTGCCGCGGGCTCGGGCTCCGTCGCTTCACCGCAGGAGACGGCCAGGAAAGAAATGACAATCAATAAAGAAACAGTTTTCAAGATGAACCTCCTGTTGCCGAGGCATTATAGCTTGTTTGCACCTTCCAGCCCGGTCGGACTCCTGACTCGCTCTTGCAATAAGTTGTAACCTCCGTTTCCCACGCGCTGCGCAACGACAGGCGAGATGCGGCATAATCGCTCGCTATGGCCAAACTGTTGCGCGACGCCGTCCATGGGGATATCGAGCTCGGCCCCCTGGAAATGGAATTGATCGACACTCCGGAGTTCCAACGCCTACGTGGGATCAAGCAGCTGGGGACGGCATACCTGGTGTACCCGTCGGCCACGCACACGCGGTTCGAGCATTCGCTTGGCACCTCCTGGGTCGCCCACCTGTTTGTCGACGCGATCCGGCGGACTGCGACAGTCTCCGACGACGACGAGACCGTGATCCGTGTGGCCGCCCTGCTGCACGACATCACACACATTCCGTTCGGCCACACATTGGAAGATGAGCGCCGGGTCCTGCCGCGTCACGACGAGGATGAGGGGCGACTGCGCTACTTTCTGGAAGACTCGGCGGTTGGGTCCATCTTGAAGAGGCTCGGTATTCGCGACGAGGTGGTTTCGATCCTGACTGCGGGAGGGGACCTCCGCTCCGACATCGTCGGTGGGGCGATCAGCGCCGATTTGCTGGACTACATCCGTCGAGACACCTATTTTTGCGGTCTCTCACAGCACTACGACAACCGGATCTATCAGTCCTTTTCGGCAGCGAACGGCCGGCTGGTGATGAATCTGGAGAAACACGGCATGTTGCGACGGGATGCGTTATCTGAGCTGGTCAACCTGCTCCGGATCCGCTACACGCTCTCCGAGAGGGTCTACTTCCACCACACCAAGCTATCGTCGGGGGCGATGATCTCCAAGACCGTCGAGCTGGCACTGGGATCGGGCTTCGATCCCTCGGAGCTGAGAATCCTCAGGGACGACACACTGATCTGGACCTTACGACAACGGTTTCCCGACCACCCGGCGATACGGCACATCCTCGATCGGTTGGAATCGCGACAGCTCTACAAGCCATGCTTTCTGGCGACGCTCGCCGTGGGGGAGGCCCGGCAAAAGGAGCTCGTGGATCGGTATCACTACGGCGCCTCCGAGAGGGAAGTCGCGGAGCGTACGATCGCCGAGAGGGCGGGTCTCGCCGCCCACCAGGTGATCGTCTACTGCCCGTCGATCGGGATGTCGCTGCCCGAAGCGGAGGTACCGGCCCGCATGGAAGGCGGTAGGATCCAGCCGCTGTCGGGTAGCAGCAACAGTGAGATCCGCATTCTCAAGGAAAAGCATCGGGCCCTGTGGAGATTCCTGGTCCTGATCGATCGCTCGGCGTGGGACCGCATCGAACGGGCCCGCGCCGCGGCCGAGGAGTATCTCGGTATCGCGTCCGAAGGGTGAACCAACCCATCGATGCTATATTCTTCGTTTGGGTCAATGGGCGAAAACCTGTACTGAGGCGAGCCGCAATCGTCTGATCGAACCATGATTTCCTCGACTTTTTTCTTTCTATTCTCGCAGTTGGGCGTCGGCATGTTGTGGACCCTGCTGTTCATCTCGCCCCGCACGATCGGCAAGAGTTTCTTCAAGTTCAGCAGCTCGACCGCAGCCGTGTTGATGGCGACCACCCTGGGCTTCGACTTTCTCTTTCCGTCTCCGGTCCGCGAGGGTCAGCTTCCGGTCGTCTTCCTGCTCGTGGCGACCCTGCTGGCGGGTCTCTACAATCGAACGGTTCACATCGATAAGTACGGCCCCGCGCTGGTGTTGCTGGTTGCGGCAACGACGGCCGGGACAATCGCGATCGTCCTGGATTCCCTCGCCTTCGTCCCGCTGATGGAGTTGGGCGGGTGGGAGCGATGGGTGTTGGCGATCAACCATCTGGGCGCGACCGCGCTGCTGGGTTCGGTAATGCTGACGATGGTCTTCGGGCACTGGTACCTGGTGGTACCGAAACTGTCGATCGATCCGATCCGGCTCCTGACGAAGGTTTACATGGGGACGATCGCTTTCCGCGTGCTGACGATCGCGCTGACTTTGGTGGTGTTGAACGCTGTCCAGGCGATTCCGTTCTCTAATGTCGCCTCCGAGTTGTTCGTTCGCCAGGCCCTGTTCTTCTGGCCACGCTTGCTGTTCGGCGTGGTCGCTCCGATAGTGCTGGGCGTCATGATCTGGAGCACGCTCAAGCTCCGCCACACCCAGGCCGCAACGGGACTGCTCTACCTGGCCGTCGTCACTCTCCTGTTCGGCGAGTTCTTTTCGAAGTTCCTGCTCTTTTCCGTAAGCCTTCCGTTGTAGCGAAGGGATGTGCGGTCATAGACCGCACCTACACCGCACCGAAATGTTGATTCCCGTGTAGGTGCGGTCTATGACCGCACAGGTGTTCGCATCGGGTGCGGTCGGCACCTACACCGCTGATTGATTCCCGTGTAGGTGCGCTATGACCGCCTGTTCGCCACACCCCGCCTCCCACCCACCGTACGTACGGTTCCGTATACGGCGGTTCATAAAGATTGAAGTCGGGAATGCACCTCGGAGAAGGATTGCAAACCCAGGCGACGGAAGGCAGAGGCGGGGACAGCCTGATTCATATGGCTGGCGCCCGCATTCCACCAAGGCCCGCGCCCGTTGGAAACCGAGGTCCGAGCCCGAGCGGTCGCAATACCGCGTCGAGTGAGTTCCCGGAATCGTGTTCGGTTCCGCTTCCACTGCTGCCACAAGATCGACGGCGCAACCACTGATCCAGTCGCTCGAAGCTGCCTCGAACCTCCGCCAAGCGATAGTAAGCCACCCAACCCCGAATGATGGGAATGAGTGTTCCGATCGTGCGAGCGAGGCTTCGGCCTCGCCCGGCTCGCGTGATCTCCCGAAGTCTCATTTTCAGTCGTTTTAACGACGAATCCGAAACCTTCAGTTTGGCCTCGCGATGCGCCGTGAAACTGTACCCGAGGAACTTTCGCTTCCACGGCCGCGCCACGGCGCTTTTGGCCCGGTTCACCTTCAGCCGGAGTCTCCTGTCCAGAAAACATTCCAGCGATGCCATGACCCGCTGACCCGCTGCCTCGGAGCGAATGTACACATTCACATCGTCGGCATAACGAACGAAGCGGTGCCCACGTTTCCCCAACTCCCGATCCAGTTCATCCAGCAACAGGTTCGACAGCAGAGGCGAGAGGGGGCCGCCTTGCGGCGTCCCTTCTGCCCGGGGCGACACCAGCCCGCCCTCCATCAGTCCGGCCTGTAGATAGCGCCGAATCAATCGAAGCACCCGTTTGTCTTTGATTCGTCGCGCCACGCGTGCCATCAGCACGTCATGGTTGACGCGATCAAAGAACTTCTCGATGTCCAGGTCCACCACCCAGCGATGTCCGGCTCGAATGTGTTCCCGAGCACGCACCACCGCCTTTTGGGCGCTTCGTCCCGGTCGGTAGCCGTAGCTATCTTCCGAGAACGTCCGATCCCATAGGGGTTGGAGAACCTGAAGCAGAGCCTGTTGAATCATCCGGTCCATCACGGTCGGAATGCCCAGCGTCCGTATCCCTCCGTCCGGTTTCAGAATATCGACTTTCCTCACCGGTTGGGGGCGGTACGTCTCGTCGAGCAGTTCTTGACGGACTCGCGTCCAGTGCATCTGACAGTGCGGCATCAGGTCCTCAACGGTCATCCCGTCGATTCCCGCCGCCCCGCTATTGGCCTTGACGCGTCGGTATGCGGCCAGAACGTTTTCCCGACGCGTCGGTATGCGGCCAGAACGTTTTCCCGTTCCAGCACCTTCTCCAGTCAGCATTCCCTCCTCGATCCCGATTCCGTTCCAGCACCTTCTCCAGTAGCATTCCCTCCTCGATCCCGACTTGCTCGTGACGTGCCGTGCGAGTTTGACGCCCCTCATCCGTATCTGTCACGGTTCCGCCGCTATCCTTCCGGTTCGGTTCCGGCTTCTCAGCCCTCTTGTCTGCGTCTCCGTTTCGCATCGAACGCTCCGTGTCGGTCTCTTCTCCATGTGTGGTCCTTCACCCCGGCTCCGCCGGGCTACTATGACCGTGGCTGACTTCCGCCGCCCCATCGCGCCGCCTCTCGACGACTCTAGCTGTTCCCAGCAAGACAACGGATCTCCCAGGGTAAGGCACGTGACTTTCACTCCATCTACCCGCCGCATCTACAAACGCCCGGTCCGGATGACATTGGGCTTCCGATCTGTTGGCCTCTTCGCCCACCTGACGCCTGCCTCTTATGCGGTTCGTGTGCCTCGGGCCAGAGTTTTGCCTATGGCTTCCTTCCCACCCCCGATTGCTCGGACGCAGTTGCCACATCGGCTAAGGGTTCCTGTCATCAAGGCCCCCAGAGGACTCTCACCTCCTAGTCACTTCCCGGTTCGCTTTCGCTCCCCGGTTATCCAGCGCCAATTCATGGCGCTGCGCGCCATGCCTGGCGCACCAAAGAAAAAGGCGGCGCGCCGGCGCCGCCTCTCCAGGATCTCCGTGGTGCCTGAACTACGAAATGGTTTCAGTCGTCGGGGGGCCGATCAGATCGAGGATGTCCTGCTCGATCCGCTCCTTCTTGTCCGGTTTCATCCCGAGGTACCGCTGGTAGACCTTCCAGTCCGGGCTTACGACGAACGTCGTCGGAAACCCAATCAGCCCACCGAAACCGGTAACCACGTCCTCGTTTCCCATGACGACTGGATACTGGATACCAAGCTCGGTGATATAGGGTTCAACGTCGTCGTAGGACCCCGATTCGACCGTGATTCCCAGCATGACGACCCTGTCGTCGCTCTGTTCGGCGTCGAGAGCGTTGAAGTTGGGGATTTCGTCGATACAGGGTTTACACCAGGTCGCCCAGAAGTCGACCACCAGGACCTTGCCCTTGAGGTCCTCCGAATTGATCGTGCCGCCGGCAAAAGAAGCGAGATCGAATTCGGGTGCGCCCCTCAGTTCGGGTTCCGGCTCGGCGACCGCCGCCCCCGTGGGGTCGGTCCCGGCGACGGGTTCGCCTGCCCCGCAGGCGACCAGCGCAAGCGAAAGAACACTCAGGAACAGAAGTCTCTTCATTTCGTATCCCTCACAAGGATTTGTAAACAAAAGACTATACCATAATCGTCACACTGGAAAGTAAGCTGGCCTACAGCCCGCAGCCTTCTCGATTCGGGCTTCCGCGGCGCACTCGTGTCTCCTCCCTTGATTCCTTCGATCTTGGTCCACCGTACCTTATAATTCGGGTGCCGATGAAGCAGAAGAAGCGGTTTCAGGACTTTCTGGCTGAGAAACAACTCAAGAAGACTTCTCAGCGGACACTGGTGTGGGAGACACTGCTCGATCTGGAGGGACACCCCACGGTCGAGGAGATCCGGGAGCGTCTACTCGAGCGTGGACACCGGGTGGGCCTGTCCACCGTGTACCGGACGCTGAAGCTCCTGCTCGACTCGGGTATGGTTCGTCAGTCGAAGAGCGACAACACGACACTCTATGAAGCGCTCATCGACGAACCGAACCACATTCATTTCGTCTGCAACAAGTGCGGCAAGACCGAAGAGTTTTCTTCGCCGAAAATAGAGCGGTTGATCAAATCGGTCACCGAAGAACATCGATTCGAGGAACGCTACAGTCGGTACGCGATCTACGGGTTGTGCCGAAGTTGTGCGAAGAAGGAAGCCAGGCAGGCGGGCCTCACCGAACGCCAGAGGCAGCAGAAGATACTGGCCCGCGACGCTCTCGAGCTGACCCTTGCCGTCGAGCGGCGAGGGTACAGTTTCTACACGAATGCATCGAAGAAGACCAAGGACACCTCCGGCCGGCGGATGTTCCGGCAGCTGGCCGAAGAGGAGTCGGAGCACCTGGAACGTCTGCAGGGGGAGTACAAGGCGTTGATCGAGGAAAACGCGTGGCTGCGCCGGGAGCCGTCAAGGCTTCCCGCGAGCAGAAAGATTGCAGACGAGATCTTCCCTCAGAGGAAGCTCCTCCAGGTGGAAGTTTCCGACGAGACCACACATCTGGAAGCCCTCAGTATCGCGATCGACCTGGAGCGAAGGTCGCACCATTTTTTCAACAACTTTGCCCGGCAGTTGGAAGACCCGCGAGGGCGCAAGGTCTTTCGCGAGTTCGCCCGCGAGGAACGCTCGCACCTGGAGGGTCTCCTCGAAGAGTACGAGAGTCTGAAGAGCGAAGGCAACGGCGACCCCAAGAACGGATCTTGAAGAATTGACGAAGGCGACCGAGAGCATTGCGTTCCATGAAGCGTGAACCGTGTGAGCGGCACCGGCGAGAGCGGTGGATCCATGGGCCTTTCGTCCGCAGTCTTCTGGTGGGCCTGATCCTTGTCGGGGATGCCTACGCGCAGGCCCAGATGTCCTCGGGCAACATCCAGGGCACGGTCCGGGACCGCAGCGGCGCCGTCCTGCCGTCTGTCGCTGTGGTGGCGACTAATGTCGACACGGGTCTGTCGCGTCAGACCGTGACCGACGCGCTCGGAGCCTACCGGCTCTTATTGCTTCCGCCGGCGAATTACGAAGTGATGTTCGAGTTGCCGGGGTTTGCCCTCTTAACTCGCCGGCCAATCCAGGTGTTGATCGGCCAGTCGTCTCGGGTGGACGCGGAACTGACGCCGGCGGCCTTACAGCAGGAAATCATCGTTATCGGTGAGGCCTCGCCTGTCGAAGCGGAAAAGACCCAGCAGGCGGATACGATCACGCAGCTTCGTATCGACAACCTGCCGATCAATAAGAGGGACTTCCTGGACTTCTCCCTGCTTACCCCAGGGGTGACCGATTCGAACGCCCTCGTCAGCTTTTCGCTTCCTCAGACACCGACGTCCGGTCTGTCCTTTGCGGGGCAGGGAGGTCGTTCCAACAGCGTGACCATCGACGGCGTGGACAACAACGATAATGCGGTGGCGGCGGTCCGTTCGACGATCAGCCAGGAAGCGGTACAGGAATTCCAGATCAATCGATCGAATTATTCCGCCGAGTTTGGCCGGGCGTCGGGGGGATTGATCAACATCGTGTCCAGGTCCGGAACGAACTCCCTCGGCGGCACCGTGTTCGGCTTCCTCAGGAACCAGGCGTTGGATGCGCGCAACCCGTTTGCGTTCGGGTCGCGTGGTACCGACATCGATCCCCCCTTTTCGCGGCTCCAGGCGGGCTTCGCCGTCGGGGGGCCGATCGTCGAGAATCAGAGCTTCTTCTTTCTGTCCTACGAGGGGCTACGCCAGCGCGAGTCGAATTTCACGAGCTTTCTGGAGGACCCCAGCATCTTCGAGCCCACTGCTTCGCAGCGCGTTCTGGTCGGGACCCTGTTGGCGATCCCGGATCCTTCGTTGCAGTTCCTCGGGAACGCTTTAGAGGGCGCCCTGACTACGACGCAGGCGGCCTACCCGGACACGATACGGCTGCTGGAGAGCAACAGCGGCGTCTTCCCCTTTACCAACAACGACAATACCGCGTCGGTGAGGATCGACCACCGTGTGTCGGACGACAACCAGACGTTCGCAAGAGCCTCGTTCACCGACATCGATACAGTGGGTGGTTCCTTCGGCGGTCTGAAGGGACCGTCGCGAGGTGCCAACTTCCAGATTCAGGATCTGTCGCTCGTTTTTGGTGACACCCATTTCTTCAGTTCGGATCTGGTGAACGAGTTCCGGTTTCAATACGCCGACAGAGATTTCAACGCCCTCCCGGCCGATGCGTCCGGTCCGGAGATCAGCATCAACGGCACGGCGCTTGTCGGTCGCGATTTCTTCCTGCCGTCCATCCGGAACGAAAAACGCGCACAGTGGGTGGACAACTTCACGATGGTGAAGGGTGCTCACGAGATCAAGTTTGGTGGCGACGTGCAGTACCTGCCCCTGGAAACCGAAACGGAAGTCTTCTTCGGCGGTCGTTTCGTTTTCGGTGAAGGTATACCGCTCGGGCTGCTCGTCGACAACGTCGGCGGTCCGGGTACCGCGGCCGGTGTTGGAGCTGCCCTCGTGGCCCTCGGACAAGCCAGCGTGGTGCCGGCGCTGTCGGAGTCGATCACCTCGCTGCAGGCCTTCAACCTCGGGCTCCCGCTCCTCTACCAGCAAGGCTTCGGCGACCCGAAGGCCGACATCACGAACAAGTTGATTTCCGGATACATCCAGGACAAGTTCCGGGTGACGCCGCGGCTTACGCTGAACCTGGGCTTCCGCTACGACGTGGAACTACAGGGGAAGCCACTCCACCGCGACACCAACAACGTTGCGCCACGAGTCGGTTTTGCGTACGAAGTGGCGCCTGGGACTGTTGTCCGGGGCGCCTATGGCGCTTTTTACTCGCCCGTCTACCAGGCCGTGGCTTTCATCGAGAAGGTCCTCGACGGTACGCAGATTTCACAGGTTTTCGTCCCGTTGACGGGATTGCCGGAACTGGGTATCAACACGACATCGGCCCACATCTGGGGTCTCCTCGATGCCACGGGCGTCATCGGGAATCGTCAGATCACCCAGGCGGATGTCGCGCCGCTCGGCATCCAGCCGGGGGTCACGCCACCGATCCTGCTGCGTTCGGCGCGCGACCTGGTGAATCCCTACAGCCAGCAGGCCAGTTTCGGGATCGAGAGGGAGTTCGGAACGCACCTGAGCGGTAGCGTCAACTACCTTCTGAACAAGGGCACAAAGTTGCTGCGGTCGCGCAACACCAACCTGCGGATCGCAGGCGCTAACGCCTTCGGGCCGACGTTCGCGCCAATTAACCCGCGGGTCCTGCAGGACAGCCAGGTGGAGTCGTCCGGGAGCTCGATCTACCACGGCATGACGGCAACGATCTCGAAGCGCTTCAGCGACTATCACCAGTTTCAGGTGTCCTACACGCTGTCGAAGGCGATCGATGACACCGTCGACTTCATCACCGACCTTCAGCCGGCGAACCAGCTGGATCTAAAGTCGGAACGTTCGTTGTCTGCGTTTGATCAACGTCAGCGCCTGGTCCTCAGCGGTGTCCTGCTTTCACCTTTTGAGCGGGGATTCGGATGGGGGAAGGCGCTGGCCGATCTGACGGTGTCGCCGATCCTGACCGTTTCCAGTGGCCACCCGTTCAACCTGCTGCTCGGCTTTGACGCCAACCGTGACACCAACGCCAGCACAGATCGGCCTCCGTTTGCCGGACGGAACACAGGGCGAGGACCTGCCTTCACGAGCTTCGACCTGCGCGTTGCCAAAACCTTCAGGGTTCCACGTCGGGAATATCGACTGGAGGCGGTGGCCGAAGCGTTCAACCTGTTCAACACCGTCAATTTCTCGGGTGTCAACAACATCGTCGGCGCATCGGCGTTGACATCGTTCGACGTCGAGGGAGACCGGGGGCGCAGCCCGACCGACTTCCTCGGGTTTACATCGGCCTTTGCGCCACGCCAGATACAGCTCGGCCTGAAGTTCAGGTTCTGACGAACCCATGAACAACTTTTCGTTTCTCACGAACCCTTTCACTGCGGATCGAGTGTAGGAGCGCTCTATCAGGCTGTGAACGAATTATGGAACGGAAAATCGGGTGGCGGGACTTTTCACGTGTAGCTGCGGTCTATGACGGCACAACTTGTGGTTCCGCGGGCATTTGTGCGCTCATAGAGCGCACCTACACTTGAGGATCGCAGGTTCTTCGTGAAAAGCCCCGCCACGCGATTCTCCAACAAATGAGATTCGTTCACAGCTTGTCTGAGCGCACATCGTTTCGGCTCGAAGAATGTGCGGTCATAGACCGGCCCTACACCTCCGTTTAAGGATGGTTACAGACCGCACCTATGGGAGTGCTCCGAAAGATCGATTGGCATACTAGTGACCTGTAACAGTTAAATCGGGTCCGGGAGAATTCGCTTGGAGGCGTCCCGATAGGTCCACTTTATGGGTTTAGGTTGTTTGTTGTAATGACGAACGTATCGCATGAGCTTGCGAGCCAGATCTTTAACGGAAGTGAAGATGCCGCGGACGATGACATCCCGCTCGATCTTCGCAAACCAGAGTTCGACTTGGTTCAACCAGGACGAGTAGGTCGGCGTGTAGTGAATGTGAACGTGGGGATGATCGGTGAGGAATTGCCGGACTCGCTTGGTCTTGTGAGCGGAAAGGTTATCAGCGATAACGTGAATCTCCTTGTTCGGTGGTTGGTGAACCAGCAGATCCGCCAGGAAAGCCACGAACTCTTCGCTGGTGTGGCGTGGGGCCGTTTTGCCGACAACCTCCCCGGTCTTCGTATTCAGCGCCGCATAGAGCGAGAGCGTCCCATGGCGGAAATACTCGAAGCCGTGACGTTCCGCACGGCCCGGAGAAAGCGGAAGCACCGGAACCAAACGGTCCAAGGCTTGGATAGCCGTCTTTTCATCGACGCAAAAGACGGCCGCATGCTGCGGCGGATTGACGTAGAGTCCGATGATATCGGCCGCTTTCTTCTCAAAGTCCGGATCGTTGGAAGCCATGTAGCGCTCGATTCGGTGGGGTTGCAGTCCGGCGCGTTTCCAAACCCGGGCGACCATCATGTGAGTCGTTCCCAGATGAGCGGCCAACTTGCGGCTACTCCAGTGCGTGGATCCATCCGGCGGCGGCTTGCTTGTCCACGCCAGTATTCGAGCCTCCATCTTCGGCGTTCGTTTTTCCACTGCTCGGCCCGCATGTCGCGAGTACAACCCCGACAATCCGTCTTCGAGAAATCGGTTCTTCCATCGCGTGATGTAGCTGCGGTTACAGCCCAGCGCTTCACGGATCACCGAGAACGACTGACCGTCGGCAAGCATCAGTATCAAACGAGCCCGTCGCACATCATCGGCCCGCAGCGCTCGGGAGCGCACTCGTCTTTGCAGTTCCCGCTCGACTTTCGGCGTCACTCGCACAGCTGTATAGGTCATGCACGAACGTTAACTCAACGCAGGGACATTACTGGTCCCACTTTCAACGTTACAGGCCACTAGTGGGTCCGGGAGCCGCGGCCAGGGCGCACTCCCACCCGCATGAAATCATGGGACGTATCGAAAAGCTCTTCCGGCTGAAGGAGAACCAGACGACGATCCGCATCGAGGGATTGGGCGGGCTGACGACGTTCATGACGATGTCCTACATCATCTTCGTCCAGCCGGCCGTGATGAGCACGACCGGCATGGACTTCGATGCCGTCCTTGCCGCGACTTGCCTGATCAGCGCATTCGGAACACTCCTGATGGCGTTCCTCGCGAACTATCCGATCGCTGTGGCGCCGGCGATGGGACACAATTTCTTCTTTGCATTTACCGTGGTGGGCACGATGGGCTACTCGTGGCAGGTGGCGCTGGGGGCCGTCTTCATATCGGGTGTTCTCTTTCTGGTCATGTCGCTCTGGGGCATCCGGGAGGCGTTGATCGAGAGCATACCGGCATCGCTCAAACACGGTATCGCGGTCGGCATCGGGTTGCTGATCACGCTGGTCGGGCTCGAGTGGGGTGGGTTCGTAGCCGGCAATCCCGCAACCCTGGTCACGCTGGGCGACCTCGGGCAGCCGGCTGTGTGGATGTCGACTGCCGGCATACTGGTGACCGCGGTTCTGCTCGTCGCCGGAGTCCGGGGCGCTATCCTCTTCGGCATCCTGACGAGCACCGCGATCGGCCTGATCGTGGGCGTGGTCCGTTTCAACGGAGTCTTTGCCCCGCCGCCCTCCCCGGCCGCCGTCGCGTTCGAGTTGGACGTGGTCGGTGCCCTGAGCCTGGGTGCGATCCCGGTAATCTTCGTATTCTTCTTTCTCGATCTGTTCGACAGCATCGGATCGTTGATCGGCATCGCCCAGCAGGGCGGTTTCATGAAGAACGGCCGTCTGCCGCGTGTGCGGGAAGCGCTCCTGGCCGATGCAATCGGGACGACGGCATCGGGCGTGATCGGCAATTCAACCGTAGTCAGCTACATCGAGAGCGCGACTGGTGTCGCCGAAGGCGCGCGTACGGGTCTTGCGAACCTGGTGACGGCGGGCATGTTTCTGCTCGCGCTCTTCTTCGCTCCGCTGGCGCGCATGATCGGAGAAGGACACCCTTCAGAGTCCGGGTTGATGCTGTACCCGACCGTTGCGCCGGCGCTGATCATCGTGGGCGCTTTCATGATGCGCAACGTCGGTCACATCGCCTGGGACGATCCCCATGAATACATCCCGGCCTTCATCACGATCACCGTCATTCCGTTCACCTTCAGCATCACCGACGGGATCGCATTCGGCTTCATCAGCTATGTGATCCTCAGTCTGGTCTCGGGACGCTACCGGCAGCTGCACTGGATGATCTGGCTGTTCACCGCACTGTTCCTGATCCGCTACATCGCGGTCGGTTGAGCCCCTTGCCGCCGGAAGTCTCCATCGTCCTTCCGTTCCGCAACGCCGCCGACACCCTCGACGACTGCCTGGATTCGATCCGGCAACAGACCCTGACGGCGTTCGAACTGATCGCCGTCGACGACGGCTCTTCGGATGGTTCAACGGAAATTCTAGCGGAACGATCGAGAGTCGACTCGCGTGTGATTCTCGTTCCTACGGAGAAACGCGGAATCGTCGGCGCCCTGAATACTGGGTTCGCACGGGCACGGTCCCGGTTCGTCGCCCGGATGGATGCCGACGACATCATGGACCCGCGAAGGCTGGAACTGCAGTCGGACTTCCTGAAGAAGAACCCGGGGGTGGCAGTCGTGGGGTGTCGGGTGGAATTGTTTCCGATCGAATCGATTCGAGCCGGCTACCGCGAGTACATCCGGTGGCAGAACTCCTGCATCGAACCCGACGAGATTGCCGACAACATCTATGTCGAATCCCCGTTCGCCCACCCTTCGGTCATGATGCGTCTGTCGACGGTGGAACGCATGGGTGGCTACTCGGAAGGGGACTTCCCTGAAGACTACGATCTGTGGCTTCGGATGAATCAACAGGGGATCCGGATGGCCAAGCTTCCGGAAGTGTTGCTCTCGTGGCGCGAGCGACCGGATCGGGTCTCACGGGTGGATGATCGGTACTCGCGCGAGTCCTTCGACCGGCTTCGGGCCAGCTACCTGGCAAGCGATTCGCGCCTGGCTGGGGGACGACCGGTGGTGGTCTGGGGTGCCGGGCGCCGAACCCGCCAGAGGGCCCGGCTCGTCATCGACCGCGGCGTCGCACCTACGGCCTGGATCGACATCGACCCCAGGAAAATCGGGCATACCGTCTGGGGCATTCCTGTCGAATCGCCGGAATGGCTCGAGGGCGCGCGGCCCAGGCCGTTCGTGCTGATCTATGTGACGCGTCACGGAGCGCGCGACGAAGTGGCGTCGGGGCTCGGGCAGCGTGGCTGGAAACGAGGACAGGACTACCTCGCCGTTGGTTGATCAACGGCGAGGATTGGAAATTCCAAATTGTAGATTTGAGATTTCACATCGGCCTCAATCTTCAATCTCCAATGTCAAAATCTCGAATGACGAAATCTCCTAGTCCGCGGGTTGTCCCGCCAACCGGACGATGCCCTCGGGTGACGCTTTCAACTCCGGAGGGGCGGCCGTCTCGGACGGTACGAGGAAGAGCCCTCGACGCCGGGCCCATTGACCCAGAGTCCGGCTGCTGGTCCATCGAACCAGCGGAGCGGCCAGGAGGAGACCTGTAAAGATCGGTGTCAGCCAGAGGAAAAAGGTCGGGCTGCTGTACAGCGTCAGCCCCGCCCAGGCCAGCCCGAACCCAGTGGTTGCCGCAGTCTTACGCCAGGCTTCCGGCCACGGAACCACACGCGCTTCGCGCACTGGAGGATCCCACCGGATGTCACGGCCGCCCAGCACGCTCAGGACAAAGCGGCTGTGATACATCATCATCACAGGCGCGACTGCCACCGCGAACAGGCACTCGAGCAGGGCGCTGAGCAACAAGTGCCTGGCTCCACCGAATGACCGCCGCTGATGGACAAGCGCGAGGATCACACCGAGTAGCTTGGGGACGAACAGCATGGCGATGGTGACGCCCAGCAATGGGAGGATCCGGCTCGCCGCCGCCCAGGGCATTGACCATTCCGGCAACGCTGAATAGCCATCAAGAAGAGTGGCCATCCCGAATGAGGGGAGCGCGATGTAGGCCGTACTGGCCAGCAGCATCAGCAGCCACAACAACGATGCGACGTAGCCCAGCGCTCCCAGCAGAAAATGCAGACGGCTCAACGCGTGCAGGCCACGGGCCCGCAAAAGTCGCAGGTGCTGCAGGCTGCCCTGGGTCCATCGGCGGTCGCGTTTAGCGTAGTCCAGGATGTTGGCAGGCACCTCTTCGTAACTGCCGCCGATCGACGCTAGCAGGAATACACTCCAGCCGGCCCGGCGCATCAGGGCCGCCTCGACGAAGTCATGGCTCAGGATCGGGCCACCGAGAGGGGGTTTGCCGGGGAGCACCGGCAGCTTACAGTGCTCGACAAACGGTCCGACCCGGATGATGGCGTTGTGCCCCCAGTAATTGGCTGCATCGGTTTGCCAGAAAGTTTGGCCCGTCGCCAGCATCGGACTGTAGAGGCTGGCGGCGAACTGAACCAGACGGCCGAACAGCGTATCCCGCCGGGCCGGAATGGGCACCGTCTGGATCAGCCCGATGCGCGGGTTGGCCTCCATCGTGCGCACCAGTTCGACCAACGTTGACCCGCTCATGACGCTGTCGGCATCCAGCACCACCATGAAATCGTAGTCCCCACCCCGGCGCTCGCAGAAGTCTGCGATGTTGCCGGCCTTGCGACCGATGTTTGCCGAGCGGCGTCGGTAGTAAAGGCCGGCCGAACGGCCCAGTTCCTGCTGTAAGTTTGTCCACGCGACCTCTTCTGCCCGGGCGAGAGTTGGATCGGTCGTGTCGCTCAGGAGGTGCAGGTCGAACCGGTCAGCGAGACCGGTACCGGTCAGCGAGCGCAGCACGGCGGCCAGGCCGCTCATGATCCGTTCGGGGTCTTCGTTGTGTGCCGGCATGACCAGCGCGGTTCGGCCCGCGATCGTTGGATTCGGGTTCCGTGCCATCGCTCGACGGAGGGACAAAGGGTCGCATCGCAGCACGATCAGTGCGAATCCGATGACTGCGTTCCAAAAAGGAAGGGAGATCCAGCTGAAGGTCACCGCAAACAGTGCCAGAACGACGATTTCCAGAGCATTGATGCCGTGGGCCTGCACGATGTCGAGCATCATGCTGATACCGACTACAGTGGTGCCGGATACCAGCCCGAAGAACAGCCCGCGGCGCAGCCGTGGCAGCGGCGGCCGGAAGCGTCCTGTCGGGTTCGGATTCAGCATGTCACTGGACACGGTCGGGATACCAGACATAGCTCCAGGTTTCGGTCAGCGGACGGCCATCCAGCATCAGGTACAGGCGCATGTCGGCGGGTTGATTACCGGCTGGAGCAAGCCGGAAAGCGACACGCCATCCCTGGCCGTCGGGCAATGGCTGTACAACCAGATCAGAAGTCTGCCCGGCGGAGGCTTCCAAACGAGCTTCGACCGGCTCGGTGCCCTCGAGCGAGGTCATTTCTCCACCCGCAAAGTCCACGATGAACCGGCGCTGGCTCGAAGGCGGCGGGTCGCTCTGACCGGGAAGAGCATCCCAGCCGATGCGTGCGCGTTCGACCTGGCCGAGTGTCTGCGCTTCGAACCGGCCGTCGAATGTCATCAGGCGGTACTGATAACGTCGTTCCTCGCCCGCCATGAAGGGCCGGTCGGGGACCCAGTAGGCGGCGATGTTGTCGTTGAACTCGGAGTTGGTGGGGATCACCAGCAGTTCGACGCCGCCGCTGCCCCAATCGCCCTCTCCGAGGGCGACCCATTCGCTGGGACGGCGATGGTAGTTGGCCTCGAGGTCGAGGTAGCTCGCGAAATCGCGGTCTCGCTGCACGAGGCCGAACCCCCGCGGGTTGACATCGCGGAGTGACGTCACTTGCAGTCCCGGTCCGTTGCTGAGCGGCCGCCAGATCCATTCCCCGGCCCCCGTATGCATCAACAGGCCATCGGAGTCGTGCACCTGGGGTCGGAAATCATCGAATGCCGGGGTCCGGTTCGGACCATACAGAAACATGGTGCTCAGGGGTGCCACGCCGAGTTTGGCGATATCGCGTCGTGCAAACAGGCGTGCATCGACCTCCAACGTGGTGGTGGCACCCGGCTCGAGATCGAAGTGATATGCGCCCGTTACCGACGGGCTGTCGAGCAGGGCGTAGAGGGTGACTTTCGTGGCGTCGGGCGCCGGTCGGACCAGCCAGAACTCCCTGAACGAAGGGAATTCCTCACCGCTTTCCACGGCGATATCGACAGCCAGGCCTCGCGATGAGAGCCCGTAGACATGCCCCCTCCCCAGCAGCCGGAAGTAGGAGGTTCCGAGGAACACCACGACCTCGTCCTTGATGGCGGTGCTGTTAAGCGGGTAGTGTATTCGAAATCCGGCGTAACCCAGCTCGGGTCCGACCGCGTCGGCCACCGATGCCGCCGCGCCGTCGTAGCTGAACCGGCTCTTGTCGAAGCGAAGCGCGGCGATCTTCTGGTCGTGCACAAGGTGAATCCGGACGGTCTCCCGGTACAGGGATCCTGGATGAAACAGCTGGACCTCGAACGGCGTCTCATCGTGCCAGACGGCGGCTTCGGGACGGAAACGGATTGATCGATACTGCTCATAATCCATGCTCTCGACCGCTGTGGGCAGAGCCGCATCTTGAGCCCAGTACGCGTTCCGTGCCAGGCTGCGTGCTCGCTCGGTGACGTGATCGAACAGGGTCGCCGGGGTCACCGGCGATGGTGGGGAAGTCGATGATCCGGCCGCGTACGGATCGGCGGCCGGTGGTGGGTTGGCGTCCGGGTCTGGCTGGGGTACTGTTGTGTTCCGCTCGGTGGTGGAGTCACACGCCACGGCAACTAACAAGATCAGCGAGAGGGGAGCGATGAGGAGACAGCGCGTGACGGCTTTTCGGCCCGGAGAACGCCGGCCATGCTGATGAGTGTGCCCGCAAAGAACCTGATGATCGCCCTTTTTCTCCTCAACGGCTTGTTGCTGGCTCCGCAGTGGCTGCTGACACGCAGCCTGGGTCCGGGCTGGGTCGCCCTCGAATCGCTGTTGGTCGTCGGGCTGTTTGCTTTGATGTCGGTCAAGCGTTGGAGTGCGGCGCTGGCGGCGGGCACCGCCACCGTGCTGGTGTTGCTGAGCGTGGTGGCGTTCGCCGATACCGTGACCCGGCAAAGCGTGGGTCGGCCGTTGAATCTCTACCTTGATCTGCATCTGGTGAGCGCCGTCTACAAGCTGCTGAACGGGGCGCTGGGTGCGGCGGCGGCGGTGTTGTTCACGCTGGGCCTGACGCTGGGTGCCTCCCTCTTGATCCTGATCCTAGCCTACCTGTTCTCGCCCGTCGAGGTCCATTCGCCGAAAAGGGGCGTCCGCCTAGCGGGACTGGCGATGATCGGTCTCTTTGCCGTCGGGCTGGTGGGCGAACAAACGCCCGGGTTCACCGAACGGATCACGTTGCCCGCCGTCCGGATCGTAACGGATCAGACCCGGCACTTCTTGCGGATGTTGGAGGAAAGGGAGAGCTTCACTGCCGAAATGGCGGCCGTGCCGGACGCCTACGCCGATGAGCCGGGGCTCCTCGGCAAGCTGGCCGACCAGGATGTAGTCCTGGCCTTCATCGAATCCTATGGCGTGTCGGTCCTCTACGATCCTCGCTTCTCGCCCGTAATCCTGTCCCGTTTGGATGTTCTGGAGAGGCGGATGGCGGCCGCGGGCCTGCACTTGACGACCGGTACGCTGGTGGCACCGACCCAGGGCGGGCAGTCCTGGTTTTCGCACGGGTCGCTGTTCAGTGGGTTGTGGCTGGACAATCAGTTGCGCTACGACTTGATGCTGGCGAGCGGCCGCGAAACGCTCATCGACGACTTCCGCCGTGCGGGGCATCGCACTGCTGTCCTGATGCCGGCGATCACGTTGGCGTGGCCCGAGGGACAGCGGTTAGGCTACGACCAGATCTTTGTCCATCAGAATATCGACTACTCGGGGCCAGCCCTGAACTGGGTCACGATGCCGGATCAGTTTACGTGGTCGTTTCTGGAGCGCGCGATCCGGGCGTCTGATGCCGGCGATATGAGGCCCGTGTTCGCCGAGGTCGGGCTGATCAGCAGTCACGCCCCCTGGACGCCGATCCTGCCCGTGCTGGATGACTGGGACAGTATTGGCGATGGTTCGATCTTCGCGACGTGGGAAAACGCCGGAGAGCTCCCGGACCAGCTCTGGCGGGACATGGACCGCGTGCGCGAGCAGTATGCTCTGTCTGTGGACTATGCGCTCCACACGATGACCAGTTACGCCGAGCGTTACGTCGAGGAGGGAACCTTGCTCATCGTGCTCGGCGACCACCAGGCGGCGCCGTTGATCATCGGTGATGGTGCCAGCCGAGCCGTGCCCGTGCACGTGATCAGCCGGGATCCGGCACTGGTAGGGCCGTTCCTGGACTGGGGATTCCGGAGAGGGGCGCTCCCTGACCCGGACCGGCCGCCGCCGGGCATGGATGCTTTTCGTGATTGGTTCATACGGGCATTCAGCGAACCTGGCGCCGGTCCGGATGCAGCGAACCGGTAGTTGCATATGCGTGTGAGATAACCGAGCGGTATGGCGTTTCAACGGAAAGACGGCCGCCCTTGGAGAGTCGAGATCTGAGATTACGTGTCGACTGCTGAATGGTTCGGGCTACTTCGATCGCTGATCGTCTACTGGCGTCCAGGGCGTCAGAAGGCGCTGCGTCGACTCTATCGCCCGCTGGTTGCGGCGGGCGACCTGGTGTTCGACGTGGGTGCCCACCTGGGCGACCGTTCGGTGGCATTCGCGGCCCTGGGCGCCCGCGTGGTGGCCCTGGAGCCGCAGCCCCAGGTCGTGCCCTGGCTCCGGCGACTCGTGGGACGGAACGACCGGATAATAGTTCGGGCCGAGGCGGTGGGCCGCGTCATGGGGACCGGTTGGCTCGCAGTCAGCAGGCGAACGCCCACGGTTTCCACGCTGGCCGAGGCCTGGCGGAAGAAGCTTTCCGAGATCAATCCCGGTTTCCGAAAGGTCCGCTGGGACGACGCTGTGGAGGTCCCTGTCACGACGCTGGACGCCCTCATCGCGATCTACGGCGTCCCGAGTTTTTGCAAGATCGATGTGGAAGGGTACGAGGCCGACGTCCTGGCCGGACTCACCCATCCAATACCAGGGGTATCGGTGGAGTTCGTTTCCGGAGGCCTGGAGGTGGCGGCCGCCTGCATCGGTCGCCTCGATGAGCTTGGAGCTTATGAATTCAACGCCATTGCCGGCGAGGGCAGGAAATTCGTATTCGAGGCTTGGATCCGGCGTAAAGGCATTGCGTCCTGGCTGGACGAAGGCGCGGGCGGCGTGTCGTCGGGCGACATCTACGCCCGACTCGTGTAGGTGCGGTCTATGACCGCGAAGTGTTCCAATTTGAGGGAGCGTGGGGGGACCGGACCAGCTGTCTTTCTCCAGACAGCCGTGCGCTGCGATCGGTACTCGAACGCTCAAACTCTCGCCGAGAGGGGGACGGTGGGCCCGACGCTAATGAATGGTTCCGCTCATAGACCGCACCTACACTCTCAACACGAAATGCAGCGGTGACTGTTTTTGGAGCCCAGCATTTCCAGAAGAGCGACGGTGTCCGGGTACGGCTGAATCCGTTGCCTCGGGCCGTTTGCCATGTCGACCACCGTTGTGCCGTTTCCGGCAGAGACGTGCACGCTGGCACCCCGGGACACGAGGTAGAGGATCATGGCATTGTCCCCGCGCGCCGCTGCGTGGTGAAGCGCGGCGAAGCCACCCGCGAAGCGCGAGGTGTTCATCGTATCGTTCCGGGCGCTGCCTTCAGCGGTGTCCGTCCGGTTCACGTCAGCCTGGAGCTTCTCAACAAGATACTTGACAGTGGCCAGGCGACCGGTCGGCGTGGTCAACTCGTTGTTGCCATGGAAGCCGGCGCCGGCTGCAATCAGCAAGGGCGTGATTCCGTCGGTATTCGCGATGTCTGGATCGGCACCGTAGGCGATCAGCAGGCGCATGCAGTCGATGTCCCCGACTGACGCACACCTCCAGAATGGGGTTATCCCGGCCGAACTGGTGCCCTCTCTGTTCCGGGTATACCACAAATCTTTCTTTGTCCTGGCGTTCGGATCCGCTCCGCTCTCCAGCACGAGCTTCATCAAGTCGAGATAATGGGTTTCCTCGTACTTCAGAGTGGGTTGCGGCGTGTCCGTCTTCGGCGCCCACTGGATGTTGACCACACCAAACAGAGGCGTGGCTCCGTCCAAACTGGCAATGGTAACGTCCGCACCCTTCGCAAGCAGGAACTCTGCGACGCCGAAATTGCCGTTGATGGTTGCCACGAGAAGGGCGGTGCTATGGTCCGCGCTGACTTCGTTCAGTCTGGCCCCGCCTGCAATGAGGGCGCGTACGGCCTCGATGTGACCCTCGCGAGCCGCGTACATCAAAGCCGTCAACTCACCTCTGGGGTTCCCTCCAGCCGCGGTGGGATCTCGCTGCCGACTCTGTTGCTGACCTTGCTGTTGCTGCTGACCCTGCTGCTGGCCCTGCTGTTGGCGCTGTTGTTGGCCCTGCCGACGCCGGCTGGGTCGTACGGCCGGCTTGCGCTTTTCACCTTTCTTGTCGACCTCCGCCCCGTTCTGCAAAAGGAACTGGATTGCTTCCGAATGGTTGAAGGCGGCCGCGAAAGCCAACGGTGTCTGTCCGCGCTCGGCCTCGGCCGCGTTTACGGCGGCCCCGGCTTCCACGAGCAGTTTGACGGCCTCCGGGTTGCCGGAAGTGGCTGCCATCATGAGCGGAGTTGTGCCGCCCATCGCGGGCGTGGTCGGGTCGGCCGCAGCCTTTAGCAAAAGATCGATGATGGGAGCAAAGCCGGCTTTAGAGGCCATCAAGAGCGGCGTGTAACCGCCGAGTCGTGTCGTCGCTCGGACATTGGCTCCGGCGTAAAGCAGCAATTGCGTCATTTCCGCGTCGCCGTTCAGCGCAGCCCAGTGCAACGCCGTCATGCCATCACCCTGCGCCGAGTTCACGTCCAGGGCCTGGCTGATCAGGGAACGCACGGTCTCAATGTCGCGCTCCATGGCAGCATCGGCCACCCTGGAATCCGCGGCAGCTCCCCAGAGGATGATGGTGGTCGAGAGGACTCCCAGCAAGCTTGCACCAAGGGTTCGCAACACTTTCTTGTTCGACATGGGTTCTTCTCCGGCGATGGTTGTCCAGCGGTCCGAACCTCGCCGCCTAAATCGTGATCTCTCCAGTGCTGTCGCCAAAGGCGGCAAGGTCGTCGAACCCGATCCTGTGCAACAGGGTCAGATACAGGTTTGCCGATGGCGTTTCATCCGGCGGTTTGACGTGCAGCCCGCCCTCGAGCGCGCCACCGGCATGGCCGAGCAGAATCAGCGGCACTCGTTTGTGGTTGTGCAGGTTCGAGTTTCCCATCGGAGACCCGTAGAGGAGCAGCGTCTGATCCAGCAGTGTTTCCTCGCCTTCCTGTGTGTTCTTCAACCGATCGACGAAGTACGCCAGGACGCTGACGTGGTACTTGTTGATCGACGCGAACTGCTTGATACGCTGTTCGTTTTCGCCGTGGTGTGACGCACTGTGGAACCCGGTGTCCACGCCGGCCTCGGAGAAAACACGGCCATTCACGTCGCGGCTCATCTTGAACGAAGATATCCGGGTAATGTCGCCGACGAACGCCAGGACCTGGAGATCGAACATCAGCCTGACATGTTCGTCCCAGCTGTCGGGCACCCCGATCGGTGCTGTCGGCGCATCTCGAACGTCGCCGCCGGCATTCTGTTCCTCGATTCTCGTTATCCGGCGTTCAATTTCGCGGATACTCTCGAGATATTCATCCAGCCGACGACGGTCTCCCGAGCCCAGGCTTGCCTTCAGTGCAGCCGTCTTGCGCGTGACCCAATCCAGAATACTGCGATCCGCCCGTCGACGCTGTGCCCGCTTCTCCTCGGAGCCTCCCACACCAAACAACTGATCGAAGACCATTCGGGGATCCCGGACCATCGGAAGCGGCCTGGTTGGCGTTTCCCAGCTCAACGTGTCGGTGTAGACGCACGAGTAACCGTACATGCATCCGCCCGCCTGATCGACGCTTTCGATCGAAAGCTGAATCGAAGGCATCGGAGTGTCCTGGCCAAACCTGTGGGCATAGAGTTGATCGAACGATATTCCGGCGCGCACATCCGAACTCTGGGTGTGCCTCGGGTGCGCCTGGGTCAGGAAGACGGCACTCGAGCGGAAGTGGTCGCCACCAAGCTCATGGGGTTCCCAGGCTTCAGCCGCGTGCATATCGGTGTTGCTGACGATCGTGAGGTCGTCTTTCCAGGGATCGAGTGGCTCCAGGCTGCTCCCTGTGAGATCGAAGTCGCGACCCACTTCGGCAGGCGACCAGAGATTGGTTTCTTGACCGTACCGCGTGCACCCGGCAGCTCCATGCACCATTTCCAGGCAAGCCAGCCGCAGCGAAGGTTCTGCCTCCCTCCGCTGGCGCGATGTCATCGCCGGCAGCATGGATTCCATGAACGGCAACGCCACCGTCGCGCCCATACCGCGCAGCATCGTACGGCGGGAAATGTGCTTTTTCGTAATGAACATCCCTACCTCCGTGATTACGGCTACTCTCGGTTCCGGCCAACCGGTTCAGCCTTGCCGGCGGTGCCGGCCGGTTCGGTCTCTTCTGATGCCGATTTGTTCATCTGAAACGCCTGGCTGTTTACGATACCCAGAATCAAGCCGGAGAAACGGTTGTCATCATCAGCGGCGTCCCTGATGATCGCGCGAACCGTCGGCATATCGAAATACTCGACCCTCCGACCGATTGCAAAGGCCAGAAGTTTCTCGGTCAGCGTTGAGATAAACGCTCCGGAGTATCCGAGTATGCCTTGCCGGAGACTCGCGGGGCCGTCTAAGGGAGTTCCGTCATACATCGTTGTCGTGGCGTCGACGGGTATGCCGGCCGTATGAATGCGGACGCCAGCGGAGCTGATGGCATACGTTTTGTCCCAGGTTCGCCATTCACCAGTGACGTCAAAATTTTCAAGCGCCAGGCCGATCGGGTCGATCATGGAGTGGCAAGAGTTGCAAGCGGGATTTTCCCGGTGGGTCTCCAGACGCTCCCGCACTGTCAGAAGCTTGCCGGAAGTGACCGCGGCCGTTTCCTCGAGCTTTGGTACAACGGGTGGTGGAGGCGGCGGTGGCGTGCCGAGCAACACACTCATGACCCATTTACCACGCATCACGGCAGAAGTCCTGTCGGCAACCGACGTCAGTGCCAGAATCCCGCCTTTGCCCAGCAGCCCGCGCCGATAGTCTTCGTCGAGCTCCACACGACGGAATTGCCCGCCCCGGACTCCCTCGACCCCGTAATGCAGCGCCAGACGCTCATCGAGGAACGTGTGGCTTGCCGTAAGAAGGTCCAGTACGTTGAGGTCATCGCGGACGATGCTGTCGAAAAACAACTCCACCTCGCGCAGCATGGACAGTGCGAGGCCGTGATCGAACTGCGGATAGTAGAAAGGATCCGGGCGGAAGTTCAAGAGGTCCGGCAGCAGTAACCACTGACCGGCAAATTTCGTCGACAGCCACTCTGATCGCGGGTCCCTCAACATCCGCCGCACCTGTACTTCCAGCGACGCGGGATCCTTCAGGTCTCCCCGGTTCGCCGTCGTGATCAGCTGGTCGTCAGGCGGGGTTCCCCAAAGAAAGTACGACAAACGGGAAGCCAGCGCCAGGTCACTGATCCGATAACTCCGGCCGGCCTCGGCGGTGGGAGGCGGAGGCTCCAGTTTGAACAGGAACTCGGGACTGGTGAGGAGTGCCTGCAGGGCCAAGCGGATCCCCGATTCGAAGTCGCCTTCATCGCGGCCCTGCCCGTAGAAGGTCATCAGACCCTCCAGGTCCTCGTCATTCACGGGTCTCCGATAGGCTTGCCGCGCCAGGTCGCTGACAATCTCTGTCGCACAGGGCATTTCCTCGCCAGGATCGAGCGGACGGCAAGTGAAAACCCTGCGGCGGACCGGAGTGTCCGAGACGCCTGTCACGTTGAAAGGGCCGGTGACTTCAAATTCCCGCAGGTGCGGATAGGTTGTCTTTTCCCGATCATCTCCGATGTCGATGCTGGCCAGGGTGTGCTCGATCTCCCCGATGACGTCGTCGATAACCTCGGTGTGTTTCTGCAGGAAAGCGGACGAGACACGGTGGGGTCCCGCCCTCACGAAGACGAGCCCGGTCGTCAGGTTGAGGCCCGTTTCGGCGCCCTCGGTCAGGTCCTCGTACTTGACGTCCATCAAGGCCACCCGTTCTCCGTCGATCGAGACCTCGAGTTGCTCGTCTGAAACAGTTCCGAAAAGGGTGCCCTCCGTGTCTCCGTGCATCAGCGATCTGAAGTTGTACTCACCATCCGCGGGGAAGTTGAAGACTACGGAGAGTCCGCCGCGCGTCCCGAAGGGAGCTCCTGGAACGTGGCGCAGTTGCGCCCCGGTCCGGTTGAGTTTGTAAACCGACGATGCCGCATCTGCCTGAGGATCGCCCAAAGCCTCGAGTGTGATCTGGGCAGCGGCCCGGACGTACCCCTCCATCAGCGATGCCGAGAACCTCTGCGAGTCCGCCATGTTGTCCAGGCCCTCACTGACGGTATCGGGAGGGAGGTATTTCTCGACATCGACTCCGATCCCGAGCAACTCGCGGATCGAGCGGGCGTACTCGTCCCGGGTCAGTCGCTGGAACAGTCGGCCTCCGGGATTCGGACGAAGTGCCGCGGCCCGGTCGAGCTGGGCCTCCAGCGTTCCGACGAAGGTCATGGCGGTTTCCCGATCCGGCCGAAATGGGTAAGTGGCGGGGGGCATCAAGCCGGTTTTCAGCTTCTTGATGACTTTTTCAGAGAGTTCGGCGCTTTGATCGACCTGCGTCAGATCCAAACTGGTCAGCGTCATGCCTCCAACCATCTCGGCGTCGTTGTGGCAATCGGAACAGTGTTCCGATATGAGCGCCCGCTGGTCGGCCAACGGCATCAAATCGGCGACCGTTCCCTCGCTGTAGACTTGCGCCTGCTCGGGGACCGGAGCGAAGGCCTGGGGGCCGAACTCGACGGGATCCAGTGCCGCTGCCGTCGGAGTCGGGCGTCGTGCCAGACTGATGTCGCCTGCCAGGAACAGAACCACAACCGCGCCGCTCAGGACAGAAAACTTGTGTCGCATCATTCTGAACCTCGTCCTCCGCCGCCTCGCCACTTAGCTCTTATGCTGACGGACCAACTTGTCTACCCGCTGTATATCGGTTTGCTGTACCACGTCTGGTCCATGATGGCAACAAGGTTTTGACCGCCTGCCATTCCCGCGTTGCAGGTTCGGTTTAGGGGCAGAGTTGTTCCGTAAATGTTGGATTCGTCATGGGGCCGTTGCACCCATAGATGATGAAAACCGAGAACCGGAAGGCGGCCGCAGCTCTGTGGCGTATGATTGCCCAGGTCGGCAGATGTGGAATTCCTCAAGCGGCGGTGCTTCAGCCAGCCTTCGGCCGGGCCGGTCCGTGGCCGAGCGGCCCATCGGTGAGCGAGGAAGAAGTCGGGGCGGAGGGCTGGCGTCCCGTCCGGAAAGTCGACGTCGAACTGGAGGCAGGCCGTTCAACCTCCGCATAGACCACGAGGTCGCCCGCGAACGACTCGTACTGGACGTTGGTCAATGTGCCGCTCCCCACAGTCTTCGGCAACGAGGGTTTGACAGCCGACAGGCCGCCGACGAACTGTGGGGCAATTGTGATGACCATCTGGTCGACTAACTGACGCGCCAGGAAGTCGGTGATGACTCCCGCTCCCCCCTCGACCATCAGCGAGCGGATACCCAGCTCATACAGATGCCGCAGCAACATATGGAGATCGACCCTCCCGTCAGGCTGTGACGGCAGGCGGACGACGTGGGCCCCGGCCGCCAGAAGCTGTTTTTCCCGTACGGCGCTCGAGCGTTCTGTGGTCGCAATGATCGGCGGCACGCACGGAGCGCGCAGAAGCCTGGCCCCCACGGGAGAGCGCAGGAGGGAGTCCACGACGACCGGTTGGGGGTTCTTTCCCGCCACGAGGCGAACCGTCAGGCGCGGATCGTCCGACAAAAGGGTGTTGATCCCGACCAGGACCCCATCGTGCACCGAACGAAGCCGATGGGTCAGGGCCTGCGATTCGGCGTTACTGAGCTGGAGCGGTTTGCCCGGCTCAGCCGCGATTGACCCATCCAGGCTCTGGGCGTAACTCAATGTCACCGACGGCACTGCCTCCCGCCCTCGACGCTCTCCGGCTTGCCGGAGGTTGTCGCGCAATCGGGACAATACACCGTCGTCCCGCTCCAGGGAGGTTTCAATGAGCGTGGTCCGAGCAGCGGGGTCCGTGAAACTTTCGTCGACCGAGAGGCGTTCGACCTCCGGCAGTGGATTCAAGAGGTGGCCCATTTTGGAGGCTTTCGTCTGTAGGTAAGCGTAGTTTTCCGGGCGCGGAGGGATCTGGTATCGCACCCGTTCGACGACATGGATGCCGCAGGCCTCCAGCGCTTTCACCTTCTCGGGGTTGTTGGTCGCGAGTCGAACGGAGTGGACTCCCAAATCCTTGATCATCGCGGCAGCGTGCGTGTAGCTTCGCACGTCGGCGGGGAATCCCAGGTGAAGGTTCGCCTCAACCGTGTCCATCCCCTGGTCCTGCAAGGCGTAGGCACGGATCTTGTTGTTGAGTCCGATTCCGCGCCCCTCCTGCCTCAGGTACAGGAGCAGACCACGGCCTTCTTCGGATATGTAGTGCAGCGCAGCCTGTAGCTGTTCCCCGCAGTCACAGCGCACGGAGCCGAACACGTCGCCGGTCAAGCACTCGGAGTGGATACGAACCAGTGACGGCGGGCCGCTCAACTCCCCCATTCGGACCGCCAGGTGCTCCTTGCGTTCCTGGTCCCGGTACGCGGTAACCGTAAATTCACCGAAGGCTGTCGGAAGACGAGCCGAGCCTGATCGGTGAATCGCGTCCCCCGTGGCTGTTCCAAGCTCCATTTCCATCTCCGACGGACAATAGCCAATCTCGAAATCGCGGTTCGAGCCCTCAGCGCTCACGTACAATGGCGTGGATGCCACCGACGCCATGAATTCGTTCGCGAGAAACTTGGAGAAGGGCCCCTCACCCGCGTCAGAGCTAAACACAAACACGCACCCCCGTCAATTGTTCCGTGTCGAAGCCGCTTTCCGGCAGGGGCATCCCCGGGGTGAGCGGTTGTTCTCCGTAAGCACACGGCTTTACATTGAGTACCTCCTGCCGGGGCCCTCTGTTTTTCGCGGCGCCGCGGGGATAGCCATTCCGTGGTCCAACAGGTGACTTCAGAAAAGCAAAACCTAACCAGGCTCCTTCTTGTTCGTCATGGCCAGGATCTGGACAATTCGCGTTCCCTCATCAACGGCAGACGCGATACTCCACTTACGGAACTTGGCAGAACTCAGGCGCTGGCCGTAGCCGAACAGCTTCGGCCTGAGGCGATCAGCTGCGTTTACATGTCGCCGCTTCAGCGAGCGAGACAGACGGCCTCAATAATCTCCGAGACGCTGGGCATTGCAGAACATCATGTCGAGTCGGACCTCATCGAGCGGGACTATGGAGTGTTGACGGGGAGATCGCCGGCTGACATCCCCAAGTATGCCAGTGACATAGTCGTGCTGAACGACTTTCGGTATGTGATCGATTCACCGGGCGTGGAAGAGTACACGCGTCTCCGGGCGCGGGCGGGACACGCTCTCAGGAGGATCCAGGATCGACACGTTAGCCAGAATGTTCTGATCGTCGCCCACAACGAAGTGATCAAGATGATGAGGGCCAGTTTCTATGGAAAGTCCTGGGAAGACGAGCTGCGGCTTCCCCCTGTGAACAATTGTGAGGTGATCGCTCTAGGCTAGAGATTGGGGACAGGATCCAGCCACGGATTGCACGGATTTAGCGGACTAGAAGTGGTCTTTCTGAGGGCAGACCACAGGCTTCTCCTCTCCGTGTAATCTGTGAAATCCGTGGCCTTCTTCTTGAGCTAAGTTAGCTAAGCTAGCCGTCGACGGAACTAACGAAGATTCGAGTCCGACGCTAGTCCGTTCACGGTCGGCGGGCGCTGCGCGCGAGCCAGGCGACATCGATCGCGAACGAGCTGCTCAATAGCGCGAGCCCTGCCAGTGCGACGACATCGCTGATGGGCGGTAACAGTGGCGGCGCGAGGCTGGCAGTCAACGATAGCGCCCCGACGACGCAGATCGTCTGACGCCGTCGACTGCTCGGCAACGTGCGGCTCATCCACGGCAACAGATAACTCGAAGCCACGAACGCGTAACGCATCAGTCCGGCCGCGAGAATCCAGGGTCCGGCTTTGCCGTGCTGCCACGCCAGTGCGGCGGTTCCGAAGATCAGTAAAGTGTCGGTCTCCATGTCGAAACGTGCCCCAAAATCGCTCGTATTACCCCGATTGCGTGCAATCCAACCATCGATTCCGTCCAGAGCCACGACAAGCGAAGCGACGATCACTGCAAACCAGGCGCTCGCGGAGATCGCACCCTCACCGATCAGAGCAAGCAACAGGGCCGTCATCGTGCCCCGTGCCAACGTGACACGGTTCGCCCGCCCGAACGAATCCGACGCCAGGTGCTTCTCGGCGAGTGCGACGAGCAGGGTTGCGCCGAAGCCGAAGATCAGCATCGCCTTGAGAGGGAAGAGTCGGCTCAGTCCGAGGGACCACTGCACGACCCAGGCGAGGGCCGTTGTCGCGATGAACGCCACGACCACACTCCACCGAATGCTTTCCGATACAGCGGATCGCGGATGAACCCTGTTAGCGAAGATCGACATGAGCGAGGAAGAGTGCTATTGGTGGCTCCGTAGTAGAAATTCGAGATCGACGCTTCGACATTTCAGATCTCTGTTCCCTTGAATTTGACCAGATTTCCAGTCTGGAATCAGCAATTTCGAATTTCGGAAGAACTCCCGCCCTTTGTATAGTGTAGAAGCCCTGTACCTGGGCCTCTACAGCGCGTACCTTTCGAGAGCTCTCGAAGTCCAGGTTTCGAAGAATACCTGCATCTTCGGTTTCGCGCAGTAAGTACCGGCTTTCCGGGGGGAACAACGTAGTGTCCAACACCAGCGATGATGCGCGCTCCTTTTGGGTCGTCGGCCCGGGCCGAGGAGAAATTCGCACCGAACCCCTGCCGGAGCGTGGCGAAGGGCAAGTTCTGGTCCGGACGCTCTACAGCGGCATCAGTCGTGGCACCGAAGTCCTGGTCTTCAATGGCGCCGTTCCGGCAAGCGAGTTCGAACGGATGCGTGCGCCGTTTCAGGCGGGCGACTTTCCTGCGCCGGTCAAGTACGGTTATATCAATGTCGGTCACGTGGAACAGGGACCGTCCGGACTGCAGGGCCGCGTCGTTTTCTGCCTCTATCCCCATCAGACTCGCTACGTCGTTCCGACCGAAGACGTGTATCCACTGCCGGACGATGTGCCTCCCGAGCGCGCGGTACTGGCTGCCAACCTGGAAAGCGCGGTCAACGGCTTGTGGGATGCGTCTCCGAGAGTCGGTGATCGGGTTGCGGTCGTCGGTGCCGGGGCGCTGGGTTGTCTGGTCTCATGGTTGGCAGCCAGGATTCCGGGCTGCAGTGTCGAACTGATCGACATCGACCCCAGCAGAGCACCCGTCGCAGCCGCGTTAGGCGTCGGTTTTCAATTACCCGAGCACGCAACTGCCGAAGCCGACCTGGTCTTTCACACCAGCGCGACCGAGGAGGGCCTGTCCACCGCCTTGCGTCTTGCCGGTTTCGAGGCGAAGATCATCGAGTTGAGCTGGTACGGTGAGCGTCGGCCAGCGGTTGTCCTGGGAGAGGCTTTCCACAGTCGGCGCCTGAGTCTGCGCGCATCGCAAGTCGGCACGATCGCCCCTGCGCAGAGGGCCCGTTGGACCCCGAAGCGCCGTATGGAACTCGTTCTCGGGTTGCTCGGCGATTCCGGGCTGGACGCCCTGATCACCGGTCAAAGCGATTTCGACGACCTGCCGACACTCATGCAAACGCTCGCGACGACACCCGGCCGCACGTTGTGCCATCGGATCGTTTACAAAGACGCTTGATCGACAAGTGTGCGTAGTCTGCTGTTGGATTCTGGGAGTCAGGCGTGCGGTCGGCGATCAGTATTCAGCTTGTGGCAGAGAGGACTCTCATGTATAGCATCTGCGTTCGCGATCACTTCATGATCGCGCACAGCTTAGACGGCGACGTGTTCGGTCCCGCTCAGAGCCTTCACGGCGCGACGTATGTGGTCGACGTCGAATTGCGCAGACCGGAGCTTGACGAAGACAACGTCGTGGTCGACATCGGTCTGGCCGACCAGGCGCTCGGCTCCGTGCTTTCGGAACTCAAGTACCGCAACCTCGACGAGGAGCCGGCATTCACCGGTCGAAACACGACGACAGAGTTTCTGGCCCGCATCGTTTTTGATCGCTTGGAGGAACGGATTCGGAGAGGCGAACTCGGTGACGGTGCGCGAGGGCTGACCTCGATGCGCGTGACCCTGCACGAATCCCACATCGCATGGGCGGCTTACGACAGCGAGCTGGCGAACCAAGACGCGTGAGCCCTACGCGAGAGTCTGCGATCGAGGACAACCCACCCAGGCTGACCCTGCTGGTGCCCGGCGATCCCGAGACCGAGACCGGAGGGTACGTCTACGACCGGCGCATCGTCGATGGGCTGGGCAGCCTGGGCTGGCATGTCGATGTGCATTCTCTCGATGTGAGTTTCCCCCTGCCGACGGTTCCAGCCCTGGATCATGCCCAGAGCGTACTCGCCGGCATACCAGACGGGCAGATCGTCGTCATCGACAGCCTGGCGTTGGGCGGCTTGTCGAACCTCTTGGACGCGGAGGCGGAGCGCCTCCGTCTCGTCGCCCTGATCCATCATCCAGTCGCCCTGGAAACCGGTCTGGATACGGAAACGGCACGAGTCCTCCGCGAATCGGAACGCGCTTCGCTTGAACTCGTTCGGCGAGTAATGGTGACGAGTCACTGGACGTCGCGCAAGCTGAGCGAATTCGGCGTTGCAGCCGAGCGGATCCGCGTCGTCACGCCAGGTGTGGATCTCGTGTCGGGCGGACCCGAAAGACAAGGGGCTCGAAGGAAGCTACGAGCCGGCGACGAGGCATCGCTGAACCTGCTCTGCGTTGCGACGTTGACGCCGCGCAAAGGTCACAGTGTGTTGTTCGACGCGCTGGCGCGTCTCGGCTCCAGGGCTTGGCATCTGTACTGTGCGGGGAGTCGGACCCGGGACCCCGCGACGACCGATGCGTTGCGCCGGCAGATTGACCGGCTGAGGCTCGGTCCGAGAGTCAGCTTGCTCGGAGAAGTAGACCGACCGGAGCTCGATCGCCTCTACGCACGGACGGACCTGTTCGTGCTCGCGTCTCATCTGGAAGGTTACGGCATGGCGCTTGCGGAGGCCGTCGCTCACGGCCTCCCCGTCGTCAGCACCGTGGCGGGAGCGATTCCCGAGACCGTGCCTTCGAGTGCTGGCGTGCTCGTGCGCCCGGGCGATTCACGAGCGCTGGCCCGAGCTTTGGCAAAGCTCATGGACGACCCGGAGACCCGCCGACGCCTGGCCTCGAACGCGCTCGCTGCGCGGAAGACGCTGCCGACCTGGAACCAGGCGTCTAAGCAGTTTGCCGTCGCGCTCCATGATCTGGTGAGCACGACGTGACCGGTTTCTCGGCCGAATGGCTCAGCCTGCGGGAACCGCTCGACAATGCCTCGCGCAACGCCAACCTCGCGGCGACGATCCTGGAAGCGGTTCGCTCGACAGAAGGGCTTGACCAGCCGATTCAGGTTGCCGATCTAGGCGCAGGCACCGGTGCCAATCTGCGTTACCTCGCGCCGCTGCTCGGCGGTCCGCAGGACTGGGTGTTGGTCGATAGCGATCGATCGCTACTCGAGGCCGCAGGTGACCGAATACGAACCTGGGCGGATTCGTCCGGCGCTCGCGTCTTTGACGGCAAGGCTCAGCTCGTCGTTCGCACGAACCGGTTCGAGTGCCGCATCCGCAGCGTGGTCATCGATCTCGCGACCGAACTCGATCGCCTGGTCCTACCGGAACGAGGTCTGGTTACCGCGTCTGCTCTACTCGATCTGGTGTCGGAAGACTGGCTGGCGGGGTTGGCCGAACGCTCGATGAACGCCCGGGCATCCGTGTGGTTCGCGCTGAGCTACGACGGCCGCATCGACTGCAGTCCTTCGGAACCGGAAGATCGGGATGTGCGCGAGCTCTTCAATACACATCAGATCAGGGAAAAGGGTTTTGGCTTATCACTTGGTCCCGGCGCCGCGAGGAGGGCCGCCGAGATTTTTGAGGACTGCGGCTACCGCACCCGCAGTGAGCCGAGCGACTGGCGTGTCCAACGTGCCCATCCGGCGTTGCAGCGGGCACTGCTCGACGGTTGGCTCGACGCCGCAACCGAGATTGCCCCCGATCGGGCGTCGGAGCTGCGAAAATGGCGGGAGCGCCGTCTGGCGCACATCGACGGGGGGCGATCCGAGTTGATCGTCGGACACGCCGACCTGGTCGGCTGGCCGAAGCAACGCCTAGCAAGACGTTCCGAGATCTAACCACGGATGCGCGAAGGCGCGGAGCGAGGGGGTCTCTTGAATCAGAATCACAAAGACCTCCGTGCCTCAGTGCCTCCGTGGTTAACTATCCGAATACTAACCAATGCCCTGGTTCGCGGGTCAAACAGAACAGGGGCCTGCGAGCCTTCTGAAGTTACGCGTGGGTGCGATTGTCGGGCTTGCGGGGCATGAGTCCGAGCAGGATCATGCCCACGACGAAGCCGCCGATATGGGCCCACCAGGCGACGCCGCCGGCGGCCGGATCGGCGACGGAGAGGGAACTGGCTCCCGACAGGAACTGCATGACGAACCAGAATCCGAGAACGATGATCGCGGGAATCTCTATGATTTGCCAGAAGAAGAACAACGGAATCAGGGTCAGTATGCGCGCAAAAGGATACAGGAGGAGATAGGCGCCCAAAACGCCTGCGATCGCCCCGCTCGCACCGACGCTCGGAATCGTGACGTAGTAGTTGAGCGCGGTGTGAACTGCGCCGGCGCCGAGGCCGGCGACGATGTAAAAGAGGAAAAAGCCCCCGTGGCCGAGTCGATCTTCGACGTTGTCACCGAAAATCCAGAGGTACCACATGTTGCCGATCAGGTGGAACCATCCGCCGTGTAGAAACATGGATGTGAAAAACGGGATGACGATCGACACCAGGGATTGTCCCGAAGCTGGCCATTGGATTACATTAATCGGTACAACACCGTACTCGTACATGAAGGGCATCAGGTCCTGGCCCAGAGATAGCTCGTACAGGAAAACCAGCGAATTGAAGATGATGAGCGACACCGTGACGAGGGGACGCGTTCGGGATTGGATGTTGTCTCGAAAAGGGATCATCGTGCCTCGCCGGGTTCTGGTAGGGCTTCTGGTCGTATCGTTCCTGTTGGTCGATGCTGGACGGATGGCGGGTCAAACGATCGATCCGGAGGCTCTAGAAGCATTGTACAGCCTCGATTTTGACCTCGCTGAAGGAAAATTCCTGCAGCTGACGGAGGAGGATCCGACCAACCCGGGATACTGGAACCTCTTGGCGTCGTCGATCTGGCTGAAGATCGTCTACGAGCAGGAAAAAATGAACCTGGACAGCTACTCGGGCTCCAGGCTTGGCACGAGCGATTCCAATGATTCAGTCGATGCTGAAACCGAAGCCCGCCTTCGCGGCACGCTGGCCCGGGCCATCGAGGCCGGCGGGGCGATACTGGCGGAACATCCCGACGATATCGAGGCGCTATACGCGCTGGGCGTCGCCCACGGCACGCTCGCCAGCTTCGAGGCGACAGTCAGGCGTGCTTACCTCAAAGCCAACGGTGAAGCGAAGAAGGCCCGCGAATACCACATACGGGTCCTCGCGATCGACCCATCCTATAACGACGCCCGACTGACGATCGGCACCTATGACTACGCGCTGGGCGCGATTCCGGGCTTCGTCCGTTTTCTGCTCGGGTTCATTGGCATACGGGGTGGGGACAAGGAGGGTGGCATCGAGCAGTTGGAGTATGCCGCCCAACTCGGCCGCCGGGCCACCACGAATGCGAAGATGGTGCTGATCGTCATCTACAACCGCGAGAAAGAATACGACAAGGCTCTGGAGGTTCTCAACGACCTGCACTCGCGCTACCCGAGGAACTTCCTTCTCGAATTGGGCAAAGCGTCGATCTACGAACGGAAAGAAGAGTGGGTTCGTGCGAGCGAAGTCTACGGTTCCGTCCTCGCCAAGGCTAAGACCGGTCAGGATGATTACGACAGGCTCGAAATCGATTCCGTGCTCTACAAGATCGGTGAGATCAACGTTCATGGGTTCGAAACCGAAGGGCTGAGCCTCGACGAGGCCGTGGTCGCTTTCGAGAAGGTCGCCGTCAGTGATGAGGCGGGCGACGACCTGAAGGGACGGTCCTACCTGTGGATGGGGAAGATATTCGACTCCCGCAATCAGCGCTCCGAGGCACTGGAGCGGTACGATGCCGTACTCGCCCTGGATTGTGCCGAGGATATCAAGCGCGAAGCGAGAGACTACAGACGGCGGCCCTTCAAGGGCTGACCATCCCGCGACTTCGTAGAAACTCCCTCGCTTCTTCCAGCTTCGGTATTCCCGCCCGCGCACCGATCTTCATACAGTTCATAGCCGCTACCGCGTGGGAGAAACGGATTGTCTCTTCCAGGCCCCAACCCTCGAGCACACCGTATATGAACGCACCGTGGAAGACGTCTCCGGCCCCGGTAGTGTCTACGACCGGGACGTCGAAAGCGGGACTTCTCAGCTCGTGGTCTTCCTGTATGAAGACGGTCCCTGAGGCGCCAAGAGTGATTCCGGTGACCGCCGCCCCGTATCGGTCCGACAAGGCTCGAGCCGCTTCAACGGGATCGGTTCGGTCGGTCAGGGGCAGGGCAAAGTCTTCGGCGGCGATCAGGTAGTCCACGAGCGAGAGCAGCTCCTCGGTTGTTTCGTCGTAGATTTGATCGATGTCGATGACGATCGGGATCGAGGCCTGCTTCGCCCAACGGGCCGCCTGGGGCGCGGCTTTGGAATCCCGGCCATCCAGATGGAGGATGCGACCGGATACGACGGAGTCCTTCGACAGCGCTTCGGGTGGAAAGATGAGTCGCTCGTCACGGTGCCACAAGATCGTTCGCTCCCCGACTCCGTCCTCGACGAGAATGAAAGCTACCTGGCTCGTCGCCCCCGCCACGATTCGCACCCCGGTCGTCTCCAGACCCTCCTGCTCGAGACTTTCGATCTGGAGGCGCCCCAGGTAGTCCGAACCGACCGAGCCAATGTAGCGCGCCGATAGGCCCAGACGCCGGCAGGTGGTCAGCGCGGTGGCGACCTGTCCGCCGGGTTCGAGGCGCACTTCCCGGATGGGTAGTTTGGAGTGGGGCTCGGGAAATCGGGGCAGGATGGAGATGTAGTCCATCGCGTTGAGACCCAGACCGACGACATCAAACGAGTTGGGAATCGTGGTGGAATTGCCTCGGCTCGACATGTTTAAATCGAAAATGGACCCCGTTCTGGAGAATGGGCCCCGTTCTGACGGTTGGTCGTGCCACGATCAGTGTGGACCATGCCGCTTCATGAGAGCGACTCCATCATACTAAAGACGTATCCTCTCGCTGAGGCGGATCGGATCGTCGTGTTCTTCAGCCGGGAGTACGGGAAGGTCCGTGGCGTCGCGAACGGCGCGCGCAGAATCAAGAGCCGGTTCGGAGCATCGCTGGAACCACTGGCGCAGTCGAGGGTAACGTTCTTCCGGAAGGAGAACCGGGAACTGGTCCGGATCCGCTCCTCCGAGCTCATCGACTCGCCGATGAAGCTGTTCGAGGACTATGACCGGGCTATCCTGGCCAGCCACATAGCCGATCTCGTCGACCGTTTCCTGCCGGATTACGAGGTCCAGGATGCCGTTTTTCGGCTGTTCAGCCTTGCGCGGCGTGCGCTCGTGGCCGGCTGTCCCCTCGATTTGGCTCGCTGCTATTTCGAGGTGTGGATGCTCCGCCTCGCGGGCGTCTTTCCCGACATGTTCACGTGCTCTGCCTGCTCACGCGCTCTGGACCGGGAAGAAGAACGCACCCTCCTCTCCGGTCTGACGGCGGTTGCTTGCGCGGGATGCGGGTCGGGCAACGGAACCCAGGTGCCGTTTTCGACGATAGCGATACTCGGCCGGATCCTGACGACCTCGCTCGATGCCGAGGCGGTAGCGCCGGACCCGGAGGGTTTGCAACACATCCGGCAACTCAACAAGCTCTGGATCGAACACTACTTCGAGCGATGAACTTTCAAGATCTCATTCAGTCGATGATGGATTTCTGGGGCCGGCAGGGCTGCGTTCTGCAGCAACCCTATGACGTCGAAGTCGGCGCGGGCACCATGCATCCCGAAACATTCCTGAGGGTGCTCGGACCCGAACCCTACCGGGTCGCCTACGTCGAGCCGTCCCGGCGACCGGCAGACGGCCGATACGGCGAGAATCCGAACCGCCTCGAAAAGCACCACCAGCTGCAGGTCATCCTCAAGCCGCCGCCGGCCGACATCCAAACGATCTACCTGAACTCGCTTACGGCCATGGGCATCAGACTGGAGGAACACGACATCAAGTTCGAGGAAGACAACTGGGAAGCCCCCACGCTGGGAGCGGCCGGGGTCGGTTGGCAGGTGATGCTCGACGGGCAGGAAATCACACAGTTTACGTACTTTCAACAGGCCGGCGGCCTGGATCTCATGCCGATATCAGGCGAGATCACTTTTGGGTTGGAGCGTATCGCCATGTTCCTCAACGACGTGGACAATGTCTTCGACCTTCCGTGGAACGATCGGGTGTCCTACGGAGAAGTGCGTCAGCGCGACGAGTTCGAGTTTTCGAAGTATTACTTCGAGTGCGCCGACATCGAGCGTTACTTTCGACTCTTCGAAGAATTCGAAGAGGAATCGAATCATCTGATCGACGAGGATCTCGTGCTGGCTTCATACGAGAACTGCCTGAAGTGCTCCCACATATTCAACGTGCTCGACGCCCGGGGAGCGATCAGCGTGACCGAGCGGGCACGGATGATCGCTCGTGTTCGAGTTCTGGCCGTGGCCGTCGCTAAAGCCTATCTCGCGAGCCGCAAAAGCCTCGGGTTCCCCTTGTTGGGAACGGCCGATGAAGAGGGGGTGGCTCGTGGCGAGTGAGTTCCTCCTGGAAATCGGGTGCGAAGAGATTCCGGCCCGGGCGATGCGTCGCGCGCTGGACGATCTGAAGCAGCGCTTCGAAACGTTGCTGGACGAAGAGAAGCTCGCCCACGCCGGCGTCGAGACGCTCGGATCGGCGCGCCGGCTGGTCGTTCGCGTCGTGGGACTTGCAGAAGGCCAGGAGACCCGCACCGAGACAAAGCTTGGCCCCCCTAAGGCCATCGCGTTCCAGGAGGGTAAACCCTCGAAGGCGCTCGAAGGTTTCGCGCGGAAATCCGGCGTCGCCGTCGACACCCTCGACGTCATCGAGACCGAACGCGGGGAGTACATGGGGTTCGAAGCCCGAATCGAGGGTAAGACGGCTTCGGAAGTCCTTACGGCCGGGATCCCGGCCGTCGTGGGATCCCTGACTTTTCCCAAGATGATGTACTGGACCCATGACCGGCAGCGGTTCGCCCGTCCGATCCGTTGGGTGCTGGCACTCCTTGGTGGAAGCACGGTCCCCCTGGAGTTGTTTGGCGTCGGTTCGGGATCGGCGACCGACGGCCACCGGATCCTGGGCCGACGCTCGATCGCCGTCGATTCCTTCGATGATTACGTTCGCAAGCTTGAGAACAACTTCGTCCTGGTTTCCGAGAAATCCAGGAAACAGAAGGTCGAGGCCGAGCTGACGGAGGCTGCATCCCGTTTAGATGCCCGCCTCGTGTCCGATCAACGGCTGCTGGAAGAAGTGGTCTACATCAACGAATATCCGACCGTCATCGTAGGCCGGTTCGAAGAGCGTTTTCTCGAGGTGCCGAGAGAGGTCCTGATCAGCGTGATGCGGGAACACCAGAAGTATTTCGCGCTCGAAACCAGTGAGGGTTCGCTGCTGCCGTATTTCCTGGCCGTGATGAACACGAACGAGGACCGCCGGGGACTGATACGGGTCGGGCACGAACGCGTGCTTCGAGCACGGTTGAGCGATGCGCTGTTTTTCTGGGAAGTCGATGCTAAGCAGACCCTGGAGCAGCGGACTGCCGGCTTGAAGTCGATTGTCTTCCAGAAGGAATTGGGAACCTATGCCGAGAAGGTTGACCGGATGCGGGCGCTTGCCGGGCCGGTAAGGCAATTGACCGGATCGGTCGTTCCAAGCGACGTCCTGGATACGGCCCTCCGCTGGGCGAAATCGGACTTGACGACGGACCTGGTCGGTGAGTTCCCCGGCCTGCAGGGCGTCGTCGGAGGATTGTACGCCCGCCGCGAAGGTGCCCCGGAGGAACTGTGGCGGGCGATCTACGATCAGTACAAACCGCAGAGCCTTGAAGATCGGTCGCCGGACACACCGACGGGCGTCGTTGTATCCCTGACTGACAGCCTGGACACCGTGATCGGATGTTTTTCGGTGGGCTTGATCCCGACCGGCTCAGCGGACCCGCTCGGGCTCCGCAGACAGACGCAGGGGATCATCAAGACGCTGCTTGACCACGGCCTGCCTTTCTCGCTGGAGGGAGTACTGGCGTCCGACTCCCGGCTGGAAGGCGAGCGCGCCAACGCCGTTCGCGCATTCTGGGAGGATCGCCTCCGATACATCCTGGGCCGGCGAGGTTTCGCCTACGACGAGATCAGCGCAGTTCTGGCCACCAGCTCCGACAGCCCGTCCGACGTCCTGGCACGCGTCGAAGCGTTGCACGACGTTCGTCAGAGCCCCGACCTGGTTGCCATCGCGACCGCCTTCAAGCGAATCAAGAACATCCTCAAGCAGTCGGAAAAACGCGGTCAGGCGATCCTGGGAGATGTCGAGGGTGACGACCTGGAGCCGGCCGAGGAAGTTCTCGCTTCGGCGCTGCGTAATCTGGAGCCGCAGGTCGCTGCCTGGACCCGAGAGGGCGAGTACGGGAAGATACTCGAACAGATGGCGGATCTCCGCGCCCCGGTGGACGAATTCTTCGACAAGATTATGGTCATGCACGAAGATGCGTCGGTCCGGATGCGCCGGCTGGTGCTGCTGAAAAACTTGTTTGAGACATTCCTCCAGGTCGCGGATATTTCCGAAGTCGTGGTGTCCGGCTGAAATGGCGTAGGGAACTGCGAGAATGAGCCAATACGTGTACTTCTTCGGCGAAGGTGGAGCCGAGGGCAACGGGGTCATGAAAGATCTGCTCGGCGGCAAAGGGGCCGGGCTCGCCGAGATGAGCAAGGCCGGACTACCCGTGCCACCCGGTTTTACCATCAGCACCGACGTTTGCAAGATCTACTACGCATCCGATGGAGCGCCAGACGCCGCAGTGGAAGATCAAGTGAAATCGGCCCTCGCTCGGCTCGAGAAGGTGACCGATCAGAAGCTCGGCGACGTGGAAAAGCCATTGCTCGTGTCGGTTCGATCCGGAGCGAAGTTTTCGATGCCGGGAATGATGGACACGATCTTGAACCTGGGTCTGAACCCCACGACGGTCGACGCCATGGCCCGTAGGACCGAGAATCCCCGGTTTGCCTGGGACAGCTATCGGCGTTTCATCCAGATGTTCGGCAACGTCGTGCTGCAGGTGCCCAAGGAAGCCTTCGATGACATCCTCGACCAGGCAAAAGATCAGGCCGGAGTGACCGATGACACGGAACTGTCGGCCGAGACACTGGCCGGGATCGCAAACGCGTACAAGAAGGCCGTGACGAAAACGACGGGAAGTGAATTTCCGGACGAACCCCACGAGCAGCTGCGGCTCGCTATCAACGCGGTGTTTGGTTCCTGGAACAACCCCCGCGCTATCCATTACCGCCGGATGAACCAGATTCCAGCCGAGCTCGGGACCGCCGTCAACGTCCAGGCGATGGTCTTCGGCAACATGGGTGACACCTCCGGCACCGGCGTTGGTTTCACGCGAAATCCCTCGACGGGTGCACACGAGTTCTACGGGGAGTTCCTGATGAACGCCCAGGGAGAGGACGTCGTCGCCGGCATCAGGACGCCGGTGCCGATCGCCGAACTCGAGACCGTGATGCCGGACGTCTACGACCAGTTGCGCGACATCACCACGCGTCTGGAAAAGCACTATCGCGACGTGCAGGATTTCGAGTTCACGATTCAGGAGCGTCGTCTTTACATGCTCCAGACCCGGAACGGCAAGCGGACCGGGCCAGCGGCGGTCCGGATCGCCGTGGAAATGGTTCGCGAGGGGTTGATCGACGAGACGCAGGCCATCATGCGGGTCGATCCCGCGCAGCTGGATCAGTTGTTGCATCCTCAGCTGGATCCCGACGGGGACCACGACGTGATCGCGACCGGCTTGCCGGCATCTCCGGGGGCCGCGACCGGAAGGATCGTGTTTTCTGCCGATGAGGCAGCAGAGCAGGGTGGCCGCGAGAAAGTCATCCTGGTGCGCAAGGAAACCGTACCCGACGACATCCACGGGATGGAAGTCGCAGCCGGGATCCTGACCTCCAGGGGCGGGATGACCAGCCACGCCGCCGTCGTGGCGCGGGGCATGGGCAAGTGCTGTGTGGCGGGTGTCGAGGCTTTGCAGATCGACGAGCGCAAGAAGACCCTCGAGGTCGCAGGCCGCCGGTTTCATGAGGGGGATTTCATCACGCTGGACGGCTCGAACGGCCGCGTGATCGAGGGGCGGGTCCAGACCGTAGAACCGGACCCGAACACGGGCGATTTTGCCGAATTCATGGGGATGGCCGACAAGATTCGGCGTCTCGGTGTGCGGACGAACGCCGACGTTCCCCGTGATGCACAAGTCGCCCGGAAGTTCGGCGCCGAAGGAATCGGCTTGTGTCGGACAGAGCACATGTTCTTCGCCGAGGATCGGCTCGCTATCGTACAGGAGATGATTCTCGCCTCCAGTTCGGTCCAGCGGCGAGAAGCCGTCGCGAAGCTGTTGCCGGTCCAGCGCCAGGACTTTACTGAGCTGTTCCGTGTGATGGACGGTCTTCCGGTCACGATTCGACTGCTGGATCCACCGCTTCACGAGTTCCTGCCCAAGAGGGAAGAGCTGATGGTCGAGGTGGCGCTCTTGAAGCAACGTGGCGCCGGTGAAGACGAGATTGAAGAACGGGAATCTCTACTCATGCGTGTGGAAGATCTGTTCGAGTTCAACCCGATGCTCGGCCACCGGGGCTGCCGGTTGGGGATCACGCATCCTGAGATTTCGGAGATGCAGGTACGGGCGATTATCGAAGCGGCCTGCACGGTCCACGGAGAAGGAATGACGGTCCGGCCCGAGATCATGGTCCCGTTGGTGGGACATCCCAGGGAACTCGAAGAGCAGAAAGCGATCGTGGACCGGGTCTCAGAAGACGTGTTCGTGGAACGCGGCGTGCGCGTGGAGTTTCTGACCGGCACGATGATCGAGTTGCCGCGAGCCGCCGTCGTGGCGGACAAGATTGCCGAATCTGCCCAGTTCTTCTCGTTCGGGACAAACGACCTCACGCAAACCGCTTTCGGGTTTTCGCGGGACGATGCCGGAAAGTTCATCGATGCGTACGTGCGCCGCGGAATCCTGGAAGCGGATCCGTTCCAACAGCTCGATGAGGAGGGTGTCGGGGGATTGGTTCGAATGGCGTGCGAGAAGGGCCGCGAAGTGCGTTCCGATCTCAAGCTAGGCATCTGCGGAGAGCACGGAGGCGATCCGGCTTCGATCCGGTTCTTTCACGACGTCGGCCTGCACTACGTGAGTTGTTCGCCGTACCGTGTGCCGATCGCACGTCTGGCCGCGGCACAGGCCGCGATATCCGACCAGTCGGATCTATTTCGTACGGTGTAGACGCTTGGTTCGAGCCTGCTCCTAGCCCGACTTCCGCGGTTCGGCAGGTTTGGTAGACCTAAGTTGTTGAGTTAATTAGATCGAGGTCCCGAAGGTCGGCACTACAAGGCTGTCGGCGATCGGGGCCGTGGCATGGCGCTCAGATGGCGATGCGCGGTGTCGGCTGTTGCGGCAACGTCATGGCGAGATGATGCAGCAGCAAGAGATGGTCCCTGTTGGGTTGGGTGTAGCGCGGCAGGACGAGGTGGCGTCCGTCGGTGGTCGGCACATGAACATCGACCATCTGTATGGTCGAGAATGTGTCGAGGATTGCGCGGGGTGTCAGCCCCGGGGCGTGGGGGCGGATGAGGGATTTCAGGGTGACCTGCAGGCACCAGGCGATGAAGGCAAGGAAGATATGGGCTTCGATGCGGTGGTCGTGCTGATGGAAGATCGGCCGGATCGCGAGGTCGTGCTTGAGTTCCTTGAACGCCTGCTCGATTTCGGTCAATCGCATGTAGTGGCTCCACAACTGTGCCGGGTCACCGCTGGTCATGTTGGAGCGCAGCAGGTAGCGGCCTTCGCGCCGGTAGGCGGCCCGGAGCTTGTCGCGCCGGAGCGTGAAGGCAAAGCCGTTGTGGGCCAGTGCCCCATTGCTTTCTGGGACCTCGATACGGACCAGATACCAGGCGCGTCCGGCCTCCTTCTTTGCGGCGCCCAGCTTGATCAGCAACGCATCCCGGCTGAGGGATTGTCGCTGCAGGTCATGCAGGCGTTTCCACAGCTTCTTCAGCCGTCGCCGCCGCATGCTGCGTTCCTTCGAGATCCGTTTTTCGCTACGGACCAGCACATAGAGTTCGCCGTCTCGTGACAGCAGCTTGACGTCAACGGACTGGCGAACCTGCTGCCAGGGCAGATCGAGGAAGGACGACTCCAGACGGGTCAGCCGACCTTTGGGTGTGCCAACCAGATAGCGCAGGCCCGAGGCACTGGCGCGCATCTCGGCCAGGGTCTCCTCGGTGGGAATGCCGCGATCCATGATCCAGATGCGGTCGGAACGACCGTATTGCGCCTCAATGCGGTCGATGAAGGCGGCCAGCGTGGTGTTGTCGGCCGTGTTGCCCGGCATCACCTCATAGGCCAGCGGGAAACCGTCGGGCGTGATGATCAGCGCGATCACCACCTGGACGCAGTCGGGACGCTTGTCGCGGCTGTAGCCGAACTGGCGTTTGCCCGCCAAGGGCGGGTCCGACTCGAAATAGGTGCTGGTCAGATCGTAGAGCAGAACATCGAACCGGGCCTCAAACAGGGTGCTCCAGCGCGCCTTGAGGAACGAGAAGAACTCGCGCTTGTGGTCGAGCAACCGGTCGAGACAGCGGTAGAGCTTGTCGTCGGAGATCACGCGGTCACTGCCCAGCAGGTCACGTAGCGCGCTGTGTTCATACCAGTGCCGGTGCAGCCGCCAGTCGCTGCCGGGATCGATCAGGTGATAACAGACCTGCACCTTGAGGATATCGAGCCATCGGGTGCCCTTGCGGCTGGGCGGCAGCCGCGGGCCCCAGAAACGGTCCAGCCCGAGACGGTCCCACAACGCCAGCGCCAGCCAGCAGGCGCCCCACTGGCGCGGATCGCGCAGTTCCAGTTTGTCGAGCTGGATCTGCACGACATCGCAATCCAACACCGGCGCGGGCCGGTCCTCGGGAAACAGCGCCATCTGCTGCAGCGCCGCGCCGCCGCTGAGAACCTCGATCGAGCGGCACCACTCGGCGCGCTGGCTGTCGTTGATCTCGCCGAGATAGAGAAGCTGGCGCTGGACCACACGGCCGCCACCGACCCGGGTGCTCTCGACGACACTCCAGTAGCGGTGCTCCTTGCCGTCCTTGAATCGCTTCTTGCAGCGCACGAACATGCACGCATCGTCGGCATATCCGAAAAACTAATCAAGGGGGTAGGTCGGCACTACACGCCCACCCAGGAGGTCAAGGCACAGAAAACAAACGCGATTCGTGCTCCAAATGGGCCAAATTAGATGAAAATCGTGCCGAACCGCGGAAGTCGGGCTAGTGACCTGTAAAGTTGTGTGCGTCAAGTTCTGCAAAAAGTATTTCCGAAAAAGTCAGTTCTTGAGTGTTGATCGCCGTCGGGCCTGTGGGAATGTGGGAAAGCTGAACGTTCTTGGCGAAGCTTTTCCAAGCCTCAGAGGGAATCCGCGTCTTGTTGCGGATTTCCTCTGAGGCGTCATTTCCATCAGGCCTCTGCCTTTCTTTCTTTTTTGGTTCTCTTTCTTTCGCCCTTTGAAAGTTTTCCACAGAGATTCCTCGCTCCAGGATGCGCTGTAATCGACGATCGGCTTCCGAGCCGATCCTTGGGTCGGTCCGTTTTGACGCGTTCACGCGGCAGGCGTCTGACGGTGCCAGTCCTTCTTGTGTTCCTTCAACAGATCCATGTTCAAATAACGGATCGCTTCGATCCAGTTCTCGTGCATCTCGGTGGTCAGTGCCCGAATCAAACGCAGACAGCTGGCCGCGTTGGGGAATATCCGCACCACACGCGTTCGCCGCTTGATCTCTTCGTTGAGCCGTTCCAGCATATTGGTGGATTTCATGTGCTTGTGATGCTGAAGCGGCAGCGTGTAGAAGCTCAGCGTCTCGTCGATGTTGTCTTCGACCCAGTCGCAGAGTTTGGGATATTTCTGCCCCCACTTGCTCAACCACGCCGCGAGGTCCTGCCGCGCTTCCTGGAGGTTCCGCCGATCGTAGAGCCAACGCAGTTCCTGGAGGCAATCGTCATCGCCTTTGCGCGGCAGATAATCCAATGCGTTTCGGAGAAAGTGCACGTAGCAGCGCTGCCAGATCGCTTCGGTCAGGACTTCCGCGATGGCTTTCTTCAACCCCGGATGATCGTCGGTCACCACGAACTCCACCCCGCACAGGCCGCGTTGTTTTAAACTCAGCAGCAGTTGCCGCCAACTGGTCGTGCTTTCCCGTCCCGCCAGCTCCACCGCCAACACACCGCGCCGGCCGTCCCAGTTGATTCCGATCGCGACCAGCACCGCCCGGCTCCGGATGACCCCGTCTTCGCGCACCTTCTCGTAGCGCGCATCCAAAATTAGGTACGGGTATTCTTCCTCCAATCGTCGCGTTGCAAACTTTTTCAGCTCCTTGTCCAGAGTCTGATTAATCCGGCTGATCGTGCTGGCCGAAAACGAATGTCCGCATAGTTCTTCGGTGATGGCTTTCACCTTGCGCGTTGACACGCCCTGCACGTACATCTCGGCCAAGCTGGCCACCAAGGCTTTCTCGCTGCGTTGGTAGCGTTCAAACACCTCCGTACTGAACCGGCCGGCCCGGTCCTGCGGCACGCGCAACTCCAGCTTGCCCACCCGTGTGACCAGGTCCCGTCCGTAATAGCCACTCCGATATCCGGTGCGACCCCCTGTTCGTTCACTCTTGACCGCGCCCACGACCTGGTCCATCTCCGCCTCGAGAATCTCTTGAACCACCTCCTGTACGACGCTTTTCAGCAAATCCTTTTCCTCTCCTAACAGTTCTTTCCAATCCACTCCCTTTCGCTTAATCTGAGGTCGGGCCATCGGTTCATCTCCTTCGTTTCAAAGTTGATTCGTTACCAACTTTTCGGAGATACCCTGGCCCTTTCCTATTTCAGGACCTTTTTGCAGAAACTCTGAAACATAACCACCTGTAACAGTGCTATCGGTACCAGCGTTCGGCGGAACGGCGTCGGATTCTAGGAGTGACGCTCGAGCCAATGCTGTTTCATTGCGAGGGCGTTACGACACCGAAGACGGGGCCGTTCCGCCGAACCCTTCGGGCCGATGGGGGTTGCGGGCGATCTCTTTGTCGGAAGCCGTCACCGATGAAAGAGCATCGCTTTCCGTCTCCCTCCGCGACCTCGCCCGCAAGACCCATCGGCGATGGTGCCGATAGCACTGTTACAGGCCACTAATGGGGATCAAGCGTGCTGTCAACAGTCAGCCTTCTTCGACACCCGAGTCGCCTAGAGGACAGCCAAGAACGGCACCGTTCCGTCTCGAAAGCGGTTAGGTGTATGATCCGACGAATACTCGAGCGCCGTGCACAATTTCTACGTCTTTCGCAACGCTTTCCAGCTGCTGGCGCACTCGTTCCGTGGGAGCAGCCTGAAGTCGATACTGGGAGTCGAAGACGAGCGGAAGGTTTTCGAGCGCTACCGTTCCCTGAGAAACTCTGAACGGATCTACATCTAACGGACAGCGATACCGTTTGGCGTCGGGCCAGGGCTGCTATGGCTGGGGTCGGATAAGGACGTCGACGTCGGGCAGCCATTCGGCGAGCCGGCTCTTTGTCTCACCAAAGGCGGGGTCTGCGGCCAGGTTCTTCCATTCGTTGGGATCGGTTTCGAGGTCGTAGAGTTCCTCCGATTCGTCGGCGTGACGAATGTAGCGGTAACGGAGGTCCCGCACAGAATGGTTCCGGTAGCCGTTCGTGGTCACGGCGGCATGATCCCACTCTGCATCCGGATCCTCAATCAACGGAACGAGGCTGGTTCCCTCCAGGTGCTCCGGCATCGAGATGCCCGCCAACTCCGTCAGTGTGGGATAAACGTCCAGCAAAGAGACCGGCTTGGCGGTGCGGCTTCCGGGGGTCGTGACGCCCGGTGCCACGACAATCAGCGGTACGTGGGTTACTTCCTCCCACAGGGTCCACTTGCGCCAGCGTTGCTTCTCGCCCAGATGGAAACCGTGATCGGACCAGAGAACGACAATCGTGTCCTCGGCGCGCCCACTCCGATCCAAAGCGGCGACCAGACGGCCAACCATCGCGTCCGCAAAACTGATACTGGCCAGGTAAGCCTGGACCGCCTCTTCCCACATGTCCTGTTCAACGACCCACCGATGTGTCTCCCGTGAGTTCAATGGGGCAGGCCAGGCTATCTCGGGCACGTCATCCAGGTCGCTCTCCACGGTCGTGGGCAGCTCGATCTGCTCGAGAGGATGCATGTCCAGGTAGGCCTGCGGCACATACCAGGGAAGGTGTGGGCGGTATATACCCACGGCCAGAAATCTCGGGTCACCGCTCGAAGCTGCCAGTTGGCGTTCCGCCCAGGAGACGACCTGCCCATCCCCCATCGCCGCGTCGTCGGTGACGACAGCGGACCAATCGAAGCCGAGATAGCCCGGATTCTGATTGGCAGGCCGTGTGGGCGGGCCGACTTCGTCGGGGAGCTGGCGACGGACAGAGGGATAAAAAGCCTCCCACGCGTCGGGATCGTTGAACCCGAAGAATCCTTCCGGGTAGTAGGTATGAGCGTGGAAGATCTTGCCGGCGCCGAACGTCCGGTAGCCCTCTTCGCGAAAGTGTCCAGGCAGGGTCGGTATGCTACGAAGTCTTTCGACGTTGCGCCAGTCCCGTCCGTTGGTGTAGACACCGGTGCTCGACGGTCGGAGCCCCGTCAGCAGAGCGGTGCGTGACGAATTGCAGGAAGTCGAGACCGTGTGGGCGTTCGTGAAGACTATCCCCCGGTCCGCGAGCCGATCGATGTTCGGGGTTCTGGCCTGTGGATGTCCATCCAGAACTCCTACCCAGTCATTGAGGTCATCTATCGCTATGAAGAGCACATCCGTCCGTCCGGGCTCAGGCGACGACGGGATGTCCTGGGCGGCGACGTCGATGGCGAGCGTCGTGACGAGAAACGCAACGCTCGCCAGCGAGGGTCCTTTCACGCCTGGCCTTCATCCTGGCCGGCGATCGACTCCAGTATCGATTCGGCACGTCCACGAATGGCCTGGTCGTCGGTCAATTCCAGCACCCGTTCAAGAACGCTGCGTGCTGCATCGGGAAAACCCTGGGCGATCAAGACACGGCTGAGCGTTACCAGATACGCGGGGTGATCCGGCGAAAGCGTCAATCCTCGGTCGAGCAGCCGGGCCGCTTCATCCAGGTCGTCGCCCATGTCGACGTACGTCACGGCAAGTTCGTGGTGCGCGTCCGGAAACTCTGGCCCCAGCCGGATGGCTTCACCGAGGTGTTGCCGGAGAAGTGCCCGTCCTTCGTCGGACAGTTCGGGGTTCACCCTGTTGTAAGCCAGTGCGTAGTAGTAGTGGCTGAGATGGGTCGGTCCTGACCCTTCGACCGCTCGTTCGAGGCTCTCCAGCGCTTCGTCATGCCGCCCTTGTTGGAGACGCAGTCCACCTAGGGACGTGTGAGGCGCCGACAGCCCCCCCTCCCTGGCGATCGCAGCCTGCAGGCGACGTTCCGCTTCGGCGGTTCGGCCAGCTTCGAGCATGAGATCCGCAAGATAAGTCTCACCCTGCGCCGGCGAGAAGGGATCCGCATCCATCGTTATGTAGTCCTCGCCGATTCCGCTGATCGTCATCCGCAGGAACGGAAAACTCCTTTCGTCGAGGTAATCGTCAAACTCTTCCTGAAGGTCTTCGAAGCTGGTGCCGAACGCGGAGCGGAAAGACTCCTCGAAAGCTCCCCCGGCGTTGATCAACTGGGCGAAGGTTGCCGTTTCTGCGAGACCCGGTCCCCTGTTGCGCATCATCAAGAAGTGGATCAGGGCCCATGACTGAGCCTGGAACATCTGGTCCCGCTCCTCGTCGGCAGGATTCGCCGTGGGCGCTCCTTCGAACACTTCCGCGTACGGCAGACGGTCGTCTTCGTCCCGGACCGCTCGGATGTACTCTTCGACATGGCGTCCGATCACCAGCAGCTCGTCATCCATCTCGATAGTACTGTAGAACTCGGCCAAGCCCTCACGGAGCCACACCGGCATGTCGGGCAGGTTCTCCTCAGCAATCGTTAGGAAGAAACCGCGCATGATCGGCTCGAAGGGGCTACGGCTGCGGGATTCAGGAGAGAGGATCATGAAGTTTTCGTTCCTGCCGGCGAGGAAGTAGCCATCGGCTTCCGGGGTCAGGCCGAGTTCCTCGACGTCGTCATCGTCATCCAGAACGATCACTGTCGTCGGGGCCGGGCTCCGAAGCTGTTGCCCCCTGAAGAGAGTGCTGTTGACGGCGGTGAAGAAAGCTTCAAGCCGCACTCCGACTTCTACCAAGTCGTCGTCATCGGCCGTCCCAAGAATCCGGTAGTGCCGGGAACTGGCACCGAGCCATTCCTGCGCCTGGAGGGTGGTCACGTTCAGGCCAATCAGGACACCGGTCAGAATGCCGATGGAGCGGACCAGGATGCTCGCACGTCTCATGGGTCACCTGCCTTTAAACAGCGTTCTGTCCCTGTTCTTACGGGAGCCGAAGCAAATTGTACGACCTTCGGACGGGATTGGTGAAGCCTAATCATACGGATGTGGGGAAGGTTGGGCTGCTACTGCCCGGCGATACGGTACAGGTGGTCGAGGCTGCGGATGAAGATCGATCCGTCCGAAACGGCCATCGAGGCAAGCGTCCAGCCATCGATGACGTTTTCCGCGAGGGCGCGAAACTCCTTCCCGGGGGAGATGACGGTCGTTGTCCCCCCTTCGCTCAGGATGTGAATACGCCCGTCCGCATAGACCGGGGATGCGGAGAAGTTGCCCAGCACGCGCTGCTGCCAGTGCGGCTTTCCAGTTTTGCTGTCGAGGCAGCTGACGACGCCGATGTCGCTCACCACATAGAGTTCGTCTCCGACCAGGAGTGGCGACGGAGTCAGAGACACAGACCGCCGCAAGGTCCACTCGACGTGCGTTTGGGTCACGTCACCCTTGCCATTCACCCGCACGGCCATCAGCGACGGCTGCTGGAACCCGGTGGCTATGTAGACGAGTCCGTGCCCGTAGACCGGACTCGGGACGTTGGAGAAGCCGTCCGGATAGTTGACGCGCCAGATTTCATCTCCGGATATCGGTTCGTAGGCGATTGCGCGAAACGCGCCCACGCTGACGAGTTGGTCCCGTTCGTCGACCCGGATCAGGAGGGGAGTCGAGTACGCCTGGCTGAACGGTCTGGGCCGGGCCGTTTTCCAGCGGACCTCGCCGGTGCTCTTGTCCACCGCCACGACGAAGGCTTCGTCGAAGCCGTCGCAGTTGATAATCAGCAGGTCCTCATACAGAACCGGTGAACCCCCGTTGCCGTGCTGAGAAATGTAGGGGAAGGTCGTCTTCCAGATGACTTCACCGGAGGTCGTGAGTGCCGCCGTGCCGGTGGCGCCGAAGTGGACATAGACCTGATCGCCTTCCACGATGGGCGTGGGGGAGGCGTGGGTGTTCTTCAGATTCAGCAGCCGCGCATCGTCCATTTGGAAGATCTCGGAGTTGACGACTTCGCGTCCCGTCTCGAAATCGAAAGCGATTGCTCGAAGCGAAGCTGCGTCTTGATCGACGATCGCGGTCGTCAACCAGATGCGCCCTTCGGAAACGACCGGAGAAGACCAGCCCTGTCCCGAAACAGGGATTCTCCAGACCACGTTCCGTTCCTCATCCCACTCCAACGGCAACTGGCCTTCGGAGGAGTGCCCCTGTCCGGTCGGACCACGGAACTGGGGCCAGTCGTCGGCTTGCACCGAAATGCCGGTCAGGACCAACAGCATGGGGAGGATGATTCGCCGGGTCATCGGTGTCGTCATTCTATGTCGACGCGTCCGCCGGCGCCACTCTCCCGTCCGATTCTGCATGCATGGTCTTCCTTTACAACGTCTTCCAGGAAACGATAACGTGCGATCCATACCGATAAGGTTAGAAGAAAGAAGCAACCACGGAGGCTCGGAGGCTCGGCGAGAAGACATAAGTGCTCGGCGCCTCCGTGCCTCCGTGGTTGGTCTTCTCTCCGCACGTGTGAACAAGCGTCTGTGCCTCGGCGCAGTCTCGACGAGGTCAGGAGGCTGATCTTTCAAGGAGGTGCTGTCTTGACTATTACCAAAATCGACGTTCTGTCGTTGGGGAAGATTCTCACTGTTATCTACGCAGCCTTCGGGCTCATCGGGGGCTCGGTCTTTGCGCTGCTGTCGGTGTTCGGGTTCGCGTTGACCGGAGGAGCCGAAGGGGCTACCGGTGCCTTACTCGCCCTTTTCTTCGGCGTGGGTTCGGTCATCGTGTTGCCCATTTTCTACAGCTTCATGGGTTTTCTGACAGGTTTGATCGCCGGTGCGCTTTTCAATCTGGCCTGTACGGTCATGGGCGGATTGCAAGTGGAGACTGTCTGAGTCTAGCTCCCCTTGCGCAGACGGCTCGGCATCCTCGGGGCAAAGCCCGCCGAAGCATGTCCCATCGCGGAAACCGGCGGGAGGTAGGAGAGTAGAGGATCAGGGGTCGAGTCTTCACAACAGGGTCAGTCAGACCCGTAACGTCTAGCGGCATTGTCCCGCCGCGAAGCCGCCAACTGACAACCGACTACTGATTACTGACTACTTCCCCTCCCCTTCTCCAACCGATCGACCCGTTTCAGCAGCTCGGGGAGTCGCTTGAACACTGCCGAGCATTTGAGCCAGAGCCGGTTGTCGATGGCGGGATAGCCGGAAATCATCTTGCCGGCTTCCACCGAGTTGGGGATTCCAGTCTGGGCGGTGGCGATCACACCGTCTCCGATCTCGAGGTGTCCTGCGACTCCGACCTGTCCGGTGAGGACGACGTTACGTCCGATTCTGGAACTGCCTCCGAGACCAACTTGCGCGCAGAGGAGAGTGTTTTCACCCACGACGGAGGAGTGGCCGATTTGTACGAGGTTGTCGATCTTGGCGCCGCTCCGAATCCGCGTTTCGCCGATCGTCGCCCGATCGATCGTGGTGTTGGCGCCCACCTCGACGTCGTCTTCGAGGACCACGATTCCGGACTGGACGATCTTATGGTAGCTGTCGTCATCCTTCTTGGCATAACCGTAGCCGTCGGAGCCGATGCGGGCGCCATCCTGCAGGATGACGTTGTTCCCGATCAAGCAGTACTCGCGCACGGATACATGGGAATACGTCCGAAAGTTGTCGCCGATCTGGGCGCCTTGCCCTATGTGGGTGAACGCCCCGATGGTCGCGTTCTCTCCGATCGTGACGTCGTCGTCGATGACAACGTAAGCGCCTATCGACGCGCCGGTACCGATTCGCGCCAAAGCCGAAACCCGGGCTGTCGAATCAACCACCCGGGGAGGTACCGGTGCCTCGTAGAACAACTCGATCGAACGTGCGAAGGCGAGGTATGGATTGGGTGTGCGGAGCGTGGGCGCCGGTATCTCGGGGAAGTCTTCGGTAACGAGGACCGCGCCGGCCTTCGTCGTCCTCGCGCTCGCCGCGTAACGGCGATTCGAGACAAACGTGATTTGTTCCGGGCCAGCTTCCTCGATGCCCGAAACGCCCGTGATTTCCCTCTCAGCGTCGCCGTGCAGTGTGCACCCGAGCTTTTGGGCAATTAAACGAAGCTTCAATGGTCCGCTCTCCTCTTCGCTTAAATCCATGAAGGCCTTTGTTTTAGAGGCCTATGTTAGTATAGCTCCCTGGAAGGAATGAGCGAACACCGTACGCTGCTCCGGTCAGCCTCCCTCGTCACCGCGATCACCCTCCTCAGCCGGATTTTCGGTTACATCCGCGACCTTCGAATCGCGTCGCTTCTGGGCGCCGGCGCTGCGGGCGACGCCTACACCGTTGCCTACATGATCCCCAATCTCCTCCGCCGTCTCGTGGGTGAAGGCGCCGTGAGCGCCGCATTCATTCCCATTTTCTCAAAGTACGTTGCCCTTGAAGACCGCGAAGACGCGTGGCGGTTTGCCAACACCCTGATCACACTGGTCTCGCTGGCGATGACTGCAGTGACCGTTCTGGGAATCCTCTTTTCACCTCTGCTCGTCCGCGCCATTGCGTACGGTTTCACCGAAACCCCGGGCAAGCTGGAGTTGACCGCACTCCTGAACCGGATCATGTTCCCCTATATCTTCTTCATCAGCCTGTCGGCGATGGCGATGGGGATCTTGAACAGCTTCCACAAGTTTGCGGCTCCAGCATTTGCTCCAGTGCTCTTGAACCTCAGCGTGATCACGCTTTCCTTCCTGACCGGACTGTTCCCGAGCCCCGAGACGGCGTTGGCGGTTGGAGTGGTCATTGGTGGCGTCGCGCAAGTCGCAGTCCAGGTGCCGCAGCTCATAGGGACTGGCTGGAGGTTTCGACCTCAATTGAACCTCGCTGACGCAGCCGTCCGCAGGGCTGGACGGCTGATGGTTCCCGTGGTCCTGGGGGTCGGCGTCGCCCAACTCAACTTCGTCGTGGGCCGGACTTTTGCTTCTTTCCTCGGCGATGGTCCGCAGATGGCGCTGTACCTCTCCGACCGGGTCATGGAGTTGGTCCTCGGCGGCTATGCGGTCGCGATCGCGACCGTCGTGTTACCTCTACTCTCTCGCCAGGCCGGAGAGCTTCGAATGGAAGAGATGAAGGGAACGCTGAACTTTGCGTCACGGATCATTCTGTTCATAACCGTGCCGTCCACGGTCGGGCTTGTCGTGCTGCGTGTCCCGATAATCGAAGTGCTCTTCGAACACGGCGAGTTCGATGCTGCGTCTACCGCGCTGACGAGCTGGCCTCTCCTGTTCTTTGCCTTCGGTCTTTCGGCGCTTTCCATGGTGAAGGTGATCGTTCCGGCGTTCTACTCTCTCGAGGATACGCGCACTCCGGTGCGGATCGCCTGCTGGGCGATGCTGCTGAACGTCGTGTTCAACTTTGCGTTCTTCCGTCCCCTCGAGGTCGGCGGACCGGCGCTGGCGATGTCGCTCGCGGCTTTCTTCAACGCGATTGCGTTGATCGTGATATTCATCCAGCGGCACGGGACGATCGGTCTTGCCTCCATCAACTCATCGCTGGTTCGATTTGCCGCCGCCTCGGTGCCGCTCGGATTCCTTGCGTCGACCCTGATCAACAGCCCCGGTTTCTACTACGACCAGGCGCTGGGACAGCGTATCTTCGCACTCGCAGCAACGATCCTGACCTCAGCCGTTGTATACTTTCTGGCGGCCTTTTTGCTGAGGTGCCGCGAGCTTGGTGAAGTTCGCGACGTTTTCCTCAGGCGCACGGGCGACGGATCGACGCCCATCTCATGACGAACGAGGAATGGGTAGACCGGTTTCTCCTGTATCTTCGGATTGAGAAGGGTCTATCAGCGAACACCCTCGATTCGTACGGGCGGGATCTGTTGCTCTACTGCGAGCATCTGGACGAAGCCGATCTGGCCTCAGCAAAGCCTGCAGATGTATCCGCTTTTGTTTCGTTCCTTTATAGTCGCGGTTTGAAGGCACGCTCGGCCGCACGGGCGTTGACCGCCATCCGGGGTTTGTACCGGTTCCTGATACTGGAAGGCGAAAGCCAGGATAATCCGACGGCTGTGGTGGATATCCCGAAGTCCTGGGTTCCACTGCCCCACTTCTTGACGTTTGAAGAGGTGGATCAGCTGCTGGCCGCCCCGAAGGCAGAGGAGCGGGCGGGCCTTCGCGACCGTGCGATGATCGAGGTGATGTATGCGACCGGTCTCCGTGTTTCGGAGCTTGTTGGGCTGAGAGTCGACGCTCTCGACCTGGACAGCGGATTCGTACGATGCATGGGGAAAGGGAGTAAGGAACGTATCGTACCGCTGGGCGCTTCGGCCGTCCGGGCGGTCCGGGAATACCTCGACAAGGGCCGGAAGAAACAGACTAGCCAGTATCTGTTCCTGAACTACAGGGGCGGGAAACTGACCCGGGGCGGCTTCTGGTTGATCCTGAAGACTTACGGTGAGCGGGCGAAGATCGGCAAGAAAATATCGCCGCACATGTTGCGGCATTCGTTCGCAACGCACCTGCTGGAGCGTGGCGCTGACTTGAGATCGGTCCAGATGATGCTCGGCCATTCCGACATATCGACGACGCAGATATACACGCACGTGATCCGGGAGCGGTTGAAGCAGATTTACAAGGCACACCATCCCAGGGCGTAAGCAATTATCGCTACGAAAAGTATGCTCCCGACCGATCGCCTGTGGGCGCCAGGTGCGGGATTCTGGAAGGAGAAAGGCTAAGTGAGTGACACTCGAAAGTTGTTTACCTCAGAGTCGGTAACGGAGGGGCATCCCGACAAGCTGGCCGACCGGATCTCGGATGCAGTTCTGGACTGCGTCATGGAAGAAGACCCGATGGGTCGCGTCGCCTGTGAGACGCTGGTGACGACCGGGCTGGCTCTCGTGGCAGGGGAGATCACGACAAAATGCTACATCGACTTCGAGAGCGTGGTCCGGAGGACGGTGCAGGATGTGGGGTACGTTTCGGGCGACTACGGCTTCGATTGCAACACCTGTGCGGTCATGTCGGCGATCGACCGGCAGTCTCCGGACATCGCGATGGGTGTCGACACCGGAGGCGCCGGCGACCAGGGCATGATGTTCGGCTACGCCACCGACGAAACACGCGAGTTGATGCCGACACCGATCCTGCTCGCCCACAAATTGACGGCGCGGCTGGCCCAGCTGCGGAAGTCCGGTTTGCTCCCGTTTCTGAGACCCGATGGAAAATCTCAGGTATCGGTTGAATATGAAGGGAGTAAACCAGTAAGGATCGATACGGTCGTTGTCTCTACGCAACACGATCCCGAAGCCACCGCGATGCAGATCCGTGAGGAGGTCATAACCCACGTGATCAAGGCGGTGCTTCCTGAGGAGCTCCTCGATTCCGCTACCAAGTACCACGTCAATCCGACCGGAAGGTTCGTTCGCGGTGGTCCGCAGGGCGATTGCGGACTGACCGGGCGGAAGATTATCGTCGACACTTACGGCGGCATGGGTCGCCACGGAGGCGGCGCGTTTTCCGGCAAGGATCCGACTAAGGTAGACCGATCGGCCTGCTACATGGCGCGCCACGTCGCCAAGAACGTCGTTGCGGCCGGGCTCGCCAGCCGTGTCGAGATTCAACTTGCCTATGCCATCGGTGTTGTGGACCCGGTTTCCGTGTTGGTGGATTCCTTCGGTACGGGAGAGATGGCTGATGAGAAGATTTCAGAGCTCGTACGCGAGAACTTCCAGTTGACGCCTCGCGGGATCATCGAGTCCCTGAACTTGAGGCGTCCGATTTACCAGAAGACAGCCAGCTATGGTCATTTCGGCAGGGAAGAGCCTGAGTTTTCCTGGGAAGCGACCGACAAGGCCGCCGCCCTGCGCGGCCAGGCGGCAGGCGTCTAGTGACCTGTAGGTGTAGGTGCGGTCTATGACCGCACATTGTTGCGGTTCGAGGCGTGTGCGCTCATAGAGCGCACCTACACCCGCCATCCTCCTACGTCCTTACTTTCAACAGCAACCAGATTCCACTGAGCCCGAATATCAGGTTCGGGAACCAGGCCGCGATCAGCGGCGACAGCCGGTTGATTCCCCCGAGCGTGTCGAAGAACTCGAACGCTGCCCAGTAGCCGATCCCGATGACGATGGAGATTCCGATCCCGTAAAAGGCCCCCCTCCGGCCGGTCGTGAACGAGAACGGTACGGCGATGATGGCCATGATGAGCGACACGAAGGGGAACGAGAGCTTGCGGTACAGATCGACGGTCAGGCTGCTCGTATCGAAACCGCTCTGTGAGAGGTCATCGATGTAGAGGCGCAGTTCGGGATAGCTCATCTGCGAGGCCGTCCGGACTTCTTTCTTGAAGTAGTCCGGGCCATCTTCCATCTGTGCGGAGTCCCTGCGTTCGAACGCGTCATAAGCGATTCCTCCATCGCTCTGGAGTGATCGGGACCATCCATTCTCGAGTATCCAACCCTGCCCATTCCAGCTGCCGCGCGAGGCGAACGTCCAGCGTCGTAGGCCGAAGTTTTCCGGGTCGAAGTCGAAAACCGAGATGCCCGCGAAGGCGTTTCGCTCGGGATCGAAATAGTTGTAGTGGTAGATCTGGTTTTCCGAGCCCGCCATCCACTTCCGCAGCGGGTCGCGGTAGGTCTGTGCGGCGCGGCCCTTGATTCGGTTCCTGAATTCGTCCTGCCGCTGGTTGGAATACGGAAGCAGGTAGTCCTGCATGAAATAGACCCCCACGGAAAGCAGGAGGGCGACGATCAGAAGCGGCACCGACATCCTGTACAGGCTTATCGCTCCGGCCTTTGCCGCGAGGGTCTCGTTCGTTTTGGTCAGTGCGCCGAGGTTCACGAGCACCGCAAGCAGGACGGCGAGGGGCATTACCCAGTGCAGGATCTGGGGCAGGAGAAAGAAGAAATAACCGGCTACGACGCTCGAGCTGGCGTTGTTCTTCACGATGTCCGGGAGGAGCTCGAAGAGCGTGACGATCATGAACAACGCCACGAAGACGACGAGAACGAGGAAGAAGAAAAAAGAGAACCCCCTCAACACGTAGACGTCGAGTGTCCTGAACCAGGTGGGGTGGTGGGTGAACGAGTACGCCCATCGGCCGATCCAGGAACCGAACTTTGGAATGGAGCTGAGCTTCCGCCGGAAACCCTCACCGACTTCGTTCAGCAGACCGATCAGCCGGTTGTCGTGCTCCTTTTCCGAGCGGATCAGGAGGAATACTCCCAGGGCCGCGAACCCGAGGTTGGCTCCCCAGGTTCCGACGAAAGGAGACAGTTGCGCGTTCGCGGCGATTCGGGTGCCCCCAACGAAGATCATGTAGTAGACGAGCATGAGCAGGATGCTGACGACCAGCCCCATCGACCTGCCGCCGCGATGGGTCGACAGCCCCAGCGGCAGGCCGATCAGCGCGAACGCCAGGCATGCAAACGGAAGAGCAATACGGCGGTGAAACTCGACCTCGTCGGCGAAGGTCGCGCTGCCGGCGCCTATCGATCGCCACAGGCCCTCGGTCGAGACTTGAGTAGGCGAAAGCTCCACCGCCGGTGTCGGGTCTGCCGGCAGCGGGACCGGGAGAGTGTTCACGTTCCACTGCGAGAAGTCGTAGCGATCAGGGCTGAGCGCGATGTGGGTGCTGCCGTTGAACAACGTCACCTCGTAAGTTCCGTCAGCTGCCTCACCGCTGAACCGTCCGTACTGCGCCATCGTGACACTCGGCTTGTCCGGCGTTCCAAGGTCTGCCAGGAGGATTCCGCGCCATTCGTTCCCTTCCGCCGACACGTCCCGAACGTAAAGGACGAGGTCCCCGTTGCCCAGATCTTCGTTGAAGACGCGCGGCTGGAGCTCGAACGACAACTGCTTCACGCCGATCGAAAACTTGAGCTCCTCGAGCCGGGCAGCGGCAGCAGGAGCGATCCAGACCGATAGCGTCAGATTCACGGCCCAGGCCAGAAAACCGAGCGTGAGGACGGGTCGGAGTATAGCGCGCGTCGGTACGCCACCGGCACGGAAGGCCACGCTTTCGCTGTCGGACGACATCCGTCCGAATCCGGTCAGCACACCGACGAGCAGGGCCGTCGGTATCGTGACCATCAGCGCGCCCGGCAGGATCGCGGCGATGATGGCCCACACTTCAGCGGCAGTGGCCGAACGCCGGACGATCAGTTCCACGAGCCCGCCCATCTGCTGCGCTACCATAACGAAGGTCAGCGCAAGAAGCGCGATGAGCATAGGGACGAGCGTTTCGCGGAAGATGTACCGGTTGAGTAGTTTCACGGTCAAGCAGCCCGTGGCAGAAGTCTGATGGCTCGCGTTACGGCGGCGTTGCGCCAGATGCTAGGCGCCGCGACGAGGGCGATGCTGGTACATCGTTTAGGAGCGGGAACAACGCAGATGGTGTGACGCCGCCGTAACCCTCCGGGCGCACGGGGGTTGCGGTCGGATACTTTGTTACTCGTCGTCATTGATGAAACAGCATCGATTCCTCCTCGCGCCTCGTCTCCGCCTCGCAAGACCCGTGCGCGCGAACCATCAGACTTCTGCCACGGGCTGCTAGAGGGCGAGCTGCGACGTTGCATCTCAGACGACTTCGGAAAGGGCCTCCCGAAGTTCTGGAAATCGGAACCGGTAGCCCGCGGCCAAAGCCTTCTCGGGTAGGACCCGTTGCCCGGTGGCCAGGATGTCGGCGAACTCTCCGAACCCCAATCTCAAAGCAAACACCGGAGTCGGCAGGAAGGCCGGTCGGTGCAGGGCGCGTCCCAGAGCTTTGGAGAAGTCACGGTTTGTCGCAGGCTCCGGGGCAGTCACATTAACGGGTCCTGACAGGCCGGCGCTCTTCAGCCCCTCGATCAGCATGCCGGCAACATCGTCGATGTGGACCCAGGACATCCATTGCCTCCCGTTTCCGATGGGACCTCCGACGCCGAGTTTGAACGGTGTCAGCATGTTTGCCATCGCCCCACCGCCGGAGCCGAGGACGATGCCCATCCTGGGGTTCACCACCCGGACCCCGGCCGCGGTCGCCTTCTGCGATTCGGCCTCCCACTGTTGGCAGACTTCAGCGAGAAAGTCCGATCCGGGAGGGCTGTCTTCGTTCAGGCGGGTGGAATCGCGTGGACCGTAGAAACCGATCGCGGATGTGCTGACCAACACGGGTGGCGGCGAGTCCGAACCGCTGATCGCGTCGACTACCAGCCGTGTCGAATCCACGCGACTGTTGCGGATCGCGTTCTTTGCCCTGGCCGTCCAGCGTTGGGCGACCGTTGCCCCGGCCAGGTTCACGACCCCGTCCAGGCCGGCAAGATCGGATGGATTCAAGCCTCGCCCGGGCGGATCCCATTCCAGAATACCGGCCGCTTGTGGGAACGCCCCGCGGGCACGAGATGAATCTCGGGTGATGACGACGAATTCGACACCTGTGCGCTCGAACTCTTCGACCAAGCGTTTTCCGATGAACCCCGTCGCGCCGGTGACAGCAACTTTCACAAACTTACGCCCACTGCCGAGGAGTCCCACAAATCGTGAGACGTGTTTGATCTCGCTACAATAGATCTTCGACCAACCAGAACAGCATCTCCCGGCTCATGCTTCCCGAGGCGGCATGCGACACGCCGCGATCCTGCCAGAACAACGTCAGTTCTCCGTCGTTGTCAAACAGCAGGGCCGCCGAACCCCGGATCCCCAACCGCTCCGGTGGAGTGCTGAGCCCGAAGCGTCCATCCTTGGGTTTCTTGTGTTCGCGAAAAGCGTGTTCGTTGAGAATCGACACGCGGTACTCGGACGGGATGTCGGGCCGCGGATCCTTGAAGGAGTACAGGACGAGCAGACCTTCGTCGGCCAAACGGAAGTTCTGCTTCACGACGGGGAAGAACAAAACTTCGGTCTTTCGGCCAAGGATCTTGAGCTTCCGCGCGTCGCTCCGCGTGATCTCGACGCTTTCACGATGACCTTCGTCCCGGGACAAGCCGAGCAGTTCGATGTCCGCCCGATCGCGAGCGGTGTTGTAGTCCGTCGGTTTGAAGTGCTTTGATTCGACGAAAGTGACGATCGGATTCGGGTGTTTCTTGGCTTCGAAAGGATCGCCCGCCGGAACCTGGGCCGAAGCGGCTACGACGGCGCCGAGGACACAAAGGCCGCAGAGCATCAGTCGGGGAATCATCCGAATATTCTAACAGAGGTCCCGGTCTCCTAGTGCCGCAGTTGAGGGATATAATGTCGGCATGGAGAACCCTCGTGTGACAGCGTTGTTCGTCAACCGCCGTAAGGGCGACGCCTCCCGCTCGGTCCGATCGGTGACGGCCACGGAGATCGGCCTGGAGGGGGATTACCATGCCGGGGGCAAGGGTCAGCGGCAGATTCTGATCCAGTCGGAATCGATCCTTGGTGAGTTTGGCCTGAGACCCGGTCAACTGCTCGAAAACATGCTTGTCGACGGTCTGGAGGTAATGAATCTGCCGCAAGGCCAACAGTTCCGGGTCGGGGAAGCGACGATCGAGATCACGATTCCCTGCGAGCCTTGCGGTCAGATGGATCGTATTCGTTCCGGCCTTCGGGCCGACATCGACGGAAAGCGGGGGCGGTTCGCCCGGGTCGTGTCACCTGGGGAGATACAGGTCGGGGATTCTCTCCAGCCCGTGTAGCCAGGGATCGCACGATGCCGCAGGATATGTCCGAGCACCACCGCATCGCGTTTCAGTTCCCCCACGATCGAGGAACTACGGGCGACGAACTGCTCAGCTACGCCATTCTCGCCGACGAGTTGGGTTACGATACCGTATTTGTCCCCGAGTCCTGGAATCGCGACGCCTTCACGACGCTGGGCGTGATCGCGGCGCGCACGAAAAACGTCCGTTTGGGTCCGGGTATCGTCAACGTCTTCAGCCGGACGCCCGCCCTGATCGCCCAATCGATTGCAACTCTGGACGAGGCTTCCGGTGGTCGAGCCGTGATGGGTCTGGGCATCAGCGGTCCAGCGGTGATCGAGGGCTGGCACGGTGTTCCATTTGAGGGGGCCCTGCGGCGCACCCGCGAGGTCGTAGAAATCATTCGCCTGGCTCTCGGTGGGGGTCCCGTCGACTATTCGGGTGAGATTTTCCGCCTGAAAGGCTTCCGCCTCGGGTTTCGGCCGATAAGGAAGGACGTGCCGATCTTCATCGCTTCCATCGGTCCGAAGAACAATCGATTGACGGGCGAGATCGCCGACGGCTGGCTGCCGATCTGGCTGCCGCTGGTCGGCTTCGCCAGCGCTCTGGAGGAGGTCGGAGGGGTGAAAGAGGTCGCGCCGACCATCATGGCATGTGTGGGGGAGGACAAACCAGCCCTCCGGGACATGGTGCGTCCCCACCTGGCCTACTATGTCGGAGGCATGGGCACTTTCTACAAGAACGTGGTCGCTCGGTTCGGTTTCCGGAACGAGGCGGAGAAGGTTCACGCGTTGTGGCAGAGCGGTAAACGGCGTGAGGCCGTCTCCGCGGTTTCCGATGCGATGATCGACCAACTCGCTGCACTGGGGTCGCGCGATGAATGCCGGCGGCGTCTCGACGAGTTCCGGGCCGCCGGCGCCACCCTTCCCGTCGTTGCCGTCCCGCACGGGGCCTCGCGAGTGCAGATCGAAAGGACGCTTGGGGAGCTTCGGTGATCCCCAGGGTCTTGACGATCGCAGGATCAGATTCCAGCGGAGGAGCGGGGATTCAGGCAGACTTGAAGACCTTTGCGGCGCTCGGCGTCTACGGCATGTCGGTGATCACTGCCGTAACGGCGCAGAATACCCTTGGCGTGGCCGATGTGTTCGACGTCTCCGCCGATGCGGTCGCCGCTCAGATTGATGCGGTCATGACGGATCTCCCGACCGAGACGGTCAAGACCGGAATGTTGTCCACGGCGTCAAATGTCGACGCCGTCGCCGCGAAGGTTCGTGAATATCGAATTCAGACACTTGTTGTCGATCCGATCATCGTTTCCTCGTCGGGTGCTTCGTTGTTGACCGCGGACGGTTTTGCGGCGCTTCGAGAGAATCTGCTCCCGCTGGCCTTCCTGGTTTCGCCGAACCTGGACGAAGCGGGGGCTCTGGTGGATGGAACCGTCGGAACCGTTTCCGAGATGGAGGAGGCTGCGCGCGCCGTCTATGAGATGGGGCCGCGGTACGTTCTCGTCAAGGGAGGGCACCTCGAAGGTCCCGCGGTGGATGTGCTGTTTGACGGCGATACAACGTTGCGGCTCTCCCAGGAGCGCGTTCCGACGGCGGACACTCACGGGACCGGTTGCATCCTGTCGGCGGCGATCACGGCCAACCTGGCCCGGGGTATGGCCGCACCCGAAGCGGTGGGGGCCGGAAAGGCCTTCCTCACCCGCGCGCTGGCCAACTCACTGCGCATGGGAGGCGGGTCGGGACCCTGCGACCCGACCGGCACCCGAGTATAATGCGGTCCCATGGTCATCAAGATCGACGGCAAAGAGATCCAGGACGCCGTCATCCGGACGCAACAGATGGAGTTGCGGGTTCAGGAGATCTCCGAAGACCGGATCGAGTTCCAAGTGAAGGACATCTATGGAGAATCCTTCAATTTCCCGAGTATAATGCGGTCCCATGGTCATCAAGATCGACGGCAAAGAGATCCAGGACGCCGTCATCCGGACGCAACAGATGGAGTTGCGGGTTCAGGAGATCTCCGAAGACCGGATCGAGTTCCAAGTGAAGGACATCTATGGAGAATCCTTCAATTCGTCCCGCGCTTCTTCAAGCTCGTCTACGGTGATGGTTCGATCATCGCAGCAAAAGCCGACCAGGAGACCTTGGCGTTACTGGCCAACGAAACGCTCGAGGCGACTGTCGTCTTCGCCGAAGAACTGCGGTTCGAGGTCGGGATGAAGATCCGGATGAGCTACGGCTTATCCACGCTTGCCGAGATCACCGTAGAGTAGGCTCCCGATGTGGGACACGGGGCTCTCCGGGCGGTTCGGGAGCCGCGTTTTGGGTGAACGCTCCTCCGAAAACTTAGTGAGTCTGACTGCAAATCGCGATATTGAGTAATGCGCATTGCAGGTAGTTCATTGGAATTGCTTCATTTCAGATCTTCGAGAATCGTGACAGGCATTAGCGCGCTCTAGTCGATAGAAGAACGGCTCGAAGCTCCGATCAATGGCAGCTAGAGCAATTTCCACTGCCCAATTTCCAATGGGGATTCGTCCAACGACCAATCTTCAATAGTCTTGGGACGGGGAAGGCTCGGCACCCAGTTGAGAACCGGAGCTCCCAAGTTTGAAAGCGTCAGACTGTCCGGCCCGCTGGTTGCTCTGAGCTCATGCAGGCAACTGTCCGGCGATCTCATCGTACTCCGGGAACCTTCCGGTCTCGAGTTTCGAGTAGATAAGCTTTCCGTCCACGCTCACTTCAAAGCGCCCTCCGTCGGAAGGCACCAGGACGAGCCGGCCGATCTTGGCCTTGTATTGGGATATGAGTTTGTCGGTCAAACTGACCGCTTGAGGTTCGTAGTTTCAAGCCTGGCAGTAGACGAGTTCGATTTCCATTCGGCCCCTTTCTTATGAAAAAGCGATCAGCTGTCAGCTGTCAGCTCAATCGGATGGGACTATCGTCCCGTTTCCGAATTAGCTAAGAGCTGAACGCTGAGGGCTGACAGCGCGCTTGATTGAGCGTCTAGTTTAGCTCACCGATCCAGCGGTTTCTAAGCTCCAGCTGTTCGGCTGTGACCTCATTGGCTTCAGTGATGACCCAAGTCTCCTGCTGGATCTCGCCAGGTGTCAGCTCGAGGTGAAGCAGCTTTTCTCCCCGCAGGATGCTGACATCAAGCGTCTCTCCTAGTTTTCGCTGACGAAAGCGGGGTTGAAAGTTCGCAAAGGTGATGCGCTGGTCATCGAAGGCGATCAGCACATCCCGACTGTCGAAACCAGCCTCCTCGGCGGGGCTACCCGGGATGACGCGGGAGATTCTCGCAAGGCCGCCGTCCGCTTCCTCCACCGACACACCCATGAATAGCGAAGACGGTTGTCGCTGCGTTTCGACCTGCAGTCCGGCCTGGGAAAGGTAGCGGTCAAAGTCCAAATCCAGCCGGCTCTGGATTACCCTGGAGTAAAACTCCTCGAAGTCTGAGCCGACGACCGCATTCAAAGCCATCAGAAACCCGTCTTCAGGAAAGCCGATGCCCTTGTTCGCGTAGTTTTCCGCCAGGTAGCGCATCACGTCGTCGAGGCTCTTGGCGCTCCGGGTGCGGGCACGAATCTCGATGTCGAGCAACAGGCCGGCGATTTCGCCCTTGGTGTAGTAGGAGATCGTGTTGTTGTCGCTATTGTCGCTCCGCAGCCAGGTTTCCCAGCTGGCCTCTTCGGCGCTCATCAGGAAGCGCCCCGGCTTCTTCTGGTGGCCGTCGATCTCCTGAGACAGACTCTGCAGATAGGCCTGCGGGTTGAAAACGCCGGCCCGATTGAGCAAGAGGCGTCCGAAATAGCTCGTCAGGCCCTCGGAAATCCACAGCGAACGGGTGTGCACCTCGCGCGTGTAATCGAAAGGTCCGAGCACCTCCGGCCTTATGCGCTTGACGTTCCACAGGTGGAAGAACTCATGGGCCACTACGAAGAGGAATCGATCGTACCGCGTGCCGCTTGCGAAATCGTTCTCCCCAACGGTGATTCTGGTAGAGTTCAGGTGCTCCAGCCCGCCGCTGCCGGGCCGAGGCTGCACTTTGAACAGGAACGTGTAGTCGCGGAAGGGAGCTGAACCGAATATCGCGACGGAGGCCTCGACGATTGCCTGGATGTCTCCGATAACCTGCTCCTCGTTGAATTCGACTTCCGGATCGCTGAAGACGAGACGGTAGGCAACGTCGGCCGATTCGAACTCGAGAACCTTGAATTCGCCGACGAAGGCCGGGGCGTCGATGAAAATGTCGTAGTCCGACGCGCGGTAGGCTCCCCGCCGCCGCCCGAGACCCGTGTAGACGTCCCAATCTCCCGGTTTCTCGTAGCGCAGGGCCACCGGAACATGCTTCCGGCCGACGACATACATGTAGGTTGCCGGTCCGGAGACGTCCGCCATCTGGTAGTTCAGTCCGTCCGAATACAACTCGTAAACGACGATGATGTCGTCGGCGGGCTGCTTGGAAACCTCCCAGGTCTGCTTATCGGTCTTCTGCCATCCGAGAAAACGCCGCCCCGAGCGGGTTCGGACCTGGAAGTTCTGGACGTTCCGGGCGTAGTCGCGTATCCGGTAAGCACCCGGTGCCCAGGCCGGCATCGCCACACTGACGGTGTCCTCGCGGATACCCCGGATGTCCATCTCGATGTTGTAAACATGCAGATTCGGATCCTCGATCCGCAGGCGGTATTCGATCTGAACCCCTTGGGCTGGAATCTGGTTTTCCGCATATATGGCCTGGGCGGGCGCTGAAATCGCGCCTCCAGCAATTAGACTGACAACCAGAACGAGTACGATCACGGGGCCTCCACCTCGGATAATCTGTCGATGAGCGACCTGGTCTTCGGTCGAGAATGCTGCTTCTCGGGTCCATTCGATGCCAGCTCGAACGCCTCGCCTATGTTAAACCATTCCGTCGCCTTGCCGCCTGTTCTGATCGTTTCACGGGGTGAATCGAAGATCTCCACCTTATAATGAAGCTCGGAGGAGAGTGATGGAGCTATTCACGGCAAAGGATTTCAAGGTTTTCGAGATTCCCGGATTCCACGAACGGATGGGCGCTATCGCCGCAAGCGTGCGACCAAAACTGGCCGGCATCGGTGAGGAACTGGCCCCGACGCTTGCGGGAATGATCGATCAGCCGCTGTTCGTCCATGTCGCCAAGCACGCCCGGCGGACGGTGAACCCGCCCGACGACACCTGGGCGGCCATCGGTGCGGGAAAACGGGGTTACAAGAAGGACGTTCACTTCAAGGTAGCGGTCTCGCGCAACTGCGTGCGCCTGCTTTTTGAGGTCGGACCCGAATACTACGACAAGTCGGAATGGGCGCTGAAGTGGAACCGCGACATCAAGGGAATCGCCGAAGCGGTGCGGTCGAACCGGAATCTGGGCTGGTTCAAGGATGAGCACGATGAAGATCCCGAGGCCTTGCTGTCGAAGTGGTCGTTGGACGACCTCGGCTCCCTTGCCCGGGAACTGACTCGCCGCAAGGACGGCCAGCTCGTGGTGGGACGGCGGATCGGCAGGAAAGAGCTTCTTCAAATGAAGCCGGCGCAGTTCAAACGGATCGCCCTGAACAGCTTCAGGCCGACGTCCGGGCTCTTCTCCCTCCATGAGCAGCGCGTCGTCGCGTGAGCGATCGGCTCCGCGATCGAGCCCGGGTTTGAAGTCAATCGTTGCTACCGACCAGCCCCGGCCCGACCACCCATAACAGGGTCCACGCTCCCGGACCCAATCGCTCCAGGCACGCGATCGTTCCATTGTTGAAGCGAATCACGTCTGTCTCGGCCCTGCCGGACAGAAGGAGCGAGGCCAGTCTCTCCATGTGCGGCAGGTGGCCGACGGCGAGGACGTCTTCTTCAGCGGCTTCGAGAAAAGCCGCCATCGACGTCGGATCCGCTTCGGGAGAAAGGTCGACCGTTTCCTTTCCCTCGCCTTTGAAACCGAGACCCTCCGAGATGATCTCGGCCGTCTCTCTCGCCCGGGCCTTGTCGCTGTAGCAGACCGATGAGACTGTCAACCGAAGTTTTGCGAGGAAGCGTCCCAGCTCCTCGAGTTCTCGAACTCCCTCCTTCGTCAGACCTCGCCGTGGGTCTTCGATGACGGACTTCGCTTTTCCGTGACGGGCAAGGTATGCGCGCATTCTCGATTCTCGATGACTGGCTGCTACAGACTGGGACGAATGTCCTCGGCCAACACCTCCATCGCCTTCATGACGGAATCCAGGGTCGAATCATGCAGCGCGGAGGTGCTGTAGAAAAGGTCGATCACAAAATGAGTGACACCGAGTTCGGCAAACGCGGCCAGAGACTCCAGTACGTGATTCCGTGGTCCCAGCAATGGTTTGCGCGGGTCCGCCGGCATCGTTTCGTCCAGCTTGAATGGTTCTCGGGCTGCGATCCCCACCTCCCCCGGCTCTCGTCCGGCACGCTCCTCAGCCTCGGCCAAACGATCACGACCGATTCGGATGTCCTCGACGCTCGGGCGAGTCGGATGCCAGTAGTTTCCGAATTCCGCAGCGCGGCGGATTCCCCGTCCGCTGTTGCCTCCGATCCAGACCGGCGGGTGCGGCTGCTGGACGGGTCTGGGATGGAAGGTGATATCGGAAAAGCTTGCGAAATCGCCTTGAAACTGCGGGCGGCTTTCAGTCCAGAGAGTGCGTATCACACGAAGGTACTCGTCGGACCGGGATCCACGATCTTCGAAACCCACGCCGAGTGCTCGAAACTCGGCCTCGGCCCACCCGGCGGCTGCACCGAAAATGAGTCGACCCGCGGACAGGACGTCGATCGTCGACAGCTGCTTGGCCGTAACCAACGGGTTACGGTACGGCAGGATGATCGCGCTCGTTCCGATCGAGATTCGCGATGTCATACCGGCAACGTATGCGAGGACCGTCAGCGGTTCGTAGAACGTCTCTCCGAATTTTGGCAGGGCGGAATCCGGCAGGACGACGTGATCTGTGACCCAGACAGAGTCCAGACCGACTTGCTCGGCGTGATGCGCGAGGGTCCGGATCGCCTCCGGTGACGCCAGGTGCCGAAAATGTGGAAGCGTGACCCCAAAATGCATTGCGGTATTATACGAACTTCGTGACTCCTTACCGGAAAGGTTGAAGCATGCCCGATATCGACCGTTTGATTCAGACCGATCAGGAACATCTCGTCCATCCCCTCTACCACCCGGACGATCACACTCAACCGATGGTGTGGGTAGAAGGCCATGGTTCGATTCTGCGCGCTGCGGACGGCCGCGAGTTCATAGACGGCCTGTCCGGCCTGTGGAACGTCAATGTCGGGCACGGTCGTGCGGAGTTGGCGGAGGCATCCGCAAACCAGATGAAGACACTCGCTTATGCATCGGCCTACACCGGGAACACGAACATCCCTGCGGTGACGCTCTCAGAGAAACTCGCCGAGCACTGTTACCCGTCGATCAACCACTTCTTCCTGACCTCGGGAGGGGCGGAATCCAACGACAGCGCCTTCAAGACGGCCCGCTTTTTCTGGAATGCCGCCGGCAGGGAAGGAAAGCACAAGATCATCAGCCTCGATCTCGGCTACCACGGCGTCACGCTCGGAGCGATGAACGCGACGGGTCTCGACATGTACAGGCCGGGCTTCGGTCCCGGGATGCCCGGATTCGTACGAATCCCACCACCATACCCGTACCGTTTCGAATCGACCCGAACCGATGTCGCTCCCGGCGTCGCTGCCGCGGACTTGCTTGAGGAAGCGATTCTCCTGGAAGGTGCCGACACGGTGGCTGCATTCATCGCCGAACCGGTCCAGGGGCTCGGAGGAGCCATCGTCCCGCCGGGCGACTATTTTCCCCGCGTCCGTCAAATCTGCGATCAGCACGATGTGCTTTTTATCGCGGACGAGGTGATCACTGGGTTCGGACGGACGGGAAAGTGGTTCGCCATGGAACACTGGGGGGTGGAGCCCGACATTGTCTCCATGGCCAAGGGGATCACATCCGGTTACGTTCCCCTCGGCGGTATGGGTCTATCCGATCGCGTCTACGACGGAATCGTCGCCGTCCCGCCCGATCGGCGCTGGATGCATGCCTACACGTACTCGGGTCATCCGACCTGCTGTGCGGTCGCCTTGGCAAACCTCGCTATTCTTGAGCGGGAGGAACTCGTCGACGCTGCGGCCCGGCAGGGGAAACGCCTCCTCGAAGGGCTGCAGGGGCTGGCGACACTCGATCACGTGGGGGACGTGCGGGGGCTCGGTCTGATGACGGGCGTGGAGCTGGTCGAAGACAAGACCACGAAGAAGAGCTTCCCCGCAGGGCTAAAAGTGGGAGCTCGACTGCATGCGGAATGCACCAGCCGGGGTCTCTACAGCCGCTTCCGGGAAGACATCTATGTCATCGCTCCCCCTTTCACGACCACGGATGACGAGATCGATCGAATCGTCAACATCGTTGGCGAGTCGATACGGGCGGCAGTAGCGGGCTAGTCTCCGTGCGATCTGTGTAATCGTGGCTACGCCGGCTTGGCCCGGATCTTGGCGGCGATGTACTGCTTGTGGCTCATGTGGAGGGCCGAGGATATGGCGCGCAGCTCCTCCAGTTCCGGATGGGTCATGGCACCGTCGGCGGCTGCGACCGCGAAGAGCAAGTCGAGCAGCTCCACCCGTCCGGCCAGATCGATGTCGGCCGCGTATTCGGCGATCAGACGATGCCGGTCCAGTCCCCGAACCGATTCTTCCTCGATGATCCTCAGCAGCAGTTCCGTCGCATCCTCGTCAAAACGGCCTCTGGTCGAGAGCTGTCGACGAATCTCGTCGAGTTCCCGCTCGTGAATGTCGTGGTCGGCGTGGGCCACGATCCCCATCAACCCGCCCAGCAGGGCCAGGCGGTGCATATCGGGCGAGATCCGGGAGTCGCCGGCACGTCTCCGGAGTTTGAAGAGGACCTTGTTCCGGAGAAACTCGTCGATGTCGACCGTCGAGTGGCGCTTCGAGGCCTGGAAGAGGCCCTTGACACGACCCAGCATCAGGTCCATCGACGAGGCCTCCATCAAGATCTCTTCGTAACGCTTCAGCAGGATCCTCTCTTCATCCGAGATCCGGGCGTCGGCTTCGATGATCTGTTGCAGGTGGTGGATGACAGCCTTGCGTTCAAAGGGCGTGCTGATTCGTGCAAGCAGATCTCGCACGACCGCCTCCTGTTCCTCCGCTGTCACGGGATCCTCAATGTAGGGTTGCAGGTGGAACCACTCGTCGTCATCGAGGTCGAAATGCCGCGCCAGCTCCTTGATGTAGTTCAACTCGGCCTGTGAGAGCTCGGAGTCGGCCCAGGCCGCTGCGATCAGTACTTTGAGGAGTGCGACGGCGTTGGATGCGCGGACCATTTCCGTATTGTAGCAGTCGGCATATGCAGAGGTAGACCGCATATGCCCCAGCGTGGGGGGACCGGATTATTGGAAATTGGACGTTGGAGATTGCAGATTTGAGACTTTCGGAGTGCTGCGGAGTGCGTCCTCAATGGGGAATCCAGAAATGCAGCAATGATCGATCTCCAATCCGCGGCGCAGCCGCGGTTGTGTTTTAATGTTCTTGTGCGATTCCTCCCCCTGATCCTCAAGAAGACCCTGCGCAACAAACGGCGGACCGTGCTCACGGTGCTGAGCATCGCGATGTCCCTGTTTCTGATCACGACCTTGCGCACGCTGCTGACGTCGCTGGAGGATCCGAACTTGACGCCCGAATCGGCCCTGCGCATCGTGACTCGGCACAAAGTGTCGCTGGCGAACGTGATGCCGGTCGCCTATGCCGACCGCATCCGGCAGATCCCCGGCGTGGAAGAGGTCAACGCGAACCAGTGGTTCGGGGGCATCTACCAGGATCCCGCCAATTTCTTCGCGAACTTTGCCGTCGACCATGAAACCTTCTTCACCGTGTACCCGGATGTCGAAACGAGCGCGGCAGAGCGCGAGGCGTTCGAATCCGAGCGGATTGCCTCGCTGGTGGGCGTCAATCTGGCCGAACGGTTCGGTTGGGAGATCGGCGACAGGGTGACTCTTGAAGGCACGTTCGCCCCGTTCGACGTGGAGACTATCGTTCGGGGCTTTGTCTCGGGTGCGAACAGCGAGAACACCTTCTATTTCAGGTGGGACTACTACGACGAGCTGTTCGAACGCGCCGGGATCGCGGGCACGTTCACGATCCGGGCCGAGAGCGCCGAGGTCATTCCGGCCGTGATCGAATCCATCGATGCCGAGTTCGCGAACACAAACGCACCCACGAAGACCGAAAGCGAGAAGTCTTTCATCCTGGGATTCATGGAGATGTGGGGGAACATCCGGGCCTTGATCGTGAGCATTTCCACGGTCGTTCTATTCACGATCATCCTGGTGGCCGCCAACACCATGGCGATGTCGATCCGGGAACGGACCGGAGAGATCGCGATCCTCAAGACGATCGGTTTCAACCGCCGGCAGATCCTCGGACTCATCGTCGTCGAGTCGGTGACAATCGCGGTGGCCGGAGGGCTGCTGGGATCGCTCGGAGCACGGTATCTCTACGGTTCGATAGACTTCAATCAGATGACGATGGGTTTCATCCCCCAGTTCATCGTGCGCTGGGACACGGTCGCCCTGGCTGCAGCAATCGCGTTGTCTGTCGCGATGATCAGCACGGCCGTCCCGGCCTACAACGCCTCGCGTCTGGCAATCGTCGATGCGGTACGCCGACGGGGGGAATAGAGGAGACTCCGTCCGCGCCGCCGGTTGAACGCGTGAAATGATCCCCGTTAAATACAACGTGAGAAGCCTCGTCGTGCGCCGGGTTGGGACCGCGATGACCATCCTCGGCGTGGCGTTGACGGTGGCCGTTTTCGTTTCCGTGCTCGCTCTGGTGCACGGCCTGCAGAACACCTACAGCGACACGGGCGATCCCCTGAATCTGATGGCGATCCGTGAAGGCTCCCAGGCCGAGACCAACAGCTTTTTCAACCGGGATATCAAGGGCATCGTCGAGACGCTCGACGGCGTATCGACGGTTTCGGGCGAAGTCATCATCTTGATCAACCACCCCCGGATCGACGGTAGTGACGCGAACCTGATCGTGCGCGGCGTGCCTGTCGAAGCGATCGGGTTGAGGCCCGGGATGGAGGTCGTCGAAGGCCGCATGCTCCGCCCAGGGGTCGGCGAAGTGATCGTCAGCCGTTCCGTGTCGAACCGGTTCGAGGGCGCGGGGCTGGGAGACAGGATCCGAATCGGACGCGTGGACTGGGACATAGTCGGGATTTTCGACGCGGGCCGGACGGCATACGACTCGGAAATCTGGGCGAGCTACAACGAAGTCTCCGGAGAGTTCGAGCGTCCGATCTACTCGTCACTGCTGATTCGAGTGACCGATGAGGCTTCGATTCCAGGACTTCAACAGAGAATCGCCGATGACCGCCGGCCTCAGCTCGATGCTTTCCGCGAGATCGAGTATTTCCGAGCCCAGACGTCGACTGCCATTCCCATCCAGATCATCGGCACCTTCATTGCGATCATCATGGCAATCGGCTCCAGTTTCGCCGTGATGAACACGATGTATGCCGCGACCGCCTACCGGACGCGGGAGATCGCGACCCTGCGGCTGCTGGGGTTCCGTCGACGCTCCATCATGGCATCGTTCTTCCTGGAATCCCTGATACTGGCGCTCGCCGGCGGAGTCGTGGGCTGCCTGATGGCACTGCCCGTGAACGGCATTTCGACGGGGACGCTGAATTTTGCGAGTTTTTCTGAAGTCCTGTTCGAATTCCGAATTACCCGGGACCTGTTGACGCAGGGGATGATTTTCGCGGCTATCATGGGAATTGTCGGAGGCATCCTGCCGGCGCGGCTGGCCGCCCGGCTGCCCATCATCCGCGCGCTGCGCACGGAAGTTTAGAGGAGTGCTGGAATGGACGATCTGTCCAACGAGCTCCACAAACTAAAGATAGACAAGTCGAAACGCCATAGGCGAAGAGAAGGCCCGTCGCCGGGATGGATTCTGTTTCTTGCCTTCGCGTTCGCGGGCGTTGTCGCGGGAGTCTATTTCTTCCGGGGCTCGAGTGAGGCGGTGACCGTCCGTACGGTGCGCCCGCGGGTCGAATCGTCCGAATCTCCTGTGCTCGTGGCGACGGGATACGTCGTGGCGCACCACAAGATCGATCTCAGTTCAAAGGTCATCGGGCGAGTCGAATGGATCGGTGTCGAGAAGGGCGACCGGGTCCGGAAGGGACAGCTCCTGGTCAAACTGGAAGACCGGGAGTACCAGGCTCAGGTCGACCGCGCCCGCGCCGTGCATCAAGTCGCCCGGGCGCGCCTGGCGGAGCTGGAACGGGGGTCCCGTCCCGAGGAGATCGAACGGGCTCAGGCGGAAGTGGATCGTGCCGAAGCCCAGTTGCGCACGGACGAAGCGAATCTGACCCGGGTTGAAGGCCTGGTGTCGGAAGGTGTGTTCACGGCTCGAGACCTGGACGAAGCGCTCGGCTGGCGCGACGTGTCCCGGGCGAGCCTGGAGGCCTTGACCCGGGGCTACGAGCTCATTCGCCAGGGTCCCCGTATCGAGAAGATCGACGCGGCTCGCGCCGAGGTCGAACGGGCGCGGGCCGACGTGGATTACAGCGAAACGATGCTTGACGCCGTCGAGATCCGCGCGCCGATCGACGGCGTGATCCTCGAGCGAATCGTCGAGCCGGGCGAGATGGTGACCACATCGTTCGTCGGGGAACGCGGTGCGAAATCGTCGACCGTGTCGCTTGCCGACCTGAACGACCTGCAGGTGGAGCTCGACATCAGCCAGAATGATTTCAACCGGATCGGTCCCGAGCAGCCCTGCAACGCCGTGACGGACGCTTACCCGGACCGGCCCTACGAGTGCGTGGTCGCCGAAATTGCACCCGAGGCGGATCGGCAGCGGGCCACAATTCAAGTAAAGGTTCAAATATTGGATCCTGACACCTTGATAAAGCCGGAGATGAATGCACGCGTCACATTTCTCGAACCAAGAGCGGAGACCCGGGAGGTGACCGAACAAATGTCGATACCTGCTGGTGCCCTGATCGACCACGAGGCGGGCAAGGCGGTGCTGGTCCTCATCGACGGAGAGGTTCGGCTGAAACCGATCACCGTGGCCCGTGAAGTGGATGACGTCGCCTATGTCAGCGCGGGTTTGACCGGCGACGAGTCCATCATCGTCGGCGATGAGCTTCAAGCGCTGAAGTCGGGCGACCGGGCAGAAGGGCAACCGGAGTAGATGTCGGCCGTACAGATTCAGGAAGCCGGCAAGGTATTCCGGAAAGACGCGTCGGAGGTTGTCGCGCTGGAGAACGTCACGCTCGATATCGATGCGGGCACGTTCTTGTGCCTGATGGGACCGTCCGGTTCCGGTAAGTCGACCTTGTTGAACCTGATTGCCGGAATCGACAAACCGTCCTCAGGGCGGGTCGTGGTCCTGGGCGATGACATCGCCGAAATGGGCGAGAGTCGTCTGGCGGTGTGGCGGAACGACCACATCGGCTTCGTCTTCCAGACATTCAACCTGATACCGGTCCTGACGGCGCACGAGAACGTCGAACTGCCTCTGCTGCTGACGAAGTTGTCGAAGTCGGAACGTCGCGAACATGTCAGGACGGCGTTGCGGCTTGTCGGGCTCGACGACCGGATGACGCATTACCCGAGGCAGCTTTCTGGTGGCGAGGAGCAGAGGGTCGCGATCGCACAGGCCATCGTGACCGACCCGACGCTCGTGCTTGCCGACGAACCGACCGGCGACCTCGATGCCCGGTCGGCCGAAGAGGTGCTCGCGATCCTGGAAAAATTGAACCGGGAATTCGACAAGACGATCGTTATGGTTACCCATGACCCGCGAGCGGCCCATCATGCGACAACCATCCGTCATCTCGACAAAGGCGTGATGCTGCCGGAAGGGGAGAGCCCGGACTGACAGGCTGTCGCAGCACGAAAGCCACAGATTACACAGAACTGCAGGCCACGGATTACACAGATTACACGGATAGAAGCTAGTGGTCTGCCGTCTGAAAGATCACTGCTAATCCGCTAAATCCGTGCAATCCGTGGCTGAGTTCGTCCGCGCAATCCGTGGCTGATGATCGAATCCAATAAAATCCTCGAACCATCGACCGATCTCCAGCAAGAGGCCCTCCGAACGCGGGGGTGCTGTCAGCTGAATCCCGACCGGCATTCCATTAGAGTCCAGTTTGAGGGGCAGCGACAAGGTAGGAAAGTCTGCCAGCGTCCATGGTGCCGAGACGATCGGGTCTCCCGTGTAGTCCAGGCCTCGCGGGGCAGCGCCTCGCGCGCCCGGCGAGATCAGGACGTCGCATTCACCGAACAGCGCTGCCATCTCCCTCTGGTAACGCTTCCGCACTCGTCGCGCGCCGAGATAGTCCGTGGATGAGATCAGCTTTCCGGTCTCGATCAGACCCCGGATCTTCGGGCCGTACTGCTCGGCATGCTCGCCGTGCAGCTGTTGATGAATGGCGGCGACTTCCGCGCGAAGGATCGTCCGCAGCAGGGCAGCCTGCCGGTCGAAGATGCCTGGCAGCGACAATTCGATCGTTCGTATTCCCGCGTGGGAGACCCGGTCGACCAACTCGGTGTGGAGGCGCCATGCTTCAGGAGAGGTTTGCTCTTCGAAGAACTCCCGGACGACACCCACCGAGAAGCCTGCGCCGAGGTCGGGCCGCTCGATCGGTGTTTCGGCCATCGCATCCAGCATCAACGCGACGTCATCGACCCATCGGGCGAACATTCCGGCATGATCCAGGGACCAGGCCACCGGGAAAATCCCGTCGCCGGCGGTGCGTGTCGCCGTGGGCATGAGTCCGACGATGCCGCAGAAGGCGGCAGGCCGACCGATGGATGCCACGGTCTGAGATCCGACGGCGGCCGGACACATGCGCGCCGCTACGGCGGCGGCCGACCCGCTGCTCGAACCGCCCGGAGTGTGTGCCACATTCCAGGGATTGCGTGTTTCTGCTGGATCGAACGTGGCAAATTCGGTTGTGACCGTCTTGCCGATCACGACAGCTCCCGCCCGTTTCAGCCGCGCCACGACCTCCGCATCCCGGTCGGGCACGAAGTCCCTGAAGATCGGGGATCCCATGGTGGTCGCGAGGCCGCCGGTGTTGAAGATGTCTTTGATGCCAACGGGCACACCGTGCAGGGGCCCTACGTCAGCCGCGGCGTCGAGTTCGGCTTCCCGTCGCCGGGCCGCAGCCATGAGGGTGGCGGAATCGATCTTCTGCCAGGCTTTTATCGCGGGATCGATCCGTTCGATCCGAACGAGGCAGGCCCGAGCGACATCGACCGGGGAGACTTCGCGAGAGCGGATACGGTCCGCGAGTTCGACGACGCTGAGGTTCTCAAGGCCCATCGTGCGGATCCATTGCGACCTCCCTCAGTGTGGCAAGGTCTGCTGCGAGTTCCTGGAGGAAGGGATGGAGGGCTTTCGCGCGGGACGCACCGAAGTTTTCGGTGGCGAGCGAGGTCAGCGACTGGAGAATCTCATCCACAGCAGGTCTGGGGAAGAAGGCCACGGATTACACAGATTACACCGATCGGAAGAAGCTAGTGGTTTGCTCCGGGAAAATCACTCCTAATCCGCTCAATCCGTGCAATCCGTGGCTGAGTTCGTCCGTGCAATCTGTGGCTGAGTTTCAGAGCGCGAAACGGTTCAGGAACGACAGGTAACCGGCGAGACGCGTGAAGTTGTTGGTCAGAATCAGCAGACCGACCGTCACGACCAGCACACCGCTGACCACCTCGACCGTCTTGAAGTGGTGTTTGAACCGTCCGTAGAAAGACAGGAACTTGTTGAGACCCAGGCTCGTCAGGAGGAACGGCAGACCGAGTCCCGCCGAATACACGGCCAGGAGGAATACACCCTGCGTCACTGTCTCCTTCGTGCTCGCAAACGTCAGGATCCCGGCCAGGATCGGGCCGATACAGGGAGTCCATCCGAAAGCGAAGGCCAGACCCAGGACGAACGCGCCGAACATACCCCGCGGCTTGGCGACGTTGTGGAATCGCTTGTCCTGGTAGAGGAACGGGATCTTGAGGATACCGGTCAAATGCAGACCGAAAATGATGATGACGATGCCGGCGATTCGGTACAGGACCGACATTCTCGACATGAGCAACTGGCCCAGGAACGTTGCCGATGCGCCGAGCGAGATGAAGATGACGGAGAAACCCAAGATGAAGAACACCGAATTGGTGAGAACGACCTTCATCAGGCCCTTGTTCTTCGATTCGGACTGCAGTTGCTCCAGGGAGATGCCCGAGACGATCGATATGTAGCCGGGTACCAGCGGAAGCACGCAAGGCGACAGGAACGATACGACACCCGCCGCGAACGCCGCCAGGACTGAAACGTTATCCATAATGGAGGTCGACCTCTGGAATGAGTTCAAACATGGAATGAGTTCAACTAAATACTATATCTCGATTTGGGAAAGAAATTCACGTACGGATGAAGCCAGGGCCGTAGCGATTCGGACGTTCTCACTTCGCGTCAGATCAGAGACCACAAAGGTGTAGTGATTTCGGCTTTCAAAGCCCGCGACTTCATAGCCCCGTACCTGGTTGGCATACAGCGGGAATTCAAACTCGTCGAGAACCTCCGCCAGCTCCCGACGCGGAAACGCCGTTCCGCCCTTGGTCGTGACTGCAAGCGACACGGCGGTCCCATTCCCCTGGAGAACCAGGTGGATGAAGCGGCGTCCGTCCGTCGAGCAGTGATGCGCGACTGTGAGCGTGTACTCGGGTGGGGCATCGGCTTCGACCAGCGAGACGAGTTCGGTGTATCCCGCACCGATGGCAGTCTTCATTTCATCCGACGTGAAGCTCCTCTCGTCGAAACCGTGCTCGATCGTGCAGTAGAGGTGATTGTCCACACCGGGAGCGAGCGCTCTCTGCAACTCGTCGACGAGGAGTGCTTGAGGCCGTGTCGACCCGGCGGCGGGCACGGCCGGTTGCCGGAGCAGGCCCGTCGACGTCAGCCCGAGGGCCAGCACGACGGCTGCGGCGGCTGCCGCCGCTGCCCACCGGGGCCAGGCCGGCGCTGTTGACGCTTTGCTGAGCGAAGCACGAACAGAGTCGCCAAGCGCTCCCGGGACCGCAACCCGGGAGCCGGCTCGGTGCAGAGCTGAGCGCAAACGGATGCGGTCTTCCAGCACGGTGGAGCAGCCCGGACATGACTCGAGGTGTTCGAGCACCTCCCTGTTCGTTTCCACGAGCAGCTCGTTGTCCATGTATGCGTCGAAATGAGCCTGAATCTTCCTGCAGACGCCGTCTTTGAAGTTGATCAGTTTCATCGTTCTGTCAACCCGGTTGTCCTGAGCCGCTGCGGGTCCGACCGCCCTGGTCCCCGTTGTCGAGCCCGGCGAACCGGGCCAGCTTGCTCCTGAACAGTTTTCGTCCCCGGTTCAGGCGGGACATCACCGTGCCAACCGGAATCCCCAGGATCTCGGCGATCTCCTTGTAAGAGAACTCGTGAACGTCGGCGAGCAAAACAGCCTTCCGGAAGTCCTCGGAAACGTCGTCGATGGCCCGCAGCATGTCTTCATCTCTCAACTCCTCCGGCACCGGCGGCTCATAGGTCTGCTCCAGTTCGGAATTGCCGCGCACCGTCGGGTCGGTGGCCAGCCGGCGGCGATGATGAAGAATCTCGTTGAAGAGAATCTTGAACAACCAGGCTTTGCAGTTCGTTCCCGGCTGGAACCGGTCGAAAACCTTCCAGGCCGTTAGGTACACCTGCTGTACCAGATCTTCCGCGTGGGACTGATCGGCGGCCATTCGGCGGGCGGCGCGAAAGATGTCTTCCAGGAACGGAAGGGCGGCCGCCTCGAAATCGGCCCGCCGTGTCGGCTGCCGGAAGAGCCCCATATAGTAATAATTCCACGGAAAGAGGAGATTATTCCCGCAAGTCGAAAAAAATCGAGAGAGGCGGGTTTTTGTGCGATCGTGCAGGCTGTGTCGATCGAGGAGTTTGACGTCTTCACGCTGGGTTTCTCCAACCGGACATGGGAGGAGACCGCCGATTTGCTGTCGTCCTACGACGTTCGTCGGCTCATCGACATCCGCGTTTCGCCCCGTTCGCGCCACACCCCGCAGTTCAACCGTGAGAACGTCGAAACCAGGCTCCCTGAGCTGGGCATCGAGTACGTCCACCTGAAAGACCTGGGAGGCTTCCGAAAACCGGATCCCGACAGCCTCCAGAACGCGGGATGGCAGGATGCCAGCTTCCGAGGCTATGCCGACTACATGCAGACCGATCGATTCGCGCAGGCGTTGAAACGGCTGATCGAGTCGATCCGAAGCGCCCGGACCGTCTATGTCTGTACCGAAAATGCCTTTCACCGCTGCCATCGTGCCCTGGTGTCGGACGCGCTCGCCTTGAACAGTTTCCGGATCGGTCATATAGTCAGCGCCACACGCTGCGACCCGCACAAGATGACCGGCTTTGCGCGGGTGGATGGCGATCGGATCACCTATCCCGGTCTCTTCTGAGGTTTGACGATGGCGAGAGACACGATTCAGCTGCTTCGCAACATGGTCGCAATCGATTCCGTGAATCCGTCACTGGCGTCCGGGCATACCGGGGAAGGCGATATCGCCCAGGCCGTGGCGGACGAACTCGGGAAGATGGGCCTCGACGTCGAGTTCCAGGAGGCTGCGCCCGGCCGGCCCAACGTCATCGGGGTTCTCGACAGCGGCAAGACCGGTCCCTCGATGATGTTCTGCGGTCACACCGACACGGTGGGGGTGGCTGGAATGGAGGGGCCGTTTGATCCGACCTACACGGATGGAAAGGTCTACGGGCGCGGATCCCAGGATATGAAAGGCGGACTGGTCTCGATGATGGGAGCCGCTCGGGTCATCGCAGACAACGGTGGACCGAAAACCGGCCGATTGATCATCGCCGGCGTCATTGACGAGGAGTACTCCAGTATCGGCGCGCGGGAACTCGTCAAGGAATGGACGGCCGACGCGGCCGTCGTGGGCGAGCCGACCGACATGTCCGTGGCGGTGGGTCACAAGGGTTTTGAGTGGGTCGAGATCGATGTAGAAGGTCGCGCCGCCCACGGTAGTCGGCCGCTCGATGGATTGGATGCGATCCTGCGGATGGGGCGGGTTTTGTCGCGCCTGGAGCGTCTGGATCGCGAACTGGCGTCGCGGGAGCCTCATCCGCTGATGGGGACGGCATCGCTCCATGCTTCATTGATCGACGGCGGCAAGGAGTGGAGCACGTACCCGGACCGCTGCACGCTGAAGATGGAGCGCCGCACGGTCGCGGGAGAGTCGGGCGAGATATCCCTTACCGAGGTGGAGTCGATCATCAGGGACCTGCGTGCCGAGGACTCCGAGTTCCATGCAACCGCCCGTTACGTGTTCGGGCAACCGCCCTACGAGACACCCACCGACCACCCGATCGCCGAGGACCTCGTGAAAGCCGTGGAGGGCATCGGCAGGAAGACGGACCGATCCAGCATGACGTTCTGGACCGACGCGGCCGTACTGGGACAGGCCGGGATCCCTTCCGTCATCTTCGGTCCGACCGGCAAAGGCCTCCACAGCATCGAAGAGTATGTCGTGGCCGACGACGTCCTGGCCTGTCAGGCTGCGCTGGTCGCCCTGGTCGACGACTTCTGCTCGTGAGGGAAGATCCATAATCACGGAGACGCGAAGGCACAGAGGAACTTGTGTTCGATCTACCCGTTATCGAACCTCAGTGCCTTCGCACCTCCGTGGTTAAAACCTCCCTTCAAAGGTTTTCCAGGATGAAATCGGTCATCAGCGTTCGCAGGTGGTAAAGCTGGTGGGGGTCTTCGATGCCGTGACGGGTGCCGGGGTAGAGCATGAAGTCGAACTGCTTGCCCGCTTTCTGTAGCTCGAGGATCAACTGGATGGAGTTCTGCATGTGGACGTTGTCATCCATCGTTCCGTGTATGAGCAGGAGTTTTCCGTGGAGGTGTTCAGCTCCCTTCAACAGGGAACTCTTCTCATAGCCTTCCGGGTTCTTGTCCGGCGTGCCCATGTACCGTTCGGTGTAGATCGTGTCGTACAGGCGCCAGTCCGTTACAGGCGCGCCGGCTATCCCGACCTTGAAAGCCTGGCTGCGAGTCAGCGCATTAACGGTTAAGGTGCCCCCAAAACTCCAACCCCAGATCCCGATCCGCGATCCGTTCGTGTACGGCATGGACTTCAGCCAGGCGAGACCGTCTTCCAGGTCCTGGAGCTCCAACTCTCCCAGGTTACGGTAGACTGGCCAGGCGGATCCGGCCCCCTTCCCGCTTGCCGATCGGTTGTCGCAGATCCAGATGATGTAGCCCCGCTGAGCCAGCATCTGGTGCCAAAGGGAGGTGGCGCCACCCCATGCATCGACCACCTTGGGGGCGGATGGTCCGCCGTAGGTGTGCACAAGGACGGGGTATTTCTTCGACGGATCGAAGTCCGGTGGCCGGATCATCATCGCTTCCATGATGAAGCCGTCCCGAGCGGAGACCTGCAGAAACTCCGTTTCACCCCACAGGTACCGGTCGAGTTCCGGACGTCTGTTCTCGTCGATCGCCCGGATCTGTTCACCAGACGCATCGCGCAAGCGAGCCTGAGTCGGCCGTGTGGTGTCGCTGCTGTAATCGATGAAGTAGTCGAAGGCGGGAGAGAACTCGGCCTGGTGCGTTCCGTCCTGCTGGCTCAGGCGAGTCAGTCCCACACCGTCCAGCCCGATCCGGTAGACGTGGTTTGCGATGTGGCTGTGCTCGGTCCCGGTGAAGTAAACGAGTCCGCGGCCTTCGTCCAAACCGTGAAGTTCCCGCACCTCCCACTCGCCCCCGGTTACCTGCCTGGCGAGATCATGCTCCCTGCCGTAGTGGTAGAGGTGTTTCCAGCCGGACCGTTCGCTGAGCCAGAGGAAGGACTCGTCCTTCAACCATCGGGGGTCGTCCAGGGCTCTGACCCACGCCCCCGACGTCTCGCGAAACAGGGTCTCTGAGGCGCCGGAAGCCGCGCTCGCCAGGTTGAGGTCGAGCCAGGTCTGTTCGCGGTCCTGAACCTGATAGGCGATCGAGCGGCCCTCGGGCGTCCAGGCGACGCGAACGACGAGGTGTTCGACCTGATCATACGCCGAGGTGTCGATCCATTGGACCGGCCCTCCGGCAGCCGACACGACCCCCAGCCGCACGGTGGGGTTCGCCTGACCGGCCTTCGGGTAGTGCGATATCTCGAGTGCCGGGGTGGTCGGGACGTGGTCGATCAAAGTGAAGGGCCGGACAGATGAGGTGTCGAGTAGGAGGAAAGCGATCCTGGTCGAATCCGGACTCCACCAGTAGCCCTTGAAATTGTCCCGGCCGTAAAGCTCCTCCTGGTAGACCCAGTCCAGGCGTCCGGCGAGAGTCGTGTTGGTCCCTTCCTTCGTGAGTGCAAGGTCGATGCGGGTTTCGACCTCGACCACATGAATGTTGTTGTCTTTGATGTAGCAGACAAGGCGGCCATCGGGACTGAATTCCGCCGCGACTTTCGCGTCTCGTCCTTCGGCCAGGACGAAGGCTGACGCGTCGGCGAGCCGATAGTACAGCAAGTCGGATTCGTGGTGAATCAGGAATGCCGTCATGTTTTCGTCCGGAGCGTGGCCTTTGCGTGCGGCTAGACGCCGCGCGTCTTCCGGGGTCAGGCCCGGGAGTCCTTCCAGGGACTTACGCATGAGGGAGGAGTCGTAGAAGGGTTCGGAGCGGCCGGTCGGGGCATGCACCTTCAAGACCGGAACGTCTTCGTCCTTTCCTGGCTGTAGATAGTGGTCGGAATCGAACCAGCGCAGTTTCTCGGGCGGTTTCCCGTCAAAGTCGATTTTGCTGTCCGGGTGGTAGATGTCGTCGAGCGAGAGCGTTTTCTTCTCAGGCGGTTCTGTGGACACGAGAGAAGAAAGTATCACAGGTGCTTTCGCGGGCCACCAGACTGCCGTTACAGGCCACTAGACCCTAATCAGTCCCTTCCTGTCGTAAAATAATTAAAGTGGTTCTTTGTCCCTACCGGAGGTGAGATGTCGATACTGACATTGATGCTGATCGTCTTCTCGGTCGTTCAGGGAGACGCGTTGCGTGTCGACTACCCTCATGAAGAAGGGTTGACGCAGGTCGAGATCCAGTGGCGGAACCGGGACGTGCCACTCGCTCGGGTCGACGATCGATGGATCACGATCATCGGAGCCGACCTGGACATGAGTCCGGGGGATCACCCCGCCACCGTGTCCTTCCACTTCGCCGACGGCCGGAATGAGGAGCGCCGAGAGATCGTGCGCGTCACCGACAAGTCTTTTCCGATCACCCGACTCACAGTCGAACCCCGGTTCGTCGAACTGAGCCCGGAAAATCTGGCGCGTGCCAACCGCGAAAGCCGGCGACTCGGCGCGGTATTCCGCACCGTCACACCAGAAATTCTCTGGAGGGAACCCTTCGACGTGCCGATTCCGGAGGGCGAAGGCAGCAACTTCGGGCATCGTCGTGTGTTCAACGATCAACCGAGGAATCCGCATTCCGGTGCGGACATCTCCGCCACGACCGGGACACCCGTGTCAGCGGCGAACCGGGGCCGTGTAATCGTGACGGGTGATTTCTTCTTCAACGGCAACACGGTCATACTCGATCACGGGCTGGGAATCTACTCCATGTACCTCCATCTTTCGAGGATTGACGTTGCAGAGGGCGACATCGCCGACAAGGGAGCGACGGTGGGTTTGGTCGGTGCCACGGGGCGGGTGACAGGACCACATCTTCACTGGGGGTTCCGGATTCAGAATGCCCGCGTCGATCCATTCTCCCTGACGCGGCTTCCCGACTAGCCGACCCACAACGATGTTTGACCTTTTCCGGCGAGGCCAACCTTCGCCAAAGCAGATCCAAAAGACAGTCAAGAGGCTTACCGAACCTCACGGCGAACAGGGTCCCCGAATCGAGGCGGCCGAGAGGCTGGCAGGCTGGGGCACACCTGAGGCCATCTTCGGTCTCGTGAAACGTTTCACGGTGTCTTCACGCGTGATCACGCAGGACATCGAAGAGAAACGGATTGTCGTCGACATGCTCGTGGGGCTCGCCGATGCTTCGGTCGAGCCTCTGCTCCGGTTCATGAAGACAAACCACCAGGTCGACTGGCCGGTCCGGGCCCTGGCACGGATTGTTCCTCAAGAGGAACTCGTCCGACATCTCGTCGAGACGATAGAGACCGTCGCGCTAAGCGAATTTGCCGCGCCCGAACACCGCGTGAGCCTGCTTCGCGCCGTTGGGGGACACGTTTCGGCTGAAATGGCGGGGTTGCTGCGGGGATTTCTGGGAGACTCCGATGACGACGTCCGGATAGCCGCGATCGAAGGCCTCGTCGAGATCGGTTCTTCGGAGAGGGAAACCCTGCTCCAAGCCTTTCTCGATGCCGAAGATCGTCCCCGGATCCGGTTGAAAATCGCCGACCTCTTCGCCGAACGCGACTGGGCGGTGAAGGGTTTCCGTCCCAAGATAGAGGAGACTCTCCCCGAAGGGTTCGCTCTGAACGCCAAGGGCGTCATCCGGCGCCGCTAGTGCAAGCAGATATATGAGACGTGACGCGGGGATCTTTCTGATGGGCGTGTGGCTCGCGGGGAGCCTGTTCATGGCTCTCGTTGCGACCGAGAACTTCTACACAATCGATCGCCTGCTCGACCAGAGTCCGAACGAGACGTTCGGCGGCGTGGTTGCCGAGCTCGGCCGGGCGCAGGCGCGCGACTTCATGCGGTACCTTTCCTCGGAGCTGAATCGCCTCTTCTTCCAGCTATGGAACTTCGCGCAACTCGGGATCGCGGGCGTCTCTCTCTGGCTCGTCTACTCGATCGAGCCCCGCCGCATTCGCCGGGGTGTGGCGGTGATGCTGCTTCTGGTCGTGATCCTCGCGATCGGTCTCACACCCGGGATCCTGTCGATCGGCCGGGCGCTGGATTTCGTAGGGAGAGATCCGGCGCCGCCGGAATTGGCGACGTTCGGGTTGCTGCACGCGGCATACACAGTCATCGATTTCGCGAAGCTGACACTGGCGGGCGTCGTGGCTTTCTGGCTGCATCGGAGCTCGCCTGCTGCCTGATCGTCTTCAGCTCTGAAAATGGTAGCGCACCCGACGGAGGGACAAATCCAGCCACGGATTGCACGGATTTACCGGATTGAGGGTGGTCTTCCCGCAGCAGGCCCCTTCCTATCCGTGTAATCTGTGTAATCCGTGGCGGCTTCTTCCTTCCGTGCAAGTGTAAGTGAGATCGACCTCCGCCCACCGACTTGGCATTGCTTTTGGCAGCGAGTAAGATCTCTGACACGATGCTCAGGTCGCTGATTTTTGTCCTCGCGGTGTCCATCCCGGCTCCTTCCCAAACCCTCCCGGTCCCGAAGGTCTTCGTGATCGGAACCGGCGGAACGATATCAGGGGGAGTCGATGCGGAAACCGGTCGACCCCGCAGCCTGAGTGCGTCGGATCTCGTCGCTCTGGTTCCTTCGCTCAAGGACAACGTTCAGATCGAGGAGGAGGACTTTTCGAGGATCGGCAGTTCGTCGATGACCCCCGAGATCCAGTTTCGTCTCGCCAGTCGCGTTGGAGAGCTCTTCGAGAGCCGGGAGGACCTGGCGGGTATCGTGATCACTCACGGGACCGACTCACTCGAGGAGACGGCTTTCTTCGTGGATCTGCTCCACGACGATTCGCGTCCGGTGGTTTTTGCCGCCGCGCAACGGGCGCCGCGTGTCTCCGATTCCGACGGGCCTCGGAACCTCGAAGCCGCGATTCGGACCGCGATGTCCCCGAATGCTCGGGACATGGGGGTCCTGGTTGCCCTGAATGACGATCTGCATGCCGCTCGATATGTGACGAAGCATCACTCGGTGGCGGTCGAATCGTTCGAGTCGGGGAAGAAGGGAATACTCGGGACGATCGATCAGGGGAAAGTCATCTTCTATTCGAAGCCGTTGAACCGCGTCAGGATTTCTGCCTCCCGAGTCGAACCTGGAGTCGATCTTGTGCGCCTGGTTGTCGGCGACACGGGGAAATTTATCCGGCATTCGACCGACACAGGCGCACGGGGTATCGTGATCGAAGCCTTCGGACGGGGCAACATGCCGCGTCCTGTGATGGAGGCGTTGACTGCGGCGTTGGCGGCGGGCCAGGTAGTCGTGGTGGTGTCGCGGACGGTCGAAGGCCGTGTAGCGTTGTCCTCGCGGCTGGTGGAGGCGGGCGTGATCGAAGGTGAAGACCTGGACGGGCTGAAAGCACGCATCGTCCTCATGCTGGCTCTGGGCGCCGAGGTCGGGGTCGACGAAATCCAGGAGCTCTTCCGTCGCGTCGGAGGAACCTACACCAAAGACGAAGGGGAGTGGTGAAGTGAAACCTACGGGATCAAAATCCGTCAGAGGCCGGGTTCGAAACGACGGTCCGAGACTGTTGATAGGGACACGAAAAGGCGGTTTCTTCCTGCAGGGCGACAGGTCGCGCCGCAGTTGGAAGCTGTCGAAGCCCATGTTTCTGGGGCACATTGTCTATCACATCGTTCTCGACCCTCGGGACCGAAAGACGATGCTTGTCGCCGCGCGTACCGGACACCTTGGTCCGACGGTGTTTAGATCCACGAACGCGGGCCGGTCTTGGAAGGAGGCGGAACGCCCACCGGCATTCGAGAAAGCGGGTCGGGGCCGCAAGCCGCTGGTCGTCAACCACGTCTTCTGGTTGGCGTCCGGTCACGCCTCCGAACCGGACGTCTGGTATGCGGGCTCGTCGCCTCAGGGACTCTTTCGTTCTGAAGATCGAGGCCGCACCTGGGAGGGAGTCAAGGGGTTTAACGAAAACCGGAAGCGTTTCGATTGGGTTGGCGGAGGTCAGGATGGGACGCCTGACGGACCCAAGATGCATTCGATCCTGGTGGACCCGAGAGATCGAAAACACATGTACATCGGTATGTCGATGGGAGGAGTCTTCGAGTCGGTGGACCAGGGCGAGGATTGGAAGCCATTGAACAAGGGCTGCGCGGCGGACTTCCTGCCTGTCGCCGAAGCCGAATACGGCCATGACCCGCACAACCTGCAGTTGCATCCGTTGAACCCGGACCGGCTGTACCAGCAGAACCACTGCGGCATCTACCGGATGGATCGTGCCGACGGACACTGGATTCGAATCGGCAGCAACATGCCCAAGACCATCGGAGACATTGGTTTTCCGATCGTCCTCGACCCTCGGGACCCGGACACGGTGTGGGTTTTCCCGATGGATGGAACGATGGTCTGGCCACGTACGAGCCCGGGAGGGAAGCCGGCCGCTTACGTGTCCCGCAATGCGGGGCGCAGCTGGAAGCGACTGGACCAGGGGCTGCCGACGTCGGATGCCTGGTTCACCGTCAAGCGTCAGGCAATGTCCCACGACGGTCGCGACCCTCTGGGTCTCTACTTCGGCACAACGAGCGGTGAGGTCTGGGCCAGTCGGAATGAGGGGGGGAGCTGGAGGCGGCTGGCCGAGCACCTTCCGGAAATCTATTCCATCGAGTCGGTCGGCGTGACCTGATGAAGGTCTTCATCCCGGGCCCGCTGAGATCTTACACGAACCAGTCCAACGTGGTTCATGCCGAGGGTAGAACCGTCGGCGAACTACTCCGGCACCTGGATTCGGATTATCCCGGCTTCCGTTTTCGGATCATCGACGAGCAGGACCAGGTCCGCGAGCACATTAAGATCTTCGTAAACGAAGAACAGCAGCGGGACCTGGCGGGCACGATCAATTCCTCGGATGAAATCCAGATAATCTGCGCCCTGAGCGGTGGATGGTGACGAGCAAAAATACGTTGGTAGAGCGACCCTCAACAACTACTGGCCACTGCCGCACGCCGGCGTGCGGCTTCATTCCGTGTCCAGCAATTCTATTCGATTCCCGTCCGGGTCGTAGCAGAATGCGGAACGGGTTCCATTCGGAAGAACTCTCCAAAGGCTGCCGGCATCCCATCGATCGCAGGGGACGTCATTCTCCTCCAAACGGGACAGACACTCCTCGAAATCATTGATCACCACCGCGACATGTCGCGTCGATCGAGCGTCGGCCTGATCGCGAATCGATAGATGCAGGAGGTGGGATCCGAGACGGTACCAGATCAAGCGTTTACCGGTCGGATCGAGGGTCGCGGGAACCTCCACGAGGCCCAGGCTCTCGGAGTAGAAACGGCGTGCCGCTTCGACGTTGTCCCTTGAGATGTTGTGGGTAACGTGATTGATTCTCATGTCTTCGTTACAGGCTACTAGAGAGCGAAAGGCTCCACGCCGACTTCCTCGCCGGCGAGCCGTCCGACGAGCTGGTTCAGGGTTTCGCCCGTCGATGGGAGCACGAACGCTTCTTTTCCGGCCGACCAGTCCAGTTTGAAGCTGGTGGACTGGGCCGATATCCAAACCTGGCGAGCCGGGCTGTTCGGGCTGATCACGATCTTTGAAATCGTGGGTTCCTCGATCTCGAGGGTCAGGACTCCGGACTGGTACAGAATCTCGACTTCGTGTTCGTCGGCTACCCGGTCCAGGCCTCTATTGAGAGCTTCCAGGGCTTCGGCGCTCTGCTTGGCGAAATCGTCGTCGTTGAGCATGAAAGAGATTGTAGCAGCCGTGCCGATCTGCCGATCTATAATGATGCACGACGTGCGCGGAACTGTTTCCGCCGCTGATATCATTGAGTCATGGATCCTTTCGAGCTGACCAAACAACTGATGTCGATCCCGTCGGTTACGGGAACCGAAGGCGAGGTCGGTCGGTTCCTCGCCTCGTTTCTTGAGGGCCAGGAGTACCGGATCGACACACAGCCGGTCACCGACGGTCGGTTCAACGTGATGGCCTACGCGGGTGATCCGAAGCTCGTGTTCTGCACCCACATCGACACGGTTCCACCTCACCTGCCCGTGTCGGAAGACGACTCGTTTCTCTACGGCAGAGGCGCCTGCGACACGAAGGGCATAATAGCCGCCATGGTGGAGGCGGCGCGCCGATTGCGCCAGGACGGATTTTCGAATTTTGCGTTCCTGCTCGTCGTGGGTGAGGAAACCGGTGGAGACGGAGCCAAGGCCGCCAACACGTTGAACTGGGAGTCGGAATACGTCATCGTCGGCGAACCGACGGAAAACAAACTCGCGCGAGCGCAGAAGGGCACTCTGCTCGCAGACTTGAGGGTTCGGGGCAAAGCTGCGCATTCCGGCTACCCGGAGATGGGCGTTTCCGCCTTGGATCCGCTGATCGAGGTTCTCCACGATTGCATCCATGCCGATTGGGGTGCGGATGCGGTCCTAGGGTCGGGAACCTTCAACGTCGGCGTACTGGAGGCAGGGGAGCGGGCGAATATCGTTGCGCCGAATGCGCTGGCTTCGGTGATGGTGCGAACGGTCGAAGAGGTTCCCGCTGCCGAAGAGCGGCTGCGGGGGGTCGTCGGCGAGCGGGCCGAAATCCATGTCCGCAGTGGAGCATCGCCGCAGTACATGCACGTCGTGGACGGGTTCCCCCACACCGTCGTGTCGTTCGGCAGCGATGTTCCCTATCTCGGCAACCTGGGGAAGGCCTTGCTCGTCGGTCCCGGATCGATTCTCGATGCGCACACGGCGAACGAGAAAATACTCAAGAAGGACCTGCTCCAGGGCGTTGATCTCTACCACAACCTCGCACGGCAACTGGCATCCTGACACTCCATGAAACTAGTGCTCATCGGTCACGGCAAAATGGGACTCGAGGTCGAACGAGTCGCGGGAGACTTCGGTGATGAGATATCCGAGGTTTTCGACGTGGACCGACCGCTCGAGCGCGGTGGCCTGGAGGGTGCCGATGTTTGTATCGATTTCTCGGTTCCTGAATCGGCCGTCGACAACATGCGCCTGGCCTCGGAGTGCGGAGTCGACATCGTTCAGGGCACCACGGGGTGGTACGACGATCTCGACGAGGTGAAGAAGTGGTTTTCTGGCTCGGCGCTGCTTTACGCGCAAAACTTCTCCGTGGGTATGAACATGTTCTACAGGATCGTGAGGAAGGCGGCCGAGTTGGCAGACGGTGACTCCGATTACGATCCCTACATAATGGAGCAGCACAACCGTGACAAGGTAGACAACCCCAGCGGAACAGCCCTGCGCATCGGAGGAATCCTCCTCGATGCCATCGGAAGGAAGGTGCGAATCCAAACCGATCCCACCGGTGGCGTGGCGCCTGAAAACCTCCACATCGCCTCGATCCGCGCCGGCAGTGTGCCGGCATCGCACACCGTGGGTTTTGAGTCGGAAGCGGACACCATAGAGCTCCGCCACGTTTCGAGAAACCGGACAGGGTTCGCTCTGGGTGCGCTCAAAGCGGCACACTGGGTACGGGGCCGCACGGGTGTGTTCACCATGGACGATGTGGACCTGTAATGGCCCGGCTTCGTCGACAATGCATGGAAAAGGTCTAAGAGGATGACAAAGCAGAGATTTCGAGGGACGGGCACCGCCCTTGTCACGCCTTTCGCGCCCGGAGGATCCATCGATGAAGCCTCTCTGGCGCACCTTGTTGACTTCCAGATTGACGCTGGAATCGACATGATCGTGCCCTGCGGGACGACCGGTGAAGGCGCCACAATGGAGGGCGACGAATACGAACGCGTGATCGGGTCGATCGTGGAGCGCGTCGCGGGCCGGGTCCCTGTGATCGCCGGGGCCGGCTGCAATTCGACCGAGCGAGCCGTCAAGTTGACCCGCACTGCCCGGAGGCTGGGCGCCGACGGGGTTCTATCGGTCGGGCCTTACTACAACAAACCCACACAGGCCGGGTTCTACGAGCATTTCAAGGCGATCGCTGAAGCCGACGACATTCCCGTTGTCGTCTATAACGTGCCGAGCCGTACGAGCAGTAACATCTCGGCTGAAACGATGCTGCGGTTGGCCGACTTGCCGGGCATCGTCGCGGTGAAGGAATCCTCCGGAGACTTCGATCAGGTGATGGAGATCATCCGGAATCGTCCCGACGGCTTCAGCGTGCTGTCCGGGGACGATTGGGCGACGCTGCCGATGGTGGCTCTAGGAGGCGACGGCGTGGTCTCCGTCGCCGCAAATGAAGCGCCGACCATGATCCACGATATGGTGGATGCCGCCCTCGCCGGCGATCTGGATAGGGCCAGGGCCCTGCACTACCGGCTCCTGCCGTTGATGAGAGCGAACTTCATCGAAACCAATCCCATTCCGGTCAAAGCCGCGCTCGCGATGATGGGCATGATTGACGAGAGGTACCGTCTGCCCCTCGTCCCGATGGCGCCCGAAAACAAGGCGAGGCTGAGAAGCGTGGTCGAAGACCTGGGTCTGTTCGAAGGCTCCGAGGTCGGCCAAAGACATGGAGAATGAGATCGGGCGTCTCCTGACGCTGCCCCTCGACGAGGCCCGTCGTGAAGGGGTCGATCTGCTTGCTCGATTCCGTGACGGCCTCAACCGCGGCGAGTTCCGCTCCGCCCAAAAGATCGACGGTGCCTGGCAGGCGAACGCGTGGGTCAAGCAGGGGGTCCTGCTCGCGTTCCGTCTCGGCCAGAGTACGGATCGTCCGCTGTCGGACGAGTTCTATTTCTGCGACAAAGACACGCTTCCGTTGAGGCAGAAGCCAGAGTCCAACCTGCGGGTCGTACCTGGTGGTTCAAGCATCCGGGACGGTGCTTTCATCGGTCGGAATGTTATCTGCATGCCGCCGATGTTTATCAACATCGGAGCCTGGGTCGGTGACGACACGATGATCGATTCCCACGCGCTCGTGGGTTCCTGTGCGCAGGTAGGTCGTCGCGTGCACCTTTCGGCCGCGGCACAGGTCGGTGGAGTGCTTGAGCCCCCGGGAGCGTTACCCGTCATCATCGAAGACGACGCGTTCATCGGCGGAAACTGTGGAGTGTATGAGGGTGTGATCGTCGGTGAGCGGGCCGTGCTCGCGTCCGGCGTCGTGCTGACCGGCGGGGTTTCCGTCTACGACACCGTCAAAGGGGCGGTCTATCGCCGGACGGATGCCGCGCCGCTGACGATTCCCGCCGGGGCGGTGGTGGTTCCCGGCGCACGCCCGGCAGGCGGAGAGTTCGCCAGAGAACACGGCCTCTCGCTCTACGCTCCGGTGATCGTCAAGTACCGGGACGAGAAGACCGATGCGTCGACGTCGCTGGAAGACATTCTGAGGTAGGTGTAGGTGCGCCCTATGAGCGCACAAGATGTCTCAAGACGAAGAATGTGCGGACGTAGCGCACATCGCTCCGGTTCGAGCAATGTGCGGTCATAGACCGCACCTACACTCGCCTGAAGCCCACATTTCGCTCAGCTTTTTCCCGCCCGGTAGAGGAGAAATGCGACCAGGGCCAGGAGTACTATCCCTGGAAGGTTCCCTTCGTGGACTCCCCAGAACGCCATGATGTCGGCCCGGCGATAGATGACGATAGGAACAGCCATTGCGATCCCTATCAGCGCCTCACCGGTGATCAGGCCTGCAGCGAAGAGCACTCCGTTGTTCCCCAGCCCCGCTCCGACGGAATGGGCGATCAAGCCACCGATCAGGATCGGCACCGATAACTCCAGCGGCAGGTAAATGCCCACCGCGAGCGCGAGCACCGGCGTGCGGAACTGGCTTCGCCGTTTTTCCAGGTAAAGATCGAATGCGATGACTGCAACGGCGATGGCCATTCCGATCCCGACCATCGGCAGAGGGAGGCCTCCCCGAAAGACCCCCTGGGCGACGGAAGCCATCAGGGTCGCCTGCGGCGCCGCCAGGGGCTCCGGATGGGTCTCGGTCGGGATGCCGATTCCGTAGGCTTCGAGCAGGAGGCTGAGCGTCGGGGCGATCACCAGTGCCGCCGATATCACGCCAACGCCCTGGACGATCTGTTGCTTGTACGGCGTTGCGCCAACGAGATGTCCGGCCTTGAGGTCCTGAAGGTTGTCTCCCGCCATGGCTGCCGCGCAGCAGACCACCGAACCGATGAGGATCGCGGAAGCAGGTCCGATGGGGCTGTCCGCCCCCATGAACAAGAGCAGGAGCAGGGCAGAGCTGAGTATCGTCGCGATCGTCACTCCAGAGATCGGATTGTTGGACGAACCGACCAGACCGGCCATGTACGCCGCCACGGCCGAAAACAGGAATCCCGCGATGAGCATTATCACGGCCATGATGAGGGATGTACCCGGTTGGCCCGTGATGTGGTTGAAGATGAAATAGAGGGGTATGACCGCGAGAACCAGTACGACGCCGACCCACTGCATCGGCGCGTCGCGCTCTGTTCTCAGCGTCGCGGAGATACCGCCTTCGCGAACCTTGCGGTACGCTTCGGCGCCTGCTCGGATGCCCTGGACCAGGCTAGATCGCAACCGCACCAGGGCCCAGAGTCCGCCGATTACCATCGCACCCACCCCGAGATAGCGGGTCTGGGCGGACCAGAGGGTCCCGGCCGCCGAGACAGCGGACTGGTCCGTGGATATGCCCTGGAGAGACGCCAGGATGGGTATCGCGACGAACCAGTTGATCGCACCACCGATGAAGACGAGAGCCGCGATATTCAGCCCGACGATGTAACCGACGCCGATCAGGGCCGGCGACAGGTTGGTGCCGATGTAGACAATGGTTCCTCCGGCGTATGTCGCCATTTCTACCACGCCGCCCCACAGCCGGAATCCCGTCTCGCCGAGTTTGAACACCGCGCCGATCATCCCAGATATTGCGATGTGGCGGATTCCGGCGCCTCCAGATTCGCCGACCTTCAAGACCTCCGCGGTCGCGACACCTTCGGGAAACTGCAGGGGATTCTCGATGATCAACGCGCGCCGGAGGGGAATCGTGAAAAGCACGCCCAGGATTCCCCCGAAGCCCGCGATCATCGTCGTCTCCCAGTAATTGAACCCGCTCCAGGTTCCGAGGATCACGAGAGCGGGAATCGTGAAGATGACTCCTGCGGAAACGCTTTCGCCGGCGGACGCGGCTGTCTGGACGATGTTGTTCTCGAGAATGTTGGAGTTGCGGAACATCCGCAGTATCGCCATCGAGATGACGGCTGCCGGTATCGACGCTGACACGGTCATGCCGGCAAAGAGACCGAGATAGGCGTTCGCCGCGCCCAGAACGATCGCTAGAAGAATGCTCAGGATGATCGATTTGACCGTGATCTCGGCCAGGTTCGTTGTCGCGGGGATGTAGGGCTCGTGTGGGGCCTGTTTCGACATGGCACTCCTTGCTCTTTTCCCGTTGTGAGTCGAAGAAGCCTAGGATAGTCGAAACTGCAAGAAACACACGGAGAAAGTTACAGGGCGGGCAGCTAGTTGGCCCTCAGCGATATTGATCCTATTTCTGACTCAGGACTCGGACCGGAGGTGTTCGGTTTCCCGCGAGATAGCCTCTTCGACCAGTCCTTCGCCGTAGCGCCCGTGGAGGGTCAAGCGTCGGAAGTAATCTTTCGCGCCGTGGTGGCCGACCTGCTGGAAGGCAACGTTGACGGAGGAGTTCAGCGCGGCACCCGCGACGGGCACCAGAATGCTCAGGTTCTTTTGCGTGACGACGACGAGAGTCGCTCGGCGACAAATGCGATCAATCGCACCAGCTGCGGAGCTTCCCGTTCCAGAAGTTGCCGGTCGATGACACGTGTCGCCGTCCGTGACATGAATTGGCTGGCCTCGCGGACCGAAGTCACGACGGCCGCTTTCAGCGCAAGGTACCCTTCATCGCTCGTGCCGGTCTGCGGAGCCATCGCGGCAAGAACATGTGGCAGCGTCTCCGGCGCGCCTGAGGAAAACCCGTACACTCCGGCCACGCGGCAGGCATGCCGCGAGAGCAGCGCCATCGACGAGGTCACGTCGGTGAGGACGAGCGAAGGTATGAGCAGGCCCGCTCCCGGCACGGCATATGCCAGCGTGGTCAGTGCGCCCAGGGCCGCCCCCTCGGTTCCTAGAACGAGGCTGCTCCCGATGTGAAATCTGTCTGCGATACGGTCGAGTTCCTCGAGCGGCAGCCGACGCGCGTCGGCAATGTCGTCGAGGGGGAGTCCGCTCCGCTGGAATTCGCCGACGATGTCCGCATCCGCAGTCAGTCGCCGGCCGATCTTGATCGTCCGAATCAGACCCTCCTCGATGACGCCCTGCACCTGTCCGGACAGTGATCGGATCATCCCGTTGTCGGATTCCCGACCGGCCTCAAAGAGCCGGCTGAAGGGTCGGCCGATTCCTTCGAGCAACTTCTCCACGGCTGTCGGACGGATGCGGTGTTGGGCGATCTCCCGAATCACTTCGCTTTCGTAAGCGCTGAATAGATGGGAAATCGTACTCATACTCTCAGTATAGACTGTGGACTAGCGAGAAAATGCCGGAAACGATGCGAGCGATGACGTTGGAAGAACAGATGGGTGTCGACAAGCTTCCGCTGCGCATGCGCGATTGGCCGGTCCCCGAGCCAGGGCCAGGAGAAGTCCGTCTTCGAGTGAAATGCTGCGGTGTATGTCACACGGACCTCCACACCATCGAGGGCGACCTCGTGCCCCCCACACGGCCACCAGGTTGTCCGCTGGGGCAGGCCCCGGCGCTTCCCGGCCATCCAGGTTGTCGGTCTCGTCGATGGGGCAGGCCCCGGCGCTTCAAAGTTCCGGCAGGGCGCGTGGGCGTCCCCTGGCTGTTCCAGACTTGCGGACAATGTGGATTCTGTGCGAGCGACCGGGAGAACCTGTGCGATCGGGCCCGCTTTACGGGTCTGGATGTCAACGGTGGATACGCCGAATGGATGATTGTCGGAGAGGACTATGCTTACGAGTTGCCCGCTCGGTTTTCCGACATCGAAGTGGCGCCGCTGCTTTGCGCCGGCATCATCGGATATCGCGCATTGCGTCTGAGTGAAATCCGGCCCGGGGGTCGTCTCGGACTCTACGGCTTCGGCGCCTCCGCCCACATCACGATCCAGATCGCGCGCCACTGGCAGTGCGAGGTGTACGTCTTTACGCGAAGCGAAGAGCACCGGCCCCACGCAACCGAGCTGGGCGCGGCCTGGGTGGGCGGATCCGAGGACGAGCCGCCCGGGCGGCTCGACGCGGCCGTGGTCTTTGCTCCGTCGGGCGGCCTCGTGCTCGACGTGCTGCGGGTCCTCGAGAAAGGTGGAACCCTCGCGCTGGCCGGAATCTACATGTCGCCGATCCCGAGCGTGTCCTATGACCTTCTCTACTCGGAACGAACCGTGCGAAGCGTGGCCAACAGCACGCGTCAGGACGCTCGGGAACTCCTGGCCCTGGCAGGTGAGATCCCGATTCAAACCGAAGTGGAAGCTTTCCGCCTGGAGGAGGCCAACCGGGCCCTGGTGAGACTGAAGGAGAGCCGGGTTCAGGGAGCCGCGGTGTTGACCCTGGATTAGTGGGCAATCAGCTATCAGCTCAATCGGATGGGACTATCGTCCCGTTTTCGAAACAGCTGAACGCTGAGGGCTGACAGCACGCTTTGATCCCGACAATCTGAGAGCAAATCCTTTAGCCTAAGGATCAAATCGTCTAGCCCGGCGCCTGAGATTTCTCGTTTTTCTTTTTCTGGATCTCGTCGTCCGCCATTCGAAGCAAGGGTTCGACCTTCTCGGGTGCCTCGTCGCTTACCGCGATGCCGACGTCGTACCGCACGGGAACCGGCAGAGTCTTGCGGGCCACGAGCTGCGCCAGCTTCTCGTTCAGCCGTTCGATGATGATGTCGCAATCAGAGGCCTGAGCGTCGATTAATAAGACGACAAACTCATCGCTGCCATACCGGGCAATCAGGTCGGTGGTCCGTGAGGATTCCATCAGGGCCTCCGCCATCCCCTTCAGGACTTCATCGCCAACGCTGTAGCCGTATTCGTCATTGATGCCGCGCAGATTCTGGACGTCCGTCAGTAGTAGAAGAACGCTGCTGTCGCGTCGTCGTGCTCCGGCTGCCAGCCTCTGGTAGAGCTCACTGAAAGCCCGTCGTCTCGGCAGGTCGGTGAGTGGATCGGGAGCATACCGAGCCAGCAGGCGGTCCGCATCTGCGAGGCGTCCGGCCAGGACACGGAGCAGCGCGATTGAGAGAGCCGATGAACCTTCGAGGGTTTCGAGAAACTCCTTCTGCGCCAGAACAAGGCAACGAGTCCTCTCCAGCGTGACGACCGTTGCCGAGCGTGGGGCGTTGCGAAGGAAACCGATTTCGCCGAACAAGTCGCCGGCTCCCATCTCGGTCAGGAACATACTTTCGGGACCCTCGGGCACGGCTTCGACGACACGAACCGCTCCCGAAAGAATGATGAAGACATTGGTCCCCGGTTCGCCTTCGCGCAGGACCTCGTAGCCCGAGGGAAACACCTGTTCGCTCGCGCTCGACACCAGGTTCTGGAGCTGCGTCTCGTCCAGGTGTCGGAAGAGATTCGTCTTCGACAGCGCCTCGACGTAGGCGTGTTCGGTTCGCGGTGGTTCGGGCCGCTCGTCCACCTCTGCCACGCCCGGTTCAAACGCAGGCGTCGAAGACTCGGCACGAGTCCGCGCCAACCATGCCCTGACGCGTGAACGCAGCATCGGCGGGCTGAACGGCCGTTCCAGATAGTCGGTCGTTTCCATGGACACGTCGTCACCGATCGCGTGCACTGAATCGGTCAACATCACTACGGGCAGGTTGTCCTGGCCGGTCGTGGTCCGGAGCCTCTCGGTGAGTGCAGCAGCGGTGCCTTCGAGGGAAGTCGAATCCAGGATCACCAGGTTCGGGTTGAATTCCGCGGCGCGCTTCAGGGCGGTATCGGCCTCGGAAACCGGCATGAGAATGAGGCCATCCTCGACCAGCATGTGCTCGATCGTGGCAAAGTCGCCTTCATTCGGGCTGATGATCAGAACACGTCCTCCCATTATCGCGCGCTGTTTCAGGGCCGAGTCTCCCTCAAGCGCGGTGCGTGATCCTTCCCCCTGGATCTCGAGCTCCATGCCCTCGGCAGCCGCGAAGGCTTCCATCGAACTGCCTCGTCGAGCCAGCTGTTCGCGGAAGCCCTCTTCCATTCCCTCCACCCATTCGTCGTCGTGGGTCGGATCGTGATGGAAGAGTGCCAGTCTTCGGACGCCGGCAGCGACCGCCACATCCATTACGTACCCGATCGGACTGTGACCCCAGCCGATCTTGGTCTGGTACTCCTCCTCGGAGTACTGTGCGTCGTGAATCACGAGATCGGCGTCCCGGATGAACTCGACGTGCCTTTGATCGCCGGGGTGCTGGAACTGGGTGCCGGACGACTTCCAGAACGGTTCGTGATCGGTGACGTAGGCGACACTCGTTGCCCCCTCGGTGACCCGGTAGGCGATCGTCGGTGCCGTATGGTTGAGGTACTGCGTTTCGACGAGGCACTTGCCGATGCGGAAAAAACCTTCGTCGAGCTCCGTGTAGTGGATCCGGCTGGACAGATCCGTCAGTTTGACCGGGAAATAGGAGTACTGCATCTGACCCGACATGGCGTCTTCCAGGCTGCGCTGGAAGCCGAGCGGGGCGTAGATGTTGATTTCGGTCCCGGGGAGAAAGACCGGCGTGAAAAAAGGAAACCCCTGGATGTGGTCCCAGTGAGTGTGACCTATCAGAATATGAATTCTGGGAGGCTTGGGCGAAGCGCCCAGCAACGAGAGACCGAGCTGGCGGATTCCAGTGCCACAGTCGAAGATGAACAGGTTACCGTCATCACTCCGAACTTCGACACAGGAGGTGTTCCCCCCATAACGCGCGGTCCCCGCGCCCGGGGTCGGTATCGATCCGCGGGTTCCCCAGAAGCGAACGATCATGAGTGTCCTTTCCTCAAAGGTGTTGTTCCTTCGCTAGCTCCCACATAAATAACCGCATGACAGCAGCGAGTCAAGACACTTATCGGCGTCTGGTGAGGGCATTGTCTGCAATTCCTGAATGCCGTGTAATAGTATTACTCGATGGTGGATTCCACCCGAGAACACGACGAACGACCGTGGGGGAGCTTCACGATCCTGGATGCAGCCGACGGATACAAAGTGAAACGGATCGAAGTGTTGCCGGGTCACCGCCTCAGCTATCAACGTCACACGCGGCGGACGGAGCACTGGATGGTAGTCGAAGGCCGGGCCCGGGTCACACTGGACGGCCGGGACGTCCGACTCGAGGCTGGCGACACGATCGACGTCGGGATCGGCTCCGCCCATCGCGTCGAGAATCCGGGTGGCGGCAAACTCGTCTTCATCGAGATTCAGCGTGGCACCTATCTTGGGGAAGACGACATCGAGCGTCTCGAAGACGACTACGGTCGGGTGGATGAGACGTAGGCCGTAGTCCGTTGTCGGTCGCCCGCAGCGGTATACCAATCACGCCCTCCTTTTACCCAGAAAACGAAACGGCATGATCTCAGGCGCAGAAGTGCGCCCAGTCGATGCCAATGACACACCAGGGATGCGATGAGATGATCTCCCGGCCGGTAGTTACAAGCGTCGGCACCATCACCCTACGATACAACGTGCTCCACGACAGCTCAAAGACGGCAGACGGCCAGCCCGTGTAGGAAGCCTGGCTCTGGCCAGCGATGAATGATTTCATTTATCGGTCGAACTGGGCGTGGACAGTCGAATGAATCGAGCCAACAATACCAGGCAGCCGGCCCCTGCGCCCCGGTCTTAACGCTTCGCCAAAGTTCTAGCTTCAACGTGATCGCTCACGGTATATAGCCATGCAGGTATAATATTCACGCCCGCCGCCTACCCAGAAGACAAACGACATGATCTCAGACGAAGAAGTGCGTGCACGTTACGGCGACGACGTGTCGATCTCTCGCAAGGACGGTTTCGTCCTCGTGCACCTGGACTGCCCCGACGAGAACCTGATCCGTGTCCGGACCGAACGCTTCGATCCGGACGATTACTTTGATGACGATTGCCCTCTTTGTGCGATGCAGAAGGGAAGCGCCGTGTGTTTTTTCGACGACACTCCCTACGACGACGAAGACGTTCTACTCGAATAGCTCGTCGATCGGGTAGGCCTGCCAGGGAGTGGAGGGGACGTAAGGGAAGCCCCGACCCAGCGGATCGTCCTGGCGTACGGTTGTGTAGTTGATCCCCATGGCGGAATAGATCGTCGCGGCAATGTCTTCCGCCGTGGCTGGTCGCCCGGCAGACCATCCGGGATCCTGGACGAACCGCCCGTCGGAGGTTGTCTCTCCGATGATTCGACCCCCGACCGTGCCTCCACCCGCGAAGAGCGCAAAGTGGACGAAATAGTGATCGCGACCGTTCCGGCTGGTGAGCTCGCCGACCGTCCTTCCGAATTCCCCCTTGACGACGATCAACGTCTCGTCCAGCAGCGTGTTTCCGGACGAGCCCGCGGTGCTTGACAGATCGGTGAGCAAGCTCGACAGCGCGGGATCCAGTTCGGCGCAGCGTGCGTAGAGACCGGCATCCTCCAAATAGATGTCCTCGTGATGGTCCCACCCACGCGAGTTGATCTGGATGTAACGCGTTCCAAGATCCCCGGCGATGAGATTCCGGGCCACGACGCACGAGTTGCCCAGACCGGAGCCTCCGTACCGTTCGGCGTCTTCCGAGGAGAATTGGAAAGCCTCGTTCACGCGGGGCTCATACATCATCCGGCGGGCGCTCGTGTAGAAGTCATGCATCTCGTCCATGATCGGACCGTATTGCGACTGTTCGCGATTGACCGAATCGAGCAATTGCAGCATTTCGTAGCGTGCGCTGAACAGCTGCTCGCCCGCGGCGTTGCTCGTGTTGGTGAGCCCCTCCGGGTCGGCGACGAGATCGAATGGCGAGTAGCGCCCTTCCAGATAGCCCTGCTTGGAAACCCGGCCACCCGTATTGAGTGAAACGAACCCGGGAAGTGGCTGGTCGCTTCGCCGCTGGGCCTCGGTCTCCAGGGCGACGATCGAGCCCATGTTCGGTGCGATTCCCCCCGTTGCGCTGGTCGGGTTCCGTGCGATCTGCGTCCAGTTCTGGAGCAGGGGATGGACGAGCGCAAGCGTCTGCATGCTGCGGACGACCGAAACCCGGTTCAGCTGCTGCGCCATGCCCGGCAGCAGGCCCTGCGGAAAATCGATCCCGTCGATCGTGGTCGGGTCGAAGTCATCCGGGGTCCACCCTCCGATCTTGAGATCGAAGGTGTCGACCTGGCTCGGGGCTCCTGCCAGGAGGATGAAAATGACGTGTTTTGCCTTGCCCTGCAGGGATGCGTCCGGCTGCGTGACGACCGACGACTGGGCGAGGAGGTGGAGCGGAGACATGAAGTATCCGGCTACCCCCGCCATCGAGGTCTGGAAGAAAGCCCGTCTGTTGATCATTGCCGACATTGTTTCGAGGTTCCCTCAGTAGTTGAATACGAAGTCCAGCTTGTTCATGAGGATCCATTGGAGCGATTCCGCGCCATCCGCGTTGCCCAATTGGACCATCATGGGCATCAGGAGAGCCGTCTCTTGTGGAGTAGGGAACCGTGACAGCGTGGAGAGGTAGAGCCCCTGGATGATCTCGGTCGGGTCATTCGTTTCGGCCAGGACCACTCCGATCGTCGACGTTGGGTTGTTCGCGTTGATGCGACTCATGATGAATTGATGGTTCAGCAGGTTCAGGGCCTGCAGCGGCGACCCGTCCGACCCGCGGTCGGTCAGGTCCCGGTCACCTCTCCCGAAGGAATTCAGAAAGTCGCGGACTCGGCGGTTGCTCCGTGGCTCGCGAGTGTCAGGGAATTGCATCGCCCACTGAACGGGATCGAGTAGCGTACCGGTGCGGGACCGGAACTCGTAATTGGCCGGCACGCCTGTCGCTTTCACGACTGCGTCATGGATCTCTTCGGCGTCCATTCGGCGGGCGAAGCGACGCGCATAGTAGGGGACATACTCGGTGCGCCACTCCATCGGGTAAGCGGCTGAGAGCTGATAGGCCCGGGATTTCGCGATCAGCGCAATCAACTGACGCAAGTCGAACCTGTTCTGCTGGAACCACGTCGCCATAGCGTCCAGGAGACGGGGGTTCGTCGGCTCAAGCGTCCACGGTGCAGCCGGTGGATTATCGGCGTCGAGGCGCGCTGGATCAAAAGCATTCGACGGCGTGACAAAAGCCTGGACCATCAGTTCTTCCCAGACGTAGTTGACTGCCGCGCGTGCGAACTGGATGTCGTTGACGACATGGTTCGCCAGAGCCTCACGACGCGATTGGCCTTCAACCACGCCGCCGAATGCGTCGCTCCCCAGGGTGAAGGGGTAGAAGGGCTCGACTTCGGTGACACCGCCCTGGGGTTCACGCGTGCTCCGGTTGCCGTCGTCCGTGTTGAGATGGTAGCCCGGCCGGCGACGCTGTGGAACGAGCGAGTAGCGGATCAACCGCGGCTGATTGCTGATACGCTCGCCCTGGATCCGGGTCTGGGCGAAGAAGGCCGAGAGGGCCCACATCTCCATCCGGGTCTGAGTGGCCCCCCAGAGATTCACCGATTCCAGCCGGCCTGCCCGTCATGGCAAAGCAGGCAATCGACGACCTGGACTCCGAGAAACATCGAAGCCACCTGCGCCGCCTGGCCATCGTAGGTGTCCTGGACTGGACCCATGGGGATGCGTCCGCCGACCAGATAGTTGACCGCACCGTTGGTGTGGTTGTCTCCGTCGGCGGTGAGCATCTCCCGGACCAGCTGGTCGTACGGCTTGTTCAAGCTGATCGAATCCTTCAGGTAGAGATAGAACGCGTCGCGCCCCTGGGTGTACCGGTTGACGTTCGACGCAGCTCCGTTCAGCTTAAGCAGGTCGCCGAAGAACATCGTCCACTTGTCGGCGTACTCCGGGCTGGTCACGAGGCTGTCAATCAGCGCGTTTCGCTTTCCGGAATTGGGATCGTTGACGAAGTTGAGGACCTGGTCCCGCGAGGGAATCCGGCCCGTCAGATCGAGCATGACCCGCCGCAGAAACTCCGTATCGGAGCTGAGCGACGCGGCCTCGATTCCGACCGCTTCGATCTGACCGAAGATGTGTTCGTCGATAAAATTGTTCCTCTGGACCGGCAGGAGCGGTCCACTCCGGGTGATGACCGGTTTGACGTAGGAAACGACCGAATCGGTGAGCGTGGAGAGGGCGGCCTGATTCTGTTCGGAGGAGAAAACATACAGGGAGGGATCGTTGACGTAAACGCAACTCTCGATGGTTGGCGCGGCCGGGTTCGTTCTCTCGCCCGCAAAACCCTCTTCCTTCTCCGCCAGCGTCGACAACGTTGACGTCAGCAGCACAGCCGCCACTGAGACCTGAACTAGGTTAGCCCGGATCACCATCTTATCTGCAGCCTCCTTTCCGGCTCGAGTTCCTGACGCTACCCCACTTAGAACGATTTCAGGCGGGCGGGTTTAAAGACTTCTGCCACGGGCCAGGTAACTCCTCCAAGCTCATTGATACCCGAAACGACAGCACATTCGGAAGCGGAAAAACGTTGAACCAGCTTGGAAAATTCATCGGATGGGGCTGTGCGCTGTCGCGGAGACCGACGAATCAGACAATTCGTTTTCTCGCGCGAAGGTCTAGTGGCCTGTAAATAACGCCCTCGCAATGAAACAGCATTGGCTCGAGCGTCACTCCTAGAATCCGACGCCGTTCCGCCGAACGCCGGTACCGATAGCACTTTTACAGGTCACTAGCTCACAATAGGTTCGACCTCACCGGAGAGGCAAATTACGATGAAACCGTTCAAGAGCATAGTACTGGCGACCCTGCTACTGGCGGTCCTGTCTGGGCTGTTCCTGCTGGTGGAGTCCGGTCCGGATTCACTTCCGGCCGGTGCGACTGATCTAACGGACAGGGAGTTCTGGGCGTTGATCGGAGGTCTGTCCGAGCCCGGAGGTTTCTTCCGGTCGGACAATTTCGTTTCGAACGAAGTACCCTATCAGCACGTCATCCCGGAGTTGCAGGCGAAGGTCGGAACAGGTGGCGTCTACCTCGGGGTCGGACCGGACCAGAACTACACCTACATTGCCGCCACGAAACCGCACCTGGCCTTCATCGTAGATATTCGACGCCAGAACATGTTGCAGCACCTGTTGTACAAGGCGCTGTTCGAGCTTTCGGAGAGTCGTGTCGATTTCTTGTCGCGCCTGTTCTCGCGGCGTGTTCCCGACGACGTCAGGCCCGCGGACGGTATCGGCGAAATAATCGCGAAGTTTCGCTACGTCGCACCGACCCACGACCAGTTCGCCGAGAATCTGTCCGAGGTTCTCAGCTTGCTCCAGTCTGGTCACGGGTTCCGGCTCCACGGTGACGATCCGACGATCATCGAATACGTTTACAAGGCCTTCTATCTTGCCGGCCCCGAATTGAGATACTCCTCGGGACGGCGCCTCGGTTCCCGGAGATTTCCGACGTACGGAGATCTCCTGCTCGAAACCGATGGTGAGGGCGAAAACCACAACTACCTGGCCACGGAAGAGAACTTCCGGTTCATCCGGAGACTCCATGCCGAGAACCGAATCGTGCCGCTCGTCGGTGATTTTGCCGGTGAGAAATGCCTGCTCGGCCTCGGCCGATACCTGATGCGCCGGGGCTTGAAGGTTTCGACGTTCTACACGTCCAACGTCGAGTACTATCTATTTCAGAATCGGGCCTGGAAACAGTTTTTCGACAACGTTGCGACACTTCCGCTAGAAGATGAAGGCATGTTCGTACGCTCCTACTTCAACAACTTCGGGTACCGCCATCCCGCACAGAGATCCCGTTATTTTTCCGTCACTCTGCTCGACAGCATGGCCAGTCTGCTGGCTGCCTACCAAACCGACGATCTGCGAAGCTACTACGACCTGATCGCACGATCGCGTTGAAGTCCGAACGCAGATCATCGTTGAGAGGTGAGGTCGAGGCTGGAACTGTGTCGACCGACGATGGGTTCGTTCAAGAAACGGATCATCGGCAGCAGCGCTTTGAAACTCTGGATGACTTCCGGGAAGAAGGCGGGGCTCGTCGCGAAGTCGGGCTCGAACTGCCTGGAGGCGAGGAATTGCTTGTACCGCAGAAGATCGCCTGCCGGATGGTCGGCCCGAAAGCCCCGGGGTACCCGACTCAGCTGCTCTCCGGAGATCTCACCAAACAGGCGGCGAAACCGCGCCGAACCGACCTTGGATCGAAACTGGCGGTGGTTGAGGGCCAGATGCTCGTGCAGCGCCTGCAGACCCTGCTTGTCGGGCAGGTAAAGACCGCCGCCCACAAAGACTTCGTCCGCGGCGATGTGCACGTAAAAGCCGGCGCCCTCATGCTTGGCGAGCCCTCTGCGGGGAAAGACCGCTGCCACGTGGGTCTTGTAAGGTGACTTGTCTCTCGAAAAGCGGGTGTCCCTGTAGATGCGGTAAGCAGAAACTTTGGGGTTGGCAACCATCTCCGGCGCGAAACGACGGAACGCATCGGCGACGGCCAGTATGAACTCTTCCATCGGAGCCTTCACCTGGTCGAGGTAGGTGCCCTTGCGTTCCTGGAACCACTCCCGCCTGTTGTTACGCTTCAGTGAACGAAGGAAACGAATACCGGTTTCTGGAAAACCATCGAAAGTGGTCTGTTTCATCGGCGCATTATTGACATTCCGAATTCGGATGTCTACCTTTACAACGGAATGAAAGCTGACTTCCACGCTCCGCACGTAATCATCGATCGATTCGTGACCTTGCTGGACATCTGTCAGCGCATCAACTCCGAGAAGAACTTCGACGAGCTGCTCAACATCATGGCGATCGAGGCCGCGAAGCTCATCGACGCCGAACGCGCGACGATATTCCTGTTCGATCCCCGGAAAGGCGAGCTCTGGGCGAAGGTGGCCTTGGGCACCTCCGAGGTGATCCGCTTTGACTCACGACTCGGGATTGCCGGCGCGGTGATGAAGACCGGCAAGACGATGATCGTCGAAGATGCCTACAATTCTCCTCTCTTCTACCCTGCGATCGACAGCATGACGGGCTTTCGGACGCGGAACATACTCTGCGTTCCGATTCGAAACTATCGCTCGGAAACGATCGGCGTTTTCCAGGTGCTGAACAAGAGGGACGATCGGTTCTTGTCCGAAGACGAGCAGTTTGCCGAAGCACTGGCCTCACAGGCTGCCGTCGCCCTGGAGAATGCGCGCCACCTCATGGATCTCCGTGAAAAGCAGAAGGAACTGATCGAGGAGAATCAGACGCTCCGCAAGGAAGTCGAAGAGCGTTTTTCGACGCGCAACATTCTGGGGAGTGCCCGCCGCATCGATGAAATACGCCAGCTGATCGACAAGGTGGCGGCAACCACGGTGTCGGTGCTGATCACAGGCGAAAACGGAACCGGCAAGGAGCTGACGGCACGTGCCATCCACTACGGCGGCCCGCGAGGACCAAAGCCTTTCGTGGCCGTCAACTGCGCCGCTTTGCCCGAGGCGTTGGTCGAGTCCGAGCTGTTCGGTATCGAGAAGGGAGTAGCGACTGGAGTGGAGCGCCGTGTCGGCCGCATCGAATCGGCATCGGGAGGGACGCTTTTTCTCGACGAGATCGGCGACCTGAGCCTGACCGCGCAGGCCAAGCTTCTTCGCGCTCTACAGGAAAAGGAAGTCGAGTGGGTGGGAGGCCGAACGCCGGTTCCGGTGGACATCCGACTCGTCGCTGCAACCAACAAAGACCTGAAGGAGGAGATCGAAGCCGGCCGCTTCCGACAGGACCTCTACTTCCGGCTCAACGTTGTCCGTCTCGAGATGCCCTCGCTCAAGGAGATGCGCGGCGACATCCCACTGCTGGCCACACATTTTCTCCGGTTGTACGGGCCGGAGCTCGGCAGTTCCGCCAGAGGGTTTGCGCCTGAAGCGATGCAGGCCCTTTCTTCGTATGAATGGCCCGGAAACGTGCGTGAGCTCGAGAACGAGATCAAACGGGCCCTCGTACTCTCCTCCGGCGATCTCATTCAGAGGGATGACTTCTCCGACCCGATCCGCGACGAGAAACTCTCGACGGAGCTTGCCGGGGTTCCGCCCGCAGCCGGTGAGGAGGAGAGCAAGCCGCTGAAGGAACGTGTCACCGCTCTCGAGATTCGGATGATCCGTGCTGCGATGTCGCAGACCGACGGCGAAAGGCGCCGTGCGGCAAAACTGTTGGGATTGAGCCACCAGGGGTTGATCAACAAGTTGAAGCGGTACGGCCTTGAATGAGCCCCCACCCTCGAATCGTCATACCCGATGACGAGCCGGCCGTGATGGTTCCCAGCGCGGCTTTCCAAAAACTGGACGGATACGATGTCCGTTCCTTTGACACCCGCCCTGCGAGCCGTGACGAACTCGCTGAGCGAATCGGCGATGCGGATGTCGTGATCAACATCCGCTCGAGCTGTCGATTCGACAGGGAAGTGTTCGACCGGTGCCCATCGCTCGGAATGATATCGATCTGGGGCACCGGCACGGACAATGTCGATCTCGTCGCGGCCCGCGAGCGGGGCGTGTGTGTGACGAACACCCCTGCGGTGTCCAGGTACACGCTCGGTGAGCACACTCTGATGCTGATGCTTGCAGCGGGTCGGCGAATCGTCGAAGTCGACCGGCGGGTACGGCTGGGCGAGTGGCCCCGCGCGATGATCACCGAACTCTACGGGAAAACGCTCGGGCTGATCGGGACCGGAGCCATCGGGACTCAGGTTGCACGCCTGGGAGTCGGAATCGGGATGAACGTGATCGCGTGGACATTCCACCCGACGGCCGCATTGGAAAAGGAAATTCCTCTCCGCTGGGTGGAATTCGACGAAGTGTTCGGCGAGTCCGACGTCGTCAGCGTGCATGTTCGCCACTCTCCCGACACAGATCGTTTCATCGAGCGTCAGCACTTCGAGCTGATGAAGACATCGGCCCTGTTCATCAACACCGCGCGTGGAGGCGTGGTCGATGAACCTGCCTTGATCGACGCTCTCCGAAGCGGAACTATCGGGGGTGCCGGCCTCGACGTTTTTGCCGATGAGCCCCTGGAGGAGGGAAGTGCCTTCTTCGATCTTCCCAACGTGGTCCTCACGCCGCACTCGGGAGGCATCTCCCCGGAAACGACGGAAGCTGGTCTGGCGATGACGATCGAGAATGTATTTGCGTTCCTGGAAGGCAAGCCGGTCAACGTCGCTGGCTAGCCGGCGCTTCTCACCGGATTACGTCGGGACAACGATCGAAGCGTTCGAATTCGGGGACGACTGGGCGCGGCGCCGATGAGAAAATGTGGATGCCCGAACATTCGTGAGAAGTTCGGGTAACTGGATCACTGCGGGGTGTACTCGACGACCGTTATCTCGATGTTGTTGTTCGCCCCTCCCACCGTCCGGCGGTAGCGCTCCAACCTTCCGGTCTCGTCGTTAAAACGTACGAGCAGATGTGCAGCAAAGCCGGGCGGTGCGCCCATCAGGGCGGGCCGCTCCGACAGTGCCAGCTCCTGTCGCAGCATTCCGAACAGGCCTTCCATCGAGTAGTCCTGACCTCTGTCGGGCAGGACTACCTGACCGTTGCGTTTCAGACTGACCACCGCTCCGTCGCGCACCAGAGCTTCGAACAAACCGGTCTCGACACGTTCGCCGCTCATCTCGACGACAAGACGATAGAGCCCCGGCTCTTCCTTCCGCCATCGCTGTTCGGCATCGACGAGCACGGCCTCGGTCAACGTATCCAGACCCGAGCATCCCGCAAGGACCAAGAGGATAACTGGCAAACAAGCTCTCAATCGCACGAGAAGAACTTACGTCAGCGTCCGAATTAACGCAATTAATACGGCGGTGGAGGGACCTGATCTGGGAAATCCGACAAGAATAATAAGCTGTCGTGTTGGGTGTTGGTTGAAATCTAGACTGGAAAAACACCTCGCGATTGTAGTTAAGTACTGTTCACGCACGCTTGTTGTTTTGAAGCGTGCATGAATCAACAAGAGAAAAAGGAGAAACTTCACTTATGGCAACCAAGAAGAAAGCGCCCAAGAAGAAGGCTGCTAAGAAGAAAGCAACCAAGAAGAAGGCTGCTAAGAAGAAAGCAACCAAGAAGAAAGCGACCAAGAAGAAAGCAACTAAGAAGAAAGCAACTAAGAAAAAAGCAGCTAAGAAGAAAGCTACGAAGAAGAAGGCCGCCAAGAAGAAAAAGAAGTAATTGCGGCTCTCGCATGCACCCGAACGGATATCCGCTCAGGGACACTGATGGAAAGGCAGGTGAGGCGACGTCTTCCCGACGAGCCTGTTTCGGCCTTTCCTCTGGTACTTCGTTTCTGAGCTGTTGCGGTGCACGACGTGTGATCGGCGTTCGGTCATCTTCAAGTTCGAGCTCACTGTGGTTTTCGGCGATCGCTTTCAGGATGCAATCTGAATCCTGACTCCAGCGCTGGGTGATCGCCCCGCGACACCGGATGCTGCTGCGCCAACAACCAGCGCCACGCCTCACACGAGGATGTTCGGGATGAATCAGGAAGGGGCTCGCGGTTTCGACCGCGAGCCCCTTCTTTGCTTGGCGAACCGCTGAGGGCCGATCGCTGTATATAATGGCCCCATGTTACCCCGCCTGATCCTGAGCCTGCTGCTCTTCGCGAACGTCGCGGCTGCGCAAAGAGAGCCTCGGATCAACGTCCACGAGATCTACGTCGCCGCCGAGGCGGCGGACCGGATTGCGGTCCTCAGCTTTGAGGGGAATGCCGTCGCCGTCGATCGTGAAGTGACGGTCGGAATCATGCCGCTCGACATCGACGGCCCGCACGGGCTACGCCTGTCTCCAGATGGACGCTTCTACTACGTTTCGATCGCGCACGGCCAGCCGTACGGGACTGTCTGGAAGTATTCGGCGACCGACGACACCGCGGTTGGAAGGGTCACCGTGGGAATGTTCCCGGCGACGATCGACCTGACTCCGGATGGAACGTTTCTCTACGTCGTGAACTTCAACCTTCACGGAGACATGGTTCCCTCGTCGGTGTCGGTCGTGATGACCGACGAGATGCTGGAGATCGTTCGGATCACGACCTGCAAGATGCCACACGGCTCGAGGATCAACCCGCAGGGCACGCTGCACTACTCCACATGCATGATGGACGACAGGCTCGTAGAGATCGACACCAGCACGCTTCGTGTGTCGAGAAACTTCATGTTGACGAGAGGCGGCGAAAAAGGATTTAGAGGACCCGTCGAGAGCGCAGAAATGATGGGACGCATGTCTCCGGAGATGCCGAACGCCTCCGCATCGTCGGAACGATGCTCGCCCACGTGAGCCGAGCCATCTAAGGACGGGCGCTTTGTTTTCGTCGCATGCAACGCATCGGACGAGATCGTCGAAGTCGACGTGGAGACCTGGGAATTGAGTCGTCGTCTGGAAGCGCGTGCCGGTGTCTACAACCTGGCCGTGACCGATGAGCTGCTTGTTGCCACAAACAAGAGGGATCAATCGATCTCTGTCTACGAGATCGAGTCGGGAACGGAAGTCGCTCGCATCGCAACCGGGCGGCGCGTTGTCCACGGCGTCGCGATTTCAGAAGACGAACACTATGCTTTCGTGTCGGTCGAAGGAGTCAGCTCCGAGCCGGGCTCGGTAGAAGTGCTCGACCTGAAGAGACTGGAGATCGTGGCCAGCGCCGATGTCGGCCAACAGGCGGGGGGCATCGACATCCGCAGCAGCAGAGGCGCCAACCGGAGGCGCTGAGCCCGGGTAGGCAATCAGCCATCAGCGTTCAAGCGCTACGGCTCCCGGTCGCGCGGGTCGACGATCCGTGTGACCCAGATCCCCGTGTTGGTGTCGTTGAAGTAGATCAGTCCGTTGTGAGGCTGGGCGCCCCAGGCGAAAGGCAGGTTCGGCCGATACCCGTCCGGGCTACCCGTCCACAGACGTGCCATCTCCCGGCCCTGGCGGTAGAGGTTTCCACGCAGTTCGCCCGACACATCCACGACTCTTCCGCCTCCGTTGTAGTAACCCATGTACATCACGTCGTTCTCGACCCACATGTTGTGGGCTCCCGCTTCCGGAACGGCGTACTCGGCAACCTTCCGCGGGTTTCGGATGTCGGACACGTCGACGACGTGAACCACGCCTTTGACCGGAATACGGTCTTTCGAGCTGAGGCTGAACTGGGCGGGGAACACCTCGTCACCGAGGAAGACATAGTCGTTGTAACGAAACACCGAGTGTGCACCAGCGAGCCAATCCGGACCGTAGAGCTCGTTGTAGTTGAAACGGAGCTGGCTCACGAATTCAGGTTTCTCCGGGCTGCCGCCCGCGATGCCTGCGCCTACATCGAGGATGACCAGACCGTCGCGCCAGTAGCCCATGTATATCAGGCCGTCGACGACCTGGACGTCGTGCAGCATGCGACCGCCCATCATCTCGCCGACCGGCGTTTCGATCGTCGTCACCAGCGGGTTCTCGACTTCCCACCGTGCTACTTCCTTCGGATTCCCGGCATCCCCGAAATCGATGACGCGGAGGGAACCGGTCGCATCGTCGGTCAGGTAGACGTAGTGATCGTCGATGTAGGCGCTGTGAACCCCACCCGTCACCGTCTCCGTGTATTCCGACAGCACCTCCGGGTGCGCCGGTTCATCCAGGTCCAGAAACACTATTCCGTTCTTGCGGTCCGAAGCGCCCTCGCGCGTGATCACGCCGATCTTGCCGTCGGGTGTCGTACTGACATCGTTGATGACACGGGCGTCGAAGGAAACGGAATCGACTTTGAGCGGGTTTCCGGGATTCGAAACGTCGTAGACCCACAACTTGCCCGCCATCATCGACGACAGGTACGCGTGGTTCCCGATGATCCATTGCTCCGCGCTCTGGAATTCCTCCTGTTCGGTCTGGCCGACGATCTCCAGTTCGCGCTCCGCGAAGCGGGGAGACACCGTGACGGTGGCCACCGCGGTCCTGTTGCCGCTGGTCGCATTGACGACATAGGAGCCGGGCCGCTCGGCTACGAATCCGCCGTCGGATTCGATCATCGCCCCGATGCCCGTAACAGCCCAGCGCACCACGGGCGCCTCCAGGGTTTGACCATCGGAGTCCAACGCAGCAGCGCTGAAACGGATGACGTCGCCGGTCCTGGCCCCGGCCGTCGCCGGCGTCACGCTGAGGACGTCGACCGGGTTCGGGATCACATCGACGCTGAGGGACGTGTTGGCGGTTCCCGCGCTGGCCCGAAGCACGGCCCGACCCGGCGCGATGCCGACGACGAACCCGGCGGCATCGACGCGAGCGATCTCCGGAGACTCGGAGGTCCATTCGATCTGAACATCGGTGCGGGGATCTCCGTTGGAGGTCCGGGCCGTCGCCGTCAGGAGAATTCCTGTTCCGGCTGCTATCGGGCCTTCGGTTGAAGAGATCTCGAGCTGCGACACGGCCTGGGGCGAGACCGTGATAGTCGCAAACCCGGTCTGACCGTTGATCAGCGCGCCAACACGTACGCTCCCGGGGAGGAAGAACGTCACGTTGCCTTCCATGTCGGCAGCGGCCTGATCGAATGGGATGGCGAACCATGCCGTCGGTTTCGCGTCCATGGCCTCGCCCTCGTCGTCGAAGCCTGTCGCGGTGAATTGCAACTTCTCTCCGGCCTCGATTTCAGTCCGGCGTGGAGAGACGTCGACACGCTCGGGCTTTGGCCCTGGAGGTGTCGGAGCTTCGTCCTGGGCATCGACGGGAATCGCGCAACACAGCATCAGCGCGCACAAGCAAAGCGTAAAGCGCATCGGAACCTCTCCTGTTCTTGGTTTCAGTCAGGATACTCCTGGGGGGAATTGGAGGTCAATTGAGAGCCACGGACCGCTAACCGCCCAGCGTGATCATCTCGATCTTCTTACCGGCCTTGTAGGTCCCCGACTGGATTGCTTCCCAGCGTTGATCGGAATAGCGATCGGTTCGTTCTGCCCACAGCGAGCGGATCGTCTCGCCGATTTCCGCATCGCCCTTGCCGGCCCGGAGCGGCGTCTTCAGATCGAAGCCACTCTCTGAAAAGAGACAGGTGACGAGCCGACCGTCGGCGGTGAGGCGGGCGCGGGTACAGCGCGCGCAGAAGGGCTCGGTCAGCGAGCCGATGATGCCGACCCTGCCGCTGCCGTCGAGGTACCGGTAATCGACACTCGGAGCGCGGTCGTCGCCCCGTCCGACCTCCTCGAGCGGATGCCGGGAGTGGATGATCTCGACGATGCGTTCTTTGGGTACGGTTCGATCCAGGCTCCAGGTGTTGGCGTTACCGACATCCAGGAACTCGATGAACCGCATCTCCAGGCCGTTGTCCCGACCGTAGTCCACGAGGTCCAGGATCTCGTCGTCGTTGAACCCCTTCATGACCACGGCGTTGATCTTGATAGGCCCCAGACCGGCCTCCTTCGCGACCCGGACGCCGTCGAGGACATGATTCAACTCGCCGCGCTGAGTCAGCTCTCGAAATCGATCCTCCCGGAGTGTATCCAGACTGACGTTGATCCGCCCCAGGCCCGCAGACTTCAGCGATTCCGCCTTTTCGGCGAGCAGCGACCCGTTCGTCGTCAGGGCCAGATCCTTCAACCCCGGGAGATTCCTCAGTTGCGCGATCAGCGTCTCGAGACCGTTCCGAACGAGTGGTTCGCCTCCGGTGAGCCGAATCTTCTCGACTCCCAGGTCGATGAAGACTCGTGCCAGGCGGGTGATCTCCTCGAAAGAGAGAACCGCCTCGCGCTCGATCCAGACGTACTCGTCATAGGGCATGCAGTAGTTACAGCGGTAGTTGCAGCGATCAGTGACCGATATACGGAGGTCACGTATCAGGCGGCCTAGCCTGTCCGTAGCGGCGGAGCTGGGGGAGAGCGTTGTCATCACGGGCATTATCTCGCGGGGGAGGAGGTTGTTCAAGGCGGTGGAGTTAGGAAAGAACGTCGGATAAGAAATATTATGTCAAGTAAAGCCCCTGGACAATGCGCTACTCTATCAGCGAGAGCTTGATCCACGGTCACGCTCGCCCAGACGTAACGGGCGGGCTTTACTTGACATAATATTCTTCTTCGTTGGCGCGGGAACTTCACCGAAAGCTTGGTTCTCCGTAATACCCCTCGATCGTGATACTTCATGACCGTGGATTGGATCTATGTGTCAGGGAGGCCCGGCAGTAACGGGCGGGCTTTTTCTCTAGGCTTTTGGCGGAAACTTCGACCGATGGCTTGGTTTCTCGGTGTCAGGTGTGGCCCAAGCGGACGCCAGGATGGAGGAAAAAGCGGCTCGGTGTGAAGCGGACATCAGTGGTGGCGGTGCTGGAAAAGGGTTCTCTCCACAGCACTTGTGGAAAAGGGTGTGGAAAAGGTCTGACTTTCAAGGCTAAGTGGCAATAAAACGCTCGTTCGTAGCGTTTTGCGCCGAATGCGGTCGGTTGGTGTCTTGTTGAAAAGTCGGGGGTGTTTTCGGCCAATATTAAAGCCGGTTTCGTGTGTTGTAGACGTTCCGAAACCCGTCTTTATTGAGGTTCAGCTGATCTGCCGGCAGAAACCCTTGAGCATAGGCTTCCAGAGCGAGGTGCCGCGCCTACTGTGCCGTTGGGTGGGCCTTTCGTAGGGGTCCCGGCCCGGAAACGCCGTGCAGACGAGGTTTCAGGCGGTCCGGACGAAAACGCCGAGCTCAGCGCGAAGGGTGTGTTGGCGGCGAGGTCAGAATTCTGCGGCAGGAATGATCGGTGCAGCCTGTTTCTAAGCCAGTAAGTAACTTTAATACTTTGAGTTATATGTTGTATTACGAACTAGAAGTTAAGGTTCTGAGGCGTCAGTTTCCCGAGAAGCCGGGGCCGTGAATAACCCGGCCGGGACGAAGGCCGGTGTGCTGCCCCCCCGCTACGACGACTTCCCCATTGACGATAACGAAACGAACGCCAACGGCGTACTGGTGGGGTTCCTCGAAAGTCGCCGTGTCGCGGATCTCCTCGGCATCGAAGATAGTCACGTCGGCGAGGTATCCCTCGCGCAGCAGACCACGATCTCGAATCCCCAGCCGTTGAGCCGTGGCGCTGGTCATCTTCCGGACCGCTTCTTCGAGTCTCAGTATGCCCCGTTCCCGGACGTAGTAACCGAGCACCCGTGCAAACGTTCCGTACTGGCGCGGATGTGGAGTGCCCTCGCCGAAAACCGACAGGGGGCCGTCGGACCCAATGGCCGTGGCGGGGTGCTGCATGATGCGCTCGACGTCCTCTTCCGACATGGCGTGGTAGACAGCGCGTGCGCCCCCGCCGGTTATGAGGTCCATCACGACTACAGCGGCATTGTCGGGTGTGGGTTCCATACCGCGCGCGGTGGTGATCTCGGCCAGGTTCTTCCCTTCCAACGATCTGTCCCAGGTGCAGGAGGAGATGAAGACATTCTTCGGGTCACCACCGCCCCGGTCGTGGAGAATGCGATCGACGATCCCGGAACGAACATCCTCACGCGTCGTCGGATCCTGCAGCCGTTCGATCAGCCTCTCGGTTCCGCCCTCCTGCGCCCACTGCGGCACGAGCGCCGTGATTCCAGTCTGTGAGGCTGTGTACGGGTATTGATCCATCGTGATGTCGACGCCGCGCGCCCGGGCTTCGTCCACCAGTCTGAGCGAATCGACGCTGGCGCCCCACATATCCTTGCCGACGACCTTGTGGTGGGTCATCTGGACGGGTAGACCGGCCTCTTCCCCGATTCGGATCGTTTCCCGAACCGAGTCGAGCAGTCCGGACACCTCGTCGCGCATGTGGGAGATGTACATACCCTTGTAGCGGGCGGCCTCCTTCGAGAGCGCGATGACTTCTTCTGTGGACGTGAAGCTTCCGGGAACGTAGAAAAGACCGGTCGAGATGCCGAGGGCCCCTTGCTCCATCGCGTCGGCAACCAGCCGTTTCATCTGATCCATTTCCTCAGGCGTGGCCGCACGGTCCTCCGCGCCGATGACCTGAGATCGAACGGTTCCCTGCCCGACGAACAGCGCCCAGTTCGTGCTGATTCCGCCCGTCTGTATGCGCTCGAGATGATCCGCGATCGGGTATGGCGAGCTGCCGTCGTTACCCTCGATCAACGTTGTCACACCCTGCAGGAGCGCGCTGTCGGCAGTGGGAACATCGAAGATCCCGCGGACGGCATGGGTGTGAGGATCGATGAAGCCCGGAGCGACGACCAGGCCGTCGGCCTCGATGAATCGTTCCGCGGTGGCTTGCCGCAAATCGCCGATGCGCACGATACGATCGTCGCGAATTCCGACATCGGCTCGGATCCACGGGTTACCGGAACCGTCGACGACGCGGCCGCCGCGGATGACGATGTCGAAGTCCTCCTGCGCCCCCGCATTCAGACTCAGAACCGAGATCACGACCAGAACCAGACAGAAGCGCTTCATTGTGTCCCCCTTCGCTGATCGCGTATCATCCCCCAAAGAAATCGCCGGTTGCAAGAAAAGGGGGTCACGAGCACGCGATGGCGAAGGTCTGGCTGGGAACATCGGGCTTCAGTTACAAAGAATGGAAACCGTCTTTCTACCCGAAAGATATCCCGCAGAAGAACTTCCTGAACTATTACGCCTCGAAGTTCGATGCGGTTGAAATCGACTACACCTTCTACCGCATGCCGACCCGGAAGACCCTGGATGGCTGGAAGGAGAAGACCCATCCGGATTTTCGCTTCGCGATGAAAGCGTCACGGAAGATTACGCACTGGGAGCGCCTGCGGGTGCCGTCGGAGGCTCTCGATTACCTGCTCGATACCCTTCCCCAGCTGGAGGATCGGTTCGGCATCCTGCTCTACCAGCTTCCACCCAATTTCAAGTGCGACCTCGAGCGGCTGGAGATGTTTCTCTCCGGACTGCCTTCGAGTATGGCTTGTGCGTTTGAGTTTCGGAACGAGTCCTGGTTCACCGACGACGTCTATTCCCTGCTCGAGCGGTACAAGGCGGCCCTGTGCATCCACGACGCCGACGAACACACGACGCCCCTGCGCCTCACCTCGAACAAGACCTACGTGCGCTTGCGGAAGTCGAATTACTCCGAAGCGGAGCGAGAAGAATGGCAGGAGCGGCTGCGGGGTTGGGTGTCGGACGGAATCGATGTCTACGCCTTCATCAAGCACGAAGACAACCCGGATGCTCCCCGGATCGCCCTGGACTTCGCCACCGGACTGTAGCGCAAAAAAAATAGGTGGTCCCGAAGAACCACCCGAAGTGAGCTTTTCTGCAGTCAAAAAAATGTTTCGTCGTAGCTTTCTATGGCCCGGAAATCACTACTCCATCCACGGTCACTCTGAGTCGCCAGTTATCGTCCGGAGTGTTCACTTCAAATCCAGAGATGATGATGTTAAGTGGACCTGGGGGCGCAAATGTAACGATGACTTCGGGTGAATCGAGCGAAAAAGCGACCAGAACCACTCCAAAACCCGGAACCTCCACGAACATATCCAGGTCGTTGCTCGGGTAGCGGGACCAATCGTGGTCCCACTCGAGGCGAATCTCCAACGGTGAAAACGGCGCTGGGCCGGCCGGGATCACGACCGGGACGACGACGGAGTTTCCGAGGTCCAACACCTGCCCCGGGAAACCGCTCAAGTCTACGATTGCCGGTCCTTGTTCCACCGTTCCGTCGGCTGTCAGACCGGGCCGACCAATCGGTGAACTCGAAATCGTCACGTCTGCGCTCATCCTGCCCAGGTTCAAGGTATCCCCGCTCACGGTGATACGCAGGACGCCCGGTTCAAGATTGTCAAATGCCACACACTCGATAGGTGGCGGCCCCGGAGGTGGGGTGGTACAAAGAACCGACGTCGTGCTGAAATCATTGTCCGCCAAAACGAAGGCCCGGTCACTACCTGCGCCTAGGAAGGCCGCGACGCTACCGGCAGCGGCGTTCAGATCGAAGTAATCTCCGGTGACGATCGACGACGTTTTCGCACTGTGGGTCGACAGCCTGATGTTGTCGCCGAAGAACGGATTCTGCCCTGGCGGCGGATTTTCTGCAGCCACGTTGTGGATACGGACCGTCACCTCGGCGGTGTTCGGCGGAATCTCGTAGAAAATCTCGTGGCGCTGGGCCGGCAGCAGGAATCCAGTGCTCTCGGTGACCACACCTGTCTGGACGATGAGACCCGTCGCGGTTTCCAGGTTGTCGTTGACGAAGATGCTTGGCGTCGCTGGAACCGGCGTCAGGTCGGAAACCTCGTTGTCCTCGAGCAGTTCGAACGCCTCCTCGGCATCGACCCAGCCGCGACCGCGATCCATGGCCGTGGAGCCGTCTTCGAGGATGTCCGCGTTGGCGGACTCGATGATGGCGTTGCGAACCTGACGTGCCGATCGCCCGTTGAACTTGCCGCGCAGGACCGCGGCGATACCTGCGGTCAGAGGTGTGCTGAAGCTGGTTCCGAATGCGAGGCTGACCCAATCGTTTGCCGGATCCTGAAGCGGATCCGAGAGACCCTGGCCAAAGAGCCCGAAACCGGCCGTGATTACGTCCGGCCCCGGCCGCCCGTCCGCGTTCGGTCCACGGGAGCTGAAGTTGGCTGTCTGAACCCCGTCGAATGGACGAAATAGACTCCCCAGGCCCGGAAAGGCAAACGGAAGATCACCGAAGAACACGTCCGCAAAGATCCGTTCCTGGTGAGGGACGCTGCCGGCCGCAACCGCCAAACTTTCGAGCGAGCTTGCCGGACTGGCTGTTGTCGCAGCTGACGGGCCGGAGTTACCGGCCGCGACGACCGGTAGGATGTCGTTATCGAGCAGCGTGTCGACCAGCAACTGGACAAAGGTCCCTCCGGCGTTGAAGGTCCGCCGGCCAAAGCTCATGTTGACAACATCGATGTCGACACCCTGTTCGTTCTTGAGTTCGAGCACGCGTTCGATCGCGGCGACTATGTCCTCCGTGGTGCCTCGAAGGGCCTCGTTGTCGAAGATGCGCAGGGCGTAGATCTTGGCGTTCGGTGCGCTGCCGATCATCGCCACGAGATTGTCTTTGCCGGACTTCTTCGACTTGGAGGACTTGCCGGACTTGCCGGACTTTTCTGACTTATCGGAGTGGTCGTCGGAGAAAATCGCCGCCGGCGCGTGAATGCCGACCGACTGCAGGAACATGCCGGCGGGATCAAACTGGAAGATCGCGTTTCCAGCGATCAGCCCCGCCACGAAGGTTCCGTGGCCGGCGTTTGCGTCAGCCAAACAGGCATCGTCGAAGTGTGGTTCCGGGATGCCGCTGGGGTTCAACATGTCCTCACAGCCGATCACCGCGTCTTCGAGCAGATGCTCAAAACCCGGGCGGAGACCGCTGTCGATGACCGCGACGATGACATTCTTCCCGGTATAGCCCTCCTCGTGCAGCTCCCGAACGTTGCTCTTGGCATGATTCAGGAGATAGGACCCTTCGTGGTCCTCGGCGAAATTCTTGACGGAGCTCTTTTTCCCGATATTTCCCATGAACGTCGCGGGGATGTTGTCCTCCAGGCCTGTTCCGGCAGGCGTGAAGTCCGCAGTCGATGACGCTAACTGCTGGCGCCCGCTGAAGGGCTGTACCGTGTCCGGCATCGTGATCGGGCTGTCTACCTTCAGGGCTCCATGGCCGGCAAGGGACTCCACCTCGCCAAAACCCTCCGGCTGAGCGGCGATGACTTCCAGGTACTTGTACTCTCCGGTGATGTGCCCGCCGACCGCCTGGATGGCGGCCCGGATGGCCTCCTCGTTCGAGTCTGTACGGATCAGCACGCTGATTGGCGATTCGTTCTGGCCGAACGTCTCGAGGGTCGCCGGACCCGCTATCAACAGCGTGATTACAAGGGTTAGAATCATGGTGCGTCTGCATATGAACATGTAGGATCTCCTTGAGTATCCGTAGTACCTGTTGCCGTGCCGCGTTGCGGCTACCCTCTCGGTTGCACGACTAGACGGAGTGCCCAACCACCCGCAGGCGGCCGGGGCCGAGGGTTCCGGCTGTCCTCCCCCTCATCGGCACTCCGTAGGATTTCTTTAGGTCCAAAATGGTTTTTTTCCGAAGAGACGGCTGCGGATGGTCTGAAGCAAAGACTGCGTGCGGCCCGGGTCGAAACGCAGTTCGGAACCAGATGCTATCGGATTGGAGAATCGTCGCGGGTGGTGGGAGATTGACTCTTTCGGGTCCCCCCGGACCCCCAGCATCCTGTCTGTTAGCGGCACCTTCCAGGTGCCGTGTGGCTTGCTTCCTGCACGCCATTCCCTTCGACTCCTTCTAAACGGCAGATCATCCACCCGTGGCGATAAATACTTTCGAATCAGAATTCTGCGTTTGACCTAGGAGCTGCCTTGCCCGGCTCCGCTGCCGCAGGTTCGAATACCGTCCGGGACGCGGCTCTGACATCTGGAATAGTCTCAATTACTCCTTGAATAAATGAATTTCTGGTTCAGTCATGTAGCCGTTACGAAATTCCTAGGCGGGAAGCTGAATCGTGCAAAGTGGAGGAAGGTAACTGATCAGGAGGGTGGCAGGCGGGCATCGATCGCAAGGGCGACGCCGTCTTCGTCGTTGCTCGGGATCACCGGCCATCTCCGCTTGAGCTCGTCTTGAGCGTTCGCCACGACGAAAGGATGGCCCGCGAACTCGAGCATCGCCTCGTCCGCGTGATTGTCCCCGATCGCCATCGTCCGCCCGGCTGCGATGCCCAGCATTTCGGCTAGTTTACGGACAGCATGGCCCTTGTCGGCGTCGCAGCGGACCGCATCGATCAATTCGAAGTTCCGCTCGGGGTACCGGGTGTGCGAAACGGATATGTTGTCAAGAGATCCGAAGCCATCGATGACGCCGCGCAACTCGTCCATTCGGATAAGGCTGCCCATGAAAGCGACCTGAAGGACGCCGGCACCGCGGTGGGCGGCAAGGTTTGAGTTCCGGGCGATGAAGCCCTCGTTCAAGCGGACGTAACGCCCGACGTGCGGATCCTCGAGATCGGGATCCTGACACTGAATTTCCCCGGGCCCTTCGGAGTCCGTGATCAGGAACGTCGCCCCCCGGAATCGTTGGACATGCGATAGAAACTGTTCCAGAAGACCTTCATCCCATTGGTGGGACAGTAGCGGACCCGCAGTCTTGGATGAAACCAGCGCGCCGGCGCTCGTGATCAGGTAGTGGTCGAAGTCGAGCGACTGAACCAAAGTTCGTGCGGCAGAGTTGCGCCGCCCGGTAACGATCGCGATCTCGACTCCCTGCGTTCTGGCCCTAGTGAGAGCCCGCCGGTTCCGATCGCTCAACTCCCAGTTCGAATCGAGGAGGGTCCCGTCCAGGTCGACGGCTAGAAGGCGCACGGCTGGTTTGGCTCCAGGCATGGGTCGGTGATCGAGGGAGGGTCAGCCAGGCCGCCCCGAAACCTGACTCAATGGCTCACGGTCCCGAATCGCAAGTCACCGGCCCGGGCCGGCCAATGCGTCAAGCGTTGCCTTCAGTTCTTCGAGCGCCTGCCCGGCGTCAGCGAGCTTACCCTCCGCGGTCAAGCGCTGGTACGCTTCAAGCGCCTGGCTGGCCTGGGCGATGAGGCTATCCCGGCTCTCTCCACCTGTCGTGGAGACCGGACGGGCGCCGGGCTCCGCCTCCGTGAGTTCCTCCCTCGGCGCCCTCGAGGGGGTTCCTTCGAGTAGCCCCTCGAGGGCTTCCTCGAAACTCGCGCCGTAGGCCATCCGATCCTGAGTGGCCAGGACGACGATCCGCAGTTCCGGCATCGGGCTGCGTTCAGCCTGCAGGTAAATCGGCGCCACAAAAAGGAGCGTCTCTTCCAGGGGGATCACGAGCAGGTTGCCGCGAAGCACGTTGGACCCCTGTTGGTTCCACAGGCTCAACTGCGACGACAGTTCGGGGTCCTGATCGATGCGAGCCTCGATCTGGAGCGGGCCGTCGATGAAACGGGTCTTCGGGAACTGGTAGGCGCGAAGCTTCCCATAGGCGTCACCATCGCTGCGGGCGGCCATCCAGCCGATGAGGTTGTTCCGGTTCGAAGGCGTGAAAGGGAGGATCGACACGAACTCCACGTCGGCCTCGCCCGGGAAACGCATCAGCACGAAGTAGGGCTCGATCTCATCGGAGCCGGCCTGGGATCGTCCCTGCTGAGCGACCGTCCAGAGGTCCTCCTGGTTGTAGAAGACCTGTTCGTCCTCGACATGGTAGGTGGCGTACACGAGCGCCTGTATCCGGAACAGGAGTTCCGGATAGCGTGTGTGCGGCCGTAACCATCCAGGCATGTCGTCCGCGTCGACGAACAGATCCGGGAACGTGTTGCGGTATGCCTGGATGACGGGGTCGTCTGGCTCGAACACGTAGAACCGTGTCGTTCCGTTATAGGCGTTGACGACGACCTTGACGCTGTTGCGGATGTAGTTGACGCTACCCCGGCCGAACGCGACCTGCCTCGAATACGGATAGGTGTCCGCGACCGTGAAAGCGTCGATGATCCAGTAAAGCCCGCCGTCGTCACCGACTACGATGTAGGCATCGTCATCGTAGATCAGGAACGGTGCGATGGTTTGGACGCGTTGCCGGATGTTGCGGCGCATCAGAAGCTGGCTTTCCGGGGTCACGTCATCGGCAAACGGCAGGGTCGTCAGCTCGCCGGTCTCGTAGGCCAGGATAAGACGGCGCAGGAGTCCGCCGATCGGTATCCCGCCGGCCCCCTCGTAGGTGTTGTAGTTGTTGCTCTCCCCTTCCGGGTAGTTGAACTCCTGCTGCTGTGTCTTCACGTACACCGGCCAGTTCGTCAGCTCCCCGAAGTAAACCTCGGGCCGAAGGACCTCGATCTCCGGGATCGTACTCTCGACCGGCATGTCATGGAGGACAAACTCCGGAAGGCCTTCGCTCGTGAACCCGTTGACCGGGTTCATCGTCACGCCGTATCCATGGGTGAAGATGAGACGTTCGTTGATCCAGTTGCTCGACGCTGACGGCAGGTTCGCCAGGTTCAGCTCTCTGGTGGCGAGCATCATCGATCTCTTCTCGCCGTCTATTTCATAACGATCGACATCGACGTCGGCAAAGTCGTAGTATGTCCGAATTTCCTGCACCTGGCCCAGAGTCGCCTGCAGAGCCCGCCAGTCCCACAGCCGCACGTTCTCCAGCGTCTGTATGTGCATGGACGGGTCGAACAACGCATCGGTAACGACCGGTTCGAACGGAATCTCTTCGATGCCGTCGAGCCCGAAAGCCTTTCTGGTGTGCTCGATGCTTCGCTGGATGTAGGGCGTTTCCCTCACCAGTTCGTTCGGCCGAACGACGAAGTTCGTGACATATCCCGGCACGAGGATCCATGCAAACAAGTACGCCAGCGCCGGAATCCCTCCCGCTATCATCAGGTTTCGGGGACGACAGGCGTGAAGGTTGTAGGCGCTGATGGCGGCGGCGACGAGCAGGGTGACGACGATAACCGATAGGCCGGGGATGATTGCGTTCTCGTCGACGTAGGTGACCCCGGAAAAGAGAGGGTGCTCCCCATACAGCAGGTGGAACTGATAGAGGTAGGCTCTTGCGGCCAGGGCCACAGAAACGATGACCACCGCCAGGGATAGACCACGAAACTTCATCGTTCGGTCCAGCGGAGCCAGCAGCGCTCCCGCGAAACCGATGATCACAGCCACCGACAGGAACCAGGACACGACGGCGTCGAGCATCGGCAGAACGAAGAGATAGAAGTTCAGGTCCCGGCCCAGGATTGGGTCCGTTATTCCTGAGGCGGACGGCCGGTTGAAGAACAGCGCGTACCGGGGCCAGTCGATGCTGTAGGCCAGGCCGAACAGAAACCCGAAAAGGATAGCCCCGACGGCCGCGATTCGTCGGAAGAACTCTCCCGGTGGGATCACGATTCGTTCGCCACCAAACTCGATCGCTGAGCGGCTCTCGTCGGCCCGTGGCGCTATCAAACGGAATAACAGCCACAGCGAGGCGCTCGTCGCCAGGGCGAAGACGCCGAAGGTCCCCAGCTGCATAGTGAGTCGGTACCAGTAGACGGACTCGTAGCCCACGCTCTCGAACCACAATGTTTCGACGTAGATCGCCACCGCCTGGTTCGCGACGAGCAAGAAGAAGATGATTCCGAACAGCCGGTAGACCAGCCCGGCGCCCGGCGGAAGTTCGGGCATTTGAGGATGTTCAGAAGACATCGGTGTCTATACTACCCTAAAGCGGGGCCGGCTAAGCCCACCCGACCGCCGTTTGCACTCCGTGGGGCCAACTTCCCCTTCGCGAACCCTCCTCTGTGGGGATTCGTGGGATACTGTTCATTTCCGGACGGGATCGGATTTTGCCGAGTGCGATTGACCGCCCCCGGATCATTTGGCGTTGGAGGAATTTCTTCTGTGAAGCGTCCGCTTACTTTTCTTGCCCGGGCCCATGCAGGTGCCCGACAGTGTCGCCGAGGCCGCCTGACGACCGCTGTTATTCCGTTTCAAGGAATTCCGTTCGAAATCGATAGCTTCGAGAAGGTTCTGGAAGCAGAGATGAAGCCGCGCTCGGCCTGACACATTGCCTATTCCAATGGCCTTGGCTCCACCCCCGATTCCGCCGCGAATTGCCAGACTCGATAGCCTGGCCCACAACCTCTGGTGGAGCTGGGACCGTGGCGCGCGGGAGCTCTTCAAGACGCTGGACCCGCGCCTTTGGAAGCTGACCCACCACAACCCCGTCCGGTTGCTGCGCGAACTGCCTCCGCAGGTGCTGGAGGAGGCGGCCAGCGATGAGGAGTTTCTCGGGGCGTACGATTCCGTCCTCGCCACGATGGCCGCCGCCGCCCTCGGCGAAGGAAAGTGGTTTGCCGAGGCATTCCCTTCCCTGAAAGACCGGCCCGTCGCGTACTTCTCCGCTGAATTCGGTCTGCACAGCTCACTCCCGATCTATTCCGGCGGTCTGGGGATTCTCGCTGGCGATAAGTGCAAGGAATCAAGCGACCTGGGGGTCCCACTCCTCGGAGTCGGTTTCGTCTATCCCCAAGGATACTTCCATCAGCGGTTGCGTTCTGACGGCTGGCAGGAAAACGTGGACCAGAGGCTCGAACGAGACGCATCGCCGATCCAGCGCGCGGTCGATGATCGAAGGTTTCTGGTCCAGCTTCAATTGAACGAGGAAACGATCCATTTTGGTGTCTGGCAGGTTCTGATCGGCGGGGTATCGCTCTACCTGATGGATACCGACGTGGAGGAGAATGAACCGCAGAATCGGGATCTGTCCGCACGGCTTTACGGAGGCGACCGAGAACATCGCATCCGGCAGGAGATCGTCCTCGGTATCGGCGGCGTGCGCACTCTCCGGGCTTTGGGTGTTGCTCCAGAGGTGTGGCATGCGAACGAGGGCCATACGTCCTTCATGTTCGTGGAGCGGATCCGGGAACTCGTTCTCGATGGGCATTCCTTCGAGCAGGCGTCCGAAGCAGTCCGGGAAAGTTCGATATTCACGACACACACTCCGGTGCGGGCCGGACACGATTCGTTTCCCTTCCACATGGTCGAGAAGTATTTCGGTGACTACTCCAACGATCTTGGCCTGGCGCTCCGACAGTTTATGGATCTCGGTGCGCATGACGGAGAATTCAACATGACGGCGTTGGCGCTGAGGACGAGCGGACGCAGGAATGGCGTCAGTAGACTCCACGGTCGGGTCTCGCGACGAATGTGGCGGGGGCTCTGGCCCGACACTGCCGAGGAGAGTGTGCCGATCGGATCGATCACCAACGGTGTCCACGCGCCGACCTGGATTTCGACCGAGCTGGGCCTGCTGCTCGACAGGTGTCTCGGCGAGGACTGGGTCGACCGGCACGACGACGAGGACCTGTGGCAGGGGATCTTTGAGATTCCCGATGAAGAGTTCTGGAATGTCCACCTCCGCCTCAAGCGCAAGCTGCTTGCCTTCGTCCGTGAAAGGGCGCGAGGCCGGTGGTCATCGGGGGAGGTCGACCCCAAGCAGGTGTTGGGAATGGGTAGCCTTCTTGACCCCGACGCCCTGACGATCGGCTTTGCACGGCGTTTTACCGGATACAAGCGCGCGGCGCTGATTTTCGAGGATCTCGATCGAATGCGGAACCTGATTACCGACCGTTGGAGGCCGCTGCAACTCGTGTTCGGCGGCAAGGCTCACCCGGCCGACGAGACCGGAAAGCAGCTGATCCAGCAAATCTACTCGCTGGCCACGGATCACGGCCTGGCCGGACACGTCGCCTTTGTGGAGAACTACGAAATGCATGCCGCACGCTTTTTCGTGCAGGGAGCCGATGTCTGGCTGAACACTCCCAGGCCACACTTGGAAGCCTGCGGCACGAGCGGGCAGAAGGCCGGCATGAACGGGGTGCTGAACCTGAGCGTGCCGGACGGTTGGTGGTTTGAAGGCTTTGAAGAAGGGAACGGCTGGTCGGTCGGTTCCACGGCCGAAGATCTGGAAACCCGCCGGGACGATCCCTCAGACGCAGCCCTTCTGTATGAAATCCTGGAGAAAGAAGTCATCCCTCTCTTTTACGAGCGGGACCGCGGGTTGCCACGGCGGTGGATCGCCATGGCCAAGAAGTCAATCGCAACCATCGTACCGCGGTTCAGTGCCCGTCGGATGATGAAGGAGTACGTCCGCCGGAGCTACGCGCCGGCTCTCGAAGCCGGCCTGCGGAAACGAGCCAACACCTTGAAATGATCGGCCAAGGCGCCATCGGAATGCCCGAGGACAACGATCAAGGCGCTTGAATTCGGTTGAATTCGGGGACGGAAACTGAACTCCCGGGAACCGAAACACACCGGTTTGATAGTCCGGGTCGTCCGGTGAGAAAAGCGCGCGTGCGAACATTCATGAGAGGTTCGGGCCAGGCGGAGGGTCTCCCCCGATCTTTCGCCGGTCTCGTCTCATGTGGGACTCAGCGCGATTCTCAGCCGCTTGTTGATCTTTCCCTTGCTCTCGTGACCCACGACGCGAATAGGGCCCACCTCGCGGGTGTTCGCGACGTGGGTTCCGCCGTCGGCCTGGAGGTCCAGGCCTTCGATCTCGACGGTTCGGACCTCGGCGATTCCTTCCGGTAGCAGATTGATCTTGGTACGGATCAGTTCCGGGATCTGGAAAGCCTCTTCACGGGGAAGGATACGCACGCGGATAGGACGCGCTTCTTCGACCTCGACGTTGATCCGTCTTTCGACATCTTCGGTGAATTGGACCGAGAGCCGATCCAGCTCGAAATCCATACGAGCCTCATTCGGTTTCATGTTGCTTCCGGTCACCCAGGTACCGAAATCGCGGTAAACGACTGCGCAAAGGATGTGCAACGCGGTGTGCGTCCGCATCAGGGCATAGCGGCGTTCCCAGTCCAGAACCCCAGCGACAGGCGCACCGAGGGACGGGGACTCTCCCTCAAGGGTGTGGAGGACGTTGCCGCCTCGTTTGCCGGCTGATGCCACCCGGACCTCTCCCCTGTCCCAGCGGATCGTTCCCTGGTCGCTCGGCTGACCGCCCCCGCCAGGATAGAAAGCGGTGCGGGACAGCGAGACCGCATCGCCTTCGACGCCAACGACCACGGCCTCAAATTCCTTCACGTAGGCATCCTCGGTGTAGATCAGTTCGGTCACGAAACGTCCCACCCGGTTCCGGGAGCAGTCTCCGGCCGGCATTCCTTAAACTCATCACGTCGACCCATGCTCTCTCCTTGTCAGAAGCGCCTGGACCAATCTCCGATCGATTGGAGGGCGTTGGCCAGGGACTCCTCGTCGGATTTCTTCACGCGGAGCGAGTGATCGCCGCCCTCGATCCGGACGAGTCGAGCGCGAGCGCCGATCTTGGCGACAACGCGGTCCAGAAGTTCCGGCCTCGCCAGCGAATCCCGAGTACCGCTGATGAACAACATGTCGCGGTCCAGATCATAAAGATGTTCGTCTCGTAGCTTGTCGGTCCGTCCAGGAGGGTGCAGGGGGTATCCCAGGAAGACCAGGCCCCGCACCGCAGGAATTTCGCCTGCGATGTAGGATGCGACGCGTCCCCCCATGGATTTACCCCCGATGATGAGCTCTCTCGGATCGTGGCGTGCCGTGATCAGATCGATGACGCCCCGGTAGGTCGCGCGCAGCTTGTTCTGATGGTCAGGTGCCCGCCGACCTTGTTCCATGTATTGGAAATTGAATTTGACCGACAGGAATCCGAGCTCGGCGAGGCCATCGTGGAAGAACGACATGAAGCGTGAATCCATGCTCTGTCCGGCACCGTGGCCGAGAATGAAAGCCAGAGATCGGTCCCATCCATCCGGTTCTTCGACGATGACGCTGGTGCCCTCGAATGTGAGCGCGTGTTTCATCGGAGGTCCAGACATCATAGCGAACCGGGGGGGCATAGCCCACTTTTTGCCTTGCTGGGACCTGAATTGTCCTGTCAACGACTCACGATACAGTCAGAGGTAAGGAGGTCCCTGCGATGGCGAAAAGTTTGCGCATGGTCCAATCCGTCTTGGGTGAAGGCGAGCTCCTGCACGGTAATGTGTGCCTGGGAGAGGTCGTCTACGGATTTGGCTCCGTCGAAGGGTCCGACTACGGATCCGAGTACATCCGGTCCGAGGAGGCCCGGGCTGACATCAAGGTGGGTGTAGACATCGACTTGTGGTCGCTGATGCAGGGGAACGCTCAGCTGACGCTTCGGCTGAACGATGGCCGTCGGTGGAACTGCCGTGTCGGCAGAATCAACGATCTTCACCTTGGAAAGCGCGCCAGCCTAGTGAGCCGGCACTGACATCTCAAGAGTCCGGTCCCCACTCATCTCCTACCGTGCGTCGGTCGACCACCTGGCCGATTCCACATTCACTTCAGTATGAATTCGACCTCCAGGCACTCCGATGTCCCGAGCATTCCTTAACGAGAACAGAAGATGCACTCGTCAGGCCGGCTGGCCGGGGTAGAACCGCCCTTTCACCCCGGCGCTTCGGTTTCTGCAACCGGGAACTCCACCCAACAGGCTCGAACTCCGAGAGGTCGACGAGACAGGTCGATTGGCTTGAAACACACCGCCAAACTGAGACATGATAGGCGCCGCGGCCAAGAAACCTGATTAGTCGGTGTCATGAACGAGAACCGACCCCAGAAAAGCTCCCAGAGTCGGCGGCTTGTCTTCGTGGGAGGGGCCGTCGCGGCCGCCCTTGCCGTCAGCCTGATCCCCTGGAGTCCCCGCCCGAGCGAACCGTCCGCCAATGCCGCGAGCCTCGAGATTTCGCGCGCCGATTTCGGAGCGATCATCGAAGCGCTCTCTGAAGCTGAGGGCTACTTCGACACCGACAACTTCATCTCGAACGAGACATCGTACCTGCACGTTATCGACACGCTGCGGAATCAAGTCGAACCGGGCGGCGTCTACTTCGGTGTCGGCCCCGACCAGAATTTCAGCTACATCGTCCACGTGCAGCCGGCGCTGGCGATCATCGCAGACATCCGTCGGCAGAACATGCTGCAGCATCTGTTGTTCAAGGTGCTGATCGAAGAGGCCGAAGACCGCCACGACTTCCTTTGTCTTCTGTTCTCGAAGCAGTGTCCTCGAAGGAACATCGACCTGGCCCTGCCCGACATGCTCCGCGCGGTGCGCAGAGCGCCAAGCGGTGAGTTCGAACCTCGTCTGGCAGAGGTCGAACGGATGCTGCTCGAAGAATACGAACTCAAGCTGAGCGCATTCGACCTGGATCGGATCCGCTACATTTACGAGACGTTCTCGCGGGAGAACCTCGATCTTCGTTTCTCGAGTTTCGGGCGATCTCCCATCGGGTATCCCACCTTCGAACACCTGATTCTGGAGACGGATCTGGAGGGTCGGCATCAAAACTACCTGGCCAGCGACGAGTTATTCGACCGCCTGCAATCCATACATCGGGAGAACCGTCTCATCCCGATCGTCGGCGACTTTGCCGGAGCGAAAGCTTTGAGGGCTGCTGCGGCCTTCCTGGACGGGCGCGGCCTGGCCGTGTCGGTGTTCTACGCTTCCAACGTCGAGTTCTACCTTTTCAACCGGCCGGAGTGGAACGATTACGTCGACAATGTTCGGTCCTTTCCGATCACCGAGGATGCCGTGTTCGTCCGCGCCTACTTCCCCACTTTCGGGGGCCGTCACCCTCGGAACGTTCGTGGCCATCGACCGACGAGTTTGATTCAAACGATGGCCGGGTTTCTGGAGGATGCAGCTTCCGGGCGGCTCCGCAGCTACTGGGATCTGGTCACGCGACATCTGCGCTGATCACAGTCCGGCGACAGCTTTCCTGATTCGCTCCAGCGCGTCGGTCAGTACCGATCGGGCACACGCAATGTTGATCCGCTGGAATCCGTCGCCTTCGTCGCCGAACAGGAAACCGTCGTCGAGGTAGATTCTGGCCCCCTCGAACATCAGGTTCCTCAACCGCTCCCGATCGAGTCCCAGCCCGCGACAGTCGAGCCAGACCAGAAACGTGCCTTCCGGTCGGACGACGCGAATTCCGTCGAGATGTGTTCTTACATATTGTTCAAGGAACAGGAGGTTGCCTTCCAGATACACGAGTAGCTGCTCGAGCCAGTCTTCACCGTGGTCATAGGCGGCCTCGGTCGCGACGACGCCGAACGTTGCCGCCCCGAACAATCCGGTCGCATTCAGGGTATTTCTAAACTCGGAGCGCAGTTGTTCATCCGAGATCACGATGTTCGATGTCTGCAGACCTGCCAGGTTGAATGTCTTGCTCGCCGAGGTGCACACGATCGCGTTCCGGGCGAAGTCGGGGCGGAGACCGGAAAATGGGATGAACCGGTGTCCCCTGTAGATCAAATCGCCATGTACTTCATCGGCTACGATCAGCACGTCGTTCTTCAGACAGATCTCCCCGAAGCGAACCAACTCCTCCTCGGCCCAGACCCGCCCGACCGGGTTGTGGGGACTCGACAGGATGGTCATTCCGACCTGAGGATCTCTCGTCTTTCGGTCAAGGTCATCGAAATCCATGGTGTAGCGACCGTTCCCGAGAATCAGGGGATTGCAGATGAGTCGCGCGCTGTTGTTCTCGATCGCTCTGAAGAAGGGGTAGTAGACCGGCGGCTGGACGAGCACTCCCCCACCTGAAGGAACGAAGGCTCGGATCAAAAGGTTCAGGGCCGGGACGACGCCGGGAGTGATCGAGATCCAGTCCGCAGAGACGTCCCACCCGTGCCGTCTCTTCATCCAACCGGTTACCGACTGATAGTAGGAGTCCCCTGGCGCGGTATATCCGTAGATTGCGTGCTTCGCCCGGGCAACGAGGGCTTCTGCGACGGCGATCGGAACCTGAAAGTCCATGTCCGCCACCCACATGGGCAGAACCCGGTCGTCTCCGAAGAATCGATGCGTCCTCTCCAGGTGCAGGTCCCCTGCCCTTTCGATGAACTCCCACTTGATCGAACTCGTATTCTTTCGATCTACTTCAGCGTCGAAGTCGTATTTCACTTATCCAGCTTGGCGAGGCTTTCGAAGTAGCGGGCAAACATCCGGATCCCCCCGGACGCCTGGTTCCAGTCGAAGTTTTCGTTTGGGGCGTGATAGCCGTGCTCGGGCAGGCTCAAACCCAGGAATATGATCGGCGTCTTGAGGTACTGTTCCATCGTGACGACCGCTCCGATGGAGCCGCCCTCCCGCACCATGGCCGGTTCGATCCCGAACGCCTCGGCCATCGCATTCCGGCCCGCACGGGCATGAATGCCTTCGCGAGGTCCGATGTAGGGTGCCAGTGTGGAATCCAGGACCACCTCGACGTCGGGATTCCGCTCCTTGATGAATTCACTTGCCAACTCGAAGATCTTCTGCGGCGACTGCTTCGGTACAAGGCGCATGCTGACCTTGGCCTCGGCCCTGGCAGGTACTGCCGTCTTGACGCCGGGGCCGGTGTACCCGCCGACGATGCCGTGAACCTCGAAAGTGGGTCGCGTCCAGATCCGCTGGGCCAGGTCCGCCGGATCCGTGGACCGGAGCAACTTCAACTCATGCGCGTCGCGGAAACCCTCGGCGTTGAAGCCGGACGCCAGAAAATCTTCGACTTCCTGTTGGGTCGCAGGGACGACATCGTCGTAGAAATTCGGGACTCGAACCATCCCTGTGCCTGCATCCGCGCAGGCCGTGAGCACCTCGCAAAGTTCGGAGATCGGATTCCGGGCGGCCCCACCGGTCAGACCGGAATGGACGTCCCTCGTTCCCGTCTCCAGAAGAAGGCGGAGCGAGAGAAGCCCCCGCAGGCCGTACGGAATCGCGGGGCACTGTCGGGAGACCCAGATCGTGTCGGAGACCACAACAGAATCGGTGGCGATCCGCCCAACATTGCTCCGGATGAATGATTCGAAATTCGGACTGCCGATTTCCTCCTCCAACTCCCAGAAAAACTGAATGTTCAGGGGTGTTCCGGCATCTCGCGCGTAGCGCGCTGCCAGCAGGGCGGTCAAAGCCGGTCCCTTGTCGTCGGTAGTGCCTCGCCCGATGTAGGTCCCGTTTTCGGTGAGCATCCGAAAGGGTTCGCTTCTCCACTCGGGTTCGTTCGCCGGCTGCACGTCCAGGTGGTTGTACACGGTTACGGTGGGATGGGACTCGTGGCTTTCGAATCGCCCCAGGACCACAGGGTTACCATCGGTTGGAATCTTCTCGGCATGTCCTCCGAGGGCTCTCAGATAGGCGAGGGCCTCGTCCGCTCCGCGTTCGATGTCGGCCCGCTTTTCGGGCAGTGCGCTGATCGTCGGGATCTCGACCCATTCCCGGAGTTTCGTCTCGAACTCCGGCCGGACCTTCTCGATATAGTCGTCGAGTCCGCGAGTCATGACTCGGCCCGCGGAGACACTGCGTCGACTACCACGCGGACGAATTCGGCTTCGGTGAGCGCACCCACGAATTCGTTGCCTTCATTGATGACGGTCTTTGGCACGCCCCGTACCGCGTAGCGTTCTGCCAGAGGCAGGAACTCGGTCACCTCGATCACGTCTGCGGTGATGTGCGGGTTGTCGATCGCCATTTTGTGGGCCAGCCTGCCCAGGCCGGGACAGTGCGGTCATGTAGGCGTGACAAAAACCTGGATGTGGGCATCTTCCGAGATCTCCTCGAGCAACCCGAGGGTCTCCTCCGCCAGCCCGGTGGAAAGACCGCCGGCGTCGATGATCGCGCCCACGAGGACCGAGAACTCGTAACCGGAAGGCATTCCGAAGTAGCGGACCCGTCCCTGCACCCCCTCGGCCTCGATCACGATCGCGGGGATCTTGTCGATGCGGTATTCTCCAGCCGGCTCGGCAGTGGGGTCGTGCTCGTGCACGTCGAGGGAGAGCCGCTCCGACAGAGCGACGACCTCTTCCAGCAGTACCTGGGTTTCCTTGCAGCTGGCACAGCCCCGTCCGGGAATCACGATCGGTGATTCCCTCTCGGTGAAACAGACCAGCTTGACGTCACGTTCAAGCCCCTGGAACATCTTCCGGATCTCCGCGCGATCCGGGCTGGAGAGCAAAGCCATCGGAACTCCGGTCCAGCGGTTCGTGTCAGCGGTAGGCAAACGATCGGAGGAACTCGCCTATGCTCTCCTCCCAGCGTTCCACGGTCTCGGCCGGACCGGTGAGTTTCACGAAGTATGGACCTCCGGGCGTCTCGACGACGGCCGCTATCAGGCGGTACCCCGGCTTGTTGTGGTATTCGGCGCTTCCCGGCCGGACCTCGGCAACATAGGTGCCGGACAGGTCCAGCGTAGTCAGATCCAGGCCGTGTGAAGAGAACTCTTCAGTCGTCGCGACTCGGCGGGAGTCTCCCCCGTCGGGCTGTTCCATCTGTCCGGCCCAACGAGTCAGGTTGGCATCAACGCTGCCGCCGGCACCACCAAAGAAGTAAACGACGAGTTCGGCGTCCTCGCCCTCCGGTTTCGAGCGCGGTAGGACGAACTGTCCGACGCGCATCTCCGACCCCGGCGTCTCGACCCGCCACCCTTCGGCAGCCTGGAAAAGCAACCGGGCTTGCGCCGGGACCGAAGACGGGCTCAAGAGCAGGAAGAGCAACAGGAAAGTGAATCTGTGCATGATCATTCCGCTTTCGATGAACGAAGCCAATCATACCTCACTTCCAACGTTGCGACCCGCGGTGGCAGCGCTAGTGGCCTGTAACAGTGCTATCGGCACCATCGCCGATGGGTCTTGCGGGCGAGGTCGAGGAGGGAGACGGAAAGCGATACTCTTTCATCGGTGACGGCTTCCGACAACTGTTACAGGCCACGAGTCCCTCACGTTGAAGACAAACTGACTACTGACTACTGGCAACTCCGGCAGTTATCATTCAGAAATGAACGTGCGAGACGAAGCAGGGAATTATTTCAAGGATTTGCAGGACCGGATCACCGCAGCGCTCTCGGAGATGGACGGGACCGCCTTCCGGGAGGATTTATGGGAACGCGAAGGAGGCGGCGGCGGGAGGACCCGCGTTTTGGAGGGCGGCCCAGTGTTCGAGAAAGGCGGCGTGAACTTCTCGGAAGTCCAGGGCCGCCTTCCGGAGGAATTCGCCGACGAGATTCCCGTAGGATCCGGAACCGAGTTCTTCGCCACGGGCATATCCCTTGTGATTCACCCATTGAACCCGAAGGTTCCCGTCGTCCATGCGAACTTCAGGTACCTGGAAAAGGGAGATGGTTCATGGTTCGGGGGCGGTGCCGACCTGACGCCCTCCTACCCGTACGCGGACGACGGGGTCCACTTTCACGCCACCCTGAAAGCCGCATGTGACGCCCATGATCCGGGTTACTATCCGCGTTTCAAGCGCTGGTGCGACGAATACTTCACGATCCAGCACCGGGGTGAGATGCGGGGCATCGGAGGCATATTCTTCGACTACCTTCAGGAAGACCTCGACCGCGTGTTCGAGTTCGTTCGGACTGTCGGTGATTGTTTGCTACCGGCCTACCTTCCGATCGTCGAGCGCAGGAAGGACGAATCGTTTGGCGATCGAGAACGCGAGTTTCAGATGATTCGGCGGGGCCGCTACGCCGAATTCAATCTCGTGTATGATCGCGGCACCGTATTCGGCCTCAAGACTCGCGGGCGCGCCGAATCCATCTTGATGAGCCTTCCTCCGGTGGCACGCTGGGTCTACGACTTCAAGCCCGAGCCGGGGACGCCCGAGGCCGACGCTGCGGCCTTCTTCCAGCCGAGGGACTGGGTCTGATGTTCTGCCGGCATTGCGGCGCAGATGTTCTCGCTGACAGCCGTTTCTGCTCGAGCTGCGGCAAGTCGCTCGATCCGCCCCCCGTCGTCGAGCGGACGAGCCTGTTCGCGAAACTGCGTCTGAACACTCCTTATCCCTACGCGGCGCTGTTGTTTTTAGGCTTCGCCTTGTGGACGATCGGTCCACTGGAGACCCAGACGGACTATTCGCAGATCAGGTTGGAGCTGGAATTGAGAGGCGAGTCGGGCTACCCGGACGAGAACATCTACCGACATCACCTGAGCCTGATCGTCGAAAACATCGGAACGGAACCCGTGAGCGAGATCCCGGTGGAGATTCGCGCCCGTGTGGAGCCGGACCAGCCGGCCGAGGTCGTATCCGATTTCCTGGGACGGCAGTTGGTTATCCTGCAGAATGGCGAATCCATGCCGCTGATCGTGATACTCAGCGACGAGGTGGCCGGCGGGGAGAAGCGGCGCTACGCCATCGACGGCATCGTGACGACGACCCCTCCTGCCGGCGTGACCTACGAGGTCCTCGTCGAAGACACGGGGCAGGTGCTCGCCGCCCTGAGTGCCGAGATCGAACGGCCGGCCGAAGGTGGGACCCCAAGCGGTCCCATCGCCCGGCTCCGCTGACGCCGAATCCACGCCCTATGAAGAAATGGCTCAAACGCTTCCTGGTGGCGGGGCTGGCCGCCGTCCTCTTCTTCTTCCTGGTCTTCCTTCCGGTGGGCGGATCATACCTGATCACGAGCAGCCGTTTCCGCTTTCCGGAACCAGGGCCCACTGATCCTGAGGCTCTCGGCCTGACGGTTGAAGCAGTCGAGTTTACCTCTCCGGACGGTATACCCCTGAGGGGATGGTGGAACCCGGGCCAGGAGGATCGTCCGGTCCTGATCTTCGTGCACGGTCTGAATCGCTCCCGTCTGGAACTGCTCGAACGTGGGGTTGAGAGCGTTCGACGAGGCTACGGGGTCCTGCTGTTCGACCTGCGGAACCACGGAGAGAGCGGTGAGGCCTACACGACGCTCGGGGTTCACGAAAGCCGGGATGTGTGCGCCGCGAAAGCTCTGGTCGAAGCGCGTTCCCCGGCCCGCCCGGTTGTGCTCTGGGGGGTGTCGCTCGGAGCCTCGACGGCTTTGCTCGCGGCCCGCCGCTGTCCCGGCTTCGAAGCCGCAGTCGCCGACAGCTCTTTTCTTTCGCTCGAGGAAACGGTTGCGCATCACTTCCGACTCATATTCGGACTGCCCTCCTTCCCTATCGCCAACATGATGACTGGACTGACTCGGTTGCGGATGCGGTTCGCCCTGGTCGAGGGAGATGTGGAGTCGGCGGTTCGGGAGAGTCCGGACCTGCCGATTCTCTTCATCGCGGGCGACGAAGACCGTCGGATGCCGCCCGAGCTTGCCCGCCGCCTCCACGAGGCCTCGGCGAATCCGCATCGGAAACTGCTGATCGTTAAAGGGGCCCGACACGGCAGGGCTTTCCAAATCGACAGGGACCGGTACTTGAACACAGTCTTCGACTTTCTCGAAGTACTTGACCTGGCGGGTGGGGGCGGCCCGGCCGAACCGGATGCTCCGACCTTGTTACCGCCGACTGGGTGACACTGCAGGTATACTGTATGGCGTTCCGGCTGGCACAGGCTCTGTTCAACAGCCGGAACCCTCCACTCCGCGCTCGAGACAGAGGGAACCCCGACACTCACCGCCGCTCGCCGGCGTTGTGGGACAAAGCAGGTTGTAGAGCCATGACTGATCGGAGCAGATGAGCAAGATAGTTAGAGATCTAGGACCGAACGGGTACCTCGCATGAGCCACGTCACCGTGTTAGCTGGAGGTACGGGAGCGGCGAAGTTCCTGCAGGGCTTGGTCGGCGTGGTGCCTGAAGAGCAGGTCCACATCATCGTCAACGTGGGCGACGATCACGAAGTCTGGGGTCTCTACGTCAGCCCCGACATCGACAGCATCCTCTACGCGCTGGCCGATGAACTCGATCCAAGCCGCGGCTGGGGCCGTCGCGATGAATCGTTCCGTTGTCTGGACACCATCAAGAAGCTCGGCATGCCGACCTGGTTCAGGCTCGGCGATCGGGATCTGGCAACACACCTCGTTCGGTCCAGCCTCCTGCGACAGGGTTCCACGCTCGAAGAGGCGACCGAGCAGCTTGCGGACCGTTTCGGCATCGGCGCGCTCGTCATGCCTGCGACCAACAGCCCCATTCGGACGCGAATCCGGACGGAGCACGAAACACTGGCCTTCCAGGAGTACTTCGTCCGGGAAGAGTGCAAGCCTCAGGTCACCGGCGTGAGCTACGAGGGGGCCGAGGTCGCCCGGGCACCCGAGGGAGTCGTCAATTCGATCATGAAGGCGTCGCGGGTTGTCTTGGCGCCGTCCAACCCCGTTACCAGCATCGGAGCGATCCTTGCGGTTCCAGGAATACGCGAAGCCCTCAGGGCGACCGAAGCGGGGGTCGTTGCCGTCAGTCCCATCGTGGGCTCCCAACCCGTGAGCGGGCCGGCTGGAAAGCTGATGAAGGCGACGGGCTCGGAGGTATCTGCGAAGGCCGTCGCCGAAAGATATGGGGACTTTCTCGATCACATCGTCATCCACACTACCGACCTGACTCGTCTCGACGAAATACGAGCCCTCGGCGTCGGAGTCTGGGTCGAAAACATCTTGATCAACAGCCCCGACGACGCGAGCCGGTTGGCGCGACGCGTGACCAATGAAGACCGTCCTGTTGCCCGTAAAGGGGTTTAGCGAAGCCAAGCAGAGACTCGCCCCAGTGTTGAACCCGACCGAAAGGTCGGCATTGGCCCGCGCCATGCTTAAGGACGTCCTTGCCGCCGTAGCGGGATCCCGTTCCACCGAGCGGGCGATCGTCATCACCGCCAGCAGCGAAGTCCGTGACCTGAGCCTGGGGTTCGGGTTCGAGGTCGTCGACGAAAACACCGTGGCCGGCCACAGCGCTGCTGTGAATCGAATGACGCTGGAGTTGGGAACCGGGGCGTCGCGCCTGCTCTCCATCGCCTCCGACCTGCCGACCCTCAGGGCGGACGAGATCGACGGCGTGCTCGATGCCGACTTCGACGGGCTGGCCCTGATGCCCTCCCGGGACCAGACGGGCACCAACGGTGTGTTGATGCAGCCGGGCCGCCGAATCGAGATGGAGTACGGAACCGACAGCCTGCGCCGACATCTCGCCTCCGCACAAGCCTCTCGCTTGTCCGTCGATGTCGTCGACATCCCGGGCATCCGTTTTGATGTCGACACGGCGAAAGACCTTTTCGACCTGATGGATACCCGTCCCCTCGATACGCATACCTGGAGCTACCTGTCCAGGGGTGGCCCCGAGCGTTCTCTGCGTGCTCTCTGATGAGCCTCGAGCTTCTGCCGCTTTCCGGCGTTCCTGAGATCCGCCCCGGCGACGACCTGGCATCGGCCCTGAGCGGGGCCATGTCCCGGAACAAGGTCGATCTCGACGAGGGCGACATACTGACCGTGACGCAAAAGGTGGTGTCCAAGGCGGAGAACCGGATTCTTCAGCTCGATGAGGTCCAGCCGTCGGCGAAAGCGCTCGATCTGTCGCGGGCGGTCATGAAAGACGCCCGCTTAGTCGAAGTAATCCTCAGGGAAAGCCGTCGCGTCGTCCGACAACGATCCGAACTGCTCATCACCGAGACCCACCATGGATTTGTCTGCGCCAATGCCGGTGTGGACCGCTCGAACATCGACGGGACCGACACGGTCACGATGCTGCCCCGAGACCCGGACCGGTCGGCTCGACAACTTCGTGAACGGTTGGGGTGTGGCATTATCATCACGGACACGTTTGGCCGGCCGTGGCGCGAAGGGCTGGTCGACGTCTGTATTGGGATTGCGGGACCTGCCGCGCTGCTGGACCTGAGAGGACACCCCGATCGCTTCGGCTATCGCCTGTCTTCCACGGTGCTGTGCGCCGCCGATGCGCTGGCTGCGGCTGCGGGCCTCCTGATGGGTAAGGCACAGGGCATCCCCGCGGTCCGCATCCGCGGGTACGAGTGGTCCGCGGGCGGCTCGGACGCGGCGGCTCTGGTCCGAGCGCCGGAGGAGGATTTGTTCAGATGAGGATTGCGGTCATCGGGGGTACGGGAAAGTTGGGACAGGGCCTGGCTGCCCGGGCCCTGTCTGCGAGCCATGACGTCATTGTCGGTTCTCGTGATGCCGGCCGTGCCGTAGACACAGCGCGGACAATCGACGCCCGGGTCCGGGGCATGTCGAACGCTGCCGCGGCAAACGATTGCGAAGCGGCCATTCTCAGTGTGCCCTACGGCGCTCACCGCCAGACCCTCGAACCGCTCGCCTCGGGTCTGAGGGGCAAACTCGTGATCGACGCCACCGTCCCGATCGATCCGGAAAACCCGAAGCAGGTACGAAGCGGGAGTGGACGTTCTGCAGCCGAAGAGGCAAGCGAAATCCTGGGCGGGGAGACCGCGGTATTCGCGGCGTTCCAGACGGTTTCCTTCCACACTCTACGCGAGAGACACGTTGAGACAGATATCCTGGTAGCGGGTCCGCGGGATCGAAAGGAGGAGGTCCTGGCTCTCGTTGAGGGTTTCGGTCTCCACCCCGTGTACGCCGGCCCCTTGTCGTCTGCGCGCTATCTTGAACAGATGACCCTGTTGTTGATCGCAATCAACCGCCAGTACAAGGTCAAGAACGCCGGATTGCGAATCCTCGGAATTGACGCTTGATCCTGCGGTGTAGGTGCGCTCTATGAGCGCACAGATGCCCGCGGAGCCACAAGGAGTGCGGTCATAGACCGCACCTACACTGATTGCTGCTGAGGCTGGTATCGCGGCGGGTAAGCCTGTACACCTACATCTTGTACTTGCCGAGGTCCTCGTCGTTCATGTCGAGCCAACGCTTGAGCTCTTCGTTGGGGATTTTCTCGGTGCCGTTGGCCTGGCCCTTCGCGTTCTGCAGGACCTCGTCCTCCACGAGTATCGGACAGTCGATCCGCAGCGCCAGGGCCAAAGCGTCGCTCGGCCGGGAATCGACGGAAACCAGCTGCCCGTCGCGTTGAATCCAGATGACGGCGTAGAATGTGTCGTCCTTGATCGAGGTCACGACGATCTTGTGAACGTGGCTGTCGAGGCCGATCAGGACATTCTTCAGAAGGTCGTGCGTCATCGGGCGTGGGGTGACGACTTTCTCGATTTCCAGGGCGATCGCGTTCGCTTCGGACACGCCGACCCAGATAGGCAGGATTGCCGAACCCGTGGCTTCTTTGAGGATCACGATCGGCATGTTCGTGATCGGGTCCATCATCAGACCCCGAATCTTCATCTCGACTTCCAAGGTTGTCTCCTCGGTCTTGTCGGTGTCGTCACCTTGCAATGTATATTCCAGGACCCTGAAATTGCAAGTTATTGCCGCTTGAGTAGTTCCTTTACATGGCGGCGGGCCGCGTCACTGACGTTGGGGCCGCTCATCATACGGGCGAGTTCCTCAACGCGTGCGGTGCCATCCAGCGTTTCTGAACGCGTCACGGTCCGGCCATCGACGACCAGTTTCTCTATCCTGTAGTGGTGATCGGCAAAACGGGCGATCTGGGACAGGTGCGTGACACAAAGGACCTGGTAGGACGCGGAAAGCTCTCGGAGTTTGCGCCCGACGGTCTCGGCGGCTTCCCCGCCGATTCCGGCGTCGATCTCATCGAAAACCAGCGACTTATCCCCACCATCCATTGCCATGACCGTCCGCAGGGCCAGCATGACGCGTGAGAGTTCTCCGCCCGAAGCGATCTGGGAAAGCGGAGCGGCCTCTTCGCCCGGGTTCGGAGCCAGCAGAAGAACCGGGAGATCGATACCGGTCGCGGAAGGCTCTATAGACTCCCAGCGGATCGAGAAGTCCGCACTCGGCATGGCCAGCGACCGAAGTTCTCCTGTAACAGACTGTTCCAGCTTCGTCGAAACTCGATGCCGAATGACGCGAAGCTCCGCTGCCACCCGGGCGTAATTGTCGCGTAACTCAGTCAACTGCCTCTTGATATCCGTTTTCCTGGTGTCCGTAAGACCTAAATTGTCCAGCTCCCGGATTACTTTTGCCAAGTGTACGAATAAATCCGGACCGTATTTGCGGTGCAGTCGCTCTAGCTCTGCAAGCCGGCCCTGGAGATGTTCGAGTTCGGCCGGATCCGCGTTGATGTTCTGCAAGTAGTCCCGCAGGGCGAAGGCCATGTCTTCGACACTGGCGCTTGCGGACGCTGATTGTTCGACGATGCTCCCGAGTCTCGAGTCGTAGGCGGCGACTTCTCGCAGCCTCTTTTCGACCGCCGCCAGCATCGAGAGCACCGAGGATTCGGCTTCATACAGCGTCTGGTAGCTGTCGGAAGCGGTTTCGAGCAGCTTCCCCGAGTGCTCGAGGACTCGGACACGTTCCCGGAGGTCCTCGGTTTCGCCGCGCCGAGAGTTGACGCCTTCAATCTCGTCGCGCTGGAACCGCAACAGGTCGGTGCGCTGCAGTGTTTCCGATTCCGCCCTCGTCAGCGCCGACAGTTCGTCTTCCAGACGTCGTAGCGCGTCGTAGAAAGCACGGACCTGCTCGCCAAGGGTTCCGGCGTCGCTGGCGCGGTCGATGAGAGCGAGTTGGCGGCCCACATTGAGCAGCGTCTGCTGTTCGTGCTGCCCGTGAATGTCGAGAAGAGCGGGTGCGAGAGCCCGAAGGGCGCCTACAGTGCTGGGCTGGCTGTTGATGTAGACCCGGTTCTTGTTGCCCGAGGAGATCTCGCGCCTGACGATGACCTCGTCGTCTTCGGCATCGATGCCGACCGACTCCAGGTCGAGGTCCGCCGGAGCTTGGAACACGGCTTCGATGATGGCGCGTTGCTCGCCAGTTCGGATCATGTCGGGTGATGCTTTCGCTCCCGCAAGGAGCGAAAGCGCGTCGACGATCAAGGATTTTCCGGCCCCTGTTTCGCCGGAGAGGAGGTTGAAGCCCTTTTCGAATTCCAGTTCGAGTTCATCGATGAGCGCGAAATTTCGGACGCGGAGCAGCTGGAGCATACCTGAGCGTTTATATGTCAACCAACGACGTCTTGCAATGACGAAGCTGACGCTGCCTACACCGTTTCGTGTGACGACGCGAAGAACGATAAATTTACTTGCGGCCGGGCAACCGAATGCGCGCCCGCGACGTCTCTGTCATGAAGGAGGCCTGGTTTGACCGCGATGACATACCCAGCCTCGATGATCCTGCAGGGCGGTGCCAGTATTGTCGAGCTCCTGGAAAGCACCGGTCTGCTGTCACGAATCATCCTGGTGATCCTGCTGGTGTTCTCAGTCGGGTCCTGGGGGGTCATTATCTCCAAGACCCTGCTTATCCGGAAGATCCGGAAGGAATCGGAGGTCTTCTGGCGCATTTTTCGCAAGGGGCACAGCCTGTCGGAGATCAGCACCGCCTGCGAGACATTGCACTTCACTCCACTTGTCCCGGTCTTCGATGCCGGTTTCGAAATGGTTGGTCCCATCCGCTCCCCCGAGAGCAACGGGGTCTTGCTGAGGGCAGCGAGCGCGACGACAGTCCAGCGAGGGCTCCTCCGGGCGTCGGCAGCGCAGTTGACGGAATTGGAGGCCCGGATGACGTTTCTGGCCACGACGGCGGCCGTCACGCCGTTCATCGGCCTGTTCGGCACGGTCTGGGGTGTGATCGGATCCTTCGCCGGCCTGGCCAATCAAAATGTGACGACCCTGAGCGCCGTCGGACCCGGAATCGCCGAGGCCCTGATCGCGACGGCCTTCGGCCTTTTTGCAGCTATTCCCGCGGTGGTGGCCTACAATTATTTCGTGGCCGAGATCCGGAGCCTCGGTGGCCAGCTGGATGATCTTCAAGTCGAGTTTCTGGCGCTGGCCGAGAGGAGCGGACTGGAGTGATCTGTAACGGTTCAGCTCACTCGCCATAGGAGTAACGATGGCGTTTACGACGCGGGAAGGGAGAACCAGGACCGAACTGTCGGAGATCAACATGATCCCCTTCATCGACATCATGCTCGTTCTCCTGATCATCTTCATGATTACCGCTCCGGTGATTCAATCCGGCATCGATATAGACGTTCCCCGGACACAGGTCGTTCGCGAGCTGGCCGAAGAGAAACTCGTGGTGTCCATCGATCGCGAGCAGTACCTCTACCTGCAGAACGAACGCGTCAACATCAATGAGCTGGGGCCCCTGATCCTGGACCGCATCAGCGATCCCGACAGCCGGAGCGTCTACCTCAGGGCCGATGAATCGGTTCCCTTTGGCACGATCACCGTCGTCATGGACCGACTGAACCAGGTGGGTATCGAAAACATCAGTGTCGTGACCCAGCCGTTGAACGAAGGCGTTCAATGACGAGGGACCACGAGCGCTTCGACCGCGGCGTGTTGATGTCACTCCTGCTGCATGTCGTTCTGGCCTCAATCGTCGTGCTGTCTCCGGCGATCTTCCCCGCCTTCGGTGGAATCAGTTGGGGTTCAGAGAACGCCGGGGGTGAAGGAATGAGCGTGCAGATCGTTGCCAGCATCTCCGGTGTGCCGCTGCCGGCCCCGGCCGTCGTCAATGATGAAGCCGTTGCCAACGAATCCGCCGGTTTCCATGAATCGGAGCCGGAACCCGCAGTGGAGTCGGAACCGACGCCGGAAGGACCCGTCCCGGAAGCCGAACCGGTCCCGGAGACGACGGCATCGTTCGAAACGACACCTCCAGCCCCTCCGCCCGAGACCATTCCCCCGCCCGGTCCCCCACCCGATGAGTCGGAACCGGAGGCGGAACCCGATGTCGACAACGCCGTTCCGTTCGGCGAAGGCGGTCGTCCGGCCATCAACTACGGCCAGCCCGGTGGAGAAGGCACCGGCGTCGGGGCGATCGGCGAGGGTGCATTCGGAGAGCTGTACGGGGGCTACGTAGAGGCCATCACTCGAAGGATCTCCGAGAACTGGCTTCAGTCGACGGTGGACGTAAACCTTCGGCGAGCGCCGCGAATCTACATGAGTTTTGATATCCTGCGTGACGGTTCGATTACGAACGTCGAGATCTCCGAGACTAGCGGAAATCGCTCCCTCGACCGCTCAGCTCAACGCGCCGTCTTCGCATCCAGTCCGCTGGCGCCGCTTCCGACTGGATTTCGGGGACGAAGCGTCCAGGTCAGTTTCTGGTTCGAGTACACCAAGCAATGAGATTAGCCCGATTTTCCCACCAGTGGTCTGCTGCAGCGCCGGATACATCCACCAGGACTGTGGTGCGCGAAGGGTCGACCGCGGTACTTGAACCAGACACGCGGCCCGCGCGCGCCTTGTCCTGGCGGCGTCTCCGACTCTTCGTTGCGACAACCGGTGAGAAAAGCGGGCTGACCTTCAAGAAAGCTGCGTTCTTCGTCGCCCTGCTTCTGCCCGTGTGGAGCCTGGGTTCCGAGCAGGCACAGATCGTCACCGGCACTCGAACAGGGGCAGGCTCGGTGAGGCTGGCGCTGCCCGAGTTCCAGTTTCGGGGAGGCGGTGGTCCTCAGGGAGCCGAGTACACGCGGACATTCAACGAAACCCTCTGGGACGACCTGGATTTTTCCGGCGTCGTTAATCTCGTCAGCCGGAGTTTCTACCCGCTCGGCCGTTTCGGCCGCCCGATTGACATCGACGCTACGGCCTGGACCACGACCGCGGTCGACGCACAGTTCGTCTCATTCGGGAACGCGACGGTAGAGCGGGGTAATTTCGTAGTCGAGTCGAGGCTCTGGGACCTGAAGACGCGCATCGAAGACCGCGAAGCGATACTGCCGGGCCAGCGTTTCCGCGTGCCGTCGGGAGACAATGCCGTGCGGCAGGTTGCCCATGAGTGGGCGGACATGATCATCGAGGCCCTGGGCGGAGGCATCCGTGGTGTTTCAAAGACCAAAATCGCCTTCGTGTCCGACCGCACAGGACGCGGTGCAAAAGAGATCTTCGTCATGGACTACGACGGTCACAACCAGTTCCAGTTGACAACGGTTCGCGACCTCGCGCTGACACCCAGTTGGTCGCCCGACGGCGAGCGGATTGCTTTCACGAGCTGGGAGCGGAACAAAGCCGATGTCGCGATCGTCTCTCGAATCGACCGACGTGGCTTCGCATTCCCCGAGTTCGAAGGAACCACGACGACGCCGAGCTGGTCGGCCGATGGAACCCGGCTCGCGTTTTCGTCCAGCATGGGAAAGGTACGCGGCCAACCCGACCCGGAGATCTACGTATCGGACTCGCGGGGGCGTAATCTACGGCGGTTGACGACGTCGAGGGGGGTGGACACCTCTCCGGTGTGGAATCCAAGAACGGGCGAACAGATCGCCTTCGTGTCCGACCGCGACGGGTCCACCCAGATCTACATCGTTGACGCCCAGGGTGGCAACGTGCGGCAGATCGTCCGCGGCAGGGGATCCGCCGTCAATCCCGCCTGGTCGCCTGACGGGCAGACGATTGCATTTGCATGGCAGAAGCGAGGTACGAGAAACTACGATATCTACCTGCACGACCTGGCATCGGGTCGGAATGTGCAGTTGACCCAGAACGTCCGGAATAATGAGCGACCGACATGGTCGCCCGACGGACGGCACCTGGCCTTTGAGTCCAACCGCGGCGGAAGACGACACATTTACTCGATGCTGGCGGACGGAACGAAGGTCCGCCAGCTGACGAACGAGGGAAACAACGTGGGGCCAGCGTGGTCCGGATACATCGGGCGCCAGGCTCGGCGGTAGCACCATTCTGCAACACTCGAAAGGGAGGCTCGCGAATGAAATCGGCGAATTCAAATGGAGTGATCCAAAGATCAGGGACCGGGTTGGTCGTCGTTCTTGTCCTGGTTGGACTGTTTTCATTTTCATGCCGGAAGCCGGTCGCTCCACCACCGCCGCCTCCTCCGCCCGCGCCGGTTGAGGAGCCACCACCGCCAGCCGCCCCGGCCATCTCGCTCAGCGCCCAACCTTCCAGCATCGACCGCGGGGAAGAAACGACGCTAGCGTGGCAAGCTCGGAATGCGGATTCGGTCCGTATCGAGCCCGGCGTCGGCACGGTTGGCACGTCGGGCCGCAGGGACGTCAGTCCCTCTTCGTCGGTTACCTACACGGCGACGGCCACAGGAGCGGGCGGAACGTCAACTGACACGGTCCGCGTTACCGTCAGCGTCCCGGCTCCCCCGCCGGCCGCCCCGCCCTTACCAAGCACGCCGGAGCCAACCATCGAGGAGCTCTTCCGAGACAACGTTCAAGCGATCCTCTTCGACTACGACAGGTCGGAGATTCGCCCCGACCAGGTGGGACGCCTTCAGGCGAACGCCCGCTTCCTGCAGCAGAATCGCGGTGTCCGATTCACCGTCAGCGGTCACGCCGACGAACGCGGTAGCCAGGAATACAATATCGGTCTTGGCGACCTGAGGGCCAACGCCGTCCGCCAGTTCCTCGTAGAGCAAGGGATCGCGGAGTCACGCATCAGCACTGTCAGTTTCGGTGAAGAGAGGCCCGTCTGCACAGCCACGACCGAGGGCTGCTACCAGCAGAATCGTCGAGCGGCATTCGTCACGCGGCAGTAGTCCGGGAGTCACCATGAGAAAGCCATTCCTCGTCGCCTTCGCGCTTCTGGTTGCGGCGAGCCCGGCCCTGGGGCAGCGGAGGGAGATCGTCCAGCTTCAGGCCGACATCATTCGTCTGACGCAGCAGGTCACCGAGATCCAGAACAGCCTCGATGACCGGAACACCGTCGTCCAGAATCTGGTCGAGCAGCTTTACGACCGTGTCGTTTCGCTCGCCGGAACCGTCGATCGCATCACCGGCACTCTGAATGACGTCCAGACCAGCAACGACAGGCTCAGCGGTGAGATGCGCGTCCTGATGTCCAACCTGCGGGACGACGTCGAGATCATGGATCGGAGTCTGGGCGAGCTGCGCGGTGAGGTCAACGGGATGGCGCAGCAGCTGACGACGATGCAGACGACAGCGGAGCAGTTGGAATCTCCGGAAGGGTTGATGCGGTTGGCTGTGACGGACTTCCTATCCGGGAACTACGAGTTGGCGACGGAGGGTTTCCGGGAATACCTCGACAGTTATCCAACGAGCTCCCGAGCGGCTGAGGCCCAACTCTACATGGGCGACGTCCACTTCAACCAGCGGGAATACGACCAGGCGATCATCGAGTACGATTTGCTGTTGCAGAAGTATCCCAACAGCGTTAAAAAGGTCACTGCCCTGTACAAGAAAGGCCTGGCCCTGGCCGAACTCGACGAAACTGAGGACGCGCTGACCTACCTTCGCCAAGTCGTTTCTGATTTTCCAGACAGCACCGAAGCAGCGAGTGCCCAGCAGAAGATCGACGAGCTGACCGGCGACCGGTAGGTTTTGCGACCAGGGCAAGGTGCCGCTTCCAGATGAGCGGCGGAAGAGGAACGATAAAAATGGCGAAATCTATCAACAAAGTAACCCTGATCGGCCGCCTCGGCCGGGACCCGGAGTTGAAGTACACGGCCGGCGGTACCGCCTATTGCCGGTTTTCAATGGCGACCGACGACTCGTGGACAGACAAAAACTCGGGCGAGCGCCAGGAGCGGACCGAGTGGCACAACGTCGTCGCGTGGGAACGTCTCGCCGAGATCTGCGGGCAGTACTTGGCCAAGGGCCGTCTGGTGTACATCGAAGGGAGCATCCAATCGAGGCAGTGGGAGGACCAGGACGGAAACAAGCGGACCTCTTACGACATTCGCGCGCGGGACATGGTCTTGCTGGGATCACCGGGAGGCGGCGGCGATGGTGGACGTCGACCGGCACCCGAGCAGGCCGCCGCGGGCGGTTCGACGATCAGCGACGACGACATCCCCTTCTGACGATTCGGCCGGGATGGTTCCAGCGCCGTCCCGGCCTTCCCTGCGATCACACCGGACATCACAACGCATGGCAGTTAACAGCTTCGACATCGTTTCCAAGATCGATCTGGCCGAAGTGGGCAATGCCGTCCAGCAGACCCGGAAGGAAGTGGCAACCCGATTCGACCTGAAAGGCTCCGGCTCGAGGGTCGAACTCGATGAAAAGGAGCACAAGCTCATCGTCTCCAGCGCCGACGACTACAAGCTCAAGGCAGTCAACGACGTGCTCGAACAAAAACTCGTCCGGCGGAAAGTTCCGTTGAAGGGTCTGACCTACGGGGCGGTCGAGGATGCCGCCGGGGCCACGGTCCGGCAGGAGATTTCCATCCAGAATGGTATCCCGATCGAGAAGTGCCGGGAGATCGTCAAGAAGATCAAGAAGAGCAAGTTGAAGGTCCAGGCATCGATCCAGGGAGATCTGGTGCGCGTCAGTGGCAAGAGTCGGGATCTTCTTCAGGACACGATTCAGCTGATCAAGGAAGACGACTACGGCATCGACATCCAGGTCACCAACTACCGAACGAACTGATCGGCGACAGCCTCCAGGGGATTGCCACAGTACTTGCAGTAGTGGGCGTCGACATCGTGCCCGGTCTCCCCACACGCCCCGCAAGTCCGAGCCCCGGAGCGCGACCGGACCGCATGGCCGAGTTCGACGGTAACGATCCCCGTGGGAACCGCGATCACCCCGTAGCCCGTAATCATCAGAACCGAAGCGCTTGAACGCGAAATCGAGCACGGGTGACAGAATCTGACCGACGACCGTCTGAGGTGCAATGTCGCCGTACCCGACCGTAGTCATGGTCACGATCGCCCAGTACACGCTCCTAGGAATGCTCGTAAATCCGTTGGCCTCGCCCTCGATGAGGTGCATCATCGCACCGATCACGAGGACGACGATCAGCACGACGGAGAGAAAAACGGTGATCTTCTGCCCGCTGGAGCGGATGGCACGGTTCAGCACCTCGGCTTCCCGGAGGTAATGACCCAGCTTGAGCACGCGGAAGACCCTCAGCAGTCGAAGGGCGCGGATGACGAGAAGCGATTGTGTCCCCGGAAGAAGAAGGCTGAGGTAGGTGGGAGCCACCGCCATCAAGTCGACGACCCCGAAAAAGCTCAGCGCGTACCGACGCGGGCTTGGAACGCAGACGAGTCGGAGGGCATACTCCGCGGTGAACAGAATCGTGAACACCCACTCGATCCAGCGAAGGGGAGTTCCGTATTCGGCGTGAATCGAGGCCACGCTCTCGAGCATCACGGCCAGAACGCTCAGGACGATCGACCAGAGCAAGGCGACGTCGAACGCTTTTCCTTCCCAGGTGTCGTGTTCGAAGATGATTTCGTAGAGGCGGGCGCGCCAACCGTTATTCACAGTTGGTCAATATAACCCGAACGATCCGGAAGGAAGCGCCGTATTTCGGCCGTCGTCCGAGCCTATGAGCGCGAGTCGATCACCCGTCGCCGGACCTGGCAGGGCGCTCTTCCGCCTCGATGAATATCCGCTTCACCTCGGGATACGCCTGCTTGATTTTCCGCTCGAGACGCCGCACGGCTTCTTCGAGTTCGCGCGCTTTGATTTCATCCGCGAACTTGACACCCAGGTTCAGCAGTATGAAATCCGGACCCATGTGCATGGTCAGAACTTCGTTCACATGGCGGACTTCGGGGGCCGAACCCACGAGTTCTCTGATCCCCGAAATGACCGGCGGGTTTGCCGATTCACCGATGAGGAGGCCCTTCGTCTCATAGGCAAGCCAGACGGCCGTGCCTCCGAGGATGACACCGATGGCTACGGAAGCCAGCCCGTCGAATGCCGGCAGGCCGGTGGCCTGGGTCAACGCGACACCGACGAAAGCGACGAGCAGACCCATCATCGCGGCGGAGTCTTCGAACAGCACCACGAAGAGCGTCGGATCCTTTCCTCTCTGAACGGCCTCGACGTAGCCCCACTTACCCTTCGCTTTCGTGAACTCGTTGAACGCCAGATACCAGGCAACTCCCTCGAAAAGCATCGCGATTCCCAGAACCACATAATTGACCATCGGGTTCCCGATCGGAGCCGGGTGTAGAAGATGCCTGATGCCCTCATAAATTGAGATGCCCGCTCCGAGGGCAAAGATCAGGATCGCAACGACGAAGCTCCAGAAGTAGATCTCTTTCCCGTGTCCGAACGGGAACTGCTCGTCCGGCGGCCGGCGTGCTCGCTTCAGGCCATAGAGCAGTAGCGCTTGATTACCCGTGTCCACAACCGAATGGATGCCTTCCGATAGCATGGCGGAACTCCCTGTCAGGGTTGCGGCGACGAACTTCGTCACTGCGATCAGGGAGTTGCCCACGAGGGCGGCAAAGATGACTTTTCGAGAAGACGCGGCCACGACACGCTCAGCATAAACGGTTCCGGTGTCCTGAGTCTCAATTAAGAATGCGGTTAGGCTTCCCGATACAGTCCGATAGGCGAGCAGCACGGTACTTCACGTCGGAAGCCATTCGCGGAGGGAAGACAGGAAAAAACTCCTTTCCGTATTTCTATATTTCTATTATTGTAGAAATATGAAAACACCAACCCACAGGCAGGTGGCCCGATTCGCGGACATGTTTGCGGCGATCGGGAACGAGGCACGGTTGCGAATCCTGCGACTGCTGCTCTCGGCCCATCCTGACGGAATGGTGGTGGGGAAAATTCAGGCCGAGTTGGGCATACCCAATTCGACACTCTCCCACCACCTGGAGCGACTCAAGAACGAAGGGCTCCTTCGCGTTCGCCGGGACCGGCAGTTCCTCTGGTACAGCGCGAACACGGCGAATCTGGAAGTCCTGACTCGTTTCCTTTTTGCGGAATGCTGTTCGCGAAACAACGTGGTCCGGCCTGAAAACATCCTGGTGGAACTGGAGACAAAATGAGTTCAACGTTGAAAGACAACATCAAAGAAACGTACGGTCGCGCAGCCCGCGAGGCAGCCACCGGGGCTGCATCCTGCTGCCCGACTCCCTCCCGCCGCGGGACGACCTCCTCGGATTACGCCAGCTCGGTGGGCCCCGAGCTCTACACGATCGACGAAACAAGCAAACTGCCGGCCGCGGCCCTACTCGCGTCGATGGGCTGCGGGAACCCGACTGCCCTGGCCGATTTGCGCACCGGCGAAACCGTACTCGATCTCGGCGCAGGCGGTGGGATCGATGTGCTGCTCTCGGCCCGACGCGTCGGCCCGACGGGCAAGGTCTACGGCCTTGACATGACCGACGAGATGCTGGAACTGGCGCGGGAGAACCAGCTCGAAGCCGGCATCCACAACGTTGAGTTCCTCAAAGGCGACATCGAGGACATCCCACTTCCCGACGCCTCGGTCGACGTGATTATCTCGAACTGTGTCATCAACCTTTCGGCAGACAAGAATCGGGTGTTCGCCGAAGCGTTCCGCGTACTACGTCCCGGCGGCCGCTTCGCGGTTTCGGATATCGTTGTTCGCGGCAGCGTTTCAGACGATCTCCGAGCCGACATGAACCTCTGGGTCGGGTGCGTCGCAGGCGCTCTGGAGGAAATCGAATACAAGGCCTGCCTGGAAAGCAGCGGCTTTACCTATGTCGCGGTGGAACCGACCCGGATCTTCGGTGTCGAAGATGCGCGAAACCTCGCTGGATCCGGCTCGCCTTGCGGTATGGAGGTCGAGGAAGTCGGGGGCAAGTTCATGAGTGCATTCATCCGGGCGGTAAAGCCATAATGCCCTTCTTGTGAGTGCCCCCCTATTCAAAACCAAATGGGTCGCGCTGGCGCTGCTCTGCATCTGTCAGGTGCTGGCGATGACCCTGTGGTTCTCCGCTTCGGCAGTCCTGCCTTCCCTTGGTGCCGAGTATGACCTCACGCCGCTGCAGTCCTCGCTGTTCACGAGCGCGGTCCAGATAGGGTTTGTTGTCGGCACGCTGATCAGCGCCGTCCTGGGGCTCGCCGACCGCCTGGATCCCCGGCGCTTCTTCACCGTGGCGGGCCTGGTGGCGGCGGCCGCAAACGGCGCGATCCTGTTCCAGGACGCATCAACGCTTGCGGTTCCCCTGCTCCGCTTCGTCACCGGCATGTGCATGGCCGGGATCTACCCCGTCGGGATGAAGATGGCCTCCACGTGGGCCTCGGGCGATATGGGCCTGATGGTGGGACTCCTGGTCGGCGCTCTGACGCTGGGTTCCGCCTCACCTCATTTGATCAATGCGTTCGGGGGCGTGGAGTGGCGTTTCACGATCGGAGTCGCGACGGTTGCAGCGGCAATGGCGGCAGCCCTGATCAACTTCTTTCCCATCGGGCCGAACAAGACAAAGAGTCCTCCATTCAATCCAACCCTGGCTGCCAAGGCCTGGACCACTCGGTCGCTGCGCTTTGCCAACCTCGGATATTTCGGCCACATGTGGGAGCTCTACGCCATGTGGGCCTGGATCGCCGTGTTCCTCCAGGCCAGCTTCGCGATTCGGATGGAAGCTGATGCAGCGGCGTACCTGGCGCGCCTGGCTACCTTCCTGACCGTGGGTAGCGGGGCGTTGGGCTGTTTGATGGCGGGCCTGATCGCCGACCGGTGGGGGCGAACCACAGTCACGATGACTGCAATGGCGATCAGCGGCGCCTGTTGCGTGACAGCGGGTTTCCTCTTTGGAGCGAATCCGTTTTTGCTCACCGCCTTCTGCGTCGTCTGGGGCATTGCGATCGTCGCCGACTCAGCCCAGTTTTCGGCAAGTATCGCCGAATTATCGGACCCCTCGATCGTCGGGACGATGCTCACGGTTCAGACCAGCGTTGGTTTCCTCCTGACGATGGTGACGATCCACCTGGTCCCCTACCTGGTCGAGATCCTGACGTGGCGCTATGCCTTCGCGTTTCTGGCAATCGGGCCCGCCCTCGGTGTCCTGGCCATGGGCCGGCTTCGTGGCATGAACGAATCCTTGAAGTTGGCTAGCGGAAACCGTTGACCCATTGTGGTCAGCTTTAAGCGATCAGGGAGTCGCTATCGTGCAGGTCGGGCTGAGGGCTATCGCTCACACTTCGATCGAGAAAGGGGTGAAATCTGTCTCGTAGTCGTAGTAGTCTTCGCGCTCCGCACGTTTGAGGAACGAGACGACCTTGTAGGTAATCGGGGTGATCGCCGCCTCCCATCCACATTTGATGAGATAGTTGGAAACCATCACCTGCAGGAGCAGCTCGTTGGACCAGACACCGAAGAACGCCACCGGGTAGAAGACGGCCGAGTCGATTCCCTCGCCGACGATCGTCGAACCGACCGTTCGCACCCACAGCAAACGCCCCTTGGTCTGGATCTTCATCTTGGCCAGGACGTAGGAATTGGACAGCTCTCCGACGAAGAATGCCGCTATCGATGCAAAAACGATGCGCGGCGTCTGCCCGAAGACCGTCTGGTAGGCTCCCTGGTCGCCCCAATCCGCTGACGGGGGCAACCAGACGACGACTAGGCTCATGAACGAGGCGAAGATGAGGGCTCCGAACCCGGCCCAGACGACCTTCCGGGCCCGGGCGTAGCCGTAGACCTCGGTCAGAACGTCGTTGAAGATATAGCTGATCGGAAAGAACAGAACTCCGGCACCGAAAGTGAAACCCCAGAGAGTAGCCACCTTGGCGGCACCGATGACGTTGGAGCAGATCAGGACCGTCACGAAGATGGCCATGACCAAGTCGTAGTATTCATACTGTCGGCGTTCTCGAGTTTCCGTCATGTGAAGCTGTCAATTCTAGCAGCGTTCCAGTCGTGACCTCAGTTCAACAAGAACGAAGAAAGACAGGGAGAAAATGAGTAAACAAACTGAGACCTGGACGGATGCCGTTCACGGCGTCACCAGGTTGGAGGCTTTCAGCGATGCCGTTTTCGCGTTCTCTGCGACGTTGCTCGTGGTATCGCTGGAGGTACCCAGGACGTTTTCGGAACTGGTGGCGGATCTTTACGGGTTCGTTGCTTTCGGCTTCAGTTTCGGTGCCCTGGTCTTGATCTGGGCCGCGCACAACTCCTACTTCCGGCGCTTTGGCCTGCAGGACAACATCACGATCCTGCTGAATGCAATCCTGCTGTTCGTCATCCTGTTCTTCGTCTATCCCTTGAAGTTCCTGTCTCAGGGTTTCGTCAGCTGGGTGCTGGGCTTCCGGCAGCCGGGCGGCACCACCAGCGTTATTCTTTCCGGTTTCGGGGAACTGGCGTCTCTGTTCATTCTGTATGGCCTCGGCTTCGTAACGATATTCGCGTGCTTCGCGTTCCTGTATCTCCATGCGCGAAAGAGACTGAATCTATCGCGCCGCGAGGACTTTGATGCCCAGACCGCGGTTCAGTACTACTTGATCTATGTTTTCGTTGGGCTGGTTTCTGTCGGAATCGCGTGGAGCGGCGTCGGGATCGAGTTCGGCCTGCCGGGGTGGATGTACGGGGCCTTGGGGCCCTTATGCTTCTGGCACGGTGTCCTACGGGATCGCCAGCGGCCTCAGGTATAGCGAAACGAAACCGGATGGGGTCCGGTCGGAATAACCGAACGAGAGCGCACAGCGCTGTCGAACATCCACATCTGCTACCATCGGTTTCCTAGTGCTCTTTCGCTTCAGTCTGTACGGCTTCCTGAAGAACCAGCGGTATTTCGAACCGTTTTTGATCCTGGCGTTTCTCGAAAAGGGACTCACGTTTTTCGAAATAGGACTCCTGATCGCCTTCCGGGAGATCACCGTCGTAGCTTTGGAAGTTCCCTCAGGGGCGATCGCCGACGTCTACGGACGGCGCAAATCGATGATGCTGTCCTTCGTCGCCTACCTGGGCAGCTTCCTGATCTTCGCCGCTGCCGAACGAGTGGTCCTGCTCCTCCCCGCGATGCTGCTGTTCGGGATCGGTGAGGCCTTCCGGACCGGCACCCACAAGGCGATGATCTTCTCCTGGCTGAAGCTTCAGGGCCGAGTGGAGGAGCGAACACGCTACTACGGCTACACACGGTCCTGGAGCAAACTGGGCTCCGCGGTTTCGGTCGTGCTTGCGGGCGTGTTCGTCTTCACCAGCGACAGCTACGTGACGATCTTCTACTTCGCGACGATTCCCTATCTGTTCAGCATCGTCAACTTCCTGGGCTATCCTCCCGAGCTCGATGAAGTTTCGGTGCCCGGATCACCGTCGGCGGTCGTCCGGCATCTGTCGAGCGCAGTGGGCACAACGCTTCGGGAGCGGCCCTTGCGCCGGCTCCTGTTTGAATCGATGGGTTTCGAAGGCGCCTTTCATGCAGTCAAGGATTACATTCAACCGGTATTGATGGTCGCCGCAGTGTCTGCGACCACAGGGTTTGTGGAGCTGTCGGGCCTGAGCGACGCCCAGCGTGCTTCCCTGCTCGTGGCGCCGGTCTACCTGGTCCTCTACCTGCTTTCGGCAACCGCCAGTCGGCATGCTCATCGCTTCGTGGATTCAGCGGGAAGCGAGGATCGCGCAGCCTTTCTCATGTGGGGAATGGCGCTGGTCGTCTTTGGCACCATGTCCGTTTCGGCCTACCTGGAGATTCTCTGGTCGGTTATTGCGGCCTTCGTCCTGCTTCACACCCTCCAGAACTTCTGGAGGCCCGTCCTCATCAGCCGCTTTGATGCGGCAGGCAACGATACCCAGGGGGCGACGCTGCTCAGCGTCGAGAGCCAGGGCCGACGTCTTGCGACGATGGGGATGGCACCGTTGTTGGGTCTGGCTGTCGACTACGTCCGGGCAGCCGGTCCGGGGGGCGAGTTCTGGCCAGTCGGCATGCTCGGCGCGATCCTGGCTCTAGGCTTCCTGGTGAGTTTGTCCTTGCGTGTGCGACACATCTCCGACCGGAGAGTTGCCCGTGAAGTGTCCAAACTGTGACGGCATCGATCTCCGCCCGGTCCTGACCCGACAGGGAGTCGAGGTGGAATACTGCGATTCATGCCAGGGCGTGTGGCTGGACCGGGGCGAACTGTTGCTCTTTTCAAGAGACCCGGGCGCGATGGCCGAGAAGCGGGACCGGGCCCTGGAACGACGGGTACCCACGTTGAAACGCTCCCCGAGGACCGACGAGGCGATGGAAGTCATCACCTACCCGGGGGCCCGCAAGTGAATCACTGTCCTGGTTCAGGAGGGCTCTGGTTCGATGGAGGAGAACTCCGTTCGATCCTGGAGGCGGAGGGCGCCCTGAAACTCGATCTCGATCCGGCGAGCGCTGGATCAGGCCCGGCCGGGCCGGATTCTTCAGCTGAGGCGAACCGCCACGCTCGGATCCGTGCGGGGATGCTCGGGCTCCCGAACCTGTTCGTGCGCTCCGTGGCGACCTTGATCGGCCTGTACACGATTCTGGGTCTTGTCCTGATCACGATCGCCGAATTCGGTGGTGTGCCGGTCCCCCTCGTCGTGGCGGTCGGGGTCATGGTCGTCGTGATTCAATTCGTCTTCGGCCCTTTCTTGGTGGACCTGTCTCTGCGCTCGCTGTACCGGATGGAGTGGGTCAGCCCGGCGCGACTGCCGAACCATCTGCGCAGCTTCATCGAACGGGTTTCGAAAGACAAGAGATCCGGTTCCCCAGTTTCGGCATCATCGACGACCGCGCCCCCCAAGCCTTCACGTACGGGCATCGGCCCAACAACGCCCGGATCGTCATCTCTCGCGGTCTTCTGGAAATCCTCGACGAAGGCGAAGCCGAGTCCGTGGTCGCGCATGAAATGGTCATGCCATCCACTGGGACATGTTCCTGATGACGATCGCCCAGCTGGTTCCCCTGCTGCTCTACTACATTTTTCGAGCAACGGTCGACTCGGGAGGATCCAAGAGCGGCAACAAGAAGGGAGGCGGCGGAGCCATCTATATCGCGATCGCCGCCTACATCCTCTACATCGTCAGCGAATATGCCGTGCTGTGGTTCTCGCGAACCCTGGAATACCATGCCGACCGATTTGCCGGCGAGGTCACGAACGACCCGTCCGCTCTCGCTGCAGCGTTGGTGAAAATCGCTTACGGCCTTGCCGGTCGTGACCCAAAGAGCGAAGCAGAAAAGGGCTCCTCCCGCAGCTCGAACCTGGAAGCCATCGGCGCTGTGAAATCTGTGGCCTTCTTCTCTACTAGCTATAGCTGAGCTAGGCCTCCGCCCGCTCTGCCTTAGCCGCGCGGCTGGAAATAATGATCTGGGGCTTCAGGTACACAACGAGGCGAAAAAGCAGAAGCACCGACAGGATGGCTCCGTAGGTCAAAGGTCTCAACGTGTCGGCCTTTACAAGCCAGAGGTAATGGATGACCCCTGCCGCCGAGCTCACGTAGATCAGGCGGTGAAGTAGCTGCCAGCGCTTCCCTCCCAGCCTTCCGATCCATTTTTTCGTGGATGTGATCGCAAGCGGCAACATCAAGACGAATCCGGTGAAGCCCGCGGTGATGAAAGGACGTTGAGGGATGTCCTTGAGGATTGCCTCCATGTCGAAAAACTGGTCCAGCCAGAGGTAGGTTATGAGATGGAGCACGCCGTGAAAGAAGGCGAAAAGGCCGACCATCCTCCGGAACCGGATCAGCTGATTCCAACCCGTGATCTGGCGCAGCGGCCGGATCGCCAGAGTGATCAGGAGAAACCGAAGAGTCCAGCGGCCGGTCGCGTGGGTTATGTCTTCGATCGGGTTGGCGGTGAGGCCGCCCGTGAAGGCGTTCCAGGTGAGAAGACCCAGTGGCAGCAGGCAGAGGAGAAACACGACCGGCTTCAGCACGAATTTGCGAAGCCGGTCTGGAGTCATGGGGCTAGTAGTACTTCCGGAGGTCCATGCCCGCGTACATGTGGGCGACGTGCTCGCCATAGCCGTTGAACATCAACGTCTCCCGTTTGAAGAACTCTCCAAGCCGCCTCTCCCGGGCCTGAGTCCAACGGGGATGGTCGACATCGGGGTTCACGTTGGCGAAGAAGCCGTACTCGTGCGCGGCCTGAGCCTGCCAGGTGTTCAAGGGCTGTTTTTCCTCGAAACTGATGTTGACGATCGACTTGACACCTTTGAACCCGTACTTCCACGGGATGACGACGCGGATCGGAGCCCCGTTCTGGTTCGGACCCTCCTTGCCGTAGACCCCGACGGCCATCAGCGTCAACGGGTTCATCGCCTCGTCCATCCGCAGCCCCTCGACGTAAGGCCAGTCCAGTACCGCGCGCCTCTGGCCGGGCATCTGATCCGTGTCGTAAAGGGTTTCCATCCTGATGTATTTGGCACTGGGGAGGGGTTCGAGTTTGTCGATCAACGCCGACAGAGGGAATCCATACCAGGGGATGACCATCGACCAGCCTTCGACGCACCGCATCCGATAAACGCGATCCTCCATCGTGAAGCCCGACAGAAGATCATCCACGTCCCAGGTGGCCGGTTTGTTCACCAGACCTTCGACCTTCACCTTCCACGGTCGCGGCCGCAACGTTCCCGCGTTTTTGGCGGGATCCAGCTTGTCGACGCCGAATTCGTAGAAGTTGTTGTACCCGGTGACCATCTCATAGGGGCTCTTTTCTTCGTCCGTGTCGTAGGTCCCCGGCTCGACGCGACTCGGAGAACCGGCGTTTTGAGGGCTGCGGGTGGAAGCTTCCGATTCGGAAGGGCCGGCACAACCCGCCGGCACGATCACGCCAGCCGCTGAGGCGATCGTCGCGATCCCCGCCGCTCTCAGGAACTGACGCCGATTCCCGTAGAGTTTCTCATCGGTGATTTCTGAAGACTTGATGTCCTCGGGCCGTCTGATCAGCATGTCCTCTCCTCGTTGAGGTGTGTGTCTCGATATCTTACCATCGGCGGAAGCCGATCGTGAACAAAGGCTTCGCCCGTTGGCTTCCGACCATTCACCCCCAGAGCAGCACGCCGGAGGGGATTTCTACTGCAAAGGCGCAAGGACGCAAAGGTCGGGACAAGAGATCAAATTCTTTGCGCCTTCGCGCCTTTGCGGTGAACAACGTCACGCGGTGAAGGAATCCGGACTCTCAAGTTTTGGACGACCAACATCGAGTTTCGGGAGCGGACCGGATCCAGCTATTCAACCCCGCCGGGTCGCCCGGATGAGCGCATCCATGTGGTCGAGGTAGCTCTCCAGAGCCTTCCGCCCCCCGGCTGTTATCTGGAACTCCGTCTTCGGGGTTCGGCCCTCGAAGTGCTTGGTGCAGGCGATGTAGGCGGCATCCTCCAGCTTTCTGGCATGGACGCTGAGGTTACCGTCGGTCGTGTTGAGCAGTTCCTTCAAATCCCGGAACGACATCGACGCGTTGACTGCCAGCGCGCTGACGATCCCGAGTCGGACAGGTTCGTGAATCACGCGATCGAGTTCGGAAGCCTGACGTTGGGGCGTCAGCCGTACCGCGTTTTTCAGTTTCTTCGTGCTCGGCCGTGTCTTTCGCTCGGCCGACAGGCTTCGTCTAGCCACCGTACCTCCTCGCGATGATCCAACCGAAAGTCACGTGGAGGCCGCCAAATCCGGCCACCATCAACCATTTCCCGACCTCGAAAGGAGCAAACACCGCAGCGGCTCCCAGGGCCATGAAGCAGACCCCCATGATCGGTACCACTCGAACGGAGTACGTTCCGCCGCTGACGACGCCTGCTCCGTAAAGCAGCAGCCAGAGTCCCGGCAGAAACTCGATCCCACCGGAGCTGTACAGCGCCAGAGTGATCACGGCAGCCGCAATCATCGGGGGCAGGAGGCTCATGACAAAGCGCCGCCCGGGAGCGCTGCGGAGTGGCATGTTGACCAGCATGGCTTTTCGGTTCATCGCCCACGCCCCTATTCCCATCGCGATGACCGCGGCCGCAATCCACGTCAGCGTCCAGGCCTGTGGGGTGGACGTGCTGCTGGCGACGAAGGCCGCCGTGCACGCGGCGACTCCCATAACGACACCACCCCAACCCGGCACGGCGGTAAACGCAGTGGCGCGCTCCATCGTCTGCCGGATGTAGTGGAGGTCCGCCGCGGCCTTCCGTTCGATTGGCGCGGGCTCGGGCGGAGCTTCGCGCTTGGGAAAAGGGGACGACATGAAACCCAAGTTAGCGCGCCCTCCTTGTTTTAGTCAAGCGCTTTACAATACAAAGCATTGGGCACTCCACGCGTTCGTGACTCGGAGGTCCGACGCCATCCTCCGATGCGAGTTGTCGGAAAAACGGTTTTCTGGGATCATGGTTGACGTCGTCGAGGCTTGACGACGACTGAAAAGGAGGTTGGATGTCGGATGTTTTTGCCGCGATCGGCACCGGGGCCTTGATTCTGGCGCCGATCGTCGTCCTGACGATCGCGATCAGCATTGCGGCCGTCAAGAGGGGCGAAGAAAACCTTCACTCGGGCGATCATTAGTGGCCTGCAACAGTGCTATCGGCACCATCGCCGATGGGTCTTGCGGGCAAGGTCGAGGAGGGAGACGGAAAGCGATGCTCTTTCATCGGTGACGGCTTCCGACAAAGAGATCGCCCGCAACCCCCATCGGCCCGAAGGGTTCGGCCGAACGCTGGTACCGATAGCACTGTTACAGGTCACTAGCTCTCCCCGAAGACTCCCATTCTGCGGAATTTTCGGTAGCGTTCCTCCAGTGTGTCCGCGATCCGAGCTGTCCGCAGTTCTCCCAGCTGGCGTTCGAACAATCGTCGGAGCGTTTCCGCCATCTCGGCCGGGTCGTTCTGGGCGCCCCCGTTCGGTTCGGGTACGATCTCGTCGACGAGGTTCAGCCGCTTCAGGTCCTCCGGTGTCAGCTTCAAGGCTTCGGCCGCCTCTGCGGCGTGTTGCTGATCCCGCCAAAGGATCGCGGAGCAGCTTTCGGGTGCGATCACGGAATAGATCGAAAACTGTAGGATGTTGACCCGATCGCCGACACCGATGGCCAGCGCCCCGCCCGAGCCGCCCTCCCCGGTGACCGTCACGATGATCGGTACCTTCAGGCTTGCCATCTCCCTCAGGTTGAAGGCGATCGCCTCCGCTTGGCCCCGTTCCTCCGCGTCGATCCCAGGATAGGCCCCCGGGGTGTCGATGAAGGTCAGGACGGGGCGGGAAAACTTCTCCGCAAGCTTCATGATCCGGATCGCCTTCCGGTAACCCTCGGGTTTCGGCATGCCGAAGTTGCGGTGCAGCTTCTGTTTCGTGTCTCTCCCTTTCTGCTGTCCGAGGACGCAGACCGGTTCATCGTTGAACAGGGCGAATCCGGTGACGATTGCCGGATCGTCCCCGAAGTTCCTGTCACCGTGCCATTCTTCGAACTCGGTGAAGATGAGGTCGACGTAATCGAGAAAATAGGGACGTTGCGGGTGACGCGCCAGTTGAACCTTCTCGTAGGCGCTCATCTTGTCGAGAATGTCCTGCCGAAGCTGCGCAATCTGGGACTCGAGCCGGGCGCGGTCCTCGGTGCCGGGAGATGCCGGCAATCGCTCCAACTCATGGAGTTCGCGCTCGAGCCGCTCCAGCGTCTCATCCCGGGCCTTGCTCATCAGCTGAACCTTACCGCATCGCGGCCGCAAATCTCTTCCAGAAAATGGACGAACTCCCTATCAGGGCGCACCTTGAGGTAGGGGTTGGGACGGATGAACGCGGTGTACCGCCCCGAGTACCGGAGCTCGAACACGAGTTCCGCATCGCCGGTCTTTTCCTCGATCATCGGACGCAGGCGTTCCGCGAGATCCTTCGGTGCGTCCTGGGCGTCTATCGCAACGGTGACTCGCTTGCTCAGGTGCTCCCGGGCGCGGTCCATCGGCAGTATGTCGCTGGCGAGCAGGCGCAGAGTCGATTCGTCGCTGTCGAGTTTCGCGACCACGAAAACGGGGGCATCGGACAGGAGCAGCTCTTCGGTGCGCTCAAAGGTGTCGGGAAACACGAGCACTTCGACGACGCCCTGCAGGTCTTCAAGGAGCACCACGCCCATCCGATTTCCTTTCTTCGTGCGCATCGTTCGCGTGCTGGCGACGATTCCCGCGACGACGACTTCCGAGTTGGCGGTCCGCGACGCCAGGCTCGAGGTGTTTGCCGTAGCATAGGTCTCGACGTCGGACCGAAATCGTTGCAAGGGATGGCCCGTGATATAGAAACCCAGGGCCTCCTTCTCGTGCGCTAGTTTCAGCGATTCCGGCCAGGCCTCGGCTGGAGCCATCATGTCCCTGTCGTCGGAGGCGGGATCGGCGAACATCGCGAAGAGCCCTCCTTGTCCGACCTCGGCCTCATGCTGCTTCCTCTGTCCCCATTCGATTGCCCGATCCACGTTGTTGTAGAGGGACGCCCGGTCGATATCGAGGCTGTCGAAGGCCCCTGCCTTGATCAAGCTCTCCAGAACGCGCTTGTTCACGGTTCGAAGATCGGCTCGCTCGCACAGGTCGAAAATGGAGCGGAAGGGCTTGTTCCGAGCTATGGAGCGGATCGCCGTCTCGCCGACATTCTTGATGGCCGCCAGACCGAAACGGATTCCTTCGGGTGTCGGCGTGAAGTCGACATCGCTGACGTTTACGTCCGGCGGAAGAATGGGGATGCCCATCTCCCGGCACTCGTTGATGTACTTGACGATCTTGTCGGTATTGCCGCGCTCACTGGTGAGCACGGCCGCCATAAAGTAGTTCGGGTAGTGAGCCTTCAGGTAGCCGGTCCGGTAGGCGAGGACGGCGTACGCGGCGGAGTGGGACTTGTTGAATCCGTAACCGGCGAACTGCTCCATCAGGTCGAAGAGCTTGGCGATCTTTTTCTTGTCGGAGAAACCCTTGGCCGCAGCCCCTTCACGGAACTTCTGTCGCTGAGCGGCCATCTCTGCGGCCTTCTTCTTGCCCATCGCCCGGCGCAGGAGATCGGCCTCGCCGAGCGAATACCCGGCGATGAGGTTTGCGATCTGCATGACCTGTTCCTGGTAGACGATCACGCCGTAGGTCTCCTCGAGAATCGGCTCGAGCTCCGCCAGTTCGTAGCTGATCTTCTTCTTTCCGTGTTTTCTCTCGATGAAATCGGCGATCATCCCCCCGCCGATGGGGCCCGGTCGGTAGAGGGCGTTCAGTGCCGTTAGGTGCTCGATGCTGGATGGTTTGAAGCGGCGCAGGATGTCTTTCATTCCCGAACTTTCAAACTGGAAGACACCGCTCGTCAGTCCGTCGGCGAACAACTCGTACGTCTTCTCGTCGTCGAGAGGAAGCTCGTCCACGTCCAGGAGGAGCGCTTCCTGTTTCTGGAGCATCTTGAGCGTGTCGTCGATGATCGTGAGCGTGGTCAGGGCGAGAAAATCCATCTTGAGAAGACCGATCTTCTCCACGTCCGTCATCGGATACATCGTCATGATCTCGTCCTTGGTGGACTTGTAGAGCGGGACGAGTTCGGTCAGCGGTCTCGGAGATATCACCACTCCCGCAGCGTGCATCGACGCGTGCCGGGCCAGACCTTCAAGGCGCCTTGCAACCTGCATGATGTCGCGAACCTTGTCGTCGCGATTCACCAGATTCTTGAGGTCTTTGTTCTGCTCTATCGCGCGATCCAGGGTGATGTTAAGCTCGGGGGGGATCATCTTTGCGATCCGATCGACCTCGGCGTACGGCATCTGCATCCCACGCCCCGTGTCGCGGATGACCCCACGCGCGGCCATGGTTCCAAACGTGATGATCTGCGAAACATTCTCGCGTCCGTACTTCTGAGTGACGTACTCGATGACCTCGGCCCGGCGATTCATGCAGAAATCAATGTCGATGTCCGGCAGCGTTACACGTTCGGGGTTGAGAAAGCGCTCGAAGAGCAAGCCGTACTGCAGGGGGTCCAGATCCGTGATCCGGAGACAGTAGGACACGAGGCTTCCGGCAGCCGACCCTCTTCCAGGGCCTACCGGAATCTCGTTTTCACGGGAATAACGGATCAGATCCCACACGATGAGGAAGTATCCCGAGTACTTCATCCCCTGGATGATCCCGATCTCATCTTCGAGACGCCTTTCGTATTCAGACACCGGATGCTTCAGGCCACCGGCATCCGCGAGCGGCTTCAGGTGTGCCAGACGATCTTCGAACCCATCGCGGGCAACCTTCGCGAAGTAGGAATCGGCGGTAAAACCGGGGGGGACGTCGAATTCCGGAAACGGATTGTCGATGCTCTTCAGCTCGACATGGCAGCGTTCGGCGATGTCCACGGTTCGACGCAACAGGTCCGGATAGTCCCCGAACACGGCGTGCATCTCGTCGTGCGACTTGAAGTAGAACTGATCCGTGTAAAACTTCATCCGGTTTGGATCGTTGACGGCTTTACCGGTCTGGATGCAGAGCAGGACGTCGTGAGCCCGGGAGTCGTCCTGACACATGTAGTGACAGTCGTTCGTCGCAACAGCGGGAATACCTGTCCGATCGGCCATGCGGAGCATGTCGGGAATGATCTGACGCTGTTTGGCCAGGCCCTGGTCCTGAACCTCCAGGAAGAAGCGATCCGGACCGAAGATGTCCCGAAGTTCACCCGCTGCCTCTTCCGCCACTTCGTAATGATTGGCCAGGAGGTTCGCCGACACCTCTCCGTTGAGACAGCCCGAGAGGCCGATCAAACCCTCGCTATGCGCGGCCAGGATTTCCTTGTCGATCCGGGGTTTGTAATAGAAGCCTTCCAGATAGCCGGCCGACACGAGCTTTATCAGGTTCTGGTAGCCGGTGGCGTTTTCGCAGAGGACGATAAGATGATGCGGGCGCGCCGTGCGGGGGTCCCGATCGTGGCGCGAGGACTTTGCGACGTACATCTCGCATCCGATGATCGGCTTGACCCCCTGCTTTACGGCGGCATCGTGAAAGCCTATAGCACCAAACAGGTTCCCGTGATCGGTAACGGCAACGGCCGGCATGTTGTAGTCGGAGGCCATCTGCGCCAGGCGAGTGTGGTCGCAGGCCCCATCGAGCAGGCTGAATCCAGAATGAAGATGCAGGTGGACGAATTCGCTTTGCGCGGATTGAGCAGTTTTCAAAATTGTTCCTCAACCGATCCGAACTTCCTTTAAAAACGCGTAGGCCGTTGTGCGTAGGCTGTTATCAGTTGCCGGAGGGCGGTCTTCAACGGACAACGGGTAACGGCCTACGACTGCCCCCACTACTCCCATTCGATCGTCGCCGGGGGCTTTGACGTGATGTCGTAGACGACACGGTTTACTCCGTGGACTTCATTCACGATACGGTTGGCGATTCGACCGAGCAGATCGTATGGGAGGCGGCCCCAATCCGCGGTCATACCGTCGGTACTGGTGACCGCCCGAATGGCCACGGTGTACTCGTAGGTCCGGACATCTCCCATGACTCCGACACTCTTGATCGGCAGGAGCACGGCAAACGATTGCCAGATGTCACGGTAGAGACCGGCCTCTTTGATTTCGGTGATAAGGATGTCGTCGGACTCCTGAAGGATGCGTATGTTTTCCGGTGTGATTTCGCCCATGATCCGGATACCCAGACCTGGCCCCGGAAACGGCTGACGCCATACCAACTCCTCGGCCAAACCCATCTCCACGCCGAGCTGCCGCACTTCGTCCTTGAAGAGCTCGCGGAGGGGTTCGACCAGTTCCAGGTGCATCTTCTCGGGCAGGCCGCCGACGTTGTGATGCGACTTGATCGTCCGGGACGGCCCCCGCACCGACACCGATTCGATGACATCCGGATAGAGGGTTCCCTGGGCCAGGAAATCGACCGAACCGATACGCGCAGCTTCTTCCTCGAACACCTTGATGAATTCTCGTCCGATGATCTTCCGCTTCTGCTCCGGATCGATAACCCCTTGAAGCAGTTTCAGGAAGCGCTCCGACGCGTCGACGCCGCGAACGTTGAGTTGCAGGTTGTCTCGGAGCGTCGACAGGACCTTCTCGTACTCCCGCATCCGAAGAAGACCCGTGTTGACAAAGATACAGACCAGTCGATCGCCGATCGCGCGCGAGACAAGAGTGGCGGCAACCGTGGAGTCGACCCCGCCGCTGATGGCACAGAGCACCCGTCCCTCGCCGACCTGGGCGCGAATCCGTTTGACCTCTTCTTCCAGGAAAGAACCGAGCGTCCAGTTTCCGGAACACCTGCATATGTCAAAGATGAAGCGACGGATCAATTCCGCTCCGTTTTCCGTGTGCACGACCTCAGGGTGAAACTGAACGCCGAAGATCTTTTTTCCGGGATTCTCGATGACCGCCGTCGTCGTATCGGTGCGAGCGGTAACTGCAAAACCCGGAGGGGGCTCCAGGATCCGATCGCCGTGACTCATCCAGACCCGCTTCAGTCCGTTCAGAAGGGCGGAGTCGCCGGAACGCTGTAGCTCCCCGTGGCCGTATTCCCGCTGCTCGGCCGGTTCGACTCTCCCGCCGAGATCCTTGGCCAGGAGTTGCATGCCGTAACAGACGCCAAGGATAGGAACTCCCATGTCGTACAGCTCTGGGCAGCAGACGGGCGCATCCGTTTCATAGACCGAGCTGGGCCCGCCGGAAAGAATGATGCCCTTGGGCCGGCGTTCCCGGAGCGCGTCGAGCGGCGTGTGAAAGGGCAGGATTTCCGAGTAGACGTGCGCCTCACGAATCCTCCTCCCGATCAGCTGTGTGTATTGCGAGCCGAAATCCAGGATCAGGATTTCCTCAGACGTCGCTGCCATATTGCTTGATTCGCTCCGTATGAATGTAGGATCGCATTATACCAACTGAGTAGTAGCGCACGAGAAGCAGGTAGCTGTGCGCTGCGCTCGAGGCCGCAATCAGGATCAGCGCCAGGAGCAACACACCCGATACCCCTGTGGCCCCGCCGGTCATTCCGAAAGACACGCCCACCAGCAACGCGGCCGAGGCCAGCAGCGACGCTTCAAACAGGACGAGCGTGCCGACGACGCCAAGGACCTGGCCGAGTTGATCGCCGGCCACTTCGAGCGCATCATTGCGAAGGAGTGTGTCCAGCAGGATCAAGGCGAAGGCCAGGACGGCAATGAGAGTGCTTCCGGCGAGCGCTGGCCATCCGATGTCCGGCAACGCCTGCCCCCATTCTCCGAGGGGAGCTGTCAGGAGAGGTCCAAAGATGATCAGGCCCAGAAGAAGCCCCGCCGACCCCATGATGCTTCTTCGAATCAGACCCGAGGCCAGACAGACGGAAAAGTTGCCCAGCGCGTTGCGGTAAAAGCTGTTTCCGGAAAGTGGGAGCATGCCCGCCCGGACGAAAGCCTCGGCGACGAACCACCAGCCACAGGACGCGGCGGCGGCAACGCCCAGATTCCATCCGAGGGTCTCGGCGTTCTCAAGGACTACCCGGACCACGCCAGCCAGCGCGAGGGGCGCAATGCCAGTCTCGAACGCCCGCAGATCGTCGCCGCTTAGCAGCGCCCGGGATGAGAACCAGATGCCGGCCAACCAGAACACGCCGAGAGTGACCGCGATCCAGAGCAGCTTGGAGATCAAGTCCAGGAACACCAGGTGGAGGCGGCGTGAGGCGAGGGTGAAACCGGCCGCGAGGTAACCGGAAACCCTCATCGGTCGGGGTGGATGCGTTCGAGTAGTCCGAGCAGTCGGCACGCATTGAGCGCAGGAAGTCTCAGATTGTCGGCAACGAGCCAGATTCGGGCTCCGTGGTCCTCCACATCGGCCCGTGTCACATGGATGCTTTCGGAGCCCACTACCGCGACGGGCGACAGGCTGCTCGGCCGGATGTCCCAGGCGATGGAGATCCCGCCCGGTCCGCTCAAAACGTCCTTGAGTCTCCCGATTTCCACGGTGCGCTCCGTCCGAACGTGCAGCGAAAAACTCGTCCCCTGAAAGATGGGAACCGTTGCAATCTGAACCGAAGGAGCGGGGCAACCCGGACACAGGCACGAGATCTCGGATGCGACGCGCGCCTCCCGGTTACGGGCATCCTCATCGGGACCAAGGACATTGAACGCGAGTTGCGCGCCTCCGTCGGTCCCGGCCTTGAAATTCAGGATACCGGCTGTCTGCTCCTCCAGGTCGCGAATCCCTTTCCCTCCCCGCTCCGAAACGGGTTCGAGCACGGTGGCGGTACAACCGTCGATGCCGAAAGTGTCATGACAACGGGAGAGCACCTCGCCCAGGACCAGCGTCGCCACCCGAGGCGCCACATAGGGAGCCGGCGCGTAGGTGTCCGTCCTCGATCGAGGCGCCACGAAAAGACGCCCCCCTCTGCCTCCGTCTGTCAGGTCGACGGTGGCGTCCGGCAGCGCCGCTCCGCTCTGGTCGTACTGCTCGATGATTGCGGGCTCGCAGCTCAGCAGCGCGACATCCGAGTCCGCCAGCCGTTCCGGCGAAATGGCTTGAGTCACCTCGATCTTGCCGGCGAATTCCTGCAGCAGGCCGGCGTAGTCGTCCGTGTCCAGAAGGGTCAAATGGGGACGGAAGCTATCGCTCCGCTCGAGGAGGTCCCGCACCTCCTTGCCGAGGGGAGAAGTGGAGCCGACGATCGTGACGCGGGTAGTCGGACCCGACCGGGTCACAACAGGTCTCCGCGCCCCTCAACGTGCGGTTCGGTAATGTCCCCGGCTTCCTCGGGAGATGACACGAGGCGGCGCACAGCCTGGGACATGCGGGCCACGGGGCCGGAGGCCAGGTAGGCCGTTGCCAGTGACAGGAGTACGATCTCGGAGAAGAAGAAGATCAGGCCGATCAGCATCGCGGTTCCCACGATCGTCGTGCGCGGCTGCGGCTTCTTCAGGTCGAACGCTTTGAAGCTGGGGTAGCGAACGCGACTGATCATCAGGAAAGCCAGCAATGCCACGAGCAAACACCAAAGGAGCGCCGAGCCGACCTGCAGGATCGGGTTCTTGCCAAAGTGAACGATCGCCGCGATCACGGCGGCGCCAGCCGGAATCGGCAGTCCGACGAAATCCCTCCTCGACGTCGACTCGTCGACCGGCTTGCGCGCCTGAATGTTGAACCGAGCCAGACGCAGGGCCCCGCACATCAGGAAGCCGAACGTGCTCAGCCACCCAAACTTGTAGACGTCCTGCGTGATCTCGGCCGGGAGCCCGGCCAGCGACCCGATTCCCCAGTTCAGCGCCAGCACGGCGGGCGCGATACCGAACGTCAACACATCCGCGAGAGAATCCAATTCGAGTCCGAAGTCGCTCGTGGTGTTGGTCAGTCGGGCGATCCGGCCATCGAGGAGGTCGAGCACCGCGCCCACTCCGATCGCGATGGCCGCCACGTCGTAGTTTTCCCGCAGCGTGGATACGATGGAGTAATAGCCGCAAAACATGTTCCCGATCGTGAACAGACTGGGAATTATCGACAAACCGGTGCGGATTCGGGGTCTGTCCCGGAGCCGTTGCCTGCTGTGAGGCTTTGAAGAGGTCGTCATGCTGATGTGGTCAGGCGTGCTATTGCGGAACTTCCTCCCAGTACCTTGTCGCCCACCTGGACCGTCGGTGACGCCTGTGCGGGCAGCAGCAAATCGACGCGCGAGCCGAAACGAATCAACCCGATGCGTTCTCCTTTGTGCACCGAATCGCCAGGTTTCTTCCAGCAAACGATCCGTCGAGCCACGAGCCCAGCGATCTGCGAGCACGCGATCTCGAGACCGTTGCCCCGGATGGTCAACGTGTTCTGTTCGTTCTCGACGCTCGCCAAGTGGTTGAAAGCCGCCCGAAACCGGCCCTTCCGATACTCGACATCGGCGACGGTTCCTCCCATGGGGGAACGGTTCACGTGCACGTTGAATATCGACAGAAAGATGCTGATGCGGGTCGCAGCTCCCTGTTTTTCTATTCTAACGACTCTCCCGTCGGCCGGAGACACAATAATCGAGGTGTCCGAAGTGATCGAACGCTCCGGATCCCTGAAGAAGTACGCAACAAAACCGAGGAGGGTCAGCAGGCCTGCGCCGACGGCGTTCCAGCCGACCCACAACGCGACCACCGCTCCGGCTAGCAACGGAATCAGGAAGAAGAATGCGTCTTTGACCATCGGTCGAGCGTCAGACGTATCGCGGGCCGGTGCGTCAGAGTCTGAAACCGCAGCCGCTCCAAACCAGCAAGATCATTCATATCAAGCTTGAATCGAGAATAGAAGGTGATACTCGGAATAGGAGGGCCGAAACGGGACGGGCGTCGCCGCCCCTCGGAACCGTTTACGGATGCTGATGACTCACCTGGTCCTGGCGGAACTGCTGAATCATCTTGCTCATTTGATCTTTGAGAAAGAGTTTTTTCTTCTTCAGCTGGACTTGCTCGATCTGCTCCTGTCCCGAGACGTGCGGTCGGTTGGCCAACTCTCGGAGCTTGTTGTCATAGGACTGATGTTCTTCGACCAGGCGTTTGAAATCCGGGTTGTTGGAGCTCAGGTACTCTTTGATCTCCTCGTCTCTTGTCATTAGGCAGCGCCTCCTCGACAGTCTAGAAGGTTCCGGAACAATCCCGCGTCACCGTACCATACGCACGATTCCGATTCAACGGAAACACAATTTACGCTCCAATGAATCAACACTTTAAGAACACCGCTCCTTCTTCTTCCCGGACCAACTCCTGTCAGAACCGCAGGTCCCGCTCCATGACATACGCGTCTTCGACCGGGCTTGAGTAGTAGTTGTGTCGTTCTCCGGCGATCGAGAACTGGAACCGGCTGTAGAACTTGATGGCGCCCGAATTCGACTTCCGGACCTCCAGCATCAGCTTCCGGGCTCCCTCCTGGCGGGACGCTTCGATCACGGCGTTCATCATGTAAGTTCCGACTCCATCCCGCGCATAGGTTCGGTCGACGGCGATGTTATAGATTTCGGAAATGCGATCGGCGACGTGAAAGATGACGAACCCGACGATCGCAGGCTCCTCTTCTCCGGTCTCGATTTCACCGACGAAACTCGACGTGAAATTGTCCTCGTTCAGCAACCGCTGGTAGGCATCGACGGACCAGTGCGACAGGTGCACCCAGGAACGTTCAATCTCGATGATTCGGTCGATGTCGCCGGCGCGTGCCGAGCGCACCCTAACGGGGACCGCTTTCATTCCGCTTGACCTCGGCGTCGGGTTTTCGGACGTAGAGAGGTTCGAGAGGCTCCCGATTCGACGTCGATGCCATCCCAGCGATCGTGACGGACAGATATGGGTCGATCGGCACCACTTCCCAATCCCTGGGATGCTCCGTCGGAAGCTTAGCGTCTGAGGTGTCCCCCACGCAAAAAAGAACCCGGCTCTCCGTCAAACAGGAAAACCACTCGGCGGGTTGTAGCACGACCGCATGTCGCAGTTCAACGAGTTCCTCCCCGTGCCTCTCGAACAATGCGCCGTAGACCTCCCCGCGCCTGGCGTCCAGCATCGGCGCCAACGGGGTGTTCGGCTCCTCGACCTGCCATGCCATTGCCGCCAGCGTGGAAACGCCGACGGCGGGCTTGTCGTTTGCGAAAGCGAACCCCTCCATCGCGGCCAGACCGACTCTCAACCCCGTAAAAGAACCCGGTCCACGGGCGGCCGCGAAGACGTCGATGTCTTCGAGCGTGATTTCGACGTGGTCGAATAGGAAATCGATCGACCGGAACAACCGTTCGGAGTGCTGAATCGAGGAAACGAGGCGGACCTCACCCAGGACTTGTCCATCGCCGATGATGGCGACGCTTCCCCTTTCGGAACTGGTGTCGACCGCCAGGACGTTCATGGGCCTCCGGGACCTCGGATAGGCATGCCATATTATAAACTGCTGGCTGGCCGCCGGTGGCGGCGGCCGATCTCCAGTAAACCTGCAAGGGAAGGATCCTCGATGCCGAGCCAGTCCGATCCGACTTCCCGGTCTGGGATGACCCCTATGATGCGCCAGTACCATGCCATCAAGGAGGAAGTGCCGGACACGCTCCTGCTGTTTCGACTGGGCGATTTCTACGAACTCTTCTTCGACGACGCCGTCACGGCATCGCGCGAGCTGGGCATCACGCTCACCGCACGTCAGAAGGAACGAGGCTCGGGAATCCCCATGTGCGGCGTGCCCTATCATGCCGCCGAAGGGTACATCGCACGTCTTCTCCGGAAGGGATATAAGGTCGCGATCTGTGATCAGACGGAACCGCCAAGGAAGGGCGTCAAGCTCGTGGCACGCAAGGTCACGCGCGTGGTCACTCCCGGCACGATCACGGACTTGCACGTGTTGCAATCAGGCGAAAACAACTTTCTTCTCGCGTTCCTCGAACGGGGAGGACAGCTAGGGACGGCCTTCATCGACGTATCGACCGGCGAGTTTCGGGTACGCGAGTCTGAGGCCCGCTCAGGCCGGGACCAGCTCTTGCTCGACGTAGAACACTTCAAACCGCGTGAAGTGGTTTTTCCCCGGTCCGATGAAGGGAAGCTGCCTGCTCTGGACGGCTGCGTACGTACGCCCCTCGACGACTGGCTCTTCGACGAGGAATCCGCCTCACGCCTGCTTCGAGATCAGTTTGCCACAGCCAGCCTGGACGGTTTCGGATGTCAGGACAAACCGCTGGCGATCGGAGCAGCCGGTGCCCTGGTGCACTACGCGCGTCAGACGCAGAAGGCGGGACTCGAACACATCAGCGGACTGACCTGCGAGGAATCGTCCGACTACATGGTGCTGGACGCCTCTTCCATAAGGAACCTCGAGCTACTCGAATCTTCCACAGGCGGGGACCGCAGCGAGACCCTGCTCGGAGTCATCGATCACACGGCAACCGGGATGGGGGCGAGGCTCATCCGAATCTGGCTACTGCGCCCCTCAATCGAGCGCGAGGAGATCACACACCGCCTGGATGCGGTCGAGGAGCTGATCGGCGCGAGTGCACTGCTCGAGGAGCTCCGGAACGGGCTCGATGGGATGGCCGACGTCGAACGGCTTCTGAGCAAGGTTACCGTCGGTACCACGACCCCGCGTGAACTCGTGGCGCTCAGAGCCGCTTTCGGGCTCCTGCCTGGGCTGGCCAGTGTGATGAGCAGGCTCAAGGCGCCGCGGTTCGGAGCCCTCGCCGGCCGGATGGACCAGCTCGAGGACATGCGCCAGCTGCTGGAACGATCGATCAAAGACGAACCTTCCGTTACTCTCGCCGATGGTGGTGTGATCCGAGATGGTTACGATTCGACCCTGGATGAACTTCGGGGCGTCTCGCTCCACAGCAAGGCCTACCTCGCGAGCCTCGAACAGAGAGAGAAGAAGCAGACCGGCATCGGATCTCTGAAGGTTCGATTCAACAAGGTCTTCGGCTACTACATCGAGGTCTCTAGGGCCAATCTGCATCTTGTTCCGGACGACTATGTTCGGAAGCAGACGCTGGTCGGTCATGAGCGCTACATCACCCAGGAACTGAAGGAGTACGAGGAAAAGATTCTCAACGCGGAAGAACGGCTCGTTGCCCTGGAAAAAGAGCTGTTCGGGCAGGTCCGGAACCGGCTGGGCGCCGCGTCGGTTCGCATTCGCGCCTCTGCGGCGGTCGTCGCGCAGCTGGATGTCCTGTCCGGACTGGCCCTGCTGGCCCGACGCTTTTCCTATTCGCGTCCGGAACCAGCCGTCGACGAGTCCCTGCTCGTTCGGAACGGTCGGCACGCGGTTCTCGAATCTCTGGCCGAGGACCATCGCGCCGAAAGGTTCGTCCCGAACGATCTGTTCATGGACGAGGGCGACAGCCGAATCCAGATCATCACCGGACCCAACATGGGCGGTAAATCGACTTACCTCCGACAGAACGCGCTGATCGTGATCCTGGCCCAAATGGGGTCGTTCGTGCCGGCGCAGTTCGCCAGGTTGCCGATCATCGACCGGGTCTTTACTCGAATCGGGGCCTCCGACAATCTCGCCCGAGGACGCTCGACTTTCATGGTCGAGATGACCGAGGCGGCTATCATTCTGAACTCGGCAACCGCCCGGAGTCTGATCATCCTCGACGAGGTCGGGCGTGGCACAGCCACCTTTGACGGGCTGTCCATCGCCTGGGCCGTCGTGGAACACATTCAGGCACACATACACGCAAAAACCTTATTTGCAACGCATTACCATGAACTCACGGAACTGGCGGATCTCCTGCCGGGCATCCGGAACTTCCACCTGACGGTCAAAGAAACCGAGAATCGGATCATTTTCCTGCGAAAGGTCGCCGCCGGGGCCGCAGACCGGAGTTATGGCATAGAAGTGGCCCGGTTGGCAGGCATCCCTCCTTCAGTCATCAGACGTGCCCGAGAAATATTGAAAAAACATGAGGAAACCGAGCATGAATTGTCGGATAATCTGACGGTCCGTGCCAGACGGAAGAAACGTATCGTTATCAATCAGCTAGCGCTCTTTTCCCCAGAGGAGGAAGAGCTTCGGGCACGTGTGCGCGACCTGGATTTGGATCAGGTCAAGCCGATCGACGCCCTGCAGATACTGGCTGATTTGAAGGACAAGGCAGACGAGAGCTAAGGGAATTCGGGGACGGAGACTGAATTTCCTGAGGAATTCGCCTTCGCCTCGCCTCGTTTTGTGAGTGGTTCGCGTTTTCGTCCACGAATCGCAGACGGTTTTCCAGTTTCAGAACGTATGAGAGACTCCGCACGGCTGACATTGGAAGAGCGGGTCGGTCAGCTTTTCTTTGTCGGCTTCCAGGGAAGCGAACTCACGCCCGATGCCGCCGGGGTGCTGGAAAGGGTGCGCCCGGGAGGTATCGTCTGTTCGCAGCGCAATCTCGAGAGCCTCGACCAGGTCTACGACCTCAGCCTCGAATTGCAGCGCAACGCCAATGTCCCCCTCTTCCTGGCGATCAATCAGGAAGGCGGGGCGGTCGACCGCCTGAGGCACGTCATCGCACCGGTTCCCTCCCTTGCCGACCTGGCGGACCTGGGAACCAGCGCAGTCCGCGCAGGAGCCCGGATCCTGGCTTCCGAAGTCGAGGCGGCCGGTCTCAACACCAACCTGGCTCCGGTCCTGGACCTGGGACTCCCAGACTCGATCGTGCGCGAGCGGACACTGGCGGCAGCCGCGGGCGAAGTGGCCCGTCTTGGTCGTGTCGTCGTGGAAGAGTTCGCCAAGAAGAAGATCTTTACCTGTGCCCGACACTTCCCCGGCCTTGGGGGCGCTCACCGAGACCCTCACTTCGCCTTACCCCGCATCGATCGCAGCCGTCGCGAATTGATCGTGGAAGATGTCGTCCCCTTCGATGCTCTTTCCAACGACGTCGACATGATCATGGTCTCTCATGGGCACTATCCGTCTCTGGGAGACATCCGTCCCCTGCCCGCGTCGCTGTCGCACCGCGTGATCGACGGTCTGTTGCGCGAGACGGTCGGTTTTGAAGGGATTGTGCTCACCGACGACCTGACGATGGGGGCCGTCACATCAATCGGTCTCACCCCTAAGATCTTCCTCCGAGCGCTTGAGGCCGGGAACGACATGTTTCTGTTCTCGCAGACCACGCCGCTCCTCGAAGAGGCGTTCTGGTTCATCCTGGAGACGGCCCGGGCCGACAAGAAACTCCGGCTCCGGATCGACGCTTCGGTCGAACGCATCTTCGAGTGCAAACAGAAGATCGAATTCGTCCCTCTACGTTACCGCCCGCACGTGAAGGTCCGCCTGACCCGACAGATCGAGAAGCTGAAACAGTCGATTCCAACAGTCGAAAAAGTCCGGGTGCGGTAGCAGCCCGTGGCAGAGTTCTGCCACGGGCTGCTACCATCGCGCGGCGGATGCATCCACCTGGGCGTTGTCACGCTCGCACGTCCGTCCTCGGCGTATTATTCATACGCCTGCGGCGCCTCCACCGCGCTCTAGGTGTTGTTGATCTTATTCCGTAGGCAATGATCCCCCGTTGTGACCCGGAAGGGGCTAACATGATCGATTATGAGCTTTCGTTCATGGGTCGCACCCCTGCTTTTGCTGGCGGCTTTGTCGGGCTGCGGACCCGCACCAACCTCGGAGAACATCGTCACGCTGGCGCTGGACGTGCCGCCGACGAACCTGGACCCGCGCATCGGGACCGATGCTTCGTCGGAGAGACTAGTCCAACTGATCTTCAACTCACTGGTCCGGAAGGATGAGGCGGCATCGATCGTCCCGGACCTGGCCGAAAGCTGGGAGATTCCCGATCCGACGACATACGTGTTTCGTCTCCGCGAGGGGGTAAGGTTTCACGATGGTCGGCCGCTGACGGCCCGGGATGTTGTGTACACGTTCCAGACGGTCATGGACGGGTCGATTCGTACGGCAAAAGCCGGAACGTACCGCCTGCTGGACGAGGTCGAGGCCCTGGACGACCACACCGTCGTCTTCCGCCTGAGCGAGCCGTTCGCTCCATTCCTGTGGAACCTGGCTCGCGGCGCAATCGGCATCGTGCCCGAGGGCTCAGGCCCCGATTTTTTCGACCACCCGATCGGTTCCGGTCCGTTTCGCTTCGAACACTACATCCGTGACGGCGAGGTTCTGCTCCAGGCAAACCAGGACTACTTCGGGCCGACGCCGAAGCTCGACGCGGTACGTTTCAAGATCATTCCAGAGGCCGTCGTCCGAGGCCTGGAACTGCGCAAGGGAACCGTCGATATTGCGCTGAACGTCCTCCCCGCCGACATGATCGAGGCGCTGGTTTCCGAACCGGCACTGGACGTGATGACGGCCGAAGGCACCAACTACCAGTATCTGGCCTTCAACCTTGACGACCCACTATTCGGCGACCTCCGCGTTCGCCAGGCCGTCGCCCATGCGATCGATCGTGAAGGCATCATCCAGAACGTTTGGAGAAACCAGGTCCGGGTCGCCGATTCGGTTCTTCCGCCCACGAACTGGGCCTATTTTGATGGCGTGACACGTTACGAATACGACCCGGAACACGCTCGCGCGATCCTCGCCGAGGCGGGCTACACCGACCTGGCCTTCACATACCGGACCTCCACGGACGAAACAGGGCGCCTGGTCGCGGAGGTCTTGCAGCAACAGCTCCGGAGCATCGGGATCGACATGGAAATACGCTCCAACGAATTCGCCACCTTCTATGACGATGTCATCAAAGGCAACTTCCAGATGTACTCCCTGCGGTGGATCGGGGGAAACAACGATCCGGATATCTTCAACTTGATCTTTCACTCCGAAATGGTTCCGCCAAACGGCGCCAACCGCGGCCACTATGCGAACGAAGACGTGGACCGCTGGGTCGATGCGGCCCAAAGCGAGACCGACACCGAGAAGAGGAAGGAATACTACGAGCTGGTCCAGAAGACGGTCTCCGAGGAGTTGCCCTACGTGAGCCTCTGGTACATCGACAACGTGTGCGTGTACAACAGGCGCGTCCAGGGCATGAAGCTCTACCCGGCTGGCGAGTACGAATTCCTGAACGAAATCTGGATTGATCCATCCTAGTGGCCTGCAACAGGTCACTAGACGGCTGATCGCCCTATCCCACCAAACGGACAAGACGATACGCGGACAGCAAAACGATCTCCCTCACGGTGAACCAGATGCGGGAGGTCGATGCCACCTCGATCGGACTGGCCGGCGCAGGCGAAGTCAGCGCGTCCACGCGGCTGTCAGCGAAGATCTCTTTCACGCGGTAGAGATGGAACCCATCACTGACAACCAGGGCTTTCTTCCAACCATTGGAATGCATCAGACGGGACGCGGCTTGAACCGTGTCGTAAGTGGTGCCGCTTCCCTGCTCGGTCACGATCTGCGACGGATCTATTCCCTGTTCGGAAAGGTACCGGGCGCTGACGTGTGCCTCGGAGAAGTTGGGGTCCGGACCGAAGCCACCGGTGGTGATGATGATGTTCGCAAAGCCCCGATCGAAGAGGTCGTGCGCGTGGTCCAGCCGGGCTTTCAGCACCGGCGAGGGTTGTCCGTTGTACTGCGCCGCTCCCATGACGATGATTGCGTCGACGCGTTGGGCCTGGTCGTGTCCGGCGGAGGTCCGGATGCGGGAGAACATCACGGCCCCGTACGCGAACCCGAAAAGGGTGATGACAACGATGAGCAGAACCGCAACTTTGAGCAAACGACGGATCATGACGAAACCTTTCGCAGACGCCCATTAAGCAAACTCGCCAGATCATCGTATGTGATCGAGCCTTCGCGCAGAAGCCGGGGTGGATCCTTCGTCAGATCGAGCAGGGTCGACGGCGGCGTGTCCGGAGACGCGCCGCCATCGACGACCAGATCTACCCGATCCCCGAGTTGCTCGACGGCCTCGGTCGCAGAGCGGGCTGGAGCCTCTCCGCTCAGGTTTGCGCTGGTCCCCGTCAAGGGGTGGCCGAGGCGGCCGACCAGCCTGGTCGCGAGCGGTGCTTGCGGCCAACGAATGCCCACGGTACCGCTACCGGCGGTCACACGCTCCGACAGACCCGGCGCCGCCGAGACAACGAGCGTGATGGGGCCGGGCCAGAATTCCCCGACCAGGTGCTCAAACAGAGCGGTCTCTCTCGACAGTGTCCGTGCCATATCGATCGAGTCGACCAACAGCAGTATCGGCTTGTTCGCAGCCCGGCCCTTGATCGTGAACAGGCGATCCAGGGCCGAGGTGTTACCCGGGTCGACGCCGAGACCATAGGCGGTGTCGGTGGGAAAGCAGATCACTCCGCCGCTGGCGACGACATCGATAACCGCGTCAACTGCTTCCCCCGAGTGTCGTCCGGCGTCGACCACCCTCATGGGATCAAGACTACCAAAAAATATTTGGATTGTTTCGCTGGGTGTTCAGCCATCACCTCAATCGGTGTGCCACGGATTTAACAGATTCCATTTCGTCAGAATATCCGTTGAATCCTATCCGTGTCATACGTTTCTTACGGATGGAGGCCACAGCTGCTGCGATAATGACGGTCATGACGCCCGAGACGATCGGCAGGCACAACCCGCGTCTGAAGGAAATCCGGAAGTCCATCTCTCGCGGGTCCCTCACCGCTGACGGCCTGCTGCCGGTGGAAGGACCGACTCTGATCGAGGAAGCGCATCGGAGCGGCGTGGAGATCGTCGAACTGTTTCTCGAGCAGCACACTACCTACACGCCGCCGGTCTCCCCGCCGACTTACACACTGGCAGGCCAGGTCTTCCGGTCGATACAGGCGACGCGACACTCTCAGGGAGCGATCGCCCTGGTCCGTCCCCGAACGTTCACCCTCGCTGACGTCCTCGAAACTGATCCGCAAGTCCTTGTCGTTCTTTGCCGAATTCAGGACCCCGGCAACGCCGGAACCATCCTGCGGGTGGCGGAAGCCTTCGGCGCTGCCGGGTGCCTCGCGACCCTCGGGACCGTGAGCCTTTACAACGATAAGCTCGTCCGAGCTAGCGCGGGCAGTTTGTTCCGCCTGCCACTTTGCTGGGATCTAGACCTCGGGGCCCTCGCCCAACGGTTGCGTTCGGCCCGAATCCATCTGCTCGGAACCGCTACGGACGCGCCGCAGCCGCTTGGCGAATTCTCCTGGGAGCAGCCTGCCGCAGTCCTGTTCGGTAACGAAGGTGGCGGACTCTCGACGGAGGAGAAGGACATGTGTGATCGACTGTTCCGGGTACCGCACCAAGACGCCGTCGAGTCCTTGAATGCGGCAGTCGTAGCGGGTATCGTCCTCTACGAAGCGGCACGACGGCGTGGGCTTGATGCGCAGAGATGATGGATTCACTGTTTGAAGAACCGAAACCGCCTGGTGAACCCGAGGCCGCACCACTCGCCGAACGTATGCGCCCCGAAGCACTCGATGGGTTCATCGGTCAGGCGCACCTTCTCGGTCCCGGCAAGGCGTTGCGGGTCGCGATCGAACATGACCAGGTTCCCTCGATGGTCCTGTGGGGCCCGCCCGGCGTTGGCAAGACCACGCTGGCCCAGATCATCGCGCACATGACGAAGTCGCAGTTCCTGACCTTCAGCGCCGTTCTGTCCGGTATCAAAGAGATCAAGGACATCATGGCGGTATCCGAACGCTCCCACCACCTGGGCCGCCGGACGATCCTCTTCATTGACGAGATTCACCGCTTCAACAAAGCGCAGCAGGATGCTTTCCTGCCTTACGTGGAAAAAGGGAGTATTACGCTGATTGGCGCGACGACCGAGAATCCTTCCTTCGAAGTGATCGCGGCGCTTTTGTCACGCGTCCGCGTCTTTGTCCTGGAAGCTTTGACCGATGACGAAATCCACACCCTGATCGAGCGGGCGGCCGCCAGGTTCAACTATGACCTCGGTGCCGAAGCCACTCGGACCATCGTCGACCTGGCCAACGGGGACGCTCGGGCGGGATACAACATACTCGAAATGGCGTCCCAGTCGATCGAATCGCACCAGGAGATAAACAGAGACATCATCCAAGAGGTCGCGCAGCAGAAGGTGCTTCTCTACGACAAGTCCGGCGAGGAGCACTACAACATCATCTCGGCCCTGCACAAGTCCATCCGGAACTCGGACGTCGATGCCGGACTCTACTGGCTCGCGCGCATGCTCGATGCCGGTGAGGATCCCCTCTACGTAGCCCGCCGTCTGGTTCGTTTTGCGTCGGAAGACGTGGGCCTGGCGGATCCCACCGCCCTTCGAGTCGCGTTGAACGCCAAGGATTCGGTGGCCTTCATCGGGATGCCGGAGGGAGCACTGGCGCTGGCCCAATGCGCCATCTACCTGGCGGCGGCGCCGAAATCGACTTCGGTCTACACGGCCTATTCGGCTGCGTTGGAGAAGGCCCGCTACAGCCGGGCAGAACCCGTGCCGTTGCACCTTCGTAATGCGTCGACCCGCTTGATGAAGAAACTCCACTACGGAGAAGGCTACGAGTACGCCCACGACACCGAGGATCAGGTTGCCGACATGCATTGCCTGCCTGAAAGCCTCCTCGGTCAGCGCTTCTACCGCCCCACGGACGTCGGGGTCGAGGCGCGGGTCAAGCAGAGGTTGGAAGAGATCGAGAAGAAGCGGAACAGAAAACGGTAATTCAGGGACAGCAGGGCCTCGGTTCGCATTCTTGAGACTGGGCGCTGTCGCTCGATCACCGGGTGGCCGCGTGTTCTTTCAGGATGCAGCGGTCCATGACGACATCCAGTCCGGCTTCGCGCCCCCGTGCCGCGGCTGCTTCGTGAAACACACCTTCCTGTAGCCATGCGACCCTTGCCCCGATCCGAATCGCCGATTCCACGATGTCCGGCACGTATTCGGAACGCCGGAAAACATCCACGATCTCCACCGCTTCAGGGACATCCTCCAGGCGGGGATACGCGAGCTCACCCAGTACCGAGTCTTCGTTCGGGTTGACCGGAATGATGCGATATCCGTGGCCCTGCATGTATTTCGAGACCGAGTGGCTCGGCCTCCAGGGGCTGGAGGAGAGCCCGACGACGGCGATCGTGCGGTAGGTCTGGAGAATCTGTGCGATGTTCATCGAACCTGGTCCAGGGCACTCAGGAACTGTTCGTTCTCGTCGTGGGTGCCCACTGAAACGCGCACCATGGTCGGAAAGCCGGCGCCATGCATCGGGCGTACGATCACTCCGAGCCGCATGAGCCTCTCGAAAGCTTCTCCCGCCGGAATCCCGACATCGACCAGGACAAAATTCGCCACCGACCCGACAGCGGGCATGTTTCGCGCTTCGAATTCAGCAGCAAGGAAGTCCAACTCCTTGCGGTTTTCGCCCACGCTTCTGCGGACATGATCCTGGTCGTCCGAAGCGGCCAGCGCCGCGACCTGGGCAACGCTGGGTGTGTTGAACGGAGGGCGCACCTTGTGCAGGATCTCCACGACGTCCGGCTGCCCTATGCCGTAACCGACACGGAAGCCGGCCAGGCCGTACGCCTTGGAAAAGGTCCGCAGAATCAACACGCCCCGACCGGACGAAAGGTATTCGAACGAATCAGGGTAGTCGTCGTCCTGGACATACTCGAAGTAAGCCTCGTCAAACACGACCAGTGCGTGTTCAGGCACTTTTTCCATGAAACGCCCAACCTCGGAACGTCCCACCATCGTACCGGTCGGGTTGTTCGGATTAGCGATGAGAATCAGCCGGGTCTTTTCCCCGATTCGCTCCGACATGGCATCCAGATCGAAGCGGTAGTCCCGCAGGGGCATCGCAACGAGTCTCCCCCCCATGCCCTGGGTGAGCAGGTAGTAGAGGACGAACGACCCTTCGGAAGTCAGCACCTCGTCACCGGGCCCGATCAAGGAGTGAAACGCCATCGCGAGAATTTCACTCGAACCCGCACCAACGATAATGTCGTTCATGTCAACACCGTGCTTCTCCGCGAGACGGCGGCGAAGGTAAAAGCCCGTATCTTCCGGATATCGGCCCGCGTCCTCGAGATACTCCCGCACCGCCGCCACTGCTTTTGGCGAGGGTCCCCAGGGGTTCTCGTTCGACGCGAGCTTGATGGCCGAAATGCCGAGTTCGCGCTCGACTTCTTCAACCGGTTTGCCGGGCTTGTATGGCTGGATGGCGCGGATGTGCTCCGGTACGATGTCCATGAATTTCATAGTCTTCTCCGCTTCGTCTTGTTCTTGAAGGCCCGGGGAGCCTTCGTCTTGCGGATCCCGACCGGCCGGGAGTGACCGGGCTCGGTTGCCTCCTGGTTCGAGTAACGATCATAGAATTTCTTGATTTCGGACGCTTGCAGGAGGCGCCATTCTCCGGGTTTCAGCCGCGGGTCCTCCAGGAAGCCGATTCGCGTCCGTCGCAGTTTGAGGACACGATGCCCGATGGCCTCGATCATCCGGCGGATCTGACGGTTTCGGCCCTGCAGCAGGGTGATCTCATACCATGGGTTCGTCCCCGGTTTGACGAGGTGGATTTTGCATGCGGCGTAGCGGATACCCCCTGCCCGCAGGCCTCGGCGAAGTCGTCCCAGTTCTTCCTCGGCCGGGGTTCGGGAAACCTTCACCCGGTATACCTTGGGGACGTGGCCTCCCCTCGTCATGAATCGCGTGAACTCTCCGTCGTTGGTGAGGATCAGGAGTCCCTCGGATGCGAAATCGAGCCGACCGACGGGATACACACGTTCGTGGATCTTGGGTCGAATCAGATCGACGACCGTTTGTCTTTTTTCGGGATCTTCCAGCGTCGAAACGACGCTGCGGGGTTTGTTGAGCAGCACGTAGACCGGCTTGCCTGCCTTGGGAATCCGATCTCCGTCGACGGCAATGATGTCACGGAACGGGTTTGCGCGGACGCCCATCTTCCGCACGACGTTGCCGTTCACCGAAACCCGGCCGGCAACGATCATCTCCTCAGCCGCTCGGCGAGACGCGACGCCGGCGTGGGCCAGGATCTTCTGTAGACGTTCGTCCATCGATTGGTTCTGAAGAGGATGTGGCGATTACCGGCGTTAGGCGTCCGGCGGGATGTCGGCCCCCCCGTCGGTCGTCCCCTGATCGTCCGCCTGATTCCCTTCCGGATCGTCTAATGGGAGCTCGGCCTGCCCGACGGAGTGCTCGCTCTTGATCAACTCTTCAAACTCCTCCATGCTTGGCAGTTCGTCAAGGCTTTTGAGGCCGAAGTGGATCAGGAAATCTCGAGTGGTCTTGTAGAGAATCGGTCTGCCGATGACTTCTTTACGACCGGCTGCCGTGACGAGTTTGCGGTCCAGCAGCGTCTTGATCACACCGCTGGCCTGTACCCCGCGGATCTCCTGAATCTCGGGCACGGTCATGGGTTGGCGGTAGGCGATCACGGCAAGCGTTTCGAGTGCCGCAAGGGAGAGGCGTGTCGGTGGCACCAGGCTCTTGGCGAACCTCTTCAGGATTTCGTGATGCTCCGCTTTTGTCGAGAAGAGATACCCTCCTGCGATTTCACGGATCTCAACTCCGTGTTCTGGAGCCTGGTATTTATCGATGAGCTCCCCGATGCCGGCCGTCACCTCTTTGCGGGACACATCTTTGAGCGCCCGGGTGATCTGTCCGATGCGCACCGGTTCTTCGGCCAGATAGATGATGGCCTCAAGCAATGCTGAAAGTTTCGGATCGCTCATAGTTCGGGTTGGCTGTGAGCTGAATGTCGGAGAGGGCTCCCTTCTGCGAAATACTGATCGCACGAATTCGAGCCAGTTCGAGCAAGGCCAGGAAGACCGTAATCAGGGCGCCTCGCGTCGAGAAGTTTTCCAGAAGTTTCAAGAAGCCCACAGCGTTCGGTGCGCTGCGGACCTCACCGAGCACGAACTTCATCATCTGCTCGACGGAAAACTCCTCTCGCGCAATATCCAGGGGCGGGCGCTCCTCGAAGCGCTTCAGGACGTCGCGAAACACCGACAGCATGTCAAAGAGAGTCGCCGTTACCTGGTGCTCGGGTTCCTGGCCGCCAGAGTCCAGACTGCCCGGCCGGGTCCAGATCGCTCGTTCGATCATCTCCTTCTGGTAGAGCATCTCGGCGGCATTCTTGAACTTCTCGTACTCAAGCAGGCGACGAACGAGCTCGGCCCGGGGATCCTCGTCTTCCTCCGGGTCCGCGTCGGGATCGGAAGGCAGCAGCATGCGGGACTTGATGTAGATGAGTTGCGCGGCCGTCAGAAGAAACTCCGAGGCCAGATCGACGTTCATCTCCTTCATCAGGTGCAGGAAGTCCAGGTACTGTGCTGTGACTTCCGCGATCGGGATGTCGTAAATGTCGATCTTCTGCTTCCGGATCATGTCCAGCAGCAGGTCGAGTGGCCCTTCGTAGAGCGGCAACGTTATCCTTAGCTCATCGGCCATGGTCTTCCGGAACTGACTAGGAGCCTGGGGCTAAGAAGTCTGCAACCGGACCCAACTCGTTCAGCTTGCGATGGCTCGTCAGCCGTTGATTCTTCCTCGCGACAGCGGCGCCTTCGGTTTCTTCCTAGCCGGGGCTCTGCCCCGGACCCCGGCTCGTTCGCTTGCGTGGCGCTGCCAGCCGCGCGCCGCTTCCTCGCGGCGGCGCCTTTGGCGCCTGGCCCGTTATGCAGGTGACGCGTACAAAGGTTCTAGTGTCGACAGGCATAACGGGCTAACTGCGGAGCCGAACTCACAGCTTCATTACGTCCCGAACCTGGGACGTGGTCTCCCGAGCGAAACTCTGCGCTCGCTTGGCTCCGCCGTCCAGTACGTCGATGACCTCCCGCCTGTTTTTCTCGTAATGGAGGCGTCGCTCGTAGATCGGGCCCAACTTGTTCTGATGGCTGTCGAAAAGCCAACCCTTGCACTCGACACAGCCTATTCCGGCGGAGCGACAACCTTGGTCCACCTCGGCGATCGTTTCCGGGCTGGAAAACACCTTGTGGTAGTCGAAAACGGGACACACGTCGGGGTTACCAGGATCGACCCGGCGCTTGCGCGCAGGGTCGGTCATCATGGTCATCATCGAAGCCCGCACATCCTCGGGTGAGTCGCCGATCGCGATCGTGTTCCCGTAGCTCTTGCTCATCTTGCGGCCATCGGTGCCCGGAAGCTTGGGCGTCGCAGTGAGCAGAGCCTGGGGTTCGGGAAAGATGTCGGTGTTGTAGATCCGATTGAAGCGCCGGGCGATCTCCCGCGTCAGCTCCACGTGCGCCACCTGATCTTCTCCGACCGGGACGGCGGCGGCCTTGTACATCAGGATGTCGGCCGACTGGAGCACTGGGTAACCGAGAAAGCCGTACGTGTTGATGTCGTGATCGAGGTTCTCCTGCATTTCCTTGTAGGAGGGAACCCGCTCCAACCATCCCAGGGGCGTGACCATCGAGAAGAGTAGGTGCAGCTCGGCATGTTCCGGGACGCTGGACTGGACGAATATCGTCACCCGCTCGGGATCCAGCCCCGCGGCGAGGTAATCGGTTGCGACTTCGATACTGTCGTCGCGAATGTCCAGACCGCTGTCGTAGTCCGTCGTAAGGGCGTGCCAGTCGGCGACGAAGTGGAAGCTGTCGTACTCGTGCTGGAGACGCGCCCAGTTCTCCAGAGCACCGACGTAATTGCCCAGGTGCAGTCGGCCGGTCGGCCTCATCCCGCTGAGGATTCGTTTCTTAGCCATCGATACGAGTCTGTCAGTACACGAGGACGGATCGGACTGCACCGATAACCGGACTGAACAGGTACCAGGGCACCCCCAGGTAGAGCAAGCCGATCAAGATGAAGAATCCGTAATTCTGAATCTGGGCGTAAAGCGGCGACAGGCTATCCGGCAGCAGGCCGGACAACACGGCGGCGCCGTCGAGCGGAGCGACCGGAATCATGTTGAAGATCGCCAGGATCAGGTTGATCATCACCCCAAGATACGCCATCGAGAGCATCGGCACGAGAATCGAGTCCCCGGTCGCAACCCCCCGGGCTACCTGGTTGATCAGGAGGCCCATGGAAGGCGAAGAAGCCTTCAGAACCAGCAGCACGGCCAGCAAGCCGCCCGCCATCAACACGTTGCTTGCCGGCCCAGCCGCCGCGACCAGCATGTAGTCCCGCTTCGGGTGGCGCAATCGCGCAGTGTTGACTGGCACCGGTTTCGCCCAGCCGAAGATGACACTAATGCCGAAGACGAAACTGCTGAATAAGCCGATCAGGGGAAAAAGAAAGGTCCCGAACAGGTCGGCATGCACCAGCGGATTCATCGAGATGCGGCCCAGGTCGCGTGCCGTAGGATCCCCGAGACGATCGGCCGTCCAGGCGTGCGCCGACTCGTGAACGCTGAGGGAAAGCAACAGCGCGATGAATAAGGAAACGACCTGAAAGACGTCTATACCCATAGACTTACCATGCTAGCACACTGCACCGGGCACGCCCGGGCGGAGGCAAGCGCTGTGCTATAATCCGCCCATGCACGTCGTGCTTCTGAGGGTGGCACTGGCTTTGTATTCAGTGGGTTTGCTGCACTCGGTACTCACGGTTCTGAACCGAAAATACTCCCTGTTCCGCCTCAGTCTTTTCTCTATCATCGTCGGCTTCATCTGCCACTCGGCGTCGATCATCCTGCGGGCGGTCGAGCTGCAGTACATGCCCTTGACTCAGCGCTACGAGGCATTCTCCTTCTTTGCAGCTCTGGGGGTCCTGGGTTTCCTGATTGCTTATACGAAGTACCGGATCGACTCGCTCAGCGTCTTCGTGTTCCCGTTGATCTTCATCGTCACGTTCATCGCAAACCTGGCGTATGACCCGTCCAGCTCGATTCCGCCGGCCTTGCAGAGCAACTGGATTTACATCCATACACCGTTGATTTTCCTTGGATATGCGGCGCTGTTCATCAGCTTCGCGGGCGCGATCATGTACCTGATCCAGGAGCGGGAGCTCAAGTCGAAACACCATTCGGCGTACTTTCATCGATTGCCGTCGCTGGAGGTCTGCGACGACCTGTCGTATAAATCGCTCGCGATCGGATTTCCCTTGATCACGCTCGGCATCATCTCCGGAGCACTGTGGGCCCAGTCGGCCTGGGGAACGGTTTGGGGCGGCGATCTGAAGATTCTGTTGTCGCTCTTCACCTGGGTCATCTACCTGCTGTTGATCAACTACCGCCTGATTGGCGGATGGCGCGGAAAGAAGGCCGCATACCTGGCCATCGTCGGTTTCATCAGCGTGCTCGTTTCGTTCCTGGGAGCCAACTACTTTGGAGGGCTCCACACGTTTACGCAGTGAGGATATGCAGTTAGCTCTAGTTGGCCTGAGCCATAAGACCGCACCGGTCGAAATCCGCGAGCGGCTGGCCTTCGACAACATGGACATCCGGGAAGCACTGCGGGCGCTCGTCCGCTACGACGGTGTTTCCGAGGCGATGATCCTCTCCACGTGCAACCGTGTCGAGGTCGTCGCCGAGGCTCCCGGTGACGATCTGGTCCGCCAGTTCCTTTGCTCCTACCACCGGATTCCGAGCGATAGCATCACCGACTACCTGTACACGCTGAACGACAACGACGTGATCCGTCACATCTTCAGGGTGGCCTCGAGCCTGGACTCGATGGTGGTGGGAGAACCCCAGATCCTGGGCCAGGTGAAGGAAGCCTACCGCGTCGCCAGCGACGCCGGGACCGTGGGCCTGCACCTCGGCTCGCTCATGAATCGCGCGTTCGTCGTCGCCAAGAAGATACGAACCGAGACCGGCATTGCCCAATCCGCCGTTTCGGTCAGCTACGCGGCCGTCGAGCTGGCCCGGAAGATCTTCGGCGACCTCTCGGCCAAGAGCGTCATGATAATCGGCGCCAGCAAGATGGGAGAGCTGGCCGCCAAGCACTTGAAGCGAAGCGGCGTCTCGATGGTGATGGTGACCAACCGGACTTTCGAGCGCGCCGTCGAGATGGCCCGCGTGTTCGAAGGCGCCGCAATCCAGTTCGAACACCTCCACGACCACATCGACCGGGCCGACATCGTCATCAGTTCGACGGGAGCCCCTCATTTCGTCATCGCCAAGCCGATTGCCGAACAGATCATCCGCCGCAGGAAAAACCGCCCGATGTTCTTCATCGATATCGCCGTTCCGCGTGACATCGACCCCGCCGTCAACGACATCGACAACATCTTCCTGTACGACATCGATGACCTGCAGCAGGTTGTCGATGAAAACGTTCGGGAACGGATGAAGGAGGCCGGCCGGGCCGAGGAGATCGTGGACCAGGAGGTTCAGGCGTTCTGCTCGAAGATGCAGACCCGCGAGGTTGTCCCGACGATCGTAGGCCTGAGAGAAACCCTGGAGAAGCTGCGACGTGACGAGATCGAGCGCAACCGGAAGCACCTGGGCGCCCTCGATGAGCAGCAGCAGCAGGCTGTCGACCGGATCACGCAGGCGCTCATCAACAAGATCCTCCATCACCCGATTTCCCAGCTGAAAGACATGGCTCACGACCCGAAAGGGCCGGAGTATCTCGACGTGGTTCGTAGAATCTTTAATGTCAAACAGAAGTAGCGAGGCCGTTCGGTGAGTCGCACGCTCAAGCTCGGTTCGCGCGGAAGCCAGCTCGCGCTGCGGCAGGCGAACTGGGCCAAGACCGAACTCGAAAGTATCTTCGACAGCCTCTCTGTCGAAATCGTCATCATCAAGACGACGGGCGACAGCATCCTGGATGTTCCCCTGGCCCAGATTGGAGGGAAAGGGCTTTTCACGAAGGAACTCGACGAAGCCCTTCTCGACGGGCGGATCGATTTCGCGGTTCACAGCATGAAGGATCTTCCATTCGATCTCCCCGACGGCATCCGACTCGTCGCGATCACGGAACGCGAAGATCATCGCGACGTCCTCGTATCGGACGGAAGGAAGCTCGGAGAGATGCTCCCCGGCGCCCGTATCGGCACGAGCAGCCTTCGGAGGCAGGTGCAGCTCCGACATCGTTTTCCCGAACTCGATGTCGTTCCCCTCAGAGGCAACGTAGACACAAGGCTGCGTAAGCTCGACACAGGGGAGTATGACGGAATAGTACTGGCTGCCGCAGGTCTGAATCGACTGGGACACTCTGACCGCATCACCGAATACCTCGAATCGGAGGTGATGTTGTCGGCTGTCGGACAGGGAGCCCTGGCGATCGTTTGCCGCCGCGGGGACAGCGAAACGCAGGCTTCCCTGCTCCGGTTGGACCACGAGGCCACACGCGCGGCCATCCTGGCCGAGCGTGCGCTGCTGGCGAGTCTTGAAGGGAGCTGTCAGGTCCCGATCGGCGGACACGCGCGGGTCGAGGGAGATGTCATCGTCCTTTGCGGTCTGATCGCGAGCCTCGACGGGACAGATCTGATCACCGACCGCGCCAAGGGCGACACTGCCCGGGCCGGAGAGATCGGTGCGGAACTGGGCCGGCGGCTGCTGGCTTCGGGCGGCCGGGCCGTGCTTGAAGAAATCATTCGCAATGGGACTTGAGGGCCGAACGATCCTGACGACACGGGCAAAGGGCCAGTCTGCTCCGTTGCGCGAGCGGCTCGAACAACTCGGTGCCCGAGTCCTGGAGATCCCGACCATCGAAATCGTACCTCCAGAATCCTGGGCGCCAGTCGATGCCGCGATCGCTGGTCTTGCCGACTACGACTGGTTGATTCTGACCAGTGCGAACGCCGTTCGATGCTTTCTGGACCGTCTGGACGATCATGCGGGCATTCCGCCGATTGCCGTCGTCGGCTCCCAGACGGCAAGAAATCTCGAGGAACGGGGACTCTCTCCAGCCCTCATCCCGGACGACTTCCGTGCGGAAGGCCTCATCGAGGCGCTCCCGGAAAACCTGTCCGGTCAGCGCATCCTGCTTCCACGAGCGGAGGCGGCGCGGGAACACCTTCCCGACACCCTGCGCGCCAGGGGAGCCCAGGTGGACGTCGTGACCGTCTACCGCACGCAACGGCCGCTGGAAGGCGCTTCCCGGTTGTGCCGATCGCTCGGCGAGGAAAAGATCGACTGCATCACCCTGACCAGCGGCGCCACAGCGCAGAACCTCGTCGACATGCTCGGGACCGCCGACCTATCTGAACTCCTGAAAGGAATCGCCGTGGCGGTCATCGGGCCGGTCACCCGAGACTGCGCTGCCCAAGTCGGGCTGCGGGCCGACATCCAGGCATCGAGTGCGACCATTCCCGATCTGGTCTTGGCGATCGATCGTTATTTCGACAACACGAACGAAAGAGATCGATGAGCCTCACGACCGCCGACTACGAAAAGTGCGCCCGCAAGATCGCCGAAGCTCTGTGCTTTCAGGAAGGTGAGAGCGTCCTGCTGAAAGTCGACGTCCGGGTCTTCACTGAAATCGTCGGCCCTCTCCGGAAAGAGATTCGAAACGCCGGCGCTTTTGTTTCCGGGACCATACTCTCCGAGGAGACTGCAGAGACTTCCGAGGACGAGCTTGCCTCGATCCAACGGCTCTTTGATGACGCCGATGTATTCATCTGGCTTCCGGAAGTGCATCAGGGCAACACTCCCGCCGTCCGCCAAGCGTTGGATGAGTGGCTCGACAGCAAGCGGGGACGCTCGGTGCATTTCCACTGGGCCAGTGGTACCTTCGCCGTACCGGGCACCACGCCTCCGGTTCCCAACATCGTCGATCGGCACTATCTCGAAGCACTCGATGTCTCTCCGGATGAACTGGAAGCAACACATGATCGAGCGATCGAGGTCCTTCGTTCGGGGCCGGTGCGGATTGCGACGCCGGAAGGGACGGACATGACTTTTGTGGTGGGAAATCGAACCTTTTCGAGACAAACCGGGGACGCGAGTCCCGACGCGGCGACGGCATGGACGCTCCGGATCGATCGCGACGTGGAAATGCCTTCCGGCGTCCTGCGTGTCGCCCCGATCGAGACGTCCGCCAACGGAACCCTTTTTCTGTCTACCTGGCAGCATCTCGGCATCGAGGCCGGCGAGCTCCTCTTGCGTTTCGTCGACGGTCAGGTCGTCGACATCCAGGGGAACAACGCCGCTGCGGTCGACAGTGCGTTGAGCAAGGCCGGCGGAGCGGCGAAAACGTTCCGGGAACTCGGCATCGGCTGCAATCGGGTCCTCGAGATCAGCCCGGACGAACCATACATCGGCTACTACGGATACGGCGCCGGTGTGGTCCGTTTGAGCCTTGGGGACAACCTCGAGATGGGCGGAGCCAACCGGGGGGGCGGTGTCTACTGGAACTTCATCACGAACGCGACGGTCCCCGCGAGCGGCACGCCCGTGGTGAAGGACGGCCGCCTTGTCGTGTAGCTCGAGCACGGATTGACCCCCACCGTGCCCTCGCTTATCATTTCTCGCGAGTCGTAGGCTTTCCCAATGGCTGCACCGGTTCTGACCCGACGCATGATCGTGCGGGCCACATCCGGAGAGGAGGTTTCTGATGCGTATTCGAGTGAGCGCTGTCTTGCTGCTGTTGATGGCAGCTGGCGCCTTTGCCCAGCGACCCGACGGTCTGAGTGTCTACACCTGGGCCCGCGAAGATATATTTGCCGGACCGCTTGGCAACGATCTGAACAGAATGAATGTCGGCATGGAGAAACTCGCAGAGATCCTCAAGGAAAACCCGAAGGATCCCGATGCGATGGCGTTGAAGGCCATGGGTGTCGCCCATCTGGCCGTCCTGGCGCACGAGAGTGGAGATTCGGAGGGCTTCGAACGCCAGTACGGCGAAGCGCTCCGCCTGTTGGACTTGGCCTTGAACATCGACCCAAGGGGGATCGGAGTCAACGCCGTCTACGGCGGCACGATGCTCATGAACCAGGGACGAATGCCGACCCAGCACCGGCAACGGGCGCTCGAGAAGGCCAGGGACGCCTACAACGTTCTCTACGAAGAACAGCAGGCGCAGTTGGACAACATGCCCCTTCACCACAGGGGCGAAGTCCTGGCCGGCGTTGCCGAGTCGGAGTACAGGCTCGACAATCGTGAACGGGCGGACGTCTTCATGAAACGAATCGTCGAAACGATGCCCGGAACAGCCTACGCCAGACGTGCCGAGACCTGGCTCTCCGACCCGAGTTCAGTCACGCTGAGAGCGAAGCTGGTCTGCGGGTCGTGCCACGAACCGGGTCGGCTCTCGAATGCGCTTGGGCGTTAACCGGGGTCCATCGATGCGGTTGCGCTCCGGCCTGCTGGCGGCCGTTTTTTTGGCGGCACCACCGCATTCCCCCGCCCCGGGGACCTGACCTCTTCGAAGAAGTCGAGCGTCACTTCGCCGGGAACGCCGACGTCCCGATTCACTACGTCACGCTCGGCGACGGGCCGCTCGTCGTGATGATTACAAAGCGAACTATCCGCGTGAGCCCTACCCGAACACACCTCGCCCCTCGTCAAGGTACAGGCCCCGGTGCTCCTGATTCACGGGCTGGAGGACCGGTATGTACTCGCCGACGCCCTGAGCGGCACGTGGGACTGGCTGGAGCGGGACCTGACCCTGGTCACGGTCCCCGGCGCCGGACACTTCGTCCACCGGGACGTGGCGGATTTCGTTACGGACACGATTCTGCGCTGGCTTGGTGGTACGGGAGGTAATCAGTACTCAGTTGTCAGTAGGCGTTCGCGTTTCAGGCGGCCAGCCTAAAGCCAACGGAGATGCCGAATCCGAATTTTGCAGACTTCACGCACACAACTGCGGGAGGTAGACGTGTCACGGGAATTCTGCGGTGTGCGGTACGTAGTGTGTGCCGCAATCCATCCGAGGCAGGAGCCGTATGAAGTAGTTCCGCTCGTACGGAATCTGTGCGGGGGCCGGGCGACCGGTGTCCCTGCCGCGAAGGGCTCCCTCGTTTTGGAGGGTCAGCTCCCGATAAATCCCCTTGTTGTCATTTGAGAATTGGGCGAATTACGCCGTCTGAACGGGAGTTGAGACTTTTCTTGCTTATAAATCCCACCTGTAGTTATATTTAGCCAGATTTTCGCGGTTCAGTTAGTGACGCACCAAACGGAGCACAAAGGGCCTTTCACTTCCGACATCAACGTAGTCGAGACTTGCAACCCTACCCGACATGGCATTCAACACCACATTCCCGTTATTGGGGATGTCCACGCCGAGAGTCCCTCGGCGTATCGCGCCACTCGTAGGGTCGTTGAAGTGGCAAATGTGGTGCAAATGGCTTTTGTGGAGGCTTGCATCAATGGAGTGGAGATTCCCGACTCTGTTAAGGTCCAATTTTGTGAGTTGTGACCGCGAAATCAAGGAGAATGGGCAGTTTCTTACGGTTCAAGCTCAATCGGTGTCGGTACGCGGTTCCCAATCGGGCCTAAATATGACGCGAGTTAGACGATTTCATTTCGATGCAATTGTTTCCTTTGTCCCGATGCATGCCGCGTGCCTGCTTTTGTTGTGGACGCCGTTCAAGTGGTCTTACCTTGGCTGGTTCGCCATCAGCTATGGCATTCGAATGTTCGCAATCACGGCCGGTTATCATCGGTACTTCAGCCATCGTGCCTTCAGGCTCAATCGCCTTTCTCAGTTTGTTTTAGCCTTCCTCGCCCAGACCGGCGGGCAAAGGGGCGTGTTGTGGTGGGCGGCACATCATCGCGTGCACCATCGCTACTCGGATTCCGAGGAAGATATCCATTCTCCAGTACGCGGTAGCCTTTGGTGGTCGCATATCGGATGGCTTCTTTCCGGTGAGTCCAGTGGATATGACAGCCGCATCATGCAGGATTTCGAAAAGTTTCCGGAACTCAGGCTCTTGAACAGATACCACAGTGTCCCTGCTCTCTTGTTTGGTGCTGCCGTGTTTGCGGCGGGAGGCTATCCCGTTTTCCTCTGGGGATTTGTTGTTTCGACTGTTGTGCTGTGGCACTCCACGTTTTCAATTAATTCCCTCGCGCATGTCTGGGGATCCAGGCCGTTTGAAACGGGAGACCAAAGTCGGAACAATCGCTTCGTCGCGCTGATCACACTGGGAGACGGCTGGCATAACAATCACCACCGGTTTATGTATAGTGCCCGGCACGGTTTGCGATGGTGGGAGATTGACATAACGTACTACGTCTTGAGGATCCTGAGTCTGTTCGGGATCGTTCGGGAGTTGCGTTCGCCGACTTCTACAGCGATTTCCAAAAGTCGGAGGTAGATTCAGACGGCATTCTCAAATGGTCTCCGCACAGATGAGCAGACCTTACGCGAATGGCAAAGGGACGGAATATTTCTGCTGCATTCAAGGGCGAAGGTAACGCTGGCAGCGATGCGGGGCCTCGCTGAGATTGAAGCGCTCGGCCGAGTCTTGCGAAACTAGGGCACGGCTGGTTTGAAGAACTGAAGGAACGGTGCCGGTGCCGTAGTACGCCAGGATAAACCGGTATGTTGTCGCGAATGAAAGAGTCGTACAGGAAAGGGGATAGCGAATCCATCCTGGCCTCGAGTCTTGCGGGCTGTCATCGTGAGGTGGCGCTTGAAGCGTAGACAGAGGTATCAGTGGGCTGGGCTATTGAGCTTCGAAAAGGGTACGAGATCAGGATGCCGACGCTTTTACGGTCGCGGAAGGCAACACGATGGGCTGCGTTAAACGCAAGTGGCTTGTCGGTCCTGCGTAGTCTAAGACCCCGCGCACGCTGAGAAACAACATACACGAGAACCGGGAGACCTCCGAAGTGCCTCGGTGAAGTCGAAACCGAGGCCGGCCCGAAAAGGCCAAGGCCACAATGCGGGCATGAACGCTCTGGAGGGATCAGACCGCGTCATAGTGCGTGCCTGGCAGCACGCGTTTCCGGCGGGTTAAAGTCCCGCTCGGCCCGAGGCCACGGGTCGATATCCAACAAGTGGGGGTAATGCCTCACTGGCCGGAGTGTAGGCAGGTATGGCAGATGCCTAAACGGGCACGAAGGCGAAAGCCGGAAACGGACAAGGCAGAGCTGGAGCCACCTACGGAAACTTTGGAGGGCAGGGCGCCCACCGCGAGGTGGGGTCTGAAGGGCATGAGGAGAACCACCGGGTCGTAATCGAAGGGAGCGATCCCGAGGATGAACCGGTCGGCCAAAGATGGGGAATGGTCGAGCCCGCACTATGGGGGCGAAGGCGCATTTGGTTCCACCCCATCGCACCAAGGTGTGTGCGGGCGACACGGTGGAGAAGAGACGCGAGTGACCCAGGGAGGCCTGGTATCGTCCGGGCGGAAGGTAAGGTCGAGATGATGTGGCACCCGCAGACGAAAGGGCGGGCAACCGAGAAGACAAACATCGACCTAGAGCCCTGCGCGGTAGGTGCAGACGAAAGGGCGGGCAACCGAGAAGACAAACATCGACCTAGAGCCCTGGCGCGGTAGGTGCGGATATAAGCGAGAGCGAAATTCCGGCCGACGCGGTGCTCAGGAATCGGATCGGGGAATAGTACTCAGGAACGAGACGGCAAACATAAGGTCTCGGATCGTTGCTTCGAGCAGCGGCGCTGGCGGGTCCAAAAGGCCCGTTGGAGGGGGAAGTCCCCGTACTCAGTCGTGAATGTGCGAGCGATGGGAAACGCGGAGATATCGTGAACTTGGATAGTTCCCTTAGCGAAAGACCCAAACGCGGTACGAACGAAGCCGCCACCTGCCGCCCCCGGTCACACAGCGAATTCCGAACGAGGAGCAACTGAGGAAAGCGGCTTGCGGGAAAACCGCACGAGCCGTTTGATTGAGCGGACGGTGGAAGGGCCGATTGCGGCCCGACCACTTTCGACTCTACACCTGTGAACCAGCCGAACAAAGAGGACCCGTACTCGGCGGAGATTGGGGAGGGAAGGACGCGGACCAAGGAGAACATCGCTCGGGTCTCACACGAGCCCGACACAGAGCAGGAGATATTCGTGTCTCAGGGACTGAGCGCTGTGCGGAGCGATTGAACTTGTATCGTCGTAGCCAGCGCGGGCACGTGACGTGGACTCGGATGCTCCGGATCTCAGACCGCTGGATTCCTGAACCCCGTGTCTTACATCCTTATCCGGATCGCCGCTTTGCCGCCAACCATCCGAGGTAGGAGCCGGATGCGGGAATTCCGCACGTCCGGATCTGCGCGGGTGGTGCCGGGAGACTGGCATTCCTACCGCGATACGCGAGTTTCTTTACCTGAACAGCCTCGAAAATGATTCTCAAGTCCCGAATAAATCCCTAGCGTTGATCGGAATTGACGCGGCGCGGACTTCTGCAGGACCCACCGATTCATCTAACCCGTACAGGGCGGTGTATGACAGTAAACACTTGCTCATCGAACCACCGCTCAGAATGGAAAGGGAAACATAAACCAGCCGACGAAGAAACCGACACCGACGAAGGAAAGGAATACCAGCGCCCCGTATTTGAGCTGCTCGATCGGAGTCGTCTTGTTGATCAGAGCGAAGACAACCGAGACGATCAACGCAAAGATGAACAGCGCCTCGAAGTGCGAGAGGTTCATGGCTTCCGCCCCCGGGCCACGTCGAACACGTCGAGCACGATGAGGTAGTTGAGCAGGCCCGACACCCAAAGGTAGGTGCTTCCATAATCGTAGCTCGGAGCAGAAATCAAGCCCGCTCCGTAGCCGAGGCGTTGAGCGACGATGTAAGGCATGCCGACCCCCAGGTTCGCGATGAAAGCGAAGATGTGGAGGGGTTGTTCCGGGGTGGGGTCGTAGAGTTTCCCCTGCATCGCGACGCCAAGAGCGAACATCACCATCACGGCCAGCATGAAGAGCGTGCCCCGGGCCCAGCGACGCAGGACGATGTGTCCGATCCCCGGCAACAGCCACCCCGAGGCGCAGATCGCCAGCGTGGGCGCCAGATTCATCGGCTTTCGAGGCGTCGGGGGTTCTACCGGTGCAGGGGGTTCGGCCTTGGGTGGTGGTTCGTTTGCCATTAACTGCTTTATCTACAAGGGATTCGAGCCGAGGAGATCGGTGAGTTTCTCCCTGATTTCGCCGGGTTCCAAGCCTACAATCTCGAATTTTTTGTGTCTACTCTTTTCTCCCGAAACCAGATGGATCGAAGACGCAGAGACCCCGAGCATGCGGGCGAGAAACCGGCTTGCCGCCCGATTCGCTTTGCCGCCGGAGGCCGGGGCGTTGACCCGCAAGACCATCTCGCCTCCCCGCGTCCCTGTGATCGCGGTCTTCGGGGCGTTCGGAATCACCCGAACGAGGAGTCTCACGCCCGCTCTCCGAAAAGCGCCGTGCCGACACGAACCATGGTCGCACCTTCTTCGATGGCGATCTCGAAATCGTGGCTCATGCCCATCGAGATTTCAACCACGCCGTATCGCTCGGCTAGGCCTCGCAGCCGGGCAAAATACGGCCGCATCTGCTCGCCATCGGGGAAGAAAGGCGGAATCGCCATCAAACCCCGCAGTTGGAGATTCTCCGCTGAACGAACGGTCTCGACAAGGCCCGCCAGATCGGACTCTTCAGCGCCCGCCTTGGTGTTCTCGGAAGCAAGCTTGACCTGGATCAGGACAGGTGTTGGCTCCGGTGCCAGCCGATCGAGGCGTCGGGCAAGCGACCTGCTGTCGAGAGACTGGATCCAGCTGAACAGCTGTAGGGCGCTCCTGGCTTTGTTGGATTGAAGATGGCCGATAAGGTGTCGGGTGACGGAGAGATCCGACATGAGCGAAAATTTTTCCTGGGCCTCCTGAACGCGATTCTCACCGATGTTCGTCAAACCCGCTTCGACCGCCTCGCGAACTCGCTCGACGGTCACCCGTTTACTTACTCCGATCAGGCGAACGGCTTCCGGTTTCCTTCCTGAACGCAGCGACGCCTCCCCGATCCGATCGAGGAGGCGTCGGTAATTCTCTCGAACCTGACTCACTTCTTCGACTTGGCTTTCGCTTTGGTCTTTGTGCGGCCGGTCCGGGCACGCGCCGCGACAGTTTTCTCTTTCGCCGAGCGTCGTGGAGCTTTCTTCTTTTCCTCCAGGCTCTGCTTCAACACTTCCATCAGATCGACCACTTTCCCGGGGGTCCGGCGCGTCGTCACCGCGACTGCCGGCGCGACGCCGTCGACCTTCTTCTGAATGATGTCCAGCAACTGGCCCCGGTATTCGTCCTTGTATTTCTCCGGGTCGAAGGTGTCGCACATCGTGTCGATCAGAGTATTCGCCAGAGACATCTCTTTCTTGGACACATTTTTGACGTCCGGCAGGTTCAATTCAGACGTGTCGACGATCTCGTGCGCGAAACGCATCGTCTGCATCGTGATCATCTTGCCGACGGGCTTGACGGCGGCCAGGTGCTCCTTTGACTTGAGGACCACGCGGGCCACACCGATCTTCCCCGCCCTGGCGAGTGCGTCCCGCATTAGAGCGTACGCCCGTTCCCCCCCCTTCTGGGGCTCCAGATAATACGGCTTGTCGAAATACAGGGGATCGATCTCTTTTTCATCGACGAACTCGATGATCTGGATCGTTCGTGTGAGTTCAACGTTGACCTGCTTCAGCTCTTCGTCACTAATCTCGACGAAGCGACCCTTCTCGTACTCGTATCCCCGCGTGATCTCCTCCCAGGCGACTTCCTTGTCCTCCGCCTCACAGAATCGTTTGTAGGAGACCTTGCTGAGATCCTTCTTGTGCAGGTACTTGAACGAAACGTCGCTCGAACGTGTGGCACTGAAGATCGAAATGGGGATCGTCACCAGCGCAAAGCTGATGTTACCCTTCCAGATGGCTCTCATGGCGTTTGGGACCTCTCCTTGTGCACGCGCCTGGGATTGGAAGGGGGACGGGAGGACCTACCTCAGATCTTCAGCGCAAACCCCCATATGCACGTACGCTGATTAACTTTCTTACCACATTTGGTGCATAATTCTCCAGTAATGCGTCGCCTCATCGTCATTCATTACAGTGAACTGGGGCTCAAAAAGGGTAACCGCGACTACTTCGAGAAACGCCTCTGTCGTAATGTCGACGCCACTCTGGAAGGATGCGGCGTGGCGCGGGTTCGTCGAATCTCTGGCCGGTTCCTTCTCGAACTCGAGGGCGACATCGACGCTTCCGAGGTCAAACGCCGACTTCGGAAGGTTGTCGGAATCGCCTACTACGCCGAGGCCTGGTCGGTGGATTGGGAGATCGGCGTTCTGTGCCGGTCTGTCTGGCGGCTGTTGGAGCCGATCTCTTTCGCATCCTTCCGCATCGACACTCGTCGTTCGGACAAGCGCTTCGGGATGAACTCGATGGAAGTCAACCAGGCGGTAGGCGCCTACGTCAACGATCGTTCCCGAGCCAGGGTCGATCTGGAGAATGCCGAACTCTGTTGCCGCATCGAGCTGGTCGAGGGACGGGCCTTGATTTTCTTCGACAGGCTCGAAGGTCCGGGAGGGTTGCCGGCGCACACCGGCGGCAAGATCGTCGTCCTCCTCTCTGGAGGAATCGATTCCCCTGTCGCCGCGTGGAAGATGATTCGGCGCGGATGCACCGCCACGTTCGTCCACTTTCACAGTTTTCCGTACACGAACAAAGAATCGCAGGAAAAGGCGAAGCAGGTTGCGACGCTCCTGGCACACAACCAACTGCGATCCCGCATTTATCTGGTTCCCTTTGCGGATATCCAGAGGAAGATCATGGTCGAAACGCCGTTGGAAACCCGCGTGATCCTGTACCGGCGCTACATGATGCGCCTGGCCGAGAAGATCGCCTTCAGGGAGAAAGCGCGAGTTCTTGTGACGGGAGACAGTCTGGGTCAGGTGGCCTCGCAAACGCTGGAAAACATTGACGTCATTACCCGAGCGGTGGCCATGCCGGTCCTGCGGCCTCTCGTGGGCACGGACAAGGAGGAAATCGTTTCCGTCGGACGCCGGATCGGCAGCTATGAGATTTCGATTCTTCCCGATCAGGATTGCTGCTCGATGTTCGTCCCGAAGCATCCTGAAACTCGCGCTAACCTCAATAAAATAGAGGATGTAGAGCAGAGACTGGATGTGTCTGAGGAGTTCCAGCGCGCCCTGGAGACCGCCGAGGTTCTGGTACAATACCCGGCCTATGAGGCCGGGTCTGTTCGTCAGCTTTGAGGGGATTGAGGGCTGTGGCAAGACGACACAGATCTTGAAGCTTTCAGCCCTGCTGGATGAACGATCCCTCCCTCACACCGTCACCCGGGAGCCGGGAGGAACGGCTGTCGGCGAAGGTATCCGCAAGATTCTCCTGAATTCCGAAACGATCAGCCTCACTGCGGCGGCCGAGCTCCTGCTCTTCTATGCGTCGCGCAGCCAGAACATCCACGAGAAGATCGTGCCTGCCCTGAAGCGGGGCGAGATGGTCATCTGCGACCGATACTACGACGCGTCGATGGCCTACCAGGGATACGGTCGTGGGCTTCCGTTGGAATTCATCGAGAAGCTGACCGATCTGGTGTGTGCCGAGTATCGACCTGATGTAACCATCCTGCTCGACGTCGATCCTGAGACCGGCTTGACGCGGGCTCGTGCCCGGAACAGCGGCCAGGTTGAGGACGAAGGACGATTCGAAGGTGAAGATCTCTCCTTTTACGGCCGTATTCGACAGGGATACCTGGAGTTGGCCGAACGAAATCCTGATCGAATCCGGGTGATACCGGCCGGCGGTTCCATCGAAGAGGTCGCCGACGATATCGCGAGACTGCTGGAGCTCGACTCCAATGCCTGATCTTCCGCCCGGGACAGGTCTCGGCTTCGTAGGCAACGCCAACGTCCTCGATCGTCTTGAGGCCAAGCTCGAGGCGGGGAGGCTGCCCCACGCGATGATATTTTCCGGACCGGAAGGAATCGGCAAACGAACTTGCGCTCTGCGCATCGCCAGAATGCTGAACTGCGAAGAGGGGGGCGTCGCTCCGTGTGGCCGTTGTCGGCCGTGCCACAAGGTCGATGCCGGGTCGCACCCCGACGTGTTTGCGATCAGCGTCGCGGCCGATGCGAGTCAGATCAAGATCGAACAGGTGCGTAATCTCCTGCCGATGTTGAACCTGGAGCCATTGGAAGGGGCGGCGAAACTCTTCCTGATCGACCCGGCGGAGCGGATGGGCCCCGGAGCCTCGAATGCCCTTCTGAAAGCGCTGGAAGAGCCTCCGCCGCGAACCTACTTCATCCTGATTACCCAGAATGCGCACGATCTGCTGCCGACGATCCGGTCCCGAAGTCAGATCTATCACTTCTCCCCCCTTACGCTGGATGAGATTCGTCGATGCGGCGTCGAGGATGAACTCGTCGTCCGCTGGTCCCAGGGCAGCATCGGCCGCGCCCTTCGAACCGATGCGGACTCGCTCCGAGAAAGCCGAACGGCGATGCTGGAGTTTCTGGAGACGGCGATGACCGCTCGGGAGGCAGAACTTGCCGGTCTGCTGACCCTCAGTGCTGAACTGGGTCGTGCGAAAGAGGATTACAAGGAGCGCCTGCGCATTCTGGGGGTCCTCGTCTCAGACTTGATCTTTCTCTCGGAAGGACTCGACGACCGCCTTGTGAACGTCGACATAGAGGTCCGACTCCGGGAGTCGGCATCCCGGGTTACGATCGACCGTTTGATACAGATCGCGGATTGTCTCAAGTTCATCGAGGCGAACCTGAAGTACTACCTGAACAAACAGCTAATGGCCGACGTTCTCGCCCTCACTCTCAACGAAACGACCGCCAAAATACTGAGTAAGAATCCCTGGATTTGAGCTAAAATGGGGTTAATTAACGCGGAACACACACCTCGGTGTTTTCTAAATCCAGAATAACTAGCAGCGAAAACCGTCTGACCTAGCATCTTGGATTCGGAGTCGAACGAACTCCCGCGGCATTCGTGAGCGGGGTCTTCGAGCTACCCTCAAAAGGTGTGTAAATAGCATAGGCGGTGATTATCCTTCCGGGTGAAATAAAAACCCGGGCGGAAGAGCCCGAAAGGAAGGAGTCACACCGCCATGAGCAAGAAGAACATTGATCGAAGTGTGGAGTCAAGAGTCTGCTTTGAACAGCTGGAAGAGTGGGTGCGAGAGCAGATCCAGTTTTACGTACAGGAACTGTTGGAGGATGAAGTGACACAGCTGCTGGGACGAAGAAAGAATGAGCGTCGCCGAGAAGTGGACGCACCCGGGGGCTATCGCAACGGCTACGGTAAGGAGCGGCGACTGACGCTGAGTTGCGGAACGATCAAGCTGCGGCGTCCCCGAGTGCGGGATCTGGAAGAGCGTTTTGAGAGCCGGGTCTTGCCGCTGTTTGCCAAGCGGACGCAAGAGGTACGAGACTTGATTCCAGAACTCTATTTGCATGGTCTGGCCGAGGGGGATTTCGATCTGGCCTTAAGAGGGGCCACTTTCTTGAACCTTCGAGCGGCATCGGTTCGCAGTCGCAGAGCAGAGAAGGGAGACTCCACTGGATTGGTAGTCCGCAGATGTTGCCACGCACGGGCTGTCATCTGGAAGATGCTGCTGGTCGCTGAGAAAAGATTTCGCCGTTTGAAGGCTCCGCACTTGATGAAGGATGTCTACCAAGGCGCCCAATATGTCAATGGAGTTCCAGTCAACCAAGTCACCGAGGAGAAAGCCGCCTGATGTCTATTTACACACTTATTGACGGAACCTCGGGTCTTCTGCGTGGATAGACTCGCCCGACGCGTGACACGCAAGGCGATATTTAGTTTCTGAGATTCTGCAGAGAGGAAGAAATGTCAAACAGGAAGTTGATTCGGCCCAGTTTGTCGGACCTCAAAGAAGAGATGACAGTCCGACAGACCCGCAGGAAGGCGGCTCCAACCGATCAAACCAACGCCGAAAATTTCTACTACGTCAAGCAGATGCAGAACAGGACCCCGATGGTGCTCGTCCTCAAGGATGGCGAGCAGCTCCACGGCGTCATCGAGTGGTACGACAAGAACTGCATCAAGGTCAACCGTACATCGGGACCCAACTTGCTCGTCCTTAAACACAACATCAAGTACATGTACAAGGAAGACGAGAACGGCCACTAGACTCGTCTATGAAACCGACCATTGGGATCAGTGCGGGAGACCCCGCGGGAATCGGCCTCGAGGTAACGCTGAAGGCCCTTCCGCCACTCCTGTCTGAGGCAAGTTGGATCCTCTTTTCCGATCGCGCAGCCTTCGAACGCAGCCACCAACGCTTCAGCACCGCCCTCGATTGGACCGCCTTCGATGCCTCCACCGTCGAGACGGGCCCCGGACTGACATTATCTCCGCTGCCTGGACAGGAGACCCCACCCGAGTGGGGCCGGGGATCGCCCGAAAGCGGGAGTCGCGCTCTGGCGTCGCTGGAAGCCGCCAGTGACGCAGCCCTGGAGAAACGGATCGACGCCCTGGTGACCGCCCCCCTCAGCAAGCAGTGCATCGGGCGTGACTTCCTGGGCCAGACGGAGTTTCTCGCCAGACGGGCCGGCGCCGAAGCTTTCGCGATGGCATTCTTCACTCCGACGCTCAAGGTAGTACTTGCCACGAGGCACATGGCGCTCATCGAGGCCGTTGGCGCGCTCAGCGTCTCCCTGTACGTGGATCTGATTCGACTGACCGCGTCGGAGCTCGGACGCATGGGGAACCCACCACCGCGCATCGCGCTCGCCGCGCTCAACCCGCACGCTGGAGAGAATGGGCAGTTCGGGTCCGAAGAGCAAGAGATCCTGGGTCCGGCAGCGCGGAAATGTCGCGCTGAGGGGATCGAAGTTTCCGGGCCGTATCCGGCAGACAGTATCTATGCCAGAGCCCATGCAGGTGAATTCGATGTCGTCGTCGCCCCCTACCACGACCAGGGCTTGATTCCCGTCAAGCTGGTTGCCCACCACAAGGCTGCAAATGTGACGCTGGGCCTGCCCTACGTGCGAACGTCGCCCGATCACGGCACCGCTTTCGCGATCGCGGGTCACGGAACCGCAGATGCGGATGGGATGGAAACCGCCTTGCGAACCGCCCTCGAGTTGTCCTCGAGGTTGCTCTAGCCGCCTTTTTGCCCCCTTTGTTGTTCCGGTATAACGCCAAATGTATCAGTAGTTTGTGAACCGTTCTAGGATCAGGCCCCGTTTTGGTGCAACCACCCATGCCTTCCTGGCAGGAACCGGCATAAACGATTGATGCAAAAGAAGTTCTCGTGCTTGAGACGGAACACCGGAGGTCTGATGAAGTTGCGGGCTAATCTCGACAGTTCTCGCAGAGCCCGTAGATCTGGAGACGGTGGTCGAGCACCTTGAAGCCGAGGTGCTCGGAAGCCGCATCCTGGGCCTTCTCGATTTCGGCATTGAAGAACTCGATCGAATCCCCGCACTCGGTGCACACCAGGTGGTCGTGGTGGCTGTGGTTGTACAGGTGTTCGTAGCGCGTGACGCCGTCGGCCAGATCGATCTCCCGGGCGAGGCCGCACTCGGCCAGCAGCTTCATCGCACGGTAGACCGTCGTATAACCGATGCGGGAGTCCCGGTCCCGGACCTCACGGTAAATGTCCTCGACACTGCGATGGCCCTCTCCCTCGACAAAGGTTTCGAGTACGAGCTTGCGGTGCGGCGTACGCTTTAACCGCTTCTGCTCCAAGTATTCGGTGAACACCTGCATTTCCGGCGAGATCTTCCTCATCGTTCTGCCACGGGCTGCTAGGGGGAGAGGTTGGAGGGCAACCGTTTGACGATGTCGTTGTAGAGAACCACCACCGTAAGCATGAGCAGGAACACGAAACTCACCTGCACGATCCGTTCCTTGAGCGCCAGACTCAGATCCTGTCGGATAGCCCCCTCGATCAGCAGAAGCAGCATGACCCCGCCATCGAGGATGGGAATAGGCAGGAGGTTCAGGAGCCCCAGGTTGAGGCTGATCAGTGCCGTGAGGCTCAGTAGCGATGTCAGGCCTGCCTGTGCCGCCTGACCGGAAACTGCAACGATTCCGATCGGGCCGTCCAGCGACCGCATCGAGACTTGACGCGTGAATAGTCTGCCGAGGACGTCGAGAATCAGCATCGCGTTGGCGGTGTTGGTACGGATCGATCGACCGACGGCATCGACGAAGCCGAGTTTGATCATGACTGTGGGTATCGGAATCGAGATCCCGATCATACGCTGTCCGTCAACCATCTCGGGCTCGACCTCGAGCTGAAGCGTCTCGCCTCCCCGGAGCACTGTGATCGGAACGATGTCGTAAGGCACGCCCTGCAGGATTTCCTGGATCGACGACCCAGACAGGCGCAGGTCTGTTTCCCCGACGGCGATTATCTCGTCGCCCGGAAGGATTCCCGCCCTCTCAGCCGGAGAATCCGGTCTCGAGTAGTTGGCCACAACGACCCGAACATGGGGTCCCATCCCGCTATATCCAACCTCGGACGGCCCGTAGGTTTCCGGCGTGATGGTCGTTTCGATCGCCTGCCCGTCTCGATCGAGGACGATCGGGATCGCCCCTTCCGGGCTTATCAGAATCTCGGTTTCGACCTGTTGCCAATTCGGGTTTGGTGTGCCTGCGAGTTCGACTATGATGTCGCCTGGTAGCACACCGGCCAGGCTCGCCGGAGACCCTTCTTGGACGATACCGACCCGTGCTTCGCCTTGAAGCACCTCGGGTACCTCGCTACCGTACATGTAGAGACCTGTCAGGACGACGACCGCCAGCACGACGTTCATCGCAGGACCCGCGAACGCGACGAGGAAGCGCTGCCACTTCGGCTTCGACGTAAACTCGTGTTCGTCGCCGGTAACCTCGTCGGTGGGGTTTTCTCCCGACATCTTGACGTAGCCACCCAGCGGAAACGCGCTGATCCGGTAGTCGGTGTCACCGTACTTGTAGCCGATTAATCGAGGGCCGAAGCCGACCGAGAAGGTCTCGACCCGGATACGGAAGAACTTTGCGACGAGAAAGTGGCCGAGTTCGTGGATGACGATAATCACACCCAGTACCAGCAGTGCGACGAAGATGTTCGAGATAACCGTGCCTATCATCCTTCTCCTCTATTTATGGGGTCAGTTCTCCCAATACTACCATGGAAGCGTTTACCGTTTTCCGCCTTGAAACCTTGGACGGTGCCTCCTACAAAGGGTTACAGCGTCGTCTCTCAAGTGCGGGAACCAGCGGCCATGGCGAATTCCCGAGCCCAACGGTCCGCCTCGAGGATCGCACCGACGGTATCGGCGGGCATGACTTCGTGAGCATCGAGAGTCTTTGCGATGATCTGCGAGATGTCGGTGAAGGCAATGCTTTGATCCAGGAATGCAGCCACGCCGACCTCGTCGGCCGCATTCAGCACGGCAGGGGTGGTCCCACCCATCTCGATCGCGCGATAGGCCATTCCGATACAGGGAAACTTGTCGCGGTCAGGCAGGTCAAATTCCAGGGACTGGATCTCGGTCCAATCCAGCGCCGGGACCGACGAGGGAAGTCTTTCGGGATACGTCAGCGCGTACTGTATGGGCTGCCTCATGTCCGCCGTACCGAGCTGGGCGACGATCGAACCGTCGACGAATTCGACCATTGAATGGACGATTGACTGGGGATGGACGACGATATCGATCGCGCCGGCCGGGACCTCGAAAAGCCATCGCGCCTCGATGACTTCGAAGCCCTTGTTCATCAGCGTTGCCGAGTCGATCGTGATCCGTGGTCCCATCTTCCAGGTCGGATGCTTCAGCGCCGCCGCCGGAGTGATCGAGGAGAATTCACGGATCGGGGTGTTCAGGAAAGGCCCTCCTGAAGCCGTGAGAATCAGGCGCCCGACCTCATGACGTCGCCCGGACCTCAGGCACTGGTCGATCGCGTTGTGTTCGCTGTCGACCGGAATGATGAGTCCGCCGGCGTTCCGAGCGGTGTTGAGCAGCAGCTCCCCAGCGAGAACCATGGCTTCCTTGTTGGCCAGCGCCACGCGCTTGCCGGCTGCGAGCGCTGCGTGGGTGGATTCCAACCCGGCAGCACCGACGGCCGCAGCCACCACGATGTCCACTTCGGGGGCTCGGGCGATCTGGCACAGACCCGGGTCTCCATGGAGGACTTCCGGGACGGGGACTTCCAGGCGACGGCATTCCTCGACAAAGGGGTCGACTTTAGACGGATCGGCGATCGCGACGAGGCTCGGTTTGAAGGCCTCCGTCTGTCGGGCGAGCTTTTCGACGCTGGCTCGGGCCGAGAGCGCAAAGACATCGAATTGATCGGACAGATGCTCGACCACCCGAAGCGTGTTGGTTCCGACCGAGCCGGTCGAACCGATGATGCTCAATCTCTTCATGCGCGCAGCAAAGCGTAGAACACCGGAGCGGCAAACAGAAGGCTGTCGATTCGGTCGAGAAAACCGCCGTGACCTGGCAACGTGGCACCGGAGTCTTTCACATCCGCGCCACGTTTCAAGGCCGATTCGGCCAGGTCTCCGATTTGCCCTGCCCCGGCGGTTATCAATGAGACCGTCAGGAGCCAGGAGTAGGACAGCCCCAGCAACTCGTGGCCCAGGAAAGTCCCCAGGCCGACACTCGCTACCGCACCGGCGATCGCCCCTTCCACCGTCTTGCCCGGACTGATCCGCGGGGCCAGCCGATGCGTGCCGAATGCGCGGCCGCCGTAGTACGCCGTCGAATCCCCGAGCCAGATGATCCCGAACAGTACGAATACAGCAAATCGCGGCATCAGAATCAGAAAGCCGGCCAGACCGCATACGTAGAAAATGCCGGTCACGCCGACCATGACCCGCTGGGGAGAGGTTCCAACCTCCCCGTCGACGAGCGACACCGTCATCAATAGCAGCAGCGCCCCGACGAGGGTTCCCAGCGTCCAACCGACGCCCCCGTAGAACGACAGCGTGACCGCGGCTCCTACTATGAGAGCCCATCGGGAGGGGCGGGCGAGACCCCAGCCGGCGGCCAGACCGAAGAATTCATCGAGGGCGAGGGTAGCGACCGCGGCCACAACCAGGCTGAACAGCCAGGGAGGGGCCCAGTAGGTGATGGACAGGACCAGGGGGATCGCCAGAGCGGCGGTCAGGACTCGGCTCATCGTGAGCGGACCAGGGCGGGAATCAGGCCTCCGTATCGGCGCTCCCTCTTCTGGAACCCGATGATCGCCTCGTAGAGATGGCGTTTTCGGAAATCGGGCCAGAGCGTGTCAGTGACCCAGATTTCAGAATACGCAATCTGCCAGAGAAGGAAATTGCTGACACGGAGCTCGCCGCTCGTGCGGATCAGCAGATCGGGATCCGGCAGGTCCCGGGTGTAGAGATGTTTCGAAAGGTCTTCTTCGGTAACCCCTTCGAGCAGGCGCGGGTTCTCCTTAGCTTCGTCTAGGAGTTCGTTCACGGCGTGTACGAGTTCGTTGCGACCGCTGTAGTTCAACGCTACGTTGAATCGCAACCCGTCGTTGAATTGGGTCCGTTCAATGGCCCGGTCCAGTTCCTGCTGTACTGCCGGGCCAAGCTGCGGAGTGTCACCGATCGTACCGAATCGGATGTTGTTGCGGTGGATGTTGTCCAGCTCTTTGCCCAGGTACTCCCGCAGTAATTCCATCAACGTCTGGATCTCTCGCCGCGGGCGTTTCCAGTTCTCCGTCGAGAATGCGTAGAGGGTCAGCACATGGACTCCGAGTTCGGCCGATGCTTCCACAATTTCCCTGACCGCCTGGATCCCGGCTCGGTGTCCGGCGACGCGCGGGAGCTTGCGTTTGCGCGCCCAGCGCCCGTTACCGTCCATGATCACTGCGATATGTACCGGCAGCGACTTCGGATCGATCAGGCGGGTGAGCTCTTGTTCCGCGCTCGACATGATGGGGGATATCTTACCACTTTATATCGAAAAGTTAATGTATCCACAGTGGTTGTGCATCGGAGATTGGGAATTGCGGATTCGACATTTCCTATCGGGTGGGCAGCGGATGTCCGACAATCTCGGATCTTGATTCCAATCTTCGATTTGCAATCTCCAATCTCCAATTTCCAACGGTCAGTAATCCACCCGGACCAGATGCAGGCCCTGGGCCGGGGCTGAAGGGCCGGCCAGGGTCCGGTCCTTCGCGGCGATGATCTCGGGGACATGCGCCGCAGAGATTCGGTCACGACCGACTTCGACCAGCGTGCCGACGATTGTGCGCACCATGTACTGCAGGAACCCGTCGGCACGGATGCTCAGGACCCATTCCTGATCGTCACGCTCCCATACGGCTTCATGGACGGTTCGGACCCGGTCCACCGCTTCGGTAGAGGCCGAGCAGAAGGAAGTGAAATCATGAGTGCCACAGAATTCTCGCGTTGCTCGATCGACTGCATCCGGATCGAGAAAGTGACCGATGGCCGCAACGTAGCGATGCCGGAACGGAGGTACGACCGCTAACCTCCAGAGATGATACTCATAGGTCTTGGCCCTCGCGGAAAGCCGGGCGTGAAAGTCCAGAGGGACCTCCTCGACTGACAGAACCCGGATTTCTGTCGGCAGCAGGCCGTTCACTCCTGCCATTAGGGCATCGATGTCGATCGAGCGGTCCGTTTGGAAGCTGGCGACCTGACCGTGGGCGTGGACTCCCGCATCGGTTCTTCCCGAGCCGTGAGTCGTCACCTCGTGGTTCAGAATCTGTTCGAGCGCCCGCTCGAGTTCGCCTTGTACGGTGGGAAGGTCCGGCTGAAACTGCCAGCCGCGAAACGGGTTGCCGTCGTAGGCGAGCGTCAACTTCAGATTCCGCATTGGATCACGGCGACGAACTATACCATAATGATTTTGGACGCTTGATCCCTTGGATTGGAGCTGATTGCCATCGGCCACGCCCGTTTCCCATGATTCCCATCAGTGCGATTATCATCTCGTTCAACGAAGCAGACCGCATCAGGGAAACTATCTCGAGTCTTTCCTTCTGTGACGAGATACTCGTCGTTGACGCGCACAGTATCGACCGCACCCGTGAGATCGCGATCGAGGCCGGCGCACGGGTTCTCACGCGCAAATGGAAGGGATATTCCGACCAGAAAAACTACGCGGCTGCCGAAGCGTCGAACGATTGGGTCTTCAGCGTCGATGCCGACGAACGACCGAGCATCGAGTTGGCCGCCGAAGTCCGTCGATGGAAGCAAAACGGACTGTCGGATGGCGTCGGGGGCCTCTCCATGCCCCGGCGTGCTTTCTACCTCGGCCGCTGGATCTCTCATTCGGGATGGTACCCCGACCGCAAGGTACGCGTGTACGACCGGCGGGCCGCACGCTGGGAAGGAGACTTCGTTCACGAGGGGCTGAGCGTCGAAGGCGCTGTCCGCAAGCTGCATGGCGACCTTCTGCATTTCCCCTACCGGTCGCTCGATGACCACGCCAGCCGGATCGACAACTACACCCGGCTTGCTGCCGCGAGGGCGAAAAAAGCCGGCCGGCATTTTAACCCCCTGCGCCTGCTGCTGTCCCCGCCGCTGTTCTTCCTCAAGACGTTTTTGCTCCAACGCGGCTTCCTCGACGGGCGGGCGGGCCTGAAGATCGCGTCGATGGGGGCCCGCTATGCATTCCTCAAGGAGTTCCGTATACTGCGCTGATGGAGCTGATCCTTGCGCTTTTGGTCGGCCTGACCATCGGTAGCTTCCTGAACGTCTGTATCGCGCGCCTCCCACTGGATCAGTCGGTCGTCAAGCCTCGTTCCCGTTGTCCAAAATGCAGGCGAATGATCGCCTGGTTCGACAACGTACCGATACTGAGCTACTTGATGCTCGGCGCACGGTGCCGACATTGCAACGCGGAGATCTCGGCCCGCTATCCTGCGGTCGAAGCGTTGACCGGGGTCTTGAGCGGGCTGCTCGCCCTCCAGTACGGCCTGACCGTGCAGTGGTTTCTGTACCTGGCTTTCTGCGCGGCCATGATCGTTCTGGTGCTGATCGATCTCGATCACCGCATCCTGCCTGACGTCATCACGCTCAACGGGATATGGATTGGTGTCGCCGTGAGCCTGTACCTGGCCCTGCCGAGTCCTTTCGTGCTCCGCCTATATCAGCTCATCGGCGTGGAGTTGACCGAGGCTCGCGTTGTCGCCCTGACCGCGAGCGTTGTCGGTCTCGTTTTTGGCGGCGGCCTTCTCTGGTCCGTCCGCGAAGCCTTCTTTCGAATCCGAGGGATCGAAGGGATGGGTTTCGGTGATGTCAAGATGATGGCGATGGTGGGCGCATTTCTCGGACTTCCCTTGACCTTGCTGACGATTCTTATCGGTTCCCTCGGGGGCTCGGTCATCGGCCTGGCCGTGATCCAGCTGTTCGGAAAATCACGCAACTATGAACTGCCTTTCGGGACGTTTCTGGGCTTGGGCGCCGTAGTCGCGGTCCTGTACGGCAACGACATCATCCGCCTGTACATGGATTACGCATTCCCGGCTCCGGCATGAACACGACTCTCGTCCTGGCGATCGCCCTGGCGGCTGTCATCGCCGCTTCATCGCTTCTATACACCCGCATCCGAGCCGAGAGCCGCAGCCGGGTCCTGAGCGAGTACATCACCAACAACATGCCCAGCGGGCTGGTGATGGTCGACTCCCGGGGATACATCACGGGTCACAACCCGGCCAGCCAGCGCATCTTCGGTTACGCAATGGGCACCGGGAAGCGGTTCGCCGACCTCGTCGTGGAAGCGAGCGAGTTCCATACCCTCCTCGATCGTTGCCTGACGACGGCCGAGACCTTCACTCGCAAAGAGTTCAATGTGGGCGGGGGTGCGGCCGCGGTCAAGCGTATCGGCGTCAACCTTTCTCCGATCACGAACGCGAGGGGGCAAACCGATGGGGTCGGGCGTCTTCTGGCTCTCGACGGCTCCAAACGGAATCGTTCGCCATCTTTTGTAACTTTTTGTAACCTCGGCTCAGGTTCTCGATTATCCAACATCCCATCAAGTAGTTATGGCATGGTAGCGCGCTTGCATATCGAAGGGGGTGAGCGACGCTCAGCACCGTTCTAGAAACTCCGCCGGCCCTGGCCTGACCCGGTCGTCGACAAGGGGCGAACAACCCTGTGAGCACCACGGCACCGGCGAAGGGAATGCCGGAACGGCGAGGATCCAGGACACCGCGGTGGCGATCGTTCCGCACCTTGCAACTCCTTTTGTTCGCCCGCGTCTCCCGCGGGTTGCGTCCGATCGATGGACCTCCACTGTGGCCAACGCCCGGAGGCTTGATTTGAAGGTTCCAAGAGCCTGAAGCATGAGCCTCCGGGACGGGCGCAATTCCGGAGCCCGCCCCCCGTCCTAGTGGCCTGTAACGGAGCTATTGGAGATTGTTTCATCGGAAATTGCTTCATTCGAAATCTTCGGATGACAAATCGATCAATCTCCAATCTCCAATTTTCAAATGCTTCTTAGCCGGGCTTCCGTCCCCAGTGCAGGGCTGCGACGCCGGCGGTCAGGTTCCGGAACCCAACGTCGGAGAAGCCGGACGAGGAGATCAAAGCGGCCAGCTCACGCTGCGGTGGAAACCGACCGACCGATGAAGGCAAGTATTGGTAGGGCCCTTCCCTGCCCGAAATCATTGCCCCCAGCCTGGGAAGAATGTGCCTGAAGTAGAACCCGAAAACCTCTCGGAACAGCGGTAAGACCGGCCGGGAGAATTCAAGGACAACCAGAGGGCCGCCCGGCTGGAGAACCCGCCGCATCTCCCGGAGGCCCCGCTCGATGCTTTCGAGATTCCGAAGTCCGAACGCGATCGTCACGAAGGCGAAGCTTCCATCCGCAAACGGCAGCTCGAGGGCGTCCGCCTCGGCGAGGTGGATGGCATCGCCAAATCCGGCGGATCGTAGTTTCTTGCGGGATTCGAAGAGCATCGGATGACAAAAATCCGAGCTGACGACCCGCAGGTTGAGCTGCCTGTGCAGTTCGATCGAAAGGTCGCCGGTACCGCTGCACAGATCCAGGCACACGTCGGCAGGGTCGGGATCCGAGGACGCGATGAAGCCGACCGCCCGACGTCTCCATCGGCGGTCGATCGACAGGGAGAGGAAGTGGTTCAGGAAGTCGTAGCTTGGCGCAATGTCGGCAAACATCTGCCGAACCACAAGAGGATCCGGTCCCTGAGATGGCGCTCGGTTCTTGGCCGTCTCTCTCATAGACGGAACTTCAGAATCTCAGCCACGATTCTCCGAACCAGCCCCCTCGGAACGTCCGGAGTGATCTCCACCCGACCGATCCTTCTGGGCAGGACAAAGTGGACGGATCCGTCCCGGACCTTCTTGTCATGACCGATCGCCTCCATCACCGCTGGCGTAGATACACCCTTCAGGCGCGGCAACCTAGCGATTCCGAGCACCGCTTCCTCGATCCGCCCAGCCTGGGGAGCGGAGATCCTTCTCATTTCCCTGGCGATCCAGGTGGCCGCGAGCATTCCGTAACCGACCGCCTCGCCGTGCAGGATGCGCCGGTATCCTGCCGCCGTCTCCAGAGCGTGGCCGATCGTGTGGCCGAAGTTGAGGATGCGTCGCAGATCGCCTTCGCGCTCGTCGGCGCCGACGACTGCGACCTTGATGCGCAGACAGTCTGAAATCAACTCTTCAAGCGCCTGGACTTCGCGTTCCAGTATCGCCTCACGATTTCGCCCGAAACGAAGGAACAACGCACGATCTCTGATGATCCCATACTTTAGTGCTTCGTAGAGACCGCTCGAATACTGCCTTCGTGGCAGTGAAGCCAGTAGCGACGGGTCCACGACGACGAGCCGAGGCTGATGGAAGCTTCCGATCAGGTTTTTAGCCGCCCGATGATTCACGCCAGTCTTGCCGCCCACGCTCGAGTCGACCTGAGCCAATAGGGTCGTCGGAACCTGCACAACTGCTATTCCCCTCAAATAAATCGAGGCCGCAAATGCAGCGACATCTCCGACGACACCACCACCGACGGCCACGATAGCGGACTGGCGTGTCAGCCCGTGTGACACCATCCGGTCGATCAGGCGGCTCACAGTGCCCATCGTCTTCGCGCGCTCCCCGTCCGGGATCGTTACGAGCGGGAGGCGCCCCAGATCTCGACGCTCGATCGCTTTGAGAACACGAGGCTGGGAGACGACCAGGCTCGATCCGTTCAACCCGGCAGCGGACATGTGTTCTCGCAGGGCGCCGAACGCACCTCCACCGACGAGGATTTCAGTGGAGGTCTCCGAAACGTTCAGCTTGATCTGCTGCATCGGCATCGGGTAGGCGGGCTTAACGCCCGCCTCCCACACCACCGTACGTACGGTTCCGTATACGGCGGTTCATAAAGATTGAAGTCGGGAATGCACCTCGGAGAAGGATTGCAAACCCAGGCGACGGAAGGCAGAGGCGGGGACAGCCTGATTCATATGGCTGGCGCCCGCATTCCACCAAGGCCCGCGCCCGTTGGAAACCGAGGTCCGAGCCCGAGCGGTCGCAATACCGCGTCGAGTGAGTTCCCGGAATCGTGTTCGGTTCCGCTTCCACTGCTGCCACAAGATCGACCGCAGCCGGCGGCGCAACCACTGATCCAGTCGCTCGAAGCTGCCTCGAACCTCCGCCAAGCGATAGTAAGCCACCCAACCCCGAATGATGGGAATGAGTGTTCCGATCGTGCGAGCGAGGCTTCGGCCTCGCCCGGCTCGCGTGATCTCCCGAAGTCTCATTTTCAGTCGTTTTAACGACGAATCCGAAACCTTCAGTTTGGCCTCGCGATGCGCCGTGAAACTGTACCCGAGGAACTTTCGCTTCCACGGCCGCGCCACGGCGCTTTTGGCCCGGTTCACCTTCAGCCGGAGTCTCCTGTCCAGAAAACATTCCAGCGATGCCATGACCCGCTGACCCGCTGCCTCGGAGCGAATGTACACATTCACATCGTCGGCATAACGAACGAAGCGGTGCCCACGTTTCCCCAACTCCCGATCCAGTTCATCCAGCAACAGGTTCGACAGCAGAGGCGAGAGGGGGCCGCCTTGCGGCGTCCCTTCTGCCCGGGGCGACACCAGCCCGCCCTCCATCAGTCCGGCCTGTAGATAGCGCCGAATCAATCGAAGCACCCGTTTGTCTTTGATTCGTCGCGCCACGCGTGCCATCAGCACGTCATGGTTGACGCGATCAAAGAACTTCTCGATGTCCAGGTCCACCACCCAGCGATGTCCGGCTCGAATGTGTTCCCGGGCACGCACCACCGCCTTTTGGGCGCTTCGTCCCGGTCGGTAGCCGTAGCTATCTTCCGAGAACGTCCGATCCCATAGGGGTTGGAGAACCTGAAGCAGAGCCTGTTGAATCATCCGGTCCATCACGGTCGGAATGCCCAGCGTCCGTATCCCTCCGTCCGGTTTCAGAATATCGACTTTCCTCACCGGTTGGGGGCGGTACGTCTCGTCGAGCAGTTCTTGACGGACTCGCGTCCAGTGCATCTGACAGTGCGGCATCAGGTCCTCAACGGTCATCCCGTCGATTCCCGCCGCCCCGCTATTGGCCTTGACGCGTCGGTATGCGGCCAGAACGTTTTCCCGTTCCAGCACCTTCTCCAGTAGCATTCCCTCCTCGATCCCGACTTGCTCGTGACGTGCCGTGCGAGTTTGACGCCCCTCATCCGTATCTGTCACGGTTCCGCCGCTATCCTTCCGGTTCGGTTCCGGCTTCTCAGCCCTCTTGTCTGCGTCTCCGTTTCGCATCGAACGCTCCGTGTCGGTCTCTTCTCCATGTGTGGTCCTTCACCCCGGCTCCGCCGGGCTACTATGACCGTGGCTGACTTCCGCCGCCCCATCGCGCCGCCTCTCGACGACTCTAGCTGTTCCCAGCAAGACAACGGATCTCCCAGGGTAAGGCACGTGACTTTCACTCCATCTACCCGCCGCATCTACAAACGCCCGGTCCGGATGACATTGGGCTTCCGATCTGTTGGCCTCTTCGCCCACCTGACGCCTGCCTCTTATGCGGTTCGTGTGCCTCGGGCCAGAGTTTTGCCTATGGCTTCCTTCCCACCCCCGATTGCTCGGACGCAGTTGCCACATCGGCTAAGGGTTCCTGTCATCAAGGCCCCCAGAGGACTCTCACCTCCTAGTCACTTCCCGGTTCGCTTTCGCTCCCCGGTTATCCAGCGCCAATTCATGGCGCTGCGCGCCATGCCTGGCGCACCAAAAGAAACGGGCGGCCGAATTGGCCGCCCGTCTTCGATAACCTGGGTGTACGGTCCCGTTCGCCTACTGCCGCCGGGCCATCGCGCTGCGTGCCCGCATCGAGAGTTCCCCGGCCTCGGGCAGAAGCTCCAGCGCCCGCAGAATTTGACGGTCGCCGTTGAGCAGTACCTTAGCCGCGTCGGACACGCCCAGACGATTGTAGAACACCTCATACTTGATCATCCGCTTCACGAATTCCGCGTTGTCGGCCAGAGCATTCTCGCTCAACTCGATGTCGCGTTCGACCAGATGGCCTGCGAACTCCTGCAGCATTTCATCTGAAACTTCGAATTCCGACGTGACGGTGGGATTATCGGCCAGGAAGTCCCGTACGAAGGTGTAGACAGCGAAGCGCTTGGTCAGCAGATCTTCGAACTCGTTCAGCCCCGGCGTCGGAACGTTCTCGTCCGGCGTGATACCGCCCCCACCGTAAACTTTCCGGCCCAGGTCCGAGTACGTGATCTCCGCCTGCTCGGGCTCCGAGTCGCCGTCTCGCTGGTTGTAATAGTCGAACTGAGAGATCGCGGAGTAATCTCGCTGAATCAACCGGCCGCTCGGGGTGTGCCATTTCTGAGTCGTCAGCGCCAGACCGGCGCGCTTGCTCAAAGGATAAACTGATTGCACGAGGCCCTTGCCGAAGCTGGTCTCCCCGACGATCAAACCCCGGTCGTGATCCTGGACGGCGCCGGCTACGATCTCCGAAGCACTGGCACTCTGCTTGTTGATCACGACAACAAGCGGGTAGAGGTTGTCATTATTCACGCGCTGCGAGGCATACGGACGATTTGATCCCCGTGTTCGGCCGCGGGTCTCGACGATGAGCTGTCCCTTCTGGAGGAACATCGAAGACACCTCTATGGCCTCCTGCAACAGGCCGCCGGGGTTGCCCCGAAGGTCCAGGACCAGTCCCTTGAGGTTGTCGCCGTCCAACTCCCGAAGAGCTTCGCGCAGTTCTGCGCCGGTTGTCTCGGCGAAGTTGTCGATCTTGATGTATCCGATACCCTCACGGATTTCGAAGGCGTTGCTGATCGTGAACTTCGAGATCTCGTCGCGGATGATGGTGACCTCGAAAGGCTCATCGACACCGGGGCGCGTGACGGTGACGTTGACCGGAGTCCCCTTCGGTCCCTTCAACTGGCCGACCACCGTGTTGAGGTCCACTCCCTCGGTTGGTTCGCCGTTGACATGGCTCAGCACGTCGCCGACGCGCAAGCCCACTTTTTCGGCGGGAGCGCCCGGGAACGGCGGCGACACCACCGTGACCTTGCCGAAACGGCTCGTCACGGTAATCCCAAGTCCGTAATACTTTCCGCGCTGGTCCTCGCGCAGCCGTCGGAAATCTTCGGGACTGAAGAACTTCGAGTGCGGGTCGAGCGTCCGGAGCATGCCGTCGATGGCCCCATAGACCGCCTTTGCCGGGTCGACAGCGGTAGCGTGGTTGCGTTCAACCATGCTCAACAGAGCGGTGAAAGTCTTCAGAGATGCGTCAAGATCTTCTTCGGCGCCGGTAGTCGCCTGAGCCTGAGTGCCGTACAAGCCCCCGAACAGAACGGCGGCGGTCAGCAGGACAACCCAGAACAGTAGCGCGCGGGACGGACTAAGCTTCATGTAAACCCCTTTCGCAACAAGTGACGGTATTATAACAAAAGGGTTACCAACTTGCCGGAAATACCGGCTTGCGATCGCTCGAAGACCTTGATAGAAAAGGTTGCTAGAGGGACTTTCCGTTGACGCAATTTCGCTCGGGCCGCTATGATTGAAGGCATCGAAACTTTAGGGAGGTTCTGATGGGTCAGCTTGGCTTTCAGGAGCTGTTACTTATTTTTGTGGTCGCGCTCCTCGTTTTCGGGCCGAAGAAGCTCCCCGAACTCGGGAAATCCCTCGGAAAAGGCCTGAAAGAATTCAAGCGGGCCACCAACGACATCAAGTCCAGTTGGGAGGAGCAGGTCCGGGACGTCGAAAAGGATCTCACCGACACGACCAAAGACTTGAAAGATCTCGAAAAGGACCTGAAGGAAGACCTCGACAAGGACCCGAAGGCCGAGTTTTACGCTTCACAAGGCCCCTCCCAGCAGGACTCTACCTCGGAGAACTCTACCCAAACCGAGAAGCCTTCGTAAATGGCCGTCGAGCCCCCAGTCCAGTCTCCGAAAGAAGAACTGGTCGTTGGACAGATGTCGTTCCTCGACCACCTCGAGGAACTCCGGACGCGGATAATCCGCGCACTGATCGTCGTGGGTGTGACCTTCCTGGTCTGCTGGGGATTCGTGCAAGAGCTCTACCTGATTGTCGCCGGTCCGATCCAGGAGGCCCTGGGGGATCAGCCCCTCGTCTTCATCTCGCCGACGCAGCCTTTTAACTTGTTCATCAAAGTCGCTTTCATCGCTGCGCTTCTGCTCTCGTTTCCTTTCATTCTTGCCCAAGTCTGGCTCTTCATCGCGCCCGGACTCTACAAACGCGAGCGTCGCTACGCCGTCCCCTTCGTCATGTCGACGACGATTCTCGCCGGATGCGGCGTGGCTTTCGGGTACTTCATCGCCTTCCCCTTTGCCCTGGACTTCCTGATCAGCTGGGGAGAGTCCGCGAACCTGCAGGCGATGATCGATGCAACGCGCTATTTCGATTTCTTCCTGACGATTATGGTCGGACTGGCTATCGTGTTTCAGATTCCTCCCATCATATTCGTCTTCAGCCGAATCGGTCTCGTTACGCCAGGTTTCCTCCTGCGCAACACGAAGTATGCCGTGTTGATCGCTTTCGTCATCGCCGCGATCATCACCCCGACGGCGGACATTCCGAACATGATGATCATGGCGGGCCCGATGATTCTGCTGTACCTGGTGGGCGTTGGGGTTGCTTTCGTGTTCGGCAAGAGGCGGTAGGTGTAGGTGCGGTCTATGCCCGCACATTGTTCGAGCCGAAACGATGTGCGCTCATAGAGCGCACCTACAGTCACTTCTTCATTGGGCCGAATTCAGACGCTGATCGATGGCGGGCAAGGCGCGGTACACCACGTCGCCGACCACCTTCAAACTCTCGGCGCTGGTCTTGTCGATCGTGTCTGCGGGGGTGTGCCAGAAGGGGTAGTCCAGATCGATCAGGTCGACGGCGTCGATTCCGGCATTGAGGTAGGGGATGTGGTCGTCCTCGATCGCGTATCCGTCGTTCCTGAAGTAGCCCGAGTATCCGATCCTCGCTGCGGTCTCCCAGATCACTTCCTTCAGCCAGTCGGTCGAAGAGGTTTCGTCGAGAACGCCAAGATCCCGGTCCCCGACCATGTCGACAAGAACCAGGGCTTTCAGTCGGCGGAGGGTACCTTCCTCGTAACGGCGATCGACGTCATGCCGGCTCCCATAGACGCTGTCGTCCGCATTCCATTCGACGACGGCCTCCTCACCGTCGAAGAAGATGAACTCCAGGGTGTGCTCCAGATCGAGTCCGGCGCTGATTCGCGCGAGCTCCAATACCACGGCAGTGCTGGAGCCTCCGTCGTTAGCGCCAACGAAACTGACATCGAAACGCTTCGTGTCGTAGTGCCCGGCCACCGCGATGCTTTCCACTTTCCGGCCGGGAACGATAGCGCGGATGTTGGCCATTTCGATCGCGCCAGTCGGGGTGGCCGCCACGAACTCGTCCAACAGCGGTTCGAGTCCGGCGTCCCGCAACTCCGCAACGATGTACTCTCGCGTCTTCTGAAGGTTCTCACTTCCGGCAGGGCGAGGGCCGAATCCCACCACGGTTTCAAGGTCACCCCAGGCGCGATCGGCGTCGAACGGCAGATCCTGCGCCGAGGTCGATCGAGGGGAACCAGTTTCCCCGCGTTGGAACCCGAATGCCAGCACCACCACCACCACGGAAGTCGCGACTCCGGCCAAAAGCTTGGTTTGCTTGCTCATAGCGCACAGTTCTCCGGCTTTTCTAAAAATACGATACCGCTTTTGCACTCTGTTGTCATCCGAGGGCAGGGTTCGGCGGGAGGTCCAATGGATGCCGGATGAGCCCCATCATGCCGTCCTGGTGGTACCATATTACTCATCTTCTTGATACGGAGGCCCAGTCATGCGAGACAACAAGGCAGAAAGCCTCGGACTCTTCATAGCCGGAGTGCTGGCCGGCGCTGCTTTTGCAGTCCTGTACGCCCCCACCAGCGGTGTCCGGACCCGGAAACAGATCCGGAGATACGCGCGACGTAAGATCGAACAGCTCGACGACCTGCAGGACGACATTCGCTCCCAGGTCAACGGCTGGGTCGAGGACGTCGCCGAAACGCTCGATGACGGTCTCAACAGGGGAAAACGGCTCACACTCTCAGGCCGCGAGCGCGTTCTCGGTGTGTTTGACGACGCGAAGCAGCGCGTGGAGGAAGGCAAGAGCCGGGTCGAGAGCTTGATCGGCAGGTCGGAGTAGGGTTCAGCTATCAGCATTCAGCTGTCAGCTCAATCGGAGGGGACTATCGTCCCCTTTTGGGAACAAATGGCTGAAGGCTGATCACTGACACCACGCTTGAGCCGAAGAACCTCCAGAGCATTCCCAAACCCAAAGGATCAAGCGTCTAGAAGAGTGGACGGTAAGGGGATCGAACCCTCGACCTCGGCATTGCGAACGCCGCGCTCTCCCATCTGAGCTAACCGCCCGGGATAGCCAAAAGGCTCTCGGTGAATTAAAGCACTAGCCTTCAGCCCCTGTCAATTTACCCTACCGGTAAGCTGCATTGAGTCTGGCGACGCCGGCGGGTGTTCGCGGACTCCTCTTTCCCAGCGTCACCCCGACTGCCCTGTGCTACATTCGTTGCCACCTTTTCCCCTCCTCAGATGAGGAGGGGTGGCGCGAAGCGCCGGGGTGGTGTTGAGCCAAAAGGAATCACCCCGTCGGCACCTCTCTCCTCCTTGATAAGGAGGAGTAGCTGCTCTCGCCGGCCCAAGGTGGCATCCACCGCTCCAGAAAAGAGGAAGGACCACAGGAGGGTCCGCCATGCGAAGTCATCACCTTCGAACCACAGGCATCGCGATCGTCGCCGCGCTGATTCTGTTGACCGCGGGTTCGGCGACGCTGATCGCTCAAAACCAGAGCGTGTATGCCATCCGTGACGCGCGAATCTATCCGGTTTCCGGCCCAATGATCGCGAGCGGAAGCGTCGTCATCCGCGATGGATTGATCGAAGCCGTCGGCGCCGCTGTGATGATACCGCCCGAGGCCACCGTGATCGATGGGGCGGGCCTGACCGTTTTCCCGGGTCTGATCGACAGCTTCACCGACATCGGGACTGCCGAAGCGGCACCGACTGCCGGTGCCGGCGGGCGCGGAGGACGTGGCGGACGGGGTGGACGAGGCGGGGGCGGGAACCAACAACAGCCGCCGCAGGACGCCCTGGAGGCAATCTTCCAGAAGCCTATCGGGCTTCATGCGGACCGACAGCTCGCGACGCAGGTGAGCGCGACTGGAAAGAACGTAGAAGAGGCCCGCAACGTCGGCATTACCAGCGCCCTGGTCGTTTCCCGCGACGGCATCGTGACAGGTCAGAGCGTCCTGATCAACACCGGTGAAGAGAACCTCGTCGTCAAGACCCCGGTGGGGTTGCACATCAGCCCCCAGCGGGCCAACGGCGGGTATCCGACGACTTTGATGGGCGCCTTCGCCGTACTGCGGCAGGCCGCGGCCGACGCCGAATGGTACAGCAACGCCTGGAATCGATTCGACACGAACCCGCGAGGGATGAGCCGGCCTGCCTACGATCCCGTCCTGGCCGCGATCGTCCCGGTCGTCCAGCAGTCCATGCCTGCCATCATTCACGCCGACTGGACCAACGAACTGAAACGGGCGGTGGCTCTGTCGGACGAACTCGGCCTTCAGCCCATCCTCGCCGGCGGGATGGAAGCCTTCAACGTCGCGGCGATCCTCCAGGACAAGGACATCCCGGTCCTGGTCAGCGTGAACTACGACAGCCGAAAGCCCAAGCCGGGCTTCGGACGTTCCAGCGGGGACGCTGATTACGATGCCAATGAGTTGGCTAGTTTCCAGTCGAATCCGTCCATTCTGGCGGACGCCGGCGTTCGTTTCGCGCTTCAATCCGGTTTCGCAGACCAGCCCACGAACTTCATTTCCAACATCCGGACTACCATCGAGAAAGGCCTTCCGATGGAAGAGGCCCTCCGCGCGACGACGCTGTCGGCTGCTGAAATCCTCGGCGTCGCCGATGCCCTGGGCAGCCTGGAGGAAGGAAAGATCGCCAACGTCGTCGTCGCGACCGGTGACCCGTTCGCCGAAGATACGGTGTTGCAGCATGTTTTCGTGGACGGGAAGCTCTACAACATTCCTGAAACGACGACGGCCGGGAACCGTCCGCAGGGTGGAAATCGTCCGCGTGGCGGAAATTCGCGCGGAGGACGCGGATCCGCAACGGAACGAGAGGCCATCGTCAAGCCCGGCGGCTACATCACCGAAGCTCCGTCCCAGACCCTCATCAAGAACGGCACGATCCTGACGATCACGAACGGGACTATCGAGAACGGCGATGTCCTGATTCGAGACGGCAAGATCGCCGCGGTGGGTCCAGGACTGGCGACCCCCACGGGCGCGCGAGTCATCGATGCGACCGGCAAGTTCGTCATGCCTGGAATTATCGACGCCCATTCGCACATGGCGATCGAGGGAGGCGGCAACGAAGGAGCCTCGCCCATCACTCCCAACGTGCGGATCAGTGATGTGATACGGGACGACGACGTGGCCATCTACAGAGCCCTGGCCGGAGGGACGACGATCGTGAACGTCCTCCACGGCAGTGCCAACGTCATCGGGGGAACGAATGCCGTCCTGAAAATGAAGTGGCGCAGACCCGCCGAGGAGCTTCTGTTCGGGGCTCCTCCCGGGATCAAGTTTGCTCTCGGCGAAAACCCCAAACGGTCCCGGGCGGCCGGCCAGGCTGTTCGCCGCTTCCCTGCCACCCGGATGGGTGTGCAACACGCTCTCCGTGAATCGTTTATGCTCGCCCGGGAGTATATGAAGCGATGGGACGACTATGAGAATGCCCGTCAGGCCGGCGAGAACCCCCTCGCCCCACGGCGTGACCTGAAACTGGAAACCCTCGCCGAAATCCTGCGGGGCAACATTTTCGTGCATGCACATTGCTATCGCGCGGACGAGATCGTGATGCTGCTCAACATCGCCGATGAGTTCGGTTTCAAGATCCGGACCCTCCAGCACGTCCTGGAGGGGTACAAGGTGGCCCAGGAGATTGCCGCTCACGGCGCCGCGGGATCGACTTTCGTCGACAACTGGAGCTACAAGATGGAAGCCTGGGACGCGATTCCATACAACCCGGCGATCATGGCGCAGTACGGCGTGAACGTTTCGCTGAACTCCGACAGCAACGAGCGGGTGCGGCGGCTCTACCAGGAGGCGGCGAAAGTGGTTCGGTACGGCGACGTCGCAGAGAATGAAGCGCTCGAGATGATCACCATCAATCCCGCCTGGCAACTGGGAATCGACGACCGGGTCGGAAGCATCGAGGTCGGCAAGGACGGGGACGTCGCAGTCTTCAACGCGCATCCGCTGAGCAACTTTGCCCGGGTCGAGATGACGTTGATCGAAGGCCAGGTCTTCTTCGACCGGGAGAAGGACATCGCGTCCAGGACCGAGGAGGTGGACAATGACTAATCGCTTCCTTCTGACAATCCTGCTAATGGCCACTCCGCACCTCGCCCTTGCCCAGACCTACGCGATCCGGGATGTCGGGATCGTCAGCGGCGCCGGCGAAACGATTCCCAGGGGGAATATCCTGATTCAGGACGGACGAATCGCGGCGATCGGCGAAGACATCTCGATTCCCCGACGAACGGAAACCATCGACGGACGTGGCCTGACCGCGTATCCCGGGCTGATCGATCCCCATACGTCGGTCGGCCTGAGAGAGATCGGCTCGGTCGCGGCGACTCTCGACACGAGCGAAATCGGAGACCTCAACCCGCACATGATGGCATCGGGGGCCATCAGTCCGCACAGCGAGCACATCCCGGTCACCCGGGTCAACGGGATCACGACCGTGATGTCGGCGCCCGGCGGTGGGCTGTTCGGCGGGCAGGGCGCGATCATCAACCTGAACGGGTGGGTCACCGAGGAGATGCTCGTCCGGGACGGAGCCGCGATGATCATCAACTTCCCCTCGGAACTGAAATTCAGCGCGGATACGCCGCAACAACAGCGGCGACGCCGCGAGGAGGCTCGAGAAGAAGAACTCGATCTTCTGCGGACGACGTTGAGGGAAGCTCAGTCGTTCGCGAAACTGATCGATGCGGGTGTCGACTCCAGCGAGAATTTCATCCAGCGTGCTCTCGTTCCGGTCGTGAAAGGCGATATGGCTGCGGTCTTTACGGTCCAGACCAACCAGGAGGTTCAAGAGGCGCTGGAGATCGCCGAGGAGTTCGGGCTCGAAACGGTACTCAGCGGATGTACCCAGGCCCGGGATTCCATCGACCTTATCGCGGAGTCAGGGGCTTCTGTCTTCCTGGGACCCATCACGGACCTGCCCGACAACGACGCCGATCCTTACGACGCGGTCTTTTCGATCGCTGGCCAGATGGCCGAGGCGGGAATCCGGTTTGCTTTCACCACCCGCGACTCGGCTCACGCACGGGACCTCCCCTTCCTCGCCGGTATGGCCGTTGCCTTCGGCCTGTCGAAGGAGGAAGCCCTGAAGGCGATCACGATCAATCCGGCGGAGATTCTTGGCGTCGGCGATCAGCTTGGCAGTCTGGAGGAAGGCAAGGTCGCCAACATCATCCTGACCGAGGGCGATCCAATGGAAGTCACCACGAACCTGCGGCATCTGTTCATCGCGGGTAAACCCGTCGATCTGGACAGCAAGCATACGGAGCTCTACGAGAAGTTCTCCAACAGACCCGGCCCCAACCAATAGCCGGACTCGGAGACGGGTGGTCCTCGAGGACCACGCTCGTTTCCAGCACCGGACCAGTACTGGACGCCGCCGGTGGCACATTCGAGTCGTCATGATCCGCACCCTCGGCCTGCTCGTGCTACTCCTATGTCTATGCGGCTCCCTGGCGGCGCAGGACCCCGACTTCACCCTCAACGTCAATGTCGATCTGGTCGAACTGCAGGTGACGGTTCTCGACGAGGGAGACCGGAACGTTCCCAACCTCACAGAACTCGACTTCCGGATCTTCGAAGATAGAATTGAGCAGCAGATCCAGCTGTTCCGCCATGACGACCGGCCGGTCAGCCTGGGCCTGATCATCGACAACAGCCGGAGTATGGAGCGCAGGAAGGATCGGGTCGACGCCGCGGCCGTGTCCTTCGTCCGACTCAGCAACCCGCAGGACGAGGCCTTTCTTCTCCATTTCGACGACACGGTCCGGTTGGCGAACGACTTCACCGCCGACATATTCCTTCTGGAACAGACCCTGGCTTCGATCAGCCCCTACGGCCAGACGGCGCTGTACGACGCCATCATCGAGGGCCTGGGCAAGATGGCGGAAGGCAGGTACGACCAGAAGGCCATCCTCCTGGTCACTGACGGCGCCGACAACGCCAGCGTTGCCGCGCTTGCCGATGTTCTGGAAAAGGTCCGATCCTCCGGCGTACCCGTCTATCCCATCGGCATCCTGAACAACTCGCTGGCGGGCCGCGGGGCCCGGGCAGCGCTGTCAGAGATGGCCGACTTGAGCGGAGGGCGCGCATTCTTCCCACAAAGCGTCGACGAAATCCCCGCGCTCACCGAACGAATCGCCCGGGAACTCCGGGAACTCTACACTCTCGGCTACGCCCCGTCGAACGCGCGACGCGACGGAACCTGGCGTTCGGTCCGCATCCAGGTCCGGACCCCTCCGGAAACCCCGCGCTACAAGACGAACTATCGGCACGGGTACTATTCGCCGGGACCGTAGGCCGTTGCGCGTAGGCCGTAGGCCGTTCGCGGCTGCGCCGCGGGGGGCAAACCAACGCTGGCGTTGAATGGGGTGACAGGGGGAGGGTCGACAACGGCCTACGGACAACGGCCTACGCGACCAACCTGGAGCGGCTTTGCCGCTACAGTTTGGTCAGAATCTCCGGTCCGTCGGGAGTAACGGCGACCGTGTGTTCGAAATGGGCGGAGGGCTTGGCGTCTTCGGTGATGACAGTCCAGCCGTCGTCCAGGATGCGGACCTTGTCGGTACCGAGGTTGATCATCGGTTCCAACGCGACGCATAAGCCTGGTTTGATTTTCGGACCCCGTCCGTTGTGGACATAATTGAGGACCGGCGGATCCTCGTGGAGGGCGCGGCCGATACCGTGGCCGCAGAACTCGCGAACGATTCCGTATTGGTACGGCTCGGTCGTCCCCTGGATTGCGGCAGAAATGTCGGCAAGGAAATTGCCTGGTCTGGCTGCTTCGATGCCGTTGTGGAGCGACTCCTCGGTGACCCGGAGCAGTTGCTCGATCTCATCGGAGACCTCCCCGATGGGAACGGTCATGGCATGGTCGCCGATGAAACCGTCGAATGTCACACCGAAATCGATGCCCAGGATATCGCCCGACTTCAGAATCCTTTTCTTCGACGGGATGCCGTGTACGACTTCCTGGTTGATGGAGGTGCACAGTGACGCCGGAAAGCCCCGGTAACCCTTGAAGGTCGGCTTTCCGCCCCGCTTGAGGGTTTCCTCCTCTGCGATTCGATCAAGATCGTAGGTGGAAACGCCTTCCACGCAGTTCTCACGCACGATCGACAGAACTTCCGCGTCGATCCGCGCCGGAGTCCTCATCCTGTCGATTTCCTGTGGGCTTTTCAGCTGAATCATCCGTGACTCTCTCCTCTCCTGAAGCTCCTCGATTCTAACAGGGTATAATCGTCCGCTACAACGGAGGAGATCGCTGATGGCCGAAACTAAGCTCGACGGCAGGAAGGTACTTCTGATAATTCCCCAGACCCAGTTTCGCGAAGAAGAGGTCTTCGAACCCAAACGAATACTGGAAAAGCAGGGCGCTCACGTCGTAGTTGCTTCCGGAGAGGCGCGAACCTGCCGCGGCATGCGGGAGGGTATGATCGAGGCCGCCGTCGCCATCGCCGATGTCAGCGCGGAGGACTACGATGCCGCCGTCCTGTCGGGCGGAAGCTCTGTGCCGGAACTTTTCTGGAAGGATAAGATGCTCGCCGAATTACTCGCGGCTATGGCCGAGGCCGGCAAGCTGGTGGCGGCAATATCCCTCTCGACAGTGGTTCTGGCCAAAGCAAACCTGCTGGAAGGGAGGAACGCGACAGTCTACTTCCTGCCCGAGGCCATCGAGGAGCTGAAGAAGGCGGGGGCAACCTACGTCGGCGAGAAACTCATCGTGGACGGGAAGCTGATCATGGCCGAGGGCCCGACGCAGGCCGGCCCTTTTTCCGAGGCAATCGTGGCGGCGCTCAGGTGATCACGTCGCCGCGGCGTCGGTGAGAGCCGCTTTCCGCGCGAATTCCAGCAACATCGAGGGATCGCTCAAACCGGGTATGCCGCCCTGGGCCAGCGTTCGCCGCCCGCCACCACGTCCCCCGAACACGGCAATCACCTTCTTGAGCAGGGCCCCTACGTCCACGGATCGATCCTCCGACGCAGCGAACACGACGCTCGCGGGATCGGTCCGCGTCGCGAACAGGACCACCGCGGATTGCTTCACACATATCTTCCGCGCGAGCTCCCGGAGCTGATCCGGTGTTCGATCCTCGCAGACGGCGACGGCGAACCCATCCTCGAGCGGGAAAGACGCCGCTTCGTGTTCTATCAGCCGGGTCTGGAGTTCCTCGATCGTCTTCATCCGACGTAACAGCTCGTCCTTCATCGACTGCACGGCGGTAACGGATTGCAGGGCGGGAGCGGACGTGATCTGCGCGATTTCATTGAGGACTCTGTTCGCGTTGCGGCCATGTCGCACCGCACGGTAGCCGCACAGGAACTCCACGCGGACCTGTTTTCGTACGCGTTCGGTCCGCGTGATCAGGATCGGCCCGATCTGCCCGGTCGCCCTGACATGGGTCCCGCCGCAGGCTGAACGATCGAACCCTTCGATGTCGATCACGCGGACCCGACCTGTACGTTCGGTCGGTTTCCGGAGGCCCGCTTCGGCCAGGTCCTCATTCTCGACATATTCCACGGCGACCCGAGCGTCCCCAAGCACGGTCCTGTTCGCCAATGCCTCCGCAGCCACGATCTGGTCTGCGGAAGCTGCCGCCACGTCCACATCAATGGTTGAAGCAACCGCGCCGAGGTGAAAGCCCACGGTTCCCCACCCGAACAACTCGACGAAGGCCTGTGATAGAACATGCTGGCCCGAGTGCTGTTGCATATGGTCGATTCGCCGCTCCCGATCGACGATCGCGTGCACCCGATCGCCTTCAACCGGTTCGTCAAGCACATGAACAACCCGTCCGGAGTCTTCCTCATAGCAGTCCACCACGGAGCCGCCGGCGATCGTCCCTGTGTCGTTGGGTTGTCCTCCCGATGTGGGGTAGAAAGCGGTCCTATCCAAGACAAGACCGTGTCGGGCGTCGACTGGAAACCGGTCGACAATCTCCGCATCAAACTCGAGAAGATAGGGATCGTTGTAGTAGAGCCGCTCAGTCATTTCGCGGGGAAGCGCCTCCGGCTCGTCACTTGCCACCCTCCCTCCTCTTCAAACGAACAACGGCCTACGGACAACGGCCTACTTTCCCCTAATTAACCGGACCCGACGGCGCAGTCTGGACTTGCCGAACATGCAGGGGACTCTCTTTAACGAGGTCCCCGGACAGAAAGACCTGGAGGGTGTAGGTACCGGGCCGATCGAATGTGACGTTCGCGAAGAAAGTGATGTTGTCGGCATGGCCCTGGCCCGAGATCGCGAAGGAGGCCGATACCGAAGACACGGTTTCCTCGCGCGCAGGGTTCAGGATCTTGACCTGCGTCTCGAACTCGCCGTTTCCCTCCCAGTGATTGACGACGGCGAACTTCACCACCGCGGACGGAAAGGTCGCAAGGAAAACGTTCTGGAAGACGCCCATCAACGACAGCTTGTTCCCGACCTCCAGTCGGACGTCGTCGCAGATCAGCGAATACATCAGTTTCGCGGTCCCCAACTCAACCTCCTCCGCTTAGCCAGGACTCGCGAATTGCGAGCTGCTTCGGGCTGGTGTTTTCCGTCTCGTGGATCTCGTAGCCGGCCGCCCCCCCCTGACCGGTCCCCTCGACCAGTTCGAGCCCCGCGTATCCGAGGTATTCCGCGTACGGGAGCTCGGCGGTGCGATGCACGAAATCGGTATAGATCTCGTCCAGGTCCAGACCCGTAACTTCTGTGATCGCACGGGCGACGCCGTAGTCGTCCTCGAAGTAGCGTCCTTTCTTCGCGTAGTCTTCGTTGAGATGTCTCACTACGTCATCGAGCGTGAACCGGTTGTCACTGGCGTCACGAATCTTCAGGTCGAGCAACAACCCAATCAACAGTCCCTTGTTGTAGTAGGAAAAGCTGTTTTCAGCCGTGTTGAAGAAAGTTCGATCGTCGAACCAGGTCAACAGGCTGGAGTGGGCCGCTGACAGCTTCCGCCTTCCCGGCCGGGACTGGAGCGTCCGAATCTGGCGGGCCAGCGACCGGTAGTACTGCCGGCGGCTCTGAAGCTCGGTCCGTGTCAGGACGAGGCCGCCGTAGTAGCTGGTAAACCCTTCGCTGAACCAGAGGGCCGTGCTGTAGTCTTCCTGGAAGTAGTCGATCGGTTCCATGTTCTGCGGCCGGATTCGTTTGACGTTCCACAGGTGGAAGAACTCGTGGGAACTGACGCCGACAACCCCCTGTACCGATCTCTCGTCGGGTGCGAACGTCCGGTGAATGGCGGTCGAGTCCCGATGTTCCATCCCTCCGCCGCTCCGTTCTCTCGTGAAGTGGTAGAGGAAGTAATAGTGGTCGAACGGGACGTCCCCCATGAGATCGACATGGCCCGCCACCATGCGCTCCAGAACCGACACGAGTTCGTCGGCGTCGTAGTCCCTGTGAGCTCCGTCCACGATGACGTACACGGGAACTCCCCGGACAGTGAAGCTGTGCCGGTCGAGGATGCCGACATCGACGGGACTATCGACCAGATGGTCGTAATTGTCCGCTTGAAATAAGTTCTCCCGGGCTGTCGGCGGGAGGCTGGTTGCGATCGTCCAACCCCGAGGTGGCTCGATCTCCAGCGTCACTGCAAGATCCCGTTGCTGCTTCCAGAGCAGCAGGAGGTTGGCGCTGTTGAAGAAGGCATGTTGCTCGTTGAGCTCGCTCGAGAAAGGGCTCTTCTGGTTCGCGTAGATCGTGTACCGGACCCGCACCGACGTTTCCGTTCCGGGTTCAATGCGCCACGTCTGCTTGTCAATCCGCCTCGCGGGGACGTTGGCGTCGAAGCCCTGAAGGAACTGGGCAAAGTTCCGAATCACATACGTCGCATTCCAAGCCGGCAACCCCAGCTCCATGGATTCGCCGCCGGGGTTCTCGATCTCAATCTCGATGTGAAACAGGTGGCTGCCGGGATCGGGCATCGCTACCCGATAGTGGACTGATTGAGAGAAAGCCGGAATTGCCCAGATCAGCGTAGTCAGTACCAATCTTCCCATGTCAAGAGTCCCCCTGCCCACCAAGGCTCGCGCAGGTGTGGTTCAACAGCTCGAGGAGTCGTTCATGGATGTTGTCGAATCTCCCATTCGACATGATGACCACCTGGTCCCCGTCGGCCGCCTCTGCGGCCACGAACTGCACTATTTCGTCTGTCGTGTCGAACGTGTGGGCTCGGCACCCACTCCGCTCCAGGGCCTGCACGATCCGTTCGGGCGACAGTCGCTCGGCTGGATCCAGACCAGACGGCCGGTGGACCGGAGCGACGATCGCAATGTCGGCCAAACCCAGCGCCGCGCCGAACTCCTGCTCGAGCAGAGATCGGCGAGAAGTCTGAGACCGAGGCTCGAACACCGCCCAGATCCTCCTGCCGGGAAACTGGGCGCGAATTCCCTTCAGGGTCTCTCTCACCGCCGTCGGATGATGAGCGAAATCATCGTAAATTCGGACGCCGGCCACTTCCCCACGCAGTTCAAGGCGCCTTCGAACATTCCGGAACCTGGAAAGCGCCTCCTGCATCTCAACGGCCGACAGCCCCAATTCGTCGCCGGCGACGATCGCGCTCAACGCGTTCCGCACGTTGAACTCACCCGGCAAGGGGATGCGAAAGCGATACCAGAGCTCATCCCGAAGCACAACAGCAAAGGCCATCCCTCGGTGGGTCGCCTCCAATTCCTCCGCCCTCCAGTCGCCGTTCTCAAGTCCGTAAGTCGCCACCCTGGATTGAGCGTGGGCGAGGACTTCCCGAACGGCCGGGCTGTCCACGCCGGCTATGAGCAGGCCGTCGCTGGGAACGATATTTACGAAGCGTCTAAAAGCCAGCTTGATCGCCTCCAGGTCGGGATAGATGTCGGCATGGTCGAACTCGATGTTCTTCACCACGGCGATTCGCGGCATGTAGTGGAGAAACTTCGGCGCTTTATCGAAGAAGGCCGTATCGTACTCGTCTCCTTCAACCACGAAATCGGCGCCGCCGCCCATCTGGAAGCTGCTCTGGAAGTTCTCGGCGATACCGCCCAGCAGAAAAGACGGGTCCCGGCCCGCAAAGGTCAGCATCCAGGCAAGCATGGCGGTAGTCCTGGTCTTACCGTGAGTTCCCGTCACGACGACAGAACGCCGTCCCCGGATGAAGAGTTCCTTCAGCGTTTCCGGCATCGAGCGGTACCGCAAGTCCTCATTCAGGACATACTCGACTTCCGGGTTACCCCGCGAGAGGACATTCCCGATGACCACAAGATCTGGGACGTGTCGCTTTAGGTTATCCTCACTAAAACCCTCATAGACTGGGATATCAAGACCCTGAAGAAAAGCAGACATCGGGGGGTAGACCGCCGAGTCCGAGCCCGAAACTTCATAGCCCGCTTCCTTCAGCATCCCGGCAAGGGAGGCCATCGCGGTGCCACAAATCCCAGCAAGATAGATGTGTTTGATGGTCTTATCCACGGCTGCAAGGCTAGGCAGTTTCGACAGCGGGCTCAACCAGTTCGAAAACGCTTGTTTCGCCCAGGGCAAGACGGGCGCGAACCCCAAAGGGCAGAACGACATTGGGCCGCGATGTGTGTCCACTCGGGAACCCGAACAGGACAGGCACTCCCCAGGGGGCGAAGAAGTCGCTCACGAGTTCCTCGAGCTCGTACCCCTGATTCGGATGCTGGCGGCAACCCAACATTTCCCCGAATACAAGACCGCAGATCTGGTCGAGTTTGCCGGCCTGTTTCAGGTGAGTCAGCATCCGGTCGACCTGGTACGGTTTGGCATCCACATCTTCCAGGAACAGGAGCCCCTCGGCGGTGTCGATCTCCCAGTCGGTGCCCAGCGTCGAAACCAGCAGCGACAGGCAGCCACCCAGCAGCCGGCCTTCGGCTTCGCCCTCGCGCACGATCTTCGTCCCGAGGGTCGGGAAACGCGTCTTGTCTCCGTCGACCAGCATGCCCAGGAGAACGTCGCGGTCGTATGCCTCGGGCCCCTGGTTGAGCACTGTCGCGACCATCGGACCGTGAAACCCGACCACTCCGGCGTTCACGAAGACGTTCAGGAGCATGGTGATGTCACTGGCCCCGCACAGGATTTTCGGATTCCTCAGGATTTCATCGCTGGAGAAGTGTTCGAGCAGATGGCCGCTTCCGTAGCCGCCGCGAGCGCAGAATATAGCGGCGACACCGGGATCTTCGAGCATCTCCCGGAACTCCTCGACGCGCCGATGCACCCCGCCGGCAAGGTACCGATGCTCGGAATGTATGTCCTCGCGGTAGCGGACCTTGAAGCCGAGACTCTCCAACTCGCGGCAGCCCGCCGCCAGCTTGTCCCGCCTGATGTTGCTGGACGGGGCGACGACGCCAATGGTGTCGCCCGTCTTCAGGGCAGGTGGCTTGATCGTGGTTATCGGCGTGGTCTGTCCCATGCGTCCGTGTTGACGAGGTTTTCCGGGCGTTCGCCGCGCAGACCGGCGAGGAGGTTCTCAGCAGCCATCATACACATCCTTAACCGGGTTTCCCGTGACGCGCTCGCGATGTGGGGTGCGAGGACCACGCTTTCCAGGTCCAGGAGCGACCGTTCGATGTCGGGTTCCCGCTCGTAAACGTCGAGCCCCGCACCCGCGATCGCACCCTCCTGGAGTGCACGGACCAGCGCCTTCTCGTCGATCACTGCGCCGCGCGAGGTGTTTACCACTACGCAGTTGGGTTTCATCAAACGAAATGCATCGTCGTCGAGCAGGTGTAGGGTCTCTTCCACGAGAGGGACGTGAAGGCTTATGAAGTCCGCGTTTCGGAAGATTTCCTCGAGCGACGCTCTATGAACTCCCAACTCGCGAACGACGCCTTCGGCGATCTCCTGGGGATCGAAGAACAGAACTTCCATGTCGAACCCCGCTGCCCGGCGCGCGACGGCCTGGCCGATCCGTCCGAGGCCGATCACGCCCAGGACCCTCCCGTGAAGGTCCTGGCCGAGCAGCAGCTTCGGACCCCAGGCTTTGAATTTTCCCGCCCGAACATAACGATCCGCCTCGACCACCCGCCGCGCGGCGGCCATCAACAGGCTCCAGGCGAAGTCGGCCGTCGTTTCGGTCAGTACCCCGGGCGTGTTTGTGACGAGAATGCCCCGTTCGGTCGCAGCCTCGAGATCGATGTTGTTGAAGCCCACGGCAACATCAGCCACAACGCGGAGGTTTGGGCAGAAATCCATCAGGGGGGCGTCGATCCGATCGGTCAGCAGGCAGAGAACCCCATCCATCCCCTGGAGCGAGTCCCGCAGTTCGCCCGGATCGAGGATGCGGTCCGTGGCGTTCCCGACAACCTCGACCTGCTCGGCGAGAAAGACGATGGCCTCATCAAATATGCGCCGAGTGACGTATACCCTGCTGCGCACGGACCCACTCCCTTCACCGTCCCGGGATGCTCGCGAAATCCGGCTCCAAGTTGTGAGGACAGGACTACAGACTGTATCAAAGTTGCAACCGCGGGTTCCGGGATGTCAAGCGTATGCTATACTTTAAAACCTTTTTTGACACCCCATCTCAAGGAGTTGCATGGAATGAATCGTGTCTCGCTTTTGGTCCTCTTCCTACTCGCCCTGAGTGCGTGTGGCCCGCCCCCCGATACAACCGACGAGGAGGAAATTCTCGTCACGTATTTCGAGAACGGCAACGCGATAGGGCCGGACGGACAGCTTATTGAAAACGTCGCGATCATCGTCGACGACGGAATCATCCGGGCTATCGGCCCGATAGCAGAGGTGGAGCACCCCCCTGGCGCGGACCGCTTCGATCTCTCAAACCATACCGTTTTCCCCTTCATGCACAACATGCACGGGCATGTGGGCTTGACGATCGGCTCGAACTTTGATGTGGCCAACTATTCCCGGGAAACCGTGGTGGACGACCTCGACCGATATCTTTACTACGGCGTCGGTTCCGTCGCCGTACTGGGGAGCGATGTCGGCGATCTCGCATTTCAGATCCGCACTGAACAGCGCTCGGGTGAACTGAGCGGCACCCGGCTGTTCACAGCCGGCCAGGGCATCACCGGAAGAGGCGGATTCCCGTCGACTTTGGATGGCATGGGCGAAGTACCGATCCAGGTGAACAGCGAGGAGGAGGCCCGACAAGCGGTTCGGGACCTCGCGGCCAAGGAAGTGGATTTCGTCAAGGTCTGGGTGGACGACGCTCGTCAGGTGACCGGACAGATCTACCGGGGAGGGCGACTCGCCGATCAGGTCGCAACGGTGCCCAAGCTGCGACCGGAGTTCTATTCCGCAGTCATCGATGAAGCACACCAGAACAACATTCGCGTCGTCGCTCATGTTCTTTACCTGGCCGACGCAAAACGCCTCGTAGACGCCGGGGTCGATGGTCTGGTGCACAGTATCCGAGACCGCAATGTCGACGACGCGTTGGTCCAGGCAATGGTCGAGAACGACGTGTTCTATGTCCCGACCCTGACCGGGCACGAATCCGCCTTCACTTACGCCGATGAACCGGCCTGGCTCGGTGACAGATCGCTGCGCGAGACCGTCAGTGGAAGTACCGTCGGCCGAATATCGAGCCCCGGTTTTGTCGGCAGGGCGCAACAGGACCTCAACCTGAATGCACGTCGTCGTCAGTTCGACACGGCAATGCGAAACCTGAAGACGCTCTCCGACGCCGGCGTCACGATAGGTTTCGGCAGTGATTCGGGAACGCTCGATCGTTTCCCCGGCTTCTTCGAGCATCGTGAGCTGGAGTTGATGGTCGCCGCGGGCCTGACCCCGGAACAGGCCATCGTGGCAGCCACCGTCACGTCGGCGAAAATACTCGGCTACGAGGAAAGTGGCGGGTTGGCCGCCGGAAAGCGAGCGGATTTTCTTCTCGTCCCCGGTAACCCGATCGAGAACATGGTCGACAGCCGGGACATCGCCGAGGTGTACCTGGCCGGCCGACGGCTCGAGCGCTCCGCGATGATGACACGCCTCAGTCGGTGAGTACTGGTTTCAGGTCCACGTAAACGCGTTCTTCGATCCGACATCAGGCATTGCCTCCGAGTCTGGCCCCCTCCGCCCAGGGGGCCAGACTGCCATTGCCCCCCTCTTGACTCCGAAGAACCGAAGTGCGAAGAGGTTGTTACGCCCCGATGCCTGAAATCAAACGAACCGCTCTCTACGACACTCACAAGAGATGCGGAGCGCGCCTGATTCCCTTCGGCGGCTGGGAAATGCCCGTCGAATACAGCGGCATCACGGCCGAACACGCCGCGGTGCGCAACGCCGTCGGACTGTTCGATGTCAGCCACATGGGGGAGTTTTTCGTGCGCGGCGAAGGGGTGAGGGAACTCCTCCAGTTTGTCACTTCGAACGACGTCTCACTTCTCGAAGACGGGCAGGCGCAGTACTCGGCAATGGCCTACGAGGAAGGCACCGTCGTCGACGACCTGCTCGTTTATCGCGTCGACGCGGAGACCTACATGCTGGTCGTCAATGCGGCAAACATCGCGAAAGATTTCCAGTGGCTGCAGGCTCACAACGAGGCGGGGGCCCGGATCGAGGACGATAGCGATCGGACGACGATGCTCGCAACCCAGGGACCGCGATCGCAGGAAACACTTGCGCCGCTCACGGATGTGGATCTGTCACAGATCGCCTACTACCGCTTCTCCCGCGCGAAGCTTGCGGGCGTTGACGGGATTGTGTCCAGGACGGGATACACCGGTGAAGACGGGTTCGAATTCTACTTCGACCGGCAACAGTCTGAAGCGGTCTGGGAGGCCATTCTCGAGTCGGGCAAGGCCCACGGTATCCTACCGGTCGGTCTGGGCGCTCGGAACACGCTGCGCCTCGAAGCCAAGATGCTGCTCTACGGAAACGACATGGACGAAACCACAACCCTGCTGGAGGCCGGCCTGGGATGGATAGCCAAGCTGGACAAGAGTTCCTTCGTCGGACGCGAGGCCCTCGTCAAGCAGAAGGAGGCTGGTCTCCAGAGAAAGCTTGTCGGTTTCGAGATGCTCGGGCGCGACATCGCACGGGATCACTACGCGGCACTGGTCGGTGGGAAGGAGGTCGGTCATGTTACGAGCGGCAGCCCTTCGATTACCCTCAAGAAGAACATCGGCCTCGCCTACCTGCCCATCGCCCACACCGGGCCGGGCACCCGGTTCCAGGTTCGCGTTCGTAAACGCTTGTGCGACGCCGCAGTCGTCAAAACCCCATTCTATAAACGGAGATGATCGGTATGAACCCGGATGGCTTGCTGTACTCCAAGGAGCATGAGTGGCTCCGTGTCGAGGGCGACACGGGCCTGGTCGGTATCACTTCTCACGCCCAGGAGGAGTTGGGCGACGTTGTCTTCGTCGAGCTGCCGAAGGTCGGGGATACGTTCGATGCGAACGAAGCCTTCGGAACGGTGGAATCGGTGAAAGCCGTATCCGAACTGTTCATGCCTGTGTCGGGCGAGGTCACCGACATCAACGGGGAACTGGAGAATTCACCTGAGGTGGTCAACGACGATTCCTACGGACAGGGCTGGATGGTGCGGATTCGAATCAAGAATCCGGACGAAACGGGCAGTCTTCTCTCAGCGGAAGCCTACGGAGAATTCACCGCAGCGGCGGAGGAGTAGTTGAGATACATCCCGAACTCCGCGTCCGACCGCGCGGAGATGCTGACCGAGATCGGCGTCGACTCCACGGAGGCTTTCTTTGCGGGCATTCCGAAGGAGCTTCGCCTCGAAGGGCTGCTCGACATTCCTGAAGCCCTGACCGAACCGGAACTGCTGGCTTACTTCGAAGACATTGCATCCAGGAACCAGGTGGACTTGACGTCCTTCCTGGGGGGCGGGGTCTACCCCCACTATGTTCCGCTGATCATCGACTCATTGGTCTCCCGCTCCGAGTTCTTCACGGCGTACACGCCCTACCAGGCCGAGATTGCGCAGGGCACGCTGCAGGCAATCTTCGAGTTCCAAACCTACATCACCCAGTTGACCGGAATGGACGTGTCCAACGCCTCTCTCTACGATGGCAGCACCGGGCTGGCAGAGGCGATCCTGATGGCCCAGCGGGTGACGGGCCGGAACCGCTTCCTCATCGCCCGTTCCGTCCATCCCGAGTACCGGGCCGTCGTCGAGACCTACACCAGGAAGCTCGGCGTCGTCATCGATCCCATCGATTTCTCCGAGACCGGAAGGGTCGACCTCGAGGAGCTCGCCAGGGAACTGGGCTCTGAAACGGCCGCTGTCGTGATCCAGTCTCCCAACTTCTTCGGCACGATCGAGAACACATCGGAGATAGCGGAGCTGGCCCACGGTCAAGGAGCTCTTTCGATCGTCAACATCGCCGAAGCCATGTCCTTCGGACTGCTCTACCCGCCCGGTGCCGGCCCCGATGAACAAAGGGCGGATATCGTCGTCGGCGAAGCTCAGTCCCTGGGTGTTCCGATGAGCTTCGGCGGCCCACACGTCGGCTACATCGCGGCACGGTCCCGCTACCTCCGACAAGTCCCTGGACGCCTGGTCGGCATGGGAACCGATCACGAAGGCCATCGCGGATTCGTGCTGACTCTCGCCACCCGAGAGCAGCACATCCGTCGGGAAAAGGCGACTTCGAACATCTGCACGAACCAGTCTCTCTGCGCGCTGATGACGACAATCTACCTGGCGACAGTCGGACCGGAAGGACTCCGGACTATCGCCGAACAAAACGTCCTCAAGGCCGGGTACGCCATTGCCCAGATCAGAGAAAAGACCGATCACGAAGTCCTCTTCCCTTCCCCTCGTTTCAACGAGTTCGTGGTGCGTTTGAAAGGCGATGCCGACGCGATTCTACGGCGCACGAGAGAAGCGGGTGTCGTCGCGGGAATTCATCTGTCCCGGTTCTACCCCGAACTTGCCGATGCCCTGCTCCTGTGCGTTACAGAGGTCCACACCAGAAACGATATCGATAGACTCGTGGGGGCATTGTCATGAGCGCGGGGCGGCAACGGACCCGACCGCACCTGAGCCTCGATGAGCGCCTCGTCTTTGAAGAAGGATCGTCAGGGCGCCGGGGCTTCGACGTACCCGAGTCGGATGTCCCGGAGGAAGATCTCGACAGCCTGCTGCCTTCCGAGCTCCGGCGAGAGGGCATCGAAGGCATGCCCGAGCTGAGCGAGCTGGATGTCATCCGCCACTTCACTCGGCTGTCGACGTGGAACTATCACATCGATCTCGGGCTCTACCCCCTCGGCTCCTGCACGATGAAGTACAACCCGAGAATCAACGAGCGTGTCGCCCGGCTCACCGGTTTCGCCGAGGCCCACCCCTACATGCCGGCGGACACGGTCCAGGGGGCTCTCGCGGTGCAGAAGTCGCTCGAACGGTGCCTGGCGGAGATTTCAGGCATGGATGCCGTGAGCCTCCAGCCGGCTGCCGGCGCGCAGGGGGAGCTGACGGGCCTGCTCATGATTCGCGCCTATCACGAAGCGCAGGGCAACCCCCGTCGGAAGATTCTCGTCCCGGACTCCGCACATGGGACAAACCCCGCCAGTGTGACGATCTCGGGATATGAAGTCGAGAACGTCCCGTCCAATCCCTCCGGCATGGTGGATCTGGCTCACCTGCGGGAGATCGTGGACGACCAGGTAGCCGGAATCATGGTCACGAACCCGAACACGCTGGGAATCTTCGAGAGCGCGATTGCAGACATCACCGAATTGATGCACTCCCACGGGGCACTGGTCTACATGGACGGTGCGAACCTCAACGCGATGATGGGTATCAGCCGGCCCGGAGACTTCGGCGTCGACGTCCTGCACATCAACCTGCACAAGACCTTCACGACGCCGCACGGCGGAGGTGGGCCGGGAAGCGGGCCCGTCGCCGTCAGATCTTCCCTGGAACCCTTCCTACCATGCCCGACCATCGGCCGAGCTGACGACGGGTCCTACTACATCGACCACGACCGGCCTCAATCGGTGGGCAAGGTGAAAGCTTTCTTCGGTCAGTTCGGCATGCATGTCCGCGCCCTGTGTTACATCCGGGCGAACGGCCCGGAGGGATTGAGGGAGGTTTCGGAAGTCGCGGTCCTCAACGCAAACTACATCCGTGAAAAGCTCAAGAACGCATACGCATTGCCGTACGACGGCGCTTCGCTTCACGAGGTCGTATTCTCAGACCGGATCCAGGCCCGGCAGGGTGTGCATGTCGGAGACATCGGAAAACGTCTCATGGACTATGGATTCCCACCAACCGTGTCCTTCCCCTTGATCGTCCCCGGCGCGATCATGATCGAGCCGACCGAAACCGAAAGCAAACAGGAACTCGACGCGTTCATCGATGCGATGCTGGCAATCGCCCGCGAGGCTGAGAAAGATCCGGACCTGGTCAAGAACGCTCCCCACAGCACCCGCATCGGCCGAATCGACGAAGCCTCCGCCGCCCGCAAACCCGTTCTCCGCTGGACCCCCGACCTACCATCGGACTAGAAACGGGGATTATTAACCACGGAGGCACGGAGCCGGATGCGGGCGGCCCTATGTTCAGAAGATCAAGACCTGTGCCTCTCCGTGCCTCCGCGCCTCCGTGGTTAATTCCGATCACTCAGATCAGGAGGGTCAGGTCGTCGGAGTCGGTCGTGCGGTAGGCCGCGGCCATACGGGAGGTGGTGTGAGCGGCGCCGACGTGGCCGAGGCGGTCCAGGAGGATCAGGCCGCCCCTGCCGGAGGTACGTTGCATCATCAGGCTCAAGGCTGTTTCCGCCGCGCTCTGGGCCTCCTGGCCCAAGGCGAGCAGGTCTGAGGCCGTCTTCGAAAGGACGAGCTTCATGATCGCTTCGCCCTCCCCCGTCGCCGATACGGCTCCGCTGGCGTTGTCTGCGTAGCAACCGCAGCCGATAATCGGAGAATCGCCGACCCTCCCGGGATACTTGCCGAAAGGACCGCCCGTCGAGGTTCCGGCCGCCAGGCTGCCGAACATGTCGATGGCCACCGCGCCAACCGTTCCCTTGTCGGCGCCGGCCGCGGGCATCGCGCTCCCCTTCCAATCGGACCAGCGTGTCTGTTCCCGTTCGACAAGCAGGTCTTCCGGGTCACACAGATCGAGTCCCTTCTCGAGCGAGAACTGCTCCGCCCCTGCGCCGACCAACAGGATGTGTGGGCTGTCTTCCAGTATCCGCCGAGCGAGACGAATGGGGTTCTTCACACGTTCGACGGCCGCCACCGCGCCCGCCTCCAACGTGGAGCCATCCATCAGGACGGCATCGAGCTGGATGCGGCCGTCACGGTTCAGGTGTGAACCGACACCTGCATCGAACACGGGAGAGTCTTCCAGCGCCACGACAGCTTGTTCGCATGCGTCCGCGGCAGCCCCGCCCTGCTGCAGTAGCGCCCATCCAGCAACAAGCGCATCCCGAATACCCGTCCGACAATCCTCGACCATCGCATCGGGAATCTCCCAGGCCCCGCCGTGCACGACGAGAGCAATCTTGTTCATCTTATGACTGACCCTCGACCCAGACTTCACCGTCTTCGAAGTATTCCTTCTTCCAGATGGGAACGATCTTTTTCAACCGGTCGATGGCATAGTGACAGGAATCAAAGGCAGGCCGACGGTGAGCGGCCGTCACGATGACGGCGACCGAGGTTTCGCCGATCTCCATCCGGCCCAGGCGATGAACGATGGCGATGGAGTCGATCTCCCAGACCTGGCGGACCGATTCGCCGATTTCCCGGAGCTTCTTGAGCGCCATGCCCTCGTATGCTTCGTAGATAAGGTAACGGGTCGCCTTACCTTTGGAGTTGTTCCGAACCACGCCTTCGAACACGCAGATGGCGCCATCGTCGCCTGTCAGCAACTCGCGGGCGATCTTCTGAGAGTCGATCGTCTCACGCGTTATCTGGTAGAAATGGTTCGGCAGGCTGATCGTCAGGTCCTTCGCCTGCACCTGACCCCCGCTGACCGGCGGGAACACGGCGAGCTCATCCCCTTCGACAAGGGTCCGGGACGACTCCACGTAATCCTCGTTCAACGCGGTCAGCAGCACAGAACGATATGCCTTGATCCGCGGATAGCTGGACTCCAGCTGGTCCAGAACATCGGCGACCCTCGCACCGTCGCCGATGTCGATGTTGAGTTGGCGGCTTCCGACGATGTCGACCAGCGAGGCGAAGAAGACCACGTTCACGTTCATCGCGACCCTCGAACTGCAAATTGATCTGGATGATATCACAACGTGATAGACTCGATCGGTTCATGAGATACGCCTTCCGGACCCCATTTTTGGCGGCTCTAATCGTCCTCACAGGCTGCGCCGGTACTCTTTCGACGAGGGCTGCGCGACAACAGATCGCGAGCCTCGGAGGATCGACGCTAGTGCCGTCCGAGATCGAAATCGAACGAATCATGATCGAAACCGGGGGCAGGGCGGTCGCAGAGACGAGCGTGAAGATGGCATTCCAGTTTGAGAAGGATGCCGGCGGAAAATGGCGTATCGTTTCTGCCAGACTCGGTGATCGCCAGTGGATCGACGTCGACCTTCTCCTGGAGGCCGTCGAACGTCAGTACTCCGACAACACCTCCGCCGCATTGGGAAAACTCGCTGCAGGTGTCACCGAGTACCAGGCTCAGAACGGTTCCCTGCCCCTGCTTGGAACGGAGTCGACCCTGGCCGACGTCCTCCATCCGCTCTTCATGGAGGACTTGATACGCCAGGACGCGTGGGGTCGTGAGATTCGGTACGAACGACGTGGCGACCGCGCCTATGTGTTGCGCTCCCCCGGTCCCGACGGGGTTCACGGCAGTCCCGACGACATCGTCCTCGACCGGCAGGGGATGTAGGTTCCGCGTACTATAATCGCACTCTTATGAACGCTCGCAAAGTCGCAGAAGCCAGTCTTCCCACGAGATTCGGAGCCTACAGGATCTTTGGCTTCGAGACCGAATCCGGTGACGAGGCCGTGTACGCACTGGTCATGGGCGAGCCCGCAAGTCAGTCGATGCCACTGGTCCGTGTGCATTCGCAGTGTGTGACGGGCGAGATCTTCGCATCGTCCCGATGCGACTGCGGGGAGCAACTGGACGTTGCGCTCCGAAGGATCTCGGAGGAAGGCCACGGCATCCTCGTCTATCAACTCGCCGAGGGACGGGGGATCGGACTGATGAACAAGCTACTGGCCTACGAGCTCCAGGATTCCGGACACGATACGGTGGAAGCAAATCACCAACTCGGATTCGAGGCCGACCATCGTAGCTACGCTCTCTGCGGCGCGGTCCTGAAGCACTTCAAGCTCGACCAGATTCGGCTTATGTCGAACAACCCGAGAAAGATCGCAGCCCTCGAAGAGGCAGGAATCCGTCAGATCGAACGCATGCCCATTGAGATCCCCCCGTCGGATACATCCGAAACCTATCTCCGAACCAAAAAAAACAAGCTCGGCCATCTACTAAGCGAAGTGTAGCGGCAAGCGAAATGCGCCGCGAGGGAGGACACTTGTGCGCTCATAGAGCGCACCTGCACTCCAGCGAAAGATCTGGCAGGCAGGTGTAGGTGCGGTCTGTGACCGCACACTTTTGTTGAAGATTCATGCGCGCTCCCGGGCATGAAGGGTGCCCATACGCCCGGGGACAGGGCCAGGCCCCTGTCCCCCTCACAGTGGCTCTCTCGCGGCTCATTCCGCTTCGAGGTCCAGGTCCTTCAAGCGATCTGCGATGGCTTGCGCTTGGGCAATGGTGTCGGTCGGATCCATCTCCACTCGTTCGCCGCCGAGAAACGTCGCGGTGACGTTCTTCCGGCTCGCCGAATAGACCATGCTTTCGACCGGATCGTAGACGGGTCTCAGTGCGGGCTCGTTCAGGTCGACGACGACAATGTCGGCCTGCTTCCCTTCACTCAGACTCCCGAGCTGTTCTTCTAGTCCGAGGCATGAGGCGGCATCGAGCGTCGCCATTCGCAGGGCGTGTTGTGCCCCGATGGCCGCGGGATCGTTCTTTCTCGTTCGCTGCAGGAAGATCGCCGCCCGCATCTCTTCGAACATGTCGATCACGTTGTTGCTTGCCACGCTGTCGGTTCCAAGACCAACGGGGACGCCTGCCTCGACGAACTCCCACACAGGCGCAACACCATGGCCTAGCTTCTGGTTCGACTTGGGACAATGCGCGACGGCCGCGCCCCGGCTTTCGAGCGTTCGGACGTCGGCGGCGTCCGCTTCGATGGCATGGATTGCGAGCGTGCGCGGGGAGAAAACGCCGAGATCATCTAGATACTGGATCGGAGATGCCTCCCGCCGAACGACCGAAATCCCGCGCGAGTTCCAATACTCGGCGAACGGTCCCGAACCGTCGCGAACAAACTGGGTCTCCTCGCGCGACTCCGCGACGTGAACAGTCAGGGGCAGGTGCTGGTCTGCGGACAGGTCTCGAACGCTTTCAAACAGCGGGGCCGACACTGTAAACGGGGCGTGGGGAGAGACGCCGACACGACGGGTCGCGGTCTCGTCTTTCCGGAACACCCTTACCTTCTCTGCCAAACCTCGAAGCGCCTCAGTCGCGACGTCCTCCTGTGGCCCGAAGACTTCCTGAAAAGCGACGCCGCGCAACCCCGTCTCGACCATCGCCTCCCAGCCGGTCCCGATGTCCATGACCTCCCCGACGGCTGTCACCCCGGCAGCCAGGCATTCGAGTGCGCCCAGTCTGGCCGACACGAGCAACTCCTCCCGGGAAAGGTGTTCGTACTTGGCGCGAGTCAGCCGCCGGACCCAGGTCTGGAAGGGAAGGTCCTCCAGGAGGCCGCGCAGGATGGTCAGTTCGAGGTGAATGTGGGCGTTGACGAAACCGGGAATCAGCGCACAGCCCGGGAAGGATTCTACCGGCGCCCCTGCAGGAGCGCTCTCTCCGACCTCCAGGATTTTCCCTCCCTCTACGACGACGACTCCGTCACGAATCGGCTCGTCTGTCACAGGACAGATCCAGTCGCCTTGAAAAACCTTCATGGAGTGAACGTTTGGCAGCGTTCGGTGATGTTTTCGATAAAGTCTTCCCTCGGCGCGAACCCGATGCCCGGTTCCGAGCGCTGCTGGATCTCGCCGTCGGCGCTGACCTCGACTCGGGGTTCGATCAGGTCCTCCGCCCAATAGCGCTTGCTCGCGGATACGTCGCCCGGCAGCGTGAAGTTCTCGAGGCTCGACAAAGCAATGTTGTGGGCGCGACCGATGCCGGATTCGAGCATGCCCCCGCACCAGACCGGAACGTCGCGATCCCGGCAGAGGTCGTGAATCGCTCGGACGCTGCTGTGACCACCGACGCGCCCAAGCTTGATGTTGATGATCCGGCAGGCGTCGATACCGGTCGCCTTGCGGGCGTCTTGGACGTTGTGGATGGACTCGTCGAGACATATCGGCGTCCGGATCTGCTTCTGGAGTTCGGCGTGGTCGATGATGTCTTCCCAGTGCAAGGGCTGCTCGAACATCATGATGTCGTATTCGTCCATCTTCTTGAACAGATCGACGTCGGCCAGCGTGTAGGCGGAGTTCGCGTCACCCATGAGGCGAATGTTGGGAAACGACTCGCGCACCTGTCGGATGACGTCCAGGTCCCAACCGGGCTTGATCTTGATCTTGATGCGGCGGTATCCCGCATCGACTTCGGTTGTGATCTTTTCCAGCAGTTTGTCGATCGACGGCTGGATTCCGATGGAAACGCCGCACTCGATTCGTTCCCGAACGCCGCCCAACAATTTCCAGAGGGGCGTCTGCTTCTGGCGAGCTTCCAGATCCCAGAGCGCATCTTCCATCGCAGCCTTGGCCATGTTGTGCCCCCGGATCGGCTGAACGATGGACGTCAAGTCCGCCGCCCGATCCAGATGCCGGCCGACTGTCCATGGAATGATGAAATCCGACAGCACGTGCCAGGCGGTCTCCGACGTCTCGTGGCTGTAGAAAGGTCCCTCGGCCGCGGTGACTTCGCCGTAGCCGACATGTTCGCCGTCGAACGCCTTGACGATCAGGATCCGCCTCTCCTGGGTAACGCCGAAACTGGTCTCAAACGGATGGAGCAGCTGCATCCGAACTTCCCGAACTTCCACTTTTTCGATGTGCATGCGCCTCAATTCTCGAAATCTGTTCCCGCGATCGGCCTTAAGATGTATTCGCTCCCGTCCGACAGTCGCTCAAAACCGACGACGATGTAGCCGGCATCAAAATATTTCCGGAACTCCTCCCGCACACGGCGCTGTATTCGGATGGCCTCGTCCAGGTCCCGGTCCTTGACCGCCTGGATGTCGGCGGGGATCCGAACGCGGTGGGTCCCCCCTGCCACTCCGCCGCGGGGTCGATCGAGCCACCACTCCGCCATCAGGCGGTCGCTCTCCATCGTCCTCTGGAGATGGGAGGTCGTGAAGCCATAGTGGTCAACGTAGTAGCGGCGGACAACCACACCTAGCTTTTCCAGATTCAGATGGGCGTTCTTCGACTCCAGCGGATCGAAGGTCCATTCGATCAGATGGATTCCTCTCTCGAGCGCGTGCTCGCGCTGGGACCTCTTCAGCGCCGTTCCGACCCCGCGCCCCCGATATGCATGTTCAATGCCCAGCATACGGGAATACCAGTACGGTCGCCCCTTCTGAACGCCCGGCAGGGTGTTGATGAAGCCGACGACGCGGTCTCCGTCGAAAGCGCCCAGCGTGATTCCTCCGACATTCGAAACGACGACGAAAGATCGAAGCGGAACGATATCGAGATCCTTCCACCCCCACTCGGTGCGCTGTAGCTCGACGCACCGCTCGAACTCTTCCTTCCTTGTCAGCTCCCGAATCTCCATGATTCAGTGCAGCTCCTTGGCCCGCTGCCAGATGGCTTCCATTTCCGCGAGGGAGGACTCCTCCAGGGTCTTGCCTTCCTCTTCGAGCTGGCGTTCTATGAACTGGAAGCGCGCGCGGAACTTCCGGTTCGCGCGTTTCAAGGCGGACTCGCTGTCTATCTTCAGAAAGCGCGCGATGTTGACCATGACGAAGAGCGCGTCGCCGACCTCGTCTTCGAGCGCTTCCCGGGCCTGGTTGCCGGGAGGTAGCGCGATGGCCTCCCGGAGCTCCTGGATTTCCTCGTGCAGTTTGTCAAACACGCCGTCGATCTCCGGCCAGTCGAACCCGACCCGGGCGACCCGAGAAGATATCTTGTGGGCCTCGTGAAGCGCGGGTAGTTTGGCCGGAATGCCGTGCAACACGGATTGCAGCCCGTCTTTCGCCGGCTTCTCGGACTTCTCCCGTACCTTGATCGCTTCCCAGTTCTCGACCACCTCGTCCGCGTCTGCGGCCTTTTCATCGCCGAACACATGGGGGTGGCGCCGTATGAGCTTGTCGCAGATACCGTCGATGACGTCGTCGATCGCAAATTCGTTCATTTCCCGACCCAACTGGGCGTGAAAGACCACATGAAGCAGAAGGTCTCCGAGCTCCTCGGCCAGCCCCTCGTAATCCCGGCTCTCGACCGCGTCGATGACTTCATACACCTCTTCGATCAGCATCGGCTTCAGCGATTCGAGATCCTGCTCCCTGTCCCAGGGACAGCCATCCGGGCCCCGCAGTCGTGCCATGATGTCGACCAGCCTCTCGAACTTCGCTCCCGTCATCGCGCCTCCCGTCGAAAAACGGTTATTATAGCTGTTTGCTTCACGCGATTAGCTGTCAGCTGTCGCGGTCAGCCTCTTCAATCTCCGCCCGGATGAAGGTTTCGCTAACGACTGACCGCGAGGGATGAGCGCTGAGAGCTGAAGGCCGACCCGACGGTAGCTCATGCTTAAAAGGTCGAGAACAGCAAAATGAAGGTCGTACATTCCCTCGCCGAGGCCCAGATCAGCGGCTCGAGCGTCGTCACGATCGGCAACTTCGACGGCCTGCACCGCGGCCACCGGTCGATCCTCGAACGGGTGCGCGATCGTGCCCGGGAGCTCGGTACGATCTCGGTCGCGATTACTTTCGACCCCCATCCTCTACGGTTCCTCGCGCCGGACCGCGCGCCCCGGCTCATCGCGACTCTGGACCAAAAGATCCGCTTGATCGGCGACATCGGAATTGACCTCCTTCTCGTACAGGAGTTCAACGACCACTTTTCGAAGCTTTCTCCCAAAGAGTTTATCTATACATACCTGATCAATCACTTTAGAGTTCAGGCGGTTTGTGTCGGCCACAACTTCAGATTCGGACACCGGCATGCCGGGGATGTGGACACGTTGACTCGATGGCGGGACCACTACGAGGTCATCGAAGTAGGGCCCGTAGCGACAGGGCGTGATTTCGTCAGCAGCTCTCGAATCCGTCGCGCACTCACCGACGGCGATGTGCGCGCCACACGCAGGATGCTGGGCCGCTGCTACGAAGTCGAGGGCGAGATCGTCAGTGGTTCGGGGCGCGGCAGAAGCGAAACGGTCCCCACGCTCAATATGAAATCGCAGAACGAATTGATGCCCGGAGACGGCGTTTATGTCACGCGGATCGCGGTCGATGGAGGATCTTTACTCCAGGCTGTGACCAACGTGGGGACGCGCCCCACGTTTGGTGGAAAGAATCGGACCATCGAGACCCATGTCCTCGACGGTGTCGTCCCGGAAGCAGGCGCGGACGGTCGCCTGCGATTCCTCAAACGACTGCGCGACGAGAAAAAGTTCTCGAGCGCTGAGGACCTCCTGAACCAGATTCGAGTAGACGTCGCCACCGCCCGAAAGTTCTTCCGCCGTTTTGATGACGATCAGTGTGAAGCTGTCGGGACGGAGGCATCCCTTTCTGCGAGGGAGAATGCCGGATAGGGCGCTCCGGATCGAGATGTTCTCCAAGCCGGGCTGCCATCTTTGCGACGAGGCCCGTGACGTGATCGAACAGGCTCGTTCTCGCTATCCCTTCGAGTTCCAGATCATCAACATCGAAAACGATCCAACGTTGGAGGCAGCCTACGGAGAGGAGATCCCCGTGGTGCGGATCAACGGCAACAAGGCCTTCAAGTATCGGGTCGACTCGCAAGATCTGGAGAGGAAGCTCGGGAGATTATGGAACCGGTAGACATCCTGACGATCGCCGCTCACCCCGATGACGTCGAGCTGACGTGCGGCGGGACCATCCTGAAGATGGTCGACGACGGCTACTCCGTCGGCATCCTAGACCTGACTCAGGGTGAGATGGGAACTCGGGGCACGCCCGAACAGCGCGCGGCCGAGGCCGAAGCTGCGCGCGTCACGCTCGGAGCAAGCTTCCGCCAGGTGATGGATCTCGGGGATTCACGACTCACGAACTCCATCGAGAACCGACTCCAGGTCGCACAGCAGGTTCGCCGGGCCCGTCCCCGCACGGTGATTCTTCCCTACTGGGAAGGGCGCCACCCGGACCACTACACTGCGGCGACGCTGGGCTATGAAGCCTGTTTCGCTTCCGGGCTGAAGAAGCTCGATCTCGAAGGCGAATCGCACCGCCCGCACAAGATCCTCTATTCGACGATCTACTGGGACGTGGTCCCGTCCTTCGTCGTGGACATCAGTCCCTACTTCGAAAAGAAGCTCGAAGCCATCAACTGCTTCGCGTCACAGTTTCACGGGCACATGAGCGGGATCATGAAACTGTTCCCGGCCTGGGGTCGCCTGCTCGATCGCATCCAGACCCAATCGAGGTTCTACGGTCATCAGATCGGGGTCGAATACGCGGAACCTTTTACTGTCAAAGAACTTGTCGCCATCGACGACATCGTCGAGATGCCCGTCCGCTCGATCTGAATAGATCCGCCTCGAGGAAAATCTCCGCCCCTTTTTAAACCCACCCGGGAATCGACTTGTCTTTTCTATGGAAAGGTTTCTTCCAAAAGGGTTTGTGGATCGTCCAATTACCTTGACAGCCTGAAGGACCGGTACTTAGGATGGAGTAACAGAGTTTTCCGGAGAATTTTACATGCTCGATAAGCTTACCCGGATTGCGATGGCGGTGGTTCTGGTGGTCGTCACGGCCAACCCGATGGTCGCGGCGGAACAGAAAAAGCCCAAGAACTCCGATATCGACAACATCGGGAACCGCAACATCAACAAGGGACTGGGTAACCTGAACTTCACGTCTCTCGAGAAAGAGATCGCGCTCGGACGCCAGTTGGCCGCCGAGGTGGAGCGTCAGGTCAGGCTCGTCAAGGACCCGGTCGTCAACGAGTTCGTCAACCGCGTCGGGCAGAATATCGTCCGGAACTCCGACGCCCAGGTGCCGTTCACGTTCAAGGTGATCGAAGACGACAGCATCAACGCCTTTGCCCTCCCGGGCGGGTTCGTCTTCGTGAACACGGGCATCATACTCACGGCTGACGAAGAGGCGGAACTGGCCGGAGTCATGGCGCATGAGATCGCCCACGTGACCGCTCGCCATGGGACAGAGAACCAGACGAAGGGGCAGATCGTGAACCTGGCCTCGATTCCGCTCATCTTCCTGGGTGGTGTTGCAGGCTTCGGAATCCGCCAGGCCGCAGGCTTCGCGATTCCGATGCAGTTCATGAAATTCTCCCGCGGAGCCGAGGAAGAGGCCGACTATCTGGGCATGCAATACCTGTACAAGACCGGTTACGATCCTGGCGCCGCTGTGACTTTCTTCGAGAAAGTGCAGGCTCGGGAGACGGCAAAGCCCGGAACGATGTCTTCACTCTTTGCGTCGCATCCGCCGACCGAGGACCGGATCAAGAAGACGAACCGGAACATCAGCGTCGTGCTGCCCGAAAAAGACCAGTACGTCCTGACCACTTCCGAGTTCCAGGACGTTCAGCAGATGCTGATCGCTTACGAGAACCGCAGGCCGATGGATGAGGAAGAAGACACCGGTCCGAGCCTGCGACGGCGCACCGCCCGTCCGCAGCCCGAAGACGCCGAAGGTGACGACGAAGTCGTGACGGAAAGCCCGGAGGGCGAGGACGAGGACGATCGTCCGAAGCTCAAGAGAACTGCTCCCGGCGCCGCACCGACCGTAGTAACCGGTGAAACCAAGACCGTCGAGCCCGAGGAAGAACCGGAAATGGAAGAGGACCCCGACAGACCTCGGCTGAAACGCCGAAGAGGCCCGCCGGGCGGCTTCTAAGAATCACTCACCGAACAAGCAAAAACGGCGGTCTCCGGACCGCCGTTTTTTTGTGTTTTGTTTTTGGAAGACTCCCCTCCTCATCTGAGGAGGGGTGGCGCGAAGCGCCGGGGTGGTGCTGATCAAACAGATTCCACTTCTGACTGAGGAGAGGCAGCGCGGGCGCAAGCCCAGACATGAATGGAGTTCATTATGATCAAACCACCCCGTCTGCGCTTCGCGGCGCATCCACCCCTCCTTATCCATATCCAAGGAGGGGAGCCCGGGGTGGCGCAAAGCGCCGGGGTGGTGTTGATCAAAAAAATTCCCTTCCTCAGATGAAGGAGGGGAACCCAGGTTGGACCGAAGCGCCCGGGGCGGTGCTGACCAAGCAACACACGCCTATTGTAAGAACCGGACCCACCGGCTATGATCTTGAATTGCCTTACGGGGTCGTAGTTCAGCTGGTTAGAACGCCGGCCTGTCACGCCGGAGGTCGCGAGTTCGAATCTCGTCGGCCCCGCTCAGAAACAGGAACTTAGCCCGGCACGTCGCCGGGCTTTCCTGTTTTGAGCTGTCAGTTCGTCCCGCGGGCCGTATTTCCCTTGCTGGAGCGAAGGAACTGCCACGTACTCATCCCATCTCTAGCGGGAAGGCCTTACTCTTCCCACTAGAGCTTCTTTTTGAAGGAATCCGGCGTGTTAACACAGGTAGAGCTTTCTAAACTATGTGAGGACGCCTCCAGAAAAGTCCTTGGTCATCTTGGAACGACCCTGCCCGTAGGCTGGCGAAGCGACCATTGGCCTGTCGCATAGAAGTGACGACCGATTGGACCCACCACGACTTGTTGTGAACTGATAATATGGGCGGCATACGGCAGAGGGCAGAGCATGCTTTTTGAAGGAATTAGTTAGATGGAAAAGCACAAATTCCGGGCACTGATCGTGTATCCGAACTTGAGCATGATGCTCACGCCATCCTATGCAGTCGGGCTGTTTTCCGCCGTTCTCAAGGGACAAGGGTACGAGGTAGACCTTTTCGACTGTACGCCATACCAGCCCAACATAGAATTCTTAGGTGAGGCGTTACCCGTCACTCGTGCCAATACGCTGCTCAACAGTCGAAAGTTTGATGCCGATGCGCTCTTCGGCGATCCCAAGACCGACCTGATCGGCGACTTTTGCGAAAGACTTGACGCGTTTCGGCCGCATGCCGTGATCTTGTCCACCCTTGTCGAGGATACCTGGCCGCAGGCCAGAGAATTGCTCGAGGCTCTTTCTCACTATCCCCAAATCAAGTCCTTAGTCGGGGGTGTGTTGACGACGATGGCGCCCGACTACGTGCTCTCCTATGAACACGCCAGATGCATCGGCCGGGGCGAAGGTGAGGTGACAATCGTCGAGTTTTGTGAGGCGGTTCGCCATGGAATCGATCCAATCAATATCGCCGGGACCTGGGCGAAGGACGAGGCCGGAAACGTCATCAAGAATCCGAACCGTCCGCTGGTGAATATCAATGACGTGCTGCCGGATTTTTCGTTTTTCGACGAAGGACGGTTCCTGCGCCCACTGGGGGAGAAGATCTGGAAGACGATCCCCATCGAGACTTACAGGGGGTGTCCGTATACGTGTGCCTTCTGTAATTCGCCCGCTCAAGTTGTGATCGCGAAACAGAACGAGCAGGGAAACTTCCTCCGCCGAAAGAGCATGGATACTCTCAGGCGCGAGATCGACGCGATGTGCGAGAACCTTGATGCAGATTTCTTCTACATCAATGATGATGCGTTTTTGTCGAGACCGAAAGCCGAGGCCAAAGCGTTTGCCGACATGTATGGTGATTTCGGGCTTCCATTCTGGTTCCAGACCCGTTTCGAAGATGTCGATGCCGAAAAACTTGAATGGATATCCGACGCTGGTTGTCATCGGATCTCATTTGGGCTCGAGCATGGCAACGAGAAGTATCGACGCGAAAAACTCTTCCGCAATATTTCCAACAGTAAGATTCTGGATCTGGCCAAGATCGTTACCGAGTCGGGTATTCCCTATACCTTGAACAACATCGTCGGCTTCCCCTACGAAACTCGGGACCTGCTTTTCGAATCGGTAGCACTCAACAGAGAGATCAATACGTTTGATTCTCTGAGCGTTAACATATTTGTGCCTTACCGGGGAACAGCTCTGCGAGAAATGGCGATCAAGGAGGGCTGGTTAAGTCCCGAAGCCCAGACCACATCCGTGATTGGTGAATCTGTATTGAACATGCCACCCCCCTACCTGTCCGCGAAGGAAATTCACTCGCTGCAAAGAGTATTTCCTTTGTATGTTCGTTTTCCGGAATCTCGTTATCCGGAAATCAAGAAAGCGGAATCGGGGGGTGATGAAAGCGATGCACTGTTCAAAGCCTTGTCGCAAGAGTTCTATCGGATGGTCTACGGGAAGGATGAAGCAGATCGGATGTTGACCTATCAGGGATAATGCGTCGCCCCTGTTGCCGGAACTGACCCCGCCCGGGGATCGAGGGCACGGGGATTCAATACGTTCTTTCCAGGGAAGAGCCCTGAACAAGAAAAGGGGAACGGCGGTCTATCACCTAGTCCCCACCTCCACTAGCCGGTTGAAGCTCCAGTCATCGCTCACGATGTTCAGGTCTCCATCCAGGACGACGGCTGAGGCGAGCCCGGTAACCTCGTTGAAGAAACGAAAATCAACGAAGTAGACGCGATATCCATTTTCCAGCTTCTCTTCCAGCATGAAAGGAAAGCGCGCGAACTCCAGCAGGACGGCTGCGGTAGCCGCTTGTGCGGCCTTGCGCGTCGCGACCGAGTCGGGCATCTTGTCCATTTCGAGAACCGGTTCGCCCGGGCCTGTGCGGGTATCGATGGGCAGCTTCCACAGTTTTGTCTCGGACTCGACGATCCCGGTCCATCGGAACGGGTTCAGCATCTGCGGCAGTACGTCCGATTCGCTTGTTTCCGGGATGGTTTCGACGAACTCCGCCAGGCTCACACGGGCCTGCGACCGAAGTTCGACACGGACCCCGATGTAAAACACCATCACGACCAGGCCGACCGCCCCGCAAACCACGCGTCGCCGGGGAAACAGGTAGCCGCCGATGATCCCCATCAAGAGGATCGTGTCGAGCGTGGGATCAATGATGAACAGCGCATCGCCGTAAATCCAGGTGTTGTCAAACGGAAGAAACGGTCGCATTCCGTAGGGGTTCAGGTAGTCCAGAAGAGGATGGGTCATCATCACGATCAGCGAGATACCGAATACGCCCCGGAAAGTCGCCGGGCTTCGGCCGCGGAGCGAGAGCCGGTAAATCACGGCGGCCAGGAATGCAGCCATGAACGGAACCGCAAAAACAGAATGCGTGATGCCCCTGTGATGTTCGAGATACGCGGCGGAGTCCGCGAACAGGGTGAATGAATCGAGGTCCGGAAAGTTCGATGCGATGACCGCGGTGGCGGTAGCGTGAGGCGTCCAACGGTCCAGCCCGCTCTTCGCTATCGCTACGCCCAGCAGTGTGTGTGTGGAGTTGAACATGCACGGAACGGGCTGTCGACGTCCCCAGCCTTGTGGCTTCTATCGCGCTGGACACTTATTCTACATTGCGCCCTGTTTTCGCGCCGGACTTCTGGACGCGACGCCATGGGAGCGTCACGCCCAGGAGGGCTCCTGCTCGAACAGTGCCCGACCACGCGTGTGCTACCCTTCGAACAGACCCGCAAGATACGGGCGTCGTGGATCGCAGGCAAGAAGGCGGTGCATTGATTCGATGAACGACGACGAACACCTGGAACGCGGCCTGGCGATGCTCCGCCAGATGCTCGGAGACGACGAGGCCGCCCGCATTCAGGAAGGCTGGCGCGGCCTTTCACCCGACTTCGAGCAATTCGTCCTCGGGTTTCTCTCCTCTCAGGTCTGGACGCGAGGAAACCTCGACCTCAAGACCCGAAGCCTGTGCACAGTCGCCGCGCTGACGGCCCTGGGAAGGCAATCGGGACTGGAGCTCAACGTCCGGATGGCACTCGGGAACGGGGCCAGCCGGGAAGAAATCCTGGAGGCAATGCTTCAGATGGCGCCCTACGCGGGGTTTCCTGCCGCATGGGACGGCATGAAGATCGCCGCGAAGGTTTTCGACGAAGAAGTTTGAGGACTGCGGGCAAAGTGCCGGCGTGGATGACGGATTGTTGTTGAGGGAACGCCTTCCTGTTTCAGCACAGCGGCTGCAATAAACCAACCAGGCCTCACCTCCTGTCAAACCGCTCTGCGCTTCGCGCCACCTCGGGCTCCCCTCCTTGTCCATAAGGAGGGGTGGATGCGCCGAAGGCGCAGACGGGGTGGTTCGATGTCGTTAGCGTGGATTCGACGACGACCCTATGATTTTTTGATCAGCACCACCCCGGCGCTTCGCGCCACCCCTCCTCATCTGAGGAGGGGAGTTTGCCCGCCGGCCTTACTTGATGCGCGCGATCCGACCCTCGCTCGAGACCCGCAAGCCTGAACTCGGGAATCGTTCCGTAACGTATAGCCTCGATCGAATACTCGGGTGTCGTCTGGACCAACGGGAACACGAACAAGGACAAGAGCAACGCCGATAGTGACTTCATGACAATCCTCCCCCGGCCTGCCGCCCTCCCGCGAGTGAGATAATGCCGATCATACGTCCCTCCGTAGAGGATCGAAAAGCACACCGGAAGACTGTTTTATCCGACCGCGAATGAGATTGATGGGAAGCCGGCCAGCCGACCTGGCGCGCGATTTCGTTGTCTTCGGGAATCCTTTTTAGGATAATGCTTCCCACCATTAACAGGAATTCAGTTGATCAAGCTCAACCGGGCCTCTTTTCAATCCCATATGTTGAGGAGGGACGTCATGTCCAGAGAGTTTCTTTCCCGCTTCTCCTCGGGACTGTGCCCCGCGGTTCTGTTCCTCTGCCCCCTGCTGCTGCTGGGGTGTGGAGGGGAAGACGACTTCTTCGAGCGCCGTGAGGCAGCGAAGTTCACGGAGCTCGTCGATGAATACATTGACGGTTACTTACAAGCCAACCCGGCGCTTGCCACCGAACTGGGCGTCCATGAATACGACGATCTGATCGGACCTGTTGACCGGGACCAGATATTTGGGGAACGCAAACGGCTGCAGGATGCGCTCCAGGCTCTCAATACGATCGAAGTGAGGTTCCTCAGCCAGGACGACAAGTTCGATTACCAGATACTGGACTACCACATCCAGAGCGAGCTGTCGAACTTCGACAAGATCGGATACTGGGCTCGTGACCCTGGATACTACGACGACCTCATCTGTCGAAGCATCGATAGCCTGCTCCATCATGGGTCCGCACCGATCGAGACTCGGGTCAGGTCGATCATCGCCCGTGAGAACCAGATTCCCGCCGTTCTGGAGGGTTCCAGGGACATCATCGACAACATTCCGCGTGTCCTGGCCCGAATTGCCGCGGATCAGTTCGAATCCTCGCTGGCCTATTTCCGTGATTACCTGCCTCAGGCGTTGGAAGGGGTTGAGGATGCCGCGCTCCTGGAAGAATTCCAGACTGCGAACGATGCTGTGGTCGCCGCCTATGAGGCCTACCTGGAGTTCTTGAACGATGAGGTGGTGGGCAACCTTCAGTATCGCTATACCGACTTCTTCCTCGGCACACGAAACATCCAGGAGAAGTTGCTCTACGATGATTTCCTCGAGATGACCTTCTCCGAAATCGTAGAGTACGGCCAAAGTGAGCTCGAGAGACACAAGGAGGCGATGTCGCAGGCCGCGATGGCTATCGACGAGTCGGGAGACGTCGCCGCGATTCTGCAGGACGCATCGAACGAGAGTCCGTCCGCGGACGAGTTATTCGCGACCGTGGAAGAGGCGCTCGCAGGGGCACAACAGTTCGTGGTGGATCGTGCCCTCGTGACACTTCCTTCGGACCAGGGACTGAAGCCTCTTGAGATGTCTTCCTTCCTGCGCCCGCTGCGGCTCGTATCGCTCAGCGTTCCGGGGTTTCAGGAGCCCAGCGCCGCCGACGCTTACCTGCAGCTGAACCTTCCCGACAGCGAATCGAACGCGAGAACCATCGCAGCGCACATGCGCTCCTACAATTCGAGCGCCGTTCCGCTGATTGCGGCTCGTCAGAGCTTTCCCGGACGTTACCTCCACGAACTGCGGCGGAAAGACCGGCCGACAAGGGTCCGACAGATCCTGCAGGGGCCGTGGTCCTCGGACGGGTGGGCGCTCTATGCCGAAGGAATGATGCTGGACCAGGGCTATCTGGAAGACGACCCCCGCATCCAACTCGAACGGCAGCGCCGACAGGCCACAGCTATGGCACGGATCGTCGCGGGAATGAACCTCCACACCTTGCAGATGAACTTTCAAGAGGCGGTCGACTTCCTGATGGAAGAAGTCCACTTGGATAGCGCAGCCGCCGAACGCGAAGTCCGTCGAGCGGTGCGAAGGCCCATGAGTGTCGTCGCCGGGCTGAGGCAGCGCGCGATCGAGCAGTTAAGGACGGACGCCGAGGCCGAAGGGGTTGCTCTGAAAGACTTCCATGATCGACTCCTGAGCGAGGGCCTGCCGCTCGGTATTCACAGTCTCAGGACTTGGTCCAAGCCGGAGCTGAGGCCGGCCCGACCAGAGACGAGTTCCAGCAACTAGAACAATGGGGTGGGCAACCAGGCAGGTCGCCCACCCTCGACTGAAAAAGAATCGATCCGCCGACTCTGACGCGACTATTCAGTGGAATCGTTGAAGCGGACGTACCGATCCCCGCCTAGCCTTGTGAGGCCGGGGCTTGAGGCGTCGCGCCGCCTGGCTCCGACCCCAACTTCTCCCCCGGACGGAAGTCATTGTCCCTGGGAGGCTTCGCGTAAAGATCCAACGCCAGCCAGAACACCCTCCAGGTACGGAAGAACCAGATAACGAACGCGATTGCCGGAAAGAAGAGGATCGCAAGGATCAAGGGATCGGTGGGCAGCGTTACGGCGGAATTCAGGACGGAAAACAATCCGAAGGCAATCGCCAGGGTCAACGCCCAGGTGAAGATGGCCGATCCCACGAAATAGTGGTGCGCACGCGCGAAGACGTACCCACAGTCGTCGCAGTGAGCCCGGGTGCCCACCAGCCCGGTAAAAACACGGCCCTCCAGGCAGATCGGACAGCGAAAACGCAGGACGCCTTCGACCAATCGCCGCGTCCTGACGCTCTTGATCAGAATGATCTCTCGCGCCAGCTCGAGTTGCTGTTCGATCCTCTTCTTTTCCAGGATCTCGAGGTGCCGGGTGGCGTTTTCGACAGCCAGCCCGACGTGCACCGATATGTCCTCGAGGAACTCTTCGTCAGTCTTCGTCAGTGCCCGGCTGCGGTTGAGCAGCTGTAGTACCCCGACGACGACACCTGCGGGGTTGCGTACCGGCATACAGTAAATGTCGTTGGTGCGGAAATCGAGTTTAGCGTCGAAGCTCTGGTCGAAGCGCGGGTCCTGGTAGGCATCCGGAATGTCGATGATCCCTCCATCCCGCGCGACGGTGCCGGCGATGCCGGACCCGACGGCAATCTGAATCTCCTGGTCGACTTCCTGTGCGGCCAGAGACTTCAAGTGGACCCTTCCCGGAGTCATGACCCAAACGGTGCCGCGTTCGATACCCACCTCTTCGCGGATGATCCGAAGGATGATCCGCGCGAGTTCGGACAGATCGAGCGTGGAATTCAGTTCTTTGGTGGCCTTCACGACGCGGTTGAGTCGATCGACCGTGTGGGAAAGATTGTCCTGGGGCTCGGTCGGGAATGACATTGTCTTCGCGGCGTCTGGATCGATCTGGCAGCCTTTACGCGGCTCATACTATCACCAGCCGACGCCCGTTGCACAACTGGCCGAACGTTTTTCCCCGACGGCAAGTTCGCATGCTGCCGGCCTCGAATGCGCCGCGAAGGTAAGTAAGCCGCTCGAGACTCGTTACTCTTGCGCCCGCATACCCGCGGCGACGACCGGCCTCTTGAGGATGCTGACGAGTTCCCGCCCGCCAAACTTCGTCTTCCCCACGGTCAGTCCAACCAGGATGAAGCCGTCCTTGCCCGTTTGCCCGAGTTCCTTTTCCATCGTGGAGGTCTTCGAAGTGGCGAGCAGTTTGTACTCCTGACTGATCACCGGTTTTTGCAAGTCGCGCTCCAGGATGACGACCACTTCCTCGCCCCCGAACGACGTTTCGAATACAGTCTGGCCTGCGTAGTCAAAGCCGAGGTCGGCCGCCGCCTGGAGTTCCTGTTGCATGGTCGAGGTCTTCGAAGTCGCCAGGAGCCGGTACTCGAATAGCCGTTGGGCGGGTGCGTCGGCGGGTCTGGTCATGACCACAATGGTCTCTTTGCCGCCGAACGCGGTCTCGCCACCCATCACATCCCTCAGCCGGAAACCGGAGCCAGCCAGCTCGTTGAGCTCCTTTTCCATCGTTGAGGTTTTCTTCGTGGCCAGTACGCGGTATTGCAATTCTCCGGACTGGGCTCCGGTAGCAACTGCAGAAAACACCAGAGGAATCAGGAAAGTCAATGTCGCAAAAGGCATCCATTCACGTCGCATACGCACCTCCCGGGGAATTAAGGCAGCTCACTCCGAATTTGACGTCGGGCAGCGGGTTTGGTTTGCCAATGAGACCGTGAGATCTCGTTGTTTCAACGGAGCGAAACCCGTGGCCTGTAACGGAGATCTCGGCACCATCGCCGATGGGTCTTGCCAGTCGAGGTCGAGGAGAGAGGAGGAATTGATGCGGTTTCATCATGACAACGAACGACAAAGAGATCGACCCCAACCCCCATCGGCCCGGAGGGTTGCGGCGGAACGCTGGTACCGATATCTCCGTTACAGGCCACCAGTCACTCGGCGTGCTAAAATCATTGCATGCTGGCACGGCTCAAGAAGATCTTCAGGGCGATCAACTCTTTTCTGAAGGAATACTACGATCACTCGCCCGGATGCTGCGCCGCCGGCGGTCTGTCCGTTGCACAGCTCGAAGGCCGGCGCCCTGGAAAGACGACGAACAAACTGCGCTAACAGCGCGCATGCCCCGATTGACCCGCCCCGGGAATCTCCGATAAGATTCGACCATCCGTTGGAACAAAGCAGGAGAAGCGCATGGGCAAACTGAAGCTGCACTGGCAAATCCTGATCGCCATCGTCCTGGCCGCGCTGGCCGGACTGGCGACCGACCCGGAATCGACCTTTCTGGGAGTGCCGCTCCTGAGCGTCTACGATTTCATGGGGACCATGTTCCTCAACGCCCTGCGTATGTTGATCGTTCCCCTGATCATGTCCTCGATCATCAGTGGGGTCGCGGGCCTGGGTTCGGGCAGCGACCTGGGCCGCCTCGGCGCCAAGACCGCGGGTTACTACATCGCGACGAGCCTTTTGGCTATTTTTCTGGGCCTGACCGTCGTCAACATCGTCACGCCGGGCATCATCAACGGACAGCCGGCGGGCGAGCGCCTCGGCCTCCAGGAGGATTCGGAAGAGCTCGCTGCGCAGTTCGAAGGACGGGGCGCCGGCGACCTGGCGGGGCTGTTTCTCCGCATGGTTCCCACCAACATCGTCGCAGCCGCAGCCAACGGGCAGATGCTCGGCCTGATCTTCTTCAGTATCCTGTTCGGGTATTTCCTCAACCAAATCCACACAGACTTTTCGGAGACAATGCAACGTTTCGCGAATGGGGTCTTCGAAACCATGATGCGGATCACGATGTGGGTGATGATGTTCACTCCACTGGGGGTGTTCGGTCTCGTCGCCGAAGAGGTAACCCAGACCGGGTTTGAGGCATTTCTCCCCCTCCTGGCCTTCTTCTTCACCGCATTGTTCAGCCTGCTCGGACACACGTTGATCACCCTGCCGCTGCTGCTCTATTTCATCGGAAGGGTCAACCCCTGGCGCCACTACCGCGCGATGTCGCCGGCGATGTTGACGGCGTTCTCCACCGCCTCATCATCGGCGACGCTGCCGCTCACCATGGAATCTGTCGAGAAGAAAGCCGGGGTGTCCAATCGCGTCACCAGTTTCGTCCTTCCGCTCGGCGCGACGGTCAACATGGACGGTACCGCCCTCTACGAGTGTGTTGCCGCCATGTTTATTGCCCAGGCCTACGGCATCGAACTGGGTTTTGTGACGCAGTTCACGATAGTTTTTACGGCTCTGATAACGTCGATCGGGGTAGCGGGCATACCCGCAGCCAGTCTGGTTGCGATCACGATCATCCTGACGGCGATCGGCCTGCCCGTCGAAGCGATCGGCCTGATCCTTGTCACGGACCGTCTCCTGGATATGGTTCGGACCTCGATCAATGTCTTCAGCGATTCATGCGGCGCCGTGATCATAGCCCGAACCGAAGGTGAAACCGGTATCCTCGCCGAGCCCGCCATGGCCGCTGCAACTGGACCGTCGAGTTCCGCCGCTTCACCGGCCGGACCCGTTTCCTGAAGCCGATCTCGGCAAGTGTAGGTGCGGTCTATGACCGCACACTGTTCCGGCTTGAGGGAGGCGTGGGGGGACCGGACCAGCTGTCTTTCTCCACGCACGCGCGCTCTGCGATCGGTACTTGAACGCTCAAGTCTTCGTCGGGAGGGGGACGGTGGGCCCGACGCTAATGAATGGTTCCGGTCCTAGACCGCACCTACACGCCCGCTCGGTTGAAAAAGCTCACGAGTTGTGGGAGATTAGAAGGTCAGCTCTGGCGGAAGATTGTATATAGCCTATGGCACTCCGAACTGAATTCGTCAACCTGCTTGCCGAAAAGGTCACCGATGAGCTCCTCGATCGCGGCGTGATCGAGGTGGCCGACGACTTTTCCCTGACCGATTCCATTTTTGACGCCCTGCAGGAAGAGGTGACTCTCGAAGACCGTCTGAACGACGAGGTCCGCGTGCTTCTTAGCGAATACTCGAACCAGATGCGCGAGAGCGGTGCGTCCTACCAGGAAATGTTCAAGCTGATCAAGAAAAAGCTCGTTCGCGAGCGGAAACTGGTCTTGTAGTCATGCGGCTCTCCAGGGACAAGATCAACCTTCTATCTCACCGTGTCGCAGATACGCTGGCGGAAATCGATGAGGTCACGTTCTACGAAGACCGGAACACGATTCGCCTGGTTGCACTGGAGGTCCTCAACAAGTGGCTCAAGAAAGAGTCGGAGATGTACCAGGCGGCGCGGCTGAAGATTGAATCCCAGACGAAAACCATTCCCGAAGGCGGCGAGGAGTGGGACATCCTCTACCGCAAGTACTACGAGGAAGAGCTTCAGAGCCTGGTGGGCGCTTCGGCGCCGGCTCGACCCGAATCAAGGTGACTGCATCTCACTGGAAAGAATGACCGCTTCGGCGATCTCCCGCATCGTCCGACGTGTCTTCATACTCTGCTGGCGCAGTCGCCGGTAGGCCTCATCCTCTGAAAGCTCCAATTGGCGTTGCAGGATGCTCTTAGCGCGGTCGACGATTTTTCGGGCTGCGAGCGCCTCCTCCCTTTCCTGGATCGCGACCGCTAACTGGGTGTTCTCGATGGCCAGGGCGGCCTGGTCGCACACCGTAGTGAGCACCCGCAAGTCGTCTTCAGAGAAAACTTTCGCTTCGCCCGAATAGACGTTAATCACCCCGATGACCGTGTCCTTGGCGATCATCGGTACCGAAAGAAGCGAACGAACGCCTTCCTTCTTCGCCAGCTCCGGATACCGGTAGCCGGCTTCCTTCGTGACATCTTTGACCATCAGCGGTTTGCCCGCCTTGACCACCCTGCTGACGAGGCTCTTTCCGATCTTCAGGTTCGGACGCTGCCAGTATTCCTCACTCGAGCACTGGGCAGCCTTCAGGATGAGCTCATTCTTTTTCTTGTCCACCAGCATGATCGAACAGAGACGTGCCTGCATCGTTTCAGCAGTCAGGTTCGCGATCAGTTGCAGCATCTCGTCCAAGTACTTCCCTGACGCGGCGAGCTGGCTGACCCGCGACAGTGTCGAGAGCTGTTGCGTCTGCCGTTTCGTTTCCTCGTACAGTCGGGCGTTCTCGATCGCCCCACCCACCTGGTGTCCGATGATCGAGATCAGCGTCTTCTCTTTCTCAGAATGACGGTGCGATTTTCGGTGCTGAACGTTGATGACTCCGGTGACACGTTCGGTCGGAGCAATGATGGGTGCCGACAGAAAAGACTCGTAACGGTCCTCTGGCAGGTTGCTGAAGACTCGAAATCGAGGATCCTTGCTCGCATTCTTCGAAATCGCCACCAGTTCGGCGTTCTCGGCCACCCATCCGGTTATCCCTTCGCCGACTTTGACCGATATCCTCCCGATCAGTCGCGGGTGGGGGTTCTTGGATGCCCTCAGGAACAGGTAAGGTTCGTTTTCGTCGAGTAGATAGAGCAAGCAGGAGTCACACTTCGTGACATCGACTACGAGCTCGATGATCTCCTTCAATACCTTGTCGAGATCCAGGCTGCAGCTGATCGAGTGACTGATCTGGTGCAGGATCTTCAATTCCTGTCCCGCCAGATCGAGGGTCTTACGGATGCTGACGATGGAGTTCTTGGCTGGCATCAGGTGGTCTCGCGAAACACGCAGCATCGCATTTTCCGAGAAGCCGCGCAACCAGACTCCCCATCCGCAGACGCAGAGGGGTGATTCTTCTTGGTCAGCACCACCCTGCGCTTCGCGCCACCCCTCCTCATCTGAGGAGGGGAGTTTGGGGTGGTTGATATAATCCGAAGGATGATCCGACCCTCTCTAGTCCTGTTCGACCTCGACGAAACCCTTTTCGACCACCGCCACTCGAGCCGGAGTGGTCTGAGCGCCCTGCAGGCCGAATGCGGCGGGCTGGCCGCGGTCGCCCTGTCGGACCTCGAAAAAAGGGCTTTTGAGATCCTCAACGAGACTCACGCCCGGGTGCTTGCCGGGATTCTGACCCAGGACGAAGGACGTCTCGAGCGATTTCGGCTGCTGCTGGGCTCCTACCACGTCGAAGTGGACGAGGATGAAATCACCCGACTCGGCAGACGGTATCGGAGCGTCTACCGATCCTCTCGACAGGCGGTTGAAGGGACGATCGAACTGCTCACCGAACTCCGGGAGCATGCCGCCATCGGGATCGTGACCAACAACTTCGTCGCCGAACAGCGCGGGAAGCTCTCAGACTGCGGGCTCGATTCCCTGGTCGATTTCATGGTCACCTCGGAAGAAACCGGCCTTGCCAAGCCCGATCCGGGAATATTCCACGCCGCCCTGGAGCGGAACGGGCACCGGGTCGAGCAGTCGGTGATGGTCGGGGATGCCTGGGAGATCGACGTAGAGGGTGCGATAGCGGCAGGCATCCGGCCCGTGTGGTTCAACCGGCACGGATCGCGGGCGCCCGAGACCGGCGGAGTCGCCGAACTTCACTCATTCAAGCCGACGGAACACGCTACTTCAGTAATTCTGGGTCGGCCGCCAGTTTGAATGCCTCCCGAATCGAATCCGGCAGCGGTCTCGCTTTGAATGTTGCCCGGTTCACGCAGGCAATCGTGACGTATCCTTTCGAGAGGACGTCGTCGGATTCCTCTCCCAGCACCTCGAAGCCGCACTTGACCGTCTTCAGTCCTTCGAACTCGACCTTCAGCCGGATGCGAATCGCATCACCGACACGGATGGGCTTGACGAACCTCGCGAAGGACTCGACGCGGGGGAGCCACACTTGATTCTCATCGAGCAGCTCCTGCCGCTCCCTTCCATAGGCCCGAAACAGATCCTCTTCCGCAAACTCGACAAAGCGAAAGAAGTGGGAATGATAGGCAATTCCCGCGGCATCGGAATCGGCCCAGTACGTTTGGATCCGCGTCTCGAACATAGTGGGACCAGGGCGCCAGCGGCACAGTTTACCCCACTAACGCTCGATCCTTAAGTGCATCTATTCATGTCCGGGCGTCACCCGCGGGTCCACTCTGATGGCGCGCCGCCGTCGTGCCGGGGTTGCCGCCCATCTGGCGGATGCGTCGGTTCAGAGCTGATCCATGGGAGAACCTCTGAGGGGTACCCTCCTGAAGACCCACAAGGACGCGCTTCATGAGCCTTTCGGCGGCAGATTATCGTCACTAGATCTGCTTCGAACAATCCGGCTGGGTCCGCTTGATCTGACCGGCGCTTCGCGCCACCTCTCCTCATCTGAGGAGGGGAGTTGGGTGGTTCTTCCGAAACACATTTACACTTCGCCCCATTCCCCGAATCCCTTATCCTCGTCGGATACTCTCGATCACCGATCGAATCAGGAGGAGTACCATGTCGCGTCCATTCCCTGTCTGGGCACTGTCCCTCGTTTTCGCGGTTGCCTTCCCGGTGGCGGCCTTTTCACAGGATGAGCCGGCCCTCGACGACGAAGAGAAAAAGGAAGAAACGCTGCCTCTCGAGGCGTCGGACACGATCGAATTCACGACCGACGAGGGCACGTGGATGTCGTTGGATGTTTCATCGGACGGGGAAACGATCGTCTTCGATCTCCTGGGCGACGTCTACACCCTGCCGATCGGCGGCGGTGATGCCGCCCAGATAGTCGGTGGGATCTCTTTCGAGGCGCAACCGCGGTTCTCTCCCGATGGGGAAACGATCGTCTTTGTCAGCGACCGGAGCGGCGCGGACAACCTGTGGCTCGCCGACGCGGACGGCAGTAATCCGCGGGCATTGACCAAGGGACGCCATCAGCACTTCATCTCTCCCTCGTGGACTTCCGACGGGGACTACGTCATCGCCTCGCGTTCGGGCAACGGGATCAACACTTATTCGCTTCGCATGTATCACAAGGACGGAGGTTCCGGCATCGACATCGGGCCCCCGCCCCCTCCGCCGCCTTCCCCGGGTTCGGACGGACCGCGCCCAACGCGCCAGAACAAGCTCGGCGGCGCCGCCGCTCCAGACGGGCGGTACATCTACTACGCCCAGCGGAACGGGCTGTTCAACTACAACGCCACTTTTCCGATCTGGCAGATCGTGCGCTTCGACCGGGAAACCAGCGAAACGTCGACCCTCACCAACGCTCAGGGCAGCGCCATGCGTCCGCTCCTGTCTCCCGACGGCCGCTATCTGGTCTATGCAACCCGGTTTGAGACCGGGACCGGCCTGCGAGTTCGCGACCTCGAGACCAGTGAAGAGCGATGGCTCGCCTACCCGGTGACCCGCGACGACCAGGAATCGGTCGCCAGCCGGGACACGATGCCCGGCTACGCCTTCATGCCCGACGGAGAGTCCCTGATTGTTCCCGTTGACGGCAAGATCAAGCGGGTCGACTTTTTCTCCGGAGAAATCAGCGATATCTCCTTCACCGCGGAAGTGAAGGCGGAGATCGGACCACGCGTTATCTTCGAGAGCCGCATCGAGGACAGCGACAACGTGCGGGCGCGGCTGATTCGGTGGACGTCTCTTTCCCCGGACGGCAACCGCGTGGTCTTCACGGCACTCAACAAAATCTGGATCATGGACGTTCCTCTGGGAACCCCTGAGCGACTGACCGATTCCGAAGCTGGCGAGTTCATGCCGACATGGTCCCCGGACGGCGAACATGTCGCCTACGCCACCTGGTCCAGCCAGGGCGGCCACATCTTCCGGGTGGCGGCGGATCGATCCGATCCGCCCGAGCAGTTGACCTCGCGGCCAGCTTACTATTCCGACCCGGTTTACTCGCCCGACGGCGAAAAGATCGTGTTCATTTCCGGCTCGACGGCGGGTCAGCTCTTTTCCGATCTCCAACAACAGGAGCCGGACCTACCCTACGACGACGGCTCCGGGGCTGGAGAAATCGGCGGCATTCCACGCGGCAGCGGATTGGACCTGCGCTGGATTCCCTCCTCGGGAGGCGATTCCACCCTGATCGCGGGAACTCAGGGAGGTCGTTTTCCGCATTTCACGAGCGACCCTGAGCGCGTCTACTTCACGTCCAACAGCGGTCTGGGCTCTCTGCGACTGGACGGGCTGGACCGAAAAACACACTTCCGGATCAGTGGAACCGGAGCCGGACCGAACAAGCCGACGGCCGAGCAGATTCACATCTCTCCGGACGGAATGAGGGCGTTCGTCAGCCTGCAGAATAAGCACTACCTGATCTCGGTTCCCTCCGCAGGCAAGGAGACCATACGGATCAGTATCGCCGGAGAGGACTCGGCTAACGTGCCGGTCACCAAACTCTCCGCAGAGGGTGGCGATTATCTTGGCTGGAGCAAGGACGGGGAGTGGTTGACCTGGGCTCTCGGAGACACATTCTACCGGCGCCGGCCGGATTCTGCGTTTCCGGAAGTCTCGGTCGCGGTGATCGAAGCTACCCGGGCGCGGCCTTCCGGGAGCGTCGTGCTCCGCGGCGCCAGCATCATCACGATGCGCGACGATCAAGTCATCAAAGATGGGGAAATCCTCGTCACGGCAAACCGAATCGTCGGGGTCGGCGCCCGTGGAACCCTTCCAGTACCGGCGGGAACGGAAGAGATCGAGGTCAGCGGAAAGTTCATCATCCCTGGACTCGTCGACACCCACGCCCACATGTGGGCGCCGCGTGGCGTACACCAGACACAGGTGTGGCAGTACCTGGCCAACCTCGCCTACGGAGTGACGACCACCCGGGACCCTCAGACGTCGACGACCGATGTCTTCTCCTACAGCGACCTTGTCGAAACCGGAGAAATCCTCGGGCCGCGGGTTTTCGCGACCGGCCCCGGCGTCTTCTCGCGTTCCGGGCTCGACGACAAAGAAGCGACCCGCGACTTCATCATGCGCTACAAGGAGGCCTACCGGACGCCGACGATCAAGGCGTACATGTCGGGCGACCGCATCGTCCGTCAGTGGGTGATCATGGCAGCCCGCGAGTTCGGCATCATGCCCACCACGGAGGGCGGCCTCGACATGAAGCTCGACCTATCGCAAATGTCGGACGGTTTCACGGGTCTGGAGCACAGCCTGCCGATCCAGCCGCTCTACAACGATGTGGCCCGATTCGTCGCTGGCACCAGGACCTTCTACACCCCGACGACTCTGGTTGCCTACGGCGCTCCGTGGACGGAGAACCATTTCTTCGAGACAACCGATGTGCACGGCGACATGAAACTCCGTCGCTTCATCCCTCACGAACTGCTCGACAGCATGGTTCGGAGACGGGGCCAGTGGTTCCTTCCAGAAGAGTACGGCCATAAAGGGATCGCGAAAGGGGTCGCCGACATCGTCGCGGCCGGAGGACGGGCCGGAGTGGGCAGCCACGGCCAGATGCAAGGCATCGGCTATCACTGGGAGTTGTGGTCGATGCAGTCGGGAGGGATGCCTAACCACGACGCGCTGCGGGTCGCAACGATATTCGGCGCCGAGGCTATCGGCTACCGGCAGGACGTCGGTTCGTTGGAGGCCGGAAAACTCGCCGACCTCGTCGTCCTGGATCGCAACCCGCTCGAGGACATCCGGAACACGAATTCGATCCGCTACGTCATGAAGAACGGCGAAATCTTCGAGGGAGACACGCTGGATCAGATCTGGCCGGAAGAGAAGAAATTACCGGAACAGTATTGGTGGAACCAGGACCCCAAGTAACCCGGCAATCCCGGCCTGTATCGCTGCATGACGTGTAGGTGCGGTCTATGACCGCACACTCTACTCGATCGAGGGAGATGGCTGGGGACCTCGTCCGACAGCTATTGCAGATTGGTCATTGGACGATTCCGCATTGGAAATCTGGAGATTGCAAATTGCTCGATTTCTTATTGGTCGGAAATCTGAAATGAAACAATCTCCAATGAGCAACCTGCAATGTGGATTCTTTTCAAATCTCGCAATTGCGATAGGTGTCGGTGCGGTCTATGACCGCACACTCTACTCGATCGAGTGAGGTGGCTGGGGACCTCGTCCGACAGCCATTGCAGATTGGTCACTGGACGATTCCGCAGTGGAAATTTGGAGATTGCAAATTGCTCGATTTCTTATTGGTCGGAAATCTGAAATGAAAACAATCTCCAATGAGCAACCTGCAATGTGGATTCTTTCAAATATCGCAATTTGCGATACGTGTAGGTGCGGTCTATGACCGCACACTCTTCAAATCGAAACACGTGCGCTCATAGAGCGCACCTACACCCGCCTGTACCGTTCGTTCCGCCACTTTTCTGCGTAGTCAAAACCCGGGGACAGGGCTATACCCCTGTCCCCCTCACAGTGGCTCTCTCGCGGCACCTCCAGCTTGACGGCCTACTCGACGAACTTGTAGCCCACGCGGTGGACCGTGATGATGTGTTTGGGCTCGGAAGGAGTGTTTTCCAGTTTCTGACGCAGCCTGGCGACATGATTGTCGACCGTGCGCGTGAGAGGAAAGCTCGTATACCCCCAGACATGGTTGAGCAACTCGTCTCTACTGATCGCGTTGCCCGCGTGTCGGATGAAGTATTTGAGCATGTCGAATTCACGTGGAGAGAGGTCGATCGGTTGGCCGGCTTTCCGGGCCTGGTGTTTCTTGAAGAAAAGCTCGACGTCACCAAATGTATAAGTATCGACTTCGATGACCTGCTTTGAGGCCCGACGCAGTTGGGCCCGAACCCGGGCGAGCAGTTCCTTGATGCTGAAAGGTTTGGTGACGTAGTCGTCCGCGCCGACCTCCAGGCCGACGACCGTGTCGACCTCCTGGCTGCGCGCCGTCAGCATGATGATCGGCATGTCGGCCCCCAGGCTGCGCAAGCTGCGGCAGACGTCCAGGCCGCTCATCTTCGGCAGCATCACGTCCAGAAGAATCAAGTCGGGACGGCTTGCCTGTGCCAGGTCCAGCCCTTCCTGGCCGTCGCTTGCGACGGCGACATCGTACCCCTCGAATTCCAGGTTGTCCTTCAAACCCAGACTCATGTCCGGTTCATCTTCGACGACGAGAACTTTCTGCATGGCCTTCCTTACGCTTCCTGCCCGAGTCCTGAGTCCAGGTTCATCGGGATCAGGACCGTGAACCGACTTCCGTGTCCCGGGGTGCTGTCGACTACAATCTCACCGCTGTGAGCCTTGACAATGTGTCTAACCAGCGCAAGACCCAGCCCGCTCCCCTTGCGGTCGTGAACCAGGCCGGTGCTGATGCGGTAGAACTTTTCGAAAATCTTCTCCTGCTCGGCGCCTGGTATCCCGATGCCCTTGTCCACCACTTCGACGGCGACGCAGGGACCTCTGGATCGCACGCGGATGTCGATGTGTTTGACTTCGTCGGAATACTTCACCGCGTTGTTCACCAGGTTCAGGACGGCCTGGGAAATTGCGTCGCGGTCGATCCGGACTGCCGGCAAGTCGGGTTCGATGTCGGTCACGATCTCGAACCCGGCGTTCTCGAGTGGGTGCTGGTAGGTCTCGATGACTTCCCGCACGACGTCCGCCACATTGGTGGTTTCGAACTGGTATTCCTTCCGCCCGGCCTCGATTCTGGAGAAATCCAGAATGTTGTTGATCAGTTGGGTCAGCCTCCGGCTCTCGTTGCTGATGATCCTGTAATACTCCCTGGCCTTGTCTGAGGATCGAACCCGTCCCAGTTCCAGCGTCTCGGCAAAGAGCCGGATCAGGGCCAGGGGTGTCTTCAGCTCGTGGGAAACATTCGAGACGAAGGTCGATTTGGCTTCCGCCAGGCGCATTTCGCGAGCGGTGGCTCGGAGCGTCAGAACTATGCCGAGAATCAGCAGCGACAGGACGAACAATGAAAGGGCGAGGCTCTTTTCGAAGTTTTCACTGGCGATCGCGTCGATCGTGGTATTGCGAAAGCCCGCTTCGAGTCGCCACTTCGGGAAGACCGGCTCGAACGAGAGGGCGACCTCGTAGTTCTTCAAGGCGTCCGGAGTGGAGTAGAGCTCCGTCCGGTTTTCGTCGAAGATCGCGAAGGAGAGCTCCTCGTCCAGCTCACCCGGCAGCGTCTTGTCGAACAACACTTCAGTGACGAAGGACGACTCGATCGATACGGCGGCAAAACCGAGAGACTGGCCGGAAGAGACGAGCGGATAAAAGACGATCGTCTGAAAGTCCCGGCCTTTCCGGCATGATTCTCCCTCGCATTCAGACAGGTGCGCGAAGAAGAATTCCCGACTCACACGTCCTTCCGGATAAGCATTGGCCTTCGTCGTTTCAAACAGCTGCCGAGTGTCCCGGACGAACTCGTTTCGCGCCAGCCACGGGTAGGTTTGCCGGAGCGACCCCTTTGCTGTTGTCATGACGACGAACTCTTCATCCTCACAATCCGGCTCATAAGAAAGCCAGAGTGCTTCGATCTCGAGATTCGCCCGGATCGCGTCTTCGAAGTGGCTCTCGATCAGGCGGATGTTGTCGCGCTTGACTTCCTTGATGTCGATGGCCGCGACGGCCTTTTCCGCCACCCAGACTAACTCCTCTTCTGCCCGGCCCGAAACGCCGTTCAACACCTGCCGGAGGCTCTGCTGCGCAGCCAGTTTCGTGGCGCTCTGAAGATCCTGGAGGGACTGATACTGGATAACGGACAGTATCGTTGTCGGAACCATGACGGCGACAACCGCCAGGGAGATCAGCTTCGTTTTCGAGGACATCGCCATCGAATATAGCCGTGTCGAGCCGCAGAGAATCTTCGAGGCTGTATCGATCCTGTAAAAAGATGTACCGGCCTCGTAAGACCGCTAAACCACTGATTTGGCGGGGCCGGAATAGGGTGTGTTTCATCCAGCTTGGTTTCGTGACTTTCTCGGCACGATCGGGCCGGCTTCGCCGCGAACCACCCCAACCTCACGTAGACGTTTCGTTTTTCCATAAGGTTAGGTGTGTCATGAATTTTCGGGTAGCCGTCGCGCTGAAAAACCACCGCCGGGACACCACTTTCACTACAATGAATCTCCATGCGCAGGCGACACCGATTGCTGGCGGCCGTCGGCCTGGGCCTGGTGGCCGGGTGGGTCACATGGTCCTACTGGAGCGGTGGAATCATCGGCACTCTGATGAACCCAGACGTCGACGCAGAGGCCAAACTCGTTGCCCTGCGTCTCTCCTTCGAGGCATGGGGTCCACTCGCCCCGCTTGCGTACGTCCTTTTTGTCGTCGTCGAAGTCGTCGTTGCGCCCATACCCGGAACCATCCTCTACTTGCCGGGAGGGGTCATCTTCGGAGGTTTCTGGGGCGGAACATTCTCCCTGATCGGCAACACCATCGGAGCGGGAATCTCCTGTCTGCTGATGCGCACCCTCGTCGGCAAGGCTTGGAGCCGGGACTTCTTCGCGAAGAGAGAATTGGACCGCTATGAGGAACTGTTGCAGCGGCGTGGTCTGCTGGCAATCACCTTGTTGCGCGTGAACCCGCTGACTTCGTCTGACATCGTTTCCTACGCGGCCGGCCTGACGAGCATCTCGACGGCAGCGGTGATGCTGGGCACGCTGGCGGGAATGGCACCGTTGTGCTACATCCAGGCCTACGTTTCGATGGAGCTGTTCGTCGTGTTTCCCTGGCTGCTCTGGCCGCTGATCATCGCCTGCGTGCTGTACGCCGTCGTCGCCGTGTCGGTGATCCTGAAGCTCAAAGATCCACGCGTCGAGGAACTCGGATAGATGGCGGAGGCTGATGGTTGTCGCCTTTTAGCCGGAACTCCTCAGTAACCAGATAGGAACGCAGGAAAAGAGGATATGAAATTCGCAACTCGTGTCGTCCACGCCGGTCCCCCTGTGGATCCGGTGGGCGGGGACATCGTGCCGCCGATCCACCTGTCGACAACTTTCGGCCGCAACGCGGAGGGGGAACCCCTCAGTGACCACACCTACATCCGGGAATCGAACCCGAATCAGGTCTTCCTCGAGGAGGCGGTCGCCGACCTCGAGGGAGGAGCGACGGCACTGGCATTCGCTTCCGGCATGGCCGCCGGGGTTGGAGTCCTCCAGGTGCTCAAGCCCGGGGACCACGTTGTGATGCCCGACGACGTGTACTACGGGTTCGCGGTGGCCGCGCGGGAGTTCTGTTCGAAGTGGGGCATCGAATCCGACTTCGTAGCGATGGACGACGCGGATGGGCTCGGCCGGGCGCTCCGGGCCAACACGAAGCTGGTCTGGGTCGAGACGCCGTCAAACCCGTTAATGAGGATCGTCGATCTCGAGCAGGCCGTGGTCGCGGCCCGAAGGGTGGGTGCCCGCGTACTGGTCGACAACACCTTCGCGACGCCCGTCCTGCAGCGCCCGATCGAAGTCGGAGCCGACATCGTCCTGCATTCCGCGACGAAATACTTCGGGGGACACAGCGACGTGGCTGGCGGTTGTCTCGTCTTCCGGAAAGCCGACGAACTCCATTCGGCAATAGAGCGCGCCCGACACATTCTCGGTGCCGTCATCTCGCCCTTCAACTCCTGGCTTGTGCTGCGTGGCATCCGGACCCTCGCTTGCCGCATGCCTCTGCAAAGCGCGAACGCGCTGAGGGTCGCACGAATGCTGGAGTCGCATCCCAACGTCGCGGAGGTCCACTATCCGGGCCTGGAGTCTCACCCCGGCCACGAGCTTGCCGCCGCCCAGATGTCGGAATTCGGAGCGATGCTGTCGTTCCGGGTTCGGGACGGCAGGGAAGCCGCTCTCGCGATCGTGGGTCGTTCGCGCCTGTTCATCCGGGCAACATCTCTGGGTGGCATCGAGAGCCTGATCGAACACAGGGCGACGAGTGAGGGCGCCGATGCCACATCGCCCGACGACCTGATCCGTCTCTCGATCGGACTCGAACACCCCGACGACCTGATTGAAGACCTGAGTCGCGCGCTTTGTCCGGTCTAATTCGTGGTTGTCGTCGCGAAGCGGTGGAGACGCGGCAGAGACAAGGCGCGCGAGGACGGGGTGTCTGGATCAAATGCCGAGGCCGGCCCGTTAGCGCAACGCCGTATCTGCGAGTGTATCCGCCGCTGCAGTAGACAATTCATGAATAATCCGGGCTAGTGGCTGGCGGTTCGCGGTGGGCTATGCGGATAGCTATAATCTGAGGAAATGGTGCGCTTCTGCTCGTTCTGGTTCTATCCTTCGGCTGCGGCGATCCTTGTTTACTCTGCGACTCAGGTCGAGGGGCAGCGGTCTTTCGTCGACTATCTCTGGCTGGGACCAGCGGGCTTAGTGATCTGGACTCTTCTGGAGTACGGCCTCCACCGATTCGTCTTTCACTGGAGCCCTTCCAACCCGAGCCTGCGCAAACTCGTCTACCAGTTTCATCTGGCCCATCACGCCGATCCGAGGAATCCGAACAAGATCCTGGTGCGGCCGCTGTTCAGCATTCCGATTTCTGCCCTGATCCTGGCCATCGTGCACGCGTGGACCGCCAGCCTCTTGTCGGCTGCCGGCGTGATGATGGGCCTCTGGGCGGGATTCCTCTACTACGAGTGGGTCCACTACAGCGTACACGTCAGCTCTCGTTCACAAGGGGTCGATTGGCACCGAAGGCGCCATTTCTACCATCATTTCATCGATGAGAGGAATTGTTACGGCGTGACGTCCCCCGTTTGGGATGTTGTGTTCGGGACGTTCAAGAAGCTTTAGCAGCCCGTGGCGTGACACTTGTCACGGTCTCAACGGAATCGTATCGATTCGAAGATCGCCTCGAAGGTCCTCTCGTACGTACGGAATTCGGGCTCGGGCGCAACGGCGATGAAGTAGAAGAACGTACCGTCGGGTGCAAATGTCGTTACGATCCAGTCGCGTTCGTACCCACCGAGAGGGGAATCCCCGATCATGACGACCGACAGCGCTCCGCGGCCGCTCAGTCGCCCGCGCCTGTAGCCTGCGCCGACGCGTATGCCGGGGTTGGACATCCTCAAGTCCTCAATCAACTGATCGGTTGCTTCTTCGAGCGTTATGCGGCCGCGCCGGTCGCGCCGCGGGTCGAAAGTCGAAACCACGACTCCGTAGGCGAGACCACCTCCTTGGCCGGAGATGAACCCTCCGTCGGGAGCGATGGTGAGGGAGTTTCGGTCTTCATAGACCCTCCAGTTGTCCGGGTAGCTGAAACTCAGATCTCGGTCCTGATAGCGGTCGTAGCGGCCGGAAGGCCGGTCGGGGCGGTCCCTGGATGTACGCTCCCTCGTCCGGTTCCGACGTTCGCGGGGGTCGGGCTCGGGAATGTCGGCGAGACGGGCCTTGACTCTCCGAAAGTCGGAAAAGTTGTCGCGGTACCGGCCCGGCGAGTCCCCAAGTTTCTGGATCTCTTTACCGACATTCTCGAGACGGTTGCCGGGGTTGGGATGGCTGCTGAAGAACTCGGCCCCGTTTCCATGCTCAGCTTCCATCTTCTCGAAGAACTCGGACATCCCCGTCGGATCGTAGCCCGCGTCGAACAGGATCTGGGCGCCGAGGAGATCGGCCTGCCGTTCCGCGTCGCGGGAGAACTTCAGGAAGATGGAATTCGCGGTGAAACCGATGCCAAGCTGTGTCAGGATCGACCCGACACCGCCGCCGCCGCCGAACACGCTACCCAGGATCGCCAGGGGCGCCTGTGTGATGTAGGCTTTCGAGGCCTGGTTCGTCCCGTGCCGGAGCGCGACATGACCGATTTCGTGGGCGACCACGCCGGCCAGTTCGGCCTCGCGGGACGCCAATTCGACGATCCCCCGGTGAACGTAAATGAACCCACCCGGGAGCGCAAACGCGTTGACGGTCTTGTCGTTGACGAGCTTGAACCGGTACGGATACTTCTCACCAGGCGCCTGGGCCGCCAGCTGCTGCCCCAGCCTCTCCAGGTATCGCTCCAGCTCCCGGTCGTCGATAATCGCCAGCTGCTCTTCCGCTTCCCGCGCGACCTGGCGACCCATCTCGACGTCATCCTGCGGCGAAAACAGGTTCCAGCCGGGCTCGAGCTCCGTCCGTTGGGCCGCGGCCGGCACGGCCGACACCAGGATCAGCAGGACTACGACGCTGATTCTGCCTGCCGGATGGGTCGATTTACCTTGAATCGTACGCCTTTCGAGCTTCATGCCTGATTCCCTCCAAAGTATCGGCCAGGGACCCTACATCGTGTACATGAAGTATTTGGACTGAAACTCCGGTAAACGGGGAGCAAGAAAACAGCTATTCGAGATTTCATCATTCGAGATTCGAAATCGGACATTGAAAGACGTAAAGGCAGGACCAAGACGGCCGACTGCTCCCGGGACCGGCTCCGCAACTAATCTCAAATCTCGAATCTGCAATCTCCAATTTCAAACGCGTCAAAGGCCCTATTTGACCCGGTAAATGGTCTTGATGTTGACGAACTCTCGGATGCCGTAAGCGGCGAGCTCGCGGCCGTAGCCGCATTGCTTGATCCCACCGAAGGGCAGGCGCGGATCGGAGCGGACGAAACCGTTGATGAAGCAGCAGCCGGCTTCGATTCTCGAAGCGACTCGCTCGGCCTGGGCCTCATCGCTGGTATAGACGGCAGCGCCAAGACCGTACACGGTGTCGTTTGCGACGCGGACCGCTTCGTCCTCATCCTTGACGGAAATCACCGATGCGACGGGACCGAACATCTCCTCGTCGTAGGCGGGCATGCCCTTCGTGACACCCGCCAACACTGTCGGCGGGTAGAACGCCCCGGCCACCTGCGGCACCTTGCCCCCCAGAAGCACCCGTGCCCCGAGATCGACACTGCGGCGGACCTGGTCGTGAAGCTGGTCACGCAGATCATGGCGCGCCTGCGGACCGATCTGAACGCCGTCCTCCAAAGGATCGCCCATCATGTACCCCTTCATTTTCTCGACCATCAACGCTTCGAATCGTTCCCGGAGCGAATCGAGAACGATGAAACGTTTCGCTGCGACGCAGCTCTGGCCGCCGTTGACCAAACGGGCTGCGCTGCAGTTTTCGGCCGTCTCCTCCAGGCTGGACTCGTCGAGGATGAGATACGGATCGCTTCCACCCAACTCCAGGACCGTCTTTTTCAACTCCGAACCGGCTTTCGCAGCCACGGCCTTTCCCGCCGGCGTGCTGCCGGTCAGCGTGACGGCTTTTATGATCGGGTTCTCGATAACGCGATCGACGGCCGCGGAGCCGATCAGGAGCGTCTGGAACAGCCCGTCGGGGAACCCGGCATCACGCATCACATCCTCGATCGCGACCGCGCTGCCGGGAACGCTCGAGGCATGCTTCAGGACGGCTGCGTTTCCAGCCATGATCGCAGGCGCCGCAAACCGGAACACCTGCCAGAACGGGAAATTCCACGGCATCACTGCCAGGACGACACCCAGGGGCTCAAACTCGACCCTGCTTCGGACCGCATCGGTCGCCACTTCTTCGGGTTCGAGGAAAGCGGCCGCGTTCTCGGCATAGTAGTCGCACCCCCAGGCGCATTTGTCCGCTTCGGCGCGGCCTTGGGCCAGAGGCTTGCCCATCTCGCAGGCAATCAGCCGGGCGTATTCTTCCTTCCGGTCCCGAAGGATCGCCCCGGCCCGCCTCATGGGCTCCCCACGCTGGTCGAAGCTGCTCTGACGCCAACTCCGGTGGGCAGACTCGGCTGCTCGAAGCATCTCGTCTACCCGATCCGGGGCGTACTCTTCATACGTCTTGATCGTTTTACCGCTGTATGGGTTCAATGATTCGATCGGCACTTCGACAACTCCACCGTGTTCGATTTAAATAATGTAGTATCAGTATTTGCAGGCACTAGTCTCATTTATTACTTGAGACCCTAGCCAGGCGGGGGGACGACGACTTCCCCGAAAGCATGTCGTTTCGTAATGGCGCCGGCAGCCAGGAAGACATCCAGGGATCGATTGTACTCCGGCTCCGGGATTGCGGGATCCTCAGACCAGCAACCGATTTCTTTGTAGGCCGCGATCGCGCGAGTGAGGACCGGCGCCGGGACATCGGGAAAGTATGCCGCTTCCCGAGCCGCTATGGTGCTCGCCGTGGCCTTCTGGAGCCAGGCCAGCGCCCTTCGGTAGGCCCGCATGAAAGCCTTTGCGATTGCGGTCTTCAGGAAATCATGGGATGCCATCAGGCTGCTGAAGGCGACGGGCGGCATGGCCTGCCCCACCGACGCGACGACGTAGCCCACCCCATCGTCTTCCAGTTGCTGGGGCGCCGGCCCCTGCTGGTGGACGAAATCGCCCTGTCCTGCTCTGAACGCGGCATCGATGTCGCCCGGTCCGCCGGCGTCGACGAGGGTCACTTTGTCCCAATCCACCCCCTGCCCTGACCCTGCGTACCGCAGCATGGCCATCGGCTGGGGGCCGTGATCGGCCAGCAGGTTCTTCCCCTCCAGATCCTTCCAGTCAAACGATCCTGCCTCACGGGCAGCGATCCAGAACCCGTCACGACGGTTGATCTGGGCGAAATGTGCCGGGAGATCGGGGACTCCCTTCTCCATCCGCGCCCAGTTTGAGGACACCGCGGCTTGTACGACATCGACTTCGCCCGCTGCGAGAATGTCGAAAGTGCCCCGATCCACGGGCTTTACGGCGTAAGTCGAAGCCAGACCCTCCTCTCGGAGAAAGCCTCCCGCGATCGTGACGATCAAAGGGGTGTAGAAGGCGGCATGTCTCGACACCAAGATTCGAACGCGGCCTGCCATTGGTTCCTCCCGCTCGACCCGGCTCAGGCAAGGACAGGGTGAGGGGACAAGTGTAGCCCTGTCGTCGAAAACCCTCTATACAAATAACTTGAACTTTCCCGACCGGCCCGGCGTAATCTGGTTGCATGCGGAAACGCATGACCTTGATACTTCCTACGAACTAGTGACCTGTAACAGTGCTATCGGTACCAGCGTTCGGCGGAACGGCGTCGGATTCTAGGAGTGACGCCCGAGCCAATGCTGTTTCATTGCGAGGGCGTTACGACACCGAAGACGGCGCCGTTCCGCCGAACCCTTCGGGCCGATGGGGGTTGCGGGCGATCTCTTTGTCGGAAGCCGTCACCGATGAAAGAGCATCGCTTTCCGTCTCCCTCCTCGACCTCGCCCGCAAGACCCATCGGCGATGGTACCGATAGCACTGTTACAGGCCACTAGGCCGGAGATGGCGCATTTTCTTGTTAATCGTTGAACACCAAGGTCGTTAGATGGTGTGGAGACGAGAAAATGACCGTATCAGTTGGTGTGAAACCCGAACAACAACAGAAGCCGGTGTCCAAAGACCTCGAGAAGGTGTTCATGGACCATTACGACCTGGTCTATCGGACTGCCTACCGGGTCACCGGCAACGGTAACGATGCTGAGGACGTGCTGCAGACGCTTTTTTTGCGGCTCGCCCGAAGGGAATCGTCGCCGGATCTGAAAAGCGGTTGGCCTCCGTACCTGCGCCGCGCCGCGGTGAACGTTTCGCTCGATCTCGTTCGGAAGCGGAACCGCAGCGTCTCGATCACGGAGATGGAGCCCTGGATCAAAGAGTCCTGGCCGGATCCGTACCGGCAGCACAAGAGTACGGAACTGGGCGAAAAACTTCGCGGCGCTCTTTCGAACTTGAACCCGAGGGCCGCCGAAGTTTTCGTGCTGCGGCACATCGAGGGCTACAGCAATGGAGACATCGCCGGAATGCTCGGCACCTCGACCGGCTCTATCGCGGTCACCCTGTTTCGCGCGCGGAGTAGTCTCCGAAAATCGCTCCGCTCGTTCGTAGGAGGTCAGTCATGAAGTCCAAACGTCAGAAGCCCGCCCATGCGCTCAAAAGTGCGGTCGACGAAGTTCGGAAACTTCGTCCCGATCCCGCCGACATCGAAGCGGCGGCTGCCCGCGTTTGGGCACGCATATCCGAAGAAGCGGTTGAACAATCCCGGCCCGAGCCGGTCCTTGCAGGTTCGGAAACCGAAGCGATCCGAGGATGTGCCGATTACCAGTCGTTGATCCCCGCCTATCTGGCGGGGCAGTTGAGCCGGGCAAGAACACTGCTGCTGGAAGACCACAGCCACGAGTGCGTCGTTTGCCGGAAGGCGTTGACGGCGGCACGTTCTTCGGCGCCGAGCACCTCCGGCGCTCGAAGAGAGAGCCGAGGCGGATTGCTCACCTGGCAGTGGGCGGCCATCGGTGTGGCCGCGGCACTCATGCTCGCCGTCGGGATCCAGCAGGCCGATCTGGTCCGCATGATGCTGTTCCCCGTCGAGGTTCACGCGTCCGCCCAGACTGTCCGCGGACAGCTGTTCCTCCTGGCCGGTCAGGAATTGACGCCGATTTCGGCCGGAGCGGAGATCACTGCAGGAGAACCCGTCCGTACCGCTACCGACTCGGGAGCGATCGTCGAACTCGCCGATGGCACTCGGATCGAGATGCGGGAACGATCGCAGATGACGTTGGCGGCTGCCAGCGACGGCGTCCGCATCCAACTGGACCGTGGAAGCGTTATCGTCCGCGCTGCGGAACAACGTGACGGGCATCTCTACGTCTCGACCGATGACGTGGACGTCTCGGTCGTCGGCACGGTGTTTGCCGTCAGTGAAGGAACAAAGGGGGCCCGGGTTTCAGTAATAGAAGGCGAAGTCAACGTCGAGCACGGGGCGACGGCTACGGCACTGTTCCCGGGCGAGCAGTTCAACTCGAGCCAGACCCTGACTGAAGTGCCTATCGAGCAGGAGATTGCCTGGAGCCAGGAGGTGGCTCTCCACATTGCCCTGCTGCGAGAGTTCTCCAGCGCCCGCGACGAATTGAGAGATGCAATCGCCTCTCAGGGGCTCCGCTACTCGTCGACCTTGCTGGGACGTGTGCCCGGCGACACGGTGATGTACGCCTCCTTCCCGAACGTTGCACGCACGCTGACGGGTGCGTACGACGTCTTCCGCAGCCGGATCGACGAGAATCCGGTGATCCAGCAATGGTGGAATGAATCTGCACAGGAGGCCGCCGAGTCCGGGCATCTGTCGATCGAACAGATGATCGAACAGGTTCGGGCGCTGTCGAGTCTCGTCGGGAGCGAAGTGGTCGTGGCCATGGCAGGCGGCAACAATAACCCGGAGCCCGTCCTGCTGGCCGAGATCACCGACGCCGAACAGGTCGTGATCTTGCTGCGCGCGGCGCTGGCCGCGTCGCTCGAACCGGACGGTCTCCGGATCGTGACCGCCGCCGCTGATCTTGGTGCGCACGCCGGAACCGCCGAGGCGATCGCCTATGTGGAAGGCGGGCTGCTCGCCTTCTCGCCGTCTCCAGCCGCCGTCATCGCGGCCGTCAACCCGGATGGTTCTTTTTCCGGCACGGAGTTCTACGGCTCGCTCGCTGCGGCGTACGCCGACGGCACCGACTGGTTATTCGCCGTCGACTTCGATCAACTCCTCAGCGGAGAGATCGACGACGTGCCCCGGGGAATCGGCCTCAACGACCTGAACGACCTCGTCGTGGACTACAAGGTCCTCGGCGCGAGCAGCGCCACCCGCGCGATCATGAGCTTCGACCAGTCGAGAACCGGAGTCGCGTCCTGGATCGGGCAGGCTGCACCGATGGGGGGACTGGATTTCATCTCCCCGGACACCTTCGGAGTCGCCGCGGGGCTGACCAAGGATCCTGCGTCGATCATCGGAGAGCTGTTCGACACGGTTTCCTCGATAGACCCTGAGGCGTGGAACGAGATCATCACCTTCCAGCAGGAACACGGGATCGACATCCAGTACGACCTCGCATCCCCGCTCGGTGGCGAGTTCGCGATGACGATCGACGGTCCGATGCTCCCGACGCCGTCCTGGAAGATCGTAATCGAGGTCTACGACTCGGCGCGATTGCAGAACACGATTGAGCGGCTCGGAGCCGAGCTGAGCCGGGTTGCTGCAACGGAAGGCAAGCAGGGCGTGACGATCACCGCCGAATCGGTCGGCGGACAGATCTACCACACCGTTACGGCGCTCGAGAACGGCGCAGAGATCCACTACACCTACTCGGGCGGTTACATGATCGTGGCGGGCAGTCGCGCCCTCGTGACGCAGGCGCTGCAGTACAACCAGAGCCGCTACACGCTGGGGAGCTCCGCCGGGTTCCAGAGCCTGCTGCCCGCAGGGGGCGCCAACTACTGCTCGGCCATCCTGTACCAGAACATGACGCCGATGATCTCGAGCGTCGCCGAGTATGTCCCGTTGCCGGACGATGTGCTCGACGACGACCAGCTCGCCGCCATCCGCGAAACCGTGGAGAACACACCGCCGACGCTGGTGTGTGTCGCGGCCGAAGACGATCGGATCGTAGCATCGAATCAGGGCGAACTGGCATTCAACCTGGTCACCCTGGGCGGCTTCACCGGTTTGCTGGAGACTTTGCGGCAGGTTCAGGGGAGCGAACAGTAATCCAAATTGCCGGTTGACAGTAGTCGGTTGTCAGTGAGTGCATGATGTTAGAGACTGAAGAAGCACGGTTGACAGAAGAGGGGGCGGTCTATGACCGTCCCCGCGAGACGAAGCTACCGATGGCAACGCCAAACATCGAACTCGACCGCTTGTCGGTGACCTTCGGCGGACGACCGATCCTGAAGGAACTCCAGGCGGCCATGTCGGGACGCGCGATCGGACTGCTCGGCCCGAACGGTGCCGGCAAGAGCACGTTGATGCAGACGCTGCTCGGGTTCCACGAGCCCTCCGGCGGCACGGCCCGGATACTCGGCATGGACATCCGCACCGACGTCCGCCAGGTCCGTCACCACATCGGCTACATGCCGGAAAACGACGCGTTCATCGCCGGTATGAGCGCCATCCGCCTCGTTCGGCTGATGGGAGAACTGTCCGGTTTGCCCAAGAACGAAGCTCTCGAACGCGCACATGAAACGTTGTTCTTCCTCGGCCTGGGCGAGGCGCGCTACCGGCCCGTCGGCACCTATTCACTCGGCATGAAGCAGATGGCCAAATTGGCCGTGGCGACCGTGCACGGTCCGCGGATGCTGATTCTGGACGAGCCGACAAACGGCCTCGACGCCAATGCCAGGGCCCGGATGCTCGAGATCATACGGAACATCCGCGACAGCGGACACACCCAATTACTCTTGTCTTCTCATCTGTTACGCGACGTTGAAGAGTGCTGCGACGAGGTCCTGATCCTCAAGGAAGGAGAGATCGTCACTTACTGCAACCTCGAGGAAGAACGGCGAAGCAACAGGAAGTTCCTGAACGTGGAAACAAAGGGCAACACGGCTGCGTTCCTCCGGCTCGCCGAAGGCCGGGGCTGCGAGCTGGCCGTCAACGGCACGCGCAAGGTCAAGATGATCCTGCCTCAGGAAGTCGAGGTTCGCGACCTCTACCGGATGGCGGCCGACACGGGCGTCCAGATCCGCAAGCTTGACTATAAACGAGACTCCCTGCAGGACATCTTCCTGAAAGCGATGGACATACCGAATGGCCGTCTATAAGCAGACATACAAAGAATACGAAGGCACGCTGACGCAACCGAAATGGCGTTTCTGGGTGCTCACCCGATACGCGTTCGGGCAGGTGTTTGCCTCGCGGCTGACCCTCATCTACTTCGTCCTCTGCTATGTCCCCATGCTGGTCGGCGGCTTCATCATCTACCTGCGGCACAACCTGGACGTCCTGAATGCGTTCCAGCTCCCTGTGGAGGAGATCCTCTCCATCAACGCCGAGTTCTTCGCCGTTCTCATGGGCATCCAGTCCACACTGGCATTCTTCATGGCCGCCAACGTCGGCCCGAGTCTGGTTTCTCCCGACCTCACGAACGGAGCGCTGCCCCTCTACCTGAGCCGGCCGTTCTCACGAAGCGAGTACGTCTTCGGGAAGTTCGCGGTCCTGGGCCTCCTGCTTTCGCTGATCACCTGGGTGCCCGGAATGATTCTGTTCCTGATGCAGTCCAGCCTCGAAGGCTCGGCGTGGTTCTTCGCGAACCTCCGGGTCGCCGGAGCGATCGTCACCGGAGCCTGGGTCTGGATCCTGACGATCTCGCTCCTCGCGCTGGCGCTGTCGGCCTGGGTGCGATGGAGACCGGTGGCGGCAGGCATGATGTTCGGCGTCTTCTTCGTCGCGGCCGGCTTCGGCGGCGCGTTCAACGAGATTCTCCGCACCGACTGGGGCATGATGATGATGCTGCCCGTGGTCATGAACGCGATCTGGCACTGGCTGTTTGTGGGCGTCGTCGCCGCGCGGGACTATCCGCTCCCGTTGTGGAGCGCCTGGCTTTCTCTGGCGATCGCGTGGGCGGTGAGCCTGTTCCTGCTCTCACGCAAGGTGCGCGCGTATGAGGTCGTGCGATGAGTACCGAATTGGGCCGGGAGATCGTCTTCTCGAACGTCTCGAAGTTCTACGGCGAAGTCCTCGGCGTCAACAAGATCAACCTGACCATCAAGCCCGGGATCACGAGCCTCGTCGGTCCGAACGGCTCCGGCAAGACGACCTTGATGAATCTCGTGTCGGGGTTGCTGCAACCCACGCAGGGATCCGTCAGCGTTCACGGCCAGACGCCTTCGGGGCCCGAGAGTTTCTACAGGCTGATCGGCTACTGTACCCAGTTCGATTCGTTCCCGAAGGGACTGACCGGATTCGATCTTGTCCATTCTCTGCTGCTGCTCCACGGTCGCGGAGCGCAGGAGACCAAGGACATGGCATGGGACGCGATCGAGCAGGTCGGCCTGACCGATGCAGCTCATCGACGCGTCGCCTCTTACAGCAAGGGGATGCGGCAGCGGATCAAGCTCGCGACCGGCATCGCGCACCACCCTTCCGTCCTTATCCTGGATGAGCCCCTGAACGGTCTGGATCCGATGGCCCGCGCGGAGTTTACCGCGCTGTTCCAGGACCTTGCCGCCCGGGATCTGCACGTAATCGTATCCAGCCACATCCTGCACGAAGTGGACATGATCTCCGACCAGATCGTGATGATGAGCCACGGCTATGTCGTCGCCGAAGGGGAGATCCAGGGCGTCCGGCACGAGATGGACGAACATCCGATCAGCATCCTCGTACGTTGTGACCGACCCGCCGTCATCGCCGCAAAGGTCTTCGACGACGATCATGTCGTCGAGGCCAGGATCAGTGACGACGGCCGGGGCGTCGTCGTCAGGACCCGCAACGTGGACGACTTCTACCTGCTCCTGAATCGTGTCGTCCTCGAGGATGAGCTGAACGTCGAAGGGGTGACGCCGACCGACGAGGACGTTCATTCGGTCTACAACTATCTCGTGGGAACCAACGGAGCGCAGACGTGAGTTCAACCGAAACAGCAAACGCCTACCTCGACCGGCTCAAAGCGCTCCCCTGGAACCTCTGGACCCGGCAGACCCTGGCGGTCGCGCGGTTCGAGGCGCGGAAAAGTTTCGCGGGACGGCGGTGGATCGCAGCATTCCTGCTCGCTGGGGGTCCGGTGTTCCTGCTGCTCATCGCTGTCGTGGCCGGCGCCGAGTCGGGGGACGAAGACGTCGGCGAATTGAGCATGGTCTTCGCCGCCATCTTCCAATCCTATATCCTCCGGCTGGCCATTTTCTTCGGCTGCGTCAGCGTGTTCACCCAACTCTTCCGGGGCGAAGTGCTCGAGAAGACGCTGCATTACTACTTGCTGGCACCCGTCCGACGTGAGGTCATCATGACCGGGAAGTACCTGCGCGGCCTGCTCAACGTGTCCGTCCTGTTCGTCGCGAGCGCCCTCGCCAGCTACGTCCTGATGTTCATGGCCTCCGGGCCCCGCGCGATGGAAGCGCATTTCGTCAACGGACCCGGGATCGAACATGCCCTGACCTATGCGGGGGTGGCGTTCCTGGCCTGTGCCGGTTACGGCGCCGTGTTCCTGCTGATGGGAATCCTCTTCCGCAACCCGATCATTCCGGCGGTCCTGACGCTCGGATGGGAATCGGGGAACATCTTCCTGCCGGCCGCGCTGCAGAAGATCAGCGTGATCCACTACCTGCAGTCGATCTGCCCCGTCCCGTTGCCGTTCGGCCCGCTGGCCGTCATCACCGAGCCCACCTCCCCCTGGATCTCGGTTCCCGGTCTCTTCGTGATGACTCTGCTGGTCCTGACCGCCGCCGCCTTCAAGATGAGGCGAGCGGAAGTCGCCTATTCCACCGATTAGTAATCCCCCCCCGACTCCCCTCCTTGGATAGATAAGGAGGCGTGGATGCGCCGAAGGCGCAGACGGGGTGGTTCGATTGCCCGGGTGGATGCGCCAAGGGCGCCAACGGGGTGGTTTTCTTCCCGGTCGACACCACCCTGGCGCTTCGCGCCACCCCTCCTGATCCGAGGAGGGGAGTCCGTTTCTGAAACAGAGGCTTGCCCCGCACACCACCTACGTTTTACCTTTGTTGGCTCATGTCGAAGCCACGCGATGAACTGAAGGCCAAACTCGATGCGCTGGAAGCGCAGACAGTTCGCGGAAACGAAAAGAGCGTCCAGCGCCAGCACGAGCAGGGCAAGCTGACTGCCAGGGAACGGATCGCGCAACTCTTCGACGACGGCACCTTCGTCGAAGAGTTCCTCCTGGCAGAAAGTCCGGCCACCGATTTCGGGATGGCCGAACGGAAGAAGCCCGGTGATGGTGTGATCACCGGCTTCGGCAAGGTCAACGGCCGGCTGACTTATCTGTTCGCGCAGGATTTCACGAGTTTTGCCGGAACGGTGGGAAGTGTCCACGCCGAAAAGATCGCCTACACCATCGCGACAGCAAGGAAGGTGGGCGTGCCCGTCGTCGGCCTGTATGACTCTGCCGGCGCGAGGATTCAAGAAGGTCTCGATGTTACGCGTTCAATCGGAAAGATGTTCTACGAGAACACCATAACCTCCGGCGTCGTGCCCCAGATCTCAGCCATCATGGGTCCCTGCATCGGCGTCGCTGCGTACTCTCCGGCTCTGACGGACCTGATCGTCATGGTGAAGGGATCCAGCCAGATGTTCATCACGGGACCTTCGGTCATCAAGGAGGTGACCGGAGAGGAAGTCAGCATGGAACAACTCGGAGGTTCGAAGATCCACTCCCAGGTCTCCGGTGTAGCGGACCTGGTCGCTTCGGACGACGAAGAGTGCATCGAGACGATCAAGACCCTTCTCGACTACTTTCCGCCCAACAACGGGCAGGTGCCGGTCAGAGTGGAGTCCAACGACGACCCCCTGCGCCGGATCGCCGACATGAACTCGCTCGTTCCCGAGGTGGCGCGGAAGCCCTATGACATCCGCAAGGTCATCAAGAAGCTCGCCGACGGTTCGCGTTTCACAGAAGTGAAAGCGAAATGGGCCCGGAACATCGTCACCGGCGTCGCGAGGCTCGACGGACGCTCGGTCGGGTTCATCGCAAACCAGCCGATGTTCCTCGCGGGAAGCCTCGACGTCGACTGTTCCGACAAGGCGTCTCGCTTCATTCGACTTTGCGACGCCTTCAATATTCCGATCATTACGCTCGTCGATGTGCCCGGATACCTGCCCGGTACGAAGCAGGAACAGCTGGGAATCATTCGGCACGGTGCCAAGATGCTCTATGCCTATGCGGAATCGACCGTGCCGAAGATCACCGTCTACCTGCGGAAGGGGTACGGCGGGGCGAAGCAGGCCATGTGTACCCGGGAAATGGGTGCGGACCAGGTGTTCGTCTGGCCGGGCGTCGAGTTGGCCGTGATGGGGGGCGCCGGGGCCGTCGGCGTCCTGTACAAACGGGAGATCGAAGAGTCCGACGAGCCGGAAAAGGTCCGACGGGAGAAGCTCGAGGAATTCAATGAGCGGTTCAGCGGCCCGTTCGACGCAGTCAAGAAAAGCTACGCGCATGCAGCGATCGCGGCCGAGGATACGCGCATCCGCCTCATCCAGTCGCTGGAGATGCTCACGAACAAGGTCGAATCCAGACCCGAAAAGAAACACGGCGTCATGCCGGTTTGAGGGATTCATGGCAATTCCAATCACAGCACCGATGGTGGGCAAGATACTCGAGATTCAGGCCAGCGTCGGCGACCAGGTCGAAGAAGACGACACCGTCATCGTGATGGAAGCGATGAAGATGGAGATCCCGGTCGTCGCCCCGGAATCGGGCACCATCGAAGAGATCAAGGTTTCGGCGGGCCAGATGGTGGAGGCGGATGAGGTGATTGGGAGCATCGGCTGAAGGCCGATGCTCCCAATCCGTAGGCCGTTGTCCGTAGGCCGTTAGGGGAGCATGACCGTTGACATCCGCCAGCAATGACAGTTCGCATACCTCAGGCTTGAACGGCTGTCGGACTGAGGAAACCTTGTCGGGCACTGAACGGACAACGGATAACGGCCTACGGCCTACTTCTTCTACCCCATGGACAACCTGACATTCGGCATAACCATGACCGTGATCGGGATGGGTGGCACGCTGCTCAGCCTGTGGATTCTGAGCCTGCTCATATCGGCCCTGAAGAAGGCCTTCCCCGTGGAAACCAAAGACAACCAACAGACGAAATAGGCGGGACCGAAACAACGTGCTGACAGAGTCGCTACGTGCCGGTTTGGAGACCCTCCTTCTCGGCTTCACCAACTTCACGGCCGGACATCTCCTCATGATGCTCATCGGCTGCGGTCTGCTGTACCTGGGCATCGGTCGGGGATTCGAGCCGCTGCTGCTCGTTCCCATCGGGTTCGGCGCAATCCTGACGAACATCCCTCTTGCCGAGGTGATGGGGCCGGACGGGTTTCTCCGGACGCTTTATGATGCAGGTATCCTCACGGAGCTCTTTCCCATATTCATTTTCGTCGGGATCGGCGCGATGACCGACTTTGAACCCCTGCTGGCCAACCCGAAAATCCTGCTTCTCGGCGCGGCCGGGCAGTTCGGGATCTTCCTGACCTTGCTGCTGGCGTTGTTGATCGGTTTCACAAAACTCGAAGCGCTTGCCATCGGGATCATCGGGGCCTGCGACGGCCCTACCGCGATCTACGTCACGTCGACTTATGCGCCCCACCTGCTCGGATCCGTCTCCGTCGCCGCCTACTCCTACATGTCGCTGGTTCCCCTGATCCAGCCGCCTGTGATGCGGCTCCTGACGACGAAGAAGGAAAAACAGGTAATGATGGGAAGCAGCGGACAGAAGTCGGTCTCGAAGAGGGCCAAGATCTGTTTTCCCATCGTCGTGACAGTCTTCACCGCATTGATCGCGCCCGTCGGAGCGCCCCTGATGGGCATGTTGATGCTCGGCAACCTGATGAAGGAAGCGGGCGTCGTCGACCGTCTGGCCCAGACCTCGGCGAACGAGATCGCAAACATCGTGACGCTCCTGTTGGGCTTGACGATAGGTGCGACGATGCAGGCTGAACAGTTTCTACAGATCCAGACGCTGGGCATCTTCGCCCTCGGGTTCATCGCCATCATCCTGGACACGGCGATGGGGGTCCTGTTCGGCAAGCTGATGTGTCTCGCGACCGGAGGTAAGGTCAATCCCCTGATCGGCGCCGCCGGCATCTCGGCGTTCCCGATGGCTGCGCGTGTCGCTCAGGTCGAAGGTCAGAAATACAACCGGAAAAACTACCTGCTGATGCACGCCATGGGAGCCAACACCGGGGGTCAAGTCGGCTCCATCATGGCCGCGGCGATCATGCTGTCGGTGGTCAGCGGGCTGGGAATTTCGTGAAGAACGTAGGCCGCGGATGAAGAACGTAGGCCGTAGGCCGTTAGGGACGCATAACGGTCGATGGTGTCCCGCACTGACGGTCCGCGGTGTGACAATGTGAGCTGCAGTCGGATGGAGACGACCTGTTCGGTTGGCCCATCGGCCTACGCGCAACGGCCTACGGCCTACGACTCCAACACCGATCCCTCCGCGGGCACACCCTTCCCCGTTTCCTCCAGGGCCCACTCCGGCGCTGATTCCCCATACCCGGTCGGTTCGAACGCGTAGGCATTCTCGCTGTGCTGGCTCATGTCCAGGCCCAGTTGCTCCTCCTCGGCAGTGACACGCAGCCCCATCACGACCTTCAGCAAGCTGAGGATCAGGAAGGTTCCGATTCCAGCGAAGGCCACCGTGGCGACGACGGCGATGAACTGGGTCCATACCAGACCGGGATTTCCGTAGAGCAGTCCATTTGCGCCATCCGGGTTCACGGCAGTCGATGCGAACACACCGGTCGCCAGGGCGCCCCACACTCCGCCGACGCCATGGACGCCCACGACGTCGAGCGCGTCGTCATAACCGAGTCGGGCTTTCAGCTCGCAGGCCCAGTAGCACAGCTTGCCCGCGATGAAACCGATCGCGATGGCCGACACCGGCCCGACGAAGCCCGCCGCGGGAGTGATCGCCACCAGGCCCGCAACCGCACCGGTCGCGGCGCCCAGCATAGTCGGCTTCCCCTTGGTGAACCACTCCGCGCCCATCCACCCCAGCACACCGGACGCACCCGCGGTGTTGGTCACGACAAAAGCGCTGACCGCCAGGCCATCCGCCGCAAGCGATGATCCGGCGTTGAAGCCGAACCAGCCAACCCACAGGAGCGATGCACCGAGCACGGTGAACGGAAGGTTGTGGGGCGGTGTCATGTGACCGTAATTGATCCGGCGTCCGATCATGAGCGCAGCGACAAGCGCGGAGATGCCCGAACTGATGTGCACGACGGTTCCGCCGGCAAAATCCAGCGCTCCCAGCTCGCCAAGCCATCCGCCCGAGCCCCAGACCCAGTGAGCCAAGGGGTCGTAAATGAAGGTTGCCCAGAGGAGCGTGAACACCAGGAACGTGCTGAACTTCATCCGCTCGGCAAAGGCTCCGGTCATCAGTGCCGGGGTGATGATGGCAAACATCAACTGGAACACCATGAAGGCCTGGTGCGGAATCGTGTCGGAATACATCCCGGGTTCCAGACCGACACCCTGGAGCCCGATCCAATCCAACCCACCGATGAGTGCACCCGGAGAGAAGGCCAGACTGTAGCCAATCACAACCCACTGAACGCTGATGAGTGCTGCAATGATGAAGCTCTGCATCAAAGTGGCCAGAACGTTTTTCGTGTGGACCAGGCCGCCGTAGAAAAGCGCCAGGCCCGGAATCGTCATGAGCAGTACGAGGGCGGAGCAAACCATGATCCAGGCTGTATCCCCGGAGTTCACAGCTACAGATGCGGCTTCTTGCGGCGCCGCCGCGGCGGCGGCTGGCCCGAAGAGCAACGGAATAATACTCGCGACCGACAGGGTCCTGAGTTTCATAAGAACGACATCTCCTTGATGGCACAAAAAAGTCCAATGAAGAGGGGTATCCTCACCATTGGACGCCTTTGTCTCGTTTGACTTCGTTGTCGGCGGCGCGAACGCTTCTCGCTCGGAGAATTCCCGCCTCGGGGACGCCGTTGTGCCCGTATCTTCTTTGTAAGGTAGGATGAATTCGAGGTCAAGGATTTATTCCTCAGACGATCGGCTGTGTGAACCATGGAAACGCTGCTGGATCTCCTGCCCCGCATCGCGTCTCTGGGCGCTCGCGAAGCCTTCCGCTTCTCGAACGGATTCCGGACGTGGAAATGGTCCTATCGCGACCTTCAAAGTCGAATAACGGGGGTCGTCTCCCACCTCGACTCCAGGGGGATTGGCAAAGGAGATCGCGTTCTGCTCTGGGCTCAAGCCTGTCCGGAATGGGTCGCAGTCTTCTGGGCCTGCCTCGCACGCGGCGTTCAGGTCGTTCCGCTCGACCCCGGTTCCTCACCGGAATTCGTGTCCAGAATTCTCGCCCAGGCTGATGCCGGGCTCCTGGTGCATGACCGGGAGAAACAGCTCGCTCTCCCGACAGAGCAGATCGTCCTGGATCATGTGAACCAGCTTCCCGAGGTCTCTTCATTCGATCCGACAACGGTCACCGGGGACGACATCGTGGAGATCATCTACACCTCGGGCACGACCGCCGAGCCCAAGGGAGTCGTCCACCGACACCGGAACATATGCGCCAATCTGAATCCGATCCGGGTCGAAATTGATCGCTACAGGACATGGGCACAGCCCTTCCAGCCCATTCGCTTCCTGAACCTGTTGCCTCTGAGCCACATGTTCGGACAATCCATGGGTGTTTTTATCCCCGTGCTGCTAGGTGGGGCAACCGTGTTCGTGAATGGCCTTCACCCAGCGGCGATTCGGCGCGCGATACGTCGAGAACGCGTCTCGGTCCTGGTCTGTGTCCCGCGGATTCTCGACAGCCTGAGGGCGGACCTCGAGCGACGTCACCCGAGCACACGGACAAAGCCCGCGGGGCCGGTCGGCGTCGCGCGCCGCTGGTGGCGCCACCGGTCGGTGCACCGCGAATTCGGTATGAAATTCTGGTCCTTCGTCGTGGGCGGGGCGGCGTTGGCTGCCGAGACCGAAGCATTTTGGTCGAGGGTCGGTTTCCTGGTCGTGCAGGGATACGGCCTGACCGAGACCAGCCCCGTCGTGTCGGTCAACCATCCCTTCCATGCCCGACGGGGCACGCTCGGCAAGGTGATCGGAAGCCAGGAAGTCCGGATCGACGAGGACGGAGAGATTCTGGTTCGGGGCCGCAGTGTTGTCAGCGAGTACCTGGAGAGCGGTTCTTCGACCACACCCGTCGCCGACGCGCAGGGCTGGCTCCACACAGGGGACCTCGGGGAATTGGACAACGAAGGCCGGCTCGTCTACAAGGGGCGCAAGAAGGACGTTATCGTGACCCCGGACGGCATGAACGTCTACCCGGAAGACGTCGAGGCCTCGATCAGGCAGGAGGCCGCTGTCCGCGACTGCGTCGTCCTGCCCGTCGTTGAGGCAGGCAGCGAGAAGATTCACGCCGTTCTCATTCTGTCCGATCCAGACACGGAGCCGGGGTCTCTGGTGGACCGCGTCAATAGCCGGCTCGAAGCGCACCAGAGGGTCCAACGGTGGTCGATCTGGCCCGACGAAGACTTTCCGCGCACCTCATCAACGCTGAAAATTCAACGCCGGAAAGTCGGCGAGCGGCTGTCCGCCTCGTCCTCCGATCGCCAGGTCGCGGCCCAGGACGCCGGGCTCGACGACTACCTCCAGCATGTCACTGGTCGATCAATGAGAGACGTCTCGGGCCGAGGGCGGCTGGCGGAAGATCTGGGCCTGTCGTCGCTGGAAAGGATCGACCTCCTGGCCTGGATCGAAGAACGATACGGTCTCGAGTTGGACGAGATGGAGTTCTCGAGGCTCTCGACGATCGACGACCTGACGGCCTGGGTGGAGCGGGCCAAACGCCCAACCACCCCCCAAGGCACTACTGCTTCCCTACCGCCGTCAAGCGGACCAGCTGCTGGTCGCTCACGAATCGAAGGGCCGCGCTGGGCCCGATCACGGATGGTCGCGCTTCCGCGCAGCGCCGTGCGGAGACTCTTGATCCTACCCCTGTTCAACCACTACATCACCTTGCGAGTCGACGGTCTCGACAACCTGGCGGACCTGGACGGACCGGTCATCTTCGCCGCAAATCACACCAGTCACCTCGACACAGTGGCTATCCTCGCCGCGTTGCCCGGTCACTGGAGAAGACGCCTGGCTCCTGCGATGCGTCAAGAACACTTCTTCCCCCCCGCAGGCCAGCAGGGCCGATTCCAGACGTTGTCCATGCACGTTCAATACTACCTGGCCTGCTCCCTGATCAACGCCTATCCCCTTTCGCAGGATCTGGGACAGGTGCGCGATACGCTCCGCTACACGGGAGAACTCGTAGAAAGGGGTTATTGCCCCCTTCTCTTCCCGGAGGGAAAGCGCACACCCGATGGCCGCCTCCAACCGTTCCGCCCCGGAGTGGGACTGATGGCTCTCCGACTTCGGGTACCGGTTGTCCCCACTTACATTGAGGGCATGTTCGACATCCTTTCCCTTCACGACTCCTGGCCACGATCCGGGCACCTCCGGTTGCAGTTCGGGCGGGCTATTGATGTCGTGGGCGACGACTATGTGGAGATGACGGCCGTCGTTGAGGCAGCGGTCCGGTCCTTCTCCCAGAGCTGTAAAACGGATCCTTAATCCCCTGAGGTGAGGCTGAGGCTGACGATCCCGGCAATGATGACGAGGATCGAGCCCAGGCGCGCGATGTCGCGGGACTCCCCGAAGAGGATGATTCCCAAGACGGCCGTTCCGGCTGCGCCGATCCCGGTCCAGACCGCGTAAGCGGTACCGATCGGAAGCAGGCGCGCAGCCTGGGCCAGAAAAAGCATGCTCAGGACAATGGCCGCGGCCGTCACCACACTGGGCCAGAGCCGCGTGAAGCCGTCCGTGTACTTGAGCCCTATCGCCCAAACCACCTCAAAGGTGCCAGCAATCAGAATGAGAAGCCATGCCATATTGGGATCCTTTCGTTTTGTTAGAGTGCGCTCCACCCCCGCACCCCTCCTCATCCGAAGAGGGGAGTCAGGGCACTCTCACTTGTCACTCGTCACTTGTCCCTAAGCCGGCCCGGCGGGGCCGGCTCAATCTCCGCATCGACCGCATTCTGTTCTATCATGGCTGGTCACCTCGGGTGCGGAGGACTCTATGGAAATTGGCATCGTCGGCCTGGGTCGGATGGGCGCCAACATTGCGCGCCGACTCCAGGCGGGCGGCCATCGTGTCATCGGTTACGATCGGGATCCGGAAATGGCACGCGGGCTCGAGCCGGACGGATTTGAAGCCGCCGAGTCGTTGTCGGATGTCCTCCAAAAGACACACGAGCCGAGGGTGGTGTGGCTGATGCTGCCGGCCGGCAGCGCCGTCGACGCCGTAATTGAAGAGCTCCTTCCGGCCCTGGGAAACGACGCAATCGTCGTCGATGGCGGCAACTCTAACTATAAAGACACGCTCCGTCGTCACGGCCGGTTGGGGGCGCACGCTGTCTCCTTCCTGGACGTCGGAACCAGTGGAGGGATCTGGGGTCGGAGCGACGGCTTCTGTCTGATGATCGGGGGGACTGAGGAGGTGGTAGATCGTCTACGCCCGGTGTTCGAGACGCTTGCACCCGCCCCGGACGGAGGGTGGGGTCGAGTCGGACCCGCTGGAGCAGGACACTTCGTGAAGATGATCCACAACGGAATCGAGTACGGGATGATGCAGGCGTACGCCGAGGGTTTCGCGATCCTGCGCGAAAAGGCGGAATTTGACCTGGACCTGTCCCAGGTCGCCGAAATCTGGAATCAGGGTAGCGTCATACGCTCCTGGCTTCTCGAACTTGCAGAACGGGCTCTCCGGCAGGATTCGGGACTTTCCTCCGTCGGAGCCCATGTGGAGGACTCCGGAGAAGGACGATGGACCGTAGCCGAAGCGGTCGAACTCGACGTGGCCGCCCCCATCATCACGCTTTCGCTGATTGCGCGCCTGCAGTCCCGGGACCCGGACGCTTTCTCTAACAAGCTCGTCGCTGCGCTCCGTCAGCAGTTCGGGGGCCATGATGTGGCCCCCGGAGACTAGTGGCCTGTAACGGAGATATCGGTACCAGCGTTGCGGTGGAACGGCACCGGATTCTAGGAGTCGACGACGAGGTAATGCGCCTACATTGCGAGGAGGAGCGACAACGAAGACGGTGCCGTTCCGCCGCAACCCTCCGGGCCGATGGGGGTTGCCGTCGATCTCTTTGTCGTTCGTCGTCATGATGAAACCGCATCAATTCCTCCTCTCTCCTCGACCTCGACTGGCAAGACCCATCGGCGATGGTGCCGATATCTCCGTTACAGGCCACTAGGTGTCTAGACCGGAGTCCAACCCCACCGTCCTCGCAGTGGATCTGGCCTCCGGCGGAGCGTCGGCGGCGCTGATCGATCGAAGCCTCACCCCGCTCCGGGTCAGCGAAATCGGCTGGAGGTTTTCCGAAGACGGAAAAGGCTCGGCCACACTCTCTCCTGAAATCGCCGGCAAAGCCCTCACTCGTTCGATCCGATCGTCAATCGAAGGCTTCCCGCCCCCCGAAGCCATAGTCCTGTCATCGATGATGCACACGCTGCTCGTCCGCGACGATCATGGGCGCACAAAATCGGAGGTATTCACGTGGCTGGACCGCCAGGGTGGTGAGGCTGTCGGTCAAGTCGAAGAGGCCCTGGGGAAACAGTTCCTGTCCAGAACCGGGGTTCGATTCCATCCCATGTTTCCGGTGTTCAAGCTCGCGTGGCTGCGCTCGAGGGCTCCGGCGATGTTCGCAGGCGGCCACTGTTTCGGTTCATTGAAGAGCAGCGTTCTCGAGGAGCTGACAGGGCAGAAGGTCGAGGACACTTCCAGCGCATCGGCGTCAGGACTGCTCAACCTGGAGTCTGGAGAATGGGACTCGGAGGTACTCGAACTACTTCATTTGACGCCCGCCGCTTTGCCTCGCCTTGTCGACCCGGCCGAGATCGCAGGACACCTGAAGCCAGAGGCAGCCGACCGCCTCGGATTGCCCCCGGATCTGCCCGTGGTCGCAGGCGGCGGCGACGGTTTCCTGGCCAACATCGGATCCGGGTGCGGGAACGCCACACACATCGCTGTGACTTGCGGTACCACGGCCAGCGTTCGAAAACTCGTCTGGGAACCTGTCGTCGATCCCGACGCCGGAACCTTCTGCTATCGGTTCGACCAGACACACTTCCTTCTGGGATGTGCCAGCAACAACGGCGGGAACGTTCTCGACTGGGGTCGACAGGTTCTCGCAGGATTGGAGTTCAGCGAGGGCGCGGCACCGGCCCCCCCGCTGTTCATTCCATTCCTGCGCGGCGAACGGTCGCCTTTCTGGGACAGCCGACTCCGCGCCGAATGGCACGAACTTACGGGGGAGCATGACATACGGGATCTACGACGGGCCGTCGTTGAAGGCCTCGCGTTTCATCTCGCAGTTTATGTCGAGCAGGTTGACCGCGTGTCGGGACTTTGCTCCGACACCGCGGTTCTGTCCGGCAACGGGTTCATGGAGCCCGCTCTCGCTTCCCTGCTCGCGAGCGTGATCCCGCAACGGATACGCATTCCCCACGCTGCGGGTCTGGCAACCCTTCGCGGGGCAGCGCGCTGCGCTTTCCGCGCCCTGGGGACTTCGACCGAGGGCGCGATGGAACGCATTCTGCTTGAAGCGACGACGCCGGGGACGGTCTCGGATTCCGCGCTCCGAGAGCGATTCGAAAAATTTAAGTCAGCGTATTGGGCCGCCGGAAACCAGCCGGCCTGACCGCCTTCGACCCGCCCAGGGTCAACATGTCAACCGTTCGAATCGGTGTAGAATCCGACATCGGAGGCAAACATGGATCATACGACCGAAGAGAAACAAGTCACACGCCGCCAGTTAATCCGGGTTCTGGCTCTGGCGGGAATCACGGGACCCGCGGCGCTGGAGCTGGCTGCAGAGGCGCAGGAAACTCTGTCGCCGGAGATCCTGAAGGCGTCAGCATCTCTGCTCGATCAGGACTTCGATGATGAGCGGCTTCGCGTTGTCACTGCGGCTCTGGAGAGCAGCCTCGAACAGTTCCAGATCGTCCGCGACCTCGAGATAGACGACCTGGTCGAACCCGCGCCAATCTTTCTAGCCCGAGGCAGGCCATGATGCAGGCCGAGGATCTTGTTTTCAAGAGTGGTGTGGAACTCGCAGACCTCGTACGTTCACGGGAGGTGTCCCCGGTTGAAGTCGTCACAGCGTTCCTCGACCGCGCGGAGCGACTCAATCCGCAGGTCAACGCCTTCATCACCCTCACGCGCGAGCACGCTCTACGGAGAGCACGCGAGGCAGAGCGCGAGATACAGGGTGGAAGCTACCGCGGCCCGCTGCACGGCATCCCTTACGCACCCAAAGACATCCTGGCGACCAGAAACATCCTCACGACGAACGGATCAAAAGTCACGGCCAACTGGGTTCCCGACTACGAGTCCACGATCACCGATCGCCTGAACCGTGCCGGCGCCATCCTGATCGGGAAGCTGAACCTGCTGGAGTTCGCGATGGGCAGCGGCGTCCTATCCGGCTTCGGACCCGTGCACAATCCCTGGGATCTGGACTACTCGCCGGCCGGATCCTCCAGCGGTTCGGGCGCTGCGCTGGCTGCCTACATGGTTCCGTTGTCGATCGGCACCGACACGGGAGGGTCCATCCGGGGACCCGCGGCTGCGAACGGAATTGTAGGGTTGAAACAGACCTACGGTCGCGTCAGCCGCCACGGCGTGACAACGCTGAGCTGGACGCTGGATCATGCCGGACCGATGACCAAGACAGTCGCCGACGCCGCACACATGCTGCAGGTCATGGCCGGCTTCGACGCTGCGGACCCCAGCACGATCGATGAGGCTGTCCCCGACTATGATCGTGCCCTGGACGGCGACATTCGAGGGCTGAGGATCGGCGTTCCGACGAACTACTTCTTCGAGGGAGCGTCCGATGAAGTCGACGGCGCGGTTCGGGAAGCAATTCGTTCGCTCACCGAGATGGGAGCGCGGATAGTGGACGTTGAAGTCCCGAACGCGAACCTCGCCGGATCGGCCGGCTGGACCGTCGCTATGGCCGAAGCAGCATGTTTTCACGAGAGACGTCTAAGAGAGTCGCCCCACCTGTTCGACCCCCTGGTACGAGAGCGCCTCGAAACCGGGAAGTTCTACACCGCAACCGACTACATCAAGGCTCTGCGCGTGAGAACCATACTGCAAGAGGACATGAAGCGGGTCTTTGAAACGTGTGACGTCATGGCCGTGCCGGGCAACACGAGCGTGGCGGGCAGGCTCCGATCGGCCGAGGAGGCGCGGAGCGACGTCCGCCCTGGAGCGTCGACTCCCCGGTTTCGCCGAGGCAACACGTTCATCGGGAACATGACGGGACTGCCGGCGATCACGATCCCCTGCGGCTTTGCTTCGGGCCCTCCGGTATTACCGATTACGATCCAGTTCTACGGTCGGCCGTTCGATGAGTTCACGCTGTTCAAGGTCAGTCATGCCTACGAGTCCCAGACCGACTGGCACCGCCGTCGTCCGCCGCTATAGTGGCCTGTAACCAAAAAGGCGACGACTCGAGGAGTCGTCGCCTTTTTGGGTAAGCGATCAGCCGTCAGCGTTCAGCTATCAGCTCAACTCAGATCATCAAACCTTCACTAATCCGCCGGGCCCATCCGAGCGAATCGAGGTAGTGGCCCCGGATGGTCATGGAACCCAGATCCTTGTATTGCACTGCATCCCACTGACTTCTTTCATACGCCAGCGCGCAGGCGAGTGCTTCACCGGCCGCGCCCTCGCCCCGGAGCAGCGCGCTTCGGATCTCCCGGACCAGCGGAAGCTTCTCCAGTGCCTCCTCCATCGAGCAATCGAGCAACGCTTCGAGCACCGACAGCAGCCCGACCGTGAAGAACATTTCCTTTGGCTCTTCCTTTGCCGATGCCGCCAGGCGTTCGCACATCGCCGCGCGGACGATCGCGGTGATCATCAACTCGCGTGGCTTGTCTTCCATCTTCGCGAACGCAAGGAGGCTGGCCCACAGGCGGATCCGCGCGATACCCACCATCTTCGCCGCGTGGCTGATCGACTCCACCTCCCGATTCAGTCCGATGTAGGCCGAATTGGCGTACCGGAGGAGCTTGTAGCTGAGAGAGAGATCGGTGCTGATCGTCTGCTCGAGCTTGTTGATACTGATGTCGGGGTCCTGCAGCTGAGCTAGAACCCGGACTGCGGCGAGCCGGTTGACAGGAATGTCGTGATGTTCCGACTTTGGCGCACAGAAAAAATAACCCTGGAAGTAATCGAAATTGAACTTCTTGCAGAGCTCGAACTTTTCGTAGGTCTCGATCTTCTCCGCCAGCAGCGTCACGCTCAACTTCGAAAGCAGCTCCAGATGCTCGCTGAGACCAGTCTCGTCCATCTCGCTGACATCGACGCGGACGATGTCAGCCACGCTGGTTAGATTAACGGCTTCATCTCCGACGAGAGGGTCCGGAATAGCGATTTTGTACCCATCGGCCGCCAGGTTTTCGAGTCCATCGCGAAGCGATTCGTCGAACACCACGTCAGACAGAACTTCCAGCACGACTCGTTGCTTTGACAGCGCAGCGCAATGCCCCCCGAGGACGGCCTCCCGCGAAACGTTCAGGAACGCCAGATGGTCGCCCGCGATGTGGTCGAGGCCGACATCGGAGAACGTGCTCAGGTCCGCTTTGATCGTTTCGGAGTCGATCGGTCCGTTCCCATTCGCGACTCTGTTCTGAGACTGCAACTCGTATGCGAGCAAGTTGACGTGCGATTCGTAGATGGGGTGTCTACTTACAAATGTCTTCTCCATAGGTCGTTTCCCTAGGGTGCGGTTCGGAAAAAGCTCTTCGAAGGCGACGACGAACCGCCATCCACTTTATTGGATCCGACCGGGGACGCCTTCGCTTTTGCGCGACCTCGTCTCCGGCCTCCCCTCGAACGTTTACTGTTACATTTCGGCAGGCGTTATCCAACCATTAGTGAAAAAACTATAAACACTATACTATCGTTGACACGCTTGCTGTCAAGAAAAATAGAATCAGTGATTTAATCCCTCGCGCGAATTTCTTGCGTACGTCTCCATATGGCCGTCTCACTTAATAAGACGTAAAAATTGCGCGTCTCCATGCAGGAAATACAGGAATTCATCAGGGGGGTGCGACCCTCCTCGGTAGGGAGGGGCCCCTGGACGGGTAGTCAGGAGTCGCCGCCTCGGAAGGTTCCGAAAGCGGGGGCTCGTCTGGTGGCATGTAACAGTGTCCTGAGTCCGAAATTTGCTCGAGCAACACTCGTCTGCGATAGCGATATTGTTCCCGACTCAGGACACTAGCAGGATGCTGAAAAAGCCTTCAGTGGCTTTTTCAGCAACGTCACCTGAGAAGGTTGATTCTCAGGTGCCTCACATTTTCAATGGCATACAGCCATCGAAAATGGCGGCACGTCCGGTGCCGCGACACAGACTGCCGAAAAACGGAGTTTTTTCAGCAGCCTGCTAGTGCGGGTCTTCAGAGGAAGCCAGTCGTGCGCGAACGAGGACTTCGAGAGCGTCCAGACAGAGGCCTCCCACGTCGAAGGCGCCACCGCTGACGTTCCGCAGGACGATGACTCCGATCCCAGTTCGCAGATGGACGTGCGCGGCGGCACGATAACCGGACACCCCCCCACCATGGCCGTGGAATATCAGGTCGTCACGACGGCTCAACTGGAAGCCGACGCCGTAGCCGGACTCGAGGTCGCCGTCGGCTGAATTGACCCGTTCGAAGTTCTCGGCCAAGACCTCCGGCGGCAGCACTTCTGCGGGCCCACGACCGAGTTCGAATGATACGAAACGAGCGAGATCGACCACACTCGTGTAGAGCGCACCGTTCGGCACCTTGTAGCCGCGCCCAGCGTGTTCCCTGGCAGGAGTCTCCGAGTCCACTGTGCCTTCGCGGCTCACGCTGTAGCCCTTCGACAGGTGAGGCTTAATTGCGTCGTTCGGTTCGAAGGCGGAATGCGCCATCCCGAGGGGCTCAAGTATCCGTTCGTGGATGTAGTCGGTAAACACGTTTCCAGCCGCCCTTCCCAGCGTGGCGCCCAGCGATCCATACCCGATGTTCGAATACATGTAGCGCGTGTCGGGCTCGTGTGAATAGTGGGTCTCGCCGAGAGCGGCGATCAGGACTTGCTCCCACTCCGAAACCGGTCCTCTCAGGTAGGTGGCCAGATCGTCGGGCTCGCGGGCCAGCCCGGACGTCATGGTGGCCAGCTGGACGAGCGTGATCGGGGGGGCATCGGGGATGCGGTCCTGCACGCGGTTGATCTCGGGAAAGTAGATCTCGACCGGGTCGGAAAGCCGGACGATGCCTGCATCGGCGAGCTGGAGCAACATCAGCGCGGTGAACTGCTTGGTTATCGAGCCGACCCGGTAGACCGTGTTCCGGTCCGCCAGGCTTTCCAACTCCATGTCGGCGTAACCGTAGCTCTTAGTCCAGATCAGATCCGCACCATCAACGATTCCGATCGCCACGCTGCCGACGTCGTCCTGCTCGAATTCGTCGCGCGCCATCGCATCGACATGCTCGACCCCCAGACGAAGATCGAGAGGAATCGCCTCTTGCGCAGCAACCGGCAATACCAGGAACCACGCGGCGAAAAACAACAGGCCGAACCGGCGACCGATACTCCTCATCTTGCTTCTCCTTAAACGCTTGATCCTCGGTCCGGGAGCTTGTTCTCCAATCGTGAGGATCAAGCGTGCTCTCAGCCTTCAGCTATCAGCTTACTTCGGAAGCGCGCCGATAGTCCCATCCGATCGAGCTGATCGCCTCTCATTCAACCAAACAGAGACCGCTGTGCCGACGCCGGAGGCCGGAACTCTTCGGCCGAAAGCTTTGGCTCGGTCTCGTTTAACCCGACCTTCCGGCAAGCGATGTCGAACATTTTCTTCATCTGAACGGCGTGTGCTCCCTCGCCGCGCATGCGGGTGTTGTAATTCGGGTCATTCAGACGCCCGCCGCGCATTTCCAGGATTCGATGCATGACCTTGTTCTTACGCGCTGGAAAGTTGTCCTCGAGCCAGCTCTCGAACAAGGCACCGACGCCGTAGGGCAGGCGCAACGGGATGAAGCCCGCGAAGCGCGCCCCCGAGCGTTTCGCCGCATCCAGAATGGCGGGCAATTCATGGTCCGTCAGGCCGGGTATGATCGGCGCGGCCAGGACTCCCGTCGGGATGCCAGACTCGCTCAGTTGCCGGAGTGCCGCCAGCCGTCGCCCCGGATGCGCCGCCCGAGGTTCGAGACGCCGACCGAGAGTCGCATCCAGGGTCGTGACGGAAACGAAGACCGCACAGCCGTCCCAGTCCGCCATGTGCCCGAGGACATCCCGGTCTCGAACGACCAGATCACTCTTAGTAATTATGACGGTCGGGTTTCGAAACTCAGCCAGAACCTCCAGACACCGCTGGGTCAAGCCAAGCCGCCGTTCGATCGGCTGGTAGGGATCGGTCACACCACTCATCGCAACGACCTGTGGACGCCACGCGCGACCGGAGAGTTCATTCGCGAGCAGATCCGGGGCGTCGTCCTTGACCATGATCCGGGTTTCGAAGTCCAGCCCCGCCGAAAAACCTAAATATTCATGATTCGGTCGAGCGAAACAATAAATACAGCCATGCTCACATCCCCGATACGGGTTGACGCTGGCGTCGAAGCCGACGTCGGGGCTCTCGTTGCGACTGATTACCGAACGGGTCCGGTCTCTCAGGAAGCGCGTGGTCGGAGCCGGATCGTCCTCAGACCAATCGTCCCGTTCGTAGGAGATGGTCTCGAAGCGATTCCCGGGATTCTCCGCCGCCCCTCGCCCTCTGGGTCTGCTCTCCATTCATCCGCCGTTGTCGAACGAGATCGTTCCTTGGCCGTTGCCGAGCAGGATCACTCGCCCGCGAGCCCGTACCGTCGGCCCCGCTCGATGCTCTCCTGAGTCCGCGTCAGTGTGGAACGGATGTCGCGCGGCACAGACGGCAAACCCGATACCTGCCCGGTCTCCTTCAACTGTTTCAGGGCCTCATAGGCAGCCCCCATCGCCGCGTTGACGGCCTGACCGGCGTAGACGGCCAGACTGACCCGGTTTCGTCGCAGTTCGGGAATCGGCGTGTTGTTGACAGTCGTCATCAAGGGTTTCCCCATCTGATCGGCAACCCCCGGCATCTCGTCCTGCGGCAGGCCGGCAAAGAAGAGTATGTCGGCCCCGGCCTCGGCGTAGGCCGCCCCACGGTCGAGGGCTTCCTCTTTGGACACGCCGATCGACGTTGCATCGCCCCGCGCCACGATCGTGAGGTTCTGGTCCCTGCGGGCATCCACCGCTGCTCGAATCTTGTTGACCATCTCGTCGGTCGTGACAAGCCGGCCACCCTGACCGAGATGTTTAGCCTGAACGTGATCCTCGATCATGACCGCTGCCAGACCGGCACGCTCGAAGCCCTGGATGGCCCGGTACACGGCGATCGCGCTGCCGCCGCAATCGTCCGCATCGGCCATGACCGGTATGTCGACTGACTGCGCAATCCGGCCGGAGAACTCGATCAACTCTGTCACCGAGACCAGACCGTGATCCGGAACGCCGTAGCCGTTGGCCGAAACGGCGCTTCCACCGACCACGGCCGCTTCGAACCCTAGCGTTTCGATCAGACGAGCCGTGAGTACCTCGAAGGCCCCCGGCGCCATCAACGGTTCACCCCGAGCGATCAAGTTCGCAAACCGAGCGCCCGGCGTGCCGCCGCTCGCCTGCGTTGGCTTCGCCGTTTCCGCCAGGGTCGGGCCGGAAACGATCGCGCCAGAGGCCAGACCTCCGGCGACGATACCGGTGCCCCGGATGAATTCCCGGCGGGACGCGCCGGACCTCTTTTCGTTCACGTCTACCTCCTACAACTTCTCGTGGATGAATTCGACGAAATGTTAGCAGGGATCACCTACCCTGTCAGCCAATCACGGCCGGCCTCAAGCGCGCGCTGAACCGGCCGGTCAGATCTTGTCGATCTTGGCCGCGAGGATAAAATCGCTCTCGGTAAGTCCGTCGATCTTGTGCGTCCAGATCGTCACGCCAACCTTGCCCCATGCCAGGTAGATGTCGGGATGGTGCCCTTCTGCTTCAGCGATCCCTCCAACGCTGTTCACGAACTCCAGCGCGGCGCTGAAGTCGGGGAATTCGAATTTCCTCTCGATGTGGTGATCATCGACAACCGACCATGTCGCCACCTCGGCGGCCAGAGGGGTGATCTCGTCCGCAGTAAGCGGCGGAATTCCTCCCCGGCATGGGATGCAGGTTTTGTCGGAAAGACCCATCTCTTCACTCCTCCTGTTCTTCGCTAAATTCGGGGACGGAGACCGAATTATCCGGACTATCAAACCGTTGATTTTCGGTTCCCAAGAGTTCGGTCTCCGTCCCTGATCTCAATCCTCACCTGAATTCGGTCTCCGTCCCCGAATTCATTTCACAGATTATACGCAGGTTCGTGTTGTGAATTACGGAGGGTGCGAACGGTCTTGGATACACTGAATTCGTCATAGTACCCTTGAGACGGCCATGACTTCCCGAACACGGACAGCCTTCATCACCCTTGCGATTGCCTGCGCGATCCCGGCCTACGGGCAGCGCCCGGACGACCTCCTGCGGGAGTTGAGCCTGGACGAGGTGATCCGGACTCATTGGGAGGGGATCGAGGAAGGGTTGCCTGCGCCATGGACCATCGGCCGCCTGGACGAACGGGGGGACATAGAGGCATTCGTGTCCAGCATCAACGATTTTTACGCGTCGGCCCGCGACATTCTGTCTTATCGTTACGCGCCAGAAGGCGCGACGTGGGCGATCGACGAGGCGAAAGAGACGGCCGAAGATCTGGAAGACAGAATCGACAAAGTGGCGTCGTACCTGGTGGAGTTTGCGCCAAACCCCCGGCTGCGGCCCGAGAACCTGGAGGCGATGCCGCTTTTCCGCAAACTGACGCTCATTTCGCGACTCGTCAGTAGCCTTCGGCCAAAACTCCGCCGGGTCGTGCGGTCTCCAGACATCGTCGACATCCGTCTGCTTCGGATCATCGACAGCGAACTTCAGACGATCAAAGTGATCACCGGCAAAATTCGCCGCTGAGATCCGCCTACAATCGCCAAGGCAAGCTTTCGGGGGACGAAAGCCCCAGAACGCCTAGGCCTGGATGAGACCGAACGGTTTCGCAATCTCGAAGTCCGGAAATACACCATCCAGGTCGCCCGCTCCGAGATGCTCGGCCAAGACTTCGGCCAGGACGTTCCTGAAGTCGGTGGTTACGGCCAGATCCCGCCCTTCATGGAGTTTCTCGGTTTCGAGCCCGGGCCATTTACCGTAGACCTTGCCGCCGCGCACCGGTCCCCCCAGGACGAGCATGGCGTTGGCGTGGCCGTGGTCGGTCCCGCGGTTGCCGTTCTCGCGTACGGTCCGGCCGAATTCCGACATCGTGACCACGACCACGTCTTCGACCCGATCGCCGAGATCGTCGTAGAAAGCGCGCAGTCCACCCGAGAACTCGCGGAGTCGATTCGCAATCTGGCCGCGTGTCCCACCCTCGTTGGCATGATGATCCCACCCGCCAATCTCGACGAACGCCGTTTCCAGCCCGACGTCGGTCTTGATCAACTGCGCCACATCGCGCATGGCGGCAGGGAACCGTCCGTTGGGATAGTCGACCGAGGGGGAGTAGTCTTCCAGACGCTTGCCTTCGAGAAAGTCCAGGGTCTCGAACAGCTCGACCGACGCCTGAGAAACGATGTCTTCCCGCTCACCCTGGAAGAGTTCCCTATACAGACGCGCGGGCCCGTTCAGGCGGGCTTCCGCCAGTGAACCCAGAGAGAATGTCGCCGAGCGCCCGGCGAGCGTGCGGGGCAGGCTGCGGCCGATCGACATACCCCGAAGGGGACTGGCGTCACCGGCAGCACTCTGAAGGTAGCGGTTCATCCAGCCGTCGCGGGTGCTCTTCACACCAGGAGTCGCCGACTCCATGTAGTCCTGGGCGTCGAAGTGCGATCGCGTGGGGTCGTGCGAACCGGCGGCATGAACCACGGCGAGCCGTTCCTCCTCGAAGAGGGGCTTCAGGGGAGCCATCGCAGGGTGGAAGGCGAAGAAACCGTCCAGATCCAGAGCCTTCCCCTCCCCTTCACGCGAAGGCATCGGGATCGCGATGTTGGGTCTGCTGTCGTAGTAGGTTTGCTCGGCGAACGGGACGACCATATTCAACCCGTCCACGGCACCTCTCTGGAACACCGACACGACCACCTTGGGCCGTGCCGCCTGGCCCCACACCAGTCGAGGGGCAAACCCGAGCGTGACGATCGATGCACCGGTACCTTTCAGGAAACTCCTGCGATCCATGCGAAACTCCTTGGTCAAGCCCATTCCCTCACCCAACTGGCGTCCTGAATCAGAAATAACATCCCTATAGCAGCCCGTGGCAGAACTCTGGAGGGTCGCGCGCAGGGGTCTTCGGGTTGCAGGCGCGAAGAGAGGAGCGGAGCGATGATCATTCATCGTGACCGACGAGCGACAAAGCCTGCGGCCCGCCCCCCCCTGCGCCCTTCGGGTTACGGCGAAATGGGGCCGTCTTCGTTGTCGCCGACTCCTCCCAATGAATGAGCATTGTTTCGTCCTCGCCTCCTAGAATCCGGTCCCCGTTTGGCCGTAACGCGGCCCTGCAGAGTTCTGCCACGGGCTGCTAGCGCCGCTGAAACTCCGGCGTCCCCAGATTCCTGACGATCTGCTCCGGCTCGCGCCCGTCGAGCTGAATTCCCCGCGATCGCCCCGCAGCGATCTGCGCCACGAAGTTGAGACGCAACATCAGCGTGCCGGAGCTCATCCAATCGGCCGCCTCGTCGGAGTAGCCGGTCGGCGGTATGGCCATGTAGAGCGGCTGACCCATCCGCTGCAGGAACCGCGCGAGAATACCGGGATTGCTCACCTCGGCTCCGAGCGCACGCACGGCGCTGATGACGAACTCGAACGGCGTCTTGACCTTCTGCTGTTCCGATTCGGCGAACTCCCGCGAATGGATCACCACGCGGAGCATCTCCCGGATGTCGCCATCCGTCCGGGTAAACGTCCGCGCCACACTCTCCACCAGCGCCGCAGGGGGATCGTCGGAGACGAAACGCCGAATCAATTTGGTCGCGACAAACCGCGCCGCAGACGGGTGACCACAGAGCACATCGATCACCTGTTCGCCATCCCGCATCCCGCCGCCGTCTATCGCCCTGCCAAGGACGGTCTTGGCACCGTCGTCATGCAGCGGTGGGGCAAACATGAAGCTCGGGCGCCGGGGGGCCTCTATCGTCCAGCCGGTGAAGGCGCGCGCCACGGCGACGACGTCTTCCTGCGTGTAGCCACCATCGACGCCGAGCGTGTGCAGTTCCATCAACTCCCGGGCATAGTTCTCGTTGAGCCCACGACGACGCCCACGCGGCTCGGCGTCGGGCGACGCGCTCAGCCAGTTGTCCAGGTAGAACAGCATCGCAGGGTGGCGCGCCGTCGCCGACACCAGTTCGCGAAACTTTCCGAAGACGTACGGGCGGATGGCGTCTCTCTCGTAGGAAGAAACCAGGAGCCGGCATGCACCTTTACCCGCGAATACGTTGAAGTGATTGAACCAGAAGTCGACCATCACTTCCCGGAGCTGGCATTCGCTTTGGACGGCGCGCAGCAGCTTTGCGGCCGTCAGCTGCTGCAAACCGATCCGCCAGTCCCGGCGCCCGGGATACTTCCTCAGGAACTCCAGGGGCGACATGCCGAGCGTTTCCAGGGTCGCCAGCCGCTGCTCTATCGCCTGGTCGGCGATGTCGGCCGGGTGGAGCTGGACCTCGACGTGTTCCTGAAGATCGACCAGATCGCGATCGAGATCTTCCTGCCGCGGCCCAAATGCGAGTCTGTTGAAGGCGTGCAGTTTCGCGTTCTTCATTGGCGATTCATCCAGAACTGAGTGTCTTCCGAACCATCGTGCGACCGCGAGCTTCCGAGAGCTCGCTTACCGGATAGACCCCGGTGGCATTCGTCCCGTTTAAGTCGTTCGGCTTAATAATCAATCGGACACGAGCTCCTGTCCACAAAATCCGGGCAGGTGGGCGATCAGCGTTCAGCCTTCAGCTCGATCGGATGCGACTATCGTCGCTATCCGGAAGTAGGTCTCCGCCGACTGTGTCGCAGATTGCGGTGTTCAACGGCAGGCGCTTTAAACCACCAAGATCGATCGAGCACGGAGCCGGTCCGCCCCTATTGTTTTTTGCCCTCAACAAATCCTTGCGGAACGATGTCCCCATTCTACAATCCTCCGCAGTGGAGGACCCACTCGATCGGATCGTCGACGCCCTGGACGGTGCGCGAAGCCTCACCGTGTTGACCGGTGCGGGCGTGTCGGCAGCCAGCGGCGTCCCCACTTTTCGTGGCCAGGAAGGCCTGTGGAAGTCCTACCGTCCGGAAAGCCTCGCCACACCCCAGGCATTCGCAGAGAACCCGCAACTCGTATGGGAATGGTATCAGTGGCGCAGGGAAAAGATCGCGGCCTGCAGGCCCAACCGGGCCCACGAAGTCATCGCGGATTGGAGCCATCGCTATCCCGAGTTCACCCTGATCACTCAGAACATCGACGGCCTCCACGAGCGAGCCGGCACGAGCAACGTGGTTCGCTTCCACGGATCGATCTGGGAGGTCTCTTGCTGGAACGATTGCCCGTCCTCGCCACCGAAGTGGCTCGACGAAACGACGACGTTCGAGAAGCTGCCGCCGACATGCCCGCACTGTGATGGCCCCATCCGACCCGGTGTCGTCTGGTTCGGTGAAGGAATCGCCTCGGAAACGCTCGAGCAGGCGACCGGGGCCCTGGTCTGCGACGTATTCCTGACCGTTGGGACCTCGTCGGTCGTCTACCCTGCAGCATCGCTCAGCAGTACCGCAAAGGCACGCGGAGCCTTTGCTGCGGAAATCAATCTCGAAGCAAAGGGATGTCTCACGCGGATCTCCACCTTCGGGTGCGCGGAAATCAATCTCGAAGCGACAGCCGTCTCCGCGCAGTTGGATGTCTCGATCCAGGGCGCCGCCGAGGTGGTCCTGGCGGATCTCCACTCCCGACTTGTTGAGCGTCTCCCCTGAGTCGGGTGCGATAGACGGCCCCATCGGATGCGACCACCCTCAGGCTGTCAACGCTCTGACTGCCTCGCCGACCCCGCAGAGGCCGAGCGTCTGGTTCGGCGCTGACAAGAGTAGCCGTTCGATCCGCGCTGGCAATGCCGCGAAGCCGTCCGTGCCGGGGCACTCTCCTAGCGACAAAGTTCTGAGTCAAAAGCGCGCAAGAACGACAAGTCGTTGTGTCTAGGACGCTATCCTACTCCAATATCCGCTTTACAGTCGTTCCGTCCCGTTCGTATAATCGCGTTGTTCTATCCTTAAAAAAGGGGGCTCTTGCGCCGGCCCCTAGGGGAACCGGACATCTCACACCATGAGTGGTCGAGTTTTGGAACCGAAACTGCCATTCCACTCGATGGATTGATGTTTGACGGCCCCCTCGGGCCCAGATGCTCCGTTTGCGCGTTTGATTGCGGCAAACTGGAGGAGGTAAAGGATTGGCTCGAACAAACCGCGGCTTCAGCTTGCTCGAAGTAGCGATGGTTATCGCTATCATGCTGATCGTGTTGGCCATAGCGGTGCCGAACCTGACCAGTATCAACGCCAACTACGTCCTCGACGGGTCGGCCCGCGGCATCGCCGCCCTGGTTCAGCGCAGCCACTTTGACGCGATCTCGGACACCACCGGCTATCGGATACTGCTCTATGCCTCCACGTCGGCGACGAACGCCAATTCCTACAAGCGACAGCGCGTCGTCCCGACGGCTCCCTTTTCCCTGACGGCTGGCACCGTCTACGCGGATCTCGGCGACCCGATCGTGCTTCCAAGCGGCGTCGACATTTCTTCGAACGCGCCGACGGTCTCGGCAGGAGTCCACGCAATCTCGTTCGACAGCGCGGGCGACGTCGTGGATCTGAACAATGATTACATCACCGCGAACTACACCGTCACGGTGACGAACGATCTGGGGAACAGCCTCCAGGTAACCGTGTCCGGAACCAGCCATGTCAGCATCCAGTAGCCAGAGAGGCTTCAGCCTCATCGAGTTGATGCTTGCCTCGCTCATCCTGATGACGGGCGTCCTCGCGGTGGCCGGCGCGATGAGCACCAGTGTCATCGGAACGAAGAACAGTCAGGACATCTCGAGGATGACCTCCGCCCTGCGACAAAAGATGGAGGAATTGAAGGCCACATCGTATGATTCCTTGCAGAGCGGAAATGACTTTCTGGACGATGACGGGATTCCGCAAACTTCCGAGACAGGAGCTGCCTTCACCCGATCCTGGACCGTCACAGTCGATTCCCCGGGCGTCGGGATGAAAGAGATCACGGTGACCACGACCGTTATCACCGGTATCGGTGGAACATCGCCGATCGACCTCTCGGCCCGAACCTATCGGGCCCCGTAACACGAGGGAGAGTTTGTCTATGAGAGCTGCACAGAGAGGAAGCAAAGGTTTCACCCTGCTGGAAGTCTTGATCGTTGTGGCTGTGTTGATGGTCGTCCTCGGAGCGGTCTTTCTCCTCGTCACCCAGAATCAGAGAACCTATCAGATCCAGCAGTCCCAGCTCGAGGCCGGCCAGAATTCCCGGCTCGCAGCCGAACGCATCGGGCGGGAATTGCTGTCCGCCGGCTACAACACTCCCGCCGGTGTGACGCCGATCGCCCAGGCCGATCAGTCCACGGTCGCCTTTTCGGGCGACACGAATGATGACGGAACGGTCGAACGGGTGACGTTCAGCTACGCCAACAACATCATCACACGGACGACACAACCGTTGGACGCGACCGGTGCCCTGACAGGCACGGCGACGTCGCAGCAACTGGCATCCAATATCTCGGCGTTGCTCTTTGCGTATTTCGTGTCGACCGGTGATGCCGGAAGCTTCGTCAGCAATCCCCCGTCACCCACGGCGTCTCCCGTCGCTCGACTCCTCCGCCGATGGGGCTTCATCACGTTGGCAGCGCAGAACGGCAATTCCAACTCAAACAGCAACTCCAACCAGAACAGCAACTCCAACTCGAACAGCAACTCCAACTCGAATTCAAACTCGAACGGCAACACGAACTCGAACGGCAACACGAATTCGAACTCCAACGGCAACACAAATTCCAACGGGAACGGCGGTAGCGGTGGCAGCGGTGGTAGCGGCGGCGGTAGCGGACAGAGTTCGGTTCCGACCGGCACCCTCGGCAATATCACGCGGATCAACCTCTCGGTCACATCCTTCGCGAGTCAGAACCACCCCGTCTCGGGTAATCAGATCAACGTGACCCTCAGCTCCGACGTCACGCTTCGGCGGAGCGGGATCCTCGGCTTCATGACGACGCCCTCCGGGGGCAACGGCAATGGCGGCAACGCCAATGGTGGTGGTGGCAACACGAACTCCAACTCGAACACGAACTCCAACTCCAATTCGAACGGCAACTCCAACAGCAACAGCAACTCCAACTCCAACTCGAACAGCAACTCCAACTCGAACAGCAACTCCAACTCGAACGGCAACTTCAATTCGAACGGCAACTCCAACTCGAACGGCAACTCCAACTCGAATTCAAGCCGATGAGACACCGACGCCCTGGAGCGCCTGCAAGATGATCGACAATCCGCACGGAGGCGGATAGGACGATGAGAGCATCGAAAGCACGCGGAGTCGCGCTGATCACGGTCCTGATCCTGCTCTCGATGATGAGCGCGCTGACCCTCCTGCTGATGATGAACCTGCTCGAGGATGCTCGCTCGAGTTCGGTCCTGGAACGGAATCTCCAACTGTTTTACTTCGCGGATGCCGGGATCGAGGAGGCGCGCGCACGCCTTCTTTACGGTTCCGCGTCGCAGCTACCCAGTCTGCCAGCGGTACCGACGGCCAACTGGGCCGGGTACATCCGCTCGGACACGACCGTCAACATCCTGGGTCTGGATCCCGCATACGGTGGATACGGCTCGACCTCCGTCGCGACCGCGCTGGGGGGAACCCCGCCTTACGTCCTGGTCAAGATCTTCTACAACACTGAAGCAAACAAGAACCGGGACATCGACGGTGTCGCTGGTCTGGACGCGACCACTGTCGTCTACCTGGGACCGGACGCTACGACGGGCAACCTGACCCGAAATCTGACCGGCAACGGCGTGCCGATCCGGACGATCCAGGCCTACGCCACCCTCAACGGGCGTCGAGAGTTGGTCGAGGCTGAAATCGTTCCGGCATTCATCATCAGCCCTACGATCGACGCTGTGGTTCGAACCAACGGGGACGTGACCCTGCAGGGAAACATCTCGGTCAACGGAATCGACGTGACTGCCGGTGTGACTGTCGACGGCGTTCGGGCTGCAGATACGTCCCCTCCGACTCCCAGTCCCCCGACCCAGTTGTTCTTCCCGGCAGCGCCGAACGACATGGTCGGAAGCGTCAGCCCCGACTATGACGTCGCCAGCTACGTCGCCGCCGCCAGCGCCGCTTTCACGCCGATAACGGATCTCGCGACGCCGACGGTCACCCAATCCGACCTTTACCGCTACACTGGCTTTGCCGTGGGCACAGACGCCAATCCTGCGCTCATGTACAGCGACCGTTCCGTGGACATCAACGGAAACAACAACAGCGCCTACGGCATCCTCATCGCGGACGGCGATGTCGACCTGTCCAACATCGCCTTCTACGGTCTGATCATCTGTTCCGGAAATTTCGACGTTGGCGGAGGGGGGTCGGTCCACAATCTCTATGGCGCGGCGATCGCCGGGGGGGACTTCGAAGGAGGAGGCAGCTTCGAGTTGGCGCTCGACATGACTCGGATAAGCAACTACCTCTCGTCGATCCGGACCAGGGTCATCACGTTCCGGGAGGTCCGGAAGTGAAGGCGGAAACGTTCCTCGGCCGCGCGTTTACGGCGGACCCACCGCGTTCACGAGCCTCGACGAGCCCTTCGACTCGGCTTTCTCTCGGCCTGGTAATCCTGTTCGTCAGCATCGTCGAACTGCTGATGCTGGTCGAACCCCAATCGGACTTCGTCCTTGTTGTGCTCCAGGAGAACGGTCCGGTCGAAACGGCACAGTTCGTCGGCTACATCCTCCTCTCCGTATTTGCGTTTCAGGCTGCCAGTCGCGACCTGCGACCCTCCTTCCCCAACTGCTGGCGGGCCGTCGGCGTTCTCGGCATCCTGGGCGCGGGTGAGGAATCCGACTGGGGCAACGTGACCCGGCAGATCAGGGCGGTACGGGAAGGAAGGGTCGACTACAACATGTTGAACGTCCACAATACTCTCGAGGACCTTTTCCAGCACCAACCCTGGCTGACCTTGCTTATCACCTTGTTGCTGGCAGGGGTCGTTCTGACCCTGCTCGTGTTTCTCATCCGACCGTTGATCCGGACCGGACAGTTCCGGCAGTTGTTCCGGAGAAGCTCGGGACGGCTGGCTGCCGCCGGAGTTGCGCTCTTTACATTGTCGCAATTTTTTGACGTCGGCCTGTTCCCCGCCGCGACCCGAGGGAACTGGTACGTCGACTTCTGGGACGAAGGAGTGGAGTTGGTCGCCGTGACCTGTTTCCTTGTTGCGGCACTCGAGGAGCGCCGGTGGATGGAACAGATGAGGAGAGAAGGTTGAGGCTATCCGGACTTTCCATCGTCCTTCCGTGTCACAACGAGCGAGAGAACCTCGCCGATGTCGTCCGAGAAGCTGCGGCAACGGGCGTTTCCTGCGCGGAAACGCACGAGATCATCGTCGTCTGCGACGGCAGCACCGACGGTACCGAGGACGAAGCCGAACGGCTGCAATCGGAATATCCAACGTTGCGGACCGTGATACACGTCCGGAATCGCGGGTATGGCGCCGCTGTCTGGAGCGGGATGAAAGCAGCGAGGTTCGAGTTCGTCTTCTTCACCGATGCCGACGGCCAGTTCAACGTTTCCGAGTTGTCCAGGCTCATCGAAGTCCTCGGCGAAGCGGATGGCGTACTCGGGTACCGGTTGAACCGCCAGGATGCCACGGGACGGGGACTGCTCGGCTCCCTCTACACGACCCTGATCGGGGTGGTCCTGCGTGTCCATTGCAGGGATATGAATTGCGCCTTCAAGCTCTTCCGGCGGTCCGCCATCGCCGGAGTCTCCCTTTCTTCGACCGGAGCTCTCTTCAACGCCGAACTGCTCGCGCGCCTCCGCTTGCGCGGGCACGTGTTTGAAGAGATCGGAGTCCACCACTACGCCCGTCGGCACGGCCGGCAATCGGGAGCGCGGCTCGACGTGGTCCTTCGCGCGCTGCTCGAGCTGCCGCGGGTCTGGTGGAGCGTCCGGTGGGGCGAGGTGCCTACTCGCGGCGAACTACCGGCCGAACGGCACGACACGCCGTAGGTCGTATCAACCGATCCAGGATCTCGCGACCGGACGCCGGGGTCTGGCTGGACTTCTCCCGGCTGGTTCCCTGCCGTGCCAGCCGCTGACCCTCATATGATCGGCAGAGTCGGACCACCACTAAGCTGATACAGATCAAGACCTACCACATTGCTCGAGGAAACCACATCATCGACCCGGGGCGAAGAACCCCCGAGCCTGGCGCTGGCAGCAGTCCTCATCCGTAGACCCTTCTACCAGTACACCCTGGCGCTGACTCTGGCATTCGGATTCTTCGGGTGGATTCAGTTCTCGGTGACGGGTCTGGCCGGATTCGACGGGTACTATCACGCGCGAATGGCCGCCCTCATGCTGGATCATCTCTTCCTGCCATTCCGCTTCGATTACCTCTCGATGACGATCCTATCGGAGGCCGACTTCGCAGATCACCACTACCTGTTCCATGCCCTCATGGCACCGTTCACCGCGCTCGGCGATCCCATGATCATGGTGAAACTCGCCGCCGTCGTCTTCGCTACGGCGATGGCGGGAACCTTCTTTTTCCTCCTCCGCAAATTCGGCGTGCGGTGGCCGTGGTTCTGGTTCGTGCTCCTGGGAGCGGCATCGGAGCCTTTTCTCTACCGGATGTCCCTGCTTCGCGCCCAGTCGCTGGGTGCGATCCTGTTGCTGCTGGGTTGCTGGCTCACGCTCGGCCGGTATCGCTGGGGGTTGTTCGCCGTCGGTTTTATCTTTGCCTGGACCTACGCGGCCTTCCCGATGCTGGGCGGCGTTGTGGCCTTGACCGTGCTCGGAGCGGCCGTGGCCGAGGGAAAATGGAATCTTGATCCGATCTGGTTCGCCGGCGCCGGGATGCTCGCGGGGATGTTGATTCACCCTTACATGCTCGACTACGCGAGGTTCGTCATCGTGCATGCCAGCTCCAAGCTCATCGGCGGGTTTCCGGTTCGCGTGGGCAACGAGTGGTACCCATTCGAGACCGACCACCTGCTGTCCAGCAGTTGGATCGCGCTGACATGCTTCCTCGCGGGGCTCGGCTTCGCGAGGGCTTCCGATGAGAACAATCGCACCGCCCGATATGCGCTGGCCCTGGTGTCGGTCCTCTTCTTTGTGCTCTTTCTGAAGCACCGGCGCTTCTCGGAATACTGGCCGTTGTTCTCCGTTCTGCTGGCAGCGGTCGCTGTTGGAGCCAGACCCTTCCCCTGGGCCGGATACCGTAAGGCGGTGTCGATGACGGCGGCACTGGTCCTGGCCGGCTTCTTCGCCTGGTCGAATGGGCGTGCTGCGATCGACGAACTCCAGGGTGAAGGAATCGATCGCCCGGCTCTCGAAGCGGCCGGATGGTTCAGGGAAAACACCGGGCCCGGCGAGCGGGTGTTCAACGCCGATTGGGACGACTTCCCGGTCTTATTCTACGCCGCTCCTGAAAACACCTTCATCGTGGGGCTCGATCCTCTGTTCATGTACCTGAAGGACCCCGAACTGTACGACAGGTACGTCGACGTCACGCGCACCGGTAATCGAGCGGCGGAAGTCATACGGAACGACTTTCAGTCTCGGCTTGTCTTCGTGACGAACGATCACGGCAATCTGATTCGCGCGCTCAATTCCGACCCCGAAGCTGAAGAAGCCTTTCGATCGGCGTGTTGCACGATCTTTCGATTGAATTGACGAAGAGAACCCTTGAGTCAGCGACCCGATAAGGGGAAGATGTTTCTCGGAATCGACATCTAGTGGCCTGTAACAGTGCTATCGGCACCATCGCCGATGGGTCTTGCGGGCGAGGTCGAGGAGGGAGACGGAAAGCGATGCTCTTTCATCGGTGACGGCTTCCGACAAAGAGATCGCCCGCAACCCCCATCGGCCCGAAGGGTTCGGCCCAACGGCGCCGTCTTCGGTGTCGTAACGCCCTCGCAATGAAACAGCATTGGCTCGGGCGTCACTCCTAGAATCCGACGCCGTTCCGCCGAACGCTGGTACCGATAGCACTGTTACAGGTCACTAGCCTTCTAAAGATCCTACCGCGGCACCTTCGAAGCAACGCCCCTTCCTGGCCCGAGCTTGATTCAATTCGTTCCTCGAAAACCCGCAACGGCTAGATCATCTCCAGAGGGACTTCCTTCGCCGGGGGCGGAAACGCTTCATCGAGCAGAGCGAGATCTTCCCTGGTCAGGGACCATCCGAGGGCGCCGGCGTTTTCACGAACATGATCGCTCCGAGCGGCCTTCGGGATTGCGAAGACGCTCCGTTGTCTTGTGAGAAAATTCAGCGCCACCTGACGCGGCGTCTTACCGTGGCGATCCGCAATTCGCGCGAGAGCCTTGCCCTGCCGGCCCTGCGGCGTCGGGAAATCTCCCTGACCCAGAGGCGAGTACGCGACGATTGCCACACTACGGTCCGCACACTCGTCGATCATGCGGAACTCGATGCCGCGCGATTGCAGGTGGTAGAGCACCTGATTGCAGACTAGGGGTTTCCCGCCGAGAGCCTCTCGGGCTTGGTCCATCTCATCGAGTTCCAGGTTACTCACGCCTGCAAACCGTATCTTACCGTCGTCGACCAGCTTCGCCATTGCGCGCATCGTTTCTTCAATCGGATTCCCCCCCGTCCACCAGTGCAGCAGGTATAGGTCCAGGTAGGCGGTCCCCAGCCGGCGAAGGCTGGATTCGCACGCTCGGATCGTATCGTCATAGGCGCCGTGTGACGGCAACACTTTGCTGACCAGAAACACTTCCTCCCGCCGACCCTCGATCGCCTTACCGACCAGTCGCTCCGAGCGCCCGTTGCCATACATCTCGGCGGTGTCGATATGGGTCAGGCCCATATCCAGCCCCGCGCACAAGGCCTCGATTTCGCGCTTCGCATCAGCGGGACGATCACCCATTTCCCATGTACCCTGTCCGATGACGGGTACTTGCGTGCCGGAATTCCCGAAGTCTTTCATCAGCATCGGCTTATACTACTCGAACTGCAGTTCGGGCCGGAACATTCCCCAGACCGCACGGATCGAGAACGGACATATTGAAAGACAGCACGCGAATCTACCTTGTGGAATTTCTCCTGCTGACCGTCGCCGTGATCTGGGGTACGAATTTCTCAATCATCAAGGTCCTCTACGAATACCTCCATCCCCTCGCGTTCAATGCCGTCCGGATGACAATCGCGACGTTGACGATGGTCTCGATCCTCAAACTGCGCGGCGTCAGTCTGAGGATCGACCGGCGGGACGTACTGGCGCTGATCGGACTCGGTATCATGTCCAACACGGGGTACCAGATGTTCTTCGTCCTCGGTCTGGCCCGGACCCGGGCAGGCAACGTCGGCCTGCTTCTCGCCCTGACTCCCATATTCGCGTACATGGCCGGGGTTGTGTTGAAACGGGAACGCTTCAACCGACGGGTCCTGGGTGGAATCGTCCTGTCGGTCCTGGGCGTCGCGGCGATCGTCCTTTTCGGTGGCAATGAGGTGTCTTTTCGAGGGACCTGGGTCGGAGACCTGATGATCGTGGCGGCGGCATTCTGCTGGGGTTGGTACACGGGGGCCGCAACCTCGTTACTGCGCCGCTACGGAACGCTCGAGATCACGGTGCTCGCGATGGTGTTCGGAGTAGCGGTCCTGCTGCCGCTGACCGTTCCCTCGCTACTGGAACAACGCTGGTCGGAGGTTCCCCTCTGGGCCTGGTTTGGCGTTGCCGCGTCGGCCTGGCTGGCCATCGTCTACAGCTACTTCGTCTGGTCCTACGCCATCAAGACCATCGGGGTCGCCCGGACGGCGGTCGTCGGCAACCTGACTCCGATCGTCGCTCTGCTGGCCGCATGGGCGCTGCTGGGGGAACGTCCCGTGATCGGTCAGGGTGTCAGCATCGTGCTCATTCTCGCGGGCATATTTATCGTGCGGTCCCAGAAGGCCGAATCGATAATGGTCACGGAGGAATCGGGGTGAAACGCCGTCTCTCCGACATCGGCTTGCTATATAAACGCGAGCTTCGGTCCGCTCTTCGCGAGCGGAACATCATCATCAACAGCATCCTGCTCCCGATCTTTCTCTACCCTGCCTTTCTGTGGGTCGCCTACTCCGGCATCTCTTTCGTTGCCGGCCAATCCGAACAGATGCCGTCCCGGGTGACGCTGGCCGACCTGCCCGTCCAACATGCTGCATTCCGCGAAACGCTGGAGGCGGAGAGCACGCTGGAACTTCTCGCCATCCGGGATGAGCGGGCGATTCGTGACGGTACCCTGGACATCATTGTCCGCTTCGACGAGGCCGAGGAAACGATCCCGCTGTTTGCCGACAACTTCCAGGTGACGCTGGTCTATGACGCGGCCAAGGATCGCAGCCTGCTGGCTCGATCCCGACTCGAATCTCACCTGAACGACTACAGGCAGACGTATCTGCTCGGGGTCGCCCGTCAGGCCGGTATCGAACCGGCAGAACTCCAGCAATTCTGGATCGAGAATCGGAATGTCGCGACCGGCCGCGAGATGGGTCAGTTCATACTGGGCCTGATCGTTCCCATGTTCCTCATCATCATGCTCTCGGTCGGCGGACTCTACCCGGCGATCGATTCAACTGCCGGTGAGCGCGAGAACTCGACCTGGGAGACGCTGATGACGGTCGCTCCGGACCGGAGCAGCATCCTCATCTCGAAGTACCTCTACGTCGCCACGATGTCGTTCGCCGCAGGGATGCTGAATGTGGCGGCGATGACGTTCTCCATGAAAGCCGTCCTGACGCCTCTGATGGGAGAAGACGTGTCGGGTCTGACCATGAGCATCCCGCTCGGATCGATTCCGGTGATCGTCGTCGGCGCCGCCCTGATGGCCCTGTTCATCGCCGCCGGCATGATGATCCTGGCCTCCTTCGCCAGGACCTTCAAGGAAGGCCAGTCGATGATCGGTCCCTTCTACATTCTCATGATTCTGCCCCTGATGTTCCTGCAGGTGCCCGACATCGAATTCACTCCCCGGCTGGCTGCGATCCCCGTCGCGAACATCGCCTTGATGTTCCGCGAAGCGATCGCCGGCGTGTACCAGTGGCGGTTGATCGGAATCACTCTGGCCGTGGAGATCGTCACGATCGCGATCGCGATCGCGCTCGCTCTCAAGATCATTCAGTACGAGGACTTCATCATGGGCGGATACAGCGGGAGTTTCAGCCGGTTTTTCAAGGAACGCGTACTCCGGAAGGGAGCCTGATGAGGGCGCCGGTGTCGGTCTTCGACCTTCACAAGACCTTTCAAGACGAATCCCGCGGCGAGGTCCGTGCAGTCGACGGCATCGGATTCGAAGCGCGCACCGGCGAGGTCTTCGGCCTCCTCGGTGCCAACGGCGCCGGAAAGACGACGACGCTGCGTATGCTTTCGACGATCATTCTTCCGACATCGGGAACAGCCCGAATCATGGGCTACGATGTCGTCGACGAGGCCCCCGATGTGCGGCGCAGCCTCGGTTTCTATTCGGCAACGACCGCGCTCTACCCACGACTCACCGCACGCGAGACGATCGAATTCTTCGCCAGCGTGAACCACTATCCGGCCGACGGGGTCACCGCCCGTGTTTCCGGGCTGATCGATCGCTTCGGCATCACGGAGTACGCCGACGCTCGCGTCGAGAAGCTCTCCTCCGGTATGAAACAGAAGGTGTCGATTGCCCGGACCGTCGCCCACGACCCTCCGGTCCTGATTTTTGACGAGCCGACCGTTGGCCTCGATGTCCTCAACGCCCTGGAGGTGGCCGAGGCGATCAAGGAGCTTCGTGACGAGGGCAAGACCGTCCTGTTCTCGACACACATCATGAGCGAGGCCGAGAAGCTCTGCGACCGGATCGCGATCATCCACGACGGTCGTATCCTGGCGTGCGACACGCTGCAGGGATTGCGTTCCGCGACGGGCGAGCATTATCTGGAAGACATCTTCGTCAAGTACGTGAAGGGGCAACAGCATTGAACTGGGACACGGTTCGTCTCATCTGGCAGCTGGAAATCCGCACGCTCCTGCGGTCGCGGCGGACGATCATCCTCTCGATCATCCTTCCCATGCTGGTCATGCCCGTGATGTTGTTCGCCACCCGCTTCGCTTCGGAACGCCGGGACCTGCAACTCGTGGAGACCGTCTACGACTACGCAATCACCGGTGACTGGAGCGAGGAGGCACGTCTTTTGATCGGTCGTGCCGAGGAGGCCCTGCAATCGGACCCGGATTCGGAGCTGCACAACTTCAAACGTCACGAGGTGCAGGTTCCGGACCCGGAACTCAGCCTCCGGGAACGCGAAATTCAGTTCTATCTGAACGCGCTGAGCTCCGGAGCCGCGGATGAGGAATGGGCGGCGCGCGAGGACGAACAGGATGATGAGGACGGGGAACTTCCGCACGAACTCGCCCGGCGCCTGGACGGCGTTCCCGTGATCCAGATCTTCGTTCCCGGCAACAGGGCATCCGCAGCCGACGGTGCGAACAGGATGCGGCGACTGCTGACGCTGGGCCGACGGGATGGGGCCGAAGGCGCTTTCGAAGACAGGGGAATCCCCATTCGATTCTCCGAACTCATAGCGATTGAAGAAACCAGCATGGCCTCGGCGGCCGAGACATCGGGTCTCCAGATCGGTCGGTTCATCACCGCCTTCCTGTTCCTGCTCACCTTGACCGGCGGCTCGGTCGTGGCCATGGACATCATTGCCGGCGAGAAGGAGCGTGGCACGCTGGAAACCCTCCTCACGACGGCCGCCGGCAGGACCGACATCATCGCCGCCAAGCAGCTGGTCATCATGGCAGTCGCTCTCGTGATCACGTTGATCCAGGTCGGCAACCTTCTCGTCTACACCAGCTTCGACATCATTCCTCTGCCGGAGGACTTCGTTTTTCGGGTATCGACGTCTTCTGCGCTCGCTTTGATGCTGCTCTACGTTCCGCTTGCCGTTCTTGTCGCCGGAGTCCTCCTGATGCTGTCCGCCTACGCAAAGTCGTACAAGGAGGCCCAGCTATACTTTTTTCCTGTCTATATGGTGGGCATGCTGCCGGCCTTCGCCGGCGCGATCCCGGGCGTCGACCTGCGGTCCGCTATCGCACTCGTCCCGGTAGCCAACGTCAGTGTCGCCGCCAGGGAGGTCCTGGCCGGCAACCCCGACTGGCCGATGACCGTGGTTGCCTTTCTGGTCAATTCCCTGCTGGCCTTCACGCTCGTCCGCTTTTCGGCCGGCCTGCTCGGAGAGGAACGTCTCATCACGGCCACACAGGAGCGGCACCCGGCACAGATGACCGGTCCGGCGGCTTTCCGGGCAAACGTCTGGCGATGGTTTGCCGTGCTCTGGGCGGTGATGTTCGGTGTCGCGATAGGAGTGCCGCAGCTGGGCACTCTGCGCGCTCAGCTCATTTTCAACGAGCTGGTGCTGTTCATCGGGACCACGCTGCTGATCGTCAAGGTTTACGGACTCGACCCTCGAAAGACCCTGGCGATCAGACCGATTCGAGTCGGTCTCTGGCCGGTGATCCTGCTGATGCTGCCTGCCATGTCGCTCAGTGCTATCCCAGTGTTGGCGTTCGCGAGCACGGTATTCCCAGTCCCTCAGAGCGTCATGGAGCAGATGTCGGAGGCCTTCGCCGCCGAGGGGCTGCCGCTGTGGCAGTTGATGTTTTTCGTGGCGGTGCTGCCCGGAATCTGCGAGGAAATCGGTTTCAGGGGAGTTCTACTCTACGGTCTGCGCCGCAAGTTCCGGCCGGTGGTGCTCGCACTCGTCGTCGGCGGCATCTTCGGGTTCTTCCACGTGACGATCTTCAGGATCATCACGACCGGATTCCTCGGCATCGTGATCACCGCAGTCGCGCTGATGACCGGGTCGATCTTTCCCGGAATCGTACTTCACATTGGAAACAACGCCTTGGCGATCTGGGCCGGTGAACAGGGATTCCCGGTGGATCAGCTCGACCCCGTCGTCTACGTCCTGGCCGCAGTCACACTCGTGTCCACGTTGTGGATCGTTTACAGAAACCGGACCCCGTACCCGGAGGAGTGAAGGCGTAGGCCGTTATCCGTAGGCCGTTGTGGCGGCACTGTCCTTGACGAGAGCCGACTCCCCTCTGGATAAGGAGGGGTGGATGTGCCGAAGGCACAGACGGGGTGGTTGGATCACGCTATTGGATGCGCCAGAAGTTTAGGCGGGATTTTATTGATCAACACCACCCCGGCCCTTCGCCTCACCCCGGACTCCCCTCCTTGATAAGGAGGTGGCTGCGCCAGGGGCGCAGACGGGGTGGTCTGAGGAGGGGAGTTTTGGTGGCCGCCTAGGAGTCCTATCTTTCCGCTTCGTAGGTGATTCGGTAGATCCTAGCCTATCTTTCCGCTTCGTAGGTGATTCGGTAGATCGCACCGACGGTATCGTCGGAAAGCAGGAGTGAGCCGTCCGGCATCTCGAGGACGTCGGCCGGGCGACCCCAGTCCTCGTCGCCCTCGAGCCAGCCCTCGGCAAAAGGCTGGTAGCTGACAACCTTGTTCCCTTCAAGTCGGACCAGCGTCAGGCGGTAGCCGATCGGGACGCTTCGGTTCCAGGAGCCGTGTTCCGCGATGAAGATCTGGTTCCTGTATTCATCCGGAAACATGTCGCCGGTGTAGAAAGTCATACCGATGGCCGCGACATGCGGTCCCAGATTCTGGGCCGCGGGCTGGTATTCGGCGCAGAGACCGGACCTACCGAATTCGGGGTCGGCGATGTCCTGGCCGTGACAGTACGGGTAGCCGAAATGCATTCCGGCCTCCGAGGCCCGATTCAATTCGTCGGGCGGGACGTCGTCACCCAGGTTGTCCCTGCCGTTGTCGGTGAACCAGAGATCGCCGGACTCCGGATGCCAGTCGAAGCCGACGCTGTTTCGAACGCCCCGCGCGAACACTTCGAGACCGGTGCCGTCCGGATTCATACGGACGATCGAACCATAGGGATCGCCAGGCTCGCAGATGTTGCAGGGAGCTCCGATATTGAAGTACAGCTTGCCGTACGGTCCGAAGCGAAGATACTTCCAGCCATGGTGGGTTTCCGTGGGTAGTGTGTCGTTGAGCACCACGGGCGACGGTGGGTTCTCCAGCTTGCCCTCGATGCCGTCGTATCGGAGGACGCGGTTGACCTCCGCAACATAGAGCGCACCCTCCCGGAATTCCACGCCGTTAGGCATCGTCAGGCCCGAAGCGATGGTGAACACTCTATCCGCCCTGTTGTCCCCATCGTCGTCGCGGACCGCGTAGACGTTGCCCGCCCGGCGGGTCGCCACGTACAACGTCTGGTCGGGACTGAGCGCCATGGACCGCGCGTTGGGCACGCCTTCAGCGTAAGTGCTGATGCTGAAACCCGACGGAAGGTTGATCTTTTCCAGGGACGACTGCGGTGGCTCGGATGCACAGGCGGCAGTCAGCATCAGACCGGTCAATGTGATCAGAACAATCCGAACGACAGAAGATTTGCCTCGTATCATGGCTGCGCTGCGAACCTCCGATTGGTTGATATCGAACCATGATATCAGCACCAGGGCTGTTTCCCCGAGCTTTCGTGTGAGTTCGCATCCCCTTTTGTATCAGTGGATTACGCCCATTGCCATTTCGTCCCTGGGGATCTGCCAATTCGTATCTATATTGTCACCCGGGCAGGACGAGGAAGAGGCTCCGACCCCTCTTTAGCCAACCCTTCAATCGATCCACTTCGCCACAACCCGGACCTATGGATGCGCATCGCTCCGGGCCTCAGTGGTCACTTCAAAACCGGCCAACGATGGTCACTTCAAAACCGGCCAACGGGGATGGCCCGGGACGGTGTTGTTCTACCTCTTTGGGACTGGACTCGGCAAGCCCGTTTTAGTCCTCCAACTCCGAGGGCCGCATTTGAGGATGTGGCCGTGATGGAGCAGCCGGTCCAGCATGGCTGTGACGGCGGCGCTATCACCCAGTAGTTTTCCCCAGTCTTGGACGGGTCGATTCGATGTCAGTAACGTACTGGTCCGTTCATAGCGTCGCATCACGATCTCGAGGAGTTCCTCTGCTGCAGTGGGAGGAAGCTTCCGCATCCCCAGATCGTCGATGATCAGCAGCGGGACCGTCGCCAAAGCTTCCATGCACTCCTTTCGGGTACCGTCAATGGTGGCTTCGGCGATGTCGTCGAGAAGCGCATGAGTTTCACGGTAGACGACCCGATAGCCCTGCTCAATGGCAGCCAAGCCGATGGCCTGAGCCAGATGACTCTTGCCGGTGCCAGGAGGACCGAGAAACAAGGCATCGTCGTGCCTGGAGATGAAGGCGCCCGTCGCCAGGTCGAAGACCAGACTACGATTCATCTTCTTGTTGAAAGTAAAGTCGAAGGAGTCGAGCGTCTTCTGGGGATCGCGGAACCGGGCCTGTTTCCGACGCCGTTCCAACAACCGGATGCTGCGACGGTCCAGTTCATCCGAGACCAGACGAGAGACCAAGTCGATCGGCGCCATGGCTTCGGTCTGGGCCTGGTGGAGGCGTGTTTCCAACACCTCGGCAATGCCGCCGAGCCGGAGTTGTCGGAGAGCCCGCTGGAGTTCGATCAGATTCATGAGTGTTCCTGCTCCTGGATTTTGAGGTTGATGAGATCGCGATACTGAGTCAGTTCGCGAATGAGAGGATCGACCTGACGCAGGGCGAGTGGAGGTCGCCGCTCCAGATAGCGGCGGACGAAACGATACTCGTAGACGTGGAGTTCCAGTGCCGCAGCCGAAGCATCCTCCACGGCGGAGACACCGTACTTCTTGGCCAGGGAGAGCACACCCAGGATGCGGCGGACCGCAGCTTCCCCTTGTCGGCGGTGAATGGCGTCACAGAGTGTGCCGATGTGGGTGCCAGCGCGGCGGGCTCGGGCCAGCAGTTGCACCGTCGTCTAATCGGGGCCGCCAAACCGGCCTGCAACGACACCATTTACGCCGATCCGGGTCTTCAACCTTCGTCATCAGAGCGATCAAAGTTGGGCTACCCAAAGCATAGCCTAACCGCCAACCGGTCATGTTGTAGGTCTTTGAGAAGCTGTTGACGACAAGCAAGTGCTCTCTGTCCGTCGCCACCCTCGCGAACGAAGGCGCAACTCGCCCATCAAACACCAGCCGTTCGTAGACCTCGTCGCTCAGAATCACAAAGTCGTGCGCCAGGGCCATTTGCCACAGCGCCTCCTGCTCCCCAAGACTGATGACTCACCGTAGAAGAGACGATAAACACCCGGAACTTGCTCGGCGGCACTCGCGATCTCGATCAATGGAGAAGCGTGGGCTCTCAATGCGTCGGATGAATATCTCATGAGAGTCAGGGAACGACTTCCCTCCTCATCTGAGGAGGGAAGTCGTTCCCTGCACAACCGGCAACTGACTCGTGACAACCGGCCACTACCGGGGCTGCTGGCAACACGCCTGCAGCCCCGGTATAATGACAGGTTTGAAGTTTGGGCCGGAGGGTCAATCATGGTCGTGCTCGGACGGAACGAAATCAACCGCATGCGTTTGGCAGGCGCCCTGGCCATCGTCTCGGCGATCGCCGTTCTGATCGGCGTTGCATCGACCTTTCCTGGCAGCTCTGGACCGGTCCGCCTGGGTCTGATGGGTCTGGGTCTGGTTGCAGTCGTCACCCTCGTACTTTCGATCTTTCCGCTCATTTACCGCCGGGCCACAAGCAAGCTCCTCCTTTTCCATCAGGGCAACGACTATGTTGTTGCAACGAACCACCTTCATGACGGCTTCAAGCTTCGGTTCTTCCGCGAGGTCCTCAGCGATGCCGTCGGGCCGCTCAGCGATGACGACCGGATCCGGTGGAACGGACTGTCGCGGGAAGGCTTCCATCCGGTCTTCGTGATACGCAACACCCGGAAAACTGTGACTCTGCCTATCAGCTCCATGCTGTTCGATGAAGTCTTCGTGTGCGACCACACCCAACGGTGGGACTACTACGACTGCAGAAACACCTCGGAACCGACGTTCTCGACGCGCGGAGTAAGCCCGTTCAAGAACGACAGCGTCGTCCCGAACCGGAAAGAACAACCCGTCGCACAGTAGCTCAGCCGATGGGAGTCTCCAGCGTCTGGATTCACCTGCCCCTCCGGCAGAATCTCCGCACCAAGGCCCGGATGGAGCTGGAGGTTGCGACAGTTTCGGAACTGATCGCCGCCATCGAGCGACGGCATCCCGGTTTCCGGAACCATGCCTGCGGAAGAGACGGTCGGATCCATCCCGGACTCAACATCTATATCGACGGCGAAGATGCTCGCGACACCGGAAACATGAGTGCGGTAATCCCGGACGGCGCCGAAGTCGAAATCGTTCCCGCTATTGGCTAGTGACCTGTAACAGGTCACTAGGGCGTGTTAACACTAACGTAGTGCCTCGACGATGAGCGCGAAGTGAAGGAAGGCGAGGAACATGACGTCGAGTTTATCGAAACGGGAGAAGATACGCCGGAAACCCTTGAGTCGGCGGAAGAGCCTCTCGACTTCGTTCCTGCGGCGGTAGAGCACGCGGTCGTATTCCCACGGCTCCAGGCGGTTGCGCTTGGGCGGCACGACGGGAATCCACCCAAAATCCAGAGCCAATTGGCGGGTCTGGTCGTCCTGGTAGGCACGGTCCATCAGCAGCGGCAGCGGCGCGGGCAATGGCCCCAGGCCGGCGAGCAGATCGCGGCCCTGCGGGGCGTCGTGCGCTTGGCCGGGCGAGAGCGCAAACGTTATCGCCGTTCGAGCATTCGCGGCAACCAGATGAATCTTGGTGGTCCATCCGCCGCGGGATTTGCCGATCGCTTGCGGACCGTTTTTTTTAACGCTCCCGTGCCGTCGGGATGCACCTTCACAATGGTTGAGTCCATCGAAACGGCTTCGACCCGGATGCGGACCAGTTGCTCGCGCTGGAGTTTCTCGAAGACGGCGTCGAGCACGCCGTTCTTGGACCAGCGGTTCATCCGGGTGTAGATGGTGTGCCAGTTGCCAAAGCGCTTGGGCAGACCGCGCCACTTGCAGCCCTGCTCAGCCACATACAAAATGGCGTTCAAGACCGTCAGGTTCGAAAGACTGACGTTGCCCCGCTGACGCGGCAGTTCCGGCTCGATGCGACAATACTGCTCCTGTGTGATCTCCATGCGTGATTATAAAACATTCATGCTCATTAGTGTTAACACGCCCTAGAACAACACCACGTGTAACTCCCGAGGCCCATGCACCCCGACGACCAGGTCCAACTCGATATCGGCGGTCCGACTCGCACCGGTGACGAAAACTACGCTCGACGGACGATCCTCCCTTTTCATCATTCCCTGATACAGGTGATCGAGGGCCATCGTGAGATCGGGAATCAGATCCTCCTTTCCGAGCAGAGCGACATGAAGCGGGGGAACCAAGGACGTTGTTCGTCGGTTGTCCGGTGTCATCGGTATCGCAAGGGTACCCGTCGATGCGATGCCCCACAGTACGTCGGTCACGCCACAATCGGCTCGAGGCGAATCCACGTGCTCGAATGCCTCCAGGCGAACCCGTTCGGAGTCGACCACGACGCTCCGAACACCCATTTCACCGAGGTAGGCCGCGAGACCTGACTCGAGTTGATCGCGGTCCATCTGCACGCAGGGTGTGGCTAGTGTGCGCGCTGCTGCTTCGAATTTCCTGACGAGTTCCATTGTTCCAGGAAACTTTTCTTACCCGTCCTTGTCGCGGGTATTTTCCGAGTCACTAACCAACGCCCAAGACGAGCGCCTCGACGATACATTCGCGGCCGGGCGGCAAACCAGCTCCACAGCCTGAAGGCCCACCGCTCGAACGGTGCGTGCGGGCGGTCCTCCCGGTTGATGCGATCGCGTTGATGAATGAGGAGGCTGGGAATGTCGATCTTTACGGGACACGCGTCCATACAGGCACCGCAAAGCGACGATGCGAAGGGCAGTTCTCCTGCCGCCTCGATTCCCTTCAGGTGGGGAGTGATGACGGCGCCGATCGGTCCCTGGTACACCCATCCGTAGGCGTGCCCCCCGATTCGACTATAAACGGGACATGCGTTGAGGCAGGCGCCACACCGGATGCAAGCGAGCGCTTCCCTGAAGACCGGGTCGCTGTGGATCTCGCGGCGGCCGTTGTCGAGGAGAATGAGGTGGAATTGCTCGGGACCCTCGGTTTCACCCGGGCGGCGCGGGCCGTTCAGGAACGAAACGTAGCTGGTAATCCGCTGGCCCGTCGCGCTGGTCGGCAGCAACGGCAGTAGCGTCTGCAAATCGGTCCAGGAGCGGATCACTTTCTCGATGCCTGTGACCGCTACATGGATTCGCGGAACACTCGTCGTCAACCGGGCGTTGCCTTCGTTTTCGACGATGACCAGGGTTCCGGTGTCGGCGATCGCGAAGTTCGCACCGGATACGCCCATGTCCGCGTCCAGGAACCGGGGGCGAAGCCGCCGCCGCGTCCACGCTGTCAGCTCGGCCGCCGTCATGTCGCGATCGGTGCCAAACAGTTCGTGGTACAGGTCGGCAACGTCGGAACGGGACTTGTGGATCGCCGGAGCAACGATGTGGGAGGGGCGCTCCTGCGCGAGCTGAATGATGTACTCCCCAAGGTCCGTCTCCAGGACTTCGATACCGGCGCGCTCGAACCGTTCGTTGAGATCGATCTCTTCGGTGACCATCGATTTACTCTTCACGACCGATCGAACATCGTTGTCGTCTGCAAGCCGAAGGATGTAGTCGCAGGCCTCCGCGGCCGTTCCCGCTCGCTGGACCACGCCGCCGTTGGCGACGACGCTCTCCTCGAGTCGATCCAGCCATCGGTCCAGGTCTCCGAGAATCTCCATCTTGGTCCGATGGGCCGCCTCACGCATCTGCTCCGTCTCGAGTCCCTCGCCCTGCATCCATTCGAACGCCTCGGCGCGGTTCTGCCGCGCCAGCCGCGTCCCCGACGTTAGGGCACGCTGAAGTCCCGAATTGGTCAGCGCTTCTTCGACTCGGTCTGTGAAGGACTTCATGATCTGGCCAGGACCTCCGCGAGATGCAGAGTCCGCACCGCGGCCCCCCTTGTCGCTCAGACCACCACTAAGATGCATGAGACAACCCATGTCGGCCGACACGACCGCGTTTGCTCCGCTGGCAACAATGGCGTCGATCCTGTCCGAACGCATCGCGTTCGCGATCGCCGGCATCTTGATTGAAAACGCGCCGCCAAACCCGCAGCATTCAGCCTCCGGCATCTCGAGCAGCTCCAGCCCCTTGACTGCCCCAAGCAAACGGCGTGGCGCGACGGACTCACCGAGGCCGCGGAGCAGATGGCAGGAATCGTGGTAGACGACCTTCGCCTCGAACCTCGCGCCGATGTCCTCGATCCCCATCTGGTGGACGAGCAACTCCGACAATTCGTAGGTCCTCTGGAACACGGCCGGAGGACTATCGGTCAATTCCGCCGAGGAGACGCGCATCATGGCCGCGCAGGAACCGGATGGAACCACAACCGCGTCCACGTCCGCAGACGCCAGACATCGCCCGGCGGCTTCGAGCACACCTCGCGCTTCGTCATGGTATCCGCTGTTCCAGGCGGGCTGTCCGCAGCAGGTCTGGTCGGGCGGAACGATCACCTCCAGTCCGGCGCGTTCCAGCACCCGGACGGTGTCGAAGCCGACCTGAGGATAAAACTGATCTACAAGACAGGAGACGAAGAGCGCAACGCGGCGAATCACGCGGGCAGGATAACAGAAGACGTAGGCCGTTGTCCGTAGTCGGTAGTCAGTTGGTCAGCAGTGTGGAAGTTAAAAACGACTCCCCTCCCTGGATAAGGAGGCGTAGCTGCGCCACAGGCGCAGAATCTCTTGGTCAGCACCACCCCGGCGCTTCGCGCCACCCCTCCTCATCTGAGGAGGGGAGTCTGGGTTTCTGCTAACCTGGTGTTCTCGCCAACTGACTACTTCCCCACTACATCCAATCCAGGTCATCATCCTGCGTCTTCAGCCCTTCCCAGATCCTCTCCAGGGCGGCGGCCAGGCCTCCTCCTACCCAGTACCACTGTGCCGTTCCGGCGATGTAGACGATCACGATGGTCGCGAAGAGCGGGGCGGGTAAGCCGACTTCCAAGCGATCGGCCACCGAGAACAATCCCAAGGTGACCATTGCGGGGACGGTGTCGAAGATCACCATCAGGCGCCAGAATTCAGACCTGCCGAACAGGAACGCTTCAAAGCTGCTCCCTCCGGACAGCAGCAGGCGGTTGTCCTGAAAATCATAGTAGGAGAACAGAAAGAAGCCAGTGACGAGGAATGCGTGCGCGATCGCGGAGGTCAGGGCGAGCCGCCGCCAGAACGCCATTTTATTGATGCCGAACAGGTCGAACCACGTGGCCAGGTGATACAGCCCGAAAATCAAGAGGGGCGGGAGCAGTGTCGCTGCGAGGATGTAGGTCATAGGAGTCGGAGCGTCAACCGGTCCGATTCACCGATCTCGGACGGAGAAAAGTAATGCAACACCCGTGCCGGAATCAGTATACGATCTGGAGGGCATGTTGAAACGACGTAGGGCTTTTACAGTAGGTCTTTTTCTCCTCCTGGCTCTGGCTTTTGCCACGAGAGCCACGGCCCACGACTTCTCGACCAGCTATTCCCGTTTCTCCGCGGAAGGCCCGGTCGTTCGGGTCGCGCTGACGCTGAACCTCCTGGACCTGCACGCCGGGCCGCAGGTCGACGCCGACGCCGACGGCCTCGCCACCTCCGACGAGCTCGATGAAGTCATCGTCGAGTTTTTCGAGGCGATCCGAGAGCACTTTCTGGTCCGGGCACCCGATGTTCCGGCGGAGTCCTTTCTCGACAACTATGATTTCGTCGCCGACAACGTCGCCCGGCTGAACATCGTCTACCGATTCGAACACGAGGTGACCGACCTCCGGGTTGTGTCGAGGCTCGACGAGATCACACAACCCAACCATCGCCACCTCCTGCAGATCGGCGAAGGTGACGAAGCACGCCACGGTGTGCTCAGCGCCGACGAACCGGAAATCGACATCGATTATGCTGCCGGCGTTCCCCTCTGGGTGACGATGCTGGATTTCAGCGAGCTCGGGATCGAACACATATTCACGGGCTACGACCATCTGGCCTTTCTCGTGGGCCTCCTGATGGCGACGACCACTCTCCTGGCGCTTGCCAAAGTCGTTACTTCCTTCACCCTCGCGCACAGCGTCACTCTCGCGTTGGCAACCTTCGGCCTGGTCGCCCTGCCGGCGCGACTCATCGAGAGCCTGATTGCGCTGAGCATCGCCTACATCGCCATCGAAAACTTCACGGGTCACACCCTGGTCCATCGCTGGAAGATCACCTTCCTCTTCGGACTCGTCCATGGGTTCGGGTTCTCGAACGTCCTGCAGGAAATGGAGCTGAGCCGCCGAACGCTTGCGGTGTCGCTGTTCTCCTTCAATATCGGAGTGGAGATCGGCCAACTGGTGTTTGTCAGCGCGCTGTTTCCCCTGTTGATCTACCTCGGCCGAACTCGCTGGAAGGAACGTGTCATGACCGTCGCTTCGGTAGCGATCATGTCATTGGGGTTCTACTGGTTCGTCCAGCGCGCCCTTCTCGCCTAAGACAACCCTTGGGCCGCCGACCGCTTCAGTCGAGGCCGAGGGCCCCGAAATCGATCTGGTATAATCGCCGCCCTATGGACTACAAGAACATCCAGTTTTCAGTGGTCGATCAGGTCGGTACGCTCACTATGGACCGGCCCGAAAACCTGAACGCCATCGATCTCGACATGCTGGACGAGATGCTCCGGGCAATCTTCGATGCCACTCAGAACAGCGATGTTCGCGCCATCATCCTAAAGGGGAACGGCAGAGCCTTCAGTTCCGGCGGCGACATCCATGTCATGGAAAACATGATGGATGGCGACACCGAGGCGTTCATGAAGAACTGGATCAACCGGGTGCACTTGCTCGAGATGCAACTGCGGACGATCCCGAAGCCCGTGATCGCCGCCATCCACGGCGTCGCGAGCGGTCAGGGGTTCAACCTCGCGCTGGCATGCGACCTTCGGATCGCCGCCGAGTCGGCCAGTTTCAACCAATCGTGGGTCCAGCTCGGCCTGACCTCCGAAGGAACCTATTTCCTCCCGCGCCTCGTGGGAGTCGGGAAGGCGACTGAGTTGTTCTTCACGGGGGATTCCATTTCGGCGACCGACGCATACAAATGGGGAATCATCAATCGCGTCGTTCCGGATGATCGATTGGAGGAAGAGACTTCCGTCTGGGCGAAGCAAATGGCCCGGGGGCCCACCGAGGCCTTGGGCAGGATCAAGCTTTTGATCAACAGCAGCCACAAGAACCTGCTCGACGTCCACCTCGCGCAGGAGAGTGCCCTGATCGCCGAAACCACCCGCACCGATGACTTCAAGGAAGGCGTCGAGGCGTTCCTGGAGAAAAGGGAGCCGAAGTTCAAGGGGAAGTGAAGAAGAAGTAGTCAGTAGTCAGTTGAGAGATGGCCGCAGGGGTTTCCGGCTGGCTGACCACTTCTTCAACAACTTGTCACTTCCCTGCTACATGAACTTCCTTCCCTCTTCGGCATCCGGAATGTTCAGCCCCAGTTTTTCCAGGATCGGGTTCACCTCGGCAATGTAAGCCCGCCGCGCTTCCATGTTCGTGCGCCGCTTGATGCCCCAGTCGATGTAGCGATGGCTGCGCCGGGATTCCGTCTGACCGAACATGTCCAGGGCGGTGATGTACCACCGGTCGACAGCGTTCTGGACCTGTCGCTTGCCTTCCTCGGTCTTCATGAGCTCGACCATCTTCAAAAGGCCGAAGTGGACGTGTCCCTGCTCCTCCTCGAGGATCTGGTTGTCGTAGGGCGGCAAAAGGCGTGCCAACGGCAGGTAGCTGCAATCGACGAACTCGTCGAGCTGATATTGTCCCACCCGGTCGATCAGCATCCCGAAAACGGCCCAGTCCGCCCACGTCGGCATGTCCTTCCGGAACGCGTCCACGTAACGCTCCGGCTTCTGTATGAACAGGCGATCCGAGGCGTCAAAGCCGAGCTCGTTCAACAGGACATTGATCTTGTGAAAATGGTCGATCTCCTCCGCCGCTGTCTTGGCAACCTTCCACTGTTCTTCGGCGCTCGGTGCCCCCAGCAACCATTCGCGTACGTAGAGATGCGGTCCGCCTATTTCGCAGTCGGCCTGAATCCGCAACACGCGAACCAGCAGATCCCGGTATTCCTCCGGCATCTTGTTGAAGTCAGCGGCTTCAATCTTGTCGTCAAACATGTTCAGGCCTGCAGGCAGGTGCCATGCTCCAGGTGATGATCGAAGTCCTCCCGGAACAGCCGGATTGCGCTCAGAAGCGGGGGGCCCGGCATGTTGATGAGAGCGCAGTAACCTTTTCCGCGATTGAATTCGATGATCTTCGGAAACTGCTCGTACAGGTGCCGATCGCCCTGCCCCTGCCGGATCCTCTCCAACAAGGCTGCCAGCATCGACGTCTCCATTCGACACGCAGGACACTGCTCACAGCATTCCTTCGCAAAAAACCCCGCCAGATCTAGGGCGGGTTCGAGCATGCACGTTCCTTCCGGATAATACCGCATCACACCGCAACCGAGACTCGATCCCGCCGCCTTGAGCGCCTCCGGCTCGAGCGCAACATCCAGGTCGTCGCCCTTCAGGAAAGCGCACGACGGCCCGCCGGGAAGGAACGCCCGAACCGATCGAGCGTCCCGCAGCCCTCCCCCGCATTCTTCGAGCAAGTACCGTGCGGTCGTCCCGACAGGGAGCTCGTAGGCGCCCGGCGCGTTCACCTCCTCGCCCAGGCAGAAGATCATCGTGCCTGGACTGTGTTCCACTCCAAAACCACGATACCAGGCGGCGCCGTGCCGAAGGATCGCGGGAACGTGCGCCAGGGTCTCCACGTTGTTGACGATCGTCGGCTTACCGTACAGGCCGGCCACTGCAGGGTAAGGTGGCTTTTCCCGCGGCTTCGCCTCGCGCCCCTCCAGGAATTCCAGGGATGCCGAGTCCTCTCCGGCTACATACGTCGTCGGCGCTCTGCAGATTGACACTTCCATCGAAAACGTCGTGCCGCAGATCCGCTCGCCCAGGTAGGACGCCCCGCGAGCCTCCGCTATCGCCCCGCTGATGCGATCGTGACAGGTGTCGTAGGTCTCGTTGAGGTAGAGGTAGGCTTGCTCCGCACCGACCGCGTAAGCCGCCAGGATCATTCCTTCCAAGACCAGGTGCGGCCGGTGCTCGATCGCGGCTCGGTCCTTGAAACTTCCCGGCTCATCTTCGCCGGCGTTACAGACGACGTAGCGCGGACGGGCGTCTGTCTCGGCGGCAATCTGCCACTTCTTCGCGGCCGGAAAGCCCGCGCCGCCCTTCCCTCTCAGTCCCGCAGCGGCAATCTCGTCGATGACGGCGGACCGCGACCGGCCGAGGGCGGCTTCAAGCGCCTGATACCCGCCGGAAGACAGATAGGCCTCAAAGCTTTCGGGCTCCGCGGGACGGCCCGCCCGGCCGGGGCTGCCTGGAGCCGACTTGACGCCGTTTGGGAAAACAATCATGGGCAGATGCAATCAGCCATCGGCTTTCAGCGTTCAGGCTTCTGGATGAAGGCCCTGAGCGTCCCGTTTCCTGGCAGGAAGCTGAAAGCTGACCGCTGACCGCACGCTTGATCCCGAGGATCAGGCGTATAGTGACCTGCTACAGGCCACTAGAACAGTCCCGCGTCCAACAGCTGGTAGATCAGTTCCTGAAGTCCCCGGTCGACGCCCTCGGTCAACCGCCCGACTTCCGGCCCGCCCTCGGCATAGCCCGCAATGTCCTCAACGTCGTCCGGGCTCACCTTCGCGTACCAGACTTTCTGGGGATACATCACGATGTTCGGGCCCGACTGACAGGCCCCGAAGCACATGTACGGTTTAACCGTAATGTCGGCGGAATCCTTCAGCCGTTTGTCCAGCGCCTCCAACAACTCGCCCGCCTGCCGGGCTTTGCAATCGGCGTTCTGACAAACGAGGACGTACTTGTCGGACATCAGTCTATTGTTCTACCTTGAGAATCCAGTCCTGGTCCTTGAAGACCTCAGACAGCTTCGCCTTGTCCGCCGCGGTAGGAAGAGTTTTCTCGAGATGAGTCGCGTATGCATCCGGTGACAGCAGCTCTCCCGTTGCGCCGTATCTCTTGTCCGCGAACTCACCGATACCGCGGTGAAATTTCGGATCCGGCAGGCTCAGCTTGGGCTGGTCTTCCGGTATCAACTTGTTCAGTGCGGCGAACAACTCGGCAACTTCCGCCATGTAATGACCGCGGGCCGCCTCGTTCAGCTTGTCCCGATCAGGTTCGCCTTCGACACTCCCTTCGTCGTAACGTCCCTTGAGTCCCCAGGCGTAGAACCAGGCCGCCGAGGAAGACTGGTCCACACCAAACAGATCCAGGGCGACGGAATACCACTTGTTGACGTGTTTCTGCAGGATGTCATGAGGAACCTTTCCGGCTTTAATGATCCTGCTCAAACCCGTGTGCCCGGTCAGGAGGTGGAAGAACTCCTCTCCCAACATCGGCTGCATACTCGCCGCGAGAGGTTTGAACCCAGAGTGGCTCAGCATGGTCAGCTGATACTTGCCGTCGCGGTCGACCAGTTCCGTGAAACAGTAGAAATCGAGCCAATCGCTGATGTCCTGGTTGAAAGCTCCCAGGAGGCGACTGTTCTCGTACGCACGCCTCTCCAGGAGTTTCTGAGCTTCGAGTTTTCCGGTGTCGCCGAAGTACTTCACGAGGAGGTAGCACATCTGCGTCCCGTGACGCATCTCTTCCCTCATGATCTTGAGCGCCGACTGCAGATCGTAATCACTCGGAGCGGTGTCGAGCAGGTGCTTCTGCTGCTCGACGGACGCGAACTCGGTGTCTCCCTGGAACGTAATCAAGTGCAGCAGGGAGTCCCGGATCCGCTGGTCCGGTATCTGGATCACCCTCTCCCACTTGGGGCGCCCGGCGAAATCGCCGAATTCGATCTCTTCCGATGCAACCGGGCCGAACTTCACTTCAAATTCGTAGTCGTCGAATCGCGAAGCATCCAGACCGATGTCCTTCTGCCACTCGCGGAAATAGTCGGTCCAGTCATCAAATGTCGAAATTCTGGCCACGTAAACTTACCTCCTCATAACGGGTCAGGTCGAGGACCTGTCACCGTTGAACCCTGCCCAGCTTACTTGCCAACGAACTTGGCCACCCGCTTCTCCTGATAAGCGCTCAATCCCTCGGCAGCATCCGCACTGTCAAAGGCCTGGGCCAGGGCTTCCCTTTCCAGGGCCAGGCCGTCGGCGAGACTTCCGTTGATACCGGATTGAATCGCGCGCTTGATCAAACCCACCGCCTTGCTCGGCTTGTTTGGAGCGACGAACTGGCCGGCGTAGTCCATCACCTGTTGCTTGAAGTCTTCGGGATCAAAGATGTCGTGAATCAGGTTCCAGGCTTCGGCCTCCTCGAAGGCGATCATGCGCCCGGTCGCCCCGAGTTCCAGGGCGCGTGCCCGACCGACGAGGCGTGGCAACCGCTGGGTACCGCCCATTCCGGGAATCACACCGAGATTGACCTCGGCAAGCCCCACCCGCCCCGCGTCCTTTTTTGCGATCCGGATGTCACACGCCATCGCGATCTCCAGGCCCCCGCCCACACAGTGACCGTTGATGCCGGCGATCACCAGCTTTGGCGTATTCTCCAGACGCAACAGGGTCTCGTGACCGAACAGCGCAAAGTTGTTCTTGAAGTCCGTGGTCTCCGAGGAGAGCATCCGGATGTCGGCACCCGCAGAGAAGAACTTGTCGCCGGCACCCATTATCACGATCACGTGGACCGAGGAATCGAACCGCGTCTTCACGATCGCCTCGTCCAGTAGTTTCAGACTGTCCAGGGTGTAGACGTTTGCCGGCGGATTGTTGATCTCGATGATCCCGAGGCCGCCTTCAACCCGATAATCTACCAGGGCCATAATCGTTTCACTCCCGGGTTTCAGCGACGCTGAATCCCATAGCTTTGGTCCGAATGAAGTATTCAGCCTGTCGTGTTCTTCGCGATCACAACCGACTTGGTTTCCATGTAGTAGTCGAACGCCTCCGACCCGTGCTCCTTACCGAGGCCACTTTGTTTGGCGCCCCCGAAGGGCAGCTCATCGAATATGATCTGCGGGGAATTCACCCACGTGTAACCCGACTCCAGCCGTTCGGCCCCTTCGTTGGCACGGTCGATGTTGCGCGTCCACACCGAAGAGCCCAGGCCGAATATCGATGAATTGGCACGCTCGATCGCTTCGTCCATCTCCGAGACCCGCATGATCGGAAGGGCGGGGCCGAATACCTCTTCCTGGACGACCTTCGACTGCTCATCGACGTCCGCCAGAAGGGTCGGCATGTAGAAGTGTCCCTTGTCCAGGCCGTCTCCCTCAGGGCGTTTCCCGCCGGCGAGTACGGTGGCTCCACCCTCCACGGCATCCCGCACCTGCTCTTCGACCTCTTCACGCTGAGCGGCGCTGTGCAGCGGTCCGACCAGAACACCCTGTTCGAGTCCATTGCCGATACGCAATTTCCCAACTTTGGCGACGAGTTTCTCGACGAACTCGTCATAGATCTCGTCGAACAGGTACAGCCGCTTGATGGCAAGACACGCCTGACCGCAATTGAAGAAGCGCCCGACCGAAGCCGCGCTGACCGCGGCATCGATATTCGCGTCGTCGCAGACGATCATCGGGTCGCTCCCCCCCAGCTCAAGCGTCACTCGCTTCACGGTTTCGGCGGCCACTTCCATGACATGTCGCCCTGTTTCCGTCGCACCCGTAAATCCAATCTTGCGCACTCTAGGGTCCTTCAGCAGCGCTTCCCCGACTACCCCACCGGGTCCAGGCACGATGTTCAGGACTCCCGGTGGAAGTCCAGCCTCGTTGAGCACACCGACGCAGGCCGTCGCCGTCAGGGGCGTCGTGCCGGCCGGCTTGACGACAATCGTGTCACCCGCGATCAGGGCGGGCCCGATCTTGTTCCCCATCAGCGCAACCGGAAAATTCCATGGAACGATCGAGCCCACGATACCGATCGGTTTCTTGATGATCATCCCGTAGCTGCGCTCGTTGAGCAGGGGAACGTAGCCGCCCCGGATGCTTTTGGCCATACCGGTGTAGTGATTGAGCGTGTGAACGAAGCGGCGAATCTCCAGCATCGCCTCCCGGAGCGGCTTGCCCTGCTCCTGAGTCAGCAGGCGAGCTAAGTCCTTCTCGCGCTCCTTGACAAGGCGGGCTCCCCTGTCCACGATCTCGGCTCGTCGCGGCGGGGGGGTGGCGGCCCAATCCCGGAAAGCGGACTCCGCGGAGTCGATTGCCGCCGCGATATCCGACTCCGTCGCCTCGACGACCGTGTCGACGACCTCTCCTGTGGCCGGGTTCCGGATCTCTTTTTCTTTGCCGCCCGCCGAGTTCCGCCACTCGCCCGCGACCATCATCTTTGTCGGCATTGAGCCTGCCTTCTTTTTCGACTCTACGTGTTCCCGTCTTTCGCATCTATGCAGGAGCAACCTTGCGCCGGTGTAGGTGCGGTCTATGACCGCACACTCTTCGAACCGAGACCATGCGCGCTCCGTCGTTCGGGAACGTTGTCTGCTTGCCTCAAAACCCGGGGACAGGGCTATACCCCTGTCCCCCTCACAGTGGCTCCCTCACGGACCGTTTTCCCAAAAGGTATCCAAGCAGGAACGACCTATGGCCCGGTGTAGGTGCGGTCTGTGACCGCACACTCTTCAAACCGAGACGATGTGCGCTCATAGAGCGCACCTACACCCGACCCGCTACAAGGTCGCGACCACCACCCCTTTGGGTTCCAGGTAATGCTCCAGGGCTTCGGGACCGTGTTCGCGGCCTATTCCGCTGTCCTTCACCCCGCCGAACGGCATTTCGTCGTAGCCGATATGTAGCGAATTGACCCAGACGTTTCCTGCCTCCAACCGCTCCGCCGCCCTTCGCGCCCGGGTCAGGTCGCTCGTCCAGATCGAAGCACCCAGGCCGAACACCGAGCTGTTGGCTTTCTCGATCGCCTCATCCAGGTCGCCGACCTTGAAGACCGGCAGGGCGGGCCCGAACACTTCTTCGGTCGCGATACGGGAATCCAGCGGCGCGTCAACGATGATGGCCGGAGTCAGGTAGTTGCCCTTGTCGTATTCCTCGCCTTCGGGCCGGGTGCCGCCGACCAGGACCTTCCCGCCGCGATCGACGGCATCCTTGATCTGGGACTCGACTTCCTCTCTCTGGGCCGCCGTGTGCATCGGTCCCATCCGGACCTTTTCGTTCATTCCGTTGCCGGGCACCAGTCGCCCGGCCTTGCCGACCAGCCCTTCGACGAACTCGTCATAAACATTCTCGAATACGAACAGCCGCTTGACTGCCAGGCAGGCCTGACCACAGTTGTAGAAACGGCCAACAGCAGCGCCGGTCAGCGCACCTTTCATGAACGCGTCCTCGCAGACGATCATGGGATCGCTGCCGCCCAACTCCAGCGTCACGCGCTTCATGTTGCCGCCGGCAACCTCCATGATGTGCTTGCCGGTTCCGCTCTCTCCGGTGAATGCGATCCGCCTGACTTTCGAATTCTGAAGCAGTTCTTCGCCGACCACGCTGCCTGGACCCGTCACCACGTTCAGCACCCCTTTCGAGAGCCCGGCCTGGTTGAACAGCTCGACGATCCGAACCGTCGTCAGCGGGGTCGTCGATGCGGGCTTGACGATCGAGGTGCATCCGGCCGCCATGGCCGGGCCGATCTTGGTTCCCATCAACGTCGTCGGGAAGTTCCAGGGAACGATTGCCCCGCATACGCCCACGGGTTGCTTCAAAACCATGCCGTACATGCTGTTGTTGGGGAGAGGGACGTAGGAGCCGCGTACCTTCGAAGCGAGACCCGCGTAAAACGACATCCCGTGGAGGAAGTGCTCGATCTCGCGCTTCGACTCGCTGACGGGTTTACCCTGCTCTTTGGTCAGAGTGACTGACAGGTCGTCGATCTCGGCCTTGACGAGTTCGATCCCCTTCTGTATCAGATGGGCACGGGATTCGGCGGCGGTGTCTGCCCATTCTGCAAACGCCTCCGTGGCGCTGTCGATTGCACGCCTCGTGTCTTCCTCGTTGCCTTTGGCGACCGTGTCGACGACCTCGCCGGTTGCAGGGTTAATGACGTCGTACGTGTCTCCGGAAGCGGCATCCACCGACTCCCCACCGATAAACATCTTGGCCATTCGGTCCTCCCTAAAGCCCCAAACTTGATCTTGTGTGAGGGTATAGATACAGAAAAGTGCTGAGAGCGAAGTTTGTACTATATTGCACATTATGCTTGAAGTCAATACGCACTATACTGCATATTGCGTATATAGGCTGACATGGATCAGGACACTCTTTTGCTTGAGGTCGGACAACGCGTCCGGACTTTGCGGAACACAACCGGCTGGACAATCAAGGAAGTTGCCGAGAGATCCGGCGTCTCGTCTCGCTTTCTTTCGGATCTGGAGGCCGGCAGGGGCAACATCTCCGTCGCCCGCCTGGCCGACGTTGCCCGGGCCCTGGGCGTTCCGCTCGTCAAGCTGCTGCCGCCGGACACGGGCAGCGGGAGTTCGCTCGAGCGGGTCATCGCTCTCGTTGATCGATGCTCCGACGAGGATCTGGAGGAGCTGTCAGCCTGGCTCGGAACACGCCTTCAGGAAGACAGACGGCCGTCGATCTCGCTGGTGGGTCTGCGCGGAGCGGGCAAATCGACGATCGGACCCAACCTTGCAGGACGTCTGAAAATCTCTTTCGTGGAATTGGACGCCATGATCGAGGAGGAATCCAACCTCTCACTGTCGGAGCTGTTCTCTCTCCATGGCGAGAGTTACTATAAGCGCCTTGCCCACGACCTGATGCTGCGCCTTCTGTCCCGTAACGAACAGATGGTGATCGCAACCGGTGGATCGATCGTGACCGACCCGGAAACCTGGTCCCTGTTGAAGCGCCGCACGCATACCGTGTGGCTGAAGGCCTCACCGGAGGACCACTGGGAACGCGTGCTTGGCCAGGGTGACACCCGTCCGATGGCCAACCGACGATCCGCGATGACCGAACTGCGCTCGATCTTGTCGATTCGGTCGCCTCTCTACTCGGAGGCCACACAGACGATCGACACGAGCTCGACCCCGATCCGGGACGCCGTCGGATTGATCACGGCATCGGTCCGCGCGGCACGTCCGGAAGACCCTGAGCCGAAGGGCAAGCGACGAAAGATCCACCGAGGAGGCCCGATTGGCCGACAAACAAAAACCCGTCAAGCGTAATCGGCGCTTCACCGAACGCAGGCTGGAGATCCTCCGCTCTGCGTCGGCCGCTTTCACTCGCAACGGATTCACCGGAGCTACGATGGCAGAGATTGCCGAAAAAGCGCAGATGGCCAAGGGCAACCTCTACTACTACTTCTCTTCCAAGCAGGACCTCCTCTATTTCTGCCAGGAATACTCCCTGGAACGTCTCACCGAGCAGGCGGACGAAGTCGTGGAATCGGATCAGACGGCCGACGCCAAACTGAAAGGGTTGATCGCGCTTCACGTCCGGACGGTGCTCGAGGAGCTGCCGGGCTCGACAGCCCACACGGACTTTCGGTCGCTTCCAAAGGATCAACTCAAGGAAATCGTCCGGAAGCGGGATCGGTACGAGAAAGCCTACCGCCAGGTGGTGGAGGCAGGTATGAAGGAGGGAGTCTTCAGGGCCTCCGACGTCAAGACGACTGTGTGGGCGATTCTGGGCGCGTTGAACTGGATCGTCCAGTGGTACTCGCCCCGGGGGAAGATGACGGCCGAACAGATCGCCGAAGATTTCGGCGACCTGTTCACTCGATCCCTGACCTGAGGGCTATTGCCTCTGATCGGTCTTTTCCTTCGACTCGTCGGCTCCCAGGGTGGTCAGGTCGACCATGGGGTCCCCGAATATGAAGTGGTTGAACCAGGCCAGGTTGTGTTCCATCACCGCACGGGTCGATCGCGGCTTGTTGATGCCGTGGCCGAACCCTCTGTAGACGACCATCTCCACGGGAACGCCACGATCCTCCAGACCCTGACGCAATTCGTACCCGTTCGGGATCGGCACTCTCCGATCCAGCTCTCCGTGCTGGATCAGCGTCGGTGTCTGGGCGTTTTTGATGTAGGCCATCGGGGAGGTCTTCTCGTAAATGTCCGGATCGTCCACCGGGTCGTCTCCGAGGTAGTTGATAGTGAACTGCGTGATGTCGGTGTTGTAGTAGTAGGTTGCCCAGTTCGAAATCCCGGCTCCGACCGAAATCGCCGCGAAACGGTCCGAAGAGGCCGTCAGGAAAGCGGAGATGTAGCCCCCCTGGCTCCATCCCATGCACCCGACCCGGTCGGGATCGACCCAACCCTGATCGATCAGATGGTCGACTCCCGACAACACGTCCCAGGCATCACCGACACCCAGGTTCCGGACGTTCAACTGTCGGAACTGCTCCCCGTAACCCGCGCTGCCCCTGTAATTCACCTTCAGGATGAGCGCCCCGCGAGCCGCCCAGATGTCGGACGGGTAGTAGCGGGTGTCTCCGGCGAGCAGGGCCGGACGATCGATCCCCGTCGGACCGCCATGAATTACGGTCAGCAGGGCATACTTGTTCGACGGATTGAAATCCGCGGGCTTGATCAACACACCTTCGATCGTCGCCCCGTCGCGACTCGTCCACGAGATCACCTCGCGGGTGCCGAGCATCAAACCGCTGGTCTGCTCGGTCATCCGCGTCAGTGTTCTCGGCGCGAACGTTTCGAGTCCAGTCACGCCAACCTCGTTGAGCGTCGTTGGAGAACGAACCGTCAAACCCAGTTCGGTACCGTCTTCGGAGAACGAAAACGATCCGCCCATGAACGCGTCCGGTCCGGACACACGCTCCACGCGCCCGTCCCCGGGATCGACCCGGAATAAATGGGTTGCCGTCTTCTGCGAGGCGGAAAAAAACAAGCCATGGGAATTCCAGTCGACGAAGCGGACGTTCTCGTCGAACGCATCGGTGATCGAGCGGGGGACGGCGCTGCCGTCCGCCGGTACGAGCGCGAGCCGTGAGTTCACCGGGTATTCGTCGGTCCTCCCCATGATGCTGGTGAAAACAATCCGCGTCCCGTCGGGTGACCACTGCGGAGCTCTGTCCGAACCCGGCGTCGAGACGATCTTCCGTACGGAGTCGTCGTTCAGTTCGAGGACATAGATGTCGGAGGTGTGCCGCTGGGTTAGATCCGGGTTGACGGTGCCGCTGAATGCGATCCGTGTCCCGTCGGGTGACCAGGAGAAGTTGCCGACGTTGAAGTCCCGGCCGCTGGTCCGCTGTGTCGGTTTCGCTGGACTCCGCAGCGCGTCCCCGACGTCGATCGTAAAGACGTGACGGAACGTGTAATCCCGCCGGACCACGGTAAAGGCACCGTACATCTCGTCGCGATTCTTCCTCGCTTCCGATTCCGGAGACGCGACGAAGGCGATCCTCTTTCCGTCCCTGGACCACTCGAAGGCGCCAACTCCCGTTTCAGAGTCGGTCAGCGGGAACGCCTCGCCTCCCCCCGGCCGGATCGCAAAGATCTGATTCTTCCCTTCAGCGCGGCTGCTCGTAAACGTCAGCCACTGGCCGTCGGGTGACCACTGCGGGTTCGAGGAGGACCGGTTGCCCCGGGTCAACTGGAAGGACTCCGCGGAACCCACGTCGGCCAGCCAGATTTGCCCGATGTTGGCGTTCTCGTCAAAGTCCGCCCGCGTCACTACGAACGCAACCGTCTTCCCGTCGGGAGAGATCCGGGCCGTAGAAACCGTCTCGATACCGAGCAGGTCGTCCACCGTCGGAGCTTGTGCTCCTGCCCCCGGCACGAAAACCAGCACGACGGCGAGAGTTACCGAAATGGGTCCTATGGCTTTCATCGAACGCCTCCTTGCGGGCACCAGCATCTGCCCGCCGCCTTACCGATAAGTGATCCCGTCCGGACCCCGGCCGACGCCGACCTTGCCGGTGACTTCCAGGCTCGCGGTATCGATCACGTAGACCGCGCCTTCCCCGCCGCACGCCACGTAGGCCTTCGATCCGTCGTCGGAAAACACTACACCGCCGGGACTGCCTCCAACCTCGATCGTCTTTAGATGCTCACGCGACTGGCTGTCGTACACCCAAACGTCGGCCGAAGACGAATTGGGAACATAGACACGGGAACCATCCGGACTGAAGGCGGCCCGAATCGGCGCTTCGCCGCCCGGCAACCGCTCGATCACGCGGCGGCTCTCGGTGTCTATGACGGTCACGCTATTGCCGCGGCGGTCGCCGGTCCAGACCTGCTTGCCGTCGGGCGAGAGCGCAATACCCTCGGCTCCGTCGCCCGCCGGGATCGAGGCGACCAGGCTGTAGTCCTCGAGATCCATGATCGAAACCGTGTTCGAGTCGCGGTTCGAAAAATAAGCCCAGCGACCGGTCGAATCGAGCACGACCATGTGGGTTCCGGCCTCCGGCGTGTCGATCGAGCGCAGGATCTCATCCGCCTGAGCGTCGATGATGACGATCTTCTGGGCGCGCTCGCTCGTCACCACCGCGATCCTCGAGTCGGGTGTGAACGCAATCCCATGTGGGAACGAGAAATCCGGCGTCGTGATCTTCTTAGTCTCGGAACGGCTGTTCAGGTCGACGACCGAGATGGAGTTCTCCCCCACGTTCGAAACGTATGCCTTGCCACCGCCCGGAACGATAGCCAGTTCGTGAGGCTGCTGCCCGACCTCGATGGTCGCACTCACCTCCAGGGAAGCGGCATCGATGATCGACAACGTGTCGGACTGCTTGTTCAACACGAAAACATGGCTGTCTGTCTGAGCGAGCCCGCTGCCGGCGAATAGCGATAAAACCAGCACGACTGTGACGATAGGTTTCTTCATGATGTTGTGCCTCTCGGAAGGAATCAGGATTCTGGAATGATACAGCATGTGGGTAGTCAGTAGTCAGTAGTCAGTTAAAGGAGTGCGCCTCCGACTCGTCACTTGTCACTCTTCACTCGTCACTTCTTCTCTCCCCCAAAACTGATTGACACCTAAGCCCCTTACAATTACGTTTGCAACGACACTCCCAGACCCACAGGAGGAATCATGCGTCGCTCCCTACCCATACTTCTAGCGGTGGTTTTCTTGGCCGTTTCGACCGCGTCGGCCGAAGTCGTTCGTATCGAGGTGCATTCGCGCGAGGACCTGGCCGTCGGGAAGGCCTATGGCCTGGCCGGCGCGTACGAGAAGCTGGTGGGCACGATCTACTTCGAGGTCGATCCAGCCAACTCGGCCAACCGAATCATCGCCGACATCGACCTGGCGCCCCGAAACACACGCGGCCGGGTCGAATTTCACTCCGACTTCTTTCTCATCAAACCGAAAGATGCCGCCAGGGGAAACGGCACGGTCCTCTATGAAGTGTCGAACCGGGGCGGCAAGGGTATGTTGCGATACTTCAACCGCGGCCAGGGAAGCATCGATCCGGAGACCGAAGCGCATATGGGCGACGGCTTCCTGATGCGGAACGGGTTCACCCTGCTGTGGCTGGGCTGGCAGTTCGATCCTCCCCTCCGGGATGGGCTGGTTCGTGTCTATCCCCCGATCGCCACCGACGACGGGGAGGCCCTCGAGGGCCTGGTCCGGAGTGAGGTCGTGGTGAACCGGAAGGTGTTCGACGCGTCCCTGGCCGACCGCAACCACATCCCCTACCTGGTCGCGAACCCGGATGCTTCCACCAACGTGATGACGGTCCGGGACTCGGTCGATGGCCAGCGCCGCGTCGTCCCCCGCGATCAGTGGCAGTTCGCGAGGTTGGAGGACGGACAGGTCGTTCCGGATCGGGGGCGCGTCTATCTGGCAGGCGGATTCGAACCCCACAAGCTCTACGACGTCGTCTACACGTCGCAGGATCCGCCGCTCGTCGGCCTGGGTTCTGCTGCCATCCGGGATGCGGTCTCGCGCCTGAAGTACGGCTCCTCCGAAGAACTCTCGCTGCCCGAGGGCGCGATCGACAGGGCCCTGGCCTTTGGCATCTCCCAGAGCGGCCGGTTTCTACGGACGTTTCTCTACTATGGGTTCAACGAGGACGAGGGGCACCGGAAGGCCTTTGACGGCGTCATCGCCCACGTGGCCGGGGGCGGCCGAGGAAGCTTCAACCATCGGTTCGCGCAGCCGTCCCGCGACGGGCATCCTTTCCTGAACAAGCTCTACCCGAGCGACATCTTCCCGTTCACGGACGTCGAGCAGAACGACGCGGAGACGGGCATCCGGGACGGTCTCCTGTCACGCGTCGAACCGCAGTTCCTGCCGAAGGTCTTCTACACGAACTCGTCCTACGAGTACTGGGGCCGGGCGGCATCGTTGATTCATACGACCATCGACGGTCTGGAAGACATACCGTTGATGGAGAACGTCCGCATCTACTCGTTCGCCGGCGGCCAGCACGGGCCCGGACGATTCCCTCCGGTACAAACCAGCGGGCAGCAGTTGAGCAATCCGAACGACTACTCCTGGTTCATGCGGAGCCTGCTCCTGGCGATGGACAACTGGACGCGGGACGGACTACCTCCACCGGCGAGCAGCTATCCGCGCATCGCCGGTGACGAACTGGTCCTTCCCGCGGACGTGGATTTCCCCGAACTCCCGGGCGTGGGTCAGCCCGCCGCTCCCCACGGCGCCTATCGCGCGGACTACGGTCCGGAGTTTCGTACGAAGGGAATCGTGACGATCGAACCCCCGGCAGTCCTGTCCAGCTTTCCGGTGATGGTTCCCCAGGTCGATGCGGACGGCAACGAGGTCGGCGGCCTCAAAATGCCGGAGGTAGCAGTACCGCTTGCGACCTACACCGGCTGGAACCTGTTCCGTCCGGAATCCGGACCGGAGAACGTGTTGTCAGGGATGCAGGGGTCCTACATACCGCTCCCTCTCACGCGGACCGAGCGCATGCAGAAAGACGACCCGAGGTCTTCGATCCAGGAACGCTACCAGAGCCGGGAGCACTACCTGGGCCTGGTGTCCGAGGCTGCGATCGAACTGATCGACGACGGGTACCTTCTCGGGGAAGACCTTCCGCGGATCCTCGGCCGGGCCCGGGAGCACTGGGACTACCTGATGGGGGGAGGAGACCAGCGGTAGGGGAGGTCGTAGGCCGTTGGCGGCTGCGCCGCGGGGACCGGGTGCGTGCGAGGGGTCCCTTAAACGCAACAAAACACGTACGATAGAATGGGGACAGTTGAGACTGTCCCCATTCTATGTCCTTTCTTGCTCGTCACTTGTCACTCGCCACTTCTTCTTCTCACTGCTCGCTCGTCACTTCTTCCTTCTCCAGCGCATGCTCCAACCCGTACTTCCGGAGGTAGAGCTCGATCTGTTCCCTCAAGAATGCAAACGACGGGACGACGTACAGCCTGGACTGCATCTCGGTGTGGTTGTAGGTCGCGTTGACGACTTCATCCAGAACAAAAGGTTTCCTCTCGACTTCTCCCGAATACACGTGTTGCAGTTCGCCGAATGAACCCAGGAGGCCCGCACCGTAGGCGTTCACCTGTCCGGCCTCTTCGATCAGCCCGAACTCGATCGTGAACCAGTAGATCCGCTCCAACTGCTCGAGCTGTTCTTCATTCGCAACCCTCGCCGCCCGGCCGATCAAAACCGAAAGGTCACACAGGTCCTTGTCCGTGAACGCGGGTACATGTCCGATGACCTCATGGATGATGTCGGGCTCCGGTGTGTATTCGGGCCTGGAGGCGTGACGGATGTACTGAGTGCACCACATCGACTTCTGCGCAAACTGGCTCAGGAAGCTCCGGGAATCGACGAGCCCCTCGACCGCCCCGAGCCGAAAACCATGGTAGCTGGCAAGTCGATCGCTCAACTCCCGAAGCTGCGGAATGTGATCCTCGGGTATTCGAAGCGCCTTCTTCGCCTCCAGATAGCGCCTGTTCGCATGCTGTTCGTGCAGCGGACCCAGCCTGGTGCAAATGATCCTCCAGACGCCATGCTCTTCTTCGGTGTATTCGAGAACCGGCGGCGGCTCTCCCTTCTCTCTCGACTCCCGAGTCAGTTGCGCGATGGAATCCCTGCGGAGGCGGTATACCGGATCCCTGGCGCCGGGGTGGTCAAGGTCCAGGAAAGCGATGCTCTTAAGCGCGACTTCCATCGAGGACCTCCTTGGGGTCGTTCAACACACGCTCGTCGAACTCGGAAGCGACTGTGACCCCGGGAAACCGCAACAGGCGAGCCGGTGGCTCGTCATCTGGTGCAGGTTCCCAGGCCACCTCCAGGCCCGGATCATCGAATGGATCGTGAATCATCTGAGTTTCCTCCTTCCAAAAAGAAAAAGCCCGCCTCCACCGTCGGTGGAAGCGGGCTTTGAAATCCTTTGCTGTTTCGATCAGCTTACCCGGCTATCCACCTCCGCGAGTACGCGTAAGAGTAATAAAAGTAGTAGCCGGCAGACAGAGCACGCCGCTGGGCTGCGGCAGTGGCCGCGTCGTCGGTTTGTCCAATTCGATTTGTGCTCTCGAGGTTCATCGCAACAACAAGTTTGAACTCCCGCCTGAAGTGTGTCAACCCACTAATTCTTCAAGTATCGCAGAGCAATCAGCCTTCAGCTCGAGCGTCACTCCTAGAATCCGACGCCGTTCCGCCGAACGCAGGTACCGATCGCACTGTTACAGGCCACTAGTTCAACTCTCCGTTCAGCTCCGCGTAGATCCGCCGGATCCCGATGGGCCCCTGCGATTCGGCTCCGGACCACGTGGAGTACTCGCCGAAATCCGCCTGATCGATCGCGTCCTCAACGGAGAGTCCCGCCGCGTGCAGGCGCTGGACTTCTGCAAGTACGACCTCCATGTGGCGCTTGTACGCGAACCATTCTTCCTCGAGAACCTCAGGATCATCGATGAAACCGTGGCCTGGAAGGTAGACATCGACGTCGAGCTCTTCCGCTTTGGTCATAACCTCCAGCCACTCGCTCGGGTAGGAGCTGCGATAACCCGAAAAGAGCCGGTTCAGGAAGACCTCGGTCGTGAACAGGATCTTTTCCTCCGGCAGGTAGACGAACAGATCTCCGCCGGTATGTGCCCGACCAAGGAACAGAATCTGGATTTCCGTACTCCCGAGTTCCACGACCAGACGGTCCTGGGCCAGTGTCGTCGGCATCACGACCTCAGGTGCATCGGGCCTCCGGGCGGGATTGCTCGCCGCGCGCTCCAGATTCGCCTTCGAGTCTGGATGAGCGATGAAGTCGGCCGTCCGAGGAAACGACACGTTGCCGTTCGTATGATCCCCATGATCGGAACAGATCACGACCTGCGTGATCGGCGCGTCACTGATCTTGCCGATCTCTTCCACGAGCCGCGCCGTCTCGGCAGGGTTTCCCTGGCCATCGGCAACCAGGACACCCTCGTCGCTGACGACAAACATCGTGTTCGTGGTGTAGCGGTCGTCGGCCGGTCCTGTCAGCGCTTCGTAGGTATAGACATTCCGAGCGATCCTCTTGACTCTCGGGAAGTCGTCTTCGCCCAGACCCCGGTCGCCGGGGTTCGAGGTGCGGATCACATCCTGGGCGACGGCCGTGCCTCCAACGCACAGAAGCAGAAAGAGGGTCAGATAAACCGAGAATCGCTGCATAAGAAACACTCCTCCGGATTGCTTCGACCGGCATATTTCAGCACAAGTCCCGGCTGTCTGAAAGACCGAGTTTTGGGCATCGGCGCTTGCGCTCGGACCACGCCTGAGAGAGACTCGCCAGAAATGCCCCCTTTTCGCCACGCCCGGTCACTTTTGCCCCTGGTGCGTATCGTCGTCATCACTTCCGTCGTGCTGGTTGCTTACATGCTGCTGTTTGAACATCGACTGATTTACTACCCGACGGGCGGCGTCATCGGGAGCCCGTCATCCCCCCACGACGACGTGTATTTCGAGGCTCGCGACGGAACGCGCCTGCACGGATGGTTCCTCCCGCATGGCGCCGGGCGAGTGCTGATCGTCAGCCACGGGAACGGCGGCAACATCGGCCACAGGCGCGAGATGGCGGACTTCCTCAGGCAGGAACTCGAGATTGATGTCTTTGCTTACGACTACCGCGGCTACGGTAACAGCGACGGGAGTCCGTCGGAAGAAGGAACGTACTCCGACATCCGGGGAGCCTACGACTATGCGCGGTCGCGAGGTTACGCCCCAGAAAAGATCTATCTCATGGGCCAGTCGCTGGGCACGGCGGTCAGTGTGGATCTCGCAAGCGAGGAACGGGTCGGCGGATTGATCCTCGAGGCTCCACTTACGAGCGTTGCCGGAGTTGCCCGGCGGATCTTCGGGCTCCCAATGGGTTGGATTCTGCGCACACGCTACGATTCGATCGGAAAGATCGGCCGCATCCGCTTCCCGATCGCCATCATCCATGCCCAGGACGACCCCGTCCTCCCGTTCGACCTCGGCGCCGAACTGTTCGATGCGGCGAACGAGCCTAAACTTTTCTTCGCAGTTGACGGCGAAGTCCACGAAGGAGCGATCATGGGGCTGGGACTGGAAAAGCTGGGCGAACTGAAGGAGTTCTTATTCCGGTAACTGTAGGTGCGGTCTATGACCGCACAGCGAGCCGTAGGGCGAAACCCTAGATCAAGTGTAGGTGCGCTCTATGAGCGCACGGCGTTTCGGTTCGAAGAATGTGCGGTCATATACCGCACCTACACCTGCTAATTCACTGTTCCCGTATAACGTAGTATCAGCAACGTCATATCGTCGGCTTGGTCCGCGCCGTGAACGAACTCCGAAACGGCCTTCAGGATCGACTGCTGAATCTCTTGAACCGATGACTCGGCGTTGGAATGCACGACCTCGCGCAACCGCTCCGTTCCGAACTCTTCCCCTTTTGCGTCGACGGCTTCGTTGATGCCGTCCGTGAACATCACGAGCGTGTCGCCCGGCTCCAGCTGGGAGGTTCTGGTTGCAAACTCGGCGTCTGGGAACATACCGACCGGAAAACTATCGGGCTGGAACGGCTCGTCGACATCGCCGTTGCGCACGAGCAGGGCCGAGTGATGGCCGGCGTTGATGAAGTCAAACCGGCCCTGCTCGTCGAGCAACCCCATAAAGACCGTTGCGTACCGATTGGGTTCCGAACGCGCCCAGATGTACCGGTTGAAGTGGGTGATCAAGCGCGTCGGATCCTGCGTCAAGCTCATGCCCGCGAAACCGCCCTGGATCATCGCTGTCAACAGAGCTGCAGCCAGGCCCTTTCCGGCCACGTCCGCGATAACGAACGCCGTGCGTTCCGGTCCCAGGTCAACGAGGTCGTAATAATCTCCGCCGACCGAATAGCAGGAATCGTCGACGCCGGTGACCTCGAAGAACGGATACGGTTTGATCTCCTTCGGAAGGAGCCTCTGCTGGATGTCCCTGGCGATGGACAGATCCTGTTCCATCTGGCGGCGCTCTCGCTCGATCTCGACCATCCGCGCATTGTCGATGACGCTGGCGGCCTCGATCGCCAGCGCGTCCAGGATCTGCTTGTCCAATCCGGAAAACGCTGCCGGACGGCGACTGTCGAGATAGAGAACGCCCAGCAGGTTTCCTCCAGACGACAAGCTCGTCGAGTCGAGCGAATGAACCCGTGCCATGGAGTACAGCGGTATGGCGATGACCGAGCGCAGTTGCTGGTTGACGATGCTCTCGGCCTGTCGCACCGACTCGTCGGCCAGGTCGACGTCCTGCTCGATAAAGCCACGATGTTCGGCAAGCGCGTGATCGATCGCGGTCTTGCTGGCTTCGACACTGTTGACCGGCAGGTTGAATCCACCCCGGCGGCGTGCCACCAACGGCCGCAATTCGCGCTCCGAATCAGCCTCGATCAACACCCCGCGATCCGCCGCGGTCACAGTGATGGCCCGATCGACCATGGCCCCGAGAACTTCCTGGAAAGGCATGTGTGCCTGGAGCAGGGCGGTGGCTTCGAGAAGCAGGCTGAGCTGCCTCAGATCCCGATCGCCGGTTTCCTCGGTGACCGACGTTTGATCGAGACGCGACAAAAGGTTGGTCAGGGACTCCTTCGTCGGGCCGCTTCGAAAGATCAGATTGATGCTCTCCGCGTTGCCGAACGTCACAACGTCCCCTTCGCGGAGCGGCAGGGGTTCGTTGACCTTCCCACCGTTCAGGAACAGACCACGGCGCTGACCCAGGTCTTCGAGGTAGAACTGTCCATCCTCGAACCGGATCGCCGCAGACTGACGGGATATCCGCCCGTCCTCCAGCGCCAGGTGATTCTTTCCTCCCCCGCTCCGACCGATCCGGAACGGGGTCTCGGTGATGTGGACGGTCCGGGTCGTGCCAACCTCTTCCACAACCTCGAGAATCGCATCCGGCATTGGCTTCGTCATCGGCGTTTCTTCTGGACGGCAAGCTTCGAAACACAAGGACCGCGGCGGTTTCCCTCCTGCATCGGAAACCGGTAGCTATCTACGCACCGGCCGCTCCGCCCTTCAAGGCCTCGACAGCCTTTTCTTCGTCGTCATATGTGTCGAAAACCGTCAGCAGCTTTGTCATCTGGAGCAGATCTTTCGCTTTCGATGTCAGGTTGAGGAGCTTCACGTCACCACTCTTGTTGCGAATCGTAGTGTAGGTTGCGATCAGCTCGCCCAGGCCGGCACTATCGATGTAGGACACGTCGCCAAGATTGACGATGAATTTTCTGGATCCATCGGTCGAGTAGCGTCGGACCGTCTCACGAAGCAGCAACGTCGGTTCACCCAGCGTCAGGCGTCCGGCCAGATCCAACGCGACAATATCCTCTATTTTCCGGGTCTTCATTGACAGACTCATAGTCCTCCTATACCGCTCATCAGGCTGTCGACCGGCTGGGGCGCCGGCCGACCACACGTTCTTCCCAAAACTTACACACGCAGGCTGTGACAGGAACACCGGTCGGTCCAGGGTGCGGATTCGACCGGCAGTCGGAGATCAACAAAATAATGGTTTTCCAGCACAAGATCAACGCTTTTGGACGGCGCCTGAACGACCTCAAACCGGATCGAACCGCCCGATAGCGAATTTCGATCGTGTGCCTCCCGTGCAGATTGCGGGTGATCCGTTTATCCACTATATTAACGACGCCGCCGGGTTCGGCGAGTGACCAGCGAGGAGGATTCATGTCCAATTTCATCAGTATGCCATCCGGTGACCGGTGGTACCTGATCGTACTGATCGGTTTCTCGGCAGTGGCGTTTCTGCCGTTCTGGCGCGGCATGGAGGTCGCCGGCCTGTCGATGCTCGGCTGGTGGATGGTGTTCCTGATGGTGTACGTCCCCAGCAGCGCACTGATTCGTTTCGTACGCTCCGAGAAAAAGCGCAGTCCAGGGGGAGGAGATCGATGATCGTCGAGCAAGTCCTGACAGTCCTGTATCTGGCCGGATGTATCGCCGTCGGGCTGATCGCATCGCGCAAAGTGAGTCGATCGAGCGACGAGTACTGGGTGGCCGGACGGAAGATCGGACCCGTCGTCAACAGCATGGCAATCATGGCGGCGCTGGCGAGCGGCGGCTCGATAATCGGGGTGATGGGATTGGCTTACGCCTCGGGTATCCCCGCAACCCTGGCACTCTTTACCGGTGCGAGTATCGGCTTTCCGATAGCCGCGATCCTGGTTGCTGCGCCTTTGCGGAAGTTCGGTAAGTTCACCATCACCGATTTCATGGTCTACCGATACCCACACGCCATCGTCCGTTACCTGGTCCCGATCCTGATCGTCGTAACCTTTACCGTCTACATCATCGCCCAGATGAAGGCCGCCGGAATCACCGCGAACGCCCTCCTGGGTATTCCCTACAACACGGCGCTGACTCTGGCCACGCTGGTGTTCATCACATATGTTTCGCTGGGCGGAATGCTTGCGATTACATGGACGGACGTTTTTCAGGGCACGCTGATGTTGTTCGTCGTCGTCGGCGCAGCGGTCCTGCTGGTTTTCCGCATCGGCTCCCCGCTGACGATTATGGACCAGGCGACCGCGGCGGCGCCGGAGTTGGGCCGTATGGGAGCGGACCAACCGATCACGAGCTACCTGGGATCGTTCGTGATCTGGGCGTCGGCTATTTCGGTCATCCCTCATATCGTGATGCGTGTCTTCACGGCGAGAGATTCCCGTGGCGCCAAACTGTCCCTGAACCTCTCGATGGTTTTTTACGCAATTCTGATCCTGGCCGCCGTCCTAGCTGTCACGCCCGTCGGCAAGATGAACTTCCCGGACCTCGAGGATGCGGACACGGTGTTCCTCCGCGTCATGGAAGCCGAATTCAGCCCTGTCTTCCGGGGAATAGCGGTAGCGGCGGTTCTGGCAGCGGTCATGTCGACGACCGATGCGCTCCTGCTGGCCTGCAGCTCAGCGATTGCCCATGACCTGCTCGGCAACTTTCTCGAGAAAAAAGTCAGCCACAAGACCGGCCACTGGATTACCGTCGGCGTCGCGTGGGTCGTGGGGCTGACGGCGATGTCTTTGGCGTACAATCCTCCAGCCCTGATCACGGAGTTCTACACGATCGCAATCGGCCTCCTCAGCGCCGGCCTGTTCGTACCGGTGATTGCCGGTATATGGTGGAAGAAGGCGAACCTTGCCGGCGGAATCGGGGCCCTGCTGGGAGGCGCTGCCACCTACGTCATCGTCCAGTTCTCGCCGGCCGTGTTCCCGCCCGGCTCGGCGATTCTGTTCGCGATCCCGACCAGCGCGCTCCTCATGTGGATAGGGGGGACATTCGCCGCGAGCGAATCGAGGGCGATGATCGAGGAGATCACAGAATTGCACCAGCCCGAAGAGGCATAGCGACCCCTTTTCCGGCCGTTCTTTGGGTAAGCTGGGAGGATGATGAAACGCATCCTCCCCACGCTTGTCGCCCTCTCATTCTTCAGCACGGCGGCCAAGGCCGATCGCCTCGTCCTGACCAACGGAGACCGCGTTACCGGGGCAATTGTGCGTCTCGAAGGAGGCCGGATCGAAGTCCGGTCCGAGCTGCTCGGGAGTCTCTCTGCCGACTGGGATTCGATCTCGGACATCCAGTCCGACGACCGCATGTATGTCACGCTGGCCGACGAGCGGTTGATCGTCGGCGCTCTGTCGGCGGGCGCCGGAACTCTCGAAGTGCGAACCGATGCCGAGACGGTGGCCGTCAACAGGGAGAGTGTCGTCTCCATCCGTTCCGAACCCGAATACGAAAGGCTGCGCATCGAGAGGGAGCGCCTGGACAATCCCCGCTTCACGGATTTCTGGTCCGCTGCAATCGACGCCGCCATCAGTTCCACTCAGGGTAATGCCGACACGCGCGCGCTGAACGTCGGTGTCCGGGCGGCACGGACGACCGAGGACAATGAGCTCAGCGGTTACTTCACCACTGTCTTCGCCGACAACTCGACGACGGGAGAATCGGTTACGACCGCCAATGCGGTCCGCGGCGGCTCCCGGTACGAGCTCAGCCTCAGCGACCGGTTCTTCACTTTCGGTTTTACAGATCTGGAGTTCGATCGGTTCCAGGATCTCGACCTTCGGCTGGTACTGGGTGGTGGATTGGGTGTGGATCTGGTGGAAACGCCGCAGGCGTCTCTCGAGTTGTTTGCGGGTGCGTCGTCCAACCAGGAGTTCTTCGCGAACGGCCTGGACCGGAGGTCTGGGGAGTCCGTTTTCGGAGAAGACTTGAGCTACCGGCTCACGAGCCTGACATCGGTGACTCAGCGCCTGGCGGTGTTTCCGAACATGAGTGACCTCGGGGAGTTTCGATTGACATTCGATACAACGGCCGTGACGCGGCTCAACGACTGGTTGAGCTGGCAGGTCACCGTGAGCGACCGTTACCTCAGTAACCCCGTCCCGGGAAAGAAACAGAACGACCTGTTGTTTACGACCGGGATCCGAATCACCGCCGGCAATGGAAACCTGGGGCGCATCGGTCCCGGCACGATTACGGTCAATTGAACGTGTCTCCCCCCGGTGTAGGTGCGGTCTATGACCGCACAGATGCCCGCGGACCGGCGCGTTGTGCGCTCATAGAGCGCACATACACTTCAAGAACGGGACGATAGTCCCATCCGCCTGAGCTGATAGCTGGCCGCTGAGGGCTGACATCACGCTTGATCACTAACGGATCGCGCCGTACTTGCGCATGATCTCCAGTGTTCTTTCTATCGGAAGCGCATCGACGGTGCGGCCCCTGCCTGTCGTGGACGTGGCGCGGAACAGGGAGTTGTAGATTGCTTCTTCGGTCGCTTCGATCACGGCGAGAAACAGAGGCGACATGCGGTTGTTGCTCAGAAGCTGTTCCGGTTCGCGGGCGGTGGAAAACGCGATGACGAAGTCCCCGCTTCCGTTGGTGGAGGCCGAGCCGGTTCGGCCCAGACCCATCATTGCCCTGGCTGCCAGGCGTTTGAGGTTCCGGTTTTCGATCGGGGCGTCGGTGCCAACGACGATCATGATGGAACCGTCCGCATTGTCGACTCCTCCGGCGCCACCCGCCGGCGCGCCCTCGATCTGATTCCGCATGTAGTAACGTCCCAGTTCTTCTCCAACCGGCGCGCCGTTGATCGTCAGGACGCCCCCGAAGTTGGTCTGCACGAGGACGCCAACCGTGTATCCACCCGATCCGTCCGGCAGGCGCCGGGAAGACGATCCGATCCCACCCTTGAAGCCAAACGCAGTCGTACCGACTCCGGCCCCCACGACACCTTCGTCGACGGCGCCACTCGAGGCCTCTCGGATCGCGTTGGCGACGTCTTCTGAAGTGATGTGGCGGCCACGAATATCGTTCAGGCCGCCATCGTTGGTCTCCCCGACGAGCGGGTTGATCGATCGCACGTTCTCGTTGCCCGGCAGCGCCAGCATGTAGTCCATCACCGCGTCGGCCACGCGCGGCACCGACAGGGTGGAGGTCAGGACGATCGGGGTCTCGATTTCGCCGAGTTCGTTGACCTGCGTCGAGCCCGCGAGCTTGCCGAAAGCGTTTCCGATGAACACGGCGCCGGGGACCTTCCGGCGGAACAGGTTCCCCTGGTGCGGCAGAATAGCCGTGACGCCGGTCCGGATGTCGGTGCCGCGAATGATCGTGGTGTGTCCAACGGCAACGCCCCCGACGTCGGTGATCGCGTTCAGCGGCCCGGGCGAGAGCACTCCCGGATTGATACCAACATCGCGAACCCGAGGTCGTTCGTTCTGCTGGGCATGGCCCAGGCTGCCAACGGCAAACAGGACCACCGCCAAAACAAGTCTTCGCTTCACGAGGAACCTCCAGGAGGCTGGTTTGTCGAAAAGGCTAAGTCACTGGGGTAGGAAGCGCAAGCCCCGGAAGTAGCCGCGACACTTCACGATCGGGTGTAGGTGCGCTCCATGAGCGCACATTGTTTCGGCTCGAAGATTGTGCGGTCATAGACCGCACCTACACGTGCCTGAGCGTGTTTCGGTTCGAAGGGTGTGCGGTCATAGGCCGCACCCACACCTTGTTTATTCGTACCGCAGTGACGTCAGTGGGTCGAGGCGGGTCGCCCGTCGGGCCGGCAGGTAGCAGGCCAGGAAAGCCATGGCGGTGAAGAGGCCAGCGACAGCGATGAAAGTGAACGGATCGGTGACGCTTACACCGTATTCGCCGAGGCCGTGCAACCCGTGGCCAGCAGTCTGATGGTTCGCGCGCACGGGTCTTGCGAGGCGGAGACGAGGCGCGAGGAGGAACTGATGCTGTTTCCATCATGACGACGAGCAACAAAGTATCCGACCGCAACCCCCGTGCGCCCGAAGGGTTACGGCGGCGTCACACCATCTGCGTTGTTGCCGCGCGACATTTATCCGGACACGCAGATCGGTCGGCGCGACGCCTAGCATCTGGCGCAACGCCGCCGTAACGCGAGCCATCAGACTGCTGGCCACGGGCTGCTGAGTGTGGGAGGTGTTTCGGTCGGGCCCCGGCTTCGGAAAAACTCTGGAGCGCTCAGCTCACCCCGGCGGCAGCCTGTTCCTCGACGATCACGCCGTCGAACAGGTTCACGATACGTTCCGCCCTCTCCGCGTACCGCGGGTCGTGGGTGACCATGCAGATTGTCGAACCGTCCCGGTGCAACTCCTCGAGAAGCTCCATCGTCGCTTCGCCGTTCTTGGAATCGAGGTTCCCTGTCGGCTCGTCGGCCAGGAGGATCGAGGGGTGCCCCGACAGGGCACGCGCGACTGCGACGCGCTGCTGCTGTCCACCGCTGAGCTGAGACGGATAGTGCTTCATTCGGTGCGCCATCTGAACCCGTTCGAAGGCTTCCTGGACGCGTGATTTCCGTTCCGATGCGGGCATGCCGCGGTAGATCAAGGGCAGCTCCACGTTTTCGTATACGGTCAGATCCCCGATGAGGTTGAAACTCTGGAAAATAAAGCCGATTTCGCGATTCCGGATACGAGCTCGTTCGGCCAGCGTGAGATCGGCGACATGGCGATCGTTCAGCCAGTAGGTGCCCTCGCTGGGTGTGTCCAGGAGTCCCAGGATCGACAGCAGCGTCGACTTTCCGCAACCCGACGGTCCCGACATCGAAACGTATTCCCCAGCACGGATGTCGAGATGAATCCCCGACAGGGCATGTGTTTCTACTTCATCCGTGTAGAACACCTTCGTCACGTTCTCGAGTCGAATCAATTCCTGACTTTGCTCGTTCATCGCGTCTCATCCTCCAGAATCGGCAAACTTGCTATCGCACATCCGCGCGCTTGAACTCGAATACGAAGCTTGCGGAAAAAAGTTCAAAAAAATCGCGCCACGGCCGGTCAAATCTACCGTGTAAGTACCGCCGACACCTCTAAGACCGGTTCGGGCGGCGAATCGTTACAGGATTTCTGGGAGAATTCCGGGGGGGAGCGAGTCGCTGGTTAGTAGCGGGGATCGTATCTCATCGCTCTAACATGCTCTTCGAGGTCGTTTGGTTCCGGCACCGTGGCCAACCCCTCCTCGTAGGCGAGCCGGGCCACCGCTGTGGCTATCTCAACCGAAACCCGGTAGAGGTCGCCCAAGGACGGATAGATCGTCCCTCGCTCCAACGATTGCTGCGTTACCTGATCCGCGAGCGTTCTCGCAGCCACGAAAAACATCTCGTCGGTCACCAGACTGGAACCGGAAGCGATGACCCCCAACCCGAGTCCCGGAAAGATGTAGGCGTTGTTGCCCTGGCCGGGGACGAAAGTGCGACCCTGGAGCTCGACTGGATGGAAAGGGCTGCCTGTCGAGACCACGGCGGCACCGTTCGTCCACCGATAGGCCTCTTCGGCGCTGCATTCGGCATTGGATGAGGGGTTCGACAGGGGAAAGATGATCGGCCGGCGATTGAAGCGGGCCATCGCCTCGACGACGGACTGTGTAAACAGGCCGGCCTGTCCCGAAACTCCGATGAGGGCCGTCGGCCCCAGCGCGGCCACGGCGGAATGGAGGTCACGCAGGGATTCGTGCTCGTGGGCATAAGGAAGGTTGTGCTCGGAAAGATTGGTTCGACTTCTGACGAGCAAGCCATCGACATCGACAAACCAGCAGCGCCGCCTGGCTTCGGCCTGCGAAAGCCCTTCCTTCACCATTGCCGTCACGACCAGGTCGGCGATTCCCGTCCCGGCCGTCCCCGCGCCCAGGAAGAGGATCTTATGATCGATCAAGCTCTTACCGACGATACGATTGGCGGCAAAGAAGCCGGCCAGGACAACCGCGGCGGTTCCCTGCATGTCGTCGTTGAACGTTCGGGTCCGGTTCTTATAGCGCCGGAGAAGCGGGATCGCGTGTTTGTTGGCAAAGTCCTCGAATTGAAGTAGCGCTCGTGGAAACACCTCCTCGACTGCCTCGACGAACTCGTCGAGAAACTCGTCGTATTCCTTCCCGTCCAGTCTCTCCTGAGCCAAGCCCAGGTACATGGGGTCCTCGCGCAGTTCGACGTTATTCGTCCCGACGTCGAGCGCGATCGGTAGCGTGAGCGAGGGATGGATTCCCGCAGCGGCGGTGTAGAGGACCAGCTTCCCGATGGGAATGCCCATCCCGTTGACGCCGAGGTCCCCCAAACCGAGGATTCGCTCTCCGTCGGTGACGACGATGATGCCGACGTCGGGCGCCGACCAGTTCCGGAGCACTTTCCCAATCCGGCCCCTGTGACCGGCACAGATATAGAGGCCCTGTGGACGACGGAAGGTGTGGGAGTACTCCCGTGAGGCCTCACCGACCGTCGGGGTGTAGATGATCGGCATCAACTCTTCGATGTTGTCCCCCAGAGTGCGATAGAAGAGCCTTTCGTTCCGATCCTGGAGCGCCATGAGGAAGATATGCCGCTCCAGGTCGGACGTCTTCTTCCGGAACATCTCCATGACCTGCTCCACCTGAAGGTCCTGGGAGTGAACACGCGGCGGCAGCCGCCCTTCCAGCTTCCAGGCGGCACGCTCTTCCTCGGTGAACGCGGTACCCTTGTTGACCCAGGGATGGTAAAGAAGCTCACTCCCGACTATCTCGGCGCTGCCCGCGGATTCGTCCGGATCCTTCGTCGTCATCGAGCTCCTTCCAGAACTGAAATGGGTGGGAAAATGGGCGGTACAAGGCTCGAACTTGTGACCTTTCGGGTGTAAACCGAATGCTCTTCCAACTGAGCTAACCGCCCCGGGTGTGTCTAAGTTATTGGATCTGAAGCGTCTGTTTCAATGGGTATTCTCCACTCGACTGGAAGGTGAGGCAGATTGTACGTCATTCTGTGCCCACCGCATCGCAGTTCTCCGACAGCGCTCTCGATCGGTCAGGTTGGACCAAGAACGCGGCTCATGCTTTTACCAAAGCTTGATCGGTCGCTACCGTGGCGTAAGGACTAAGGTTCCTCCCGCTGGTATGGAGTACTCGACTGTACTGTTTGTCTCGCCGTCAAACTTCACCGCTAACGGCAGGCCATCCGAATCGAAAACGTCAAGCCGGCCGGTAGACAGCGAGGCGCCAGTGTTGACCAGAGCGATTTGAGTCACCCAACCGCCACCGAAAGCGACTTGTGGGAGGATCTGAGCGAGCGGCCCGCCAACTTTCGCTGTCGTGAACGGACCGACTTGTTGCAGGATTCTTTCCGGAACCGCGACTGCCTCGCCAGCGTTTCGAGGACCGGTTGCGGCAAAAACTCGCCCGTTGAAGCTTAAGGCAACAACCGCGAAGGGTAGATCTCCGCGCAAGCTGAGATGTCCGGTGAATGCGGGTTCGACGGCAGCGGCTGGGAACAACTCTCCGAGAAACCGTGCCACCTGAGAATAGGGTTCTACCGCCATTGTTGTAGAACTGGCAACGGGTGCCCCGCTCTGATCTACAAGCGTGATCGCGATATCGGTTCTTGCAGAGCCGGGATTGATCACAGCGACTCCCATCCGTCTGTTGATCGTGGATGCTACGTCAGCAAACAGTGAAGCCGTGGTTGCGATAGTCGCCACCGGGATGTCCGCCTGAGACACGACTAATCCCTGCTCCATCAGTCTCAAGGTTACAAACGTCACGGGAACAGGTGTTGTCGGATCCGGTGTCACGATGGCGTAACCGGTGATTACAATTCCCTGCTCTACTGCCGGTACGAGTTCCAGGGGGCTCGCTGGCCGTCGAGGTTGTGGCTGTTCCACGGCAAAGCCTTCGAACGGAACAGAATACCCAAAGAGGTTGTCACTGTCACCAATCTCGGCCCACTCGGCGCGTCGGAATCGATCGTGACCGAAAGCGGAACACGACTGGACGTGCCGCCGGAACCGACAACCCCGGTCACGCCCGTCCCGGTGAAGTCGATCGACGTTGCGCCCGTGAGATTCGCACCAAAAAGGGTCGCGGCAAAACTGATTCCGGGGGGACCTTTTGCAGGAACCAGGCCAATAACGGTAGGTACGGGATTCGTCGCTCCCGCAACTGGTATCGCCGGAGATGCACCGATGGCGATATTGGCAACAGACCCCACCTCGGCCGGTACGAATCTGGGATACCCACCGGATGCCGTCGGTACGTTATTCGAATCGAGCGCGGCACCCTCTGGAGCCAGACTCGCGGCCGCCGTCACCGAACCAACACTGAGACTTGTCGTGCCCGGGCCAAGGGAAACGGTCACGTCGATCTGGATTTCTTCGACCGCCGTCAAGCTTGTACCTGTGAACGAAATCGTACTGTCATTGTCTCCACTCGATGCCGTGAGCTCGGTGTCATCGATCGAAACACCAGTGAGCGTGGGGCTGCTGCTCGGGTTCGAGAGGGTCAACGTCATGCCGGATTGGATACCGGCGAATGTGAGCTTTGCCTGAACTCCGTTGACGAGCGACGTGTTGCTCCCGGACGATTGAAAGCTGGTCCGCCACGCCGATGCAAAACCTTCGGTAATCAGAAGTGAAGCGGTGTTGTCACTGACGGTGGCGTTCGTCAGCAGAGTCGCGGTTCCGAAGTCGGTTGCGCCCGACCGCGCTCCGAGGGCCAGGCTACCGATACCATCGCCAAGGGTCGTGATTACCGTGCCGCTCGGGGTGGACAGCAAGTAATTGTTTGATGAGGTGTTCAGGGAGAACGTCGCCGTCACCGGCGCGGACAATCCCGTGGTATCGATACGGACCCCCACCAGCCGGAACGAACCGGAAAGAGTGTTCGTCGTGCTACCGAACCCCGGTAAGCTGAGGTCGATCCTGCCCGAGCTGAACTGAACAGTCGTGATCGCGGCCGTCGCGAAGACGCCGGTGCTACCTTCGATGCGGAGACCATCACTCGCTGGAATTGGACCGACGTTATTGGAAGTGATGGCTGCAGGGTAGCTGATAGTCAGAGTCGTCGTCGTCAGCGGTGAGTTCGCCAACAGCGATCCCGTTACGACCAGGCCGGCTCCGAGGGACGTAAAATCGGCGGTCATGGCGTTCCGGTTGCCTCTGATTTCATTCGAAGATCCGTTCGGAAAGATCTGGAGGTTGATCTGAGCATAGGAGGTCGGAGCCATGGCCATAGCGAATATCAGGACGGCAAGGCAGAATCCGTGAGTCGAGGTCGCTCGCGGCTGGCTCTCTATGAGATTCATCGAACCCGATCTCCTGTCACCCGATGCGGCGTGGACTAAACCTTTTTCTCGCGCACAATCGGGTGAGCGTGATGGCAACCGTGGGGTCCAACCGCGTGCCGCTGGCACGATACGTTCTTAGTCGTGCCCTCTCAGTTCTCGACTCTTTCGGGAACCCAATTTACCATGACCGAAAAACCTCTGCAGAGTCTCAAGAATCGGTCAGTTCCGGCAGGGCCATCCATGTCCATTGGATCGGCTATCGAATCGTAGCTCTTCGCTTCATTTGAGTTCCGGGGTCTCCCCAGCCCTTTTCGTAAACGGTCGAGGCAGCTTGACCGTCAACTTGCAATAGTTGAAACTCTAGGCTCTCTTGAAGGAGTGCAAATCTCAACGGCCCCTCGTTGGCGAGGCGGGCTGCAGAAACGGAGAAGAAGATATGGCCGATCTGGCTTTGATCTATGGGCTGCGGCTTTTGCCGGCCGACGAACTGGAGGCTGTCGAGGACGCGGTTGTTGAGTTGAAAAACGGCAAGAGCGCCCGCGTGACGATGCACCTGCTTCACGGAGACCGAAGCACTATCCAGAATCAGCTTGCTCAGAGTGTTGATGCGTTCTTTGACTTTTACCCGGAGATATGAACGGTCAACGGACTATCGGCTCGTATTCCTTAGCTCTGGGAACCGATCTTTCGCGCCGCTCTTCGATGTCTCCTGACACAGCTGTTCAAATATGGCGCTTTTCCTAGAATTGATCGCCCGCCTGGTATTACACTCATGCTGCCGTCCCCTTCCTCTTCAGGAGTGGTGCGACATGGGCGAGCCGACCCTTCGAAGAACCTTCGCCGACCAGCTTAAAGACCTGGTGCAAGATGCCCAAACCCAGTACTGAGTCCACGCGGATCAAACGCGCGATCGCAAAGCTTCGAGACCAGGGCATACAGACTCAACCCTTTGAGACCGGCAAAGTCATTCTTGGCGACAACCTGCAATATGTCCTGACCCATGCCGAGCTCCTCCATCTGATGGACAACGACGAGTTGACCTTGCAAGGAGTCAAGAAACTGCACCGGGAGTTGAAGAAACGCCTCGGGGCTCCACCAGACCCGCTTCCATAAGAAAACGAGACTAAGTTTCAACTGAGACACGTCCACAGACCGAGCGTACCGACCGTTGATCTGGTGTGCAGGATGATCTCTTTGCGGCGCCCGTGCGGATTCCCCTCGTTGTGGGCTGGAGCTATCGTACAAGGCCAGCAGTTTTTCAGGCACCGGCGGCAGTAGCCTGTCGGTACGCGTCCGCAGCCGCAGCAGTGTCCAAAGTATTCGACGAACTGCTGCACCTTCCCCCCGCTCAGGGTAAAGATGTGATCTTACTCCCGTCCACGCTCCAGCATGGTTCCTCGCCACCTGAACCGTACATCGATAGAAAAGGCGTTCCTTCGCCAAGTTTGGAAAAACTTGCGTAAATGTTAAGAGACGAAGGAATCCCGGTCAAACGGGTGCGACCCGGTTTTCAGATTTCGTTCAGGGCGGTGGGAGGAGAATTCGAGCAACGAGCGGGTAGAGTCCCAGAACGGAGATGTCACGGTCCACTTCTACCGACAGGACGATTCTGGACCGCGGGAGGTAGTTCACGGTGGCAATCGCGCCCGTATCCCTTTGATTGACGAGCGCCTTGAACCTCTTTCCCCCGACGCTGAATGAAGCCATGCCGAGAGGGTTGGCCTTGAAGTCTTCCAGAGGGCCCTTGATCGTTTCGACGATGCCCTGATTCAGGTCGCCACGCAGGTTTCTGTAGCTACCGGCGACGAACATGAAGAGGAGCAACCCCACTCCGATGCCCCCATACAGCACTGAATCTGTCAAGCCACCCGAGAACCCCCACCCGAAGGCCACCGGCGTTATTAGCCCGCCAAGCGCCGCCGTCCGCCGTTTCCCTACCGTCTGTTCGACGATCACCCGTTCCTCGGCCGTGAACACACGGATTTCCGGCGGTCGTTCGTGGCTCGGGGCGGGACCTGTCATGCCACAAGACTGGCACTGGAAGACGTGCCAAAGCAAGTTTCAAACGTGTAGGTGCGGTCTATGACCGGAACCATTCATTAGCGTCGGGCCCACCGTCCCCTTCCCGACGAAAACGGGAGCGTTCAAGTACCGATCGCAGTGCGCGGGTCTGTGGAGAAAGACAGCTGGTCCGGTCCCCCCACGCCTCCCTCAAACCGGAGCACTGTGCGCTCATGGAACGGACCTACACTTGCCAGAGGTCGTACTGTTCCGCTGTGGATGCGCTCTATGAGCACACAGGGTGTAAATGAGTGAGTCAGAAGCGCTGGAGCGCGCCATGCTCTGGGGAGTTGGAGAGCTTCCTGTAGTCGGAATACTCTTCCCTCATCCGACGATGGGTGCCGCGGACGAGCAGGGTTCGGGCCTTGAACTGGACCGTCGTTGTAGCGGGAAGCCAGTCACCGCCATCTGCCCTTAGCCAGTCGCGAACGTAGGCCGTTCCTTTGTGGATACGTGCCATCAGGCCGAAGATGCCGACGTTGACGTTGCGGGCTACGCGGACCTCGACTCGTGAAAGGCCCAGATCGGTTTCGTCAACCCAGGCCAGCCCCTCGACGTGAGGGAGCAGGATCTTGCCCATCCGGCTGTCGAACTCGGCGCGTTTCCTGGGCATGAAACGGACGACGATGGTCGGACGCCCGCGCAGGTCCTCCCGTCGCAGCAGTTCGAAGTCGAACGCTCCGCCGATGTCCCGCATCATCTCGAGGCGGTCTTCATCGGAGCCTCGCGACGGCATCCACGGAGGAGCTGTCTGTTTCTGCACCTTTTCACCGGACACGTGTTTCGAGAGCTCGGTTTCCTGGCGGCGGGCGTCCTTCTCCGAAAGCGTGACGCCATTCCGGGCGAGCACCTTGCGGAAGCGTCCGTGCTCGAAATGGTAGACCTCGGCGTCGGTGGTCTGTGCTTTCTTGACCGTGCCACCTCGACCCAGGTCTTCGTCGGTTTGCTTCAGGCGGTAGACGTATCCGGCGAGCACGGAGGTCTCGTCGAACTGTTCCACGGCTCGCGTCCGGGCCTTCTCGATGAATTCAGCGGCATCAGGAAGGGGAACATCCGACACCGCGGCGAGGGTCAATCGACACAGACCGGCAACCGCGACCCCCAGCACGAGCGTACGTCTTCGGGTCGGGACAGGTCGGGAAGCCATACCCGAGTCATCGTCTGGTCAATCCGAAAACCTTAACTCGGTCAGCGTTTAGCGAACGACCAGAACTTATGGGTAGAGGACCACCTCCGGTCCGCGCTCCAGGACGAGCTTGCGCGAGCGCTCCAGAATGCGGTCCCGTCGCTCCAGCAAGCCCTTGATCTGCACTCCAGTCAGGTACTGGCCGACCCCCTCCTTGAGGGTCTCGCGGTCCAGTTGCGAGATGGCGTCCAGCAACGACTCGGAGAACCGGGTGAGGCTCGCAGGCTTTCGCAGCTTCTTATTCCTGCGGAAAGAGCGCGAATGGTCGATCAAGGCAATCTTCCATTCCGAGGTTATCAGGAGGTTGTTGAGGTGACGATCGGTGTTATCGATCAAGTTGTCGAAGAGCGCGAAATCAGTCGTCATCCGACTCCAGGCGAGCGCGTCCGGCGGTGGTTTCCGGCCTTCCAGCCGCTCCTCTTCCGACATCAGGACATCCACCCAGAGCTGCAGGGACCCGCGTCGATGATCGATCACACGCTCGACGGTGGCCGGGACCATCCCCAACCCGAGCATCTTGTCGATCTCGTAGGCTGCGATCTCGGTCTTGTAGCTAGCGATAAGTGCGTCATACCTAAGAGACGCCCGACGGGCCCACTCGGTTACCCGACATCTGACTTTTTTCTAGGTGGACCCCATGACCATCACGCTGACTTCGCGCTCCCTGTCCCGGTCCAGTTCCACCAGAAACACCCGTTGCCACCGGCCCAGATCCAGCCGTTCGTCGACCACGTTCAGCGTTTCGGAAGTCCCCAGCAGCATCGCGCGGCAGTGCGAATGGCCGTTTGCGGGCTCCCCCGGCATCAGGTTCACACGCCGGATCGTCATATCGTCGTGTCGGTATTCCGCCCCACCGGGCACCAATCGGTCGAGCAGGCCGGACATGTCGTCGAGCAGGAGCGGCTCGTGTTCGTTGACGATGATCCCGGTCGTGGTGTGACGGGTCTGCACGTTGGCAATGCCGAACCGAACACCGGAGTTCCGGACCGCCTTCACTACGAGGTCTGTGATGTCGACGAACTCCGAGCTGGAACGGGCTCCGACGAGGATGCGCTCGTGGTGGCAGGTTGGTATTCCGACGGTGGGTGCTGTCGCGATCTGCGTCTCGATCATTGGCTTCTCCTCTTCGGTATTCGTTCCGACACGCTCCCTCAAAATACGAAGTACTTTACATTATAAAGTATCGGTGCGCGACAGAATTCGGTGCAAGAGAAGGGTTTTCCGCAGAAGATCGCTCTGCGGCTGCAGGCGCTAGACGCTTTCAGAAACGCGGACGACGGGCTTCTGCGCTTCGCTACCAGCGCGGCTCGCTACGCCGGTACCCCCCGCCGCCGCCGCCGCCACCACCGCCACCACCACCGCGGTCTTGCCGGGGACGGGCTTCATTGACGGTCAACGTGCGGCCATCCATCTCGTACTCGTTGAACTTCTCGATCGCCTTGTCGGCATCGTCGTCGTTCGTCATCTCTACGAACCCGAAACCGCGGGCACGCCCGGTTTCCCTGTCCGTGATAATGCGGACCGACTCGACCGCGCCGACCGCGCCGAACAGATCCTCAAGTTCCGCTTCAGTGGCCTTGTATGGGAGGTTTCCCACGTACAACCTCTTACTCATCAAAAACTCCTGGTCTCGCCCTGGGGCGATAGGCCCGGATAAATCCGGCGCCTGAAAGTGAATCCGACCCGCTTGTTGCAATCGCTCAAGAGAGTGTGCGTTCTCTTGGCTAACGGACACGTGTGGGAGGGGCGAGTCAGGAAAGGCCTCGATTCGACTCTCGGGACGCGGGCCAGCTGGGGAAGCATATCTCTTGTAAACGGACCCGAGCCTATCAGATTCAGTTCAGCCGTACAACGGATTTGCGGACTCGCCGCCGCGCTTCCGAGCTCTTCGGGTCGCCGCCGGCGAAAACCGGCGGCTCTGGCCGGCACGGAGTGGCACTGTTCGTGCATTGACAGCGTTATGGAACGGCCGGCGACAGCCCTTCGCATAGCCTTGATCACCCTCACGGCGATCGGCGTGTCCGCGCTTTTTCTCTCGACCGCGGTCACCTCGTTGTTCGTCGTCAAGGCCGCGCTTGACCCGGCGGCGGAATCGGCACTGGTCCTGGAGCATGCTCCGGACTTCGCGCTGGCGAGCCCTTCGGGCGAAACCGTTCGGTCGGAGGACCTCAAAGGGCGCCGCTTCATTCTGGCGTTCTGGGCGTCCTGGGATCCTGTCTCGGTAGCCACGATCTCGGAACTGAACAGCATCTTCGATGCAGGAGTTCCCGTCATCAGCGTCAACTTAATGGAGGATCGCGCCAAAGTCTTGGCTGCAATACGGCGGTACTTCATCCGCTTCCCTGTCGCCCTGGACCCCGACGGAAGCGTGGGGCGGCTCTATTCGGTGCATCGAACGCCGAGCATCTTCGTGATCGATTCGGAGGGCCGGGTCTCCTCCCGGGGCGACACGCTGGTGGACCAATCAGCCGGACTGACGGATTAACCGAACTCGGGGACGGAGACCGAATCGAGTGTGGTACGGAATCAATAACTTGGAAACGGGACAATTCGGTCTCCGTCCGCGAATTCTTGAAACCTTTTCCCTTCTGACCCCGTAATAGTGTTGAGAGCAACGGACGTCGGAAGGCAGAAAGGAGAATCACCAATGATCTTGGCGACATCAGAGGGATCGAACAATGGAATGTCGACAACGGAATACGATCTGGTCCCGATGAACTCGGCAATGGCCGCTTATCTCGAGGATTTAGGTTGGGCAATGGAGAACGGAAGCGTGATCCCGGATGCCAATCGGCAGGATTTCTTTGAAGTCGTGTCGGGGAACCACTGGTTCTACGTCCACGTCCAGCCGCAGACCGATACGGCCTATCTGGTCGCACACCGCATGGCGGGGACCACGAGCTGAGGCCGCCAGCGCCTCCCGCCCACCACGGCTCTAGTTCCCTAAGTTGAAGACGAGCCCGGTCGAGATATTGAGGTTCGCCCCCCAACCGCCTCCGACGTCGATGTTGTTGATGGCCATGTTGCTGACATCCACTCTCAAGGCCATGCCTCCGGTGAGGTTGAAGTCGATTCCTCCACCCAATCGGTAAGCCGCCTCGCTGAACCCGCCCCTGGACCGGTTACTCGTGAAATAGCCCACTCCGAATCCGGCGACGAGATACGGCGAGATCCGACCCTCGACCAGGTCGCGCGCCACGAGCTTTCCACCGAAAATGTTCGTGATCAACGTGATGTCGTTCGGCACGCTGTAGGCACCCGTGTAGTTCTCGATCCCGAACCAGCTGTCCAGGTTGAACCCGCTGTGCATCGCGAAGCCATTCAGGCGCTCCGTGCTTCCGCCGACGCCGGGCAGACCATAATTGGCATACCCGAAGCCGATCTCCACCCGAGGGAAGTCGTCCTCGAACTGCGCCGAAGCCGGGACCCCGAGCAGGAGGATGAATAGGGTTGAGGCAAAAAGTCGGTTTACCATTGGATTTCCTGTTTCCCTTCTCTATGGTTGACGACCCGTGCCAGAACGAACAGAAGATCTGACAATCTGTTGAGATATTCGATCACCTTCGGGTCGAGTGAGGTCGTTTCATTCAATTCGACGACGGTTCGCTCCGCGCGCCTGCATATGGTCCGCGCCAGGTGCAGCAAGGCCCCACACTGGCCGCCGCCGGGGAGAACGAACGCTCGCAGTGGAGGCAACTCCTCGTCGAGCTGATCCATGGCGTTCTCCAGGGCGGCCACCCATTCCGGGGACAGGCTCGGTTTCGCGAACTGCTCGGCGTCAAATTTCGGGTCGGCGAGCTGAGCGCCCAGAGAAAACAGCTCCTGCTGGATGTTCTGAAGTAGTTCCGCGATTCCGGCGTCCGATGTGAACGCGAGGGCGGATCCGATGGCCGAATTCAGCTCGTCCACGTTCCCGTAGGCCTCGACGCGCAGATCGTTCTTCGCGACGCGCGTGCCATCGAAAAGACGTGTCTGTCCCCGGTCTCCGGTCTTGGTGTAAATCTTCATCGCGATACAGTAGGCAGCCCGCGGCAGCATGCCGCCACTGGCTGGTTTAGACTCGCCCCGATGCCGCTTCGTTAGAAGCAGACCCCGCGAGAAGCGTCGCCGCGGATGCGCGTTCAGTCAGTTCCCGAGGAGTTCAGCGCCTTCTTCGGCCGAGTAGGGTGCAGGATCGTTACCACGATCAGCGCGCTGTGTCGGTTGAATTTCACGGAACGATCGGCCGTCCGGCCCCACAGATATGACGTCCCGGCAGCGCAGCACTACTACCCGGCGGACGAAGCACTCGTTTGATAAAGCTTCTTGCTGAGTCGGTGGCTGGATCCCGTGCGGCGTTTCTGGACAAGCTCGGCAACGATCGCTACGGCAATTTCCTCCGGGACGACTGCACCGATGTCGAGTCCGATCGGCATATGCACGCGTTCCAGTCGGTCCAGGTCGATCCCCTCTTTCTCGAGATCCCTGACGATGGCGCGGATCTTCCGCTTGCTGCCGATCATCCCCACGTAGCGGGCCTCGGTGCCCACGGCCCAGCGGAGGACGTTCTGGTCCTCCTGGTGGCCGCGGGTGACGATGACCAGGTAGGTGTTCTCATCCGGATCGATGGCCTTGAAGGCGTCCTCAAAACTGTCGGCGAAGATGCGTTCCGCTTCGGGGAAGCGCGTCTCGTTGGCGTAGATGGGCCGATCGTCGACGACCCAGGACTTGAACCCGGCGATCGTGGCAATCTTGGACACCTGCGTCGAGATATGCCCCGCGCCGAAGATGACAACCCGGGGAACGGGCATGATCGGTTCGACGAAGATCTCGAGCTTTCCTCCGCAGATCAGTCCGCTGTCGGCCATGGATTCATCAGTGAGGTCGAAACTCAACACCCGCGAGCGCTCCTCCTTGATGACTTCCTGAGCGGCCGCCCAGACGTCCGCTTCGACACAGCCGCCGCCGACCGACCCGAGGGTGGAGCCGTCTTCCCGCACCAGCATCTTCGCCGTCTGGAAACTGGGAACCGAGCCCCGGATCTGGACGATTGTTGCCAGCGCGGCCTTCTTGCCCAGCCGTCGGAGGTTTACGACCTCGTCGAAAATGTCCACTTCCATTCCGCCAAGTGTAGCAATAGTCCTGACTACTGACTACTGACAACTGGTCGAGGTCTTCTTCGAAGAAGACGTCTCCTTCGGAGAAGACGTGTCCCTCGGAGAAGAGGTCTTCTTCAGTTAGGCTTGACTTTCGAGGCTGACGTCTCTAGAATCCGACCGGCTTTTTTCGAGCGCGGGACGCGCCGGGACTCACTGATGCCGAAAGCACAAGTTCCACAAACACTTGCAGGCCTGGCAAGGCTTCTGGCGAAGCACGGGCAACGCGCGATGCTGGTCTCGGGGATCGACCCTGCGATGCGGATACCGGCCAGTAGAGTCGTCATCGACGTCGGTAAGATCCCCGGATTCGGAGCCGTATCGAAACGGCGCGGAAAAGTTTCCTTCGGGACTGGAGCGACCTTCGGGGAGGTGCTACGAAAGATCAGCGGCGAGAACGGTCTGCTGAAACAGGCATTGTCGACGCTTGCCAACCCGCTGGTACGGAATCGGCTCACCGTGTTCGAGGGTCTGGATCCCGAGTCCCCCTATTTCGATCTGTCGACGGCCCTGGTCACTCTCCGAGCCCAGGTTCGCCTTCAATCTCCGAGCGGATCGCGAACGCTCGGGATTGAGGATTTCCTGGTCGAAGCCGCCGAAGGTTTGAACCGGGGAGAGTTCCCCGCGCACGTGGAGTTTCCAGTACTGGATTCCAAGGACCGCGTCGGGTTCTTTCGCGTGAACCCCGGCGCCGGGAAGAACACGGTATCGGCCGCAATCCGGACCAAACTCCGCCGGAACATCGCCAGCGGGCCGGAAATCGTCGTTTCCAGCTCGACGATCATACCGGTGCGGTCGCCGGCCGCGGAGAAGGCCCTGGCGCGGCAAGCGCTCAGCGACAACAACATGAAGGTCGCGTCGGAGGCCGCGGCCGAGGAAATGCTCGAAATCGCGGAATTGGAAGACGACCCGTACGAACGCAGCCTGATAGAGGTGGCCGTGTCGCGGGCCATCAAACGGGTGTTCGAAGCCCAGACCGTCCCCGCCTGATCGGATTCTGCCGCCCGATGTGCGCTCATAGAGCGCACCTACACCCAGGGGAGATATATATATCAGGCCGGTGTAGGTGCGGTCTGTGACCGCACATCGTCGGATTCTTCTGAAAAATCCAGCCTACGCGGGGGGTTTTGCGATCTGCAGAATTTCTTCGCTGGTGAGCAGCCGGTCGGACTTCTTGGCGTAGTCGTAGATTGCGTCGACACGCTCGTCTGTGGCCTCGATCCCTCTCTTCTCCAGCCAGTAGACGACGTTCGACTTGCCGCTCATGTGGCCGATCTCGATCGCCTGCTCCAACCCGAACAGATTGGCCGGCACCCCGGAGTAGACGCTGTCGGCCAATTCCGCCTCGCCCTTCTTGATCGCCTTGATCACGGCGGCGGCATGGACCCCTGTGGCCGTCCGGAAGGCATCGCTACCGACGACGGGATAGCCCGGGGGGATCGGAACCCGGCACGCCTGGGAAGCGATGTCGCAATACTCTTTCAGCGCCGACAGATCGCGGTCGATCCAACCCAGCAGCTTCAGGTTGACCAGGATTTGATCCATCGCTGTGTTTCCGACACGCTCACCGACACCGAGTGCACAACCATGAACCACGTCGGCCCCAGCTTCCAGAGCGATCAGCGAATTCGGGACGGCGAGGCCCCGGTCGTTGTGGCCGTGCCAGGCCAGCTTGATTTCTTCACCGGACGGCTCGATGACCTCTTTGATCATGAATCGAATCAGGGCACGGACGCCGTCGGGAGTCGAATGCCCCACCGTGTCGGTAATCACGATATGGCGCGCACCGCATTCGATGGCAACCGTGTAAAGCCGCTTGATCGTCTCAGGAAAGGCGCGCGAGGTGTCCTCGGTCACGTACATGACCGGCACGTCGTGCTGGACCCCGAAACTGACGGCTTCTTCAGTGCGATGGAGGAGCGTATCTATCTCCCAGTTCTCGACATACTGGCGGATCAGGCTGGAACCCAGAAAGGTGGCTGCCTCGATCTCGGTGCCGGTTTTCTCCGCGACGGAGATGATGGGTTCGATGTCACGGATCGTCGTGCGGGCGGCACAGTTCGGGTAAACCTTGAGTTTGGACCTGCTGATCTCTGTCGCCAGTTCAAGCACATCAGCGTAAGCCCTGGGGCCGGCTCCAGGCAGACCGATGTCCGCCATGTCGATACCAAGGGCGTCCATCAAGTGCAGAAGGCGGATCTTCTCCTGGATCGGTGGGTCCTGGACAGTGGGCGATTGGAGACCGTCTCGGAGCGTCTCATCGTCGAGTTGGACCGGTTTCCGGCTGTCGCGTGTGGTGCAGTCGACCTTGTTCCAGTCGTGAATCAGTTCGGTCTTTTCGGACACGTCCTCCCCTCCCGGCGGCACCGCCTCACCTGCTACCGTTTCGCCGCGGCGTACGGGCTCTCTTCGGTGTACAGGGTACCGCAATCCTGGCATCGAAAGACGTCCAGGTCTTTGGCCACGGAGCGCGCGATTTCCGGTTCGAGTGGGGTGATCAGCTTCAGTTTGCCTCCGCAGAACGCCTGTTTGGCGGTCTTACCCGGTTCGTTGCACACGGTCTGCCGCGCCGATTTGCTCTTCACGTCTCAATCTCTCCTTGGGGTGTCCGCACCGATCATGTCACGCGTCGCCGAAGGGGTACATTATAACAGCCGGGGAAGCGTCAGCCCCACTTGAGCTTGTCCCGCAGGACGTCGAAGTAGTTCTTTCCCTCAGGTGCGACCAGAAGGATTTCTTCCGAGGACGGCCCGACCTCCAGTCGATCGCCGGCTTTCATCTCGATACCGATCTGCCCATCCACGGTCAGGTAGACGCCCTCGTCGCCGGCCGACTTCAGCGTGACCGTCACCCGAGCCTGTCCGGGTAGAACCAACGGGCGGTTGGTCAGCGTGTGCGAACAGATCGGAGTCACCAGCATCGCGCTCATGTCGGGGTGCACGATCGGCCCCCCGGCCGACAGGTTGTAGGCGGTCGACCCGGTCGGCGTGGCGATGATCAGGCCGTCGGCACGGAACGTCGAAACGCGCTGGTCGTTCACCCGAGTCTCGAGTTCGATGATCCGGGCCAGCGTGCCCTTGTTGATCACGACGTCGTTCAAGGCACGCTGGACACCGACGACATCGCTCCCACGCAGCAAGCGCGCGTCGAGCATCACGCGCCGATCGGTGCCAAACTCTCCGCCCAGGACTTTCTCCAGCTCGGGATAAAGCTCCGGCAACGTCACCTCGGTCAGAAAGCCGAGCCCGCCATGGTTTATCGCGAGAATAGGAACCGGGCGGCCCCCGAGCAGGCGTGCGGCGGCCAGCAACGTTCCATCACCGCCGATGACGACGAGCAGTTCCGGCCCCGACGCCAGCATCTCGTCGGAAACTCCGAATTCCTGACGGTCGATCCGCCGTGCGAGATCCAACGGAAGCAAGACGTCGATTCCACGCTCGCGACACCAGTCGACCATGTCCGAGGCCACTCGGGCGACCTCCGGCTGCTCGGGCTTGGTAAGGACGCCGATCTTCAGGATTGTCATCGTTCTCGGCGAGCATCCGAAGCAGCTCGCTCATTGTCGAAAAGGACGAAGAACTCCCGATTCCCTTCTTTTCCGGTTATGGGAGACGGACACTCCGCCCGGAAGACGAGCCTGGTTGGCCCCGCCGAATCGATCACATTCCGCACCGCCTCGCGATGCAGTGCCGGGTCGGTCACGATCCCACCCTTCCCGACCAGACCCGGGCCCAGTTCGAATTGCGGTTTAACCAGTGCCAGGCAACGGCCCGCGTCCGCGAGCACGGCGGGAATGCGCGAGAGTATCCTCGAGACGGAGATGAACGACACATCGATGGTCACCAGGTCGAGGGCCTCGGGTATCCAGTCCTGCTGAAGATAGCGCGCGTTGCCCTCGACGGGGACTACCCTGTCGTCGCCCTGGAGTTTCCAGTCGAGCTGCGTTGTGTCCACGTCGATGGCGTACACGAGCCGGGCGCCCGCCAACAAAAGGCAGTGGGTGAATCCACCGGTCGAGGAACCGATGTCCGCGCACGTCTGTCCGGTTGGGTCGATCTCGAGCGCGTCGAGCGCGCCCCTTAGCTTCACACCCCCGCGGCCCACATAGGGGTGCGTCGGGCGGCGCAGTCGAACCTCAGCCTCGACGTCGACACCGGCGCCGGCCTTGGTGACCGGTCGATCGCCGACCAGGACGTCGCCGGCCATGATCAACGCACGGGCACGCTCCCGTGTCTCCACCAGGCCCCTGTCGACCAGAAGTCTGTCGATGCGCGCTTTCTTCAATTCGACCGCTTCTCCAGGTAGTCGGCGATGTGAACCAGCAGTTCGCCACGATCGCCCAGGGACCGTGTACGCTCCCGGGCCTGGGCTGTGATCCTGCCGACCATCCGGCGTGAGGCCTCGATGCCGTGCACGGAGGGGTAGGTTGCTTTGCGCTGCTTCCTGTCCTTGCCTGACGTCTTGCCCAGAGTATCGCTCGAGGCGGTCTCGTCGAGGATGTCGTCCACGATCTGGAACGCCAGCCCGACTTTCCGTCCATAGTCACCGATGCTCTCCATCGCGGCCTCTCCTGCATCAGCCAGGTAAGACCCGATCTCGATCGACGCCTGCAGCAACGCGCCTGTCTTGTAGCGGTGAATCGATTCCAGCTCGGCCTGGTCGATGCTATTCCCTTCCGCCGCCAGATCCATGACCTGACCGGCAATCATTCCCCGTGATGTCCCGGCCGCCCGCGCGAGCCGCGCGGTAACGTGCCGTATCTGCTCGCCCGTAAAGTCAGTCATTGCCAGTGTCTCGAACGCCAGCGTGAGCAGGCCGTCGCCGGCCAGTATCGCCATCGCCTCGCCGTGGACCTTGTGGCAGGATGGGATTCCCCGACGCCAATCGTCGTCGTCCATAGAAGGGAGATCGTCGTGGATCAGCGAGTAGGTGTGCACGAGTTCCAGGGTCGACGACACCGGCAGAACCCGACGCCAATCGTCGCGGAACGCAGAGTAACCGGCGATGCAGAGGAGTGGGCGCATTCTCTTGCCGCCTGCGAACACGCTGTATCGCATCGCCCGGTGCAGGGCCGCCGGCGGGACGTCCTCAGCAGGGAGCAGACGATCGAGAGTCTCATCGACCGCGGGACGGACCTGATCGAAGAAAACCTCCGGATTCCCGCCGCCGTTCTCGCTAGTTTTCATCGTCATCCGCTTCGAAATCCACTGCGCGGACCTGACCGGAGGCATCCTTGAGCAGTAGCTCGACGCGTCGCTCAGCCTGCTCCAGCTTTCCGTGACATAGCCTGGACAACCGGATCCCTTCTTCGAACAGTTCCAGGGACGAGTCCAGTGCGAGCTCCCCGTCCTCGAGAGCCTTGACGATCTCTTCCAGCCTCTCGAGCGCCGCCTCGAAGTCGGGAGTTTCTTCAGATTGCCCGGCCATAGGGACCAATCTTATCCCATCGTAATATAATTTGGAACGAGTGAGGCTGACCCGAGGGCGAGCCGTAACACCGTGCTATGAAAGGTATTCAAACCTGTCTGATCGGTCTAGTGGTGCTCGCGGCGAGCTGTGTCCCGGCCATGGACCCCGCAATCGATGAAGCAACGATCCTACGCGACAACACGTCGGTTCGCATCGACGGGAGCCCTTCGTCGCGAACGATGTTCACGCTCGACGAGGGGAACCGCGTTTCGATCATCGAGAAGCAGGGCACGTGGTATCGGGTCCGGGACCAGGATCTGATCGAAGGCTGGATGGCAGAAAGCACCCTGATCCGCGACTCCACCCGGCAGGTTCTCGTCGCGCGGGTCGCCGACGCCCTGGATCAGCCTGTGCAGAACACGGCGCGCGCCACCGATCAGGTCAACCTTCGGTTGGAACCCGGCCGTCAAACGACGATCATCCGTCGTCTACGACGGGGTGCAGTGCTGGAGGTACTGGAACGGGCCACCACACCGCGTCCGGACAGCGATTCGACCGACATCTGGTTCAAGGTTCGCCCTTCGGCCGACGAGGTGGGCTGGGTTTACCACCAGTTGATGGAGTACGACATTCCCGAGCCCATCCGCCCATTCACTGAGGGACGCGTCTACACGGCCGTGCAACGGTTGAAACGGGTCGAAGATCCCGAAGAAGGACCTATAGACTGGTACGTCGTCGCCGAGCGCCGTCCCGAGACGGCACCCGGGCTGGACTTCGACGGAATCCGGGTGTTCATCTGGAACCTCGATGAACGCCAGTACGAAACGACACTCCGGCTCCGAAACCTGCGGGGTTCCTATCCCGTGGAGCTGACGGGCGACGAGAATCGGCCGGGATTCCGCATTCACATCATGGGGCCCGATGGGGAGCCCACGACCCGCGAGTTCGTCATGAGAGGCACGCTACCCCGCGAAGTCCGGTGATCAGCGGTCAGCTAACACCTCAATCGGATGGGTCTTGCTGGAGATTCCGAAATTTCCGATCGGTTGGCTCCGACAATATCCAATTTCCATTTTCGAATCACCAAGTCTCCAATGGGGATTTTTCGATGAAAGATCTGCGATGCGTTTGGAGGTCGACACTGCGCGGTCATTGCAGATTTGACTAACGGAAATTCCGCATTGGAAATTCGAGGTTGGAGATTCGAGATTTGAGAATGGGGAAACACCTGGTACACCAGGACCAAACGGCCTTCACAGGTAGTACACCATTAGCGGATCGAAACCGCGACGCCGGAACGTGTCAGGAGGCTCGACCCAGCAGGACGGATTGTCAGGAGGCTCGACCCAGCAGGAGCCCGACTTCCGCGGTTCGGCACGATTTTCATCTAATTTGTCGTCGTAGCCGGGCAGGTCGCACAGGCACCTGCGACAGTGCGGACACACCTTTGTCGGCCGGTGGTGCCGGCAGCCACACCATGATGCGTCGAACAGGTTGAACCGGCGACCGCACTTCCGGCATCGGACCCGGTAGGGTCGGCGCGCGGTGCCGTCCCGTTTCTCGCTTCGACGTAGGGTCATCGTGCCGAACACAAGTGCAAGATCGGTTCCGTGCGGCTTCGGCTGCCAATCGGGGCTTCCCCGGTCCGCGGCAGCCGGAACCTCACGCTTCCGGTTCACTGGACATGGCACAAACTGCGACTAAACGGGCTGGCTAGTGGCCTGTAACAGTGCTATCGGCACCATCGCCGATGGGTCTTGCGGGCGAGGTCGAGGAGGGAGACGGAAAGCGATGCTCATTCATCGGTGACGGCTTCCGACAAAGAGATCGCCCGCAACCCCCATCGGCCCGAAGGGTTCGGCCCAACGGCGCCGTCTTCGGTGTCGTAACGCCCTCGCAATGAAACAGCATTGGCTCGGGCGTCACTCCTAGAATCCGACGCCGTTCCGCCGAACGCTGGTACCGATAGCACTGTTACAGGTCACTAGGCTTCGCGACTCTTGGCGTGGTATCGGGCCGCTTCAGGCAGGTGGTTGCGGATGGGATAGTATTCGAGAATCAGTTGATCGCGTCTCACGTTGCAATCGGCGGCGTGGCAGAGTTCGAAGGTATAACCTTGCGGTTCGTTCGGCCAGAAGTACTCGCGACTCTTGTCCAAACACTGGAACAGGGACTGCTGAAGGCTCTCCCCCTGCCCGATGAACACCCAACCCTGATCGTTGTACAACCCGAAGACTCCCGGCTTCCTCGGAACATTCGACAAGATGGATGCGCTCGTAAACCTGAAACCATGCGCTGCCGACCACGGCATCGTATTCTCTCTTGCCTCCGTAGCGGTTGGACCAACGGTCCTCTAAACGTTTTCATCGACAAAAACAGAAATAACTGTAACACAATTAATTTTATCGCGCGAAGTCATTCAGCCGAAAAGGGTTTTCGGGACGCTTGATCCTCGAGTTTGAGGGTTTTTTGCTCTCAGATTTACGAGATGAAGCCTGCGATCAGCCCTCAGCGTTCAGCCTTCAGCTACTTCGAAAATGGGAGGACAATCCCATCCGATTGAACTGAAAGCTGATGGCTGAACGCCTGCTCAAGAATCAAGTATTGTTTGGTGGTTTCAATCGGCTGAGTCGACCCCACCGATGAAAACTGCGCGCTTCTTCGGGAAGGGTTTTTCGGAAGGAACGGCCCGGTGGGTTTCGGAACGGACGGCCGCCGTGAGGCGGTACTCCTTCAGCTTGTATTGAATCTTGCGAACGCTCATGTTGAGGGTTCTCGCCGCCCGGGTGGTCGAGCCACCGACGTACTCCAGGGTCCGGACGATGGCTTCCCGTTCGATTTCCTGGATCGTCGCTCCTGGTATCAGAGGCGGCGCCTGCTCCGTTTCGGCCGGCTCGGGGAACGGCGGCAAATCGGCCATCCCGATGCATCCTTCCGCAGCCAGGGGTACTGCATGAGCAATCGTTGATTCCAGTTCCCGGACGTTCCCGGGCCAATCGTATTGCATCAGCCTGGCGAGTGCGTCCGGCGTGATCGTGCGGACCGGCTCCGTCCTGCTACGCGCGATGTCGCGCATGAATTGATCGACCAGCGCCGGGATGTCGCTCTTTCGCTGCTGCAGAGTCGGCACCTTGATCTGGATCCCGTTGAGTCGCTGAAACAACTCCCTGTTGAACCGGCCATCACGGACGAATTGCTCCAGGTGCTGACTCGAAGCCGTAACGATCCGGACGTCGGCGGTGGAGAGAGAACCCCGCCGCCCGAGCACCTGAAACGTCTGGGTGGTCAGGAAACGTAGTAGTTTGTCCTGGACCTTGCGCGGTAGTTCGCCGATCTCATCGATGAAGAGTGTGCCGCCGTCACACAATTCAAGCCGGCCCAGTTGGCGTGCTCGGGCCCCGGCGTATGCGCCCTCTTCGTGGCCGAACAACTCGCTCTCGATAAGCGTCTCGCTCAAACCGGCACAACTGAGGTGGAGGAATCGGCCGGAGTTTCTCGAACTGTCGCGATGCAGGACTTCACCGATCAGGCGCTTGCCGGTACCCGGCTCGCCCAGGATCATCACGTTTGCCGAGGTCGCAGCGGCCTGACCAACCACTTTCAAGACCGACTGGATCTCGGGACTCGAACCGTACAGCTCCGCTGAACCGTGCAGCCCGGCCATCGCGGCCTGCAACCCCGCAAGCTCGTCGCGAATCTGCGCTACGATCTTTGTCTGATCCAACGCCATTCGTATTTCTTCGACATGCACCGGTTTCTTCAAGTATTGGTGAAGGCCCAGCTCTCCTGCTTCCGCGGCCCGCATGATCGATTCGTGGCTCGCCAGCGGCATGAGGATCGCCGAAGGCGCAGCCTTCTGCGCCTTTGCCAGGAAAGCAATTGGGTCGCTGGAAGAGAGATCCAGGTCGACAAGGACGAGGGCCGTCTTCCTCGAACGCAGCCTCTTCAACGCACTCTCCGGCTCGGCCGTCGCGCCTGACCCGAACTTGCAAGACCCCAGCGTCTCGGTCAAGGACTGTGCCAGTTTGCTGTCGTCGGTAAGAATCAGAGCTTGGCTAGTCAATGTCGCAGGTCCCACGGTCGCTGGTATTAAATGAAAAAGTCCGTCGAGCTAACAGAAGCGCACGAAGGGTGGCCCTCTTTTTTCGCTTCCTGCGTGCAGGGGCTGATCCTCACACGTCGCAAAATCCCCGATCAAAACACGAACCGGGTTGGTTTAGGATTTTACTGCGGTGCGACCCTGTTGACGGTCTCCCCGCGTGGTGGGTTGACGTGGGCGCCGACCAGGCTCACTGGAGCTTCGCGCCCGACGGCTCGGACACCAAGGGTGTAGCCGCCTGCCGAAACATCCTTCAGAGTGTATTCGTTCACATTCCCGTCGTGGAACCCGCGTTCCCGGTCCGGACTTGTTGTCAGCCGCGCAACCACACTATCGAAGCTGTCGAGCTTCACCAAAGCGACGTCGATTTGTTCGTGGGATATGGCGCGAGCGATGGCCTCGATAGACGGGCTGACCTGCTTTGATTGGTCCAGCGCGCTTAGCGGTTGAACATACGCGACAGTAACCAACAGCAGAAAAAACCGCATCGACTTGCCTCCGGAACAGGGGGCCTAGAGTATTACCTCAGCAGGAGAGAATCAAGCGGAATTCGTGCCTCGAACGAGCAAAAGATGACTAAACACAGTTATCGCTATTGCGACGGTGATTGCGGTCAGTACAACGGGCAGATTGATCATTCCCAGCCCCTCAAAAAGCAGGCCGAAAAACAGCAGGCGTCGTAGCAATTTTCTCATGGCGGCACGTTACGAAACGGCGGCAGAGAACTAGAACGGCGCGTTTGTCTGGCGCCCCGCCGAGGGGTACAACGCGGAGGGCTCCTCCCCTTGATAAAGAGCCCTCCGCTTCGGACGTTCGGATACTCCAAACGACCGTTTCAATACTCTCATCGTCAAACGGGGGGCTTCACTGTAGTCATTTCTTGCTACACTAGGCCGCGTTTTTCACCCGCATACTATGAGCCTCTGATGAAAGCCATCGTCAAGAGCAGGCCCTCGGAGGGCCAAGACTGGCCGGAGGGACTGACGCTTGAAGAGCTCCCCACGCCCGACCTCGCCCACCCCGATGAAGTCAAGATCCGAGTAGTGGCCGCCGGCATCTGTGGCAGCGACGTCGGAATCTACAAGAGCAAGCACGCGTTCCGTGACGCCATGCTCGGAGCACGAACGAACCCGGTGATCCTGGGCCATGAGTTCTGCGGACAGATCGTCGACGCAGCGCAATCCGCACGAGTCCGACTGGCCGGCATGATTGCACATCATGCGGTGCAGGACGACACGGTCGACGCTTTCGTCGAGGGCCGAAGTGCGTACGAACTTGCCGAAGATCGTCGGTTCGTGGAATTCATCGAAGAACACTTTTATTGTTCGGCGGAAATGCACATTACATGTGGCTGGTGCTACCAGTGCCGACTGGGAGACCGGCACCATTGCCAGAACACCATCATCAAGGGTCTCCATGAACACGGGGCGTTCGCCGAATACGTCGTCATCTCCGCGTCGAACGTCGTGGTCTTTCGCAAGGGGGAGATCCCCGTCGAGGCGATCGCGTTCATGGATGCCCTTGGGAACGCGGTCCACACGGTGGGTGAGGTCGACCTTGCCGGCAAATCCGTCGCAATCCTCGGAGCCGGCGTTCAAGGACTGATGGCTACGGCGTTGGCGCGGCGCAGCGGGGCCTCGAAGATCTACGTCACCGATTTCACTCCTCCAGGCTCGGAGCGAGGCCCGGAATACGTCGAAAGGACTTTGTTTTCACTTGCACTCCGTTTCGGCGCCGACCACTGCTTCGACCTGGGTCTTGCCGGCGCCCGCGAGCGGCTCAAGAGCGTCGTGGCCGAGGAAACCAACGGAACCGGCGTGGATGCGGTCCTGGAGATGTCGGGGAACTACGGCGCCTACCGCGACGGCCTCGATATCATCAGGATGGGAGGCACGATGGCACTGCTCGGTATGCCGGAGGATAAGATCGAAATGAACTTTGCGAACGATGTCATTTTCCGTGGCGTGACTCTCAAGGGTATCATCGGACGCCGCGTGTTCCGGACCTGGGAGACGATGAGAAACCTGCTGCGGGCGGGGCTGGCAGATGAGCTGCTGGCGGGCGGGTTCGTGACCCACGAGCTGCCGCTCGACGAGTTCGAAACCGGCATCACGGCCATCATGCGTCGTGATGCAATCAAGGTACTGTTGAAGCCATGAACCTCCATGATGCGATCGCCGACGAACTGAACCGTCTGGAAGAAACCAAGACGTACAAGGACGAAACGCTGATCGATTCCGAGCAGGGGGCCATTGTCCGCGTCGGGGACCGCGATGTGGTCATGCTTGCATCGAACAACTACCTGGGCCTCGCATCGGATCCCCGAATCCGGGAAGCGGCTATCCGAGGCATACGGGACTACGGGTACGGTGTTTCGTCGGTCCGCTTCATCTGCGGCACTCTGACGATTCATCGCCGGCTGGAGGAGAAACTGGCAGAGTTTCTCGGCACCGAAGACAGCATTCTGTTCTCTTCCTGCTACGCGGCGAACGAAGGTTTCTTCGCTGCCATAATCAACGAGAGAATGGGACTGGAGCTGTATCGTGACGTGATCTACAGCGACCGTCTCAACCACGCCAGCATCATCGACGGAACCCGTCTCTGCCGGGCTGAAGTGGTTCACAGGAAGATCTACGAGCACGTCGACACCGCGAATCTCCGACAGATGCTGGAAACCGATTCACGCGAAATCTCCTACCGCTTTGGGTTTGTGGCGTCCGACGGGGTGTTCAGCATGGAAGGTGATCTGGCTCCCGTACCGGAGTTGATCGAACTCTCCCGAGAGTTCGGCCACGTGCTCTTCATCGACGACTCGCATGGCGTCGGAGTCGTCGGCGAAACCGGAAGAGGCACTCCGGAGGCGCAGGGCGTCCTCGGCCAGGTGGAAGTCCTCAGCGGCACCCTCGGAAAGGCTCTGGGAGGCGCGGCCGGGGGCTACGTGGCCGGAGAAGCCCGGATGATCGATTTCCTGAGGCAGAAATCCCGCCCCTACACCTTTTCGAATTCCCTGCCGCCTTCGATCGTCCTGGCAGCGATCGAAGCCCTCGACGTTCTGATGAAGGACAACGCGCTTATCCAGCAGCTTCACGACAACACGGACTATTTCCGCCGCCAGATTCAGGCACTCGGCTTCGAGATCATCGAAGGGGCGCACCCGATCGTGCCCATCATGCTCGGTGAGGCCTCGGTTGCTATGGAAATGAGCGCCGCGTTGCTCGAAGAAGGGGTTTACATCAAAGGACTCTGGTATCCGGTCGTACCGCTCGGAGAAGCTCGCCTCCGGGCCCAGATTTCGGGAGACCACGCGGCCCTCGGTCGAGAGGATATGGACCGGGCTTTGGGGGCATTCGAAAAGGTGGGACGGCGGATGGGAGTTATTTAGGAAGTAGTCAGTAGTCAGTTGCCGGTAGTCAGTTGTTTTCGGAGCGGCGTTCGATGACCGCCGGCCTTTCTTTCGTTACGCGGAATGACCCGAAAGAGAGCCACTGTGAGGGGGACAGGGCTTGCCCTGTCCCCGGGTCTTCACTAAACAGAAAAGTCAGGGAAGGCTTCAACGGACTACCGGGTCTTCACTAAGCAGAAGTGTCGGCGACCGCGCACAACGGACAACGGCCTACGGACTACGGTCTTACTGCTGATTCCTCGCCTGAGTCTCCACCAGAACGATCTTCTTCGCCAGCAGCGGATCCTCCACCGGGAGCTCGCGGATCCGTTCGATCGTGGCCAGCGCGTCGGCGCCGCGGCTCATCAAAGTCTGCACGCGAGCCTTCTCGATCAGTGCGAACTGGGCCGTTGCCGGCAGGCTCTCGCGATCCTCTCTCCAGATTCGTTCGAGGTAGTCCAACGCCCCCGACCCGCGGCCTTGTCGCAGGAACCAGTCGGTGGCCCAGACGAAGAAGACGTGGTTGGCCGGGTAGTCTGAACGCATGCCTTCCAGCATCTCGAACGCAGCCGCATACTGACCGTCCTCCAGCAGCGCGGTGTAGGAAACGATCCGCGCCTCGGTCCTCGCATAGCGCGACTGGTCCCGGGCAAGTCGCAGCTGCTCCAGGCCCAGTTCCTTGTCTCCACTGGCACCGATCACGAAGGCGAAAGGTTGCAGGACGGCGGGCAGAGATCCGCTGAAGAAGTTGAACGCTCCCAGGCCCAGGTACACATCGTAGAGGCTCTCGTCGAGTTCGTACGCGTCGCGCGCGTACCGGTGAGCGCGCAGACCAGCCCGGACGGCACTGAACCACGCCTGCTTCTGCGTCACTTCGAAGCGCGCCAGACTTCCCTCGGTCGAGGCCAGGAAGGAGAGGATCTCGGTACGTGGATGGACTTCCCCGTCCAATGCGGCTTCAGCTTTCGCCAACGCCTCTGCCTGGGCCTCATAGTATGCGTCTTCGATCGTCTCATTGCCGGGGTCGGCTTGAGCCTCCCACCAGTATGTCTCGGCCATTAGTGTGAAACCGACGGGATGTCCGGGGTATCGCTGCTGCAGTCGGCGCGCATCGTCCCGGGCTTCGTCGAGCCGGAGATGATATGACGCCGACATCGTCTGGCGAACCAGGCGGTCTGCTTCCGCATCTTCGTGAAGGAATCCGTCTGCAAACAGGAGGGAGGAGAGAAGGAGTATTTGAATCACAGGCTCATTCTCAAAAAAAAATCCCCGCGGCTCGGCCGCGGGGAGAGTGGGATGGTGGAGGAAATCTAATTATAGACACCACTCACGGCTGAAAGATTACTCGTTTTGCCACAACAATGTCAAAACAAAATACGTGCTCTATTGCTGACGGGTGTCCCAACCCGCAACGAGCTGTCTGAACACTAACAGAAAGAGGGATAGCTGGACCTCCTCTTTTCTGCAGAAACTGACCTGTTCTAGCCTCCGGGTCTCTTAATTCGATATGATCCGTCGGGGGCCTTCTCGCGATACTGGCCGTGACATCCGCGGCAAGCTCCGACGATGTTTCCGTGAGCCGCCATGGCCTTCTCCATGTCGCCGGCCTTGGCTGCCATCGCTGCTTCGGCCGATGCCGCCGCCGCCTTGTTGGCCATCTCGACTGCCGAGTCCATATTCCCCATCCGTTCATACATCGGGACGACTTCCTTGAAGAACCCTTCGAGCTTCTCGGCATCCATCGCTGCCGCGTCACCTTCGCCGGCCTCGATGTTCCGCTGCAGGCTTCCCCTCGTGGAGCCGATGTCCTTCATGATGTCCGGATGCATCCGCTGGATGGCCATGACGTTTAGGACCAAGGCCAGGATCAAACTCAGCCCGATCACTAACGACGCTTTCCGCATATCTTCCTCCTCTTCCTGTGAATCGATCCGCAATCTGATTCCGTGCAAGACAGCGGGACGCTGCCAGCCGGGCCACTATATGCGAAGCGGTCTGCGGAGTCAAACACCAAAGACGCGGGGGTTAACCCTCATGTGTTCAATTCCTTGACGATCTTCGTGATTTCCGGCACGACCTTGAAGAGATCGTCGACGATCCCGTAATGGGCCACCTTGAAGATAGGGGCGTCAGCGTCCTTGTTGATGGCGACGATGCAACGAGAACTCTGCATGCCGACCAAGTGCTGAATGGCTCCCGATATCCCGATCGCGAAGTAGAGCTTCGGCGAGACCGTCTGTCCGGAACTACCGATCTGGTACTCCCGCGGCAGCCATTCGGCGTCGACGACGGGCCGGGAGGCGCCGACGGCCCCTCCGAGCGCTTCGGCGAGATCGGAAACCACGCTGAAGTTCTCCTTTTTCTTCAAACCCCGCCCCCCGGAGACGATGATGTCGGCGGAGCTGAGATCGACCTGCCCCTTCTCGGCGGCTACTCTTTCGACCACCCGGCGCCGAATCTCGACTCCTGAGAGATCTGCGGAGAACGTCTCCAGCGCCGGGCTGCCGCCCAGCTCGACCTCGTCGCCGGGATAGGCTCCCGGGGCTCCCGTCGCAAAGTAAGGCGGCTCGCCACGCAGGGACACGCGCATGTTCATCTTGGCATTGAAAACCGGTCGGGTGAGCAGAAGCGCCTCACCCTGAATCTCGTAGTCGACACAGCCGGCGATGAGGGGACGACCGACTCCCGCCGCCAGTCGCGGCGTGTAGTCGTACCCGATGGTCGTGTGACCGGCGAGCACGAGGAGTGGTTTTTCCCGCTCGATCAGCTGCCTGAGCGCGGCAACATAGCCATCCGGGCTGTAGTCGGCCAGCTTAGGGTCTTCGATCTGAATCACGCGGTCGAGGTGCCGGTCCTTCAGTTCGTCGGCGAGAGCGCCGACGTTGGCGCCCAGCACGACCGCCGCGACGGGCTTTTCGAGGTCCCGCCCCAGCCTCTGGGCAAACACCGTCAGCTCGTTCGTGATCGGTTTGAACCTGTCGTCCTCGTGTTCCGCAATGACGAGTATCATTTCAACCTCTTAATACGGCATTCAGCGATCAAAGCTGTCAGCTCAGTCGGATTTGACTATTGTCCCGCCTCCGAAGCAGCTGATCGCTGATCGCTGACAGACCGATCGATCTTGAGATCGATCGGTCAAAGTACCTTTGCTTCCTTCCGGAGTTTCTCCACCAGTTTGCCCGCCGCCTCTCCCGGGGTGCCGGCGATCATCTCGACCTGGCTCTTCCTCGCCGGGACGAACACCTCGCCGATCTCGTAGAGGGCTCCGGCGCGTCCGACCAAATCAGCCGAGAGCCCGATGTCGGCCCCCGACCAGGTCTTCATTTCCTTCTTCTTGGCGGCCATGATCCCCTTCAATGATGCGTAGCGGGGCTGGTTGATGCCGAACTGGACAGTCAGAACACAGGGCGTCGGCAGCTCCACCGTCTCGTTCACCCCACCTTCCAACTCGCGACGGGCTTTTACCGAGGCGCCATCGGGGTCGGCCTCGACCGCGATTACGACAGTCGCGTGAGCCCAGCCCAGCAGCTCGGCAACCATGATCCCGGTCGTCCCCGTCCCGAGGTCATCGGACTGCACGCCGGTCAGCAGCATGTCGGCATCACCGTCTTTCTCGACGGCCTTCGCGATGATCCGGGCGGTCGCGAATTCGTCGGAGCCGCCGAACTGGTCGTCCGACAGGTGGATGGCGCGGTCCGCTCCCATGGCAAGGCCGGAACGCAAAACTCTGGCCGCGTGGTCGCCGCCGATGGACAGGACGACGACCTCACCTGAATGTTTCTCCTTCAGCCGCAACGCTTCTTCCAGCGCGTAGTTGTCGGCTTCGCTGGCGACGAAGGTCAGCTCCTGATCCTTGATCCACTTCTTGTCTTCGTTGATAACGAGGCGGGAGGCCGGGTCCGGAACCGGCCTCATGCAGCTGATTATTTTCACGCGTCGTACTCCAGATATCGTTCCAGGAAGGCGGCATGCGGGGGTTCACCGCAAAAGAAAACTGTATAGTTTAGAGGATCACGGTGAATCGGGCAAGGCCAACCATGATGGACTGGATGGTTTTATATTTGTCCGTGCAATCCAGTGCCTGGATGACCCGTAAGCCGCTGACTACCCGCATATGAAAGCCACGGATTACACAGATTGCACCGATCGGAAGAAGCCTGTGGTCTGCCGTCCGAAAGACCACTCCTAGTGACCTGTAACAGTGCTGTCCGTGGCTCGATTTGTCCGTGCAATCCCGATCGGTCAGGCGGGGCTAGAAGCCCGCTCTTCGGGGCGAGGCTTTGGTCGTGCGGTAAACCTTCTCGATCCAGGGCCTGAACCCGAGCTTCTTCCACATCCCTGCCGCATCAGGGTTACCTGTTTCGTAGGTGGTCTCGACTACTGAGACACCCCGCCGAGCCGCATACGCGAGCGCCTCCTCGACGAGTTGGGAGCCAACGCCCCGCCTACGGGCGGGCTCGGCGACGTACACCATGTCGATGACACCCGTGCTCCGCGGAACCAGTATCGGTGGATCCGACTCCCAGATTGTGATTCGGCCCAGCAGGAAGCCGGCGAGATCACCCCCCGTCTCAGCCACAAGACCGAACGCTTCGGGTTGTTTCAGCCGTTCGAGCAGCCATCGCCGGAGCGGCCGGTCCGGGTCCTGGCGGAGTTCCAGATCTCCCCGAGCCAGATCCTGAAGCGAAGTCAGCCAGGCCGCGACGATGAGGTCCAAGTCGGTTTCGACCCAATTCCGGATAGCGTTTTCCATTGCAAAGTCATTATGTTACGGTATAGACGCTCGCCATCACAGTGACTGTGTACAGTGAAGGGAACGGTCGAAATCCCGAAGTTGACTGGAGGGCCGTGAGGCCGAGCCAGCTCGAGGGAACGTCTCCCTTGTGGAGTGCACGACGTCACTTTAAGCTGGTGGCTGGCGCCAGCCATTTCGGCAAGCGAATAAGTAGCCCCCTTTGAGACGATTGCCACTAAGAGGAGCCCGTGGATGGCATCCAGTACTGAAGTAAAGAGCGTTTTTACGACCCACGAAGTCAGTAAGCTCCTGCAGGTTAACCCGCGTTCGGTCATCAACTGGATCGAACAGGATCTGCTGATATCCTACCGCACCCCGGGGGGACATCGACGCATCGGGCGCGAGGATCTGCTCGCTTTCCTGCGGAAACACCAGATTCCCGTCCCGCCGGCGCTGACAGAGGAAAAATTCAAGGTACTGATCGTCGAGGATGAGGACGATATCGTCAAGATTCTCAAGAGCTTCTTTGAGCGGCAGGGCGTCTACGAGGTCACCTCTGCCTCGGACGGAATAAGTGCCCTGATCGACATCGGACGTTGGCATCCCGACCTGCTCGTACTCGACATCCTGATTCCCGGAGTGGACGGACTCGAAGTGTGCCGTCGGATCAAGGAGGACCCTCGGAGCAGGACAGCGATCATCGCAATGAGCGGTCAACCCGAAGTCGAACCCCGGATACTCCAGGCCGGCGCCGACTGCTTTATGGCAAAACCAATGGACCTGGACCGGCTACTGGAAGAATCCAAGCGCCTGCTTCGGATATTGTAGGACCAGTGGCACTGTTACAGGTCACTAGGAGTCTGCGCGGCAGAAGAAACCCGGTACTACATGTCGATGCTAAGTGCTGCGCACACACACTATGCTGTGGTCACAATGACCCAAAATCGTTCTACCGCGCAGACTCCTAGCCCGCTATTTGTTGCTCCCAACCACGCCGAAAACATCATTGCGTTTGCGAAACAAGGACCTAACGTAGTAAACAAATTCTTTTGCGCCCGTAGCTCAGCTGGATAGAGCGTCGGACTACGAATCCGAAGGTCACAAGTTCGAATCTTGTCGGGCGTACTTAGCTGTCAGCCATCTGCTTTCAGCTGTCAGCATCTTTAGTCGTTCACCCCCGCCCAGCTAAAGGCTGGAGATCAGACTTTCCAATTGGTCGGCGATCCGGTCGCGGCATTCTCGATAGGTGGTCAGGTCCGATCCGTACGGGTCGTCGATGTCGGTGGCCAGGGCACGCAGTTTCGGAGCGGCTCCGGCGAAAAGGACTTCGATGGCGCTGCCCTGAGCCCGCTCCATAGGGACGATGAGATCGGCCCAGGCCACCAACTCCCTGTCCAACTGCCGAGGATGGTCCCGGGAGATGTCGATGTCGATCTCTCGCATCGCACTCACGGCGTGTTCGCTCAAGCCGAGCCCCGTCTGCGCGTAGAGGCCGGCCGTCCGGACCTCCAGCTCCAAACCTGACTGCACGGCACGCGAGGCGAGAATCCCGCCCGCCATCGGGCTGCGGCAGATGTTTCCCAGACAAACCAACAGAATGCGCATAGATGTGAAGACTTCTTAGGGCTAGAGTTCCGAGTGACTCTTGACGGGGAGGTCTTTCAGTTTGAACCGGACCCGAATTGCCCGGCCTGTGTCGCCGAGACGGATGACGAGATCGATCTCCTGGTCGAGCGATGCCACGAGGGGATGCCCGGCCGCGTCGGCTTTCTCAAACCGCAGCAACATGGGTTGGGTCCGGATGAAACCAACCGATCGCGCCGGCACCATTCGCACGCCGGCCAGGCGCGCCGCGCGAGAGCTGGCGTCCTTTGGTTGGAGAACGATCGGAATGTCCGCGTCGCTGCCGAACCCATCGGCCTTGAAATCCGGAATCTCGGTGTCGCCAATCAGGTCGCCGGCTGCGAAGTCCGGGATATCGAGCCCCGGCAAGAGACTCTCACTACGGATGAGGTCGGCGAGCGAGAAGGCGATCGTGTAATAGTCGGGACGGTAGAGGCCCTCGACGCGCGGAACCCGTCCTCGCTCATCCAACTCGGAGAGCCGATCCAGCGCTCTTGCGGTGGGTTCGGTGATCCATCGAGCCAGGATGGCTTTTCCGCCGACGGCGAGAAGAGAGAATCCGAATACCCCTTTCTGCTCCTCACCCAGGCTGTTCCGTACGATCTTTTCCGCGTCCTTCTTGCTCCACGCCGGAGCGTTCCCGCTGTCCTGCCCCTCCGAAGGAACCGCCAGTGCTGCGACGAGTAGGAGGGCGCCCAGTGGCCTTGGAACAACCATGCGTCCAATTCTCTGCTTTTTTGTTGCCTGGTTCAACCAGGTGGCATTGACTCCGCTGGTGGCCACCACTAACATGCGGGCCTCGAGGAGGGTGCCAAATGACGAGTTGCCGCGCTCTCACGAGCGCGTTGCTGCTGACGTTGGGCTTCGTGATCGCAGCCCGCTCGCAGGATCCGGTCGCCGACATCATCGGGACGATCGAGAGCTCCCAGACGCCAAACCGACAGGGACTCGATCCCTACACACTCGACGAAATCATGACAATTGCGGGGGTGCCCGGCGTCAGCATCGCCGTCATCCACGACTTCAAGATCCACTGGGCCAAAGCTTACGGCGTCGCGGATGTTAGAACAGGAGCCCGTGTGGACACCGAGACCCTGTTCCAGGCCGCATCGATCAGCAAAGCGGTGGCCGCGATGGCTGTCCTCAAGGCTGTCCAGGACGGCAGGTTCTCGCTCGACGATGACATCAACACGATTCTCACCTCCTGGGAGCTGCCCGAGAGCCGGTTCACGCGGGATCAGCCCGTCACTCCCCGCACCCTCACCAGCCACACGTCCGGCACAGGCGACGGGTTCGGCTTCCCGGGATACCATCCCGACAGCCCCAGGCCGAGCGTCGTCCAGATTCTGAACGGGACCCCCCCGTCCAACGTCGGTCGGGTCTTTCTGGAGCGTCCACCGCTGACCACGTTCAAATATTCGGGCGGTGGCGTCACGATGATGGAGCTGGCCCTCACTGACGCGCTGGGAAGACCCTTTCCGGAGCTGCTCCAGCAGTGGGTGCTCGGGCCGATCGGCATGACCCGGAGCGCCTACGAACAGCCCCTCGGTCGGGAGCGTGACCGTAATGCTGCCCGGGCCCACGACAGGCGGGGACGGGCCAGGGATGGGAAGTGGCACGTCTACCCGGAACTGGCCGCTGCCGGCCTGTGGACCACCCCAACGGATCTGGCAAAGTTCGCCATCGAGGTCCAGGAGTCACTCAGAAATAGGTCGAACAAGATCTTGTCCCGGACGACGGTCCAGGAGATGGTCAACCCGGTAGGAGTCGGAGACTACGGGGTCGGGTTTCGGATTTCGAAGCTCGGGGAGGGCTGGTACTTCGGCCACGGGGGATCGAACTGGGGGTTCCGCGCAACCTTGCTGGCCCACAAAGTGAAGGGATATGGAGTCGCGATCATGACCAACGGCGATCGCGGGGGGATCATACTCGAAGAACTGACAGATCGCGTGGCGCGGGCTTATGGGTGGGATTCACTCGACAAGCCGGTTCCGCGTTAGCGCCCTCTGGGCCGCGACAGAAATCTGACCCGCCACGCCCGGCGACGGCGTCGGGCTGACACCCGGGGCGCCTCCGACGGCAGCTAAATGGGGAGCGAGGATTGCGGCAGGTCGAAACCCGGGAACGGCATCGGCGGGAATTCCGTTCGGGTCTCGGTTTCCTTCCGGCGCTCGGCTTCGATCCAAGCCAGTCGGTCCTCGATGACCGCCAGCGAGGCGGCGACTTTCCTTAATTCTCGGGCGACTTCAGTATCCATGCGTCTACTCCTATGCACACGATCCCTCTATTGTGAGAATCGGCATGGCGGCCGGCACGGTTAAAAACAATTTCCGAGCCGGCCTTCATTCCTCATCAGACCATTCATGTAGCAATTTCGTTACCGTCTTCTTGAGGACGGGAGCCTCCCTCCTGATCGAGCCGGGTCGTCGCGATACGTCGTGCCGCCTCCTCGGTCGTCACGCCCTCCGCTTCCGCGAAGTCGAACACGCGCACCAGCGTCGATTCGACCGTCTCGCGGACCCGGCGTTCGGCTTCGGCCGCCGACCAGCCCAGTTTCTCGATCCCGGGAATCGCCAGCGCTCCGCCGATGTTGATGATGTAGTCGGGCGCATACAGGATCCCGCGATCGCGGAGCCGGCTCGCGTCGTCGGACTCCCCCAGCTGGTTGTTCGCCGCGCCGGCGACGGCGCGGCATTTAAGACCCTCGATCGTCGACGGGCTCAGAACCCCGCCCAGAGCACACGGCGCGAAGACGTCGCAGGGCGTCTCCAGCGCCTTAGCCGCATCGATTGGCGTGACTCCCGGAAGATTCACGAGAGGCGCGGCCCGGGTGGAATCGACCTCGGCGAGCAGGACCTGGGCGCCATCGGCGAGGAGCAGGTTCGTCAGGCGCGAGCCAACACTGCCGGCCCCCTGGACCAGAATCCGGCGACCCTCCAGCGACCTGGTCCCAAAGAGACGGTCGCAGACGACGCGGATGCCGCTGTGGACCCCGGCAGCAGTCGGGGGGCTCGAATCGCCGGCCCCGCCCCTCTCCGGCGTGCGACAGAACACGTAGGGAGCTCCCGTTTCCGCGATGACATCCATGTCGGCCGGAGAAGTCCCCACGTCCGGTCCGGTCTCATACAGTCCACCAAGTTGGTAGATCAACCGGCCGTATCTACGAAGCATGTCGACGCGAAGCGTAGCGTCGAAGGGCTCGGGCAGCGCGATTACCGCTTTACCGCCGCCGCGCGACCATTCAGTCACGGCGAACTTGTACGTCATGCCTCGAGCCAGGCGCATTGCGTCCGAGATCGCGGCGTCGAGGTCCGGGTAATGCTTCATCCTGGTCCCGCCCGTTGCGGGGCCGAGTCGGGTCGAGTGGATCGCGATGACGAACCAGGCGCCAGTCGGCTGGTCGTGGCGGATCAGGATTTCTTCGCCGCTCCAGGCCTTTATGAGGGCTTCCATGGATTAGTTGTCGCTCTTTTACCCCGGCGATGACGCTACTTGCTCCGTCCGAGCGTCCTCTCCAGGTAAGCCCGAATCACGTCCTGAACCGCCGGGCTGGCCCAGGCTGCCAGAACTTCCCGGTCGACCCGCTCGCCTTCTCTTTCCCAACGTTCCATCGCGTGGCGGCGGAGCTGCCGCTTCGTCAGGCGGAAGGATTCAGCCGGGATGTCGGCGAAGCGCTTCGCGAGCTCGGATGCGTGATCGATCAGCTTCGTCGGGTCGACGAGCTCATCGACAAGGCCTCGCTCGCGAGACTTTTCGACCGGATAGATATTCCCCGTGTAGATCACTTCCTGCAGGTGGCGGTCGGGCAGGACGTCGCGGAGAATCTCCAGCGCAATCAGGGGAAACGGGACGCCAACGACCAGTTCCGGGACTCCAATCGTCCCCCGCCCGATCGACATCACACGATAGTCGCAGGCGCAGGCCAGCACGCAGCCCCCCGCGATGGCGTGGCCGTTGATAGCCGCGACTACCGGCCTGGGAAACGTATACAGCTTGACTAAAGCCCGGGTCAGAGCCGGAAGGAACTGCTTCAGGTAGGGTTCGCCACCGTCGAGGACACGAAACAGGTCGACACCGGCCGAAAAGGTCCCGCCGGTGCCCGTGATGACGACGGCCCGGGAGGTGGATGCCTCGATATTGTCGAGTTCCTCCGCTATCCGCTCGAGCAGCTCCAGGTCGAACGCGCTGACCTTGCCGTGAGCCAGACGGAGCAGAGCGATGTCTTCACGAGTTTCTACTTCGACCATGGACCCTCCCATTGAGTTTAGTCTCGGGCATGCTCGTTCAGGACGATCAGGTGCGCCCTCGTCCGCGAGACCTCCACGTGGAGCTCATGCATCGGCCGGACGGTCATGTCGTACTGGTGCACTATACTCGCTCGCGACCGGCCCCGTTCCCGCGAATCTCGTACGATCCGGCGTCTCAGCCGTTCCCCATCGGAGCAATCGACAAAAATCCCAAAGTCCAGGTGTTCGCATACGTTCTCGTGCAAAGCAAACAGCCCCTCCAGGATGGTCACCCTGGAGGGTTGGAACATTTCGAATTCCTTCCGACGATGCGTCTTGAAGTCATAGGTGGGCTTGCGAACCGTCCCCCCACCACCGATGGCCTCCAGGTGTGAGCAGAGAAGATCCAGGTCCAGAGCGCCGGGTTCGTCGAAATTGAAGTCGAATCGCTCGGCGCTCAAGGCTCGAGATCGGTAGTAGTCGTCCATCAAGAGGACCGCACCTTCCTCGAGATGCTCGATCAGCGCCGTCGCCACAGTGCTTTTGCCCGAGCAGGACCCCCCGCCGATCCCGACGACGAGGTAGTCGCCGGGCCGCGACTCGATCGCCCGGGCAGCCGATGAGAGAAGCGCCCGCAATCGGGTGGTTTCACTGGTCGGTTTCACGTCGCCTTCATTCATCCTCAACCGGTGCCGAGCGCACATGTTTCAAGCGCGACCGCCGCTTCTTCTCCTCCATCCGCCGCCGCTTCGACGCGGACGGGACCGTCGTCGGGCGACGAGACCGCCTTCTGGCCAGGGCCTCGCGCAGCAACTCGCCGAGCCGCTGCTCGGCCGCAGTCCGGTTCTGATCCTGTGTCCGGTGCTTCTGAGAGCTGACCTGCAGCACGCCATCCTTGTTGATTCGGGTCTTCAGCCGGACGAGGATCCGCTGACGGTCGGCGTCGGTCAGGCTCGCCGAGCCGCTCACATCGAACAGGAGCGTCACACGTGTCCGAACCCGGTTGACGTTCTGGCCGCCGGGACCGCTGCTTGAAGACACGCGGAATTCGATCTCACCCTCCGGGATCGAAACGCGTTCGTTCACCTCAATCACGGCTTTCGACACCCCCATTGCAGCTGTTTGAAAAATCGGTCGATGTAAAATGCTGCGGCGCCCTTTGAAGATGATACGCAAAGTCCAGGTCATTGTTTACACCCGAGCGCCGGAGGTGGCGGTACTGCTGCTGCGGCGGGGTCCGGAGCGCGGTCACGTCTGGCAGCCGGTCACCGGCAAGCTGGAGCCCACGGATCCCGGTTTTGCCGAAGGCGCCCGCCGAGAACTAATGGAAGAGACCGGCATCGACGGGGTCGTCCGCGTCATTGAGACGGACCTCGAGTTCCGGTTCAGGAAGAATGGACAGGATGTCGTCGAACGGGTGATCGGAATGGAGCTCGCCGGAGAACTTCCGATTCGCCTTTCTGCGGAACACGTGGAGTACGCCTGGATGCAGGAGGCCGAGGCGCTCGACAGGCTCTACTGGGACATCAATAAAGAGGGCCTGCGGCAGGTGCTGGACGCGGCCCCCCGGAACGCTTGACTCAGCCTTCGAGGACCTCACGGATTTTGGATGCCATCGATTCCGACGAGAACGGCTTCTGGAGGAAATGAATCTCTCCCCTGTTCCCCACGTGGTAGTTAAGCGCGCCGCCCGTGTATCCCGACATGAAAACGACTTTGATGTCGGGCCGAATCGATCGGACCTGCTCGGCAAGCTCAGGGCCGCTCATTTCCGGCATCACCACGTCGGTCAGCAGCATGTCGATGGAACCCTCGTGTTCCCCTGAGATTCCGATCGCTTCGGCCTGGTCCCGGGCCTCGATCACCTCGTAACCCAAGCTGCGAATCATCCGGGCCACCAGCCGACGGACGGCATCTTCGTCGTCGACCAGCAGGACCGTCGCCGATTCCGGACGCCGGAGTTCCTCCGGCCTGGCTGGGATCGACTCGGTGACGTCCATTTCGCCGGCGTGGGGCAGGTACACTCGAACCCGCGTCCCCGGGTCGAGTTCGCTGTCGACGATAACCGTTCCCCCACTCTGCTTGACGATGCCGTAGACAGTCGACAGGCCCAGACCGGTTCCGCTGCTCTTGGTCGAATAGAAGGGCTCGAAGATCTGGCGGAGGACTTCCGGGCCCATCCCCTTTCCGGTGTCCCGTACTTCGAGGGTGAAATAACGCCCGGGGTCCAGGCCTCCGTGCTGCGCGCTGGAGCTTTCGTCGACGGATACATGGCCAGTGGCGAGGGCCAGTTGGCCGCCTTCCGGCATCGCGTCGCGGGCATTCAGGGCAAGGTTCATCACCACCTGCCCCAGCTGTCCCGGGTCGGTCTGGACCAGCCCGACCTTCGGGCTCAGGATCGTAGCCAGTTCGATTTGGTCACCCAGCACTCGCCAGAGCAGGTCCGCCTGCTCGCTCACGGCGGCGTTGAGCGGCATCAGCTTTCGCTGGACGAACTGGGGCTGAAGCTGAGCAATTGATTCGTCAGCGAGGCTCCCCGGTCGGTCGCTTTCTTGATGCCTTCGACTTGCTCACGAACTGGATCGCCTGGGGCCAGGGTGTCGAGAAGAAGCGCACAGTAGCCGGTCACGATTGTCAGGACATTGCCGAAATCGTGGGCGATCCCGCCGGCCAGGCGTCCGACCGCATCCATCTTCTGGGCCAGCCAGAGCTGTTCCTCCAGGCGGCGGCGCTCCGATGCATCGCGGGCGATACCCTCGACCCCGATGGGCTTTCCGTTTTCAAACGTGAGCCGCGTGCTCAGCTCGAGCGGAACTCGTTGACCGTCCTTGGAAATTATCTCGATCTCGTAGACGGTCTGAGGTTTCCCGTCCAGCTTCAACGTCATCATGCGATCGAGCACATCCAGGTATTCGGGTGCGACGAGATCGTGCAGGCGCATGTTGAGCGCCTCTTTCCGGGCGAAGCCCGAGATTCTCTCCGCAGCGCTGTTGACCGAGGTAAACCGGCCCGTCAGGTCGGCCGTGCAGACCAGGTCATTGGCGTTGTCGAATAACTGCCGGTACCGGCGCTCATTACGCTCGGCGGCGGACTTCAACTGGTCCAACTCGGTCAAGTCTTCGACGACTACCAGTAGGCGACTGCCGTCTTCTTCGAGGGGTCGGATCGACACCCTCAGCGGCCGGGCTCCCTCCGATCCTGGCAGCTCGAGCAGGCGCCCTTCGAGCGAACGACCGCTGCTCCGAACCTGTTCGATCTCTCCGCTGAGCCCGGGGACTGGAAGGAGATCCTCCAGCCTCCGACCGACGACCGTCTCCTCTGAAAGATCGAACCGTTCAATCGCCGCACGATTGACGGACTGGACGCGAGAATCCTCACCCAGCACGAACAAAGCCGATGGGATCGACTCGACGATCTGGGCGTTGTAGTGACGCTCGGTCTCGAGGGAATGAACCAGGTCCTCGAGCCGTTCCGACATCGTGTTGAACGCACCCGACAAGCTGGCCAACTCGTCCCGACTGGCCAGAGGCACCCGGTGGGAGAAATCGCCCGTGCTGACTCTTCGGGAGGCCTCCTCGAGCAACCGTGCCGGACGGGCGATGTAGCGGCGCGTGGACCACAGGCCCACGCCGAGGAGCATCAGGGATGCGGCTACCACTCCACCTATCGCCCCGGACAGGCGTGACCGATGAGCCCGCAGCCGTGACCCGAGAGCGCTCTGGAGGCGTGCCACCGACCCGACAAGACCTTCGATTCGAGCCTCCACCTCGAACGCGGCGGCTTCCAACTCGGGTGGGGCGCTCTGTTTGTCCTTGATGATGAAGATGAAAGGCCGGACGCGGCTCCACTCCGAACGCACGTCCTCGAACTCGTCTCGAAGTTCGTCCGGCAGCCCCGCCAGGCCGGTGCCGATCATCCGGGCCGCGTCCTGAATTCGCGCCGTATCTTGTGCCGGAAGCACGAGCAGCGCGTCGATGATCGCGTCGATTGAAGGCGCACCTTCGCCTTCGGCTCCGACATCGGGTTCGACGGACGTGAACAGATCGAAGGCCGCCACCAATTGTTCCAGTTGCGGGCGAGCTCCCTCACGGCCGAGTGCCACTCGGGCCGTCTCGAGGTGGACGCGACCGGCCAGGTTCATCTCCATCATGCTGGAAACGAGCAGGACGGCGTCATTGGCCGATCGGAAGAGAAACAGACTGATGCTGAATAGACCAACCAGCGCGGCAAGGGTCATCAGGGACAGGAGCGTCCCGATCTTCTTCGTGATGCTCATCTTCTCGATTCAGAAGAACGTGTGCTGAGAGGATCGGAACCTGGGACCGTCCCTGGACCCCGATTCAACTGCAAGGAAGGCAAAACCCCCACACCCCAGATCGCCTCTTGCGACGTTCGAAGTCAGTCTGTCATGAAGGCGGTTCCGATGCAACGATTCGGCCCCCCGGCCTCCCGGGTCGGCGTTCAGCCTGTTGGTTGCCGGCTTTCTGAGCTGAGAGCCGACTGTTGACGGCCAATCAAGTGAACGTTCGAAGCCTTGAAGGCAGCCCAGACTTCGATTCCGCGCGATAGCTGGAGGTCATCGGCCGCCTGGCGCGTGACGAGCGCAACGAGCTCGAACCCGACATCGAGGAAGACTTTGGTGAGGACGCCGGTCGGGACGACCTCGGTAACTCGACCGGCGAGATGATTGCGCGCGCTGCTCTGGGACGATCGTCCGCGCTCGAGCGTCACGTCCTCACCCCGGATGCAGACATAGAAAGCCCGCTCCTCCCCACCAGGATCCACCGCGACGAGGCGGCTGGCGCCGACCTCGAGAGTCACAACTCCGGCTCCCCTCTCGAGAACTTGGCCGAGGGCGACTGTCTCCACTCCGACAGCTGCGGCAACCTCCCGGTGACGGGGCTTCGTAAGGACTTCACGCGGCGAACCGACCTGCAGAATCCGCCCCTCGCCGAGCACGATCATCTCGTCACCGAGCGTTAGCGCGTCCACCCAATCATGCGTGACCACAAGAGCCGGAATCGAGAGCCGCCGGAGTAGTTGAGCCAGCTCGGACCGCACTTCCTCGCGCGTCGCCGCATCGAGAGAAGAAAAGGGCTCGTCCAGCAGGAGCAAGTCGGGCTGCCGAACCAGGACGCGAGCCAGCGCGACCCTCTGTTGCTGTCCGCCCGACAGCTGATCGGGCTTCCGGTCAACCAGGTCGTCGAGACTGAGCATCGAACAGGCCGCTTCGACCCGGGCCGCCCGTTCGGCGCGCCCCAGCCCCCCGAGACCGTATCCGATGTTTCGACCCACGTCGAGGTGCGGAAAGAGGGCATAGTCCTGGAACAGGTACCCGACGGATCGTTTCTGGGGAGGAAGCAAGACACCCGTCTCCGGGTCGGCCCACGTTTCGTCGCCGTGACGAATGCGACCCCGGGTTATCGGCTCCAACCCTGCCAGGCACCGCAAGATGGTCGTTTTCCCGGCTCCGGAGGGACCGAACAGGATTGACACGCGGGGCGGATCGCCCGGGACCGTGAACGATGCACGGATCTTTTCACCACCGGGGTACCGTTTCTCGATGTCGACCGATAGGGCGACTCCGCGTACGGGCGCTAGTGCGGCCATGCCAACCATACTCTCCGATTGAACCCATAGACGATCGCAAGCACGACAAACGAAAACAGCAACAGGACCAACGCCGTCTGGTTGGCCCCGGCGTAGTTCAGCGCCTGGACCTCGTCGTAAATGTCGATCGAAACCGTTCGCGTGACGCCCTCAATGTTGCCCCCGACCATCAGCACGACGCCGAACTCACCCAGTGTGTGGGCAAAACTCAGGACGAAAGCAGTGACGAGGCCGACGACACTTTGCGGTACGACGACGCGAAAAAACGTCCCCACACGGGACACCCCCAGCAACCACGAGGCCTCCAGGTACTTTCGGTCGACCCTGGCAAACGCCGCCACCATCGGCTGCACTGCAAAAGGGAAGCTGTAGAGGGTCGATGCGAGGACGAGACCTTCGAAAGTAAACGGAAGTGGGTGACCGATGAGCGCTTCATACCACCGGCCGAGCGGGCTTCTCGGCCCCATCGCTACGAGGACATAGAAGCCGAGTACCGTTGGCGGCAGAACCAGCGGAAGTGCGACGACTGCCTCGACGAGGAACTTCCAGCGCCACGACGAATAGGTCAGCCAGTAGGCGATCGGTATCCCAACCGCAAGCAGTATCACCGACGTGATCGCCGCTAGCTGGAATGTCGTCGACAGGGCCGTCCAGTTCACGGTGCGCCTTCGCGCGGGGGGAGTGAGAAGCCCCACTCCGCAAGTATCGTCCTCCCCCGCTCCACTCGAATCCATGTCGCAAACGCTTCCGCTGCGGGGAGGCGTCGCGCCTCTCGGGCACGCCGGAGGACAACCGCGCCCTGCTCGATCGGCGGGTAGGCGTCAGGCGGCAATTCCCAGTACCTACCCGTCGTCTGCATCGGCGATGAAAGGGCCAGGGACAAAGGAATGATGCCGAGTTCAGCTGCCCCGGACTGGACGAATTGCGCGGCCTGCGACACGTTCTCGCCCAGCACGATACGATTGGCCATCTGGGCCCGCACGCCGGCCCGTTCCAGGGCCGCCGTCGCGGCTCGCCCGTAGGGTGCGTGCCGCGGATTTGCGATCGCGATCCGGCCGGAGCTTGTTCGGAGCGCCCGCAACCAGGGTTCTTCCGGATCGAGCGTCAAAGGGTTCCGGGTCCAAACCACGAGGCGTCCAAGGGCGTAGACGAAGAAGGAGCCCGGTTCGGCAACCCCGACCTCTTCGAGCTGTTTCGGATAATCCACGTCGGCAGAAAGGAACACATCGAAAGGAGCGCCGTTCTGGATCTGCGTGAAAAAATTGCCCGATGAGCCCAGAGACAGGCGCACTCGGTACGATGTCTCGGCTTCGAATTCTTCGATGATGTCGCGGACCACGTAGTTCAGGTTGGATGCGGCCGCAACAAAGACTTCTTGCGCGAAAGCCTGCTGGGCGAGAACCAGAACCAGCACCAACCAGAGCGGGTATCTCAATCTCATGCGGCCGCCTATTCCCGGATCACCATCACCTCGGTCGCTTTGATCAGGGCCGCGGCGTCGACGCCGGGTCGCAACCCGAGATCTTCGGCTGCGCCTTTCGTGATGATCGAAGTGACTGTGTGGTCGCCGATGTCGATCTGAACCTGCGCCAGGAGACCCTCGAACCGCACGTCGGTCACCCGGCCTCGCAACCGGTTGCGCCCGCTGATTGCCGGCAGCCTGGCAGAGCTCCCGCGACGCGGACGACTGGAACGCCCTTCATTCGCGAGACGGTCGACCTCGCTGCGGGGAATGCGATGATGCCCCCCAAGCGTCTTGATCGACTCGACTTTCCCTCGGTAGATCCATTGCTTGAGTGTCGGGTAGCTGATTCCCAGTTCGCGCGCAGCGTCGACCGGTTTGAGTAATTCCACACCGCAATTATATGATTTAATATGATTTAATACACTTATATTCGTATATCTATTCGGATTCTTGGGGCACCCTTCTGTGACCGCGGCCTTTCCGCTGGCGAGGGCTCTTGGAAAGTGTGGGTGGTGGTCATCTCCCCGATTTTCGCTTTGGTGCCGTGAGGGGCTCCCCATTCTTCGGACAGAAAATCCCGGATCTTAAGGTGGATCGCTGCCGTTGAAATGGGTTGATATTTTACCCGTCGCCGAGCCTGTGGTAATTGTGAAAAAGCCGAGTCTCCGAGGCTGTTTTCAAGCCGTTGTGGAAATCCTTTTTGAGGATTTCCATCAGCGGCGGCAGTTTCCACATGCTGCAGCTTTCTTTCTTTTTTGGTTCTTTTTTCTTTCTTTTTGCCACCGATAAACATTTCCAGAGAAAAGATCGCGCCAGGATCGCTTGTCAACGGCGTTCGCCGTCTGGGGCAACCTGGAGTATGGCGGCTTTCTTGACCGATGCCGTGCTCCTCGCACTTTGAAAGTACATCGCCTCGGGTGTCTGGTAGTCGAATACCTGATGACCGCGTTCCTGATTGTAAAATCTGAAATAGACAGTCAGGTTCGAGACCGCCTCGGGAACGCTCATGTAGTCCTTCAGGTACACTTCCTCGTACTTCACCGTTCGCCATAGACGTTCGACGAAAATGTTGTCCAGGAACCGGCCCCGGCCGTCCATGCTGATCCGGATGCCCTCGCCTTCGAGTCGGCTCGTAAACGCATCGCTGGTGAACTGAGAACCCTGATCCGAGTTGAAGATCTCCGGTTGCGCATGCCTCAGGGCCCAGTCCAATGCCGACACGCAGAAAGCGCTGTCCATCGATACTGAAACTTCCCAGGCCAGCACATACCGGCTGTACCAGTCCATGATCGCCACCAGATAGATAAACCCCTGCCGCAGACGGATATACGTGATATCGGTGGCCCACACCATGTCTGGGCGATCGATCCTCAGCCCCCGTAGCTGGTACGGATAGATCCGATGTCCCGGTGCCGGCGTCGACAACCGCGGTTTGGGATAGATCGCTTCCAGTCCCATCTGCCGTATGAGTCGACGTACTCGTTTCGCATTGACCCGGTGACCTTGCTTCTCCAGCCAGTGAGTCATCCGCCGCACGCCGTAGAACGGCGTCCGTGTGTACTGCTCGTCCAACAGACGCATCAACTCCATGTTCTCGGTGCTCTCGCCAACAGGCGTGTAGTAGAGTCCCGACCGGGACACTCCCGACAACCGGCACTGCTCGGCGATGCTCAGTTTCTTGTGGCTTGATTCGATCCATGGCCGTCGTTGTCCTAACGTGAAAGTCCGGGCTTTTTTTTCAACCAATCCACCTCGACGTGCAACTTCCCGATCTCTTGGTAAAGTTCGGTCCGGACTTCTTCATCGGCTTCCATCGATTGTGTTTTCCCGTTCGAGAAGATCTCCGACGCGCCATCGAGCAACTGCTTCTTCCACTTTGTCACCATATTCGGGTGGACCCCGTAGTTGGAGGCGATCTCCTGGATCGTTCGCTGTCCCTTCACCGCCTCCACCGCGATCTTCGCCTTCAGATCGGCACTGTACTGCTTCCTCTGTCTCTTCTTCATCTGCCTCTCCCGAGGCAGCGATTTTACACCTTAGCGACCTGTCCGAATTTTGGGGAGCACCTCACCGTTCCGATTACCCTAAGGACGATCATCGCAGTAATGAGGAGGAACGATGAGCGAGGGCGGAAAGAATCTTGCAGAGGATTATCTTCGGGCGAGCGTCGCGGACTTCCGACGGATGAAGAGACTCGCCGAAAGGGCGATGGATCAACTCGAAGGCGACGACTACTACTGGACTCCCGATGCCGAAGCCAACAGCGTAGCCGTACTGATCCGGCACCTGAGCGGCAACATGCTGTCGCGATGGACGGACTTCCTGACGACGGACGGTGAGAAGGAGAGTCGGAAGCGGGACACGGAATTCGTCGTCGAAGCCGAAGGTTCCGACGCGCTCAGGGAGCGGTGGAATCGCGGCTGGTCCTGCCTCTTCGAGGCCCTGGAAAACCTGGGAGCCGAAGACCTCACCCGTACGGTCCACATCCGCGGGGAAGCCCATTCCGTCGTCGAAGCAATCAGCCGCCAGATGTGGCACTACGGATCCCATGTAGGTCAGATCATCTACATCGCGAAACATCGAGGAGCGGCCGATTGGGCGACGTTGTCGATCCCGCGCGGGAAATCGGAGGAGTTTTTCCGTAGGCACCGGCCCCGGTGATTGGAAATTCGAGATTGCAGATTCGAGATTTGAAATTGGGGGACGGTTCGAACAATCTTCGGTTTCGAATCTCGAATGACGAAATCTCCAAATGCGGGTTGCTGGCTGGACTCGCTCAGCGAAGAATCCGGGTGGCAACCCGCAGTTCGCCCGTGACCTTGTAGATCGGGTACTGGTTCCCTTCCAGGTAGTCCTCGAGGAAGTTCCAGTTGGCCAGGCCGTCGTCGCTTTCGGGCTCGAGCAGGTAAAAGGCGAGCGCGGCCAGGGGCTGGGCTGTTCGAACGACTATCGCGCCCCGAGGGAATGTCCGTGTCTCGCTGGTGAACTCGCCGTCCAGCAGCGTCTCCCGGTGGCCTTGAAATTCCCGGCGAGCCCGGCTGACACGTTCGATCGTAAACAGATCGACTTCGAGGGTGAACTCTTCCCGAGCTTCCTCGACGGTGATGCCGTGGGCCTGCAGCCGGTCGAGCGTCCTCTCCAGCCCTGGCTCCGGCGCAAAAACATAGGCTGTTGGAAGTGGCGCGAATCGGGTCGGACGGAACGTCCCGTATTCGATCATGGACTCGGCGACGTACCGGTCCGGGATGACGGCCGTCATTTGCGCCCCGGACCTCGGATTGGTCACTGTCCGGACCTCGGCCACGAGGATGTCGACCGGATCCCGCGCGGCTTCGAAGCCGAACCGCACGCCCAACTCACTCCCGTTCACCAGTCCCCTCTCGGTGGCCTCGTCGTCCAGCCGCTGGGTCAGCTCGACGATCTCCCCGGCGTGCAACGCCGAGTAACGCAGTATCTCCTCGACAAACGCAGCCGTAGCTTCCACCCGTCCACGGAAGTCCACGTAACTGTAAGCTTCGGAAAGAATCGAAATCCGATTCCGGAGGCCGCCGTAGCTGTTGCCGAACCTGGGCCGGTGGTCGAAGGTCTGCCAGACCCGGTTCCCCGGGGCTGGTTCGGCTTCGCTGCCCGGAGGTGCAGCGAAATTGCCGTAGTAGTAGGCGCGAACCTCGTGCCGCTCGAGGAGATTCCCGGTAATCGACGGGAGCATCTCCTCGCGTTCGTAGGCAATCAGATCGGCATCGGCATTCGGGTTAAGGGGAGGCGAATAGGTGAGGTGGTATCCGTGGCGGGATCCGTTCGTCGTATGCAGGTCGACGATGACGTGGGGGTCCCAGCGGTTGAAGAGACCGATCAAACCTCGTGCCTCGGGCGACTCCATCTTCATGTAGTCGCGGTTCAGATCGAGCCCCATAGCGTTCACGCGCGTGCCGACGCCTCCGATCGGGCCGTTTTGCCGGGCCCGGTTCTCCGGGCTGATCCGTTCGTTCCCGTCGGCGTTGTAGACGGGCGCCATCAGGATCACGATGTCTTCGAGCAGGGCCTCCAACTCGCCGGTCACGATCCGGCGGGCCAGCTGCAAGAGGGCCTCCTTCCCCTCGACCTCACCCCCGTGGATGTTGGCCATCACGAAGACGGCCGGCTTACCGGATCCCTCGAGCTCACTGGGCTGTGTGATCGGGGGGTCCGCCAGCACCACGAACGGCATCGAACGCCCTTCCACCGTCTCGCCGAACGATTCCACGTGAACCAGGCGGCTTCCACGCCGGAGGTCGTCGATGAAAGTGACGACCTCGTCGTAGCGGGTTGTTTCTTCGTACCCGGTAGCTTCCGCCCGCGTCCTGGGTGGCGGTTCCTGGGAGTGCGCCATCGCTGGAAAGAATAAGCCGAAAAGCAGCAGAGCGCCTGAAACTATGGTTTGTCGGGGCGATCTCTCGTTCGCTGCGAGCCTCCCCATCGAGTCCTCCTTTTTCTTCGAGGTCACCGTCGGTCTCCAAGCCGGTAGACGAACTTGAGCCCGGACCAGACATCGTCCACGGCACAGACCTTGACATCCACCAATCCTCCGCGCAGCCCTATTTCTCGAACGATGTTGCCGTCCAGGTCGGTTGCCACGCCCGACGACCGCTTCGGCCAGGAGACCCACAGCATACCGGTCGGACCGATTCCCCGTTTCAGGGCCGGAAACCGTCTCTCCAGCGCAGCACGACTGTCCGTGAAGAAGTGCACGAAGTCGGCCCCTTTCCCCAGACGCTGGCTGGATTGAACATCTTCGGGAAGATCACCAAGCTGCTCGCGATATCTATCCGGGGCGTTCAAGAAAACGACTCGAAAGCCCGGTTTGATCCCCAGCTTCCGGATCAGCGGTGTTCCCGAATAACCCGCCACGTTCACTCTCCTCCCGCCGGCAAATCCCGACTCCACCCGGAACGCCCTCAAGCGGCCCTTCGGCCACGTTCGGAACTGCGTTATTATCTACCATTGCCGCGGACGGGGAGCTCGAATCTCGACAGGTTATCGCCCTCCAGGTGGGGCATGTTGGAAAGGGCGCCGGCACATCAACCGGGACAACACCCTCTCAAACAACTGGGTTCGAGTAGGCGTCTGCAGGCCTGGGCCAGATGGAAGAAGAGATTCAAACAGACGCCGATTGGCAGACCGAACGGAAACGACTCAACGCTGAGATCCGCAGGCTGGAGGCCGCGCTGATCGAGGCGAAAGAAGTGACTCGGGTCAAGGTCACTGAAGAGGTCCAGGACGAGTTCGCCATCAAGCTGCGCGAGTCGAAACGTCAGAAGGCCAAGCTCGAAGAAGATTTCGAGGACGCTTCCGAACGCTGGCGCGGCGAACGCAGAAGACTCAACTCCGAAATCGACCAGCTCGAACAGTCCGTCCAGAAGGCCCGCAGCGACGCCCGCCGGGCCCGACCGGCCGAATCCTCGGGCGAGATGCAGGCCCAGGTCGAAGAGGCCGAAAAAAGCAGCCACCAAGCCGAACGGGAACTCCGGGAAGCCAGGGCGCGGTGGGAGACGGAGCGCCAAGAGCTGCACGGAAAGTTGTCCAAGCTCGAGTCACAGGTTATAGAAACGCTGGAACGGTCCGCAAATCCCACAAGATCCACCGACCGACTGGAGTCGAAATACCAGGCTGAGCTGGAGGCGCGTGCGCGCCAGGTCGAAACGGAGTCTGGCGAGAAACTCAGAGAGGCTGAGCAGGAGTGGGATCGCGAGCGAGGTCGACTGCACCTGGAGATTTCGCGGCTGAAGAAGCCCGGGGGCGCCGCCGAAGCCGCAGGACCCGCGACCCGGTCTCCGGACCAACGGAAGGAAATCGACAGGCTTCAAGCCGAGCAGAAAGGTCTTCAGGTCGAACGCGACGCGCTCGGGACCCAGGTCGTAGAACTCGAATCTCAAATCGCCGTAGAGGCAAAGCGTTTGAAGGCGGCCGGGGAGCAGCTCGCGGCAGAGAAGCGGCGGTCGGATGCCGAACGCGAGGACACCAACGAAAAATTGAAGCACCTGGAAGAGTCATTGTCCACCGGCAAGTCCAAGATCGACTCGTCGGAGCTCACGGCCCTGAGAGCGGAGCTGGAGGGAAGGATCAAAGCCGCCGAGGCATCGCGGTCGGAAGCGGTCGAGAGGATGGAATCCGCTACCGCCGAGTGGCACACAGAACGACAACGGATGGGCTCCACGATCGAGGACATGAACCGCAAACTCGCGGAAGGCGACGCCAAGATCGATCGCGCGGAACTCGATGCCCTTTCGTGAAGAGCTTCTGGCCCGGCTGGAAGAATCCGAGCGCGAGAAGACGGCGCTCCACGAAAAGCTGACGAGCGTGACCCGGAAGTGGGCCGAAGAAAAGTCGTCCTTCGAATCGAGGCTCTCCGAAAAGGAGAAGGCGGCCCAGTTCGACCGCGAAGCAGTGGAATCGGAACTCCGGGAAAAACTGACCCTCGAGTACGAGTGGAAACTCAAGGAGCTCACTTTCCAGAAGGAACAGCTCGAACAGAAGCTGCACACGGGGGCGGCCGCGGCCCCTCCGGGGTCCGCCACGTCAGATGCTACTGAAGAGATCGCGCAAGTTGACGAGCAGATCGCCGAAATCACCGCCTTCATCGACGATCCCGGTTCCAACCTGTCGACCGTCATTCGGAAGAACGTCGAACGCTCCGAGCTGGAAGCCTACCGTCGAGGCCTCGTCTTCGGGCTGGAAGATGCGAAGAAGGAGGATGAGTAGACCGTTGTGTGGGGATCGTAGGCCCTTGCCTGGGAATCGTAGGCCGTTGCGCGTAGGCCGTTGGGCGGCACATTTGGCTGTGCGCTGGCTTCTGCTCGACCTAGCTTATCGAGCAGCCCATTCGCGGTGGTCACTTGCGGAAATTGTTCTTGGACAACTCGCGCCTCAGCCCGGTCAGCATCCTCTTTATTTGCACTACCGCATCAAGGGCGAGGGCCGCATCTTCCGCGCGACAAAACCCCAGTTCGACGCTGAGGACAAGCTGTGTCTCGATTTCGGCGACGGATCCTTGAGCGTACGAAACAAACTGGACAAACTCGCGGTTCTTACGTCGCGCTTGGCCCTCGGCGATATTGGAGGGAACCGAGACCGCCGCTCGCCGTAGCTGCGTTACGAGGCCGAATTTCTCTTGTGTGGGAAACCTACCAGTGAGTTCGTAGACACGTTTTGTCAGCTCCAGCGACTTCTGCCACACGCGGAGGTCTCGGAAGTTCTTCGACTTGCAGTCGTTCACGGGGAATAGGATCAGAAAAAGGCAAGGGCAGACTCAAGCCTACCTCATGACGACATGAGCCGCCACAAGGGCCTACTCGAGAAACGCAGGGTTGAGCTCAAATCGAACGCAACGCCAAATGAGCCGCCCAACGGCCTACGCGCAACGGCCTACGGCCGTTTGACCGACCCGGCAGCAACGCTGCCGGGTCGGTCAAACGGAATGCAGCTCGAACGCGTCGTGAATAAGCTGAACCGCCAGCGGCGCATCTTTCTGCTCGACGACGAACGACAGGTTCAGTTCGGAGGAACCCTGCGCGATCATCAGGATGTTCATCGCCGTTCCGCCGAGCACGCCGAAGGTCCGGGCGGCGATTCCCGGGATGGCCTTCATGCCTTCTCCAACCAGGGCGATAATTGCGATGTCGGAGACGCTGGCGATCCGGTCAACCTGCCGCTTTTCGATCTCCGGTTCGAATTCGCGCTCGAGCGCCCGGACGGTGCTCGCTCCATCCTGGCGGCCCACGACGAGCGAAATGTGCTGCTCGGACGATCCCTGTGAGAACATCAGGACGTTGATCTTCTGACGTGCGATCGTCGCGAAGACCCGCTGGGCCGTGCCTGGGATTCCGATCATCCCCCGACCCTCGATCGACACGAGCGAGACACCGGTGATCGAGGTCACAGTTTTCACGCCATGGTGAATCTTGGGCGTTTCATTCGTGATCAGGGTGCCCGCACCCTTCGGGTTGAACGTGTTCTTGATGTGAATCGGAATGTTCAGGTCCGCGGCGGGCATGATCATCTTCGGATGGAGAACCTTCGCGCCGAAGTACGACATCTCGGCCGCTTCCCTGTATGAAATCTGGCGGAGGGCCTGAGCGGAGGGCACCATCCGGGGATCGGCGGTCATCACTCCGTCGACGTCGGTCCATATCTGGATCTCATCGGCCTCGACACAGTGGCCGACGATCGAGGCCGAATAGTCGGATCCGCCCCTCCCGAGCGTCGTCGTCACTCCCTCCGGCGTGGCGCAGATGAAGCCGGTAAGGATCGGGACACGCCCATCGTCCGCGATTTCCTTCAACTTCAGGCAACGCTTCTTGGTCTCGGGAAAATCAACCAACGCAAAGTCCGCTTCCTCTTTCGTGACGATGAACCCGCGCGCGTCTATCGCCTCCGCCAGGTCGCCCTTCTGGCTCAGGTACTCAGCGAGAATAGGCACGATCAGGCGTTCCCCGAACGAGCCGATAAGATCCCTGGATCGGGTACTCAACTCGCGCAGAAGCAGGACACCGATGAACACCTTCTGCATCTCTTCCCAGATCGGCTCCAGGCGGACCTGGAGGGCTGCCGCCCGCTGCTCGTCGGGAATCAGTTCCGAAATCGCGGTGTCGTGCTTCGTCCGGACCTCCGACAGGATGGCGCCGAGTTCGTCCTCGGCGCCCGCGATCGCCCGCTCGCCGGCGTCGAGCAGCATGTCGGTCACGCCCCCCATCGCCGAGAGCACGACGACGGGATGAGACGAGGTGGAGGAACGCACGACCTCCGCGGCGGTTTTCATGCTGTCGACGGAACCCATCGAAGTCCCGCCAAACTTCATCACAATCATGGCTTTACAGCCTAACATGGCCGGACAAGGCCCGGGCCGCCCGGAGAGCGTCCAGTAGCCCGCCTTACTTCACGATGCAGATTTCTTCGAGGGGTTTCTTCCGGAGGTCGGGAACCTCGGCATCCTTCGCAGGGTACCCGATCGGGAGGAGCACGAACGGGGTTTCGTTCTTCGGGCGACTAAGGATGTCGCGCAGGAAACCCATCGGGCTTGGAGTGTGTGTGAGCGTGACCAGACCGGCGGCGTGAATTGCTGTAAGCAGCATTCCGACGGCAATACCGACCGACTCCATCACATAATAGTGTTTCTTCTTGAACGCCCGCTCCTCGGCGCTCTCTCCGACGCCATAGTCGATCCGAAATACGACGATAAGGTGCGGAACGATCTCCAGGAACTCCTTGTGCCAGTCGGTGCCGAGGGGGGCGAGCGCTTCTAACCACTCTTTCGGAAAACGCCGATCGTAGTTTTCACGCTCTTCCTTCTCGGCGGCCAGTCGGATCTGGCGCTTGGTCTCAGGGTCGGAAACGATCACGAAATGCCAGGGCTGGATGTTTGCACCCGACGGCGCAGTACCGCCGACCCGAACGCACTCCCGGACGAGTTCCAGAGGCACCGGGTCGGAGGAAAAGTCCCGAACGCTACGCCGGTGCCGCAACGTGTCGTACAGCGCCGCGACCCGCTGCTTCCCCTCTTCGGGTGGGATTCGTTCGAACTCCAGTGGATTGAAGACGTATTTGCTCGACCGCCCGCTTCCGGGCTTTGATTCCGGTGCCATCTAGAACCTCTCTGGTGTTGTTGTCGCCGCCCGTTACCGGCCGTTACGGCAAGACACATACCGTACCGTCAACAGAAAGGGCGCTCCAAAAGGAGCGCCCTCTCAATACCGCACATTTCAGGAACTGGGAACTACTTTTTCAGATCCGAATGTTTCGACATCCGCTACTGCCTGGTCCAGCGAACCGCTATGAGCATCCGCTCGTCGCACCACAATTAAGACACTTGTAACACGCGCCGTTTCGCACCATCAACGAGCCGCAATCAAAACAGACTGGAGCGTCCTGGTCCTCGATGTCGACCAGAGCGCCCTCGCGGGCCGGGCTGTTCGACATCTGCACCGGTGCGCCGACCTCGGGGGGCGGCGGCAGTACGGTGGACGGGGCCACCTCGATCTGCACGCCCACAGCCTTGGCTTCTTCCGCCGACAGGAAGCGGGACGCGAGATAGCGGAAGATGTAATCCATGATCGACTTGGCGTAGGGCACCTGCGGGTTGTTGGTAAACCCGGAGGGCTCAAAGCGCGTATGCGTGAACTTCTCCACGAGAACCTGGAGCGGCACTCCATACTGCAACGCCAGCGAACAGGTCGTCGCAAAGCTGTCCATCACGCCCGACAGCGTCGATCCCTCCTTCGCCATCACGATGAAGATCTCGCCGGGTGAGCCGTCTTCGTACATGCCCACGGTGATGTATCCTTCGTGCCCGGCGACGCCGAACTTGTGCGTAATCGCGTGTCGTTCAGCCGGAAGATGTCTGCGGACCGGGCGATCGGAGGTGCCGGATTCGGTCCGCTCCGACGCGTCCGTGTTGAGTGGCTGCGTCCGCTTGGATCCGTCGCGGTAAATCGCCACGGCCTTGAGCCCCAGCCGCCAACCCTCGATGTAGGCTTCGGAGATGTCTTCGTCCGTCACGTCTGTGGGCAGGTTGACGGTCTTGGATATCGCTCCCGAGACGAACGGCTGGACGGCGCCCATCATCTTCAAATGCCCCATGTAGGGGATCGAGCGGACTCCGTTCGTGGCCTTGAACGCACAATCGAACACCGGCAGATGAGCGTCGGCCAGCTCGGCGGCCCCTTCAATCGTCCCGCGTTCATTGATGTAGTCGGCGATCGATTTCACCTGTGGATCGTCGTATCCGAGCCGCTCCAGTGCCAGCGGAACGGTGTTGTTGACGATCTTTATCGTCCCGCCACCGACGAGCTTCTTGTATTTCACCAGTGCCAGGTCGGGCTCGACGCCGGTCGTGTCGCAATCCATCATGAACCCGATGGTGCCTGTCGGAGCCAGGACCGTAGCCTGCGCATTCCGGAACCCGGCCCGCTCGCCGTTCTCGACGGCTTCGGACCAGACCTCCCAGGCCGACTCATACATCTCGCCCGGGATGTTGCTCCGATCGATCGACTTCACCGAGTCCCGATGCATCCGCATCACCTCGAGGAAGGGCTCGCGATTCGTCTCGTAGCCGGCAAACGGACCGGTTTCTTCTGCGATCTGCGAAGAAGTCAGGTAGGCCTGGCCCGTCATCATTGCCGTGATCGCCGCCGCATAGTCGCGTCCCGTGTCGCTGTCGTAGGGGATCCCCAGCGACATGAGCAGGGCACCGAGGTTCGCATAGCCGAGACCGAGCGGCCGGTAGTCGTGGGAGTTCTTCTCGATCCTTTCGGTCGGATAGCTTGCGTTATCCACGATGATTTCCTGGGCCGTGATCGTCACGGCGACCGCCCACCGGAACGACTCGATGTCGAACCGGCCATCGGGCAAACGGAACTTCATCAGGTTCAACGAAGCCAGGTTGCAGGCGGAATCGTCCAGGAACATGTACTCCGAGCACGGGTTCGAGGCGTTGATAGGCGCGGTGTTCTTGCAGGTGTGCCAGCGGTTGATCGTCGAATCGTACTGCATTCCAGGATCTCCGCATACATAGGCCGAGTCGGCGATCATCTTCATCAGCTCCGGCGCCTGGTACGTGTTCACAGGCTCGCCCGTCGTGACGGCATGCGTCGTCCATTTGCCGTTCTTGACGACCGCTTCCATGAACTTGTCGTTGACGCGAACGCTGTGGTTGGCGTTCTGGAAGAAGATCGATGAATAGGCCTCGCCGTCGACACCGCCGTCATAGCCGTTGTCGAGTAGAACCCACGCCTTCTTCTCCTCGTTCGCCTTCGAGTTGATGAACTCGACGATGTCAGGATGGTCGGCGTCGAGGACGACCATCTTGGCCGCACGTCGGGTCTTCCCGCCGGATTTGATCACGCCCGCAAACGCATCGAAGCCCTTCATGAAGGAAACCGGACCGGAGGCGATGCCTCCACCGGAGAGCTGCTCGATCGAAGAACGAATGGGCGAGAGGTTGCTGCCGGTGCCGGACCCCCACTTGAAAAGCATCGCCTCCGTCTTGGCGAGGTTGAGGATCGACGACATCGTGTCCTCGACCGAATTGATGAAACAGGCCGAACATTGCGGCTTCTCCTCGACGCCGCAGTTGAACCAGACCGGAGAGTTGAAGGCAACCATCTGATTGACCAGGAGGTGCGCCAATTCGTCGTGGAAGGTTTGGGCGTCGTCGTCGGAGGCAAAGTAGTCGCCCCTGCTGCCCCATTCCTTGATCGTCGTCGCGACGCGGGAAATCAGCTGCCGGACGCTCGTTTCCCTCCCGGGGGTGCCCATCGGACCGTGGAAGTACTTGGAGGCGACGATGTTCGTCGCAGTCTGGGACCAGTCCTTGGGAGCCTCGATATCCCGCTGCTCGAATATGATCCCGCCGGACTCATTCGTAATGGACGCCGTGCGTTGTTCCCACTCTACCGCGTCGTATGGCGAAACTCCCTCGCCTGTGAAATAGCGATTGAACTTCAGCCCTTTCTTTGCGCTGACGCCTCCGTTTCCCCCCGCCATCGTCTCGAGGACATCCTCCTTCATCTCGTTCCCCTCCAAGGTTATCGCCTATTGCCGTCGGTTGCTAGGTTGCCGCGTTCAATGCGCTCCCCACTTTCAGCCGAGGGAGGGACAACTCTGGTCCACCCCAAACCACTAAATGTTGTGGACTGAATTGCCGACTACCCAACATCTACGGATTTGGTGCTTTCGTGGTTCAGACCTCGCCATTCGGGACGTTGCGAGAAAACTAGTTGAGGTATCCGCGAATGCGGGCGATTCCCTCCAAGGCGGGGTTGTAGTCGGGCTTTTCCGCGATCGCTCGGCGGTAGGAAGCCAACGCGCGCAGCCAGAGTCGTTTGTGCTCGTAGGCGCGCCCGAGATTCATGTGAGGGAAACAGTAGCTCTCGTAGCGGCTGGCATGGAGCGCTTGTTCAAACCAGGGAATCGCCTCGTCGATTTCCCCTTTCTGCATAAGGTAGGCGCCGATGTCGTTATAGGGGTTGCCGAAGTCCGGATCGAGCTCGATCGCCTTGCGACATTCCTCGATCGCGTCATCGAGCCGGCTCATGTGAGAGTACGTCCAGCCCAGAAACGTGTGCGCCTCGGCGGTGGGAAAGAGAGCGATGGACTGTCGGTAGAGACGGACGGCTTCTTCCAGCTCGCCGTTAGACTGGTGCTGGTAGGCCTGTTGAAAGAGATCCTCGGCCTGTTGTTTCCGGGTTTCTTCGTCCACGGCGCTCCATGATCGCGTCCACTCAAGCAATCCGAAGCGGTGTGCGGTCATAGACCGCACCTACACAGCATCGTCGTGCCGCGATTCTGACTCCTCACTTGTCACTCGTCACCTGTCACTTCTTTACACAAACGTCAGCTTTTTCGGTTTGGGAATCAAGCCTTTCTTGTGCGCTTCGCTGAAGAGCTTGCGTATGGCTTTTCTTCCCTCCACTCCGTAGTCGAGCGTCAGCTCGTTGACGTACATGCCTACGAAGCGGTCCGCGCGCTGTTCGTCCAGACCACGAGCGAACTCCAGTGCGTACTCCATGGCCTCCTGCCGGTGCTCCAGCCCGTAGCGGATGCTCTCGCCGATGTGCCCGGAAACCTGCTTCATCAGCGTCGTTCCCAGGTCTCTACGGATGATATTGCCTCCGAGCGGCAGCGGCAGGCCGGTCTGCTGGAGCCACCATTCCCCGAGGTCGACTACCTTGTAAAACCCTTCTTCCCGATAGCTGAGCTGTCCTTCATGTATGAGAAGACCGACGTCGAACTCTCCGCGGGTCAGTTCTTCCTGGATCTGATCGAACGGCACAACTTCACATTCGATGTCCGGATTGAACAGACGCAGTACCAGAAACGCAGTCGTGAGTTCCCCGGGTACGGCCACCCTCTTGCGCGACAGCCGGTCCCGACGCAGGGGCTTCGGAGAAACCACGACCGGCCCGTAGTTCCGACCGACGCTTCCTCCGCAGGAAAGCAGCGCGTATTTATCGGCCAGGTGCGCGTAGGCGTGAAACGAAATTGCCGACACCTCGAACTCGCCGTCCATTGCTTTGCGGTTGAGCGTCTCGATGTCGCTCAGGGTGTGTTTGTAAGAGAGGTCTCCGGTGTCGATCTTGCGGGTAGCCAGAGCATAGAACATGAACGCGTCGTCAGAGTCCGGACTATGAGCGACTCGGATTTTCCGCTTTCCCATTGGTTCCCCACGAAGCCGCCTATCGTAACACAGCTTCAGTTGACGAAATGTGAGCGGAAAGGCAGCCCACCGGGCCCGCTACCTTGCCTTCCGAGCTCGCATCCTTTTCGGTGGTTCGCAAAGAATGTTGTCAATCAAACGCGTCTTTCCGATCCAAACAGCTCCCATGGCGCGGACGCAGCCGGAAATCGATTTCACCGGTTGCAGGTTGACCGGATCGACAATCTCCAGGTACTCGACCCGAGCGGCCGGTTCCAGGCCGAGAACCGTCAGGGCAGCTTCTCTTGCGGCGGAAGGATCTCCGTTGCCGTCTGCGATGCGCTGGCGCGCCACCCGCAGCGCGCGGTAAACAACGCCGGCGGCCTGCCGTTCTTCCGGGTCCAGGTAGGCGTTACGGGAACTGGTGGCCAGACCGTCCGCCTCGCGCTCGGTCTCGACGGGGACGATGTCGGTCCGCAGGTTGAAAGCCTTCGCCATGCGCCGGAGGATCACGAGCTGCTGAAAGTCCTTCTCACCGAAGTAAGCCCGATCGGGCCCGAGGATGTTGAGCAGCTTGAGCACGACCGTCGCTACGCCGCGGAAGTGGTCAGGCCGCGCCACGCCGCACATCAGATCGCCTTCCGGGCCGACCTGGACGAACATGCGCTGGGGATCGGGATAGATCTCTTCTTCGGAAGGCGCGAACACCAGATCGACACCCCGCACCTCGCAGAACAGCAAATCCTCGGCCAGATCTCTCGGGTACCGATCGATGTCTTCGGTGGGACCAAACTGCAGGGGGTTCACAAAAACACTGACGGCGACGACGTCGCAGTCGCCGCGCGCCCGATCGATCAGGCGGCCGTGGCCGGCATGCAGGGCGCCCATCGTCGGAACCAGACCGATGGACTTTCCATCCCGTCGAAGCTCATCGAGTTGCCCGCGAAGCTGGTCGACGCTCTGGATCGCCTCGAGTTTCATGTTTCGTGGTCGCGGGATGCGGGAGCGCGGGCGAGTGTGTGGCGGGCCTCGGGAAAGCTGCCCGAGCGGACATCGCTGGCGTACGCCGTCGCAGCCTCGACGACGGTGTCGGCGAGCCGGGCGTACTGTTTGACGAAAGACGGGACGAAGGCGTCGAACAACCCCAGCATGTCGTAGCTGACCAAAACCTGTCCGTCGCAGTCCGGGCCTGCGCCGATCCCGATCGTCGGAATGGCCACCGCAACCGTCACCTTCTCGGCGATCTCCGGAGGAATCGATTCCAGGACGATCGCAAACGCCCCGGCGGCTTCCAGCGCGATCGCGTCTTCGATCAAGCGTTCGCCGGCTTCACGTGTCCGGGCCTGCGGGCGAAAACCGCCGAACTGGTGGACCGACTGCGGAGTCAGGCCCAGGTGCCCCATGACCGGGATTCCCGCGTCCCGGAGACGTCTGGCGGGCTCTACGACGGGGTGTCCTCCTTCGATCTTGACCGCCGATGCCCCGCCCTCCTGGATCAACCGGCCGGCGTTGCGCAGGGTCTCGGCCTCGTCGACCTGGTAGGTCAGGAACGGCAGGTCCGCGACAACCAGCGCGCGGTGCGTGCCGCGGACGACCGCCGTGGTGTGGTGGACCATCATGTCCAGTGTCACCGGAACGGTTGTGTCGTGGCCCATGACGACCATGCCGAGAGAATCGCCAACGAGCAGGACATCGATGCCGGCCCGATCCAGAAGCCGCGCCATCGTCGCGTCGTAGGCGGTCAGCATCGTGATCTTCTCGCCCCGGCGTTTCATCGCCGCCAGATCCGGTGCTCGCACGGGCCTTGATCGATCAGTCATAACTATAATCGTATCAAAATTGAGGGAAATCGAATCACGCCCGATCAAGGCGTGTTTCCGACGGCGAGATCATCCGGTAAGACACGCCTTTCCACTTGATCCGACGGCTGAGAGCCGAGGCGACGAAGTTGACCTGGTAGAGAAGAGAAACCAGGGGCGGCGAGAGCAAGTAAAACCAGGAAGGGCGCCCGAACTCCCTGCCGGCCACACGCGCCGCCCTCAGGCGGACGCCGGAGCGAATCACCGCCAGAGCATAGACGAACAGCCAGAGCGCCAGCGCAACGGGATCGACGAACATCGTCCAGGCGAGCCAGAGAAACGTCAGGTTGAACAGCGTGTATGAGACCAGGCCGATCGCCCAGATCCGGCCCGCGTAGACTCGGGTGATCTTGATCTGACGGGTAGTGAACTCGAACAGGTCCCGCCAGCCGGAACGCTCCTCGGAGGGCACGAGACAGGTCGGTACAAAGACGACTCCGAGCCCCGCCCGGCGAATGGCCCGGGTGAGCACATAGTCGTCGCTCAAGGCACCTTTCCAGGCAGCCAGGACACCGGCCCGATCGAAGAACTCCCGGCGAATGGCCGTCGAGCCGCCCCAGACGAAGTTGTTCCGGTGAGGCCCGAGGAAACCGGCGACCGACGCGTTCCACGCGGAGCGGAGCAGCTCCCTCAGCCCGCGATTCGGAGCCAGATACCACCGGTAACCCGTGCTGGCGCCGACCGAGCTGTCGGAAAGCGGCGCGACGAGCTGCAGAAGCCAGTTCTCGGGAAACCGGGCGTCGGAATCGCTGAAAACCAGTATGTCGGCCGACGAACCCGCCGACCGTACGGCTTCGGACAGATTGTGCACCTTCTGGCCGGAATCCTCGGCCATTCCTGCGACAAACAGCTCCGCCCCTTCGATAGCGGAAAGGGCCGCCCAGGCCGGATCTTCCTCCGATTCGACGATGAACAAGACCCGGTAATTCGGATGCGTCTGGGCCAGCAGCGAGCGGGCGTTCGCTTTCAGGGTCGGCTCGGCCCCTGTTGCGGGGCAAAATACCAGAACCGATCCGACCGGTGGATCGGGCCCCACAAAATTCAGTGCATACTTCATGTTTCGTATGCCATCCCTCAGGGATATCAGGCCTTGTAAGATAGTAAGCGCGGCGAGAATGTAGAGCGTCGTAGTCACTGAATTCGGGGACGGTGAATTCGGGGACGGAGACCGAACTCCGGAAATCTGCAGTTCGGTCTCCGTCCCCGAACTTTCGCTTCCATGGTGTCGAAAATGCGAACTCTCACTTCCACAGTTGTCTGAGGAGGATGGAGGGCAGTATCGGCGAGCGCACGCCGAACGCGAAGGCGCCCTTCAACAGACGGGGAGAGGCGAGGATCGATCGGATGGTCGAGGCCAGTGTCCGTTTGCGCGACCAGGAGGCGCCCAACAGTGCGCCGTATCGCCGCCGCATTTCGTCGTAGCCACAGCCTTCGTGAAGGCCCTCACCGATGACGCGGGCCGCAAGCAGCCCCGATTCGAACGCGTGACGCATGCCCTCCCCGCAGAAGGGATCGATCATACCGGCCGCGTCTCCGATGGCCAGGTATTCCCCGTCGACACGCCGGTAGGCCACGCGGCCGGTCACGACGCATCCTCGCTTCCGACGAAAGCGGTCGAGCTGGCCGCCCTCGACGAGGAAACAGAAGTTCCTACGGCCGCCCTCGACCGAAACCGATCCGCCGTAGCCCCCATCGAAGAACTCGAAATCGAGAACCGAACCGTTGTCTCCGGCTTCGTGGTACTGCACACCGAACCGCGACGTCGGGAGCCGGCTCGTAAACCGGCTCAACTTCCCTGCCGCATCCACGACGACCTTGGAAAAAACCTCAAAGCGGCCGCCGGGCCCCTCCGAAACGTTCGCCACAAAGCCTCCTCTGTCCGGCCGCACCGATTCGACCGAGCACCCCACCTCGACACCCACCCTCCCGGCCAGGAGAGTGTCGAGCCGTTCCCGCGAGAACCCCAGTGCCGGCGCCGGGAACGGAATCTCAATCGTGCGACCGCCGGCCAACATGCGGCCGCGATCGACACGAACGGCTCCAGCCTCCAGAACTTCTTCGAGCACACCGAGCCGGTCGAGACATCGAACTGCCCCGGGCGAAAGGAACTCTCCGCACACTTTCTGCCTTGGGAAGCGATCCCTGTCGAAGACGCCGACGTCGATTCCCTTCCCTCGGAGCGCCATCGCGCAGGAGGCCCCGGCGAGGCTGCCCCCGATGATGACGACGTCGTGTCTTCTCATTTCTCGGCCACCAGAACCAGACGGTACGGAAAGCTGCGGTACACGCGGGCATCGATGCCGGCGCGCCGGGCGATGCGAGCCAGTTCGTCCATACGGAATGCCCGCCGAACCGACAGAGGCCCGTCGTTCCGAACCATCACGCTCCGACTGAACAGTCGCGTCAGGACGACGATCGACAGATACGCCAGCTGATGTCGATGCAGATCGTTGACGATAATCATCCGACGCGCTACCCGGTACATACTCCCGAGGACGCGAACACAGTCGTCATCGGAGAGATGGTGGAAGAACAACGAAGCGGTGACGACGTCGAATGCGTCGTCGGAGAACGGAAGCTCGAAAGCGTCGCCGACCACCGCCAAGCTGTGTCTTGCCATCCGGAGACCACCGGCGTTCAAGTCCAGTCCGACCACTCGCCAGCGGCTCTGCCGGGTGAGCGCATCGCCGATGTCGCACGCCCCGGCGGCAACATCGAGAAGGAATCCACCGTCGATCGCCGGCGAGAAGCGTTCTATCGCCCTGATGCCGCCAAGATACCGATTGATGATGGCGAGTTCCCGATACGCCTCGATGAACTCGGACTCCGGTCGCGCCAAGTCGTCCATCAGTTCCTCGTCGTGGACTCTTCGGGACAGGTCAGGCATCGAGGTTCCGGAGGACGAGAGCCGAATTTTTCGACCCGAAGCCGATGCAGTTGGCAAGGGCGTAGCGAACAGCCTGTTTCCGCGGGGTCAATGGTGTGTAGTCCAGGTCGCACTCCTCGTCGGCGCGCTCCAGATTGAGCGTGGGCGGAATCGTCGCCTCACGCATCGCAAACAATGCCGCGCTGATGCCGGCGGCACCGCTCGCGCCCTGCGGGTGGCCGAACATCGATTTCGAAGCGCTCATGGAAGTGCGGTACGCCGCGGGGCCGAGACTCTGCTTGAGCGCGCGTGTCTCGATACGGTCGTTCAGGACCGTTGAAGTTCCGTGCAGGTTGACGTAGTCGACCTCGTCGGGGTCGATGCCGGCATCCGCCATCGCGAGCGACATGGCACGGGCCGGTTCCACACCCGACTCGTCGGGACGGACTCGATGGTACGCGTCGCACGTCGAACCATACCCGGCCACCTCTGCGTAAACCGGCGCGCCGCGCTCCCGGGCCGACGTTTCGGTTTCGACGATGTAAACCCACGCGCCCTCACCCAGAACAAAGCCGTCGCGGTCGCTGGAGAAAGGCCGCGATCCGGACTGGGGGCACTGGTTCCAGGACTCGGTCAGGATCCGCATCATGCAGAACCCCGACAGGATGCCGGGAGCGATGGGCGCGTCGACGCCGCCGGTGACCATGATGTCGGTCTGCCGTGTCAGGACCGACTGACAGGCATAGAAGATAGCGTCGGTGGAGCTGGTACACCCGGTCGATACGATATGGCTGGGACCATGCAGCTTGAACGCCATCGACACCTCGCTGCTGAGAGTCCCGATCGTCGACGTCGGTATCGAATAGACCGAGGCCTTCCGCACCTGCTTGCTGTAGTAGTGGGCGTACTGTCGTTCGGTGAACTCCAACCCCCCGCCGCCGCTGCCCAACAGTACTCCGATCCCGCGTCGCTGTTCGATTTTCGCAGCGGATGGATTCAGCTTCGCGTCGTCGAGGGCCAGGCGGGCTGCACCGATGGCCAGGGCTGCGGTCCGGGACACATGCTGGCGCTCTTTCCGCGGAAGGTTGTCGAAAGGGTCGATCCCGCGGATTTCGCCGGCGATCTGAACCGGAAAAGGAGACGGGTCGAAGGCCTGGATACGGTCGACGCCGCTCCGGCTCTGACGAAATCCTTCCCACAGCGCTTCCCGGCCGTTTCCCAGCGGGGTCAGGCATCCGATGCCGCTGATGACGATCGGCTCGGTGCGCAGGTTGCGGAACTTCTCGAAAGACACTGCTTCCTTCAATAAAAGGGGGATTGGTCCCCAGGTTGACGGCGCAAGCGCTTGGGCGTTCCCGAATATACCCTAAAGTTCTAATCCGGGAGGGCCGATACAGTAGGTAGCGGAGAAGGTTGACATGGAAACTGGAACCACAATCCCGACGGCTGGCGACTCTGGCATCGGTAACTTACAGAGAATACAGCCCACTTCGAATTCCGGGCGGCGGAAGCGGCAGACAGCCCAGCGCCCGAAGAAGAAGAAGGCCGACGCTCAGGCGCCGCCGCCCGAGTTGACCTACACGCCGGACGGGCAGGTCGAGACCGACGAACACGGCCTCCGAATCGATATCTCCGCCTGAGTCGCCCTTTCCCGATCCCGCCGCCCATCGGACCCGAACCTAGTCAAAAAAAGCAGGAATTTCAGGCCGTGCAGGGCCCGGACCCGATCCGCCCTCCGGCCCCGGTATGATCGCCAGCGTTACTCTGGTTTGACTTTTCCGCCGGGGTTCGGCTAAGTTACACATTTCATGCATAGAATCACCGAGGGGGATTGATGGGGACGAATACAGTCGAGATCACGGACACCAATTTTGAGGCCGAAGTCGAGAAATCCGACGTTCCCGTACTCATAGATTTCTGGGCCGCCTGGTGCGGACCTTGCAAGGCGCTGGCCCCCACAGTCGATGAGATCGCAGGCGAATACCAGGGCAAACTGAAAGTCGGAAAGCTGGACGTCGACGCAAACAATGCGCTGTCGGCCCGTTTCAGCATTCGAGGGATCCCAACGTTGCTGCTCTTCAAAGACGGACAAGTCAAGGAGCAGATGGTCGGCGCCGTTCCCAAGGCCACCATCGTCGGCGCAATCTCGAAACATATTTCCTAGCAACACTGTCGAGCGAGTTGTAAGTGGAACTGCCAGTCCTCAATGCGCCGGTGCGCCGGCCACCGACAGATCCTTTCGAGAAGCTCCGCTTCCGCGCTTTGCAACTGCAGGGTAAGGTCCGGCGTTTTTTCCGTGCCAGCGTCTACACCATGGAGAACGAACGGCTCCTGGCGATGCGTCGCGGCGAGTGCACCCGATGCGGGGCTTGCTGCAAGATCCTCCTCCGGTGCCCGTTCCTCGACGAAGTCGACGGCCAATACAGCTGCTCGATCTACGGCAAGCATTTTGCACAGTGCCAGATCTTTCCCCTGGTCCCCAAGGACCTGAAGGAACTCGAAGAACCCTGCGGCTACCACTTCGAAGGCGACTGACGCTCGATCACTAAGCCGCCTCCCGCGTTCCAGCCATTGGACGAATCATGAATAACAACAAGAATGTTGCGGTCGTGGGCGCCCAGTGGGGCGACGAGGGCAAGGGCAAGATCGTCGACATCATCTCCGACGATTTCGACGTAGTCGCCCGGTACCAGGGCGGTCACAACGCTGGACACACGATCCGGATCGGAAAGCAGCGTTTCATCCTGCACCTGATTCCTTCGGGAATTTTCCATGAGAAGATCCAATGCGTGATCGGCAGCGGCGTGGTCCTGGATCCGCTTGCTCTGATCGAAGAGCAGGAAGTTCTGGCTGAAGCGGGCATCTCGACCGAAGGCAGGCTCTTCGTGTCGAACCGGTGCCACCTGATTCTGCCCTACCATCGCGTCCTGGAAGCGGCAATCGAACTGCAGCTCCGGGAGCGGCGTATCGGAACCACTTCGAGGGGCATCGGACCGGCGTACGAAGACAAGATGGCGCGGCGGGGCCTGAGGGGGTGCGACCTGCTCAACGCCGACACGATGGCCCAGCGTATCCGGGAACAGGTCGAACTGAAGAATCGAACCCTCGAAGCGCTGAACTACCCCCAGGAGATCGACCCCGAACCGATCTGCGAATCCTACGCGGAGTATGCGGAGAAGCTGCGACCGCTCTTCGTCGACACAGCGACGGTGCTGAACAGGATGTTGCGCGACGGAAAGCGAATCCTGTTCGAAGGGGCTCAAGCGACGCTGCTCGACGTCGACCACGGCACTTTCCCCTACGTGACGTCGTCCAGCTCGACGGCCTGTGGCATCCCCAGCGGCCTGGGTATCGCTCCTAAGCACGTTCACGCTGTGCTCGGGATCATGAAGGCCTATGCGACTCGCGTCGGCGGCGGTCCTTTTCCGACTGAAGCGGACGAAACCGTCAGCGAAGAACTGCGCGCGAAAGGCGACGAGTACGGATCGACCACCGGGCGTCCCCGACGGTGCGGATGGTTCGACGGCGCTGCAGCAAAGTACGCGGCCATGATCAACGACATGGACGAGTTCGCCGTGACGAAGATCGACGTTCTGGACGCGTTCGATGAGATTCCCGTCTGCGTCGGCTACAAGTACAAGGGATCGCCGGTCGATGAATTCCCTGCCGACGCCGACATTCTCGATCAGGTGGAGCCGATCTACAAGAACCTGCCCGGCTGGAGCACACCGATCGCGGGACTGAAGGAGTGGTCGGACCTCCCCACCGAAGCACAGGACTACCTCAAGTTCCTGTCGGACTTTCTCGAGCGTCCGATCAGCATGGTTTCGACCGGTCCCGACCGAAGCGAAACGATAAGGGTTTCGGCGTAAAGCGCGACCGCCCCAACGGGTGTGTGTGCGGTCTATGACCGCACACGTCAAGGAACCGAGGCCGTCCCTCGACCGATCCTGTGTTCCGATATAGAATCCTAAATTGACGGGCCGTTAGCTCAGTTGGTAGAGCATCTGCCTTTTAAGTGGCTACCTCTCCTCTTCTCCTTTTATTCTCTCCCTTATTTTCCATAGCGTTACACCCATTCAGGGACTCTGCTTTCGCTCAGCACAGAACCCTTTTTGGCTGTTTGACTTGCATTTCTGACACATTTTTGGCACAGCAGGCGATTCGTCGGCAGCTCCTCCCGGGTCGCCGAACCAGGGTACCGCCTGACACTCTTATGATATCATTATGGTATTATACTTTGCAGAAGGAGGCCAATTTGCCAGACATAGCGCTTCGTGGAATCCCCGACCCCCTGCATCGGGAGCTGAAGTCAGCCGCGAGCCGGAACCACCGTAGCCTAAACGGGGAGATCCTCGCGAGGTTAACGGAGTCGGTTAGCCCCGAGCCAGTAGACCCGCAGACCCTCCTGGATCGTATCCGGCAGCGAAACGAAACACTTGGACCAATCGACCTCAGTGAGGACACGCTACGAGAGATGCGGAACACGGGACGACTGTGATCGTAGTTGACACGAATGTGATAGTTCGTCTGGTAGTGGGCGGAGCAGCGGGCACCGACGCGGCCCTGTTGTTTGAGCGGGAGACCGAGTGGGCGGCCCCCAGCATCCTCATGAGTGAATTGCACAACGTCCTGGTCGGCTTCGTGCGGCGGGGCGCGCTAACCTCGGATCAGGCCAAAGCGATGAGCGATGATGCTGCTGTCGTTCTAGGAGATCGCATCGCCAGCGTGTCTGGACACCAGGTGATCGATGTCGCGTTGGAGTGCGGCCTAACTGCCTACGATGCCGAGTTCGTCGCGCTCGCTCGGGTCCTGGGCGTTCCTTTGGCTACTCTGGACAACGCGGTCCTGCACGGTGCCGCAGACGTGGCGGTGTCGTTGCGGGCGCTCGTGAGCTAGGAGCCCGTCGGCAATAAGAAATCTGAAGCTGAAAGCCCCATCGCGATTTCAGGATGAAGGCCACGTTGGGAAGCGTTTGCTCAGACAGATCCATGAGATGAGATTGCGGCAGCCCCCCATTGAACGCGATACGTATTTTTCATCCGCGGATTCTGTGTTGGCCAGGATCTCCCTGCTTCGATTCAAGCCGCCAGTGGCTTGAATCCTCCTCCGTAACGAAACAACTTCAGGATGTTGCGGGTCCAACAGACCAGTTGCCATTCCGCACGCACGTTCTCGAGACCGCGGAAACTGAAACGCCGGAATCCCCGGCATTCCCGGGTCTGTCCGAATACCGGTTCCACAATCGCCTTGCGCATCTTGTAGACGGCCCGCCCCACATCGCTGTCCAGTTTCTGTTTCATTTGCTCCCGTACGCCGGCGCCTTCAGTCGCTCCGGGCGGGCCGCCGGAAGACTTCGGGGATGCGCCGGTCCGGACTCGCCCCGTGGCCACGTGTAAATCGATCCCTGCGGCTCGCGGGTCGGTCACCTGCCTGGGGCTCCAATACCCGGCATCCGCGCTGACCGCGACGGGCCGGGTCCCCGTGTTCCGCCGCACTTGCGCGACCATGGGCGCCAGTTGCTCTTTGTCATTGGCGTCCTGGGTGATCTCGGCCGCGACGATGACTTGCGTGTCATCGTCCACAGCGATCTGGGCATTGTAGGCCTGCACGAAACTGCCTTTGTGCGCGCCGTCGGGCATGATCCGGCTGTCCGGATCGGTGAAGTTGCGCTGCGCCTTCGCATCCGGCGCCGCCTGCTTCGGATCGGGAACCCGCGGTTGGCCTCCACCCGTCTTCTTCCCCGTTCGCTCCTCTTGCTTCCGCCGCTGGGCCATCCGCGCTTCCGCGTCCGCCTTCGCCTTCCCCGCCTTCTGCCGGGCTTCCGCTTCCAATTCCGCCCGGGCCTGTCGAATCTTCTTCAACCGGCTTTCCCGCCGCGCCAATTCCTTCGGCAACTGGTCGGTCAGTCCTTGCCGTTGCTTCTCATCCTCGACCGCGTCGACCGCCTCGGCCCGCTTCAGCAACTCCTCCACTTCCGCCTTCAGCGTCTCTTCGGCCCCCCTCATCCGCCCATAACTCATCGCCTTGTGCTTGCTGGCGTTCGCCTGGAGTTTCGTCCCGTCGACCGCCCCATGCCCCAGTTTCACCAGCCCCGCCTTCCGGCACAATCCCAGCGCTTGCAGAAACAGTCCCGCCAACGCCTCCAAATGCCGTTTCCGAAACTCGTTGAACGTGCTGTGATCCGGATGCGTGTCCGCACTCAAATACCGGAACGCCACGTCCTCATGCGTCCGTTTCTCGATCTGCCGCGAACTCACCACCCCGGTACAATATCCGTACACCAACAACCGCACCATCAGCACCGGGGAGTAGGCCGCCTGACCTCGTCCATCCTTCGCCTCATAGGAACGGTAAAACGCCGACAGATCCAGCGTCTCCACCAGGTCGGCCACAAATCGCGCCAAATGATTTTCCGGAAGCCAGTCGTGTAACGACGGCGGCATCAACAAGCTCTGATTCAGGTCATCGGATCGGAAGCTTTTCGTCATGCCTTCTTCTACAAATCCACCCGTCCAGCTTAGGTCCCATCCGGTTCTTCCCCGACCTCTGTGGCCACCCATCCCCAATCTATTCCCGACAGGCTCCTAGCCGGGGTGCCGCCCGTTGCTTTCGGCTCCACCCGTTGGAACCCTGCGCCTTCCAAGTCGAGGCCGTCGACGAATGCATCAATGAATCGAACCGGGTTTTCCGGACCCACATATTCGTCTGTTGAATTCGACAGAAGAAGCAGCTGTGAGCATCCCTCTCCAGCGATATGTGCTATACCCCATTGTATTTATACCGGGCACAAGAGCCGCCTGTGAGTTTTCACACAGTCTGGTTCCTTTGCCTCGGCGGTCACCCAAAACCGGCCAATAGTGGTCACTTGAAAACCGGCCAACGATAAGGCCCGGGACATTGACAGCGACGGAGTAGGCTCCGTCGGCATGAGCAATGTCTGTCTGAGCGCCGAAAAACGAGAACAAGTAGTTGCATTGGGGCGGCTGGGATGGTCGCTCCGACGGATCGAACAAACGACCGGAGTGCGCCGGGAGACGGCTTCAGGCTACCTGAAGGCGGCCGGGGTGGCGGTGCGGCCACCCGGAGGCTGGGGACGGCTTCGGGCAAAACCGGCCAACGGGGTGACCACCGACTCTGGGGCCGGGAATCGGGTTCTGGATGGGTTAACGATCCCTCCTGTGCCTCGGTCCTTGTCCAGTGCGGAGCCCTACCGGGAGATCATTGAACCGGCCCTGATGCGTGGCCGCAACGCGATGGCCATCTGGCAGGATCTGGTTTCGGATCACGGATTCGGGGGCAGCTACGAGGCGGTCAAGCGGTTACCATCCTTGGCCGGGTTTGAAGTGACCACTGAGGCTTTGTGCAACCAGGTATGGGAACCACCCCGCGACCGGTGCACAGCTTTGACTGACTTTCAACGGGGACCGGCGCTGGCTAGGGAATCTTTATAAGGGTCGAGTAATCCTCGATGGAGCCGCTGCGTAGTTTTAGATCTGAGCAAGGACCCGCATGTGATAGGTGATTTCGATGCTCTGATTGGAGATCTGCCCCCGTTTGTTGATCCACTGATCAGCGACAATCAAAATTCCCGTTGCCTCAACAAAGTGTTACCGGGCCAAGTTGTTGATTTTGCAAGATGCTTGGATGGTAAGCGATCAACAAGTGAGACGACTGATGAAGCTGACACAAAGGGAAGCGACACGGGCCCATGCAGCGGCGAAAGCGGGAATGGATGAGAAAACGGCACGGAAGTATCGGCGGAAGAAGCAGCTGCCGAGTCAGATGCGGAAGCCGCAACGCGGGCGAACCCGTCCGGATCCGTTTGAGGGGGTGTGGGACCAGATCCAGGAGATTCTGGGCAAGCATCCGACCCTGCAGGCGAAGACGATGTTCGAGCATCTGTGCCGGAAGCATCCGGGAGAGTTTCAGGAAGGTCAGTTGCGTTCCAGGAGATTCTGCCCAAGCATTGCGAACCCTGCAGCGTCGGGTTCGATCCGGACCGGAGCGTGAAGTGATGTTCCCCCAGGTCCATGATCCGGGCCGGCAATGCCAGAGCGACTTCACGCACATGGGGAGTCTGATGGTGACGATCGGCGGCCAGAAGTTCGACCACATGGCGTATCACTTCGTCCTGACGTATTCGAACTGGGAAACGGTCACGGTGTGTTTTTCCGAATCGTTCGAGAGCCTGTCGGCAGGGCTCCAGAATGCGCTGTGGCAACTGGGAGGCGTCCCCCAGGAACATCGGACCGACAGCCTGTCGGCCGCGGTGAACAACCTGAAGGATCCGGATGAGTTTACGGCCCGCTATCAGGGATTGCTCAATCACTATGGTCTTGGGGCCACGCACACCCAGGCCGGCCGGGCCCACGAGAACGGTGACGTCGAGCAGAGTCACTATCGATTCAAGACGGCCGTGGATCAGGAGTTGCTGCTGCGTGGGAGCCGGGACTTCGAGAGCCGGGATGCCTACGAACAATTTCTTGTGGCGTTGATCGACCAACGTAATGCGATTCGCAGCCAGCGACTGAACGAGGAACTCGACTGTATCGGTCGGCTCCCGCTACGACGATTGGACCACACGCATCACATTCGAGTGCGCGTATCGGGGGACAGTACGATTCGGGTGCGTAAGAACACCTACTCGGTCGATAGCCGGCTGATCGGCGAACAGGTCCAGGTTCACCTGGACACCGAGCGTCTGGAAGTCTGGTACGGCGGGGAATGCGTCGAAGGGATGCCGCGGCTGCGGGGATCGGGCAAACACGCGGTCCACTACCGACATGTGATTCATTCTCTGGTGCGCAAACCGGGAGCGTTTCCACACTACCGGTACCAGCAGGACATGTTCCCGCGGCTGTTGTTCCGGGTGGCCTATGACGGGTTGCGGGAACACGCGCCCACGAGCGCCGACCGTCAGTATCTGAAGATCCTCCAGATGGCGGCCCTGGACAGTGAAGACCGGGTCCACCAGGCATTGCGGTATCTGATCGATAAAAGTCGGCCGATCACAGTGGACACGGTCCGGGAGCGCATCGACGCCCAATGCCCGGTCCAATCCCCCTGGCAGGTGCGGGTTGCCCCACCCCAGATCCGACTCTATGACGAGCTGCTGGATCCGGTCCAGGAGGCGGCATGCTTGTGAAAGAGCCCATCACTGCCTCGCTGCACCAGTTGCACCTTCCGGCGTTTGTCGACAACTACAGCCCTCAGGCCGCGCTGGCCGCCAACGACGGCTGGGCCTACGACCGCTACCTGCTGGCGCTGTGTGAGCTGGAACTGGAAGAACGACGGCAACGCAAGACCGAACGGTTCCCGCGGGCGTCGAAGCTGCCCCGGGAGAAGACCTGGCCGGCGTTTGAGCAATCGCGACTGCCCCGAACCGTCCAACGGCGCGTGGATGCGTTGCTGGAGGGGGACTTTCTGGATCGCACCGAGAACGTTTTGGCCTTTGGTAACCCGGGCAGCGGCAAGACCCATCTGCTCTGTGCCCTCGGCCATGAACTCATCCTGAAAGGCCGGAGAATCTACTTCACTCCATGTGCGCTGCTGGTCCAGCGGCTCTTGCGGGCCAAGGCCGCGCTCGGGCTGGAGAAGGAACTCAAGCGGCTCGACAAGTTCGACGCCCTCATCGTCGATGACATCGGTTACGTCCAGCACAGCCGCGACGAAATGGAGGTGCTCTTCACTCTGCTCGCCCACCGGTACGAACGTCGCAGCATCCTGATCACATCGAACCTGGTCTTCTCGGACTGGGAAAAGATCTTCAAGGACCCGATGACCACCGCGGCAGCGATTGACCGTCTGGTGCATCACAGCGTCATTCTGGAATTGAATCTCTCCAGCTACCGCATGGCGGCCGCAAAGAAAGAGAAAGGACGAAGAAAGTGATGGCGACGCTCCTGTGGACAACGCCGCAGGCGGGACGGCGAACGAAACTCTCAACTCAGAGCGGGAATTGTGATTGACGTTGGACAGGAGGCGACGCTCGAATCCTAGCGTAAAGCGTTTATCCACGCAGGAGGGGCAACAGCGGGTTACGAAGCGGGGTCCGACACATGTCGTATCCGTCGGTCGACGCACTACCACTCGGCTGGATCCTGCCTGTAGAAACCTCGAAGTTGGTCGTAGAGTTCCCGGTGACGGCGACGTAATTCGCGGGGACGTTCGAAGAAGCATTCGGTCGCCACCGCAAAGAACTCCGAAGGGCTCTCGGCTCCGTAAGGGTCGAGTACACTCGGGCGCCCCAGGCCGGCGGCGTTCTGAAGTTCTCCGTATTCGTGCTCGAATACCCGCACCCATCCCCGCCACTTGTCACGGCTTTCCAGAACCGGGGTGCCGTCCCCCGCGCCGGATTCGTCGTCGAGTTGGTGAGCGAACTCGTGGAATACGACGTTTTCTCCGTCCGCAGGGTCATCCGCACCACGCCGGGCGTCCTTCCAGGAGAGAACCATGGCGCCCCGGTACCAGGACTCGCCTTCGCGCACTTCTGTGCCTTCTTCGACCAGGTAGTCTCCCAGGTGGCGTTCGCTTGGCGCTTGGTAGGCGTGCGGGTAAACGAGAATGCTTTCCAGCTGCGGGTAGTAGTCGGTATTCCGGTGTAGCAGAAGGACCGAGGCATAGGCGGCGATCGTGACTCGTATGCGATCGTCGAGATCCAGACCTGCGCAGCCTTCAAAGCGCTTTTCTCCGAGGAAGATCTGGATGTGCCCGCCCAGCTCGTCGCGATCCTCTTCGGGAAGCCGCGAGTAGATCGGGAGCGCTTCAAGCACCGAACTCCAGGCCAGGGGAAACGGACTCGCCCGGATCCTTGCGCGCCGCTTATTTCGAAACCAGCCGAACATATCAGCACTCACCTCATTTCTTCGCAGATGTGTATTCGCCGTTGGAGACCCGATTCGCTGTAATCCGGCGCACGCTTTCGTCTCCTCTACTTTGGGTTGCCGCCTCAACCGGTCGATGCAACACAAACGTTAAATCGTTCTGCTGGAGTTTCAAACTCTAGCGTCTTACGCGGCCGTTCATTGAGCTCACGTGCCACCTTGTTCAGATGCCTTTGCGAGTGCACCGATAAGTCGGTTCCCTTGGGGAAGTACTGTCGGAGCAGGCCATTCGTGTTTTCATTGGAACCCCGTTGCCATGGACTTTGAGGATCGCAGAAGTAGACATCGATATCGGTCGCCAGGCTAAACCGCCGATGATCTCCCATTTCCTTGCCTCGATCCCAGGTCAAGGATTTATACAGCTCCGTCGGTAGTTTCCTGGCCTGCTTGATCAGTGCCGGCACGACGGTTTGCGTCTGCCTATCGGAGACTCTCGCCAACATCACGTAACGGGTATGGCGTTCGACCAGGGTCGCAATGTAGGTGTTCTTCGATCCCGCTATCAGATCTCCCTCCCAGTGACCGGGAACGGCACGATCTTCGACTGCGGCCGGGCGCTCACGAATCGATACGATATCGGCGAGATCCCCTTTTCCGTGACCTTTACGACTGGAATGTCGGGATCGACGAATCCTTCGTTTCGACCGCAGATGCCTAAGTAGCTCTTTCTTCAACACTCCGCGGGTCTGAACAAATAGGCTCCGGTAGATCGTTTCGTGAGACACGTGATAGGACTCATCCTCCGGATACGCTCGCTTCAACCAGCCGGCGATCTGCTCGGGCGACCAATTCCGCCGGAGCTTCCTCGCCACCGCTCGCCCTAACCGTGGATCGCGACCCAGTCGACATCGTTTCGGGCGACGGGCCCGTTCCCAGGCCTGCGTATCGGCTCGGGACGCACGATAATCATCATAGCCGCCATTCCGACGAATTTCCCGGCTCACTGTCGACGGTGAGCGCCCCAGCGACCGGGCTATCGTTCGTATCGATTGCCTGGCCACAGTCCCTCGCGAGATCTCCTCACGCTCCGACAGACTCAAAGCCAACCTCGACCGTCGTCGTGGTTGAGGACGAATGCCTCCGGTATGCGCCAGTTGACAATGAATAGACGATGACAGCTTGCCAAACGCTCGCCCGATCTCATGCAGAGATTCCCCTCGCCGCCACCGATCCCATAACTCCGCCTTCTCCGCCGCAGTGAAACCGAATCGCATCCCTTTCCGCATACACTCCACCTTTTCCTTTTAAGATAAAGTGTTGCGTCGATCGGTTGAGACCACCGTGCAATTAAACAAAGGTACCAAATCCGTCACAGAAATCGGGCCCCATTGCGGGGCTATCTATGGCCTCAGGGCGGGGGCTGAAAGCAGGAGCGGGGCTGCCAAGTAGGGTATGGTCTAGTTGGCAGTAATCTCGAGCTGCTGAAAGCCCGGTTTTTCGCACTCAGTGTCAGCAGAAATCTCTGGAAACCCTATTTGTCACCCTCAGACTGCCGAAACAGGATCCCGCCTGGTGCGTGCTCGGGTGGGTAGGGAGACATGAAATGGCACGGATGAGCATTCGAACTGCGAACGAGAAGGAAGCCCTCGAGTCGCCTCCGGATCGATCGTTGCCTGGCAGCACATCAACCTGCAGGGCGAGTACGATTTCGAGGCCGAGAAGCTGCAAGATTCGGTCGGTTTGGAGGTGCCCAAAATCCGTCAGCTCGAGGTGGGTTGAAACTGGGAGTATGAATTTCGGCGCAAACGCTAGAGGCAACAAATGTTAACCGTGATCGCTATGACGGATTTGGTGCCTTTGTTTAACTGCACCCATGTTCCGTATCTGGCAGATACAATGCCAGAAATTGATGATGCGGCCCTAGCCCGCATAGGTCACCGGTTCGGAAATGAAGGTGATTTTAGCAGGCCGGAACGGTTTTCTGAGAGTTTCGATGTCGATTCGGTACGGGTCGAGTGATTCGGTGGTGTGAACGGCCGTGAATGGGTCGTTTTTCGGGTTCGGAAGAGCGTGACGGGACGCATTCAGGCAGACCTCGGCCTGAGCGATCGAACGATTTCGTTTTGGGGGTGGTCGATCGGGACGGTCCTCAGCAGCGCAGAGGAATGGCTTGGAGGTTGCGCACAACGGAGGCGAAGATCTCGCTGTAGGGATAGGCTTCCGACATGGAGATCCAGACGTGGCGGACCGTGAGGCGAACCTGGGCGCCGATCTTCAGGAGCTTCAATCGAATCGTCTGACACTGAGCTCGGGCCAGGGGGGTCTGCTTGAGTCCGAGACGACGCAACGCGTGCATGAGCATGTAGGCGGCCGAGGACAGATACAGCCGGAGTTGATTGGCGCGCATCGTTCGAGCGCTGGTCCGGTCGGCGAACAGATCCAACTGCTGTTCTTTTATCCGGTTCTCCATGTCGCCCCGCGCACAGTAAAAGTCTTCATAGAGGGCACGTGCTCCCAGGCGTTCCGGCGACAGGGAGGTGACGACGAATCGGGGATTGGCGCCTTTCTCCAGGAACTCGGCCTTGCCGATGACGCGTCGCTCCGAGGTCCAACTGTCGCGCGTCTGGTACCGGAAATCCTTGAACACCCGCGCCGACATCCCGGTGGCGTGGAACTCGGCTTCGGCCTGACTCATCTGTGAAGCGATCTCTTCCTTGAGCCGATCGTTCTTGGCCAGACCCACCACGTAGTCGACCTAGTGGGCCTCGCACCAACTCAGGATCGCATCCCGGCAAAAGCCCGAGTCGGCCCGGATGATGATGGACGCCTCCGGCCAGCTCTGCCGAATCTGGCCGACGATCCGTTTCAGTTCCTCCACCGATCCGTCCGCCCCATCGATATTGGAGCGCCGCAACCGGGCGCATAACAAATGCTCCCCCGAGAAGATGTAGAGCGGGAGATAACAGTAATTGCCGTAGTGGCCGTGAAAGAACCGGCCTTCCTGATGGCCATGAATCGGATCGTCGGTCGCATCCAGATCCAGCACAATCTCCTCGGGCGCCGATTCGTGGGTCGCCAGGAAGGCATCCACCATCCAGCCGTCGATCCGGTCCGCATCCATGGCGATCTTCTTGTAGCGCTCCTTCTCGTCGACCTCGACCCCGGTCAACTCCAACCGGTTCAGCGTGCACTTGCCCGCCAACGCCTTCCCCCGATCTGAGGCCTGCCACCGCCTCTCCCCCAACGGATCGGCTTTATCCACCGCCACCGCCAGCATCGGATCGGTGCGCAGTTGGTCGTGATCGTTCAGGTCCTCGTACCCCAGACAGAGTCCGTAGATGCGCTGCCTCAGCAGCTCCTCCACCGTGTGTTCGATCCACCGCGGATCCCGGTGATCGCTGAAACACGCGGTCAGTCCGGCGATCAGACCCGTCCGCCTCTCGACCTCGCGCAATAGCAGCACCCCCGCATCGGAGGTGATCTTCCCGCCGTCGAACCGCGCCTTCACTTTGCGTTGAAATAGTCCGTGAAATTCGAATGTGGCTTGGTTACGCTCTGTCCTCATAAGGGCCGCCTCCGTTTGGCTTTGAAGTCGTTCTTCACAAACGCTTTATGCCAAACAGGGCGGCCTTTTCTGGTCCCATCGGTGATCTATGCGGGCTAATAGAACCGTGGTCAGATGCTGTGATACGCTGATGCTGTGATACGCTGATGCTGTGAGGCTGTGTCAATGAGGAACATCACAATATCTGTTGACGAAGACACCTATCGGTGCTCCCGCATCCGAGCGGCGGAGTTGGACACCTCGGTGTCGGCTCTGGTGCGCGATTTTCTCAGAAGTCTCGTCGGTGAATCCGCCGACCGCCTACGTCCGGAGACGGAGATCGAACGACGTCGTCGGCTGCTGCGGGAGGTAATCGCGGACTTCGAGGCGCGGGGCGTGGGGTTGTGTATGGCAGACAATCTGTCACGGGAAGCACTATACGACCGTGATGTCGCTCGGACCGAAGCCGCGGTAGATGAGAAGGAGCATCGGGGCAGCACTTCGAAGTGACGGCCATGCGCTTCGTGGACACCAACGTGCTTTTGTACGCGGCGAGCCTGGTGTCGGAGGATGCCCGCAAGCGCAGCCGTGCCCTGGAACTCTTGGAGGAGCCTGAGCTTGCGGTGTCGGTGCAAGTACTGCAGGAGTTCTATCACCAGGCGACGCGTTCCACCCGCCCTGGCAGGTTGTCGCATCCCGAAGCTCTGGGATTCCTCGAGCCGGTTCTGATGTTTCGTGTGCAGCCGGTCACCGTCAACGTGTTTCGCGCCGGGGTGTCGATCAGCGAGCGTTTCAGGCTGTCGTACTGGGATGGGGCGATTCTCGCCGCCGCGCGAGCCTGCGGCTGCGATGTAGTATACTCCGAGGATTTGAACGACCAGCAGAACTACGAAGGCCTGCGCGTGATCAATCCCTTCGCCGAGCAAGGAAGGCAGGCATAAGTAGTGACACCTCTGAGCGCGACCTGGAGTGCCTCATATACACAGCGCTGGCTGGCCGCCGAAGAAGGGCCGGGTACGCTGCCAACCCCAGCGAGGCAAGCCCCTCGCTCATGGAAGACTGAACTGAATTAATATCCTTGCGCGGGAAACCTGCGAGTATGCATTAGAAAATGGCCAACCCATTCTTCGACCATCCCATTCTGAACTCACCTTACGATTGTCCAGCCCGGCACTGGGAGCTGGACAAGGAGGGACAACCAACACAGCAGACAATCGAATCCCGTCGCCCTGCAAAGTTCATCACGCCTATCCCAAAGCCGAAGAAACGCAAAAAGGCTACTCAAGAGGCCTTTGTTTTCGACGAGGGGAAGGGCCTCTCCACCAAAGAGCAGCAATACGATCCGACCTCCATCATCAATGAAGTGCGCCATCAAGTGGATATGTGGCGGGCCTTGCCCAACGCCGCCCAGTGGCAGGTCAGCCCGGAGACTGCGCGCCTGCTCCAGCACTGGCGGCACCACTCGTTTGGCAGCACTCGCCCGTTCTTCTGTCAGGTGGAAGCCGTCGAAACCGCGATTTGGCTGACCGAGGTCGCACCGCACTTCAAGGCCGGCAAACGATTAATAGATCACTTGGCCAGAGCCAACAAGGACGCCAATCCCGAATTGATGCGCCTCGCGCTGAAGTTAGCCACCGGGTCCGGCAAGACAACGGTCATGGCCATGCTGATTGCCTGGCAAACGGTCAATGCGATCCGCCATCCCGCCAGCAAACACTTCACCCGAGGCTTCCTGGTCGTCACCCCCGGCCTGACCATCAAGGATCGACTCCGCGTCCTCCAACCGAACGACCCGGACAGTTACTACGCCAGCCGCGAACTCGTGCCGCACGACCTCCTCGACGACGTAAACCGCGCCAAAATCGTCATCACCAACTATCACGCCTTCAAATTACGTGAGCGCATCGAGCTGTCTGCCGGAGGTCGCGCGTTGCTCAAGGGCCGAACCGGTGCCGAACTGAACACTACTGAAACCGAAGGTCAGGTGCTCCAGCGTGTCATGCCTAACCTGATGGGCATCAGGAACATCCTCGTGATCAACGATGAGGCGCACCATTGTTACCGCGAGAAGCCACCGGAGCCGGACGATGTGCATCTGAAGGGCGACGACAGAAAGGAGGCCGAAAAGAACAACGAAGCGGCCCGACTCTGGGTTTCGGGTCTCGAAGCCGTGAATCGCAAGCTCGGCTACTCTCGTGTGATCGACCTGTCCGCCACACCCTTCTTCCTGCGCGGATCCGGCTATGCCGAGGGCACGCTCTTCCCGTGGACGATGAGTGACTTCTCGCTGATGGACGCCATCGAGTGCGGCATCGTGAAACTGCCTCGCGTCCCGGTCGCCCAGAACATTCCCGGCGATGAAATGCCCATCTATCGCGACCTCTGGGAGAACATCCGCAAGGAGATGCCAAAGAAGGGGCGCGGCCAAGGCGGAGAGCTTGATCCCCTCGAACTGCCTACCAAACTGAAAACCGCGCTTGAGGCGCTCTACGGGCACTACGAGAAGACCTTCAATCTGTGGAGGGAAGAGGGCATTCGTGTGCCACCCTGCTTCATCATCGTCTGCCAGAACACCGCCATCTCGAAGCTGGTCTATGATTTCATCTCCGGTTTTCAACGCAAGAACGAAGACGGGACCACCACACTGGAAAACGGTCGCCTGGCCCTCTTCCGCAATTTCGATGAAACCACGGGGAATCCGCTCGCGCGTCCGAATACGTTGCTGATCGACAGTGAACAACTGGAAGCCGGCGACGCTCTCGACGACAAGTTTCGTGGCATGGCCGCCGATGAGATTGCACGTTTCCGCCGCGAGATCATCGAACGCACCGGGGATGCCCGTGCGGGGGATAACATCAGCGATCAGGAGTTGCTGCGTGAGGCCATGAACACCGTAGGCAAGCATGGAAAACTCGGAGGTGCCATCCGTTGTGTCGTCTCCGTATCCATGCTGACGGAAGGCTGGGATGCGAACACCGTCACCCACGTCCTCGGCATCCGCGCTTTCGGCACCCAACTCCTCTGCGAACAGGTCATCGGACGCGCGCTGCGCCGCCAATCCTACGACCTCAATGACGAAAATCTCTTCAACGTCGAATATGCCGACATTTTCGGCATTCCCTTCGACTTCACGGCCAAGCCCGTCATCGCCCCCCCACAGCCGCCGCGTGAGACGGTTCAGGTCAAAGCCATGCGCCCGGAACGAGACGGCCTCGAAATCCAGTTTCCGCGTGTCGATAGCTACCGTGTCGAACTGCCCGAGGAGCGCCTCACGGCCACCTTCAACAGCGATTCCATTCTCGAACTCAGCCCCGATCTGGTCGGCCCATCCATCACGCGCAATGAAGGCATCATCGGTGAAGGCGTGGACCTGAACTTGGAGCATCTAGGTGACATGCGACCGTCCACGCTGCTCTTCCACGTCACCCAGCGCCTGCTCTACACGAAATGGCGCGATCCGGGGGAAGAACCGAAGCTCTATTTGTTCGGCCAACTCAAACGCATCACAAAGCAGTGGCTCGACACGTGTCTCGTTTGCAAGGGCGGCACGTATCCCGCCCAGTTGATGTATCAGGAGCTAGGAGTCTGCGCGGCAGAGCGCAAAGAACTCGGACTGATTGGGATTTGAGAGGGTCTTCGGAGGAGAATCGACCGATTCTTCCGATACGACGAGTTCAGAGTTGTACGGACACCCGTAATTGGCCGTGTATCGGGTCTGCCGGGTTGCGGTTTTCCGGATTATGCCCATTCGATCTTCCCGTTCATCCGTCGTAAGTTCACCGCCAGAGTGACCAGATTCCACTCCCCGGTCACTTTGTCCAAACCGCGTAGACTGAACTGTCGGAATCCGAGCACCGACTTGATCCACCCGAAGGGCGGCTCACCAATGTGCTTTCGGGCCCGGTAGCGGTCACGCCCACGCTTGGTTTTCATCTTTCTCATCATCCGACCAACAGCGGTGTCTTTGGGTGGGAGTGGGGCACGGGCGAGATCCTTCTCGCGACCCATCGCAACATACCCGTCAATCTGACGTTGTTCCAACATCCCCAGATTTGACTCGGATCGATATCCCGCATCGGCCAGCACGCGGTCGGGACGCTCCCCCAGATTGTCGCTCAACGCATCCAGCGTGGGTTCCAACTGCCCCACATCCGATGCATTGTCAGTCACCGTTGTTGCCACGATGATCCGGGCCTGGGAATCCACCACCGCTTGCGCGTTGTAGCATTGCTGGAACCCTTCGGTGGAGGTCTTCATCATCCGGCTTTCCGGGTCGGTGAAGTTGTCCTGGGCCGTGGGTTTAGGTTCCCCCATGGGACGTTTGAATGGCTTCTTTCCGCATCCGGGTTTGTGATCTTTGGTGTTCCGTCCCGCTTCCTTGTCCGCGGCCATCTGACGTTCTTCGAGCCGCTTCATGGCCGCCTGTATCGTGGCCAGGCGCTTCTTGCGCGTGGCCAACCCGTCGGGCAGTTCGTCTCCGCGCCGGTCCTTGCCGTATCGCTCGTCTTCGTCCTCATCGGTCGCCTCGGCCCGGTTCAACAGATCCCGAATCTGTTCACCCAATTCGGTCTCCTGCTTTTTCATGCGTTCGTAGCTCATCGCTTTGCGTTTGCTTGCATTCGCCCGCATCTTGGTCCCGTCCACCGCCACGGTTCCCATCTTCACCAGTCCCGCTTCCCGCGCCATCATCACCACTTGCACAAACAGGTTTCCGAACTCCTCAAGATGCAGTTTGCGAAAATCCGAGATCGTTCGGTGCGCCGGAAAGTTCTCCGCTCCCAACATCCGGAACGCTACGTCGTCGGTCAACTTCGCCGCGATCTTCCTGGACGAGAACACTCCGGTCGCGTACCCATAAATCAGCACCTTCACCATCATCCGCGGATCAAACGCCTGATTGCCCGGACCCTCGGTTCCATACCGCTGTTCGAACGCGCTCAAATCCATCGCGTCCACCGCGTCCGATATGAAGTACGACAGGTGATCTTCGGCCAACCAATCTCTCAACGACGGTGGCATCAGCAGTGTTTGTTCTGGGCTATAAGTCCGATAGGTTCGTGCCATGACATATCTTCGATCTTTATCCGCCCAATTCCGGTCCTTCTGCCGCGCAGACTCCTAGCCGACATCGCATGCAACCGCATCACTGCCGGCATTACCAACGCGCTGGCAGACCACCGCCCCATCAAGGCGCTGCTTGACCCCTACAATTCCACTGGCTCCACGGCCCACGTCAGATTCAACACCTCCCGAGCGGACCGCTGGGACACCAGTGGTCCGCCGCCCAAGAATCACATCAACTGGGTGGTGCTCGACAGCGGCTGGGAAGCCGAGTTCTGCCGCGTCGCCGAGTCGCATCCGAAGGTCGTGGCCTACACGAAGAACCACAATTTGGGTCTTGAAGTTCCTTATCGCTACGGCTCCGAGGTCCGGAAGTATCTGCCCGACTTCATCGTCTTGGTGGACGACGGCTCCGGCCCCGACGACCTGCTGCACCTCGTCGTCGAGATCAAGGGCTACCGGCGCGAGGACGCGAAGGAAAAGAAGTTGACGATGGATACCTACTGGGTGCCCGGCGTGAATAATCTCAAGACGTATGGACGCTGGGCCTTCGCTGAGTTCATCGAGGTTTACGAGATCGAGAGCGACTTTGCCGCGAAGGTCGGAGGTAAGTTCGACAAGATGGTCTCCACCGTGACCGTACGACCGGTGACTGAGGGCAGTTAGCTATGGCCAAGAAGCGCAATACTCGCAAGGCCGTCGAAACGATCACGCACGACGAAGCCAAGCGGAGGAACATCCCCTCCGCTGAACATCAGTCCGTGCTCCGACCAGACGATGCCAATCCACGACCGGTGAAGTATCCCCGCAACACCGATCTCGATCCCCAGCTCGTTTGGGGTGGAAAGGATGAACAAGACTGGAGTGATCTCGTTGTCTACGCTTCGCCGCTCTACATTCAGGAAAAGGTTCATCCGAAGGTACTGGTCGATGACCTTCTAAAACAAACTAAAAACGCCACGTCACAAGACTCGAGTTTCCAGGCTGACCTCTTTGCTGACTTCAACGGCATTCCCGAGGGCGCGGATAGGACCGAGTTTTACCAGCACGACCAGAACTGGTCCAATCGCATGATCCTCGGCGACTCCCTCCAGAGCATGGCCAGTCTGGCCGAGCGCGAGGGCCTGCGCGGCAAGGTCCAGTGCATCTACCTAGATCCGCCCTATGGCATCAAGTTCAACTGATTAACGCCGCCAGGCACGACCGGCATGACTAGAGAAACGGAGGGGGCGCATGGAGAAAAAGACGTTCTGGCAGCGTAGCGAGGACTACGCGAAGAAAGTGAGCGGGGAGATCATCGAACAGATCAAGGCGGGAGTTGCGCCCTGGCAGAAGCCGTGGAAGCCGGGGGAGGCGATCAGCGCCGAGAACTTCTCGACCGGCCAGAAGTACACGGGCGGCAACAGCCTTTATCTCATGAGCCGGGCGATTCGCGACGGACGGGGCGACAACCGTTGGGGCACCTACAACCAGATCCAGGCGGCGGGGGGACAGGTTCGCAAAGGCGAGAAAGGGACGAGGGTCTTGTTTTTCAAGGACCGGACGGAGAGGGCTTTGAAGGACGAGCAAGGCAAGGTGCTCAAGGACAAGGACGGCAAGACGATCTACGAAGAAGAGCAGCGTTCCCATCCCATCTGTAAGCAGTACACGGTGTTCAATGTCGAGCAGGCCGATGGATTGGAGTTGAAGCCGCGCTCTCGACAAGCACGGCCCGCATGGGACGCCCACCGCGATGCGGAGAAGGTGATCGAGGCGGCCGGGCCGACCGTGCAGCATGTTGCCGGAGACCGCGCCTACTACCGGATGGCCGAGGACAAGGTGGTGCTCCCGGAACCGAGTCAGTTCCCCACCCGGAACGGCTACTACCAGACGGCGCTGCATGAATGCGGCCACTCGACCGGCCACCCGGATCGAATGAACCGGGACAGGCTCAAAGAGGGCCTGGAGAAAGGCTTCGGATCGCCGGAGTATGCCCGCGAGGAATTGCGGGCGGAGATCAGCGCCATGATGACGGGGGAGCGCATCGGTGTGGGGCATGACCCGCAGCGCGGAGCCGCCTATGTGAAGGGTTGGGTCGAAGTCCTGGAAAAAGACCCGCATGAGATTCACAGAGCGGCGCGGGACGCGCAAAAGATGAGCAACTACCTTATGGATCGTGCGATCGAGCGCGAGGTTGAAGCGCCGGTCAAGGAGAAGACGGCGGCGGAGTGGACCCGACAATATTCTCACGCTCGCGGCCCACAGATTGGCCATGCCCCGAAGCAACCCACCGAACAGCCCGCGCAACAACAGCAACGAGACATGGGGCCAGGCCGGTAAGGAAGGACCGTGTTCGATCCGCGAGACTTCACCCCCGACCCCCGCAGGACCATCACCCGCCCCAGGCGCGACCTTGGCGTCGAGCGAGAACAGCGGCGGCAGCGCGGCCACCGGCGCGAGTACGATCCGCGCACGGAGCATCAGACTTTCGAGGGGCGTGTGAGGCGGGCCGTAGCGGACGTCGGGATGTATCGCAGTGTCGCCACCCGCGACCTGGCCGAAGCGCATTTCGATGGGCACCCCTACGCGGCGAGAAGGGCCGTGGACCGCATGGTTCGCGCCGGACACGTCCGGGAGCATACCGCCCGTGGACCGCAAGGCGGCACCTGGAAGGTGCTCACGCTCACCGGGCGCGGAGTGGAGCGCGCGGAGGGGATCGCCCGCGAACAAGGACTCGACCCGGAGCAGAAGGCATGGAGCGGGCTCGTGAAACACGGGGAGCTTCTCGAAACGTTATTCGATGGCCGCGCACGTTCAGGAGACCGAGGGCACATCGGTAGCGATGGAGGACACGGCGGCAGCGGCGGAATCCGACCGGCTGGGCGACGCCCTAGTCGAGCTGGAGTCGGAGGGGATCGCCTACGGCGACTTGGCCCTGACCGTGGCGATCCACGGCGAGTTATCTGAGACCGAGAGCCTGGACGGGGATATTCGCCGCATCTTCGCAAGCCATGACGCCAAAGTGATCCGGGAGGGTTACGGCCAGCTTCCGGCCTGGTTCTCGCGGATGCCGGCCCAACCGCGACGGCGGCAGGTCCGATCCGTGTTTGTATCGGCGGGCGTGGTCGCTTCGATGGCTCCGATCTTCGGTCCGCCTGTGGGGACACCCCAAAGCGGCCACTTGCGAAAGGCGGCGCTGGCGATCCTGGAAACACGGTGGCGCACCCCTTATCACTACGATCTGTTTCAGGGTGACGTGGGACATACGCTGGTGCTCGGCGCAACCGGCGCGGGTAAAAGTTTCTCCCTCAATTTCCTACTGGTTCAAGCGCTCCAATACGATCCGCGTGTGCTCATCCTCGATCTAGGCGGCTCCTATCGCTGGCTCACGCAGTTTCTCGGCGGAGGCTATATGGAGCTATCGCCCGAAGGTGGCGGGGGCGCGGGTTTTCGATTGTGCCCCTTCTCGCTCCCGGCGGGGGAGCGGACCTTCCAGTTTCTCACCGGCTGGATTTCGCGTCTCTTGAGGATCGGCGGGTGGAACCTCAGTGGCGAAGACCCGAGCGAGATCCGCGCCCGTGTCGAGGATCTGTACGCCTTCGCCCCCGAACGGCGGACCCTGGGGGTGTTGGTCCGCTCGCTTCCCTCAAAGATGTGGCCCGCTCTGGGTCGCTGGCACGGAGACGGGGCGTGGGCGAAATACTTCGACAACCCGGCGAACGGAGACGACCTCAACTTCCAGGACTGGCAGGTGATCGACCTGGCGGGCGCGGCGGAGCACGAAGACCTGTGCGAAGCGGCGCTGTTCTATCTCCTGGAACGCTTGCGGCTCGCTTTGGAGAACCCGGATGAGACCGCCCGCGTGAAACTCATGGTGGTCGATGAAGCGTGGCGCTACCTGCAGGACCCGGCCGTGCTTTCCTATCTCGCGGAAGCCGCGAAGACCTGGCGCAAGAAGAACGCGGCTTTAATCATGGCGACTCAATCCGCCGTGGACGTGACCGGGACGGCCGGGGCGGAGGCGTTGTTGGAATCTATGCCGACCAAGCTGTTTCTCGCCAACCCGGACTTGCCGGAGAAAGCCGCCGAGACCTTCCGCCTCAACCCTTCGGAAGTGAACACCATTCGGGGCTTGATCCCCAAACGGGAGCTCTACCTGCGCCGCACCGACGCGGCGGGCATCCTGCGCCTTGAAGTCGATCCGGCCAGCTATTGGCTCTATACCTCCTCGCCCGTGGATGCCCAGAAAAGGGCCGAGGCGGTGGAGAAATACGGCCTGACCGAGGCCATTGAACACCTATCGAGGAGGTAGCTTATGTTGAAAATCATTCCACTCGTGGCGGCGGCGATCCTCACCCTGTCGGTGCCGTTGATCGCTCAGGACGGAGACGCGGTGTTGCGGATCATCGAAGCCGAGGATCAAATCGTCCAGATCCGGGCCCGGACCCGGCACACCACCGTCATCGTGCTTCCCGCGACGGAAACCGTGCTGGATTTCGTGGTGGGCGATTCCGAGTACTGGCACCTGACCGGGGCCGCGAATCTGGCGTTCCTCAAGCCCATCGCCGCGGGCGTGACGACCAACGTCGCGCTCGTGTGCGCGTCCGGGCGGATCTATTCGTTCCTCGTCACCGAGAGCGGCGAGGGAGATCCGCACCTCGTCGTTCGCGTCGAGGCGCAGGGGGACGCCGACCCGCGCATCTCGCCGGCTGGACATGAGCCCGCCTTTGTCGCACGGAGCCAGGTCGCGGCCTACCGGCAAATGGCGGAGTCGGCGATCGAGACGGCCCGGGCCGCTCAGGTGGACGCCGATGCCCGGATCGCGGACGCGGTGGCGCTTGCGGCGGGAGAAACCGAGGCGTTCCGGGCGGAGTATCCCACCCGCCTCAAGTTCTCCTACCGATTAGAGGACAAGGCGTTCAAGTGGCCGTTCCTGGTCGAGGGGATGTGGCATGACGGGCGCTTTACCTACCTTCGCTCTAACGCCCAGGAGTCGCCCGTACTGTACGAAGAGAAAGACGGCCAACCGGCGCTCGTGGCCTACGACCTGGGCGAGGACGGGCTGTACATCGCCCGGCACGTCTTAGGTGACGGATGGTTGCAGATCGGCAAACAGAGAGTCCGGTGGCGCTTCACCGCGCCGGAGATCGGACCATGAGCGGGTGGCGGCGGCTCTATGCGAAACCGGCGGGCTCGCTGCCGGGCGGGATTGTCACTCAATGGGGCGTCGGGATTATCACCATCCTGGTCCTCCTGCTTCTGAGCGCCTACATCTATTTTGGCGGCGGTGAGGAAGCGGAGCTTGCGGCGGGATCGGAAACAGAGCAGGCACCGGCGGGGAGTTTCGCGGATCGGATGGCTTCGCAGGTCGAGGCCGAAGCTCTCCGGGCGGAGACCCGCCGGCAAGCGGCAGAGCGGGCGTTGGGGCAGCAACGGCTGCAACAGGGAGACACCGGGGGCGGGATCGGTGCGGGACAGGTGAGCGTGGATGAAGCGATGCTCCTGGTCGGGCCCAGTCCCGACACCGGCCAGCCCTACACCGAAGAAGAATGGGAACTCCGCGAACGCTTGCGCCTGGAAGCGATCGAGCGGCGGAGCCGTTCGCTTCGCAGTTCGCCCCTCGCCGAGACCTACCGGCAAGTAGGCGAGACGGCAGGGATTGCCAGGCCACAAGGGACTGAAACCGAAAGCCCGGCCGAGGCCATGAGAGCGGAAGGAACTGCGGCGCTCGAACAGGCGCTCGACACGCTTGGAACGGTCACAACCGGCCTGGAGGATCAAGTCGAGGCGGAGGCCCGGGCGGATCAGGCGTTTATCGAAGCACTTCGCGGGACGGCGGCAGCGGCGTTCCCCGCAGTCGCTTCACCGGGCGCGGCGGGCGTGCCGGCGCCACCGCGCGATTACTCTTCCCCGGCGCGGGTCGGGGAGCCGGAAGATCCTCCCGGCTGGGAACGGATCTATGAAGGCTCGTTCCTGGAAGCAGCGCTGGTCACACAGCTTTCCGGCGACTTTCCCGGCCCGGTGCTGGCCGTGGTTTCGGTGCCCTTTTACTCGGCAGACCGGCAGCGGATTTTAGTCCCGCGAGGGGCGCGAGTCGTGGGCACGGCTCAGGCCGTGGCGAATCAGGACCAATCGCGCCTTGCCGTCAGTTTCCACCGTTTGATCTATCCGGACGGGCATTGGGTGTCGCTGGAATTCAACGGCCTCAATCAGGTCGGCGAGGGAGCCTTGAAAGATCAGGTCAACCGCCATTACCTGTCCACGTTCGCCGCCATTGGCGCGGTCGGCATCCTGAGCGGTCTGACCTTGAGCGGCTCCAATCCCTATGGCGGCGGGCAGCAGAGCCTTCAGGCTGGGGCCGGACAAGGGCTCGGCCAGGCCGCGACGCGCATCCTGGATCGTTTCCTGAATCGTTTACCCACCCTCACCATTCGGGCCGGTCATCGGCTTCGCGTCTGGTTCACGTCCGACGTGCGGGTTCCCCGGCCCCAACAAGGAGATTGAAATGAAACTGTACCGGAAAGTCTTGACCGTTGTGCTCCTGGTTCCGGTCCTCATCATGCTCGCCACCACGCCCGCGCATGCCCTCTTCGGCTCGATCCTTGCGGGCATCCAACGCGCCCAGATGATCGCCAATCAGGGGATCCAGATCTACAAGGACACCATGGCGAAGATCACTCTGGACGGGCAATTGACCCAGATGACGGATCAGTTCACCCACCTGCAAGAACAGGCGCTCGGAGGTGTCGGGGCGCTCACCGATCCATTTACCGACTTGGCTTCGGTACCGACGCGGTTCATCGGCACGGGTCTCGCGTGGAAGAACGATTTTACCGGCGTTGCTGCGGAGTTGGTGTCCTCGGTGGAACAGATGGGCGAAACCGGCACCAGCTTTACCCAATCGTGGCGCGGGCGGCTCACCGCCGCCGACACGGTGACAGAGAGCGACATCATTGGTCTGTACAACTCCCAGCGGCCCGACGTGGCCCAGAGAGCGGCACGGGGCTACCTTGCGGCACGTGAGGAAGGCGAGAAACGCCTGGTCCTCGATCACGCCACGAGCGATGCGGCGGCGAATCTCATGATTGCGGCCCGAGAGGCCGTGGCCTCCTGGGAAGGGCTGCGGAACAACACCAATACCTCCAACACCGCGCTCGCTCAATCGCAGGTTGCCGGGACCGTGACCCAGGGAAATCTCACCGCTGCCATGGCGCAGTTGATGGCGTTCGAGGCGGCGAAGGCGGCGGCGAAAGATTACGAACGCGAGATCGCCCGGCGCGAGGCGCTGGCGGAATGGGTCGAGGCCCAACGCCGCGCGCGCGTCACCTTCGACGCGCAACAGGCCGGGCTCGATGCCCGGCGCGATGCGATGCGGGAAGGGTTGCTCTTCCAGATTCATCCGTTCTATGGCGGCGGAAACTAACCCGGTACGCCGATGCAAATCCAACTCGATCCAGCGATCCCGGCCCAGATCCCCCCGGAGCAGCTTCGGGATTTCAAGTCGTTTCTCGATACCGTTCTGGAGGGAATCATCGGTCCGGCGGCCAACCCTCTGCTGGAGACCGGAAACCTGCTGTGGACAGGGTTAGCCGCAATCGTGGTGGTGTTGACCGGCGCGAAGATCGTGTACAGCGGGAACATTCAGCCGTGGGAGGTCGTCAAGCTTGTCATCGGTCTGTGGGTGCCGTGGGTGCGCCATCTGCCCCCACTCTATGAACTGATCGAGGGGGGCAAGGTGCTGGCTTTGAACATGCCCGCCGGTATCAATTCGGCGCTGGCCCGTGCCGTGGGGGTGATGCTCAAGAACGCCTGGCTCCAGGCGCTTCTCATGCGCCCGGCCCGGATGAAGGAGTCGCCGGGCGTCTACTTCCGGCCCGCCGTCTTTATCTGCGATGAATATCAGGCCTTCGCTTCGGTGGGGGAGGACGACCCCTCGGGTGATGAAAAATCCTTTGCCCTGACCCGCCAATGCCGCTGCATCCCCATTGTCGCCACGCAGTCGATTTCCTCTCTTCGCTCTGTCCTGGGGAGCTCGGAAGCGTGGCGCTCGCTGTTGCAGACACTCCGCACCCGCATCTTCCTGTCGCTCAGTGACGACGCCTCCACCAGGATTGCGTCGGAGTTGTGCGGGCAGGTGGCGAAGATCAAGGGATCGTACACGATCAGCGAGACCTCCAGGCGGGCGGAAGTCTCCCCGCTCTCGGGCCGCGCTGGGGGAGGCGGAGGGACCATCGGCGCGACCAAGTCGTTCCAGGAGCGCCGGGAGGCCGTGTTTCACCCGCGAGACTTCGCCTTGCTGGGGAACTGCCAGGCGATCTGTCTCCCCTATGACGGGGCGCAGTCGCTGGAGCCGCGCCGGGTCTACCTGAAACCTCACTATCTGCCCCAGGAGCACTCCTATTGGAGAGCGAAAGAAGCGGGGCAGCTATGAGCGCCGTGAGCGGTCTCGAACACCTGAAACCTTTTCTACCGGGCCTGGAGAGCGCCCTGGAAGATTCCGAAGTGAGCGAGATCATGATTAACGGCCCCGGCAATGTCTGGGTGGAACGGGCTGGACGATTGACGGAGCATCCCGCGCCGGATCTGAATGAAGCGGCCCTGGTGCGGGCGGCCATCCACATCGCCCGGCCTCTGGGCCTGGACCCTGCAAGCTCGCCGATTGTCGATGCGCGCCTGGACGACGGCTCGCGGGTGGCCATCTGTGTTCCGCCCGCAAGCCCCACGGTCGCCATCACAGTTCGGCGCTTTGGCAAGCGGGCGTTTACGGCGGCGGATTTAGTCGAACAAGGCGCGCTCCCCGAAAACGTGCGGGCGGAAGCGGGGCGGGTGTTGCACTCGCGGCGAAACATCCTGGTTTCGGGCGGCACAGGATCGGGCAAGACCACGTTGCTCAATGCGCTCATTGAACTCCTGCCGGAGGACGAGCGCATTGTCGCCATCGAGGACACGCTGGAGCTTCGGATCGAGCGACCCAATTGCGTCCGATTCGAGGCGCGCGGGTTAGAGGAAGGGGCGGTGACGATCCGGGACCTGGTGCGCCACGCCTTGCGCCACCGCCCGGATCACATCGTGGTCGGCGAGGTTCGTGGCGGCGAGGCGGCGGACCTGCTGCAAGCCCTTAACACCGGACACGGAGGCTCGCTCACGACCGTACACGCCAACAACGCCGAGAGCGCCTTATCGAGGATAGCCAGTTGCGCCATGCAAGGCGGCCGTGAGCTTCCCTGGGAAGTCACATGTCGAGGCGTGGTGGACGGCATCGCGATGGTGATTCACATGACGCGCCGAGGAGGCGAGCGCTTCGTCGAGGAAGCGCTCGAGGTTCAGGGCTACGACGCGGCCGCCAACCGTTGGCGCACCGAGCCGATATGGAGGGAACACGATGAAGCATGACGAAACCAAGGACGAGACAAGGAGTGAAGACATGACGACGGAAGAGAAGGTCATACGGGTCAACTCGCTCGAAGACTTCGACCGCGAGTTGGCTCGGGACGGGGACGAGACCCTCGAAATCCCGGCCTGGATCGCCGAAGAGTACGGCCTCTTCCCCGAGGACGTGGGCAGCGAAGAAGAGATCCGGGATGCTCAGAAGGGGGTGGAACCATGACACCCGAAGAGTCCCATCGCCGGTTCGCCGATCAGATCATCGAGCAGATCTGCCAGGGCACCTCCCCATGGCAGAAGCCCTGGAAGCCGGGCGAGCGCGTCCTGCCCGCAAACGTCGATACCGGCCGTCCCTATGCCGGAGGCAACAGCCTGCACCTGGCCGCCGTGGCGCAGGCCAAAGGCTACGGCGACGTCCGCTGGGGCACCTACCGTCAGATCCAGGCCCAAGGCGGCCAGGTCCGCAAAGGCGAGCAGGGCACCCGCATCCTCAACTACCAGGATCACAAACGGATCGCCGTCACCGACGAGCGGGGACAGCCCGTGACCGACGAAGAAGGCAAGCGCGTTTACCGCTATGAACGCCTCGCCACACCCTGGGTCAAGCAATACACCGTATTCAATGCGGAGCAGGCCGACGGGCTCCCGGCCCGGCCCACTCCCACGGCCGAGTCCCTCTGGAAGGCCCACCAGAAGGCCGAACAGACCCTGGAAGCCAATGGAGTTCCCATCCGCCACGTGGCCGGGGACCGGGCCTACTACAACGTCAACGGCGACGAGATCGTGCTGCCCGAGAAGGGGCAGTTCCCCTCGGCCAACCACTACTACCAGACCGCCCTGCATGAGCTGGGGCACTCGACCGGCCACCCGGACCGGATGAACCGGGAATCGTTGACCGAGGGCGTCAAGGCGGGCTTTGGATCGGAGGCCTATGCCAAGGAGGAGCTGCGCGCGGAGATCAGCGCCATGATGACGGGCGAGCGGGTGGGCGTGGGCCACGACCCCAGCTGCGGCGCCGCCTATGTCGAAAGCTGGGTGAAGGTGCTCAAGGAAGACCCCCGCAAGATCCGCCGCGCCGCGGCCGACGCCCAGAAGATCTCCGACTTCGTCATGGACCGCAGCCGGGAACGGGAAACGGAGCGCGAGCCGGTAGCGGCCGTCGCCACCCGTCTCGCCGCCAAGCCTGAGGCCGCCATGCAGCCGCAGCACAAGCTCCCCGTTCCGGAGCGGAGTTTCGGGCCGAGTCGCTGAGGGATTGACGATGCTCGACCGCATGATCGAATCGGATCGAAGTCCCGCGCCGGAGAGCCGCCATGCCGACCGCATGCGCGCCGGCCATCGCCGGGAGTACGAGCCCCGGGAGCACGCCGAGCGGGTGTCCTTTCGCGAGCGCTCGAACCGCGCCCTAGCCGACGTCGGGATCTACCGCAGTGTCTCGTTCCGCGATCTGGCCGAGGCCCACTTCGGCGGCCATCCCTACACCACCCGGAGGGCCGTGAACGGGTGGATCGAGGAAGGACTCGCGCGGGAGTCCACGGCCACAGGCCCGAAGGGGAATCCATTCAAGGTCTTGACGCTCACTGCACGAGGGGCGGACACCGCCCGCGATATCGCCGCCGAGCAGGATCTCGACTCCGGACAACAATTCGAATCCGGGCTCGTCCAACGCGCCCAGATCGTCCACGACACCGCCATCTATCGGGCCTGCGGGCGGGAGCAGCAGCGCCTGTCCGGACACGGCGCCACCCTCCGGCACGTCCGGCTCGACAACGAGTTGAAGAGCATGATCGCCCGCCGTAGCGAAACCGCCCGGGTGCGGGACGGCCGGCAAGCGGCCGATGCCGAGCGGCGCCGTGCCGCTGAAGAACTCGGCCTACCTGTCGACGAAAACGGCCGTGTGCACTACCCCGATGCACAGTTGGAGTACACCGGTGAGGATGGGCGGACCGGTCGCGTCAACATCGAGGTGGCTTCCGGACACTACAGCGCCTCCGCCATCCGGGCCAAGGCCCGTGCCGGATTCGTGGTGCACGCCACCGGGTCCGCCCAGGCGCGGGTGCTTCGCGCCTTGGGCGCCGGCGAAGATCATGCCTCTACCCGTGGCCCGGCCCAGCGGGACCCGGGCGCGTTCGAGCTCTAGGGGAGGCCAATGCAGCCGTGGAAAATCAGCGCCGGCCTGACTGCCGCCCTCGCCGAGGTAACCGTCCTCGCTGCCGGTTCGCGTCTGGAGTATCTCGCGCCCTTCTGGCGGGTGATCCTCGCCGACTATGGCGGGGTCATCGCCTTGCACCTGTGCTTGGTCCTGGGCGCCATAGCCGCCACGCTCTATGGCATCGCGTGCGGAGCCGGACTCGCCGATCTGGGACGGCGGGTCGATCTGGTCGAGCGCTCGATCCGCCGCGGCGAAGGCGATCCGGAACTCGTGGAAGCGCTCCGACGGGATGAGACCGGCGAGTGGGATTAGTGAACTCGCGAAAAGAGCCCCAAAAATTCTTCCCGCCGAGCACCGTTGGGCCGTTCTTCGGCAGAGGAAACGATGAGCCTTGATAAAGAAGCAACCGAAACCCCCATCACCGTGAAGGAAGCCGCCCGGTTCCTCGGTGTCAGCCCATCGCTGGTGTATGCTTACGTCGAGCGAAAGCAGATTCCCCATTACCGCATGATGGGCCGCTCGATCCGCTTCCGACTGTCGGAATTGGCCGAGTGGCGCCAGCAATTTCATGTCAATGGAGGAATCGATGAACAAGAGAAGAGGAAGACCGAAGATCCGAGAGGGGAGCATCTTCCAACGCAAGGGTTCCGCGTTTTGGTGGATGCGCTACCGGGACCGGGAAGGAAAGCTTCGGAGGGAATCGACGGGAACCGCAGATGAACAAGAAGCAAACCGCCTTCTGCGAGACCGGTTGGATGCCAGGGACGAGGGAAGGTTACCCGCCATTCTGGCCGGCCAAAAACTAACCTTTGACCAATGGGCTGATTGGTTTCTGGAAAGACGTTCCAAGCCTCCCTTCCGCTCGGAAAAGACCCACACGGAGAATCTCAATGCCCTCAAGTTTCTGCGACCGGCATTCGGTAAGATTCCCTTAACGGAAGTGACCGCAGATGCGATCGAGGATTACATCGCTGGGCGCTTGTGCTCAGGAAGGAGGGTACGCACGAAGTTCGGAACCCGGCTTGTGGGAAAGCTCAAGCCGGCCACTGTGCACCAGGAATTCCGCATTTTGAAGCGGATTCTGAATGTTGCGGTGAAGAAGAAATGTTTGGATACGAACCCCTGTAGTGCGGTTGAATTTCCGGTTCCATTGTGGAACGCAACCAAAAAGCCTCACTACATGACGGCCAGCGAGCAGCAGCGGATTGAGTTTTCTGCACCCGATTACCTGCGTAACGCGATCGTCATTCTCACTGAGACGGGGCTCCGTCCCTATAAGGAACTGATGCCCATGAAGAAATGGCAGGTGGATATGGAAAACCGTGTGGTTTATATCCCGGACTCCAAGACGGCAAACGGGGTCGGCGAGATGCCGATTTCGGATTTGGCGTACCGGGCGTTCCAAGCGCAGATGGAAGCGACGCCGGCCAGCGAATATCTGTTCCCGACGCCACGCGCAAAATCCAGTCGGCCCTACATCAGATCACTGAAGAATATTTGGGCGGCGACACTGCGGCGTGCTGGCGCACCTCATTTCCCGCTATACGAGTTGCGCCACACCTTTGCGACTCGGCTCAGTGCCGGAGGAGTCGCGGACCATTTTGTCACCCAAATGCTGCGGCAGGGAGACTCGGCGGTATTCAAGCGCTACAGCCGAGCGAAGCTGAACATGATGCGAGAGGCCTTGACCAAGCTCGACCGCCAAGCGGACGAACATCGACCGATTTCGAGCACAGCAAGGCCGAACTGAACGATTTTGGGCACATTTTTGGCACAGTTTGAGGCCAACAGGTCGATTTTTCACGCGCCATGGAAATAGGATTTGTTGAGGCTAAAGGAGTTAGTTGTTAGGTTGCACGCATGGGCCGTTAGCTCAGTTGGTAGAGCATCTGCCTTTTAAGCAGAGGGTCGCTGGTTCGAGCCCAGCACGGCTCATTGAAAATGAAAGACCTAACAATCACGCCACCTAGACGTTCTCACTCTGGGTACCAATAGGGTGCCACGTGAACCCCTTTCGAGCCTCCTTCTTAGGCCGAGCGGACGGGTCGGCTGGTGTGAAACTTCAGCGCGGTTGTTGGCATACCGTGCGGTGTCATGGTTCACCGAAGGAATGATCGTCCGGAGTGCCGCGCCGCAACTCTTCAACCTATCGGTGACCAGGCGAAACGGAACCGTTCCTTGCCCCTTCAAGAGCTTGCGAAAGAAACGCTCCGCTGCACAACGGTTGCGCCGCAACTGAACGAGGATATCGATCACGTCTCCGTCTTGATCCACGGCACGCCACAGATATTACCGTTCACCGTTGATCCTGACGAAAACTTCGGCCAGGAACCATGTATCTCCGAGTCGACCTTGTCGTCGCTTCAGACGCTTGGCACAGTCGAGCCCGAACTTCGCGCACCACCGGTGGATTGTCGCGTAGGACACTGTGATTCCCCGTTTGGCGAGCAGATCTTCGACATCTCGGAAGCTGATACCGAATCTGTAGTAGAGCCAGACGGCATGACTGATGATTTCGACTGGACAGCGACATCCGTGATAGCGGGATCGGATCGATTTCACAGGGCCAGTCTGTCAGTTATGGGCCCAAGTTGACAGTACCTCGAGAGGTCATCAGTCAACCTAACTCGACAATGCCCTATATAGGGTGCTTGACTCTTTCTATTCACGAGCATCTCCGGGAATCGCCCAAGAAAAGTCAGTGCGCGTGTATGGTGCAAATATGGGGTCGTTATTGAAATCAATCGGTGTCGTGTACCTGCTCGGGTAACTTAGCAATGGCAGCCTTTCGTCGGCCATCGTGCCGACGGTGCCAGTCCCGTGACAGCTCATGCAGTTGCTCTGTAGTCCGTCCGGAATTCCGGACGAAGTCTCCAGAAAAGGGTTGAAGCAGATCTGGATGTCCGAGCTTGTTGTCCCCTGGGTTTGGTTGTAGGCCGTGCACATGGCGTAGTTTCGCCACTCATTCCTGACCTGGTCTGTCATCCCCCCCTTGTTGCCGGGGTAATCGTTCGGGGCGTCCCCACCAGGCTGCCACCAGTACGTCTGCCATGTCCAGTTGATGATCTCTTTGGTATTCACGTGCATGGCCGTGAGCACAGAATAGTCGCCTGCGCTCGCTTGGATGCCCGCTTCTTGCTGCACTCGGTTGAAGGCGGCGGCTTCAGAAGCATCCAACCTCGTGTGATAGATAGTGCTGATTGGTATGTACAAAAAGCTCTCGCACGCCAATTCCGGGTTTCGAACAGCACCTTCGATCTGCTGCGCAGTCGCAGGCACCGGTATCGCGTCGGCCGGCGCACCCGGCAGATTCGGATCGACCAAGACGCATGTGAGCCAGGTGGTTGGATCCGGATGGCAATTGACGGCATTGGCACTATTGCCATCTGTCACATCCACGCAGTTGTTCCCCTGGCTCGGTTGCCTCGCAGGCACGCTGTCTTGTGGTCCTTGCCATAACGGAACCGGTGTCAGCTGATCTTGCTTCACCAAGAACATCACCGGCTTGGTCTCGATGGCCGCGGTCACTCCCTCAACGTAAGGCGTTTCTTGAATCTTTCGATTGGCGACCGGCGTACCGGCGGGCCACGCTTGATTCAGGCTTGATAAGCTGTCTTTCAGCGTGTAGTCGTATTCACCGCCAGGCCCGGCGTGCATCTCGGCTAGGAATCCTGCCATCGACGGGTTGAACTTGTTGAACGTAACGAGACGCAACGCCGCCTCACCCCCAAGGGGCACACTGTGACTGAGCTGTGCGGCTTGCTTAAAACCGCGGCTGGGACGTTGCTGGCTGTCGCAGGTCTTATTGAACGTCTCGTCCGTCCCACACCAGGTCTCCCACACGGGTAGCCTGTCCCCTTCCCAAATCTGGTCGGTGTCAGCAGTCATGCCGCCCCACAAGTCCCACGCTTTGCCGGTGATCAAGTCAATCTCCCACTCGTTCGCCCACTGCTGGACGACGTCACGATCACCGGGAAAGCCATACCCCTCGGGAATAGTTTGCGGCGTGATCGTCGTACTGGGTGCACTATCCTGGACCGGCGGGGCTGTGCCGCCGCAACCGACGAAAGCAAGAGCGCACAAGGTCGCCAATAATATCTTCACTCTAATACCCATGGTTTCTCTCCTTTGAACGTCATCACATTCGTTTCACCTTTACCTTTACAAGACGTAGGTGTCATCGAAAGCCGTGTTCCGGGGGATCCGCCAATCGTAGTGAGACAATAAGTAGCTTTTGTTCAGTCACTTCTGGAACATGACACGATCCGTCTTCTATGCAGAGGGTCGCTGCTTCGAGCCCAGCACGGCTCACTTTGTTTTCAGCAAGTTGTAAGGATGGAACAGAGTCCAAGCTTTACGCTGTAGGTAGTACAGCAGTCACAGCATTCTTCGCACATCTGCACACCGTCGGTTTACGATCCTGACATCGAGCCCCAGTTGGCAAGTTCCGACACGAGAATCGGGCTCACCACACGTCTCTCATCCAGTGTTCGCATGTCGTGGGCTACGTTTTCGAGCTTATACGGGGATGACGGCTGCTCCTGACAACTGGCGCAATAGGGTCGTTGGCTGGAATCCACGTCTCTCGCAGCGGCCGCATACGATTCCGGACTGGCGAAAGCCGTACGTGCAAGCGTCGCCATCGATGAGTTGACCGTGTCCTCCGGATGCACACTCGAGCCATCAAAATGCTGAAAGACCAAGTGCTTTTCGTTCTTGTCCGGCGCCATACAGCAGGGCATGACCCGTGCGGCCCCGTCCATGGTGATGTTGTTGTATAGCCACTCACAAGTTCCGCGATTCGGGATCTCATCGTCTGCTTCGGCGGCGGCACCCAGCAAACGTTCCTGCCACGAATACCCGAACGCTGCATCGATCTGTGCGGCCCGCTCTGCGACGGCTTTTCTCTTTGCAGACGAACACCAGCGCCCATTCCACCTGGACAGCCGGTATGTTCCCTGATGGGGAGACGCCACTGATCGAATCTCGGGATCGTCTTCGTGAGGACTAAACGGGGTCTCGATCATGACTTCATCGATGCCCAATTCTCTTGCCATCGAAATGGCATCTTCGACTTGATGCACATTGTGTTCGAAGGTCAAGAACTGCCAGACCAAGTACGGGGTCGCCGACCGACTTTTCTTCTTCGCCGTTACCAGGCGGCGCACGTTATCGAGAACAAGCGTCAGATCACCACGCCGACGATAACGCTCGTATGCGCTCTGCGTCGTTCCATCGATGGACAAGACCATCCGATCCAGGCCGGAGGCAACAATGGCTTCGGCGTCCAGCTTCGGCATCGACAGGTTTGTCGAGACCAGTGTGAAAAGAAGATATTTCTTCGACTCTCGAACGAAGTCCGGGAACTGTCGGTTGAGCAGGGGCTCCCCATAGCTGTAGAGCGTTGCACAGAACCCGAATACCCCAAATTGCGACAGGAAGTCCTGGTACGTGGAAAGAGGCAGGGTTGATTTGGGCCAGTCGAACAGCGCCGCATACGCTTTGTTGGCCGTATGGACACAGGCAGGACATTGAAGCTGGCAGGCGTTAGTCGTATCGACCGTCAGTTGAATCGGCTTTGACAGCAGAACGCTGTGACGGTGCAGATAGTGATACTTAGCGGCTGCAAGGTTGGAAAGTCGCATCGCCAACAGCTTGCAGAACGGATCGATCCCGTAACCCCGCATCAAGGCTTCGTACAGATGCTTCTGTAAAGAATCCAGAAACTCCGCGAACTCTGACTTGTTGCCGCGTAACGATCGGGTCCATTCCTCCTGGGACAGGGCGAACTTCTTTAAGAAAAGCGGTGAGGTCAGGTTGCCGATGAGTTGGCGAATCATTGAACTGTCGCGCCATGTTGGCCGGATATCGGGTCATCGGCCACGCTGGACGCACTTGGATTCTATCAATGTGGCCTGGATTCTATCCACTACCTCTCGGCAACACTCCAGCTGGAGTGGGAACGTCCGGGGATCAAGCTCGGGCGACCCGCTTCATACTCACCGCATCGCTCCCTTCCACATCTGGCGACTCTACATCGGGGAACGCGATCCTTGACAATGGAACCAGTACCAGCGATAAAGAGCGACGTGGGGAGCGGCGGAATCGGTACCGAAGGCTGGGGTCTTTGCGTGCCGTGCCAGGTTTTCGGTTACACCCACGATTACCATCCCCTGTCGCTTCCCACGCCAACTTGTCGGAACGCCACGGGAGTGGCCCATCCAGTTGCAGCGGAGCCTTGTGGATAATCGAGCTTCGAACGCACCCACTCAAACGCGTCTCTCCTTGATGGCAGCCTATCGCCATTAGAAATCAGCGTCGTGATCAGTTCGGGATCCACGGGTTCACCCTCCTCCGTCTTCCAGCTGTCTCAGGCACCTTCCTGCTTGCTCCTCGGCCGAACGCCCGCCTTCAGCCGCTCTGCGTGACGGCACCGACTCCTCTGAAAACACAGGTGCTCATCCCGTCATGAATTCTCCACATTGTCCTACCTTTCGGAGTCTAATTCGGACCGGTTTCCGCGACTCTCGGGACGATCGTCGCGATATGACAGTATCTTGCCGATGGGCCTCGACTTGTATCTGGACGATCGATGTGCATCGTCTGGACCGAGCACGCTCGAACACGGCAGTTGGATTGGCACAAAACACGCGACGTAACGAGGGCCGAAGTCGAGGCTGTCATCTCGGCACCACAACAAATTGTTCGGGGCCATGCGGGCGTGCGTGCAGCACAGAGCCGGCTCCGAGGTGGACCGTTGCGGGTTCCTTTCGTCGAAGTTGAAGAACGCCGTAAGATCGTGACACTCTATTGGACAAGCCAGGTCGCACGGTACTGGGAGGACTGAGGATGCGGATCAACTACGACCCCGATGCAGATGTGCTCGTTCTTGTTCTCCGCGATGCGCCTCCGCTCGACTCCATCGAAGAACCCGGCGGTGTCATCATCGCTTACGGCGACGACGGCGCGCCTGTCAGTGTCGAATTCCTGGGAGCTTCCGAGCGGGGCCTGTTGGACCCCGCGCAATCAAACGTTCCCCTTCAACACGTCTCACCGACGTCGTAACACGGCCGAGAGGTGTAGGTGCGGTCTATGACCGCACACTCTTCGAGCCGAAACAATATGCGCTCATAGAGCGCACCTACATTTTAGTTGGACTTCGCCGGAACGGTGGGGTCGGAGCGGAGGAAACGGATCAACTCGGCGTGATACTCATCCGGGATCTCGAACTGCGGGTTGTGTCCGATTCCCGGAAACAGGACTAGCTCCGCGTTGGGGAGCGTTTCAGCAACTTGGCGCGCAGCCGCAGCGTAATCCCGGGTGAGCGCGTCGGCCGCTCCTCCCATGACCAACGCCTTGGTCTTGATGTGCTGCCAATCGTAGACGACCGGATCGAAGAAGAGGATCTGCGTCTGCCAGGCCCGGATTCTTGCCAGCAAGGGCCACTCACTGGTGAGCGTTAGACCGTACTGCAGCCTGACCCACTCCAGGTACTCGGGCTTCCACGTCGGATAGTAGCGAATGTGGTTGCGCAGGATGGATTGGTAGCTTGTGCCGAGAATTCCCTTATAGACTTCCTCGATATCCCGCCAGGTGCGACTCTGGCGCTGATCGGTCATTCCAATCTGGTTGACCATTACCACGTGGGTGGTCGTGTCCGGATACGACATCGCGAATCGAGTGGCGACCATTCCGCCCATGGAGTGCCCGACGATGGCAACTTCGGGAACCTCGAGGTGATCCAGCAGGGATTTCGCGTTTGATGTGAAGACATGGAGGTTGTAGGGAATATCGGGCTTCGAGGAACGCCCGTAGCCGATGCGATCGGGAACGATCACGCGGAACCCCGCGGCCCTCAAGGCGTCGATCGTCACCTCAAAGGCCTTTCCGGTGAAGTTCATGCCGTGGAAGAGCATTGCGGTCTGGCCATTCGCCTCTCCCTCGGGCCTCACATCCATGTAGGCGAGCTTCAGGTCCTGCCCAAATATGTTGAAGTCTAGATACTGAACTGGGTGAGGGTAGGGGATCTCTTCCATGGTGGAAGAGATGGGACCCCAATGGGCCGGCGGTTCGCTGGGAGGCTCGTTCCCCTGTGCCAGGGCAAGAGTGGACACTAGAAGCGTGAATAAGATGGCAGCAAATACAGTTGGCTGAAAGCTGCCCACCGAGCGTTTCCAAACGGCTCTCATGTGTTTCTCCGGTACCTCGATATCCTGTGAACAGTTCAATTCTATTCGCTTCCCGTCTGGTCTTCCCTACTCTCCGCAGCGTCCACTTCTTCACCTGCCCCAGCGTCCGTCATCATCTGCCCCAGGTATTCGGGAAGCTTGATTCCGACGTTCTTCGTCAGCTCGTGGAGGGGGGGAAGCGAACCGATCAGGCCTGAGATAAACTCCGCCGTGTTGGTCTTCCCGTTGGAACCACCGCCCGATTCCCATACGGTGACGGAATCGACACGGACACGGTATCCACCCCGCTTCTGGCGGACATGCTCGCGGAGGAGTGGATAGGTGTTTGGGTCCAGGATCCGGACGTGAAGCGTGTCCCACTGGACCTTGACACCCCGTCCGATCCAGCCCGGCGGTACACTGTAATAGGCGGCTTCGACTTCGACGCAACCGTCGAGATGGACGACACGTTCACCGAATTGGTAATAGCGAAACGGTTCGATCGGCAGCGGCTTAAGAGATGGTTTCTCTTCGGCGAACATGGCCGCCACCTGCCGCTTGGTCGTGCCGTGGATGCGGGTGTCGGCCCATCGGACTTCCCAGCGATCCAGATACCCCTGGGCCTGGTCGAGGCTCTCGAAGCGCTGTCCCTTCAATGGGGTCTTCTGGGCGTGCCCGACACCGGATTCGACTTTGCCTTTGCGGTCTGGATCGCGCACCCGGCATGGCATGGCCACCACGCCGTAATGGGTCAGGACATCTCGAAACAACGGATTCAGGGTGGGGTCGTAATGGTCCGGGACGATCACGCCTTCGCGCAGGTTATCCAGCACGATGAGGCGGGGAGTGCCGCCGAGTCGGCGGAACGCGGTCTCGTGCAACTGGGCCCAGATGCGGGAACTGGACTTGAACGTCAGCAGCCGGACCGATTTGCGGCTGTAGCCCAACGTCATCACGAACAGCCGCGTCCGTCGGTACTTGCCCGTCTTCGGATCCCGGACCATCGGTCCGGTCCCGTAGTCGACCTGCGCTTCCTCTCCAGCTCCGGTCTGGATGATTCCGACCGCTTCCGGGGATCGCACTCCCCGGAGTTTGCGAACGAAACGCTTGACCGATTCGTAGCTGCCGACAAAACCGTGATCCGTGACCAGGTCCTGCCAGATCGCCATCGCGTTGCGGCCACGCTCCAGCGCCTGTTGGATGGTCTCCCGGTACGGCTCGCAGGAACTGCCCGACGGTGGGCTTGGAGGGGGAGCCGACGACTCTGCCGAGACCGGATTCTCGGCCTCCGGGTCGGTGGTCACTTCGTTGGCCGGTTTTGAAGTATCGGAACCGCCAAACCCCTCAACGACACCATTTACGCCGTCCGGGTCGGTGGTCACCTCGTTGGCCGGTTTTGCCGGTCGCCGGCCCCAACTCCCGGGCGGCCGAATGGGGATTCCGGCCGCTCTCAGATACGCACTGGCCGTCTCACGACGCACGCCGGTGGTCTGTTCGATCCGACGCAGCGGCCATCCAAGCCGCCCCAATGCAACAACTTGCTCTCTCTTTTCTGTGCTCAAGACATTGCTCATGCCGACGGAGCCTGTTTCGGCTTCCCGTCGGTGTCAATGTCCCGGGCTTATCTATGTTCGTTGGCCGGTTTTCAGGTGACCACCATTGGCCGGTTTTGGGTGACCGCCGAGGTCTATCACCGCACAATCTTCGAACCGAAACGATGTGCGCTCATAGAGGGCACCTACACTTGATCTTCAGAGCCATCAGATCCGAACCAATGCGAGATCCAGCAATTTCCAAGCTCCAACTTCCAATGCGGATTTGTGCATTAACAAATCTGCGATTAGACGGGGCTCTCTTTCTGTGCGATCGCAAATTGCGATATTTGAGAGAATCCACATTGCAGGTTGCTCATCGCAGATTTGAGGTTTGAAACCCGTCGCGGCTTGGTCCCCTTCCCCCACGACGGTGTAGGGGCGGTCTATGACCGCACACTCTTCGAACGGAAACGATGTGCGCTCATAGAGCGCACCTACACTTGAGTTTTAGAGCCATCAGATCCGAACCAATGCGAGATCCAGCAATTTCCAAGCTCCGACTTCCTATGCGGATTTGTGCACTAACAAATCTGCGATTAGACGGGGCTCTCTTTCTGTGCGATCGCAAATTGCGATATTTGAAAGAATCCACATTGCAGGTTGCTCATTGCAGATTTGAGGTTTGAAATCCGTCGCGGCTTGGTCCCCTTCCTCCACGACGGTGTAGGTGCGGTCTATGACCGCACAATCCTCGAACCGAAACGATGTGCGCTCATAGAGCGCACCTACACTGAATCTAACGAACGGAGTTGGCCGGTTTCAGGAATGACGGATAGCTGGGTGACGCCTCGCGGAGTTCCAGAATCGGCCAGCGCTTCTGCTGGGCGACTCGTCGAAGCCTTCGTGTCGGGTTCGTCGCCACTGGATGGCCCACAGCCGACAGCATCGGAACGTCGGCGGAGGCGTCGGAGAAGGCACAGCAGTCGGCAAGGTCGATACCTTCCCTCGCGGCGTACTCGCGGATCGAACGAGCCTTCTCGGTTTCGGCCAATAGCGTCCCGACCACGCGGCCGCTGGCGACGTGGTTCTTGAACTCCAGCCGGTTACAGATGACCTCATCGATGCCGAAGTGAAGCGCTACGGGACGAATCGTGAAATCGAGTGTGCCGGTCACCAGCACGTTGCGGTAACCGAGCTCGCGCGTGGTGTCGATCAGCGTCTGCGCATGTGGAAAGATAGACGGCTTGAGGGTGACCTCAAACAGGTCGTCAGCCAGGCCGATCAGGCGGTCGCGGGGCATACCGCGGTATGCCCGGAACGAGAAGACGTTGAACAGGGACCGCGAGTACAGATCGAGTCCGAACAGGATCGGCACGCTCAGCAGAACTTTCATGAACTGGTACACACTGCGGACGGGCGAGCGGTCGTTGCGCGCGTAGTAGGCATGCGTGGACACCAGGTTGCAGGAAAGCAGAGTGCCGTCCAGATCGTAGAAAGCGGCCTTGTTCATAGGGACCATCATTATAGTTGAACCGAACCCGGCGTGGTGAGAATGGAGGGACGCGACCCTTGGGCACGGTCGCTCTTTTCCGCTTCAGTTCGAGGGGAAAGACGCATAGAATCGCGATTTGAGTTTCGAGAAACCGCCACCCCAAGACATCGAGTCCTCAAAGTCCGCCTCTGACGGATCGTTGATCGTTCCCGAGCACCCGCCGCCTGAGGATCCCGGCGAGGCCGAAAGCCTCGATGTCTGGGGCTTTCGAGACACCCGCTTCGATTTCAGCGAGAACGGGCACGTTACCATCCGGGGCACGCGCTACGAACTGAGCGGAAAGGAACTCCCGCGGTTTCTGCCGTGGGTGAGGGAGGTCCTCGAAGTCCAGATCGATCCCGCAGACGTCAACGTCCCGCGCTATCCGACCACGATTCCCGGTCCGAAGAAATCTCCCGAATTCCTGGCTGACATCAGCCGGTTCCTGAACCCGAACCAGCTCGATGACAGCGCCGAGATCCGTCTGCGGCACGGGCACGGCCACACGCAGGAAGAGATGTACGCGATCAAATACGGGAACCTGGGCCGGACGCCCGACCTCGTCGTGTACCCGGAAGAGGAAGATCAGGTGAGCAGCCTGATCGAAGCGGCCAAGAAGCATGATGTCTCCCTGATCCCTTATGGCGGCGGCACGAACGTCACCGACGCCCTTCGCTGCCGTCAGGACGAGCCGCGCGTCATCGTATCGGTCGATATGGGTCGCATGAACCGGGTCCTCTGGATTGACGACCGCAACATGATGGCGTGCATTCAGGCAGGGGCCGCCGGTCGCCGCATCTTGTCCGAGCTGGCAAAGTACGGTGTCACCATGGGCCACGAACCCGACAGCGTCGAATTCTCCACGCTCGGCGGTTGGATCGCGACCAACGCCAGCGGCATGAAGAAGAACCGGTACGGCAACATCGAGGATCTCGTGCTCGACGTGAACGTCGCCACGGCAGCCGGTGCTCTCAGGCGTTCGAACGTTTCGCCCCGCGAGTCTGTCGGCCTCGATCTCCGGCGGTTGATATTCGGTTCGGAAGGCACTCTCGGCATCATCACATCGGCCGTCGTCAAGATTTTTCCCTTGCCCGAGGCCGAGGAGTACGGATCGGTCCTGTTCCCGACCTTCGAGGACGGATTCCGGTTCATGTACGACCTCACGCGCGAGGCCACCCCACCGGCGAGCGTCCGTCTCGTCGACAATCTCCAGTTCCAGTTCGGCCTGGCGTTGAAACCGAAGTCGAGCGGGCTGGCCGCGTTGAAGAGCAGGGCCGAAAGGTTCTTCGTCACGAAGGTCAAGGGGTTCGAACCCGACAAGATGGTGGCGTGTACGCTCGTTTTTGAAGGGTCCCGCCAGGAAGTCAGACAGCAACAGCGCGATCTCTACCGGATCGCGGCCCGCCACGGCGGCATGAAGGCCGGTAGCGAGAACGGCCGGCGTGGCTATCAGCTCACCTTCAGCATCGCCTACATCCGCGACTTCCTCATGAACTACCACATCATCGCGGAATCATTCGAGACGTCCGTCTCATGGCGCGACGCGCTCGCACTCACTGAGAATGTAAGGCGGCGCTTGAGGGAGGAGTACGCACATCGCGGCTTGCCCGGCAGGCCTTACGTGACGGCGCGCGTAACCCAGGTTTATAGCACCGGGGTGTGTATCTATTTCTATTTCGGCTTCTACTTCAAAGGAATTCCGAACCCGCAGGAAGTCTACCTCGAATTGGAAAACACCGCTCGCGACGAAATTCTGAAGTCCGGCGGATCGCTGTCGCACCACCACGGCGTGGGGAAACTGCGCCGTGCCTACCTGCCGAGGATCATGTCGGAAGCGGCGCTGGAGTGGAAACGCGAGCTGAAGAAGGGCCTGGACCCGGCGAACGTGTTCGGCGCCGGCAATCAGGACCCGAACGTGCAATGACCGCGGACGCGCAATGGGTCGTCATCACAGGGGCCTCGTCCGGTATCGGTAGGGCTCTGGCCTTCGAGTTCGCCGCCGGCGGTTTCAACGTCTTCCTTGCCGGGCGCAATGAAGCGCGGTTGGCGGAGGTAGCCGCGGAATGCTCCAGCAAGCACAAGGTGGAGACGGATGTCGTTTCGGCCGATCTCTCCAGGGGCGAAGGCCTCGAGGGACTGATCGCCAGGCTCGGAACCGAACCTCACCGGTACGAGGTGCTCGTCAACAACGCCGGCTTCGGCGTCCACGGCGAGTTTGCCTCTACGAGCATCGAAGAGAACGTCCAACTGCTGAACCTCCAGCTCACCGCAGCCCTCAGGCTCACCCGAGCGCTGCTTCCGGCCATGCTTTCCCGCCGCAGCGGCAGGATCCTGAACGTAGCTTCGGTCTATTCCTTCTCACCCGTCCCCTTTCAGTCAGTGTATGCCGCCTCTAAAGCGTTCTTGTTCTCGTTTTCCCAGTCGCTACGAAACGAGCTGGGAGGGACCGGCGTGACCGTTACCGTGTTCTGTCCTGGCGTCACACAGACCGAGTTCCGCGCCCGCGCGGGCATCGCTGAGAAACGGAGAGATTCGGGCATGACGGCCAAAGCCGCGGCCCGCATCGCATACGCGGAGACCCTCCGTGGCCGACGCCTGGTCGTGCCGGGGCTCGTCAATCGGCTATTCGTGCTCCTCACCAGGCTTCTGCCAGCGGGCGCCCTACCAGGCGTCATCGGCTTTATCAACCGACGGCGCGGGCAAGATCAGGGCTAGTGAGAATTGGAAATTGCGGATTTGAGATTTGAGATTTGAGGGACGCGGGACGAAACATACGAGTAGTGGCCTCTGCGATTGAGGTAGCCGACACGGGACATTTCAACTCGGCCACACGGCGTCTTCAATCTCCAATCTCGAATCTCGAATCTCGAATGAAGAAATTTCCCACGCCTACCGCTTCAGGAGACGCAACCGACCGACAAAGCCGCGACCTGAGGAATCACTGAACTTCATGAACGTCGGCGAGGTTTGGACCGAATCGACGAAACGCGGGTTGAATCGATCGAGCAGGTTGGTGACGCCGATCCGCACACCCAGACGACGCCCCCCTGGAAAAGGAATCTCCCGTTCCACATTGAAGTTGACAACAAAAAAGGCCGGTAGCCGCTCCGCGTTGTAGATCCCGACTTTTCGTTGAAGGGAGTCCGTAATCGTGAATGGAAACCCGGACCGCGCCTCCAGGGTGAACGCTCCCTGCGTCTGGAACAGCATCGGAAAGTATCCCCACGAGACGAACCGGTGGGGCGTATCCCAGTTCGATGGGGCCATGGCGACACTCTCCAGCGCTGGATCGGGAAAGTCGAACGACACTGAAGGCCGCCGTTCCGACCGGGAGTAGGTGTAGGAGGCAAGGAAGCGAAGGTCCGAGCGGATCGGGCGGTCGATTGTCATCTCCAGGGCTCTGTAGATGGATCTGCCGGAATTGTTCACCACCAGGCCGAACCCATCACCAGACGAGGGGGCCGCGACGCGGACGTGCCTGCGGCCGCGTTTCTCGACATAGTCGAATCGCGTCACCCAGCGAGGCGCCCATTCCTGCGCCCATCCGAGGTTCCAATGCACGCCATAAGGGTTGTGTAGCTGTTCGGCGACGCCAAGGCCAACAGCTTCGAGAGTAACGGGCCCGTCGTCGGTAATCGACGTCGTTGAACGTCTTTGAAGACGGGCCAGCAACAGGCGGCGAAACACGAAGTTGTCGTGGAACAGGCCGAGGCCGGCCGTCACCCTTGCCCGTTCGTCGCCGAATGGCAGGACAGACACTGCAAAGCGAGGCGCGAGGTTCGTCTCACCGACGATGCTCTCACGGTCCAGACGTAGTCCGGCTTCGACCTGAAACCGGGAGAACTCCATTCGGTCGCGGAAGAACAGCCCGTACTCCCGGTTTCGGATTTCAGCCGAAGACGGCCCGGTGAAGTCGACGTGCGTATCCAACCGGTCCTCCGCATCGAAAACGAAGAACCCCCGGCGCCGGGCTGATTCCTCCGCGCGGACGTAGTCGAACTCGCCACCCATTTTGAAGCGGTGCGTGACGTTTGTGCTAGAGGTCTCCCAGGCCAGGGTCTGGCTGAAACTGAACCGTTCGTTGCGGTCCTCGATGTCACCGAAGTAATTACCGGTCCAGCCCGCGGGTCGGATTTCGAGGGGTTCGGTGCCCTTCGCGAGCTGGGTTTCCCGTTGTCGCGTCCATTGCAGTCGTCCTTCAAGCAACGCCCGAGCGGACGCCTTTCGATTGGACACGGCCACGGTCGTGTTGCGGTCAAGGAAATTCGTGGTGGTTTCCAGAGGTCGCCGGACGTCGAGGCCGAGGTTGCCCAGGAACAGCGAACCGTGCAGGAGGTTCAACGACACAGTGTGTCCATCGCTCGGTTTCCACTGCACCCGCGCAAGCTGGTCGATGCGGGTCTCGTTGCGGCTGTCCGCCTCCCGCGGCAGGTCATCGTTGTAGGTTTGCACGTAGCGGGTGCTGGCCGAGTACATCCCCCAGAGCCGACCTTCGACTAGCGGGCCGGAGAGGTGAAGCCTCGGAGAGAACTCACCGATTGCGCCGCGCTTGAAGTTCACGCCGGGAACGAAATCGGTCAGGTCCCAGCGGAACTCGTTACCGATCAGCTGGCTGTGGACCCGCACGACACCTCCCGAGGCTTTGCCGTGTTCCACCGAAAATCCCACCAGGTCGACTTCCACGGTCTCGACCGCATCGATGGGAATGCTGGAGGTGAGCGAACCAGTAGAAGGGTCGGTCAGGTTGACTCCGTCGAGCAGGTAACGGACTTGACCCCGTTCCGATCCGTGAAAGCGAAGAATCCCGAAATTGTCGCGCATGATGCCCGGCATGTAGGTGACGGCGTTCAAGAAGTTGCGCCTCCCGGTGTAGGGCAGCTGTTGGATCTGACGTTCACCGACATCCTGGCGGACGGAGAGGGCTTCCGTGTCGATCGGCAGCGGGCGGGCAACCACCTCCACCTGCTGGTCCAGGATGGTGGCCGGCACCAGGACGAACTCGATCACCTTGCCCGCATCCAACTCGAGGTCGTACGTCGCGGCGAAGAAGCCCGGTTTCGCCACCGTCACCGAGTAGGAACCCAGCTGAAGATTATCGAAACGGAACGATCCCGCCTGATCGGTGTGGGTCTCGCGCCGCGCCCCACTCGTCACATGCTCGAGCACGACATCGGCCCCTGGGAGGACATCACCAGACTGATCGGTCACGACCCCTGAAGCAGTCAGCGACTGCAGGGTCAACAGGAAAAGGAAAGTTGAGGCGCAGAAGGACATCGGCACTGTTGGAAATTGCGGGCGGGAGCCGGCCACCGCCTAGTCTCAAATCTCGAATCTACAATCTCGAATCTCCATTGTGGAATTTCCTCTAGTCGATCTGCAATGACCTCATGGGCCCTCGTACTGAAACTCCTTCGATCGGCTGACTCGACACGCCCCCTATAATTGGCCTACCGATGCCGCCGAGACGATGGCTCCGTAGCCCGATCAAGGGTTTCCTCCGCCTTGCATTCCGGGTGTATTTCCGGTCTGTTCAGGTGCTGGGAATAGAGCAGGTTCCCGCCCACGGGCCGTTACTGCTTGTAGCGAACCACCCCAACTCTATCTTGGATCCAGCTATGTTGATTTACGTGCTGTCCCGACCGGTTTATTTCGGCGCAAAGCACACGCTGTTCCAACGTCCGCTTCGTCCGATACTCGAAGCGTTCGGCGCAATCCCCATCGTTCGCGCCCAGGACGACCCCAGGGCGATGCGACAGAATATCGAAGCGTTCGACAGGTACGCAGCCCTTCTACAGCAAGGGCTGGTTACCGCGCTGTTTCCGGAAGGACTCAGTCAGGACGATCCACACCTGGCACCGGTCAAGACTGGGGCGGCGCGGATTGCCCTGCGGGCCGAGTCCGCCGCCGACTTCAAACTGGGCTTGAAAATCGTCCCCATCGGCTTGCAGTTCGAACCACGTCGTCGATTCCGCGCGGACGCTTTCGTCCGATTCGGCCGGCCATTCCCGATTGATGACCTCGGGCAGCTGCACCGGGATGCACCACGCAGGGCCATACGGGAACTGACCGAACGGATCGCACAAGCGCTCAACCAGCTCGCCTACCACGTGGAATCGATCGATCGCGTTCCCTTCGTCGAACGGCTTACCGATGTCTATTTCCGACAGGCGTACGGAACGGGACTCGCAGGCGTGGACCGGTGGGGCATTCGGGGCGAGCTTCTCTACCGGACAGCGGCCTGTCTCAACTATTACGCCGACAACGAGCCCGCCGCTGTTCGCGAGGTCGAAGACGCGCTCAGACGTTACGAGCTTCTGCGTGAAAAGGCGGGAATCGACTCGAGGCTAGTCGAAGAACCGTCACGCCTTCTGCCCGGACCACTTGCGCCGTTTCAGGCGATCGCCGAGTTGGTGTTGGGTGCTGTTCCCGCTCTATTCGGCTTCCTCACCAACGGGGTGCCCTATTACCTGACTCGCCAGTTTGGCCGACGTCAAGTCTCGAAAACCGGTCATCCCGCTTCATTTTCGACCACGCACATCCTGGTGGCAACGGTCGCCTTCCCGCTGGTCTATGGCCTGGAAATAGCGACGGTGTGGTTCAGTTTCTCGAATACCGCCACGATCACCTTCGCACTCCTGCTGGTTCCGACCGGCCTTTTCGCCGGGTTCTACGGGAGACGCTCGCGGAAGCTGGCGGTTCATCTAGGGGGACGCGTCGCCGCCTGGATGAAACTCGATGCCCTCATTCGGGTCCGGGATGCACGAAACGAACTCGTGACGGGGATGGACCACATGCGGGATCGGTACCGAATAGAAGTGCTTGGATGGGATCCGGTTCGGCGCCGTGACCGATAGTCGGCATTAAATCTTACCGCCAACCACCGCCTCGCCGTATCGCAACAAGATTTGACGCGCAGCATGTCCCTCTTTTAATGTGCTATCAGTAAGTAAATTTCGCGCGACACGGACGATCACCCTACGGACACCGATTAGCGAGGACTTCGCGATTGTCACGGCGGGTACAACCAATAAGCCACCGACTCCCTGGGATCATCGTTCTGGTCATCGCCCTGTCGGCGACCCCCTTCCTCGCCCAGGACACACCACAGGTCGACAGCGAACGGCTGTGGGCGATCGTGATCGGAGTGTCTAATTACGCGCACGCCGAACCACTCCAGTTTGCCGCCTCCGACGCGGACTCCTTCAGCGACTTTCTTCAGAGCCCCCGGGGGGGAGGCATACCCGAAGAACATGTCTTTACGCTCCTCGAAGATCAGGCCACTCGATTCGGTGTCCTGGTGGCGCTGGAGGAATTGCAGGGGAAAGTCCAGGCGGGTGACACCGTTTACGTCTACCTGGCCGGTCATGGCTTCATCAAGAACCGGGTGGGTTACTTCATACCCAGCGACGGCGCGTTGAACCTTCCGGCGGCCTCCGCGGTGAACTTCTCGCACCTGAAGGACATGGTCGAAGCCGGCCTGGCTCATGCCAACACCCGCATTCTCGTCACGGACATGTGCAACGCCGGACGCATCGGGCCGCAGCAGACCGAACTGGCCTCGAGGATCCAGAACCTGATCAACGACGAACTCCTGCAAATTGACGCAGGTGAGGGATCGTTCCTCAACCTGCTGGCCAGCCGACCGACCGAAGCATCCTGGGAAAGGGACGACCTGGGGAGCGGTGTGTTCACCCATACACTGCTCGAGGCTTTGAACGGATTCGGCGCTGAGCCCGGTTCGACCGTCGCCGCGGCGGGGGACGTGGTCGGCTACGTCCGTTCGGAGGTCCCGAAATACACGGCCAACCAGCAGAATCCCATGTCGAATGACGACTTCGACCCCGAACTGCCCCTCGCTTACCTCGAACTGCCGGGTCCAACCCCGGAAGTTGAGACGGATGCGACCGGGCTGTTGATCGTCGGCGCCGGCGCGAGTGGCTATGAGCGGGTCGAATGGCTGGACCCCGAAACGGAATCCCGTGTCGTCCAACGGATTGTGGGAGCCGAAGGCGACGTCGAAATCATGCCGCTCGAGGCCGGCGAGCTGGAACTGTATTTCTACGACGCCGACAATCAGGAACGCGTGGTCGCTCTGACGCTGGAGGCAGGATCCAACACGCTGAGGATGGACTCGCTGGGCTGGAGTTTCCAACCGGGCGGGAGCATCCGGACAGCGTCGCTAGCCCCAGTCGTGCCGCCACTTCCCCAGATCCTCCCGGCCACGGGGTCCCCGGCGGTGTTGCTGATTCGACTGGACGACCCGACCGATGTTTACCTGGACGACGATTATTTCGGCAACAGCCAGACGGCCGACCGGCTCGTTCAGCTACGCGGACTGACGCCGGGGGTTCACAACCTGAGACTCGTCCCCTCGCCCGACCGCGAGTACCGGTTCCGCCTGGAGCTGTTCCCGGGATCGCATGTGTTCGACCTGGACAGCGGCGAGCTTCGGTACGTCGTGGCCCGTCCGGTCTCCCCTTCGCAGAACCCGGTTCCGCCCGGCGTTCCTGCAGGGCTCGTCCAGGTATATCGGGACTTCGAGGAAGCGCTCTGGGCCGATGACTTGATCGCCCCGCCGGGTCAGTCCGCCTCGGATTATTACGATCAACTGCAAGGGGGCCTGCCGGCCGATATCGTCGACGACGTGCGGAACCGTCTCGTCGTCGCGCTCGGGAACCGGGCACAGCGGACAATCCTCAAGTACCGGCGCGGCGGCGACATCCGTTGGAACGCGGAGATCTTCGAAGAGGGCGCCCTTCTGACGGCCCGGGTTCGCCAACTGTTCCAGTCCAACCCGGAGCTGGAATCCCAGCAGAGCTTCTTCGACGGCCGGGCGTTGATCGAGGATGGCCAATACGCGGGCGCGGTTCAGCAGCTGCAGCAGGCGATTGATCTCGACGACCAGGCCAGCCATGCCCACAACGCGATCGGCCTGGCGTACTGGCAGCAAGGACTGTTCGAACAGGCTATGCCACCTCTTCAGCAGGCGATCGCGCTGACCCCGGAGTGGAACTACCCCCGCTACACCCTTTCGCTGGTCTACCTGGAGCAGCGCCGCTACGACGAGACCGAGGCCGGTTTCGAGGCCGCGCTCGCTAACGACGACGAAGACAGCACCGCCTACCACGGGCTCGGGCAGTTGTACCTGTTGCTGGGCCGCAACGAGGAAGCCGAGGCGCAACTGGAGAGCGCCGTCGAGTTCAACCCGGGCAACGCGTACGCCTACCACACTTACGGACAGCTCCAGCGGCGGTTGGGGCAGCTCGACGAGGCCGAGGAAATGATTCGCCGGGCGATCCGCCTGGAACCGGATGAAACGTCGTTCCAGGCGAGCCTCGGCGACCTACTGGTTCAGGCCGGGCGCGGAGCCGACGCCGAGCCGGTCTTCGCCGCCGTGGCGGGGGCGGACCCGAGCAGCATTCCCGTCATCGAGTCCTACAGCGACTTCCTTGTTTCGGAGGGTCGAGACGACGATGCCGACGCATTGTTCCGACAGGCCATCACGCTGGCCCCGGAAGACGCAAACCTGCATGTCCTCTACGGCAGCTTCCTGCGTCGGCAAAGCCGGATCGATGACGCGGAGGATGAATACCGGCGGGCCATCGAATTGGATTCGTCGAATGCTTTCGCGCATCACAATCTGGCCAGCCTCCACCTGGTCCTTCAAAGGCTGGACGATGCGGAACGAGAGCTGGAGCTCGCCATCGAAGCCGACCCGCGGTACGCGGCGCCCCAAAGGCTCCGCGGCCAGATACGGTTCGCGCAGGAAAACTATCGAGAGGCGCTCGCATCCTTCGAAGCGGCTCTGGACCTGACGATCGAACTGGATCAGCAGCCGGAGTTGCAGGAATTGATCACTCAGACTCGCGGGGCCATCGTGGACGTGAGTTTGAGCCAGGCGGCCGACGAGATCAGCGGACGCCGTTACGACGAGGCCTGGTCGATATACTTGGGAGCTGCGGAAACGGCCCCCGAGGACATCGCCCTCCGCAACGCCATACTCCAGTTCCAGGACGACTACTCCGAGGAGGCGAATGTCGCTTCCCTGCCGGCCTCGAGCCTTTCCGACGTGGTTCGGACGCGATTCTGGACCCTGCAACGACAGGCCGAAGAAGCATGGCGTTCCGACAGCGGGGGTCTCGAGAGCTTCCTCGATGCCTTCGACGACATCAGCCCGGCCGAACTGAGACTCGTGACGAGTACCGCATTCAACTTCGGCAACGACGCCCACGGCATCCATCAAACCGTGTACCGCTGGGCCCTGCGGTTGATCGAGCAGCGGGAGTACGCTCGAGCCCTGGAATTGATGGAGCGCGCCCTCGATCGGAACGTATTCGGCATCGTCCCTGATTTCTCTCCGTTGACAATCGACAGCCTGATGTTCCCCGAAGACGCTCTCGATCCGAGCCAGTTCGCGGACTTCGAGATCGCCTACCATCCGGATCGGCGCGCTCACGAAGTCTACGCCGCAGCGAGGGCGGTGAGCGATGCCGATGGAGTCGGAGTCTACCTGGAAGCCCTGGAGGAGACGGGACCCGACGTCGGGATACGAATGCTCGTGGCTCGAACGCTCCGGGTCGAGGACCGTCTGGGGGATGCGATCGGTTTTCTCGATGACGTTGTCGCCGGCCAGGACCGCGTTCGCGAGCGGCAACAACTGCCGGCGGCTTACGTGCTGCTCGCCGAGATTCAGTGCGAAGCCGGAGACTGTGGTGCCGGCATCCAAACTCTGGAACGGGGGCTCGAGCTGTTTCCGGACGACGAAGGAATCCGCGACGCGATTCGGCGTATGAGGCAGGGCGCTCGGTGACGAGCGCACCCACCCCTCTCGGTGGCTACCGCCCCAGCCCGCCGTTTCTCTTCGTGCGGCGATCGGCACAACTCGTCCTGGTCATCTTTCTGTTCGCGAGCCCGTTCGCCGTTCAGGCCGATACGCTGAACGGCGAAGCCCGGGGTACGGTGCGAGACATCGTCAGCGGCAACCCCATCGCAGATGCGACCATGACACTGGTCAATGTCGCTCGGGGCTGGACGAAGCACGTACCGACAAGGGCGGACGGCAACTATGTCTTCATACAGCTCGAGCCTGGCAACTACACCGTCACCGCCGAAAAAGAAGGGTACTACTCGAGCGAACGGACCGGTGTCCTGATCCGGCTCAATCAACCCAAAGTCGTCATTCCTCCGTTCGACCTCCGAGCGCTCGTGTCGACGCCGACGCAGCAGATCACCGTCCAGGGAGAGCAGGCTCGCATTGCCCTGGTCGATCTGACCGCCACGGGACCCGAGCCGTCGATACTGGCTTTCCTCAACGAACCCGGTTTTACCTCACTCGCATCGACGCTCGACTGGACGCTTCGTTCAAACTTCGACAGCGTCCAAGTCCAAAGTTTGCCGCTCCGGGGAGGACGAACATTCGATCAGCTCTCTTTCCTCTCCCCGGGCGTCTTCAGGGTGCCCTTCAGCTCGGGCAGCGGGCCGGCGGTCGGAATCGGAGTCGGTGCGACCGGCCAGTTCTCTGTCAACGGCATCCGGAGCCGGAGCAACAATTTCACGGTCGACGGCTCCGACAACAACGATGAAGACATCGGGGTCCGCAGACAGGGCTTCGTCGCACTGGTTCCTCAGAGCATCGAAAGCGTTCAGGACTTCCAGATCGTCACTGCGGGCTTCCCGGCCGAGTTCGGCCGCAGTTCCGGATCCATGGTTAACGCCGTGTCGCGCTCGGGGCAGGCGACTGTTCACGGCGGCCTGTACGGGTTCTTCACCGATGACGTTTGGAACGCCCGCAACTTCTTCGAGCACCCCTTTGAAGACACGGTGAATCGGCCGGGGCTCGACGGCGGCCGCTACACGGGCGAGGACTCCAGCAGCCAGCTGATCGGCGGCACCCTGGGCGGGCCGATCGTCGGTGAGCGGCTTTTCTACTTCGTTTCGGCCGAGCGCCAACGCCATCGCGGCACGGCCATGCGGCATTTCGTCGTTCCGAGCGCGGCCGAACGGGGCCTGCGCGTCCGTGACGGCTTCGTCCCCATCGAAGAACTCGGCGCCTTCTTTGCCGACCGGGGCATTCCCTACTCGGACGCTGCCGGGGGCGGGATATTTTCGCTCTATCCGCTGCCCAACAACCCGGCCGGACCGTTCGGCGCAAACAATTATTCCCAGGCGGGGCCGTTCGAAGGCACGGGCTCCGTGTTTTCGGCCCGCCTCGACTGGTACCCTTCCAACGGTCACACGGTGACAGCGCGCTACAATTACACCGACGATGATTCCGTGATTCCTTTCACCGGTGAGGCAATCCAATCGACACTGGCCACCGACACCCGAACGCAGAATGTTTCTTTGTTCGTCAACTCGACCACACCGGAGTTGGGCAATGTCTTTCGCTTCTCCTACGGCCGGACCCGACTGGCTTTCCCACCAGAAAAGGGCAGCCCGCTTCTGTTCGGATCGACACAGTCGGATGCGCTTCCGGACGAATTCGCGCGCCTGATCGACACGCCGTACGGACGATTCGGTCCCTTCGGGGCGACCGGTCCGATCGGGCAGCTCACCATCCTTCCCTACAGCACGATCGGAATCGACGTCTTCAACTTCCCCCAGGGAAGAGTTCACAACACTTTCCAAATCAGCGATTTCGTGACGTGGACCCGAGCGTGGCACACGACCAAAGTCGGTTTCGACATCCGCCGGTCGCAACTGAACAGTTTTGCCGACCGCAACAGCCGGCCGCTTGTGTTGTTCGGTGCGGGTGCGGTTTCAGCCGGCTGTCGGAACAACCCGCTGTGCCCTTTCGCGACTCCGGACGGACGGCTCCGCGGAACAGACCTGGCCGCGCTGGGCGCACCGGCTGGTTTCCTTCAGACCATCAGCACGCAGCCGGTCGCCGACACCACGATCGGTCTACGTCTGATGCAGTTTGACTTCTTTGCGCAGTCGGACTTGAAGATCCGACCCAACCTGACATTGAACCTGGGGCTCCGCTACGAACTCCAGACCGTACCGCGTGAGGTCAACCAGAGGATCGAGGACACTTTCGGCCTGCAGGCCGACCAGTTCCCCCACCTGGAACCGTCCGGGAGCGCCAGGGACCGAGCGATCATCCGCGCCGGCAACCGGGCATTCGACCGCGCGTTGGAGTCCCTGAACGGGTTCGTCGGGAACCGCGAACGCATCTACGGTTCCGACCGGAACAACTTCGGGCCCCGGATCGGCATGGCGTGGGATCCCAACGGTGACGGCAGGATGGCCGTGCGCGCCGGCTACAGCCTGCAGTTCGATGCCAACCTCGGGGCATTCACGAGCCAATCACGCAATGTCTTTCCGACTTTCGCGCCGCTCAACCTGGACCTCAACTTCCGGCCCCCGACCGGTCAGATCCTGAACAGCCCGACATTCTTTTCGTTCGTGCCGACAGGCGAGCCGTTGATCCGGCCCGGAACCCTCAACACCTACAACCTGAGCGGTGACGCATTCGCAACCGGCCTGGGGACGTTATTCATCCAGGCACCGCCGCTTCCGGGAGCCAACCTCAGCAGCAACGGGCTGGCCTTCACGCTGCCGAACGCGGATTTCAAGGGCAGCTACGCGCAACATTTCGTCCTGTCCGCCGAACGACAGTTCAACCAGCACCTGCTCGTGTCGCTGAGCTATGTCGGCACTCGTGGCGTTCGCCTGTCGCGATTCACGACACCTAACGCGGGCCTGATCGCCGGGCCGGTCCTGTTTTCCTCTCCGTTGCGCCCGCTTCTTCTTCTCGACCTGCCGCCGACGGTGACGGGCGCTCTGGAGGGACGGTCCACGCGGGGTTTGGGAGCTTTCACGCTGCTGGAGGATTCGGCAACTTCGGAATACCACTCGCTCCAGCTGTCGGTGGAACGGCGCCTGAGCCGGGGAATCCAGTTTCGTTCCAACTGGACCTGGGCCCACGCGATCGATGAGGTGTCGGATCAGTTCGACGGGCGCGGTTTCTTTTCGCTGCCGCAGGACAACAACATGGCCGCCGAACGTGCATCGGCAAGCTTTGATGCGCGCCACCGCGTCTCCGGGTTCCTGCTGTGGGACCTGCCTGGCACGCACCGGGCATTGAGGGACTGGACGTTTGCCGTTGTGGCCGAGTTCCAGGGAGGCCAGCCCTACACGGTGAACACGTCGTTGGATCGCAATCGCGACGGAAACCTGACGGATCGTCTGGACTCGACGGAGGGCATCACCGTAAACCCGTCCGGGCTCCAGGCTATCGCCCTCAACCCGGGTGTTTCGCTGTTGAATCTGACGGCTCCACTCGGACAGAATGGGCGCGTCGGCAGGAACAGTTTCAGGACCCAAGGGATAGGTACGATCGACGCCGCTATTTCCCGCAGTTTTCCGGTCCGCGAGACGGCGAGCATCGATTTTCGTGTGGAAGCCTTCAACCTGCTGAATCGGACACACTTCGGTATTCCTGTCCGAATTCTCGAATCCCCCGGCTTCGGACGTGCTTTCGACACCCAGGTCGACGCCCGTTCGATCCGGTTTGCTCTGAAGCTCGGCTTCTGAGCCAATCGAAAATGAAAACAATGATTGCTATTCGCTCCGGGCTCCTTCTCCTTTTCGGTCTTGGTCTGCTCGCGCCCTCGGCCGTCGCCCAGAGCGGACCGGCTGTGGGAATGATGCTCGAAACCCTCGGAACGGTCGAGATCGAGCGCGACGGATCCAGGAGCCCCGCCCAGCTGGCGGACCTGCTCTATGCAGGCGACCGGGTGACAGCCGCCGCGGGAGAGGCCGCGTTCGTGTTCTGTCCCACCGAGCGAAGGGTCGGTCTTTCGAACGGAAGCGTCGTTGAACTGACCAGCACCGAAGTTACGCGGGTGACCGGACCCGAACCCGGTATGAGCCCCACGATCTGTGTTCTTCCCCAGGTGGCGTTGGGCGCTGAGAGCATGGAGCGGGTCGGGGGGCTCCGGGGTCGCGGATACCCGGCAATCCCGCTCTACCTGGGCGGACAGATCAGCCAGCCGCGACCCCTGTTTGCGTGGGGCGAGATCGAGGGCGCCGACTCCTACCGACTGACGCTGACGAGCGAGGACGGTCTACCGGTCTGGGAAGAGTCTGTCTCGTCGACATCGCTGCGCTACCCCGAATCCAGACCCGCTCTGGAGGAGAAGAGCTACCGGTGGGAGGTCGTCGCCGAGCGAGGGGGAGAGGTCGCTGCTCAGCAGGCGGCCAACTTCACCGTCACGCTCGACCCGTCCCTTCCCTCCCCTGTCGGAGACGATCAGGGCAGTGCGCTGGTTCGCGCTGCGGTGTTCGAGAACGCCGGCTACTACGCCGAAGCCGCCGCTCTCTACTCGGAGATCCGCGGTGAGGGATCGGACTCGCGAATCGGACAGCGGCTGGCCTGGCTCTACTGGAACTCCGGCTTGATCGCCGCAGCCAACGTGGAACTGGACCGCCTCCAGTAACGCCCGATCGGCGAAAGAGCCCATGTCGCCCAACAAGACACGCGTCACCAGCGTCCTCCTCTGGATGGCCATCAGTCTCGGAGCCACAACGGTGGGCGTCCTGATCCAGTCGTCTTCCATCGGCGATTTTGTCGAAAAGCGCACCTACGACCTCCGCTTCGCGTTCCGCGGATCGCTGCCGCCGTCGCCCGAAGCCCCCACCACAGTCCTGGCGATCGACGAGGAGACGCTGGCGGCCATCCCGGACCCGCTCATGCTCTGGCATCGGCATTTTGCCGTCGTCATCGAGAAGCTGGCCCAGGGCGGCGCCGCGGTGGTCGGAATCGATTTCATCTTCTCCGACATCAGCCGCTTCGACCCGGTCGGCCAGCAGTTGCTCAGCCAGGCCCTGCTGCGCGCCGGGCCAGGGGGGTTGCCGGTGGTCCTCGCCTACCGGATCACCGGGTATGGCACGGAACAACCGCCCGAGGCGGTGCGCTTCGCGGCCCTGGCTGTGGGCCACTCCCTCGCCTACGTCAACCTGACGACCGACAGCGACGACTTCGTCCGGAGCCAGGAAGTCGCAGGAGCCTCCGAGAACGGCCTCCAGCCCAGCTTCCCCCTGGCGATCGCCAGCGCATTCGCCGGAAAGACCGACCGGGCCTTACCGGCCGAGGCCGAATCCCCCGGGACGATCCTGGTCAACTTCCGGGGTCCCAACCATTTCGACCGCATACCGTTCTCGGCGGCGGTGGAGGCGGCGAACAGAGACGACCTGGGATTCTTCGAAGAGAACTTCGGCGGACGCATCGTCCTGATCGGGCGTGTCGGCGAACGGGGTGACGAGGATTTTCATTCGACGCCACAGTACTACTGGACGGATCGGACCGACCCCACCCGCCCGTGGCGCACACCCGGCATCGAAATTCACGGCAGCACGATCGCAACGCTGCTGGAGGACAGCTTCATCGAGGAGATCGGCCCTGCGCGTCAGTTTCAGGCGGCCCTGGCGTTAGTTTCGTTGGTCACGTTTCTCTGTTTCCGGTTTTCTCCCCTCTGGGCCATATCGGCGAGCGTGCTGGTGGTGGCGGGATTCGTTTTCGCCGCGTTCTCTTTGCTTTTCCCTGACGGGTACTGGCTGCACCTCGTCGCGCCGGTCGTGGGCTCCGCACTGGCCATGGGGTCGGCCCAGGTGTCGAACTACATGCGCGAAGGCCGGCAGAAACGGTATCTGAGGAGCGTGTTCAAGCGGTATGTCAACGATGCCGTGATCGAACAGATACTGAGATCCCCGGAAGGATTGCATCTGGAAGGAGAACGGAAGCGGATCAGCGTTCTCTTTGCCGACATCCGGAGCTTCACCTCACGCTCGGAGGGCCTGGAGGCCGAGGCGCTGGTTCAGCAGCTCAACGAGTATTTCACCGGAATGGTTAGGGCGATTCAGGATCGGGGCGGGATGGTCGACAAGTTCATCGGCGACGGGATCATGGCTTTGTTCGGAGCGCCGTTGGATGATCCCGACGCCCCGCTGCATTCAGTACAGGCGGCGCTGGAGATGGTAGCGACGCTGGATCAGGTCAACGAGAAGCTCGCCGAACATGGAGCGGAACCGATTCGAATCGGAGTAGGAATCCACACGGGCGAGGCAATCGTCGGCAACATGGGATCGCCCGAGAAGATGGACTACACAGCGATCGGTGACGTGGTCAACACGGCTTCCCGTATCGAAAGCCTGACGCGCAGACTGGACGCCGAAATCCTGATCAGCAGGGAAACCGTCGAGGCGGCCGGCGAGACAATCCAAACGACGCATCGCGGGAGAGAGCCCGTCAAAGGTAAGACACACCCCATTGAGATATACGAGGTTCTGAGGAACTTGGAGCCGGTCCGATGAAGCGACAGTCGATACGCCTCTGGTTTCTTCCCGTACTAGCCCTGACGGGAGCGGTGTGGTGGAGCTACGCGCAGGGGACAACTCAGGTGGGCTACACCGTGGTCACGCGGACTTCAGGCACCGAGATGCCGGTCGGGACGGCCGTGTTCAGCTACCGGAACGGGAACGGGGTCCTGGTGACCGAAGCCGGTGTCGGAGCCGCCGAACTGGTTTCCAGGGGGCGTGTCTTCGCCGATGAGGTCGGCACCCGGACCGGCCTGGCCCTGGTCAATACCGGCACGGCCAGTGTTCCGGTGACCCTCACTCTACGCGACGGCGCCGGCAGTCAGGTCGGTCAGAAGATCCTGATGCTGAACCCGGGCCAGCACAGCGCCAGCTTTGTCGATGAGCTGTTCGGGGCGCAGGCGGCCGACTTTCGGGGAAACGTCACGTTCGAGAGTGCCTCCGGTTTGGGAGCGATCACGCTGCGGGAGTCTCGCAACTCCCGGAGCGAACCGCTCTACACGACCCTGCCGGTCGTCGACCTGGACGCGGCCGGTGGAAGCGATCCTGTGGTGTTCCCCCATCTGGCCGTGGGAGGGGGATACCGAACCCAGGTGGTCCTGATCAACCGAAGCGCGTCGTCGGTTACAGGTCGAATCCGGCTGGTGGGATCGAATGGATCCCCGCTCCAGGTCAACTGGGACGGCGTCGCTGCATCGGAGAGGGATTATCAGATCGCGGCGGACGGGGTGTACCGGGCCGAGCTGACTGGAACAGGTGCCGTCCAGGTGGGATACGCTACCGTCACCCCCGAGACCGGCTCGACACCGGCCGGGAGCGTGATCTTTCAACTCTGGAGTGGGACGACGCTGGTGACCGAAGCGGGAGTCGGCGCCACGCCGGAAACCACGAAGGCCCGGATCTCCCTCGACAACGTCGGCCGCCAGACAGGGGTGGCGATCGCCAACCGGAGCAGCTCGGCGGCCGAAGTCCAGTTCATCCTCCAGGACCGTTTCGCGACCCAGCAGGAAACGGTCACGCAGACGATACCGGCGGGAGGGCACCTGGCGCGGATGGCTCAGGAGCTCTTCCCTGCCGTCTCGTCGGGATTCAGCGGGCTGGTGGAGATTCAGAGCTCGGTGGCGGTCGCCGCCGTCACCCTGCAGCTGACGGTCAACACTCTAAGCGAGGTGGTGTTGACGACCTTGCCGGTGGCGGACCTGACCCGACCGCTGACGGCAGCCACGGTGGTCTTCCCCCAGGTCGTAATCGGTTCGGGCTTTTCGACCCGGCTGGTGTTCGTCAACGGGGGGACGGGGTCGAACGTCGGAATGGTGTTCTCCAACTCCGACGGGACGGCGATGAACGTCCCCATTGCAGGAGTGACCTCCAACCAGTTCAGCTCCTCCTTCGCGGCGGGTCAGGGGCTCCGTCTGTTCCCCGGCCACACGGCAACGCTTTCGAGCCTGTCGCTGCGGGATCCGGTGACGAACCAGCCGACCACCGAGGTGACCGTCAGCAAAGGCGGCACTTTGCGTGCGCGTACTCTCGTGCTCGACAGCGCCGGACAATCCCGGGACGACTTTGCCCTCACCTTCGCGAGCGTGGACACGACAACCGCTACGGTCGATTCCACCGGCCGGATCGAAGGCAAGCAACGGGGCTTCTCTACGTTGACGATTACGGGCGGCGGGCTAGTCTCCACGGCGACGATTACAGTCATCGAAGTGTCTGCGGGCGTCTCGGGGTTTGATGTATCCGGCCTGGCCCAGGACCTGGGCCAGCGACTATACCTGGCTTCCTCCGCCGAGCACACGATCCGGTTGGCTGAGGCTTTGGGTCAAACGCCTGTGCTCTACGCCGGGACACCTCAGTCCTCCGGTCTGAAGAACGCTGCGCGTTTGAGTTCGCAATTCAACACGCCGAGCTTCCTTGCCATCAATCAGGCCGACGGAAGCCTCTACGTCAGCGATTCTGCCAACCATGCGATTCGTCAGATCGAACAGGGGACGGCCGGGAGGGTCGAGACACTTGCCGGGTCGGGACTGGCCGGGAACAAGGACGGGCCCGTTTCCGAGGCCCTTTTCAACAACCCCCAGGGCGTCGCGCAGGACAGCCTCGGTTACCTCTGGGTCTCGGACGCAGGGAACCATACCATCCGTCGAATCAACCTGCTGACCCAGAAGGTCGAGACGATCGCCGGGCAGGCCGGCACCGCGGGGTTCGCCGACGGCAACGGGGGGCTGGCAAGATTCGACACACCAACGGGAATCGCGATCGAGGTCGAGACAACAGCCGCACAATTGGCTCGGGAACTCCAGGGCCTGCCTCCGAGACCCGTTCGAGTGATCGTTGCCGACAAGGGTAACGGCGCCGTACGACGCGTCGACGAAACCGGTAAGGTCACCACCCTGCGCGAGCCTGTTGCGGCATCCGCGATCATCGGCGGAACCGCCGATCGGCGGGCGAATGAGATTCCCCTCGGGGTGCCGCTGGCGTTCCGGTCGCCAACGGGTGTGGCAGCAGACGTGTTCGGCAGTATCTATGTGACGGAACCCGACCGGAACAACGTACGAACGATCTTGCCTGACGGACGCCTCGTTTCGGCGGTTCCGGCGAACACGGTCGTCAAACCGCGGGGGATCGCAGTGACCCGGAGTGGAAGAGTCGTCGTTGCCGAATCGGGGCAAACGGCGCGTGAGATCACCTACGGGGCGCCGGTCATCGACGGCATCGGGCCAGACATCGTCGACAATCAGGGCGGAACAACCGTCACAATCCAGGGGAGCAACTTCGCTCCGGGGACCCTTGTCGTCGTCGCGGGGATCGTGGTCGAGAACCCGGTCATCATCGACACGCGTAACATGTCGTTCGTCTCACCTGCGCTGCCGAGCGGCCTGACGACCCTGACCGTTCAGAATCGCGGTGGCCTGGCTCAGCGCGGGTTCGTCGTCGAGACGATTCCGTTTGACAGCTTGCCGGCGGGTTACGTCACGACGATCGCCGGCGGCTCGACGTTCGCCGGGGACGGAGAGCCCGCGACGGATGCGCCGCTGAATCCATTCGGGATTGCCCTGGACGCGGAAGGCAACCTGTTCATCGCGGACACGTTCAAGAACCGTGTCCGGCGAGTGGATCGCACAACACTGATCATAACGACGATCGCCGGAACGGGCATCGCGGCGTACAAAGGCGACAACGGGCTCTCCACGGCCGCTGGGCTGGACAACCCTCACGCGGTCGCCTTTGACCCCGCCGGAAACCTGTATGTCGCCGACACGAATAACAGCGTGATCCGAAAGATCGCCGCGGGTACTGGAATCATCACGACCGTAGCCGGCTCAGAACCCGGATCCGCCGGCGACGGGGGCCCGGCTGTGGAGGCGAGAATCGAGGCTCCTTTCGACGTCGCCGTGGATTCTTCCGGAAACCTTTTTATTGCAGACACTTTCGCTTATCGCATCCGTCGCGTGGATGCGGTGACCGGAATTATCACTGGCCGGCACCGGGGAGGCTGGTTTCTCGGGTGATGGCGGGCCGGGGGTCGAAGCGATGCTCGACATTCCTGCAGGTATCGACCTGGACGAGGAGGGCAATCTGCTGATAGCCGATACTCTCAACAACCGGATTCGGCTGGTGGACGCGGTCAGCGGTACGATCAGCACGATCGTCGGAACCGGTGAAGCTGATTTCACCGGTGACGGTGGCCCGGCCGACGTGGCGACTCTGTCCACTCCCACCCGCGTTGCCGTCGACGGTGCCGGTAATTTTTTGATCTCCGACAGCGGTAACGGCAGGGTTCGCAAGGTCGCTGGCGACACCAACATCATCGAGACCGTGGCCGGAAATGGTTCTTTCGATTTTTCCGGCGACGGCGGGCCCGCCCTCGACGCGGGGTTGAACGGTGAGAGCGACATTGCCATCGATTCGGGCGGCAACCTTTTCATTGCGGACATCGGAAACCGCCGTATCCGAGTGGTCAACGAGGGGAGTGGACTGATCGAGACCGTAGCCGGCGGCGACAGGGAGTTCCTGGGAGACGGGGGCCCGGCCGCTGCCGCCGTCCTGACTGTTCCGCGGGACATTGCGTTCGACGCTGGAGGGAATCTGTTCGTTGTCGACGAAACCAGCGCGCGCGTTCGAAGGGTCGAGAAGGAAACGGGGCTCATCACTACAGTTGCGGGCGGAGTCGAGTATCCGGAAGAGGGCATCGGGAACGGCGGACCTGCCACCGAAGCGCCTCTTTCGAGCCCTGCCGGGATCGCCTTCGATGCTTCCGGCAATCTCTACATCGCAGATACCTGGCACCACCAAATCCGCAAGATCGACGCCAGCGGAATCATCAGCCGGGTTGCCGGAACCGGTGCGGAGGGGTTTTCCGGTGATGGAGGGCCGGCCACTGAAGCCGTGTTGAAGGTCCCCGAGGCCATGGCAATCTCGAGCGACGGCGATCTCTACGTGGTCGACGCGGAGAACTACCGGATACGGCGGATAAACCTCGAAACGGGAACTATTGTGACGGTCGCCGGCAACGGAACGAACGGCTATTCGGGCGATGGCGGACCGGCTGTGGAAGCAGCGCTGTCGTATGTTGCAGACATCGCATTCGATTCGGATGGAAACCTGCTCATCGTCGACAACGATCCCAATGGCAGGATCAGGAAGCTCGACATCGTATCGGGCACGATCACGACGATCGCTGGCGGCGGAATGTCTTTCGAGGTTGGCGCTCTGGCCACCGAGGCCGCCATTTTTCCAGTCGCAGTTGCCTCCTTTGACAGCCGTTTGTTTTTCGTCGATTTTGCCGTGCAGGGCATCCGCTACATCGACGCTTCAGGAGTAGTAGAGACGATCGCCGGTATCGGTGAGACCGGCCCGGCCGGTGATGGCGGACCCGCTTCAATGGCCGAGCTTGCTTACCCACGGGCAATTGTCGTCGATGCCGCCGGCGATCTTTACATCGCCGATACGTTCAACAACCGGATTCGTGTCATCCGGGGGCCGATTCCTTAGCCCTCGTTTCCTCACCAGCCCTAGTGCGGTCTATGACCATCCCTGCCCAAAACAGCCTTTCGGGCAGAGGGACGTGGAGGGGCGGATCTCCCCGGGGGGTGTAGGTGCGGTCCATGACCGCACATTCTCCGAGCCGAAACGATGTGCGCTCATAGAGCGCACCTACACAAGCTATGGGGACGAAGCAGGTTCTCGCGCTCGCAAGACGCTAATTGATCGGGGCGCGCACGGCCCGAACCCGGTGGGCCTGGGTGGCGATGAAGAGGTTTCCGTTTGCGTCGAACACTATTGCCCGAGGGAGTTCCAGCCTGGCCGCAGCCGCCGGACCGTTGTCTCCCGAAAACGTTTCCCGGACACCAACGCGTCCGCCACCAACGAGGGTCGTGATCACGCCGGTCGAGGTGTCGACGCGGCGAACCCTGTTGTTCAGCAAGTCGGCGATCCACAAGTTGCCGGCCGCGTCCAACGCGACATCGATGGGAAAGTTGAGGCGTGCTTCGGTCGCAGGCCCGTCGTCTCCACCGAAGCCTCCCGCGCCGCGGCCGCTTTCCCCGGTACCGGCGAAGGTGGTTATCACGCCGGTTCGAACGTCCATACGGCGGATTCGATGGTTGAAAACGTCGACAATGTACAGGTTATCATTCGCGTCGAAGACAAGTCCGCGGGGTCGGTCCAGGGACGCATCCAGAGCCGGGCCACCGTCTCCGGCGAAACCCTGGCCCCCGTTGCCGGCAACCGTCGTGATCGCCCCGGTGTCTCGGTCGATCCGGCGGATCCTGCTGTTCTCGGTGTCGGCGAAATACACGTGCCCGGAGCTGTCGGCGGCGATCGCCCTGGGCGTGAAGATTTCGGCATCGACCGCCGGCCCTCCGTCTCCGGAATTGCCGCGCGAGCCGGTGCCCGCGATGGTCCGGATGTTCCCGGTTCCCGAAGCGACGACCCGAATGCGATTGTTCTGCGCATCGGCAATAACGATGTTCCCCCCCGCTTCGATCAGGATCCCGCTGGGTTGGTCCAGCGAGGCGGCGAGGGCCGCGCTGTCGTCGCCCGCATAGCCTCCGCTGCCGCGACCGAAACGCAGCCCGTCGTCTCCGCCGCCCACCACGGTCGTGATCGTCCGGCTGCCTGCATCGATCGAACGGACGCGGTGGTTCAGCGTGTCGGCGATGACCAGGTTTCTCGAGGAGTCGAATGCCAGGTCGTTCGGAAAGTAGAGCCCCGCGGCGGTCGCCGGGCCGTCGTCCCCGATGATTCGCGCCTCGCCGTTTCCGACGAAAGTCCGGACCAGGTCGTCGCGGGGACGCCAGCGGCGAATCCTGTTGTTGAGCGTATCGGCAATGACGAGAAAGGCGCCGTTTGGGGTGACGGTGACACCCGCGGGCCGGTTCAGAACCGCATCTCCCCCTGGACCGTTGTCTCCCGCGAAGCCAGCCTGTCCGCTGCCGGCAACCGTCGAGATCAAACTGGTCTCCGCGTCGATCCGGCGGATGCGGTAGTTGGACCGGTCGGCGAAGTAAAGATTTCCGTGGGCATCAGCGGCAATCCCCCCCGGATCGTTCAGGGCCGCGGACGTCGCCGGGCCTCCATCACCGGAATAGGTGCCTTCTCCGGTCCCGGCCACGGTCGTGATCACACCTGTTTCAGCATCGAGTCGGCGAATGCGATGATTCGTCGACTCGGTTATGAAGAGGTTGCCGGAACCGTCAAGAACGATTCCCCGGGGGCTGCCCAGCTTGGCCTCGATCGCCAACCCGCCGTCACCCTCGAAACCCCGCTCGCCGGTTCCGGCGATGGTGGAGATCGTGCCGGTGGAAAGGTCGACCCGGCGGATGATATTGTTCGACGACTCGGCAACTAACAGACGGCCTTGTGGATCGAGGGCGAGGTCGAAGGGTTGTCCCAGGATGGCATCGACGGCGGGACCGCCGTCCCCGGAAAAACCTGGCTGACCGGTCCCTGCGACAGTCGAGATGATACCGGTCGCGGCAGCGATCATCCGGATGCGTTGCCCCCCGAATTCCGCGATGAATATGTTGCCTGCCCGATCGACGAGGGCATCGGTCGGCCTGTTGAGGGAAGCGGCAACGGCAGGACCCCCGTCGCCGGACGATTCCTGATCGCCGGTTCCCGCGATCGTCGTGATGACTCGGCTCCTCCAGTCGTACCGACGCACGCGGTTGTTGCCGCGGTCGACGATCAAGAGGCCCCCCCGGACAAATGCCGTCGAAAAAGGCCACGCGAGGGCCGCCTGCACACCCTTCAATCCGTCACCGACGAAATCGGTGCCACCCGCCACGGTGGTGATGTTGCCCGGCGTGGTCTCGCTGAGCGGTACAGCATCGACCCAGAGCGGAGTCTGGGCAACGCCGCCGCGGTTCAGGACCGTCAGCGTCCGGACCCCGCTGGGCAAGGCCGGAACCGTGATCGTGACGCGGGTGCTGCCTGCGACTGTCGCCTCGATCGGCTGCCTGCCGACCAGGACCAGCGTGCCTGGAGCGAAATTCGTCCCGCGGATGGTGACGGTGTCCCCTCCGGTGTTCAGGACTCGAATGGGCGAGATTCCCGCGATCGTCGGGGCGCCGAACTCGACGGATCGGGCCAGGCTCTGGCGGTCGGACACCAGAACCTTTCCGTCGTCCGTGATTGTCACGCCTCGCGGCTCCTGGAAGGTGTTTCGCTGCGCCAGTCGGACGGTCCGTCCGTTGGGCAGGACGACGCGCACCTGGTTGCTGCCCGGCTCGGTGACGTAGATATTCCCGAACGGGTCGGAAGCCACACCGGCAGGCGCGGAAAACTGCAGAGCCGCAGCCGTGGACTCCGCGCGGCTCACAGAACCGTCGCCGGTGCTGAGGCCAGAGCTGGAGCCGAGCGAAGTCACCGTCTCCACGACGCCCGTCTCCGATACCCGGCGGATCACGCCGTTGTTCGTGTCCGTAACGAGCATTCGAACCGGTGGCGGCGGTGCTCCTGTCAGTTCCCGTGCGAGCTGTTGGGCGAGTGTTTCGGCTTCGAGAGCGATTCCAGTGGGCGTGTCGAACCGGGCACCGGTTCCGGTCCCGTCTGCCAGCCCAGCGCTGCCAGCGGATCCGGCCAGTGTTTCGACTTCGCCTGTCTCCAGGTTGACCCGGCGGACCGTGTGGTTGCCGGAATCGACCACCCACATGTTGCCCCGCCCGTCGAGCGCGATTCCCTGAGGGGTGTCAAACGTCGCCGATCCTCCGTCGGCGCTCCCCGCTACCCCCGTTCCCGCCAGAGTCTGCACTTGTCCTTCCGCTCCGGGCTGGACTTCGCGGATTGAGTGGTTTGCGCTGTCGCTGACGTAGAGCGCGCCGCTGGCACTGTTGAACGAAAGGTAGGAGGGATTGCGAAACTGCGAGTCGGTGCGCGCAGCGTTCTTCAGACCCGGGCTGTCCTGGATACCCGCGTAGACCTGGGGCGTCTGGGTCAGGTCGGGGCTGGTGAGCACGGTGTGGGACTGGCTGGAGGCCAGGTACAGGACGCCTGCATCATCCTGGGTGACTCCGATTGCTTCGAAGCCGGACACGCCCGCGTCGACGTCGGTGACGGTGAGGGTTGCGGCAGCGATGATGCCCCCGGCCGTCAAGGTGAGCGTCGAGAAGCCCGACTTCAGCCCCTGGACGTTGCCGGTCGCATCCACGCTCGCGATGTCCGGGCTGATGCTGCTGAAGCCGACGGCGAAATCATCCCGCGAAGTTCCCGCGCTATCGATGACAACGACGCGGAGACGCACCGAAGCGCCGAGGTTGACGTTCACCTCCTCGGTCGCCACGTTCGATGCGGCGTCGCGGAGCGTGATGCTCGCGACGGTATCGGTATTACCCGGAAAGAAGCGGCGCGCTTCCCCGGCGGCGAAACCATACGGAAACTGGCTGCCTTCCTCGCCTGCCAACGGAACCAGCATGAGCGACCCGTCGGACTGAAAGAACTGCAGCTGGCCGTCGGCCGGGTTCGATGAATCCGTGTGCAGAAAGATGAACCGGGTGGAAAACCCCGCACCGATCGCGATGTGGGGAAACACGATCGAAGTCGCTATCGGGGGCGAAACAGCATCGGCGACCGGCAGCGTGGTCAGCACGAGCTCGCCGCGCGAGTTGGTCGTGAGCTTCAGCGTCACCGCAGCGATAGACTGCGGGCTCTGGACCTCGATCTGGCCCGTGAAGCCCAGCGTCACGCTCGAAAACAGCTCCGTCGCCAGGATCGCAAAGTGTCCGTCGGCGGGCAGCGTCCGCTTCGTCTCCTCCTGCCAGGCGCCATAGCGATCGAGCAAAGCGAGCGTCACCTCAACCTCCCCGGAACTCGGGTTGGCCAGAGCAAGACCCGTCTGGGTTCCAACAGTATCGACAAAGACCCGGGCCTTCGTCGTCAGCGGGGTCGCGGCCACTGCAGCTTCAGAGACCAGCTGCCCGTTCGATTTGAGCTGGAAAACCGCGGTGCCGGCCGGGGACACCTGTCCGGCGTCGGGATCGACGACTGCGTATCCGACCGAAACCGACTGCGCTGCCGGATCTCCGAGCTCAACACGACTGACGCCGGCGGGTGGCAGGAAGTAGGCAAAACTGGAAACGTTCTGTGAGCCCAGGCGCACGACCAACGGAGTACCGTCGGACTGTTTGAGCCGAACCGTGCCCTGAATCGCTCCATCCGTCTCGTTGACGAGAAGCAGCTGCGTCGTGTAACCACCGCCCGCGGCAAGATGAGGAAAAACCACCGAATCGACTCCGGCTGCCGTCGTCAGATCGACAACCGGGAGGGTCGCATACAGGGGCTCTCCACGGCTGTTGATACTCTGACGCAAGGTCAGGGGTGCCAGAGCCTGATCGCTGGTAAAAGTCAAGCTGCCGAGCAGACCTGCAGGCATGTTGGCAAAGAGTTCCGACACGAAAAGGGCCAGGTGCTGTCCTGGCCCGAGACTCCGAGTCTCCGTCCCCACCTGATTCCCCGCGGCGTCGCGAAGCGTGAACTGGATGCTCGCCGAGGCGATCGATGGATTGACCAGAGCCAGCGCGGTCTGAGTGACAACTTCGTCCACCACGATCCGGCCCGAGAGCATGGGGGCGGTCGCGGGCACGCCGGCCTGGCTCACCAGCACGCCGCTGTTTTCGAACGTGAACAGTGCGGAACTGGCCGGTACTCCGGTGCCTCCAGTGGCTGTCACCAGCGTGTAGCCGACCTGGATCGTCTGGGAGTTCGCGGGCAGAGACCCGGACAAGAGCGCACAGAGGGCGAGCAGCCTAAACTTCATCTTTACGACCGGCAGGTTCCACCGTCGTGCGCGTCAAGCCCGGTGGATCCGGCCGAACGATCGTCGACATTGTCGGGACGCGCAGGCAAATTCCCGGTGAAACTGGTGTAAGCGTATGATACTGCAGCGGGTCGGCCAGGGACAGACCCGTCCCCGACAAACGCTCCCCCGAACTCATCGCCCGAGCCAGGCGGTGGTTTCCCGGATTGGACTTCGGGTCCCGGCTGAACCTCATCTCAGGTCCAAGATTGCGGCCAGGACAAGAAAGAATCAACTGGCACTTGGCAGCTAGAAGCTGAGTAACTGCGTGAACTTGACGACGAACGCTCGATCCAAGAGCCGTCCTGAGATGGTGTCGCGGGTGTCGGTGTAGACGACGAAGAGGTCGCTCAGTGGGTGGTGGATGATGTTGAAGCGGATGTTCGAGCTGAAGCGGTCGGTGTCGGTGTTGTACTGGAGGAACGCGTTGAAGAACATCTTACTCGTCAATGCGTACAGGAATCGGGTACCGATCAGGTTCGATGCAAAGGACCCGTTCGGTAACGTAACGTTGTTGCGCGTGTAGTTCAGATCGATGTTCAGATGATAGTTCGGTCGAAGGGCCATGCCGCCGCTCAACGATTTACGATTTCCGTTCCAGAATCCCCCCCAGTCGAAGCTCAGGTTTCCCGAGACAGCCCGACTTCTGTTGGAATTGAACGACGCCGAGTAACTCCGAAAGTGGTAGTCGCCGACCGGAATTGACAAGTCTCCGCTGATGCGGAAGGCGTCGGCCAGGCGCTCGAACCTCCGCGACGCCTCGAAGCTTATGGCCGAGCTGTTGTGGAAGAACACGCCGGCGTTCAGCGTCTCCTCTCTCGTCGCGATTCCACCACCCCCGTCGGAGTAGTAATCGTGCGATATACCCAAGCCAAGGTTCCGAACCTGGGGAGCTGAGGACAGCCGCGGCCGCCACGACGCGCTGCCCGAATAGAGAGTCGTATCCCTGCGCCGGATGAAACCCGCTTCGGGGTTGAAGTTCTTCTGCACGTGATGGTACAGCCCGCCGGCCGAGAACGTCTCACCGCGCCAGCCACCCTGGACCTGCCGCGCCTGATCGTCGCCGGACAGGCCGGGAGTGTCGCTCCGCATCAGGTAGGAGCCCACTTCGAGCTTCTCGAACAACCGGAACCGGGCGTCGACGCCGTAAACGCGGTTGTAGTCATCCCGTCCCGACGAGTCCCGGTTCGTAATCAGGGCGCCGACCCAGGAGTTTCGGAGCAGGTTTTTCTTGACCCGGCCGACCGTGAAGGTGTTCGAAGGGGTTTCGTTCCGACTCTCGGTCTTCATCGTCAACAGTCCCACATCGTAGCTGCCGACGGTGCCCGACATCCTGGCACCGCCGACGATCGGGATCGGTGATCCGTCCGAAGCCAGTCCGATCCGACGGCTGAAAAACGGAATCAGGTTGTTGGGCCGCCGGCCACCCGCGCCGCGGGCGCTGAACAGGGCAATGGGTTGCCCAAAACTGAAGGTTGCGGAGTTCTCCAGGAAGAACTCGCGCTTCTCCGGAAAAAAAAGGTTGAACCGGGTCAGGTTCAGCTGCTGCTGGTCGACTTCGACCTGAGCGAAGTCGGTGCGGTAGGTCAGGTCGAGCGTCAGCTGCGACGTGATGCCGTACTTGACATCCAGTCCCCCGTCGAAGTCTGTGTCTGAGGGAAACTCATCTTCCGACCGTGTCTGCCGGACACCGGCGATCGCGAATGGCTTCACCTTGAGGTTGCGACCCGGCTGGATGTCTTCCAGACCGTCAAGAGTTCCGGCCATCGAGATCTTGTTCCCGCGGTACGGCCACGGAACAGGCACCCAGTAGGAATCCTCGTTCTTCCTCCGAATCCGCCGAACCATGTTCAGTCCCCAAACCTGTCGCTTTGCGTCGGAGAAACGCACCGTCTTGAATGGAATGACGAACTCCGCTATCCAGCCCCGTCCGTTTACCGTAGTTTCGACCTCCCACTCGCCGTCCCAGTTGATGTTCATCGACTCACCGTCGTTGGCGGCCTGAAAATCTCTCTTCGCACCGGCCGGATTGGTGGTGAACACGAACCCGGAACGCTGATCGTGGAGCGTGTCGAAAACCAGGAGCATCCCGTCGCTCTCCTGGCCCTGGAAGTCTTCCTTCAGTTCGTTGACGAGCAAACGGTCGGGCTCCGAGTCGTAGCAGAATGCACCGACGTAGAGATTGTTGTCGTCGTAAAGAAAACGTACCTCGGTCTGCTCGGTTTCCGGCGCACCGGGGTTCGGCTGCCACTGGATGAAGTCCCCCGCCGGGGTCGCACGATTCCAGGCGGGTTCATCCAACCTGCCGTCCAGGATGATTTCTTCATCGATTCGAACCGCAGATACCACCCTCTCCGCTCGTATGGTTTCGTAGTCGATGCGGGAAGGGTCGGCACCCTGCTGCGCAAACGTCGAAGCGGGAAAAAAGGCAAGACAAAGCAGTGTCAACCATAGGGACATCGGTGGTCGGCCGGCCACCGATCGATAGAGGAGACCTCGCATCGGCACTCGCGTCGGACCTAGTTCCGATTGTTCTGGAGCGCCTTCCGAATCTTGTCGGCCCGTTCCTTCATGGCCGCGTGATTCGGGTGATCCGGAAACGCCTCGAGATACGCGTTCGCCTGCTCGAGCGCCTGGACGGGCCGGCGCGTCCGCATGTAGACGTTGAAAAGTTGGAGACGAGCCCCCGCCGCTTCCTCCGGAGCCAGGGAGGCAGCCCGAAGCAGGTTCTGCTCGGCTTCGGCAGGCCTCGCAAGTCTGTAGTAGGACGATCCGAGGACGAAGTGATCCTCGGCGCTCGGATTGGCCAGTTCCAACCGCCGCAGCAACGCCTCGACGGCCAGACGCTCGATTCCTTTGTCGGCATCGTCATCCCGGAATTCTCGAAAGGCTTCGTCCAGTTTCTTCACCGCATCGTCCCGAATATCGCGCCTGAGCTCCTCGATACTCACCACCGGGGTTCCGTCCCCCAGCGTGGCCTTCGGGTAGAGGGATAGGTCCAGGTTGACCATGGCGAAGCTTCGAGTGTCGACATCCAATTGGTGCTTGATCCACTGGTAGTGGTCGTTCTCGATGATGACCCAGTAACGGCCCAGCCTGACGCCGTTGAACTGGAACCGCCCGTCCATCGTGGCGGTCGTGCGGTCGATTGTGGTCAACCCGGCCGGCTCCCGGAGTTGAATTTCGACGATCGTCGCCTCGGCGCCGTTTTCAAAGCTGAGCTGCCCGATCACATTGAATCCGGCTTCGAGGCTCCGCCGCGCGCCCGGAGGTTGAATCTGGGTCCGGTCCGGGATCTGGACGGGCAGACCCAGAGCAAATGCGAGGAGAAAGCTGAGCATCGTTATTAAATAGGCCTGTTCCACAAACGGGTCAACTAAATAAGGGGACGTCCCGCCACAAACTGGGGGGACGCATCGCAGAAACCAAGCGAGGGATCGGGACGCACCGAGCTGGGAGCAACGGAGTTTTCTCTCTGTAGGGGGACCCGTTTCGGATCATCGAGCCGGCTGGCGCGATAGCTGGCATCAGGCCGGCCGCCAGTGTGTGACGAGGGACTCAAACCTTTCTTGCTATTGCACTTGTCAAGTGGTAATAAGGTAGCAATTCGATCCGTCGGAGTGTGCATTCAGATTGTATTCGACCGGAAGTTGAGCGAGGAGAACAGGGCCTCATGACCCGATTCACGTTTGTCATGCTGGGCAGCGCGGTTGTGTGTCTGCTCACAACGGGCGCCAGCGATCTGGCTGGAGGTCCACAACCTCAGTCGGGTCGATCCAGCCAAGCCGCCATCCTGCCGCTCGCCGCGCAGCGCGCCTTCATCGCAGACTATTGTTCCGGGTGCCACAACGAGAGCGACCGGTTTGGAGAGATGACGCTGACAAGTCTGGACCTGGAACATCCGGAGCAGAACGCCGAGCTCGCCGAGAGAGTGATCCGCAAATTGAAGACGGGTCTGATGCCACCGGCAGGCGAGGTCCGGCCCAGTGGCCGCGACGCCGAAGCCTTGGCCGCTTCGTTGGCACTACAGATCGACCAGGCTGCGGCCCTCCGTCCGAATCCGGGGAGCCGGCCTTTCCAGCGGCTCACGAGCGACGAATATGCCAACTCGGTACGGGACCTGTTGGGAGTCGATGTCGACGTCGCCAAGTTTCTACCGGCCGATTCGCTGAGCGAGGGATTGGACAACATTGCCGACTCGCAGACGTTCTCCGCCGCCCTGATGGAAGGCTACATGCGAGCCGCTGGCCAGATCATGCGTGAGGCGCTGGGCGATCCGATGGCGGAAGCCTCGTCCACCGTTTTCCAAGTCAACCGCACGGGTTCGCAGTTGATGAGGGTGCCGGGCGCGCCGTTCGGAACGCGGGGCGGAACCTCTCTCGTATACAACTTCCCGGCGGATGGCGAGTACGACTTCCGTGCGATGCTGCATGGCACTCCCACCGGTCAGCTGTTCGGAAACACGCCCGACGAAGAGATCGAGGTGTCGATCGACGGAGTGCGTGTCGCGCTCTTGCCTATCGATCCGGAACTGTCGGAATCGTCTTCGATCAGCGGCCTGAACGTCGCGACGGGTCCGATCTTCGTGAAGACGGGTCCGCACCGCGTCTCGGCCGCTTTTCTCAAGAAGCAGACCCTCATCGTTCCGGATGACATGGCGGAGATTCAGCATACGTTGATCGATACCGATTCCGGCGACGGCCGGGAGCTGACCGTTTACGCTCATGTCCGGGAGTTTGAGATCAGCGGCCCCCGCAGTGTGTCGGGTGTGTCGGACTCGGCCCCGCGCCGAAGGGTGTTCACGTGCCGCCCCCTGGGCCCGGACGAAGAGGTCCCGTGCGCCACCCGGATCGTCCGCCGACTGGCGCGAAAGGCTTACCGACGGCCGGTGACCGACGAAGACATGGAAGGGCTCATGCTCTTCTACGACCAGGGCCGGGAAACGGGCGGCGATTTCGAATCAGGCATCCGAGAGGCGCTACAGGCGATGCTCACGAGTCCGGATTTCGTGTTCAAGTTCGAACGTTTCCCCGAAGGGACAGAAACGGGTCAGGACTACTACATCGGCGACCTGGCTCTGGCGTCGCGACTCTCGTACTTCCTCTGGGGAAAGCCTCCCGACGACGAGTTGATCGATCTTGCAGATCAGGGACGACTCGGAGATCAGAATGTCCTCGAGGACCAGCTGCGGCGCATGCTGGCCGATCCCAGTTCCCTGTGGCTGTCGACAAAGTTCGCGAACCTGTGGCTCCATCTTCCCGATCTCGAGAACTTCCACCCCGAACCCTACTACTACCCGCAGTTCGACCACACGCTGGCCCTGGCGCTCACGCGTGAAGCGGAGCTGTTCTTCGACAGTATCGTGCGTGAAGACCGTAGCGTCCTGGACCTGATTACAGCCGAAGACACGTTCGTCAACGAGCGTGTGGCGATGCACTATGGAGTTCCGAACGTTCGCGGACAGCGATTCCGCAAGGTCACGCTGGCGGAGGACTACCGGCGCGGCCTGCTCGGGAAAGCCGCAATACTGGCGCTGACATCCAACGCCGAGAGAACCTCGCCGGTGCTCCGCGGTAAGTGGATCATGGGCGTACTACTCGGCACCCCGCCGCCTGCGCCGCCACCGGCGGTGCCCAGTCTGGACGACACCCAAGCGGTCACCTCGGGCAAGGTTCTGCCGGTTCGCGACCGCATGGAGATGCATCGGGCAAACCCGGCGTGCAACTCGTGTCACCGGATGATCGATCCGCTGGGTCTGGCGCTCGAGAACTTCGACGTGACGGGCGAGTGGCGAGTCCTGGATAAGACCTACACGATCAGCGACGGCGGGGTGCGTATCCATACCGGCGGCATCCCGATCGATCCGACAACCGAGCTCTATGACGGAACGCCTCTGGATGGACCAGCCAGCCTGCGTCAGGCCGTCCTCAAGTATTCCGACGCGTTTATCAACACCCTGACCGAGAACCTGCTGGCCTTCGCGATCGGACGCAGAGTGGAGTACTTCGATATGCCGACGATTCGGGCAATCGCCCGTGAGGCGAAGGCGAACGACAACCGCTTTTCTTCGCTGATACTGGGCATCGCGAAGAGTCCGGCATTCCGGATGAGCCGGGCGCAGGAGCCCATCTCCGAGGCAAACGAGAAGCAATAGCCCGGATTATTCATGGATTGTCTACTGCAGCGGCGGATACACTCGCAGATACGGCGTTGCGCTCGGTCGGCCTCCTCGACGTATTGTCATATACGCCTCCGGGGGCCTCGGTCGCGCGCCTTGTCTCTGCGGCGTCTCCACCGCTTCGCGACGACAACCACGAATAATCCGGGCTAGCAATTCGAGTTACTTTCGTAAGGAATCGTCGTATCGATATTCACGAAGGGGAAGAAGGATGTTCATCACCAAGAGACACATTTCTCGCCGCACGATGCTCCGGGGCATAGGCGCCGCTCTCGCCCTGCCGTACCTGGAATCGATGACTCCCGCGATGGCGGCGCCGAAGCAGGACACGGCGGCGGGCGGCGCGCCCGTTCGGCTGGCGTGCATGGAAATGGTTCATGGCTCCGCCGGCGCCACCCGATGGGGAGCGTCGCAGAACCTCTGGTCTCCGGCCAAAGCCGGCCGCGACTTCGATCTCACCCCGAGCAGCCTGCTCCCGCTCGAGCCCTGGAGGGATTACCTCACGATCGTCAGCAATACGGACATGCGCGGCGCCGAGGCGTGGGAGGTCAAGGAAATCGGCGGCGACCATTTCCGGTCGAGCTCCGTGTTCCTCACGCAGGCTCATCCACGGCAAACGCAGAGCTCGGACGTGCGGGCCGGTGTGTCGTTCGATCAGCTCTACGCCCAGCGGTTCGGCCAGGAGACTCCCATACCGTCCGTTCAGATGGCGATCGAGAGCGTCGACCAGGCGGGTGGTTGCGAGTACGGCTACTCCTGCGTGTATACCGATTCGATCAGTTGGGCGACGCCAACGAAGCCGCTCCCGATGCTGCGCGACCCGCGCATGGTCTTCGACCAGATGTTCGGCGTGGGAGGTTCTCCCGAGGCGCGTGCGACCCGCCGGAAGACCGACCGCAGCATTCTCGACTGGGTCACGCATCGGGTGGCGGAACTGAAGACGCAACTGAGCCCGGTCGATCGCAGCCGGTTGGACCAGCATCTCGAAAGCGTCCGAGAGATCGAGCGCCGGATCGCTCGGATCGAAGACAAGAACGCCAGCGGCGAAACCCGGGAGCTGCCCACCGCCCCGATCGGCGTACCTGACTCCTTCGATGAACACGTTAAGCTGATGTTCGACCTGCAGGTTCTGGCATTCGCCAGCGATACCACACGTGTGACTGCCTTCAAACTGAGCCGCGACGCCACCGGGCGGACCTTCCCGGAAAGCGGGTTTGACGGTTCGTTCCACGGTGCTTCTCACCACGGCGAGAACCCGCAGCGCATCACGACGTTCGGCAAGATCAACACCTACCACATCAGCGTGCTCGCCTACTTCGCCGACAAGCTCCAGAACACGCCCGACGGAGAAGGCACGCTCCTCGACAACGCGCTGATCCTCTATGGGTCCCCGATGGGGAATGGGAACCTGCACAACCACAAGAGGGTGCCGTTGATACTGGTGGGACATGCGGGAGGCCGGTTGAAAGGCGGCCTCAACGTCGTCCCGCCCGACGCAACACCATCGGCAAACATGTACCTCACCCTGCTGCACAGGCTCGGATTCGACGATTTGGCCAGCTTTGCCGACAGCACCGGAGAACTGGACCTCTAGCTGGAGGAACGATCTATGTTGCGCAAGAACTTCATCGGAACGGCTTCGGCGGCATTGCTCCCTCTGTTTGCCACGACGCTCATCGTCGTCGGGGCCCAGGCGGACACGCGCGTAGCGGACGCCGCGATGACGGGCGACTCGGAGATGGTGCGTTCCCTGCTGAGAGAAGCCGTCGACGTCAACTCCGCCCAGGGCGACGGCATGACGGCGCTGCATTGGGCGGCGTTGAACGATGATGCCGAACTGGCCCAGCTTCTGCTCTATGCCGGTGCCAACACGGGGGCCACGACCCGACTCGGCGGTTACACTCCCTTGTTTCTGGCCAGCAGGAGCGGGCACGCTCGTGTCGTCGACGTCCTGCTGAAGGCGGGGGCGGATCCGAAGCAGGCCGCGAGCGGTGGGGTTACTTCCCTCATGATGGCGGCAAGCTCGGGTGACGCCGAATCGGTCACGCTGCTCGTCGAAGCCGGGGCGGACGTGAACGCGGCCGAGACGGGGCGCGGCCAGACCCCGTTGATCTTCGCGGCGGCCTTCGACCGCCCGGACGCGATTCCCGTATTGCTCGAACACGGTGCCGACATCAATCAGAAAAGCAAGTTCCTCAAGCCGCTGCCACGCCGGCGCCCGCAAAACCAGCAGCAACAGGCGCGGGGGGGCGGTCGGGGAGCCCGTGGCGGCCAATCCGGCCAGAGCCAGGCCCAGCCCCCGTTGGCAACGACCAACCAATCGCCGCTGGCGGCGACAAACGTCGAGCCGGCTGTCGATGAGCCCGAGAACGACAAGGAAAAGAAGGAGCCCGAATTCGTCACGACCAAAGGAGGAAACCCGAAAGGCGAGCTGACGCCCCTGATGTACGCGGCCCGGGACGGCAAGGTCGACGCCGTCCGCGTCCTGGTCGAGGGTGGGGCAGACCTGGACGCCCTCAGTGCCGACCAGAGCACAGCGCTGCTCCTGGCGGCCATCAACGGCCAATTCGATATCGCGAAGTACCTCGTCGAGAACGGAGCCGACGTGAACCTTGCCAGCATGGACGGCGCAACGGCTCTGTTCGCGGTCGTGAACATCCAGTGGGCGCGACTGACCTTCCATCCGCAGCCAACGACGAAGTTCGAGAAGACGCACTACCTCGACCTGATGAAACTCATCCTGGACAAAGGCGCTAACCCGAACGCCCGGCTGAAGAAGGATCTGTGGTACATCGCCCCCGGCGGTGCCCAGAAGGAGAGGACCAACGCGTCGGCAATTACTGCGTTCTGGAAGGCCGCTGCGGTGGGCGACGTGGACGGGATGCGGTTACTGGTGGAACACGGGGCCGATCCGTCGCTCGCGAGCATCTCAGGAATCACTCCTCTACTGACCGCCGCGGGAGCCGGTTACCACGGGAACGACGAGGTGACCACGCCGCTAGGCCGGCTGCCGGCCGTCAAGTACCTGATCGAAGAGCTGGGTGCCGATGTGGACGAGGCCGACCACGAGCCGCCGCCGGATCCGGATGCGGATCCCGACCGACGCCGGAGGTCCTCGGGCGGCTTCACCGCACTCCACAATGCCGCCGCACGCGGGGACAACGAGATGATCCTCTACCTCGTGTCCAAGGGCGCCCGTCTCGATGCGGTTTCCAAGAACGGCACGACGATCGTCGACATGGCGAACGGCTACAGACAGCGGGTTCAGCCTTATCCCGAGACCGTCGCTCTGCTGGAAATGTTGGGGGGCAAGAACAGCTACAAGTGCGTTTCCTGCTGAGATATTCCAGATTCGTTTTGGTCGTCCTGCTCGGCACGCTGCTTGGCTCGTGCGTGGCCGAAGAGCCCCAACTCCCGACCATCTCCGTGGTCGAGGCCGGCATTCCCGAGCTCCAGGCCGCGATGGAGGGCGGAGCTGCTACCTCGCGGGAACTGGTCGCCCAATACCTTACGCGGATCGCACTGTACGAAGATCGTCTGAACGCCGCGGTCTCGATCAATCCTAATGCGCTGAAGGAAGCCGAAGAGCTCGACCGCGAGCGCGCCGAAGGCCGCGTGCGTGGACCTCTGCACGGTATCCCCGTTGCCCTGAAGGACAACATTCAGACGACGCACCTGCCAACGACCGGGGGCGCTCTCGCTTTCGCAGGATACGTACCTCCCTACGAGGCCACGCTTACCGCGAATCTTCGCGCGGCAGGGGCGATCATCATTGCCAAAGCCGGACTGACGGAGTTTGCGAACTGGATGGGGGGCGCGCCCACACCGATGCCGGGCAACTACAACTCCCTGACCGGATTCGCCTTCAATCCCTACGACCCACGACGCGATCCCCGCGGAGGGTTCTTTGACGGCCGATCGGTTCTCGGTACGGGTGGTTCCAGCTCGGGCGTGGGCACGGCCGCAAGTTTCTGGACGGCAAATGTCGGCACCGACACGGGCGGCTCGGTCATCAGTCCATCCAACCGGAACATGCTGGTCGGCATACGGCCCACACTGGGTCGGATCAGCCGCTGGGGCATCGCGCCAGTGACCCTCGATCACGACACGGCCGGGCCGATGGCGCGGACCGTAGCGGACGCAGCGATCATGCTCGGCGCGATGGAGGGCGACGCGCCCGATCCCAACGACCCGGCGACGGATGCGTGCACGCCTCCACCGGGACGGAGACCGATCTCGCCCGCCAAGGCAGTTCGGGGACGGAGACCGATCTCGCCCGCCAAGGTAGTTCGAGGACGGAGACCGATCTCCCGCGGACGCACCGCCATCCTGCTGCAGGCTACAGAATCAAATGCACTACAGGAGTTATATTTCGGGTTTTGGACCGGGCTTTTGCAGACGGAGAACCCGCCCCACCTGATCCTCGATGCCGCGGACGAAGTCCTCACCCCCGCAAGGGATGCCCGACGCCGTACTGGCGCGGATCTGCTCCTCAAAGGAAGTATCGCTAGCGATCGCAAGCCAACTTAGCCACTCAGACGGTGCACGAGTTTCTGCCAAAATCGAACTCAATAAAGGATTGCGTTCTCCGCGACAACGAGCGGCAGCGCTCGACCATGGATAGTCCTCGGCTTTGTCGATCATTCCAGCTCGCACCGGATTCTGCTCGACGTAGCGTAGGGCCGCCCACGTGTGCGCTTCATCGAGAGGACAGGAAAAAAACCGATCCTGCCAGAGATAGCCGGAAAAGCCGTGCTTCTTGTTAAATAGGCGGGCATAGGTCGAATGAGCCCGACGGAGGGTCCTCTCGAAGGATTCCGGAGCTGATGGTACCGAGGAACTGAAATCGGTCTCCGTCCCTAATCTCACGCACGACGTCAATTCGGTCTCCGTCCCCGATCTCAAGACCGAAGACCGGCATCGTGGCCGAAAACAGAGTCGGCCACGATGCCGGAAGGCGCCCCACACCACATGTCACTCATCGCATTTAGTGGTGTCCGTGGTTTCGTCCGTTCAAGGGCGTCGCCGCATACGGCATGACCTTGTTGTAGGTAATGTCGTTGGCCGTCACGCGATCGATGTCGACCGATGCATCGCCAAAGATCACGATAGGGCTCGTTCGCAGGTCGCTGAGCACCGCGATGATCGCGATGTCGAGGACGTCGTCCCCGAATCGCCGGCCGTTGGGCCAGCCGCCCGGAACCGCACCGGCGCCGAAACCTTCCTGGACGGTACTGAGGAGCGTGTCGCCGCCGAAGATACCCAGCCGATGGAAACCGTCGTCATGAGGGTTCCCCGCGAGACGGGCTGCGGCCGTCGACAGGTCCACACGGATCATGTCGGGAATGAAGATCCCGACATGATCGGTCCGGTCGGTCTGGAGGTTCGCCGCAGCTCCCAACACCACCGCCAGTTCCGGCGAGCTGGCGTATTTCGCGAACATCGCCGAATCGATCGTCGGGCTGCTTCGGTTGTACCGATCCTTGTCCTCGTTGGCGACAAGCGCCTCGTTGAACAGGGGGTTCCCCTGCCGGGCCACCTGAACCCAATCACCAGCATGGATGTCCAGTTTGTCACCGAGGAATGCCGGTGGGATTTGCGGGCTCAATACCGTGATCCGACGCCGGCTTGTGCTCCCGTAAACTCCGACGACCTGAGCGTCCCCTCCCAGCTCGCTGACCGGGATCTGGAGGACGATCGTGTGGACGTTGAACCCGCCCTGGCTGTCGAAAGGTTTGTTCGGTCCCCCAAACGTGAAATCCAGGTCGAAGATGGACTGGATGTCGGCGTAGAACCCGTCGTCGCGCTGTCCGGCGAAGGCACGATAGCCGTTGCTGAGATTCGCGATGGCCTGTTGGGTGTAAAGATCGAGGGATCCTTCACTCGCCACGCCCTCTCTGGCCTTCATATCTCCGTCCAGGAGCTGGTTGTACTGCGGGGTCACCTTTCCCTGGTTGTTCGGCGGCACAGTCCCCGTACCGAGGCTGCTCTGAACCCCGAACTGATCGACCCTGGTGACGGTGTAGGTTTGAGTGAAGTTCTGGGACGCATCGTCAACATTGTCGATCACGCCCAGGTACGACTGCAGGATCGTGTTCGTGTTCTTGCGCTGGCTCGCGAATCGGAACCAATAGCTGAAGGTGGTCTTCCCCGCGGCCACGTCGGCACCCGTGGCAACCTGGATCTCGTAGCGAACCTCCTCATCGAACCGATATGCGTTGGGTCCTATGCCCGGTTCCTCGAACGGAAACACCGCCAGAGCGGTCGTCAGATACTTGACCCCACCGGTGTCAGAAACGAAAGCGTACACGTCGGTGGTGTTTGCCGCATCGTCGAGTGTAATCAAAGGCGCATCCATATGGCTGGACGCCAGCACCGGCGTCGCCGCCAGCATCATCAGCGCCAGCGGAATGACCAGTCGGAATCCTCTTGTTCTCATGAGTCTCGTTTCCTCCATAGATTGGCAGTTTGGCCTTCGGAACATTCCGCGAATCGCTCGGCTACGTCCTTTCTTTCCGAAGGCAGTAACATTTGTTTGATGAGAGATGCCTGGCCGAGCCAGCGGCAGCCCTCTTCCTTCTCTCCGACCATCCCCGCAATTACGCCGGCGTGGTAGAACAGCCGGGCATCCGCGGTGCCTTCCGCCAGCGCCGCGCCCATGGTGACGTTCGCTTCCTGGATCCTCCCGGCAGCCTTCAGGGCCCAGGCGTGGGTGTCCAGCGTGAAGACGTCGCGGCGGGATTGGAGTTCCCGTTCCGCCAGCTCCAGCGCAACGTCGGTTCGCTCGTTCCGGGTGGCGAGATAGAGTGATACCGTCCGCGGGTCCAGTGCCGCCCCTCTCTCGACTAGTTCGGCTTCGAGATCGAGCGCTTCGGCTTCGCGACCAACCTCACGCAGGGCTTCAGCGAGAACCCACTGGCCCTCGGGCATCGGAGCGGAGTCGACCACTTCAAAGAGCGCTTCGACCGCAGCCGCCCCGTTCCCGCTGCCCAGCAGAATCCGGCCACGCGAGAGAAGTGCCCCCGCATGATCGTCCTGGGATCGGAGCGCCGACTCCGACTCGTGAAGTGCATTCTCGACCGAGCCGTCCTGCAACTCGTAGAGAGCCAGACGGGAACGCACCCACGCCGCGGCTTCGGGATCGCGTGGGCTGCTCGACCTTGCGGCCATCCGCATGAGATCGATGGCGCCGCTAAGATCTCCCTTCAGCCAACGAACGTGAGCCGCCCGGCTGTATGACTTGAAGCCCGGGTTTGAGATCCACCATGTTCTGGTACGCCTCGGCGGCTTCGGTCAGATTACCCTGCTCAAGCAGGACATCGCCCAACAGACCGTAGTCGAATGGCGCCCGACGCACCTCGACCAGCCGACGGGCCAGGGCCTCCGCCTCACCGAAACGATGCAGCTGATGCAAGATATGCCCGCGGAGCAACAGCGCTGCGGGGACGTCGGGTTGTTTGGATTCCAGACACCACGCGCTCTGTTCGGCCAGGCTGTAATAGCCCGAATCGTTGCTTGCTCGGGCCTTCGCAACAAACAGCCAACCAAGCCGTTCGAGCCTGCTTTCAGGTCGGCGAGCCTCCCCGATCTCATCCTGAAGTTCCGCGATGTCGAGGTCGAGCGCCTCGCTTCCTTTGTGTGGGACGAGCACAACGGCGCAGGGGTCGGGGAAACCATCCCTCGTGAACTCCGCCTCACTCCCGGTTTGGCAACCGGCGAGAAGCAGGAACCCCGCCATGATGAGCAGTATCCAGGGCATCTGAACGGAGGCCGCCGCTTCCGACAGAGCCACCCTCCGCTCGGCATAGACAGTCTTGATTGCCACGATTCTCTTCGCCCTCCTTTTTTTCCGGCTTCGAAAATCAATACGATCCCCACGCCGGTTTGGATTTTCGGAATCGCCTCAAAAAATGCGGGTTAGAATCATGGGTGTGCAAGTTGGTGCCGAACGCCCCCCGGCAGTGTGTTCGGTAAATCCGAATAACTTCGGTTGGACGAGCGTTGTTGCATGGATCGGGGCGGAGATGGAATTCGCCCTTTCCAAAGCGGTAGCGTCAGGCGATACGTTCGAACACAGGCCGTCCGAGTGCGGTCATTGTGTTCAGGACTTTCTGGCCGACCTGGATCTCCGTGATTTGCCTGGAGAAGCTGCGAGATTTGAGCTTGGGGCCGATGACACTCTTCCACCGGCCGATCTGCGTTTCTATCCGGCTGCGCTGGTTGTACCCTGTGGCCACTTGCCAGGCCATGCGGCCGTTGCTGCGGATCTGGGCAATATGGCGATCCCGAACGGTTGGATCCCGCGCCGATTGCGGTCGGATCACTGCGTTCTTTGGCGGCGGTATAACCACATCCAGGGTCTCCCCATACCGTTCCCTCAGCAGATCCCGTGTGGACGCTCCATCATAGGCGCCGTCCGCCAGAAAGCCCGTGACAGGGGCATCGAGTTGATCCAGGAGCCCGGGCAAGGCGGTGCTGTCTCCAACGTCATCGTGAGTCAGATTGGCGCAAACAATCGCACCGCTATGGAGGTCCAGTCCGAGGTGGAGTTTGCGCCAGCGGCGGCGTATTCCCCTGGTTTTATGTTTCTGCGCGAGCCATTCCCCTTCGCCGAAGATCTTGAGGCCGGTACTGTCCACCACCAGATGGACAGGCACAGACCCGGCTTGCCTCATCACCTGCGCGATGCTCAAGCCGTTTGCGCGACGCGACAGTGTGGAGAATTCCGGCACCCGTATATCCAGCCCCATGAGCGTGCCGATGGAACCCATCAGCCCCTGCGTTTGTCGCAACCCAAGCCGATACGCCGTGCGCAGCGTCAGGCATGTCTCGATAGCCAGATCCGAGTATCTCCGCTGGCCACCCCGTGACGTGCGGCGCGGCGCGCGCCACACACTTTGAGCCTCATCACTGACCCAAATCGTCAGATCACCCCGCTGGCGCAGGCTCTCGTTATATTCCGCCCAGTTGATCACCCGGTACTGCGCCTTATCAAACTTGTGCCGTCGGGCTGCGTTGAACTTATGTGGCATCTAAGTTATCCCCGGTGTTGAAAAACACAATGATAAGACATCCTTCGGGATGATCCATGCAACAAGGTCGTAATCATCTACCCCGTCGACTACGATCCGGAAAAGACATACCCCGTATTGATGAACGTTCACGGCGGCCCGTCCGGCGTGTGGACCCAGAGCTTCCCAGGGCGTTGGGGCAACTACGCTCATGTGTGGGCAGGCAACGACTGGGTCACGCTGCTGCCGAATCCACGCGGCAGTTCCAGCTACGGTGAAGAGTTCCAGATGTCAAACCTCAAGGACTGGGGTGGTGGGGACTACGAAGATGTACAGTCCGGGCTGGATGAACTGATCCGGCGAGGTGTCGTCGATTCCGACCGCATGGGCCAGACCGGGTGGAGCTACGGTGGCTACATGACAGCCTGGACGCTGACGCAGACCGACCGATTCAAGGCCGTGATGGTCGGCGCCGGCCTGACGAACATGTTCAGCATGTACTCGACGAACGACCTGCAGCGGTTACTGGAAGGCTATTTTGGGGACACGCCGTTCGATGATGAGGCGGAGTACCGAAAGGCCTCGGCAATGACCTTCATCAAACAGGCGAAGACACCGACACTGATCATGCACGGTGAGCAGGACCAACGCGTGCCCAAGAGCCAGGCTCAGGAGCTCTACATGGGGCTGAAAAAGAACGACGTGCCGGTACAAATGGTCTGGTATCCCAGGGAACCGCACGGGCTCCGCGAGCCCCGGCATCAACTCGACAAAATGCGCAGGGAGTATGCGTTCTTCTCGGAGAACGTTCTGGGAACCGAGGTGGCCGACACCCGGACCGACCGCGAACAGGTACTCGACGTCGTCCAAGGTGTCTTCGATTACCTGGCCGAACGTGACGGCGAGGGCATGAAGACCCTGTTCTGGCCCGGCGCCATGCTGGTTTCCGACCGGGAGGGGGACGACGGCCGCAACCAGGACTTCATCCTGGTCGAGGAGTGGGCCGAGGGCCTGGCCGACGGCGAAGGCCGGATCAACGAAGAGATGTCGAACCCGATGATCCAGATCGACGACAACATCGCCGCGGTCTGGACCCGCTACACCGTGACGGTCGGCGACTACGTCGCCGACGGCGTCGATGCTTTCCACCTGGTGAAGAAGGACGGAGAATGGCGGATCATGTCGTTGGTGTACACGCACAACCCGAGGGAATAGACAATCGTGCGTCTATGACCGCGCTCTCCCCGCGCTCAGGGGCTCACGTAGATCGCCAGCAGCCGTGTCATCCTCATCGCATCCAGCATGTCGTCTGCGGTGAACCGGATCGAGCGCGGATTCACGCGGCTTACCGACGGAACCCATGACGCCATCCCGGCCTGGGCTTCCGTCGAGAAATCGATTTCGACGCTGTGAGGAGTGCTGGCAGAATAGGGTCTGAAATCCGAATAGCGGCGCATGGCCCCTTTCGACCGACTCGTCGATCATCTCGAGCGCTCTGCGGGGAGACACGGAAATCGTCGCCTGTTCGACGCCCTCTTTGACGATGGCCGACTCGACATCCCCGACAAACTCCCGAATCTGTTCCACCGCCGCACGGTCGCCGGAAACGAAAATCACGGGCACTCCAAGTGACCCGGCGAGAGCTGCGTTGAACGTGCCTTCCGACATCTGGTTGCCATCCAGCCTCAGATCGTGGATTCGACCGTTCATCGTGTGATCGAGGACGGCATCGGACGTTCCGGCCCAAGCGTGGTACCCGATGAACATCGCGGCATCGAACGTTTCATCCAGGCCCTGCATCATGCCCAGGGGCCGGGGATCTCCCCGGACGAGGCGGGCCGCGGGATGGAGCAACTCCGGCAGGATGTTCTGCTTGTTGCCATGAGCGTCGCAAACAAGGATCGTTTCCGCTCCCATCCGTAGCGCGGCTCCGATGGCGGCATTCACCTCCTCAGTCATGATCCGGCGGAACGTGGGGTAGTCGCGCCCGCTTGATCCGCTTTGCTGGGAACTGACGACGCCGGTGATGCCCTCCATGTCGACAGAAATGAAGATCTTCTTCGGCCCGTCCTGTGCGCAGAGAAACGTGGGGAGAACCAGAGCAAGAACTATCGGGAGGAGCCTGTGTGGCATGCCTACCTCACGTGTCACCGGTTGAGCATTTCGTCTCGAACCGCTTTGAATTCGGTGCCCGGCATCCATTCCGGCCAGTCGTCCGCATCGGCGACCTCCAGGGCCACACTAAACAGGGCCACAGCGTCCGCAACGGCTCCGTCGAAATTCCAGGTGGGATCGAATTCATCCGAGGGCTTGTGATAACGCTCGGCGGTGTAGCGGTTGCTGTCCTCAAGGTTGGTGCTGTCAATATAGAGAGCGGGAACGCCTTTCTTGGCGAAATTGAACTGGTCCGAACGGTAGTAGAAACCCTTTTCTGATTCCGGATCCGGAACGACCGCCCTCCCCTGCTCGGACGCGATCCGCCTCAGGTGGTCCTCCAGCGACGTGTAGCCGTAGCCGATCACGATGATCTTGTCGGTCGCGCCATAGACGTTCGCGCCATCAATATTGATGTTGGCGACGGTCCGCTCCAGCGGGAACAGCGGGTTCTCGGCGTAGTACTTCGACCCCAGCAGACCCTGCTCCTCGGCGGTCACGGCGAGGAACACCAATGTCCGACGCGTCCTGTCCGGCAGCGCGGTGAAGGCACGGGCGATTTCAAGCATCGTGGCAATCCCGGATGCATTGTCGACGGCGCCGTTGTAGATCTGGTCTCCCTCAATCGAGCCATCTCTTCCGATGTGGTCCCAGTGCGAGGAAAAGACGACGTACTCATCAGTCTCGCCGGCGAGCACGCCAACGACGTTCTTCGAATCCACATGCCTCAACGTGTTTTCGATCTCGACTGACGCATCGACGCCCAGCGGTATCGGATTGAACTCCGGACTCAACGCCTGCTGCTTCAGCTCATCGAACGAATGCCCGGCCCACTCGGCCAGCTGCAGGGCCATCTCCAGCGTGATCCAGCCCTGGATTCCGGTCTCGGACGCCCCTCTGTCGGCCTTGACCATGTCGAACTGTTCGCCCGACCAGGATCCGCTGACGACCTCCCAGGGATAGCCGGCCGGTGCGTTCTCGTGGACGATGAAGGCACCACGGGCGCCCTGGCGTGCGGCCTCCTCGTACTTGTAGGTCCAGCGTCCGTAGTAGGTCATCGCCTGTCCACCAAACATGCTTTCGTCTTCGAGCGGTGGATCTCCGACCAGCATCAGGAGCACCTTGCCTTCGACATCGACGCCCGCGTAGTCGTCCCAGTCATACTCCGGAGCAACCGTGCCGTAACCGACGAAGACCATCTCGGCCGGGTCCAGGGCGATCGATTCAACCTCCCGAGTCGTCCATGCCATAAACTCATCGCGGTAGGCGAGCGTCCGGGTTTCGCCGCCTTTGCGCAGGGTCAGCGATGTCGGCGTTGCGGTCGTCCCGACCAGGGGCACGTTCTGGAAAGACGTATCCAGGCCGATCGATCGAAAATAGTCGGCGATGTACGTGGTCGCCAGCCCCTCCCCGGCGCTGCCGGGAGCGCGGCCTTCCATGTCGTCCGACGCCAGGGCCTGGATGTGGCCCGAGATCGCATCGCCGTCGATGTCAGGAATCGCGGCGGAATCCGGGGGAGGGCCGCTACACCCTGACAAGAGCAGAATAACGGCGGTCAAAGCGGATGGTCGTGTCATGACCGAGAGGCTAGCTTGGGCACGCCTGGAAGTCAACGAAGCGATCGTCGGGATCCGCTACCCTGTCAACTCAACAGCTCCCTGCAGGATGTTCGCCCGAGGTTCCCGCATGTAGCCGAGCAGCACGTGTATGAAGAAGATGACACCGAACATCTCCATGCCCTCCTCCAGGACGGTTAAGAGGTTGTACTGGAGCGAGTCGCTGTCGAGTGGTTCCCCGATGATCTCCACACCCACCGCACCGCCGACATAGATTGCCCCGGCGAGGGCGAACAGAATTGCCGTTAGCCTGGGCAGCCGCCACAGGAACGGTATGAAGCCCAGGCCAATTCCAAGAGCAAGCAAACCGCCACCGATCGCCCAGGTCGTATCGATCAAGCTGTTGATTGTCTCGTGGATTCCCGCGACCTCGTCGATCGCAAGCAGGAAAAACCCGATGGTCAGCACGTACCAGCCGAAGGACGGGTCCTCATCACGGCGCTTCTTACCGGCGCATAACCACAGCAGCACCGTCGCGGTAAGGAGCAGCAACTCCGAAAACCATGTCGGCAGATTATTCTCTTCGTCGACGTCGAAGAGCTGGCGCCAGGGAAGCCCGGGCAACTCATCGACCTGGTAGTGGTAAATCGTCAACGCGGCGTGACAGAGCAGGAGGGTGAGCGCCAGGATCGCGAGTAGTGTCACGAGAAAGCGTGGCGAAACCTGGATCAGATAGCTCGACGGGGCCTTTTCTTCGGAGTGTTTCCGATCAGGGATACCGCTCGAACCCCCACCCGGCGATACCCTGTCGTTACTCTCAGTCATCAAGACTCCTCGACTTCTACCGGCGGACTGGAGCCTGAATTCTACCGCAGAGGCAGCACAGCATCCGCCACAACTGACCCCTCGCCTCCAAAGAGGCCGGAGGTCGAACCGCAAGGGCGCCGAACGCGGGGCCGGGGAAGTCTCTCGAATGGGGTGTTAGAATGACCGCCCATGCCGGACCCCGGGGGCGAGGCCAACGCCGACCTGAACGAGTCGCTGAACAGACGTAAGCAGGGCCACATCGAAGTGTGTCTGGACCCGTCGGTGGACCTGCGACGCGACAGTTTTGCAGACCTCAAGCTACGCTACAACGCCCTGCCGGAACTCGCTCTGTCGGAAGTTTCAACAGAGACCCGATTCGCCGGACGAGCGATCGCGGCGCCGTTGATCATCTCGTCGATGACCGGGGGTGTCGGAGAGGAGTTCAAACGGCTCAACTCGAACCTGGCCGCAGGGGCAGAACGGCTACAGGTACCTCTCGGCCTGGGATCGATGAAGGTGATGGTCAAGGACGATGCGGCCGTGCCCAGCTTCGAAGTGCGCGACCTTGCCCCGTCGGTCCCCTTGATTGCGAACCTGGGACTGGTCAGTTTCAACTACGGTCTGGCCTGGGACCAGGCCGCGCAGATCATCGAACGCATCCGACCTGATGTTTTCGGACTCCACCTCAACGCGCTTCAGGAATCGATCCAGGAGGGTGGGGACACCGACTTCAGAAACCTCACATCACACCTGGACGACTTTGTCCAACGCTGTCCACTACCGGTCTACGTGAAGGAATGCGGCGGTGGAATCGCCCCCGAACTGGTCGAAACCATTGCCGGCCTTGGTGTCGGCTACATCGACGTCTCAGGCAACGACGGAACGAGTTGGGCCGCGGTCGAGGCCCGACTGAGCCAGGATCCATCCTTCGGTGAGATGTTCAGCGACTTCGGCCTGCCAACGCGATGGATCCTGGAAAGGATCGATCCCGACCGAACAGGATCGGCAAGGATCGTCGCCAGCGGAGGCATTCGGAACGGGATCCAGGCCATCAAAGCGCTGGCGCTCGGTGCTGACTACGTGGCCGTCGCCCGACCGTTTCTGCTCGCCGCCAGGGAATCGGCCGACGCTGTCGTGGCGGCGGGCGAACGGTTGTTCCGGGAAATGAGGACCGCCATGTTTCTAGTGGGCGCCGGGAATGTCGCCGACCTCGACCGAAAGCTGCTGCTGGGCCCCGAGTGAAAGCCCTGACCCGATCATTGCGCTAAGACAAACGTTCTCTTTTAACACGAAGTAACGAAGGGCACGAAGCGAGACGAAGATAGCAATATCTTTTCCGATCTTCGTTGCCTTCGTTACTGCGTGTTGAAAAATAAACGTAACTAGGTGCCGTGGACGCCGGGGAAGTATCGTTGGAAGGCGAGTACCAAAAGGAAACAGGCAACCGCAGCTGCAACGACTCCGGGTTCTCCACCCATCGAGGCGATCGCCAGGGCGTCCAGGAGCGAAATACCGGCAATCAGGCCGATGACCGTGCGCGGCATGTTGCCGGCCCTCTTACGGTAGAAAAAACCCAGCGTAAACAGAACCCAACAGAGAAAGGCCGCCCATACGAGACCGGCGAAAGAGAGGCTCGGGAGTTCCTGCGCGTGATAGATGAACGGAACGGCAAGAAACAACAGCGGCCAGGAATCGCGAGTTCGGTTCGTCTCTTGTTTCGCGCCGTAGACGACCCCAATCAAGTACGCCGAGAGTAGCGCGGCCCCGACGAGCACGGGCGCCTGGAAGGCACTGGAGGCGAGTGCGGCCGCGACAAGATAAACCATCGCACGACACAACACCGGAACCAGGGGACTCAGGGGGTGAGGCCTGATCCTGTAGCTGTCGTAGACGATGAGCAGCGCCAGCAGGAGGCTCCAGAACACGACTTCTCCGTGGATTCTCCCCCCCAGGAACCAGGAGGGCAGGTGCAGCAATAGGACTCCAACGGCCATGAGTCCAAAACCGGTGACTAAACCCTGGCGCGGTGCGGCATCGGCTCGGGAAGTGGTGCCCTCCGGCCGGTACTCCGAATCAAACCCCCGACCAAATGCATCGCGGAGAAGCATGCCCGCGGCGTAGAACACCGACGTCGCCACCACCGCGGGGGCAAAAACGATAACATCGAAACCGCCTCCGGCAAGCAGGGTACCGGCCAGACAATTCGTCCAGACGGTCGGAAGGTTCGAACCCCGCCCCAGCCTCGGAGCCGGGTTCCACGCGGACCTCGCGAATGTGGTTTCTTCCTTCATACTTCGATCTGGTCCCGGCGTCCAGCCGGTTCCCGAGTCGCAGCCCTCAGACGGGTTGGCCTCAAGAACTCCCCTCCTTTCTGAGGAGGGGTGGCTGTGCCGAACGCACCGACGGGGCCGTTCCGCGTGACTCCACGGCGTCTCCAATGCCGAACGACAGCAGCAGGACAAAAAACATGTAGCCAGCCCCCACGAAGAACGGGATGCCGTGGCCAAGCTCCTGGAACAGGGCGGTCGCGATCAGGGGCGCGACGACCCTGGACAAGCCGGCGAATGTCTGGGCGGTGCCCATCGTCGTCCCCAGCTCCGCTTCTTCCGCCCACTTGGAAGTCAATGCGGTTGTAGATGGAAACAGCAACGCGGTGCCGATCGGCATCAACGGCATCGTGGCCGCCAGCGTCCAGAACCCTGTCGCGAACGGGTAGGACGCCAGGCCGAAAATCAGGCTGACGGCACCGAGTCGCATCGTCCAGGCCTCGCCGAAACGGTCGACGACAGGCCCGAGAATCAGGGTTCGCATGACGACGGACAGAAAACCGACATACAGGAAGACGTAGCCGATGTTGCGCTCCGTCACGTTGAAGTCCATACCCAGGAAGAGCGTGATGATCGACGTAAAGGTCGAAAACGACAGCATCCCGAGAGCGTAAATCCAGACCAGACGGGGCACGGTCCCTCCAGGGTGCCGCAGAACAGTCCACGCCGTGTGCCAGACCGGTTTTCGCTTTCGGGTGCGGGCCTTTTCGTCCACGCCGGACGATTCCTCCAGCCGAATGCATGCGAATACGATGTTCGCGAAACAGAGTCCGGCGGCGACCAGGCCCGGTGCGGCTTGGCCCCAGTAGGCCGCAGTGGAACCGATCACGGGCCCGATCATCGTCCCGGCCGAAGTGGCTGCTGAGATCCATCCCAGGGAACGGGCGCGATCGTCGGGCGGGACCGTATCGGCGACGTATGCGTGAAGAACGCCCGTGGTGCCGCCGCCGGCTCCCTGTATGACCCGGGATGTGAGCAAGAGCCAGAACGAGTTGGCGAAACCGAACACGATGAAGGAGATGGCTGATGCGGTCAGCCCGATGAGGAGCGCCGGTCGCCGCCCGTAACGGTCCGAAACCCGGCCCCAGACGGGTGCCGACAACAACTGTGCGACGGAAAAGGACGCGATGATGACGCCGATGAACTGCGGCGAGATGTTCAACTCGAGCGCGTAGAACGGCAGGAGAGGGAATATCATCGCGAAGCCGAGCATGTCGACGAAGGCCACCGCGATCAGGACGGACAGGCTTCGGAACTGAGCCGACTGGGACGACGGCGACTTACCCACCCGAGACCACACCTTCCGCTTCGACGCCGGGGGGGCCCGCGTCCTCCGGATCGTCCAGGTACCCTTCAGGCAGGACGACCTTCTGCGTACCGCCATGCTTTCCACGCTTGACACGCATCGCGGTCGGAGGGAATGGCTGGTCCCAATCGACAGTCCCGAACAAGGCTTCAAGTTCTTCGAGGCTCCCCGCTCTCATCATCTCCGCCCGGACTTCTGAAGGCAGCCGGAAGCCCTTCGTGTACCAGGAGACATGGCGGCGGAAAGCCCTGATCCCGGTGGGTGGACCGAACCAATCGAGCAGGTGTCTGGCGTGACGAAACATGACATCGAGGACTTCGGCGAACGCCGGAGGATCGGATGGTTCGGCTCCCCGGAAGACATCGGCCAGATCCCGGAACAACCAGGGCCGGCCGAGACACCCCCGACCGACGATGACCCCGTCGCATCCGGTCTGCCGCATCAGGCGCAACGCGTCTCCACCCTCCCAGATATCGCCGTTTCCCAGTACGGGTATCGTGACCGATGCCTTCAGATCAGCAATTGCTTCCCAGCGAGCTTCCCCGTTGTACAGGTCGGCCGCGGTGCGAGCATGCAGTCCGACACCGGCGCAGCCTTCGTCCTCGGCGAGGCGACCCGAGTCCATGTAGGTGAGGTGCCTCTCGTCGATCCCCAGCCGAAATTTGATCGTAACCGGAACGTCGCCGGCGGACGCGACCGCCGCCCGGACGATGTCGCGAAACAGCCTGGGCTTCAACGGGATGGCTGCCCCACCTCCTTTCCGCGTGACCTTGCGCACCGGACACCCGAAGTTCATGTCAAGGTGATCAATGCGGCCCTCCCCGACCAGCCTCTTGACGGCCTCGGAGACGTAGCGCGGATCGGCGCCATAGAGCTGGAGACTGCGAGGTGTTTCCCCCGGCCCGAAATCCGCCAGCTTCAACGTTTTCTCCCGTCGATCGGCGAGCGGCCGGGCGCCGATCATCTCGCTGACATAGAGGCCGGCACCGAAGCTACGGCAGATTGCCCGAAACGGATAGTTCGTCACACCGGCCATCGGAGCCAGTACGACAGGGGGCCAGATCGACATCGGGCCGAGGCCGAGCGGCGCGAACTCGCCGTCCCCGGCCGGAGGCACGTCCCGATTGATCTCGCTCTTGTAGATGGGGTTCATGTGTCTGAAACGTTGATAGTACAACAGGACGAGTAATCAGTTGTCAGTAGTCGGTAGTCAGTTGCCGGGAGGAGACCACGTTGCTCTGCACTGACAACTGGCTACTGACTACTGACTACTCGTTCGTGCTACGATGATCCCTCCCTTGTAGCGATTCAGCATGTCGACAGAGAGTGTCACCGAAGCCTACGTCAGCCGCCAGCCCATCTACCGCAGCAAGATGGATGTCTACGGTTATGAGCTGTTGTTTCGGGACAGCGGCGCGGCGGATAGGGCAGTCATCGTCGATGGCGATCGGGCGACGGCTCAGGTCATCCTGAATTTCATCGAAATCGGCCTCGAGCGGATCGTCGGGCCCGACCTCGCCTTCATCAATCTCACACGCAATTTCATCCTCGACGGCCACTGCGCTTCGCTGCCAAAGGATCGCGTGGTACTGGAAGTACTGAAAGACGTCACCGCGGATTCGGCAATCATCCAGTCTCTCCAGCAGCTGTCCCGGCAAGGTTACGTTATTGCACTGGACGACTTTGTCTACGAAGAGAGCCTGCGCCCTCTGGTTGAGCTGGCCAATATCATCAAGGTCGATATCCTGGGTGTCGACAGAAACGCGCTGGAGCGGCATGTATCTGCGCTCAAGGACTTCAAAGTTAGGCTGGTCGCGGAAAAAGTCGAAACACTGGAAGAATTCGAATTCTGCGAGGGACTCGGTTTCGAGTATTTCCAGGGGTTCTTCTTCTGTAAGCCCAAGTTGATCCAGGGCAGGCAGATCCCGATGAACCGGCTGGCCGCGACGCGTCTCGTGGCGAAACTGCAGGACCCGAACATCAAGGGCGAGGAACTCGAAGAAACCATCAAGCAGGATGCCGCGCTCAGCTACAAGCTGCTTTTGTTCGTCAATTCGGCTTACTGCGCCCTTCCCCGCGAGGTCGATTCCATCGGTCATGCCGCGATGTTGATCGGGACGGCACGAATCCGGACCTGGGCCAGCCTGCTGATGCTTGCCTCGATGGACGACAAACCCAGGGAGTTGATGGTGACGGCGATTATCCGGGCCAAAATGTGCGAGCAACTGGCCGAGGCACAACACGTCCGCAATGCCGAACAGTTCTTCACCGTCGGTCTGTTCTCGGTGCTGGACGCCATGCTGGACTGCCTGATGGCAGACGTGTTGGAGAAACTGCCGCTGTCGGAGGAGACCACGGCCGCGCTCCTCAACCACGAGGGCCTTCTTGGAAAGATCCTGGACTTCACCCTCGCATACGAGCGGAGCGAGTGGGATCGGCTCGCCGAGCTGACCACACAGCTGAGACTCGACCCGGCGACCATCCGGTCGGCGTACCTGAAAGCGGTGACATGGACGATGGAAATCACCAGTGAGCTGAATATATAAGGGAAGTAGTCAGTAATCAGTAGTCGGTAGTCAGTTGGGCTCTTCGGACTTGTCACTTGTCACTCGTCACTTGTCACTTCTTCCATGAAAGGAGTCATTCGATGAATCGTTCCAGAGAACGAGATGTAGGTGCGGTCTATGACCGCACATTCCTCGCACCGAGACAACGTGCGCTCGTAGAGCGCGCCTACACGCAACTGACGACGTTATGTCTCGTGTTCGTATTGGCTCCGAGCGTCGTCCTCGGTCAGGGACGGCTCGGGGTGGACTTCACGCCGAAGCTCATCCCGATCGTAGAAGGCGTTTACGCCTATGAGGGTCCACTGGAGCTTCCCAATGAAGAGGAGATCGTCCGTACGAATTCACTCGTGATCGTGACCGACGACGGGGTGGTCGTTGCCGACGGCCAGGACAACCCGGAAGAGGGACGTCGCATGATCGAGGCGATCCGCGAGGTGACCGACAAGCCCATCAGCCACCTGATTAACGCTTCTCCCCACGGGGACCACGTCAACAGCAACGAGGTGTTCGGCGACGCCCTCATAATCGCACACCGCAACGCGCGGGAGGCGGTAGCGACCGCTCTCGAGAGAGCCACTGGCGACGCCCCGCGACCGACGTTGCCCGATATCACGTTCGACGACGAAATGGTCCTCCACGTCGGCGGAAAAAGGATCGAACTCCACCACTTCGGTTTCGGCCATACCCGGGGCGATACGGTCGTGTACCTGCCGGATGACGGCGTGGCATTCCTGACCGAGCTCTACTTCAACGGCATCGCGGCGTCACTCGGCGAAGGATATGCCGCCCAGCATCTGGACACTCTGCGGCAGGCGCTGGAACTCGATGCGGAGTGGTTCATCCCGGGACACGGATATATCGACGGCTACGATGCTGCCGGTCTCCGTCAGGGCGCGGAGCGCTACTATGACAACGTGAAGGCAATCCACGACGAGGTATTGAAGCACGTCGAACGGGGGAACTCGTTGGAACAAACCATGGCCTCGATCGACCGGGACCTGGGCGAGTTTGCAGAACTTCCGTTCTACAGTTTCCTGAAACAAGGATGTATCGGGGGAACGTACCGGGCGTTATCGGAAAATCAGTAAGACTGTGTGTGGAAACGACTCCCCTCCTTGACCAAGGAGGGGTGGCTGCACCGAAGGTGCAGACGGGGTGGTTCTTCAACGGGCAACGGCCTACGGCCTACGATTCTTACGACACTGCCCCGACAGGTTCGTTCGCAATGGCCGCAAACCGCTCCATCGGCGAAAAGACGATCCTCATCCGATCGCTCTGCAGGCGCGTGCCGCGATTGACGACGTCCGACATCAGGGTCAGAAGAGTGTCACCACGTAGGGTGAGATCCTGTATAGAAAGCGCCTCGCCCGCCGAACGTGAGATTGCCATCGCGTTGCCGTCCCAGTAGTGGAGCTGCTGTTCAGCCGCCCCGTTGTCGGCAAAGATCGGCGCCGCCATCTCGACGGGAAACTCCCGGTGAACCAGCTTCTCGTCGTCCATCCAGAAAACGACCGCGCCGACATCGGTCGGGACAGCCTGCCAGATCGCATCCATCGAAACGGAATCCACGGTTCGCACCGAGACTTCCGGGCGCGAGAAGGTGAACAGCTCGGCAGCCTTCTGCACCTCGACGTTTCCGACCGCGACGAGTTCCATCCTTCCACCATCGATGGAACCTACCGTTTCCAGTCTTTCCGAAGGGTTGCGTCCGAGGTAGATCCAGACTAGCGCCACCCTGCGATCCCCTGCGTCCATTGGTGTCTCCTGACCGGGACAGACTCGCGAACCGTGCGAAGTCGGGAAACCTGGCTTGCCTGGCCGGATCGAAATTTCCCGTCAGCTATCCACTCTCCGCCGTTCCCCTCACAGTCCGCTTTCCCTTATCTCATCGGCTGTTACGCGCGGGTGGTGTAGAGAAAATATGCTATCGTGCCGGGGGGATGCGACTACTGATACTCTCCTCCGACACAGGTGAAGGACACAACTCCGCTGCTCGCGCCCTGGCCGCCGCAGGCACCAAAGCCGGGATCGAGGTCTCACTGAGAAAACCGCTGGAAGAATCCGCTATTGTAAATCGTTCATTGGCAAGTCTTTATAACCTTCTTCTCACTCACCGACCGGCCTGGATGGGCTTTTTTTTCCGCGTGATCGATGTCCTGAAACCATACGAAGGCAACATCTTCTACCGGCTGGTCCGGCGCTATATCCGGCGCTTTATCGAGGCGGAGCACCCGGACGTCATCCTGTCGGTCCACCCGATGCTTAACCACATGATCCAACGGTGGATACAGGAACAGGGCTTTCGGATTCCTTGCTACACGTTCATCACGGACCCCTTCCCTCCCTTCTGGAGAGGATGGGCCTCGCCATACGTGCAGGGCTACTTCGTCACGACCGCGGAAGCGGCCGCTGCACTCGCCGCAAACGGGATCGACCGCCGCAAGATAAGACGGGTCGGCATGCCGCTGCGCGACGGGTTTCGGCCGCACTCAGCCGACGAGGTGGCCCAGTTGCGCGAGGCCCTGGGCTTGCAGGAGGGTGAAACGGTGCTCGTGAACGGAGGCGCACGGGGCGGCGGCCCACTGTTCCGCCTCGTCCGCGCCGTGCGCGAGGCGGCGCCGGGGGCGACCGTGCTGGTCGTGTGCGGGCGTAACGCCCGACTCCGCCGCCGCCTGGCCCGGTTGGAGGACGAGAGAATCCGCACCTACGGATACGTGTACGAAATCCATCGACTCGTGGGCGCATCCGACCTCGTGATCACAAAACCGGGAGCACTATCCACTTACGAGAGTCTGGCCTCCCTCGTTCCCGCCGTGCTGACGGGGATCGGCGGACTGATGCCCCAGGAGTCCGGCCTCTTCGAAGCTGCCTCCCGTCAGGGGTTCGGGTTTGCGGTGCGAACCCTGGAAGAGTTGCGAAACGTCCTTGCGATGGGGGCGGACGAATGGCGGAAGAAACGTGGAGCGATCATCCGCTTCTACCAGCCCGCCTCATCCGGCGACATAATCGAAAGGATCCAGCCGTTTCATGCCGGAACGCCAAGTTAGCTCGAACTTCTCACGAAAGTTCGGGCACCCACACTTCTCACCGACGCCACGCCCTGTTGTCGGGGAAATCGAGGCCGGTACCGGCGAACCTCCGGAGAGAAATGGGGGCTAGGAGTCTGCGCGGCAGAAGAAACCCGGTACTACATGTCGATGCTAAGTGCTGCGCACACACACTATGCTGTGGTCACAATGACCCAAAATCGTTCTACCGCGCAGACTCCTAGGAGCATTTTCTTGACTGGGGCAACCGGGTTTCTCGGAAGTCATCTCTGCGAAGCGTTAATCAAGAACGGCCATCACGTCACGACGCTCGCCCGTGCTTCGAGAACCGAGACGGCTCATGAGCGTGTCACCGCAACCCTCGGCCGGGTTGCTCGGGCCGACGAGGGTCTGGAAGGCCGCTTGGACCGCCTCAAGGTCGTCGAAGGCGACATCTCCGCCCCCGGCCTCGGTATCGCCCCGGCGGACCACGAACGCCTGACGGCCACGACGGATGAGGTATGGCATTGTGCGGCGTCGCTGTCGTTCCTGGAAGAAGACCGGAAAAGCATCTTCCAGATGAACCTGGAAGGCACGCGGAACATCATCGAGTGGACATCCGGAACGGCCAGCGGACGCCTGCACCATGTCAGCACTGCTTATGTCGCGGGCAACCGGACCGGCACCGTGCGTGAAGACGAAATTGATGTCGGTCAGGAATTCAAGAACCCGTACGAGGATTCGAAGTGCCAGTCGGAAGTCCTGATCGATACCGCGCACCGCGGCGGCAGGATCTCGGCATCGACCTACCGGCCCAGTATCGTCATCGGCGAATCGGAAACCGGATACGCCACACATTTCCACGGTGTCTACGCATTCATCCGTGGCCTCTGGACGGTGATCCAGCGCCTGAGGCGGCGACAGAAAGGCACCGACATCGTTCTATTGCCCCTCAGGGTGCTCGGATCGGAAACCTCGACCCTCAATTTCGTCCCTGTCGATTACGTGACAGAGGCCATGGTAGCTATCGCCGGTCAGAGTTCGAGTGCAGGCTCGATCTACCACCTTGCCAACCCAACAGCGACCGAGAACAAGGTCTGGATGGACATCGTCTGCGACCAGCTTCGCGTCGAGGGGATCCATCTCGTGGAAGAAGCGGCCTTCGAAGATGCCCCGATGACGAAGATCGAAGCCCTCTTCCAGCGCCAGATGGCTTTCTACTACCAGTACCTGAGGAGCGAACCCCGCTTCGATTGCACCCGCGCACTGGGGGCCCTTTCCAACACTGCGATTTCTTGCCCCAAGGTGACGCCGGAATTCGCCAGGAAGATGACCGGCTGGTACATCGATCTGCTGAATGACAGGGGCGGGAGCTAACTATTGGGAATTGGAGATTGCTCGATTTCTTATTGGCCGGAAATCTGAAATAAAACAATTTCCAATTTACAACCTGCAATGCGGATTCTTTCAAATATCGCGATTTGCGATAGTCCGAAAGATCCATCTGTCCCACATCGGTCATTACCGCTCAGCCGACTAACTCGTCGAGAAACTCCTTATATCGCCGCCCGAGATGCTCGGGCCGGAACTCCCTGCGAAAGCGTTCCTGGACGGCCTGTGAGACGGCGTCCCGGTAATCGGCGTCCCGGATCAATCGATCCGCGATCTCAACGAAGGCTTCATGCCCGGCGGCGACCAGTTCATCCAGGCCGACGAGCTCAGCGCCCGAGTTGTAGTGTGAATCCGAGGGGTATCCGAGGACGACGACTGGCTTGCCGGAACCCATCGCTTCCAGCACAGAGTGCCCTCCGGAGTGAGGGAATGACGCAATGTACACATCGATCAATGGCAGCAGGTGGGCGACATCACTCTGATGTCCGAGGAAGCGCACCTGTCCGAGCACCCCGGCACGATGCAAGTAGCTTCTGGCCTGTCGAACGTCTCCGGATCCGGCAAAGAGATGGATGTGGGCAGGAAAACGACGGAGGACCTCCGTCAATGTGCGCAGGTAATCCTCGCCGGAGATCTTGTACAGGTTGCCGAACGTCGCCGAAACCGTTCCTGACGCTGCCAGGCCCAGCTGGCGACGGTCGGCCGGAGGCGCGGTCTCGAGACGCGCCTCGATGTCGGAAGCCAGGGGGATCCATGTGTTCTGCCGATCCGGGAACTGCGTTCTCTCTAACGCATTCTGGAACAGGTGGACCGATGCGTCAAACAGATCCGCTGCCATCTCCCCGCCGTGGTTGACGTTCACCTGGACAGGCGCGGGATGAAGCGCGGCGACACGTGCGGTAATCTGCTCGGTCAGGCTTGCGTGATAGAAGGCGGCGCCGCAACCCGACTGACGGACGGCGCTAGCGACGCGCTCCGCGCGTTCGAAGAAATCGCCTTCGACGGATGCGACCCGCACATCGGCATCGATGTCCAGCTGCTGCGACTGCCCGATGTCCTTCGGGTTGAAGAACCAGGAAGAGGCCCACTCGGTCGTAAAGACCGTCGATGCGATGCCATGGGAGGTCAGGCTTCGCGTCAGACTCTGCAGATAGATGCTGGGCGCGTGTCCGGGCAGCAGGCAACCGACGACATGAGCCACGTGCCGGAAGGGAGCCGAGGGCTTCCCTCCCTCATCTCCTTCACGCACGGCTTCGGACCACTGTTCGAACACCTCACCGATCTGTCGGGTGCGGTTCCCTTCCAGGCCGGCAAACAGGGCACGCTGAAAATAGTCCAGTGCGGAAGCCGGATCATCGGGCAGGATCATGTTTCCGACACGAAATGCCACGTCGGCCAATCGGGACTGGTCTCCGGCCAGGTGCAGGGCCAGCGTGTAGGCGTTGTTGATGATGTCGGACCCGTAGCCCATCTCCCGTGCAGCGGGTTCGAACAGCTTCGCCGCTCGCTCGTACTCGCCGGCCTTCAGGGCCGAGAACGCCTCTTCGTAGGTCATTGGTGCACGTTCTTAATAGTTCCAATGGCTGACGGCTGAGTGCGGATCGCTGAGAAGGTGTGAAACGAACGAGGAAACCGTGATCCTCAAGTGTAGGTGCGCTCTATGAGCGGAACCATCTATTAGCGTCGGGCCCACCGTCCCCCTCACGACGAAAGACTGAACGTTCACGGACCGAATTGCGGTGCGTCGGTTCGCGGAGAAAGACAGTTGGTCCGGTCCCCCCACGCCCTCCTTAACCAGGACGATGTGCGGTCACAGACCGCACCTACACCGGCACCGGGGGGCGCCTCATTGAATCCGTCAGCCTCGCGGGGGCCTTTCAAACAGATAGGCGCACTGCTTGATGGAAGACTCGTTGCCGTCGTGCACCGCGAACCGGCTGCCGCTCCAGATCGACGCGCCCGCGTACTCCCCCCGCTTGTTGACGACATAGAAGTTGACGTTGAAATTCGGATGCCCGTCATCGTTGAGGAGGCGCGGACTCGTTGTCTTCTCCGCAATCCGCTTGCATGCTTCCAGCCCGGCTTGCTCGGGGGACATTCCCCGACGCATGCTGTCGACTGCAAGGAAGCTAGCGCACGTGGTCAGGTTCGCTTCGCCCCGGCCCGTCGATCCGCATGCTCCGACCGCTCCATCGACGTACAGACCTGCGCCGAAGATGGGGGAATCGCCGACACGACCGGGTATCTTGAACGACAGCCCGCTCGTGGTCGTGACGCCGGAGACTTCACCCCGCTCGTTGACTGCGTTGCAGTTGATCGTGCCGTAGACGCGTTCGGAGTCGTACATCAAGGCGTTGCCGGAACCTTCCGATGGGGGAATCCAATCGTCACGGTCGCTCAGGTTTTCCTTCCACCGGAGCCAGCGCTCCCGGGACTCATCAGTGAGCAGGTTCACTTCCTCGAACCCGTGAGCTCTGGCGAACCGCAGTGCCCCTTCACCGACGAGCAGGACATGGTCGGTGCGCTCCATCACGACCTTGGCGACCGAGGACGGATTCTTGATGTTCCGGATGGATGCCACGGCGCCGGCGCCATTCGATGGCCCATGCATGACGCAGGAGTCGAGTTCGACGACACCGTCCTCGTTGGGTAAGCCTCCGTAGCCAACACTTCGATCGTTGGGATCGTCCTCGACGATGTTCACGCCCGCCACCACGGCGTCCAGAGTGTCTTCCCCCTGGCGCATCATTTCCATGGCCCGGTCGATGGCTCGCGTACCGTTTGCGCTCGAGATGGCGATCGGCCTCGGCGGACGTGCTTCCGACAAGGATTGGGCGGCCGCATCGAACGGGCCCAGCGTCCCCGCCACCGAGGCGGCCATCGCGGACTTAATGAAGCCGCGTCGGTTCAAGTCGCTCATAAGCACTCCTTTGGCAAATCCAATGCCGGCTTCCGGGACCCGGCCAGCCGGTCCCCGGGAACCCAAGGTCCATTTCTACAGCGTTCGTTCTCTGAAGTGACGTGATTATAGGGAAAAGAATGTTCTGGAGGACAGCCTTTTCGACGTTACCGCGATAGCCGCCACGGCGCGCTGATTCGGGCTATAATGTCGCCCTCATCGGGTATCGCTCGTCTATAATCGGTTGCGGGAGTGAGTAGGGTCCGGTGACTCTCCTGGCCTTCAAAGCCAGTGGGACGTCGGGGAACCGGCGTTCGGTGGGTTCGACTCCCACGCACTTCCGCCACTCCCCCGACCCGGCAAACCGCGTCAGCCCTTCACGGCTTCTACTGCCTTGGACTCGTCCTCGTAGGTATCGAAAACCGTCAGCAGCTTGGTCATCTGCAGAAGATCCTTTGCTTTCGAGGTCAGATTCAGCAGTTTGACGTCACCCTCGCGGTTCCGGACGGTCCTGTAGGTGGAAACGAGCTCGCCCAGCCCGGAGCTGTCGATGTAGGACACGTCACCCAGGTTGAGGATGAAACGCAGGTCTCCATCGTCGATGAACCCGCGAATGTTGTCACGGAGTTGCAGCACGGGCTCCCCGATCGTCAGCCGGCCCGACATGTCCACAACCGTGATACCGTCCACCTTGCGGGTTTTTATCGTTAGACTCATTCAGCCTCCTTATTCATGACACTTATGATCGCGCCGCGTAGGCTAACCTCAACGATTCACAGTTGCAAGAGGGTTTTCCGCCCCGCCATCGTTTCGCGGAGGGAATCGGGGCGAAACGGAAGGAAATCCGTGGTATGCAGTGGGAGGGGAGGGGGTGGACGACGCGCAGATTCGAGTAGAATGTTTCGGAGGGGACCCGGTTGTGGCTGAGAACTTCAGAATCGGAGGCTTGAAGGGGGACTTCCTGCCTCGTCTTGTCTTTATCGCCATCATCTTTGCAGCTTCTTTCGGGGTCAGCATGCTACTCACACAGGAAGCTCGCATCCCCCTGAGTCCAGAGGCCCTGTCCAGGGCGACAGGCGTCTATGAATTTACCTGGTCTCCAGACGTGTCGGAACTCGCCTTCGTTTCCGCACAGGGCGGCGCGTCGGAAATATGGATCGTCGATTCAGACGCCAGCGCGCCCAGGCGGATCACCTCCGACACCCTGCCAAAGTCCGACCCGCAGTGGTCTCCCGACGGGGAGTGGATTGCCTACGTTGCCGAACTGCCGGGGGGCAGGGGAGACATTTACGGCGTGAGACCGGCGGGCGGGGAATCGGCGGTGTTTGCCCGTTCACCGAGCGACGAACGCGAACCGCGGTGGTCTCCCGACGGCAGACGACTCGCTTTCACCTCCGACTCTGCGGGACTGGCCCAACTGGCGGTCGTGGACATCGACTCGGGCCTGGTCGAACGCCCGACCGAAACGCCGGCCTCGGATCCACAATGGTCCCCTGATGGTGCGTGGCTCGCGTTCGTGTCCGATCCGCTACCGAACGACAACCGTCGCGACAACGAGGACATTTTCGTCGTTTCGACGTCGGGCGGTCCGGCGCGACTGCTGACACCAGGGACGCAACGCTACCGTGACTACGCGCCGTCCTGGTCTCCGGATTCTTCGAAGCTGGCGATCGCGTCTGAACAGAACGGTTACAGCAACCTCTACGTAATCGATGTCGAAAGCGGAGGGCGGACGCCGTTGAGCGATATCGAGGTCGATCAGTTGACCCCCCAGTGGTCCCCCGACGGATCGACGATCGCCTACGTGCAGAATGACGGGCTCGAGTTTCAGATCTGGCGGGTCCCGTCTGGTGGCGGCAGCCCGGTCCGGGTTTCAGACAGACCGGGGACCAACGGCGGTTTTGACCGGAAAGATTCCAGCCCGCACGGCCACTTGGCGTGGTCACCCGACGGCCGGTTGATCACTTTTACCCACTCGAGTCCCACGAAAGCATCCGATGTCTGGGTCGCCAACGCGACCGGAGGTCGATCCAGCCCACTGACAAACTCGATGCCGCTCGAACTCCAAAGAGAGTCTCGATTCGTAACTCCTGAGGAATTCGTGTACCCAACCTTCGACGGCGAGGAGATTTCTGCGCTGGTCTACCGGCCAAGAGGTGCAACCGCAAACACGCGGCATCCTGCGATCCTGGTCTTCAGGGACACACTCGAAGGCCAGAGCGCTGTCGCATGGAACCCGTTCGTCCAGTCCCTCGTGAGCGAGGGATACCTGGTCTTCTCGCCCAACGTGCGGGGTTCGAGTGGACGGGGCAAAGACTATCGACAGGCCATCTTCGGTAAAGGCGGAGAAATGGACGTACGCGACGCTTTCATTGGCCTGGACCGGCTGGCGGGCGAAGGGCTGATCGATTCTGAGCGGGTTGCGATCTTCGGTTCGGGAACCGGTGGTTTTCTCGTGAGCGCGGCTCTCATCCGCGACGAGAGCCGGTTCGTCGCGGCAGTCTCCCTTCAGGGCGTGATCGATCTCGTGACGGCTTCCTCCTACCCCACAATGGCCGCCTGGACCCGTTACATGATCGGCTCGACGCCGATCGTAGCCCCCCTCCCTTTCTACGAACGTTCTTTGACGAACTTCGTCGACACATTGAGAACGCCGATCATCTTCCTCTACGGAGGTAGCGATCCGACGGCTCCGTTCCAGCAAATCGAACAGTTCGCCGTCCAGGCCGAGGCCCAGGGCAAGTGGTTTGACTACCGTGTCTTCGACGGCGAGCCGCACGGTTGGCACCGCTGGCGCCCCTCTTCGATGCGCGTTGCGTTGGAAGCCACCAATGCTCTGTTCGAGAACAACCTGATGGGACAGAACCGACCGATTCGGCTGACGCGGAATCGGTAGGGGTCGGGGCGTAGGCCGTTGGGGGGTCGCTTACCGAAGTTTTCGTGGGTGACTGGCGAGGGATGGTCGCACCTTGGTTTCGTAGGCCGTTGGCCGTTGCCCGTTGTCGGGTTGCTTACCGAAGTTTCGTGGGTGACTGGCGAGGGATGGTTGCACCCTGGTTTCGTAGGCCGTTGGCCGTTGTGGGGTCGCTTACCGAAGTTTGCATGCGTGACTGGCGAGGGGTGGCCGCACCTTGGTTTCGTAGGCCGTTGGCGCTAGGAACTATTCTCAAGGGAAGCCCTCCGACTCGTCACTCGCCACTTGTCACTCGTCACTTCTTCTCGGCATGACCGAAAACCAACTACTCACGACTGACTCCGCGGTCCGTCCAAGAACCTTTTGACCCGTTTCAGGGCATACAAACAACTGGACACAAACATATGGAAATAGTAGTTTTAATCGAACCAGACAGGAGGATTTCCCGATGAAAACATGGCTAGGAGCGGCCTTGATGGCCCTGTTGTTCCAACAGCCGAACACCGAGACCCGAATCATTGAATACCTCCGGGAAAACGTGCAACCGGGGCAGCCTGTGGTCGTCTCCGACCTGGCGAACGAGGTCTTCACGACGCCGGAAGAGCAGCAGGTGCTCAGCGCTCTCTACAATACTTTCTTCAAGATCCCGCTGTTCCTCGTGCAATACAACACGAGTACCGGCGAAATCCCGACGCTGCAGGAAATCTCCGAGCAGTTCAATTTCAACGTTGAAGGCGAAGCGGACGTGATCCTGCGGATCATGGAGTCGGATCCCAGGGTCCCCCGCTTCTTCGAGCGCGACCCCGCGACCGGTGAAATCACGAGCATCGACGTAGAGCCGGTTCGCGCACACCCGCAGTTCGGGCGGTTGATCGAGAGGACGATTGCCGGATGGGAAGGCAACCCGATTCCGCAGTTCTCGATCGAACACTACGACGGCAGCGCGGTGACATCCCAGGACGTAGCCGGAAAGCCTCACTTGGTCTACATCTGGTTCACCAACTGCCCGCCCTGTGTCAAGACCTCACCACTTCTTGTCGAATTGCATGCCAAGTACGCCGGCTCCGGGTTCGAGATCGTCGCCGCCAACGCGGATCGCGTCCTGGAACTCCCCTACGACGACACGATGCGGGCCGAGTATGTCCAGAATCTGGGCATCGAGTTCACGACAGCCTACTTGAACCAGCAGATGCAGAATGCCTACGGCGGCGTTAACGTGTTCCCCACGATGTTTTTCGTGGACGCCAACGGCGTCGTGGTGAAACACTTCGTCAACTTCCAGGAAGCGGAAGTCTTGGAAGAGGCAATCCAGACGGCGATGAAGTAACCGGGCCCGCTGTTTCGCTGCTGAAGAGGTACTTTCGGGAGGCCTTCGAATGGGAACGCCGGCAGGACTGGTATCGGAACTAGACTGCCGCTGCTATTCGCCGGGAGGGGGCTTCTTGTAGCCCTTGAGGGTTTGGTGTTCCTTGTAGTACTTTCCGGCCCCATTCAGATCGGGCTTTCCCATCGCGGTGTGACAGGTGAGACAGCTCTTCTTTTCCTTCTTGGCAAACTCGGGCGTCCCTCCGGCCTGTGGCGCCAGTACAATGGCCACGGCCCCGATCATCGACGCTAATAGCAATAGTTTCTTCAAGATAAGCCTCCTTCAGGAATCCGTCGAGCGGCTCCGGACTCTCAGAATCGGCCTCGAGTGAGCGTGTCGGTTTCTCATGCTACGATACCACACAACCATGCTACGAGTACTTAGACCGATGCTCTGGTGTTTGGTTTCATCCGCCACGCTTTTCGGGCAGGAACAGGACTTCACGCTCCGGGTCGACGTGCCGGTCGTCAGTCTGGACGTGTCAGTCACCGACGCGACGGGACAACCCGTGGACGGTCTCGGCGCCGAAGACTTCGAGATATACGAGAACGGGAAACTCCAGGAGCTTCGCTATTTTGGCTCCAGCACGGCGCCGTATCACGTCTACCTGCTCTTCGACAGTTCCGGCAGTACGCGTCATAAGTGGGACTTCATGCGCCGCGCCGTCGCGGGTTTCGCGGGCTACATCAAGCCGCAGGATCGCATCTCGATCGGATTATTCGATGAAGGCCTGCAGACGCTCGCTGACTGGGATTCTCCCCGCGATGAGGCCCTGCGGGCGCTGGATCCGCTGACGGAGGATCGTGAATCCGGCGGGACGACGGAATTCTACAGAGCACTGGAACGGGTGTTGGACCGCTCGTTCAACCGCATTCGCGAGCGCCGGGCAGTGATCGTTCTGACTGACGGTCGTGATACGTCCTTGTACCGCGACATCGTCCGGCGCAACCGTGTGATGACACCGGAGCAGGATCGCCGGTACCGCGGCCTGCGCAACACGGCGGAAGAGAACGGCATTCCCGTCCACTTCATCGCCATCAACACGGATCGCAACCTCGAGGGCAACACCCGGGGTGCCGACGAGTACCGGAACTTGAAGATCATCTACAAAGATTCTTCGATTCCGGATCAGTACTTGAAACAGGTCCGGCTGCGAATGGAAAACCTTGCAGAGATTTCCGGAGGCCGGGTGTTGTTTCCTCAGACGATAGATGATGTGATTCCGCTGTATGAGGCGATAGGCCAGGAACTCGGGAGTGCTTACAGCCTGGGCTACGTTCCGCCGCCGGCGGAACCCGATGAAGGACTGCGGAGGATCGTTGTTAAGGTAGGAAGTGGAGCCTATCAGGTCCGTCAGTCTCGGGCAGGCTACTACGCCCAGTAAGGCCCACTGGTCCGAGCAAAAAGGGGCGAGATCACTCGCCCCTTTTCGCTATTCAGAGACGAATTATTACGAGCCTGCCCGCAGAATTCGGACTTCAACTCGTCGGTTCTGCTCGCGCCCGGCACGATCGTCATTCGACGCGGCAGGATCCATTTCTCCCAGGCCCACGACCTCGATCCGGAACAACGGCACCTCCTTCGAAACCAGGTACCGTTTGACGGCCTGCGCCCGCCGGTCGCTGAGGGCGATGTTGTAACCGTCCTCACCGGTGGAGTCGGTGTAGCCCTGGACTTCAACGAAGTCGCCGTCCTGCACTTGACCCGCAATACCGTCCAGCGTGCCGTTGGCTTCATCCGACAGCGCGGCGCTCTCGAGGCCGAACGTGACCGTCACAGTCTGGGTGACCGAATAGTCGTAGAGCGTACCCAGGCGGTTCTCGACGGTACCAAGCCGGTTCATCGCCTGGTCCGCGCTCTGCTGAGCCGCTTCTGCCTTACGATCGGCAGTTGCCGCATCCTCGCCGGCGGACTCAGCTTTGCTATCAGCCGCCGCTGCCGCTGTGTTCGCCGTGTTCGCCTGACTGATGCCTTCCTGAGCCCGCTGATCGACGGCGTCGATCCTTTCAGCGTGCTCCGTGTCGGTCGATTCCAGTTCGGAAACCCGCGCCTCGATCGGAGCGATCTCCTCAAGCACGAAATTCTTCGTGGCGCACCCGGAAAGCGAAACGGCTCCGATCAGGATGAAAACTCCCAAGTTCGGGAATCGTCGATTTGAACTACGCATTAACTCCCCCTTCTGAATTCGTTGGATTTCGGCTACCTGTCCTTTAGGCAGTAAGTAAAAGTTCAGCCATATGGCTGCCGGCGTCCCTCGATTGTGTGTCGTCAGACCCTGGGCAAATTCACCAGACCGGCACTCCCAAAGTCCACTATTCTAATAAACTTCACCGCCTCAGGTACATAACTCTTTCGCCCTGCTCAAATCGAGCAGATCCCTCAGTGGAATGCGGAGGTAGCGATGGCCTCCGGCCGAGCGACGCACCGGGATCTATTTCCCCCTGTTGACCGCCTTCTTCAGGTCCGCCCCCGGTGAGAACCGGGCAACGCGACGTGCCGCAATCTTCAGTTTCGCTCCCGTCTGTGGATTCCGTCCGGTCCGTGCCTTTCGTTTCGACACCGAGAAGGTCCCGAATCCGACCAGGGTCACCTTGCCGCCTTTCTTGAGAGTTCCCTGGACGGCCCCAAGCGCCGAGTTCAGTGCATTGGTGGCCTGCGTTTTCGAGAGTTTCGCATCTTTCGCGATGCGTTCGACCAACTCGCCCTTATTCATAGCTGCCTCCTCGTCTGATCAAGACCGTGTCTTTCTGCCGCATGGTCGCGGTTTTTACCATAGGGTATGAGTCAAGTCAAGAACTAGACGGGAGTCGTGAGCCGCTGTCGAAATGACCTCAAACGCTGAATTGGCGGGGTATTCCGGACGAACGGCCTGAAGGTGAAACCCGGCGACACGCCCCTTGCATCCAAACTACCGAAGGGACCGCTCGCGTGTTAGATTTGGAGAGTATGAGTCACAGGATCACGTTGCTGCCGGGTGACGGCATCGGTCGAGAAGTGTCGGCGGCTGTCCTGCGCGTGCTCGAGAGCGCCGGTGTCGAAGTGGAATGGGACCGCCAAACCGTGGGTTCCGAAGCCGTCGAACGCACCGGCTCCACTCTGCCCGAAGAAGCATTGGAATCGGTCCGGACGAACAGAGTGGCACTGAAAGGGCCTGTGACGACCCCGATCGGAACGGGATTCGAAAGCGTCAATGTCCGCCTCCGCAAACAGCTGGACCTCTACGCCAACCTCCGCCCGGTCAAGAACCTGCCGGGCCTGGATTCCCGTTTTGGCGATGTCGACCTCATTATCGTACGCGAGAACACGGAGGGCCTCTATTCCGGCCTCGAACACGAAATCATTCCCGGCGTCGTCGAGTCGTTGAAGATCATGACTGAGCGCGCCTGCACGCGCATTTCCCGCTTCGCTTTCGACCACGCCCGCTCGGCGGGCCGCAGACGAGTGACGGCCGTGCACAAGGCGAACATCATGAAGAAGAGCGACGGGCTCTTCCTGGACTGTTTTCGGAAAGTGGCTGTCGACTATCCCGACATCGAGTGCGATGAAAAGATTGTCGACAACACCTGCATGCAGCTTGTCCTGGATCCCTACCAGTTCGATGTGCTCCTGATGGAGAACCTGTACGGCGATATCGTTTCTGACCTTGCTGCCGGTCTCGTGGGAGGTCTCGGCGTTGTGCCGGGCGCAAACATCGGGCTCGACGCTGCCGTGTTCGAAGCCGTGCACGGAAGTGCGCCGGACATCGCGGGCAAGAACATCGCCAACCCCACGGCGCTGCTGCTTTCGGCATGCCTGATGATGGACCACATCGGCGAGAAGGAAGCGGGCCGCCGAATCCGGAAAGCCCTGCACACCGTCATGGAGAAGGGTGAGATCCGGACCCGCGACCTGGGCGGCACCGCGACCACACCGGAATTCACCGACGCTATCATCAACGCGTTGTAGCTGTCCGCTTAGCGAGACGCATCTGTCACCCCCTAGACTTTTGTGCTTTAACGAACACCCGGGGAGATCCGCGAAACTTTTCTGCTCAACAAACACCCGGGGACAGGGCCAGGCCCCTGTCCCCCTCACAGTGGCTCTCTCGCGGCACGGTTTCGCGACACGAACAGCTGCAAATTTGCTCGATTTTTCCTTCGTCGGAAATCTGAAATGAAGCAATCTCCAATGAGCAACCTACAATGTGGATTCTTTCAAATATCGCAATTTGCAATGGGACAGAAGAGTCCGTCTATCGCAGATTTACTAATGCACGAATCCGCATTGGAAGTTGCAGGTTGGAGATTGCTCGATTTCTCATTGTCGGAAATCTAATTACAAAAGGTGTCGCCCGCCGTCGACGTGCAGGACTTCGCCGGTAATGTAGTCGTTCTCGATTATGAAGACGACCGCGCGGACGATGTCGTCTATACTGCCGGCTCGTTTGAGGAGGGTCTGTTCGATCGCTCGCTGCTTTTGGTCGTCCGTGTAACTTTCGGGGAAGTGCACCGGGCCTGGAGCAATCGCGTTGACCTGAACCGCCGGGGCGAGCGATCGAGCCAGGCCGCGTGTGACGGCCAGCAGCGCCGCCTTGGAAACGCTGTAGGGAAAGTACCTCGTCCAGATCATCTCACCGGCGGGATCGGCGATGTTGATGATCTTGCCGGCCCCGGCCTCCAGCATCTCGCGACCGCACGCCTGCGCGAGGAAGAACGGCACCTTGGCATTGGTATCCAGCTGCTCGTCCCACATTTCGGGGCTGCTGTCATCAAGGGTACCCGGCGAAAACACCGAGGCGTTATTGACGAGGATTCGAATCGATCCCAGGCGGGACCTGATGTCGTCGATCATCCGCTCCCGCGCCCGATCGTCTACCAGGTCGGCCTGGAACAGTTCGCCGTCCGCGCCGAGATCTTTGATCCGTCGCAGGGTGTCCGCCGCGTCATCCCGGGAGGTGCGGTAATGCACGGCCAGCCGGCCACCCAGCCGGGCCAGCTCGAGCGCAATCGCGCGACCGACCCTCCGAGCCGAACCTGTAACCAGGAATATGGATCCTTCGATCTGCACCCTAAGCTCCGAAGTCAGTCGTCCGGATACTCGTAGACGCCCTTGCCGACCTTCCGTCCGAAGCGGCCGGCCTTTACGTACTTCACAAGCAACGGGCAGGGACGATACTTCTCGCCCAGCGTCTGGTGTAGGAAATTCAGTATGCTCAAGCGCGTGTCCAATCCGACCAGGTCGATCATCTCAAACGGTCCCATCGGGTGATTCAGGCCCAGCTTCAATGCCTTGTCGATGTCGCGAGCGCTGCCGACGCCAGCCTGTAGCATGTAGAACGCTTCGTTCCCGATCAAGGCGTTGATTCGCGATGTCACAAACCCAGGCGATTCGTTGATCTCGACCGTTTCCTTACCCATCTTTCTCGACACGGCTTCGACGGTCGTGAGGGTGTCGTCATCGGTTTCCAGGCCCCGTATGATTTCGACGAGTTTCATCTTATGAACAGGGTTGAAGAAGTGCATGCCGATGACTCTCTCCGGACGCTCGGTCGCTGCCGCCATTTCCGTGATGCTCAAACCGGAAGTGTTCGTAGCGAGGACGGCGTGGTCCGGGGCGGCCTTGTCGAGGCGCCCGAAGAGATCCATCTTCAGGTCGATCTTTTCCGGAACAGCTTCGATAACGAGGTCGGCTTCCGCGGCTGATTCCGCCAAGTCGGTCGAGGTCCTCAAGCGATCCAGACCCGCGCGCATGGCTTCCGCCCCCAATTTGCCCCGATCGACGCCCTTCTGCATGTCCCGTCCGATTCGGCTCCGGGCCGATTCAAGAAGCTCGGCGGAGACATCGTTCAGAATTGGATCGAAGCCGCCGAGAGCTGCTACATGTGCGATCCCCCGCCCCATGATTCCCGCACCGATAACAGCAATCGTTTTCACATTCATAGGAATCCCTCCGTCCCCGAGCTCTGCGTCAGATTGAAAAGAGCAAATTTAGCACATACACTACGCGAATCATGAAGGCCGTCCTTTTTCACGAACACGGCGGTCCGGAGGTCCTTCGGTTCGAGGACGCATCGGATCCGACGCCGTCCGGCCAAGAGGTCCTGATCGAAGTCCGCGCCGCTTCGGTCAACCACCTCGACATTTTCGTCCGGCGCGGCTTGCCGGGCATCAAGCTCCCCTTGCCTCACATCCCGGGGGGCGACGCAGCGGGTGTGGTGCGAGAGATCGGACCCGATGTGCAGGGGTTGGAGGTCGGGCAGCGGGTGACGATCAACCCCGGCATCAGCTGTGGCCGCTGCGAGTTCTGCGCCTCAGGGTTGGGCAGCCTGTGCCTGACCTACCACATGGTCGGGGAGACGATCCAGGGAAGCTACGCGGAACTGCTGAAGATCTCCTGCCATAACGTCCTTCCCATACCCGACGGGATCTCGTTCGAGGATGCTGCAGCAGCCCCCCTTGTGTTCATGACGGCGTGGAGCATGATGATCACGAAGGGAAGGCTTCGCCCGGGGGAGGACGTCCTGATCCTCGGGGCAGGAGCCGGTGTTGGCACCGCGGCCATCCAGATCGCCAAGATGGCCGGCTGCCGGGTGTTCGCGACGGCGAGTTCGGACGAAAAACTCGAGCGGGCCCGGGAGCTGGGAGCGGATATCCTGATCAACTACGAGGAGGAGCCGTTCGACCGCGCCGTCCGGAAGCTGACCGGAAAGAGGGGCGTCGACGTCGTCGTCGACTACATCGGTGCCGACACGTGGATCCGGAGCTTGAAGGCGGCGCGCCGCGGTGGGCGGATCCTGACATGCGGAGCGACGACCGGCCCGACACCACAGACGGACCTGCGCCACATCTTCTTCCGCCAACTCCGGATCATAGGATCGACGATGGGGAGCCCGAAGGACTTCCAGGACGCGATGACGTGTGTCTTCCGGGGCCAGCTCAAGCCGGTGATCGACCGCGTCATGCCGCTCGCGGATGCGCGCGAAGCGCACGAACTGCTCGAGCAGCGAAAGGTGTTCGGAAAGCTGATACTGGTGCCATGAGGGGCGGGAGGGGGAGTGTCCACTTCTGTGACGAGTGATCAGTGACGAGAGAAGACAAAACGTAACTTGTCACTGTTCACTCGTCACTTGTCACGGTCGGTAGATCCGGTGCGTCGCGTTGGAATTCTAGCGCCCCTTGAAGTCGGCCTTCCGCTTGTCCATGAATGCGGAAACGCCTTCCCGTTTGTCGTCGCTCGTAAACGCCAGACAGAACAGGTCCGTCTCCCGTTCCATCGCCTCACGGACTCCCATCCGTCCAGCATTCTTGATCGATTCCTTGGCCAGGCCCAGCGCCACGGGGCTCTTGTCGGCCATGCGACTCGCCAGCCCGAACGTGAAGTCGTGGAGTTCTTCTTGCGGAACGACATGGTTTACCAGACCGAGGTCGTAGGCTATTCCAGCGTCGATGATGTCGCCGGTCAGGATCAGCTCCATGCTCTTGCCTTCCCCGACGAGTCGCGTCAGGCGTTGGGTCCCACCGCCGCCAGGGATGATCCCGAGATTGATTTCGGGTTGGCCGAGTCTTGCGTTAGAGCTCGCGATGCGGATGTCACACGCCAGCGCGACTTCCATGCCGCCGCCGAGACAGAAACCGTTGATCATGGCGATCACAGGCAACGGACACTCTTCGATCGCGTCGAAGATACGGCGCTGCTTCATCACGTCGCGCTGATCCAATGCCGTTCTTCCCTCGAATTCGCTGATGTCGGCGCCCGCGATGAACGCTTTCTCACCCTCGCCGGTGATGATCAGAACCCGTGCTGCGGACTCCTGGATGTTGTCGAGGACGTGGAGGATTTCGTCGCGTGTCGCCTGATTCAAGGCGTTTCGCTTCTCGGGCCGATTGATGGTGAGAAACGCGATGCCCTCGGCTTCGAACTTGACGTTCCGGTAGTCCATTCTTGATTCCTCTTTTAAGACGTCTGATGATTGCGTCGGACAGGAAGTCCTGGTCCGGGCGGTTGATTATATAATCTCTGCCTTGATTCTGTGGTATGGGTCTCCTGGAGGATTCGCTCATGGCAAACGAGCTGAAGGTTGGACAGATGGCGCCGGATTTCACAGTCGAAGCCGATGGCGGAGAAAACGTCAGGCTGTCGGATCTCAAAGGCAAGAAGGTCGTGCTGTTCTTCTACCCGAAAGACAGCACACCCGGCTGAACTCGAGAGGCGATCGCGTTCCGGGACGGAATGCAAAAGCTCACGAAGCGCGGTGCGGTCGTGTTCGGTATGAGCGGTGACAGCGTCGCGTCTCACGAGAGATTCAAAGAGAAGTACGAACTGAATTTTCCGCTGTTGTCAGACCCGGAAAAGAAGATTATCGACAAGTACGGCGCACTCCGGGAAAAGAACGTGTACGGAAAGAAAAGGCTCGGGATCGCACGCTCCACTTTCATCATCGACGAAGACGGCAAGATCTCTAAAATCTTTCCCAACGTCAAGGTAGACGGCCACTTCGAAGAGGTCCTGGAAGCGCTGTAGTACCTGTTCGTACAGCTAAACGTTCCGCGAGAGAGCAACGTGAGGGGGACAGGGGCCTGGCCCTGTCCCCGGGTGTTGACTAAGCAGAAAAGTCGACCACCGACCGGACTCTTATCATCCCCCCTAGAGGCCTGACGCAACCTCCGGCTCGTCACTCGTCACTAACAAACTACCGGTGCTTCCACTCCGGAGGCCGCTTCTCCAAAAAGGCCTCGATGCCCTCCGCCATGTCGGCTGTCTCGGCGAGCTTCTGCAGGTACAAGTCCTCGATCCGTTTCAAACGCAGGTCGAAGTCCGCGCCCCCACCCTCGCGTAGGGCCGCTTTCGCTATACCCAGGACAGCCGCGCTCTTTTTCAGGAGAAGGCTCAACCACTCATCGACGGCAGTGTTGAGCTCACTTGCCGGCGCTACGAGGTTGACGAGCCCCATCGCCTTCGCTTCTTCAGCGGACGCCGCTCGGCCGAGCAGTACGAACTCAGACGCGCGGTGCATCCCGACGATTTCGGGCAGCACGGTCGCGGCTACGGGCGGATAGCAACCGACGTCGATTTCCGGACATGCGAGATGGAGGTCGGCGGCAGCGACAACGAAATCACAGGCCATCGCCAGCTCGGCGGCCCCGCCCAGCGTGTGCCCGTGGATGGCCGCGATGCTGATGCGAGCCGAATAGTAGATCCTTCGGATGACATGATGGAAGCGTTCCAGCATCTCCTGAACGCGGGCGGGAGCATGGTCGGCGATGTCGACTCCGGCCGAAAAACCCTTTCCACCGGCACCGGACAGGACGACCAGATTCGCAGGACTCTCCTCGATGGCAGTCCATGCTCGATCGATCTCCTCCATCATCGGAATGTTAATCACATTCAGCGGAGGTCGGCACAGAACGATCCTGGCGGTGCGCGAATCGAGTTGGAGTTTAATCGTCTCGAAGGTCATGGCCGTCTTGGTAACAGAATGAGTCAACGGTGTAAACACCGAAAATGCGCAGACGCGTTCTGGAGTAAGATACGGCCATGCTGGCTCTGCTTCGCGTAGGCTATCGACTCCTGTCGGGCGAATCGGGGTACGGGTTCTGATGGGCGCCGTCTGGGACCTGCTCAAGGAATCGTTCTACCGCTGGATCGACGACGGCGCCTTCCAGATGAGTGCCGCAATCGCCTTCTACGCGGCTTTCTCAATGGCACCCGGCCTACTGATCGTGGTCGCCCTCATCAGCCTGATCTACAGCGGCGACACAACCGTCCAGATCCAGAGTCAGATCAGCAACTATGTCGGCGACGATGCGGCGGTCCTGATTGCGCGCGCGCTGTCGAGCACGACCGAGCGCGTTGGAGGGGGCCGCATCGCCACCGTGGTCGGTATGACGACCATGCTGATCGGCGCCTCAGCCGTGTTTGCGCAGTTGCTCGCTGCGATGAACAAGGTGTGGAGAGTCGAGGCGAAGCCTGGTCGCGGGATTGTCGGAATTCTTCGCGACCGCTTCTGGCCTTTCAGCATGGTCATGGTCGTCAGCGTCATCCTGCTGGCCTCCCTGCTCTTGAGCACGTTCATCCGGGCCTACAGCGTTTACGTAAACCGTTTGGTCCCCGGGGTCGCTTTCATCTGGCACTACGTCGATCTGGCCATCTCCGCCGCGGTGGTAACCGTGTTGTTCGCGCTGGTCTACAAGTTTCTTCCCGACGCAAGAGTCGCCTGGAGCGACGTCTGGGTCGGCGCACTCGTGACGTCGGTCTTCTTCGCGGGTGGAAAATACCTTTTCAGCCTGTACCTGGGAACGAGCGCGATCGAGTCGGTGTACGGAGCGGCAGGGTCGCTGCTGGTCGTCCTGATCTGGGTCTACTTCTCGACCTCGATTCTGCTGCTGGGCGGGGAATTCACCCACATCTATGCCGAACGGCACGGGCACAAGGTTATCCCCAAGACGAATGCGGTGAAAGTCGGTTGAGACTCCAGCTAATAGCTGTCGGCCCAACCGGATGGGACTATCGTCCCTTAGCCGAAAGCTGATGGCTGATAGCTACCAGGGACCGGGCGGGCGGGTCTGCCCGGGACTGGGTACACCGGGTCGAGTGCCGGCAGGGGGCTGTGGCCTCGTAGGCCCCCCCGGGAACGGGTTGGGCTGGGTACCTGAAAACGGCGATGCCTGATTCTGCTGGAACTGGTTGGGTTGACCTGTCGGGGCGCCCTGACCCTGGCCGGTGGGAGGTGCAGGAACGGTCCCGAAGCCAGGCATCGCGATGAACTCCCACTCGTTGTACTTCTCCCGATTGTTGTAGGCCTTCAGCGATGGATCTTCGCTCTCGGGCGCCACGCCGACGATTCCAGAACTCGCCGTTGCCTGCTGCCCTCCCCCGAAACCAGCCTGCTGTTGCCCGAACCCTGCGCCGCCGGCAACACCCTGCTGGCCTGATCCGCCGAGAGCCTGCCGGCCACCGCCGGACTGTCGGCCACCGCGGCCCTGCTGGCCCCTGCCCTGGCTGCTCCCGCCTCCGCGTTGTCCGAACCCACCGGGAGGCCCGAAGCCCTGCTGCTGTCCGGCACCACCTGGGGTGCCCACGCCTTGCGACTGGCCCCGGCCGGTGAACGATCCTGTTTCGAACGTGCCCTGGGGAGTGGGCGCACCGAACCCCGGTTGTTGTCCGGAACCGCCACCGCGGCCGCCGCCGAAAGCCTGGCCGCCAAATCCACCCAGACCGCCCGGACCCGGCTGAGCGCCACCGAAACCACCCGTTAAGCCCTGCCCTCCGCCGCCACGACCCTGAGAGCCCTGGCCGGGACCTCCGCGTTGTCCCCCGCCCTGCTGTTCGGCCGCACCTCCCTGACCGAACCCGGGTTGTCCGAACATTTGCGGTGTCCCGCCTTGAAACAGCGGCGCGTTACCGACGCGTTGTTGGTAGAGAGTCGAACCGTTGATGCTGCCATCGGGGTTAATCGTCAAAAGGCGGAACGCCTCCCCGGTGATCGGATCCGTGTACTCGCGCCTGAGGAAACGGAGGCCGTTTGTCTCCATCAAGGCGTCGATACTCGGGGGATAGATGCCGAAGCGCCGCTGGTATTTCTGGATTGCACGCACATACTCCTGGCCGCGGAATATCAGCTCTTCTTCCTGTTCACGCTGCGCCTGCATCTGGTATGCCGGCACGGCTGCCGCCATGAAGATGGACAGGGCCATCATGAAGATCATCAGGGCGGCGAGCGAGAACCCGCGGTCGTTCGTCATTGGACGATGAGCGGGAGCCGTTGACGGCGTCCGAATTCGAGATCCTCGACCTCGACGAAGGTTTCAGTGACCTGGTTGACACGGTAGCGGCCCATCAGCACCTCATTTTCCGACACCGAGAACAACTTGTCTTCCTCAAAAAGGAACGCGCGAATTTTCCCCTGCTCGCCGTCGATGACGGCATAGCCGTTGTACTTGAACGGAATCGGCGGAGGAGGCGGGGGCGGGGGTTCGGCTGGTGGAGCCGGCGATAGCGCGGCCTCAGGGGAAGCCCCGGCGGGTTCACCCGGCAGTGGGGTTTCCGGGACGGGCGGCGGCTCGGGGCCGTATTCAAAAGGATTCCTTCGCACCGGATCCCCTGCGCCTTCCCCAGGGGCAATCATCCAGCTTCCCCCAACCTCAATCTCGGCCAGGCCGGTCGTGGGAACCGGAGGGGTCGGGACCGAGCCGGGCGTCTGAGCTGTGGCTGCCCCCGGAGTCGGGTTGATCTGCTCGCCGATCCACAGAGTCGAGGCCAGCGCAGCCAGCAGTATCGCAAGGATCTTCAGACGTTGGCGGTCCTTACCCATCATAAGCAAAAAAAGACGTCAGGCTCAGTGAAAGATTCAGCTCGCCGGCGGCGCCCGATTCAGAACGGGTCAGGCCAATCGAATCCAGAATGAAGAACGTGTCCGCATCTTCCAGCGCCCGGATAAAACGATTTACTGCAGCATAGTCCCCACGAACCGGCAGGTTAATACTAACGGAGTAGACTCCAAACTGCGCGTTCTGATCGACGCTGTACTGGACCCGGCTCCGATCGATCCCCGCCATTTGTGCCAGCTCTTCCAGATCGGGAAGCATCGCGGCAAATCCAGCCTGCCGAGGGATGAAGCGCGCCGCCAGGAAGCGGAGACGATCGGTGCGTGCGGTTTCGAGCTGGTCATTCAGATCCTGCAACCTCTCCAGCTCCTGTGCCCGAAACCCGGTCTCGCTCCGATGGCGTTCGATCGACGCCTCCAGGCGAAGGTAGTCTGCTCGAGCCGGCAGGTACAGGATCAGGAAAAACAGGAGCGAAACGAGACCCGTTGAGCCGATGATACCCCCGAACAGGTATTGCTGTTTCTGCCTCCGAAACAGATGCTTCACGGGGCCTCCACGAGCGCCGTGATGTTCTGCGGCAGGTACTCCGCATCCATCAAGACAAGTATCTCCGCCAGGCCGTCCTCGAAGTCCCTTTCCTCTACCGAGACCGCGACGTCCTTGAAGACCGGGGTCTGCTCGAGTCCGGCGATAAAGGTGCTGATCTCGGCAACGCTCCTGCCCCGCGCCTCCATCTCGATTCGGATCCGTCCACCGTCATCGATGTCCGGTTCCAGGACCGTCAGGTAGACACCGCGGGGGATGACATCCTCGATGACGCTGAGCAAGCTGGACCAGGAGAATGACTTTCGGTCGACAACCTGGTTGAGGAACCGGATCTCTTGCATCTGGGCTACGGCTTCTGGACGATTGAGCTGCTGTCGGAGCTCATCGACACGCCCGCCCAGGTACTCCCAGTCAACGCGGACCTCCCGCTCCGTTCCGCCGAGCGCCGCCACTCTCTCCGTGTAGTCGAGAAAGCCCAGCACCTGCCACACCGAGAACCCGGTGATCAGGAACAGAATCGCGGTCAGCAGAACATTAGTGGTTCTGTAGTGTGGAAAAGGACGCGTCGCCAGGTTCAACTGGTACCGGTTCGTCACAACTGAAGCGCTCCCAGGGCGGGTTTGAAGACGTCGCCGACATCAGCCGTATACAAGCTTCGCCCCGCAATACCCAACCGGGTCCCAAGCTCGGCCGCTCTGTCTCCGGTCGCGGCGTCATGAACGCAAGTGATGAGTTCACGAATCCCGGTCCCGCCAAGTTTGTCCTGGTAGTACATGATCGTCGGATGCACCGCGTCGTACAACGGCTGGGCCCCCACTCTGCGGTAGAAGCTGAGGCGGCCGTCGATGAAGACACTGGTCGTTACCGCCTCCTGGCTCGCCTTCAGGAAAAGGACATCGCCTTGCTTCGCACCCAGAAGGTTGAGTGCGGCAATCGTCGAAGGGACTACGATCCCCGCGTGGATGCCGATCGATTCCAACAGGTCTTCATACTGCTCGGTCACGCCCCGGGGAGACAGAGCGACGAGTATGTCGACTGAACCGTTCTGCGCCAACTTCTTGTAGGCAAGCCCGGCCGTTTCGATATCAAACGGAACGTTCTTCTTGAGTTTCCACCGGATGAACGACTGCTGCTGTGCCGGCTCCGTCGGGAAGGTTTCGGCTTTCATGATCGACACTCGCGCAACCCCGTCCGGCACAACCGCGACGATCTCGGATCCCGAAAAACCCGCCTGGTCCAACGCCCGGCGGACAACCGCCTTGACACCGTCGGCATCGACGAGACCGGCTTGTCGAAGATCCCCTGCTATAGCTCCGGGCGGCAGTTCGAGCGCGGCCTGGGACACGACGCCCCGACGGTCGGAACCTGTGCCGACGACGACGGCCCGGTCGGGCGTCAGCTCGCAGGCCCAGCGCGGTACGTCCGGACCGAAGAATTCCCTGAAACCGTCCAGTAACCAGTTACTCAATGAAGGTCACCTTGTTGATCTCGTAAAGGGTCGTCTTCCCTTCAACGACTTTCGCTATCGCTGATTCCCTTAGGAAAGTGATTCCTTCCGAGTGGGCGGCGCGCTTGATCTCCGACGTGGGCTTCTTGTCGACGATCATCTCCCGGATGTGGTCGGACAAATCCAGCAACTCCTGGATCGCTGTCCGGCCCCGGTATCCCGTCCCATTGCACTCGATACATCCTTCGCCTTCGTAGAATACGTTGTCGGCATACTTCTCGGGATCGAGCCCGGACTCGCTCAGCAGCTCGGCAGTGTGGCGGACCGTCCTCTTGCAGTCCGGACAGATGAGGCGAACCAATCGCTGGGCCAGGATGCAGTTGAGCGCCGACACGAAGTTGTACGGATCGACCCCCATGTTCAGGAACCGCCCCAGGACGTCGACGACGTTGTTCGCGTGGACGGTCGTGAACACCAGATGCCCGGTCAGGGCCGACTGTATGGCGATCTGTGCGGTTTCGATGTCGCGGATCTCCCCGACCATGATCTTGTCGGGGTCGTGCCGCAGTATCGAGCGGAGGCCTCGCGCGAACGTCAGGCCTTTTTTCTCGTTGACCGGTATCTGGGTTATTCCCTGGATCTGGTATTCCACAGGGTCTTCGATTGTGATGATCTTGTCTTCTTCGTTCTTGATTTCCATCAAGGCGCCGTAAAGAGTCGTCGTCTTTCCGCTTCCCGTCGGGCCCGTGACCAGGACCATCCCGTAGGGCTCGTTGATGTAATGGCGAAACTTCCGGATGTCGCTGTCTGAAAAACCGACGACGTCGAGGTTCAGAGTGCTGAATTTCTCGCTGATCGACTGTTTGTCCAGGATCCGGATCACCGCGTCCTCGCCGTGAATCGACGGCATGATGGAGACACGAAAGTCGATCGCGCGGCCCTTGTAGCGGGTCTTGAAGCGGCCGTCCTGTGGCACTCTCTTCTCTGAAATGTCCAGCTCGGACATCACCTTGATGCGAGAGATGATCGTCGAGTGGTGTTCCTTGGCGATCGGATCCATGGCATGGCCCAACGTCCCGTCCACCCGGTACTTCACGACGACTTCGGTCGCGCCCGTCTCGATGTGGATGTCGCTCGCCCTTCGGCCCAGGGCCGTGAAGATGATGGTGTCGACCAGGCGGATAATCGGGCTCGATTCCGCCTGTGTGATCTTTTCGATCGTGATCGTCTCATCGCCGCTCTCGTCTTCGCGGATGATATCCAGCTTGAAGCCTTCGGTGGCTTCGTCCAGTACACGCTGCGAGGACTCGGACTTCTTCAGGAGGTCGCTGATCTCCGACTGGGCCGCAACCTTGATAATCAGGGGGCGGTCCAGCAGCGCCGAGACTTCGTCGACCTCAACGAGATCGCTCGGGTCGGCCATCGCGATCACCAAGGCGTCACCATCCTCTGCAAGCGGCACGAAGTTGTACCGGAACATGAGGTCGACCGGAGTCGATCGCAGCAGGTCGACGTCCAGATGCACGTCACTCAGGTCGACCATTTCGTACCGGTAGCGCTCGGCGAGACCCCGAGCCTGTGCCCTGTCGTCGGGCCGGGAAGCATCGGTGCTTGTATGAGATTCTGAGTCCATCATTTTCGTGACAACTACGACGGCAAGGCCCTGGACCCGATGCTGAAGATCGGCAGGTACAGGGACACCAGGATCACCGCCACAAAGACCGCAACAAAAACCAGGATGATCGGCTCGACCCAACTCAGGAGCGCGGTCAAGCGCAAGTCGACGTCCTCATCGTAGAAATCCGCCACGTGATTGAGCATATCCGGCAGAGACCCGGTCTGTTCCCCGACCCGAATCATCTCCAGAGCAAGATCGGGAAACCGACCTGTCGATTCGAGGCCGTCCGCCAGAGACAACCCTTCCCTCACGCTGATCGTCCCCGCTGTGATCGCGTCCGCGATCACCCGGTTGCCGGACGCCTCGTGCGCGACTTCCAGGGCCGACAAGAGAGGAATTCCGCCCTTGAGCAGCGTCGACAGCGTCCGTGCCAGCTGCGCGATCGCAAACATCGACCAGATGTTCCCGAGTACCGGCAGCCGCAGCTTCAGGTCATCGATCCGACTTCGCCCACCGGCCGAGCCGGACCAGAATCGAAACGCGATCAGGCCTCCGATGAGCAGCGGCACAGTCAGCACCAGGCTGCTCTGGATGGCCTCCGCCACGGCGATCAGGATCCGAGTCGGCAACGGCAATGCGGTATTCAGGCCTTCGTAGAGTTCGCCGAATCGGGGGATGACGTAACCGAGGATCACCCCGACCATCACTATAGATAAGACAATCAGGAAACCGGGATAGATCAACGAATTGCGGAATTTCTTGCTGGCCGTGAGAACCGTTTTCTCGTATTGGATGAAGCGGTTGATCACCTCTTCCAGGTTTCCGCTTCGTTCACCGGCAAAAACGGAGGCGGTGTACACCCGCGGAAACACATGCTCGTCCTCCAGAGCATCCGACAGTGACGTGCCTGACACGACTTTTTCCCGCACCGATACGATGTGGGCTTGAAGCTGAGGGTTAGGAATCCTTCCCTTCAGCAGATCGAGGGAGCGCAGTATCGGAAGACCAGCGCGGATCAGGGCGACAAACTGCTGGTTGAAGACGACGAAGTCCTCCGGTCGAAACCCAGTCTGTTTTCGCCGGCTCCCAAACGGCAACGACCATCCTCTCCGCTGGATAGAAAGCGGCAGAAACCCCTGCTCCTGAAGGTGATCACGGACCTCTTCCTCGGTCTGGCCAACATGAACTGCCCGAACGACTTCGCCATTGGGCTTGGCGTACTTGCAGTTAAATTCCATGATCCCGGAGGTATGCCGCAGCGATACGGGGAAGGAAACCGAGGCTGGTTCGAGGCTGAGCGCTACTGGCCGATCCCGTCGACCAGTTCGACGCCGGGAGGCACTTCAAAATCGAAAAGCGAGCGTTCCAGGCCCGTGTTGCTCTCGATTCCATCGAAGAGGAAGTCCGTCCGCGCTCCGTCTCGGTGGGCGATCCGAAGGCGCCGGATGTCAAAACTGACAGGATCGATTTCGAGCAGCAATTCTTCAACGTCACTCTCGCGTGCGGGGTACATTCGGAGCACTCTCGCTCCGGCCACCCTGGCCGGCAGCGACAACAACTCTATTCTTTCGAATTCCCTGCTGAGCTCCGACCGGCCGAGCAGGAACATGAGCGGTATTCGGTCGTCGAAGGAGTCGTCGACCCTGTCGCGGTTCACCTGCTCGTCGGCCGGGACGTAGAGATACACGGTTTCGCCGTCGGAAACATAGAGATACTCTTCGGGCGTCCGGTACTCCCACCGCATCATTCGCGGCCGTCTCAGGTATAAATGACCCTCTTCACGGTAGGTTCGGTTCAATGGATCTTCATAAATTTGAACAAAATCCGCCGAGAGGTCTTCCATGCGTTCGAGCTTGCGTTCCACGCCGTCGATGAGCGCGGCCGTCGGGCTCCTCTGTGCCACGGCGCCAGGGACGGCAAAGCCGACCAGCAATATCGATAGAATAATTCGAGTCATCGCGATCTCAGTCTACCCCTGAAAAATTCGAAACTCGAGATCGAAGATTCGAGATTTCAAATTAGCATGGCCCGCTCAATCCATCGGCACTGTGTCTTCAATCGCCAATGTCGAATCTCGAATGAACCAGTCTCCAATGCGGATTCTTTGATAGCCAAATTTGCGATGCACTTGAGAAACCGCGTTCGCGCGGATTGTTGCAAATTCAGCTAAGGGAATGCCGCAACAGGAACTTAGACGAATCGACAAGCAGTCGGTAGGCAGAAATCAACGAAAAAGAGTGAGCGAGAGGGTTCTATTGCCCGACAACGGGCAAACCCGCCATGCCGGACGGAGCGCGGCCGGCCAGGGTTGTGTAACGCACGACGAAATCGGTGGCCGAGTAATAGTCAAACCGGCCCGTTGTGGTGTTTACCGCAGTCGCTGTCGCGGTGTAGTCCATCTGGTTGCCTGTGACTGCAATTCCGAACTGGTAGCCGGAAAGATTGCCCTGGAAGCGGGTGTCGAGCAATCCGTCGCCGACCAGCTGGGTCATGGTAGCGAACACATGCCAGGTCGCCATGTAGGCATTCTGTGCGATGTTGATGGATTTCATGTTCGCCGCGGCGGCGGACTCATTCGCGGCCTGTCGCGAACGCAGCAGGCTCGGAACGGCGATCGTCGCGATGATGAGGATGATCGCGACGACGATCAGCAGTTCGAGAAGCGAGAAGCCTCGAGGGGTGTTCGAAGAGAGTCTCATAAGATGCAGCCGGCCCCGGATACAGTTCGTCCGCAGAGTACGAGCGCGGAGTCAGAGGAGCCCTCGCTCCTCGGCGAAGCGGGGGCTCCTGGAAACTGGAAAGACTCGAGCTTCTATTGCACCGGTGCGCCGACGGTCACGCCCGTTCCACTCGAAAACCGTACAACGCCATCGGGACCGCTGTAGTAACCAAACCTCCCGGTGTTCGTGGATGCCGGAGTCGCCGTCGCATCGTAGTTCGTGTTGCTCTGCGACAGAGTGATAGCGTAGTCGTACCCGCCGACGGTGGCGTTGAAGCGGGTGTCGAGCAGACCCTCGGCGAGCAGGCCGGCAATACTGCCGTAGCTCCCGCCGGAGGAGGACATGTACGTCACCTGCGCGGTGTTGATCGTCCGGAGGTTAGCGACTGCACCGGACTCATTGGCGGCCTGTCTGGAACGGAGCAAACTCGGTATGGCAATGGTCGCGATGATCAGAATGATCGCAACCACGATCAAGAGCTCCAAAAGCGAAAAGCCACGGTTCTTCTTCATCTGTAATTATCCTCCCTGAGGTCGTCCTACAACCTGTTGATCAACCAATGAAATCAATCGATTGGATGCATGCTACAAAGACGACACAATACTGTCAACTATTCATGCGCCCATAGGACGTTACGACGTCGGTTCCACTTGGTAGAAGCTATGGCGCGGTTATACCCTTGCATTAAACCCGTTCGGTGGCATTGCAATTGCGAGTCCAGATGGCCCAAACGAGAGGAACGAACCATTTGTCGTCCGTGACGCCGCGTTGAAGTGACAGAATTTGTCAGTTTTGCTGACAAGCAGCGTCTCAGCACTTGGCGTCAGACAGGAATCGACGGACGGACAGGACTTTCGATCAAAAGATGAAACAACTGCCTTTAAGTGCTAGATATATTGATCCTTACATGGATCGCTTGATGCTGGCAGGAGCGGGTTTGCTCGTTGCCGGCATCCCTCTCGGGCAGGAAGGCACCGAACCGGCAAGTTTTCTGCTGTATCGCGTTCTCCTGTTTGGCCTCGTCGCTCTCTCGGTCTGGGACGTTCGAAAGCGGGAGGTGGCGCCGGACTTTCCCCGAGTGGTCTATCTGATGATCGGTGCGCTACTGGCCCTGATGGCCATATCGGTGTGGGCCAGCCCGGGGCGAAACGTCAACGGAGCCACGATCTGGTACGAACACGTCGTCTTCGCGTTGTTCTTCTTCGCGATGGCGCGATTCGCGGCCCGCCAGTCGGCGGCATGGAGGGGCCGGCTGCTCGTCGTAATTATCGGGGCGACGCTGGCTCATTTAACGCTCGCTCTGCTGTCGGGCACTCGGCCTCTACGCGGGAGTTTCGTCAATGAGAACCACCTGGCCTCCTATCTCCTGGTCGGACTTGCCGCAGCCGCAGCCATAGCGGCTTCCCATAAGAACATCTTCTGGCGCCTGGCGGCCGGTGGCAGCGCACTGTTGCTCTTTTACGGGATCACGGAAACGTTGTCGCGCGGGGCAACCCTGGCAGCGGTCGGCGTCGGAGCCGTCGCGCTCTGGGTGATCCCCCGCAGGTCGGCACTGGTCGGTGCCGCGGTGATCGCTGCCGGGCTGATTGTCGTCGCAGTTTCCAATCCCGGTCTGGTCGGCAAGTTCACCGATCGGGGCGAGGTGGACCCGTACAATTACCAGCGCAGCAGCATCTGGATGAGTACGGCCGAGATGATCACTGAAAACCCTGTACTCGGCGTAGGGCTGTCGCGTTACGAAGACGCCGCGCGGAGACACCGATTCCCGACCGAAAACGCGATAGGTCGGTTTATGAAGAGGGCCTCGATTGCTCACTCGGAGTACCTGCACTACGCGGCGGAGATCGGCATTCCGGCAACGCTCGTGTTGATCGCGCTGTTGGCCTATTTCTTCCTCGCCGTCGCCCGCCCTCGGACCGTGCCCCCGGAAGCCATGTTTCTCGAGCGCGCGGCGCTGTTGACGATGGCTGGGCTGTGTCTCCATGCCGCGGTCGACAATAACTTCCAGGCGCCGGTCGCCATCGCCGCACTGGCAACCGTTTCGCTGGCGAGCGGTCCCCTGAAGAGGATGACGGCCATCGGCTGGCCTGATGCAGTCGAGATGAAAGTTCTGGCCGGGATCGTCCTCGCCGTGCTCTTTGTCCAGTCGAGCCTGGTTCCGGGTGTTGCCTACTACTCCGACAGCCTGGGTCATCGGCAGCGAGCGGAGGGAGACCTCTATGCCGCCGAACAAGCCCACCGCTTCGCCCTCGCCCTGCGGCCCGACGATTCCGTGCTGCTGACGAACGTGGGTAGGGTCTACAAAGACCGGTTCAGGGATACCAACGACGAGCACCTTCTGAACGTCGCAGACACGTTCTTCCATCGGGCCGCGGCGGCCAATCCACAATGGCTGGCGCCGCGCCAGGAAATCTCTCAAACGCTGATCCTCCGGCTAACCGGAGCGGGCGGGCCGGAGCGGCGCCTCCACCGCAAACTGATCGACGCCAACCGAGCCGTTCTGGATCTGGATCCTTTCCTGCCGCAGGCAAGAATGAACCTCGCGGAGGCGCTTCGTCGGACAGGCAGGGCCGAGGAGGCTTACGCCGAGCTGAGGCGGACCATCGAGTTGGAACCGAACTACATCGGCGCTCACCAACGAATGGCTGACTGGGCAGCCGAAGAGGGGAATCTGGAGCTCAGTCGGTCATTTCTGGATGAGATCGAACAAATCGACGCACGGTACCGCGGAGTCGAACACCTGACCGACTACGAGGCTCTGATCCTCGGACGACCCGCAGGAAGGCAACCGGTCGAGGAATAGACCCTTGGATCACAGGAAAATCGCACAACTGCTCGTGTTCGGGGCTCTGATCGCGGTGATCCTGGCGCCGCCGGAAGCTTTCGGTTCCGGCCGCATGATCCTGATCCTGGCCTCCAGTTTTGCGTTCCTGATTCTGGTGCTCAAGGGTGAAGTCCCTGCCGGATTCCTGATTGCGGGATTCGCCGGCGCAGCCTTCCTCTCGTGGCATTCGGTTTGGATGTCTGTCGACTTCTACCGATCTGTGGAGTTCCTGGGCCTGGCCTGGGCGTACTACTGCCTGTTCGGCTCCATCGTCTACTCCCCCTATGATTCCCGACTGCAGACGAGCGCGGTCCTCGTCGTGCTCGCGGCGGGCGTGTCGGCGTTCGCGATCTACCAGTTCTTCTGGGGAATGGAGCAGATGTACAGCTATGTCTTCTACTCGGGCACCTCAGACGCCGTCCGAGTTCCCATGCTCGAACGGATCGCGAGCGCCCGGGTCTACTCGACGTTCGCCCTGCCGGGCACTCTGTGGGGCTTCCTTCTTCTCACCCTGCCCCTGCATGCAGCTCTATGGCGACCGGGCCGGCCTATCACGAACCTGGCGTTAGTCGGAAGCGTAGGGATGCTTCTGGTTGCGACGGTCTTCACCCGCTCCTACGGCGCTGCACTCGGGTTGCTGGTTCTGGCACTCGGCTGGATGTTCATGCGCTCCGGATCGCGACGCTGGAGGCAGGCCATCGTGGCGATCGTATTGACGGGGCTGCTGGGCGGTGGAATCTACCTGGCACGACCCGGCAACTACAATCCGTTCTCGCTCCGGTTGCAAAACTGGCTGAGCGGCTGGGAGATCTTCGCTTCGCACCCGTTGGGAAGCGGTCTGAACACGTACGCAGTCCTGTACCTGCAACATCAGCAACCGGGAGCCAACGAAACGCAGTTCGCCCACAACACCCCGGTGCAACTCCTGGCCGAGCTCGGGATCTTTTCCCTCGTCGCGGCGATAGCCCTGGGACTGTACATCACCCGCCACCGAAAGACCCTGTTCGGGACGTGGGGGCGGCGTCCCCATCTCGTACTGGCGCTGTTGGTCTGGATAGTCCACAACCTTGTCGACATCGACGTCTATTTCGCAAGTATCGGCACGGTTGGCGTAGCGGTGCTGGCGTTGCTGGTCTGGACGCCGAAAGCGCCGGGACGCAGTTCGGCCTTTTCGGCGCCGGGCATGCGGGGAGGACTCGCCTGGGCACTCGGCGTGATCATCCTCGTCGTGATCGTGTCCTCAGCACTCATCTACATCTCGGGCGAACTCCTGTACCGCGCCCAGAGTGAGATCGCAGAACTGAAGACCGAAGAGGCTGCAGCCACCCTGGAAGGGGCACTCCGAGTGAACCCGTGGAACTCGAGCATCCTGCACGAAGCAGGACAGGTCGCTCTGGAGCTGTATCAGAAGGGGCGAAACCCTGCGGATCTGGAGCGCGCGAGGGAACACTTCTCGCGCGCGGTCCGATTGAGTCCGAACAAGGTCGGTCCCCACGTCGGCCTCGGGTTGAGCCTCGCTAGCGCAGGCCAACTGGATGAGGCGTTGATCGAGATCGAGACCGCGCAAGCACTGCATCCGTACAACCGCCAGGCCACCGCGATACGCCGCCTGATCGAAGCCCGGCTGGCGGAACAATCCAATTAGACGCCAGTGACCGTAACAATGCTATCGGCTCAATCGGGGTGCCCCGGACTTATCGGATTTGACAGATTCCATTTCGCTCGAATATCCGTTGAATCCACCTAATCCGCTCAATCCGTAATCTGATGGGACTATCGTCCCGTTTTCGAGGTACCTGAAGGCTGAACGCTGGCTGCTGACACCGCCCGACCTTTGGCACGATGGTTGCCTTGACCACACTGAAAGTCGGTTCTGTAGTTCGCGAGAGAACGCTTTCCTGCAACCCAAGCCGTAGGTAACACGCGATTTCGGCGCTCATCTTGCCGAAGATGGGCGTCTTGGGGTGCCAATAGTTTGAATAGATGTCCGGAAGTTGGCACTGGAACCGTATAAACCCGTGCGCAATAAGGTCCAATGAAACATCGATCTTCCATGTCCATACTTTGTGAGCAGACACCCGTCGTGGTTCTTGCCGGCGGTAGAGGCACCCGATTGCTGCCCTACACCACCGCGCTTCCGAAACCACTCATGCCGGTCGGGAATTACCCCATTCTGGAGATACTGCTTCGGCAGCTGGCCGCCTACGGGTTCCGGGATGTCACTCTGGCGGTCGGGCATCTGTCGGGACTGATTCAGGCCTATTTCAAGGACGGCGAGGAACTCGGCCTGGACCTGAGCTACTCCTACGAAACCACCCCATTGGGTACGGCAGGCCCTCTCGCTCGGCTGCCTCGCACCGATCGAAGTGTCCTCGTCCTCAACGGCGACCTGTTGACCGACGTCGACTTCGGGCAGATCGTTCGCTTCCACTACGAAAAGACGGCGACGGCGACGGTGGGAATGACCCGCCGGAGGGAAACGGTGGACTTCGGAGTCATCGAGGCCGGCGCCGACGGGCAGATCCTCGAATTCCGCGAGAAACCGGATCGCGACTACCTGGTAAGCATGGGGATTTATGTGTTCGCACCCCGCGCGCTGGACTTCATACCGAAGGCGGCACGGTTCGACTTTCCCGATCTCCTGCAGCGACTCCTGGATCACGGAGCGCATGTCGTGGGGTACGAGGCCGACTCATATTGGATGGATGTCGGACGCCCCGAGGACTACGAACAGGCCAATGAGGACTTTCCTCTTCGAGAGCAGTCCTTCCTGAATCCCGATGTGGAACGCGAGACTGTCGGAACTAGAGTTTGACGGCGACGAGCTGGCCGGCGCGATCGAAGCCATCGAGTCGAACTGGATTACGTCCGGTCCGAGAACACAGGCGTTCGAGCGGGCCTTCGCCGAACTCTGCGGCACCCGGGAAGCGGTCGCGGTGTCGAACGGCACCGCAGCGCTCATCCTTGCTCTAAAGGCGATCGGCGTCGGGCCCGGCGATGAAGTTCTCTGCCCTTCCCTGACGTTCGTTGCCACGGCATCGGCAATTCTCCACTGCGGTGCGATACCGGTGTTCGTCGACATCACCAGCCTGGACCGGCCGACGATCGACCCGGCCGATGCGGCCAGAAAGGTCACCCCGAACACGGCGGCGATCCTGCCGGTTCACTACGCCGGCGTTCCGTGCGACATGGGTGCCCTGATGGACCTGGCTTCCTCCAGAAATCTGCGAATCGTCGAGGACGCGGCGCACGCTCCCGGAGCTTCCTTCGGAGGGCGCCCCTGCGGCAGCTTCGGTGCAGCCGGGTGCTTCAGCCTTTTCGGCAACAAGAACATCACCACCGCCGAAGGAGGGGTCGTTACAACCAACGATCCGGAACTGGCCGAACTGCTGCGTCTTCTCCGATCCCACGGCATGACGACCAACAGCTGGGATCGCGACAAGGGTCGTCCGGCGCACTACGACGTCGTGGAGATCGGCTTCAACTTTCGATTCGACGACATCCGCGCCGCCTTGGGGCTGGCGCAGTTGAGGAAGCTCCCCGACATCAACCGAAGGCGCGCTGGGCTGGCCTCCCGGTATAACGAGGGCTTCGGAAACGCCCCCGCGGGCTGGGCGATTCCGTTCCAAGCCGCCCACCCCGACAGCGTCCCTGCCTACCACATCTACCCGATCGTTCTGTCGAGCGAGAACGAACGAAACCAGATGGAAACTGATCTACGCGATCAGGGGATCCAGACGAGCATCCACTACCGGCCCGTCCATCAGCTCAGTGCGATACGGAGGCGTTTCCCGGCGGTCCGCCTGCCGCTGACTGAAGAATTTGGTGCCCGTGAGCTGACCCTGCCGCTCTACGCGTCGCTCGATCCGAGCCAGGTCGACACGATCGTCGACGCCGTGATGCACGCCCATTCCCACGTCTGAAAGCGGGACCCTCGTTCCCGAAGTTTTCTGCTTGAGCAAACACCCGAGAGCCCATCGTTCCCAGACGTTTCTGCTTAGCAAACACCCGGGGACAGGGCCAGGCCCCTGTCCCCCTCACAGTGGCTCCTTTGCGGTTCGTTTCTGCTTAACGAACCGTGCCCGATGGCTCACGCAGAGGGAGGGAAAAACGGTGCCGAGAAGATGCGTTCTCGATTCAGTGACCGATGAGCTGGCGCATTCAAGGCAAGGCGGCTTGCGAGGGGATTGCGGATAGAACCGAAAGCGAGTGCGTCCCGAACACGGCAAAGCCCAGGACCGGTCGGTCCGACGTCACGGTGAAGTAGCCGCTACTCATAGCTGAAAGCTCCGGGTCGATCTGCGGGAGCACCTCCGAGATTCTGGAGTTGCCCAGGATCAAGCGTGTCCCGCCTCCGACCTGCACACCCGAACTCTCAAACACAGACACGACCACCTCCGCGGGCTGGCTGTGGGGATTGATAACCGCGACCCCTGTGAAGTAGCTTGCGTCCTGAGCTACGTGGGCGTAAACGGTTTCGAGTCGGGCATGCACGACCAGGGGCTCGTTTGCGCGGACGGGTTGACGATGGTCCAGGTCTGACCGGAATCCCGGGTGCGGATCAGGCCGTACGCCGTGGGAGCATCGGTTCCGTGAACCTGGGCGGAGGCATACAGCGTCCGCTGCCCGGTGCCCCGAAGCGCCATGTCGACGAAGATGTTCGTGGTAACACCGTCTGGCAGCGCCAGCGTGCTCCAGGTGTCGCCGCCGTCGTCGCTGCTGTAGATGCCACCTTCATAGAACTGATTCGTCGAGCCGCTGAACGAAGAACGGAGGCCTCCGATGCCGGTGTAGACCCGGTTCGGGCTGGTGGAGTCGATCAGGACCCAGGACGCATAGGTGTTGTCGAGGCCCTGGATTTTCTGGATCCAGGATTCACCGCCGGCCGTGCTCTTGTAAACGCCACCCGAAGCGCTGGGGAACGACGGGTCGTCTCCCGGACCCGGCCCGTTGACGGTGGCCGCGTACAGGACCTGCGGGTTCACCGGATCGGGGACGACGTCGAATACTTGCGAGTATCCGGTCTTGTTCGGCGTGCACTTCAGGCCGGCGCGAAGGCGTGTCCACGAACTGCCGCCGTCGATCGTCTTGAATACGCCGCTGGTCTCCGTCCCGACGTAGACGATGTTCGGGTCGGTTGGATCGATCGCCAGCGAATGGAACGTGTGATCCTGGATGTTGCCCGCTTCTCCCCGGAGGGCCCCGTTGATGGGCGTAGGGCACTCGTTCGACTGGGCGTGACCGCCTGGCGCGATGGCCAGAAGTACTGTCAGGACGAATGAACGGCCCCGCCCTCGGAACTGTGGCAAATGCGGCCTGACGTTCGCGCTGTGCGGTCGCGGGGGTTGCGTTCTATGACCGGTAAACGCCGCGATCGGTCTACTGCGCCGCGATATTCGCCTTGGGTCCCACAGCATAGCTGTCACATGTAGTACCGGGGTGCTCTTCTCCTGCCGACGCATCTCTGTCACGCATACAGGCCACTAGCGTAGCTAGAAACCCCGTTGAACCGAAACGAACCGCGAGAGAGCCAATGTGAGGGTGACAGGGCCTGGCTCTGTCCCCGGGTGTTGGCTAAGCAGAAAAGTCTGAGAAATCAGCCTGCGTAACGTCCGGAGTCATACCCCCCGCCACCGTTTGCGGTTCTTGTGCCAGATCAGAGTCCATCCCAGGACGAAGACCCCCTGCACCATAGTGAACGCCAGGACGGCTCCGATCGGACCGTACCGACTGCCCAGCAGCCACACCAGCACACCGATCATGGTGTAAGAAAGGACTGCGAAGACGAAGCCGGGTTCCTCCTTGTGGGCTCGCATGTAGGCAGACTCGCAGCGGGTGACATGCATCAGGACGGCCCCGGCGGCAAGCAACGCAGTCGGTGTTGGTTCCAGAACACGCTCGGCGAGCGGATGCCCCATCCGGTCCAGGATCGCGACCAGCAACCAGAGCGCAAACCCGCCAGCAGTTATCAGGACGGTCGTCACGGCGGTCGTGACGAAGAAGAGGCGATCCAGGGTCGGATAGTCTCTCCTCTCGATCAGTACGCCGAACCGGGGCACCTTGGTAGAAACCCAGGCCCAGGAAATCGCGGTAAGGTGCAAAACAAGGGTCCACGTCATCCCGATTCGGCCCGCCGCGGCAGGACCATAGTAGTAGAAGATCACCGGACCATAGAGGTAGGAGCTGAAGTAGCCGATCACGCTGTAAACGGCGAACTTCCATTGCAGGGGCCAGACTTCGCCCTTCCAGTCGACACGCGAGCCCGACGATGGCTCGAAAAAAGGCCTGAAGAAGGCGCGGTACTGGACGAGCAGGAGATAGATGTCACGGATGAGGCTCGTCGCAGCGGCCGCGACCACAGCCCACAAACCGCCGCCCAATGCCAGAGTCAACCAGAGGGCGCAGCTGCTCAGAACGACCTGCGAAACGCGAAACCTGTTGATCGTGACGAGTTGGTTGCAACCTTCCAGCAACGACACGAACGGGAGCGCCCAAAGCAGGAGAGCCGATATCGCGACGAAGATGATCCACGGAGCCTGCCATGCAATGTCCGGAGTCGAGGCCCTCGACAAGAACAGGTAGCCGGCAGCTCCGACCACGACCATGAGACCCGCGCTGGCGACCGCATACCACTTGAAGGCCAGCCGGCCGAGACTGATGAGACGCGACATCGCGTCCGCGGCGCCGGCAAGTCTGCCGGAGGAATCGAGCTCAAGGTGGGCCCATTCGTGGCTTGCGATCACGATGATCACGGTGTACAGGCCCAGTTCGACGAACGCCTGTAGCGCCAGGAGGCTGTAGAAGGTGTAATAGAAACCCTGCAGTTCCGGTGTGAGATATGCCGTGATCAGCAGGATCGTGACGGGCGCCGCGAGAACCTGCCAGGCCTTGGCAAGCAGTGCGAACCCGACCGCCCGATCGACGTGGGCCCATTCCAGAAAGCCGGTCAGGAAACGGAACCGGTCCTGCCGGTTTTCACCCTCGGGGTTCAGCTCTGGAGCGCGAGGTGTCATTCCATCAGCCGACGCTCGAAGGACCGAAGACTACTTCTCCGTACCGAGTCCCGATCTTCTCCATCGCAAACTCCGAGGCACGAGACACGAGAGCCTCGCGGTCGAATCGCGCCCGGCCCTCCAGAACGTCACCAATTGCGTCGCTCAGAAGGCGTGCGTCGCCGCTTGGTATGATCACACCGAATTCACCTTTCCCCAACACCTCACGGATGCTGCTGGAACAGTCCGTGGCGACGATGGGCGTACCCAGTGCGAGCGCTTCGATCAAGACGTTGGGCTGGCCCTCCCAGAGCGACGAAAGCACCAGCAGGGACGCGTGTTTGATGAACCGGTATGGATTCGTCTGAAAGCCGACGAAGAAGACGCGATCCTCGACTCTCAGGTCAACCGCCAGGCGCTTCAGCTTCGCCTCGTCTTCCCCTTTGCCCAGGATGATGAGGTGGATGTCTCTGTTGTCGAGCATCTCGAACGCACGTAGAAGATACGGGTACCCTTTCTCCTCTTCCAGACGTCCGACCGCACAGATAGCCGGACGCGAATACAGCCTGTCCCATTCCGCGATAGGCGCGGCGCCGAGACTCTGGATCTGTTCCAGGTCCGCGGGGTTCGGCACCCTCACGATCTTCTCCGACCGCACACCAAGCTTCTGCAGGTCCCGGCCAATTTCTTCGGAATTGACGATTATCGTGTCAGCGGAACGATAGACCAGCCAGATCGAGATCTGGACCAGACGCCAGATCCATCCGCCCAGGTCGGTGGAAACGACGCACCGCTCGCTGAGAACCAACCGCGGAATCCGGCTGAAGCAACGCGCGATGCTCGCCATGTAGTTCGGCCCGGTCAGGAAACTCACCAACGCGTCGGGGGCTTCCGCCTCCAGGACACGGCGCAATCCCATGATGCTGCCGACCCAGTAGAGCGGCCGCATCAGAGTCGTTCTGGACTTTCCCACACCGATCAAGACCACGTGCCCTCGATCAACGTCCAGCTCGATCCTGTCCTCCAGGATCACGAACTTCACAGCGACCCCACGGCGTCGGAATTCCTTTGCGAGATTGATCGCAACGCGTTCGGTCCCGCCTCCACCGAGGTTCGGCAGGAAGAAGAGAGCTTTCAAGCCGGGTTGAATGCCTGTTCGTGTTCCTTTCAAACCGGACCACCCAGGATCGTCTCGAGGTAGCGGTCCCCGATTCGGTTTTCGAGGATCACGAACAGGACACCGACACCCCGCCGCCCAAACTCTCGGGACAGGTTGAGGGCAACCCGCTCGGCGCCTCCGCCGGCAAGGTTCGGCATGAATAAGAGGATCTTGGTCGGTTGTGTCATCCAGAGGAAGTCTTGCAGCCCGTGGCAGAACTCAGAGGGTGTGGGGCGGCCCAGCTGAACCAGCCCTCGTCACCCGCGTCCGGGCGATCGAAGTATTCCTGAAACCATATCTCCAGCGTCAAGAGCGCCCAGATGAGACGGGAATGATCCCGATGGCCGCTGACATGAGTGTCGATCAGCTTCGTCACGAAGCTCGGATCGAACAGCATCCGGTCGACGGCTCTCGTCGACAGGAGAGTTTCCCTCGCAAACGGAGCCAGGTCGCCGCGCAACCATGGCGCCATAGGCGTGCCAAAACCCATCTTTCCACGTCTCAGGATCGGGTCAGGTACGAGGCCCTTCAGCGCTTTCTTCAGTATGTACTTCGACGAATTGATTCCCCGCAGTTTGAGTGAAACCGGGACCCGCGCAGCCAGTTCCACAAACTCGTGATCGAGGAAGGGCGATCGGCCTTCCAGCGACACGGCCATGCTGTTGATGTCCACCTTCGCCATGAGATCGTCGGGCAGGTAGGTGGCGAAGTCGGTGTAGAGCATCTGGTCGAGAATCTCATCGACGCCGGCCGCTCGAAATTGGTCCCGGATCAAGTCATAACTGTCCGAGGTATCGACGAAATCCCTGAAGTCGGCTCCGTAGAGCAATGGTTTCGTTTCGTTGTCGAAACAGTTGATGATGCTGATGTAACGCTCGATGGGGTCGGCAGACAGCCTCCGTCCGTAGCGGTACAGCTTGTGGAAGAACGTCTTCCCCGTCGCTCGGGCCAGGGCGCCGGCCACCGGCATACCGACGTGCCTGTGCAGCGGCATGAGCTTGTCGTAGCGCAGAGTCAGCCGTAGAAACTTGTAGCGCCGGTAGCCTGCGAAGCACTCGTCACCTCCGTCACCGTTCAGCGCGACGGTCACGTGCTCTCGGGCGAGCTTGCAGAGGTAGTAGGTTGGCAGCGCGCTGTCGTCGGCGTAGGGTTCCTCGAAGTGCCTGACGATGTCGGGCAGCACCTCGATGGAACGAGAATGGACTTCGAACTCCGTGTGGTCCGTGTCGTACATCTCGGCGACCATCCTCGCGTACTCCACTTCGGTGAATTCGGCGTCGTCAAAACCGATCGAGAACGTCTTGATGCGCCGTCCGGAGGCGCGGCTCATGAGCGCCACGACCGCGCTCGAATCTACACCGCCAGACAGGAAGGCGCCGATCGGGACGTCGGACACCATCCGCAGGCGGACCGCTTCATCCAGCTTCTGACGGATCCTCTCGCACCATTCGCCTTCAGATAGATCCAGCTGGTCCGAGTAGTCCAGCCGCCAATACCTTTCCTTACGTATGGTTCGAGTAGGGATATGGATGTGCAGGTAGTGGCCGGGCTCCAGCTTTTGTATTCCTGCGAAGCCGGTCCGGGGTGCGGGACAGTAGAAAAACGTCAGGTAATGGTGAATCGCGGTGTAATCGGGCGTCTTTTCGTACTCGGGTTGAGTGAGTATCGCTTTGAGCTCGGAGGAAAAAACGAAGACATCCTCATCCAGGTAGAACTTGAACGGCTTCTTTCCGACACGGTCCCTGGCGCAGAACAGAGTCTTCTCGTGGCTATCGTAGATCGCCAGTCCGAACATCCCTCGAAGATAGTCGAGACATCCTTCACGGTGCTTGTCGTACAACGCGAGGATCACCTCGGTGTCGGTCTTCGATCGGAACGAGTATCCGTCCTTTTCCAGATCTGCCCGGAGTTCGGCGAAGTTGTATATTTCACCGTTGAAGACGATCCAATAGCGATCCAGGTAGCTCATCGGCTGTCGTCCCAGGGGGGACAGGTCGATGATGGCCAGTCGGGTCAGACCGAGCCCGACGCAACCGTCCTCGGATACAAAGACGCTCTCGTCGTCCGGACCGCGATGGCGTATCGCCGCATTCATCCGGACGATGTCCGGTTCCCCTACCCCACCGCTGAAGCGTATCTTTCCGTTAACTCCACACATTAGGCCTCTAGAATATAGCCGGCGACACGCGCGCGCACCGACAAAGAAACTGCAGTTGCCAAAATGTCTGGATGATTGCTCGTCCCGAATTCAGAATAGAGGGACTTGGCGGAACCGGAGCGAGCGGTCCGAAAGACGTGATGCGGGTTCCGGCACGGGTGCGGATGATGTCACAGATCAAAGAATGGTCCGAAAAAGTTCCCGGAACCGGGCGGCCGGTCCAGGGCGAGCTGGCTTTCGAGGGCGGGCCGCCCACGGCGAAGCGGAAGATCTTCCACGTCATCACGAAGCTGGAGCTTGGGGGCGCGCAGAAGAATACCCTGGTGACGCTGGAGCTGCTGCCGCGCGAAGAATATGAACTGGGTCTGATCAGCGGGTGTGACGGCGCGATGGACGACGATGCGACGCGTATCCCGGATGTCGATGTCTTCTGGATCCCTTCCCTGGTGCGCGAGATTCGTCCCTGGAAGGATATCCGGGCACTGTGGAAGCTCTATTCCGTGATGCGACGCGAAGGGCCCGACATCGTACACACGCACAGCTCGAAGGCGGGGATCCTCGGTCGGTGGGCGGCCTGGCTGGCCGGAGTGCCGGTCATCATCCACACCGCCCACGGGTTCGGTTTCAACGACCAACAGCCACCGTTGGTCCGACGCCTCTACATCCTGCTGGAGCGTATCACCAAGCCCATCACGACGCGATTCGTGGTCGTGTCGCTTTCCAACGCAAGAACCGGAGAGGAAGAAGGCATTTTCGAGCCCGGCCAGTGGGACCTGTGCCGGTCCGCCATCTCGCTGGATGATTTCATGGCAGCGGCACCACGACGGGGAAAGCTGAAGGAATGGGGAGTGCCTGCCGACAAGGTGGTCGTGGGAATGGTGGCATGTTTCAAGACGCAAAAATGTCCGACGGATTTCGTCGACGTGGCCGCCAATGTCCGGGCTCAAACAGAAGACGCTCATTTCGTCATGGTGGGAGACGGTGAGCTCCGGCCTGAAGTCGAACAGCGCATCCGCGATCGGGGCATCGGTTCCGATATGACTCTGCTCGGATGGCAACGGGATATGCCGGAGGTTTACCGTAACCTGGACATCCTGATCCTGACATCTCTGTGGGAGGGCCTTCCGCGGGTCTTCTCCGAGGGGATGGCCAACGGTCTTCCCATCGTGGCCACCGACGTCGACGGGGCCCGAGAAGCCGTCTCCGACGGCGAATCGGGCTACCTCCACCGAACACATGACGTGACGGCCATGGCTCGATCGATCGTCAAGCTGGTTTCCGAGCCGGAGCTGCGCGACTCGATGGGCTCAGCGGGTCGGAAGGGGGTCTCGGAATTCGAGATCGGGACGTCTCAAGCCAGGCTCGAAGAAACATACCGTAAGTGTCTGGCGGCTCTATGATCACCTTCGTCGCAGCAGTCTTGATGGGTTTCGTGTTCGGGCTTTACTGGACGCCCGTTATGAAGAGAGCGGCGCTCCAACTGGGGATCGTCGACCAGCCGGACGGGAACTTGAAGGCACACGCGTCGGCGGTTCCGTACCTGGGCGGCCTCGCTATATTCATCTCGTTTCTCCTGACTGTCGGCGTGCTGACCGACTTCGAGCAGGAGACGCTCGGACTTCTGTTGTCGGGAACGATCGTGCTCATGGTCGGCCTCATCGATGACTTCGGGGTGATCTCCCCCTCGCAGAAGCTCCTCGGTCAGACGCTGGCGGCCCTGGTGCTGGTAAAATCCGGGATATTCATCAAACTCGAATTCCTTCCCGTCTATCTGGCCCTGCCTCTGACGGTGTTGTGGGTACTGGCCGTCACGAACGCCTTCAACATCATCGATGTGCTCGACGGGCTGGCGGCTGGCGTTGCCGCCATCGCCGCCCTCTTGCTCGCAGCCGCGAACCTGATGGCAGGCCGAGTCTCGTTCGCCCTCCTGTGCTTCGTCCTGGCCGGCGCGACGCTGGGCTTTCTCCGACACAACTTCAATCCGGCGCGAATCTACCTGGGAGACGCCGGAAGTCTGTTTCTCGGCTTCATGCTGGCGTCGCTATCGATGAACGCCGGCTACACCAGAGTCAACCTCCTTGCGGTGATCAGCCCGGTGCTCATCCTCGGCGTGCCGCTTTTCGACCTGGCGCTCGTCATGTTTGTCCGATGGTGCAAGGGCATCCCGATCACTCGCGGGAGTCCCGATCATTTCGCGTTGCGGCTGCTTCGATGCAATTTCTCGGTTCGTCAGGTCGCAGTGATAACCTACGCGGCTGCTGGCTTCATCGGTGCGGCGGCTCTCGTCATGAGCCGGGTTGAACTCGTCTGGGCGATTTCCGTGTTGCTGGGAATGGTGGCGATGGCCCTGATCACCGCCTATCTGTTGATCAAGGTCGAAATGGGATCCCGGCCGGTCCGGGAACGTGAAGCGCTGTACGGTGGCGCCGGTTCACGCAACGCTCCCTTCTGAACCATGGAAAAGATCGTCGTCATCGGAAGCGGCCTGGCAGGTCTAAGTGCCGGTTTTCATCTCCAGGAATTCGAACCCCGCATCTTCGAGAAGGAAGAAGTCATCGGCGGAATCTGCCGCTCCTTCGAGCAGGACGGTTTTACGTTCGACGTGACCGGACACCTCATTCATCTCAAGGATCCCTACACGAAGGAGCTGATCGACCGCATTCTTCCCGACACGCTCGCCCGGCTGGAACGCAAGGCTGCGATCTACTCGAAATCGACTCTTACCCCCTACCCTTTCCAGGCGAACACCCATGGACTGCCGCCGGAAACGGTGCGGGAGTGCCTCATAGGCTTCATCGAAAGCCTGGACGGAAACTCCACCCAACCCTCGAACTTTCACGAGTGGACGTTGAAGACCTTTGGCGCCGGGATCGCGAAGCATTTCATGCTCCCCTACAACGAGAAATTCTGGAAGACGGATCTCCGGGAAATCACGTCCGATTGGGTGAGCTGGGCGATACCGAAACCGAGTCTGGAAGAAGTAGTCAACGGAGCACTCGGTGTCACGAACGAGCGAATGGGGTACAACCCGAGCTTCTCCTATCCCAAAAACGGCGGTATCGACTGTCTTCCCAACGCGCTGGCGGCGTCGCTCGGTCCCGTTCAGACCGGCTGCGAACTGAAATCGATCGATGCGAAGAAGAAGGTCGCCCACTTCGCCGACGGCCACGAGGAGCCTTACGACTACCTCCTGACGACGATCCCTCTGCCGAAGGTCTACGAACTGCTGGGGGAGAGCCCCGACGACCTGCGTGAGGCCGCGCGAGGCCTTCGAGCGGTCTCTGTGCTCGATATCAACATCGGAGTGGACCGCCCCCACGTCAGCGACAAGCACTGGATCTACTTTCCCGAAGATGAGTTCATCTTTTCGCGCGTCGGGTTTCCCACGAATTTCTCATCCTCGGTGGCTCCCGAAGGTACGTCGTCGATGTATATCGAAATCACCCACCTGCCCGGGCGGACGCCGCACCTGGAAGGAGCCTGCGAGCAGGCCCTCGACGATCTTCGCCGGTGCGGAATCCTCAGACAGGGCGACGCCGTCCTGACTCGCCAGACCATCGACATCCCCTTTGCCTATGTCATTTTCGACCGCCATCGGCAGTGTCATCTCGACAAACTCAGCGGTTATCTTGAATCGATGGACATCTTCCCCGCTGGCCGTTATGGCAAGTGGGACTACTACTCGATGGAGGATTCGATCCTCAGCGGTCGAGACGTGGCCTCCAACGTCAGAAGCGAGATACAAGAGAGGTCGGGAAGACTCCAACCGCTTGATCCTCAAGTTTGAGAGTTTTGTTCTCAGGCGCTCAGGATCAAACAGCGATCAGCTTTCAGCTTTCAGCGATCAGCTCAAATGGATGGGACTATCGTCCCGTTTCCGAAGCAGCTGAAGCGCTCACGCTGACAGCCGATCGCTGATGCCTGACGGTAGATCGCCGACTAAGAACACTTCAAATGTTCTTGGTTGCCAGCTCTTGGTACAGACCCTCGTACCGCCCGACAACGGAGGGCAGGCTGAACGAATCCTGGATTCGCCTGCGGGCCGCAAGGCCCAATCCCAAACGTTCATCGGGGGTCATCTCGTACACTTCCAGCCAGGCCGCGGCCATGGCGGCCGGATCACGAATCGGTACGACGCGCCCGGTGTCGCCGAGGATGGCGGCAACGTCGCCGACGTCGGTCGACACACAGGGAACGCCGCAGGCCATCGCTTCCCCGACGCAGTTGGGAAAGCCCTCCCCGATAGAAGACAGCGACAGAACGTCCAGGCCGGCCATGATCGACGGGATGTCCCCCCGCTCGCCCAGGAGATCGACGCGCCCGGACAGTTCCAGTTCTCTGATCAGGGCCGTCAGCGCATCATTCCCGGAATCGACGCCGGTACCGACAAGGACATAGCGCACCGCGGGAAGAGTCGTCGACAACCGGGCTGCTGCCCGCAGGAAAGTCGCGTGGTCCTTCATAGCGTCGTAGCGGGCGACGAGACCGATCAGGAAAACGTTGCCGATACCCAGTTCCTCGCGTAGGCGGCGGCGGGCGGCAGGGTCCGGTCGGAAACGATCCAGGTCGAAACCATTCGGGATCATCCGCCAGCGTCGAGGCTTAAAATTCAGACTCTCGTGTTTCCTGAGACCCGCGTTGGAGTTGACCACGACGACGTCCGGATATCGGGACAGGAAGGCGAGTGAGCGGAGGACAACTCTGGAAACCATCGAGTACTGCTTCATGTCCATTTCAGAAGCGCGCACATTCCAGGCGCATGCCGGAACACGGGACAACTTTCCCGCGACCAGGCCCAGGAGGTCGGCGTGGTAGAGCCAGCTTTGCAGGATCTGGGGTCGGTCGCTGGCAAGAACTCTCAACAGGCGGACAAGTCCCATGGGATTCGGCACGCCCCGACCGACTTTCAGAGATCGAACGCGAATCCCGAGGTCCTCTATGACCGGTCGGAGTGGTCCGTGGTCGGAGAGTATAACGACGCGATTCTCGAACCGCTCCCGGTCCATTCCGGAGAGCAGTTTGATCAGCATGGTCTGCGTTCCGGCCATGTCCAAACCCGTGATCAGGTGCAGGATTCTGATGGTATCGGATCGGGGCATCTAGATTCTGTACGGCCGTGCCGTGGCGCAACCCTTGATGAGAAACCCTCCCCCCCCGGATAGCGAGATCATCTTCTCCGGCTTGTCACCCAGGTATTCGTCGATTGCCCTAGTCGCGCCGGGGCAGAAACTCGACCCGTAGTCGTCACACAGGATGATTCCTCCGTCGTTCATCCGGGGGTAGAAGAACGTGAGACTGTCGCGCGTGGGTTCAAACAGGTCGACATCGATGTGCACAAAGGAGAAAGTTCGATCTTCGACATCGGGAAACCTCTCCGGTATCCAGCCCTTGTGGAAACTGATGTTCTCAAACTCCGACAGGTTGTCCTGGACTGTATCCAGGTCGGCGGAGAGATCACCCTCGCTCCAGTAGCGACCATCGTTGGCAGACGGTGTCGATATGCCTTCGAACGAGTCGAAGATGAAGTGTTTTCTCTCCGGTATCGGTCTCGCCTGGAGGATCCGGCAAACAAGATACGAGCCCGCGCCCTGGAAGACGCCACATTCCGCGGTATCGCCCGGGATCGCATCCACCAGCCGGATCAACTGGTACATCATCCAGCGGCGGTCCGTGTTCAAGCCGTCCAGTTCATCGAACCGCTTTAAGTATTCGTTGAACGGCGCCTCCTGCCACCAGTCCATCTGGGGCCACTTGAACCGGTAGCGCGGAAAGACGGCCCTGCCGGTCTTTCTCAGAACATCGAATCCGACGACTTCGTCATCCGGGTGCAGTATCAGGGCGGTCAGGATTCTCGCCGCCCGAAACGGCATCTTCAGCAACCGAACCAGGGTTTTCATCATATGAGCTCTACGCTGGACGAAGGCGCCTGAAGAGCCGGGGTTTCCGATTGTTCACGCAGGAATGCCCGTTACAGAACAGTGGGCATTGTTCCGGATTTCGAGTATATTCGTTCTCCATCCGGAGGTAAAACATGAGACAGAGCACAAAACTCGCCATCGTCGTGGCGTGCCTGCTGTCCGCGTCTGCAGCGGCCATCTACGAGGCGCAGAGCGTTCCAACCATGGTGACGACGACGAACGCTTTCCTCGCCTCGCTGACGCCCGAACAGCGCGAGCAGGCGACCTTCGACTTCGGCGACGAAGAGAGACTCAACTGGCATTTCATACCACGTGAGAGACAGGGTCTGCCGATCAAGGAGATAGAGCCGTTCCAGCGTGAACTGGGTCTGGCGATGCTGGTATCTGGACTGAGCCGGAACGGTTTCATCAAGGCGACTACGATCATGAGCCTGGAGCAGGTTCTCTTCGAGCAGGAGAACGGCCGGCCCATGCGCGATGAGGAGTTGTATTTCTTCAGCGTGTTCGGCACCCCGTCGGAAACGGATCAGTGGGGTTGGCGCTTTGAAGGGCACCACCTGGCGTTGAACTTCACCGTCAACAACGGCGAGGTCGCTGCGACCACGCCGGCATTCTTCGGAGCCAATCCGGCCGAGGTCAAAGAAGGCCCGCAAAAAGGGCTCCGGCCGCTGGGCCGGGAGGAGGACCTCGCCCGCGAGCTTTACAGCGCGCTCGATGCAGACCAGAAGAAGGCAGCAACGATCGCAGCCGAAGCCCCGCGAGACATCTTGATGAACCCTGACCGGGACGAGAGGCTCGACGACGAAGGTGTGAAAGTCTCGGAGTTGAATGATGGACAGCAACGGTTGTTGTTCGGCCTGGTCCGGGAATACATCGGCAACATGCCCCAGGCCGAGGCCAGGAAGGCGTTAGGGGACATCCGAGGGGCCGGCGTGGAGAACATGCGTTTCGCCTGGATGGGAAGTAGTTCCCCCGGCGAGGGCCACTACTACCGCGTCCAGGGGCCGACGTTTATCGTCGAATATGACAACATCCAGAACACCGCCAACCATATCCATTCGGTCTGGCGGGACCGCGACGACTTCGGCGTGGACTTGCTGGCCGAGCACTACCGGGCCTCGCACATGAAAGCGGAGGAGTGACGACGGACCCGGAGATCGCCGCCGACGTCGCGGCGATGGACGAGGCGTTCATCCGACACATCAACGGCGGCGACGCGGACGCGCTGATCGACGGCTGGTACGCCGAGGACGCGATCCTGCTCCCACCGGAGCAGGATCTTGTCCCCGGGCGTGAAAATGTCCGACAATCTCTCAGAGAACTGATCGAGGCGGACGTCGCGGACTTCAGACTGGAGACGAAAGTGTCCGGCCACTCCCGAGATCTGCTCTACGTGATCGGCGAGTTCTCTTATACTCTGCCCGACTCTGATGGACACCCCGAGGAACATCGTGGCAAATCGCTGATGGTCGCGCGCCGTGAGTCCGACGGCCGCTGGCGGATTGTCGCCGACATGTTCAACGCCCAAGAGGGCTTTCCGGTCTGAGTAACTGCTGTCTATCAGCGATCAGCTCGAACGTCACGCCCAGACAACTGATCGCACCATGGGCCAGCAGTACGATGTGCGAACACCCGCACCACCGCCGGAGGTCACCCACCATACCGACGATCTCGAACCACGACTCCGGATCTCTGACGAAAAGTCGCAACCGCCGGCCGACGGGAGACGAGCCACTCGTGAGGCGGCGCGCGAACGCCTCGTTGACGATCACCGTCCGCGAACCGATGGGTTCGGCCCAACGGCGCCGTCTTCGGTGTCGTAACGCCCTCGCAATGAAACAGCATTGGCTCGAGCGTCACTCCTAGCATCCGACGCCGTTCCGCCGAACGCTGGTACCGATGGCACGTTACAGGTCACTGGTAAGTCCAGGGTTCCCTTGGGGATGTCGGTCTTGGCCATCACGCTCCTTTAGGTCATCTAAATGAGAGAATAGTGCAAGGCTCTTTACTGCATGACTTATGATTTCGGCTGGATAGCGGTGCGCGTGATAGCGGGATCGAATGGATTTCACGCGGTAACTCAGGCAATGCCCCGGTGAAAGGCGCTCGGATTCCCAGGCGGTTGGAAGGAGACGTTATGGGCTCAAATGAAAATCTTGTACTAGTCGTCTCTGTCTTTCTCGGGCTTTTGCTTGTGACGCTTATCATGTCTTCGATTAACAAAGGCGTCAGAAGAGTATTCAAGAAGACGGCGATCGCGGTTATGTTTCAGAGTTTCTGCAAAAAGGTCCTGAAATAGGAAAGGGCCAGGGTATCTCCGAAAAGTTGGTAACGAATCAACTTTGAAACGAAGGAGATGAACCGATGGCCCGACCTCAGATTAAGCGAAAGGGAGTGGATTGGAAAGAACTGTTAGGAGAGGAAAAGGATTTGCTGAAAAGCGTCGTACAGGAGGTGGTTCAAGAGATTCTCGAGGCGGAGATGGACCAGGTCGTGGGCGCGGTCAAGAGTGAACGAACAGGGGGTCGCACCGGATATCGGAGTGGCTATTACGGACGGGACCTGGTCACACGGGTGGGCGACCTGGTCACACGGGTGGGCAAGCTGGAGTTGCGCGTGCCGCAGGACCGGGCCGGCCGGTTCAGTACGGAGGTGTTTGAACGCTACCAACGCAGCGAGAAAGCCTTGGTGGCCAGCTTGGCCGAGATGTACGTGCAGGGCGTGTCAACGCGCAAGGTGAAAGCCATCACCGAAGAACTATGCGGACATTCGTTTTCGGCCAGCACGATCAGCCGGATTAATCAGACTCTGGACAAGGAGCTGAAAAAGTTTGCAACGCGACGATTGGAGGAAGAATACCCGTACCTAATTTTGGATGCGCGCTACGAGAAGGTGCGCGAAGACGGGGTCATCCGGAGCCGGGCGGTGCTGGTCGCGATCGGAATCAACTGGGACGGCCGGCGCGGTGTGTTGGCGGTGGAGCTGGCGGGACGGGAAAGCACGACCAGTTGGCGGCAACTGCTGCTGAGTTTAAAACAACGCGGCCTGTGCGGGGTGGAGTTCGTGGTGACCGACGATCATCCGGGGTTGAAGAAAGCCATCGCGGAAGTCCTGACCGAAGCGATCTGGCAGCGCTGCTACGTGCACTTTCTCCGAAACGCATTGGATTATCTGCCGCGCAAAGGCGATGACGATTGCCTCCAGGAACTGCGTTGGCTCTACGATCGGCGGAACCTCCAGGAAGCGCGGCAGGACCTCGCGGCGTGGTTGAGCAAGTGGGGGCAGAAATATCCCAAACTCTGCGACTGGGTCGAAGACAACATCGACGAGACGCTGAGCTTCTACACGCTGCCGCTTCAGCATCACAAGCACATGAAATCCACCAATATGCTGGAACGGCTCAACGAAGAGATCAAGCGGCGAACGCGTGTGGTGCGGATATTCCCCAACGCGGCCAGCTGTCTGCGTTTGATTCGGGCACTGACCACCGAGATGCACGAGAACTGGATCGAAGCGATCCGTTATTTGAACATGGATCTGTTGAAGGAACACAAGAAGGACTGGCACCGTCAGACGCCTGCCGCGTGAACGCGTCAAAACGGACCGACCCAAGGATCGGCTCGGAAGCCGATCGTCGATTACAGCGCATCCTGGAGCGAGGAATCTCTGTGGAAAACTTTCAAAGGGCGAAAGAAAGAGAACCAAAAAAGAAAGAAAGGCAGAGGCCTGATGGAAATGACGCCTCAGAGGAAATCCGCAACAAGACGCGGATTCCCTCTGAGGCTTGGAAAAGCTTCGCCAAGAACGTTCAGCTTTCCCACATTCCCACAGGCCCGACGGCGATCAACACTCAAGAACTGACTTTTTCGGAAATACTTTTTGCAGAACTTGACGCACACAACTGCGATCGCTTTGAACGCGGACGTTTCCCGGTCCGGGTTCGGAACGCCCCGGGTTGAGGGGCACTACGAGGACGTTCCTTTCCGGATCCTGTATGAACATGGGGGACAGGGTTACCCCGCAAACGTCCGAGTGAGGATCCTGAAGGTGCCAGGTTTCGAACTGTTCTTGAAGGACATGAGGACCACCCAAAGATTGGGAAACCTGAAGGAACCGAAAATAAGGGTGCCCGATTTTGACGATCAATTCTTTATTCGAACCAACGACGAAGCTCGGTGTGTGAGCTACCTTTCCAGTAGCGAGAGCAGAGACTGTATCAGGAGGATATTCGATCAAGGCTGGCGTGCCGAGTTTGGAAAAAAATGGATTGAATTGACTAAAAGACTAGGCACCAAAGGCATCACGTTTCACCCAATTTCGGAAATTCAAGACCAGGAGTTAGAAGGCCTGGTGAAGGAAGCCGCCCTTCTGAACAAGAGTTTGTGAAGAGGGTCAGTCGCCACGTAGCGAACAGCGGCCGGCCCGGAATCGGTATTCGCTGCAGCGTCACCGACAACGGACTGCTTCGGATCACTGCCCATTGGGCTTGATGTTGAACTTCTGCATGTAGTGGCGGAAGGAGCGGTAGGATATCCGAAGCAACTCGGCCGCTTTGACCTGCACCCCATTGGTCCTCCGGAGGGCTTCCTCGAAGTATTCTTTCTGCAGGCCCTCCACGTAGGACTCCAGGTCCAGGCCTTCCGGGGGTATCACCGGTACCGCCTTCGCCCGCGGGCCGCCCGACAGAGTCGCCGACAGGTTGGCCTCGGATATCTGCCCGGAACTCTCGAGGATGAATGCCCTCTCGACGGCGTTTTCCAACTCCCGGACGTTGCCAGGCCAGTCGTGGGTCTCCAACTGCCTCAACGCCTCGTCGGAGATGCCGTCGATCCTCTTTGTCATGGATGCGTTCAGCCGTTCCAGGAAGTGCTCGACCAATATCGGTATGTCCTCGGCACGCTGGCGCAGGGGTGGGATTTCCAGGGGTATGACGCTGATCCTATAGAACAGATCCTCCCGGAACCGTCCTTCCGAAACCATCGCGGCGAGGTCCTGGTTGGTTGCGGCGATGACCCGAACGTCGATCGGGACCTCTTCGGTTCCGCCGACTCGGCGGATGGTCCTCTCCTGCAACACTCGTAACAACTTAACCTGCGTTGCCGCGCTCGTCTCGCCGATCTCGTCGAGAAAGATCGTCCCGGAGTCGGCAACCTCGAACAAGCCCTTCCGATCGCTGTTGGCGCCGGTAAATGCGCCCTTGACGTAGCCGAACAGCTCGGATTCCAGCAGTGTCTCGGTCAGCGCTCCGCAGTTGACGGACACGAACGGGCCTGCCTCGCGGGGGCTGTTCAGGTGGATGGCCTTGGCCACCAGCTCCTTACCCGTTCCGCTTTCTCCCGTGATCAGGATCGTGCTGTTGGTTTCACCCACCGTTTCGATCATGCGGAACAGCTCCTGCATCTTCTCGCTGCTTCCGATGAGGTTGCCCATCCCGTGTCGCTTCTTGAATTCACGCTTGAGGTAGGTGTTCTCCTCCCTGAGACGCTGTTCCTCGAGAGCTCGATCGATGATGTGTCTCAACTCCTCCATGAAGTTGTCCGTCTTCAGCACATAGTCGAAAGCACCCATCTTGAGCGCCTGGATTGCCGTCTCCGCCGTGGCGTAGGCGGTGAGAAGAATGAACTGCCCGGACGCGCTCTCGGAACGGACGCGTTGAAGCAGATCGATGCCGGACATGTCCGGCATCTTGATGTCGGAGATCACGACGTCGAAGTCTTCCCGTCGGATCGACTCGAGTCCATCCTCCCCGCTGCGAGCGACCTTCACCTCGAAGCCCTCCCGTTTGAGGAAGATCTGGAGCATTTCGCGAATCGAGAGCTCATCATCGATGATGAGAATTTTGGCTTTTTGATTCATCTGTCGCCTTGACTCCGGCGATGTCGCCGTCGAGCGTCAGCCGGATTGCGGCTCACTCTGCCGCCCGGATACCGGCCCTCTCGAAAGCACCGCTGTCCCCGTCGGCGGGACTCGATTCCGGGAGCTCGATCTCGAAGACGGTGCCCTGGTCGGGTTTGGAATTGACTGAAATAGAGCCGCGGTGCGCGTTGACAATCTGGTACACGATCGACAGCCCCAAACCCGTCCCGCTGCGGAATGAGGAATTGAACGGCAGAAACAGTTGGTCGATGTCTCTGTCGGTCATCCCCACCCCGGCGTCCTCAAAGCGGATTTGCACGCCGGCTTTCCGCTTCTTGAGCTCGATGCAGAGAGTGCCGCCGTCCGGCATGGCCTTGAACGCGTTCGAAGCGAGGTTGTAAAACACCTGCCGCATCATGGCTTCGTCCACGGCCGCAGTCAGGGCATCGAGTTCGCTTTCGATCTGGTGCTCGGGTCGAAGGTCCGGGCTGTTCTGGATAAGCTGAATCGAGTCGGCGATGATCTGGTCCAGGCGAACCTGTTCGAGCCTTGGAACGACCGGACGGGCATAGAGCAGAAAATCGTTGATCGTCTGATTCAGTCGCTCCGTCTCCCTGGAGATGATCTCAACCAGCTGGCTTTGCTCCGTCCCCAGGTCCAACTCCGACCGCAGGAGGTTGAACGAGCCCGTGATCGACGCAAGCGGGTTTCGGATTTCGTGAGCGATGCCCGCGGACATGACTCCGATGGCCGCCATCCGTTCCTTGTGGCGCAGTTGACGCTCCATCTGCCGGAGATCGGTGACATCGTCGAAGCACCAGACGTAACCGGACCGCTCCCCGTCCATGGCAAGGGGCGTGACCGAGAACTGGAGGCAGACGGGTCGGTCGTCCTTACCTGCAATCGTCAATTCGACGCCGCGCGGGGTAGTGGGAGGCGGAAGGCCGGGGAACACCTCACCGATCGGGCAACCAACCGCCTCGGCCGAAGAGCGCCCGGAAATGCGGGAGGCCGCAGGGTTGAAAAGGAATATCTTCCCTTCAAGGTCGGTGGTCACGAGCCCGCTGCCCAGGCTGTCGATGATGTTGCTGTTCAGAGCCTGCAGGAAAGCCACCTTCCCCGTGGATTCCTGCAGCGCCGCCGCGGACATCCGGAGGTTCTCTGCCAGCACGTTGGAGAGAAACCCGACCGCGCAAAAGCCGAAGATCGTCACGCCGACGATGTACTGAAGCACGATCAATTCGGGAAAACTCACCGTAGTTGAGGGAATGACCTGGTAATGAGCCAGGTCCAGGTGAATGCCGTGCAGGAGAGAACTCGCGATGGCCGTCAAGAAGGCACCGCGACGTTCCAGCAGGATGCTGGACATCACGATCTCGAGGAAGTACAGAGAGGAAAAATAGCTATCCAGACCGCCCGTGCGGTTGACCATCCACGTGATCAGCAGGAGGTCGATCGCGATCTGGGCATACGCCTGTGTGACGTAGGACCGGTTCAGCTTCAGCAGAGCGACCCAGCAGAGGGACAGGGCATAGACGGCGCCGAGGAGCACCGCCATGTCCAGGGATGGCTGGGCCGCCACAAAGACAGAGAAAACGCCCACGCGGACCCAGATCAGGCGCAGAAGCCATTTTCTCCGGTCCATGACCATCCGGGAGTCGTGCATCTGGCTTTCTATCGAGGAGCTAGCCGCTCAGCTGGCCGACGAGGCTGAAGATCGGCATGTACATCGAGATGACGATGCCACCGACAATCACGCCGAGGACTGCCATCATCATCGGCTCGATCGCGGTCATCAAGTCGCCCACCGCAACGTCGACTTCCTCTTCGTAGAAGTCCGCGATCTTGTTCAGCATCGACTCGAGCGCACCGGTTTCTTCACCGACACCGATCATCTGGATCACCATACTCGGGAAGACCCCGGACTCCTTCAGGGGCTCGACGATCGTCCGTCCGGTCTCGATCGCCCCTTTGACGCCATAGATGGCTTCCTCGACGATGGCGTTGCCGGACGTCTTTGCCGTGATGTCCAGAGAATCCAGGATTGGCACGCCGCTCGCGATCAGGGTCCCCATCGTTCGCGTGAACCGGGCCACGGAGATCTTGCGCACCAGATCGCCGAAGACCGGTAACTTGAGGATGAGTTTGTCGACGTTGTAACGCCCTCTAGGCGTCGAGTAGTAAGACTTGAACAGGTAGGCGAAAATCCCGAGCCCGATCAGTATGAACAAGCCGAAGCTGCCGACGAAACTGCTGGCCCCGATGACGATCCGGGTCGGCAAAGGCAGATCCACTTCCATGCTGTTGAAAAGCTCGGTGAAGGCGGGGACGACCTTCCACAGAATCAGCGTGATGACCGCGCTCGCGATGAAGATGATAGCCGCCGGATAGACCATCGCCGATTTCATGGCGGCCCTCAGCTTCACCGCCTTTTCGATGTAGATCGCGAGGCGTTGAAAGATCGTGTCGAGAATGCCACCGGCTTCTCCCGCAGCCACCATGTTGGTAAACAAGCTATCGAAGATTTTCGGGCTTTTCTCCATGCCCGACGCCAGTGTGTTGCCGGTCTCGACTTCGCGTTGAACCGTCTTGATTGCTTCGGCGAACTTCTTGTTCTCCTGCTGAGAACCAAGAATTTCGAGACATTGCACCAGGGGCAGACCCGAATCGATCATGAACGAAAACTGTTTCGTAAAAATCGAAACGTCTTTGGCAGTGGGAGCTCCGCCGAACTCGATTTCACTGAGGTTGAAGCCTTTCTTCTCTTTGGCCTCGACCATCATGATGTTTTCCTGCCTCAGGGCGATGGCCAGCGCTTGGGTGCTGTCCGCTGATCGCGTTCCTGAGATTTCCTCTCCACCACGTTTCCGACCCTTAAAGGAATAGTTTGGCATGCTCCCAACCTCTGTTCAGAACGTTGACAACCAGTCGACTACCGAACAACTACCCGACCGTCTCCCGCAGGACCTCTTCGATCGTCGTCAGCTGATCTCGAACCTTGATCAAACCGCTCCGTCGCAACGTAATCATACCCCCATCGATGGCCTTCTTCTTCAGCTCGACAGCGGAAGCGCCCAGGATGATCGTATCCCTCAGGCTCTCACCGACCTCCATCACCTCGTAGAGACCGATGCGACCGCGATAGCCTGTGCCGTTGCAGGCCGTACACCCGGCGCCACGCACCGGTTGCACTTCCCTGGCTTCCTCGGAAGAGAATCCAAGCTCGACGAGCCGATTTCCCGACATCGGCGCCTCTTCCCTGCAGTCGACACAGATCCTGCGGACCAGCCTCTGCGCGCAGATCGCCTGGAGCGAAGTCGCCAACAGAAATGGCTCGATTCCCATGTTCATCAGGCGCGACACCGTTCCCGGAGCATCGTTGGTGTGCAGGGTACTCAACACCAGATGCCCGGTCAGTGACGCTTTGATGGCGATCTCCGCCGTTTCGACGTCGCGAATCTCACCCACAAGGATAATGTTGGGGTCCTGCCGAAGGAAAGAACGAAGTGCTGCGGCGAAATTAAGGCCGATCTGGTCTCTCATGCCGACCTGATTGATCCCGGGAAGATTGAACTCTATCGGATCCTCGGCCGTGACGATGTTCAGGTCGGGCCGGTTGAGCTGCGTGATCGCCGAATACAGGGTGTTGGTCTTCCCGCTGCCGGTCGGCCCGGTCACCAGGACCATCCCGAACGGCTTCTTTATCGCGTTCTCGAAGCTTTTCAAGGACTCTGGTTCCAGGCCCAGCCGCCGCATGTCGAACATCAAGTTGTCGCGATCCAGCAACCGCATCACGACCTTTTCGCCGAACAGCGTCGGCAGTGTAGACACGCGGAAATCCAGCTCCTTGGGGTGCCCTTCGACGCGGAGACGCACGCGGATCCGCCCATCCTGCGGTAGCCTCTTCTCCGAGATGTCCAGGTTTGCCATGATCTTGATACGGGAGGTGATGGCATTGCGAAGCTTCAGCGGAGGATTCATGGCGGTCTGCAGCACTCCGTCGATACGAAAGCGCAGTCGCAACTCCTTCTCGTACGGCTCGAGATGAATGTCGCTGGCCCCGCGCTTGACCGAGTCCAGCAGTATCAGATTAACCAGCCGGACGACCGGAGCCTCACCCGACTCCCTTTCCAGCGAAAGCGGATCGACTTCTTCATCCACCTGCTCGATCACTTCGACTTTGCCGGCGTCGTCGGACGGCTCGGTCAGATCCTCGAAAGCCCTTTTCATCCGGGTGTCGTAAGTCGAGCCGAAGTGTTTCTTGATTGCGTCGTTGAGCTGGGATTCGGAAGCCACAAGCGGCTGTACATTCAACCCTGTCATGAACTTAAGCTCATCCAGAGCGATCACATTCGTGGGGTCCACCATGGCGATGGTCAGAGTCGAACCCAGGAGACTCAACGGCAGCACCTGGTATTTCCGGGTCACTTCCGGCGACAGCAGGCCGGCGACCTCCGGGTCCACTTCAAAATAAGAAAGGTTGATACAGGGGACGCCGTACTGCTTGGAGAGCACGGCAGTGATCGCGTCCTCGGACATGTGGCCGAGTCGGACCAGACAGCTTCCCAGACGCCCCCCGTTGACCCGCTGTTCCACCAGGGCCTCGGCGAGCTGCTCCTGCGAGATAAGGCTCTCGCTGATAAGAACTTCGCCGAGCCTAGACATCGCGTCCGCGTGATGGGAAGAGGGTGTTTCCTTGTATTCTCATGGGGACGGGGACTCCAGGAGGGACGTATAATTGACTCGGGTTGTGGCCCAAGACGTATAACACTTCGGCTTAACCTACCATAAGTGACATCATGAAGGCATCGACGGGCACGACAAAGTTCTTCCTCGGGGGCCTGGTGCTGCTGACCCTGGCTTTGCTTGTGTTCGTCCAGGCCGCCTTCAACCTCGTACCGTTTAACATCAGTCCCGCCGAGCCTGACCAGATCCTGCTGCTCTACACTCTATCGACGTTTATCTTCCTCGTCCTGATCATTTTCGGGTTCGTCCTTCTCCGCAGCCTTTTCAAGATGTGGGTCGAACACAAGGCCCAGAAACCTGGGGCAAAGTTCAAGACCAAGCTCGTGCTCTCGCTGATCTCCCTGACACTGGTCCAGGCGACGGTCCTGTTCCTCTTCGCCTTCGGTCTGGTCAATCGTAGCATCGACAAGTGGTTCAGCGTCCCGGTCGACACGATCTTCCGGACCACCGAGGAGATCGGTAGCCAGTGGGCGGCGGAACACGAGAACGTCGCGAGCGGCATTCTGTCGCAGATGGCGGCTCAGCCCCCGGAAGATCTGGAGGAGGCCCTCGCGAATTTCCGCCTGGAGACTGTCGCATTCATAGATACCGACGGCCGCATCCTGCGTGGTACGAACGGTGCGGAGAGCTATCAAGTGGTATACCGCGACCTGCTGGATCGGCTGAATGGATCCGGGGTGGCCACACTTCGCGATATCGACGGCTCTTTGGTCGGCCTGCGACGAACCCAGGCAGAGCCGGACGTGATCGTCGCAGCCGTCTTCCACACACCCGAGCATTTCCAGCAACTGACCGCCGAGATCGCAACCGAACGGATGAGCTACAACGAGTTGGTGCAGAACCGTCGTTTCTACCGCGATACCTACGTGGTCATCCTCGTCTTGATGACCGTGCTGGTACTCTTCGCGGCCGCGTGGACGGGACTCTTCTTCTCCAAGAGGATTACGGTACCGATCGAAGCCCTGTCGGGCGCCACACGGGAGATCTCTTCGGGCAACCTGGACCATCGTGTCCGCGTGCAGGCGGACGACGAACTGGGATTGCTCGTGGGACTGTTTAACGACATGGCCGATCAGTTGCAGCTCACGACCGGTGAGCTCGAGGAGCGGCGTCGCTACACGGAGATTATCCTGGAGGCCATCCCGACCGGAGTCGTTTCGATCGACGACGAGTTCCACGTAACCAAGATGAATCGCGCCGCGCGCACAATGTTCTCGATCGAACATGCCGACACGCTGGACGAAGTGTTTGCCCCCGAAGACCTGCAACAGATTCGGGAGCTGCTGCGTGTCTCTGCTCAGGAGGGGACGCTGACGCGAGAACTGACCTTGATGACCCCCGATCGCCCCATCCACAATGCCGTCACTGCGAGCGTTCTCACGGGCGGAGGGTTTGTACTCGTGGTCGAAGACCTCACCGAAGTGGTCAAGGCGCAGAAGGCGACTGCGTGGCGGGAAGTCGCACGTCGCCTCGCACACGAAATCAAGAACCCTCTCACTCCAATCCAGTTGTCGGCCGAACGCATCGCCCGAAACGCCGAGAAGGTGCCCTCGGCGGAACCGCGCGTTCAGGCGGTGATCCAGGAGTGTGTGAGCACGATCGTCGGCGAAGTGGCCAGCCTCAAGGCACTGGTCAACGAGTTTGGACGGGTCGCACGCCTGCCGGCAATCTCCAGAGAACCGACCGAGATGAAGGGCCTGATCGACAAGACCCTGGCCCTCTATGAGGACCGTTTCAACGGCACGGAGGTGAGGGCTCGTATCCCGGACGACCTGCCGCCGGTCCTGATGGATGGGCAACAGATCAAACGCGTGCTGATCAACCTGATCGACAACGCCCTGGAGGCGATGGCAGGAGAAACCGCGAAGGAACTCACGATCGGGTGCGAGTTGGTCCGAGACCACACGACGGCGCGCCTGACTGTGACCGACTCGGGACCTGGAATCGACCCCGAAGACCGAGAGCGCCTGTTTGCTCCATACTTTTCGACACGGAAGAACGGAACAGGTCTGGGTCTGGCGATCGCCAGCCGGATCGTCGCCGATCACGGCGGCTACATCGGCGCTGAACCGAACAACCCGCACGGCGCCCGGTTCGTCGTCGAGCTACCCGTATGCCCAGAGTCCTGATCGTCGACGATGAGAGTGGAATCCGTCAGTCGCTGAAAGGCGTCTTCGAAGACGAGGGCTTTGCTGCCGACGTTGCAACCAGCGGCGAGGAATGTCTTGAGAAGCTGGAAGGCGGGGATCTCGATCTCGTGCTCCTCGACGTCTGGTTGCCCGGCATCGACGGGCTCGAGACGCTGAAGCAAATACGACGGAGGAACCCCGCGACCTACGTCATCATGATTTCCGGCCACGCAACGATCGCCACAGCCGTCTCGGCGACGAAGCTGGGGGCGTTCGACTTCATCGAGAAGCCTCTTTCGATCGAACACACCTTGCTGACCGCCCGCAACGCCCTCTCGCATCGGAAACTGGAGAAAACCAACAGCGACCTGCGACGTCAGGTCGAGGCACGATACGCGATCGTCGGGGAGAGCATCCCGGTCAAGGCGCTGCGGAAGCAGATCTCTGTGGTCGCTCCGACGAACAGCCGCGTCCTGATCTACGGTGAGAGCGGAACCGGCAAAGAACTGGTGGCCCGAAACATCCACTTTCAAAGCAGCCGAAGCGAAGACCCATTCATCGAGGTCAACTGCGCGGCAATCCCGGAAGACTTGATAGAAAGCGAGCTCTTTGGCCACACTCGAGGCTCGTTCACCGGAGCGAACGAAGACAAGAAGGGAAAGTTTGAGCTGGCCGCTGGAGGCACGATCTTTCTTGACGAAGTCGGGGACATGAGCCTGAAGACTCAAGCAAAAGTCCTGAGAGCGATCGAACAGCAGAAATTCCAGCCGATCGGCGCACAATCCATGCGGAGCGTCGACGTTCGCATCATCGCCGCGACCAACAAGAATCTGGCGAGCGAGATCAAGGCCGGGCGCTTTCGCGAAGACCTCTTCTACCGCTTGAACGTGATCCCGTTCGTCGTCCCGCCACTTCGCGAACGACACAGGGACATTCCGGTCATCGCGCGCTATTTCATGGACATTTTTTCGGCCGAACACGGCCGTACCTCCAGGGACTTCACCGTCGAGGCCTTCAGGGCGATGGACAGCTATTCCTGGCCGGGAAACGTCCGGGAACTGCGAAACGAGATCGAACGTCTCGTCATCATGGCCTCGGGCGAGAAGATCGAGTTCGACGACCTGTCTCTGCCGAACGGGTCAGGAGGAGAGCAGCCGACGCTTCAAGAGGCACGCGGGCGGTACGAACGGGAATTGATCCTGTCCAAGCTCGAAGAAAGCGGTTGGAACGTGTCCCAGACGGCGCGCGTGCTGGGCCTGGAGCGCAGCTACCTGTACCGGAAGATGAAGGCGTACGGGATTGGGAAGAGGGAGGTGTAGGTGCGGTCTATGACCGCACATTCTTGGTCTTGGCTGAACCGAAATGCCCGAGAGGTAACTCTCCCCAAGCGAAAGACAAACCCTGGCAGGTGTAGGTGCGGTCTGTGACCGCACATTCTTCAATACCGACGCCTTGTGCGCTCATAGAGCGCACCTACACTAACCGTCAGTGGTTTCTTCTCCGGGCCAGTAACTCTTGCCCTCGTCGAAAACGCGCTTCGGCACCAACACCTTTCTCCGGTACGTCAGGATCGTCTCCCCGTTCTGGTTGATCCCACGGGTCGCCACGTAGACCACGCCCCGGTCCGGTTTGGATTCTGATTCCTTCTTCTCGAGGATCGTCGTTTCCGCGTAAATCGTGTCTCCATGCCATACCGGCCCGGTATGCTTGACCGATTCGTATTCCAGGTTGGCGATCGCTTTGAGGCTGATATCCGCCACCGTCATACCGACAACGAGACTGAACACGAAGGTCCCGTTGACCAGGCGGCGACCGTGCTGTAACTGCGAACAGTAGTGTTCGTCGATATGTAGAGGGTTCTGATTCATCGTGACGAGGCTGAACCACGTGTCGTCAGCCTCCGTCACCGTCCTGCCGGGCCAGTGCTTGTAGACCTGGCCGGCCTCAAAGTCTTCGAAGTAGCGTCCTAGGTTCAAAGTGTTCCTCGGAGAGTTGTCAGTCGTCAGTTCCCAGTTGTCAGTTGAAAAGATGAGCGTCGGCAGCCTTGCGGTTGGAGACAGAGTTATTGCTTTCTCAGACTTTTCTGCTCAGCAAACACCCGGGGACAGGGCAAGCCCTGTCCCCCTTATATTGGCTCTCTCGCGGTCCCCTTCGCTTGAGGAACACCCAAACTGAGTACTGAGTACTGATTACTGTCAACTGACTTCATACTTCTTCAACAATCCCTTGGCTATCAGAATCCGCTGTATTTCATTCGTTCCGCCGCCGACGATCAGCAGCGGAGCGTCGCGGTAGTACCGTTCGACTGCAAAATCCTTGGCGTAGCCGTAACCGCCGTGAATCCGCATCGAATCCAGGGCGACCTCCTGTGCCATTTCGGTGGCGAACAGCTTCGCCATCCCAGCCTCCAGGTCGCACCTTTCACCGCGGTTCTTTTTTTCCGCCGCGTTGTAGGTCAACCCTCGGGCGGCTTCCAGCTTCGTGGCCATGTCCGCCAACTTCAACTGGATGGCCTGGTGCTCGCAGATCGGCTTTCCGAACGTTACCCGGTGCTGGGAATAGTGGATGGCGTCCTCGAAGGCCGCACGGGCGATGCCCACAGCCCGCGCTGCGACGTTGATGCGCTCGCTTTCAAGCCCGGTCATGATGTGTTTGAACCCCTGGCCTTCCGAGCCGCCGATCACGTTTGCGGCCGGCACCCGGAAGTCTTCGAAGACGATCTCGCAGGTCTCGACTCCCTTGTAGCCGCATTTGTCGATGTCGCGGCTGACGATGAAGCCCTGATTCCCCTTCTCTACGATGAACGCCGTCATACCTTTGTAGGGAGGTTCCGCTTCGGGCTCGGTTTTGGCCAAAAGAGCGAAGGTATCGCCATGCCGACCGTTGGTGACCCACATCTTGGAACCATTGAGGACGTAGTCATCACCATCCCGGACGGCCAGCGTCCGAATTCGTTGAACGTCGCTTCCGGCGTCCGGCTCCGATAATGCCAATCCCCCGCGCTGCTCTCCGGTTGCGAGTTTGGTGAGGATACGCTGTTTCTGCTCCTCCGTCCCGAAGCGGGCCAGCACATCACACATCACCGAGTGCGTCCCGAGGATTCCTGCAGCACCCATCCAGCCGCGGGAGATCTCCTCGAAAATCATGGCGTAGGTCACGTAATCGAGGTCCAGCCCGCCGTAGGCTTCCGGAATGTTGGCGCCGAAAAGCCCCAGTGTCTTCATCCGTTCCACAAGCTCGAACGGATAGCCGTCCTTGTGCTCCAGCTCGCGTGCCGCCGGAATGACTTCGCGGTCCACAAAGCTTCGAACGGTTCTCAGGATTTCCTGTTGTTCATCCGATAGTGTTGATGCCATCGCCTACCCCGTCGGTCGAGATCGGATGGACGATTTCACCCCAAGCCGGAGCAAAAAGCAAACATGATCGCGGTAAGGGCACGAGTGGCCTGTAACAGGTCACTAGCGGTCGAGGACGGTGGGGTTCTTGGTGTAGGGCTCCCAACTAGCTAACCACACCCTCCAGGGGGGACGAAGCAGTGGCGTAGAGTTTCTTCGGAATCCGGCCTGCCAGGTACGCCAGGCGGCCGGCCTTGACAGCATGATTCATGGCCTCGGCCATCGCGCCGGGGTCGGACGCGCCGGCGATCGCGGTGTTCATCAAGACACCGTCAGCTCCGAGCTCCATCGCCAGAACCGCATCCGATGCAGTCCCCACGCCGGCATCGACGATCAGGGGCACCTCGGTGATTCGCTCCCGAAGAATTCGCATGTTGGCGATATTCTGGATGCCCATCCCGGAACCGATCGGCGCACCCAGCGGCATCACGGCCGCGGCGCCCGCGTCGATCAACTTGCGGGCAACGATGAGATCGTCGTTCGTGTAGGGCATGACGATGAAGCCGTCCTGAACCAGTATCGCAGTAGCCTCGATGAGGGCCGCCGTATCCGGAAAGAGCGTGCGCTCGTCACCGATAACCTCCAGCTTCACCCACTCCGAAAGGCCGGCTTCCCGTCCCAGGTGCGCGGTCCGAATCGCATCGTCAGCTGTGTAGCAGCCCGCGGTGTTCGGCAGGATCATGAACTTCGTGGTGTCGATGTAGTCCAGTAGCGACTCACCCTTGGCCGCTTTCAGGTCCACGCGACGGACGGCAACCGTCACCATCTCAGAGCCTGATCGGACGTGAGCGTCGACCATGACTTCGTTGCTGGAATACTTTCCTGTACCCACGATCAGCCGCGATTCGAATCGCCGCTCCGCGATGACCAGGCCGTCTTCGGGCGCCCCTCCTCCGACAAAGTGGACGACCTCGATCCGGTCGTCGGAGCACACCTGCACGTCATCCCACCTGGCCTTCGGAACCACCGCTCGGTTCCTCTCGACAGCGATGCGGCCGGTAGGCAGTTCAAGATGTTCCAGAAGCTGCCGGATATTCAGTGGAGAGGGAATTTCTCGAGCCTCCCCGTTGAGCTCGATTCGCATCGACATGAACTTTTCATGTTAGCAGAAGCTCCAAATCTCCCTGCACTTCTTGGCGATCCGGAACTGTTTTTCGACGTAGAGACGCAGAGCTGCAGAGTAGAAGAACAGGCTGTTTTTTCTCTGCGTCTTCGCGCCTCTCGGTCAAAACCTCTGCCGGTACGGACGATGTCGGGCAACGGGAAGACGGATGGTCCCAAACCAAGTTCCCTGTTGACAGGTCCTCCAGGGGGCTTCCATAATGAGGGGCTCGTTTGTCGGCAGAAGTCCTTTTTTTGTGGGAGGTTACGGCAATATCCGATGCTGGAGAATTGGTTGCCGATTCTCATTTTCGCGGTCCTTATAACAGGCTTCGCCGTAACCTCACTGATCCTGTCATGGATCATGGGTGTCCGGAAACCGACGCCAGGCAAACTCTCTCCTTACGAAAGCGGGATGCAGCCCGTCGGCTCCGCCCGTGAGCGTTTCTCCATCCAGTTCTACATGGTGGCGATGCTGTTTCTCCTGTTCGACATCGAGGTCGTCTTCCTCTTCCCCTGGGCCGTCGTTTTCCGAGAGTTAAAGCTGTTTGCGTTCTGGGAAATGCTTGTTTTCATCGGCGTGATCCTGGCTGGTTATATCTACGTCTGGAAAAAAGGCGCTCTGGAGTGGGAGCGGTAGCACTTCGGCGGTACCCGCTCCGTGGATGGTAGGCTGCGGCAATGTTTTCAGAAGCGACACACGCAGAATTCGACCGGCTCGTCAGCATCTACCCCCGGAGGCGATCGGCGCTGATTCCGATGCTGCTTCTGGCCCAGCGGGAACACGGCTGGGTCAAGCCGGATACCATCGCCTATGTGGCCGAACGCCTAGACCTGGCTCCCTCCGACGTCGAATCCGTAGCCTCCTTCTATACGCTGATCAACCGCAGCCCCGTCGGCAAACACCTGATCCAAGTCTGTACGAACCTCTCCTGCATGCTTTGCGGGTCGGATGACATCGAACGGACGCTCCGGGAAAAACTGGGAATCCGTATCGGTGAGACTACTGCGGACGGCGCGTTCACGCTGGTCGAAGCCGAATGCCTGGGTTCCTGTACGACCGCGCCGGTCATCCAGGTGAACGGAAAGTTCCGGGAGAGACTGAACCCCCAGCTCGTCGGAACCATCATCGACGAACTGCGTGAAGAACGATGATCGACAACCTCACCGACAGGGTGTTCCTGGTCTTGATGCTGAAGATCCTGGTCATCTTCGCAGGCTTGATGGGCGCGCTCGCCTACATGACCTTACTCGAGCGCAAAGTCATGGCCTGGGTACAGATGCGACCCGGTCCGAACAGGGTCGGACCGTTGGGACTCCTGCAACCCCTGGCCGACGGAATGAAGTTTCTGTTCAAGGAGGACGTCATACCCACCGGCGCGAACGCGATGATCTATGTCCTGGCTCCGGTCATTTCCCTGATACCGGCCTTCCTGTCGTTCGCGGTGATACCGTTTGGACCGCACTTTCAGATCACAGACCTCAACGTCGGCCTGTTGTTCGTGTTCGCGGTGACCTCGGTCGGAATTTACGGAATCGTGCTGGGGGGGTGGGCGTCGAACTCGAAGTACCCTCTGTTGGGAGGCCTCAGGGCATCAGCACAGATGATCAGCTACGAGTTGAGCCTGACCCTCTCGGTCATCGGTGTCCTGATAATCGCCAACACGCTCAGCCTGGCCGAACTCGTCAGGTCGCAGGAGGGAACATGGATGGGGTTCCTGCCGCGCTGGAACATCTTTCTGCAACCCATCGCGTTCATCATTTTTTTCATAAGCGCGATCGCTGAAACCAACCGAACCCCCTTCGACCTGGCCGAGGCGGAACAGGAACTCGTCGCCGGCTGGCACACCGAGTACAGCTCTATGAAGTTTGCGATGTTCTTCCTCGCCGAATACGCAAACATGATCACGGCCTCCGCGATGGCAACGATCCTGTTTCTGGGTGGCTGGTCCGGGCCCGTCGCCGGCCCGCCGCTGCTCCAGATGGTGCTGCCGACAGTCTGGTTTCTCGCGAAAGTCTTCGTATTCATCTTCCTCTACATGTTGATCCGCGCCACGCTGCCGCGGGTTCGCTACGATCAGCTGATGGCGTTCGGTTGGAAGTTCCTGCTGCCCCTGGCGCTGGCCAACGTGGTCATCACCAGCTTCATCGTGGCTGTTCTATGATCGAGACTCTATTCTTTCTCTTCGCCGCCATCGCATTGGGTTCCGCGATCAATGTGCTGGTGCAGAAGCATGTCCTCTACAGCGCGCTTTCTCTGATCGTGATGCTGGCCTCGGTGTCGATGTTGTTCGTCCTGCTCCGAGCCGACTTTCTGGCCGTGATCCAGGTCCTTGTCTACACGGGGGCCGTCATGGTCCTGTTCATCTTCGTCATCATGCTCTTGAACGTGGCCGCGGATGAGGAGGAGGGAGCCGATCCCATGAAGTGGCTGAAGTTCGTCGGGATCCCCGCAGGACTGTTTCTCCTGGCGATGGTGTCTTCGGTGATCTGGCAGATTCCGGAGGTAGTCGGTGATCCGACCTCGACCGTGGGAAGCCCTTCGTCGATAGGCATGAGCATGTTCACCGACTACCTGTTGCCGTTCGAAGCGACATCCTTGTTGATCCTGATCGCCATCATCGGGGCGGTCGTCCTGGCGAAGAGAGACGTATGATTCCCGTTCACTGGTACCTGACTCTGAGCGCGATGCTGTTTGTGGTCGGAATGCTCGGCTTCTTCCTGAAGCGGAATATCATCGCCCTCCTGCTGTCGATCGAGATCATGCTGAACGCCGTAAACCTGACCTTCGTGGCATTTTCCAGCGTCTCTGGCGAAGTCGGCGGCCACGTGTTCGTCTTCTTTGCCATGGTCGTCGCAGCCGCGGAAGCCGCAGTGGGGCTGGCATTGGTCATCGCGATCTTCCGGAACCGCGAATCGCTGGATGTGGATCGGGCGGACTTGTTGAAGTGGTAGGGGAAGTAGGCCGTAGGCCGTTGCGCGTAGGCCGCTAGGGAATGCTTTGCATGTTATGCACGTCACCTGTCACTTGTCACTCGTCACTTCTCTGGTCGTTGGGGCTCTGTAGCTGAACACTGGAACATGGATTTTACGGACTTAATCTGGTTGATACCGGTCCTGCCGCTCGCCGGAGCGCTTATCAACGGGCTTTCCGGTAAGGGCGCCTCCCGGGGGACTGTGGCCACCTTCGGGTGCGGGAGCGTGGCGATCTCTTTCGCCATCTCACTGGGCGCGTTCGTCCAGATGACCGGAATGCCCGAGACCGACCTGCCGATCGTGAGGGATTACTTCACTTGGATTCAGGCGGGTTCTTTTGAGGCCCGTGCCGGGTTCCTGCTGGACCAACTCTCCGGATTGATGATCCTCATCGTTACCGGGGTCGGGCTGCTGATCCACATCTACTCCGCCGGGTACATGGAGCACGAAGAAGGTTTCTACCGGTACTTCGCCTACCTGAACCTGTTCATGTTCTCGATGCTGACGCTCGTGCTGGCCGACAACTACGTGCTGATGTTCGTCGGCTGGGAAGGCGTCGGGTTGTGCTCCTATCTCTTGATCGGCTTCTGGTTTTCCAAGCGTTCAGCGACCGATGCCGGCAAGAAGGCGTTCGTGGTCAACCGGATCGGGGACTTCGGGTTTCTGCTGGCTGTGTTGCTGATCTACTGGACCTTCGAGAGCGTCAACTTCCAGACGGTCTTCGCCAGGGCCGGAAACGCCGCGCTCTTCCCAGTCGAGCCTTTCGGAACTTTCGGAGTGATCACCGCGATCTGCCTCCTGCTGCTTGTCGGCGCGGCCGGCAAATCGGCTCAAGTTCCGCTCTATGTCTGGCTGCCCGACGCGATGGAGGGCCCGACTCCGGTCAGCGCTTTGATCCATGCCGCAACTATGGTGACCGCAGGCGTTTACATGGTGGCCCGCTCGGCCGCCCTTTACGATCACGCGCCGACGGCCATGATAATCGTGGCCGCGATCGGGGCTCTCACGGCTTTGTTTGCGGCATCCATCGGTCTGGTTCAGACCGACATCAAAAGGGTGCTGGCATACTCCACGGTTAGTCAGCTCGGCTACATGTTCATGGCCTGCGGCGTCGGCGCTTATGCCGCAGGTATCTTCCACTTGATGACGCACGCTTTCTTCAAGGCGCTGTTATTCCTCGGAGCCGGCAGCGTGATACACGGCTTGGGCGGTCTTCAGGATCTTCGAAAAATGGGCGGACTCCGGCACCGCATGCCGTGGACATTCCGGACGTTCCTGATCGGAAGCCTCGCGATCACAGGAATCCCGGGCCTGGCAGGATTCTTCAGCAAGGACGCAATCCTGTGGGGAGCGTGGAACAACGACCACTACGGTCCTATGCTCTGGATGGCCGGTGTAGTTGCAGCCGGTTTCACCGCTTTTTACACCTTTCGGCTCGTTATCCTCGCATTCTATGGGACGCCGCGCTACACCGACGACGAAGTCCATCATGTCCACGAGTCGCCCCCAAGCATGCTCATCCCCTTGATCATCCTGGCTGCCCTGTCGGTTTCGGCGGGCTACGTGGGAGTCCCGGCGCTGCTTGGCGGCGACAACCAGATCGAGCATTACCTGGAACCGGTCTTCGGGAGCGGTCTCGAAGAGACGGGCGATGCGGAACATGCGACTGAGGCCCTCGTGATGGCCGCTTCGGTAGGAGTAGGCCTGCTCGGCGTGTTTCTCGCCTACCTGTTCTACGTGGCACGGCCCGAGTGGCCAGGTCGGCTCGCCGGCAGCGTGCCGGCCCTCTACCGCATCCTGATGCGGAAGTACTACGTCGACGAGATCTACGATGTAGCCGTGGTCTGGCCAGTGGTGGGAATGGCGAAGAACTATCTCTGGAAGATAATCGACGGAAAACTCATCGACGGCGGCGTTGACGGAGCCGGACACGCGGTCCGGAGTTTGGCGGGGGGGCTTCGGCATATGCAGACCGGACACGTCCGGATCTACGCGGGATGGATTCTCGCAGGGGGCGTGCTGGTTGTTGCCTGGTTCCTGGGATAGGGGGGCGGGCCCGGAAAGACTATGCAGGAACTGCTGGATTCGAGAATTCTGACGATCGTCACCTTCACGCCCACGGTGGGCGCGCTAGTGCTGATTTTCATCGGTCGCGACCGTCAGGCGATGATCCGGCGGTTCGCCCTGGCCGTGGCCGTGCTGACGTTCCTCTTCTCGCTCCATCTGTTCCAGCATTTCGACAATGCCACAGCCGACTTCCAGTTCGTCACCGACGTGCCCTGGGTTCCGGCGTTCGGGATCAGCTACAGCATGGGGATCGACGGCATCAGCCTGTTCCTGATCCTGCTGGCAACCTTCCTGACCCCGCTGGGTCTGCTGGCATCGTGGTCGATCACCGACCGGGTCAAGGAGTACTTCATCTTCATGCTGCTTCTCGAGACCGGGATGGTCGGCGTCTTCGCGGCGACGGATCTCTTCCTGTTCTACGTGTTCTGGGAAGTGATGCTCGTACCGATGTACTTCCTGATCGGCGTGTGGGGCGGCGAACGGCGCGTCTACGCCGCGACGAAGTTCATTCTTTACACCATGGCCGGGTCTGTCCTGATGCTTGTCGCAATTCTCGCACTGTACTTCCTGCACGGGCAGCAGACAGGTCTTTATAGCTTTGCGTATCCTGACATCGCAAACGCGATCTCTGCCGGCCGGATGGTGTTGACACCCGAACAGGAATTCTGGCTTTTCCTGGCCTTCTTCGTGGCTTTTGCGATCAAGGTGCCGCTGTTCCCGCTCCATACATGGCTGCCCGACGCACACGTCGAGGCTCCCACAGCGGGATCCATCCTGCTCGCGGGTGTCTTGCTGAAGATGGGCACCTACGGCCTGGTGCGCTTCAGCCTGCCGCTCTTCCCGAACGTGAGCCATCTGCTGGCACCCCTGATATCGGTCCTGGCGATCGTCGGCATCATCTACGGGGCCCTGGTGGCGATGGTCCAGCCCGACATCAAGAAACTCGTCGCCTATTCTTCGGTGAGCCATCTCGGGTTCGTCGTGCTCGGAATATTCGGCTTTACGACGGTGGGACTGGAGGGCGCCGTCTACCAGATGTTGAGCCACGGCGTATCCACCGGAGCGCTCTTCATGCTCGTGGGCATTCTGTATGAGCGCCGCCACACGCGTCTGATTGCCGATTACGGCGGCGTCGCCCATCGGATGCCGGTCTACTCCGGCCTGTTTCTGCTCGTCGCGCTCTCCTCGATCGGTCTACCGGGTCTGAACGGCTTCGTCGGGGAATTTCTCATCCTGCTTGGAACGTTCGCGGTGAACCGCGCGTACGCGGCGTTTGCCGCGCTTGGCGTGATTCTGTCCGCCGTCTACATGCTCTGGATGTACCAGCGAACGATATTTGGACAGATCACCGATCCCGAGAACGACAAACTGCAGGACGTGAACCGCCGAGAGCTGGCGATGCTGCTACCGTTGGCCGCGATGATCGTCTGGATGGGTATCTACTCCAACACCTTCCTCCGACCTATGGACGCTTCGATCGAAAAACTGATGGAACAGGTTCAGGACCGTCAGGTGGAGTTCGCTTTCGACATCGAACTCGCGACATGGACGATCGGAGAGTTCTCGCTCGACATTCCGACTCCCCGCCTCGGTGAGCGGTCTGCGGCGCGCGCTGTCTCCGCGGTTGGCGGAGGAGACGACAGATGAACCTGCCGGTGATCAACTTCGCGTCGATCCTGCCTGCGATCGTGCTCTCCCTTTTCGGCATCGCCATTATGGTGGCCGACCCCTTCCTCGGGACGGAAAAGAAACACGGGCTGGGATGGCTCGCGTTCACGGGAATCCTGCTGGCGCTTCTCTCGTTGGCGCCGATGTCTTCCAATCGCGGGTTGTGGTACGCCGACATCTGGCTCGTGGACGATTTCACGATATTCTTCCACGTCACCCTCCTCTTGATTGCTGCACTCACGACTCTGGCCTCGCTGGATTTCCTGCATAGGGAACAGGTGCCGCCTTCGGAGTTCCTCGCGCTCGTCCTGTTTGCGACCACGGGCATGCTCCTGATGACGGGCGCGGGCGAGCTCATGATGATCTTCATCGGGCTGGAGATCCTCTCGATCGCAACCTACGTGCTGGCGGGATACCGCCGCGGCGACCTGAAATGCAACGAGTCCGCTCTCAAGTACTTCCTGCTCGGATCCTTCGCCTCCGCTTTCTTCCTCTACGGTGTGGCCCTGGTATTCGGGGCGACAGGGAGCACGAACCTGGCCGAGATCGCCTCGGCCATCCGTGCGGGTACGGCTCAGATGGGACTGGTGTACCTGTCGGCCGCAATGATGTTGATTGCGTTGGGCTTCAAGGTGGCGCTGGCGCCGTTTCACGTCTGGACTCCCGACGTCTATGAAGGGGCCCCGACTCCGGTCACAGGCTTCATGTCGGTCGGGCCGAAAGCCGCTGGGTTTGCCGTGATGTTGCGAATTTTTCTGACGGCCTTCCCCGCAATCCAGGACCGCTGGGTCCTGGTCATCGGTGTGGCAGCCGCGCTGACCATGGTCATCGGGAACGTCGTTGCCGTGGTGCAGGTCAATATAAAAAGGATGCTGGCCTATTCGTCTATCGCACACGCCGGCTACATCGCCGTGGCCCTGGCGGCCGGGAGCGGTACGGGTGTGACCGCTGCCCTGTTTTACATGCTGGCGTACAGCGTGATGAACCTGGGGGCTTTCGCGATCGTGACCCTCCTGGGCCGCAAGGAAGATCGCCTGGTTCGGTTGGACGATTATGCGGGGCTGGCATCGCGACGACCTGGCCTGGCCGCACTACTTTCTCTGTTCCTGCTTTCTCTGGCCGGTATTCCGGGGACGGCGGGGTTCGCCGGCAAGTTCTTCATCTTTCGGTCGGCCGTGGAGTCCGGCCTCATCGGCCTGACGATCATCGGCGTCCTGACGACCGTCGTGTCCTTTTATTACTACCTGTATGTGGTCGTGCAGATGTATATGCGGGAGCCGAAGGAACCCTTCGAGGGAGTCGATGTCGCGCCGGGTTTGGGCGCCGCCCTCATCGTCACGGCCGTCTTGACTCTGTACCTGGGGATCCTTCCCAACCGGGTACTGGAATGGGCGACCGAGTCGGCGGCAAGCACACTCTCACTGCTTCAATAGGCGGGCTGCTAACCCGCGTTTCTCACAAGCATCCCCCCTAGAACGCGAGAGTTATCAAGAACTTGTAGGTGCGGTCTATGACCGCACACTCTTCGGGTCAAGGAGGGCGTGGGGGGACCGGACCAACTGTCTTTCTCCACGAACCCGCGCACTGCAGTTCGGTCCGCAAACGCTCAGTCTTTCGTCGTGAGGGGACGGTGGGCCCGACGCTAACAGATGGTTCCGCTCATAGAGGGCACCTACACAATGTTCTCGCGGGAAACGCGGTAACCTGGATTTCTTGTGAGAAATCCAGGCTAGCATGACACGCAGTTATCGCTGAACGGCGAACCCAGCTTCAACAGGAGCGCAATGGTTTCCGGGAAAGGCTGGATTCGCTGCCGGGGCCCGTTCGCCATGTCCGCCACCGTCTCTCCGTCGTTGCTGACGGCCTTCACGTCCGCACCCCTGTCGAACAGGTACTGGACCATCGCGTTTTGCCCGATCGACGCCGCGTTGTGAAGCGGCGTGTAGCCATCATCGTCGACCGCATTTACGTCAGCGCCAAGCTCTTCAACGAGGTAGCGGACGGCAGGCATCCACCCACCGGGAGCAAAGATCTCGTCGTTGCCGTGGACGCCCCCTCCCGTGGCCACGTGGAGCGGCGTCACCGACTCGTTGGTCCCGATGAACGAGTCGGCGCCCACGGCTTCCAGAAGTCGCATCGCCGCCACATCACTCACCTGGGCTGCCCTCCAGAACGGGGTCGCCCCTCCGGCGTCGACTCGCGACAGGTCGAAATTGTAGGAGGTGTACCAGAGCTCCTTCCTCAGTCGGACGTTGGGATCGGCGCCATGGTCCAGCAGCTCCTGCATGAGGTCCAGGTAGGTCACCTTCTGCTGCGTCGTATCGGGTTGCGGGTAATCTGCCAGGGGCGCCCACTTCACGTTGACCGTCGCGTAAAGAGGCGTCGCTCCCTGCGAGCTGGCGAGCGTCGGATCAGCTCCCTCAAGGAGCAGGGACCGACCCAGGTCGAAGTGACCGTTGATGATCGCTATGAGCAACGGACTGGTCTTATCGCCGGGGTTGACGGCATTGACCTCTGCTCCGCCGGCCAGCAATGCGCGCGCCGCTTCCAGGTGCCCCTCTCGAGCCGCGAATAGCAGGGCGGTCAGGCCCCCCGTGGTGTCCACGCGTCTGGGCCTGGGGCCCCGAGCGCGCTGCTGGACCGGCCGCTGTCGTCCGACGCTGCCCTGATTTCCACTCCGTACTGGAATGCCCGAAGCCGACATCGGCGGGCCTTGAGCCTCCGCCCCTGGACCCCCTATTCCACCACGCCGCCTGCCGGCGGTCGCGGCCTGCCCTCCACGTCCCCGACTGCGCTCCCGCGCCGCTTCCTGTTCAGCCAGATTAGTAACTTTGGTCGTGAGGGTCGCGTCCGCGCCGTTTTCCAGCAAGAGCCGAACGACCTCGGGACGGTTGTTCGCCGCCGCGACCATCAATGCCGTCTGCCCCCGGGCGGTCTCCGCCGCGTCGACCTGCGCGCCGTTCTGCAGAAGCAGATGCGCAGCATCCGCGCTGCCCGATCGAGCCGCCAACATCAGCGCCGTCGCGCCGGTCGTCAACTCCCCGTTCACGTCGGCCCCCCCACGAAGGAGAGTCTCGATCATCGCGACGCTCCCGTTCTGAGAAGCCATGAACAGCGGCGTCATAGCGTTGATGCGGGCGGACGCGTCCACGTTCGCGCCGGCGTAGATCAGCATCTGCGCCATTTCGACGTCATCCCTGAAAGCTGCCCAGTGCAGTGCAGTCTGGCCATCGCCCTGAGCCGCATTCACATCGGCGCCGAGCTTGAGGAGCGAACGCACCGCCTCTCGGTCGCCCTCCATCGCCCGGTCCGCTACCGGAGTGTCGGAAGCCTGCGCGAGGAGCAGGCCCGTCACGGAAACCAGAATGAGGCCCATCGAAAGGCCGCCGAATACTCCTCTCCGCATCAGAAGTCTCCTGTCAGTGAGGGTGGTCGTTCCCATCCATACTCTGTTGCGCCGTTCTCAGCTGAAACGCCGCGCTCCCCACGATACCCAGAGCGAACGAGGAAAAGCGGTTTCCGTGCCGCGCTGCCTCATCGACAATCGCCCGGATAGCCGGCATGTCGTAGTATTCGACCCGACGACCCAGACCATAGGTCATGAGGTTCTCCGTGAAGTTCCGGATAACGGAGTCCGATCGCTTCATGAGCGCCTGGCGAAGGCTGGCCGGGCCGTCCACAGGGGTGCCGTCAAACAACTCACCGGCGGCATCGATCACCGCGCCGCTGTCCAGTTCGCGCCATCGTCCAGTCACATCAAAGTTCTCGAGCGCAAGGCCGATAGGATCGATCATCCGGTGGCATGCGGCGCAAACAGGGTTCGTCCGATGCTCTTCCAAGCGTTCGCGCAGCGTCAGAAGCCTGCCGCCGTCCGCCACCTCCGTCTCCTCCAGTTCCGGCACGTTCGGCGGAGGTGGCGGTGGAGACGTGCCCAGGATGACTTCCATCACCCACTTGCCCCGCATCACCGGAGAAGTCCTGTCCGCGACCGAGGTCAACGTCAGTATGCTCCCGTGGCCGAGCACCCCTCGCCGATTCGGGTCTCTCACCGCGATGCGGCGGAATCGGTTCCCCGAGATGTTTGGGATCCCGTAGTGCCGGGCAAGACGCTCGTCGAGGAAGGTGTCGTCCGCGGTCAAGAAATCCAGGATATTACGATCTTCCCGCACGATGCTGTCGAAGAGCAGCTCCGTTTCGCGGCGCATCGACCTCGCCAGGGTCGTATCGAACTGCGGATACAGCAGGGGGTCCGGGTGCATCCCCTCCAGATCCTGCAACCTCAACCACTGCCCCGCAAACCGCGTGGCCAGTGTCTCCGCTCGAGGATCCGCCAGCATTCGCCGGACCTGGCCTTCCAGCACCGCTCGGCGGTCGAGACCGCCTTGCGCCGCGACACTCAGAAGCTCCGGATCGGGTGGGGTGCTCCAGAGGAAATACGACAGGCGGGAAGCCAACTCCAGATCGCTGATCCGGAAACTTTCGCCAGGATCGAGGTCGGGGGGCTCGTGCTCGAACCGGAACACGAAGTTCGGGCTCGCAAGGATGGCCTGCAATGTCGATCGTAATCCCGATTCGAAATCGCCGTCGGCGCGTCCTGCACGGTAGAAGCTCATCAGACCCTCGAGGTCCTCCTCATCCGCCGGTCTTCGATAAGCCCGACTCGCCAGATCCGAAACGATCTCGGTGGCGCAGGGCAACTCTTCGTCAGGATGGGTCGGGCGGCACTTGAATATTTCGCGACGGCTGGGAGTATCCGACATCCCGGTCGCGTTGAACGGCCCGCTGATGCCCAGATCCTGCAAGTGCGGCAACGTCGTGATCCCGTCGCCGTTGGCCTGCTCGGTGTCAGCCAGAGTCTGTTGGATAGGCCGGACCAGATCATCGATCGGCCCCGTCATCCGCTCGATAAAGGCAGCCGAGACCCTGTGCGGACAGGCCTTGACCGTGATCGGGTCCGTCTCGATCGTCATGCCCTCTCTCGAAACGTGTATTCGGGGATCGATATCAAGCAGGGCCGCACGCTCCCCGTTCAGCGACACCTCGATCTGCTCGCCCTCTGCTTTATGCCCGAAGAGCTCTCCAGTAGACGTGTCATAGAACGTCGTCTTGAAGACGTACTGGCCGTCGGCCGGAAAGTTGTGGACAACAGACACTCCGCCTCTGGTTCCAAGCGGTGCCCCCTCGACTCGATGCATCTGGGAGGAAGTGCGGGGCACTTTGTAGGTCGCCACAACGGGGGCGGCGTTCGGGTCCCCGACAGCGAGACGGCTGATCTTGCTCGCAGCCCGGATGTAGCCTTCCATCAGCGTCGGTGACAGCGTGAGCGCGTCCGCCATGTTGTCGAAACCCTGCCCCATGCCCTCGGGCGGCAGGAGCGCGGCGACATCTACGTCCAGCGCGAGCAACTCGCGGATGGAACGCGCGTATTCCGGCCGATTCAGCCTCTGAAGGGTGCGCGTTCCGGGATTGGGACGGGTCTCGGCAGCCAGGTCGATCGCCGATTCGAGCGAAGTGGCCAGCGCCGTGAGTTCGGATGCTCCCGGCCGACTCTGGCCCGGTGGCGGCATCATGCCGGCCCGCAACTTCCGAATCATCCTCTCCGCCAGTTCCGCGCTTCGCTCAGGGTGGGCTGCATCGAAGCCGGACAACGTCATGTCCCCGGCTTGCTCGACGTCGTTGTGACACCAGAGACAATACTGGTCCACCAACGCTTGTTGGGATTCCACCGACAGCGCCGGGGCCTGCCTGGCCGCGAAGGAGGCGGGCATGGCTTCCGATTCCGGGTCCTCGACGGCCGCCGCGAAAACGACGGTACCGACGATTGCGATGATGTGTCGTGTCACTGACGTTGGTCTCCGTTGCAGCCTGGTCCTGAAACTTTTTCTATTTCTATCACCTTGGCAAGGGTCGAGCAACAGCCGGCGGTGTGCCCAACGCTGTCCGAGACATCTGGAGGAACCCCTCCGTGTGGCGGGGCTTTTCACGTGTAGGTGAGGTCTATGACGCACAACTTGTGGTTCCGCGAGCATTTGTGCGCTCATAGAGCGCACCTACACTTGAGGATCGCAGGTTGTCGTGAAAAGCCCCGCCACCCGATTCTGCAACAAAATGCGTTCACAGCATGATAGACAAAAAAAGAGCGGCTGAACCGCCGTCCGTTGTCACCGGATGATGGCTCAACCGCTTGTTCACGGTTCGATGAGGAACTAGCCCTCTTTCGGTCTCAGCACGAAACGCAGTTGTCGTTGAACGGCGAGCCCAGTTTCAACAACAGTGCGATAGTCTCCGGGAACGGCTGTATGCGCTGGCGCGGACCGTTTGCCATGTCCGCCACCGTCTGTCCGGCTTCGCTGACCACCGTCACGTCGCCGCCGTTAGCGAACAGAAACTGGACCATTTCGTGGTGCCCGATCGCGGCCGCATTGTGGAGGGGCCTGTAGCCGCGGCTGTCCACCGCATTCACGTCGGCGTCCAGTTCATCGACCAGGTAACGGACTGCCGGCATCCAGCCACCTGGGGCGGTGACCTCATCGTTGCCATGAACACCGCCGCCGGTCGCCACGTGCAACGGGGTCACGTCGTTGTTGTTCGCAATGGTCGGATCGGCTCCGGCCGCGATGAGAAGCTTCATGGCGGCCACGTCACTGACCTGCGCTACACGCCAGAACGCCGTCGCCCCTGCAGAAGTCACGCGAGAGAGGTCGAAGTTGTAGGAGGTAAACCACAGTTCTCTCTCCAGCCTCGCGTTGACGTCCGCACCTTTGTCGATGAAAGCCTGCATCAACTCCAGGTATGTCGTCTTCTGCTGAGTTGTGTCCGGCTGCGGATACCCTGCATCCGGCGCCCACTTTACGTTCGCCGCCGCGTAGACCGGCGTCCCGCCCATCACGTTGGGGATCGTCGGGTCCGCACCTTTGTCGAGCAGGTGTTTGGCGAGATCGAAATGACCGTTGATGACGGCCATGAACAGAGGTGTCGTCTTGTCTCCCGGACTCTGCTCGTCGATCTCCATGCCGGCTTCAAGCAACAGGTCGGTCGCTTCAAAATGTCCCTGGCGGGCCGCGTAGAGCAGCGCCGACAGGCCTCCCATGGTCGCCACACGCGGAACGCGTTCACCCATACCGCCACCGCGGCGACGCCGCTGGGCGGCTGTTTCGGCAGCGGCGGCCAGTTCCTGACGGTTGACGCTACCCGCATTGCCGCTGCTGATGGGTATTCCGGAAGCAGACAGAAGCGGGTCTCCCGCCCCTCCTCCGCCACGGCCGCCACGGCGAGCCTGTGGCCCTCCGCGGCCTTGCGGGATCTGCCTCCGACCGAAACGTCCCCGGCCGTTGCGCCGGTTGCGCGCGACCACGTCGACGACGTTCGTCGTTACCGTGGCGTCCGCGCCTCCCTCGAGCAGTGCCGTCATCGCATCCACGCGGTTGAGCGCGGCCGCGAACATCAACGGCGTCTGTCCGTACCTCGTCTCCGTCGCGTTCGGGTCGGCACCGCTGTCGATCAGCGCCGCCACGGCCGCCGCACTGCCGGATGCAGCCGTCAGCATCAGCGGGGTCGTCCCTGTCCCCATCGCGGCATTCGCGTCGGCCCCGGCCTCCAGCAGCGTCTCGACCATCGTCGCACTGCCGTTCTGAGCGGCGAGGAACAGCGGCGAGATGGCGTTGACGCGCGTGACTGCCGCCAGGTTCGCGCCGGCATAGGTCAGGATCTCCGCCATTTCGACGTCATCCTTGAACGCTGCCCAGTGTAGCGCCGTCATCCCGTCTCCCTGCGCAGCATTCACGTCCGCACCCTGCTTGAGCAGCGCACGCAGTCCCTCAAGGTCGCCGCGCATGGCTGCGTCCGCCACCGGAGTATCCGCAGGGGCCGCCAGGATCAACGCCGACATGGATAGCGCCGCGACCACGCTCAAGCAAAGTCCGATAGTTGTTCTCGTGGGTAACATAAGCGTCTCCTCCCGCCTCTCGTCAGATGGCAAGCTCTCCAGTGCTGTCGCCAAAGCTCTCCAACCGAACGCCGAGCCGGTGCAGGATGGTGAGGTAAGCATTCGCCATCGGAGTCCCGTCTTCGGCCTTGAAGTGGAGATTACCCTTCAACGCGCCGTTTGCTCCACCGACCAGGAACAGCGGGCACCGCTTGTGGTTGTGGAGGTTGCTGTCGCCCATGGCAGAGCCGTAGAGCACGAGCGAGTGGTCCAACAGGTTCCCGTCGCCGTCCGGCGTGTTCTTCAGCTTCTCCAGGAAGTAAGGGACCATGCCGACATGGTACTTGTTGATCTTGGCATAGGCCTCGACCCGCTCCGCCCGGCCACCGTGATGCGACGCCGAATGGAATGCGGTCCGAACGCCGCTGTCGGGGAACACGCGCTGTGAGACGTCCCGGCTCATTTTGAACGCCGACACACGCGTCACGTCCGCCATGAATGCCAGCGCCTGCAGGTCGAACATCAACCGGATGTGCTCATCCCAGGCGTCAGGCACGCCGATCGGCGCGTCGGGCAACTCTCTGGCCTCACCGCTGGAGTTGTACTCCTCGATCTTCTGAATCCGTCGCTCCACTTCCCGGACGTCCTCCAGGTACTCGGTCAGCCGGTTCCGATCGTTCACACCCAGGTCCCGCTTTAGCCGGGTCACCTCGCGCGTAACCCAGTCCAGGATGCTCCGGTTCTCGGCCCTGCGGGCGGCGCGCTCTTCGGTGGTCCCGCCGTCTCCGAACATCTGCTCGAAGACAACTCGTGGATCCCGGGTCATCGGCAGCGGATCGGTCGGCGTCGCCCAGCTGATCGAGTCCGTGTACACGCAGGAGTAACCGTACGAACAGGCACCAGACTGCGCCAGGTTCTCGATCGACAACTGAATCGACGGCAGTGGCGTGTCCTGTCCGAAGCGGTTGGCGTATTCCTGCTCGATCGAGGTTCCCGCATACACGTCCGAACCCTCGGTCATCTTCGGCTTGGCCTGCGTCAGGAAGACCGCGGCGGTCCGGAAGTGATCCGCGCCGACCTCGCCCAGTTCGAACGCCTCGGCGTTCCGGCAGTCGGTATTGCTGACGATCGTCAGGTAGTCCCTGAACGGCTCGAGCGGAAGCAGGCTGCTCGGGGTGAGGTCGAACTCGTTGCCGACTTCCGCCGGCGCCCAGAGGTTCTTCTCCTGCCCGTACTTGTTGCTGCCGGCCGCCCCGTGCACCATCTCGAGGCACGCCAGGCGTGTCCCGGTCGCCCCAGCAGCTTCCGTCTGGCGCATCGGGGTCTGGGCAGGCAACATCGCCTCCAGAAACGGTAACGATACCGCCGCACCCATTCCGCGAAGCATCGTTCGGCGGGATATATGCTTCTTCGCAATGAACATCCGTTTACCTCCTCAAAAGAACCAAAAAAACGTGAACAAAACTAAGTCTTACGATAAATACCGGACGATGACCGAGCCGAGCCCGCTAAGGCTGGGCATCCGTACTCTCCTGCACCGTTCTCATCAGAAACGCGGGACTGTTGACGATACCGATGGCGAAAGATGAGAAGCGGTTGTCGTTTCTGGCCGCGTTCCGGGCGATCGCTCGGACCGTCGGCATGTCGAAGTAGGCAACCCTCCGGCCCAGGCCATAGGTCATCAGGCTCTCGGTGAAGTTCCTCAGGAACGCATCGGACTTACCCAGAATCGCCTGACGAAGACTGGAGGGACCCGCCAGCCTGGTCCCGTCAGACATCTCACCCGAGGGATCGATCGCGGCGCCGGCATCCAACTCGCGCCACTTCCCGGTCGCGTCGAAGTTCTCCAGCGCGAGGCCTATCGGGTCGATCATCCGGTGGCAGCCCGAACAGAACGCGTTCGCGCGGTGCTTTTCCATCCGTTCCCGTAGCGTGAGGAGCTTGTCGCCTTCGTTGGCTTCGGTTTCCTCGAGCTCCGGCACGTTCGGCGGAGGCGCGGGCGGTGGAGAACCGAGCACGACTTCCATTACGTACTTCCCGCGCGCCACCGGAGAGGTTCTGTCTGCGATCGACGTCAGCGTCAGGATGCTGCCGTGGCCCAGGATGCCCCTTCTCTCGTCCTGGGGCACACCAACGCGCCGGAAACGATTGCCGGTGATGTTCGGAATCTCGTAGTGGTTGGCCAGGCGCTCGTCCACGAACGTATAGTCGGCCGTCAGCAGATCCAGTACGCTACGGTCCTCCCGCACGATAGCATCGAAGAGCAACTCGGTCTCGCGGCGCATCGACTCACCCAGGGTCGTGTCGAACTGCGGGAAGAGCAACGGATCCGGTACCCGTCCTTCCAGGTCCTGGAGACGCAGCCACTGCGACGCGAATCGCGTGGACAGGGACTCCGCGCGGGGATCGGCCAGCATTCGCCGGACCTGCCCCTCGAGAACGACCGGATCGTGAAGTCGTCCCTCATCGGCGAGGGCAAGCAGATCGTCGTCCGGCACGGTGCTCCAGAAGAAATAGGACAGCCTCGAAGCCAGTTCGATGTCGCTGATCCGATAACTCTGACCCGGAGCGGTGTCGGCTGGTTCCTGCTCGAACCGGAACACGAAATTCGGGCTAGTCAGCACAGCCTGCAACGCCGACCGGATTCCGGATTCAAAGTCTCCCTTCTCGCGCCCGGTGAAGTAAAAAGTCATCAAGCCTTCGAGATCTTCGGGGCTTGCCGGTCGCCGGTAGGCCTGGCTTGCCAGCGCCGTGACGATCTCGGTGGCGCATGGCTCCTCCTCGCTCGGTAGCGTGGGGCGGCAGGCGAATACCTTGGTGCGGCTCGGGGTCACCGACACACCTGTCGGGTTGTGCGGGCCACTGATACCGAGGGCCTGCAGATGCGGGACCGTCGTTATTCCGTCGCCGGCAGAGATCTGGCTGTCCGCGATCGTGTGCTCGATCGGACGCAGCAGGTCGTCGATCGGCCCCAGGAAATGCTGGATGAACGCGGCCGACACCCTGCGCGGTCCCGCCTTGAGCGGGATGGGTTCGGACTGGACGAAGACGCCGCCGTCTCTGGACTCGCTCACCCGGGGATCGATGTCGAGCAGCGCCACCCGGTCGCCGTCTATGGAGACCTCGATCTTCTCGTCTTCCGACTTCGAGCCGAAGAGGCTGCCCGTCGGAGTGGGGTAGAACTCCATTTTGAAGACGTACTCGCCGTCGGCCGGGAAATTGTGAATAACGGAGACTCCACCCCGCGTACCGAACGGAGCGCCTTCGACGTGGCGCATCTGCGACGACGTTCTTGCAACGCCGTAAGTCTCCACCGACGGCGCGGCATTCCGATCACCGACGGCTGCCCGGCTGATCTTGCTCGAGGCCCGGACGTAGCCTTCCATCAGCGTCGGAGACAACGTCAACGCGTCCGACATGTTGTCAAACCCACCGCCACCCATGCTGTCGGGCGGCAGCAGCGCGGCGACATCGATCTCCAGCTCGAGCAACTCGCGGACGGATCGCGCGTACTCGGCCCGGTTGAGCCGCTGCAGGGTTCGTGCGCCGGGGTTCGGGCGGCCGGCCGCGATACGGTCCAGCCCGGTCTCCAGCGAAACTATGAAAGATTCCAGGGCCGCCGCATCCGGCCGCGGCTCGCTGGGTGGGGGCATCATTCCAGCTCGCAACTTGCGAATAACCTTCTCGGCAAGTTCGGCACTCTGATCGAGGTGCTCCAGATCCAGGTCCGTCAGACTCATGTCGCCGAAGTTGTCGACATCGTTGTGGCAATAAGTGCAGTGTCTGTCGATGAACGCAAGCTGCGTTTCCGGCGATGCCGGGGCCGACATCGCATCCGTCACTCCTTGTTGCTGCGCCAGGTTCATGTCAGCCGCGACGATCAGGCACAGAACCAAAGCGCCCGGAAGTGCGATGACGTGTTTCTTCATCTAACTTCGGCCTCCATCACGTCGAACTTCGACACCGGCTGTTCCTCAGCCGGTGTCGACATTACAGGGTATGAATGCTGCCCGGAAACGAGTCGTCGGGCGTCGAGATCGTCCTCAACAGGACACGCACTTCTCGCTGAACGGCGAGCCCATGCTCAGCAGGAGCGCGATCGTCTCCGGGAACGGCTGTATACGCTGGCGCGGCCCGTTCGCCATGTCCGCCACAGTCTCGCCCCGCTCACTGACCGCCTTCACGTTGGCACCCTTGTCGAACAGGAACTGGACCATTTCGTTGTGCCCGATGCCGGCGGCGTTGTGGAGCGGCGTGTAACCGCTGTCGTCGGCCGCGTTCACGTCGGCGCTCAGCTCGTCGACGAGGTAACGGACGGCCGGCATCCAGCCACCCGGCGCGAGCACTTCGTCGTTGCCGTGAACACCGCCGCCAGTGGCGACGTGCAACGGCATGACCTTGGCGTCGTTGGCGATCTCCGGATCGGCCCCGTGGGCGACGAGCATGCGCAACGCGCCGACATCAGCGACCTGCGCGGCCCGCCAGAAGGCCGTGGCGCCGGCGGCATCCACACGCGATAGGTCGAACGTGTAGGACGTGTACCAGAGTTCCTTCGTCAGCTTGGCGTTGACGTCGGCCCCTTTCTCCAGGAGCGCTTCCATCAACTCCAGGTAGGTTGTTTGCTGCTGCGTGGTGTCCGGCTGTGGGTACCCTGCCTCGGGCGCCCACCGCACGTTGACAGCCGCGTAGAGCGGTGTCGCGCCGGCATCGCTGGCGAGTTTCGGGTCCGCCCCTCGATCGAGCAGGAGCGTCGCGAGGTCGAAGTGGCCGTTGATCGTCGCAACCAGAACGGGACTGGACTTGTCGGCCGGGCTGACCAGGTTGATGTCCACACCGGCTTCGAGAAGGGCCTCGACGGATTCGGTGTGCCCCTGGCGGGCGGCGAACATCAGGGGTGTCAGACCGCCGAGCATTTCGACACGACGGACGCGTTCCCCGTTACCACCGAAGCGCCCCCGCTGGTTCTGTTCCTGGCGGCGGCGGACGCTGCCCACGTTGCCGTTGCTGATCGGGATACCGGATGCGGAGAAAAGCGGATCGGCCTCGGCGGCCGGTCGCTCCCCACGGCCTCGGCTGCCACGAGCGGCGCCGGCCTGGGCACCCGGTGGTGCTCCACGGCCGCGCGCCTGCGCTGCCTGTGGGTTTCGGCCACCTCGCCGCTGTCCCTGCGCGGCCGCCTGCGGTGCACCTCGGCCTCCACGAGCAGCACCGCGAGTGTTGCCGCCCCGGCCTCGACGAGGAGACCTCTCGGCAACGTTCACGATTTTCGTGGCAATCGCGGCGTCGGCTCCGCCTTCGACCAGCACCTTGATCGCCTCGTCACGGTTGAACGAAGCGGCAAACATCAACGCCGTCTGGCCTTGCGCCGACTCTTGCGCATTCGGCTCTGCCCCGGCGTCCAGCAGCGCCGTCACGGCCGCCGCGCTGCCGGAGGCTGCCGCCATCATCAGCGGGGTCGTGCCCGTCGACATCGTGGAGTTCGGGTCTGCCCCGCCGGCGAGCAACGTCTCGACCATGGATCGGCTCCCGTTCTGGGCCGCCATGAAGAGAGGCTTGATCGAATTGAGACGGGTTCCGGCCTCGACGTTTCCACCCGCGTAGATCAGCATTTCCGCAATTTCCACGTGATCCGTGAACGCCGCCCAGTGCAGCGCCGTCATGCCGTCTCCCTGGGCTGCATTCACATCGACTCCCTGCTTGAGGAGGGAACGCACGGTTTCGATGTCCCCGTCGCGCGTCGCATCCGCCACCGGGGTGTCGACGGGAACCGCCAGGATCAGCGCCGTCATGCACAGCGCGCCCACAACCCCGACGCCGAAGCCACCGACTAGTCTCTTACGCAACATAAAACAGTCTCCTATCGCGTCAGATCGCGAGCTCTGCGGTGCTGTCGCCAAAAGTTTTCATGTCGTCGAAGCCGATCCGATGCATCACGGTGAGGAAAGCATTTGCCATCGGCGTTCCGTCTTCCGCTCTGTAGTGGAGATTGCCCTTGAGCGCCCCGTTGGCCAGCCCGGCAAAGAACAGCGGACACCGCTTGTGGTTGTGGACGCTGCTGTCGCCCATCGGAGAGCCGTAGATGACCAGGCTGTGGTCCAACAGGCTGCCGTCCCCGTCGGGCGTGTTCTTCAGCTTCTCTAGGAAGTAGGGAACCAGGCCGACGTGGTACTTGTTGATCTTGGCGAAATCCTCGACGCGGTCCGGATCGTTGCGGTGGTGCGAGGAGGGATGGAACGAGCCCCTGGTCCCGCTCTCCTCGAAGACCCGACTGGTCCCGTCCTTCGACATCTTGAACGCCGAAACATGCGTGACTCCCGCCGCGAAACCCAGGACCTGCAGGTCGAACATCAACTGGACATGCTCGGTGTAGGAGTCCGGCACACCAACCGGAGCATCCGGTATCTCCCTGGCCTCTCCGTTGGAATTGAACTCTTCGATCTTCTGGATCCGCCGTTCGATCTCCCGCACGTCTTCGAGATACTCGGTCAGGCGGAGCTTGTCGCTGGGGCTCAGGCCCTGCCTCAGCCGGGCGACCTCGTGCGTGATCCAGTCGAGAATACTGCCGTCGGTCTTGCGACGGCTCGAGCGCTCCTCTGCGGTCCCGCCGGCGCCGAAGAGCTGATCGAATACCATGCGCGGATCTCTCGCCATCGGGAGCGGATCGGAGGGCGAAGACCAGCTGATCGTGTCCCTGTACGCGCAGGCGTACCCGTAGAGGCAGCCACCCGCGATGTCGACCGGCTCGATGCAGAGCTGAATCGATGGAATCGGCGTGTCCTGGCCGAACCGCTGGGCATACAGCTGGTCCATCGACGTTCCGACGTAGACGTCGGAGCCCTCCGTCATCTTCGGCTTGGCTTGCGTCAGAAACACGGCGCTTGAACGGAAATGGTCCGCACCGACTTCGCTGAGCACGAATGCTTCGGCGGGCACCACGTCGGTGTTGCTGACGATCGTCAGATACTCCCGGAACGGCTCCAGCGGCAGCATACTGGTCGGCGTGAGATCGAAAGCGGCTCCATCGGCCACCGGCGCCCACAGGTGCTGCTCCTGCCCATAGGGGCTGCAGCCGGCGGCGCCATGCACCATCTCGATGGCGGCGACGCGAAGCGGGGCGTTGGCCGCCGTTTCTCGGATCGGCGTCTGGGCCGGTGCCATCCCCTCCAGGAACGGCAGTGACACGGCCGCGCCCATTCCCTGAAGCATCGTACGGCGGGAAATATGCTTCTTTGTGATGAACATCCGCTTACCTCCTAAGACTATCCTTACTTGAATTTATCTGATGACAGTCGTCAAATAATCCGGTCAGTTGCGCGCGGTCAATTCTGATCCCGCGCCTCCACAACCGTTGTCTCCTCGGCCCTGCTCATCTGGAAGGCCGCGCTCTCGACGACACCCATGACGAACGAGGAGAATCGATTGCCTTCCGCCGACGCTGCGCGCGCGATCTCACGTACCGCGGGCATGTCGTAGTGTTCCAGCTTTCGCCCCAGACCAAACGTCAGGAGATTCTCGGTGAAGTTGTGGATAAACGCATCGGAACGATCCAGAATCGCCTGACGAAGACTCGTCGGACCGTTCAAGATCGTCCCGTCATACAACTCACCGACGGGATCGATCGGGGCCCCGGCGTCCAGCGTCCGCCATCTTCCGGTGACATCGAAGTTCTCCAGCGCGAGCCCGATCGGGTCGATCAACTTGTGGCAGGACGCGCAGACGGGGCTCGCCCGATGCTCTTCCATGCGCTCGCGCAAGGTCAGGATCTTCTCACCAGTCAACCTCTCGGTCTCTTCCAGATCCGGCACGTTCGGCGGTGGCGCCGGCGGTGGGGAGCCGAGCAGAACCTCCATGACGTATTTGCCGCGCTGCACCGGTGAGGTTCGGTCGGCGTTCGATGTCAACGTCAGGATGCTGGCCTGACCCAACAACCCTTTGCGGTTTTCATCCGTGAGCGGCACACGCCGGAACCGATTCCCGATCACGTTCGGAAGCTGGTAATGCTTGGCCAGGCGTTCGTCTACGAACGTATATTCGCTGGTCAGCAGGTCGAGCACATTACGGTCCTCGCGCACGACGCTGCCGAAGAACAGCTCGGTCTCCCTTCGCATGGACTCTCCCAGACCGGCGTCGAACTGGGGAAACAGGATGGGATCGGGAATCTTGCCTTCGAGATCTCTCAGGCGGAGCCATTGGGCGGCAAATCGACTGGAGAGCGCTTCTGAACGGCTATCTCGCAGCATGCGCCCCACCTGCCGCGCCAGGATCGCTGGATCCTGAAGTCGTCCCTCGCTCGCGACCCCCACGAGTTCGTCGTCGGGCACCGTGCTCCAGAGAAAGTACGACAGCCGGGAAGCCAGTTCCAGGTCGCTGATGCGATGGTTCTGACCCGGTTCGACCCCGTCCGGCACCTGCTCGAAACGGAACACGAAATTCGGGCTGGCCAAAATAGCCTGCAGGGCCGTTCGGACACCGATCTCGAAGTCCCTTTCTTCCCGCCCGGTCCTGTAGAACGTCATCAGCCCTTCGAGGTCCTCGGCGCTTACGGGTCGCCGGTAAGCCTGCGTAGCCAGGTCCGACAGGATCTCCGTGGCACAGGGTTCTTCTTCGGCCGGGCTGGTCGGTCGACACGTGAATATCCTCGCGCGGCTCGGCGTCAATGAAACACCGGTCGGATTGAACGGGCCCTTGATGTTCACATCCTGGAGATGCGGCAGGGTGCTGATACCCTCACCGGTCGACACCTGCTGGTCGGCGATCGTGTGTTCGATCGGGCGGATCAAGTCGTCGACAAGCCCGTAGAACCTCTGGATGAAAACCGCCGAGACCCTCTGCGGGCCCGCTTTGACCGTGATGGGTTCGGTGGTGAGCGATAGGCCAGCGGGCTGCGACTCGTTCATCGAGTTGAGCACCTCGAGAACCGCTGCCCGTTCACCGTTGATCGAGACTTCGATCTGTTCCTTGAAGTCCTCGGCCAGGGGGTTGTTCAGTCCGAAGATGCCACCTGTGGATTCACCGTAGAACGTCATGGTGAATGTGTACTCGCCGTCGGCGGGAAAATTATGGACGACGGAGATTCCGCCGCGGGTACCCATGGGGGCACCGTCGACGTGATACATCTGCGACGCGGTGCGGGAGATCGAGTAGGTCGCAGAAGTCGCGCTCGCTTTCGGGTCTCCAACGGCCGCGCGGCTGATCTCGCCGGCCGCCCGCATGTATCCCTCGATCAACGCCGGCGAAATGCTCAAGGCGTCCGCCATGTTGTCGAACCCGTGGCCCATGCTGTCGGGAGGTAGCAGCGCAGCGACATCTACCCCGATGCGGAGAAGCTCACGGATCGAGTTTGCATACTCGATTCGGTTCAACCGCGCAAGCGCCCGCCGTCCTGGATTCGGGCTGGCGGCCGCAATCTGGTCGATACCGGCTTCCATCGAGGTGACGAGAGACTCGAGCGTCTGGGCGTCGGGTCGCGGTTGACCCATCGGAGGCATCATCCCCGCCCGCAACTTACGGATCATCTTCTCGACGATCTCCGTGTTCTGGCCCACTTCCCTCAGATCCAACCCGGACATGCTCAGGTCCCCGGATTTCTCCACGTCATCGTGGCACAACAGACAGTACTGATCGACCAGGGCCTGTTGCGCTTCCGGAGACAACGGTGCGAGGGCGGGTGCTTCCTGTCGTTCCGCGAGGCTGATATCACTGCAGATCGCGAGGCACAGAAACACCATGCCAAGAATAGCCAAGATGTGTTTCGTCATGACGCGCTCTACCTCACATCAGGATCCAGGTTATCTATTAATACGAACATACTGGTCCTCATGATACAGAGGTCCCAGTTTAAATCATTCACATTTGTATCATTTTCGACGTAGGTATCGCAAGAATAAAGACTTGCGCCGATTTTACGGTTCCGTGACGCCCGCCTTTCCGTACCCGAAACGGGCTCTCGGACCGGCCGCCATGAGCCAGATTCCACCAGTCCAGGCAGGTTCGCCGGTTCCCGCAGCCAAATGAGCTCTAAACCGCTGCTATCATTACTCTCAGCATTGGAGCTTCTCGCTCACGATAACCCGGAGGGTGGTCGGGCTCGGGGCACCGGTCCACCCGAACACAAGAAAAGCGGTCACCGGCTCGAAAGCCGATGACCGCTTTTAGCGTTAACACTCTGACTTCTCTAGGCTGTCGTTACAGAACTCCGCCAATCAGGATAATGAACAGCGTGTAAAGCGCCAGCGACTCGATGAGCACCAGACCCAGCAACAACGCAAACCGGATTGGCGGGGCGGCACCCGGGTTTCGAGCCAGCCCCTCACACGCGGCGGAAATCGCTTTGCCCTGCGCCAGGGCGCAGCCAAACGAGGCGATTGCCATGGCAAATCCAAAGCTGATCCGCTCCCAATTCACGGGGATCCCTTCGTCTCCGTCCTGCGCGAACACCGGTGTTGCCATCATCAGGACAGTGAAGGACAACATCAAACCGATCGATAGCTTTCTCATTCGAACTCCTTATGAAGTTGCCGCCCGGAGGTGGTTGCCGAACATCCCTCTTGCAGTCGGCCTCACACGGGTGACAGAAGGTCGGGAAACATCAATGGTCCTCGGTAGCCACAGCGCCCGCAAGATAGACCATCGTAAGCGTAATGAATATAAAAGCCTGCAGCAGCCCGCCGAATATCGCGTACGCCATGAAGGGGAGAGGAATCAGCAATGGTACGAGGGCGAAGAACGCCAACACCAACTCTTCCTCCGCAAAAATGTTCACGAACAGACGAATCGTCAGCGAGAACGGACGCGCAAGGTGGCTGATGATTTCAATCGGGATCATCAAAGGCGCCAGCCACCAGACCGGCCCCATGAAATGCTTCAGGTACTTGAATACACCCTGTTCCCTCATGCCCCGCAAGTTGTAATAAAGAAAAACGACGATTGCAAGTGCGGCGGGAACGTTGACATTGCTCGTTGGCGCAGCAAAACCCGGCACCAGACCCATCCAGTTCGAGAACAGGATGAAGATCCCAATCGTACCTACGATCCCCAGAAATCTCGGCCCTTTGTGGCCGATGTTCTCCGCGAGCTGATTCGACAGGAACTCAACCGCAACCTCCAGAACTTGCTGGAGCTTTCCGGGGTTTTCAACGGACAGACGTGATCTCACAAATCCAAAGAAACCGAAGCAGAATAGAACTACGAACGTCGCCATGACGACCTGCATCGGTATGACGTGCTCGCCGGGGGCGACGTGCAGGCCGAGAAGCGAAGCGATAGGATGACCCAGGAGTTCGTTGATCCAGTCAACGATCAGCAGCTCATGTTCTTCCATTCTGATCTACTCGAAACAAGGATCTGCCGATTTCGAAAATACTCTCGAGAAGTACGGCGAGAACGTACGAAAAGAGACCCGCCAGGACGAGGGTCAAGTCCAAGATTGTAAACCGAATCGTAACATACAGGGCGAGGCCGATCAACGCGTACCGACCAGCGTACTGAAGGCCTACCCGCCGACCGACAGGTCCCTGCCCACCCTTTAGAATCACGTAGTTGACCGCTTGCTTGAGCCAATGAAAATTGAGGTATGACAGGGCCCCTCCCGCGGCTATGCTCGCGGCGCCTTTCACCGAGTGAAGAGCCAGCGCCAGTGCCGCGGCGGCGATGACGACGAGGAAATTCGTTCGGTCGAGTCGCTTTTCGAATTGCTGGTAGGAGTCAAACACGGGGAACGTAGGCCGTTGTCCGTAGGCCGTTGAGGGGGACTTTGTTGCTTGACTTGTCGCTGGTTGCCAAGCCAGAAGAATCGTTGGCCCACAAAGAAGGACCGGCGGTCACCGACCGCCGCACAGTTTTCAACTGACTACTCATAACTGACTACTGACTACTTCTTCTCAAACCCGGTCACCTTCGAGATCGTTCGGAAGAAACTGACGAAGCCGGCGGCGATTCCGAACAGCAGAAAGACGATTGTCAGGAACCCGGTTCCAAGCCATCGGTCCAGGTAATAACCCATCCCGTAGCCGATCGCAATCGACAGGGGAAACACCATCCCGGCACTCATCAAAGCACCCAACTGTCGGTAGGTTTCGCCTCTGTCTTTTCTACTATCCATGCCTGCTTTCATTGTTATATAATCGGCCGGCCAAAAGCACGAAACTCTTTGCACTGAAACGATTTATCTGAGGAGTCTGAAGGAGGATCCAAATGCTGAGACGGGTAACGCTGTTTGGTATTATTAGCGTCCTGGTTCTGTCGGTGGCTGCGTGCGGCCCCGCGCCCGAACCGCCCGCTGCCGAGGAAGAAGCCCCGCCACCGGCGGAGCCTCCACCGCCCGTCTATGAGCTGACCGAAGTTGCTATCCTGGAAGAGGCACCTGACTTTACTAGCCGCAACATCAGCCTTTTGGGCATCAAGGTCGGTGACGTGACACGCCAGGTGGAGGAAACCCTTGGCGAGATCATGAACACCCGCACCGACGAGGAGCACTACATCACGGCGTACCAGAATGGCGGTCTCGTGGTCTACACCTATAAACTCACCGGAAAGATCCGACGCCTCGAGATCACTTCGTTCATCGCGGAAGAGATCGTAGACCCTGATCTGAGAGCACTTCTGGAAGACGGCGACGTGGACATGATGCGGGAACTGTTCGGCGACGAGCAGGGTATGTCCGAAGATGAAGAGGCCGGTTCGGTCGAATACATCTACGAGGACCGCGGTTTCCGGTTTGTGAAGTACACGATCCAGGGCCAGGAGATCAACGCAATCCGTTTCAACGAGGTGCTGCAGCGCTCCGGCAACACATAGAGTTCATCGCAAATCATGTTTGATCGACGCCCGGCCACACGGCCGGGCGTTTCTCGTTAGCTCTTCGGTTAGTGATCCAATCGCAAAATAGCGGTATTTGAACAATCCACATGGCACGTTGCTCATTCGACATTGCTTTATTTCACATCGCAGGAGCGGCCCTACACGCTGATCCTGGCTGCTCCGACCAATGACAAATCGGGCAATCTCCAATCCTCGACTTCGAATGCGGATTTGTCCATTGACCAATTTGCGATAGATCCTTCTTTTCACCCCTCACTCATTCAACAATCGGTATTCACTTCTCTTTTAACCGAGCGAGTCACTCCTGACGAGGGCCACTCCAGCGTTTCTCATCTCCTCCAGCGCCCGGGCGACATCACCCGGCGCCAGTTCCACACCGCGACAGCCGTCCTCGATGAGCGATACGGCAAAGCCTAGCTCCCTTGCGTCCAGTGCGCTGAACTTGACGCAGTAATCGGTTGCAAGCCCCATCAGGCAGACCTCATCAACACCCTGCTTCAGAAGAAAGTCGCCCAGGCCCGTAGACTGCCGGTGCCCGTTGTCGAAGAAAGCGGAATAGCTGTCGATCAAGGGATCGGTTCCCTTGTGAAAGATCTTTCGGATGCGGGTGCGATCCAGATCCGACGCCAGTTGGGCGCCGCTTGTGTTCTGGACGCAGTGACTCGGCCACAACACTTGAGGTATGCCGTCCAGGTCGATGATTTCTCCGACTTCGCGGCCGGGATGATTCGCGGCGAAACTGCCGTGATCGGCGGGATGCCAATCCTGCGTGGCCACGACGAACTCAAAGTGCGCTTGCACCTGGTTCGCTACGGGCACGACTTTGTCGCCGTCGGGGACAGCCAGCGAGCCGCCGGGCATGAAATCGTTCTGCAGATCGACCAGGATCAGCGCTCTCAATGGCCTTCTCGTAATTCCAGAATCAAATCGTGCCTCAGTCTGGACAGATTCTCGGCCACACCGGCCGGATACTCGTGAGGATTCACGAGTCGTTTTATCGTCGCATGAAATCGCTCGAGTTGACCGGCGGCCCGGCGGCGAGACTCTTCGATGGAGGGCATTTCCATAACGCGACGGCCCGAACGGAAAACAGGCAGGAGCAGATCCGAACCCTCACAATCGTCGGGGACGCGCTTCCGCCGCGTGTCGTCGGTCGGGTCGACCGCAACGATCGGATAGGGCAATCCCATCTGCTCATCGTAGATCACGTCGGCGACGTACTCCGATCCCCTCCGATAGCGTTTGACCTGCAGTACTCCCGGAATCGACGCTTTGCTGGCCTGCTCGGACAGCTTCACCTTGTATTTCCAGTCCGATTCCGGATCGTCCCGCACGGCCGTCAGCTTGTAAACGCCTCCCAGGGCAGGTTCGTCGAACGCCGTTGCCAGCTGGGTTCCGACACCCCAGACTCCGATCGTGGCACCCTGCTGCTTGAGACTCGATATCAAGTTTTCGTCCAGGTTATTGCTCGCCACGATCGCGGCCTCTTCGAAGCCGGCTTGATCGAGCATGCGTCGGGCTTCGATGCTCAGGTACGCCAGGTCGCCCGAATCGAGCCGTATCCCGATCATCCGGTGACCGTGTTCGGCAAGCCACCGTCCGACATCCACGGCCCGGCGCACTCCCTCGAGCGAGTCGTAGGTATCGACAAGGAAGACGCAATTGTTCGGCATCGCCTCGGCATACACCTGGAATGATTCGGACTCCCCGTCGAAACACATTACCCAGCTGTGGGCGAGCGTGCCTTTAACTGGAATGCCGAACAGCTTCCCCGCAAGGACGTTCGAAGTCGCAGAGCATCCGCCGACATAGGCCGCACGACTCGCGGTGAGACCCCCATCGATCCCCTGGGCGCGCCGCAGGCCGAACTCGATAACCGGATCGCCGCCCGCTGCGTTGCAGACTCGGGCCGCTTTCGTCGCGATCAGCGATTGGAAGTTCACAAGGTTCAGGATCGCCGTTTCGAGGATCTGGCACTGGAGGATCGGACCCATGACACGAACCAGCGGTTGTTGGGGAAAGACGACCGTGCCTTCCGGAGCAGCATCGATGTCACAGGAAAACTCGAGTCTGCGCAGATAGTCGAGAAACCCGTCGTCGAAAAGGGGTCTGTGGTCGTTGCCTTGAAGGCCCGCAAGATAGGACAGGTCGTCGTCGCTAAAACCGAGAGCCTCCACCCAGTCCACGACCGAAGCCAGACCGGCCGCGATCGTGTATCCTCCGCGAAACGGGTGCTCTCGAAACGAGACCCCGAAGACCGCCTGGCGGTCGGCGATGCCCGCCTTCCAGTAGGCATAGGCCATCGTGAGCTCGTAGAGATCGGTCAGCAGCGAGAGGGAGTCGTGGTAGATGCGCAGCGTGGACATGGTTGGGGAAGTAGTCAGTAGTCAGTTGCCAGTCACCCGCAAATCTGTAGAGTGGAGCCAACTCCCCTCCTTGGATAAGGAGGAGTGGATGCGCCAAAGGCGCAGACGGGGTGGTTGGAATTATCAGGGTTGTGCACCGTGAGTGCAGACTGGGTGGTTCTTCGCGCCACGAGTCGGAGTAGTCTCATCTTCAGTTGACTACTGGCTACTGACCAGTAGTGTCCGACAGATTTAGGACCTCCCGGTCCTAAAGTTAGAACTGACGCGATGTAGCGCGCTTGTCAAGGTGTTAACGATTTGATTTCTGTGCGGCCTTCGCGGCAGCCTTTCCAGAGGTTTCTGGGAGGCACCGATGCACGCTGGCAAGCTGGTCTTCGCACAAGTCATGGAGTTCGCGCCGTGGTATACGTTCCGTCGTCTGGTGACCAAGTACCGCGGCAATTTCAACGTCCGCACATTCAGTTGCCTGGACCAGTTCCTATGCATGGCCTTCGCTCAGCTGACCTATCGGGAGAGCCTGCGCGACATTCAAGCCTGCTTGCGAGCCCAACCCGCCAAGCTCTACCACCTGGGGTTGCACGGGAAGGTCAGCCGCAGTGCATTGGCCGATGCCAACGAGTCTCGCGACTGGCGCATCTACGGAGAGTTCGCTCAGGCGCTGATCCGCATCGCACGCCGCTTGTATGCCCACGAGCCGCTCGGGATCGACCTGGACGAAACCGTCTACGCGCTCGACTCCACGATGATCAGTCTGTGCTTGTCGCTGTTCCCTTGGGCGCACTTTCGAAAGACCGAAGCCGCGGTGAAGCTTCATACGCTGCTCGACCTGCGTGGCGGTATCCCCAGCTTCATCCACATCTCCGAAGGCAGGCTGCACGACGTCAACGTTCTCGACCTGCTCATCGCCGAAGCCGGTGCTTTCTACGTGATGGACCGCGGCTATCTCGACTTCGATCGCCTCTACACCTTCAATCAAGCCGGGAGCTTCTTCGTCACCCGTGCTCGATCCGACTTCGCGTTCAAGCGCATCTACTCCCAACCCGTCGACCGACACACGGGCCTCATCTGCGATCAGACTATCGAACTGACCGTATTTCGCTCCCGCCGCGGCTACCCCGAACGGTTGCGTCGCATTCGTTATCGCGATCCCGAGGGTCGGCGACTGGTTTTCTTGACCAATCACATGACGCTCCCAGCCCGGACCATCTGCGAGTTGTATCGCCTGCGCTGGCAGGTGGAGCTGTTCTTCAAATGGATCAAACAGCACCTGCGCATCAAGCGTTTCTTCGGCACTTCCGAGAACGCCGTCAAAACTCAGGTCTGGGTCGCCGTGAGCGTTTACGTGCTGGTGGCTATCGTGCGTAAAGAACTGAATTTGCCTTTGTCGTTGCACTCAATGTTACAGATCTTGAGTGTCACACCATTTGAGAATGTGCCTCTTTTTCAGCTGCTTACCGAATCCGGGCTCATCTCAAATCGACACTCTAACGCTAACCAATTGAATCTATTCTGAAACGTGTCGGACACTACTGGCTACTGACTACTAAAAGACCGACGCCGCCTGTTGTGCCATCGCGATAAAAGGGTCGGGGTAGAGACCTATCAGCAGGGTGAAAGCAACGGTGATCGCAAGCACGGAGACAACACCGGGCGACAGCACGAGGCCGGTCTTTTCGGTCGCATCGGATATGAACATCGCGACAACGACCCTCATGTAATAGTAAATCCCGACGACGATGTTGAGCGCGGCGATTACGGCCAGGGTCGTGTGCCCGGTCTCGATCACCGCGGCGAAGAGAAAATACTTTGCGACAAAGCCGGCGGTCGGCGGGATGCCGGCCAGAGACAGCAGGAAGATGAGCATCAAGATCGCGGCCGTCGGATGCTTGAAGAACAGGCCGTTCATCTCATCGATGTGCTCGCCGATGACGTCCCGGCGCCGGAGAGCGACGACCAACGCCCACGCACCCAGGTTCATGAACGTGTAGACGAACAGGTACATGGCGATGGCGATCATGCCCGTGTCGTTACCCGCGATCAGACCCAGCAGTACGAACCCGGCATGGGAAATGGACGAATAGGCCAGCAGGCGCTTGACGTTCGACTGGCTCAGCGCGGCAACGTTACCCACGGTGATCGTCATCGCGCAAACGGCCGCCATGACCGGGACCCATTGGTCGCGCAACGGGTAGATTGCGACCATGAACACCCGGACCATCATCGCGAACGATGCCGCTTTGACGGCAACCGACATGAAGGCCGTTACCGAGGTCGGCGCCCCCTCGTATGCGTCTGGCACCCACTGATGGAACGGCACCGCGGCGATCTTGAAGAAAAGGCCAGCCGCAACGGTAATCATCGCCACCAGTGAAATGGGATCGGCCGCCGGCCGCCGCGTCAGCGCCTCGGCGATCTCGGTCAGGTTGGTCGAACCCGACAACCCGTAGAGCAGGGACATTCCGTAGAGCAGTACTCCCGATGAAAAGGCACCGAGCAGGAAGTACTTGAGGGAGGCTTCGTTGGAACGCTGACTCCCCCGGAGGAACCCGACGAGCACATAGGTTGCGATCGCCATCGTCTCCAGACCGATGTAGAGCGTCACCAGGTCGGTTCCGCCCGCCATGAACATCATGCCCATCGTGGCGAACAGGATCAGGGCGTAGTATTCGCCATGCTGCTCTCTCTCGATGTCGAGGTAACGCATCGACAGCCCGATCGTCAGGCCGGCGGCGATCAGGAAGATGAACTTGAAGTACGCGGCAAAGGGATCAACCACGAGCTGGTCGCCGTAGGCCGGCCCATGGGTTCCTCCCACAACAAACAGCCATCCGGCGGATACAGCAAGACCGGAGAGCGCGATGTATCCTAGCCTCCTCGGTTCGCGGATCACGAGGTCGGCGATCAAGAGTACGAGGCCGAAAGCCGTCAGCTGCAGTTCCGGAGCGATGGCCACGAGATCCCGAAGTTGAAAAAACTCGCCCATTAATTCGCCGCGCCTCCGAGGGCCGCCGCGTCCTGCAGGGTTTCGGTTTCCTCATCCGAGATCGAGGGATCCGCCGGCGGGATTTCCGCGACGGCTTCAGGCGAAGGAGCGGGTTCTTCGGCCGCGTCCAGCTGCTCGGCCTGGAAGTAGCCAGGCCGGACTGCGGCGACGATCTTGTCCACCGGCTCCTCCAGTGCGTCGAAGAACGGTGCCGGATAGATCCCGATCCAGAAAACCAGGATGACCAGCGGCGCGAGCGTGACAACCTCGCGCAGGGTCATATCGGGAAGCTTCTCGTTGGCCGGGTTGTCGAGCTTGCCGAACATCGTCCGCTGGTAGAGCCACAGCATGTAGGCGGCGCCCAGTACGATTCCCGAGGCTCCGGCGATGGCCCACCACAGGTTCTCCTGCAACGCTCCCTGGAGGATCACGAACTCGCCGATGAATCCGTTCATCAGAGGCAGCCCAATCGAAGACAGAGTCATGATGAGAAAGATGGTCGCGTACACCGGCATGATCGTCGAGAGGCCCCCGAACTCGGAGATCAGACGGGTGTGCCGGCGTTCGTAGATGATGCCGACAATCAGGAAGAGCGCGCCCGTCGAGATCCCATGGTTGATCTGCTGCAGGATGCTGCCGTTCAGGCCGAGCGGATTCAAGGCAAACATGCCGAGCATCACGAAACCCATGTGGCTGACCGACGAGTACGCCACGAGACTCTTCATGTCCTTCTGCATCATCGCGACGAGCGCCCCGTAAATGATCGCGATAATCGACAGGGTGATCATGAAGGGCACGAAATGCACGCTGGCCTCGGGCAGCATTGGCAGGCTGAAGCGCACGAACCCGTAGGTCCCCATCTTCAGCAGGACGCCCGCAAGGATGACCGATCCGGCCGTCGGGGCCTCGACGTGTGCGTCGGGGAGCCACGTATGGAATGGGAACATGGGCACTTTGATGGCAAAGCCCACAAAGAACGCCAGGAACACCCAGTACTGCACATCGAAGCTCAAATACTGGCCGATTGCCTGGAAGGCAAGGATGTCGAACGTCCTTTCGCTTCCGAACCGCGCCGCAATTTCCGGAATTCCAGCGGCAATAGCCGGATACTGGAAGTAAAGGGCAAGGATTCCCAGCAGGAGCAGAACCGAGCCGACGAGCGTGTAGAGGAAGAACTTGATCGCGGCATACAGTTTTCTGGGCCCGCCCCAGACTCCGATGAGGAAGTACATGGGCACGAGCATGACTTCCCAGAACACGTAGAACATGAAGAAATCGAGCGCAACGAAAACACCAAGCATGCCGGTTTGGAGCATCAGCATGAAAATGTAGTATTCCTTGGCGCGATCCTGAATCGAGGCCCATGACGAAAGGATCGCGATCGTGCCCAGCAATGTGGTCAGCAGAACCAGCAGGAGGCTGATTCCGTCGATCCCGACCGCGTACTCCACTCCGATCGCTGTGATCCAGTCGACCCGCTCGACGAACTGCATCTCGCCGGCATTGTCATAGTCGAACCAGAAGAACAGCGGCACAGAGACCAGAAAGCCGGCAAGCCCCACCAGGTTGGCCCACCACCGGATCAGGGTTGTGTTCTCCTTGTTGAGGAACAACAGGACCAATGCCCCGGCCAGCGGCAGGAAAGTGACGATTGTCAGAATGTGTGTCGAGAAAAAGCCCATGTATCGAAACTCCAGCCTCCGGGGCCTAGCCCCAGAGAACGTACCCTATGAAAATCAGCACCCCCAGGATCATTACGAGAGCGTAGTTCTGGACGTAGCCGGTCTGTATCAAGCGCACAGGCCAGCTGAACGTCTTGAAGAACCCACCGATGAACCGGACCGAACCATCCACGATCCAGTGATCCCACCAACCCGATCCGTCAGCGCTCTTCACCGTCGCGCGTGCCGATCCGTTGACCGCACCGTCGACGTAAGCCGCGTCGAACTGCCACAGCCGGGTTCCGGTGTCCTTGGCGCGGTTCACGAACAGCAGATCGTAGAGCTCGTCGACGTAGTACTTGTTCAGGACTGTCTGGTAGGCAGCCTGGTATCGCCCGGCGAGACGATCAGGGAGGTCGCTCTTCTTGTAGTACATCCGGTAGGCGATGAAGAACCCGATGAAGGCGATACCGACCGAGAGGGCGGCCATGGCGATCTCCAGGGCGTGGGAGTGAGCGACGACCTCGGCAGCGGGTATCGGGAGGGGCTCGAAGACCGGCTCGAGGAAGTGTTCGAAATGATTCACCTCCGCCAGCCAGGGAGGCAGCCCGATGTACCCGGCCAGGACCGCACCTAGCGCGAGGATGATCAACGGGACGGTCATCGACCTTGGCGACTCGTGGATATGCTGTTCGACCTCCGGATCGACGCGCGACTCACCGAAGAACGTCATGAAAAGCATCCGGAACATGTAGAACGCGGTCATACCCGCAGCGGCGAGGGCGACAACGTAGAGGACGATCGAGCCCTGGGGATTGGAGAAAGTCCGCCACAGGATCTCGTCCTTCGAGAAGAAGCCTGAGAGCAGCGGCGTCCCCGCGATCGCCAGAGTGCCGACGGCCATCGTCATGAACGTGATCGGTATCTTGTCCTTCAGGGCTCCCATCTTCCGCATGTCCTGCTCATGGTGGATGGCATGGATGACGCTTCCCGACCCGAGGAACAACAGGGCCTTGAAGAACGCATGTGTCATCAGGTGGAAGATACCGGCTGTGAATGCGCCGACTCCCATGGCCAGCACCATGTAACCCAGCTGGCTGACCGTCGAGTAGGCCAGGACCCTCTTGATGTCGTTCTGAAGCAGCCCGATCGAAGCCGCCCCGATGGCCGTCACGGCGCCGACAACGGCCACTACCATCATGGCCGACGGCGCCATCTGGTAGATGAAGTAGCTTCGCGCCACCATGTACACGCCCGCGGTGACCATCGTGGCGGCGTGGATCAGCGCGCTGACGGGAGTGGGGCCTTCCATCGCGTCCGGCAGCCAGACGTAGAGCGGAACCTGGGCCGACTTGCCCGTTGCCCCGATGAACAGCGCGATGGCGATGCCGACGAACGCCATGTCGCCGACGTTGTACCGGCCGGCCTCCACACCGGAATGGATCGCTTCCCGGACCCCGGCGAACTCCAGCGTGCCGAACATGAAGAAGATCAACATGATCCCGATGGAGAAACCCCAGTCCCCGATCCGGTTCACGACGAAGGCCTTCTTGGCCGCATCCCCGGCACTCTTCTTCGTGATGAAGAAGCCGATCAGCAGGTAGGAGCAGAGCCCGACCCCCTCCCAGCCGACGAACAACATCAGGTAGTTGTTTCCGAGAATGAGCATCAACATCGAGAACATGAACAGATTCAGGTAAGCGAAGAAGCGGTAGTACCCATCCTCGGCGGCCATGTACCCGGTCGAATAGATGTGGATCAGAAGGCCGATCCCGGTCACGACGAGCACCATTACCGCCGAAAGCGGATCGAGCAGGAATCCCCAGTCGATCGAGAAACGCGCCAGATCACCGGCTGACGTGTGGCCAGCCCCGGCATGGATCCACTCGAAAAGCGTCACGGAGTGGGATCGCTCCGTCTGTTCCAGCCCGAGTAACTGCATGACCGCACCGACGGCAAAAATGAACGACGTCAGCACGCTGCCACACCCCACGACGTCGATGGCGACCTTCGGAAAGCGCTTGCCGAGGAGCCCGTTGATGGCGAAGCCCGCCGCCGGGAAGAGGGGAATGAGCCAGATGGAATCGAGAAAATTCATTAAATTTGTTTGTAGGTGCGGTCTATGACCGCACACTTCTTCGAACCGAAACACCTGCGCTCATAGAGCACACCTGCAGTCACCATTTCATGAGATCGATCTCGTTGACGTTCACGGTTTCCTTGTTGGCAAACATCGCGATCACGATTCCCAGTCCGACGGCGGCCTCAGCAGCCGCGACGACGATCACGAAGACTGCGAAAACCTGCCCCGTCACATGTTCGAGCTCCCTGGAGAAAGCGATCAGGTTGATGTTGACCGCATTCATCATCAACTCGATCGACATCAGGATGATCAACACGTTTCGGCGGGTCAGGACTCCAATGACGCCGATCGTGAAGAGGGCCACACCGAGGATCAGATAATGATGTACCGGTACCATTGGCTCAACCTGCCCGCTCTTGATCCGTGTCACGTGCCATTTGGACTCAATCCCCTGCCGGCTCTTCTGCCGGCGTCGGTTTCTTCGAAAGCACGACCGCACCGATGATGGCGACCAGCAGCAGGATTGATGCGATCTCGAAGGGCAGCAGATAGTTCTGGTACAGAACCATCCCGACCCCCTGCGAATTGCCTTCCACGGCCGGCACGGATGCCGGGGCCGGAAGCGCGAAGGAGTCGCGACCCTGGTAGACGCCGTAGGCGAGTTCCGCAACCAGGATCCCTGCCGTCACCAGAGCGACTTTCCCCTGTCGGTTGTAGCGACGTTCGAACACCGCCCGATCGGTCGGAACGAGCATGATGACGAACACGAAGAGAACGAGAATGCCTCCGACGTAGACGATCACCTGGACGCCCGCGAGAAACTCCGCACGCAGGCTCAGAAAGATTCCGGCGACCGACAACAGAGTCCCTGCAAGAAACATCGCGCTATGCACGGCGTTCTGCCGCGTGATCACCAGGATTGCCGACACCACGGCGATCGCTGCAAAGATGTAAAAGACGACGAGTTCAAGCATGCTTATCGGGCGCCGGTCATTTCGTGTACAGAACGGGCTGGTTCCCTTCTTCGAGCTTCTGGCGATCCCACTTCATGTCGGTCCGTCCGTACAGCGCCAGTTCAAAGTCCTGGGTCAGTTCCAGGCACGGAGTCGGGCACGCGTCTTCGCACAGGCCGCAGAACATGCATCGGGAGATGTCGAAGGTGAACGTCGTGAGGACCTTCTTCCCGGCCTCGTTGCGATCCCAACCGACCTCGATGCAGTACTCCGGGCATGCCAGCGCACACAGGTTGCATGCGATACAGAGGGTCTCACCGGTCTCGGGGTCGTTGTTCAGGCGCGGCGCGCCGCGATATCGCTCCGACACTTTCGGGCGCACCTTCGGGTACTGTTCCGTGTAATTGGCCGAAGGACGCTGGTAGGAAAACGTGACCATCAACCCCTTGATCAGGTCGACCAGGAAAATCTTCTTCAACAGAGAAAGTCCTTGCGGACGAACAACCTTCATCTCGTCTATCCCCTCAAAACCAGAATCAGAACCGCGGTGGCGATGACGTTAGCAATCGAAATTGGCAGCAGATAGCGCCAACCGATGCTCATCAGCTGGTCGTAGCGGTAACGGGGCCAGGTGGCCCGGAACCACAGGTAGAAATAGAGAAAAACCAGAACCTTCAACGAAAACCATCCGACTCCCACGATCCCGGCCGGGATGCCGATCGCGGCCGGGATGCTGTCGAGAAAGCTCAGAGCCTCGACACTCGGGAACGGCCGGAGCCACCCGCCCCAGAAGAGCGTCACCGCCATGCACGAGATCACGATCATGCTGGCGTATTCGGCCAGGAAGAACAAAGAAAAGCGGAAGCCGCTGTACTCGGTGTGAAAGCCGGCGACGAGCTCCGTTTCCGCCTCGGGCAGGTCGAAAGGCGCCCGGTTCGTCTCGGCAACGCCGCATACGAAGAACAGGATGAACGCGACCGGCTGCAGGAAGACGTACCAGTATCCGCTGTCTCGTTGTGCCTCGACGATCTCAACCAGGCTCAGCGTTCCTGCCAGCAGCAGGATCCCGATGATCGAAAAGCCCAGAGCAACCTCATAGCTGACCATCTGGGCGGCCGAGCGCAGCGCACCCAGCAGCGGGTACTTGCTGTTCGAGGCCCAGCCTCCCAGAATCACGCCCAGAATCCCGATCGACGAAATAGCCAGAACGTAGAGCACCCCGATGTTCAGGTCGGTAATGTGGAGCGTGATCTCACGCCCGAACAATTCGATGCTCGGTCCGAACGGGATCACCGCAAAGACGATGAACGCCGGGATCAGCGTGATGATCGGCGCCATCGTGAAGATCAGCCGATCGGCACGTGCCGGGACGATGTCTTCCTTGAGCATGAGCTTCAGTCCGTCGGCGATCGGCTGCAGCAAACCGTACGGGCCGACCCGCATGGGGCCCAGCCGCACCTGCATGAACGCGATGACCTTGCGCTCCAGCAATGTCAGGTACGCCACGACAAGCGATAGAGTCAGAAAGACGACGATGATCTTGATGAGCGGAATCAGGATGAAGTCGACGAGGAAGTCCATGAGCTAGCGATCGATTTCACCGAGAACGATGTCGAGAGTTCCGATGATGGCCACGACGTCCGCCACCATGTGGCCCCGGACCATCTGACGCAGCGCCTGCAGGTTGATGTAAGACGGAGGCCGTACGCGAACCCGGTAGGGTTGGGTCGATCCGTCGGCCACAACATAGTAGCCCAGCTCTCCCTTCGGCGCCTCGATGGCGTGGTAGACGTCGCCGACGACGGGCTTCAGGATCTTTCCGACCTTTGCCTTGATCGGGCCATCCGGGATTTTCGCCACAGCCTGCGAAACGATCCGGTTCGCCTGTCGCATCTCTTCCACCCGGACGAGATAGCGGTCATAGGTATCCCCGTATTCACCGACCGGGATGTCGAAATCGAAATCCGCGTACGCGGCGTAGGGATTCGACTTTCTCAAATCCCACGCCAGTCCCGAAGCCCGCAGGCAGGGACCGTTCACGCCGAGGTCGATCGCTTCTTCTTTCGTCAGCACACCGACGCCCCTGGTCCGTCCCAGCCAGATGCGATTCTCCGTCAGCAGCTGTTCATATTCGTCGACTTTCTTCGGGAAATCGTCCACGAAGGTCCGGACCTGCTCCTCAAACCCCTCATAGATCTCGTACTGCAGGCCGCCGACACGAAAAATGTGGGTCGTCAACCGGGCACCGCAGTAGTTCTCGAAGATCTTGAGAACCTCTTCCCTCTCACGGAACGCGTAGAGGAACACCGTCATCGCGCCGATGTCGAGCGCATGGGTTCCCAGCCAGAGAAGGTGGCTGCTGATGCGGTTCAACTCGGTCAGGATGACCCGGACGTACTGTGCCCTAGGCGGCGCCTCAACCTCGAGCATCTTCTCGATGGCTTCGACATAGCCCAGGCAATTGGAGACTGCGGCGATGTAGTCCATCCGATCGAGCGTCGGGAGGAACTGACCGTAGGTCTGGTTTTCGCCCAGCTTTTCGACTCCTCGATGGAGGTAGCCGATGACACACTCGGCATCGTTCACTTTCTCGCCGTCGAGCTTCAGCTTGACCTGCAGCACCCCGTGGGTAGACGGATGCTGGGGGCCCATGCTGACGGTGATCTCACTCGAATCGAATAGGGTCTCGTGTTTCATCGTTGGCTTAAGCTCAGCGTTACTCGCTTGGGAACCAGATTTCGCTGCTCACGTTTCGGCGATCTAAAACAAGTTGCCCGTAGGCCGTTAGGCGGTACGCATTCACGATAGCGGACAACGGATAACGGCCTACTAGTTTTCCTCGTGCCGTGCCTCCCCGACGTAAAACTTCTGCCCGGAATCGATGCCCAGGTGTTTTCGCACCCACTCTACATCCTGAAGGCGGATGTTGTAGTCCTTCCTAAGCGGGAACCCGACCCAGTCCTCGGGCAAAAGGATTCGCTTCAAGTTCGGATGGTTTGCGAACTGGATGCCGAACATGTCGTAAATCTCTCGTTCCAGCCAGTTGGTCCCGGGCCAAACGCTGACGAGGCTCTCGACCTGTTCCCACTCCTTGATGCGCGCTTTGACCCGGAGGCGGTCGTTCGTCTCGAATGAGTACAGGTTGTAAACGAGTTCGAATTCCTCTTCCTTGGGCCAGTGCGTGGCCGTCTCATCGCTCAAGAAATCGAACGCCTCGATGTCGTTGCGCCGCAGGAATCCCATGATCTCCGTAACGCGGTCTTTCTTGATCAGGATCTGCCGTTGGGAGATGAACTTGTAGGAGTCCAGGACCTGACCCGGAAACTTCTCCCTGAGGGCATCGACGAGCGGAGAGGACCAGGGTCCCGGCACGGGCCCCTTCGGCTTCTTGCGGGCCGGCTTCTTCGGAGGCGGCTTGGGCACGGCCGGCTTGGCATCTCCGGGCGATGCCGGCTTGTCCGGAGCATTGCCGGCCGGCGCTGGCGATGCCAGCTTGTCCGGATCACTGGCCGGCGCCGGCGGAGCCGGCTTGTCCGATTCAGTGTCATCTCCAGCTGGGTGTGACGGCTTGTCCGGGTCACTGCCAGCCGACGGCGGCGATGCAGGCTTGTCCGGATTACTACTCTCCGCGCTATCGCTGCTGGTAGAGGAGGCGGGCTGGCCTTCAGGGCCTGGAAGATCCTCTCCTGGAGGGTTCGCCGAAGTTTCCGCCGGGGGCTGGGGCTCGGAGCCCGATTCCTCGTTTGGCTGATCTTCTCTTTCTTCTGCCACGCCTGTGTCTTCTCAGAAAGGTGGGTCCTGGGGGAAACGCGCGGTCGGTACATCCGTGACGTCCCCGCACACCGGTGCTCGATACAGCTTCCGACGCGGCGCACGGGGCGTCGGCAAACATGCAATATTAACGCACAATCCAACGGAAGAACAGACCGTATTTGCTTGAAACCATACGCTGATGTCGGTTTTCGGGCCACCAGGCCCCGCTTGCCGGATCAGGCCTCCCTGCCTCCTTTCCGAAAGCCGGGCAGCAAGCCAGCGTCGACCCCCTTCCGCTGCAAGAGCACCTTGAAACGCTCTCCCATCATCGGCGGCAAAAGGAGGTTCTTCAGGGCCTGGAGCCGTCGAATCGAACTAGCGTCCTGACTCATCGCCAGAGGCTCCATAAGCTCGAGCAGGCCCAGATCGACGAGGAACTCCCTCTGGGTCGAATAACCCGAAAGCTCCAGACCGTGATCGGTCCCCTCGTCGATCAGATCCGAGAAATTGACGTGTGCGGTGATGTCCTGTTCCCCGATCCAGGAGTACGGATCCTCGTTGGTCTGGTGCGCCCGGTAACACATCAGGGTCCCCCTCTGACGGGAGAAGAGTTCCCGGCGAAGGTCGCCGTAATCGACAACCAGATGGTATCCGAGCTCGAGCGCCTTCGCGACCTGCCGGATCCACTCTCGGGCCTCGAGGCTGACCTCGCCCGCCTGGCCTTCTTCCGACAGCTGGAGGTCGAAGGGAATTTCCGGATCTGCCTCGATTTCGCTAAAGCCCTCCCCGACGAAGACTTCGCGAAGCTTTCCGCCACGCCGGACGAACCGGCGTACAGGGAGAGCGTCGAAGAACTCATTGGAAAAGATACAGCCGTGGACACCGTCCGGAAGCCGGTCCCGCCACTCGACCCCGTACCCCTCGAGAGCCTCCTGCTGACGGGCCCTCATCGCCCCGCTCCGCTCGACGATCACGTAGGGGAAACGCCGTTGCTCGAGGATGTGGCGTGCGAGCAAACCCTTGCCGGCTCCGATCTCAACCAGCGTGAACCGATCAATACGCGCGGCCATGTAATCAAAGAGACCGGTCAGGAGCTGACCCACTGCCGGATCCAAATCCGCCGCGGTGTAGAAATCCCCCAGGGCTCCGATCCGATCCGCGTCGGTGGAATAGTACCCGTAGTCAGGGTGGTAGAGAACCTCCGACATGTAGACATCGAAAGGAAGTCGGCCGCGCTCCCGGATGAGTCTTTCCAGATGATCGACCAGAGCCCGATTCCCTCTCACGCGCGCTCCTGCTGATACAAAAAAGCCCGGCACAAGGCCGGGCGGGGGCGGATAAGCTGCACAACACCTTCAGATGTTCATGTCGATGCGGTCCATCTCCTCGAGCGCCGCCCGCGTGATGCGTTCGTCGTCCTTGATCTCGTCGAGGCGAACATCGGTCGGGCGCTTCGAGATCGTCATCCGGTCGATCTTGTCCTGGAGGCGCATCAACCCGTACAGCAAAGCTTCCGGACGCGGGGGACAGCCGGGAACATAGACGTCGACCGGTACGACGTGGTCCACGCCCTGCAAAACCGAATAAGTGTCGAACGGCCCGCCCACGTTCGAACAGGCCCCCATCGAGATTACCCATTTTGGGTCGGGCATCTGGTCGTAGACGCGTCGCACGATCGGCGCCATCTTCAAGGTGACGGTCCCGGCGACGATCATCAAGTCGGATTGCCTCGGGCTCGGGCGAAAGATTCCCGCACCAAAGCGGTCCATGTCGAAACGCGAGGCGCCGGTCGCCATCATCTCGATGGCACAGCAGGCCAGGCCGAACGTCATCGGCCACAGCGCCGACTTGCGTGCCCAGTTGAAAACGGTGTCCACCGTTGTCGTGATCATGTTCTTTTCGAATCGATTGTCTATCCAGGCCATCCAACGCTCCAGGCAGGTGAGATCACGCCCATTCGATCGCACCTTTCTTGATGATCCACACGTATCCGACAATCAGAATCCCCAGAAACACGCACATCTCAATCAGTCCGAACAAAGCCAACTCGTCATAGATGATGGCCCACGGGAACAGAAAGATCGTCTCGACGTCGAATATCACGAAGAGGATCGCGACCAGGTAATACCGGATCGCGTACCGGTCACGTGCATCGCCCTCGGGGTCGACGCCGCACTCGTAGGCGGTCAGCTTGCCCGCACCTCCCGTCTGCGGCCGAACGACCCTCGCGACTAGAAGCGTGACGACCGGGAACAGGAATGCCAATCCAAAGAACAGGAAGATCGGCAGGTATGATGTAAGCACTTCTTCAGACATTCGCCGTCTCGACGCGATTCGATCTCACGAACTCTCGAACTGCTCAGTATAGCTTCAAATCACCAGAATCGGGAGCGAGGCTTCGAAAAACAGGGGGCGGAGCCCCAATCTCCGCATCATTCGCCGCAACCCAGCGATGACGCCGCTACGACTTCGATCGCGTGGGGGAGGATCGGGACCAGGGCCTTCAATGATTCACGTACCCCCTTGACGCTCCCCGGCAAGTTCACGATCAACGTCGAGGCGCGAATTCCGACCACGCCTCTCGAGAGTGCGGCGCGAGGTGTTGACTTGAGGCCTTCGCTACGCATCATTTCGGCCATACCCGGCACTTCCCGATCCATGATTCGTTCGGTCGCGTCAGGTGTTACGTCGCGCGGCGAAAGCCCCGTACCCCCGGTCGTCACGACCAGGCGGGTATGGTCACGGTCACAGGCCTGCCGCAACCGATCCTGGATCTGGGTTCTCTCGTCGGGAAGGACTTCGACACCCAGGATGTCGAAGCCGGTTTCTTCGAGGATGCGCCGGGCTTCGGGTCCCGACAGGTCTTCCCTCGCTCCTGTGGAGGCCGAATCGCTGATGGTCAGAACCAGGGCGGAGCCCAGGCTCTTCCCGGCCTCCGGCCCTTCATGGCTTCCGACTTGATCATTCATCCGAGTCATTCTCGCGTTTCCAGTCGCCGCTCTTTCCGCCCCTCTTCTCGAGAAGCCGGATCGGCCCGATGACAACCCCCTTGCTGACCGACTTGCACATGTCGTAAAGCGTCAGCGCCGCGACCGTTGCCGCAGAGAGTGCCTCCATCTCGACCCCGGTCTCGGCGAAAGTGCGCGCTATGGTCTGGACGCGAGTTCCCCCTTCGACGATTTCGATGGAAACCTCTATGTGGTTGAGCGGGAGCTGGTGGCATAACGGAATCAGGTCCGAGGTTCTCTTGGCAGCCTGGATGCCAGCGATCCGGGCAACCTCGAACGGATCTCCCTTCGGCAGGGTCTTCTCCTGGAGCCGCCCCACCAACTCGTCGCTCATCTGGACGAGAGCTTCGGCCCGTGCCATCCTCTCGGTCCGCTCCTTGCCGCCGACATCGACCATCCGGGCGCGACCCTGTTCGTCAATATGAGTAAGATCTTCAGACAAGGCTCAAAGTCCCCGTATCGGTATGAACCGGACGGCAGCGCCCACTTCCAGAAATCCTTCCCGCCTTGGAATCATGACGTAAGCGTTGGCGCGGGACAAGCCAACAAGGTCGGACGAACCCTTCCAGGCCACAGGAGACAGCCTGTATGCGCCTTCTTCGAAGCGTACAGTTGCGGGCACACACGCCTCCCGCTCGGGGTCACATCGTGCCCTCTCCGCCAGGGCGGCCTCGAGCGGCGCCGTCGGGTCGTCGACGACCTGGAGCAGAGAATGGATCAAGGGACGCACGAAGAGCTGGAACGAAACCATCGTCGAGACGGGATTTCCGGGCAGCCCGAAGACGAAGGTCCTGCCGCGGGATCCGAAAACGGTGGGCTTGCCGGGTTTCATCGCCACTTTGTCGAAATGGAGTTCGACACCATGATCCTGGAAGACGCCCTCCACGAAGTCGTACTTACCCATGGAAACACCGCCGGAGGTCATCAGTATGTCTCGTTCGAGCCCTCTGGACACTTTCTCGCTGAGGTCGCCCAGATCGTCCCTGGCAATACCGAGCATGTCGGGTTCGGCGCCGGCTTCGAGGCACTGCGCGTAGAGGGTATAGCTGTTGCCGTTGCGGATCTGATCGGCCCTCGGAGTCTCCCCCACCTCGACCAGTTCGTCACCGGTCGAAAGAATGGCGACCCGTGGTCTCCGCGAAACCTGCACGTCGGCCCGACCGACGCTTGCGAGCACGCCCAGATCCGGTGTCCGGATCGCTCGCCCGGCCCCAAGAATCCGGTCACCGGCGGAAGCCTCCGTCCCCATTCGTTGAATGCTTTGACCGGGTCGAGCTTCGCGCTGGATCTGTACCCGGCCTTCACCGCTGCCCGCCTCGGTGTACTCCACCATGACGACAGCATCAGCACCTCTGGGCACGGCCGCTCCGGTCATGATCTCGCAGCACTCGCCCAGCCCGACCTCGCCTTCGAATGAAGCGCCGGCACGCGACTCGCCGATCACCCTCAGTTCCTGGGGAACGTCGACGATGTCTTCTGCGCGGAGAGCGAATCCGTCCCGGATCGAACGGTCAAAGGGAGGGGAATCCGCGTCGAGCCGTACATCCTCACGCAGGATGCGACCGATCGCATCGGCAAGAGGAACCGCTTCGGGAGGCATGAAATCGGGTCCGATCGACGTCTGAGCGACAGAGGCGACTATTTCCAGCCCGCGCTCGATCGAGATCATTGCGCGAAGGTCTGGCCGGACAGGCTCGACTCGAATTCGAGTTCGTGCTGGTAGATCCTCAAATCAACCGGGACCTTGTAGGACAGGTCCACGGTAAAAAATGGTCCCTCGCGCGTCACCTTGATGTTGTCTTTTTCGACCGGAAGATCGAGCTGCGCGGCTTTGACGAGGATGTTCTCGGTGATCGTCGAGACCGATCGTCTGCTGCCACCGGCAAACTTGACCTCAGAACGAACGAAGTCGTTGAACTGGTAGGCATGGAGGTAGATCGGGGCGTAATGGAAGCCGAAGTAGACCAGCACGACAAACAGCAGAACATAGGCGGTCCCGCGTGGAAGCAGTGCCAACATGATGGGGAAATTATAGCACAGCGTGGTAGAGTGAACCGCGGAGGATGAGATGAAGAACGAGGCTCTTGACAGGCGCTTCCAGCTGCCATTAACAGATTTGGATTCAGATATTTATGAAGCCATAAAGAATGAAGAGAGACGGCAGGCCAACGGCCTGGAACTCATCGCATCCGAGAACTTCACTTCCGAGGCGATCCTGGAGGCAACGGGGTCTGTCTTTACGAACAAATACGCGGAAGGCTACCCCGGTCGGAGGTACTACGGCGGTTGCGAATTTGTCGACGTCGTGGAGCGGCTGGCGATCGAAAGGGCCAAGACCCTCTTCGGCGCCGAGCACGTCAACGTCCAGCCGCACTCGGGCAGCCAGGCAAATATGGCCGTCTACCTCTCCGTCCTCGAGCCGGGGGACACCGTCCTCGGCATGAACCTGTCACACGGCGGCCACCTCACGCACGGACACCCGCTAAACTTCTCCGGCAAGTACTACAAGATCGTCCCGTACGGGGTCGACCAGGAAACCGAACTTCTCGACTACGACCAGCTCGAGCAGCTCGCCCACGAGCACAAGCCCAGACTCATCGTCGTCGGTGCCAGCGCGTACGCCCGGACCATCGATTTCGAACGAATCGCGACAGTCACGCGGGACACGGGTTCTCTGCTCATGGCCGACATCGCCCACATAGCGGGCCTGATTGCGGCCCGAGAGCATCCGAATCCGGTTCCCCATTTTGATTTCGTTACCAGCACGACTCACAAGACGCTGCGGGGACCCCGAAGTGGATTCATCATGTGCCGGGAGGAGTTTCGCAAGGATCTCAACCGTTCGGTCTTCCCCGAAATGCAGGGAGGTCCGCTCGTGCACGTCATCGCGGCGAAGGCCACTTGTTTCAAAGAGGCCGCGACAGAAGACTTCCGGAGCTACATCAAACAGGTCATCCGAAACGCCAGCGTATTGGCCGAGGCGATTGTGTCCCGCGGATTCCGCGTCGTGTCGGGCGGTACCGACACGCATTTACTGTCGGTCGATGTGTTCTCCAAGGGAATCAATGGCAAGCAGGCGGAAGAGGCGCTCGAACTCGCCGGGATCACGGTCAACAAGAACACGATCCCGTTTGACACCAACCCCCCGATGACGCCCAGCGGGATTCGCATCGGGACGCCGGCCCTGACGACACGTGGCATGAACGATCCTGAGATGGAAGCAATCGGGGGCTGGATTGCCGACGTGCTGGAAAACATCGACGACGACGGAACGATCAGTCGGGTTAGGGGTGAGGTGACCGAGCTGTGCGGGCGGTTTCCGCTGTATCCCGGGAGGGGGTAGACCTCGAACAAGTGTAGGTGCGGTCTATGACCGCACACTCTTCCGTCTAGAGCGTGCGCTCATAGAGCGCACCTACACCCTGACGCGCCCGTCGCTAGTTCGGCCCGGGGGGTTCGTCGGAAAGCTTCTTGTAATACTCTTCGACCAGGCGCTTGTAGCCCGCCGGAATCTCCTCGTCGTGCGCCGATCGGATGTTCTCCTTTCCGATCAGCAACTGGAGTTCGCGGCTGAGCTCGAGCTCGATGGACCGGAACGGGTCGATGATCTCGCGACGCAGGGCTTCGATTTCGGCTGGGTCGCCCGGGTAATGCTCTTCCATCCGGCGGCGAATCGCATCCATGATGCCGTTCAGGTCGCCCCTCATAGGGTTGTTGCGGCCGAGTTGATCGCGGATGTCCTGCACATCCCGAAGGCGTTGTTCCCACTCTCGAGTCAGCTGACGGACATCCCCACCGCGCGCTCCGCGGGTTCCGCCGCCACCCCGGAAACCGTCTCCACGCTCACCACCGCCGGGACCGCCGGTGCCCTGCTGGCCTTGCTGCCCCTGCTGGCCCTGCTGGCCCTGCTGACCTTGCTGGCCCTGCTGGCCTTGCTGACCTTGCTGCCGAGCCTGTTGCTCATTCTCCATCCGACGTTGCATCGATTCCAGGCGCCGGATCGCCTCGCTGGTCTGGTTGAGGGCGTTCTGAACCTGGCGTTCTTCGGTGCTCGCGGCACTGGCTGCGGCATCTCCGAGTTGACGGGTCAGGTCGTTGAAAGCCTGCTCCAGCTCGCGCTCACGCTGGGCTGCGTAGTCGAAGTAGCCGTTGTCGAGGAGTTGCTGGCCCTGGTTCATCTTGTCCAGGAAACGTCCCGATCGAATCGAATTCGCTGCAGACCGGATGCGGCTGGCAGTCTCGCGACTCTCCTGATTGGTCTGGAGCGATTCCAAACCGTCCTGCAGTGATCGAAGCTCGGCGATCGCATCCTCCTTCAGGTCTCGAATCTGCTCGGACCGGCGTTCGCGCTCGTTATTCGGGTCCGCAGCCAGCCGTTCCGTCTGATCCGCGACCTGTGTCTGCTGATCGCTGAGCTGCTGGGCCTGGCGCTGTAGGTTCGCGAGCCTGTCATCCAGACTACCGCCCCTGGCACCGGCCAGGAGTCGCTGAGCCCGCTCGAGTTCTTCCAGCGCCCGTTCGGACGCCTGTTGTTGCTGCTGGCCTGAGCCGTTGCGGGCCTGCTGCATGTTACGAGCGGCTTCTTCGAGTGCGCGGCCGACATCGGCCATCTGGCGATCGTTGTTCTCGCGCGACAACCGGTCCAGCTGACGCGCCAGGCGCTCGGTTTCGCGGCGCAGCTCGTCCGCCGACATTTGCTGGCTTCCGCCACCACCACCGCCACCCATCCGGGCCTGGCGGCGCTGCTGCTCGATCATCTTCTGCTGCCGCTCTGCGAGTTCCTGCAGGCGGCGCAGCGCCTCGTCCAGCTCCTGCGAATTCTGGGACAGTTCCCCGCGCTGGAGCGTCTCGTACTGGTTCTTGTTCTGATCCAACTCCAGGTCAAACAGATCGGCAAGGTCTTCGGCGCTGCTACCCATCCCGCCACCACCACCGCCACCACCGCCCATGGAGACTTGGATCTCGTTGAACAGGGCTTCGGCACGCATCAGGAACTGCAAGGCCTTCTGCTCGTGTGGCAGCGCTTCGCCCAGATCCTCTTCCCTCAGCTCCTGGGCGGCCGGCCCCATCTGCTCCAGGGCGGTGCGCATGTACTCACTGAGCTGCCCGATCCGATCCTGCACGACGAGCTGTCGCCGCATCAGGCGTGTCATGAGCGTCTGCGTCTGCTCGGCCAACGTGCTCTGGCTCTCGGCGACAGCCTGAATGTTGTCGGAATACTCCGAAGCGCCGAAACTCTCTTTGTCACGGATCAGGTTGAAGGTCGCGGCGATGATCTCCTTCTGCCGGCGGGAAAGGGCCTCGGCCGAGTCATCGCCGCCGCCCCGCTGACCACCACCCCTTTGACCACCGGCCTGACCCTGAAAATACTCCCTGTCGAAGGGACGGACTTCGATGAAGTAAATGTCGGTCATCACGGAATTGGCTGGCTGGTTCGAATCGACGGCCTGTCCGTAGTAGGTGATGAAATCACCCGGCTGAATCTCGTATTCTTCGAGGAAGAACGTGTAGCTGCTGGAGATTTCCTTCGGAGCCCGGCCGTTGTTGGCAAACAGATCGATCTTCTGCTCTTCTCCCCCGTTGACCGAAAAATAGAGTTCCAGCGCGTTGATTCCGAGGTCGTCTTCGGCACGCAGCTCGGTGAAGACTTCTTCGACGGTCGACGCTTTGTGGTCGCGCCCGGGTTTGGTAAATTCCACGAGCGGCTTCTGGTCGTCCAGAGCTTCCATCCCGTATTCTTCCAAACCGAGATACTTCTGCCCCCGGGTGTTGGTCAACTCCACCCGGAATGTGGCACTCCGGTCGACGGTTAACCGGGCTGTGGCCCCCGGCTCTACCGATGGGGTGAGCTCGACCTCGCGCCCGTCCGAGAAGATCAGGCGCCCGCCCGCCAGCCCCTGGTTCGCGTGAACCTTCACGTCGACGGCGGTTCCACGAAGCGCCACCATGTCGAGAGCATCTTCTTCGGTGCGGGTCGGGAGCCCGCTGTATCGCGGGTAGTTGTACGTATAGTCCAGACTTTCCACGCGCGGCAGGTCGGCGACCCGAATCACAAACTCCGCCGATTTGTAGCCACTGGCCTGGACAAAGTACCGGATCGGCTCCTGCACGTTGAACAGAAGGTGGCGGAAGGTCGGTACGATCAACGGAGTGACCTCCATCGTTGAAGCCTCCCATTGGGAGCTGTTCTCGTACCTCAGGTGAATCTCTGCGCGCTCCGGATCGAAGCCCGACGTAATCGCTTCAAGAACGACATCGCTTCCTCGCGGAACCGTTGTGTCGCCCGGAGTCACGGAAATGGTGAAGGCAGGCGCGGGTGGAGGCTCCAGGAACCCGGCAAACAGGCGGGCGCTGCCGTACGGGAAGAACAGCGTCGAGAAGTAGACGGCGACGACCAAAGCGACCAGGAAAGCACCCGACAACGTCGCGAAAGTGTTCAACTTCTGGCGGTTGACCACGTCGTCAAAACGGAGGCGGCGGGTCCGGTCCAGCGCGTCGCGTATCAAGAGAATCCCGAAAGGACCGTGTTCCGAGGGCGGTTTCCGCACGAATTCGACCGCGCTGACGAGACGGTCCTCCAGACCAGGGTGTTTTTCTTCGACAAATCGGGCGAGCTGCTGATCCTCGGGCCTGTTACGGAGCGGCAGGACCAGTTTGATGACGATGGTCGCCGCGACGGTCGCAAACAGGCCGACGCGGAGGACGACGACCAACCAGGGCGAAATGTCGCCAGACTCGGCAATGGTCATCGTGAGGACGAGGGCGGCGACACCGACCCCCAAGACCCAGGCCAACCCCCGAAACCAGATGAATCGATTCCACCTTCCTCGGACCCTTTGAATCCTTCGAAGCAGTTCCTGTCTGGGTTCCATCTCAGCTCCTCGATTCGGATGAGCATTCGCCGCCACACCCATGGAATCAATCCCGTCCCAAAGACTAATACGTAAAAAAGAATCAGCCGGTTACGGGAGTAGACCGCTCATCTCGGCTTGCGGTCACACTGTTCCCTAGATAAATCTCACCTATCGCCACCAAAAGTGCAAATAAGAAAAGATACCACCACCAGCTCTGCCGGCGGGCAGAGTTGTCTTCTTCGGCTTCGCCCAGCAAAGCACCCCGCCGGACTTCGCCTTCCAGGCGCTGCACACTCACAAGCAGATCATCCGGCGGGATCCCGGCAAGCTGGCTCTCGCTCGACGGGGCGTTCACCGCAACGTGAGTCGTTTCCGGCCCGACGCGGATCTCGTAGAACCCGGTGAGCTCGGGTGTGAAGAACCGCTGACCGGACGCCGAAACCTCTCCCAGGTTCTGCCTCTCCCCCTCAGGCGTGATCAAGGCCAGGCTATCCTCGAGCAGGGTCACCACGGGAACCGCCTGGCCCAGCTGGTACCACGCATCGCTCGTGCGGTACCGGGCAAGATACCGAATCATTTCGTGGGCCAGGGGGAGAAACGACGGCTTCAGCGGCAGATCGTTCCAGCCGTTGTCTACCGACGAAGCAAACACGATCAATCCCTGGCCTTCACCCGACGACTCCGCGATGGCCACCGAACCGTTCTCGAACTTCGCGATTACCACCGCGTCTTCTTTCGCCTCCATCTCGGAGTAGGCGAAGAACTGAGCGGTATTCAACGTCAGTCGGGTGCTCCGTTCCAGCGGGACGAAGATCTCGTGGTTGCGATCGTAGCTCGTCAGGGAATAGGAAGGCTGGCCCCGATCACTCTGGACGAAGACTTTTTCGATCAAGGTGACGGGTAGATCTTCAACACCGTTCCACCAGTCCAGTTCTGCATTGTCCGCCACAAATACCAGCTGGCCCTGGCCCCCGGTGCGGAGTTCGTCAAGACGCGCCTTGAGGGCGTCGGACAGGCGCGGGACGTCATTGAGAATGACGACCTCATAATCCGCCAACTCTCCAGCATTCACGTTGTTCACGCGTTTCGTCGTCACCGCGAACGGGAGGTCCGGAGCCGAAGTCAACGCCTGTTCCAGGAAAAAACTCTGACGGGAACGCCCTGCGTCGACGATCAGCAACCGCAGCTTCTCGCGACGCTGGATTGCGAATAGAAACTCGTTGTCGATAACCAGCGGGTCATCTGCCTCGATCCGCACACGGCCCCGAGAGAAGCCGAGAGGGAGGTCAAATCCCGTGAATTCCACCAGAGTGGTCGATTCAGCGGGAATCGTCACCCTCTTCCGGTCAACCTCGCGATCGTTGATGCTGATCGAGACGGGTACGGTGGCAGCATCGGCGAGCTGGTGGTTGTTGATGCGAGCCATCACCTGGCCGGTGTAAGTCCGGGTGAACACCGTGGCGTCAACGCCGACGCTCTCGATGCTGACGTTTTCGGGGTTGTCGACGCCCAGGTCCACGAACTCCGTGGCCACATCGACGTCGATGACGCTTTCCCGCGAGGACCGGTTCCAGCCATTCCTCTGAAAATCAGAGATGACTACGAGTTCCCTGTTGTAGTCCTGCAATTGCGTGAGCACGCGGTCGGCTAGCGTGAACGCCTCGTAGTAGCTGGTCTTCTCAGACGACGGCTCGAGCGCTCCGACCAACGCTTTCAGCTCTTCTGGGTCGCCCGAGGGCATTGCAAGGAGCGTTGCCTTTTCGTCAAACGAGACCAGCGCGATTCGGTCTCCCGGATTCATCGCGTCGACTCGGTCGCGAGCCTCGGCTTTCATCCGCTCGAAGTTCGTGGCGTAGGTCATGCTGTAGGAGGTATCGAGCAGGATCACACTTCCCCTGGCTCCCCCGTCCGGTACGACTGCAGCGGCCGAATCGACCAGGTAGGGCCGGGCGAAAGCCGCTACCAGCAGGGCGATCAGCAGCAACCGGAGCACCAGGAGCAGGAGATTGCGAAGCCGGTGCTGGCGGATCGTTTTTCGGGGGATGCGAAGCAGGAACATCAGCGAGCTGAACCGAACGATCTCGGACTTGTCCTTGCGCACCAGATGGATGAGGAGAGGCACGGCCAGGACGAGCGAGCCGATGAAGAAGAATGGGTTGAGAAATGACATTGTTAGTAATCGGTAGTCGGTAGTCAGTAGTCAGTCAATTAGTAGCGGTAGTCGGTCCGAGTTCCTCAACTGACCACCGGCTACTGACTACTTCCTCATGTTTTCGCCTTTGCCCTCTTCGCCAGGTAGGCGAACAGCCCGACGTCGAGGGGTTTGCTGCTGTTCATCAACGTGTAGTCGACACCGACCTTCGAGAGCTCTCGATCGAGCTCCTCGATGTGCCCGTGGATCAACTGCAGGTACTCCCGCTTGAGGTACTGAGGGATCACGTTGAGTTTCTTCGTCGTTTCCAGGTCCTCGAATTCCGTCATCTCCTCGAACGGAAAATTGAGTTCGAAGTCATCGAGTACGTGAAAAACGATGACGTCGTTTCCTTTCGAGCGGAGATGCTTGATGCCGGCCAGGATATTTGGAACATCGTCGTAGAGGTCCGAGATCAGGACGATGATGCCGCGCCTTTTGAGGAACTCCGCCATATAGTCCAGCGGTTTCTGGAACTCGGTTTCCTTGCTGGGCTTCGCACGATCGAGTTCGGCCAGGATGCTGAAGAGCTGGCCGCTCCGCCGCCCGGCCGGAATGTGGTTGACGATGTCGGTGTCGAAGCTCAACAGGCCGACGCCGTCTCTTTGACCATAGGCAAAGTAGGCGAGCGAAGCGGCCAGGAAACGGGCGTAGTCGACCTTCTGAACGTCTCCGGATCCATAGCCCATCGAACCGCTGACGTCCAGCAGGAGGTGCACATGCGTATTCGTGTCGCCCTCGAACAGCTTGACATACAGCTTGTCCATCCTGGCAAAGACGTTCCAGTCGATACGGCGAATCTCGTCTCCGGGCTGGTATGTCCTGTATTCCGCAAAGTCGACGCTGAAGCCGAGGTAAGGGGACTTGTGCAGACCCTGGACGAACCCTTCGACGACCGTTCGCGCCAACAACTCGAGGTTCTCGATCTTCGACAGGATCGTCGGATCGATGAACCGATTCGTCGGCGCTGGTGCGATCGCTGTGCTCATTCCGCTCGCCTAGTCCTTCATCCCGGATTCCGGCACCGGCACCGCGTCCAGTAGCTGCTCGATGATGTCTTCGGACGTAATACCTTCGGACTCGGCATGGAAGTTCGTGAGGATACGGTGGCGGAAAATGGGGTACGCCAGGGTCTGGATGTCTTCGATCGCCACGTTGTAACGGCCGTTGATCAGCGCCATCGCCTTGCTGCCCAGGATCAGGAACTGAGAGGCCCTCAAGCTCGCCCCGTAGTTGACATACTTCTTGATGAATTCCGGAACTTCGCCCTCGCCCCGGGGCCGGCTCGTGCGGGCGAGCTGCACGGCGTAGCGCATCACAGGGTCGGCGACGGGCATCTTTCGGACCAATCGCTGGAACTCGAGGATCTCCGGACCGCCGATCGTCTTCTCAAAAGTCACCTCTCGGAGAGAAGTCGTCTGGCTGACGACCTGAATCTCGTCCGCTTCGTTGAGATAACCGATGACGATGTTGAACATGAACCGATCCAACTGGGCTTCGGGGAGCGGATAAGTACCTTCCAGTTCGATCGGGTTCTGGGTTGCAAGAACGTAGAATGGCTTGTCGAGAATGTAGGTATTCCCTTCGATGGTGACAGATCCTTCCTGCATCGCTTCCAGGAGCGCCGACTGAGTCTTCGGCGGCGTCCGGTTGATCTCGTCGGCAAGGATGATGTTGGCGAATATCGGTCCCTTGACGAATACCCGCTCTCGACGACCGGTTGCCCGATCTTCCTCGATCATCTCCGTACCCGTGATGTCGGCCGGCATCAGGTCGGGCGTGAACTGGATCCGGTTGAAGTCGAGGTGCAGTACGTCGGCGACTGTCTGGATCAGCAGCGTCTTCGCCAGCCCGGGCACGCCGGTGATCATCGAGTTAGCGCCGGTCAGCAGCGAGATCAGGACCTGATCCACTGCTTCCTTCTGGCCGACGATGATCTTTCGGATCTCGCGATCGGTAGCGGCGATGTCGGAGTGAAATCTCTCAACTATCTCGAGTTCTTGTTTTTCGTCTACGCTCTGGTCCATTCAGTTCCTCACAATCTTCAGTAGTAGCTCTTGCGCCGCTTCGAACGACGGTGCGATCTCCAAACATCTCAGTATGCTCCGGCGGGCTTCGACGAGGCTCCCGGCTCCGTATTGGGCCGATGCCAGGTTGAAATAGGTGTCGGCAAGGTCCGGCACATTGAGTGCAAGAAGGGCTTCGTATTCCTTGGCTGCCCCGACGAACTGCTCGTCTGCCAGGAGCAGCGATCCCAGTTCCCGGTGTCCTTCCAGATCCATCGGGTGGATGAACAGGGCGCGTTCCAGAACCTCTCTGGCTTCAGCGGAGTTCCCGGCGTCGCGCATGAGGCCTGCAAGCTTCAGGTACGTTCGGTAGGCGGACTCGGAATAGGACGTGAACTGCCGGAGAACCTCGATGGCCGCCGCTTCATTCTCTTTTTGGATGTGGGCTTCTGCCAGGATCTCGTAGGCGTTGTGCTCGTCGGTGTACTCGGGATAGAGTTCCACGGCTTGGCTTAAGACGTCGATTGCCCGATCGAGGTCGCCCGCATCGACGGCTTGCTGGCCTTCCAGAAGCAGCTCACGAAATCGCTCGACATCGATCGCCTCGACTCTTGCGTCGACCCACGCGAAAAAACCGGTGTCAAACTCCGACAAGCCCACACCGAGCGCTTCCTGGAAGACTTCGACCGTGCTGCGGCCAGCCTTATAGAGTGCGAGCATCCGCCGGATGGCCTCGAAACCGTGCTGCTCCTCGATGTAGTCGCAGATCAGAGACGCCTGGTAGGAGGAGAGCGAGATCTGGCCGGGGTTCTTCGGGCGGATGAAGCCGTTGTTTAACTCGCCCACCGGCAACAGCTGATCCTCCTTGATCGCCATCAAGTAGTCCATCTGCAGATCGTCGCCCCAGCCCTCCATGCCGCGACGCTCTTCATACACCGAGATCCCCTCGGAAAACCACCGGGGGATCTTGTGATCGGTGATCTGTAGCGTGATCACGTGAGCGAACTCGTGCCATAGCGTGCTGCCCCAGTTGAACGTCTCCGGCGGCCTGGCCGACGGGGAATCCATCACGACGACCTTGCCGAAACAGACTCCGAGCGCTCCCAGGCCTGGAAGACCGAGGGTCCGTACGGCGAAGTCGGCGTGGTCGGGAAACATTTCGAAGGTAATCGGGCCGTCGGGTTCGAATTGGTACTTCGCACTGAGTTCCCTGTAGGCCTTTTCGAGCAAGTCGGTGACGTAGGGGGCCAGAACCTCACGCTCTTCTTTGTGTAGCTTGATCTTGAAGTGCTCGGTCTCGAGGCGATCGAAATTCGTAAAGCTGTCCAGCAAGGTCAACGTGTTTACTGTCCACACGTTGAACGGGTCGCCGTCATAGGTTTCTTCGAGGACTGCCTTCCCTTCTTCCTCCTCCCCGATTCGCATCAGGTTGATGCCCAGGAGGCTGCGTGCCTCCCAGTCGTTGGGGTCGAGCCGGATCGCCTCGCGGGCAAACTCCACTGCTTCGGCGTAGAGCCGCAAGGAAACACTTCGATCGGCCAGGATGTAGTACATCTCGCCGTAGAGCGGGTTGTTGCCCAGGACCTGCTGAACGTACCGGTTGAACCCCTCTTGATCGCCGCGCAGGAACCGCGTCGTGGCCAGCAGGGCCAGCGCTTTCGATGAGCGGGGGTTGATCTCCAGCACCTTCTCGGTTTCTTCATCCGCCTCGGCATACTGCTCTGCGGCGATGCGCTGCTCGGCCAGTAGCAGGTGGGCCGCCATGTAGGTCGGGTTGACTTCGAGTGCCTTCTGGAGCGACGCCTGACTCCGCTCGGGGTTATCGTCGGCAAGCACGCGGGCGATGCCCAGATGCGCTTCCGGCATATTCGGGTCGATCCGCAATGCATCTTCGTAGCTTGCGACGGCTTCCGGATCGTTGTACTTCTCGGCGAGCAGGTCCCCCCACGCGAGGAAAGCTTCCGCGTTCAACGGATTGCCCTGAGTGATCAGCTTGAAAACATCATTCGCGTCGTGGAAATACTCCAGTGCCCACATCGCCAGCGCGACATAGAGCATGTCGTCGCCGCCACCGATGATGCCGTTCTGGAACCTCTCGATGAGGTCGGTGTAGATTTCCCGGCTCTCGTCCCGCCGGCCTACTTCCTCCAGAACGACGGCCTTCTCGTGGCGTGCCGCGACGCCGACATCGGCGAAGTTCAGCACCTCATCCAGGTGAGCCAGCGCGCGCTCCGGCTTCCCGGTGAGACGGTTGGCACGCGCGGCGGCGAGACGTATTGGTCCCGCATTCGGATGGTCGGAGGCAAGATCTTCGAAGCGGGCGCCGGCCTGCCCGTATTCTCCCTGCCGTATCCAGGAAAAGTACAGGCCGTCGACGACAGCCCTGGAGGTGTCCCCCCCGGCGACCATCGTCTCCAGACCCGCCGCGGCTTCGGCATAGTCGCCACGACGAGCTTTTTCGACAGGGCTGGCGTCGTCGCTCTGGCCCAGCGCGCCGCAACCGGCCAGGGCGCCGCAACCAGACAGGAGGAGGGGCACGAGCACCCGAACCGACAGCCCGATCCCGGGTCGCAAGCTACTCACTGCCCCGGCTCCCGGCCTCGGATCTCCCGGTTCTTCAACGCCAGCTCGATGAGCAACGCCTCCATCTGCTGGTCGTAGTCGGCGGCCGGCATCGCGTCCTTGATCAGCCTCAGGCTCTCGATCTGCTCTTCCAACTTTCTTCTCTCTTCGAGCAGGCTCCGCAGGACGGGGTCGGATGTTTCGATTTCGGGGACGGCATTGAAGTGGATCAGCCGCGCCAGAACGGGCATCTCCTCGGGGGCGGCGCCGGTCTTCTCCCGACCGTTGTCGGAAATCTGGGGATGTTCGGTAGCCAACCGGTTCTCCTCGGAATAGTAACGCTCGACCGACAGCGTCGCATACCGGAAGGCTTCCCAGATCGACAACCTTTCGTTCTTGTCCTCATCGCTGGCACTATCGGCTAGAGCCTCCAGGAAGTGGTCGTAGAAGACGGCGTCGTTGCGTTCGGTACCCGATCGGGTCGCGGTGACGATCACCCGGTTCTCGGCGGCCAGCTTCTCGATCGCCCCACCGCTGGAATTGGTTGCATTCACGATGACGGTGCGACCCGCTCCGACGGATGAGAACAACGCGTCATAATCGGATGCCGTGAGGTCGGGTCCCAGGATGTTGAACTTGTACTCGGTTCCATCGAAGCTTCCATGGCCGATGAAGAACACGAAAAGCACATCGGCCGTACCGACACGCCCGGCAAGGCCCGCTAACGCGCTCCGAACGTCGTCCGCCCGCGCCTCCCGGTTCGACAGAACCACGACATCATCCTCGGCGAAACGAAAGGTCTCGATCATGGCGGTGTGTGTGGCTTCAGTCCACTTCATGAAACGCTCGGCGTGATCCGGGCTGCCGGGGACCCCGTTCAGGATGAGAACCGCCGAATCCGAAACGGCCGCAGCGGGCGTCGAAATCGCGAGGAGCAAACCCAGGAACACCTTCATGCCAGTCCTCTTGTCTTCCGCCAGAACCACTCGCCGGCCAGTGTCAGACTCAACAGCATGAAGAGTATGGGCACGTCCCACAATTCCCTCTGCTCGATGATCGACGACTCGCCCTCGACGTAGACAGCATCGTCGGGAAGACTACCTACACTCGACAGAGGGTAATAGCGCCCGTTCGACTGTTCGGCGAGCGAGCGGAGGAATCGACTGTCCAGGGCGGCGTCGTAGAACTCGACGGGACGATCCCGCACCTGGAAAGTGCTCTCGTAGCTGCCGATCTGACGGTCCGCGTAACTGGCCTCCACTTCGAGGGTATAGATTCCCGGCACGCTGCCCGAGAGTTCAGCCTGGTAGGTGCCGTCCTGCAACCCGGTCCATTCAAAAGACACGGCCTGCGTGTTCCCGTCCGGGTCGATGACCCTTCCAACGACGTCGGCATTGTTCATCCGCTCGAAGCTGTCGTCGGAAATGTCAGCAAAGAGCCGGACGCCTTCGCCCGGCACATAGCTGTCTCGCTCGGCGCTGGCCATCACCGGATCGGGGGAAGAGCTGACGAGCCATCTCAGAATCTGGCGCCAGAACAACTCGTGGGTCATGTCCTCGTGGTCCATCTCCATCTGCCAGCGCCAGCTGCTGGAAGTCGTGAATGCCATCGTCCGACCGCGACCGTAGCGCTGGTAAGCCAGCAGTACGGGCCGGTCGCGACCGGTCTCGATCTGACCGTTGGCCAGGACGATCGCACCGACCTTGGCCTCGCTCACCCGGTTGAACTCAGTGAGGGGTGGCAGGTCCTCCCACTGTCCGACGCTTTCATCTTCGGCGGGGGTCAGCTTCATCAGGGGATGCGTGCGTCCATAGTCGGACACTTCCAACTTGAGGTTTTCGACGACGAAAGTCGAACCACTGTCCGGCAGCCGGACCGGAAGGATATCGGCAATCGGAGTGTTCTGGTATCGCCCTTCGCTGAAAGAATTCCGGCCTCCGATCATCAGGAACCCGCCGCCGCGCTCGCTGACGAAGTCGACGATCATCTCGAGCTGATCCTGCGTGAAGAATGTGGATTCGATGCTGCCAACGATCAGCCCCTTGTACCGGAACAGCTCCTCCCTTGTCGTGGGAAACCCCTCGGCCAGCGTCTCCTCCTTGTCGATGCCCTGGCGGTAGAACTTGTTCGGCGAGGTGCGCAGCAGGGTGACCAGTTGCACGTTGGGATCGTCCTCGACGGCCCGGCGGATGTAGCGGTACTCCCAGCGGGGCTCGCCCTCCGCGTAAAGGATCTCCGGGTGGTCGTTCTTGACCTCGATCAGACTCGCAAGCTGGTTGTTCTCGGAAATGCGGTCGTCGGGAGCCTCGATCGAGAAAGAAAAGACGCGGGAACCCTCGTTCTTCATAGGCAGATCGATCGATGCCTCCCCGATCTCTCCGTCCCTCGGAAGAGTGACTTCTTCGGACTTGAGCAGGATGCCGTTCTCACGGATGTGCAGAGTGGCCTTCCGACCGGACAGGCCGTGACTCCGGAAGGAGACTTCGGCCACCGCCGTTGAATCGTTCAACGTCACCCTCGGAGCGGTCGTCCGGATAAGCTCCACATCTCGCTCGATCGCATCGGCTCCCACCCCGACCGTATAGATCGGGATACCGCGAGACTGAATGCGGGACACCGACTCAGTCCATTCTTCCGAGGCGTTGTCGACTCCGTCGGTGACCAGGACGATTCCAGACAGGGGGACGGTGCCCAGCTCCTGGTAGAGCATGTCCATCGCGCTTTCCATCCGTGTCCGAGTACCCGAGAAATTCATGCGATCCAGGTCATCGATCCGTTCAGCCTCCCGATCGAAACGGTAGACACGCACCCGGAACTTCTCCGACAGCCTTCGGAAAAACTCCGTGGACTCCAGCTCACGCATCAGCAGGTCCGCCCGTGTGTCGAGGCCGTCGTCCCGAATCAACATGCTTTCTGAGTTGTCGACGACGACAGCGATGTAGCTTTCCTGCGGCAGTACCGTCGAAATGTTCATGACAGGACGCATGAGGATGAACGCCAGGATCGTGAGCGTCGCCGCTCTCAACGTCACCATTCCCCAGGACAAACGGGCACCCTGAATCGCGCGGTAGAGGAAAACAGCACCGACGGCAGCGCCGATCACGAAGATGACGAACAGGAACCGGCTGTCCAAAAACTGGAAACCCAGCGTCCCTTTCTCGTAAACGATCGGTTTATGCTTGAAGAACGTCTCAAACCAGGTCATCGGTTTTGTCTCAAAAGGATTCCAGCCACATGATCGGGAACGGTGACGGCCAGCGCGCTCAATGCGTCATCGAATAGACGATGAAGTTGATGCCCATCCGGTAGGCCATCCCCGAAAACTCGTTGGGGTAGCACGGCTGATCCGCCCATTCCCAGGCATCTCCGAGATCAGTGTTGTAGTTGATCACCATCATCGGTCGCCGCTTGTCATCGAAAACCGCCAGAGCATACGGGACGTACCCGTCGCCTTCATGCGTGCGGTAGCCCCCACAGCCATTGTTGATATTGGGAATCTGCAGGATCTCATCGATGTCATAGAACGCATGAAAGATCGGGTGCGACATGGGGATCTGCTCGGCTTCCTTGTCGGGGAAGATCATCTTCATGTTGTACGAAAAATTCTGCCACTCGTACGTTCCCCAGAAGTCGTCCACAACCAGGAAACCTCCACGGTCCATATACTCCCGGAGTTGATCGGCTTCGGGCTGGCTCAGTTCCATGTGTCCCACCTCGACGGCGTACACAAAGGGATAGCTGAAAAGCTTCGGGTCCATGATCTGGATGGCGACATCCTCGTCCAGGACGACGCGGACATTGCTCAGCCGGTCGACTCCGAAGATGAACTGCTTGTCCGCCTTGGGCCAATCCGTCGCCCAGGACCCGCGACCGCGGCGACCCCAGCCGCGAAAACCCGAGCCATAGACCAGGCGGGCGAACACGAACTCCGAGCCGTCCGCGCCAGCCTCGTCGGGTGCGGTCTCCGCAACCGGCGTCACCTCCGGAAGGAGCGCCAGCACTAGAAAAACGGCCAAAATCACTCGTTTCATAGCTGTACCTGGATTCCGCCACATTTTACTTGGAATGCCTTGCCAACAAAAGGCTTGAATACTCCCACTTAGACGTGGAAACCCTTCCGGAGCTTGATTTTTACAAATTTTAACAGGACGGCGTTGCGGAACTGGTCCAGCTCATCAGAAGGTCACGTGCGGGTCGGGCCCGCGGGAGATGTCGAGCAGTTCGAAGAAGTTGATCAGGCCGTGAGCCAGGGCGACGGCCAGGAGACTGCCTGTCTCCCGGTAGACGACTCCGAAAAGAAAACCCATCGCGATGGCGATGATCGTCCAGGGAATAAGGCGGCGGTTCATCGGATAGTGAAGCAGACCGAACGTAAGGCTCGTGACCCAGAGGCCGAACGCTGGCTGCATGATGGCGCGAAAGAAAGTCTCCTCGGCGATACCACTTGCAACGGCCAGGATGACGACGCCGTCGAAGCGGAGTGGTGCCAGCAACAGCCGGAATTCCCGCTCGATCTGTTCCGCCCACCGAAAGGTACCGCGCATCGCAGCACCCGCCGACAGCACCCCCGTCGCCAGAAGCAGCCCGATGAGAACATTGGCCCCAGTCCGAGACCAGCCGGGAAACCGGAAGATGTCGGCGAGTCGACCTTCCCAGGCGGCCAGGCCCAGAGAAACGGCGAAGAGCAGCGCGTAGCCGAGCGCGGATGACCTCACAAAGGACTGGGGCATTAAATCTATTGGAGATTGGAAATTGAATGGGGAAAACAGCCCAATCTGAAATCTCGAATCTCCAATCTCAAATCTGGAGTTTACACACCCCTGGTGGGTATGCTTTACCGATGTCTCCGTTCCGATACTATCGCCAGCTCATCGCACAGGTCGACGCCTGGGTTCGGAAGACCAACGACCGGTACGGCCGCCATGTTGTGTGCCGGAAGGGATGCGACATGTGCTGTCAGCGCCGTTTCTCTGTCTTCTCCGTAGAGGCGTACTGGATCGCTCGCGCCTACCGGCAGTTGCCGGCCCGCACGCAGCACCTGATACGCGAACCCGCTGCACACTGTCCTTTCCTCGTCGATCACGCGTGTTCGATCTACGCCGACCGACCGATCATCTGCCGGACATACGGGCTGCCAGCCGCCACGTCGGCCGACGACGGGCAGCGCGGCGTGAGCTGGTGCGAACTGAACTTCACGGAACTGCTTCCGGACTTCGAGTTCGCGCCGGACGGAGTGCTCGAGGTCGACACTCTCAACACCAAGCTCGCGGCGGTGAACGGTTTGTTCATGAAAGAAGCCGGATCAGTCGATGTCCGATTCGAGATGGATGAGATCCCCGACATCGATCCCGATTTCCCGGAAAGCCCGCACCAGACCGGCAAGTGACTCGAACCGGTGGGTCCGCATTCCCAGCTGACGGCCTGCCGCCACATTCTCTTCCCGGTCGTCGATGAACAGGAGTCGGTCGGGTGCCTTCCCCATCGCCTCGATGGCGCATTCGAAGATCTTGCGGTCCGGTTTGAGCGAACCGACCTGGTAGGACAGGATGTGATGGTCGAAGTGCTCGAACACGCTGTAGTGAACACGGACATGCTCGGCGTGCGCCTCATTGGTGTTCGAGACCAACCCCATCGGGTATCTTCGGCTCAGTTCAGCGAGGAGGTCCACCGACACGATCAACTTGGGTTCGAAAACCTCCGCCCAGCACGGGTAGAAGTCCTCGTAATCCATCTCAAGGCCGGCGTCGCGCTGCAGGAAATCGTAGAACTCGCGCGTGGAAACCTCGCCCCGCTCATAACGCCGGATCCAACCGGTGTCCCAGAGGACTGCCTCGAATTTCTCACGCTCGAGGGGTGAGTTGCCGGTCAAGGTCTCGATCGTGGGATTCATGTCGAGATCGATGATCACGCGCCCGAGGTCGAACAGTATGGCCTCGATACTCACGTCGATCATCTTAACATTCGCCCACTGGCCGCCACCTAGCCCGCCCATGTATACTCTCGGCCCAGAGAGTGAAATGAGTCGCTCGGATCAAACAGGTGGACGGCGGGGTCGGCAGACGGCCGTTGAAAACACCTACCGCGAAGCCGAGTACATCGACTGGCTGTCGAAGAACCGCATCCCGGTGGTCGTGAAGCTCATCGACGGCGAAGAAGTCCGGGGATGGATCGAATACTACGACAGCGACATCATCCGCCTGACCCGTCAAGGGGCTTCCAACCTGTTTATCTACAAGGACCGAGTCAAGTATCTGTATGAAGAGCAGCAGAGTGGGGGTCGGAGGGGGAGGGGAACGTAGGCCGTAGGCCGTTAGGCGTTGGGCGGCACAATGAAACGTAGGCCGTTGTCCGTAGGCCGTTAGGCGGCACATTCCGCGCCTTCCGAGTTGTCACTTGTCACGTGAGTCATCAATTGTGGGTCCGCTCGATGTGCCACATAACGGATAACGGCCTGCGGACAACTTCCCCCGGGTTTGCTCGAATGTGCCACAACAACGGACAACGGCCTACGGACAACTTCTTCCGGACTGCGAACAAGATCGCTCAAGCGCTTGACTTCAAGACTGCACATAGGCGAACATATGTTCGCCTATGCTGACCAAGCGCCAGGAACAGGTGCTCGAGTTCATCCGCTCCTACACTCGGGAAAGCGGCTACCCGCCGTCGGTCCGGGATATCGGCGGGGAGTTCGGATTGTCTCCTGCTACCGTCCACGACCATCTCAAGGCGGTGGAGAGAAAAGGCTACCTTGATAAGACACCGAACCGTTCACGCTCCCTGTCGGTGACGAAGCAGGATCCCGACCACCTGACGCCGACGGAGGTTCCGGTGATCGGGAGGGTCGCAGCGGGTTCGCCCATCCTCGCGGAAGAAAATGTCGAAGACGTCGTCCGCCTGCCGGACGGTTGGGCTCCCTCCGGGTCGTTTCTTCTAAAGGTTCAGGGCGACAGCATGGAGGACGCTCACATCCTCGATGGCGATTACGTTCTGGTTCGCCCTCAGAAGACCGCGGCAAATGGAGAGATCGTGGTCGCGCTGATCGAGGACGAGGCGACCGTGAAACGTTTCTACAAGAAAGCGAACCGAGTCGAACTCAGAGCGGAGAACCCGGCATACGAGCCCATCGAGGTCGACAGATCGGATCTCAGGTCGATCGGCCTGGTCGGCAAGGTTGTCGGCGTCTTTCGGGTGTAGCCCTTGTCTCAGCCTTCAGCTATCAGCGATTCCTGTTAGGCTTCCGCCTTCCATCGCTCGCCGCTGATTGCCGATCACCAACCGCCGACAACAGCTACGATCGCAGCAGCACGTACACGGCACCTCCACCTCCATCCACGACCCTCGCCGACGTGTACGCGATGATATGGCGACCGAGGCGCCGAGTCCGCAGCCATCTCTGGACGTTTTCCTTCAGGGGGGAATGTTTCTGGGGAGAATGAAGACCTCTTCCGTGGACGATGCGCACGCAGGAATAACCTGCCTTGAGGGACGCCTCGACAAAAAGGTCGACTGCATCGCGAGCGCGCTCGAGTGTGAGGCCATGCAGGTCGAGGTGGGCCTGGATCGCGAAACGCCCGTTGCGCAAGCCTTCGAGGTAGAGGCGACCGGCCGGATCCGACCAGTGTTCGACATACTCGCGGCTGAATTCGACGTCGACCCGCCCGCCCCGGCAAAACTCTTCGAGAACCTTCAACGCTTCGGCTTCGTCGTCGCTGGCGCGGATTTCAACCGGCCCTCGCACCGGCGGCGACGCGTTGCTGTCCCCAAGCGGACGGACGTCTTCCATCGCCTGCTCGAAGAGCTCCCCCTCCGATAGTGCTGAGGCACGGCTGATGAGCTTGGCCGGCACACGCTGCTCAGGCTTGCGCTCCACCGGTTTCGACAACCGGATTCGGCCCTGCTTGACCAGGTCGTCCAGGATCGAAAACGGTCGGTGCATGGAACATCAACTCCCGAATCGATTCGTGATGGGCATGCGGCGGTCACGGCCGAATGCGCGGGGCGTGATCTTAACCCCGGGCGCCGCCTGGCGCCGCTTGTACTCGTTCAGGTCGACCAAACGCACCACTCGGCGGACGATATCTTCGGCAAAGCCCATTTCGAACATCTCCGCGATGGAGCGATCGTTTTCCACGTAGGCTTGAAGCACGGGATCGAGTTCATCGTAGTCGGGCAGCGAATCCGTGTCTTTCTGGTCCGGCCGCAATTCAGCCGAAGGCGGTTTGTCGATGATGGCCCTTGGGATCCGCTCAGTTCCGGCCATGTCGTTGCAGTAACAGGCCAGCCGGTAGACAGCGGTCTTCATCACGTCCTTGAGAACTGTGAAGCCACCCGCCATGTCGCCGTAGAGTGTGCAGTAACCGACGCTGACCTCGCTCTTGTTCCCGGTACTGAGGACGAGCCACCCGAACTTGTTCGAAAGCGCCATCAGGATGTTTCCGCGAATCCTCGCCTGCAGATTCTCCTCGGTGACGTCCTTGTCGCGGCCTTCGAAGGCCCCGGCCAGCGTGTTGTCGTAGGCCGCCATGACGTCCGATATCGGAACCGTCAGCAGCTCGATTCCCAGGTTCTGCCCGAGCGCGCCCGAATCGGCTACACTTCCCTCGGAAGAAAACTCCGATGGCATCAGGACACCGACGACGTTCTCGCTACCGAGCGCGTCGACCGCAACGCAGGCGGTCAGCGCGGAGTCGATGCCGCCGCTCAGTCCGAGCACAACCTTTTCAAAAGCGTTCTTTCTGACATAGTCCCGGGTCCCCAGGACCAAGGCGCCATAGATCTCGGCTTCGTCTGAGAGCGGTTCGATCAGACTTGTCTCGGGCAGAGTCACCCGTTCGGCGGCTGAGGGCGCGACGGAAACGACGCTGAAAGTCTCGTCTCCCTCCTCGGCGCCTTGCTGCCGGCGGCGCGGATCTCGCAGACGCCGCCGGAAGACCGCCTCCAGGTCGAGATCGGCTACGACAAGGTCTTCGGCAAACTGTCGTCCCCTTGCGATGATCTCGCCGTTCTCATCGAAGATGAGGCTGTCACCGTCAAAGACCAGTTCGTCCTGCCCGCCGACCAGGTTGTTGTAAGCGACGATGACGGCGTTGTCGGCAGCCCTCGTGGCGAGCATCCGTTCACGCCAGAGCCTCTTTCCAGCATGGTAAGGAGAGGAAGAAACGTTGAGGATCACCTCTGCGCCACCTTCGAGCGCCTGGCCGGCGAACGGCCCGTCCGGATACCAGATGTCTTCGCAGATAGTGACGCCGATCCTCGCTTCGCCGATACGAATGAGAGGGGACAGCTGCCCGACCTGAAAATAGCGAAACTCGTCGAAAACGCCATAATTGGGAAGGTACATCTTGTGGTAGACGCCCTCGACCCGGCCTTCACTCAGGATCGCCGCTGCGTTGAAGATATCGTCGCGACGGTCGACGAACCCAACCACGGCCGTCAGACCCCGCGTCGCGCGGGCGACTTCTTCGAGAGCCTCCAAATTCGCGTCGATGAACTGCGGCTTCAGGAGCAGGTCTTCGGGCGGATAGCCGGTCAGCGCGAGTTCGGGAAAAGAAACCAAATCCGCCCCCAGGTCCTGGGCCCGCCCCATCCAGGCCAGAATCTTCCGGACATTGGCCTCCAAATCTCCCACAACCACGTTGATCTGAGCCAACGCCAACCGCAATTCCTGGGGTTTTGCCATCGTGGCCATCCTAACATGGCCGGTTCTGCCGACCCCGTGGGCGAAGGACCGGTATCAGGCGTTCTCTTGACTTGTCCGGTTCTTGGCGAAAACCTGGACAGGCGAACGATTCGCTCCTCCGTCTACTTCGGGGTGGACGGAAGATAAACCGTTCTGTTTCTATGCGTTCTTGCCCTTGTTTACAAAGCGGTCCGTTTGTGTTTGAATGCGCCCTTCCTCGAACGGATACGGATTGTCCACCTTGGATATCGGAGTCGGGTGATGACCAGGTTTGCCGCAGGTGTCGTCGTTGTCTCGGCGCCGATACACACCTTCCCCAACGGCGATTATTTCTTCGTCGAAATGTCCAGAAAGAATGGCAGTTACGACTGCCGGATGAAGATGGCGCTGTCGGGAAAGAGCGAACGGCCGATCCAACTCGTTCGAGTTCAAGCCCGAACCGTGCGCGAGGCACAGGAACGCTGTTACGAGAGGGGCGTCGAGAAGTGTCCCCGCCTGCCGCGGCCACCCTACTTCAGACGGGGGAGCGACGAGGTGCGCCGGATCGGTGGACAGTAGGTCGTAGGCCGTTGTTCGTTATCCGTTGGCGGCACATTCCGCCCGCAGTCCGACTTGTCACTTGTCACTCGTCACCTCCCTACAGACGTAGGCCGTTGTCCGCTGCCCGAGGCCGGAAAGCTAGGATTCCGGCCGGTCCTTGCTGAAGCCGTACACACGCATCACATCGCCCAAACCGACGATTCCCTCAAGGCGCCGGACGTCGAGACGGCTCACCACCGGCAGCACATCCATGCCGGCCGCGCCCATCCTCTCAAGGGCCAGATCCAGCAGGTGATCGTCGTGCAGATGAGGGCCGGGGGTCACGTCGAGCGCTTCGCCGAGCGACGACTCGCGGTCCTGGTCGCGCGCCTGAAACAGGTCCTCGATGGTAACCATACCGAGCAGGCCTTTCTCATCGGTCAAGGGCCATGAGTTCCAGCGGCTCCCTTCGACACGGTCGAGCGCTTCGGCAGGCGTCATCGTTGTCTGCAGGACTTCATGCGGGACACGCATGGCCCGGCGGACGCGAAGGCGTCCCTGGCGCTGCTGGGTCTCCGCAGAAGGTAAATGGATGCCGTCCTGGTGTGCCAGCGCTTCGTAGATCGGCTGGGGCTGGTAACGGCGGGCGATGAAATAGCTGGCGAGGTTCGAGATCATGAGCGGCACGATGATCGCGTAGTCGCGCGTCAGCTCGAAAATCATGATCACCGACGTGAAGGGAACGCGAATGATTCCGGCAAAGGCCGTTCCCATCCCGACCAGAGCGTAAGCGCCGACACTGCCGGTGTAGTCGGGCAGGCCCATCACGTCACCGACGAGCCAGTTTGCGACACTGCCCACAGTCCCTCCGAGCATCGCTCCAATGAACAGACTCGGCCCGAATATTCCTCCTGCGTTACCGGACCCGTAGCAGGTCGCCGTGGCGATCAATTTCAACACCACGAGCATCGCCATAGCCGTGATCGCCATGTTTCCGTTCAGGGCATCGCCGACCCGGGCGTACCCCACACCGAGCACTTCCGGAACGAAGAATCCCAACACTCCGACGGTCAATCCACCCGCGACAGGCTGCAGCCAACGGGTGCGCTCCGGCATTTCCTTGAAGCGAGCACGTATTCTCAACAGAACCCTGACAAACGCTACCGATACGAGCCCCCCGATCACGCCCAACGCGGCGTAGAAGAGCAGCTCCGACGCATGAACGAGTTGGTACTCGGGCACGCTGAAAAGTGGCTCGTCGCCGAGAAACAGGTGAAGGACCATCCACGCCGTGGCGGAACTGAGAACGACCGAGCCCAGCAACGGTGCGTGGAGGTTGCCCATCAACTCCTCCAGGGCGAAAAGGACCGCGGCGATCGGCGTGTTGAAGGCAGCAGCCAGCGCCGCGGAAGCGCCGACCGGCACGAGAGCCTCCACCTTGTCGCGCCTGAGTCCAAGCGCCCGCCCTATCACCGACGCAATACCGGACCCAACCATGACCGACGGTCCTTCGCGACCCAACGCCACGCCGCTGGCCAGCGAACCGGCCGACAGCCAGAATTTTGCGAGGACGGTTCGGAGGGTGATCCTCCCGCCATGGACCGAGAGAGCGACCTTCGTCTGGGGAATGCCGCTGCCCCTGGCATCGGGGAAAAACCGGTAGAGCAGGAAGCCCGTAACCAGAGAGCCGATGACGGGAACAACGAGACGCCGCAACTGAGGAGACTCGGTCCCGACCGGGTACATCCGGGAGCCCAGATTTTCCGTCAGAGATGAAAGCGACGATCGTCAAGCCGACAACAGCGCCGATGACCAGTGTCAAGACCAGGAAGAATTGATCCTCCCGTTGACGGATCTGCAGAGCGACCTTTCGGAGCTGAGTTCCGGCTGAATCAGGACGTCGATTTTCTTCCAGGCGTCAGAGATTTGCATGTGTTTCCAGTCACGGGAGGGTGCGAACAGACCCGAGACGATTTTTCGAAAGCGAAACGAAGTCGTCAAGCGGGCGATGGCAACAGCGCCGATGACCAGTGTCGAAGACCAGGTCGGGGTTCTAATCGAGGATTGATGCCTCCCGTTGACGGATCTGCAGAGCGACCTTTCGGAGCTGAGTTCTGATGGACGGCTGAATCAGGACGTCGATTTTCTTCCAGGCGTCAGAGATTTGCATGTGTTTCCAGTCACGGGAGGGTGCGAACAGACCCGAGAAACGGAGCCTTTTTCGATTGTGATAGGAGGCGTTTGAAACCGCAAGTCGTAAAAGCTGTTTTTGGATCCCACTTCAGGATCGGGCGCGCCGTGGTCATGGCAACACAACCCAGGATGCCCTGCTACAAGCTGGCGATGAGGTTCGAGCGCGACGATATGATCGACCTGTTCTCACGGAGCCATCGGTCGGGGTTCTACCTTTCCGTCATCGAGGATTGAGAAATGCGTGCCGACGACGACATCGAACTGCTTCATCAGGACCCACGAGGTCACTGTAAGCGACGTCAACAGGCTGTACCTGGAAAAGGACAACGATGAACTGCTCGAACGCGTTCTGGGGGTTCCCGCACTCGCCGGATCGCAGCAAAAGTACTTCGAGAAACGCAGACGTCGAGGGTAACGCAACGCCTAGCAGATCATCGACTCTTGCTCAGCCAGTTGCATCCGGAAGAAGTCGATCGATTTCTCGCGCACCTCGTAGCCGCAACTGTCGCAGGACCACATCTCGATCTCTTCGATCAGCTCAAAACCCCAGGGTTGGCGGCATCGGGTGCATAGAGTCAGATCCAGAGGTTCTTTTACCTTAGCCTCCGGCTCGAGAAACAGGTCCGGGCTCAAGTCCAGTACTTTCACGACATTCTCCTGTGTGATCGTGCGAAAGCAAACTTCGACCAGCAGGTCCCGGTTTCCCGAACACCGTGTGAAGTCACTTCGGCACTCGAACGAGGGCGCCTCAGACCAGTTCGTTAGGTCAATGTTTTCACGAGGAGGGTCAAATCAGGTCCCGACGGAATTCGGGGCCGGAGACCGAATTACCATGGTGGATAAACCATTGGTTTCTCTTGAAATCGAATTCGGTCTCCGGCCCCGAATTCCCTGGCCGAGACTCTCAGCCCGCGAATTCCTGAACGATCGATGGACCCGTCGGGTCTCAATTTAAGGAAAGTTCTCAACGAATCTGGGGTGCCGGCGGTATTCCAGGAGTGAAGCCGATGACGCCGAAGAACGACGCGACGATCGACCTGGGAATAGCGCTCTCGATGCCCGCACCGACAGAAGTTACCCAACCTCAGCACGACGAGCTCTCGCGATGGATCGGTCTGGCGGCATCCGGAGACCTGTCGGCATTCGAGTCTGTCATCCGCCGCTTCGAGCGCCAGGTCTTGCTCACGTGTCAAAGGCTGCTGGGGAATGTCGACGACGCACAGGATGCCGCTCAGGAGACGTTCATCAGAGTCTTCAAGAACCTGAGCGCGTCGATCGGAATCGTCGCTTCGAGCCCTGGCTGTACCGCATCGCGGTAAACGTCTGCCGTGACGCCTGGAAAAGGAGGAAGCGGCACGCGGCGGTCCCGCTGCCACACGCGGGAGAACCGCCGGATCTTGGGAGGCGCGGGGATCCTCACCGCGCTCTTCGAGCACGGGAGGATCAAGGGATGCTGTACGACGCCCTGGCAACGTTACCGGAAAAAGAACGGGCGGCAATCGTGATGCGGGACATCGAGGGTTTCTCGACGGCTGAGGTGGCCCACATCCTGAGCTCTTCGGAAGGAACCGTCCGCTCGCAGGTCAGCACGGCTCGGGTCAAGATCAAAAAGGCACTCGAAGGCAAATTACGGAGAGCGAAATGAACTGTCAGGAATGGGAGCAGAATATCGCGCTGTGGGTCGAGGGAGATCTCCCTCCGTCCGATAAGGAACGCGTCAAAGAACACCTGAGCTCGTGTGCCGCATGCCGATCGTTCGCCGATGAGCTCGCCGAGACGCAGGCCCAGATGAGACTCATGCGGGATGAAGCTGCCGATGAAGTGGCGCTTAGGAGCATCCGCGCTCGCGTGATCGAGCGACTCGAGGGTGACGATCGGGCAGGAGTCATCGGGTGGCTCTCGAGCTGGAGCTGGAGCTACACCGGGGCGGCTGCACTCCTCGCCCTGGCGCTGGGGTTGTGGGTTCTCTCGAGCGACACATCGGACTCCGGCGTCACGGCTCCCGGCCCGGAAGCCGTCGCTCGGACGCCCACGCCGAGCGAGGTGATGCCGCTCGGCCCATCGCGGCCGGAGCCGGAAGCTTCCGTTGCAGTCGAAGAGGTTGGCCCACCCTCTCAGCCGCCGCAAGCGGCCGGCAACAGTGTTCAAGAAGGAAACGCAGACATCGTTTCGGAGCCGCCGATCGAGCCTGTGAATGAACCCGAAACGCTCGTAGTTAAACTACTGACCGACGATCCAAACGTGGTTATTTACTGGCTCGTCGATCAGGACGGAGGACAGGAATGATAACTAGCAGACAGACAAGGTTGGCCCTCTTGCTGACGCTGGCGCTGACCCCGATGGGCGCCCTGGCTCAGCAGGGTCAGGAGCAGGCGGAACCCCAGCAGTTGGAGACCGCGGTCTTCGAGGTGCAGCACGCGAGCGAGCTCGATCTCCGGCCGATCCTCAACATGTTCATGGTGCGGTGGTCGTTCGATTCGCGATTGAAGGCGGTGATGGTTCGAGCTCCCGAAGAGCTCATGCCCGCGATCGAGCAGGCAGTGCGCCGTTTCGACGTTCCGTCGCGGGCAGCCCCCAGCGTCGAGCTGACGACTTTCATCCTCGTGGCGACGAACGATGGGAGGCAACAGGCGCTTCCGGCGCACCTGGACCCGGTCGTCGAGCAGTTGCGCGGCGTCCTGCCCTACAGGGTCTTCAACTCCCTCGATAGCGCCATCGCGCGCGGCGTCGATCAGGAGGTCATACAGCTCCAGGGCGTGATGCCGCAGATACCCGGTGCGGCTCCGGGCAATCCGAACTACTTTCTCAGGGCGGGACTGGTCGTCACTTCCGGCTCCGATGACCGGCGCATCGTCCGACTCGACAACTTCCAGTTCAACACCAACATCCAGCTCTCGGACCGGTCCCACGACGTATCGATCGGCACCTCTATCGATATCACCGAAGGACAACACGCCGTGGTCGGGAAAGCCAGCGTCGGCGCCAGCGCCTTGATCCTCGTCATGAGCGCCCGGATCATCGATTAGCATTCGAGAATTCCCCAAAGAGGGTGGCCGAAGAAGCCACCCTTTCCCTACCCTCTGTCTCGGAAGACTCAGGAGATGAGGCTCACCAGGAAAACGACCGCGACGGCTCCCAAAGCAGCCAGACCGAAGTAGGAGTAGATCAACATCGCCTTACCGGGCTGGTACTCCTTCGGTACCGCAGAGGACGTGATGACCTTCAAGTTCAGGAATCCCAGGATCGGCGCCGTCAAGAACGCCACGATCGTCACGAAATCGACCATCTGGGTCAGACTCGTCACGAAAAGCTGGAGCAGGGCCGTCATCAGGATGCCGATGAGGATCAACGCGATCCAGTACGGTCGCGAGATCGGCGCGTCCGCGGTCTGAGCCGGATCCTTGATCCTGATTACCTTGATCGTCCGATCGATCACCCGCGGATAGCCGTCCATGACCGTCAGGGCGGTCGAAAACATCGCTGTGAGCGCCGTGATGATCATGATCGGACGCGTCCAGGCCCCGAGGGTCCTCACGTACAGGTCGATCAACTGCGTCGAAAAGACCGCTCCGGCGGAGCTGAACGTCTCCCCCGATCCGTGCATCACGCCGGCGCCGAGCGTCAAAAAAGCGAAAGCCAGGATCCCGGTGCCGGCGTAGGCGATCTTGAAGTCCAGGCGAGCCGTCGACACGCTGGCCCGGACGCCACTGGTCTTGTCCTTTGCCAGGGTCCAGAGAGAGCTATAGACGGAGATCGCGACGTCGGACGGCATCCATCCGGCCAGCGCCAGAAGGAACGCCAGGCCCACGGTGCCCCCCGCCGGCGGCAGGGGAATCAAGCTGAAGTTCGTGAAATCGGCTCTCGGAATGACGACGGTCGCCGCGATCAGCGTCGATATCGCAAGCAGCAGGAGCACTATCTTGATGGAGATGTCGAGCGCCTTGAAATGCCCGATCCAGAGCAGGATGCCGCAGCCGGCGTAGACGATCGCCGAAGCCAGGACCGGCGACACGTTCGTCCCCAGCGCATATTGAAACAGGGCGGACGTGAACAGAATGATCGCCGCGTTCGTGATGACGACCGTGCTGAGGATGATGAAGAAGTAGAGCCAGACCGCCCACCGGCCCACTCGATGATAGCCCTCCACCAGGCTCTCGCCGGTTGCGGCTGCGTATCGCGGACCATATTCAAAGAACGGATACTTCAGCGCCAGGGCAACAATGATCACGCCTGCCAGTGCAAAGCCGGCGGCCGCTCCCGCACGTGTCGATTGCACCAGGTGCGAGACGCCGATGGCGCTCCCCGCCCACAGCAAACCCGGACCGAAGCTCTTTAGAAACCTGCGAAGGGAGGCGGCCTCTTCGCCGACCATTCCCGGAGTTCCAACGTTGGTGCTCATCTGCGCTCCTCTAGCTAAACGACGAAATCTGTTCGCCGCGTTGGCCGCGAACGAGGAGCAATCATACACCGAAAGGCGAAGACGTCAATAGGCTTGGGAAGGCGCAAACTGAGTGGCAACAAGCAGTTGTCACGCCCCACGGGTCAACGTCACGGGCTCCCCTGCAACGTGGTTGCGGAATCGGGAACCAGCCTCGATCACCTCCCCGTCCTTGAGTGTCCACCGCGGCTCCAGGAGCCGGTTGCCCTCGAGCGTGTTCCCGGCGATTCCGTCGGAGAAGAGAAAGTCGCCGCGAACAAGTTCAAACACGGTCACGTCGGCCCGAAACCCAACCTGCAGGCTGCCACGCCGGCTCTCTTCCCTGAGGACACGCGCTGGCGCAGCGGTGGCTTTCTCGATGACTTCATCCAGGGACAGACCCAGCGCCAGAAACTTGGACATGACGACAGGCAGGCTGAACAAGGCCGGCCCGCGGTAGTTGGTTTTCGTGATGTCCGTACTCAGGGTCGTCGGAACCAGACCCGCTTCAAGAGCGGCGCGGGCGAGCTCGAAGCTGAAGTGGCTCTTGGCGGGCGCCGCGTCGATGACGATGCCTCGCTTCTTTGCCTCGAGCAGGTTGGCGATCAGATCATCGTCGCCGCCGAGCACTCCTCCGATCCGTTGGGAGTACACGTGAGTCAGGATGTCTCCGGGTTCGAGAAACGACAGAAGACTGCGGTTGAATTCCCGCAGCACATCCCGGTGGACTGTTTCTTCGGAATTCAGGCCGAGATGGACCATCAGCGGTAGCCCTGCGGCTGAACAGACCTGCCGAGCGGTCTTCAGGACTTTCATGTCCGGCTCGACGACCGCTGGGCCGTTCGCCCGAATCTTCATCCCCCGGATGACATCCCTCTCCGCATCGATCAGGCGCAGCGTGCGGTCAGGATCGACGCTCTCCCAGGCAATCTCCGGCGATACCGCCTGGCCCGTCGGGCACAGATGAAGGAATGAGAAGACATCGGTCCGCGCGTGGGGCAGGATGAGTTCCTTGAAGGAACCGTAGTTGGCGTAGCCGACACTTCCGGCGTCGGAAACGGCAGTCACGCCGCAACGGACACCGGCGGCGTCGGGGTCGAGCGCGATCGGCATGATGCCTCGTGCCACGTGGGTATGGATATCGATCAGGCCCGGGGTGAGCAGGCGGCCTTTGGCATCGATCACCCGATCTGCCTCCGATCGAGAAAGATTCGATTCCACAGCGACGATCACGCCATCGGTGACGCCGATGTCCCGGCGATCGTGGACTCCGGCTGCCGGGTCGATGACGGTTCCGTTTTGTAGAAGGAGGTCGTAGGCCATGAGCGATCCTTATGCTGTGGCTGAGAGAATCTTGTCGGGGTCAGACATCGCGTCAGCGCGAACGCGTCACGCACCCCTCCCTACAGGCTAGCGAGGACCCGCTCCACGGCGCCGAGAAGCAGGTCCGCATCCCGCTCTCCGAACTGCAGCGGAGGCTTGATCTTCAGGACGTTGTGGGAAGGTCCCTCGGCACTCAACAAAACACCGTCGGTCTTCGACTGTTCGATCAACCGCGAAGTCTCTTCGGTGGCCGGTTCCAGCGTCTCGCGGTCCCGGACCAGTTCGACTCCCATGAACAGGCCCAAGCCACGAACATCACCGATCATCGTGTACCGTTCGCCGAGTTCTTCGAAACCCGCGGCAAGGTATCGGCCCACCGTCAGCGCTCGTCGTTGCAATCCTTCCTCCTCGATTACGTCGAGGACGGCCATCCCGACGGCGCAGGACACCGGGTTTCCTCCGAACGTGCTGAAGAACTCCATGCCGTTCGCGAACGAGGCGGCAATCTCGTCCGTGGTGACGACGGCCCCGATCGGATGTCCGTTGCCGATCGGCTTGCCCAACGTCAAGATGTCGGGTACGACACCCTGCGTCTGGAACGCCCACATGTGAGTCCCGACCCGGCCGAAACCGACCTGAACTTCGTCGACAACGCAGAGACCGCCGCAGCGCCGGACGTGACCAAAAGCATGCTCGAGGTATCCGGCCGGCAGAACGACCTGTCCCGCACAACCCAGGATGGATTCGACGATCAAATGCGCCGGCCCACGTTCCTCTTGTTCAAGCCGCCGACAAACCTCTAGTACCGATTCGGCGTAGGCTCTTCCGATGGCCGCTCCAGTGCCCCGGTGAGCACCACGGTACGGGTCGGGTTTCTCGACCTTGTGGACCCAATCGGGCAGCCCGGCTCCGCCCGGCCCCTCGCACTTGTACGGGCTCAAGTCCACGAGCGTTGCCGTGTTGCCGTGATACGCACCGTCGAGGACGATCGCATCGCGCCGCCCCGTGTGGGCCCGTGCGATTCGGACAGCAAGTTCGTTGGCCTCGCTGCCAGAATTCACGAAAAAGCACACGTTGAGTGGATCGGGAAGAGTCGCACTCAATCGTTGGGCGTATTCCACGAGGTAAGGGTGCAGGTATCTGGTGTTCGTGTTGAGGAGGGCGGCCTGAGCGGCCTGCGCTTCAACTACCTTCGGATGACTGTGACCGACATGGCAGACGTTGTTCACGCAATCCAGGAAAGCACGGCCACGCTCGTCGAAGAGGAACTGGCCGCGGCCTCGAACGATCTCCAACGGCGCTTCATAAGACAGGCTCAAGGACGGACCCAGCAGGCGTTTCCGTACCTGCACCAGTTCGTCAAGAGACCACGCCCGCCTGCCAATCGGCGTTACGGTGATCGGCGCCAGACCGCAGGCATGACGAACCCGGGCTTCAGCGGCTTTCCAGTCGAGGGCCTCCAGACGCTCCAGCATCGCCCAGGCGTCCCGGTCCGTGATCTGTTTGTGCGCATTTGCGGGGTCCTCCCTGGCCGCGATTGCCGACATCGTCACGCTCACACCCAGTCGCATCGCCATCAACGGGACGAGGACCCGAATCTCGGTGTCTTTCAAGGGCCTGAGGGCGTGATAGCCGCGAGCGATTGTCGACGCTGTGGCCAGGGGGTCGTCGTCTTTGAGACACGCGTAGGCGGAAGCGATCGCCAGCTCGTTGACCGTGTGCGTGCGAACGATGTCACCGAAGTCCAGGAGGCCCCCGACCCTCCAGACGGCGTCGGGGTCGGACCGAACCAGCAGGTTCTCGTCGTTCGCATCGTTGTGGATGACCGAGACCGGGAGCTCGGCCAGGAGCGGCAGGATTCTTCCGCGGTACTGCACCAGAAGCCGCGCGACGATCGCCCTCCTGCGGAGATCCGGAATGACGCCGATCTCAGGAGTGATCCATTCGGCGCGGCGCAGATCCCAGCGGAGTTCCCGCTCCATCGCCGGATGCCGGAAGTCGGCGAGACAATTGTCGAGTTCTCCCAGCGCTCGGCCGATCTCTTCGAGCAGCGCCGGGGTGCGCTCGGGGGTGGACGAAAGGGGTCTCCCGTCGAGGTACGTCAGGACACGAAGCCAGAATTCGTCACCGCCCCCACCCCGCACCCGGCAAAGACCATCACCCGAAATCGAAGCAACGACTCCCGGGCAGATGCCCCGTTCCCAGCGCTTCGCGACCCAGTCCATCGCCAGGTTCTGAAACTCCAGCACTTCGCCCTCGACCCCGAGGTTGGCGATCTTTGCGACGAAACGCCCGGCTGAACCTGCGTCGAGAAGGAAGTTCTGGTCCCATTCCGACGGCAACGATTCGACCTTCCCGGCCAGACCATAAAGCGTTCGGACGAGACCCTCGACGTCTTCGGCCGCGAAGGCCGGCTTGTTAGCGACGGTAAGGACGGATGAATCGACCAATGCGCCTCTCGCTCAGCGGATGATCAGCCAGACGCCGGCCAGCAACATGCCGATGCCGGCCCCGCGGGACAGGTCCAGCTGTCGAATCGCAGTATTGAAGAGACCAAAGTGGTCGACCAGAGCGCCGACGGCAAACTGCGTCGTCACGAAGATGGTGAACGTAACGACGAGCCCGAGACGCGGTGCCGTGTAGCTGATCGTTCCGACGATCACGAGTCCCAGGATCCCGGCCAACAGCGTGTAGGGGGGGACGGCTCGCCACGCAGCGAGGTTGCCGCCCCGCAGGACGAGCGCTATGAGTGCGATGAGCAAGCCACCACTGCCATAGGTGATGAACACGCTTTCGAGGGTTCCGATTCCCCGGTCCAGCTGTCCCATGAACTGGGCTTGCAGTGCGACGGCGATCCCTCCAACGATGGCGAGAGAGATCAGAAACAGAGAGCTGGTCATTGGCAATTGTCCTTGCTATCGAGTGAGTTTCCCGATGAGTTCGCAATGCTTCGGGAATTGCGCGATGAGTTCGGTCCGGTTTCCGAGTTCGAAATCCGCGAAATCAAAACCGGGCGCAACGGTACAACCAACGAGGGAGTAGGATTCGAAATCGTCCCCGGTGGCTGCAAACCAGGTTTGAGCTGGAATCAAGACCTGAGGCCGGCTCCGGCTCAATTCGGGCCCAAGGTGCATCTTCTCGTATGTCCCTCCATCCTTCAATAGGTGCAGTGTCATCGGCGATCCCGAGTAGTGGTGCCACACTTCGTCCGAGTGGATGCGGTGGAACGCAGAAAAGTCCCGGCCCTGGAGCAAGTAGTAGATCGCCGTCGCCATCGGCCGTCGGCCGGAATGGTTTGAACAGCATTCCCCTACCTCGGCGGTACTTCGATAGGTCTCCAGATAGTGGCCACCTTCAGGATGGGGGTTCAATCCCAGACCCTGGATCCAGTATTCGGCGTTTCTTCGATTCATTCGTTCCGTTGCTCGAGGGCAAGCCATTTTCGCCCGCCGGCGGGCGGACAACAACCCCAACCCTGTTGCGTGAATCATTGCTCGACAACGGCTGGCCATCTGCGCCGCGATCCTGCAACCCTCAATAATGTTCCCGGCGCTTTGTGTGCCGGCGGCTTGCCCGAAGCAGTGGCGCAATCAGGGCCCTTCAGATTGGACAAAACTGTCTGCACCTAAGCCATTGTTACAGAATCAGTTGCATGACGACGACGGTGTTCGGCGTCACAAACCGGTTTCCATTTGCTAAAGTACTCTTCATGGCATCGAGGACGTTTCTTACGATTTGTTCCGTGCTCGCCGTTGGCACGATGCTGGCCGTTGTGGTTCCCGCCCAGGAATACCTGCCGGACCTGGCCGTGGACCATCCTGCGATCCAGTACTTCGACCGGCCTACCGACGATGCAGTCGCCCGCCTGACGAAGAGAATGGAGGCCGGGGAAGCCGCTTTCGATCTCCGGACTGACGGGCTCGGGTACCTGCCTTCCCTCTTGGAACAGCTCGGAGTGAACACCGATTCGCAGGCGCTGGTATTCTCGAAAACGAGTTTCCAGGCGCCTAAGATCGCTCCGGACAACCCGCGCGCCATCTACTTCAGCGACGACGTGGCAGTCGCTTTCGTACGAGGCAGCGACGCGATCGAAATCGCTGCCATCGACCCGGCACTCGGACCGGTGTTCTATACCGCGCACGTAGGCAAGCTGGAACAGGAGGGTTTCGAACGCCGCGAGGTGTGTCTGCGATGCCACCAGGGTCCTGCAACATCGGGAGTCCCCGGCATATTTGTCGGCTCGGTGTTCCCGGGCCCCACGGGAAACCCGTCGCCAGTCGATGCGATCATTACCGACCACCGTACGGAATTCGGAGAACGGTGGGGTGGATGGTACGTCAACGCGACAAGCGGGCAGCAGGAGGACCGCTCGAACGCCGTGGCGCCGAACCCGGCTCAGCCCCTGGTGTTGGACGAGTTCCAGCGTCGAAACCTGACCCACCTTTACGGGAAGGTCGACACCGACGGATATCTGGAACCGGTAAGTGACATCGTGGCGTTGATGACGTTTGAACATCAGACTCAGATGCTCAACTACATCACGCGAGTCGGCTGGGAGGAGCGGATGGCGCTCCATGACGGCGACACCTCCGCGTTGAAGCGCGCACAGATCGACGCCGACATCGAAGCGCTGGTCACCTACATGCTTTTCGCCGACGAAGTTCCGCTTCCGGAACCAGTCGAAGGTGTCTCGACGTTTACCGAGACCTTCCCCGAGAGGGGACCGCGCGACGGGCAAGGCCGCTCGCTCCGCGACTTCGACCTGGAAACACGCCTGTTCCGATACCCGTTGAGCTTCATGGTGTACAGCCGATCGTTCGACGCGCTACCCCCTGGTGCAAAGGCTCAAATCTACCGCAGGCTTTTTGAGGTTCTTGCGGGCCAGGACGATGAGGAGAAGTTTTCCAACCTGACCGACGACGACCGCCGTTCCGTCCTGGAGATCCTTCAGGACACAAAGCCGGACCTACCCGCCTATTTCCACGAATCGGCCAACTAGCGCACCGTTCGCTATCCAGCTATCCAGACCAATATGTGTGGGAGGGCGAAACTTCAGGATCGGGTGTAGGGGCGCTCTATGAGCGCACATCGTCTTAGCTCGAAGGATGTGCGGTCATAGACCGCACCTACACCTGGGAGACTGCTACGGACAGCTACTGGCCACCGAGTCCAGGGCAGTCAGGCTGATACGGTCACGTTCGTCCTGACGTACCAGCGCGCCCTTGGCGAGCATCCTGTGGCCCTCGTGGGCGTCACGGTCGAATGAACCCAGCATGAAGAAATTCCCCAGTTCGAAAGTCTGGGTGCTGAGCTGCTTCGCGTCGGCCGCCTTGAGCTCGATTTCAGTCGCTTCTTCGGTATTCCGAGCCCGGACCGGGTCGGTCGCCATCGTCAGCGTCCAGTCGCTTCCGGAACGCGTCATGCAGCCGACCACCTGGACGCTGGCCCGGTCCGGAAGCGGCTGTGGCCCGTCCTCTCCTTCGATTCGAATCATGGACAGACCACTCGTATCCAGTCTCGCGGAGCCTGGCGGAAAGCCGTTTGCCCACAGGATGTGGCTGAGGATGTTCATGTATTCGGGGGCACTCAAGGCCGGTCCGGCGGGCGGCATGTTCTGCATGAAGCCATACAGGCTGTCGAGCGTATCTTCTCTCCATCGCTCGAAGAATCGATCCCCGTAGAGTTCTTTTGCCGCGAAGCCACCCGTATCGCGGCCATGGCACTTGATGCAGTTGGCTTCGAAGAGCGCCTGTCCTTCCTGCGCCTGCGCGTCCGTATAGACACCGTCCCACACGCTCCCGTGATTGGTGTTGCGCCGTGCCTGCGCACGCATCTCCGGCGAGAAAGCAAGGCCCCCGGAGATTACCAGTAAGGGAATCAGTATGATGGTCAGTCTTCGAGACATGATTCCGACCATAACAGAAAGGAGCCCCGCCAAGGGCTCCTTTCGGCTTCGAGTTGTCAGTTGCGGCAGGTCGCTACCGCCTAGCTTCGAGGATGAGCTATTGCCGTTCCTTGTTGCTTTCTTTGAGGGTCTTCACCACACAGGTCGCGGCCCGGCAGTGATCCGAGTTCTCCGAACCGAGACTCTCGAGCCACGTGACGACATCGGGATACTGCAGGTTGTGGGGTTTCGGCCCGTTGGCCATGTCCGCGACCGTGTCTCCGGTTTTGCCCTCAACTTCGCGGTCCGTCTCACCGATACCGCCGAAAACCATCTTGGCCCGAGCTTTCACGTTGCCGCCCATGGCCACGAGGTAGGTCATCACGTCGATGTTGGTGGTCAGTGCCGCTCCGTGCAGCGGCGTGTAGCCCTGTTTGTCGCCAGCGTTCGGGTCCGCACCGACTTCCTCCACCAGGTACTTCACGGCCGCCAGACGTGCATCCGGAACCACGTTGCTGGTCTGCGGCTCGAGCCCGAAGCCCGCCGCAGCCTGCAGAGGCGTACCGCCCAGGAGCGTGGGAATGCTGGGGTCTGCGCCTGCCGCCACCAGTATCTTCATCGCGGCTACGTCATTCGATTTTGCAGCCCGCCAGAAAGCCGTCGCTCCTTCCTGCTTGATCGAGTCCCCATGGAACGACCGGAACCACAGCTTCTTCCCCAACCTGGCGTTGAGATCGGCCCCGCTGCCGATGATGGCCTGCAGCAGGTCGAGGTAGCCGGTCTTCTCTTCGGAAAGGCTCGGAGCCGGATACCACGTCCGTGCGGCCCACTGCGCATCGATCACCGCGTACAGCGGGGTCACGCCGGTCGTGCTCACCAGATTCGGATCGGCGCCATTCTCGACCAGGTACATGGCGATGTCGAAGCCTCCGTTGAGCAGCGCGGAGGTGAGGGCGCTCATGTGGTCGGCCGCGTTGACCCGGTCGACGTCGGCTCCGGCCTCAACGAGTTCCCGTACGACGTCCATGTGGCCTTCACGCGTCGCAAACTGCAGGGCGGTCATCCCGCCCATGGTGGGTAAGCTGGTCGCACCTTCGCGTCGTATCTGCCGGGAGCGGTTCGTATTCTTTTGCTCCCGCTCGCGGTACCGGTACTCCCGTTTGACTATCTCGGTCACCTTCGTGTTGTCGTCGAGCGCCGCACCGTTCGCGGCGAGCAGCTTGACCACGTCGGCACGACCGAGTGACGCAGCAAACATCACGGCATTCTGTTCGTTCGTGACGTCCTTGGCGTTGACGTCAGCGCCGCGATCCAACAGGACTTGAACCGCGTCTGTCTTGCCCGAAGCCGCAGCCAGCATTAACGGAGTCGTTCCGTTGGCGTTGGTGGAATGGATCTCCGCGCCGGCCTCGGCCAGGAGCTCGATCATTTCCGCGGTGCCGTTCTTGGCAGCCATGAACAGAGGCGTGAGATCGCCCAAGCGGGTCTTGACGGTAACGTCTGCACCCGCCTCGACGAGGAGTCGGGCCATCTCAACATCGTCCCTGTATGCCGCCCAGTGCAACGCCGTCGTGCCGTCTCCCTGTACGTTGACGTCCGCCTGCCGGCCAAGTATTTCTCGAACCGCATCCAGATCGCCGTCGTGCCGTCTCCCTGCGCTACGTTGACGTCCGCCTGCCGGCCAAGTATTTCTCGAACCGCATCCAGATCGCCGCGCATGGCCGCGTCCGCCGGCGCGTCCACCGGAGCAGCCAGAAGCTGTCCGCCGACCGCCGCCAGCAGTAAGGCCATGCACAACCCGGTAACTACGCTTTTACCGAACATGTGTCGTCCCTCTATGAGTTAACTGTTTCCCTACGTTCTAACACTGCCTCCGATCGATCAGCTAGATCGCAAGCGGCCCGGTACTGTCGCCGACTGTTTCGGTCTTCATCCCGAGTTTGTGCAGGGTCGTCAGCAGGATGTTGGCCTCCGGCGTCTCATCAGGGCAACGCAAATGCAGGTTGCCCTGAAGCGTACCCGAGGCGTGGCCGAGCAGCACCATCGGCACACGTTTGTGGCCGTGGATATTGCCGTCGCCCATCGGGCTGCCGTAGAGCACCAGCGAGTGATCCAGAAGGTTGCCGTCACCGTCGGGGGTATTCTTCAGCTTGTCGAGGAAGTACGCGAGCAAGCCGAGGTGGTAACGGTTGATCTTGCCAATGTCTTCGATCAACGAGGGCTTCGCCTGGTGGTGCGACGCCGTGTGGAACGGGGTATCGCAGCCGCTTTCCGGGAAGACCCGGTTGCTGGTGTCGCGGCTCAGCTTAAAGGCGGACACGCGCGTCACATCCGCGGCGAAAGCCAGAGCCTGAAGGTCATACATGAGCTTGACATGCTCTTCCCAGTTGTCGGGCACCCCGATCGGGGCGGTCGGCAATTCCCTTTCAGCTCCGTGCTCGGTGTTGTACGCCTCGATCCTCTGGATCCGGCGCTCCAGCTCCCGGATGTTCTCCAGGTAGTCGTTGAGCCGGGTGCGATCCACGGGGTCGAGATCCTTGCTCAGCCTGGCGACATCGTGGGTGATGCCGTCCAGAATGCTGCGGTTGATCCGTCGCCGAGTGGCCCGGTCTTCGGCGGTTCCACCCGAACCGAACAACTCCTCGAACGCCAGACGCGGGTCGCGCGTCATCGGCAGCGGAGTCGACGGTGAGGACCAGCTGATCGTGTCCATGTAGAAGCAGCTGTAGTGGTAGCCGCAGGTGCCCGAGGAATCCAGGTTCTCAATGCTCAGCTGGATCGACGGCAGCGGCGTGTCCTGCCCGAACTCATGCGCGTACATCTGGTCGATCGAAGTTCCGTTGTAAATGTCGGACCCTTCGGTCTGTTTCGCGTGAGCAGCCGTCAGGAACACGGCACTGGAGCGGAAGTGATCGGCACCCACCTCTTCGGCTGTGATCGCGTCGGCCGGAGCACAGTCGGTGTCACTGACGATCGTCGTGTAGTCCTTGAACGGCTCCAGAGGCTTTATGATTTTCCCGAATTCAAAGTCCCGGCCCTGGGTGCCCGGCGCCCAGAGGTTGTTCTCCGTGCCGTACATCGTACTGCCACCGTTTCCGTGAACGATCTCGATCGCGGCGAAACGGCTTCTCGGGTTGGCTGCCGTGTTCTTCAGTGGTGTCTGGGCAGGCACCATCGATTCCATGAACGGCAGCGCGACCGCAGCTCCCATACCTCGAAGCATCGTACGGCGTGAAATGTGTTTCTTTGTAATGAACATAGGTTTGGCTCTCCTCGTCTGTTAAGCGACCTATCCTAGGTTAAAGCAACTGACTGACTCGAATACTTACTATGCCTGATCGATCTATCAATTCAGCAAGTCATCGACTCATCAACTCATCAATGGCGGCCGGCCTGAGCCTGCTCGTCCGTCGCCGGGTTGAGCGTCCTCATCTGGAACGGGACGCTCTCGATGACGTTCATGACGAACGTCGAAAAGCGGTTGTTGTCTGCTGCCGCGGCCCTTCTAATCGTCCGGACCGTCGGCATGTCGCGATAGTCCAGCACCCGGCCGACGCCGTATGCCAGAAGGTTCTCCGCAAAGTTGCCCAGGAACGCCTCTGAGCGATCCAGAACCGCCTGGCTGAGGCTGACCACCCCGTCCAACTCCGTCCCGTCGTACATCCTGGCGGACGCATCGATGGGAAGCCCTTCGTCGTTGGCGCGCCAACGCCCGATCGCGTCGAAGTTCTCCATCGTCAGGCCGATCGGATCCATGATCTGGTGGCAGGCGTTACACACCGGGTTCTCCCGGTGCACCTCAATCCGCTCGCGAACCGTCAGTATCTTCTCGTTGTTGACGCTCTCCTTGAAGGGAGGAACGACGGGCGGGGGGTTCGGTGGAGGCGATCCCACGACGACTTCCAGCACGTACTTCCCGCGCGCCACCGGTGAGGTCCGGTTCGCCAGCGAAGTCAACGTCAGTACGCCACCCTTGCCGAGCAACCCGAAACGGTTCGGGTCGCCCAGCTGGACGCGGCGGAATCGGGTGCCGACGACGTTGGGAATCTCGTAGTGTGTCGCGAGCGTTTCATCCACGAACGTGTAATCGGCCGTCATCAACTCGAGAACGTTTCGGTCTTCCTGGACGATGCTGTGGAACAGCAGTTCGACCTCGCGTCTCATCGATTCGGCCAGATTCCGCGTGTAGTCGGGGAAGATCGTCGGCTCCGGCGCCACCTCTTCGATGCCCGCCAGTCGCAGCCATTGCGATGCGAAGTTGGCCGACAGCGTTTCTGCTCTCGGGTCTGCGAGCATGCGCCGGACCTGGCTTTCCAGGACTCCCTCGTCTCGTAAGCTGCCTTGACTTGCGATCTCGACCAGCTCTTCGTCGGGGGAAGTGCTCCAGAGGAAATACGACAATCGGGAAGCCAGCTCGAGGTCGCCAATTTGATAGCTCTGACCGGGCTCCACGCCGACCGGGACGCGCTCGAAGCGGAAGACGAACTCGGGTTTCGCGATGACCGCCTGAACCACAGTCCGGATACCGGTTTCGAAATCGCCTTCGGCGAGGCCGACTCTGTACATCTCCATCAGCCCTTCGAGATCTTCCGGAGTCGCCGGCCGTCGGAAGGCTTTGGCGGCGAGGTTCGTCGTGATCTCCTCGGCGCAGCCCTGCTCTTCGGCGGGATTGTCCGGATAGCAGATGAAGATCTTCTGGCGGCTCGGGGTATCTGAGATTCCCGTGATCTTCAACGGCCCTGTGATCGTCATGGTCTGCAGGTGCGGCAACGCCGTCATGCCTGCATGAAGGGCGATACTGACATCCATCAACGTGTGCTCGACCAGCCGGTAGTGGTCTTCTACGGGACCGTCGAAGGTCTGGATGAACGCTGCAGCAACGTTGTGCGGTCCCGCCGTCACCTGCACGGGATCGGTCACCATCACAGCCGTGGTTTCTTCCTGCAGCGGATCGACCGTGAACACACCCACTCGCTCGCCGTCGACCGAGATTTCGATCTGCTGGCCTTGCAGAGACTCGGGAAGGTTGGAGCCGATCAACTCGCCGGTGTAGTAGTAGTACATCTCCAGGCCGAACGTGTATTCGCCGTCCGCCGGGAAGTTGTGCGTGACGGCCGTCCCACCGCGCGTCCCGAACGGTGTGCCTTCGACGTGCCGCATCTGGTTGGTCACTTTGGCGACGTCAAACTGTGCCATCACGGGTGGCGCCTGTGGATCGCCCACGGCCTGTCTGGCTATCTTGTCCGCGGCGCGCACGTAAGCCTGCATGAGTGCGGGCGTAACAGTCAGGGCGTCGGCCATGTTGTCGAAATTACCGGTCCGGCCGTCGGGCGGCAGCAGCGCTCCGACATCGATGTCGAGGTCGAGCAGGTCGCGGATGGAGTTCCTGTACTCTCTCCGGTTGACACGGTGGAGTTCGGGCGCTTCGGAATGCGGCACAGCGGCCTGATCGATTCTGGTTTCGAGCGCGGCGGCAAACGCTTTCAACTCGGTGGCGGACGGACGGGGCATGCCGACCGGGGGCATCATGCCGGAACGAACCTTGCGGATGACCTTCTCGGCCTGTTCGGCGTTCTGCTCCGGGTGCGCGACGTCCACTTCGTCCCAGGAGAAAGCGCCCTCCATGAGAGCAGGGTTGTGACACGTGGCGCAGTAGTCGGTCACCATCGCACGCTGCGATTCGAGCGTGGACAGAGTGCCGCTTTCCTGGCCGAAGGCGACGGGGGCATCACCTTGTCCGAAAAGCACGATCGCAAGCAGGGCGAAGCCAACGCAGACCAAAGTGAACTTCATCAACCAACCCTCCGCTAGCTGAAACTCGAACGCCAACGAACCTCAGTTCGCACGTTCCAAGAACAAATGCGGCAGTACTAAACGCGCAATACAACATCTCCCGCGAGGGCCGCTCAAGCACACGTCGCCGCACTGGACTGTTACTGTTGCCACTATAAATAGGTCAGGGACCCACGTCAACAGTTTCTGATCCCTGTGAATTGAGTACTTTAAGCTGCGCTTCGCGCCCGAGCGGGGGAAAGGTCAAAGGGGGCAGTCGCACCGGCCGGCTCGACCTAATATGATCTGCCCCCTAAACCCCTACTATTGAACACTATCGAAGGGCAAAGCAGTAGAATAGGCCGTCACCACCCGATGCGCGCAGCTCTTCCTGGCTGCAGCCTCTCGAGGGGTGTGCGGAATTCCAGGAACTGCCATTTTCTCCGCCACCTTCCCGATCGTGGTGGCCGACCATCGCGGTGCCCTCCATGGAACTCGTCCAGTTGTTGCAATCCTGCCCGATCGCCGCGGTGCCGTCCGACAGCGAACCGGTCAGAATGTCGTGGCGGTTTGGTTCGTCTCCACGGCCATTGACACTCTCACCCTTTTCGTTAAACACGCTCTGCCTTGTCAACCGGTTGTTCTTGTGCAGGTCCGTGACGCCGCGCGCAACCAGCTGTCCTTTCGCGTTGAACCACGGGCCGGTGCCGATTCGATCGCCGGCATTGATCGCCGGTGAACCCTGGAAGCTGGTACTGAGGTATGCGCGCCAATTTCGATCTCCCGCGTCGACTGCTTCGGCAAGCGCCTGACAGTGCCGATCGGCTCCGGCCAGACCCTCCAGATGGCCGCCGTTGCCGGGCCCTTCGCTGGTAAGGAAAAATGTCATCTGGTTTGCCGGGGGCGGGAGCACGTCCTCGGAAACCTCCGACAGGGCCGCAAGGTCGATGAGAAACTTCTGATCGTTACGCTCGAAAACGGCGACCTGGTTTTCAGGGTCGGAGAAAAAGAACGTAGTTCCGTCGGCGAGTCGCGTCGAAACGAACCCGAAGCGGTCCGGATAACTCGCCCTCAGCATCGGCGTGATGATCCGACCGCCCTCGTCGAAGGCGCTACCGAACTCGTTCCGAGGCCCTCCGCCTTCGGGGTCGTCGTGGCAGGTCGCACAACCTTCCACGCTCGGAAGTCGGAGCGGATCATCCAGGAAACGCTGGTGAAACTCTGGACGAGCCGAAACGGGCTCGACCAGCCCCACGAGCACGATCAGTGCTACCAGAGAAATGATGGACACAAAAGTCCCTGCAATTCGAATCATGTTACGTCTTACCTCCGCGAATGATGCCTTGCTCATGTCAGAGCGAACTAAGTCTATGTCAAACCGGGAACGTACAGCAATACTTGGGATGCTCAGGTGGCGTGGGTGCCGGCAGAGACGGTGCCGCGAACACTTCCCGGTGTTTCTGTCCCATTGCAAATTGCAATATTTGTGAGAATCCACATTGCTCATTGGAGATTGTTTCATTTCAGATTTCCGACCAATTAGAAATCGAGCAATTTGCAATCTCCATCTTCCAATGCGGATTCGTCCAATGACCCAATCTGCAATAGTCTTGGGGCGCGTAAATTATTCAAGACCCGGAATTCCAAAAACCGGAATTCCAAAAAAAATAAAAGCCCCCTCCGAGGAGGGGGCTTTGTACAGTCGGGAAAGATTAACCGCTATCGACCGCCGCCACCCGCACTATCCTTCTTGGCCGCGTTCACACACGTCGAGGCCCGGCAGTTGTACGAGTTCGGCGAGCCGATCTCTTCAAGAAACAGGACGGCTTCGGGGTGCACGAGGTTATGCGCTTTCGGCCCATTCGCCATGTCCGCTACCGTGTCTCCCGTGCCTGGTTCAACGTCCTGGTCCGGGTCGATCAGACCCCCGAAGATCGCGTCTGCCTGCGCATTCACATCCGCACCCATCGTGACCAGATAGCCGATGACGTCCGTGCCGTACTCCGAGGTCAGCCCCGCGCCATGCAGCGGAGTGTAGCCCTTGTTGTCCCTGGCGTTCACGTCGAGGCCGGCCTCTTCCACAAGATACCGGACGGCCGCGAGCCGCGCGTCCGGGATGAAGGTGCTGGTCTGCGGTTCGTAACCCCAACCCGTGGCCACCTGGAGCGCCGAGACTCCGTCCCTCGAACGGATACTCGGGTTCGCACCGGCGGCTATGAGGAGCCGCATGGCGTCGACGTCATTGGCCTGCGCGGCGCGCCAGAACGCCGTGGCACCGGCCGGGTTGACCCAGTCCCCGTGCATCTGCCTCTGCCACATCTTCGCCTTCAGCCGAATGTCGAGGTCGACTCCCCGTTCGAGGATAACTTTGATCAGATCGAGATAGGGGGTCCACTCCTCTTCCGGTGTCGGCGGCGGGTACCAGACACGATTGGCCCACTGCGCGTCGATCACCGCGTAGAGCGCGGTGACTCCCTCCCCGCTGTCGGCGGGCTTCGGGTCGGCGCCTCTCTCGAGCAGGAACATCGCGGAGTCGAAGTGAGCGTTCAGGATCGCAATCGTCAGCGCGCTCATGTCGTTCGACGCGGTCAGCTTGTCGATATCGGCTCCGGCGTCCAGCAGCGCTTCCAGGGCCGCCGTCCGACCGTCGCGCGCCGCAAACCCCAACGCGGTCATGCCGCCCAGCGCCAGGTTGCCTCTGCGCCATCTCGGGCCGCCGGCACCTTCCGTCTTGCGAGGGGTCGGAACCAGCGAAGTGGCGTCGATGTCGGCGCCGCGCTCGGCGAGCAGTTTGATAACGTCCACTCGGCCGGGGGCTGCTGCGAACATGAGTGCCGTCTGTCCCTGATTAACGTCTTTTGCATCGACTTCGGCACCGGCATCGAGCAGCGTCTTCACCGCGCCGACACTCCCGGAGGCTGCGGCCAGCATCAGCGAGGTAGTGCCGGTTTCGGTGTTGACCGAATTTGCGTCGGCGCCTGCTTCGATCAGCAATTCGACGATCCCTGCGTTACCGCTCTTCGCAGCCATGAAAAGGGGGGTCATTTCTCCCAAGCGAGTCTTGGCCGCGACGTCCGCGCCTGCTTCGATCAGCAATCGGGCCATGTCCACGTCATCCCGGTACGCCGCCCAATGCAACGCCGTCGTGCCGTCTCCCTGTGGGGCGTTCACGTCGACACTCTGTTCCAGCAGGGCCTGAACCGTCGCCATATCGCCCTTCATGGCCGCGATGGAAAGCTCAGCGTCTACCGGGGCGGCTGATGCCAGCATCGCTACCGCGAGCATGCCAACTACGATCTGACTCAATCGACCTACCATTTCTGTGATCCTTTCTCGAACTACGAGAGCTACGCTGGTGTTGCCCGGCCCGAATCCAGTCGTCGAAGAACCCGGGTGACGTCGTCGTGGGTCCCGAACGTCACCCCCAGCCGTACCAAATCGGTCGACCAGTTAGATGTCAACCGTTCCCGTACTGTCGCCGACGAGCTCCCGTTCCACACCGAGCTTGTTCATAACAGTCAACAGGATGTTCGCCTGCGGCGTACCGTCCTTCTCCCGGATGTGCAGATTGCCCTTGAGGGCGCCGTTCGCATGTCCTGCGAGCACCATCGGCACGTCGAGATGACCGTGAACGTGCGAGTCGGCCATGCCGCTGCCGTAGAGGACCAGCGAGTGGTCCAGGAGGTTTCCATCGCCGTCCGGCGTGTTCTGGAGTTTCTCCAGGAAGTATGCCAGCAGGCTCACGTGATACCGGTTGATCTTGGCGAAATCGTGGATACCCTTCGGCGTCTCTCCATGGTGTGACGCCGGATGGAACGCACTGTCGGTTCCGCTCTCCGGGAAGACGCGGGCCGAAACGTCCCGGCCCAGTTTCAACGCGGCGACTCGAGTGGCCTCCCCTGCAAACCCGGCCACCATGAGATCCGCGTTGAGCTTCACGCGGTCGTTCCAGGAATCGGGAGTGCCGACGGGCGCTTCGGGTACTTCTCTCTCGGCGCCGCTGGAGTTGTACGCCTCGATCGACTCGATGCGACGTTCGATCTCGCGAACGTTCTCGAGATAATCGTTGAGGCGGTTACGATCCCTGGCCCCCAGTGTCTGACTGAGCCGGGCCACGTCATGAGTGATGCCGTCGAGGATGCTTCGATTCAGCCTCTGGCGCGCGACTCGATCCTCGGGTGTGCCTCCCGTTCCGAACATTTCCTCGAAGGGCACTCGAGGGTTGAAGTTCGACGGAAGCGGCGTCGTGGGCGACGCCCAGCTGATCGTGTCCATGTACACGGTGCTGTACTTGTAGGCTCCGGGCCCGGTCGGATCGAGCGGCTCCGTGCAGAGCTGGATCGACGGCACCGGCGTGTCCTGGCCGAACTTCTGCGCGTACATCTGATCGATCGACGTTCCACAGTAGATGTCCGAGCCGAGAGTCTGCTTCGGGTGGGAAGCAGTCAGGAACACGCAGGCGTTGCGGAAGTGGTCAGCGCCGACCTCTTCGGCCGAGATCGGATTGGCCGCACCGCAGTCGGTCCCGGTGACGAGCGTTATGGCCTCCCGGAACGGTTCGAGCGGCTCGATGATCTCTCCGAACTCGAAATCCCGTCCTTGTTTCGCGGGCATCCAGATGTTCTGTTCTCTCCCGTACACCGTGCTGCCCGCACACCCGTGGACGACTTCGATACAGGCGAAGCGCGGCTTTCGTTCCGCTTCGGTCTGGCGCGAAGGCGTCTGGGCCGGCAGCATGGCTTCCAGGAACGGCAGCGTGACCAGCGATCCCATGCCGCGAAGAACCGTGCGCCGGGATACATGTTTCTTCGTGATGAACATTGAGCTCTCCTTGTTCAAACGTCTATGACGATAAAGTTACTGATGACGATCCGCGGCTTCCTCCTCGGTGGCGCTGATCACCGCGCGCATCTGGAAGGGCGGACTGTTGACGATACCCATGATGAAAGAAGAAAAACGGTTGTCGTTGCCGGCGGCCTCGTTCTGGATCGAGCGCACCGTTGGCATGTCCCGGTAATCGGTCACGCGTCCGAGACTGTAGGAAAGAAGGTTCTCGGTGAAGCTTCCGACAAAAGCCTCGGAGCGGGCCATCACCGCCTGGCGGAGAGTGACCGGTCCGTCCAGCGGCGTCCCGTCGTACATTTCGCCGGTCGGATCGATGGCGAATCCACCATCGGTGCGGCGCCAGGCGCCGACCGCATCGAAGTTTTCCATCGCCATCCCGATCGGGTCGATGACCTGGTGACAGGCATTGCACACGGGGTTCTCCCGGTGCTGCTCCATACGTTCTCGGACCGAGAGCACTCTCTGGTTGTCGACAGCTTCAGCCAGCGGAGGCACGACCGGCGGAGGAATCGGCGCGGGGGTTCCGACCAGAACTTCGATGACGTACTTGCCCCGTGAGACCGGAGACGTCCTGTTGGCCAGCGACGTCATCGTCAGGATACCGGCTTTACCCAGGAGCCCGAACCGGTTCGGATCGGTCAACGCCACCTGCCTGAAACGGGGGCCCACCACGTTCTGGATTCCGTAGTGCCGGGCGAGGTTGTCGTCGACAAACGTATACTCGGCGGTCAGCAATTCCAGAACGTCCCGATCCTCCCGCATGACGTGATCGAAGAGGAGTTCCACTTCGCGTCGCATGGACCTGGCGAGGTTCGCCGTGAAGTTCGGGAAAAGCAGGGCCTCCGGGAATATCCGCTCGATCCCGGACAGCCGGAGCCACTGGCCGGCAAAGTTGCTCGACAGTTGGTCGGATCGCGGGTCCGCCAGCATGCGTTTTACCTGGTTCTCGAGGACCCCCGGATCCCGAAGCCGCCCTTCGGAGGCGATGCGCATCAACTCGGCATCAGGGATGTTGCTCCAGAGGAAATAGGCCAGTCGCGACGCCAGCTCCAGGTCGGTGATCCTGTAGGCACTCCCGAGCGACGCGTTGGCCGGCTCCTGTTCGAAGCGGAAGATGAATTCGGGTTTCGCCAGGATGGCCTGTATCGCCGCCTGGACACCGGATTCGAAGCCGCCCTCGCTTGCACCATGCTCGTAGTACTCCAGCAGACTCTCCAGATCCTCCGGCGTCACCGGTCTTCGGAAAGCCTTGCCGGCCAGCTCCGAGATGATCTCGGTTGCGCACGCCTGCTCTTCGTCCGCCGCTTGAGGACGACACGTAAATATCTTGCGGCGGCTCGCGCTTTCCGACACACCGCTCGCATTGTAGGGACCGGTCACGGCAAACGCCTGCAGGTGGGGAAGTCCGGTCAGCTGCGGCGTCACCGAAACCGTCGTGTCGGCAAGGGTCTGCTCGATGAGCCTGTAGTGATCCTGATAGGGACCGTCGAACTTCGAGACAAACGCGACGGACAGGTTGCGCTGGCCGGCCGCGATCTTGACCGCTGGGGTGATGTAGTTGGCCTCTTCTTCCTTGATGTCCGGGTCGAGCTCGAGGACTGCGACGCGTTCCCCGTCGACCGAGACTTCGATCTGCTGTCCTTGCAGTTCCGCCGGCAGCGCTATACCGACGAGTTCGCCGGGGTAGTAATAGTAAAAAGTCATCAGGAAAGAGTATTCGCCGTCGGCGGGGAACGTATGCATGACCGAAATGCCGCCGCGAGTCCCGAACGGGGTTCCGGGAACGTGACGCATCTGGTTGGCGAGTCGGGAGACCTGGTACAACGTCATGCCTGGAGTCGCTTCCGGATCACCGATCGCACCCCGGCTGATCCTCTCCGCCGCGCGGACATAAGCGCCCATCAATGCAGGCGAGATCGTCAGCGCCTCCGACATGTTGTCGAACCCGTTCGTCGTCGGGTCCGGTGGCAGAAGCTCGGCAACGTCCACCTCCAGGTCCAGCAACTCGCGCACCGAGTTCCGGTACTCCGTGCGATTCACGCGGTGCAACTCCGGCGCGCTCACATGGGGTTCGGCCGCGGCAGCCGCGTCGATTCTTCCCTCGATCGCCGACGCAAACGCTTTCAGAGTGGCGGCATCGGGGCGCGGCAAACCGACCGGAGGCATCATCCCCGAACGCACTTTGCGGATGAGTCTTTCCGCCTGGGAGGCGTTCTGCTCGGGATGGGCGATGTCCAGCTCCGAGAACGAAAAACCGCCTTCCAGCATCGCGTCGTTGTGGCAGGTGGCGCAGTACTCACCCACCATCGCCTGCTGTGATTCCAGCGCCGACGGGTCGACGTTGCCCTGGCCGTAGGCAATAACCGCCAGATCGCCTCCGCAGAGTCCGACGATGACGATCGCCGACAGGACGAGACGACCGCATATTGACGTGATCTTCATGAACCAGCCTCCACTCATCGAGTCACGGAGATTCAACTCGACCGCACGCAACTTCGGGCGTCTGCCATGGCGCAAGAGCGGGCCGCAAACATCCACGGAACACCCCTCTTCGCGGATAGTCGGGACCATCCAGAAGTTACTGAACTAGACAGCTTTTGACACTATAGTAGCGTCCCCGGCAGACGTCAATTCCTTCGGCATCTATTTATAGATGAATTTTCCGCCCGGAGCTAGCCGAATTCGGTCCAGCCATCTTACCGAAAAACACCCTTCCCGACGCCCCCAAGAACGGTGTCCGGCTCCCGAGGACACAGAATCCGGGCCGATGTTGCTGGAACGGCTGAAATGAATCGATGCCCGGGGTGGGACTTGAACCCACACGTCCCGCAAGGGACTCCGGATTTTAAGTCCGGTGCGTCTGCCAGTTCCGCCACCCGGGCTTGACTGAAAACAAACTACTTAGCGAAGCCTCCCACTTTCGTGCCGACTGTGATGGCGAGTTTTCTCCGGGAAAGATGCGTTCTCACCGAACAAGCCTCCGGATCTGCAGCTCGGCATCGATGACTCGGGCGATGGTCGCGTAAGGGTGATTTCCCTCGAACCGGCGCCCGTTGATGAACATTGTGGGGGTGCTGAAGACACCCGCCTCGTCGCCGTCATCCATGTCGCTCTCGATCGTAGCGGCGTGTTTCCCGGAATCCAGGCACTGATCGAACGTCGGCACATCGAGTCCCAGTTGCGCTGCTCGCCGCTTCAGCGCGTCGACGCTCAGCTCCTGCTGGTTTGAGAATAGAGAGTCGTGATACGCCCCAAAGCGTTCCTGCTCGTGGGCGCACAGGGAGGCTTCGGCAGCTTTCCGGGCGTTGGGGTGGATGTGCGCGAGCGGGAATTGCCGGAACACGATTCGCACCATCTCGCCATAATTCTTCCGAACGCTTTGAAGCGTCGCAAACATGACGGCGCAATGCGGGCATTCGAAATCTGCAAACTCGACGATCGTGACCGGTGCGTCCGCAGGCCCGAGTGCGGGGTGGTCCGGGGCCGTCAGTTTCGACCAGAGCCCATCCGGTAATCTCGACTGAGCCGAGCCCGCGAGGGCGAGCGTCATCATTCCGAACAAGATCCAGCGAGGACGTATCGTCACGAGCACCTCCTGCGTGAACTTTCGGGCCTTCCGGTTCGGCGATGGTAACACGTCCCAGGCCACCATCCTTCCGCATCGAGCAGCTTGCGGTTTATCGGGTTCCACGCCTCCCGGACTGGACCAATCGGGTCTGCAACATCTGCCGGACAGACATCACTGCAGATCGGGTGCTCCTGGGTGTAAGCTTCGTGCGAAACCATCGACTCCGATGGCAACAGAAAGGAGGTGCATGATGAACCGTCGTGAACTCTTGACCACCTTGCTTGCGACCGCGGCAGTCGGTGGCAACATCGAAGAAATCAAGGCCCAGGAGGCTGCCACGCGGCAGATGAAGCCGCTGCCGTTCGCTGCAAACAGTCTGGACGGCATCTCCGAGAGGGTCATCACGTCCCACCACCAGAACAACTACGGCGGTGCCTTCCGCCGTGTGGCGGCAATTCAGTCCGAGATCGCGAGCCTGCGGACCGACGCGCCGGGCTTCCTGCGGAAGGGCCTGATGATGGAGGAGCTGACGGCGACCAACGCCGTGATTCTCCACGAAGAGTACTTCGCGACGCTCGGCGGGGATGGTGCGGCGTCAGGAGAACTCGAGCAAGCCATTGCGCGCGATTTCGCCAGCTTCGATGCCTGGGACCAGGAGTTCCGATCAACTTCGGCGTCGCTGGGCGGGGGAAGCGGCTGGGCGATCCTCAGCTTCAACTTCAACGACGGTCGGTTGCACAACTACATCGCTTTCGATCACACCGACAACGTGGCTTTCGGGCGGCCTGTGCTGGTAAACGACATGTTCGAGCACTCCTACCACATGGACTACGGGTCACGCGCGGCGGCTTACGTCGGTGCGTTCATGGGGAACGTGAATTGGGATGAATGCAACCGTCGGTACGAGGAGGCACAGAAGGCATACGAAGCGTTCTGAGGGCACCCGGACTGCGACACGCAGCGGCGCTCTCGCAGCAGTCAGTCGAGAACCTCGTGGCGCTGTAAATGGACACCCGCAATCATGCAGCGGGCGCTACCGCCTTCGATCCGCTCGATGGTGGGGATCGGGGAGGCGACGATGCGCGTATGCTTCCGCAGGTTTTCCAGCTGCTCCGGGCGGAAGGACTCCATCGCCTGGCCCGACATCACGAGCACTTTTTCGCCGTCGCGATTCTCGACCTCGAGGACGTTGCCCGCAAAGTGGCCCATCTGGTCGCGATCGATCAGCACGAGATCGCGGCCACTGCGCCTGAGCCGGCCGAGTACTGCTTCGCGTTCGGAGTCATCGTCGATAGCGGCGGCGCAGATGATGACAAACCGCTCCCCGATGCTCATCACCACGTTCGTGTGGTAGACGTCGGTGCCGGCGCCGTCCGTGGCGCGAAAGGTGACCAGATCGTAGCCGAGTAGATCCGTCAATTGGCGGAGCACGTCGGCATCGGTGCGGGGTGAGAGGTTTGCGTAAGCGCAACGCCCCGGATGATCGAAGACGAGGCTGCCGGTACCCTCCAGAAACTTTCCCTGATTCTCATGGTGGGTCAGGTCGACGACCCGGGACACCTCAAACCCGTAGGTCGTCTGCAAGGTATCGACGATGTCGGTGCGACGCTCGAGCCTGCGGACGGGGGCGTACATCGGATAGACCACCACGGTGCCCTCCTGGTGGAGGGAGATCCAGTTGTTTGGAAAGATGGCGTCCGGGGTCCGCGGCTCCGGTGTGTCTTCGAAAACGATGACGTCCACGTTGGCGGCTCGAAGCTCCTCGACCAGAGCATCGAATTCGGCGACGGCAAGCTCCTGGAGCTCGTCATCGGTGGCGCTCTCATCCCTCGTCTGAAAGACGTTCGTCTCCGCGGTTTCCTCGTTGAATCCGAAGCCGGCCGGCCGCACCATCAGGATGGCGCCGGGCGTCTGCTTGTGCTCTACCCCTGCCATTGAGCCTCCTCTGTCTCGCTGTCTGAATGTACTACAGAGAGTTGTCCTGGTGTAGGTGCGGTCTATGACCGCACGTCGTCGAGGCCCGAAAAATGTGCGCTCATAGAGCGCACCTACACGCAATCTGAGCGTTTCGTATTGCCAACCGCCGCCTCGGAAGGCCGCTACGGAAGGATCAAGGTGTTCAGTTACAATAGCGGGATGGAGGCCTTGACGGAGAAGCGGCAGGAAAGGGCGCTCGAGCTGGAGCGCCTGGTCGCCGAGAGGATCGTCATCCTCGACGGACCCATGGGGACCATGATCCAGGGATACGGCATCGATGAAGCCGGATTCCGGGGAGACCGGTTCGCGGACCACCCGTGCGACCTGAAAGGTAACAACGATCTCCTGTCGATCACGCAACCCGACGTCATCCGCGAAATCCACCGGGCTTTCCTCGCGGCCGGGTCCGACATCATCGAGACCAACACCTTCAATTCCAACGCCTTGTCGATGTCCGACTACCAGGTGGAGCACCTGGTCTACGAGCTGAACCTGGCCGCTGCGAAACTGGCTCGAGAGACGGCGGATTCGATGACGGCCCAGGGTGGCGGCACGCGATTCGTCGCGGGGGCGCTGGGCCCGACAAACCGGACCGCATCGCTATCGCCGGACGTGAACAACCCCGCCTTCCGCGCGACCAGCTTCGACGAATTGGTCGAGGCGTACTTCGAGCAGACCCGGGGACTACTCGACGGGGGCGTCGACATCCTCCTGGCCGAAACGGTCTTCGACACGCTCAACGTCAAGGCGGCGCTTTACGCAATAGAAAAGTGCTTCGAGAAGAAAGGCTACCGCGTGCCGGTCATGGTGTCGTTCACGATCACCGACAACAGCGGCAGGACGCTGTCTGGTCAGACCGTGGAGGCCTTCTGGAACTCCGTTTCGCACGCGCCGTTGTTCAGCATCGGCATCAACTGCGCGCTCGGTGGCCGGCAGATGCGGCCTTACATCGAGGAGCTATCCGCTCTGGCTCCGGTCTACTTGAGCTGTTATCCCAACGCCGGTTTGCCCAACGCGTTCGGAGGTTACGACGAAACGCCTGGCGACATGTCGGAGATCCTCGGTGAGTTTTCCACGAACGGATGGCTCAACATCGTCGGGGGCTGTTGCGGGTCCCGTCCGGAGCACATCCGCGAAATCGCCGCGACCGTCAGAGGCGTGCCTCCACGCGAGCGCCCGGAACGAGAGCCGCGAATGCGCCTCAGCGGACTGGAGCCGCTGACCATCGAGGCAGGCATCAATTTCGTCAACATCGGCGAACGCACGAACGTAACGGGATCGCGGCGTTTCGCCAGACTCATCCTCAATGATGAGTTCGAAGGTGCGCTCGCCATCGCCAGCCAGCAGGTCGAAGGTGGCGCACAGATCGTTGACGTCAACCTGGACGAGGGAATGCTCGATTCCGAGGCGGCGATGACGCGATTCGTCAACCTCATCGCTTCGGAGCCTGACATCGCCCGAGTCCCGATCATGATCGACAGTTCGAAGTGGTCGGTGATCGAGGCAGGCCTGAAGTGCATCCAGGGCAAGGGAATCGTCAACTCGATCAGCCTCAAGGAGGGTGAAGAGGCATTCAAGCGCCAGGCCGGGGCCATCCGGCGCTACGGAGCAGCCGCTGTCGTCATGGCTTTCGACGAATCCGGCCAGGCAGCGACGACGGATCGACGCGTCGAGATCTGCCGTCGCGCTTACCGCATCCTGACCGAACAGGTCGGCTTTCCGTCCGAAGACATCATCTTCGACCCCAACGTACTGACTGTCGCGACCGGAATCGAGGAACACAACGATTACGCCGTCAGCTTCATCGAAGCGACGCGTCGGATCAAGGCCTCTCTGCCAGAAGTCAAGGTCAGCGGAGGAATCAGCAACGTCTCTTTCTCGTTCCGGGGAAACGATGTTGTTCGGGAGGCGATGCACTCGGCGTTCCTCTACCACGCCATCGCCGCAGGGCTGGACATGGGAATCGTCAATGCGGGCCAGCTGGCGGTTTACGAGGATCTTCCCGAGGATCTGCTCGAGAGGGTTGAAGACGTTCTTCTGAACCGGCGTGAAGACGCGACGGAACGCCTGGTCGAGTTTGCCGAATCCGTCAAGAGCGACCCCGATTCGCCCGTCCGCAAGGACGACGCCTGGAGGAACGAGTCGGTCGATGAGCGTCTCAAGCACGCGTTGGTACACGGCATCGTCGACTATATCGAGGCGGATGCCGAAGAAGGTCGATTGAAGTACGGCCGTCCGTTGGCGCTGATCGAACGCCCTCTGATGGACGGAATGAACATCGTCGGGGACCTGTTTGGTTCCGGGAAAATGTTCCTGCCGCAGGTCGTCAAGAGCGCGCGAGTGATGAAGAAGGCGGTCGCCTACCTGGAGCCGTTCATGGAGGACGAGAAGAGAGCCGGCTCTTCCCAGGGACGGATACTGCTCGCCACGGTCAAAGGCGACGTTCATGACATCGGCAAGAACATCGTCGGCGTGGTCCTCGCCTGTAACAACTACGAAGTGATCGACCTGGGCGTGATGGTACCGAGCGACAAGATTCTCGCAACCGCACGGGAGAAGTCGGTCGACATCATCGGCCTCAGCGGGCTGATCACTCCATCGCTGGATGAAATGGTTCACATGGCCCGGGAGATGACCCGCGAGGGTATGGAATTGCCGCTGCTGATCGGAGGCGCCACGACAAGCAAGGTGCACACGGCGGTCAAGATCGCGCCGAGCTACAGCCCGCCGGTCGTCCACGTGTTGGATGCATCGCGGGCGGTCGGAACCGTCGGGAGCCTCCTGAGCACGGATATGAGCCGGGCGTTCATCGACAACGTTCGTCGAGAACAGGCCGCAGCGCGAGCAGCCCACGAGAAGAGAATGTCGCGGGATCATCTGCTCTCCGTCCAGGCCGCGCGCGAGCGGCGCGCACCGATCGATTGGAAGGAAGGCGACATCGCCAGACCCGGCTTCCTCGGGCTTCGCGAGGTCAAGGTTTCGCCCGATGACGTCGTTCCCTGCATCGACTGGACCCCGTTCTTCCACGCCTGGGAGTTGAAAGGTCTCTACCCGAGGATCCTGGAGGACGGTGTGGTCGGCCCCCGTGCGAAGGAGCTTCTGTCTGACGGGCAAGAGTTGCTGGCAAAGATCGTCGGAGAGCGTTTGCTGAAGCTGGACGGCGTCTACGGCTTCTTCCCCGCCAACAGCGTCGGCGACGATATCGAGGTGTTCACCGACGAGGCACGGACAACCATCCGAGCCCGATTCCACATGTTGAGACAGCAGCTCGTCCGACCGGCAGAAGAGGCCAATCTGGCGCTATCGGACTTCATCGCCCCGGGCGAGATGGGTCTCGCCGACTACCTCGGGGCGTTCGCTGTGACGAGCGGCCACGGGCTCGATGAGCTATGCGCGAGGTTCGAGGCCGATCATGACGACTACAATTCAATCATGTCGAAGGCGCTGGCCGATCGCCTCGCCGAGGCCTTCGCCGAATGGCTCCACCGGAAAGTCCGACAGGACTGGGGCTACGGCCTGGACGAAAACCTGGCTCCCGACGAACTGATCCGGGAAGCCTACCGTGGGATTCGGCCCGCACCAGGTTATCCGGCACAGCCCGACCACAGCGAAAAGCAGACGTTGTTTGAACTGCTCGAAGCGGAGGCTCGAGCAGGCATCTGCCTGACCGAAGGTTTTTCGATGGTGCCCGGCAGCGCCGTCTGCGGCCTCTACTTCGCACACCCCCTCGCCCGTTATTTCAGCGTCGGTAAGATCGGTCGGGACCAGGTCATGGATTACCGACGCCGCAAGGGTACGGATCTGGCAACAATCGAACGCCTGCTGGGCCCCAACCTGAGTTATGAACCGTAGTAGAAGAAGTAGGCCGTTGTCCGTAGGCCGTTGTTGCTAGCGAAACGATCCGCGAGAGAGCCACTGTGAGGGGGACAGGGGCCTGGCCCTGTCCCCGGGTGTTGGCTAAGCAGAAATGCCCGCGAGTCGACAGTCGCCGATCAGCCCATCTCTTTGATTCCTGGTCATTTGTGCGGTCATAGACCGCACCTACACCTAGGTGGAGAAGCGGTCGCTCTATGCTAGAATCGTCCGCTTATGCGTGAGCTCAAAGACGCAGGGGAGACCGAGCACGGCAACTTCCTGACGACTACTGTCGGCGCCCTGTCCAACTGGGCCCGGAAGAGTTCTCTCTGGCCCTACCCGTTCGGTACCGCCTGCTGCGCCATCGAGTTCATGGCCGTCGCCGGCGCCCACTACGACGTCGCGCGCTTCGGCGCCGAGGTCGTTCGCTTCTCGCCCCGCCAGGCTGATGTCTTGATGGTACTGGGGACCATCAACGACAAAATGGGACCCGTACTGAAAAAGATTTACGACCAGATGGCCGAACCCAAATGGGTGATCTCGATGGGCGCGTGCGCGACCTGCGGCGGTTTCTACCGCGCCTACCATGTCATGCAGGGGATCGACGAGATCATTCCGGTCGACGTCTACATACCTGGCTGCCCGCCCGTCCCGGAGGCCGTCTTCGACGCGATTATCAAGCTTCAGAAACAGATCGAAACCGACACGCGCAAGTCTTATGAGCGACACCCCCGACAGCAGACACTCAAGCTTCCGGAGATCGACGCCACGGTTCACGGTTTGAATCCACCCTCGCGGTCGCTGGTCCGCTTTCTGGAGGACAAGCAGGAACTGGACTCCCCGATCGCGAATGCATTCCGGGAAAAGCATCCGGATGAATTGATCGGAATGCGGGAGTTCCGCGGCGACCTGTCGATTTCTGTCCGGCCCGACAACATCAAGAAGGTGCTCCGCACGCTCAAGGACGACCCGGCATTCGACTTCAAGATGCTGCTCGATGTCACAGCCCTCGACCACCTCGATCAGCGGGAGCGGCGCTACGACGTCGTCTATCACATGCTGTCGCTCTCGACGAAGCACCGACTGCGCCTCAAGGTACCTGTAGGGGGCGATGATCCGAAGATCGCTACGGCGGTCGACGTCTGGAAGGCGGCTGACTGGGCGGAACGGGAAGCCTATGACATGTTCGGCATCGAATTCGAAGGCCACCCGGACCTACGGCGGATTCTGACGCATTCCCAGTTCGAGGGACATCCGCTTCGTCGGGACTTCCCGCCGGGCAAGCGGACTCTCTGTTCCGAAACGATCGACCTGCCGGTGGTCGAGCGCGCCCGGAGGCATGCAGAGGCAAACGGTCGTCCGGAACCGATGATCCTCAACCTCGGTCCACAGCACCCGGCCATGCACGGCACCTTCCGGCTGCAAGTCGCCACGGACGGTGAGCGCATCATCGATTCCGACACCGAGATCGGTTTTCTTCACCGGTGCTTCGAGAAGATGTCGGAAACCCATACCTACTGGCAGGTCATCCCATTCACCGATCGACTCAACTACATGTCCGCGATGATGAACGGCGTCACCTACGCGATGGCGGTCGAGAAGATGTTCGGCGTCGAGATTCCGAAAAGGGCGCAGTACATCCGCGTCATCCTCTCGGAGTTCAGCCGGATCGCCGATCACCTGGTCTGCATCGGCACCAACCTGGTCGACCTCGGGGCGATTACGAATTTCTGGTACGCGTTCAGGCCCCGCGAGGAGATCTACGACTTGATCGAGTCCTGCTGCGGCGGACGTTTGACGGTCAGCTACGTGCGTATCGGCGGCGTGTCGGCGGATTTGCCCACGGACTTCGTTACGCGGGCTCGGGATGTTCTGCGGTCGATACCGAAGTACGTCGACGATATCGAGCGGATGAACCGGCACAGCGCGCTGTTCAAGGCGCGAACCCAGGGTGTCACACCGATCTCGGCCGATGACGCGATCGACTGGGGATTCACGGGACCGGCGCTCCGGGCCGCCGGGGTGCCTTACGACATCCGGAAATGGTTCCCGAACTACGACTACGATCAGTTTGATTTTGAGATTCCGGTTGGCGACCGAGGCGACATCTACGATCGTTACCTGGTACGCATCGAGGAGATCCGTCAGAGCCTCAAGATCATCGAACAGGCTCTGGACAATCTGCCAGAGGGTCCCGTTCAAATCGACGACCGCCGCATCAGCCTGCCGCCCAAGGAAGGTGTGTATACCAACATCGAAGACCTGATGAATCATTTCGAGTTGATTCAGGACGGCATTCGCCCTCCGATGGGCGAAGTGTACTCCTACTGGGAAGCGGCCAACGGCGAGTTGGGCTTCTACCTGGTCAGCGATGGCGGCAAGACGCCTTACAGGCTACGGTGTCGCGGCAGCTGTTTCTACATCTTCCAGGCGTTCAACGAAATGATCCGGAACGGCTACATTTCCGACGCGATCGCTGCGCTGGGTTCGCTCAATATCGTGGCCGGAGAGTTGGAAAAATGAAGGGAGAAGCCGGCGAGGCGGAGGTTTCTGAATGGTAAACAGCCTGGGACGTGTAGGTGCGCTCTATGAGCGCACAAAATCATTCGTGTAGGTGCGCTCTATGAGCGCACGAAATCATTCGTATCGGTGCGCCCTATGAGCGCACGAAATCATTGTTCAAGAGAAAACGTGCGGTCATAGACCGCACCTACACCAGTGTGGAGTAAGCGCCGGTTGCCGAGGGAACTGTTTGACGAATGAAAGTCCATTACACTACGGAACAGGAGCTTCACGACGAGGCGCGCAGGCTCGTCGACTTCGATGTTCAGTCGCTGCTCCAGATGGTCGCCGCGGAGCGCAGGAGTGAACCGGAACTGTGGCTCGCCGAACCAACGGGGTATGAAGAAGACGGACATCCCCTTCGCGACAGCGCCTCTACCCGGCTGATCGCCTACTCGATCGAAAACAGAATCGTGTACGCCACGGACGGGTGCAACGCGTGCCGCCACGTTCTCGACGACCCGCTCGAGATTTGCCAGCCCTCGGACCTGGTGTCCGCCTCGGAATACACCCAACTGCCTCTGGGCATGCTCGAGCGAATGGCGCAGCTCGTGCGAGCCCGGAACTGAGGCCTCGCGCCGAGTCGATCAGCGACTTCGGGTGACACCGACACGTTCGCAGTACTTCTCTACTGGACATATCGAACAGTGCGGGCTGGTCGGCTTGCAGAGATTCTGGCCGAATGCAACAAACAGATCGTTGATCTCGATCCAGTACCTCCGCGGTAGCTTCTCGCGAAGCGCCATCTCGGTTTCGTCGGGGTTCTTTGTCCGCACGTACCCGAGTCGGTTCGAGATCCGGTGGACGTGGATGTCGACCGCGACGCCGTGCTTTCGGAACGCGAGGGTAACGACGATGTTCGCGGTCTTGCGGCCGACTCCGGGAAGTGTGAGAAGATCGTCCAGGTTATCGGGCACTTTTTCGTCGAACCGATCGATGAGCCGGGCCGAAATGTCATGCAGGGTCCGGGCTTTAACTCGGTAGAACGAGACCGGATAGATCCGCTTCTCGATCTCCCGGATCGGAACCTCGAGCATCGCCCGCGGGTTGTCGGCAATCTCGAACAGCCTCTCACTGGCCCCGGTCGTCGTCCGATCCTTAGTTCTCAGACTGAGAATGCAGGAAACCAGCACGGTATACGGTGTACGCGTGTAGTGCCCTATCGCCGGGACAGGCCAATCACGGACCCTTTTCCGGAGGATTCGGAGAATCCGAGCGATGTCCTTGTCTTCCATGAGCCACTGCTGATCGCCGCGAGATGAAGCTTCCCTTCGAGTACTGCGCCGACGATTACGACGCCTATCGTCCAGGCTATCCCCCGGAATTGTACGATTTTGTCGCGGAACGATGCGCACTCGTGCCCTCGTCGCTGATCGTTGACGTCGGCGCGGGCACGGGCAAGGGATCGAGGGTGTTCCTCGAACGGGGTGTTCGAGTAATCGCGATCGACGCCGCAGAGAACATGCTGCGCCGGGCGCCCCAGCCCGACCGGGTCATCGCATTTGCCCAAGCCCTCCCCCTCGATGCCTCGGTCGCAGACCTGGTACTGTGTCCCCAGTCGTTCCACTGGTTCGCGACTGCAGAAACTTTGAGAGAATTCCGGCGCATCCTCAAGACGTCGGGACACCTCGCGCTCGCCTGGAACACCCGCGATACGGAACCACCCCATCAGCAGGCATACGAACGGCTGATCAAGCGATTTAATCCGGTGCACGATTGCGCCTACCGGAACAAGGATTGGACACGCGTTCTCGAAGAAGACGGCATCTTCAAGCAAGTCGGTCATCAGCCCTACAGTCACACGCAACCGATGAGCGTCGAAGACTGGAAGGGGCTGGCACGGAGTACTTCCTACATCAGGAGCATCGGTGAGGTTCGGTTTCTGGAATTCGAGAAAGAGCTCGGGCGGATCATGGAGGATCAACCGGTGCTCGACATGCAGTACACGACGGAAGTCTGGCTGGCCGAACCCGTTGGTGTAGCGTGATTCCGACCGAAGGCCCGATGGCTTGGTATAGTTAGGCACGATGGAAGACCGAGAACTACTGGCGCAGCTTCTCAGGGGAGAAACCCGCCTCTCACAACAGACGATCGCCGAGATTCTGGGCCAAGGTGCCTCCATGGCCGAACACCTCGTCAGGTTGATCCGCAACGTCCGCCTGTGGCACACCGAAGAGGCGGGCCGTATAGCGGTGTTTCACGCCGTGAAACTGTTGGGAGCGATGAAATCCCCGGTGGCTGTCGATGGGATGAGCGATGCGATCTTCCTGGCATACGGCACCCGCCACGAGGACGTGCTCGAGGAACTGCCGCTCGCCTTCGCCCGAATCGGATCCGAAGCCACCCCAGCGCTGCTTTCGATCCTCGAGGACAGCCGCCTGGAACCGGCCGTCCGTTCCGTCGCCGCCTCGGGGATGGAAGGGATCGCCGTCCTCGACCCCTCGCAGCGCGACACGATCCTGCAGTCATTCCGCGAGCGGTTGGCGGAACCACAGGCCGCCGGAACGCTCCGAGGCCACGTGTTGAACCTGCTCGCACATTTCCGCAGGCCCGAGGATCGCGCCCTCGTGAGTGCCGCGCTGCAGAGCATACCTACCGCCCTGGATATCGCGGGCGACGATATCGTGGACTATTTCGAAGCCTCAGCGGAGCCATGGGAATGGGCTCAATACCGCCTCGATCCATTGGAGTTTTACGACGATGAGCTGGCTTAGATTGGCACTCGGTCTGATGCAGGAAGCCGCTTCGACCGAAGTCGGGCAGGACATCATCAACGACCTGAAAGAAAGCGCTTTCAAGACTCGCCAGCAGGATCTGAAGCAGATGCAGAACATCGACCAGGTTCGGGCCTTTCTCGAAGAGCGCATGAGGGTGGTCGACCGGAACATGGAGATGCTGGTCCAGATGCTCAATGCGCAGGACGAGGCGCTTGTTCAGATCCAGAAGCGGCAGCGCGTCTGGAACCTGGTCCTGGCCGGTGGAGTGTTGGTGGCGATTGGGGTCGCCGTCCTACTGTAGCGGCCATCCATGAACTGACGCCCCGTGAATGGGGTAAAGGAGAAACCATGAAGTTTCCAGTTGCCGTCGCCTTCCTGTGTCTGCTCGCGGTTTCCTGCGCGCCTCCACCGGCACCCGAGGAACCAGCGGACACGACAGCCGAAGATCGCGCGATGATCGAAGGAATGATCGAACCTTATGAGGCCGCTTTCAACGCCGCTGACGTCGACGGCATCGTCGCCTTCTACGACGAGCAGGCCGTTCGAATGCCCCCGAACGCACCGTCGACCGTCGGAATCGATGGTGTGCGCCTCGCGATGGAGAACACATTCTCACAAGGCACGCCCGAGATCTCGATTACCCAGGAAGACGTGATCCTGAGCGGTGACATCGCCGTGGCACGAGGCAACTACGTTCTGACTATCATCCCGGAAGAGGGCGACCCCGTTGTCCTGAACGGAAAATACCTGAACGTCGTGCGAAGACAAATGGATGGCACCTGGAAACTCGCCCACAACATGTTCAGCAGCAATGATCCGCTACCCGAGTAGCGAAGCACCCTGCCGCGGTGGTCGATAAGGCCCATCGATTCCAATACGGCACATGATTGTATGGGACCGCACGCGACCGGAGCGGTCCCGGCAATCATGGTCGACGAACATCACTCCCACGACGAGTCGGGCCACCACCCTGCCCATCCAACATCCACTGACAGAGTCTTCGGTGTCACTCCGTTCGGTTGTGCCGTGATCATTGCGGTTCCAACGCTCATCATCGTGGGCCTCGTGATGTTTGCCGTTTTTTCCGATTCCCCGGTAGAGCGTCTCGCCAGAGGCAACCCGGCTGAACTTCGCAGTCGCGGGCCCATCTACGTCGTGTCCGATGAGGAGTTTCCCAAAACCCTTCTGGAACTGAAATCTGCCAAGGTCGCCTACGACACCCTCTTGGGGGCCGGAAAGGCCTTCAAGGTCGAAAACGCAACCCGGGTCCGAGTCATCGACATCCGGGTGACGTTCGTTCGCGTGCGGATCCAATCCGGCGCGCATCGGGGCAAAGTGGGATGGGTCTCCGAGGATTGGATCCAACCTGTTTCTCGACCATAGGTCGAACCACACCCGGCCCGCACCTTACAGAAACCCAACCGGGCATGTGCCCCCAAAGCTTCAACAAAATAGAGCATTTGCGCTAGAAATTGGTCCATTCAGCGGATTCCACCCGACTCTCCAGGAGCGGTAGAATGACTCCGTGGTGTGATGAACATACGTTTTCCGTTCTTCCTGCCTCCGTTCCCGGCCCTCGTCTCCGGACGAAACGGGGGCATTTTTTTGATCATCTGACCGTTGCCAGACAACCCTTCACTGCATTAAAAAAGCCCGTCAAAAACGCCGGGCTTCGTAAGCCCTCTCTTTTCTAGAGGCGCCGATCGGATTCGAACCGATGCATAAAGGTTTTGCAGACCTCTCCCTTACCACTTGGGTACGGCGCCTGATCTTGCAGGCCAAATATTATAACCAGCGCTGCGAAGGAGGGCAAAACGGCCACACAGGCCGAATGCCAGGCCACGACCCTATTTTGGGCGGTAGCGGGTCGTGCCGGTTTGATATGATTATTTCTTTATGCGCAGCACGCTACTACTAATTACCTGTCTATTCCTGGCTTCGCCCGCAGCCTGGGCGCAGCTTCTAGCCGACGACGATGATGATCCGACGACGCGTCCGATCATCGCTCCAATCGACTACAACACGATACGGTTCTCCAGGATCGCAGAGGCCGTGCCGGTGGAAGGAGCCATTTCGATCGACGGCGCACTCGATGAACCGGCCTGGCGGAAGGCGCCCGTAGCCGCGGACTTCGTCCAGTGGGAGCCCAGTCCGGGCGAAGCGGCGACGGAGCCCACAGAAGTGCGCTTCCTATACGACAGCCAGAACCTCTACATCGGGGTGATCTGCTGGGACTCCGACACCGATAACCTCCGGGTAACAGAGCTCGACGAAGATTTCGACGGGCAAAACCAGGATGGGTTCGGGATCACCCTCGATACGCTCAAAGACGAACGCTCCGGGTTCTTCTTCGGGACCAACCCTGCCGGTGCGAAACGGGATTCCCAGATCGCCAACGACGGTTTTGGCAATAACCGGGACTGGGATGGTGTCTGGGATGTGAGGGTTAGCGTGAACGGGGAAGCGTGGATTGCCGAGTTCGTGATTCCGCTCAAGACCCTGCGGTTTGCCGACAGCGGATTCCAGGAGTGGGGTTTGAACATGGTCCGACGGGTTCGGCGCAAGACCGAAGACAGTCACTGGACTCCCCTGCCCCGACGGTATCGGGTCAACCGCGTCTCGATGGCCGGGACGCTGCGTGGAGTCGAGGTCGGCCGCCAGGGTCGAAACCTGAAGGTCAAGCCGTTCGCCACGACGGCCTTCACTCAGATCCGTCGGGAAGGGGAAACCAACACGGACACGGACTTCGACGGGGGTTTCGACGCCAAGTACAGCGTCACCCAATCGCTGACGCTCGACGTCACATACCGGACGGACTTCTCGCAGGTCGAGGCCGACCAGCAGCAAGTCAACCTCACGCGGTTCAGTCTCTTCTTTCCCGAGAAGCGCGAGTTCTTCCTGGAGAACTCGGGTACCTTTTCCTTCGGGCAGCCCATCAACAGGTTTGGCGGAGGCGGGCACTTCGGCCCAGGGGACCTGATTCCCTTCTTCAGCCGCAGGATCGGTCTGGCCTCAGGCACGCCCGTTCCGATCGTCGGCGGAGCCCGGCTGACCGGCCAGGTCGGAACCTACGACGTGGGCGCCTTGACGATGAAGACCGAGGCGTTCGGTGACATCCCGTCGAACAACTACACGGTCGGACGCGTCAAGAAGAACCTCTTGCAGAATTCCTGGGTCGGCGGGATCGTCACGAGCCGCGACAGCTCCGAAGCAGGCAACTACAACCACGTCTACGGCGTCGACTCCCGTTTCCGTTTCCTGCAGAACCTCGAAATCGGATCTTATGTATTGCAGAGCGACACGCCGGGACTCGACGGACGCGCCCAGGCGCGCCAGTTCGAGACCGCGTGGTTGAGCAACGACCTGACGGTGAACGGCAGCTATTTCGAAGCCCAGGAGAACTTCAACCCCGAGCTGGGCTTCATCCCCCGGCGGGACGTCGAGAAATACTCGGGCAACCTCAACTGGCGGCCCCGGATCAACTCTCGCGGTATCCGTAACTTCTTCTTCGGCAGCCGCGTCGACTACTTCCAGAGCAGCAGCGGAAACGACATGGAAACGCGGCGTCAGAACTTCAACGCAGGCATTTCCTTCCAGAACAACGCGTTTTTCAACTTCGAGGTCAAGCGGACGTTCGAACGGCTGGACGCACCCTTCCAGATCCGGTCCGACATCGAGCTACCGGCCGGCGACTACCAGTTCAACGAGATCAACATCTTCTATACCTCGGACCGGAGCAAGAAAATCGGCGGCAATGTCTGGTTCAACATCGGAGATTTCTGGGACGGAACCAAAAAGACCATCGGAGGGGAACTGGCACTCAAGCCGAACCACCGAACCAACATCGAGGTCAACTACAACCGGAATGACATCGAGCTGGCTGGAGGGTCATTCGTCACGAATCTCGTCGGAACCCGTGTGAAGTATTCCTTCAGCACGAAAGCTTTCCTCAACGCCTTCCTGCAGTACAACACCGACGCCAAGCAGTTCAGCTCGAACATCCGCTTCCGCTTGATCCATCATCCGCTGAGCGACCTGTTCGTCGTCTACAACGACCGGCGAGACACGCAGACAAACGAGCTGCTGGATCGGGCAATCATCTTCAAGTTCACGAACCTGTTCAATTTTTGATGTAGGTGCGGTCTATGACCGCACAAACTCGTGGAATCAGTAGGCCCGGGTGTAGGTGCGCTCTGTGAGCGCACAACGTTCCGATTGCAAGAATGTGCGGTCATAGACCGCACCTACACCTTCTTCAAAAGATTTCCAAATCCTTGCCGCGCCGCATCTTTGCGACGTACGCGATCTGTCCCAGGTGGTAGCCGAAGTGTTCGATGGAGTGATAGACGGCGTGGAGGCGGGTGACATTGAAGTCCTGGACGTCGAGTCTATCGACGAGCGAAGCTTCTCTCAGGTCTGCCAGGACGCGATCCACCTCGGCGGTGGTCTCTTCGACCTTCGTCATCAACTCCGCTTTCGGAATCGGACCCCGCGCGGCGAATTCGGAAGGACGGTCGCGCGAGCCGGGTGCCCCGCCGGCCCCACTGATGATCCACTGCCTCAAGTTCCCGCACATATGCAGCAGCATGTTGCCGATACTGTTGCTGGCCTCGTTCGGACGCCACCAGACATCATCTTCCGACAACATGCCCACAATCTTGTGAAGCTTGGGCATGTAGTCCTCGGCGAGGAGTGTCCTGGATGCCTGGATAAACTCCGCGGATATACTGGAAGAATTATCAGGGGTCGGTCTCATATCTGTCCGGGAGGGCGGTAGGACGACACCGGTTCGCTACATCAATGGTTGAAGCTGTCGATGGCGACTTCTTCCGATTCGTGAATTTCAAAAACCGTATTCAACCGGGAGAACTCCAGCAACTCGCGCACCTGACTGTTTAGGTTGGTCAGCTTCAAGCGTCCCCAGCTCGTCCGGCCGGTTCCTTCGCACTGCCGGCAGGGATCCCAATCCCCCTGGTCGTTCTGGAAGACCGATGCGCCGCACGAATCGCAGATGTTCTGCGTGACCGTGCCATGGCCGAGTACCAGCTCACCCAGCCCGCTGCTGTCGATGTAGGAAACTTCCTCGAGGTTGAGAAGGATGTCCTTATTCCCTTGCGCCACCTGGTCGCGGATCGTCTGGCGAAAGATGTTGGACCCTTCCCCAGCGGTGATCCGCCCGGAAACATCCATAACGGTAACATCGCCTACTGCACGGGCGGACATCTTGACGCTCATCGGGAAAATGCTCCTGTTCCCGGCTCCCACTCTGTGAGGGGCCGAATCGTGAAGCAAGATTGAACCACTTCTCGGGGGGGCGTGCAACAAGTGTTGTGACTTGGAGCGAGGGACGGGGGGATTCAGAGTAGAACCAACACTACGAACCCGATCCTATCAGGCTGGAGACCCGTTCGAGAAGCGCAGCCGGCGTGAACGGCTTTTCGAGGAAGGGATTGCCCTCGATCAGCTGGCGGGCAGGACGGGAATTGTCGGTGTAACCGGAGATGTACAGCACTTTTGGGTTCGGTTGAATGTGGGTGATCCGCTCGACCATTTCCGGACCGCTCAGCCCGGGCATGACGACATCGGTGAGTATCAGATCTACCGAACCGGATTTCCTGAGGCGCTCGATGGCGTCGCGAGGGTCGGCCGAGTCCATCACGTCATAGCCTTTGTTCCCCAGAACGGTAGCGACCAGTTTTCTCAGTTCGTCGTCGTCTTCGACAAGCAGAATCGTCCCCGTATTGTAGGCGTTCGAGGACTCCGCTTCTCGAGTTTCAGGCTCCTGGGCCAAAGCGTCTATCCTGGGGAGATAGACGCTAAAGGTTGTCCCTCCACCGGGCGTGCTGTTGAGAGAAATCGAACCGCCCGCCTGTTTGACGATGCCATACACCGCCGACAGTCCCAGGCCGGTTCCTTTTCCAGGCTCTTTGGTCGTGAAGAACGGCTCGAAAGCATGAGACATGGTCGGCCCATCCATGCCGTGACCCGTATCCTGGACCCGGATGACTACGTAACGGCCGGGCGCTATCGAGACTGCACCGTCCAGAAACGGTTCGGCCAGCTCCAGGTTGGACGTGGTCACGGTCAGCTTCCCGCCGGAAGGCATCGCATCCCGGGCGTTGATAGCGAGGTTGAATATCACCTGGTCGATGTGTCCCGGATCGACCAGGACCGCCCCGAGCTCTGGCCCCAGAACGGTTGTCAACTCGATATCCTCACCGATCGTGCGGCGGAGCACGGTGTCGTGTTCAGACAACAGTCTGTTCAGGTCCGTCACGCGGACTTCTGCACGCTGCTTGCGGCCGAACGCCAGCAGCTGGCGGGTCAGGTCTTCGGCGCGTTCGGCCGACCGTATAATCGCGCGGGTCTTCTCCCACGATGCGCTCGGCGAAGGAAGTTCCTCTTCGAGCAGGCTGCTGTAGCCCCGGATGACCGTGAGAAGGTTGTTGAAGTCGTGTGCGACGCCGCCGGCAAGCCGTCCGACGGCGTCCATCTTCTGGGACTGGATGACCTGCGATTCCAGGTTCACCTGATCGGTGACGTCCATGGCGACCGTCAGGTAAAGGCGCGGCCTGCCGTCAGCTTGCCGTTCGAGGATCGTACCCCGACACCCCAGCCAGCGATAACCACCGCCGGCAGCCTTCATGCGGCAGCGCGATTCGTAGATCTCCCCGTCCTTCGCAGTCTCCAACCAGGCCAGCAACGAGCGCACCTCGGACGTGTCGTCAGGGTGGAGGAGGCTCTCAGGGCCAGCAGACAGTGCGCTCTGGAGTTCTTCCAAGGTGTAGCCAAGAATTTCAGTGATCCGGCCGTTCGTGAACACATGCTTCTGCTTGACCAGGTCGTAAACGGTCAGAAGCCCGGGCATGGATTCTGCAATGCGATGGACGAACCGCTGGCTGTCGAGGAGTTCTCTCTCGATCTGCTTCCAGTTGGTGATGTCAGAGATGAAACCATTCCAGACGGTGCACCCACCCGCTTCCCGCCGGGGGTAGGAGATCCCCCGCAGCCATTTCAGGCGCCCTCGACGGTCGACGATCCGATAGTCCAGTTTCCACGGCTTCAGCGTGGTTTCCGATTGCCGGACGACGTCCTTGAACGTCTGCAGATCCTCGGGGACGATCATGTCCCACAGGACAGAGATGTCTGCGATCGCCTCCTTGGGTTCCAGACCGTAGATTTCACGGCATGACTCGCTGATGAAGGTCATCTGCGTAGCCCCGCCGGCGTCGCGTTCGACGCGATAAACCACGCCCTGCATCCCCGCTGTCACTTCATCCAGGCGTCTTCTCCAGTTCCCGGCGTCAGAGTCAGCCGAGGTGGCGACGGGAACATGGGCTGTGCGACTCCTCAGCTCCCGCAACTCCTCTAGAAGCTCGTCTCTGGTTTTGTCGTCGTCTTGCACGGTCAGGAAGGAACGTGCGGCGAGCTCTGGCATTCGCCGCCAGCCGCCATGGATCATTAATCAGACTTATTGGTTCAAACCCAAGACTATAACCTGTTGTGGTCGCTGGGTGAAGCAAGGCAGGGAAACGTCTTGAATTCCGGAATCGAGGCGGACTTGAATGTCCACACGCAGACTTCGGCTAAAAGTCGACGTGGAGCGGTAGAGGAACTCGAAACGGCGCTGGCACGCTAAACGCGGTACAAATACGGCAGAACTATCGGTCAGTTGAGAGCGGGAAACGGGATTCGAACCCGCGACTTCGACCTTGGCAAGGTCGCACTCTACCACTGAGTTATTCCCGCCGATGCAAGCCAAATTATAGGTTTATGAACGAACCGGTTCAAGGCCAATGCTGCTCGGCCCTGGTTGCAGGCGGGCCGCGCTCACGCACCTCCAGATTCCCGGAACGCGTCCCTGATCAGCCGGAACCGGGGCTCTCCCCCGTCGGGTTGGACCACGGCAAGGATGTCGAACCGATAGCGAAGGTCGCGGCGGGGAGACCGCCGGCGGTAGTGGCGGGCTGCCCGCTCGATGCGCCGGCGTTTTTCGAGGTTGACGGCATCCTCGGGATGGGGGTCGGACCGCCGCGCCTTGACCTCCACAAAGACGAGGCAGTCGTCGTCCAATGCGACGATGTCGACCTCGCCGGTGACCACTCGATACGGCGAGGCGAGCAACCGGAACCCGAGCGAACGGAGGTGCTCGGCGCCGAGGATTTCAGCACGTCGCCCGAAGCCCGGCGTCTCTGTGCGGAACAGCTTGCTCCAGGTCAAAGGGAACGGCATCAGATAGGAATCAATCCGAAACTTCGGCGATCGCGTCGCCGAGCGTGGCAAGGGCAAACCGGCACTGTTCTTCGTCCACGAGCAGGGGCGGGGACAGTCGAATCGTCGACGGGCCGGCACCGAGAACGAGCAGGCCGCGTTTGAAACACTCTTCGATAACGGCATCACGCAACGCGGGCGCCATCTGCTTCGTCTCCCGATCCCGCACGAGTTCGATCCCGATCATGAGGCCCAGGCCACGAACATCTCCGATGACGGGGTAGGGGGCCATCAGTTCTCGCGCACCGTTCATGAGAAACTCGCCGACCCTCCGGCAGTTCTCCAGGTACTCCTTGCGCAATAACTCGAGAGTCGCTCGAGCCGCGGCCAGGCACACGGGATTTCCACCGAACGTGGAGGCGTGGCTTCCGGGCACCCAGTTCATCAGTTCCGCCCGCGCCATCGTGACGCCCAGCGGCATGCCCGACGCGATCCCTTTTGCCAGGGCGATGACGTCGGGTTCGAAGTCGAAGTGCTCGAAGGCAAACATCCGGCCGGTGCGCCCTGAACCGCACTGCACTTCGTCGGCGACGATCAGAATTCCGTACTCCCGCGCCAGCGCCTGCAGTTGGGGATAGAAGTCGGGCGGAGGAACGATGTAGCCTCCCTCGCCCTGGATGGTCTCGACCACGATGGCGGCGACCTCGTCAGGATTGACGCTCGTGTGGAAAACCACGTCGCGGATGTAGTTGATCGCATCCGTCCCGCACGCGGGTCCATCCCGGTAGGGGTTCGGGTACGGCACGTGCGTGACGCCGGGAACCAGGGGTGAGAAGCGTTTGCGCTGAACCGGCTTGGAGTTGGTCAGTGACAACGCGCCCATCGTGCGGCCGTGAAACGCATTGTGGAATGCGATGAACTGTTGTCGACCGGTATGATATCGCGCCAGCTTCATCGCGGCCTCGATCGCCTCGGCGCCGGAATTCCCGTAAGAACAACGCCAACCGTTTCCGTACGGCACGAGCGACTCCAGTTCCGCAGCGACCTCAGTCATGTGTGGGTAGTAGAAGTCGGTTCCGGACATGTGGACCAGGTCGGCGGCCTGCTCCTGGATCGCCCGTACGACGTCGGGGTGACAGTGGCCCGTCGAACACACGGCGATGCCGGCGTTGAAATCCAGGAACCGGTTCCCGTCGACATCCTCGACCAGAGCGCCCTGCCCCTTGCGGGCAACGAACGGGTAAGACCGCGTGTAGGACGGCGACACCAGGCGGTGATCATCTTCGATCACCTTCTGAGCGTTCGGACCTGGAAGGCTGGTGATGATGTTGGGAAGTTTGTTCATGGTCTGTGGGTCGTAGGCCGTAGGCCGTTACCCGTAGGACGTTGTTCGGAACGAGCGCGACGCCCTGTTACTGGTCAAGAATCAATCTTGGGACGAAGCTGCTTCTGTCGGCTCGCAGCAACTCAACGGACAACGGCCTACGGCCTACCTTCTTACCTGTACCTCCACCGCGTCCCCTCTTTCGTGTCCTCGATCACGACGTTCTTGTCGAGCAGGCGTTGGCGGAGTTCGTCTGCAAGAGCGAAGTCCCGGGCCGCCCGGGCCTGGTTCCGCTGCGCGATCAAATCCTCAATATCGCGGTCCGGATCGCGGGGTCCATCCAGCGGCGGCACGATTCCCAAACGCCGATCGACCTCGATGAACCAGTCTTCGATCGCGGTCCGGTCCTCCTCGTGCAACGTCCCTTCATCGAGCGCCGTGTTCGCCGCACGGATGAGGTCGAACACAGCGGCGAGAGCCTGCGCGGTGTTGAGGTCGTCGTCCAACGCCGCTTCGAACTGCCGCCGGGCTTCGTCCAGCGATCTCTCTGCTTCGGCATCCCGACCTGGGGGAATCGCGGTCGATTTCAGGCGGAATAGAAAATCCTTGATGCGGCCCAGCGACTGGTTCGCCTGATGGAGTCCGTCGAAGGTGAAGTTCAGCTGCTTCCGGTATGGAACTGAAACCAGCAAGTACCGGATCGCGAGAGGCTCGAAGCCTTTCTCGACCAACTCACGAAGCGTAAAGAAGTTGCCGGTCGACTTCGCCATCTTCTCGCCTTCAACGTGAAGGAATTCGCTGTGGACCCAGAAAAGCGCGAACCCGCCGCCCGTACCCGCCCGGCTCTGGGCAATCTCGTTCGTGTGATGCGGGAAGATCAGGTCGACGCCACCGCAGTGCAGGTCGAAGCTCTCGCCGAGGTACTTCATCGACATCGCGGAGCATTCCAGGTGCCAACCCGGCCGGCCCGTGCCGATGGCGGCTTTCCAGCGCGGCTCGTTTTCTTCCTTCGGCGCCTTCCAGAGCACGAAATCCTGGGGCGATTCCTTGTCGTACCGGTCCGCATCGACACGAGCGCCGTCCATCAACTGCTGCGTGTCGATGCGCGCGAGTTTTCCGTATTCCGGAAAGCTGGATATGCGGAAGTAGATCGAGTCACCCTCACGATAGGCATGCCCTTTGTCGAGCAGCGCTTCGACCAGTTGGATCATCTCGGGAATGTGGTCTGTGGCGCGGGCGATCACCTCGGGTCGCTCGATGCCCAGGCTGTCGCTATCCTCGAGAAACGACTCCGTGAACTTCTCGGTGTAGGTCTTGATGTCGACGCCTTTCGCCAGGGCCTTCTCGATGATCCGGTCGTCGACGTCGGTGATGTTCATCACTTCCATCATCTTCCACCCCTTGCTCGTCAGGTGGCGGCGGAGGATGTCCCCAAAGACGTAGGTCCGGAAGTTACCGATATGCGCGAAATCGTGGACGGTCGGGCCACAGATGTACATCCGCACGGTTTCCCCGTCCAGAGGTTTGAATTCTTCCTGCCGACCGTTCAGGGTGTTGTTCAATCGGAGCATAGGCTGCGGAAATCGGAGAACGAAAAGCCCACCACGGCGTCTAAGACCTCATTCACGCCAAACGAGCATGTTAACATGACGCTAATGATTCGCTTCGCGGTCCTTATCCTGCTGGCCCTGCTGGCTTTCGAGCCGTTGGCGGCCGAGCAGTTCACGATCAAGGTCGGCGTGGATCTGGTCAACGTCCTCTTCACGGTGACCGACAACAGAGGCCGGCTCGTTTCGGGCCTTGGACCCGAGGATTTCACGGTAGAAGAAGATGGGGACCGCCAGGCTATCCAGTACTTCGCCCGCGAGAACGAGCTGCCCTTGACACTCGCGATGCTGGTGGACACTTCTCCGAGCGTCCGTCCCGTCTTTGACGAAGAAAAGCGGACGGCGGTTAGCTTCCTCGAATCGATCCTCAGGACACAGGACCTTGCACTGATCATCGGGTTCGATCGCTCGATCACCCTGATTCAGGACTTCACCGAAAGCACTCGACTGCTGGGCGACGCCGTCTACTCTCTCGACATCGGCAGCGGGACCTCCGTCTACGACGCCGTTTACCTGGCGAGCCGCGAGAAGCTCCGGCACGAAACCGGACGGAAGGCGATCATCCTGATCAGCGACGGCGAGGACACGACCAGCCGGGTCAAACGCGACGAATCCCTGGTCGCCGCACACCAGGGAGACGCCGTCATCTACTCGATCTCGAATGCCCCACCCCGGCGCGGATTCCTCGGGGGCCGGCGCAGTGGCGACATGCGCACGCTCAAGACCCTTTCGGAGGAAACCGGCGGCGCCGTATTCGTGCTGGACAACAAGTCGAACTTCGAGGACATCTTCAGCCAGATCGCCGCGGAGTTGCGGACGCAGTACAGCCTGGGATACGTCTCGACCAACCTCGAAAAAGACGGCAAGTACAGGCGGATAAAGATCACTCCTCGAAACAAGCGCCTGAACGTTCGCGCCAGACGGGGCTACTATGCGACTGACGAGGACAGTAATTAGCGCCGTTGTCGCTGTTGCGCTGCTCGCCTCGGTGCTGACGGCACAGCAGTTCCAGCTCCGAACGCGCGTCGATCTGGTCGTCGTTCCGTTCACGGTCAAGGACTCCGACGGCAAGCTCATCGCGGGTCTCGATCAGGACGACATCACGGTGCTCGAAGACGGCGAGGTCCAGGAAATCCAGCAGTTCAGCATCGATCCCATCCCGCTCTCGGTCGTGGTGATGATCGACACGGGCCTCCCCGCCAAGTCGCTGTTGTCGCTTCAGGCATCCATCCCGGCGCTGGTCGCTGCGTTCAGCCCGATGGATGAAGTGGCGATCTACAAGTTCGACAACCGCGTCCAGATGGTGCAGGACTTCGAATCCGATCCGGAAGTCGTCCGGCTGGCGATGGAACAACTCCGGGACCTCCAGCCCACCATCGAAGCCGTGGGAGGGAGGGCCGCACAGCCTTCACCCAGCATCAACGGACGCAGCGTCATCACGACCACGCAGACTCCCCTCAGGCCCGACAAGCGGGTTCTTCACGACGCCGTCTATGAAGCATCCTTAGCGTTGAGACACCGTCCCGAAGAGAAAAGAAAGGTGATAGTCCTTGTTTCCGACGGCAACACCGAAGAGAGCACGCACAACTTCGATGACAACCTTCTTCAGATGATCGACTACGAGATCCAGGCCTACACGATCGGCATCAAAGCAAACTGGTACTCCCGCATTAAATCCGTGCTCGATGACTACGCAATCTGGACCGGAGGCGACTACCTCCATGCCGGTTCGGACGAGGACCTCGAGCGGGCGTACGCGAAGCTGACCGAACAGGCCCGCAACCAATACGTTCTAGGCTACGTGTCCAACAATGCGGCATCCCCGACAAAGCTCGTCTTCCGCCGGATCGAAGTGGTCTGCGACAAGCCCTACCAGATCGTCCACAAGCGCGGTTACTATCAGGTGCCCTGATCCCGGCCGCCACGCTAAGAAATCTTAACCACGGAGGCACGGAGATCATGCCCCTTCGTTGAGCTCAACGTCCCGTGAGAGAGCCGATGTGAGGGGACAGGGGCCTGGCCCTGTCCCCGGGTGTTTTGCGACGCGGAGACGTCTGTGAACGAGACGAAACAGCGACCCGGAAGGCCCGCGCCTCTGTCGTCACCAGGCTTTTCGAGCGCAGACACACCTGTCCGACCGGATTTTTATCTTGACACGCAATAATTTCACCACAATACTAGGCGCAACGTACTACTTACTACCCCAACAGGTAGTAGTAGTGCTCATTTCTCTAAAAGGAGGGATGACTAAACAAAAGGATTAAAGAAAGCTCCAGTAAATAACAGGTCGCGCTAAGACGACCGACATAAAACAAAACAAGGCGCAAAAGACCGAGAAATTGAACAAGGGCTGCAAAATTTGCAGCCCTTTTATTTTTTGGGGAAGAGTTTTAACCACGGAGGCGCGGAGACGCGGAGTCCAGCAGTCAAATCTGCAATCGGGCTAGCAGCGAACTTGGTCAGGGGGTGCAGGTCATGGTCCTGTATGGACCGATCTGGTTTCGAGGCTAAACTCTTCTAGTTTTTTCTCCGCGCCTTCGCGCCTCCGTGGTTAAAAACTCCGATAGTCAGGTTCCGGGTGGGAGTTGGTCGTAGGAGGTGCGGAGTTTGGATCTCTTTTCGTGGCGCTCGATCGCGAGGTTGATCAAACGGTCGATCAGTTCGGGGCACGGGACGCCGGAGGCTTCCCAGAGGCGGGGATACATGCTGATGGAAGTGAAACCGGGAAGTGTGTTCAGCTCGTTCACGTAGAATTCTTCCGTGCCCGATTCCAGCAGCAGGTCAACGCGCCCCATGCCCGAACATTCCAGCGCCTTGTATGTCTCCAGCGCCAGACGCCGGGCCTCGGCCGTCTGGTCGTCCCTCAAGGGTGCGGGAATGACGAGTTCGGAATCGTCGTCGACATATTTTGCCTGGTAGTCGTAGAACTCGCGAGAAGGCCGGATCTCTCCGGGAACGGATGCGATGGGTTCGTCGTTGCCCAGGACACTCAACTCGATCTCGCGAGCATCTATCCCTTTCTCGACGATGATCTTTCGATCGTATTCGCGCGCCAGTTCGAGCGCACCGCCGAGAGCGTCGGAGGACTGCACTTTTGTGATGCCGACGGACGAACCCATGTTGGCGGGTTTGACGAATACCGGGTAGGGCAGCTCCGACGCCCGCACGTCGACGAAGCGATCGATTTCGCCGCCGAGAAGACTCCAGTACTCGAGGATCGGCAGGCCGGCGGCACCGATCAACCGTTTCATGACGTGCTTGTCCATTCCTACGGCCGAACCCAGGACACCGGCACCGACGTAGGGAACGTCGGCCAGTTCCAACAGCCCCTGAACGGTACCGTCCTCACCCAGCGGACCGTGCAGCACCGGAAACACCACGTCGAGAGAACGCTTCCCTGTCGGTTCGGCCGGCATGACAACCGGTGTGCCCGACTTGAATGTTTCGGCGATCTCTTCGGCGGGCAAGAGCGACAAGGCGCTCCTCGAGCTGAGCCACCGCCCCCCCTTCGTGATTCCGATCGGGACGACCTCGTATCGGGACCGATCCATTGCGGCGAGTACCGACTCGGCGGAGCGAAGCGATACCTCGTGCTCGCCCGAGCGTCCCCCGAAGATGATCCCGACACGCAGCTTCCGACTCAAACCATTTTCCCCTGCATCTCCGCGACGATGTCGGCGGCGCGCTCGACCTCATCCCGGCGGACGTCCAGGTGAGCGACCATACGCACGCGGTCACGGTCGACGGGGACCGCGAGCACACCGTTTCCCTCGAGTGCTTCGAGGTAGGCAGACGACTCCATCCCGGTACCGCTGATGTCGAAGATCACGATGTTCGTCTGCACGGCGGCGGGGTCGACATCGATCCCGGGGATTTCCGATAAACGGCCGGCAAGCAGCTTTGCCTTGGCATGGTCTTCATGCAGTCGGCCCGGCCCGCTCTCCAGGGCGATCAAGCCGGCGGCGGCGACGATGCCCGCCTGGCGCATCCCGCCTCCGAGCATCTTCCGGACGCTTCGACAACGCTCGATGAATGTCCGGCCCCCGACAACCAACGAACCGACTGGTGCGCCGAGCCCCTTGCTCAGACAGAACTGAATCGAATCGAAACCCCGGGTAATCCGGGCCACATCCTGCCCTAGGGCGGTCGCGGCGTTGAATATCCTCGCGCCGTCGAGGTGGACGTTCAACCCCCTTTCATGAGCCTTTTCGCAGATCTCGTCCACTGTTTCGGTCGGGTAGACCGTACCGCCTGCCATGTTGTGTGTGTTCTCCAGAGCGACCAGCGCCGTCTGCGCCCGGTAGTAGATCTTCGGACGGATCGCTTTCTCGATCTGCTCCCAGCTCATGATCCCGCGATCTGTTTCGACGACACGGGGCAGCACTCCCCCGATCGCGGACATCGAAGCCATCTCATAGTTATAGATGTGGCCTTGGCCCTCGCAGATGACCTCCTGTCCGGGTTCGGTCTGGGCCATGATGCAGGTCAGGTTTCCCATCGTGCCCGAGGGAACATACAGGGCCGCTTCCCGGCCGAAGATTTCGGCTGCGCGATCCTGGAGACGGTTTACGGTTGGATCCTCCATGAAGACGTCGTCGCCCACCACGGCCTCCGAGATGGCGCGTCGCATTGCAGGGGAGGGTCTGGTTACGGTGTCGCTTCGCAGATCGATAACAGTGTCGGGCATAGCAGTTCCTCGGTAATACCTGTGGCCAGAAGCCATCCCGCCGGCGCAAGCCTGAGGATGGTTCCGTCGAATTCAACCAAACGAGCCTCCTGGAGGTTCTCCAGGCGGTCGAACCATTCTTGAGGATAGTCGATTCCAATTTCATTCGCGACCGTCCATACGTCGAAGCCCTGCATCTGCCGTAAGCCCAGCAGAAACGCTTCTTCGAGACGTATCGTACGGGTCCGATTCTCGAACGTCTCGATGGGCAGCTCTCCGGCGTCGAGCCGACGGGCGTAGCCCTCCATCGAGCGCGTGTTCCAGAACCGTCGCCCGTCGATGTAGGAATGTGCGCCCAGGCCGACTCCCCGGTACGGCGTCTGGTTCCAGTAGCCCTGATTGTGGCGGCACTCCGAACCCGGCCGGGCCCAACTGGAAACCTCGTAATGAACATAGCCGGCCTCAGCCAGTCGCTCCGATGCGTAAGAGTAGAACCACCCGTGATCGTCTTCGGCATGCATCGCCGGCTTTCGCTTTCCCCACAGCGCCCCCTCCTCCAGTTCGAGCAGATAGATCGACACGTGGTCGGGCCCCAGTCGCTCGATCCAATCGAGATTCTGGCTCCAGGCCCGCCGGTCCTGTCCGGGTAAACCTGCGATCAGATCGAGGTTGATGTTGTTGAAACCCTGCCTCCTCAGCGTTTCGAAATCCTGAATCGAATCTTCGGGTTCGTGCAGACGGCCGGCGCTTTCGAGGTCCGACTTGTCGAAGGACTGCGCTCCGAGGCTGATCCGATTGATACCGAGTTCGAGATACCGATCCAGCTTGCACGGGTCCAGCGTCCCCGGATTGGCTTCGAGCGACACCTCGGAGGCTCCGGCCGGCACCGCGCCCAAGAGTCTGGCAATGAGGTCGGGATCCAGAAGCGAAGGTGTTCCACCGCCCAGGTACAGTGTCGCCGGACCCTCCGCGAGTCCTATAAGGTCCAGTTCCCGCATTAGCCGACTGACATACGGGTCGTGGGATTTCACCCCGGACACGGCTACGGGGAACGCGCAGTAATGGCAATGCTGCTCACAGAACGGAATGTGGATGTAGAGTCCGAGGCTCACGGCAGCGATAGCTCCGGGGCCACTCGGGCTACACTCAGCCCCGTAGCGGATCCTCGCCGGCGGCACTCGATCTTGACGAACAGCCAGATACCGAGTAGCCCACCGAAACAGTCGTAGCCGACATCGAAGGGGGAGCCTCCCCGATACAGGGTCCAGGTCTGTCGGAGCTCGTCGAGCGAGGCCACGGAGAGGACGAACAGTCCCGACAGTATGATGGCTGCCGTGGTCCGACTGCTGAGGCGAACGGCCCGGTAAGTCAGGATGGCCATGACGAAATACTCCGCGATGTGCCCCAGCTTCCGGACAACTCCGTGAAGAGCCAGTATCCACTCCCGCGAAAGCCAGGGAAACAGGAACTCCAGGACCGGGACTATAAAACGTGATGTCTCCGCGGCCGAGAACATGTCGGAGGAGAACGTGTAGGTCAAAAGCACCCAGACGAGCAAGGGCGCCCAGTAGTCCCGCACCACCCAGCAGCCCGTGGCAGAACTCTGCAGGGTCGCGCGCAGGGGTCTTCGGGTTGCAGGCGCGAAGTGAGGAGCGGAGCGATGATCATTCATCGTGACCGACAAGGGACAAAGCCTGCGGCCCGAACCCCCCTGCGCCCTTCGGGTTACGGCGAAACGGGACCGTCTTCGTTGTCGCCGACTCCTCCCAATGAATGAGCATTGCTTCGTCCTCGCCTCCTAGAATCCGGCCCCGTTTGGCCGTAACGCGGCCCTGCAGAGTTCTGCCACGGGCTGCTACCGCCTCGCTCGCGCCGCATGGGGTTGCCGCGCCATCAGGCTGGCCGCGGCGTGGAGCGTCGCATTTACAGGGGCGGGAACCCCATGCCTCTGTCCGGCTCGAACGACTACCCCGTTCAGGGCATCGATTTCGATCTTCTTGCCCGCCCGGTGATCCTGCCACATCGACGACTTCCCGGCGCCGAGACTCTCTGCCGTTTTCAAGACAGTTGCCACCGGGTCCGACACGCCGACGTCGATCCCCATGGACTTCGCGACTGCGACAACCTCTTCGACTGCGGATCGAACGACCTGACGTCCGTCCGGGTTGGACGCTAGCTGACCGAACGAGGTATCAGTGATCATGGACAGCGCGTTCAAGCTCGCGTTGAGCAGAAGTTTGTTCCAAAGCATCCCGATGATGTTGTCCGTCGTAGAGGCCGGGATGGAGGCGCCCTCGAACACCGATACCAGCCAACCGAGCTCTTCGGGCAGGACGATCTCGCCCCTGGCTTGGTGGGTTACGACGCCGGGCGCGGTTACTCCGACGGCGACGTATACGACCGTGGGGTAGACGTCGACGCCCTCGAGGACCTCCGCGGCGGCGGCGTGATTGTCGACTCCGTTCTGCAGACTCAAAACGGCTTTCGGTCGCGTGTTCGATTCGTTGACGGATCGCGCGGCGCCGGCCGTGTCGAAGGCCTTGACTGTGAGAAGGACGAGTTCCGGGTCAGATTCCGGTAGGAGAGTTTCTGAAGCCTCGGGGTGGGACGTGCTCGTTCCTGAGACTTTGGAATCGATCGTGAGACCGTCCGCGCGAATGGCCGCGACATGGCTGCGTCGACCGACCAGGGTGACGTCGTGCCCGGCTTCGGCCAGGCGGCCGCCGTAGTAGCTGCCGACAGCGCCGGCCCCGAGGACGGCAATCTTCATCAGTACTTTCGGATCCGGACTACGATGCCGTTCTCGAAGGTGATGAAATCGATACGGTAGCCGACCTTGCGGTAGAGCCAATCTTCCCGCTCGATACCGTCGACCCTCTCGCGGATCCTGTCGTTCGGACGGCCCAGGGCCATCAGAACGGTCGCCTTGTCCATCCCAATCTTGGCTTCTTTCGCCAGGACGGCCTCGCGGAATTCCTCAGGCAGGGAGTCGAGGCCGGTTTCCATGAAATTCCGCTCGTTGAAGTCGAGCACCGGTGAGAGGAGCTCCCGCAACAGGTCGGGGGTCAACTCTTGCGGAGCCTTGTCACTGAAGCGGAGAACGACCTTGGAACCGTTTGCATTCTCGGTATCGCTCTGTCGGACGGGCGTCGTCCGGCTTCCCACACCGACCTCGAGTCGGTCGAGGATGCCCTTCTTGTTCTTGCCACCCCCATTGAGCTCGATCTCGATCTTGTCATCGTCGAAGCTGATCGCGGTCACCGTAACGATATCACCCTCGTTGATGGAGCGCCCCTCCTCCCCGAGTTCCTCCCGGAGTTTCTCCTCGTCGATTTTTCCGTCCTCGAAGAGCGTGACGCCGTCGTCGCCGAGCGGCATGACGATCTCCGATGCGGCGGTATCGGCGATCACCGTTCCGAGGATCTCGAACCGATTCTGCTGCGAAACTTGCCCAAGCCCAGGCGACGCCGTGACGAGCGCCAGTGCGAGCAAGAAGATGAATCTCTGGGCCATTACATAAATTTTAGCACCGGGAGGCGCCTCGGGGCCAACTTCGGCGCAGGCGAAACGGTTCAAGGCAAGACCGGAACCGCATGTCCTGAACCAGCCGTCGGGCAGAGGTTGGTAGCCAACAGCCACCGGGTAGGGTCTCTTCCCAGACTAGTTCCCGAGGCTGATCAAGTTTGAAAACAGCCTGTAGGCTCCCGGAACACCGGCGGGAAGTTGCCGGAAAAAGGCATAGCCGGTGTAGACATACCGCCCCTGTCCGATCTCCGCGACCATCATTCCGCCAAGCTTGGGGTCTTCGCCTGGGTCGTTCGAGGCCAGTATCGGGGTGTAGCGTTCATCCCAGTCACCCATGAAATACAGACCCCGTTCCTGCACCCAGCCCTCGAAATCAGCCTGGGAGATCTTGTTCGGGGTGTTGATGGCCGGATGGTCGGGATCGACGAAGGTGATCGGCGCCTCTTCGACCGTCACTCGGTCGTGCGGGCGGTTGATCGTGAACGGGTATGGCCCGAAGTCACCGCGCGGCATGTCGTACTGGTTGTACTGGACGACTAATGTACCGCCGTTCTCGACGTAGTCCAGCAGCCGCTGGTTGTAAGCTCGAAGATCCTCCCGCACCGCGTAGGCCCGGATCCCGACCACGATCGTGTCGTAGACGGACAGGTCGCCGCGGGACAAGTCGTCGGCTGTGAGGAACGTCACCGGTATCTCCAACTGTGCGAGTGAGGCCGCGACCTCGTCTCCGGCTCCCTGAACATACGCGATGTTCTCGACGTGGGTGTCGATCTCGAACACGTTGACGCGCGACCGGGCATCGGAGTAGATGTGCCGTGTCTCGATGTGGGGGTAGGCGATCACCCGATAGCCCCTCCGGGACTCCTCGTTCAACATCCGGGCCCTTGCCGACACTTCGAATTCTCCGCTGGCCCCGGGAACATCCACCACGAACTGCGCCGTGGCAGTTTCACCGGCCCTGCCGAACTCGACGGTCCGGGACTCGGGCTCGACCATCCAGCCTTCTGGAACCTCGAGCGCGACCTCCGCGGCGCCTCCTTCGGGAAACTGGTTGTGGAGCGTGACAGTGAACTCCTTCCTGCGGTCTCCCGACAGCGGAACGACAGCAGTTTCCGGACTCAGCCGAACCGAGAGGTCGGGCACGACCTTGACCAGGCTCCGAATCTCACCGTAGACGTCGTCCACGTGGACATACTCGGCATGGCGGTTCACGATGATGGCCGTGTCCCCGAAGTCGATCTCGGCACTTGTAGGCATCAGGGGAGGATCGAACGGCAACGTCGCTTCGTCGCCGCCCGGCCACGCGAACCGATCAGCTTCACGCTGGCTACGCAGCCAGTAGGGCTGCGTGTAGTCCGGCGTCTCGACAACCTTCACGGTGAATTGCTGCTCGAAACGCTCGCCCGATCGAAGGCCGCCTGTCGAGCCGTCATATCGCGCCTCCCACCCTGGCGGGAAGTCCGTGTTCGTGCGTACTGTCTCGAATTCGAAGGGTCCGTTGTTGACGATAGCGACCGTCAGCCCGAACTCCTGTCCGGGGACGACGGTATCGTCGGAGGCCAGCACGTCGACGGTGATGCCGGCAGCCAGTTCCGCCGCCAGGTGAAAGTCGTCCGCCTTGAGGTCCAGCAGGAACCGCACATGCTCAACCTGGGCCTTGGACCGGATGCTTTCGAACCGCTTGATGGCCTCGATCAGGTCCCGAAAGATGTCGGCAGGATCGTCGATGCTGGCTTCTTCGCGAATGGCCTCGATCTGACCCTGCAGGGCTTCCAGGTCGGCTTCAAGTGCCGGCTCCAGCTCGACGAGATCCATGAGCTTGTGCGTGGTGCGGTTGAAGATCGGTTCGTCGTCGGCGCCCGGCACATTCTTTTCGATCATCTCGAGACCTGTATACCGGGGACCGCGTTGCCGGGCAGCGCCCATCGACTGGGTTCGATGCAGGCTTCGCCCTTCCATCGCGATCTCGTGGTAGGATCGACCGATCGCGGAACCGTATTCGCCGACGTTGATGCGGATGTCGCCAGCGTTACCTCCACCTCCGCGACCTCCCCCACGAGCACTCATGTAGAGCTTCTTGGCTTGCCAGGGCTTCCCGTACCCGGGATACAGGTTCGGGTCCGCGGCGGCATGAAATGCCTCGCGGGTCGCGATCCCGGCGGCCTGGTGGTGTCCGTGGCCGTCCCGGGGCGTGCCAGAGAAGCGGGAGATGATGACCTCGGGCCGAAACCTCCGTATCACGCGGACCATGTCGCCGACCAGTTGTTCCCTCCCCCATTTGTCGAGCGTCTCGTCGGCGGTCTTCGAGAAACCAAACTCGTAGTTGGGGGTGAAAAACTGCTGTGCCCTGTCGAACCGTCTGGCCGCGAGAAGCTCTTCGGTCCGGATCACTCCCAGGGCTTCGAACAACTCGGTTCCGATCAGGTTCTGGCCTCCCTCGCCTCGGGTCGTCGACAGGTATGCCGTCCGGGCGCCCTGGCCTCGCGATAACCATGCGAGCAGTGAACTGTTCTCGTCGTCGGGGTGCGCTCCGGTGTGCAAGACACTCCCGACAACGTCCAGTCGATCCAGCGCTTGTTTGAGCCCCGAAATGCCGCGATCTTCGGGAATGTCCCCTGCCGTGGCGATCAGCGACGCCGCCAAAAGGGCAATGAAGAATCTCGATTTCATAAGAAGCCACCTATCATCTTGAAACAGTACGATTTAAACAGATCCAAAAATCCCGGAAACGTCTGCGCAATTTTACTGAATCCGGACATGCAAGAACAAGAAGTAAGGCGTGGGGAAAGTAGTCCAGCGCTGGTAGTTGGGAGTCTATCGAGCGGCCCGGCCTGCGCCCACGTTGCCGTCGACCGACTCCGGTGCGATAATCCGGCGAATCACCGGCGACCCGGGTCGGAAGGAGAATCCCATGTCGTGGCAACGCATGCTCGTCCTATACGTAGCTCTTCTCGTTTCCTCCTGCGGACCCGGCCAACCGCCGGCTGACGTCGTGGTCCGAAACGGAACGATCTATACCGCAAACGAGCTGGCGCCTCGAGCGGAAGCACTGGCCATCACCGGCGACCGGATCGTCTTCGTCGGAAGCGAGGTAGGGGTCGGAAACTATAATCGGTCCGGCCACACAGGTGATCGATCTTGAGGGCGCCACGGCCGTACCGGGCCTGGCCGACAGCCACTACCACTTGAGCGGGGTCGGCAACCGCGAGCTCACGCTCAACCTGGAAGGTAGCACCAGCCTCGAAGACTTCCTGGACCGTGTCGAGAACGCCATCGCACTGAGAGAGCCCGGCGAATGGGTCACGGGGCGGGGATGGATCGAGGCGCAGTGGCCGGAACCGGCGTTCCCTACCCGACGGGACCTGGATCGCGTGTCCCCGGACAACCCGGTTTACCTCGCCCGAGCGGACGGTCACGCCGGGGTGGCCAACAGCGAAGCCATCCGGATCGCGGGCGTGACCGGCCAAACGCCCGATCCATTCGGGGGCGTAATCATGAAGGAGTCCGGGGGGGAGCCTCACGGGATGTTCCTCGATGCGGCGCAGGGACTGATTCGCGAGCATGTTCCGTCGACTACGGAATCGGACCTGGTGAGGAACCTGGAAGTCGGAATGGCCACTGCGCTGGAAGAAGGCTGGACCAGCGTCCACATTCCGGGCGGATCCTTGGCCGACGTCGAACGGCTGAAGAGGCTCTACGAGAGCGGGGCGGCAAAGCTGCGCATCTACTACGCCGTTCGCGGACCCGGAGAGGATGCGAGCCGGCTTTTGGAGGAGGGCCCACAGATCGGCCTCTTCGACAACCATCTCACGGTGCGAAGTATCAAGGTCGCGGTCGACGGAGCCTTGGGCTCCCGGGGAGCCTGGCTGCTCGAACCATACGCGGACTACGACACGCCCGGATTCCCGACCCAGGATTTCGACAAGGTCTCGGCGATGGTGGAGGAGGGTCTGAGGCGGGGCATACAGGTCATGATTCACGCCATCGGCGACCGCGCGAACCGGGAAGTTATCGACATGTACGCACGGGCCCAGGAAGCGGTAGGGCTTGCGGAACGGGCCGTTGCCGAGCCCCGCCTGCGCATCGAACACGTACAGGTTCTCCATCCCGACGACGTCGGGCGACTGGCCGAGGTCGGAATCATCGCATCGATGGAGCCGTCCCACGCCATCACGGATCTGCACTTCGCGCCTTCCCGACTGGGTATCGAACGGCTGGCTGGGGCTTACGCATGGAGGGACATTATCGACAGCGGCGTGATCATCGCCGGAGGAAGCGACGCACCGGTCGAACGCGGTGATCCGCGAATCGAGTTCTATGCCGCCGTGGCCAGGAAAGATCTCAAGGGGTTCCAGGGAGAGGGCTGGCATCCCGAACAGCGTGTCTCCCGTGAAGAAGCTCTCAAGATGTTCACGATCTGGGCCGCCGAAGCCGCCTTCGAGGAAGACATCCGCGGCTCCCTGGAAGTGGGCAAGCTTGGGGACCTGACCGTCCTGTCAAAAAACATCATGACGGTTCCGGAGGAAGAAATTCTGGAGGCCGAGACGATAATGACGATCGTAGGCGGCGCAGTGGTCTATAGGAAGTAGGTGTAGGTGCGGTCTATGACCGCACATCGTTTCGGTCCGAGGACGGCGTGGGGGGACCGGACCAGCTGTCTTTCTCCGCAAATCCACGCACTGTGATCGGTACTTGAACGCTCAAGCTCTCGTCCGGAAGGGGGACGGTGGCCCCGACGCTGATAAATGGTTCCGGTCATAGACCGCACCTACACGCCTATAACCATTTTCGCTTTCTGAAGATCCACAACATGCCTCCTGAGATGAGCGCCATGCCCCCCAGGACGGCGTAGTAGCCATAATCCCACCCGAGTTCGGGCATGTTGCGGAAGTTCATGCCGTAGATGCCCGTTATGACGGTCATCGGCAGCATGATCGTCGCGATTACGGTCAGAACCCTCATGGTGTTGTTGAGCCGGTTCGAGATCATCGAAAGATAGGCCTGAAGGATGACATTGATGGTGTCGCGCAGCACATCAGACATTTCGGTAATGCGCAGCATGTGATCGTAGACATCACGGAAGTAGAGGCGCGCCTTGTCGCCGACAAAGCGGATGCCACCCCGGCTGATGACGACCAGTACCTCGCGTTCGTGGCCGACGACGCGACGCAGGTGCGTCAACTGGCGGCGCGTCTCAAAGATGTTGTTGAGCACTTCTTCGCTCGGATCCTGGAACGCCGATGCTTCGAGTTCTTCGATACGGTCCTCCATCACCTCAAGCTTTGGAAAATAGTTGTCGACCAGTCTGTCGACGATGAAGTGCAGGAGAAAATCCGTCCCCTGTTTCATCAATTGCGGGCTGTGCCGAACATGCTCTACGGCGGCTCCGATGCTCAAGGAGCGCTCGGCGTGGAACGTAACCAGATAATTTCGTCCCAGGAAGACGTTGAGCTCGTGGGTTTCAAAGTTCCCGGATTCCTGCTCGTAGCGCACTCCATGGACGACGATGAACGCGTAATCGCGGTAGTCGTCGACCTTCGGCGACTGAGGACCCTGCCAACAGTCTTCGATCGCCAGCGGGTGGAACTGGAACACTTCGGAGAGAACGGCGGCCTCGGCCTCGGTCGGACTATCGAGGTCGACCCAAACGCAATCACCCTCCTCTGGCAGCGACTCGAGGGATGGCAGTTCCACAACCGCATCGGGCGAGTCGGCGGACAGCTTGAACACAGAGATCATTATCCTGGGTTTGGTTTATCCAAACGGCATTGTACTCGATGACGTCTCCGGTTCCCCGATAGCCGAACGTCGGGGAATTCGGGGACGGAGACCGAATTCGCCAAATCGAGGAGATCGGGGACGGAGACCGAATTACCCGGCCTTTTAAACCGTTGATTTCCGGTTCCCAGGAGTTCGGTCTCCGTCCCCGATCTCGATCCTCACCCGAATTCGGTCTCCGTCCCTGAATTCAGAGCCGCCTTGTAGACCTCGAGGTAGCGCTCAGCAGACTCGGACCACCCGAAGTCGGCCGTCATCCCGTTTCGCTGCAGGCGCGCCCAACTCCCCCGGTCACTCCAAAGGCTCAATGCGCGATCGATCGCTCGGCGAAACTCCGACGGCTTCCGGTCGGTAAAGACGAATCCGTTGCCTCGGCCCCGTAGCGCATCAAATTCCTCTACCGTGTCGGCCAGGCCGCCCGTTCGGCGAACGACCGGCACAGTGCCGTACCTGAGGCTGTACATCTGGTTCAGCCCACACGGTTCGTAGCTGGACGGCATCAGGAAAACATCGGCTCCGGCTTCGATCCGATGAGCCAAACGTTCGTCAAAGAACCCGATACGCGCTCGCGCCCTGTCCGAATGTCGTCCGACAATGTCTTCGATGGCTACTTCCTTTGTTCGATCCCCCGTTCCGAGGAGAATGAAGAAGACAGGTTCCGAGAGGAGTTCGTCGAGGATGGCCAGCAGCAGGTCGAATCCTTTCTGGTCTTCGATTCGTGAAATCATCGCCAGGACAGGGCCGTCGTGCGTGCTGGAGCTCAGCCCGAGGTCGGACAGCAGCTGCTCCCGGCAGACCGCTTTGCCCGCCAGGTCGTCCAGAGTGTAGTTCTTCGGGATCAAGCGATCGGTCTCGGGGTTCCAGACTTCGCTGTCGATACCGTTGAGGATGCCATGGAGCCGGTCTCGCCGGCTCTCAAGCAGCCCTTCCAGGCCGCAACCGTGCTCCGGAGTCCGTATCTCCCTGGCGTAAGTCGGACTGACGGTCGTGAGCGCATCGGCGTGGAAGATACCGCCTTTCATGAAACTCACCCGACCGAAGAACTCGTAGGGATCTCCCTCCTGAAGGGGCCCCGCCTCAGGGCCGATCCCCGGCCACAGTTCCGCGTCAAACAGCCCCTGGTAGGCAAGGTTGTGAACGGTCAGGACTGTCGCTGCGGCTCGAAACACCCCGCGTGGTCGATGTTCCGTCTCGACATAGCGCGGGATCAGGCCGGCCTGATGATCGTGGCAGTGAATCACATCCACACCTGGTGCTGTCGTGGCCAGTAGGGCCAGGACAGCCCGCTGGAAGAAGACCCATCGCTCGAACTGATCCGGGTAGTCGCTTCCCGTCTCGGAATCGACATAAACCCCGTCTCGATCGAAGTAATCGCCACCACCGACAAGGAAGACACGCCGCTCGGAATGATCAGCCCTCGAGCAGTAGGCGGCGACTTCGATACCGTGCCGACCGACCTGGACAGCCAGCTCGGACCCGACATCGAGTCGCTGGAAGCCATGGACATCACGGTCGATCCCGGAAAACGCGGGTATGAAGACGTCCACTCTCTCCCCTCGTTGGACCAGCTCGTCCGACAGGGCCGTCACGACGTCGGACAGCCCCCCCACCTTGACGTAGGGAAAGCATTCGACAGCGATCATGGCGATATGTAGTGACTTGTGCCGCACAGAAACCTTCAGTCCCCGATCCGGGAATCATAGTATCGTAGGGTTCTCGAGAAGCGCGAAGGAGGTCCGCCGAGTTTTCGATGTTGATCGGTCTGACAGGACGGAACGCGGCGGGTAAAGGCGCGGTCGCCGAACACCTGAAAGAGAAAAGTTTCTCCTATTACTCCCTTTCCGACATCATCCGCGACGAGCTTCAGTCCCGCGGGGACGAATTGACACGCGAGAACCTGATTCGCACGGGCAACGAGCTGCGAGGGCGGTTCGGTGCGTCCATACTGGCCCAGAGGATTCTGGCCAGAACGGGGGACAACGGCCACTACGTGATCGACTCCATCCGGAATCCGGCGGAAGTCGAAGCGCTTCGGAGCGGAGGGCATTTTCGGCTACTAAACGTGGAAGCCGACCCGCAGGTGCGTTTCGAGCGGATTCAGCAGCGAAATCGAGAAAGCGACCCCGAAAACTACGATGATTTTCTGGTCCTGGAAGAGCGGGAAGCCGCCGGCGATGCCAACTCCCAGAACCTGATAGCTGTGGAAACGCTGGCCGATCACACGCTGGAGAACAACGGCACCATCGAGGAACTACACGACGATGTCGATACGCTGCTGATCCAGCTTCTGCAGGAGGTCCCCCGTCCAAGCTGGGACCAGTACTTCATGGACATCGCCAGGGTCGCAGCCTCGAGATCGAATTGCATTAAGCGCAAGGTGGCGGCAATCATCGTCCGGGACAAACGGATCATCTCGACCGGCTACAACGGTACGCCACGCGGAACCCGAAACTGCAATGAAGGCGGGTGCCCCCGATGCAACAGCCTGGCACCGTCGGGAACGAACCTTGGGGAGTGCTTCTGCTCTCACGGTGAAGAAAACGCTATCGTCCAGGCCGCCTATCACGGGGTCCAGCTCCACAACGCCACCATCTACACGACGTTCGCCCCATGTCTGCTCTGCGCAAAGATGATCATCAACTCCGGCATCGCGGAGGTGGTCTACAACATGGACTACCCCTTGAACGAGAGCGCGTTCGGCCTGTTCGAAGAAGCCGGCATCCTGACTCGAAAGCTGAAAGTGGAGTAGCCATTCGAGCGGAAAGTCCGAGAGAGAGCCAATGTGAGGGGGACAGGGGCACTCGAGAATCGGGTGTAGGTGCGCTCTATGGGCCCGCCGGCCAGCCTGTGAAGAGGTTTCGGGTGCGGGGGACGAAACCTCAGGATCGGGTGTAGGTGCGCTCTATGAGCGCACATCGTTTCGGCGCGACGAATGTGCGGTCATAGACCGCACCTACACGTCATGCGGACAACAGGCACACCGGAACGTCCCATCTCGGGAGCTACTCTGGACCGTGAAAGGAGCCAAACAGAAAAGGGCGCTCGGGGGAGCGCCCTTTGTCGATCTGAATTTGAGAGTTCTTACTGGTTATTCTGCGACGACTCCCGGGGTGCGTAGTAGCCCTTTCTCGCCTTGACGCGGTAGTCCCTGTTCCTGGCCTCGACCTTGATCTCGCGGTAGCTTCCGTCGCGGACACGGTTCGTTGGATTATACGCCAGCGTGTACTGCGAGCGGAGTTCCTCGCTGATGTCCTCGAAGCTCACGGCCAGTTCCTCCAGTTTGAACGGGAAGAATGCCCGGCCCCCGGTGTCTTCAGCGAAAGTCCGGAGAGTCCGGTCGCCGCGATGCTGGTCCTTCGTGCCGAAGTGCGCCGTCGCATTCGTGCTGATCGTGTACACCGCCACATCGTTCTTCTGGGCCATCTCCATCGTCTCTGTCATGGAGGTCCGGCTGGCGTTGTCGTCCCCATCACTGATGACGATGAGCACCTTGCGTCCCGGCTGGCCGGCCATCTTCTCGTCTATCGCAAGATAGATAGCGTCGTAAAGCGAGGTGCCGCCTCCGGCCCGGATATCCCGGACAGCGTCGGCGAGCGTCTCGGGATTGTCGGTGAAGTCCTGAAGGAGATCGACGCCGGAATCGAACGCCACGAGCATTGCCTGATCGGTTCTCCTGCGAAGGGTCGAATAGAAGAACTCGATGGCGGCTTCCTGTTCGAAGCGCAGCTTGTCCCGGATGCTCCCGCTCGTGTCCACGAGCAGGGCGACGGTTAACGGAAGGTCGGTTTCAGAGCTGAAGTTGGTGATCGTCTGGAGCTCGCCGTCCTCGAAGACGCGCAAATCGTCTTTCGTGAGATCGGTATACAGCCTGCCCCTCTTGTCGCTTACCGTGAACAGGACGTTGACCAGGTCGACATCGATCGTGATCGTTTGATCCGGCTCGCCCGGAGCGGGCGCCTGCTGGGCCGCGGCCGTGGGGAGCCACAGCAGCATACTGGTGATCGCAAGAACCGTGATTCTCTTCATAGAGCCCTCGACAAACGGCTTTCCGATAGACTGATGTTAGAGGTGAATATTATAGCATCGAACGGAATTCGATCTCGTCAACGACAGCGATCCCCAGACTGCGAGCTTTGTCGACCTTCGATCCAGGGTCGGCTCCCGCGAGGACGAAATCCGTTTTCTTGCTCACCGACGATGTCACTCGCCCGCCCCGAGCCTCGATCAGCTCTTTAATCTCCAATCTCGCCATCGCCTCGAGCGTCCCGGTGACGACGATTGTTTTGCCCGCAAATATCTGGTCGGGACGATCCGGAGCGGGCCCTTCCATCTTCATCTGGACTCCGGAACTGCGCAGCCGTCCGATCAACGCCTCGTTTCGGGGCTCCCGGAAAAAATGATAGATCGTTTCCGCAACGATCGGTCCGACCTCGGGCACCAGCTCCAGCTCCTCCCGTGGAGCCTTCATGACTGCATCCATCGTGTGGAAGTATCCGGCAAGCACCTGCGCGGTGCGCTCGCCGACGTGCCGGATCCCGAGGCCAAAGATCACCCGGGAAAGAGGCAGCGTCCGGCTGGCATCGATTTCTCGCACCAGATTCTCGGCTGATTTCGAGCCCATGCGCTCGAGTGACGCCAACCGATCGACTTCGAGTTTGAACAGATCCGAAACGTCCGACACAAGATCGGTCGCGACGAGCTGATCGACGAGCCGCTCCCCCAGCCCGTCGATGTTCATCGCTTTGCGGGATGCCCAGTGGAGGAACGATTCCTTCACTTTCGCCGGACACGTCTGGGAGATACATCGGCGGGCCGCCTCGTCTTCAGACCGAAAGACGTCTCCCTGACAGACCGGACAGCGCTCGGGCATCCGAAACGGGTATCTGTCAGGGGAGGTCTCGACGACCTTCACGACTTTGGGAATGACGTCGCCGCCTCGCTCGATGAGAACACGATCGCCGATCTGGACGCCCAACCGTTCGATCTCATCCTCGTTGTGCAGAGTGGCGCTGCGGATCGTGATCCCGCCCAGCTGTACGGGTTCCAGCTCCGCAACCGGTGTCAGGGCGCCGGTTCGGCCGACCTGGACGCGAATGTCCGTCAGCCGGGTGGTCGCCTGCCGCGCACGGAACTTGACCGCAATCGCCCAGCGCGGTGCCTTCGCTGTGCTGCCGAGTGCTTCCTGGACGGTCGTGGAATCGACTTTCACGACCACTCCGTCGATCTCATAGTCCAGCTCATCGCGCGTCCGCTCTGATTCCTCGCAGAACGCAATGACCTCGTCCAACGTGCCGCACCGTCGCCACCTATCATTCACCTTCAGACCCAGTCGCACCATGCGCTCCAGATCGCCGCTCTGACAACCAGTAGGCGGAATCAATGTGTAGGCGAAGAAATCGAGGGGGCGTTCGGCCACGAGGGCCGGATCGACCTGTCGCAGCGAACCGGCCGCAGCGTTGCGTGGATTGGCGAAACGCGCCAGCTCCTCGCGGTCGCGTTCTTCGTTCAGGCGCCCGAAGGCGGTGAGACCGAGGAAGATCTCTCCGCGGACCTCGACCGAGCGGGCTTCCCTGAGGCGCAGGGGTAGGGATCGGATCGTGCGCACATTAGCCGTGACCACTTCGCCGGCCCGACCGTCGCCCCGCGTGATCCCTTTTTCGAGACGGCCTTCTTCATAGATCAGGTTCACGCTCAGGCCATCGATCTTGAGCTCGGCGACAAACTCGATCGAGCCGGAACCCGCTCGCTCCCGGACCCGCCGGTCCCACTCCCGGAGCTCGTCGAAAGAGTAGGCGTTGTCGAGGCTGAGCATCGGCACATGAAAGGTGTGGCTCGGGAACCCTCCGGAAACCTGCCCCCCGACCCGCTGGGTGGGCGAGTCATGCGTAACCAGGTCGGGATGCTCCGATTCGAGGCTCTGGAGCTGCCGCAAGAGCTGGTCGAACTCGTAATCGGAGACGGTGGGGTCGTTCTGGACCCAGTAACGGTACTCGTGCTCACGGATCTGCTCCCGCAGATCTTCGATCTGGTTTCTGACATCCATGGTTCGGTGGAGCCCGGACAGGCACGACTACTCTACCGTGTAGCGCGGCCATTCGAGGTCTAGGCTAGTTCGGGGGTCAACTGCCGGCCGCCGCCTGGTCGGAGTACCGATCGATCCACATCTCGGTCAGCTTGTATTTCTGCACTTTGCCGCTAGGTGTCGTCGGAAAGTCGTCGACAAAATCCACATATTCGGGAACTTTGAACCGGGCGAGCCGACCCGCGCAAAATTGCCGCAGCTGCTCCAGGTCCAGGGACTCTCCATCTTTGAGTCGAACGGCGACGGCTACTTTTTGGATGAAGAAGTCGTCCGGTACGCCGTAGACGTAGGCTTCCTGGACAGCCGGATTGGTAAGCAGGATTTCCTCGATTTCGCGTGGTGAAATGTTCTCGCCGCCACGGATGATCAGGTCTTTGCTGCGGCCGGTGATCCGGACGTATCCGTCCTCGTCGATCGTGCCGAGATCCCCGCTGTGGAGCCAGCCGTCACGGATGGTTTGTTCGGTCTCTTCCGGCATTCCGTAATAGCCCAACATGACGTGGTACCCACGGGTAATGAGCTCACCTTCTTCCCCGCTCGCGCGTTCCTGCCCGCTGGCGGGATCGACTATCTTAACGTCGACGTCGGGTAGAGGACGACCGACGGTCCCGACTCTCAGATCGAATGGATCGTCGGGGAACGTCATCGTCACTACCGGCGAGGCCTCGGTCAGCCCGTAGGCGATCGTCACCTCGCGGGCGCCCATCTTGTCGATGACGTCTTTCATCACCTCCCGTGGGCATGGGGATCCAGCCATGATGCCGGTGCGCAATGTACTGAGATCGAACTCCTCGAACTGCGGATGGTTCAGCTCGGCGATGAACATTGACGGAACTCCGTAGAGAACCGTACATCCATGATTTTGAATCGCCTGGAGTACGGGTAGGGGACGAAACTCCCCGAGAACCACCATCGATGCACTGTGCGTGTACGCGCCCAGTACACCGATGACACACCCGAAACAGTGGAACAGCGGCACTGTCAAACAGAGAACATCGTCCGACGACATCGTCAACCGGTCCCCGATATCCTGGGCGTTCCGGAGGATGTTGTGGTGGCTCAGCATCACTCCTTTCGGGAAACCGGTCGTGCCCGAGGTGTACTGCATGTTGATACAATCTTCGGTCCCGAGCGCGATCTCTGGAAGCAGGCGGGATGGTTCCTCCAGCAGCCTGGGGGAGTCTTCGGGTAGCACGAACACATGCTCCAACGACGGGAGGTCGTCCTGGACGGCGGCGAACTCCTCGGAGAAGTTCACGTCCCGGAACTCGGCGACCATCGCCAACCCTTTGGCCCCCGATTGAGACAGGACATAGTGCAGTTCTTTCCGTCGGAGACCGGTGTTGACAGTCAGCAGGACGACACCAATTTTCGCCGTTCCGAACTGAAGCATCACCCACTCGGGGACGTTGTTGGCCCAAACGGCAAACCGATCCCCTTTGCGGAAACCCATCTCGTGGAGATTTGACGCGATATTCGTGGAAATCCGGTCCAGGTCGGCGAAAGAGTAGTCGACGCCCAGTTCAGGAAAGATCAACGCCGTGCGGTCCGGGTCGGCTGCAGCGAGGTCGGTAATCAGCCGTCCGACGGTTGACAACTCCATGGGTTGTGGAGGTTAGCCTGTGGAAAACGTGAAGTCAAACGCTGAAGAAGTAACGAATCGGAGTCCAATGAAGCAATCTCCAATGAGCAATTTGCATTGTGGATTGTTCAGATGTCGCGATTTGCGATGGGACCTGGTCCGCTTTAGTGGGTGGAAAAGAAGGAATCTATCGCAAATTGGTCAATGGACAAATCCGCATTCGGAGGTTGGAAATTGCAGATTGCTGGATTTGTTATTTGTAGGAGCTCCGCGGGGATCCGCTGAACAGAAGAGCCGGCACGGCCGAGGAATTGATCAGTTCGCGAGCGGAGGCTCGGGGGCGACGTCCTCACCCCGGGTCTTGCTGAGCGTCGACACGATGCGCTTGAGATAAAGCTCTCTGGCGGATGTCAGGATCTGTTTTTCCTGGTCCGACTTGCAGCGAAAGCCTTCTTGCCCCGCCCAGGCACGCAGGTTCCCCTCGTCGGGGCTGTTTCGGAACTCCTCGCCGAAACTGCAGCACCACCGGACGAAACTACGCGCGAGCTTCGAACTGCTCGAGGGGCGGGGCGCGTCGGTCCCGGCATGCGGTTCGACGGACTCAAACAGAGAACGCATTTGCGTGTCGCTCTTAGCCATCTAAAATATCCTCGGATGCGGACTGGACAGATCCGGTCCATTCGACCGATGTCTGCCCACGAGAAAATGACGATGGAAATCCCAGAACCGCTGAAAGAGAAAGACCTTCGGCGCCTCTATTACTTTCTGAAGCTGAACCGGGGTCTCGAAGAAAGGCTGACCGCCCTGTACAAACAGGGAACGATCACCGCGACCGTTTTCACGAGCCGGGGACAGGAAGCGATCTCGGTCGGCAGCGCATACGCCCTGGGTCCGAGAGACGTGGTCAGTCCGATCACGCGCAACCTCGGGACGATGCTGGTTCGGGGAATACCGCCGCGGGATGTTTTCACTCAATACATGGGAAAGGCCACGAGCCCCACAGGCGGCAAGGAGCGGATCCACTACTTCGGCGACCTCAGCAAGGGACTTGTCGCATCCTTGAGCATCCTGGGGGACATGATTCCCGTAATGGCCGGGGTCGCCCTGGCGAACCGTTCGATGGGAAGGGACGCGGTCGCACTGACCTACCTTGGTGATGGAGCGGTCAGCACCGGCGACTTTCACGAAGGTATGAACATGGTCTCGGTGCTCAAGCTACCGATGGTGTTGATCATCGAGAACAACGGTTACGCCTACTCCACACCTGTATCTCGGCAGGCTGCGATCGACGATCTCTCGTTGAAAGCCCGCTGCTACGGCATACCGGGGTCCCAGGTCGATGGCAACGATTTGCTCGCCGTGTACTCGCGCACCCGGGAGGCCCTGGAGCGCGCACGGCGGGGAGATGGTCCCTCGATCATCGAGGCGAGGACCATGCGAGTAGGAGGCCACTCCGACGCGGACAGCAGCTGGTACGTCCCCGAAGGTGAGATCGAGAGCTGGGAAAAGCGCGACCCCATTCTGCGGTACGAGAGCCGGCTCGAAGCTGCCGGCCTTCTGACCGACGCGGATCGGGTCGAGACCGAAGATCGGGTCCGCGTGATCCTCGCCAAAGAGCTGGAGATAGCGCTGTCGAGCCCGGAGCCCGACGGAAAGTCAGCACTAGAAGGCGTTTACGGCGACTGAGGGGTTCCACAAACCGTCGCCCGACTGCCGATTCGCGAGACTCGTCCCGACCCCGCCAAACCCCGCAAAACTCGCATCTAGGGCTGTCGTTACAGCGCTTTGCAGCCGATAGGAAGGTATGGCAACTGTCCTGGAACTGGCCCGCGAGGTCCGTCAACTGATCGTCGACCGCTCCACAGGCCGGTTGGACATCACGTTCCCGGATCATTTGACCTCCGTTGACTTCTCCGATGGCACTATCGTGACTTCGGATCAGATCTTCTTTCCATGCTTCAAGGAAGAATCCCTCGACTTCAGTTTCCGCACGATGACCGTGCCGGCCCCTGACGAGCACCAGAGTGGTGCCGCGCTCCTGATCGAAGCGATGGAATCAATCGACGCCGAATCCCTGCAGAAGGTATGGAAGCCCTACCAAGAGTGGACGATTCTGTTCCCCCAGGACCCCGACATTCACAACACCGTGGTTCAGGACCATCGAGACAAAGGTGAGGGACGTCTCAGACGTTTGATGCGATTCGCCGTGTCGGGCGTCGTCACCCTGGAACCTCCTGCTCCGAAAACAGTCGAGGAGGAAATCGCCGAAATACGCAGCGCGACCGAACGGGGAGATTATTGGCAGGTCCTCGGCGTCACTCGGACGGCGACAGCGACGGAAATCAAGCGGGCCTACAGGAAGAAAGCGCGGCAATTCCATCCGGATCGCTGGCACAACACGCCCGACGCCGTTCTCAAGAAACGGGTGGAAGCCACCTTCCGCGACGTCAGCGAATGCTACCGTGAAGCCCTGGAGCTCGTCCCCAGACGGCTGCCTCCGCCCCCACCTCCAACCGCAGCGGAACCCCTGTCAACCAAACCCACAGATCTCGACAAGAAGGCCGTTGACCCGGAGCCTGTCGCACCGAAGCCTGCAGCTACGGCCGAGAAGAAGGTGGCCGAGTACGCTGCGTTCGGCGAGGAAAAACCCAACCAGGGCCCGCAGAGCCTTTTCCGAAAGATCTTCGACAAGTTTTTCAAGGCCGCCTGAACGGACCGATACCGACACTCCGCCCGTTTATCATGTTCCCCGCGTAGGTGCTTTTCATGACCATCCTTCTCCAAGACAGCCTTTCTAGGGGGGGACAGCCCCTTCGACGGGCGTGTCCATGAACGAGGTGTAGGTGCGGTCCATGACCGCACACTGTTTCGGTTCAAGGAAGGCGTGGGGGGACCGGACCAGCTGTCTTTCTCAGCAAATCCACGCACGGCGATTGGTGTTTGAACGCTCAAACCATCGTTGCGAGGGGGACGGTGGGCCCGACGCTAATGGATGGTTCCGGTCATAGATCGCACCTACTTTTTGGCGGTCTTATGACTCGACAAGATTGGCTGACGTATCTCGACGACCGATTCCCACGCGAGGCACTCGCGGCGTTGCCCACGCCGCTTGAATTTGCCGGCAACCTGAGCCGCAAGCTCGACGGACCCAGGATCTACATCAAGCGTGACGATCTGACCGGATTGGCCTTGGGAGGCGACAAGCCCCGCAAGCTCGAGTACCTGCTCGCCGATGCCATCCGCTCCGGAGCGGACACGATCGTTACGGGTGGCAGCTCGCAATCGAACCACGTCCGCCTGACCGCAGCAGCGTCGAACAAGCTCGGACTCCATCCGGTGGCTCTCTGCACCGCCGACGAGCATCAGCAGAACACCGGCAACCTCCTCCTTAGTCGGTTGTTCGGGGCCGAAATCCATTTCAAGACGGTGGCCGACAACGACCACTGGCTACTGACGCCCCTGATGGAAGCCGAGTGCGATCGCCTCCGCGGAGAAGGACGCAAACCATACCTGATTCCCCTGAGCGGAACGACGACTCTGGCCTGCCTGGGGTACATCCGCTGCGCGCTGGAGCTGGATCAGCAGTTCGAAGAGGCCGGCGTCGATCCCACCGCGATTTACGTAACGTCCGGCACAGGAGGAAATCTTGCGGCGCTGGCGCTGGGGATGGCCCTGGTCGGGCGGTCGATCCGAACGGTCGGAATCAACGTGAACAGAACCGGACCGCCTGCGGTGGAGATGGCCCGGCAGTGGATTCGGGAAACGGCCGATCTGCTGGAAACCCAGCATCAGGGGCGTTTCGAGATGGACGGCCGATTCGTGGGCGACGGATACGGTGTGATGACCGACGCGTGCCGCGAAGCCATCCTGGTGGTGGCGAGAACAGAAGGCATCCTGCTCGATCCGGTCTACACGGGAAAGGCCGCGGCGGGGATGATCGCTCACGCACGCGAGGGACAACTCACTGGAGAAGACACGGTCGTCTTCGTTCATACCGGCGGGGTTCCCGCTCTGTTCGCCTATGCGGAAGGTTTGACCGAGGACCTACCGTAAAGAAGAGCTGTGAGCTGCCCATCAGAACTGCTCGAAGATTCCAGCCAATAAGAAATCGAGCAATTTGCAATCTCCAAACCTCCAATGCGGATTCGTTCGATAACCAATTTGCGATAGATGGGTCTCGTCCTGCCGACAGACAACCCTCCTGCCTATTGCAAATTGCGATATTTGAATAATCCGCATCGCAAGTTGCTCATTGGAAATTGCTTCATTTCAAATTTGCAAGACCGCGGAATCCTATTAAAAAAGGCTCCCTTCCTCGTGGGAAGGGAGCCTTTTTTTGCTCGTCAGTCGAATCGAGTCCGACTTAGTACATGCCCGGCATTCCGCCGCCCCCCGGAGGCATGCCGCCCGGACCAGCGGCCGGCGTTTCTTCGGGAATCTCCGAGACCAACGCTTCGGTCGTCAGCATCAGAGATGCGATCGACGCGGCGTTCTGGAGGGCCGTCCGGGCTACCATCGCCGGGTCGAGAATCCCGGCGGCGATCATGTCCCCGTATTCCTCATTGGCGGCATTGAAACCCAGGTTGGCCTCACTGGAATCCTTGACCTTGCCGACGACGACGGCGCCTTCCTGGCCCGCGTTCTGGGAGATCAGCCGAATCGGCTCTTCGAGAGCCCGCTTCACGATGTTCACCCCGATCTGCTCGTCGCCTTCGAGTTCCAGCTCATCGAGCGCCGGCAGAGCGCGGATGAACGCGACTCCGCCGCCCGGCACGATACCTTCCTCGACAGCGGCTCGGGTCGCGTGCATGGCATCTTCCACGCGCGCCTTCTTTTCCTTCATCTCGGTCTCGGTCGCAGCCCCGACCTTGATGACGGCAACGCCGCCGACCAGCTTGGCCAGGCGCTCCTGCAGCTTCTCGCGATCATAGTCAGAGCTGGTTTCGTCGATCTGGACGCGGATCTGCTTGACCCGGCCTTCGATCCCCTCCGCCGATCCGGCTCCTTCGATGATTGTCGTGTTGTCCTTGTCGAGGACGAGCTTCTTGGCGCTACCGAGGTCGTCGAGTTGGACGTTCTCGAGTTTGATGCCGAGGTCTTCGGTGATCGACCGGCCACCTGTCAGGATCGAGATGTCTTCCAGCATCGCCTTGCGGCGGTCGCCGAAACCGGGAGCTTTGACGGCGGCGATCTGCAGCGTGCCACGCAGCTTGTTGACCACCAACGTCGCCAGCGCCTCACCCTCAACGTCCTCGGCGATGATCAGCAACGGCTTGCCCATCTTCGCGACCTGTTCCAACACCGGCAGGAGGTCCTTCATGCTGCTGATCTTCTTCTCGTGGATGAGGATCAGACAGTCTTCGAGGATCCCTTCCATGCGCTCCGGATCGGTCACAAAGTAGGGAGAGAGGTAACCGCGGTCGAACTGCATGCCTTCCACGACATCCAGCGTCGTCTCGATCGTCTTCGCTTCCTCCACCGTGATCACACCGTCTTTGCCGACGCGGTCCATGGCCTCGGCAATGATCGTCCCGATCTTTTCGTCGTTGTTGGCCGACACGGTCGCGACCTGCGCGATCATCTCACCCTTCTTGACTTCGGTCGACAGCTTGTGAATTTCATCCACGACGGTTTCGACTGCTTTCTCGATTCCGCGCTTCACGGCCATGGGGTTCGCGCCGGCTGCGACGGTCTTGACGCCTTCTCGGAAGATCGCCTGGGCCAGGACGGTCGCCGTCGTTGTGCCGTCGCCGGCGACGTCGCTCGTCTTCGAGGCGACTTCTTTCACCATCTGCGCGCCCATATTCTCGACCGGGTCTTCCAACTCGATCTCTTTCGCGACGGTGACACCGTCCTTGGTGATCAAGGGTGACCCGAACTTCTTGTCGAGTACCGCGTTCCGGCCCTTCGGACCGAGCGTAATCTTTACTGCGTCGGCCAGGGCGTTGACGCCGCGCAGGATGGCCTGACGAGAATCTTCGCCATGTACGATCTGTTTTGCCATTTGAGTTATCTCCTTTACTTCTTGGCAGCTTCGGCAACACCCGAGGTGATACCAAGGATTTCGTCCTCGCGAAGGATCAGGTATTCCTCATCCTCAAGCTTGATCTCGGTGCCGGAATACTTTCCGAACAGAACCCGGTCGCCGGCTTTCACTTCCAGCGGCATGACGGTCCCGTCTTCCAGCCGCTTCCCGTTCCCGACTGCGATTACTTCTCCTTCCTGCGGCTTCTCTTTCGCCGAATCCGGAATGATGATTCCGCCCCGGACCGACTCTGATTCTTCGATGCGCTTGAGCAGCACACGATCATGTAGGGGTCGCATATTCATGTTGTCTATTCTCCTCGATTTTAAGAAGATTGCGTCTGCGAATTAGCACTCACTAGGGTCGAGTGCTAATAATAGGGGATGCTGTTTCCCGGTGTCAATAGCCGGCCGGAAAACTGGAGACAGGCGGCTGAAAACAAACCGGTAAGCAGTCAGGCAGCATGGGACCGGGGAGCGAAGGACCGGGCTGGTGACTGGCGGCGGGCTCAATCTTCGCCAAGGAATCGGTTCAGCTGCGCCTTGAGGACGATTGCCAGCTCACCGTGGTCCAGATAAAGCCCGGAACATCCCGTGCAGCGATCGATGTTGACAAGGTCGTGGTAGCGCTCTTCCTGCAATTCCGACCCGCATTTTGGGCACGTCATCCAGTAAGCCTTTCCTTTATGCTTCTCGGCAAGTTCCCTCTTCCGTTCGACGGCCCGCTCCCGCATCTGCTCGAGCAGTTCCTGATCCTTCTTGAAGAAATACTCATCTTCCTTGCTGTAGCCGAGTTGGCGCATTTCGTCTCGCATACTCATAGGGTTGGGACCTCACTGTCGGGAAGGATCCGCAAACCGGGGCCGCCCTCGGGCGTTCCCCAAGTCGGTGATCGCCAGGTAGACGAGCTTCACGACCTTCTCGAGCTTAGGATAGTTGATCTTGTCGGCGGTATCACTGGTCCGGTGGTAGTCCGGATGGAATCCGGCAAAAAGAAACAGTGCCGGAACTCTCCTGGAAAGGAACGACCAGCTGTCGCTGCGTTTGATCAGATCGTCGTCGCGGTAATCGTAACGAAAGCGAAGCTCCAACCCTACCTCAGAGTTGGCCCGCGCGACGCGCTCTGCCAGGTCCGGGCTGAAAACGCTCCCGATCAAGTTCAGGGTGTTCTCGTTCTCCGTCGCCCGCTCCCGAACTTCACCGTTGTCGCTGTCGGCACCGTGGTCCTCGTTCCGGCCGATCATGTCCATCTGGAATACCGCGAGGGTGTCGGCCAGCGGCACGGGTGGGTCGCTGACGTAATAGCGGCTCCCCAGCAACCCTTTCTCCTCGGCCGCCCACGCCGCGAGCAACACGCTTCGCGCCGGCCGAGCGCCGCCCTTACCGAAGGCCTCTGCCAGTTCCAGAAGCGCCGTCGTGCCGGAACCATCGTCGTCGGCCCCGTTCCAGATCCGCCCGGCCTCGGCGCCGTCGTGGTCATAGTGAGCAGCAGCCACCAGGATCTCGTCCTGGAACTCGGGGTCGGATCCCTCGATCAGACCGATGACGTTCCGCGCGGTGTACGCCTCCCGTCGGAGATCAACCGCGAGCGTTGCCGGGCCGGAAAGCCTCATGAATCGTGACTCGAGGCTCTCGTCGATCGACTGTTGAATCGGGCGCAATCCGGGCACGATCCGCGGCGCCACGTGCTGGGAAACGATCACGATCGGAATCTTGGGATCATCACTCCCTACGGCAAGCTCCATGATGCTGCGTCGAGGTGAAAGATCCGGCTTCAGACCGTCGGCCATGTAGCCCACGGGCAGGACGTTGCGGCTCAGTGGGCCCTGCACGATGATCAGCCCCACACCTCCGCCGCGTTCCACGTTGAGCGCCTTGGTTCGAATGCTCGTGAAGTCGGTTGGGGAGAGTTCGTGGAACGGGCTGTCGGACCGTCCAGCGCGGGGATACCCGTCGAGAGCGACGACGATGTGCCCGGACACGTCGGGCGCTGCCAGATCGTCATACCCGATCTCGGGGGCCTGGACGCCGTAACCGGCGAACACGATCGGAGCCCGGACCCTCCCGTCAGCGGAACCCGAGTAGGGCACAAAGTCCCGGCCCACCCTGAACGGTCCATCCGATGTGACCAGCGTATTGCCTTCGCCAAGACTCAGGCGTTCGACGATGAATTCCTGGAAGTAATCCGCGCCTTCGGCAGGGACCAGGCCGTTCTCCTCGAAGATCCCGGCGATGTAGCGGGCGGCGGCGTCCAGTTCGGAGGTGCCGTTGCCACGTCCTCGAAAATTGTCCGAGGCCAGGTAGGACAGTTTGGACCGGATCTCATCCGCCCGGATCGAAGCCAGTCCTGTGGCTGGCGACTGACCCGGGAGGCTGCTCGCGAGTCCCCCAAAAACCAGGAGCGCCGTCGCAGCGCGCAACCGTGAGCGAATCTTCATCCTGGAATCGAAGCCGGTGCGACTCAAAAGTGATGCTCCGCCTGCTTCACTTCTCTACGAAAGTCCTTGCCCGTCATTTCCTGTGTCTTGCACATCTCAAAGAGTCTTGACCTCAGGGGAGCTCCAATACGATCGACGAGGCTGTCGGCGACACCGCGCCGCGGCTCGGAACGATCGCGCTCATCGAAATAGTTGGTGGTCAGCAGAGTCACGCGGTTCTCGTTGTAACGATGATTGAGAACGTAGGCCAGCGTGTCCCTCACCCATGACGTAGGATTCTGGGCTCCCAGTTCGTCGAGAACAAGGACCTCGGTTTCCAGGACAGCCGCCAACAGGGACAGTTCGGAGGCTTGCGAGATCGGATTCCAGGAATTCTGGATATCCTTCAGGAGTTCCGGAAACGCCCGGAAGAGCCCGGCGACCGACTTCTCGCGGATGAGGCGCTTCAGTATACCGACAGCCAGATGGGTCTTGCCCACTCCCTGCGGCCCCATGAACAGCAAGCCGAACGGAGGCGACATCGGATATTCCTGGACGAACTTCTCGGCCACGACCTTGGCCGCCGCGATCTTCTGGTTCGACCGGATGAGCTCGAAATTGTCCAGCTCACAATGCGCGTACCGCAGCGGAATCAGGGCGCTTTCAAGCAAACGATCCGCCCGAACCCGCTTGGTGCAGTCACACCGTTCGACACCGGAAACCCTGTCCTTTTCGACCGGTCTCCAGCCCGTCCCCTGACACTCCGGACACACCGCTTGGGTCATCAGTCGATTCTAACATTTCGTTCCGGAACTCTTCTGCTTGAGCAAACACCCCGTAAAGCAAGTGGGTCCGTGAGAGAGCCGACGTGTGTTTGAAATGAAGCAACTTCCAATGAGCAACTTGCAATGCGGATTGCTCAGATAACGCAATCTGCGATAGGACCCGACTTTCTTTGGTGGGGCGAAAAAAGAAGGAACCCATCGCAAATTGCTCAATGGACAAATCCGCATTGGAAATTGGAGATTGCAGATTGTTAGATTTGTTATTCGATACGAGCGACCGGCAGTTCTAGTTCAGGTAGCCCATCAGCTGTTTGGCGCGCTGGGAGCGGCGGAGTTTGGCCAGGGCGCGCTGCTCGAGCTGGCGGATTCGTTCCCGGGACAGATTCAACTCCTCGCCGACTTCGGCTAAAGTCTGTGGCCTCCGATCGTACAGCCCGAAGCGTCGTTCCACGATGAACCGCTCTTTCCGATCGAGATGGTCCAACAGTTCGTAGAGTTCTCGCTCGAAGGATTGGGCGATCAGTGCCGTGTCGATCGGCGCGATCGACGAGTCTTTGATCAGGTCTTCCAGCTCGATCCCGCTGTCGTGGCCGATCGGGGCGTTCAAGGACACTTCCTTCGGAATGGCGCCCATCAGAGCCTCCGCTTCGGCTTCTTCGATGTCGAGGTTTTCTGCAATCTCCTCGAGCGTCGGGCGGTGTCCCAGCTCCTGGGTGAGGCGCCCGACCTTTGTCTCGAACCTATAAACCTCGTGTTTCAGCTTCGGTGGAATGCTGAACGCCTGACCGTAGTGGGCAATCGCCGCCAGAATCGCCTGTCGGACCCACCAGCTGGCATAGGTGATGAACCGAACGTCCCGGTCCGGATCGAAGCGGCGGGCGGCCTCGATTAAACCGAGATTGCCTTCGTTGATCAACTCGTGCATGGGATAGCCCGACCGCGCGTATTTCTTCGCCATCGACACGACGAATCGCAGGTTGGCCTCGATCAGCATTCGGAAGGCCTCCTCATCGCCGGCCCGGACCTTCAGGGCGACGTCCTTCTCCTCTACGGGACTCAGCTGAGGAAACCTGGCAATGTCACGCAAGTACGCCCGAAGGTTGTCGTGTCGAGTAGCTCGTTCGTTGTCCAGGCGATTCATGATTCCTTCCCGTCTTTGACCGGCACGACGTGCGCCGGTCGGACGCGTACGAGTGCATGCTGTATTTTCCTGTTCATCTCGGGAGATCGGTTGACGATCTCGTCTTCGACGTACTTTACGAACTCCGCCATCTCGGTCTTCATTTCTTCGATCCGCTGCCGCATGTTGAGGACGACCTCGACACCGGCCAGGTTCACGCCTAAGTCCCGCGTCAAACTCAGAATCAGCTCGAGCCGCTCGAGATCTTCCGCGGTGTAGAGCCTGGTGTTGCCTTCCGAACGGGAGGGCTTCAGCAGGCCTTCCCTCTCATAGAGCCGCAACGTCTGCGGATGGATGCCGTAGGTTTCGGCCACTGCGCTGATCATGTGGGCAGCTTTGGCCTTCTTCCTAACTGTCATAGACTTCCAGATCTTTCCGTAGATCTTCCGGGTTCAGGCGAGCCAGTTCCCGGAGTATCTCCTTGGAACGCTCGTCGGCAATTCGCGGCGTCCGGAGTCTCACTTCGACGTATTGATCGCCTCGCACGCCGTTCCCCCGCAACGACGGGGCACCCTTGCCGCGCATTCGAAGAGTCTGGCCGCTCTGCGTACCGGGCGGAATCTTCAACACGGACCGACCGTCGATCGTTGGAACTTCGATCTTCGCACCGAGCGCGGCTTCGGTGAGAGTGACAGGCACCGTGCAGCAAATGTTGTCGCCCACGCGATTGAAGTACGGATGATGCTCCACGTTGGTGACAACGAAAAGATCGCCCGGGGGTTGCATCGCTCTGCCGGCATGTCCCTTGCCCGGAAAACGCACTCGCGAACCCGTGCTCACTCCCGGAGAGATGTTCACCGAGACACGCTCGCTCCGGGCGACACGCCCGTCTCCACCACAGGCCGAGCAGGCCACCGCGACTCTTCCCAGCCCCTGGCAGGAGGGACACGTCAGCGAGAATCGGAGGCGACCCTTCGCCTTGATCAGTTCGCCGGAGCCGCGGCAGCTGCGGCAGGTCCCCTCACTCTCCCCGAGCGCCCGGCCCGATCCTTCGCATCGCGCGCAGGACTTCTTCCTGTAAACGCTGACCCATGTCTCGACGCCATTCATGGACTCTTCAAAAGTGAGCGACACCTGGCATTCCAGGTCCCCGCCGGCTCCGTCGTCGGACGAAGCCGGCGCCCGATTCAGGAACTGCCCGAAGAGGTCGCCGAAACCCCCTCCCTCGGAAGCGGCGGATGCAAAACCATCAAACCTGAAATCCCACTGTGATCCGGTTGCGGGCTCCAGCACACCCTCGGTGTAATAACCGTTCTGGTCGTAGAAACCACGTTTGTCGGGATCGCTCAAAACCTCATAGGCCTCGGAGATTCGCTTGAACAAATCCTCGGCCGCTCGGTCCCCCGGGTTGATGTCGGGATGGCACCGGCGGGCAAGCTTCCGGTATGCTTTCTTGATGTCCGCGACGGTGGCGCCGTTCCCGACTCCGAGAATGAGATAGAGGTTGCTGGCCATCCCCGGCTTATTGCTCCTTCTTCTGATCGTCGACGTCGACGTATTCGGCATCGATCACGTCGTCGTCGGCCTTCTCGCCGCCCCCGCCGGGCCCGGCGTCGCCGCCCGAGGCACCGTCGGCGGACGCGGCGCTGGCCTGACCGTACAGTGCCTCGGCGATCTTGTGTGAGGCTTGTGTCAGGGCGTCGGTCGCACTGGCGATGCGCGCGGTATCCCCTTCCTCCAACGCCTTCTTGCAGTCGGCGATCGCCGCTTCCACGGTCTTCACGTCACTTTCGGCCAGCTTGTCCTTGTTCTCCGAGATCAACTTCTCGGTCTGGTAGACGAGAGAATCGGCCCGGTTCCGGGTTTCGATCTCCTGGCTCTTCTGCTTGTCGTCCTCAGCGTGGGCTTCGGCTTCCTTGACCATTTTGTCGATATCGTCCTGGCCCAGACCGCTCGAGGAGGTGATCGTGATCTTCTGCTCCTTTCCGGTCCCCATGTCCTTGGCAGAGACGTTCACGATTCCGTTGGCATCGATATCGAAAGTCACTTCGATCTGAGGCACCCCCCGGGGAGCCGGTGGGATTCCTACCAGATGGAACCGGCCCAGCGTTCGGTTGTCCTTGGCCATCGGTCGCTCGCCCTGAAGGACGTGGATCTCGACGGAGGTCTGGCTGTCTGCCGCGGTTGAAAAGATCTCGCTCTTCCGTGTCGGGATGGTCGTATTGCGCTCAATCAGCTTCGTAAAGACACCACCAAGCGTTTCGATTCCCAGCGACAGCGGCGTCACGTCGAGGAGCAGCACGTCTTTGACTTCGCCGCCCAGCACGCCCGCCTGGATCGCGGCGCCGACCGAGACGACTTCATCGGGGTTCACGCCCTTGTGGGGCTCGCGGCCGAAGAGCTCGCTGACGATGCTCTGAACCCGTGGAATCCGCGTCGAGCCTCCGACCAGAACGACCTCGTCGATGTCGCTCGGGTTGAGTCCGGCATCCTTCAAGGCCTGCTTGCACGGAGTGACGGTGCGCTGGAGCAGATCTTCGATCAGGGACTCGAGCTTCGCGCGGGACAGCTTCTGGTTTAAGTGCTTCGGACCTGCCGCGTCGGCGGTGACGAACGGCAGCGTGATCTCAGTCTCCTGCGTGGTCGACAGCTCGCACTTGGCTTTCTCGGCGGCCTCCTTGAGTCGCTGCAGGGCCATCTTGTCGGCCGAGAGGTCGATTCCCTGGTCCTTCTTGAACTCCACGATCAGCCAGTCGATGATGACCTGGTCGATGTTATCGCCTCCCAGATGGGTGTCACCGTTGGTCGCCTTGACTTCGACGACTCCCTCACCGACTTCGAGGATTGATATGTCAAACGTGCCGCCACCGAAGTCATAAACAGCGATCGTCTCATCGCTCTTCTTGTCCAGCCCGTATGCCAGCGCAGCTGCCGTTGGCTCGTTGATGATGCGCAGCACTTCCAAACCGGCGATCTTGCCCGCGTCTTTCGTCGCCTGGCGCTGGGAATCGTTGAAGTAGGCGGGTACCGTGATCACCGCTTGAGCCACACTCTGTCCGAGGTAATCCTCGGCAGCGGACTTCAGTTTCTGCAGGATCATGGCCGCGATCTCCGGCGGTGAATACTGCTTTCCTCCGGCTTCGATCCGGACGTCAGTCTTCGCGTCGACGACTTGGTACGGAACCATCGTCATCTCTTCGTTGACTTCGTCACGACGCCTGCCCATGAACCGCTTTATTGAATAAATAGTGTTGTCGGCGTTCGTCACTGCCTGGCGCTTTGCCACCTGGCCGACGAGACGTTCGTCCTTGGCAAACGCGACGACCGACGGCGTGGTCCGACCGCCTTCCTGGTTGGCGATTACGACGGGCTCCCCGCCTTCCATCACGGCGACGACGGAGTTCGTGGTCCCGAGGTCGATTCCAACAATTTTGCTCATCTAAAAACTCCTCTCTACTCGTCTCAAGAAACTGCACGGATCAAAGAAACCGATCCCAATGATGACAGGCGAAGTATAGAATCTGAGTCAATCAATGTCAAATGATTCTGATAGTAAGCATGTAAACTTGGACGTACAGTAGGGCTAAACGTTTGATTTGGGAGGGGGATGGGGGGAAGGATAGTAGTCAGTAGTCAGTTTGTCAGTTGTCGGAAACCCTTTGAAGAAGTGACGACTGACAAGTGACGAGTCGGAAGCGGTCTGTGGTGAGCAGGGACTCCGTGGCCCCGAGCCGGTCCTTCACCACGCGGTGACGGTGTGGCGAATGAGGCGTAAGTACTTCGGATCGCTCCCCTTAACTGACTACTGGCAACTGACTACTCTCTCAATCCGCCTGCCTATCGCTGTACAGACGCTGGATCCGCCCGATGTAGTCCTGAGCTTCTTCGGTCGGTCCGGAGGCTCCCAGGTAACGCGTCAACCCGGTCCACAGTCCATGGCGGGAAATGTAATCCTTCAGGATACGGGTACCCAGATCGACGTTGTCCTCGACTCGGAACAGGTTGATCTGCTCCGACTCGACGAGAGTGCCCCACGTGGGGACGTGTATCTGCATGATGCCTACGGCGTCTTTGCCCGATATGGCAAACGGGTTGGCGCTGCTCTCAACCACCAGGACGCTCGCAACAAGAAAAGGATCGACGTCGTGTTTTCTGGCGCTGGTCACCACGGCCTGCGCGATCCGGGATCTCTCGGTCTGACTGACACGGGCGTGCCGGCGGAGGTGTTCTTCGATCGCCTCCACCGCTGGGTCGGAAATGGCAACGAAGTCGCTACCTGCGACGGACACGATCGGCTGTTCGATGTTGGCGTCTGTCTGATCGGAATGAACGACGGCGGTGGAGGTCGGAAATGTGGAGATGAATAATGCAGTAGCTGCTGTATATATCAGTATTCTCAATGACTTGGAAAGTCCACCGCCACAAACCAAGCCATGCGTCAGGTACTTCCTGTTCCAGCCGACCTCGATCCCGCGACACCGGTCGCAAAATGCTATTGGTCTCATGATCCCTCCCTGGGAATACAAAAAAGTAGGCCCGGTCGGGAAACGATCCCTGACAAGGCGCAGACCTCGATACTCTAAGATTGGGTACTGGGCACAGGTTTTTCAAGCGAAGAAATTGCATGGAGAGGAGCTGGCCGAAAAGCCTTGTTTCCGGTTTGTCAGGACCGCTATGATGTAAGGTTTGTCCTTCGAACAAATTCGTATCCTAGGCCCTTTAGAATGGACGTTACACGAGCTGATCGGCATGGACGACCTCCTCGAACAGGGAATATTTTTTTTCCAGGCCATGCTGAAGCGTCCATCTCCGGACCCCGTCGAAAAGTCCCCGGAGGTAAACTTCCCAACACTTGGAAGCCGAATACCACGTCGTTCGACGGACTTGCGTTTGGGACCCGGCCACTCGACTGCGCCATCGAACCCGCATCGGGCGCCCCAGGCGAGGTTCCACCCGTCAGATGATGGCTCGCGTCCCATCGCTATGTACGGCGTCACGCCCGCCGCCTCGCAGGCCCGGACTTTGGTAACCGTTATCGGCCAGTATCGCCTGCGGCTCGTCCAAGTGGTCCTGGGAGTTCTTCCAGCGCCTTTAGTGTCGGCTTCGACTTCTTGCCAAGCGTGGTGACGGATTCGGTGAGCATGCTTGATCCATCGGCCCGGCCTGCACACGGAAGGCCTGTTTTTCCAGGAATCAAGTTGTCCCGCGAAGGGGCATTTAATTCCGGACACTACTTCGAAGCCCACGAGGCCTGGGAAGATCTCTGGCGAGACACCGCCGATGAGAGCCGCCTTCTCTACCAGGGGCTGATCCACGCCGCCGTCGGCCTCCACCACCTCGAAAAGGGGAATTCCCGCGGGGGATATTCCCAACTCCGCAAGGCACTTGCGAAGCTCGAACCCTACGGCACGTCGTCTCGCGGCATCGATCTACGGGACCTGGTCTCCCAACTGCGCAGCATCCTCGCCGACCGGACCTCGGGGCCGCCAGCCATCAGGCGGGTATAGCAGCCCGTGGAGAGCCTCTAGTCAGCCGCCCGGCTCTAGCGTTATCATAACGGTTTCCTCTGAGCCGCTTGAGCGCTCGCGGGACCGTCCTTTACCGCGAGATAGCGGCCAATAAACCGGATCGAGGCAAAACGACAAGGGGATATTCATGTCTTCGGAACTCGGCTACTATCGGCACCCAACGATCGCGGGCGACGACGTCGTCTTCGTCTGCGAAGACGATCTCTGGAGAGTGTCCGCCGACGGCGGCACCGCTCGACGCCTGACGGCGAATCCGGGCGTTGCCTCTTTTCCCGCGTTCTCCCCGGATGGCGAATCCGTAGCCTTTACCGGAAGAGACGATGGACCGACCGAGGTCTATGTCATGGCCGCAGACGGTGGTAGTCCGAGGCGCCTGACATGGCTCGGCTCACACACACAGGTCGTCGGCTGGGCGCCAGGGGGCCGGATCATGGCGTCCACGGACTGGCGTCAGCCCTTCGCCGGGAACATGCACCTGATCTCGGTCTCCGAGACGGGGACACCCCCTGAGTCCCTGCCCTGCGGTCCGGCGCGAGCTGCGTCTTTCGCCCCGGGTTCGGAAGGCCTGGTAATCGGGAGAAACTCTGGAGATCCTGCCCGCTGGAAGCGCTACCGGGGAGGAACGGCTGGCACGCTGTGGATCGACCGCGCCGGCGCCGGACGGTTTTCTCCGCTCATCCGAGTGGAAGGGAATCTTGCCAGCCCGATGTGGATCGGGTCCCGCATCTATTTTCTCTCGGATCATGAGGGCCACGGCAACCTGTATTCGTGCACACCGACCGGACGGGGTCTAAAACAGCACACCCATCATGCCGACTTCTACGTCCGCTTTCCGTCGACCGACGGAAGACGAATCGTCTATCACTCCGGGGCGGACATCTATGTTTTCGACCCCCAGTATGATGCGGCCAGAAAGATCGAAGTCCGAATTCACAGCAGTCGCAGCCAACGGAACCGCAAATTCGTCTCCGCGTCCCGCTACCTCGAATCGTTCGACCTGCATCCGAACGGTCACACCGTGGCATCCGTTCATCGTGGCGGATTGTTCGCGATGGGGCTCTGGGAGGAAGCCCCGCTGAGGCTCGGGAAAGTGTCGAGCGTGCGGTATCGCCTGGGGAGGTGGCTGCCCGACGGCGATCGAATCGTCGCTGTGACCGATGAGGGCAGGGATGAACACCTGATCGTCTTTTCTCGAGGTTCGGCCGGCGAGCCGAAGCGGATCCGTGGAGACTTCGGCCGCGTCTCCGGACTGTACGTCGCCCCGGGCAACGCGCTGGAGAAGCCGGATTCGGACGACTCCGCAGCAGACGGCAAGAAGAAGGACAAGAAGAAATCCAAGAAAAAGCAGAAGGCTGCACCCGACCTGGTCGTGCTGACCAACAACCGTCACGAGCTCATCCTTGTCAACCTGACGAAGGGCGACTCGAACGTTGTCGACAGAAGCCCGCACCACAGGATCGCTGGAGTCGATTGGTCGCCCGATTCCCGCTGGATCGCTTTCGGGCACTCGGCCTCTGAACGATCCAGCAGCATTCGCCTGTACGAGATAGAGTCGGGCAAGATCACGACGCTCACGGGACCGGACTTCTTCGATGTCGGACCGAGCTTCGACCCCGACGGCAAATACCTCTATTTCATCTCGTGGAGAGTCTTCAACCCAGTCTACGATAGCCACTACTTCGACCTCGGGTTCCCCAAAGGCTCTCGTCCTTACCTGCTCACCCTCGGTAACGACATCGTGTCTCCGTTCTCGATGGCCACACGGAAACCGAAACCACCGGGAGGACCGCCCGGAGATGCGGACAAAGGTGGGAACGGTTCGGACGAACAACCCTCTTTTCGGATCGATTTGGAAGGGATCGAGGACCGTGTCGTCGCGTTTCCGGTACCGGAGTCACGCTACGGCGGAGTCCTCGGAGCCTTCGGACGAGTTCTCTTTTGCAGGTACCCGTCCGAAGGGAGCCTCCATGAGGAAGACGACAGCGAACCGGTCGCAAGCGGCATCCTGGAGTTCTGGGACTTCGAGGCAAACAAGTCCGGACGGGTATCGGACAAGGTGACGAGCTTTTCCCTGTCGCTGGACCGCAAGGTCATGGGCGTCCGGTCAGGGACCAACCTGCGGGCGTTGCCGGCCGCCTACAAGGAGGATCCCGAAAAGAACAAGGACGAATACACCCGTGAGACCGGTTGGGTGGACCTGGATCGCATTCGCGCAGAGGTGATCCCGACCGATGAGTGGAGGCAGATGTACGGAGAGGCGTGGCGTCTGCAGCGCGAGCAGTTCTGGAGAGCCGACATGTCCGGCGTCGACTGGGAGGAAGTCTATGAACGTTACCTTCCCGTGCTGGGACGCGTCGGTAGCCGGGCCGAGTTCTCCGACCTGCTGTGGGAACTGCAGGGCGAACTGGGAACCTCCCACTGTTACGAAATGGGAGGAGACTACCGTCCGAGACCCAACTGGAGCCAGGGCTTTCTCGGCGCCGATCTCGAATACAACAGGCGGACGAAGCGGTGGCGCATCGGAAGGATACCTCGAGGCGATTCCTGGGACAGCCAGTATGCATCTCCGCTGGCGGCGCCCGGACTCAGTCTGCACGCCGGCGACGAGATTGTCGCCGTCGGCGGCGCAGACGTGGGGTCGGACACGTCGCCCTACGAGCGCCTGGTCCATCTGGCGGGCAAGGCAGTCCAACTGACGGTGCGCAATCGCGGCCGCCGGGCGACATCGCGCGGTAGCCGGGCGACATCGTCCGACGCCCGCACGGTGACGGTCAAAACGCTTGTCGAGGAAACATCGCTCCGCTACCGGGATTGGGTGGAGAGCAATCGCGGCCACGTCCACGCCGAAACCGATGGCCGCGTCGGTTATGTCCACATCCCGGACATGGGACCCGTTGGCTACTCGGAATTCCATCGGTATTACGGTCAGGAATCGGTTCGCGACGGCCTGATCATCGACGTCCGCTTCAACCGCGGGGGACACGTCTCGCAACTCCTCCTGGAGAAGCTCTTGCGGCGCCGCATCGGTTACGACGTCAGCCGTTGGGCGGAGCCGACACCCTATCCAGAGGCCTCGCCGATGGGCCCGATGGTGGCGTTGACGAACGAGTACGCGGGGTCGGACGGCGATATCTTCTGCCACGCCTTCAAGCTGTTCGGACTGGGTCCCCTGATCGGCAAGAGAACATGGGGAGGCGTCGTCGGGATCTGGCCGCAGGCGGGCCTGGTCGACGGGACTATCACGACGCAGCCGGAATATGCCTACTGGTTTGAAGACGTGGGCTACGGTGTCGAGAACTACGGAACCGACCCGGACATCGAGATCGACAGCCGGCCGCAGGATCATGCGGCCGGGCACGATCGCCAGATGGAACGGGCGTTGGCAGAGATTCGGAAGATTCTCAGGAAGAGTCCGAAGAAGCCGAAACTGAAGAAATACTGAGGGAAGTAGTCCGCAGTCAGTAGGCAATAGTCAGCTGCCCAGGGGCTCTGGCCGCGCATCTGCCCGTCCGGTGGCTGGGGTCCGCGATGTGTTCGAGCTGAAAACGGCAAACAGTGGCGCGGTCTGACGTCCATGTGGGCTGCCCGGCAGGGTTGCGGTCCACCGATCCGCGGCTTACAATCGATGCGACCGTCTCGAGCGGCTCCGGAGAGATGTCCGAGTGGTCGAAGGAGCACGCTTGGAAAGCGTGTGTGGGGGTAACCTCACCGTGGGTTCGAATCCCACTCTCTCCGCTTTCTGGATTCGGAAACCGAATCACGAGAAAGGGTTATCAGGCTTTAGGGGGGCTGTGCAATCGGCGCCCGCGAACCCCGCCAGGTCCGGAAGGAAGCAACGGTAGTGGGTTACCCGATGTGACACAGTATCCCCCGGGCCTGACCTCCTCGCACGATTTTCGCTCGGCCGCTCTCGAAGCAAGGATCAATCCAACCCGATGAAATACCAGGTCATCGCGCGCAAGTTTCGACCGCAGGTCTTCGAGGACGTGGTGGGGCAGGGTCCCATCGTACAGACGCTGCGCAACGCGATCCACATGGACCGGATCGGCCATGCCTACCTGTTCTGCGGTCCGCGCGGTGTCGGCAAGACAACGACAGCACGCCTGCTCGCCAAAGCTCTGAATTGTGTTGAGGGACCGACTGCTGAACCATGCAATAAGTGCCCTTCCTGTCAGGAGATCTCGGCCGGCCGCTCGATTGACGTCCTCGAGATCGATGCGGCCTCGAACACGGGAGTAGATTCCATCCGAGAGCTACGAGAAAACGCGCGCTACGCGCCGTCCCGTGATCGCAACAAGATTTTCATCGTCGATGAAGTCCATATGCTGTCGACATCCGCGTTCAACGCCCTGCTGAAGATCCTCGAGGAGCCGCCGCCGCACGTCGCCTTCATCATGGCGACGACCGAACGGCACAAGCTGCCAGCGACGATCCTGTCACGCTGCCAGCAATTCGTCTTCAGGACAATCCCTCCCAGCGAAATCCTCGAGCACCTGAAGAAGATCGCCCAACGGGAAAGCATCGAGGTCGGCGAAGGCGCGCTCGAGTATGTGGTCAAGGCAGCCGAGGGCAGCATGCGTGACGCGCAGTCGCTGCTGGATCAAATCATCGCATTCGGGGGTCAGGAGATCGCCGACGACGATGTTCGGGACGTTCTGGGCTTTATCCCGGCCGACATTCTCGACCGCACCACCGAAGCGTTGATCGCCCGTGACTCGAAGACGCTCCTGGATGTCGTGGAAATCGTGGTCGATCAGGGGCTCAACCTTCAGCAGTTCGTCCGGGAGTTCCTGGCCAGGGTTCGCGATCTGTTGCTCGCAAAGCTGAACATCACCGAAAAGATTCTGGCGGCTCCCGACGAACGAAGCCGGATCGTGACCCAGGCCGAGAGTTTCTCGGAACAGGATCTGGTGCGCTTCTTCGACATGCTGCTGCGCCTCGAGAACGACCTTCGCTGGGCCTCGGAGCCCAGATTTCATCTGGAAGTGGGCTGTATCAAGCTTGCAAAGGTCGGCCACCTGCGCGATATCGAAGAGGTCATCCGCGAATTGAAATCCGGCCCCGAAGCCGGCGCGGATCCGCCGCCTGTCAGCAAGCCGAAACCTTCCCGACCTGCAAGACCGGTGAACACCGAGAGCGAACCTGCCAGGCTGAGCCTGCAGACACCGGGACCGGCGGCCGGAAGAGAAGAGCCGCCGGCCAGCCCGCCCCCTGGCGCCTCCCCTGAGAAACCAAGCACGGGTCCGGCTCTGTCACCGTCGGAGGAAAAACGCACCGAAGAGCACGATGTCGGATTTGAAGCACGCTTTCGGAACAAGGTTCGGGAAGAATCGGAAAAGACTTCGCTGTACCTCGAGCGCGTCAAGTCGATCCATCAAGCCGGCCCTCGACTGGAGATCAAGGTCTCGACCCAAACGGTCAAGAAGGCTCTCGAGACCAAGGAACGCAGGCAGGTCCTCGAGCGCGCTGCCGGCGAACTGCTTGGTAAAGCCATTTCGGTATCTCTTATAATGGAGCAGGTTTCCAATCACGCAGAAGAAACGAGCGCCGACGCCGCGCTTCGCAGCTCCGCTGAAAGCGAAACCCTGGTGCAAAGCTTCCTGGACGTGTTCCGGGGCGAGATTGCCCAGGTCAAGAGCGCGAAGGATCCTTCGGAAGAATAGGGAGCAGACTCGAATGAAGAATATGCAGCAGATGATGCAGCAGGCTCAGAAGATGCAGGAGCAGCTGCAGAAACAACTCGAGCAGACAGTAGTCGAGGCCAGCGCGGGCGGCGAGATGGTGTCGGTCAAAATGAACGGGAACAAGCAGCTCCTCTCGATCGACATCGACCCGGAAGTCCTCGCCGGCGACGACCGCGAGATGCTGCAGGATCTTATCGTCGCGGCCGTGAACGAAGCGGCCCGTCGCGTCGATGAGGCGATGAACACCCAACTCGGCAGTCTGGCGTCCGGTCTAAAGATCCCTGGTCTTTTCTGATGGGAGATGTGGCCGAGCCCGTTACGCGGCTGATCGAAAACTTCAAGAAGCTGCCCGGGATCGGCACCAAGTCCGCTCAGAGGATGGCGTTCCACATCCTCAAGATGGAAACACCTGAGGCCGAGCAGTTCGCCGAGTCCATCCGGGACGTCAAAGAGAAGATCCGCCGGTGCTCGACATGTAACAACCTCACCGACATCGATCCCTGCCATTTCTGCACCCATCCCAACCGGAACGATCGAGTTCTCTGCATCGTCGAAGAATCCCACAACATAATCCCGATCGAAAGCACACATGAGTTCAACGGGCGCTACCACATACTGCTGGGTGCGATCTCACCTTTGAAAGGTATCGGACCCGACCAGCTGGCGGTGTCGTCGTTGATCGAACGGCTCCAGTCCGGAACCGTCGAAGAGATCATCATTGCGACAAACCCCAACGTGGAGGGGGAGACGACGGCGCTCTACCTGTCAAAGCTGATTAAGCCGCTGGGTGTCCGCGTGACGCGCATCGCGATGGGCCTTCCGGTGGGAAGCGATCTGGATTACGCGGATTCAGTAACGATGACGCACGCATTGGAGGGCAGGCGGGAGTTGTGAGGCACGTAGGCCGTTATCCGTTGGTGTGTATTTCTTGCTTGTCACTTGCCACTTGTCACTTCTTCGCAACGGACAACGGCCTACGAATAACGGCCTACGTCCCTACACCGGAATTAAATCTTCAAACTCCGGAATCTCGTCCTTCAGACGCTTCTCGATACCGTAACGAAGGGTGAAGGCGGCGCTGGGACAGCCGTTACAAGCCCCCGTCAGGCGGACTTTGGCCGAGTTGCCGACGACTTCGAGGAGTTCGACATCCCCACCGTCGGAATGCAAGGCGGGTCGGACATCGTCAAGAACAGCTTCGATGCGGCTCCTCAACTCGCTCGCATCGGGCTTCTCGGGCCGGTCCGGCTCGTCGGTGTCGACACCCAGGATCCTGGAAAGTAGCCCCATGTTCGTGGTCAACCGGCGGTGGCCATCATCTGATCGAAGACGTCTTCGGCATGGTAGGAGCTCCTCACCAGCGGGCCCGAAAACACCCAGCGGATGCCGAGACCGCGCCCGATCCTGCCCAGTTCGTCGAACTCGCCCGGCGTGTAGTATCGATCGATTTCCGCATGCTTGGGCGTCGGACGAAGGTACTGGCCGATCGTGAAGATGTCGACGCCCGCCGCGGCGGCGTCCCTCATCAACTCCAACACTTCGTCCCACTCCTCTCCGAGACCGACCATGATTCCGGTCTTCGTAAACAGTCCCGCACTCGTCCGACGGGCGGCTCGCAATAAACCGAACGACACGTCGTAGTCGGACCGGAACCGGACCGTCGGATACAGGCGTCGTACGGTTTCGATGTTGTGAGAGAAGATGTCTGGCCGTGAATCGAGGACTGTACGGAGGGAGTCCACCGATCCCTGAAAGTCCGGCGTCAGCAGCTCGACTTTGACCCTCGGGTCAAGCCTCCGGATCTCACGGACGGTCTCGGAAAATATCATCGCGCCGCCGTCCGAAAGATCGTCGCGGTCGACAGAGGTGATCACGGCATGCTTCAGCTTGAGGTCCCCGATCGCCGCCGCGACCCGCGCAGGCTCCAGCAGGTCGAGTTCGGTGGGCTGGCCCGAGCTGACCGCACAGTAGGCACAGGCGCGCGTGCACGTGTCTCCGAGGATCATGAACGTGGCCGTGCGATGTTTACCCCAGCACTCGGCGACGTTCGGACACATCGCGTCTTCGCACACGGTGTTCAGCTTGTGCGTCCTCAGGATGCGACGCACGTCGGCATAGTCCTCGCCGCCGGGGAGCCGCACCTTGAGCCATTCGGGCCGACGGTTCATGTGGATAGTATACAAGTAGTCAGTTGTCGGTGGTCAGTAGTCAGAAGAACCACCCCGTCGGCTCGGGCGCGCGACAACGGCCTACGGCCTACGGATAACGGGCAACGTCCTAAAGGTGGATCGGTACGCCGTAGATTCCCTCCACGGCCTCATGAACTGCTTCGGAAAGAGTCGGATGAGGATGCACTGTATGGATGAGGTCCTCGGCAGTAGCTTCCAGCCCCATGGCAGCGACGCCTTCTGAGATCAACTCGGTAACACCGTTACCGACCATGTGGACGCCCAGGACTTCGCCGTATTTCTCGTCCGCGACCACCTTCACGAACCCCTCAGTCGCGTCCTCGATCATGTTGCCCAACGCTGCAAATGGAAACTTTAGGACCGGGAGGTCCTAAATCTGTCGGATCGGTACGCCGACTTGCCAACCTTCACAGCGTGGCCCGCCTCACCAGCGGCTTTCTCGGTCAGGCCGACGCTGGCGACCTGGGGTTCGCAGTAGGTGCAACTCGGAATCTGGTTGTAACGGAGGGGTACGGGATTTTTCCCCGCGATATGCTCGACCGCGACGATCCCTTCGGCGGACGCGACGTGGGCGAGCCAGGGTGTCGGCACGATGTCGCCGATGGCGTAAACGTTCCGGGCACCGGTTTGCATGAACTCATTGACCTGGACAAAGCCACGTGCGTCGACCTGCACTCCGACCTTGTCGAGCCCGATTCCTGAAGTGTTCGGGGCCCTTCCAGTCGCCATGAGCAGCTTTTGGACCTTGACCCGCTTGTCTTCGTCCTTCGCCGTGCGGAAAGTAACTTCGACCCCACCCTTCACGGTCTTCGCGCTTTCGAGCCTTGCGCCCGGAAACACATCGACACCCTGCTTCTTCATCCAGCGTGCGAGTTCCTTGGAGACATCTTCGTCTTCGAGCGGAACGATGTGGGGCAGGGCCTCGAGCAGAGTGACCTTCGCTCCAAAACTCGCGTAAATAGAGGCGAACTCTACACCGACCGCTCCGGCGCCGACGATAACCATCGACTTCGGGATCGCGTCCAGGTCCAATGCCTCGTTGTTGGTGATTACGAATTGACCGTCGATGTCGTAGCCGGGCAGGGATTTGGGTTCCGAACCGGTCGCTACGATGATGTTCTTCGCCCGAACCTCGACCCCCGCGCCACCGCCCTTGACGGATATCCGTCCCGGACCGTCGACTGACGCCGTGCCCTTGAAGCTCGAAACCTTGTTTTTCTTCATCAGGTATTCGACGCCCTTGGTCAGCTTGGCGACGATGTCATTCTTACGCTTCTGTATCTTCGAAAAGTCGACGTCAGCGTCGCTTGTGTTGAAACCGTACCTCGCTGCGCGCCGTATCTTCTGAAGAAGCCCGGCGTCGTGGAGCAGCACCTTGGTCGGGATGCAGCCGCGGAGCAGACAGGTCCCCCCGAGCCGGGTGTCCTTCTCGATGATCGCTACAGACAAGCCCAACTGTGCCGCGCGGATCGCCGCGACATAGCCCCCGGGTCCGGCTCCCATTATCGCGACGTCGAAAAGCTTCTGCTCTGCCACAGCGTGCCTACCTTGGATCAGAAAATGTCAAAGTGCTCGGCGTGCAGTAGAGGGTCACTCTGGATCCGGATGTCGGTCTTCGTCTCGTCCTCCATCTCTGTCAGATCGATGTAGTCCCCGCTCTTCAGAGCCTTTGCGACATCCGGACTGACGCGAACCGTGAGCTCGGGCCCGTCGATCTCCGAGAGCATCTTCTTGACCTCTTGCAGGATTTCGTAGCAAACGGTCTCGACCGCTTTGACGAAGCCCGATCCCGCGCAACGAGGGCACGGTGAGCCGAGAACACGTTCCAGCGACGGCTGGGTGCGCTTGCGAGTGATCGCGACCAGACCGAAGTCGTTAAACTGAAGAATCTTCGAAGGCGACCGGTCCTTACGGAGTTCCTCCTCGAGCGCCAGCATCACACGCTGCCGATTCTTCCTTTCCTCCATGTCGATGAAATCCACGACGATGATGCCGCCGAGGTTTCGAAGGCGTATCTGCCGGACGATCTCGTGAACCGCATCCATGTTGGTCCGAACGATCGTGTCCTCCAGTCGGTTCGACTTGCCGACGAATTTTCCCGTGTTGACGTCGATCGCCACGAGGGCCTCGGTCTGGTTGACAACGATGTAGCCGCCGGACTTGAGCCAGACCTTCGAGCGCAACGCCTTGTCGATTTCCTGCTGGAGCCCGTATTCTTCGAAGATCGAGTTATCTTTCAGGTGCAATCGGACCCGATTGACCAGGTCGGGTTGGAACCGGTTGACGAATTCCAACACCTTCTCGTACTCGGTCTCGCTATCCAGGCGGATAGCCTTGAACTCTTCGGAAAGCTGATCTCGCAAAACCCGCTGCACCAGATTCAAATCGCTGTGAATCAGGGCCGGCGCCGAGTTTCGCTCGTTGCCGCTACGAATCTCGCCCCACAGACTTCCGAGGAAGCGAAGATCCTGGATCAGCTCCTTCTCATCCTTGCCCTCGCCGGCCGTCCTAACGATGAAACCGCCCGGAAGGTCCTCTCGATTCTCGTTGATAATTCGCCTCAGACGAGCGCGTTCGTCCTCAGAACTGATCTTCCGAGACACTCCGATGTGATCTACGGTGGGCATGTAAACGATGTACCGGCCCGGCAGGGCGATGTGCGATGTGATCCGCGCCCCTTTCTTGCCCAGGGGTTCCTTCGACACCTGGACCAGGATCTCCTGACCCTCCTGCAGAAGGTCGGAAATTGTCGGACCTCTCGAGCCCGATCCCGCACGGCTCGATTCGGACTTCGCTGGGGAACGGCGCCTCGGCCTCCTGGCCGGCGGGCGCCGCGAGAACGTTCGCTTGTCTCGACGATCCGCGATCCGTGCGGTCCGGGACTCGCCCTCCTCACCCGAATCGCTTTCTTCCGCCGGGGAGTCCGATTCCGCGAGAGCGGGACCCTCGTCGATCTTGGTTTCGCTCGTGTCGTCGACACCAGCGGCGGACGCTTCAGCCGTGCTCGCGTCAGCAGGCTCCGGGGTCGCGATCGGTTTTTCCTCGTTCACCTCTTCCTGGACTTCCGGGACGCTCGAAGCCTCGCCCGAGGCACCGTCGGATGGGGATGTCTCTTCAGTGACGACCGGATCCGTTTTGGATCCAGGCCGATCGTTGGAGGCTGTCTCCTCTTCAACCGGCTCCTTTTCAGTGGTGTCCGGCTGCCCGTTTTCAGTGGTGTACAGGCCGGCGTCCTGATCGGCGACGGGCATCCGAGCTTCCCGCGGAAACTGCTCGAGCAGGTGCTGCTCCTCGGTCTCGCCGATGACCTGTTCCAGTTCGGATTCCGCAACCTCGTTGGGGTCGGAAACAACCTCGTCGGCGTACTTGGCGAGGGACTCTCCAGGCAACAGTTGAATGCTGCCCTGACGACGCTCCTCGTCTCGGGGCCCCCTGGGACTTCGCGCTTCCCGCGTCTCCCTGGGAGGTCGGGTCTCTCTGGAGTCGGATTCAGCTTCGCGCGACTCGAGTGACGGGATGCGTGGCTTACGCTCACGCTTCTCGCCACGACGCCGGGGGCTGGGACGATCCGAGCTCTTGACGGACTCTGAGGGCTCGCTCTCGGGTCGTTCGGTCTTCTCGACAGGCTTCTCCGGTCGCGGGGTCTTACCCCGACCGACCGATCGAGGCTTCTCGCTTTCAGCAATGGCGTCCTCCTCTGCCGAAGCGACAACTCTCTCGTATTCGTCTGTATCTTCGAAGAAATCGGAAACGTATAGGAACGCGTCCCGGTCGAGGCCGATGTTCACGAACGCAGACTGCATTCCGGGAAGGACCTTCGTAACGCGTCCCTTGTAGATGTTGCCTGCGATGTTCTGAGTCCGGTGGCGTTCGATCAGGAACTCCACCAGTTCATCGTTCTCGAGAACCGCGACCCGTGTTTCCTGCGGGATCGTAGAGATGATTAATTCTTTCCGCATCGAGACTCCTGTGCCGCTGTTCCACCCAGACCGGACCTTCAGGCGGCGTCGCCGCTTCTGATCCTGTCTAGAACAGAGGGTAGGCCCGACTGGGGCGGCGCACAGGTGTACTCCTCGACGCGATTGCGCGAGCGCAAACTCCACATGCTGTCATGGAAACTCCTGGCCCGGAGGAGCCGGTCTCGGATTGTCGCGAACGACCCGAGCGGCTTGTCTGACGAACTGCTCAAATAAAGCCCCACCGGTTCGTTTCCTCTGAAACGTCACCAGCAGGACCTCTAATGTCGCAGTCCAGACTCGATCGGCTCGAGGAACCCCACGGGATTCCGTCCAGCACCGATCTCTTAGACCGCCGATATCGGGCGTCGCAGGTTCAACCGCGAGTTGAAGCTCGACTCTTACGCCGCAGCGTTACGGGCAAATCTTTAATCCTGAGCGATCGAGGCCCGCCTTCACATGGCAAGGCTTCGCGCTGAAATTCTTAGAACCGTCAGGTTTCGACTCGGCTTCCGTCCCCTCGAATCCTGCGCCTTTCACTTGCGCAAGAAGTAGGTAACAGCGATCGAGACCACGGTATGTTCGAAGGGTTCCCTCCGAACGGCGTCGAAGCTTTCTTCGACGGGCTCCGGCTGGGGCAATTCCGGCAGCCGCGGAGCCTGGGATGAGACCTTAAGTCTCGCGCCGGCGCTGTGGTCGACTCGAGGATCATGGGTTGCCCGTCCGGGGATGGCTCCCAACCGGAAGCCCCGTCAACAAGACAAGCAACCGACCCTGCGAACCCAGCCGGCCGATCGCACACTGGGCGATCAAGAAAACTCTTACAAGTGCACTAAACGACCCCGAGGCGAAAAATTTTCGTCCGACCCACGTAAGCCATTAATAATGTGGGCCTTGCGGTCGAAACGGGCTCTGCTCTCCTGCCCTCCTCGCGGGCGACAGAAAAACTATATCACGAATTCAATTCACGTAACGACAACGTCTTACGCTGATCACCAGCCCCAGTCCGATGAAAGCCGTCAGCACCGAGGATCCGCCGTAGCTGACAAACGGAAGCGGTATTCCAGTGATCGGCATGAAACCGATCACCATCCCTACATTTACCAGGATGTGGAACACAAACATGCCGACGACTCCGACCACGATGAACAGTCCCAGCGTGTCTCGCGGCATGAGGGCACCGGCCAGAGCGCGCAGGAGCAAAGCGAGAAGCAAGCCGAGCGTGAGCGAAACGCCGACGAAGCCCAGTTCTTCCGCCACGACGGAAAAAATGAAATCGGTATGCCGGGTTGGGAGGAATCCAAGCTGGTTCTGGCTTCCCTGGAACAGTCCGTTACCCCAGAGTCCGCCGGCCCCGATCGCAATCTTCGACTGGATGACCTGATACCCGCTACCCAGCGGGTCCGTTTCGGGCTGAAGAAATGTGATGATTCGATCCTTCTGATAGTCCTTCAGTACGAGCCACGTCAACGGGAGCAGGAGGATCAAGATGAGAAGCCCGGACACCAGAACCGCCGGTCTTACCCCTCGTACGAAAAGCCCGAACGCCACGATTGGAACAAAGGTGATCGCTGTTCCCAGGTCGGGCTGCAGGGCGACCAGCAATACCGGTAGGGCACAGATTGCGACGGCTGTGACGATCTGGGAGAAGCTCATGTATCGCTGCTTGAGCCCTGCCAGATAGCGTGCCAGGGCAATGACGACTACCATCTTGGTGATCTCGGAAGGCTGCAGGCCCAGCGAACCCACACCGAACCAGGATCTGGATCCGGAGACCGTGTGGCCGAAGAACAGGACGTAGGCCAGAAGCAGGACTGCGCCCATGTAAAGCAACGGAGCATTCTCCGCGAAGGCGTGGTAATCGATCGCGGCAACGACGAACAGCAGGAGAATGCCCACGCCTACCCAGACGAGTTGGCGGAGAAAGAAGTCCGATTCCATGTTGAGCGTCGAACTGTAGATCTCGACAAGACCAATCGCACACAACATCAGCGCGACCACGAACAGGGCCCAGTCAAAATCCCTCCAGAATCGCGGGCTGCGGAGTAATTCGATCATAGTAACGAAGAGCTTTTAAACACGGAGGCACGGTGAAGAGACCATTTGCCGCTCTGCGCCTCCGTGCCTCCGTGGTTGCATCTTCCCCATCCTTCGTGTTGTTCGCGTCTCGTCCTGAACTACTGGCCCAACCGGTCAAGCTCACCGCCCCGGTTGTCGGTAACGCCGTCTTCCTTCTTGTCGAAATAGACCTGCATGACGGCCTGCGCCACCGGGGCAGCAGCCGCCCCACCGTGACCGCCGTTTTCGACGAAGACGCCAACTGCGATCTGCGGGTCGTCGAACGGTGCGAAGCCGACGAACCAGGCATGGTCTTCAAACTCTTCGCCGACGCGGTCATAGATTTCTTTACGGACAACCTGTGCGGTTCCGGTCTTGCCGGCGACGTCGAAGCCCCGCACGCGCGCTCTTGTTCCCGTGCCGAGTTCGTTGACGCCCCCCCAGAGGGCTTGACGCACGATCTGTACGGTCGATTCCTGCACCGGGTATCGCTCGTATCTCAGGTCCGGGACCTCGACACCGAGCCCGCGAAGGAACCCCGGATCGACCAGATGCGGCTGGTGGAGCTGGCCGCCAGTAACGAGGCCGCCGACAGCCCAGGTCAACTGTAGAGGTGTCACATTCACCGGCCCCTGACCGATGCTGACCGATATCGTCTCGCCGGGGTACCACTGGGTATTCGAGACGCGCTGCCGCCATTCCTCAGACGGCATGATGCCGGCGTCTTCGCTCGGCAGATCGATGCCGGTCTTGCGCCCCAAGCCCATCGTGATGGCGTGCGACGAGATCGCGTCGATTCCCAGCCTGTACCCGACGTTGTAGAAGAACACATTGCAGGAATGGACCAGCGCGTCGTGCAGCGCGATGCGCCCGTGCCCACCGCCCTTCCAGCAGTCGAACCTGTTACCGTAGAAAACCGCGGCACCTGGACAGAAGAGGACATCGTCCGGAACGATCGCTAGCTCCTCGAGTCCGGCGGCCGTCATGAAGATCTTGAACACCGAGCCTGGTGAATAGCGATTCTGAATTGCCCGATTCCGGAGCGGCTTGCGCGGATCGGAAACCAGTGCCTCCCATTCGTCCAGCCGGATTCCTCTGGCGAACACCGTCGGGTCGAACGCCGGCCGGCTGACCAGCGCCAGTACTTCTCCGGTAAGCGGATCGATCGCGACCGCGACGCCGGTTCGTTCCGCCATTGCCTGCTCGGCTGCCAACTGAAGGTCCAGGTCCAGCGTCGTCACCAGGTCCTGACCGGGAACAGGCTTGACCTCCGCGAGCGTGCCCATTTCCCTGCCGTAGTTGTTGACGATGACTCGGCGCAGGCCGTCTTTGCCCTGCAAGAGCGCGTCGTATTGCCGCTCGAGACCCGACTTCCCTACAAGGTCACCGGCCCGGCGCCCGGGGAACTCATCCGTGCCCAACTCGTCCTGACTGATCTCACCGAGATAGCCCAGCAGAAGGGCTGCCAGTTCGCCGCGCTCGTAGCGTCTACGCGGTTCGAATTCGAGGCTGATCTCTGGAAGTTCGTACCTGTGAGCCTTGACGTAGGCGATGTCGGCAAGCGACAGGTCTTCCTTCAGAGGGATCGCCTTATACTCGGGTTCGTCCCGATGCGGCTCGAACCACCGCAGCAGCTCCCGCTCCGAGGCTTCGATCCCGGAAGCCAGGATCGCGATGGTCTCTTCCGGGTGACGAGGACTGTTTTCCCGCGTGAGCATGAGATTGTAGGAAGAACGACTGTCTGCTATGACACGGAACTCGCGGTCGAGGATGCTTCCGCGAGGCGCCGCCAGAGGGATGTCGCGAATCCTGTTCCGCTCCGCGAGCTGACGGTAACGGGGCGACTGCGCAATCTGATGATTCCAGAAACCAAAAACGAGGACTCCGAAAGCCAGAAGGATCAACGCAAATATCGCGGCTATCCGTCGCTTGAGAAGTTCGAGTTCCTCACGTTGTCGCATCAGCGAATCGGCTCCTGTATCCGAACAAGATCATGCCGAACAAAGTATTGAACGCGGCCGACAGAACCCATGCGCCGGGGCCAGGAACAAAACTCTCAGCGCCCGGGTCCACCAGGGCACCCAGCAGAATCCTCAGGATCCCATCGGCAAAGGTGAACAGCACCAAAGCCAACGCTCGGGCAATGGGTTGATCGACGTCGAATCTCGACCCCGCAGAAGCGGCCAGAAAGCCGATCAGCGTCTTGCTGAATCCGTTCAGACCCAGAATTGCGCCGGACAAACTGTCCTGCATCAGACCCAGGGCGCTACCTACGGCGATGGATCCGGTTGGGCTTGCCAGGGTGAAACCATAATATATCGTGTAGATTAGGGGCAAATCAAAGTAGGCGAAAACTTCAAATTTGAGCGAAAGAATGCCCTGTGCCACGACAACGGCAACCAGGATAAGCGCAAATTTTGCGAGGGTGCCGAAGGCGCCCTGACGTTTCATAGGGTCGTCCATAGTCGGATGCTGCCTCCTCCTAAGCCCGGATTATTCGTGGTTGTCGTCGCGAAGCGGTGGAGACGCCGCAGAGACAAGGCGCGCGACCGAGGCCCCCGCAGGCGTATATGACAATACGTCGAGGAGGCCGACCGAGCGCAACGCCGTATCTGCGAGTGTATCCGCCGCTGCAGCAGACAATTCATGAATAATCCGGGCTAGCGGCATGGCTACGCGGGTGGGCGGTTCAATGGGTCATCCACCAGTTCGCTCGTGTCAGGACGATCGATAAGACACAGTACTTCCTCAAGCCTGGCCAGATCCGCGGCCGGTCGAATTCGAGCGGTTTTCATCAGGTCTTCAGTAGGTCCGATCGACTCGATGACGCCGACCTTCAGCCCCTTGGGATAGATTCGATCAGTGCCGGAAGTCAGAAGCTCATCCCCGACCCCAAGCTCCGTGTCGTCGACTATCAGGTCCAGTTCCAACACCCGACCATCACCCCGGACGATTCCCTGCACCCGGCTTGATCGGACCAGGATACCGACGCCGCTCTCCGGATCGGAGATCAGCTGAACGATCGCGGCGAAATGTCCAGTGTGGATCACCCTGCCCACAATGCCGTCCGGCGTCATAACCGGAGCGTCGATGAAGAGTCCGTGAAGTCTCCCTTTATCGATAGTGACAGTCTTTCGGCCGGGCGTTGGGTCGCTCCCGATCACTCGTGCGACGACGCGGCGGCCGGTATCGGAGGGGAGGGCGTCCAGAAGACGCTGTAATCGTTCGGCCTGGCGGACCTCCTCCCGATTGCGCTCGATCTCCATACGAAGATCAGCGTTCTCCCGCTGCAAGCGCTGGTTCTCGCTGCGGGTATCCAGCAGTGCCAAATAGTTGTTCCAGACAGTGGCGACTCCGTTAACCGTGAAGTCGAACATCTTCTCGATTGGGGTCAGGCCATCAAGGATCAAGGTTCGAACCAGACCGGTCCGGGGAGGGTCACCGGGGGGCAGCGCAGCAAGCATGACGTGGGCAAGCAGGACGGTAGCCAGCACGATCCATACCGTCTTGTTAGATTCGCCGGCCATGAAGGCTCCTGATTGGCGCCCGGATACGGCGACACTACGCTCGTTAGCGGCGCAGTCTCCAAACGCGGTGCTTAGTTGAGCGCGATCTTGCGCAACAAGACAAAATCACTGAGCATTTTCGACGTCCCCATGACCACGCAAGACAGCGGGTTCTCCGCCAGCGTCACGGGAAGTCCGGTTTCCTCTCGTATTCTTCGGTCGAGGTTACGAATGAGTCCTCCGCCACCGGCCAGGACGATCCCTCGGTCGGCAATGTCGGCAGACAATTCCGGAGGGGTGCGCTCGAGCACGATCCGGATCGAATTCACGAGGACGTTCATGCACTCGTCCAGCGCCTCGCGGATTTCCTCGTCCGACACCGTTATGCTCTTGGGCACGCCCTCCATCAGGTCGCGACCCTTGATGTCCATGTTCCGGTGTTCGTCCAAAGGATGTGCGGACCCGATCTCCATCTTCACCGATTCCGCACTCCTTTCCCCGATCAGGAGGTTGTACTTACGCTTGATGTACTGCGTGATGGCCTCGTCCATTTCGTTACCGGCAACCTTGTCGGATCGGCTGTGCACGATACCGGAGAGAGAGATGACCGCGATCTCGGTCGTGCCGCCACCGATGTCGACGATCATGTTTCCGGAAGGCTCGGTCACCGGCAACCCTGAACCGATTGCGGCCGCCATTGCCTGCTCCACAAGATGGACCTCGCTCGCCTTGGCGCGGTACGCGGAGTCCTGGACCGCGCGCTTCTCCACCTGGGTGATCCCGGCGGGCACACCGATGACGATTCTCGGGTGCACCAGAACTTTCCGCCCGTGGGCCTTCTGGATGAAGTAGGTCAGCATCTTTTCGGTGATCGTAAAGTCGGCGATGACGCCGTCCTTCATGGGACGAATCGCAATGATGTTGCCCGGCGTGCGTCCCAACATGTCCTTGGCTTCTTTACCCACGGCTTCAACCTGATTGGTCACCTTGTTGATGGCCACAATCGACGGCTCGTTCACGACGATACCCCGCCCTTTGGCGTAAACGAGTGTGTTTGCGGTGCCCAAATCGATCGCCAGATCGCTCGAGAACATGCTCAACCACGGACGGAAATTCATCGATTTCTCTTCGGCTCCTCAGACGCGCACCTATTGCGTCACGAAAGTCAGACAATTGAAAATAAGGACTTCACGGCCACAACGATGGCCGCCCAAACCGAGAAGTAAACCTATCATAGTGAAAATGAACCAGTAATTGCCAGCCCGTTTAGGTCGGCAGAGGTAAGAATTCGGGGTTGGACCACAGTTTGAAGACCCAGATCGGGGTCGAGAGCGTAGGCAGTCTTGGGAAGACGTCGAATTGCCAGCCCGTTTAGGTCGGCAGAGGTAAGAATTCGGGGTTGGACCACAGTTTGAAGACCCAGATCGGGGTCGAGAGCGTAGGCAGGGCCGGCAGTTTGTGAGTCTTGGGAAGACGTCAGTGGTCAGTGTTCAGTGACGTCTTTACAGATTTTTCAGCTTAGCGAAGACACCGGGGAGGACCCGCAAGGCCCATCGGAGATGCTATCACTATCTCTGTTACAGGCCACTAGGTAAGCGGAGAGGGTTAGCGTCGACGTCACGCACGACCGACCACTTCTTCTTCCCGCTCGTCACTTATCACTTCCGCACAGACCACTGGCCACTGACCACTTCTTTCAGGTAGCATAAAAGTTCATTAAACGGAGGTTTCATGCTGAATTTCTTTCGGCGTCAGCGATCACGCCTGAAGTGGGTCTGGATTCTCGTAATTCTCATTTTCAGTGTAACGCTGGTCACTCTCTACATCCCGGTCAGTGACCTCGGCAGTGTAACTCTGACAAACGACGTGGCCGCGGTCGGCGGCGAGGCGGTGACGGCTCGTGAGTTCCAGACGGCCTACCGCAACTACGTAGACCAGATGCGGTCTCAGATGACGCCGGAGATGATGCGGGCATTCCGCTTTGAGACGCAGATCGTCAACGCTCTGGTCGACCAGTATGTGATGGTCGCCGAAGCCAAACGACTTGGGCTGGACGTGTCGGCAGCCGAGATCGAACGGACGATTCTCGAAAACCCGGTCTTTCAGGAGAGCGGTGCGTTCATCGGGCTGGCGCTATATGAGAGCATCCTGGCGCAAAACAACCTCACGGTCGCGGAGTTCGAGTCCAGCATCCGCAACCAGATCCTCGTGGGCAAACTGCACAGCTTCCTGACCGCAGCAGCGACTGTCTCCGATGAGGATGTCGAAACCGAATATCGCGACCGGAACGAGAAGGTAAAGCTCGATTACTTCATTATCGACGGCCCGAAATTTGAAGACGATGTCCAGTTGGCCGCAGACGAACAGCGCGAGTACTTCGAGAAGAACCTCGCGCGTTACAACATCCCGGAGAAGAGACAGGCACGCTACGTGTTTATCGACACGATCAAGATCCGGACCGAGATGGAAGTGAGTGAGGACGAGCTCCTTGCTTACTTCCGGGACCACGAGCAGGAGTACCAGCTTCAAGCGCGCGTCCGCGCACAGCATATTCTCTGGAGAACCCAGGACAAGACACCGGCAGAGATCGAACAAATCCGAGAGCGAGCAACCGACGTTCTCCGACGGGCGAAGGACGACGAAGACTTCTCGGAACTAGCACGGGAGTATTCCGAGGACACATCGGCTTCGCTCGGGGGAGACCTCGGTTTCTTCGGTCCGGGACAGATGGTGCCCGAATTCGAGCGCGTGGCGTTCAACCTTGGCGAGGGCGGAACGAGCGACCTGGTCGAGACGGAATTCGGTATCCATATCATCCGGGTGAACGAAAAGGAAGAAGCGCGGATTCGCCCGTTCGAAGAGGTTCGGCCGGCGATCGAGTCGATCGTGAAGTTTCGCCTGGCAGCGGATTTGGCAGCGGCGACAGCCCAGTCCGTCGCGGTAGACCTCCTCGGAGACCCGGACTTCGAGGCCGTCGCGCAAGCGAGCGGTGGCGAGTTGCGTGAGACGGGCCTCGTCGGCCGTGGCGAGGGCTTCCCTGGTCTCGAAGAAACGTCTGAATTGGAAAGCCCCATTTTTTCGATGGCCTTAAACGAGATCGGCACCGCTGTTCCCGTCAAGGACGGCTTCGTCATTCCGATGGTCACCGAAATCCAGGAAGCCCACGCTGCCACTTTCGAGGAAGCCGCCGATCAAGTCGAGGGGGATTTACGTGCTGAGAGCGCGCGCGAACTGGCGGGCGAGAAGGCGATCGAAGTCGAACAACTCCTGAAAGCCGGGCGCAGCCTCGAAGCGACCGGCAGGGCCGTCGGACTGGAGATCCAGGCGAGCGAGATGCTGACGCGCAATGGTTTCATACAGGAATTCGGTTCGACGTCGGAACTGGACGATCAGTTGTTCAGCCTGGAGCTTGAAACCCCCGGCGAGCCGGTGACGGTGGCCGGTAAGACGATCGCTTTCGTCGTCACGGAAAAGGAAGAGGTCGACACTGAACAACTGCGGGCCGGTTTCGACGAACTGCAGTCGGAGCTCCTCGTCACGAAACGCAATCAGTTGTTCGACGCATACAACAAGGAGGTTCGGGAGCGCATGGAACGCGACGGCGACATCGTCATCAACGACCAGATCCTCCAACAACTGGCCAACAACTGGCACAAACGATCGGCTAGATTCCCGAACGTCAACTCCGAAAAAGGGCGTGGCCCCGCGGCCACGCCCTTTTTCAATCTCCAATGGCGAATAGTCTGGGTATGCAACACGCCAGACACCCCTCCTCAGATGAGGAGGGGTGGCGCGAAGCGCCGGGGTGGTGTTGATCAGGAATCCAACCTCCCCGTCTGCGCCTGCCGGCAGCCCTGCTGCCGGTCGGGTGGTTCGTCAAGGAGGGCAGTCGGCTCGAATCCCACACACTACCGCCTGCCCCGAAACGCAGGCAGTGTCCTTCGCGGACGTGTCTCTGTAGCCAACACCCGGGGACAGGGCCAGGCCCCAGTCCCCCTCACAGTGACTCTCTCGCGGATCGTCTCGAAACAAAGCGAAAAACGCCTGCCTCCGACTCGTCACTCTTCACTCGTCATTTCTTATTGCATTTTCCAGAAGGAAATCCCCGACGCCTGCTTCCCGATATCCACACTGTCGGACAACTTCAGCGTTTCAAGGTCGATCACATCGAGAGCCCCGGGTTCGCCGCCAACGCCTTCCACCGAGATGAAAGCGTATCGGGAATCCGGGCTGATCACGACACCGTGAGTCACGCTTCGCGAGTTTTCGACGCGGGCGATTTCCTCGCCGTCCTCGAGGTCCCAGACACCTGTGGAACCGGCGCTTTTATAGCTGACGACGAGAAGCTTGCCGTCGGGAGTGACGTCGATATTGTAGGGTCCGGCGGCGGTCTCGAAGGTTCGGGCGATTTCCCACTTCTCCAGATCTACTTCAATGACTTCGTCGCTGCCGTTGGCCGCCACGTAAACGAACTTGCCATTCGGGTGCGGCTGGGACCATGTCGGTTTGGCGGTGGCCATGACGGTCATGTCCATGCCACCCGTGCCCGCCATGCCCTCGATCGGTTCGCCCGGCATTTCGTCACGCTCGGGGGCTTCGGGCATGTCGGACATGTCATGGCTCATGCGCATGCCGTCGGACATCCCCCCGGCCCTCCGGCGGGCAATGTCGGACAGCGGCAGGCGGCGGCTGACCTGGAACTTGAACGCATCCAGCTCTACCAGCTCGTCCGTCATCATCATGACCGAGTACTGGCGGTCGCCGGCACGGTTCAACCGGGCGCTATGCGGCATGATACCGACTTCGATCTCGGCGACTTCCAGCATGCTTCGAGTCTCGACGACGGAAATCGTGCTGGGTTTCATCTCACCGTGCAGATCGAAATTCACCACATACAACAGCCCGGTGCTCCGTGCGATGTCCAGCGTCGCGGGAAACATGCCGACCTCGACGGTCTCCACCAGCTCGTCGGTCCCGGTACGGTACTTGTAGATCGACCCGAAAGGGTTTCCGTGGGCCAGCGACATGTACCAGTGCCGGCCGTCAGGAGACACCCGGATTCCGTGCGGACCCTCGATTTCGGTCGGCCAGATTCCGACTCCTATCCGCTTCTGCACCTCCAGGCCCCCGGGGCCGTACCGGATGAGAGAAACCTCGTCCTCCGACTCCGATGCCACGTAGACCCAGTAGTTGCGCGTCGGACCCTGGGCGTTCACGGCCCCCGAAAGGGCCGTGAACGCCAGAAGCGATAGGATCAACGTCCGTCTCATTGCGGTGTCGTCTGCTCCTCTTCGTCGGATTTCAGCCTCACGGCCCACAGGCCGCTGTTGAAGTCGGCCAGGTAGATCATGCCCTTGTAAGCCTGGGCGCCCCACACCATGGGCGCATTGCGTACGAAACCGTTATTGTCGTAGGGCGTGAACCAGGCTATCTCCCGATCTTGACGGTACAGATCGCCGACAAGATCGCCCGAGATGTCCACGACCCGCAACCCGCCGTTGTAGTAACCGATGTAAAGTGTGTCACCGTCCACCCAGAGGTTGTGCGTCCCCGCCTCCGGTACCTCGTAACGCGCCACCTCGACGGGATTGTCCGGATCGGTGAAATCGACGAAGTGCATGTAGCCGGCGGCCATCTCCGGATCGCCTTCGCTCATGTTGTCACGATACGGGAAGAGCCGGCCGCCCATGATCTCGTCGCCCATGATCACGTAGAACTTGCCCGTCGACTGGCTGCGGAACGGGAAGGCGGCATGGTTGGCTCCCTTCGGGTCGGCATAGCGGCCGATCTCGACGGGCTTCTCCGGGCTGCCCCCTTTGATCCCGTTACCGACATCGACCATCACGACGCCGTCCCTCCAGTTCGACGAATACGCAATGCCATCCTCGACCCAAACGTCATGAATCGAGTGTCCGGGAGTGTCCAGTTCGAATCGGCCGACCCGGAACGGCAGCTTCGGCTCAGCGATATTGATGATGTCGTATCGCCGTCCGTTGCTCAACGCGTACACGTGGTTGTCGTGGATGAAAACGTTGTGCACACCGCCTGTCAATTCCTCATCGTACGTCGAGATCGTCTTGACCTCTCCCGGATTGCTGACGTCGAGCAACACGATTCCATTGCGCCGGTTCGATGCACCCTCCCGGCTGATCACCGCGATCGTTCCGTCTTCGGACACCTTGACGTCGTTGACGGTCCTCGCGTCGACGTTGATCGTGTCGATCAGCTTGATGTTCTCAGGATCGGTGACGTCCCAGAAGTAGGCGTGTCCGGCAGCCCCCCAGGTTCCGGTGATCGCGTAGTCCCGACCGTCGACGCCTTCCCAGACCCAGAGGTCCGAGGTATGGCGGTCGATCACGGGGCCACGGCCGAGGACTTCCACTGTTCTCCGCACTTCGCGCGGCGTGATTTCAACCGTCGTGGTCGCCGAAAGGTCACCGGCAAGCGCCATCACGGTGTACAGGCCGGGCTCCTCGGCTACGAAACGACCGTCGTCCAGGATCTGGGCCCGCGCAGCGGCCCCCGGGTTCGCATCGACTTCGTGCGCCTGGACGGCGTAGCGGATCGGGTAACCTTCTATCGGGTTGCCCGAAGCATCTTTGGCCACGCCTCCCATCAGGATGACGTCTCCCGTTCGCGCTTCGGTCTCGGACGGGTCGAGTTCGAGCGAGCGGATGGGATTCGTCACGACATCGACCGTCATCTCCTCCGTCACGGACTCGATCGAGGCAATCAGTTTGAACGTCCCCGTCCGGTTCGCCTTCACCTGACCAAAGCGGTCGACGGTGGCCACCGAAGAATCGCTGGTCGCGAGCGTCGGCGTCAGGTCGCGCCGGATGACGTCGGTCGTGTCATAGACATCGGCCTTGGTCCGCAGCGTCGTGCCCTCAAACATCGTGGCGGAGAGGCCGCTCATGATGATCCGGTCCAGTGGCGGCTGGGGGATCGTCACGGCGATCTCGGCACGCACGCCTTCCTGGTTCGGGTTCCTCGGGTTGAAATCCTCACCCTGGGGCACGATCGCGACGATCGTGTATTCACCCGGACGGTAGGCCTCGACGTCTCCCGAGGCTTGAACGCCCAGGTTCCGGCGTGCACGTGAGATGAAGATGACCGGAGCCTGTATGACGTTACCCTCGGCGTCCTTGACGACCGCCTCCAGTTTGGCCTTCTCGCCGACGTCGAGTGTCAAAGAAGCGGGCGTCACCTCGACGGTCGCGGCGCTATCGACGATCGACGGCTCCGCTGCCTCTTCCGGCTCCTGAGCCGTTGCTGGGACGCTCGCAAGAAGAAGGGCGCTCAGAACGGCCAAAGTCCAGAACGTGGTTTTCTTGAATCTGCTCATTGTGTTTGATCCTCGGTTGATCACTGCGTACTCTCCTCCGGATCGTCGGGGCGAATCGCCCGCAGATGTCCGACAGTCGAGGCGCCGGCTATTGTCTGGCTGATGAGTCCGGGCATTACCAGGAAAGGCGCAACGTACCCCCACGCAATACGTACGAAACGTCAAACCCCGATAATGTCCGCCAGTTCCTTTACGGTGCCGGCAGATTTCTGAAGTTCAGCCCGCTCCTCCAGAGTCAGTTCGATCTGGATGATCTCCTCGACCCCGTCGGACCCGAGCTTCACCGGAACACCAACGAATAGTCCGTTAATACCATATTCTCCTTCCAGATAGGCCGCACAAGGAAGGATTTTCTTTCGGTCGTTCAGGATCGCGTCGACCATGGCGACGATGGCGGCACCGGGGGCATACCACGCGCTGGTACCGAGGAGACCGACAATTTCGGCTCCGCCCTTACGGGTCCGGTCCACCAGCCGCTCGATCGTTTCGGCCGGCATCAACTCGGTGATCGGGATTCCCGCCACCGTGGAATAGCGGGGTAGGGGCACCATCGTGTCTCCGTGTCCGCCGAGAACGAAGGCGTGTATGTTCTCGACCGACACCTCCAGTTCCATGCCGATGAAGGCACGGAAGCGCGCCGAGTCGAGCACGCCGGCCATCCCGACGACCCGGTTCTTCGTGAAACCGCTGCACCGGAACGCCGTCTGAACCATGGCGTCGAGCGGATTGCTGACGACGATCAGAATAGAATCAGGCGAGCGCTGGACCACCTGTTCCGTGACGCTCTTGACGATGTTGTAGTTCGTTTTCAGCAGGTCGTCTCGACTCATGCCCGGTTTGCGGGGAATCCCGGCGGTGATGACGACGATGTCGGAACCGGCCGTGTCGTCGTAGCCGTTTGTGCCGGTGATGCGGCAGTCGTAGCCCTCGACCGGTCCGGTCTCGACCAGGTCGAGGGATTTGCCCTGCGGGACGCCTTCGACGATGTCGACGAGAACGACATCGCCCAGTTGCTTCTCCGCCGTAAGTTGTGCGGCGGTAGCCCCGACGTTGCCGGCGCCCACGACGGTGATCTTGTTTCTTGCCATTACATGTTCTCCACTATCGCCCGAGCGAACTCGGAGGTTTTCAATTTAGTCGCACCTTCCATCAGGCGCTCCAGGTCGTAAGTCACGCGTTTCTGCTGGATGGTCTTGCCAAAGGCCTGCTCGATTGTTTCGGCGACTTCTCGCCATCCCATGAAGTCGAACATCATACAACCCGACAGGATGACGCTGCCTGGATTGATCACGTCCTTGTCGGCGTACTTCGGGGCGGTTCCGTGCGTCGCCTCAAACACGGCGTAGTCGTCTCCGATGTTCGCTCCCGGCGCGATTCCCAAACCACCGACCTGGGCGGCGCACGCATCGGAGAGGTAGTCTCCGTTCAGGTTCGGCGTGCCAACCACATCGTACTCGGCCGGACGTGTCAGGACCTGCTGCAGCATCGAATCTGCGATCCGGTCTTTGATGACGATCTTACCGTCCGGCGGGGTCCCCCCGTGCTGGGCCCAGACCTCGTCCTCCGAAATCGTGCGATCGCCAAACTCCTCCCGCGCAAGTTCGTAGCCCCAATCCCTGAAAGCACCTTCTGTAAACTTCATGATGTTTCCCTTATGCACGAGGGTGACGGATGTCCGGTTTCGGTCGATGGCGAACTCGATCGCACGGCGAACCAGGTTCTTCGTTCCGGTAACAGAAATGGGTTTGATACCGATACCCGAATCGGCACGGATCGTCTCGCCCATTTCGGTCTCCAGGAAGCTGATGACCTTCTGCGCTTCAGCCGTCCCCTGAGCCCATTCGATGCCGGCGTACACGTCTTCGGTGTTCTCCCTAAAGATCACGACGTTCATCATCTCGGGTCGTCGAACCGGGCTGGGAACGCCGTCAAAATACCGAACCGGCCGGACGCATGCATAGAGGTTCAGAAGCTGGCGGAGAGTAACGTTCAGGCTGCGGATACCGCCGCCGACCGGCGTCGTCAGCGGTCCCTTTATGGCGATACGGAGCTGTTTGATCGCCGCGAGCGTGTCGTCCGGCAACCAACCTCCGAATTCTTTGAATGCCTTTTCTCCGGCAAACACCTCGTACCAGACAACCCTCCTGCTCGTCCCGTATGCCTTCTCCACGGCGGCGTCAAAGACCGTACGCGACGCGCTCCAGATGTCGCGACCGGTGCCATCCCCTTCGATGAACGGGATGATCGGGTTCTCGGGAACGTTGAACCCTTTTCCCTCTTTGGTGATGATTTCACCGTCGGAAGGAACTTCCACTCCATTGAATGTCAAAATTAGACCTCCAGAATAATTCGATGGCTTAGCAGCCCGTGGCAGAAGGCTGATGGTTCGCGCGCACGGGTCTTGCGAGGCGGAGACTAGGCGCGAGGAGGAACTGATGCTGTTTCATCATGACGACGAGCAACAAAGTATCCGACCGCAACCCCCGTGCGCCCGGAGGGTTACGGCGGCGTCACACGCGGGCGTTGTTGCCGCGCAACATTTCTCCGGACCGCGGGCCGGTCGGCGCGGCGCCTAGCAGCTGGCGCGACGTCGCCGTAACGCGAGCCATCAGACTTCTGCCACGGGCTGCTGAGGGCGGGGCCGCTCGTGCCGAACGGAAGGCCGAACCTAACATGCGCCCCGATGGATGTCAATTGACACCCCAAAGCGGTTCTGCTAACGTCCGGAACCTGCCGGACAAGCTCGATCTTTTGATTCCGGACTCCACACGATCGGCCATCGGCAGGCGGAGGTTCATGCCGGGTGTTTGTAGCCAAGAAGATCTTCCTGACCAAGGGCGTCGGTCGGCATCGAGAAAAACTGCCCAGCTACGAAATGGCCCTGCGCGACGCCGGGCTTGCGCCGTTTAACCTCGTCCACGTCTCCAGCATCTTCCCTCCACGATGCAAGTTGATCCCGAGAACTCAGGGGCTGAAGTTCCTGTATCCGGGCCAGATCGTTTTCTCTGTAATCAGCTCGAACGCAACGAACGAACCTCACCGGTTGCTGGCCGCCTCGATCGGCGTCGCGATACCGGCAGATCCCCACTCCTTCGGATACCTGTCCGAACACCACTCCTTCGGCGAGCGGGAAGACGTGGCGGGAGACTACGCGGAAGATCTCGCCGCAGAAATGCTGGCGACCACCCAGGGAGTGGAGTTCGATCCGGATCGGAGCTGGGATGAGAAAAGAGAAATCTGGCGCATCTCCAACAAGATCGTCAAGAGCACGAGTGTTACGAAATCGGCAGTTGGCAACAAGAACGGACTCTGGACGACTGTCGTCGCCGGAGCGATCTTCATTCCAGAACCTGTCTACGTCCCAAAATGAGTGACGAATCCGGCTCCTCCCGGTTTCTGGACATTCCGGACGGATTCCGCGACTACACCAACAGCCGGGTCCTCGTTTGGCCCGTACCCTACGAACGGACCACGAGCTGGGGACATGGAACCATCGGGGGGCCGCGCGCCATCCTCAACGCTTCCGGCTACGTCGAGTACTACGACGATGAACTCGACTGGGAACCTTACAGGATCGGCATCCACACCTTGCCGGAGACCGACGTTGCGGACCTCACCGAATCTGAGGCCCTGGAACGAATCGGCGCCAACGCCGCCCGATACTGCCTGGACGACAAGTTCGTCCTGACTCTCGGGGGCGAACATACGCTTTCGACACCGATCATCCGGGCCGTGAAAGACAAGTACTCCGACCTGACCGTTCTCCAGATCGACGCCCATGCCGACCTCCGGGACTCTTACGACGGGACTCCGCACAGCCACGCTTGCGTGATGCGCCGTGTCGTGGAAATCTGCCCGTTGGTCCAGGTTGGAATCCGATCCATATCCAAAGAAGAAAAAGAGGCCGCGGCTGAGCTACCTACGCGGATTTTCTTCGCCCGGGACATCGTCGGTCACACGGCCTGGATCGCGGACGCCGTAGCCAGCTTGAGCGAACACGTGTACCTTACGATTGACGTCGATGGTCTCGATCCTTCCCTCGTGCCCGCAACAGGCACCCCGGAACCGGGAGGGATGGGATGGTCGGAAACCCTCGAGCTGATCCGTCAGGTGGCCGAGCGCCGCACGATCGTCGGAGCCGACATCGTCGAGCTCTCACCGATCGAGGGGCTCCACTCGGCGGACTTTCTCTGCGCGAAACTGGCGTACAAGATCATCGGGTACGTGTTCATGGGACGTAGGCCGTAGGCTTGGGGACGTAGGCCGTAGGGCGTAGGCCGTTGGCGGCTGCGCCGCGGGAAAAGCGGGACGCTCCCCTAACGGCTACGGATAACGGCCTACTTCTCCCAAAAATCAAAAAGGGTGGCTTTCGCCACCCCTTTCTCAACGGTGTCCAACTCCGAAAAGCGACCTAATCGCCCCCGGCCGCCTCCGGAACAGAAACCATTACGCTGTCCTTTCGGAAGCGCAGGATGGCTTCGACTACCAGCCAGATGCTCAGGACGAAAACGCTGCTCGCGACAAACGTCAGAAGGAACTGGCCGCCGCTGTAGTAGACCCAGAGGTTGTAGACCATGGCGGTGATGGTCACTCCCAGCATGAATACCATTGGCACGAAGGTGTACCAGTAGTTCCATCCCTTCTGTCGGAGATAGACGGTGACGGTCAGCAGTGTCAGCCCGGCCAGCACCTGGTTCGTGCTCCCGAACAACGCCCAGAGAGCCAGGCCCGCCGACTGCCCGTTGATCTCGTAGAACGCGAAGAACGCGATCAGAGCGACAGCGATACCGGAGGCGACGTACCGGTTGGCGAGCTGGGGCGCACCGATGGAATCCGCGATTTCGCCGATGTTATAACGCAAAAGACGCGTCCCGGAATCGAGCGAGGTCAGGGCGAACGAAACCGCGACAAGAGCGATGAACGCTTGAGCGAGCGGCATCGACACACCGAGCTGGGTCACGAACAGAGCCGTGCCGTCGATGAACGCGCTCATCTTTGGAGCCAGCCCTTCGGCGACCGACCAACTGGAGTAGTGTTCGCTCCAGGCCTCCAACGAACGGAATCCAGCCGTCGTGGCCAGGACCGCCATCAGCCCCAGGAGGGATTCGCCGACCATGCCTCCGTAGCCGATCGCGACGGCATCGGGTTCTTTGTCGATCTGCTTGGATGTCGTGCCCGACGAGACCAGCCCGTGGAAGCCGGAGGCGGCCCCGCACGCGATCACGATGAAGACGAACGGGAAGATCGGTGGGGCTCCTGCCGGCGCGGTGTCGAGCGCCGGGGCGGCGAACTCCGGACGCAGCAGGAAGAAACCGATGTATGCAACCCCGAGGCCCAGGTATAACAGCAGCGAGTTCAGGTAATCCCGCGGTTGGAGTAAGAGCCAGACCGGCAGGACGGACGCGGCAAAGGCGTACACCAGGAGGATCAGGATCCAGGATCCTCGTCCGAGGTCCGGCTGGGTGATGTTCAGGGCCACGACGATCGATCCCAGCATCAACGCAAAGCCGATGGCCGTACTCTTTCCGATACCGGCCGAGCGCTTGTAGACCATCCAGCCGATCACGATTGCAACCCCCATCAGGAAGAACGTCGGGAAGACCGATTCCGGGTAGAAGCTCGTCGTGAACAGGTCGGCGACAACACCGACGAACACGCCCATCACGAGGCAGATCAGAAAGAGGATGATCAGGAGGAAAAGCGCCTTCGCCCGGGCTCCGATCAAGTTCTCAGCAACCTTTCCAATGCTCAACCCCTTGTGGCGCATCGAAACGACGAGCGCGCTGAAGTCATGCACCGCCCCGATCAGCAGGGTTCCGAGGACGACCCACAGCATGCCCGGCAACCATCCCCAGATCACGGCGATGGCGGGGCCGAGCATCGGCGCCAATCCGGCAATCGAAGCATAGTGATGTCCGAAGAGCACGCTCTTCCGGCAGGGGACGTAGTCCACTCCGTCCGTCATCGCATGCGCGGGGGTAATCGCATCCGGATCCAGCTTGAAGATCCGACCTCCCAAATGGTGGGCGTAAAACCGATAGAACAGGACGTAGGTGACGAAGCACAACGCGGCTGCCAACACTGGTGGCATATCATCCTCCTTCAGGCTTCCCTCATGGAAAGATCGCCTTACCTTTTACACTCCGCCGGGAGGAGTGTCAACACTTTCGCCGAAACGGAAAGGTGGCGTAACCGTCACTTACAGAAGGTGATATAGGGCACAGATGCACCTCGACAACAGCGTCGATCTGGCAGCGGAGCGGGAATTCCTCAGGCGAGGAACAACAGCACCGCGGTTGGAATCACGATGACGGCAACCGCGTCGAGCAGTAGCCCGTATTTGATCATCTGGGTGATCGGAACCTTGCCGGAGGAATACACGATGGCGTTGGGAGGCGTCGATACCGGCAGGACCACGGCGACCGAGGCCGCGAGACTGGCCGCGATGGCCGGCGGAATCGGGTCGGTACCTGCTGCCTGGGCGATTGAAATGATGATGGGTATGGCTATCGTGGCGGCGGCTGTGTTCGACATCGCCTCAGACAGGACGACGCCGAACACGGCCGCGGCAAACGTGAGCGTCACAACCGACGACACCGGAACCAAGCTGGTGATGCCCCTCCCGAACGCCTCGGCCAGACCAGTCGAGAACGCCAAACTACCCAGCGCAAGCCCTCCGCCGAAGAGCAGAATCGTTCCCCAGTCGATCTGCGCCGCCTGTTTCCATGTGATGGTCGATCTCTCGCTCCGGCTGATCGGCAGCAGAAACAGCAACGATGCCCCGACAATGGCTGCAACGGAGATCGGGACCGAAGCCGCGATCTGACTTGCGATGGGATGATCGATAATCCTCGGTAGCGTCCCGGGAACGACCCAGAGCGTCACCGTGACAGCGAACGCTATCAGGACATTTCGCTCACCGCGTTTCCAGGGCCCCAGAGCTGCCTTGCGCTCCCTGATGATCAGATCCGCGCCGGGGATCTCTCCAGCCGCTCCTCCAGCCCAGTTGAGGTAGATGAACAGGAACGCGAGCATCACGATCGAGATCGGGACGGCAAAGACCATCCAGTCGACAAAGCTGATCTGCCTATCCACAAGCTGATCGATCATGCTGACGGCAACAACGTTAGGCGGCGTCCCCACCACGGTCATGATCCCGCCCAGCGAGCAACCGTAGGCGGTCGAGAGCATCAGGACTGTTCCGTACTTCTTGGTGACGCCTCCTTCCGAGTCCATGAATGCCAGCAGAGACATCCCGAGGGGCAACAGCATCGCCGCCGTCGCGGTGTTGCTCATAAAGGCCGAGAGCACCGCCGCGATGCCGCAATAGGCAACAAGGATTCGAGCAGGGCGCGCACCGATGACCTTCCACGACATCACGCCGTACGCGATCCGTTCGTTGAGCCTATGGACGAAAATCGCCTGGGCGACGATGAAGCTCCCGATGAAGAGAAAGATCAGTGGATCGGAAAACGCGGCAAAGGCCTCCCGGGCCGGGGCGATTCCGAAAATCACGGCCAGGGTAGGGCCGAGCAGGGCGGTCACCGGAAGCGGGATGGCCTCGGTCACCCACAATGTGACGACCAGCGCCATGATTCCAGCGAGACGGTGCGCCTCAGTCGACAGACCCGGCAAGGGCAGCCAGAGAATCAGGAGCAGCAGGCCCGGTGCCAGTATGAAGCCGGCTTTTCGTCGCAGTTCGTCGAAGCGGGATTCGCCTTCACTAACTAGCTGGCGAACCTTCGTCTCGCCTTGTGGGGAAGCTTCCATGGCCGTGAGGGTGTACCACACGTTCCGCGGCAGCGTCTACCAAAAATCCGTCAGCCCGAACTTCTCACTAATGTTCGGTACCCACATTTCTCACCGACGCTCAAGCCCAGCTGTCGGGGAATTCGGGGACGGAGACCGAGTTGTTGGGAACCGAAAACCAACGGTTTGATAGTCCGGGTAATTCGGTCTCCGTCCCCGAATTCACCGAATTCAAGCGCTTCGATGGTAGTCCTGCGTATTTCGATGAGAAATGCGGACTAGAGCCCCACCATTCTTGAATATACGGATCTGGCGACCGAGGCCTCTTCGGTTCCCTTCACGATGGCACGACCATCACGGAACAAGGTCAGCTCATAGGGAGGGTTGTAGCACTTGAGCAGGAACTCATTGGACTGGACAATACCGAACGCCTCGAGGGACTTCCCGACCTCGGACATGTCCAGTTCTCCCCGCACGGCCGGGATCAGTTGCACGGCGTTGCGCCCGCAAAGGCTGATGGTCCTCAGAGGTGCGGCGTCCAGGTACTCCAGCCGACCCTCCGCACACAGCGGGCAGTGGCTCCGGGCTTCGGCCGGGATTCTCATCGAGTGAAAACGGCCGGACCAAACATCGAAAGAAATGAGGCGGACATCCTCTGCCCTGAGTTGACCCGTCAGAAAACGGAAGGCCTCGGAAACCTGCATCGAGGCGATGGCGTTCGTGATCGGAGCGATGACGCCCGCCGTGTCGCAGGTGGGCGAAGAGCCGGGTGCGGGCAGGCTCTCGATGACGCAACGGAGGCAGGCGCCGTCGGGAAGGACCGGCATCATCACACCGTAGCTCCCGACGGCCGCAGCGTAGATCCACGCACGCTGGGATTTTCGGCAGGCGTCGTTGAGGACGAACCGGGTTTCGAAGTTGTCGACAGCATCCAGGACGAGGTCAGCATCTTGGATGAACTCCTCGACGTTCGAGGGATTCAGGTCGTCGACGATAGCCTCCAACTTGACGGTGGAGTTGGTGCGTTCGAGCCTCGCTCGGGCGGCCACCGCCTTTGGAAGACCCCGGCGGACGTCCTCTTCGTCGTAGAGGGTCTGTCGCTGGAGGTTCGTTAGTTCGACGAGGTCGCGGTCGATCAAACGCAATCGACCCACGCCGGAGCGAACCAGCTGATCTGCCGCCACCGAGCCCAGCGCGCCGAGGCCGACCAGAACGACGCTTGCCGCCTCCAGGCGCTTCTGCCCCGCTTCGCCGATCCCGTCGAAGCGCACCTGACGGGAGTAACGGTCACCGTCCGACAAGGTTCAGCTCCCGCCGCATGGATTCATACATGGCTGTCACGAGGGGTTGCGTTTGCATGGTGATCGCCTGTTCAAGCACTCGGTCGAACTCCTCGATTTTCTCTGCAAGAATGAAGAACGGCGGCAGCCGGGCTTCGGCCAGAAAGTGATTCGAGAACACGACGGCCGTCGTGCGATTGCCGAATTCGAAAGGCCAGATGTCAATCAGGCGGGTCAGCACCAGCGCCGCCTTCTCAACCGCGTGGATTTCCATGAAGCTGTCCGCCGTCAGCCATCGCTCGAAGTTGTCCAGTGAACGATCCACGAATTCAGGCTCCGGACAATCCTGCCCGCGAAACATCGCAGTCGTAACGGAGTGTCTCAAGGCACCCGCACTGTCCCTGCCGGAAAACATCACTTTGTGCATTTTCAGCAGCACTTCTTTCGTCGGCGCCGTCGACAACTCCCTGGCGTGGTTAATGTCGGACGCCGACTCGGCAAAGTCAATCAAGCGATCAAACCGCTCCCAGCACGTCGTCAGGTCCGCGCCCTCGAGATTCTTCAGATCGGCGAAGGGATCGGGTCCCCGCCGTATGGCGTCGGAGTAGATGGGAAGTTCGTCCATATGATCGTAGGCCGTTATCCGTTGGCCGTTGTTCGTTATCCGTAAGCCGTTGTCCGTTGTCGGTTATCCGGAGACCGCACCCTGTTAAAACAGTGTAACCCCTTACAAGTTACGAACAACGTGCCACCTAACGGCCTACGCACAACGGCCTACGTCATCGCAACCACGTGCCGCCCAACGGCCTACGGGCAACGGCCTACGCCCCTCACCGCTCCCGCACCGCTTGCCGCGTCTCTCGCTCGATCGTTTTCCGCCGTTCCGTCTCGCGCTTGTCGTGAACTTTCTTGCCTTTGGCCAGGGCGATTTCGCACTTGATTCGTCCCTTCTTCAAGTACATCCGCAGGGGCACCAGAGTCAGACCGCGTTCCGTGGTGCGACCGATGAGGCGACGGATCTCTGACTTCTTCAACAGGAGCTTTCGGGTCCGCAGGGGATCGTGATTGGCAATGTTGCCGTGTGAAAAAGGACTGATGTGACAGTTCAGGAGCCAGACTTCGCCCGCCTTGACCACCCCGTAAGCTTCCTTCATGCTGACGCGGCCCTCTTTGGCCGACTTGACTTCGGTACCGGTCAACACGAGGCCCGCCTCGAATTTTTCCAGGATTTGGTAGTTGTGGAAAGCTTTCCGGTTGACTCCCAGCACAGGATTCTCGGTTCCCATCGGTGACGTTTAGTGCAAAAAAGGGGAACGATCGTCAACCGGAGGGGCGATCACAGCTCTGGCTGTGGGGGGTTGGGGGGCTTCTTGTTCAGATCCAGGATCGTCGGCGACGTGTTCCCGAAGACGTTCGGCTGCGGACCGGGTTGCCCACCCGGCGTACTGGGTGTCGCGCCTGGAGCACGCTGTTGCAGCCTCATGTAGTCACTCGGAGACATCGCTCCGCCGGGCGAGGTCGGCAAGCCTGTCGGAGAAGCGCCGCGCGCACCGAAGGGGAAACCCGCCTGTCCAGGCATCGTCATCGGCATCCCCGGCTGCTGTTGCTGGTTCTGGTTCGCTCGCGGATTCACGAGAGGTCCAAACGGAGTCTGGATCACAGCAGGCTGCGCCGGAGCGTTGCCCGCATTCCGACTCCCCCCTACAGCGGGGTTCGGATTTCCTTGAGCCTGGAACGGATTCTGGGGCGCCGGGGTCGGAGCTCTATTCGGGCTGACAAAAGGCTGAGGATTCGACCCGCTGGCAGGTGCCGCCGCTTGAGCCTGTCCGGTAAGACTCTGCGACACCGCCGTGACGACAATCCGGGTGCCTTCCAGTACAACGTAGTCCAGCGGCAGGCCCTCGAAGACTTTCTTCACCGCCTGGTCGAGAGGAAGTCCGGCGAACTGGGTGCTGACGTTGCGGTTCGCCAACTCCGGGGGGACAGTGGAAGTCGTCCCCGCCGTACGGTCCAGCAACGCGAGCAATCGCCCGAGGGGAACGGCTTCGGCGTGGATCGACACGTGATCGTCAACCACCTTGATTTCCAGAGGTTTCCGGTCGGCCGCACCTGCACTGAGGGGCATCAGCGCGGCTATGGCCAGGGCGACAATCAGATTCATGGCAAGGGCTCCTAGTGAGTAAGACAATCCTACCACACGGATCGTTCAGCGCGACCTGCCGGCAGCCCCTAACCGACCGAAGGTCGGCCCTTAGCCGAAGTCGGCCCTTGGGCGGCGGCGGTCAGCCATCAGCCGTGAGCTAGCAGTGCAATCGGCGTGCCGCGGATTCATCGGATTTGACAGATTCCATTACGCCAGATTAATCCGTTGAATCCATCCAATCCGCTCGATCCGTGTCAATCGGATGCGACTGTCGTCCCGTCTCCAGAGGCTGAACGCCGAGGGGCGGACAGCACGCTTGATCCCCCACAATCTGGGAGCAAATTCTCAAACCTGAGGATCACGCGCCTACCGGGCGCCCTTGCCCAGTAGAACGACAGGAACCGTCTTGATCAGAATCTTCAAATCCAAAAGCAGCGACCAGTTGTCTATGTAACTCAGGTCGAGCTTCATCCATTCGTCGAAGCCGACCTGGTTCCGGCCGCTGATCTGCCACAGGCAGGTAATACCCGGTTTCATGCTCAGCCGCCGGCGCTGCCAGCGCTCGTAGCCTTCGACCTCCTGTGGAAGCGGCGGGCGTGGACCGACGAGGCTCATGTCGCCTCGGAGTACGTTGTAGAGCTGAGGAAGTTCATCGATGCTGAAACGGCGCAGAACCCTTCCGAGGGCAGTGATACGGGGATCCGTGGACGACTTGAAGACGGGCCCGTCCATCTCGTTGAGGGCTTCCATCTCCACCCGCCGCTGCTCAGCGTCATCGACCATGGATCGAAACTTGTGCATGACGAAGGGGCGCCCGTGGAGACCACAGCGCTGCTGTTTAAACAGCACGGGCCCCTTCGAAGTGATCCGGATTGCGGCGGCGGCAATCAGCATCACCGGCGAGGCCAGGATGAGCAGGAATACGGAAAGCACGACGTCCATGGCTCGCCGGACGAACAGGAGGAATTCGTCGGAAGGGATGGTACTGAACGTCAAGAGGGGGAACCCATCCAGTTCGTGGAGTTCCATGCGCGCAATAGAATGGGGAAACAGATTGAGCACCACGCGCGCCGTCACACCGAGTTCCTCACACAACAAGAAGAGTTCCTCGCAGGAGTCTAGTCGTTGACGGTCAACGACAAATATCATGTCGTCGACGCCTCCCCGTTCGAGCACCTGGCGCGCCTCCTCTTCGGGAAACACGCCGATCGGCTCGAGACCCCACTCACTGTGGGCCTCGATGGTACGAGCGAAATCGTCAGCCGACGAAGAATCGCCGATGACGGCCACGTGCCGCGCGTTCGTATGGCTGCGGCTTCGGCTACGAACGGCAAAGAGCACGATTCGGTAGCAAACCAGAAGACCGTAGTTGATCACCAGAGTGAACACCGCGATCAAGCGGCTGGTCGCTTCCCGGTCGACGAAGAAGAGCACGGCAGCAGCGACGATCCACGCAAGCCCGATGGCCTTGGAAAGCTGGACCACCTGATCCCGCAGGGAGAGGAAACGGGCGGAATACACGCCGAAAGCGGGCAGCAGAACCGCCCATATCGGCAGGATCAGCGCCAGCAACCACAGGTATATACCCACCGGCATCACGGTATACCCCTCGAGCTCGAAGGAGTTGCGGACGCCGTACGCCAGGAAGAAACTGCCGGCGGTCAGAGCCAGATCGATCAACAACAGGTTGAACGCCAGAACTCTCTTGCGTTGCTGGATCATACGCAGCGGATTGGGAATGACATGACGTGGATTCGGGTCCGAAACCGGCCCGACGGAATGTCGAGGGCGGTCAATCCACCATCAACTATTCAAGAATGAACGCTACCATGAACAGACCTTCAGGACTAAAACTTCTGCTCTCTCTGATGCTCGCGATCATCCACCTGACGGGGTGTGCGTCACACCGGGCGGCATATGACCGCGGTCTCGAAGCCGAGCTTTCCCGGGACTACGATCTGGCCCTGACACACTACCAAGAAGCCCTCGCGGAAAAGCCGGGCGATATCGAGTACCGCCTCAAGGTCGAGCAGGCCCGGTTCGCAGCGGCTTTCGAGCACTACGAACGCGGACGGCGCGCGATGGAGGCGGGCGAGCCGGCCCTCGCTCGGGTGGAGTTTACGAGAGCTCTCCAGCTCGACCGGACCCACTCCATGGCCGAAACGGAACTGGCTCGAGCCGAAGAGCTGATCCGTAACGGCAATGTGGGGCAGCCGGAGGAGAAGACGGTGTTCGAAGTCCGCAAAGAACTCGCCCGCACCGACGCCAGCATCGAGAGTCAGCTCCAACCAACCGTCGAGGGACCGATTTCGCTCCGGATTACCCAAGAAGCCCAGTCGATATTCGAGACGATCGCCGAGTTGGCCGGGCTCAACATCATTTTCGATCCGGATTTCCGGTCGACTCGCATTTCCGTCGAGCTCGACAACCTCAGCGTCTATGAGGCATTGGACATCCTGGCGCTCCAGACTCGAACCTTCTGGAAGCCTATCAACCAGAGAACGCTAATCGTTGCGCCCGAAAACCAGCAAAAGCGCCGGGAATACGAACAACACATCCTGAAAACGATCTACTTGACCCACAGCGTCAACCCGACCGACATCACCGAAGCGATCACGGCGATCCGGACTCTCCTGAACATGCGTTTCATCGCCCAGAGCACATCCATGAACGCGATCATCCTGCGCGATACGCCCGATAAGGTCGCCATCGCAGAAAAAATCATCGCCGACATCGACATGATCAAACCGGAGGTTTTGGTCGAAGCCACGATTCTGGAAGTTGACCGGAACCGGCTCCGGGAACTCGGCGTGCTTCCACCCCAGGGAACGACGCTCGGCTTTGATTCCGGGGCCCCGACCGGAGATGGCGCTGGAGGCGGGGGCGGTTCTAGTCAGATCAGCTTGAGAGACCTCGATACGATCAACTCTGGAAGCTTCAACATCGTAATCCCGGACACCGTCGCGCGTTTTCTGGAAAGCGACTCCAGGACGCGACTGGTCCAGAATCCCAGCGTCCGCGCGACAGACGGCAAGCTTGCCCAGATCCGGATCGGCTCCCGCGTGCCGGTCGCTTCCGGCAGTTTCCAGCCCGCGTTCGTCGGTGCGACCGGAACGCCCGTCGTTCAGTTCCAGTACATCGATGTCGGTGTCAACCTCGACATCACCCCAAGGGTCCTGCTGAATCGGGAGATCTCCATGACCGTCCTGGTCCAGGTCCAGGCCACTGCCGGTTTGAACATCATCAGTGGGGTAGCGCTGCCGGTCTTTACCAACCGTTCGATCCAACACGAGATTCGACTAAAGGAAGGTGAAACCAACATCCTGGGCGGGTTGATCACGGAAACGGAAAGCACGGCTTTTGCGGGTATTCCCGGCCTGATAAAAATCCCGATCCTGAGGCACCTTTTTGGCTCCGAGACGCGGCAGCAGGATCAGACGGAAATCATTATTCTTCTGACGCCCCATATCGTGAAGATGCCCGACATCAACGACCGTAACCTGCGCGGTATCGTTGTCGGTACCGAGACCGACACACGGTTTAGAGGAATGGTTGGAGAGCCGTCGATTCCGCAGCCTGAAGAGCCGGAACCGGACAACGCCGAGATCGTCGAACCCGAGCCCGAACCTGAGGGCGCGGTTCCGGATCCCTCCGCAGCGGTATCGGTCCCGACCGACGCCATACAGTTCGATCCAGCGGTCTTGACGCTCTCAACCGAAAGCCCGACCGAACTGGACATCAACGTCAACGCCACGGGCATGAGCGGTGCGGACCTGACGATCGAATTCGATCCATCTCTCGTCGCGCTCGACAACGTCGTGGACGGAGGATTCCTGAGCCAGGACGGCGCCAGCGTCGCAGTCATGCAAAATATCGACACCGGAGCGGGCCGGGCGATCATATCCCTCGAGAGGCCCGAGCTCTCGGCCCCTCTGTCGGGAGAGGGCAGCATCGTGCGTCTGACCCTCCGCGGGTTGCGGAGCGGACAATCGACATTGAGGGTCACCGGCTTTAGTGTCCGAGCGCCCGACGCCCAACCACGGACAGGAAAGATTGCAGAGTTGCCGATCACCGTGCCATAAAGATAAGGGTATGTTTCGAGCGAGATCCCAGCGTGGTTTCTCTCTAATTGAGTTGATCGTCACCGCGACGATCATCGCGATCCTCGCTGGGATCGCCGTGCCGCTGGCAAGAAATTCAATTCGGCGGCAGAAGGAAGTGGAGTTGCGCCGCGTGCTGCGCGAGATGCGTGTTGCGATAGATCGTTACAAGGAGGCGTCGGACCTGGGTATGATCCAGGTGACGTTGGGAACGGAAGGCTACCCGGAGAGCCTGGAAATCCTCGTCGAGGGCGTCGATCAGGTCGGCCAGGTCGACCGTAAGATGAAGTTTCTGCGCCGAGTCCCCGTGGACCCCATGACGAACTCCACCGACTGGGGCCTGCGGGCGTACCAGGACGACCCGGAATCCAACTCCTGGGGCGGGTCTAACGTGTTCGACGTCTACACGAGATCCGGCGGAACCGCTCTGGACGGAACCAACTACCATGAGTGGTAAGAACGGCTTCAGCCTGCTCGAAATGATGATCGTCCTGACGATCATCGCAATCCTGGCGTCCATCTCGATCCCGATGTACCAGTCCGTCGTACTGCGCGCGAAGGAAGCCGTCCTCAAAGATAACCTGCACGGCTTGCGGACGGTGATCGACCAGTACACGGCAGACAAAAAGACGGCCCCGCAGGCACTGGAGGATCTCGTCGACGCCGGCTACTACCGGGAGATTCCGGAAGATCCCATCACCGAGTCGAGCACGACGTGGCAGGTGGAGTTCGGCGACACGGCCATGATTCCCGACCAACTGGAGACCGGCATAGTCGACGTGCACAGCGGTTCGACGGCAGTATCGTCTGAGGGAACCCCGTACAGCGAGTGGTAGGTGTAGGTGCGGTCTATGACCGCACACTGTTCTGGTCAAGGATGGCGTGGGGGGACCGGACCAACTGTCTTTCTCCGCGAGCCCACGCACTGCAATTCGGTCCGTGAACGTTCAGTCTTTCGTCGTGAGGGGGACGGTGGGCCCGACGCTAATAGATGGTTCCGCTCATAGAGCGCACCTACACTACCTCCCCAAAAGCGTTTCCAGCATCTTCTCATCGTCCCGCCACTTCTTCTTGACCTTCACATGGAGCGCCAGGTGCACTTTGCTATGCAGGAGCGACTCCAGTTCGTGGCGGGCTTCGGTGCCAACCTGCTTCAACAGCTGGCCGCCCTTACCGATGACGATGGCCTTCTGCGACGCTCTCTCTACGTAAACTGAGGCATGGATCCGGACCAGCTTCTCGTCTTCTTCGAACCGTTCGATGGCGATTGCCGTGGCGTGAGGCAGTTCCTCGCGGGTCGCCAGAATCAGCTTCTCCCTTATGATTTCGGAAGTAAGGAAACGCTCGGGCTGGTCGCTCAGCTGGTCGCCTGGATAGTACATCGGACCCGCTGGAAGGTAACTGAATAGCTGCTCAGTGACGATCTCCGCGCCATCGCCGTCCAGGGCCGAAAGCGGGATGATCTGGTCGAAATCGGCCTTCTTCCGGTATCGGTCGATCGCCGGTAGCAGTTCTTCCTTGGCGATCTTGTCGATCTTGTTCAACAGGAGGAACCGGCGGGATTTCGAGCCCTTGACGAGTTCCAACGCGAACTCGTCGCCGCGACCGTGGGGCACGGAAGCGTCGACCATCAACAGGACCACGTCGATGTGTTCCAACGATTCCAGCATGAAGCGCATCATGCGCTCGTTCATCCGGTGCCCCGGTTTGTGTATTCCCGGTGTGTCGAGAAACACAACCTGACCGCGCGCGTCACTTAGTATTCCACGGACGATGTTGCGTGTCGTCTGGGGACGCGGTGTCACGATCGAAATCTTGTCGCCGACGAGCCGGTTCAACAGCGTGGACTTGCCAGAATTCGGCCTTCCGACGATCGAGACGAAGCCGGACTTGAAATCCCCGAGACCCATCTAGTGGCCTGTAACGGAGATATCGGCACCATCGCCGATGGGTCTTGCCAGTCGAGGTCGAGGAGAGAGGAGAAATTGATGCGGTTTCATCATGACGACGAACGACAAAGAGATCGACCCCAACCCCCATCGGCCCGGAGGGTTGCGGCGGAACGGCACCGTCTTCGTTGTCTCTCCTCCTCGCAATGTAGGAGCATTACCTCGTCGTCGGCTCCTAGAATCCGGTGCCGTTCCACCGCAACGCTGGTACCGATATCTCCGTTACAGGCCACTAGCAGGCTGCTGAAAAACTCCGAGATGGACCAACGCTGACATCGATTCGGGGGAATCTGGGCGAAACGAGCCCAGGAGGCACCGAATGCGAGGAGTGGAGAGCCATCAGGAGTCGATGTTTAGTTACATATCGCCAGAACGCCGGGTACCGGAAGACCACCCGTTGAGACCGATGAAGGAAATGGTCGATGAGGTTCTGGAGGAGCTTTCGGGCGTATTCGATTCGATGTACTCCGGTGTCGGGCGACCGTCGATTCCGCCCGAGCAGTTGCTGCGCGCGTTGCTGTTGCAGGTGCTGTATACGGTCCGCAGTGAACGGATGTTGATGGAGCAGCTGAACTATAACCTGCTGTTTCGCTGGTTCGTTGGCCTGAGCCTGGACGACGAGGTATGGGTACCGACGGTGTTTACCAAGAACCGTGACCGATTGTTGGCCGGAGAAGTCGCCGAGTTGTTCTTCCGGGCTGTGGTGGAGAAGGCACGCGCGAGCCGTCTGCTTTCGGATGAACATTTCAGCGTGGACGGAACGCTGATTGAAGCGTGGGCCGGACAGAAGAGCTTCCGAAAGAAAGGGAAGGTGCGGCGAAAGAACCGGCGTGGGCCGCGGAACCCCGATGTCCATTTTCACGGGGAACAGCGGACGAATCAGACGCATCAATCGACGACGGACCCGGGTGCCCGGATGTTTCGCAAGTCGCTTGGGACTGAAGCGAAACTCAATTACATGGGACATGTGCTCATGGACAACCGGCACGGACTGGTGGTCGATGCCGAAGTCACCGCCGCGACCGGGACAGCGGAACGCGAAGCCGCTTTGAGGATGGTTGCCGGCGTATCGGGAGCGGGACGCGCAACTCTGGGTGCGGACAAGGGCTACGACACCCGGTCGTTTGTCTCTCAGGCACGCGCGTTGAAGGTGACACCTCATGTCGCTCAGAAACGACAGTTCACTGCGATCGACCGGCGCACCGTGCGACACGACAGCTACCGGGTCAGTCAACGGAAGCGCAAGCGCGTCGAAGAAATCTTTGGCTGGATGAAGACCGTTGGCACGATGCGCAAGACGCGCCATCGCGGGGCGGATCGAGTGGGCTGGATGTTCACTTTCGCCGCGGCCGCCTACAACATGGTTCGCATACGGAATCTCACAATGGAGACCTGCTGAATGGATCAACACAGGCCACTCTGGATCGCCTGGCCCCTCAATCCGTCTCCATCGGATGACCGATTTCTCACTTTCGTCATTCACCTCGGCGTTCATTGCTCTGAGATTCCCAATCGAAGCCCTCGTTCTCTTAACGAACGAAGTTTTTCAGCAGCCTGCTAGTTACCTGGAGCCCCCTTTAGCCGTCATCGATCGGATGCGAATCCTGCGGATCTTCCGCCGGTCGGCGTCGACGACCTCTATGGCGAGACCCCGATGTTCGATTTTCTCTCCTGAAGCGGGCAGCCTCCCGAACAGCTCGACCACGGCCCCACCGACGGTTGTGCATTCGGTATCCTCAACCAGGGGCATCCCCAATCGATCTTCCATCGAGTCGAGTTCGAGGCCGCCCGGCACCAGATAGCTGCCTCCACCCTCTTCGAACACCTTTTCGCCTTCGGAGTCCGCGTCGTTGATCTCGCCGACGATCTCTTCGACCAGATCCTCGACGGTGATCAGACCGGAAATTCCACCATACTCGTCGACCACGAGGACGATCTGATGGCCCTCGGCCCTCATTTCCTGCAGCAGGTCGTCGATCGGCTTGGTCTCGGGCACAAAGTGAACCGGGTGCAAGACGGATCGCAGATTGTCGAGTTGCTCCCCGCTTCTCCAGATCCGCAGCAGGTCCCTCTCGTGCAGGATACCTTCCATGTTGTCCAGTTCGGTCCGGTAGACGGGAATGCGGGAATGACGGTTGGATACGATCAAGTTGACCGTGCGATCCACACTCCAGGAGACGTCGGCGGCGACGATTTGCGGCCGAGGCGTCATCACTTCGAGAGCAGCTTTGTCACCGAAATGGACGATGGACTGGATCATTGCTCCTTCGTCCTGTTCGAGGATGCCCTCCTCCTGCCCCGCGTCGATGAAGGCCTGGATCTCATCTTCGGACGCCTCCTCCTCGTCTTCGGACTCAGTCTCCTCCTCCCACCGGTGAAAGCGATTCAAGACCGACATCATCAACTGAACCAGCGGGCGCAGCAGGTAGTAGGGGACGGTCAGGGTCGGGACGAGCCGCGCTAACACGTCATCAGGATTGCCGATGGCCACTGCGCGGGGTAACAATTGCCGAAAAACCAAAACCAGTACGAGAGTCGTCGCCGCTCCGGCCGGAAGCGCCAGAGCGTCATGAAGCGGTGCTCGGAGGAACGCTCCGGTGAGCAACACGGCTATCGCGATCAGCAGCGTCTGGATGCTGATGTGGATCACCATCAGCACCTCCGCTCGCGACTCGACCATCGCGGCCCAGAGCGGGCTCGATTTCGACCTGGACGCGTCGGCGAGTCGTCGCAACGCGATCTGGTTCACACCTCCGAGCGCGAAATCGAGGATCGACATCACGAGCAACGACGCGACAAGGACGGCCGCGATCAGGAACTCCAGCACGCTCAACATCGAAATCTCCGGCGCAAGCGACGTTCGAGAGCCCGCATCTCACCGTCATCGCTCTCATGGTCGTAGCCCATCAGATGCAGCAATCCGTGCAAGGCCAGTCTTTTCAGATTGGTCTCAAAGCTGACGGTTCGGGAACGTCGGACCTGATGATAGGCGGTTTCCGTGGAGATGAGCACATCGCCCAGGTACCCCTCGTCGCCGGGGAAACTCAGCACATCGGTCGGCCTATCAAGGCCCCGGTAAGTCGCGTTGTGACCGCGGATCACGCGGTCGCTGACCAGCACAACTGAAAACGTTCCAGCAGGATGGAGGTGGTCCACCAGTAGGGTTATGAAGTCCGACAGCTCGTACCGGTCGACGCTGTGTTTACGCTGCCGGTTGAGTAGGAGGTATGGCTCGGGGTCTCCCGGTTCGGTCGATGTCGGGGCCGGCGCGCTCATGAGGGGTGACCCTTGTCCTCGGGCGGTTTGAACGACAGCGCTCGTTGGCTCCCCATACGCCACGGGAAGTATTTCTCGTAGGCCCGCACGATTTGGAGAACGAGCGGATGTCGCACCACATCCCGGTCGTTGAAGGTCACGAACCCGATCCCCTCGATACCGGAGACAACATCGCGGGCTTCGACGAGGCCGGACGTCTTACCGAACGGAAGATCGATCTGTGTAATGTCGCCGTTGATGACTGCTTTGGAGGTGAAGCCTATTCGAGTCAGAAACATTTTCATCTGTTCCGACGTCGTGTTCTGGGCTTCATCGAGGATGACAAACGAGTCATTCAGCGTCCTTCCACGCATGAACGCGATCGGCGCGATCTCGATCACGCGACGTTCCAGGTACCGGTCGACCCGATCTGCGTCGAGCATGTCATAGAGGGCGTCATAAAGCGGCCGCAAGTAGGGATCGACCTTCTCCTCCAGTGTCCCGGGCAGAAAACCCAGTCGTTCGCCCGCTTCCACCGCCGGCCGGGTCAGCACGATGCGACTGACACGTTTCGCCAGCAGCTCCCGAACAGCCATGCCGACCGCTAAGTAAGTCTTTCCCGTGCCCGCGGGCCCGATGCCGAAGACCATGTCGTAGGTGTCGATGGCTTCCATGTAGATTTTCTGGTTGAGGGTCTTGGGCGCGATACTGCGCTTTCCTACCTGAAACTGTCGAGGGGGGGCAACGACCTCGCGCAACGTCACCGAGTTGTCCTCCGAGACGATCCGGATGATCGATTTCAGGTCTTCGCTCGAAAGCTGGATCCCTTCGGCCCGAAGATGAGCGTAGTCCTGGATGAACTGCTCCACCAACGTCACCTGCTCGTCGCCTCCCTCGACCGTCAGGTTGTCGGGAGCGATATGGACCTCGACGTTGAGAAGAGATTCCAGATACTTGATGTTCCCGTCGTAAGTACCGAAGAGGTCGGCGATGCCTTCGCCGATGGGGATGGTTTTCTTCATTCCTGGCTGAGGACGTAACTCGTTCTGAATTATAGCACGCGGGGCTCGGGGACCACCGTCGGTGGGGCCTTTGCCGGTACGACCGCAAGTCTGTCCCACCTGGTGAGATTGACCACCAGGCGAAGCAATTGCTATCATGGTCGTTTCGAGACTGAAGCTAATGGCAAACCATGCATCTGCGATAAAGCGGAACCGACAAAGCGAGCAGAGACGACTCATCAACCAGATGAACCGACGCAAGCTGAAGACACAGTTGAAGAAGCTGAAATCGGTGATCTCCGAGGGCAAGGTCGACGACGCCCGGGCGATGTTGCCGAAGACGTTCAGCCTGATCGACAAGTCCGTTCAGAAGGGCGTTATCAAGGCGAATGCGGCACGGCGCTACAAGTCCCGCATGACGCGAAACGTCAACGCCATGGCGGCTTGATTCGGATCGTAGGCCGTTATCGGTAGGCCGTTGTCGTTGTCAATAAGTGTTATTCACTTCGCGAAACGAGCCGTGAGCGAGCCAATGTGAGGGGGACAGGGCTAGCCCTGTCCCCGGGTGTTGGCTAAGCAGAAACGTCGGGACTACTTCCCCACCATTTTCCACAGCATGGCGTCGAACGTGTATTCGGGCCTGGCGCTGGCGCTTGTGCTCTTGAACGCCTTGTCGGCCTTCAGGAGCTCGCCGAACCCCACGGCCAGCTGCTCCGAGCTGAAACCCGGTGCTGCCTTCCGAAGCTTCCCAGCGACAAAATCGTGTACACCCAGAGCGCGCCCGACCTCACTTCCGCGCCCGCGGGAGACGAGTTGTTTGCTGGCGAATAGTTTCCGCCACAGGCCGGCAAGCTTTCCAAGTATCTGGAGAGGCTCCATGCCTTCTTCGATCATGGCTTCGGCGACACGAACCGCCTTCGGATAATCCTGTGCGAGCACGGCGTCGTCCAACTCGAAAGGTCCGAACTGCTCGGAGCGAAGAATCAGCATGTCGACGTCTTCCACCTCTATAGGTCGTTCTTTCTTCACGTACGTCTGCAGCTTCTCCAATTCCCGGTACAGCGGATACAGCTCAGCCCCGATGTTCTCGACAATGTAGCTCGCCACCTCGGCTCGGACGCCATACCGTTCTTTGACCCACCGGATCGTATCGGCCGGCCGAAGCGGTTCTATCTCCACAACTTTGAACGTCTTGGTCCACGCCTGGAGCGACCTCCGGCCGGCGACGCAAAGGATGATCTTGAGGGAGGAGTCCTCCAGGGCGTTGATCTCGGCGAAATGGGTGAGTCGCTTCTTCGGAACTTTTCCCGCGTTGGTGACCATCAGAACGCGGCTTTCTCCGAACAGTGGCGGCGTCAGCGCCGACGACATAAGCTCGGACGGCTCGACGGAATCCAGCTCTTTGGCGGAGGTCTTCTCGACCGCCCAGTTCCCGCCGAAAAGCCGTGCCCACACTTCCTTCGATTCCTCGACTAGAAATTCGTCTCCGCACACGAACACGAAGACATGCCCGGGGGGAGCGTCATTCTTTTTTCGAAATTCTGAAAACTTCACGGACTTCGGTGGAAGAGCGACGCAACCAGGGAAGAAGCGAAGCGACGGGCGAGGCGATCCATAGCGGCCGCGTCTTCCGGAACAAAGGTCTCGGAGTCATTCGACAACTCGAAGACTTCACGGAACGTCCAACGCTCGTCGGCGAAGACCAGCGAGCCGTCGCGACTGTCGGTTAGACTCACGCTTACTTCGACTGCCACGGTGTAGGCGGTGCTCCGTCCCCGGTCGGTAAAGATGATGGGAATCGAAGTCACACTCAACACCTGCCCCGATAACACAAAGTCCCCCGCGGAAGCGGGCAGCACGTCGTACTGGGTGCGCTGGATGAGTTCGCGGCGAACGGCTTCGGTCAGGCGCTGCTCGATGCGATAGTTTGTCGTGGCGTTCTGAAACAACGGCACGGCAATGCTCCGCCCGGACCCGGACGCGAGGTTGCCTCCAGCCAAACGATAGCCACAGCCGGCCAACAACGGAACCAGCACCAGCAAAGACTGAAGCAGAATGACTCGTGGACGCGGCATCGGCGGTTCTCGGCGAGGAACGCAGCGCCACGGCTGATCCGCAGCATCTCGTCCCGAAAGCCCGGCTTATTTGTGATACGAGACAGTTAGGATAACATGCCGGGCGTCGCGGGAATCGTATCCCGATAAGTCCCCTCTCTTGGCCGATCTACACGGAGGAACGCTTTTGAACCCGTCTGAAACAATCTGGAAAAACGGAGAGTTCATCTCCTGGGATGAGGCACAGATACACGTTCTTTCCCACGTCGTCCACTACGGCTCATCCTGTTTTGAAGGCATCCGGTGCTACGAAGCGCCGGGGGGCTCCGTCGTCTTCCGACTGAAAGACCACATCCGCCGCCTGGTGGAATCTTCACGAATCTACCGCATGGACATCCCCTACGATGAGGCTTCGCTGACGAGTGCGGTCATCGAAACGATCCTTGCAAACCGGCTGGCAGCCTGCTACGTCCGACCCGTCGTCCTGCGTGGCTACGGCACGTTGAGCGTGAACCCGATCGGCGTTCCGGTGGAGACATACATCGCCGTCTGGGAATGGGGCTCCTACCTCGGCGCGGATGCCATGGAGAACGGCGTCGACATATGCGTGTCTTCCTGGGCGCGTATGGCTCCGAACACGTTCCCTGCAATCGCCAAAGCCGGCGGGCACTACATGAACTCCCAGCTAATCAAGATGGAAGCCGTCCACAACGGCTTCGCGGAGGGAGTGGCGCTCGATGCGATGGGATACGTCAGCGAGGGCAGCGGCGAGAACCTCTTCCTGGTTCGCGACGGTGTCATTCACACCCCATCGCTGGCACATTCGGTGCTATCGGGTATCACGCGCGACTCGGTCATGCGAATCGCCGCCGACATGGGGTTGACGGTGCGGGAAGAAGCGATTCCCCGCGAGTGGCTGTCTACATCGCCGACGAGCTCTTTTTCGCGGGCACCGCTGCGGAAATCACACCGATTCGGTCCGTCGATCACATCGCCATCGGTGAAGGAAACCGCGGTCCGCTGACGGGAAGAATCCAGCGTGCGTTCTTCGATATCATCCAGGGTGCGCTTCCGGACCCGGACAATTGGTTGTATCCGGTAGTCAGTAGTCAGTTGCCAGTTGGGTTTTTCGCTTAGCCGAATGATCCGCGGGAGAACGGACGTGAGGGGGACAGGGCTGGCCCTGTCCCCGGGTGTTCAGTTCGCCGCAAAGTTGGAGAAGGCAGACGGGTGGTTTCTTCCAGGTCGACACCACCCCGGCGCTTCGCGCCACCCCTCCTCATCCGAGGAGGGGAGTTTTGGGTGTCGCCTGAGCTTGCAGCTGCTCTCCCCATGCAGGACGAAATCTACAACTACGCCATCAAGCTCCTGGCCCGTCGGGAATTCAGTATCCATCGGCTTCGGGCCCGGCTCGATCGCCGGTTTGGGAACGTTCCACCCTCGGTGATCGACCGCCTCATCGAGAAGAAATACCTCGACGACCGACGTTTCTCGGAGACCTACGTGCGGGGCAGGACGTCCTGGGGCCGCCGACGGCTCGAATACGAGTTGATGCGCCACGGCGTCGGCGACACCATCATCGCGGATGTGATCGCAGCGGGGAAATGGCCCTCGCTTGTCGAGGCCCTCGGGACTAAAATGAAGGATTTGAACGTGAAACCGCCTCTCTCAGTCCGTGATGCCAGTCGTCTTTCGAGGTCACTGGTGCGTCTTGGTTATGAGGAAGAAGCCATACGCGATGAACTGGAAAACCTCCTGTGAAGAGTAGCGAAGTCCGAAGCCGTTTTCTCAAGTTCTTCGAAGAACGCGGCCACACCGTGGTTGCCAGCTCGCCCTTGATTCCCGCCGACGACCCGACGCTGCTGTTCGTCAACGCGGGAATGAACCAGTTCAAGGACGTCTTCCTGGGCAGGGACGAGCGGAGTTACAACCGGGCCGCGAGCAGTCAGAAATGTGTGCGGGCCGGAGGTAAACACAACGACCTGGATGTGGTCGGTCACACACGCCGTCACCAGACGTTCTTCGAGATGCTCGGCAACTTCTCTTTCGGCAACTACTTCAAGAAGGAAGCCGTCGAGTACGCCTGGCAACTCCTGACCGACGAGTTCGCACTGCCGGGGGATCGTCTGTGGGTGACGGTTTTCGAGGAGGATGACGAAGCTGATGAACTGTGGAAAAACCACATCGGCATCGCCCCGGACCGGGTCGTCCGGATGGACGAGAAAGACAACTTCTGGCAGATGGGAGAGACGGGTCCGTGCGGACCGTGCTCGGAACTTCATTACGACTTCGGCCCGGAAGCCAGCGAAGAAGGCCACGATAACTGCGACTTTCCGTGCGAGTGTGGACGCTACGTGGAGGTGTGGAATCTGGTCTTCATGCAATTCGACCGCGACGATCAGGGCCATCTCCAACCACTGCCGGCGCCTTCCATCGACACGGGTATGGGCCTGGAGCGCATCGCCTCCGTCCTGCAGGGCAAGATCAGCAACTACGAAACGGACCTGCTGCGATCCCTGATCGATCGAGCCGCCGAGCATTTCAGGGTGAAATACGGGAGCTCGCAGCCGACCGACGTATCTCTCCGCATCATCGCCGATCATGCGCGAGCGGCCACGTTCCTCATCAGTGACGGGATCATCCCGTCCAATGAGGGTCGAGGCTATGTCCTGCGGAAGATAATGCGGCGTGGAATACGACAGGGCACCCTACTCGGGCGGGATGAACCCTTTCTCCACTCGATGACGGGGCATGTCGTGGAGTTGATGAAGGAGGCCTATCCTGAGCTGCTCAAGACTCGAGAATACGTCGCCCGCATTGTCGAGAACGAAGAACGGCGCTTTTCGGCGACGGTTGCCGTGGCCATCGGCAAGCTCGATGATATCTCCTCACGGCTGGTCTCCGAGCGGCAAGAGGTAATCCCGGGCCCAGACATCTTCAAGCTCTATGACACCTACGGCTTGCCGCTGGACTTCACCGAAGAAATCGCGCGCGAAAAGTCCCTGAAGCTGGACATCGAGGGATTCAAAGTCGAGCTTGAGGGACAGAGAGCCCGCGCCAGGGAAAGCTGGAAGGGCAGCGAATCCGGCGATCTGCCGCTCTATGACCAGTTCATCGAGAACGGAGCAAGCGTCTTCCTGGGCTACGAAACGACCCAGGCGGCGAGTCGAGTGTTGGGAATCGTCCGTGACGGCAGACTTGACAAGTCCGTCGAAGGCAGCGGAACGCAGGCAGAGATTGCTCTCGATCAGACGCCTTTCTATGCCGAATCCGGTGGTCAAGTCGGCGACGTGGGAATGCTGACTTCTCCCTCCGGCGCGGCCCGCGTCCTGGACACCTATTCCCCGACACCGGGACTCATCCTGCATCGGGTCGAGATGGACTTCGGTCGGATCTCGACCGGAGACGAAGTTTCTGCTCAAGTCGATGCCGGACGGCGACGCAGAATCGCTGCGAACCACACCGGCACGCACCTGCTCCACGCAGTCCTGCGAGACACGCTTGGTGTCCACGTCAAACAAGCCGGATCGCTCGTGGCGCCGGACCGGCTGCGTTTCGACTACACTCACTACGCGTCCCTGACCGACGCAGAAGTCGAAGAGATCGAAGAACGTATCAACGCGATCGTCCTGGATAACCATCCGGTCCAGACGCGGGAGATGGCACTGGACGAGGCGATCGAGTCCGGAGCCATCGCTTTCTTCGGCGAAAAATATCAGCAGAAGGTGCGCGTCGTGTCGATCCCGGACATCAGCATGGAATTGTGCGGGGGTACGCACACGAGAATGACCGGGGACGTGGGCCTTTTCAAGATCGTTTCCGAGAGCAGCGTCGCCGCAGGCGTTCGACGACTGGAGGCGCTCACGGGTTTCGGCAGCTACCAGCGCCTTGGAGAAGATGAAAACCTGCTGAAAGCGCTTGCCGATCGGCTTCGCGCTCCGAGGTCCGAGTTGACCCGAGCTGTGGAAAAGATGCTCGAACAGCAGAAGCATCTCGAAGATGAACTGCACACGATCAAGCGAAAGGGCGCAAAGTCGCAACTTCAGCACCTCCTCGAGTCCCAGAACACGGTCAGCGGCGTCCAGGTCATATCGCAGAAAGTTGAAGGGGTTGACGCCGCTTTGATGAGAGAATTGGCCGAAAGTGCGCGGGCCGGTCTGGGCTCCGGTCTCGTGGTCCTCGGGTCCGCTTCCGACAGCAAGGCAATACTGGTCACCGCTGTTTCGGAAGACCTGAGGGCCCGCTTACACGCCGGTAAGATCGTCAAGCAGGTCGCCGAGCTGGTCGGAGGCAGCGGAGGCGGGCGACCGGACTTCGCCCAGGCCGGTGGAAAAGAGCCTGAAAAACTGGATCAAGCTTTACAAGCAGTGTACAATATCGTGGCTGAGATGGTCTCCTAGACCACAGTCTGTTGTGTTCGAAATGAAAACGAGACAGCTCATCGGAGTGGGTGCGATTCTACTCCTGCTGGGGACTTCGCAGGTGTGGGCGGACGACCGCATCACGGCGTTCGTGAACAGGGAGGGCAAGATCGTTTTCACCAATCTCGCTGACTACACCCCGGCCGTCACGGAAACCATACCCGTCACACCGACAGCGATCCCGTCCATCGCCGTGACCCCACCAAGGACGGTGGGCACCATAGACGGGCTGATCGACACCATTTCGACCAGACACCGGGTCGACCCGTCGCTGGTCCGGGCGGTGATCCAGGTCGAATCCAATTTCGATCGTCGTGCGGTTTCACACAAGGGCGCCCGGGGTCTGATGCAACTCATTCCGGCAACCGGCAAGCGGTTCGGGGTTCGCGATTTCTTCGACCCGGCACAGAATATCGAAGGCGGTGTCCGATACCTCCGACTCCTGCTCGATATGTTCCCGGGGAGGCTGGATCTGTCGCTGGCGGCCTACAACTCGGGTGAGAACCGGGTGGCGCGCCTCGGTCGGATTCCGCGAATTCCCGAAACGCAAAACTATGTGCGGAAAGTCCAGGCGGCGTACCGCAAGATTCACGCCCAAGCCCGGTCCGCAGCGCCGGTCGCACCGAAACCGCGACCGGTTGTTTCGGAGCCTGTCAGCCAGATTGCGAAAGAGGAGGCCGCGAAGCCTCCTGCACCCGCGCTCTACCGTACGGTAGACGACCGTGGAGTATCGCACTTCTCCAACGTCGGACCGAAGCGGTAGTCGCGAGTAACCGGACATCCGGGGCCGACGGAAGGACGGCACCCGATTTCGGGCCGTATTCTGCGACGGATGCTAAAGCTCAGGCTCATTCCAGTTCTCCTGATCGCGCTCGTCATGGCGTCCGCGGGCTTCGGGCAGTCCCTCCGCCAGCGTGCCAGCGACGCCTACCAGGCAGCCCAACAGGAAGAAGCCGCACTCAAGGAGAAGCCGATCGGGGAACGCGCCCGCTCGGCATACCTGCGTGTCATCCGCCTCTACGAGCGTGTGTACCTGATTACCCCGCACACGGGGTACGCCGACAACGCGCTCATCAATATCGCCGCACTCTACCAGGAAATCGACGATGCCAGGGACGCCATCAAGACACTCCAGTTCCTGATCCGGGAGTATCCCGGATCTCGTTTCATTTCCAGCGCCCGTGAAAACATTGACCACCTGATGAATCCGCCCACGGTGGAACCGGTCCTGGTCCAGACCGCCGAGGAAGCCGGCGGAGAACTCGAAAGCGATGCCCCGGCGGAAAGCGATCTTGAGCCAGCCCTCGCCACCCGAACGTCGCTCACATCAGTCGACAGCATCCGCTATTGGGAGTCCAAGAAATCGGTGCGGGTGGTCGTCGATCTGGGCGGAAGACCGATCTTCACGCAGGGCGACGCGAAGGATCCGGCCCGGGTCTTCGTGGATATCGCCGATGCCCGGCTGAGCGAGGCACTCCGAAACAGTGCCTTCCCTGTGGAATCGGGGATGCTCGAAAAAATTCGGGTCGCTCAGCATGATTCCGACACCGTGCGTGTGGTTCTCGACCTGGTCCAACTCACCAACGTCACCACGTTCACGCTGCGGGAACCCGACCGCCTGGTGATCGACGTGGTTGGGGACCTGGAGCTGGGATCAGTCACGCGAAGCGAACCGCAGGGCACTCCCGATCCGGCAACACCCGCGATCGAACCGGAAGAAGCCTCCGAGCAAAGCGCCGAAGCGGCCGACGACCCGGTCGGAACACCCGCACGCCCGACCGCGAACGGGGATCATTCGCTGATTCGCAGTCTCGGCCTGAAGGTGGGGCGGGTTGTCATCGACGCCGGGCACGGCGGGAAAGATACAGGCACGATTGGTCCGACAGGTCTAACGGAAAAAGCGCTGGTGCTCGACATCGCCCGCAAGCTGAAGGAAAGGATCGAAACCGAACTCGGAGCCGAGGTCGTCATGACGCGGGAAGACGATGCCTTCGTCCCGCTCGAGAATCGAACCGCGATCGCAAACCAAGCCGAAGCCGACCTGTTCCTTTCCATCCACGCCAATGCCAGTCACATCAGCTCGATCCGGGGTTTCGAGACTTACTTCCTGAACTTCACAACATCCAGAGAAGGTCTTCAGATCGCGGCGCGGGAGAACGCGGCATCCCAGCGGTCCATATCCGAGCTCCAGGACATCGTCAGCAAAATCATATTGCGGGACAAAGTGGACGAGTCCCGCGAGTTCGCTGCGCATGTTCAGAGATCGCTGGCGACCAGAAAACATTTCGGCAAGGATCGCGGCGTCAAGCAGGCCCCGTTCGTCGTGTTGATCGGCGCCAACATGCCATCCATCCTCGCCGAGGTTTCCTTCATCAGCAATCCAGACGACGAACGACTTCTGAGAGGCGAGGATCGCCGGCATCAGATTGCCGAGGCTCTCTTCGAAGGTGTAAGATCGTACTCGGATACCTTGAGCGGCTTTCGGGCCGCCAGAATTCGAGAGTAGTGACCTACCGGTCGGAATGATGAGAACCCCATTGTGGCTATGGGTCGTCGTGTTGCTGTTTCCCGCGACTCTCGAAGCGCAGAACAGAGAGACCCTGATTGCGTGGATCGTCGATGAGACGGCGTGGGAAGCGGCATCCGAGCCGGTCGAGTACGGCGAGGACGACATCGAGACCCTTGCAGGCGACAACGCCCGAGCCGTTCGAAAGTACGGCCTGATCGGGGCTTCGCTGGTGACGTTCGATGGACGGGACGGACGCGTCGAGACGACGCTCTATGAGATGATCGAATCGACTGCGGCGTTCGGTCTGTTCACGCTCGAGCGGGAGCGGGGTCGCGACGGATTCGAGTTGTCTCCGGTCGGGGCCGAGGGCTACCGACTCGGTGACGAGCTGGTCTTCTGGCAGTCCAAGTACGTCGCCCGACTTGCTGGTTCCAGTCTCGCTGTTGAAGGTCTCGCCAAAATTCTATCAGCGAACATCGTCGGGCGATCGGCCAAGCCTCCAGTATCCCGGCATCTTCCCCCGGAGGGTCTTGTGGCGGGGTCGGAGCAGTACATCCTCGACCCGTTGATGTTCGAAGATTCGGTCGGACTCGAGTCCGCTCATTTTGGTTTCGACGACAGCGTCGAAGTGGCCGTCGCCCGATACAGGACCGAAGCAACCCAAGCACGGCTCGTGATGCTTCTCTACCCGACGCAGCAACTCGCCAAACAACATTCAGAGAACTGGCTCGCCGCAACGGGCAGCATCACGCCGCACAAACGTTCCGGCCCTCTGGTCGCGATCATCCAGGAAACCACCGATCCCGACGTCTGGGGATCGATCCTTTCGACGGTGAACTACGAGTCTCAGGTGACGTGGAACGAGCCGCTTCCGGGCGCTTTGACGTTGCCCTACATGATCCTGACGATCTTTACGTGGATTGGAATTGCGCTCGCGTTCACGGTGGTCGCCGGAGTCGGTTTTGGCGGGCTCCGCATCTATATGAAAACACGGTACCCGAACCGAGGGTTCGGGGGCGGCCATGATGAAGGATTCATACAACTCAATATAGATCAGTCAGTTACGCCGCGGCAGCTCAACCAGTAGAGCGCAATTCTCCCCAAGCTGATGAAAGTGAAGGCCTTCGAAGCGCCTTCGATGATTTTGGTTGACAAGCCTCAACCCCCTATTTAAATTATGGATGCATTGGAGCTTTTCCGCCCCGTCCTGCGGGGTGAATCCTTTTTCTCTTTACAACTCTTGCTCACCCTCTGGGTGAGCATTTTTTTGCCAACGTAGCTCAGCTGGTAGAGCAGCTGATTCGTAATCAGCAGGTCAGCGGTTCAAATCCGCTCGTTGGCTTCTTGTTTTCAGCGTTTTAGACCCGTGGGGAATTCGGGGACGGAGACCGAATTCACAAAACCGAGGAGATCGGGGACGGAGACCGAATTACCCGGACCATCAGACCGTCGTTTTCGGTTCCCAAAAATTCGGTCTCCGTCCCCGAATTTAGGAGCTCCGAACGTTGTCTGGCGGATCCCGGTGAGAAATGCGCGCTAGCGCAGCAAGCGGTAGTTTCCGACTGAAGCAAAAAAAGCCCGCGGCGGGTGAGACCGCGGGTCACGTTATGGCGTGGAGGAAATCTTGTTACTTATAAGACACGCGCCACGGGAAAAACGTTACCGCTTCTTTCTAAGAAACTACACGGTTGATCTTTAGGCCTGAGGGCTTGCTCTCAGATGCAGAGTGCATGCAATCAAGACGCCCGTTCTGCCGAGTGCACTCGCTCGATGGTCCGACTGTACAGATCGGCGTATTGACCGACGATGCGATCGTGGCAGAAGTTCCGCTTCGCGTGCTCCCTTCCGGCCTGCCCCATCCGGGTTCGCAGGTCTGGATCCGAAAGGATGGACGCTGCGGCGTCTGCCATCGACTCGAGATCGGCGACATCGAACAGAAAGCCGTCCACACCGTCGTCCACGACCTCAGCCACCCCACCGACACGCGTCGCGATCACCGGAACCTCCGAGGCCATCGCCTCGAGGGCAACCAGCCCGAACGATTCGAGCTCGCTCGGCAGCATCAGGACGTCGGCTACCGAAAGGAGGCGATCCATGTCGTTGCGCTTGCCCAGGAAGTGGACGTCGCCGGCGATCTCCTTCACTTCCGCCAGCCATTCCGCTTTAGGTCGATCGGGACCGTCGCCAACCATCAACAACTTGACCTTTTTCTTCCGGCGCACCCGGTCGAACACCTCGATGACATCGTCGACTCGCTTGACCGGCCGAAAGTTCGAGATGTGGATCATCAAGGCTTCATCGGCGGCAGCAAACTGTGAACGGAACTCTGAATCGAGCGACTTCCGAAACACCTCGCAGTTGACGAAGTTTGGGACGACTTCAATCTCCTTCCGAGTACCGAACTCCTTGATGGTTCTCTCGCGCAGGTACTCCGACACGGCGGTAACCGCGTCGCTCTCGTCGATGCCGAACCGGGTAATCGGAAGGTAAGACCGATCGTTTCCCACGAGCGTGATGTCGGTTCCGTGCAAGGTGGTCACGAACGGGACCGACCTGTCCGGCAGCATCTTCTTGGCGAGGAAGGCACTGATCGAATGGGGTATCGCGTAGTGGACGTGCAGGATGTCGAGATCGAACTTGGTGGTTACCTCTGCCATCTTGGTCGCGAGAACCAGATCGTAGGGCGGGTATTCGAAGAGCGGATAGGACAGCACCTCCACCTCGTGAAAGTAGACGCGATCGGTCATCGTCAGGCGTATCGGTAACGCGTAGCTGATGAAGTGAACCTCGTGACCGTACACCGCGAGTTCCTTGCCAAGCTCGGTGCCGACGACACCGCTGCCGCCGTATGTGGGATAACAGGTAATGCCAATCTTCATGACTCTCTTCCACAGATCATAATTCGACGACCTGGTGGGCGGAGATGCCCAGTTCCGTTCGTTCATCGAGCAGGGGAACCAGTCCGAGGCCGTATCGCACCAGGAAGGAAGTCACGTTGACGACCCTCTCCTGGAGCCTCTTGTCGGGAAACAGCCGGTTCGTAAATGTGCTCAGGTGGCGGTCGAGAACTTCGCTCCGGCGAATCTCGGCACTCACGAATCGGGCCTGCAGACTCTCGACCTGATGCATCATCTTCTGGCGCGAATTATCCAATGCCCCGGCCAAAGTCGGATCGATCCGGGCGAGAGCCGGTCTCAAACGCTCGACCTCGACGGCAACGTTCTCGCGGACCTCCTCGAAGACCCGTGCGTCGTGGACCGCACCGACGGCGCGCTTTCTCAGCTGGTCCCGCCCCGCGAACAGATCCTCCGCGCCCAGGGCATATTTGTTCATCACTCGGACTACCGGCGGTTCGATCAGCGTCGCGGTAATGCGCGGGAACACCGGTGGCATAGTCTTTCCAAGACATTCATAGATAGGAGCCGCCTGCGCAAAATAGGCGACCTCAGCCGGCCCCCCGACATAAGCTGCCGTCGGAAAAATGGAGTCCTGCACCACGGGCCGCATCAGGACGTTCGGACTCAGGTCCGAACCATCGACGGCGTCATCGGGTCGGACCGGATCACGGGAGCGACCGTTGTAGGTAAACAGCCCGGTAAAGTTGCGATCCACTCGGACCTGCGGTTGATAGCCGGCCTCGGAAATCTCTCCAGTTCGCACGATTACGGCCCGGCGGATGTCGTCGTTGGACCGAGCGGCGCGCTGGAGAACTGGTTCGGCCAAACCCCTCAAACCCGAATCCAGCGGGTCCGCCAGAACCAGGTCGGTACCCGAGAACAGACGTACCATCATTCGCGCGAACGCATCGACCGGTGAGGACCCTGGACGATAGGCCCGGCCAACCACGGAGCGGACGTCTTGGTGGAATTCCGACTGCGGCAGGAGATCGAAACAGTCGTCGACAGCCTTCGTCACATCATCGCCAAACGTCAGCCACCCAACCGGGGTACGGCCTCCATCTGACAGTTCCGTTCTTATCCTGTGCAGTGTCGAGTCTCGATCCAGGACCGCGGCCCACTCGATCTCCGCATGGTCGTGGTCTTCGGCCGCTATCCAGAACACGGGGACGGCGGGAATATCCATTCCCTCCAGCTTCCTGGCAATCTTGACCGCCGTAAGCGCCTTCAAGATCGAGTACAGGGGGCCGGTGAACAAACCCGGTTGCTGCCCGGCAAGCACTGCCACGGCGCCCGCGGCGAGCTTTTTCACACCGAGGTTCTCCCCATCCCAACCCCGTTGTCGGGCTTCGAGAGCCACGCACAATCGCTCCAGGTGGGCGATGTCGGCACCGGGCAAGTCCCTGGCAAACTTCGCGATCCCACCCAGCGTGTAGGGAGAGGAGTAGAACCGACTGACCTTTTTCCAGTTGAGTGTGTAATCGAGGAAGAAACCAGACGCGGATGGGAGGGCATCGAATGGAATCTGCATTACGGGCGTCGCGTCCCGGACCGATGCCTTGTCTTGAGGTCGATGCTTCCCATGCTTCAGGCCACTAGGCGTGAGATTCGACCCTCACTTCGGCGGCCTGGCTGTTCATCCATTCCAGGGTTCGCTCCAGGTCCTTGCGTTCGGATGCGCCCAGCGGCAGCAACGGGGAGCGCGGCAACCCGGGCCTGAGACCCTCGAACTCCATGGCCGCCTTCAGACCGGGAATCCCGTACCTGGCCGTAACGGCGAGGGCGGAAGGCGCCACGATGCGCTGCATCGCCGCTGCCAGACCATGATCCCCCTCCTCGACAGCGCGGTACAACCGGATCATGATCCCCGGGGCAGCGCACGCGAGCGCGACGATGCCCCCACGGGCGCCGGCTGTCATGTTGGGAAACAGCGTCGGAGCCGCTCCGGCGAGTATCGGAAAATCATCATCCGTCGTCGCCCAGGCCATCTCGGAGATCAGTTGAACGTTCCCGGCACTCTCCTTGACTCCGCGGATGTTCGGATGCTTCGCCAGCTCGATCATCAGCGGCGCTTCCATCGAAATCCCCGTAAACATCGGAACGTTGTAGAGAACCACGGGCACCGGCGATGCGTCCGCGACGGCCGTGTAGTGAGCCAGGTACACGTCGGACGTCATGCGGCTCTTGTAGTAGAACGGGTTTTTGACCAGGACTCCGTCCACGCCGCGGTCGGCTGACTCACGGGTGAGCTGGATCGTTGCCCGGGTCGACTCCAAGCCGGTTCCGGCAAGCAGCATCATCGATTCAGGCACGCATCTGCGGGCGGCTTCGATGAGTTTGAGCTTCTCATCGTGTTCCAGATAGACCGATTCGCCGTTCGAGCCCAGCACGAGATACCCTTCAACACCGGCTTCCAGGTATCCTCCGATGTTGCTCTCAAAGTCGGAATAGATGACCTCACCCGACTCGTCGAATGGTGTCACCATGGGAGGCACAATGCCCTTCAAGTCAAACATTTGCTATCTCCAATCGGGATGCTGGCAGCCGCGGGCTGCTAGCCCATCCGCTCCAGGAATTTGTCCAGACCTTCGATTTCGACATCTCTGGTCGCCCTGCCGATATCGCTCTTGTCTCGGGCAGCCTGCAAATTGTCTTCGAGACCGGCCAGTTCAGGCAACTCATGAAACCTGAGCAGATTCTGGTCGAGCGCCCGGCGAGCGCCGGTCATCGCGCGATAGTGGCTGGCCAGGCGGAGGGCCGGATAGTAGAAGAACACATTGGGACCCGGTATGAAGAAAAAGAAGGGCGTCAGTATCACGACAACGAGAGTGATGGAACCATCGACGAGCAGCCACACGAGGTGCTTGACCTGCTGCTTGCGGACCAACGCATGAAAAGCGGACTCCGGCCGAGCGTCCGGAGAATGCCGGATCTTCAGCTGATCGGGGCAATTGATCGCCTTGATCATTCGTTCCAGCGGATCAATCTTGTCTTCGAGTTTCTGGTAATAAAGATGTGCTGTCCGGGTCACGCGACCCAGCCAGCGGATGACCCTGCTCCGATGGCGAACCATCTTCCGGATGAAGTCCCGGATGTGATCTCCTTCTGTCGCCTCGCAAGCCTTGAGCCCGCGCGGAGGAATGTAGGGCAGGTGCCGGTTTGCCCGGGTCCGGATCAGGTACAACTCGACCGAAAGAGACGTCGTCGGCTCGATCTCGACATCCAGACCCTTCTGTTCGGAGACACTCAAGAATCCACCATCACCCTTTCAAGCGTAACCGTTCAGTGTACGGGAACACCGTTCAGTTGTCAGTTCGGGAACGTTGTCCGTAGGCCGTAGGCCGTTACCGACCACAGTTACCCCTTCCCACTCCTTCTCGCCGCGCGTTACGTGTCACTTTCTCAACGGATTACCAATAGGGACCCTCACTTGTCACTCGTCACTTCTTAACGGAATACGGCCTACGGACAACGGCCTACGTCTTCATTAGACGCGAGTGGCGTCCAATTTGTTCAAGAACTCCCGGGCCCTCGTCTCGATATCGTTGTGTGCGATAAGGTCTGAAATCACAGCAACGGAACTGGCTCCCGCAGCCAGCGCGTCCGGCGCGTTGTCGAGGTTGATGCCGCCGATTGCGACGACCGGCTTGCGGACGAGCCCGCAGACCCTCTCCAGGACCTCGAGTCCGAGAACATCTTCGGCATCCTTCTTCGTTGACGTCGGAAAAATCGGTCCGAGGGCGAGATAGTCGATTGCCTCCGTGTCGGCTCTCAAGGCCTGATCCAGGTCGTGCGTCGATAGCCCGAGAACCGCGTCCGAGCCGAGAATGCTCCTGGCGTGGGCCGCAGGCAGATCTTCCTGCCCCACGTGCGCTCCGGCCGCTCCGACCAGACGCGCCACATCCACCCTGTCGTTTACTATGACTCGGGCGGCGGCGGGCGCTTCGGCTACGATGGCCGCGGCCTGTGCATGCAGGACGCCGGAAAAGGCGTTCTTGTTACGCACCTGAACCAGTTCGGCTCCGGCAGCGAATAGACGCGCAGCGATGGCGACTGGGTCACCAAAAGATGCGTCCGCGATCGCATACAGACGCGGGACCGCCGTCATACCGGTGCGGCCATCCGGGGCTTCGGCTCGAGCAGGTCTTCGAGGAATCGTGTCGAAATGTCTCCGGCTCGGAACTGGTCATTGGTCAAGATCTCCAGATGCATCGGGATTGTCGTCTTCACCCCTTCGATGATGAACGTCCGGAGAGCGCGTTCCATCCGCCGGAGGGTCTCTTCCCGGTTCGCACCGTGCGAGATGACCTTGGCGATCAATGAATCGTAGTAGGGAGGGATCTCATACTCGGCATATGCGGCTGTGTCCACTCTAACGCCCGGACCGCCCGGGGGGTGCCACGACGTGATCTTGCCCGGCGAGGGCCTGTGGGTGAAAGGATCTTCGGCGTTCACCCTGCACTCAACGGCGTGCCCCCTGAAATGAACGTCCTCCTGGCGATGGGGCATCTCCTCGCCCGCTGCGACGAGGATCTGGTCCCGCAGCAGGTCGATGCCGGTCAGGATCTCAGTAACTCCGTGCTCGACCTGAATCCTCGTGTTCATCTCCATGAAGAAGAAGCGGTTGCTCTCATCGACGAGAAACTCGAATGTTCCGGCGTTTGTGTACCCGAGCTCCTTGACGGCCGCGACGACCTCATCGCCGACCCGACGGCGCAACTCATCGGTCATGATCACCGACGGCGCCTCCTCGATGAGTTTCTGATGCCGACGCTGGATCGAACACTCGCGTTCGCCGAGGTGGATTGCATTACCGAAATCGTCGGCCAGAACCTGGAACTCGATATGCCGGGCGTTCTCGATGAACTTCTCCAGGTAGCAATGGGAGTCGCCGAAAGCCGCGGCAGCCTCGGCCCGCGCGGTCCCGAGCGCCGCCGGCAATTCCTCACGATTGCCGACGACCCGCATCCCGCGCCCCCCGCCGCCAGCGGCTGCTTTGATGATCAGTGGGTAGCCGATCTCTTCGGCCGCTTCGAGCGCCTCGTCCGGCTCGTCGACGGGATTGGAACTACCGGGAAGGATCGGTAGACCCACGCGGACCATCTCATTCCGGGCCCGGGCCTTGTCGCCCATCAAACGGATGCTGTCAGCGGAGGGTCCGATGAACTTGATTCCACACTCTTCACAAACCTCCGCGAAATAGGCGCTCTCGGAAAGGAAGCCGTATCCGGGGTGGATCGCGTCGGCATTGGCAATCTCGGCCGCGCTGATCACCCCGGGTATGTTCAGGTAGCTGTCTGTGCTTCGAGCTGGACCGATACAGATCGCCTCGTCCGCGAATCGGACATGGAGAGCGTCGCGGTCCGCTTGGGAAAAAACCGCGACGGTCTGAATACCCAGTTCCTTGCAGGCAAACATCACGCGGAGTGCAATCTCCCCCCGATTCGCGATGAGCACTCTTCTGAACATTTGGTTAGTGGGAACGGTCCGAGGTCGCTAGCGCTCGCGGATGGCAAACAACCGCTCGCCGTACTCGACCGGTTGGCCGTTTTCGACGGAGATGCTGACGATTTCGCCTGCGACTTCAGATTCGATTTCGTTCATGAGCTTCATCGCTTCGACGATGCACACCACGCTACCCTTCTCGACGAAGTCACCGACAGTCACGAACGGATCTGCATCCGGACTCGGGGCGCGATAGAACGTTCCCACGATGGGTGAAGTCACATAAGAGAGACCGCTGCTTTCGGCTGGAATCTGAGCTGGTACGGGGGGCGGCGCGATCGCTTCGACTGGGCGTTCTCCAGGAGACGCTTGCTCGATGCTGGCCATCGACGCGTGATTCGACGCACGACGGATCTTCAGCCGCACTCCGGAGCGTTCGACCTCAAGCTCTTCGATGCCCTCCTTTGATGAGAACAGTTCGATCAGTTCTTTCAGGTCTTTCTGATTCATGTTAGCCGCACAAGTATAACATCGTCGGGCACTTCTCCCCGTCGGGGTGCTAGCTAGCGCTCCGTTTCCTCCACTGCGGGACGCAACCGCCATGCCGCCTGACGGAGTACATAGCGAGCCTGGCCCGTCTGAGTGTCGGGATCCGCCACAAGGATCAGGAAATTGTCCGGAGAGATGCGTCGGGTCAGTACGAGGCTGCGATCCGCGACCCAGGCCGTCTCGGACAGTTCCCCGGTCCCGGTGTCCTCGGCAGTGTGGTCGGCAATCCGAAGAAGCGTCGCATACTCCGCCAGCGCTTCAGCGTCCACGACCGGATCCACGGCCACCTGATCAACGATGTTGCCGTCGACGCTTACCAGGGCGAGGGCCTGAAACCCGGAGATCTTGTTCCGCACCCTTTCGGAAATCTCGCGGAACAGAGCGTTACTCATCTTTAAGATAGGCGATCAGCTGTCAGCTATCGGCTCTCAGCTCAGTCGGATGGGACTGTCGTCCCGTTTCCGAAGTAGCTGAAGGCTGAACGCTGAGGGCTGAGGGCACGCTTGATCCCACCAAACTCAAAGAACTATTCTCAAACCAGAAGATCAAGCGTTTAAAAAAAGCGCCCGGGACCACGCTGCATCTCCTCCTGAATGCCTTCGGGCGGCACCGGACCTGTCGCGCCCTCCTCGTCGGGTTCCTGCGACGTCGGCACGAATTCCAGTGGATTCGCGGGCTTGATCCGGGCCGTGATGAAGAACAGCAGTTCGCTCGTACTCTTAATGACCTGAGTATTCTTGAACAGGTGGCCGAGCACCGGGATGTTACCGAGACCGGGCACCTGGCGCACGTTGATCGAATCGTTGTCGATCAGGATTCCGCCCACTACGGCTGTTCCGCCGTCGGGTATCAATACCGAAGTCTGGGCCTGCTGTGTCGACACGGACGGAGTACCGTTGACAGCGCGGGCGAAGTCGGGACTGCTGTTTTCGATCGTAGCGCTCAGCAGGATCGTCCCGGCCTCGGTGATCTGCGGCGTCACGCTCAAGCTAAGCGTGAAGGGGAGAAACTGAGTGGTGATCGTGTTGTTGACGTTCGTCTGAACCGGAATCTGGGTTCCCTGGGACACCGTGGCGGCCTGGTTGTTCTGCGTCGTAACTCTGGGGCGAGAAAGAAGTTTTGCCGTTCCGTTGGCCTCGGCGGCCGAGATGATCGTGTCGAGCAGGATATCGCCACCGGCACCGAGCAGGTAGGAAAACCCGGATGTCGCCGATGCCCCGAAATCGGCAACCAACGGCAGGCTGGGTCCCAAAGCTGTCACCGGCGCGCGGACAACCGGGCTGGTGAGCCCCGGAACTCCGCCAAAGACGTTCTGGCTGTTGTTTCCGATCAGGAGCCCGATCTGCGAGCCCAGCTCTCGCGAGAATGACTTGTTGGCCGAAAGCAGCCGGGCTTCGATCTCCACCTGCTGCGAAGGGGTATCGAGAAAGCTCACCAGCGAGTCCACCTGGCCGAAACGCGTGGGCACATCACTGACGATCAGGGCGTTCCGCCGGCCATCGGTGATGATCGTGCCGCGGTCAGAGAGCAGGTCCTGGATCGTCACCGATACGTCAGTCGCCTGCGTGTAGCTAAGGATAAGGGTCCGCGTCACAAGGTCCGCATTCAATTCCTGCGCATCGCGCAGAGCAGCCCGGGCGTCTTCCTCGGCCTGCAGGGTGGCCTGTGTCGCCACACGCAGGACGTTGCCCTGAAGTTCGTAACCGAGCGCGTTGTTCCGCAGGACGACGTCCAGGGCCTGATCCCAGGGTACGTCTCTGAGCAGAAGAGTCAAAGTACCGGCGACCGTCGGATCGAGGACGACGTTCAAACCGCTGATCTCTCCGATCAGCCTGAAGAAGTCCCTCAGATCCACCTCCTTCAGGTCCAGCGTGATGATCTCGCCGGTGTACTGTGGGGTCGGGATCGGAGTGACTACCTGCCCGAGAAAGGTCGTCTCTTCCAGCACCGGAGTTGGGACAACAGTCTCGGGTACCGCTGTGGGCTCCGGCACCTCGGGAACGCGCTCAAGGACGCTGTTCGTGTTCCGAACGAGGGCGGAGGGGGCCGGATCAACCGCTTCTTCAATGATCGGAAGTACGACAGACTCTCGGCCGAGGGTGGCTCAACCGTTGCCGGAGCGTCGTCCGGAACCCCCGCTGATTCGGAATCCACCATGTCGAAATCGGGGACCCATTCCTTCACCAGTTCCGCGCTGGGGGTGAACCCGGACCCGTTCTCGACGTAAGGAAGAGGCTTCGGGGACTCCGATCTTGCCGTCTCCTCGACCGCGTCATCGATCTCCTCGATCGCGTCATCGAAGAGGCCATCCGCTGGGGCGACGATCCCGACCTCCTGGTCGCCGATACCGACGTTCCAGTCGGCCTCGGAGGATGCGTCCACCGGTATCGTTTCTTCTTCGATCCCCGCCAGATCGGCTTCGTCCATCCTTTGGTCGACTTCTTGGCCGCCGTTCCCGACCTCCTGGTCGCCGTCCTCAGCCGCAGCCGGATCGATGCCGAATCGGACACGGACGGTCCCGTCGCCTTCATCGACGACTTCGTACGGAGTCGCCTCCGTCAGGTGGAACACGACTCGCGTGGCATCGCGGCTATCATCGACAAAGGACGCTGCCCGGACCTTCTCGACCAGCCCTTCTTCGATCGTCCTCCTCCAGAACCCGAGTCGATTCTCGGCGTTGTGGAAGTCGACGACAACACGTGGCCCTTCGAGCTCGAAATACGTGTACCGAACCCACTCGGTCGACGTGATCGTGAACTCGACCACTTCCCCATCTGTATCCACGGCCAAACCCTCGACAGCTACGGCTTCATCCGCAGCACCGACGGCCACTGTCGCCAGCAGGAACAAAGCACCGACGGCCATGGTTGTTTTAGCGAGCACAGTCATCAATCATTCTCCTGGCGTCGTGCTAAGGCGTCGCACGACTTGCTCTGGTTCCTCCGGTTCCGGGCGCCCCTCGATGGGCTTTATTTCGAACACGACCTCGTCGGCCCGGATCTCCTTGATCACCACGTCCAACATGTCGTCACCCGGTTTGCCGAAAAATGTCCGGTTGCCCGGCGCGATGATCACGACGGTATTCATCGAGACCTCCTGGGCGGATATCACGACCCCCACAATCTGAATCTCGTTCAGCAACACGCCGGGAAGCCCCGGCGGACGCACCGCAGGTATCACCGGGCCCGTGACCACGACGACCGGCTCGGGAACGGGATCGACAAACGGGTCCCGGCGTCCGCCGGGTTCGTACAGATACCCCGGCGGAATCGCGAGTGCCGGACGTGCCTGCTCTTCGCCCTCCTGTTGCTCGAGGGGCGTGACGAGAGCAATCCCCGGTACCCGTGTTGCCCCAACGCCGAGCAGAACCAACAGCAGTATCCGCGTATACCTCATGATCCCGATCACATCCCCGGGGGGGGGGGGGGGATCCTCCTCCCGGTACACAAAAGTCGTCGCGCTGAAGCTCACCGAAATCGTTGTCGTCACACCGTCTCCGCCCGAACTCATCTGCAGACCTGTGATGTTTACGATTCGCGGTAACTGCCGAATACGATCAAGAAACAGCGCCATGTTGTGGTAAGTCGCTTCGACCTGCATGTCGATTGGCCACTCCGAATAGACCTCCTGGTCGATCATCTGCCGGGGGTCAAACTGCAGGATCCGCAGCGAGGAGTCCCTCGCCGCCTGTTCGACCTGGCGGAGGATGATGTCGGTCTCTCTCTCCAGCGGCAGGACGCTCTTGAGCTCGTCCAGACGGGCCTGCAATTCGACAGATTCGGCCTTGATCTGCGCGAGGACCTGTTGGCGCTGAACGGCCGTGGCAACCTGCTGCGTCAGGTCCACGAGCTGGCTTTCTTTCCCGTCGATATCGGTCTGGATCGGGATCAGATACATGTACCAGAACAGGGCCAGGCCACCACCGGCGAGCACGACCACGATCAGCGCCTGGTAGTACCAGGCCAACCTTTGAAAAGCGCTGAATTCAATAGCCATCGTCTGTCCTACCCGCCGGCGCCCTCCGACGGTTCGTCGGCTCCGTCCGAGGCTTCGTCCCCGGAATCTTCCTCGTTCTCCGATTCCTCATCCTCGTCGAGGAGTGGTGGAGTAAACTCACAGCTCATCGAAAAGGTGAACAGGCCCTGCGAGTCCTGCGCGTTGGCGAGAACGATGTTCCGGAAATAGCCGGTGTCTTCCAGACTCGTCTCGAAATCGGCAATAGCATTCAGCGAGGTTCCGACGCCCGACATGGTCACCTGGCTCTCGTTCTGCCCGAGCTGGTTCAGCCAGACGTACTCGGTCGGGGAAATCGCCTGGCTCAAGATGTCGAGCGTAACGACGGGGCTCATCTGGTTTCGCTGCAAGTCCTCGATCGCCGCGATGCGGTCCTCGAGCATCTGCTTCCGCTGCTCGTAGAGGGCATCCGCATCGATAACCGACTGCAGCTGGGCAATCTGGGCCTGGGCGGCGGAGATCTGGCTGCCGAGCTGCTCCTGCTGGCCGACCAGATCCGAATACCAGGAGTAGCCGTACAGCGTCGCCCCGACCACCAGCCCCACCCACACGAGTGGCAATATGGCGGTCGGTACCTGCAGGCTGATACCGCTCTTAGCAGCGGCAGCCTTCTTCGGTCCCCCGATTAGGTTCACTCGAATCATTCGTCAAACCCTCTCAGCGCCAGCCCGATCGCAACGGCCAGGGCCGGTCCCTGCTCGGTACAGCGTCGCCCCGACCACCAGCCCCACCCACACGAGTGGCAATATGGCGGTCGGTACCTGCAGGCTGATACCGCTCTTAGCAGCGGCAGCCTTCTTCGGTCCCCCGATTAGGTTCACTCGAATCATTCGTCAAACCCTCTCAGCGCCAGCCCGATCGCAACGGCCAGGGCCGGTCCCTGCACGCTCCCCGAATCGACTTTCGAGCCCACCTTGACGGTCTTCAGCGGATCCATCACTTCGGTCGGGAAGCCGAAGGCCATCTGAATCTTCTCGGTCAAACCGGTTGCCCGCGCGGCGCCCCCGCTCAGGTAAATCGCAGAGATCGACTCTTCCGGGAACGTCTCCTTGAAGAAATCGAATGTCTTCTGCACTTCCATCGTCAACATATCGGTGATGGAGTCGAGCAACGGCTGTACCATCTCCGCGTCGTACATCCCGACCTGTTTGCCGAACTTGAGATCCTGCGCCTCCTCGAGCGAGAGCTGGAGTTCCTTCTGCAGAATGTCGGTGTACTGGTCGCCGCCGACCGACACGTCCCGGATGAAGAGCGGCATTCCGGCCTTCGCGATGTTGATGTTGGTCAGCGACGCGCCAACGTTCAGCAGGGCGATCGTGGCATCGGGGTCCGGAGCGTAGTTGACCTCGAAAGCGTTCTGAATCGCGAAGGCGTCGATGTCCACCACTTGCGGTACGCGACCGGCCATCGTGATCACTTCGGTGTTGTTCTGGATCTGGTCCTTCTTGGCGGCGACGAGCAGGACCTCGAGCCCGCCGTCATCTGATTCGGACGGACCGATCACTTCATAATCCAGATTGACTTCGGAAATCTCGAAAGGAATGTACTGGTCGGCGTCAAACTCGATCGACGACGCAACCTCATCTGGACTGTTGACGGGCAGGACCACCCTCTTGACGATGACCGAATGCCCGGACACGCTTGTGGCCACGGCCTTGGCCTTGAACTTGCCACTCGTGAAGAGGGCCTTGATCCCTTCCGAGACCGAGCTGGCATCGGTGATGGCACCGTCGACGACAGTGTCCGCCGCCAGCGCCTGACGGCCGAAGCCGACGATTTCGTAGCCGCTCTTGGATTTGACCAGTTCTACCGCTTTTATCGAGCTGGAACCGACATCCAACCCGACAAGCGGCTTGTTCCTGCTAAAAAGCATACCTCTACCGCCTCTTGACCGGTTGGATCAGCTCGTAGTCCTGATCTTTTTCCCTCGTCTGCTTTGAGAGTTCGCTCCGCGTTCGCTCTTCTTTTCCATCCACCGGTCGAGCAGGTCCTTCTTGAAGCGCCACCGGTTTCCAAGCTTGAACGCGGGAATCTTGTCCTCGCCCAGATACTTGTAAAGCGTATCGGGTGAGATGCCCAGATACTGCGAAGCCTCCCGCAGAGTCATAACTTCTTTCAAACGTTCCATTTGACCTCTAGATCTCCCGGGGATGCCCTATTTCAATGCCAGGACGGCATGATTGTCAAGAGATTTTTACCGCTTCTTAAGCTGTTTCCTACCCCTTCCCTCATGTTTTCCACTGGGTTTTATGGTTTTTACCCCTTTAGAACCGATTCTTTCCGGATGCAAGGGTCGCGTTTTGGCCGCAAAATTTTCGTTTTTTTTCGGAACTAGGAAAAAGTGGGAGTCACGATGCCAGATGCGCTACGTCGGCCCAGATCTCCATCCTCCAGACGAGGTCGTCGCGGGCGAACACATTGAGACCGGCGTTGGGTATCGGATCCTCACGCGGTAGTTCCAGCCCCATGCCGGTGGCACTGCGATACAGGCTGTCGAGCACACCACCGTGGACGACGACCAGAAGAGTCTGGCCTCGATGGCGGGCCACCAGTTCGTTCAAGCAGCCGATGTGTCGGAGGAACCTCTGACGCTGGCTCTCGCCGCCGGGGATCGCGTAGTCCGGATCCCCCTCCAGATAATTCAGGTATGCGTCGGCGTGTTGGTCCGCGATCTCCTGCATCCGCAGGCCCTGGAAAACTCCGTAGTGCCGCTCCCGCAGACGATCGTCCAAGACGACTCTGTGGCCGCACCGGTTGGCGACGCACGTTGCGGTCAGTCGAGCCCGCTCGAGGTCGCTGCTGTAGACGACCTGGAATGTCTCCTGATTGAGACGCTCGGCAAGGGCCTGGGCCTGATTCCATCCCCGCTCGGTCAGCGGGCTGTCCAGGTGTCCCTGAAAACGTCCCTGAGTGTTCCACTCTGTCTCGCCGTGCCGGACGGCGACGATCCGGGTGAGGGCCATATATCCATTATTACTGATGCGTTCGAGGCCCGCGATCCCCAGAAAACGAAAAATCTCAAAGCGCAGAAAGAAACGACCCGCCCATTGCGTATCCATCAGTAACGGGTAAGCTGCCATGGAGGCGATCATTCAAATCGAAGAAGCTGTGACAACGAACGCCGAAGAGCTCAGCCTGCTCGTCAAACAACATCGGGTACGTGCCTTCCATTTCATACTGCAGATGGTCGGCAATCGCGAAGACGCGATGGACCTGACCCAGGAGGCCTTTCTCAAGGTCCATCGCAACTGGGCCCGGCGCGATCCCGATCGTTCGCTGGTTCCCTGGTTCTACCGGATCCTGCGAAACGTCGCGATCGACCACCTGCGCCGGCGAAATTCGCGGAAAGAATACGCGCTGGAGAACATGATCGAACCTTCAACCGAGGGCTCGCTTCCGCTCCCCCGACAGCTGGAACTCAGAACCCGGATCTGGGAGGCGATCGGCAAGCTGCCCGAAGAACAGCGCGAGGTGGTCATCCTGCGCGACGTGCACGGCATGACATATGCGGAGATCGGAAGTACAGTCGATGCGCCCATGACGACCGTGACGTCCAGACTGCATCATGCCCGGGAAAAACTACGCCAGGACCTGGAGAGGTACTTGTGAGTGCACACGAAAAAGTCCGAGAGTTGATTTCGGCGTACATGGATGACGAACTGACCCAACAGGAGGGCCAAACTGTTCGCGTCCACCTGGAAACTTGCGATGAGTGTCGTCGGACACTGGACCAGCTGCGGACTCTGCAGGAGGCGACCTCCGCGACCCGGTTCCGCGAACCCACGGAGGAAGAAATGGAAAAGCTGGAGGAACGAATGTCGGTACAGGTGCCCCGGAAGGCCGGCTGGCTCCTGTTGCTGATGGGCTTCGCCGTCTGGGCGATCTACGGCGTGTATCTCTTCCTGACGGATCCGGACCTGATGACGTTCGAGAACCTCTCGGCCGGGGCGATTGTGGTCGGCATGGCTCTTTTGCTGATCTCCGTCCTCCGGCAACGATTGCTCGAACTGCCGCATGACCGTTACAGAGGAGTGAAGAAATGATCGTTGTGACCACTGATTCCATAGCCGGAAAACGAATCGTCCGGACGCTGGGGCTCGTCCGCGGGAACACCGTTCGGGCCCGCCACCTGGGCCGGGACATCATGGCCGCCCTCCGCGGGATCGTAGGGGGCGAGGTGCACGAGTACACCAAGCTCCTGGCTGAAAGCCGCGAACAAGCGGTCGACCACATGGTGTCTGAGGCTAAGAGTCTCGGTGGAAACGCCATCATCGGCACCCATTTCATCACCTCTTACATCGCTGCCAACATGGCCGAGCTACTCGCCTACGGAACCGCGGTCGTTCTCCGAGTAGACGCTGGATCCTCACTTTTTGACAATTTGCTCTCGGATTAACCAGCGTGCTGTCAGCAGTCAGCTATCAGCTCAATCGGTGGGACTGTCGTCCGGTTTCCGAACTAGCTGAAGGCTGATCGCAAACCTCTGTTTCTCTCCCATGTTGATCTCTGCCTCGACTACAATTGGCACGGTAACAACCACGAGGAGCGACTATGAAGCGGGAGACAGACATCTTCGAGCTATACCGGGACCCGGAGCGGGCAGACTCTTTGATCTGGGGTCGGAAGGCGGATCCGATCACTCGACGCGGCTTCCTGAATGGAGCCGGGTTGACGGCAATGATGGTGGCCGTCGGCGCTCACATCCCTTTCGCGCGGAACATGCCCTCCGGGTTGGTTCCCGTCGCGCTCGCACAAGAGGGCACTCACCCACTGCTCCAAGGCAAAGACCTTGTGGTCCTGAACCAGCGCCCTGTCGGGGCTGAAGCCCGGGCGCATCAACTGGACGACGACGTCACGCCGATCAAATACCACTACGTACGGAATAACGGAAACATGGGCTCGATGGCCGAGCGGATGGACAGCACGGGCTACAGGCTGGTGGTCGACGGCGAGGTCGAGCGGCCGCTGGAGCTTTCGCTCGACGACCTCAAGCGGAATTTTCCGACCCGCAGCTGGAATCTTCAACTCGAGTGCACCGGAAACGGGCGGGCCGGTTACGATCCACACCCGAGCGGGATGCAGTGGACCGTCGGCGCGATCGCGTGCTCGCGGTGGACCGGGGTCAGCATGGCGGACGTGCTCGCTGCTGCGGGCGTGAAGCCGACGGCCGTCTACACCGCGAATCACTGCGACGACGTCCACCTGAGCCGGAACCCGGAGCTGGTCGCCCTGTCCCGCGGCGTTCCGATTTCGAAAGCGATGAGCCCCTACAACCTGCTCGCGTGGGAAATGAACGGACAGCCGGTTCCGGCAATCCATGGATTCCCGGTCCGCATGGTGATACCCGGATGGCCGGGCTCGGCGTCAGCGAAATGGATCAATCGAATCCAGATTCGCGACCAAGAGCACGACGGTCGCGGGATGACGGGCTACTCCTACCGGATCAACAAGTACCCGGTCCAGGCGGGAGCAGATGTTCCGCAGGAGGAAATGGAGATCATCCATTCCTTGCCGGTCAAATCTTTGATCACCCGACCCGAGACCGAAACCACGGCGCCGCTGGGCCAGACAGTAACTGTCCGGGGCAAGGCATGGGCGGGCGACCAAACGGTATCGCGTGTCGACGTGAGTTACGACTTCGGACAGGCCTGGCACGCCACCCGACTGGCGGAACCGGTGAACCCGTATGCGTGGCAACGGTGGGAAACAGAGATCGGTTTTCCCGTTCGGGGCTATTACGAAGTGTGGGCGCGAGCCACTGACTCGAACGGTAGGACCCAACCGCCGATCGTGCCCGGCTGGAATCCGCGGGGCTACCTGAACAACGTCATGCACCGCGTGGCTGTGACTATCGCCTAGCAGCCAGTGGCAGAAGTCTGATGGTTCGCGCGCACGGGTCTTGCGAGGCGGAGACGAGGCGCGAGGAGGAACTGATGCGGTTTCATCATGACGACGAGCAACAAAGTATCCGACCGCAACCCCCGTGCGCCCGGAGGGTTACGGCGGCGTCACACGCGGGCGTTGTTGCCACGCGACATTTCTCGGGACCCGCAGATCGGTCGGCGCGGCGCCTAGCATCTGGCGCGACGCCGCCGTAACGCGAGCCATCAGACTTCTGCCACGGGCTGCTGGATGCGAGAGGAAGGACGCGTGGAAATCACCCTCAGGAGAGTTTTTCTTTTGCTAGTGGCATTACTCCTCGCGGCGGCATATGTCGGCGCGCAGCCGGAGGCGCGCGGAGTGGAAGCCCAGGAATTGAAACCGGGCACGGGGCTGAAGGTCGCCGAGGAGCATTGTCTCGGATGCCATGACGCCGGCTTGATCACCGGTGCAGAGTTGACACGATCCCAGTGGGACCAGGTGATCACCGACATGATCAACGACCAGGGAATGGGAGCACCGTCCCCGCAAGACCGAAAGATCATCCTGGACTACCTGGAAGAAACGCAGTCGCCGGGGGGAAGTCGTAGGCCGTAGGCCGTTAAAAGAGCATACATCTCACTTGCCCCCAACTCCGAACTCCCCTCCTTGGATATAAGGAGGGGAGGATGCACAGCAAGTGCAGACGGGGTGGTTCTTCCTGATCAACACCACCCCGGCGCTTCGCGCCACCCCTCCTCATCTGAGGAGGGGAGTTTGGGTGGATGCGCCGCAGGCGCAGACTGCTGGTTCACTCACACTTCCCTCCAACTCATCCAACAGCGATTTGAAGTCAGCCCCCTTGCTTTTGAAGGACATAACGTTTGACGTTAATAATGCGTGGCGTTATGCTTTTCATGTGATCCGGAGCTTTGCTGACAAAGAGACCGAGAAACTGTTTGTTCGTGAGCGTAGTAGGGCTCTTCCGAAGCAACTCCAACGGGTCGCACTGCGGAGGCTGCTTCAGATTGACGCTGCGGAGTCGCTGAGTGACCTGCGTACTCCACCAGGCAATCGGTTGGAGCGGCTTCGCGGCAATAGAAAAGGACAACACAGCATCCGAATCAATGATCAGTGGCGTATCTGCTTCGTGTGGAAGAGCTCCGACGCGCAGGCGGTCGAAATCGTCGACTATCACCGAGGATGAACATGGGGAAGAAAATTCTAGAGCCGATTCACCCGGGGGAAATCCTGCTCGAGGATTTTCTGGTGCCACTTCGGTTGAGCCAGTATCGGTTGGCGAAGGGCATTAGCGTCCCCCCTCGCCGCATCAATGAAATTGTGCATGGCAAGCGTTCAATCAGTGCGAACACGGCGCTACGATTGAGTCGCTTTTTTGGGACCTCGGAACGCTTTTGGCTCAACCTGCAGAATCGATATGACCTGGAAGTCGAGAAGGACCGACTTGGGAAAGCTTTGGACGAGGAAGTCGAAATTCTCTCGAACGCCGGCTCCTGATCAACACCACCCGGCGCTTCGGGCCACCCCTCCTCAGATGAGGAGGGGAGTTGGGTAGTGGTTTCCCTTGTCACCTGCCCTCGCCAACTTTTCTGCTCAACAACCAGCGGGGACAGGGCTAGCCCTGTCCCCCTCACATGTGCTCTCTCGCGGTACTTTTCGCAAAGCAGCTACTGCCGCTACAAACTTTCCAGGACTCCTTTGACTTTTTGTTCGATCAAGCCCCGCACTTCGCGAAATTGTTCCGGCTCCATGTTTTTCGGGTCCGGGATGTCCCAGTCCTCGCGCCGCTTCGAGCGCACCCAGGGGCACTCATCTCCGCAGCCCATCGTCGCGACGAAGTCGTATTCGACGTCGGGTATCTCCGAGAGCGACTTGGGCTGGTGGGAAGTCAGTTCGTAACCGAGCTCCTGCATCGAAGCGACGGCCTTGGGGTTGACCTTCCCTGAAGGTCTCGAGCCGGAGCTGTACGCCTCAACACGACTGCCGCCGTGGATGCGTGCGAACGCTTCGGCCATCTGACTGCGGTTGGAGTTCTCGACGCAAACGAACAGGAGGCTGACGGGTCGGTCCCCGGATCGGCTCACGCGCAGGGTTCCTCGGCGCAACAGTTGTCTTCGTGCACGCAACGGCAAGTCGGGACGGCGAGCAGCGCCCCGAGAGCGGGTGCGGCAAAATACAACCACAGGACGTCGATCCGGGCGGAGACCAGCGCCGGGCCGAGCGACCGCGCGGGGTTCATCGACGCACCCGACACGGGTCCGGCGAACATCGCTTCGAAGGCGATGACCGATCCGATCGCTATTCCGGCCGTCATTCCTTTTTCCTTGGCTCCCGTCGACACGTTCAGGATGACGAACATCAGCATCCACGTCAGGATGACTTCCAGCAGGAAGGACTGCGTCAGCGAGCCGGCCGGTCGAGTGGCACCCAAGGTGGGATGGGCCGGGAACATGAAGAAGATAGCACCGCTGGCCAGAACGGCTCCGGCAGACTGACTCAAGATGTACGGCCCGACCTCGGTCAGTTCCATGCGACGAGCGACGTAGAAACCCAGTGTCACCGCGGGGTTCAGATGCGCGCCGGAAATGTCCCCCAGAGCGTAGATCATAGCCATGACCACGAGCCCGAACGTCAGCGCGACACCGACGTGGGAAACCGTCCCCGCGGTGTCTCCAATGACGATCGCCCCGGTTCCTGCAAACACCAGCGCGAAGGTCCCGATCACTTCCGATACGTACTTCTTCACAGGATCAATGTTCCCTTGGCTATTCCGCTCGTTGAACGATCAACTGCCCTCCGCATGCCGCACAAAGGGCGGTGAACACCTCCGGCACGAAACCGTCCGACACGTCGAAGACGCTGTCGATCAAGTCCGTGGGCGCATCGAACAGTTCGGACAAACCGCATCCGTCGCAAGGGTGGATGGCCCAGTCGGCTCGCTCACGCAAGTATTTCTCTGAAACCTGGAGCGGGTACGGGCCGGACTCGGGCACGATGAATCGTACGGAATCGCCCTTCGACACCCGGCGCAGTTGCTCGGGCTGGTTAACCAGCACTCCGCGGAAGACATCGCCTCGGCATTCGGTCACGGTGACCCACACGGCCTCGGGCCGGTGCGACGAGAATCGGGGACCGCCGTCGTGGACGAGCACTTGAATGTCGTCCAGACACTGCCGGTGAAAGCGGCCCCGCAGGCGGGGATCTTCTCGCCAGCCGGGCTCCGGACCGGGCGCTTGGTTCGAGTTCGGCTCGTCTCGATGTCCCATTGCGGGTATGCCCCGGGCTGGTTCCTGCAGCAGTGGGCTGACCCGATCCGGAAGGTTTCAGCCCGCTATCGGGGAGGTCTCGACCTTGAGAAGCTGGGAGGCCGCGACGCTTAGAACGTGCCGCGTAGCTCGACGGTCAGATCCTTGATCACCTGGAGTCCGCCAACCACAAGGTATGGGAGCGATGCTTCAACCTGGAGATCCTGGAGTTCAATCGCCGGATGGCTCTCACCGCTCATCAGGTCGATCAGGTGATTGATCTTGGGTTCGACGCGATAGACGAGCGCCAGGATGAGCGTCAACCTGTCTTCGAGAGTCGGACTCTCATTCAGGGGTCGTATTATCCAGAGGTCTTCGGTGTTCCCCTTGACGTAGGGCGCAACGTTCTCGATGAACGAAATGATTCGGGTGGCCTGCCTGTCCAGATCCCTGGACCTGTCGGTGATCACCCGGATTTCCGACGACGTCATTTCCGGGCGTACCCGGTAGGAAACCAGTTCGCCACTGGCCTCATAGAGCAGATGAACATCGTCGACGAAGCGGTTCAGACGGTCCAGTTGCAACTGTTCCGCTGCGCGGCGCTGCTGCTCTTCACGCTGCTGCCGGCTCTGCGCCTGTGATGGAACGACCGCAACAAAAAGAGCTAGAACCACGAGCCAGCGTACGGGCCTACGCAAGATTTTTTGAATCACCACTTTCCCCCACGGACCAAAGCAGGATCAGGGTAACAAAGCGTGGGCGGTATGACCAGTATTTGGCAATCAAAATCTAGACCGATCCGTCTTGAAACGAGGAGGACCCCAAAGACTAATGATTTATATATATCTTTATTGATATATATATTATACTGATCCTATTATGAACAGGAAGCGACTCGACTCATTCCTGCCCCTCCGGGCGAACTGGTTTCATATTCTCCTTTCGCTTTCCGGCCGCGAACAGCACGGCTACGGGATCATGCAGGAAGTGCTCGAACGGACCGACCAGAAGATCCGGCTGTGGCCGGCCACGCTCTACGGAACGATCCGACGGTTGATAGAAGAAGGGCTGATCGAAGAATCCGACGAGCGACCTGCGCCTGAGGACGACGACGAACGGCGACGCTATTACCGTCTGACGAGGGACGGGCAACGCTTGCTGGAAGCCGAATGCGAGCGGCTGGAACAGCTCGTCGAGGTCATCCACAGCAAGCGTGCGGCACTCGAGGGTGAGGCGCGTGCCCGATGAAGATCACGATGGCTTTTTCACTCTGGCTCTACCGGAAGTTGGTTCGGGCCTTCCCTGACGAGTTTCGCCTCGACCACGAGCGAGAGATGATCCAGGACACGAACCACATCCTCCGCGACGCGGCCCAGCGTCACGGCTGGGGCAACCTGCTCACCATGATTGCGCAGCTCCTGCTCGACCTGGCGGTCCGTGTTCCGATCGAACATGCCTACGAGCTGGCCCAGGACGCGCGCTACGCGATTCGCATGCTGGCCCGATCGAAAGGCTTCACGATTGCCTCGATCGTCTCGATCGGAATCGGCATCGGCCTGACGACGACGACATTCAGCCAGATGGAGTCGCTCATCGTGCGCGACATCCCTACCGTCGGAAACCCGGACGAACTCGTATCGTCGCTCAGGCCGGTCTCATACCCCGACTACGAAAATTTCCAGGACAACAGCGGACAGTTTTCCGCGATTGCGGCCTACATTTCTCCGGTTCCGTTTGTGGTTAAGACCGACGATCGATCGAGCCGCGCCTGGGGTCACCTGGTCACACCGAACTACTTCGACGTCCTGCAGACCGGAGCGGTGATGGGCCGAACGTTCGCCGGACCGGAACGGGTCCAGGGATCTCCGGCAACTGTGGTCGTCAGCCACAGATTCTGGCGGGGCCGTCTCGGCGGCGATCCCGATGTGGTTGGATCGATACTGCGGATCAACGGGTACCCGGCGACGATCATCGGTGTGGCCGAAGAGGACTTCTTCGGCGCCCTTCCGGTCCTCGCAGCGGCGGACATCTGGCTGCCCACGACAGTGGACCCGAGGATCGCCCCGGAACTCGGGTCCGGCAAACTCCGTGACAGAGACATCGCAGCGTTCAGCGTGGTTGGACGGCTCTCTCTCGATGTCACCCGACAGCAGGCCGAGGCGGCGCTCGACGCGATGATCCGCCAGCAGGAGGTGGACGCCGGCGAGAGAGACATACGAGAAGGCAGGCGCATTACCCTGGTTGCCGGGGGCAGGCTGATGCCGATCCGGGATGAAGATCTCCCCGTGGTGATGGGCTTCCCCCTGATCCTGGTTGGACTTGCGCTGTTGATCGCCTGCTCGAATGTCGGAACGCTCCTTCTTGCCCGCGGCAGCGCACGGGCCAAGGAGATCGCGATCCGATTGTCGGTCGGAGCCAGCCGGGGCCGTATCGTCCGGCAGTTGATCACAGAAAGCACCATCCTGGCCCTGCTCGGAGGAGTCGTCGGGTTCGCCTTTGCCTGGTGGTCCATCTCGACAACGGACTGGATCGAACTGATGATCCCCGAATACATGACTTTCGAGCTGGAAATAAGCTGGGCGGCCCTGCTCTTCACGCTGGGCCTGAGCATTCTCTCCGGAATCCTATTCGGCCTGGCGCCGGCTCTCCAGGCGGCAAAGGCCGACGTGGCGCCCGCTCTGAAGAGCGGAGCCGACATGAGGATGAAGAAATACCGCTGGTTCAGCATGCGCAACGGCCTCGTCCTCCAGCAGGTCGCAGGATCGCTCATGTTGCTTCTTCTCACCGGATTTGTCGTCCTCGGGTTTGCGCGGTCCGGCAACGTCGAACTCGGTTTCGACGTTCGGAATCTCTACATGATGTCGCTCGATCCGGTCAGGGACGGGTACTCCGGAGAGCAGGCGAAGGAATTTTTCTCCCGCCTCCCGGAGCAGATCCGCCGGATTCCGGGCGTGCGGCATGCCAGCCTGACCCAGACCATCCCGTTGGGAATGTTTGGCGATGAGGAGTCACTCCGGGCCAGCACCGACCTGGGCGAATCCGCGCGACTCGCACGAAGCATCCGGAGCGAACGGGTCGGCGAAGGATTCTTCGAAGTTGTCGGCGTCGAAATCGCACCGGGCCGGAGTTTCAGACCAGCAGACGAGACGGAAGATTCTCGCGTCGTGATCGTCAACGAGACCATGGCTTCGGAAACCTGGCCGGGGGAAGATCCGGTCGGCCAGGTTCTCGACGTCGAGCAGGATCGCTACGAAGTGATCGGCGTCGCTCCGGATTTTCGATCCGGAGCGATTCTGGAACGATCCAGGATGGGCGTCTTCCTGCCGATGCCGCCGTCCGGTTTCGAGCGCCCTTCAGCGCAGGGAGTCACGCTGCTGGTGCGCACCGATCCCGGCGTCGACATCCGGAGCGCGATCCGAAATGAGATCGCGGCCATCGATCCCAATCTGACGCTCTTCAACGTCAGCCTGCTCAGCGACCAGATTGAAACGATGATGTACATGGTCCGACTGGTTATGTTCGTCTACGGCGGGATCGGTGTCTTCGGGTTGATCCTCGCCGCAGTCGGGCTCGGAGGAGTCACCGCCTACGCGGTCGCGCAACGAGCCAAGGAGATCGGCATCCGCATGGCGCTGGGCGCCCAGAGGACACAGGTCCTCAAGCTCGTGCTGAAGGAGGGCGCGATCCTGGTCGTGGTCGGAACCTTCATCGGCCAGATTCTGGCGTTTGGGACGACCAGGGCCATGGGTTCCTATTTCGATGCACTGACGACCATCACGGAGACGACGACGACGGACCCGATCGTTGTCGTCGGTGCGCCGGTCCTGCTGGGCCTCCTCACGATGCTCGCCTGCTACCTGCCGGCACGCCGGTCCACCCGGGTCGACCCGCTCGCGGCTCTCCGTCAGGAGTGAGAGCTCGACCGGCTGAATCGACATCGCGGCGTCGGAACACAAAGCGAATCCCTTCCCTCTTTCCGATTTGCGTTTGATCGCACGCGGGGAGGCGTTAGGCTGCCGACGAGAAATCGTCGTGCGGGGCGTGAAAACATTGCCGGTAGCGTGCACCGGGAATGCCTGACGGATACACCGAGGAGTACGGAACGATGACGAGCAAGGAGATGTTGAAGCTGTTGAAAGCGATGGGAACGGCCCAGAACCGGAAGGTCTATGCGCGACATGGGGTCGGGTCGAGTATGTACGGTGTCAGTTATACCAACCTCAAGAAGCTGGCCAAGCGGGCCAAGACGGATCACCGGCTGGCGCAAGACCTTTGGGCCAGCGGCAACCACGATGCCCGCGTCCTGGCCTGCATGGTCGCCGATCCGGGGGCACTGACAAAGGCATCGGCCGACAAGTGGGCTCGAGATCTCGACTGCTACCCGATCACCGATGCGTTCTCCGGGCTCGTCGCGCGCTCCGCGCACTGTCGCAGCAGGTTCGAGAAGTGGAACACTTCCAAGGGTGAATGGGTGGCACGATCCGGGTGGCAGCTACTGGCTCACCTGGCGATGAGCGACGACGAACTGCCGGACAGCTTCTTCGACGTCCATCTGGACACGATCGAAAGCGAGATCCACGACCGCAAGAACAGGGTCCGGGACGCCATGAACTCTGCACTTATCGCGATCGGGATCCGCAACCCGAAACTTCGGAAGAAAGCCCTGGCAGCGGCAAGAACTATCGGCAAGGTTGAAGTCGACCACGGCGAGACCAGCTGCAAGACGCCCGACGCTCCGGCCTATATAGAAAAGGCGGTGGAACAAAAGGCGAAGAAGGCTACCGCCTAAAAGGGCTACGGACGCCGTCTTGCCCGTCTCTCACGACTACGGGACTCGAATCGCTCACGGATCTCGTCCAGTTTGTCGATCTGGTCGGGTGTAAGGAGAGCCCGAATCTGAATCCTTGCGTTCGCCCCGATAGCCGCGAGTTGTCCGAGCAGCTGCCCCTGGAGCGTCGCGAGCGCGTCAATCTCGGCGACACCGGCGGCGGAGTTCACCGCGTACTCGAGGTCTTGACGGGACTGTGCGAGGTCGACTAACAGTGGCTCGGCGGCTGCCCGGGCGGCCTCCACGATCGGCACAGCTTGTTCTCTTTGAAATTCCGTAATCTCGAGGGCCAGCTCGATCACGGCGCCGCCGAACGGATTGTCCAGCGCGGGTAAGATCGGAACTTGTTTCTCGTCCCCGAAACGCGGCAGCGGCGTGGGTCTTCCGTAGCCCGACTGCTCACGCGCTCCCCACGGATTCGTCTGGACCTGTGCACTGGTCGAGGTGGCAAAAAGAAAGGCTGCTGCCAGAACCAGCAGCGAAGGCAGGTTGATCCTCATAATCATTGTTCCCCTCCATCCGCGGCATCTTGCCAATTGAAAAAGTTTGACTCCCGGTCATCCGACAAGCAAGCAAGAGTTTGTTAAAAGTGGGCTGGCGTCGGGAATCATGCGACGCTGCTTCCAACTCAGGACACGCCGTCACACTGCATTTGGGGGGGGTTGAAAACGACCGCTGACGGGCTCCGAGGGGAACGGACGGGTTTGGGAGACGGCCGCGGAGCGAAGACTCCCCCACGGGGCCCGTCCGGCGAATCAACCCGGAAGCTCTGGGCAATCGACCCGGAAACACTGGACGCTACTGTTCGTTCAAGGTGATGATCGGGTCCACGAGGGTTGCCCGGCGAGCCGGCAGCGCACAGGCCGCGACCGCCACCACCGCGAGAGTGGCAACGACAGCGCTGATCACGAGCGGGTCTGTCGGCCCGACGCCGTAGACAAGGTTACCGACGGCCTGTCGCAGCGCGAAGATCCCGCCAAGCCCCAGGACGAGGCCGCCGCCAACCAGCAGGGCTCCTTCGCGCAACACCATCGAGAAGATCCGTCGCGCCGTGCCGCCCAGCGCGATGCGGATGCCAATCTCCTTCGTGCGCTGGGTGACCAGGTAGGCCAGGACTCCGTAGATCCCGATTGCCGACAGAAGTAGCGCGATGGTCCCGAACCCTATCGCCAGAAGCATCGAAGCTCGGCGGGGCATCAGAGACAGTTCCATCCGCTCCGACATCGTCCGGACGTTGAACACCGGCAACTGCGGGTAGACCGCGGCGATCCGGGCGCGCAGCGTCTCGGTCAGCGACTCGGGGTTCATCGCCGTCCGGACGGCAAACGTGATGCCCCGCGTCGGGCTCTGCATGTAGGAAAAGTAGTAGGCGCCGGCCTGGTTGCGGTTCCCTGCCAGGTCGTCGAACCGGACTTCGTTCACGACGCCGACGACATGGAGCCACTCGGTGTTCTCGTCGGTCTTGAGCAGGTCGTTCGGGTCGCTGGGCATGTACATGCGCCGGCCGATCGGATCCTGACCCGCCCAGAACTTGTTCGCCAGTCGTTCGTCGACGATCACGGCGCCGGGACTGTCCTCGGTGTCTTGAGCTCCGAAGAACCGTCCCCGGACCAGCCCGACGCCCATGGCCTCGAAGTAGCCCGTTGTGACGGTCAGCCGCCGGGGGGAGATCAGAGATTCCCCGGGCTGCATGACGTAACCCTCGGCCAGGATGACGCTGTCGCTCGAGTTGCCGCCGAACGGCACGTTGGTCGTCGAGCCCGCCGCCTCGACGCCGGGAATCGCGCGAATCCCCTCGAGAGCCCGGTCCATGAACGCGCGGAGCTCATCGCCTCCCTCATACCGCACCGACGGGGGGCTGACCGATGCCGTCAGAACACCTTCGGGTCGGAAACCCGGATCCACCTCCAGAAGTTCGCGGAAGCTCGCCAGCAAAAGGCCCGCCCCGATGAGGAGGATGAAAGCGAAGCCGACCTGGGCCACGACCAGGCCGCGCCGGATCGCCCGTGCGCCACGCCCCGTGGAGCCGCTGCGGCTTTCCTCGTGCAGCACGTGGTTGAGGTTCGATCGAAACACGTAGCCGAGGGGGACGAGTCCGATCAAGATCCCCGCAACGATCGCGATCGCAAGCGTGAAGCCGACGACCGTTGCGTTCATCTGGATCTCGCCGGCACGCGGAAGCTGGTCGAGCCCGATGGTGCCGAAGGCTCCCAGTATCCATGATCCGAACGCCAGTCCCGCAACGCCTCCCAACAGCGTTACGATCACGCTTTCCGTAATCAGTTGGCGCGCCACCTGAGGGCGTGCCGCTCCCAACGCGAGACGCGTGGCCAGTTCCTTCAGGCGGAGGCCCGAGCGGGCCAGCGCAAGGTTGGCGATGTTGACCGCACCGATCAGCAGGACGAAGAACGCCCCGCCCCAGAGCAGGTACAGCGTCGATCGCACATCGCGGACGAGCATCTCCTGGAGCGGCTCAACGCGCGTGTAGAACCCGGCGTTTTCGAGAGGTTCCCGGAAGAATGGAAACCGCTCCATGTTCGCCGCGTTCAAGGCGTCGACCTGAGCCTGCGCCTGCTCCATGGTCGCGCCGGGTTTCAGGCGGCCCACGTTGCGCCAGTTGTTGCTATGACGATTATCATCGGAGCGGTCCTCATCGGTGAAAGCCAGCGGGGTCCAGAAGCGAACCTCGGGATCCACAAACAGAAAATCCGGCGGCATCACACCTACGACCGTGTACGGACGGCCGCTTAGCCGGACTTCGCTCTCCAGCGCGGAGGAGGATCCGGCGAACAGCTCCTGCCACAGTCCGTGGCTGAGAATGATTTTCTGGTCGTTACCCACCTCACCGTCTTCTTCACCGAACGTTCGGCCGATCACCGGCCCAACCCCGAGGAGACGAAACAGCGACGCGGTCGCTCGCATACCTCGAACGCGACGGGGTGTGCCGTCGATGTCCAGCGTGCTCCCCTGGGCGCCGAACAGGGCCTGCTCGCCGAACACATCGATGTCCCGGAGCCGGTCGTAGTAGTCCGGCACGCCGCTGTTCGGGCTGTCGCCCACCCCGGCGTTCGGGTACTGGTTCGACACCAGCATGATCCGGTCCGATTCGGGAACGGGCAGCGGACTCAAGAGCACCGAGTTCACGATCGTGAATACTGCGGCGTTGGCGCCGATGCAGATTGCCAGCGTCAGAATGGCTGTCGTCGCGAAGCCACGGTCCTTCCACAGAATCCGGGCGCCGAACTTAAGATCTCGAAACCATGAATCCATGATCCTTCCCTCTCCTATCCACCGGAACGTGTGAGAGTTGTTGCCGGGTTGCTGTGGAAGTACGCCATCTCGCAGGGATTTGTTCCGCCCCAGTGGCCTGTAACAGAGATAGTGACAGCGTCGCCGATGGGCCTTGCGGGTCCTCTCCCGACTCGTCGCCGATGGAAAACATCGCTGTTTCCTGACTCATCTAGGCGGCTGGCAAGGCCCATCGTCCCTTCGGGTTGCGGCGGAACAGCACCGTCTTCGTCGTCGCGCCTTCTCGCAATGAAGCAGCATTTCCTCGGGCGGCGCTCCTAGAATCCGGTACCGTTGCGCTCGCAACGCCGCTATCACTCTCTCTGTTACAGGCCACTAGCTGTTAAAGACGCTCGAAAACCTCCGTCATTACAATCAAAGCAGTCTTCGGCGGAACCTTTGCCTGCCGGGAGCCGTATGATTCCCGGACTGGAGGATCAGGCCCTAAATGCACAATTTCAAACAAGATATCCATTTCTCCTTTCGGATGATCGCCCGGCAGCCGTTGCTGAGCGCCAGCGTCGGCCTCATGCTGGCCTTCGGCCTGGGTGCCAACGGGGCCATCTTCAGCGTGATCGATGCCATCGTTCTCCGCCCGTTTCCGATCGAGGACGTCGACCGCTTGGTCATGCTCGCTGAGAGTTCTCCCGACAGCCTGTTCGAGTTCGAAGGTTTCTCAGTTGCACCGGCCAATTACCTCGACTGGCGGGAACAAAGCGACGTTTACGAAACGCTCGCCGCTTACGAGTACTGGGACGTCAATCTTGAAGGCCGCGACGAACCCGAACGCATCCAGGGAATGTTCGCATCTCCCGGGTTCTTCGAAATCCTAGGCGTCGAACCGGTCATGGGCCGAACCTTCCTGCCCGAAGAAGAGCAGGTCGCCAACCGGTACCGCGTGATCCTGGGCCACGGTCTCTGGAGCAGACGCTTTGGCGCCGATCCTTCCGTCCTGGGCCAGGCGATCACGCTCGACGGCGAGGCATACACCGTCGTCGGCGTCGCGCCGGAGGGATTCGACTTCCCCGTCGGCGCACAGGTATGGTCTCCCCTCGCCTTCCCACCCGATGTGCGTGAGAACAGAGGTGCCAGATCAGTAGTGTCCGACACGTTTCAGAATAGATTCAATTGGTTAGCGTTAGAGTGTCGATTTGAGATGAGCCCGGATTCGGTAAGCAGCTGAAAAAGAGGCACATTCTCAAATGGTGTGACACTCAAGATCTGTAACATTGAGTGCAACGACAAAGGCAAATTCAGTTCTTTACGCACGATAGCCACCAGCACGTAAACGCTCACGGCGACCCAGACCTGAGTTTTGACGGCGTTCTCGGAAGTGCCGAAGAAACGCTTGATGCGCAGGTGCTGTTTGATCCATTTGAAGAACAGCTCCACCTGCCAGCGCAGGCGATACAACTCGCAGATGGTCCGGGCTGGGAGCGTCATGTGATTGGTCAAGAAAACCAGTCGCCGACCCTCGGGATCGCGATAACGAATGCGACGCAACCGTTCGGGGTAGCCGCGGCGGGAGCGAAATACGGTCAGTTCGATAGTCTGATCGCAGATGAGGCCCGTGTGTCGGTCGACGGGTTGGGAGTAGATGCGCTTGAACGCGAAGTCGGATCGAGCACGGGTGACGAAGAAGCTCCCGGCTTGATTGAAGGTGTAGAGGCGATCGAAGTCGAGATAGCCGCGGTCCATCACGTAGAAAGCACCGGCTTCGGCGATGAGCAGGTCGAGAACGTTGACGTCGTGCAGCCTGCCTTCGGAGATGTGGATGAAGCTGGGGATACCGCCACGCAGGTCGAGCAGCGTATGAAGCTTCACCGCGGCTTCGGTCTTTCGAAAGTGCGCCCAAGGGAACAGCGACAAGCACAGACTGATCATCGTGGAGTCGAGCGCGTAGACGGTTTCGTCCAGGTCGATCCCGAGCGGCTCGTGGGCATACAAGCGGCGTGCGATGCGGATCAGCGCCTGAGCGAACTCTCCGTAGATGCGCCAGTCGCGAGACTCGTTGGCATCGGCCAATGCACTGCGGCTGACCTTCCCGTGCAACCCCAGGTGGTAGAGCTTGGCGGGTTGGGCTCGCAAGCAGGCTTGAATGTCGCGCAGGCTCTCCCGATAGGTCAGCTGAGCGAAGGCCATGCATAGGAACTGGTCCAGGCAACTGAATGTGCGGACGTTGAAATTGCCGCGGTACTTGGTCACCAGACGACGGAACGTATACCACGGCGCGAACTCCATGACTTGTGCGAAGACCAGCTTGCCAGCGTGCATCGGTGCCTCCCAGAAACCTCTGGAAAGGCTGCCGCGAAGGCCGCACAGAAATCAAATCGTTAACACCTTGACAAGCGCGCTACATCGCGTCAGTTCTAACTTTAGGACCGGGAGGTCCTAAATCTGTCGGACACTACTGGTGCCAGATACCTCAACTCGAGGACGCGGCTTCCGAGATGCGGGTCATCGGGGAGCGGTTACAGGAGCAGTATCCCGACGACAACAGGGGGTGGGACGTAGGAGTCCGATCGCTCTCCGAAGGGCTGGTCGATCCCGGAGCGCCGGCATTCCTCGGGGTTATGCAGTTCGGAGCGGGCCTGGTCCTGCTGATCGCCTCGCCTACCTCCCTTATGCGCAGGCACCGCGGCTGGATATCGCCATCGGATTGCGGACGGCGGACGATACCACCTTGCACGCCCAGCCCGTGCGCGAAGCCATCCTCCGCGTCGACCCGTCACAGCCGATCTACGAAGTCCGGACGATGAAACGTGCGATCCAGGACACGACGATCGGCCTTCAGTACGCCGGGTCGATCATGAGCGTTCTCGGGGCCCTGGCCCTGCTGATCTCATCGATGGGTATCTACGGACTGATGACATACTTGGTGAATCAGCGGGTCCATGAGATCGGAATCCGCACAGCCCTGGGGGCCTCTTCGGGCAACATCCTGGGACTGATGCTGGCCCGTGCGAGGCGGTTGACGGCCGTAGGGCTTGCTCTAGGCATTGCGCTGGCGTTCGCACTCGGTCGCTTGATGGAAAGCGCGCTGTTTGGGACCGTCGGATTGGAAACAGGTCCGTTCCTCGCCTTCACCGGCTTGCTGGCGGCAATCTCGATGGTGTCCGGGTACCTTCCGACACGGAAGGCTCTGAAGGTGGACCCGATCCAGGTTCTGAGGAACGAATAAAAAATCGCCGGGCTTCCGATTCCTCGAAAGTTTTCCTGCTGCTGTTACGTCCTTGATATTGAGACCTTCCTCGAAGGACAGCGCAGGGCATGGATAGGACGTACAGATCGAAGATGGACTGGTGGGTGTTCCTCGCCGTGGGCGCTTCGGCGTTCATCGGCGTGCGGGTCGTGCTTCGGCTCCTGGAGGAAGGCTGGCCGGCTCCGGCCCTGATTGTCGCGTTGGCCGGTTTCGTCGTTCCGCTGTGGTTTTTTTTAGCGACCTCTTACCGCCTGACGCCGGACACCCTCTACGTTCGGTTCGGCCTTTTCCGTTGGAAGATCCCGCTCAAACTCGTCCGTTCAGTCAAGGAAAGCAGGGAGATGACGTCTGCCCCGGCCCTGTCGACGGACCGGCTGCGTATCGACTACGGCGCGAGCGACTACATCTTGATTTCCCCGAAGGACAAACAGCAGTTCCTGCGGGATCTGAAGATGCTGATCGACCTTTAGCTTGCAGATTTCGACACTAAGAGGTTACAGCTCACCGCCCCGAGGCGGTCGCTGCTCGGCGAAGACCACGAGTTCCTTGTCGCACACCTGGGTCTTGAAGCCGTTGATGTCGACACAGTTGAAACTGTACTCGGCGTCGAGTACGGGTTGCAGGTTGCGGCGCTGCAGTTCGGCTTCCACGGACTCCTTTTCAAACGTCTCGATCGAATAGGCAACGTGATCGAGCGTTCCCAGGGCCGCAGAGGTCATGCCATCCTCGCGCACCATGGTCGGAATCCAGACGGAATCGCTCAGCCAAAGATAGGTATCCCGGCCCGAATTACGCGTCTGTCTGAGGTCGAGGAGGTCCTTGTACCAGACGGCCATCGCCTCGTAATCTTCGGTCAGGATGACGATGTGGTTGGCGCTTACCGCCTTCCACAGCATCGGGGCCGCCGAAGATGCCGACGGTCTTTCGACGTAGTCCGCGGCAAACAGCCCGATCTCGTTCCCGTCCAGGTCGTCGAACCAGAACCCTTTCTCCGTGTCGGATTGGGGCCGTCGCCCGAGACGTCGCAACTCCGCCTCGACGGCCGTACGATCCCAGTCGGCGATCGTAAACCCGAACTTATCGATACGAGGAGCTTTCTCGCCGGCTTCGGCCTGCCGGACGATCATCAGCGTGTCCCCTCCGGTGTCGCCATACCAGAGGTGAACCCGCTTCGCGTCGGTGTGGCCCCTCTGCATCCCGAACACCTCGACGTACCAGTCCACGGTCTTGTTGAGATCGGGCGCGACGTAGGTGTACTGGTTGACCCAGGTCCCCTTGAACGCCGCAGCCTCGGACCGCACAGGCAGGGCCGCAGCGGTCGCCGCCGCTGCCATCCCCTGCAGGAGCTGCCGCCGGCTGATTCTCTTCCCATCCAGTTCCCGAAAAAGCTTTCCGACTCTATCCATTTCTGCCTCTCCTTTCGTTATCTAACGGGACGGCCTCGCTGCCGGGACCGTTGCAATCGCCGACGGTCCTGGTTGGGCGCCTCGTTCCAGGCACAGACCTGAATCTTGAAGTCATTCAGGTCGACACCATATATGCCCGTGTCGTCGTCCTCTATCTCTCGATCCGGCGAGATAATCCCATGGCGTTTCATCTCCGGCACGACCGTTCGCGTATCGTAGTCGGCAACCGTCAGAGCGCAGTGGTCGAATGTACCGAGAGCCGCGGAAGTCTGCGCGCCCTCGCGCACCTGTGTCGGAAGCCAGGCCGTATCTCCGAACCATTGGACGACGTCTCTTCCGGAGTCGGTCGTCTGGTTGAGCGCGATCAGGTCATGGTACCAGTCGGCAAGCTTCTTATAGTCTGAGCTGACGACGACAATGTGGTTCGCGCTGAGCGCCTGCAACACGGAGGGCCGCGACGTCGACGCGTCGGTTCTCTCCATCCAGTCCGGCGCGAAGACACCGATCTCGTTGCCTTCCAAATCCCGGAACCAGAATCCCTTGTCGGTGTCGGGCTGTGGATCGAGACCGCGCCGCTCGAGTTCGGCTCGCACGAAATCCCGGTCCCAGTAGTTGATCGTGAAACCGAACCTCGTGAGGGCCGGCGCCGTGTCGCCTGCCTGCGCCTGCCGCACGATCATCAGCGTGTCGCCCTGAACGTCGCCAAACCACAGGTGAGTCTCCCGCGCCGTGGCCATGCCCCGCTGCATCCCGAAGACCTCGACGTACCAGTCGGCCGTGGCGGCCATGTCGGGCGCAACGTAGGTGTACTGGTTCAGCCAGATCGGTTTGAAGGCCGGCGCCGCCTCGGCCCTGAAGGGCAGTGCGGCGGCAGCAGCCAGGACAGACAGGGCCTGGAGGAGCTGGCGGCGGTTCATGCTTCCGGGTTCGGCAGCCGGGCATGGATTCTCTGATTGTTCCATTCCTGGATTCCCCCATGAAAAAGCCCGGGAATGTTCCCGGGCCCTTTCCGCTCATCTCATGCCGTTCCTAACGACGTGGCCGATCCTCCTTCGTGTTGTTCACGCACCCCGTCGACCGGCAGTCGTGGGAGTTTTCCGAGCCGAGATACTCCAGCAGCCGGACCGTGTCCGGGAACAACAGGGACTTCTCGTGGGGACCGTTCGCAAAGTCGGTTACCGTGTCTCCGGTACCAGGCTCGACAGGGGTCGGGGCCCGGGACCCGAGGCGGGCACTCGCCCGCGCGCCGACGTCGGCGCCTCTGGCCACCAGGTACATGATGGCGTCGTCGTCGCCCACGTAGGCAGCTCCGTGCAAGGCCGTGTAATCCTGCAGGTCCTTACCATTGACGTCGGCGCCGAGCTCTTCAACCAGGTGCCTGAGGGCGTCGATTCGCGAATCCGGCTTGATGTTGGTCGCCTGCCACGTGAAGCCGTAACCTGCTGCGACCATCAGGGGAGTCGTGCCCTGGGCAGTCGGAATCGTCGGATTGGCGCCGTGGGAGGCGAGCAGACGCATCGCGTCCACATCGTTCGCCTCTGCTGCACGCCAGAGGGCAGTTGAGCCGGCCGGATCGATCCAGCCCCCGCTGTAGCGAAAAGTCCGGTACCACAGCCTCTTTCCCAACCGGGCATTCACGTCGGCACCATGGGCCAGGATTTCCTCCATGAGATCCAGATAACTGGTCCTCTCTTCCGACACGTTCGGCTGCGGATACCAGGTGTTTTGCCTCCACTGGATGTCCAAGGTGGCAAAAAGCGGCAGCAGACCGTCGCCGTTCGGAATGTTCACATCGGCGCCGTTGCCGAGCAGGAACTTGGCGATGTCGAGATTGGCATTGAGGATGGCTTCCGTGATCGGAGGGGTCTGTTTCGACTCCGTGACTGCGTTGATGTCGGCTCCGCCGGCCACGAGTTCGCGGACGGCATCCATCTGTCCGTCCCGGCACGCGAAGTGCAATGCCGTCATCCCGCCGACGACGGCCGGACCGGACCGCCGCCCGCCTCGGCCACGGTTCGGTAGCTTGGAAACCTTCGTCATTACGCCCGTGTCCGCGCCGTTGGAGATCAGAGCCTGGATCGCTTCCGCACGGTTGAGGGTGGCCGCAAACATCAACGCAGTCTGACCGTTGGTCTCCTCGGTGGCATTGACATCCGCACCGGCTTCGATGAGCGCCCGAACCGCTTCGACGTTTCCGGAAGCCGCCGCACTCATCAAGACCGTCGTCCCGTTGTCGTTGGCCTCGTCCGCGCTCGCACCTGCCTCCAGCAGTGTCTCGATCACGCCAGCCTCCCCGCTCCTGGCCGCCATGAACAGCGGGGTCATCGATCCGATCCGTGTGACGGCATCGACCCTGGCGCCAGCATCGAGCAGCAGGCGGCTCAGTTCCAGATCACCGTTGCCGGCAGCCCAATGCAGTGCCGTGCTGCCGTCACCGTAAACCGCATTGACGTCGGCCCCGGCGTCCAGCAACGAGCGTACCTCAGCCGTGTCCCCGCGCATCGCGGCTTCGACGAGTTCGGTCTCGTTGGCCGCGGCAACGATCGCCGTGGTCGCGACGAGTAGAGCAAGTAAGCTTAGTCCGAGTGTTTTCATTGTCTCTTCCTTTAACTAACGCTTCTCTTAAACCTGTTTCAACGGTCGGTTCTATATCGACAAGACTCCCGTACTGTCGCCGATGATGTCCTGTTCGATCCCCAGCTTGTGCAGCAAGGCGAGCAGCACGTTGGCGGTCGGGGTCTCATCCGGTGCGCGGACATGCCAATTCCCTTTGAGCTGACCATTGGCATGGCCGACCAGCAACATCGGCACTCGCTTGTGCGCGTGCACGTTGGAATCGCCCATCGGGCTGCCGTACAGGACCATGGAATGATCCAGGAGGTTCCCGTCTCCATCTGGAGTGTTCCGGAGCTTGTCGAGGAAATACCCGAACAGGTCGATGTGGTAGCGGTTGATCTTCGTGTAATCCTCGATCCCCTTCGGCGTCGACCCATGGTGCGATGCCGAATGGAACGGCGTCTTGTTCCCGCTCGCTTCGAACACGCGATTGCTCACGTCCCGGCTGAGCTTGTGCGACGAAACGCGCGTCACTTCCGCAGAGAACGCGAGGACCTGCAAGTCGAACATGATCTTGACGTGCTCTTCCCAGGAATCGGGCACGCCGATCGGCGCCGACGGCAGCTCCCGCTCCGCACCGCTGGCGTTGTATTGCTCGATCTTTTCGATGCGCCGCTCGATCTCGCGGACGCTCTCCAGGTAGTCGTTCAGCCTGTTCTGATCGCGCCGCCCCAGATCTTTCCGGAGCCGCGCCACTTCGAGCGTAACGCCATCGAGGATGCTCTGGTTGGCGCGTCGCCGGGCCGCCCGCGCCTCGGGTGAGCCGCCGGCGCCGAACAGATCTTCGAACGCCATTCGCGGGTCGATGGTCATCGGCAGCGGGGTCTCGGGCGACGACCAGCTGATCGAGTTCATGTAAACACAGCTGTAGTGGTACCCGCAGTTACCCGTCGCATCCACGTTCTCGATGCACAGCTGAATCGAGGGGAGCGGCGTGTCCTGACCGAACCGGTTCGCATAGATCTGATCGATCGACGTCCCTGCCCGGACATCGGACCCCTCGGTCTGCTTCGGGTGAGCGGCCGTCAGGAACACGGCGCTGGAACGGAAGTGGTCGGCCCCTTCTTCCTCCGCCGTCCACGCTTCGGCCGGGCGCTGGTCGGTCTGGGTGACCAGCGTGATGTAGTCCCGGAAGCTCTCGAGCGGCTCCAGGATGTATCCGAACTCGAAATCGGCGCCTTCGGTCGGCGGCATCCAGTAGTTGTGCTCGATCCCGTACTGCGTACTGCCGGCGCTGCCGTGTACCATTTCCAGGCACGCCAGGCGAGTTCGAGGGTTGGCTGCGGTCAGACGTTGTGGCGTCTGCGCAGGCACCATCGACTCGAGAAACGGCAGCGCAACGGTCGCGCCCACACCCGTCAGGAAGGTGCGTCGGGATAGGTGTTTCTTCGTGATGAACATGGATGTTTCCTCTCCTTACCGGTTTCTCAACTGATCTGCCGTGTATTCTTCGTCGGCGAGCCTCAAGCGGAACGGCACGCTCTTCACGACGCCGAGGATGAACGACGAAAAACGTTTGTCGTTCTGCGCGGCCTCGCGGGCGATCGACCGGACCGTGGGCATGTCCCGATAACTGAGCACGCGGCCCAGACCATATGAAAGAAGATGCTCCGTAAAGGTTCCGATGAACGCTTCGGAGCGAGCGAGGACTGCCTCGCGCAGGCTGGCGGGTCCGTCGAGCGGCGTCCCGTCGTACATCTCGGCCGACGGGTCGATGCGAGACCCGCTGTCGTTCGCACGCCACCGGCCGATCGCGTCGAAGTTCTCCAGAGTCAGACCGATCGGATCCATCATCTGGTGACATGCCGAGCAGGCGGGGTTTTCCCGGTGCCGGATCATCCGCTCTCTGACAGAGAGGACGACCTCGTTATCCACCGCCTCCTTCAAGGGGGGAACGACCGGGGGCGGCGCAGGCGGGGGCGATCCGATCAGGACCTCCATGACGTACTTGCCCCGCTGGACGGGAGACGTTCTGTTCGCCAGCGACGTCAACGTCAGGACGCTTCCGTGTCCAAGCAGACCGAAACGGTTCTGGTCGGTCACCCCAACGCGCCTGAACCGGCTTCCCAGCACGTTCGGGATGCCGTAGTGTTTCGCGAGCACCTCGTCGACGAACGTGTAGTCCGCCGTCAGCAGGTCGATCACGCTGCGGTCTTCGCGCATGATGCTATCGAAGAGCAGCTTCGTTTCTTCGGTCATCGACTCGCCGAGGTTCCTCGTGAATTCCGGGAACACGAGCGCCTCGGGCTGGGCCTCCTTTACCGTCTGGAGGCGCAACCACTGGAACGCGAAATTGTCCGACAGCGCAGCCGAGCGCGGATCCACCAGCATGCGGCGGACCTGCTGTTCCACCACCCCGGGCTCGGCGAGCCTTCCCTCCGATGCCAGCGACAGCAATTCCTCGTCGGGCAGGCTGCTCCAGAGGAAATACGCCATGCGGGACGCCAGCTCCAGGTCGCTGATCTGGTAGTTCGTCCCTGGCCCGACGTTTGACGGCGTCTTCTCGAATCGGAAGACAAACTCCGGATGCCCGAGGATCGCCTGCACGCCCATCTGGATCCCGGCCTCGAAGTCTCCCTCTTCACGTCCGGCCCCGTAGTGGTTGATCAGGTAGTCCACGTCGGTGTTCGAGATCGGCCGGCGGTATGCCTGCCGTGCCAGAGTCCCCAGGATGTTCTTCGCGCAGTCCAGTTCCGCGTCGGCCGACGCGGGCCTGCACCGGAATATCTTCTGACGGGATGCCGTCTCCGACATTCCTGTCACGACGAACGGGCCGGCAATAGTCAGTGTGTGCAGGTGTGGCAGGGCGACTAGGCCGGGCACCGCGCCGGTGACGTCAATCATCGACTGCTCCACCTGGCGGAACTCATCCTCGGTCGGCCCGTCGAACTTCGAGATGAATGCGGCCGCAACGCGATGCGCGCCCGCCGTGATCCGGACCGACTCTGTCGTCAACGTGCCTTCGGGTTCGGAGAGTTCTGGATCGAGTTCGAAGATGGCCACCCTGGCCCCGTCTAGGGAGATCTCCAGTTCCTGGCCCTGGAGGTTCTCGGGCAGATTGGCGCCAAACAGCTCGGTGATGAAGTCGTGGTAGAAGGCTACCTTGAACGTGTAATCGCCGTCGGCGGGGAAGTTGTAGACTACGGAGGTTCCGCCCCGCGTTCCCAGCGGCGTGCCCATGACGTGCCGCAGCTGGTTGACGACCTTCGGCACGGTGTACATCGACATGGTCGGGGCCACTTCAGGGTCACCGATCGCCAGCCGGCTGATCTTGCCTGCCGCCCGGACGTATCCCTGCACCAGCGCCGGAGTCACAGCGAGCACGTCGGAGATGTTGTCGAAGCCGCCGCTCATCTGGTCGGTCGGAAGCATCGAAGAAACATCCACATCCAAGTCGAGCAACTCGCGCACCGAGTTACGGTATTCTGTTCGATTGAGCCGATGGAGTTCGGGAGCGCCGGCAAACGGGTACTCCGAAGCGGATCGATCGATCGCGGTTTCAATCGACAGTGCAAGCGCCTTCGCGTCAGCGACCGCCGGTCGTGTTGCGCCCGCCGGCGGCATCATGCCTGCCCGCAATTTGCGAATCACCTTTTCGGCTTGTTCCGCGTTCCGGGCGGGATCGGCCAGGTCGATCGTGGCCCATGAAAACCCACCTTCACGAATCGCGTCGTTGTGGCAACCCGAGCAGTAGTCGTTGACCAGCGCCTGCTGCGATGAAACCGGCATTGTGCTCGGGGTTTGCCCCCAGGCACTTCCGGCGGACACAACCAGCACGCCAAGCACTCCAACCCAAACGGAAACCGACTTCATCGAGCCCCCTGTTTATTATGCCTATGTTGTTTGGTTACAGAACGATAGCACATGAAGGCGTTCTGGGAAAGATATTGTCTGCCCGGCCAGTTGAATCCCCGAAAACATCGCGATTCAGTGCACGACCAACCTTCGCCGAGAGAGTCAGTCGTGCAGTCACCGGCATGCTTGATCTATCCCAAGTGGCCTGTAACAGTGCTATCGGCACCATCGCCGATGGGTCTTGCGGGCGAGGTCGCGGAGGGAGACGGAAAGCGATGCTCTTTCATCGGTGACGGCTTCCGACAAAGAGATCGCCCGCAACCCCCATCGGCCCGAAGGGTTCGGCCCAACGGCGCCGTCTTCGGTGTCGTGACGTCCTCGCAATGAAACAGCATTGGCTCGGGCGTCACTCCTAAAATCCGACGCCGTTCCGCCGAACGCTGGTACCGATAGCATTGTTACAGGTCACTAGAATCCGGCCCCGTTTGGCCGTAACGCGGCCCTGTAGAGTTCTGCCACGGGCTGCTAATATATGCGCATGGAAGTAAAGCTATTCCCCAACTCGTACCGCCCCGGCGTGGGCTTGAAGCCGCGTCGCGAACCGCAGCGGCCTCTGTTGCCACAGCATGCCCGCCACTGCCCCGTGCTCGAGGCCGGGAGCTCACTCGGATACCTGGTCTATCCCCCGCTCGAGGACAACGAATCGTTCCACGTCGAGTACCAGGGAGAGGGACGTTACAGGTTCCTGTATTTCGTGCGCCCGCCTGGAGGAGGAAAGTGGGAGGCGGTCTTCGCGCTCACGCTCGTCCTTCCGGTGGGAAGCATCGGGAAGATGCAGGAAGAGGTCGAGTTTCTGATCAAAGACCCTCCAATAAACCGGGAGAACGCCGTCGCGATGGCGCGATCCTATATCGTTCCGGAAGACCTGGGGACCCCGCCCGGCGCAGTCACGCTGCGCGGAGCGACCAACTTCCGGACCCCGCAGGGCTGGGACACCATTTACGCCCCCGTCTTCAACATGATCGAGCGACCGGTCGCTCCAATGCTGGTCATCCGGGTCGAGACCGACTGGTTCCCGCACGAAAGCGAGTTCCGTTACGTCCTGGAACCGGGGGAGGGGCTTCCCGGGACGCACAGCCTGCCTGTCGGACAGGTTTTCTTCATCCCACGAGAGGAGACCACTCTCCGCGATTGCACCGAAGAGGAGTTGGAAGAGATCCGAGACCAGAAGGAGGAATTCTTTACCGAGAAAGCCCGACTGAGGCGCAAGTCGCCCTACGGGCTGGAGTACAGTCCCCTCTATGCGCGCCGCACCCGTGGGGGTAAACCGGGCAGGCAATAGTAGAAACGCCCCGGTCTCCAGGCGTCGGAGTGTCCCCGCCGGGAGGCACGCACATCCGAACCCATCCATGCGATTCCGCTTCGGCATTCCGAGTCTCGGGCATCAGAAGTCCGGGACCGCATGAGCGCGCCGTCGTAGAACGTCCTCATTTTGTTGGCGGTTCAATCCCCTGCTACCTATAATTGCGGAAGCTTATTCATCGGCCAGATTTTTCGCGCAGCGTTCGGTTCTTCACTGAACGAACCGGGGCCGCCTGTTTGCGGTGGCGGGCGGGACTCGAGGGGCCTCGATAGTCCAGGCACCAGGCATTACCCTCAGCGGGAGAAACGTTAATGAAGAGAGTTGTCCTTCCCGGTTTTTTGGTGATTGTAGCGGCGTTGACCATGGGGCAAGCCTTGAGCCCGGTACCCGCATTGGCTCAGGCGTTGGGCGGGCTCCGGGTCGCGCCTGTGCCGGGTGCGATCCTGCAAGAGCCTGAGACGCCCGGCACGATGCCGGTAGAAGAGCGGCAGAAGTTAGCCGGACAGTACTGCGAATACTGCCATGACGATGACGTGCGAACGGGAGGCTTCTCGTTTTCAGACGTTGACCTGGCGCATCCGGAGCTGAACGCTCAGGTGGCCGAAAGGATCATCCTCAAGCTGCGGACGGGCATGATGCCTCCCGCGGGCTCGCCGCGGCCGACCCAAGAGACGGTCAGGGCCTTTGCCCGGGCGTTGGAAGCCGAGATCGACCGCGCTGCCGCCTCTACTCCGAATCCAGGAACGCCGTACCTCCACCGGCTCAACCGAACCGAATATGCCAACGCGATCCGCGACTTGCTTGACCTGGAGGTCGACTCGGAGTCGCTTCTGCCGGCCGACACGAGGAGCCAGGGTTTCGACAACATTTCAGAGGTCCTGGCCATTTCGCCCACGCTGCTGGAGGCGTACGTCCAAGCGGCCGGCAAGATCGGTCGTCTCGCTGTTGGCGACCCTCGGATGAGCCCCATCGAGGAGACATACCGTCTCGGAACGAATTTCTCGCAGATACGTCACGTCGAGGGTACGCCGTTCGGCACGCGCGGCGGAATCGCCGTAGTGCATAACTTCCCGGCCGATGGCGAGTACGTGTTCCGAATGCTGCTGGTCTTCACGAGAAACACTTTCCTCTTCGGCAGCACCATGTACGGCGAGCAACTCGAGGTGGCCGTGAACGGCGAGAGGGTTGCGCTGTTCGACATCAACCCCTTGATGACAGCGGGCGAAAACGACCTGCGGACGCCGCCGATCCGGGTGAAGGCAGGTCCGCAGAAAATCTCGGCCTCGTTTGTGGACCTTGCCGACGGCCCGATCGAAGACCCCATCTGGCGGCCGGAGCGGAGCCTGGCCGATGATTTTTCGGGCCAGGTCGAGGGGCTGACAAACCCTCCCCACCTGAGAGACCTCACGATCATGGGTCCCTACAGCGCAACAGGGGTGAGCGAGACGCCCAGCCGCCGCAAGATATTCACCTGCCGGCCCGCCACGGCGGGCGAAGAGGGGCCTTGCGCTGCCGACATCATCACAACGCTGGCACGGCATGCGTTTCGGCGGCCGTTGACGGATGAGAATGTCGAGGAGCTGATGAGCGCTTACCAGGAAGGAGCCAACCAGGCGGATTTCGACACGGGGATCCGAATGGCCTTGCAGTTCATCATTGCGAACCCCGAATTCGTATTCCGTGTGGAGCGCACACCCACCAATGCCGTCGCGGGTGCGAACTATCGCATCAGTGACCTGGAGCTGGCTTCCCGCTTGGCGTTTTTCCTGTGGAGCAGCCTCCCCGACGACCAACTCATCACCCTGGCCAGCCAGGAAAAACTCAAGGATCCGGCGGTACTCGAGCAGCAGGTGCGCCGCATGCTGGCCGACCCTCGCTCAGAAGCACTGGCTAAAAACTTTGCGGGACAGTGGCTGCACTTGCGCAATCTCAGGGAATTGCTCCCCGATGTTTACCTGTATGCGGACGCGGACCAGAACTTGCTCGAATCGATGCGAAGGGAGACGGAGTTGCTCTTCGACAGCATCGTGCGCGAGAACCGAAGTGTTGTCGATCTGCTGACGGCGGACTACACGTTTGTTAATGAGCGTCTGGCGAAACACTACGGAATTCCGAATGTCCTGGGGAATAGATTCCGGCGCGTGAAGCTACAGGATGAGAGCCGTTTGGGACTGTTGGGCCAGGGGAGCATTCTGTCGGTAACCTCGTTCTCCAACCGGACCTCCCCGGTGGTGCGTGGCAAGTGGATCCTGGAGGAGATTCTGGGCGTGACTGCTCCGATACCTCCTCCCAACGTACCGCTCCTGGAGGAGAACACCTTGGGTAGAGGCGGTGAACCGCTCAGGCTTCGATCGGTGCGCGACCGTCTGGAACAGCACCGCACGAGGGAACCGTGCGCCTCCTGCCATAAAATCATGGATCCGATAGGCCTGGCGCTGGAGAACTTTGACGCGATCGGGGCATGGCGCACCCACGACAGTGGCTTCCCTGTAGAGTCGGGGAGTGAGTTGGTTGACGGAACCAAAGTGAATAACCCGGCCGACCTGCGGCAGGCGCTGTTGAAGTACTCTGATGCGTATGTCCGGAACTTCATCGTAAAGCTGGTGACTTATGCTTTAGGCCGTGAATTCACGTACATCGACATGCCGGTGGTTCGCGAGATCGGACGGCAGGCCGCCCGGAACGATAGCCGGTTCACGTCAATCGTTATGGGCATCGTGAACAGCATGCCGTTCCAAATGAGAAAGGTGGAGCCCTTAGCCACGAATTCCGCCCCCGCGGCTGACGTGGGTCCCGACGCCGGGAAGCGGAGACAGGAGGCCGTTCCCAGCCCTTAGCGGACTCGATTAAATCGAAACAAACGATCCAAGTACGGAGAGGGTACCAACAGATGTTTATTACGAAGAAGCATATCTCCCGACGCACGGTTCTCCGAGGCATGGGTGTTGCGGCGGCGCTGCCGTTTCTGGAGTCGATGCTGCCGGCCCAGACGCCTTTGCGCAAGACGGCCGCGGCACGACCGCCCCGCCTCTGCGCCATCGAACAGGTTCATGGCGCAGCAGGCAGCACGCGGACAGGGCAGAAACTTCACTACTGGTCGCCCGAAAGAGCCGGCTCCGATTTTGAGTTCACTTCCACGTTGAAGTCGCTCGAACCCTATCGGGAGTACATCACAATCGTTACGAATACGGATCTCGAGAACGCAAGGGCTCGGACCTCGAACGAGGAGGGCGCCGATCATACCCGCTCGTCGGCGGTGTACTTGACCGCAGCCCATCCGAAGAAAACGGAGGGAGCGGATTACTTTTGCGGCCCTTCGATCGACCAGATCTACGCGCAGCGGTTCGGCCGGGACACACCGTTGCCGTCGCTCCAGCTCTCGATCGAGTCCGCGGGTTCCTTGTCGGCTGCCTGCGGGTATGGCTACAGCTGTGTTTACACCGACACCATCTCCTGGTCATCACCGACCACTCCGTTACCCATGGAGAGGAATCCGCGCGTGACTTTCGAACGCCTGTTCGGCGGCGGTGGCACATCGGAAGAGCGCGCCACCCGGCTGCGGGAGAACGGAAGCATTCTGGACAGGATCGCGCGCTCAGCAGCTCGGCTACAAAGGGAAGTGGGCCCGAACGACCGCAACCGTCTTAACAGTTACCTCGAGAACGTCCGCGAGATCGAGCGGCGGATTCAGAAGATCGAACGATACAACGCGGAACATGACGGAGAGAGACAGCTGCCGGACGCCCCGATTGGCGTGCCGGACTCGTGGGCGGAGCATATGAGCCTGATGCTCGATTTGCAGGTACTGGCTTTCATGACGGAGACCACCCGCGTTTCGGCGTTCAAGCTGGCGCGTGACGTCAGTTCGGCGGTCTACCCGGACAGCGGGGTCTCGATTCCCTTCCACTCGGCTTCGCATCACGGACAAGATCCGGGGAGTATCGCCGAGTTCGCCCGGTTGAACCAGTATCACGTCAGTACAGTGGCTCCCTTCATCGAGAAGTTGAAAGACACGCCCGACGGCGACGGCAACCTCTTAGACCACACCTTGGTGATGTATGGCAGTCCCATGGGGGACTCCCATGTACACGAACATCTGCGCCTGCCGATTTTTCTAGCCGGTCACGCCAACGGCCAGATCAAAGGCAATTTCCACCTCGAATGCCCGGAAGGAACTCCGATGGCGAACCTTCTGCTGACCATTCTGCACAGGCTCGGGGTTGAGGACGTGGACGAAATCGGCGATAGCACGGGAGAGCTTGCCATATGAGGGCCTCCGAGGAGAAACGACATATGTTGCGTACGGCCTTAGTGACTGGACTCTGCGTAGTTGGCATGGCCGCGGCGATGATAGGCGCTACCGGTGACGTTCGATTGGCCGATGCCGCGATGCAGGGCGACATAGATGCGGTTCGTTCGCTCCTGAATCAGAGGGTCGATGTCAATGCAGCCCAGGGCGATGGCATGACGGCGCTGCACTGGGCGGCGTACAACAATGACCTGGAGATGGCGCGGGTGCTGATTCAGGCAGGCGCGGGCTTGAAGGCCGGAACGCGGGTGGGGTCGATTACCCCGCTGGCCTTCGCCGCCAGGAACGGGAGCGCAGCGATGATCGGGTTGCTGTTGGAGGCTGGTGCAGACACAAGTCTGGCCACTGGCCTCGGGACGACCCCTCTCATGCAGGCGGCGGCCTCGGGTGGCGTGGAGGCAGTGGAAGCGCTGCTGGACCATGGAGCGGACGTGAACGCGACCGAAGCCGCGGGCCAGCAGACGGCGGTGATGTTCGCGGCTGCGCTGAATCGGGCGCCGGTTGTCAGCCTGCTGGCGTCCCGGGGTGCAGATCTGGACCTCAGGTCCAAGATCGTCGCGATCAATGAAAACCTTATTGACGAGGATGGTAACCCTGTTCCGGCGCCGTCTCGAACCGGAGAGACGAGGCCGCGGCCGAGGAATTCGGGAAAGATCCTCGGCACGGGTGGTATGGCAGCGTTGCACTATGCCGCTCGCGAAGGCCATATTGCCAGCGTGCGCGCGCTGGTTTTAGGCGGAGCCAATGTCAATCGGGTCAATGCGGTGGACAACACCAGCCCCATGCTAATCGCGATCAACAACGGCAGGTACGAGATCGCGGATTACCTGCTGGACCACGGAGCGGACCCCAACCTCCCCAGCACCGATGGGCTCGCTCCTCTGTACGCACTATTGCACAGCAAATGGGCGCCACTGGCGTGGACACCAACCCCGGCCACCTCCGCGTCGGGTATTGCCCAGGAGAAGGTCAGTCATCTGGATCTGATGAAGGCGCTCCTGGAGCAGGGCGCCGAACCGAACGCCAGGATACTGGCTTCCGTGTGGTTCAACCCGCCCCATCACAAGGAGGAGTGGGAAGTGGTGTCCGGAACGACGGCGTTTTGGCGGGCAGCGCAAGCGACGGATATCGGCGCGATGAAACTTCTCGTCGCCTATGGCGCCGACCCGAAGATTCCGTCGGACGACAATTTGACGCCGCTGGCGGTCGCCGCGGGAATCGGCTGGGCGGGAGAAAACTCGGTCAATGCGCCGGACGGTTTCCTGGAGACCGTCAGGTATCTGGTCGAGCAGCTGGGACTCGACGTCAACGTCGCGTCCGATGAGGGCGGTTTTACAGCGTTGATGGGCGCGGCGTGGAGAGGAGACAGTGAACTCGTCCAATACCTGGTCGACAGAGGTTCCCGGGTCGACGTCAGGACCAAGCTTGGCTGGGCGGTGACGGACATGGCAAATGGTCCGTCTCTGGTTAGCAGCGTTCCCAGGAAACACCCTGAAACGATCGCTCTCCTGCAAAAGTTGGGAGCTCCGGAACCGATCCAGGTGGATGATGAAGAAATCCTGGGCATCATCAAGGGCCGCAAGTACGATCCCGTCACAGGGCAATTTGTCAAAGCGCCAAGAGAGAAATAGAATTCGGTTTTCGCAGTTGAAATCGATCGGAGAAATGCTCCCCGATATTCGAAACTGGCCGGCGCGCTTCTCCGCTTCCCGTGAGCGGGACGAGGTTTGCTCGCAACGATAGCGGCCCCCCCCAAGCAAGGGAGTGCTCGGCCAAACTCGCCACGGTCAAGATCCACTCGTCGGGAGAATTACAAGTGCGAAGATTCCTACCCCTCGTCGCCGCGCTGGTGGTCGCGATCGCGCCTGCAGCTGAGGTCGGCGCCCAAGACAACCAGAATCAGGAAACGGGCCAGGATCCGATAGCCGTCGTTCGGGACTGGCTGGCCGCCTGGAATGCTCTGGATGGTTCTGCCGAAGCCACCGAAAGCGTGGTCGGGTTGTATCTTCGGGATGCCTATCACCAGGTCGGACCGAACCCCCGGCAGATCGGGACGGTACTCTACGAGGGGCATAGCGCGATCCGAAAGTTCACCTCGGACTTTGCCAACGCGAACACGAACATCGAATTCCGCGTCCGGGCAGTGACCGCGAACGAAGAGGCGGTACAGTTGTTCCATATTACTGAGGGGCCCTGGGGCGGAACATCGGTGGCAGTCGAACTGATCGGGGCCTACAACGATCGTGAGACATCGAAGCGCTGGATGTCTCCCGGCGCAGCCTTCTTCCAGATCCAGGAGGGCAAGATCCGCTGGCTCCGGCTCTACATGCCCGACGATGAACGGATGGAAGTCTCCCCGTAGGCGAAGGAGCAGACCCACTCCAAGGTCCACTTTACCTGTTTCAATTACGTAGGGAATCGCTCGCGGTGCGGATAGAATCGAGCCAACTTTCTCGTAAGGGAGGTCTTTGCATGCGGAGTGTACGGGTTTTTTGTGTCCTGATGATGACCTTGACCCTGCTCTCTACCCCGGCCGGTGGCCAAAGGCAGCCCACCCTGCTGTCCGCCGCGACCGTGCCGCCCAGCGGAAACTACGAACTGGACGAGAACTGGGCCGAGCTTCCGGACGGTTCGGAATGGGGAGCCGTCTCCTGGGTCGCGATCGATGAGCGCGGTTTCGTCCACGCCTTCCGACGTGAGGGACCGATATTCAGCTTCGATAACAACGGTAAGTTTCTCCGGTCCTGGGGCGAGGGAATAGCCAAGTGGACTCACGGTTTGAGGGTCGACCACTCGGGCAACATCTGGGCGACCGACGGGCAGGGCCATCAGGTCAAGAAGTTCAGCGCCGACGGACGACTTTTGATGACGCTCGGGAAGTATGACGTCGCCGGCGATGGCCCCGACACGTTTAACCGGCCGACCGATGTCGCCGTTGCACCCAACGGGGATTTCTATGTGTCCGATGGCTACGGCAACTCCCGGGTCGCCCAGTTCTCGAAGGACGGTACGTTCATCCGGAGCTGGGGGACCAGGGGCGAGGATCCCGGACAGTTCAACCTGCCGCATTCAGTCGCTCTCGACCCCGATGGACGCGTGCTCGTCGCCGACCGGCAGAACGATCGAGTGCAGGTTTTCGACGCTCGAGGAAACTTCCTCGAACAATGGACCGACCTGGGCCGGCCGTACGGTCTGGCTATCTGGGAAGGCAAAGTTTTCATCGCGGACGGCGTACTGCATCGGGTCGCCATAGCCGATTTGAACGGAAAACTGATCGACGTGATCGAAGGGGCCGAGGGCGCACACGGGATCGAAGTCGACCCGATGGGTAACGTCTACGTGGCGTCGAACCGCACCTCCAGCCTCAGGAAATTCGTGTTGAGAAAGGGGGGGCAGTAGTCGGTAGTCAGTAGTCAGTAGTCAGTTGCTCGTAAGTCGTTAGCGGTTGTTCGCACCCTCCCGCGAGTCTCTAACGTCAGCGCGCATCCAGATCTAGAACATACTGCTTTTACACCTCTGCGAGAAGACCGTTTGCGGGGGGGGGGGGGGTCAAATAAATTGACGGGTCGTATAATCCTGGGATCACCCTCAAAAGTGTGGTGTAGAAGTAGCATAGAACGGTGATTAGGATCCTTCCGGAGTTCATTGAATTAAAAACCCGGCGCGTAGTCTGGAAGATGTGCGACGTAAGCCGAGAGCAGATCCAGTCTGGGTCTTCACCGCATTACGTACAGGAACTGTTGGAGGAGAAGTGACTTGATTCAGCTGCTGGGACGAAGAAAGAATGAGCGTCGCCGACTTGTAGTCGACGCGCCCGGTGAGCTATCGCAACGGCTACGTTGTTGGAGCGGCGACTTCACCGCTAGTCAGTAGTCAGTTGCTCGTAAGTCGTTAGCGGTTGTTCGCACCTCCCGCGAGTCTCTAACGCAACCAAACCGGCCCGGGTCAGCGCGCATCCAGAGCTAACCCACTGAAAATACTGCTTTTACACCTCTGCGAGAAGACCGTTTGCGGGGGGGGGGGGGGGCTGCTGGTCAAATAAATTGACGGGTCGTATAATCCTGGCATATAAGCATTGAGTAGAAACTATCTCTTTTGCCACGACTGAGTGGGTACCGGGAATCGGTCTCCGGACGGACAGGAGCCGCCGCAGCAGCAGGATGACCTACGTTAGATTCCCATAACCATTTGGCACTCACAGGAGGTGTGTCCAAAGGAAGTTTGTTGGAGGTAATCATGAAGACCCTTTCGAAGCGGCGGTCGTTCCGAATCGCTCTGGTTCTGGGATTGTCGCTTCTGATCTCAACTTCCGCTTTCGCCCAGACGGGTGATGGCGGTCTGATCGGCTATGTTCGAGACGCGTCCGGCGCGGTGTTGCCGGGCATTACAGTGACCGCCACGAGCCCGGGCATGATCGCGGAGCGGCAAGTGTTTTCCGACGAAAACGGTTATTTCCGGATCATCAACCTGCCGGTCGGAATATACGCGCTCACCGGGGAGCTGCCCGGCTTTTCAACTTTCAGACAGGAAGGGATCAACGTCCGCGCCGGCAGCACGTTCACGGTGAACGTCGTGATGCAGGTGGGCGCGGTGACGGAAACGATCACGGTGACATCGGAGTCTCCGATGATCGACACGATCTCGGCGGAATCGCAGGTCCTGGTGGACGGCGAGTTTCAGCGGAGTGTTCCGGTCCAGGCCCGGCGCAACTGGAGTGACATACTCGAACTGACGCCGGGCATCATGTCGCGGCCATTCGATGACAACAGTGGCCGGATGGTCTACTACGGCCGCGGCGCGCATCACTTCACCCACGTCATCAAGATGGACGGCGCCAACGCGTCTTCTTACTATGATGCGCAGCCGACGTTCATCAACATGAGCACGGATTCGATCGGCGACGTGGAACTGAAGTCCGGCGGCGCCGATGCATCCACCGAGATGGGCGTCGGCCTGAACGTCAACATCGTCACGCCGAACGGTGGTAATGAATTCCACGGGCAGGTCACCGCGACGATGCAGGGCAACGGCGACGGCTGGAATGACGGCCAGTCCCAGGTCGCTGCGGTCGCGAGCCGCCTCGGCGGAAGCGGCGGAAGCCCCACGATCCAGCAGGTGTTCCAGTATGACGGGAACTTCGGCGGTCCCATCGTCAGGGACCGGTTGTGGTTTTTCGGCAACTTCCGGCACAACCGCCTGGAGAACGGCATCAGCCGGTCGTCGCCGGAGATCGAACAGCTCAAGGCGTTCGGTCTGACCGAGATTTTCAACAACAGAACACAGGCGACGCAGTGGTTTGCGAAAGCCACGGCGCAGCTGAACGACACTCACAGCTTCCTGTTTTCGCTGTCGGACGACACGGTGAACTTCGGCCAGAACCGGGAATACAACGTGGACCAGATCCGTTTTGCGTCCACGGGCGGCAAGATGTACACGTTCAAGCTCGACTCGATCTGGTCGAGCGCTTTCAGCAGCCAGCTCCTGTTCTCCTACAACAACAAGAGCGGGAACAACCAGTCCGGCACTTACGACCGGTTGGACGAGCAAGGCCTGTCGGGGCCGCTGATCGAGGTGCACCGGGACGCCAGCCTGTCGGGCGGCGTGTTGAGCGGCAGCGGCCGGATCGTCGACATGGGCAACAGCACGTCCCGGTTCTTCCAGCCGGCGTCACGGATGGAATTCAAGGCGGACTTCGCATATTTCAAGCAGGGAGGAGGGGGATCGCACGAGTTTAAATGGGGACTCTACACCTCTCCGCGGAATCGATTCGACGTGACCCGGGAGTACAGCAACGGCGGGTTCACCAACGAAGACCATCGCCTGGTGGATCCGGATGATCTGACCTCGGGAACGATTCCGTTCTCGCGTAGCTTCGAGGTCCAGCAGAACATCACCGAGTTTGCGTCCCGTGAGAGCGACCTGGGCCTCTACATACAGGACAGCTGGCAGCCGACCCAGCGACTCACGCTGAACCTGGGCGTGCGTGTGGATTTCGTCAATCGCAAGGACGAGATCTTCAACATCACACGGCAGGACAGCACGGAATGGCAGCCGAATTTTGGCTTGTCGTGGATGATCGGCTCCAGCGGGAACGACGTGTTCCGTCTCAGTGTCAAGCGGCAGCACCAGGCGATGACCGGCCGTGACAACGTGACCCGGTACATCGGTGCGGCCGGTTCGGCCTCCTTCACCCTCTACGACAACGATGGTGACGGTGTTTTCGAGACGCGGAGAGACTCTCCCGCGACGGACAACTCGGTGGCGGCGAAGCGGTTCGATCCGGATCTGCACCAGCCGTTCACCGACGAGTTCATCCTCGGTTTCCGGCACCAGTTTCCGGGGCAGTTCAGCATCGACATTTCCGCGATCCAGAAACAGGTCAAGCACATCTTCGGCGAGGTGGACATCAACGGTATCTATCCAGCCGGACCGGGCTTGCCGTTCATCGGCTTCGGAAAGGTCGGCAACCTGACTTCCGAACTGGGCGATGTGGAACGCGGGGTTGTCCGGCGAATGACGAACAACACGTGGAGCCGGATGAACCTGCAGGCTGTGGATTTCGTCGTCACGAAGAACATGAGCAACAACTACATGATCCTGGCGACGTTCAGCAAGCAGCGTCACTGGGAAGGCGGCTCGTGGAATCCGACTTCCTATTCCAAGTTCATCCAGCCTGAAGCGTTCGAGAACCACAATTCGCTCCAGGACACCCGTGGCAACAACGACGACCAAACCCCGACCGGTGGGAGTACGATCTGGGGCAAGTACTCCATGAGCCTGGCGGGAACCTACAACGCACCTGCAGGCATCGTGGTGTCTTCTTCCTACACCCAGCACGACGGGGCATGGTCGGGAACCGTACGCCGCAGGGCGAGCAGCGCGGAGCGGGCGGTATTCGGACCGTCCAGTTTCACGTCGCCGAACGGGCTCCGCTTCTCGAACCCGCTGCGGACAAGTACGCGTTACTTCACGGATGCGGTCCCGATCGATGCTGTGTTACCCGAGGTAGAGCAGAACATCGCGGCGACGCGGAGCCACCAGCTCAATGCGCCGGCGGTCCAGAACCTGAGCATCAAGATCGGGAGAGACTTCAACTTCGGCGACACCCAGAAGCTGCAGGTGGCGTTGAACATCCTGAACGCATTCAACGGCTCGCGTCACTATCAGTTTGCACGCAACGGGAGCCGGACCGAGTCTCCATCGAACTTCTCGCGGTTCCGGAACCTGCAGCCTCCGCGCTCGTACCAGATCGTGCTGCAGTACAAGTTCTAAGGAGGGACGAAAGAGAAATGATTGAGGACGGAGACCGAATTCAGCATAAGAATTCGGTTTCTGTCCCGGAACTCGCGCCGTTGTAATCGATCGCGGTGCGGTCTAACATCGTTTCATGAATTCGAGAGCCACAAGGGTACGTGGGTCCTCCGCGGTGCTCTTGTGGCTTTCTCTTTTCAGCCTGGGGGCGCTCACCTCTTACGTCATGGCGGGACAAGGGGCCGGGCCTGCGGTGCTGCCAGAATACGTCGGGTCCCGGGCGTGTGCGACCTGTCACTCATCTAAGTACGAGAGCTACCAGGCAGTGGGGATGGCCCGGTCGTTCAACCGGATCGAGGGCACCCAACCCATCGAAGACTGGACCCGGAACAATCGCCTCTACCATGAGGCGTCGGACCAGTACTTCGAGATGAGTCGGCGTAACGGGCGCTATTTTCAACGCCGCTACAAGCTCGACGCGTCCGAAGACGAAATCCACAGCTTCGAGAAAGAGATTGAATTCGTCCTCGGATCGGGCAACAAGGAGAGGGACTATTTCTACTTGTCCGATGCCGGGGAATTGATCCAGTTTCCGGTGGTCTGGTACGCCGACGAGGCGTCGTGGGGTATGGCGCCGGGCTATGACCGCGCCGATCACGAGGGTTTCTCCCGGCGTGTCGAGTACCGGTGTTTTTTCTGCCACAACGCCTACCCGAATCTGCCCGAAGACTGGACGCGCTACGAGGCCCGGCGGCCCCGCTTCACCGCGGACCTGCGTTCAGGCATCGGCTGCGAACGATGCCATGGCCCGGGCCGGGAACACGTCGGACTGGCTTCAAGAGGCGCTCGGCCGACAGAGCTGCGCGCCAGCATCGTCAATCCCGCGCGCCTCACGCGAAAACTTCAACTCGATATCTGCATGCAATGCCATCTGGAAACCAGCAGTGCACTGCTTCCAGACGTCGTCGTGAAGGAAGGGAGAGGGGTCTTTTCTTACAGGCCGGGTGAGCCGCTCGAGGATTACGTTGCGGTTTTCGATTATCCACCGGAGGCGGGACGGGATGAGTTCAACATCGTCCACCAGGCCTACCGCCTGCGGAAGTCGCTGTGTTTCGCATCCAGCGAGATGACCTGTACGAGCTGCCACGATCCGCATCGCGTTCCTGAAGATCCGGCGACCTTCTACAAGGCCAAGTGTCTCGATTGTCACCAATCAGCGGATGACTGCACTGAGACTCGCAGCGTACGTGCGGAGAACGGCGACGACTGTATCGCCTGCCATATGCCGGAACGACGCACGCACGACGTCGTCCGCGCGACGATGACCGACCACTACATCCAGCGAAGGATTCCTTCAGGCTTACTTGCCGAACGGAAAGAGCCTACCGAGCCCTACACCGGGCCGTTGCGCTTCTACTTTCCAGACGAGCAGGAAGAGCTGTATATGGGGCTGGCGCTATCCCGCGGGGCGGACGTGCCTGCAGGCGTGGAACAACTAGCAGCATTGACACAGGCGGATGAGTACGACTCCGTCCCTCCGTTGTATTATCTCGCCTCCGGGTACCAGAGCCTGGGCCGGACCTCGGACGCGATCCGCGCGTACCGACGGGTTCTGGACGTCGATTCCGGCTTCACGGAAGCCCGATACAATCTCGCGATCGCGTTGATCGGGCAGGGAAACATGGCGGCCGCCATTCCTGAACTCGAAGAGGTCCTGCGGCAGGATTCCGGCTTCGCGGACGCTCACATCGCGCTCGCGCGGGCGAGAGGCGAGCGACTTGCGGGACCGATGTCGAGGCTCGACCATCTTGTCCTGATCGAAACCGTGCGCCGGCACAATCTTTCCGCACTCGAAATCGACCCGTACCACACCGTCGCGCTCAACAACCTCGGCCTGCTGGAGATCGAGTTCGACCGACTGGAGGAAGCGTCCGAATATTTCGAACGCGCGCTCGCCGTCGACCCGACCAACGAAACTGCACGAACCAACCTGGACCGCATCCGCAACCAGAATTGAGGTTTATAGGGTGTTGGGGCGGTCTATGACCGCACATTCTTCGAACCGCAACGACGTGCGCTCATAGAGCGCACCTACACTCGAAAGCAAGACTGTCCCGCGCCTCGGCAGGAATTCTATTCCAGGCAAGTGTAGGGGCGGTCTATGACCGCACATTCTTCGAACCCCAACGACGTGCGGTCATAGACCGCACCTACACTCGAAAGCAAGACTGTCCCGCGCCTCGGCAGAAATTCTATTCCAGGCAAGTGTAGGGGCGGTCTATGACCGCACATTCTTCGAACCGCAGCGACGTGCGGTCATAGACCGCCCCTACACCACAAAAAAAACGCCAGGCGGCAACACCGCCTGGCGCGTGTGTTTTGACTCTTGCTCTACTCTTCTAACGAGGGTTCGGGGTCTTCTTGGGGTCCGATTTCTTCTCCCGGTATCCGTCCTCGGTCACCTCGATCTGGCGTTTGATAACACCCAGTATTTCCTCGTCACCCAGGTTGATCACCGACGGAGCACCCAACTCGAGCAGAAGCGCGACGGTGTCGGGATGGGACAGGCGAACGCTCGAACCGATATAGGGTCCGTTCGCCATGTCCGTCACCGCCCATCCGAGCTCGGTTCGACTTTGCAGGTTCGCGCCATGGTCTACGAGATACTGGACCATCTCTTCGTCGCCCCGGTGCGCGGCGCCCATCAGCGGCGTGTAACCCTTCTTGTCCGCGGTCTCTACTTCGATGCCGAGTTCTTCGACAAGGTACTGGGTCGACGGCATATAGCCGTCCGGATGGTTCAGGGCGAAATTCCCGAGCCAGCCGATCCCGGCTGCCATCGCCAGCGCCGTGTTGCCCTCCGTCGACTGGACCGCCGGGTCGGCGCCATACGCGACCAGGAGCTTCATCGCACCGAGGTCGTTTGCCTGCGCGGCTCGCCAGAACGGGGTCGATCCTGCGGCACTGACCCACATCTGGTTGTGATGGGGCGGTCTGAACCACAGGGGCTTTACCAACCGAACGTTGGGCTCGGCGCCTTTCTCCAGCAGAATCTCCATCAAACCGAGGTAGCTCAACTCCCGTTGCGAGATGCCGCTGGCCGCGGTCTGCCTGGTCGGGGACCAGGCGACAGGGGCATACCGCATGTCGATCGTGGCGTAAAGAGCAGCCAGACCGTCGACGGTCGCCATGTTCGGGTCCGCACCATGGTCCAGCAGGTACTTCGCGATATCGAACTCGCCGTTGACGATCGCCATGACGATCGGCGTCATCCTGTCCCCGGGGTTCCGCTCGTTGACGTTGGCGCCAGTCTCGACCAGGGCGCGGACGGCGTCAAAGTGACCCTCGCGAACGGCATAATGCAGCGGGGTGTTCCCACCCATCATGTCCGCTTTCGGCCGACCGGCACCCGTACGATTCGGGATGCGGTTGCCGTTGTCGTCAAAGAGGGGCAAATCCATCGGGAGTGTCTCGCTCGTCGCATTCAGATCCGCACCGCGAGGCCCCAGCAGTCGGACGACGTCAGCGCGGTTTCGAGCTGCCGCGAACATCAGCGCGGTCTGGTCACGGAGGGCTTTCTCGTTCGGGTCCGCTCCACGATCCAGCAACGTCTTCACCGCGGCCACGCTGCCCGCCGCCGCGGCCTCCATCAGAACGGTCGTCCCGATCGAATTGGCTGAATTCGCATCCGCTCCGGCGTCGAGCAACAACTCGATCAACGCCGCGTTTCCCGTACCACCGGCCAGCAGGAGCGGAGTGAGCGCTTCTTCACGCGTCACCGCGTGAATGTCGGCGCCGGCTTCGGTCAACAGCTGGGCCAATTCGAGGTCGTTCCTGTACGCCGCCCAGTGTAGGGCCGTCATGCCGTCTCCCTGGGAGGCACTGACATCGACGTCTTCCGCCAGCAGGGAACGCACGGCGTCCACGTCACCCCGCTGTGCTGCATCGGCCAGTCGAACGTCTCCCGGGGCCGCCGACAGCACGCCTGCCATCGAAACCACAATCACTGCTATTAGCAAGGTCTTCCGCAACATGTTCGGTCTCCTCCTGAATTCTCTCTTTCCCGTTAAGGGCCTCAGATAGCAAGCTCGCCGGTGCTGTCGCCGAACTCGGTGAGATCGTCGAGACCGAGTCGATGCAGCATGGTCAGCATCAGATTAGCCAAGGGTGTTCCTTCCGGCATCTTCAGGTGGAGGTTGCCCTTGATCTTACCGTTGGCGTGTCCGACGAGGAATATTGGTAGCCTTAAGTGTTCGTGAACATGAGAGTTCCCCATCGGGCTCCCGTACATGACCAGCGAGTGATCCAGCAGGTTGCCGTCGCCATCGGGAGTATTCTTCAGCTTCTCCAGGAAGGGGGCAACCGTGCTGACGTGATACTGGTTCAGCTGGGCAAACTCGGCGACGCTTTCCGCCTTATCGCCGTGATGTGAGGCCGAATGGAACGGCGTCTTGACGCCACTTGGGGGATAAACCCGCGCGCTGACGTCGCGTCCCATCTTGAAAGCCGAGACCCGCGTCACATCCGCCATAAACGCCAGCGCCTGCAGGTCGAACATCAGCGCCACGTGCTCGTCAAACGAATCCGGCACGCCGATCGGCGCGGCCGGCAGTTCCCTGACGTCGGGATTGTCGCTGTTGTACTGCTCGATCTTCAGGATCCGGCGCTCGATCTCCCGGACATCCTGCAGATAACCCTGGAGCCGTTCGCGATCGCTCGGGCCAAGGTCCTGTTGCAACCGCGCCACAGCGTGCGTGATCGTGTCGAGAATGCTACGGTCCTCGCGTCTCCGGTTCAGACGGTCTTCCGGTGTGCCCCCGCTTCCGAACAATCGCTCGAAGGCGACCCGCGGGTCGCGCTCCATCGGCAGAGGAGTCGTCGGATCGGACCAGGAGATCGTGTTCGCGTACACACAACTGTAGCCGTAGCCGCAGGCGGCTGACAGCGACCCGACGTTCTCGATGCAGAGCTGGATCGAAGGCAGCGGCGTGTCCTGGCCAGCGTGGTGCGCGTAGGCCTGATCCATGGAGGTGCCGCAATAGATGTCCGCCCCCTCAGTCATCTTCGGGTGCGCAGCCGTCAGGAAGGTTGCCGCTGAACGGGTATGGTCGGAACCCTCCTCCTTGGCCACCCAGGCTCGGGCCGGGTCGAGGTCGGTGTTGGTGACGATCGTGAGGTAGTCCTGGTAGGGCTCGAGCGACATCAGCGTTGGAGTGATCTCAAAGTCGGATCCCTCTTTTGCCGGCGACCAGAGGTTCAGCTTCTGGCCTAACCGCGTGCTGCCGGCCGCCCCGTGCACCATTTCGATCGCACACAGCCGCGTCGGCGACGATGCGGCTGTGTTCTTCAATGGGGTCTGCGCGGGCGCCATCGATTCCAGAAACGGCAACGCCACGGCCGCCCCCATGCCGCGAAGAACCGTCCGGCGGGAAATGTGTTTCTTGGTAATGAACATTCGGTGCTCCTGAGTTGAGTTTCTAAAACTAAATCAAAATTTCAAGTTTCGGTGAGCGGCTCCATAGAGCTGCCCTCACCTCTGTTGGCGCTCATTCAAATCGGTGGGCCGCTCCGCCCTTCTCATCTGAAACGGCATGCTGTTCACGATTCCCATGACGATCGGCACGAACCGGTTGTCCTCGTCGGCCGCATCGCGTGCGATCTGGCGAACCACCGGCATATCGTAGTATTCGACTCCTCGGCCCAGCGCATAGGTCAATAGCTGCTTGGTGAAATTCCGGAGGTAGGCGTCGGAATACCCCAAAAGCGCGCGCCGGAGGCTGACCGGATCCTCCACAGGAGTCCCGTCTACGAGCTCCCCCGTTGTGACGACAGGGTAACCGCTATCCCGGTCACGCCAGGCCCCGATCGCATCGAAATTCTCCAGCGCCAGCCCGATCGGGTCGATGATCTTGTGGCACGACATGCACGGCTCGTTCTGGCGGTGCAGCTCGAGACGGTCCCGCACTGATTTGGGCTGGACCAGTTCGCCGCCGTTAACGGTGTTTTCTTCCAGCGGCGGGACGTTGGGAGGAGGCACCGGTGCAATCGCACCCACGATCTGTTCCAGGACCCACTTGCCACGTACGACCGGAGAGGTCCGGTTGGAGAACGACGTCACGGTCAGGACGCTTCCATGCCCCAGCACGCCAAAACGGTTCGCGTCGGTGAGCGCGACCCGCCGGAACCGGTTCCCCAGAACACCGGAGATCCCGTAGTGTTTCGCCAGGGGCTCGTTGACGAACGTGTAATCCGCCGTCAGCAGGTCAACCACGTTGCGGTTCTCTCGCACGATGCTGTCGAAGAGAAGCTCCGTCTCGCGCCGCATCGACTGCAGCAGGCCGTCGTCGATTTCGGGGTAGATGTAAATGTCCGGTTGCGAGTCTTTCAGATTACGCAGGTACAGCCACTGTCCTGCGAAGTTCCGCGCCAGCGCCTCGGAGCGAGGATCGGCCAGCAATCGCCGCACCTGCTGCTCGAGAACATCGGGATCCGAGAGACGTCCCTGGCTGGCAAGGTTGATGAGTTCGTCGTCGGGGGCCGTGCTCCACAGAAAATACGACAGCCGGGCTGCCAGCTCCAGGTCGTCGATGCGGTAGTTTGTACCGGGTTCGACGCCGACGGGGGTCTTCTCGAAGCGGAAAACGAATTCGGGGTGGGCCAGCATCAACTGCAGCGCCACACGGATGCCCGAATCGAAGTCCCCATTTTCCCGGGCGGTCTCATAGACCGCCATCAACTCCTCGAGGTGCTCCGCCGATACAGGCTTCCGGAACGCCTGGCGCGCCAGGACCGAAATGATCTCGGTGGCGCAGGACGCCTCTTCGCCTGCGTTGGTCGGGCGACACGTGAATATCTTGCGACGAGTGGGAGTGTCGCTCACGCCGGTTGCGTTGTACGGCCCCTTGATCCCGACATCCCGGACGTGGGGCAGGTTTGTCAGTCCCATCACCGAACCGGCGGAGATATCACCCAGGGTCCGTCCGATCGGCCGAAGCAGATCGTCGTAGGGGCCGTCGCTCCTGTTGACGCTTCTCAAAAACGAGACCGAAATCTTCTGAGGCCCCATCTTCATGGCGATCGGGGGCGTTTCCAGGAGCTCGTCGACTTGCATGGTGGGATCGACGTCGAACAGAGCGACCCTCTCGCCGTTCACGGCGACCTCGACCTTTTCACCCTTGGCGCTGTTACCAAACAGGTTCGTGTTCGCAGTGAACACCAGCGAAACGATTAGTATGTATTCCCCATCGGCCGGAAAGTTATGCACAAAAGCGGTTCCGCCCCGCGTCCCGAAAGGCGTCCCTTCAACGTAGTTGTCCTGGGAGAAACTCGTCGAGACTGCATACGTCTCGACTACCGGCTGCATGCCAGGGTCACCAACGGCGATGCGTCCGATCTTGCCCGCGGCCCGAATGTAGGCCTCCATCAGCGTCGAGGAAACGGTCAGCACCTCCGACATGTTGTCGAAACCGTGACTCATGTCGTCGGCCGGCAGGAACGAAGCCGCGTCAATTTCGAGATCCAGCAGGTCGCGGATCGAGTTCTGGTACTCGGTTCGATTCAGCCGGTGAAGGGACGGTCGGCCTGGATTCGGGTTTTCGGCGGCGACGCGATCGACGTCGGTTTCCAACGCCGCCGCGAATTCCATGAGGGAGTCATCCCCGGGCCGCGGCATGCCGGTCGGAGGCATCATTCCGGTTCGCAGCTTGAGGATCACTTTCTCGACTTGCTCCGCGGTTTGATCCGGATGCTCGAGGTCGACGTCGGTGAAGAACGAAAAGCCTCCGTCACGCACGTCGTCGTCGTGGCAGTAAGCACAGTACTGCTCGACCAGTGCCACTCGATCGGCGACTGTCATCGTCTGGGAGGTTTGCGCTGATGGCGACGAGGGCCCGGCCACCAGCATTCTGTTCGCATGTCCAAGAAGCAACACCACGAATAGGGCTATGAGAACGAAAACGGATATTTTTTTCATCGGTCTTTCTACCGGCTGCGGGGACTGGGTCGGGCCCCCTCGACGATCCATCACTTGAGGGTTCCGAAGGGCCACTTGTTATTATTTCGATAAATGACGCAAAAACCTGGGCGAATTATAGGACGGCACCCCCCCTGTCTGCAATCAAATTGCGGACAGAATCGGTGGGCGCAAGGCGGGGTCACGGATCGCAGCGCGGAGCCAGCATCTCCATCAAAGTCAGTTGGATACGGTCACCGGAGGCCACTCTGATCAGGACACCCTTGGTCTGCATCCTGTGGTCCCTGTGCCCGTCGGGGCTGAAATCCGTCCCGAGATACTCAAAATTCTGTAGCCGGAACGTTTGCGTCCCCAGTGGCTTTGCTTGGGCGGCCTCCCGCTCTTCCGGGGTGGAGTGATCGGTTTCCGTCGTCCGGACCGGTTCACTGGCATGGGTCAGGTTCCACGTGTCGTCCGCGCCTTTGGTGAGGCAGCCGACCAGCTGAACGAACGAAAAGCTGGGCAGTGGTTCCGGCCCATGTTCCCCTTCGATCAGAATGCTTCCGAGCAGATCCGCCCTCAGCTCTCCATCACCGGCCGGGAAAGAGTTCGCGCGCAGGAGCAGGGCGACGATGTCGAGGTAGGCGTTCGCACTCAGGCCCCCGGCGTTCTCAGGGGGCATCGTGGCCTGGATCGCGGTGAAAAGACCGTCCAGGCTGGTCCCCATCCAGCGCTTCATGAAACCGTCTCCGCGCAGTCGGCCATCCATGCTGAGGCCGGTGTCGCCGTCGAGCTCGCCCCGATGGCACCCACTACAGCTGGCCTGATATTCAACGAGGCCTCGATTCGCCTGAGCAGACGTGTACACGCCGTCCCAGACGGTCTTCTGGTCGGCGCTTTGGGCGTGGCTTGCGCTAGCCTGACCGGCGGCGGCGGAGAAAACGCTGAGGCTTCCGGCGATCATCGCTGCGGGGACGAGAAAGAGCGCGAGTTTGTTGGCGCGTCGACTAAACATGGACATGCGATCTGGGAAATATAGCAAATTATCTCGGATCGTCGAACACGAAGCTTGTGTAGCTGGCCGATCGGGAGAAGACGGCGATGGTGAAACGACGAAACCGGCAACGCCGTCGCTATCCCTGACACCCGCCGCTTGCTGATTCTCGACTGGGCATTCATGTGCTGCTAGAATCATCCGACCTTTTCCGAAGCGCTGAAACGACCTTGACCTGCCGTCGCGTCGCCCAGCGCCCGTCTCTCATCCAACCGTCGGCAGAAAGGAGTGATACATGACCTGGTTTCGGCTCCCCATGCTCATCGGCACGGTGACAATCATCGCCGCAGCGCCACAAGTTTTCGGACAGGATCAGCTCGGGATGCAGCGCGTTGCGGACGGCGTCTATGTCTACACCGAATCGGACGGCAGCCAGGACCCCGCCACGGTGAGCTCGCTGGTGGTGATCACCGAAGAGGGTGTCCTCGTCGGTGACGAACTGGGACATGTCGGTGACGCTCATGAAAGCGATGTCAAAGCGCAGAAACTGATCGACGAGATTCGCAAGCTGACCGACCAGCCGATCAAGTACCTGATCAACTGTAGCTGGCACCCCGATCACACCAACGGAAACCATCTGTTTCGAGACGCCGGAGCTTTGATCGTCGGGCACCGGAAGGCCAGGCAGGGGTTACTGCAATACTACGAGAGGGCCACTGATATACCTCAAGCCCCTCCCGTGATGACATACGAGGACAGCCTTACGCTCTTTCTCGGCGACAAGCAGATACGCATCGGTTTTCTGGGCCGGGCCCACACCGAGGGCGACAGCGTGATCTACCTTCCGGACGAAAGGGTCGTCTTCCTGAGTGAGATTTTCTTCAACAAGCAGTTCCCCGGTTTGCGTTCCGGATACCCCACCGAATGGATCGAAACCCTGAACCGGGTCCTGGAACTCGACGCGGACATCTTCATCCCGGGCCACGGAATCGTGGAGAACGGGGGTCGGCTCCGTGAAACCGTGCGCCAGATGCGCGACGATCTGCTCGACATGCGGGCCGAGGTCAAGGGCTATTACGATCGGCGTCTGAGCAGAGACGAAATCATGGATCGTTCTCCGCTGAAGAAATATGCCACGCTGATCAACGCGTACCGCAACCTTCCGATCGCTGTCGACCGCATCCTGATGGAACTTCGCGGAGAACTCGACACCCAGAACTGAGCCGCGGCGGTGGGCTTCGCGACGCTGATGGCCGGCGGGTTTCCGGCTGACGATTCAACTGATTTGGCGCGGCGGGTTCCGACACCTGTGCTACGATGTCGCCGCTTTTCCCCGCCTGGCTGCCGGGGTTTACGCTCTTCCGGTACCGCCGGATCAACGGAGCGGGGCGATGCGCCAGACTGACCAGCGAGGAAACTTCAACAATGATCGGATTCATTCGACACAACACGGTGGACCAGGTGGGCGTTGCGGTGGTCGATCTCAAGAAAGGTGAATCGGTGGAGGGTTGGACCATGGAGGACGACTCCACGTCGACCCTGACCGCGACCGAGGACATTCCACTCGGCCACAAGATCGCCATCAGCCCCCGAGGAAAGGGAGAAGAGGTCATCAAGTACGGCGTGAGCATCGGCATCGCGTCAGAGAGCTTCGAGGTCGGGGATCATGTCCACACCCACAACCTGAAGACTACGAGGTGGTAGCGATGGAGAAGATTGTCTTCCAAGGGTATCGACGCGGCAACGGCACCGTCGGGGTTCGAAATCACGTGGTGATTCTTCCGCTCGACGACCTGTCGAACTCTGCCTGTGAAGCGGTTGCCAGTCATATTCGCGGCACTATCGCCCTGCCTCACCCGTACGGCCGACTGCAGTTTGGCGAGGATCTGGAACTGTACTTCGACACTTTGATTGGTACGGGCGCCAACCCGAACGTGGCGGCTTGCGTGGTCATCGGCATCGAGCCCATCTGGACCCAGCGGCTCGTCGACGGCATCGCGAAAACCGGCAAACCGGTTGCCGGGTTTGCCATCGAGCGCCACGGCGATCTCAAGACCGTCGAGATGGCGTCGCGAAAAGCGATGGAATTCGTACAGTGGGCGTCGGAGCAGGAACGGACCGAGTGCACCTTCGAGGATCTCACCCTGTCGACGAAGTGCGGCGAATCGGACACGACATCCGGGCTTGCCTCCAATCCCGCCATCGGTAACGTCGTGGACAGAATCGTTCCCATGGGAACGACATTCATGTTCGGCGAAACCTCGGAGATTACGGGCGCCGAGGAAATCGCTAAGGCGCAAGGCGCAACCCCTGAAGTTCAGGAGGCGTTCTACAAGACCTGGAGCGACTACAACGACTTCATAGTGGGCCAGGGCGTGGATCTGCTGGGATCCCAGCCCACCAAGGGAAACATCACGGGCGGGTTGACGACGATCGAAGAGAAGGCGCTCGGGAACCTTCAGAAAATCGGTAAGACGAAGTATATCGGGGTCCTGAAGCCCGCCGAAGCACCCACGGGCCCGGGGCTGTGGTTTATGGACACTTCATCGGCGGCGGCGGAAGCGATCACTCTGTGGGCCGCCGCCGGGTCGGTCGTCCATTTCTTCACGACGGGTCAGGGAAACATCGTCGGCCATCCGATCATCCCGGTCATCAAGACCACCGCCAACCCGATCACCGTGGAAACCATGTCGGAGCACATCGACGTCGACATCAGCGGCATCCTGCGCCGTGAAATGAATCTCGATCAGGCCGGCGACGCATTGATCGACATGCTGGTCCGCACGATGAACGGAAGACGGACGGCGGCGGAGGTACTCGGACACGAGGAATTTGTCCTCACCAAACTTTACCGCAGCGCCTGAAAAGCTGCTGCGACGTAAAGGAAGTGTAGGTGCGGTCTATGACCGCACATTCTTCGAGCCGAAACGACGTGCGCTCATAGAGCCCACCTACACCTTCTCACTCGTCATCGTCACTTCCCGTCCCGTCATCCGCCCGTCTTTCGTAGGCCGTAGGCCGTTGTGGTTTCGGCCCAGCGAGGATCTGTTGGTGACTGGCGACGCATTTTGCCTATTGCAGCATTGTGGTCTTGCCGTCCACGCCTCGCCAGTTACCCGCGGCTTGTCAGTAAGCAACGCATCAACGGCCTACGGCCTACGTGGTCAATTTTGACTCGTCCGCCCAGCGGCCCAACGCTCTTACTGGTCAATTTTGACTCGTCACTTGTCACTTCCCCGTCCCGCCCGTCTTTCGTAGGCCGTAGGCCGTTGTGGTTTCGACCCAGCGAGGATCGGTTGGTGACTGGCGACGTATTTTACCTAATTGTCCGACACCATTTGGTCTTGCCGTCCACACCTCGCCAGTCACCAGCAGCTTGTCGTTAAGCAACACATCAACGGCCTACGGCCTACGGAACAAACTCGCCCCTCGCCAGTTACCGACCAAACCGCGCCGAGCAACACATCAACGGCCTACGGCCTACTGGCCGCGCAGCGGCCTAACGCCTCTTTTTCCCCCTATATTTTGTTGTAGATCGGTAGCATGCCTTCTATAATCGTCGACGGGTTACTCTATATATTTTGTTCTATGCAAATTCCTGGGGGCGGGGTGTGCGCAATCGTGAGACGCGTCTTGCCCTCGAACCCAGGGCCTTCGACAGGCGACAGCCGACGGGGATACGTTCATGAAGAGAGTTTGGATTCTCGGTGGTTTGGTCTTATTGGCAGCTCTGGTGCTGGCACAAACGTCGATGACGTTCGCCACGGTGAATGGCGTCCCGACGGCAACCAGTCCATCGGGGATGACTACGGCATCTCAAGCAGCCGGAACGATGTCGGTGGAATCACAACGGGGATTTGCCGAACAGTATTGCGGCTCCTGCCACGACGACGACCTGCGAACGGGAGATTTCTCACTCTCCGACATTGACCTGTCGCATCCCGACCAGAACGCAGAGCTGGCCGAAGAGATCATTCTCAAGCTGCGAGGAGGCATGATGCCCCCGGCCGGAATGCCGCGGCCGGAGTGGGACACCGTCCAGTCCTTCGTTGACGCACTCGAAGGGAACATCGACCGAGTTGCCCTGGCCGAACCGAACCCCGGCCGGCCGGCCCTTTATCGGCTCAACCGAACCGAATACAGCAACTCCATCCGCGACCTTCTCGAACTGGACATCGACGTGGAATCGCTCCTGCCGGCCGACAACATGACATACGGCTTCGACAACATCGCGGATGTCCTGACATCGAACCCGACGCTGATGGAATCATACGTCCGAGCGGCCGGGAAGATCAGCCGTCTTGCAATCGGCGATGCCGAGATGTCGTCCACTGTCGAGCCGTACAAAATCCCAACGACCTTTTCCCAGCTTCGTCACATTGAAGGCACGCCATTCGGGACGCGCGGAGGCATGGCCATCGTGCACAACTTCCCGGCCGACGCGGAATATGTCTTCAGGATGTCACTCTACTTCACGAGAAACACGTTTCTGTTCGGGAGCACCGGCGAGGGCGAGCAACTCGAGGTGACCGTTAACGGCGAGAGGGTCGGGCTGTTTGACATCGACCCGCTGCTGCTGGCCGGTGAAAACGACTTTCGAACGGACCCGGTTCGAGTGGAGGCGGGACCGCAAAGGGTCACAGCTTCGTTCATCACGAAGGCCGACGGTCCCATCGACGACTTCATGCACCAGCCGGAACGCAGCTTGAGAGATGATTTCCTCGGCCAGGCTTTTGGAGTGACAACGCTGGTGCACCTGGCGGATCTAGTGATCGAGGGTCCGCACAATGCGACCGGTGTGAGCGACATGCCGAGCCGCCGGAAGATTCTGGTCTGCCAGCCGGCGACCCCGGACGAGGAGGAGCCGTGCGCCCGTCGGATCGTCACGACGCTGGCGCAGCAGGCGTTTCGGAAGCCATTGACGGGGGAACACCTCGAAGAGTTGATGGCGGCATACTATGACGGTCGCGGGCTCGGAGACTTCGACTCGGGAATCCGTCTGGCCGTGCAGTTCATCATCGCGAACCCCGAATTTGTTTTCCGCTTCGAACGCGCGCCGGCCGGTGTCGCCCCGGGCGCCGCCTATCCCATCAGCGACCTGGAGCTGGCTTCCCGGCTGTCGCATTTCCTGTGGAGTTCGACGCCCGACGATGAACTCGTTTCCGTCGCCGGGGAAGGAAGGCTCTCCGACCCCGCGGTGCTCGAGCAGCAGGTGCGGCGCATGCTGGCTGACCCGCGCGCCGAATCGCTGGCGACAAATTTCGCCGTGCAGTGGCTGCTTTTGCGCAATCTGAGGGACGTGCTTCCCGACGTCTACCTGTATCCCGACTCCGACGAGAATCTCTTCGAATCGATGAGGCGCGAAACGGAACTCCTCTTCGACCACATCATGCGCGAGGATCGCAGCGTGTTCGAACTGCTGACGGCGAACTATACGTTCGTCGATGAACGCCTCGCGAAGCACTACGGGATACCCAACGTCCTCGGAAGCAGATTCCGGCGAGTGACGCTGACCGATGAAAACCGTTTCGGGCTCCTGGGCCACGGCGGCATTTTGACCGTCACGTCGTTCTCGAATCGGACATCCCCGGTGGTGCGCGGCAAGTGGGTTCTGGAACAGATTCTGGGTGTGCCCCCCCCAGTACCCCCCCCCGTTGTCCCTGAGCTGGAGGAAAACAACGTGGTTGGGGGTGACGCCGTAAGGCTGCAATCGGTGCGCGAGCGTCTGGAGAAGCACCGCATGGTCGAACCGTGCGCCTCGTGTCACAAGATCATCGATCCGATAGGCATGGCGCTCGAGAACTTCGACGCCATTGGAGTCTGGCGCGATCTCGACAGTGGCTACCCCGTCGATCCGTCGTCCGAGTTGGTGGACGGCACCAAGGTGAACGGCCCTGCCAGTCTTCGCCAGGCCCTGATGAAATATGAGGGTTCGATTGTGAGGAATTTCATCGTCCGCCTCACGACCTACGCGCTGGGCCGCGGGGTCACACACGTCGATATGCCCGTGATTCGCCAGATCGAACGAGAAGCGGCCGGGAACGACTATCGGTTCACATCCATCGTCATGGGTATCGTGGAAAGCCCGCCATTCCGGTTGAAAAGAGCGGAGTCACCAACGGTAGATGCGGCTGGCCTCGACGCCGCCGCTGGACGGGTGCCGTAGGCGCGCCCTCCATTTTAGATCCGGTTGTAGATCGGTCAGAAACCGAGCGTAGACATATTCAAGAGCTAAAAGGAGCACCGTATGTTTATCACCAAGAAGCACATGTCCCGCCGCACGGTCCTCCGCGGCATGGGCGCTGCCGTGGCGTTGCCGTTTCTGGAAGCAATGGCGCCGGCAGCGACGCCATTGCGTCAGACGGCCGCGGTTCCGAAATCCCGCCTCTGTACGATAGAAATCGTGCATGGAGCGGGTGGCAGCACCCGAACAGGCCAGAAGCTGAACCTCTGGTCGCCCGCCAAGGAAGGCTCGGATTTCGAGATCACGCCGACGTTGAAGTCGCTGGAGCCGTACCAGGACTATCTCACGATCGTCACGAACACGGATCTCGAGAACGCCAGGGCACATTCACTGAAGGAGGAGGGGGCCGACCATACGCGTGCCGCCGCAACCTTCCTGACTGCCGCGAAGCCCAAGATGACCGAGGGTGCGGATTTCTATTGCGGTCCGTCGATAGACCAGCTTTACGCTCAAGCACACGGCCAGGACACCCCCTTGCCGTCCATTCAGCTGGGCATCGAAGACGGCGGTTCGCTGAAGGGATCGTGCGGCTACGGCTATTCCTGCGTCTACTCCTACACGATCAGCTGGGCTGACGCGACAAGTCCTCTGCCCCTGGAAAGAAACCCACGCGTGGTCTTCGAGCGTTTGTTCGGCGCCGGCGGCTCGGCCGAGGAGCGCGCGTTGCGACTCCGGGAGCAGAACAGCGTTCTGGACCGGATCACGCAGTCGGTTACCCGCCTCGCGAAGGATCTGTCGCCGAGCGACCGCAGCCGGCTCAGTCAGTATCTCGAAGACGTGCGCGAGATCGAGCGGCGGATAGAGAAGATCGAGCAGTACAACAGCGACCAGTCCGGAGAGCGGTCGTTGCCGGACGCTCCGGTCGGCGTGCCCGATTCGTTCGAGGAACATGTGAGCCTGATGTGGGATCTGCAGGCACTGGCCTTCATGACCGAGACCACCCGCGTCTCGGCCTTCAAGATGGCGATGGACGTCAGTTCGGCGATCTATCCGGAAAGCGGAGTGACGACACCGTTCCATTCGGCTTCGCATCACGGCTCCCTTCCCGACAAGATCACGGAGTTCGCCCAGCTGAACGAGTATCACGTCAGCCGGGTGGCGCCGTTTCTGGAAAAGCTCAGAAACACCCCCGACGGCGACGGGAATCTCTTAGACCACTCTCTCGTCGTGTACGGCAGTCCCATGGGAGACTCCCACGTTCACGAACACCTGCGGCTACCGATATTCCTTGCCGGCCACGCCAGCGGACAGGTCCGGGGCAACCTCCATGTCAAGAACGAGGAAGGAACTCCCCTGGCAAATCTCTGGCTGACCGTCCTGCACAGGCTCGGGGTTGATATAACCGAAATCGGCGACAGCACCGGAGAGGAAATCTCTATCTGACGCCAGGAAAGTCCAAACACAAGGGGAAGATACATGTTAGCAAGAAGTTTACTCGTCGGGCTTTGCGTGGTCTGTATGTCGCTGGTGATGGCAGCAGCCCCCGCCACCGATCTTGCGGACGCGGCCATGCGGGGCGACATCGATGCGGTGCGGTCCCAGCTCGAAGGGGGCGCCGACGTCAATGTAGACCAGGGCGACGGTATGACGGCGCTGCATTGGGCCGCCCACAAAGATAACCTCGAGATGGCACGCTTGCTGCTCGACGCCGGCGCGGATGTCGAGCGCGGAACCCGCCTTGGCTCGATCGTGCCGCTCTTTCTGGCGGCAACGAACGGGAGCGCGTCCATGATCGAGATGCTGGTCGACGCCGGGGCCGATGCCAACGCCACGAACGAACTGGGAACGACCGTCCTCATGAAGGCGGCCGCCTCGGGCAGCGTGGACGCGGTGACTCACCTGCTCGACAACGGGGCGAGCCTGGACGTCCGGGAAAGGGCTCGCGAACAGACAGCGCTGATGTTTGCGGCCGGTCTGGACCGTGCACCCGTAGTCCGGCTCCTGGCGAAGCGCGGCGCAGACCTGGACGCAATCAGCAAGATGGTCCCGGTCGGCAACGACCTCGTTGACGAGGAGGGCAACCCGATACCGGCCCCGTCCCGGACCGGCATCACGCGAACAAGACCCCGGGGTGAAGGCAGGGTTACCGGTATGGGTGGCATGACTGCCTTACATTACGCCGCCCGCGGGGGCTTGATCGACACCGTGCGCGCCCTGGTCGAGGTTGGAGCTGACGTCGATCGGATCAATCCGGTGGACCGCACGACGCCGCTGATCGTTGCGACGATCAACGGTCGGTACGACATCGCAAAGTACCTACTCGATCACGGCGCAGATCCCAACGCGACCGAGATCGAGGGTTTGACACCGCTATACGCCGTGGTGGCGAGCCGATGGGCTCCGGTGGCCTGGACGCCAACGGCGTCTACGACCGATTCGGGCATCGTCCAGCAGAAGGTGACCCATCTGGAGTTGATGAAGATGCTGTTGGACCGAGGCGCCGACCCGAATGCCAAGATCGCCAAGACTCCCTGGTACAACCCGCCCCATCACGCCCAACGGTGGGTCGAATGGGCCGGAACGACGCCGCTCTGGCGAGCCGCGCAGTCAACCGACCTCGAGGCGGTCAAACTGCTGGTGGCTTATGGCGCTGACGGACAGATTCCGTCCGACGAGAATACGACGCCGCTGATGGCCGCGGCCGGCGTCGGCTGGACGGGCAACTTCAGCGTCAACGCGCCGGACGCGTTCCTCACTACCGCCCGGTATCTGGTCGAGGAGGTCGGAGTCGACGTGAATGCTGAGCACACCACCGCCGGCTACACCGCTTTGATGGGCGCAGCCTGGAGAGGTGACAATGAGCTGGTCTCCTACCTCGTCGAGAAGGGTGCCCGGTTGGATGTCCGAACCCACCTTGGTTGGTCGGTGACGGACATGGCGAATGGCCCGTACCTTCGGAGCAGCGTCCCGCTGAAACACCCCGAGACCGTTGCCCTCCTGAGGGAGTTCGGTGCACCGGAGCTCATCCAGGTCGACGACGAGGAAATACTCGGTACCATCAAGCGAGTAATCGAGGTGCCAGAAGACAAGAAGCAACCGAACCCTCGATAGAGGCATTACATAGAAGAACTACAACTGGCGAACAGCCACAGCCCCCGCTCATCGGGGGCTGTTTTTTTGAGGCCGAATGAAATCCACGGGTTTGATGTCCCGGGGTTGCTGTGCCCTCCCGTTTACCTTAGACTGGGTGCTCCCAAACGGTCGAACATGTCGCGTGTAAGGAATGTCGAGGAGGTAGTATGATTCGAATTGCCGGGGTTTTTGTGTCGCTGACTCTTCTCATCTGGCTGGTTGAACCTGTCATCTCCCATCCGGCATATCTCGAGGTCTTCCGGGCGGATCCGTTCCGGCGTGCCGACGTAGACGGATGTGTCACCTGTCATGTCGATCCCAACGGTGGGGGCCAGCGAAACGAATTCGGCTCCGCCGTCGAAGCAGCGGACCACGTCATGACGCCCATGATCCGGGCGAACTTTCCGGACCGTTTCGAAGTTGAAACAGCCGAGCTTGCCGACGGGAAGGTTTTCTACTTCTCGGATCCTGAAAGCCAATATGCGGTTCTCGAGCGTGAGGGGGAGAAGTTTCTCATCGACCTGGTAGCTCTGGCGATCGATACCGGCGAAGAGGAGGAAGTACCCGAGCCGAGTAACACTCTCAGCTTTTTCGTGACGAGCGAGGGACCCGGTGGCGGCGGCCGTCTGGGCGGCCTGGCTGGAGCCGACCGTCACTGCCAGTCGTTGGCTGCAGAGGTGGGGGCAGGCGAGAAGAGCTGGCGCGCCTACCTCAGCACGAGCTTCGGAGACGAGCCGGCGATCAACGCCGGCGACCGGATCGGCAGCGGACCGTGGCACAACGCCAATGGGAGCATGATCGCCCGCGGCGCCGTGGGCCTGCACGCCGGGAACTTTCTGAGCAAGGAGATGGCGATCAACGAACGGGGCGAGATGATCAGCGGCCGGGGAGATGATCCCAACCGGCACGACATCCTGACCGGTTCCCTGCCGGACGGAACGGCGGCGGTCGGCATGACCTGCGACAACTGGACGAGCAACGGCGAAGGCAACGCCATGGTCGGCCATCACGACCGCCAGGGTGGGGGCGACAGCGGAAGCTCGTGGAATTCGGCCCACCCCTCCAGAGGCTGCAGCCAGGAAGACCTTCGCGGCTCTGGCGGCGACGGCCTGTTCTACTGCTTTGCCTTGAATTGACGCCCTGGGCCTGGATTTCTTCATAAGAAATCCAGGCTTCCACCTTCTCACCGTTCCTACCAAACTGCGGCACTGTGCGGTCACAGACCGCACCGACACGGGCCCAGCGACTCCTACCGCTCCCGCTGTAGGGGCGCTCTATGAGCGCACATCCCTCGAACCCGAACAACGTGCGGTCACAGACCGCACCTCCGGTGACACGCTCCTGGTGTAGGGGCGCTCTATGAGCGCACATCCCTCCAACTCGAACAATGTGCGGTCATAGACCGCACCTACACGGGCCCAGCGACTCCTACACCGCGAGTCCTGGTGTACATCCTCGAACCGGAGCAATGTAGGGGCGCTCTAGGGGCGCTGAGCGCACATCCCTCGAACCGGAGCAATGTGTGGTCACAGGCCGCGCCGACACGGGCCCGGTGACACGCTCCTGCTGTAGGGGCGCTCTATGAGCGCACATCCCTCCAACCCGAACAATGTGCGGTCATAGACCGCACCGACACGGGCCCGGTGACACGCTCCTGCTGTAGGGGCGCTCTATGAGCGCACATTCCCCAAACCCGAACAATGTGCGGTCATAGACCGCACCTACACGGGCGCAGCGAGTCCCACCGCTCCGGTGTAGGGGCGCTCTATGAGCGCACATCCCCAAACCCGAACAATGTGCGGTCATAGACCGCACCTACACGGGCGCAGCGAGTCCCACCGCTCCGGTGTAGGGGCGCTCTATGAGCGCACATCCCTCGAACCCGAACAACGTGCGGTCATAGACCGCACCTACACGGGCCCGGTGACACGCTCCTGGTGTAGGGGCGCTCTATGAGCGCACATTCCTCGAACCCGAACAACGTGCGGTCATAGACCGCACCTACACGGGCCCGGTGACACGCTCCTGCTGTTAGGGGCGCTCTACGAGCGCACATCCCTCCAACCCGAACAATGTGCGGTCATAGACCGCACCTACACGGGCCCAGCGACTCTTCCCGCTCTGGTGTAGGGGCGCTCTATGAGCGCACATCCGACGGGAATTCCGCAATCGAAATTGGAGGATCGAGATTCGAGATTTCAGATCGGTAAGAAAAAAGGGGCGGCTGGTGAAGCCGCCCCGATTCTACATTCTTGCAACCATCGGACGACGGGTAGGGCACCCGTCGTCCGATGCCTGTCGGGCTAAAAGATGAACTTCAACCCGAACTGAATCTGGCGCGAGAACTGAGCCGTAAAGATCTTACCGAAGTTACGGGTGCCGAAGTCACGGTTCGGAAAATCGAAGTTCGGGTGGTTAAAGGCGTTGAAGAACTCCGCACGGAACTGGACGTTCATATCCTCACCAAACCGGCTGTTCTTGATGACCGAGAAATCGGTGTTGTTCAGGCCCGGTCCAACAACGTTGTTCCGGCCGGCGTTCCCGAAAGTTCCGCGTGGCGGCATGACATAGGCGTCCAGGTTGAACCATCGATCGATCGTCCGGCCGGACGACAGATTCCCATCGGCGATCTGATTGGGGCGATCCGTCCTTCGCGCGCCGGTACCGCTGTTGTCAGAAGGTAGCCGGACCGTGAAGGGGCGGCCGGATTGGAATGTGTTGATGCCGGATAACTCCCAGCCGCTCAAGAACCAGTTGCCAATCCCACTGGCGTTGGACAGGAAGCGTTGACCCGACCCGAACGGTAACTCAATTACGTAGCTGAGGACCAGGCGTTGACGCGCGTCAAAGCCCGACGGGCCACGCATACCCGCGCGGATGTTGTAGTGATCCTGAATGCTGATCCGACCGGCCGAAGCGCCGGCCGAGCTGAGGTCGATGGACTTGGACCAGGTATAGGCACCCATCAACGTCAGGCCCTGCGCGTAGCGTTTTTCGACCCGCATCTGGAGCGAATTGAAATTCGCGAGGCCGGTGCCTTCGTAATGATTAATGTTGCCGAGGCCCTGGAAGGGTCGCCGTGAGGCGATCGAGCCGCAGCTCGCCAACCTGGTGTCACAGGGACGGGCCTGGTTCAGATTGCGGACCTCCGGCAAGTGAGTGCTCTTGCTGCCGACGTAGCCGACATCGATCATGAGGTCCGACACGGGCTGGATCTGCAGTCCGAAGTTGTACTGTTGGACATACATCGTTGGAAGATGGTCCTGGGCGCTCTTCGGGGAGATCGTGGCCCGTGACAGGGAGTCCGGGAAGGGATCGGCGATCATGATAGTCGGAGCGGAACCCCTGGGTGCACCGTTGAAGGACTGGTCGACCTTGAAAGGATACGTGTCGTTGCCGATCCGGCTCCAGGCCCCCAACTCGTACTCGTTGAAGTAGACGCCGTAACCGGCACGGAGCACCACACTGTCGTCGAACATGCTGTACGCCAGACCGAACCGGGGCGCAAAGTCGTTGCGGTCGTGCGTGGTCATGTGCCGCCTGCCGAGATCGGCAAAGGTTACGGTCTGGGCCAGAGCCTGAATTGCCGGGCTGAAGTTCGTGGAAAGCGGGTTATCGGGCCGCGAAATATCCCGGAGATCGCTCGCGGTCCCGGCGATCTCGATGTTGCCGGTGGCCGGATTGTAACGGCTGAACCGGTTGTTGCCGGCGACGAGGTGCGTCTGCCAATCGTAGCGGACGCCGATATTCAGGGTGAGATTGGGCGTGATCTTCCAGTCATCCTGCAGATAGTGGCCGAAAACCCAGGTGGATGGATAGGCCTTGCTCTCCCCGATTCTTCTCGAAGTCTGACGGGGGAATCCCATCAGCAGGTCGGCCATCGAGTTCCCGGTGTACCGCCCGTCATACCGGAAGATGCCGCGACTGTTGCTGTTGTTGATCCGGTCACTCTGTTGCCAGGATACGTCGGTTCCGAACTTGATCGTGTGATTGCCACGCGTCCACGTCAGGTTACCGATTGCCTGGTAGTGGTTGTCACTTCGATCGCTCGGAAGGCCGCTCTTGCCGAGGGTATCGAACCCCGTCACGCTGAAGGTCGGGAAACCAAAATTGACCGGATTCGTCGTGGTTCCGGGGATGCCCAGCTCCAGCGTCTGGTTTCGCTGTTCCTCCGGGAATACCGACCGGAATTGGCGGAAACGGTTGTATCCGAGGCGGAATTCTCCGACCACGTTCGGATTGAAGACATGGTTGTCCACGATTGAAAGGTTCCAGGCGCCCTGATCGTCCAAACGCCCGAACTGGGGCAGATTCGTGATGCCGTTGAAGGCATCGAACGGATCCAGCTCCACGTCGTCGCTCCAGGAAAATCGACCGTACAAGTTGTTGCTCTCGGAAACGCGATGATCGATTCGGACCGTGAACTGATCGATATCCCTCCGATCGGTCGGCGCCGACACGAAGTTCCGTGAGCTTCCAGAAAGATTCGGGTCCGGATACCAGTTGGCGGTCTCTTGACCGATCGAGGAAATTCGATCCGCAGGGATGATGTTGCCGGGAAACTGCAAACCGGTGAATGGGTCGATGATCGGTGTACTCAGCGCGGAGAAATCCCCACGCCTCATGGCCGTACTCGGTACCGTTGCGGTCTTCGTCAGCGCCTGCCTCAGCCGGAGCGACTCGAAGTTGAACAGGAAGAATGTCTTGTCCTGAATGATGGGCCCACTGACGGTCGCGCCAAACTGGTTCCGCTTGTATGGGGGAATCGGTTCATCGTGCGGGTCGAAGTAGTTCTTGGCGTCGAAGATGTGATTGCGGACGAACTCGAAGAGAGCACCGTGTAACTGGTTGGTGCCGGACTTCGTCGTAACGGTCACGTGACCGCCCGCATTGCGCCCGACCTCGGCTGAATACCGGCTCGTGTGTACTTTGAATTCCTGGATCATGTCGACGGACGGACGGAACGTCACCGAACTGGTGATCGTATCCACCATGTTGATCCCGTCGATGAAGAAACCGGTGTCCCTCTCCCGGGATCCGGCAATCGAGATCCCTCCGCGGAAGCCGTTCGAGGATCCGGCAGGCGGCGTGAAGGTGCCCGGAACCAGCAGTGCCAGTTGCTGGAACTCACGGCCGTTGAGCGGCAGCTCTACGATCCGCTTGTTTTCGATCACGGCGCCGATCTCGGAAGTCTCCGACTGGATCAGCGGCGCCGCTTCGGTCACCAGGATCTCCGAGGTGATCGCGCCGACTTCGAGCGCGAAGTTCACCGCAATGCGGTCATCCGTGTTCAGCTCGATCCCTTCCCGGACCCCGGTCTGGAACCCTGGCAGGCCCGCCGCTACGCGGTACCCCCCAACGGGGAGCACCGGGATGACGTAGACCCCGTTCTCGTTGGTGATGACCGTACGGGCGAGACCCGTGCCGGCGTTGGTCGCCGTCACTTCAACCCCGGGTAAAACGGCTCCGGTGACGTCCGTCACGGTGCCGGAAATCGTTCCGCTCACCTGGCCAAACGACGTAATGCTGATGCAGATCAGCAGAGACATCGCCCAAAGCGATGCCCGGACGAGCTGCAGCCTAGACCTCTCCATGATCCCTCCTCAAGTGCAGGATTCACCGCGTCCTGACGGAACTCGCACGACAAGCGGTCCGCACCTCTCGCAATGAACCCGATTTATTAATCGTTGGACTTTCACAACTTTCGGTCAGCGTATACTAGCAGAGGGCTCGCAGCACAGTAACTCCTACATCGATATATATTTACATATATCGATGGACGCTCTATTTCCTATAACTTTAGTTAGGCCTTATCCGCCCAGACGATGACATACCCGTTCCAGGCCACGGCGAGGGAAAGGCCGGTTGACAAGAAGAAAGCTCAGTTCCTGATCACGATGGGTCGCGGCCACTGGGAGTAGTTCTCACGACCGCTCGCAATATCCTTCCTCAGCTCATCCAGCGGAGGCTGGACGCGACCGTTCGCGTCGGTCGCCCTAGACACCAGGGTGTGCTCGCCACGTGAAGGGGCAGGCCAATCGACGGACCACAACATCCACGCATACTTGCCACGGCGATCGGTGATCGTGGCTCTGCGCCACGGGCCTTCGTCGACACGGACCTCGACCTTCTCGATCGGTGTCCGGCCCCCCCAGGCGGCTCCGGAAATCCTGTAAGCGTAGCCGCTGCCGCTCGGGCGGCGCGTCACGCGGGCCACGAGCGACTTCATGTTGTTCCTGGAGATCGAAGTGTCGAGCCAGATCGTTCCTTCCGGAGCTTCCACGGATCGCAGGCTCAGGTAGTTTCGTGCCATATGCTCGCCTTCGTAGCGGCGATCGAGGACTTCGATACGCGTCAACCACTTGATTTGCGTCATCCCGTACCAGCCGGGCAGGATCAGTCGGAGCGGAAAACCCTGATCCGGCGGCAACGGCTCCCCGTTCATTTCGTAGGCAAGCATGGCCTCCGGGTTCAGCGCGTCCTGGATGTAGACACTGCGTCCATGCGGGATCTCGTACTCCTGGCCCCTGGCCTGCCACTTGTTCTCCTTCTCCATGTCCATTCCGAGAAACACGACCTCGCGGGCTTCCGGCTTCACGCGGCATTCGGTAAGGATCGATCGAAGGCCGATACCCGACCAGACGGCATTGCTCAACAAGCCGCTCATACGTGCCGGGCGCGGGGAGTTGCCGGAACACTCGAGCGTCACGGCCTCCTCCCGCTTGTCCGCTCTCTGCTTGAGTTCCTCGAGCGTGAACTCCATGGGTCGCTCGACGAATCCTCCGATGCGCAGACGCCACTGGGAGGCATCCACGCGCATTGTCTCGGTCTGATGAAAAGCGTAAAACTCGTCGTTGGGGGTGGCCCAACTCGTCAGCCGACGCAGGTCGAAGCAGCGAACGCGCGGATTTCTCTGCTGAAACTCGACGCGAAACTGATCGGTGTAGTCGGCAAAGTCCACCAACTCTTCACCATCCTGGAGCGCCCAGACAGTTTCGGGTATCCCGAGAGCGGCGAAAGCCGCCGCAGCGCGCCCTCCGTTGATCAGAAGCTCTCGACGGTTCCATTGATTCCTCATTTTCAGGGCCTCCGTTGAAGGATGTGACTAGGGCAACTTGTCTCTGAGCGACCGGACTGCGTCCGCGGATCGGTGCAGTGCTTCCAATTCGTCAGGCAGCAAGTCGAGCTCGACGATCCGCTTTATCCCTTCGGCGCCCAGAACCACCGGGACGCCCACGTAAACATCCTCGATCCCGTACTGTCCTTGAAGATACGCGGAGCAGGGCAGGATGTTCTGCTCATCGAGCACGATCGCCCGAACCATTTCGACGATGGCCGCCGAAGGTGCATAGTACGCGCCGCCGGTCTTCAGCAGCTTCACGATCTCCGTGCCGCCGTTCCGTGTTCGGTCCACCAGCGCGTCGATCCGGTCGGGGGAAAGCAACTCCGTGATCGGCACGCCGGCCACCGTCGACAGTCGGGGCAGTGGAACCATGGTGTCGCCATGGCCTCCGAGAACCAGTGCGTCGACGTTGCGGACCGACACGCCCAGTTCGAGGGCGATGAACGTCCGGAAGCGCGCAGAATCGAGAATTCCGGCCATACCGATCACCCGCGAAAGCGGGAGTCCGCTCGTCCGGGCTGCGACGTGACACATCGCATCGAGCGGGTTCGTTACCACGATCATAATCGGTTCCGGAGATTTCTCCATCACGCCCCGAACTGCCTGGGTCACGATCTCGGCGTTCTTCAACAGCAGATCGTCGCGGGTCATTCCCGGCAGCCGCGGCAGCCCGCCTGGGATTATCACGATGTCCGAGTCCGCGGTGACGTCATAGCCGTTGCTCCCCACAATGGAGCTGTCCGACAAGGTGACCGCCCCGGCCTGCAGCATATCCAGGGCTCGTCCCTGGGGCATGCCCTCGATCACATCCACCAGGGCAATGTCGAACAGACCCAGGCCGGCCAGGCGCAGAGCGGTTGTCGCACCGACGTTGCCCGCCCCGATTACCGAAATCTTCTTACGTGGCATCGACTCCATTCCTTTGGGCAGCCAGGCGTGCCCTGCGCGAACCGGCTCGAGACTCGCCTCTCGCGACCCGAACAGGGGCCGGACCGGTCAAAACGCAAACCTCAGGTGAAACTGCAGGATCCTCCCCGCGTTCAGCGTGTTGGTGATCTGTCCGAAGGACTGCGAGGAAAGACTCGAGTTGGGCTTCTCGAACTGCGGATGGTTGAACGCGTTGATGGCCTCTGCGCGGAACAACACGGTGCGGATCTGATCCCGAGAAATCGGGAAGGTCCGTGATAGAGCGAAGTTGAAGTTTGTGATCCCGTCCTTGCGCAAGGCATTCGTGGAGAGGTTGCCACGCCCCTCACGGAAAGGGGCCGTGGGATCGAACGCGGAGGGTTTGAGCACCTGGAGCGCGGTGTCGGGATCATCGACGCTGCGCCCGATCAGGCTCGTGTCAAGGATCGAGGGCCGGTCGTGGTACTCCCCGTCGACGTTGCCGACCGGCGGGGCGTCCGACCCCGTGTCGACCGTAAAGGGCGTCCCGGAGCGAAGGATGGCCGTGCCGGACAGGGTCCAGCCTCCCAGCCGGCTGGGCGCCTCCCAGGAATAGCCGAAGACGAAGCTCTGCGGGGCATCGAACCGGCTGAAGGACTTCAAGTCGATGAACACCGCGTCTTCGGTCTGTGCCCGTTGGTCCATCATGCTGACGCCTGTTCCATAGAAATCCCCTCCGGTGTCGAGCGCCTTGCTGAAGCTGTAGTTGGCCCGCAAAGCCAGTCCCTGGCTGAAGACCTTCTCCACGGCCAGTTGCAAGGCGTCGAAATAGGCACGCGTCCGATTCCCAACCTCGGCGACGGTGAAGTACCGCGGATCCGGTCGGCGCAGGTTGATCGTAGCGGTGGTACGCTCGATACCTTCCACCGGCACGGCTCGGTTGCCCCTCACGGATCGGAACAGCTTCAGGGTCCGGCTTCCCACGTAGGCCACCCTGAAGAACACCTGGGCCGGGAGCTCACGGTCGATTTGGAGGGAGTACTGATGGGAGTACGGCGTCACCAGGTCCGGGCTGATCAGGTTCAGGCCCGATCGGGGCGTTTCGCCGGGGGTCCCCTGGAAATCCCCGAGAGGATCCAGCAGGTCGGGACTCTGCAGGGAAACGGGCAAGATCGCCGGTGGATTCAGCCTGGCGACCCGATACGTCGCCGGGAAGACTTCGCCGAACGAAATCCCGTAGCCCGCTCGGAAGACCTGTCGCCCCACGGAATAGGCGAGGCCCACGCGCGGAGCGAAATTGTTCGCGTCGGAATCGTAGGAAAACGCAGTGAGATCGTTGACCTCGCTGGGAGTACCGGCGAATTCGTAGCGCAGGCCCAGCGTCAGGTTGAGGTTCGGCGTCACGCGAATGCGGTCATTGACGTAGATGTCCCAATCGGTACGCCGGAATCCTCGATACGGATCGCCCTGAACGCTCAGGTAGTCGCTCGCTTCCCCGACGAGGATGTTCTCGAGCGCACTCCGGCCGAAGTTCGGCCTGAAGCTGAAATTGCCGCGAGTCCCGTCGCTCTGGAACTCGTTGAGCTGGGACCGAACGACTCCTCCGCCCCAGTCCAGCTGATGCCTCCCGGAGCTCGTCGTCCCCTGGACCAGGTACTGGAAATCGTTGCTGACGCGGCGCACCGGAAACGTGAGTCGGGGACCCAGAGGCTCGATCTCGAAACTGGTGAAGACGTACGGGCCGACCGATCCGGGCGGCACCAGGACGTGAACTTTCCGTCTCAAGTAGTTGAAGCCGAGCCGGAAGGTCGTGTTACCCGACGCCAACCGTTCGAAGCCGAGATTCAAGGTCTGCGGCCGAAGGCGCTGATTGGGGTTCTGCCCCACGACGAACTCGAACGAATCGATGAAGTTGTCGTTGATCGAATAGCGGAGTGAAACTCGGTCGGAGTCGCGGGGCGACCAGTCCATCTGGAAGGTGCCGCCGGAGTTCCGAATGGTCTGGATCGCATTCGTGTTCAGCAGGCGCTTGTCGATCTCGGGGCGGTTGGGCAATTCATCGGGATAGGCGGAAAGCCAACGGGCGAGCTCGGCGTTCACCGCCGGGTCGGACGCCCGCGGTGTGCGTTCATCCGGCAGTGGGACCAGGACGTTGCCGTTGACGAAGCCGGACTCGCGCGTCTCTTCGCCCGTCAAGACGAACGAGAGGCGATCCCCACCGCCGAGCGGGCCGCCGATACGGAAACCATACTGGTTTCTCCGTGACGGCTGGACCGGTCCAACCTGAAAAAACGTTCGCGCGTTGAACACGCTGTTCTGCAGGGAATCGTAGATTTCCCCGTGGTAGGCATTGCGTTGATCGGCGGCCACGACCTGAGGATCCGGACCCATACCTCCCAGCTCGGCGGCATAGTTGCCCCGCACGGCTGAGAACTCGGTGATCGGGAATGCGGTTCCGCCCTGCCGGCCCAACGACTCGGTGATCGCCTGGTTGTCGATGAGGTTGACCTGGATGTTCTGATTTCTCTGCGAGCCGCTCGCCATTTCCGGCTCCTCGGCACGTTCCAGAGACTCTTCATTGATGGCGATGTCGAGCGGGCTGGTGCGTGGAACCGCGATGTCGGGAAAGGAGATGATGGTTATGTCGGCCACGACGGCGCGGATGGTGTACAGACCCTCGTCGACCTCGAAGACGTAGTCCCCTGGTTCGGGCACCTCGACTGCACCCACAACCGTCCCGGCCGGATCGACGACGACCAGCGTCAGACCCTCCACTACCTCACTGACGTGCACCGTCAGACTGACAAGAGCTGCGAACAGGACTGTTATCATCCGAATACTATACCGACGGCGGCCGGAGGGTAAAAGCCTCCGGTTGGTGGCCACACGCCATGAAGAAGGTTCGCCGATAGCGAGCCGGGACGACTTCGGGCGCGGTTCTCATGCTGGCGTACAAAGCTGCCGGCGAAGGCCCGGCGACGTCAGTTTCCGACCAGGCTGCGAATCTGTTTAACCGCCAGTTCGACCTTCATGTCGAGAAACACTTTGCCCAGCGCCGGTGCCGAATCCCGTGGATCGCCCGCCACGCCGTTGTCGGAGCCGGCCTCGTCGATCCGGTCGAATCGAATCCACTCCGGGCGCAGGTACATGATCTCGGACGTGTCCTGAATCCCGGCATGTCCCGCGCCTTCGAGATGCTTGGAGGCAAGGTATTCGCGGAACTTCGCACCGGCCAGCCTGTAGACGTCGTCCCCGTAGTGAAACCGAACCCCATTAGCGCGGTATTCCCGATCGAGCTCCTCGGCGACGTTCTTGAGCGTTGCCTGTCCGCCTCCGTGATCGCCCATCAGGACGATGTGCTTGAAACCGGACGTCATCGCGCTCAGGGCCACGTCGCGCGCAACCGCTCCGTAAGTCTCATCCGTCAGACTGATCGAACCCGGGTAGGCCATGAAGTTCTCCTTGACCAACGGGTCGCCCAATGGCGCGAACGGCATGACGGGGTACAGAATCGCGTTGCCCAATTCACGAACGATGCGCTCACCGACCCATTCGGCGACAAGCCCGTGCTTCCCAAACGCCATGTGGAGACCATTCTGCTCGATGCTCCCGGCGTAGTACACCGCGGTGGTCTTCCCGGCCTGGATGGCTTCGGATACCTCCTCCCAGGTCATGTCCTCAATTCGTACAAGTTGAGACTGTGACAAACCGGCGCTCGCGACTGCGACGATCAGGCACGCGCACACCACGAACTTCTTAAGCCAGGACAGAGTCGAGCTCATCGGTTCCTCCATACACTCCGTTCCCCGTCCGAAGCCGGATCGCACGCGAAACAAGCAGGACGGGCCAACACAACTGTCCGCGAATCTTGCAACGGGCTCCTCGATTGGCGGGGATTCTCGAATGTGGGGAAAAGACTAACACCGAAAAAGTTGCAAACCCAAAAAAAGGGGTGCCGTTTCCGGCACCCCTTCGGTTAGAGCGTTCGCTTAGAAATACATCTTGATGCTCAACTGAATCTGGCGCGACGGGCGCGCTGAGAAGATCTTTCCGAAGTTTCTCGTGCCGAAGTCTCGGTTCGGCATGTTGAAGTTCGGGTGGTTGGGAAGGTTGAAGACCTCCACCCGGAATTGAATGTTGCCCTGCTCGCCGTAGTAGTGGTTCTTCAAGAACGACATGTCGACGTTTGCAGTGCCGGGGCCGCGCACGATATTGCGACCCGAATTTCCGAACGTGCCTCGAGCCGGCATCGCGAAAGCGTCGATGTTGAACCACCGATCGATCGTACGCTGGCCTCGCGACAGGACGACATCTCCAATGAGGTTCGGATGATCCGTACTGGAGGAGCCGGTCCGGCTGTTGTCGCTTCTCAGCCTTGGTGTCAGCGGGCGACCCGACATGAACGTCCAGATCCCGGACAATTCCCAGCCACCTAAGATGTAGCTAGCCGGGCCGTCGGCCAGCCACTGTTTTCCTCGACCGAACGGCAGTTCGTAGACGTAGTTGAACACCATCCGGTGCGTGGCGTCGAAACCCGAGACACCACGGTTGGCGGCCCAGTTCTGGGAATCCTGTGGTGTGCTCCCATCCCCCGCGGTCCGGCGTCCGGAGAAGTTGTCGATCGATTTCGACCACGTGTAGGACATCAAGAACGTGATGTCGTCGGAGAATCGCTTTTCGATGCGCCCCAGCAGGGCGTGGAAACTCGACTGCGCGGCGGACTGGCGCTGATTGATGTTGGCGAATCCCTGGATCGGCCGCCGCGAGTTGATGCTCCCGGTGGGGCTTGGACGCGGCTGATTGATATTGGTGGTTTGATGGAGGTTGTTGCCCTTCGCCCCCGCGTAACTGAAATCGAGCACCATGTTGGACAGAAGTTCGTGCTGGAAGCCGAGGTTCCACTGTTCGACGTGCGCGTTCTTCCAGTCTTTCTGTGTCGAGACCGGCCCGAGAGTCGAGGCCCCGCGGCCAGCCGGGAACGGATTCGAGAGGTCGAGGAAGGAGAGATCGCCGGAGTTGAAGTTAAACGTCTGGGTGAACCGGAACGGGACGTTGTTGGAGAGCCCGATCCCGTTGTTCAGGCGCATCATGTCCATGAAGACGCCGGCTCCGCCTTTCAACACGGTCCGCCCGGTGCCGAACACGTCGTAGGCGAACCCGAAACGGGGTGCAAAATTGTTGTGGTCGCCCTCGAAGACTTTCTTAACCCCGAGGTCCACGAAAGTGACATTGGCCAGCAGAGCCGCGATATCCGGATCGGTATTCTCGGGCCGGGAAATGTCCCGGCGTGTGTTGGCCGTGCCCGCGATTTCGATGCAGGTGCAATCGGGGTTGAAGTTCGACATCCGGTCCGAAGTGGATGTGAACGGCGTGATGAGCTCGTATCGGAGGCCGAGGTTCAACGTCAGGTTCGGCATGACCTTCCAGTCGTCCTGAACGTAGAAACCATAGGCTTCGTGCCGGATCGGATTTCGCGTGTCGCCGAGGCGCCGCTGTGCACGGTTCGGCAGACCCAAGAGTAGATCGCCAACGGCATCGCCGGTAAAGCCACCGCCAAAGCGGTAGAGGCCGAGCGATCGGGAGTTGTTCAGCCGGTTGGACCGGAACTGCTCGATGTTGAAACCGGTCTTGATGTTGTGGTTCCCGCGCGTGTGGGTCAGGCCCATCACAACCTGGTAGGTGTTGTCGCCTCGGTCGGTCGGGAACGACTGCGTGCCGAGATCGTCGTAGCCGGTCATCTGGATGCGTGGCCAGCCGAAGTTAAACTCGTTGTCGGTCGTGCCGGAGATGCCCACCTGACGCGGGATATCGGTCCGGATAAGTCCCCGACGGAACTGCGACAGACGGTTGTAGCCCAGACGAACTTCAAGGACGGTCGCGGCCGAGAAGACATGCGTGTCGGTGAGCGACAGGCTCTGGGCCTTCTGGGTGTCCAGGCGGGTGCCGATATCGGGGATGCTGGTGATTCCACCGAACTCGTTGAAGGGGTCTTTAACGAAGTCGTCGTTGAACGAATAGCGCGCGAAGAAGCTGTTGAAGTCCGAGAATTGGTGATCGAATCGGACGGTGTACTGTTCGGTGTCGTGCTGGTTCTTCGGGTTCGACGAAAAGTTGCGGGTCAGCCCGGCCTGGTTGGGGGCGTAGGGGCGGTAACCCAGCTCGACCAGAGCCTTTCCCGAAGCATTGAACATGCTGGACGGAATCTGGTTGTTCGGAAACGGCTCCCCCGTGTACGGATTCACCAATTGTTTGGACAGCGCAGAGAAGTCACCGTCCAGCATTGCGGGCAGCGGGACCGTGGCCGCTGCAGTGACACCGCGCCTCTCCCTCAAATACTCCGCATTGAAGAAGAAGAATGTCCTATCTTGCACGATGGGGCCGCCGATGTTGCCACCGAAGTTGTTCCGCTGGAAAGCGGCGATGTCTTCGCCAGACGGGTGGAAGAAATTCTTCGCATCCATCACGGAATTGCGGAGGAAATTGTAGGCAACACCGTGAAACTGGTTCGATCCCGACTTCGTCGTGACCGCGATCTGGCCGCCAGCCATCTGTCCAAGTTCCGCGGAATAGGTCGAGGTCTGGACCTTGAATTCCTGGACCGAATCGATCGAGGGCTTGAACGTGGTCATGCCGACCAGTCCGTTGACGATGTCGATGCCGTCAAGAGAAAAGACCGTCGACTCTTCCCGCGCTCCCGCGACCGTGATACCTCCGCGGAAGCCGAGGCCTGAGCCTTCGGCCGGCTCCATGGCTCCCGGCGCGAGGAGGGTCAGGTTCTGGAACGCCCGACCGTTCAACGGCAGTTCCGTGATCTTCTTGTTATCGATGACGTTGCCGATGGACGACGTTTCGCTCTGCACCAGCGGGGCGTCTTCACTGACCGTGATGCTTTCGGTGAGCTGGCCGACCTCCAGGCTGAAGCTGATCGTCGCCCGCTGGTCGGTCTGGACGGTGATCCCGCTGCGGATCTCGGTCCTGAAACCGGGGAACTCCGCGCTGACGTCGTATGTCCCGACCGGCAGGAACGTCAGCTGAAACTGACCGCTCTCGTTCGTCAGAACTTCCCGCGTCAGGTTCGTCCCGCTGTTGGTGGCCCGGACGGTGACTCCCGGAAGTACCGCACCCGTCTGGTCCGCGGTCGTTCCCGAGATCGTTCCGGTGCTGCCCTGAGCCCACGCTTGCCCGGTTACCGACAGCGTGAGAGCCAGAACCACGGTTGCTATAGTAAATATTCGCCTCTTCTCAAACATCAATCTCTACCTCCCATCCCAAAAACGGAAATGTGCCAAGGTTGAGCCTGTCTGCGACTTGATCGCTTGTTCAAGCCTCAAACGGATATGCTGCGCCAATTTCGGGGTTCCGACAGTACCAGTTCGGCATCCTTGCCAAAAAAAAAGCCGGGGCTCGAGCCCCCAGCCTCCGTCCTAGAAACTGGACTCTTCGCGAACCGGACCCAAGCATCGGCTCGTGTCTCGAAACGGATATGCTGCGCCAATTTCGGGTCGTGTCTCGAAAGCTCGCGTAACCACCTTTCGATCTACCAATCTGTCAAAAGGTTTAGTCTCAGGGGAGATATACTTCCGTTCGCAAGCCTTGTCAATCTATCTTTATAGTTATCGGCCTATCTTTAGTGGTAGTCCTAGCAGCCTGTAACAGAGATAGTGACAGCGTCGCCGATGGGCCTTGCGGGTCCTCTCATAAGTCGTTGCAAGTCGAAAAACATCGCGTGTTTCATAACTTCTCTGCGTGGCGGCAAGGCCCATCGTCCCTTCGGGTTGCGGCGGAACAGCACCGTCTTCGTCGTCGCGCCTTCTCGCAATGAAGCAGCATTACCTCGGGCGGCGCTCCTAGAATCCGGTACCGTTGCGCTCGCAACGCCACTATCACTCTCTCTGTTACAGGCCACTAGGGTTCCCTCGGCCGCAGTTGTTTCCAGCGTTCGATGAACGCGACGGCCGCTTCAACGGACCTCAGCGTTGCCTGCTCTCCCCTCTCAGCGCTGGCCTCCCGGAGGTCCCGGACTCCCCAGACGCCCGTGCTCGACATCTCCCGGACAGAAGTCTTCTTGCCGGTCTCCTCCTTCTTGAGCCCTTCCGCCAGCAACACCATCAGTGCCGTGCGGTCGCCTGCGACCACTTCGGGCAGCATTCTTTCCATGTGTTCAGGCATCGTCAGAGTTGCCGTCTCGGCGCTGTCCATGTCGACCAGGCTGGGGAAACATGTAGAGCCCCCGGGAGGTCTCCCCCACTCCCCCGTGGCGGTCAAAAACCGTGCTGGGCGGGCTGTTGTTCGTCTCGCGGGAGAGGAACGGGGCCGAAGCCGCTCCAAGCTCCACCGCAATCCCAGGAGTCTCGTGGTTGATGCGGTCGACGATGTATTGGGAAATGACCCGGTTTCCGCCGTGACTGTTCATTATCAGGAAACGCTTGAAGCCGTGGTGCATCAGACTCTGTGCCGCCTCGAAGTAGACCTGCTGGATCGTTTCGGCCGACAGCGTCATCGTGCCCGCATAGCCCATGTGATAGGGGGCGTTGCCCACGAACAGAACCGGTGCCACCAGAACGTCGGTTTTCTGGGCGATCAACTGCGCGCGACCGATCCCGCTCAGAAAATCCGTTCCGATCGGCAAGTGCAATCCATGCTGTTCGAGCGAAGGAACGGGGATCAACGCCATGTCGGTCCGCGTCAATAGATCTTCCACCTCCGGCCTCGTCATATGAGGCAGGTAATTCTTGATCTTCTGTCCGTGCCACAGGGGATTGGTCTGCGCCAGGCCGCCGATCGGAATCAGTGAAAGGGCAAACAAGAAAACGAGTGTTCGAAAGCGATTCATGTCTCTGTCTCCTTCGGAAGGCGGTACGGAAATTGGAGGTCACCGATCGGACGCCGGTCAAGTCCACTTGCCTGTTTAAACGGCTCCCGTTTCGAAAGTCAAACTTTTTCCCGGCGGCGTACGTTTTCGTCAAAACGGTTGCGTTGCCGGGCATCTCCGTCTATGATTCGGTCGCCCGCTAAGGCCTTTGTAAGAAGCATCTTATTGAGTCCAGCGTTTACGTTCGTTCATTTTTCCAGTTCTTTACCCGCAGCACCGAACGCTTCTGTTCGGTTGGCGCAGGTTTAGGTGAGGATCTGAATGGCTCTGGCGAACCCGCATGGTTCAGAACGCAAGTTGAAGCCGCTCCTGACCTCAGGAGCCGAGCTTCGAGAAGAACGGGAGAGGATCGCCGGGCTGGCTCAGGTTCGGATGACGTCCAGGGAAACTTCCGACCTCATCATGATGGGTATCGGAGCGTTCACACCGTTGGACGGCTTCATGGGTCGTGCCGACTGGCAGGGCGTGTGCGACGCGCTTCGGACTGACGCCGGCTGCTTCTGGCCCATTCCGATCACGCTTTCGGCAACTCCGGAAGAGGCGGACGGCTTGAGAGACGGACAGGAGGTGGCTCTCGTCGATTCCGAAAGCGACGAGCTCATGGGAAGCCTCGTCATCGACGAGAAATACCGGATCGACAAGGCTCACGAGTGCAAACAGGTTTTCAAGACCACCGACTCGGAGCATCCCGGCGTCGCCACGGTGATGGCCCAGGGGGATGTGAACATCGGCGGGAAGGTCCGGGTCTTGAGCGAAGGCCCGTACCCGAAGAAGTACTCCGGCAGCTACCTCCGGCCGGTGGAAACGCGGCAACTGTTCGAGCAGAAGGGATGGAGCGCGGTCGCAGCGCTGCAGCTGCGAAATCCGATGCATCGTTCCCACGAGTACCTGGCGAAGATCGCCATCGAAGTCTGCGACGGAATCCTGATCCACCAGCTGGTGGGAAAACTGAAGCCGGGAGACATTCCCGCGGAGGTTCGCGTCGGCGCCGTCGACATGCTGGTGGAGAACTATTTTGTAGACGATACCTGCATCCAGGCCGTGTATCCCATGGAGATGCGATACGGAGGACCGAGAGAGGCACTGTTGCATGCGGTGTTCCGGCAGAACTTTGGCTGCAGCCACCTCATCGTTGGACGCGACCATGCCGGGGTGGGAGAGTACTACGGTCCGTTCGACGCTCATCACATCTTCGACGAGATTCCGGAAGACGCGCTGGAGATACGGCCTCTCAAGATCGACTGGACTTTTTACTGCGCCCGGTGTGACGGCGTCGCGTCGATGAAGACCTGTCCGCACGGCAAGGAGGATCGGCTGCTGGTGAGCGGAACGATGCTCCGGAAGTGGCTGTCGAGCGGGGAGGACGTGCCCGACCACTTCAGTCGGCCCGAAGTGCTGGCTATTCTCAAGGAATACTACAGAACACTCGAGGACAGGGTGGAGGTCAAACTCCACAAGTACGCCGAGGGTGAATAGGCCCGGAGGAATGAATACATGCCCACGTATGTGAACCCGAACAAGTGTGACGGCTGCAAGGCTCTGGATCGGCCGGCGTGTCACTACATCTGTCCCAGCGACATCATGGCGCTGGATCCGGCGCTGGGAAAGGCGTACAACCTGGAACCGGACATGTGCTGGGAGTGCTATTCGTGCGTCAAGACGTGCCCGCAGTCCGCGATCGACATGCGCGGGTACAATGACGTCGTTCCGCTGGGCGCAAGCTTGACGCCGCTCAGGGGCACGGACTCCATCATGTGGACCGTGAAGTACCGGAACGGCCAGATGAAGCGGTTCAAATACGCGATCCGCACGACCGCCTGGGGAACGATCGAGCCGTTCCGGGTGTCGGCAAGCCCCCCACCCGATGCACTGCGGACACAGGCGTTGTACGGCCAGTCGGAGTACCTGGGCGTTGACAACCTGCCCGCACTTTCGAACTGAAGCCGTTCTGGTCAGAGGGTTTTCCTTCCCGACAACCGGCCCTGACGAGATATCTGGATGAAGACGAGGGCCCGCGCCCTCACGCCGTGATCACTGGAGGCAGCGAATGATTGAGCCTGAAGTCGAAACAGTCGAATGTGACGTCCTGGTCGTCGGCGGCGGAATGGCCGGTACCGGGGCCGCTTTCGAAGCCGCCTACTGGGCCAAGGAAAAAGGGTTGCGGGTTGTGCTCGTCGAGAAAGCCGCCACGGAGAGAAGCGGGGCGGTCGCGATGGGCCTGTCCGCCATCAACTGCTACATGGGAATGAAGAACGGCGAGAACCAGCCGGAGGATTTCGTCCGGTATGTCCGGAACGACCTGATGGGCCTGTCGCGCGAGGACCTGGTCTATGACATCGCCCGGCACGTGGATGAGAGCGTCCACATGTTCGAAGAATGGGGCCTGCCGTTCTTCAAGAACGAAGACGGGACCTACAAACGGGAAGGCAAGTGGCAGGTGATGATCCACGGCGAGTCCTACAAGCCGATCGTCGCGGAAGCGGCAAAGAAAGCGGTCGGCGAGGGGAACGTCTACGAGAGAATCTTCGTTTCCCATCTGCTGACCGACGCCGACGAGCCGACGACGGTCTCGGGCGCGGTCGGGTTCAGCGTGAGGGACCACAAAATCTATGTCTTCAAGTCCAGGACCGTGATCTGCTCGGCTGGCGGCGCCACGAACGTCTTCCGTCCCCGTGCAACTGGCGAGGGACTCGGCCGGATCTGGTACGCCGTGTGGAATACCGGCTCCGCATACAGCCTGATGCAGAAAGCCGGCGCCGAGATGACCCAGATGGAGCACCGCGTGGTCGTCACGCGCTTCAAGGACGGCTACGGCCCGGTCGGTGCCTGGTTCCTGCTCTTCAAGGCCAAAGCCGAGAACGCATACGGCGACGAACTGGAGAAGACTCGCGCCCACGAGCTGCTCGAGTGGGGGGAATACGGCCGGGCGAAGCCTGTGCCGACACCGCTCCGGAACCATTTGATGTTGAACGACATCAAGGACGGCCGGGGGCCTCACTACATGCGGACCGACAAAGCGCTCCAGAAGTTGTTCACCGAGGTGCAGAACGACAAGAAGAAGATGAAGGAGATCGAGTCCGATGCGTGGGAAGACTTTCTCGACATGACGATGTCGCAGGCTCTGCTGTGGGCATCGGAGAACATCGATCCCGCGAAGACGCCATCGGAGATCATTCTCACGGAACCCTACCTGATGGGCTCGCACTCCTCGGCATGCGGCGCCTGGGTCAGCGGACCGGAAGATATTTCACCGAAGGAATACTTCTGGGGCTACAACCGCATGACGACCATCAACGGCCTGTTTGCGGCGGGGGACGGAGTGGGAGCATCGGCGCACAAGTTCTCGTCGGGTTCGTTCACCGAGGGACGGATGGCGGGCAAGGCGGCGGTCGCCTACATCGCCGACCATCCCAATCCGCTGCGCTACGACGACGGCAGGGTCGAGGCCATCAAGGCAGAGCTCTATCAGCCGTTCCAGACCCTGGAGGAGCACAAGGATGCCTCGACACGCGTGGAGGTCAATCCCCATTACCTCCTGCCCAAGCAGGCTCTGATGCGGCTCCAAAAGACGATGGACGAGTACGTCGCGGGTCCGGGGAACTTCTACATGACAAACGGCCCCACCCTGGCGAGGGGCCTGGAGCTGCTGGGTCTTTACCGGGAAGACCTCCAGAAGCTGGGCGCGCGGGATCTCCACGATCTGCTCCGGTGCTGGGAGCTGTGGGATCGGACGTGGTGCGCGGAATCGCACCTGCGTCACATCCAGTTCAGGGAAGAAACCCGGTGGCCCGGGTACTACTACCGCGGCGATTTCCCGAAGCTGGACGAAGAGAACTGGAAGGTGTTCGTCAATTCCAGGTACGATCCCGCAACCGGGGAGTGGCATATGTCCAAGAAACCGTTTATTCCGCTCGTCCCGTAGCGGAGCAGAATATGACGGCAGAAACAGTCCCTTCAATCCACAAGAGCATCCTGGTCGTCGGCGGGGGCATCGCCGGAATCACAGCAGCGGTCGAAGCCGCCGAGGTGGGATACGAGGTCTACATCGTCGAGAAACAACCCTACCTGGGTGGACGTGTGGCGCAACTCGCCAAGTATTTCCCCAAACTGTGTCCTCCCAACTGTGGTCTTGAGATCAATTTCCAACGTATGAAAAAGAATCGGAGGATTCGATTCTTCACGATGGCGGAGGTCGAGAGTATCGCGGGTGAACCCGGGAATTTCGATGTCGCCATCAAGCAGCACCCTCGCTACGTGAACGACCGCTGCACTGCATGCAACGACTGCGTTGCAGTTTGTCCTGAAGATCGACCGGACGCCTTCAATCTCGGTATGGGTACGACCAAGGCGATCTACCTGCCCCATGCGATGGCGTTTCCGATGAAGTACGCGATCGACGATTCCGCGTGTGAGCTCAGCGCGTGCGCGAAATGCGTCGACGCGTGCAACTACGATGCGATTGACCTGAATATGAAACCCGCGAGCCTCAGCCTCAAGGTCGGCGCGGTGATCATGACCACCGGTTGGCAACCCTACGACGCCGCACGGATCGACAATCTGGGGTTCGGTCGCTATACGGATGTCGTCACCAACATGATGATCGAGCGCATGGCCGCTCCGGACGGGCCCACCCAGGGCAGGATTGTCCGGCCGTCCGACGGAGGCGACGTGAATTCCGTCGCGTTCATCCAGTGCGCGGGCTCCAGGGACGAGAACCACCTGGGTTATTGCTCCAGCATCTGTTGCCTGGCATCCCTGAAGGAAGCGACGTACGTGAGAGAGCAGAATCCGGAATCGAAGGTCTACATTTTCTACATCGACTTGAGGACACCGGGTACGTACGAATTCTTTTCCGAGAAAGTGCAGAGCGATCCGAACGTGTCGGTAGTGAAGGGGAAAGTAGCCAGGATTGCTGAAGACTCGACTACCGGCAAGCTGGTCGTCGAAGCGGAAGACATCCTCTCCGCCCGTAAGACGAAGACAAATGTCGACCTCGTGGTTCTCGCCACGGGAATGGCGTCAGGCGTGGATCCGACGCAATCCAGTGTCCCTGCCGGCTACGATTCCGACGCTTTCATCCTGCCCGATGAGACCGCGCCCGGGATTTTTGCCGCCGGATGCGCGCGGGGACCGGTGGACGTCGAAACTTCCGTCCAGGATGCGACGGCAGCCACGCTAAAGGCGATTCAAGCCATCCATCGTGCAGGGGAGCGGGCAGCGGAGCCCGTAAACACCTGAGTCTGGTTGAACGCGGCTGGGCACGCGTTCGAACCCCTAAATTGGACACTGATGAATCATGGAACATAAGGTCGGAGTCTACGTCTGCAAAGGCTGTGACATCGGGGAGTGCCTCAAACCGGACGATCTGGTAAAGATCGCGACCGACGAGTTCAACCCGGCCGTCGTCCGAAGCGCCGACGCTTTCTGTCTCGAAGACGTCAACCTCATCAAGAGCGACATCGCAAAAGGTGAGGTCGATCGGGTCGTTGTGGCCGCCTGCTCGCCACGCGTGAACACCGACATTCTTTCATTCGAGAACGCTCCCGTGGAACGGGTGAATATCCGGGAGCAGGTGGTGTGGAGCCACCCGCCGAACACTGAAGAGACCCAGAGCCTCGCCGAAGATTATCTTCGGATGGGTATCGTGCGGGCGCAGAAGACGGAGACTCCAACCCCCTACACGGAGGCCAACGAGAGAACCATCCTGGTGGTGGGAGGTGGGATCACCGGGATGGCGGCGGCGATCGACGCCGCGCGAACCGGCTTCAAGGTCGTGTTGGTCGAGAAGAAGGCGCAACTTGGCGGATTCGCGACGAAGATGTACAGACACTTTCCCACCCGGCCTCCCTACGCAGACCTCCAGGATTCCGACGTCGATGACAGGATTCGGGCGGTGGAGCAGGAAGCGAATATCACCGTATGCCTTTCCTCGCAGGTGGAAGGCGTCGAGGGTCAGCCGGGGAATTTCAAAGTCACGCTGAGCCACGACGGAACATCTCGAAGCGTGACGGTCGGCGCCGTCGTCGTGGCCACAGGCTGGAAACCCTACGACGCCTCTCAGTTCCAATCATACGGTTTCGGACGATACGCCAACGTCGTCACGAGCGTTCAGCTGGAAGAAATGGCGTCGTCCGGAAAAGTGACCCGGCCGTCCGACGGACGTGAGGTTGAGCGCGTGGCAATCCTCCAGTGCGAAGGCAAGGGCGACGAAAAACACCTGCCGTACGGCGGCAACGTCACCTCTCTGGTCGCGCTGAAGCAGGCGAGCTACCTGCGAAAGCTTTACCCGAACTCGAGCGTGTATGTCTTCTACCAGGACATGCAGACGCCCGGCCAATACGAGTACTTCTACCGGCAGGTTCAGGCCGACGAAGGCATCATGTTCTCACAGGGCGATGTCGGGTCGGTTTCGGAGGACTCGAACGGGAACATCGTCCTGGAAGTCGACAACACGCTACTCGGCGGCAGCGTCGGAATAACGGCGGACATGCTCGTGCTGTCGACGGGAATGACCCCGGTCGGGATGGACGAACAGGCGCTCAACCTCGGCTACCTTCAGGGAGGCGAGCTTCCACAAACGCAGTTCGGGTTTGCGGACTCTCATTTCATCTGTTTCCCATACGAGACGCGACGAACCGGCATATATTCGGCCGGTTGCGCGAGAAAGCCCATGGACATGGGCTCCAGCGCTCAGGACGGGACCGCCGCGGCGCTCAAGGCCATTCAGTGTATCGAGAACTCATCGGCGGGATCGGCGGTGCACCCGCGAACCGGCGACCTGTCCTATCCGGATTTCTTCATGCAGAAGTGCACCTCCTGCGGGCGCTGCTCCCAGGAGTGTCCGTTCGGGGCGCTGGAGGTGGATGAGAACAGCCACCCTTCGCTGGACCCGAATCGGTGCCGGCGGTGTGGGATATGCATGGGCGCTTGCCCGGTCCAGATCATCTCATTCGACGACTATTCGGTCGACATGCTCTCGTCGATGATACGGGCCGTCGAGATACCCGAGGACGACGATGAGAAACTACGGATACTCGTACTGGCCTGCGAGAACGACGCGTATCCGGCCCTGGACGCCGCAGGCATCAACAGGCTTGATTATCCGGTGAACGTCCGGATCGTTCCGGTGCGCTGCCTCGGCTCGGTCAACAGCGTTCTGATTGCCGATGCGATGTCCAGGGGGTTCGACGGGGTCGCCTTGATGGGCTGCAAGTCCGGCGAAGACTACCAGTGCCATTTTATCCAGGGGAGCGAGTTGCTGGGACAACGGATGGAGAACGTGCGCGAGACCCTGGACCGCCTGGCTCTGGAGCCGGAGAGAGTTCAGGTCAGGGAAGTCGCGATTTCCGACTACCGGGAGATCCCGGGGATGCTCGAAGAGTTCTCCTCGTCGATCGAGGAAATTGGACCGAATCCATTCAAGGGGTTCTGAACCAACCACCCAACTCCCCTCCTCAGATGACGAGGGGTGGCGCGAAGCGCCGGGGTGGTGTTGACCGGGAAGAACCACCCCGTCTGCGCCTTTGGCGCAGCCACACCTCCTTGGTTAAGGAGGGGAGTCAGTTGCGGGAGAAGCGATGGCTAAGGTAGCTTTAATCGAACCGGATCTGGATTTCAAACGCGAGATCATGGGCCTTGATGCCCACGATCTGACCTCCTGCTACCAGTGCGGAACCTGCTCGGTGATCTGCCCGATTTCGACCGAGACGGATCCGTTCCCGCGCAAGGAAATGATCTGGGTTCAGTGGGGCCTGAAAGACCGGCTGATGGCAGACGCTTCGGTTTGGCAGTGCCACCAGTGCGGAGTCTGCAATACCTACTGTCCTCGGGACGCGAAACCCGCGGATGTGATGGCGGCCGTCCGGGACTACAGCATCACCCACTATGCCTGGCCGCAGTTCATGGGCCGGGCCGTCGATCAGGCGAAGTACCTGCCCCTGCTGTTCGGTTTTCCGGCCGTCATCCTGCTCGCGATGCTCGCGAGCCTGGGTAATCTGACTTCCCTTCCGGATGGGACGGTCGTCTACTCGAAGTTTCTGCCGATCATCTACGTCGAAGTCATGTTTACGATCGCGGTCGGGCTGGCGGTGATCGCGGCGCTCAAGACCGCCTTCGACTACTGGCGGGCGCTCCGGCAGGAGGCTGCCAGCGACGGGAACGCGACTGCGGGGTTGATTCCGACGATCGTCTCGATCCTCAAACACACCCGGTTCCGCCAGTGCGAATCCGAGAGAACGGGAGACAGGAAGAGCTACAAGGAACATCTCTTCAAGACCCACATGGCACTGTTCTACGGGTTCATCGGTCTCGTCATCACGACGACGTCGGTCGGGATCGGCATCTACGGGTTTGGTTACCTGACGCCGTGGCCGCTCTGGCACCCGGTCAAGATTCTCGGCAATGTGAGCGGCGTCGCCGTGATCATCGCGTGTGCCGTCTTCGGTTACCGGCGGAGCAAGGACAAGGAAAAAGCCGGCAAGACGACCTATTCGGACGTGCTGTTTCTGTCGGTGCTGGGCCTGACCACGCTGACCGGGTTCTTCACGGAGTGGCTGCGGCTCCTCGACGTTGCGACTCTGGCCTACTGGATGTATTTCGTTCACCTGTTGTTCATTTTCTTTCTCCTTGCCTACCTCCCCTACTCGAAGTTCGCGCACCTCTCGTACCGGTTTGTGGCGATGCTGTTCGCAGCGGACAACAGGGATTCAAGTACGTGAATGCGGGATCCGAATAGTCCGTGTCTGTTCTGCACTCCGCGGGGCGTGACCGAAAGGAATGAGTTCGCCTACTCCGCGAGGGACAGTTACCCGGTCAGCCCGGGCCACTCTCTCGTCATTCCGCTCCGACACTGCGCGAGTTTTTTCGAACTCCGTCCCGATGAAGCCGCTGCCTGTTTCGATCTGCTCCAGCTGGAACAGCATGTCCTTGAGAATGAGTACCACCCCGACGGATACAACATCGGCGTCAACGTGGGTTCGGCGGGGGGACAGAGCATACACCACGTCCACTTCCACCTGATTCCGCGCTACCTAGGAGACCATCCACGGCCGCAGGGAGGGGTCCGGCATATCCTTCCCGAAAAAGCCCACTATCCACGGCCCTCGGCGCGGAAGGACAGCGAGAGTTGATGGGCCTTGACGCGTGGGAAATCCTGGTTCGACTCGCCACCGGGATGGTCATCGGATTCCTCATCGCGCTGACCGGAGTCGGCGGCGGGGCGCTGACTGTTCCGGCCTTGACCATCATTCTCGGGCTTCCTTCTTCGATCGCCGTCGGCACCGCGAGCCTGTACGCGTTCCTGGCCAAGGCGTACGCCGTGTTCGCACACCACCGTCTGGGCACCCTGGACCGGTCGGCAACGCTGACCTTCCTCGCCGGCGCTATCCCGGGCAACGTCGTCACGGCCTATTTCATCAACAGCTACATTCGGACCGCCGGAACTGAGGACGCTCCCAGGCTGGAGAGCTTTCAGGACAGCCTGGGACTCGTGATCGCGCTGTCGATGCTGCTGTCGGCCATCATTTTGACGTTGAACCTGGTCCGAAAGACGTCGATCCCCGCATCCGACGCCGGTGGGCGCGGCAGGAGCCGGACGTTTCTGTGCGTTCTGTGTGGCTTGATCGTCGGGGGCCTCGTGGGGGCAACCAGCGTCGGAGGCGGCATCCTCGTACTTCCGGTGCTGATCATTCTCATGGGCCTGTCGGCCGCCAGCGCCGTCGGCACCTCGATCCTGATCGCTTTCGTCCTGTCCCTCCAGACGTCGGTGATTTTCATGTGGGGAGGCCAGTTGGAGCTGATAACCGCGGCTGTGATGTGGGTGGGATCACTGGCTGGAGTGTTTGCGGGCAGTCGCCTCGCGGTGAAAATGCCCGAGCGGCCGTTGCAGGCAATCGTGATTGGCGTGATCTACGTCGCCTCGATCGTGATGCTCGTCCAGATCCTCTGACGCGCCCACGCCGGAGCCTAGCAGTCCGTGGCAGAAGTGCAATTTCCTGAATTGGGATTCACGGGTGTCGGCCAAGACGGAACAGCGTTGAAATCGTGTCCGGAGTGTTCAGGATCGAAAGAGAGCGATTGATAGTGGCTCCAGAGCAGTATCAGGGTGAACAAGGCAGCAACATACTGGCCCTGAAGGCCTCGCGGTGTGCCGTTCCCGAAATTGTTCCGAAGAATCAGGCTCAGATTCAACGCGGCGTACTGAATCAGGATGCGCTTGAGAATGTTGTCCCGATGTCGGAGGTGAACCCGACGCATGGCTCCGGTTTCCAGAGTGTGCGCGAACGGCCGTTCCAACATCAGTCCCCGCTGTCGGAGTAACCGCTTGCCCCGCTCACCTCGGATCCGTCGCCGGTTGGCGTAGACGGCCTGTTGTTCGGCGGGCTTGCCTTTCCAGTTACGCCGACCCCGGTCCGGTTCCGAGATATAGCTGCGAATACCGAGGTCTTTGAAGGCGGTCATCGTATCGTTACTGTGATATCCCTTATCGGCCACGATTTCGGAAAGGTAATCGTCGGGCAGCTTCGATTCAGGATCGGCCGCCAGTGTCTCCATCTGACGGGCCGCCTCGATCATCGTGTCTTCGATAGTCGTCGTGTCGCCCAGATCGGCGCCCTGCACGGTAACCGCCAGGATGGCTCCGGTCTTCATGTCGGCGGCATGCTCGACCTTGTGCGCCAGATGCGTCCGCCCGTCCTTCATCTTCGTAATGCGCGCGTCCGGGTCGTCGGGATGTTCCCACTCTTTGTTCGATCCTTTCTTGGTTCGCTTTCGGTCCAGTCGGGCCAGGTCCGCTCGGGTCGGCGTCTCAATGCCCGACGCCTTGGCCAGCCGTGTCAGGAACTCGTTGTAGGCTTCCCCGGTATCCCGCCGCACGATCGATCGCATCGCCGCGTTGGCTTCCAGCGTCGATGCATCCACGCCCACCGTCTTCCCATCGATCAGGCCCTCACCGGCCAATACACCCAACATCCACGAAAAGACCTTTCCATGCGTCTCCAGATCGATCAGCCGTCGGGTTCGCGAAACCGTCGAATGATCCGGTACCGCGTCGCTCAGTCCCACTCCCAGGAATTCCCGCAAGCTTAGAGAATCGGCACACCGCCATGCAATCCCCCGCTCCGAATCGATCCCTTCAAAGTAGCCCACCAGCAGCATCCGAAAATACTTGCCCGGTGCCAGGCTCGGCCGACCCATCACTGCGGCGTAGAACTTCTCGCACGCATCCTCGACGAACCGGTCGAACTCCGTCTCGTTCAGGATTCGGTTTACCCGTTCGTAAAATACGTGGCCCGCTGTTCGCGGCAACTCCGCGGTCGCAACCCACAACGTGTCCTGTCGGTGCTTTCTCCGTCCCATTCCCATATCGCGATCTCCTAACCTGATTCTCCTCGCGTTATGGTCGCATCCGGTCCTTCTTCTAATTACGATGAGGCCGACTTTAACCACGGACTGCTAGCCCCTATATTTCACGGATAGGACCAGAAAAGGCCGCCCTGTTTGGCATAAAGCGTTTGACGAGAAACGTTTAAAAACCCAAACGGAGACGGCCCTTATGAGAACAGAGTGTAAGCAAGCCACGTTCGAATTTCACGGACTTTTTCAACGGAAAGTGAAGGCGCGATTCGACGGCGAAAGTCACCTCCGACGCGGGTGTTCTGCTGTTGAGGGAAGTCGAGAAGCGGACGGGTTTGATCCCGGACTGCAGTGTTTTACATCACCGGGACCCGAGGTTGATCGGTGAAGGAGTTGTTGGGCCAGCGGATTTATGGACGATGAGGACCTGAACGACAGGCTACGGACAGATGCTGGCCGTGGCGGTGGAGAAGGCCCCACTGGGGAAAAACCGGCGGCAGGCCGGAGACCGGGGAAAGGCGTTGGCAGGCAAGTGCACGCTGAACATCCGCAGAGCAGGTCTTACAAGAAGATCGCCATGGATGGCGACAAGATCGACCGGTGGATGGTCGACGCGTTTATCGCGGCCCACGAATCGGAGCCCTCTGAGATCGTTCTGGACCTGGATGCCACCGACGATACGATCCATGGCAACCAGGAAGGACGGTTCTTTCACGGCTACTACGGCAACTACTGCTACCTGCCGTTGTACATCTTCTCGGGAGAACATCTGCTGTGCGCCCGGCTCCGGCGTTCCAACATTGACGGGGCCGACGGAGCGGTGGATGAGTTAGAGCGCATCGTCGGTCAGATCCGACAGGTGTGGCCCACAGTATCGATCATCATCCGGGCCGACTCGGGCTTTTGCAGGGATGAACTGCTCGCCTGGTGTGAATCCCATCCGGTCGATTATGTGATCGGGTTGGCCAAGAACAGTCGTCTCAAGCAAGAAATCGCTGAAGAAATGGTTCAGGCGGAAGCGGAGTTTAACGCCACCGGGAAACCGGCGCGGGTGTTTAAGGATTTCCAGTACCGGACTCTAAACAGCTGGACCCGCGCGCGACGCGTCGTCGGCAAGGCGGAGTTCCTGGACAAGGGCGCCAATCCCCGATTCATCGTGACCTCCCTGCCGCCGGAACGCTTCCAAGCCCGCGCTTTGTATGAGGACTTCTACTGCGCGCGGGGCGACATGGAGAACCGTATCAAGGAACAGCAGTTGGACCTATTTGCGGACCGGACCAGCGCGGCGACCATGCGCGCCAATCAGCTCCGGCTCTATCTCTCCTCAGCTGCGTACATGCTCATGCATGCCCTGCGACGCCTCGGGCTCAAAGATACCGCGATGGCCCATGCCCAGTGCGGGACCATCCGTCTGAAGCTTCTCAAAATCGGCGCCCGAATCCGCCTGACGGTCCGCAACGTCTGGATCTCGATGTCGGAGGCCTATCCCTATCCCGAAACCTTCGCCCTTATCATGCGGAACCTGCAGTCGATTCCGCTTCGTTGCTGACGACACGATTCACCCACAACCGAAAAACTCACTTCTTCATCTGCACAGGGCCGAGGTCTGCCTCCACACGCCGAATCATGCCCCTGTCGTGCCAAACGAGTCGACCTCACGTCCTCAACAACGACTGATTCCCCCGATTCACCGACTCCAGGATTCAGAACTCGCCGCAATTCGTTTCTCGTACCCGAAAACCAGCCGATTCCCGGATTGGTGACCCATCCGGGCTAGAAGTCCCCGCGTCCCCTCAGGCCGTGCCGAAAGCCGGCCAGTAGACCGAGAGCAGGTATCCCAGCACAACGACCACGGTCAAAACGAGGAGGCAGGCCCAGAACCCTTTGATCAACATCGTCTTCAGGTTAATGCCGTAGCCGGCGGCGACGGCAGGTCCCCCGGCGGAGGTCGGCAGCATGAACCCACAGTTCCCAATTGTCGTCACGATGTAGACGAACGGCAGAGGGTTCAAGCCGAGGCTCTGGAACGTGCTGATCGTGATCGGAACCGTGACGGCGACGGCCGCGGTGTTGCTGGTGATCTGGGTCATCAACAGCGTCAACACCGAAAACACGACAACCGCGAGAAACCCGCCGCCGCTGGCGTAGGGCAGCAGGACGTCCGCGACGTAGGCGGCCGTGCCCGTCTCGCTCAGGATCCGGCCCAGGGCGGTGCCGCCGGCGAACAGGTAGAACAGTCCCCACATCATCTTCCCCTGGGCGTACTCCCAGGTCATGAGGTTCTCACCCCGCGGCCGAATCAGGAAACAGAGCAGTGCGAAACTGAGAAACGCGTAGGCGGGGCTGAATGCGGGGAATGCGGCCGCGTACAGCGGCCGGGTGAACGCGAGCAAGGCAGCCATAGAGAATAGAAAGAAACCCCACTTTTCCTGGATGCTCATCGATCCAAGCGCTTTCAATTCCCCGACAAAATAATCTCGCGTGCCTTCTACTTCAGCGATCTCCGGCTTGAACGCGAACCGAACGAACAGAAAAGTCACGATCATCACGGCCAGGCTGAGCGGCAGAAAACGGGTGACCCAGGTGACGAACAGGAACTCCCTTCCGGTGACGGTCTCCTGGATGAACTCGACCGTGAGCAGGTTCGGAGCACCGCCCAGAGGTGTCGTCGCTCCGCCAGCGCTGGTCCCCCATGCCACGGCGATGACGAGCGCGGTGCCGAGGTTGCTCTCCCACAGGTCCTCGATGCCGATGAACCGGAGCATCGCCACGACGATCGGAATCATCGTCGCCGCGACGATCGTGTTCGGAAGAAAGGCGCTCATGATCATGCTGATCGCAAACCACGCCAGGATCTGCCGGGTCGTATTCGTGCCGACCCCGATGAGCGAAGCGAGGGCGATACGGCGATCCAGCCCCCACCGGGTCCAGACAGTCGTCAGGACGTTGGCCGACAGCAGGAGAATCACCAGTTCCGCCGCGTAGGCCGGGAGAATGCGCGCTAAGGGTGCAAAATTGAAGAGAGCCACCACGACCAGAGGTAGAAAGCCGGTGACGGCGAGATGGACCGGCCTGGTGATCCACCACCACGCCATCCACAACAGCAGCCCGATACTACAGCGGATCTCGTAGGTCATGGACTCTACGGGCACCACGAGCATCAACAGGAAGACGATCGGCCCCGCTATGGTGTGGATCAGGTGCGCCGGTTTCGAGTCTGAAGAGGTGTTCCGGCTCGCGGGAGAACCGGACGGAGAAGTGCTGTCGGACGGTTTAGACACTGAATCATCACCTTTCAGCCTAGTTGGAGTAGTTTCGAGATTGGCAGTATATTCGGGTTTTCAGATTTGACAACGGCCAAAGTTCCTCGAACACCGCAGGGGTTCTCGCGGCTGGGGACCGGAGCGTCACGTGATGGATCTCGACCGATGCATGGAGCGGATCGGCTACAGCGGCGAGCGAACGCCGAACATTGATGTGCTGCGAGATCTGCAGCTCGCATTCCTGATCCACGTGCCGTTCGAGAACCTCGACATCCACCTCGGGCGAAAGATCGTACTTTCCCCGGAGGGAATCTTTGAAAAGATCGTATCGAAACGGAGGGGCGGGTTCTGCTACGAGTGCAATATTCTCTTCTCTCGACTGCTGACGGCGATCGGCTTTCAGGTTGCGTACCTTTCGGCGCGAATGCTGAACGGGGATGAGGTCAATCCCGAGTTCGATCACATGGTCCTGCAGGTGCATCTCGACGAGGATTACCTCGTCGACGTCGGGAACGGCCAGTCGGCAAGGGAACCCCTGCGAATCGACGGGTCGAACGTGGTTGCCTCGGAGGGGCGGATGTACCGGGTCGGAGCCCGAGACGAAGACCATGCGCTGTACGTAGGCCGGACGCAAGCCGCGTGGACCCCGCGATACCTGTTCACCCTCACTCCCCGCGACGCCGGTGAATTCGAGGGTATGTGCCGGTACCACCAGACGTCACCCGATTCCCCGTTCCCAAAACATCAGGTGGCGACCATCGCGACAGAGGACGGCCGGGTGACCCTGCGGGACATGCACCTGAGCACCACCAAGGGCGACGAGACCGAGGATTGCGAGCTGGCAACGGACCTCGAGCGGACCGATGCCCTCAAACGGTATTTCGGGATCGAGATTACGGATCAGGTGTAGGGGTGCCCTATGAGCGCACACGTCTCGGTTCAAAGATTGTGCGGTCATAGACCGCACCTACACTTTTGCAACATCTTGCTCCGAGTGTAGGGGCGCTCTATGAGCGCACGTGTTTCGGTTCGAGAATTGTGCGGTCATAGACCGCACCTACCCACGAAAAAACGCCAGGCGGGCGACCGCCTGGCGCTCACGATGTCGTCTTGTTGTCCGGCCTGCTTCTCAGCCTACCGTGTAGCTCTGGTACGGTTCGAACTCGGCCGCCAGATCGTCTTTGAGCATCTGCGGACGGAACAGTCCTTCCGAGTACGTCGCGTCGCCGCCCATGAGCTTCGTTATCGTCGGGGCGACGTCGAGCCGGTTGACCAGATCTTTGCTGCTTCCTACCTTGAAGTCGGGCCCGTACCAGATGCTGGCCGACCGCTGGCAGTAGTAGTAGCCCGAAGAGTGGTGCACTTCACCGTAGAGGTTGACTTCGTCGTCACGTCCGAACTCCGGCCGGATCACGATGGCCGTGTTCTGGCTGAAGTAGGGGTCGTTCTTGATGAAGTCGAACAGAAGACCCAGCTGCTCGTCGGTGCTCCTGGCCACACGTTCGTATTCGTGGTAGCCGGTCTGCTGCCGCAGATAGCCGCCCGCCCCGTGACCGGTGTCGTGCCCGACCTGCTGGAAGAGCAACATCCGGGGCTTGAACGCCTGCATGACGGCGGGCAACAGCTGCAGAGCCATCGCATCGCCCAGAAACGGGTCGCGTGGAATGGCCTTGTTATGGAGTCCCGTGACGTCATACAGACGGCGCTTCTGAGCGTCGTCGACGAATTCCTCGAGTTGCTTGAATTCGGCTTCCGTCACACCCATGTCCGGAAACTCTTCGCGAACGATCGTGCGTGGATCCCGTCCCTTGTTGAACATCTCGTTGAAGATGTGGGTCGCCGTGAAGCTGATCGGCCGGGTGTCTTCCCCGTAGTCGGGATGCCACGTGAAGTACTTCTCGCTGAACCTCCACTGGCGGTAGTAGCTGACGCCGTTCAGGTAGAAATAGTTCGTGGCTTTGTCGCCGTGATGCTTGCGGACGTAGTTGGGCGGCGTCGGGTAGAGCGGAACCCCGCCCTGGGCCTGATGGCCCATCAGGTATTCGGTCCAAGAGTTCCCGTGTTCAGAGACGGTGTTGTTGTGGTCCTCTTCGAACACGAAACCTTCTCGGACGATCCGGGCGTAGTTGGGCTGCAGCTCCGGGTTCTCGATGAACTCTTTCTTCCGCTTCCCGTTCCCGTTCATGATCCAGATCAGGTGTTTGGTCTTGAACTCGGGAGCGGGGGCAGCGGGGGCCACCTGCGCGGCAGCGAGACTGCCGGCTCCGGCAACACCCATCGTTTTAATGAAATTTCGTCTATCCATACTCGGCTCCTCCAGAATCTTGAAAAACCAAATAAAGCGGTCACACAGGCATTAGTAAACAAGAATCTCTACGGTTCGTGGCAATTCAGACACGCCCCGCGCGGTGGGTGGGGCGGTATCATATCGATCCGACGAATCTTTCCCGGCTCAGCGGGTTGCGCGGCGGGTGCGGCGGCCGCGGGGAGGCTCATCGTGTCGAGCGTTCCGGCGCCGGCACCGTCTGAAATGACGGCGAGTATCTTCTCCCGCAACCGCATCCCGCCGCCGAACTCCACCGCCACGCCCTGAAATTCCGGGTGCTGGGTAGGCAGCATGTCGAGAAAATTGTCCGCGTTGTCACGGGCGACAAATCGCATCAACTGCCAGCGCCCGGGCTCCTGCCATACCGATGTCACCAGCTCGCCCCGGTACAGGTTCAGATCGGTGTCGAATCCGGACTTCATGATGACATCCGGGTTCTGCACCTTCCTCAAGACCACCCTGGTGTTGTTCTGGTAACTCGGCACCGACTGGAAGACCGCCGAGGCGGTTCCGACGCCGGACTTGTCGTCGATGACGATCGCGCTCACGGTGACGGGCTCTCCCATCGTGCCGGTCTCGCTGTCGAGCCACACCGATATGAGCTGCGGCACGGTCGTGTCGACCATTTCGGGATCGTTCTCCAGACGCACCCGGGCGTGGCCGACCATCTCGTTCGTCGCGAAATAGTGGTAAACCTGCATGCCGGCTTTGTCTTCGAGCGTGACCGTCGTCACCTGATACACGCCCGACTCCCACCACTTCGGGACATTCAGATAGCCGACGTAGACATCTTCCTGTCCCATCAGCGGTTTCAGCTCAAACTCCTGGAACTTGTTCACGTCCCGCTTGTTCATCCGGAGCTTCACGGTTTCAACTCCGGAGAGATTGTCGGTCACGTGGGCGTAGATCGGGATCGCACGCCCGATCGGCTGGGTGATCAGACTGTCGTCGGTTCGATCCATCGCGCCGAGCCTCAGCCAGTGCATCGTGGGCGGGATGACGTCGACGTTCGGGTTCGGCAGCACTTCGACTTCGAGAGGCTGCCCGCGCATTGCGGGATGATAATCGGAGAAATAAGCCTTCGCGCTTCGGACCGCATTCGTGATTCCGAAGCGGATGTGCCGGTAGACACCGGGCTCGGCATGCTCGGGAATCTTCAAGGTTCCGCGCAGGAACATGGAGCCTTCCGCGATCGGCTTGAACGTCGCCTGCGGCGAGCTGCGGCGTCCTTTCGGGCCGTAGTAGCGCAGGTAGGCGGCCGTCGTCGTCGCCGTCGGATCGGCCACCTCGGCCTCGTACTGAATCGTCGCACCCGCTTCGACCCTGCGCGGACCGATGATCCGAACCGATTTCAACAGCGGCGGGACATGCCACGCCTTTAGTGTGTTCCAGTCGAACTCCGCGTCCGGATTCGACATGAACTCGTCGGGGAGCATGTCCTCGACGGCACGGTCGTAGTAATAGGTGTCGGTCGTGGGGGCCTTGGCCGGCACACCGGTCATGGGAACGGGCGGGATCACCTCGTCGGTGGTTCCAAGAAAGTCCTTGATTGGACCGGGAACCTGGATCTGCTGCTGCCCGCCGGCACCCGCTTCAGCACGGCCCTGGCGCTGGGCCGTCGGCCCGCGCTGCTGGCTGCGACCGGGATACTGGGCCGTCAGGGGTTCGCTAGAAATCGCCGCCAGGATCGCCAAACCCAGGAGCGGATATAGAAAGCGTACTAGGTATTTGGACATTGCACCTCCCTTACGGATGGTGGATGGCTTTGTCTGGTGGAAGGAACTCGCGCATCAGGAGATCAGCCGCAACGAGACAAAGCAGGTATATATGGATCGCGGCTCAGCATCCGCAATTGTCGGTCGAACCCTCGAGTGAAGTCAAAGGAATTCGGGTTGGCCACCGTCGACTAAATTGACTGCCATGTGTAGGATAAGGGGCTCCACAGCACCTCCTTCGAATTCCTTGACACGGCCATGAGGTTCGTATAAAAGCTAGCCAAAGGTAATCCACAAAAACTCAACCGAAGCTGCAGGCTCTTCGCCCGCAGTACGCGCTAAAACTACACCCGAATGGGAGAAAGGCTATGAGGAATGAGTTCAGCTTTTTTAAAGCCGCGCTGGCGGTAGCAATGGCTCTATTGTTCACCGGAGTCGCTTTTGCTCAGACCGGTGCCGGTAGTCTAATCGGTCGTGTCACGGACGTGTCGGGCGCGGTTCTGCCCGGCATCACGATCACGGCCACGAGTCCCGCCCTGATCGGCGAACGCCAGGTGTTCTCCGACGAGAACGGGAACTTTCGGATCATCACCTTGCCGCCGGGCGAATACACGTTGACCGGCGAATTGCCGGGGTTCGCCACTTATCAGCGCGAAGGAATCCTGGTGCGTGCCGGCACGAACCTGACGGTGAACATCGAGATGCAGGTCGGCGCCGTGACCGAGACGATCAGCGTCACGGCCGAAACGCCGATGGTCGAAACGACGTCCACGGTGAGCGCCGTGGCCATCGCCGGTGAGTTCCAGCGAGAGATCCCGTTGCAGCCGCGGCGGAACTGGGCCGACATTCTGGAGATGCAACCCGGCATCAACGTGCGGCCGTGGACCGATCAGAGCGGCCGCCAGGTGTACTACGGTCGCGGCGTGCACCATTTCGGTCACGTCATCGAGATGGACGGGACGCGGGCGACGTCGTACTACGACTCGCAACCGGCGTATCTGAACATGAGCACCGACAACCTCGGGGACGTCGAAATCAAGACCGGCGGCTACGACGCGTCGCTGCCGATGGGCAACGGTATCCAGTTGAACATCGTCACGCCCAGCGGTGGGAACGAGTTCCACGGGAAAGTCGCCTACGCGTTCCAGCCCACAAAATGGAACGGCGACAATTCCCAGGGCACCTTCCTCGACCTCGGCGGCGTGCCGACCGTCCAGGATGTCGGCATCCTCGACGTGTCGGTGGGCGGACCGATCGCTCGCGACCGGGTGTGGTTCTTCACGTCGTTCCGCGACAACCGCATCAAGAACTTCATCTCCCGGTCCGACGAATTTATCCGGCGGGGCAGGGCCCTGGTTCCCAATTACGAAGACTTCACCAACGACACGAGCGCGGAGAACTGGTTCGTCAAGGTCACGTCGCAGCTCAACCAGAACCACAACCTGCTCTTTTCCGTCGCGAACGATCGCACCGAGTACCAGCAGAACCACGAGCGCATCCACGAGCGCATTTTCGAGGACGGAATCGGCGTCGTTCGGTTGATGGGATCGAACTAGGGACGTCAAGAAGGCGGAATAGATTTCCAGCCGTCGCGACCCGGGCCGATCGGGGCGTGCCGAACCTCTACCTGTCGCGTCAATACCCGGCCAACGCCAAAAAATTTCCCCTCAACGAAGATTAAGTGGAATGGCGCGTCTTCTGCTGCCGCCGCGAGAGGAGGTCGTCCGCGCGGGTAACTGCTTGACAGTGCGGCCCTGGACCGATATAAAACTACACTCAGACACAATCTAAGCAAGAACAACCGAAGCTTAGTGGCAATCTAAGCCAAACCTACCGGACCTGCCGGCTCCAGCCCGCAGTGTGCGGTCAATCTACACCCGAAGGGGAGGATGGTTATGAGGAGTGAGTTGAACTATTTCAAGGCAGGGCTAGCGGTGGCAATGGTTCTGTTGTTCACCGGAGCCGCCTTTGCGCAGACCGGTGCAGGAAGCCTAATCGGTCGCGTTTCGGACCCGTCCGGCGCGGTTCTGCCGGGCATCACGGTCACTGCTTCGAGTGACCAAATGATCGGTGAACGCCAGGTGTTCTCCGACGAGAACGGGAACTATCGCATCATCGGCCTGCCACCGGGCAACTACACCCTGATCGCCGAGCTGCCCGGGTTTGCGACCTACCGGCGTGAGGAAATCCTCGTCCGGGCAGGCACGAACCTGACGATCAACGTCGAGATGCAGGTCGGCGCCGTGACCGAGACGATCAGCGTCACGGCCGAAACGCCGATGGTCGAAACGACGTCCACGGTGAGCGCCGTGGCCATCGCCGGCGAGTTCCAGAGAGCGGTTCCGGTGCAATCCCGGCGCAACTGGAGTGACATCCTGGAGATGCAGCCGGGCATCAACACCCGTCCCTGGAACGACCAGAGCGGCAGACAGGTGTACTACGGCCGTGGCGTCCACCACTTCGGCCACGTCATCGAGATGGACGGGACGCGGGCGACGTCGTATTACGATTCGCAGCCCGCATACCTCAACATGAGCACGGACACGCTCGGGGACGTCGAAGTCAAGACCGGCGGCTACGATGCGTCCCTGCCGATGGGCAACGGCATCCAGCTCAACATCGTCACGCCCAGCGGCGGCAACGAGTTTCACGGCAAGGTCAGCTACGCCTTCCAGCCGAATAAGTGGAACGGCGACAACACCGCCAACACGTTCAAGAACAACGGCGGCTCGCCGACCAAGCAAGACATCGGCATGATCGATGGTTCTATGGGGGGGCCGATCGTACGCAATAGAGTCTGGTTCTTCGGATCGTTCAGGGATCAACGGATCGAGAACTTCATCTCCCGGACCCAGTTCTTCATCGACAACGGGGCGGCGCTGGCTCCCGGTCAGGAAGACTTCCAGAACAAGACAAACGCCCAGAACTGGTTCATCAAGATGACCGCACAGTTGAATCAGAACCACAACCTACTGTTCTCGGTGGCCAACGACCGGACCAACTACCAGCAGAACAACCAGGACATTCTCCAGCCCCTTCGGTTCAACTCCACGGGCGGCTACCAGTACACGGCCAAACTCAATTCGATCTGGTCGTCGGCCCTGAGCACGCAGGTCGTCGGCTCCTGGAACGACAAGAGCGGCGCCAACGAGGCGACTTTTGCCGACCTGGCCAACACGACACCCGAGAGGCTCATCTACGACGACGCGGCAATCTCCGGATCGAACCTTTCCGGCGACACCCTCCTCGGTGTCCTCGACAACGATGACCGGCGCCGGTACCAGGTATCCTCGCACTGGGAGTTCAAGGGAGACCTGACCTACTTCATGCAGGGCGGCGGGGTGTCGCACGAGCTCAAGACGGGGTTCTTCGCGGCCCCGCGGAGCCTGTACCGCCAGACGGACGTTTTCTCGAACAACGGCTTCTACCAGGAACAACGCGTGCTGATCGATTCCGCCAACAAGAGCGGCGGCCATGTTCCTTTCCGCCGCTCCTATGCGGATCCATTCGACCCGATCGTCATCGATGCCAGCGAGAACAACTACGCGTTCTACGTGCAGGATCAGTGGAGGCCGATCGACCGGCTCACACTCAACCTGGGTATCCGCGTGGACTTCGTGAAGCGGGACGACGTGTTGTTCAACTTCACCCGACAGGACAGCACCGAGGTCGCGCCACGCCTGGGCTTTTCGCTCATGCTCGATGCGGATGCCAAGAACGTGATCCGGGGAAGCGCCGTCCGGTTGCACGCGGGAATGACCGGCCGCGACGGGCCGACGCGTTTCGCCTCGACGGGTGCGACAACGATCCGAACGGAGTACGACAACGATCTTGACGGCACGTTCGAAACCATTCAGTTGTCGTCGCGGTCGGGAGACGCGCTGATCAAGCAACGGTTCCACCCGGACCTGAGCCAACCCTACATCGACGAGTTCATCCTGGCCTACCGGAGGCAGTTCCCGGGCCAGGTGGTGGTCGACATCGCCGGTACGATGAAGCACGTCGAGCACAACTACGCCGAAGTCGACATCAACGGGATCTACCCGGCAGGTCCGGGCCTGCCGTTCCTCGGTTTCGGTCTGGTCGACGTGAACCGGGGGATGGTCCGGCAGCAGACGAACAATACCTACAGCCGGAACAACCTCTGGGCCGGGGATTTCACGGTGACGAAGAACATGAGCAACAACTTCATGCTCTACGGCACCCTGGGTGTCCAGAAACACAACATCAGCGGCGACTGGAACCCGACCGATCCGGCGCGGTTCATTCAGCCGTCGACGTTTCCGGACAACAAGGGTCTGGAAGATACCCGTGGCAACGGCTCCGAGAACAGCCTGACCTCGGGCGACGGCGGCAGCCAGGACATCTGGAAGCACTACACGTTCAGCTTCATGGGTCAGTGGGACGCGCCTTACGGGATCAAGGTTTCCAGCGGCTACACGCTGAACCAGGGTTCCTTCAACGGTGTGGTCAAGAATCGGCTTTCGGCCGGCGATCCGACCTATGGGCCTTCCCGGTTCACGCTTCCGAACGGGACGACCCAGTCCAACCCGCTGGCGACCCGGTTCCGGATCGAGTTCCCGACGCGCGGAGAGGGCCAGTTCAAGGCCCCGAATGTCCACAACATGAACATCAAGGTCGGGAAGGAGTTCCAGATCAGCGATTCTCAGGCGGTTGAGATTTCGTTCAACTTCATGAACGTCGCAAACAGCAACTCCTTCTACCAGTGGGAAAGCGGTGCAAACCGCATCTACCAGACCAGCCGGTACCAGACAGGGATGAGGAGCCTGCAACCCGCTCGGGCGGCTCAGCTGTTCCTGAAGTATTCGTTCTAGCCGGAAGGCTGAGCGACCAACCTCGACCCACGCCATCGTGCTGAGCACGGTGGCGTGGGTTTTTTCTTGGCGAAAGACTCGCCGTTTTCCCCTCTGAGGAGGAGTCGAAATGCGATTATTCCGCGCATCTCTCTGGGTACTGGTGGCGCTGGTGGCGCTGCCGGCATCCGCACAGAACTACGCCCTCCGGACACGGATAGCGATCGACGGGCACGGGCAGGTGCTCGAAGACGTCATCATTCTGGTCGAGGGCGAGGAGATCGTTTCCGTCGAATCGTCAGGGTCGATTCCAGCCGGCGCGACCCTGGTCGATCTCCGCTCCTACACCGTCCTTCCCGGGCTGATCGACTGCCATGTCCACATCGCGGCTCACTTCGACGGGCGGGGTGAACGTCGCTCCGCGACGGCGCTCCATGCAGCCGCAAATGCGCTCAAGTTCCTGGAGAGCGGCTTCACGACCGTTCGGAGCCTGGGAGCGCCGGATTTCGTCGATGTGGATCTGCGGGATGCCATCGAGGCGGGAGTCGTCCCCGGGCCGCGACTTCTCGCTTCGGGCGAGGGGGTATCGGATGGGCAGGTCCCGGCGGCCGAGGGCGCACTGGCCGAGGCCGGGAGGGCGCCGACAGACCTGATCACGCCGGTACGCGAGTTCGTCCGCAAGCAGATGGAAGGCAACGTGGACGTCCTGAAGATATTTGCTACCCTCAGCAGCCGCTCTGGAGGAACCCCAACCTACTCCTTTGAGCAGTTGAGTGTCGCGATCGAAGAAGCCACCAAGGCTGGCAAGCCCGTCGCGGCGCACGCTCACGCGGCGGAAGGTGCGCGCCGGGCGATTCTCGCCGGAGCGCGGACGATCGAGCACGGCGCGCTGCTCGACGACGCGACGATCGACCTGATGGCGGAACGGGGCACCTACTACGTGCCGAACCTCTACCTGTCGCGTTATTACCTGGCCAACGCCGACAAGTTTCCGTTCAACGAAGAACAACTCGAGTGGACGCGCCGTCTGCTGCCGCCCCGGGAGGAGGTGTTCCGCAAAGCGGTCGAGCGAGGCGTAGTGATCGCGTTCGGGACGGATGCAGTAGCCGGTATGGCCGGTAACACCTTCCCGGAGTTCGAACGCCGGGTCGCGAACGGAATGAGCCCGGAACAGGCCATCGTCAGCGCGACCGTTGTCGCCGCCGAGGCACTCGGCCTTTCCGAGACAGTCGGGAATCTGGAGGCCGGAAAGCTTGCCGACATCATTGCCGTCGACGGCAATCCGCTGGAAGACATCGGCGCCCTGGGTCGCGTCGTGTTCGTCATGAAGGGCGGTCGGATCTACAAGAACTCCCAGCACTGACCGGTATCGACGAATCGAAATCCCACTTTGACGTGCAGATGTGCGGTCATAGACCGCACCTACACCTGGAAAGCCCGGAGTTTCCGTTCCCACAATTCGTTCGCAGCTTGTCGCCGGGTCGCAGGTTACAGCGACTCCGTCGATGCCCTTTCTCTGAGCCGTCCATCCACAAACTTGTGGAGGACGCTCGCAATCAATGTCTGATAGGGGATACCTTCCACCAGTGCGCGTTTCTGGAGTGCTTCGAGGTCACGGCTCGAAATTCTGATGTTGACGCGCCGATCCTTCCGAAACGTCGACGCCGCATACTCACGATGCTTCTTGATTGCCGCCACCTTCCCGCGTACCGACTTCAGTTCGCCGCGCTCGAACGCTTCCAGGATTTCGCGCTCCTCCTTAGTGAGTCTGCTCATCTTTATCTCCAACGTATTTCTTTGTGGCCTTGCGGCTGGGAATGATCGTCTTCAGGAAGATCTCCGTGTCAGATTCCGAATAGGGCACGAGGTATGCGTACTCTTCGACGATGACGACTGAAATCCTCTGGCCAGGGTAGCGCGCCTGATTTGGGTGCTCCAGAATGTCCACTTCGTCGCCACGTTCGATGTGAAACACGATCTCCTCGAACGAAATGCCGCGCTCTTCAATCAGCCTCTCGTTCTTCTGGGGATCCCAACTGTACCGCTTCACTCTCCAAGAGTATCACAACGTGTGCCTAATGTATTCAGATACAGATGGCACGGGCGTGCGTTCGAACGGGTTCAGACCTCACTTCCCTGCCAGTCCCTCGGTGATCTCGATGTAGGTCCCGATGGGATCGGTAATGAAGGCGATCTTCAGGCCGATTCGGGGTATCTCACGAGGCTCGACGTCGAATTTGACGCCTTCGGAGCACAGGCGGGCGGCGAATGCGTCCATGTCGGCGACTTCGAAACCGATGTGGTCAACCGCTCGACCCTGGGTCGGCTCCCTCGGAGCATCGGCTTTCCGGACGTCGACGCGTCCGCCCGGGACGACGGCAGAGGGCCAGATGCGGCGTGAAGAAGACTCCGCTCCGAAGATCTTGACGTACCAGTCCCGTATACCCTCCTGGTCCGTATGGTCCATGTGGATGTGGTGAAACGCGATCGGAACGTCGATCGAATCGTCTTCTGTGAACTCGATCAGTGCGCCGTCCGGGGACCGAATCGTGATCTGTTTATTTTCCTCCCTGTCGGCCGAGACATCGACGTTGCGGGCCATGAGCTTCGACCGGATCGCGGCGTAATCTGTGACTGAAAACCCGAAGTGGTTCACCGTAGATCCGTCGGACGGACCGGTCGGTTCCCGGTCCCGGAGCAAGATGTACATTCCCGGGAATCGAAGCATTTCCAGGTTACCTGTCGATGTCACCTCGGCGCCCATATCGATCCAGAATTCCTTCTGTGCTTCTACATCACCGACGTTCAGGTGGATGTGCCCGGTCGCAACCCCGGTCGCGTTCGGCGGGGGAAGCTGGGCCGAGGCCGTCGGCAGCGCCGCCAGGGCGCACACACCGCACAGGATGAGTAGGCTGAGACTTGCTTTCATTGTCATTACGGCCTCCGCAGTTGCCGAGAGCCGGCTGCGATCCCGTCTCTCAGGGGTTTGCTTTCGAGTGTTGGGAAATCGGACAAATAATACGAAAGGAAGGGGTTGGAAGCAAACAAAGTCTGTCCCGCCGGCGGAAGACGGAGAGTCCCACGAAAAAGACAGAGTCAGTCACGACGGACCCTATTTTTCTAGTCGCTTCCGCCTGACGCGAGATCCTTGTCAACGGTTCCCTGTCCGGCGTAGCATCGCAGGTCACGAAAGTGCCAATGCCGACCCAGCGGGGGGAAGATCTGATGCGTTTAAGCTTTATCGTCGTAGTGTTCGGGCTGGCCGTTCTCGGAAGCCCGATGGTGGGACCGGCCCAGAAACAGGACACGAAGCGGCTCAACCCGATGATCGTGCTCCACGAGCAGGGACTGCCGGTGTTCGGCGTCACCCACCCGGCGATCGACGCTCGGGGAGCGCGAGGCGCGAGGCGGGGACGAGGCGCGAGGCGAGGACCCGCAGCGGCTCTGCCGCAACCCGTGCTGGCGGACGTCGCGCGGGAGACGGTGGGTTACAAAGTCAGTGACTTCGAGTACAACAGCTACCGGCCCGCCTCGGCGGAGAGGTTTACGGGGTATATGGAGGCCATGCTCGCCGTGGGCGGATCGATGCGCGACCACGCGTTCATCTCGAAGATTCCGATCGTCCACGACAACCCGGAAGCAGCCGCAGCGCGCATCGTCGACCAGTTGAACGCGGGCCACGCCGGCATCATGATGCAGGAAGTGGAGAGTGCCGAGGAGGTCCGCCAGGCGATCGACGCGATGCGCTTCCGCTCCAGGGGCGGCACCCGCCCGGAGGAGGGCATCGGTCTGGCCGCAGCCTACTGGGGCCTGACGGAGGACGAGTACCTCGAGCGAGCCGACGTGTGGCCGATCAGTCCCAACGGTGAGCTTGTCCTCTGGGCCATCGTCGAGAGCAGAGAGGGCATCGCGAACGTGCGGGAGATCGCGGCCGTTCCGGGTCTCAGCACCCTGATTGTCGGCGCCGGTACTCTGGGGCGTGTTTTCAGCTCGACGAACGCCGCGGGCGAGCGGGTGCGCGACCAGGTGGGCTTCGATGCCGCGGTTGAGGCCGTCATTGCGGCGTGCACGGAGTTCACGGTGCCGTGCAGCCACCCGGCGAACAACCCCGACCAGATCGAGAGCCTGATGGAGCGGGGGTTCGAGGTGTTCACCATGCAGCGACGGAATCAGGATGCCTTCGACGCCGTCAAGGCGGGAAGGCGCCTTTCCGGCCGACCCACGGGTCCTTAGTGTAGGTGCGGTCTATGACCGCACATTCTTCGAGATGTGCGCTCATAGAGCGCACCTACACCCGATCCTGAAGTTTCGCCCTCTCATTCCCCAGACCTCTTCACCGGCTCGCCGGCGGGTCTATGACCGCACATCCTTCGAACCGAAACACTGTGCGCTCATAGAGCGCACCTACACTCGATCCTGAAGTCCCCGCTGTCCATTTTTCTTACGGGTTCTTTCGGTAGTCCAGCGGGGGATCGCGGTCACCGACCAGGGCCTCGTAGCGGAAACCCGCTCCGCGCTGACGTTCGAGCTCCGCAAGCCCCTCCTTCACATGGTTCGGGTTGCTGAACAGCTCAACGGCCGTGGCCGCCAGGGTTTTGGCCGCAATCATCATCCCGTTCGTGCCGATGCTCGTGCCTCCGGCGGCGACGGCCTGCCAGCTGTGGGCCGGGGTCCCGGGCACCCACGTCGCTGTCCGGAATTGCGCGGTCGGAACCACCCAACTGACATCTGCAACGTCCGTCGACCCTCTTCCGGCAGTCGGCGCCCATTCCCGGACCTGCTCCTGCGAGCCGATCATCCCCGGCTGGATCAGCGTGGTCAGGATCTGTTCGGCAAAAGATGTTTCCTCCTCCGTGTAGGTGAAGCCGCCGACTTCGCGCAAAGAGCTGTCGAGCAGCTTTCCGAGGTAGTGATTCGGCAACATGCTGTATAGGCCGTGAATGCGTTCGTATTCGACGGTCGTGCCTGTACCCATGGCTGCGCCTTCGGCCGCTTTGACGATCCGGTCGAACGTGCTCTTGGCCACTTCGACATCGGGGTGTCGGCAGTAGTAGTAGACCTCCGCAAAGTCCGGCACGACGTTCGGAGCCGAGCCTCCGCTGGTGATCACGTAGTGGATGCGCGATTCCTGGGGAACGTGTTCGCGCAACAGGTTCACCATGTGGTTCATGGCCTCCACGCCGTCGAGAGCGGATCGCCCCTGATCGGGCGCGCCGGCAGCATGAGCCGAAACCCCGTAAAAACGGAACTTGGCGGAGATATTGGCCAGCGAGGTAGACGGACTGGCGTTGTTGGCGGAGCTCGGGTGCCAGGCCAGGACAGCGTCGACATCTTCAAACAAATTCTCGCGCACCATGTAAACCTTGCCCGCCCCTCCTTCCTCGGCCGGCGTGCCGTAGAGCCGGATCGTGCCGGAAGTGCCGGACCGCTGCAGCCATTCTTTCGCAGCGACGGCCGCGGCAACCGAACCCGTCCCGAAAAGGTGATGGCCGCAAGCATGGCCGGCGCCCAGTCCGGGAATAGGAGCGCGCTCGCCGGCAACCTCCTGGGAGAGTCCGGGAAGAGCGTCGTACTCCGCGAGGATGCCGATCACCGGCGAACCCTCGCCATAGCTCGCAACGAAAGCCGTGGGCATTCCCGCAACGCCGCTTCGAACATCAAAGCCCGCCGACTCCAACTCGGCCTGCAGAAGCTGGGAACTTCGTTCCTCCTGATACCCGACTTCGGCGAGGTCCCAGATCTGTTTCGCGATGTCGGCGTAGTGCGAACGACGGCTTTCTACCGACTGCGCGACGGAATCCTGGCTCTGCGTGCTACCGGCGACCGATGTAGCCAGCCCGCCCAGGGCCAGCATCCACAGGAGTCTTGTTCGGATCTTCATCCCTACCTCCAGTTTTTCGAGTCTTCAAGAGGGGCTGCCTCGCCCGATCGATCTCCTTCTCGGCAACCGCACCCGATTCCCTCGTTTCAGTTAGGGAACTTTTGAAATTAACGGAAAGTCTAAGGCACAGCACGGGTTCTTTCAATTCCTCAAACCTTGGAGTCCCATTGACGCCGGTGCTCCCCGATCCGTATAATTCGTGCAATCGTCCTGTTTCTACTGACTTAGATTGCGGTCAGGAGTCTCAGCCGACACTCTGAGAGGTACCACATGCGGATGACGAGGTCCGTCTGGCTTTCGGTATTATTGGTTCCGCTGGTGTTCGGCTATGGCCGCACGGTGACGACGGGAGCGAGCCCTCCGGCAAACCCACCGACGCGGACGCACCAGGAGCCATCGAGCCCGGTCCCCGGACGCGCTTCAGCACAGCGAGAGTTCGTAGACGCGAATTGCGTCGCGTGCCACAACGAGCAGCTTCTCACCGCGGGGCTCACGCTGGAGGGGATCGACGTCGAGCACGTGGACGCCAACCTGGAAGTGTGGGAGAAGGTCCTGCACAAGCTGGGCACGGGTCAAATGCCACCGACGGGCATGCCGCGGCCGGATGCGTCAGAGTCCCGCTCGATTCTGTCCTGGTTAGAGACCGAACTCGACCGCGTCGCTGCCGCGAATCCGGAACCCGGCACGATCGGCGTCCATCGCCTGAATCAGACCGAGTACGCGAACGCCGTCCGCGACCTGCTTGCGCTCGAGGTCGACGGAAACTCGCTACCGCTTCCCGACGAGGCCGAGGCCGGCTTCGACAACATTGCCTCGAATCTGCCGCTCTCGCCGGCGCACCTGGAACGCTACATGTCGGCGGCTCGAAAGGTCAGCCGGCTCGCCGTGGGTGACCCGACGATGGGCATCGTTCCCAGCTTCAAACAGTACACGGTTTCCGAGGTTCTGGATCAAGACGTCCGCGTCAGTGAAGACCTGCCCTTCGGATCTCGTGGGGGCGTGGCGATTCGCCATCACTTTCCGCTGGACGGTGAATACATCATCCGCGTGCGCCTGCGTCGACAGGCTTACGACTACATCATGGGAATGGGCTCCCCGCAGCAGATCGATGTTCGTGTCGATGGCAAACGCGTTCGCCGATTCACGGTCGGAGGCGAGGCGCCGGGCTTGGCCGGACCGTTGACGTGGACGGGAGAAATCGTCGGAGATCTGGAATGGGAGCAGTACATGCATGAGGCGGACGCGGGCCTGGATGCCCGTGTTCCGGTTCAGGCCGGAACGCGAACCCTCGGAGTCTCGTTCGTCGACACCCCATGGGAAGATGAAGGGTTTCTTCAGCCGCGCTACGGAATGAGGACTTTCGGCCGCCACTTCGATGAACTGTATGACGATAACGCCGCGGTGGCGAGCGTCGACATCGGCGGCCCGTATCTTTCCGGGGGGGCGGGGGACACTCCGAGCCGCCGGGCGGTGTTTGTGTGCCGGCCCACGAGCGCCGTAGAAGAAGCCCCCTGCGCCAGAACGATTCTCTCTCGACTCGCTCGCCGCGCGTATCGCCGGCCGGTCACCGAGGAAGAAGTAGAAACCCTTCTCGGCTTCTACCAGACCGGGCGGAGCAAGATGAACTTCGAGTCCGGAATACAGAAGGCGATCGAGAGGCTCCTGGTGAGCTTCAACTTTCTGTACCGCATCGAACGCGATCCGCCCGGCTCGGACACGGGCGCGGTCCACCAGATAAGCCAGGTCGAACTGGCGTCCCGCCTGTCGTTCTTCCTCTGGAGCAGCATTCCGGACAACGAGCTCCTGGATGTGGCCCTACGAGGTGAGCTCAGAGACCCAGTGGTTCTCGAGCGCCAGGTCCGTCGCATGCTGAACGATCCCCGATCGAGGGCACTGGTGGACAATTTCGCCGGCCAGTGGCTGACCGTCCGGAGAGTCCATGCATGGCAACCGGACCCCTCCCGGTTTGACCTTTTTGACGAAAACCTGCGCCACGCCTTCCTCGAGGAAACCGCACTGTTCCTCGACAGCCAGCTGCGCGAGGACCGGGGCGTCGTCGAGATGCTCAGCGCAGACTACACGTTCGTCAACGAGCGGCTGGCGCGGCACTACGAGATACCGGGAGTTTACGGGGAACGGTTTCGGCGGGTGACGTTGGGCGGTACCCAGCGTGGCGGTCTTCTGGGCCAGGGAAGCATCCTGATGGTGACGTCTTATCCCGACCGCACCTCGCCGGTGGTTCGAGGGGTTTGGCTGCTCGAAAACATACTGGGTATGCCCCCACCGCCCCCGCCACCATCGGTGCCGGCCCTGGAGCCGAAGACCGAGGATGGCCAACTCCGTTCGATGAAAGAGCAGATGGCGCTTCACCGGGCAAACCCGGCATGTGCGGTTTGCCACGTCAGAATAGACCCGGTCGGGTTCGCACTCGAGAATTTCGATGGGGTCGGTCGGTGGCGCACCGAAAGAGACGGCATTCCGATCGATGCGATCGGTGTTTTCGCCGATGGCTCTCAGATTGAAGGCATCGAGGGGTTGCGGAAGTTCTTGTTGACCCATCGTGAGGATTTCGTCAAAACTTTCACTGAGAAGCTCCTGACTTACGCCCTGGGCCGCACGATCGAATACTACGACCACCCGGCCATCCGCAAGATTATGCGGGAGGCCGCGGATACCGATTACCGGTGGTCATCCATCATTCTGGGAATCGTCGACAGCACCCCATTTCAGATGAGGAGAACGGCATCATGATAATCACGAAGAAGGCTATTTCCCGCCGTACGCTGCTGCGCGGCCTGGGAGCCGCGGTGGCTTTGCCGCTGCTGGATGCCATGGTGCCCGCAGCGACGGCGCTCGGCCAGACGCCCGCCAGACCGGTGATGCGCTTCGGCGCGGTATACGTACCAAATGGGGTTACGGTCCAACAGTGGTTTCCAGAGACCGACGGGAAGGCCTTCGAGTTCACCCGAATACTGAAGCCGCTGGAGCCGTTTCGGGATCGCCTCCTGGTGTTGAGCGAGCTGGACAGCACCCCGCCGCCGCCGCCGGGTACTTCCGACTTTTCGCATGCGAAAGCCAGTACCAAGTTCCTCACGGATGTGTTCCCGTACCGCAAGCTCCGGGCCGGCACGTCGATGGACCAGATCGCGGCGAGAGTATTAGGCCAGGACACCGCATTGCCGTCGCTCGAACTTGCGTTGGAGTCGGTGGAGTTCGGGACCGTGTGTGATTATGGGAGTTGCATCTACACGGGAACAATCTCCTGGGCCGGTCCAACGGAGCCATTGCCCATGGAGACCGACCCGGCGGCCGCCTTCGAAAGGTTGTTCGGCGATGACACCACCGACCCTGTCGCCAGGCGTGCCCGCCTCGAGGAGAAGGGCAGCATTCTGGATTCGCTGCTCGGGGAAGTCTCCGGCCTGAAGCAGGAGGTCGGCCCGGCGGATCGCTCCAAACTCGAGGGATACCTGGAGAACATTCGTGACGTCGAACAGCGCATCCAGAAGGCCGCTGCATACAACGTGGAACTCCCGGCGGTAAGCCGACCGTCCGGAATTCCGGCGACGTTTGAAGAACACGCGAAGTTGATGTTCGACGTGCAGGTGCTGGGCTATCAGGGAGACGTGACGCGCGTCGCGACGTTCATGTACGGCCGTGAATTGAGCGGCCGCTCCTACCCGGAAATCGGCGTACCCGACGCCCATCACCCGATATCGCACCATCGAAACGATCCGGAACGGATGGAGCGATGCGCCAGGATCAACGAGTTTCACGTCACGCTGTTCAAGTATTACCTGGACAAGCTTGCGGCGACGCCGGACGGCGACGGATCCCTCCTGGATCAAGTCGCTATCATCTACGGTGCCGGCATGAGCGACGGCAATGCCCATTCTCAGAAGAAACTGCCGCTCCTGCTGGCCGGTGGTGGGGCAGGTCGGCTCAAGCCAGGGCGCCATATCCGATTTGCTGACGAGACTCCGATGGCGAACCTGCACATGACGCTGCTGGACAAACTCGGTGCGCCCGTCGAAAAGATCGGCGACAGCACGGGCCCGCTCAACATTGATTGACAAACGGTTCGGAGCAGCGACGGGACGGACTCCTCTGTCCCAAAACTGGATTCTAGAGGTAAGCCATGACGTCACGTGTGGACACAGGTGTCTGTCCCCTCTCCCGTGAACAAAGCGTGAAACGCCTCTTCTCCCCCTTTCTCTTACTCCTCCTGCTAGCCCCCAACCTCGCAGCTGCCGGACAGACTCAACTGGTGGAAGCGGTCAAGCGGAGCGACAGATCCGCCGTTCGGATTCTGCTCGAACGCCAGGCAGACGTGAATGCAACCGAGGGCGATGGAGCGACCGCGTTGCACTGGGCGGTCTACCGGGATGATGCGGAGACCGTGGGCCTGCTGATCGACTCGGGTGCCAACGTGAACGCGGCCACCGACCTCGGAATCACGCCACTCGCCCTGGCCGCGGCGAACGGGAACGCCGCCGTGGCGGGCACATTGCTCCAGGCCGGGGCCGATCCCGACGCCAGCAGCGAGGCCGGAGTGACACCGCTCATGCAGGCCGCACGCACGGGCAGTATCGACACGGTGAGCGCGCTCCTGGAGTTCAGCGCCGACGTGAACGCACATGAGAGTGCGCGTGGGCAGACGGCGCTGATGTGGGCAGTGTCGCAGCAACATGCCGAGGTGGTCGAGGTGCTCCTCCGATACGGCGCCGACGTCCATGCCAGCACGAGCACGCGTGGGCTCATCGTCATGCTGGACCGGGGGACCCGGGATTTTGTACAGACATCGGAGGCAATCGGGGACCCGCTGGAGGTGGGCGGAAGCAAGCCGTTGTTGTTTGCCGCGCGGGTCGGGGATACGGATTCCGCCCGTCTGCTTCTGGGGGCGGGAGCGGAAGTGAACTCCGCATCGGCCGACGGTCACTCGGCGCTGGTGGTAGCAGCGTTCGGCGGCCACGAACGGGTCGTGTCATTGCTGCTGGAAGCGGACGCGGACCCCAACGCCGCCGGCGGAGGATTCACCTCGTTGCATGCCGCCGCGCTGAGCGGAAACCTTCAGGCGGTGAACGCGCTCCTGGCCCACGGTGCGGATCCGAATCTGCCGATGACGAAGGGCTCTCCGGTCCGTCGGCACGGTGATCTGGACTGGGCTCTGTCGAGCAAGATGGCCGGGGGGACGCCCCTGTTTGTGGCCGCCAACTATCTTGAAGTCGAAATCATGCGGGCATTGATCGCCGGCGGCGCCGATCCGGCGACCGCCATTCTGGATGGGACGACTCCGATGATGGTGACCGCGGGAATCCGGGTCGAGCGCCAGGTTCGTCCGGTGGATGTGTTCAAAGCCCCCGAGGCGGACGGCGGATATCTCGAGTTCCCCCGCTCCGAGAACCGCGTCGCGGAAGCCGTCGAGCTCCTGCTCGACGCGGGTGCCGACGTGAAGGATGTCAACCAGGCCGGCGACACCGCCCTGCACGGGGCGGCGGCAGGTGGATTCACTTCAGTTATTCAGCTGCTTGCCGAGCGAGGTGCAGACCTGAACGCGGAGAATAAAGACGGCCGCACTCCGTTGTCCCTGACGACGCGAGGAGGGAGAAGCCGGGGCCGCGGAGGCCCTTCCCCCGAGATGCAGAAGGCCGGGGACCTGCTGCGGAAGCTGGGCGCAAACAACTAACGATGCACCTAGTGTCCTGAGTTAGACGTACGTTTGCTATATTTCGGAGCGCAACGACGCTGGATTTGGTGGAGCGACGACGAGCTAATGCTCATTCATTGCGAGGAGGAGCGACTCCAAAGACAGCGCCGTTCCGCCCGAACCCGCAGGGCCGATGGAAGTTGCCGGCTGTGAGGGCCGAGCCGGCCGCGTGCATACCCCCGTTGTCGATCGGTTCAACGTCCACCCGGCGGGTGGCAACATCCATCGGAGATAGTGAACGTATTTCTAACTCAGGACACTAGCGTTGCTGCAGCGAAAGGGAAGCCGTGGTGAGGCTCACGGAACAACTCGAAAAGATTCGCGCGGGTGCCAAGACCCGCATCCCGCCCGACAAACAAGCGATCATGCACCGGGCCACCGAGGACCTGCGGGCATCGGGCATCATGGATGGCGTCGTCCGGGTCGGTGACCCGGTTCCGCACTTTGCGCTTCCGAACACCCGGGGGGAACTGGTCGAATCGGAACGTCTGCTCGCGAAAGGTGCCCTGGTCCTGAGCTTCTTCCGGGGCAAGTGGTGACCCTACTGCAACGCGGAGCTGTACGCTCTGCAAGGAATCGTCGCAAGCTTGAAAGAACGAGGGGCGACGCTGGTCGTTGTCACACCGCAACTGGCCGAGCACAGCCTGGAGATGATCGAAAGGCACAAGCTGACCTTCGACATTCTGTCGGACCCGGGCAACGAAGTGGCCGCACGATTCGGGATTCGCTTCCGCCTGCCCGACGATCTCCAGGAAGTCTACCTGAGCTTTGGCATCGATCTGGCAACCAACCACGGCGAAGCCAGCTGGACCTTACCGATGCCGGCCCGATTCATCATCGATTCGGGTGGCACGATCCGCGACGTAGAAGTGAACCCGGATTACAGGTTTCGCCCGGAACCCCAGACCGCCGTCGAGGTCATCGCCGCGCTTTGAGACTCCCCGCACTTCGTTGAAGCACCAGACGCGTCCGTTATAGCTGCCGGCGCCGGTCGGAATCAGTTGGCTCCACCGGTTTTGTCTTCTCTTCCGCCCGCGAACGTCGCATCATTGGCTTCAGACGGATCCGGGGTTTCTCCGATGAGGGCAATCTACTACGCCATTCCGATGTGCATCCTTCTGTTCCCCTCCCTTGCTCCCGCTCAGACGTGGCCCGACACCGTCGAGGCGATGCGGAGAGCCCGAGAGTTCGAGCAGAGAGCACGGGAGGCTGAGGACGAGAGTCGAGGCATCGATTTCGACACCCTTGGATTCGATGAAGACGGCGTCCTGTCGGGAGCCCCTCCTTCGTCGGCAGGGCCCGGATGGTCGGGGACGACTGGAACTCCAGGTCGGATTGACCGGCGGGGAAGGCAGCTCCGTGATCTATTGAAGGATGTCGCGAAACTGGGCCGACTCTCCGTGGAGTTTCGCTCTTTCCGCTTTGCGCCGCTCGAGGATCCGTGGGCCCGCCAGGATATTCGAGAGAAATCGGACGAACTGGAAGACGCTGCTAGGGATATCTTCCGCTCCCTCGCGGGACGCGACCCCGAAACGTTCCCCTACGACCGAGACGCGTTCGCTGCGAGACGCCTCGACGAACGATTGGCAATGATCGGGGGCCTGGCTGGGCGCACCCTGTCCGACATCCTGGGGACGCTCCACGCCGACGTCGTCGACGTGGCTCAGCAAACCGCGATCGCTTCCCGCTTGAACATCCTGTGGGAGCTCGGTCGCAACCTTCAGGCGACTCAATAGGCCGTGGTCGGACGGATCACGCTCACTGTGGGTCACACCCGGGACTCAGCATGTCCATGTTGGTCAGGCTGATGCGATCTCCGCTGGGACGGCTGATCAGCGCACCTCTCGCGAGCATCCTGTGACCCTCGTGGGCAGCGGGGTCGAAATCGCCAAGCATGAAGAAGTTCGCGAGGTTGAACGTCAGGTCGCCCATCGGGAGGCCGCGTGCGGCACCCAGTTCTTCCGGCGTGGATGCCCTCTCCGGATCCGGATTTCTGTTCCGCGTCGGATTGGTGGCCATCGTCAGCGTCCAGTCCCCACCGACCTGCGTCATGCAACCGGCGGTTTTAACCAGCGAATTGGGAGGCAGCGGCTTTGGACCGTCTTTGCCTTCGATTCGAATGTTGCCGGCTGAACTGGGATTCAGTTCGACGTCCCCGGCGGGGAAACCGAGCTTCTCCAGGAGGAACGCCACGGCAACCAGGTACTCCGGGTCGCTCAGCGGAGGGCTGCGACGGGGCATGGTCGATCGGACCTTCGTGTAAAGACTCCCAACGGTGTCCTCGCGCCAGTTCTCGAAGAAACCGGGCTCGTTGAGTCTCGTGCCCTCCGAGCCTCCGCCCCGGGCCGTCTCTCCGTGACAAACGTCGCAGTTGGCCTGGAATACCGTCTCGCCGGCCCTTGCCTGGGCGTCGGTATAGACTCCGTCCCAGGCGGTCCCGCTTTGCATGATCGACCCGGTCCGCGCGGCCTCCCCGCTTGAAACCGGATTCCACATCCCTACGACGATCAGTGCGGCAATCAGGAGCAACCCCCCTCTTCGGTACCTCCTGACCTTCGATTCTTCATGGTCGTGCTGCATGATGATGTTCTCCCTTGTGGGTCTCGCCGACCCAAGCTGCCGATCAATACCCCGCCATCGATCCCGAGCAGCGAGGGTTCGGTCCAACTAGAATCGTTGGAGAAAATTTTGTAAATACTACGAAAGGTCGAAGTTCAGTGCAATGACCGATTCGGATTTCGTCCGTACCGGGCACAGGATCGAATCTCCGGAACGCGACGAAAAGCCGGGAGCCGACTGGCTATTGCTCTGCCACTTCCACCGGGTCACCATCCGGCGACGAAGTCCAGGCTTCGCCGATTCCTCCATACTCCGGCTTCTGCAAATGCGCCACTCCATTCAGAGTGAGGATTCCAAGGAACCAGACCGCAACAAGCGCTACCCGAGACTTCATTGACGGCTTTAGACGATCGCCATCCAAAACAGTGTAGGCGCGCTCTATGAGCGCACAACGTTTCGCCCCGAAGAATGTGCGGTCATAGACCGATTGGTGGCCACAACATCTGTAGGGAACCCTCTGGCACGGGCTAAGCCCGTTCGAATCAGTAAGCGACGCACTTCACGATCGGGTGTAGGTGCGCTCTGTGAGCGCACATCGTTTCGGTTCGAGGAGTGTGCGGTCATAGACCGCACCTACACCTCGCTATTGCTTGACCGCGATCATCTGGAGCTCGACCTGCCCGCCCACGTTCAGCGCCGCCACCTGCACGGTGGCCCTCGCCGGCGGGTCGTCCGGGAAATACTCGCGGTAAACCGCGTTGAACCTCGGGAAGTCGTCGATGTTCGCGATGTAGGCCGTCACCGAAACGACGTCGTCGAATCCCATGCCGGCTTCGGTCAGCACCTCGCGAATGTTCGCCATCGCCTGCCGCGTTTCGGCTTCGAGTCCGCCCTCCACCAATTCGGTGCTCTCCGGATCGCGTCCCAGGTGGCCGGCGATGTAGAGCGTGTCGCCGACAAGGATGCCGGGGCTGTATGGGAACCCGAAGTAGGGGTAGTCCTCGGGTCGAATCACCGTGCGCACATTCTCGGCGGGCGGCTCAGACTGGGTCTCGCTGGGTTCGATCGTTGCAGTGCATCCGAAAGCGAGAACTGCCAGGCAGCCCATTGCAGCTACGAATGCGCTCTTACGCCTCATCATGGTGGCCTTCCTTCCGTAAGTTAGCGATTGCTGATTAAACGCTTGGGACCGGAATCGAACGCGGCCCGATCAAGTTGTGTCCACAGAAGCCGTTAAGTCGGCAGTTCTGGTGTTGTCGAACTACTGGCGACCAGCGGCGGTTCTTCCGAGTTCGATGGTCGAATCCGCATGGTCTCCCGACATGAGAAGCGCCGAAAAGCCCTCGGCCACACGCTGCTCGATGTCTCCGGCGCTGGCCACGGTTCCGAACGCGATGGCGTTCGCTTCCCACAGGTCGATCATCACGTTATCGTGACCGATGTCTGTGGTCGGCTCCGGTTCGGGGGGCTCATGGGCGGGTGTTGTTCCACATCCAGCGAACAGCACGAGGCACAGGAAAAGCGTGCTAACGATCTTCAGCCTCATTCAACCTCCTTCGGTTCCTGGAGCACCTCGTCCAGCATTGTGAGCTCAGCCTCGCAGCGGATTTCGTAACTGAGCCATTCCCGGAAAACTGGGCAAGTATTACGGAAGAGAGGGTCGGGCGCAATCAAACTCTCGCATAGGGGGATCGGATTCGTTGACCCGGTTCCGGCCGCTCTTGTATAGAATGCGTTCTTTGGCAAGACACAGCCCGATTCGAGGTCTAGCGAGAATCGGAGGTAGTGGGGTCTAAGCCCCTACTACCGAATCGGAACACCCCCAGCGGGCAATCGAAAGGAGCCCCCATGTTGTTTAACCAGCCGCGTGCGGAACGGATCATGGCGAGGGATGGTATCGATGCGATCGTGGCCACCTCTCCCGACAACGTCATGTACGCGACAGACTACGAGTGCATCACGCACTGGGCCAACAAGGGCTTCCAGGTCTACTCGCTTTTTGCTGCCGCCCACAGCCCGCAGGCATCCCTCATCGCGCCCAGCCTCGAACTCGAAGCCATCGTCGACGGTGACGCCTGGGTCGAAGACATCTACATCTTCAGCCCCTTCAAGCGGGGTCCGGCCGGGGGCAGGAAGATGGACCGCGTCGGCAGCGAGGGTAAAGCCCTCCTCGAGCGAGCTCACACGGTCAGGCGCGCCGTTGACGGCCTGATCGCGGCGATCGAAGCACGTGGCCTCGAAAAGGGCCGCATTGCCGTTGACGAGATCGGCATGTCGCCTTCCTTCTTCTCGGAGCTAAAGCGGAGCTTCCCGAACGCGGATTTCGTCCCTGGAAACTCCGTCTGGTGGGAGATTCGGATGGTGAAAACCCCGGAAGAGATCCATCGTCTCCGCGAAGCCTCGCGTATCACCGAAGAGGCGATCAATCAGGCCTACCGACTGGTTCAGCCCGGCGCGAAGGAAAGTGACATCGTCCACGACTATCACTGCCGGATCGTCGACCAGGACGCCCGGCCGAGCTTCATGATCCTCGGCAGCGGCAGCCGGACCTCGTATCCACACATCCTCAAGTCCGACAAGATCATCGAGAGCAACAACATCGTGCGCTACGACATCGGCTGCACCTACGGCTACTATCACTCCGACACCGCCCATGCCGTCGTCGTGGGCACGCCGACCGAAGAGCAGCAGAGAATATGGGACGCGCTGTCCGAGGGTGTCGAGAATGCCATCGCCCTGATAAAGCCCGGCGCAGACGTGCGGGAGATCTACCGCGCAGCGATGCAACCCGGCCAGACGGCCGGCCTGGTGGACTTCGACCGCTTCCACTGCGGCCACGGCATTGGCATCAGCGTCTACGATCCCCCGATCGTCACGCTTGCCGACGCCTCGAAGTCCGCGTTCCTGATGCCCTCGGTCGAAGGCGGGCTGGAACCCGGCATGTCCCTGAACATCGAAGTCGGTTACTACATGCAGGGCGTACAGGGTTTCCTGTGCGAGGACACCATGATCGTCACCGAAACGGGGCACGAACGACTGACCCACAACAGCAAGGCACTGGTATACGACGATTTCGTGGCCGGCAGTCTTGCCGGGAAGTCTGCGACTTCGTGACCATCTGATCCGACATGCGTCGTTCGACGACCACCAACCTCGCATTCCTTGCCGCGCCGAAACTGTGGCTGCTGGTTTTCTTCGTCATGCCGATGGCGGCGATTGTCCTCTATAGCTTCTGGCGCGTCATCGATTACCAGATCGTCGCCGACTTCACGCTGAACAACTACCGGAGGATCTCGGGGGACCTCTACGTCGGCGTGTTCGCCCGGACCATCCGATTGTCGATCTTCGTCACAGTGCTCTCTCTATTGATCGGGTACCCGGTGGCGTATTTTCTCGCCAGGAAGGTTCGATATTTCAAGCTGACGCTCCTAATGCTGGTAATTCTGCCGCTCTGGACGAGCTATCTGGTCCGTTCCTACGCCTGGATGCTGATCCTGGGAACCGAAGGCGTGGTCAATCGCCTTCTGCTGGCGATGGGTTTGACCAGCGAGCCTGTAACCTGGCTGCTCTATTCCGATTTCGCCGTATCGATCGCCCTCGTTCATATTTACATGCCCTATCTGATCCTCCCTCTTTACGCGGTGCTGGAGAGGATCGATCCCAACGTTCTCGAAGCGGCGTGGGATCTGGGCGGCGGTCACGTCCGGACGTTCTTCTCGGTGATCCTGCCGCTCAGCCTGCCCGGCGTCGCAACAGGATGCCTGTTCGTTTTCATCCCGTCCATGGGAGCCTTCGTCACGCCCGAGCTTCTGGGGGGGACGCGGAGCATCATGATCGGCAGCATCATCGCGCAGCAATTCGGGGTGACATATGACTATCCGTTCGGTTCGGCGCTCGCGCTGGTGCTGATGGGATTCATCTTCGTCGCGGCGGCCCTCATGCTTCGCGGCGGACGTCTTCGGGGCGCCCAATGAGGCGCAGGGATACGGCCAGGCTCTTCCTCGGCCTCTGGACCGCACTCGTCCTGTTCTTCCTGTTCGCCCCGCTCTTCGTGGTCGCCCTTTTTTCTTTCAACGACTCGCCAATCAGCCGTTTTCCGCTCTCCGGTTTCACGCTCGACTGGTACGCCAGGCTCTTCGCAAACAGCGCCATGCATGGCGCGATTGGAAACAGCCTCATCGTCGCCATGACAACGCTCGTGATCAGTCTCACGCTTGGCATCACTGCTGCGGTGGGAATCCATCACTACGCCGGCCGCACGGCAGCCGCGCTGCGGGCGTTCAGCCTCACGCCGATGATGGTGCCGCGACTGATCATCGGCATCGCCCTGCTCACGTTCTACAACCTGATCCGGAGCGATCTGTCGCTGGTGACCGTCATCGCCGGTCATGTCGTGATGACGCTGCCTTATGTCATCTTGATCGCGTCGGCCCGGCTGGCAGGCTTCGACCGGGCGATAGAGGAAGCCGCCTGGGACCTGGGGGCGGGTACGCTTACCATTTTCCGGGAGATCACGATACCCTTCTTGAAACCGGCTATTATCGCAGCCGGTTTGATGTCGTTTACATTATCGTTCGACGAGGTCATCGTGACGTTCTTCACGACCGGCACGGAAAACACCCTGCCGATGGTCGTCTGGTCAATGCTTCGATTCGGCCTCACGCCTGAAGTGAACGCGATCGCGACACTCACCACGATCGTCAGCGCTTCGTTCGCCGTCGTTGCGGAAGTGTCGCTCCGTCGGGCGCAGAAGCTGTCGCCACAAGGAGTTTAGGATGGATCGGGATTCAATCAGTATCTTGCTGCCGCGCGATATGTCGCGCCGGCGCTTCAACCAGCTCCTTCTTGCCGGGATGGGAACGGCGCTGACCGGTGCCTGCGGCGACGACAAGGCTCTCGACCTCTTTACATGGTCGACCTGGGGCGAGCCGGGTTTCATCGACGAGGCCCGGGCAAAGCTCGGAGTAGAGCTGAGATCGACCTTCTACAGCAGCTCGGATGAAATGATGGCCAAGCTGCGAGGCGGCGGCACCAGAATCTACGACATGATCGTTCCGACCCAGAACTACGTGCTGCCTGCCGTTCGGGCGGGGTTGATCGAGCCGCTCGATCCTTCCAGGCTGACGAACAGCCGGCACGTATTTGACGAGTTCAGGCAGTCGCCACAATGGCGTGTCGACGGCGATCTCTACGGCGTTCCATTCGTCTGGGGCGCTAATGCAATGGCGTTCAACCGCGCAGAGACCGGAGAGGTGGACTCGCTCGACGCGCTGTTCGACCCGAAGTTCGGCGGCCGCATCGCCATCCGCGACGAGCCCGAGGACACTCTCGCGATTGCGGCCCTGAAGCTCGGCATCACCGAGCCCTACTCGATGGGGGAGAGCGAGCTCCAGGAAGTCAAGAAGCTGCTGATCTCGCAAAAGCCTCTCGTTCGTGCCTACTACCGAAACGTCGCCGACGTGCAGAACATGCTGGCATCCGGCGAAGTCGTGGTGGCCTGGACTTTCCTCGCCGTCGTGGCGCCGTTGCGGAGCGCCGGCGTCGATATCGGCTGGGCCTGGCCGAAAGAGGGCGCCATCGGAGTGAATCGATCACACCGGTCAAGGGCACCGATCAGCTGGATCTGGTGCAGGATTACGCCAACTTCACGCTCAGTGCCGACTACGGCGAGTTCATGGCCCGGACGACACGCTACGCGCCGGCGTCCCGGGCGGCGGTCGATCGGTTGGAGCCAGAGCTGGTGGAGGATCTCGGCATCGACATCTCAAAGGTCGACCAGCTGGTCTTCAAAGGCATGCCGGAGAACAAGTCGCGCTGGAACGAGATCTGGAACGAAGTGAAGGCGGCGTGATCGATGGTGCCGGCAAGTCGAGCAGTCCGGTGAGCTCACTCGACGTCGAGCTGCACGGCGTTGTGAAACGCTTCGGTGCATTTGCCGCGGTGGACGGAATCGATCTGGCCGTCGAGAGCGGCCGGTTCGTCACGCTGCTCGGCCCAAGCGGTTGCGGCAAAACCACTACACTGCGCATGATCGGGGGCCTGGAGGTGCCCGACGAAGGCACGATCCGGGTCGCGGGCATGCCGGTCTTCCAGAAAGACCCGTCCCGCCGGGTCACGCGGATGGTCTTCCAGAATTACGCGCTCTTCCCGCACATGACGGCCGAAGAGAACGTGGCCTTCGGACTCCGCATGCAGAAAATGTGCAGGAGCAGCATTGAGGCCCGGGTCGCCGAAATGGTCGACCTGCTCGGGCTCGCCGGGCAGCTTGCCAAGTATCCGAACCAGATGTCGGGCGGGCAGCAACAGCGGGTCGCACTAGCACGAGCGCTGGTCACGCGGCCGAGGGTCCTGCTGCTCGACGAGCCGCTCGGGGCGCTCGACTTGAAGATGCGCAAGCACATGCAGAACGAGCTCAAGAAGTTGCAGCGTGAGGTCGGTGTTACTTTCGTCTACGTCACGCACGATCAGGAAGAGGCGCTGAACCTCTCCGATACCGTTGTGGTGATGGATCACGGGCGCGTCGTGCAGCAGGGCAGCCCGATCGATATTTACCAGGCGCCGGCGACCGCCTATGTCGCCGACTTCATCGGCGAGGCGAACCTCATCGAGGGCCGGCTTGGGGACACGAACGGAAAAGACACCACGGTCGAAACGCCGTTCGGGACCATGCGCGGATGCCTGGCGCCCGGGTTCGAGCCATCGAAGGGCGATTCGGTTCTGGTTTCGATCCGGCCCGAACACATCGTGCTCGGCTCCTCCCTGGCTCAGGAGCAGGAGTTCGCCCGGAGCGGCCTGCTGGTCGACACCGCATATCTTGGGAGCGTCACTCGCCTCACCATTCGCCTCGGCGAGGGCGTCGTCCGCGTCGACGTCACTGGAGTACACAGCGGCAAGCCAGGCGATACCGTGAGTGTGGGGTGGCGCGCCGAACACGCCCGGGTGTTGGACACCGACTCCCGGTTTACCCTCGCCGACGGCGCAGACGATAGCTGGGAATCATAAAGCGTGACTTTCACCGTTGTCGCCCGCGACCCGGAGAACAGGCTGCTCGGCATCGCCCAGGCGACCAATCCCTTGTCGGTTGGCGCCCGCTGCCCGTTCGTCCGCGCCGACGTCGGCGCGGTGAGTACGCAGGCCTACACCGATCCCGGCCTGGGCCCACGCGCACTCGACCTGCTCGCCGCAGGTCGCTCACCTTCGGAAGTGCTGGCCGAACTAAGGGAAAGCGATGACGGTTTCGAGTATCGACAGATCGGCATCGTCGATTGTCACGGCCGGGTCGGGGTGCACACCGGAGTGGAGAACCCTGAGCACAAGGGAGCCATTACCGGCGAAGGCTATGTCGTGATGGGCAATCTGATGGCGAGCGATCGCGTTCTGCCCGACATGGACACCGCGTGGCAAGAAAACAAGCAGGAACTGTTCGAGGAGCGGCTGATGCGTGTGATCACCGCCGGGCGAGACGCCGGCGGTGATGCTGGCGGGCATCGCTCGGCCTGCCTGATGGTCTACGACCGAAAGCCCTACGGCCGAACCGATCTGCGTGTCGACTTTACACCCAGGAAATCGGGTGAGCCGGACGCGGTCGACCTGCTGCGACGAGCCTTCGATCGATACAGGCCGCTGATTCCCTACTATGAGGTACGCCCGCCGAACCCCTCGATGATCGGGTGGATCGACTGGCTCCGCACCCAAGGGATCGACTTCAAGGACTAACGGAGGCGGTCCCGATCGGAAACGGCCCAGCCGCCTCCGGCTGTGACTTACCGGTTTTGCTGCCCGTAAAGCACCGGCGGGGCGGCAAGGGCCTTTTTGATGCCCTCGACCGTCAGCCGGGTCCGGAGCTCCAGGAGCTGCCGCCCGTGGTCGAGCAGCTTTTCGAGCGGCGCCAGCGGAACACCGTTGATGATGGCTCGGCCGGCCTTCACACGTTGCTCGAAACGGATGGTTTCCGGGTCCTCCAGCGCCATCAGTGCGTCGATTCCGTAGTCCTCATGAAGTTGGTCGGCCCAGCCGCGGCTGCTCCCCATGTCCATCATCTCCTCGATCTTCAGCGTGTCCCGGATGTAGAGCTGGACCGAGCGGTAATCGTAGTACTCGGGGATGTGGTAGAAGTTTGCAGGTTCGCCCTTGTACCTGGCATTCAGCGCATTGGCCGCGCCCTGCATCCCCCGCCTGTTGCTGCCGCTGTCGCCGAGGTAAAGAACATTCTCGAACCCCATGGCACGCAGGCTGTCGCCCATATCGGTCAACAGAGCCAGGTAGGTCTCCTGGGAGATCATCGGCCCGGCACTGCCGACGTTCACTTCGCCGTTGAACCGGCCGCTGGGCTCGAGCGTCACAATCGGGGCGATGAGGGCATTGCCTAATTCCCGCGCTACCGACTCGCCGGTTTGGCGCAGCACATAGTTGTGCTTCCCCTGCGCCAGGTGGGGACCGTTGGCCTCCACACCCCCAGTCAGGATCAGCGCTGTAGTCATGCCGGCGTTGATGTAATCGCCGACTTCTGCAACGGTCAGTTCCTCGAGCCAGACCGAGTCCAGCGCATCCATCGCCCGCGCGTTGCGAGCCTGGGCTTCCGCGCGCGCCTGCTGCTGCTCGGGAGTCAGCTCTCGCTGCTGGCCGCCACGACCACCCCGACCTCCACGGCCTCTCTGCTCCTCGGCGAGCGGTCCTGCCAGAAGAGTTGCGGCGGCGAACACGAGTATGGCCACAAAAGCGGTTAACGACTTTACCTTCATCGATCCTCCTTCAATTCGAGCGCCCCGAGGGGCGAACTATAATGGCGAAAGTCACGAACAGTGAGCAATTTCTTCGGTTAACCACCGAGAGTCAAGGAATAATGTCCTCGGGCGGATCGCAACGTTCAGGAATCGGCACCATCACTTGCCTGGACCGATATCAATGGACTTATTTTCTTTTCGCGAGGGAGAACACAACGATGAAGCAAAGAGGTTTGATCTTTACAGTTGGCGTAATCGCGCTGCTTGGGTTGGCCGCGAGCGCAAGGGCCCAGCAGCAGCCACGCCGCAGCATCGTCAGCGTCACGGGAAACCTGTACCGGGCGCAGAACAACAACCACTTCACCACGTTTCTCGTGACGGCGGAGGGCATCATCCTCTCAGACACGATCGACCGCGACTTTGCCACCTGGCTCAAGTCCGAACTGGACGATCGGTTCGGACTGCCGGTTCGCTACGTGCTCTACAGCCACAGCGACGCCGATCACGCCTCCGGCGGGGAGGTGTTTGCGGACACTGCGGAGTTCGTCGGGCATGAAAACATGCGCGGGGGCGTGCCAGACGGCGTCCATCCGCCAACGACGTTCTACTCCGACCGGCATCTTGTGACACTGGGCGGCAAGGACGTCGAGATGTTCTATCCCGGCCCGGCCCATTCCGCCAACATGTCGGTAATCCACTTCCTGGACGAGAACGCAGTCTTCGTCGTCGACTTCATCAGCATCAAACGACTTCCCTTCCGGAACCTGGCGGGCTATGACCTGGAGGTCTGGCTGAGCGAAATGAGGACCGTGGAAGCGCTCGGAGCCGACATCGTCATACCCGGCCACGGCCAGGTGGGTACCACGGCCGATGTAGTGGACCACCGGCACTATGTCGAGGAGCTGAGAGACGCCGTCGCCGAGGGCGTCGGGGCGGGAAGATCGCTGGCCCAGCTCCAGGAGAGCATCACGCTTGGAGACTACCGTGGCTGGGCATCGTTTGACGCCTGGCGCACCCTGAACATCGAAGGAATGCACAACATGTTGACGGCGAACTAGCCTGGGTTTGTCATAGCGCTAGCGCCGGACACGAAACTCCAAGATCGGGTGTAGGTGCGGTCTATGAAGCTGTGAACGAATGTCCTTTGCTGGAGAATCGGGTGGCGGGGCTTCTCACGAGAAACCCCGATCCTCAAGTGTAGGTGCGCTCTATGAGCGCACAAATGCCCGCGGAACCACGAGTTGTGCGGTCATAGACCGCACCTACACTTCGCCACTCATCAGGCCACGTTCATCCAGCACTGCTCTGGCAGCTTGCGGCCCGTTTGCGAGGTGCGCCTGCATCCCGACAGCCCGGGCGGCATCTACATTGAGTCGATTGTCATCGAGAAAAACGATCACTTCCGGACGACATGCTAGCGGTGATGCACGGTTTCGCCATTCTCTTACGTCTTCTTAACTGAAGGAGCTGTGTCTTCTTCGTGGCAGGCCCGCCTCGTTCGAACGGCGCGTCCTCCGTTCCCGGGGCGGGCCTGATAAAGAAGTGTTCTGAATCATCTCCGCCGGCACGCCATCCTTCGTCCCGGGACGAAACCTCCACCGTTGGATCGCAATCAACGCATTGGTATCCAGACCGTAACCGAGCCCATCGACGACGCGAAACTCATCGCCGCTGCCGTCGATTCGGATCCTGGCTTGAATCCAGACGACGCCTTCGATCTCTAGAGACCTGGCAGTGTCGGAGTACCGGGGTGCAACCCGCTGCACGACCTCGGCCGGTCGGACTCCTCCGATGGCAAGCCGACCAACGTCAGGGGTTTGCGCCAGGGCTGCAGTTGGGGCGACCAGAGCGAACACGATGGCGTGTAGGCGCCTCATTGCCATGAAGCTACCATCGCCGACACACGGCAGGCCACGCATTTGCGCCTCGGATTGCGAACCGCTCAACCTGCCCTCGAGATGACTTCGAGGAAAGTGGCGCCGTAGCGCGCGAGCTTCGCCTCGCCCACTCCGGTGATTTCGGCAAACTCCGTCTCGTTGCGGGGGCGGTACCGCACGAATTCAACCAGGGTAGCGTCATTGAACACCACGTATGCGGGAACCCCCTGTCCACTGGCGATTTCTCGACGCTTGGTACGAAGCGCCTCAAACAGGAGCTGGTCTTCGCCGGTGAAGTCCGTCGAGGAGCCGGCCTGCCGGTCGGCTCGTCTCGTGCGGACCCGCCCTTCCGGCTCCCGGCGCAGCGTCACCGGCGCTTCTTCCCGCAAAACCGGCAGCACGCGTTCGGTAGGGCCCAGCCGCAGGACACTGTGATTTCCCAGATCGACCCGGATCAGACCCAGCGCGACAAGCTGCCGCAGAACGCCCTGCCACTGGCGCTCGCTCAGATCACTGCCCAGGCCGAACACCTTGAGCCGGTCGTGGCGGCGGCGCTGCGCCTTCTCGGTCGCCTTGCCGCTGAGTACGTCGATGATGTGCCGGGTTCCGAAGGACTCACCGCAGCGATGGATTGCCGACAGCGCAAGTCGTGCCTCTCTAGTGCCGTCTACGACCTCAACGGGCTCCAGGCAGGTGTCGCAGTTGGCGCAGGCCTCGATGTCCTCGCCAAAGTACTCCAGCATGACCTGGCGCCGGCACCGGGCGGTCTCGCAGTAACCCAGGAGCGCCTCCAGCTTCTTGCTCTCGACGCGCCGCACCTCCTCCGGCGCCGTCGATTCATCCATGAGCCGGCGGAGCAGGGCCACATCCTGGAGGCCATAGACCATGAAAGCGTCGGCCGGAAGGCCATCTCGGCCGGCGCGACCCGTCTCCTGGTAGTAGGCCTCGAAGGACTTCGGCATGTCCATGTGGGCCACGAAGCGGACGTCCGGCTTGTCGATCCCCATGCCGAACGCGATCGTCGCAACCATCACGAGACCGTCTTCCATCACGAACCTCTGGTGGTGCCGCACCCGGGTTTGGGCATCCAGCCCGGCATGGTAATGCAGCGCCGGGATTCCTTCCTTTTCCAGGAAGCCGGCCATCTCCTCGACGCGCTTTCGGCTCATCGCGTAAACGATGCCGGCTTCGCCGCGATGCTCACGCTTGATAAAGTCCAGAATCTGGCGCTTCGGGTTGTCCTTTACCCGCACGCGATAGCGGATGTTGGGCCGGTCGAAGCTGGCCACGAACAGCCGCGCCTGATCGAGACGGAGCTGACCGATGATGTCGGTTCGCGTGATCTCGTCCGCCGTTGCGGTCAGGGCAACGCGCGGAACCGCAGGAAACCGGTCGGCCAGCTGGGCAAGTTGGCGGTAATCCGGGCGGAAGTCGTGACCCCACTGGCTGACGCAATGGGCCTCGTCGATGGCGAAGAGTGCAATTTCCATCCTATCGAGTTGGTCGAGGAGGCCCTCGCCGAGCAATCGCTCCGGCGACACATAGAGCAGGTCGAGCTCGCCTCCCTCGATGGCGCGCCGCGCCCGGCGCGCTTCGTCACGACTGAGATTCGATGTAAATGCGACGGCGCGGACGCCGGCCTGCTTCAGCTGCGCGACTTGATCTTCCATCAACGCGATCAGGGGCGAGATCACCACACCCATACCCGACCGACAGAGCGCCGGCACCTGGTAGCAGATAGACTTGCCGCCGCCGGTAGGCATGAGAACCAGGGCGTCACCCGACGCGTTGACGTGCTTGACGATCTCTTCCTGCAGTCCGTGAAAGGCAGCGTGACCAAACACTCGCGACAGTATCTGTGCGGGACTTTCGATCTGCGTCTTGGCAGCGGCCGATGATTTCGAGAAACCTTCCGGCATGTGTTTGAAGAAAACAGTTCGCGGGGCGCTACCAGTATCGCATGCCATCGTCTAAATGCCGAAGCTGCTCTGATCGCCAACAACGGATTTAGTGGCCTGTAACAAGTGCTATCGGCACCATCGCCGATGGGTCTTGCGGGCGAGGTCGAGGAGGGAGACGGAAAGCGATGCTCTTTCATCGGTGACGGCTTCCGACAAAGAGATCGCCCGCAACCCCCATCGGCCCGAAGGGTTCGGCGGAACGGCGCCGTCTTCCGTGTCGTAACGCCCTCGCAATGAAACAGCATTGGCTCGAGCGTCACTCCTAGAATCCGACGCCGTTCGGCCGAACGCTGGTACCGATAGCACTTGATACAGGTCACTAGTATGATTTGGGGACGACCGTCGCGAATCGGACGCTGGCGAATCCGCAAAAGGAGTCTTCGATGAGAGACCGTACTGACCCTTGTTTTCGTACTTGTGACGGCCTTGCTGGCTGCGTCGGCACCGACCGGGCTCAGCGCGCAGCAGGTGCCGTCGCCGGCAGATCCTGAAGATGCGGCGACAGCAGGGCTCGATCAGGAAATGCCGGTGGAACCGGCTGTGACGGTTGGTGAGTTCGCCAACGGCTTCCGTTACTTCATCCGCGAGAACCAGGAGCCCGAAAACCGTGCGGAGTTGCGATTCGTCGTCCGGGTCGGGTCGATCGTCGAAGACGACGACCAGCTCGGCTTGGCCCACGTCCTCGAGCACATGGCCTTCAACGGCACCGAGCACTTCGAGAAAGGGGCGCTCGTCGACTTCATGGAATCTATCGGAATGCGCCTCGGTCCGGGCGTCAACGCGACCACCTCCTACGACGAAACCACCTATATGCTCGAAGTCCCGACCGACAATGCCGAAAACATGGCCACAGCGTTCCAGATCATGGAGGACTGGGCTCACGGGCTGACGCTCGATCCGGAGGAGATCGACCAGGAACGCGGCGTGGTCATCAAGGAATGGAGACTCGGTCAGGGCGCCGCGGCAAGGCTGCGCGACCAGCAGTTTCCAGTCATCTTCAGTGACTCGCACTACGCCGAGCGCCTCCCGATCGGCACGCTGGAGAGCCTGCGGAGTTTCGACCACGATGCAGTTCGGCGTTTCTACCGCGACTGGTATCGGCCCGACCTCATGGCGGTCATCGCGGTCGGCGATTTCGACGCGTCAAGCGTCGAGGCTCTCACCCGGCAGCACTTCGAGGGTCTGCCGATCCCCTCAAACCCCCGCGAGCGCAGCGTTTATCCCGTTCCGGACCACGACGAAACTCTCTTTTCAATCGTGACTGATCCGGAGATTTCCTCCACCACGGTGTCCGTCTACCACAAAATGGACGTCGAGGACGATTGGACGATCGCCGGGTACCGGCAGCGGATTGTCGAGAGCCTCTACAACGGTATGCTCAACGATCGCTTTGCGGAGCTCGCCAGGCAGCCCGACCCGCCGTTCCTGAGAGCATCGTCGGCCCAGGGTCAGCTCATCCGTTCGAAGGGTGTCTATGCGCTGACGGCCGGGGTGCTCGAGGACGGAGCCGAGCGGGGACTCGGTGCCCTGTCCACCGAGGCCGAGCGCGTCGCTCGCTTCGGCTTCACCCCGTCGGAGCTGGAGCGCCAGAGGACGAGCGTCCTTCGTCGCATAGAGCGTTCCTACATCAACCGGGCGAACCGCGAGTCGCGATCGTACGCCTCGGAGTACATCCGTGCTTTCCTCGACGGCGAGTCGATTCCCGGCATCGCATACGAATTCGAACTCTACAAGCGCTTCGTCCCCCAGATCACGATCGACGAGGTGAACCGGGTGGGTCGGGACTGGATCCAGGATTCCAACCGGGTCGTTCTTGTCGCCGGCCCGGAAAAGGAAGAACTGGCGATGCCCTCCGAAGAGGCCCTGCTGGCGGTCCTGGACACAGGTGACACCGAGATAACGGCATACGTGGACACGGTTTCCGATCAGCCGCTCCTTGCCGAAATGCCCGAGGGCTCCGAAATCGTCAGTACCGAAACACTCGAAGGGGACATTACCGAGTGGACCCTGGCGAACGGTGTCCGCGTAGTGCTGAAGCCGACCGACTTCGACGAAGACCGCATCGTGTTCCGAGGTTTCAGTCCCGGAGGCACGTCGCTCGCCAGCGATGAAGATTACATTCCTGGAAGTACCGCCTCTTCGCTGATTCCGGCTGGCGGTGTCGGACAGCTGAACGGGATCGACCTCGACAAGCTGCTTGCGGGCAAGGTTGCCAACGTTCGACCGTTCATCTCGACATTCGAGGAAGGTGTGAGCGGCAACGGCTCGCCCGCGGATCTGGAGACTCTGTTCCAGTTGATCTACCTGAGGTTTACCGCCCCGCGGGCCGACGACACGCTCTACGAGGTGTGGAAGACACAGAACCGGCAAGCCATCGCAAATCGAGACCGGAATCCGGCGGCCGCATTCAGTGACGCCTACAACCGCATCATGACACAGGACCATCCACGTGAGCGGACCCCTACAGTCGAAACGCTGGACGAGGCCGACCTCCAAGAGTCCCTCGCCTTCTACCGGGACCGTTTTGCCGATGCGGATGACTTTACGTTCATCTTCGTCGGCAGCCTCGATCAGGACGCGATGCGGCCTTATGTCGAGCGCTACCTGGGCGGTCTGCCGACAACCGACAGAGAAGAAACGTGGCGGGACATCGGTGTCCGGGCCCCCAGGGGCGTCGTCGAGGAGACGGTGTCGAGGGGAATCGAGCCCCGCAGTCAGACGCGAATCGCGTTTACCGGCTCCTTCGATTACCAGAACCAGGCAGCGAGAACTGGCCTCCGCGCGATGGCGATGACACTGCAATCGCAACTCCGCGACCGGGTCCGGGAGGAGTTGGGCGGCACCTACAGCATCAGTGTGGGAGCCAGTTACTCCTGGCGCCCCGAGGAGACCTACCGACTGATCATCACCTTCGGGTCCGACCCCGAACGAACGGAGGAGCTCGTGGGAACCGTCTTCGATGGAATTGAAGCGCTAAAGGCTTCAGGGCCCACGGAACAGGAGGTTTCCGATACACGCGAAGCGCTGCTTCGATCCTTCGAAACCGACTTTCAGGAGAACCGGACCCTGTTGAGCCAGCTCGTCTTCGACTATCAACGGGGCGAAGCGCCCGGCGCCAGCATTCGCTCCTACCCGGCGTCGGTCGAAGCCCTCACCCCGGCATCGATCCGGGAGACAGCCCGCAAACACTTCGACATTGAGAACTATGTCCGGGTGACGCTGATGCCGCAGTAGAGGGGGCCGCCTGGTCGGCGCTGATCGAAAGCGCGGGCGATTTCAACCATAGTGCAAAAACTTCGCGAATAGTTTCTGCTATCGGGAAAAATGTCCGCGAACCACGCCAGTCCACTTTCCACCGCAATTCCTTCCAAAAAATGCAGTTACCCGCCCAAAAACCCTAAAGTAATCACTGATTCCTGTCGATAGATACTCTGAAGCGGAGGGAATCGTCTGGCGGGCGTCACCGGCGTTGCCGCCCCATCAGGTGTATTTTCGCCGTTGCCGGGTCTCAACTAAGTTTGAACGGAAGGACCGTAAGTGTACTCCCAAACCCGATTTCAAGAGCTTTCGCTGGCGGCCAAGTGGACGATTGGCCTGTTCGGCGCCGTCGGAATTGCAGCGGGGCTCTTCTCGCTGGCGCTCCAACCGACCATCACGCCGATCCGGGTGCTCTTGCTGCTGACGGTCGCCGTCCTCGGCGCCCGGTCGAAAGTGAACCTCTTCCGGAACAGTTCAATTTCCTTCCTGACCGCAGTGGTCCTTCTTGCAGTCATCAGCGAGGGTCCGGCAGTTGCCGTACTCGTGGCGGTTTTCGGAGTCACGGTTCAAACGTTTCTGCCATCGAAACGACTCGTCCTGCACCAGTGGGTTTTCAATACGGGGATGATCGCAATGACCGTGCTACTGACGTGGTGGACGTACCACCTGCTCTCCGGTGCGCTCCCGCTGGCAACGATGTCGGCCCAGATGACGGCCACCGTGTTCGCGTCGTTCGTGTATTTCCTTTGTAACTCGATCTCCGTGTCACTGATCGTCGCGTTGACCGAAGGACTGTCGATGATTGAGATCTGGTCCAGTCACTTCCTCTACTCCGCCCCATCGTTCCTGATCGCCGGAATGCTGTCGCTTGGCGTCATCGGGCTGGCAGGTGCCTATAGCCTGACGCTCCTCGCCGGGCTCATCTCGGTCATCGGGCTCGCCTGTAGAGTCGAAAGTGGTCGGGCCGATCGGCCCTTCCACCGTCCGCTCAATCAAACGGCTCGTGCGGTTTTCCCGCAAGCCGCTTTCCTCAGTTGCTCCTCGTTCGGAATTCGCTGTGTGGCGGCAGGTGGCGGCTTCGTTCGTACCGCGTTTGGGTCTTTCGCTAAGGGAACTATCCAATTCCACGATATCTCCGCGTTTCCCATCGCTCGCACATTCACGACTGAGTACGGGGACTTCCCCCTCCAACGGGCCTTTTGGACCCGCCAGCGCCGCTGCTCGAAGCACGATCCGAGACCTTATGTTTGCCGTCTCGTTCCTGAGTGTAGAGTCGAAAGTGGTCCCGCGGCCCTTCCACCGTCCGCTCAATCAAACGGCTCGTGCGGTTTTCCCGCAAGCGCTTTCCTCAGTTGCCGCTGTGTGGCTCGGCTTCGTTCGTACCGCGAAGGGAACTATCCAAGTTCCACGATATCTCCGCGTTTCCCATCGCTCGCACATTCACGAGTACGGGGACTTCCCCCTCCAACGGGCCTTTTGGATGTTTGCCGTCTCGTTCCTGAGTACTATTCCCCGATCCGATTCCTGACACCGCGTCGGCCGGAATTTCCTCTCGCTTATATCCGCACCTACCGCGCAGGGCTCTAGGTCGATCCGGTTGCCCGCCCTTTCGTCTGCGGGTGCCATCATCTCGACCTTACCTTCCGCCCGGACGATACCAGGCCGGGTCACTCGCGTCTCTTCTCCACCGTCGCCCGCACACACCTTGGTGCGATCCAATGCGCGCCCCAATAGCGGGCTCGACGGCCGACCGGTCATCCTCGGGATGGCTCCCGTCGATTACGACCCGGTGGTTCTCCTCATGCCCTTCAGACTCGGGTGGGCGCCCTGCCCTCCAAAGTTTCCGTAGCTGGCTCCAGCTTTGCCTCGTATCCGGCTTTCGCCTTCGTGCCCGTTTAGGCATCTGCACTACCTGTCTACACTTCGGCCAAGGCATTACCCCCACTTGTTGGATATCGACCCGTGGCCTCGGGCCGAGCGGGACTTTAACCCGCCGGAAACGCGTGCTGCCAGGCACGCACTATTCCCCGATCCGATTCCTGATGGCCGGAATTTCGCTCTCGCTTATATCCGCACCTACCGCGCAGGGCTCTAGGTCGATGTTTGTCTTCTCGGTTGCCCGCCCTTTCGTCTGCGGGTGCCACATCATCTCGACCTTACCTTCCGCCCGGACGATACCAGGCCTCCCTGGGTCACTCGCGTCTCTTCTCCACCGTGTCGCCCGCACACACCTTGGTGCGATGGGGTGGAACCAATGCGCCTTCGCCCCAATAGTGCGGGCTCGACCATTCCCCATCTTTGGCCGACCGGTTCATCCTCGGGATGGCTCCCGTCGATTACGACCCGGTGGTTCTCCTCATGCCCTTCAGACCCCACCTCGCGGTGGGCGCCCTGCCCTCCAAAGTTTCCGTAGCTGGCTCCAGCTTTGCCTTGGCCGTATCCGGCTTTCGCCTTCGTGCCCGTTTAGGCATCTGCACTACCTGTCTACACTTCGGCCAGTGAGGCATTACCCCCACTTGTTGGATATCGACCCGTGGCCTCGGGCCGAGCGGGACTTTAACCCGCCGGAAACGCGTGCTGCCAGGCACGCACTACTGCTCGGTCCGGCTCTCGGCTGAATCCATGCGCTGACGGACCTCATAGCCCGCATTTCTCACGAGCCGTTGTTGCTCCCCCCGGAAGGCGAGAGTTTTCAGGAAATTGTAGGTGCGGTCTATGCCGGACATCAGGATGGGGTGTAGGTGCGCTCTATGAGCGCACATCGTCGCCATTCGAAGAACGTGCGGTCATAGACCGCACCTACACAAAAGATGGGGTCGGAATAAGTTCTCGCGCCCGAAAACGCGGAGTTTCGGATTTGGATGCCGTGGTAGAGCTTGCACGGAATGTCGCTCCCTACACTGGATCCTCGGGCCGCTCGCGGTGGAAGTCGGTGACGGCCTGGTAGGCCGCCGCGACTGCCAGGAGCCTTTCCTCACCGAACGGCGGCGCGGCCATCACCACACCCCGGGGAACCCTTCGGCCGCTGTCTTCATCCGTGTCGAAACCGATCGGCATGCACATCACAGGCAGTCCGGTCCCGTCGAAAGGACCGGTCGATCTCGTCAGCACCACGTCACACTGGTTGAAGAGCTGGGTGAGCATCCGGTGCAGGAGCAGGTGACGGGCCTGCTGGACCTTCACGTAAGTATCGGCGCTCTGCAGCATGCCGTTCAGGAACCGCGGCAGCCGGTCGGCGAAGTTCCTCACGTCCTTCCGGAGATGCTCGATGAAGAAGGCAGTCGGGTCCCCGTGCGATCCGCCGAGCGGGCTCGACGTCAGCTCCTCCCACTCCTCGGGCAGCGTGACGTCGGGCACGACCTCGACCGACGGATTCTGCTCCAGCTCAGCGATGAAGGTGCGGCGCAGCTCGTTCACGCGCTCGTTGTCGTCGGACAGGTATTCCGGCCAGATGCCGATCCGGGTGGGCCATCGCACCCGTGGGCGTTCTCCGCCGAACGGTGTAGCGGCCAGGGCGTAGTTTGGAGGGGCGGGCAGCCCGAGGGTCCGGGGATCGTGCGGATCGGGCTTGGCGAGTACCTGGAGCAGGATTGCCGCGTCCAAGGCATCGCGCGCCATCGGACCGACGTGGTCCCGGGTCAGGCTCAGTGGGATGACCCCGTGAAGCGAGATGCGGCCGAACGTCGGCTTGATGCACGTGAGTCCCTGGGCGTTGCCCGGACCGATCACCGACCCACCTGTTTGCGTGCCGACGCCCACAACCGCCAGGCGCGCCGCGACCGCGGTGCCGGTCCCTGAAGAAGACCCGGCGGGGCTGTAGTCCGGGTGGTTTGGCGCCCAGGCGTTTCGCGTCGTGGGAATCGTCGTGCCATACCGGCGGGCACGTCCACCGGCCAGGTTCCCCATCTGAGCCTTACCCACCACCAGTCCGCCGGCCGCGCGAACCAGCGAAACAACGGTCGCGTCGTAGTCGGGCTGGAAGCCTTCGAAGACCAGTGAACCTCCCTCGGTCAGCAGGTCCGCGGTGTAGAAATTATCCTTCGGAGTGAAACAGGTCCCGCGCAGAAGGGAGTTGATGCCGCCGGCAGGGATTCGCTCAGCCTGAGCGAGCAGATCTTCGCGTGCTGGCCGGGCCGCGTAGGCCTGGTAGATTTCGTCGTAGGCCTCAATCCGGTCCACATAGGCATTGACGAGATCGGCCGGAACGAGCGTCCCGTTCCGAACGAGCGACATCGTCTCCGACAGCGTCAGCTCGGTGAGATCGTCCAGCGCCTGGGGGCGCACGGAGGACGCGAAGGCTTCTTCGGTGACGCCGGCCCCTCGCGGGCTGGCGGTGGCCGGGATCTTCGCCAGGAGTGTGCCTGTTGCCGTCGCCGATGAGACCCAGGCCATGCGATTGAGGAACCAGCGGCGGGAAACCTCCTGGTCCTGGGGCCGACCGGTCTCCCCGGTCGCGTTGCGGTCGTGGTGAAGCCTCGGTTTACTCATGACGATGACTACTCCTCTTCGGTCCAGGCGGTGAACGGGGCCGGGAACGGCTGAGGCAGCGTGAACTGCGGATCGATCTCGAAGTTCGCGGCAGCTACGTCCTGACGGAGGATGGATCGGGCGTTGGCAAGCAGACGGTCCTGATCCATCGGCGCATCCTCGTTAGCCACAGGAAGTACAGAAATGTCGATGCCGAGCAACGCGTAGCGCGTGTGGATGTACCTATCGAGCTCCTCGTCGGTCGGCTCCGGTGGGGGTGTCGGTTCCTGCATCGCTTTCCTCCGCATCTTAATGGAACAGCATGGGTTTGTTCGTAGGAGACGGGGATTGATATCACCCTGAGCGGGCGCTGTCAATTCCAGGCGATTCGAGAATCGTGGTCTGGAAGGAGCCAAACGCCCGGAAGATCGTTCGCGTCGCACCAATCTCGACCCTTGACAGGCCCCATGCGCGAGAGTAAAACCGGCAGGAAGGATTGAGAGGCCGCCGGCCTCACGCTGTTCACTTGGTGGCTACTCATAAGGAGGAACATGCGACTCACCCTAGTCTTCACTCTGCTCGTGTCCCTAACGAGCCCCGCTCTGCTCTGGGCACAAAGTGGACCGGCGACGACAAGTGCCGAACCGTTCAACGTCGGGACGTTTGAGATCCATGGCGCTCCGGAGGTGGGGATCGTCCTGCGCGGCAGCCTGGTCGTGGGTCTCGACGTGGCGAACGCCGCCCTCGAGATGAATCCGGCCTACCCGAAGATCCCGATGCCGGCCGATATGCTGGAGCTGATCGGCCGCTATGAGTATGGCTTGAAGCACCGGCTGTACGAGATCGTCAACGACCTGGTCGACAACAGCCGGCTCAGCGGGGCCTCCAGGCCAGACTTCGTGTACGACCTCGGGCAGGTTCGGACGCTCCCGCCGATCATCTACCCGGGAAAGATCCTCAACGCGGCAGTCAATTTTTACAGCCACGTCGACGAGTCCGGCACCCCCGAGGAGCGAGCGGCAGCGCGACGCGCGCGGCGGGACAACCGCGGGGTGCCCTACTTGTTCCTCAAGCCGAGCCGAGGGGCCGTCATCGGCAATGGCGATACGGTCGTGATTCCGCACGGCCGCAACCGAATCGACTGGGAGGTCGAGCTCGCGACCGTGATCGGCCGCGCGGGAAAGTATGTTCCCGCGACCGAAGCCCAGGACTACATCTTCGGCTACATGGTCTCGCTCGACATCTCCGATCGCGGTGGCCGCCCTGCCGGGGGAAATCCGTTGCGATCCGACTGGTTCGTCGGGAAAGGTCACGACACCTTCGCGCCCACGGGCCCGTGGATCGTGCCAAAGGAATTCTATGGTGATCCGATGGAGAACCTCAGGCAGACGCTGAGTGTCGGGGACACGCAGATGCAGGAAGCGACTGCGGGTGACATGATTCACACTCTGTACGAGTTGATCGAGTACGCCTCGTCGATCATCACCCTCTATCCGGGCGACGTCATCAACAACGGAACGTCGGGCGGCACCGGGGCGGGCACGGCGGTCCGCGGGGAACAGCGGTTCCTGCAGCCGGGCGAGGAGATCGTGGCCACGATCGACGGGATTGGCACGCTGCGGATTCCCGTGGTGGCCGAAGAGCCGCCACCGCCGGGCACCGGCGCCCGTCTTGCGCCGGAGGGCCCCAACCAGGATTGAACGTGATTGCGAGCCGGGAGGATGGACACGGCCGGCGCTCCGACCCTTCCCCGCCGGCAGACCGTCTAGTGGCCTGTAACGGAGATAGCGGTACCAGCGTTGCGGCGGAACGGCACCGGATTCTAGGAGCCGACGACGAGGTAATGCTCCTACATTGCGAGGAGGAGCGACAACGAAGACGGTGCCGTTCCGCCGCAACCCTCCGGGCCGATGGGGGTTGCCGTCGATCTCTTTGTCGTTCGTCGTCATGATGAAACCGCATCAATTCCTCCTCTCTCCTCGACCTCGACTGGCAAGACCCATCGGCGATGGTGCCGCTATCTCCGTTACAGGCCACTAGGGACCCATCGTTGAACAACGAGCGCCAGGCGAGGCCTGAAAGCGGTCGGGTTGCCTCCGAACGCTCGACAGCGAGACCGCGTAATCGATGAGCGAGGAAACGGGCAAACCCAAGGTCGTCGTTCTGGAACACCTGGACGCGGAGGCTGAGAGCTGGCTGGATCAGCGGGCTCGGGTGGTGCGGCCTTCCGTAGACGACATACCGGCCCTGAGGGACGAACTCGCAGATGCCGACGGCGTGGTCGTGCGCACCTACACCAGGGTGGACGCACAACTGCTCGAGGGGGCATCCCGCCTGAAAGTTGTCGGCAGGGCAGGCGTCGGGCTCGACAACATTGACCTCGATGCGTGCCGCGAACGCGGAGTCCGGGTCGTCTACACGCCCGAGGCCAACGCCCAGGCGGTAGTGGAATACGTTTTTGGCCTGATCCTCGACGCGGTGCGCCCGCGCGTGTACATGGACCAGCCGATCAGCAGCGAGGACTTCCATCGCTGGCGCGCCCAAGTCGCCGGAAGGCAACTTGATAAATTGGTCCTGGGCATTCTTGGTGTCGGTCGAATCGGACGACACGTGGCGAAGGCTGCCGTTGGCATGGGCATGCGCGCAATCTGCAACGATCTGCTCCGTCCCGATGAGCTCAATCTGGAGCCCGCCCGGCCAGTGACGTTTGTGGACAAGGAGACCCTCTGGCGGAGCGCGGATATCCTGACGATTCACGTCGATGGACGAGGGGAAAACCGACAGATCATCGATTCCGGGGTCCTGGATCAGCTGAAGCCATCCTGCCTCTTGATCAACACCTCCCGGGGTTTCGTGATCGACGTCCCCGCCCTGTCCGCGTGGGCGAAAAAGGTACACGATACAGGGGGCATGGCCATCCTGGATGTCCACGAACCCGAACCGCCCGGCGAAGACTATCCGTTGTGGGGACGCCCGAACATCAGGTTGCTGCCGCACGTGGCGGCCAGGACGGACGTCGCGCTGGAGAACATGAGCTGGGTTGTGAAAGATGTCGTCCGGATACTGGACGGTGAAGATCCCCGTTGGGCGGCAGTCTGAACCGCTTCCGCTCGAACGCGGTTGGCCGACGCTGGCGTAGCCGGAAGGAGCTGATATGGCCGTCTTGAATTTGAACGTCAACGGTCGGATCCGCACGGTGGATGTGGACCCGGCAACACCACTGCTGTACGTGCTCAGTGATGATCTCGAGCTCCTTGGGCCGAAGTTCGGCTGTGGGCTGGGTCAGTGTGGATCGTGCGCTGTCATCGTCGGGGGGCAGGCGGTGCGTTCCTGTATCACGCCGGTCCACAGCGTTGAAGGTTCGGAAATCACGACACTCGAGGGACTCGGGAGCGTCGAAGAGCCGCATGCGATTCAAGAAGCGTTCATCGAAGAGCAGGCGATGCAATGTGGGTTCTGCATCAGCGGCATCATCCTGACGGCGAAAGCGTTTCTGGACCGCAATCCGAAGGCCTCGGATACCGAAATCGAGCAGGCATTGTCCGGCCTGCTGTGCCGGTGCGGGACGCATGTGCGAATCATGCGCGCCGTCAAGCGGTACGCGGAGGAGGTGAACGCATGAGACCTCCGGATTCCTTGAAAGCACTGGCCCCGGACGCGCTTGTCGCTCTCGAGGGCGCGGAAATGTCGCGCCGGACGTTTATCGAACGCTCCGGCATGTTGGTCGTCGGCTTCAGTATGGCGGGACTGCCTGCCCGACTGGGTCTGGTGCCCGCTCGAGCGTCGGCTCAGGGCTTTAACGGTCCGAGCAGTGATCAACTGGATTCATGGATCGCCATCGCTGCGGACGGGGGCGTGAGGGCCTACACGGGCAAATGTGAACTGGGACACGGGCTCTACACCGCTCAGACACAGTTGATCGCCGAAGAGCTCGGCGTAGAGTTCGATCGCGTGACACTCATCCAGTGCGATACCGCGCTCACTCCGGACCAGGGTACGACTTCAGGAGCGCAGTCCCATCCCACGAATTTCAATCAACGCAACCTCGCCCTCGCCGGCGCGACCGCCCGTGAGGCGCTGTTCGAAAGGGCGTCGACACGGCTGGGTGTCCCCGTCGGCCAGCTCGACGTGAGTGACGGGACGATCAGCGCTAGGACGGACCCGTCCCGGAGCGTCAGCTACGGTGAACTCGTCGGAGGACGGACGTTCGCCATGGAGCTCGACCCTGGGGCACGCCGCAGGCGCCCGGACGACTGGACGGTTCTTGGACAGTCGGTGCCACGGGTGGAGATCCCCGCGATGGCCACCGGTCAGTTCGAATACGTTCACAACGTCCGCGTGCCCGGCATGTTGCACGGACGGGTGGTGAGGCCGCCGAGAGTGGGATCCACGTTGGTCAGTGTCGATGAAGGATCCGTTCAAGGTATGGCCGGCCTCGTGGACGTCGTCGTCAACAACGATTTCGTCGGCGTGGTGGCCGAGAAGTCCTGGCAGGCCGTTCAGGCGGCCAATCGACTGCGGGTCACCTGGACAGAGGGGGCGGAGCTACCGACGCAACAAGACTTCTACGAACACTTACGAAATCAGAAGCCCACGCGAGACACATCGCGCGTGAACTCGAAGGACGTCGATCGGCGGCTGGCCGGTGCGGCCACCCTCGTCGAAGCCACCTACCACTATCCGTATCAAATGCACGGCTCGGTCGGCAGCTCCTGCGCGGTTGCCGATGTTGGGGACGGGGAAGCCACGATCTGGTCGGCGACGCAGGCAGTCTTCCCTCTCAAAAGGACCGCCGCCATGGTTCTGGGGCTCACGCCCGAAAACGTGCGCGTCATCTTCAGGATGGGTTCTGGATGCTACGGCGTCAACGGCGCGGACACCGTTTCGTACGACGCTGCGCTCTTGTCGGCGGCCGTGGGCAGGCCGGTCCGCGTTCAGTTAACACGGAAGGACGAGATGGCGTGGGAAAACTACGGCGTCGCTTTCGTCATCGACCAACGCGCGGGCGTGGATGCCGACGGAACAATCATCGGCTGGGATCACGAATCCTGGTCGCCAAGACTTGGAGGCCGGCCGGGTTCGAACAATCCCGGCAACGTCATCACGGGTTTCCTGGCTGGCTTCGCGCCGGCCGCCTTCGCGCCGTCTCCGGCATCGGACCCCAGAAACTTCAACAACAGAGGCAACGCGGCTCCCTCCTACGTCGCGGGGTGCGTCGATGGACGGTGCGGAGGGACGGGCACCGTCGCCAGCGAGCGTGTCCTGACACACTCGGTGCAATCGCCCTTCTGGACGGGGCCTTTGCGCTCACCGGCCCGCTTGCAGAACACGTTTGCCCACGAGTCGTTCATGGATGAGATCGCGGCGAGCGTCGGGCAGGATCCACTCGAGTATCGCCTCCGTCACCTGAAGGACCCCCGCCTGATCGAAGTAGTGAAAGCCGTGGCAAATGCCGCCAATTGGCAAACGCGAACCTCGCCTCGACCTGACGCTCGTCGAACGGGGGTCGCGGAGGGTCGTGGCATCTCGTGCGTGCTCTACGAGGGGGGTAACGGATATTGCGCGATGGTGGCCGAAGTCGAAGTCGATCAGAACACGGGCGCAGTGGCCGTCTCGCGACTCGTAATTGCGAACGATTGCGGCCCGATTTCCAACCCCGATGGCGTGCGGAACCAGCTGGAAGGTGGCGCCCTTCACGGCGTGAGCCGGACGCTGCTGGAAGAGGTCACCTGGGACAACGAGAAAATCACGTCGATCGACTGGCGAACGTATCGCCCCTTGTACCTGGGTGCTGGGATTCCCCAGATCGAAACGGTGCTGATCAACCGATCGGAGGGGGAGGCGATGGGTGTCGGAGAGACCGCTGTCACCCTCGTGGCGGGAGCCATCGGGAACGCAATCTTCGACGGCACGGGCGCCCGCGTGCGTCAGGTTCCGTTTACCCCCGAACGTGTCAAGGCCGCGCTCGAAGAGCGCCCCTGACAACCTTTGCCCAAGGGCAACGGGCTCCTTCTCTGGAAGGGGCTTATCTTCCGAGGAGGTGTAGGTGCGGTCTATGACCGCACAGTCTTCGAACCAAAGCACGTGCGCTCATAGAGCGCACCTACACCCGATCCTAGAGTTTCGCTTGTCTTAGGCAGCGAGACCTCCGCTGGGCTTGTCCCGTATCCCACGTCTACTGGTCGGAAGTTGTAGTTCTACTCGCAGAGTTTGAAGGCCGCTAGAAAACGAATAAGTTGGTCAATTTGATGCTGACTGCACGACTCAGTTCGTCGTTCCCTCGAATCCCCCTTGTCTCGTTGTAAACCACAAAGAAATCGCTGAGCGGATGGTGAATGAACCGAAAACGCACGTTGTAGGCAACGGTCTGCGCATCTGTGTTGTACTGGATGAAGTTTTCCAGCTGCACCCGTGGCGAAAAGTGCATATTCAGCCGCAGCCGGACCAGGTCGGTTTCAAAATCACCTTCCGGAAGCTGCACGTGATTGCGGATCCAGCTGACCTCGGTTCGAAAGTGAGGGGAAGGCCGGAAGCCGACGACGCTACGGTTTTCCCGTATCATCCCCGTCCAGAACTCGCCGGTCTTGTGCCCGAGGCTTCCGTAGAACTTCCGGCCGCGTGACGTCGCCACTCCCATGTTCCAATCGTCAAAGGCATGATCGCCCGGAGGGAGCAGGACCCCGTCCCGGATTTCGAACGGTTCGTAAAGCCGCTCGAAATTCATCTCTCGATCGAAGTGAGCGGAATCTCCCGAATGGGTTCGAACCTCGATCACAGCGCGATGGGTCCGGGTGAGCAGCTGCCCCTGCTGGTCGGTAACGTAGTTCGTTTCGAAATTCGGACCGATGTCCCGAACGGGGCCGGAGCGAGGTCGTGGCCGAATGGAACCCGCTACCCTTGTCTTCCGGATGGATCCCCTCGGGACGAATCCAAAGTCGTTCCTGAATTCATCCTCGACGGTGACGAATGAGCTGCGAAAGTGGAACAGGGGGTCCGTGTAGGATCCCTGGATTTCGGCAGCAAGATTTTTCTTGTCCTCCAACGGCGTGAACGTGTTCATCGCAAATCCGCTGAATACCAACCGTCTTCTCAGAAACCGGAACGTCCCGTCGACGCCACCGGCGCGGTTCCAGTTGTCGGCGTCGGAAGAGCGATTGAAGAAAAAACCTCCGTAGTCGGAATTCGAGAGGACCTCCTGTTTGACTCTAAGGGCCGTCCAGTTCGCGGACGGGATGTCTCCCTGAGATCCGACCTGCATGTTGAGCATGCCGATCTGAAACGGCCCGAGCTTCCCGGTGAGCCGAGCTCCCCCGCGGATCGGCAGCGGTTGTGCATTGTGAAGTCCGATCCGCCGGCTGAAGAAAGGGATGATGTCCCGGCGGCCTTCGCCCCTGTTTCCTCGGCCTCCACCGCCTTCACGAGCCGCGCCGCCTCCGCGGGGACCGGAGCCGGCTTGCCCGCCGATCTGAAAGATGCCGGCGTTTTCCAGAAAGAATTCCCGCTTCTCAGGGAAGAACAGGCTGAAGCGGGTCAGGTTTACCTGCTGTTCATCGGCTTCGACCTGCGAAAAATCGGTGTTGACAGTCAGGTCCAGCGTGAGTTCCGACGTCACGCCGTATTTCACGTCCAATCCGACGTCCGTGTCGTGTTTCTTCAGGAACCCGGCTGTGGCATCGGGGCGGTAGTTGGTCACCATGAACGGTTTGATGTTGAGGTTGCTTCCCTGTTGGATGTTCTCCAGTCCTTCCAGGGAACCGGCTATGGCCACGTCGAACAGCTGAAAGGGGCGTGGCCCGAGACTCCACATCACCCATTCATTCGTGTGCCGCGTGATCCGTAGCGCATTCAAACCCCATCTCTGGGACGGATCCGCATTGAACCGGAGAGTCTTCAGGGGGATTGCCATCTCGGCCGTCCACCCGGGAGGTTGGACCTTCGCCCGACCGTCAAACACGCCGTTCCAATCGGCACTGAAGCTGCCGCCGACGATCTGCATGTCCCGCAGAGCACTGCCGGGGTTCATCTGAAACAGGAACCCGTTGCGGTCGTCATCGAAAGTATCGAAGACAATGTTGACCGAATCTGTATCGGCCGGCGAGTAGTCGCGTCGCAGTTCGTTTACGACAATGGGCCACTTCTGATGACAAATGAAGGAAACGTACAGGTTCGTGTCGTCGTAGAGCAGGCGCATCTCGGTGCGTTCGGTAGGGGGGGGTCCGATGTAGGGTTCCTGCTGGAGGAAGGCGTCAGAAGCCTCGGCAGCCTGCCACGCCTCCTCGTCGATATTGCCGTCGATGACGATTTTGCCCGTAGTGCGCGTGATGTGGTAGGTGTGGGCCTGGCGGATTGCTTCGTAGTCGGTTGAGCCGCGCGCTGCAATTGCTCTCTCACCGAGGTTGTCCGGATCCGACTGGGCGAAGCCGTGGCCCACCAGCAGGAACGTCAGAAGGAAAGCCATCGACACCTGAATCATAGGCATCTCACAGCGGCCCAGTCTCAGCCCAACCTGACGACAACCAGTTCTGTCTCAAGGCATTCCTCCAATTGGTTGAGAAATCGGGTAATTATTGCGAAAGGAGGGAGTTGGACGCAATCAAACAGTCACTCGGGCGGATAGGCGTCTTACGCATATGTGCCAGGTGTACCTCCAGTAACGCGATGGGCGCCAGCGACGTTATGCAGAACGCATGACAGCCTACCCGAGCTGGACCGACTAAATCCAGGGGAAGTGCGCGACGAGTCAGCAATCCTCCATGCACAGCTTTCGGGCGGGAGAGAAACCAGATAGAATCCCTCCAGAACTCGGCCTGAGTTGAGTTTCGCGATGATCCGCTACTCATCTGGCGACCACACTGGAGGGCGTAATGGCAGTAGATCGAGCAAATATCGAGATCGGGACGAATGCAGAAGTGCGCAAGGGGTTGATGGCCTTCCCAATGGGAGACCGCCCCAAGATACAACGCATCGCGAAGCTGGCCGTCAGAGCAGAACGCAAGAGAATCCTCGACGGCGTTCGAAAGCTCGTTAACAAGTAACGAAGCTCTCGACATGGGTGCGAGTTGGCCCGAGATCAGGCTGGGGTCACCGCTGCCCGCGCGGGGAACGTTCATGCCATTCGGTAGTCAACCGACTGAAGCCAGGGCCTTCCCGATCGGAACAGATTTTGAATCACTCAGTGAAAACCAAGAATCACTGAGCTAGCTATCGGATAAAAGAAATGAAGAACACTGTGGACATCAGCCTGGGAACCGCACCCGAGATCTATCAACTGTTTTCCTATGCCAACCCCAGCCTTGCGCTGACGGACGTGATCTCTCACACCAGAACACGGAGTTCGGATTCGCCAGTTGAGGGCAGCGAAGAAGGCGCCGGCCCCACCTTTCATGCGACGGCAGCTTTTGCGCCACGCGAAACATAGAATCTGAGCCCTTCGTAATGGGACAATTCCTTGTGGCGCTCCCCGCTTGGCGCTACGCTGGTAGCATGGCTCTCGTGACAACGCTGTTCGGAACCGCGCTCCTTCGGGGATTCCCTTTCGGCAGAGTGTTCACCGTGCCCGGCGGAAGAACAAGACCAACCTATGGAGACGATCGACATGTCTTCAGCGCTGAGTTCCTTTCCACGTAGAATTGGGCTGCTGGTCATCTTCACAGCGCTCTTCTTTGCTCCGTCGGACTGGAGCCCCGCTGTCGGGTTTCTACATGCCGCGATCGCTGCTCTGGTTGTTCTTAACGGCATTGAAGAGTGGCTGGAGCGACCGGCGAAGGACCGGCCTCGGGTCGCCCTACCGATGGAGCTCCGGCACGACGACGTACCCAGTGCGAGCAGCCACACGCTCAATAAACGCATTGAGTGATTGGCGAATCGAAACGCGACCGGTGTTTGAGGTAACGCTGTTGTTATGCTGGAACTGGTAGGAAGGCAAGGGTATGTCTTAAACTGTGGTCTCTCAAGAAATAGATCATGACTATCTAATATAGATCGTTCGAATATCATGGTATCATCTCTGCCGTGATCGCCCGATCTCAAGTCCTTGGCAGGATTCGCGCAGGCTTGAAGCGGAGTCGCGCATTGGCGTTGATCGGCCCGCGCCAGGGCGGAAAGACGACGCTCGCCCGGCAGATTCTGCCGGCGGATTCAATCAACTACTTCGATCTCGAACATCCTCAGAGCCTGGCTCGCCTGGCTGAGCCGATGACGGCTCTGGCCGGCTTGCGCGGCATCGTGGTTATTGACGAAGTCCAGCGCCGACCGGAGTTGTTTCCGATTCTTCGCGTCCTGACCGACAGGAAACCGCTACCGGCACGTTTCCTGATTCTGGGTAGCGCATCGCCAGGCTTGCTGCGACAGAGTTCGGAGTCCTTGGCCGGCCGGATGGAGGTCCTGGTGCTGTCAGGTCTCAGTCTGTCCGAAACCGGGACGCGGAAATTGGAACGCCACTGGCGCCGAGGCGGTTTTCCGCTGTCTTTTCTCGCCCGCTCAGAAAACGACAGTTTCATCTGGCGGCAACAGTTTATCCAGATGTTTCTGGAACGGGACGTGCCTCAGTTTGGAATTAGGATTCCGGCCTCGGCGCTCTTACGTTACTGGTCCATGGTCGCTCACCGTCACGGCGCCGTGTGGAACTCTGCCGAGCCCGCCCGCTCGCTCGGTGTCAGCGAGCCCACCGTCCGCCGCTACCTGGATTTGCTGACGGATCTGTTCATGGTCCGCCAGTTGACCCCCTGGCACGAGAACCTGAAGAAACGTCAAGTCAAGAGCCCCAAGATCTACCTGCGCGACAGCGGCCTGCTCCACCAGCTTCTTGGTATACGAACTCAGAGGGACCTGCTGCTGCATCCGAAGATCGGTGCGTCGTGGGAAGGCTACGCCGTCGAGGAAACCCTGAAAGCCGTGGACCCCGACGAGGCGTATTTCTGGGCGACCCATCAGGGCGCCGAACTGGATCTGCTTCTATTCAAGCGCGGCCGGCGCCTGGGCGTGGAGGTGAAGCGATCGGACGCACCCGCAATCACTCCGTCGATGCGTATTGCTATGGAAGATCTCGGACTCGATCAGATGATCGTGTTGTATCCGGGGTCACGGCGTTATTCGCTGGGCAAACGCATCGACGTCGTGCCGCTCGAGGCGCTCGCCGGGGCTACGGCGGAGGATCTGTTTCCCAGGCGCAAGCGAGGTCGAAGGTGAGGGGCATCGTGAACTTGCCCCTCGGAGGCCGAATCGACATCCGAAACGGGTCGAATGTCAGCCAGATCAAAGATCCGAAAGTAAGAAACGCACCGGAAGTTGGTCCCTCTTAATCTCTTACTTCTACAATCATTTCAATTTCAACCGCCTGGCCTCTGGGTAAGGAAGCCATACCCACGGCAGCGCGGGCATGGCGTCCTCGCTCGCCAAAGACGGCGACAATCAAATCTGAAAAACCGTTAATCACTGCGGGCTGCTCCACAAATGACGGATCAGAGTTGACCATGCCCAATACTTTCACGACGCGCACAACCCGGTTCAAATCGCCCAGCATTGCTTTCAAGACCGCCAGCTGGTTAATCGCGGTCAGCCGCGCACCTTCGTATCCCTCTTCGATGGTGACACCGGCGCCCAGCTTGCCGGTTATCTCACTGCCGTCAGCGCGGCGCGGCCCTTTACCCGCTAGAAATATCAAGTTGCCGGTCCGCACACCGTTTACGTAGTTAGCAACGGGGCTGGGTGGATCAGGCAGCGTAATACCCAATTCTTCAAGTCGTGCTTCGGGATCATAGCCACTAGCGTCAAGCTCGTTTTGTTGAGCGGCGCTTTGATGACCACTTACCAGAAGAAACATCGCAACAACACTAAGTGCCGACAAAAGAAACCTGTTCATAAGATAGATCACCGTCTTCTCCGAGATGAGACTCGGCGAAGTCCCCGCGCTGCAGTGGAAGCGCGTAAACAACGACCAAGTCGAAGTCACACAGCGGCTCTACAGGGCAAGATCGACCGGCCGAAGACCCGGCAATCGACCCGGCTGGTCGCCCTGTCCCGAAGCACGCGGGCGGCGGTGGAGCGATTCGGGAACAGCAGACCGACGAGGCAGTTCGGACGGCTGGCGAGCGATACCCTATTCGCGCCATGTCAGTTAGCGGCGAAGCAATAAAAGCGTCCAGCGCCGCCGGTGCCGTTAAACGCCTCCAGGCTACAGCCCGCGGTCGAGTGCGAGGAATTCCACGATGTATTCCAGCCACTCATACGGTCATGGTGGCCGATCATGCCACGGGCATCGGCGCTATCGGACGTCCAGTTGTTGCAAGTGCGGTCGTCGGCCTGGTTGGACATGCCTGCCGGAAATGCCCGACCATGCGAATCCGATCCCGTAAGGATGTCGTGCTCCTGCGGGGTGCCCTCGGGACGACCAAACCCGTTCACAAGCTCGCCAGCTTCCGTTACCGCAGTTCTCACATTGACGAGGTTGGCGTCACGCTGAACATCGCCATGCAGATCTGCGACGTTGCCCGCTATCATGATCCCGTTGGCGTTGTACCAAGGTCCGTTGCCGATACGATCCCGTGCGTTGACGGACGGCACGGCTCCTCGGCCACCCTGGGTGCTGAGATAAGCGCGCCACGTGCGATTGCCCGCGCCGACGGCGGCCGCCAGACGCTGGCACTCGGCGTCGGCACCGGCGAGGCCGCCGAGATTGCCGCTATGGGTGGTGCTGGTGACGAAGAAACCCAGCGGAAACTCCGATTCCTGGGCCTGGGCCCAAACAGCGGTCGAACTCAAAGCGATGGCAGCGATTGTGGCAAGAACAATGTGTCTATAGGTCACGACGTGTCTCCCTCTTCATTTGTTTTGTGCGTACTCTTTGTTTCTATATCCACCAACGACCGGCTCGGGTCGGACCGACCCCAATCGGGCGGTCCGGGCATACCGCCAGCACCGAGCTGGTCGGCGTCGCAGGGGCCTGAGCGTAGGCCAGCTGCGGGCGACACCGCTTGCCTCCTGAAGATGTGCGGTCACAGACCGCACCTACACTTCTATTGGAAGGCGTTCCTTCGCCGGTTTGGTGAATCTTGCGTAAATACTACGGAAGGCGGGGATTTGAAGCAATCAAAGTGTCACATGAGTCACTCGGAGTGGGTATGAGCAGCGGCCAGTACCCTCTGTGCTCTCTCCCCGCTCTCCCAAGAGAAGTTCGGATTGCCAATCAGGGAACGGCATTCTACACTGTCGTTTTTCCGCTTCACTAGAAGAGAAATGGATGGACCCGTCGGAAGGTCGAACGTCCCAAGGGGGGATCATGACAAACGCAAGGTGCATCGTCTTCGCCGGTCTGCTGGGCTGCGCATTGGGTACTTCCGCATGTACTGGTACTGACGAAGCCGAACTGGGAGACGCGGGACAGGGAGAAGCCGCCGTGCTATTGAACCAGACCGGCGCCATAGGGCGCCTCGGCGAGCGCTCAGCTCCAAGGGTTCCCGCAGGCGCGTCGGCCCCGGGCTTCGTCGTTGATCCCGGCTGGCCGAAGCCTCTGCCCAACAACTGGCGCATCAGTCAGGTCGGCGGAATCGCCGTCGACCAGCAGGACAACGTCTGGGTGTATCACAGGCCCCGGGCTTTGGAGTCCAGCGCCGCCGCCGGTCTGGGCGTGGCCGGCACAAACGAGGCCGGCACACCGGTTGACGGGTTGGGAAATCCGAGAGCTTTCGCCGAACAGATTTCCGGTTGCTGCGTTCCCGCACCCTCAGTGCTCAAGTTCGACACGGAAGGAAATCTGCTCGACGCCTGGGGTGGACCGGCGGACCCAGGCTTCCTCGAAGAAAAATGTCGAGAGGAGGACGGATGCTTCTGGCCGGGTCGCGAGCACGGAATCTTCGTGGACCACAACGACTTCGTCTACATCTCCGGAAACGGACAGGACTTCACCGGACAGTTCCCGTGGGCGGCCACCTTCGGGGATGATTCGCACATCCTGAAGTTCACCTCCGATGGAGATTTTGTTTACCAGATCGGGTATGCCGGTATGGAAGCTCCCGACAGCGAAAACGTTGACGGGGGCCCCAACCAAAGGCCGCAGCCCTACCTGGTGGCCGACATGAGCGTGGACCCGGAGACGAACCGCCTCTACGTCGCCGATGGTTACGGAAACCGGCGCATTCTGATTGTGGACGCCGAGACCGGCCAGTATGTGGGTCACTTCGGCGCGTACGGACAGAACCCGGTGGACGATCCGGACGGCACCGACATTGACCCCTATGACGCCGGCCCATGGGCCGCCGACTACCAGGCGGGCAATCTGACGCCGATGTTCTTCAGAAGCCCGCTCCACTGTGCGAGCCTCAGTGTGGATGGGCTGTTGTATGCCTGTGACCGTGGCAACAACCGCATTCAGATCTTCGATGTGGACGAAGTCGGGAGCCCGTGCAGCAACCCGAACGCGGAGCCCGGCCAGTGCGGATTCGTGGGAGAGATCCACGTTGCTCCGCACACCGCAAGTGGTACTGCAGGTTCGGCGGCCCTGTCCACCGATCCGGGCCAGACCTGCCTTTACATAGCGGATCTGGCAAACGGCACGTTCTACGTCATCAACCGCGAGAACCTGACCGAGCTGGATCGAATTGGCCGGTCGGGACGGCAGATCGGCGAGTTCCATTGGATTCACGCCTTGGCGGTCGATTCGGCGGGGAACGTCTTCACCGGCGAGGTAGACAGCGGGCAACGAATCCAGAAGTTTCTGCGCTATGGGGCGACCGGCTGCAGTGGTACCGGCAGCCCGGAGGTGGGACTCTATAGTCTGAACCGGTAATCCCGCCGAGAGAGACTACCTGATCTGGACCGGAAAACCTCGTGAAGGCCAATCGGCGCTACGCCGGATCCTGAGTTATCTTACCGCCGCGTCGGCGATGGTACTATTTGAGCATGATTGATTGGTCCTCTTGTCCGGCTGTCGAGAGGGACCCGGAACGTGCCAGCGGCGCCTGGGTGTTCCGCGGTACCCGGATCCCTGTGGCTGCACTTTTTGAGAATCTCGAGGACGGAGCTTCCGCTTCGCAATTTGTCGAGTGGTTTCCCGGAGTCACGCTTGAACAGGTCCGGGCCGTTCTCGATCATGCCGGCCGGAGCGCTTTGGCTCAAGTATAAGTGCGCATACTGTTCGACCAAGGCACCCCCGACCCACTGCGGCGAACCCTGACGCACCACGACGTATCGACCGCCTATGAACGCGGTTGGTCGAAGCTGGGGAACGGTGAGCTACTCGAAGCGGCTGAGCGGGAGGGATACGCGGTTCTGGTAACGACAGACTCCAACCTCAAACATCACCAGAATCTAGAAGGGCGGCGTCTTGGGATGGTCGTCCTACTGTCCACAAGCTGGCCCAGGATTCAACTGGCGGTTGGATCGGTCGTTGAAGCGATTGATCGAGCGGCGCCGGGAAGCTATACCGAAGTCGAGATCCCGTAATCATGACAAACTGCGGTCTAACGCGCTGACCACGAGGAATCGATAGTAGAGCCAGACGGCGTGGCTGATGATCCCTGGCGGAAAGCGATATCTAATGTAGCGGGATCGGCGAGTTTTCATCCCGTCAGTCAGCCCGCCGAGGAGTTGACCTGACAATACCCGTTGCCCACCGAGTGCGCTGATACCGATGCTATGATGAGGGCCGCGTAGCACGTGTTGCTGTTGGCGGCTACGTTGGGATCCACGCGGTAGGAGGCTACAAGTGACGACACGAAGAGGATTCATTTCCGGCGCTTCGAAGGGGCTGCTGGGCCTCGGAGCGATCTCAGCGTTCGGGCGGATCTCCGCCCTCGGACACAAACCCACCCTCGAGGAGACTCCAACCCTCGGGGAGCCGGCCATAGGCACCGGGCTGGTCTACGACGTCCGGTACCTGGATCACGTGCTTCCCTCTCGCCGGGGCGAGACGCATCCCGAGCGAGCCCTTCGTCTGGTCCGGATGATGGAGGTGTTCGCCGAGCGAGGTCTCGACCAGGAGTTGATTCCACTCTCGCTGTCAGAGGATCCCCTGTCCGCCATTCGAGCCCATCACACGCCCGAGCACGTGGAGTCGGTTCGCCGCATCGAGGTGACGGGTCCGGTCGCCGAGCTCGCCGTCTCGGGCGCCCTCGGTGCGGTGGACGCGGTGGCTCGCGGACAGGTCAAGAACGCCTTCTGCGCCAGCCGGCCTCCCGGGCACCACGCGAACAACACGGGTGCCGGGGAGGGTTTCTGCTTCTACAGCAACGCCGCTGTCGCGACGCGCTATGCCCAGCGGGTCCACGGCTTCGAGCGGGTGCTCGTCATCGACTGGGACTACCACCACGGGAACGGCACGCAAAACGCGTTCTACGATGACCCAAGTGTGCTTTTCTTCAGCACGCACAACTGGCAGGCCTACCCCGGAACCGGCGACCCGTCCCTGACAGGAGAGGGAGAGGGATCCGGCCTCAACATCAACGCTCACCTGGATTGTGGATCCCGCGATGTGGACATGCTGCGGCACTGGGACGCGAAGCTTCTGTCTGCGGCGACCAAGTTCCGGCCGGATTTCATCATCGTGTCGGCCGGCTTCGACAGCCGCCAAGACGATCTGCTGGGATGCTTCGACCTGACGGACGACGTGTTCAGGCGCATGACCCGCACGGCCATGGATCTGGCTGATGACTACGCCGGCGGACGACTCGTCTCGCTCCTGGAGGGTGGCTACAACATCGAGGGCAATGCCCTCGCCGCTGCCGCGCATGTGGAGGTCTTGCTGGACTGATGGCGATGTGTAAAACAAGAGGGGTTCGCATCCTGTGCCAGCCAGGAGGCTGATGGCAAAGCTAAACGCAAAGCTAGCCAGGAAGAGTCCGATGTCCCGGGCACGCGAAGCGGTCCCGAGCAACCGTAACCGGGCGAGTAGCGATCGATCCACTGTAGGGTCCAAAATCTGATGTTCCGTGCAGAGGAAGGAGTATACTGACACTCGATTTCCAGTTGAAACTAGCGGCTATCGTCGAACCGCCCCAACATGGCAGGCGTCGGAGGCGACTACCGGAGTGTTCGGAAGAATCTCCGAGGGTGATGAATGGTCGGAACCTCGAGTCGATGCAGGGAGGGAGTTCCGACCGCTATAACAAATTAAAGGAGGGAAAGATGAACAGTCACGCTGTCAAGAAAGGCTTGATCGTTGTCGGTTTGGTGGTGCTCTGTACCGCTCTGTTTCCCCAGTTCTCCGCGGCGGCACAGATGGATGGCTCCAAGTCGATAGCCAAGATGCTGGTGGGCTTGGAACACTTCCCGTCTGACGCGGACAAAGCGATGTTGATGGAGATCGCCAACGACTCGTCCAACAGTGAGGCCATTCGGAAAATCGCCATGGTGCTACACAACTTCGAACACAGAGCCAATGAAGCCGATAAAGAAGCACTCACGGCGATCGTCGGGGATGGATCGGCTACAGATGCGGAGAGAACGTTAGCGGGCATCGTGGCTGAGACGAATCATAGGCTTAGCGAAGAAGCCAAAGCCAAGCTGGAGGCACTTCAATAGTCGGCCGGTCAAGCAGCGCAACAAACGAGTCGTAGGCCAGGACGGCCAAAACTAGCTCGGTTTTCTCGCGATCAGGACAGCCCGTTCCGGAACCATTCCGAAACGGGCTGTATCTTTCTGAATCAATGGCGCCGCAACGAGTGCCGGCTATTGTCCCGACGGAATTGCCAGGTTAAGTCTTCCGAGTGCAGACTGAAGGGATGAAAACGCGACGCTCCTGCTACCAGACGCACCGACTCCCACCTGAGATCATCAGCCACGCCGTCTGGATCATGTCGGGAGGTAGGAACTTCAACGCCACCTGTCGATGCAGCTTCGTGTCTTCGGCACGGTAGACCACACCCATCCCGCCGCCCCCGATCTGTTCGAGGACTTTGTAGTGGGATAAGGTCTGGCCGATCATCGTTACTTGTGTATCCAGTCGGATGGTCCGTCTGCCACAAAGTCCTCGGGTCGAGAGGATCTCGCGCAGATTCGACAGATGAAGTAGCACTTGCTTTCAGGACTCTTGTCGAAGAACTCCAAGTTCTCAGCCGAGTCACAGTAGGGACACGCCGGCTTCAGCTCTGCTATGCGAAGACACGCATCGTTGTGTGCCTGAAGCCGCTGTTGCTCTGTTTCCTGATCGATCTCGTCGATGGCCTCTTCAGACGGATCAGTCCGCTGAAGCCGAGGTCCAAGCGACGGTGGACACACGTTGCATTTCGCTCCATCAGCGAGCGGAAAACCGCAATCGAGACAGTAACTGCTGTGGTCTGCCTTCAGTCCCCTAACCGCATCGTCCTTGGCCAACTCCTTCGGAATGAAGAACAACTCGTTTGCCGCACCAACTTCATCACCCCTTCCCAATGTGTGCCGATGCTCCGGCTTCATTCCCCTGGGCATAAGTTTCGCTACGCAATGACCCTCACTGACGTGGGCTATGAACTCTTCGTCGGTCTCGCACAGATACACGAACTCTTCACACTTGTCGCAGTGTCGAAGTTGCTGATCTTCAGTCCGACGGAGGTCATCCCAGTCGAGTGTGCATTCGTAGGTAAAAGTGCAGTTACGAATCTTGTTAAAGTCGTGATCGCGATAAGGTGGTCTCTTGTCATCCATTCAACGCACCATCAGCACCGTTCATGGCACCGGCACCCGTTCCTTCAGTTCTTCGAACCAGTTCAGGACGATGTTGATCTGCAAGCTTGGAGTTTCCCTTGATTCCGATTGGACCGGTGATGCGAACAGGAACTGCTCACCGTCCGGGCTGATGTCATAGTTTCTTTCTACTCCACTGACAAAAAGGAGCGTACCGGCTGGGGGCTGTGGCAGGGGTGCCGCGTTTCCGAAGCTAAAGGATGGTTCTGTCGAGATTGGCACCGACCAGAGGGTGTGAGTCGGGTCCGCATACACCAGTTCCCGCCCGTCAGGTGACCAAACGGGAGGTCCGGTCGGCTTGCTTGTAATCTGATACTGCGTCCCGGTCTTGGGAAAGGGCTCTACGTAAACCTTGAATATGTCCTGGTCGTGGTTGGAGCTGTATGCCACCCATTTACCGTCGGGCGAAAACTTCGATGCAGTTTGAGTACTTTCCATAACGGCAAATGGCTCTGGCGTGGCGTCGCCTGTCCTGACCCAGATGTCTCTCTGCTCCCGGAAAGTCAGATGCTGCCCGTCGGGAGACCACGACTCTGGTACTTGTCCACCCTCTCTGTCGGTAAGAGGCTCGGCAACACCCGTGCCGTCGGCCCGTTTCCAGAAGATATTGGGCTGCTCTGCCCGATCTGACTCGAAGGTTATGCGTTCACCATCGGGAGTCCATTCCGGGTATCGATTGTTACCCTCCAATGTCAGTCTCCGGATCGAGGTGTCACCGGCCAAAGGGTAAACCCAGATACTGTCCTCCCCAGATTCCTCGCTTTCTACTGCTATCTGATTCCCATTCGGTGAAAACCGCGGACGACTGTAGTCTTTGGGCGGCCCCGGCAGATTCTCGACGGTGCCATCACGGTCCATCAGGATTAGTCTTTTTAAGTCTGCAGCGTCCAACCCTCCGACGGCGTAGACCAGGGTTCCGTCTACGGAGAAACCATAATTCGCACTCGCCGTGTTACCTGATGGATCATCAGCACGCCGCAGGTCTTCAACAATCGGAACAGCCGCTCCCACGAGTTCGAGATTGGCCACGTCGAAACCCGCGCCAAACAGGATGTTCTCCCAAGCGTAAACGAGGTGGCCCGTTGGTACGTACCGGGCGTCACTACCCCCTTCAAACACGGTTTTGCGCACATCCGTTTCCAGTGACTGCACGACGATTTGGGCGTCGTTCCAGCGAGTGTCTTCCGACCCTTTCGTGAGGGTGAACAACACACTCCCGTCAGGGAGGATCTGAGGACCGTGAGCTTGTTCACCGTCCTCGGTGGCAATCAGAAGTTCTGGCTCCTGGCCGCTGGCGGAAACACGCATGATCCCAACGTCTTGACCAAACACGATGTTGTCGTCCTCTCCCCAGCTCGCACCGAAGGGATTCGCAGCATCACATAAAGGTATCGGGGTACCTCCAGTCACTGGAATCTTCTTGAGTTGTCCGTCTACCCGAGACCAATAGCCGATCCATTGCCCGTCACGGGAAAAGAATGGGCTAGAGATGTTGTCTTCAGTTCCCTGAATGGGAACAGCCGTAAGGTCATTCATGGACCGCACGTACAGTTGATTATTTGCGAGATATACGAATTTGGTTCCGTCGGGTGAGCTGGCCACGACTGGACGTCCTCGACTTGTGAACGTCTGGTCTTTCGGTAGGTTATGAGTAAACCGCCACGCCGACCGAGGATCCGAGGGCTTGAGATTCCAGACCGCGATTCCACCAACAACGACACTGACAAGTACACTTGCCGCGATCCACACCAGCGACGTTCTGGCTGGAACCTGACCAAGGTACCCAGCCGGCTGTATCAGAGTCCCGCTCGGGTCGGCCAAGACTTGCTCCAACTCGACCCGTACATCGCCGATATCGTGCCATCTTTGCTTCGGTTCCTTCTCCAGACATCGACGCAAGAGCTCTCGCAGCTTCGGGTGGATAGTCGGCGGCAAACCTTTGTAGTCGGGCTCGGACTTCAACACCGATGCCATCACGTCGGACATCAACTCGCCCTGGAACACCTGCTTTCCCGTCAACATTTCGTACAGGACGCAGCCAAGAGCCCATATATCGGCTCGCTTGTCTACTGTCACACCCCGTGCTTGCTCGGGCGACATGTAGGCTGCGGTACCGAGAATCACACCCTGCTGCGTCGCCGCCAAACTAAGCGTAGGTGACTGCGACAGGTTCGGCTCACTCCCATCACCGGCAAACGCCTTCGCCAACCCAAAATCGAGCACCTTGACCTTGCCGTCAGGCGTGACCTTGATGTTGGCGGGTTTCAGGTCGCGGTGAATAACACCCTTCTCGTGCGCGGCTTCGAGGGCCTCGGCGATCTGGAGGGCGAACTTGAGGGATTCTTCAACCGGGATCGCGCCGCGCTTCAGCCGGTCCGCGAGCGTATCGCCCTCGACCAACTCCAAGACGAGGAACCGCATACCGTCGTGTTCTTCGAGACCGTGAATCGTCGCGATGTTGGGATGGTTCAACGAGGCCAGCAGCTTGGCTTCGCGCTCAAACCGGGCGAGACGTTCTTCGTCCTGCGCGAACTCTTCGGGTAGGGTCTTGATGGCAACTTCGCGACCGAGTTTCTGATCCCGCGCACGCCACACCTCGCCCATGCCGCCCTTGCCGAGCGGGGAGAGGATCTCGTAGCTGCCGAGTTGGGTGCCGGGGGTCATGGTTTCATCTGCCCTTCGGGGCAAGACGGTTCAGTTCATCGAACCAGGATCGAAAAACGTCCTCACTCATGAAGAGCTTCCCGACATCTAGGACCTTGATGTTCATAGCGTTTCGCGGAGCCAGCGAAGCGCGCCGCGTGGACGAAAGATTCAGTCCACGGGCACGCGCTCGCGCAACTCTTGGAACCAATTCAGAACTACTCTCAGTTCTCGCGGAGCGTTCGGATCAGGGCGCACCATCAGAAAACGCTCTCCATCAGCCGAGATGTCGTAGTTAGTCCAGATGTCAACCTCATACCGTCCCACGAACAGCTCGCGCGGCCGCCCTGCTTGGAACTCGGCAGCCGTACTCACATCGACAATCATCATTGTGTCACCCTGTCGGTAGAACAACTCGCGACCGTCAGGCGACCATACCGGCTCCACCCCACCTTCTGTTGAGATGGTCACACGCTGACCGACCGGATAGGGCTGTACGTAAACCTCGAAACGCCCCGATTCATTTGAAGCGTACGCGATGAAGCGACCATCGCGAGAGAACCGCGCCCAGCCTTCTTCGAACCGAGTCGCAATGAACGGCTCGGCATCGCCGCCCGTCGGTATGATCCAGATGTCCCCGGCGGTTTCTGGGGTGTAGTCTGAAAACGCCAGCAATTGACCGTTTGGGGACCACGCATAAGGGAAGTTGGTGCCGTCGCTCGGCAGCATCGGCGTGGCTGGCGCGTCTCCATCAACCAGTTTTGAATACAGATTCCACGGACCCGTCCTGTTATTCGCAAACGAGATTTGGGTGCCGTCAGGGGTCCACTCGGGTTTGTTGTTGAATCCCTCAGCCGTCGTGATCCTGGTCCGCGTTCCACGTTCGAGGTCGATAACCCACGGGGACAGTATCCCTCCCTCTCCCTCCTGGAACGATACGCGGGTCCCATCAGGCGATACCCGAGGAAACTCATACGATCCACGGTCGCCGGTGACCTCCGATGACTGCCCCTGGCGATTGACCCAGACGAGCGTCCGCTCGCGTGGATCGACCGGAACGTAGACAAGCACACCACTCGCCGATACCGACGCACTGAAACTACCCGCGCGGGGGATGACGTCGATACGGTCCGCCAGCGGGACCGAATCGCCGACGATATTGAGCGTGTCCGCGTCAAACGCCCGCGCCTCCACGGAACCAAGCGGAGTTCTGTAGACGATGTGGCCCGTCGGAATGAAGCGAGCGCCACCGGCGTCGGGCAGGATTTCGTGCCATTCGAGTGTGTCCAAAGATAGGATCGCTGCCCGTTCTCCCGCCTTCCACACCGAAAAGAGGACGTGCCGGCCATCCGGTAGCAACTGTGGCCAGGAATGAGCGTACTCGCCCCGCTCGACATCCAGCGTCGTAAGCGGTTCCGGTGTTCCCCCCGACGCGGGCACCCGGAAGAGGCCCGAGCCAAGCCCGCTTGCGGTGAACAGGATCTCGCCGTTTGCGGTCCAATCCATGCCCGTCCCTCTGAAGTTCGGAGCTTCACAGATGGTCACTGGAGGACCGCCTTCCAATGGGACTCTTTGCAAACGGCCATTCGCATGAAACGCAATCCAGCGCCCATCCGGCGAATACACGGGCGACGTTGCACCCTCCGTTCCGGGGAGCGCGACGGTGTCGAACTCATCCAGGCTGCGGCGATACAGTTGGGGCAAGCCCCCCTCGGTTGCTGCATAGACGATCTGAGTCCTGTCTGGGGATACGGCGACGGGCGGAGCAAAGGACTCACCCGCGCCCGTGAAACGTTGGCCATCGGGTAGCGTGATAACGAGGCGGGCGACAGCCCTTCCAGGACCGCTCTCAACACGCCACAAGTTCCAGCTAGCCGCCGCTGCGATTGCGAGCATGAGTGCCGTGACCGCCCACGGCAAGAACCGCCACGACGCCGACACTTGCTCCATTGAGACATCCTCGACTGAGTCAGAGACCGGCATCGAGACGACCCATTTCAACTCCCGCATCAGGTCCATCGCGGTTTGACACCGATCTTCAGGATTCTTGGCGAGGCATGCGTTGATGACGTGATCTAGCAAGGGTGGCGAAACCGGCTGAACCTCGGCGACTGGCGAGGGCTGATGATTCATGATCGCCCCGATCAAACTCGCCTGGTTGGCGAAGTTGAAGGGCGATGCTGGTGCAGTATCGCCCCTGTCCCAAATGCCCACTCAGGACGCCTCAGCGCCCCTCACAGCCGAAGGGACCATCATCGGCACGCTCCAGTACATGGCTCCCGAGCAGTTGGAGGGCAAGGAGGCCGGCGCCCGAACCGACATCTTCGCGTTCGGTGCGGTGGTGTACGAGGTGGTGACTGGGAAGAAGGCGTTTGAGGGGGCGAGTCAGGCGAGTCTGATCGGAGCGATCATGAACTCCGAGCCCCAGCAGATCACGGAGCTACAGCCGGTATCTCCACCTGCTTTGGGGAGCACACTATCGCATTGTCTGTCGAAGACTCCAGATGATCGCTGGCACAGCGCGAGCGATCTCGTTTTCCATCTGAAAGAGATCAGTCTGGGAGGGGAACGTGACGCGATTCAGGGAAAATCGGATCGGGCTCAGAGGCCCCAAAAGGCATGGGTTACCGCTGTTGCATGTCTTTCCATCTTTCTCGCTGGGTCCGCCACAATGTGGGTTTTCCTCCCAGCGGCATCCCCATCTGTAGAGTGGCTCACCATCCTGCCGCCGAACAGTACTTCGGGGGTTGCGCCCGAACCGATTGTCTCGCCGGATGGGCAGTCGATCATTTTTCGTGCCCGCAACGACTCTGGAGTGATCACACTTTGGGAGCAGTCTTTCGATTCCCCAAGCCAACGAGAGTTGCCGGGGACTGAGGAAGCGTATCTCCCGTTCTTTTCCAGCGACGGTCGGTCGGTTTCTTCGCGCCTCAACTCGACCCCTCACTGAAGCGAATGGACCTCGACCGTGAAGGAACCCCTCAGGTTTTGACAGAAGTCGAGAACCCACGGGGTGCGGACTGGAATTCCGACGGTGTCATACTACTCGCTCCCGCCCGGCAAGTAGTAGGGCTGCAAACAATCCCAGCTTCGGTATCCAACGGGCAGATGAACCCGGTGCTCCTACCGGATGAAGACATTTTGATAATGCACCCGCACTTCCTTCCGGAAGGGCGGCGGTTTCTGTTCTTCGAGCAGGATGCGGCTAGCAGCAGCTACAGAGTGTCTGCCGGCTCTCTCGATTCATCCGAGGTGACAGGAATTGGCGAGTTTGCTTCCCGGGTCGAATACGCCAATGGCTATCTATTCTTCGGCCAACAGGGAACGCTCTTCGCTCAGAGATTCGACCCGGATTTGCTGGAACTGTCCGGGGAGCCAATCCATGTTGCGGATGGCCTCGGACTGTCTTTCGGAGAGCTTTCGACCAGTGCCTTCTCGGTTTCAGACGACGTGCTGGTGTACTCGGGTGGAGGCTCGCTCCCGGAAAGTCATTTGCTGGCCTACGACCGCGCTGGACGATCAATAGGCTCGATTGGAACGCCTGCGGTGACGTTCGGATTCGTGGTCAGCCCGGACGGGAGCACAGCCGCGTTGGAGCGCTGGGACCCGGGTACGAACTCGGTGAATATTTACCTGATGAATCTGGCGACAACGCTCGTTAGGCAGTTTACATTTGGCAATGGGTGGACGAGCCACCCCATGTTCTCACCTGAAGGGAGCGAGTTGCTGTTCGTAGACGACGGGTTGGGCGTTCACGTTCAGGCGATAGGCGCGAGTGAGTCGAGTTCGCCCCTTGAGAGAAGCTCAATTGCGTGGGATTGGTCACCTCACGGCAACACGCTTGTTTTGAGTCGAGCCGGTCTTGAAACGAAAGTGGACCTCACGATAGTTTCACTCGCAGATGGGCAAGAAGAGCCGTACGCCAGCTCTGCGTTCAGAGAGCAGCAAGCCAGTGTGTCTCCAAATGGAGAATGGCTGGCATATGCGTCGGACGAAGGCGGAGAGTTCGCGGTCTACGTGGATTCGTTTCCTCGACCCGGGAACAAGCATGTCGTTGGGTTGGGTGAGCATCCGCTGTGGCGTCCAGATGGCCAAGAACTCTATTACCTCGGTCCCGACAATCGTTTCATGGTTGCAGCGGTCCGGCAGACGACCACGGATATCGATTTCGTTTCTACAAAGTTGTTCGACTCCCCACAGGTTACGGACGAGGTCCGGCGACAGTTTGCGGTCTTGGACAACGGTGAACGATTCATCTTCAATGCCATCGACCTGACCGCTGAACCTCGTTCGATCAAAGTAATAAGAAACTGGAAGGCGCTGATCGAAGAAAACCAATGAACCCCGGCACCCAACTCGGCAGCTACGAGATCCTCTCCCCGCTCGGCAACGGCGGAATGGGAGAAGTCTGGCGTGCGCGGGACACCAAGCTCGGGCGTGAAGCGAAGCTGCTGGCATCACTGAACCATCCGAACATCGCCGCCATCTACGGGCTGGAAGAAGATAACGGCACACGCTTCCTCGTCCTTGAACTCGTGGAAGGCGACACGTTGGCGGATCGGTTGAAGAGGGGTGCTATCACGGTAGAGGAGTCCCTCAAGCTCGCCCTCCAGATCGCCGAGGCCCTCGAAGCTGCGCATGAAAAAGGTGTCATCCATCGTGATCTGAAGCCCGCAAACATCAAGGTCACGCCGGATGGCAAGGTGAAGGTTCTCGATTTTGGTCTGGCGAAGGCGTTTGCGGGGGATGGGTCGGATGTGAATCTTTCGCAGTCACCGACCTTGAGCATGGCGGCAACTCAGCAGGGAATGATCCTCGGAACAGCGGCGTACATGAGCCCTGAGTAGGCCCGAGGGCAGGAAGTCGATAAGAGGGCCGATGTATGGGCCTTTGGGTGTGTCCTGTACGAGATGCTGACGGGACGCCAGACATGGGCAGGACCGACGGTAACGGACATGATCGCTGCCGCGGTTGCAAAGGACGCCGACTTCACGCTCCTGCCGGTCAATATCAATCCCCGGATTCAGGAATTGTTACGTAGGTGTCTGGAAAAGGAGCCCAAGAACCGCTGGCAGGCTGTCGGGGATGTGCGGGTCGAGGTGGAGCAGTTGCTGTCAGACCCAGATGGCCTGTTTGTGCAGCCCGGCGCCGATGTTATTCAGGCACCGCCACGACCGATGCTCCGATGGATCGCAGCTACCGCCGTTATCAGCGCGATCATCGTTGGTGTAGCAGTCTGGAATGTGAAGCCATCCGAACCCCGTATCATCACCCGCTTTGATTACGACCTGCCCGAGGACCAACGATTCACACGCACAGCCGCTTCTCTTCTCGCCGTGTCGCCCGACGGTAGTCAATTCGTTTATGTCGCAAACGGACAACTCTATTCCCGCTCGATGGGTGAGTTGGAGGCGCATCCCATTCCGGGAACCGATGACGACCCAGCCGAGCCGTTCTTCTCTCCGGACGGACAATGGGTTGGTTACGGGTCTGTTACCGACCAACAGTTGAAGAGGATTTCTATCAGCGGCGGAGCGCCAGTCGTCCTGTGCGATATCTCTGGTCCTACCTTCGGTCCGAGTTGGGGCGAAGATGACACCATTCTGTTTGGCCAGCCCGAAGGCATCACGCGTGTTTCCGCCAACGGAGGCACGCCAGAATTGCTGGTTGAAACCGAGCCGCCGGAGCAAGTTCAGGGTCCCCAGATGTTGCCAGATGGGGAATCGGTGCTGTTTACGCTGGCAACCACGAGCGGTGGAACCCGGTGGGACGAGGCCCACATTGTCGTGCAGTCGCTGGACACGGGCAAGCGTAGGACGCTGATCGAAGGTGGCAGCGATGCTCGTTATGTGGCGACCAGCCACCTCGTTTATGCGTTAGCAGACGTACTTCTTGCTGCCCCGTTTGACGTGGGCAGTCTTGAAGTGTTGGGCGGACCAGTTCCAATTGTTGAAGGTGTTCGGCGGACCGCTGTCACGGGCACTGCGAATTATGGTTTTTCCGACCGTGGCTCGCTTGTTTATGTTGTGGGTTCTGTCTTGGGCACCACCGACCGTATTCTTGCCCTCGTAGACCGTAGCGGCGAGGTGGAACGCCTCAACGTGCGGCCCGCCCCGTATTTGAGTCCCCGCCTGTCGCCGGGTGGGATGCAGCTTGCGGTCCAAACACTTGAAGACGATGGGCAAAACGACATCTGGGTTTACGATGTGTCTGGTGACACGTCGATTCGGCAGCTAACGCAAGAAGGCAACAACAGCCGACCCATATGGACGCCTGATAGTAAACGTATTACGTTCGCTTCAGACAGAGATGGAAGCACGAGCATTTGGTGGCAACCAGCAGATGGAAGCGGGGGCGCCGAACGGCTGACTACCGCCGAAGAAGGAACCAGCCATTTACCGGAATCATGGTCCCCCGATGGGAACGTTCTTTCATTCGCCGTACAACGTGACGGAGATTACGGTATATGGACGCTATCGCTTGATGGTGGGTCCACCCCAGAAGTCTTTTATGACCTACCACAATCCATCGAGCTTGGTTCCTTATTCTCACCGGATGGGAAGTGGCTTGCCTACTATTCGAGTGAAGGGGGGCAATCTCGGCAGGTTTTCGTACAGCCGTTTCCCGCGACAACGGCAAGGCATCAGATTACGCAGGATATAGGTTTATTCCCACTGTGGTCGCCGGACGGAAGCGAGCTGTTCTACCGGGCCGCTGGCGCGAGCAGGCGGAGGGTAGGAATAACGGGCGTGGCCGTTTCAACCGATGGTGCTTTTGGATTTGGAAATGAGCAGCCACTTCCAATACAAGGGTTTCTCGTAGTTGGCACTTATAGAAACTACGACATCACGCCTGATGGCAAACAATTCCTGATGGTCTTTCCAGCGGAACAGCCGGAAACGGATGAACCCCAAATCAACATAGTCCTCAACTGGTTTGAAGAACTGAAGGAACGGGTGCCGGTGCCATAGGTTGAGCACTATGCCAACGTGCCATCGTGTCCGAAACTGCCTGTTTGTCTCCGTGGCACTGAGGCTGTCAATTGGGAGAGCAACCATGCCCATGGATTGCCCACAATGTGGTCTCATCAACCCCGACGCCGCCCTCCGATGCGATTGTGGATACGATTTTTCTGGGCAGATGGAGGAGTCGTATCTTGAACCGTCGGACCGGCCCTTAGGCTTTCTAGCGAATCCTGTCACAAGAGCAATCGCGATTGTCTTGCTCGCCCTGAGTGGGCTTGTTCAGTTCGGGCGGTGGATCACACCCAGGATTCGATTGGTACCGTGGGCCCCACAGGTCCAGCTTGAATTGATGGCCTTCTCTTTGTTGACGTTCCTGGTCGGGAGTTTTCTGCTGTGGCGCCACCGGCAACACGCTGCGTTGGAAGCTCTACGCTCAGGCACTACTAACTCTGGGGTCTTGTATTTACGCTCGTTTCAAGCCGACGCCTCGCCCGTCAAGCATTTTGCCTCACACAGGACTCTTACTGGACTCAGCGTAGTGCAGATGCTTTCCGGCCTAACGACTCCAGAAGAAGAGCTTCGTAATGCCATTCGTCCAATCGGACCCCTAGTCGCAGTAGGACAGCCCGGCGAAAAACTGCCGAAGCCCGGCGCCACAAGACTCTACGCCGGAGACGAAGCGTGGAGGGGTCTCGTGAGTCGGCGAATGATTTCCGCGAAACTTGTTGTGTTTAGAGCTGGGCATGGAGGTGTGCCCACTTCCACTGGTTTCCCTGCCTTATCGCCACTATTGAAGCCCGAAAGATGCCCTGCAGGATTGTCCCATCCGGGTACCTTGTTGTCCCGGTTGTGTAGTAAGTTGCGACGCCGCTATCACCATGGACCGTGGCCTCGAGGTGGTGCACATGCGGAAACGGTATCAAAAAGGCTCGGTAACGAAGTCCGGCGACGGACGCTACTGGGTCGGTAAGTACAGAGAAGAAGGCAACCACAAGACGAAACTGCTCGGTGCGTGCAAGGGCGGGAACAAGATCACGAAGTCGGAAGCACGGGACAAGCTAGCGGACATTTTGAAACCGATCAATACCCGGCCAGATTGTACCGTCAGGGAGTTCATCGATTTTGAAACCGATCAATACCCGTGTGGATGTGTCGCCAGATTGTACCGTCAGGGAGTTCATCGAAGAGGTGTACCTTCCCTTCTACCGGCGCAAATGGAAAGCATCGACTTACATGACGAACAGGGACAGGGTGGATCGAGAGATAGTGGCCGGCCTCGGTGATCGCCAGATACGGACACTCACGAGGGACGAACTTCAGGACTTTCTCGATTCGAGATCCGGCCTGTCATTCAGCACAACAGATCATCTTCGCTGGGACCTTCGACAGATTCTCGGGTTGGCTCAGGAGGAACGAGTCACGGATCGGAACGCCGCAAGGTCGTTATTTACGCCAGCGGAATGCTCGAAGCCGGAGCGTCGGTGCATGACCCTGGCGGACGTAAAGATCGCCGCCGCCATCCAACCGCTTAGGGAACGTCTGATCGTCAAACTAGCGATTCTGGGCGGGATGCGTCCCGGCGAGATCTTTGCATTGCGTCGCGGGCGGGTCGCTGAGAATGCAGTGGACGTGCAAGAGCGCCTTTATCGCGGCAAACTCGGAACACCTAAAACACGGAGGTCGAAGCGTCTGGTAGCACTTTCAACTATGGTCGTTCGTGATATGGATTCCTGGTTGGCAGGCTCTCCCGACACTGGTCCAAATGGGTGGCTATTCGCTTCCGAAGCTGTAGGAACGCCCCTAGCAAAAAACAACGCGATGCGTCGCTACATTCGTCCAGCACTCAGGGAGGTAGGTCTAGGGTGGGTGGATTTTCACGTAATGCGCAGAACCCACGCAACCTTGATGAATAACCTGGGAGCCGATCCTAAGGTCATCAGCGATCAACAAGGCCACGGATTGGGGGTACACATGGAGGTCTACAACCAGTCTTCGCTGGAACGTCGGCTTGAAGCGGCGGAGATGCTCGAATCGGCGTTTGTGAACTAAACGCGGTATAAATGCGGTATAACTTTTCAGCCTACCTTCCAAGTGGTTGAAACTAAAGAGCGGGAGACGGGGATCGAACCCGCGACGTCCAGCTTGGGAAGCTGGCATTCTACCGCTGAATTACTCCCGCTTAGTTCGGATCCGTCAACATTATCATGACCCTAAACTCCTGAAGTCAATCTTCGCTTTCGAGTTCGGTGGCGGAATGCGCTCGGATTCCTTTCCGCCAGACCTGCGTCTCACCGACGAAAACTCCTCATCGCTTGCATCCAGGAATCCCAGACAAGCAGCACGTCGGCCCAGCGATTGTAGACTGCGAGGACCTCCGTGAAAGTCTGGTTTGCGTAGACCTCGTATGAGTCGCGTTGCAGAAACGGAGCGAGTTGTACGGAGAAGTTTGGTGCCGCTGCCACGAAACCACCGAAAAGCTCACGCGCCTCGTCAAAACGGTCCCGTGGCCCTTTGAGTGCCTGCACCCGCGAGCAAATCTCCTCGATCGATGGGGCCGCGATGGCATCGGCAACATCGCGACAAAAACGAGCAGGAAAATAACGGACGGCGTCTGCGACCGGGTCGCCGAAGTTTCCCTTGTCGTGCCAGTGATTGACGGGGAGCTTCATCGTGATGAACGGTGCCGCCAGTTCTCTGTGTATGCGCGCGAAAATCAGATCCTCATCCTCGTAGCAAGGCAGGTTGGGCCAGAGGATCTCTGTGTGGTCGAGGCCGCACACATGGTAGCAAACGTCGCCTCCTGTAACGATCTCGGCGCCCCGAGCCTTGTCTATTTCCACGAAGGGAACGATGCCCTCGAGCAACGCGGGGTTCCTGGACTGGACATACATCTGTAAGAGGGCGTCACCCGGCATGTCGGGGGCACCCGCGATTCGTGATTGGGTGACGCGGACACCGTTCGAGCCCAACCACTCTTCGTGGGCGCCGACGAGATCGACATCAACCTCGGGATACGCTGCATCAAGCGCTTCAACGGATTCGAACAGATCCCGTCCCTCCGCATAGGGTCGGCGCTCCGGCGCGTCCAGATAGCGGGTTGGCTCCGGATCACCCCTGCGCCGCGACTCGGCCAGGCTGTCGTCGTCGGCGGTAATGAAGCGCTGGCCGGAACCGAGGGCCAGCAGTACGTTGCGATTGGCGCCCGCACAGAAGAGATCATCTCCGGCTGGAAGGAACGCGAACTCCAACAGCTCGCGGGCTCCGCCGGTCTCTGCTCCGATATGCTCGATCATCCGTTGCTTGTCATCTGCTCCGAAGTATCGAGCACATTCCCGGCTCTCAACCAGGCTCCGATTCAGACGTGCGTTGGGTGGCTTGGAGTCGTCTACGACAAGAATCTCTACCGCATCGCGCCCGTGGCGTTTCAGGTTGTCCTGCAGGGAGTCGAGGCACCGCTCGAGAACATCAGGGCGCTCATGGGTTAGAACGCCGACCGTCCGGATCACTCGAACAGCCTCCACGGCTGGCCTTTTCTCGTGTCGTGCCGAAGGATACGCCCGCCGCTGCTGCCCAGGCAGTAGCGACACGCTTCAAGAGCGTCGGTGCGCTGGAGGTATCGGGTGAGGCGGTCAAAGAGGTTCGGACCTGACAGGTCGAGACCATCATCCTGGATCTCCACTCCGGTCGCATCTGCCAATCGTTCGTGAATAAAGCGTTGTGGCGGGCACCGGTAGTACTTGCCGGCGTGGACAAAGTGGCAGCGCATTTCATGGGCCTGCGCGCATGTGCGCCACACGTAGTCCGTGTCGTTGTCGCTTAACGCGTGCGGCAGAAAAATCTGCCGAAACGCGTCTTTGACGACGCGTGCGATCACGTAAGGGGATAATTCATCCGCGAGCCCTTGCGCCTCTTTTAGCGACAGACCGCCGCCATGGACGCTGATGACCACAAAGTCCATGTGCTTCCACAACGATTTCGGCTGCTCCCTGGCCAGGACGCCGTTGGTCGTTACGTAAATGTGGCGGCTGATCCCCGACGCGCGGCACGCGTCGAGTACTTCCGTCAGGTTGGGGTGCAGCAGCGGTTCTCCACCCAGAACCGAGAGCGTGTTGGCGTACACGGCTTCGGCCGTCCGACTCAGGACACGGTACAGTTCCTCGGGGGTGCGAAACGCCTCCCGGTAAGCCGGTGACATGTGAGTGCACTGTCTGCAACGCAAGTTGCAGTGATCGACCGCATTGACTTCAAGACTGTAAACGAAGTGCTTCCGGACGTCGTTCACGTCGACGAAGGCGAGCGGGTGCTTATTGAGGATGACCGGCAGCTTCCGGCGAACGATCCCCACCGTCACGAAAGAACTCGCGAAACCGATCCTGTCGCCGGCTGTGCCTGCTTCCCCTCATAGCGAGCGACCAGTTCCGAGCGAGGCCGCAATGCCAGAGACAAGTACTCGTCACCGACCCGGATCATCAGTCGATCGGTGACGAACTGAGCAACGATCACTGCGACACCGCCCGGCGGCAGACACGCCTTGGCGGCAAGGGCCTCGACTGTGCGTGGCCGGTGTGCCAGGGCGTAGACGTGGTGCTCGTTCCCTTCGATTCGCTGGTCGATATTCGATCCCCGGATGTGCGTCGCCGTATTCGTGATCTGCGTCGCGGAGAGCTCGAAGGGATCTACATCGGAGGTCGCAACCAGATCTTCATACCATTGACCGAATCCATACCAGCCGCGGCGGACCTCCGGATCGAGCTCATGGCCGTCTGGCATTCGAACGTAAAGAGACACAAAGTGGGGTGCGAGGTGCTCGGGGAGAGTGGCCCACGTCCATTGCTTCAGGTTGCGGCGCTCCTCCGGCTTCAGCGCATCGTAGAGTGGGCTTCCGATGGTCAACGAGAAGTCGGAAAGGCGAAGGCGCCCCATGTGCCGGATGTGTTCGATGACACGCCGCGTTTCGTCGATGTCTGCGAGTGTCGATTTGGGGTGATTGATGATCAGGTTCGCGCGCGATTGCACGCCCAGTTCGCACAGGTACTTGTGAGCCATCAAGTTCTGCATCACCGTCGTCCCCTTGTTCATACCCTGGAGGAGCGGCTCGGATAGCGCTTCGATGCCTGTTTGTACGGCCCAGACACCGGCGAGGGCCAGCTTGGTCCAGAATCGTTCCGGATGATGAACGCGCATCTCCATGCGTGTCGCATGGGTCTGACCACGTCGAATCAAGTCGTCGGCAAATGACTCGGCCCAGCTGTCGCAAACGTTGTCGACGAAATGTGAAGAATGGTGACCGTACCGTTCGGTGAGCGTCATCGCCTGTTCAAAGACGCGCTTCGACGCTCGACTGCGGAAGCCGTTCCAGATGACATTGTCACCACAGAAGTCGCAATGTGCAAAGCAACCCCGGCTACCTTCCATTGGAAAAGCGATGGTCTTCTCGACCACTTCCGCAGAACAGGCTTTCCGTACCCGATCGAAGTATTCGTCGAAATCAGGGATCGGTAATTCGTCCATCGCTGCGAACTGCGTCTTGTAGTTGGCGACGTTGCGCTCGAACAGGCCTGCCGCTTTGTCGCCGAGCTCGTAGACACCGGGAATGTCGCTGGCAATCTGGACGGTAGCGGAGTCCTCCAGCCATGAACCGACAATCAACTCGAGCTTTCTCTCGCCCTCTCCAATGACGCCGAGGCCGGGGATGCCGGTGCGCCGGACCACTTGAGCGACTTCCGGGAAGTTCACGCTCGAACCACCGAGAAGAAAGAGCGGCCCATCTGCGCCGCACACGTCCTGCAGATGTCGGGCTGCAAAGAGCGACGCGTATACCTGGAAAAAGTTCAGGGTGAAACCAATGACATCGCGACCGGTGAGACGCGGTACGATCGAAGAGTCGAGATCAGCAATCGTCGCCGTTTCGAGGCGGTCCAGTAGCTCCGGTGTGAGGACCCCGGACGTGTGTTGAGACGTGTTGAGCCGGTCGATGAGATCGTCAATGTCGACTTCGGCGTCCAGGTAGCGTCGAGCATAGAGCAGAAAGTAGGGATATTCCTGGTATCCCGAAAGCGCGTCATAGCCTTCAAACGGGGATTCAAAGAGCACATCGAGGATGCTGAAGAATCCGGAGTGAGCGGTAATATCCAACCGGCCGGCGAACACCTGGTCCGCGTAAGCCTTGAGACACCCGATCTGGATGGAAGACGAAGCCGGAGAGGCCCACGGCATCGACACCAGCTGCAATGTGGGTTGGCTCATCGAACGGGTCGGTTTCAGCGTTTAGCAGCCCGTGGCTGCTAGGTCCGTCGGTCGACGACGATGTGTTCGAGGGCGACGTTGATCGCGCCCTGCTGCTTGTCACATTCCTCTGGGTTGACCTCCCAGATGCTCCCGTAGCGTGCGGGTGACTCGTAGGAACATCCGCCCGTGCAAACCGTCAGGTATTCGCAACTCTCGTTGCACTTCTTCATCCTGGGGTTAAGCGGGCGGCGCTGGGTCCACTCCAGCCAGATCGCCTGTTCGGATACGATCGTCTCTTCTTCGACCTCGACGGCGGTTTCGTCCCCGTCGATCAGCAAAGGGCAGAGCGAGGTCTTGCCGTCCGGTCGCAAAATCATGTGTCCGCCGACGGCGCCGCAATGTGGCGCGGACAAGCTCCGATGCTCGATGGTCTGCCTGTAGGATTCCACGCTCTTCTCGGCGAACCCTTTCGCATAGGCGGTACGGTAGATCGCTTCAATTTGACTCGCATCGAGCGGTAGGCCCTCGTCGCGCTCCGAGCCGTCGGGCTTGTTGTTGACGAAGCAAATGCTGATCGTCCGCGTTCTGAAATTGTCGGCGAGCCAATCGAGGCCGCTTTCGAAGCGGTCGATGTTGTGTTTGCCGATGACCACGGAGATGCTCGGATTCAATCCGTGTGCTTCCAGAAGTCTGATGCCGTTGACGGCGGCGTCGAAACTGGCGCTGGCGTTGGCGAGGGTCAACCGGCGGCTGTTGGCGGTGAAGTCACCGTCGAGTGACACGAAAGTGTGCACCTGGTTCTCAGCCATCCACGTGGCGACTTCGTCGTTGATCTGGGTGCCGTTCGTCGTCATGCCAAAAATCACATCGCGCTTGCCGAACCGTCCCTCCTCGATCTTGCCCTGGATGTCTTCAATGACGTCCTTCACGAAGGCCGGGCGCATCAGGGGCTCGCCGCCGTAGAAGACGATCTTGTTGAGGCCGGGTTGGGTCTTGTCGAAGGAGCGAAGATACGCTTCGACGCCGCGCTCATAGACGGGCCAGGCCAGGGTTTGTTTTTCGAAATCGCGCCCGTTCTGGTAGACGAAGCAATAGCTGCAGTTCAGATTGCAGCCCATTGTGGGCACTACAAACAAAGTCGATACTTCTGTGGGCCGAGCGAGAGCGTCGCCCATAGCCTTGGTAATCGCCCGTTCCTCATAGGAATCAGGAACAATGAAGCCCTTCTGGAACAGTTCTTCGTCCACTGCATTTCCATTGTTGGCTGCTCGAAACTCTTCCTCGGTCCGGGCGGCGGCAAGCGAGTTGAGGGTCGCAACCGCCTCCTCGGGCACTTCGATCGTCTCCAGGTTGTAAGGATTGAGCAATACGGTCGCATCGTCGAAGCGATGCTCCACGATTCTCTCGATGCGCCGCATATTCTTGCCCTTGAAATACTTAGTCAACTCAGTCACGGTGCTCTCCTGCTGCTTACGCCTTCAAGGTTGTCGACGGCGCCCTGATCTGCGAACTGAACGAAGGTGTCGGCGACTCGTAACGGCGTGAACTGTAGACGATCCAATGCCATGCCCTGATGCTCCGCCCACCGAAAGAAGTCACCAAAGAGCTCGTAGGGTGTCCGCCCGGTCTTTGCCACGATGTCTCTCATCAACGCGTTGTGACGCAGCATCACGTCGCCCCCGTAGTAGTTGATGTGGCCGAGCAGAGTCAGGTCAAGGTGGCTCGGCTGGATATTGTAGAAGGACGAAAATATGTGTGGGTAGCGGGCAATCATGGCTTGGTCGCTCGCCAACTTGCGGCCGTCATCGTACTCGATGCCGAATGAGAACTTGGGCGTGATCGTCTGTACCAGGCGGTCCTTATAGGCGTGATACAGCTTGGTGCCCGGCAGAACGGAGATAAGCAGGGGCGTGCAGAACACACCACGCGCCGCGTATTCGACGCAGCACATCAAAGTTGCGTTGACTTCGTCCTGGTTCTCCTGGAGATAGCCGATGGTGAAACTGAGCGAAACCTGCACGCCGTTTTCGCGTGCATAGTCGATCTTGTGCTCTTCCCCGATGTTCTTGCCGTGCAATGAGGCGAGGATCTTCTTAGATCCGGACTCCATGCCAAAGAACATCTCACGGCAACCGGCCTCCACCATCGTGTCGATGAGATCATAGTCGACGAGATCGAGACGTGACCGCGACACCCACGGCACGCGTATATCGCGTTCCTTCAGCAGCTCGCAGATTCGGCGAACATAGGGCGCGTCTTCGGTGAGGATATCGTAGGTAAAGTAGATCGAGTCCGCGCCGAGGCCGGTCACCAGTTCGATTTCCTCGACGACGCGCTCGGGAGAGTAGTGGCGGGCCTTTTCCTCGTAGAAACCGCAGATCGAGCAGAACATGCAATTGAACGAACAACCTCGCCCAGCTTCGACCAGGGCCTCGGTGCGTCCGAAACCCACATTGCACTCTGCGTAGTCCGCGAACGAAGGCGCAAGATGATACGCGGGCAGTGGGAGATCGTCGAGATTGCGGATCTGCGGCCGGTCGGGGGTGACCTCCACGCGAGATCCGTCGCGGTATGCGATTCCCGGCACCCGGGAGATCGGCTTGTCGCCTTCGAGAGCCTGCACAATGTCCAGAAAGGCGAGTTCACCCTCGCCGCGGCACACCACGTCGATAGATTCGAACGCTTCGAGGGTCTCTACGGCGACAAACGCAGCGTTCATGCCGCCGAACACTATCTTGGTGTTCGGTCGGGCCGCCTTCACACGGTCTGAAAGCTGGATGGCGCCCGGGTAGGAGGCACAGAGAGTCGAGAAGCCAATGACATCGGCTTCAAAGGCGATGATCCTTCGGGCAACGTCGTCGTAGACGTTGGGCCCCGCCTCAGTCGTGCCGTTCGCCAGCTCGAAAACGAAATCCGCGACCTGGACGGTGTAACCGTTCTTCTCGAGAACCGCGGCAATGTTGAGGATACCGAGAGGTGGCGCTATCGCCCCGTGCACATTGAGCATCGGGGGGTAGACGAGCAGAATCTTCACGTGTGACGCGCGGCGCGCGTTACCAGCAGCGCGCCCACTTTATCGCGGATTCGGTCGTCGGGATGTCAACACCACCGATACCCGAGATCTTTCCGGGCCCGCTTATCCCCGCGCCACCAGCAGCCATTTCGAGGTCTGCCTGGCTCAGCTCACCATCTGCCCCGCCGCCCAAGCTACGGATCGCGTCCAGGTTGGCCTGTAGCTCGTCATGGGTGAACTCAAAGCCATTGTCCCTGCCGAGGGCTATAAATCCGGCCCAATCGCGCTGGCCGGAGATGAGACCTTCAACCTGCTTCGAGAGATCCGCCGAACCGTTGATCTTATTGATGAACTCGCCAAGCGCTTTTTCTGACATGATTCTCTCCCCGATTGTGAACTGATAGGCTGCGGAAATTCTGACGGGCTCAGTTATCACACAGATGACACGGCACCGTCAACTCTGGCCTCCGGTCGACAACATGGTTCGGATCACAGGGTTATTTCAGACTCCATAACCAGGTTCATGGTTAGCCTGCGTGCCTCAGGTGCAGCTCCGAAATCCTCGTCTGAGACCGTCGCGGAATGAAAGAGATTGCCGCGGTAAACCACGACGCGATTGAAACGCATTTCGATGGTGCAGACGCGCTCCCACTCCGCCGGTTCAGGCGGATGGTATAGGTCGGCGATCAGTGTCTCGGGGCAGGTTGGCGCGACGCGTTCCAGGCCGGTGGGAAGATGTCTGAAAAAGCTTGTGCCTCCCCGGCACTGATCGGGCAGGTTGAGGTAGGTCAGCGCCACGAGAACCCGCCGTTTGATCGTGTCGACGTGCGGCACACGTTGAGAAGGCGACCGGTCCGCGTCCTTGAGCGTGAAGATGTTGAAATGACATTCGGAAGTAAATGTGGAAATGTCCCAATCCACGAACGCGCTGAGATGCTCGATGATATGACGATGGTCGAAGGGCACCTCGACGCGCTCCCCGGGGAACAGCGTTTCAGCGACCGGCTCGAATCGCTGCTCGAGCGCAAGGGCGCGTAATTCGTGGGGGTTGGCAAAGAACCCGTCGAACACCACGACACCACCTTGGGCCCCGAATTCGATCAGTGTGGGCTCAACCGAACGGTCGATTTCAGGCTGTTGCGACATGCGCTGAGGGTACTGTAGTGTTGCACGGATGCATAGTCGTGACCAGTTCGTGAGGGATGGATGGGTCATCGTGCGCGACGCGATCGACGCCGATTTGATTCGGCGCCTTCGCGAGCACTTTGAATATCTCTACACGCTGCGGGACCGGGGCGAGACAGACCACTACACACGCCAACAGGCGCTTTTGAGTCCAAAGACTTTCCACCGCTGCCTGATCGACTACCTCAACGTGGCCAAGCTGAACGACGCGGCAGCGGAGGTACTGGGGACCAGCGATCTTGCCTGCGGCGGGATGTCTGCCTTCCTGGGTTCGGATGGCCATACAGCATGCCGCTGGCATCGTGACTTCGAGGAACCCTATTTCGTCATGGCGGATATGATCCAGGATCCGCAGATGTTCGCCTTCAGCAACTGCGCGCTGTATCCGGATCGCAGCCTCTGGATCGTGCCCGGCAGTCATATCCGGGTCAACCGCGCAGACGAGGCCGCTCACGCTGCCAAGTTCGAGGCGCTCGGTGTGGAGGGGTTGGTAGCGCCCTTCGATGTCTACGCTGCTGTCGACCCAAACATGTGCGCGGGGATGCCTGGTGCGATGAACGTCGTTCTCGAACCGGGAGATTGCCTGCTGTACAACTCGATGATGTGGCACGCCTCGGAGTCGCGTGCCGAGTGGAAGCGCGCAACGCTCCATCGGGACTGGACGAAGACGCACGCGGTTCGGGAGCACGCGGCGATGCGGGTTGGTGCAGACGTTAATGCGTGGATGTTCTCCGACGCGTCGCATATGGGTACCGATCTCGGCGAGTATTTTGGTCCTCAACACGGCCGCTACAAGGCTGCAAATTCTTGACCTTAGTTCCGGATGTTAGCTCCGTGGGTGCGGACGCAACGAGTCAGGCGAGTCGTGGAAGGCTCCATTTCAGTCCCTCGAACCTGGCGTAATCACGATCCAGGGTGATCCGTTCGCAGCCGGACTCGACAGCCAGAGCTGCGAACCACGCGTCCGGCACCAGGTTCCCACGGGCGTCAGCTTCCAGCGAAAGGCGCTTGGAGATGTACAATGGCGCGCTGAACGTCAGCTACCACGAAGGAGAACCCACGATGTCTTTCACTGCCGCCGTCGTTCAGGCCTCACCGGTCGTTTTCGACTGCGAGCGCACGCTCGACAAGATCGGGGACCTGACGGCCGATGCCGCACGCCAGGGAGCGAAGTTGGTCGTCTTTCCTGAAGCGTTCGTCTCGTCCTACCCCAAGGGACTCGACTTTGGCGCGCGCGTCGGAGGCCGGTCTCCCGAGGGACGGGAGTACTTCAAGCGGTATTGGGAGAGTGCCGTCGACATTCCGGGGGCGGGGATCGACCGGCTGGCGACGATCGCGGGCGAAGCCGGAGTCTACCTGGTCGTCGGCGTCATCGAGCGGGACAACGGGACACTCTACTGCACCGCGGTCTTTTTCGACGACAGCGGCAACTACCTGGGCAAACACCGCAAGCTCATGCCGACCGGCATGGAACGTATCATCTGGGGTTTCGGCGACGGTTCAACGCTACCGATCTACGACACGCCGCTCGGTAAGCTGGGCGCCGTCATCTGCTGGGAGAACTACATGCCGCTGATGCGGACGGCGATGTATGGGAAAGGGATTCAACTCTACTGCGCGCCAACCGCCGATGACCGCGACAGCTGGCATTCCTCGATGATTCACGTGGCGCTGGAAGGGCGGTGCTACGTCTTTTCCTGCTGCCAGCATCTGAGGCGAGGAGACTGCCCCGAAGACTACCCGGCTATACAGGGTGACGATCCGGAAACCGTCATCATGCGTGGTGGAAGCGCAATCATCAGCCCGCTCGGGAAAGTCCTGGCTGGCCCGTTGTACAACGAGGACGGGATTCTAACCGCTGAGATCGATCTGGGAGAGATTGCGCGGGGGAAATACGATTTCGACGTGGTGGGGCATTATGCGCGGCCGGATGTGTTCCAGTTGCACGTGAATGAGAAGCCGACGCGGCCGGTTGTGAGTGAGGGGGAATGAGGATGTGCGGTCATAGACCATTCCTACACTTCATCTATCGCCAGGGTGTAGGGGCGCTCTATGAGCTCACATCGTCGCGGCCAGTAGAAACGTGCGGTCGTAGACCGCGCGTACACTTGTCTCTCGCCCGGGTGTAGGGGCGCTCTATGAGCGCACATCGTCGCGGCCAGAGGAAACGTGCGGTCTTAGACCGCACGTACACGGCTCAGAAAAGCGGTTCGGCCAGGTATATGACGTGGCGGTCGAGCAGATCGATTCCGATGAAATAGAGGCTTCCGTCGTCGCGGAGGTCGAGATCGAAGTCCTGCCATTGCCAGAACCGATCGCCCTGATCAGTCTCCTCACTGGTCCGGTAGACGGTGTGCATCGTTCCATCGGAGGTGCGCAGGAACAACGCGCTTCCCCCGGTTACGCTGAGGGAGAGAGCGATGTCTCCACGCCGGTTTACGTCGAACGTGTCGTTCACCCAATAGATGTCGGCACCGTTGGGCATCGTATCGCGTGTCTGGATTACCGGCACCCACTGCTGTTTGACGTACTCCGCCAGAACCGGCCCGCTTGATGGTCGGTTGAACACCGCGAAGAATCTTTCCCCGGCAGCACGGAACATGTTGACGCGGTTGACAGCGGTACCCCCGATCACCGTCTGGTCGAACAAGGCCGCCGTCTGCCACTGGCCGTTCTCATGGAGATAGACGCCGTCGGGGCCGTCTCGAACCTGCGCACTCACCATCACGCGACCGAGGTCGTCCATCGCGATCGAACTGGCAGTGCGGCCGGTTCCGAACAAGTCTTCGAAGACGCCACCGCCAGGGGCTGGAGTCTGATCGTCTCCGCCGAAGTTGGCCAACACCGTCACGCGTCCGTTCTCGAATGAAAGCAGCCGGCTGAAGGAGTCGGACTGGGCTCGCCAGACGAGCGTTCCGGCGTCGTTGGCCGCGAGTTCATTCGCCCCCTCGTACCAACCATTGGTCCAGTCCAGGGTGATGGACTGAAACGGGTTGATTGAAATGCTTTCGGAGTAATCGACAAGCGTTTCCAGAGAACCGGTATGTCGGAACACGCCGTCTCCAGGAGCCAGATAGAGGTCACCCCTCGGGTTCCGGGCAGCGGTGTTCAGGCTGCGGTCCGAAGTCTCTCCCCCCGGCCGTTCCCCTTCCATCCAGACCGGTACCAGACCTGCCGGAGCAACCTCGAAGATACTCGGTATCTGTCCTCCGGTGTAGACGTATGGGAAACCGGACTGGGCTCCGGGAACAAAACCCAGGAAGCTCAGGGTAGCGCTGGCGTTCACAAGATCACCGTCCTTGAAGAGGACGCGCCTGGACTCGGCTTCGACAACTACATTGTTGTCTTCAGTCGTTCCGATGAGGCCGTAAACCGTGCCGGAAGAAGTGATATAGGCGTCGTTGAACGGTCCGGCGCCTCCACCGCCGACCGGATCTCCCCAGACGAGGAGGGCAGTCGCCTTGTTCCCGTCCCAGCGATAGAAGCCGAAGTTATCTCCCGCATCGCCGGTGAAGGCGACCTCTCCCCGATCGTTGACCGAATGAGTCCGGTAGAAGTTGTCGACCTCCATCATGACGATGTTGCCGGCGCTGTCATACCTGGCCGGGCCCTGCCTGCCGTTCGTCAGGACCGCATCGAAGGCGATCGTTCCGTTCGGCGAGATGGCCATGTTCGCAAGGTACTCAATCGTCGATCCGCCTAGGGAATCGCCGGTCGAGACGAGCTTCTGCGGCGCAGACAGTCCGTCCGCGCGAAAGATCGCCCGCGCTGCTCCATCCTGAACGGTGAAAAAAGTCACTCCGTTTCCATCGATGCCAAACTCCTGGAAAAACTGGAATCCATCCGGAAAGTCCGCAAGAGGCAGCGTGGTCCCCCAGACCGCACGGAGGTTCCCGCCTGACAGTTTGAATATTCCGTTTTCCTCCGGGCCGCCCGACAGGTCGTACTGGCCGCGAAACACGATGTCGCCGCTGTCGTTCAACGAGTACCGGGTGATTTGGAAATTCCGAATCTGTTGAAAGCTGCCCTGCGTCTGGTTCTCTACCAGGACGACAGATGTGCCTCTCACCGATGACAAAACGAGGCTTCCCGGGGCACCCCGGGTGCCGGCAGTCGACAGGACCTGTCCCTCGTTGTTCAGGGCCACTCCCCCGAACGACCACAGGACACTTCGTGGAAAGGCTCCTGGAGTTCCCGCTGACGCAAGCAGGTCCAGCGTGGGGTTGTTGTAGAGAACGATTCCGCTGGTCACCCCCCCGAGCAACGAAACGAAACCGAATTGTCCGGCATCGTTACCGGCCAGACCGAACCAGTCGATCTGCCGGATCGCAAACGGACCTTCGACGGGATTGGTTGCCAGCACTCGTGAGAGTCGGAACTCGGCTCTGCGCGTGATGACGACATCGGTGAAAGCGATAAACCTCTCCGGCTGGCCCGGCTGCCCAAAGAATTCGAGCGTCGCTTTGACTGTGACCTGTCCGGCCTCCCGAGCCTGCATCAGCCCCGACTGGCTGATCGACGCCGTTTGCGTGTAGTAGCCGTTCGGACCCGACACAGCCCAGTAGAACTCGGTGTCCGGTATCGGTGCACCGTTGATGTCGCGGGCTGTTGCAGTGAACTGAACGGCGTCTCCGACGAACACCTCAGAAGCGTTCGTCCCTACGTCGACCCGCAGCGGTACCACGACCAAGGACAGGAAAGTCCACGCACCATCGATGTTGACGTTGACGTTCGTTGTGCCGACTCGCCGAGCGGTCACCATGCCCTGCTGATCGACCGTAAGGATTCCTTCATCGTCCGACTCCCACCGGAAACCATCGGAGCGCGTGGCGCCGTTCTCGTCCCGCGCCACGGCAAACAGGGAAACCCGCTCGCCGGCAACTATGGTCGTCTTCGGCGCACTGACGACGATACTGCGCGCTTCGAACTGCGCGTGCGCGTTCTGGTGCGATACCAGGATCAGGCCGAGCAGGATCAGATGGCGAACGCTTCTCATCTGAATACTTCCTCGACCGACGTGTAGACGCCGCTCAGACCACTGGGCACGTATTCGAACTTCCGGCCCGAGGGCGTGTCCAGGAGGCTCTTGGTCCAGTCGATACCGAGCGCTGAATAGATCGTTGCAGCGAGATCCTCCATCACGATGGCACGCCCTCTGCTCCAGCCCGGCTCCGTCATGGCGGCTCCATTGGGATCGGTCGCACCGATGACGCGCCCCCCGGCGATGCCTCCGCCCATCATGACAACGCTCATCGCGTCCCTGTGATGGTCGCGACCGCCCTGAAGGTTCAGCGCTCCCGGTGTGCGACCGAATTCCCCGAGCATGACGATAAGGGTCTGATCGAAATCGCCAGACGCCTTGAGGTCCTCCACAAGCGAGCCGATAGCGCTGTCCAGTTCGTTGCACAGGGTGTACATGTTCGGGTCGTTGTTGCGGTCGAACATCCTCTGGTGCGTGTCCCAACCCGAGTGTGTCAGGGCGGCGAACACCGTTCCGTTCTTCGCGCGAATGGCGTTTCGCGCGACTCGGGCAGCTCTCCCGAGCGACGTGTCGCCGTAGCGCGCGTTCTCCTCCTCGGAAAGCCGGAACACCGAGGCGATCGACTCGTCGAACATCATCCTCTTCGCCGATTCGTAGTGCGCCGCGTGATCGGCCATCGCTTGCGAAAACGGGGCATTGCGAAGTCGCGCGTCAAGCCGGTCCAGCAGGCTGGAGCGCTCGGCAAAGCGGGCCTCGCTGTCCTCGCCGAAATAGTCGTGCCGGATTACCGAAAGCCCGTCCCCTTCGGTGGGGGCGGCCAGGGGCGCCACGGACCCGCCGAGAAACGTCGAACCCTGGACGGTCCCTTGCTGATTCAGCGAGAGAAACGGCGGCATCGGGCCGGCACCGCCCAACTCCGTCGCGATGATCGCTCCCATGTGGGGCGTTTCGACCAGGAACGCTGGGTTCGCCGGATGGGCGGTCTGCATGTAGAAGACACCGCGCTCATGAATGGCTTCCCAGCTTCGGACCGAGCGCAGGATGCACAGATCATCGGTGAGCGAGGAGAACTTGGGGAACAGGGTGTTCGACAGCGCGATATCGCCGTGCTGCTGGATGTCGATGTCGGCGGGATTCCAGGAGTTGTCTTTGACGTCGAACGTGTCCAGCTGGGACGGGGCACCGTTCAGGTAGACGAGAATGCAGGAGCGAGCCGTCCCGCGGACCTGGGCATTGCCGGTGACAACCTGGGCATCGCCCCGCCGGGCCAGCGCCGTGAAAGCCGCCCACGAAGCGGCCTGCTTCATCCACTCACGACGCGTCATCTTGTTGCAGCTGGTACAGTCTTTCATCTCTTTACTGACTACCGACTACTTCAACCACTGATCTCCGATCAGTAGTTGAAAATAAAATAGAGCTTGTTCAGCAGGGCCCACTGGCAGTCCGCGAGCCATCGCTCATAGTTGGCAGTCTTTGTACTGAGCAGAATCTCGAATTCCTCGTCCGTGGACCATCGGCCCAGCGTGGACAGAAACAGTCGATCGATCGCCTCCCGATCGCCCAGGCCGGCCTGCGCCACACGGGTGACATTCGTCAAAACGCCGCGGTTGGCGAACGCCCGGGAGTTGAGGGTGTAGTCGTTCATCAGCAGCAATGCCTGAAGGACGGTGGAATCTTGGCTCGGGGGCCTCTGCCACCAATCCCCCCGGCCTAGCTTGTCCAGGAAGTCCATGATCTGGTAGTTACTCCGAGGCTCGCTGGGGTCGGGCAACTGCATCGCGTAATACAGCGGGTTATCGAATCCTTCGACGTACATCGGGGTCTCGGTCATCGTCGCCGTAGTGAGGGCGTCGTAGATTTCCTCGGGCTTCAGGCGGCGGGGTTGGTGCTTGCCGAAATAGAGTTCGTATTCCGGCCGCCAGTCGCCGGGGTAGCTGCTCGACAGCTGGTACGTCCGCGACTGGACGATCAGTCGAACCACGCTCCGGATGCTGTAGTCACTGCGGATGAACTCGTCAGCCAGGGCTTCGATCAGCCTCGGGTGCGTCGGCTGCAACGCCCAGGGTGCCGGCGGCGGGTTGGCCGGATCGATGCGCGACAGATCCCAACCGTCGACGGGGTCCACGATCCCGGACCCGAAGAAATGGGCCCACAGGTAATTCACCGTCGCACGGGCGAATTGCCGATCCGAAACAACCATGCGGGCCAGCTCCGACCTCCAGGCTCCCGACCCGAGCGCCTCACCGCCGAACATGTAGGCCGGCGTCACGGCGGTACTGGTTCGGAAAGGGCGAGGACCCGGATTGTTTGGGTCAACCGAACCGGTGTAGGCGCCCCTTGAACGGTCGTTGATCAGAAAGTGCGACTGCTCATCGAACGCGTCGGCGGCCAGTTGAATGAAATTGGTCCGCGACAGGAATGCGGAGAGGCCCCAGAATTCCTCCCGGGTCCGCTCCGCCAGGTAGAGATTGATCTCTTCCAGGTGATTCGATCCGTGGTGACAGGACACGCACTCCGTCTGGACGCCGAGGAACTTCGTCGTGATCCGATCGGTCACGACATCCCAGGTGTCCTGGATGGGATCCCCCTGCTGGACACCTCGCACCAGGAAGTTCAGCTCTCCCCGCTCCAGCGAGTCCCCGCTGGATGAAATCAACTCGTTGACGACATCCCTGTAAGAGCGATCGCTGGCGACGAAATCACGCAGGTAGTTGTAGAAGAGGTTGCGACCCGGAATACCGATGAAATAGTAGTACTCGCTCGTGACCTCGAAATGATTCGCAAAGAACGCTGTCCAGTAGTCGACGAAAGCCGGGGAGTTGATCAGCTGTTCGATCAACTTGGCGCGCTTGGCCGGGTCCGGGTCGGCGACGAAGCTTTGCACCTGTTCGATCGCGGGAATCCGGCCCGTCAGGTCGAGAGACATGCGCCGGAGGATGTCGGTATCGGTCGTCAGCGGGGCAGGTTCGACTCCTCCGCTCTCCATCTTGGCGAAGATGTAGTCGTCGATGAAGTTGTTTCCGGCCAGGGTCGGTATGTTCCTGGGGCCGGACCAGTTCACGACCGGCTCGACGAGGTTGGTCGACAGAGCCTGGGCCGAACGCTCCATTTCAAGCCGGGCCAGGTGGGCTTGACGCACCGGTTTGGGATAGGCGGGACAGTAAGGATCGTCCCCGCCCGCAAGGGCAGCCAGAAGAACAAGAATCAGTGGCGCGCGCAGCATACTGTCAATGAGAACTCACTTTATTGGAGTCTCTTTGGCCCTGCCAGGGCAAAACAGTCGCCGCCCCAGCACCCGAGTAATCGTTAAGGAGTCTGGAGTTATGTTACGCGTCGGAATGGGGGGAAACAATTGAAGAACGTGGTGTAGGGGCGGTCTATGACCGCACATTCTTCGAACCCAAACTCTGTGCGCTCATAGAGCCCACCTACACTCGATCCTGGAGTTCGCTTGAGGGGAGTGGGTTTTGGAGGAGCCCAACTCCACACGGCGGTGTAGGGGCGGTCTATGACCGCACATTCTTCGAACCGAAACTCTGTGCGCTCATAGAGCGCACCTACACTCGATCCCGGAGTTTTGCGTGAGGGGAGTGGATTTTGGACGAGCCCAACTCCACACGGCGGTGTAGGGGCGGTCTATGACCGCACATTCTTCGAACTGAAACTCTGTGCGCTCATAGAGCGCACCTACACTCGATCCGGGAGTTCGCTTGAGGGGAGTGGATCTTGGAGGAGCCCAACTCCACACGCCGGTGTAGGGGCGGTCTATGACCGCACATTCTTCGAACCGAAACTCTGTGCGCTCATAGAGCGCACCTACACTCGATCCCGGAGTTTTGCGTGAGGGGAGTGGGTCTTGGAGGAGCCCAACTCCACACGCCGGTGTAGGGGCGGTCTATGACCGCACATTCTTCGAACCGAAACTCTGTGCGCTCATAGAGCGCACCTACACTCGATCCCGGAGTTTTGCGTGAGGGGAGTGGGTTTTGGAGGAGCCCAACTCCACACGCCGGTGTAGGGGCGGTCTATGACCGCACATTCTTCGAACTGAAACTCTGTGCGCTCATAGAGCGCACCTACACTCGATCCCGGAGTTTTGCTTGAGCGGTTGCGTAAGCAGAACCGTTCGTACGACGCTCAGGCGAGAAACTCGGCGATCGCGGCGTCCCACTTTCCCTGTGCCTTCAGGATCAACTCGATCGTCTCCCGGACGGCACCGTTCCCGCCCGACGCGCGGGTCAGGTAGGCCGCACGCGCCTTGACCTCGGAAGCCGCGTTCGCCACCGCGACGGGGAACCGGACGCGCGTCATCGCCGGGAGGTCGACGACTTCGTCTCCGATGAAGCAGACACGTTCGGACGCGATGCCGCTGTCGGCAAGAATCTCGTCGAGTGCCGAACGCTTGTCGCGCACTTCTAGATAAACGAACTCGACCGATAGCTCCGCCGCCCGCTTCTTGACGACCGGCGAGCCTCTTGCCGACACCCAGCCCGTCTTCAACCCTGCGCGGTGGGCCAGAGCTATTCCGGCCCCGTCCAGGACGCTGAAGGACTTCACCTCGACGAGTTCCTCCCCGTTCGGCACGAACGAGAGCTTGCCGTCGGTCAGGACGCCATCGACATCCATCAGGATGAGCTCGATGTCGCGGACCAGGTCCGTCAGTTCTTCTTGAGACATCGGCGAATGGAAAGCAGCTCTTCCAGCAGATCCGGCAACAGGGAGAGGTTCAAGGCATTCGGACCATCGGACAGGGCTTTCGAGGGATCGTCGTGGATCTCCATGAACACGCCGTCGACTCCTGCCGCGACGCCGGCCCGGGCCAGGTTCGGGATAAACTCCGGTTGTCCCCCCGAAGCGCTTCCCTGCCCTCCTGGGAGTTGCAGGCTGTGCGTGATGTCGAAAACCACGGGACAGCCCATACTCTGCATGATCGAAAACGACCGGAAGTCCACCACGAGGTTGTTGTAGCCGAAGGAACTTCCACGCTCGGTCAAGATGACCCGCTCGTTGCCCGCCTGCCGGGCTTTCTCTACCGCATGCTCCATGTCGTGCGGCCCGACGAACTGCCCTTTCTTGATGTTGACGATCCTGCCCGTCTCGGCCGCCGCCACGATCAGATCGGTCTGCCGACACAGAAACGCCGGAATCTGGAGGATGTCGAGTACTTCCCCAGCCGCTGCAGCGTGGGATGGCTCATGAATGTCCGAAAGAACGGGAACACCGACCTCTTCCCGGACCTCGGACAGGATCTCCAGACCTTTCTCCAGGCCCGGACCGCGGTAGGAGCGAACCGATGTCCGGTTCGCCTTGTCGTAAGACGCCTTGAATATGAAGGGCAGACCCAGGTCGGAAGTGATCTTCCTGATCTCGGTGGCCATGAACTTCGCGTGGTCCGCGCTTTCGACAACGCAGGGCCCGCCGATCAGGAAGAAATCGCGCGAAAGGTCGTAATCGGAAATGCCGTAGCTGGCGGTCATGGCGCGAGCAGCCGGTCTATTTGGCGACAACCTGGTCTGCCTGCTGCCGCAGCTTCTGGTGTTCGTAGGCCGCGCCGAGGAATGACACGAACAGGGGGTGAGGTTCCAACGGCCTGGACTTGAACTCCGGATGGAACTGGCATCCCAGGAACCATGGATGGTCCTGAAGTTCAACGACTTCGACGAAATTCTTATCGGGGGAAACACCGGAAATCACCAGGCCCGCATCCCTCAGGATGTCCTCGAAACCACGGTTGAACTCATACCGGTGCCGGTGCCGCTCGGAAATGACCGACTGCTCGTAGATTCTGTTGACCAACGATCGCGGCGCCAGCTCGCACGGATACGCACCCAGTCTCATGGTTCCGCCGATCGTATCGACGCCGAGCAGATCCCTCAACTTGTAGATCACCGGGTTGGATGTGTTGATGTCGAACTCGGTGCTGTCGGCCTTCTCCAATCCCGCAACATTGCGTGCGTACTCGATGACGGCGCACTGCATCCCGAGACAGATACCGAAGTAAGGAACACGCGACTCCCTGGCGAACTGGATCGCACGAACCATCCCGAGGATCCCACGCTTCCCGAAGCCCCCGGGCACCAGGATGCCGTCAAACTCGTGTAACTCCGGAACGTCGTTGCGACCTTCGAGACGCTCAGCCTCGACCCACTCGATGCGGGTCCGAAGCCCGTGAGCGATGCCGCCATGAATCAACGCCTCGCGCAGGCTCTTGTACGCGTCTTCGAGCTCGACGTACTTCCCGACGACACCGATCTTCACCTCGTCGCCAAGATCATGAAGCCGCTGGATCAAACCCTCCCACCTGTCCATCTTTCTCTCGGATTCGGGCAGATCCAGGAGGTTCACGATCTGGTCGTCCAGCCCCTCCCCGCTCAGGACGAGCGGCACCTCATAGATACTCTCGACGTCCTTGGCCGTGATGACGGCCTCTTCGTTTACGTTGCAGAACAACGCGACTTTAGCCTTCAAGTCGTTCGACAGGTAGCGGTCCGTCCGACAGAGGAGAATGTCGGGCTGAATACCTATCTCGCGCAGTTCCTTCACGCTGTGCTGTGTCGGCTTGGTCTTGAGTTCGCCGGCTGTCGAGATGAACGGCACCAGGGTGAGGTGAATGAATATTGCGTTGCCACGGCCGATTCCGTGCCGAAACTGCCGGATCGCCTCGAGAAACGGAAGAGACTCGATGTCGCCGACCGTGCCGCCGACTTCCACGATCGTGATGTCGGTCTTCTCGGCGACGCGGTGCACGGCCGCCTTGATCTCGTTGGTGACGTGGGGAATCACCTGGACCGTGTTTCCAAGGTAATCGCCCCGCCGCTCCTTCTGGACGATGGTCTCGTAGATTCGTCCGGCCGTGACGTTGTTCCTGCGCGTGAGTTCCGCGTGCGTGTACCGTTCGTAGTGACCCAGATCCAGGTCCGTCTCGGCCCCGTCATCGGTCACGTAGACTTCACCATGCTGGTAGGGACTCATCGTCCCCGGATCGACGTTGAGGTACGGGTCGAATTTGAGAATGCTGACCCGAAATCCGCGGCTCTCCAGCAGGCACCCGATCGAGGCCGACGCCAGCCCTTTGCCAAGGGACGAAACGACGCCTCCAGTTACGAATATGAACTTCTTGTCCATTAATTACGCCCCAACAGCTTCTGAAATTCTTCCAGATCGGCCGGGGTGTCGATTCCCCACGACTGACTCTGGACTTCAACCACACGGATCTTGAACCCGTGCTCAACCATCCTCAACTGTTCCAGCCGCTCGGCTCGTTCGAGCGGTGTCTGTTCCAACGTAGTAAAGAATTTAATAAAACCAACCCGGTATGCGTAGAGTCCAAGATGGAGGAAGCAGTCCCCCGATGAGGGAATCGGGGACCGCGAGAAATACAACGCGTATCCGGCGCGGTCGACAACAACCTTGACGCGGTTGGGATCGGCAATGGCCGAGGGGTCGCCGAGCGTCGTCATCAATGTGACGACGTCTCCCTCCCGAGTTCGCGCGGCATCGAGAGCTTTCTCGATGACTTCGGGCTCGATCAGCGGCTCGTCACCCTGGACGTTAACGACGATCGTGTCGTCCGGCAGGTCGGCTGCTGCCTCGGCCAGCCGGTCGGTTCCGCTTTCGTGATCGGTCCGTGTCAGGACGGCGTCTCCGCCGAAACTCTTGACGGCCTCCTGGATCCGATCGTCGTCGGTCGCGACGAGAATTCGGTCCAGACCGCGCGCCAGCTCGACCCTGCGGTAGACGTGTTCGATCAGGGTGCGACCGTTGATTTCTCTGAGAGGTTTACCGGGGAGACGGCTCGACTGGTAGCGTGCAGGTATGATCGCGATTGAGCCGTTAGCGTTCATCAAGACCGAAAACCCGTAACGGGTGGTCGTATCTCTGTAAATCCAACGGTGACTATAGCACACCGTCAGGAGCGGATTGGGAGCTTTAGGACGGAAAAGAAAAGTAGTCGACGGGACCAGTTTTGACCTAACTCTAAGCATACAAAGGTCGTGTGGGAATCCGGACTTGCGCTGGGAATGACGAATGACTATAATCGGGTCAAACAAGTCTGACAACTTGTTCAACTTACTCTATTTAGGGGCTCTAGAGAGGGCCGGCAAAGGGAGTGTTGCCGATGAAGGGTAAGAAGTGGGTTCTAACCATATCTGCCTTCATGCTGGTTGCGGTGGTCGCATATTCGCAGGACATGCGGCAGGCGCTGAACCAGACCCTCAAGGTCGACGTCGATCTCGTGCTGATCAACGCGACCGTAACGGACCCTCAGAATCGTTACGTCACGGGTCTGGAAGGCGAGCATTTCGAGATCTTCGAAGACCGCGTCGAGCAGGAACTCCAGTACTTTTCAGCAGAGGACGTTGCACTCAGCCTCGGCATCGTATTCGACGTCAGCGGAAGCATGAAGGACAAGCTGTCCATCGCACGCGACGCCGCGGTGACGTTCCTCAAGACAGGTAGCCCCGAAGACGAGTACTTTCTGGCCGAGTTCAGCGCCAAGCCATCGATCGCCCAGGACTTCACGACCGACATTTCCCGACTGCAGAACCAGTTGATCTTCACACCGGCCAAGGGCATGACGGCGCTCTACGACGCCGTTTACCTCGCGCTGGAAAAAGTCGACGAAGGTTCGAACCCGAAGAAAGCGCTGCTGATGATCACCGACGGCGAGGACAACCGCAGCCGCTACACCTTCGGCAACGTCCGGGAGTTCGTCAAGGAGTCCGACGTCCAGATCTACTCGATCGGGATCGTCAACAACTGGAACTCGCAACTGGCGATGGGGCGGACGGGCCGCGCGTTGATCGAGGAACTGTCCGAGGTCACCGGCGGTCGATCCTTTTTCCCGAACTCGGTCTACGAGCTCGAAGACATTACGACGAAGATCGCCGTGGAGCTGAAGAACCAGTACGTCATCGGATACTTTTCTACAAACGAGGGCAAGGACGGTAAGTGGCGTAAGGTTCAGGTCAAGGTCAACCCTCCGCGCGGTCTCCCGCGCCTCACCGTTCGGGCCAAACAAGGTTACTACGGACCGGTTCAGTAGCACCGCCTCCGGATGGACAGCCTGAGTTGAAGTGTACCGACGTCTCATCGCAATCGCCCTCCTGATCATTCCGGCAACGCTCGCCGGGGCCCAGCAACTCCAGAAAGAACCAGGTAAGGATTTTCAGATCAGTGTCGATGTGCAGCTGGTCCAGCTTCCCGTGTCGGTCGTCGACCGGGATGGACAGCCTGTTCTCGGCCTGGAGCAAGCACATTTTCAGGTGCTCGAGGACAGGGTTCCGCAACAGATCGCGCTCTTCAAACACGAGGACGTTCCCATCAGCGTCGGGCTGGTCATCGACAACAGCGGCAGCATGCGGAACAGGCGCGAGCGGGTGAACAGCGCGGCTCTAACCTTCGTCCGGGAGAGCAATCCCGAGGACGAAACATTCATCGTGAACTTCGACGATTCCGCCTACCTGGAACAGAATTTCACCGGCAGTATCGGCAACCTGATGGACACGCTGGACAACATCGACACCCGCGGAGAGACGGCGTTCAACGATGCAGTGTATCTGTCCACCGAGCATGTCGAAACGGATGGGCGGATGGACAAGAAAGCGCTGCTCGTGATCACGGACGGCGAAGACAACAAGAGCAGCTACACGTTCGACGAGGTGATCGAGAGGCTCCGCGACGCCAACGTGACCGTCTACGCGATCGGTCTGCTGGAGGAGAACGATCAGCGGGGCGGACTCTTCCGGAAGTCTCCGTCACAGAAGGCGAAGAAGGCGCTCGAAGAGATCGCCGAAACGACCGGCGGCGAAGCCTTCTTCCCGAAAAGTCTCGCAGAGGTCGAGGAGCTGTGCCGCCAGATCGCGCATGACCTCCGCAACCACTACACGATCGGATACAACCCGTCCAACAGGAATCTCGACGGAACCTGGCGCGACGTCGAAGTCAAGGTGAACGCCCCGCGTGGATTCCCGAAGATGTCGGTTCGGACCAAGCCAGGCTACCGCGCGCCTGACGGCAAGCCGACTGCGCAGAATCGGTAACGAGTGGCCTGTAACGGAGATATCGGTACCAGCGTTGCGGTGGAACGGCGCCGGATTCTAGGAGCCGACAACCCGTGAGAAGCGGGTCTTACAATGAAATGGTAGCGGCAACGAAGACCCCACCGTTCCGCCGCAACCCTCCGGGCCGATGGGGGTTGCCGTCGATCTCTTTGTCGTTCGTCGTCATGATGAAACCGCATCAATTCCTCCTCTCTCCTCGACCTCGACTGGCAAGACCCATCGGCGATGGTGCCGATATCTCCGTTGCAGGCCACTAGCCACCGAATGGAACCCGATGTCGTCCTGACCAACGGAAGGATCTACGTCGGCTCCTCTTTTGACCGTACTGTCTCCTCGGTCTCGGTACTGGCCGGCCGCATCGCGGAAGTGGGGGATGTCAGTCGGGGTCCCAAGACAGAGGTCATCGATCTCGGGGGTCGAACGGTGGTCCCCGGCTTTATCGACTCCCACACCCACTTCTGCTACTACGGCCTGAGCCTGTCGGGAATCGACCTCGACCGAGTGGCTCCGATCGAAGAAGCGGTCGAGTGCGTCCGGCAGTTTGTCTCGAAGAAACCCGCGGGCGAATGGATTCGGGGAATTGGCTGGAATCAGAACCTCTGGGACCGCTGGCCGACGCGGCAGGACCTGGACGAAGTCGCTCCGGACAACCCGGTTGTTCTCACACGCAAGGATGTTCACCTGTTCTGGGTAAACACCCGTGCGCTGGAAGCGGTCGGGTGGGGACCTCACACTCCGGACCCTCAAGGGGGCCGGATCGATCGCGATCCCGTTACCGGCGAACTGACGGGCGTCATTCGGGAAAGGGCGATGGAGGAGTTCCGCAACCTCATCCCGCCGCCGTCCCGCCAGGATTGGATCGATTCGGTCCGTGCCGCAACACCCGACTTTCATCGCTTCGGGATCACCTCCGTCCACACGATGGAGGGACTCGACGAATTCAAAACCCTGTCCTACCTGAACCAGACCGAGGGGCTGGGGCTTCGATTCCATACATTGATCGCGAAGACGAACCTCGACGAGTTCACTGACAATGGGATCAGGACCGGTTTCGGCGACGAGTTCCTGCGCGTCGGTCCGCTGAAGATATTTCTCGACGGAACCCTCGGGTCACAGACCGCCGAGATGCTCCAGCCCTTCGAGCGCTCCGGCAGTTGCGGCATCACCTACACGAGGGATGAGGAACTCGCCTCCCTCGTCGATCGCGCGACAGAGTCCGGAATCTCGGTGGCGATGCACGCGATCGGCGACAAGGCGGTCCGGCGCGCGATCGATCATTTCGAGCGCGTCCCGAGCTCGAGCCTACGCCACCGCATCGAGCACGTCCAGTTGATCGACCCCGACGACCTCAGCCGTCTCGGTGCCCTCAACCTCATCGCGTCGGTCCAGCCGATCCACATGAGCTCCGACGCGGAAATCGCGCACGAATACTGGGGTGGGCGCAGCCGATATGCGTACGCGTTCAAGAGCCTGAGAGAGGCGGGGATGAAGCTGGCATTCGGATCGGACTGCCCGGTCGAGTCCCCCGCCGTGCTGCCGTCGATCGAAGTCGCCCGGAACCGGCGCTCCCTCGGCGGCCAGGATTTCTTCACCGAAGAGGCCCTGTCACTTCGCGAGGTGCTCCAGGCTTTCACAATCGGCGGTGCGTACGCCTCCGGGGAGGAGAACGGCAAGGGATCGATTGACGTCGGCAAGCTCGCCGACATGGTCGTGGTTTCCGAAGATCCGTTCGACACCGACAACATCCACAACCTGGATGTTCTGATGACGATCCTGGGTGGAAAAACTGTATACTCGGTCTCTTGAGGAGTCACCAGCAAGAGAGGCGCGAAAACTCCCCTCCTTGGATAAGGAGGGGTGGCTGCACCGCAGGTGCAGACGGGGTGGTTCGATAACTGACTACCGACTACTGACAACTGACTACTGGCAAAGCCCCCATGGACTTTCACAATAAAGAAATACTGAAACGGTACGCTCGGATGGTTACGGGACGCCCGTTTGCGCCGATCCTGCTGAACATCCTCGTTACCTCGGTGTGTGACATGCGGTGCGTGCACTGTTTCTTCACCGACGAATTGGACGACAAGCCCCGCAAGAAGCTGCAGATGAAGACCCACGAGATCGCGCGCATCAGCGAGACGCTCGGGGCGAACCTCGGGGTCCTGGTCATCGCCGGCGGCGAACCGTTTACCCGCAAGGATCTTCCCGAGATCGCGCGGGCGTTCCACGAAAACAACCGCCTTGAGTCGATCTATTTGATGTCGAACGGCCAGATCCAGCAAAGGGTCCTGCCCGATGTCAGTCGAATACTCGAGGAGTGTCCAAAGCTGAACGTCACTGTGGCTCTCGGAATCGACGGCCTCGCCGAAGAGCACGACAAGATCCGGCAGAAGCCGGGAAGCTGGGATCGGGTCATCGACACGGCGCGGCAGCTCCAGGGAATCAAGAAAGATCACCCGCAGCTCGACATCCAGACCTGCACCTGCTTCATGAACAGCAACCAGGACCGGATTTTCGAGTGGTACGATTTCCTGAAGAACGACCTGAAGCCCGACAAGGTGAACGTCAACTACATCCGGCCTCCTTCCGCCGTCCCCAAGGAGCTCGACATCGATATCTCCCGCTACTACAAGTTGACCGAATCAATCGGGCAGGACTCGGCCCACGCGGCCCTGAAGAACAGCTACGGAGGAGATGCCGGCTTCTTCAAGGCAGCCATCGACGTGTACATGCACGAGCTCATCGCGAAAACCGCCCTGGAAGGCCGTCCGCAGCTCCGATGCTTTGCCGGCGACGCCGGAGGGGTGATCTACGACGAAGGCACGGTTTCCAGCTGCGAGATCCTGGAGGGCGTCGGCAACCTGCGCGACTACGACTGGGACTTTTCGAAGCTCTGGTATTCCCCAAAAATGGATGCCAGGCGGGAGCAGGTCGCCGACGGTTGCTTCTGCACGCACGAAAGCAACTGCTACTACCCGTCACTCGCGTTCAATCCTCAGCACCTGGTTCAGATCAAGAAGATCGAACAGGACCTGCGTGAATCGGCCGAAATCCGCGAAGGCCAGCTGTCCACCGCCGGTTAGACGATGATTCAGGCTCTGGTCGACTGGTTCGAAGCCAGCCACCGGGCACTTCCCTGGCGCGAATCCTACGATCCCTACCATGTCTGGGTCTCAGAGGTGATGCTGCAGCAGACCCAGGTCGATACGGTACTTCCTTACTACGACCGCTTCCTCGAACGCTTTCCGGGACTCGAAGACCTCGCAGCCGCCGATCTAGAGGAGGTGCTTCGCCTCTGGTCCGGGCTGGGCTACTACAGCCGCGCCAGAAACTTCCACGAGGCGGCAAGGCGTGTGGCCGACGATCACGACGGAACGATTCCGAACGACTACGATGCCCTGCTGGCTCTACCGGGGATCGGTCGCTACATGGCCGGGGCGATCATGAGCATCGCGTTCAGCAAGCCGTACCCGATCGTGGACGGCAACGTGCGACGCGTGCTGTCGCGCCTGAACGGGTGGGCTGTGGAGGATCCCAAGTCCCTCTGGAATGCGGCCACGGAGATGGTCCAGTCGGCCGAACCGCGGATCGTCAACCAGGCTTTGATGGAGTTGGGCGCGACGGTCTGCACGTTCAAGGCGCCAAAATGTGTGTCGTGCCCGCTTGGTCCGCGCTGCAAGGCGTTCGCCGGCGGAAGCCCGGAGAGTCTCCCGGCGCCCCGAAAACGTCGGAAGACCGTGCACGTCCGTTTCTTCGCCGTCGTCGACCGGAACGAGCGGGGGTTCCTGATGCGGGAGTCGGGCGGTTTCTGGGAATTCCCGACCTTCGACGAACTGCCACACGGATCGTTCGCGAAGCTCGGGAACTGCCGCCACACGATCACCCACCACCGGATCGCGGTGGATGTGTTTACAGGCAAGCTCGGACGAAGGAGAGGCTATCGCCGAGTCGCGTTTGGAGATCTACCGGTTACCTCTTTGACCAGAAAGATTCACGCGATTACCGACCGGAAGGTGTAGGTGCGCTCTATGAGCGCACATTGTTTCGGCTCGAAGACTGTGCGGTCATAGACCGCACCTACACCGGGATACGCGATGAGCGGCCTGGAAAGCCCCTCACTAGCCGCCCGGCCCTCTACCACGACCTCGACCGCCACGACCATCCCTCCCACGCGAAGGGTTCTTCATCTCGCGGTATTGGGCCAGACCGGCGTTTATCTTGAACTCCAGTCCCATACGGCCGATGTCAGCCGTCGCTTTCGTCGGATCGCCCGAAACGCCCGCATCCGGGAACCCGCCCAGCGGAGCCCGCTCCTCCAGACGGATACCCGCGGGATAGACGGCCAGCACCTGCGAGGTGTCGGAAATGCCGGCGTGCCCGCCAATCGTCTCCTGGCCGTACCCGAACTGCGCGAGCATCCAGGCGCGGTAGTTGGCCGCACCGACAGCGTAGTAGTCCCTCAGGGCGAACACGCGGGAATCGGTCCCGGCCCACTCTGCGTTAACGTTGTCGGCCGCGGCCTCCATGCCCGCCTGGTTGCCACCGCTGTCGCCGATGATCAGAATGTCCTTGAACCCGTGAGCCTGGAGGCTGTGCGCCGCCGATTCGAGGACCTTCGTGAAGGTCGGCGTTGGGTTTGTAATGACACCGGGTTTGTCGCCGAATCCCTCCCGGTTGTAATCACCCTCGGGAACGTACTGGAGGACGGGCGCCACCAGGGCGTTGCCGAGCCGGCGCGCCATCTGCTCGGCGGTGTGGCGGATGATGTAGTTGTGCTTGCCCAGGAGCATGTGCGGACCGTTCTGTTCCGTCCCGCCGGTCGGAATGATCACGACGGTCTTGCCGTCGTCGATCATCGCCCGCACCTCGACCCACGTCAGATCTTCCAGGAACACGGTGTCCGGGGTCTGGGCGCCGACGCTCAGGGTCGACACCAGGAGGACGGCTGCGGCTGCGATCGTCCGATTCCGATTGATGGTCACGTTACTGCCCTCCCTCTATGCTCTTGCGGATCTGTTCGACTGCGCTGTTGACCTTGATAGCGAGAAACAATTCGCCGCGGGCCACCGAAGCCCGCGTCGGATCGCCGGTGACCCCGCTGCCTTCGTACCCTCCGTTGATGGCGATCTCACTCTTTCGGATCAGGTGCGGGTTCACCGCAAGCACCTCGGACGTATCCAGGATTCCCGCGTGGGATCCGATCGATTCTAGCGTCTCGCCGTAGTTGTCGATCAGGAAGGCGCGCTGAGTGTCCATCGCTTTGCGGTAGTAGTCGCTGGCGAAATGGACGCGGTAGCCACTGCCCTGCCAGTCCGCGTTGACCTTGTCGGCCACCTGCTGCATCCCGTTCTGGTTTCCTCCGGAATCGCCCAGCAGGACGATGTCGGTGAAGCCGGCGGGGCGAAAGCTGCGGACGGCGTGCTCGAGGACTTCCATGAAGACATCGTTCGGCAGCGAGATCGTCCCGGCATAGCGCATGTGACCGGAGGGCTCATCCCAGTCTCCTTCCGGAACGTAAGCCAATATCGGAGCCACCAGCGTCTTCCCCAGCGCTCGCGCCACCCTGTCGGTCGTTTGCTTCAACACAAAATTGTGCTTTCCCAGGACCATGTGCGGTCCATTCTGCTCGGTTCCTCCCGTGGCGATGATGATCGTCGTGAATCCATCCGCGATCAGATCCCGGACTTCAACCCACGTAAATTCCTCGAGAAAGACAGAGTCCGGCACCTGCGCCAGACCGGTCGATGCCGCTAGCAGAACCAGCAACATTCCTGTTACCACACGTTTCATTAAAACCTCGCCTAATCGGATTGGAGTGCACATCTTACCCTAGGTCGGACATGAAGGTCTCGATGCGGTCGAGGCCCTTTTTCAGGTCCTCCATGGACGCGGCATAAGAGATGCGGACGTGCTCCCTGGTGCCAAAGGCAACGCCCGGCACGACCGCCACCTGGTGCTTCTCGAGCAGCTGGACGGACCAGTCGACGATGTCTTTGATGCCCGAGTTGAAGGCGGCCGACACGTTGGGATAGGCATAGAAGGCCCCGCCCGGCTCGGGACAGGAAACGCCGGGAATCGAGCGCAGTCTATCGACGACGTAGCGCCGGCGTTTGGCGTACTCCGCCAGCATCCCGGCAACGGAGTCCTGGGACCCGGTCAGCGCCTCGACCGCGGCTTTCTGAGCGATCGACGTCGGGTTGGAGGTCGAATGGCTCTGGAGTTTTCCGATCCCCTTGATGAGAGACTGGTCGCCCAGGACGTAGCCGATGCGCCATCCGGTCATGGCATAGGTCTTGGACAGTGAGCCCGCGATGACGATGGTGTCCCGCAGGTCGGGCTGTGACGCGATCGAGAAAGGCTTCCGGTCGTCGTAGAGGAAAAACACGTAGCACTCATCCGACATCAGGATGACACCGCGGTCCTGACACAGCTTCGCGATCCGAATGAACTCCTCGTCATCCAGCACCGCGCCACTGGGATTGTTGGGGGAATTGACGATCAGCACCCGTGTCTTCGCGGTGATCGAGGCTTCCACCATGTCGACGGTCAACCGAAATCCGTCTCCTTCGAGAGTGTCCACGAAAACCGGTGTCGCACCGACGTAACGCGTGATGTCGGCAAAACTGACCCAGTAGGGCGTCGGAATGATGACCTCGTCGCCGTCATCGACGAGAGCTGAAAAGATGCTGAAGACGGAGTGTTTGCCACCGACGTTGACCAGCACTTCGCTCAGGTCGTAAGCCGATCCCAGATCCCGGGCGTGCTTTTCGATGATCGCCTGCTTCAGCTCCTTGATACCGCCCGCGGCCGTGTACTTGCTGAAGTTCTCTTCGATCGCGCGAATTCCAGCCTGCTTGATGTTATCGGGGGTTGGAAAGTCCGGCTCACCGGGGCCAAAGTCGACGACGTCCAGGCCCTTCTCACGGAGCCGGGTGGCCGCTTCCGCCACGGCCATCGTTTGAGAAGCAGAGATACGTCCGATCTTGTCGGTTAGTTGAAATTCCATTATTTCAGTCTACCTTCCGTTATTGAGTATTTAGAGGTGATCTCCGCACGCGGAGGATAGTGTAGGTGCGCTCTATGAGCGCACAAATACCCACGGAACCATGAGATGTGCGGTCATAGACCGCACCTACACTTGTCACTTCCCAAACTTATCCAACAGTTTCCGCTCGACGGCGTCCGGGACCAAACCCGATATCGAACCGCCATGCTCGGCCACATCACGGATCAAACCTGAGCTCAGGTATGAATAGCTCTCCGCGGGCAGCATGAAAAAGGTCTCGATCTCGGGCTCCAGCCGGCGGTTCATCAGGGCCATCTGGAGTTCGTATTCATAGTCGGAAACGGCTCGGATTCCCCTTATGATCACGTTCGCCTTGCGCTTCTTTGCGTAGTTGACCAACAAGCCCTGAAAGACGTCGACCTCGACATTGGATGTGTCGGAACCGATGGCCTGCCGGATCAACTCCTGGCGCTCCTCGACGGAGAAGATGGGGTCCTTCTGAGGGTTGATCAAGATCGCCACGACGATATTCCCGAAGAGCCTGCTGCTGCGCGCGATGATGTCCAGGTGACCGTTGGTCACAGGATCGAAAGTGCCGGGATAGATCGCAGTTGTTCTCTTCACTCTCCCTCCGATGCGTAGAAAGTCAGCGCACTGTCTCCCTGCTTCAGATTCCGAACTCTCCGTATCCGGCCAACAGCTTCGGGCAGATCCGTTTTTCTGGAATGCTCCACGATCAGCAGGCCGTCGGAAGCGAGTAACGTTCCGGAGCCAAAATTCTCGAGGTCGCTGACATAGAGGTCCTCGCGATGGTACGGTGGATCCAGGAACGCAATGTCGAATAGCACGTCCGTCTCGCGAAACGTTCGAACCGCGGCGTCGAGATCCATATTGAGGACTCTGTAACCGGCCTCAACCGCCAGAGTATCGAGGTTCGATCGGATCATTCCACACGCCTTCGTCGACCGATCTACGAAGTAGACCATCAATGCGCCGCGACTTATCGCTTCCAGGCCGACACCGCCTACTCCGGCGTACGCATCCAGAAATACCGATTCTATTACGCGATCGCTCAGAATGTTAAACAGCGTTTCCCGAAGCCGGTCGCTGGTAGGCCGGATACCTTCCAGGGGAGTGCCCCTCAACCGTCGACTTCTGAACTGACCTGCGATGATCCGCATGGACGACTTTCTCAGCCGACAGTGGCGAGCCCGGCGGCGCCGCATCGCCGGCCGAGTTCCTCGATCAGACGGTCGCGATTCTCTTCATCCTCTACCCACCGCTCCGCTTCGTCCCTGGCCTGGGAAAGCAAGTCGACATCCTCGACAAGGTCGGCGATACGAAACTCCGGAATGCCGGACTGGCGCGTCCCTGCAAGCTCGCCGGGGCCACGAATTCGCAGGTCCGTCTCCGCAAGCCGGAAGCCATCGGTGGTTGCTGCAACCGCGCCCACCCTCTGACGGGCGATGTCGGTAATCTTGTTCGGGGTGATCAACAGACACTTCGACGCGTGGCTTCCCCTGCCGACGCGCCCACGAAGCTGGTGGAGCTGGGCAATGCCGAATCTCTCCGCATGCTCTATCAGCATCAAGGTGGCGTTGGCGACGTCGACCCCGACCTCGACGACGGTCGTGGACACCAGCATGTCGATCATGCCGGCCGCGAAATCCTCCATGATCGATTCCTTCTCTTCACCCTTCATCCGGCCATGCAGCAGTTCGACCCGGCGTTCTGGGAAGATCCGGCGCAGGCGCTCGCAACCTTCGGTCGCCGAACGGAGATCGAGCTTCTCCGACTCCTCAATCAGAGGGTAAACAACGAAACACTGCTTCCCACTCTCGGTCTGCTCCCCAAGCAGGCGGTAGACGCTCTGTCTGGAACGTTCGGTGACATGGGTCGTCTCGATCGGCGTCCGTCCGGGAGGCATCTCGTCGATCACGGAAGCATCCAAATCTCCGTAATAGGTCATCGCGAGCGTTCTCGGTATCGGCGTGGCGGTCATCACGAGAGTGTTGGGGCGGTGACCCTTCTCCATCAGGCGCAGCCGCTGCATCACGCCGAAACGATGCTGCTCGTCGACGATGACCAGACCAAGCCTGGCGAACGCCGCCGCGTCCTCCAGGAGAGCGTGGGTACCGATTACGAACTGGATCTCCCCGGAGCGGATTCGTTCGAGCAATTCGCTCTTCTCGCTCTTTCGGAGGGTGCGCTTCACGAGGCCGATGGAGTAGCCCAGCGGACCTACGATGCGCCGGGCGTTGATGTGGTGCTGTTCGGCCAGGATCTCTGTCGGCGCCATCATCACCGCCTGAAACCCGTTCTCGACAGCGATGACGATCGCCTCGAACGCCACGATGGTCTTGCCGCACCCGACATCGCCCTGAAGCAGCCGGTTCATCGGAAAGGAAGCCTTCAGGTCGTCAACGATCTCCTTCAAGGCTCCCTTCTGCGCGGCAGTGGGATGAAACGGGAGGATTTTCTTGAGTTGATCGCGAATACTGTCGCTCGTTCGAAAACGGACCCCGTCGCTTGCCCGTAATCGGTGACGCCGCAGAGCTATTGTGAGCTCGACGAGGAGGAATTCCTCGAATATGAAACGGCGATGGTAGGGTGACCGCCGGGCGTTCAGCTGCTCGATGTCGTCCTCGAGCGTCGGACGATGGACGCGTTCGAGACCGACACGGAGCCCGGGAAACCCGTGGCGGCGGAGGATGTCTGCCGGGAGCGGATCGTGGAGACGGGGGGACAACGCGTCGAGAGCTGCCGCGATGATCCCGCGCAGCTGCCTGGAAGTGATTCCGGCGCCTTCGGCGTAGATGGCCACGTACCGGCCCATGTCCTCGGGCTTGACATCTTCGGCGTCCGGCACGACTTCGAACTCCGGGTTGAAGAAGACGAGCCCGTGATCGTAATTGTCGGTGTCCGCCCGACCGAAAAAAACCACCGAGCGACCCGGCACGAAGACCTTGTTGTGGTAGAGATGGTCCCCGTTGAACCACTTGGCGTGAACGAAACTGGTGCCGTCCGTCAATACGACGTCCATGATTCGTCCACGGGAACGCGTCGGAATCATGTGGACGCCGTACACTTTGGCGTGGCAGGTGTAGGTTGCGCCAGGCTGGAGCGAGTCCAAAGGCGCAAAGTGCGCCCGATCCTGGTAGCACCGCGGGAAGCAAAGCAACAGATCCGTGACCGTGTGGATCCCCTTGGACCCGAGCAATGCCGCTCGTTTCGGGCCGACACCCTTGACGAACTGGACATCCGAATCGAGTTGCAGCATGGTGGGCCCCTTCGGGGCAGTAGTCAGTAGTCAGTAGTCGGTTGATCAACCACCCCGTCCGCACCTGCGGTGCAGCCACCCCTCCTTATCCAAGGAGGGGAGTCGGGTGGATGAGCCGATGGGGTGGTGCTGGTCACTGACCACTATTCCCTGCTCCCCGCACCGGACTTCCACTCCAGGAATGCGTTGATGAAGCCTTCCAGGTCTCCGTCCAGGACACGATCCACATCGCCGACTTCGACTTTCGTGCGATGGTCCTTGACCATGCGGTAGGGTTGAAGCACGTAGGAGCGGATCTGGCTTCCCCAGGCGATATCGAGCTTGGTGTCTTCGATGGCCTGGGCTTCGGCACGCTTCTTCTCCATCTCGAGCTCGTAGAGACGGGCCCGAAGGATCTTCATCGCGACGTCGCGGTTCTTGTGCTGTGACCGCTCGTTCTGGCATTGGACGACGATCCCGGTCGGCATGTGGGTGATCCGAACGGCCGAGTCGGTTACGTTGACGTGCTGACCGCCGGCGCCGCTGGAACGGTACGTGTCGATCCTCAGCTCCTTCTCGTCGATATCGACCTCCACCTTGTCGTCGATCTCCGGATAGACGGACACCGAAGCGAATGAGGTGTGGCGGCGCTTGTTGGCGTCGAAAGGAGAGATGCGAACGAGCCGATGGACCCCGGTGTCCGCCGACAGGTAGCCGTAGGCGTAGTTGCCCGAGACCGTGAAAGTCGTCGATTTCAGTCCCGCTTCGTCACCGTCCTGATAGTCCAGTATCTGGGTTTTGTAGCCCTGCTTCTCCGCCCAACGCATGTACATGCGCATGAGCATGGCAGCCCAGTCCTGGGCTTCTGTGCCCCCGGCGCCCGGGTGGATCGTGACGATCGCATTCAGGCGGTCGTTTTCGCCGCCGAGCAGCATCTGGAACTGGACACGGTCGACGAGCTCATCCAACTCGCCCAACAGCTGCGGCAGGTCCTCGCCGATGTCCTCCCCCTCCCGAGCCAGCTCGATGAGAGCTTCTGCGTCGGAGACCTGGCTGGTGATCAGGCGGTCGATCTCGATGCTCTCTTCGAGGCGAGCTTTCTGGCGCAACACCTCGCTGGAGCGCTCCTGATCCGACCAGAAGTCCGGGGCCGTTATCAGCTTCTCGAGGTCCGCTACCCGCTCCTGTTTACCCGAGACGTCAAAGAAACCTCCGTACTTCGTGGCTCCTGTCCTTGAGGAGTACGAATTGTTCTACGAGTTCGTCGTTCATCTGCAAATCTCCTCAGTCCGTACCCGCCGGGCGCGACGGCCTGCGGCCACTGACGACCAGCGCCGCGGCAGTCATCATCGCCATGACATAGGCGAACACGTCGCCGTACCGGACGTAAAATGTCAGATCGTTACGGTAGCCGACCTCCCCTTCAAGAGTGGTCCTTTCGCCCAACTCCGTCCGTGACAGAATCCGACCGAATGGATCGATGATCGCCGTGATGCCAGTGTTCGTCGCCTTCACCAGGTAGCGACGATTCTCGACTGCCCGCACCCTAGCCATTCGCAGGTGCTGATAGGGGGCCGAGGTCGACCCGAACCATCCATCATTGGTGATATTGACGATCACCTCGGCACCTTTCTTGGTGAACTGCCGCATCAGACCCGGAAAGACATCTTCATAGCAGATCGTCGTCGATATCCTGTGACCATCTATGGTGCTGAGCGTGTATTCGGTACCAGGGGAGAAATCTCCGACGTTTCGCACCAGCGATTCGGCGAAGAACAGCAGGCGTCTGAAGGGAACGTACTCGCCGAACGGGACCAGGTGGAGCTTGTCATAGCGCGAAACCTGTTCTCCAACCGGCGAGAGCAGGCCGGCGCTGTTGGAGACTCCTTCTGCGGAGTGACCGATGTAGCCGAGCAGGAAGTGAGCGTCCAATTTTCCGGCGATGGCTGCAGTGCGTTTCCGCAGCTCTGGATCTCGCCCGAGGTAAAAAGGGGCCGGCGTTTCCGGCCATACGAGGAGGTCCGGCCCCGGGCCCCTGGCGGTCGAAACTGCGTGCAGTTCGTCGAGAAGCCGGGCCGCGTCCCCCGACTGCCAGGACTGGTCGATGTCGATGTTGGTCTGCACGAGTCGGACGGAAAGAGCTTCCGATGGCGTCGAACTTTCCGGTGCCGGAACCAGCAGGGCGAAGAGCACGGGCACGGCTGCCGCGGCCCCGATTTTCCAATCCCGGCGCCAGAGTGCCAAAGCAGCTGCGGCATTGACGGAGACCAGCAGGAACGACAGGCCATAGATTCCTGTCCAGGTCACAAGCTGGAGAATACCGAAATAGGGCGCGAGCGCGTATCCGACGAGCATCCACGGAAACCCCCCGAAGATCAGGTAGGTCTGTAGCAACTCTACCCCGACCCACGCAGGCCCCGCCAGCAGCAGGCCGAAAGGGCCGAGCCTGCCGATGAGGAGTCGGAGCATGACGGCGAACAGGGCTGTGTGAAGCGAGAAGACGACCACGAAGAGCGCGAAGACACCGAAGGACAGGATCGGCGACAGGCCGCCGTAGGTAGACATCGTCGCCGCGATCCAGTAGAAGGTGCCCGAATAGTAGGCCATACCCGCGGCGTAGCCGATCGCGAACGCGCCGAAGGCGGTCTGCTCCGATGAGATCAACAACAGCAGCGGCAGCAGGGCGATCCAGCCGAGGGGATAGAGGTCCGGCTTGGGCAGGGAGGCGACGAGGAGCAGACCCGAAACTGCGGCCCCGGTGAGCTTCAGCGGAAACTGCAGGCCCGCCAGGAATCGTTCGACATTCATCGCCGTCGGACGATCGGCTTATACCCGGCAGCCTCCAACCGGGCCTGCACATCTGCGACCTCGGCTTCACTCAGGGGTCCGACCTGGACGCGATGGAGGCCGGAAGTGTCGTCGGGGCCCGGCCGGAGCACGAACACGGCAAATCCCATCGCCCGGACCTCCTCCTGGAGTTTGGCAGCCTGATCCGCGTTGCTCAGCGCGGCGATCTGGAGAGTCACGTCCCGGTCGACAGTCCGTGCTAGTGGCGGGGCTGTCCGCACCGGCGGTGGAGCGGGTTGGGAAGCAGGGACCCGCTCCAGTGGCGGGGGCTCACTCTGATCGACCGACTCGTAGAAGGTCAGATCGAGTTCTTCGGGGTCCGTTTCTTCGGGAAGCGCCTCGGCGACGGGGTCGCCGGCCACCGCCTCAGCCTGGGTACGACCGACGAGCATACCCAGAATGAAGAAAATCGAGCAGAGGATGACGACACCACCGAATATCAGCAGCGTGAAGCTGTGTCCTCTCCAGGAAGTCTGCTCGTCCACCTCTTACCCTCCGTCCTCCTTGGTCTTTGCCGCCATGTCGTTGAAGTAGCTCAGGATGTCGATGGGCAATGGGAAGACGACAGTCGTGTTCTTCTCGATTCCGATCTCGGTCAGCGTCTGAAGGTAACGCAGTTGGAGGGCGACCGGCTCGGCGGCGATGTTCCGGGCGGCATCCGCCAACCGTCCGGAAGCGTCGTATTCACCCTGGGCGTGAATGATCTTGGCACGTTTCTCGCGCTCGGCTTCGGCCTGTTTGGCCATGGCTCGCTGCATGACCTCTGGCAGGTCGACTCCCTTGATTTCGACCAGGGAAACCTTGATCCCCCACGGATCGGTATGCTGGTCCAGAATTTCCTGAAGTCGCTGATTCAGTTTCTCGCGCTCGCTCAGCAGCTCGTCCAGAATCACCTCGCCAAGGACTGATCGGAGAGTCGTCTGCGCGAGCTGAGACGTTGCGTAGAGGAAGTTCTCGACTTTGACGACCGCGCTAGAGGAGTCCACCACCCGGAAATACACGACGGCGTTCACCTTCACGGTCACGTTGTCCTTGGTGATCACATCCTGCGAGGGCACATCCATCGTGATCAATCGCAGGCTCACCCGCACTATCTTGTCGATCGGCCAGAAGACGAAGATGAGGCCGGGTCCTTTGGGTTCGGCGAGCAGGCGTCCGAGCCGAAAGATGACACCGCGCTCGTACTCGCGGAGGATGTTCAAAGAATTAAAGAGCCAGACCAGGACGATCGCCAGCGCTATCATCCACAGGTTGAGTGGTGTCATTGCTGTCCCTCGCTTTCGGTTTCGACTTCAAGATTGAGGCCGTCGATTTGTACAACGCGAACCTTGGAACCCTGAGAAATCGGGTTCCTGGAGTGCGCCAGCCAGTACTCGCCCTGCAGGAGCACTTTGCCTTCTCGGAAGATCTCGGTTGCAGCGGTTCCCACCGATCCAACTATTCCAGACCGGCCCGTGACGGCTTTCTTACGATGAGAGACAAAAATCAGGCGGACCAGGAAAACGGTAATCAATGCCAGCGGCAGGGCAACCGACAACACTGTCGGAAGTTGAATCTGCAGCTCGGGGATCGGTCCCTCCACCAGCATCAAGCCGCCGGCAATCATGGCGACGACGCCACCCATGGCCAGGACGCCGTGACTGGGCACGGTGGCCTCGACGACAAACAGTCCGATCGCAAGGAGAATCAACAGGACGCCGGTGAGGTTGATCGGAAGCAGGTTGAAGGCGAAGAGAGCAAGGATGAGGCTGATTCCACCGATCACGCCCGGGAAAATCATGCCCGGACTCGTGATTTCCAGGTAGAGACCGAGCATCCCCAGGAGCCCCAACACCAGGGCGATGTTGGGGTTCATGATCATCGACAGCAACCGCTGTCGGGACGTCATCTCGAACAGGTCGATGGCCGCGCCCTCCATCTCGAGCGTCACCGACGAGCCGTCGAACCGGGTAATCTCCCGGCCGTCGAAGGTCTGAATCAACTCTGCAATGTCTTTGACAACGGCGTCGATCAAGCTGGCCTCCAGCGCCTCTTCGGCCGTGAACGCGGCGCTTTCAGTCACGGCGGTCTCCGCCAGCTCCGGATTGCGCCCCCGCTCGGCTGCGTAGCTTCGCAGGAAAGCCGACGCATCGTTGACAATCTTCTGCTCCATCACTTCGTCGATCTCCGCCCCCAGAGACGAGACCGGGTGAGCCGCGCCGGTGTTCGTCCCCGGAGCCATGACGGCCACATCGGCCGACAGCAGTATGAAGAAACCTGCCGATGCCGCACGGACACCGCTGGGTCCGACCCAGACAATCACCGGAACTTCCGACGCCAGGATTTCTTCGACCATCCCGCGCATCGAGTCGACGAGCCCTCCGGGCGTGTCCAACCGAACGATTACGGCATCGGCCTCGATCTCGGCAGCATGCGCGAGTCCCTCGGAAAGGTAGTCTGCGGTGATCGGATGGATGATGTCGGCCAACTCGATCTGGACGACAGTCCGGCTTTGCGCTCGAGACGGAAGCGACGCGTGAAGACCGGCCAATAACCCGACCACGGAGATGCCCGCGAGCACGGGCAATCGGGTCGCAGAGCGACGCAATCGGATTCGACGCCGAAACGGCAGCGCCCGAGCGGTCGCACCTGCCCCCGGAGTCTGTCTCGACAGGCTCGAACAATGTCCAACGTATCGTCGAATCATGATGATGATTATAGCAAACGATCGAGTCCGAACGTCGTCGCCGAACGAGCTCCGGAGGGGAATCCGGACGCCCGGTTGCCCACGTACGAACCGGATCGAGCCTGCCGGTGCCATTTGAAAGGGCGATGCAGATGTGCTATTCCTTCGAAAGCAGTCATGCGAGTAGCCCGTGGCAGAAGTCTGATGGCTCGCGTTACGGCGGCGTTGCGCCAGATGCTAGGCGCCGGCCGACCGGCCTGCGGGTCCGGAGAAATGTCGCGCGGCAACAACGCCCGTGTGTGACGCCGCCGTAACCCTCCGCGCGCACGGGGGTTGCGGTTCGGATACTTTGTTGCTCGTCGTCATGATGAAACAGCATCAATTCCTCCTCGCGCCTCGTCTCCGCCTCCGAAGACCCGTGCGCGCGAACCATCAGACTTCTGCCACGGGCTGCTAGACGTCGGAAAACCATGCGAATCGCCATCGACATCCGAAAGGTTCATAAATTCGGGTTGGGCACCCATATCTGGAACCTCGTCCGAAACCTGTCCGAGATAGATCGCGAAAACGATTACTTCCTCCTCGGTTCGCGCCGTCACTTCATGGAACTCGGGCCGCTCGGCTCGAACTTCGAACCCGCCGATGTGCCTGAGGAGGGCAGCGCCTGGGATTTTCACCTGAAGACGCCCCTCTGGCTTCGCCGTAAGGCAATCGACGTACTACACGTGCCGCACCACGAGGCCCCGATTCTGGTCCCCTGCCGGCTCGTCGTGACTATCCACGACTGCGTCCACCTCCTGTTCCCACAGGAGGGCTCCTCGAAGTTCGACAACTACCGTCGGTACCTTTACACGAAAAGAGTCGTGAAGTCTGCGAATACCGTGCTGGCGGTCTCGGGTTCGACCCGTGACGACCTGGTCAACATCTTCGATCTGGACCCGGGCAAGATATCGGTGGTTCACAACGCCCTGGACGAGCGTGTCACCCTCAGCCATGACCCTCAGGAACAGAAGCAGGTCCTGGAGAGGTACCAGCTCAAGAACCCCTTCATTCTCTATTCCGGACAGATCAAACCCCATAAGAACATTCACCGGTTGATCGAGGCCTTCGCGGTCCTGAAGAACCAGCTGGGCGACAACAAGAAGTACAAGAAACTCAAACTGATCATCATCGGCGACGAGCTGAGCAAGCATCAATACTTGAGGCTCATGGTGGTCCGCAGCGGTGTCCAGCAGGATGTGCGGTTCTTCGGGTTCGTACCATACCCGATCCTGCAGGTCTTCTACGAAGCCGCGGTGATGTATGCCTCACCCTCCCTCTACGAAGGTTTCGGGCTGTCACCGCTGGAGGCGATGGCGAACCGGACACCGGTCGTGGCCTCCAACACCTCTTCACTCCCAGAGGTCCTCGGCGATGCCGCCATTCTCGTCAACCCCGAGAATGTCTTCGAGATCGCCCGCGCGATGAAACTGTTGCTCGTCGATCAGGTCGCACGCCAGGAAGCGATTGAAAAGGGGCTGGTGCAGGTCCGAAAATTCTCCTGGAAATCTTCCGCCGAAAGGGTGTTGGAAATCTACCGGAAGGCCGCGGAAGAGGAGAGCGTGAAACCCACAAAAGGCGCCGAACTCGCCTGACCGACTCTTCCGCTTAGTCAGACCAGGGTAATAAGAAGGTCTTAACCACGGAGGCTCGGAGGCGCAGAGATAGGATTTTTTCAGGAAAAACAAAGGCCTGACTGCCCTACCTTCGTGCCTCTGTGCCTCCGTGGTTAAGGTTCCGAGAGACTAGGGCGTGTTAACACTAATGAGCATGAATGTTTTATAATCACGCATGGAGATCACACAGGAGCAGTATTGTCGCATCGAGCCGGAACTGCCGCGTCAGCGGGGCAACGTCAGTCTTTCGAACCTGACGGTCTTGAACGCCATTTTGTATGTGGCTGAGCAGGGCTGCAAGTGGCGCGGTCTGCCCAAGCGCTTTGGCAACTGGCACACCATCTACACCCGGATGAACCGCTGGTCCAAGAACGGCGTGCTCGACGCCGTCTTCGAGAAACTCCAGCGCGAGCAACTGGTCCGCATCCGGGTCGAAGCCGTTTCGATGGACTCAACCATTGTGAAGGTGCATCCCGACGGCACGGGAGCGTTAAAAAAAACGGTCCGCAAGCGATCGGCAAATCCCGCGGCGGATGGACCACCAAGATTCATCTGGTTGCCGCGAATGCTCGAACGGCGATAACGTTTGCGCTCTCGCCCGGCCAAGCGCACGACGCCCCGCAGGGCCGCGATCTGCTCGCCGGCCTGGGGCCATTGCCCGCGCCGCTGCCGCTGCTGATGGACCGTGCCTACCAGGACGACCAGACCCGCCAATTGGCTCTGGATTTTGGGTGGATTCCCGTCGTGCCGCCCAAGCGCAACCGCCTGGAGCCGTGGGAATACGACCGCGTGCTCTACCGCCGCAGGAACGAAGTCGAGAGGCTCTTCCGCCGACTCAAGGGTTTCCGGCGTATCTTCTCCCGTTTCGATAAACTCGACGTCATGTTCCTCGCCTTCCTTCACTTCGCGCTCATCGTCGAGGCACTACGTTAGTGTTAACACGCCCTAGGGTGCATTTAAACAAAGGTACCAAATCCGTCATAGCGATCACGGTTAACCTTTGTTGCCTCTAGCGTTTGAGCCGAAATCTATACTCCCAGTTTCAACCCACCTCGAGCTGACGGATTTTGGGCACCTCCAGACCGACCGAATCTTGCAGCTTCTCGGCCGCGAAATCGTACTTGCCGTGCAGGTTGATGTGATGCCGGGCAACGACCGATCCGGAGGCGACTCGAGGGCTTCCTTCTCGTTCGCAGTTAGAATGCTCATCCGTGGCATTCCCTACCCACCCGAGCACGCGCCAGGGGGAATCCTGTTTCGGCAGTCTGAGGGTGACAAATAGGGTTTCCAGAGATTTCTGCCGACACTGAGTGCGAAAAACCGGGCTTTCAGCAGCTCGAGATTACTGCCAACTAGACCATACTCTACTTGGCAGTATGAGATACCACCTCAACCCATTGGAAAGGGCAGTGTCGTTATGATCGCATGCTGCGACAGAAGACCGACAGCCAAAACGGTTCTTTCACGGCTACTACGGCAACTACTGTCGCGTCTCATCCCGGCGACAGAAGACCGACAGCCAAAAGGCCGAAATCACGCGGTGGCTCCGAGCCCACGGGATTTCCCCATCCAGGGTGACCTGGTTCGAGGACAAAGAAACGGGACAGACTGTCCACCGTGTCGCTTTCGAACAGATGGAAAAAGCGATATTCGACGGCACGATCAAGACGGTCATCGTCTGGAAACTCGACCGAATCTCGCGTCGACTTCAAGACGGCATCAATCGGATCGCCGATTGGGGCGAGCGCGGCGTGCGCGTTGTTTCGATCACCCAACAGATTGACCTCAGCGGTCCCGGTGGGCCGGATGGTAGCCAGCGTCATGTTCGGGTTGGCAGAAATCGAACTGGAGTATCGCCGAGAGCGTCAACACGCAGGAATCGCTGTGGCCAAAACTCAAGGGATCTATCGCGGCAGGCAGAAAGGGACCACCAAATCAAAGCCCACCCGGGCGGCCCAGCTCAGAAAACAAGGATTGACGATCCCGGAGATCGTCAATGCACTCGCTGTCAGCGAAAGGACCGTATTCCGATATTTGACCCAGGTGCCCCGCTCCTGCTTCCAGCCCTCGACCTGAGTGCCTAGTAGCCTCGCAATTCGGACCGATTTCTATGACGGATTTGGTACCTTTGTTTAATTGCACCCAGAGCCCCTCGGCGAGGAGTCCCTTGACTGCCTGGAGCTTCTCCGGCGTCAGCCGGTAGCGCTGCCCCTTCTTTCGCCCGCCCCACGTCTCACCCCGAGCCTTTTTTGCGGCCAGGCCCGCACGGGTACGCTCCGAGATCAGGTTACTCTCATACTCGGCCATGCCGACCAGCATATGGCGGAATATCTTGGCTGAAGCACTGTCGCCCGTCAGATGCCCGTCTCGTACCGAGATGTAGTCGATCTTGCGCTCGTCCAGGTCCTCAAGGAAGACCAGTAGCTGGCGGGCGCGCCGACCCATCCGGTCGTTGCGCCAGACGACGACAGTTCCTACCTTGCCGGCGATGATGTCCCGTTCGAGCCGCCCAAGAGCTGGACGGTCTAGGGAGCGACCGGTATGCCGATCTCAATACCAGACGACAGGGCGGTCAGCGGCGTGGGTCTGAAGCCAACTCTGGAGTTCGGGCTCCTGAGATCGGAGGTCTTGACGGCTCGTGGATACCCGGAGGTAGACGGCGATGGCTCGGAGGTTCACCCGGCCATTATGTACGATTTCATCGGTCAATCAAATCGGGCACTCTGGGGCTCACAGAAACCCCAAAGAATCACGACACAGCCCAATCATTTCAACGAACCCTTCAAGTCGGACACTGCCTGATCGCTTCAGGTCCAGCAGCCCATAGCGTTGGATTTTGCACCGTTGCTATCGTAACCCCTACTAGCCCGCATGTTTCACCAGTCCGGCGATCAGGGGGATTTGGGCAGTAAGAATCGGATTCGGGAGGATCTGGGTTCGAATTGGGCATGTGTGGCGTGACTCGGCGGTGTCGACAAGCGGGAGTTGCTGCGTTTTCGGGTTCAGAAGAGGGTGACGAAACGCACTGAGACAAACCTCGACGGAGCCGAAAAGAGCGAGTCGATTTTGGCGCAGGGGATCGGGTCGGTTCTCAGCAGCGCAGAGGAAGCGCCTGCAGGTTTCGATGGACGAGGGCAAAGACCTCGGCGTAGGGATAGGCTTCCGACATGGAGATCCAGATGTTGCGAACCGTCAGACGGACTTGAGCTCCGATCTTGAGGAGCTTCAAGCGGATCGTCTGGCACTGAGCGCGGGCCAGATCGGTATTCTTCAGTCCCAGACGGCGTAACGCGTGCAGGAGCATGTAGGCGGCCGAGGACAGATAGAGCCGGAGTTGATTGGCGCGCATGGTTGCCGCGCTGGTCCGGTCGGCGAATAGATCCAACTGCTGTTCCTTGATGCGATTTTCCATGTCGCCCCGCGCACAGTAAAAGTCTTCATAGAGGGCGCGGGCGTCCAGGCGTTCCGGCGACAGTGAGGTCACAACGAATCGAGGATTGGCGCCTTTCTCCAGGAACTCGGCCTTGCCGATGACGCGTCGTTCGCAGGTCCAGCTCTTCCGAGTGCGATACCGGAAATCGTTAAACACCCGCGCCGGTTTCCCGGTGTCGTTAAACTCGGCTTCGGCCTGACTCATCGATTCAGCGATCTCGCGCTTGAGCCGATCGTTCTTGGCCAGACCCACCACGTAATCGACCTGGTGGGCCTCGCACCAACTCAGCAATTCATCCCGGCAAAAGCCCGAGTCGGCCCGGATGATAATCGACACCTCCGGCCAGCTCTGCCGGATCTGGCCGATGATGCGGTTCAATTCCTCGACGGCGCCGTCCGCACCGTCGACATTGGAGCACCGCAACCGGGCGCATAGCAGATGCTCTCCCGAAAAGATGTAGAGCGGTCGGTGAAGTTGTCCTGGGCTTTTGGCTTGGGCTCACCCATGGGGCGTTTGAACGGCTGGCCTTTCTTTCCGCTGCCCGGTTTGTCGTCTCCGGATTCCCGTCCCGCTTCCTGGTCCGCAGCCGACGCTCTTCGAGCCGCTTCATTGCCGCCTGGATCGTGGCCAATCGCTTCTTGCGCGTCGCCACCCGCTCGGGCAGACGGATGCCGAGGGCGCGTTCGAGCTGCAGCTTGCCAGCTTCGGCGACACGGTGGTGGTGCGCTTCAGTGGCTAGCTTCACGTTCGATGCTGTGAATGTGGCACGACTGGCCCTAGAGGTGTCTCGGGCTGAGGCAGGTCAGGGGGGCCGAGACTAGTCTGCCGGCCCCGCGCACGAGGCGCGAAGCCGGCTTCGCTGCAAGATCAGGAGCCCGTGACCGCAAGGCGCGACGGGCTCCGGGCTACGTCAGTTGTCGTTCGTCGAGGCGATGAACTCACGCGCCTCGGCGTAGCCCGGATCGTCGGCCGCGCCAATCCAGAAGTCGGCGAGCGTCGCGTAGCGCTCGCGGGCGGTGGCGCGATCCCCGACGGCCGCGGCAGCGCGGGCCGCGCCGAGCAGCGAACGCATACGGTTCGTCATGCGGAGCAGCGAGGTCTCGAACTTCTCGAGCGCGTCGTCGTAGCGCCCGAGCTGCAGCAGGATCTCGCCGTACAGCTCGTACGGCGGCTTGACTGGGCTAGCCGCGCCGTTCGGCAGACGCAGCGTCTCGACGATGGCGATAGCCTCGTCCATCGAGGCGATCGCCGCCTCGGCCTCGCCTTCGGCCGCCTGAATCGAGGCGGTGACCTCCTTGTGGGCGATGCGATCTTGTGCGCCCCCGTTCTCGGCCCGCGCCGCCCGCGCCGCCTCGGCCTCGCGCGCCGTGGCCAGGTCGCCGCTGCGGACCGCGCTCAGGCCCGTGGCCAGCAGCTCGTGCATCGACGAGTCGTCCGTGATCGGCTCGACGCGCCACTGCTCGGTCTCCACCACGTAGCGGGCGTTGACCAAGGGCAGCGCGCTGACGGCTCGCGCCTGCCCGTCGCTGTCGGCGATGAGCCGTTCCAGCCTTTCGATCCAGACTCGGGCCTTGTCGTAGTCCCCGCGCTGCAGATCGCCGTACTGACCCCAGTCGAGCGAATGGACCGCGTCGCTGACGCTGTCGTCGGGCTCCCACAGAGCGATGGCCGCGTCGTGCGCCAACTGGTTGTGCTGCGAGACGAGGTCCCACATGCCGTGCTGGATGAAAATGTGCGTCGGCATGTGCCGCGCGTGCGAGACCGCCGGTGCTATCTCGGCGTAGCGGTGGGCCGCGTCGAGTGCCAGCGGGGCATGGATCGGATCGTCGAAGGCGTGAATGGTGTAGTGCACCGCTCCGGGATGGTCGCGGTTCTCGTTGAACACCTTCATCGCGATCGTGCCGGCCCGCACCTCAAGCCGCAACGACTGATCGCCGAGTGCACGGGATCCGGACAGCATCGAGAGCGCGTAGAACGTCGCCACCTCGTCGTCGTCGGGGTAGCGCTCGTAGAGCCGCTCCATCGCCTCCATGTAGCCGACCCGCCGCTCGTTGTAGATTCCCTCGTCGCTCCACAGGACCTCGACCGCTTCGAGGAAGCCCCTCTCGCGATCGGTCGGTGCCTTGGCGGCCCGCGCCGACGGCGTCGGACCGAGCCGCGCGAGCACCGCGCGGGGATTCTCCTCGTCGAGGCCGGGCCCGCCGCCGAACAGCGGGTGGTTGTAGCTTAGCGTCTCGCCCCAGTACGCGAGAACGAAGTCCGGCTCGATGGCCTGCGCGGCCTGGAACTGCTCGATGGCCTGCTTCCAGCCGAAGCTGTGCAGGATGGCGACGCCCCGCAGGAAATGGCGCTGCGCCTCCTCCGAACGCGCGGACGTCGGAAAGTCGAGCGACCCGACCTCGGCGAATTGCGCGGCGGCGGGCGCCGCGAGCAGGAGCGTGACGATCAGACAGATGGTAGCCTTCATGGGATCCCCCGTTCCCGAGCAGCCTAGCACAATGCGGCGCGGTAAGCGCCTGAACGTACCCCGCGACAACGGCAGGAGGTCGCTGGCGAAGAAGTACGTGATGGATGGACTCTCTCGTTTCACTACAGGGCAGTACTCGGAGAATCTACCCGTGGGGTGCATGCTCGGCTACGTCCTCGACGGCGATGTGAAGTACGTGGCTTTGACCAGGCTCCAAGTACTCGAAGAGGGTCTGCACGGGCACACGTGTTCCGGATAAAACAGGCCCCCCCATGACGTCGCTCGACGTGGAAACCAAGGGCTTACTCATAGTTACATGCTATGCCCGATTCCTTGGCAGGGACAAGCTTTGTGCATCATCGCGGTAGGACGGCCAGTTGCCCGAACCGCCCCCGCGCAGATCCCGGCGTGCCGTTTTCCGGCACCGGGCTCCTCAGAAGTACTCGCTTCCGCGTCCAGCACCAAGAAAGGGATGTTTCCTTTCCTCAGCCTTCTTTGCTATCGCCAGCAGTGAGGTTGGCATTGTTTGTTCCGGCCCTTCGTCGCCGGACAATGTTTCCTGTACCAGCTACGTACTTCTGTCCGCCCCTTCCCCATGTGATCGGCGCTACCGTCTCCGAGTAGTATGAGCGGATCTGACTCCCTGCGAATCATCGATGGCTCTTTGTTTGGTCGAGCCTGTCTACCCGTGGCTGTCGTCGATCAGGCGTCCAGTTCGTTTAGGCTCCGGCCTACCTGGGTCTGGGTTTCCCCGTGTGTGGGCTCACTAGCCGTATGCCCTGCGATCTGTCGTTTCCGATCGCGTCTCAGCTCGGGAAACCGCAGGGTCTCCCAAGTTCCTGACGCTTCTCTGCATACATGCCACGCTCTAAGGTGGACCCCGGCAGACCCTCGCGAACCTCACCACAACGGTTCGTCTATGTTGGCTTCCGGTACCGTTAACACCGTCGCCGTCTGCATCAAACGCCATGACGGGGCTGTATCAAGCCTTGGAGGTCGCGGTCCCTCCTGCGGCCTGCATGCTTCCCTGTGTACGCTTCAACTGACTTGTTCGGCTTTCACCTCCGCAGTCGCAGTTGCAACACTCAGTAGGAGTGGGTAGTTAACCCTTTCTCCGCAGGGACTCGCACCCTGCAAGAAGCGCCAAGCTTCGCTTGGCGCACTAACGGGCGGCGCTCAACCGTGCCGAGCGAGCGGTGTTTAGCCATGAAGCTGTGATAGAAGCCTGTTGCAACGCTTCGCGAAGGCGGTTGTTTCAGTCAGCGGGGCTCTCCACCTCTGGGGACGCCTCTGAAACGCGATCCAGGGCGAGATTCCGGGGCCGAAACAAAGGCTGCGGGCGAGTAAATTATGGGACTTCTGATCTTCCTGGCTGTCGTGTTCGTCGTGGCCGTTGTCGGTTCGCTGGCGTGGTTCTTTCGGAGTACCGGGCCAAGTCCCCCGACTCAAAAGCAACTGGCCCATATCGCGCGGCTCAAGAAGGAACGCAACGCGGATGATTTGGCCGATATCGAACCGTCGACCGTCGAGGGCGCAAGCTGGTTGATCAACCGGCTAAAGAATCGACCGCGCCGCAAATGGTTGGAATGAGTAGCAGGGAACCTAGCGGTAAAGCGGTGGCCATAAGCAGCGGGCCGATCGACCTGAAAAGCCAATTGTCTGACGCCCGGACGCGTTCAACTCGCCAGTGCCTGGGAAGGGCCGAACGCCGATTCTGAGCGACTCCGGACCTGTCCCAGTACCGGAGTCGCACCAACCCGGTCGCGGCCTCATCCGGACAGCCCGCTACTGGACCTCCGTCAGCACGTAGTCGCGCGCGGCGGCGCTGTGACAGTTCTGGCATCCTTCGATCTTGCCCTCAGCGTCCACGTTTCCGTTCGCTGCGCGCTTCAGCCAGTACCAGTCCCCGTGTTCCGGGTTGTAGCCGGCGCTCTTGTACATGACCGTCACCGCAGCCAGCGTGCGATCCGGCATGTAGTTCTCCTTGACGATGATCGAGCCGGCCGGCAGCGGGCCAGGAGCAATCGGGCCTGTTCCGCGCGTCAATGCGTTCCGCGCGGTATCGTTGACGTAGGTGATGAGCAGGGCGCCATGGGGCGACATCCCCGGTTGGAAGCGGCTCGTTTCGGGAAACAGCGGCCAGTCCGTGTACGTCGCGCTTTGGAGATAGCTCCAGACCGATTGCGCGTCCGGCGCCGGCAGCGACAGGGGCTCATAATAGCCGGAGCCGACCAGAACCGGCAGACCATTGGTCACGACCCTCTTGACGAAAGCCACCTTGCTCTGCGGCATTCCGGTAGAGGGATTGCGCGTCGAGTAGTACAGTAAGGTTTCCCCGAAAGCGTCCGCAACGCTCACCACATCCCGACCCCCGAAGGGGCCGTCCGGATGGGCGTTCAACTCGGAAGCTGGGGAAAAGATGCCATGCGTCTGGCTGTCGGGATCGCCGCTGAATAACGTGTAGCCGTAGGTATCCAGGCCGAACAGGTAGATCGAACCACTGTTCCAACGTGGATCGGTAGACAGCGCACGAGTGGCAAAGTACCCTTTCGATTCCAGCTTCATTGCCGCGCAGCGGACAAACACCTTCAACCTCTCAACGGAAGGTGCAGCCTCAAGCCCCATGGCGTGGACTTCTTCCGCCTCGCAGGTGACGGGAAGGTCACGGCGGTAGACCCCCGCCCCGATCGCGGCCAGGTTTCCCTCCCAGTCGATGCCCTTGATGTAGGTCGCCTTCGGCTCCTCCCGGCCCGTTGCGGGGTTTGGGAACGAGTAATAGAGCCAGCCCTCACCGAAGCCGCTCACGATACGATGCTGTTCCTTGTAGTAGTCGTTGCCGAAGGCGTCGATGAGGAGTCCTAGCGAGGATCCTACCCTTGGAGGAGCGGGCGCCCAAACGAACAGTCGCGCCTGATCGCTCATCGGGGTCGCTTCGGAGACGAAGACATAGATGGCTCCGCTCTTCCAACGCGTATCCTCGTGAAAGGCCCGCCGGGCCTCCTCAAATCCCATTTCCTGGACATACTCATAGGCGCATTGGACGAACGCTTGAACGTCCTCCGTTGTGCTTACCGCGCTGGCGACAATGGATTTATCCGCGCACCCCAGGGGTTCGGTTCCCGCTTGGGGAGCGCGCGGGGCGGGCGTGGACTGCAGAGCCGCAAAGATCAAGAGCAGCCCGGCGATTGCGGTTAGCTTCACCCAGCCGGAAATTCGGGGGAGACGATCAGCCACAAACTGTGCGATTAAGATGCCCATGCCTACCTCCCATTCCTCTCCGTTGGTCTCATGGCGGCTGTCGGATCATATCGACCAAGGAGGCTAATATGTTCCCGTAATGATTGATGCTTTCAATTCAGTTCCAATACCTGCTCGACGCTTCCCCATCCTGCCTCTTTAAGCACCTTCCGCGCTTCTAGTTTACGCTCCTCCTTTTCGTCCTCACGGAATTCGGTATCCCGGTAAGAAGCGATGATTTTCTCGGGGAGGTTATGCTGCTTGGCGCCAGCAACGACGAGTGCCAGATACCAGTCGAATGGCTTCAAACATGGATGCTGGACGGGCGCGATGTAGGTTATAACGGTCTTGGAAACGCCTGTATCAGCCAATATCACACTGAAGCTGTCATCTCGATCATAGCCGAATCCGACCCCTTCGGCGAGGTCCAGATTTTCCCGCTCGCAGGTCTTTATCTCGAAAAGAACACCGTCCTGACGCTGCCCTCGTGACTGCACGAGAGTCGCCTTGCCTGAACCGTCCTTGCTTTTCTTTGAAAACTCCAAAACAAAATCGTCGACATATGCGGCTACAACCGGGCACGCTGACGGACACCTTTCTGCGAAGCCGCTCCGTCAGCATATTCGAACCATAGGCAAAGTACAGTAACTTGCTCATTGAGGTGGTCGGTTGTTGAGCGTACGGCCGAAACCGGCGCTGAGTTGATAGAAGTCCCGCATCGCAAACAGCTGCATGGGTAGTGTCTTCTTGTCGTAGGTTGAGACGCGGGCGTAGAGCCCGACGCGAAGCGCTTTTGCCCCCGGCCCAAAAAACCCCTGGAATCGAGGGGTGAAGCGCCCCTTAGTGTCATGGGTTTAGGCATGTGACATGGATATGTCCGAAAACGATAGTTTATCGACCGGCAGGACAGCCCGCTGCACTCCTTAACGTGCAATTTTCGACCAATGGAGGAGTGACCCCTATTGAGATTCGTAAAGCCAGGAAACACATGGTCGGCTCCGGGACGAAGCTGTCCCGAACGTAGTTGAAACTTTCGATGGCGGTTCGGGTCATCAGTTAAGCCACCTTGGATTTGTCGTCGCCGGTGACCGCGTCATTGAGCTTGGCCTGAAGCATCGAGAGATCACGATAGCCGTGGATTCGCCGGAAGCCCTTTTCGGTAGCCAAGAAAGCCGAGGCGGCCCATCGTAGCACCATCTGGCCGTTCCGCCATCGACCGACCCGACGGGTTCGGATACGGATTCCGGAGTGGGAACTGTCGATGATGTTCGTCGTCCCCAGGCAGAATCGTAGCGAAGACGAGAGCTCGAGCCGATTGATGGTGAACAGCTCGTCGAAACCTTCTTCGAGGCTGGCGGCCGAGGCGGGATGAGGTTTCCGGCGTATCTTCTCCCGTTTCGATAAACTCGACGTCATGTTCCTCGCCTTCCTTCACTTCGCTCTCATCGTCGAGGCGCTACGTTAGTGTTAACACGCCCTAGTTTCCTGGGCCGGGGCCGCTCTTCTTGAGGGGGTTGGTTTCGTTGACGGCTTCGAACCTGATGTTGGAAACCATTGCAATGCGGGTGCCCGGCGTGTCGACTCTCGTGGCGGAGGCTCCGCGCGTGATTACCATTTCGCGACCGATGACGCTGATCGACTGCGGACCAGGCTGGGTCTTGATCGTGATGGACTTGCGCGCCATCGGCATGACGAACCTGTCGATGTCGGCATCACTGGTCCGTTCGATCCCCTCTACGAACTTGTCGCCCTCGTTGATCATGTCGAGCAGCGTGTAGCTGCCGAGTCGGTTCGTCCCGCCGGTGACCAGTTCGACGACGGTCATGACCTCGGCGGGAAGTCCGAAATCGTCCGACATGGCAATGCGGTGATGCAAGTCGAAGGTCAGCTTGCCACCCTTTCTCGTGTAGGGGAGCTTGATCAACACGCCTTCGACAGGTCGCTGGGTGATAACGACGTCGTAGAAGTCGTGGCGGCTTTGGGCGCCTTGGCCAAAGAGCAAGTTCGGGCGGGCTCTCATGGCGAAATTAGACGCCGGGTCCGGCACCGCGGCAGCGACTTCCTGTGCGGCCTGAGGCATGATCGGGGCCGACCAGAGCATGGTGATCAGCAGGATAAGCATCGGAGTCTCCCTGTGACGTTTTGAGTACTTAGTGACCTGTTACAGGCCACTAGACTATAGCATGAAGCTCGATTTCTGTGACGCTGTCGTCGACGACTCGGAAGGCCCGGACCGCAGGTTGACTCTCGTCTTGAAGCGACACGATGAGGTGCGCGCTATCGGGATAGTACGCCTCGGCAATATCCCTCGACGACGGCGCCGCTTCGCCTGATGGGTGGGAGTGATAGATCGCCACCAGACTCTCGCCCGACGCCCGGAGTTCGCGGAACAATTCGAACAGGAACCGGGGTTCGACACTGTAGGCTGTCCTACTTCCGAGCGCGTTTTCGGCGGGGACGAACCGCTCGACGCGCTCTTCCCGGCCCACGAGGAAGCCGCAACCCTCTTCCGGAAAGCAACCGCGGGCATGCGCGATGACCTCCTCGAGGATACCGGGAGCTACGATGATCCTGGCACCGTTCATAGAATAATTATAGAGGGTTTGCGGGAGAACAGCAGTCTTGGAGGGTCAGTGTAGGTGCGCTCTATGAGCGCACACGCGACAGAAACAATGTGCGCTCATAGAGCGCACATACACCTTCGGATCGAAAAATCGATACCGTGCGGGCGGATCGTTCCTAGTTCGTTGTGGCGCGTCTAAGGAACGCCGGAATCTCCAAGTCCGTTCCTTCGACTTCGCCGCGTGCGATCTGCGGGAGCGCGGCCTCCGCGCCGGTTCGTTCAAACCCGGTCGCGATCACGGTGATCTTGACCTCGTCCTTCATTCGCTCGTCGAGAACGGCTCCAAAAATGATGTTGGCTTCGCCGTCGGCTGCCTCATGGATGATGCCCGACGCTTCGCTGACCTCGTGCAACAGTAGGTCGCCGCCACCGGTGATGTTGATCAGGACGCCCTTGGCACCCTGAATCGAACCATCTTCGAGCAGCCTGGAAGAAATGGCGCGACGTGCTGCCTCGACGGCGCGATTCTCGCCGGAAGCGACCCCGGTGCCCATCAGAGCCATGCCCATACCGTGCATGACCGTTTTCACGTCCGCGAAATCGAGGTTGATCAGCCCCGGCACCGTGATCAGGTCGGAAATGCCTTGGACCGCCTGTCGCAAGATGTCATCGGCAATGTGGAAAGCGTCGAAGAGGCTTGTTCCTTTCTCCAGCGTCGCGAGCAACTGTTCGTTCGGAATGGTGATGACTGTATCGACACACTCCTTTAGATCCCCCAGGCCGCGTTCGGCCTGCGTCATCCTTTTCTTTCCCTCGAACGCGAACGGCTTGGTCACGACCGCGACGGTCAGTCCCCCCAGCTCGGCCGCCAGGCTGGCGACAATTGGCGCGGCGCCCGTGCCCGTGCCTCCGCCCAGACCGGTCGTCACAAAGATCATGTCGGCACCTTCCAGCGCCTCTATGATCTTATCGGTATCCTCGAGGGCAGCCTCACGACCGATCTCAGGATTGGCACCGGCCCCGAGCCCTTTTGTCAGCCTGGCCCCGATCTGGAGTTTGACAGGGGCGTGAGACTGTTTGAGGGCCTGAAGGTCTGTATTCGCGACCAGAAACTCGACGCCATCGACGCCGGCTTCGATCATGCGGTTGACGGCATTCGATCCGCCACCGCCGACGCCGATTACTTTTATCGATGCTCCATCGTCACGCCGCTCATCGAAGAGAAACCTGACTGTGTTTTCCATTTGTACGTTCTCTACCACTGCCTCCCCCTTGTTACGCCCGCCGGAGCTCTCGCCGCGTATCAAACCGAGAATCGTTTCCGGCTGATGATGCTCCGGTGTCCGGACGAAACCGGATATTCCTGATCCGGTCCGGGGCCAGTCAAAAAAGCCCCAGCCCCCTGAGCTTGGAAACCATGCGCTTGAACGGTGAACCCGAGTACTCATGGAACTCGTGTGTCCGACGACGTCGATCACCAAAGACTGCCAGTCCGACGACGGTGGCGTATTCGGGTTCGACGAAGCGCGCGTCGCTGAACCCCTGGGTTACGCCAAGTCTCACCGGCAGGTCCAGGAACTCTTCCACCAACTCCGGAATGCCCCGGAGCACCGCGCCACCGCCGGTGAGGACCACCCCCGCACCGGCCTGACGCTCGTAGCCCGCTCCACGGATTTCGTCGCGGACGAAGTGAATGATCTCTTCCGCGCGCGGTTGAAGGACATCGCTCAATACTCGCTGTCCGATCGTACGAGTCTGCCTGGAGCCCACGCCGGCGAAATCGAAGGTCACATCCTCGTCAGCCATCGACGAAAGGGCGCAGCCGAATTCCCTCTTCAGGCGTTCAGCCTCGGGAATGGGGGTGCGCAGCCCGACTGCGATGTCGTTCGTGAAATGGTCGCTCCCGATAGGAAGCACCACCGTATGGCGGACGGCGCCATGATGGTAGACGGCCAGGTTGGTCTTCCCGCCTCCGATGTCCAGAAGCACGCAACCCAGTTCCTTCTCGTCTTCGCTAAGAGTCGCCTCGCCGGCCGCGATGGGTTCGAGAACCGTATCTCCGACTTCGAGCCCGCTGCGGTTGACAGCAGTAACGATGTTCTGTGCAGCGGTCACGGAACTGGTCACGATGTGGACATTGACTTCGAGCCGCGTGCCGACCATACCGAGCGGGTCCCCTATACCATCCTGGTCGTCGACAACGAACTCCTGGGGCAGGATGTGGATGATCTCCCGGTCCGGAGCCAGAGCGACGGCTCGCGCGGTCTCGATCACGCGCCGGACGTCTTCGCGGTTGATTTCCCTGGAATGCGTGGCGATGGGGATTGCACCCTTGCTGTTGAAGCTCCGGATGTGTGGGCCGGCCAGGCCCACGAACACCCGGTCTACTTCCGTGCCGGCCATCATCTCCGCTTCCACAACACTCTTCTTGATCGATTCGACGGTCGCCTCGAGGTTGACGACGACTCCCTTCTTCAGCCCCCTGGATTCGGCCATACCGAACCCGATCGTCTCCATGCCGCCGTTACGGGCGGCGGCAATGAGCGTACAGACTTTCGTCGAGCCGATGTCGAGCCCTACAATAGTTTTTTCTCTTCGCCCCATATGATTTTCCCAGCAGGTTCGTTGTCCTCAGTTCGGATTATTACCTGGTCCTGAAATCGCAAATCGATGTGGAAAGCGCTCGGATAGTCCTCGCGGATTCTGACCCGGAGTTGAACATACTTTTCCCAACGCTCACGATGGTTGGCCGATCCCAGGTCGATCAGCACCGGGTTGTGGATCGGCACAACGGATATCTCTCCGATGTCCGAGACGCGTACTTCTGAAAGCTCGCTCTGTCCGATTGCCTCGAGGGCAGCCCTGTACGCCTCGATCTTTCTTTTGTTGCCTTCGATGTCGCCGGGACGCAGGCCGTCGAGAACGGGAAAGCTCGTGTCCGTCCTGGTGTCGGTCGACAGGATGACGCCGTCGACATCCACCTGGTAGATCTCGCCGCCGATCCGTCCCAACGCGATGGGTTCCCTTTCGACGATCACAATGACGAGCTCGTCCGGCCATACACGTTGCACCGTGGCATGACGCACCCAGAGGATTTCTTCGACCGCCCGGCGGGTTTCGTCGAGACTGACCCGAAGAATGTTCGCACCCGGTGCATACCCGGCGCGGGCAAGAACTTCGTTCTTCGAGACACGGTCCAGTCCGGACACCGACACCTGACGGATCTCGAGCCGTTCCGTCGTCCCGGTGTATTTGGCGACCCGGTAGAGTCCCCATCCAAAGCTGAGCAGCATCAGAGCGAACAGGCTGATGTAGAGGTAGCGCAGCAGTGCTGAGCGCGACTTCTTCCGCAGCCACCGAATCCACTTCGCCGAGTGCATCCTACTCATGCTCCACCTGCAATGGCTCCCGCTGTTGGAGGTCAACGGCCAGTTCATCGGCCAACTTCGTGATGCTGCCCGCTCCCATGATGACGACGGCATCGCCCATCTTGGCGTGTTCCATCATGTAGGACCGAATGGCGCCGAAATCTGCCGCGTGCCGGACTTCGGTCTTGCCTGTTTCCTTCATACTCTCAACCAGCCGTTCCGAGTCCACTCCGTCGATCGGCGGCTCTCCGGCTGGATAGATGTCGGTGATCAGGACGGCGTCGGCATCGTGGAAGGCATGGACAAAGGCATCGAACAGGTGGTGGGTGCGGCTGTAGCGATGCGGCTGGAACGCAGCCAAGATCCTGCGAAACCCCGCACCTCGCGCCGCGCCGAGCGTTGCCCGGATCTCTGTCGGATGGTGCGCGTAATCGTCGATGACGACGACACCGGTTCGGGACTTGATTTCAAACCGCCGCTCGACTCCACCAAACTCTTCCAGAGCCAGAGCGATGGTGTCTGCGGCCACGCCCATCTCGAGCGCTGCAGTGAACGCGGCCGCGGCGTTGAGCACGTTGTGCAACCCGGGGATCTGCAAGACACACTGCTGCCGTTTGCCGCCGTTGTAACGAACGACAAAGCGCGAACCCAAGGGATCGAGCGCACAATCCAGTACCGCCACGTCGGCGTTCTCGCCGGCCCCAAAGCTGATCACCCGCCGCTTGATTCGGGGGAGGATCGCCCTCACAGTCGGCTGATCCGTGTCCGCAATCACGGCTCCGTAGAAGGGCACCTTGTTGACGAAAGAAACGAAAGCGTCCTGGATGTCCTCGAGATCGTCGTAATGATCGAGGTGATCGGCTTCGATGTTCGTGACGACGGCAATCGTCGGCGACAGCATCAAAAAAGAACGGTCACTCTCGTCGGCTTCGAGAACGATGAATTCCCCCTTGCCGAGACGGGCGTTCCGTCCGACCGTGTTGAGTCGCCCACCGACGACAAAGGTTGGATCCATCCCTGCCCGATCCAGGATGGTCGCGATCATGGACGTCGTGGTTGTCTTGCCGTGTGTGCCGGCCACGGCCGCCGTGTACTTGAGACGGGCGAGCTCGGCCAGCATTTCAGCTCGGGAAATCACCGGTATCTTCCGGGACCTGGCCTCCGTGAGCTCGACGTTGTCGGCCGGTACGGCCGAGGAGCGGACCACGACGTGTGCACCGCCGAGGTTCTCGGGCGCATGCGCCGGAAACACCGCGGCCCCCCCGGATTCCAGAGCCTTAGTCACCCGTGTGGTTCGCAGATCGGAGCCGGTCACTTTGTAGCCGAGCGTCAACAAGACCTCGGCGATGCCGCTCATCCCGGAGCCTCCGATTCCCACGAAGTGCACATGTTTGATACGTTCGAACATTAGAAGGTCGTAGGCCGCAGGCCGTAGGCCGTTGTCGGACGCAAATCGATTCTCTCTTGCTGCGGACTGATCATTTTCGTCGTCTTGCGACAGCCTGTTCGATCAGATCAACGATCCGGGACTCGGCGTCCAGGACGGCCATCTTTCTCGCGTTCTTCTCCATGCGCGCCAACGCTTCCGTGTCCTCGAGGAGGCGAATGATCTCCTCGGACAGGCTCGCTCCTGTCAACTCAGCGTTGCCTATCATCACTGCGGCCGCCTCATCGACCATCGCCTTTGCGTTCCCGGGTTGATCCAACGCTGCCGACGGTAGCGGAACCAGGATCGCCGCCCGGCCTGACGCTTTTATTTCCGCGACTGTCGTCCCACCGGCTCGTGAGATGATCAAGTCAGAGGCTGCATACTGACGGGCGATGTCATCCAGAAAGCTCTCGACTTGCGCCTCGAATCCTCGTTCTCGGTAGCAGCTTCGGATTTCCTCGAGCTGACGCTCGCCGCTTTGATGGACGAATCGGATCCTGCTCTGCAAGCCCTCCAGCGAGTCCAGAGCATCCATCACGGCCCGGTTAATCGCCTCGGCCCCCTGGCTCCCCCCAACGATCAAGATCGTGAACGGCTCCCGGCTTGCCTTTGGTCCGATTTCCTTGAACGCGGCACGTACGGGATTGCCGGTTACCACCGCTTTCCCCGGAAAGAAGGCCGCGGTGCGTTCGTGGGTCACCGCAGCAAAGTCCACCCGGTAACCCAAAACCCGATTCGCGAGGCCGGGAGAAACGTTCTGTTCCATTATGCCGCGCGGTATTCCACGCAGGATCGCCGCGCCGACCACGGGGAACGACGCGTAACCCCCGACGCCGACGACGACGTCCGGCTCGAAGCGACCCAGAACGCCCAGGGCGCGCACCAGCGCCAGCGTCATCGCACACAGGTTCTTCGCGCCCCGGACGAAACCTGTCCCCTTGATACCTCCGATCGGCAACGTTTCCAGTTTGAAGCCCTCCCGCGGAACGACTCGCTTCTCGATGCCACGATCCGCGCCGGCGAAAAGGATCCCCGCTTCGGGTTCGCGTCGCAGAATCTCACGTGCAACGGCGATTCCCGGGAACAGGTGACCACCTGTGCCACCTCCTGCGATTATCGCCTTCATAGTGACAGATCAGGACCGGGCAAACTTTTTTTCGCGCCTCAAAAACAAAGACATACGAGTCCTGTGTGCAAAGATTTCGCGTCCATTCCGCTGCCTCAACTCCCATGTTGGGACACGTTGATCAGGACGCCGACGCCCGCAAGCATGATCAGGAAAGAGCTGCCACCGTAGCTCAGAAACGGCAACGGGATTCCCTTCGTCGGCAGCAGACCCAGCACCACACTCATATTGATGAACGCCTGAACCGCCACCATCATCGTGATCCCGAGCGCCAGGTAGAAGCCAAACGGGTCGGGCGCTCTGGCTGCGCCGCGCAGGCCACGCCAGAGGAATACGCTGAACAGCGCCAGCACGAGCGCCGTCCCGATCAGCCCGAGCTCTTCTCCCACGACCGCGTAGATGAAGTCGGTGTGGGGCTCGGGCAGGTAAAACAACTTCTGCTGCCCTTCCATGAAGCCGACGCCCGCGATGCCCCCTGTCCCGACCGATATCAACGACTGAATGATCTGAAAGCCGCTGCCCAGAGGGTCGGCCCAGGGATCCAGGAAGGCAAGCAGACGCTCCCTTCTCCAGGGAACCTGATACACAAGAACATAGAGAATCGGTGCTGCCGCGATCGCGCCAACGATGATCCATCTCAAGTTCAGCCCAGCGACGAAAAGCAACACCGAGACGACCGCAAGAATCGATATCGCGGTTCCCAGGTCGGGCTGCAAGACGATCAGCCCTGCCAGGAGCAGGCTGATCACCGCAATGGGAATCAAGGTCAGGCTGAAGTCGTTCACGCGCTCCTTTCGCTTCTCGAGGAAATATGCGAGGAACACGATGAGCGACAGCTTGGCCAGCTCGGCAGGCTGGAAGGACAAGCCCGCGAAACGGATCCAGCGGTGCGTGTTCGACGACGTCGGCATGAGAAACGCCAACGCGAGTAGCACGATCACTACCGAGAGCAGCGAGAACACAACCGCAGGGTGCCTGTAGCGATGGTAGTCGACCTTCATCAGTGCGAACATGGCAATCAAGCCGAGCGACGCAGCGGCGACGTGCCTCAATGCGAAACGGTTGGGGTCGCCGTACCACTCCTTCGCCAAGACGGCCGACGAACTGAACACCATGAGCACGCCGATCAACACGAGCGTCAGAGTCGTGACGAACAGGATCCAGTCGGGCTTTAACTTCCTAGCCATGTTTGTTCTTCAGCGAACGTCTACTCTTTCAAATGCAAGTGCGAGTGACGAGTGAAGAGTGACAAGTCGGAACCTCCTGCTCGACATCGCTTGGGCCTAAACTGACCAGTCATTGTCTTACTCGTCACTTGTCACTTCTCTTCTCTTCAACTGACTACTGACTACTGGCAACTGACTACTGGGCCCAAAGGGCCCCTCACTTGGCACTTCCCCGTGCGACCGCACTGCCGCTTGTCTTACTCGTCACTTGGCACTTCTTCTCTCTTCAACTGACTACTGGCATCTGACTACTGGGGCCCAAAGGGCCCCTCACTTGTCACTTCGGCACGCGCACGCACTGCATTCTTGAACGCCCTGCCCCGTTCTTCGTAATTCGCGAACATGTCGAAACTCGAACACGCGGGAGCGAGCAGGACGACGTCTCCGGCTTGTCCTGAATCCAGCGCCTGTGCGACTGCATCGTCCATCGAAGCCACACGGACAGCCGATAAGCGATCGCCGATTGCATCCTCCAGCTTGTCGGCGGCGGCGCCTATCAGGAGCACCCGCTTGACCCGACCTTCCATCGCGCTGACCAGAGGTTCATACGACGCGCCCTTGTCTGTCCCACCGACGATGACGATCACGTTGGCGTCGAAGCTCTCGACGGCTTTCACAGCCGAATCGACGTTGGTCGCCTTCGAATCGTTGACGAACTCGATGCCGTCGATCGCGCCCGCAGTCTCGAGTCGATGTTCGACACCGGCAAATGAACGAATGGTAGAAGCCATCGAGTTCGGAGTGATCCCGTGGAGATCGGCAACGAGGCACGCGGCCAGCACGTTGTCGACGTTGTGCCTCCCCCTGAGGGGGATCTCGCCGAGCGAAAGAATTCTCCGACCGAGAACGAACAGATCGTCTCCGGACAGACTGGCGCCTGAATCCAGTCGGCGGCTGCTGCTGAACAGGAACTGGCGGGCTGCGAGCCACTCCGGGGCCGGGTAGCACTCCGGATCATCAACGTTCAGAACTGCAAAGTCAGAATCCGATTGGTTCCGGAACAGGTTGAACTTCGCATCCCGGTAGGCGGCGAAGTCGGCGTATCGATCCATGTGGTCGGGCGTGACGTTCAGGAGGAGGGCAACATCCGGACGAAAATCGACGATCGCATCCAGTTGAAAGCTACTGACCTCGAGCACATTCACCGTTTCATCGCTCGAGCCTGCAACCAGGTCGGACGCCGCAACCCCGATGTTGCCACCGACTTGGACCGGCCGGTCACCCAGTGCCAGTATTTCTCCGATGAGTTTCGTCGTCGTCGTCTTTCCGTTGGAGCCGGTGATCGCAACGATGTCGCCTTTCAGGTAACGAGATGCCACTTCTAACTCGCTGACGATGGGGACCTCGTTCTCGCGGGCCGCGACGAGGGGCTCGCTGTCGAGAGGCACGCCGGGGCTGACAACGATCTCGCGGGCGTCGATAAATTTCTTCACGTCGTGCCGACCTGTCTCGTAGGGCACACCGAGCAGGTTGAACTCCGGCTCCAACCCACTCCGGTCCGAATCGGTGGCGAACACGGAAACGCCCTGGTGGCGGAGAAGCCGTGAGACTGCGAGACCGCTTCGGGCCATGCCGACGACGAGTACCATCGTTACGTTCCGAACTCGCTTGCGCTCGTTCGGAGTAGGCCGTTGTCCGTAGGCCGTTGGGCGGCACCGTTGTGCGTAGGCCGTTGCCCGTAGGCCGTTGTGCGGCACTTCTCGTCCATTCCGGAAGTTTGTCTCTTGATTCTCACGTTATTCACTCGTCACTTGTCACTCGCCACTTCGTCTCTCTTCTCCTCTTCAACGGCCTACGGGTAACGTCTTACTGGGCCCGAAGGGCCCCAACGGCCTACGGACAACGTCCTACGGGGCCCGAAGGGCCCAGGGCCCCGCAGGGGCCCTAACGCAGCTTCAGCGTCGACAGACTCGCCAACGCGAACAACAACGCGGCAATCCAGAATCGGATGATGATCTTCGATTCGTCCCAGCCCAGGAGTTCGAAGTGATGGTGGAGTGGGGCCATCTTGAAGACGCGCTTCCCGCGCACCTTGAAAGAAAACACCTGGACCATCACCGAAAGTGCCTCGACAACGAAGATTCCTCCAATAAAAACCAACAACAACTCCTGTTTGATCACGACGGCAACGGTACCGATCGCTCCACCCAGCGACAATGAACCCACGTCTCCCATGAAGACGTCGGCCGGGTGGGCGTTGTACCAGAGGAAACCCATGCTCGCTCCAGCCATCGAGCCACAGAAGATCGTGACTTCACCGACCCGGGGCAGATGCTGCAGGTCGAGATATTCCGAGAAAACGACGTGCCCCGTCACGTAGGTCAACACGGTCAACGCGCCGGAGGCGATCAAGACCGATCCGATCGCCAGTCCGTCGAGCCCGTCGGTGAGGTTCACGGCGTTCGAAGAGCCGACGATGACGAGGCTGATAAACAAGAGGAAAGGCAGAAATCCGAAGAAGAACAGCGGTGCCGCCACCAGCTCGGACATCACGAGATCGGGTGTAAACGTCTTGAAGAAAGGTACGGTCAGACGGGTCGAGAAGACGCCTCGACCGGTCAGGTCGAGCAGCACGTAGCCGACGAGCAGCGTGATCAGCACCTGCAGGCCGATCTTGGCTCGAGCCCTCAACCCGAGCGAACGTTTCCGCACGATCTTCAGGTAGTCGTCAGCGAAGCCAACCGCTCCGAACGCCAGTGTGGACCCGATCAGCAGCCACCCGAACGGGTTGCTCAAATCGGTCCACAGCAGGGTGGACAGGACGATCGAAACGACAATCAGAACGCCGCCCATCGTGGGGGTGCCGGCTTTGGAGTGATGCGACTGCGGCCCATCCTCACGGATGTTCTGGCCGATCTGAAAGTCCCGGAGTCGCCCGATCAGCCACCCTCCGAGCAGCAGGCTGATCAACAGCGCCGTGATACTCGCCATCGCCGTCCGGAAGGTAATGTACTGAAAGACGTTCAGAACACTCAGGACCGGCCAGTCGGCCGCGATCGGATAGAGGTATTCCCACAGCAAGTGATACAGCATTACGGTTCCAGGCTTGAAAAGCTCAGTCGTAGTGTGTCCAGCACCTGCTCCAGACGAACGCGGCGCGAACCCTTCAACAATACAAGGTCGTCTTTCTTCACTGTCTGAACCAGGTAGTCCCCGGCATCGACTGCGTCGCGAACGAAACGGAGTCGAGACTGATCCGCACCGGCCGCGGCCGCGCCCGCTATCAGTTCCTTCGCATCGCCGGAGACGCCGACGATCAGGTCAATTCCTGCTTTGACGGCTTCCCTGCCGCAGGCGGCGTGCGACTCGCCGCTGGTCTCACCCAGTTCGAGCATCTCGCCCGCAACCAGAATCTTCCTGCCGAAGCCGACCATTTTCCCCAGTAGACGGATCATCTCGGTCAGGGCCCTCGGATTCGAGTTGTAGGAGTCGTCAATCACCGCAAAGCCGTCACGGAACGGGATGACTTCGCCCCTCATTCTTTCCGGGGCCATTCCCTCGACGGCCAAACGCGCGTCGTCCCAGCTGAGCCCGTGAGTCAGAGCGACGGAGATGGCGGCGGTGGCATTCGAAACATTGTGATCGCCCAGCAACGGCAGCACGAAGTTCACCCTCCGGCGACCGTGACGGACCGTAAAACCGGTACCCTCGAGACCGAGATTCTCGATCTGGATCACGCGAAAGGCGGCGGCCGATCGGATTCCATAGGTCACGATGTCGCCGTCGAATCGTCGCGCCATGGAGCGCACTCGGGAATCGTCGTAGTTCAGGTATGCCCGGCGGTCCCCTACCAGGCCGTCCAGCAATTCAGCCTTTGCCCGGGCGATGTCGTCGATGGATTCAAAGAATTCCATGTGGACGGGATTGACGTTGGTGACGATACCTTCGTTCGGTTCGGCGATCGAAGCGAGAGTCGCAATCTCACCCGCGGCCGACATTCCCATCTCCAGCACCGCCAACTCGTGGTATTTCTCGATCCGGAGAAGACAGAGCGGCAGCCCGTACTCGTTGTTCAAGTTGCCGACCGAGCGGAAAACGGTGAACCGTCTTCCGAGGACGGCGGCGATCATTTCCTTTGTTGTAGTCTTTCCGACGCTGCCGGTGACCGCGATGATCGGCCGACCCCAGAGCCGCCGCACCGCGCGAGCCAGCTTCTGAATCGCCACCAGCGTCGAAGCGACCTCTATCCGAGCCAGACCGTCGATACTGGGCACGGCGTCGGATACCACGACGCCAGCCGCTCCACGCTGAGCCGCTTGCGCGACGAATTCGTGGCCGTCGAATCGCGGCCCCTTGATGGCGAAGAACAATTCCCCACGCTTGAGCGTCCGGCTGTCGATCGAATACCCGCGGACGCCCGCCGTGGCGGGTCCATACAGTCTCCCCTCGACATGCCCAGCGATTTCTTCAAGCGTTAAGTTCATCGAGAAACTCTCGGGCAATGACTCGGTCGTCGAACGGGATTCGGACGTCTCCGATCAACTGGTAGTCCTCGTGCCCCTTCCCGGCGATGGCCACGGTGTCCTCATCCCTGGCCATCTCGATCGCGGCACGTATCGCGACGCGCCGATCGACGTGAGAAACCCAGCTGCTGCCGCCATCACGCAGGCCGTCCTCTACCATCCGTATCACTTCGGCTGGATCCTCGCTCCGCGGGTTGTCGGAAGTGACGACGACAAAATCGCTCAGGCGACCGGCCACGGCGCCCATGCGCGAGCGTTTCGTCCGATCTCGATCCCCGCCACAGCCGAACACCACGATGAGCCTGCCGCGAGTTATCTCGCGGGCCGCTTCCAGCAAGTTCTCGAGAGCATCGTCGGTATGCGCATAATCGACGATGACCCGGAAGCGTTGGCCGCAATCGATGAGTTCAAAGCGTCCCGGCACACATCGGAGGGCTTCAATGCCGGTGATGATCGACTCCGTCGGCACCTCCAGGGCTATACCGATCCCTAACGCCAAGGCCAGGTTGTACAAGTTCGGTCGTCCCATCAGGGACGATCGGATCCGGAGTCGTCCCCGCGGGGTCTCGAATCCGACGTCGGTGCCCCGCTCGTCGAAACGACAGCTATGCGGATGGATATCCGCGTTGGAATGCAGTCCGTATGACAGGATGGCGGCCGGGCCGCTGTCGCGGAGTTCCTCGAAAGTGTCGTCGTCCCGGTTGATGACGCCCCATCGGGGTGCGCGACCGGCCAGGCCGGAGAACAGCTTCTTCTTGGCCTCGAAATAAGCCCGCATCCCGCCGTGGAAGTCGAGATGATCTCCGGTCAGGTTCGTGAAAGCCGCGACTTCGAAATCGAGCCGCTCGACACGCCCGAGTACGATCGCGTGCGACGACACCTCCAGGACCCCGTAGCCGCAACCGGCATCCACGGCGGATCGAAAGAGACGCTCCAGATCCGGGGCTTCCGGGGTCGTTCGCTCGGCGGAGCGCGCGAATCCGGGGCCGCGGTAGTCAATGGTCCCCATCACAGCGACCTGTCGGTCGGCCGCCTTCAGGATCGACTCGACGAGGTAAGTCGTGGTCGTCTTGCCGTTGGTGCCCGTGATCCCGACCAGACGCAAGTGGGAAGTCGGCCGCCCGAAATAATTCGAAGCCAGCGCAGCCAGGGCGGAACGCGTCGATTCCACCTGGATCCACGGAATCTCCTCTCGGCGGGGTTGCTGTGAAACGACCGCTATGGCGCCTCGGCCGATCGCCTCATCGATGTAGTCGTTCCCGTCAGCCTCGGCTCCCTTGATCGCAACGAAAACGGCATCAGACTCGACTTGCCGGGAGTCGTAGGCAACACCGGACACCGGAACACCCATATCGCCGGTCACTTTTCGGACATCCATGCCTTCCAACAGATCGCCCAATTTCATCGTCCAATCTTGCTTTCTGTTCGCCTCCAGTAAACGGTCCGTCGACACCGCGACGACGGAATGCGGCTCCGTCACCTCCGGTGTAGGTGCGCTCTATGAGCGCACATCCCTCAACCTAGAACAATGTGCGGACATCGTCCGGCATAGCAGCCCGTAGCTGCTACGACCCTCCCGTGATGGTCGAAAACCGAACCTGGATGCGAGTGCCAGGTCGAACCAGCGATCCGGGCGAGGGAGCCTGCTCCACGGCAACCCCGGAGCCGCCCGATTGCAACCTCAAGCCAAGCCTCAGGCAGTCGCCGGTCACCTGTCGAAGGGACTTTCCGTAAAAATTCGGGACTGGGAGTTGAACGAGCGCGTGTTCCTCACGGGAAGAAGTACTCGGGAAACCCAAATTCTCCGGCAGGGAGGTATCCACGACTTCCCAACCATTCACTATAACATCTTCAATCCGACGCCGCGGGCTGGGCGGCGCCAGCAGATCGTCGCCCTCTTCAGTGAATCGCGGTACGGATGAGGGAGCGTCGGGAACGATCGAGCGGTAGCGAAGAATCTGCTCGACGACCGCTTTGAAGACCGGCGCGGCTACCTCACCTCCACCGTCGGCCCCCTCCGGCTCATCGATGACGACGATGGCGGAAACCACCGGGTTGCTCGCCGGAGCATATCCGGCGAACGACGCGACGTGCTTGGTCGGCGAGTAGGTCCCGATCTCGCGGTGGTATTTCTGTGCCGTCCCCGTCTTTCCCGCCACGGTAAAGCCCGGGATCTGTGCGGATCGGGCAGTTCCGGCCGCCACGACCGCTTCGAGGGCGTCCTGGAGGGACCGGGCGGTTTCAGGGAACATGACGCGCCTGCCGCTGGGGCGGGTTTCCCGAAGGATCTTGCCATCGCCATCCTCCACGCTCTTCACGACGAAGGGCCGGTAGAGTATTCCGCCATTGGCGACAGCCGACATCAAGTTGACGATTTGCAAGGCAGTCGTGCCGATTTCCTGCCCCATCGATATCGCACCGACAGAAACGCGGGACCATTCCGACGCTGGCTTCGTCAGGCCGTGCTCCTCACCGGGCAGGTCGATTTCGGTGGCTCTCCCGAAACCGATCCGGTCGATGTAGTCCGCGAACCGAGCATCGCCCAGCCGCAGACCCAGCTTGATGATCCCGACGTCGGAGGAATACTGCAGGATCTCGCGAACACTGAGTTCACCGAAGGGCTTGTGATCGCGGATGCGGTGGCCAAAGAGAACAATCGAGCCCATTTGGCAATCGATGATCTCGTCGAGGCTGGAAAGATTCTCCTCCAGGACCGCGGCCGCTGTAACGACCTTGAACGTGGAGCCGGGTTCGTAGACGTGGCTGATCGCGCGGTTCGACCAGCTACGGGGCGGATAGGCGCCGTACTCGTTCGGGTTGAACTGCGGGTAGTTGGCCATCGCGAGCACTTCACCGTTGGAAGGGTCCATTACGATGATCGAAATGCCGGCGGCGTTGGTTTTCCGGGCGGTGCTGACGAGTTCCCTCTCGACGATGTACTGGATGTTCTGGTCGATCGTGGTTCTCAGGCCGCCGCCGCTTGTGGGCGGCTGTTCCAGGCGATGAAAGCTGCGGCCTCTCGCGTCGGTCATCACCACGACCTTGCCCGGGGTGCCGCCGACCACATCGTCAAAGCGGTACTCGATACCCCCGCCGCCTTCGTCGTCGAGCCGGACGAAGCCCAGAACATGCGCCGCTAACTCGCGTTTGGGGTAAAACCTCTTCGATTCCTTCTGAAAGTAAAGTCCTTTTACTTCGAGCGCCTTGACCCGAGCGGCCTCCCGGGCCGTAATCTTCCTCTCGATCCAGATAAAGGACCGCTCGGTATCAAGACGGGACTCCAGGGACGGAGTTGGAATGTCGAGAATCTCGGAAAGAAATGCGGCAGTTCGATGCGGGTCCTCGATCTCTGCGGGCACCGCGTACAACGATTCAACGTCGATACTGACGGCGAGCTCCTTTCCATTGCGATCGTAGATGGGCCCACGCTGCGGGCTGATCTCGAGAACCCGCTGCTGCTGACGTTGGGCACGCGCCCTGAAATCCGCCGACTCGACGACCTGCAGGAAGTACAGGCGCGCGCCTATTGCCATTCCCCAGACGCTCATGAAAAGAGCGATCGCAACCAGGCGCCGGTTGATTTTTACACTGCGTCGTCTCATGGGCCTTGCGGTTTATCGGGTCGTGTTGGCTACGAGAACTTCGCTGTCCTTTTCGGACGGCAAACGGAATCCGACGCCCAGCGTCACGACCTGTCCTGCGCCCGGCCCCACCATCCCCAGTTCTCCCCGGGCAAGGGCATCGATTCTCTGAGGGTTGCTGAGCGTGGCCCGCTCGATTCGAAGCTGGCGGCCAGTTTCATGAAGCTGCTCGACCTTCTTCTGCGCCTCCTCGATCCGGTATCCGTACTGGATCCACTGGTACTGCTGCCAGGCGTAGAAAAGCACACCGAGTACGAATATCGCGCCCAGTAGTGTCAGGCAGATGTACTCCAGCCGGCACCGGGCGTCGATCGGGCGTATGATCCTGGAGTTGTCGATCTTCTTCTCGAAGTGAATGTCGATCGTGGACATCAAGTAATCTCCATCGCGCGAAGCTTGGCGCTCCGGGCGCGCGGGTTGAGGTCGCGTTCTCGGTTTGTGGCCCGGACGACCTTCTTAGTCAGAACCTGCCCCAGCTCGCGCAGCCGGTGTTTGACGATTCGATCCTCGAGCGAATGAAAGCTGATGACGACGAGTCTCCCGCCGGTCCTCACGATATCGGTACAAGCGGTGATCAATGTCTCGAGGTTTTCGAGCTCTTTGTTAACGGCGAGGCGTAAAGCCATGAAGGTGCGGGTTGCCGGGTGTATTCGGCCGTATCGCGGCCTGCCCATCACAGCCTCAATCGCCCGGACAAGATCCCCGGTCGTCGCGTGCGGGCGAAACCGGACGATCGATCGGGCCAGCGGCCGCGAGCGACGTTCTTCGCCGAGGTTATAGATGATGTCGGCCAGCTCGCGCTCGTCGCAGTAATTGACGATATCGGCGGCCGTCAGCTTCTGTCGTCTATCCATTCGCATGTCGAGCGGACCTTCGAGACGGAATGAAAAACCCCGATTCGCATCGTCGAGCATCATCGAGGACACCCCCAGATCTGCAATCACACCATCCACGCCCAGGAAACCCTCCTGCCGCGCCACCTCGGCAATGTCACCGAAGTTCGCATGAACGAACACTGTCCTCGACGTGTAGGGCTCCAGCCGCCGGCGTGCCAGTTCCAGAGCCTCGGAGTCCTGATCCATGGCCAGCAATCGACCGGTAGGCGCGGTTCGCTGCTGGATCGCGGCGGCGTGCCCCCCGGCCCCGACTGTCGCATCGATGAATGCCCCCCCTTCCCGGGGATCCAGAAAATGCATCGCTTCTTCGAGCAGGACAGGTGTGTGGTCGTACATCAAGCACTCAGACCCCCAACTCGCTCAAGACCTGCAGGTCCTCGTCGGTAAGAGGCTGGTCTTCCATACCCTTCTTGAACGTCTCGTCGTTCCAGACGTCGAGGTAGTTCAAACATCCCAGGACAGCGACTTCGCCCACCACACCCGCGGCCTCTCGAAGGAGAGGCGATATCAGAACCCGACCCTGCTTATCCATGGAAGTTAACTGGCCGTAGTAATTCGTTCGGTCCAGAAACTTTTTCTTGGTAGGGTGCAAGGAAGGGAGCTTGGCGAGGCGTTCTTCGATTTCTTGCCAGACATTGAGGGGATAAATCCAGGCGGATTCGCCGGTCATGCTGGTGATGTAGAAGTCGCTGCCCCAGGAATCCTCGATGTCGGCGCGGAACACCGCTGGAATCTTGAGTCTACCTTTCTCATCGATTCTGGCTGGTGAATTACCGCGCAACATGAAAAATAATCCCTGTTAGTACAATTTTTCCCACTGTGGACTACTTCTGTCCCCCGCAGACTACTGACAAGCCATAAGCGTGTCAACCAAAAAAAACGCGCGGAAATGTATGTTAGGGTTTCACTTAATACGGTCCTGGCGGGGGCGCATAGATAGTGTCGACGTGCACCCGGGCGCAACGGGCCCGGATTTGAGGATCGACGACATACAGATGCGGAGCGAATTGGCCGGACACGCGGCACAGAGAGCGGACCCACAGCGATGAGAGCCGGCATTGTCGGGCTGGCGTTGACCGGCAAGACGACGATCTTCAGAATGCTGACCCGAGCCCGGGTCGAGACCGATACTCATCGCGGGCGGAAAGCCGAACCGAATATCGGTATCGTTCGAGTTCCAGACAATCGAGTGGAATTCCTCGCCTCGGTCTTCAACCCCAGGAAAACCACCCACGCTACGATCGAGTTCGTCGATGTCCAGGGTCTGATCCGGGGCCGGGGCCAGAGCCTGGCCCTGGATCCGGTCCGTGACGTCGACGCGATGGTCCACGTAGTCCGGGCTTTCGAGGATGATGCGGTTCCGCACCCGGAGAGTTCTGTTGACCCCGAGCGGGATGTCCGAAACTTCGACGCCGAATTGATACTGGCCGATCTGGCGTCGGTTGAAAAGCGCCTCGAACGACTGGACAAGGACCTGAAGAAGATCAAAGACGATTCGCTGGCGCGGGAACGCGATCTGCTGCGGGGCGTTCACGAGTGGCTTGAAACAGAACGGCCGTTACGGGAAATGGAAATCAGTGACGCGGACCGCAGACAGCTGCGAGGGTTCGCTTTCCTGTCAGAAAAGCCCATGATCTACGCCATCAACCTCGGCGATGATCAGGTCGAGCAGATTCCGGACACTCCCGAGGAATCGGTTGCGAACACCGAGCGCGTGTTCGTCTGTGGAAAACTGGAGGCGGAGATGGCGGAGCTTCCCGCCGAGGAACTCTCGGCGTTCCTGGCTGATTACGGGCTACACGAGCCCGGGATGGAGCGCCTGATCCGTTCGACCTACCACCTCCTGGGACTGATCTCGTTCCTGACGGCAGGAGAGGAAGAGTGTCGGGCCTGGACGATTCGGCGCGGCACGAAGGCCCAGCAGGCCGCAGGGGCTATTCACACGGACCTCGAGAAGCACTTCATCCGCGCGGAAGTCTCCCGTTTTGACGACTTCCGGAAACATCCCAGTTTCGCCGAGCTGCGCGAGAACGGCTTGCTGCGCGTGGAGGGAAAGGAATACGAAGTCTGCGACGGTGATATCTTAACCGTCCGGCATAGCGGCTGATTGATCCTAGGAGTCTGCGCGGTAGAACGATTTTGGGTCCCTCATATGTCTGCTTTCCTACTATCATTCGGGCTGGCCCTCGTCGCGGCGGGCGCCAACGTCGTGGGCGGGGCGATCGTTACTTCACACCGCTGGGCGCGGACGACGCTCCGTTACTTCATCGCTCTGGGATCGGGCTTCATGCTGGGTACCGTCTTCCTGGAAATGGTGCCCGAAAGCCTCAACCTCCTAGAGACCGCTCCGGTCTGGATTCTCGTTGGATATCTTCTCGTTCATACTTTCGAGCATACCTTCGCATCCCACCTGCACTTCGGAGAAGAAACGCACCATGAGGAAATGGTGAACCCAGCGGTCGGCGTTTCTGCGTTGATCGGACTGCTCGTTCACACTCTCTTCGACGGGGTGGCAATTGGCGCCGGGTTCCAGGTCTCGCCGGAAACCGGGCTGCTCATCTTCCTCGCGGTCCTGATCCACAAGATTCCTGACGGATTCACAGTCTCGTCGATCGCGCTGAGCTCGGGGTTCTCGAACCGCCAGGCCTTTGGCGCCGCTGTTCTGCTCGGGTTGGCGACGGTCGCTGGGGTGCTGGCTGTGTTCCTGACCGGAAGCTCGCCGACCTACGCGCTGCCGATCTCCACCGGGGCCACGCTCTACGTCGCGGCATCGGACCTGATGCCCGAGGTGAACCGTGAGCCGGGTGTAGGGCTCGCATTCGTGGTGTTCGCGGGGGTGGGACTGTTCCTTATCGCTAAACTGGTGGCGGGTTGAGGTCGGAACGGCTTATTTATCCCGACCGCGCGTCACGCCCGCCATTGCGCTCTCGGACGCATGTTCGCGCTCGGCCTCTTCCTGGCATACGAGACACAGGGTCGCCCACGGCACGGCAACCAGCCTCTTCTCGTTGATCTCCTCTTCGCAACTCGAACAGGTTCCGTACTCTTCGCGGTCCATGCGCTGCAAGGCGTCTTCGATCGCCTTCAGCCGACGAAAATCCGTCTCGTGTAGATTGTAGAGAAGTTCCTTATTGTGGCTGATCAAGGCGAGGTCGCCTTCGTCTTCGGTCTTTTCCAGACGTATTTCCTCTTCCGCGGCACGATTGCGGTTCAGTGACCGGACCAGATTGTCATATTCCTCCGTCAGTGTCTGCCGCCGTTGCAACTTTCGCTTATCCATTTTTCTCCTCCTCCCGACTGGCTGGCGACAACTCCATCGCACTGGAGGTGCGTTCCCGCTCAAATGTATGCAATTTCGAAGCCAATGCAATCCCCTGGCCGGGAGAAATTGCACATCCTCCACTGTGCCCACTACATATAGACGGCTGGAAGGTCGAGTCGTTTACCGCCAACCGGCGACATCCTGTCGATCCGGAACCCGAATTCCCGTAGACGCCTATCAAAAGCGCGGGATTATACCATCCGTTTCGAGCAATTCATGAGAGTATTGTCAACGACCGGCCGGTTCAGGTCCTCCCCAAGTAGGAAAAATGCCGCCGACGGCCGCTATCAACCCCGCACACGTACGCTATTAGACTGTTGTTCAACGGTTTAGCAGGAAATCCAGTTTTTTCGGGACGAGGAGAACATGATGGCTGACGATACCGAAATCATAGTAAGAACCAATGGCCCCCTTTTTCTGAGAGGCGACTTCGCGATCAAGGACGGGGACAGTCAGGAATTTGACTTGTCCGGACGTACCGCAGTCAGCCTCTGCCGCTGCGGACATTCCGGCAACAAGCCATTCTGCGACGGCAGTCACAAGGAAGCCGGCTTCGACTCCAAGGTGGAGGCCAGAAAGCTGCCACCGCCCAAGCAGTAGTTTAAACGTCAGGCGTGGGCGGGCGCCCACGAGGCACCGCTTTTCGGTAATGTGGTACTGGAACTCGTCGCGGTATTTCTGGATCATCGCCTCGACCGGCATCGCGCAGGCGTCACTGAGAACGCAGATCGTAGCCCCCTTCATGTGACCGCACATGTCTTCGATCGTGTTCAGATCCGCCATGGAGCCCTGACCGTGTTCGATGCGGTGGAGTACCTGTTCCATCCACCAGGTTCCCTCCCGGCACTGGCTGCATTGCCCGCAGGACTCCTCAGCGTAGAACCGCGCCGTCCTCATGGCAAGCCGGACCATGCAGGTCGTTTCGTCGACGACGATGACGCCCGCAGATCCGAGCAGAGTGCCCCTCTCGGCCAGTGAGTCGAAGTCCATCAGGACGTCGATCTCGTCAGCCTTGAGGATCGGAACCGAGGACCCACCCGGGATCACGCCTTTCAGTTCGTTACCGTGACGAATGCCGCCACACAGGTCGAAAATCAACTCTCTCAAGGGAAAACCGAGTTCCCGCTCGATGACGGCCGGCTTCCGAACGTGACCGCTGACGCAGTAGAGTTTTGGCCCAGTGTTGTTCGGAGGTCTTCCGATGCTCTGGAACCAGTCGACACCTCGGTTGAACAGGTGAGGCAGGTTGGCCAGCGTTTCGACATTGTTGACGACGGTGGGACAGCGGTACAGCCCCTCGACGGCGGGAAACGGCGGCTTCTGGCGCGGGTGCCCCCGCTTGCCTTCCAGCGACTCGAGCAGACCGGTCTCCTCGCCGCAGATGTAAGCTCCGGCGCCGGAATGGACGACGATTTCGAGGTCAAACTTGGACCCGAAGACGCCGGCGCCCAGGAAACCCTTCGCGCGAGCTTCGGCGACGGCGCGCTCGAGAACGTGAAAGCCCTCCAAGAACTCACCCCGAATGTAGATAAACGCCGTGTGGCACTCGACCGCGTAGGCGGCGATCATGATGCCTTCGAGCAGCTGGTGGGGGTCGCGCTCGATGATGACGCGATCCTTACAGGTTCCGGGCTCGCTCTCGTCGGCGTTGCAGCACAGATAGGTGGGCCTGCCCGTGTTCTTGGGCACGAAGCTCCACTTCAGCCCAGCCGGAAAGCCGGCCCCTCCCCGACCGCGAAGCCCCGACTCCTTCGTTACCTCGATGACCTCATCGGGAGTGCTCTCGGCCAGGACCTTCCGGATCGCCTGGTACCCTCCCAACTCTCCAGACTTCTTTTTCTTTCTTTCGCCCCCTCATACCGGTCGATCTTGACCGCCTCGGGATCGTCGATGTTCTTGAATAGGACCTTTTCGTACATGGGAGGGGGGCAGGGACTTGCCCTGTCCCCGGGGTGTTTGCTTACGCCAAAAGGTCCTAGACCGCGTGTGTCCGACACGCAGAAATGTCGGAGAGCGGGTCAATATTGCAAATCGCGATATCTGAACAATCCACATCGTAGGTTGGTCATTGGAGATTGCTTCATTTCAGATTTCGGACCAATAAGAAATCGAGCAATCTGCAATCTCCAACTTCCAATGCGGATTCGTCCAATGTCCAATCCACATGGTCCTGCGACGAGGGGTTTTCGGCACGAGTTGAAGAGACCGGTTCAGTTTTGGAAGAACTCCGAAAACATAGTGAGGCGGCACTACCGGGCGGGTGTAGGTGCGCTCTATGAGCGCACATTCTTGCCAATCGCTGCGCTGTGCGGTCATAGACCGCACCTACACGAGACGGGAAGATGCGCGCCCCTACCCTAGCGGCGAGACGCCTTCGTCGGCGGAACCGACCGTGTCCAGGACGGATCGAACGGAGGGAAGGAACTGGGCGCGGCGACGCTCCAGCTCGTGGATTCTCTTCTTGGAATCAACGCGTTTGGCGAGTTCCCGCTCGGACAGAACGCGGTAGCCGCCGGCTTTCTTCAGCCGGGTAACGATCTGGAACTGGCCCTTGAGCAGGTTCAGATAGATCCAGTCACCGGCGCGTATGGCCGACAGTCCGCCGCCGTGGATGGCTTCGGGAACGATATGAGCGATCGACATACCGGTATGTCCGAAAGAAACCCGGCCATCCGTGGCCAGGACGACGCCTCCGCCGATCGATTCCGCAGCTGGGCCGGAGACTCGGATCTCCGGCATTCCCGACGCCCGGGGGCCTTCGCCGGCAACGAACAGGATGACGCGCAGCAGGTCTTCGGCGAGCAGGTATTCCCAGAGCCGGCGCTTGCTCCATTGCGCGAGTTCTCCTGAATCGCTCGCGGCCCAATTGATACGCCAGGTCCAGTAGAGATCATCGCGCGTAACCTTTTTTCGCAGACGCTCCAGAACACCGCCTTCGCTGGTGAGCTCGGCGAGTAGCTCTTCCTGGCCCAGATAGTAGTCCGACAGGTAGATCTTCCTGTCATAGCGGTCCAGATTCCCGTTGAGCGAACCCAGCCGCGCCAACCCCATCGTACACAGGTTTCCGTGAACCCGAGCCAGACCTGATGACGGCGATATCGGAGTCATCGTCGAGTGAAAGAAATTCCCGTTCGCCGAACGCGCATCCATGATGCGCTGCATCCAGGAACCATCGAGCGTTGCGGACCGGTCATCGACGAAACGCTTCTCTGAAAGCGTCCGCATGACGGTGTCGATGCCGTCGTTCCCGCCCGAGTCCGCTTCGGCAGCCAGGGCGTGGGCCGAGAGTCCGGCATTGTCGTCGAAGGAAAGGAGCTTCGGAACCTTGGCCATTTTCCGGCTGAGCGCGGTCGGGCTGAGGCGCACGCCGAGCGCTTCAGCCAGGTAATGGAGATGGAGCAACCACGTCGGGTGGCCGCCGGTCGCTCCCCAAACCGTGATGCCGTTCTGCAGATTCGTTCGGGTCAGATGGGACGCGCTGATCCGCCGTTCCCGCTTCTGGATACCCTGGAGGATCCGCTGAACGACGTGCGCCAGCTGATCATCGCTGGGCGGCTTCAAGGACAGATCCATGTGGCGCGGGACCAGGCCGAAGGTCGCAATCATCAGGCGGTTGACAATGGAAGCGTCAGACGACACGCAGTTCGCTCCGGACGCCGCCGCCGCTCGAGCCACGAGCCGCTCCAACTCGTCCTTCTCTGATTCCAGGATCGTCCGCTTCTGAAAGAGGTGATCCAGGCACGCCTTCACAGCCTCGTAGACCTGCGGTTTGATCGGGAGTACCAGCAGGGAGAACAGTTCGGCCGCCTCGGCCTCGGTCAGTCGCCCACGGAAGGACTCGAACTTTCCCCGCTCCGCCCCGCCCAGATGGACCTCTCGACCGACGGGCGTCGGCACGAACGCGGCATACACCGGCCGGATCTTCCGCCGCTGGCGGGCCAGATCGGCTTCGATGAGGGCGCGGAGCGACCCCACCAGCATCTTGTCGCAGACCCCCAAAACGATCGCTGCGTCGTATCCGTGGGCCTCCATCACCGTGGCCAGGTTGGCGGCACAGACATTCCGGGCCAGGAACGCGTAGTGAGATCCCGGCAACCCCCGCGACAGCTCTTCACATGGCATCGATTGGGAGACCTCGAACGGCAACGCCCCGTCGAACCAGAGCTGGCGGATCAGTCTTCGTGCGGTTTCCCTCGAGCCGATGCTCGGCGGGTGATCTTCGGACCCGTGAACGACGGCGATCCGAGGGGCGCCACTCATGAAATGCTCAAGCACAAGCTCCCGGTCCGGGCGGACTCCGGAGTGCCTTAGGGTTTCCTCGATTACGGGGCTGAGCAGAGTGATCGGTCGGGCCTGACTGATCAGGGGGTCCTTGAACCTTGGAGAATGCATTTTCATCGCGCGCAACTCGCTAGCGAGAAATAGCTTGCGGGCCAAAAGCCCATCGCTCAGATTGTGCAACTAGAGTTGCGCGCAATATACAATAACTATTCGGGCAGGCACAACCCACGAACGCGATTCCGCCGACCTGGAACGCCCATTTGACTAGCTTTTACGTGGGGAGACGGGGTTCAACGAATCCGCTTCCAGCGACGACCGGCGAGGATCCGGAGCTTGCGATTCTCGTGGTCCGACAGTTGATCACGGACCTTGCGTAGCTCTTCTTCCCACGCCTGAAGCTGGGCGGGGGAACTCGCCTTCTGGGCTCTCGTCTTCAGGGCGTAAAAAACTTCACCGTACTGCCCCTGTAGTTCGCGAATGTAGTCGAACGATCGCCGGTGGATCGGACACGGGCCACGCTCCCGAACCGCCTGCTGGTGTGCGGGGGTACAGTACCCCTTGTGGCTGGCGAAACCGTAGCCGGGATAGACATGGTCCAACTCCAGCATGAGTCGGTCGCGATACACCTTTGCCACGATCGAAGCGCTCGCGATCGAGAAATTCAAACCGTCTCCCTTGTTGAAGCTGTTCTGCGGTTGGGGCAGATCGGGAATGACGCGGCCGTCGACCAGGATATGCTGTGGAGGCGCTGCAAGACTCAAGACGGCGATGCGCATCGCGCGGATTCCCGCGTGGTAGATATTGAGTCGATCGATCTCGTCCGGGGAGACGACACCGATGCCTATGTCGGCGGCGGCTCCGCGTATCTCGAGATCCAGGGCTTCCCGTGTTTCGGCGTCCAGACGCTTGGAATCATCGACCGCATCGATCCTGGTGTCGGGAGGAAAGACCACAGCGGCGGCCACGACTGGTCCCGCCATGGGTCCGATACCGACCTCATCCACACCGGCGATCTTTTCGACACCTGCCCGCCAGAGCACTCGTTCGAAATGAAGCATCGCCTCGAGTCTTTCGCGTTCCCTGCGCTCCCGGTCCAGGCGTTTCTGGAGCTTTTCACGGAGCTTCTGAACGCCCGCCCGCGGGTCTCGTTGCAGGCGGCGGAGCAACTGCGCAGACACCGGGACACCGCCCGGAGCCAGGTACCTCTGCTCCATTTCTTTCAGTGACAATGGTCTCCGGGCCATGACTACCGTTATATTAGTCGCTCGCCGGTCCATCCAAGGGGCGGGTGCGAGGAACTTCGACAATGGGCGCAATCCGGTCGTTCAACCCCGTCAAGCCGTTTGCGGGATTGCTACTGGCAGATCCCGGGCTTCTCGACGAGTTGGAACCGCGGCTCGTCGCCGAATTCGGACCGATCGATCACCGGAGCGGCATCCTGCCCTTCGAGTTCACAGACTACTACGCCGCCGAAATGGGCGACATCATCGACCGCGTCTTCCTGTCGTTCGAGAGGCTGATCGAGGCCGACGACCTCCCGGCCCTGAAGCGAATGACAAACCGCATGGAGGAAGACGCCCGCGGAGCCGCAGGCGACATCGCGCGCCCCATCAACATCGACCCCGGTTACATCGAACTCAGCAAGGTCGTCCTGGCTTCGACGAAGAATTTCTATCACAGGGTCTATATGGGAAATGGGATCTTTGCCGAAGTGACCATGCACTTCAAGAACAACAACTACCATTTCTTCCCCTGGACGTATCCGGATTACAAGAGCACCGACTACCAGCGGTTCTTCCTGCGCATGCGGCAGATCTACCGGTCACAGACCAGGAATCAGGCCTCTGACGAATGAAAGAAGAGGATAGAAGAAGCATGTCCACGTTCTGGAAAACTTCACTTTCGAAGGTTACTCAAAACAAGATCCTTGTCCGAGGATACCGGGTCGACGACCTGATGGAGCACTGTTCGTTCGGCGATGTCATCTACCTCACATTCACGGGAGAGCTTCCGGCCGGAAACGAAGGCCGGATGCTGGAAACCATCGTCGTCTCCAGCACCGACCATTTCTTCCTGGCGCCATCGGTGGACGCCACACGGTTCGTCGCCTCGGGTGGCGTGCCGCTGCAGGCCTCGGTTGCGGCGGGCCTCATTTCGCTGGGCGAACATCACGGAGGCGCCGTCGAACAGTGCGCCCGACTGCTGCAGGAAGCTTCCGAGAACGGTCACACGGCCCGATCGATCGTCGCCGACCACAAGAGCCGGAAGCTGCGCGTACCCGGTTATGGCCATCCCCTTCACGACCGCGACCCCCGCACCGTGAAGTTGGTGGAGAAAGCGCGGGAGTGGAGCCTGGACGGTGCGCACGTCAAGCTGGCCGAAGAGATTGCCGACGAGCTGGGAAAGCCCTTGAACGTAGACGGCGCGATATCGGGCATCATCTCGGACCTGGGCATCGGGTGGCAGTACGGGAAGGCGTTCTTTGTCATCTCGCGGTCGGTCGGGCTCGCCGCCCACCACGTCGAGGAAACAACCCGAGAGCGTCCCTTCCGGGCAATCAACCTCGATGACGCGACTTACGATGGACCGGCCGAGCGGGACGTACCGGACTCATTCAAGCGGGGGCACTCATCGTGATCTCAGAAGAGCTGGCGGCGTTCGTCAAGTCTACCCGGATTGCCCACCTCCGGCCCGAAGTGTTGACGATGGTGAGTCAGAGTCTGCTGGACTGGGCCGGCTCCGCCATCCGCGGTTCCGTCGAACCTCCAGCCCGCATGCTTACGGGTCTTGCACGCGAAGAGGGAGGACGGGCGCGCGCGACGGCTCTGCCCGACGGCTGGAAGACATCGGTAACCTGGGCAGCCCGCATCAACGCCGCCGCATCCCACACGATGGAGATGGACGACCTCCATCCCGCATCGGTCCTTCACCCCGCGGCGGCGGTGATCCCGGCCGCCCTTGCGATGGGAGAAGCGCTCGACAGCTCGGGTGTCGAGCTGATCGAGGCCATCGTCGTCGGTTACGAAATCGCGATCCGCGCCGGTGAAGCCGCCGGCCGAACCCACTACGATTACTGGCACACGACTGCAACGTGCGGCACGTTTGGCGCCGCCGTGGCAGCGGCGAAGCTGCTGAAGCTGGAACCCGAGCAGATCATCCACGCCCTGGGATCGGCGGGTACGCAGGCGGCCGGCCTCTGGGTATTCCTCGAAGACGGTGCGATGAGCAAGCAGCTTCACCCGGCCCATGCGGCCGCTGACGGCGTCGTGGCCGCGGAGCTGGCAAAGCGGGGGTTCACGGCGGCGCGACGGATCTTCGAGGGACCGAAAGGCTTCCTGGATGCGATGTCTGCTGAGCCGCAACCTGAATTGCTGACCCGCGGGTTGGGGTCGGAGTTCCGCATGACGGGCAACTCATTCAAGAAACACGCGGCCTGCCGGCACACCCACTCCGCCATAGATGCCGTGCTCGAAGTTCGCGGAGACGGTGTCGGACCGGAGGAAATCGAACGCGTCACGGTCGCTCTATACCCGGCTGCCTGCGACCTGCTCGACGGCGTGGAGCCCACGACGGCCTACTCTGCGAAGTTTTCTCTCCCGTTCACCGTGGCGACCGCATTGTCGCGAGGACACGCCGGCCTGACGGACTTCGAGGACGTGAACGCGAACGACATCCGGGCCCTGATGCCGAACATCGAAGTCGTGAAGGATGAATCGCTGGGTGAGAACTACCCGGGAAAATGGCCAGCCCGGGTGACTCTCCGAGGCCGCGACGGGACCGAACGCTCGGCGCTGGTGGAATACCCGCGCGGCGACTCGCGCAATCCGCTCAGCCAGGACGAACTCGAGCTAAAGTTTCGAACACTAACGACCGACCTTCTGAGCCTCGAACAACAGGATCATATCGTCAAGGCGTCGAGCATAATCGAGGATTGCCCGGCGAGAGCGTTCTGGCCCTTCCGATGAGAGATTCGGACTGGCAGGAACAGCTGCGCTGCGTTCGATGCCATGGGCCGCTCAACCTGCACGATACGCAACTGGAATGCGCAGCGTGCAGCATCGATTACAAGGTAACCGCCGACGGCGTACCGATCATGATGACCCCGGAGGATCGGCAGCTCTTCGGCGGCGCCCTGGACGGCGGCTCGACGGCGCGGATGGAAGACCAGTACGTCCGACGACACGGCCGCGAGTTCGGCTCGCGTCTCTTTCGAACTCTGGCCCCTCCAGAGCCGGTCTACGTCGATAGCGGCGCACCACCGCTGCCGGAGGCCGACCACGGCATGAATCTCTGGCTGGGTGGAGGCGGATTGGACACCGGAGGGTTCGTCAACATTGACCTGTCCCCTTTCTATGGAGTGGACCTCGTCGCCAATGCCGGCCGGCTTCCGTTTGCTGAAGGCTCGTGCGACCGAGTTGCCTGCCTGGCCTTGCTCGAACACGTCGCGGACCCCGGAGGAGTCGTCCGGGAAACCTACCGCGTCCTCAAGCCGGAAGGACTGGTCGAAGCCGTTGTGCCGTTCTGCCATCCCTACCACGCCTACCCTTCCGACTTTTCCCGGTTCTCGCGCGAGGGTCTGGCCTCCCTGTTCGGAGACTTCGCCGAAGTCCAGGTCGGAATCCGTACCGGACCGACGACTACGATGCTGACCTTCATGACCTACTACGGGAAGCTGCTGTTCCCGGTCCACTGCGCCAATCCCGTACGCCGCTGGGTCAATCGAGGGATCATGGGCGGCTTCGGCTGGATCGCGGCACCGTTCCGCTACCTGGACCGCTGGCTCAATCGCCTCCCCGACGCCCACGTCCTGGCCAACCACTTCTACGTTACAGCCCGAAAGCCAAAAGAATAAGAAGAAGAATTAACCACGGAGACACGGAGGCGCGGAGACTCCCGGATCTTTATTTCAAAAACCTCCGTGCCTCCGCGCCTCCGTGGTTAAAAAGTCCCTGCTGGATGTTCACCCCGGCCGCCAATACAATCGTCAAACGATGCTGACGTATTTTACATTGCCCAACCGGGTGATCTTCGGGCCGGACGCTTCGCAAAGGGCCGGGAAGGAAGCCCGGAAGATGGGGATGAGTTCGGTCCTGCTCGTCACCGATCCGGGACTGGTCGCCTGCGGTATCGCGGAGTCGTTGGAGTCGAACATCAGCGCGGCCGGGCTCCGCGTCCGGGTGTTCAGTGATGTCGTCGCGAACCCCACCGACAACGGCGTCGAAACGGGGTTGGGTGTCTGCGATGACTGCGGGGCCGACGGCATTGTGGCGCTTGGCGGCGGCAGCGCGATGGACACCGCGAAGGCGATCGGCCTGATGAAAACGCATCCGCCGCCGATGGCGCAATACGACAGCGGGAAGGGCGGGATGGCCAAGATCGGCGATCGGCTGCCACCGCTCATTGCTATACCGACCACCGCCGGTACAGGGTCGGAGGTGTCGTCCTTCTCCGTCATTACCGACACCGATCAGAAGATGAAGCTCGCACTGGGCAGTCCGTACCTGATCCCGAATCTCGCGTTGGTCGATCCCAAACTGACTCTCGAGCTGCCGGCAGCCGTCACGGTCAACACCGGCGTGGACGCCCTGACACACCTGGTGGAAGGATATGTATCCACCGTCCTGAACCCGATGATCGACCGCATGGCGCTGTTTGGACTCGAGTTGCTCCGCGACGGCCTTCGAGCGGTCGTCGAGAAACCCGACAATCTGAACGCACGGTCCGACGTGATGCTGGCGGCGATGACCGGCGCTCTGGTTTACAACCAGAAGTTCCTGGGGATGAACCACTCGATGGCCCACTCCCTGTCGGCCGTCTATGGGACGGCTCACGGGTTGGCCAACGGGCTGGTCCTGCCTTTCACGATGCGCTTCAACGCGTCGGAGAACTCGGGCCTTTATGGTGAAGTAGGGAAAGCGCTCGGTGGTGTGGATGGTGTTGCAGAAGTCGGGGCTTTGCTGAAAGACGTCGGGATGACGCTGGGACTACGCAATCACGGAGTGGACAGCAACGACGTGGGGCAACTGGCCGCAAAGGCGTTTGATGACCCGTCGCACGCGACTAATCCCCGGCAGCCGGTGACGGAAGACGATTTCGAGAAACTTTTCATGGAGGCATATTAGACGTTGGGCTTTACACGCATCCACTCGACTTCGAGCCGGATGATCTTGGCACTCAGGTGCTCCCTAGCCTCGGCCGACAGGGTATGGAATTCCAGGCCGACGACCTGTCCGTTCTTTCGGCAGACCCGGACGTCCAGATCCAGGACGCTCCTGTTGTGGTACAGAGACATGCCGCAGGTCTCGCCGACGTCGAGCGGGAAGCCCGGCTCTACCGTGTAGACGCAAGTCCCACCGTCGCTCAGGTCGAGAATCTTCGCCAAGTGCTGCTCTCCTGCCACGTGCAACACGACGACATCCTCGTTCGGGCCGATCGGCACGATTCGAGCGGAACGTCTCTTCTCGTCCATAGCCGCAAGGGTATCGGTGCCCATAAGGTTCGCATCGACCGGATGCGATCCGGGCTTTAGGGTTATCTGCTGGTTCGCTGGGCCTTATCCTTATGTGTACTAGCGATTTAGCCAATAAGGGGCTGCGTCCGGGAACGACCCCCTCGGCAGGATTGTCCTGCTAGGAGTCTGCGCGGCAGAAGAAACTCGGTACTCCATGTCGATGCTAAGTGCTGCGCACAGACACTATGTTGTGGTCGCAATGACCCAAAATCGTTCTGCCGCGCAGACTCCTAGCCCGGCGGCCACGTCAACGCCCGACCACCCAATACGTGCAGGTGGATGTGAAAGACGGCCTGTCCCGCTGACTCGTTCACGTTGAAAACGGTACGGTAACCGGATTGGTCGATTCCCTGCTCCCGCGCGATCTGCTTCGCGACCTGGAAGATCTTACCCATAACCGGGTTGTCCTCTTCCTCCAGGTCGTTCAAAGTCGGGATGTGTTTCTTGGGAATCACGAGCACGTGTGTCGGGGCCTTCGGGCTGATATCTTCGAACGCCAACACGTCCTGGTCTTCGTATACTTTCTTCGCAGGAATGTCCCCGGCGATGATCTTGCAGAACAGGCAATCCGACATGCCGGTACTCTACCCCATTTCCCGATGCCCTACAGCCCTCTAAAACTCTTCATCCCTCTGATCCTGGCCGTCGGCACGATCCGGTTCGCGCTCACGGTCACCTCGCCGATTGGGCGGACCTCGCCGATTGGGCGCGTTACGCCTCCATGACGGCCGTCGTCCTGATTGCTATCGTCTTCTTCTCATCGAAAGAAACCACGCGCCGCGCGCGCCTCATCGTCTCCTACGCCCTGATCGCTCCCTACATGCTCGTCGAATCCGTCGGCCTCGGCTACACCTGGTGGTCGGGCAACGAAACTATCTTCCAGGTATGGCCCTACAACCTCGGCGCCCCTGTCCATGTCCACTTCTGGGGCCACATCATCGGGGGCCTCACCTGGGAACCGTTGCTGGTCTACGCTTTGATAACCGGCATTGGCAAACTCCGCAAACGGGTGTAGGTGCGGTCTGTGACCGCACATTCTTCGAGCCGAAACGCTGTGCGCTCATAGAAGCTGTGAACGAATTATGGGAACGGAAAATCGGGTGGCGGGGCTTTTCACGTGTAGGTGCGGTCTATGACCGCACAACTTGTGGTCCCGCGGGCATTTGTGCGCTCATAGAGCGCACCTACACTTGAGAATCGCAGGTTCTTCATGAAAAGCCCCGCCACCCGATTCTCAAACAAATGGTATTCGTTCACAGCTTGATAGAGCGCCCCTACACCGGGGGCGAGAGATGTTGCACGGTGGGTGTATGTGTGTCTGTGACTGTCTATGACCGCACAGTCTTATCGATCCGCGGAATGTGCGGTCATAGACCGCACCTACACATGATAGACTTCATGTCTATGAAACGACTGGTATTTGCGCTGTTATTGACTTGCTCGGTGGACACCCATCGTGAATGACGATCAGCACGGCCAGACCGATACTCTGGAAGACGAAGAGGAACGAATCAGCTTTTTCCCCAGCTGGAATTGGCTCTACGGGTCCATCGTCATCTACACCAGTCTCCTGATAGGACTCCTTTATCTCTTTACGGTGTTTCTGGACTACAGCGCCCCATGAGTACCCTGGACTGGTTCGTTTTTGCTATCTACTTCGGCGCTGTGCTGGCCTTTGCCTACTCTCAGAGCCGGAAAAACGTCGGCGTTGAGGGCTTCTTTCTGGCCAATCGGCGCCTTCCCTGGGGGGCGATCGGTCTTTCCGTGATGGCCACCCAGGCCAGCGCCATCACCTTCATCGGCACCACCGGGCAGGCCTATGAGAGTGGAATGGAATTCATCCAGGTCTACCTGCCGCAGCCCCTGGTGATGGTGCTGCTCTGTGTGTTGTTTGTTCCCTTCTTCTACCGGGCCAGGGTGTATACCGCCTATGAATACCTGGAGAATCGCTTTGATGCCAAGACGCGGTCCCTGACCAGTTTCCTGTTCTTGTTATCTCGCGGCATGGCGGCCGGAATTGTGCTGTACGCCCCTGCGGTGGTGCTGTCGGTGATCATGGGTTGGGACGAGACCGTCACCATCGTGATCATGGGGGCGGTGACCATTCTTTACACGGTGATGGGTGGAATCACGGCTGTCATCTGGACCGATGTTCTGCAGATGCTGATGATGTTTGCAGGGATCGCGGTCGCTCTGGTGGTGCTGTTCGGGGCTCTGCCCTCGGAGGTGGCCATGGGGGACGTGGTCTACATCGGAGGAATCCAGCAGATGTGGTCGAGTATCGATCTGTCCTGGGATCCGACCAACACCTACACGCTGTGGTCCGGTTTGATCGGAGGGTTCTTTCTCGCGCTGGCTTATTTTGGTTGCGATCAGAGCCAGGTCCAGCGTTATCTCACAGCAAGCTCTCTGAAGCAGAGTCGGCTCGCTCTGATCTTCAATGCCTTCGTGAAGGTCCCCATGCAGTTCGCCATCCTGGCCATCGGCGTCCTGCTGTTTGTCTTCTATCACTTTGAACGGCCTCCTTTGATCTTCAATCCAGCCGAGACGGCCGCGGTTGAAGACAGTTCCCGTGCCCAGGAGTTCGCCCGTCTGGATACGGAACATGAAGCCACTCACGATCTCAGAAAGGAAGCCACCCTCAGTCTGCTCGCGGCGCGTCGCAACGGGGAAGATCTGCTCGGTTTGCGGCAACAGATCAGTGGGTACGACCAGCAGCTTTCGGATCTGCGCAGCGAGTCCAAGCAGCTGGTCGAGGAGGTGCGTGGGGCATCCTCCAACGACGTCAATTACGTCTTTCCTTCTTACCTGATAAAGTACGTGCCGGCTGGCGTGCTGGGTCTGATGATCGCGGTCATCTTCGCGGCCGCCATGTCTTCACTCGACTCCGAGCTGACCGCCCTCTCCAGTGCCACGATCGTGGATTTTTATCGGCGTTACTTCAAACGGGAGGCTCCTCCTGAACACTATCTGAAGGCTTCCCGGATAGCGACCCTGTTCTGGGGGATGCTTGCCAGTGGATTTGCGCTCTTTGCCGGTCAGTTAGGCTCGCTGATCGAGGCCGTCAATCTGGTCGGATCTTACTTTTACGGGTCCCTTTTGGGCGTGTTCCTTCTGGCCTTCCTGGTAAAGAGGGCCGACGGGAACGGCGCCTTCCTTGGACTGCTGGCGGGAATGCTGTCAGTGTTCGCCGTCAGCGAGACGACGGACATTTCCTTCCTCTACTACAATGTGGTCGGAGCCGTAGCGGTGGTGGCGGTTGGAACCCTTCTGAGCCTACCCGCCCTCAACCGCTCGAGCGGGTAGCGGCGGCTTCCTCACTGACCAACCCGTCCCGAAGCATCGGGAGTCTGGGGGTGATGACGTAGCCCCCCGCTTGTGCCGGGATGTTTTCCGAAGTATCGCTAGTGGCGGAATTGCGTGTTTTGGGTCACTACGAAGCGACACGGTCCTGGACTACCTGGCTCGCTACACCCACAGAGTCGCGATCTCCAACCACCGCATCCGAACCGTCGAACCCGATGGAGTCTCGTTCCTCTATCGCGACCGCAAAAGTGGCGATTGACTCAAAACGATGACCCTGGACGCCGACGAGTTCATCCGACGCTTTCTCCTGCACGTGCTCCCACGTGGTCTGATGCGCATCCGCCACTTCGGCTTCATGGCCAACCGCCACAAAGCTCGCAACCTCGCCCGCTGCCGCCAGCTTCTGCCTCGAGCACAGGCACCACGCAAACCGCGTCCAGAACCGCTCCTCCAGTGGATTGCCGAACCCCGCCCGTGCCCGTCCTGCGGCATCGGAACGCTCGTTTCTGTCCGAATCCTCCCGCCACAAACCTGGGATTCGTCATGATTCCGTTTGCCGGTTTCAAACCAGAGATCCTCTCCGTCCCGCTGTTGGATCCGTGTGTCCGTTCGCCGTTTTTCGAAACTTCGCGTGCCCGCACCGCGGATAAAACCCTATTCGTTATACCGACGAACATCGAACAACGGTAACACGCCCTTCGAGTAGCATGGCATCCGTGCTATCGTGGTAATGTGATTCATTCGTTTCGCGACGGTGGCACGGAAGATATTTTCAATGGATCGGAAACTAAGCGGGCCCGTCAGGTCTGCCCGGCAACCGTTCGGAAGGCCGCGAGGCGTAAGCTGGAGCTGCTCGATTCGGCCAGCACGCTACGAGACCTGCGGGCACCGCCTGGCAACCAACTGGAAGCCCTGAAGAAGGATCGGGCTGGGCAGCCCAGCATGCGCGTGAACGATCAGTATCGCGTCTGCTTCGTGTGGACGGAGCTTGGTCCGGAGAATGTGGAGATTGTCGACTACCACTGAGCAAGGGTCGCAACTGAATCGGAGGCTTCAATGGTCCGAATCCCAACGCATCGTCAGCCTACTCACCCTGGCGAGATGCTCTTAGAAGAATTCCTGAATCCGATGGGCCTCAGCCAGCGCCAGTTGGCTGATGGCATCCGTGTTCCGTATCAACGCATTAATGAACTGGTGAACGGTCGACGTGGGATCACCCCAAGCACGGCCCTTCGACTGGCGAAGTTCTTTGGGACTACCGCCGATTTGTGGATGAACCTCCAACTCCGTTGGGATCTCTATCACGCGCAGGCAGCGGAGGCGGCAGAACTCGGACGTATCAAGTGCGTGCAGGCCAGCTAACCTGAACAGCGGTTATAACAAGTGGCTGCACCAGACGGCGGCCACAGAGCCACAAACCGTTAGACAGCCAACGACGGCCCCTGGACACTATTACGTAGTCCGTTATAATAGAGTCCGTGATACGGACGTTCGCCGATCAGGCCACCACGGACATCTTCAACGGTGTCAAAAGCCGGCGAGCTCGGCGAACCTGTCTGATTGAGCTGTGGCCCGTAGCCCGTCGAAAGCTGACCCAACTCAACCGCGTACGAGATCTTCACGAGTTGGCGGTGCCGCCGGGCAACCGTTTGGAACGACTGGTGGGCGACAGAGCAGGCCAATATAGCATTCGGATCAATGAACAGTACCGGGTGTGTTTTTCTTGGGAGAACGGCTATGCCGACAAAGTCGAAGTCACCGACTACCATTAAACGCCGATCAAAGAAAAAGCCGCTGGTGGCACGCCCGCTGCCCACCCATGAACCTCCGACGCATCCGGGCGAAATGCTCCTTGAGGAGTTTCTAAAGCCGCTCGGTGTGTCGCAGTCGGCCTTTGCCATTCGTCTGGGCGTATCGTTTCCCCGTCTGAATGAGATCATTCGAGGCAAGAGATCAGTCACCCCGGACACAGCGCTGCGGTTGGCTCGCGTCACAGGGATGAGTGCCGACTTTTGGCTCGGATTACAGCAAGACTGGGATCTCTGGCATGCCATGCGATCAGCCAAGGCGGCCCTAGAAGAGTTGGAACCGCTGCCGCACGTCACTTAATGAGCTGTCTAACACCTATAAGGCCCCGTAGAGTCAAGAGCGACACCAATCCTCATGGCTCACGACAGTGAGCCAATTCGAAGTTGAGAGACGTGCTCCGACTTGGATTCGATTGCCGGTGCAGCCGAGATGCGCTGCACCAAACACCTATTGAGGTTCAAGCGCTGTCAAGACTCAGCACTGCGGTTCAGGATCGAACCGCGACCTAGAAATTCATCAGTACCCTCGTACCGTCCTACTCAAGTGTCGGCGTGTGCCGCCAGTTAGCTCCAGGCTCGGGTGAGGGGCAGAGCACCAGTCGGGTCGGAACGGGAGCGGGAACCAATCAAGCGAGATGGCTGTCTGGTCTAAGGTCCATGAGAATCGGTGATCGCGGTCGGTGCCGCACGCATGATGATTCTCGATGGAGGATGAGACCGTAGCGACGCCAGTTAGGCAAAGGGTTCTCCCGCTCCCTTCCGTCAAGCCGCAAGAAACTTTCGCATGTCGAAGTTCGTCCTCCTCCGCATCAGGTGATAGGTGATGCGGCCGATCTTGTGAGCGAGAATGCTCAATGCTTTCGGTTTGCCGTGCTTGCGGCTGAGCCGAGCCAAGAATTTCTGGCCATCGGGATTCTGCCGCAGGAACAGAACGGCAGCTTCAGAGAACGCCCACTTCAAATGGACGTTACCGATCTTCTTGCCGGAACTGGAGCTGATTCTCTTGCCGGCCGACTCCTTGGCACACTTCACTAGCCGGGAGTAGGAGACGAAATCCTGAACGCGTTCGAATCGGTCGATGTTCTGAATCTCATAGAGAATCGTCAGCGCCAGGATCTTGCCGATACCCGGGATGGACCGCAACAGATGAACGGCTCCGGGATCGTGCTGGCGGGCTTGCTTGAGGACATAGACCTCAATCGCATGGATCACGCGTTCCAGGTGACCGATCAGTTCCAGATCCGCGTCCATGCTCTTCCGGACGCTCGGATCGGTGAATCGTTCGACGAATCCGTCGCGATTGGATGGGTATTGGAGTTTCGATGGAATCGGGCCGAGATTGTACTGGTGATTCGTGTTCTGGATGTGAGTCAGCAGCTCACCGCGGATACGGACCAGATACAGCCGGCGACGGAGCAGATCCCGCGTGGCGCGCATCGGTTCCGGATACACGTAGGCCTGGGGCAACATGCCGCCGCGCAGTAGCACAGCGATCTTGTAGGCATCGATCCGGTCGTTCTTGGCTTTCCCACCGTGAATCGCTTTCATGTACAGGGCGTGACCCAGCACGAACCGGATCTCTTCCCGCTCGCACAGGTCCGCCAGCCAATACCAAGTGAAAATGCATTCCACGCCAACGGCCACATCGGATCGATAGGGTTCGATCACTCTCAGAAACTCCTCGGGTCCGGCACTGACGTTCTTGTCGACCAAGACTTCTCCGGTCGAGTCGAGGATGCAAATCCACATCGTCCGTGCATGCAGGTCGATCCCGCAGTAGTACTCATGTTGGTTGGTATAGAATCGCATTCAGAAAGCCCCCTTCTTGGAATCGGTTTGGTTACCTTTCCAGCCTGCCCGCCTGGCGGGCAGCTTTGGGGGCCTTCATGAGTATCAAGCCGTTGAAGCTGGCGGATAGCTGGTCTTAGCGGTCGCAAGCTTCGCTTGCGCCGCCTTGTTTCGCGCCCGCAGCTTAACGGCAACGACGTTAGATTGCAGTTGACAATTCTTTCAGGACGAACCACATGGACATAAATGCAGACCCGATCGTCGTGGAACACACATTCAACGCTCCCATCGCTGTGGTTTGGAAGGCCATTACCGACAAGGATCAAATGCGTCAGTGGTTCTTCGAGACGATCACTGACTTCGAACCTGAAGTAGGTTTCGAAACGCAGTTCAATGTACGGGTCGAAGACCGGGACTACCCACACCAGTGGAAAGTGACCGACGTGGTTCCGGGAAGGAGAATTGCTTACAACTGGCGATACGGAGGTTACGCCGGAAACTCGTCTGTCACATGGGAACTGTCGGAAACGCCCAGCGGTACGAAATTGAAGTTTTCTCACAAGGGAATTGAGACCTTTCCGCAGGACAATCCAGATTTCAGCCGCGAAAGCGGCCAGGCGGGGTGGGACTATTTTCTCCGCGAAAGCCTGAAAACCTTTCTGGAGCGACAAGACTCATGACTGAACGTTGTACCGGGCCCGCACCCATACTATCCAGAAGCGATTTTTCGGATCCCTTTGTCCTCTTCCCGGGCTTCGCAGCGTCTTGTACCAATGCAGTTCAGGAGAGGGGGAGACTCGATGGGCTAGTGTATCCGAAGAGATCATAGCCTCGGAGCGATCCGCGCTCGACCGTTGGGTCACCGGTGATCCCCAGGGCTACCTGCTACCTGGACCTGTACGCACTTGAGGTGACCTACTTCGATCCAAACCAGGAAGAACGCAGGGATGGATTGGAAGCCATGAGAGCACTGTTGGGTCCGATAAAGGACCTCGAACTCCCGTTCACGGATCCACGGTACGAGATGATGGCTCCTAGGGTTCAGCACCACGGTGACGTGGCGGTGTTGAGTTCGAACGTCGTCAACTATGGAAAACTAGCTGATCAGCAAGAATCCCTGTTGGCCCGCTGGAATTCCACGGAGGTCTATCGTCGTGTCGATGGGCAGTGGAGGATCATTCACAGCCATTGGTCCCACACAAAGCCGGCTCTCCGGCAAACGAGCGTTTAGGCAAAGCGGGCCTCTTGTAACAGTGCTATCGGTACCAGCGTTCGGCGGAACGGCGTCGGATTCTAGGAGTGACGCTCGAGCCAATGCTGTTTCATTGCGAGGGCGTTACGACACCGAAGACGGCGCCGTTGGGCCGAACCCTTCGGGCCGATGGGGGTTGCGGGCGATCTCTTTGTCGGAAGCCGTCACCGATGAAAGAGCATCGCTTTCCGTCTCCCTCCTCGACCTCGCCCGCAAGACCCATCGGCGATGGTGCCGATAGCACTGTTACAGGCCCAGTGCAGGGCTGCCCTGGGTCACCGGAACGAAGTTTGCAACGCTTATCGTGATGTTGTTGGCGGCTATCTTGTTATCCGTTACTGCATTCGTCCAACGTGTCAGCGGGCGACGAAGCAGGGCGTGAGCGCGCCCTGAATCATGATGACATCACACGAACGGATCATTGGCTGCCTCAAGGGCGTCGCGACCGGGGATGCCATCGGAAAGCAAACGGAGACGCTTTCCCGGCAACAGGTCACCGAGTGGTATCCCGATGGAGTTCGCGGCTTCGAGGGAACTCCAGGTTCGGTGATCCCGCGTTATGTCGGCCATCGGAAGCGTGAGTGGCGGATCGGGGAGACCACGGACGATACCGAGCGGACGATCGCGGTTGCACGAGCGATTATCAAGGATCGCACGGTCTCACACGCGGGCGTCGGACGGGAAATGCTTGGATGCCGGAAGAGCGTGCACCCGGGAGTTCAATCCCTGTGGAGGTTCCACGAAGCGAACGACCCGGAGCGAGTTGATCTCGAGCATGACGGCTGCGGCGCGGCAATCCGCGTGGCACCGGTGGGCATAGTTTATTCCTCGGGAAACTTGAACGGCATTTTCTCCGCCGCCCGAGAGGCCTCCATTCCCACCCACGGCGACTCGCTGGCAATCGCCGGTGCCGCGGCAACGGCCGCCGCCGTGTCAGCGGCGATCGACGGCGCCTCCGGCGAGGAGATCGGCGAATTCGCCGCGCGGGCGGCCGCCATAGCGGAGACACTCTGGCCAAGTTCGCGGGGAGCTGTCTTTTCTCTGGCAGTTCGCTCGATTCGCAACGACTTGAAACAGAGGACCAACGTCGGGGCAGATGAACTCGCGGAGCGATACTTTCCCGAAACACCGTTGACCAAGGTGCCACTGGCGCTGGCACTCGGAACCCTGATGCGATCTGTGGGATCGGTCATTCTCCTCGCAACCAACGTGGGAGGCGACGCCGATTCCATCGCGTCCATTGCCGGGGGGATCCTTGGTGCCAGGCATCCCGACAGTGTTAACGACGAGTGGTACGATGTTGTCGACGATCTCAACAATCACAACCTGATTCCTATCGCCGAAGAGTTGTCAGCACTCCGGGCTCAAGGGACTATCCAACAAAACAATGAAGCTGGCTCTCCGTAAACGCGATCGGCTCCGCAGCATTTCTCGAGTGTTGTCGGTTGGCGGTGCCGGTCGCACGGCCTGGTCCCGGGGCCACTAGGCGGCACAAACCAACCCCGACGAACTGACTGATGTCAACGACATGACTACCGAGCGCCGTTTCTCAGGCCCCGTGCTCCAGGCGCTCCAGCAAGCCAAGATTCTTGGTATTCGCGCCGGCAGCGAACATCGCTATACCGGAGTGTGGGTCGTTGTTGTCGGCCGCAGGGTTTTCGTTCGGTCATGGAGTGATAACCCAACCGGGTGGTACCGCGCCTTTCGCGCCGAACCACGCGGAACTGTCCATCTCGCTGAGCGAGAGGTCGCGGTCCGTGCGAGGCACACGCGAAGCGAGCGATTGCGGGAAGCCGGCAGCCGGGCCTATGCCGAGAAGTACAACACGAAGGCATCACAAAAGTGGGTGCGTGGGTTCACGGCGGAGCGCCGCATGATCCCGACGCTTGAGCTGCTACCTGGGTGATACGTCCGGCTCGCAGCCAACTGCCGAATTCCGTGGGACGGACCTGACCGAGGAACGACAGTGTGCTCTTCCGCAACCATTTTCTGCGGGGGATCCGGCAGGGCGAAGTGACGCTCGCCTTCCGTCGGTGGCGAAGGCCATCCGTACGGTCCGGGGGCACGCTGAAGACCGCCATTGGTGTTGTCCGAATCGGTGCTGTTCGACAGGTGCCGCAATCGTCGATCACAACCCGGGAGGCTCGCGCCGCCGGCTACGAGTCAACCAGCGAATTGCGCGCGGAATTGAACCGCAGGGTCGCGGGGAGTATTTACAGAATCGAGGTGAGCTATGTGGGGGACGATCCCCGAATAGCCCTGCGTAATCAGAATAGGCTGACGACCGTCGATTTGGCCGAAATCAAGGGGCGGCTCGAGCGACTCGACCGCGCAAGCCGGCACGGTCCCTGGACCCTCACCACACTTCGACTGGTCGGTGCCGAACCCGGAGTCCGGGCAGGCGATCTCGCGACGCGTGTTGGGCAGGAAAAGGAGAGGCTCAAGCTTAACGTCCGGAAGCTGAAAAACCTTGGTCTGACCGAAAGCCTGGAGACGGGGTACCGTCTCTCACCGCGAGGGCGGCGCGTGCTCGACGCTCTGGAAGCCACCAACTGACAGTAACAAGCCGTTTGGAGGTCCGCCGCCCCCGGGTGGGCTTGACGCCAACCCGTCTGACGAACGTGATCGGTTGTCCAACATGCCCCGGACTAGGAGGCGAAATCATACAGATCCGAGAGGCTGGCTTGCATGGGCCGCAGTCGGACGCCGGCATATAGAGAAGGAGGGTCGAGAAACCATGAATGATCGTAACCTTACTCCGGAACAGCAGACGATGGTCGAGATGTGGGAGCGGCACATGAGGGCCGAGTTCGAGGAGAAGAGTATCGATGCGACGATGGCCACAATGACGTCGGATCCGTTCGTCAATCACGTCCCTGTGATGACAGGCGGCGTCGGCTTCAACGAAGTCCGTCACTTCTACAACACTTATTTCCTCCCCGGTCATCCACCAGACACCGAAGCCGTACCGGTCGCCCGCACGGTTGGAGATGACCGCGTAGTGGATGAATTGATTCACAAATTTACCCACACGATCGAGATGCCGTGGATACTCCCCGGCGTACCGCCTACGGGCAAACGGGTCGAATTCGCCGTCGTCGTGGTTGTGCAGTTCAAAGACGGAAAGATCGCCGGTGAGCGCATCTACTGGGACCAGGCCTCCGTACTCGCGCAGGTCGGCTTGATCGACACGGAGCAACTCCCTGCGACCGGGATCGAGGCCTCTCGCAAAGTCGCCAACCCGGCACAGGAACCATCCAGCAGATTAATCAAGAGGGTGAGTGAGTAAAGTCAGAATCAGTGCTCTCCAGCAATCTCACCGTTGCGCCCGAATCGAGGGCTGTCGATGATGTCACGAAGACAAGGGCCTCGAGGGCCCGTACCGGAATCGAAAAGGATCCCTTCCCTGGATGCCATGAGGGGCTTTGCCCTGCTCGGGATCCTGATCATGAACATTCAGTCCTTCTCGATGATCTATGCCGCTTATTTCAATCCGACCGCCTATGGCGATTTGAGCGGGATCCATCGCTGGGTCTGGATACTGGGTCATCTATTCGCCGATCAGAAGTTCATGACCATCTTCTCGGTGCTCTTCGGCGCGGGCATCGTCCTGATGGCCGAGCGTGCGGAAACGATCGGCCGCAGCGCGGCGCCTCTTCATGTCCGCCGCATGCTGCTGTTGATCGCTTTTGGGGCCGCTCACGCGTACCTGCTCTGGTATGGCGATATCCTGGTGATCTACGGCATGAGTGGGCTGGTCGTGTACCTGTTTCGCAGGCGCTCATCGCGGACCCTCCTGATTTTAGGGGTCGTGATGCTGGCGATCGGATCGGGCCTTTCCGTGGCGGCTGGACTGACTCTGCCTGCCTGGCCGGAATCGGCCCGCCAGCAGTTCATCGAGACGTGGCAGCCAACCCCCGAGAGCATCGAGGCCGAACTGGCGACCTATCGGGGTGGTTGGCGGGGGCAGATGGGCGATCGTGCAGCCAAGTCCCTGGAGTTCCACACCGGTGTTTTTCTCTTCTGGGGCCTCTGGCGAAGCGGCGGCCTGATGCTCATCGGCATGGCCCTCTACAAGCTGGGGTTCTTCCGGCTCCATCGAGGGCTGCGGTTTTCGTTCTGGGCGATAACCCTCGCCCTGCTGGCGGGCCTCCCCCTTGTCGGCTACGGCATCCATCGTCAGTTTGCCTCCGGTTGGGACCCTTCCTACACGTTTTTCCTGGGCGGGCAGTTCAATTACTGGGGGAGTCTGCTCGTCAGCTTCGGCTGGCTGGGTGTCGTCTACTGGTTGGGCGAGGCAACCTCCTGGGGGAGCGTCACTCGCCCACTGGCTGCGGTCGGGAAGACCGCTTTCAGCAATTACATCCTTCAAACACTGATTTGTACGACGATTTTTTACGGGCATGGGTTGGGACTCTTCGGCTCCATCGATCGTCTGGGTCAGATCTTGATCGTCATGGGCGTGTGGTCGGTCCAACTGGTGGGCTCGACGCTGTGGCTGCGTCGATTTCGCTTCGGTCCGCTGGAGTGGCTCTGGCGTAGTCTGACCTACGGAGAGTGGCAGCCGTTTCGTGTTGCAAATCGTTAAAGATGGTCGTGGGACTCCTCAGCGGTGGCGCCGGAGAACTCTATCCGTTAGCTGGACAAGAAGATGGCGAGGTTGATCAGGGACCGGTTCAGTGGGTGCATCATCGGGCAGTGCCTCGGAGACGCCTTGGGATTCCCGGTTGAAGGGCTTCCACCGCACATCTGCGAGCGATACGTGACGAAGTCGTTGACAGGGGACGCGCCAACCGCTAAAGGAGGCGACAGGTTCAGCTTCGGTCAGTACACGGACGACTCCCAACTTGCTAGGGAACTGCTCCAGAGTTACGTCGAATGCGGACATTTCGATCCCGGCAACTACGCGAAGCGGATTGCGGCAATATTCGAAGAGAATCGCATAGTGGGCCGCGGCCACGCTACAGAGGAAGCCGCCCGCCGGTTGGCCGCGGGTGTTCCTTGGCGGGAAGCAGGAACTCCGTCGCCGGCGGCCGGCAACGGCAGCGCGATGCGGGCCGCCCCGATAGGAATGTTCTACTATGATCAGCCGGTGGACCTTATTCGAGCAGCCGACGAACAAGGCCGGATCACCCATTCCGATCGTCGTTGCTCCGCAGGGGCCCTCGCCGTCGCCGGCTGTGTTGCGTTGGCGCTCGAAGGGCCTGAACGTCCGGCGGATTGGCTGAACCAGGTGGCGGAATGGGTGGCGGTAATCGACGAACCCTTCAGCCAGTACATCCGTCAACTGCGCGAGTGGACGAACCTTCGCCCTGAAGATGCCGTTGTGCCAATCTCCAGGAGCGGGGTGGGGCCCGGCTACCAGGATTCCTGGGAGGGGATTTCACCGTTTGTGGTCGGAAGTGTTCTTTGGAGCCTGTATTCTTTTTTCAGGAGTCCTGACGATTACATGGAAACGGTTCGTACTGCCATAGCTGTCGGTGGCGACGTCGACACGACTGCGGCGATGGCTGGAGCGATCAGCGGAACATACCTTGGTCTTGGGGGGTTGCCGACGGACCTGGCAAGTCGCATTACGGATCAGGGCACCTGGGGGTATTCCGAGCTTGTTGAACTCGCACATCGCTGTTACGTCCTGAAGTGCGAGAATGCCGGGTGACGCGCGACTGAGAACTGACGAAGCTTCGCGAACGCTGGCTAATCGCAACGTCAAACGCAATTCTCCTTGAAGAGGCAAGTCATGACGAAGACAATCTCCTGCTCAGTGGTGGGGTTCGTGGTAATTGCCCTATTCGGCTGCGCCCCACTCGAAACTACCGTAGAGCGCTACGACGTGGTTGTGCAGGGTGGTCGCGTGATGGATCCGGAATCCGGATTGGACGCGGTCCGCAACGTGGGTATCCGGGACGGCCTGATCGAAGAGATCAGTGCCAACGCACTCGATGGGGAACGGATAGTCGAAGCAACCGGTCTGGTCGTTGCGCCGGGTTTCATCGATTTGCACGCACACGGTCAGTCCGAGGAAGCGTTCCGTCTAATGGTTCGCGATGGTGTCACTACTGCGTTCGAGCTCGAGGTGGGGACAGGCGACGTCTCCGCCTGGTACGGCGAGCGCGACGGCGGACAAATCCTCAACTACGGCGTCAGCATAGGGCACATCCCTGTGCGGATGAGAGTCATGGGCGATTCGGGAGGACTCCTGCCGAGCGGACCGGGGGGCAGTGAGGGAGCCACAGAAGAACAGATAGCCGAGATGGAGCGCTTGATCGAGGAAGGCCTGGGGCAGGGGGCGGTTGCAGTCGGCTTCGGTCTCGCCTACACGCCCGCCGCGACAACGGCCGAGTTCGAATCGATGCTACGGATTGCTTCCGCCCACGGCGTGTCGGCGCACATCCATGTAAGAGGAGGGCCGGAGGGCCTGAAGGAAGCAATCGAGGGCGCAGCAGCTACGAGCGCTTCCCTACACGTTGTTCATGCGAATTCCAGCGGCGGTGCCTCGACCGCGGAGTTTCTCGGGACGATCGAGCAAGCCCGGAGCGGCGGTCAGGACGTGACCACCGAGGCCTACCCCTATGAGGCCGGCATGACGATGATCGAGTCTGCGCTCTTCGACGACTGGGAGTCCTGGGATGACGACCGTTTCCCGATCCACCAGTGGGCGGAAACGGTGAACGCCTCACACGCGACAGCTTCGCCCGATACAGGGCGCAGGGTGGCGGAGTGATCATCCACAGTCGTACGGAGGAGATGACACGCGCGGCCATCGAGAATCCCATCACCATGATTGCCAGTGACGGTCTCATAGAAGATGGACAAGGCCACCCCCGTACTTCCGGAACCTATTCGAAGGTGCTTGGAAAGTATGTGCGCGAGGAAAGCGTGCTCACGCTCATGGATGCTCTGCGAAGAATGACGATCGGACCCGCACGGCGCCTGGAAGGATACGTGTCGGCAATGGAGAGGAAGGGCCGCCTGAGAGTCGGCGCGGATGCCGACATCACGATCTTTGAAGAAGCGACAGTGATTGACCGGTCCACCTACACCAACCCAACCCTTCCATCGGAAGGTATTCCATACGTACTGGTCAACGGCGTGCTGGTCGTCCAGGGCGGCGAACTCGTGCCCGATGCCCGGCCCGGGCGGGCGATCAAAGCGCCGTGACTCACAATGGGGAGCTGGCTTCCGGCCACTTGAGCCGACACCGTGAGGCGGTGGGGTTATCCTGCCGAAGATCGAATTGTTGATGAGGAGCACGGTGAACCGGAAGGCAGCCGGGGAGATCCTATGAGTACTCTTAAACAACGCGAGTGTCGAGGACGATTGTCACGCCGGGATTTGCTGGCGCTGGTCGGTGGCGGCATCGTGGCGTCTGTTCACGGCGCCTGTTCACCTGAGCCAACACCTCCGCCGGCCGGCGACGCCGAGGGCGGATCGCTGCACTACTCCAGTCTTACCGAAGTTGCCCGCCTCATTGAAGCGAGGGAGCTCTCGCCGGTCGATTTGACGCAGATGATGCTGGACCGTATCGAGGCCGTCGACTCCCGCCTCAGGAGCTACGCCACCGTGATCGGCGAGAGCGCCCTGGCGGCTGCCCGCATCGCCGAGCAGGAGATCGAGTCGGGAGGCTACCGGGGACCGCTCGATGGGATCCCGATCGCCGTCAAGGACCTCTACTACACGAAGGGTGTGCCCACGATGGGCGGTCTGAGCGTCCTGGCCGACTTCGTACCGGACTACGACGCCACGGTGGTGACAAAGTTCAACGACTCTGGCGCCATACTCCTCGGTAAGCTGAATATGAGCGAGGGTGCGATGCCGGGCTACCACGCGGACTTCGAGATTCCGGTGAACCCGTGGGACGAGGCGCTGTGGCCAGGGTCGTCCTCAAGCGGCTCGGGAGTTGCTACCGCGGCCGGCCTGTGCTTTGCCTCGCTCGGTTCCGACACCGGGGGATCGATCACCTTTCCGGCGATGTCGAACGGCATCGTCGGCCTCAAGCCGACCTACGGCCGGGTCAGTCGATACGGAGTCCTTCCACTCGCCGAGTCGCTCGATCACGTTGGACCAATGACCCGTCGTGTGGCTGATGCCGCCATCGTCCTGGAGGCGATAGCGGGGCTCGATTCAAATGACCCGACGTCGCTGGCAGAACCGGTCCCGAATATGCTCGCGGAGCTCGGCCGGGGCCTGGACGGTGTGCGCATCGGTTTCGACCGGGGCTACGCGACGAGGGACGTCGATCCGGGCCTCGTGCGGTCCATCGAAGTCGCCCTCGGGGAACTTGAGCGCCTGGGCGCACAGATCGTGGAACTGGACATGCCGGACTTCTCGGAAGACCTCGTGGACGCGTGGTTCACGATCTGTTTCTACGAAGCGCGTGCGGTCCACGCGGCCCATTACCCGGCACGTGCAGACGAATACGGGCCATACTATCGAGACTTCCTGGCAGCGGCAGTAACGGATGAAGCATACTCGGAGGCGGGCGCACTGCGCGCCGGGTTCAACGACCGGTTTCGAGCCGCGCTGTCGAATGTCGATGCCGCCGTCTGTCCGGCGGGCGGGGTCCCGTTCCCCATATCCGCGGACACCCTCTACGGCGACATGGCGGGCTTCGACCCCGTGGGCCCGAAAATCCAGTTCCAGTTCACGGCGCCTGCGAACTTCGCAGGGACGCCGGCGATCTCGCTGCCGTGCGGCGCAAACGAGGATGGAGTGCCCTACACGATGCAATTGCAGGGGCGCCACCTGACCGAAACCATGCTGTGCCGGATCGCGCACGCCTACGAAGAGGCGACCGAGTGGCACACGAGACATCCGCCGGTGTGATCCTCCGGACGCGAAACCCGTACCTCGACAACTTTGGCCATCCAACGAGAGGAGCGACATAAGTCATGGAATTGAATGAGAAACAACTCGAAATGTGTGAATCAAGCCGGTGGGATTTCTCCGCTCTGCGAGCAGTGTTTCTAAACTGCACGCTGAAGCGGACACCGGAGTTGTCTCACACCGAGGGCCTGATCGAGATTTCGAAGGCCATCATGGAGAAAAACGGCCTTGGTGTCGACGTGCTGCGACCGGTGGACCACAACGTCGCTTATGGGGTTTATCCGGACATGACCTCGCAGGGCTGGGCGCAGGACGACTGGCCGACGATCTATGACAAGGTGAAGGTCGCAAACATACTGGTGATCACCTCTCCGATATGGCTGGGTGAAAAGTCATCCGTCTGTACGAAGGTCATGAACGATTGTATTCGTCGTCGGGGGACCTTAACGAGCAAGGTCAGTATGCATATTACGGTCGCGTGGGGGGATGCTTGATCACCGGCAATGAAGACGGTGCGAAACACTGCGCGATGAACATACTCTACTCCCTGCAACACCTCGGTTACGTCATTCCACCTCAAGCAGACGCCGGATGGCTGGGCCCGGCGGGGCCGGGACCCTCGTATCTCGATCCCGGTTCCGGCGGTCCGGAAAACGAGTTCACCAATCGAAACACGACGTTCATGACGTGGAATCTGATGCACCTTGCTCGAATGATTCAAGATGCCGGCGGGATCCCAGCGCATGGAAACCAACGTTCAAAATGGGAAGCGGGATGCCGTTTTGACCACCCCAACCCGTTATATCGATAGAGGCACCGGTTTCGCTGTTGTAGTCAGGTCGATGATACATGCGGGAACCTCATCCAGATCACCCAGGGATGACCTCGGCGGACGGACTGGGCTCCTGAACGAGGGCCGGTCCAGGTGGATCCGCGCCGTATGCAAGGGTCGGACACATGACGTCGGCGAGACTGAGATATTGCCCCGTGGAGGCCGCCCACCTGGAGAGCTTCCATAGCCTGGTGCAGGACCCCCACGTCCGCCGCTATCTCATGGACGGCGTCGTATTCCCCAGAGAGTGGAGCGAGGAACGCGTTCGGGACAGCCAGGAGCTGTTCGAGAGACGCGGTGTCGGGATCTGGCTGGCGCACACCCTGGCGAGGGACGAACTCGTTGGGTTCTGCGGCTTCCTGGAGATTTCGTCGATTCACCCCGAGCCGCAGCTCGTATACGCGATGTTCGGCCGCTTTGCGGGTAAAGGATACGCCACAGAAATGGCCCGCGCCTCGATTCTGCACGCGAGTAAACAGCCCGGCTTCAGGGAGTTCTACGCCGCAGTCGACGAAGTCAACGGAGCCTCTGTGCATGTACTCCACAAGTTGGGCTTCGAACAGATTTCGACGCTAAGGGGTAACCTTGGGAACACCTTCTTATTCCAGCTGAAGCAGATGGACTCTTGATGACGATCTCCCGATTCTTCGACTGGTTACAGCTCGCCGTTCTCATCTTCATGGCGTGCCTCGCCTTCGGGCGCGCTTTCGCCCTGTTTTTCGCCAGAGGCATCCGGGTCGTCGTCATCGACCGGGAGCGGTCGCGTGCGCGAGCGCTGGCCGATCTGCTATGTGTCATGTTCTTCGTCCTGTGGGTGTATGAAATCGTCGCGCATGCCTGGCCGCTGGGGACCCATGTCGCTCCACAACCGATGGATGTCGTACTGGTCGATGTCGTCGCAGTCAAGGCCCTCGGCGCCGTGTTGCTGGTCGCCGGATCGTTGATCTACTTGCTAGCGCTGGTCGCTTTCGGAGACTCTTGGCGTCTCGGTATCGATCGCCATGCCCATGGTCGGCTCGTAACCGGCGGCATTTTCGCGTGGACCCGGAACCCGATCTACGTCGGCCTGGACTGCCTGGCCATCGGTGTGTTCCTGATCCAGGGACGCCTGATCTTTCTGGCACTCGCCGCCTTCCTCATCGGAACGCTTCACGCCCAGATCCTCCACGAGGAGCGCTTTCTCCACCGGGCCTACGGGGACGCCTACCGTGACTATTGCGCGCAGGTGGGACGCTATCTGACGCGACATACAGTTTAGCTACCCAAGCGGGAAGGTCTGAGATATCTTGACTCGACACAACCCACCCAAGAGGAGTCAACCATCGCGGAAAGAATAGTGCAGCTTAACTTCAAGTTCAGCGTTACCGGCGCGGAATACCAAAAAGCCGTGGGCCCCCTGGCGAAGAGTTCGCCGCGCTCCCTGGCCTTCGGTGGAAGATCTGGATGCTCAATGGAAGCCAGAGCGAAGCCGGTGGCATCTACCTCTTCGAAGACGAAGGGTCCGTTCAGAACTTTCTGGAAGGACCGCTGGCGGCGCAAGTAACAGATCACCCCGCGCTCAGCGACTTCAGCGTCAAGCAGTTCGATGTGATGGAGGAGATGACTACCATCACGCGAGGACCGGTCAAGGCTGCGGCGGCTGCCCAGTAACCGCGATCGCGCGGCGCGCGCCGAAGCGGGCCCGGACAACGGGTGATCAAGGGAGCCGCCTAAGAAGATGCCGGTACTGGTCGGGCTGTCGGTCACGACCCAGGCCTTGAACGCCGACCGGTCAGAACCTATGGTGCTTTGGCAGGCCTGTTGGTGGACGTGGGGTCCATCGATCCGCGAAACAGTTGAAGGAGGATCGGAAGAATGCAGAATCGAAAGAGCTTGTCGCTCACCTTATTCATCGTGCTTCCGTTCCTCTTGGCGGCCTGCCACGCGGTCCCGGACGCTGCAGATGCCGGTGATGTGGCGGCCGCCTCCACCGGCGACATGCCGACGTTCCAGGTGGATCCCTCCTGGCCCCGGGAGATGCCGAACGACTGGATCATAGGCGCCGTCACGTCTGTGTTCGTGGATGCCCAGGACCATGTCTGGGTGACGCACCTGCAGGAAACGTTGACCCCCGAGGAGACGGCCGCCGTGCAGGATCCACCCATCGGCATGTGCTGCGTCCCGGCGCCCACGGTGATCGAATTCGACCCTCAGGGCGAGGTCGTGCAGGCGTGGGGGGATCCATCGCAGGACATCTCCGTGTTCCCGAGAAACCCTCACGGGCTCTTCGTGGATCACAACGACTTCGTCTGGATTGGCACCTACAGGCACCACCGCGTCATGAAGTTCACGCGCAGCGGCGAACATGTGATGACCATCGGCGAATACGACCAGAACGAGGGCAGCAACGACACCAACTTCCTGGGCGGGCCGGCCGGAATCTGGGTGGACCCCGACACCAACGAGGTATACATCGCCGACGGCTACCGGAATCGCCGCGTGGTCGTCTATGAGGGCGAGACGGGAGACTACCTCCGGCACTGGGGGGCTTACGGCGAAACGCCGGACGATGACTACGACTATGGCGACCGGGATCCGGCTGGGCCGCCTCCTCGCCAATTCTCCAACGTGCATGGCCTCACCGGGTCCAGTGACGGAATGATTTACGCGGCGGATCGCCGGGGGAACCGGATTCAAGTGTTTCGTCAGAGTGGCGAATTCGTAGCGGAGAAGATCATCGCGCCCCTCACGCGGGCCTCAGGATCTGCGTTCGTCATCGCGCTGTCACCCGACCCGGATCAGACGTGGCTGCACCTGGCGGACGGCACAAACCACAAGGTCTGGACGCTTCGGCGCGAGGATCTGGGCGTGGTAGGTGATTTCGGTCGAGGGGGGCGCTTTGTGGGTCAGTTCCTTCGGCCACACGGGATGGGCATCGACTCCCAGGGCAATCTGTATGTGGGAGAAGCATCCACCGGACGGCGCGTCCAGAAGTTTGCGGTTCAATAATTGCCGCCTAGACAGCTCTGTTGACAACATTGGTCGGAAATGGCGACGCGGACCAGGGCTTGGACTGGCTACCGGAGAATCGCGTGCGAGGTGGACCTGGACGGGAGGGGGCAGGCGGCGTAGGCCGTATATCCGTTGTGGTGTTTCGGTACCTGAGTGCCTGGTTCGGAAGCGGCATTTGGGAGCACTGGCGGGACTGTTCCTGCAAGCGCGCATTGGCCGGAAGGCGGGGCTGGTGACATGTGGCGACGCATCTCCAGTGCCCGGCAGAATCAGGACGCCTCGAAAGTCGGCTGAAGAAGATCCGGGAGGCGAAGGCGGCCGCGGAAGCCCGAACCGCCGAACGGCTCCAGTCACCGCTCGAATCCCGAGTCGGTGAGCGACCCGCAACGGCCTACGGACCAACGGCCTACGCGGAAGCGCTGCCCGACGGGGCGCACAAGCAGCTTCGTCAGGCCTCTCCAGATCTGGAGTTAACATGCATGAACCAGAGGCGTCAATCCACGCCGGACACCCCACAACGGCGCAAACGCTTCGGTCGATTCTCAAGAGCCAGTATCATGCGTCCGCCGGTTGCGACTGCGTGCAGGCAGAGTGGACGCTGGTGTGCCTGACACAATCTATTGAAACTGTATCGCGCGGGCGGGGTGATACAGATGAGCATGAATCAAGGTCCAGGGTTCTTGGAAAGCGACAACATACAGGCTGTCTCCGCTCCATTTGACGTCAATAACCTTATTGCCGTCAGCTCTGTTGACAACATTGGTCGGTAAATGGCGACGCGTTGGGCCGCTGCGAGACCTGTAGGCCGTTATCCGTTGTGGTGTCGCCTGGCGCGCATTGGCCGGTAACTGGCGACGCATCTCCAGTGCCCGGCAAGAATCTGAGACGCCTCGCCAGTCACCCTCGAATTGTCGGTGAGCGACACCTCAACGGCCTACGCCCAACGGCCTACGCGCGAAGCGCTTGAGTCTCTCTCCATCTGGAGTTATGCATGAACCAGAGTCAATCCACGCCGGACACCCCAAACGAAACGCTTCGGTCGATTCTCAAGAGCCAGTATCATGCGTCCCTTGCGATGCTGCTGGAGACACTCGAGCGATGTCCCGATGACGTCTGGTCGGGCGACGAATACAAGAACTCATTCTGGCAAATCGCTTACCACACCGTGTTCATATCGCACCTTTACCTTCAGCCAAACCAGGCCGCTTTTCGACCCTGGGAACATCACCAGGCGGAAGTCCAGCACCAGGACGGCATAGCCGGGCCGGCGGACCCGGACAGCACGCTGCCGCTGGTTCCCGAGCCCTACACGCGCGCGCAGGTACTGGAATATTGGAAGGTCTGCGATCGGCTGGTTGATGATGCTGTCGACGCGCTGGACTTCGCCAACCCCGAAAGTGGGTTCTATTGGTACAAGGTCTCCAAGCTGGAACATCAGTTCATCAACATCCGCCACATTCAGCACCACACGGCGCAGCTTGCCGACCGCCTGCGGGCAGCAGCCGACATCGGCATCAGCTGGGTGGGAGACCGCAACCCGGAGCCTCCCGCGGGATAATTGACAGCCGCAGGGTTGTGCCGGTGCCGCGCTAGGGTACTCTCGAGAACGACTTCGATGGCCGAAACCGAAGCGAAAAACACACCGGAACCGACCTGGGATCCTGTCCAGTACGAGCGGTTCAAACAGGAGCGCCGGCAGCCCTTCGTGGATCTTCTCGCGCGGGTTCCGGACATGGATGTTCGATTCGGTGCCGACCTCGGCTGCGGGACCGGAGAGCTTACACGTTTGCTGGCCGACCGGTGGCCGGACGCCCAACTCTGGGCGATCGATCGTTCCAACAAGATGCTCGAGCGAACGCGCCACCCGGATCCGCGCCCCGGGTTGGTCTTCATCGAGGCCGACCTCCGTCGTTGGCAAGCGCCGGAGCCGCTCGATCTGATCTTTTCGAATGCCGTGTTCCAGTGGGTACCCGACCATGCAGATCTGCTGTCCGGACTCGCGTCTCAACTCGCTGCCGGAGGTCTTCTAGCCGTCCAGGTACCGAACAACCGCTCCGAGAAGGCATATCGGATTCTGTCCGACCTGGTTGAGAGCCCCCGTTGGAAGGAACGTTTGCCGGCGAGACAGCTGCTCCCTTCGGTCGAAACCGCGGAATGGTACGCCCGGCATCTGCGTCGCCTGGGGCTTTCGGCAGAAGTTTGGGAAACGATCTACTACCACCAGCTCGACAGCTCCGACGCCATCGTCGAATGGCTGAAGGGCACGGCATTGCGACCGATTCTTTCTGCCTTGTCCACAGATGAGTCGGCAGAGTTCCTCGCATGCCTTGGCCCTGAGCTCTCGCAGACCTACAAGACCGGCCCTTCAGGCGTGATTTTCCCGTTTCGCCGACTGTTCTTTGTCGCTCGACGCGGATGAGAAATGCGGTCGGCCTGAGGGCGGAAAAGACGACTATGACATACGAGCAGAAACAAACCGAGTGGGAATCCTTCGCGCCCACGTGGATCAAAAGGTGTGACCAGGGAGCTCCGAACCGTGACGGCATGCTGGACCGCTGGATGCTGGAGGTGCTCGGTCCCGTGAAGGGTCTGAAGATCGCCGACCTGGGCTGCGGTGAGGGAAGGTTTTGCCGGATTCTCGCGCAACAGGGAGCCTCGTATGTCCTGGGTGTGGATCTGTGCGAGCCCCTCGTCGCTGAGGCGCGCAAGCGAAGTGTTTCGGATGTCGACGACTATTTGATCTCAAACATGGAGAGCCTCGAGCCGGTACAGAGCGCGGCTTTCGACATTGCCATCAGCTACATCAGCCTGGTGGATGTCGAGAATCTCGAAGCTGCAATCATGTCTTCTTACCGCATCATCAAGCCCGGGGGGCGCTTCGTGGTCTGCAATCTCGCAGCGATGGCGACCTCTACGAATTCTCGCATCACGGATCCCGACGGCTCTCGGATGGCGTTCCGGGTCGACCACTACTTTGACGAGTCGGCCCGCATCATGCAGTTCCGGGGACACCCGCTCACCAACTTTCATCGGACGCTCGCGACCTATGTCAACGGCTTTCTCGACGCTGGATACGCACTCCGGGGAATTCGGGAATCGAAACCCGACGAGGAGGAAGGTGACCGTTATCCGGATCTCGCGAACGAGCTTCGCGCGCCCTCATTCGTCATCTTCGACCTCCAGAAACCTCGGACCAAACGGTCGAGGACAACGGCGGGTGGATTATCGGGGTGAACGACACCAGGGCGTCAGCGGCAAAGTACTACGACGTGAACCCCGACCGTCCGGCGGACGTCGACTTCTATCGGGCCCGCATTCCCTCACCCGACGCCGAAGTCCTCGAGCTTGGGTGCGGCACCGGCCGGGTTCTCATCCCGCTGACTGGATTCTGCCGGTATATCCATGGCATCGACGCCTCCGCTGCTATGCTCGATATCTGCCGCGAAAAACTTCGCAAAGGCGGCGTCCCAGCCCAGCAAGCCCGGATTCAAGCAGGAGACATCGCAGACTTCGACCTGGGGCGTCAGTTCAATCTGGTGATTGCCCCGTTTCGCGTCCTTCAGAACCTCGAGACCGACACTCAGGTTGACGGGCTGTTCAGTTCCGTCGGCGCGCACCTGGCCCCCGGAGGCACATGTATTCTCAACGTCTTCAATCCGAATCGATCGCGCGAGGCAATGAAGCGGGAATGGTGCGATTTGAACGAGACTCAGGAGTGGGAGGTGACAGTCGATGGGCGGCGGATGACTTGTCACGACAGGCGGCCGCGGCTCGAGCCCGAAAGGGTGATCCTGTACGTGGAACTGATCTATCGCACGTACGAAGCGAACGCGCTGGTCGAGGAAACGATTCTGCCAATCGCGATGCGCTGCTACTACCCCGATGAGTTCGTCTCCTTGATCCAGAACCACGGCTTCACTGTGACCAATCGTTGGGGTGGATATGCCGGGGAGAGCTACGGCGAAGGGCCCGAACTGGTGGTTGAATTTCACAGGGTATGAGTCGATCCATGGCATAACCGCAACCTCACGATCAGCTGGCACATCCCACTATTGCTCGCCACGATCCAGTGAACGCGTATACGATGGGGCCCGCTCGACTTGCGTGGTTGATCAATCAGTAGCAGATAGCGCAAGCTTCTCGCATCTGGGGATCAACCGGAGCCATTCGCAACCAAAACTGGACTTTTCAAGGGAGGCGCTACCATGCCAGTGTTCGGTCGCTTCAAACTCACGCTTATTACGGGCATCACCATGATCGCGCTGTCGGGATGCGGGGTGGAACCGTTGCCCGAAGTCGTCGAGCCGGAGCCGGCCGACGTCGAGACTGCCATCACCGATCCGGCTATCAATGACCTGCCCAATCCCAATCCAACGGTAATCCAGGGGTGGGGCCCCCTGCCCGACGACAGGACCTGGGGGTCGACGGCAGGCGTCGATATCGACCCCGACGGGCACGTCTGGGCCTACGATCGATGCGGCGCCAACGCGCTGGCCGGCGGCTGCGACACCTCGGACGTTGATCCGATCCTCAAGTTCGATCGTTCGACCGGGGAAGTTCTGACGAGCTTTGGGGCCGGGCTATTCGTGCTGCCCCACGGGCTCCACGTGGACAGCGACGGAAACGTCTGGGTAACCGATTCCCAGGGCAACGAGGCTGGAACGAAGGGGCACCAGGTCATCAAGTTCAGTCCCGATGGTGAGGTGCTGATGAGGTTGGGAACGGCCGGGGTTGCCGGTAGCGGGCCCGACACCCTCAACCAGCCATGTGACGTGATCACTGCGTCGAACGGCGACATTTTCGTCTCGGACGGACACAGCGGCCAGAACGACAATCCACCCGAAGGCGCAACGGGACGCATCGTCAAGTTCACGAAGGACGGGGAGTACATCAAAGAGTGGGGGCAGATCGGCACGGCGCCGGGAGAGTTCCGGACCCCCCATGCGCTTGCGTTCGACTCCCAGGAACGCCTCTTCGTTGCCGACCGCGGGAACCATCGAATCCAGATATTCGACCAGGAGGGGAATCTTCTCGACTCGTTCGAGCAGTTCGGCCGCGTGAGCGGGTTGTTCATCGACGCGGACGACACGCTTTACGCGATCGATTCAGAGTCGAACCCCACACGGCATCCCGACTGGAAGACGGGCGTCCGGATCGGGAACACGACCGAAGACCGCGTTACGGCCTTCATCCCACCGCATGAGACGGATGCGGGGCCTCACGGCGCCGCCGGCGAAGGTGTGGCGGTCGATTCCGAGGGCAACGTGTATGCCGCGGAAGGACCAAATTCCCGTCCGGTCGCCGGGGGTGGGCTGACGAAGTACGTCAAACAGTAAGATCGAAATGGGCAACCCGATCGTTTACTTCGAGATAGCGGGCCCGGATGGAGCCCGCCTTCGATCCTTCTTCGAGAACGTATTCGGGTGGGTCGTAGACCAGACTTCAACGATCTCGTCTGCGTCCACGGGCGGGCTTCGAGGAGGCATCCGCGAAGACCCGCCGGACAAAGTTCTGTATATGGGCGTGGACGATATCGATGCCGTTCTCGCGAAGGTCGAGGCGCACGGCGGAAGCGTGGTCCTACCCCGGACAGTTGTGCCGGACGTGGTGACGTTTGCGCTGTTCAAGGACCCCGCCGGGAACCTGCTCGGGGTCGCCGAGAATGGAAGCTATACTACATAGGATGTCGAAACCCTGTTCGAAACGTCGGCGCCCGGGGAGCGAGGTTTAGAAGCCGACCCACTACTGCTGGGTATTCGAGATGCAGGTTGAGGATCTTGACGGACATGCGTGCGATTCGGTTCGGAATCATCCTTGTCCAAGACAACCTTTCGATGGGAAAGATTGGGGGGGGGGGGGGCAGATCTCCTGAGGAGGTGTAGGTGCGGTCTATGACCGCACATTCTTCAAGCCGAAACGATGTGCGCTCATAGAGCGCACCTACACCCGATCCTGAAGTTTCGCCATCTCACACCCTCCAACAGCCTTAACCCGTCTCCGAGGGGTTCGCTCCAGCTTTCGACAGCAAACCGGGTCTGGGCTCCGCTCGTCAGGGTGGCCAAACAGTTCCCGCCGCGGCGGCTCGCCCGAATCCAGGAGGTTCACACCGCTTCGGGCCGTCACGTCACCCAGGAACTGCCGTTCCCGCAGTGGGTTCCGGACGAGATTTCTGCCGAAGCCTCGCGCTTGTCCGAAAATGAGGCCTTTCGCAGGCTGGGCGCTTGGTGGGACCGCGTGTGAGCCGTGGGTATTGAAGCAGTCCTGTTCGACGCCGACGGCGTGATTCAGAAGCCCGCTGAAACGCGCCCCCTCAGGTGGTCCAGCTTCCTGGGCTCTCCCAGCGATCTGGACGGTTTCCTGGGCGACGTTTTCGCCGCGGAAGAGCCGGCGATCGACGGGCAATCGAACTTCGTCGAAGCGTTCCAGGAGATTCTCTCCCGTTGGAAGTGGCGTGGCACTGTGGACGATGCTCTCGAAGCATGGACAATGATCGAACCCAACGAGGAGATCTTCGACACGATCAAAGTCGTCAGGGAGATGGGCGTGACGTGTCACCTCGCGACGAACCAGGAATCGCACCGGGCGCGTTACATGTCTGAGACGCTCGGCTACAGGGATCTGTTCGACAAAGAGTTCTACTCCTGCCGGATGGGCCTGAGAAAGCCGGATGCCGACTACTTCCACGGCATTCTGGAAGAGATCGAGGCACAAACGGAGAACGTCTTGTTTATCGACGATCGTCTTGAAAACTTGGATGGAGCGCGGGAGGTCGGTCTCCATGCGGTGAGGTTCACTCTCGAGGCTGGTCCCGGGGCGTTTCGGCAGACATTGCGAGAGTCGGGCGTGACCGGTGCCTAAAGGACAGCGGCCGGAGAGTCCGCAATCCGGTATCCCAGTGTGCCCCGAACTCTGCTGTTCAGTCGACATGTACTGACGGGTGACGAGTAGATCGATAAAAAGCTGAAACGAACCGCACAACGGACAACGGATAACGGATAACGGCCTACGTTCTTTCCAGATATGCCCGTGCCGAAGGTAAGGAGAGCAACCCGCGACGATGCGCCCGCCATCGGTCTGGTGCATGTCCTCTCGTGGCAGTCCGCCTATCGCGGTCAGATGCCGGATGATTTCCTGGATAACCTCGACGTAGAAAATCGAACCCAGACGTGGATCCAGGCGACCCAGAGACCCGAGCGGGATGTTTTCGTCGCCGAAGATGAGGAGGGACACATCGCCGGTTTCTGCGACCTGGCCGCCTCTGGCGACTCGGATGCTGATTCCAGCACCGGCGAGATTACGGCGATCTACGTTCATCCCGGGAAATGGAAGAAGGGCTTCGGTGCGGTTTTGTTGTCTTCTGCCATAGATAGGGCGCGAGAGCGTAACTACGGCCAGGTTACGCTGTGGGTACTGGAAACCAACCGACGCGCGCGCGCCTTTTACGAATCGTTCGGTTTCGACGCCGACGGCGGCCAAAAGACCGAGCGTCACTCCGGAGGCTTCAGCCTCCATGAAGTACGCTACAGGCTCGAGCTCACCCCGACTTGAGCCGGTGAGAAGGTCAGTGGAAGGCAAGAACAGATATGGGTCCATCTATCGATGACAAGCGAGCCCTGTTGCAGCATTTTCTGGGCGCGCTGGCATACCGCACACAGAAGGCATTGAAAGGGTCACCGCCGGATTTCGGCTCCTTCCGAGCCGCGGATGGCGTCCGCACACCTGCGGAGGTTGTGCGTCACATGACGGGTGTCGTGAGCTACGCGCGTACCCGTTTCGTCGGCGGGGAGTACCGACCAGCTCTCCTGCCTTCTTTCGACGAAGAGGTCCGACGCTTTCACGAGATGCTCGACGTCCTCTCCAATCACCTGGCGGAAGGCGCCAGCGACACTTCACCTGAGCGGCTGCTCCAGGGCCCACTATCCGATGCGATGACTCACGTGGGTCAGTTGGCGCTCCTCAGGCGTCTGGCAGAATCTCCTGTTCCTCCGGAGAGTTTTATCGAGGCCGACATCGACCCGGGCAACCTCGGGCTCGAACAGCCCGAACCCGTCAGCCCGGACGAGGACTGGCCGGAAGCGCCCCCGGGCTGGGTGCCGCCGTCCAGGAAAACCTGACCCGCTCGTAGCGCGCTTTGGTCCTTACTTGCCCCTGATGACTGACTCGTTGTTGCAGCTCGATCAAACGATCCGCCGAGAAGCCGACGGAATCCTGGAAGGCCTCGGCATCCGCTCGATTCTCGCGCGATACGGCAGGACATGTCTGACCGGAAGCTATCGCCTCGAGCTTTCGACCCCGGTTCGTTCTCTGTGGTTGATCCGACGGCCGGTCACTACGGGTCCAATGAGAACGTCGATCCGGTCGCGGAGCGTCCGATAAGCGACATCTTCCGCGCCGTGCAGGAACGAAACGTCGAGCTTCGAACCTTGCCCTGTCTATGGCAGTTGCGCGAAGACGTGGCCAACTCGACTCTCGAGTTTTCGATAATCCGCATGTGCAACGCGTCGGCGCCTCCGCGGGGATTCGAAAGCGCGTATTCAGTGCCGCAATAGAGAAAGGTCGATTGGATTCAGGCAAGGGCGGTCGACGCAAATCGGACTCGGGAGAGTCCACCGGGTGTAGGTGCGCTCTATGAGCGGAACCATCTATTGGCGTCGGGCCCACCGTCCCCCTTCCGACGAAAGACTGAGCGTTCACGGACCGAATTGCTGTGCGCGGGTTCGTGGAGAAAGAGGGTTGGTCCGGTTCCCCCACGCCATCCTTGGCCAGAACAGAGTGCGGTCATAGACCGCACCTACACCTCCCTTAGGACAGGCGTCTCCAAAACGTCCACCCCTCGAAAAGCCGTTTTGTTGAAGAAGAGGATCGGTCAGGGAAGAACGATCTGGATCTGATCGAGCACTGCCCGATCCGGAGGAAGCTCGTATTCGCCCGCCGGATACCAGTTCAACCACAGCAGAAAAGCAATAACATCGACCCGGCCCTGGGAGCTCAGCTTGTCGGAGGTGTCTGGCGGCATGTCGCCGACCATCTTGTGGAGGTCGCTGAGCGGCCGCCCATCCCACAAGCCCGTAAAATCGCTTCCGACGAGAGGAGGCACATCCTCGTTTCCACCAACCAGACCACCGCCATGACAGTAGCCACAGTCGTAGCTGTTGACGAGCTGCTCGCCCCGGATCGCCTGCTCTTCGGTGAAGACACCGTCGAGGACGGAGCGTTGCCATTGAGCAGTAACCGCGGAATGGAAGACTGCGACGATCGCTATTAGTGCAATTATTAAAGTGAAAAAACGGATTCTCATAGTGCGTCAAGATTATGCCAAAACAATCGTCCGAAACAAGCGGAAGAGAGCCAATCGAATGGAGTCAGTCGAAACATTCAGCACCGACCGCCTGATCGCCCGGCGCCTCCGAATCGATGATTTTGACGAGATCTGCCGCATGCATCGTGATCCGCGGGTCATGGCGACGCTGGGCGGTGTTCGCGACGAGGAGGAGACGCGGCAGTATTTCAGTCGGAATCTGGATCACTGGGACACTCATGGATACGGGCCTTGGATGTTTCACGACAAGGCTGGAGACGGCTTCGTCGGCCGCGCGGGACTCCGAAAGGTCGCCCTCGGTGGATGCAACGAGATCGAAGTCGGCTACGCGCTCCTCGAGGAGTGGTGGGGCAGAGGTCTGGCCACGGAAATGGCAAGAGCAATTTTGGAGGTCGGGTTCAACCGGTTGGGCATGGAAAACATCGTCTGCTTTACGCTAACGACCAACCGGGCGTCTCAGCGTGTCATGCAGAAGGCCGGATTCGAGTTTGAACGCGACATTGTTCACGCCGATCGACCGCACCTGCTTTATCGCGTTGTCAAAGTGCGGGACGCCTGAAGCCCTAGCCCGGATAATCCGGGCTGGGAATCTACTCGATCGCAGGAGGGTATCCGGGAGGCTGTGCTTTTTCGGTCAACATCCGCCGGGTCACGAAGTAGAAACGCCCGTTCAGACACACCGCTGCGACCGTGAGGCCGGCGATCAGTCCGATCCACATTGCCTGTGGCCCCATCGACCGCACTACTCCCAGCGTATAACCGAGGGGCAGACCGATACCCCAGTACGCAACGAAGGTGATCACCATTGGCACGGCCGTGTCCTTCAGTCCCCGGAGAGCGCCGGCACCCGCAACCTGCGAACCATCGGACAACTGAAAGATTGCAGCCATGAACAACAGCTCGACCGCGATCGCGGTAACTGTTGGATCGTTCGTGTAGATTCCGACGATCAGCTCGGGCAGCAACAGCATGATGGCCGCCGCGATCCCCATGATCACCAGGGACAGGGCTACACCGACGAATCCGGCCCGGCGTGCCCCGATCTGGGAGCCCCTCCCCATCGCCTGCCCGACCCGCACCGTGATCGCCATCGAAAGGCCGAGCGGAATCATGAACGTGATCGAAGCGATGTTGATAGCGATCTGGTGACCCGCAACCACGTTCGTCCCCATCGAGCCCATCAACAGCGCCACGGTCGCGAACAGGCTGGCTTCCAGGAAGACGCTGACCCCGATGGGCAGACCCAGCTTGAGGATCTCCCCGATCTCGTCAAGCCGCGGTCCCTCCCATCGTTCGAACACACCGAACGGTCGGTAGTAGCGCTGGAGTCCCACGTATGCCGTGATGCACAGGAACATCATCCACATCACAAGCGCGCTTGCCCATCCGCAGCCGACCGCGCCCATCGCCGGTACGCCCAGGCGGCCATACATGAACACGTAGTTGCCGAAGATGTTTGTCACAAGGCCTACAAGCCCGATAAGCATGATCGGTCGCGTCATCGACACACCCTCGCTGAAGTAACGCAGGACGACGAAAGCACAGAGTGCGGGGAGCCCCCATGTGATGGCGTCGACGTAGCCAAGAGTGATCGGGATGATTTCCGCCTCGATCTCGAGCCAGAAGAGAATTGGATCGGCGTTCCTCACGATCAGAAACGAAAACAGCGCAAATCCCTGGCTCATCCACAGCGCCTGCCGTACGAAGTGACCGACTTCCCTCGTCTTCTGAGCGCCGAACAGATGGGCCACCGATGCGGTGACCGCCATCATCGATCCCATGATGAAGATGGCGACCGTCATCCAGAGGCTTCCGCCCAGAGCCACCGCGGCCAGGGCTCGGGCACTCAGGTTTCCCGCCATCACGGTGTCGACGAAGTTCATCGCGATCTGGGCAAGCTGTGCCCCGATGACCGGCAGACCGAGCCGCAGCAGCGCGGCAGCTTCCTGCCTCAGCGGGCCGAAGCCCGAGCCATCGCCCTCTGGTTGTCGGTTCGAACTCATGACCCTCGAGTAGCGATCAGCCTTCAGCTTTCAGCGATCAGCTCCATTGGATGGGACGATCGTCCCGTTTCCGGACTAGCTGAAAGCTGAAGGCTGACTGCTGATAGCGTCTAGTGGCCTGTAACAGTGCTATCGGTACCATCGCCGATGGGTCTTGCGGGCGAGGTCGCGGAGGGAGACGGAAAGCGATGCTCTTTCATCGGTGACGGCTTCCGACAAAGAGATCGCCCGCAACCCCCATCGGCCCGAAGGGTTCGGCGGAACGGCGCCGTCTTCGGTGTCGTGACACCCTCGCAATGAAACAGCATTGGCTCGAGCGTCACTCCTAGAATCCGACGCCGTTCCGCCGAACGCTGGTACCGATAGCACTGTTACAGGTCACTAGAGTGGATTGGTGGCGAAGGCGAACTCCTCTACGGGCTCCCCACCGATGAGGTGTTCCTGTATGATCCGTTCCAGAACCTCCGGCCGCGCCGAGTGATACCAGATCCCCTCTGGATACACCACGGCAATCGGCCCCTGCTCGCAGATTCGCAGGCAATTGGCTTTCGTGCGGTAGACGCATTTTTCTGCGTGAACCAGGCCGAGTTCGCCCAGGCGCCGCTTCAGGTAGTCCCAGGAAACGTTCGTCTCATCGCGCGGGGCGCACTTGGGCTTCGTCTGGTCCGCGCACAGAAAGATGTGCCGCTCGATCCGGCCGATCCCGAGGTTACCGGCAATCTTGTCCAGAGACTCGGAGGGTGAATCTTTCGGTTCCACCGAGAGATTGTAACAGCAAGGAGAACGGGACCCGGTTTGCGCGTGATAAGTGAGAGAGCCACTGTGAGGGGGACAGGGGCTTGCCCTGTCCCCGGGTCTCCGCTAAGCAGAACTGGCCGGGAACGACGAAAGCTCCGCTGTCCGCCAGGCAGAAGAGGCGGGGAATGAGTCAGACCAGATCTCCCTTACCGTCGGGATTGAATCGCGTACTTGAAGGAGGTCTCCGGAGCCTCGATGTGCCCGGTCGACACCAGACGGGCGGTCGCGTCCGCGACAACAGACTGGTAATACCAGGCAATGAACTCGGCCAGGGCGGTGTAGCGGGAGGCGCGAATCTGTTCGTGAAGGCTGATGAATGTGCTTCGCTGCGACTTGAAGTAAGGAAGCAGGTAGTCTCTGGAGAACACGCTGGCGAAAATGCGCCACTTGCGGGCGTCTTCGCTTTCATACACGGCCGCTTCCGATCGGAGGTCGTCGATACGGATCCGGAGATTTTCCTCGGGAACGGTACCGACCGACACCACCTGGTACCGGCCTGCGCTCCTGGCCTGACGAACGAGGTGAGCGGGGGCCGCATCTCCCTCCGTCATCCAGGCGTAGTATCCGTCGCCGCGCCGACGGGCCCGCCTCGGCTCACCACCTGCCAGGAGAGTCTTGTCGTCGTAGAAGGCATCGAGCATCCCCCCCAGCAGAACCCCCCCGACCAGAGCCTGGTAGAGCACCTGCTTGCGGGGCATCTCCCGGGCAGCCTCCAGAGACGACACGAACTCCTCAACTTCGGCCCAATGGCTCTGGATGAGACCGGCCAACTCTCCTGCGTGACGGCTGACTTCCGGAAGCAGAATCGCAAGCTCCAGCTCACGCAGTACGGGAAACCCGGGTCGCATGTCGTAGTCAGATCGTCCTCGGATGAGGCGGCCTTCCTCAAGATCGTCGGCCAGTGTGAGAACATCGACGCGCTCCGAGGCGGTCTCTTTGATGTACTTGTCGACCGACCAACCCTCGTGGAAACCGATGATGAGCCGGACGGTTTCTTCGTCCGCAAACCGTTCCTGGGCGTCCGAGGAGTAAGGAAACGATCCGAATTTGAAGTCGGTGTGGACTTTCGGCCGCTCTTCCTCCTTCTGTGCCAATCCGGCAGGCACGGCGAGGGCCAGGAGTGTGACCAGCGTGACGAACCACACGCAACCGGAACGATGAAACATCGAGATTTGAGCCAGTTTCAAGGCTTCTTACCCCTAATTTACGATTCAGGCAGATTAGACGGTATTTCCGCGGTAATGTCTACCCTTTCGGCCCCCAAAAGCTTCACCAGAAGAGTCTCAACCCCATTTGGATGATTCGCGGCGAGCGCGCGACAAAAAGAGCGCCAAAGTCTGGCGAGTCTGCAAAATTCTGCATCGTCGGCGGCGCGACAAAATTGGCGCTGTTGAACGCGTTGTAGAAATCGGCGCGAAACTGCGCTCGCAAGAGATCCGAAACTCGAAAGGCCCGCATCAGCGCCAGGTCGACATTCGCCAGACCGGGACCGATGATCACGTTCCGCCCGCTGTTGCCGAAGCGGCCGAATTCGGGTGCTTCGAAAGCATCGGTGTTAAAGAAGCGGAGTGGAGTCGGGTCCGACACCCGCGGATCGCCCACCAGGTTTGGGCGGTTGACGATTGGACTCCCCGTGCCGGCGACATCGGTGCCCAGAATGGCGGACAGCGGCGTGCCGGATTGAACCATCCCGAGGGCCTGCAGCTGCCAGCCGTTCAACCAGCCGCCGGAGAGCGGAAGGTTGTAGGTTCCCGAGACCAGCAGGCGATGCTTCACGTGGAAATCGCTGAGTCCTTTCTCCGAAGCCAGGTCGTGGCTGTTCTGGGGAAGGATGCTGATCAGTGTCGCGTCGTCGAGCGACCTGGCCAGACGGTAGTCTGCCCGCACACCGAGCCCCTGCGAGAACCGGCGGATCAACCCGAGATCCATGGCATGGGTCGAAGAAGCGGCGCTGGTCTCAAACTGAAACACGTTTCTGAAATCCGGAAACGGGCGCCGGTCGTCCAGGGTGCCGGCGGGACCGGCCAGCGGCTGGTTCAGGTTGATCTGGCGGCGGAGACGTGTCCCCTTCTGTCCCGTATAGGCCAGACGTGCCTCGTAGTCGGCCGATAGGGTCTGTTCGAGGGTGAGGTTCCAATGCTGGACATATGGGTTCGCCAGCGTGGACGCGGTCGAGAAGATACTCGGCGGCACCGCGATGGAAGGATCCCCAAACACGGTCTCCAGGTCGAAACGAGGCACCACGGGATCGTTGTTCTCGACGTCGAACCGGACGAAAGGCGGGTTGAGGCCCAGGAGGAACAGACTGTCTCCGACGGCGAGGCTGTCGTAAAAGATACCGTACCCGGCGCGGACGACGGTGTCTGGAAGAGGACTCCACGCGACACCAAGCCGAGGTCCCCAGTTGTTCAGGTCGGACGGGTACAGCTGTTCCGGCGATGTCTGGAGCTCTCCGGACGCGGTGAAGTTGGCCACTCGGCCCCCGGATTCGGCGAACGGAGTCTGGTAGTCCCAGCGGAGTCCGGCGCTCAGGTTCAGCAGGGGGCTGACTCGCCAGTCATGCTGGACGTAGAGGCCGGACGTCCAGGTTCCAAACTTACGTCCGGTGTCGCCCTGGATTCGGAGGGCGTTTGCCGGCAGACCCAGAAGTAGGTTAGCCAGTGCGTTGTTGGAAAAGGACCCGCCGGTGAACTGAAACTGGCCACGACTCAAAAGGTCCATGAATGCGTCGAAGCTGAAATACCGGATCGATCCCCCCACCTTGGTAGTGCGTGGACCGTGCAACCAGGACACGTCATTCGACAGCGCGTAGGTCCTGTTTGTCCTCTCCTGGGGGATATTCGACCCGTGACCGACGTTCGAAAACTCCGTGATGATCACCGCCGGCGTTCCCGCGTCTGCAGGGATGGTGCGCGGCTGGCGCAGGTGGCCGAACGAGAACCCGATCTGATGCAGGAGTCGTGTGGAGAAAACGTGCGTATTGTTCACACGGAGGGTCTGTGTTGCGAGAGCGTCACGCACGCCAAAGCCGGGCAGGTTGGTGATGCCGGTGACCAGGTTGAACGGGTCATCCGTCGTGTCACGGCTGTACTGGTACTCGATGGATGTTTTGTCTGCAACCGACGTCCGGTGGTCAATCCGGACTCCGAACGCATCGGCGACCGTGTTCAACTTAGCGATCGAACGGAAATTCTGGATGTCTCGGCCCGCGCTGTTGGGTTCCGGGAATAGAGCTGCCAGGTCGCCACCCCTGGGGCTCAGCCGGTCCCTAGGAATGACGTTGCCGGGAAACGGAAACCCCGTTTCGGGATCCAGGATCGGTTCGCTCAAGGAGGAGAAATCGCCTCGAATCCAGTCCGGATTCGGAACCGTGGCGACACGAGTGATCGATTGCCGGACCCGGAGCCCCCAGTACCTGGCAAACGCGAAGGTTCCGTCCCGGAGCTGTCCGCCGGCCTGAGCCCCGAAAAAATGGTACTTGAACGGGGGAATTGCCCCGTCCGGAGGATCAAAGAAGTTCCTTGCATTCAAGGCGTCGTTGCGGTGGAAATAGTAGACGTTGCCGCTGAAGCCTGGCCCCCCTGTCGGAAGCGTATCGTCGACGCCGACGTTCGCGGGAAATTGGGCAGAAAAATCGGAGGTATCGATCAGGGCGCTCGCGCTCGCGGAGCTGGCAAACACACTCCCCGAAGCGGCAATCCACTGCTGGCTGGAACCTTCCGCAATCCCAGAAACGTTGAGGCCTCCCCGCAAACCGAACAGACGATCGGATCGGGGAAGGTCCTCGCGCGCCGAGGGACCCGCCCCGCCGCCAAGCTGAACGGGGTCCTCGAGCAGCAGTTCCACCAGTTCGACATCCGCCGGATCTCCAGCCACGAGAACGACGTCGATCCTGTAGGCAGCCCCCGACGCGAGCGCTACCCTAGTCGTCCGCACGGTTCGAAACCCAGCTCGGGAAACTTCCAGTTCGAATCGGCCCGAGGTCTCGAGAGAAAAAGCTCCGTTATCCCCGGTCGTCGCGGTCATGGTACGACCGCCCTCGAACGTCAGGCGGACCTCAGCCTGGGCAACCGGGCCTCCGGATTCATCGATGACAGTCCCCGCAAAGGTCGCCGTTCCCTGAGCGAAAACAGGTGAGGCAAGGAACAGGAACGCAAGAGCTACTACAGCAGCACCGTCAGATGCGAATCGCCTTGGCACTTAAAACATTCTCGATGCTACGGACCTTCTCGACAACTTCATCGCGGATCGGGTTATCGATCAGAAGCAGCGCCAGAGCCTGGCCGCCTTCGCGCTCTCGTCCCAGGTGCATTCCGGCGACGTTCACTTTGTACTGCCCGAGCACCGTCCCTATATCTCCAATCACACCCGGCCTGTCCGAGTTGGTCAAGAAAATCATGTGCCCTCGAGGAACGACTTCCAGGGCGTAGCCGTCCACGCTGACGATCCGCGGAAGCTTATCGGTGAAGACGGTTCCCGAGACGTGACGGGTTTCGTTGTCGGTTTGAACCTCGATGGCCACGAGATTCGTGAAGTTTTCGGGAACAGGAACCCGGGTTTCTTCCACCTTGATCCCACGTTGGTGAGCGACACGGGTAGCGTTGATGAGATTGACGCCTTCACCGAGTATGGGGATAAGCAGGCGCCGAACGATAGTCGACGTCAGATAGTCCAGGTTCATGTCCGTGATCTCTCCGGAGTACCGGATCGAAATGCTCTGCATTCGACCTTCCGATATCTGTCCGACAAAGGTCGACAGGCGGGTCGCAAGATCTACGAAGTGCTGGTACCGCTCGAGCTGTCCCGCTTCGAGCTGCGGAAAGTTCAGCGCGCCGCGGATCGTGCTTTTCGTCAGAAAATCCACGATCTGACGGCAGATGTCTTCAGACACTTTTCTCTGGGCCTCGAACGTCGATGCGCCCAGATGAGGCGTCGCGACGAAATTGTCCAGATCGAGCAGGGGCGATTCGGTGTTGGGCTCCTCTTCGAAGACGTCGAAGGCGGCTCCGGCGACCTTGCCGTCCTTGAGGGCGTCATACAGGTCAGCCTCGCTGATGATCCCCCCGCGGGCACAGTTGAGCAAGCGCACCCCATCCTTCATACTCGCGATGGCATCCCTGTTGATGAGATTGCGCGTCTCGTCGGTCAGAGGGCAATGCACGGTGATGAAATCGGCTTCTGCGAAGATTCTGCCGAGTTCAACAAGCAGGAGTCCGCTGCTCAGGTCGGCATCCGGGTTCAGGAACGGATCGTAGGCCATCACGCTCATTCCCATGGCCTGGCACTTGTGCGCGACCTCGCTCCCGATGCGTCCCAGTCCGATCACGCCCAGGGTCTTTCCGGTCATCTCGACGCCCTTGAACCGGCTCTTTTCCCACTTGTGTTCCTTGAGTAGGCGGTAAGCCTGGGGAATGTTTCGAGACAGCGCAAACATCATGGCGATCGTGTGTTCGGCGGTCGTCGTCGTCGAACCGCCGGGAGAATTCATCACGATGATGCCGTGCTCGGTCGCGGCATCGATATCGACGTTGTCGACCCCGACGCCGGCTCGCCCGACCACCTTCAACTTGCTGGACCGGTCGATCGCTTCCCTGTCGACACTCGTGGCGCTGCGAACGATGATCCCGTCGACTTCCGGTATGATCTCAAGTAGCTTCTCGCGTTCGAGCTTGCTGTGGACGATCGGCTCGATCGCGTTGGTCTTCTGAATCAGCTCGATCCCGGCCGGATCGATTCCATCTGCCAACAAGACTTTGAAGTAAGACATGCTCTACCAGTATGTATGGAAAACTACGCTCGAGACGAACCCTAGGGACCTGTAACAGAGATAGTGACAGCGTCGCCGATGGGCCTTGCGGATCCTTTCACGAGTCGTTGCAGGTCGAACCACATCGCCTGTTCCAAGCTCCTCCGCGTGGCGCTGGCAAGACCCATCGGCCCTTCGGGTTGGGGCGGAACAGCACCGTCTTCGTCGTCGCGCCTTCTCGCAATGAAGCAGCATTACCTCGGGCGGCGCTCCTAGAATCCGGTACCGTTGCGCTCCCAACGCCACTATCACTCTCCCTGTTACAGGCCACTAGCCCGCTCAAAGTCCACCGACAAAACGGTCGATGCGCTCGAGAGCGGCTTCGATGTTGTCCAGTGAGTTTGCGAACGAGAATCTCAGATAGCCTTCACCGTAACGACCGAAAGCGGTCCCGGGCAGTGCAGACACTCCGGCCTCGTCGAGTAATCGATCTGCCAGAACACTACTCGGGATGCCCAAATCCTCGACGTTTGGGAAAACGTAAAACGCTCCGCGGGGCCGAAGACAGCGAATTCCATCGATCGCGTTCAACCCGTCTACGATCTTGTCACGACGGCGCTCGAATTCGCTGACCATCGCCTCCACGGCGGGGCGCGTATGTTCCGAGAAGGCACTCACGGCCGCCCGCTGTGTGAAAGCCGCCGTACAGGAGACGCTGCTGTTGATGAACAACACCACCGTCTGCACCAGCTCCGGGGGCAGCACGGCAAATCCGAGTCGCCATCCCGTCATCGCGAAAGTCTTCGAAAATCCATGAACCAGGAGCAGCCGGTCTCGGATGGCGGGAAAATGCAACATGCTCTCCGGGCGCTGTCCGTAGGAGATTTCGGAATAGATCTCGTCGGACAGGATCAAGAAGTCGTGCTTTGCGGCTAAGTCCGCAACCGCCTCCAGGTCGGAAGCCGTCAAGACACCGCCGGTGGGATTCTGAGGGGAGTTCAAGACGACCAACCGGGTCTGCTCGGTGATACTGGCTTCCAGGTCCTCGACCCGGAGCCGAAACTCATTCGACTCCCTCAGTGGCACGGCTATGAGCTTTCCCCGGGCGATTTCGATCGCCGCCTCGTAAGCTGGAAAAGCAGGATTCGGCACGATCACTTCCTCGCCGGGATCGACGACGCTCATGATGGTGGAGAAGAGCATCATCTTTGCGCCCGGACCGACCACGATATGATCGGCCCCCACCTCGGCGCGGAAAACTCTCTGAAGGTCGGCCGCGATGGCCTCCCGCAATTCCGGAATGCCGGCCGACCCCGTGTAGTGGGTGGCTCCACGTTTGAGCCAGTCGACGGCTGAATCGACGATCGTCTGCGGCGTGTCGAAGTCCGGCTCTCCGATCTCGAGATGGACGATACTCCGCCCCGCACGCTCGAGTTCGTTGGCTCTTGCCAGCATGGCAAACGCGGCCTCGCCGTGAACGTTGCCCATCCGTTCTGCCGGTTTGATCATGGGAGCATCCGGCCCACTGTCCAGAAGTGACGAGTGACAAGCGACAAGTGACGAGCTACATGGCGTGTAACACGTGACTGATCGGTTGTCACGGCAGGTCTGGCCTCGAGATTCGGTCGAGGGCGATCATTGTGGACGGACGTGGACGGTTAGCGACCAGAGGGGATGAGAGAAACCGAAACTCTTCACTTGTCACTCGTCACTTCTTCCTTCTTCCGTTCCGAAACATAGGAAAGCCAGTGAGAGTACTCCGAGGTTCGGCCACGGACCGTGTCGAAGAACGTCGTCTGAATCGTCTCGGTGAGGGGGCCGCGCCGTCCGTCACCGATCGTCGTGTCTCCCACCGCTCGGATGGGGGTCACCTCCACAGCGGTGCCTGAAAAGAAAAGCTCGTCTGCCGAGAGTACTTCTTCCTGGCTGATACTTCGGATCTCGACGGGTATCCCCTTGTCGTTGGCAATCCGCAGGATTGCTTCCCGTGTGATCCCCATCAGAATCGAGGCATCGGCATCGTTCGTTATGAGGTTTCCATCCTTCACGAGGAAGAGGTTCTCGCCGGATCCCTCGGCCACATTGCCTTCCATGTTGAGTAGGATCGCTTCGTCGAAACCGTTTTTCTGGGCCTCCTGAACGGCGAGGACGGAATTGATGTACTGGCCACACGCCTTTCCCGACGTCGGTATCATCGACGAATGGAATCGCCGCACCGACGAAAACATCACGCGGACTCCCTCGTCGATCCCCTTGCGGCCGAGATACTCGCCTCTGGGCCAGGCAGCTACCGCGACGACTACCGGACAGTCCCTGGGCCAGACATCCAACGAATAGACGCCGTTGAAAGCGATGGGGCGAATGTAGGCATCGCCGAGCTTGTTGCGAGCGACGAGCTCGAGCGTTGCCTGCTGGAGATCATCGACGCTGTACGGGATGTCGATCTGGTAGATTTCGGCGGAATTCTTGAACCGCTTCATGTGGGCGTCGAGCCTGAACACGGCCGATCCATTGGACGTCTCGTAGGAACGCACTCCTTCGAAAACGCCCGTACCGTAATGCAGGCAATGGGCGGTGATATGGATCTGCGCGTCGTCCCACGCGACGAATTTGCCATCGAGCCAGATACTCTCAACTTTCGGAATCGCTCCCACCGAAAACCCCCAGAGACACTGAGTTTGGCAAAGTATAGCATGAGTTTACGCGCTGTCCGCCGCCGTGCCCGAGCGGGCGGCGGGCAGAGTCGGGATCCCGACAAACTCCGTGTTATTATGCACTTATGGACTCCTTCAGGCTTTATTGCCCGGTAACCGTCCGTCCCGCCGACCTGGACAGCCTCGGCCACATCAACAACGCGGTGTATTTCAGCTATCTGGAGATGGCGCGTTCCTTCTACTGGTCGGTTGTGTTCGGTTCCGGACGACAGGCCCGGGACGGCATTATCCTGGCCCGGGCGGAACTCAGCTACCGCGCCCAGGCGGGCAACGATCACGATCTGCGGGTCGGCATTCGGACATCCCGGATCGGCAACTCCAGTTTCGATTTCCAGTACCAGATCATTCAGGATGAAACCGACCGACTGATCGGGGAAGGTCGCTCGGTGCAGGTAATGTTCGACTACCGCTCGAACCGGAGCGTGCCGATGTCGGAGTCGGTTCGGAGCTCGATTCTGGAGTTTGAAGGGCCCGGAAGCGTCAGTTTCGGGAGACCGGATGAATAGATGGGTTCGGGCCGCTTCCCTCGACCAAGTCCCCGAGGACGGGATAGGCCACGCCGTCCAGATCGACGGCCTCGACATCGCACTCTTCCAGTGGGACCAGTCCTTCTACGCCCTGGAGAACTTCTGCCCGCACCTTGGCTTTCCCCTGACCGAAGGCGTCGTCCAGAACGGCGAAGTGATCTGTGGCTGGCACGGTTGGCACGTCCGCCTCGCCGACGGGAGCTGCCGGAAGGAGCGAGAGGGCGCGAAGACGTATCCGTGTGAGGTGCGAGGTGAGGACCTCTACGTGGAAATACCAGTGGTCAGTGGTCAGTAGTCAGTTGGCTGTTGGCTCTTTAGCTCCTACCCGTAACTCGTCAGCTGCTTTCCAAGAACCCTGGACCTTGATTCATGCTGCCGACATCTGTATCACCCCGTCCCGCGCGATACAGTTTCAATAGATTGTGTGTCAGGCACACCAGCGTCCACTCTGCCTGCACGTTCTCCAGTCCGCGGAGACTGAACCGGCGGAAGTGCCGGCATTCCTTGATCTGTCCGAATACCGGTTCCACAATCGCCTTGCGCATCTTGTAAACCGCCCGGCCGGCCTCGCTTTGGAGTTTCTGTCTCATTTGCTGCAGAAGGTCACCTTCATCCGATACCTGGATGGGTGCGGCCGATGCGCCATGTTTATCCCTGCCTGTCGCCACGTGCAGGTCGATGCCTTCAACCCGCTTGTCGGCGACTTGCTCCGGGCTCCAATAGCCGGTATCGGCACTGCACGCCACCGGGGAGGCTCCCGTATTCTGCTTCACCTGTTCCAACATCGGTGCCAGTTGTTGTTTGTCGTTGCTCTGCTGCGTGATGTTGGCGGCCACGATGATCTGTGCTTCGCTATCCACGGCAATCTGTGCATTGTAGGCCTGTACGAAGCTGCCTTTGTGCGCCCCGTCGGGCATGATCCGGCTGTCCGGGTCCGTGAAGTTCCGTTGCGCCTTTGGTTCCGGCACCGCCTGCTCGGGATCGGGAACCTGCGGTGGGCGTCCCGGAGTCTTCCGACCTGTCTCAGCCTCCTTCTGGAGCCGTTCGGCGGTTCGGGCTTCCGCGGCCGCCTTCGTCTCCTCGGCCTTCTGCTGGGCTTCGGCTTCCAGTGCCGCCTTCGCCTCCCGGATCTTCTTCAGCCGACTTTCACGCCGGGCCAACTCGTCGGGTAACTTGTCGGCCTGTCCTCGCCGTTCCTTCTCATCCTCGGCCGCATCCGCCGCTTCGGCCTGCCGGAGCAACTCTTCCACTTCGGCCTTCAACTTCTCCTCGGATTCACACATCCGACCGTAACTCATCGCCTTGTGTTTGCTTGCGTTCCCCTGCACCTTGCTCCCGTCCACCGCCACATGCCCCAGTTTCACCAGCCCCGCCTTCTGGCACAATTGCAGCGCTTGCAGGAACAGTCCCGCCAGTGCTCCCAAATGCCGCTTCCGAAACTCGCTCACCGTGCTGTGATCCGGATGGGAATCCGCACTCAGGTACCGAAACGCCACATCCTCGTACGTCCGCTTCTCGATCTGCCGCGAGCTGACCACTCCGGTGCAATAGCCATAAATCAACAACCGCACCATCATCACTGGATGGTACGCCGCCTGCCCCCTCCCGTCCTTCTCCTCGTAGGACCGGTAGAATGCCGAAAGATCCAACGTGTCCACCAAATCCACCACGAATCGCGCCAGGTGATTCTCCGGTAGCCAGTCGTGTAACGACGGCCGCATCAACAAGCCCTGGTCCAGATCGTCGATCAGAAAGCATTTCATAATGCCTCTTTCTACCAATCTCTTCAGCCATCTCAGGTCCGGACTGCTCTTCCGATCC
>CBDAOY010000007.1:0-1077544 GCA_965198225.1 Terriglobia bacterium | reverse complement strand
GGGTGCCGCCACGTGGGATCCCAGTGAACCCGGACACACGGACGACGGGAAACTGGAGCCATTCCTTCTTCAGGTCCGGGTCATCAAACACGCGGGTGCCGGGCAGCGCCAGCGCCTGGATTGCGGGGTGGTCCTGTGCCTGGAATTCCTGTTTGTAGTGGAGGCGCGCGAACCCGACGCGTAATTCATTGACCACGTTCGGAGTAAAAATGTGCGTCTGACTGATGACCACACTCTGGGACAGGGTCAGCGCATCGACGCCATATCCGGCGATCGAATTCCCATTACGCGTATAGGGCTCTAACTTCGGCCGGTTCGAGAGGGAGTAGCGCACCATAATCGAGTCATTCTCGTTAAACGTATGGTCGAAGCGCGTGGCGATGTTGTCCTGATCCTGCGTGAAAGTGGACAGTGAGATCAGGTTGTTGGTTTGCCCGGGTGCGTTCGGCTGCGGATACAGATCCAACATGCCTTTGCCGATCGGATGGATCCGATCCTGCGGGATGATGTTGCCGGGAAACGGTTCTCCGGTCAGGGGATCGATGATCGGCGTCCCCAGGGACGAAAAGTCGCCGTTGCGCAAGGCCGTGGGAGGCACTCGGGCTCTCTTGAAGTCAGGCCTGCGGACGATGGTCCCTTCGTAGGACACAAAGAAGAACGTTTTGTTCCTGGCGATCGGTCCACCCAAAGTGGCCCCGAATTGATTCCTCTTGAAGGACGGTTTGTCCCGATCGGCAGGGTCGAAGAAGTTCCTGGCGTCCATGGCGGAGTTCCGCAAATACTCATAAACCGTCCCGTGGAAGGCATTGGAACCCGACTTGGTCGAGACGTTGACAAGTCCGCCGACCGCTCGTCCGTACTCGGCGCTGGTAGTGCTCGTCTGGACTTTGAATTCTTGAATCGAGTCGGGGCTGGGCGAGATGATGATCGAAGCGGGACCGGCATCGTTATTGTCGATTCCGTCGAGCATGAAGTTGTTGACCTGTTCCCGTGCTCCGTTGACGTTGATTGTACCGCCTCGGGTTGCGAAATTACTGCCTTCCGAGTGCGGCACGACTCCGGGGGTGAGCGAAGCCAGATCCAGGAAATTTCGCCCGTTGAGCGGAAGCTGGGCCACCCTCTGCGAGTCGATCACCTGACCCAGCGCGGCGTTGTCGGATTGAACCAGCGGCGCGTCCGCGGTGACCTCAACCGTTTCGGTGACCACGCCGACCTCAAGTTGTATTTCCACTCGTGCGGTGCGATCCACTTCCACCCGGACTCCACGGCGGAGTTCGGTCCGGAAGCCCGGCAACAACGCCTGCACCGAATAGGTCCCTGGTTGCAGCTGGAGAACATTGTACCGACCGATTTCGTTGGTAATGATGGTTCGCGTCAGTCCGGTCGCGTCGTTGGTGACGGTCACCTCCACGCCAGGCAACACGGCTCCTGTAGTGTCGGTGACGCTGCCATCGATCGACCCCGTAACTCGCTGCCCAAAAGCCGCGGAAGACAGCATAAAGGTTGCCAATACGATAAAGATGGTTGTTCGAGATCTCACTCCTCCTCCTTAAAACCTGCGTTCCCGTCCCCGGAAACGCGATTGTGCAATCGTTTCATTCGACCGAGCCGATTGCATTGATCCTCATTTCAATCAAATCGCCGCCGCTCCATAGGCACTGCCTATCGATTCTCGAGGTGTTGACAGGAACTCATTCACGCTGAGATCCAATCTTCAACCTTTGGTGGTCAATGGTGACTCCGGAAAGGGTCTCCTCCACCTCTGGCGATTTTCTTACTCTTCTGTAATATTAGTCGCCATACTTAGTTGGTAGCCTCGGGGTGTCAAGTTAATTTGCGTATAGAAAACTGCATAGAAAATTGTATAGAAAACTGCCTGTCGATTAACGGCCATTTACATAGTGCGAACTGCAATGTCTGTGAGTAACGAGCAGGTGTTGACCCTGATTCCGGATTGAACTGAAAGACAACAAGGGGAAGAAATATGAAGGCAATTCGTGTTGAGGAATTCGGGAGTCCTTCTGTCATGCGAGTCGAAGAACTGCCCGGTCCACGGCCTGGCCCGATGCAGGTCGTAGTGGATGTGAAAGCTGCCGGTGTCAATCCGGTGGATACGTATATCCGTGCCGGAACTTATGCCAGGAAACCCGAATTGCCTTACACCCCGGGTACGGACGCCGCGGGCGTGATCGAATCGGTTGGCGAAGGTGTGACGCGTTTTGCAGTTGGAGATAGAGTTTATACGGCTGGGACGCTGAGTGGATCTTATGCCGAGCGGTGCCTGTGCTCGGACCAGCAGCTATACCCGCTGCCACAACGAGTCAGTTTTGAGCAGGGCGCCGGAGTTTCATTGCCTTATGTGACCGCATACCGCGCTCTCTTTGATATTGCTCACGCGAAGCCTGCAGAGACAGTTCTGGTTCATGGTGCAAGTGGTGGGGTCGGTATTGCCGCATTGCAATTGGCCTGCTCGGCCGGAATGAGAGTTATTGGAACGGCAGGATCCGATCGGGGACGGTCGCTAATAACCGAGAACGGCGCTCACTCTGCCCTGGACCACGGGAGTCCGGGCCATATGGATGAGGTGATGACGTTGACGGACGGTCACGGCGTCGACGTTCTCATCGAGATGCTGGCGAACGTAAATCTCGGCAAAGATCTCAAGGTTTTGGCAAGGAGAGGTCGCGTCGTTGTCATTGGTAATCGGGGTACTGCTGAAATCGACGCTCGAGACCTGATGATTCGCGACGCAGCGGTCTTCGGAATGCTTGTTTTCAACACACCAGAATCGCAGTTGGCCGCAATCCATTCCGCGCTCTTCGCTGGATTAGACAACGGAAGTCTTCAGCCGGCCGTCGGCCAGGTACTCCCCCTTTCTGACGCTCCGCACGCGCATGAGGCTGTAATGGAAAAAGGGGCATACGGTAAGGTTGTGTTGGTTCCCTAGCGCTCGCAGGTCGAGGCAACGGTCTCCAGCGAGGTCAGGTTAATACGGTCGCCCTCCGGCCGGGGGATAAAGACGCCTGTGGCCTTCACCTTGTGTCCTTTGTAGGGAGCGGGGTCGAAATCGAAACGGATATTCCTGAAGCTCGGCAATCCGAATATCTGAGTTCCCAGAGGCCTGGCGTCGAGTACTCTCAATTCCTCTGCGGACGTCTCCTCCACTCTTCTTATCCGGGTCGGCTTGCTGGCCTTAGTCAACATCCAGTTGCCGCCTGAACCCTCGGTGAGGCAGCCGATCAACTGGACCAGCGTATTGCGCGGCAGCGGCCTTGGCCCGTCGCTTCCCACCAGCCGGATGTTCCCGAGTTTGTCCGGGGTCAGGTCGTCGGGCCCCTCGGGAAAGGCGTTCGCGGCCAGTATGTAGGCCAGGACCTGCAGAAACGTCTCGTCGCTCAATCGGACATCGCTGCCGGCCGGCATGTTGGTCGTCATATAACCAAACAGAACATCCAGATTCTCTTCTCGCCAGCGATCGATGAAACCGCGGCCCATGAGTGGGGGCCCCTGGGGGTCGTCGTCGACGACCTCGTGGCACCGAATGCAATTCGTCTCGTATTGGGTTCTGCCTTTCGCGGCCTGGGCAGCCGTGTATACACCATCCAGGACCGTCTTGCCGATGTCGCCTGTCGGTATTGTCGTGGTCTGCGCCGTCTGCATGACGGAACCGACACCAGCCAGAACGAGAAGCATGATCCCGGTAATGAAGGACATCGCGAATCTTCGGGGCATGTCACCCCATGCGTGCGATTGTGTTCGAACGATCTTCACGAATGCACTGGTCCAGGACTGCCGTTGAGGGCCGGCCTGTCGGGCGAGAACCGGCGCGTGCAGCGCGCCGCGCCTCGCAAACATCGGGTAGGCGGGCTTAACGCCCGCCTCCCACACCACCGTACGTACGGTTCCGTATACGGCGGTTCATAAAGATTGAAGTCGGGAATGCACCTCGGAGAAGGATTGCAAACCCAGGCGACGGAAGGCAGAGGCGGGGACAGCCTGATTCATATGGCTGGCGCCCGCATTCCACCAAGGCCCGCGCCCGTTGGAAACCGAGGTCCGAGCCCGAGCGGTCGCAATACCGCGTCGAGTGAGTTCCCGGAATCGTGTTCGGTTCCGCTTCCACTGCTGCCACAAGATCGACCGCAGCCGGCGGCGCAACCACTGATCCAGTCGCTCGAAGCTGCCTCGAACCTCCGCCAAGCGATAGTAAGCCACCCAACCCCGAATGATGGGAATGAGTGTTCCGATCGTGCGAGCGAGGCTTCGGCCTCGCCCGGCTCGCGTGATCTCCCGAAGTCTCATTTTCAGTCGTTTTAACGACGAATCCGAAACCTTCAGTTTGGCCTCGCGATGCGCCGTGAAACTGTACCCGAGGAACTTTCCGGCCGCGCCACGGCGCTTTTGGCCCGGTTCACCTGAAACTGTACCCGAGGAACTTTCGCTTCCACGGCCGCGCCACGGCGCTTTTGGCCCGGTTCACCTTCAGCCGGAGTCTCCTGTCCAGAAAACATTCCAGCGATGCCATGACCCGCTGACCCGCTGCCTCGGAGCGAATGTACACATTCACATCGTCGGCATAACGAACGAAGCGGTGCCCACGTTTCCCCAACTCCCGATCCAGTTCATCCAGCAACAGGTTCGACAGCAGAGGCGAGAGGGGGCCGCCTTGCGGCGTCCCTTCTGCCCGGGGCGACACCAGCCCGCCCTCCATCAGTCCGGCCTGTAGATAGCGCCGAATCAATCGAAGCACCCGTTTGTCTTTGATTCGTCGCGCCACGCGTGCCATCAGCACGTCATGGTTGACGCGATCAAAGAACTTCTCGATGTCCAGGTCCACCACCCAGCGATGTCCGGCTCGAATGTGTTCCCGGGCACGCACCACCGCCTTTTGGGCGCTTCGTCCCGGTCGGTAGCGCTATCTTCCGAGAACGTCCGATCCCATAGGGGTTGGAGAACCTGAAGCAGAGCCTGTTGAATCATCCGGTCCATCACGGTCGGAATGCCCAGCGTCCGTATCCCTCCGTCCGGTTTCAGAATATCGACTTTCCTCACCGGTTGGGGGCGGTACGTCTCGTCGAGCAGTTCTTGACGGACTCGCGTCCAGTGCATCTGACAGTGCGGCATCAGGTCCTCAACGGTCATCCCGTCGATTCCCGCCGCCCCGCTATTGGCCTTGACGCGTCGGTATGCGGCCAGAACGTTTTCCCGTTCCAGCACCTTCTCCAGTAGCATTCCCTCCTCGATCCCGACTTGCTCGTGACGTGCCGTGCGAGTTTGACGCCCCTCATCCGTATCTGTCACGGTTCCGCCGCTATCCTTCCGGTTCGGTTCCGGCTTCTCAGCCCTCTTGTCTGCGTCTCCGTTTCGCATCGAACGCTCCGTGTCGGTCTCTTCTCCATGTGTGGTCCTTCACCCCGGCTCCGCCGGGCTACTATGACCGTGGCTGACTTCCGCCGCCCCATCGCGCCGCCTCTCGACGACTCTAGCTGTTCCCAGCAAGACAACGGATCTCCCAGGGTAAGGCACGTGACTTTCACTCCATCTACCCGCCGCATCTACAAACGCCCGGTCCGGATGACATTGGGCTTCCGATCTGTTGGCCTCTTCGCCCACCTGACGCCTGCCTCTTATGCGGTTCGTGTGCCTCGGGCCAGAGTTTTGCCTATGGCTTCCTTCCCACCCCCGATTGCTCGGACGCAGTTGCCACATCGGCTAAGGGTTCCTGTCATCAAGGCCCCCAGAGGACTCTCACCTCCTAGTCACTTCCCGGTTCGCTTTCGCTCCCCGGTTATCCAGCGCCAATTCATGGCGCTGCGCGCCATGCCTGGCGCACCAAAGAAAAAGGAGCCCGCCTGACGGGCTCCTTTACGGCATGGGTCGACTCTACTTCTGGTTCTTGTTTGGCTCTTTATCGGGCCGGGTCGGGTTCACGCACACGGACGCCCAGCAAGTATTCGAGAATTCCGAACCCAGCTCTACCAGGAGATCGACCGTCTCGTTAAACTGGAGAGTTTTTTCTGTCCAGCCATTCGCCATGTCCGCGACCGTATCACCTTGATCGGGTTCCGCAGACTGCTTGGAAGAACCGTTGCTGATCTGATGCGCCCTGGCTCCGACGTCTGCGCCCTTTTCCACCAGATAGAGAATGACATCGTTGCGGCCAATGAATGCCGCCCCGTGCAATGCCGAATAACCTCTGTCGTCTCTTGAATTGACATCGGCGCCGACCTCTTCCACCAGGAACCTGGCTGTGTCCATTCGGGCGCCCGGTACGACGTTCGTGCCCTGGAAGTCGTTTTCCAAGCCCACGGCCACTTGCAGCGGCGAACATCCGTGCGTCGTCGCAATGTCAGGGTCGGCGCCCGCGGCCAGCAGGAGTTTCATCGCGGTCACGTCATTCGCCTGGGCGGCCCGCCAGAACGCAGTTGATCCCGCCGGATCCGGCCCGTTACTGTTTCCAAAGGTCCTGAACCATGGTTTGGCCCCTAGTGTTGCGTTGGGATTCGCCCCGACAGCCAGGAGTTCCTTGATCAGATCCAGATAGTCGGTCTTCTCTTGTTCAACACTGGGTGCCGGATACCACTCGCGATGCGCATATCGGGCATCGATGGTGACCCACAGCGGAAACAGTCCGTCCTTGGCACTGGCAATATCCGGATCGGCGCCATGATCGAGCAGGAATTTCGCGATATCGAAATGGCCGTTGATAATGGCCTGCGTGAGGGGAGTCATATTGTCCGATAGACTGACCTGATTGACATCGGCTCCCGCCTCAATCAACTCACGTACCGCATCCATGTGGCCTTCCCGAGTCGCGAAGTGCAGCGGAGTATTTCCACCCATCTCCGTAGTCTTCTTGCTGTCCTCTTCCTCGCCCGGAACACCAAACCGTCCGAACGGCCTGACGGCGGATACTCTCGAGGTCGCCCTGAGATCCGCACCATACGTGGCAAGAAGCTGGATCGCCGCGCCACGATTTCGGGCGGCGGCAAACATGAGCGCGGTCTGTCCATTCGGAATGTCGGTCGCGTTGACCTGGGCACCATGACCCAGCAGTATCCTCAGCGCATCGGTATTGCCCGAAGCTGCCGCGAACATGAGCGGCGTGGTCCCGTTCGCGTTGGTCGAATTCGCGTCCGATCCAGCCCCGAGCAGCAACTCGATCATTGCCGCACTTCCGTTCCGAGCGGCCATAAGCAGGGGGGTAAGGTCCCCAGGATTGGTTCCGGCGTGGACGTTGGCGTCCGCCTGGATGAGCAGCCGCGCCATCTCCATGTCGTCCCTGTAAGCCGCCCAGTGCAGTGCCGTGTTGCCGTCCGCCTGCGCCGCATCCACATCCACGTTCTGATCCAGCAGCGATTGAACGGCCTCCCGGGCGCCCTGCATCGCTGCGTCCGGCAGCCGGGTATCTCCACCGGGAGCTGCAAGCAGCATCGCCAAAACTATGCCCACTATGCTTTGACCCAACATGTGTAGTCCCCTTCTTTCAAATCGTTAGATCGGAACGGCCCCCGTGCTGTCGCCGACCTTGTCGATGTCCATCCCGAGCTTCTGCAGCACGGCCAATAGACCATTGCCCTGTGGCGTTCCTTCACTGCATCGGATGTGCATATTACCCTTGACCGAACCGCTTGCGTGACCGATCAACGTGAACGGCACCCGCCTGTGGTTGTGAACGTTCGAGTCGCCCATGGCGCTGCCGTAGAGGACCAGCGAATGGTCTAACAGGCTGCCGTCACCGTCGGGTGTGCTCCTCAGCTTGTCCACATAGTGCGCGACCAGACTGTGATGGTAGGTGTTGATCTTGGCAAAATCTCGGATCCCACTGGGCGTGTTGCCGTGGTGCGACGCCGAGTGGAACGGGCTCATGGTACCGCTCTCGGGAAAAACGCGGTTGTGGGCATCGATCCCAAACTTCATCGTCGAAACGCGAGTGATCTCGGACGCGAACGCCAGATGCTGCAGGTCAAACATCAGCCTCACATGCTCGTCCCAGTAGTCGGGCACGCCAATCGGTGCATTCGGCAGTTCCCGATCAGGATTGTTGGTGTTGTACGTCTCAATGGCCTGAATCCGCCGCTCCACCTCGCGGACGTTGTCCAGATACGTGTCGAGCCGCGTTCGGTCATTCGGATTCAGATCCTGCTTCAGCCGAGCCATGGAGCGCAAGACACCGTCCAGAATACTGCGATTGAGCTTCCGGCGTTGGGCTCGATCGGCCTCGCTCCCGCCACTGCCAAACAGTTCCTCGAAGGCCATCCGCGGGTTGTAGGTCATCGGCAGCGGCATCGTGGGCGTCGACCAACTGATCGTGTTCTGATAGACACAGCTGTAATTGAACGCGCAGGCGCCGGACGCGTCCTCATTCTCGGCTTGATGCTGAATCGACGGCAGGGGCGTGTCCTGGCCGAACTCATGCGCATACATCTGATCGATCGACGTACCACAATAGATGTCGGAACCATGGGTCTGCTTCGGGTGACTCGCTGTCAAGAACACCGCGGCCGAGCGGAAATGGTCCGCTCCCACCTCCTCGGGTGAAAAAGGCTCGGCCATACGGCAGTCCATCATGCTGACGACGGTCACGTGTTCCCGAAACGTCTCCAGCGGCTTCAAGATCGGCGTGAAGTCGAAATCCGAACCCTCTTTCGCTGGAATCCAGAGATGTTCGTTTGTGCCGTACTCGGTGCTCCCCGCATCACCGTGCACAACCTCGATGCACGTCAGTCGATTCTTCGGGGATGCCGCCGTCTTTCTCAGTGGTGTCTGCGCCGGCACCATCACTTCCAGAAACGGCAGTGCTATTACTGCTCCCATCCCCCGTAGAACCGTGCGCCGCGAGACATGCCTTTTCGTGATGAACATTCTTGACTCCTTATCGGCTAAGTAAACTGCGCGAAATCCGGCTGATGACTCCAATCCTTCAATGTTGGGTCTCATTGTTGTTTCTGGACATCTGGAACAGAGGGTTCCTGACGATGCCCAAAACGAACGACGAGAAACGGTTGTTGTTCTTTCCCGCTTCGTGTCCGACCAATCGCACCATGGGCATATCGCGGTAATCCAACATGCGGCCCACACCATACGACATAAGCTGTTCCGCAAAATTCCCGAGAAATGCTTCGGAATAGTTTAAGACTGCCTGCCGAACGCTGACCGGCCCGTCCAGTTTCATCCCGTCGTACATCTGGCCTGAAGGATCGATACGAAAGCCGCCGTCGTTGATACGCCACTGTCCGGTGGGGTCGAAGTTCTCGAGTGCCAGGCCAATCGGGTCCATGATCTGATGGCACGCCGAGCACGCCGGGTTGTCCCGGTGCTGCTCCATCCGCTCGCGCACCGATAAAACTTTCTCGTTGTCGCGGGCTTCCTCCAGGGGAGGGACATTCGGCAATGGGTTTGGAGGGGGTGAACCGATCAGAACCTCCAATACATATTTGCCTCTCGCTACCGGAGAGGTGCGGTTCGCCAGCGCTGTCATGGTCAGCACGCCGGCTTTGCCCAGCACTCCAAACCGGTTCGGATCGGTCAACTGCACGCGCTGGAACCTGTTCCCCAACACGTTCGGAATCCCATAATGTTTGGCGAGAACTTCGTCCACAAACGTGTAATCGGCCCCGAGCAGCTCCAAGACGTCACGGTCCTCGCGCACGATGTTGTCGAAAAGGAGCTCGACTTCGCGCCTCATTGACACTGCCAGATTTCTGGTGAACTGGGGATAGTGCATCGCCTCGGGAAGGACGTCCTGTAGGCCTCCCAAACGGAGCCAGTGTCCGGCGAAGTTCCTCGCCAGCGCCTCGGACCGCCGGTCCCCCAGCATACGCTTCACCTGCTGCTCCAGCACCGCCGGATCCTTGAGCCTACCCTGGCTGGCCAGGGTACGCAGTTCGGCGTCAGGAGCGCTGCTCCACAGGAAAAATGACAAACGGGACGCCAATTCCAGGTCGCTGATGCGATAAGTCTGACCAGGCGCGATGTCGGGGGGAATACGCTCAAACCGGAAGACGAATTCCGGCCTTACGAGGATTGCCTGCAGAGCTGCCTGGATTCCGCCGCCGAAGGTCCCGCCTTCGCGACCGACCTCGTAGTGCGTCATCAGTGCTTCCAGGTCCTCGGGAGTGACCGGCCTTCGAAAAGCCTGTGCCGCCAACCGCGAAATGATCTCGGACGCGCACGGCTCTTCCTCAATTGCATCGACCGGGTGGCACGTGAATATCTTGGTGCGACTAGGCGTGTCCGACACCCCCGATATGTTCATCGGACCCGTGATGAAGAAATTCTTCAGGTGGGGAAGGCCTGTCATTCCTGGCTTGTTGGCAATGGTGTAGTCGGCCAGTGTCTGTTCAATAAGCCAGTATTGGTCCTCCACCGGCCCGTCAAATTTGGAAATGAACACCATCGAAACGCGGCGTGGACCCGCTTCCACTTTGATCGGAGGCGTGATCAGTGCGGCATCGAGTTCGAATTCCTGCATCGTCGGATCAATCGTAAAGATCGCCACCTGCTCGCCATCTATGAAAACCCCGAGTTGCTGATTCTCGAGCGGCTCCGGCAGTCTGGCACCGACCACCACGCCCGAGGGATAGACAAAGAGCGACGCCCTGAAGGTGTACTCGCCGTCGGCCGGGAAGTTATGGACAACGGACAGCCCCCCGCGCGTCCCGAACGGCGCCCCCTCGACGCGCCGGTACTGGTTGGCTGCCCTTCCGATCTTGTTGAGATCGTTATAGCCTACCGTCGCCGGGGAAGTTTCGGGATCCCCGACGGCCAGGCGACTGATCTTTTCGGCCGCCCGAATGTAACCTTGCATCAGCGCCGGAGTGACGGTCAGGGCGTCCGCCATGTTGTCAAAGCTGCCGGCCTTGGGATCCGCCGGGAGAAGCTCGGACACATCGACGTCGAAACCGACTAAATCGCGGATCAAATTTCCGTATTCGGTCCGATTGAGTCGGTGCAGGTCCGGCGCGCTTACCTGGGGCTGGGTGGCGACCGCCCGGTCGATTCGCGTTTCAAGCCCCGTGGCCAAGGCTTTCAGTTTGGCCGCGTCAGGCCGAGATGCGCCGGCGGGAGGCATCATGCCAGAACGCACTTTACGTATGACTTTCTCCGCCTGTTCCGCGTTCTGTTCGGGATGCCCCAGGTCCAGAGAGGTCCACGAGAACCCCCCCGACGGCTCCAAGTCGTTGTGGCAGCCCACGCAATACTGGTTGACCAATGCACGCTCGGGTTCGACGAACGTGCCCTCATCCTGCGCCCAGGCAACCACCGGTGCTATGACCACGCCGGTCAAAATGAGAATTACCGCTTTCATCACCCTCTCCTCGGGACCTAGCCACCCAGGGGAACTGAACTCAGCCGAACGGGAACGCTCAGCTCGAAAGCCCTTCAATGGGAGGCCTTTTTCCCGCCGCTGTATCCCGCGAATCCAGAATCGTCTGGCCACGTTCTAATTGTGACAATGGTGTGCGGACAAACTCGTTCGAGTCTGGCCTCACAGTTTCCTTGTGTCAACTTTTTTGGCTCTTCCGGGATCTCGTTATCGGGTAACCGGTCGGATTAGCCTCCACTTGCGCCGTCAAGGATCTTCGAAAGGAGCTACCCACTAAGATGTATGTACCGAAACTTGACATGCCGCCAGTTTCCGTATACAAAACAATCAATTACAAAGAGAAATCCTGCAAAGCCAACGGAAAAAACACCGCCCTGGAGAAGGCAAAATGAAAAGACTTGCGAAAGCTGGATTAGGGTTGTTCCTTGGGTTGTGTGTCGCGCTTTCTGTTGCAGCCCAGAAGCCCAAGCCCCAAATGAGTGGCCAGCAAACCGACCGGTTTGAAGAGGCCCATCGTGGTTTGTTTGCGCCGAGGCCCGACAAGGCTGAGGAGGCGAGCCGGTTGACGGAACAAGCTGTTGGGACGTTTTCTCCCTCCGCACAGGGTCCGCATCAGGTCGTGCGCAAGAATCTTGTCGATGAACACATCTTTGGGCGAATGGAGCGAGATGGGATTCCGCATGCGCGGCTGAGCAGCGATGAAGAGTTTATCCGACGTGTTTATCTCGATGCGATCGGCCAGCTTCCTCCGGCGGACGTGGTGCGTGAGTTTCTGGCCGATGAGGATCCTCTGAAGCGGGACACTTTCATTGACAACCTGGTCGGCACTGAAGAATTTGCCGAACAGTGGGCCTGGTACTGGGGGGATCTGTTCCGCCTGGAGGGCAGGTCGGGCCAAGGAAAACATGCATTCCATTTCTGGAACAAGGAGTGGCTGCGCTTGGACCGACCCTACAACGAGGTGGCCTATGATTTGATGACCGCGGTCGCGAAAAGCCACAGCACGATTCCTGCTCTTGCCTTCCTGGCAAGGAACAGCAACGGCACGAACCGGATGCCACACAGCAAGGACGACTACATCAGCGGAAATCGACTCGACGGAGTGGACCAGTTCAGCGTCGACGTGGCCCGTATTTTCCTGGGAGTGAATACATCGTGCATCTCCTGTCACGACGGTGCGGGCCACCTGGAACCCATCAACCTGTACCTTACGAGGAAGACGCGGAGGGAATTCCATCGGCAGGCGGCTTTTTTCGGACGCACGCGCATCATCATGACATGGGACGATCGCAGCAAGAATGGCAGCGAAGGCGACATGATCATCGATGACCTGGCCGATGGTTATGACACGGGAAAGGATGCCCCATTTCATACTGCAAGCGAGATCTATTATCCGCGGGACGGAAGGCGCTACGAACCCGCGTTCCTGTTGACTGGAGAAGAGCCGGACCCCGATGTCAATCCGCGGGCCGAGCTTGCCCGCATCCTGACAGACCACATCCAGTTCAGCCGTGCGACAGTGAACCTGATCTGGGGCCAGTTGATGACCGTCGCATTTGTCGAGCCATACGATGGGTTCGATCTGGATCGACTGGACCCCGAAGCCCCCCCTCCGGCCCCCTGGACTGTGCAACCGACCTCCCCGGAACTGTTGCAGGCCTTGGCCGAGTATTTTCGGGATCATGATTTCAGCGTCCAAAGCCTGATCAAGGCCGTCATGAAATCGAGCGCGTATCAACTCTCGAGTCGCTTTGATGGGGATTGGAAGGAAGCCTATGCGCCCTACTATGCGCGTAAGTTCGTCCGGGTGTTGACCGGGCCGGAAGTCGTGGATGCCATTGCGGGGGCCACCGGCAGACCCAGCCAGTTCGAGTTTTCAGGCGTCCAGGTTTCGAGGGTCAAACAGTTGTCCAGTCCTAGCGATGTCGGGGGCAGGAGAAAGGGTGGCGAAGCGACGGCAGTCGACGCCATCATGCAAAGCTTCTACCAGAGCAACCGGCAAACCCCGCCAGTGATGGGCAACAAAGCATCGACTCTGCAGGCGTTGCTCATGATGAGTTCGAGCTTCGTCAACGATCGCGTCCGGGCCGAGGAGGACAGCAGGGTCCAGCAGCTCGTGGAATCCAACATGACGAATGATCGGGTGATCGATGAGCTCTTCCTTTCCAGCCTTGCACGGCGGCCGACACGGGCGGAGAAGGAGCTCGCCGTGCAGGAGTTGGAAAACGATCGGAGGCAAGGGGCTGAGAACCTGCAGTGGGCCTTGCTGAACGGAATAGAGTTCGTTCTGAATCATTGAGGAAGGTAATTATGGAGCGACAGCTTAGAGACGTATTGCCGACGCGGAGAGACGTGTTGAGATGGGGTGGAGCGGCTCTGACCGGAGTCTGGGTGGACCGCCTGGTCTGGCCCTTGGACGTCCGAGCCTCCCAGAACGTGATCCCACGCGGAACCGCCAAGAACTGCATCCTGATCGAAATGGGCGGCGCCATCAGCCCGATGGATTGCTGGGATTTCAAAGAGACGCCTTACACTCCCAGAGACTTGGACGTCCGGAAGACGTCATCTGGTCTTTACCTCTCGAAGACGTTGTTTCCCGAGCTCTCGAAAGAAGCCAATCGCTTTTCGCTGGTCCGTAGTATGCGGGCGCCCGAACTCGTCCACTTTCAGGGTCAGTATCACACGCAAACTGGACGGGCCATCAATGTTGCCGTTGCGAAGGAGATCCCGGCGTTCGGCACCGTCATCGCCTACGAATTGGAGCAGCGCCGGCGCGAGACCGACACGTTCCCAACCTACATCAGTACGTACCTGATGCGGAGTCGGGCGGGATCGATCGGATCGGGATTCTTTCCCGCGCGCTACACGGGACTGGACCTGGATCCGACGGCCGTCTTTGACGCGTTAAGCGGCGACGGTGAAGGCGTGACGCGAGTGCTGGAAGAACGGTGGCGGGTACTCCGTTCTCTGGCCGAGGTATCTGCTGCCGAGCGCGCCGCGATGGGTAGCACGACTTCAGAATTTGAGGCTTTCTACAACCAGGCCCAGACGCTGTTGAGCGATCCCCGTTGGTCGGCTGCCTTTCAGGCCAAAGAAGAAGACAAAAAACGGTACGGCGACGATGAGTTCGGCCTGGGGTGCATCCTTGCGAGAAACTTGCTGGGGGCCGATGCCGGGTCCCGTTTCGTTTACATTTATGACGGCGACCACTGGGACCACCACAGTTACATATTCGATCGGAGCCGCGAGTGGAATCATTACGTCACGTGTAATCGGCTGGACAAAGGGCTGATTACTCTGATGCGAGATCTTTCGGCGATGCCCGGCACGGAACCTGGCCGCTCCCTGTACGACGAAACACTCATCGTGGTCACCAGCGAGTTCGGTCGCACTCCAGCGATGAACGCTGTCGCCGGCCGGGATCATTACAATGACGCGTACACGACGCTGTACACCGGCGGAGGTGTGAAGGGTGGTCGTATCATTGGCAAGACCGATGATACGGGTGCGAAGTGCATCGAGACCGGTTGGAAACACCCCGAACAGCCGGCCATGGACAATACCGTGGCGACGATTTATTCCGCCCTGGGAATCGACTGGACAAAATCCATCGAGAACACACCTTCCGGCCGCACCTATGAGTACGTGTCTCCGTTCGGGCTCGGACAAAACCAGATGATCAGCACCGACGAGATCGCTGAGCTGTTTGAATGAGTTTTCGTCAGCCCGCCAGGCGCGTCATCGATCCGGCTTCGATGGCCGGAGCTGTTCCCTTCCTTTCGATATGAAGATTCACTTCCTGCTGCTCTGTTGTGCCTTAACGTTTGGCTTCGCACTTCACGCGAAGAACGCGACCCAGGACACGACCAGGGATCGAGACGAAGCCTCCGGAATGGGCCTCATACCTGAAGGTGAGTTCTGGATGGGTCGCTTCAAAATGACTCTGATGGATGAGCTCGGCTGGCGAGAACACGATCGGAGGGATGATCGGCCGGTCCATCTGGTGCACCTCGACGCCTACTACTTGGACAGCTATGAAGTAACGAACGCAGATTACGCGCGATTTGTCGCCCTCACTGGTCATCGGAAGCCGTACCATTGGGTTCCTGAATACCCGGAGGGCAAAGGGCGATTTCCCGTCTACAACGTCAGTTGGGACGACGCCGACGCGTTCTGCAGGTGGGCGGGCAAGCGTCTCCCGACCGAAGCCGAATGGGAACGTGCTGCTCGCGGAGGGATGGATAAGAAGCTCTTCCCGTGGGGTGATGAGTTCCAACCGCAGGCGCCGGGCGCGGAAAACACGCCGGTCCGAATGGCACATACCGGCTTTCCCAATGGACCCACGGAAGTCGGCTCTTATCCACCGAACGCTTTCGGCCTGCACGATGTGGTCGGCAACGTGTGGGAATGGGTGGGCGATTGGTATGTTCGCAACTACTACAGCCGCAGCGCCAGGAGAAACCCGCCCGGTCCCGATACAGGCGTATATCGTGTCCTTCGTGGCGGGGGTTGGTCGGATCCCGACGACCGGATTCTCGCCGTTCACTATCGGAACTATACGGATCCATCGACTCGGACTCCGACCATCGGATTCCGCTGTGCGAAACCGCTGTTGGAAGCCCGTTGATTCGCACGGACTGAGGTGAGCACGCCATCAGACATCTCAAAGATTGACGTGGAGAGCGCGTCGTAGACGGAGGAAGACCAGAAATGATAAAGGCGCTGTCGTTATTGCCTGTGCTGTTTTTGTCTTCCAGTTTTCTCATTCTGGGTCAGGAATCGGAACGGGGGTCCAGCAGACCGGAAGACGTCCTCCGCGAATGGTTCGAACGCTGGAACGCTCTCGATGGTTCGCAAGAGACCACGAACCATCTGCTGGAACTGTACCTGCCCAACGCCATCCATCAAGTTCCGCCTTCCGAGCATCAGATCGGCGCGGTCGTACTCGAAGGGCAGGCCGCCATTCAAGGAATGATCGAAGAGTTCGCCGAGGTCCACACAGACCTTGCCTTCCGGATCGAGTGGGCTACCGCCAACGAGGAGTCGCGGCAACTGTTCCATTCAGCCGAAGGACCATGGGGCGGAACGTCAGTTGGGGTGCAATATGTCGGCGTCTATACTCTGCGGGAGAATAGTAAGCGTTTCATGTACCCGGGCGCTGCTTTTTTTCAAATCCGGGAGGGGAGAATCCGCAACGCTCGTTTCTACATGGTGAAGGATGAATTGACCGAGATCAGTGCTCCCTAGCATGCTAGCAGCCCGTGTCTGGGGGCTGAACCCGCCGGCTCACGGAGAACGACATGTATTTCAAGCAGTTCTACCTCGGTTGCCTCGCACACGCTTCGTACCTGATTGGCTCGGAGGGCGAAGCGGTCGTCGTCGATCCGCAACGTGACGTGGACCAGTACGTCGACGGAGCCGACGCGCAGCAATTCAAGATCCGTTACGTGATCGAAACGCACCTGCATGCCGACTTCGTCAGCGGACACAGAGAGCTCGCCGAGCGTACCGGTGCAGAGATCGTTTTCGGCCGACGCTCCGAGCCGACCTTTCCTTTCCATCCCGTCGCCGAGGGAGACGAAATCGAACTCGGGCAGGTGACGCTGCGATTCATCGAAACACCCGGGCACACTCCGGAAAGCATCTCGATCCTCGTGACCGACCGGTCGGCCCCGGATTCTCCGCCGAAGGTTCTCACCGGGGACACGCTGTTCATCGGCGACGTCGGCCGCCCGGACCTGGTCGGTTCCGTGGGCTATTCCGCCGAAGACATGGCTTCGATGCTCTACTCGAGCCTGCACGACAAGCTGCTGAAGCTGGACGACGCGGTAGAAGTCTATCCCGCGCACGGCGCCGGATCTCTATGCGGTCGCAATATTTCAAGGGACACCTCGTCCACAATCGGACAACAGCGCCAGCTGAACTGCGCATTGAAGCCCATGCCGCGAGAAGAGTTCGTGCGGATGATGACGTCGGAGCTTCCGCCCGTGCCGGCGTATTTTCCCAAGGATGCGGAGATCAACCGACAGGGGGCTGTGCCCCTGGATGCGCTCCCCAAGCCGGACGCACTCCGACCCGAACAAATCGATCTCGACCGCGACGTCATCCTCGACGTGCGACCCGCAGCCAGCTACGGAACGGCTCACGTCCCCGGATCGATCAACATCGCGCTGAAGGGACAGTTCGCGTCCTGGGCCGGCAGCCTGCTGTCGATCGATGCTCCCATCGTCATCGTCTCCGAAGGACACGATGAGGTGTCGGAAGCCGTTATGCGGTTAGCCCGGGTAGGGATCGAGTCCGTACGTGGCTACCTCGACGGCGGTGTTTACGCCTGGGATAAGGCCGGCCTGGAAACCGCCACGATCGAGCAGATCCCGGTCGATGAGCTGCGCGATCGGATCCGGGAGACCGCCCAACTCCAGGTCCTCGATGTCCGCAGACCTGGCGAGTACCGCGATGGGCACGCTGTACGGGCCTTCAACATCCCCCTGACCGATCTCAAGAAACGGATCAACGAGCTCGATCCGGATCGCCCCATCGCCATCGTGTGCCGGAGCGGCTACCGGTCCAGCGCGGCCACGAGCATCCTCGAGGGCCGGGGCTTTCCAAACGTCGCGAACGTGGTCGGCGGAACCCAGGCCTGGATCTCAAGCGGCTTTGAAGTCGAGAAAGCGGCAGTCTCGACAGAGCCGTCCGGTCGCTGAAGTTCGTCGCCGGCGCGGCCCCGCATCAGTCCTTTAGTTCGATGACCATCGCTGTGCGCGCGGGGTCGCTCATGCTGTGTTCGTCGTGGATCACACCTGCCGCCTGGAAACCGACATCCCCGGCCTTGGCTTCAAGCGTTATGGTCTCGCCATCCGGAGTAGTGATACCGATGGTGCCTGTTCTCGTTGTGATGACGACGAGATCGTAGCGATGCTCGTGCATCCCGGTCGGTTCCCTCAGCCATTCCACTTCCCAGACAATCACACGATCATTCTCGAAAACCTTCGTCACGCCATCGCGCGGCCATGGCGGCGGATAAGATTGAGCGAGTGCGCCCGACTGGGCCAGCACCAGAACGATGCCGACAATCAGGTGGCGAAGTCGCATGGCACCTCCTCTGTTTAATGACGAGATCATTGGGACAAAGATGGGCGGACTTGAGTCTGGCCGCACTGTGACCGTGTGTCAACTTTTTCGGTCCTTCCAGGGAAATGTGGCCAGACGGTTCGGGATTTGCGGGTACGGTACTAGAAGCTATTGAAGTAGAGCAGCTACTGCCCGCAATTCATACCGACCATTTCTAATTCCGTAACGCTGATGCGATCGATACCGCTCCCTCGTCTGATCAGAGTACCGCGCGCCTGCATTTTGTGGCCCCCGTGGTCCTCGGGTTTGAAGGCGCCGAGCATGAGCAAGTTCTGCAGACGAAACGTCAGTGTCCCTAGCCCGCATGTTTCACCAGTCCGGCGATCAGGGGGATTTGGGCAGTAAGAATCGGATTCGGGAGGATCTGGGTTCGAATTGGGCATGTGTGGCGTGACTCGGCGGTGTCGACAAGCGGGAGTTGCTGCGTTTTCGGGTTCAGAAGAGGGTGACGAAACGCACTGAGACAAACCTCGGCGGAGCCGAAAAGAGCGAGTCGATTTTGGCGCAGGGGATCGGGTCGGTTCTCAGCAGCGCAGAGGAAGCGCCTGCAGGTTTCGATGGACGAGGGCAAAGACCTCGGCGTAGGGATAGGCTTCCGACATGGAGATCCAGATGTTGCGAACCGTCAGACGGACTTGAGCTCCGATCTTGAGGAGCTTCAAGCGGATCGTCTGGCACTGAGCGCGGGCCAGATCGGTATTCTTCAGTCCCAGACGGCGTAACGCGTGCAGGAGCATGTAGGCGGCCGAGGACAGATAGAGCCGGAGTTGATTGGCGCGCATGGTTGCCGCGCTGGTCCGGTCGGCGAATAGATCCAACTGCTGTTCCTTGATGCGATTTTCCATGTCGCCCCGCGCACAGTAAAAGTCTTCATAGAGGGCGCGGGCGTCCAGGCGTTCCGGCGACAGTGAGGTCACAACGAATCGAGGATTGGCGCCTTTCTCCAGGAACTCGGCCTTGCCGATGACGCGTCGCTCGCAGGTCCAGCTCTTCCGAGTGCGATACCGGAAATCGTTAAACACCCGCGCCGGTTCCCGGTGTCGTTAAACTCGGCTTCGGCCTGACTCATCGATTCAGCGATCTCGCGCTTGAGCCGATCGTTCTTGGCCAGACCCACCACGTAATCGACCTGGTGGGCCTCGCACCAACTCCGCAATTCATCCCGGCAAAAGCCCGAGTCGGCCCGGATGATAATCGACACCTCCGGCCAGCTCTGCCGGATCTGGCCGATGATGCGGTTCAATTCCTCGACGGCGCCGTCCGCACCGTCGACATTGGAGCACCGCAACCGGGCGCATAGCAGCTGCTCTCCCGAAAAGATGTAGAGCGGCAGATAACAGTAGTTGCCGTAGTAGCCGTGAAAGAACCGTCCTTCCTGATGGCCATGGATCGGATCATCGGTCGCATCCAGGTCCAGAACAATCTCCTCGGGCGCCGATCCGTGAGCCGCCACAAATGCATCCACCATCCAGCGGTCGATCTTGTCCGGGTCCATGGCAATCTTCTTGTACCGCTCCTTCCCATCGACTTGCTCCCCGGTCAGTTCCAACCGGTTCAGCGTACACTTGCCCGCCAACGCTTTTCCCCGGTCTCGGGCCTGCCGCCGCTTCTCCCCCAGTGGATCGGCCTTATCCACCGTCACGGCCAGCATCGGATCGGTCCGCAGTTGGTCATGATCGTTCAGATCCTCGTAGCCCAGACAGAGTCCGTAGACGCGCTGCCCCAATAACTCGCTCACCGTGTGTTCGATCAACCTCGCGTCCCGGTAATCCCTGAAACACTCGGCCAGTCCGGCGATCAGACCCGTTCGCTTTTCCACTTCCCTCAACAGCAGAACCCCAGCGTCGGAGGTGATCTTTCCGCCGTCAAAACGCGCCTTCACTTTTCGTTGAAGAAGTCCGTGAAATTCGAACGTGACTTGGTTACACTCTGTTCTCATAAGGGCCGTCTCCGTTTGGCTTGTTAAACGTTTATTTCAAAACGCTTTATGCCAGACAGGGCGGCCTTTTCTGGTCCTATTGGTGAAATATGCGGGCTAGCTAGCGGGCTTGCTTCAGCGGCTTTGAGTTCCTCCGGGGTCGATTTCTCCGTGGTTCTCAGTCTGGTGGGCTGACCGGCCATGCTCAACCCCCAGGCGTTATCGTCAATTCTCGCCATGCAACCGACGACTTGGATCAGTGAAAAATTCGGCAACGGCTGTGGCCCATCCTCTCTTTCAATCCGGACGGTGCTGAGCATACGGACCCTCAGCTCGTCGGTACTCGCAGGAAAGCCGTTTTCATGCAATATGTGAGTCACGAGGACGAGCGACTCATCTTCTGTCATGGTTCGTGTGCTGCGGCGAGGCATGGTCGTCCTGATTTTGGTGAACAGGCTTCCCAAATTGTCCTCCCGCCAACTTTCCATGAATTTGTCGCCTCGAAGCCCGGGAGACCTCTGCCCCCCACCCTCCAGATACTGCCCATGGCACGAGCTGCAAAATTCGTCGAATATCGATTTACCTTTCGCTGCTTGGGCCTCCGTGTAAACCCGACTCCAGACGGTGATACGTTCGGCGCTGCCTGCCTGGACAGCCTTGGCCTGTAGGGTCCCTCCCGGCCACCGGCCGAGCATCCCCAGCACCAACGCGGAAACAAGAAAGATCGCTCGTTTTCTGTCCATTTTGTCGCTCCGTTTATGCGCAGGTCCTCGCTCGCCTTCGGTCGTGCCCCGCGGCGTGGTGTATGAAGGCGGTACTCGGCAGGTTGTGAACAGGCTCACTGGACAACAGCGGACAAGCGAGCCTGGTGATTGTCGCTGAGTGATTGTAGTCCTTCGAGTTGCATGTAGCGACGATGAAGTTGCCACTCGTCGTTCTGTTCGAGCAACAGAGCGCCCACGAGTCGAACGATGGCCGGATCGTTGGGGAAGATGCCGACGACTCGGGTCCGACGTTTGACCTCGGCATTGAGGCGCTCCAACGGATTGGTGGAGTGGATCTGTGTGCGGTGGGCACTGGGGAAGCTCATAAAGTTTAAGACCTCAGTTTCGGCGTCATCCATGAGTTTCGCCAGCTTCGGGAACTTCTCTCGGAGTTGATCGGCAACCTCCCGCCACTGCTTGCTGGCGGCCTCAGGTGTGTCCTGGGCGAAGATGGTGTTGATCAGAGCGCGCACCATCTGGCGCTGACCCTTGCCGGCGTGAGCGAGAGCATTGCGGAGGAAATGAACGCGGCAGCGTTGCCAACTCGCCTTCAGGACTTTCGGAACCGCGGCTTTGATCCCTTCGTGTGAATCCGATATCACCAGTTTCACCCCACGCAATCCACGACGTGTGAGACTGCTCAGAAACTCCGTCCAGAAGGGTTCGGCTTCGGAGGCACCGACGGCCATCCCCAAAACCTCCCGGACGCCGTCGGTATTGACGGCCACCGCGATTATTACGGCGACCGAGACGATGCGCCCGGCCTTCCGTACCTTGACGTAGGTGGCATCGATCCACAGGTATGGCCAGTCGCCTTCGATCGGCCGGTTCAGGATTGCCTGGACCTTCTCGTCGATTTCGCCACAGAGCCGGGACACCTGACTCTTCGAGATGCCGGTCATACCCATCGACTGCACCAGCGCGTCGACCGATCGCGTGGATACGCCCTGGATGTAGGCTTCCTGAATGACTGCCGTCAGGGCCTTCTCGGCGGTACGGCGTGGTTCCAGGAATCCGGGGAAATAGCTGCCTTGTCTGAGCTTCGGAATGCGAAGATCGACCGTGCCGCTGCGGGTGTCCCAGGCGCGTTCGCGATAGCCGTTTCGACTGTTCACCCGGTCCGGGCTCCGCTCACCGTATCCGGCGGCGCACTGCCCCTCCACATCGAGGTCCATCAGTCGCTGGGCCACGTACTGGATCAGCTGACGCAAGACATCGACGTCAGAGCCCTTTTCTGCGAGTTCGGTTAGGGCGTGTTAACACTAACGTAGAGCCTCGACGATGAGAGCGAAGTGAAGGAAGGCGAGGAACATGACGTCGAGTTTATCGAAACGGGAGAAGATACGCCCGCGAGATCTTCAATCCTTCCTGGCTCATCATCCCGGAGCGGGGACTGTATACCGGAGTGGCGATCTTCGGGGCCGTGGGCTCCGGGAAAACTTCGGCGTGTATGCACCCCTTCGCCCGGCAACTTCTCTCCTGGCAAGCCGAGAATCCACAGAAGCAGGCGGCGGCGTTGGTGCTCGAAGTCAAGGGCGATTTCTGCCATGACATCCGCCGAATCCTGATCGAGGCGGGCCGTGGAAAGGATTACATCGAGCTGGGAATGAAGGGGCACTGGCAGTGGAACCCCCTCTCGGCCTGGTGGCTCGATTCCTACTCGCTGGCCTACACCGTTTCCTCTCTGCTCAATCAGTTGTTTGGCAAGGGCAAGGAACCATTCTGGCAACAAGCCTATACCAATCTGGTCCGCTGGATTATCGAGCTTCACCGGGCGCTTCCGGAGCGGTGGGTGACGTTGCGGCAGGTCTACCGTTGCGCCATCGACCCGGATCTTTTCGCGGCCACGATCAAGCAAGCAGAAGAGTTCAGCGACGAGTTGAACACAGGGACGGTTTTCGTCCCGGAGGACGTGTTGAAAGCCCAACTCATGAAACTGGCGGAATGGGTGTGGAAAGACGCTCCAGACACGGACGAACAACAAGCCGTCTACACCCGCCCGTTGATCGAAAAACTGGACGAACTCAAGCTCACCTATCGGGTGGTCTGGGAGCCCGGACGCGGCGACGATGTGCGGGAACGGGTGGCGGCGGTCAAACGCTGGTTTGTCCATGACTGGCAAACGCTGGACAACAAAATCAAGTCCTCGATTGTCGAAGGGGTTTCGGTGTTCCTGTCCATGTTCGATATGCCGGATGTGGCCAGGGTGTTCTGTCCGGGACCGCCGGAAGTCCCCGACGATCCCCAGGCCATTTCAGTCCAGGCCAGGGCCGCTATGCGGGCGGTGCGGGAAACCCAGGAGCCGGACAAGAAGCCGGACGGCGAGGCAGAAGACAAACCCGCACCCACGTCGATTCCGCCGGTCGAAGAGGAACGAATCGAGGGGCCGCGCCATCTGCCCCCACTCTATGAACTGATCGAGGGGGGCAAGGTGCTGGCGTTGAACATGCCCGCCGGTATCAATCCGGCGCTGGCCCGCGCCGTGGGCGTCATGCTCAAGAACGCCTGGCTCCAGGCGCTTCTCATGCGCCCGGCCAAGCATGGGGAAGGGACGCCGGACAAAGCTCCACACGGCGTAGCCGAGACCGCCGAAAAACAGAAGGATATGAGGGATGAATCGACGCCATTTCATAGGTCTGTCTCCCTTCCGTCAAGGCCCCCGTTGGGGGCGTTTTCCGAGCCTTCCCGCAGGGATCAATTAAGGACGATAGCGACCCTCATGGGGCCGGATAGAGGCGTGCAACACCTCGCCTCTATCCGGGCCACATGACCCCGCGCTTTTTAGGGGGGTCGCTATCGTCCTCCCCGATTTCGCTGGATCGGCACGGTGGAGGCCGATTGGTATGGGATAACCAAAAAAGAATTAAGGAGATAGGAGGATGTGGCATTGCAACACCTTTTGTCCGAATCCTGCAACACCCCCCTCTCTGAGGGTGTTGCATCCTGGATCGGAAGGTGTTGCAAGAAAAAATCCCTCGAATCCTGCCACATTTCCCATTGCTTTTGAACCCCATTACAGTATTCCTTCGGGACCGGCAAAACGCTCCGCAAACCACGTCCCGTAGTCGTCAATCGAGACCCCTTCCGTCACCTTCGCTTCGGGCAGACTTTGGAGCGCCGCGGACCGTTTCATGGCTCCACCGAATCCCCCGTACCGGGCCAGAAATTCCCGGTCTTTGTGGGTCATCGCTTCGTCAATCGCCTTGATTTCCCGCTTCACCGTCAGCTCCTCGCTGGGCTCCCCTGGGACCGCCGCCGCCCATGCGCGCAACACCCGCTCCGCCCGCTCGACCGTCTTGTTTTCGGCGGCAATGGCGATCACCCGGACCTGCCGCCCCGTCTTCCGCAGCGCATCCCAAAGCGGCCCATGCGCGGCTCCCCAGGAGTGCAATTCCGAAGCGGTACTGTGCCCCGGATCGACGTAGGCGAAGGTGACGGTTCGAGCGTCCACGGCAAGGGGAAGTTTGAGCGCAAAGTAGCGTTTCTGGGCCCCCACGGCCCCGTAATAAATCCGGCGGGGAATCAACCGCCGCGAGAGGCCGAGCCCGTCAAAAAACTCGACCTTTTCCATCTCGGCGGGAAGCCAGTTCATGCCCGGATGTTCCAGAACGAAATCCAGCGATAGGAGCCGCCGCATCACCACCGGCGGTTGGGCTTTTCGGCGGTGGCGGATGTTCTCGACCCCCAGCGCCCGGTAGATCGGTTTGCTCGATATCCGGCACGTCTTCCCTCCTCCATTGAAGGTGAGGGCATCGGTTTCGACCGCCGACCTCCGCTTCACCAATGCCTGTACAAACCGATGGGCGCGGTCGCGGCGGGTATCAAAGTAGAAACAGAATTGTGCGCGGGTGAAAACGCCACTATGCAAACACACCAGCGCGATCCATTCCGCATCGCGCCCTGTCCAACCGAGCGGTTCCAGTTTTTGCTCCCTCCCCCGCAAATGCTCGATCATCATGGTTCGCCGCTGACTATCGCCCGATCTCCTTGCAGATAGGTGATCACGATCCCCATCGGGTTGTGGACGATCAGGTCCGGCGGGATCTCATCGAGGAACAGAAATTGAAGCGAGAGGGTCCAGCGTTCCCGGCCCACTTCGTTCTGCGCCACCAGCCGCACCAGATCGAAATCGGCCGTCGCGCTGTGGGGCTCCCGGGGGTTGGCTTGAATCCGCAAAACGACGCGATCCACTTGCAGTTCATCCCGCGCCGCGCCCGCCGCGAGAAGGGCGATGTTCTGGCTCTCGGCCCGGAACGAGGCACCGGCAAGTTCCGTCGTTAGGAAGCGCAGACTCCGGGACCAGTTCTCTTCGACCGTGGCCCGCCGCCGGGAGTAGAAGTCATAGATAAAGCGATTGAGAAAGTATTTGGTGGTGGGGTCGAGGGGGTCCGCCTGGGCCTCCATCGCTTCATAGGCGACGGCCTCGGCGCGGCCGACTTCATCCACCCGCACGACGATGGGGCGCGGGGGAGCGACCGACACGATGCGGATGACGACGATGACGAGCAACAGGCACAACGCCCCCAGCCCGACAGAGAGCACCCGCAGGTGGTGGTTCGCGTGGATGGCCTCGCCCCAGATTTCGGCGTATTCGACCCCGGCGTCTTGGGTTTCCTTCTTGCTCATTTCAGACCTCCCGCCCCCGCTTTCGCGGCCGCGCGCACGCTGGCGCCGGTGGCAACCGTTCCCGCCATCCCCGCCATGCCCATGAGCCCGCTTCCCGATGCACCGGCACCGGTGACGAGCATCGAGGCGAGCTCCCCGCACTTGAGCGATGACAGGATCCCGGCCACGAACAGGGGCAGGACCGCCAGGAGCCACAAACCGAGATCGCCAATGGACTGCCAGTTGAGTTGGGCGGTGCCCAGGGTCGTGACGTAGGCGAGGCCCACGCCGGAAAACACGCGCATGACGGCCCCGGCGATCACGGCGTAGAGCGAATACGTCAGCATCGCCCGGAACCATCCCCAGAACATGAAGCTCATCGGCTCAAACACCAGCCAGGGAATGAAGATCGGACCCAGGAGCGTGAGGATCGCCAGGGCGATCTGGGCCCAGATCACCTGAGCGTAGGTAACCGCGAACAAAACGACGAGACAGGTCACGACGAACAGCATGATGACGGCTCCGGCAACGAGCGTCAGCACGGCGTGAGCGCCGCCGGTGAGCACGCCGAGAATACTCCCCTGATTCGCTTGCACCTGAAGATCCTCCGCGAGGTTGGTGACGAGGTTTCCGAGTTCGCTATGCATGGACCAGGCCGTGTCCGCAAGCAAGAAATTGTGCAACCAATTCCCGCCCGCCGTGATGACCCCCGGGAACGTGAAGACCAGCCCCGGGATGGGCGTCGAGTAGAACTGCAACATGACCCACGGCACCCACAGACCGATGACGAGCCGGACGATGTCCCACGGCTGAATGTTCCCGCTGTACGCGATCTTCGCGCCGGTCAACACCACCACGATTGCGGCTAACCCTGTCCACAGCAGGTTTCCGGTCTCCAGCAGAGGGTTGGCCGCCGGGCCGATGATTCCCTCGAGAACGGTATCGAGAAACGACTTGAAATCCCGAAGCTGCTCCGGGGGGACCTGGGCCGGGATCGCCGGGTCGAGTTGGATTTGCATCGGCGTACCGGGTTAGTTCCCGCCGCGATAGAACGGATGAATCTGGAAGAGCAACCCTTCCCGCATCGCATCGCGCCGGGCATCGAGCCCGGCCTGTTGCGCGTCGAAGGTGACGCGCGCGCGGCGCTGGGCCTCGACCCATTCCGCCAGCGCGTCGCGCCGGGCGATCTCGCGTTCGTAATCTTCCGCTGCCGCCTTTGCTGTATCGAACGCCATCAACTGCGCCATGGCCGCGGTGAGGTTCCCCTGGGTCAGGGTCCCGGCCACCTGCGATTGAGCGAGCGCGGTGTTGGAAGTATTGGTGTTGTTTCGCAGTCCTTCGTAGGAGGCCACAGCCTCACGCGCCGCAATCATGAGATTCGCCGCCGCATCGCTCGTGGCGTGATCGAGGACCAGGCGTTTCTCGCCTTCCTCTCGCGCCGCAAGGTAGCCCCGTGCCGCTCTCTGGGCCATTTCGGGCCGCTGAGAGTTGTACAGACCAATGATGTCGCTCTCAGTCACCGTGTCGGCGGCGGTGAGCCGATCACGCCACGACTCGGTAAAGCTCGTGCCGGTTTCGCCCATCTGTTCCACCGACGAGACAAGCTCCGCGGCAACGCCGGTAAAATCGTTCTTCCACGCGAGACCCACGCCGATGAACTGCGTCGGCACCGAAGCCAACTGCGTAAACGGATCGGTGAGCGCCCCGACACTTCCGAGCGCCTGTTCTTGCAGGTGGTTGAACTGATCCGTCATCTGGGTCAATTGGCCGTCCAGGGTGATCTTCGCCATTGTGTCCTTGTAGATCTGGATCCCCTGATTGGCGATCATCTGGGCGCGTTGGATGCCCGCAAGGATCGAGCCGAAGAGGGCATGCGCGGGCGTGGTGGTGAGCATGATGAGGATCGGAACCATGACAACAACGGTGAAGGCTTTTCGGTACATTTTCATTTCAATCTCCTTGTTGGGGCCGGGGAACCAGCACGTCGGAAGTGAACCAAACGCGAAGCCGATGCCCGGCCCGAATGGTGAGGGTGGGCAAACGATTCAGGAAACGATCCAGGATGCGCGTCGCGGCCTGGCCGAGCCCTTGTCCGGCCCCAGCCTGAAGGCTCTGCTGCCCGCCGCCATAGGGATTGGAGCCGCGCAAGGTCAGCCCGCTCAGGATGCCGACCGCGCCGACTGCGGCGAACGTGGATAGGTAATGGCGGTTGACCTGATCTTTCAAGGCTCCCTCGCCGACCTGATTGAGGCCGTTGAATTCCAGCGACACCCAACGCCCGTCCGGATAGATCAAACGGTGGAAACTGACGGCAAGGCGCGATTGGTCCTGATTCGCCACGGCCTGAGCCGTGCCCACGACTCGCGCCCCTCGCGGGACTAAAATCCGCTGCCGGTCTGCCGAGTAAAAGGGCACCGAAACCACGGCCAGCACCGGGCCGGGAAAGTCGCCGGAAAGCTGTGTGACCAGCGCTGCTTCCAGGAACGAGCCTTCATAGATCCGTTCCCAGCCGGGGGGATCTTCCGGCTCGCCGGAGGCCAGCGCCTTTCGCGATACGGATAGCAGAGGTTTTCGGAGGATGGGCCCAGCCAGCGCGAGCTGTCGTCGAGCCTCAACGCGTGGAGCCATTCCGCAACACCGCGGATGCCGGCTGCGACGAGGCACGCGACCGAGCACGGCAACATCGACATCACAGTCATCCCAGGCATGATGGACCCCCGCCGGCCTCCGGTATGCATCCGGGGGCGCCCCCGGCCCACGGTGTCCACGGATCGGATGTCTACCGCCGGCGCGCCGTGAACCGTCCAGGCATGCCGTGGTCCGTGCCCCCCTGACTCGGGCTCTCCCGCGTTGGGCGTCGACGCCCGGTTCGAAGCTCATGGCGACGCCGTCGCCTAGCCTGTCAGGCGCGTCCGTCTATTCCTGAGACATCGTCTCTTGCAGCGGGATCACTGGCAGTGTGGTAAAGATGCGGTTGGCGGCATCCAGTTCCAGGGCGACGGCACTGAAGAGCCCCTCACCGACTGCATTGCAGCGTACCAACCCCACGAAGTCGGACGTATCGACGCTGGGGAATCGCCCGTCGATGAACCCGGAGGTCTGCCCGTTGGCCTCAAGAGGGATGCTCACGGTATCGAGCAGCACGCCCTCGCGCAGCAGTTCGCAGCGCACCAACTCCGGACTCGATTCCAGGTTGTGGATCGCGACCCCCGTGTTGATGCCTCCCTCCTGGCGGCGCACCGGGAAGAGGAAGTCGCTGAGGGGCTCGCTGGCCCCCACCACGGCCTCGCCGATGCCGGGGAGGTCAAAGCGGAGCATCCCGCCGATGGGACCCTCCGAGACCACCTTCACCGATCCGGTCACCAGATCGCCCCGGCTGTGAGTCGAAATCGTGAGCACGCCCAAGGGCTCCATCTCCGTCCGGACCGTCAGGGCGCCGTCTTCGGTGACTTCCAGATCGCCGGTGATGTCCACCACCGATTCGGTCGCCATCGGATTGCCCTCCGTGTCGTAGAAATGGATGGCAGGGCGGCTCGGAGGGATGGCCATCTGAAAGGGAGTGGGCGCGGGCCCGCTCGGACGGGTCTTCAGATTCACGAACACCAGATCGGAGGTGATGGAACCTCCATTGGCGAAATGCGCAAAGTCCAGGACCGTCGCACTGCCGCCGCTGAGCCGATCCGCGGAAACCACCGGCAGTGCCGTAAAGATGCGGTGGACAGCATCCATCTCGACCGCCACACCGGTGAACGTCGCTGGGGCGTCGCAGTGCATCGACCCCGCGAAGTCGGACGTATCGGTGGCGGGGAATTGTTCGTCGATAAAGACACTCGACTGCCCGTTGGGCGCAAGAGCGATCTCCGCCTCTTCCAGCACCGCGCCCGCGCGCATCAATCGGCAGCTCACCTCCAGCGGTGCCTCTCCCAGGTTCTGGATCGCCGCCGCCGTATTGATGCCTCCCGCCTCGCGGCGGGCCGGGAAAAGGACATCCCGTGTGGGCGGGCTCGCTCCCACACCGGCCACGCCGACATCCGGGACGTTATAGCGCAGGAACCCGCCGACAGGACCGTAAGAGACAACCTTCACCGATCCACTCACGAGCGCTCCCCGACCGTGGGTCGCAATCGTGAGTTCTCTGAGTGGCTCCATATCCGCCAGGACCGTCAAGGCACCGTCCTCGGCGACCGTCAGATCACCGGTGACGTCCACCACCGATTCGGCGTTAATTGGATTGCCCCCGGTGTCGTAGAAATAAACGACGGGCCGGATCGGGATGCTTCCCGGGTTCACCAGCACCAGATCGGAGGTAATGGACGCGCCATTGGCGAAATGCGCAAAGTCCAGGATAAACACGTCCGGCGTCGCCGTAGCCCGGTTGGAAGCCCGGCTCCGGCCCCTTCGGTTGACCGCCCGCACCTGGAAGGTGTATTCCGTTCCGTTGTCGAGGCCGGTGACCGTATGGGTGGTGTTCGTGGAACCGATGGAGGTCCAGGTCCGACTCCCGCCGTTCCAATACTCGTAATCGGTGATCGCCGCCCCGCCGTCGCTTTCCGGGGCGTCCCAACTCAGTACGACCTGGCCGTCCCCGCCCTCAGCCGTCAGGTTCGTCGGCGCGCCCGGCACTGTCCCGCGGAGGGCGCCCCCACCCCCGCCGCCTCCTCTGCCTCCTCCGTCCCCGGTGGTGGTGCGCACCGGGGTGGCTCGCACGGTCTCCACCCCGCCGTAGCCCAGGGCGTTCACCCCCCTCAGCTCGAAGACGTATTCCCGGCCGTTCGTCAGATCGGGGACCGGCGCGGACCTCGCCGCCGCATCCACCCGCATCCAGGCGCCGAACTCCCCGCCGACGCCATCCGCCACCCGGTATTCGTAGCGGACCATCGCGGCGCCCCCGGTGTCCCCCGGGGCATTCCACCGGAGCGCCACCTGGCCGTTTCCCCCGCTCGCCGTCAGCCCCAGCGGCCCGATCGGCACCGTCACCCCCGGCGGCGCCACCGGCACCTCAAGCGTCGCCTCCTCGTTAGGCTTATTGCCGACAGACGATCTCACTCCGCCGGCACGCACCGTGAGCGTGAGCTTGTAGTTATTGGCCACCCCGCCGGTCCTCGGGGTCACGCGGGTGGTGAAGACCCGGCTATCCGTGGTCTCGAATGCCGCAAAGCCGGGGTTGCAGAACACCGGGTTGTTCTGATCGTCCATGCAGGCAAGGTCCTGACCCGTCTCGATGTCGCTTCCGCTGAAACCCGTCACCGTCTCCGAAAAGCTGAACCTCACCGAGAACGGGCCCTCCACCGGCGGCTCCAGCTCCGGCGTCATCCGAACCCTCAGCGGGGCCACGGTCCGTCCTTCGCCCGGCTCCGACCAGTCACCTGTTCCTTCCGCGTTCCTCGCCCGCACCTGCACCTGGTAGGCCGTGCCCTCGCTCAACCCCATGAGCGTTGTGGTTTGGGCCGTCCCGGAGTGCGGCGCATCCGTGAAGCCGCCGCTGACGCCTTCCCGGTATTGCACGTCATAGCCGGTGATGGGCGGCCCGGTGTTGTCCGGCTCCGTCCACGCCACCGTCAGGCTGTCCGGCGTCGCCCTCGGAAAAGTCGGCTCCTCCGGCGCCGCTGGAAGCTCCTCCACGTCACTCACCCGCACGCGAATCGTCTGTTCCGCCGTCCGCACCCGCGTTCCTGCCCCGCTGCTGACCTGGACCACCACGATGTACTCGTTGTCTCCTGCCCCACTTGGCGGATCGTTACTGAAGGCATCCGTGGGCGCTTCAAAGTTCGGAACCGCCCGGAAGCCCAGATCTCCGGTATCCTCACCGACCGTGAACTGGGCCCGATCGGCTCCGCCGACAAGCGTATAGCCGGTGACCTCGTCCCCCGGGTCGGCGTCGGCCGCCATCAGCCGGGTCACCCGCGCTTGATTCTCAGTGACATTGAACGGCCCCGGACTCGTGATCATCGGATCCGTGTTGGGTGCATCCGTAGTGTTGGTGGCCGACGCGTTGCTCAGTCCCAGAGCCTGGTTGCCCACCGCGTCCTGGATCGGGTTCGTCCCCGGGCTGTAGCTCACTCTCACCGTCTCGCCATGCGCCACGGCCGAGGCAAGCGTCAAAGTCACCGCTCTTCCGCTCACCGCCACCCTGGAAACGCTCCGCCCAGCGCTCTCCACATTCATCGTGAAATCGCCCGGCTCCGGTGTCGGGTTGCCCAGCGCCTCCCCATAGCTCAGCGTCAGCGTGTCGCCATCCACCGCAGCGCTCATCAACACCGGTGCCCGCGTGTCCACAGCGAAGGTCTCGCCCTCGTCGACGTGGCTGTTGTTCGCGCCGTCCACCGCCGCGTTGGCTCGAACCCGGACCGTCACATCGGCTTCAAGGTTGGCGTTCGGAGCGATGTCGAGCGTGTAGCGTGCGCCCGTGCCCGCGAAGTTCGAGCCACGGCCATTGCTGACCACGATCTCACTCGCCGTCAGCCCCGTCACCTCTTCCGAAAAGGTGATCGTTACCGTGAAAGTATCCTTCGTCGGGTGCGCCGCGTCGCTTGTGATCGACAACACCCTCGGCACCTGGGTGTCCACCGCAAAGGTTTCGATCCCCTCGACGTTGCCGATGTTCACGCCGTCCACCGCCGCGTTGGCCCGAACCCGGACCGTCACATCGTCTTCGGTATTGGCGCTGGGCTCGATGTCGAGCGTGTAGCGCGCGTCCGTGCCCGCGAAGTTCGAGCCCACTCCGTTCATGACCGCGATATCCTGCGACGTGAGCTCCGTCACCGCCTCCGAAAAGGTGATCGTCACCCTGAAAGCATCCTTCGTCGGGTGTGTCGCGTCGCTCGTGATCGACAACACCGCCGGCGCCTGGGTGTCCACCGCGAAGGTCTCGATCCCCTCGATGTTGCCGAGGTTCGCGGCGTCCATCGCCGCATCGGCCGGAACCCGGACCGTCACGTCGGCTTCGATATCGTCGCTGGGTTCGATGTCGAGCATGTAGCTCGCGCCTGTGCCCGCAAAGTTCGAGCCCGTGCCATTGGTGACCGCGATCTCCCCCGCCGTGAGTCCCCTCACCTCCTCCGAAAAGGTTATCGTCACCGTGAAAGCGTTCTTCGTCGGGTGCGTCGCGTCGCTCGTGATCGACAACACCGCCGGCGCCGTCGTGTCCACAGTGTTGTTCGTCACCCCTTGGCGAACCAGGGGTGCCGCTTTGTGCCCGAATGGCCTGTTCGCGTGCTGAATCGCATTCGTTCCCGGCGTGTAATTCAACGTCACCGTCTGGCCAACTGTAACCGCCGAAGCGAGTGTAAGCGTAACCGCTGTTTTGCTTATCGAAACTGTGGAGACCGCACGCTCGGAACCATCAACGTTCACAATGAAGGAATCTGCGGGAGGCGCTTCTCTTGAGTCCAGAATTCCGGCGTAAGTGAGCGTCAATTGGCCGCCGTTCACAGTTGCTTTCGACAGGACGGGCCGCCATCGCGGGCGCGGCTCAGAGTCCGGGACAGTTCCTATCAAATATGGGTAAATCTCCTCACCTCTCCCCGGCATCGAGTCGAGAACCGCTTGCAGCTTGGTACGGGCGGCGCTGGACTCTTCATCGTCACTCGGCAACGGATGCACTTGGTGAGGGTCTACGGAAATGTCGAAGAACTCTCCTGTTCCGTAGAGCTGGTACCGCTTGTCTCGGACATACGACGCCTCTGGATGACGTTGCGGATTGTCGAACCTATCGGCGAACGGACGTGGGAAGTAATAGGTATATATCCATTCCCGCGGTTGGCCGGTTCGGCCTTGAAGCCTGTCCCAAAAACTCACGCCGTCCAGCATATTGACGTCAGGAATCGTAAGACCTGCCGCATCAGCCAGAGTCGGGAGAAAGTCGGTGAAGTCGATCAGGTCGTCGAACACCCGTCCCCCCTCACCTCCTGGAACGCTGACTATCAGCGGTACCCGCGTGCCGCCATTGTTGGGCATGTTCTTATCCCCATGGATCATTTCTCCCCCGAGTTCTGAAATCAGATCAGCGTGCGTGAGTTCCGTTGTCGGAGGTGAATATGAGGATTGTGTTGTCGAGTAGCTCCAGGTCCGCCAGCTTGTCGCGTATGCGGCCGACGTTGTAATCGAGATACGCGACCATGTCCTCGAAATTGCACTGTCCGTCAGCGGTATCGACGCATTGGGCTTGCGGCGGCGAGCCGAACGGATCATGAGGAAGCACCATCGGGTAGTAGGCGAAAAACGGTTTATCTCTGTTGGACTCTATGAATTCCAGCAGGAAATTCGTGAATATGTCGGGCCCGTAATCCTCGCTGCCCAGATCGATGATTTCACCGTCGCGTTCGATGGAAGGATTCCAGTAGCGACTACGACCCGTGTTGGCTGTATTCCACAAGGAATACGTGTCGAATCCGGTTCCGGCAGGGACACCAGCCACTACGTCACTACCTACGACACTACCGTGAAGCTGCCACTTTCCGGCGATGGCCGTTGCGTATCCGGCCCCACTAAAGAGATCAGTAATCGTGTATTCTCCGGGGAGTAGAACTCCGAAATCCACATAGTTCCTGACACTGCTCTTACCCGTCATCAAGGCAACTCTGCTCGGGGTGCATACCGGGTTTGAGTAAGCGTTCGTGAAGCGAACTCCCGCGGCTGCAAGCTCATCAATTCGCGGCGTTCTGTACTGTGCGCTACCGTATGCCCCAAAGGCCTCATAACCGACATCGTCCGCCATGATGAGGACGATGTTCGGGTCGTTGACGTCTGTTACCGTCACGGTGACCGCAACGGTGGCGGCCGCCCCGGAGGAATCCGTGGCCGTGACGCCCACCTCATACGCGTTGTCTTCGCCCTCGTCGATAGGCCTCTCGTAGTTCGGCGGGCTCAGGAACTCCAGGACACCCGCAGTGATGGAAAACAGCGCATGGTCCGTCCCGGACACGCTCCACGCGATTGCTTCGGCCTCCGGGTCCGTAGCGATATACGTGGCCACCGTCTCCTCGCTGTTCTCGGCGTAGTCGACGCTGGTTGGCCCCGTCACCGCCGGAGGGCTGTTCGCCTGCGCGCTGGCCTGAATCGGCGCCGACACGGCCAGCAGTGATGCGAATAGCAGAAATAACCCGGTTTTAAGGCCTTGCAGCGAAAAAGAGAGCACGCGCATGCGGTAGCGCGTCGCCCTTGTGAATTGACGTCCGCGGACCGACACCCGGGGACCGGTGATGACGGTCGCACGTTGATCGACGGTATCGGCGGCGAAACTGCTCATGTCCTGCCAACGGGCTCGGCACGGAACAGGCGGGCGGCGCTGCACGGCAGAGCCCATAGCCCGATTTCCGTGAACCGGGCAGGCACTCATCGCCAGCGGCTTGCGGTCACGCGGCGGATCGCCCCATGGACAAATCATCGGCGCAGCCACGGCTGCGGGTGAGCGCGCCGCCACGACCGTATCGATACGGCCACCTCAGTCCTTCGCCACCGCTTTCGTGTCTATCCCTGTGACGCGTGACGCCGCGATTTCACGGTGTTCTGCCAAGTCGATGTCCCTTTCTCCGGTTCGCTGGCGATATCTGGTCGCGCTCATTCGGGCCGTAGAAGGCACCACAACTCCCCCGTTCGGTAGACAGACCTCGTTGCGTCCCGCCCCCCCTGAGCTGATGGGCAGCAGGCGCCGGATCGAAAAAAATCCGCCGCGCCGTGTGATCAACGGCGAGGAAAGCGTTATCTCGGGGCTTTACTCGCGATAACTGGAATTATCGCGAGTAAAATTCGCGGCCTTTTTCGACTGAACCGGAGGCCGCCCGATGCTGATTTCAGAGATGACATGCGAGATGGAGATCCTGGCTGCCGGCAGCAGGTCGTGCCGGCGTTGCCCGCCAACGCCCCCACCCTGGTCGCCTTCATCGACGACATGGCGCGCGTCAAGGCCCCGGCGACGGTGCGCCGCTACGTCTCCAGCATCGCCACGCTGCACAAGGCGATCGGGCAGACCAACCCGCTCGAGAACGCTCTCGTTCCGTGTTGAATACGCTGCGGAGGCAGGGGACCAACTGGCCGCCTACTTCAAAGCGGCCCGGGGTGCCTTCAGCCACAACACGGAGCGCGCGCTGAGGGCCGACGTGGAGATATTCGTGTCCTGCGGCCGCCGACGTTAGGTGTGCCGCCGATGGCGTCCCAAGATGATCCTGCTCAAGGTGGCTGGCTTACCCGTCCGTCGGCACGGTGAACCTTCCGCTGTGTCCACACTCCAGCGGTGATCCGTGTTCGGCACGCAACGTAACCTGCGGATCCCATTACACTAGAGTCGCCAAGTACTTGTAGGGTCGCGTCCTGGATCGCCTACAATCGACGATCCAGTCTCAAGGCATAAGATCACCAGGACATGGGAGGCTGCCGTGAAGAAACACCGTAACCGATGGATCGCGATGACACTGCTCTGCGGCTCCTGGCTGCTGGCCGCGGCATGTGTTCCGGCGCAGGACGAACCAGGACGCTTTCAGGCCGAAGACGAGCAGGGGAACGCGGATACGCCGGACAGCCTCGGGAGCACCTACGACGATGACGAGGCCGCCATGGAGGATGACCGTGAAGCAATGCGGTGGTTCCGCATAGCGGCCGAGCAGGGGGACGCGCGTGCGCAATTCAATCTCGGAACCATGTATGCCCACGGCGAGGGTGTCATCGAAGACGATGCGGAAGCGGCGCGATGGTACCGCATGGCGGCCGAGCAGGGGCACGCGAGCGCGCAGTTCAACCTCGGGTTGATGTACTACAACGGCTTGGGCGGCATCGAGGACGACGTGCTCGCGCACATGTGGTTCAATATCGCCAGCGCCAATGGGAGGGTCAGCGTCGCCGGCGTTGGGCCCGAGGAGTCGCGGGGCAACCTTGAACGTGAAATGACCCGTGCCCAGATCAGCCGCGCCATTGAGTGGGCGCGCACGTGTATGGCCTCGGACTACCAGAACTGTGGGACGTAAACGGGAAATTCTCGAACTTCTTCGGACTAATCTGCTTCCGCAGGGACAAGGTGAAATGGCACAACGCCGGCCGGAAGTTAATCGGGCATGAAGAAACGTTCCCACAGATATCAGGGCGACGAACGAGTCCGCGGGCTATTGGACGGTTATGCCTGTCCGACTCCATTCCATGTCGTGCGCACACGCTTCCTCGGCAACATCGCCAGTCCCAATCTTGATGCGTCGCCCCTCCCGACCGTAGCAGCTTTCTGGGGAGGAGAACTGCCGAAGTTTGACGATGTCGCTGCCGCCAACGAGCTGTTTGAGGCTCTCATGGGCCTCTGGAACGAATTGGCAAAGCATCAATCGGGAACCCGGCCGTTCCGTTTGACACCGATGGCCGCCAAGGCGGAGCTCGATGATCTGAGTCGCCTCTGCCGCACCCGCATGGAAGAGCTGGAAGGTTTCATCGACGGCCTGTTCGGTGCCGAGGAGGTGCTGGATCTCCCCGAACGGGCTCACGAAGCCATGGACAATCTCGGGGAGATCAACGCCATGATGCACAGCATGGTGGAGTGTCTGGAGAGAACATCGTCGCGCTCGGAGATGGATCTGGCGCGGAGCCTCAAGAACGTGCGGGAACTCTCACGGATCGCGGAGAAAGAGCTTCATGCCGTTGTGGTTGCCTGCACGCGAGCCCGCCAACACGCACTGTCCACCATCGGCGTGGAGAAGCCGACGATCCATTGAGGGACCCGTTCCGTCCATGATTTTCCCTGATCAAAGTCACATCGACCGAGTCCGCGGTGCCCTTTGGTGACGGCCTACACTAGCCCCACTGGGGTTCGGTCGGGAATCGTAGATCCTCAGATTCTGTCGCATCTCCTTTCACTCCGCCGACCACTTCCGCGTCGAATCCGCACCAGCCTGAATTCTTTCACACCTCGGAAGCAGTGGGCTCCTTCAAGGAATCATCGGAATGCATGAATTGTTGGCCGCCCGTCGACCTTGCGCACCCGCCCTTCTACTTCTTGAGGTAGTCGGCCCAGGCCTGCATCATGCTGCGCCGTTTGGCGAACAGATCCCCCCGCCGGTAGGCCGCTTCCACCTTGTTCTCCACCACGTGGGCCAAGGCCATTTCCGCAACTTCTCGCGGGAAGCTCGACACCTCGCCGGACCAATCCCGAAAACTGGAGCGAAATCCATGCGGCACGTAGTGAGCCCGGGAACCCTCAACGCAATATCCCATGTCTCGCATCAATTTCAGTAGGGCCATGTTCGACAGAGGGCGTCCGTGGCGAGATCCGGCGAAGACATACGGGTGGCCTGCCATGCGGGGTAGGTCTTCCAGAACCGCCAGGGTCGCATCCGATAAGGGAACTCGATGTTCCCGTCGGGCTTTCATCCGGGAGGCGGGAAGGATCCATATACCGGCGGTCCGATCGATTTCCGGCCACTGCGCCTCTAAGACTTCACTGGTGCGCGTGGCGGTCAGGATCAAAAACCGCAGCGCCTGCGCCGATACACTCCGGTGTCCGGACAGCTCCTGCAGGAAGTCCGCCACCTCGGGATACGGCATGGCCGGGTGGTGGGTGACTTGCTTCACCCGGGAGGGCTTCGGGAGCAACTTGTCCAGATGGCCCCGCCAGCGGGCCGGGTTCAGGGGACCGCAGTATTGGTGCGCGGCGGCGAAGTCCAGGACATTTTCGATGCGCCCCTGCACGCGCTTGGCCGTTTCGGTCTTGGTGTTCCAGATCGAAGAGAGTATCTTTACAATGTCTTCAGTCTCAATGGCGTCGACCCGTTTGGCCCCGATGACGGGCCGGGCATAGGTCTTCAGGCTCCGGACCCATTGCCGCGCGTGCTTGGCATTGTGCCAACTCCGTCGATGGGCCCGGATATACCGGGCGGCGCAGATGGTGAAGGTGGGTAGCGTCTCCGGGGCCGCCCGGCGGGCTGCGATGGGATCTACGCCCGTCGCCAACTGCCTCCGGTGCCGTAGCGCTTGCGTGCGGGCATCGGCCAACCCGACATCGGGATAACGGCCCAGACCCATTTCCCGGCGTTTGCCGTGGACGGTGTAACGCAGGACCCATCTCCTGGCGCCTGAATTGGACACCACCAAGCGGAGCCCGCCGCCGTCTTCGTATTTGCCGGGACCGGCGGTGTCTACCTTGCGTTGGGAGAGTTTGTGAATGGCCATTGCAGAGCCCTCGACCGATGGGGCAGAGGCACTCCAGCACTCCCCCAATATATCCCCCAACAGGCTTGGATTATACCAGACGGCGCTGGATTGTCTAGGACGATATACTGTTGATATAAATAAGACTTATGGATATTATTAGACATAATAAAATCCTATAGTGGCGGACACTTTCTCCGCACTGGACTCGTCGCGCACAGTCCTGGGCTCGCCCGCGTACCAGGCTCCGATACCATCGAACACCCGTGACTGGTCACGCCAGTCCAGCAGATTGCCGGGCGCCGGACCCTGACGAAGCATCGACTTTTGGGTGTTTTCGTCCCAGATCGCAACCAGCCTCTCCGGCTCGGGAAACGGTAGGGGTCGAAACAGGACGGCATCGACGACGCTGAACACGACGGTGTTGGCCCCGATACCCAGCGCCAGAATGAAAATCACTACGAAGGTGAAGCCCGGTCGAGCGCCGAGCGTCCGTACCGCATAGGTCAGATCCTGCATCAGCATGTCCAGTCTCCACTCCTGACGCAGCAGACACAGTGCATCAGGCAAGGCGCCCATCGAATGTAGGAACAAATCGAATCTTGCAGCACGGGACTTTTGAACTCCTGTCTCGAACTCACTCCAGTGATGCAGAAGCTCGCCACGCCACTCCCGCATCCATTCGTCCCGGCCCGGGGGCGGGACGAGGAACGACAGAGCGCGAATCCACAACAGGCAGACGCGGAGAGACCGCTCGCCGCCTGCCCACCTCACAAGACCTCCGCGGCAAGGGCCCGGGCCAGTCCTGGAAACCGTTTCAGCAGCTGGGTCAAGGCCGCCGAGCCAGGGCCGCTAACCTCGTAGTAACGCCGCGGTGGACGCCCTGCCTGGCGGGCCACATCTTCGCCTTCCCACCTGGAACGGACATAGCCCTCTCGTTCCAGCTTCCGAAGTGCCGGGTAAACCGTACCACTCGGCAATCCCGTCACATCCATCACATCGAAACCATACCGATGCCCCGAAGCGATTGCCTGCAGGACCAGACCGGACGGATATGTCATGTAGTTTCGAGGCATCGAATGTAGATTTCTACATAGGGTGGCTTTCTGTCAAGCTCAAGATCGTTTTGAAGCGTCGTCGGACGCTGCCCAAAACAGAAATAAGTTGAGAACGAAAGAGGGAAATGGGGGCTCTGCCCCCGTTTTAGGTGATTTCGACTCCGTGCCAGAACGCGACATAACCGCGAATCTGGTCGGCGGCTTCCTTCGTCTCGGGGTAGAACCAGGCGGCGTCCTTATTGGTGTCGCCGTCGACGACGATGTCGTAGTAGCTGGCCTGTCCTTTCCACGGGCAGACCGTGTGGGTCCGGCTCTGCCGAAAGTGGGAGGTGTCGGTCGACTCCGGTGGGAAGTAGTGGTTCCCTTCCACGACGATGGTATCTTCGCTTTCGGCCAAGACCGCGCCCTGCCATATTGCTTTCATGAACCTGCCTCCATCACACTCAAGTCAGCCTAATGTTACCGCATCCGGGCGACGCCCCGGCAGACCCCGGCTTTTTTGAAGAAATCCCGTTACAACACCGGTATCATCGACTGAACGGGGAAACTGAGGCTCTTTCGTGACAGAGAACGAAGAACAAAGCTGCGCTAAGAAGTCCGCAGCAGCCAAGATGGGCACGATCGCGGTGTTTGCCGTTGTCGGCGCAATAGGCGGTCTGCTCCTGGGAGACCTGGCGTCGGGAACAGCGCGCGGCGCCGCAGGAGGCTTCCTCCTTGGCGGAGGGGGCTGAAGCTAGCTCGTACCGCTGGACGCGGTCCTCATTCGATTTGAAAACGCTCTTAAACCCGTGCCGCTCCGCCCTGTCTATAGTCGACGGAGGAGTAAACCCATGAGAACATTCGCGTCTGCGTTATTGGTCCTCGTCCTGGTGAGCCCTGCCACGGCCCAGCGGCGAGGCGGCGGCCCCACGCCTGGAGATACGGCGCCTGATTTCACGCTCAGTACAAAAGACGGAAAGCAAAAGATTACGCTTTCTGAGATGACGGGCAGACCGACCGCGCTGATCTTCGCCAGCTATACCTGAGGCCCGTTCCGCCGCGATGTCGTGGACATCGAAAACTGGTACCAGGCTTACAAGGACCGCGCCAATTTCTTCTTCGTCTACATTCGAGAAGCGCATCCCACCGACGGCAACCTCGGAGCGGCGAATGTTATCGACGGCATCCTGATCGAACAAGCCAAAACCGACGAGCAGCGCCAGGAAGCAGCCAACATCTGTACGACCGCCTTGGACATCTCGATGCCGACCATTCTGGACAAGATCGACGACCGGACGGCGAATGCGTACGCCGCGTTTCCCGACCGGATCTATGTCGTGGGCTCCGACGGCACCATCGCCTTCAAGGGACGCCCCGGGCCGGCCGGGTTCGATGTCCCCGAAGCCAGGGCAGCGCTCGAGGTCGCTCTCAGAGGGGAGATCACCGCCTACGGACAGGAACAGGGACAGCGTCGCGGCCGCGGCATGCGTGGTATGCGCCCTCGGCCGGGGCAGAGGCCCGGGACTGCGGGCGGTATGGGCGTCATGGACACGAACGAGGACGGTACAATCTCACGGGAAGAGTGGACGGGCGACGGCGAGACGTTCGACCGGCTCGATCGAAACGATGATGGTCTCCTCGCTCGTGACGAAATCCAGCGGCAATTCGGGGGCGGCCGCGGCAGAGGCGGAAGAGGCGCAGACCCTCAAGCCCGTTTCCAGGGGCTCGACAGCGATGGCGATGGACGCGTGTCGCAGCAGGAGTTTCCGGGTCCCGCGCAGATGTTCGAGACCATGGACGCCGATGGCGACGGCTTCATCACTCTCGAAGAGATGCAGAACTCCCGCCCGGGCAGAGGCGGACGTGGCCGGGGAGCCGCGATGCTCCAGATGGATGAAGACGGCGACGGCAAGGTTTCTCGTGACGAGTGGACCCGACCGACTGAGGCCTTCGACCGCCTCGACGCGGACGATGATGGATTCGGGAAGAGATGGCGACGCCCGGGATAGAGGCGGAAGAGGCGCAGACCCTCAAGCCCGTTTCCAGGGGCTCGACAGCGATGGCGATGGACGCGTGTCGCAGCAGGAGTTTCCGGGTCCCGCGCAGATGTTCGAGACCATGGACGCCGATGGCGACGGCTTCATCACTCTCGAAGAGATGCAGAACTCCCGCCCGGGCAGAGGCGGACGTGGCCGGGGAGCCGCGATGCTCCAGATGGATGAAGACGGCGACGGCAAGGTTTCTCGTGACGAGTGGACCCGACCGACTGAGGCCTTCGACCGCCTCGACGCGGACGATGATGGATTCATCACCCGGGAAGAGATGCGTCGACGCCCGGGATAAGGCGCAGACGCCGGCAGGTCGCGTCATCGTCTGCCGGCGCCCCTCACCTCTCTCGTCTTTGACATCCACGCTACCCTTCCCATCTCGGTGACTTCGCTTACAATATCGGCTGAAGAAAAGTCGATCAAATGATTCGTTCGGAGAACTTGCCCTTCGCATTGAATCAGGAGACACCCCATGACTATCTTGCCTGAACAGGTACTTCACGCGCCCCCACGTTACGAAGAGCGGCTGATCGGAGAATTCGGACTGATGTTCGACCCCGAGGCGCCAAACTGGATCGTGACGAACCGAGCGGGCGTCGAAATACTCGGCTGGATCGACGGACAGCGGAGGGTCTCGGACCTTGTGGGCCGCTACCGGTCCCACGCGGGCAAGGACTGGGCCGAAGCCTGGCTCGACGTCAGCACGCTGCTCAACCATGCACTGCGGACCGACTTCCTGAGAAGCGAGCCGTTCCAGCACCCGACCTATCCGGGTCGCGGGGCGTTGATCGAGCGCCACGAGCCGCAAGAGATGTGGCTGCACCTGACGAACCGCTGCAACCTGACTTGCGCCCACTGCCTCGTGGATTCTTCCCCGAAAGGGATCGAGGGACTTCCAACTGATCGATGGCTGAAGATCGTCGACGACGCGAAACAGATGGGTGTTCGGCAATTTTACATCACCGGTGGAGAGCCGTTCTTACGGCGCGACCTGATCGACATCGTTCGGGCCATCTGCACCGACAGCGAACTCGTCATCCTGACCAACGCCATGTTCTTCCGGGGCGATACCCTGGCCAATCTCAAAGCCGCCGCGAACGGCAACGTGGCCCTACAGGTCAGCATCGACGGACCCGACCGCGAGACCCACCACGCGATCCGCGGATCCGGGTTCGAGCGAACCGTCGAAGGCATCGGCGCCCTGCTGGACGCCGCGTTTGAACCGACCGTGTCCACTGTCGTGACTCGCTCGAACCTCGACACGCTTCCTCGATTCCCGGAGTTCCTGGACAAACTCGGCGTCCGGCGTCATCACCTGCTGTGGGACCACAAACAGGGCAGGGCTCTGGAAGACGACCAGATGCAGAGTCCGTTCACCGCCGACATCATCGAGATGCTGGAACGATACCTGGAAAACGCATCTTCGAAGGGAATCGAGCTCGACAACTACGAGGTCGCCCGGGAAAGGGCTCAGGGCCGACGCGGGGTCAAGATGGACCTGTCGGTCGCGGCCACGAGCAGCTGCTGCGTCTACGCGGACGGCACCGTCTATCCTTCCGCGGCGCTGGCCGGTGTCCCCGAACTGCTTATGGGCAACGTCGAGGAACAGCCGCTGGCGGAAATCTGGAAAACATCCGCGCGCGCGCGCGCGCTGCGCCGAGCCAGCGTCATCGCGAAAGAAGACTGTCAGGAATGCTACCTGCGCTACGTGTGCGGCGGCGGTGACGTCGAACATTCATTCTTCTACTCCGGCACCGTCCTTGGAAAAGACCCGTTTTCGAAGGTTCACGAATGGCTGCTGCTCCGAGCGATCGAGCAGATCGCCTCTGAGAACAAGAGCCATGAGGGCCCATCCGGATACGATTCCCCGACCGTCGTGGCCGCGATGGGTGAATCGCTTTCTGAGATGGAAACCATTGAAGCGGAGGGGTTCGAGATCGCCACATCCCGTTCCACGTGCGTCCTCTCCGTCGACTTGGAACGATCGCGTGAGAAAGTCCGCCAGTTCTACGCCCAGGCGGCCGTCGAGCCTCAGGAAGCGCTGTGCTGTCCGACCGCCTACGACCCCGCCGAGCTTCGGGCACTGCCGAAGGAAGTCGTCGAGGTGTCCTACGGCTGCGGCAGCCCGATTCGGTTCGCCGACATCAAGCCGGGCGAAACATACGTCGATCTCGGTTCGGGAGGCGGTATCGACTGCTTTATCGCGGCACAGCGCGTCGGGTCCAGCGGTCGTGTGATCGGCATCGACATGACGACGGAAATGATCGAGCGGGCCGAACGGAATCGGGGCATCGTCGCCGAATCCCTCGGGTACGACGTCGTCGAATTCCGGCGCGGATACCTCGAACAGCTTCCGCTGGAGGATCAGAAGGCCGATATCGTGACGTCCAACTGCGTGATCAACCTTTCGCCCGATAAACGCCGCGTACTTTCGCAGATGTGGCGGGTTCTGAAGAATCACGGCCGCGCGATCATCTCCGACACGGTGTCCGAATCGAAGATTCCCCACCACATGAAAGCCAACCCCCGGCTGTGGGGAGAGTGCGTCTCGGGAGCACTGACCGAAGATGAATACTTCGCCATGCTCGAGCAGGTGGGTTTCTACGGCCTGTCGCTCGTCGAGAAAACCTTCTGGAAAGAGATCGAAGGCTACCGTTTCTACTCGCTGATCATCCAGGGCTTCAAGTTCGGGAAGAACGGAGTGTGCAACTTCGAAGGCCAGCGCGCCGTCTATCTGGGCCCGCTGAAGGCGGTCGTCGACGAGGAAGGCCACCTCTTTCCCCGAAACGAACCCGTCCAGGTGTGCACCGATACCGCTGCGAAACTGTCGCGAGAGCCTTACGCGGGATCTTTCCTGGTGATGGCCAAGGATGCTGACGCGGCGCTGTCCAGCGTTGAGTGTTGCGAACCCGGCGAGTGCTGCTGATAGGCCGCACCCGGCGACATTTGTGGAGCCGGGCGCTTTCTTCACGCCGATGGCCCACGTCGAGTTCGTGCGCAAGCCATGCGCGATATGGCCTGGTGGCCACTTACTCATGGACGACTGGATCATAATCGCTGTCGAAACGATCCGGGGTCTGGGCTGGATCGGTCCCCTCGCTTTCGCACTTATATACGTAGTTGCAACCATCGCCCTGATTCCAGGCTCTGCGATGACGCTGATCGCCGGATTCATATACGGGCCGATTCTCGGAACGGCTCTGGTTTCTCCCGTGAGCGTCCTGGCCGCGACGATCGCGTTTCTACTCGTTCGTACCGCGTTCCGCCACCGGATAGAGCGGCGGATCCGCAATCAGCCGTTCCTCGACCGGCTGAACCAGGCCGCGGAAGAATCGGGATTCAAGCTGATCACACTCCTCCGCCTGTCGCCCGTCTTTCCTTTCGTCTTCCTGAACTATTCGCTGGGCCTGACGCGGGTCCGCCTGCGTGACTATGTATTGGCGTCTTTTCTGGGAATGTTCCCTGCCACCGCGATGTACGTCTACATCGGGTCCGTCGCTTTCAACATTGCGGAAATGTTGTCGGGTCAACGCGAGGCCACGACCGGAGAAACCGTCCTCTATTGGTTCGGGCTCGGTGCTACCGTGATCGTCGCCGTGCTGCTGACACAGATGGCGCGACGTTCGCTGGCGGAGTTCACGGAGGACGCAACTGAAGGAGATTCGGGAGCGGAGGAGTGATCGAGCCAGCTATGGCGCGATCGAACGGCCCGAAATGGTCTAGCCTCCGAGACACGCCAGAAAGTTCGCGGTGTGCGGGGGATGGGTTTGCTCGTCGCTGTGTTCGAGCGCGCTCCGGAGACGTTCGAGGTCGGCAGGCTCGTCGATGTCGAACCAGGACGGAACCGTCGAGACGGACTTTCCTGCCGCCTCGGCCTGACAGACGGTCTGCTGGAAGACCGAATCCGTGCTCCATTCGATTCGTTCGAACAGACGGATGTCCGGCTCGCACAATCCGATCAGGTAGTAGCCCCCGTCTTCGGTCGGGCCGAGGACGACCCTGTCGTCCTCGTGCAGTAAATCCGCCGCCTGACGCACATAGTCGGCGGGAAGCGTGGGCAGGTCGGTTCCGACGAGCAGCACAGCTTCAGCTCCATCGGAGCACCTGTCTTCGACGATGTGGTGCATACGCTGGCCCAGATCGTCGCCCCGCTGAGGCATCAACGGGATCGGCGGATCGATGTTCGTCTCGAACCAGGCCCGTTCGTCCTCCGGCGTGAATGCCAGCCAGAGCTCGAACCCGGACAGCGAACGGAGCCGCTCGATCGTGTCCAGCAACATCGACCGATACAAACCGGCGGCTTCATCAGGGGTCAAAGCGGGAAACAGGCGCGTTTTCGTGCGGCCGGCACGTGGCGCCTTGGCCATGATGACAAGCGAGGTCGCCAGCGGCGCCTTCATCAGCGTTCCTCTCTTGTTCGCCGGTCATAGGAATAGAATCGAGCCAGGCGGTCCGGCGCAATGCCTGCATAGTATGCCGCCATCAGCATCTGGTTGCGGACTCCGTTTCGGATGAAGCCTTGCTCGCGAAATCGTCGACCGGAAGTCACCACCGGGGTCCGGATCATTGTGAATCGTCCGTTCTTCTTGATGCGATGAGCCATTTCGACGTCCTCCATCAAGCGCCATTGCCGGTAGCCTTCGGTTTCGAGGAAGAAGGTGCGGCGGACGAAAAGAGCTTGATCCCCCCAGGGGGCGAGAATGTAGGAACGCACGTTGGTCTGGAAGCTCACCAGACGCATGAGCCAGCCGCCGGAGTCGAATCGCAGGTGGAAGGCACCACCGAGGACGCGATCGTCCGCGAGGGCGTTCTCGACAAGCCGGCCCGCGTCCGGCGGCAGGCGCGTGTCGGCGTGGAGAAACAGCAGGACCTCCCCGCTGCTGACTCGCGCGCCGGCGTTCATCTGGCTCGCCCTTCCCCGGGGACCCTCCATCGTCGTCACCCGGGCGGCCTGTGCGTGCAGAACCGTTTCGTCGGCACTGCCGCCGTCGACCACCAGAACGTCATCAAGGCCTGCGGCGTGGACGGCGTCCAGTGTCAGCCCGATCTGGTCCGCTTCGTTGTAGGCTGGGATGATGACAGAGATCTTCATAGCCGGCATTTTAAGTGGTTCAAAATGTTGCCGATAAAATAGGGACACAGGAGTCTGTCCCTATTTTATCCAGAAATCACAACATCCTCCCCTGTCGCATACAATAGGAAGAGCGATGCTTCGCCCGACGACAAAGCTGTTCCTGCCCCTGCTCCTGTCACTGACCGTCTGCGTCGGCCAGACCCCGCTCTCGGCCCAAGACGGGCGATGCGCTCCACAATCAGCTGGAGCCCGGCGGATACGTCAATGACTTCGCGAATGTGATGAGTGCCGAGCGGGGTCAGGTGGAACCGTTTCTGGCGTAGCTCGAGCAGAAGACCGGTCCGCAGGTGGCCGTCGTCACGCTGCCGTCGCTCCAGGGCGGGGAGATTGCGGACTTCGCCAACCGTCTTTTCGAACGCTGGGGCATCGGGCAGCGGGGTGAAGACAACGGTGTCCTGATACTGACGTCGATCGAGGAACGCCGGATCTGGATCGAAGTCGGTTATGGCCTGGAGCCGTTCCCTGCACAACTGCGAAGTCCCTTTCCATTCGGCACATCGTCCACGTCGTCGCAATCTTGCCTGTCGGCAGGCGATAAGACGCTTGTGATCAATCCTTTAAGCCCTGGTCTCCAACTTCTGAAACCGACTCTGAAATCATCGCCCCTTTTGGTTGCGGTTTTCTGTAACCTTTTGACAATCGATCGGTTTTCAGGATTGGAATCGGAAGAATGAAGGCGCAGGAAGTCAGTTCCGTCAGCGATGATGCCCTGATGCTCGACGTGAGCAAGGGGCAGGTGGCCAAGCTGGGGGTGCTGTTTGACCGGAATCACAGGAAGCTGTTCGACTTCTTCATCCGGATGACCGGCAGCCGCGAAGTGAGCGAGGATCTCGTTCAAGACGTCTTCTTCCGGATTCTGAAGTACCGTGCTACGTTTCGAGCCAGCAGCCGGTTCACGACGTGGATGTACCACATCGCGCGGAACGCCCGGATCGACCACCTCAACAAGCACAAGCGGGAGTACTACTTCGAAGACACGCTGCTGGAGGTGATGAGCCCGTCGGTCGCGCCCGAGGACCTTGGGAAAAAGCAGGAGGCCGCGCTGTTGCGACGGGCTCTGGCGGATCTTCCCGACGAGAAGCGCGAGGTGTTGATTCTGAGCCGGTTTCAGAACATGAAATACGATCAGATCGGCGAGGTCATGGGCTGCGACACCGGAACCGTCAAGGTTCGAGTCTTCCGGGCAACGCAGGAACTGAGGAAGGTCTATTTCAGGATTGCAGGTGAGAAAAAGTCATGGAATGCGCAAAAGTAAGAGAAAAACTCCCCGATTATCTGACCGATAGTCTGGATGAGCTCTCCAAGACAGCCCTCCAGACTCACTGGAACACCTGCTCGGCATGCCAGCAGGAGGCGGATAGCCTCAGGGGCATCTGGACGAAGCTCGGTTCGATCCCGACGGAGGAACCTTCACCCAAAGTTCGAGCCCGTTTCGAAGCCATGTTGGAGGCTTACGAGGAAGGCCTGGCCAACGCCCATCCAGGACCGCGATGGCACGAATCTCTCAATGAGTGGATAGCGGGATGGTGGCCCAGCCAACCGCTGGTTCAGCTCGGTTCGGCACTGACGCTTCTCGTCGTCGGACTCGTCGTTGGTACGCAGTTCATGGTGACAGAGGCTCCGAACGGGGACCTGCGCACTCTGGAGGGAGAAGTCCAGAGCCTCAGACAGCTCGTCGCCCTCTCCCTTCTCGAACAGCAATCGGCCAGCCAGCGCCTGCGTGGCGTGAACTGGACTTCGCAAATCGCTCGACCGAACCAAGAGATCCTGACTTCCCTGTTGAGCACGCTGAACTACGACCCCAACGTGAACGTGAGGCTCGCCGTCATCGATGCTCTCGTGGAATTCAGCGACACGCCCTCCGTTCGGGAGGGGGTTTTGAATTCCCTGGCCCGGCAGGAGTCGCCACTGGTCCAGATCTCATTGATCAATTTTCTGGTCGACATCCGGGAGCAGCGGTCTATCGGGGTTTTCGAACAACTGAGGCAGAACGGAGCCGTCCATGAAAGCGTGCGCGAACGCGCCGCGTGGGGGCTCGATCAACTGAACTTGTGATCACTCGTCACGATTAGAGGAGAATGCGGCGATTCTGCCTCGAAGGAAGAAGACCATGAACAAAGCCAATCTCGCAACTGTGATCATCCCGTTGCTCCTCGCCACGGCGCTGCCCGTAGCGGCGCAGGAACAGATCACGCTTCCGTTTTCCGACCCATCACGTCCGGGACGCGTCGTCGCCGATATCCTCATGGGAGGGATCACCGTCGAGGGCTACGACGGTTCCGACGTCGTGATCGAGGCCGCCGGGCAGGATTCTGAATCGCGGCGAGAGGCACCTCCCAGGGCACGCGGCCTGCGACGAATTCCGAACCTGTCGACCGGGCTGGAAGTAGAAGAACGGAACAACGTGATGACGATCGAAAGCAGCGCGATGTCCCGTGTCACGAACGTGAGGCTCCGGGTTCCCTTCGACACCTCGTTGGAGCTGGACACGGTCAGCGGAGGCGATATCGTGGTGTCCGATGTTCGCGGCGAGATCGAGGTCGACAACACCAACGGCGCAGTACGGCTGACGAACATCGGCGGATCGGCCATCGCGAACGCTTTGAACGGCGAGGTCGTGGTCACGTTCACGAGCGTCACCCCCGACACACCGATGTCTTTCAGTACCCTCAACGGTGAAATCGACGTCACGCTCCCCGGCAACGTCAACGCCACGATCAAGATGAAGACCGACAACGGAGAGATCTACAGCGACTTCGAGATCGAGCGGCAGTCCGGCGGAACGCAGGAAGTCATCGACGAATCGCGCGGCGACCGTAGCCGAATCCGAATCGACAAGACGATCACGGGCAACATCAACGGCGGCGGACCGGAGTTCCAGCTCACCACGTTCAACGGAAATATTTATATTCGGAGGGGAAATTAGTGGAAGTGTAGGTGCGCTCTATGACCGCACATTCTACTCGATCGAGGGAGGTGGCTGGGACCTCGTCTGACAGCTATTGCAGATTGGTCATTGGACGATTCCGCATTGGAAATTTGGAGATTGCAAATTGCTCGATTTCTTATTGGTCGGAAATCTAAAATGAAACAATCTCCAATGAGCAACCTGCAATGTGGATTCTTTCAAATATCGCAATTTGCGATAGGTGTAGCTGCGGTCTATGACCGCACATTCTTTGAGCCGAAACGATGTGCGCTCATATAGAGCGCACCCACACTTAATTCACCGCGTGGCTATGCGAAAAAGCCATCCGCGTGTAGCAGTCCAGACACGTGTCCAGGTCGACGGTCCCGTCTTCGTTTTCCCGCAGTTCCAGTTCCGGATCGGAATTCTCCAGGAGCACGATCAACAGTTCGATCCCGTTCGTCGGCACCCTTCGTTGCGGGTACTTCCCTTCGGGAATCTCTCGACCGCACAGGTCGCAGTTCGGGATGAAATTCTTGACCATATCTCTCACCGTGGCTGACCGTTTCTGGTGCGTCAACTGGTTAGACGCGCGAAGGAGGGATTCGGATGGTCGTATTCAATCGCCTTCAGGGTTTTCGAGGCGGGCAATCTTTTCCAGCAGGTGGCGCTTCTCGTCTTCCCACGCAGCGGTCTTCTCGCGAAATTCTTCTTCCAGGTGATGCCTCAACCGGTTGAGCTCCTCGATCGTCGGATCGCTTGATCGTTTGAAGGCCATTTCACGGGCCTCCTGCACGCCGGCCTCGAGGGTCTTCACCTGTTTCTCCAGGCGGGAACGTTCCAGTTCCATCTCTTCGACGGCTTCCTGACGGCGGCGTTCCAGCCGGGAGCGCGCGCGCTCCGCGTCGTCGAGTTTGCTTTCGTAGTCGGAACGGACCTCAGCCGACGCCTGGACGCGGGCTGCGTTCTCAGCCTCGGACACATCCGCTTCGAGCTGATTGATTCTCGCTGAAAGCGACTCCCGTTCGCCCTGGAGCTGCTCGGAGAGCGACTGGACTTCGTGCTGAAGTTGCTTCTTGATCCGATCCGCGGCCTCGAGCTTCTGGTCGTACTTGTGACGCAGGTCGTTGTAAACCTCCTGGCGGATTATTTCCTCGGCATTCTGGACCTCTTTTTCGAGACCCGCGACGCGAGCCTGCAGTTCGTCACGCTCTTTCTCCGCTTTTTCCTTCGCAGCGGCCAGTTCGGCGCCCGGTGTGCCCGGCTCCCGGCCCTCCTGTTTGGCCTTGATTTTCTCCATCATCAACCGGCGCGCCTCGGCCATCGGATCCTTGGGCTGACCGGCAGTCTTTGCATTCTCGATCTCGGCTTCCAGCCTTTTCCGCTCGACTTCCCACTGGGCTTGCCATTCCTTCTTGGCCTGGTCCAACCGCGTTTGAACCTGTTCTCGAATCTGGGTCGCAGCCCGCGCAGGGTTGTTGCTCCGCTCCATCGCTTCGACGAGGCGCCCCTCCAGGTTGGCGATCTGAGCCTTCAGTGAGACGCGCTCGGCCTCGAATCGTTCCTGAGTGCCTTTGAGATCCTCCTCGGCCTGCCCGCGGGCCTTGTCGGTCGCTTCCTGCTTGAACTGGTGCTGTTTCTGGAACTCTTCGGATACCTGGTTTCGCGCCGTTTCCATCGCGTCGAGAGCACCTTCCTCGAGGCGCTCGACTTCGGCGTTTAGACGGCGCCGTTCATCACGCCACCCGTCGCGGGCGGCGTCGAATTCTTCCTCCAGGGCCTTGTGTCTCTCTTTCGCCCCCCTCAACGCACCGTCGAACTTCCTCTGCAGCTCGTCGATCAACTGCTGGGTCGCCCACCCGGACCAGGCCACCGCGTAGATGTCGATCGGCTCATCCTTACCCTTCATCCGGGCCCGCCCGAGCTTACCCACCTGCATGCCGGCCGTCTCGGCGGCATGCAGCAGGCTGTCGGTGATCAGTATCTGGTCGGGTTCGGACTGGCTCTGTACCCTGGCCGAGGCGTTGACGACGTCGCCGAACACGTCGTTGTCCTGCATCAATCCCAAGCCGGTGTGAAGGCCGATGCGGATGTGGACCCGTTGCGATTCCGACCGGTTGCTCCGGTCGTCGAACAGTGAGCGCTGCATGGCGGCTGCCGCCTTCATGGCATCAACAGGATTGTTGAAAAGCGCCATGATCGCATCGCCGATCGTTTTGATGATCCGACCGTGGTTGTTCTCGACGCAGGGAAACAGGAGATCGTTGTGGCGCTGGACCATCGCGAGCCCTTCGACGTCGCCATACCGTTCGAAGTACGCGGTCGACCCCTTGATGTCGCTGAAGAGAATCGTCATCGGCGTGCGCAGCTTCTCTTCGACGACGGGCGCTTCGTCCTGTCCTTTCAAGATTTCGTCGAGCTTCTCTTCTTCCATCCTGACAACCTGCCGAACGGCATACGCTTCTCTGGGTGACTGGAGAGTCGCAATTATAGCAAGCGGACGGCGAGGTACCACAACCAGAAGGACCCTAGTGGCCTGTAGCAGTGCTATCGGCACCATCGCCGATGGGTCTTGCGGGCGAGGTCGAGGAGGGAGACGGAAAGCGATGCTCTTTCATCGGTGACGGCTTCCGACAAAGAGATCGCCCGCAACCCCCATCGGCCCGAAGGGTTCGGCGGAACGGCGCCGTCTTCGGTGTCGCAACGCCCTCGCAATGAAACAGCATTGGCTCGAGCGTCACTCCTAGAATCCGACGCCGTTCCGCCGAACGCTGGTACCGATAGCACTGTTACAGGTCACTAGGATGCTCCGCAGCGGTCTGGGTCACCCGTAGACGGCGCACCGTTCACGATGAACGATGGCATGCAACTCGGCAGTCATCTGCGGCGTTTTCGCATACCCCCCCGAGAGCAGGAGCGTGATCGGAATGCCGTGACGTCTCGCAGCATCCAGAACGTAGCGGTCCCTCCGACGCAGGCCTTCCGGACTGAGCGAGAGCCGGCCGAAACGATCTCCGGCCGCGGCGTCAACGCCGGCCAGGTAGAAGATCAGGTCCGGGCAGGACTCTGATACCGCGGTATCCAGGTGGCTGACGAGCGCTGTGACATATTCTTCGTCTCCGGTCCCGTCCGGAAGCGCCACATCGATCGAGGAGGGAGGTTTCACCCACGGGTAATTCTTCGCGCCGTGGATCGACAACGTGAAGGTCGATGGGTCCTCGGCAAAGATGCTGGCACTGCCGTTCCCGTGATGTACGTCCAGATCCACCACCAGGGTGTTCTCGATTGCCTTCGAGCGTTTCAAGACCCGCACGGCGACGGCGACGTCGTTCAGCAGGCAGTAGCCTTCACCGTGGCCCGGAAACGCGTGGTGGGTGCCGCCGGCCAGGTTGGCTGCGATTCCTTCCTCGAGGGCAAACTGTCCGGCGTCGATCGTACCCTGGACGGCCAGGCGCGAGCGGCGTAGAAGAACTTCGGAAAACGGCAGACCCAGACGCCGTTCAGCATCCCTGTCGAGACTGCCTCGGCGGAGCGTATCGAGGTACTGGTAGGTATGCACCAAGGCCAGGTCGCTCCAATCCGCTTCGCCGGGATCGTGCGCGTCGGCGGGAACGATCAAGCCCTCTTCGATCAGAATCCGGTAGAGCGCCTCGTACTTGCCCATCGGAAACGGATGGGTGTGCGGCAGAGGGATGGTGTAGCCGGGACCGTAACAGACACGCATCGAACAGACCTCACTCGTATTACATCATTTCATCTGGCCCGCGTGGCAAGTCTGGTAGGATTCCCTGGACGTGAGAGACACCGAAAACCGCCGTGTTCTGGGCGCGATACCGGCTTCGGCGATCGTCGTCTCGAGCATGATCGGCACCGGCATCTTCACGACGACCGGGTTGATGGTGTCCATGGGTGCCGAAGGCGGCGACATTCTCCTCGGGTGGCTGGTCGGCGGCGCAATCGCCCTGTGCGGCGCCCTCTGTTACGGGGAGATCGGTGCACACTTCCCGGCCTCGGGCGGCGAATACCATTATCTGAGCCGGCTTCTCCACCCGGCCGCAGGTTTCATTTCCGGCTGGGTTTCCCTGATCGTCGGGTTTGCCGCCCCGATCGCAGCATCGGCCATGGCCATGCATCTCTACGTCGGCACCATTTTGCCGAACTGGCCCGTCCGGGGGATGGCGGCGGGAACGATTCTGTTGCTCGCCCTGCTCCACGCATATGATCTGAAACTCGGAAGCCGGGTACAGACCATCATGATCGCCATCAAGGTGCTCCTGCTCCTGGCGTTCGTGTTCGGCATCCTCTTCGCCGGACCGGACGTCAGGTCGGGGTCCCCCCTGACGTTCAATCCCGGATTCTGGACCTCGTCGTCGTTCGCGGTCGTTCTTGTGTTCATCTCGTTCGCCTACAGCGGTTGGAATGCTGCGGCATACATCGGGACGGAGATCGATCGGCCGGAGCGCAACCTGCCTCGCTCTTTGCTATGGGGCGCGGGCGGCGTCACGCTCCTGTATTTTCTCGTCAACCTTTCCTTTTTGCGATCCGTAGGACTCGAGGAACTCTCCGGCGTCGAAGAAGTCGGCTACCTCGTCGCGAGGACCGTCTGGGGACCCGAGGGCGGGCGGCTCGTGTCGACCTTGATCGCCGTGACCCTGATCGCTCCGATCAGCGCCATGCTCCTGACCGGCCCGCGCGTCGCCGAGGCCATGGCCCGGGACGGGTTTCTTCCCGAGCGTTTCGGCAGACTCAATCATCGGAATGTCCCCAGTTTCGCCGTGTTCTTCCAGGCAACCCTTGCGGTGCTGATTGCGCTGACGTCGTCGTTCACCGCGTTGCTGATCTACATCGGTTTCACTCTGAACATTTTTGCGGCGCTGACGGTGATCAGCCTGTTCCGCCTCCGCCGATCCGGCCGCTCCACTCACCGCATCTGTATCGGCTACCCCATCCCGCCGCTGATCTTCACGATCTTTGCCCTCTGGATCACCGTGTGGAGCATCCAGTCCCAACCGATCTCGACTCTGACCGGAATCGCCACGCTCACCCTCGGCTACGTGGCCTACCTGTTCCGCTCGAAACACGCAAAAACACTGGTGATGAAAGAAGACTAACCACGGAGGCGCGGAGGCACGGAGGGTTTTCCTGTCGTTACGCGGGATGTCCGTGAGAGAGCCAATGTGAGGGGGACAGGGGTATAGCCCTGTCCCCGGGTGTCTGCTTACGCAGAACTCTTCAGAGCGGCGATCTCACCGCAAAGGCGCGGAGGCACAGAGGGTTTTCCGGTCGCTACGCGAAAAGTCCGTGAAAGAGCCAATGTGAGGGGGACAGGGGTATAGCCCTGTCCTCGGGTGTCTACTTACCCAAAACTTTTCAGACAGGAATTTCTCAACCAAGTCCCGGGGCCGAATCAGGCGCAACCCCGTCGATGTCGGGCTGCTCGGAACTGATCCGGATGCACGCGGCCATGTGGTCCGGCTTGATTTCGACGAGCTCAGGCACGTTCTCCCTGCAAGCGTGGATGGCATAAGGACAGCGGGTGTGGAAGCGACAGCCAGAGGGCGGGTTGATGGGGGACGGAACGTCACCTTCCAGCACGACACGCTCGCGCGCCAACTCCCGTTCGGGGTCGGGAATGGGAACCGCCGAGATCAGCGCCTTCGTGTACGGCATGAGCGGGTCGTTGTAGAGAGTCTCGGCGTCACCCAGCTCGACGAGCTTTCCCAGATACATCACCGCGACGCGATCGGCAGTGTGCCGGATAGCGCGGAGATCGTGTGAGATGAACAGGTATGTCAGGTTTCGTTCCCGGCGCAACCGCTCGATCAAGTTGATGATCTGCGCCTGGATCGACACGTCCAGGGCCGATATGGGCTCGTCGGCGACAATGAAATCAGGATTGGCCGCCAGTGCGCGCGCGATGCCGATGCGCTGTTGCTGTCCGCCGGAGAACTCGTGCGGGTACCGCTTGACGAACCTCTGGCTGAGCCCGACCGTTTCCATCAGCTCATTCACCCGGCCGGCCTTTTCCGCGCCGGATGCCAGTCCGAAGGTCTCGATCGGCTCCGAGACGATCTGCCCGACCGTCATGCGCGGGTTCAGGGACGCGTACGGATCCTGGAAAATCATCTGCAGATGACGCCGCTGCTCGCGCATCGCGGCCGGCGCCAGGCCGCGGAGGTCCACTCCGCGAAAAACGACCGCGCCGGCAGTCGGCTCTTCCAAACGTAGCAGCGCACGCCCGAGGGTGGACTTGCCGCATCCGGATTCTCCGACCAGGCCCAGGGTCTCGCCGGCGCGGATGTCGATGGTCACACCGTCGACAGCCTTGACGACGCGCCGGACCGGACTCCCCCCTGTGGCCCTATCCCACAGGGTTCCGCCGCCCAGATCGAAATGCACCTTGAGATCCCGGATCGAGAGAAGCGTTCCGTTGTGGGCCACGTCCGGTCCTGTTGCGCTTTCAGCCATGTCTCTCAATCACCGGTTTCGGACGGCGAGCCGGCGTCATATTGTCTCCCGCCGTTCGCGGCGTAAACCTCGGCGGCGAAGTGACACAGCGAGTGATGGTCGGGCCCGAGTTCCACGAAGGGCGGGAATTCGCTGTTGCAGATCTCTTGCGCCCTGTCGCATCGGGGCGCGAACGGACAGCCGGGTCCGAGCCGCGTGAGGTCGGGAGGCAGACCAGGAATCTGGTACAGCTCCCCGCCGTTCGACGACGGTCCAGGGACCGAGCGCAACAACCCTTCGGTGTACGGATTGGCCGGATTGGCAAACAGCCTGCGTGTCGGCGCCTGTTCAAAGACCTTGCCGGCGTACATGACCACGATGTCGTCGGTCATACCGGCTACAACGCCGAGGTCGTGGGTGATCAGGATGACGCTCGTGCCTGTCTCCCGTTTCAGTTTTCGGATCAGTTCGAGAATCTGCGCCTGAATCGTGACGTCCAGAGCCGTCGTTGGCTCGTCGGCGATGAGCAGTTTCGGCTCGCACGATAATGCCATCGCTATCATCACGCGTTGGCGCATTCCTCCGGAAAACTCGTGTGGATAGTTCCCCGCGCGTTCGCGCGCATCCGGAATACCGACCAGCTCCAACATTCCGACCGCGTGTTCGAGCGCCTCGGCCCTGCCGTGCCCGAGGTGGAGGCGGGTCACTTCCATGAGCTGGTCCGAGATCCGCATGAACGGGTTCAACGAAGTCATAGGGTCCTGGAAGATCATCGCGATGCGATCGCCGCGAACGCCGCGCATGTCCTCCTCAGACAGGGACAGGAGATCCCGGCCGTCGAAGTCGATCTCGCCCGAAGCGATGCGACCTGGTGGCGACGGGATCAGGCGCATGATCGAAAGGTTGGTGACCGACTTCCCGGACCCGGATTCTCCGACGATACCGAGCGTCCGTCCGCAGGCGAGGTCGAAATCGATACCGTCGACCGCCCTGACGGTACCGTCCTCGGTTTCGAAGTAGGTCCTTAGTGATCGGACCGAAAGTAGCGTAGCCTCGTTCATACGTTGATGTTCAGACTGCTAAGCCACGGATTACACGGATTTAACGGATTAGGAGTAGTCTTTTCGGAATGCAGACCACGGGCTTCTTCCTGTCCGTGTAATCCGTGCAATCCGTGGCTTGTCTTCCTCCTGTATGTGTAAGTCCATCCGTGTAATCCGTGCTTACATCTTTCGCATCTGCGGATCCAAGGCGTCCCGGAGCCCGTCACCCATGAAGTTCAACGAGAACAGCGTCGCGGCCATCGTCACTCCGGGAAAGATCAGCTGCCACGGGAAGACGGCGATGTTTCGGATGCCGTCCGCGGCGAGACTCCCCCACGAGGCGAGCGGAGCCTGGACACCGAGACCCAGGAAAGACAGGAACGCCTCGAGCAGCATGACGGACGGGATCGTTAACGTCGCGTAGACGACGACCGGTCCGAGCGTGTTCGGAACGAGATGCCTGAAGATGATCTTTGGAGTCGACACGCCCCCGGCGCGCGCGGCGAGGACGAATTCCTGGTTCTTCAACGAGATCACCTGTCCCCGCACGATTCGGGCCATCGTCAGCCACGACACGGCGCCGAGAGCGAAGAACAACAGAAACAACTGACCCAGCGGCGACTGACCTCCGAAGAAAGCCAGCAGGACGATCACAACCATCATGTATGGAATCGCGTAGAGCACGTCGACGATGCGCATCATCCCGTCATCGACCCGGCCGCCCACGTAACCGGCCGTCGCCCCGTATGTCACACCGATGAGCAGGGACACGATCGTCGAAATGCTTCCGACCATGAGAGAGATTCGCCCGCCCAACAGAACTCTCGCGAGGATGTCCCGCCCCGCCTCGTCGGTTCCCATCGGGTGAGTCAGGGAAAAGGAACCGTCAGGCGCCGTGAATGGCGGGAACGATCGAATCTGCGAGGAATCAGCCGGTATGTAGTCGTACGTGAAACCGGTTGTCGCCTCGATGATCGGTGGGCCGACGATCGACGCGAGAACGATCAAGGCGACGAAAGTCATGCCGATGACGGCCAACCTGTTGCGAAGCAGGCGGCGCCATGCGTCGCGCCACAAGGACGTTCCGGCCACAACTTCGGTTTCGGTAACCTGGGACATTCGTCAATAAGTCGTAAGCCGTTGTCCGTAGGCCGTTGGGCGGTACGCCATCCCTTTCCCAAAACTGACTACTGACAGCTGACTACTCATAACTTCCTCGGTTCAGTAGGCCGTAGGCCGTTGGTACGTCGTTGTGAGTTGGTAGCTCCTCTTCCGACAACGGATAACGGCCTACGCATAACTTCTTCAATACCTCACCCTGGGGTCCAGGAATCCATACGCGATGTCGACCAGCAGATTGAAGATCAGGATCGAGATCGACATAAACGCGACGATTCCGATGATCAACGGTTCATCGCGGTTGAGGTTGGCGTTGATGAAATAGTTTCCCAATCCCGGCAGCGCGAAAATGCGCTCGACGACTACGGTGCCCGATATGAGCAGGGCCAGAGCCGGACCCGAGAACGAAACGACGGGCAGCAGTCCACCCCTCAGGCCATGCCGCACAACGACGGTTTTCTCATCCAAACCCTTGGCCCGCGCGGTTCGGATGTAGTTGGATCGGAGTACCTCGAGCATTCCCGATCTCGCAAGCCGGGCGATGTAGGCCATGTAGACTGCGGACAGCGTGATCACGGGCAGAATGGTATGGACACTGAAAAAGCCTTCCCACCGGGCCGGAGGCAGCCAGAACAGCGTCAGTGCGAACGCCAGCACCAGAATCGGTCCGAGAACGAAGTTGGGCACAGAGATGCCGACCATGGCAAAGCCCATCGACGTGTAGTCCATGCTGGAATTCTGTTTGACCGCCGAGACCGTGCCGACGAGCACGCCGATGAGAAGGGCCAGCAGGTATGCCGCGAAGCCAATCCCCGCCGACACCGGCAGCGAGGCAGCCAGGATCTCGTTCACCGACTGTCCCTGGTATCGCAACGAGTTTCCGAAGTCCCCCCTCAGCGTGTTGCTGATCATCTTCCCGTACTGGACGTACCAAGGCTGGTCGAGCCCGTACTTGGCGCGGAGGTTTGCTTCGATCGCTGGGGGAATCGGCTTCTCGCCCGTGTAGAAGTTGCCGGGAGCCAGCCGGATCAAAGCCCAGGTCAGCGACACGACAACCAGGACCATCGGCAGCGTCACCATCAGTCGGCGGATTATGAAATGCAACATCGGGAATCAGTCCACGGTCCGAAGTCCACTGTCCGACGTCATTAACTGATCTCCAGACATTCGACCTTGGACTTTGGACCTCGGACTTTGAACCTCGGACTTTGGACATTGGGCCTCACGCTACTGACTCATATCCGGCACGCCGCTGTCCCATTTCGCCGGATCATGTTCGATGTAGACGAACTTCCAGGCATGGAGGGTCCCCGGGTTCGGATACATACCTTTCACGTAGGGCTTCTTCATCCAGTTTGTCGCGTTGGTCTCGAACGGGATGATCGGCTGTGCCGCGAGCATGTATGCTTCGGCTTCAGCGAGCAGTTCGTAACGTCGCGCCGGATCCAGCGTCGTGTTCGCCTCGTCGAGCAAACGCACGTATTCCGGGTCCCACCAGCCAGTGCCGTTGTCCCCTCCGGCGGTGTAGAAGATATTGAGGAAAGTAAACGGATCCATGTAGTCGCCGACCCAGCCGGCACGCCCGATGCCCTTGTAGTCCAGCGCCGCCCGTACAACCAGGAATGTCTTCCATTCCATGTTCTTGAGCGGAACCGTCAAGCCCAGGTTCTGCTTCCATTGCGCCTGGATGAACTCCGCCACCTGCCGGTTGCTTTCCGAAGTGTTGTATGTCAGTTCGACCTCTTCAATCGGAAAGGTGGAAGGATCGTAGTTGCCCGCCGCATCGACGTAGCCCGCCTCGGCGAGCCACTTCCGTGCCCGCTCCCGATCGAACGGGTCTCCCTTCGGCTGGGGGTAACCCGGGTAGATTCCCTCGGGGCTGAAGGCAGTCAGCGGCTTGGTCACCCGGCGGTACTGGGCCAGGGCCTCTTTGTCGATGGACGCGTTGAAGGCCTTTCGCACCCGGATGTCGTCCATAGGAGGTCGCGTCACGTTGAACATGTAGTACCCGACCGCGTTCTCGGGCGCATCCATGTAGTCGGCGAGGGGGCGGATCAGATCCAGCCAGGCCACCGGAACGACATGATTGAAGACAGCATCGACCTCTCCGGCCTTGTAGAGATTCATCATCGTCGTTGCGTCTTCCATCGGGTAGAAGATGAGCTTGTCGAGACGCACTGCGTCCGCGTCCCAGTACATCGGGTCCCGAACCATGACGATCTCGTTGTACGGCTTCCGGGATTCCAGCTTGAAAGCGCCGTTCGTGACGATGTTTTCCGGCTTTGTCCAGGCCTCACCGTACTGTTCGACGACCCACTGGAGGACCGGCATGAAGGTCTGGTGCGCCACGAGGCCGACAAAGTACGGCGCCGGTCGAGCCAGAGTCGCGCGGAAGGTATGGTCGTCGACGGCTTCGATGCCGATGCTCTCGGCCTGGACGGGAACGAATTCCTTCCCAGCCATCCGGCCCGCCAGTTCAGTATCTTCGTCGAACATCGCCTGACGACTCTCCTCGTCCCCGGGGAGCGTCAGACGGGTGGGTCCCTGGATGAAGACATGAAAGGCTGTGTCCCCGGTGGACTCATCGTTCTCTTCCGAATCGGACGGTCCCTGGGCCGTCTCCACCGCGCGGAGAAATTCCCCGGTCTCAGGATCGAGGACGAACACGCCGCCCTCGTTGTAGGCCTGCGCGTACTTGATGTCGTAGGCGAGGTAGGCATTTCTGGACGCCAGCTCCGGCGATAGCGCACGACGCCAGGAGTAGACGAAATCCCCGGCTCTGACCGGTTCGCCATTGCTCCAACGGGCATCTTCACGGAGGTGGAAGACAAACTCGGAGTTGTCCGCATTGGCTTCCCAGCTCTCCGCAACACCCGGGATCGGACCGGCGGTCTTCGGGTTGTAGTCGGTCAACCCCTCGAACAGCGCCATGTAGAGGCGAGCCTCGGGCTGCCCGGAAGATACCGGCGGATCCAGCGATTCCGGCTCGGATCCCGAAATGTAGCGCATCACCTGTCCTTCAGGCGGTGTCACGCGACCGAAAAACTCGTTGTCGGCTGAAACGCCGCTGCAAGAGATCACCGCCAGCGTGGCTGCGGCAACGGTAAGCAAACGCACCGGAAGACGGTTCTTTTTCATGGGAATTCTCCGTAACGTACGGGATGAAAACTATCACGCAGCACGCTTTCGATCAAGGCAGCCGGCAGCGTGCTAGTGGCCTGTAACAGTGCTATCGGCACCATCGCCGATGGGTCTTGCGGGCGAGGTCGAGGAGGGAGACGGAAAGCGATGCTCTTTCATCGGTGACGGCTTCCGACAAAGAGATCGCCCGCAACCCCCATCGGCCCGAAGGGTTCGTCGGAACGGCGCCGTCTTCGGTGTCGTAACGCCCTCGCAATGAAACAGCATTGGCTCGGGCGTCACTCCTAGAATCCGACGCCGTTCCGCCGAACGCTGGTACCGATAGCACTGTTACAGGTCACTAGTGGTTCAGTTTGAATTCAAGCTGACCCACTACGTGAGCGTCACATGACCGAGTGCTTGAGGAAGGTCAGGACGTCGGCGGCCTCCTCGATCTGCATCGAAGTCGGCTTACCCATGCCGTGGCCCGCGGAGACCCCGATCCGTATCACCGCAGCGCTCCTGGCGGCTTGCGCCGACTGCAGTGCTGCCGCGAACTTGAAACTGTGACAGGGGACGACACGGTCGTCGTGGTCGCCGGTGGTGATCATCGTCGCCGGGTATTCTGTTCCTTCTCGTAGATTGTGGTACGGCGAACAGGCACGGAGGATGTTGAAGTCGTCCGGATCGTCCGGCGACCCGTAATCAGAGCGCCATGCCCATCCGATCGTGAACTTGTCGAAACGCAGCAGGTCCATCACACCGACCGCCGACACGACAGCCGCGAAAAGGTCGGGTCGCTGCGTCATGCACGCCCCGACGAGCATTCCGCCGTTGCTCCCACCGTGGATCGCGAGGCGGTTGGGGCTCGTGTAGCGGTTCGATGTCAGCCATTCGGCCGCGGCGATGAAATCATCGATCCCGTTCTGCTTGTTGCGGCGGATTCCGGCCTGGTGCCACTCCTCACCGTATTCGCCGCCACCCCGGATGTTTGCGACCGCATAAACCCCGCCCATCTCGAGCCAGGCAAGGTTGCGCACGGAGAACGCCGGGGTCATCGATATGTTGAAGCCGCCGTAACCGTAGAGCAGGGTCGGGTTGTTCCCGTCCAGCTCCAGGTCGGTCCGGTGGACGAGAAACATCGGAACCGTCGTTCCGTCGCTGCTCTGGTAGAAGACCTGTCGGGTTTCGAACCGGCTCCCCACGACGTCGATCTGAGGACTCCGGAAAACCTCGTTCTTACCCGTCGCGACATCGTACCGGTAAATGGTTGGCGCACTGGTGAAATCCGTAAACGCGTAGAACGCTTCGGTGCCGCCGGCTTTACCGAAGAAACCCACTACGGACCCGATGCCGGGGAGTTCCAACTCCCGGACATGCCCGCCGTCCCTACCGTACAGCTCCACTCGACTGCGAGCGTGTTCGAGAAAGCGGGCGACGAAGCCTTCGCCGGCCGCGACGACCGCCTCGAGCGTGGCATCACCCTCCGGGATGATCTCCCGCCACTGGGACGGATCGCTTCGTCCCAGGTCGACCCCCACGAGCCGCGCACGGGGAGCGTCACGATCGGTAAGGAACCAGAACTCGTCTCGAGCGTTGCCGACAAACTCATAGCGCGCATCGAATCCGTCCATCAGTTTGACGATCCCGCAATCGTCCATGGCGTCGGATTCGTCGAGATCTTTGAAATAGACGCAGTGTTTGGGTCCCGAGCCTTTGCGGATGTGAATGACCAGGTAACGGCCGTCCTCGGTCACGTGACCCAGGAACCCCCACTCCTGCTCGTCGGGATTGTCGTAAACGAGACGATCTGCGGACTGGGAAGTTCCAAGCTGGTGATAGTAGAGCTTCTGGAAATAATTTTCGCCGGCGAATTCGTCGCCGGAAGGGGCGTCGTAGCAACTGTAGAAGAAGCCTTCGTGGTCCGCGGTCCATGAAATGTCCGAGAATTTGACCCAATCGAGACGGTCCTCAAGATCGGCTCCGCCGGCCACGTCGCGGACGAGTATATGCTGCCAGTCGGACCCGCTGGTGGACACGCTGTAGGCCAGGAACCTTCCATCACGGCTGGGCGCGTATGCCACAAGTGCGAGCGTGCCATCCACCGACATCGTGTTCGGATCCAAAAGGACGCGCGGTTCGCCATCCAGTTGTTCCATCGTGTACAGGACGGCCTGATTCTCCAGGCCGCTGTTACGGAAGTAGAAGTAGCGTCCTCCCTCTCTGATCGGAACCCCGAATCGCTCGAAGTTCCACAGCTCCGTCACGCGTTGGAGGATCTCGCTCCTTCCGGGCACCCGATCAAGAAACTGTTCGGTGATTTCGTTCTGCGCCGCGATCCAGCTGCGTGTTTCATCCGAATCCATGTCTTCGAGCCACCGGTAGGGATCGGCCACGGGGTGCCCGTGATAGTCGTCGACCTGATCGACACGTCTCGACTCGGGATAGTTCAGGTCAACGTGCTCTCGTCGAGTCATCTAGTGGCCTGTACCAGTGAAGCGAAAAACTTGGAGTTCCGGGATCAGCGCTAAGGCCGGTAACTCCCGGGAGATTTGTTCCCGAAAATTTGAAGTGAAGCAATCTCCAATGAACAACATGCAATGCGGATTAGTCAATATCGCGGTTTGCAATTAGACCGCTATGTTGCCGAAAGATCCCAAAAACTTTGATGGAGAAGCGGGCGCGTCACGCCCGCCCCCTTCTTGGGTTGGAAGCTGGCCTGGCTAGCCGATCCCGAGCATCGCCTTGCCTTCAGAGGACATCTTATCGGGCGTCCAGGGAGGATCCCATACCACCTGCACGTCCGCGGTGGCAACCTGGGGGATGCGTCGGATTTTGTGCTGGGCGTCGGCGGCAATCGAATCACCCATCCCACAACCTTGAGCCGTGAGCGTCATCTGAACCGCAACGTGGTTTCCTCCATCTTCGAGAGGAGACACTGTCATGCCGTAGATCAGCCCGAGGTCGACGATGTTGACCGGGATTTCGGGGTCGAAACACGTTTTGAGCTGCGCCCAGATTTCCGTTTCGAGCTGCTCGGAATCCAGAGGTTCTGCCGCGGCGCCGCTTTCGGTCGACTCTTCAGTCGGATCCTTGCCGATCGCGTCGGCATCGCGCCCTGCCAGTCGGAACAGGCCCCCGTGTGAAGGCACCATCAACGTGTAGGATCCGCCGAGCGCCTGCGTGATGGCGACGGCGGTTCCCTTCGTCAAGTGGTGCGTCTGTCCGCCGGGAATTTCGACTACCTCACAATCGCGCGTGACCTCAACCTGATTACCACTCATGATCTTCTCCCCGTTCTAGATGGCGCCTATCATCACAGTATAACGGAACTGTCCGTGAGAGCGTTCCGTCGTTTGCCGACTTTTCTGCTCAGCGAACACCCTGGGACAGGGCTAGCCCTGTCCCCTCACGATGGCTCTCTCGCGGACCGTTAAGCTGAACGGACCCCCGCGCACAACTGCCTACGGCCTACGACCTACTGCCCCCGCCCCCTTCCTCCCCGGTCCCGGGGCCGCGGCAGCGGCTTGCGCGGGAGGAGCTCCTCGCGATTGGCCGTGTGGTAGACGAACGATGCAACGATGACAGCGTTCTTCATCATATCCATGGGTTGAATCCGCTCGTATACGTCCATGCTGGAATGATGGGTCCTGCTGCCGTATTCCACCGGATCCTGGATAAACTGAAAGCCCGGCAGGCCGATCGCGTCGAAGGAAAGGTGATCGGTTCCTCCCGTGTTGCGAATCGCCAGCGTCGTCATGCCGAGGTTCTCGAAGGGTTTCATCCAGGCCTCGAAAACGGGAGCGATCGCCTCGTTGCCCTGCAGGTACACCCCGCGGATGGCGCCGGTACCGTTGTCGACATTGAAATACCCCGAGAACTTCTCATGGTCGGGCTTCAACTCCATCGTCCTTCGATCCCCGAAGTGGTCGCCGACGTAGGCCCGGGAACCGAGCAACCCCTGTTCCTCCCCAGTCCAGAGTCCGATCCGGACAGTTCGACGCATGCGCAGTCCTGTTTCCTTCAGGATCCGAACGGCCTCCATCATGACCGCCGAGCCGGCGGCGTTGTCGGTCGCGCCGGTGCCGGAGTGCCACGAATCGAAGTGCGCACCGAGCATGACGACCTCGTCGGCCCTGTCGTCCCCACGTATCTCACCGATCACGTTGAAGGCATCCAGGTCGTCGTCGTAGAACGTATTGGCGACATCCATCTGCATCGTGACCGGGACATTTCTCTGCAGCGTCCGGTACATGCGGCCGTAATGCTCCACCGCCAGCACGATCTGGACGGGCACCGGATCCGCTTCTGGATCGCGCGAACCGCCGCCGCCGACAAACACGGTTCCTCCCGACCCGCGACCCGGCTCTAGAAGCGCCGCCACGCCTTCATCGACGAAGTACTGTGTCCGCTCCTGCCGGAAACTGGCTCCACCCCGACCGCCTCGGCCGCGACCGCCCCGGCGCCCCCGCGCCTGCCGCTGCATCGCACGCTGGGTCAGCATTTCGTCGGTCAGCCGAACTGCAGGAGGGTCAAAAAGCGCCGGAACGGCCGGCATCGGAGAGATGAGAACGAACTTGCCGCGCAATTGGCCACGGTATTCGTCGAAGTCCGCGGCCGACCCGATGTCGGCGATCACGACTTCACCACTGACGGCCCCGTCCGTTCCTGGAGTCCATGCCTTCGTGTATCCGATGATCGGGTAAGCGTGTCCCCCGGTCATCATGTGGGCCGAGAAGCGATCGTTGGTCCAGCCGCGGCCGAACGGACCCCACTTCTCCAGGTCTACGTTGACCAGTTCCCACTCGATGAGCTTGCTCCTGGCATACTCTGCCGCTTCCCTGATGTTGGGGGACCCGGTCAGCCGCGGCCCGTGGACGTCGGTCAGGTAACTCATGATGTCCATTACCTGGGATCGGTTGAACCCTTCGTCCTTGATGCGGTAAATGGCGTCGAGGTCCACGGTTTCCTGCATCTGGGCTGCGATGGGAAACGTCAGCAGGAGGACAAGCAGGATCGGCAAATACACTCGCGGCGACGGTACTTGCCATGAACGCTTCATCATTCGGTCTCCTTGGGGTAGTTGGTGAACTGAGATTATGGCGAGGCAGGACGGAGCGGTCCAGGAATATTGGAAGTTCGAAATAGCAGATTTGAGATTTCAGATTGGGCGCTTTCCGATCCAGGGCGGGAAGGTCACGGGCATCTCCGCGCCCTGGAGGTTGCACAATCGCTTCGTCTTTCCGAAACGTCGGTCATGCCGCCTTCAGGCCAGCCAGGACAGCGACCAGCAGCAGAAGGCGTTCCAACCCGACGTGCCGACCCGTCGGGTCGAACCACTCCTCAAGGCTGTGGATGTTGCCGCCGCTCCCACCACCTCCGATGGATAACGCCGGAATACCCAGAGACATCGGGACATTGGCATCGGTCGAGCCGATATCCAGGATGGGCTCGACGCCGCACAGCCGCGTCGCTTCGACCGCCGTCTGTACCAGGCCCGCTCCCGGTGAAGTTTCGCCGGAAGGGCGCCTGCCGATCACCTCGATGTCACACGTTACGCCGACCCGCTCGGCGGCGCGCGTCGCAGCAGAGCGGAAGCAACGCTCCATATCGTCGAGGTTCGTCTCGGAAGTTGCACGGAGATCGACTTCCATGTACGCCTCTGACGGTATCGCGTTGACGGAGATGCCACCGTGTATGACGCCGACATTATGGGTGGTTCCGGGCGGCGGGTCCCGGAGCGCCAGATTCAGATCCTGGATTGCGACCGCCAGCGCGTCGATGGGGTTCGGCCTGGGGAAGTCCGCCCAACTGTGACCTCCGGGCCCCGTCATTCGGACGCGAAACCTTCGACTCCCCAGACCACAGACGGTGATGCGTTGAAGGCCGGCACCGTCGAGTGCGACGAACTCGCAGCTATCACCCGACCAGGGAGGATTCTCAAACAGATGGCGGATCCCCCTCAGGTTGCCGACCCCTTCCTCGCCGACGTTACCGACGAGCAGCAAAGGCCGTTCGAACTCCATTCCCGCTTCACGAGCAGCCCGGAACAGCCAGATTCCCGCCACCAGACCCGTCCCGTTGTCGGTGATGCCGGGAAGCCTCAACACGGGCGGACGGCGGTCGAGTTCCAGGGGGGTGTCGCGGGGAAAAACCGTGTCCAGATGGGCACCGACGACCAGGGGGTCCGACCCGGACTCCTCAAAGATCGCAATCACGTTGCCGATGGCGTCCCTCGTGGCGTCAAAGCCGGAATCGGTCAGACGTCGGAGGAAGTGGTCAGCCCGCTCGGCTTCCTCGAACGGTGGTGCAGGAATCCTGGTGATCCGGACCTGCTCCTCTTCGATCTCCTCAACGTTCCGGCGAAAGAACTCGATGGCGGCCTGGACACGGGGGTCCAACCGCAGACGCTGCAGCCGCAACCGAACAGTGGTGGAGGTGACGATCGAATCCGGCGATCTCATCGGCGATCAGTATAGACGCTGCCGCGCATTTCTCACCCGAATACGCCAAGGCCACGATCGAAGCGTTGAGATCGGGGACGGAGACCGAATTACCCGGACCATTAAACCGTTCGGTTACGGACCCCACGAATTCGGTCTCCGTCCCCGAATTGTCCCAATTGTCTGGGAGTCCGGGCTACGGGACCTCGATGTCGAAGGCTTCCGATTCGATAGGGGTTTCAGCAGTCAGGACGGCGAAGACCTGATAAGTACCGGGCTCGACTTCGTTCATGCTGTCGTCGCGATGATTCCATACGGCTTCGAACACCCACTCGCCACGTGCCCGAATCGCCTCGCTGCGGATGACCTTGGAAAAGAACATCCGGCGCGACCAACGCCAGATCTCCTGCCCGTGGGTTGGGTCGACCACGACGAAATCGAAGCTCTGGCTCGAAGAAAAATCAAAAGGCAACAACTTGTCTGACGTGTTCCGGACCCGGAGCAGAAAGCGATGGCCGTCTCCGTCCTGGACGGTTTCGACCTCCAGCATCGGGTTTTCCTCGGTGATCGGGACGACGTTGTCCCGGTAATCGGGCCGCGCGGTCTCCTGCGGACCCGGGGATCGCGTAACGACCTCGCCGATCGCGACCGCGCCTACGCGAGCTCCGACCAGCTTGATCACCTGAAGCCCGGCCTCCGCCCCGACGATGCCGACGCCCCGCTCCAGTGTCAGCCGGCCCGGGCTGAAGTCGAACACAACCCTCAAGGGCAACCCGTTTGCGTCTCTTTCGAGGACCTCGGTCGAAGCGCCGGCCGAGGGGAACAGATCTTCTTCGAGCTCCCCGTCAAAACGCTTGTACTGGCGCAGGTTTCGATCGTGACGCACTCCCACGGGGACACCCCCGTCGATTCCGGGTGCGAGCGGGAACTGGGTGAAGACATAGAGGCTCTTCCCCTCCACGATGGTGTGCTGTCGGATCTCCATCGTGAACTCGTCAAGCGTCGCTCCATCCGGGTCGGTCACGGCATAGCGCCAGACGTTTCCGACTTCCAGGGGCAGAAAATCCGGAGTCATCCGGATGCCCTGGGCCGAAAGCGGAGCGGCAAAGACCAGGAGTGTTACCATCAGCACAAAACGACGCATTGATTAGATTCTACTGCAATCATGCCTCCAGACCGACAATCCGATGACCCCTATTTCATGGGACTGGCACTCGGGCTCGCCGAAGAAGCCGGGAACGCCGGGGAAGTCCCGATCGGCGCCATCGTGGTTCGTGATGGAGAGGTCGTCGGACGCGGTCGCAACTGTCCGATAGGTTTGAAAGATCCTACGGCTCATGCCGAAATCAACGCCATACGCGAAGCGTCCGACCGGCTGGACAACTATCGGCTCGCACGCACGATCCTTTATGTGACGTTGGAGCCCTGCCCGATGTGCGCCGGAGCGATGACGCACGCCCGGATCGATCGCCTCGTGTTCGGGGCGTCCGACCCCAAGGCGGGGGCGGCAGGATCGCTCTACGACCTGCCCCGCGACGCGAGACTGAACCACCGCATTGAAGTGCTCGGAGGGGTCCGCGGGGTCGAATGTAGGGATCTCCTGCAGCGCTTTTTTCGCGAGCGCCGGTAAACGCCGCGTCCGTCAGACTGAATTCAGCCCTGCTCGACTCCACTGTTCGTTTTCGGACCGGCCGTCCCACAGACGGGCACGGGGACAGCGGGGCATCACCCGCGGGTGAACCATTGCCGTATTGCTTTCAACGAATTACGTGAATCGGAACGATGGAACGGGAGATGCGCATGCGAGCATGCAGGCGACCGGACGACGATTTGCGACCGATCGCACTCGCGAATCCCGAACCGGGCGTAACCGATGGACTGGTGGACGGTATTGAACATTCGGGTAACCCTGCCCGTAAGTGCACTCAATATCGTGAAGGAGAGAGAAATGTACCAGACACTGACTCGAACCGCCCTGGTCCTGGGAATGGCCACCACCATCGGCATTCCATCCGCGTTCGCACAGGAACGCTTCGAATGGGAAGGAACGATCGCAGCCGGCAAAGCGATCGAAATCAAAGGTATCAACGGTAAGGTCGAAGCGTCATCCGCATCGGGCAATCAGGTGCAGGTCGTCGCAAACAAGAGCTCGCGCCGTAGCGACGTCGACTCTGTCCAGATCGAGACGATAGAGCACGACGACGGCGTCACGATCTGCGCGGTATACCCGAGTCGGAACTCTGATCGAGCCAACGATTGCAGACCCGGCACAGACGGCCGCATGAACACGCACGACAACGATGTGGAAGTGGACTTCACGGTCCGGGTTCCGGCGGGTGTACGTTTCATCGGACGCAACGTGAACGGCGGTGTCGAGGCCAACTCGATCGACGGTGACGTCGAGGCCTACACCGTAAACGGCCAGGTCGAGGTATCGGCCACCGGGCTGGTTCAGGCAAAGACCGTGAACGGATCGATCGATGTTTCGATGGGACGGAGCGACTGGCAGGACGACCTGACTTTCGAAACCGTCAACGGTCGCATCACGGTTGAACTCCCAGACAACACCAACGCAGACGTCCGGGCCGAAACTCTGAACGGCGGAATTTCCAGCGATTTCCCGATGACCGTGTCGGGACGCTTCGGAAGCCGACGGCTGAACGGGACGATCGGAAACGGCGGACGGGATCTCCGCCTCAAGACAGTGAACGGAGCGATCCGGCTGCGCCGGTCCAGTGGCCTGTAGGGAGAAACCCCCGGGGCAGTGGAATTCGGTCGCGAATGTTGTTAACTTCTTTTAAATAGGCCCTCCGGACGTAACGGATCGCCCGTCCGCGGCGTAAGAGCTTGATGATTGATTAAGACGCACCTTATTGCACGAGTTCCTAGGAGTATCTCAATGAAAAAATATGTGACTTTGGTCGCCCTCTGGGTACTGCTGCTGGGTTCCACCGCCTCCGCACAGAACTGGGTGACCGGTTTCCTGGATCGGTACCGGCCGCCGCAAATCGGTCTGGCTGCCCTGGAAACAACCGACGCGCCACCGGCATCGCTGGTTGCAATGGTCCAGCAGGATGGCGGCCTGCCTCTCTCGGTGAACGATGTCATCCGGCTCATGCTGGAAAACAACATGGACATCGGTGTGAACCGTTTTTCGCCGTTGACCACGGAATACCTGATCAACACGCTTTACGGGCGGTTTGATCCGACGCTCACGCTGTCGGGCAACATAAACCGCAACACGACGCCGTCAGGATCCGCGCTGGACGGTGCGGCATCCAATTCGAGGCTGGGCGGAAACTACGCCGTGACGTACAACCACTTCCTCGAACATGGAACGTCGTACCAGGTGCGGTTCCAGATGAACCGAAGTTCGACCAACAGCCTGTTCAGTTCGGTAAACCCCTCCTACTTCGGCAGCCTGCAGTACTCGTTCTCGCAGCCGCTGTTGAGGAACTTCGGCCGGCTCAACAACACCAACCAGATTCGGATCGCCCGGAACAATCTGAATATTTCCGAGATTCAATTTGAAATGCAGGTCATGGACCTCGTAACCCAGGCTCACAACCTCTACTGGGACCTCGTCTTCTCACTGGAGGATATCAAGGTCCAGCAAGAGTCCCTGCAACTGGCCCAGCGTACGCTCGACGACAACCGCAAGCAGGTCGAGATCGGTACCCTTGCACCGATCGAAGTCGTTCAGGCGGAATCGGAGGTGGCCAGCCGTCGCGAGGGGCTGGTTCTGGCGAACTACTCCAAAACCCGGATCGAGGACAGCATCAAGAAGATGGTCAGCCGGGTTCCCGATCCCGCTCTGGTCCTGATGTCGCTGAATCCGATCGAAGATGTCCGCGGACGCCGCGAGGACCAGATCCTGCCGGTCGAGGAGGCGATTCGGCTGGCGCTGCTGAATCGGCCCGAAATGCGACAGATCGACCTGCAGGTCCAGAACAACGATATCGACCTCGCGTTCGCTAAGAATCAGCTGCTGCCGCAGTTGGATGTCAGCGCATCCTACACTCAGAGCGGATTGGGCGGAACGAGGAATCTTCGCGGCAACGTGTTCGGAGAACCCACGGGTTCGGTGATACAGGTCCCCGGCGGAATCGGCGGTGCGTTCGAAGACATCTTTGGCTTCGACTTCACTGGCTACTCCGTAGGCTTCTCGCTCCAGATTCCGTTGAGCAACAAGTCGGCTAAGGCCAACCATTCGCGGTTGACCACCCAAAAGCGGCTCAACGAATCGCGTATGGCCGCAACCGCGCAGGCGATCGCCACCGAGGTCCGGGACGCCTACAACCAGATCGAGATGAACCGTGCCCGGATCGATGCGGCGCAGATCGCCAGGGAACTGGCCGAGCGGCGCCTGGATGCCGAACAGCGAAAATTCCGATTGGGTGCATCGGCGATCCGTTTCGTGCTGCAGGAGCAGCGGAACCTGACCCAGGCGCAAACGACCGAAATCCGGTCCCTCGTCGATTACGTCAAGGCCGTGGTGTCCTATGACCGCGCCGTGGGTCGGACGCTAGAACGGAACAATATCCAGATCGAGCAGCAGTTACGCCCCTCGCTGGCGAGTGTGCAAACCCGGGGAGTGGCTGGACAGCAGTAGGACGAGGTTGTGAACACGTTCGCTTTCGCTGAATGCAATCCCAGAAGCGAACACCTTGCGTCCTGGTTTAGTGGATTCGACGAAGTGGAAGTGATGAAAACAGATAGACTTAACAGAAACAGCAGACTGGAACGCGATTCGCATATCCACCATCGGAGGACTTATGGATAAACCCCGCCCATCTCAAGCCAGAAAGAAGCGGATCAAGCGCATCGTCTATGGAACGCTGGTGATCCTTGTCGGTTCCGGCATCACCCTGGGTCTGTCCCGATTGAAGCCGGCGGCGCCACGGGTCGATCGCGCGACCGTGTACATCGACACCGTGGAACGAGGTGAGATGCTCCGCCAGGTTCGGGGACTCGGCAAACTCGTGCCCGAGGAAATTCGGTGGATCGCCGCCACGACGGAAGGACTCGTGGAACGAATCGTCGTCCTGCCGGGCGTCACGGTCGACCCGGCGACGGTTGTGGTTGAGCTGAGCAACCCCGACCTGGAACAGACCACGCTGGACGTCGCGCTCCAGATCCGCGTCGCTGAGGCCGAACTGGCCAACCTGCGGGTCCAGCTTCAGAGCAACCTGCTGACCCAGCGGGCCGGGGCCGCTGCAATCGAAGGCCAGGCCAACAGCGCCAGGCTGCAATATGAAGCCGATGCCGAGCTGGCAAAAGAGGGCTTGATCGCGGAACTGAACTTGAACAAGTCGCGCGTCGACGCCGAGCAGCTCAGCGAACGGCTCAAGCTGGAGGGGCAGCGGTTGGAAATCGCTTCGCAGGCCGCCGAAGCTCAGCTGGCAGCGCAGGAAGCCCGCATCGAACAGTTGAATGCTCTATACGAGCTCCGGCTGACTGAGCTGGAAAAACTGAGGGTACGTGCCGGAATCCACGGCGTGCTGCAACAGGTTCCGATCGAGGTCGGTGACCGCCTCTCGCCGGGCAGCCGGATCGCGCGAGTGGCCGAACCCGGAAAGCTCAAAGCCGAACTGAACATCGCAGAGACTCAGGCCAAGGACATCCAGGTCGGGCAGTTTGCCTCCATCGACACCCGGAACGGGGTCATCCCCGGCACGGTGATCCGGATCGACCCGGCGGTGCTGAACGGAACGGTCAAAGTGGACGTCAGGCTCGACGGGGAGTTGCCCCGCGGAGCCCGCCCGGACTTGAGTGTCGATGGCACGGTCGAGATCGAACGCCTGGAAGATGTCCTCTACGTCGGACGGCCGGCGTACGGACAGGCAAACAGCCTGGTTGGGATCTTCAGGCTCGGCATTGACGGTGAAGCCGTCCGGACACAGGTCCGGCTGGGCCGGACGTCGGTAAGCACGATGGAGATCGTCCAGGGGCTCAACGTTGGAGACGAAGTGATCCTCTCCGACATGTCTGCCTGGGATGCGTTCGATCGCGTCCAACTGAATTGATCAGAGAAAAGGGTTGCGTCACAAGAATCGAAATCATCATTGAGCGCAGGAGAGAAGAATGACAGAGCAGCAAGCGGTAATTCAGATGGAGGATGTGAAAAAGATCTTCTACACCGACGAAGTGGAGACTCACGCGCTGGCGGGGATTCACCTGAACATCAACAAGGGCGAGTACGTGTCGATTTCCGGCCCGTCGGGTTGTGGTAAATCGACGCTGCTTTCGATCCTGGGTCTGTTGGATTCGCCCACAGAAGGCGAATACTGGCTCAGCGGAAAAGCCGTCGCTGACCTGTCTCTGTCGGAGAGAGCGCGGATCCGAAACCGGGAGGTCGGTTTCATCTTCCAGGCGTTCAACCTCATCGGCGACCTCACCGTTTATGAAAACGTGGAACTGCCTCTGACCTACCGCGGGATGCCCTCGAGCGAACGGAAGAAGGCCGTCCAGGAAGCGCTCGACAAGGTCGAGATGGCCCACCGGATGAAGCACTACCCGTCGCAGTTGTCGGGTGGTCAGCAGCAGCGGGTCGCGGTGGCTCGCGCCTTGGGTGGAACACCCTCGATCCTGCTGGCGGATGAGCCGACTGGAAACCTCGATTCCAAGAACGGTGAAGCGGTCATGGATCTGATGCGCGGCCTCCACCGGGAAGGCGCGACGATCTGCATGGTGACGCACGACCCGCGGTATGCGCGCTACGCGGAACGGGAAATCCACCTCTTCGACGGCGCCATCGTCGAAGAAAGCATCGGTGCGGGCGAGTAGGTTCGCCCCCTGAATGATTCAACTGCGAAATCTCGAAAAGTTCTACGACACGCGCGCCGGGCGAACATACGTCCTGCGCCGGATCAATCTGGACATCAAGCAAGGGGAGTTCGTGACGGTCATGGGACCGTCCGGGGCCGGCAAGTCCACGATCCTGGCGATACTCGGCATGCTCGACAGTTCCTGGCAGGGAGAGTTCTTCTTCCTGGAAAACGCCGTCCACCGCATGAAACCCAAGCAGCGAGTCGAGCTGAACAAGCAATACATCGGCTTCGTGTTCCAGCAGTACCATCTGCTCGACAGCCTGACGGTGGCCGAGAACCTGGACATTCCCCTCTCCTACCGGAACATCAAACGTAGCGAACGCCAGGCCATCGTCGCCGACGCGCTCGACCGTTTTCAGATGGTCGGCAAGAAGGACCTCTTCCCGAACCAGCTCTCAGGCGGTCAACAGCAACTCGTCGCCGTTGCGCGCGCCGTGATCGCCGATCCGAAGGTTATCCTCGCCGACGAGCCAACTGGCAACCTGCACTCCAGCCAGGGCCGCGAAATCATGGAGCTGTTCAAGAAACTGAACGACGAAGGGGCGACTATCATACAGGTCACTCACTCCGAGTCCAACGCGGCCTGCGGCGATCGGATCATCCAGCTCTTCGACGGGTGGGTCCGGGATTAGGGCTGCTGGCCCGGTCCGATCTTGCTGCATTGGGCTCTCAACCTTAAAGACAAAGCGTGTTCGGGTTCGAACACGAGAACGCGAGATCGGGTGTTCGTTTTCGAACACCCGTTGTCGTCGCTGAACACCCCACTCGACGCACCCTCCCTCCCGGAAAGTTTAAGGACATTCTTATCAATGAGATACAATCTAAACAAAAGGAAGCCACCGTGCGACGACCGAAACGGGAAACCTTAAGGATCACCTGATTGACACCATGAGAAACCGAAGCGCTTCCCCGGCCCAGGTCTTGATTGCGGATGATCAGTCCGACGTCCTCGAGGCCCTGCGGCTTCTGTTGAAGGCTGAAGGGTATCGAACCGAGGCCGCGACGACGCCGTCGGGTATCCTCAGTGCGATCGAAGCGCGCGATTTCGACGTCGCGATCGTGGATCTCAATTACGCCAGGGACACCACCTCCGGGCAGGAGGGACTCGACCTGCTGACCAAAATCAGCACCATCGACAGCACTCTGCCCGTGGTCGTGATGACGGCCTGGGGTACGATCGAGCTGGCCGTCGAGGCAATGCGTCGTGGGGCCCGGGATTTCATCCAGAAGCCGTGGGAAAACCCCCGCCTCCTGGCGATCGTGCGCACGCAGATCGAACTCTGCCGAACGTTGCGGAACGAGCAGCGACTCGAAGCGGAGAACCGATTGCTGCGCGCGGAGGGACGGCCGAGCTTCATCGCCGAGTCCGCTACGATGCAACCCGTGCTCCAGTTGATGACACGGATTGCGCCCTCCGACGCCAACGTGCTGATCACAGGTGAACACGGAACCGGCAAGGAAGTGGTCGCACGCACCATCCACGCGCTGTCGGAACGCGCGTCGAACACCATGGTCACGGTGAACGTCGGCGGACTTGCGGAAGGTGTTTTCGAAAGCGAGTTGTTCGGACACGTGAAAGGCGCTTTTACCGATGCCAAGACCGACCGCGTCGGGCGCTTTGAGCTGGCCAACGGCGGAACGCTCTTTCTCGACGAGATCGCCAACGTTCCGCTGACCCAGCAAGCCAAACTGCTGCGCGTCCTGGAATCCGGGGAGTTGGAACGCGTCGGCTCGTCCAAGACACGCAACGTGAACGTGCGTGTCCTGTCGGCCACGAACGCGAACCTGGTCAAGGAAGCTGCCGAAGGACGATTCCGCCCGGACCTGCTGTTTCGACTGAATACGATCGAGATTCGCCTGCCCTCCCTCAAAGACCGTCGCGACGATATACGGCCACTGGCGATCCACTTCTTGAACACCTACGCAAAACGGTATCGCAAGCCGGTTCGTGGTATCGATCCGTCAGCACTGCCGATCCTCGTCGACCACCCGTGGCCGGGTAACGTTCGTGAACTGGACCATGCCATCGAGCGGGCCGTCCTGATGGCGCAGGGAGAGATGATCACCTCGGCCGATCTGGGTCTGCACGATGGCCGTGAAACCGCGGGCCGGGTCGAAGACATGAGCCTGGAGGAGGTCGAAGCGTTCCTGATCCGCAAGGCTCTCGCGCGGTACGACAACAACGTCAGCCAGGCGGCGAAGGCCCTGGGGTTGAGCCGGAGCGCGTTGTACAGGCGGATACAAAGATACGAGTTGTGATTGAGCGTAGGCCGTTGGGCCGCTGGCGCGGCCGTGAGTCGTTATCCGTAGGCCGTTGGGCCGCTGACGCGGCCGTAGGCCGTTATCCGTAGGCCGTTGTTGTGGCACGTCCCAGCTAAGCGGTCGATGATAGCTCGTGGCCAGACTGCCGCCGGCCGGCGGGTAAGTCGGCCATCAGCGATCAGCTTCCGGCCACGAGTCATTTACCACAATAACGGCCTACGGATAACGGCCTACTTGTAACGAAACGGACCATGCGACACGACGATTACATATTCTGGACTGCCTTCACCGCCGGGTCCCCGGCCAGGATGAGTTGGTGGGAGTGATGTAGGTCGTTATCCGTAGGCCGTTGTTGTGGCACGTGGCGGCGATGCGGCCGGTGATAGCTATGGCCTGCAGCCGGCCGGCGGTCAGTTGGCCATCAGCGATCAGCTTACGGCTACGAGTCATTTGCCACAATAACGGACAACGGCCTACTTGTAACTAAAACGAGCCATGCGACACGAAGAGCGCATATTCTGGATCGCCTTCACCGCCGGGGTCCCCGGCTCGCTCATCTCCCTGATTATCCTCTGGAGCAGTGATTACACGGCGAAAGTCCAGTGGACGCTGTCGGTGTTGATCCTCGTGGTCTGGTTAGGGGCGGCGTTCGGCGCCAGGCAGAAAGTGGTCTTCCCCCTTCAGACCCTTTCCAACCTGCTCGCGGGGCTCCGTGAGGGGGACTACTCGATCCGTGGCAGCAGTGCCCGAATTGACGACGCGCTGGGAGATGTGACGCGAGAAATCAACGCGCTCGCCGACACGCTCCGGTGGCAGCGAATGGACGCGCTCGAGGCAACCGCGCTCTTGCAGAAGATCATGGAGGAGATCGACGTCGCGATACTCTCCTTCGACGAGGGCCAGAAGCTACGGCTGGTCAACCGTGCCGGCGAACGCCTCCTGAACAGACCATGGGAACGCCTGCTCGGCGCGAACGCCGCCGAACTGGGTCTGGCACATTGCCTGGAGGGCAAAACGCCGCGGCTGGTCGAGTTCGGTTTCCCGGGCGGCGGGGGCCGGTGGGAGATCCGCCGGACAAATTTTCGCCAGGGTGGACTTCCCCACCAGCTGCTGGTTCTGTCCGATCTCAGCCGGACGCTCCGCGAGGAGGAAAGGCGAACCTGGCAGAGGATCGTGCGCGTTCTGGGTCACGAGTTGAACAACTCCCTGACACCGATCAGCTCGATCGCGAGCAGTCTCATGAGCCTGCTCGGGCGCGATCAGCGGCCGGCGGACTGGGAGGAAGACGTCCAACACGGTCTCTCGGTGATCTCGTCCCGATCCGCTTCCCTGATCCAGTTCGTCGAGTCCTATTCCAAGCTCGCACGCCTACCTCAACCGAAACCCGAAGAGGTCGATGTGGACACCCTGGTACGTCGAGTCGTCGGAATGGAGACGCGCCTGCCGGTCAACCTGATACCAGGTCCGCCGATCACGATCGAAGCCGACGGCGGACAGATCGAGCAGCTCCTCATCAACCTGGTCCGGAATGCCGTCGACGCGTCTCTCGAAACTGGAGGTGATGTGCGAACGGGGTGGAGTCGCTCCGGCGGCCACCTGCACATCTGGGTTGAAGACGAAGGCCCGGGCCTGCCGAACACCTCCAACCTGTTCGTCCCCTTCTTCACCACCAAGAAGGGCGGCTCGGGAATCGGGCTGGTTTTGAGCCGACAGATCGCAGAAGCGCATCAGGGTACCCTGACACTGGAGAACCGGGGCGAGGGGCAAGGCTGTGCGGCCAGGCTGCGCCTGCCTTTGTGGGCCGACAGTTGGAAGAATTGATGGTTAGTAGTCAGGAGTCGGTAGTCAGTTAGGGATGCGCCAAAAGCAACTGACTACTGATTTGCTGGCGGCTATCACAGCACTTCCCAGGCTCTCAGATTTGATCTCTTACGGACGAAGCGAAAACCGCATATTCATGCGAGTCTCCCCCGCTTGCAAATGCTCGTAGCGCCGTGCGATACACGGGCGGTCTCGGCCGCCTGAGTCCATAGATCAGAGACGTCGGCTTACATCTTCCATCCATCAGAATTCACCGCCGCTCCAGCAACCGTCCCCCTGCCGAGTTCTCAATACGCGGTCTCGGCCATCGGCTTAGATGAGAAAACCGCATGTTCATGCGATTCCGTCAACGCCGACACTCCCGTAGAAATGGAATCAGCCCGGCGTTCATACATCTGCCGGGCAACGGAGGGAAGAGATGCGATCGGCGATGAAAGCCTTCTTGGTCTGCCTTTTGTTCGGAATCGTGGTTTCCCCCGGGGGGGCCAACAGCCAGGGTGAAGGAAAGGTCGACCAGAGCCTGCCGGCGACCTTCGTGCAATTACCGATGGCCTTCGAGCCCAACCAGGGCCAGGCGGACGAAGAGGTCCGGTTCATTTCCCGAGGCAGCGGCTATACGCTCTTCCTGACTTCCGAAGAAGCGGTTCTTCTGCTCCGTGAGCGCGACGCCGGCAAAACCCCGGCAAGTGCGGTGCGGATGCGGCTCGTCGGCGCCGACTCCGGATCGGCTATCATCGGCCTCCAGGAGCTGCCAGGCAAGAGCAGTTACTTCATCGGAAGCGACCCCGAGAAGTGGCGCACCAACCTCCCAACCTACGCAAGGGTCCGATACCAGAATGTCTATCCAGGGATCGACCTCGTTCACTATGGCAACCAACGGCGCTGGGAGCACGACTTCATAGTTGCGCCCGGGGCTGATCCCGACTCCATCAAGGTTTCCTTGGAGGGTCCGGATAGAGTCGAAATCGACACGAACGGGGACCTCGTCCTCGACACCTCCACCGGTGAGGTTCGACTTCGAAAACCCGTCATCTACCAGGAAATCGACGGTCGGCGGCAAACGGTCCCCGGCGGATACCTCTTGAATCCAGAATCCCAGGTCGTCGGTTTTCAACTGGCCGCATACGATGACAGCAAAACTCTGGTCATCGATCCGGTGCTGGAGCTAGGCTACTCCAGCTACCTTGGCGGGATGGGCGAGGATTCAGCCCGTGGCATCGCCATCGACGGCGAGGGGAACGTTTATGTAGCAGGGTCGACCACCTCGGGCGCCACACTGCCCGGTCCGGCAACCCAGGTGCCGCCGGCGGCAGGAGACGACGGCTTCGTGGTCAAGATAGACAGCTCCGGCGCCCTGGCCTATTCCGTCTACTTCGGAGGGACAGGCGACGAGTCCGCGAGGGGAATCGTCCCGGCGCCCTCGGGCACGGTGTACGTAGTAGGTCACACCAGGTCATCGGACTTCCCCACGACTCCCGACGCCTTTGACCGGGGATTGGACCCCAACAAGTTAGGAGGCACCGATCTGGACGGCTTTGTGCTTGCGCTCGCGCCCTTCAGCGGGCAACTCCAGTACTCCACCTATCTGGGCGGCAGCCGCGACGACCTCGCCCTCGGCGTGGCTGTGACACCCTCGCTCTTACCGAACACCGTGAACTCCGTCTTTGTTACCGGCACAACCCACTCGGCGGACTTCCCTGCCGACAACGCCCAATCCGCACTGACCACGCTCTCCATCGACGTGAACAATCCGCTGCTTGCCCGGGACGCCTTCGTGGTCAAGCTCGATATCAGCACTCCCTTCAACGAGAGTTCCTGCAACATCAACGGAATCCAATACAGCGACTGTCACGACTTCGACTACGGTGTCTACCTTGGGGGCCAGTCCAGCGAGGATGGTCTGGGAATCATCGTCGGCTCCGAGTCGACCGGCCCCTTCGTGACGGGACAGACCTGCTCAGACGACTTTCCCACCCCTCCTTCGGCGACTCCTTTCTCAACCCAGTACGGCGGCGGATGCGACGCCTTTCTGGCCGAACTGGGCACAAACAACCAGGGGATAGCTCGTCTGGAGTATGCCACCTACCTGGGCGGCTCCAGCTGGGACCTGGCGCGAGGCATATCCTTCAGTCCGTGGGGAATCGTGGTCACAGGAGAGACCATTTCGATGGACTTCCCTGTCTCCTCCAGCAATTTCGGCTTTCCGGGCACCTACCAGGAGACACATGGCGGTGGGACTTACGATGTGTTTGTGGCGGCACTGTCCGCGGGCAACTCCTCCTTCGTGAGCTGCCCGATCGGACAGGTCCAGTACAACAACTGTGCGGATCTCACGTATTCCACGTTCCTGGGCGGCGTGGGAGACGACTACGGATACGCTGTCGCGGCAGACCCCTCGGGCGTTTACGTGACCGGGCAGGGCTGCTCGACGACTGCCCCGATGACCGGTTTCCCACTCGTCGACCCTCTACCCGAGGACCCCGTAGCCCACTTGCACGATGGCACGCTCTGCGATGCCTTCATCAGCAAGTTCAACCTTTCCGGGACAGACCTCGTGTATTCCACCTACCTTGGAGGAAGCGGAGCCGACAGGGGCTCCGGTATCGCGGTCAACCCGTTCGGTGAGGTCTATGTCGCCGGCACAACGGGATCCGCCAACTTCCCGCAGGAGGGGAATACGCTGCAGCCAAACGCTGGAATCGGAAACGACGCGTTCGTCGCGAAGATCACCCTTTCGTGCACCGGCGGTGGCGGGCCGCTTGCCTATACCGGCGACGGCCGCATCATCGACACCGCCAATGACTGCCTGCTCACCGAAACGGTGCCGGGAGCTCTTGTGCCGGGCCTGACTGATCGCGCGCCAGGTGCCGTCGCAGTCCGTCCAGACGGGGCAGAAGTCTATGGGCTCGAGCGGGACTCCCTTAACAACCTCCAAAACGTTGTGGTCTTCGACACGGCCACCAAACAGGTGCACAAGGTCCCTATCCCCGTTGAGGACGTCGTTGGACCAGGTCCCGAAGCACTGGTCGTGAGCCCCGACGGAACGAAGCTCTTCGTCGTGGTCCACGAGGACAAAAATGACAACCAGGGTGGCAACAGGTCGGACATCTACGTGATGGACACTGAGACCCATGGTCTGACCGTCTTACATTCCGGTAAAGCAGCGGAAAACTTCGACGGTGTGGCGGTGCACCCGGACGGCACTCAGGTCTACGCCACCCGGCGCGAACAGAAAAAGGTCACGCGGATCGACACCGAGACCTCCGAGGCCCTCGACATCGTTGTCGGTACCCAGCCCAGTCCTGTACTCGTGACGCCCGACGGTCAGTGGGCCTATGTGGGGAATACCTTTGCCAACGCGAAGACCGTCTCCGTCATCGGCGCTGACAGGAACACCAGTGAGTACGGCATGAAGGTCAAGGACATCAGCGTTGGAGGTGTACCGTCCGATCTGGCCGTGACACCGCAGCCCGTAGACGGCCATGGCCATCTCGTCTACGTTGCGATGGGACCGTTTGGAGTCGCGGTTATCGACACGAACGTCAAGGACGTCGTCGTCCCGGCAGTGCCGGGGGCGTTCGGTAGTGACGTCACAGTGAGTCCGGACGGGACGAAGGTCTACGTGGCCAGTGAGTCCGTCGTTCAGGTCATCGAGGTGGTGGACGAAAACGGGACGGTTTCGAACAAGGTGGTCGGCGCCATCGTTGGGGTGGGGGGCCGCGTCACGGCCATCGGTCCGCAAGACCGGGACGGCGACGGGATCATCGACCAGGTGGACACCGATCAGACCTTTTCTGACGATTTCAGCGACGGGATTAGTTCCGGTTTCATAATGATCCGGGCGGACCAGCACGTGACGGTTTGGGACGCGTTCGGAAACGGGTTGTTCGCCAACGCCAGGGGCGGGACCGAAAAGGCGCACATCGTGGCGTGCGGCCAGGGAGTGGACCTGGACCAGAACGATGCCGTGAAGTTCCTGTGCGGGTCCCTGACCTTAGAGGTCCTCCGTGGGCCAGTCGAGGTCGGCTTCGGCGCTGACACCTTCGTGTCGATCCCGACGGGCGGGATCGGCAAGGTCACCGAGTCCCCGCTGGGACAGTTCCTGGTCGAGAATCTGGGCAACGTTGCACTTCGGGTGGTTGACTCCGACGGCAACGAAATAGCAGCAGTAGCTCCCGGGGACACGTTCGGCGACGAGGATCTCGCCGGTATCACGGCGGATGCCGGGGGGCCGTACGAGGTCGACGAAGGAGAGTCGATTGCGCTCAACGGGACTGTTACCCACGCGGAAGGGGGCGATGTGTCGTTCCTGACTCTTGAATGGGACACAGACAGCGACGGCGTCTTCGAGACGTCGGGAGCCAGCGCAACGTTCCTCGCACCGTCGGTGGGAGCGGATACCATTGTTTCGGCGGCCTTCCGGGCCTGCAACTCTCGCTCCGACTGCGTCGACGACACTGTGGAGATCACCATCCGCGACACGCAGCCAGAGATATTTGCCGATTTCGCCGCCGTCGCTGAGATTGAAACGGGCGCGGACGGCGAGTTCGACCTCCGGGAAGCTTTCACGCTGGGCGTCGCTTCCGACGGTATCGACCCGTCACAGGAAGATGTTGTCCTGAACATCGGCGTCTTCGAACTGACGCTGCCGGCAGGTTCGCTGGAGTTCCGCCGTAAGGGTGGTGCGGACATCTTTGAGTTTGAAGGCGAGGTCGCCGGGATCGAGCTGGAGCTGAGGATTCGCGAGCTGGGTCCGGACGCCTTCGACTTTCGAGTCGAGGCGGAGGCCGTGAATCTGGACAGTATCTCGAATCCAGTCGAGGTCAACCTAACGATCGGCAACGACTCGGGAGAGATCCGCATCCAGGCTGACATCGAAGGCGACGATGACGACAAATCGGGTAAGTCCGACAAGTCCGGAAAATCGAACAAGTCTGAGGAGTCGGGCAAGTCCGGCAAATCGGACAAATCCGAAAAGTCAGATAAGTCCAAGAAGTCCGGGAAAGGCGGCGAAGACTGAAATCCACGATTCCCGGGCAGCGATAGGCCAGGCCCCCAAGTCCTTCTTCATGTTCGAGGGGGGCCTCGTTTGTCTTGCCGCGCTGCCACGGAGGCGGACTGTCGACTGACGATGAAAAGTGGTGGGCCTTGCTAAGTGGTGTAAAATCAACTACGGAGAGGTGCTGGAGCGGTTGAACAGGCCGGTCTCGAAAACCGGTGTGGGGGTGACTCCACCGTGGGTTCGAATCCCACCCTCTCCGCTTCCCGTAGCTGTAAGCTGCTGATAACAGAGTTGATTCATTGACGGTCGGTCCTGTGCTCCGCATTTCACCCCACAGTTTGGACGGGTCTACCCCGATTCTCCAGCCGGTTCTCGATCTTCGCACCGCTGCCAAGCAACGGAACCAGCCCAAGACGTTGGGTGCGCCCCAACTACGTGGCCGGAGGTCAAGGGTGTTCCGTTATCGGCTTGGGCTCGTCAACCTTGAACTTGGCCGCCAGACCCATGCCAATTCCGAAGCTAATCGCACCGGACGACAAATGGCGCGAGCTGGTCCGCGAGTGCGTTCGCCTGTCGTCCCACGTCATTGTCACGATTGACATGATGTCCGAATCTCTTCGCTACGAACTCAGGCAGATTCGGGAGCTGCAGGCCGAACGAAAGACTTTCCTAGTCCTCGGACAGGGCGCGAAAAGCAAGCTACGCTGGCGAATATGTCGGCTCTGCCGGGGCGGACATTTCGCGGGATGCGAGGATTGGATCGACTTTGGCTTCGCGGGGGATGATCCGAAGGGCACGCCCTGGCTGAGGCGTCCGTATGCTTGCCTCGTGCCGTACTTGGAAGAGATCATCCGGCGCGACGCCTCCAGAGCGATTCGCAGATGGCTTGATGTAGGCAAGACCGCCTAGGATTACGGTTGGCGGACACTTCCGCTCTAGAGAAGCAGGTCGAAAATCGGACGGGATTCTGTTGGTGGGAGGTCTCGTCGTGCCCACCGGATTGGACTGCTGCAATACCGTGGATGCTATGACCGACGGGAAAAGACCAGCTCATCACTCGACTCAACGGAACATGAAATGGAGAAAGAACGGGAAGTCTTTCGTGACAAGGTCGCTGTACCGAGTAGGTCCCTCAGGACGGCCGGCATCACTTGGAGTGCTTTACGCCGCGATCCTCGGCGTCCGGATCGGTGCTGGCGTCTGTCGATTCGAGCGACGGCTCACCTCGAGGTTTGGTCGAACCTTGAGCCCCAACCGGAGTGCGGCCACTGCGTGCAGGTTTCGGTGGCGCTGCTGGTTCGAGTTTCTCAGTTCGCCGACGACAGCACACGCAAGATGGTAACGCCCGGTTGCACGCCCCGTTTGCCCCGAGAGTGAAGAATCATCGGTGTCTCTGCAGAAAAAAAGGCCCTGCATCGCGCAGGGCCCGGAGTGTGGGGAACGCTCAAATTAATGAGATTACGCGAATTATCTGTTTTCGTGATCTTGTTGTCAATACATTTTTTACAGTCTTTATAGAAGAATCGGCTGCCCGCCAGGAGAGACCTGGATCACATTGGACCAGCGATACGGCTAAGCCGAACATCCAACCGTTTTCGTTGCCTCTAGGCCCCGCTTCTGGCCCGAGAGGTGTCGTATAATTCACAACTTCATCTCAGGCAAATTTCGGTCCGGCGTTCCCTCGGAGATGCCTGGCCTCGGGCTGCTTTAGCATGTCGTCAACCGTTCGAAAAGGAACAGCGTTCGAAATCATGGACACGCCCATCGAAGTCCTCAAAGAAAAGGCGCGCCGAATGCGCGTCCTCTCCATCAAGGCCACGACCGAGGCCGGCTCTGGACACCCTTCATCATGCCTGTCGGCCGCAGACCTGGCCTCGGTCATATTCTTCCGGCAGATGCATTACGACCCGCAGGAGCCGAACAACCCTTCGAACGACCGGTTCGTGTTGTCGAAAGGCCACGCGGCACCGCTCTTGTACGCGGCGTACGCCGAAGCCGGAATTGTGGATGAGAACGCGACGCTGAGCCTTCGCAAGTTTGACAGCGACCTCGAGGGCCACCCGACCCCGCGAATCCCGTGGGTCGACGTGGCAACGGGATCTCTGGGCCAGGGGCTGTCGGCCGGGCTGGGCCTCGCGCTGGCCGCGCGCATGGACGACGCGCCCTACGATACTTACGTGCTGCTGGGAGACGGTGAGTGCGCCGAGGGCTCGGTGTGGGAAGCGGCCGCGCTGGCGAGTTTCTACGAGACGAAGAACCTCTATGCCATCGTCGATGTCAACGGCATGGGCCAGAGCCAGCGAACGATGTACGGCTTCGACGTCGACCGTTACGCAGAGCGATTCCGGGCTTTCGGATGGTACGCCCTCGCGATCGACGGGCACGACTACGAGGCGATCACCGGCGCGTTCGAGAAGTGTCGGGCCGAGGGAGGCGATCGGCCCCGCGCGATCGTCGCCCGCACATTCAAGGGCAAAGGCGTATCGCTTCTTGAAGACAAGGACGGCTGGCACGGCAAGCCCGTACCGAAGACCGAACTCAGCTCGGCACTCCGGGAGTTGTCGACCCCGCTCGGCTCAGACGGCTACAAACCGTCTCCGCGACCGAGCATTCCGATCGAAGCCGCCCACGTCGAACACCGCATCGACGTCACCCGCAACCGCGGAGATCAGGCCGCGACGCGGGAGGCCTACGGTGACGCCCTGGTCAAGCTGGCCGACAAGGATCCGCGTGTCGTTGCGCTCGACGGCGACACGAAGAACTCGACATTCTCCCAGAAACTCCTCGCCGATCACGCCGATCAGTTCTTCGAGATGTTCATCGCGGAACAGAACATGGTCGGTGTGGCTGCAGGCATGTCCGCCTGCGGCAAGATCCCGTTTGTTTCGACGTTCGCAGCTTTTCTGACCAGAAGTTTCGACCAGATCCGGATGGCCCGTATTTCCCGGGCGAACATCCGCTTCGTCGGTTCCCACTGCGGCGTCTCGATAGGACAGGACGGACCGTCCCAGATGGGCTTGGAAGACATAGCGATGTTTCGCGCCATTCCCGACTCGGTGGTGCTGTATCCGAGCGACGCGGTTTCGACTGAACGCCTGGTCTCAAGACTGGCGGATCAAGATGGTATTTCCTATCTGCGCACGACCCGCCCGAAAGCACCGGTCATCTATGACTCCGACGAGGTCTTTGACATCGGCGGCTCGAAGACTCTTAGACAGTCCGATGATGACAACATCACGGTGGTCGGCGCCGGGATCACGCTCCACGAAGGCTTGAAGGCACACGACATCCTGAAGGAGCGAGGCTGCTCCATCCGGGTCATCGACGCATACTCGGTCAAGCCCATCGATGCCGAGGGCCTGATCCGTGCAGCCGCGGAAACAGGGGGCCGGTTGGTCGTCGTCGAGGATCACTACTGGGATGGAGGCCTTGGCGACGCGGTACTCAACGCGGTCGGTACCAGGGCCGAAGTCCACAAGCTGGCGGTTCGGGGAGTTCCCAGGTCCGGAACGCCGGACGAACTCATCGACGCGTTCGGGATCAGCGCGGCGAGTATCGTCGAACTCGTCGGAAAACTTGTCTGAGGCAAGATGGCTCAAAAGCAGAGGACATCGAAGCGAACGCCATCGAAGAAATCACGGCCTTCTAAAGTCCAGGTGGTCGTCGAAGTCGACGGCAATCCTGTCGGTCTGCTCGACCTTGACTGGGACCGCCTGTGGCCCGCCATCAATCACAGAAACCGCGATCCTCTCAACATCGAGTGGATGAAGCGCGCGCAGTTCGACTCGGTGGCGAACGCCACTGTGCTCCGCCGGTTCATGAGGCGGCTCGAGGGACGCCTTTACCAGGGCCTGGGCGATGAGATGGTCCGCGCCGAACTCGACATCGAGAACTTGTACCTCAAGATGGACGCGGCGGCACAGGTGTTCGGTCGGACCGACGACGAACTCAAAGAGATTCTCGCCGACGGCGGGTCCCGGGCTGACTTCATGAGTTTCTTCTGGGACTACCTGCTGGGTGAACGAGAGGTCGCAGATCTGGAGGAAGAGTGGATCATCTACCGCGACGACAGGAAAAAGAAAAGTCAACGCGGCCGGCGGCCTTCCTGAGTGGAGTCAATTGTCCGAACCACCGCCGGCACGATCGTACCGGACCTCCACGACGGCCCGCATCCCGCCCCGGGCGTTGAAATCCCCCCTCACCTTCGCTCGAACCGGCGAGCAGGCCCTGACGATGTCCCTCAGCATTCGATTCACCGCGTTCTCGTAGAAGATACCGAGGTCCCGGTAGGCCAGCACGTAGGTCTTCAATGACTTCAGCTCGAGACATCGCGCGTCCGGCTCGTATTCGATTGTGATCAGCCCGAAATCCGGGAGCCCGGTCTTAGGGCAGATCGAGGTGAACTCGGGAATGGAGATACTGATGTCGTAGCCCGGAAACTGATTCGGCCAGCACTCGATCTCCGGAAGGTCTGTATCGATCCCCGATTTTGCGTGTTCATCAGTGTATGCCATGGGGAAGTATTCGGTAGTCAGTTGCGTGCTGGAATTGCGGGCAAGCTACTGTTTCTTGGCAGGCAATCAGTAGCCGGTCGCGCACAAACCGACTGCTGACTACTATATCGCATTGACGAAAGTTGTTTGTGGTCAGGCTTCGGCTGCAAGTTGAGTGACTGTACGGATACCGAACCCAGCAGTTGGGGCATCCTCGCGATGCCGGAACGTAGCTGACTACTGACTACCGAATACTGCATTAAAAAAGCCTCACGGCGCTTCCTACGCCGTGAGGCTTTTCCTCTAGCCTTCACCGTCTACGTCGTGGCTCTGATCGCGAAATCCGTTTCGCCCGGGATCCGTCCCGCCTCAGCCTCCTGGCACCCGATGCAGCCGACTACCGTCCCTGGCTGGAGTAGCCTTTTACTCACTAGAAGAAATTCAGTCTCGATTCGAGACCATAGGCATTCTTAACCTGTGACACCCTTATTGCAAGGGTTTTTTACACTTTGATGTATTTTTTGACCTGGAAGTTGCTCAGACACCAGTCCGGGAACGAATCCGGCCCGCTCGGGCACCAGTGGCACTGGACAGCCGCCTCCGGGGCCTGGCAGGTTCGGGCTTCAGAAACGGTAACGCAGCGAATCGAAGGGTGCCAAACGCTTGATCCCCAGGTCTGAGGGTTTGCTCTGAGATTGCGGGCATCAAGCGTGCGGCCAGCGATCAGCGGTCAGCTTTCAGACAGGAATCGAACGCCGAGGGTCTTCTTAAGAAGGTGAACGCTGAAGGCTGATTGCTTCTGCAAATTTCAAGTATCTTTGGGTAGTATTAGGGCCATGGCGAAGAAATCACGGACCAAGACCACCAAGAAACCGTCCACGAAACCGTTCGCAATCCTGGTCCTGGGCATCGGCGCGGCCCTGGCGATTGCCGTTTTTCTGTCTCGCGGGGCCGGCGAAGAACAGGCCTCTGCGGTTGGGGCGGACGCTCCAGTCGCCATTCCCGCGACGGGCGGAATTCGCGGGGCCGAGGACGCCGCCTTGAAGCTGGTCGAGTTCGGCGACTATCAGTGTCCGGCCTGCAGGGCCTACCACGAGATCGTCATGGAACTGTTCGAGCGGTACCCGTCCGAGGTCCAGCTGGAATTCCACCACTTCCCCCTCGTGGGCATCCACCCCAACGCGATGGCAGCGGCCGTCGCGGCCGAAGCCGCGCGTGAACAGGGCCGTTTCTGGGAGATGCACGACCTGTTGTTCGAAAACCAGGACACCTGGGCCCGGTCCCCCAATCCCGAAGCCCTCTTCGTGAGCTACGCCGCCGGCCTGGATCTGAACCAGGACCGCTTTATGCGATCGATGCGCGACACGTCGGTGGAATCGCGGGTACTCGAAGATGTGGCTCGAGCCCGGGAACTCGCGATCGCCTCGGTACCCTCTTTCTTCGTCGATGGGTTCCCGATCGACCTTCCGCCCGGGGTCGAGGGGTTCGAGCGGCTGCTCTACCGAGCGATAGAAAATCGCTGATGAAAGCCCTCGGTGTCGCTCTCCTCTCTTTTCTGGGAATGATAGACACGCTTTATCTGTCGCTGTCGCGGCCATCGGGACCGCCCCCCTGCCACATCACTCTCGGATGCGAGGACGTCCTGACCAGCGCGTACTCCGAAGTGGCAGGGATACCGCTTTCGTGGCTCGGCCTGGCGTTCTACGTGGTCGTTTTCGGAGCAGCGGTGTTCGAGGCGTCGGGAAATACCCGCACCATTCACCTCCTCATCTGGCCGGCGACCATCGCACTCATCGCTTCGGTCGCTCTAACGGGGATCCAGATGTTCGTCCTGGAAGCCTACTGCGAGTACTGTCTCGGGTCTGCTGCCCTGTCGACAGCAATTTTCTTTGTGGTCCTGACGGCGAGGAACAAGCCGGTGTAGGTGCGGTCTATGACCGCACGTTTTCATCATCAGCAACAATGTGCGGTCATAGACCGCACCTACAGTTATTAGTTCTTCCTGAACCACTGCGGGCGATTCTCCGGACCTGGTCCGACCATCAACTCGCCGTTGTCGAGGACGGTCATGCCGTGCACACCGGTTACGCTCACGTACCCGAGCAGGTCCCCACTCCGACGATCGATCTTCAACAGCCAGCCCGGCGAAGCGTTCCGTTCGTTGCGGTGCTGCGTCGCCAGCCAGACGACTCCCGGCTCCAGGTGCAGTCCGAAGGTCTTGCCGTATTGGGTCCACATCCCAAGAAAATCCCCGTCGAGGTCGAAGCGCTGGATGCGGCCGTTTTCGCGGTCGGCAACGTAGATGACGCCCTCATCGTCGACGGCAATCGAATGCGGTAAACGGAACTCTCCGGGACCATCTCCGGCACTCCCCCATTCGCGAACTTTTCTTCCCTCAGCCGTGTATTCCAGTATCCTCGCGTTGCGGTAACCGTCGGCGATGAAGATGCGTCCGTCCGGCCCGAAGGCGACGTCACTTGTGCCACAGAAGTTTCCCCGGCAATCCGGAGGCTGGCCTCCGACCGAGATCTCCATCAGTTTCTCGCCCAGAGAACTGTACTTGATGACCTTGGAACTCTTGGCATCGGTTGTCCAGACGTTGCCCTCCGGATCGACTCGGATCGAGTGCGGTGTAGAGTAGAGGCCCTTGCCCCAGGATCGGACGACGTTCCCGTCCCGATCCAGAACGACGACCGGATCTGCGTTTTCGCCGCGCTGGAGGAGGTACGTCACATCGTCGTCGCCCGCCGCAACCCACGACACCATGCCCATCTCCCAGCCCTGGCGGGGAGGAACCGCCGTAATTTCGCCCGCCTCGAGCGCCAGTTTCGACGCCTGACTGATGATGGAGCGTAACTCTGCAGCCTGTGCCTCCAGAGCAGGGTCCGGGTTCTGGAAAGCGGCCGCAATCCACACGAGAGAGAGAAGAGGTTTGATCAGCATGGCCGGACTCTACCACGCCCGTACGTGGAGCGAAAGGTTCGCGAGGGAGCCACTGTGAGGTGGAGGGGCATGGCCCTGTCCCCGCGTGTTGGCTAAGCGGAAAGGTTCAAAAGAGAGCCAGTTTCAAGGGGCGGTAGCGGGCTATCAGCCGTCAATTATTCCGCGTAAACCCCCTCCAAGGCGCTTTCCGGGGCGGGCATGCAATTCTCGCGGCTCTCCAGGGCCCGCTTCTCGGCCTCGGCCAGCTCGTCGATGATTCCTTGCTCGGTCTCCTCCAGGGCCGAGTCGGAAATGTCGATAGATTTCAAGTATTCCTCGAAATTACCTATTGGATCTCTCTGACCCCATTCATTAAATATGTCCGAGTCAAACATTGATCGAGCTTCTTTTTCGTCGTGGGTTGCGTGCCCGCCCATCCGAAAAGTATCGGCATAGATAATGGCCGGACCGGAGCCGCCGCGGGCGTGGTCGGCTGCCTGCCGGGTCGCCGCGAAAGTGTCCAGGACGTTGTTGCCGTCACAGGAGAAACCACGGATCCCATACGCCTTGCTCCACGCTGTGAACGGGCCAACCTGGTGGTCGCGGAAGCTGGTGCCGAGAGCGACCTGGTTGTTCTGGAAGACGTAGAGGACCGGTACCCGCAACACGGCGGCCATGTTCACACCCTCGTGGCTCGCTGTCGTCTTGGTCGCACCGTCGCCGATCCAGGTGAGCACGACGCGAGCCTCGCCACGTCTCTTGAAGGCCAGCCCAACGCCGGGGACGACGGCTCCCAGAGATCCCACCTGGCTGGGGGGCGCGATCACACCGTACTTCAGATCTCCGAGATGGAGGTCCTTCCCCTTGCTCGGGGAGTCTTCCGTGGCCAGATACTCGCGCAGCATGTCAGCGACCGGCATGCCCATCTCGTGGCAGGCCCCGGCGTTCCGGATCATCGGGGCCACCAAATCGCAGGTGCGGTCCAGCGCATGCACGTTACCAACCGTGACCGCTTCCTCTCCTGTTCCGAGCCATGCCTTGGAAAGCACGCCCTGTTTGACCCAGCGCTTCAGCGTGATGTCATGAAGGCGAAACCGCAACATCCCGGCGTAGAGCCCCATGAGCGTGTCTTCAGACAGGCTCTTGATGATTTCGTATCGCCCGGGATCCGTCTCGATGGTCCGACGGTATTCTTCGGTGACTCTCCGATCGGGTCTCCACTCCGCGTACTCGGGCGGATCGAACATCGCGTATCTGCGCATAGGAGGGAAAGTGTACTGCAGTGTGGCGGGATTCAGGAAGGGGGGGGGTACAGGTGTGACAAGTGACGAGTGACAAGTGACAAGTCAGAGCTCTTACTCGTCACTCGTCACTATTCACTCGTCACTTCTTCGTCTCTAGCCTCGTGCCGCCTGAGAGTTGGCGGGCCCCATGACTTCGTTCCAGACGTCGATGAAGCGGTCCATCTCGGCCTCGGTGCCGACCGAGATCCGGAGATGCTGGGTCATCGGCGGGAACCGCCGGCCGATTTCGACGTTGCGCTCCCGGAAGGCCCGCCGTACCGGATCGATGTCGCGTCCGACACCGACCATGAAGAAGTTGGTCTCCGACGGGATCACTTCGTAGCCCAGGTCGCTCAGCTGGCCCATCACGCGTTTCTTGATGCTGTTGTTCAGCTGAATGACCCTGGTCTCGACCTCCGGTTCCTTCAGTGCCTGAATTCCGGCGGACTTCGCGATGACGTTGATGCTTCCCAGGTTGAAGGGTCGCATACGTTGGATCAATTCCGGCTTCGCGATGCCATAACCCAGGCGCAACCCGGCAATGCCGTAGACCTTCGAGAAGGTACGTGTGATGACTACGTTCCGGCCTTCCTTGACGTACTTGATGGCGCTCGCGTAACCCGGGTCCTCGACGAAGTGATGGTAGGCCTCGTCGATCACGACGATCATGTTGTCGGGAATGCTGTCGAGAAACTCCCGAATCTCGGCGTCCGTGACGATCGTCCCCGTCGGGTTGTTCGGGTTGCAGATGTAGACGAACCGCGTGTTGAAGTCGATCTCTTTCGCCATGGCCGGCAGGTCATGACGGTAGTCCGACGTCAGCGGAAGAATCTTGCCTTCCGCATGAGTGTTGGTGAGATAGCGGTAGGTCGTCTCATAAGTCGGCTCCACGCCGACGATGTTTCCACCGCCCTGGAGGAACGCATCGTCGATCGTCTTCAGCGTTTCGCTCGAGCCCGCCCCGAGCAGGATGTGGTCGGTTTCGAGGCCATGATGATCGGCAATCGCCTCAGTAATCCTGCTCGAACCCACATACATGTGGGACTCTTCAAAGGCCCTCGTCATGGCGCGACGGACGCCATCCGAAGGGCCGTATGGGTTCTCGTTGTTGCTGATCTTGACGTAACCGGATGGCCTCATCGGCGCTTGTGCCGGCGCCGCCACCAGTTCGATTGCGGGCTTCATTCCCGCGTAGGTCAGTGCGGTGGCCACACCACCCATGAATCTGCGGCGCGAAACGCCTTGCTTCTGCTCCATGTCTCCTCCCGGCACGTTTTGATTTGATTAGAAGCTCTTTGTGATCAGTCCGAAGCCGTCCTCGTGTCCAAATACCTCGATTGTATACAGACCTTTCGGATAAAATATATTCGCCAGCATTCTAATAACTAAGTTGATATAATGCCAGTATCGAATCAGGAGAGGCTAACTCTATGAAGCGCAAGCAGCTTAAGTTTGTCATCGGTCCGGTGGTCATCGTGCTGACCCTTGCGTGGATCGCGTTCTCGGCGTTCAACGACAACAAGGCGTACTTCCAGACCGTTTCCGAACTCTACGCGATGGAAGACTCCCTGGAAGGCAAGCGGTTCAGAGTGATGGGAGAAGTGGTTCCCGGCTCGATCGTCCGTGGAGATGATTCCGTCGATTTCGTCATCACCGAGAGCGACCAGACCCTCAAGGTGCGCTACGTGGGGACGGCGCCCCTGCCCGACACCTTCCGCGACTACGCCGAAGCCGTTGTCGATGGCTCCTACACCGGCGGCGGTGTCTTCACCGGCGTCAAGCTCCAGGCCAAGTGCGCGTCGAAATACGAACGCGAGGCCGAGGCCGGAGTGATCCTCCCCGCAACCTAGAACTCGGGACACGAAATAAATGGCACAATTCGGGCAATTCTCGCTCGTTCTGGCGTTTGTCCTGGCGATCTATTCGATCGCTGCGTCTCTGCTGGGCATCCGGTTGGGTAACGACCGCCTGATCGCCAGCGGTCGAAACGCCGGCATCGGGGTCTTCGCATCGCTGAGTGCCGCTATCGGCACGCTGACCTACCTGTTTCTGAGCAGTGACTTTTCCATCCAGTACGTCGCGTCCTATTCGAACCGGGACCTGCCGTTCTTCTACAAGATCGCCGCGGTCTGGGGCGGACAGGAAGGCTCGCTGCTGCTGTGGGGCTGGATCCTGAGCCTCTATGCGGCGCTGGTGCTGATCCAGAACCGGAGGCGTCACACGGCCATGATGCCCTACGTGGCGGCGGTGCTGATGGGGACGTCGGTCTTCTTCACATCGATGAACCTGTTCGTGACGAACCCGTTCAACGAACTGGTCCTGGTGCAGGGAGACGGGACGATGCTGGCCTTCACGGCCGCCGACGGGCGGGGCCTGAATCCGCTGCTGCAGTACGTGCTGATGGTGATCCATCCGCCGATGCTCTACCTGGGTTTCGTGGGGTTTTCGATCCCCTTCGCCTTCGCGATGGCTGCGATGGCTTCCCGGCAGATGGGAGACACCTGGATTCGGACGACCCGGCGGTGGACGATGGTGGCCTGGTTCTTCCTGGGGACGGGCATCCTGCTGGGGGGCAAGTGGGCCTACGTGGAACTGGGATGGGGCGGCTACTGGGCCTGGGACCCGGTCGAGAACGCGTCGCTGATGCCGTGGCTGCTGGGGACGGCGTTTCTGCACTCGGTCATGATCCAGGAAAAGAAAGGGATGATGAAGATCTGGAACATGGTGCTGGTCATCCTGACCTACACGATGGCGATCTTCGGCACGTTCCTTACGCGCAGCGGGATCGTCTCGTCGGTCCACGCGTTTGCGCAATCTTCGATCGGGGGATACTTCCTGGCGTTCATCATCGTCGCGCTGTCGGGCGCCCTCTACCTGATGTTTGACCGCCTCGAGTATCTCAAGACGGAAAACAGCCTGGATTCGATGGCATCGCGGGAAGCCAGCTTCATGTTCAACAACCTGCTGTTCGTGGCCGCCTGTTTCGCGGTGTTGTGGGGCACGATGCTGCCGGTGTTCTCGGAATGGATCCAGGGTTCGAAGATCACGGTGAACCAGCCCTGGTTCAACCGGGTCGGTATCCCGATCGGGCTGGGTCTGCTCTTCCTGGCCGGTGTCGGTCCCCTGTTGGCCTGGCACCGCTCTTCCGTCAATGCCCTGAAGCGGGCTTTCCTCGCACCTGCAAGCCTTGGCCTGGCAGGTGGGCTGGTCCTGTTCGTATGGGGAATACGGAATGTCTCCGCGCTGATCACCTTCACGCTGGCCATGTTCGTCTCGCTGACTATATTCCGAGAGTTCGGCAAGGGCGCGATGGCCCGCAGGTCCAGTACCGGGGAGAGCTTACCCGAGGCGCTCATCAACCTGACGCTGCGAAACACGCGTCGTTACGGTGGATACGTCGTGCACTTTGGAATCGTCGTGCTCTTCATCGGCTTTGCCGGACAGGCCTTCGACGTGGATATCCAGGAAGAAGTCAGCTTGGGCGACGTCATCACGTTCCGCCAGTACGACCTGCGGGTGGAGAACCTCCTCAGCGAGCGGAACGCCAACTACGAAACCGTCAAGGCGGTAATCGGACTCTACGAGCACGGGGAAAAAGTGGCGGTGATGTACCCGGAGCGCCGCTTTTACATCGCCAGCGAACAGCCCTCCACGGAACCTTCGATCCGTTCTACGCTGCGCGAAGATCTTTACGTTATCTATGCGGGCGCTTCCCCGGACGGGACGCGGGCCGTCTTGCAGGTCTACCTGAACCCGCTGGTGATGTGGGTCTGGATCGGCGGCATCATCATGGGCCTGGGAACCGGGATCGCCTTGCTGCCAAACAGGAGATCGGCCCCGTCCAAACGAAGCAGGAAGGAGGCCGAAGCCAAGGATGCTGAAGAAGTTCACGCTTAGCATGGCGCTCATCGCGTTTGCGGTCGGAGGCGTTTCGTCCGCTCCGCAGGTGTCCAACGAAGAGAAGGTCGACGAGATCGGGAGCCAGATGATCTGTACCTGTGGCTGCAACCAGATCCTCAGGGCATGCAACATGATCGCCTGCTCCAACTCCGTGCCGATGCGGGCTGAACTGGCCGGGCTCGTCGACGAAGGCCTGGACGAAGAAAGCATCCTGGCACGATTCGTCGAAAAATACGGGCTCACGGTCCTGGCAGCGCCACCGACAACCGGCGCCTTCAACATCTCGGCCTGGTTGATGCCTTTCGTCGTACTGATCGGTGGGCTCTTCTTTGTCGCATACTACGTTCGCCGGTTCCGCGATCGCTTCCAACGACCGGCCGTTGCCGCCGGCGTCGATGACCGCAGTTTCCAGGAACGACTCGAAGAGGAGCTGTCCAGCTACGCTCCTGAAGACTAATCCTCCGTTTCATCGACCAGGGAACATGATCTACATACTCTCGGGGCTGTTGGCCGGCGGCGTCCTGACGGCGGTTTGCTGGCCGTTGTTTGCCAGGTCCGACTCCCTCGAGTCGGTGATACTGGACGAAACCGAGTGGGATCTGGTTCAGCGCAAGAAAGAGGTCATCCTCGGCAACATCCAGGATCTCGACTTCGAGTACAGCTGCGGCAAGCTTTCCGAAGAGGACTACAAGACTCTGCGTCGCGAAATGGCCGGGGAAGCAGCGGCTGTCATGGGCGAGATCGACAACATCGAGACTTCGCAGGACCTGGACGCCCTGATTCGGCGCGAAGTGGCTTCACGCAAAGAGATCGTCACGGACCAGAATGTCTGTCCCACCTGCGGCCACGCGAACGTCGTCGTCAACAGGTTTTGCGCCGAGTGCGGATCCAAGCTGGAAAGTTGATGCGGTACCTGGTAGGCCGCGGGCTACTGATACCTGCTGCCATCTTCGTCATCGCTCTGCCCGCCCGGGCCCAGAGGGGGCCAATCTCGGTTCCCAACCCGATGGCCACCCACACCGTCTTCATCATCCTGATCACTTTCGCTTTTCTGGCCTGGGCCGCGAGCTACTCGATCCAGCTGTTGAAGGAACGTGCGGGCGGGAAGAAGGCGCTTGAAACACTCCTCCGGCTCAAAGAATCTCTCCTCGACCAAATCACGAAACTCGAAATGGCACGGGAATCGGGTACCATCAGTGGTGGTCAGTACAAGAAGCGGATGAAGGAAAAGCGTGGACAACTGGCGCGCGTGATCGAGAAGCTGAAGGGCCAGAAGGCATCGAAGAGCCGCGCGTAGTCTTTCCTTCGCCGAATCCCACGCAATAGCGGTCCGAGAGCAGTGACGAGTGACAAGTGACGAGTAAGAAAACACCCTCCGACCCGTCACTTGTCACTCGTCACTTGTCACTTCTTCACGGCTTCCGACGTTTTGTAAGATGAGCACGGAATTCGCCCTCGAGGCTGAACAGATTACGAAGAAATACGGCCATTTTCCGGCGCTGCGAGGAGTCTCCCTTCGGGTACCGGCCGGAGCCTTCGTGACGTTGTTCGGGCGGAACGGTGCGGGCAAGACGACTTTTCTGAAGGTCGCTGCGACGTTGGCTCGACCGAGCGGAGGCAACCTGCGAATCCACGGCTTCGACATCCTGGAAGATCCCGAGGAGGCCCGCCGGAGGCTGGGATTCCTCTCTCACAACACCTACGTTTATCGGGATCTGAGCCCCAAGGAGAACCTTCGTTTCTTCTCGCGACTCTATGGGGTAGACGGCGGGGAGGACCATCTCGACAACCTGCTCGAACGCGTCGGACTCGCCCGACGCAAGAACGACCCCGTCAGGTCGTTCTCCCGGGGTCTGCAGCAACGCGTCGGCTTGGCGCGCGTCATGCTCCATACCCCTTCTCTCTTGATGCTCGACGAGCCATACACCGGGCTGGACGCCCACGCCGTCGAGATCCTCAACACCATGCTCGACGAAGCCGTGGCGAAAGGACGGACCGTCCTGATGACGACGCACGACCTGGACCGCGGCTTGCGCGCGTCCACCGAGGTTCACATCATCGAAAGGGGCCGGATCGTCTATTCCGGCAGTTCGAGAGATGCGTCTGTACGAGAAGCTTACGATCGGTACATTCGTACCGGTGCAAAGCCATGAAGCAGCTTCTAGCTCTGGTCGCCAAAGACGTCGCCGTTGAACTCCGAAGGAAGGAATCCGTAACGTCGATGATGATGTTCGGACTTCTGGTCACGGTGATCTTCAACTTTGCATTCGAACCGAGCGGGGCTCAGAGCCTGTTTATCGCGCCGGGGGTCCTGTGGGTTGCCCTGATTTTCGCCGGCATGATCGGCCTGAACCGCTCTCTTGCGATCGACCTGGACAACGACTCCCTGCAGGGACTGCTCCTGGCGCCGGTGAGTCGGGGAAACCTCTACATCGGCAAGGTTTTGAGCAATTTTCTTTTCATGCTCGTCGCCGACGCTGTAATTCTGCCGCTGTTCATCGTCTTCTACGACCTTAGACTCGAAACAGAAATACTCTGGCTCGTCCTGATTGCGGTACTGGGAACGTTCGGTTTTGCGACTGTCGGAACGATTCTGTCGGTGATTTCTTCGAACACCCGCATGAGCGAGGTGATGCTTCCGGTTCTTCAGATCCCGTTGACGTTACCGATGATTCTTGCCGCAGTCGCCGCGACTGTCGCCGTGCTCACCGACGAAGGCGAAGGCTTGTCCTCCTGGATGAACTTGCTGATCGGGTTTGATATTATCTTTTTCGTCGTCTCCTATCTCCTCTTCGATTACGTGGTGGAAGAGTAACAATGACAGATCGGATTATCGGAATCGCAACGTTGGTGGGCATGACGGCGGCCATGTTCGCCGCGTTCATCTTCGCGCCGACCGAAGCGACGATGGGCATCGTTCAGCGGATCTTCTACTTCCATGTGCCCGCAGGCATCACCTCCTACGTTGCATTCCTGACGGTCGGAGTCGGGAGCATCATGTTCCTGTTCAGCCGGGACAGCAAATGGGATCGCCTGGCCTACTGCTCGGCGGAAGTCGGTGTCGTGTTTGCCGGAGCCAATATCCTGATGGGCATGTTGTGGGCCAAGCCGATCTGGGGAATCTGGTGGACCTGGGACATGCGGCTGACCCTGCAGCTGCTCCTGGCACTCATCTTCGTTTCCTACCTGATGCTGGGAGCCTACGTCGCCGATCCCACGAAACGAGCGAGTCTCCAGGCCGTGTTCGGGATTCTCGGGTCCGTCGACGTTCCGATCAACTACATGGCCATCCGCTGGTGGCGCACGCAGCATCCCGCCCCTGTTATCGCGGGGGGGGATGGTTCAGGGGCGGACCCGGCGATCGCGCTGGCCCTTGCGGTGAGCATGGCGGCGTTTCTCCTGCTCTTCGTCTTCCTGCTGAGAAAGCGCCTGGCTGTCGAACGGGCCGATCAACAAGTCGCCTACTTCGAACAGGTGGTGATGTCGCAATGAGCTGGGTCGTCGCCGCCTATACCGTCTTCTGGGTCGCCATCTTCGCCTACACGATGTTGATGTCCCGAAAGCAGAAGGAACTGGATCGGCGGATCGAGGAACTGCGGGCCTTGATAGAGGAGGCGGAGGATTCCAGTAATCAGTAGGTGTAGGTCCGGTCTATGACCGCACTTTGTTCTGTTTCGCAGGATGTGCGCTCATAGAGCGCACCTACACTCGCCCTCACCTATATCTCCGCCAATTGCGAAAATCTCTCAGCCAAGTTGTCCGGCAGGGGTCTGCTGACCGGCCGGTGTAGGGGCGGTCTATGACCGCACAGTTGTTCTGTTTCGTCGGATGTGCGCTCACAGAGCGCACCTACACTTGCCTTCACCTACATCTCCGCCAACTGCGGAAATCTCTCGGCCAGTGTTGTCCGGCAGGGGTCTGCTGACCGGCCGGTGTAGGGGCGGTCTATGACCGCACAGGTTCTGTTTCGTCGGATATCGGAGTGGCAGTTGTTCTGTTTCGTCGGATGTGCGCTCACAGAGCGCACCTACACTTGCCTTCACCTACATCTCCGCCAACTGCGGAAATCTCTCGGCCAAGTGTCCGGCAGGGGTGTGCTGACCGGCCGGTGTAGGGGCGGTCTATGACTGCACATTATTCTGTTTCGTCGGATGTGCGCTCACAGAGCGCACCTACACTTGCCTTCACCTACATCTCCGCCAACCGCGGAAATCTCTCAGCCAAGTGTCCGGCAAGGGTGTGCTGACCGGCCGGTGTAGGGGCGGTCTATGACCGCACAGTTGTTCTGTTTCGTCGGATGTGCGCTCACAGAGCGCACCTACACTTGCCTTCATCTACGCTATTCAAGGGATAGACCGAGCCAGCCGTGTCGACACGCCATATTCCAGTGTCGTCACTGGTGCCGGGAAACAGGCTACCCGTAGTCATAGGGATGAGTGACGGGTCAGGTTCGCGATGCCCTAGGCAGACTTTTTACCGCGTGGTTTCGTGGTGCCGGTCGGTTCCGGAGCTCCCTTGTCTATCGCGACAAGGAGGATGAGGACTCCGACGATGCCGACTACTCCGATAACGACGGCTAGCGTGAAACTATCCATACCAGATCAGTTTAGCAAATTGTCCGATGGCGTCCTCAAGTCACTTCCTCATCTTCCGGGTTCGGATCTTCGGAAATTTCGGCGTTGTCGGAAAAGAAAGCTTCGATCAGTTCGTTTGCCCTGGCCAGGTCCCGCTCGCGCACCCAGACCCGAACCTCTGTCAGTTCACCGGCAGCAGGAATCGTAGCCGCCGACCTCTCTCCCTGAACGACCGAATCGATGTTGTTGTTCTTGAGCAATTCCTCGATCATCGGGGCGTCCGTCGGCCCGCATATCCTAGCCAGACAAAGCGGTTCGGCGCCAGATTCCACGTTCGGTGCCTGTGCGACGAGATCGACATCGCAGTCCGCACACCTGACGATTCCTTCAACGTATTCCGAACCACAGCTTGGACAGAACATGCGTTCAGCACTCCTCCTCGTCATGAAACCGAACCGCAGCGCTTTACTAAGAGGGCAGTAGGGCCGCCAGTTTCTTCTCGAACGCCTGGCGTAACTCGTCCGAAAACAGAACGAACTCGACGCACTCGAGCCTGACGGGGACTGATTTGAGAAAGTCCACACTCGCGCCGATCATCGCCACCGCCGATTCTTCAGGGGGGAACCCGCCGACACCGGTTCCGAAAGCGGGAAACGCGATGCTTTTTATCTTCAGGGCTTCGGCACGCTCGAGGCTGCTGCGCGTCGCCTCCTGGATCGCGTCACTGCTTGTCGCCAGGTCCTGGCCCATTACAGCCGCGTGGATGACGTAGCGTGCCGGTAGTGTGCCCGCAGCGGTCACCACAGCCTGTCCGACCGGCACCGGCCCCTTGCTCATCGCTTCGGTCTCGATGTTACCCCCACCGGCCCGCTTCAGTGCACCGGCAACTCCGCCACCCATCCAGAAGTGGTTGTTCGCCGCGTTGACAACAGCATCGGTCTCGACTTCGGTGATGTCGCCTTTGGTGATGGAGATTCGGACTCCTTCGACGCTGGCTTCCATCGGGGAATTATAACCGGTCCTTCGGACCTGTAGTTGTCAGTAGTCAGTAGTCGGTAGTCAGCAAGAGACCCTGACTGACAACTGACTGCCGATGACTGGCCGGTGTAGGTGCGGTCCATGACCGCACGCTCTTCGAACCGAAACACGTGCGCTCATAGAGCGCACCTACACTCGCGGTTCGGCGATACAATCGTGCGGGCCCGGCGCGGGCTAAAATTCGATTCGTTCATCCAAGTGAGGAACCAATGACGAACATCATCAGCGTGGGCGGTCTCTTCCTGATGCTCCTGGCAGCATACGGATTGTCCAACAATCGGAGAGCCATCGACTTTCGAATCGTAGGCTGGGGCCTGGCGCTCCAGTTCGGGTTCGCCGTTTTCATACTCAAGACATCCCCCGGGGTGATCGTGTTCGACAACATCAGCCGAGCGGTGACGCGAATGTTGTCGTTCGCCGACGCAGGAGCGATCTTTGTTTTCGGGCGCCTGGCTTCCGATGTCGACACTTTCGGCCTTGTTTTCGCGTTCCAGGTGCTGCCGACCATCATATTCACTTCCGCCTTGTTCACGGTGCTCTACCATCTGGGCATCATGCAGAAGGTCGTGCTCGTCTTCGCGAAGCTGATGTCGAAGACCATGCGAACAAGCGGTGCGGAGTCTCTGGCCGCGGCAGCCAACGTATTCATGGGAATGACCGAGTCTCCGCTCGTCGTCAAGCCGTTCGTCGGCAGGATGACGCAGTCGGAGATGATGGCCCTGATGACAGGGGGGATGGCCACGATCGCCGGGGGCGTGATGGCCGGATACATCCGGATGGGTGTGAGCGCGGGTCATCTGTTGACAGCGAGCGTGATGGCCGCTCCTGCCGGGCTGGTGATCGCGAAAATCCTCAATCCGGAAACCGAAGAACCCCAGACGCGGGGCAATGTCCAACTCGACCTCGATCAGGGAGACGTGAACGTGATCGATGCCGTCGCGCGGGGAGCCTCCGACGGGCTGCGTCTTGCACTGAACGTCGCGGCAATGCTGATAGCGTTCGTCGCTCTGATCGCGATGGCTAACGGGGTCCTGGGCCTGGCGGGGATCTCATTGCAGCAGATACTCGGATTCCTCTTCGCCCCCGTTGCTTTTATCATAGGCGTACCGGCGCCCGACATCGTTTCGGTAGGAAGCCTGTTGGGACAGAAGATCGTGCTGAACGAGTTCATCGCGTATTCAAGCCTGACAGAGATGCTGAGAAACCCGGACGCTCTGGATCCTCGTTCTGTCACGATCGCGACTTACGCACTGGCGGGCTTTGCGAACCTCGGCTCGATCGGCATCATGATCGGCGGTATTGGAGGCATCGCGCCGGACCGGAGACACGACCTGGCGCGGCTCGGCCTCCGTTCTCTTCTGGCGGGAACCATGGCTACGCTGATGACCGCTTCGATCGCAGGCATCCTCCTCTAGCAGCCCGTGGCAGAACTCTGCAGGGGCGCGTTGCGGCCAAACGGGGCCGGATTCTAGGAGGCGAGGACGAAACAATGCTCATTCATTGGGAGGAGTCGGCGACAACGAAGACGGCCCCGTTTCGCCGTAACCCGAAGGGCGCAGGGGGGGGTCGGCCCGCAGGCTTTGTCGCTCGTCGGTCACGATGAATGATCATCGCTCCGCTCCTCTCTTCGCGCCTGCAACCCGAAGACCCCTGCGCGCGACCCTGCAGAGTTCTGCCACGGGCTGCTAGGCAGGTCCACGACTAATGACGAACTACGAACGAGTCGAAGCTGCTTCCGAATACATACTCGAGCGCTCGGGTCAGGCACCTGACGCGGCGCTCGTTCTCGGCAGCGGCCTCGCGGGTCTGGAAACACTGGTGCCAGGCCCGTTGTCGATTTCGTATGGAGACATACCGCACTTCCCTGCCTCCAGCGTCGAGGGACACGCAGCCCGTCTGGTGTTCGGCAGCCTCGGCGGAATCCATCTGTGGATCTTTTCGGGGCGGATTCACTATTACGAGGGGTACGGAATGGATGAGGTGACCTTCCTGATCCGCGTGATCGGGAAGGTCGGCACAAAAGAACTGGTCCTGACCAACGCGGCCGGCTCCCTCAAACCCCGAGACTTCGCCCCCGGGAACCTGATGCTGATCTCGGATCACATCAACCTGCTGGGCGCCAATCCTCTTCGCGGAGTCAACGAGGAACGATGGGGACCGCGGTTCCTCGATCAACGGGAAGTCTACGATCGAGCGTTGCGGAATCGCATGCTGAGGGCAGCCGAGCTGGAGGGAGTGCATCTGAGAGAAGGCGTGTACGCCGCGGTTTCAGGGCCGACGTATGAAACGCCGGCTGAAGTCGAGTTCCTTTGCAAGATCGGAGCCGCCGCCGTCGGCATGTCCACCGTCCCTGAAGCAATCGTCGCCCACCACATGGGCATCCGTCTGGCAGCTATCTCCGTCCTGTCCAATGTCGCCGCCCACCGAAACGCGTCCCCCATCACCCACGACGAGGTCCTCGCAGCCGGAAAGAAAGCAGAGACCCAGTTACTCAAACTCTTGACCAGATTCTTCCGGGAAAGAAACGATGCGCCGGGTTCGCCAACCCCAACTGACTACTGACTACTGGCTACTTTTCTTCAGCCCCGCGTAGCTATTCGACTCATCCACCCGATTCTCCACCGGGTACTCCATCTGAAGCCAACCGGGTGCGGCGATCTGTCCCATCGGGTCCCGAGCGCCCCCGAATCCCCCATGCATGTTGGAGACATCGGTGTAGCCTGCGCCCACCATCAATTCTCCGGCGTATTGTGACCGGCCGCCCATCTGGCATCCGACGATGACCGGCTTGTCCTTCGCGACGTGCGCTTCCACGACTTTCATGAACTCCGGATTCGGGGTCATCTGACGAGTCGCCGGATCGGGAAAGACCACCGGTATGTTTATCGCGTTTGGCGGATGGCCGTTTTCAAACTCGGGTTCCGTGCGAACGTCGATGTAGAGGACCCCCTTGTCGCCCTGCATGAATCCACTGGCCTCCTCAGGATTGATCTGTTTGACGCTCATTCTTCTCCTCCGGGTTGGTGTTCGGACGCTTGATCCTTGCGTTTGAGGGTTGAGCTCCGATGCCGGGTCGCTGCAGCCTGACTGCGCCCGTCAGCTTACGAACAGCTGACGACACGTTGCGCGGAGAGCTACTTCGGGAACGCGATGATAGTCGCATCCGATTGAGCTGATAGCTAAACACTGATGGCTGATTGCCGACCTGAACGCCTCTCCTCGCCGGCCATGTTACGACCGGCCCGGCGGGAAGTCAACGCGGGTAAGACGAGGGCTGTCGCACTCGTAACACGTAGTATATTGAACCGCCTATGTCCTACATCGGGATCGACATCGGGGGAACCACGATTAAGGCCGGACGGGTCGGCAGCGATGGTGTTGTTCTCGAATCGCTTCGTCGTCCGACCGAGGCGATCGACATCGCCGCGCTGCTGGGGAACCTGTCGTCGCTCGTGGCGACGCTGTCGGCTGAAAGCGTGGTCGACGGAGTCGGCATCGGCATTCCGGGGTTGCGATCCAGGACCGGGCTGATCGAAGCCTCGCCGAACGTTCCGTGCCTCGTGAAACAGAATCTGGAAGCTCTCCTCCGAGAAAGGATTCAGCTGCCGATCGTCGGCCGGAACGATGCGGACATGAACGCCTGGGGAGAATTCAAGGTTGGCGCGGCTACGGATGTCCGGTACATGGCATGCCTGACACTGGGTACCGGCGTCGGCTCGGGCTTGATCCTTGACGGTCAGCTCTACGGAGGCAGCCGGGGACATGCTGCCGAAGTCGGCCACATGGTCGTCGAACCCGACGGCTACGCCTGCCCCTGTGGCGGTAGCGGCTGCCTGGAGACCCGTGCATCGGCGACCGGGATCGTCGCCCGAGCACGCGATCGCGTGAAAACCGACGGTGAACTGAGCGCCGAGGACCTGGTGAGGGCCGCGGCTCGGGGCAACGCGGAGGCGAGGAGGGTCCTCGAGGAGGCCGGCCAATTCCTGGGATTCGCGTGCGCCAACCTGATCAACACGCTGAACCTGGAGATGATCGTCATCGGCGGGGGCGTAGCCAACGCCGGTCGATGGTTGTTCGACCCCGCCATCGAAGAGACCCGTCGACGCTCCTACGCCGAGACTTTCAACGCCTGCCGGATCGTCCCCGCAAAACTTGGATCGGACGCCGGCGTTATCGGTGCCGCGCTGTATGCCCGGGACGTTGTGCGTAGGCGGCAAGACGTAGGCCGTAGTCCGTAGGCCGTTGTTCCACTTATCAGGTCGCAGGTGGACCCAACACTCTCAGATTTGAAGTGCCCGCACCGCCACCGAAGAACTCCACTCTCGCCAAACCGATCTTTCAGGAGCCACAAGTTGGCTGGTCAAAAGTCAGCAATACGGGTCTTCTCCACAGCGGGCAGGTCGTACCCCGGCCAATCGGCTGTGTCGCAAGATATCTAATCTCCACGGAATCAGAAGGTCTCAGCAAACGCGATTCTTAGTCGCGCTTCTCAAGGACACACCGACACCGCCAAGAAGCTAACTAAGCCATCTGTTGACCTTACAGGCTGGGGATCTCCGTGCAAGGAATAGCCCTTCAAGGGTGCCCGGCATGGAACTCACTCTGCAACTTGTAGACTGCGATGAACGTCTCGAAGAAGTGTTCACGGCCCTGATATCAACTCACGGGAACCTGAGCCAGGAGGACGCTTCAGAACTTCTCAGCGTCAGTCCGAATCATTTCTCTCACGAGTTCAAACGTCTGCACGGGAGTTCTTTCCGGGAAGCCCGACTGCGAGTCAAGTTAAGCATCGCGGAGATACTGCTTCGGTCGACCAACCTGAGAGTCTCTGAAATCGCATACAAACTCGGATATCGAGACCTCCGATACTTCTCGAGGATGTTCAAACGGGAACACGGGATTACGCCCAGTGAATACCGCAACGATAACGGCACAGCTCAAGGGCACATAAACCGCAACTCGGCCCCCTACCGCCACTCGTAACGGTCTCGTACAGTTCTGCGCGGTTCAAGGAAACGTCGCTTTCAACCCGCCAAAAGAAGGAGGCCGCCGTGAAAACACTCAGAAACCGTTCTTCAAACCGAACCCGCTACATCGTGGCGCTTTTAGTTGCAGCACTTGGTACGTTGTTGCTAACTCCGTCCCCAGTCTCAGCGCAGAGAAGAGAGAGGGAGCCGGTCCCCGCTGAACGTGTCTTTGTCGATCGAGAGCTAGCGGTTGGGCAGACGGTGCTCCAAGGCACCCGAGCACCTAGTGGAGTCTGCACATATGATGCCTTTACAATCTCGATGCGCACGCCGCCCGGTTTCGGTCGGAGAATGGCGATCATGCCGGACGCCGAATGCAACTTGATTGTCATCAGTAAGTCATTTGGCCCGCGTAACTTCTTTGGGGACCAAGCGTCGCTGAACGACAAACGCCAAGCTCAGGCTGTAGCGATGGACTCGGACCGAGAGTGGGAGTTGATACCTGCCGTGTCGACCGAGTCTCCGGTATTCAAAACAGTATCAGCGCAGCAGCAGACTGAATACCATGCCAAAGGCGATATGCGCGTCTATGACCCCGTTGGATTGTGGCTTTCTAGGAATATCACTCAGATGAAGTTTAAGGATCAGTTGCCTGGTTGTCCTCCCGGACAAGTGTGTATAACCCAAAGTTGGATCCCGGATTGCGACGGCTCTACGTTTGATGTCCTAGCCTCGGCGGTCACCCAAAACCGGCCAATGGTGGTCACCTGAAAACCGGCCAACGAACATAGATAAGCCCGGGACATTGACACCGACGGGAAGCCGAAACAGGCTCCGTCGGCATGAGCAATGTCTTGAGCACAGAAAAGAGAGAGCAAGTTGTTGCATTGGGGCGGCTTGGATGGCCGCTGCGTCGGATCGAACAGACCACCGGCGTGCGTCGTGAGACGGCCAGTGCGTATCTGAGAGCGGCCGGAATCCCCATTCGGCCGCCCGGGAGTTGGGGCCGGCGACCGGCAAAACCGGCCAACGAGGTGACCACCGACCCGGAGGCGTAAATGGTGTCGAGATACTTCAAAACGGTGACCACCGACCCGGAGGCCGAGAATCCGGTCTCGGCAGAGTCGTCGGCTCCCCCTCCAAGCCCACCGTCGGGCAGTTCCTGCGAGCCGTACCGGGAGACCATCCAACAGGCGCTGGAGCGTGGCCGCAACGCGATGGCGATCTGGCAGGACCTGGTCACGGATCACGGTTTTGTCGGCAGCTACGAATCGGTCAAGCGTTTCGTTCGCAAACTCCGGGGAGTGCGATCCCCGGAAGCGGTCGGAATCATCCAGACCGGAGCTGGAGAGGAAGCGCAGGTCGACTACGGGACCGGACCGATGGTCCGGGATCCGAAGACGGGCAAGTACCGACGGACGCGGCTGTTCGTGATGACGTTGGGCTACAGCCGCAAATCGGTCCGGCTGCTGACGTTCAAGTCCAGTTCCCGCATCTGGGCCCAGTTGCACGAGACCGCGTTCCGCCGACTCGGCGGCACTCCCCGCCTCATCGTGCTGGATAACCTGCGCGAAGGCGTGATCGTCCCGGACCATTACGACCCCACCCTGAATCCGTTGTTTCGAGATGTCCTGACCCATTACGGCGTGGTGGCCATGCCATGCCGGGTGCGCGATCCAGACCGCAAAGGCAAAGTCGAATCCGGTGTCGGGCACGCCCAGAAGACCCCATTGAAGGGACAGCGCTTCGAGAGCCTCGACCAGGCCCAGGGGTATCTGGATCGCTGGGAAGTCCGATGGGCCGACACCCGCATCCACGGCACGACCAAGCGGCAGGTGGCGGCCATGTTCGCCGAAGAGAAACCATCTCTTAAGCCGCTGCCGATCGAACCGTTTCGCTATTACCAATTCGGTGAACGTGTCGTCCATCTCGACGGTTGCGTCGAAGTCGAAGCCGCCTATTACAGTGTACCGCCGGGCTGGATCGGACGGGGTGTCAAGGTCCAGTGGGACACGCTTCACGTCCGGATCCTGGACCCAAACACCTATCCACTCCTCCGCGAGCATGTCCGCCAGAAGCGGGGTGGATACCGTGTCCGTGCTGAAGACAACCCGAAGAAAACCCCGTTAACGACGGTGCAACTGCTGGCCCGAGCCCGCCGCGCTGGCACCCACATCGGCACACTCTGTGACGCCATTCACCGCCGACAAGGGGAAGCTGCGGTCCGCCGCATCCTGGGTGTGCTCTCCCTGGCCAAGAAGTACGGTGTCTCCGCCGTGGAGGATGCTTCGGCTGCGGCACTGGAACTCCACGTCTACGAGTATCGTTTCGTCCGCCGCTATCTGGAGCGGCGACCTCCACTCGCCCTGCGTCAGGTCGATCCTCTCATTCGCGAACTGACTCAGTATCGCGATCTCATCAACCTCAAAATCCAGGAGCAGGAACACTCATGAATCTGATCGAACTCCAGCGGGCTCTCCGACAACTCCGGCTCGGCGGCATTGCCGAGGTGTTGGAAACACGCCTCCACCAGGCCCAGACCGAAGCCATGGCGCCGATCGACTTGGTCTCTCGTCTGGTCTCGGATGAACTGGACCGTCGCAGCATCCGGTTGTTGGAACGGCGTCGGAAACAGGCCCGGTTCCGCGATCCCCAGAAGACGCTCGACTCCTTCGACTTTACTTTCAACAAGAAGATGAATCGTAGTCTGGTCTTCGACCTGGCGACGGGCGCCTTCATCTCCAGGCACGACGATGCCTTGTTTCTCGGTCCTCCTGGCACCGGCAAGAGTCATCTGGCTCAGGCCATCGGCTTGGCTGCCATTGAGCAGGGCTATCGGGTCGTCTACCGTGAAACTCATGCGCTTCTCGACGACATCGCCGAAGCCACCATTGACGGTACCCGAAAGGAGTGCATGGAAGCTTTGGCGACGGTCCCGCTGCTGATCATCGACGATCTGGGGATGCGGAAGCTTCCTCCCACTGCAGCAGAGGAACTCCTCGAGATCGTGATGCGACGCTATGAACGGACCAGTACGTTACTGACATCGAATCGACCCGTCCAAGACTGGGGAAAACTACTGGGTGATAGCGCCGCCGTCACAGCCATGCTGGACCGGCTGCTCCATCACGGCCACATCCTCAAATGCGGCCCTCGGAGTTGGAGGACTAAAACGGGCTTGCCGAGTCCAGTCCCAAAGAGGTAGAACAACACCGTCCCGGGCCATCCCCGTTGGCCGGTTTTGAAGTGACCATCGTTGGCCGGTTTTGAAGTGACCACTGAGGTCCTAGATTGCCACATCGGCCTTATTGAACCAGTAGGCTGGGAAATCTACTATGAAAGTACAGGGGAGTTCCAGTGCACTTCCTCTTCGAATCCGTTTTGCCGAACAATCCCTGGCGGGGAATACATACCGTGGAATCACAACCTGAACATCATTCTTCGCGCCAGAACGGGCGGCGATGTGCAGTGCTTCTTTGTTTCTTCTGGCGCAGTTCCGGGAGTAATAATCCCAACGTGTTACTGTGACGAGAGTTAGAAGGATGAATCAACTTGGCTCGAGAGCGAAGGCTTACTAGTGGCCTGTAACGGAGAGATCGGCACCATCGCCGATGGGTCTTGCCAGTCGAGGTCGAGGAGAGAGGAGGAATTGATGCGGTTTCATCATGACGGCGAACGACAACGAGATCGACGGCAAGGCCATCTAGTTGGCTCTCACTTGAGGCGGACCGGTCTGTTCCACACGGATCGGCCGCTCGACCGCCGGCTATCGGAACCGAATCGCCAAGATCGCTATCGGAAGGTCGATCCCTGTGTTTAGTAGAATCATCGTCATTCTAGCCTTGTCGGTCACCAGCCTGTCTGGTCAACAGCCACAGTCATGGGAAGCCCCGTCATCAGGGTGGCTTTATGTGCTTGATCGAAGCGGAGAGGACAATGATGAGATCCTACTCATCGATGCATGGGGAGTGGCTCACGGCCGAATCCTGGTCGCCGATGACGCTGCCGTCACCGTGGTGAATGAAGGGAGCGCCCTCGCCATTCTTCAAGACGACCGGCTCGTGGTATTTGATGTCCAACAGGGAATCGTGACTCACGAAGTTGACGTAGCTGATCGGGTGAGGGGATCCCTTGAGCCAGGGTTTCCTTATCTGTTTTCAAGCCCCAGCTTGGTCTATGTTCAGACTCAGCTCAGACCACCAGAAGGCTCCTGTCTCACGGTAGTGTCTGCCTTCGACCCGATTACAGGACGGCTCAACGGAATGCGAACCGGCCTACCGGACTGTCTACCGTGGCTAATGATGTCGGCTGAATTGGAGAGTCGCCTGATATTCGTTCCGCCATTCCGGAACGCTGTTCGGTTTACCGAATGGGTGAATGGCCTGCCGCAAACGAGCATGTGGATACTTCCTAGTTCCCCGTCAGGGCAGCCCTTGCCCCAAGGACGAAATTCGGGTGCCATGCTTCTTGATGGTGCGACACGGATGGTCATTGTCAAAGAGGATACGTCTCTTTTGTCGCTTGATTTATCGCAGCGAGAGGTGTTGAAGACGGTTTCTCGGATGATTCCGAACGTCGACGTTCACCCGTTCTTGACGATAGCGGCTGACGCTATGATACTGGTAGCGGCCAGCGAGAGTGACGGACCAAGCCACATGCGGTTGGCAGACCGGATTCTCGTTTTTGATGCGGAGACGCTTCAACACATTCAATCGATTCACCCGAGTCAACAGTTTTCGAGCATGACATCTGAAGACGGCTTGCTGTACCTACCAACTCTTCAAGGTGGTGATATTCTTCTCATCGATGTCGAGTCCGGACAACAGCTCAGATCGATAGACGACGTTGGCATCTGGTTTCTGGCAAAGAGTCAAGGTGGTGATATTCGGTCTCATCGATGTCGAGTCCGGACAACAGCTCAGATCGATAGACGACGTTGGCATCGCGCCGGCTCATGTGCTTGTTGCACCTTGATGGCTGACGGCACCGGATGGTTTCTGGCAAAGAGTGTATTCGGGATGCAGGTGATACCTCAACACAGGTCAAGCGGCCGCGATTGGTTGGGTCGCTACCAGATTAGGGCGAAGTGGCTCGGGGTGATTGCGGTCTACGCTCTCCTGGCGCTGTCGCTGCTCCTAGGCGAACGTCACCCGGGCATCGTGGTAGTTTGGATGGGGGTGGTTTGGCTCGTGGTATTGATTCATGCCTTCGGGATTGGAAAGCACTAGCACCGGCGCGGTGATTGACTACGCCTCTTATGTCGACCTCTCCCTGACTGCTCGACACAGCAACGACGACTTGTATTATCGAATAGAGGTCTGTGGCTGGTCTCCCTGAGTAAGATCAGAATAGCTACGAAATTGGCAGCTAATCAGGGCCCGCGAAGTATCCCACCAATCGAGCCGACTGAGGGAGCGTCAGATGAGACGCTTCAAATCAACCGATCAGGCTCAGCGATTCCTGCATGTTCACGGTGTGATTCAGAATCTGTTCCGCGTGGGAAGGCATCGGCTCAGGTCCGTTCATCATCGAACATTTCGGGCGCGATCTTTGACCACCTGGGCGGTCACAGCGGCCTAGTCTGCGTCCGACCAGCCTTCCCCTGACTTGCGTCCGTTACCTTCACAGTACCGGTTAGAGGCATCCAGGCCACGTTCCGCTCGCGATTGCTATGCCGCGAACCTTCCCGGAAAGGAGCGGCAGGCGCACCAACGCAGGGTTCGCCTTCGGCGAAGCACAACGGCCTACGGACTACGATGTTCACTTATACTTAGAGCTCATGCCATTGAGCCATATACGCAATTTCTCGATCATCGCGCACATCGATCACGGCAAGTCGACACTGGCGGACCGGCTGCTGGAACTGACCGGCGCGCTGTCGGAGCGGGAGATGTCCTCGCAGGTCTTGGACGCCATGGATCTGGAGCGGGAGCGCGGAATCACGATCAAGGCGGCAGCCGTGCGTCTCGATCACAAAGCCCGTGACGGTAAGGACTACATCCTGAACCTGATCGACACACCCGGTCACGTGGACTTCAGCTACGAGGTATCCCGGAGCCTCGCAGCCTGTGAGGGTGCTTTGCTCATCGTCGACGCTTCTCAGGGGGTGGAGGCGCAGACGCTGGCCAACACATACCTGGCCATCGAGAACCATCTCGAGATCGTCCCGATCATCAACAAGATCGACCTGCCGGGCGCCGAAGTGGAACGGGTCGAGGAGCAACTCCAATCCGTGATCGGTCTCGACCCTGACGAGGCGCTCCACATCAGCGCCAAGCATGGCGAGGGAGTCACCGACGTGTTGGAAGCTATCGTGACGCGAGTTCCACCGCCTGCGGGCTCCGTCGACGCCCCGTTGAAGGCCCTGGTCTTCGATTCCTGGTTCGATACCTACCGTGGCGTCATCGTTGTGGTTCGGATGATCGACGGTCTGATCGAGCGCGGCACGAAGATTCGACTGATGTCCAACGGACAGGTCTACCAGGCCGATGAGATCGGCACACTCAGACCGAAAATGAACCCGACTGGGAGCCTGAGGGCGGGCGAGGTCGGCTACATAATTGCCAACATCAAGACCGTTTCCGACACCCAGATTGGAGACACGATCACCGAGGACGAACGCCCGACGACAGAGCCGCTTCCCGGATTCCAGGAGATCAAGCCGCTGGTCTTTGCCGGGCTGTATCCCGTCGAACCAAACCAGTACGAATCGCTCCGAGACGCGCTCGACAAGCTTCGCCTGAACGACTCCTCCTTCTTCTACGAACCCGAGACTTCGACCGCGCTCGGCTTCGGGTTCCGATGCGGGTTTCTCGGCCTGCTGCACATGGAAATCATCCAGGAACGCCTCGAGCGGGAGTTCGAGCTCTCGCTGATCTCTACTGCGCCCGGCGTGAGGTACAGAATCCTCGAAACGGACGGCAGCCTGGAGGACGTCGAGAACCCGACAAAGTTTCCGGACCCCCAGTTCATCGACACGATCGAGGAGCCCATCATCACCGCTCTGGTGATGACGCGGGACGATTTCCTCGGGCCCATCCTCAAACTTCTCGAGAACAAAAGGGGCATCCAGAAAGGATTCGAGTACCTTTCGGCGACGCGCGTGTTGCTCACCTACGAAATGCCGCTCAACGAGATCGTTCTTGATTTCTACGACCGCCTCAAGTCCGTCTCGCGGGGGTACGCGTCTTTCGACTATCACCTGTCCGGCTACCGGACCTCGGATCTGGTCAAACTCGACATCCTCGTCGGCGGTGAAACCGTCGACGCACTTTCCTGGATCGTCCATCGCGACTTTGCATATGCCCGCGGACGCGCCCTGGTCGAGAAGATGAAGGAGCTCATTCCCCGCCAGATGTTCGAAGTCGCAATCCAGGCTTCCATCGGCAGCCGCGTGATCGCGCGCGAATCGATACCGGCGATCCGGAAGAACGTGGTCGCCAAATGCTACGGCGGCGACATCACCAGGAAACGCAAGCTGTTGGAACGACAGAAGGAAGGCAAGAAACGCATGAAGCGCGTCGGCAAGGTCGACATCCCTCAGGAGGCGTTCCTGGCCGTATTGAGGGTGGGCTCCTGATATAATCATCGCCGTGAGACTCCAGATCCGACGCTACTTCGGTTCGTTCCTGTTTGCCGCACTGCTTGTGTTTTCCATCACGCTGGGCGCTACAGGTGGTATTCTCTTTGTCTACAACAGCGAGCTCCCGCAGGTCGAATCCCTGGAAGACTACCGGCCCAACGTGATTACCGAAGTTTACGGTGATGGCGGCCAGGTCATCGGTTCGTTCGCCCTGGAGCGTCGAATCATTGTCGAATCCGACCAGCTGCCCAGCGTGCTTAAGGACGCGATCGTGTCGGTGGAGGACCAGAATTTCTACGACCACTGGGGCCTCGACTTCTACGGCATCTCGCGAGCAGCCGTGAAGAACATATTTGCGGGACGCGTCGTGGAAGGCGGAAGTACGATCACTCAGGTCTTGAGCGAAAACCTTTTTCTCTCCCACGAGCGCCTCTGGTCCTTGAAAGTCAAGGAAGCGATGCTCTCCATACAGATCGAGCGACGCTATACCAAGGATGAAATCCTCACGCTGTACTGCAATCAAATCTACCTCGGACACGGAATGTATGGATTCGCGGCCGCCGCCGAGTTCTACTTCGGTAAGAATATCCAGGACCTGACGATCGAAGAGGCGGCTCTGCTAGCCGCTCTGCCGCGAGCCCCGTCGAGCTATTCTCCGATAGCCAATCCCGAGCGTGCGATGATGCGCCGCAACTACGTGATCGACCGAATGGTCGCGGAAGGCAAGATTGCGGTCGATGAGGGCGAGCAGGCCAAGCAGAGACCAATCCGACTCAATGACGAACGGGCCCCCGACCAACTCGCTCCCTACTTCGTGGAGGAGCTGCGCCAGTACCTGGAAAGCACATACGGAACATTCGCGGTCCACGAAGGCGGATTACGTGTTTATTCAACTCTGAACGCGGAGATGCAGCGCGCCGCGAAGGCCAGCCTCAGGGCGGGACTTCGCGCTTACGACAAACGACATGGCTGGCGCGGAGCGGAGTTCAACCTGACGGAGAATGGGATAGACGATCTGGAAAACTACTCTCTGCCCGAATGGACGCAGCCGATTCGGGCCGGCGACATCGTCCGCGGTGTCGTCGTGGAGTCGGGCGCGCGGAGCGCCCTGATCCGGGTCGGAGACTACCGGGACGAGATCGGCTCGCGGGAGGTCGCATGGACAGGCCGAAGCGCACCTCAACAGTTGATCACCCCGGGTGACGTCGGCGTGTTCCGCGTCCAATCGATCAACCCGGCCGAGAAGACGATCGAGCTCGAGCTCGAACAGACGCCCGAGGTTCAGGGTGGGTTGGTCGCAATCGACCATCGGACCGGCGAAGTGAAAGCAATGGTGGGGGGGTACGATTTCGGCACGAGCAAGTTCAACCGCGCGACGCAGGCGTTACGACAGACCGGTTCGGCCTTCAAGCCCCTGCTGTTCACGGCGGCTCTCGACTACGGATTGACGCCGGATCAGACGGTGGAGGACGCACCGGTCGATTTCGACGGTTACTCTCCGACGAACTATGACGGGGAATACCGCGGAACCATCACACTGCGCCAGGCTCTCGCGCAATCCAGGAATGTTCCTGCGGTGAAGCTTCTGAATCAGATCGGGTTTGACGTGCTCGTTCCGGTGGTGGCGCGTTTCGGCATCTCCTCGGTGATCGAACCGTACCTGCCGATCGCCCTGGGGGCGACCGACATCACTCTCCTCGAGTTGACCTCGGCCTATTCAGCCTTCCCCAACACCGGGGTCCGCGTAATACCGCGGCTCATCAATCGCGTGACCGACTACGACGGCGACATTCTGGAGGAAAACCTGCCCGAGGCGAACGAGGTCATGTCGGCTGAAACGGCAGACGCGATGGTGGGTTTGCTCCGGGAAGTGGTGCGCAGCGGAACGGCCAGAGGGGCGCAATCTCTCGACCGGGCGGTGGCCGGAAAGACCGGCACGACCAACGATTTCACCGACGCGTGGTTCGTCGGCTTCACGCCGTCGATCACCGCCGGCGCCTGGGTCGGCTTTGACGAGAAGGTCTCCCTGGGCTACGCCGAAACCGGCGGCCGTACGGCTCTGCCGATCTGGATCGATTTCATGGAGAGAATCCATGAAGACAGACCGGACGAAGAGTTCGCCCGGCCGATACCCGCCTTGAGCCATGTGCAGGAAACGATCCCGGCGGTGTTGCCAGGTGTGGGAACCGCCGAAAGGAGACAACGATGACGCTCCGAGTTCTGGCGTTTCTGATCGTCGGTGTTTACGCTCTCGAGTGCAGCGCCCAGTCCGTGGTCGACGTCGCGAAACGAGAGCGGGAACGGCAGAAACAGATCTCGAGTACACGGATCTTCACGAACGAGAACATCGTCCGGACCGATCGCCCCGCCTCCGAAAACGCAGAGGAGAGTCCTGCCCGGGCCGAGCCGGCGGAAGAGGCGGCCCAGGCGGTTCGCGGCGAAGCCGAATGGCGGGCGGACTTCCGCAATGCCCGCGCCGAGCTCGCTCGCAACCAGGATCGCGTCGCTTTGCTGGAACTGCAACTGAACGAGCTGAACCGACAATTGCTTTCCCAGAGCGATATGTACAATCGGGAAACTCGCCTGCTACCTCAGATACAGGGCACTCAGGAGAATCTCGAGGCCGCGCGGGCAGATATTGAAACCGCCACGCAGGCGATCGCCGACCTTCGCACCGCACTTCGCAGGGCCGGCGCCCCTGCTGCGTGGGGGAGACCGTAGGAAGTAGTCAGTAATCAGTAGTCAGTAGCAGTCAGCTAAAAGACCAAGACGCTTCCGGTAACTGACTACCGACTACTGGCTACTGACTACTGAGTCCTCTCCATGACTATTCTCGGAATCGACGGCGGCGGTAGCACGACCACATTCCTGCTGGTCGACGAGAACGACCGCGAGGTGGCCCGCGAACAGACGGGACCGTCAAACTATGTGTCCGTCGGCCACGAAGCCTCCACCCGGGCAATTCAGGAGGGAATCCAGAGTCTGCCTCAACAGCCCGACGTAGTTTGCGGAGGGTTTGCCGGGGCGGGGCGCCGGGAGGGCCTCCGGCATTACGAGGACACGCTCCGGCGCGCCCTACCGGACTCTCGCATCATCACCGAAAGCGATGCCTTCGTCGCCTACGTCGGGGCGATCGGAATCCGACCGGGGCTACTGCTGATCGCCGACACCGGATCGATCGTCATCGGGCGTCGGGCCGACGGTCGGATATTCCGTTGCGGGGGCTGGGGACCCCAGTTCGGGGACGACGGCGGTGGATTCTGGATCGGCAGGGAGGCCATCCGTACCGCGCTTCGAAGCCGGGACTTCAAGACAAACCGCAGATTCCGAGACCGCGTCAAGGACTCTCTCGGGCTCGCGTCGGTCGAAGCCGCGGTCACGGAATGGGCTTCGGGGGCCCTCACCGTAGCCCGTGTTGCCTCGCTCTTCTCCGTCCTCGCTGACGACTATCCGATGGAACCAGCCCGGAGAATCCTTCATGATGCGGCGGAGCATCTTCGGGTCCTGACGCAGCGTTCCGTGGCCCTCATCGACGCCGATACGCCGCTCACCTCGGCGACCGGCGACGTCGCATCGCACCCGCTGATGCAGGAGTTGATCGCGATCCCGTTCGAATCCCCGCTAGACTCACCGGAGAGAGGAGCTATTCTGTGGGCCAGACAGAACCAGTCGAGGTGATCGGGCCGGAGACCATCGACCGCGTCCGGCAGAGGGTTGCCGAGTTCCCCGACGATGTCCTGGACGGAGAGTTCGAGGCGTTCTTTTCGAAACAGCCTGAAATCTGCGATTTCGTCACGGATCTGACGTCAGAGAGCGGCCAGCAGGCCCGGGAGCTGGCACTGTTCATGGCCTACATGGTGTACAAGGCCGTCGAGGAAGGCCGCAGCCGGGCCCCCGAGCGGGTCGATGCGCAGACGATAACGTCGGCCTGCGGCGAAAGCCGCGAGTGGATCCAGGAGATGAACGGCCTCGACGGGGCCGACATCGACCGATCGTCGGTCTCGGGCCGTGACGGCCAACTGCACCTGCTGGGCTTCGTCATCGCCGAAATGAACGAGGCAGGCCTGGAACTCAGCGAAGAAGAAAAGGGTACAATACTGTTTGCACTCAAGACGGTGATCTCATCCCTAACCTGGAGTTCCGAAAGTTGAACAAGAAGAAGACGAATAAAGGCAGTCCCGGCTACCAGACATTGCTACTGCTCGGTGTGGCCATTTTGCTCGGAGTCATGAGCTGGTATTCCATCCGTTCCGACAGCGGTGCCGGCACGGGCGGCGCCGGAGCATCGATGGATATCGCTACGCTCTCACCGGACCTCTTCCAGGGAAAGACACGGCAGGCTTACGTGGCCGCTCGGGACATTCCAGAAGTGCTGGCCGAGCTGCCCTGCTACTGCGGTTGTGACCAGACGGAGGGTCACGACAACAACCTCTTCTGCTACATCGACAGCCACGCCGCCGGCTGAGTGCTCTGCCAGGATATCTCGCTGGACGCGAGAAGGTTGCACGACCAAGGCAGTACCCTGGAGCAGATCAAGAGCTACATCTCATCGGTCTATTCCGGCACCTCCACGTTCTAGCGGCCTGCAACAGGTCACTAGCGGCCCGTTCCGAGTCGCCGAGGAAGAGCGAGTTCAGGCCGGGAAAAAGATGTCTGATCGTATCCATTCCGGGCCTCGGTCTCCCGCCCCAAGTTCCCCACTCCACTACAGCGATGTCGGGACCGGGCCGGTAGTTCTTCTGCTGCACGCGTTCCCCCTGGATCACACGATGTGGGCGCCTCAAATCGATGCGCTCTCCGAGAACTGCCGCGTCCTCGCGCCGGACGTACGCGGCTTCGGCAAATCCCCCTCCTTCGACCACGAATGGACCCTCGGCAACGCGGCCGACGACGTCCTCGGCCTGCTGGACACGCTGGATGTCTCCACTATCGCGCTCGCCGGTCTGTCGATGGGCGGTTATCTCGCCTTCGAACTTTTGAGGAAGAGGCCCAGGATGGTCCAACGGCTGATCCTCGCCGATACCCGCGCACGGGCCGACAACCCGGACGAACAGAACGCGCGCACTCGACTCGCCGAGGCCGTCGACCGCCGCGGGACCGAAAGTCTCGTGGAAGCGATGATGCCGCGCCTGCTACGGGAAAAGGCAGATCCTGGAGTCCGGGCACTCATCGAGCCGAAGATCGCCGGCGCCAGACCCGACGCGGTGGGCCAGGCACTGCGCGCAATGCGAGACCGCCCCGACTCCACCTCATTGCTAGCAGAAATCACCTGTCCCGTACTCGTTATCGTCGGGCGGGAGGACGTCGTCACGACGGTCGAAGAATCCAGGAAGATGGCTGACGCGATCACCGGGGCCCGCTACGCAGAAATCCCCGATGCGGGACACCTGAGCAACCTCGAAAACCCGGCAGCTTTCAACCACGTCGTTGGAGAATTCCTGCAGAAGACCTGATGCGTGTCGGCCCTGTCCTAACGGAGGTGTAGGTGCGGTCTATGACCGCACATTCTTCGAGCCGAAACGATGTGCGCTCATAGAGCGCACCTACACCCGATCCTGAAGTCTCGTTGTCCCGGGACCCGTCATGGAAGGGTCTCTTCCAACTGTTTTAGGACAGCAAACCCTCAAAGGCGAGCAAACTGATCACTCCCCTTCTTGTCTTACGCCTGACGGTTGAGTATGAACTCCGGAATGCTGACGATCGCGTCTTTGAACACGGATGGGGGGAAAGTTTCCAGTTCGGCGACGGCCTTGCGGGCAAAGTCACCCGCCACAGTGCGTGTGCGTCGAACTCCGTCAACTTCTTGGACGAGGCTTAGAATCTCGTCCGAGGACACAGACTCAAACCCCTGCTCTTTCAACACCGTCTCGATCTGATCGTCGTACTCCGGCAACCGCCGTTTCAGGACGTAGTAGACAGGAAGCGTTACCTTACCTTCCTTGAGGTCGTTGGCAACGGGTTTGCCGGTCAACTCCCGGGTGGACGTCAGGTCCAGCAGGTCGTCGACGAGTTGGAACGCCATACCGAGGTTCATGCCGAGGTCGGAAAGCTTTTGAACCTCTCGGTCATCGAGGCCGGCGAGAACACCGGGAATACTCGTACAGCCGGCGAACAGGTAAGCAGTCTTGCAGCGGGCAATCTCCAGCAGCTGTTGCTCCTCGACATCGGTCCGGCCCAGCAGCGTCAGCTGAAGCAACTCTCCTTCGACCATCTTCTGCGTGATCTCGATGAGCGTGTTCAGGACGTCGAAACTCCGCTCCCGCAGGGCCATCGCGAACGACTGCATGTAGAGCCAGTCTCCTGCAAGAACGGTCATCGGGTTGCCCCAGTTGGAGTTGGCCGAGGGACGGCCCCGGCGGGTATCGGCATCATCGATCACATCGTCGTGGATGAGTGTCGCGTTGTGGATGAGTTCCATCACGGCGGCCAGGCGAATCGTGGCATCCGACACTTCGCCCAGGGAGCGGGCCGTCAGCAGCAACAGCGTTGGTCGGAGACGCTTGCCGCCGGCTTCGATCAGGTACCGTCCGATTTCCGCGATCGGCTCGACCGGGGACTCGGCGTAGGAACGCAACTCCTCCTCGACCTTCTCGAGATCCGCGGCCACCAGGCCGTGGATCTCCTGCTGTGTGGGGAGCGTCTTCACTTCAGGCATTGTACGACAGGTTCGGTTTCATAAGAAAGGCGTTCGCTCAACCGGATTCAGGCTATCTCGAACAAGTCAAGGAAGTTCCGGCTCGTGTCCGCAGCCAGTTCGTCGAGGGTCACACCGCGGATATCGGCCAGGACGGCAGCCGTGTCCGCCACGAAAGCGGGCTCGTTGCGTCTGCCGCGATGCGGTATGGGAGCAAGATAGGGACAGTCCGTTTCGATCAGGATTCGTTCGCGGGGAACGCGCCCGGCGATCGTTCGGAGTGAGTCCGCACCCCTGAAGGTCACGATACCCGAGAAGGAGATCGACAAGCCAAGCTCGAGGCTACAATCCGCCAGCTCGACCCCACCGGTAAAACAATGGACCACACCGCGATCGGGAGCCTCTTCGGTAAGAATCTGGATGGTGTCCTCGTCGGCGTCGCGAGTGTGGATGATGACCGGCAGGTTGATCCGCTTCGCGAGTTGGAGCTGGGACCGAAACACTTGCCGTTGAACCTCCCGGGGAGAGTTGTCGTAGTAGTAGTCGAGACCCGTCTCGCCGATGGCGACGACACGGGCTCCCCCGGCCAGTTTCTCCATCAACGGCAGATGGCCCGGCTCGGCCCTGGCCGCGTCATGGGGATGTATCCCGACGGTGGCGTGGATCCATTCGTGGGATTCGGCGAGCGGGATGCCGCAGCCCATGTCGTCGGGCCCCTTGCCGTTGCCGATCGTCAGGATCTTACGCACGCCGGCGGTCCACGCCCGCTCGATGACTGCATCCCGGTCCTCGTCGAAGCGGGGGTCGTCCAGGTGGGCGTGGGAATCGATCAACATACATCCGATTCGGACGGCCTACTTGAGCCTCGCTCCGTCGGACACCTCTTCGTGGAAACCGACCAGCACCGGTCGGTCGTCCGGACCGACGGAGGCGGCGACGATCATGCCGTTCGACTCCAGGCCGCGCAGCTTTCGGGCTTTCAGGTTGGCGACGACGACGACCTGGCGGCCGATCAGCTTCTCCGGTTCGTAGACCTTGGCGATGCCCGCCACGACCTGGCGTTTCTCAAATCCCAGGTCGACCACCAGACGCAGTAGCTTGTCGGCTTTTTTGACTCGTTCCGCCTCCACGACGGTCCCGACGCGCAGGTCCAGCTTGACGAAATCCTCGATCGCGATCGTCGGAGCCAGCGGGGGTGGTCCGTCGGCGGCCGGTTCCGCTCCGTCCGGAGCATCGTGGCCGTCCTGACCACTGGCACCCGACTCCAGCTTCGCGTAGATCGCCTTCTTGTCGACGCGCGGGAAAAGGGCGGGTCCTCCCACGAGCTTCCGGCCGGCGAGCGTATCGCTCCATGCGAGTTGGTCCAGACGAACCGCGGCGACCTCTCCTTCGAGCCCCAGCTGACCCCAGATCGTCTGCGAAGCCTTTGGCATCGTCGGGGCGAGCAGGACCGCGACGATGCGCAGCGATTCCGCCGAATGGAACAGCACACTGTCGAGGGTGCCGGCCTTCGAAGGATCCTTGGCGATCGCCCACGGCTCGTTCTCCACGATGTATTTGTTCACTCGGCCGACTAGTTCCCAGATGTTCTCCAACCCGCGCGACAGGCTGTAATCGTCGAAGTTCTTCCTGAAGTCCGACACGACACGGGCCGCAAGCTCCTGCACCCCGGCATCGCCCTTTGCCTCCCCTGGAGCGGGAACGACACCATCCCGATACTTCGAGACCATCGCCACGGTCCGGCTCAACAGGTTGCCGAGATCGTTGGCGAGGTCGCTGTTCGCGCGCTGGATGATCGCGTCAAAGCTGAAGTTGCAATCCTGTCCGAAGACCATCTCCCTCAACAGGAAATAGCGCAGCAGTTCGATGCCGAACACGTCCCGAAGCAGCGAAGGATCCAACACGTTGCCTCGTGATTTAGACATCTTTTCGTCCTTGAAGAGCCACCACCCGTGACCGAATATCGTGCCGGGCACCGGCAGGTCCGCAGCCAGCAGGAACGCGGGCCAGTAAACGGCGTGGAACCTGAGAATGTCCTTGCCGACGAGGTGGATGTTCGCGGGCCAGTATTTCTGGTACTTGTCTTCTTTGGACTGGTAGCCGATCCCGCTCATGTAGCCGGTCAAAGCGTCGAACCACACGTAGAAGACGTGCTCGGGGTCATCCGGCAACGGGACTCCCCACTTCAGGGTCGCGCGACTGATCGAAAGGTCCCGCAGCCCTCCCTTGACGAAGGATGTGATCTCGTTTCGACGCGTTTCGGGCCGGATGAAAAGCGGGTTCTTCTCGTAGTATTCCAACAGGCGGTCCCCGAACTCGGACAGCTTGAAGAAGTAGCTGTCTTCGGAGAACCACTCGGTCTGCCGGCCGCAATCGGGGCACGCCGCAGGAGTTTCCGGATCGGTTTCCGGAGCGTAGGCTTCGCAGTTGACGCAGTACCAACCGGCATAGTCCCCCTTGTAGATGAACCCATTCGCCTTCACACGCCGGTAGATTTCGTGCACGGCTGCGCGATGTCGCGGGTCGGTCGTCCGGATCGACTCATCGAAAGAGATGTCGATACTCTTCCAGAGTTCGTCGTACTGCTTGTAGACGCGATCCACCAGTTCCGCCGGCTCGATGCCCTGCTCCCTGGCGGAACGCTGGATCTTCTGACCGTGCTCGTCCGTCCCGGTGAAAAACTTCACATCGAACCCCATCATGCGCTTGTACTGTGCGATCGTGTCGGCCACGATCGTCGTGTAGGTGCCGCCCAGGTGCGGCGCCGCGTTGACGTAGTACAGCGGGGTCGTGATGTAGAATGTCTCAGACATTTTCTTTCGACTCACCTGTTTGTTGTCTCTCGACGTAGTTCTTCAGGACTTCGGCCTGCACGTCTTTGAACGGTCGTCCGCTCGCTCGCGCCAGCCTGGCACAGTCTTCGTATTCCGGGCTGACATTGACGATCTTGCCGTTGAAGCGGGACACCTTGACGTCCACCCTGCCCTGAGCGGTCTCCACCCGGACGGTTTCCCTGTCCAGAACCCTTCTGGACATCGGACGCATCCGCACTCCAATCGTCGTGGTCTCCTCGAACATGGTCCGCGAAAGGTCTTCCTCACTGCCTGATGGCGCGAGAACCTGGAGAAGATGGCCGGGCCGCCCTTTCTTCATCTGCACCGGGATCGTGATGACATCCAGCGCGCCGGCCGCCAGCAGCCGTTCGGCGGCGTATGCGAGGTTCTCCGCACTCATGTCGTCGATGTTGGCTTCGATCACGACAATCCGATCCTCGAAGGTGTCCCCGACGGCAGTCTCCCCTTTGCCCAGGAACAGACGCAGACAGTTCGGAAACTGATCGAACTCCTTCGTGCCGGCACCGTAGCCGACCCGGTCGATCTCGAAGCCGTCCATGGGCCCGAATCGGTCGATGGTCGCGGCGAGGATCGCGGCGCCTGTCGGCGTGACCAGCTCGGCCTCCACGTGCCTGGAATAGACCGGCGCATGCTTCAGCAGGTTCGCCGTCGCAGGGGCCGGTACGGGGTAATAGCCGTGCTGGCAGTGGATGAAACCTCCACCCACATTGATCGGCGAACACAGGAATTGTTCGATTCCGAGCGCGTCCAGGCCGATGGCCGTCCCGACGACGTCCACGATCGAGTCCACCGCGCCCACTTCGTGGAACTCGACGTCCTCAGGGGGAAGATCGTGAACCTGCCCTTCCGAGATCGCAAGTTTTTCGAAGATCTCCACGGCCCGTTTCCGAATGCCGGGACCGAGCCCGCTGCCACGGATCATGTCGATGATCTCGGACGCTTTGCGGTGATAGTGACCCGGACTGTGCCCGCCGTCGTCCCCGTCGTGATGGTGGTGCCCTCCGTCCGATTCAGTCAGGACATCGAATTTGGCCGCACTGATGCTTGCCCGCTCGACGCGGGACAGCTGCAGATCGAAGCCCTCGACGGGCAACTTGCCGAGCTCGACGCGAAGGTAGTCGAAGTCGAGACCCACGTCGATCAGAGCACCGAGGGTCATGTCGCCGCTGATTCCCGAAAAGCAATCAAAGTAAAGGGTCTTCACCACGTCTCACCCGCAAAAGACAAACAATCATGCTATCCCACACCCGAGTCGGGACGCAATCCGGGTCCCGGGGAATCAGAAGCGGGCCGACCTCATTGCTGGTCTCGAAGTTGACTTTTCAGGTTGGATCGAGCTTCGTGCAAGTGGTTCCGAACCGTCCGGACGCTGAGTTGAAGAACCTTTGCGATCTCTTCGTAACTCATCTCACGGACAGCCCTCAGGAGCAGGCACTGCCGCTGCTGAGGGGGCAGTCGGTCCACCGCGCGCCATACGCGGTCGAGTTCGTCCGTCGTGATGGCTGTTCTCAGAGGGTCCGACCCCGGGTTGCTCGCCGCAACCTCGACTTCCTCGACCGGTTCGGAGCCTTCGACCCTGCTTCGCCTGGAGGTCTGCGCGCTGCTACGAACGTTTCGCGTGATCCGGGCAAGCCAGGCCTCGAACAGCTTTTCTTCCCTCAGGCCGGCGATGCCTCTGAACGCACGATCAAAAACCTCCTGCACGAGATCTTCCGCATCCGAATGTTGAAAACGGTGGGTGAGGAAGTGGGCGATCAAGCGACCTCGGAAGCGATCAACTAGGAATCGCGAGGCGTCTTCCACATCCTGTCCTCGCCTGAGTCCCTCCGGGTTGAATGCTATGATGTTCGGCTCATGCAGTTGGGACTCCAAGAGCGGATCAAGGCCGGTGTCGACGCTGCGGTCCGCAATCTGTGGGATATCGACACTCCCGAAATCGTCCTCAACCAGACCCCCAAGGCCGAGTTCGGGGAACTGGCGACACCGCTGTGCCTCGGCCTTGCCAAGCAGCTGAAGAAAGCTCCGCGGGCGATCGCCGAAGAGCTGTCGCCCAAGCTTCAAATCGAGGGGGTTCAGAGAGTCGAGATCGCGGGGCCGGGCTACATCAACTTTTTCCTCGACCGGCCCAGGACGCTCCGAGGCTCGCTGGACGAGTTCCGGACGGGCCGATTCGAGGGACTGGACCATTCAGGCGGGAAAGTGATCGTCGAGCACACGAACATCAACCCCAACAAGGCCGCGCACGTCGGACATCTTCGAAACGCGGTGATCGGGGACACTTTCGTCCGTATCCTGCAACTCGCAGGCCGCAAGGTTGAAATCCAGAACTACATCGACAACACCGGCGTCCAGGTGGCCGACGTGATCGTGGGGTTCACCCACATCGAGAAGCGATCCCTCGCCGAAGTCCGAGCGCTTATCAAACATCCGGGACGAAAGTTCGATTTCTACTGCTGGGACCTCTACGCCAAGGCAGCGGACTTCTACGAGAATGAGGATCCAGAACACAAGACTCGGGCACAAACGCTGAGGGAAATCGAAGAAGGGGACAACGAGACGGCAGAGATGGCTGAAGCCGTCGCGATGAAGATCGTCCGGCGCCATCTCGCAACGATGGGTCGCATAAACGTGGGCTACGATGTCCTGCCCCGCGAGAGCGATATCCTGCACCTGAAGTTCTGGGATCGTGCATTCGAGCTCCTGAAAGACCGCAAGGCGATCTTCTTCGAGGAAACCGGTAAGAACGAGGGCTGCTGGGTCATGCGGCTCGAGGGGGATTCCGGGGACGAGGACAAGATCATCGTGCGCTCGAACGGCACCGTGACCTACGTTGGGAAGGACATCGCATACCAACTCTGGAAACTCGGTCTCCTGGAACGGGATTTCAACTACGAGGTCTTTGAAGCCCACCCGGACGGGGCGCCGGTCTGGGTGACGACCTCGGCGTCGGGTGAGGCGGAACATCCTCAGTTCGGCGGCGGCCAGGCTGTCTACAACGTCATCGATGTTCGACAGTCTTATCCTCAGACAGTCGTGCAGCAGGGCGTCCGGGCGTTGGGCTTCGCCGCCGAAGCCGACCATTCGATCCACTTCTCATACGAGATGGTCGCGCTGACTCCCGCCTGCGCGGCACAACTCGGGGTCCAACTTTCCGACGAGGACCGCAGGAAGCCCTACGTCGAAGTCTCCGGCCGAAAAGGCCGGGGCGTCAAAGCCGACGACTTGCTCGACATGCTCGAGGGCGATGCTCTGGGTGAGGTCCGGAAACGGAACCCGGACTTCAGCGCCGGGGAGCAGGCCGAAATCGCCCGGCAGATCGCGGTCGGAGCGCTACGGTACTTCCTCCTCCGGTTTACTCGAACGGCCGTGATCGCGTTCGATTTCGACGACGCTCTGAACTTCGACGGCGAAACCGGGCCGTACATCCAGTATGCAACAGTCCGCGCCAACAACATCTTCAACCGCGTCCAGGCGGCAGACGAGGGCTTCTCCATAGAGCACGTCTACGGGATTCTCGAGAGCGACCGGCTGGCGGAGTTCCTGGAGGACGACGACATCTGGGAACTCATCTATTCGGCCAGTCGTCTGGATGAGATCGCCGATCAAGTGGTCATGACCATGGAGCCGGCAACCCTGGCAAAGTTCGCCTTCGCCGTGGCGCAGGGGTTCAGCCTTTTCTACCACAAGCATCGGATTCTCTCCGAGGTTGACGCGGATCGTCGCCTGTTCTACCTGCTGGTCGTGGATTTTTCCCGGCGAAGCCTGACAAGGGCGCTGGACCTGATGGGGATCGAAGTACCGAAACGAATGTGATGACAGCAGCACCCACTCTACCCGACATCCTTCAGGCCAGAAAGGTTATCGCCCGCTACCTGAACCCCACGCCCCTGCACCAGTATCCGCGCCTGTCAGAGCTCCTGGGTGTCGAGATACACGTGAAGCACGAGAACCATCAGCCTATCGGCGCGTTCAAAGTTCGCGGCGGAATCAATCTCATTTCGCAGCTGAGCCCCGAAGAGCGAGCGGCCGGGGTCATTGCCGCGTCGACCGGCAACCATGGACAGTCCGTGGCGTACGCGGCGCGCCTCTTCGGTGTCCGCGCCGTGATCGGGGTGCCCGAAGGAGCCAATGCGGACAAGGTGGCCTCGATGGAGGCGCTCGGCGCCAGCGTGGAGTTTCACGGAAAGGATTTCGACGAGGCCCGGCAGTGGGTGGAAACCGAGGCTGCAGCTCACGGGTACCGCTACATCCACTCGGCCAACGAACCGTTGCTGATCTCCGGCGTCGGGACGATGGGACTGGAGATCCTCGAAGCCGCCCCGGACGTTGACGTCATCATGGTGCCGGTCGGTGGCGGCAGCGGTGCCAGCGGCGTCGCGATCGCTGCCAAGAGCATCAAACCCGATGTCCGGGTCATCGGGGTCCAGTCCGCCCACGCTCCTGTCGTGTATGAATCCTGGAAGGCCCGCAAACTCCTTTCTTCGGATCTCTGCGAGACGTTCGCCGAGGGAATGGCTACGCGTCAGGCCTTCGAATTGACTCTCGGCATCCTCATCGATCGCCTGGACGACTTCGTCCTCGTGACCGACGAGGAACTCTATTCCGCGATCCGGATACTGTTCGACCACACCCACAACGTCGCGGAAGGCGCCGGTGCGGCAGCCATGGCCGGCTGCATCAAGATGAAGGAACAGCTGGCGGGGAAGAAAGTCGCCCTGGATATGAGCGGCGGCAACCTGACGGCCGAGCAACTCCGCAAGATCCTGGCCTAGCGGCGGGTCGGACGGGATCTTAACCACGGAGGCACGAAGACGCGGAGAAAAAGACTCTGTCAGAAAACAACTTCCTCCTCCGTGCCTCCGTGGTTAACCCTTCCCTCTTAAACTACTCCGTGTTCGACTTCTGTCCCGGCCGCAGCGAAACGTTCGATCGAGAAGGGTGAGATATCCACTGCCGATGCCTTGCCGTCGAGGATTTCTTCGGCGATCAGCTGGCCGACACCGGCAGCGTGTTGGAAGCCGTGGCCGCTGAAACCGTTGGCCAGGATGAAACCTTCCAGCTCCGGGACACGTCCGAGGATGGGATTGGCGTCGGGCGAGGTTTCGTAGCTGCCCGCCCAGGACTTGTGGATCGCCGTATCGCCGATCGGCGGAAAACGGTCAATCGCGATCTCCATCACTTTCTCGAAGAAGTCCCAGTCGACACTCAGGTCGAAGGTTGGTCCTTCGTCTCGATTCCCCATCCCGAAGAGAACCCCTCCGCTCTCTCGGTGGAAATAAAAGCCCGTGGCAAAATCGATCACGAGCGTCCAGCGGGGTGGGACGTGTTCGAAAGGCTTGGTCGTCCAGATGAACCGTCGCAGCGGCACGACTGGAACCTCGACACCCGCCATCTGGCCGATCGCCCCGGCATAGGGTCCGGCCGCATTTATGACGAAGCGTGCGGAGACCGGACCGTTCTTCGTGCGGACACCCTGCACGCGCCCGTTTTCGATATCGATCCCGACGACCTCCTGGTCTGTCTCTATACGGGTCCCCAGTCGAAGGGCATTCTTGCGGTAGCCTTCAGTGACGCCGGCGGGGTCCGACACGCCGTCCCAGGGGCAGTAGCTGGCTGCGAGAATATCGTCCAGGTTCACTTCGGTGTCCGGCAACACGCGTGAAATCTCGTCCGGCTGGAGCAATTCCACAGGAATGTCGAACTGCCGCTGAAGCTGGATGTTCTTCTTGAAAACCTCGACATCCTTCTCGTTGTCGAGCAGAAACAGGTAGCCGTCCTGGTGGAAGTCCAGCTCCTGGTCCATCTCCTCCTGGAACGCCAGCAACTTGCCCACGCTGAGCATGGACAGCCGGATGTTGGCCTCGGTCGAAAACTGATAACGGAACCCCCCGGCACACCTCCCGGTCGAACCGGTTCCAACCATGTCCTCCTTCTCGAGAACAACAACGTCTGTCATCCCCCTCTCGGCCAGGTGGTAGGCAATACTCAACCCGACGATGCCCCCGCCGATGATCGCAACTTCTGCCGTTTCTTTCATGATTGCTTTTCGCCCCAGTCTCCTTCGGCCGCTGGTCCTGGTAACTCCCTCTCGAATGAAGTAACTTTCGGTTGTATCGGAGTCCGCCGAACGTTGTCAACGACCAATGCCCGATCCGCCCATTCCGCCGCGGTTCATAGCCGATGTCATGCTCGGGAAGCTGGCACGGTGGCTCCGAATCCTGGGCTACGACGTTCTGTACTCCAACGTCTTCGCCGATCAGGAAATCGTCGCCCGGGCGCTGGAGGACGATCGTGTCATCCTCACGCGCGACGTCCGTATGCTGGAGCGACGCAAAGCCCGGAAACATGTCTTCATCGAAAGCGGGGACCTCGACGCCCAGATGGAGCAGGTTATCGGAACCCTGCACCTCGAACGGCTCGAGTTGTTCTCACGCTGCCTGGAATGCAATCGGCCGCTGGATCCCGAAACCCGGGAGGCCATCGAGGACCGGGTGCCTCCGTACGTCTTCCAGACTCAGAAATCGTTCAAGTCCTGCCCGGACTGCAGTCGCGTTTATTGGCCGGGAACGCACCGCGACCACGTCCGGCAGCGCGTCGACTACTGGTTCCACTCCAAGTGAACTGTGGCATCCCGCCTATTGAACGGCTGTTGATCAACCCAAAAGCGCAAAGGCGCAACAGACAAAAGAAGCCGTCCGTGGTTGAGTCAAGTTGAGTCGACGAGGGGGCAAGAAACTGGAGCTGCGACGGAAACCACTTCTCCGATAAGTCGTTAGCGTTCATCGGAAGTGCCGCGGCGAGCGCGGCCACAGGATGAGCGAGAAGTTCCCACCGCGGCAGTTTCGATAACAAGACTTGAAGGAGGGCGCTGGCCGAATGCGGCGGACGCGGTGGGCTATGGAGAAAGTAGCCGGAAGCGGGCCGGATCTGGAGTGGCGTTGGGGCGAGGAGGGGGACCGGCGGTCGATGACCGCGTCGATGGTGTGAATCGGAAAGCAGTTGGGTCGGGGAATCGGTGGGTTGAAAGGACGGGATCTGAGGGGATTTTGCAGCGGAGGCACACTCCGGCGAGGACGTGGCTGAACCGCACGTCGGTCGTCGGTTTGTGAAGGAGGATTAGGACGTATCGCATTGGAAGGCGAGCCTCGCTACGAGTTGCAGAGCGGTGAAGCGTTGGATGAGAGTCATCGGTCCCTGACAGTGCGGACACGACCAGGAAGAGTTCGAGGTGGTGGTTTCGTCAGATTCGACCCTCGGCATGGCATCGAGGAGTTGGCGACAGAGAGCGAAGGCGGCCGACCGGCGGTAGTTGGCCATGAATCCGAAGTGTCGGATGCGGACGAAGCCCTTCGGCAGAACGTGCAATAAGAACCGTCGGATGAACTCGTCGGCCGCGAGTGTCATGATGCGACTCTTGTTGCCATTGCGGTAATCCCGCCAACGGAACCGGACCCGGTTACCGTCAAACGAGATCAATCGATGGTTGGAGATGGCGACCCGATGGGTGTAGCGGCCCAGGTAGCGGAGCACCTGTTCGGGGCCACCAAAGGGTCGTTTGATATAGACGACCCAGTTGCGGGAATGGATCTGGCGGCGGAACCGCCGAAAGTGTTGCGGTTCGCCGAAGGGTCGAATCGAGCCGGACAGTTCGAGCGAACCGTCGGCGATCGCTCGCCCGAGCCCGTCGATGAACTTGCCACGGAAGACTCGGGCGAGCACCTGCTTGGGGAGGAAGAAGCGCCCAGAACCCGGAATCCAACGGGACTGATCCGGAGCCAGTCCGCCGGCCGGTACCACGCAGTGGATGTGGGGATGGAACTCCAGGTTCTGACTCCAGGTATGCAGGATGCCGAAGAAGCCGATCCGGGCGCCGAGTCGTTTCGGATTGGCCGCCACCTCGATCATCGTGTCGGCCACGCTGCGAAACAGCAGGCTGTAGAGTAGGGCAGGGTTGTGGAAGAAGAACGGATGGAACTGGTGCGGGACGGTGAACACGACGTGGAAGTAGGGGGTGGGCAGCAGTTCGGCTTCTCGTGCTTCGAGCCACCGTCGTCGGGCCTGGGTCTGACACTTCGGGCAGTGGCGGTTGCGGCAGGAGTTGAACGAGATTCCGGACTCCCGGCCACAATCGGCACACCGGTCGATGTGGCCACCCAGAGCCGCAGTACGACAGTTCAGGATGGCGCGCAGGACCTTGAGCTTCTGGATGCCGAGGCGGTGACGCTGGAGGAAACCTCGAACCCGGGCGCGGACGATGTCGGCCACCTCGACGGCGGGCCGGCTCATTCGCCTTTCTTCTTTCTCAGACGGGGAGACGGTCCCAGATCGGGAACCGGAAGAGAATCGATCGGGTTCACCACGCGCTGCATGTGCGCCTGAGACAAATGGAGATAGAGGGTCGTCGCTTCCAGATCGACATGACCCAACAGGAGCTGGATGGTTCGCAGGTCGGTTCCCCTCTCCAGCAGGTGGGTGGCCCAGCTGTGGCGCAGCGTATGTGGGGATACTTTCTTTTTGATGCCGGCACGTTGGGCGGCTTGTTGGACGGCGTACCAAACCGTCTTCACATCGATGGGCTGTCCGGGCCGGGTCCGGAGCAAACTGGGGAAGAGGTACTCGCCGGGTTTCCGCCAACGCCAGTAGTCGCGCAGGACTTCCAGCAGTTTCGGTGACAGCGGCACGTCGCGGTCGCGATTGCCTTTACCCTGCCTCACATGGATCACCATGCGTTCGCTATCGACGTCCTCGACCTTCAGACGACACAGCTCGGCCCGCCGCAGTCCCGTCGAATACAAGGTCATCAGGATGACGAAGTGATAGGCACTGTTGGCGGAGGCCAGCAGTTGCGCCACTTCCTCTTCGCTCAGAATCGTGGGCAACCGGGACGGCTGTTTCGGATAGACCAGATCGACCTGGTGATAGGGACGGCGAAGCACCTTCACGTAGAAGAACCGGAGTGCGGCGATCCGTCCGATGATGGTGTCGACAGCGAGCTTGCGCTCCTGAAGCAGATGCAGCTGGTACTGCCGCATCTGTTCCTGTTCGAGCTTGTCGGGGGACTTCCCGAAGTAGCGGGCGAAGTCTTCGACCGCGTGAAGATACAGCCGAATCGTAGCGGGTGAGTAGTTCCGGCGCTGGAGTTCCTCCAGCATCCGTTGTCGCAGCTTCGTCATGTGAGCCTCCTTGTGAGGCTCACACTCTATCGGGGGCTCATCACTCTTCGCTCAGCACACGCGTAGCGTCCGCCGCGCCAGCGGCTTCGTTCAAGTCGACTTTACATGCATGTTCTATGAGAGGGGTTGTCAAGAGAAACATCTTCCCACCGGCGGGGCACCCTGACGATGAAACAGGTCTTGGCAACCAGCCCCTGTCTCCGCTAAGCAACCCTCGAGATCCAAGGTTTTCGAATAACGGGTTCACTCATCACAACGTCGAGTCGTTCAAGAAACTGAAAAGCGCATCGGTCCTAGTTGCCGGCCATAGTTCTATCTGAGCCTCGAGGGGCTATTGCTTTTCCAGGCCGTACGAGGGGGGATAGAGTGAATTATGGGCCTTCGATCGTAATCGTGTGCCAACATGCCTGCGGATCCTCACCCTCGACCCTACCGTTTCGAACAACCACCAACGACGAGCGACCATGTCCTCATGTCCTTGGTCGAGCAGTTCGAAACGGCTATGTTGTCCAGTTCAGCTTCTTCGGATCAAACGTCTCTCCTGTTTTCCACATCCGGAGTGCGATTGCGGCGATCTTGCGTGCCAGTGCCAGTCGCGCCATTTCCGCGCGCATCCCATCCTGTTTGAGACGTTCCAGGTAGGGACCGAGATCCCGGCCCGACTCCCGCCGGTCGCCGCACCGATAAATACGTTCTTCAAACGATGGTTGCAATTGCGATTCAGTCCCCGGGTGGCAATCGGTTTACGCCGGCGCACGACTCGACCATCCTGGAGTTCGTACTCCGAACTCATATGAGTTCTCACAGCCAGTCCACAGTAGCTCCAGAGTTGACGCTTCGTGCGAAATCGATGGGGCGTGTCCACGGTCGCGACAATCAACGCACTCCGAATCGGCCCCAGTTTGGGAATGCTTCTCAACAGTGTGATCGCCCTGTGCTTCCGGCTCTCGGCCAACATGGCCTGCTTCGCCTCTTTCCTCAACCTCCGTAAATGATCCAGTTCTTCGTACAACCACCCGACACGTTGCCCGACTCCGGGCTCGGTCAATCGTTCCAGCCACTGGGTGCGTTGCGCGGGTTGGTAGACTCCGTGGCCGGGTGTCCGGATGCCCCGCGCACGATAGATCGACTTGATCCGAGTCATCGTCCGCATCGTATCGGCCGACAAGGTTTCGTATCCGCGGACCAGTTCCTTCAACCCGCGGGTTGCGTCGTGACCGTGGTAAACCGCTCGCAGCATTCCGGCACGGAGTAACTCGGCCAGCTTCCGCGCATCGGCTTTGTCGGCCTTGGATCCCTCCCCGAGAAGCTTGTTGCGTCTAGGATCACAGACCACCACTTCCTGGACGTAGCGTCGCACCACTTCATACAGCCATGCCGCCTGCGTGGTCTCTTCAAACGTCACATGCAGCCCTCCACTCAGGCTTTCCAACATTCGGATGATTGCTCCGGCCTGCGTGTCGACGATCGTCTCCCAGACCACCGCCCCCTTCGCGTCTAACACCGTCACCACTGTCGTTGCCTGGTGCACATCCATGCCGATATACTTGTCTCGCTTCATTTGTTTGTTCCTTTGTCTTGTGTTCAACGCAGCCACGTTGAACCGGTTGTTGTCGGGAGATTCTCCTCCTGACAACAGCCGACAAAGGGGCGGCCTCTCTTATAGCGTGGATTGTCGCGGCTCGCTGTTGGCCAGACAGTCGGATTCCGCAAGTGGCAGGCAAGTCGGGTTACTCCTGATTCGGCGCCAGAATCAACGCGACCTGACGCTGGAGGGACGTGTCTGCGGCCCGGTTGACCACACCCATACCACCAGCGCCAATGGGTGCGGTGATCTCGTAGAGGCCGAGTTTCGTGTCCGCTGTGAATAGGTGCGTTGCAGTGTGCGCACGAGGGAGGAGCTGTTCTTCGAAACTCGAGAATCCTGTCCCTTGTTGTGGCGTTTGCTTGCACTGATCTGCGACCTTTCGTAGTATTTACCAAATTTTCTTACAAGGTGCGGGTCGGACCGGAGGGTCGCTGCAAGGACCTCGATGGGCTTGAGACCGGTCTGTGGAAAGGAATTGATGTCGGGTGTCTGCGGACGAGCTCGGTTCAGCGGCACCCAGGGGAGAACACCATCATGCAGCACTACCAAGAGAAGACGAAGGCCAGGAGTCAACGAAGGGGAGGGGTTCTCTTGATTGCCGGCCTGATCATTGTGGGGATGTGGAACCCGGTTTCAAAAGGCGAGGCCGCGCGGACGATCCTTCAAACCGGGGCGGAAAGCAAGACCGCCTGGGAAGGCGTCTACACGGAGGCTCAGGCGCGGGCGGGCCAGGTGGTATTCGAGGCCAACTGCGACGGTTGCCACGGAGAGACGACCAGAGGCGGAGGGCGGGGGGGGACGAGACTCAACGAGCCCGTCTTCTTCGAGAACTGGCGAGAGGACACCGTCGGTAGTCTTTACGCGAAGGTCCGATCGACCATGCCCCGTCGCAGACCCCCATTGAGCGATTCGGAGTACCTTGTTGTCGTAGCGCACCTCCTGGAGAAGCTCGGCTTTCCGGCCGGAGACGTCGAGTTGAATCCCAGTTCCGCCGGCAACATTCGAATCGAAGGCAAAGACGGGCCAAAGCCGCTGCCACCCAATTCGCTGGTTCAAGCTGTCGGTTGCCTGACGCGGACAGAAGGGAACCAATGGACGCTGACCCTGACCAGCAATCCAAGCCGGAACCGAAACCCGGACCCGGAGATGGAATCGACGCCGGAAGAGTTGAACGCAGCCCGAAGAATCGCGATCGGCGACCTGACGTTCGATCTGATCAACTTCTTCATGCTTGGCGATTTCGACCCCGCCGCTCACGAGGGTCACCGGATGCTGGCGAGAGGCGCGTTGATCAGCCGTCCGAGCGGTGATCGCATCAGCCTGACCAACCTGGACATGCTTAGTCCGCAGTGCAACGGGCAATAAGCGCCAGCGTTCAGTAACCGGACTGTTGCCCGGAGCGATCAGAGCTTCGTCTCTCCACACCTGCCGCTGCCTTCAGGACAACCCTAACACCCGCTGCGTTACTCTTCACGGCGCAGTCATCGGAGCGTGATTGAGCCGCTTTTCGGCCCGGACGGCTACACTCGCAGCCCTCCTCGGACACTCCAAGCTGAACATGGTGCTGCGGTAGGTGCGCCCCCAGGGGAAGCATCAGGCGGTAGCGATGAGGTGCCTGGAGATTTCCAAACGCAATCCACAAGGACGTGTAGGCGACTTATGGGGACTTGGCCTCGAAAAATCAGGGAGCTGGCACACGTTGACGAAGCGGCTCAAGCTCCGAAGCCGTGCGTTAATTTGCTTCCCAGGGTCATCCCGCTGAGGCTTGAGCCGGATCGCCTCCTCTGGTAGCCTCTGCGCAGTTCCACCCGAGAAGGAGGCCTATGGCTCGCTCACTCTGTCAGGATGCTGCTTGGATCACATCACTCCTATCGTGCAGTTTGTGGCACGCGGTCTGGTTGGCCATTTTCGCGAGCGTCAGCGCATGCACAGTCCCAGAAGCCGTCCCTGAAAGCCAGGTTGTGTTCGCGCCCTCGGAGGTCATCGATCTCGGTGCCTTGGTGACGGAGGACCTTCCCGAGCGCGTGTGGGGCAGTGCTTTACTCGAGCTAAGAGGCTACGACTCGAATTCGTTCGAGGTGATCCCTCATACAAACGATGCAGGGTCAAACGCCTACTACAACTTGTTCAACCACGGCGGTCCCCATGTAGATGCGCCGAATCACTACGGATTCAGCGGAGGTGTCGATAGCTTTCCAGTCGAGGCGTTCGCGGGGCCAGTGAGAGTCTTTGATGCGCGCGGTTATCCCAACGGACCGTCCGTCCCGATCGGAATGTTCCGGGGCGAGGTGGATCCAGACGACATTGTGCTGATCGTAACTGGATACAGCCCTCCCTCGCCCGAGCAGGTAATCCCGCAGTTTCCAACACTGACTGACGAAGCCGCCGAGTTTCTCGCTACGCTACCCGTTCGTTCATACGGGACAGACGGATTCAGCGTCGGGTATGTCGGTGAGACGAGCACGACGGGGGGGCACTACTCGTTTCTATCCAGAGGCATCCCGGTTTATGAGCAGTTGTTCAACGTCGAAGTGCTGCTCGATAAGCAGAACATGTTCTTTGTCGGCGTGCCTCTCAACATCGAGGATGGTGACGGGATGATCGTGAGGCCCGTGGTATTCGTGTATTAGGTCCGCTCCGATTCTCCGAACAATCCACGTTTCCGTATCGGCGACTATACATCAACGGCTGTCCGGACAACCGTCTAATCAGGCTTCACAAGATGGGCCGAGTAGAAGCCGAAGATTTCTAATCCGACGGCGTTTAGGTACTGAGACAAGTTATGCTCGATTCCTTCGAGTTGAGTGTACTCACAGGGTACGCCGAGGTCATCAAGATGAGTGTTGAATCGGCGATTGTTATTCAACTGCCCGTCGTTTGTCCCGATAAACATCCGCAGCGAAAGTGACTGGTGCAGGCGTACGGCCTGTCGACTCGCTTGCACATAGGGGTCATAGCTTCGCGCCAAGGCGGCATCAGGCACCCAGTGGCGTTCCATGATTGAGGCGTAATCGAAGAGTGCACCTGCCACTGACACCACCACACCGAACATTTCCGGATAACGGAGCGCCATTCGAACTGCACCCGCACCTCCCATCGACATGCCGCCGATGCCACGACTCGCTGCGTTAGAACCAACGCGATACGTGCCTTCAATGTGGGGGATGAGTTCACGGACGACGACTGACTCTCCCATCACTCCGGTGGTCGGGTTGTCAATGTAGCCGCTAGCGACACCGCCGTTCACGATGACGAACACGATCGGTTTGGCGCGGCCGTCCTGAATTGCGGCGTGAAGCACCGGGATCGGCGAGACTCCCGCCTCGTTGCCGCCGCGACCATGGAGCCAGTAGACCACGGGATATCGCGCAACACCCTCCTCGTAACCAGGCGGAAGGTAGATGGAGTACCCAACCTCCAGGTCCATGGACGGGCTCCAGAACGTGTCGTGCTTTGTGTTCGGCGGCAGTGCCTCTGGCGGGTTTACCCAAGTAATTTGATCGACACCAACGGGATCGCCGGTTGGAGCCTGTCCCCGAGTCAGCGGCGGACTCAAAAGGAATAGCGCGGCGACGGCCAACACCTTTGCGAGTTGGATTCGGGTGAAGTAGTACATCTGACCTCCAATCGGTTGCTATGACAGGCACCGAGTGCTACCGAGGGCCAGAGGCTGCGATACCGGGTCCGAGCCCGCTCTTAGCGTGCACACATGATGAAATATCGGCGCCAATCTGTCGCCAGGCACACCGAGCAGTCGCAGGTAGGTGTGAAGCTGACCGCGATGATGCGTTTCGTGGTCGATCATGCCCTCAGCTAGCTGCCAGCGTGGGCAGTCAAACCCGTACAGGGTCTCGATCGTTTCCTCAAACTGAGCATCGCTCAACGTACCATAGAGCTCCGTAGCGTAGTCGTGGCACTCAGAGAGAAGGAGGAGCCCTCTCTCGATCGAGCGGATCGGACCGGCCGCCTCGTCGGGCCTCCACTCGGAGTTCGCCCTCACGGCCGACTCGGCGAACCAACACCGCAAGTAGGCCATGTGGCAAATCAGTTCGCCCGCTGTGAAGACCTTATCTGTTGGCCTCCATCCCCACTTGTCTGGCGGCAGCAAACGGCAGGCTTCGGTCGTCAGTCTATGACTCTTCCAACAGCATGCGATGAACGATTCAAGTCGCATCGTCAAACCCCTTTGAAGGACGGGAGCCTGTCCTCACGGCTTCTGGCATTGACGCATTTGGGGTCTGCATCATAGCTGGTGGAACGGCCAGTCGCTTTCTCGCCCCAGGATGAGCTTACCCAATGATTCGTAGCGGCTCCACGAAGCGATGGCGTTCTGGCGGAGCGTCTGCAAATCTCGAAATCGCTTCTGCAGAGGTGACTCGTTGCGGAATGACGTGGACCCGCCTGATTCATACAACAGATCGACACCCTGAACCGAAGCATCTAGCGCGTACGATGCCGCTAGCCCCATAGGCACGCATGTTTGTCCCGTGATACGGGGATCGTCCTGAACCGAGTCCCAGGCATCGCCCACGGTGTATCTCAGGGTGTGACGGGCAGCCTGGATGAGCGCTTGGGCTTTGGCCACGCGCTCTTGCACCGTCGCCCGATCGGCGGTGAGTTTCACCGTGTAGGCTGGGGTCTTAGCTGACGCAAGCTCAACGAACTCCTCCAGCGCGCCCACTGCTGAAAAATCGGCGCGCCCTGCGCGATGCCAACGCCGACCTGCGCTATACGGACGGCGTCTATGATCAGGCCCATGCGATAAAGAGGTGAGGCGAACGGACCCTCTGTCGTTTCCCAGGGGCCAAGTACGTAGGCATGATCACGAGGCACGTGTAGGTTTTCGGCCGTGAAGTTCTTGCTTCCGGTCGCTCGAAGCCCAAGGGTGTACCAAGTATCGAGGAAGGTCACGTCCTTGGGTTCGAAGAAGGCGAGAATAGTCACTGGCGCATCGCCTTCCCCCATCACAGGACCATCGTCGTCGGACAATACGCTCAACGTCACCAGACTCGACGCGTAGTGCGATGCACTGCCGAAGGACCAATTACCGTTGATGATGTAGCTATCCCCGATCTCTTTCGCGGTTCCCGGTGGCACGAAGGTGCCGCAGGTCACAGTCCCAGGGCCTCCTAGAAGCTCTTGCACGACGGGAAGTGGAAGGAACTGACCGAGGATAGAGATGAACACGCAATTGCTGACCACCCACCCTGTTGCAGGATCGATGCGCGAAAGTTCTTCCATTACATGGAGAGCATCGTTTGGCGCAATCTCCAGTCCGCCGAATGCCTCCGGAACCCACATCTTGAGTAAACCGGAGTCGACAAGGGCCGACATTACCTCGGTGCCATCTCCCGGTTGTCCTCTGCCGTGGCAGCGTGACGGAGGATCGTCGGTTCAAGGTCTTGTACAATTTGAAGCAAATCAGGGGTTACCATAGCCTCTTCTCCTCCAGAATGAGAGAACGGGAGCCGGTCTGTTCTTCCAGTCCGTAGTTGGACGCGATGTTGGGATGGTTCAGCGACGCGAGTAGCTTGGCTTCACGTTCAAACCGGGACAGCCGTTCTTCATCCTTGGCGAACTCCTCGGAAAGGGTCTTGATGGCGACTTCACGCTCGAGCTTCGCGTCCCGGGCACGCCACACTTCGCCCATGCCTCCCTCGCCCAGAGCGGACAAGATCTCGTAGCTACCGAGATGGCTGCCGGATTCGAGGGGCATAGCTACGGTGCCTCCGTCGCTTTACCTTGCTGGCGTTAAATTGTCGCTGTCGGAAAATTTGGTAAATACTACGGCAGGAAGGAGTTGAACACAACAAACAGTCACCCGGACGTAATACCGCTAGCGTTGATCGGAATTGCCCGGCGTCGACCCGGTAGCAGGATCGGCGGAATCGGACGGACCGGGCAATATGGATAACGAAGTTTGAAGGAAGCGGGCGGGAATCAGGCGAAGACGGTGGGCCTATGGAGAAGGTATGGGCTGGCAGGTGTTTTTGAGCTCGAAGTGCGCGTGCAAGTTGGAAGAATCGAGTGATTGTGAGGGCGATGATGGGAACCGGTCGTGATTGTGGATCCAGATCGAGGGCGATGGGAGGAGATTGGGAGCTGGATTTGCGGGAGTAGACGTAGCAGTGCGTGGGCCTGCGGGAGCAGATCCAGATGGTCGAGTTGTTCATCGCGGATTAGGACGTATTGAAGCCCATACAACGGGTCAGTCCTCCTCGTCGTATGTCGAGAGCGGTGAGCCGCTGTCGAACTTTCATAGGTCCACCACATTCCGGACACGTCCATGTGGAACGAGTCGTGGTCGTGGACGGCGGTGCGATGGATTCTTCTCCAGACGCAGTTTGTTTCGATATCAGTTGCCGGCACAGCGCGATTGAAGGTTTGCGGGAACGGTTGGTCATGAAGCCGAAGTAGCGAATGCGGACGAAACGTTTGGGCAGAACGTGGAGCAGGAATCGTCGGATGAACTCTTCGGTCCTCAGCGTCAATTTGCGTTTCTTGTTGCCGTTGCGGTAATCCCGCCAACGGAATCGGACCTGGTCTCGGTCAAACGAAACCAATCGATGGTTGGAGATCGCGACCCGGTGGGTGTAGCGGCCGAGATAGCGGAGCACCTGTTCGGGTCCTCCGAAGGGCGGTTTGGCATAGACGACCCATTGGCGGTGATGGAGGCTACGGATCAGAGCGCGAAAGCACTTGGAGAGTTCTAGGAACTGAATGGATCCAGAGAAACGGAGTTGGTTCTTGGTAAAGGCGGCCTCGAGGGCATCGACGAACTTACCGCGGAACACGTCGCGGAGTACCGGGATGGGTAAGAAGAATCTCTGGGAACCGGGGACCCAACGGGTGTGGTCGGCATCGAGTCCGCCGGCGGGAACCACGCAGTGGATATGCGGATGAAACTGCAGATTCTGGCTCCAGGTGTGGAGGACGGCAAAGAAACCGACCTGGGCGCCCAGACGTTCCGGATTGGCCGCGACTTCCCGAAGCGTTGCGGCGACGGTCCGAAACAGCAGGTTGTAGAGCACGACCATGTTGTGTCGGATCAGCGGATGGAGCTGATGCGGGAGAGTGAACACGACATGGAAATAGGGTGTGGGTAGCAGTTCGCTCTGGCGCGCTTCAAGCCAACGTTGGCGGGCCTGGGCCTGACACTTCGGGCAGTGGCGATTGCGAGGAGGCATGGGAGAAGGTTATCGGTGATTGGAGGGGTTGGTCAGCGAGACGGAAGGGCCTTATGGGACCGGCACCAATTCCTTCAACTCTTCAACCCAGTTCAAGATTACCCGGATCTCGTCGTTCGTCGGGTCGCTAATCATGAGGAAGCGGTCGCCGTCTGGATGGAGGTCGTATGAAGCAAGGTCGAACGTCGGATACCGAAATTGATCCTCGAAGAGCATCCGCGTCTCATTACCAAGGGTCATTGTTGACGCGTCCGTGATCTCTCTCGCCATCACCTGGTTCCCGTGGCGAAAGAACAAGTCCCGGCTATCGGGTGACCAGTGCGGTTCGCTCCCGAACCCCACGGTCCTCCGAACTCCGGTGCAATCGGTTAACGAGCAGATGAAGACCTGGTCGCGACCCGACTCATCGGACGCGTAGGCCACCCAGTTGCCGTCGGGTGAAAATTGGGCGAAACGGTCGTAGCCCGAGGTGACAACGAGCGGTCTCGGCTCACCGTCGTCCAGGTCCAGCAACCAGATGTCGGCGCCGGTGACCGGATTGATCTCTCTGTAAGCGAGCAGGCGTTCTTCCGGAAGCCAGGATGAGGGCATCTGATCGAACGCCTTGACCAGGATCGCTTCCATCGCTCCACCGCTGTCCACATCGACGTAATAGATGTCGAAATTGTCGGCTCTGTTCGATCCAAAGATCAGGGTCCCGTCGTCCATCCACACAAGGCCTAAAGTACCCCTTCCCGGTGTCGGTATCGTCGTCGGAGTGCCGCTTGCGATATCGATCACCAGCAACGCGGCCACGCCTCCCGACTGCAATGCGGCAACGCGGTTGCCACCTGGGGATAGCCGGGGCCTGCCGTACTCGCCCGTGGGTACCTCCAGTGGCTCTTTATTCCCTCGTCTGTCGACCCACACCAATTGGGACGGCTGCTTCGGAAGGTAGGCGAGTGTCCCGTTGTTCGCCGTCGAAAAGACGAAACCCACGCTCCTGGCAGCGTCAGTCAGGACGCCGGCGCTGCTACCCGCCGCCGAAAGACTCGCCGGATCGAATGGGATCGCCTCTACTTGTGGCCCCGAGGCGAAGAGGAGATGGCCCGTCGAAAGATAGAATGCCTGACCGGATCTTGCTGAGAGATTTATTGCTTCCCACTGCCCCGTGTCCAGCGAAAGGATCGCTGGGGTGCGCGGCCCCCACACACTGAACAGGACACTGTGGCCATCAGGAAGGTATTGAGGATGGACATGGCCGTACTCTCCGCCGTCAGGATCCGGCGCAGTCAGCTGCCCGGGCTGCCCGCCCCCTTCCGGGACCCGCCACAGCCCACTGTTCAGCGTGGGGCTGTAAATAATGTGCTCGTCTTCACCCCAATCCGCGCCGAAAGCAAACGGGGCGGGGGCGAGAGGATTCGGCAGCCCACCTGACAACCGAACGGTCTTCAGTCGCCCTTCCGCGAAGAAGCCCACCGACTGGCTGTCCGGAGAGAAGAACGGATCCGCCGCCCCCTCGGTTCCAGTAATTGCAGTGGCCTCGTACTGGTCGAGCGGCCGCACGTACAGCATGGGCCGACCGCCGGTGCTGGCCGTGTACACGACCCGACTGCCGTCGGGTGAGAGCGTCATCGATTTTCTACCGGCGAGCCGCTGGTCGGACGGGAGCGTCAGTGTCAGGCGGGTCACGTCACCGGGGGTGGTAGGCGACTCCACAAATACGGTTGTGAACATCAAGGCAAGAACTGCGCCAGCAACACCGGTTGCCCAGGGCAAGAGGCGACGCCCCACCTCAGGTGAGGCCGAACCGGTCCGATCCAGAAGCCCTGCGGGGTCCGCCTGAACTCTTTCGATGCCCACACGAACGTCGGCGACATGGTGCCAGCGGTTCTTCGGGTCTTTCTCCAGACAGCGTTCGAGCAACTCGACGACGTGGGGATGGAGGTTCGCGGGCAATCCGCTCCACTCCGGTTCGGCCCGGATCACGGCGGCCAGAATGTCGGAGGCCAATTCGCCTGGGAACGCGCGTCGACCGGCCAGCATCTCGAACAGGACGCATCCGAACGCCCACACATCGGCCCGCTTGTCGGCTTCCTGGCCCCGTGCCTGTTCGGGCGACATGTAGGCGGCGGTGCCGAGGATGACCCCTTGCTGCGTCGCCGCCATGCTCAACGTCGGTGACTGCGACAGGTTCGGGTCTGAACCGTCCCCGGCAAACGCCTTCGCTAGTCCGAAGTCCAGGACCTTGATCTTGCCCTCGGGCGTGACCTTTATATTTAAGGGCTTCAAGTCGCGGTGGATGACGCCCTTCTCGTGCGCGGCTTCGAGTGCTTCGGCAATCTGGAGTGCGAGCTTGAGGGATTCCTCGACCGGGGTGGCCCCCTGCTTGAGCCGGTCGGCAAGCGTGTCGCCCTCGACGAGTTCGAGGACGAGGAACCGCGTGCCGTTGTCTTCTTCCAGACCGTAGATCGCAGCGATGTTGGGATGGTTCAACGAGGCGAGCAGTTTGGCCTCACGCTCAAATCGGGCCAGGCGTTCCCCGTCTTGTGCGAACCTTTCGGGCAGGGTCTTGATGGCCACTTCGCGCCCGAGCTTGGAGTCCTGCGCACGCCACACCTCGCCCATACCGCCCTTTCCTAGGGCAGAAACGATTTCGTAGTGTGCAAGCTTGGAACCGGGCTGAATCACCCGTAAATAAGACTACAGGAAGGAGTTGGGGTCAATCAGCAAGTCACATGCTTGAGTAACGCATTATCGGACATGTGGGCTTCAGAACCTGCCGAGGCAGATCGCCGACCGGCGAAGGACCGGAGCTGACCGGTACCCCAAACATCCCGAATCTTTCCCTGCCTGTGTCTCCGCGACTCTTGCGTTGACAACAGATCTGGACGTTGCCACCCGATCGAGAGCTACTGGGGGCGGCCGTTCCGCAGCGAGTTCCAGAGTTCGATCGTCGGGTTTCGGCGGATTCGTATGCCCTCACGTTGCTCGGCAGCCAGACCCTTCACGTCACCTTCGACGCCCAGGATGAACTTGTCGAACAACCGGCTCATGATCGCGAGTGAGTTCCGGACGCTGTCGGGTCGCCAGTGGTACCAGCCATGCGGCTCGTTCGCATAGACCACCCAGTCGAACCAGTTTCCGTGCACCAGGGCCTGGATTCCGTACTGTTCGATCTGCTGGAAGCGTGCCGCGGAGTCACCCTGGGAGTAGAGAAACAGCAGAGGGACTTTCACGCGATCCGCATGATAGATGATGGATCGGCTGTAATAGTTCTCCGGATTCTCCAGGGGAGTGTCCCCGATCAGGAACTTGTTCCAACCTTCCATCCCACCATAGGTCGACAGCGTTACCAGATCGGTCGATCCGTACCAGACGACGCCCGCCTTAAACCGTTGAGGGTCCTTCGTCACCGCCGTGGTCGTGAAGAAACCACCAGTTGAGCCGCCGAAGGCGCCGACCCGGTCCGGGTCGACCCATCCATCCGCCGCCAGCTTGTCCATCCCGATGAAAGCATCGCGCAGGTCGTGGTCGCCGCCGTGCCTGTGCACGGCCTGCCGGTAATTCTTCCCACGGCCCGTACTCCCTCTGAAGTTGGGAGCGAAGACCAGATACCCCCGACTGACGAAGTACTGGACGTAGGGATGCCACTGCACGGGGTGCTGGCCGCTGGCGTTCGCTCGGAAGAAAAACAGCGCGGGCAGGCGGTCTCCGGCCTGGCTTCCCTTCGGCTTGTACACAAGACCGGCAACCTCGCGTCCGTCGAAGCTCTTGTATTCCATGAACTCCGGCCAGACGAAGAGATCTGGATCCGTCAGCGTCGCCGGCTGGTGGTTGGTGATCTGGCGCGCATTGTCACCGGAGTCGGACATGATCCAGACGTCGCCGGTCATCGTGGGATCCGAATGGTAAAAGACCAGCCTCTGCCCGTCGGGGTGCCACACGTGATCTCCACGCGTCTGGCCCATGGCAGACGAGCCGCCGTTGACACCGCCCCGCTGGGTCAACTGAATCGCTTCTCCACCCGCGGCGGGTATCTTGAAGATGTGGTACTGGTAGTCCAGGTTCTTCGTGAACGAGATCCACTCCCCGTCGGGAGACCAGCGCGGCTCGCTGTGTTCGATCTCTTCGGTGAGCAGCATTCGCGTCTGCCCGGATCGGACATCGATCACCCCAAGGTTGTTGAAGCCGTCGCGGTCGGAAATGAAAGCGATGCTCCGCCCGTCGGGGGACCACACGGGAGCCGAATCCCGCGCGTCGAAGGTGTCCGGGGTCAGCAGACGGGCTTCACCTTCGCCAACGGGAGCGACATAGATGTCCCGGTTGCTATTGGCGTCGTCGTTGGGCCTGCGGTTCCCTGTAAAAGCGAACATCGTGCCGTCCGGCGAGAGGCTCTGACCGCCTCCACCCGAGCGCACCCGTTCGATCTCGTGAGTCTCGACGTCAACGACCGCGACGGAACTGTCGAAGAACATACCGGTCGAGAAGTAGATCTTCCTGCTGTCGGAAGACCACATCGGAGAGCTGTCGTTGAGCGGATGCTTGGTCAAGCGGATGGCCTCGCCGCCGGCGGAGGGTACGATATAGAGATCACGCACATTGACGCCACCGAAGTCCACCTCGAAAGCAATCCAGCGGCTGTCGGGACTGAACTTCGGCGCCATCTCGCGCCCACTCAAGTTCGTCAGCTGAGTGGGCTCTCCACCTGCGATCGGCGCCACCCAGATGTCATAGGTGCCGGCCTTCGCGGACTTGTAGGCAAGCAAGCGCCCGTCGGGAGAAACGTCGAACTCCTCCACCCAGACCGTTTCGGCAAGAGCATCTATCGGTAGCCCCGTCCCGCTCGGACCGGCCTGACCGGCCTCGGTTGCGACCACGGGCTGGATCAAAGCGGCCGCGGAGGTCGCGACGAACAGCATTGCGATTACCAGTCCGCGTCCGGAGGTGGAATGGCTGCGTACATTCATTTCAAACTCTCCTCTTTCAGTAGAATTTGCTCTTCCGGGCACGCCCGGTGTAGTCCACGTAGACGATCTTCAAATCGGAGTAGAAATCCAGCGCCGTCGGTCCCTGCTCGCGGTCTCCGATACCGGAGTTTTTGATGCCTCCAAACGGTATCTGAGCTTCGCCGCCGACAGTCGGGGAATTGACGTGGACCATACCCACCTCGGCCCGCTCACAGAAATCGAAGACCCGGGCGTTGTCGGCCGAGTAGATCGAGCCGGCCAACCCGTACTGGGAATCGTTGACAGCAGCCAGCCCCTCGTCGTAGTCACCGACTCGCGTCACCGAGAGAACCGGGCCGAAGATCTCTTCCTGGGCGATACGGTAGGTGCGCTCGACACGGTCGAATACGGTCGGCTGGATGAAAAACCCAGGCACGTCTTCGACCCGCCCACCGCCGTAGACCAGCGTCGCGCCCTCGTTCCGCCCGATGTCGATGTACCCCTCGACAGTTCGAAGCTGCGCCTCGCTGACGAGAGGCCCCATGTGGACCTCGGGATCGAGCCCGTTCCCGATCTTCCACTCCGAAACACGATCGACGACCTTCTCGATCATCTCGTCGGCGATTGCTTCTTCGAAGACAGCGCGACTGGTCGCAGTACAGCGCTGGCCGGTCGAACCGAACGCGCCGCTGACGATACCGTCAGCCGCGAGGTCGAGATCCGCGTCCTCGAGCACGAGCACCGGGTTCTTCCCACCCATCTCACACTGCGCCTTGGCTGCCCGATTCGCGCAAGCCGTGTAGATGCGGGTTCCGTTCTCAGACGATCCCGTGAACGAGATTCCACGTATACGCCGGTCGTCGATGAGGCGATCCCCGATCTCCGAGCTGGATCCGACGAGCAGGTTCAGCACGCCCGGCGGCGTTCCCGCCTGCTCGAAGATCTCCACGAGCATTGCTGCGGTCAGCGGGGTCGTCGATGAGGGTTTGAAAACGACCGTGTTGCCCGCCGCCAGCGCGGGTCCGATCTTCCACGCCGGAATCGCGACCGGAAAATTCCAGGGGGTGATCAGAGCAACAACCCCGAGAGGTTGCCTTACTGTGTAGGTGAGGTTCCTTTCCAGTTCCGACGGGATCAGATTCCCCGCGGGACGCCGGCACTCAGCCGCAACGTAGTTCAGTACATTGTATGCGCGGTACAACTCGCCGCGCGCATCGGCTAGCGTCTTTCCCTCCTCGCGCGTCAGCAGACGAGCGAGGTCATCCTGGGCGGACTTGAGGAGGTCTGCGGCGCGTTCGATGATCTCACCGCGCTTGGGAACGGGTGTGGCCGCCCAACCGGCACGAGCTCCCTCCGCTGCCGCAACAGCAGCCTCCGCTGCCGCTGGCCCCGCGAGAAAGCCTTTTCCCACGACATCGTCCCTGTCGGCAGGGTTTCGCACCTCGATTGCTCGACCGGAATCGGGAACGATCCATTCCCCGTGGATGTAGTTTCGGACCTCGAGCAAGGGACCCCCTAAACCCGCCGATTCTCACTAACCCTTCTTCCGGGTGTAGGTGCGGTCTATGACCTCACAACTTGTCGTTCCGCGGACATTTGTGCGCTCATAGAGCGCACCTACACGAGCGGGTTTCTCGCGCTTGAGACGCGGCAGCCTGTGCTTCTTATGAGAAATCCAAGGCTAACGGCGCCTTATTAGATCCTCCAACTGGTCAATTTTGTCAATCAGGAAGTCGGGAGGTGTGGCTTCAAACGTCTCCGCGGCGTAGCCGTAAGTGACTCCGCAGGTCGTCACGCCCGCGTTGCGTCCGGTCATCACGTCGATCGAGGAATCGCCGACCATCCAGGTCGATTCCGGACGACCCTTCGTGTCGGACAGGATGCGAAACACGCCTACAGGATCGGGCTTCTTCTGCTCGAAGCTGTTACCGCCATAGATCGCCGAAAAATGGTGCTCGACGCCCAGCCCCTCGAGCATTGCGCGGCTGAATCGGTAGGGCTTGTTGGTGAGAACCGCCAGTTCACAGTCTTCGAGCGCGTGAAGAGTCTCCTCCACCCCATCATACAGTCCGGTCTGATCGAGCATGTGATCCCGGTAGTACCACAGGAACATGTGCAGACCATCCTCGATGTTGCGTTCCGAGGCCTGATCTTCGAGCGCACGCCGGATGAGCGCGGAGGCGCCGTCGCCGATCAAGCCGGCGATCTCCTCTTCGCGCAGGGGAGAAAGGCCGTACTGCAGCCGAACGTAGTTGACCGAAGCGCACAGGTCCGGTTTTGAGTCGACGAGGGTGCCGTCGAGATCGAAGATAATCAGCGGTCTCATCCGGCGTCGCCCAACCCTTTCCTCACATCTTCGGCATAAATCTGTGCAGTTTCGGCCGCCAGGGGAGTTCGACGCCTCATGTTCAACTCGAGGATTCGGCGATTCACGTCGCGGATCAGCCGCAACCTTTCGTCGTTGTCTGCGACTCCACGAATGAGGCCCTGGATTCTCAGGATTTCTTTCCGGAGTTCCAGTTCCGGCGGGAGGAAATCAGCATCCTTGAGAATTTTGTAAGCGAGCCGTACCTCTTCCGGGACCATGCTGTCATGCTCGAACCGAATGGGCCGGCCGCGGCCCGGAAGTTCATCGAACTTGCCTTCTTCCTGGGCTTTCAGGATTCTCTCTTCCACGATTCTGTCAAAAAAATCAAACATGCCCTGCTTCGGTCGCCTTGCGGTCGGTAGTCTTCCTACAGGCCACTAGCCCCCTCATCCCTGCCGGCCCTCGACCCTGTAGTGGTCCTCCTCAACGAACTCGTGCACGACGGGGTGATCAGACGCATACAACTCGTGAATCGTACCCATGAAGACGAACTTGCCTTGATGCAGGAGCGCGACGCGATCGGCTACTTTTTCGGCACAGTTGGCAATGTCGTGCGTCACGACCATCTGAGTCAACCCAAGACGATCCGACATCTTATTGATCAGGTCGTTGATCGTCTGCGACAGTAAAGGATCGACCATCGTCGTCGGTTCGTCGTAGAGAATCGCTTCCGGTTCGGCCGCCAGAGCTCGGGCGATGGCGACGGCCCTCTTAGTCCCGGTGCTGAGTTCTGGCGGCATCAACTCCGCGATGTCCTCAATTTCGACAAGCTGCAGTTTTTCCGCGACACGCCTTTCGATCTCCTCGTCGGCAAGGCCGGTGTCCTGAAGCGGAAACGCCACGTTTTCCCAGACGGAGAGCGAATCGAACAACGCCCCCGATTGGAAAACGAGCTGGACCTTCTTCCGGATTGGAGCGAGCTTTCGTTCCGACAATGCTGTCACATCCTGTCCGTCGACCAGCACCTGGCCCACGTCAGGAGTCTGGAAACCAACGACGTGAGTCAGGAGGACGGTCTTCCCTACTCCACTCGGTCCTAGAATGGCGAACGTTGATCCCCTCTCCACAGCGAACGACACGCCGTCCAGAACGACGTTGTCCTCGAAGGCTTTGTGGACTCCCCTGAATTCGATGTAATCGCTCATCGTGGTTCGGATCCTCTGCAGAACTTCGGCGCCAGGCGGCACAGAATTCCTAAAAATATCCTACTTGGCTCCCGTCAGGCTCAGGAATCTGCGAGGAAGATACTTAACCACGGAGACACCACAATCAGAAGACCTCCGTGCCTTCATGCCTCCGCGGTTAAGAAAATGGCTCTAAACTTCTGGCTCTCGATGTGGCTGAATAGAATCGGCTAGGATAGGAGAATGAACAGGAGGCTCGAGTGAAATTCATGAACTTCTCTGACGCCCGGTCGCCGGAAGTGCAACTGGGTTGTGACTTTGAGGGCCAGTGCCTCGACGTCACCCGGGCGATTTCGATCGGCCTTATTCCGTTCCCTGACGCGTCCTCGCTCGAAGACGCGCTGCGGGCGGAAGGAGGGCTGGCTCGTCTGGATAACAGTGTCGCCGCCCTTGCCGGCGAACCCGATCGTCCCGAGGCATGGCCGACACGGGACTGGTCGGAGCTTCGTCTGCGTGCTCCTGTTCGGAACCCCCAGAAAATCATCGGCATCGGTCTGAACTACCATGACCATGCCGACGAGGTGGGTCTGTCCAAACCTGAAGAACCGCTCCTGTTCGCAATGTTCGCCAACGCCATCATCGGACCCGAGGAGGACATCCTCATCCCGGAAATGAGTGATCAGATCGACTTCGAGGCGGAGATGGGAGTCGTGATCGGCCGACGGGGCCGACACATTCCAGTCGGTGAAGCTCTCGACTACATCGCGGGCTATACGATCGTGAACGACGTCTCCGCCCGGGATCTTCAGTTTTCCGACAACCAGTGGATTCGTGGGAAGACCTTCGACACATTCGCCCCTATCGGGCCCTGCGTGGTGACCACCAGCGATCTGGCGGACGGGGACGGACTGGCCATTGCCCTCCGCCTGAATGGCGTAACGATGCAGGAATCCAACACGCGGAACCTCATCTTCAAAGTGCCCGAACTCGTCTCTTATGCTTCACGTGTCCTCACGCTGGAGCCGGGCGACGTGATCGCGACAGGCACCCCGGCGGGCGTCGGCTTCACCAGAAAACCCCCGGTGTTCATGAAGCCGGGAGACGTCGTCGAAATCGACCTGGAAGGGGTCGGAACGCTGCGCAACAGGGTCTCCAGGGAGTGACGCCCTCAAAAAAGGAATTCCGATTTTCGACTGGGTGTGGGTTGAAAAGAAGGAATCTATCGCAAATTGGTTAATGGACAAATCCGCATTCGAAATTGGAGATTGGAGATTGCTCGATTTGTCATTGGTCGGAGCTTCGAGAGGTTTTGACGGACGCCGCGATGATCCAGCAGAGTTCGCGGTTTTCCGAGAGAGCCGGTGTAGGCACCTCTGCGCAATTCCTACTCAGGACGGCGACCTCCTCCGATTTCAAATGAAGCAATGTCCAATGAGCAACCTGCAATGTGGATTGTTCAAATATCGCGATTTTGCGATTAGACCCAATAAGTTTCCGGAAGAGCCAAAAAAGAAATCGGGCCGTGACGCTCTCGTCGCCTCCGGCCCGCTCAGTTCTCGTTGCACAGGTTGTTGCTCTCACACTCTTTGTTCTATTTCAGCACTCCTTCGATGGCACGCAGAAGATCATCGAGCCGGAACGGCTTCCGCAGGTAGCGCGCGCCTGTCTGAGCGAAGAACTGTTTCGTTCGATCGTTGAGGACGTCGCCCGTTACGAAAAGGAAACGACGTGCCATCTCCGGATCTAGCGATTCGACCATGCGATACAGGCTCTGCCCGTTCACGCCGGGCATCCGCTGGTCGCAGACGATCGCATCGTAAGATTTGACGCAAAGATGGTCGAAGGCCTGAGCACCGCAGTTGAAGAAATCGACCTTCGCGCCATAGCGACTGAGAAGATCGTCGATCAGTTCCGTGATCGTGACCTCGTCATCGATCACCATGATCGACTTGCCGCGAACCAGTGCCCCGGCGTTGCTTCGCTCAGGTGGAGCCTCGACGTGTATCTCTGCCGGTTCCACGGGGAGTTCCATCGTAAAGGTCGAACCGGCACCGTGGTTGCTCCAGGCGTAGAGCTCGCCACCGTGATCCTTCACGATTTCGGCGCAGATGTTCAAACCCAAACCGGTTCCGCCGCCGCCGTCAGCAGAATTCTTGGTCGTAAAGAACGGGTCGAAAATCCGGTTCATGTCCCGGGAATGGATACCGCTCCCGTTATCTGTAACTTCCAGCCGGATCTTGTTGCCCAACGCCTCGGTTCGAACCTGAATCTCCGGCACGCGATCATGCAATTCCTGTACGGCCTCCTCGGCGTTGACGATCAGGTTCAGGAGGACTTGCTCGATCTGGCCGCTGTCTCCGGCCGCGTTCGGTAGATCGGGCGAAAGCTCCGATGAAACGACGATGTCGCGAACGCTGTGATCGTACTCGCGCAGTGACAGGACATTCTTGATCAGCCCGTTCAGGGCGAAAGGACGCCTTTCCGGTTCGGTCTTGGTGGCCAGGCTCAGAAAATTCTGGACGATCTTGCCGGCACGTTCGGCCTGAGCGCGGAGAACCTCCACCATGCGAATGGCGGATGGGTCCAGATCCCCCCGCGACAGGAGTTGTGCGTAGCAGACGATGCCGGCCAGCGGGTTGTTCAGTTCGTGGGCGACACCGGTCACGAGTCGGCCGATGGCGCCCATTTTTTCCATGTGCACCAGCTGATGCCGGAGCTGTCTCTCGCTCGTCGTTTCCCGCCCGATAAAGATCGACAGTCCCTGGTCCGTCAGTGGCACCGTGTCGAAATCGAACGTGGCGCGTCCTTCCACTTGAACCTCATACCGCGGCAGGCGGTTGATGTTCTTCGTCTCCGGAAAAAAATCGTTGAATGTCGAGTTCGACATCACGATCTCGCCACGCACGTCCACCACAGCTACAGGGATCGGAAGTAAAGCGAAAAGGTTGCCGATCAGGCTAGAGGGGTCTACTGCTAGTGTCGCACCATCCTTGGTCATGTCTCGTCTCCCTTCCTTGGGTTAACCGCGACTTGGGGCATTCTTGTTCTTGGTCAAACTTATTGCAAGGAAAAAAATACATAAAAATGGGGTTTTCTTTGAGGGACTCTCAGGCGATAGCCGATTAGAGTCGGCAAACCTGCTGAATGGGGCATCGGACACACTTTTCAAAGTCCCTCCGGCGGGGGCAATCGCCGGCAATTCCCAGATGACAGAGAGCAAAATCGTAGCGTAGCGGGTCGGCCGGATCCAGCTTTCGCAGGGACTCGGTGACGTCGACGGCCATCCTCCACCCCGGCGTCCGCATCTCGGTCAGGCCGATGTATTGAGAGATTCTGCTGATGTGCGTGTCGAGCGGGATCACCAGAGAACTGGGCCGAATGCGATCCCAGACTCCACAATCGACCCCGTCTTCAGGTCGCACCATCCATCGCATGAACAGGTTGAGGCGCTTGCAGGCACTCCCGCCCGAAACCTTCGGGAAGAAATAAAGCACGCCCCGACGGCGGCGTCGCTCGGCACCGGAATAAAACTGCTCGTGCCCGAAACTGAGCGCCTGCAAAGAGAATCGTTCGAGCGCCGCTTCGACCGATCCGTTTCGCGGGTCGAACCCGCCGGCGATGGCAGCCTCCAACGACCCATACTGCCCGATCATCCGACCCAGGATCCAAAGCAGGACCGCGACATCCTTGTCCGTATTCCACCGGTGGTAGAATCCCCGGAACACCCGGGCATCCCGCCGCGGATCGAACGAGGCGATGAACCGAGCCGGATGTTCGCCCAACCGCGCGACCACATGCTCGACGCTCCGGAGTACGCTCTTCACGTTTCCGTAGGAAAACGCCGCAGCGACGAAGCCGACGACTTCCCGGTCCGCAGGATCCGAGTAACGGTGGACGAACTGCACCGGATCCATTTCGACGTGGCGTTCCTTCGGGAACGAATCGAGAAAACCGTCGAGATACCGTTTGAGACTCATGAGATCTGGATGTCCGTCATGGTCGCAGGTCTATCCAATAGAAAAGGGTGCTCGATGAGCACCCTCTTTAACAGGTCTTCTACTGTGCGTTCTATCTCTTAGGGAAAGTCAGCTTGCCGCGCCGGATCTGCTGGCCGAGGGCTGCTCCTCCGGCTGGATTAGCCAGCGGGTCGATTTGTCGATTGAGGCGGTCGTTGTCCCGGGCAACCCGCTCCAGCGAAGGAAGGGTCCCGAGAACCGGCACCGCTTCGCCGTCTGTCCTGACGACTCGCAGCACCCGGGAACCGCCAAAAATGTCATCCATCTGGACCGGTCTCATCGGATACTCGCCCGTAACCACCATCGTCTTTCGACCGGCATCCAGGATCACCTCGCGGTCCGCCATACCGGCGGTCTCGACGGTCACACGGCCATCAAAGCAGCGCACTTCGGTCGAAAGCGGGCCCGCTATCACTTCGAATGTCGTCCCGCGAACGGCGATCAGGGCCGTGGGCGTATTGACCCGATATGGGTTCGGCCGCCCACCGAGACGCTGGATGAAGAAACGCACTCGCCCCAGCATCACCTTCATCAGGTTCCGGACTTCCGAGCCCCAAAACTTCTCGATTTCCAGCGTCGTGTTCTCCGAGACCACTATGTAGGAGCCGTCTGGAAGGCCCAGCGTCAGTTGCGCACCTGCGCCGGTGCGGATCTTGTCACCGATGTCCAGCGACGGCAGCTTTGAATCGACCGGAAGGAGCCTGGCGCCGGAGGCGAACTCATACTCGACGGGTCCATGGCTCGATGTGACCTGAACAGGGCCTTGTGCCAGCGCCACGGATGGCACAAGAGCCAAAGCCACTATGAATAAGTATTTCCTCATTTGTTTCCTCTGTTCCCACCCTTTGCCAGACCGGTCGTCCCACCGTGAATCTTGGTGGGCCGAGGAGGCTCGAGCCGCCGGAAATCCAGGGCCTCCTGGAATAGGCCGAACCCGCTCCCCAGGTCGGGCAGCACCTGAATGCGGCGAGCAGTTCGGAGTCTGTCGAAGATCATCGAGTTGCGCTCCCGCTCGGCGAGCTTCAGGAAGCCCTCGAGAGAGCCGATCATCTTGTCCGGACTCATTTCCGCCGTCGCCACAAACCCGGCTACATCGACATCGGCGCCATCCGACGCCAGCGTTTGGAACGAGCGCCCCGTGGTCGCCTGAACGTAGGCAAGAATCGCGATTCGGCCCCAGGAAATCTCCTGCTCAAGGGCCCACCGCAGTTCCGCCTGCGACGTACCGTACTCGTTGCGCATCAACTCGGCAAAAACCGGAGCCAAGCCGCGATCCGTCGCGACGTCCGTGTCCAGTCGTTCAACCACGCGCAGGATGCGCTGGTCGAATTCCTGAAGGTCATCCGCAGCAAATACAGCCACGGACAGGCCCAGCAAAAGGGTCAAAGTCCCGACCGAGATGGCGCTTCTCTTCTTCATCGTTCACCACCCCCAGGGAGGTGGAAAACCGTCTTCGGGGCACACTGCCCCTACCCCGCGGATCTTAACCCTAAACACCTCTTAAATCAATGCCTAAGCGTTTCGCCTTGTTGTAGAGCGTCCGGCGCTCGATCCCGAGGATCTCGGCCGCTTTTTTCTTGTTTCCACCGGTTTCCCGCAGGGTCCGGACGATGTGGTCCCGCTCCATCTCTTCCAGCGACCCGCCCGACGGACTTTCCGGCTCGGCGGGGTCTTCTCCCAATTCGAGATCCGATTGCCGTATCACACCGTTTTCGCAGAACGTCAGAGCACGTTCAACTACATTCTTCAGTTCCCGAACATTGCCCGGCCAGTCGTAGCCTCTGAGGGCTTCCAGCGCTTCGGGCATCAACCGAACCGACCTGCCGTACTGATCGTTGTACTGCTTCAGGTAGTAACTGGTCAGCATCGGTATGTCCTCGGGCCGGTCTCTCATTGGCGGGACGGCGATCGTGAAGACGTTCAGCCGGTGAAACAGGTCCTCGCGGAACTGACCGCCACGGACCATTTCCCGCAGATCCCGGTTCGTGGCTGCCACGGCGCGGATGTCGACGCCGATCGTGTCGTTGGAGCCGACGCGGCGGATCTCGTGTTCCTGGATGACCCGCAGCAATTTGACCTGAAACCCCAGCGACGTCTCGGAGATTTCGTCCAGCAGGACGGTGCCTCCGGCAGCGCTTTCGAACAGACCCTTCCGGGTTCCAACTGCCCCGGTGAAGGATCCCCGTTCGTGCCCGAACAGTTCGCTCTCGAGCAGGGTTTCGGTCAGTGCACCACAGTTGATGACGACAAAAGGAGCCGCGGCACGCTTGCTATGCAGATGGAGCGCACGGGCGATCAGCTCCTTCCCTGCTCCGCTCTCCCCGAAAATGAGCACCGGCGCGTCGATCGACGCAACCCGCGCAACCTTCTTGTAAATGTCCACCATCTGCGGACTCGTCCCGACGATGTCAGTATTCGGTAGAGACTCTGCCAGTTCAGAGCCGACGATGGAGGTCTCGAGCAGACGCTCCTTCTCCTCGATCCTGTGGATGGTGCCCAGAATCTCTTCGACAGCGAAAGGCTTACTGATGTAGTCGAAGGCGCCGTTTCGGACCGCCTGAACCGCAGTCTCGACCGAACCGTGGGCCGTCATGATGACGACTTCCGATTCCGGACATGTCTGTCGAACCGTTTCGAGAACGTCGAGACCGGACACATCCCCCATGTAGATGTCGCTGACGACGATGCGGTAGGCTTCGTCGCGGATGGCCTCGAGCGCTTCCTCGCCTCGGGTGACGATCCGATGGGGGTACCCCTCCATGTCGAGCAACGAGGCGATCATCTTGCAGATCGACTTATCGTCATCGACGATGAGGATGCTGGGCTTCGGACCGAACGACTCCTGCTGTTTCGCTTTGCTCACACTCACACCAGGTGTAGGTGCGGTCTATGACCGCACATCCCTCCTAATTCGGGATCCACAGGGAGAACACGGAGCCCTTTCCGGGCTCGCTCTCCACCGTCACATCGCCGCCATGCCGGACGGCGACTTCGCGGACGAAAGCCAGACCGAGCCCGAACCCGGATTCGTCCCGCGTTTCCTTGTTGCCTCGTCGGTAAAACTTTTCGAAGATTCGGGCAGCCTCTTCGGAGGGAATTCCATAGCCCTCATCTTCGACAAGGAACCGGGCGCGTCCGTCTCCGTTCGAACCTGTGATCCGGATCGACGTCCCTGCCGGGCTGTACTTGATGGCGTTCGACACCAGATTCGCCAGCGCCTGATACAGTAGCATCCGGTCGGCCCGCACGAGCCCTTTATCGTCAGCTGCGGTGGCCTCGACCCCTATTCCCTTGGCTCGCGCGACCGGATCGTGGATTCGCAGCAGGTCGTCGAGCATGGGTTGGATGGCAAACTCGCCGAGGTTGAGCTTCTGCCGTCCCGACTCGATGTATGCAATGTCGAGAAAGGACTGGATGAGCTCGTTCAAGCGGCGGCTCTCGCCGATGATCGACCCCAGGAACTCGGATCCCTTTTCTTCTACCAGCCCGTATTTCACGAGCATCTCGCTGTAGCCCTGGATCGAGGTCAGGGGGGTGCGGAGCTCATGCGAAACCAGCGACACCATGTCGTTCTTCGCCTGATTCAGTTCGTGCTGCGCAGTCACGTCGTGGAGGCTGGCCACGATTCCGATGTCGACGATGGGAGAAAGCACCATCGTGTAGAACCGGCTCCCGTCGTTCGATCTAATGAACTCCAGACGACGGGGCTCGCCTCCCGCGAACACGGCCGCGAAATCGTGGATCAACCGACGGCCGTCCAGCAATCCAGGAAGATACTCCCAGGCCGCCGGAGGTGCCTGTGAGTAGCCCGGGAGTCGCTCTGCCGCCGGGTTCTGGTAGACCACCCGCCCGAGCGGGTCTGAAACAATGATGACGTCGTCGATGGCGCCGAGGATGGCGTTGTTAAAAGAGAGGAAGCGGTAGAGTTGTTCGTTGAAGAAATCCACCGCGTCCAGCTTCCAGCGCGAATCCCGCCGGACGATGTCCAGCAGTCTCTGGCGCCGGCTTCGGCGGGCCCGTCCTTCCTGTTCGGCGGCTTCGAGCAGCGCCAGCCAGCGGTCTCGCACTTCGCCGGCCTCGACTTGCTCCAGCAACTGCGCCCGGAGATCAGGAGCAGCATCGGCGGGAATCGGCTCTTCGGCGGCCCAGGAGGAAAGGCGCCCGATCTTCTCGTCCAGGTCCCGGTTGACCCGGACCATTTTGCCGACTTCCAACCCCGGAACGACCAGCACGAGCGCGACAAGGAACGTTGGAAACGGCAGCCAGAGTGTGAACGCGCTCATGAGCAGCCACGACAGACCGAGGGTCAGGGGAACCACCGCCAGGGCTGCCGCGTAGAAGCGTCTGCCCTCGTACCGCTCATCCATCCACCAGAGACCTGCGACGAGCAGCGCCAGGGCGAAGAACACCAACACATCAGGCACAACCTGAATTCGGCGTTCTGAAAATATTGTTTCTAATAGATTTGCGTGGACTTCAATCCCGCTCATGCGGCGGCCCGCAGCCGAGAACGGCGTCATCCAGTCATCGCCCAGACCCTCCGCGGTGGAACCGACCAGTACGATGCCTCCGGTCAGCGCCGAGGCCGAGGAGCGCCCCTCCAGAACCTCCCAGGCAGGCACGTGAGGAAACGTCTGTCGGTCTCCGGAGAAGCGAATGAGAATCGGTTCGGGGACGATCCGAACGCTGGAGCCAACCTGATGCTCGAAACCCTCTGGCAGATCTCCCGAAGCACGAAGCACCTCCACGGCCAGCGCCGAGTAGACTTCGCCTCCCGCTTCCTTGGCGGAGACAATGCGCCGGATGACGCCGTCCAGGTCCGGGTCGGCGTGGACGTGGCCGAGGCGGACATCCGGTCCGGCCAGGGCCGGGAACGGTTGCTGCCAGCGTGGATCGCCGGTGGAATCGTCGACCCGCGTCGCCAACACGACCCTGCCGGCGCCCTTGACCGAACGCGCCAGCAGAAAGTCGCCAAGTTCGTCCCTTGGATCCTCCAGGACCAGGTCTATCCCGATCACGCGCGGTTCAACCTCGGCGATCCGGTCGATCAGTCGTGCCAGAACGTCTCGGGGCCAGGGCCAGGCTCCGAACCGGTCGAGGCTTTCCTCATCGATCGCAACGATGTGCGCGGGGCTGGACGGCTCGATCTGTCCCGAAACACGAAGCGTGAAGTCGTAAGCGGCGTCGTTGATCTGGTTGAAGTAGCTCTGCCAGGACAGAAGCAGGACGAACAACGCCACGGCCGCGCTGGTCGCCGCCACCTTGAGGTACTGCTTTGACTCCCTGGACAACAAGGGCTCCCGTCAGTCCGCTTTCAGACAGCTAGACACAGAAAACACAGGAAAGGGTGTTTCCCGCGCAGGCGCAGAAGACGCGGAAAGAACGCCTATATTCTATCAAAAGGCCTCTACCATCGCAGGAAACAAGGTGTAGGTGCGGTCTATGACCGCACATTCTTCGGGCGGTCTATGACCGCACATTCTTCGTCCGCACCAACTCGACAGCCAGCGTCTCCGAATTTTATTGCTTACCAACCACCGGGGGACAGGGCTATACCCCTGTCCCCCTCACGTTGGTTCTCTCGCAGACAGATTTCTGTATCGGACAATTGCGCTAACTACTAACATTGAAGGTGCCCTTTCTAGAACACACAGGAAGGGTTTATGTCTTCATCCCGAGGCACCAGCCTTCTGGAAGCCTGCGTTGTCGTTGCGATCATCAGTTCCCTCACCATGATCGCCGTCCCCTCACTCGTTGAAGCCCGGCAGCACTGGCTTTTGCAGTCCGCTGCGTATCAGATCCGCTCCGAACTACACTATGCCCGCGTCCAATCGATCATGCGCATGCAGGACTGCCGACTGCGTGTGACTTCTCCCGTTACCTACCGGATCGAATGCCAGACACCCGCATGGCTTCCCCTCCGGTACGGCAAGATGCCGCCCAAACTTACGGTCACGGCCAACAACCGGCCGGAATTCCATCCACTGGGCAACGTACCTCAGTGGTCACTTCAAAACCGGCCAACGGGGATGGCCCGGGACGGTGTTGTTCTACCTCTTTGGGACTGGACTCGGCAAGCCCGTTTTAGTCCTCCAACTCCGAGGGCCGCATTTGAGGATGTGGCCGTGATGGAGCAGCCGGTCCAGCATGGCTGTGACGGCGGCGCTATCACCCAGTAGTTTTCCCCAGTCTTGGACGGGTCGATTCGATGTCAGTAACGTACTGGTCCGTTCATAGCGTCGCATCACGATCTCGAGGAGTTCCTCTGCTGCAGTGGGAGGAAGCTTCCGCATCCCCAGATCGTCGATGATCAGCAGCGGGACCGTCGCCAAAGCTTCCATGCACTCCTTTCGGGTACCGTCAATGGTGGCTTCGGCGATGTCGTCGAGAAGCGCATGAGTTTCACGGTAGACGACCCGATAGCCCTGCTCAATCGCAGCCAAGCCGATGGCCTGAGCCAGATGACTCTTGCCGGTGCCAGGAGGACCGAGAAACAAGGCATCGTCGTGCCTGGAGATGAAGGCGCCCGTCGCCAGGTCGAAGACCAGACTACGATTCATCTTCTTGTTGAAAGTAAAGTCGAAGGAGTCGAGCGTCTTCTGGGGATCGCGGAACCGGGCCTGTTTCCGACGCCGTTCCAACAACCGGATGCTGCGACGGTCCAGTTCATCCGAGACCAGACGAGAGACCAAGTCGATCGGCGCCATGGCTTCGGTCTGGGCCTGGTGGAGGCGTGTTTCCAACACCTCGGCAATGCCGCCGAGCCGGAGTTGTCGGAGAGCCCGCTGGAGTTCGATCAGATTCATGAGTGTTCCTGCTCCTGGATTTTGAGGTTGATGAGATCGCGATACTGAGTCAGTTCGCGAATGAGAGGATCGACCTGACGCAGGGCGAGTGGAGGTCGCCGCTCCAGATAGCGGCGGACGAAACGATACTCGTAGACGTGGAGTTCCAGTGCCGCAGCCGAAGCATCCTCCACGGCGGAGACACCGTACTTCTTGGCCAGGGAGAGCACACCCAGGATGCGGCGGACCGCAGCTTCCCCTTGTCGGCGGTGAATGGCGTCACAGAGTGTGCCGATGTGGGTGCCAGCGCGGCGGGCTCGGGCCAGCAGTTGCACCGTCGTTAACGGGGTTTTCTTCGGGTTGTCTTCAGCACGGACACGGTATCCACCCCGCTTCTGGCGGACATGCTCGCGGAGGAGTGGATAGGTGTTTGGGTCCAGGATCCGGACGTGAAGCGTGTCCCACTGGACCTTGACACCCCGTCCGATCCAGCCCGGCGGTACACTGTAATAGGCGGCTTCGACTTCGACGCAACCGTCGAGATGGACGACACGTTCACCGAATTGGTAATAGCGAAACGGTTCGATCGGCAGCGGCTTAAGAGATGGTTTCTCTTCGGCGAACATGGCCGCCACCTGCCGCTTGGTCGTGCCGTGGATGCGGGTGTCGGCCCATCGGACTTCCCAGCGATCCAGATACCCCTGGGCCTGGTCGAGGCTCTCGAAGCGCTGTCCCTTCAATGGGGTCTTCTGGGCGTGCCCGACACCGGATTCGACTTTGCCTTTGCGGTCTGGATCGCGCACCCGGCATGGCATGGCCACCACGCCGTAATGGGTCAGGACATCTCGAAACAACGGATTCAGGGTGGGGTCGTAATGGTCCGGGACGATCACGCCTTCGCGCAGGTTATCCAGCACGATGAGGCGGGGAGTGCCGCCGAGTCGGCGGAACGCGGTCTCGTGCAACTGGGCCCAGATGCGGGAACTGGACTTGAACGTCAGCAGCCGGACCGATTTGCGGCTGTAGCCCAACGTCATCACGAACAGCCGCGTCCGTCGGTACTTGCCCGTCTTCGGATCCCGGACCATCGGTCCGGTCCCGTAGTCGACCTGCGCTTCCTCTCCAGCTCCGGTCTGGATGATTCCGACCGCTTCCGGGGATCGCACTCCCCGGAGTTTGCGAACGAAACGCTTGACCGATTCGTAGCTGCCGACAAAACCGTGATCCGTGACCAGGTCCTGCCAGATCGCCATCGCGTTGCGGCCACGCTCCAGCGCCTGTTGGATGGTCTCCCGGTACGGCTCGCAGGAACTGCCCGACGGTGGGCTTGGAGGGGGAGCCGACGACTCTGCCGAGACCGGATTCTCGGCCTCCGGGTCGGTGGTCACTTCGTTGGCCGGTTTTGAAGTATCGGAACCGCCAAACCCCTCAACGACACCATTTACGCCGTCCGGGTCGGTGGTCACCTCGTTGGCCGGTTTTGCCGGTCGCCGGCCCCAACTCCCGGGCGGCCGAATGGGGATTCCGGCCGCTCTCAGATACGCACTGGCCGTCTCACGACGCACGCCGGTGGTCTGTTCGATCCGACGCAGCGGCCATCCAAGCCGCCCCAATGCAACAACTTGCTCTCTCTTTTCTGTGCTCAAGACATTGCTCATGCCGACGGAGCCTGTTTCGGCTTCCCGTCGGTGTCAATGTCCCGGGCTTATCTATGTTCGTTGGCCGGTTTTCAGGTGACCACCATTGGCCGGTTTTGGGTGACCGCCGAGGATAACAATCGCAGGGAGACCGAGGTGAAACCGCAGCCTACTGCCCAACAATCAGCCGAGCTGACTGTTGCGGCTGAGCCCTGCGCGGAATCATCTGCGCGCAATCGCAATTACACCTGGGCGGAGTTGATGAAACGTGTCTTCCTGGTGGACGTTCTTCAGTGTGAACATTGCGGCGGAAGGATGAAAATCCTTGCAGCAATTCGTCCGCCCACGGTCACAGTAAGAATCCTGGAGTGCCTGGGCCTGCCTTCCCGCGCCCCGCCTCTGGCGCCGGCCTCTTCCGACTACAACTGCCAGATGGACGCCTTCTGAACGTCGACGTCACGACGCCGCGGGACGGGTGTGTCTCCGCAAGACGGAAAACTGCCTTGAATCTGCCGCCTGCCCGGAACATCCTGCCTTGAATCCCCGCGCGGGTTGACATAACACCCATACGACGACAATCTCAGTGCTACCATAGTCGTCAGACCCTGCTTATTCCGCTTATCCGCTCATGTTCGTGCAGCAAGGGAGCGCGGAGGGCCTCGACCTCGACGGCCTCAAGGTCACCGCTCGGTCGGAGGAATGCGTGCTTCGATCTACAACGCGCTACCCGAAGAAGGCGTCGACACGCTGGTCGAATTCATGAGGGCCTTCGAGCAGAGGACGGGCTGAAACCCGCCCGGCCCAGTGTCCCGAGTGCGTTACCGCAACACAAACAGCAAGTCCTCCGTGAGAGCCACAGGATTTGCGAACGCCTGAAGGCTTCGTCGTCAGCTTGGGAACCCGGGTCAATGTTACGGAGCAACTAAACTCACTTGGCCAAATAGCCGTGCACTGCTTGACCATCCCTAAACGCGAGGCGACAAGGCAGGACCTATCGCCTGACGGACCTGCACGTTGGCGCTAGGGCCGGGGCTACTCGGCTCTGAGTGCCGCCTTCGGGTCGGTCCGAGCAGCGCGTTCCCAGGTAAGTATCCCGCCGCGATAGAGGCGGCGAGAAGAGTGGCACATGCTCCGGCCCACGTCACGATGTCCAGGGCGCTCACCTGCGGATAAGCGGCACAAGCAGGGTCTGACGACTATGGTAGGGCTGAATTGTCGTCGTATGGGCGTTATGTCGACCCGCGCGCGGCCGCAGGCTGTCGCGCGGGGAATTCAGACAAGGTCCTTCGCGGTTCAACTACAGTACGCGGAGGTTCGCGGCCAACTGCGTATTCCAGAGCAAGTCATCCAGGGATTCCGATCGAAAGCCCCCACTGATTCCGATCGAAGTCATCCAGCGATTCCGAGGGAAAGCATCCAGGGATTCCGACCCGAAGCCATCCAGTTTTGGGGTGCCGGTCGGAATGGTGGATGAGATGCTCCGGAATCGAAGAGGCCGATAGCGACGCTGGACAACCCGCGGGTACTGTTTTCCCTTTTAGTCAAGGAGGGAGAACACGTGCCTGCAGAGAGATTGTCCATGCGAAAGATCAAAGAAGTTCTACGACTCAAGTTCGGGCTGGGGTTAGGTCACCGCCAGATCGCCCGCAGTTGTTCGATCAACCACAGCACAGTCGCCGATTATGTCCGCCGGGCCGAGGTGGCGGGGCTCGGATGGCCGTTGCCCGAAGGACTGGATGAATCGGGATTGGAGACGCAGCTGTTCCCACCGCGGGTGACGCTGACTCCGGACCGCCCGGCGCCGAATTGGGCGACGATCCACGAAGAGTTCCGGGGCGACAAGCATGTCACGTTGCAGTTGCTCTGGCAGGAGTACCGGCAGTCGAACCCGGACGGTTATTCCTACAGTCGGTTCTGTGAACTCTACCGGCAATGGGCCCGGAAGCTCGATCGGGTTCTGCGGCAAGAACACCGCGCCGGAGAAAAACTGTTCGTCGACTATGCGGGAGACACCGTCCCGATCGTCGATTCGAAGACGGGAGCCATTCAGGACGCGTCCATCTTCGTTGCGGTCCTGGGCGCCAGCAATTACACGTTCGCCGAAGCGACCTGGAGCCAGAAGCTGCCCTGTTGGATTGGCTCTCACATCCGTGCATTGGAGTTTTTTGGGGGCGTGCCCGAGATCGTTGTCCCCGACAACTTGAAGAGCGCGGTCAGCCGTCCCTGCCGGTACGAACCGGACCTGAATCCGACCTATCAGGAGATGGCGGCTCATTACGGCGTCGCTGTCATTCCGGCGCGCGTGCGCAAACCCCGGGACAAGGCGAAGGCCGAGGCGGGTGTGCTTTTGGTGGAACGGTGGATCCTGGCCGTCCTGCGCAAACGCACGTTCTTCAACCTGGCCGATCTGAACGCCGCGATCGCGGAACTGTTGGACCGGCTCAATGCCCGCAGATTTCGCAAGCTCGAGGGCAGCCGCCGCACCCGGTTCGAGACGCTCGACCGGCCGGCGCTGGGCCGCTTGCCAGCCGACCGCTACGCGTTCGCCGAATGGAAGAAAGCGCGCGTCCACATCGATTACCACATCGAGGTCGAGGGCCACTATTACAGCGCTCCCTACGCCCTGGTGCATCAGCAGTTGGACGTGCGCTACACGGCCCTGACCGTGGAGATCTTTCATCGGGGCCAGCGTGTAGCCAGTCACCCGCGCAGCTCGAAGGCGGGGGCGCACACCACCGTCGATGCGCATCGGCCCGCCGCGCATCAACGCTACCTGGAATGGACACCGGAACGGCTCATCCGCTGGGCATCGAGCACCGGTCCGTTCACCTCCCAACTGGTGGCGCGCGTGCTTCAATCGCGCCGCCATCCCGAACAAGGCTTCCGCAGCTGTTTGGGCATCCTTCGTCTGGGTCAAAGCTATGGGCCGGATCGGCTGGAAGCCGCCGCGGCCCGCGCCTGCCGACTCGATGCCTGCTCCTATCAAAGCGTCCGGTCGATCCTCGGCACCGGTCTGGATCGGCAGGCCGAGCCGGAACCCGGTCCGGTCCGGCCGCCCATTCAACACCCCAATATCCGTGGAACCGATTACTTCAAGACTCCGGAGGGACCGTCATGCTAATGCAACCCACACTGGAAAAACTCCATGCGATGCGACTCACGGGCATGGCCGAGGCGGTGGGCCAGCAGATGGAAGACCCCGAAATCCTCCGGCTCAGTTTCGAGCAACGTCTGGCCTTGCTGGTGGATCGGCAATGGGATTGGAAGGCAAACCGGGCGCTCGCCCGTCGCTTGAAGACCGCCCGGTTTAAAATCAACGCCGCCGTCGAAGACATCGACTACCGGCATCCGCGCCGCCTGGACCGCGGGTTGATCCGCAGCCTGGCCGCCTGTGACTGGGTTACCCAGCATCAGAACGTGATCATCACCGGACCCTGTGGCGTCGGAAAAAGCTTTCTCGGCTGCGCGCTGGGCCACAAAGCCGTTCGCGACGGCTTCACCGCACTCTACACCCGCGCGCCGCGATTGCTGCGCGACCTAGCCGTGGCCCGTGCGGACGGCAGCTTTGTCAAACTGCTGGACCGCATTGCCCGAATCGACGTTCTCCTTGTCGATGATTGGGCCATCGCGCCGCTCGCCGACACCGAACGCCGCGACTTCCTGGAAATCTGCGACGACCGTTACGCCACCCGATCCACGATCCTCACCAGTCAGTTGCCCATCACCGACTGGCACGATCAGATCGGGGATCCCACACTGGCCGATAGCATCCTCGACCGCTTGGTCCACAATGCGCATCGCATCGAACTGGATGGGGCTTCGATGCGAAAGTCCAAAAACGGCCCGAGCCGGGCTAGAAAGGAGCCTGATCCGAATGAGGGATAGCCTTCAGTGGACCACCGCTCCGCAGAGATTCCGACCCCAGGCCGCGCCGCGGTCGGAACTTTCTGCCTTGCGAACAGCACAGAGGCATCGGCCTGTGGAAAGTGCCGCAGCTATGGAAATCCGCTACACAACGCGCGGATTCCCACACCGGCTTGAATGGGCCGCACAACCCGCAGCCCATTCACACTTACACACAGGCCCGGCGATTCATTCACATTCGAGGAGGAATTGTTAGATGAAAATTACACCACAAACGCGGTTCTTGTTTGACCGAAGCCATCCACTTCGGAAATGATAACCCTCCCCAGCGTCGCTTCGCTCCGACGGGTGGATGCTTTGCCCGGAATCGTGGCGGCTTTCACTTCGGAATCACTGGCGGATTTCGCCGGAATACGCAACCAACTCGGAGTTGCTCTGTTAAAAATGTCGGGCCCGCGAACTCAATTCTTTGGCGTGCTGGCCGTGGCGGCACGGCTTCTCAGGTCTGATGGTCAATGATCGCCTCATGCCACTGGCCAAGTAATCAGCAAGCCCGAGAGCTCACGTCACCTCGCCCTTCCTAACTCGAATACCTTATCGGCCGTGACCCACAGGTAGCCGCTATAGTTTGGTCCGTGAACCCTCGAGTGACCAAGCGCGTACTGCGAGAGCAACGGCTCTGGAAGGGCTCGACTGCCGCACGCGAGATTGAACTCGCTACTGAGTCCCTCAGTGTCCGTCTTGGCTAAGGAAACTGAAGTTGCTTGTCCCGATCACCTTAACAACGTCACGGATGGAAGATCGCCCCTGGCTACGAACGGCCTGAGCGTTTTGGACCAACGCTACGTCCGGAACAACCTGGATGTGCCCAAGCGTGGGATACTATAACCCCTTGCTTCTCGTCTTCGGAAAGATAAAGCACCAGTAATGTACATCGGGCAACAAGCAATGGAGTCGCACTTGTTTCCACTGTTAGCGCATTCTCACCGCTCAAAAGTGTTCGATCTACGCTTCAGATCGTCAAGCACAGCTCTCGTTGCCTCCTTGCGCCTTTGTCGATCACGATCGTCGAGAACCGCGCGCCGGAGGGTGAGCAGTTCCTGTTCGTGCGCAGCGATGGGAACACCCTGCGTGTGGAGTTCATCGATCCCGACGCCGAAGCGGAACCGCCTCCGGAGATTGCGGGTGCAGAGGCATCTGCGGCATCGCTCTCGGTTACGCACCTAATGCTGCACGCCACCGGCGCGGCGAACGAGCAGGCGTTTCTCACATCGCGGGTGAAAGATATCGTCATGCGTTTGGACGACGAGCCCTGGCGTGCAGCAAAGGAAGAGGGCCTTAAGGAGATCAACGGCGACGGGTTCTGGAACCGGGAGGACCGTTTTCTGGTGCTGCATCGGATCGAGCTCATGGATCGTATCGAGTCCGCAGCAGCAGCGCTCAACTCCCTCGCGGAGCGCCGACGGCAGAACGGTCACAGCCCGTCACCCACCGCGCGGATAGCGGAGAAGCTCTACGTGTTGGACGAGGGGATCGAGGACCTGGACAGCGAGCGTCCCACCCAGGCGTTCCTCGGCGTTCGCTTGCTGCGCGAGGACATGGATCATCCCCAGGCCCGGGAGTTCCTGGCACACACCGTGGACATGTACCGGCAGTGGGCCAGGCGCCGCCGCATGCGGTTGACGGAGCTACCAGTCGGGGGAGGGGAGCGCCCCGACGGCGTAATCTTCTCGCTCGGCGGCTTCGGCAGCTACGCCATCCTCTCCCGTGAATCGGGCCTGCACGTCATGGAATCGCCGATCGACGAATCGCGTTTCGACCGTGTGCGCGCGCGCGTCGTGGTGGCTCCTCAGCCGGAACCACCGAGCCCACGGCGTAAAGACCAGATTCGCACCGCGCGCGAACTGCTGAATGCATCCGAGAACCAAGCGCCCGCGATCGTCCGCCGCTACCGGGAGTTGCCCTCGTCGCTGGTACGCGACAAGGTGGCGGGCTGGCGCACAGGCCGCATCGATGCGATCTGGGCGGGGAATTTTGATGTGTGGGAGTAGCACGGTTCGACTGCCCATTATCCGGTTCCGCCGTTGCTGGCAGCACCTGTCCGACGAGGCGGTCGAACTCCACTCAGCCGACCGCGGTGCTGCTCGGACCGGAGAAGACGGACTGACCGAGGACGCGTTGGCGGCCGCCCACCGGCGGATCCTGGTGCCGATGGAGGGCATGGTCGCCTCGCGCAAGGCGTCGATGGCGGCTACCTTGCCCTTGCCATCGGCGGTGCACTAGCATGTAGGGGAAAGGCCGGCGATACGAACCTGCGAGGCAGGCGCGGCGCGCCTGTTGATGAGTTCGACTCTCGCCAATGCGACTCGGCTTCTCTTGGCGACCGCGATCCTGGCTCTGTTCGCAACGCCCGGCGTACAGGCGGCGAGCGAGCGGGTACTGGAGAAGAACGAGCGCCACGTTGTCATCGCCAGGTACGAGGGCGACAAGACCACCTTCGTGCTGGAGGCGGTGGGCGATACCTCCGACAACCTGCGCGGGCAGTTCCCCGCGCTCGACTTCGCCAGCATTCGGGTTCGTCAACCAGAACGGCATCATCGACGCCGACCGATGTCGGCTACGGTAGGAGGAACGGCACCTACACCAGCATCTGTACCCAGTACTTCTTACCGAGGGCTCTTCCACCGGGTGCGGAGGGTTCTCCTCGGGCGCCTCACTGGCGGTCGGCTTCAAAGCCACCGCCATTTCGGCGAAGCCGCATCCGGTGTGGGAGTACACGATCCCCAACCGCGAGCTGGCGCGCGGCGGATCCACTGCCCACATGGTCTTCCGGTTCCACGAGTCCGGTCGCGGCTACACGCGCTATCCCGCCTCCAGCCGGGCCAACGTCATCTTCTCGAAGGTCATCATCGCCTCGCTGACGCCGCCGACAACGGCGAGCGAGCGGGTACTGGAGAAGAACGAGCGCCACGTTGTCATCGCCAAGTACGAGGGCGACAAGACCACCTTCGTGCTGGAGGCGGTGGGCGATACCTCCGACAACCTGCGCGGGCAGTTCCCCGCGCTCGACTTCGCCAGCATTCGGGTCGACGTCAACCAGAACGGCATCATCGACGCCGCGAGGACCGATGTCGGCTACGGTAGGAGGAACGGCACCTACACCAGCATCTGTACCCAGTACCTTCTTACCGAGGGCTCTTCCACCGGGTGCGGAGGGTTCTCCTCGGGCGCCTCACTGGCGGTCGGCTTCAAAGCCACCGCCATTTCGGCGAAGCCGCATCCGGTGTGGGAGTACACGATCCCCAACCGCGAGCTGGCGCGCGGCGGATCCACTGCCCACATGGTCTTCCGGTTCCACGAGTCCGGTCGCGGCTACACGCGCTATCCCGCCTCCAGCCGGGCCAACGTCATCTTCTCGAAGGTCCAGGCGGTCGATCTCCGGACGCTGGTCGCGTCGGTGAGCCCGGAGGAGGCCGAGCCGCGTCCCACACGACCCGAGATCCCGTCGCCGAGTGAAGACGAGGTGGTCGTGAGAACCAACGACGTCAGGCCGCCGGAGATTGAGCTCAGCCGACCAGGCTCAAGCGGCGATCGGATCACCGTGCCGTCCAAGAGGGTCGTGGTCGCCGGAGCGGTCAGGGACGAGAGCGGCATCTACGAGGTGCTGATCAACGGCGAGGATGCCAACGTCTCGGCGCGCGGCGAATTCTGGCGGGAGGTGAACCTGGCCTTCGGCGAGAACCAGATCCGCGTGCGCGTCAGCGACACCAGAACTGGGCAGAAGCGCGTCTGATCGTCGTTCGCGAGAGCGGCGGCGCACCGCCTCCCGACGCCCCGACTCCCGGTGGCGACCGGGGGCTCAAGCCGGCCGACGAGTCCGCGCTGGCCGAGCTGCCCGAAGGTACCTACCACGCGCTCCTGATCGCTGTGCAGGACTACGAGAACCCCGCGGTCAACGACCTGGACCATCCCATCTCCGACGCCCAGCGGCTCGAGAACGTACTGGTCCAGCGCTATCGTTTCGACGCCCAGAACGTCACCCGGCTCGAGAATCCGGACGAAGACGAGATCTACCGTGGCCTTCAGCAGCTCGGCCTGAGGGTCACGGACAAGGACAGCGTGATCGTCTTCTTCGCCGGCCACGGCATCTGGAACGAACAGATCGGACAGGGCTACTGGCTGCCGGCCGACGCCACGCAGGACAATCCCGCCCAATGGATCTCGAACAGCGACATCCGCGACCTGATCAAAGGCATCAACAGTAAGCACACGCTGCTGATCTCTGACGCCTGCTTCAGCGGCGGTATCTTCAAGACGCGCACGGCGTTCGCGGGCGCGGACCGGGCGATCACCGAGCTGGCCCGGCTGTCGAGCCGCAAGGCCATGACCAGCGGCACGCTCACCCAGGTTCCGGACCAGAGCGTTTTCCTGCAATACCTGACCGACCGGCTAACCGACAACTCGAGCCGCTACATCACCGCCGACGCACTGTTCGCCGATTTCCGGCAGGCGGTGATCAACAACAGCCCCAACACGCCACAGTACGGCGTGATCTACCAGGCCGGCGACGAGGGCGGCGAGTTTGTCTTCGTGCACCGCGACTGACGCCCTGCCGTCAGCGTATTCCAGCGCGCCGATCTGGGCGATGTCTTCCAACCGTCGGCGACTTCGTGTAGAAGGACTGTCGTTTCCGGATTGCGCGGGCGATACGCGACACCGATAGCCACGAAGGGTTCTGTCAACTTGCCGTCCGAAGGTCGAACGTGTGCCGGATCGGCGCGGGTCGATCAACCCACGGTAACCGCCTCCCAGGTCGCAAAAGAACGCGCTCGCAGCATACGGTGGTGAACCGCCTTCAGTCTGTGCCTGGACAATCGGAAAAGATTCAGAACTATGCCATGTAGCGACAGGAAGAGTTGGGCTTGTCGTGGAGACTTGAACCGTCGCATTTGTCGTTCTCTCTGTCGCGTTGGTTGGTGTGAGACTTTTGCTCGATTGTTCGCGTATTGTGCGGTGTCGTGGTTCACCGAAGGCATGATCGTCCGGAGCGCCGCGCCGTAACTCTTTAACTTGTCTGTAACGAGGCGGAACGGCGCCTTTCCCTGATTCTTCAAGAGTTTGCGAAAGAAGCGCTCCGCCGCACGACGATTGCGTCGGGACTGGACGAGGATGTCGATCACGTCACCGTCTTGATCCACGGCGCGCCAAAGATATTGGCGTTCACCGTTGATTGTGACGAAGACTTCGTCCAGGAACCATGTATCTCCGAGTCGACCTTGTTGTCGTTTGAGACGCCTGACATATTCGAGACCGAACTTCGCGCACCATTGGCGGATTGTCTCGTAGGACACAACTACACCTCGTTCGGCGAGGCGATCTTCCACATCTCGGAAGCTGATGCCGAATCTGTGATACAGCCAGACTGCATGACTGATGATTTCGCGTGGGTAACGGTGGCCGTGATAGAGGGGTCGAGTCGATTTCATAGAACCAGTCTGGCAGTTATGGGCCCAAGTTGACAATTCCTGGCGGGTGGACTCTGAGGCCTGTAGAACCTGTCTCCGTCAGCCGCTTTGACTACGAGCTGCCGGAGGGGATTACTTTTTCAAATCTTGGGCGGCAAGTTGTTGCGATTTCACCCGATGGCCGACAGTTCGTGTACCGAGGCACGGGCGGGTTCTACCTCCGGGCTATGGATGGACTCGAAGCCCAGATGATACCGGGAATTGGTGATGCTAGTTTGGTAGACCCTGTTTTCTCACCCGATGGGCAGCAGATTGTTTATATGGACTTCGTATCAAACGCTGCACGCCCACGATTGATGAAGGTCGCCGTCACGGGAGGTGCGCCCAAATTGCTCACCGAGCCTGGTGGCAACAACTTCGGTATCAGTTGGGAGACAGACGGGACGATCCTGTACGGGCAACCGCGCGACGGCCTGCGGCCGCGCGCGGGTTGACATAACACCCATACGACGACAATCTCAGTGCTACCATAGTCGTCAGACCCTGCTTATTCCGCTTATCCGCAACGTAATTAGGTGCCCAATCAACTTCGCAATGACTGCTTCGCTGGCATTGTGCGTCAATGACGGGATAATTGTCACGAGCGAAACACCTCTCCGACCATGGAGCGCGACCAGGAAAGATGGCAATGCAAATACCGGAACGGCAGGAATGTGCGCTGGCCTGGTATGGGCCCGATCTCAGGGCAGATACGGACCAGTGGATCATTGATCTGAGAGATTCAGAGATCGCTGAGATTGAAGCGGCGGCAGGCAGCATCGCGAAGCTCGCTATTCCCATTGTTTCAATTAACAGGAAGAATTTTCCACTCGCGGGACTGGGACCAAGGGTGGAAGAACTCGCTGAACAGCTTGTAGAAGGCATCGGCTTTGCATTGCTGCGTCGACTCCCGGTCGAGAGATATACAGTCGAACAGGCGGCCATCATGTTTTACGGCGTTGGCGCACATCTCGGTAGCGCACGCATGCAAAACGCCAAGGGGCATGTGCTTGGACACGTACGCGACCTGGACATGCATAGCGACGCACCGGACGTCCGGATTTACCAGACCAATGAACGGCAGACCTTTCACACCGATTCCAGCGACGTGGTCGGCCTGCTATGTTTGAAGAAGGCAAAAAAGGGCGGTGATTCGCTCCTGGTGAGCGCAATCACCATCTACAACGAAATGTTGGAAACTCGCCCGGACCTCGCCAAACTGTTGTTCGACCCGATAGCGACGGACCGGCGCGGCGAAATTCCCGACGGCATGCAGCCGTTCTTTTCGATTCCGGTCTTAACCTGGGATCACGACTTCCTGACGGTGATGTACCAGCGCCAGTACATCGATTCGGCACAACGATTCGAGAACGCCATGCAGCTGACGCCCGAGCACATTGACGCACTCGACTTATTCGACAATCTGGCCAACGACACTCGGTTAAATTTGTCCATGCAACTGGAACCGGGCGATCTGCAGTTCGTCTACAACCACGGATTGCTGCACGATCGAACCGGTTTTGAAGACTGGCCGGAAATAGAAGACCGTCGCCACCTGTTGCGGCTATGGTTATCCATGCCCAATGACCGGCCACTGCCGGACATCTTTGCCGAGCGCTATGGCACCGTCACAATTGGTAATCGCGGCGGCATTGCGATGAGTGACCTGGAACCTTGCGCGCCACTCGACGCGGACTAGTCGTCCAGGTAGTGCTTCTGCAGGAATTCTGACGTGAAATCCTGCGGGGGCGCCATGTAGTCCGGGCGGCCCTCGGGCGTGAAGTCCATCATGTTCCAGTACGGCCAGACGGTATCGACATGGTTGCCCTGTAATTCGGTTCCCCAGAAGTGGTAGATCTCGCCGTCGACTTTCCGGAATACGTGCATGATCGGCCATTGCATGTCGTCGTTCTCGCCCTGGCAGTTGTAGTCGGCCTGGTATGTTGTATTGGCGCCTGACACAAGTCCGATTTTCGTCCAGCCGCGATGCGACGCCCAGTCATGGATCATGTCTGCGGGCGCCTTCGCAATTCCGACGAATGCCGCATCCTGTGACACCGGGTAGGCGGTACGATCAAAACCATCCATCAACGTTGTGCAAGACATGCAGGGCTTGTCCCAGGCCGGGCCGTACATGAAGTTATAAAGAATAAGCGTGTTCTTGTCGCCGAACAGCTCGGACAAGCGCACTTCTTCCCCGACCTTGCCTTCATTGGCCCACTGGAATACGTAGTCCTCCTTCAGTTTTCCACCAGGAGGAAGTTGCCGGCGTTTTTCGGCTACGGCCCTGGTTTGTTCGACCAGTGCCTGCTCGGCTTCCAGCAGTTCGTCGCGGGCTTTGCGATATTCAGGGCTCTCGTTCGGATAGCGCGTTTCGCTCATTTTGATTGATCCTCAACCGATTTAGCATAGTTTAATAAAAGCATAGTCAAAAGGGGCGCTGTCAGCGACGGGGGTATTCGTCAAATGGACGAATCTTGTCCGCGACAACGGTCATCCGCTCGAGCGGGACAGAGCCGCCATTGCCAAAACGAAATCCAATCATGCCATTCGGCATCAGCTGAACGATGTTGCCGCCGTAGCCCGACATGCGTGGCGCCGCGCGACGGCCTGCCGCCGCGCGCGGGTTGACATAACACCCATGCGACGACAATCTCAGTGCTACCATAGTCGTCAGACCCTGCTTATTCCGCTTATCCGCACGCCACCACCTTCATGAGTCGGTAATCCAAAGGGCCGTCCGCAGCGCCGTCCCGCGGTCCGGCATCGCGAAACCGCCACCTGTCACACATTCAGACACTCCTTCGCGACTCATCTGCTCGAGGACGGATATGACATCCGCACCGTCCAGGACCTCCTCGGCCACAAGGACGTTCGCACAACGATGGTCTACACACACGTGCTGAACCGCGGCCCGGGCGGAGTCCGGAGCCCGGCGGATTCATTGGTCCAATCTGATGGACATAGATAGCCGGATCGGTCAGGATAGCGCTCATACAATTTTTGTCTTTATCCCGCTGGTTTCGGATGGATTACACCCAACTGGCGGGATGTTGCTAGGTGGGCGGGATTGCGTGTTTTGTGTTACTACGAAGTTCCGTCTAATAGTAGTTATGTGGAAAGAATTCCATGCCTTCACTTACTCGTCGTAACGTACTCCGCACCGGGTTTGCACTCGCGATTCCTCCGGGATTGGTGACGCTGATCACCGGATGCAATCAATCCAGCACCGATAAAGCTCAGCAGACGGAATCCAATGATGAGTTGAACCATGAAACCCGAGAATCAAATCCGCTTGCGGCAGGAGAAACGATGAAAGTCCAATACCTTGAAATTGTGACACCGGAAGTGGATGCCTTGTGTGGTCAATACTCAACAGTCCATGGCATTACCTTCAGTGAACCTGATGGCAACTTTGGTGGTGCTCGTACTGCAAAACTGGATGGCGGCGGCTTGATCGGCATTCGCGGACCACTGCGTGATACGGAGACACCAGTCGTGCGACCGTATATGCTTGTCGATGACATCAAGGCAGCTGTCGAGTCTGCCGCAAAAGCGGGAGCCGAAATCGCGATGCCACCAATGGAGATTCCCGAACATGGCATGTTTGCGATTGTTATCCACGGTGGCATCGAGTGTGGGTTCTGGCAAGATTGATGTCCGCGACGCTGACCACATAACAAGGCGTTGCACCGGAGCACGCTCGTCTTTCGGCTTTTCAACGTCTTCACCTTCGTTTACGCTTTTCCGATTGTTCAACGTTTACTCGCCTTGGGCCGCGTGCCCGGTGAACTTGGTCGTTAGGCCGACCCCGGATCAAACCGACACGAAGTGTGACCTCACGCGGCACGATTCTTCGAGAAGGTCTCCACCCCTGCCTCGACAATCGTCGCCGCGATGACCATTGAAGTACGATATCTGGCCAATGAGCCTTTCACTCCCACGCAATGTCAATTAGGACGCAAACCATGAGTGACCCCTTTGCTCCACGCGTCGGCGGAGTCCTCAGCGCCGACATCGCCGTTCCCGAACACGAACGTGAAGTGCGCTTCTACTCGCGTGTACTCAGCACGGGTGAGAGCCCGCTTTGGCGCGAGGATCTAATGAACAACCTCGGCATGCCGATCATCGGATTGGGCGCGCGTAGCACGGAGCATGAGATGCTCCCTCTCCAATGGATGCCGCACATTCAGGTCGCTGATGTCGCAACGAGTGTTGAGCGTGCCCTGGGTCTGGGCGGGAGCGAGCTCATGCATGGCAAGGACGACGATGGAAAGAGCCAGTGGGCGGTGCTGCTCGATCCCAATGGGGCGACGTTCGGGATCATTCCAGTCGTTTCGACGGAAGAAATTTCCGCATCAGACGGCGCCGCATCGCGCGATCCGTCGGCACCTGTGGGATGCGTCGCCTGGCTCGACTTGACGGTATCTGACGCCACGGCAACCCGTGAGTTCTACGGACAGGTCGTTGGCTGGAGCGCGAAGGACGTCGAGATGGACGACGCGAGCAAGCGCTACGCCGACTACAATATGCTCGGCGATGATGGAAACGCCGCGGCGGGCGTCTGCCATGCCCGCGGCGTGAACCTGGATGTGCCGCCTGTCTGGATGCTCTACCTCCCCGTTGGCGACCTCGCCGAAAGTCTCCGTCGCGTACCGCAGGAAGGGGGTAAGATCATCAAGGAGACACCGGCGAACGATCGGGGGTACGCATATGCGGTGCTTCAGGATCCAGTGGGGGCGTATGTGGCGGTGGTGCCCGGATAAAGAAGGTGCAGCGGCCTAGCAATCGCTTGAAGACTGACAGCGCTTCGCGCTGCAGCTTAAGCGAGTGTCCGTTAGGTAGCGCCTTGACCGTGCGAGCGTCGCCCGCGTGTGGGCGGTATCGTGGGTTACGGGCATCAGGCCTTCAGATCGGCCGTCACCCTGTGAAAACGAGGACGAGAGCCATGAGCATCGAGAGCAGATTCCGGGTCGTGATTGGTGGCCTCCTGATCCTGACCCTATTGGCACCTGCCGGGCTGCTGGCGCAAAACCGCCAGGACCAGATACACCCGGATGCCGCGGGTCCGGCGGCTCAGTCTCTTTCCGTGTACCGACCGGCCGTCCAATTCACGAACGGAGCGGTCACCGCCGGTCATCCACTCGCATCGACGACGGGACTGAGGATCCTGCTTCAGGGAGGCAACGCGGCCGACGCCACAGTGGCCACCCTAGCCACCCTGCACGTCGTGAGGCCACAGAGCTCGGGTATCGGGGGGAACGGCTTCTTCACGATCTACGACAAGGCGACCGATCAGGTCTATTCATTGGGCGCGACGGGTGCCGCGGCCCTGGCGATCGACCCCGAGACGATGACGCGGGAGTCCCTGAATAAGGGGATTCGAGCCGGTGTGGTGCCCGGGCTGTTCGGAGGCTGGATCGCGGTCCTCGACCGGTTCGGAACGATGAGCCTGGCCGAGGTACTCGAGCCCGCTATCGACTACGCGGAGAACGGCCATCCAATCGAGGAGTCTGTCGCCGGCTCCATCGCCCGATCGCGATCGTTCTTCGAACGGTTCCCGACGAGCGTTGGTGTGTTCATGCCTGACGGGAAGGTGCCTGAGCCGGGGGAAATGTTCCGCATGACCGACTTGGCGAACACCTTCAGGAAGGTGGTGCAAGCCGAGCAACAGGCGCTCGCAGAGGGCAAGAGCAGGTCCCAAGCTCTGCAAGCCGCCTTCGATCGCTTTTACAAGGGCGACATCGCCCAAGAGATGGCCCGGTTCTATAGGGAAAACGGTGGAGACTTCACGCTCGACGACTTCGCCGCGTACGAGCCGATCTGGGCCGAGCCGGTTCACACGACCTTCCGCGGCTACGACATCTACTCGAGCCCATCGACGTCCCGAGGCGGCTTCGAAGTCGCCATGCAGCTGAACCTCGTTGAAGGCTTCGACCTCAGGGCACTGGGTCACAACAGCGCGGAGACTCTTCACATTCTTGCTGAAGCGATCAAGGTCGCGAAGTCCGACATCTACCACTACGTCGGCGACCCCGACTTCACTGATATCCCGGTGGCCGGCATGCTGTCGAAGGAGTACGCGGCCGAGCGCCGCGGCCTTATCAGCCGGTCGGCGGCGATGGACTATCCGGAAGCGGGCCAGCCTCCTCACTCGACAGCCGACGCCCCGGCGCTGATCGGGGCCCCTCGTGGACCGCAGTTCGATGAGGATGCAGAGGTAGGCGGTACGACCAGCTTCTCCGTCGCGGATCAATTCGGGAATGTGATAGCCGCCACGCCGACCCACGGTGGAGGGTTCGGTACTGGGGTGGTCGTCGGCACTACCGGACTGCTGTTTAACAACGGGACCCGGATCGGCTCGACCTCCCCGTATCAGGACGACGTCAACTACGTCCGCGGTGGGCAGATTCCGTTGCTGAACAACTCCCCCGTCATTGTCATGAAGGACGGCGAGTTCGTCCTCGCGATCGGATCTCCCGGCGGCGAGACCATTGGCCAGACACAGTTCCAGACCGTACTCAACGTGTTGGAGTTCGAAATGTCGATTCTGGAGGCAGTGGCGGCGCCGCGGTTCGCGTTGACCGTAGAGCCGAACTTCTACCTACCCGGTGCACAGGTCGTCCTAAACCTCGAGAGCCGTGTGGACCCCGCGATTGCTGCGTCGCTTATGGACATCGGGCACCACGTGGAGCTGGCGGCTCCGTACAGCCTCGGCAGCAACCAGGGGATCTTTCGGGACCTCAGAACCGGGACCTTGTGGGCCGGAGCAGACCCCAGGCGGGTGGCCTACGCCGTGGGTTGGTAAAGAGGCACCGCGCAAACTGCGCCGGACGCAGAAGGCTTTTCGGCTCTGGACCTCTGCACGGGCGACGATTCGCCCGCGTCACGTCGACGAGCCCACTGATCGGTATCACGGCCGTAGTCAGCGACGTGGACAAGTCATGTTCGGCGAGGTACCGGTTGTCGTAGGCCAGCAGCGCTGCAAGGTAACCGCCGGCCGAACCTCCGGACACAAAAATCATGCCGGGATCGCCTCCGTATTCCCCGATGTTTCGATAGACCCAGTCAAACGCCGCCGCCGCGTCTTCGATATGGGCCGGATGGGCGTTGGGTGGTGTGAGGCGGTAGTTGTTACAGACGGTTATGAAGCCTTCGGAAGCAAAACGCCGGCCAATATGCCGAACCCTGCGCTTGTCCCCGTTTTGCAACCCCCCACCATGCATGAAGCGTCAAGCCGGCAGATTGCTGTCAAGGGACCAGTCGACCGAGGTTGACGGTCAGCCCGGCCAATACCTGGTAACCCGCCTGGCCTGACGCGAGACCGTTCTCGACGATGGCCACATCCCAGACCAGGTCGGGACGCATCCGGTAGGTGATTCCCTGGCTCATCGAAACGGATGTGTCCGCTTGGGTGGGCTTTTCGATCAGTATTCCCGCAAACACGCCGAGCCGAGAAGCAATCCCGGTCGAGCCCATGGTGTGCGCGTAGTCCAGGGCGAAGTCGTACTTGTGCGCCGGGTTCGCCGGCGACGAAGAGGTCGCTGCCGTCCAGGTAAAGTTGGCAACGACGGCCTCGAGGCCCGACGAATAGGCCGCGATGCCCAGCAAGCCCAGCCGTGCGCCGGCCTGATCGCGGAGGAAGAACTGAGCGAGTGGAGCGACGGCCACCGAGAACGAATCCCCCTCCAAGACCGGACGACGCACGGCCAGCAGCAGCGAATCGCCGAAGCGCGATTCCGTTTCCGCCCCTGAAGAATCGCGCTGCAGGGCGTCGAAACTCACGCTGAACTCGGCTTGACGGAAGACACCGGCCCCGACGTCGGGTGTGAACTTCAGCATCGTCGGCAACGCCAGAAAGCCGCCACCCGAGCCCGTGGCGGAGCCCCCGAATTCGATCTCCATCGTTCCGGGCGCTGTGGTCGATGTGTCGGAGGTGAATGTCGGACGTTGAGGTGTGGCGTCGTAGGGTCCGCTCTGTGCGCCGATGGCGGGCGCCCGCGCCAGTACAAACAGGAAGATGAACACTTTGATCGGACGACGCATGCGCCGACCATCATACACATCTTCAGAAAGCCAAGAGGTTGTCGCTTCAGAAGGCGAAGAGGTTGTTGAGCTTGATGGTCAGCGTGCGATGGAGCTCGGGATTGCCGCCGGTCCCGCGAACTTCGGTGTAGACAACGTAGAAGTCGCTCAAAGGATGATGGATAAAACGGAACCGGACGTTGGAGGAGACGGTTCGGCGGTCAGAGTTGTACTGGATGAAGTTCTCGAAGAACATCCGCGGTGAGAAGGCAAAGTTCAACCGCAGGCCGATGAGGTCCGTCGTAAAGTTCCCTTGGGCGAGCTCGACCTTGTTTCTCGACCAGCTGATGGCACTGTTCAAATAGATGCTCTGCCGATAGCTCAGGTTCAGGCCGGTCTGGCGTCTCTTTCCGTCCCAGAAATCGCCGGTTCTCAGGTTGCCACCGACGGTAATGCGTCGCCCACCGGACGTTCGGAAGGTCGCGTTCCAGTCATCGAAGCCGTGATCGCCTGCCGGGATCTCGATGACCGAGCGGATGGGGAATGCCCGATCGAGTCGTTCGAAACGCATGTTGCGGTCGACCCCGAAGTTCGCGCCATCCTGAAAGTTGACGCGGAGTCCAGCCCGGTGTTCCCTGGTGATGACTCGATTATTACGGTCCGTGACGTAGGTGGACTGCACCTGCGGGACAACGGCGCGTATCAGTCGGGTATTCGGACGTGGGCTGACACTGAAAAAGAAGTCGCCCTTGCGGATTGCCTTCCGGCGCGTGAATCCGAAATCGTTATTGAAGCCTTCCCCGACCGACAGGTAACCGCCGCGCGCTGTAAAGAAATTGTCCCGGTAAGACGTCTCGAAACTGCCGGCAAGGTTCTCCTCGTTCTTGTCCGGATTGTCGGTTCGTATCGCAAAACCCGAGATGGCGAAGCGGCGCTGGAAGAAGCGCAGGTTCATGTCGGCCCCTGCGGTCCGATTCCAGTACGAGCTGCCGCCCGTGTCCCGGTTGAAGAAGAATCCACCGATGTCGGAGTTTGCCATGATGTCGCGTTTCAGCCGCAAGATCGACCAGTTGTCGGACGGGATTTCCTCGTTTTGGCCAACCTGAATGTTCATCACTCCGAGATCAAACCCGCCGACTTTGCCGGTCAGACGTGCGCCCCCACGGATGGGCAACGGAGACCCCGCGTCAGAAAGTCCGATGCGCCTGCTGAAGAACGGGATCACGTCCCTCCGTGCCCCCCCACCGGGCGCGCCGACCACGCCGCCGATGTCGAACAATCCGGCATTCTCCAGGAAGAAATCGCGCTTTTCCGGGAAGAACAGGCTGAAACGGGTCAGGTTGATCTGCTGTTCATCGACCTCGACCTGAGAGAAGTCGGTGTTGACGGTCAGGTCCAGCGTCAATTCGGATGTCACGCCATACTTCACGTCGAAGCCGGCGTCGTAATCGCTCCGACCGTCTGGGGCGTCGGGTCTGAATTCGGCCAGGGCGAACGGCTTCACGTACAGGTTCCGTCCCTGCGTGACGCCCTCGAGTCCGACCAGAGAACCCGATATAAACATGTCCGCCGGGCCGAACGGCCGGGGAGCCGGGGTCCAAATCACGCTCTCGTTCGAGTAGCGGATGATCCGGAAGATGTTCAATCCCCAGCGCTGGCCCTCGCTCACCTCGTCGAACCGGAGCGTCTTGAACGGAATCGCATACTCGGTGCTCCACCACCCGTCATCGATGTGGGACACGACGTCGTAGACGCCGTTCCAGTCCGAGCTCCGAACTCCGCCGGCGATCTGCTGATCCCGTTTCGCACCTCCGGGATTCGTCTGGAAGATGAATCCGTTGCGGTCGTCGTCGAACGTGTCGAGCGACACGGCTAGAATGTCACCGTCGAACGGTTCGAAATCGCGTCTGAGCTCGGAGATGATGGCGGGGCCGGCCTGGTAACACACGATCCCGACGTAGAGGTTGACGTCGTCGTAGAGGATCCGCAGCACGGTCCGGTCGTCGGGCGGGGTGCCACGAACCGGATCGTTCTGATAAAAGTCATCGTCGGCGACAGCCCGCCCCCAGGCCGGCTCGTCGACAATCCCGTCGACGACGATGCGCTCGCTGGTTCGCCGGGCCTCGTAGACCTTCGCAGCCCGCAGCGCATCGTAGTCGTCGATCGGCCCCGGCCCAAGTCCCTGGGCGGTGGCCAGGTTTGGGAAACCGGCACCGATCAGGCACATGAGCAGGATGCGGGCTAGCGGCACGAATAACCCATCCTACGCGGGTGCCAGCCGCTCGCGTCGGTCGAGGAACAGGGCGATTGGAACGATCAGGGCCAGGCAAGCCCCGTACAGGCCCAAGCCCATCCAGCCGAGAACGGCGAAGCCTTCTCCGGTAACCATGAAACCGGCCAGGGCGGGTCCCAGGGCAAGTCCGATGTTCTGCATCACGATGGCAAAGGCGCCGGCCCGTCCACCGGGATCGAGGCCCGCGATGACGCCCATCAAGTAAGGCAGGCCGAACACCCACGCGATATAGAACAGCAGGGCGGCGGCAATGAAGGCCTCCGCGGTGGATCCATTGATGACAAAGAGCAGGCTCGCGATCGAGACAATCAGCGCGGCAAGGTTCGGCACGACTCGGCCGGATCGAGTCCCCAACCAGGTCACCAGCAGACCCCCTGCCAGCCCAGCCAGGGCGGCTGAACCCAGGACCCGACTGATCAAGCCGGCATCGAGGTTCGCACCCAGCCCGATGCGTTCCATGTAGGCCCAGATCGCGCCGTGAGCAAGGTAGGCACAGAAGATCGCGGCGAGGCCGAAACCGACCTTCCGTATGTCGATCGCCCGCACAGCCGCCTCATCCCTCGTCGCGGCGAAGTTCACCGGATACTTCCGCAGGGCGAAGGTTCCGATCACCGCCGCGACACCGAGGGCGCCGAACACACCGTCGGCACCCCAGAATGCGATCACTCGCGGCATCACCATAAAGAACAAGGTGCTGGCCATCACCATGTTGAAGATCGTCCACAACCCGAACAGGCGTTCAGGGTTCCGCGCCCCGGACATCGACGCGATGACCGCCGCCACGATCGCACCCGCTCCAAGGCCCGTCAGTGCGCGTGACGGGATCAACAGCCCGTAACTGCCGGCGAGCACCGACAGCGTTGCACCAGCTATGATTGACACGAGGCCGAGGAACGCAATCTTGCGTCGGTTCCACAGATGGACACGCGGAGAAACGACAAAGGTGCCGAGACCGGCACCGGCCATCTCGGCGGAAGCGAGCAGCCCGGCCTGCTGTGGTGTGAATCCCAGGTCATCCACGGCTGTGCCGACGACCATGGGCAGGAACGTGAACGTGCCCATCGCCCCGATGACACCGAGCGTGACCATCGATGCAATCGCTTCGGGGTTGTTGACGTCCGTCGTCTGCGGAAGTTGCGCGCTTTCGTCAGGCATCGTCGAATCGGTACCGCCGGCCGTCACAGAAGGTTCTTGTGGATCCGCCCGTCCTTCATGATGACGCACAGATGCTTTCCCTGGTCCTGCAGCAGATTGAGATCTTTCAGGGGATTGCCGTCGACGACCAGCAAGTCCGCCGTCGCTCCCGCGGCGACGACGCCAAGCTCTCCTTTCTTCTGCAGAATCTCTGCGTTGATGCGCGTCGCCGACGCGATCACCTCGTGTGCGGGCTGCACCTCGGAACGGATCAGGAACTCGCGGGATTGTTCATCGTGGGTCTCGCCCAATAAATCTGTACCGAAACCTAACTGGACCCCGGCTCTCTTGCACACTTCCAGCGAGTCCAGTCCGAACGACCGCACACGTGCCAGCTTCTCCAGCATTGCCGCGGTAAGGCCCAGCTCCTTGCCAAGGCGTTCGAGCGCGTCGTAGGTCACGAGCGTTGGTACGACGTAGGCTCCCTCGGCCGCGACGAGGCGCGCGGCCTCGGCATCGATCAGGTTCGCGTGCTCGAGCGAGCGGACGCCGGCCTTGACGGCATGGGTGATCGCCTCGGCGGTGTAAGCGTGGGCCAGGACGTAGGTTCCGGCAGCCTCGGCTTCGTCCACGATCGCCCGGATTTCCTCGCTCGAGTACTGACATGCCTCGAGTGGATCATTCGGAGAAACGACGCCCCCCGAGACCATCACCTTGATTTGATCGGCGCCCTTCCGCAGTTCGTCACGCGCCGCCTGCCGGACCTCATCGATCCCGTCGGCGACACGGGTCGTGAAATGCAGGGCGTTCCCACAACTGCACGGGATGGAGTCGTCGGTCCGGCGACGAAAGTCGCCGTGACCGCCCGTCTGGCTCAAAGCCCGACCCGAGATAAACATTCGCGGTCCGGCGATGTGGCCCTTTTCGACGGCTTCCTTCAGGCCCCAGTCTCCGCCGGCCGCGTCACGGATACTCGTAAAACCCCGGTCGAGCATTCCTCGCAAGATCGTGGAAGCCTGCGCGGTCATCAGCGTCAGCGGCACGTCCTCCAGGCTGGCCAGTTTCATCTGCGTCAGGCAGGGATGCGCGTGACAGTCGATCAGGCCGGGCATCAACGTCCGACCCTTGAGGTCGTGTTTCTGCGCCCCCCTGGCCTTGATCGCCTTGTCGGACACCTCTTTGATCCGACTTCCCTCGACAAGAACGTCGACCTTGCCGACAGGATCCGGCCCGGAGCCGTCGACGAGCAGCCCGTTCTTGAGGAGGATCAGATTGTCGCTCGTCTTACTCATGGTTTCGTCATGTTGTGCGGTCAGGGGGGCGTAGGCCGTTATCCGCAGGCCGTTGGTGCGGTCTACGACCGCACGGGTCAGATCAAGCGAGACTACCAGCTACTAACGACAACCCCACTGTGGGAACGTTGTTGTTCGCCCACCATTGGTTACTTTCGCGTTGGCGGACCCGTACCACAACAACGGCCTACGGATAACGGCCTACGCTCCCCCGCAACAACGGCCTACGACCCACTCCCCCCTACCTCTACCCCATAGACTTCGCGCGCCTGTTCAGCTGTGATGAACTCGTTCTTGAGGTCTTCCAGGACTCGCTCGCGGGGCCGGTCCCGGGGATCGCCATATCCTCCACCGGTCGCGGTGACGACGCGAACGACGTCCCCGGGTTCGAGCCTCAAGCCCGTGCAGGTGTTGAAGGTCTCGTCGGCTCCGCTGCCGCGCAGAATCCGGACATAGTTGTAGGTCCCCTCTCGGCCTCCTCGAAGACCCCACGGTGCGTGCTTGCCCCGCGTGTACATGGCGGTGATCCAGGAGTCCCGCCCGCGGATGCGGTAGTCGAGATAGATCCCCTTGCCGCCCCGGAACCGTCCGTCTCCGCCTGGCTCCTGGTTGAAAGCGTATTGATCGATGTGAACGCCGTTGCGGGCCTCATTGACTTCGACCGGGCAGTTGAAAGTGTCGCCGTGCGCCCCGGTGTATTGGGCGCTGTCGCCGTCCTTCCCATCGGTGGCGCCCCATCCGCCGATTTCCGGTTCGATGAAACTGTGCGGCCGGCCGGTCTCGGGATGGATACCGCCGATGATGGTTCCGCATATCGAACTGTAGTGCCCGGCGGTCAGTCGGTTCGGGACCTGAGGCGCCAGCGCCTTCCACATGACGTCGAACACGCGGATGCCGCATTCGTAGTACAGCCCGAGGGCGGCCGGATACCGGGCATTGAACATCGATCCCTCGTCGCAGATCACTTTCAGGGGACGGAACGTGCCCGAGTTGGCGACCGTGTCCGGGCTCGTGACAGCCTTGAAGAAGACCTGGGCGTGAACCAGTGTCGCCGCGTAGGAAGTGTTGAAGGGCCCGTCATCCTGCGAGGGGTTGCCGCCGAGATCGACGACGAACTCGGAGTCAGTGATGGAGACACGCGCAAACAGACGTCGCCCGTCGTCGAGGAAGTCCTCAGCCTCGAATGTTCCTTTCGGAAGCTCCGATAATGCCCGTCGAGATACGGCCTCTCCGTAATCCAGGTAGTTTTCGAACGCATACAGGAGCGTGTTCTTGCCGTACTTTTCCACCAGCTCCAGCAAACGTCGCTCCCCGGCTCGCATGGATGCCACACCCGCCCACAGATCGCCCATCGTCGTGTCCGGCAGCCGGCTGTTGGCCTTGATAATGTCGAAGACCGGCTCGATCGGTTCCCCACATTCGAACAGCTTCACCTCGGGCAGTTGAAGCCCTTCCTGAAAAACTTCGGTGGCCTCGGGATTGATACTGCCCGGCGACATCCCGCCGACGTCGACCCAGTGGGCCTTGTTCGCGACCCAGGCAATCAGTTCATCTTTAAGGAACACGGGCAGAACCATGGCAACGTCGTTCAGATGACTGACCCCGCCACGGTGGGGATCGTTCGTGACAAAGATGTCGCCCGGACGGACGGCGCCTGGCCGGCCGTGCTTCTCCAGGACGGTTCGGACCGCCCAGTCGAGCATGCCGACGAAAGGAGGTATTCCGTTGCCCGAACTCGCCAGGTTCCCTCGTGCGTCGGTGACGGCCACTCCAAAGTCGAGCACTTCGTATAATGATCGAGCTCATCGCTGTCTTGCGCATCGTGGCGAACATCTCGTCGGTGATCGCTCCGAGCGAGCTCTGGATGATCTCGACCGTAACGGGATCGAATTCTTCGGGCGTCAGGTCAGTCGATGTCCCTTTTGTTGTCATCCTCCTCCGTGCCGCACCTGGACATGCAGGTTGCCGTAGTCGTCAACTTCAACGCTCTGGCCCGGGAACACGATAGTGGTACTGGCAGGCTCCTCGATGATCGCAGGACCCTCAAAGCTGTCGCCGGTTCGAAGCTGTTGACGATCCCAGATCGTAGCACGATGGGTGCCGCGCGCATCGAAATCCACTTCGCGATGACCCTTCAGGGGCTGCTCTGATGCCTTTGTCGAGTCCGGCAGGCGCTCCAGCCCGGGCTGGTCGACGTGTCCGAAGGCAACGAGTCGATAGCTGACCAGCTGCACCTCGTTCCCCAACCGATAGGTGTATTCCCTTTCGTAGTTCTCGTGAAAACGTTCGATGATCCGTGGCAACGATTCCCCGTCGATCTTGCCCGCGGGCAGAACGACCCGAACCGTGTGTTCCTGGCCGTCATACCTCATGTCGACCATCCGTTCGAATCTCAACCGATCGCGGCCTATCCCGTCACCCGCGAATTCCGACGTCGCCGACGCCTCCATGTCCTCGAGAACCGTGTTGATCTCAAGCGCGGCGGTGTCGCGGACGACGATGGGTCGGGTGCGCACATAGTCTCGCCGAAGATCCGACATCAACATGCCCCAGGCCGAGAAGACCGCCGAGTTCGACGGTATGACGACCTTCGGAACGTTGAGCTCCTCGGCCAATGCCGTGGCATGCATCGCCCCACCACCGCCGAATGCAATCATCGTGAAATCACGGGGATCGTGGCCTCGGTTGATGGAGACAAGTTTGAGCGCATTGATCATGTTGTGGTTCGCGATGCGAATCACACCCCGGGCGGCCTCGTCGGCCTTCAGGCCCAACCGGGCTCCGAGTTCGGCGAGCGCGCTTTCGACAGCCTGCATGTCAGCGGTGATCTCGCCACCGAAAAAGTAGCCTGGATCGATACGACCGGTCAGCAGGTGCGCGTCGGTCGTCGTCGGTTCGGTGCCGCCTTGTCCGTAGGCGACCGGTCCGGGCACGGCGCCGGCACTGCGGGGACCGACTCTGAGACGATTGTCCTCGTCGATCCAGGCAATACTCCCGCCTCCGTTTCCGATCTCAACGATATCGACGACCGGGGTCATCACCGGGTAACCAGCCGAGGTCCGGCTTCGCTCGATCAGGTACTGGCTCGTCACCTGCACCTGGTCGTCTTCGATCAACGAACATTTTGCGGTGGTCCCGCCGATATCGAGCGCGATCACATTGGGCTGGCCGATCAACTTGCCCAGCATCGCCGCGCCCAGAACGCCGCTGGCCGGTCCCGACTCGACCATCGTGATCGGAGTCGAACGGGCTGCCTCGATAGTGTCGATCCCGCCGTTGGACTGCATGATGTAGAGGGTGCCGTCGAACGCCTCGCCGGCGAGCCGTTTTTCCAGGCGATCGAGATAGTGCCGAGCGATGGGTTGAACGTAGGCCGAGAGAACGGTCGTGCTCGTTCGCTCGTACTCCCGCCACTCCCGCGTGATCCTGTGAGAGATCGCAACGGCAACCTCGGGCCAGGCTTCCAGAATCCTGGCTTCAAGAAGCTCCTCATGGGAGGGGTTTCGGTAGGCATGCAGCAGGCACACCGCAATCGCTTCGACGCCTTCTTCCCGGAATGTTTCGAGAATCCCGTCGACTTCATCGACTGCGAGCGGTGTATGCACCTCTCCGGAATGAGTGACTCTCTCGGTGATTTCCTTCCGGAGGAAGCGCGGCACGAAGGGGGCGGGCTTGGAATAGCGCAGGTTGAAGAAGTCGGGCCGATTACCGCGCCCGATCTCGAGGACATCCCTGAAACCCCGCGTCGTGATCAACCCTGTCTTGACGCCTTTTCGCTCAGTCAGGGCGTTGATGACGACCGTCGTCCCGTGGGCGAAGAACTCGGCGTCCCGGAGATCGACATTCTGTTTCTGCAGCGCATCCATGACACCCACTTCAAAGTCGGGCGGGGTCGTGTGCGTCTTGGCAGTCTTCACTGCCTGCAGAGCGCCGGTTTCACGATCGACCTCGTAATACACCAGATCCGTGAACGTGCCTCCGATGTCAGTTGCTATCCGAATTTTTCCGGTCATGCTTTTCAGGGGTCGGAGAAGAGATTCAGCGACCGAGCGGCGGTGTGCTCACCGGCGCTCGCCGGAAACGCGTTGCCTGTTCAAACGCGTAAGCGATACTGATCAGTTTCGTTTCGCTCCACGGCCGGCCGAGGAATTCGATTCCGACCGGAACACCGATCGGCGCGGTTTGGGTTGCAGTGGAAAAACCGCCGGGAACCGTGATTGCGGGAAAACCGCTGGCCGCACCGAGGATTCCGTTGCGCTCGACCTGATCCTCACCAATCGGAACGACTAATCTCTTCTGCAGAGGATAGACGAGCGCGTTCAGACGATTGTCTTCAAATAGCCGGCTCAGCCGCGCCTGCAGCTCCTCCCGGCGCCGGAGTCTTCGGTCGTAGTCGTCTCGCGCCGACGCGTTGTCGATCGCGCTTTTGAAGAACCCGGCAATGCTCGGGTCGTGGCGGCCGGACGACATGATCTCCTCCAGCGAAGCCGGCGCGTTGTTTCCGAGCCTCGCGAGGTAGTCGTTCAACAGGCCTCTGTACTCGTGGGCATGGACTGAGATGTCGGCGATCAACCGGTCCGCATCGAACACCTCGTCGATCATGACGACGCTCGCACCCTGGTCCCGCAACCGGACGAGCGCCCGTTCGACCACGCGGTTGACCTCCCGGTGCACGTCTTCTGAACCGAGAAAACTCCGCAGCACGCCCAGGCGAACACCTCGCAGACCGTCCGCGTCCAGAGCGTCGAGGTACCCTCCCGACCGACCCGTGCTAAACGTGCTGAGGGCGGTGGCCTCGTCTAGAGGGTCGCGACCGGCGATCACTTCCAACACCCTCGCAGCGTCTGCGACCGTCCGGGCAATCGGGCCTGCGGTGTCCTGTGTGGACGACACCGGGATGATGCCGCCACGGCTGACCAGGCCCAAGGTGGGCCGGATTCCTACCAGGCTGTTTGCCGACGCAGGAGACCGGATCGAGTTGACCGTATCGGTGCCGATGCCCGCGACACCGAAGTTCGCCGCCACCGCCGCGCCGGTCCCTCCGCTCGATCCTCCTGGAGTTCGCGTCAGGTCGTAAGGGTTCAACGTCTGACCGAGCACGGAACTCCGGGTCTCTCCACGCGTCGCGAATTCATGGAGGTTGACCTTCGCCAGAATGATAGCGCCCGCACTGCGGAGTCTCCTCGTGATGAAGGCGTCGTCGGGGGGAACGACTCCCTCGAGACTGAGGGATCCGCCAGTTGTGGGCATGTCCGCGGTGTTGACGTTGTCCTTGAGCAGGATAGGGATACCGTGGAGGGGGCCGGTCAACCCGGATTGCTCGAAACGCCGGTCCAACTCTTCGGCGCGCGTGAGTGCTTCGGGATTGAGGAAAATCACGGAATTCAGCCGCGGCCCTTCTTTATCGTATGCCTCGATTCGATCCACGTATATCTCGACGAGTGCGCGACTGGTGATTTGCCCCGAGCTCATCGCCTCGTGGATTTGGGAGATCGTCGCTTCCTCGACTGCGAATTCTTCTTCCTGGGCCCACGCACCGCCGAGCAGACAGACAAACATGGCGACGACCGGAACGAAAGATCTGGCAGTTGAAATGGCGCACACTCCTTCGCGGACATCATTCAGAGCTTCGATAGGCTACCGCCTACGCCCAGAATTTCGCAACGCCAACCGGGCATGGCCGTTCCGCACGCAAGATTCGAGATTGCAGATTTGACATTTCACATTTTGACCTGGAAGATCAACTTCTTATAAGATCCGAGGAATTCCACTGGAGTGTCGGGGCCCGAAAAAATGTCATCAGAAAGTCCGCCACTCGCCGTGCTGGAGGTTTCACCTGCGGCACGAGTCGAGGACTCGCCTAAGTATGCCGACGATCCCGAAGCCACTGTCCCGTACGGTCAGCCGTGCAACATCCCGGTGCGGGAGTTCCCTCTCCGGATCGGACGCGGAAAGGGAAACCACGTGCTCGTGCAGGACGGCGGCATGTCCCGCAAATCCATCGGTATCGCCCACGACGACGGAAAATTCGAGCTCCAGGATCTGGGCCAGCGGATGGGCGTCCTCGTGAACGGCTCCAAGGTGGAAGGCAGCCACGCTCTAAACTTCGATGATGTGATCACATTCCCCAACGCCGACTTGAAGATCCGGTTTGCAAGACCCGCCGGCCGCTAGGAGTCTGCGCGGCAGAAGGACCGGAATTGGGCGGATAAAGATCGAAGATATGTCATGGCACGAACCTATCGGACTTATAGCCCAGAACAAACACTGCTGATGCCACCGTCGTTGAGAGATTGGTTGGCCGAAGATCACCTGTCGTACTTCATATCGGACGCGGTGGACGCGATGGATTTGAGCGCGTTCGAACAGCGGTATGGAACCGAGGGTCCGGGCAATCAGGCGTTTGATCCGCGGATGATGGTGAAGGTGCTGATTTATGGGTACGCGACCGGAGTGTTCTCGTCCAGGAAGATCGCGGCGAAGTTGACCGACGACGTAGCGTTCCGGATGTTGGGAGCGGAGAACTTTCCGGCGCACCGAACGATCTCGGATTTTCGCAAACTGCATCTTGAGGAGTTCGGAAACCTGTTTGTGCAAGTGGTGATGATGGCGCGGGAAGCGGGACTGGTGAAGATGGGAACCGTGGCGGTGGACGGGACCAAGATGCGGGCGAATGCAAGCAAACGCAAAGCGATGAGCTACGAACGCATGAAAAAGCAGGAGACCGAATTGGGTGAACAGATTCGGGATCTGTTGAACCGGGCCGAGGCGACCGATGAGGACGAAGACGAGCGATACGGCAAGGACCGGCGCGGAGACGAACTGCCCGACGGGTTGGCCACGCGCAAGAAGCGCCTGGCCACGATACAGGCGGCCATGAAGCGGCTCGAAGAACGTCAGATGGCCGCGGACAAGGAAGCGGGACGGAACACCAAAGATCACAAACCCGGATGCGGAAAGAAGCCATTCAAACGTCCCATGGGGGAACCTAAACCCACGGCCCAGGACAACTTCACCGACCCGGAAAGCCGGATGATGAAGACCTCCACCGAAGGGTTCCAGCAATGCTACAACGCGCAAGCGGTGGTGGATTCCCAGGCCCGGATCATCGTGGCAACAACGGTGACTGACAATGCATCGGATGTGGGGCAGTTGGAACCCACGCTGGATGCGTTGAGCGACAATCTGGGGGAGCGTCCCGACCGCGTGCTGGCCGATGCGGGATATCGATCCGAGTCAAATCTGGGGATGTTGGAACAACGTCAGATTGACGGGTATGTTGCGATGGGTCGCGAGAAGGATCTCGCCCGTGCCCCACTCCCACCCAAAGACACCGCTGTTGGTCGGATGATGAGAAAGATGAAAACCAAGCGTGGGCGTGACCGCTACCGGGCCCGAAAGCACATTGGTGAGCCGCCCTTCGGGTGGATCAAGTCGGTGCTCGGATTCCGACAGTTCAGTCTACGCGGTTTGGACAAAGTGACCGGGGAGTGGAATCTGGTCACTCTGGCGGTGAACTTACGACGGATGAACGGGAAGATCGAATGGGCATAATCCGGAAAACCGCAACCCGGCAGACCCGATACACGGCCAATTACGGGTGTCCGTACAACTCTGAACTCGTCGTATCGGAAGAATCGGTCGATTCTCCTCCGAAGACCCTCTCAAATCCCAATCAGTCCGAGTTCTTTGCGCTCTGCCGCGCAGACTCCTAGCCCGGATTATTCGTGGTTGTCGTCGCGAAGCGGTGGAGACGCCGCAGAGACAAGGCGCGCGAAGACGGCGTGTCTGGATCGAATGCCGAGGGCGACCCGTTAGCGCAACGCCGTATCTGCGAGTGTATCCGCCGCTGCAGTAGACAATCCATGAATAATCCGGGCTGGCCAGTCGAACCGCCTGAGCCCTCCCGGGTTCGAAGCCGTTTCGAAGCTTGACGCCGCAGGCACATCCGATGCGAACACGTGTAAAATGGAGTTGATCCGCGAACTCGACACCTCGCAAATTCGATGAACACGAACCGAGTGCCCATATTGCTGACGCTGCTCGTCGCCCTGGCGCTGTCGCTCGTTCCCCAAGGCACGCCGACGCTTTCGGCGGAGTCCGGCCAGCAGGAAATCTTCACACCGCAACGGACCCAGGTCCTTCTCCTGCGGGCGGAGAAGCTCATCTTCGAAAGGGTGAACGAGATCCGTCTGGAACACGGATTGAATGCCGTCGTGCACGAAAACGAGCTGACCGAGATCGCACGGGACCACAGCATGGACATGATGGAACGCGAGTTCTTCAGTCACCAGAACCCCGACGGCCAGGGTCCGGCCGCAAGGGTAGCCGAACGGCACCGCCGCCTGATCGGAACCACGGCGGAGAACATCTGGATGGGGATTCGCGGAGACCTCACCGAAACCGCCAGCGTCGCCCGCGATGTCATGAAAAGCCTGATGGGCAGTCCGGGACACCGGGCGAACATCCTCACCGCGGGTTCGACGCATCTGGGCGTCGGAGTGTCCCAGGCGGCAGGGCGCGAGGTTCTCACCGTCGAAATCATGGCGACCCAGCTGTTCGCTTCGGTCCAGGCATACACGAAGGACCCGGTTCCGACAGAGTTCGGGTGGGGAGCCGTAACCAACTTCCCAGTGGTGTCGGCCGGAGCAGGGACCTTTCGGATAGCGGAATTCGTGGACCTGTGGTCGCCGGAGATGCAGGAGTCGCTGTCGGAGCCGCTGCCGGTCAGGCTGGGGCGCTTGTTCGTTCCGACCGGAGCCTACCAGCTGCGTTTCTATTTTCGGGAAGGCAGCAGCCTGAGGTTTGCGATCTTCCCGGGACCGATGGTACAGATCAACTAGACTACAGTCCAGCGTCCGAGGTCCAAGGTCGAGGATCGAATCCACTGTCTATCCCACTCTTCGCAGACTTTGGACCTCGGACTTCGAACTGATTTCTAAGACTTGCCAGTCTCTTTCAACGCTGCCACGGCCGCCGATTCGTCGGTATCAATGTCGAACACGGTGGTCAGCCGTGTCATCCGCAGCAACTCTTCGACTTTTTCGGTCGGATTGAGCAGTTTGACCTCGCCCTTTCTACCGCGGATCAGATTGTGGATCTCCAGCAGCGCCTCCAGACCCAGGCTGTCGATATAGCCCACGCCGGAGAGGTTGATGACGAGCCGATTACCGCCAGCCTCCATAGCTACCCGTACGCGGTTCACCAGGTAGTCGGCCGCCTCGCCCGCGGACAGACGCCCTGTCACATCGAGCACAGGGATACCGTCGTTGTCACGCTGTTCAACCGTCACCATAGCCACCCGTCATCGACGCGATCCTCACCGCGGATGCGACCAGAGCTGTTTGGCCTCTTGATCTCGCATTAGGGCACCCTGCGTCAAGTAGAATCGTCACGTGCATGCGGCCTTGACATCGAAGTTGTCCGACTCTATAAGGTCTTCGAGGTCACCAGTGACCTGTAACAGTGCTATCGGTACCAGCGTTCGGCCGAACGGCGTCGGATTCTAGGAGTGCCCCCCGAGCCAATGCTGTTTCATTGCGAGGGCGTTACGACACCGAAGACGGCGGCGATGGTGCCGATAGCACTGTTACAGGCGACTCGAAGCGAGCAGACGGGCGATCGCCTTACAAGGAGGTCTAGAGTGTTGAATCAATCAATGACAAAGAACTCAGTACCGATCTCGATCGTGTTGATCCTTCTGGCTGCAGCGGTTCCCAATGTCGAGGCCGTCCAGGGGACCGGAGATCTGGTAATCACGCACGCGGTCGTGATCGACGGTAGTGGAGCGGAGCCTGTCGAAAACGCAACAGTCATAGTTCGCGAGGGCAAGATCGAAAGCGTATCGAGAGACGGCAGCGTCCCGGAAGGCATCCGCTCGATCGACCTGGAGGGTCGCTATCTGCTCCCGGGCTTGATCGACGCGCATGTCCACATCGCGAGCACCGGGCAGGCGAGGGCGGCCCTGATTTCAGGCGTGACGACTGCGCGAAGCATGGGCGTCGCAAACTTTGCCGATGCCGGACTCGGCGACCTGGGCGACAATGGATACCTGGACGGACCCGAGATCCTGGCTGCCGGCTACCACGTGCGGCCGACTATCGATCCCAGTTTCTTCATCAACGAGCCTTCTCTGGGCGATCTGATGGGTCCGAACAAGGTCCGCGGGGCCGCCAACATCCGGCGTGTCGTGTCGAAGCTCCTCGAACACGACGTCGATTTCATCAAGGTGGTCGCCACCGACCGGGCCGGGCTGCCGAACACGAACCCGCGCCGCCAGATCTTCACCCAGGAGGAAATCGCCGCGGCGGTGGAAACCGCTTCGGAGCGCGGTATTCCGGTCGCGGTTCACGCTCACGGCGACGGTGGGGCGCAGGCCGCGGTTCGGGCTGGTGTGCGCAGCATCGAACACGGAACATACGTGAGCGACGAGACAATCCGTCTGATGAGCCAGAACGGGACCTTCCTGGTTCCCACCATCGCGATCGTCACCGACCTGATGCATCCAGGGGGCGACTACGACTCGCCGACCCTGCAGATCCGCGGACGATTCATGTACGAGAGACTGTTGGCGGCGGCCCGCAAAGCACACGAGGCTGGAGTCAAGGTCGTCGCGGCGACCGACACCGGCTACTCGCCCGGCAGCGTCGTCAGGATACAACACGAGGTCGAGGAACTCGTCCGCGCCGGACTTCCGCCGATGGTCGCGATTCAGTCCGCGACGACGACGGCCGCAGAGTTATTGGGCATCGAGGAGCGTACCGGCTCGATCAGAGCTGGGATGGAAGCCGACCTGATCGTCGTCGACCAGAATCCGCTGGACGACATCATCGCGCTGCAGGACGTCGTCGTCGTGGTTACGGACGGCAGGGTCGCAGTGAACCATCTCGAAACCAGTCCGGATTGACAAGGGTTCGGGGCAGCGCTAGTATCCAGGGGAAGACTGTCGCTAGGAGGGCTGTCGGGACTCGTGCCCCGACCATTTCATAAACGGACGCTGCTACCGACGTCTTCTACCAACGGCCGGCCCACGGGCTGGCCGTTGGCATTTTCGAAACATCTCACGGCCGCCTGCTACCCTCTTCCAGAGTCGGGCTATATTTAGCGGGTCACTTTAGATAAATCAATATATACCATTGAATAAACAGTCATTATGCGCAGGAGATAATTCCTCGGCCTGTGCGGACTCTCGACGTTCGCGGGAAGCCGCCGGCGCATGCCACCCGGGTCGGGCTTCGGCGGCATGACACAGCGATCGCGCGACATCCTGCAGCTTCCGGCTCCCGATGCGGACGAACGAATTCCCTATTCGGATCCTCCACTGCGGTTCGGCGAGTTGCGACTGCCCGCCGGAGCGGGCCCCCATCCGCTCGCCGTCGTCATTCACGGAGGTTTCTGGAGGGCCGCATACAACCTGGATCACATCGGCCACTTGTGCGCCGCGCTCGGGGAAGTCGGCGTCGCAACATGGAGCCTGGAGTACAGGCGAATCGGGGATGACGGAGGTGGCTGGCCGGGTACGTTCGCGGATGTTGCCGCGGGCGCCGACTTCGTCCGCGAGCTCTCACTCTCGCAGTCGATCGACCCTGAACGCGTTGTGTCGGTCGGCCATTCCGCTGGCGGGCACCTCGCCCTGTGGCTCGCTAGCCGTGCGAACCTCGCCGGATCGGGTCCGGTCGCGACCCGTTCCCAATCCGCGGCGTCGCGTCTCTGGCAGGCGTCACCGACTTGCATCGCGCCTGGGATCTCCAGCTCAGCCTCAGTCGTGGGAGATCTTCTGGGTGGGTCCCCCGAGGAAGTCCCGGATCGGTATCGGCTGGCATCGCCAATCGCCTCCCCCTGGAGGTCCGACAGCGTCTGTTGCACGGAACTCTTGACGACATCGTTCCACCCGAGCTCAGTGCGAGCTACGCCGCGAGAGCTCGGCGCAATACCTTCCCATCGACCGAGCGGGTCACTTCGAGCTGATCGATCCCCGCACCGAGGCCTGGCAGCGGGTCAGCGGCGCGATCCTGGATCTTCGGGGCTGCCAGCCTTTTCGCTGGTCCGGTCGGGAACGCCGGATCGGGTCCGTTTCCCAATCCGCGGCGTCGCGTCTCTGGCAGGCGTCACCGACTTGCATCGCGCCTGGGATCTCCAGCTCAGCAACTCAGTCGTGGGAGATCTTCTGGGTGGGTCCCCCGAGGAAGTCCCGGATCGGTATCGGCTGGCATCGCCAATCGAAAACCTCCCCCTGGAGGTCCGACAGCGTCTGTTGCACGGAACTCTTGACGACATCGTTCCACCCGAGCTCAGTGCGAGCTACGCCGCGAGAGCTCAAGCCGAGGGAGACGACGCGCAATACCTTCCCATCGACCGAGCGGGTCACTTCGAGCTGATCGATCCCCGCACCGAGGCCTGGCAGCGGGTCAGCGGCGCGATCCTGGATCTTCTCAACTGATCGTCCAAGACAATCAGAGGGGACGTGCAGGGACGGAGACCAAAGTCGTCTCAACAAAGAGATCGGGGACGGAGACCGAACTCTTGGGATCCGCAAACCAACGGTTTAATAGTCGATTTAATCCGGTCTCCGTCCCCGAATTCCTCGTCCCCGAATTCCCGTACCTGAGCCCGACGAAGTGAGAGCAGAATCCTCAGGCTCAAGGATCAAGCGTCTAAGAGGCGTGTCCTCGTGCGCCCTCCACTGCGTCACGGATCAGCCGTTCGACCTGATTCCATACCTCCGGATCCCGATCCATCTTCGCGTGGGCCACCCGGCCGATTTTCTTGAACCATGACAGACCGGTCAGATCGACCTGTCTGTTCTTGTAGCTGAACCGGAAGTTCCCGATTATGCGAGTCCGAGCGGGATCCTCGGCGCGGATCTCCGGCTCGCCTCGGATGATCAGGCCGTCGCGTTGGAACAGGTTGGCGGCCGACCGGACGTTCGAGGGAATAACGCCGTCACCGATCCCGACGCTGTCGACCTGGACCGTCAGCAGGATAGGGATGTCCAGATCTTCCATCTGACGGGCAAACTTCACGACCGCCGCGCCGCCGAAGCTCTGCCCGTAGACGATCAACCCGATCGACGATTGCTCGGGACCATCGATGTGCCCGTCGCTGTTCCTGTCGAACGCGTTCCGGACGAGTTCGACCGCAAGGTTCCGCTTCTTGTTTTCGACGGTTTCGACATGCAGCCGGTCGATACCGGAGTCGCGAAGCCGGAGGGCCAGCCGCCCCACACCGACCTCGGTGTTGTCCCAGGAATCGCGCCCGCCGAGAAAGCCGACGACGAGAAACTCGTCGGCCGCGACAGGAGTCGGTGTGGTGAAATGCTGGTAACGCTGTCCGCGGACGAAGAGACAACCGGAGGGCAGAGCCAGCAGCAGGAGACACACCAACGCCGGAAAACACTTCGAACGAATGATCGAGCGACCCAAGACGTCGGTCCGGATCCACATGCCGGACCGAAAGATCAACCTTCGTTCCAAACGGGTCCGGAACCGCGCTTACAATCGCACTCTTTGTGGTCGATATGACAATGGGCGCGCAGGTGCAGATCGGTCTGCACTTCATGTAGCGACCCGAACAGGTCGTGGACTTCCAGCGCCTTTTCGCCTTCGATGCGGGCCCGCCATTCTCCGCCCTCCTGCCACGCAATCAGGCTGTGCCCCAGGAAGCCGGACGAATACTCTTGGCCGGTTGTGGAACTCATGGGCTCATTCTATTGATACCGCCGCGAGAGTCCAGCATTTGTGAGGGGGTGAAGCCCGTGGCAGAAGTCTGATGGCTCGCGTTACGGCGGCGTTGCGCCAGATGCTAGGCGCCAAACGACCGTTCAGCGTGTCCGGAGAAATGCCCGGCAGCAACGCCCGTGTGTGACGCCACCGTAACCCTCCGGGCGCACGGGGGTTGCGGTCGGATACCTTGTTGCTCGTCGTCATGATGAAACAGCATCAATTCCTCCTCGCGCCTCGTCTCCGCCTCCGAAGACCCGTGCGCGCGAACCATCAGACTTCTGCCACTGGCTGCTAGGGCCCTCCCCCCCGCGGCCTTCGCGTCAAAGGCACGAACCGGACGGGAACGACGTCTCGAACCTCCGTTCGGCCGCCTTCGAGCTTCTCGATCACCTTGAGCACCTGGCTGGTGAGCGTTTCCCCGACCGGGATGATCATACGGCCGCCTTCGACAAGCTGGTCGACAAGCGGTTGGGGTACGTCCCGGGCTCCAGCAGTCACGAGAATTCCGTCGAACGGGCCCTCCTCGGGCCATCCCAGATACCCATCGCCCTCACGGACGGAAACGTTCGAGATTCCCAGACGCTGCAGCCGGACGGCGGCCGACTCTGCGAGCTCCGGAATGATCTCGATACTGTAGACGTGGTCGACCACCTCGGCAGCGACGGCCGCCTGGTAGCCGGATCCCGTTCCGACCTCCAGTATCCGGTCCTCGGGCTGCGGGTCCACCAATTCGGTCATCAAGGCGACGATGTAGGGTTGGGAGATGGTTTGCTCGAGACCGATAGGCAGCGGGTTGTCGTCGTAGGCATAGGCGCGGTAGCGATTGGGGACGAATTCGTGGCGCGGGACACGGGCCATCGCGTCCAGGACCCGCGGGTTCCGAATCCCCCGAGACTCGATCTGTCGCTCGACCATCCTGGCCCGTAACGCTTCGAAATCGATCTGGCGGGCAACGGACGGTTCGGCCTCGGTGATCTGGTCGTTGGCGCACGCGGCGAGGCCGATGGTCAGGAGAACGCTGGCGAGAATGCCCTGTCGGGGCGTCGTTGCAATCATGAGGATCGCCTCCGCACCAAGCGGGTAGAATGCCTCCATCGAAAGGAGGGCGCATGCAAACGAAACTCTACTTCGGCCTGCTTGCCGCTGTTCTGTCGGGAACACTTTCAGTGTCGCCGATCGTCCGCGGACAGGGCAAGAGCTACACGAACAAAATGGTCGAACTGCTCGACACCGGCCAGACTGTATTCGGCACCTTCGTCGGGAACACCACCCCGGATGGAGCCATCCAGCTCTCGGCCGACCCGAGGCTCGACTTCGTCTTCTACGATCTCGAACACAGCGTATTCGACGTGTCCCAGATGCGGGTCTTCATGCAGTTCCTGCAGAGCCCCGCAGCAACGTTGAGACGCGGAAGCCCCGGTAGCGACCACCCTATCCTCGTCCGGATTCCGGCATATGGGCGCGAGATGAACCAATGGATGGTCAAGAACATCCTCGACCAGGGCGCGTACGGCATCGTCGTGCCCCATATCGAGAACGCGGCTCAGGCGCTCAACATCGTCCGAGCGATGCGCTATCCCCACCGAAGGAGCGACGACGATTTCGAGCCGGAAGGATTCCGCGGGGCGGCACCGGGCAACGCCGCCCGCTTCTGGGGGCTGCCAGTGCCGGAGTACCAACGGAAGGCCGACGTCTGGCCTCTGGATCCCGACGGCAACCTGATCAGCTGGCTCCTGATCGAGAACGGGCCCGGCGTCGATAACGCCAGGGAGATCGCCAGGGTTCCCGGCTTGAGCATCCTCTCGCCTGCGCCCGGCGACCTGGGTTCGTACCACAATGGCGACATGGAAGCGGTGGAGCAGGATGTGCAGACAGTCCTGGCCGCCTGCAAGGAGTTCGACGTCGTCTGCGCCATCACGGCGGGACCCGTAGACGTCGGGAGGCGGATTGAAGAGGGCTTTCGGGTGATCATCGCGGCCGGTGAAGCACTCGACGTCGGCCGGCGGGCAGCGGGACGGTAGTGGATTCGGGAAAGCACGAGGTCCAGGGTCCGAGGTCTGAAGTCGGGGGAACCCCTAGAAACCTACTCCCGAGTCTCACCTGTGACCTGAACGACGACACTCCGTCGACGCGGCCGGGTGTCGAAGTCGACCAGGACGACCTGCTGCCAGGTCCCCAGCAGGAGCCGTCCCTGGCGGAAAGGAATCGTCAGCGAGGGCTTCAGAATGGCCGCGCGGACATGACTCGAGCCGTTGTCGTCTCCCCAAGTCGCGTGATGGTGGTAGTCGGGCCCCTCGGGTATCAGCTTCTCGAAGAACTCTTTGATGTCCCGGACGAGACCGGGTTCGAACTCGACGGTCGTGACGCCGGCGGTTGAGCCGGAAACGAAGACCAGCGCCTGGCCCTCGTCGATGCCGCTCTTCGCCACTTCGGCGTTCAATTCGGCAGTGATGTCGTGCACGTCGCAGTGACCTTCGCTCTCAAGTTCGATTTCGGTCGTTTGAATCATCGCGATTCCGCCAGTCGTCCTCTTACCATTTCACGCCTCAAGGCGCAAGCGTCAGTGCGACGGTTGCCAGGAAGCCAACGCGTCCGCCAAGTCATCATGACTCAATTGGTCAACAAGGCCATGCGGCCGGCGATCACTCCCCCGCACCGAGGCCCAGGAATGGCGCCTGACTCGATCAGCCTTTTATTCGAAATACTTTAGCGAAAGTCTTCCTCGAGACCCGCCTGCGGCACGGGGTTTACGGGCAGCGCCAGAGCGGCGTCCAGATGTTGCGAATCAAGATTCCGCTCGGCATCCTGACCACGGAACAAATGATCTGCCTGGCGGATCTGTCCGAGGAGTACGCAGACGGCATCAGCCACATCACCACGCGTCAGGACGTCCAGTTCCACTTCGTTGAGCTCGAAGAAACCCCCGACATCATGCGCCGGCTGGCCGAAGTGGGGATCACGACCCGTGAAGCCTGCGGCAACGTGGTTCGCAACGTCACCGGATGCGCCGATGCCGGTCTCTGCTCGTCGCAGGGTTTTGATGTCACCCCCCATGCGCTGGCGATGTCCCACTTTCTGCTGCGCCGCCCCGACGCGCAGAACCTCGGACGCAAATTCAAGATTGCCTTCTCGGGCTGCGATGACAAACCGTGCGGTCTCGCGATGATCCACGACATTGGGGCCATTGCCGTCGTACAGGAAGCTGACGGGCGAAGGATCGAGGGTTTCAAGGTGTACGTTGGCGGCGGGCTCGGAGCAATTCCCCAGCAGGCAAAGCTCTACAGCGAGTTTATCCCCGCTGATGAAATGTTGCCCCTCGCGCAGGCTATCGCCCGCGTCTTTACCCGCTTGGGCGAGAAAAAGAATCGATCCCGCGCTCGCATGAAGTTCCTGATCGATAAACTCGGAAACGAGGAGTTCCGGCGGATCGTCGACCAAGAGCGCCGCAAACTCCCTCCAGACCCCCGATGGGAGAGCGAACTCCAGGACGCCGCCCACTACGACGAACAACCTCTTCGTCCTCGCGGGGACTCGCCGCGGAGCTCAAAGCGAAGTTCGCCAACGGCATGGGCACGATCGCAGACCGCGAAGACATCAACGTCAAGGTCAGCGGCTGCTTCAACGCCTGCGGCCACCATCACATCGCCGATATCGGCTTCCTGGGTTCCGTCCAGCGGAAGAAGTCCGACACTGCCCCGGTCTTCCAGGTCGTGCTCGGCGGAAGCACCGGCAACAACGGCTCCTCTTTCGGATTGGTCACGGGCAAGGTGCCTGCCCGAAACGCCCCGGAAGTCGTCCGGAAACTGACGTCGATTTATAACGAAGAACGAGGAGATGAGGAAAGTTTCTCGGACTTCGTCCGCCGACTCGGAAAACCACGCCTGAAGGAAGAACTCGCCGAGTTCGCCGAACTGCCGCTCTGCGCGGAAGCACCGGAATACTACAGGGACAACCGACAGGGTTGGCAGTACCGCCACGACACGGGCGTCGGCGAGTGCGCCGGAGGAATGGTCGATCAGGCCGAATTCATGCTGGAGGAAGCCGATCGACTGACATTCGACGCGACACACGCTCTGGATGAGGGCCGCTGGAATGACGCCGCCCAACAGGCGTTCAAGGCGGTCAAAGCCGCGGCCGACGGTCTACTCTCGACCCGCGGACTATTGCTGTCGGACAACTACGACACCGTCGGCGAATTCCGGAAACGCTTCTACGACACCGGCGATTTCCACGTCGCGTTCGCCGAGAACTTCTTCCGGGCCGCCGCCGGTGACGGAAACGGCGTTTCGAGCGAGGAATCGCGTCGCCGCGTACAGGAAGCTGTGCTGTTCGTCGAGATGGCGCAATCGGTCTACAGCACCGCCTAGGAATGGACATTCAAAAGATCACCGTCAAGCTGTTCACCGATGCCCCCGCTGCGGTCAACCTGGATCCCTTCCTCTCAATCTTCGGACGCTGGCGTCACGAAGAATCGCACCGGGCCGGTTGGGTCGATCTCGCCGACTACGCCCATGTCGCAAAGGGTCCTGGAATCGTGCTGGTGGGCCGGCAGGGAAGTCTTTCGCTCGACCTGGCCGAACCCGGCCCGGGTATTCTGTGGAACAACAAGAAGGAGCTGGACGGCAGCATCGAGGATCGGGTCCTCGAGACGTTCCGCCGGGGAATGGCGCTTGCGCGGCGTCTGATGGCGGAACGCGAGTACCCCGAGTCTTTCAAACCTCGCGCCGGGTTCTGGGAACTGTCGTTCAACGACCGCGTGGAACTGCCGAACGACTCCGCCACCGACCGGCTCCTGCGGCCTGCGGTCGATGCCGCACTGGACTCCCTGCTCGGCGGCGGGTCGTACATGATCATCCGGCAGTCCGACGCTTACAGCCGCTACGGCTTCATGATTCACTGCAATGGGGTGGACTGTCTGGATGGGCTGCTGGGGAAACTGGAACGAGCTAGTCTCCATTAGCGCCTCTTCAGATACTCAGCCCCTCGGTCTGCGTTTTCGTCCAGCCGAGCGTGTCGAGGTAACAATCTCGAATCTGCCCCGAACTGAGATTGCCGAACCCGACGTCCTGCCAGCCACCCCGCTCGTAGGCCAAAACGCATTTCAGAGCTTCGCCCATCCTGCCTTTCCGATCCAACAGGGCGTCGCGGATCCCCTGCGAAATCGGCAGCAGTTCCAGCGCCTGGGCCATCGGGCAGTCCAGGACAGCATCCAGAACAGAAAACAGACCCACGGTAAAGAACGTGGCCTTTTGATCCTGACTTGAAGCTTCCGCGAGGGATTCACACATCCTGGCGCGAACCACGGCCGTGATCATCAACTCCCGGGGCTTGTCGTCCATCTTGGAGAACATCAACAAAGTAGCCCAGATCCGAATCCGATCCACCCCCACCATGCTCACGGCATGACTCACCGATTCCACCTCCCGGGGCAAACCCACATAGGCTGAGTTCGCGTACCGGAGCAACTTGTAAGCTAAAGCCAGGTCCTGGTTGATCAGCTCGTCCAGTTCGCGGATGGTCACCGCCGGATCTTGTAGTCGGACGAGCAACTCCATCGTGGCCAAACGGTTTGCCGGAAAGTCTGCGCCTGTGACATGGGGCTTGCAGAAGAAGTAACCTTGAACGTAGTCGAATTCCAGATCTCGAGCGAACTCATAGTCCTCATGGGTTTCCACGCCCTCGGCCACGAACTTGGTATGCCCACCTTGGAGCGCTTCCATTCGGGCTTCAACGGCGGGCCTTCCCAGAGCGCTCAGATCGAGCCTGACGAAGTCCGCAATTGAGATGAGTGGATAATCGCTCGAGCGAATCAGCGAATCCGCTATCGCCACCCGAAAGCCATCCTGCGAGAGCCTTGCCAGCGCTTGGAAAAGATCCTTGTCCGGATTCACTCCGTCGAGGACCTCCAGGACAATCCGCTCCTTGGGTAAGGCCTCACATTGGCCAGTCACAATGGCGCGCCGGGGCACACTGATGAACGCTGGCTTAGTGCCGACAAGCGGATCCAGTCCCGGCTCGGTGAACCTGTCGAGGATCGTCTGGCTGACGACGGGACTGTCGGAGTCCCTACCATTTCGTGTTTCTTCCTGGGCAAGCAGTTCGTATGCGAAGAGCTGGACCGTCGGCTGATAGATCGGATGCCGGTTGATGAATACCTCGCTCGTCTCAGGCTCAGCCTGAACCTTCGTTCGAGCCAATAGAGTACTGGCGATCTTGGCCGCCACCTCTTCGCCTGCGTCCCGCCGTTCGGCGGTTACCTGGTCCATGTGAGAGACCAGCGCCTGCAGGGCGGCTTCGAGGTTTTCGACCGTAGCCTCGAAAGGCTGGCCGGTCTCCGCGCCTCTGAATGTTCGGAACGCTCGCACGAATGGATGGGCCCGCTCGGGATCTGAGACGGGGAATGCAGCCAGCGCCTCGACCACAAGATCGAGTTCCAGCCGGCTCAATCGGACCAATAGGTTAGACGGGCTCAATCCTGGGAACTCCTTTTCGAGGTACTAGATGACTTTACACTAATTACGGGAGAAGCAGGAATTAGAACCCCGTGGTCGGCATCCTTATCCCCCTGGCGGGAGACATCCTCACTCTCGCTCCCTTCCTCGATGTTGGTAATTCCTGGGTGATGCGGAAAAGCCAGTTGAGACGTCATTTCCCCCAGCCGGACGGCACCCTACGAAAAGAAAGTGTTCGCTACTTGCCCGGAACCAACTCGGGCTTACGGGCCAGTACCGGAGCGGAGCTTCAGGTCATGATCCCGTTGATCAGAACTCCACTCCGGCTGATCTACGCTTTCAATCCGTTACGGCTCGACACAGTCGTTCGGTCACCAACAACGGGTCAGCCATTCCTCTTGAGACAGGACCGGGGAGGGTTCTGGTGACCTGTAACAGTGCTATCGGTACCAGCGTTCGGCGGAACGGCGTCGGATTCTAGGAGTGACGCCCGAGCCAATGCTGTTTCATTGCGAGGGCGTTACGACACCGAAGACGGCGCCGTTCCGCCGAACCCTTCGGGCCGATGGGGGTTGCGGGCGATCTCTTTGTCGGAAGCCGTCACCGATGAATGAGCATCGCTTTCCGTCTCCCTCCTCGACCTCGCCCGCAAGACCCATCGGCGATGGTACCGATAGCACTGTTACAGGCCACTAGTTGACAATTGGGAGGGCATTCTGAATTGCACTATCTGTACGAGCCATTCGAGCCTGGCGTTCCTTGAAAAACAGAGCCCTATTGGAAGACTTTGACGGGCATGGCGGAAAACACGGCGCCATTGTCCGCCGAAACACCGTTCTAGTGGCCTGTAACAGTGCTATCGATTGGCTTTCAGGTATTCATCGAGAAAGGTATCCAGCGCCTGATCCAGGGAGTCGATCACGGAGTCGCTATCCCCTTCATCGAAGGCCCCGGAGGACGTTCTCTCCCAACTGGTCATGTAACCCCGCGCAAACTCACCGTCCGGTAAGACGTAGCTGGCGAACCGTTTGAATGCGACCGCGACTCGGAAATACGTGCCCACGACGCGGATTTGAACATTCAGGTGATAGTCGACAACGTCCTTTCCAACAACTACATCCTGCGATGGTAGGGGGATTTCGAATCCGTCGATCACGAATGCATCAGAAGGACTAATGCCGGCCTGTCGAAGCCGGAGTTCCGTTTCTGTTTGAATTCGGTCCCTCGTTAGACCAAGGTCGTCAGCCTCCTTGCCAACATTCTCGACGAAAATCGTCAGGTGTTCGTAGTCTTCGACCCAAAGCTTTGCTTTCTCCAGGTTTGTCGTTGCCTGTGCTCGAGTATCTGGAGCCGGCCCAAGAATCGCTGCACCCATCAACAGAATGACGACCAGGGTCTTGGCGATGGGTTCCATGGTTCTAAGGTCCTTCTGGCGGGCTTGCGACGCCAGCAGTCCTTATACTCTACGGGCGGATTCCAAGCTAGTACACAAGAGTTCGGGCCGGAGATCCCAAGGTCCTCGGCAAATCTCAAGGCAAGAGGGAAACAGACATGACGAAGCAAGGCAGCTTGGTGCTCAGCCAGCGGCAATGGGAAACCGTTTGGCTCACTCTCAACCGACAAGAGGTTCTGAATGCGTTGAATCGTGAGCTTCTCGAAGAGCTATTGACCCATCTCCGCAGTTCGTGGGACGGTAGTTCCGATCCGGCCGCAACAGGGCCACCTGCCCTTCATCAACACGAACTGAGCGGCAACGGCCTACCCGCGTAAGATCCGGAGCCTGTCGACAATCTGGCTGAACGACAGAGGAGTCAGCAGGCGCGAATGGTTCCTGTCTTCGCTCGCGGTTTGTAACCGGTCGTCTACGCTGCGACCGAAACCACGGACTGTTAAGCCCCTTCGCCCCTACACCCAAGCGCAGCCCCGATTGACATTCGTCGGATCGCTGGCAGATAATCCTCGATCATGCGGCGTTTTTTCCTCGCAGTCCCGCTGATGCTGATGCTCTGGACTCTTTTCCAGGGACCATTTTCCCACGTGCACCCTGAGAGCGTTCAGGATCATGGACACACGGGGACCTACCAGACGACGTTGCACAATCACTTCCCTATTGCACGGTCTAGAGCAGCTTCGGCACACGACGAGGCATCGTTCGACCCACCCTATCACGCGGAACGCGACGTCGATGTCCTGCTGTACACCGAAGGCAAGGTTTCCCCTGCAGCGGGGTCCGTGGACGCTTGCTCGGACCTCTTGCCAGAACCTGTCGTTGAAAGACTGGATGAGCTGAGAGGCTCCGAACGAACGCGGGCTCCTCCCCTGGCGGACCTGCCCCCAAGAGCCCCACCAGCCTGATCACCTCGCAATCGTTCTGATGCGCCGCCGGTGCTCCCTCGCGCACTGGTTCGGATTCTTCATCAAAGTTCAGAAAAGGAAAACCGTGGAATCCCTGATATGTGTCCGGCTCGCTTGTGTTCGCCTGTCCGTCGTGCTGCTCTTGTTTGGTTCTGTCATGAGCTGCACCGAAACAGAGCCGGTGCCGGAGGCAGAAGCCGATCAGGAGACGCTGGCCCGGACCGAATTCACGGACCGCATCGAAAACTTCTTTGAGTACTCGCCGTTACAGTCCGCAGAGCCAAGCCCGTTCCTCATCCACCTCACGGACCTTGACGATGGGTCCCCGGTCGCGCAGGCAGAAGTCGAGCTCTCGGTTCGAGCATCCAACGGAGAAGAAGTTGCATCGACCAGGGCCCAGGTCGGAAGGGTTACGGGTATCTATGTTGCGGAACTCGCGGTGCCCCGCCCGGGGACCTACGAAATCGAGTTTCGCGTTCGCAACTCAGACCTGTACGAAACGATGGTTGTGGCGGGTTTCGCCGTTCAATAGAGGCAGTTATGGAGGAAGCTGAAGGATGACCGACAAAGGCACAAAACGACGTTCGGGGCTGGTGTGGATCGTGCTGGCGGCTCTGCCGATCGTTGCCTTGATCGGGATGCTGTATTCGAGAGAGCGCGCGGACACAATCGAGGAGCCTGCCGCGGAACGGAGCCGGACAGGAGCCGTCCGATTCCTGATGGAGCAACAGTGGCTCATCCGGATGAAATTGGCCCAGGCGGAGTTGCGAGACCTGGCGCCTCAGGTACGAGCGGTTGGAAGGATCATCCCTGCGGCGAATCACCGCGCGGTCGTTTCTTCTTCGGTTTCTGGTTTGATCGGCGAAGAGGGACTTCCGCTCCTCGGCCAGGAAGTCCGACGCGGCGGCGAGTTATTGACCCTGCGCCAGATCCCGTCAGCGGCGGAAGCTGCCCAGGTTGTACAGCTTCGTCTCGAGGCCGCTCGTACCGAGTCGGAACGCCGCGCGCTGGAACAGGCTCGCGTCGAAGCGGAGATTCGTCTGGAACACGCGCGCCGCGAACTGGATCGGGCCAAACGTTTGCACGAGGCCGAAGTGATCGCACAGCGGGAGCTCGAAGCCGCCGCAACCGACTTTGAGGCCGCCGAAACAGTCGTGCAGTCGTTTGCCCAGCAGCTGGAAACGCTCATGGAAGCTCCGACTCCGGCGCTCGCCGCGGAAACCACGACGGCCCGTCGCGTACTGACGGGCCCAATCGCGGGGAAAGTCGCCGAGGTCTACAAGTCCGTCGGTGAGTTGGTTCAGCCCGGAGAACCTATTCTCGAGATCGTGAACTTCGAGACGGTGTGGGTCGAGGCACCAATCTTTGAGAAGGATCTTCCGACGGTCCTCGATGCGGGGAGAGCGGTATTCGAGACTGCGGCTTATCCCGGCGTTGAGTTCGAGGGCGCGGTAGTGGATGTCGGAGCTCGAATCGGCGACGTGACCCGGACCGCAACGGTCACCTTCGAAGTTCGCAACCCGGACGGCCGACTCCGCATCGGTATGCAGGCGAACGTGCGACTCGATGCCGGCTCACGGCGGGAGGTCATCGTGATTCCTGCCGAGGCGGTACTCGAACACGAAGGACAGGACATTGTTTACGTCCTGTTGTCGGGTGAAGAGTTCGAGCGTCGCCACGTTGCGCTCGAGGGCCGATACGGAAACGAGGTGGTTGTTCTCGAGGGTCTCAAACCGGGCGACCGGGTTGTGACACAGGGAGCCTACCAGTTGAAGCTGCAGGAGCTGCAACCGGCGGATCCGGGAGAACACTCCCATGAGGTATAACCCGCATTGCTCACCGGTTGTCTGCTGCAGCGCCGGATACATCCGCCATTACAGCGTTGCCCTTGGTCGGACGCCTCAACGTACTGTCGAGTACGGCTCCGGCGCCCTCCCGGCGCGCGCTCAGCATGGCCCGTCAAGGGCCATGCCAAAAAAAAGATGCCCTGCCGGCGTCGGCATCAAACCGGGCCACGAAGTGGCCCGGCGGGCTTCGCGACGACAACCGGTGAACAATCCGGGTTTGGCGAAATAGCGGGGACCTGATGCTTGACAGAATCATTCGTTGGTCCCTGGAGAATCGGCTGCTGGTTCTCGTCGCCGCGAGTTTGCTGTTGCTCTACGGGGGCATCGTGGCCGCCCGTACGCCAATCGACGTTTTCCCCGATCTCACCGCCCCTATCGTGACCGTGCTCACCGAAGCACACGGACTGGCGCCCGAAGAGGTCGAGGCCCTGGTAACCGTGCCGCTGGAGTCCGTCCTGAATGGAACGTCTGGCGTCTTTCGCGTCCGATCCAATTCGGCCGCTGGTCTGTCCCTGGTCTTCGTCGAATTCGACCTCGGGATGGACATCTACCGCGCCCGGCAGCTCGTTACCGAGAAGCTCCAGCAGGTCCGGCTCCCGACCGACATTGAACCTCCAGTGCTCGGGCCGATCTCGTCGACGATGGGCGAGATCATGCTGGTTTCCATCCGCACCGAGGGGAATACCTCGGCGATGGAACTCCGCTCGCTGGCCGACTGGGTCATACGCCCCCGCCTGCTCTCGATCACCGGCGTCTCGCAGGTCACCATCATCGGGGGCGACCTGAAACAGTACCAGGTGATCGTCGATCCGACTCGACTCGTCGACTATGACCTGTCGCTCGAGGAAGTCACTGCGGCGGTAGCCGAAGCAAACGCCGTCAGCACGGGCGGCTTCATGGAAAGACCGAACGAGGAATTCCTGATTCGGGGCCGGGGAAGGATTCATTCGATCGAGGATCTGAGCGCATCGGTCATCACAGTCCGGGAAGGCACACGCGTGCTGATCCGGCATGTTGCCGAAGTCGGCTTGGGCGCCGCCGTCAAGAGAGGGGACGGCAGCTTTAACGCGCAGCCGGCCCTCGTCGCCACGATCCAGAAACAACCCAACGTCAACACGCTTGACCTGACCCGCGAGATCGAGGCGGCATTGGTGGCGCTTCGACCGACCCTTCCAGCCGACATGGTCATCGATACCGAAGCGTTCCAACAAGCCGATTTCATCGAACGCGCCGTTGGGAACGTCCGCCGGGCGCTGATTGAAGGCGGCGTGATGGTAACCGTCGTCATGTTCCTCTTCCTGTGGAATTTCCGGACGACGTTCATCAGCCTGACAGCGATACCGCTATCACTGCTGACAGCGATCCTGACGATGAACTACTTCGGGATCAGCATCAACACGATGACTCTTGGAGGATTGGCGATCGCGATCGGGGAACTGGTTGACGACTCCATTGTCGACGTGGAAAACGTCTTCCGCAGATTGAAACAGAACGCGCTATCGGACAAGCCGCTGGGAGTGCCCAACGTGGTCTTCCGGGCGTCGAGCGAAATTAGAAACTCCATTTTCTATGCAACCCTCATCATCATCCTCGTGTTCCTTCCCCTGTTCTCCCTGGCGGGTTTCGAAGGACGCATGTTCGCGCCACTCGCTTTTGCCTACATCGTTTCGATTGCCGCCTCGTTGCTCGTGGCGTTGACCGTCACGCCGGTCCTCTGCTACTTCCTCCTCGGACGGTCTCAACTCCTGAAATCCCAAGGCGACTCCCGCCTCGTCTCCTGGCTGAAACGGGGATACCGAAGCGTTTTGGGTTGGACTCTCGACCATCCTTCCGAAATCATCGGGCTTTCGGCGTTGCTGCTGTTCACCGCTCTCAGTCTCCTCCCACTGACCGGACGCGAGTTCCTGCCGCCTTTCAACGAGGGGGCCCTCAACATCAATGTGAACCTGCCACCAGGAACCTCGCTCGAGGAGTCCAATCGAATCGGGAACGTCGTCGAAAGGGAGCTCCACGAGATACCGGAAGTCGTCTCGACGACACGTCGAACCGGGAGAGCCGAACAGGACGAGCATGCCGCCGGAGTCAACACCAGCGAGCTGGAAGTCGTCACACGGACCGCCGATCGCAGCCAGTTCGAAATTATGGATGAAGTCCGTCAGACGCTGGCGCAGATACCCGGAGCGGCGGCTGAAGTCGGGCAGCCTATCTCTCACCGGATCGACCATCTGCTGTCGGGTACCCGCGCACAGATCGCGATCAAGGTCTTCGGGCCGGACCTTCCGACTTTGCGCAACAAGGCTGAAGAAGTCCGGGCGGCGATGGAAAACGTCGGAGGCGTCGTCGACCTGCTGGTCGAACCCCAGGTGGGTGTACCGCAAGTCCAGATCAACATCGACCGGGCAAACGCCTCCGCGGTCGGGCTGTCGGCCGGCCATCTCGCCGAGGTCGTCGAAACGGCATTCAACGGACGCGTCGTCGGCCAGGTTCTGGAACAGCAGCGAAGCTACGACCTTCTCGTGCGCCTGAACGAGACCGCCCGCGAGTCGGTGGAGTCCCTCAGCGCAACTTTGATCGAGACTCCCCTGGGAGTGCGGATTCCCATCGCCCAGGTGGCCGACGTCCGTTCCGACCAGGGACCGAACACGATCAATCGAGAGAACGGACAGCGAAGGATCATCGTCCAGGCGAACGTTGCGGGCCGAGATCTCGGCAGCGTGATCGACGACGTGAGGGTAGCGATCGCCAGGAAAGTTTCACTTCCCGAGGGGTACTTCGTCCAGTACGGAGGTCAGTTCGAGGCTCAAGAAGAGGCCTCGGGTCGGATCTTCTGGCTGTCCCTACTGGCGGTAGGCGGCATCTTCCTCCTGCTGTACATCGCGCTCAAGTCCGTGCGCGCTTCGCTGCTCGTGATGGCGAACCTGCCTCTGGCGTTGATCGGGGGCGTGTTCATCGTGTTCCTTTCGGGCGGAACGCTGTCGGTGGCTTCCCTGGTGGGATTCATTACGCTCTTCGGCATCGCGACGCGCAACGGGATCATGCTCGTGACGCACTATCACCACCTGATCGAGGAAGGAACTACTCTACGGGACGCCATCGTTCAGGGATCGATGGAGCGGCTCAGTCCAATTCTGATGACAGCACTGGTCACCGGCGTGGGCCTGCTTCCGCTGGCGCTCGGCGCAGGTACGCCAGGTAAAGAGATTCAGCAGCCGATGGCCGCAGTGATCCTTGGAGGCATGCTGACCTCGACATTCTTGAACATGGTCGTGATTCCGGCGCTATACCTGAAATTTGGCGGGAAGGCCCAGCCGGCCTGGGACGAAGACTGGACGCCGGAGGCAGGGCCGGCACATGCGGGCGACTGAATAACCTGGAAAGTCGTGGACTCGATTCAGGTCGTCGCTCCTGCGGCCAGAGGCTGCTTCTCCGCCACGGTGGTCGTACCGTAGGTTGCTGCTCGCCACAGCCACTCCATTGGGCCGAATCTGAAGCGGCGTAACCAGAGGACGCTGACAGGAATCTGGAGTCCCCAAATCGCCAGGCTCAGCAGAAGAGCTGCCGCCGGATTGACCTGGTCGATCAAACCAAGACCATAGCCGTAGAAGAGCAGAGTGCAGACAACCGATTGCATCAGGTAGTTCGTCAACGGCATGCGGCCCACATACGTCAGCCAGCTGAAAAACCGCCGCAATCGTCCCGCGTCGAACAGCAGCACCAGGATCACCGCGTAGGACAACATCAGTGGGGGCCGGCCGAACGAGTACATGGAGACGAGCAGCACGCTTAGCGGTGAGAGTTGGAACGGAACGACAAACCGAATAGCCACGGCGATGGTGATGCCGCAGGCCAGACCAATCGCGAAGCACCAGATCAGGACCTTTTTGAGGAAGGCGCGGCGCGCGGCAGTGTCGCGCACGTAACCTGCACGAGCCACCCAGAAACCCAGGAGGATGGTCGTGAAGAAGAGCGGATAACCCACAAAAGAGTAGCTCAAATCGCTGTACAGGAACCGCTGCATCTCGACGCGCGCGAGCGTTGCTTCCCAGTAGCTCCCCTGCGTCAGGACTTCGTTATTCGTCGCGCTCATCAGCACGAATTGAGACTGTAGCCGCGCCATATCGTCCGGGGTGCTCTTGTAGAACTGATAAACGCTGAGCACCGCGGGGTAGAGCAGGCACAGGATCATCACGACCCAGACAGTCTTGTTCGACACCCTCCTCATCAGGAGTAGAAAGACGCCCAGAATCGCGTACATATGGAGCACGTCCCCCCACCAGACAAAAAGAGCGTGGAGCGCGCCCAATAGGAACAACACCCCTAGTCTGCGCAGGTATATGACGTTGCCGGCGGTGCCACGCACTCTGAGGCGGTCGAGCTGAATGAAGAAACCAATCCCGAACAGGAAAGAGAACAGTGAATTGAACTTGCCGGCAAACAACGGGAAGACTATTCCAACCGCGGCCTGGTCCCACCACGCCGGCCATCGCTGGGCAGGCGCTTCCAGGCTGCCCGTATACGCGAAATCCATCATGTTCACGACGAGGATTCCAAGAAGCGCAAACGCACGCAACACATCGAGACTCGCGATCCGCTCCTGGGGTTGGGTTGGACGAATGGCGGCCGTAACCATCAGATTGAGTCCTAGGAAGTTACGGCCAGATCTTATAGCAGCTCAGGCCGAAATCAAAAAAGAATGGAGCCGCGCGCAGGCGTGAAGGAGCGCCTCTTCGATGATGAACAACCCAGAATTCTCGTGGCGGCGGCCGGCCGAGCAGGTGTCGACTCACGCCTCGAACGCCGACGTAGGAGGCGACGAACGCGAGGGAAACCACACACGCTGATCCTCAGGGTTTGAAAAAACAGAAGGAGCAGGTGCCGGTGCCACAAGCCGTGGCATCCAACGCCGCCTCGCGCCGAATTGATTCGCCCGTCACTCGGTGGTATAAATGCCCAACGTTTTCCGCTTTCCATCAAAGGAGCAAACCATGCAGGAAGCCATCCTGTTCGAGGGCCGCCGTCGTTTTATTCGCGGCATGGCCTTTGGTGTTACGGGGTTCAGCGTATCCAGCCTCTTCAACGTTCCCGGCCTGCTCGCCGAACAGCTCATGCTCACGCCGAGCCAGGGCGAAGGGCCGTTCTATCCCGACCACCTGCCGCTGGACACCGACAACGACCTTCTCACCGTTAACGACAGCATCACCCCTGCGGTGGGTCAGATCACGCACCTGGGCGGCAGAATCCTGACCGCCGCCGGGGAGCCCATCCGAAACACGCTGGTCGAGATCTGGCAAGTGGACAACTATGGCGTCTACCTCCACACCGACAGCAACGACCACGACCTGCGCGACCAGAACTTCCAGGGGTTCGGCCGCTTCTTGACCGGCTCGACGGGCGAATACTATTTCCGTACCATCAGGCCCGTGGTATACGGAAACCGCACGAGTCATATCCACTTCGCGATCAAGATGAAGGGTCGCGACAAGTGGACCACGCAGATGTACGTCAAAGGCGAACCGCGGAATAAGGACGACCGCGTCCTGAATCGGACTCGAGACCCGAAGGCACGGGAAGCCGTGACCGTGGATTTCGCGCCCCTTCACGGCTCGCGGGTCGGCGAGCTGGCCGCACGGTTTGACGTTGTGCTGGGGTTCACACCCGAAGCCTGAGCACGGCACGCGACCTCGGCGTGTCGTTTGCACAAATGATCCGACAGGATTGACGTCGGAAAGGTACAAGTATGAGTTTGAAAAAGAAAGAGCGTGAAATCGCGAGAAGCCCGAAGCGGACGCCCCGCGACGTCGGAAACGAAACCTCAACGCCAAGGATGACACGCCGGGGGGCCCTCAAGGGGGTAGCGGGCCTGGTGGGTGGGCTGGCAGTGAACGGATTGAGGGCCGAGTCTTCCCCCTCGGAAGCGCTTCTACAGCAGGGAGGCCAACCCGACACCACCAAGCAATTGGGTCGTCCGGTTTCGGGTCATGGCGAACGATCCCGCCATGAAGCTGGAATCCAGCGCTGGCAATACCGGACGCCCACCGACGAGTCCTCATGGACCATGTCTCCTCTACATGACCAGCGCGGCATAATCACCCCGTCCTCGCTCCACTTCGAACGGCACCATGCGGGGATTCCCGATATCGATCCTGCCAACCACGAACTGTTCCTATTCGGAATGGTCGAGCGTCCCCTCAAACTGTCTGTACGGGATCTGATGCGTTTTCCGGCTGTTTCGCGCATCTGCTTCACCGAGTGCTCGGGAAATACTCTGACCGAGTGGGTGGAGCCGACGCTTGCTGACGTACAGCAAACCCACGGGCTGATAAGCGGTACGGAATGGACAGGAGTGTTGTTGTCCACCCTGTTGCGGGAAGCGGGAGTGCGAAGCGAAGCAAGATGGATTGTCGCGGAAGGGGCTGACGGCGCCCGAATGAACCGGAGCATCACCCTGGACAAGGCAAACGATGACGCGATGATTGCTTATGGCCAGAATGGCGAAGCAGTTCGTCCGGCCCAGGGCTACCCGATGCGTTTAGTGCTGCCCGGCTGGGAGGGCAGTTCCAACGTAAAGTGGTTGCGCGTCCTCAAGGTCACCGATCGGCCGTACCACACGCGCGAGGAGACCGCCAAGTACACGGACTTGATGGCCGACGGGGTGGCGCGTCAGTTCACGTTCACAATGGAAGCGAAGTCGGTGATCAACTACCCTTCCGCTCAATTCCCTGTGCAGGGAGCCGGTTTCGTCGAAATCCGCGGTTTGGCCTGGAGTGGCCGGGGAAAGGTGGCACGCGTGGAGGTGAGCACGGATGCCGGCGAAACCTGGCAGGAGGCGAGACTCCAGGAGCCGGTGATGTCGAAGTCGTTGACGATCTTTCGTTTCCCGTGGACCTGGGACGGTCGCCAGACTGTTCTCCAGAGCCGCTGCACCGACGAAACCGGCTACGTCCAGCCGACGCGGGCAGCCCTGGTCGACGTTCGCGGTCTGAACGGCACGTTCGGCTCCTTCTATCACTACAACGCCATACAAAGCTGGAGAGTTGCCGCCGATGGAAGTATTCACAACGTTCATGCCTAAACGGGCGAGCAGAGCTCTTCTCGCGGGTGGCGTCGGTCTATGCCTCGTCATTTCAGTGGGTCTGGCTTCTCCCGCGGCTCAGCAGGGGAGGCTCGGGATTGGTAGCCGGCCCACGGAGGCCGAAATTGCCGCAATCGATATCTCTGTCGCGCCGGACGGCGAGGGACTTCCGCCGGGCAGAGGTACGGTCGGCGACGGAGCGAGGGTGTACGGCGAGAAGTGTGCCGACTGTCACGGCGAGGAAGGGGTTGAGGGTCCATATGACCGACTGGTCGGAGGACAGAAGCCCACTAAGACTATCGGAAGCTATTGGCCGTATGCGACAACGGTGTTCGACTACGTTCGGAGAACGATGCCGTTCGATGCGCCCGGGTCTTTGAGCGATGAAGACATCTATGCCGTGACAGCCTGGCTCCTGTGGAAGAACGACATCATTCCCGCCGACGCAGTGATGGACCGCACGACCTTGCCGGAGGTTGCGATGCCGAATCGAGACGCCTTCATCGGCGACCCCAGACCCGATGTGCCTTAGAGAGGTGTAGGTGCGGTCTATGACCGCACATGGGTCAAACCGAAACAACGTGCGCTCATAGAGCGCACCTACACCCGATCCTGACGTTTCACCATCTTCGCCGCTCGGACACCCCTTACAGGCTACCGCCGAACCCTGGCATACTTCTGCAACTTCCTCGGGCGGGGCTCGCCACCGTACAGGTTGCCGGCGCGATCGAGGGCGACGAACTCCGCACCATTGCCGGCAGTAACGCGCGGATCTCCCCACGGATAGAGAATGAACTCGGAAATCCAGCCGGAGAGCGCATCTCCGATGCGGATGCCCATCTCCCAGCCCGGGTTCTGCACGTCGTCCGACTCCGAGTCGGCCACGTAAATCCTGTCGTTGTCGTCAAAAAAGATGCCACTCGGCCGCCCGAACTGCGTCCACACCGCGATAAAGTCTCCGTCCCGATCGAAGATCTGCACGCGGTTGTTCGACCGGTCTGCGACGAATACGCGCCCTCGTGAGTCCATCGCGATCGCGTGGAGCGTCCGGAACTCACCCGGCGCATAGCCGGTCTGTCCCCACGCCCTGATGAAGGTCCCGTCACTGGAAAACTTCACGACCCGGTTGTTCGTGTCGGCACCGTGACCATCGGCGACGAAAATGTCGCCATTGTCTGCCACGACGACGTCACTGGGGGAGTTGAAGTGGTCCGGACCGCTTCCCGGAACTCCCGGCGTGCCCAGCGTCATCAACACCTCACCCCTGGGGTCGAACTTGACGACCTTGTGCCCTCGGGTTCCTTCGGGCGTTCGTTGGGCGCTCACCGCGTCGGTGACCCACACGTTGCCGGCCGGATCCAACTCGATCCCGTGCGGCCATATGAACATACCGCTGCCGAAGCTCTCCACGACATTGCCGGCCGGGTCGAACTTCAGGACCGGATCCAGGTCCGAGTCCAGACACTCATAGCCGAATCGATCCGGCCCGGCATCACAGCGGATCACAGCCCAGATATGCTCTCCATCAGGATCGATGTCGACCCCGCCAACGGCGCCCATTTCCCTGCCGCCGGGTAACTTGGCCCAACCATCAACGGCGCGATACGGATTAGGAAGGGCCTGCGTAAAGGCCTCGACGCTAATGAGGAGCGCCATGACAACGGTCCACCCCACTGCGAATCTCAGTTCGTTCGAGTACGACATGATCACACCTCGGCAAGTTTCAGGGACTCTTCGACGGGAATAGCCCCGTGGTGGTGTTCGCGATTGCTTCTTATAACCCCGCAGATTTCATGACCATCATTTTATCGATCTGCATGTCTTCCATGGTGTAAGGAATGCCGCCGACGCCAAGGCCGGACTCGCGCAGCCCGGCAAACGGCATGACATCGTCACGAAAAGCAGTGTGGTCGTTAATCATGACTGCAGAGGCGTCCAGTTGTTTGTACAAGCGCATCGCCTGCTCGCTATCGTCGCTGAAGACGGCGGCTTGAAATGCCACCGGCAGCGAGTTTGCCTGTTGAACAGCGGCGTCGACATCGTCAAACGGGTAGACGCAGACGACCGGACCAAAAATCTCCATCGTGCTGACGCGGACGTCGTCGGGCGGATCGAACAGTACGCTTGGGGCGTAGCAGCTGTCTGAGATCTTGTTGCCGCCACAAACCAGTTTGGCACCTGCCGCCACGGCTTCATCGACCCACTCGGCAACTCTATCGACCTCGCCGGTACGGATAAGAGGACCTACATCGGTTCCGGGATCTTCCGGCGCACCAACGACAAGCGCCTCTGCACGCTTCGCCAGGGCATCGGCAAACTCGGCCGCGTCTGCGACGGGCGCGAACACTCGCTGAACCGACACGCAGACCTGGCCGGCATGGTAGAAGCCACCCTTGAGGATGGACGTGAGGGCGAGTTCCCTGTCGTATGGATCTGCAAGTATGACAGGCGCGGCGCCGCCGTGCTCCAGGGCGCAGCGTGTCCCGGGGGCCAGTCTTGAACGAAGCATCCAACCAACACGGGCGCTGCCGATAAAACTGAAAAACCCAACACGCGCATCGGTGACCAGCTTTTCGGCTGTTGCCAGGTCGTCCGTCACGATCGCCTGACACCATGCGTCGGGCAGCCCTGCTTCGCGGAGTATTTCGACGAAGCGCAGGCAGGATAGCGGCGTTTCGGCGGCCGGCTTCACAATGACAGGACAACCTGTTGCTACGGCCGGCCCGACCTGATGAACGATCAGGTTCAACGGATGGTTGAACGCGCTCACCGCGACGACGACGCCAATGGGTTCCTTCTGCGTGAATGCAAGCCTGCCGGTGGTCGCCTTGGTTGAGCCGATCGGAATGACGGAGCCCGAGTGGGCGCGCAGCGTTTCGACACACAGATGTACGCCATCGACGGCACGGATTACCTCCACTTTCGAGTCCCTGTAGGGTTTGCCCCCTTCGCTTGCCGCCAGCAGGGTGAGTTCCTCAATCTGCCCGCTCATGATGGCGGCGGCCTTGTTGAGGAGCTCAACCCGCTCTGGAATCGAGGGCCAGCATTCTCTGTCGCGAAACAATGCGCTCGCGGCGAACATCGCGTCGTCCACGTGATCCGGCCCTGCCGTTGCGATCTGGTCGAGCTCACGACCATCGAACGGTGACTTGACTGAGAGTGTGCCGGTCGCTGGCCGGCTGCTCTCCAGCATCAAATCTTGCATGTGATTTCTCCGAGCTTCTTGGTCAGTAGCCGGTTCTCGCGATAATCGATCGGAATGACCACCAGGCTCGGCCCGTCTTCCTGGAACCCGGCTTCAAGTGTAGGGGCCAGGTCGGCTGCATTCTTCACGTAGTGCCCGTGCCAACCGAACGCCTGAGCCAGCGTTCTCCATTCCGGATTGCCGAACGCCAGGTCGGTATGGCGACCAAAGCGGGTCTCCTGTTTCCAGGCAATCAGACCGTATTCCTTGTCTTCCCACACCATGACGACGATGTTGCTGCCGATTCTCGCCGCGGTTTCCATTTCCTGCACGTTCATCAGGAATCCGGCGTCGCCGGCGACGGCGAGAATGCGTCGCTCGGGATGCACGATGCCGGCAGCAATAGCGCCGGGTAGGGCAAAGCCCATGGAGCAGAAGCCGTTTGGAATCAGACAGGTATTCGGCTCATGGCACTGGTAGTGCCGCGCAATCCACATCTTGTGAGCACCGACATCGGACAGCAGGATATCGAACGGACCCATGACCTGCCTGGCGTCCCACAAGGCCTTCTGTGGTCGAATCACGTCTTCGGTCTCATCATCTTTGTATTCCGCAAAATCCACCGTCATTTCGTCCCGGCAACTCCGTTGCAGGGAGAAATCGAATTCCGGTACCCCATGCTCGTCGAATCGCTCATTCAGCATCCACAACGCGTGCGCAAGGTCGCCCACCAGTTCCGCTGCCGGGTTATAGTGCGAATCGACTTCGGCAGGTAGAAAGTCGACGTGGAGAATCCGCCGGTCGCCGTTCGGATTCCACAGTTGCGGATCATATTCGACCATGTCGAAGCCGAGCGCGATCACGAGGTCTGCATCGTCTATTGCAATCGAAATACGGTCCTTGGTGCCAAGCCCGACGGTATAGAGGCAATAGGCCGCATCCATGTCGACACAGCCTTTCGCCATAAAGGTACTGACGACGCCAATGCCGGTTTTTTCACACAGCAGCCGGAGCTGTTTGCTTGCCCGCTTGCGAATGCAGCCGTTGCCCGCAAGAATGATCGGCCGTGTAGAGTCCTGCAGCATGGCAAATGCCGTGTCGACAATCTTGCTGTCCGGCACCGAGCGGCGAAAACGGTGCGGCGTCATCGGTTTTCCGGACGAATCCATGCTCGCGATGTCTTCCGGCAGCTCGATGTGCACAGCGCCGGGCTTCTCCGTCCGTGTCAGCCGAACGGCTTTTCTGACGACTTCCGGGATAGTGTCGGCATTCAGGATCGTCGCCGCCCACTTGGTCACCGGCGTGAACATGCTCACGACATCCATGATTTGATGCGACTCTTTGTGCAGCCGGTCCGTCGATCCCTGGCCCGTCAGCACCAGAATCGGCGCGCGATCCATGTTGGCGTCGGCGACACCGGTAATCAGATTGGTTGCACCGGGACCCAGCGTTCCAAGGCAGCCGGCGGGATTGCCGGTCAGCCGGCCGTAGATCTCGGCCATGAAGGAGGCGCCCTGTTCGTGGCGCGTCAGAATGAATTTGATCTTATTCGACTGCTCGAGGGACATCACGAAATCGGCGTTTTCTTCGCCCGGCACGCCAAATACGTACTCGATACCTTCTTCTTCCAGACATCTAACCAATAAATCGGATGCTTTCACGTGGTTCCTCTCTAGCGGACTGCTTGCTCTAGGTCGGCTCGCACTTCTCCTCAAGCCTCTGGCCTCATCAAATCCGTCACGATGACGGCTGGCCCTGGCGCTCATCGATCTCGAGGAACGTGCAGATGTTGTGATGAGATTGGAAGCAGCCAGGGCTTCCCGGGAACGTTACCGGCCTGGTGAAACTTCACTTTTTCCGGTTTCAGTCGCCCTCAAGGAAACAGAACCCGTTCCTCGCCCCTCTGGCGGACCAGTTCCTTGGCGTGCCCCAGTATCAGGTCCCGGCGTTCCAGGATGGCGCGAATCTGATATACCGTCAGATAGTTTCCGAGACGCTCTTTCAAGGCTTCTTCATCCAGCTTAGCAATGTTCTCGAGAAGTGACTTCGAGAACCGGGTCATCTGGTCCGGTTTGCGAAGTTCCGCCGTGGTTCGGAACGATCGAGAGTGATCGATCAGAACGATCCGCCAATCCTCGGTGACGAGCATGTTTCGCGTTTGTCGATCCACGTTGTAGATGAGGCTGTCGAACAAGCGCATCTTGTAGACCATTTCGCTCCAGGCCTGCGGATCGGGCGGGGCGATTCCATCCTCGACGCGGTCCAACTCGGACATGGTGTTGTCGACCCACCATTGCATCGAGCCCCGATCGCCCCGGTGGCGCCGCTCGACCGTCGTCGGAACCATGCCGAGGCCGATCATCTTGTCCAGCTCGTAGGCCGCGACATCTGTCTTCCAACTGTCCTGGAAATCGACCTCTATAACGCCGTTGCGCATCCTCGTGAATCCGGGTCTGAAGACGTCGATGGTCTTGAAAAGCGCAAAGTGTGTCCGGGAGTCCAATTCGAGCGTCGCCTTCTTGGGACGGGTGACGCCCTCCTCGGTTCCTTCCAGATCCGTGACCTCGGCGTTCTGCAGGAAACTCTCGAGTTCGTCACCCTGGAACGATACGGTATGGAGGGTCTGCGCACCGAGGAGGGTGGCCGTGGTCACCGCAAAAACCATGACGACCAACAGGCGAGAAGCCAATGGAGTCATACTTCAGTCCTCCTAAAAGTTCCCGAGATACGGTTGTTCGGACGGGTGTCGCTGCCCATTCTAGCGCTGCGCTCGGACCCGGGCAACAGGAGGAACTTCCCGCTGCCCAGTCTTCCTGAACAGAAAAACGAGGAGACATTATGATCAATCGAAGACGGTTCCTGGGAACGACAATTATGGGGGGCGCCGGGCTCGCGGCGGCATCGCAACACCGACCACTGACCACTTCATCGTCGGAGGGTCTTGATTCCTTCCACCGATTCCTGCTCGACTTGATCTCGGAATTCGAATAGTTTCTTAGTCTTCCTGAACAGAAAAACGAGGAGACATTATGATCAATCGAAGACGGTTCCTGGGAACGACAATTATGGGGGGCGCCGGGCTCGCGGCGGCATCCACGGGATGTACACCCGGCAGCGAAACGGACACGGAGTCCGAGGGTGCGGATCCGGCCACAACCCCGTTCGAACTCGATGAAACCACCGTCGCGGCCCTCCAGGAAAGCATGGAATCGGGCCAACGTACGGCCCGTTCGATCACCGAGTTGTATCTGGGTCGGATCGACGAACTGGACCGTCAAGGGCCGGGCCTGGGCTCGATCATCGAAACCAATCCCCAGGCACTGGAGATTGCCGACCAATTCGATGCGGAACGCGGGTCGGGCACTACACGCGGACCGCTTCATGGAATCCCCGTGATCATCAAGGACAACATCGACACCGCCGATCAGATGACGACGACGGCGGGGTCGCTTGCCCTGGAAGGGTCGATCCCGGCGCAGGATTCTTCCGTCGCACAGAAACTCCGGGAAGCGGGCGCCATAATCCTCGCGAAAGCGAATCTGAGCGAGTGGGCAAATTTCCGGTCCACGATGTCCTCGAGTGGATGGAGCGGACGAGGCGGGCAATGTCGCAACCCGTACGCGCTGGACCGCAATCCCTGTGGCTCGAGTTCCGGGTCCGGTGTCGCGATCGCAGCAAACCTCGGAGCGCTTGCGATCGGAACCGAAACCGACGGTTCCATCGTGTGTCCGTCCACGCGCAACGGCATCGTCGGCGTCAAGCCGACGGTCGGCTTGGTAAGCCGCGCGGGAATCATCCCCATCTCGCACATTCAAGACACCGCAGGCCCGATGGTCCGGACGGTGCGCGACGGGGCCGTGCTGCTTGGTGCGCTGACCGGCGTCGACCCCCGGGACGACGCGACGGCTGCAAGCGAGGGCAATTCCTACGACGACTACACCCAGTTTCTCGAGGCAGGTGGCCTGCGGGACGCGCGAATAGGGGTCGCGCGCAATTTCCCCGGCTTTGATGCGCGAGTCGTGGCTCTGTTCGATGAGGCGGTTACGGCGATGGCGGCCGGGGGCGCGACGATCGTCGATCCGGCAGATGTCCCGAACATGGACAAGTACGGGGACTCGGAATTCGAGGCGATGATGTATGAGTTCAAGGCCAGCCTCAACGCATACCTGGAGGGTCTGGGTCCGGCGGCCCCGGTGAAGCGCCTGGCGGAAATCATCGCCTTCAACGAAGAAAACCGGGATCGCTCGATGCCTTTCTTCGGTCAGGAAATCCTCGTCGACTCCGAAGCAAAGGGTCCCCTCACCGATCAGGCTTACCGCGACGCCCTGGCGAACAACCGGCGCTATTCCAGACGCGAAGGAATCGATGCGCTCATGGACGAGCACAACCTCGACGCGATCATCGCACCGACGGGGAACCCCGCCTGGATGACGGATCACGTCAACGGCGATCAGGCGACGGGCTTCAGTTCGCGGCCCGCGGCGGTCGCTGGCTACCCGGACATCACCGTTCCCATGGGCTTCGTGGCGGGTCTTCCCGTGGGTATCTCCTTCTTCGGGCGGGCGTGGAGCGAACCGACACTGCTGAAGATAGCCTACGCCTTCGAGCAGGCGACGAACCATCGGGAAGCGCCGAGGTTCCTATCGGCGTTGGGGTGAGGGGGGAGGAAGTAGTACGTAGGCCGTTGGCGGTTGGCGGCTGCGCCGCCGGAAGATGTGCGGTCATAGACCGCACATACACTTGCGTGACCTGCGTCTTTTCCCGCAGACGACAGATCTTCGCTCGGGTGTAGGTGCGTCTGTGAGCGCACGTTGCTGCGGTTCGAGGAATGTGCGGTCATAGACCGCACCTACACTACTTTCCTCTACTGACGACGCGGGTCTGGGCGAACTGTCGGTGGCCGGCGACTGAACTGTGGAAGCCGTAGCCGCTTTCCTTGGCGCCGACCCAGGGTGCGCCGGAAGCGCCGAAGCAACCCCGGTTGACGCCGATCATTCCCGCGTCGAGGCGCCGGGCAACGGCCATGGCGTTATCCTCGTCCCGGCCGAAGACCGTGGCTCCAAGCCCGTACGGATTGTCGTTGGCCTGGCCGACAGCCTCATCGACATCCTTGAACGGGCGGATGCAGGCAACGGGTCCGAACGTTTCCTCGCGCATGATCTCCATGTCATCGGTGACGTCGGCGAGAATGGTGGGCATCACGAAGCCATCGTGATGCCCTTCCCCGCCGGCCACAACCGTCGCTCCCTTTGCCACGGCCTTGCTGACGTGAGACAGGACGTGGTTCTTCTGCTCCGCGTGGACCATCGGGCCCATCCGGACGCCCTCTTCCAGGCCGTCGCCGACCTTCCATTCGGCCATCAGGTCGACGAGCTTGAGTTGAAACTCCTCGGCGACCGCTTCGTCCACGTAGATGCGTTCGGTCGAGATGCACATCTGCCCGGCGTTTTCGAAGCAACTGACCACGGCAAACTTCGCGGCAGCATCGAGGTCCGCGTCGGCCAGGATGATCATCGGATCCTTGCCGCCGAGCTCCAGGATCACCCGTTTCAACCCGGGCGCCGCGGCGGCCAGGATGTGCTTGCCGGCCGCTCTCGAACCGGTAAACGCAATCAGGTCCACGTCGGAGGCGACAAGCGCTTTGCCCTGCTGATCGGCGCCGTGGATGATCTGCAGGACGTCGGGCGGCAATTGCTCGGCCAGGATATCGACGTAGGCCTGGCCACTGAGGGGGGTCTCTTCCGACGGCTTCACAACTATGGTGTTTCCGGCAATCAACGCCGGCAGCAGCATCCACTGGGCCATGGATACCGGATAGTTCCAGGGCGCGATCGTCGCGCACACGCCGAAGGGATCGTAATAGATCGTCGACCGCGTGTGTCGATCTTCGATCTCCTGAGGCTGCAGGGATTCGACGATCTCATCGACGACCCGGGAGAAGCGTTTGCCGCAGTTCGATACCTCCGCCACGCTCGAACGACGTGTCTTACCCATTTCACGAGTGATCAGGGCACCCAGGTCCTCCGCCTGCTCGAGTAAGCGTTCACCGGCCGGCTTGAGCAGTTCGCCGCGTTCTGCGATGCCGACGCCGCTCCAGGACGGGAGCGCGGCACGCGCCCTCGCGACTATCGGCCCGATGTCCTCGACGGGTGTGACCGCGACGCTACCGACTGTCTCACCGGTCGAGGGGTTGATCGACTCCAGAAGTTCGGGCATGGGTTCTCCTCGGGTTTTCATCGTTGTCTCGATCGAGAGCTTCAATGTTCACAGAAGCTGGACGACGTTTGCAAGCGGGCCGCGTCTTGCTAGTGGCCTGTAGCACTACCGCGTTATCATAGAAAACATGCTGCTCTTGACTCTCATCGACGCGTACTCATTCGTCGTTCTCGTCGCTGTCATCCTTTCCTGGGTGCAGGTTCCGCATAACAATCCTGTCTCTCAGTTCGTCAACACGCTCACCGAGCCGTTGCTGGACCCCATCCGACGAGCCCTGCCAGCGATGGGCGGCCTTGATTTCTCTCCGATGATCCTGCTGATCGGGCTCCAGATCCTGAAGGGGTTCGTCGCCAGCGCACTGTAGTGGCCTGTAGTCATCTCACGAGCCAGGCTGCGAACGCTAGAGCCGCCGCGAGGGCGGCGTCCGCGAAATAGTGATAGCGTCGCACGACAACGCTGACGGCGATGCTCAGGGCGATCCAGAGGAAGACCGCACCGGCCGCGGGCGACACTTCCAGGATCGCGAGTGCGGCTCCTGTCGTCGCCGCGACATGACCGCTCGGGAAGGTGTTCGCTCCGATGCCCAAACGCTCGAGCAGCCAAACGTTCAGGACGCGATGTTCCTCGGGATGTGTTGCGAGCAACCGGTCCCCGTCTCCACCACCGAGGAGCCGCGGCGGAAGCGTCGGCAGGAACAGCAAAGCACCGTAGCAGATGTAGGACGGCAGCAGGACGCTCGTCCAGAAGGAATCGGCATGGTCGCTGAATCCTGTCGCGTACAGAACGGCCAGGGCCAGAGGAACCGTCGGATAGGCGAACAGGTAGGCGATCTCGAGATAGGTACCGACGAATGCCGACTCTCCGAGGGGCCGGAGCGGTGCGAAGGCGGCGGCACATCGAGAATCGATGCGATCGAGGAGTTCCTGCAGTTCGACCCAGGGCTTCTCGAAGAACTGGCCGGCCTGCCAGTAGGCAACCAGCACGAGTGGAGCGGGAAGCCAGTCTCTGACGGTGGCGCTCCAGCCCGGCGACAGCGCCAGCGCCGAGAGGCGCCCCAGGAGCACGAGGCCGACACCGAGAGCCGCGAACGCGAAGATGTTCCGTTTTCGCAGCGGTGGGAGGCTTCGCAGGAGGCCCCCCACCACCAGGGTCAGGAAAAACGTCACATTGATCCACTCCGCACTACGCATCGGTGCCTCAAATCACGAATCGCAACACTTACAGTTTCACTATAATCTACCGTGCCGGTCGGACTCCCAGCCGACACGGACCGGAGGGATTCATGAAACGCGTTCTCTGCCTCGCTTTCATCCTTGTGACCTGCCCTTTGATGGGTCTTGCCCAGGACCAGATCATCCTGAAAACCGACGTCATCCTGGATGGCACGGGCAACATCATCCGCGACACCAACATCATCGTCGAAGGCTCACGGATCGTCGGAACGGATTCAGGAGCCGAGGACACCACGTACGACTTGCGTGGACTGACAGTCCTTCCCGGCCTGATCGATACACACATCCACCTGAACGGTCATTTCGACGATGACGGGCGGGCGCACGGTCCCGACTCCCACGAGGCGCCCCAGGAACAGATTCTCTATTCCGTCGAAAACGCGTACGCGGTCCTCATGGCCGGGTTTACGACCGTCCAGAGCGTCGCCAGCCCGTACGACATACCGGTGCGGGACGCAATCGCCCGGGGCAACTTCCCAGGGCCTCGAGTCCTGACTGCGGTCGAAGCCGTCACCCGCGACACGGGCAGCCCGGCACAGATTCGCGCGTTCGTCCGCGAGCTTTCGGCGGAGGGTGCCGACGTCGTGAAGATATTCGGCTCCGAAAGCGCCAGGGACGGAGGCGACCCGACGCTGACCGACGAACAGATGAGCGCCGCGTGCGGAACTGCCGCCGAGGCGGGCCTCCGCAGTGTGGTTCATGCACACGGGTCGGAGTCGATCCGATCGGCGATAGTTGCCGGATGTACCGGTATCGAACACGGGTCGAGCATGAGCGACGAGGTGATCGACCTTCTGATCGATCGCGGCACCTATTGGGATCCGCACTTCGGCCTCGTCATCGAAAACTACGTTTCCAACAAGGACCGATATCTCGGCATCGGAAACTTCACCGAAGAGGGGTTCTCCTCGATGACGAATCTCGTTCCCGTTGTTCTCGATACGATGAAGCGGGCTCTGGCGAAGGGCGGCGCGAATATCGTTTACGGCACCGATGCGGTCGCCGGCGCCCTCGGCCGGAATCAGGAAGAACTGATCTACAGGGTCCGGGACGCGGGACAGGACCCGATGGATGCGGTGGTGTCGGCAACATCGCTGGCGGCCGAGTCCTTGAACCTGGGGGAGGAGATCGGGCGTATTGCGGCCGGCTTCGAGGCCGACATCATCGCCCTCGACGGAAACCCGCTCGAGGATGTTTCCGCTGTCAATCGGGTCGTGTTCGTGATGAAGGGCGGCAAGGTCTACAAGAACCTGCCACAGGCGAGGAACTAGTTTCCGGAGGCTAGCGTGATTCAACAGTGTTCCAGATGGCTGGCCATTCTGGCCGTCCTGTGCTTTGGCACCTCAACTTCTTTCGCTTTGCGGACCCAGACGTTTGACGTCGTCATCGCGAACGGTCGGGTCATGGATCCCGAGTCAGGCCTGGACGCGGTCCGGCACGTGGGCATCCGCGACGGCCGAATTGTGGCAATATCGGTCGACCCACTCGACGGGCACGATTCTATAGACGCGACCGGCCTCGTCGTCGCTCCCGGATTCGTCGACCTGCATGCTCACGGCCAGGATCCTTTCAGCAGCCGCCTCCAGGCGCTGGACGGAGTCACAACCGCGCTCGAACTGGAAGGCGGCGTCTATCCCGTCGCGGAGTGGTACGCCGAGCGGGAAGGCCGGGCATCGATCAACTTCGGCGCGACGGTTTCTCACGGTCGCGTGCGCCTTGCGGCCCTGGGCGAGGAAAACGCGGTATACGAAGCCGCGACGCCGGACCAGATAGCGGAGATGGAGACGCGGCTTCGCGAAGGGCTCGAACAGGGGTCGCTCGGCATCGGATTCGGCATCCAATACGTGCCCGGCGCGAGCCGGGAGGAGATCTACCGGATGTTCCGGGTCGCTTCGGAAGAAGGGGTAGTCAATTTCGTCCATGTCCGCTTCGCGGGACGGATCGACCCCGGCAGCAGCGTGGAAGCCGTCCAGGAGATGATCGCCAACGCGGCCGCGGCCGATGCCTCGGTTCACATCGTCCACATCGGAAGCAGCGGTCTCGGCCAGGTCCCCCTGTTGCTCGAGATGATCGACACGGCGCAAACACGGGGTCTCGACGTCACGACAGAGGTTTACCCTTACACCGCCGCATCGACGAACATTCGCGCCGCAATCCTCGATCCGGGATGGCGTGGGCGACTCGGGGCCGACTACGGCGACATCGAATGGGTCGCGACGGGCGAGAGGACGACCGAAGAGACGTTCAACCGGTACCGGGAACAGGGAGGGATGATCATCCTTCACATCATTCCCGAAGAATCGGTCGAGGCCGCCTTGGCGCACCCGATCGTGATGGTCGCCAGCGACGGCGTCGGGTTCGTCAACGGGCGGGCTCATCCGCGGGGTGCCGGGTCGTTTTCGAGAGTGCTCGGACGCTACGTCCGGGAGCGGGGAACGCTGAGCCTGATGGAGGCCTTGAGAAAGATGACGTTCATGCCCGCAGAGCGGCTCGCCACGGCCGTACCTCAGATGCGGGCGAAGGGACGCATCCGTGTGGGAGCGGACGCGGACATCACGATCTTCGACTCCAAGACCGTGCTGGACCGCGCCACGTTCGCCGAACCGGCGCAGGCGTCGCGCGGCATCGTTCACGTGATCGTCGGCGGTACTTTCGTCGTCCGGGGCACCAGGTTCATCGAAAACGTCCATCCCGGACGTGCGATCCGCAGGCCCCGATAACCGTCCCGTCGCCTCAGGCTCCCTTGCCCCGCCTGGAGCTGGGCGTGTCGAGCACCTCGCGAACCTTGCGGATCAAGGAGTCCGGTGTGAAGGGCTTGGGGATGAAGGGCGCGTCGGTACCCAGCGCGGCTGCGCCGGTCCGATCGTCCGTGTATGCGGACATGAACAGGATCCTGATGCCGGGGCGTGTTTCCTTGAGCTGTTCGGCCAGTTCCGTGCCGCGCATCCCGGGCATGACGATGTCGGTCAGCACAAGATCGATCCCGTTTTCGGCCTGAAATTTCTCGATCGCCTCGGCACCGTTGCTCGCCTCCAGCACCTGGTATCCACGTCGTCTCAGGATCTCCATGCTCAAGCGACGGACGAACTCGTCGTCCTCGACGACCAGGATCGTCTGGGCGGGTGTTTCTCCGGCGGGGTCGAGGGGATCGGGATTCCTGCGTGCCGGAACGCTTTCCGTCGTCGCAGCCAGGTAAACGCGGACCCGCGTCCTCTCCGCCGGAGCGCTGTCGACCTCGACCGCACCCCCACTTTGTCGCACGATGCCGTGGACGGTCGATAGGCCCAGGCCTGTTCCTGCAGCTTGATCTTTCGTGGTGAAAAACGGTTCGAACATGTGCGCCTTGATTTCTGGATCCATACCCGTCCCCGTGTCGCCGACGGAGAAACATGAATAGGTGCCCGGATCCAGGCCCAGGTCCGCCGCTTCGTCGCCCGACAGGTCCATGTTGTACGTCTCAACCGTGAGGATGCCCCCGTTCGGCATCGCATCGCGCGCGTTCACGGCGAGGTTCATCAAGACCTGCACGATCTGGACGCCGTCGGCCTTCACAGGTGCAATTTCCGAATCCAGCAGGGTCCGGAATTCCACCTCCTCGCCGATCAGGCGCTGCAGGATCTGAGTTTGCTCTTCGATAACGGCGTTGAGGTCGAGAACGACCGGTCGCAGTCGCTGGCGGCGGCTGAAAGCAAGCAACTGGCTGGTAAGGTCGACCGCCCGTCGCGCCGCTTTTTCCATCCCGACCAACTCCGGGGCCGCACGCTCGTCGAAGCGTTCCCGCATCAGATCGACGTATCCGACGATGACGGTAAGCAGGTTGTTGAAATCGTGGGCGATCCCGCCAGCCAGGCGCCCGACCGATTCCATCTTCTGGGACTGCTGGAAACGTTCTTCCAACGCCCGCCCTTCGGTGACGTCGACCCAGAACCCCACGATCTCCGACGGGTTCCCTTCTTCGTCGCGGATCAAGCGCAAGCTGTCGTTCATCACACGATACGATCCGTCCTTGTGACGGAACCGGTACTCGTGTGTGATCGATTCCGCTTCTGTTTCAAACAGGCGAGAGTGTTCTTTCACGACACGGTCGAAATCGTCGGGGTGGATGTTGTCCCTCCAGAAACGGGGAGTGTCCGTGAACTCCGATGGCTCGTAGCCGAGGTATGTCCGAATATTCTCACTCATGAACGTGGCGTTGGTGTCGCCGAAAGCCTTTGCGCTGTAAATCATCGCGGGACTGGCCTCGACGAAACGCTGGTTCCTCTCTTTGGTGCGACGAGATTCTTCCTCAGCCTGCCTTCGCTCGGTGATGTCGGAAACCAGCGTGAAGAATCCGACAACCTTTCGATCGGCCCCGTAGTCAGGGACGTAGCGGACCATCACCCAACGCTCGTCGCCTGATGCGGTTCGGAGCCGGCCCTCCGACGTCGTCTCCTCCCCCGCCAGGACCCTCGAGATGACGGATTCGTACTGCCTGTAATACTCCCGGCCGAGGAGATCCCGCACGTGCTTGCCCACTATCTCTTCCGCGGGGCATCCGAACACCTCTTCGTAACCCCTGTTGACGAAGAGGTAGCGAAGATCGCGGCCGACGTAGGAAATGAGTGCGGGCAGGTTGTCGGTTATCGTCCGCAGCAGGCGTTCGTTCTTCTCCAGGGCTCGTTCCGCCACCCTCCGCGCCGTGACGTCGGTACCCGAGACGATGGCCTTCGTGAAATCCTGCTGCCCGGCGACCATTGGCACCGACCAGGTGGCGAAGAGTTCGATTTCCTCTCCATCGAACCTGCGGGCAGGTGACTCGTGCTGGGCGGTCGTGTGACCGTCCCACATCCGCTTCAGAAGGTGCTTTATGACGTGGAGTCCCCTATTCTGCCGAAGCCGGGGGAACTGTTCGAGCAACTCCTGCTTCGAACGGGCGCCAAAGAGCTTCACGGTGGCCTGATTCGCCGCCACCTGGCGGATGGTACCGGCGACTTCGAGCAATTCGTCCTCGTGGTCATCGAGGTAGCCGCCGATGTCGGTCACACCCTCGGCTCGAAGGCGTTTCAACCAATCGGCGACTCCCGAGTACTCGGATTCCCACAACGCGATCGGGGCTTCATCGAAGAGCAGCCTGTAGCGCTCCTCGCTCGCCCAGAGCGCCCGCTCGGCAACCTTCCTCTCTGTGATGTCCAGAGAAACTCCGACTGCCCGCGCCGGCGCTCCATCGCTGTCTCTCTCGAGGCGCGTTCGGACCTGGACGTAGCGGATAGAGCCGTCCGGCCGAACAACGCGGTGCTCGGCCTCGCTACTTCCGGTTTCGAGGGTCTGCCGGAAGGCGCGATCGCCGACCTGGTGGTCGTCGGGGTGGATGGCTTGCCGGGTCGCGTTCCGCTCGACCCAGCCCTGACCGGGTTCCAGGCCGTACATCCGGAGAAACTCTTCGGAGCCCCGGATCTTTTCAGTGGCGAAGTCGAACTCCCAGATTCCGAGCCCGGCCACGCGCTGGCCTTCTTCGAGGAACGTGTTCGCCGTCTGGAGCGCTTCCTCGGCCAGCTTGACATCGGTGATGTCGACGACTGCCAGAACGGTGCGCGAGAGATCTCCGGCAGGAATCCTGATGCTGAGCACGATATCGATCGGGCGGCCGCCAAGCGTCACAGCCCGGGCTTCGGTCCGCAGATGATCTCGTCCCTCCCACAGCGCGAGAAGGAACTCCTTGCCAACGCGCGCAAGGTCGGGTTGGGGCAGAACCGGAATCTTCTCGAAGAACTCTTCCTCACCTTGTGCTTCGAACAGCCTCAAAGTCGCCAAGTTGACTCGCCTCGGAGCCCTGGGTTGCTGGAGTGCCCGAAACTCGTCGGGATTGCTTTCGATATGGGCAAGTAGATCTTCAACACCTTTCTGTCGCACCGAGTCCAACCAATCGGCGACCGCCGAGTAGTCCGTTTCCCACATCGCGATCGGAGCGTAATCGAACAGGAGTCGATACCGCTCTTCGCTCCTCCGTAGCTCGCCCTCGATGCGGGTGACGTCTTCGGAGGGGGGAATCTTCGTCTTGGATTCGACCTGCTCGAGACGGACCCTGCTCCTCTTCTGCTCGGCGGCGGTTCTAACGGCATGGAACAAAGGGAGGGCGCCAAACCGTTCATTCTCGGAGGGATCGGATTGTGAAGGCAACTCGTCCGCGAACCAGCGCTCAAAGCCCTGATCGATGATGACCAAAGGAACTCCGGGAAGCTTCCCGACGACGGAGCGGAACGTTTCCTTGTCGACCATTCCGTTCGAAGACGGATCCAGTAGGACGAGGTCCGCGCTGAATCGTGCGGCCTCCTCAGGAGCCGCCTCCAGTCGAGCGCAATGCTGTATCCGGAACCGGTACTCAAGTGATTCCCGAAGGAGCCCTCCCAACCGGCGGGCCTGGCTCTCCTCACCGCCGACGAACAAAGCGTTGATCGCCAGAGTCGTCCCTCGGGATGCTTTTGTACCAGTCATATACCGACATCCTACCATGGCAGCAGGATTTACTATAACTACAGTAAAAACTGTAATTACATCACGCTTAGCATGAGGTTTAGAGCGTGTGACCGAACTGCCGTCGGGGAAGGCGTCAGGTCAGACAGGAACGAAGTCGTATTTGACGGCGTGTCGCGTGATTTCGGCTGTGCTGCGCAGCCCGAACTCACCCACGATCTTGCACTTGCGAAACTTGCCGGTGCACACATGTTGTGCGCCAGCTTTGCCGGTATGTTACCTCAAACCCCTGGAACGCGCCATTTCAGTGTCTCGATGCCCGGGCGGTCAGATCGATTGACGCTTCTCGAGAAACTAATATAAGCTTCCCGAATTCTTGCTCGAAGCAAGCACCTTGCAATCCTAGTTCCTGTAACTTGCGGCCGTGGCTCGGCGTTCGGGCACGGCAAGGAGGATCCCCATGACCAATGAGGTCAACCGAAACATCTCATCCAGACTCGTCGTAGCGGTCATCTCGGCGTTGTTGGCGGGCTCGTTCACCATGCTGGCGGCTCAGTCCGGCCGGAATTCCAACCCAGACACGCCCTCGATCGAAGAGAAGGCCGCAGGTATGCGAAAGATGGACGGTTTCTTTCCGATGTACTGGGACGAGACGGAAGGCAAGCTCTGGCTGGAGATTTCACGTTTCGACACGGAAGTTCTCTACGTTCGCGGCCTCTCGGCCGGTCTAGGCTCGAACGACATCGGCCTGGACCGCGGCCAGTCCGGAGGTACCCGTATCGTGTCGTTCCAACGGGTCGGACCCAAGATCCTCATGATTCAACCCAACTACAGGTACCGCGCGACGAGCGAGAGCGCCGACGAGCGACGCGCCGTGGAGGAAGGATTCGCAAAGTCCGTCCTTTTCGGTTTCGAGGTCGCGGCAGAGACCGACGGACGCGTGCTGGTCGACACCACCAGTTTTCTGATCCGTGACGCCCACAACGTCATCGGTCGATTGCGGCAACGGGAGCAGGCGACCTACAAACTCGACGCCTCCCGCAGCGCCGTTCATTTGGCCAATACGAAGGCTTTCCCGAATAACACCGAGATGGATGTCCTGCTGACCTACACGAGCGATCAGCCCTCGAGCCGGGTGGGCACCGTCACGCCGACCTCGAGCGCGGTCACGCTGCGACAGCATCACTCGCTCGTGCAGCTGCCCGGACCGGGGTTTGAGCCCCGCCCGGCGGATCCGCGCTCCGGCGTCGGAGCCCTCACCTACCAGGACTATTCCACACCTCTGGGCCAACCGATGACGAAGCGGTTCGCGCGGCGGCATCGGCTGAAGAAAAAGGATCCGACCGCCGAGCTCAGCGAACCGGTGGAACCCATCGTGTACTACCTGGATCGCGGCGTTCCCGAGCCCGTCCGGTCGGCGCTGCTCGACGGGGCTCGATGGTGGAACCAGGCGTTCGAAGCGGCGGGCTACAGGGACGCGTTCCAGGTCGAGGGCCGGAAGGCGCCGACAAGATCGACGGGGCTCGATGGTGGAACCAGGCGTTCGAAGCGGCGGGCTACAGGGACGCGTTCCAGGTCGAGGTCATGCCGGAAGGCGCCGACAAGATGGACGTGCGTTACAACGTAATCAACTGGGTTCATCGGTCGACTCGCGGGTGGAGTTCCGGTGGCTCAGTGACCGATCCGCGCACCGGCGAAATCATCCGGGGTCAGGTCACACTCGGATCGTTACGGGTCCGCCAGGACTACCTGATCGCTGAAGGCTTGCTCTCGCCATACCAAAACGGTACCGAGACCCCGCCCGAGCTGGCCGAGCTGGCTCTGGCCCGTATTCGACAGCTCTCTGCGCACGAGGTGGGTCACACCCTCGGATTCGGACACAACTACTATGCGAGCGCGCTGGGCCGGGTTTCGGTGCTGGATTATCCGCACCCACTCATCACCCAACAGTCCGACGGCAGCCTGGACCTGAGCGAAGCCTATGACGTCGGGATCGGGGAGTGGGACAACGTCTTCGTCGAATGGGCCTACGAGGACTTTCCCGAGGGCACCGACAAGAAGGCGGCTCTCGACCAGATCCTCGCCGACGCACGGGCACGCGGGATGGTTTACATGAGTAACCAGGATCTGCAGGTCAATCCACTGGTACACCAGTGGGCGAACGGTCGCGATGCTGCGGTGGAGCTCGAACGCATGATGGAGTTGCGCCGCACCGCGTTGAATCGTTTCGACGAGCGCTCCATCAAACTCGGCATGCCGCTGGCGACGATGGAGGAGGCACTCGTTCCGCTCTACCTGCACCACCGCTACCAGATCGAGGCGGCCGCATCCGGCCTGGGCGGTATCTACTACAGCTACGCGTTACGTGGAGACGGACAGACGCCGATGGAGAGAATCCCGGGCGGCGAACAGCGGAAGATCCTCGCCGCACTCATGGAGACACTCCACCCGGCCGAACTGGCTCTTCCCGACAGCGTGCTGAACAACCTGCCACCCAGACCGTCCGGCTACGGTGCGCACCGTGAGATGTTCCCGCGTCAGACTGGGAGGATGTTCGACACCGTGTCGCCGGCGGTAACCCTGTCTCGAATCGCCGTCAGCAATATCTTGAATTCTCAACGAGCCGCTCGACTCGTCCAGCAGCATGCCCTGGACTCCAACCTGCCCGGGCTGGACGAGGTGATCAGCGAACTGCTGGCCGGCACGTTCGGAGTACAGCCCGCCAGCGAATACGAGGCGGAGATCGGGCGAGCGGTCGAGCGGGTCGTTATCGACGAGCTGGCGGCGCTGGCCTCGCGGGCCGGCATGCCGCAGGTACGTGCGGTCGCGAACTACCGGTTGAAGGAGATCAGCCAGCGCCTCGTCTCGGACGCCGGCCGGGCGAATACGTCCGATCGCGCACACTACGATCTGCTGGCGACCGACATCGAGCGGTTCCTCTCGCGGCCAGCCGAAGCGTTTACGCAGCCTGCCGCCGTGACGGCGCCCCCGGGGGCGCCCATCGGCGATCCCGGGATGGACTGGCTGGACGCGATGGCCCCGTGGTGTTCGGAGTGGGAGGGGAATCAGTAGTCAGTTGGGTGTAGGTGCGGTCTATGACCGCACACTTCTCGGGTCTTAACAACGTGCGGTCATAGACCGCACCTACACCAACTTGACGTCCTTCAATGTCCAATAGAAGACTTGCGATCCGGCGTTCCCGGACCTTGCTGCTCAGCCAACGCCCGGGGACAGGGCTGTACCCCTGTCCCCCTCACATTGGTTCTCTCGCGGCACCTGTTCGATGAGTGACCTCGATCAGCGCAACTCCAGGATCCGGCGGATCTCCCAGAACATTTCCCTGCCACGGTTGTGACGCATGAATTCCCCCATCCGCTCCTGGACAGCCCGTTCCTTGCCCATGGTGTCGATCCAGTGCCAGTACAGTCGTGGTCGCCCGCCGACGAACCGGCCGAACTCCTTCCAGTTCTCGTCGAAGAAGCCCACGGCCGGAATGGACATGCTCTGCCGCTCTCCGTAGAGATAGCGGCTCATCAGGTCGTGGTTCTTGAAACGTGCCGGATCAGGTGAACGCCCGACATCCTGTGGGGGTGGCGACGTGCCGTCGTCCTGCTCATCGCGCGCAAAAACTCGAACGACGATCCTGTCCGGATTGTAGGAAGCGAGCTTGGATACAACCGGAAGGTTCGTGAACACGTCTGGACACCACGGCTCCCCGATCGCGAGGACATGGGTCGTGCGATCCAGGCCCCGGATCCACTCAATCTCGCCCCCGGTTAATTCCAGGGCATCGTAATAGAGCTCGAACTGATCCCGGTTCCTGTCGATTAGGTCGAGATACTCCTCCCAGGTGTATCCGGACCGGAATCGGCCCGGATCGATAGTCGTCACGTCGCCCATCAGCTTTTTGCGGCCTGCGCTTGGGCGATAGCCTCGTTCATGCGGAGCGTCAGGTGCGGGACGACACCGAGAAGCCGCTCGACGGCCATCAGTTGCCCCCGATGATGCATTTCGTGCTCCTTCACCGAGAGACACATCTCGAACCGACTCTTGGCCGGAGGAGTCGAACCCTCGGGCATCGTCACCGTCTCGGCCAGGAACTCCTCCGAAACCCCCTCCACAAAGTTCGCCCAGATGTCGCCCTCGTTCTTCAGAAGATCGATGATCTCCTGCTTGGTGCGGGGTTTGGCCTCATCCTCGTTGATCTTCTCGAACAGTGACGGCCAATCGATTCCCTCGAGCGTGTCCAGACCGTCTCGGTGGACCTGATGTTGAAATCGGTAACCCAGGGCAATATGAGTCAGCAGTCGCCCAATGGTTCGTGCCCCTTCGCCCGGAACAAAGTCGTACTTATCTTCGGGAATGTCCTCGGCAATCTGCAGCGTATTGCCGCGGACGGTTCTGAAACTCGAGACCAATTCCTTCGCGCCGTAGTAATTCATGACTACTCCTTGAGAGATAAAGATTAGCGGACACAGCCTGATTCGCTGCCATCCTCACGATAGGGCTTTCACGGAGACGTTTCAAGAGTGGTCAGTGGTTGGTTCAGGGATGATCGCACTATTCGGCCAGCCACTGGTCACGATCAGCAGTTATTTGCCAGCCTGGCCTTCAAGCCGGCTCTGGTCACTCGCCACTAACACCCCTCCTCGGTGCGCGAAGCGCCGTGGTGGTTCTGGCCACTACTTCATCACTCGTACTCGTCACTTGTCACTCGTCAGTCGTCGCTCGAATCGGGTAGAATCGAGCGGTGTGTCGGGCGGCTGAACTCGACTGCAGCGAGACCGAATACCGAGAGATGGTTCGCCGATGCCCTCTCGGCGAAGGAGGATCCGAGTTATGAATTGTGTGAGACTGGTCGGATGCCTGGCCGCGATCATAGCGCTTGCCATCCCAGCGATGGCTCAACGCGAACTAAATCTCGACGAGCCACGCCCGATCGCCGCTCTGGACAGCGTGTGGATCGAAGAACTGACCTGGATGGAGGTCCGCGACGCGATCAAGGGCGGCAAGACGACCGCAATCGTCGCGGCCGGAAGCCTGGAACAGAACGGGCCCTACGTACCGACCGCCAAACACGGCTACGTGCTTCAGGCCACGACCGAGGCGATCGCCCGAAAGCTGGGTAACGCGCTCATTGCTCCTCTCATCCTCATGGAGCCCGGTCGACCCGACAGCCCGCGCTACCCCGGCACGATTCCCGTCCGGATGGAGACCTACACAGCGATCCTGACCGACGTCGCCACGAGCCTCAAACAACATGGATTCGATAACATCATCATGATCGGCGACAGCGGGGGAAACCAACGGGGCCTCCAGGAAGTCACTGAAGAGTTAAGTGCAAAGTGGGACGGCGAAAGCGCTCGCATTCACTTCGTCCGCGAGTACTACGACAGCTGGCAGCTGTCGGACGGCGCCGTCGAGGAAGTCGCCGGTAAGGCGGAAGTTTCCGAGGGCATTCACGACGACTACAGCGTCAACTCAATCATCATGACGGTCGATCCGGAAAAGGTGCGCTACGACCAACGCGTCGCAGCCAACAAGGCCACGATCAACGGAATCAGCATCGAACCGAAAGAAAAGGCGATCGCAAACGGCAGGAAACTCGTCGAGATCCGTGCAAACGCCTCGGTCGAGGCGATCCGGCGGGCGATAGAGGGATCCAGCAGCAATCGGTGAGTCGGGACGTTCCCCGACAGCGACCCTAGCCCGGAGGGAGGGTTTTGCGTCCCTCGCCGCCGGGCTGACTTTCCAAACTCCAACCTCACTCCAGGCGATTCGAAGCGAGGTGCGCCATTCCTGAAGGACGATCCATCCCGGGGCCGATGAGGTTGGTCCTGCTCCTCCTGCTCATGTACGGGTTCTTCGTCAGCATTGCGCTGATGGGGGACTCTTTCAAGTTCTTCGGGCGGGGTTTCGCCGAGCAGCTCCTGACGACAACCTCCAATCCCTTCGTCGGCCTCTTCATCGGCATCCTTGCGACAAGCCTGGTCCAGAGCTCTTCGACAACCACTTCGATGACGGTGGGCCTGGTCGCCGGCGGCGCGCTCGAGGTCAGCGGGGCGATTCCGATCGTCATCGGCGCCAACATCGGAACCAGTGTGACGAACACGCTCGTTTCAGTTGGCCACATCTCCCGGCCGGCCGAGTTTCGGAGAGCATTCTCGGTGGCGACCGTTCACGATTTCTTCAACCTCCTGGCCGTCCTCGTACTGTTTCCACTCCAGCTGGCAACGAATTTTCTCGGCCGGATGTCGGACTTTCTGGGCGTTCAACTCAGGGACAGCGGCGGCTTGCAGCTGATCAACCCGATCAAACTGATCGTCGACCCGACGGCGGACTTCATCGCCGGTCTGACAGGGGAGTCCGGCACGATCATGTTGATCATATCGATGATTCTACTGTTCGTCGCGCTGCGCTACATCGTGGTCAACCTGAGGGTTCTCGTGATCGGACGTGTCGAGGCCTTCTTCGATACCGTCCTCTTCAAGACGGCCGCGCGCGCTCTCGTATTCGGAATCGTCCTGACGGTCATGGTCCAGAGCAGCTCGATCACGACCTCCCTGGCGGTCCCGCTTGCCGGCGCGGGTATCCTGACGCTGCAGCAGATCTTCCCGATGACTCTGGGGGCCAATGTCGGAACGACAATCACCGCGATGCTGGCTGCCATGGTTACGGGTGAGCTATCCGCGGTGACGGTTGCGCTCGCTCACGTGCTCTTCAACGTGATCGGGATCATCGTCATCTGGCCGATCCGTAAAGTCCCGATGTACCTGGCGACCACTCTGGCCGAATCGGCGATTCGGTCCAAGCTGATACCCGTGGCCTACATCGGCTTTGTATTCTTTCTGATACCGCTTGCGCTAATCTACCTGATGGGGTGATACGAAATGTTTAGGTTCAAAGAGTTGATCGAGCTGTGGAGGACAGCGAACTCCCTGACCCAGGCTCTCGAAGACTCTCACGAGATGCTGGAGCGAACCCAGACAATGTTCGAGCATTCGGTCAAGTCGCTGCGGCAGAGCGACACCGCGGATATGGACGTCGATATCCGCAAGATGGACGAGGCGATCAATCGTTACGAGCGCCGCGTTCGGCATAAGGTCCTCAAGCACCTTGCCATCACCGGGGGTACGAACATGATCCCCGGTCTCATACTGACCAGCATCGTCATCGACATCGAACGCATCGGGGACTACACGAAGAACATCAAGGATCTCGCCGTCGCGCACCCCACGCGGCTCAACTGCGGTAAGTACGACGGTGACATCTCCGCGATCGAGCGAGGCGTCGGAGAAATTTACGACAAGATCCGCCCCACCCTGGAAAAGTCCGATGCCCAAGCGGCCCGGGCGCTAATGGCCGACCACTGGTGGATTCTGAGGAAGTGTGACGAAATCGTCGCTAACCTGATTCAGAGCCCCGATCCGGCGTTAGATCCCGGTGATGCCATCGCGACGGCGCTCTACACGCGCTACCTGAAACGAATCGCCGCCCACTTGATCAACATTGCATCGAGCGTCTTCAACCCCTTCGAACGCATCGGTTTCCGGGACGATACCGGCGAAGAAACCTGATCATTCAAGTCCTTCCTTCTCGCGCTCCCAGCGGTCCCGAACGAAGGAGAACTGGAATGGCCTGAGCTCCTGAGCCCACCGTCGGAGCCGTCCCATTCCGGGATCATTTCACTGGAAAACCTCCGGTAGAAAGTACACGAGGACTATCCTCATGCGTCGTAAGGAAGCAACCGAAACGGCTTTTCGCCCGGACCCCGCAATGTTCGGAAGTGACGCTGGTCAGTACAGAGGAGATCGAGCGTGCCGTGCCGTTGGGAGAGCACCACGACTGACGCGTCTGCAAGCCCGATGCGGAGGTCCGCATAGCGCTCCATGATCCGCTTCGAGCGGGCGATGTCTTCGGGAGAGAACGGCTCAAGACGGTAGGCGCCGCGCACGACCTCATCCAGTAGCGCCATCTGCGCCTCGTGGCCCGTGCGAGCGCCGATCAGGTAGTCGAGCTCCGCCAGCACGAACGGAGAGAGAACACGTGGAGACTGGGCCGAAACCAGGGCGGCGACGCATCGTCCGTGCAGTTCTTCGTTGGCGTCGAGCGCCGCATAGAGCCCTCCGGTATCGAGCACGATCATCGGACGCCGAATCCTTCCTCCAGGACTTCATCGATAGCTTCGGCGATCGATGGTCCCTTGGAACGGAACAACGGCAGCCTGGGGACCGGAGCTTCAGCATCCCCTGTGAGCCGGGCGAGGGCTTCCCGCAAAATCTCCGCCTCGCTGCACCTCCGCTGTCGCGCCAGCCGCTTCAGAGCTTTCTTGAGATCGGAAGGCAGATAGACTGAGGTCTTCTCCATACCCTACCTATACCATACATCTGCCCTATAAGTACTGCATCCATTGAGTGCGTGAAAAGCTTGAGCTGACCGGGGGGTGTGAAACGTTCCAATCCGTGGCGCTCGGAGGCCGGAACCGCGACTCAATCCTTGCCGACGGAATCCCTGCCTGCCGCCGCCTTAACAACAAATGCTGAGGCGCCCCGGACGATCGGTTCGCCGGGCGCCTACATGAAAGCTTTAATGAGATCTGTCTGGATGGACTTGAGGTTGGAGTTGACGGCCGCCAACTCCTGAATCTTCTCGTCGATCGTCCGAATCAACCGTCTCTTCTCCAGCCCGTTGCGAACGACCATGCGTACAAAGTCGTTGTCCCAGGGCTTTTCGATGAACTGAAACAGCCCGACTTCGTTGATGGCGCGGATCGCGCTGTCCTTGTCGGAGTAGCCGGTGAGCAGAATCCGGATCGTCTGGGGCTGCAGCTCCTTGAACTTCCCGAAGAAGGTAATCCCGTCCATGGACGGCATCATGTAGTCGCTGATGATCAGGTCGATCGGCTGCTTCCGGCCGACCTCGAGAGCGTCGTCCGGGGTCGTAAACGTCAGTAAGTTGTAGTCCGCGCTCAACCTGAAGAGGTTCCGCAGGGAAATCGTCACCATCTCCTCGTCGTCGAGAATCGCCACGGTCGGTTTGCCGTTGTTTTCACTCAATTGTCTTGTCCCTTCGGTAGAATGACGGTAAAGGTAGAGCCTTCCCCCGGCGCAGTTTCGACCTCGATCCTGCCTCCGTGGTTCTGGATAATCGTGTAACAGATGGACAGTCCCAGCCCGGATCCCTGGCCGGTCTCCTTCGTGGTGAAGCCCGGACCGAATATCCGATCACGCACTTCAGGCGTCATCCCGACGCCGTCGTCGGAGACCGCCACCCGGACGGTGTCCTCCTGAACCCATGTCCGGACGCGGATCGACCCCTTCCCCTCGATCGCCTGGACCGCGTTCACGATCAGGTTTAGAAAGACCTGGTTGATCTGGCTCGGATAACACTCGATTCGCGGGAGCTCGCCGAACTCGCGCACGACCTCGATCCGGTTCTTCAGTTCGTGGGTGGCGAGTACCAGCGAATCGTCGAATCCCTCATTGAGATTGACGCCTCGCGTCCCGGACTCGTCGCTTCGGGCGAAACTTCTGGCGCTCTTGACGATCGCCAGAAGCCGCTCGCTGGCCATCCGATTGGTCCGAATCGTGTCGTCCAGGCACTCGCAGGCTGTTTCGCACTGCGAGGCCAACTCCGGGTGCTCTGCCACGAGCTGCTTGAATTGCTCCCGCACCTGATCACAAACCGCTTCGAGCACATCATTGTTTCCGTTGATGGCTCCCAGGGGTGTCCGAATCTCGTGAGCCATTCCGGTCAGCATTCCCCCCAGCATCGCCAGCCGTTCGGACTGAATCAACTGGGCCTGGGATCGGCTCAGTTGCGCATCCTTCAACTGGTTGCTCTCCTCCAGCTCCCGTGCGTACTCCACGGCTTTCACTGCGGCGGCTCGCGACTCGGTAACGTCACGGCAGATCAGATTCACGGCCATGTTGCCCCCGAAATCCACGGCGACCGCGCTGACACTGATCACTTTCGAACGTCCGTCTGAGGTCACGATCGTTTGGTCCTCGACGACTCCGGTTGCCGATTCGACGGCGCGTCCAAGGAACTCGGCCGTCGCTCCCCTGCCCTGTACCGAGCTCAAGTCCGCAACGTTCGCGCCCAGCAGGTTCTTTCGCGGCACACCGGAAAGCGTGGCTGCGCTCGCGTTCGCATCGAGTATCGTGCCGTCGGGGCGGACCATAAAGATCGCGTCTCCTGCCGCGGCGAATGCTTCCCGGTACCGCAACTCCGCCTCCGCCACGTCCCGCACGGTCCGGGCGTCCCGGCGGCTTCGTTGATCGTTCGCTCTCAGCTTCTGGCGTGCTTCCTGCAATTCCTGTTCGTCGGCCCATTTCTGCCACTGGAGCGCCCGAAAGCGAAAAGCGCGGTCGAGCGCGGCGAGCAGCCAATCCCCGTCCTCAGGATCTCGTACATACTCAGCAAATCCGGAGGAATCGGCCTCACCCGTGGACGAATGTGCGCCGACAATGACGAGGGGCGGCGGCAAGGGACATGCGGCAAGTTCGCCCAGGAAAGAAGCGCGGTCCATGCCGTCAAACGAAGGACCGGCTACCAGAATCGAAGGGTCCAGGTTCTTGTGGGCGGCGATCACCTCCCGGGGGTCCGCCGGCTCGATGACCTCGTAGCCGGCGCGAGCCAGTCGGTCGCCCAGGCCGAGGCCGACGCCCTCGGCTCCGACGATCATCAAGCGTCGATTGATCTGTCCCTCACTCATCGCTCCACCGATTGCGCCAGGCGCCGGAGTCGCTGCACGAGCTGCTTGAAAAGGCCTTCGACGATGTCGACGTTGTCGGACAGCAGATCATAGAAGGCCTCACGCGACACGAAAAGAACCTGGGCCTCTTCCTTCGCCTCGGCGGTCGTCAAACGCGGTTCATCATCGAACAAGGCCCAAACGCCGAACGCTCCGTTAACTCCGATTGTATCGATTCCTTCGCCAGATCGCTTCATCCGTACTGTACCGGAAATGACGGCGTACAGTCCGTCGGGAGGATCGCCTTCGCTGTAAATCACCCTTCCCGGGTCGAAGGTCATTTCTTCTGCGATCGCGGCGAGGAACGACAACTGCTCGGTTGTCACGTCTGCAAACAGATCGATTCCCTGCAAAAGCAGCACCCGTTCGATGATCGTCATGCTCTAGCCACCCAGAATATTGGAACTTCGCAGAGGCACTCAGCTGTCAGCTTTCAGCGTTCGGCTCCTGGACAAAGACGCTCAACGGTCGGTTCCCGCCTGCAGGCTGAATGCTGATGGCTGACCGTACGCCTGATCCCCGGAATCCGAGCGCAAAGTCCTCCAGCACAAAGATCAGGCGTCAAGCCTCAACCGCCGGCACCAGCCGGTCCCCCCTCCAGTCGTCCCAGCGTCCACTGCGCCGTCTCCCGTACCATCGCATCGCTCTCTCGGGCCAGCCGTCGACAGACGTCAGCCAGCTGGATCAACCCCCGGCTCCCGATTTCGTAGAGCGCACATGACTTCAACCAGCTGTCGGGCTGTTCGAGAATCAACCGAAGGGAATCTTCGGTGTTGTCGACCTGAATACCAAACTGCAGAGCGGCCCGGTCGATAAGGTGCTCACTCGAAGCTTCTTCCAGGAGCGGAAGAATAATGGACTTGAGATCGGCCCGCAACACGTTGTCCATGAACTCGATCGCAGCCGTCCGGCGATCGGGCCGACTGCTTCTCAACGCAGCGTACGCATCATGAATGTCTTTCTGGGGATACTGCAAGCCGATGAGCCTGAAAATGAGTTCCAGATCCTGGTCGAGGCGTTCACGGAGGGCGCGCGCCAACAGTCCGTCGGGGTTGTCGTCGAGCGCTCGAGCGACGACCACAGCCTCATAGTAGTGGCGTGTCTCCCGGTGGATCTGCTCCGCAATCGCGGGGCTGGGTTGGGGAAGCGACGGATCGGAGTTGTGCAGGTGGTTCAGAGCCTTGACCACCCTGTAGCGCAGGATTCGGTCTTCGGCCCCGAGGCCGGCTACGAGCAGCCGCGCCGAGGAGGCTCCGCCGATGCGTGCCAGGACCCACGGCATCTCCCTCCTGAGGGCCGCGTCGGCTCGCTCTTCACCGAGAATCGCCCCGAGTCGTTCGGCGACAGGTGGGCCAAAAGCGCACAACGCTGCCTTGATGTCCTTCCGCAACGCCGGAATCGCAACCATCGGGACGATCTCATCAACCAGATCAAGTTTCCCCAAAGAGGCGGCGGTCCTCGCCGCCATTCCGGCAACCTGGGGCTCGGCCGCCGTCAGGAGCCCGGTGACGACTCGAACCGCTTCGGGCTCGGGGAGCCGGCTCGCCAGCTCCGCGCCGGCGATGCGGGACGCGACGGACCTCGCCAGAAGGGACTCCACGACTTCCGTCGAGGCGTTGAAGTCGGGCGGAGCGTGCTCCGCAGCCCATGAGGCCGCCGCCACACGGATTCGCTCGTCGGCGTGGCGGAGCATCTCGTGGAGCCGATCGAGACCGGTCTGCTGCGATCGGGTCAGTAGATAGTCCAGAGAAGCAAATCGGACCTCGGCGGCCGCATCAGACAAGAGCCGCTCTGCAGTTTCAACAAGATCGTCGTCGAGCGCCGGCAGCGTCCGGGCCGCTTCGCATCGGACGATCGCCGACGGATGGCTGAGCAGCGGCAGCAATTCGGCGGCAAAGTCGATCCCTTTCGTCGACTGCAGCAGTTTTAACGCGTAGCGAATCCGACGCTCTTCCGGGCTTCCCAGAGCGTCGACGAGCATCTGAACCGAAGCCGGGTCTGTGACGAAGTTCGTGATCTGCGACAGATCCACCTCACTGCGTTCGAGCTGACGCCGAAACTCATTCACGTAAGTGCGTCGCACCGCAAAAGCGATTACGATGCTGGTCGCCGTCCCGACCATGATCATCAACGCAGTCCCGCGTAGTCCGAAGGGCAGATACGCGCTCGTGAGCACCAGGATGAGCACGCCGGCGAGCGCGCGGCCGAGCCGATCCAGGAAAACATCGACGAAAATTTTCAGGCGTTCCCGTATCGTCGGCGAAAGCGGAAGGTAGAGCAGTTCCATACTCGTGCGGTTCATCGAGTACCGCAGGGCCGCATCATTGCCGCGCGCCACCGTCGCCATCACGAGCCCCGGCAACAGAACGACGCCGAGGGCACCGGCGAAAAGGCCCGCAGGAAGCAGGAGTACACCGGCGAGAATTCCGAGATGACGGACGACGAAGCCCGTCGCGAACACCTGGAGAACGATTCCCAGCACATTGGTGACGAGATAGAAACGTCCGAAGAACTCGTTGATCTGCCGTCCCTGCTCGACCGGTTCCAGACCCGAATAGTAGGTCTGGACGGCATCATTGAGCTGCCACTCCGCCAGTTGGGAGCCCACGAGGGTGAGCATGATCAGTGCTGCCATGAGGCGGAGATGACGCGATCCAGACACCATCCGACAGAGCCCGCCGATGCGATCGCGGGAAGCGTCCCTTTTTCGTTCATCCCTTCGACGGACGGAGGTCTGGCGGCGGTGATTCCAGGCGGCATGACTCAACAGAATCAGCCCGATGCAGATCGCGATACAGATCAAAAGCATGGAATCCGTCGACAGCCGGTCGGAAAGGAATCCGGGGACAAGGCTGCCGGCCATCGCACCTGAAATCGCCCCCGCGCCCAGCAGACCATAGGTACGCTTTGCCTGCCGGCTGTCATAGACGCGCCCGGCCAATAGCCAAAACTGGGTCGTCGCCAGAACCGACACAATCTGCACGTAGACGAAATAGGCGTAGGGGAGAAACCCGACCTCCCGGGTCATCGCCCAGCGAAAGTAGATCAGAGTCGCAATGATCCCCAGGTTGGTAACGGTCATCAGGCTGAGGAGCGATACGCGCTGTCCGAACCGGAACACCAGCGTGGCGATCGTGCCGGCAAACAGCGCAGTCAGCATGTAGGCGTACGGCAGATCGCTCGACGGAAAATTCTGCAGAAAGAGGCCGGCACGGATCGGTTTCAGGATGTAGTAGAACGTCAGGACGCCGAAAATGTAGAGAAACATCATCGAGGTGATCGCCACCTCGGAAGGCTGGAGTTTCAGAAAGGCGCTGATCCGTCGGAACATTGGATGTCTCTCAAAGGCTAGCAGCCTGTGGCGGAACTCTGCAGGGTCGCGCGCAGGGGTCTTCGGGTCTCAGGCGCGAAGAGAGGAGCGGAGCGATGCTTTTTCATCGTGACCGACGAACGACAAAGCCTGGGGCCCGACCCCCCCCTGCGCCCTACGGGTTACGACGGCATCGGGCCATCTGCCGCGCATTGCCCGATGGGGAGCATCGACGTCGTCCCTGCGCCTCGCATATGGCCTGATGGCGTTCGTAACGCGGCCCTGCAGAGTTCCGCCACAGGCTGCAGGTCCGCCGCGTCCACATCATTGTGACATAATTGCTGAAAGGAACTCCGAACGGTACGAACATGAGCAAGATCGAGGAAATCGAGCTGCAGATTCAATCGCTGGGTACGGAGGGCGAAGCCAGCACCGACCGCGTCGACCTGCTGAACCAGCTGGCACGGGAGGTCGCAACCGCGGAGCCCCGTCGGGCCCTGGAGATCAGCCGAGAGGCTCACGAGCTGTCCGAGGATCTCGGGTACGAAAAGGGCCTGGCGTACAGCAAGCAATCCCTCGGGTTCGCCCACACGATGGTGTCGAACTACGATGCCGCGCTCCGTCGACTCTACGAGGCGCTCCCGATGTTCGACAAGCTCGGCGACAAGGGCGGGCGCGCCCGGAATCTCGGGGCCCTGGCGCAGGTGCAGCTCAGCATGGGGGATTACGACAAGGCGCTGGGCAACGCGTTCGATGCCCTCAAGATCCACCAGGCCGTCGGAAACCGCCGCGATGAGGCCTGGACGGTCTACGGCATCGCCACCGGCTACCACGAACTCGGCGACTACGAACGTGCTCTGAGGTACCACCGTCGAAGCCTGGAGATCTTCCTGGAACTCCACGAGCGGGTCGGCGAGGCTCGTTCACTCAGCGGCATCGGAACGGTCTACCAGACCCTGTGCGACTACGAGGAAGCCGTCGAGTATCATCAGCAGTCCCTCGGGATCTTCGAAGAAACCGGCAACAGGAGCGGAGAGGCCCGAGCCCTCAACGACCTGGGCACGATCTACCAACATGTCGAGGAATACGATCAGGCCCGGGAGTTTCACCAGAAGAGTCTAGGAATCCGACGAGAACTCGGGAGCCGCCAGGCGGAAAGCACCAGCCTGTTGAACCTGGGAGCACTGTCCACGGTCGAAGGGAAGCTGGACGAAGCGTTGGAGACGCTGCACGATGCCCTTCGAATCGCGCAGGAGGTGAAGACGAAACCGCGGATTTACCAGTGTCATCAAGCCCTGTCGCGAGCTTACGAATTGAAGGGAGATCCGGCAACAGCGCTGAAGCACCACCAGGAATTTCACCGGGTCAAGGAAGAGGTCATGGGTGAAGAGGCCGTCGCGAGGGTCAAAAACCTCCAGATCACCTTTGCGGTCGAGAAATCCGAGCACGAAACCGAAATCGCCCGCCTTAAGAATGTCGAGCTCAAGGAGAAGAACCAGCAACTACAGGAGCTGCTCGACGAACTCCGGGCCACGCAATCACAACTGGTACAGTCGGAGAAGTCGGCCGCCCTGGGCGGGATTGTGGCCGGTGTCGTCCACGAGCTGAACACTCCGCTGGGAGTGATCACGAGCGCGACTGACCTGGCCGCGAAGTGCACAGAGGATGTCGTCGAGGCCCTGCATCGAAGAAATCCGCGATAGCCAGGTGCTGCAGGCTTCCCTGGAGGCTCTGAGTGACAACTGCCGCGCCACCGACCTGGCGATCGCCCGGATCGAGAAGGTTGTCGGCAGTTTGAAGAGCTTCGCGAGGCTGGATGGCGCGGTCTTCGAACAGGTCGACGTGCACGAAGGAGTCGAGACGACCCTGACCCTTCTCGAAAACCGACTTCAAGGTCGCATCGAAGTCATGCGGGAGTTCGGTCAACTGCCTCGGATCTCCTGTTACCCGAGCGAAATCAACCAGGTCTTCATGAACCTGCTCACCAACGCGATCCAGGCGATCGAGGGACCGGGTCGAATCACGATTCGTACGCGGAGGACGGGCGGCAGGGTCGAACTGGAATTTTCCGACACGGGGGTCGGCATACATGCCGATCGCATCGAGCATCTCTTCGACCCGACTTTCACGCGAACCGGTTCCCGGGTGAAGGCAAGCCTGGGACTGGTCGCCTGCTACAACATCATCCAGAAACACAGCGGGGAGATATCGGTTTCGAGCGAGGTCGGCCTCGGGAGCACGTTCACGGTGATTCTCCCCGTCGGTCTGCAGATGTGGCCACAGATTACCTGAGCGAAGTCTAGTGGCCTGTAACAGTGCTATCGGCACCATCGCCGATGGGTCTTGCGGGCGAGGTCGAGGAGGGAGACGGAAAGCGATGCTCTTTCATCGCTGACGGCTTCCGACAAAGAGATCGCCCGGCATCGGCCCGAAGGGTTCGGCGGAACGGCGCCGTCTTCGGTGTCGTAACGCCCTCGCAATGAAACAGTATTGGCTCGGGCGTCACTCCTAGAATCCGACGCCGTTCCGCCGAACGCTGGTACCGATAGCACTGTTACAGGTCACTAGAGGATGGTGGCCAGCCGCTCGCGGCGGCGACTGAGAACCAGTTTGCCGGCTTCGGATCGCTCTTTGCGGTATCCCAGCAGGTGGAAGATCTGGATCACGAACCACCGGGCGATCCGCAAGTCGACGATGAGCGTGTCTTCGAGCGTCGGATGCCGACCGACTCCCGGCAGGAACGGCAGGACTCGATAGAGGTGTAGACGTCTCATGGCCGCGGCGACACCCAACCAGAACGGTCGAACCTCTCGGACGATAAAGAACCCGTCCCGGCCCTGGCTCTGGTAGAGCGGCATCAGTACCCGTCCTGCTTCGAGGGCCCGTATGTCCCCCTGACGGTCCCGACCGAGTAACTGCCCCTTCCGGACCGGCCCCAGGTTCTCGAATCCCGGTGCCATGACGAACGTACGATCCGGATCGACGTGGTGCCGGTGCCGGATCTCGACCGCCCGTGGAACCCCCTTCACCCGCGACATGACGACCCGTTTCAGGCGGTCCACATCCGGGCAATCGGAAGATTCGACACAGCCGGCATGGATCAGCGTCTGCCACACGGCGAGCTCGTGGGCAGCGATCGAAGAAGTCGCGGCGTGCTGCCCACCCTCAAAACCGACGGCGGTGTGGCCGAGCTTGTTGATGTAGTTCAGCAGCGTGCCGTCGAGATGCTCTTCGAGCCCCAGTACGATCGGACCGGGCAGGTTCCAGGCCAGGCGACGGTTGTGCAGCGTGTCTCCCAGGACCGAAAAGGGAGTGCCGGGTGCGGAGGTGGTGTGCAGATCCAGAACATAGACTGCGCCGTTGGCGCCCGACAGGGCCCGATCCAGCTGCACGAGCAGCGCGCGATGCTCGGCGTCCTCGCTGCTCGTGGGCGCACCTTCGTTCCTGTTCTTCGCGATCCGATCGTCGAGCCAGATCCTGTTCAGATCCTCGTCGACATAGCGACAACCGCGCTCGAGCGCCCGGATGTTGCCGGCGAGAGCCAGAAACTGCCCCCTGAAATCGTGCTGCCGAGACTCGATCGACGCAAGCACTCGGCGGCAGGCATGCACTCCGGAAGGCTCGTTGCCGTGGAGACCGCCGATTAAGACTACGAGTGGCCCGCGGCCTGTCCCTTCGTAACTCCCGATGATCCGGTGGATGTCGACCAGCCCGGAGGGCTTAGAGCTCAACTCTCCGCCTCCCGTTCGGTCTTTTGCTCTGGCAGATGGGCAGCCAGATTCAGCATGTCCTTGTCGGCGGCGATGAAGCGGACGCCGACTCCGGTAAAGAACACCATCATGTCGAACTCTCCGCCGACGAGAGACCGGACGAAGCCCTGGAGTTCGGAACGGTCTTTGACCGGAACCTCTTCGAGCAACGGACAAGACACGACACAGGCGCCGTAACGCTCGATCAGCGTCGTGAGTTCGCGCTCGCGCCGATGCCCAGTGATCGCGACAGTGACGTTATCGAGTGGTCCCGGCATAGGTTGTGGACATTAAAAAGAAGCCCGCCGTAAGCGGGCTGTTGTTCGCGTCGATTCAGGGCGAGTCGGCCTCGATTTGGCTCAACGTCCTCCGGACCGGCGGACGACGATGTTGCCGACGGTGTTGCGGAAGAGCAGCGTCGGACCGCCCTCATTGACGTTGCTCAACCAGACCTTCTTGTACGGCATGTCCCTGCGCCGCGGGGAACGACGCGCGGTCATCTCGTCCATCTCAAACTCACTCTCCACCGAACCGAACTGGTTCTCCAGCCGGAGCGTGGCATTCACGTCACCGGGAATCGAAACGTCGATCGTCCCGTTGAGCGTGACACACTCCATTTCTCCCACCTGTCCCGACGGAAACGAGACGCTCAGGTCTCCGGCGAGCGTACGCACGGACGCGGAGCCCGTTACATCTCGCAATTCCACGCTGCCGGCCTGGGTGTTGACGGTGACACGCCGACCGGCGACGTCCTCAATGACGATGTCCCCGACTGCGCCGTTCAGGTTCAGGGAAGTCCGCCTTGGAACCCGAATTTCGACCCTCAGACCCACCATGCTGGACCGGACCGTGATGACGTTGTTCCTCTCCCTCGCCGTCAACGTTTCCGGTAGGCGGCGCCGAGGCGGCCGGGGTCCCCTTCCGCGACGCGGGGGCATGGGGGGTGCCGGGGGCTCCACGCTCGTACCCCCGCTCGCCTCGACCTGCACGACGTCGCCGTCATAGCCACTCACATGAACCGTCGCGTGTATGAGGTTCATACGCAGCAATCCGGCCATGCCGGGATCGCTGAACTCCACCGTCAGGCTGATGGGTTCATCATCCTGCGCCCAAGCAGCCGGCGCACCGATCATGAGTCCAACGCAAACGAAAACGGACTGAATCGTTCTGTTCATCAGCGTTTTCTCCTACCCGGGCTGACTCACGGGCCCATCTCCTCCATCGTCATCGACTGCAGACCCTGATAGGCGTAGGCCCACGACAGTGGCGAGTATACGATGTCGAAGTTCGGGTCCAGACGCTCGACCTGTTCAAGCAGTTCCGCAGTCTGTTCCGGATCGTCTCCGGGCGAGGAATACAGATACAAGGCGCCCAGCATCCACAGGGCCTCCCTGTCTTGACTGTCCTTCTCGAGAGCGGTAGACACGTGAGAGATCGCGCCGGTCCAATCCCCCTCCATGATCAGGGAGTTCGCGCGGACCACGTCTCTCAGCCCGTCCGGAAGGAGCTCGATCCGATTCAGGGCATCCTCGGAAGCCTCTCTGGCACCCACCTCATCCCCGGCGGCAAAACAGGCAACGCTCATCCGGTAATACGCCATCGCGAACCGGTCATCCAGTTCGGCAGCCTCCCGAAATCGATCCGCGGCGTCTTCGAAATTTCCCTCCTGGAACAAGGCGTCGCCTTCCGCGTACGCACGATAGGCTCCGACCGAAGCCGTCAACGACGCGTCCAGTTCCCCGTTGATGGTTCCTCCGACATCCGTCGAGGTCTGCATCTCCCGGCGGACTTCCATCCCGAGGTCCTCGGCCATGCTGAACACATCATCGACACTCATTCCCTCCGCGCGCGGCGACGCAATCAGGCGTCCGGTCTCCACATCCACCAGGTCGGCGGAAACGACGATCCGTTCCCCCGCCTGGGCGACCTGGCCGAGAACCATGGTTCCCACCCCAGCCATCCGGGCGACTTCGGTGGCCACGGTGCTGTCGACGGGTCCGGTTTCGTGCCCAAGCTCCCGCGCAAGATCATTCAACCGCTGTCGGCTGACGACGTCCATGTCGCCCGAACGGGACAGCTCGGTCGTCAGCAGACTCGTCATCATCCGGCCCAGGCCTTCGGAATCGTCCGCGTCGGCGAGATTCTCGAAGTACATTACCGCCAGCGATCCTTCCGAGACCGGAGCGGGCGGCGGGTCGCCTCCCGTCACCACGATGAACGCGACCGCCAGGCCGACGAGACCCACGAGACCGGCAAGTGCCAGCCAGACGTTTCCAGTCCGCTCCGACCCATCCCGTCGGGGTGCGGCGGCGGCCAGCCGTCCCGAATCGGAGGTTCTCTTGAGCCTCGTCAGGTCGGTGCGTAGTTCCGACGCATGCTGGTACCGGAGGCGGCGGTCTTTCTCGAGCGACTTCTGAACGATCTGGTCCAACTCGGCCGGGAGGTCGGGATCGTGGTCGGTGATCGGTGTGGGGTCCCTGTTTAGAATCGCGTCGTACAGGACGGCCGTGCTGCTGCCCCTGAATGCCTGCCGGCCGGTCGCCATCTCGTACAGGACGACACCCATGGCAAAGAGGTCGGTTCGAGAGTCGACCTTTTCTCCCCGAGCCTGCTCAGGCGACATGTAGGCGACAGTACCGACCGCGGCACCGGGGTTGGTCAGGTTCCCATCCTCGGTGGCGGAATCGCGGGTCTGCGACCCCATCGAAGCGTCGTCGTCCACAAGTTTGGCCAGACCGAAATCAAGAGCTTTCGCCTGCCCCCGTTCTGTGATGAATATATTGGCCGGCTTTATGTCCCTGTGGATAATTCCCCGAGCATGGGCCGCATCGAGCGCGTCGCCGATCTGGATGCCGACCTCGATCAGTTCTTCGACCTCGAAGCCACCGGCGACAATTCGTTCCTTCACCGTCTGCCCCTCGAGATACTCCATAACGATGAAGGGTTGTCCCTCGTGCTCGTCGATCCCGTAGATCGTGCAGATGTTGGGGTGATTCAGCGCCGAGGCCGCGCGGCCCTCGCGGCGGAAACGCTCCAGCGCCTGGCGGTCCTCGGCATATTTCGGCGGCAGGAACTTGAGAGCAACCGGGCGATTGAGTCTCGTGTCCTCGGCCTTGTACAGGACCCCCATACCGCCCGCGCCGATCTCACTCTCGATCTGATAATGCCCGACAAGCTTTCCAATCATGGTTGCGACGCCTATCGTCCAATTTTGACAGCCCGTATAAATCTTTACTCCATATAGATTTGAGACGTGGATCAGCCGTTTAAGGTGGACTCAAATCCTAGACGAACCCTTACCGGGGAATCAGAATGTCCCCGCTGTCGGATACACACCGGTGTCCCCTTTTCTATGTCTCTGATATATTGGTCCTTAAATTGGGGACACAGTCCCTGTCCCTTTTTTTGGGACACGGTGTCTGTCCCTTTTCTAGCGAAGGGTAATCGGAAATGAAATGGCATGATCTGGAGAAGACGACTGTCGTCAAGTTGCGGGAGATGGCGCACGAGCAGGGCATGAAAGGGGTCACCGGCTGGAACAAGGGAAAGCTCGTCGAAGAACTCGCCGGCGCACTTGGTATCGAGAAGCCCCATGAAGAGATGTCCGGTGACGAAGTTCACGACAAGGGCGATCTCAAACTCAAGATTCGAGAACTCAAAGTCGAGCGCAACAAGCTGATCGAGGCACACGATCACAAGGGCTTGAAGGCCGTCCGCCGCCAGATTCACGGACTCAAGCGCCAGATCAGGAAGATACACCTGGCCACTGCGAAGGTGGGCTAGGACCAAGCAGCTATAGCCGGAAGCCTCGGCCGAGGGGGTCAGCTTCGTCGACAACGAACGTGCTGTAGCCGGTGATGTAGGCACTGCCGCTGATCTCGGGAATGACGGCTTCGATGCCCCCTACGCGTGCTCTGCGGATGACCCGCCCGTCGAACACTGTACCGATGATGCTTTCGTGCCGGAAAGTGTGTTCGTCGCCAAGCAACCCTTTCTGAACCCGCATCGCCATGACGGCGCAGGTACCGGTGCCGCACGGCGACCGATCGACCTCGGCGTCCGCGAACACGGTGACGTTCCGGGCGGTCGCTCCCTCCCTCCGCGGCGGTCCGCAAAAAATCGTGCCGTAGATACCCCGAAGGCCGGGCTCGAGCGGGTGAACGATCTCCCGATCTTCCTCGACAGCCCTTTTCAACTTCATCCCCAATTCCCGAAGTTCGGGCAGGTGGGAGCCGTCGATCGGCAACGGCGAATCGGCAATCGCGTAGAAGGCTCCGCCGAACGCGACATCGACCGACATCCCGAGGACCGCCACATCGTTCTCGAGCACAAATGAGGGAACGTTCTCGAAACTTACCCCAACCACGCGCGTCCCTTCTATCGTGGGCCTGGCATGCACCGTTCCGGCCGGAGTGTCGAGCGCGATCACGGACGATTCGGCAACGAGCCCGTTCTCGACGGCCACGGTCGTCAGAGCGATCACGCCGTGCCCGCACATCGTGCTGTAGCCCTCGTTGTGCATAAACAGCACGCCGAGATCGCCGCTCTCAGACACCGGTGGGGTCAGGACGCAGCCGTACATGTCGGCATGGCCCCGGGGCTCGAGCATCAAAGAGGTTCGGATGAAATCGAGGTTTTCCCGGATGTAGGCTCGCTTCTCGAGCATCGTCGCACCCGGAATGGGCGGCACCCCGGAGACGATGATCCGCAGGGGTTCACCGGCAGCGTGCGCGTCGATAGTTTGGTAGGCCCTCGGAGGAGACATGGCGGGCGTCCGCCCGGGCGCGGACGAATCCGCGCCGCGCGGATTCATTTCACTCTCTGGTCGCGTACCAGTCCCCGGAACCGAACTCGCCGAAGTACACGACTCCTTCCATCTCGGACTCGGTCCAGTACCCCTCGAAGCTGATCGCAATTTCCTGTCCGTTGCCGCTGAACGTGAATCCGAAGTAAATCTCCTCGCCGGCGGTCTCCCCGGTAATCGCCGTCTCGCCCTGCGGACCGTCGATCTTGCCAGAGAGGTAACCCTGACGGTCGAAGGACAACGTAAGGGCAGCCTCCATCGGTCCCTGTTCGGATTCGACCACCATCGACCATTCTCCCGCGATATTGGGATTTTGGGCCGCCGCTTGCCAGGCCAGAAGAACCAGTGCGACCAGAACGAAAGAAGCCCTCGCGATTATTTTCATCATTCCTCCAACATTCTGCCCGCTCCCGGCGGGAGGCGGACGAAATCACCAGAAACACTACTCCATCGCCAACCGGAGTGTCGAAGCAAACAAATGGCGGAGATTGACCACTGCTGAAACCGCTGGCACCGTCGAGTTCCACAGTTTAGTATGGCGGCATTCCGAACTGGAAAAAACCGACAATGTCTCGGGCCGAGCACCCCGTGGCAGGAATCGTGCGGAGGCATATCATGCGTCGTTTCGTAACAGTGTCCGTCACCATTCTTCTGACTGCCGGATTCGTCCTGGCGCAGAAGCGCGGGTTGATCCCCGAAGACTTCTACAAGGAGCTCACGATCCAGGACACCGCGGTTTCCCCGGCCGGTGATCTCGTCGCCTTTACCGTCATGACGGTCATGGAGTACAAGAACAAACGGCATCGAGAGATATGGCTTCAGCGGCTCGCAAACGGCGTGCCGGACGGTGGCAGTTTTCGACTGACCAGCCCGACCGAAGAGGCCTCCTCTCCCAGGTGGTCGCCGGATGGGTCCCTCCTGGCTTTCGAATCCCGCCGTGGTGAAGATTCCAACGACGTATGGTTCCTGCGGATGGAGGCCGGTGGGGGAGAAGCTTTCCACATCGAGGGTGTGATCGGCTCACCGACCTGGTCACCGGACGGTCAGCGCATCGCGTTCACACGGCGCCCTGACGGTGGGGACGAGGAAGATGACGGCGAGGAAGGAGAGGGCTGGATCGCGCCTGACGCCATCACGCGCACTCTCGACCCGGTGCGATTCGACGGTCGTGTCGTCACGAGCATGCGCTACAAGAGCGATGGAATCCTGAGCCTGCGTCCACACTACTCGGTCCGCGACAAGGCACAGCTGTTTGTCGTGAACGCCCAAGGGGGTGAAGCGCGGCAGCTGACAGAAATGGCTTTCGACGTCGGCGGCGTCACATGGACCGCCGAGGGTCAAACCTTGTTGTTCACCGGCAATGAGGAGCAGAACAACGAGTACAACAGGGACCAGACGCAGGACATCTACGCCGTGTCGGCGTCCGGTGGCGACGTCCGGCGCCTCACGACCAACCCGGGTTCGGAGCGTTCTGCCGCGGTGTCTCCCGACGGAACGCAACTGGCATTCCTCTACACCTCGGAGCGCGGTGCCGAGACCGACGTGATGCTCGTCGACATCGCTGCAGACGGCAGCTTCGCGGGCGGTCGAACGAACCTGACCGCCGACTGGAGCCTGGCACCGGGCGCTCTCCGATGGACGAGGGACGGGAACGCCATCCGCTTTACGGCCGGGACCAGCGGGAACACCCACCTGTTCGAGGCGAGCCTCCAGGGCCAGGTACGCCAGATCACGAGCGGCGACCGGACGCTGCGATCCATTTCCGCGGCCGAGGACGGGTCCGTGATGGCTTACGCGCTGACCGACCCGTTGACGCCGAGCGATCTCTATGTGAGCCGGACGGACGGCAGCGGTGAGCAGCGTCTGACCTCGTTCAATGAGGAATGGCTCCAGGAGGTCGATCTCATGCCCGCAGAACGCCTGTCCTGGACGGTCGAGGACGGCACCGAGATCGAAGGCTGGCTGATCAAGCCTGTCGGTTATTCACCGGGTCAGAAATACCCGCTGATCCTGAAGATCCATGGCGGGCCTCACGGTTCCTACGGCAATTACTGGTTCCGTACCTTCCACGTCCTGTCGAACGCCGGCTTCTTCGTTCTCTACCCGAACCCGAGAGGATCCTCCGGCTACGGTCATGAGTTCACCTACGCCACGCGTGGGCAGTGGGGTGAGATGGACCAGGAGGATTACCTGGGCGGCGTGGATGCTGCGGTCGCGAGGTACGCGGAAATCGATGCGGACCGTGTCGGAGTTGCCGGAGGAAGCTACGGCGGGTACATGACCAACTGGTTGACGGCGACAACGGACCGGTTCGCGGCCGCGGTGACGAGCCGATCGATCACGAACTGGGAGAGTTGGTGGGGCACGTCCGATGCGCAGGGACTGACCGAATACGAGTTCTTCGGCGCGCCCTGGGAACAGAGAGAACTGTACCGCCGGCTCTCTCCGATCTCATACGTCGAGAATGTGACCGCTCCGACGCTCATCATCCACAGCGAGAACGACTACCGGACTCCGATAGGTGACGGAGAACAATGGTTCATGTCTCTAATGAAGAACCGGGTCCCGACTGAACTCGTCCGCTACCCACGCTCGTCGCACGGTCTGTCCCGCTCGGGCGAGCCCTGGTTGCTGGTCGACCGGCTGGAGAGAATGAGGAGCTGGTTCGTCCACTGGCTGATAGAGGAGGGAGTGAGTACGTCGCAGAGGGAGAGGAAGTAGGCCGTTAAGGCGAACGGTCCGCAAGGGAGCCAATGTGAGGGGGAGAGGTGTAGGTGCGGTCTATGACCGCACATCTTTCGAGCTTGAGGGATGTGCGCTCATAGAGCGCACCTACACTCGTCACTTGTCCCTCGCCACCCTCGGCGTCGAAGAAGGATGAGCGGTGGCAGCGCCAGCAGAGTGGCAATCCCCCCAACCACGTAGCTTTCCGGAATCGATCGAGCGCGAGAAAGATACCCGAGCCCGCCCTGGGAGAAGAGTCCTCCTGCGTTTCCCATCAGCGAATCGAACGATATGACTGACGCCCGAGCCTCGGACGGGATGACCTGGTGCATGTAGGCCTGTTTGACGGGGCCGATCACGCCGGCCGCACCGGTGACGACAACGAACAGGGCAACCGCCGCGGCAAAAGAGTCCACCAACCCGACTCCGATGGCTGCGAGGGTCTGGGCAGCAGCCGCCCAGAGCAACAGAGTCGTCCGCCTTCCACAAAACCGGCTGAACCAGTCGACCAGGGCATTACCGGCGATCATGGAAGCCGAAACCAACGCCGACACAACCCCGGCGACCCACACGGCCTGACGGCCCAGCAGCTCGAGGAAATAGGGCTGCCAGGCGTAGAACCCCCACGCCAGGAATCCCCACTGAACAAACGAGGCCATCATGAGGAGCCGGACAGACGGCGTCCGCCAGCCGCTGTCGACACTCGAGCGGGCAACCGCTTTCATGGCGCGAGCAAACCCCTGGCGTCCGATGGCTCGCGGCGTGAATCCGAGATCCCGCATCCCCACGTATGCGACGACGAAGACCGCCCCCAGCATCACGCTCCGGACCAGGTACGGCAGAGCAAGATCCAATGTGCCCAGCAGACCACCGCCGATCGTTCCGACCAGCATCGCGGCGCCCGTGACCATCGAGCCTCGGGCGAAGACACTGTCAAACTGACCCTCGTAGCCGGAGCTTCGGAGTGCGTCAACCAACCACGCCTCCACGGCGCCGGAGTAGAAGGTGAAGCCGAGACCGAGGAGGAGCGACACCGCGACGAACGCCCCGAGACCGGCACCGACGCTGGCGACACCGACATAGGCGAGGGTCCCCACGAACAGGATGGCGACGCTCAGCAGGAACGAGAGACGACGCCCCCGCGTATCGGCCAGAACCCCTGTCGGGATCTCGAAGACGACGTTCCCGGCCGTGAACGCGCCGTTGGCGAGAAAGACGCCGAATATGTCGAGACCCGCCCCCAGCAGGAACAGCGTGTTGACACCCCATATCAACGCTGCCGACAAGGTATACAGGCCGGCGATCAGGTAGTAGGTGGTAATGACTCGACGTGAGTCCGTGGTGTGTCCTTGTGTGCCGGAGATCTCAACCGCCTCAGAACATGTCCGGGAACAGAACGTATGAAAAGAGCAGGCCGAGCGTGCCGGTCACGATTAGATAATACGTCATCGGGATGATCGTTCGACGAATCAACGCCCCCTCCCGGCCGACCAGCCCGACCGTCGCGCTCGCCGCGACGACATTGTGTACGCAGATCATGTTCCCGGCCGCGCCGCCCACCGCCTGGATACCCAGGATGACGATCCGCGAAGTACCGATCCGGTCGGCGACACCGTACTGGAACAGGGCAAACATGAGGTCGCTGACTGTGTTGCTGCCCGCAACGAACGCGCCCATCGCTCCGATGATCGGCGCGAAGAAAGGCCATGACCCCTGCGCGATCCCCGCAACGTATTCGGCAAGCACCAGCGGCATGCTGTCCAGCCCGGATGCGTTGGTATTGGAATCGATGAACACGCGGACCAAGCCGACCGCGAACAGCAGAGCCAGCGCTGGTCCCGCCATCTTGTGCGCGGCGTCCGACCAGGCCATGCGGGCCTCATCCTTCGACATGCGATGGATGAAGATCGTCGTCAGCGCGACGATGATAAAGATCGTACCCGGCAGGTAGAGCGGCTCGACGCTCTGGGACAGACTCGTTCCCGCAATGTTCGACCAGGTGAAACTGAAAGAGGTCAGCCAGCCCCGGAACGGGAGGAACGGCAACCGCGTCAACACGAGCAGGGCGGCGACGAGCAGGTAAGGCGTCCACGCCAGCAACAGCGTCATGTGATGGCGCTCTTCACCGGCTTCCGCGGTGATGTTACCCACCCACTGCTTTTCCCACTTCGACCGATCCGGAAAGTCCCACGGCTCTCCCTCGGGCAGGAACAAGCCCTTTCGGGCCGCGGTCACCACGATCGCCAGGCCGGCGAGACCCCCGAGCAGGGCCGGGAATTCCGGTCCCAGAAAAACCGCGACCAGCAAGTACGGAATGACGAAGCTGAAGCCCGCGAACAAGGCGAACTTCCATACTCCCAGTCCTTCGCGAAACGATCTGTTCTCCCCGAAAAAGCGAGTCATCATGCAGACAATAATCAGGGGTATGAGTGTCCCTGCCACCGCGTGCGGCATAGCGGTGAACACCCCGAGGCGGTAGATGAATTCCGTGTAGGTGATGCCGGCGGCGGCGAGCGCCTCCTCGACCTGCGGAACGTTCAGAGATTGTCCCATACCGACGAGGATAGGAGTGCCGACCGCACCGAAGCTGACCGGGGTGCTCTGGATGATCAGGGTCATCATGACCGCGGCCAGCGCCGGGAAACCCAGTGCGAGCAACAACGGAGCGGCAACCGCGGCGGGAGTTCCGAAACCCGCAGCCCCTTCGATGAAGGAGCCGAACAGCCACGCCACGATGATCAGCTGGATGCGCCGGTCCCGGGAGATGCCCATGAAACCTCGCCGGATGGTCGTGACCGCGCCGCTCTCGCGCAGAGTAAACAGCAACAGAATCGCTCCGAAGATGATCCAAAGGAGCGTCAACGCAATCATCCCCCCACGCAGCGTCGCGCCCACCACGTGCAGGGCCGGAACCTGCCACACCGACAGGGCGACGATCACGGTTAACACGTAGGCGACGGGCATCGCCCGAACGGCCGGCCATCGAAGGACGACCAGGAAGAACATAACGGCCAGAACCGGCAGAAATGCTGCGAGTGCGTATGTCATCGCCGTCTCCTCGTGTGGGCCTGCTATAACAGATCAGTAATGAGTTGCTGCACTTTAGCTGTCGTGTCCGAACGTGTCAAGGACGCTATCGCCGAGGGCATGGTGATCAGTGACACTTCGCTCTAACCGGCCTCAGCGCTTCTTTCTGAGGTCGGCCAGGTTGCTCTCGATAGACCGGCGGGAGAGCATCAACTGCGACAAAACATCTGCGGTCCTCCGGTCTCGAGGCTGGCGCGGCCGCTGATCTTCGAGGAAGGGCCACAGCCGCTCCCGAATCCGCGGTGGAAGGACGGTCTCCAGGTATTCGAACGCTGTTCCTCGCAGTTGCCCATCGTCGGTGTGGAGCCCTCGGAGAGCAATCTGGAGCGGTTCTCTCTCCAGGAACAGCGAGAGCATCCTGAAGATATGTTCGAGGCTCAGGTCGGCCCGGTCCTCCAGGAGCTGATCGATTTCTGCCGAGTCCCCGGAATCCACGAGCCGACGACTCTGCCATCCCAGCTTGTCGACCTCCAGTTCCCGAAGAATTGCCTTGCTGACGCGATCCGCTGCCATCACGAGGTCGGGTCGCCGTCCGTGAATCCGGGCCAATCCCGCGGCACTTTGATAACGGACCTCGAAGCGCCGATCCAAAAGCCCAACCATCAGACCGTCCACGCCGCGCGTGGATTCACAGGCTGCCAGGATACGAGGAATGCGGCGCCGGATGGCAAAGTCACGCTCTCGATCCGCCAACGCGTCGGTCAGTTCACCGACTATCCTTGGGGCGATCCGGCGCAACGCTTTGAAGCGCTGTCACTGACGTCGTTCCAAGCCAGCAGAGAGACCGCCAGAGACGACAGGACCGGTTGCAGGTCTTCCTTCAAACGTTGTCGGACCCGGGTTGCGTCACCTGAGCGTAAGTCGGCCGCGGCCACGAGGATCGCATCGGTCTCGGGCTCGGGGCGTTGGACAATCCCGCGCGCCCCCCCCGAACCCGGGGTTACCCCTCTTCGGCGGGACGACTTCTCTCGACCGAGAGACGATTTTTCCCGGCCGAGCACGCGACTCAGATCGAGGCTGCCCAGGGTGTGCATGACCGCCGAATCGGCAGCCGTCTCCCTTAATTCGGGAATCTCCAGTTCCTCGGCACGATGCACGAGGCGATCGGCTAGCGCGTCGACGTAGCCTCGATGTAGTCTGAACGAGACGATCAGCCCGAGGCCGGCGAGGACAATAGCGCCTGCGAGCATGGACGGGAAGGCCAGACCGGGACCCAACAGCAGCAGCAGGCGAATTAAGATCGCGCCGAAAGCGTCGGCGACACGGTCGAATCCAACATCGATGATGGATTTCGCCGCGCGCTTCTGGCGCGGAGAAACCGGAGTGTAGAGCAGTTCGTACCCGGACCTGAAGAGTGAACTCCTCATTGCCGCCTCCCCACCCCGCACGACCCCGGCGCCGGCCAGGCCAGAAGCAAAGAGCATTGCAAAACTACCCACCGCAGTGAGCGAAGGTAAGAGAGCGATCGTCCGCGCCAAGCCCAGCTTCTCGAGCGACACCCGGCTCAGGCTCGTCTGCAGGATGAACGTGGCTAGGCCGACGGCAGCGTAGAAGACGGCAAAAAACCGCATCAGATCCTCAGCATCGGTGTACGTCGCGAACGCTCGCGCCTTGAACACGTAGTCCAACAGTGTCGCTCCCGCCGTGCTGAGGACGATGAGCAGCGCGATATTCCGCAGATACTGCACCCGTCGGACGTATCCCAGGCCCGAGGTCTCGACGCTCATCTCCGCGCTCTTCGAACGCCGAACTGTGGGCGTTCGAACCATGTACACCATCAGACCGCACGCGAGATGCAACACTCCCAGAAGCGGCAGCATCGTGGAAACGGTGAACGCTGCCGCTACCCTTTCAGCCAGCAGGCCGCCCAGCAGGCCGCCCAGCGTACCCCCGCCCGCAATCAACCCCACTTTCTTCTTGGCCGTTCTCGGATCGAATCGCTCGTTGATGATCGACCAGAACCCGGAGATGAGAAACGATCCAAAGGCCGCAACATGGAGGTAGACGACAACGGCCGCAAGCCTCGGCGACTGGTGCCACAGGGCCCACTCCGCAACCAGCAGCAGAGCGCTGGCTCCGAACACGACAGGAATCACCCGGGACGGCGTCCACTTCGCCATCAGTCGGGATCCCCAGAGAACTGTCAGGATCGAGAAGACAGCCGCACCGATGAGCATGTAGGGTAGGTCATCGATGCCGAAGTTCGAGAGGAAAAGGGCGTCGCGTGTCGCTTTCGCGCCAACCTGGTTGGCGATCATGACAGCAGCGCCGCCCGCGGCGGCATAGGTCGTAAGATCGGCGCTGGAGCGGCTCGACATGTGTGCAGCGGATTGTACCGCAGGGTGCCCGGATCGGGCGACGTTGGCAGGAGCTATCCGGGGGGTTGGCTACGATGCAAACTCGGTGTCAGGAGCCCGCTTGTCGAGTGGAATGTCGACCGAATCCGATCGAGGCGGTTCGGCCTGCGACGACAGTCTCTGGAATTCGCCACCCGCGAAGCGAGCGACCTTGATCCACGCGAGAAGAATCACGATAGAGACGAGGGACAACCATCGCACGCTGCCAAAGCCCACGAATACCGTCGTTATGGCCAGACTCAGGACGACCGCAACCGCTTTGGCGAATCGCTGCACGAACATGTCGATGATCGCCTTCGCCTGATACTTCTCCGCTTTGGTCGTCGGGGTGTAGAGGACCTCTTTGGCCGACTGGTTGATCGAGTACGCGAAGCCATTGTCGCTGGTATTCAGGAAGCTGCCGATCAACAGAATCGGAGCGGCGAGAAAGCCGACTGACCCCAACAACGCCGCGACCGGCAAGACCAGCAAGGCTGCCCCGACGCCGAATCGGGTCATGACGAAGCTGGTCAGGAACAACTGCACGAACAGCGCGACCCAATTCGTGAAGGAAGAAACCGTGGCGACCCAGGCCGTGATGGCGTCTCCGTCCAGATAGTACGTGATCGTGGAGCTGTACTGAAAGTCCATGATCGTCGAGATCATTTCATACAAGCCCACCACAGCGACTATCGCCAGGAGATACCGCGACTTGGAGACCAGCCGGACACTGGCACCCACAGAGCCGGTCGACGGCGGTGGTCCCGTTTCGGCCTCCCGCGGCTCGACGGCGCCGAACAACCGTCCCGCAAATGCCGCTACCGCTATGATCACAATCGTGACACCCACGCAGACCCAGAGCCATCCGGACAGGGAAAGTTCACTGAGCCAGACAGCGAGGACCGTGGCACCGAACGCGCCCCCCGCAACGCCGCCGAGGACGATGAGTCCATAGAGCCTCTTTGCAACTTGGGGAGCGACACTGTCGTTCAGGAAGGCGAAGAACGTTGCGACCATCAAGGTATTGTAAAGATCACCGAACCAGTAGAAGGCCCAGACGGTCGCGGCCCCGCGATCGACAACCGCGTAGCTGAACAGCGCGAAGCAAGCAATCGAAAAAGTTGAGAACACATACGTGAGTTGTTGCCGCTGGAGGGACCGGGCCAGGTATATGAACGCGCTCGCAGCAAAAACCGCGACAACCATATTGCCGATCTTGGCGATACTCTCAGCTTGAGCGGCATTGAACTGCCACCCGACGAAGTTGAACGGTGTCTGGTCGTATAGCTCCAGCAACAGCCCTTTTTTCAGCGGCCGGAGTATCCAGAACGTCGCAATGACCATAAAAAAGTAGGAGAACATCAAGAGCGCCTGAGGCAACTCATCGCGCCTGATGTTCATGATCTGTTTCAGCGGATTGGCTGAGGCCACCGGGAACTCCTCCTCAAAAATGGTGCCGCAATAATAGCAGATCCGGTTGGGCGTCGTTAGTAAGCTCGAGAACGGCCGCGTTGCTCCCCCGACGCTTTCGATTGGCTTGCACCTTTGGGAACACCTTACAATGACGGACTGGTGTTGGTATGAAGCAGCCGAAGGTCGAACCAGCCGCAAGTACGGGCTTTGCCGGGCTCACACGCCGCGTCGAAGATTGGGCCTCCTGGCTTGCGGTCTGGATGGTCTACTGGGCGAACAACAAGCCTGAAAACAAAGGTCAGAAGCCGAAAGTCGGAGGGCATCAGGCCAGTGTTGTTTCATCCTCATCCATCCTGACGGCCCACTACCTGCACCACCGCCGCCCTCAGGACCGGATCGCGGTCAAACCTCACGCCGCTCCCTTTCTCTACGCGCTGATGTACATGATGGGTCGGGTAAGCCGGAACGAGATGGAAAACCTTCGCGAGTTGGGCGGGCCGCCGGCGTACCCGACCCAGCATCACCATCCCTCGTTCGTGGACTACTCGACCAGCATCGAGGGCCTCGGTTGCTCGGCCACGGTGGGAGATGCCTACGAGGCCGTGGTCCAGAACGCACATTTCGACGCCGATATCGACACGCGCTACCACGCGCTCGTCGGGGACGGAGAGTTGACCGAACTCCAGATCGGGGGTTCGCTCTACGAGGCCGGCCGGCGCCGGCTGTCGAACCTCTGCTGGTGGATCGACCTGAACCGCCAGAGCCTGGACCGGGTGATGGAGGACAGCCCGCAGGGCAGTACCGGCGCCTGGGCGAGCAGTCTCTTCAAGGCCAACGGCTGGCACGTGATCGACCTGCGATGGGGATCGCGCATCACGGCGACGTTCGACCGGCAGGGTGGCGCAACGCTCCGGCGACGTCTGGAGTCGCTGTCGGACTCGCACTACCAGTCGCTGTTGCTCCTGGACGGTGCAACGATTCGGAAGGCACTCACGGGCTCGGTCGAACACGAGGATCCAACGATGGCAGATTTCCTCGGACGGTTCGTGTCGGGCTCACCCGCGAACGAGCCGCTCGAGGTCCTCGCCGACTACAGCGACGACGAACTGAAGGAGTTGGTGGAAGATCTCGGCGGACACGACCTCGCTGCGCTGATCTCTGCGGAAGAAGAGGCGCGCAGCGTGGGCGATCGGCCGACCGCGGTCGTGTGCCACACGGTCAAAGGATGGCGTCTGCCGGGGTGGGCGGGACATCCGGAAAACCACGGCGCTTTGCTTTCCGAAGACTTCATGGAAGAATACAGAAATCGTCTCGGCTTTCCAGCGGGGGACCCCTTCGCCCTGCCGTCCGACGGCGACATCTCCAGGTTGCTCTCCGAGCAGGTCGAGTATCTCTTCCCGGAGACCACCCGGACTTCGGTGTCCTACCCCATCGAAAAGACGCCGGCGTGGGATGAGATTCGGAGCGCCACGTCGGGCAGGCGATCGTCATCGGCCGTTTTCGGCAACCTGAACCTCGCTTACCTGCGCTCGTCGATCGGGAAACATCTGGCGTTCATCGCGCCAGACGTCGGACTGACGACTCACCTGGGCGGGGTCATCCGGGCCTCGGGCGTCTTCGACACAGATCCCCCCGAAGACTTGACGCGTTTTCTCCGCGAACAGAAGAAACAGCCATTCGGCTGGCGGCTCACCCCCGCTGGACAGTTTCACAGCATCGCCATCAACGAGGGTGTGGCCGTGCTGCTGGCATTCGCAATGGGTCGCGGGAAGTTCGCCGTCGAAGGCAAGGTGCGATTGATCCCCATCGTCACCATCTACGACGTGTTCTGGAAACACGCATACACCCAGCTCTACTATGCCCTCTACGACAAAGCCCGTTTCATCGCGGTGGGCACACCATCCGGGACGAGCCTGAGCCGCGAGTCGGGCACACACCAGTCGATCCAGACACCGGCTGTGTTTATGGGGTTGCCCAACATCATTTACTACGAACCTGCCTTCGCAGCCGATACCCAGGTGATCTACCACTGGGCGATCGATCAGATCATGGCCGAGCAGGGAGAATCGGTATACCTGCGACTGACGACTCAGGATATCGAGCAACCCGACATCGACGACACCTCCGATTTCCGCGAAAACGTGATCCGTGGTGGCTACTGGCATCTCGAGCTTCGGAGGGAAGCGGGCTATGAGCCCGGACGGAACACGGCATCCGTGTTCGCCACGGGTCCGGTGATCGTCGAGGCAATACGGGCGTCGGAGATTCTCCGCAACCAGGGCCTGTTCGTGAACATCTGCAACGTCACGAGCTGGGAGCGCATGAAACGCGACTGGGAACGGTACTGGAGTGAACCGGACCGCTGGGAGGACCCGTCGGCCGGCTATCACCTGAACGACCTGATCCCCGACGATGAGATACGAACCCCGATGGTCGTCGTCGGGGACTTCGCGCCCCAGGTTGCGGAGTGGATCGGCGGTGCCCTGGGTCGGTCGGTCGCGATCCTTGGGCCGAGGGGCTTCAGCAAGACGGGCCGTCTCGAGGCAGTTCGGGCGCTCCACGGCATCGACGCCGGGAGCATCGTTCGGACGGTCCTGGCGGAATTCGAAGCCTCGGGTGGGCGAAGAGGACCTCTGTGAGCGGGTTCCGAGTCCCGGATGACTTCGGCCGCGATCTCAACATGGCCAATGCGTCTCAGAGGCTCGACGAAGCCGTCCGGGTCGCCGCCATGATCGTGAAAGCGGGCGTCGAACTCAAGCACAACCTCGACCACGCCGCGATCTTTACCGACCCGCCATACCTGGTCGCGGGACCGATCAAGGTACGCGGCTACATCTCGGGATGGGATTCCCGATGTTACCCGTCGCCGGTCGACGGGCACGACTACATCAACGTGTCTGCCCGCCTGCCTGAGGAGGGCCCAGCGCGTGACGCTGGCTGGCCGGATTACATTGCGGTCGTCCACCCGGTCGACGATGCCGCCCGCCGGCACATGCTTTCGCAGGACTACGGCAACCCGTTCATCCATCATCTGACCGTGGGCGTCACCGCACCGGAACGGGACGAAGCCGACGACCTCACCTACGCCGGTCGCCTCATCCGTTTCATGGTCGAGGCCCGACGGGAGATTCAGAGGGTCATCGGCGAGAGGCCGGGGACTCTGATCATGGCGCTGCCAGGACATGTCTTCGATAGCGCAGGCTTCGGGCCGCTCTTCGAGGAATGGATCGGGGACGTACCCGTGGAGGACTACCAACTCGAGGCCATGGAGGGAGGGGGTTTTCTGCTCCAGTTCTTCGTACTCGAGGGCGGAAGAATCGAGGTCGCGCTACGGGTCGAGACCCGCCAGACATTCAACCCCAAAAGCGTTATCAAAATTTCAAGGGATGAGATCAGTGCGGTTCAGGAATAGAATGTTGCTCTCATACCGGAAGCCGACTATCGAATTGATGTAAGAAAATCTCTCGGAGGAACACAAATGACCGATAGCCCGATACTCTTAACTCTTCTGGCCGGCGCCATGCTGCTCGGTTTTGCTTCCGTCAGCTCGGGACAGGGGGGCAACGACGCATTGAAGAACCCGACGGCCCTCAATGAAACGGCACCGGACGAATTTCGTGTGAAGTTCGACACGAGCGCCGGAGAGTTTACGGTGGAGGTGCACCGGGACTGGGCACCAAACGGCGCCGACCGTTTCTACAACCTCGTCAAGAGCGGCTTCTACGACGATGTTCGCTTCTTCCGCGTGATCGAAAACTTCATGGTGCAGTTCGGCATCCATGGTGATCCGGCGGTATCGTCTGCCTGGCGTGAAGCCCGGATACCTCCCGATGGGGTGGACCAAAGCAACCGGCGGGGCTATGTCACCTACGCCATGGCAGGATCGCCCGACACACGGACGACACAGGTCTTCATCAATTTCGGGAACAACTCGTCCCTGGACCGGCAAGGATTTGCGCCGTTCGGGCGGGTCGTGGACGGAATGCGAGTCGTCGATCGGATTTACAGCGACTACGGCGAAGGCGCTCCTAGCGGCCGGGGCCCGTCTCAGGGTCGCATTCAGGCGGAGGGCAATACGTACCTGAACGCGGACTTTCCCCGACTCGATTACGTCAACGCGGCAACGATCGAGCCGCAATAGGTCGGCACCTTTGGTGTAGGTGCGGTCTATGACCGCACATTCTTCGAACCGAAACGCTGTGCGCTCATAGAGCGCACCTACACCCGATCTTGCAGTTTCGCTGTCCCAAACACATCCTTTGAGCCGAAACGACGTGCGCTCATAGAGCGCACCTAAACTCGATCTGGAAGTATCGCTGCTCCAGGAACGCAGCTACACCCCTTTCGGCGCGAGGGCGATAACCCGTAACGGGCTGCCCGAGCCTCCCACGATCTTCAGGGGCGCGGCGATCACGACCGAGCCCGTCGGTGGCAGGCGGTCGAGGTTCACCAGATTCGTCAGTCCGAACTTCCCGTGTCCGTGCATCACGTAGTGATTGCAGAAGGGCGGGTCGAATCCGGCGGCCTGACCGGCGTCGGTACCGATCGTTTCCACTCCGACGCCAAGCACATCCCTTTCCTCAGCCAGGAACACCGAAGCCTCCATCTTCCAGCCGGGAGTGTGCGGCCCTCTCTCGTCGATGTTGAGGAACTCCTCCGCGCTCGTCCTTTGCGACCAGTCGGTTCGCAGCAGGACCCAACTGCGCCCAGGAATCTTACCGTGACGCTCTTCCCAGTCCTCGATGAAGTCCACGTCGACGAGGAAATCGGGGTTCTCGCGGGATTGGACGGCGGCGTCCAGGACGCATGCCTGCCCCACGAACAACCGAGCGGGAATCCGATCCACGCTGTTGGCATCGAGATCCTTTCCACTGACCCAGTGTATTGGGGCATCGAAATGAGTTCCCGTGTGTTCGCCGGTCCTGAACCAGTTCCAGTACCAGGCCGGACCGCGCTCGTCGTAGCGGGAGATCTCGTGCAGTTCGAAGGCCGGTGTGTTCGGCCATTCGGGTGGCAGAGGTAACAACGGAGAGTCGGCGCTGAGATCCGAGGTCAAGTCGACGACCTCGATCTCGCCGGCCTGCAGAGCTTCGACAAACTTCGCCAGAATCGACATCGTCAATCGACCTCCCGAAGCCAGCGCTGGAACTCGAATCGATTCTCCAGCGTCGTGATATCCATTTTGAACGAAGGTGGACCGACAGCTTCGACCTTCGCCACGATCGTGGCAAGCTTGCCTGCTGCCCGCGCCTCCGTCCATGCCGCCTTCAGCTCACCTACCGTCCGGACCATCGTCGCGTTCTCGATTCCCGAACGTTCGGCGATACCGGCGAGATCCGAACCGGCCGAAGTCGCCGTCCGGAATCCCCCCACCGAGAGCAGGCTTTCGTTGTCGAAGACCACGTGCGTCAGGTTCTTCGGCGCGTACCACGCGAGTGTGCTGAAGGTTCCAAGGTTCATCAGGACGGAGCCGTCACCGTCGAACACCGTTACATGCCGATTCGGTTTCGAAAGAGCCAGGCCCAGACCAATCGACGAAGCCAGACCCATGGCGTGCTGCAAATAAAAGAAGTTCGGCCGATGGCCCAATGAATACAGCTCAACTGCCACCGCGCCCATGATCGTGACGACGGCATCGTCCTGGATGTCGGGGTAAAGGGCAGCCAACGCTTCGGCCCGCTTCACGATTCCTCCCACATCAACTGGCGTTCGAGCAGCAGGGCCACCGGCGTCAGAGAGGATTCGGCCAGCACCTGGGCGGCGGAAATCTGCCGGCCGACGTCGGCCGGATCTCGGAGGAGCTCATATGGGATGTCCAGGGCGGAAAGGATGGGTTCGGTCATCCGTCCACCCATGGTCTGCCACGGATGTTCCTCGCCCATGTGACCGCGCGATAGCTCAGAGCGGAATCAGCATCAGCAGCGGAATCCTGTAGAGCAGAGCGAGCGACACAATCGGGTTGACTGAGGCCAGAAAGCCGTGATTCTGCATGAGGAGCGCCGATCGAACCCCGGCCAGATGGGCTCCGGCCGAAATGCCAACCGCCTCCTCTTCGCGAGTCAGACGCACCAGGGTGGTGTCGGGGTCGTCGTCGGCCATGCCCATGATGTGCACGAGCCAGGTTTCGGGCAGAGCCGACATCAACTCTACGCCGGCACTCTTCAGCGCCTCATAGACCAGCCTGGAATTCTGCTCGGAAACGGGCATGGTTGTTGGAAGAAGTAGTCAGTTATTAAACTGCAGTCCTGGGTGTTTGCCTGTCAACTCGCACTGACAGTCTTGAGATCTTTCTTACTTATCACTTGTCACTCGTCACTTGTCACTTCCCACTCTGTTGCGGCTGGCGGCGAAGGCGGATGGCGCTCGGTCCGATTCAGGTCCTCTGCCTCACCTGCCGATGCGGTTTCCCAGCTTCCAGCCGCCAGCCGTTTCGTTTTTTTTAGTCCCAGGTTAAACCCACCGCCCCCTTTTACCGACTAAACAAGTAGGTACACAAAACAGGGGCACGAACATGAGTCGAGTAGTTGATCGCTTCACCGTCGCAAAACACGTCGCCGCCGCAGAGTCCCGCCGATTCAATTGGAAGCGATTCCTTTCGGTCTACGTCGTCGCCGGGGTCGGAATCGGGCTCGTCTACAACGGTAACTACATCGTCGGAACCTCCCTCATCCTGTGGGGAGTTGGCGACTTCTAACCGATCGTTCCTTCACCTCCTAACTCAGCGGGGCTGGTCCAGGTAGCGAAACAGCTCGCCCTCCGTTGACATGATCAGCATCGTGTTTGGATCGATCGATTTCTCGATTGTCTCCATGCTTTTCATGAAGGCGTAGAAGGCGGCGTCCCGGTTGTAGGCCTCGGCGTAGATCCGGGTGGCTTCAGCATCCGCGATACCCCGGTTCTCCTGAGCCTGGCGGTAAGCCTCCGACTGGATTCGCTGTAGCTCCCGCTCCTTCTCGCCCCCAATTCGAGCGGCCTCTCCCTGGCCTTCGGACCGATACCGCTCGGCAATGCGCTGCCTCTCGGCGATCATCCGGGCGAACACGTCACGCTGCACCTCTTCGACGTAGTTGATCCGCTTGAAACGAAAGTCCATCAGCTCGATTCCGAGTTCGGCGAGTCTTGGCCCGGCTGTCTCCTGGACCTCGGCCGTGATATCGAGACGGCCGACCCTAATCTCATCCAGGATTCCAGTCTCTTCTTCGTCCCCGGGCGTAACCTCCGGCTCACGGTTGCTGGTCCGAACCACTTCGACCAGGTCGTGCCTGGCGACGGCGTTCCGGGTTTCACCGTCCAGGATGTCGTCCAACCGGGACTGCGCGGTGAATTCGTCTCCCTCGAGGCTCTCCAGGTAAGTAAGAGGATTGCTGATCCTCCAACGGGCATAGGTATCCACATAGATGAAGCGCTTGTCGCGTGTCGGAACCTGGTTTCTATCCCCGTCCCACTCGAGAAACCGCTTGTCGAAAAAGTTAGCCTTGTTGATGAAAGGCATCTTGAAGTGAAGTCCAGCCTCCGTCACGGCGTCACCGATGGGATCCCCGAACCTGGTCAGGATCACCTGCTGGGTCTCGCTGACGATGTAGAGCCCGTTCGCGACGACAATGAACCCAACAATTATCACAGCAAGTATGAGCAGCATTTTGGCGTTCATCAGTTACCTCCTGCGCCCACGGCCGGGCCGGCAGTTCTTCGAAGACCGTCCAGGGGAAGCAATGGGAGAATGCCCCGAGCGTTCTCATCCAGGATGACTTTCCCGGGCACGCGGGCCATCATCGTTCCCATCGTCTCCAGGTACATTCGCCGCCGGGTCACATCGGGCGCACGACGATATTCTTCGTACACCGCCTTGAAGCGCGCGGCGTCACCCTCGGAACGATTGACGCGATCGAGAGCATAGCCTTCCGCCTGCAGTATCGTCTGCTGGGCTTCACCGCTCGCCCGTGGAATCACGCTGTTGTAGTCCGCCTGCGCTTCGTTGATCAGCCGGTCCCGTTGCTGCTGGGCCTGGTTGACCTCGTCCCACGACGGTTTCACGGGATCGGGCGGATTCACGTCCTGCAACACGACCTGTTCGATTTGGATCCCGGTCTCGTATTGCCGGCACAGTTCCTGAAGCGCCTCCTGCGCGGTGACTTCGATGCCCTGCCGGCCGACGGTCAGTACTTCGGTGACCGTGCGGTCTCCGACGACGCCCCGCATGACCGCCTCGTTCATGTCGGCAAAGGTGTCTTCAACGTTCCGCACCTTGAATAGATAGAGGTACGGATCGGCCACCTTGTATTGGACGATCCATTCGACCACGGCAACGTTCAGGTCACCGGTCAGCATGAGCGACTCGTCCAGGAACGCGGCTTCGTTGTACTGTGTCCGAACTCCGGCGACAGCGGTCCGGAATCCAAACTCCTGTTTCAGCTGCCGTCGGATCGGAACTTTCTGCACCTGTTCAAGGAACGGCACCTTGAAATGGAGGCCGGGATCGGTGGTGCGATTGTATGCCCCGAGACGGAGCACCACCCCGGCTTCCTCGGGCTCGATCTGGTAGACCGTGCCCCAAAGCACGACCAGACCGAGTATCAACACGACACCGGTCATGATCGCCTTCCCCGGTATGTCGGGTGGGCGAAAGTCGGACGTGTCGACGTCCGAATCAAAGACTCTGAATTTCATGGGTTTAACCTTCTTGGCTGTGGCGAAATCCGCGCGATTACTCGCGGCCCCCGCCGGTTGTTTTGTGAGGAACCTCACCGGGGACGCCGTGGCAGAGTCCAGGGTCCCCATAAATTCAATACGTTCGAAGGGATTGAAACGTTCTGAGAATAGCACGGGCGGAGGGCGGTCACCGCGAAACTAAGAATGGCGGGTCCGCAGAGATGAAGGCATAACCACGGAGACACGGAGGAAGAAAGATCAAGAAGACCTCGGTGCCTTCGTGCACCCTCCGACACCGATCACCTGTGGTGACGACAACTACCTTGCCGACAGCCTGACACGCCTTTCGCTGTTTTCGGCGAGCAGGCCGGAGGCCAGGAACGCCCTGGCGGCTGAATCGTCCTTCAGGTACGCATCCCAGAACGCGATCGTGGCCGTCCTGACGTAATCGAAGATCAGCAGTTCGGCCTGAATACGAGGATCGGTGCGACCCTCGTCGTAGAGACCCGGGTAGGAGTAGTGGGTGGCTCCATCGATGAAGGCCTGGAACTTGTCGCCTGCCGGGCTGAGCTCGAAGGGTTCCGCACGCCATTCCGGGCGCCTGCCTCGCGGCCCGGGGTCCCGCGATCCGGTCATCGCCATCATCGGGCGCCGGAACTCATCCCAGGATCCATCGACCAGGCCCTGGTCACCGCGTCCCTGGCCCGAAAGCAGGAGAAACGCCAGCGGTCGAGGATCGCCGAAACTCTGGAGCTCTCCCCCGTCGGAGAGTTGTAGCCTCACGCCCCCGACCATCTGCGCCGTGTACGCACCCAGAGAGTGGCCGCTCATCCCGACGGCCTCGTGGTCCAGTTTCCCGGCCAACCCAGGAAAGTCTTCCAGCGCTTCCAGAGAATCCAGGACGAAGACCACGTCTCTGGAACGACTGATCCACAGGTCCGGGCCGCTCAGTTGAGAAAGTTCTTCCTCCGGAATGGCCAGCGACCGGGTGTCGGCATGGGTCGGTTGCAACACGACGTAGCCGTGGCTCGCCCAGAAGCGGGCGATCGGGTAGTCGTACTGGCCCGTGGCGCCCGATCCGTGCGAATAGATGATGAGGGGGAACGGGCCCCGTTCCTTCGGGTGAACAAGACTGACGGGAATCGTTCGATCCCGGACAGGATCGTAAAGCCGGATGCGCGGCATCATCGCCACTTCGTGCGGGCCGGTATCCAACTTGTAGGTCCAGTCACTCGAAGCAGGAGGCAGCGGGTTGACGACGCCGAGCTGCCATCCAGCGCTCTCCGACAGGATGGGCAGGAAGGCGAGGATCGAAACCAAGTATGCGAGGCTGCGAGGCTTCATGAGACCTCAATTGCGGAAAGCTGCAATGGCGCGATCGTAGGCGTTTCTGTAACTCTCTAGTACGGCAGGATCATCCCAAGGCAACGATTCGACGTACAACTTCAACTCTTCGACGTAGCGCGCGAAGAACTCCTTGTCGGCCGCTTCCACGATCGGTTCTCCAGAGATCTGGACGTAAACGGGGCTTGTGTGCGCGAAGGCGTACTCGTCGCCTACCAGAGGATTGGCAGGACCGACAGCGCGTGCGGCCACCCACGAAGACCGATCCAGCGGCAGGTTGAGTGCGATCTCATCGTCGTCGGTGGATTCGACGACGCGACCATTGACGATGATCTCGAACCGATCGACCGGGACAGTTGACATCAGGCGCGCTTCCACCCTCACTGACTGGGGGGAATCCAACACCAATTCCTCTCCGATATCGCGGCCGTCGACCGACAAGGTCAGCAGGGGCCCATTGGTGGCGAAGCTCTTCCCTTCCCGGAGCGCACGCAACCAGTTCTGGAACGTGAACTCGTCTTCGACCCGCACGTAGGACCGGGCCGCGCCCAGAGGGGGATCCCGTGGCACGTCGGAGAACGAATCCGTACCACCGGCAACCGGCAGACGGAAGCCGCTGTTGAGAAGTCTGTAGTAAATCGCGGCCGAGTCTTCTTCGTCTGCCCAGATACAGTTGATGTCGTAGTAGTCCATCAGACCCAGAGCGACATCAACTGGGATCTCGGTAGCCCCCCGGCCACGGCGTACACCGTCCAGGGATCCGGCAGCCATCTGAGGATAATAAGGATGAGGAATCCCGACCGTCGCGCCGCGGGCCCGGGCGGCCTGGGCCATCTCGAACAGGGGCGGGTCGGGGAGGCGGAGGACCGTGCCACGCACGCCGCTGAAAAACGGGAAAACGAACTCATTCAACCCCAGCATGGCGATGTGTCCGAGCGTCGTCCGGTATTCCTGGCTATAGTGCAGGATGTAATCGTCAGTCGAACGCGGATCGTCCTCGCCGGTGAAGTTCGCCATGTCACCCTGCAGCCTGGTCCCGTCGACATGGATCAGCAAGTTCGACACGTTCATGTCCTCGGCCGCGGCCGAGAGCGCCATGTCCGCGGGAAGGATCCTGTAGATACCCGAATGTCGATCGTGGACGTGGGTGTCGCCCGAATACCAGTTGCCGAGTTCATATAGCCTGGACAGGTTCACCTCGATACTGCCGGGAACCGTCACTTCGAGTTCCCGAGGTCCGTACTCGAAGCCCCTGCTGAGGCGGATGCTCGCCACGCCAGTCGGAAGCTCGATTTCAAAAGATCCAGCAGCGTAGAAATAGTGGGTGTCGGTGGCGTTCGACACGTGATGGTAGGTCCCCGCGGGTGAATAGGCACGGTCGTCGGACGCCACGATCGATACGCGGGCGGGGCCATTCAGCTCGACCGACAGTGTCCCGGTCGACCTCTTGTGTCGAAAGCCCTCGATCGGCAGCGGAACTCCGTATCCCCCGCCCCGGGGGACCACCCGCAACTGCAGCGCATCGGACACGTAGACGATCTTTCTCCCATCGGGGGACCAGCGTCCTTCCAACTCCTCAGCGGGCTCATCAAATGTGACTCGAATCGGTACGCCGCCGTCTGCTGATATCCGCCACAGCGGGCTCATCAAATGTGACCAATCGGTACGCCGCCGTCTGCTGATATCCGCCACAGATCTCCATTCGACGAGAACAGGATCTCTCTGCCGTCGGGAGAGAAGGCGGGACGGGCGCGGTAGACGGTTTCCTCGAAATAGACGAGGCTCGTCTCGCCGGTGCGAAGATCCTTTTTCCAGATTCCTCCAGTACCGACCGGCGACTCCCTACCCGACACGAATGCGATAATCGGTTCGATGGGGGAATAGCTCGGCTGCATGTCGCGGGAACGCTCCGTCGTCAGCGGCTCATCCGGGGCCCTCCAGATGTCGAAGTTGCCGCTACGGCTGGTATAGAAAATGATCGCGCCTTCCGGTGTGTAGCTCGGGAGCAGATCGACTGCTTCGTCGTCGGTGACTTGTCTTTCCGCGTCAGCGAGTTCCCAGATGTCGACCTGCTTGTCCCGGTCCCTGGTGAAGACGATCCTGGCACCGTCGGGCGAATAGGCCGGCTGATAGTCGTAGCCCGGACCGCTGGTCAGCTCCTCGGCGACACCGCCCTCGGCCGGCACACGCCAGATCGAACCCCACATCGAAAACGCGATCCATTCCCCGTCCGGCGACCAGGCTGGAGACATCGGACCGCTCGTGGGCGCCGGGATCAGGTAGGTTTCCGTGCGGATCTGGTCACCGCCGACCGAGGGGTAGGTCGTCTGCGCAAGCAGGGCCGATGGCATCAAGACTGCGATGATCAACAAGATCGTGCGCCGGGCGTGGCGGCATGAAGGGAGCGGGCTCAAGGTGCCTCGTCGACCTGTTTGATGTAGTTTGCGATCTGCTCGGCGGTCGCAAACCAGACATCGGGTTTCGACTTCATGTATTGAACGAGCTTGTCCAGGTACACCATCCGGGACCGGTGCCCGATGACGTGTGGGTGCATCGTCAACATGAGCATCGTCCCTTCTTCATAGGCGACGTCGAACTCGTCCCGGTAGGCTTCGAAAATCAGGCTCGGGGACGGCAGCGAACCGGAGCGTCCGAAATACGGCGCGTCGTCCAGGATCCACTCCACGGGCAGTTCGATCATTCCCGTCGGTCGCCCTTTCGAGACGATCTCGTAGGGTTCGTCCATCGCCATCAGGCTGCTGTCATCCAGAAAGCCGGCTTTCTGGATCAGGTCGATGGTGTACTGGCTGAACGCCCAGGAGGGCGCACGGAAACCGACGGGCCGCTTCTCGGTTACCCGCGTCAGGTAGTCGATCGCCTGGTTCATCAGGCGTTCTTCTTCGGTTGGGTCGTCCATCCCGGCCAGGTTCTCGTGGATCCACCCGTGGACGCCGACCTCATGGCGGCCGTTTTTGATGATGTCGTGGATCATGCTCGGGTGCAGCATTGCGCTGACGGCGGGGATCGGGTGCAGCATTGCGCTGACGGCGGGGATGAAGAACGAGGCCGGAACCTGATACCGGTCCAGAAGATCCAGGACACGCGGCAGGCCCGACATCGCGCCGAACTCGCCGGCCGAAAGTGTGACCGGCGCGGTGTTGCCCCGGTTGAGGCCGAGCGTCTCGTTGTCGACGTCGAAACTGAGACAGACCGCGACGCGGGCGCCGTTGGGCCATTTCGGAGGGGTCAGCTTGCGTCCGGCCCGAACCGTCTCGACCGCCTCGGCAATCTGATCCGGAGTCCACTGGGTGGATGGAGGTTGTTGGGCACGGCTCGCGGTGGCGAGCAGGACGAGGAGGAAAGCAGCGATAACGCCAAACATCAGATGTTTCTTCACGGGACGCCCTCCCCTTACAAACTGCGCGGTCTATGATCGGTCGGTGAAGAATTATCTTGAATCAGGAGGGAGAGATCAACTGATTGCGGCTGCTGCTCTATTGTCCGTATTGGTGAGAGAGTTCAGACTAGGACGATTTTTCGAGCGTCTCGCGGGGATCGTACTGGTGGATCTTTCGCGTCACACGCCACCTGGGATTCTTACGAAGCTCGTAGAGGAAGCGGTGCGGCGGGTGGCTGTCGACTTCCTTCAGGACTTCGTAGAGTTCGTCTTCGTAGGAAATCGTGTTGTAGGTGTCCCAGGTCGGCTTGCGCCGACAGGAAGCCACGAGCAGGTCGTAGGGCTTGCCCTCGACCTTCTTGACGCGATCGATGATTCGAGGGCCCATCGCCCATTCCTCGTAGTGCGGCGACACGAGCCGGTGCCCCCAGTTGACGACGTGCAGCGGCAGGGTACCGTTGACCGAACCGACTGTAACGGCGACGAATACCCGAAAAACAGTCTCGACGAAGTAGTAGACCAGAAGTCCTCTATAGGGGTGGAAGGCGTACTCGAAGAAAGAGAAGACACCGGCGCCAAGCAACACCGGGTTCTCGAGAATGGACGGACCTTCGGCCATCCGATCGAGGGCCTGAGACATGAACCGCACGTAACTCTCAACCAATAGGAAGAAGAGAACTAGCGTCAAGCCGAGCCCCCCGGCGATACAGGGGCGGACCAGATCCCTTTCGCGAGGCGCCCACTCCGGGCGGTAGTCCTCGGGCAGGAAAGCGACGAGCATGTCCCCCAAATAACCGAAGATCCGCCTCATCCCGATATGATGCGCGCGGGCTGGCGTTGGCCGCAATCGTTATGGAGGACGGTCAGCAGTAGGAGGGCAGGCGCAGGGGGGGTAAGGCGTCCGTCAGACGGCCGCTGCGGGGTTCGGTTGTTCAGATCCGTCGCAGATTTCTTCAGACACCTCAGCCACCAATGCCGTCGGCAGAGAAATAGGCTTCGAGTGAATCGAGCTCCTGCGTCAGGTTTTCTACCTTGTCATGAAGCAGGTGTCGGATCGACACCACACCTTCGACTTGACCCGAGTCACCGACGACCGGCAGGTGCCGGACGTGGCGATCCCACATCAACTTGAGTGCATCGTCCTCAGACGTACTCTTTTCGATCGTCAGGACGGGTGCGGTCATCACGTCGCCGATTGGCGTCGTCTCCGGATCCTTCCCGGCGAGAATGACTCGCAACATCAGGTCTCGCTCGCTGAAGATACCTTTGACTTCGTCGCGATCGACAATCAGCACGGCGCCGACTGTCGCTCCTTCCATCGCGCGGATACCGTCCATAACCATGGCCGACGGTCCGACGCTTGTAGCGGGATTCGCTATCTTCAATAGACTCATAGACACTCCCTTCTTGAACCTGGTTTTCGACCCGTGCCTTGACCAGGGGTTGCCTCTCAATCGGACCAAGGTCAAGGGAAGCCCCGGCCCGACCATCCGTCCATATACTTCGGCGCCGTCGCGCTGATCAGAAAGAGATGAAGCGAGTAACGCTTCCGAAGATGCGGGCCGGATTGGCTACAAGAATACATATTCAGTCCCATCGAGTCCAGCCGAGTTCTCGTCGTGCCGCTTAACTCTTTTACGATCAGGTTGTTGGGCTTCGATTTCCTCCTTGGTCAAAGCGACCGACCCGACTCGCCCGACAGATTTTGCCTATAAGTCACTCATCAACAATGACTTAGCCTAAAGACAGTCGGGCTTCCTGAGGTTCGATTCGAGTCCCGTGCAGGCTCGGTGGGCTTCTGGAAGGTCTTTTTTTTCAACACGAAGGCGCGCGGTCCACGGAAGGATCCAATTTCTATGAAAATCCATACTTCGTGTCCTTCGTGGCTTCGTGTTGAGAGGTCGGAATCTTTCGAGGCGCCCAGTGCTACGGTCCGTATTGCTCTCCCATCACCCACAAGTAGAGCGTGTGGATTCGGCCGGTCCCATCGTCCATGCGCTCAACGCGCTCGGCCGTCCAGCCTTCCATGTCCCAGTCGTGGGATATCACCCGGGAACCGGGAGCGAGCGACGCCTCCAGAATGGGTCGGAGCTTGAGGTTCGATTCCGGGAGTAGATAGAGCGTGACCACTGTGGCGGGTGACACATCCACCTTCATCGCGTCCCCGACTATGATCTCAACGCGGTCCTCGAGCTCACTGCGACGAACGTTATCGATTGCCCGCTGCGCGACGTCCGGATCGTACTCGACCCCTACGCCGCGCGCCCCGAATTCGTCTGCGGCGGCGATCACGATTCGCCCGTCACCGCAACCCAGGTCATAGACGACATCGTCGGAGGTGATCTCGGCCATCTCGAGCATTCTGTCGACCACGACCATCGGGGTCGGATAGAACGGTGCCAGATCGGGCGCGACGTTCCGGGACGAGTAGATCAACCAGGCTCCGAAAACAACCATGGCAGCGATCGAAGTAAGGATGTACCTGTTGCTCAACATAGGGTGCGCAGCTTTGCTAAGAACCGCTAGCTTATCTCAAAAACAGTCATCGCCGTTGAAGCGCGAGTTCTTCTAGTACCCGAAACTAGTTGAAATTGACCTGCTCCCGATTGTTCAATTGTGACCATGGGTTCGACCTTAGCGCTGGTCTCTCTGATGATGTTCGCCCAGGCGATACCGGTAGAGTTTACTATCGTCACGGTATCGATCGACTCCGGGTTTGACCTCCCGCTTTCGCCTGCCGGTGAGGTCGAGGTCCGTCTGGGAGAAACAGTCAGCCGTCTGAAAGTCAAGGTGGAGCGCATCCAACCTTTTGCCGCCTTCGGACAACTCCTTCGCTCATACGTCGTTTGGGCGGTCACACCGGAAGGCGAATTCGAGAATCTCGGGGAACTGGAGGTGGACGGGCAGAAGGCGGAACTCGAGACCGCGACCAGGCTGCAGCGGTTCGGTATCCTGATCACGGCCGAACCCCATTTCATGGTGGATCAGCCGAGTTCTGCGGTGGCATTCACGAGCCGTCCGCCGCGCGATGACGAGGTCCGGGTCGAGAACGGCTCCGTGGAAACCGGACTCACGAATTACTCACAAATCTCCCTGCCGCCGCAAGGCGCCCTTCCGCCGCGTGTCACCCAGGCGCGGATGGCCTTCAAGGTCGCCGAGCAAGAAGGAGCCGAGAGGCTCGCCGACGCGGCGTTCCGCCAGGCCCGGGTGGCTGTCGATTCGATGGAGCAGTTGCTGAGACGGAGCATGCCGCTGGACGTGCTCCTGCCCTATGCCAATGACGCAATCCGTCTGTCCCACCGGGCAACAAAGCTGGCGCGGGCGCAGCCGATCATCGATGAGCTGAATGAGGTCACGAGCAGAGCCGATGCCCTTGAGCGAGATCGGCAGCGTCTCGAACAGGACGTTCGGCGGATCACCCAGAGGCAGCGGGATACCGAGGAAAGGCTGGATCAGACACGATCCGAACTCGTCGCCACAGAGCGAGAAGGTCGGCAACTGAGCCTCGAACGGGAAGAGGCGCTACGCCGGGCTCGTACAGCCGAATCGGAAGTGGTGAGGCTCGAGCAGCTGTGGCCGCCGTTGGAGCGCGCCCTGATCGACAACGGCGCGCGGCAGACAGCACGCGGCCTGCTCGTCACCCTCTCGGGCGAACATTTTGACCCCAGCAAGGCGACGCTGAAACCGGAAACGCAGGCGACGCTGGCCAGATACGTCGGAGTGATCACCTTCAACATGACGCCGACGATCCGGATCGAAGGCCACACGGACGACTCGGGACCGGAAGACAAGAACCTGGTATTGTCCCAGGACCGGGCTGCCGCAGTCCGGGAGTTCTTCGTGGCTGCCGGGGTGCCGGAAGACAACATCTACGCCGAGGGCTTCGGCTCCGTGCGGCCCGTCGCGCCGAACGACGATGCCGAAACGCGGGCTCTGAACCGACGTGTAGAGATCCTGTTCCGCGAACCCTGAGCAAAACGTCGTTTTTCCTGAAAGGTGTAGGTGCGGTCTATGACCGCACAACGCTCGATACGTGTGTCCACCTACAGGGGCGTGGGGGGACCGGACCAGCTGTCTTTCTCCCGAACATGGTCCGGGATGCCCAAACATAATCGAACTCTCTTAGGCCGGACTGAGGGGGACGGTGGGCCCGACGCTAAGGAATGGTGCGCTCATAGAGCGCACCTACACCCGACCTTGAAAGCCTCCGCCTGTTTAGGGGCGTGTCACCAGTTTCTCTCGGGCCTCCTCCAGAGCTCTCCGGGTCCACACCTCGACCATCGCACGGCGCCAGGAGAAATCCAGATCCGTGTTGTCCAGTGGTTTGGATTGCGAACGCGCCGTGTGCGCGGCGGCCCCGATCGCGTCATCCGACGGAGAGTACCCACGAAGCATCGCTGCTGCTTCCTCGGCGAGAAAAGGCGCCGACGTCACGCCACCGATGGCGATCCGAGCATCTTCGATCGTCTTTCGGTCCTTCGCTGGACGGAGCCATACCGCGACGTTCAGCAGCGGAAAGTCGATAGAACCCCGCCGGCGCAGCTTCTTAAACACCGTGACATCGCCGTTTATGGGCGGCAGATCGATCGCAGTCAGGACTTCATCGGGCCTCTTTCGGAGGTATTCGATCCCGTCGTGGTTGTACATTTCCCCGGCGCCCAGGATCCGTTCTCCCTGGGAAGACACCATGTGCATACGGGCTCCGAGAGCGAGCATGACGGGTGCCAGGTCCGTCGAAGAGACCGCCCAGCAACGTGGGCTTCCGGGTGCAACCCAGCAGATGTCGCCGTCCTTCTTCATACAAAAGTCGATCGACTTCCGCCACTCAAACGTCTGGTCGTAGTAGAAGCAACGGGTGTCGACACACAGGTTCCCACCGATCGTCCCCATCGTCTTGAGGGGCGGACTGGAGATCGAACGGGCGGCTTCGGCAACGGCGGGATAGCGGGAAAGTAGCATGGGGTCGCGTTCGAGTTGACGCAGGGTTCTATTGGCACCGATCCGGACGCCTTTATCCGGTTCACCTTCAATCTGCCGGAGAGACTCGAGATGCCTTAGACCGACCACTACGCGCGGTGAAAACTGCCTGCGTTTCATCTTCGGCCAGAGGTCGGTTCCACCCGCCACCAGCATCGCCTTGTCCCCTTCGCCCGCGAGTATGTTCGCCGCCTCGCCGACGTTCTCCGGCTGCCTGAACTCGAATCCCGGAAGTCGTAACATGGTTCAAACTCCTTTCCGTGTGTACTCGGGCCTTTCGATCGCACTGCCGTCTCCGCCCTCCCAGGGCGGTAGGATGTGCAGGGCATCCCGATACTCGATCGCCGGAAAGGCGGCCGGACCGACACGGGCCGCTTTCCCCTGTTGCTTCAACTTGATTCCCTTGAGGATTCTCTCGGGTGTGACTGGGATTTCATCGACACGAACACCAACAGCGTCGTAGACAGCGTTGCAGATTGCCGGCGGAACCGGCAGCAGGGGACCCTGCCCGACTTCTTTTGCGCCGAATGGCCCTTCAGGATCCGGATCTTCGATGAGTATCGTTTCGACGTCGCACATATCCATCGAGGTCGGGCTCTTGTAGTCGAGCATGCTTGGCGTCTTATGGACACCGAGTCGGAATTCCTGCTCTTCCATCAAAGCCTCTCCAAGCCCCATGTAGATGCTCCCTTCGACCTGTCCCAGGACGAGCATCGGGTTGATCGAGCGTCCGATGTCGTGGGCCACCCAGACCTTGTCGACTTCGATGATTCCGGTTTCCGGATCGACCTCCACCTCGATGACGGCCGCCGAGTAACTGTAAGTCGGGCTCGGCCCGACTCCTCCCCCCTTGAAGCGCGCGGCCGAGCGTGGCGGCTTATAGCTGCCGACGGTCCCCACAGTTCCGTTTCGAGCCTCGGCAAGTTGCACCGCTTTGGCGAACGACACAGCCTTCGCCGGATCGTCGGCATCGAAGATCCGCCCATCGGCCGCAATCAGACGTTCAAGGGGAACCTCGAGCTTTTCCGAGACCGCCTCGAGCAGTGTGGCCTTTGCCCGTTCGGCCGCTTCGAGCGCCGCGTTGCCCGTCATCAACGTTACGCGGCTGGAATAGCTTCCCAGGTCGACAGGCGTCAGGTCGGTGTCGCCGGTGACGACCCGCGTGTAGTCCGGGTCGATACCCAGGACCTCGGCCACCACGTATGCCAGGACCGAGTCCGAACCCTGCCCGATGTCGGTGCTTCCGCAGAAGATGGTCACGAGGCCGGAACGATCCAACTGCAGTTGCACCCCCGATTGCGGCATGTTGTTCCAGTAAATCGGCAGGCCGGCACCGGTCAGGTAACAGCTGCACGCAAGTCCGACACCGCGCCCGTCGGGCAACTTCCCGTACTTGTCGGCCCAACCGGAGGCTTCGACAACCTTCTCGATGCACTGTCCAAGGCCGATCGTTCGAATACGCAGCCAGTTGGCCGTCAGCGAATTCGGCTGGGCGAGGTTCCGCAACCTCAGCTCGGCCGGATCGATGCCCAAGCGCTCAGCAGCTTTGTCGATCTGGATTTCGAGCCCGAACCGCGGCTGCGGTGTCCCATGTCCCCGCTTGGGACCACACGGGGGTTTGTTCGTGAACACGCGAGCGCCCTGAAAGCGGTAAGTGGGAAAGTGGTAGGTCGTCGTCTGCAGCGCACCGGTGTAATAGGTACTGGCCACACCGTAGCTGCCGTAGGCTCCGCCGTCCAGAACGGTCTCGAAATGCATCCCGGTGATCGAACCACCTTTTTTGAACCCCATGCGGGATCGCATCAACACGGGGTGGCGCCCCCGGTGGCAGTAGAACACCTCTTCGCGGGTGAGGGCGATCTTGACCGGCCGACCGGTCATCAAGGAAAGCTTCGCGACAGCTATCTCGTGGCTGAACGGATCACTCTTGCCGCCGAAGCCGCCACCGTTGGGGTTGGCGATGACCTGGATCCGATGCGCCGGCATCTCCAGCACCCGCTCCAGTGCCCGGTGCACGTAATGGGGAGTCTGCGTGGAAGACCACAGGGTCAGTTTGCCGTCGGGATGCGCTCGCGCGACGGCCGCGTGCTGTTCCAGCGGCAGGTGTGTGTTTCCCTGATAGAAAAACGTGTCTTCCAGCGTCACATCCGCCTCGGACAGGGCCTGGTCTGTGTCACCGAAATCGAACGAGACGGATTTGTGGACGTTGCCCTCTTCGGCGTAGTCGTGGATCGGTTCATCGGTCGGAGCGAGGGCATCCGGGATCGACATCACCGCTTCGATGTCCGCATACTCCACCCGGATCGCACGCATCGCGTCCTCCGCCGTCTCTTCGTCGACGGCGGCCACAGCCGCGATCGGATCGCCGACATACCGAACCGTGTCGATGGCGAGGGTGTGCTCGTCCTGCGAAACCGGAAGGATGCCGAAGGTGATCGGGAGTTCTGCCCCGAGGAGCACCGCTACGACTCCTTCCATCGCCTCGGCCGCGGAGGCATCGATGTTGCGGATCCGTGCGTACGGTCGGGTGCTCCGCAACAGTTTCGCGTGAAGCATGTTCGGAAGGACGACGTCGTCGGCAAAAATCGTCTCACCTTTGCACTTCTCCAGCGCGTCGACCTTGCGCAGCGGTTTTCCGATGACTTTCAGGTCATCCGACATGCTCTACCTCGCTTTCCGCGCTCTGGCTTGCCGCCAATTCGATCGCTTCGAAAATCTTCAAGTAGCCGGTGCAGCGACAGATGTTCCCTCCGAGCGCCTCCTCGATCTGCGCCCGGCTCGGATGGGGTTCCTCCCTCAAAAGCGATCTGGCGACAAGAAGGATGCCGGGAGTGCAGTACCCGCACTGGGCCGCGCCGAGATCCGCGAACGTCTCCTGAAGTGGATCGAGGCGCTCGCCTGAAGCCAGGCCCTCGATCGTCCCGACCTCAGCGGATTCCATTTCACACGGCAGGAGGAGACACGAGAGAGCGGGCTCTCCGTCGACCAGCACCGCGCAGGTTCCGCATTCACCGACCTCGCACCCGTGCTTGGTACCGATCAGGCCGAGATCCTCCCTGAGGACCTCGAGCAGGGTCTTGCTCGGCGCGGCGGCAACCTCTTTCCGCTCGCCGTTGACGACGAGTCGTATCAGTTGTTTCTTTCTCATGTCCTTCGACGCTCCAGGCCAAATTGACCATTCGGTCGATATTTGAATATTCGTTCTACTTAGTGTGGACCACTATACCGCGAAGAAGTGGTCTGTAGCCAGTAGTGTCCGACACGTTTCAGAATAGATTCAATTGGTTAGCGTTAGAGTGTCGATTTGAGATGAGCCCGGATTCGGTAAGCAGCTGAAAAAGAGGCACATTCTCAAATGGTGTGACACTCAAGATCTGTAACATTGAGTGCAACGACAAAGGCAAATTCAGTTCTTTACGCACGATAGCCACCAGCACGTAAACGCTCACGGCGACCCAGACCTGAGTTTTGACGGCGTTCTCGGAAGTGCCGAAGAAACGCTTGATGCGCAGGTGCTGTTTGATCCATTTGAAGAACAGCTCCACCTGCCAGCGCAGGCGATACAACTCGCAGATGGTCCGGGCTGGGAGCGTCATGTGATTGGTCAAGAAAACCAGTCGCCGACCCTCGGGATCGCGATAACGAATGCGACGCAACCGTTCGGGGTAGCCGCGGCGGGAGCGAAATACGGTCAGTTCGATAGTCTGATCGCAGATGAGGCCCGTGTGTCGGTCGACGGGTTGGGAGTAGATGCGCTTGAACGCGAAGTCGGATCGAGCACGGGTGACGAAGAAGCTCCCGGCTTGATTGAAGGTGTAGAGGCGATCGAAGTCGAGATAGCCGCGGTCCATCACGTAGAAAGCACCGGCTTCGGCGATGAGCAGGTCGAGAACGTTGACGTCGTGCAGCCTGCCTTCGGAGATGTGGATGAAGCTGGGGATACCGCCACGCAGGTCGAGCAGCGTATGAAGCTTCACCGCGGCTTCGGTCTTTCGAAAGTGCGCCCAAGGGAACAGCGACAAGCACAGACTGATCATCGTGGAGTCGAGCGCGTAGACGGTTTCGTCCAGGTCGATCCCGAGCGGCTCGTGGGCATACAAGCGGCGTGCGATGCGGATCAGCGCCTGAGCGAACTCTCCGTAGATGCGCCAGTCGCGAGACTCGTTGGCATCGGCCAATGCACTGCGGCTGACCTTCCCGTGCAACCCCAGGTGGTAGAGCTTGGCGGGTTGGGCTCGCAAGCAGGCTTGAATGTCGCGCAGGCTCTCCCGATAGGTCAGCTGAGCGAAGGCCATGCATAGGAACTGGTCCAGGCAACTGAATGTGCGGACGTTGAAATTGCCGCGGTACTTGGTCACCAGACGACGGAACGTATACCACGGCGCGAACTCCATGACTTGTGCGAAGACCAGCTTGCCAGCGTACATCGGTGCCTCCCAGAAACCTCTGGAAAGGCTGCCGCGAAGGCCGCACAGAAATCAAATCGTTAACACCTTGACAAGCGCGCTACATCGCGTCAGTTCTAACTTTAGGACCGGGAGGTCCTAAATCTGTCGGACACTACTGGTCTGTAGCCAGTAGTCAGTGGTCAGCTAGGAGTAAGATGGCCAGAAATCGAACCGAGTACTCGTTCCTACTGGCCACTCGTCACTGATCACTGGCCACTTCTTTACTACTCGTCGCTTGTCGCTCGTAATAGACTCGTTCAGATCTCCTCGGTCGTTCCAATGTATCCCTCCCACGCTGTACAATGTTCTTCATGAAGCGCCCCCTCGTCCTGTTTGCGCTGTTCGTCTTCCTGGCAGCCGGCAGCATCACCCTGCTCGAGGCGCAGCGCTTCGGACGATTCCGCGGGCGACCCTCGCTGATCTACGAACCGACCGATATTCCTGAAACGGAGTTCGTCTTTGCACGCATACGGTTCACGACGCACGGGGGGACGTGGGAAATGAGCGGATGGGAACACGATTATCCTGCCGCCGAACAACACATCAACACTCTGGTCGAAGAGGCCACGGACCTGAACGTGGCGCGGATGTCATACCAGATCGTCCGGCTCGACGATCCCGAGCTGTTCACCTACCCGTTCATATACATTTCCGAACCGGGGACAATGCGTCTGACCGATGCCGAAGTCAAGGGTTTCCGCGAGTATCTCGATCGCGGCGGCTTCGTGATGGTCGACGATTTCGACGGCTACAACGATCTGTCGAACTGGGATTGGAACCTCAAGCGGATGTACCCGGATCGGGAGATGATTCCGTTGACCGTCGATCACCCGATCTTCCACACGTTCTATGACATCAGCGATCTCGATGTGACGGCTTTCGCAGCTTCAAACGGCTGGCCGGTCTTCTACGGCTACCCGACAGAAAACGGCGAAGACACGTCCATGATCATCTGCTTCAACAACGACATCGGCGACCTCTGGGAATGGCTGGACCGGCCGGTCTATCCGCTGAAGCCGTCCGCGGAAGGCGTCCGCCTCGGCATCAATTTTGTCCTCTACGCGTTGACGCACTGACTATACAGGCAGGCGTCGGCGACCGACTTTTCTGCTTGGCGAAAACCCGGGGACAGGGCCAGGCCCCTGTCCCCCTCACATCGGCTCTCTCACGGACTCTTGGGCCACACGGCCGTCGCTACACCTTTGCAAACGCTGGCTGATCCGCCCCTTCCTTCCGAAGCTTCCGATCAAACAATGTATATGGATTGACGTTCGACAGTGCAGCGGAGACACATTCGTCGACGTCGATGTGACGGGATCTCATCGTGTCGAGAAACTCGCGGATCTCGCTTCGCGGTCCTTCCTTTTCGCCACAAGCGCAACCGATCGGAACCAGGCCCTTCGCCAGCGTATATGCGGCGGTCAATTCTTCAGAGACATACACCAGCGGTCGGATCAACCGCATTGGACCCTTTCTGGAGTCGGCAACCGGGGGCAGCGAGGCGATCCGCCCGTTGAACAGAATGTTTCGCAGAAGCCCTTCGGCACAATCATCGGCAGTATGTCCCAGTGCAAGAACCGTACATCCGAGCTCGGACGCGACCTGGTAGAGAGCACCCCGCCGGTTGCGGCTGCAAACGTCGCACCCGTGGTCGACCCCATCTGCAACAAGACTCAATGTCCTCTGCTCGTCCCGCAGGACCCAGTCCACGCCCATCTGCTTGATGTGGTGTTCGAGCTGTCGAACCGGCATCTGGAACTTGCCCTGCTCCAGCGTCAGCGCGACGACTTCGTATGAAAAGGGCGCGCGGCGGCGGTATGCGGCAAGGGCATCGATCAAACACAAGCTGTCCTTGCCACCGGAAACACCGACCGCTACTCGATCACCGGGCCGGAGCATCGAAAACTCTCCCATCGCGCGACCGATGCATGCGAGTACCTTTTCTTCGACGGGCTTGTCGATCATCTTCCCTCCCCTAGTGGCCTGTAACAGGTCACTAATTCGGTCATCGACTATTCTTCCGCCCTGCTCTTCACGGCTGTGACTCGTGCTGTCAGTCCCCCCTCGTGAAGCAGAATGTCAACCTCGGTATCGACGGCGACTTGGGCCGACCGGCGCACGACGATTCCCGCCGACGTGCGACACACCGCATACCCGCGCTCCAGGACGGAGAGCGGACTCAGCGCGTCCAGAGTCTGGGTGAGACCCGAGAACCGCCCACGGAGAGCCATGAGCGTCCGCGTCATCCCTTCGGACATGGCGCGGTCGTTGAGTTGGAGACGATGAGAAGGCCCGGCAACGAACTGCCCGGATCGCCCGAGTTGTTCGAGTCGAAAACCGCAGTCGTCGACGCGCTGCGCCAGTTGACGAATTCGATTCTCAGCGACCACGAAGCCACGGCCTCCGACCTTGGTCGCCAGAAACCGGCGCAGTTCCGACAGACGATACTTGAGCGCCGCCGACATTCTCGCTTCTCCCCGCTCCAACCGCTCGACCACCTCGTCCTTCCGCGACGTGACGATCTCCGCAGCCGCACTCGGCGTCGGAGCGCGAAGGTCGGCAACGAGGTCGCTGATCGTGAAGTCCACCTCATGGCCCACGGCCGAGATGACCGGACGTTCGGATCGCGCAATCGCCCGGGCAACCCGTTCTTCGTTGAAGGGCCAGAGATCTTCGAGCGAGCCTCCTCCGCGGGTCACGATAATCACGTCGATACCCGGCTCGAGGCCGAGGTGATCGATGCCCGCCGCAATCTGCCGAGAGGCGGCATCCCCCTGAACATCCGTCGGATAGATCAAGACGTCGATAGCGTCGTGGCGCCTCCGCAGCACGGACAGGATGTCACGGATCGCCGCGCTCTTCGGGGAGGTGACGATCCCGACACGAGACGGGAAGGGGGGAAGGGGCCGTTTCCGTTCGGCGGCGAACAGACCCTCAGCGTCCAGCTTCGCCTTGAGGCGATCGAACGCCTGCTGCAGAGCCCCGACGCCGACCGGCTCGAGGACTTCTACGATGATCTGATACTCGCCCCGGACTTCGTAAGTCGTCACCCGACCGCGAACGCGGAACGACTTTCCGTTCTCGGGTTTGAACCGCAGATACATCGCGGCGTTGCGGAAGCATACGGCGGGAAGCTGCGACCGATCGTCCTTCAGAGTGAAATAGATATGGCCGGCAGCCGAGGAGCGCAGGTTGGACACTTCCCCTTCGACCCAAACGTCAGTGAACTGGCGCTCGATGAGCTCCTTGATACGGCCACTGACGTCGGAGACGGTATAAACCGTACGCTGTGGTTGGAAAGTTTCCATCACCGTCCTCGCCGAACGGTTCTGTTGCGCCCACACTCGTCGCTAGGCGATGGTGACTTCCTCGGCCAGATACACATCCTGGATCGCGTTTAAAAGCGCGACGCCCTCTTCGAGCGGTCGCTGAAACGCCTTTCGCCCCGAAATCAGTCCCATCCCTCCAGCACGTTTGTTGATGACAGCCGTCATCACGGCCTCTTTCAGGTCGCTTTCGCCCGCCGAGGCTCCGCCGGAATTGATCAGGCCCGAACGCCCCATGTAGCAGTTGGCGACCTGGTAACGTGTGAGATCGATCGGGTGATCGGAGGTCAATTCCGAGTACACCTTCTTGTGGGTCTTGCCGAAGCTGAGTGCAGTGTAGCCCCCGTTTCTATCGGGGAGCTTCTGTTTGATGATGTCGGCCTCGATGGTCACGCCCAGATGATTGGCCTGGCCGGTCAGGTCGGCAGACGCGTGGAAGTCACCGTCCTGGGTCTTGAAGGCCGGGTTCCTCAGGTAACACCAGAGGACGGTGCACATGCCGAGCTCGTGAGCGTACTGGAACATTTCGGTGACTTCCTGGAGCTGGCGGCGCGATTCCTCGGAACCGAAGTAAATCGTCGCACCGACGCCGAGGGCGCCGAGCTCGAACGCCTGGTCGATGCTGCCAAACACGATCTGATCGTAAGAGTTCGGGTATGAGAGAAATTCATTGTGGTTGAACTTCAGGATAAAGGGAATCCGGTGCGCATACTTCCTCGAAACGGCACCGAGGACACCCAGGGTCGACGCGACGGCGTTGCATCCGCCTTCGATCGCGAGCTCAACGATGTTGGATGGGTCGAAGTACGCCGGGTTGGGCGCAAACGAAGCTCCCGCGGAGTGTTCGATACCTTGATCCACCGGCAGGATCGAAACATAGCCGGTACCCGCAAGCCGGCCGGAGCCGGTCAGGCCTGTCAGGCTGCGGAGGACGCGGGTCGGGCGGTCCGAAAGGGTGTGCACCCGGTCCACGAAGTCCGGGCCCGGCAGGTGCAGCGACTCCTTAGGAATCGTCCTGCACTCGTGCTCCAGGAGACCCGAAGCATCATCGGCGAGTATCTCTTGAATCTTTCCGATCATATGGTCCTCTTCAAACAATCTCGAGCTGGCTGAAAAAGTAGGAAATCTCGAAAGCTGCCGTTTCAGGAGCATCGGACCCGTGAATCGCGTTGCGTTCAATGTTGGTCCCGAACAGTTTTCGGATCGTGCCCTCGTCCGCTTTTGCGGGATCGGTCGCTCCCATCACCCCGCGAAGTCGCTCTATCGCGTTGTCGGCCTCGATCGTCATAACGATCACGGGCCCCTCGGTCATGAAGGTTATCAGGCTCTGGAAGAAGGGTCGTTCCCGATGCACGTCATAAAAACCTTGGGCCTCCTCCTGGCTCAGGTGCAAGATTTTCGACGCAAGGATACGGAAGCCCTCGCCTTCCAGCATCGTGATGATCGCGCCGGCGTTGCGCGCCTGGAGGGTGTCGGGCTTCAGAATCGTCAACGTTCTTTCCATTTTCGGATCTATTCCTTCCTATGACTTGACTAGCAGCCCGTGGCAGAACTCTGCAGGGTCGCGCGCAGGGGTCTTCGGGTTGCAGGCGCGAAGAGAGGAGCGGAGCGATGATCATTCATCGTGACCGACGAGCGACAAGGCCTGCGGCCCGAACCCCCCTGCGCCCTTCGGGTTACGGCGAAACGGGGCCGTCTTCGTTGTCGCCGACTCCTCCCAATGAAAGAGCATTGTTTCGTCCTCGCCTCCTAGAATCCGACCCCGTTTGGCCGTAACGCGGCCCTGCAGAGTTCTGCCACGGGCTGCTACAACAGCGCCGCGATCGCTTCGCCCATGTCGGCCGGGCTCTTGACGACGCGGATACCGGCTTCCTCCATCGCCCTCATCTTTTCCGCTGCTGTCCCTTTTCCGCCGGCGATGATCGCGCCGGCATGCCCCATCCGTCTTCCCGGAGGCGCAGTCTGGCCACAGATGAAACCAACGATCGGCTTGTCGACGTGTTCAGTAACGTAGGCGGCGGCTTCTTCTTCAGCCGTTCCGCCGATTTCGCCGATCATGACGATCGCCTCGGTGTCCGGATCCTCGTTGAACAACCGGATCGCATCGATAAAGTTCGTACCGATGATCGGATCCCCGCCGATACCGATGCATGTGGATTGGCCGATATTGCGACCTGAGAGCTGGCCGACCGCCTCGTAGGTCAGCGTGCCGCTTCTGGACACGACACCGACCCCTCCCTCGCGATGGATATGTCCGGGCATGATTCCGAGTTTGCATTTGCCGGGCGAGATGACTCCGGGACAGTTCGGTCCGACCAGGCGGGTCGGTCGCCCATCCAGGAACTGTGTTACCCGGATCATGTCAAACGTGGGAACGCCCTCGGTGATGCACACGACGAGTTCGATTCCGGCGTCCCCCGCTTCCATGATGGCGTCAGCCGCGAACGGGGGAGGCACGAAGATCACCGATGCGTCCGCGCCGGTATTCCGGCGCGCCTCGTCGACGCTGTTGAATACATCGATCCCTTCGTGCTTTGTGCCGCCTTTACCCGGCGTCACACCACCGACGACTGTCGTACCGTACTCCACGGCTTGCCGGGTGTGGAAACTCCCCTCACGTCCCGTGATTCCCTGAACGATCAAGCGCGTGGACTTGTCGACCAAGACACTCATGAACTCTCCCCCGCTGCTCGAACGACTTTCTCAGCCGCATCCTTCATTCCGTCGGCAACGATGAAGTTCAGGCCGGAGCTGCGGAGGATCTCCTGTCCCTGCTCTACGTTCGTACCCTCGAGCCGGACGACCACCGGCACCTTCACCCCTATTTTCTTGCAGGCTTCGACCACACCCGCGGCCACGATATCGCCGCGCATGATCCCGCCGAAGATGTTGATCAGGACCGCCTGGACGTTCTCATCGGATACAAGGATGCGAAAAGCGTTCTCGACTTGTTCGGCGGAGGCGCCTCCGCCAACGTCAAGGAAGTTCGCCGGATTGCCGCCCGCAAGCTTGATAATGTCCATCGTCGCCATGGCGAGACCGGCCCCATTCACCATGCAGGCAACGTTGCCATCGAGCTTGATGTAGTTCAGTCCGTATTTGCTCGCCTCGATTTCGAGCGGCTCTTCCTCGTTCAGATCCCGCAGTTCCCTGATGTCCGCCTGGCGATGGAGCGCATTGTCGTCGAAGTTCATCTTCGCATCCAGGGCGTAGACCATGTCGTCGGCGGTCACGAGGAAAGGGTTGATTTCGGCCAGCGACGCATCTGTGTCTTCAAACGCCCGGTACAACGCGATCATGAACTTCGCGGCGTCGCTTACAAGGCCCGGGGCGAGGCCAAGCCCGAAGGCCAGCTTCCTCGCCTGAAAAGGCTGGAGACCCATCCCCGGTTCGATGTACTCCTTCAGGATGAGCTCCGGAGTTTTCGCGGCAACCTCTTCGATGTCGATGCCGCCTTCGGTGGAGGCCATCAGGACCGGCCCGCCGGCTCCCCGGTCGATCACAAGTCCAAGGTAAAGCTCGTCACGGATGTCCAAACCCTCCTCGACCAGCACCTTCTCCACAATCCGACCCTCAGGTCCGGTCTGATGCGTGACCAGCTGCATCCCGATCATTTCCGCGGCGACTTGCTCGGCTTCCGCGGGCGTCTTTGCCAGCTTCACGCCACCGCCCTTTCCGCGGCCGCCGGCATGGATCTGCGCCTTCACGACAACCGTACCACCGAGTTGCTCAGCCACCTTTCGTGCTCCGGCGGCGTCCTGAACCACTCCCCCGCGAGGGATCCTCACCCCATACCGGGCGAGAATCGACTTGGCCTGATACTCATGGATTTTCATGTCGCCTCACTTCGAAAATGGGCTGAAAGCAAATCAGTTACTCTACGCAACCCGCGTGCCCGCTGTCAACGGCGCGGAAGGAGGTCGTTCCCAGGCCTTTTCGCTTGGCGAAAAACCCGGGGACAGGGCCAGGCAGATCGTAAGCGATCGTTCCCAAACATTTCTGCTCAGCGAAAACCCGGGGACAGGGCCAGGCCCCTGTCCCCCTCACATTGGCTCTCTCACGGCCCATTCCGCTGAGCGGGGCAAGGGAAATTTCCGGGTGGCGGGCGGCGCAGCCGCCAACGGCCTACCGACAACGGCCTACGTCCTACTTCCCCACTACACCTTGTGCACTTTGATGAGGTTCGTCGTACCGACGACGTTGACAGGAGTGCCGGCTGTGACGACCACGTGCTGACCTTCCGCCACGTGCCCATTATCCCGGGCGGCATTGATCGAGTAAGCGATCACGTCGTCGATCGTGACCGCATCGGGAATCATCAAGGGGGTCACGCCCCAGCACAAGGAAAGAAAGTACTGCGTGATGGGATTGGCGGTCGTCGCGATTATCGGCTGCGTCGGACGAAAGCGAGAGACGAGCCGCGCAGTCGACCCCGACCAGGTCGGGGTGATGATCGCGGCGGCATCGACTCCCTTGGCGATGTGGAAGCTGGAGTGGCTGATCGCATCGTTGACCGAGGGGTAGTCGGAAGGCAGCCAGCCGAATTTTGACGGATCCAGGCTTTCCTCGGTCGAATTCGCGATTCGGCCCATCATCCGCGCCGCTTCAACGGGGTACTTGCCCGCTGCTGTTTCTTCCGAAAGCATGAGAGCGTCCGTGCCGTCCAGGATCGCGTTTGCAACGTCGGTGGCTTCCGCTCGAGTCGGGCGCGGATTGTCTACCATCCGCAGCAACATCTGGGTTGCGGTGATCACCGGCTTGCCGACGGCGTTGGTCTTCCGGATGATCATCTTCTGGACGAGAGGAACCCGTTCCAGATCGATCTCGACCCCAAGGTCCCCCCGGGCGACCATCACGCCGTCGGCCACAGCGACGATCGCGTCGATGTTGTCGACCGCTTCATGTTTCTCGATCTTGGCGATGATCGGCACTTCCCGGCCATGGCTACGGACCGCCTTCCGGGCAGAAAGAACGTCTTGTTCGTTTCGGACGAAGCTCAACGCGATCATATCCACGCCTTCTTCCAGTCCGATCTTGAGATCTTGATCGTCTTTCTCGGTCAGCGAGTCCACCTGGACATGGGACACCGGCAGGTTGATGCCTTTGTGGGAGCTGAGGAGCCCGCCCACGACGACCCTGCAATAGACCTCGGGCGGGCGGACATCCTCGACGACAAGTTCGATCTTGCCATCCGAAAGCAAGATCTGATGCCCCTTCAAAACGACTTCCGGAAGCGTCGCGAGGGAAACCGAGGCCGATTGTTGATCCCCGGGAACGGGCTCGGCAGTAAGGACAAAAACTTGGTCGGGCTCCAGCATCACGTTGCCTGATGCAATCGAGCCGAGCCGTATCTTGGGTCCCTGCAGGTCCTGCAGGATGGCCGTGGACGTCCCCATTCGCTCGCGGATGCTACGAATCCGGCGAATCAGCATGCGGTGGTAGTCCTCGCTGCCGTGGGAAAAGTTGATCCGGGCGACATTCATGCCGACATCGATCAACGCCTCGAGCATCTGGTCGGAATCGCAAGCCGGCCCGATCGTACACACGAGCTTCGTGCGTCTCATTCCCGGTCCTCCTGAAGCCGCGCCAGCACGGTGGCCAGTTCAGGATCTTCCGGGTCGATCCGCCGCGCCTCTGCGGCCGCACCCAGTGCCGCATCGAGATGTCCGAGCTTTTCGTACGCCGAAGAGACCAGCAGGTAGGCTTCGAAATGCTGCGAATTCATCTCCAACGCTTCGTTCAGGAGGTCTACGGCCTCCTCGAGTTCTCCTTGACTCAACCGTATTCTTGCCTGCTCCACCCAGGCGGCCGAGTTCAGGGGGTTGATGTCGAGGACACGATCATATGTCGCGAGCGCCGCCTTCCATTCCTCCCGGTCGCCGTAATAGCGCGCCAGGTTGAAATATGCCGCCTCGCTGGCGGGATCGATTGCGATCGCGCGTTCTAGAAGAGTCCGGGCCTGGTCATCCTGTCCGCGTTCGCTGTAAATCAGGGCAAGGTTGTTCATTGCCTCGAAACTCAACTCGCTGGCAGCGATCGCCCGACGGTAGAGACGAACCGCCAGATCCTGCTCAGACAACGCGTCGTACATCCAGCCGAGATCGTAGAGGTACCGCGGATCGGAGGGCTGCATCGCCACGGCCCGTTCCATCAGGTCCAGAACCTCGCCGGATTCCCCCTTCTGAATCGCCAGCTTTGCCAGCCTCGACACGGGCTCGGCGGCGGATGGGTGGGATTCACTCGCGCGTGTGATGTAACGATGTGCTTCGTCGAGTCGCCCGAGACGCTCGTAGGCTGTCCCCATCGTCAGCAGCGTGTCGAGGTCATCCGACTCTGGGCCGGTCAGCAGCGTCCCGTCCTCCACTGCGCGGTTGTAGAAATACGGCTCGTAAATACCGGCGTAGCGCCAGATGAACGGTTTGACTGCGGGCGGCGCCTGGGAGGACAACCCGTCGAGTTGAGCGAGGACGAGATAGTCCCTTTTCACGTGCTCTGCCCGAAACGCTTCCCGCCAATGACGCACATCTCCAGTGATGATGGCCAGAGCCACCTCTGCCGTCAGTTTGTGGATCCCGCGGCGGGAGGCGGCCGCGAATCGCGGGACGGCCCGAGCCACGTTTCCAAGCATCCAGTATGCTTTCCCGATCTCTACGTCGATCGGCTCCGACACGGTGTAGCCGCGGCTGTATTCGATAGCGCGCTCATAGTGACCCGCTGCGACCAGGTCACGGATCAGCTTCGGAAGCAGGTCGACCCGGCCCGATCCGCGGTCGAGCGCGAGTTCGGCTTCCAGGATCGCCAGTTCCGTTCGTCGCCGGGCGAATCGCATCCGGTGTTGCCACGCGCGAGCGAACTCTCCCTGCCGGACGAGGAACGAAACCACCAGGCCCTGGAGTGACCGGTTTCCATCCGGAACATCGTCGATCAGCGCCTCGAACTTGGCCGGCTTCTCGGAATCCATATAGATGTGGAGCAAGGCCTCAAGCGACTGAGCACTGTCCGGGACCAGCTCTCTGGCCCTGAGCGCGGCAGCCTCGGCATCCCCGTAGCTGCGGTCCATCCAACGGGCCTGAGCCAGGACAATCCATGCTTCGCCCGCATCCGGCTCGACCTCGGTCGCGTGAGTGGCTTCGTCGATCGAAGCCGAGGCCTCCCCAAGGGCCAATCTCGCGTGGGCGAGACCGATCGAGGGGCCGGCTTCTCCACGGTCGAGTTCCCTGGCTGCTTCGAAGGTCTCGATGGCCGACTGGTAGAGGTGCAGGCGCAGCTGAACGATTCCAAGCAGGGTGCGCGCCGCGGCCCCTTCCGGATTCGCCTCGACGGCCCGCTTGAAGATCTCCAGCGCCGGAAGATAGTTCCCCCCATCCAGCAGGCCCCTTCCCCGAGCCAATCGGTAGTCGAGGCGGCTGGGCCGGTCGCTCGAGAGGAGTGACGCGAAACCGATCGATCCGAGGACGATGGCTGGCAGGAGGAGGGCCAGCAGGTAACGACGCATCAGGAGCTCATTATCCCGCATTCCGGTGACATGAAACGAATTCTCTGCCGACCCCGGCGCTTAGCCCGACTCGAACAGCGCGCTTCACAGTCGATCTAGAACTTCAACGCAAATACGCAAAGTAGTAGAGGTCTCTTATCTTTGTCTCCGTCCCCACGGTGTCGCACTCACGTTGCGTTCTGGACTGCCCGCATGAACAACATTCTCGGCGTCTTTGGGTTGAAATGCCGGATGTTTCGGCAATCGAACCGTCCCCGGTACGAGGATACGTGCACCGTCTTCTACCGCGGGCTGGCTGGCTTCGTATCTTCGCCATCTGCTACAATTCAGCGCGCTCCAATGTTGGAGGTGGAAGTGATTGAAAAAGGTGTGAGTATCCAGTCGCCGGCCGGGAAGCTCGGAGTCTTGATTCCGGGTCTGGGGGCCGTGAGCACGACGTTCATAGCCGGCGTGGAAGCCGTCAAGAAGAGCCTCTCGCAACCGGTCGGCTCCCTGACCCAGCTCGGAACGATCCGTCTCGGTAAGCGGACCGAGCATCGAGTTCCCAAGATCAAGGACTTTGTGCCGTTGGCAGGGCTGGATGATCTCGTGTTCGGCGGCTGGGATATTTACGAAGACAACTGCTACGACGCCGCCGTCAAAGCCGGTGTCCTCGACCAGAGACTGCTCGAGGAAGTCCGGGACGAAATCGAGACAATCGTCCCCTGGAAAGCGGTTTTCGACCAGAACTACGTCAAGAGAATCGACGGTCCCAACGTCAAGACCGGAAGGACCAAGATGGAGCTCGCCGAACAGGTCATGGAAGATATCGATGACTTCAGGCGGAAAAACAACCTGGACCGTATGGTGATGGTCTGGTGCGGCAGCACCGAAGCGTTCCGCGAGCCACAACCGCCGCACGCGACACTGGAGGCTTTCGAAAAGGCTCTTGCGGACAACGACGACGCGATTGCCCCCAGCATGATCTACGCGTACGCGGCGCTCCAGCGCGGAATCCCTTTCGCCAACGGTGCTCCGAATCTGACCCTCGACATTCCCGCCCTGACCCAGCTCGCTCAGGAGAAGGGAGCTCCTATCTGCGGAAAGGACTTCAAGACCGGCCAGACTCTCATGAAGACCATCATCGCGCCAGGGCTGAAGTCGCGAATGATCGGGTTGAACGGCTGGTTCTCGACCAATATCCTCGGGAATCGGGATGGCGAAGTGCTCGACGACCCGGAGTCGTTCAAGACAAAAGAAGAGAGCAAGTTGTCAGTGCTCGACCAGATCCTCCAACCCGACCTGTATCCGGATCTTTATGGTGACTTCACGCACAAGGTTCGGATCAACTACTATCCGCCCCGGGGCGACAATAAGGAAGGCTGGGACAACATCGATATCTTCGGCTGGTTGGGATGTCCGATGCAGATCAAGATCGATTTCCTGTGCCGCGACAGCATTCTGGCCGCACCGATCGTTCTGGACCTGGTCCTGTTTCTCGACCTGGCGCAGCGGTGCGGCATGCACGGCATACAGGAATGGCTGAGCTTTTACTTCAAGAGCCCCATGTGCGCACCGGGCCTGTATCCCGAGCATGATCTATTCATTCAATTAATGAAATTAAAGAATACCTTGAGGTATTTGCGAGGCGAGGAACTGATCACCCACCTGGGAATGGAGTATTACGACTGAAGTGGCTTCGGGGATTGGGACGCAGTCGGGCCCATGCTCGGGACCGGAGCGGTCGGGTCGGTAATTATTGCCTGGTCCCGAACTATGGCCTGGGACGTCAAAAACTAATAGAATTTCTGCTGTTTGAGAAACCGTGGCGTTGTCCCCCCAACGCCACTAGGAGGTTGACTCTGAGCATGAACAGAAGCGCATATGTCGGGCTCGCCCTGATTGCCACGTTGCTGTTCGGTACACCGGCCCGAGCCCAGCAGGCCAAGTCGAAAGCCGAATACGACGCATACAAGGCAATGTACGACGAGCAGCAGCCGGAACGTAAGGCTCAACTCGCCGAAGCCTTCCTGAACGACTACAGCGATTCGGACTTCATCCCGGCAGCTTTCCAACTCCTCAGCAATGCCTATGTGGGCGCCAGGAACTGGCGGAAAGTGGTCGAGACGGCCGACCGGTTCGATCAGACCGTTCCCGATGCCGACTCTACCGTGAAAGGCTTCATGTACCAACGAGCGATGGCCGCCGCAGAGCAGGGACGGGACGCCGCGAAAGTTGTCGAGTTTGGGGAGAAGGTCCTCCAGGTGGATCGGAACAACCTCGGCGCACTGTTGACGCTGTCGACGGTGATCACCGACACCCTCCCGACCGACGATGCTGAGAAGGAACGCTCCCTGGGCCGGGCGTTTCAGCTCGCCAACCGCGCCCGGGTTCAGGCGCAACAAGCCCTAAGAAGCAAACCCGAGAACCTGACCGATGCGCAGTGGGATACGCAGCGAATGGCCGTGTTCTCGAGAATCTACATGACGCTGGGAGTCGTCCACTACACGCGCGGCGACTACGCGCAGGCCGCGGAGGAATACAAGAGAGTCATCGGGTACAACCGGAGGGATCCGTTTGCCCACTTGCAACTGGGTCTCTCGTATGAGTACGAGGCCGCCGGAAAGTCGGCTCTGGTCGTGGACGCGGTCGCGGAAGAAAACGAAGCCAAGACCAACCAGGCTGAACAAGCGGTACTGGATCAACTCGTCGCCAGACGCGAAGCGCTCGAAGGGGAGGTGCTCGGGGAGATGGATCTCGCCATCGATTCATTCGCCAAAGCCGTCGCGCTCGGGGGACAGGCGGGAAACCTCGCACGTGTAGAGCTCGAGAGACTCTACCGGCGCAAGAACGATGACTCTCTGGACGGGCTCGACGAGTTGATCGAGGAAAAGAGAGCCGAACTCGGCGTCCGCTAGCTCATTCATTCACAGCAGGAACCCTGAAGGCGGCAGCCCCTTGTAATGGCGTTGCCGCCTTCATTTTCTTGGATCCAATTGCAAATCGCGATGTCTGAATAATCCGCATTGCAGGTTGTTTCATCGGAAATTGCTACATTTCAAATTGAGAACCAACAGAAAGACTGCTCGAAGCCTCCGATCAATAACAACTTGAGCAATTTCCAACCTCCAACTTCCAATGATGGGGATTCGTCCGATGACCAATCTGCAATAGCTTGGGGCAACCGGGTATCTAACCCAGGATCGATGGCACCCTAGTGGCCTGTAACGGAGATATCGGTACCAGCGTTGCGGTGGAACGGCACCGGATTCTAGAAGCCGACAACCCGTGAGAAGCGGGTCTTACAATGAAATGGTAGCGGCAACAAAGACCCGACCGTTCCGCCGCAACCCTCCGGGCCGATGGGGGTTGCCGTCGATCTCTTTGTCGTTCGTCGTCATGATGAAACTCTTTGGGAAACCGCATCAATTCCTCCTCTCTCCTCGACCTCGACTGGCAAGACCCATCGGCGATGGTGCCGATATCTCCGTTACAGGCCACTAGTTCGCGGGCAGGAAAACTCCTCACGAAAGATGGGGTGGTATGATGATCACCCGTGCCCAAGCGCCGTCAGACACCTGCACATGTTACCTCGATCATCCTCGCCGGCGGAGCTGGCAAGCGCCTTTTTCCTCTGACACAGGATCGTTCGAAACCTGCCGTGCCGCTCGGCGGGAAATACCGGCTCATCGATATTCCGATCAGCAACTGCATCAATTCGGGGCTGAAAAAGATCTTCGTCCTGACCCAGTTCAACTCTGCATCCCTAAACCGGCACGTGACCGCCAGCTTCAATTTCGACTCCTTTGCGGGCGGAGCCGTCGAAGTTCTAGCAGCCGAGCAGACTGTGGGGAACGTGAACTGGTTTCAGGGAACGGCCGATGCCGTCCGGCAGCACCTGCATCGCTTCACCGATCGTGATGCCGACTACCAACTCGTCCTGGCCGGCGACCAGCTCTACCGCATGGACTACCAGGGCCTGCTGCGAGAACACTGGGAAACACGGGCCGACGTCACTGTCTGCGTGATTCCTCGCGAGGAAGCATCCGCATCCTCGTTCGGTCTGCTGAAACTCGACCGTTGGGCTCGCATCGAACAGTTTCGCGAAAAACCGACCGGCGCCGAACTCCAGGAGATGCGGACCGACACGACCGCGTTCGGTTTCTCGCCCGCCAAAGCCACCGAGAGTCCGTACCTCGCATCGATGGGAATCTATCTTTTTAACAGGAAGGTCCTCGAAGAAATCCTATCCGACGAATCGATGAACGACTTCGGTCACCAGGTGATCCCGCGGGCGATCGAGCGGTACGACGTCCGGGGCTACCTGTTTGAAGGATACTGGGAGGACCTGGGGACGATCGGGGCATTCTATCGGGCCAACATCGACCTGACCCGATCGAGGAAACACTTCAACTTCCACGACATGAGCTCCCCGATATTCACGAGGGCTCGATTCCTGCCGCCGTCTCGGGTTGATCAATGCGATGTAACCGAATCTATCCTCTCGGAAGGATCGATCCTGAGCGCCGCGCGCGTGGCAAACTCGATCGTAGGAATACGCAGCGTCGTCCGTTCGGGCGTGATCCTGGAAGAAGCCCTGGTGATGGGTGCCGATTTCTACGAGGACGAAGAGGACCTCGACCACAACCGGCGGCTCGATGTTCCAGACATCGGGATCGGAGAGAACTCCGTCATCCGGCGTGCCATCATCGACAAGAACACCCACATCGGCAGCGACGTGAAGATCCTCAACGAATCAGGAGTTCAGGAAGCGGACGGTGACGGCTTCGCGATCCGCGACGGCATCGTGATCGTCCCGAAGAACGCCGTCATCCCCCCCCGCACGGTTATCTAGCGGCCTACCCCAACTCTCCGATCACGGAAATATCCGGCATTCTCAACACGAAGGCACGAAGGACTTCGTGAGCCGCGCGCACTTCAGATGTCTTCGTATTGAAAAGAGATAGCAATAGTGCGGTAGTAGCCGTGAAAGAACCGGCCTTCCTGTTGACTGAGCAAGACGAAGAAGACCAGATATTTCTGTTTTCTTCGTGAACTTCGTGTCTTCGTGTTGAAAAGAATCTAGCGAAATCGAACGGCTTTCGGCGGATGCTAGTCGCGGGGGTCGGTGGCGTGACAGGTCAAGCAGTCGACGGGGCCGGTCAGTTTGGCCCGGGCGCCGTACTCATCGCTGTTGAGGCGGCCGACCCACTTCTGCATCAACTCGACCATGAACTCGTGATCGCTTTCATAGTCGTCGACCATGGGAACGCGCTGCTTGGGGATGCGTCCAAAGTCCACCTGCCCGGAGACGTGACAGTCGGTACACCAGACACGCCCGTCGACCGGGTCGAGAAGGGGGGAACTCCAGTCGGGATTGGGGTTTTGGTTTGCCGGTGTGCTGTAGAGTGCTTCGACCCAGGTGTGCATAAAGAAGGCTTTGACGAACGGCGGCGCCCCGTCTCCCTCCATCCCGGCGAAGGGGGCGGATGCTGCAGAGGGACCAGGGGAGGCCTCGATTGGCGGGGCGTCCTCCAGACGCTCTCCAGTGCTCACGGCTTCCATATTCTGGTTACACGACGCGAGCGCGACGAGCAGCGGGAGCACGAACAGGCGCTTCATGAGGAAATTCTATCACGCATCGCAGTCAAGCCCGTTCGAGCTTAGTGGCCTGTAACAGATCACTAGTCATCGTCCCGAGAACTTCGGTTTCCTCTTCTCGAGGAAGGCCGTGACGCCCTCCAGAAAGTCGTTACTCCGGAAACATTCCATCTGCGCTTCGGTCTCTGCGGCGGCCGCCGCCTCAAAGTCCGACGTCAGGCTTCCGTAGATCGATTGTTTCGCAAGCCGGAGGACACCGGGGGGATTGCGAGCCATCGCCCGTGCAAGTTCGCCCACCGTAGAAAGGAGTTCGCCATGGGGAACCACGCGATTGGCCAGTCCGATCCGCCCCGCCTCGGAAGCCGAGATCATGTTTCCGGTAAAGACGAGCTCGCAGCTCCGGGCTGTCCCGATCAAACGCGGCAGCAGCCAGCTGCCGCCCCAGTCCGGGTGCAAGCCTATCCGCGCAAAGCTCGGCCCGAAGGAAGCTTCCGCCGACGCTATCCGCATATCGCAAGACAGGGCCAGACTGAAGCCGGCACCCGCGCAGGGCCCGTTGACCGCGGCGATGACCGGCTTGGACATGGACCGAATGTATCGGCTAACGCCTTTGCCCTTGGCCAAAATCTCCTGAAAGCCCTGCTCGTCACCTTCTTCGCGCAATCTCTTGAGATTGTCGATGTCCCCTCCGGCACAGAAGCCACGCCCGGCGCCAGTCAGGACGCACACCCGCAGTTCCGGGTCCGCCTCGATCCGCTCCAAAGCGTCCCTGATCTCTTCCCTCATCGGCCCTCCGATTGCATTCAGTTTGTCGGGCCGGTTCAGCGTGATGGTCGCGACGGAGCTGTCGGTTTCGAGAATGATGGTCTCGTATTGGTACATCCCTATCCTACCGGAAGCTATGTTGCGTCGGTTTCGAGCTGTCGGTTTCGAGAATGATGGTCTCGTATTGGTACATCCCTATCCTACCGGAAGGCGACTTGCAGTGGCAAGCAGCCATCAGCTTTCAGCCTTCAGCTTCGGAAAAAAGAGCCTCCGTGGTCGGTTTCCTGGCCAGAAGCTGAATGCTGATGATCAGGCCACTAGCAACCGGGAGCATGACTGGTCTTCATCTCGTGAAGCTGTTTCTTCTGGATCTTGACAGCCAGTTCGAGAACCGCCTCGGAAGCTTTCTTCGCGGCCTCCCGAAGCTCCGGCGTGACCGCATAGCGACCGAGCGCCTGGCGCCCGAGTCGTACATGCCACTCCTCGTCGGGCTGAATGCGCTCGCGGTAGAGCGTCGCAGTCTCGGGAGCGCCGACCGCGTCGCAGAACTCGATGAACTGTTCGTTCTTCTTGAGCGCCAGCGATTCGCGTGTCAACTGCGCTCCTGCCACACGTTCGACCGTCGAGCTGAATCCACTGAGAAGCTGGAACATCGGCCCGTAGCCGCCCTCGAGCGGATCGAAGCCATCGAGCTCGACGCCGAGTTCCGACATATGCTCCTCGATCAGGTGGTAGTGGCGGGCCTCGTCGCCGGCCTGGCGCGCCAGCCCGAGCTTGATGTCCACCTCCGGTGTCGTCGGCATCCAGAGCGCGGCCAACTCGGCAGCCTCCAACTCGTTCTTCAATGCCATTTTCAATCGTCGAACCACCTCGTCGCTTCCCGCCAGGCTGGGCTCGGGATCTTTGAGGACATCGAGGCCAGTCATGGTCCGCTCGATATTCCGGTCGAGTTCATCCAAGAAAACTGCGGCGTCGGACATCGGTCGATCTCCTTGACGAGAAATGTCGGCGTTAGGACCCTCGCAGCGTACAGGCGCCACAACACCGACGCGTTCCCCGCTGTGACGGCTATTATATGATAAGCATCCGAACCGCGTGACCGCGGGCCTGCGAACGTGATAAATCGCAGACAGTTCTTCAGCGGGTTCCGAAAGGGGCAAAAAATAATCGAGAACGCGACCCGACCTAGAACCCCGACACGAAACTCTCGAAAAGCACGCACGCTCTCCCTACCCCGTACGACTTCCGACTCGACCACGAGCTGTTCGGGATCAAAGCGCGGGTCTTTGCACAGCCGCTTCCTTGGTGATAAAATTGATCGTTTACGGCACCCTTCGAAGCGTGATCAGAGAAAGTCGAGGCGGATTCATGCGTGCTACTGAACTAAAAAGATACAAAGACGTGCTTCTCACCAAAAAGCAGGAGATCGTGGAAGCGCCAGAGCGTACGACCGCGGTCGACGAAGGGCTCAGAACCGGCGACTGGGTCGATCACTCGAGCCAGGAGAACGATATCCATGTCAACCTCGCCTTGAAGCAGACCGACACGAAGCTGCTCCGAGCGATCGACGAAGCCCTGCAACGGGTCGACCAGGGCACCTACGGCATCTGCATGGACTGCGAGGAGCCGATCGCGTCCGTACGCCTGGATGCTGTTCCGTGGACCCGAGTCTGTATCGATTGTAAAGAGAAGCAGAGCGGCTGATTAGCAGTCAGCAATCGGCTTCAGCTCAATCGGACTAAATCGAGCAATCTGCCTTCTTCCACTTCCTGTCGTTTCGTCCAATGACCAATCTGCGATAGATGTGCCTTTACTCGCCCCGTATCCTTCCCTGCATGGCTTCATAGGCGCCGGGTGCGTTTTCTTCCATGAAGGCGATCTGCTTACCGGCCACGGTCTCCAGGTTCTTCAAGAACACCGGACTCTTGAAGGCTGCCCTCAGATCCTCGACGAACGGGCGAATCTTCTCCCAGACGAACAGTCCTTCACCTGAGGCCTGAATATACAAACCCTCGTGGAGGATCCCCTGCGTCACAAAGGAAGCCGCCATGTCCCAATAGGTGGTCACCATTCGGAAGTAGGCGTGCTCGTCGCTTCCTGGCGTACATTGCTCGTTCAATTCGTCCAGGGTGGTTGCAGAAAGGGTGCCGGTAAACCACGCTCGAGCCGCCCGCAGCTTTTCTTCCCTCCGAAGTTCATAAAGCCGCAGAACGAGTTGTGCATCCTCGTATGTCGCTTGTTGCATCATGTCTCCTTTGTGTCCTGTCTCAAACCACCGCTGTCACGGCCCGCTACCTGGCCTTCAATCAACAGCGCCGACCGGCGTCAGTTCTTCGCGCCTCAACCCGGCCGGTAGTCGGGCAGACTCTGGTAGTCCTCCCCGAAAAGCGCGCCGTCATCCTCCAACTTCAACCGTCTGGCGATGGAGCTCAACGTCGGTTTGCTGAAACCGAAATCCGCTACCTGAATCGTCTGGTCTCCATCGACGAGGTAGAACGTCGGAACGAAGCGTAACTCGTAGTCCGACGATACCGGATAGGGGTGCGCGTCGAGCAGGACCGGGAACTCGAGACCGTACTCCCCGACGAATGCCCGTGTTTCCTCCACTGCGTCTTGAGAGATAGCCCAGATCCTCACCTCTGAACCGGCGCCGGCAGTAGCAAAGAGGCGCTGGATGAAGGGAAAGGTCAGCTGGCAGGTTGGACACGATTGCTTGTAGAAGACCACCATCACCGGCCCGCTCTCGAGTGCTTCGGAAAGGCGCAGGCTCTGCCCCTCCAGCGTTTGCAGTTCGAAATCGGGCGCTGTGCTACCGGTGGGCAGATGATCCATAGACAGTTGAGTTTTTTGGCGGAACGAACTGTTAAATACTTCCGACGAACCGTCCACTCGATATAATAACCGACACCGAATTGTTTTCGGATCTGGTATCGAAACCGGTTTTTCGATTATAGCCGGCGATCCGCCGAAGAACCCGCCGTCAAGTCGGTGACTTCGGGTTTGGGTCGATAAGCAGGAAAGGAACAAATGGCCAAGATCGATGCTTTTTTTCACTTGATGGATGAAACAGGCGCGTCGGATCTCCACCTGGTGTCGGGGTCGCAACCCATCCTGAGGGTTCGGGGAGAACTGGAACGGGTCAAGTACGACCCCCTGGACAGCGACGAGTTGAAGGCGATGCTCTATGAGATCGCACCCGAGTTCAAGGTCAAGATTTTCGAAGAAACCGGCGACGTGGATTTCGGTTACGAGATCCCGGGTACGGCCCGATACCGTGCCAATTTCTTCAACCAGAAATACGGTGTCGCCGCCGTCTTTCGTCAGATTCCATCCACGATCCTGACCGCCGATCAGCTGGGTCTTCCCCCAATTCTCACGAAATTCGCGATGTTGCACCGCGGCCTGGTCCTGGTGACCGGGCCGACCGGTAGCGGCAAATCGACGACCCTGGCGGCGATCGTCGATTACTCGAACAAGAACCGAAAGGATCACATCCTGACCGTCGAGGACCCGATCGAGTTCGTCCACCAGAGCCACAGTTCGCTGGTCAACCACAGAGAAGTGGGCATGCACACGAAGTCGTTCGCCTCGGCGCTCCGCGGGGCGCTGCGCGAAGACCCCGACATCATCCTGGTCGGCGAGATGCGCGACCTGGAAACCATCCAGTTGGCCCTCGAGGCGGCTGCAACCGGCCACCTCGTTTTCGGAACCCTGCATACGCCCAGTGCCCCGAAGACCATCGACCGTGTCATCGACGTGTTTCCGGCCGGCCAGCAGAACCAGATCCGAAATACTTTGTCGGAAGCTCTCAAGGGCGTCGTGGCACAAAACCTCTTCAAGCGCATCGACAAGAAGGGACGCGCGGCGGCTCTCGAGATCCTGGTGGTAACCCCGGCCATATCGAATCTGATCCGTGAAGCCAAGACGTTCCAGATTCCCGGCATGCTGCAGGTGGGAAAGAAGTACGGGATGCAGACGCTCGACGACGCGATTATGGACATGCTGAACAAGAAGATGATCAGCCCCGAAGACGCCTACGACAAGGCCAACGACAAGAACAAATTCCGTCCGCTGCTGAAGAACCCGCCGGAGGAATGGCAGTAAGACAGCCCGGGAGTAGTGCACGATGAGAAAGGCCGAAGTCGACTATGTTCTCGGTACGATGTTGGACTCCCATTCGGGAGTGTCCGACCTGAACATCACGGCGGACAAACCGTTCCAGGTAGAGTCTTCCGGGCAGCTCGTCGAGGTCGACATTGATCCGCCGATCGACAGGCTGACTCCCTTCCAGACGGAGACCTTGGCCCTGAATCTGATGAACAGCAGCACCCGCTTGACGATCGACCTGTTGAAAACCGGTTCGTGCGACCAGTCCTATTCCCTCGGCCAGAAAGCCCGGTTCCGCGTCAATATCTTCACGCAGCGCGGCCACTACACGATCATCTTGAGGAGGCTCTCGACCGATATCCCGACGCTGGCCCAGTTGAACCTGCCCTCGGTCTTCGACGAAATGGCTAAGGAGAAGACGGGCCTGGTTCTCGTGACCGGCGCAACGGGCAGCGGAAAATCGACGACGCTTGCTGCGCTGTTGAACGAGCTGAATGAATCGAAATCCATCCACATCGTGACCCTGGAAGACCCCGTCGAGTTCGTCCACCCCCAGAAGAAGGCTACTTTCAACCAGCGGGAGATGGGCGGAGACTACGACACGTTTGCGTCGGGCCTCCGTGCCGCTCTCCGGCAGGCGCCCAAAGTCATCCTCGTTGGTGAGATGCGCGACCGGGAGACCGTCGAGATCGGCCTGTCGGCGGCCGAAACGGGCCATTTGGTCATGAGCACCCTCCACACGATCAACGCGGGTCAGACGATCAACCGGATCATTGGTATGTTCGAGCAGGAAGAGGAGAAGCAGATCCGGATCCGTCTTGCGGAAACCCTGCGCTGGATCGTTGCCCAGCGACTCCTGCCCAAGGTCGGGGGCGGTCGAGTGGCCGCTCTGGAGATCATGGGAAACAACATGAGAGTCAAAGACTGCGTCGAGAACGGGGAATCGGAGGGCAAGACCTTCTACGAAATCATCGAGGCAGCCGGCTCGTTCGGATGGACCAACTTCGACATGACGATGATCGACCTGTACACGAAGGGCTTGATCACTGAAGAATCGGCCCTGCTCTACTGTACGAGCAAGGGCGTGGTTTCTCGGGGCATCGACAGGATCAAGAAGGAACGGGGAGAGGACACGAGCGGGCTGGCCGGTCTCTCGCTCGACGCGGAATACGGGAAGAAATAGCCATGAGCACCGAACAGAGCGAATTCTTCGAAATTGGAGACAAGACGGCGCTGATCTGCGATGACTCCACGGCGGCCGATACGCTGAAGACTATCCTGGGAGAGCTCGACTTGAAGTGCCACACGGCAGAAACGTCGGAACGAGCGATCGAGCGGATGAAGTACACGACCTACGACGTGATCGTCGTCAGCGAGACGTTCAGCAGCTCGATTCTCGCGACGAACGCGGTTCTAAACTACCTCGTTCCGTTGCCGATGGCCCAGCGTCGCTACACCTACGTCGCGCTCGTCGGCGACTCCTTCCGAACACTCGACGCGATGCAGGCCTACGCCCAGAGCGTCCACCTGGTCGTGAACCCTAACGACTTATCCAACCTCGGAGCGATCCTGAAGAAGGGCCTCACTGAATTCGAGAGTTTCTACCGGGTTTACAGGAACGTCCTTGTGGATATGGGCGAGGCGTAGAAGCGCTGAGCTAGTGGCTTCTCATCACTGCGAGCCGCCAAAGCTGACTTCGTGCTCGAAATCCTTCTGATAGCCGGCCTCGGAAATGAGGGGTATGGCGATGTCGACTTCGTAGCCGACGTTCAGCCGGAGCGTCTGTCTTTCCCCGCTGATCTGCACCCGTTCGGGGTCGATTGGAATCTCCAGTTCCCGCGCTTTCGCCATCACGAGCTGGCGTAGTTCGCGACTCGTACGGTCCTGGGCCCCGACCAGTTGCACCGACACCTGAAGATATTGTGCGAACTCGTCGTCACGCATGACGACCTGAACGTAGTCCGACGCCAGATAGGCATAGAAGATCGCGACGAGCAACCACATCAGGAACACCAGGCGGGCTCGCCTGGGTTTTTGCTCTGCCATTTGAGCGTCTCCGCGGCGGGTCGGGAAGTGCTTCGGGGAATGCTAGTCGGTCGGTTCCGAGTCTCCTCTCAAGGACTGGATGAAGCTCAGAACTTCGTGTTTCTGGCTCGAGGTCATTCCGTCTAACTCTTCCATGATTTCGACGAGGGTCCGATCTCTTGATCGGCCGTTGCGGCGGCCGTTGTTTCTGCCGTTTCCGTGCCGCTTCATCAGCCGCTCGAAGTGCTCGTCAATACCATCTAGGAAATCATGATCCATCGCTGCCCGACTTTCGGTAACACATTATCAGTTAAAGACTTCGGACATACAACCCTTTACGGGTCGTCATAGACGGAGTTCTATGTCTTGACCCTGAAATCGTCCTTGGGACATACCCAGTACATGCCCCCGGGCGCCCGGGCTGACTTGATCACTTTGGTCGCCACCATCGGAGTTTCGCACTGTGGACAGATCTTGGCCGCGCCAGTTTCCTTACCTTTTCCTAGACTCGCGCGCGCCGTCTTGCTGAGCTTTCCACCTGCCATCTGTCGTCTTGCCCTCCGAGTTTATGAGAACCTGCAGAATCCTATGATAGCAGAGTGGCGGGGGGATTTAAGTGACAAGTGACCAGTGACAAGTGACGAGTCGGAGGGAATCGGATTACCGGTCCCGGCGGCGGCCGGTCCTACTCGTCACTCGTCTCTTGTCACGAGTCACTTCCCTTGGACTCCCCTCCTGATTCAAGAGGGGCGGCTGCGCAAAAGGCGCAGACGGGGTGGTTACCACCCCATCGCACATCCATCTTTTCTCGGATCCGAGCCGCCGAAGAGAACGTTGCTTTCAGGGTCGATCCAGATGCCCTGGTAGCCGCCGAAGCCGAACGGACCCTGGCCGGAGATGATGTCGTGTCCCTTCTCGGCCAACTGTGAGCGAACCCGCCCACTGATGGCCGACTCCAGAGAGACGCCCTCGGACGAGTGACAGAAACGGGGGGCCTCTCCGGCTTCCTGGGCGTCCATCCCGAAGTCGATCAGGTTGGCGAGCACTTGCGCATGGCCCTGCGGCTGCATGTCTCCGCCCATCACTCCGAACGAGAAGCAGGGACGCCCGTCCCGGAGCACCATGCCCGGGATCAGCGTGTGGAGCGGTCTCTTACGGGGTTCGACCTTGTTCGGATGGTGTGAATCTAACGAGAACAGAGACGCCCGGTTCTGCAGGAAGATACCGGTGTCCCCGGCGACGATCGACGAGCCGAAACCCCAGAACAGGCTGTTTATGAACGAAACGGCGTTCCGTTCCCCGTCGACGACGCTCAGGTAGACGGTGTCTCCCTGCTCCGGGAGCCCGGGCTGGGTTGCCGCGGCGGCCAGGTTCGGGTCGATCAGCCGGCGGCGATCGGAGGCATAGCCCTTCGAAATCAGGCCCTCCATCGGGATGCTCGCCCGGCTCGGATCCGCGATATAAGCGTCCCGGTCCGCAAACGCAAGCTTCTTGGTCTCGATGAATCGGTGCAGGTACTCCGTAGAATTGTGTCCCATCCCGGCGAGGTCGAACTCTTCGAGAATGTTGAGCATTTCGAGCGCGACCAGTCCCTGCGTGTTGGCCGGCAGTTCGAACACCTGGTGCCTTCGGTACTCAGTACTGATCGGGTCGACCCACTCCGCGCGGAACTCACCGAGATCGTCCATCGTCAGGAAGCCTCCCAGCTCATCCGAGCATCGCACGATCTCCTCGGCAATCCTGCCCTTGTAGAACGCCTCGCGGCCACCTTCCGATATCTCCCGAAGGCTTCGGGCCAGGCCCGGAGAACGAAACAGCTCGCCGTGCTTGGGTGTGCGGCCGCCGATCAGGTAGCTCCGAGCGGTCGTGGGATACCTCTGCAGACGTTCTTCGTTGCGCTTCCACTGCCCGGCGATGACCTCCGATACAGCGAACCCATCCTCGGCATATTCGATGGAGGGCTCGAGCAGGCGAGGCATCGGAAGAACCCCGTACCGGTCGTGCAGCGTGAACCATCCATCGACGGCACCCGGAACCGACACCGAATGGATGCTGTCACTCGAGATCGAGTCCAGGCCGTTCCGCCGGAAGAAATCGATCGTCGAGCCCGACCCGGACCAGCCACTGCCGTTCAGCCCCACCGTCTTGCCATCCTTCTGCATGAAAACAAGCGCGAACATGTCACCGCCGATGCCGGTGCTCATCGGCTCCACGACATTCAACACCGCGCCGGCCGAGATCGCCGCGTCGATGGCGTTCCCTCCGTCCTGCAGGACACGCAACGCGGCGGCCGAGGCCAGAGGCTGAGATGTCGCCACCATGCCGTGGGTTCCGAGCACAGGCGAGCGAGTGCCGAAGGCATTAGGTGCCGGCCGATCGCCATGAAAACGCCCCGAAAGAATTTGGCTGGACATTCTTACCTTTCAGTATTCAGTAGTCAGAGGAAAGAGCAAGGCGCAGACGGGGGGTTCCTCGTCACTGGCCACTTCTTCAACACTCGTCACTTCTTAAAGATTCCAATTGTTCCGGTGTATCCACATCCACCAGGATACCGGGCTCATCGACTTCGACTTCGATGACTCGTTCCGGACGCCTCCGGACGACGGCGTTCGCTCCCAACGACGCCGGCAGTTCCAGGACTTCATCGAGAACAGCCCTCGAGAACAGCACGGGGTGGCCGCGCCGCCCTTCGTACACCGGCAGAAGGATGGCACCCGATTCGAACCGCGACAGCAGTGCGTCAATGGTCTTGTGTCCTATCACGGGGTGGTCCACGAGAAAGATGACAGCGCCGGCAGCTTCGTCGGGCAGGACGCGGATCCCTGCCTGAAGCGAGGTCACCATACCCGCCTCATAGTCCTCATTGTAGACCACCGAATGCAGATCGACTCGCCGGGCGATGGCTTCGCGGTGGTGTCCAACGACCACGACGGTCTCGTCGATCGTCGACTCCTCGATCGCTGTGAGTATGTGCTCGAGAAACGTGGAACCCTGATACGGCAACAGGGCCTTCGGTTGGCCCATCCGTTCAGACTTTCCGGCGGCAAGAACGATGGCTGCAATCAATGAGTGAGCGCGTAGATGATGAAGTTGATGGCCAGCCGATAGGCATAGCCTGAAAAGTAGTTCGGATACTGTGGATGGTCGGCGTGCTCGTAGGCATCACCGAGGTCAGTATTATGGTTGATGACAACCATGAGTCGTCCATCCTCGTCCCAGATCCCCCGGCAAAACGCCTCGAAGCCGTCCTGTTCTATGATCATGCCGGTGTAGACATAGTTCAGGCTCGGCACCTGGATGAGTTCGTCGATGTCGTAGAAACAGTGGAAGATCGGGTGGTCTCGCGGTATGTCCTTTATCTCGGCGCCCGGCAGTATCTTCTGAATCTGGCCTTCGAAGTTCGCCCACTCGAAGCTGCCCCAGAAATCATCCACGACCCAAAAACCGCCACGTTCCAGATACTCCCGCATGATTGCTGCATCGGATTGGGTCAAAACCATCTGGCCGGGCTCGCTTGTGTAGAGGAAGGGATACTCGAAAAGATCGGGGTCGTTCAGGGGAATCAGACGTTCTTCGTCCGCGATGTTGAGGTTCGACAGCCGTTGGATTCCCATGATCAGCTGCCGGTCGGCCGCGGGCCAGTCCGTGTACCAATTCTTGATGTAGGCGGGAATCCGACCGTTGTAGATCAGTCTCGTGAAGGCGAACTGGTTCGTCGTCTGCTTGTTCTGGTCGACAAACCTGGCATCGTCATACCGTCCCAGCAGGCCTAATTCTTGTTGAGCGAACACGCCCGCAGCAGCCAGGAGACCGAAGACGATCGACGCCGCGACTATCCTGCGCCTCACCAGCCCTCCTGGGCCTGGGTCGGGCGACTAGCGTAGAGAGACTTGAGCGTGTAGTAGAACGGAACCATGAACATGATCAACAGAATGAGGGCTACGATCTTCAGTGCCAGCTTCCTGAAGGGCCCGTCTTTGAGTCTCTCGAAATCGACCTCGGAGATATGACTCTCACAGAAATCGCTACCCGGCACGGCTTCTGACTCACACTGCCGGCCGGATCCATAGAGATGGAAGCAACGCTGCATCTATAGAGTTATCATAAGTACAAAGAACTGGATTCTTCAACGATGAAAAGACGAATCCGGATGGCCGGCTGCGGATTTCCCGACACTACTCGCCATCGACCAGAGCTGCTATCCGCCAGAAGTTGCTTACGATCGATGGGAACTCAGCTATTTCATGTCCCAGGTCGGAGCCACGAATCTGGTGGCCGAAGTCGAAGGCGAGACAGTCGGATTCCTTGTTCTGGAGAGTGAGCCTGAGAGCCGACGCGCCACACTCGTGACCCTGGATGTGGTCGAGCCGCACCGCAACGCGGGTATCGGATCCCTCCTACTCGCGCGTTCCGAGGAGGTGCTCCGCAAACAGAACATCAGCCGCTACCGGCTGCAGGTTGACGTCTCGAACGAGAGCGCGATCGCTTTTTACCAAAAGCACGGGTTTGGAACCCGCCAGACTCTGAGGGGCTACTACGGCAACGGGGCGGACGCCTATTTGATGGAGAAGGAGATCAGGTCGTAGGCCGTAAGCCGTTGTCCGTTGGCGCGAAAGGAACCGAGAGAGAGCCAATGTGAGGGGGACAGGGGCCTGGCCCTGTCCCCGGGTGTCCGGTAAGCAGAGGTGTCGGTCGACCTCCGAGATGTCAGTTAAACAGGGGTTTCAGCATCTCATACCCCACTTCCAGATCTTCCGGCAGGACCCGGGTTTCACCAGTGGCAGTCATGAAATTCGTGTCCCCGACCCATCGCGGGACGACATGCAGGTGCATGTGATCTCTTATGCCGGCGCCTGCGGCCTGCCCGAGATTCAGCCCCATGTTGTAGCCCTCGGGACGGTACACGTCGTCCAGGACACTGACAGCCTGCCTGGACAGCGTCATCATCTCTTCGAGTTGTTCGGCGACGGCGTCGATGATGTTGCCGATGTGTCGGTAGGGCGCCACCATGAGATGTCCCGACGTGTACGGGAACAAGTTCATGATGACGAAATTGAGGCGCCCCCGGTAAAGGATCAACCGCTCGGCATCCTGGTCCGTGGACTCGGCGACGCAGAACACGCAATCAGCAGGAACGGACTCCGTGGCGGATCGGACGTAGTTGTACCGCCACGGACTCCGAAGAAAATCCACCTCAGAAGCCGGGACTTTCCGGGGGAGCGGGCTCAACGGGCTCGGCACTGAAAAGCGTCGACTTCTGATTGATCAGATCCTTGAGCTCCTTGCTCGGCTTGAAGTAAGGAACTCGCTTGGCCGGCACTTCGACTTTTTCACCCGTCTTGGGATTGCGTCCCACGCGGGCGTTCCGTTGCCGCACTCGAAAGCTGCCGAAGCCTCGCACCTCGAGTTTGTCCCCGGCTTTGAGAGCTTTGATTACATTCTCAAACAGGGTGTCCACGATGACTTCCGAATCCTTTCGCGTCAACTGAGTCACGCGGGCTACCTCTTCAACCAGGTCTGCCTTGGTCATTACCCTTTAACTCCTTACACCTTTTTGCCGGCGTCGCCTGTAAGAGGGGCCTCGCCGTCTGCTGTCATTTCCACAGATACTGGAACCGAATCTGTGATCCGAACGCCTGCCTGCTTGCGGGAAGAACTTGAGAAATATCGCTCGTGAGCACGTCGAGAAGGGTCACTCGCTCGCGACCGAGCCGCACCAGCCGCGGTTTCCCGGAGATACCCGCGAGCCGGGCCGTCAGGTTCACCGCATCCTGAAAGTTGCCCACCTCGTCGATCATCTCCCGTTCTTTGGCGGCCCTGCCCGTGAAGACCCGTCCGTCGGCAAACTCGCGAACGTCGGCAATATCCAGGTCGCGCCCCGTGGCCACGGCTTCGACGAACTGGACGTACATATCGTCGATCAACCCCTGGAAATACTCCTGCTCCGAGGCAGTCGGCTCGCGGGTCGGAGTGCCGGTGTCTTTGAACTCTCCGCTCGTGAACACGATGTTGCTCAACTTCGCCCACTCGAGGAGTTCACCGTAGTTCAACCACTCCATAATCACACCGATGCTGCCCACGACCGAACCTGGGCTGGCGACGATCTGATCGGCGGCGCAGGCAACGTAGTACGCTCCCGACGCCCCCACCGAAGACAGGTAGGCAACAACGGTCTTGTCCTTCTCCTCCCTGAGCCGCCGCACTTCGGTGTAGAGCTCCTGCGACACGGCCACACCGCCTCCCGGCGAGTCGATGTTGAGCAGAATGCCTTGTACGGAATCGGATTCCTCGTACCTCTTCAACTGCTGCAGCAGGAATCGGGAATCCAACAGTGGCCCTTCGATGTCGACAACCTGGATCCTGTCGGAAAAGCCGAAATCCCCGCCACCGTCGGGTTGGGCGAGAGTGAGGACGAGCGCGACGACGGTCACCGAGAAGAGCACAAGGGCTCCACCACCCAGGAGGAGCCATATGAGCATGCGATTGCGCATAACGCGTACGTTCCGGTTGTGGAACCGGTCGACCGGTTCCGCGCCACACCCGGGAAAGGGCAAGCACCACCGAGATCAGTTGTTATTCGCGTCCTTCGTGAAAAGATCCGCCAACGTCGCGCTTCCGTCCGATGCGGCACGGTACTCGTTCATTTCCTGCCGCTCGACATCCTCGGCCAGCGCCTTGTAGCTGAGGCCGATCTTCCGCTCCGATGGGTTCAGTTTTATGACCCGCAGTTCGACTTCGTCGCCGACTTTGAAGCGTTCCTCAGGATTGTCGCGATCATCGTCGTCGATCTCCGAGATGTGGCACAGACCTTCGATGCCCTCGTCCAGTTCGACGAAGATGCCGAACGGGGCGTGCCGGACGATTCTACCCCGCACGTTGTCACCGACGTGATGGGAATCGAAGAACTGGTCCCAGACGTCGGGCTGAAGCTGCCGGATTCCCATCGACAACCGATGGTTGTCGATGTCGATGTTCAGGATGATGGCCTGAACCTGCTCGCCCTTCTTGAGGATCTCGGACGGATGTTTGATTCGTCGCTGAGAAATGTCCGAAACATGCACAAGCCCGTCAATGCCCTCTTCGACCTCGATAAAAGCACCGAAGTCTGTCAGGTTCCGGACGCGGCCCTCGATTACCGATCCGACGGCATACCGCCCGGCCAGCGTCACCCAGGGATCGGGCCCGATCTGCTTCAAGCCTAGCGATATCCGTCTTCCATCACTGTCCAGGTCCAGGACGACGGCCTCTACCTCCTGGCCGGCGTCGAGCACCTTCGACGGATGTTTGACCCGCTTGCTCCAGGACATCTCAGAAACGTGGATCAGGCCTTCGACACCGGTTTCCAGTTCCACGAAAGCCCCGTAGTCGGTGATGTTGACCACCTTTCCCTGCACACGGGAGCCTATCGGATAGCGCTCATGGATCAGGGACCAGGGATCCGGCGTTAACTGCTTGTACCCCAGCGACACCCGTTCCTTTTCACGGTCGAACTTGAGGACTTTCACAGTGATCTCGTCGCCGACGCTGAACAGCTCGGAGGGGTGGTTGACGCGCCCCCAGGACAGGTCTGTCACGTGCAGCAGACCATCGAGTCCGCCCAGATCGATGAACACCCCGTAATCGGTAATGTTCTTGACGACACCGGTGATGACGGCGTCGTCCCGCAAGTTTGCGAGGGTTTCGGCCTTCCTGATGTTCAGTGCCTGTTCCAGGACCAGCTTCCGGGAAAGCACGATGTTGCCGCGCTTTCTGTTCAGCTTGATCACGCGACACTGGATCTCCTGACCCCGCAAGGAATCCAGGTTCTTTACCGGCCGGACGTCGATCTGGGAACCGGGAAGGAATGCTCGAACACCGATGTCGACAGCCAACCCGCCCTTGATCCTTTCGATCACACGGCCGTCGATGACTGTCTCTTCGTTGTAGGCTTTCTCGACATCTTCCCAAACTCGTACCTTCTCGGCCTTCTCCTTCGACAGTACGATATGTCCCTCGTAGTCCTCCGTATTCTCAATGAACACGTCGACGACATCGCCAATAGCGACCTCGGGGTCTCCGGACGGCGTTTGAAACTGGTTTATGGGTATGACTCCTTCGGACTTGTAACCGATATCGACGACCACGTCGGTCGACGTGATCTTCAAGACCGTCCCCTTCAACACCTCGCCTTCGGCGAACTTCCGTATTCCACCGTACTGATCCAAAAGCTTTTCGTAGCTTTCTTCCTCCTCTCCTCCTTGGGAATCTGCAAATTGACCGCCGCTCGTCGTTTCCTGCGACGGAGCGTCGGCCAATTCTTCGGGTTTGTTAACCATTTGACTTGTTTTCCTCCTGCGGTGATTACAAAGTACTTACGGTACCGGATTCTACGGCCCATTGCAACCTTGACTCGGGGGCGGCAACTGTGTGTCAGTTGACTGATAGTCAGGGATTTATCCCGTTTCGGGAGGCCCGTTTTCGTGCTGCTTGAGCCCTACGTCACAGGACCCCGCTCCCAAGCTTGCCCGACCTCTCACCGGGGAGCAGCTACTTGTTAGGATTTGCTAGCGTCCCTATAATGAAAAGGTTGTAGCAAGACGGAGGTTTCATGAAAGAGGGCATTCATCCCAAGTACGTGGAAGCAGTCGTCACCTGCGCCTGTGGAGAGACTTTCCATACCCGTTCTACGAAGCCGGAAATCCACCTGGAGATCTGCTCCAAGTGTCATCCCTTCTTCACCGGCAAGCAAAAGCTCGTCGATACGGCCGGGCGTGTCGAACGATTCGAGCGAAAGTACCGAAAAAACAAGAGTTAGGGGTTAGCGGTGCTGCTCCGATACCTGAAGTGTCTCTCGATCACGGCGACCGGCTGGGCCACAGCTTCGGACGAGGACGACGTCCTGGTCGGGGGGCAGGCGGTCATCGAGGGGGTCATGATGCGTTCGCCCAAAGGGTACTCGGTGGCGGTGCGCAAGCCGGACGGCTCGGTGTCGACGATCGGGAACCGGTTGAGGCAAGGGAGGATCTGCTGGCCGAGAACGCCAAGAAATACTCCACCCTGCACCCCCGGTGCGGTACGAGTTTTCTCCTGGTAGTGATGGGGGTCAGCATTCTGGTCTTCTCTCTGCTCCATTTCGACGGTTTCGTGGCAAAGCTTCTGTCCAGGATCGTTTTGTTGCCGCTCGTGGCGGGAATCTCCTACGAGATCATCCGCTACGCGGCAAGAAACCCGCGAAGCATCGTACGCTGGCTTACGATGCCGGGGCTCTGGCTTCAGAGGATCACGACCAACGAGCCCGATGAGGACCAGTTGAAAGTAGCTATCGTCGCGCTCGAAGAAGCGCTCGCCGTAGAGGAACCGGCGTCATGAACGACGATCTTCTGGTAGAAAAGCTGCAGGCGCTTGAGCAACGCTACGATGAGTTGACAAGTGAGCTCGGGGAGCCCGAGGTGGTTGCCGACAACCGCCGGTACCAGAAGACCGCCAAGGCCCACAGCGAGTTGGGTGAAATAGTCTCGAAGTTCCACGAGTACCAGGGCCTGGATCGCGGGATCTCCGACACCCGGGCGATGCTCCGCGAAGCCGAAGACGACCCGGAAATGAAAGCCATGGCCGAAGAAGAGTTGGCGTCGTTGGAACAGCGGCTCGAGGAGTGTCGGCTGGGCCTCCGGACGCTGCTCCTGCCGACGGACCCCAACGACGAACGCAACGTCATCCTGGAAATTCGAGCCGGCACCGGGGGCGACGAAGCAACGCTGTTCACGGCCGACCTCTTCCGGATGTACTCCCGGTACGCCGAGACGAAGCGCTGGAAAGTGGAGATCATCTCGTCGAACCTCACCGGTGTGGGAGGCTTCAAGGAGATCATCCTCCTGATCGAGGGCAAGGGCGTATACAGCCGTATGAAGTATGAGAGCGGGGTGCACCGCGTCCAGAGAGTGCCGTCTACCGAATCCAGCGGCCGTATCCACACTTCTGCCGTAACGGTCGCGGTGCTGCCGGAAGCCGACGAGGTTGAAGTCGACATCGACGAGAAGGACCTGCGAATCGACACGTTCTGCTCATCGGGCCCCGGCGGCCAGAGCGTGAACACGACCTATTCGGCCGTCCGGATCACTCATGTGCCTACCGGGCTCGTGGTGAGCTGTCAGGACGAAAAGTCGCAGATCAAGAACCGCGCAAAGGCGCTCCGCGTGTTGCGTTCCCGGCTGTATGACCTCGAGCTCGAAAGACAACAGCAGGCCCTTGCCGATGAACGCCGATCGATGGTGGGCACGGGTGACCGCAGTGAAAAGATCCGCACGTATAACTACCCCCAGAATCGCGTGACCGATCACCGGATCGGCCTGACGCTTCACCGCCTGGACGCTGTGACGGCCGGCGATGTCGACGAGATCATCGATGCCCTGTCCACCCACTTCCAAGCCGAGCGGCTGAAAAAAGAACTCGTGGCGTGACACTGCGCGAGGCGATTGCCGCCGGGACCGCAATCCTGGACAAGAGTCAAATCTCTTCCCCGCGCCTGTCGGCGGAAGTGCTCCTCAGCCACTGCCTCGGAGTCGAGCGCCCTTATCTCTACTCTCACGACAGGGACGAAATGGGGCCGGCACACCTCGACGCCTACCGATCCATGCTGGATCGAAAGTCGGCCGGCGAGCCACTGCAACACATCACCGGCATCCAGGAATTCTTCGGGCGGTCTTTCGAGGTCAACTCGTCGGTGCTCATTCCGCGTCCGGAAACAGAACTGGTCATCGAGACGGTTTGCGACCTGAACGAATGGGCGGGGGCCCGCATCGTCGATATGGGCACCGGCTCCGGATGCATCGGCGTGACACTCGCCCTGGAAATACCTGACGCGCAGGTGTTCGCAATCGACGTTTCACCCGAAGGCCTCGGCGTCGCGCGACACAACGCAGCCGAACTCGGAGCGGAGGTGGCGCTGGCCGCCGTAGACGTTCTTGATGCCGTTGGAGGCCTGTTCGAATTCGTCGTCAGCAATCCACCGTACGTCGCCCGTGGCGACTATCACAGTCTGCAGAAGGAAGTCCGGAACTACGAACCACACGTCGCCCTGTTCGCTCCCGATGACACGTTGAGTGTGTACAGAGCCGTTCGGCGGTTCGGGCTTCCGCGGCCGCCTTCGTCTCCTCGGCCTTCTGCTGGGCTTCGGCTTCCAGACTCATCCCCCAGGCACACGATCGGCTGATCCACCGAGGTTATCTCGTCGCGGAAATCGGTTTCGCCCTGGAGGAAGGTGTGCGGAAACTGTTTGGCGAGGGCTGGGATCTGCTGCCAACGCGGACCGACCTGCAGGGTATTCCGAGGGTGGTCGCTGCGCGCAAGCGCTAGAATGCCCCAATCTCAAATTTCGAATCTGCAATCTCGAATTTCCATTGTGGACTCTCCGATAGCGAAATCTGTAATGATCCACGGCGGCCCCTAATTTTCAGGCGAACTGAACACCCGGGGACAGGGCTTCGACCTGTCCCCGACTATTCTTTAGCGTCGGGCCCACCGTCCCCCTCTCACTTCGACTGAAAGCGTTCGACGACAGACGCGCATTGCGGACGGCTCGGGAGAAAGACAGCTGGTCCGGTCCCCCCACGCCCCTGTCTTTCATAATCGTCTCGCTGGTGTCGAATATCTGTTTTCCGTTTCTGCGGAACGTGCGTGCGAGAGCCAACGTGAGGGGGACAGGGGTATAGCCCTGTCCCCGGGCTGTTCGATGAGCAGAAAAGTTAGGAACCGCTCAAGGACGTTTCAGGATGGTGTTATACGGATCCAGTTCGACGGTCTCGGGCTGCCAGTCGATCGTGAAGCTGAAGTCTCCGCCGTCGTCGGAGACGATTACGTCGCCAAGGTAGCGGCGGACATCGTCAACGACGCCGTAGAGCGGGACGGGCATGATGAAATCCGAGACCCCGGCCTGTTCGATGTTTCCCGAAACGTCAAAGCCAGCGCCCGCAGGTTCCACAGCGTACCTGAGGTCATAGCTCGGTGCGCCGGTACCGAAGACCCACTGCTCGAAGAACCAGTCGAGGTTGCCGTCGCCGCGGACGTCCATACGAGCGCTCATGTGACTCTCCGCGATTCTCTTCAGGTCCCAGGTCGAAGCCAGCCGCCCATCAAATTCATCCAGGAGTTCCCGGGTCATCGAGAGGAATCGAGCGTCGCTCCGATCCTCGGGATCCTGCATCAGCGATCGCAACATGTGAATCGTCCACGTCGACTTGTTATAGACCGTCTCAACGTAACCGTCCGGTACTTGCGCCGTGGCCAGACGGTGTCCCAGCCAGATCGGTCCGTTGTCGTCGTGTGTCGTCTCCTCACCAGTCGGTGTAAACAGTCGTGTCGCCGCATCGTCGAGCACGGCGGCCAGAGGACCGTGCTCGCCGTGTTTGTGGGCGAGGTACATGGCTCCGGCATAGTTCGAGAAGCCTTCCACGATCCACTGATCCCGGTAGCTTCTCCAACCAATCTTGTTCCCGAACCACTGATGTGCGATCTCGTGCGCCCGGACGAATTCGGTCGCGATCAGGTTCCGTCGCGGCTCCAGTCCGAGCCGGTTGCGTTGTTCGGGCGTGAAGAACGACAATGTCGAAACATAAAGCAGAGACGGCCAACCTTGTGAAAAGGGGACCGGAAACTGCGAAACAGCCAGCCGGTCGAATGGATACGGTCCGAACTGTTCCGAGAAAAACTCCACTGTCGAGCGAACGTCTTGGAGAATGCTCTGCGCCAGCCCCCGCGTCGAAAACGCATCGAAGTCGGGTGAAACCAGAGCCGTTTCGTTAGCGAGACGATTCCGCCTCAGGCTCGCGGCTGCCCGCAAGGCCAGTTCCTTCTCCAGGGCCCTCCGGGACTCGATTTCCTTGAAAATTGTTTCCACGCCGTTATTGAGACAGACGAAGACCGGCACCGGCCCGTCTTCATGACTCTCGATCGCAAAGTCCCCAAAGTTGAAGCCGGCCACGAAGAATTCCCTCCCGCTGGTCCAGCGGGAGTGTTTGAGTTCGCCGTCGTTCCGCTCCTCCAGCAGGCTCCCCGTTGCCACGAGTTCGGCCGAGGCGGGAAAGTGGAACGTCAGATCGAAACGGGCGGGATCCTGAGGCCCGACGCTCGGGTACCAGAGGCTGCGTTCACTGACGAAGTAGATCCCCTCGCCCCGTTCCTCAAGGACGCCGCCCGAATAACGGAACTCGAGCGACATCTCCGCGCTTTCTTCGGTTGCGCTCGGAAGGACGACGACGAACCTGTCAAGGCCCCGGTAAAAAGGATCGAGAGCGGACTTCTCATACTGGAAGAACGGAACCGCTTCATCGTCCAGCGTCACCTCGGAGACCCGCAAGGCCGGCGTCATATCAAAGCTCAGGACGCGCTCTCCTGAAACGCGGGCTCGAAGATCCAACTTCGTCACGGCTTCCAGCAGAGTGTCAGGTCCGATCGTCAGATCGATGTCGTAGGACAGAACGTCTACGGGAGAGGCGTCCTCGTGCGCGAAACTCTCGGGATCGCGGGCCTCAGACCGTCGGTTGAAACTCAGCCAGATGTCCGTCAGGTAGCTGGGCTCTTCTCTCCCGGCGGTCAGGACCGTAACCTCCTCGGCCATTCGCTGATCGTAAACGGCGTCGAACCATCCCATGGCTTCGCCTCGCAACTCGGCTAGAAAAAGTGGCCGCTCGTCGTTCCCGATCAAGTCCTTCAGCAAACGGAAGTTCAACAACCGTGCCCGCTCTCCCAGGTTGTCTTCCCACGGAAGCAGCGCCTCGAGGTCTTCGGCACGAACTTCTTCGTAGGCGCGATCCTCGTACTGCTCGAGGATTTCCGAGTACGTGTCGTCGGTAAACCGGAAGAGGCCGGCATCGAAACGTTCGTTGAGGATCGGAGAACCGGTGAACTTGAACAGCTGCAGTTTTTCGGCCGGGTCGGGCGGTATCGACAGGATCTCGCCGCTTCCCACAAAGACGGCGCCGGTTACGCGGCCTGCAACCGGCTCCAGGAACGCGATCGCCCCGCGATTGAAAGAAATTGAAAGCGCGTCGCGCCTGAGGGTGATGTCCCGTATGCTGTAGATCTGGTTTTTGTCTAGACGAAGATTTGACAACTGAGCTAAGATTTCGTCCGCTCTCCCCTGAACCGGCTCGGAGGCGGCTGTAGCAAGGAACGCGGTCAACAGCGCTGCTAAGATGTGCATTGTTAGAGGATTGTACATGAAACGATTTGTCTTCCCAATCCTCCTGCTGGCTTTCAGCAGTCCCCTGTCTGCCCAGAGTCAAGAGGAGCGAACGGCCCGCCTCACGAGCATTTCGAAACTCAGCGCAACGACCTCAGGAGACAGGGGCAGCTTCTCGGTCCCGAGCGTCGAGACGCTGAACCGCAACCAGTTTTCCTTCGGCGTCGGGTGGAACAATTTCGACCGGACGCCTCAGGATCTCGACATCAATTCCGTACCTGTCTTCTTCTCGTACGGACTGACCGGCCGGATCACCGTAACGGCGACGATGGAGACCCAGAAGCAGATCGCGGCACGGAATCTTTCCCAGCAGGGTTTCTACAATCAACTGCCTTTCGTCGGTGATCGTTTCGTCGAGGGTTACGGCGACACGATCATCACCGGCAAGTACCGTATCCAAAGCCGGCAGGGCACCGTCGGTGGAATCAGCATATCGGGATTCGTCAAGATTCCGACGGCGGATGCGGAGAAAGGCCTGGGAACCGGAGAGGTTGACGGCGGACTGGACCTGGTCTTCACCTCAGCTCTGCCCTGGCGGTTCCTGCTGCATTCCAGCATGGGAGTGGTCGCAACACGGGATGCCGTGACCCCCGTTCCACTGGGTATCAAGGACGAGATGCGGACCGGCATCGGTGTCCTTTGGCTCGCTGACGGCGTCGATGTCATCGGCGGCGGCATCGTGCAGGGCGTGTTCGAGTATGTCAGCACGACCTTCATCGGCGCTGGCAGCCCCAATGACGTAATCCAGGCGCCGACCGACTTGGTGGCCGGCCTGCGATTCATAGGGCTTGGCACTGGGATGGTGTTCAACGCGGGATTCCGCCGTAACAGGGGCTTCGATAAAGACTTTCCGGGCAACACCGAGTATGACGGGTTCATATTCGGCGTCAGCTACACCAAGCCGGTCGCCGCGCTCCTGGCCAACAACTTTCCTCTCATCGTCCTCGAGATTCCGAGCGACGAAGTCACGGTCGGTGAATCGCTCCAGATCACGGCGACAGGGTTTGATGCGGACACCGATCCGCTGTCCTACTCCTGGACCAGCACCGGCGGCCAGGTCGTCGGTAGCGGCGAATCGGTCACCTTCGACACGACAGGCCTGCCCCCCGGCCAGTACACGATTCGCGCCGTAGCAAACGACGGCAGGGGTGGCACGAGCGCGTCAGAAGTTGTGATCACTGTAAGGCAGTAGGTCGTAGGCCGTTATCCGTAGGCCGTTGTCCGTTGTTGAACCACCCCTTGTAGCACCTCCCGCGCATCCAGGCGTAGGCAGTAGGCCGTTGTTGAAACCACCTGGGCCTGCGCAGGGAGACACCATGAAAAGGCAGAACGCTAAACGAGGTTCGTTCTGGAAACGGCTCACTACTCGGTAGCTCCTGCGCGGTGGCGGGAGCGGCAGCAGCAGTAGTGATAGTTCCAGCGCGAGCAGTTCGACAAGCGGTGCGATCCCGGCACCACCGCGGAACCCGCCCGCGATCTGAGGCCGAGGAACCACCCCGTCTGCACCTTCGGCGTATCCAGGCGTAGGCCGTTGTCCGTAGGCCGTCGCCTGCCACCGGACGGCGGGACGCCAAAACAAGCACTCGGTAAGCCGTAGACCGTTGGGTCGATAGTGAGTAACCAAATCTGAATCGCGGCGGTCACAAACCCCCGCACCCGCTTTCAACGGCCTACGGATAACGGCCTACGGCCTACTTAGTTCTTCCCCGATACCACTCAATCGTCGGCTTCAGTCCTTCCCTGAAGTTCGCCACCGGTTTCCAGCCCATCTTTTTTCGAGCCTTGGTGATGTCGGCTTGCGAATGGAGGATGTCGCCGGGACGCGGATCTTCATGGATCGGTTCGACATCGCTTCCGGTGAGGGCCCTGATCTCGCCGAGGATTTCCTTGACAGTGATCCGATCCCCGCAGGCGATGTTGAACGCGTGGCCGGCCACGCCGGGGGCCGTGCAGGCCTGGATGTTGGCGTCGACGACGTTCGACACGTAGGTAAAATCCCTCGACTGCCGGCCATCGCCGTAGATGATCGGCCGCCTGCCTTCGATCACGGCGGGTATGAACCTGGCCAGAACGCCGCTGTAAGGGGATGATGCGTCCTGCCTGGGACCAAAAACATTGAAGTATCTCAGGGAGACGGTCTCGAGCCGGTACGCGCGAAAGAAGACCTGACAGTAGATCTCACCGAAAAGTTTCTGAGCTCCGTAGGGGGACATCGGCCGCGGTGCCATTTCCTCGTGCTTCGGCAAGACCTCGCTTTCCCCGTACAACGATGACGAGGACGCGTAGATCACGCGCCGAACACCGGCTTCACGACACGCAACCAGCAGGTTGAGGGTCCCGGTGACGTTGGCCCGGTGAGACGTCACGGGATCCTTCATCGATCGGGGAACGGATGGGATCGCCGCCTGATGGAACACATAGTCGACACCGCGCAGATGATCCGCCAATCCGGAGTCAGCCGCGAGATCGACCTCCCGGATTTCTACGAGGGATTCGAAGGTTTCGATGTTCGCCCGCTTGCCCGTCGAGAAATTGTCAAGGACACGGACGGTCTCTCGACGAAGAGCCAACGCTTCGGCTATGTGGGAACCGATGAATCCGGCGCCCCCTGTGACTGCGTAAACGGCCACTCGACCTCCGGGTGCTGTGTGTATGTCCGAGAGCGCGCAAGCTGTAAGCCGAATTCTGTTCCTCGCCGCGTGAATGCGGCGAGGCGGCAATCATTCATCTAGGCCCGGGCTTGCACCCGGACTCCAGCAGCCTACCCGGAAACTTGGACGGGCCGCCCTCCAGGTGCGCCGAAGCGCACCAACGTTTCCCTATTTGGCCTTGCTCCGTGTGGGGTTTGCCAAGCCGGACCGTTACCGGCCCGCTGGTGCGCTCTTACCGCACCATTTCACCCTTACCGCTGCCCGGACCCTCGAACTCGAAACCAACCGTGTAGGTGCGCTCTAGGACCGCACATCTTTCAGACCGGACCCATGTGCGCTCATAGAGCGCACCTACACCAGATGGCCAGCTATCGCATACTCGCCCGAATTCAAAGGTCCGGGCAGCGGCGGTATTTTTTCTGTGGCACTTTCCGTCCCTTACGGGCCCCCGGGTTACGGGGCACACTGCCCTGCGGAGTTCGGACTTTCCTCCGCCAAGCAACTGCTTGGCGGCGATTGCCCGCTTACCCGCTTCTCGGACACTTAGAAATATAGGGATCGAGCGCGGCACAGACAAATCTTTCTGAGATCTCTCAGGCCTGCCCGGTGCGGATCGTCTCCAGAAGTCGCGCCAGTTCGGCCGGGATCGCCGAGCTGAACTCCATCGTCGTGCCAGTCGCCGGGTGTGGAAACTCGATGGCCGACGCGTGAAGAAAATATCGACCAAGATCGCCGTGCTTTCGTGCGAACACTCGGTTTGCCTTCTCACCGTATACGTTGTCACCGACCACGGGATGGCCGATTGCACTCAGGTGTACACGAATCTGGTGGGTTCTGCCAGTGCGGATACGGACTTCCAGCAGCGAAAACACTTTCAGCTTTTCCAGAGTCCGGTATTCGGAAAGCGCGGTGCGCCCGCCCTCGTGACGCACCGACATTTTGGTCCGGGCTTTGCGGTCGCGACCGATGCTGAGATCGATCTCTCCGGTGCCGGCTCTGGGATTTCCATGGACGAGGGCCAGATAAGTTTTCCCGACCCGGCGTTTCTCGAAACTCTTCGACAGGCGATGGTGGGATTGGTTGTTCTTGGCGACGATGATGAGGCCGGAAGTCCACTTGTCGAGCCGGTGAACGATCCCGGGGCGATCGCTCCCTCCGGCGTCGGACAAATCGTTGAATCGGTCCAACAGCGCATTGACGAGGGTGCCTCTGCGGTTACCGGCACCGGGATGGACGACGAGACCGGCAGGTTTGTCGACGACCGCAATGTCCTGGTCTTCGTAGCAGACAGCGAGCGGAATCGCTTCCGGTTCGACCGTCAGGGGCGCTGGCACAGGTAACCTGACTTCGATTTCCTCGCCACCCCGGATTCGATAACCGGCTTTCTCGGAACGCCCGTCGACCAGGACGTCGCCGCGTCGGTTCATCGACTGCAGCTTGGAGCGAGTAAGGTCGGCCACGAAACGGGACAGGAAAATGTCCAGCCGGATCCCGCGATCATCAGGCCCGGGCTGCAATCTCATCTCGGATGATTTCCGCGGCAAGAAAGAGGACACCGACTGATATTGCTGCGTCCGCAAGATTGAAGGCCGGCCAGTAGTAACTCCCGGCATGCAGGTGAACAAAGTCGATGACGTACCCGTGGGCCACTCGATCGTAGAGGTTGCCGAGCGCTCCACCCAGGATCAAGGCCAGAGCGAGCTGCAGCAGTCGGTGCCCCGGAGGGTTCCGAATGCTATAGACGACTACAACGACAGCGGCCACCGCCGCGAACGCCGACAGAAGGGCGGCCTTGGCTGGCGAGCTGACTGAGGAAAAAATGCCGAAAGCGATACCGGTGTTATGGACGTAGGTCAGGTCGAAGAAGCCGCCGAGGACCGTCAGGCTCTGACCCAGGCTGAACGTGTCCTGAATTACTGACTTCGACCACTGGTCCAGAAGCAGTATGATACCCACGAGACCGAGATAGGGGAGGCGCGCTCGAATGGTCGAAGCCAGGTCGCTTGAAGTCATGTTCTTTGGCCGCGGAGCCCGATTTGGGGTCCCTGAATTATGGTATTCTGACTATGCTATCCATTAGTATAGACAAGTTAGTCGGGGGCCATCGCAGCATTCGATGACTGATCAGGAGACAAAGCGGTCAGGGCTGCCCACTTTCGGGGCGGTCGCAGAGGACACGTGGATCACCTCGTTGCGGCGACAGCTGAAGCAGCTGTCCGACGAGCGTAAGAATCCACGACCCCGGCTCGAACTGACGGCTAAGAAGGATCCCCAAGCCCTACGCAAACTCTTGGAAGCTCCATCCCCGTTTTTTTCCCTGATCTCCCAGTTCCGCTCGAGGATCGACGATATCCTCCACCCGAAGGAAAAATTCCAGGCAACCGCCGAACCGGTCGAGGTAGAGGAGTTGTGGTCGGAATACAACTTGACCGGTCCCGGCCTGATCTCTGTGGCAGGCCATACGATTGCCGTCCTGCTGATCATCTTCCCGGTTCTCGGGTTTGGCCCCGGGCTGGAGGTCAGGGAAACCTTCGTTTCGCTGGTCGCACCTCCGATGATTCTGGACCTGCCGGACCAGGACGATGAGTCCGGCGGCGGCGGCGGCGGCGGGCTGCAGGAAGAAGAGCCGCCCTCACTGGGCGAACTGCCGAAGCCCGACGATGAGCAGATAGTTCCGCCGACACCGGAAATCTTGAATCGGGATCCGATTCTCGTTGCCGAGCCGACGGTTGTAGCGCCGCAGTTGGCCCACATGCAGACGATAGACTTCGCACTTCTGGGAGCTCTTGAAGGCATCCCCGGCCCGCCGAGCTCCGGGCCAGGCGTCGGTGGTGGAATCGGCAGGGGTCAGGGGCGAGGCGTGGGCGAAGGCAGTGGCCCGGGAGTCGGTGAGGGACAGGGCGGCGGTTTCGGCGGCGGCGTCTTCCGGATCGGTGGGGGTGTCAGCCCTCCGACGATTCTTTTCAAGGTTGATCCCCAGTACTCTGAGGAGGCGCGCAAGGCCCGCTACCAGGGCACGGTCGTCCTCGAAGCGATCGTCCGAAGCGACGGTACCGTCGACATCCTGAGAGTCGTCCGTAGCCTCGGTTTCGGGCTCGACGAAAACGCGATTCAGGCCCTGAAGCAGTGGAAGTTCCGCCCGGGAATGCGAAACGGCCTGCCGGTCGACGTGGCCTTGAACATAGAGGTAAACTTCAACCTGAGATAGCGCACAGGCCTCTTCTCCGAATAGTCGGCGATTGTCCTCCGGGCGATCGCCTTTTGTTTTTGCGGAGACACCCGGCTCACTCCGCCTTGGGCTTTTTTGTGTTACTTTCTCCCATGTTTGGAGGAGGTTGAGCGATGAGAGAAACCGTAATTATCAGCGCCGTCCGCACCCCCGTCGGAAAATTCAACGGAACGTTGAAGCCGCTTTCTGCGACCAAGCTCGGCTCCCTCGTGGTCCGCGAGGCCGTGGAACGGGCGGGGGTTGCCCCCGAACAGGTCGACGAGGTAATCATGGGCAATGTCGTGGGAGCCGGACTCGGTCAGAATCCGGCCAGGCAGGCCGCGCTCGGCGGCGGACTGACCCCGGAGGTCGCCGCACTGACAGTCAACAAGGTGTGCGGATCAGGGCTCAAGGCTGTCGGACTCGGTGCACAAGCCATCCAGACGGGAGAGTCCGAGATAGTCTTGGCTGGAGGGATGGAGAGCATGAGCAACTGCCCCTACCTGCTCCCGAAAGCACGCGAGGGCTACCGACTCGGGCACGGGACGGTTGTGGATTCGATGATTCAGGACGGGTTGTGGGATGCGTACGAGGATTTCCACATGGGCAATACCGGAGAGGTGGTCGCCGAGAAGTACCACGTCGAGAGGGAACGACAGGATGAGTACGCCCTGGGCAGCCACAGGAAGGCCGTGGCCGCGATCGAATCCGGCCTGCTGCGGGATCAGATCCTTCCCGTCGAGATTGCTCAAAGACGGGGTGACCCGATCGTTTTCGACACCGACGAGAGCCCAAGACCCAATGCCTCGATCGAAGCGCTGCGGGCCCTGAAGCCTGCTTTCAAGAAAGACGGCACGGTCACGGCCGGAAACGCCCCGGGCGTGAACGACGGAGCGGCGGCGGTCGTTGTCACTTCCGCAGGGCGTGCTGCCGAGATGGGCGCCTCTCCCCTGGCCCGGATCGTCGGGCAGTCGGCGGTGGGAATCGAGCCGGCCCTGGTCATGATGGCTCCGGTCAAAGCCGTGCGCAAGCTGGTGGACAAGATTGGCTGGAATCTTGCTGACGTGGATCTGGTGGAGTTGAACGAGGCGTTCTCCGTGCAGGCGGTTGCTGTGATGGAGCAACTGGAGCTGGATCCGGCGCGGGTGAACGTTAACGGAGGAGCCGTCGCAATCGGTCACCCGATCGGCGCCAGCGGCGCCCGCATCCTGGTTACCCTGCTCTACGAAATGGCGCGTCGTGACGTAAAGCGCGGAATCGCTACGCTGTGCCTCGGCGGGGGCAACGCGGTCGCCATGGCCATCGAGCGCTGAATCGGGCGCTCCCCCGCCCGAATAACCTTTTGCAGGAGGAATCCGTTGGCCCAGATCAACTCGACAGGTGTTGTCGGATGCGGAACCATGGGAAATGGGATCGCCCACGTCCTGGCCCGGGCCGGCTTGAACGTTGTTCTTTTTGACCTTGAACAGCGGCTTCTGGAGCAGGCATTGTCCACGATTTCCAGGAATATGGACCGCGAAGTGGCCCGAGAAAAACTGACTGTCGGGGAGAAGGAGGTCGCGCTGGCACGAATTGCCACAACCGTCGCAAAACAGGACCTGGCCGAGACCGATTTTGTGATCGAGGCTGCCACGGAAAACCTCGACATAAAGTTGAATATTTTCACAGAACTTGCTGACATAAGTAAACCTGGTGTCATTCTAGCTTCCAACACATCATCGATCTCCATAACCAGGATTGCCGCGTCAACCGACCGCGCCGACAAGGTCATCGGCATGCATTTCATGAACCCGGTACCGGTGATGAAACTGGTGGAGATCGTCCGCGGGCTGGCCACTTCGGACGAGACATTCGAAACTACCCGCGATTTGTCGGAGCGTCTCGGCAAAACGCCGGTCGAGGTGAACGACTATCCCGGTTTCGTCTCGAACCGCGTCCTGATGCCGATGATCAACGAGGCTATCTACTGCCTGATGGAAGGCGTCGGAGACGCAGAAGCCGTCGATACCGTGATGAAGCTCGGCATGAACCACCCGATGGGACCGTTGACCCTGGCCGACCTGATCGGCCTGGATGTCTGCTTGGACATCATGGAAGTCCTGCATAACGGCCTCGGAGACTCCAAGTATCGCCCGTGCCCTTTGCTCAAGAAGATGGTCGATGGGGGGTTTTTGGGCAGAAAGACAGGGCGTGGGTTCTACGAATACTCGTAGGCCGTAGGCCGTTGTCCGTAGGCCGTTAGGAAGCGTCCGACAACCGACTACTTCCCCAATGGACCACACCTGTCCTGCGTCTCGATCATTCTTAACCATGATCCACTGCCAGAATTGCACCACACGGAACGCGCTGACGCGGCAGTTCTGCTGGAAATGCGGCTGGAAGCTCCTCGTGGCCTCCGGAACAGTCGCGTCCGAGTCGCCGATGGGCTTCATGGATGAGCACGTGCTCGAACGAATCAGCGCGATGGAACACGCACTGTCCGCGATCAATAAACGTCTCGATACGCTTGGCGAAACCGTCGAACGGGTGGCCGCGAACAGTTTCATCGACCACACCATGATCGAGACACTCACCGACTCTCTTGAATCGGCCGGAATCAATCTGGCAAATCTGGAATCGGAGTGGAGGAAGAAGATCGACGCACGGCTTCTGGAGAACGAAGAAGTCGACAGACTGGGCTCCCGGATGGAAGAGATCATCGACCTCTACCGGGGCTCTCAACGGAAGCAGTTCACGATGTGGATGGAGCGGGCGTATGAGCTGCTGGCGTCGGACCGCACGACCGAGAGCCTCCATTCGCTGGAGTCGGCGTACGAGAACGATCCTTCGAACTACGAACTCGGTATGCTGCTCGCCGAAGCGTACTTCCAGTCCGCCGAATTCGGCCGGTCGAGCGAGTGTCTCCGGCGGGTGCTGGACACCAAGACCGATCACTTCGAAGCCACGCTGCTGATGGGGCTGCTCCAGAAGCAAAACGGAAACTACCGTGAATCTCAGCGGCTCCTGGAACGGGCTGTCGGCCTCAGGAGCGATTCACCGGCCGCGCTCGCCACCCTGGGTTCCCTGCTGCTCGACAGCGGAAACCCGCAGCTGGCACGGGACCATCTCAGCCGGGCCCTCGAATTGCAGCCGTCGGCGCCGATCCATTTCATGCTGGGAGCGATCTATTACGCAGGCGGCCGCCACCGGCGTGCGATCGATCATCTGAAACAGGCCACCCAGATGGATCCGGGGTTCGGCGAGGCGTTCTACCAGATGGGACTGCTTTGCCTGGAAATGAACTGGCGACGCAAAGCCAAGGAATCCTTCAGCCACGCGCAGCAAATCGACCCCGAGGAGGGGAGATACCGCCGGATGGTTCCGAGTTTTTCCGACGGCAGGGTGACCCCGGACCAGTTGACCGGTCTCGTTCGCGACGAGCTGCGCCTCACGAACTGTTGGAGCGCCGAGCGCGCAACGTAATAAAGTAGAGTTCAGCCCTTCCCGTCACCCGTGTCCCCAGGACAGGTGACCGACCGGCCCAGAACAGGAAAGAGGAAACATGGCAGAAGAAACAAAAGAAAAAGCACGAGCACTTGACCTCGCGGTCACCCAGATCGAGAAACAATTCGGCAAGGGATCGATCATGCGCCTGGGTAGCGACAACATCCCCAAGATCGAAACCATCCCGTCCGGATCACTTGCTCTCGACGCGGCACTCGGTGTCGGCGGGTTTCCAAGAGGACGAGTGGCGGAAATCTACGGGCCGGAATCCAGCGGCAAGACAACGCTGACGCTGCATATAATTGCCGAAGCTCAGAAGCTCGGCGGTACAGCAGCTTTCGTCGACGCTGAACATGCTCTGGACGCCGTCTACGCAGGCAAGCTGGGAGTCGACGTGGACAATCTCCTGGTGTCCCAGCCCGACAGCGGCGAACAGGCCCTGGAGATCACCGAAGTACTGATCCGCAGCGGCGCAATCGATGTCGTTGTAGTCGACTCGGTAGCGGCCCTGGTTCCCCGGGCGGAACTGGAAGGGGAGATGGGAGAGGCGCAGATGGGCCTCCAGGCCCGGCTGATGTCTCAGGCTCTGCGGAAGCTTACCGGGGTGGTCTCGAAGTCCCGGACAAGCCTGATCTTCATCAACCAGATCCGCGAAAAGATCGGGGTGATGTTCGGCAATCCTGAAACGACGACCGGCGGCCGGGCGCTGAAGTTCTATTCGTCCATCAGAGCCGACATTCGGCGGATCGGCTCGATCAAGGACGGGGACGCTATCGTCGGCAACCGCACCCGCGTCAAGGTCGTCAAGAATAAGGTCGCTCCTCCTTTCCGCAATGCGGAATTCGACATCATGTACGGCGAGGGGATCTCTACCCAGGGAGAACTTCTGGACCTGGCAGTCGACCACAATATCGTCGACAAGAGCGGCTCGTGGTTCTCCTTCGAAGGCGAGCGACTCGGCCAGGGGCGCGAAAACGCAAAGCAGTTCCTGCGTGACAATGATGAATACCATGCGCGGGTCGAAGAAGCCGTTCGAGGAAAACTCGGTCTTGGAGTGGCTGGAACCCGGGTGGCGGCCGTGGCCGCAACTCCGGCCAACGACGCTGAGTCTGAGCCCTCGAGGAAGCGCCGGCACAAAAAGAAGTAAAGCGAAACGGCTTTCCGACCGATAAGCCTAGTATCTCACTCAGTTCTCACAACTCGTTGCGCAGGCTCCGCGAAAGCGGAGGCTTTTTTTTGGGATAGATGGCGGAATCTTCCCCCAGGTGTAGGTGCGCTCTGTGAGCGCACAAATATCGCATCTTGATGAATTGTGCGGTCATAGACCGCACCTACACCGGACCATAGGCATCGCACACTTGAACAATCCCTCACGGCAATTGGTCGATTGAGCACACCACCCGGGGACAGGGCTAGCCCTGTCCCCCTCACAGTGGCTCCCTCGCGGGCCGTGACGCGCGACGCACGGATCTCCGCCTGACTTGACATGTTAGATTAGAGGGATGTTCAGGCAGATATCGGACAAGCTGAAGCTTCCGGAGCAGCTGCCCGTGCTGGAAGAGTCCATCCTCGAGTATTGGAAATCGCACAAGGTCTTCGAGGAGAGCGTCCAAGTCCGACATGACGGGCCGGACTACACTTTTTACGAGGGGCCGCCGACGGCCAACGGCAAGCCCGGAATCCACCACGTGTTTTCCCGGACAATCAAGGATCTCGTCTGCCGGTACAAGACCATGCGGGGCTACCAGGTGCACCGGAAGGCCGGTTGGGACACTCACGGCCTGCCGGTTGAGATCGAGGTCGAGCGCCAGCTGGGTATCAAACACAAGGAAGAGATCGATGAGTACGGAATCGACCGCTTCAACGCCGCCTGTCGGAAGTCGGTGTTCGAGTACAAAAACGTCTGGGAGGACCTCACGCATCGGATGGGCTACTGGGTCGATATGGAAAAGCCCTATGTCACGTGTGAGAACGACTACATCGAGTCGGTGTGGTGGGCGCTCGATTCGTTCTTCCGGGACAGCCTGATTTACCAGGATTTCAAGATTCAGTTGTACTGCCCGAGGTGCGGGACCCCTCTTTCGTCCCACGAGGTGTCGCAGGGTTACCGCGATGTCGACGATCCCTCCGTGTACATCAAAGCGGCCCTGGTCGGTGAAGAAGACACGTTCTTCCTCGTCTGGACAACGACTCCCTGGACTCTGATCTCCAACGTGGCGCTCGCGGTCGGGCCGGACGTCGAATACGTCAGGGTCCGGCTCGAAGACGAATACCTGATCCTGGCCAGGGATCGCTTGTCGGTTCTGGAGGAGGGCGTCGAGGTCGTTGAAACGTTTCCGGGATCGGCGCTCGCCGGCAAGGAATACGAGCGCCTGTTCGACTTCTTTCCCGTCGAAGATAAGGCCTTCTACGTCATAGAGGCGTCTTTTGTGACCACGACGGATGGTTCGGGGATCGTGCACATGGCTCCGGCCTACGGTGAAGACGACTACCAGGCGTCCAAGACCCACAACCTGCCGATGATCCACGCCCTCGATTCAGAGGGCCGGTTCCGAGCAGAGGCCGGTCCTTTCGCCGGCATGTTCTTCAAAGAGGCAGATCCCGAAATCACCAGGGATCTAAAGGCGCGCGGGCTACTCCAACTGAGGGAAAACTACCGTCACAGCTACCCGCACTGCTGGAGGTGCGACACGCCGCTCATCTTCTACGCCCGGCGATCCTGGTACATCCGGACCACCGCCTACGCCTCTCGAATGCTCGCCTACAACCGGTCGATACGCTGGCAGCCACCCGAGGTCGGCGAGGGACGATTTGGAAACTGGCTCGAAGAAAACAAAGACTGGGCAATCTCGCGTGACCGCTACTGGGGTACGCCGATACCGATCTGGGTCTGCGGGTCCTGCGATGAGCGACGGTCGATCGGAAGCGTCGACGAGCTTCAACGGGACGGCCACAACCTGCCCGATCCCCTCGACCTGCACAAGCCCTACATGGATCGCGTCACTCTGGACTGCAGCTGTGGCGGAACAATGCGGCGAATCCCCGAGGTTGTAGACGCCTGGTTCGATTCCGGGTCGATGCCCTTCGCCCAGTGGCACTATCCGTTCGAGAACGAGGACATCTTCAAGCACTCCTTCCCCGCCGATTACATCGCCGAAGGAATCGACCAGACGAGGGGTTGGTTCTACACTCTGCACGCGATCAGCTCCCACCTGTTCAAGGAGCCGTGCTTCAAGAACGTCATCGTCAACGAACTGGTCCTGGACAAGGACGGCCAGAAGATGTCCAAGCGGAAGGGGAACACGGTCGACCCGTTCCGCGTCATCGACCAGTACGGGGCGGATGTGGTGCGGTGGTTCCTGATCGTCTCTTCTCCTCCGTGGAAGCCCAAACTGTTCGACGAGGACGCAATCGGAGAGGTTCAGCGGAAGCTGTTCTCCACGCTGCTGAACACCTATTCGTTCTTCGCGCTGTACGCAAACATCGACGGATTCACCCACACCGAAGAGGATGTCCCGATTTCAGAGCGCGCCGACATCGACCGGTGGATTCTGTCCCTTCTCGATACGACGGCTGCAGATTACTTGAACGCGATGGAAGCTTACGATCCGACCCGGGCCGCTCGCCTCGTGTCCGATTTCGCGATCGAGCAGCTCTCCAACTGGTACGTCCGGCGAAACCGTCGCCGATTTTGGAAGAGCGAGCTCAGTTCCGACAAAATTGCCGCATACCAGACGCTGTTCGAATGCCTTGCCGGCATCGCAAAGATGATGGCGCCCATCGCACCTTTTGTATCCGATGAACTGTATCGATGCCTGATGGAAGCCACAGGACGGGAAAAACATCCTTCGATCCACGTGGCTCCGATGATCGAACCCCAAAGCGACCGGATCGACGAGAACCTGGAACGTCGCATGGAACTCGCGCAGAGTATCGTCTTCCTGGTGCGCTCGATGCGTTCCCGAAGCGGGCTGAAGGTACGACAGCCCCTGAGCCGGATCGCCATCCCGGTGTCCGACGACGTTCGGGATCCCATCGAGAGGACTCGAGAAGTGATACTCGAGGAAATCAACGTGAAGGAAATCGAGTTTATCGACGACGACTCGCCACTGGTCCAGAAGAGCGCAACGCCGAACTTCAGGCGTCTCGGGCCGCGTTTCGGCAAGGCCGTCAATGCGGTGGCAAACCGCATTCGATCGATGTCGAAGGAAGAGATCCTCCAGCTCGAAAGCCGGGGTTCGTTTGAAACCGAGGTTGGCGGGAACGCTGTTACGATCGAGGGTGAAGACGTCTCGGTAGCCGCAAAAGACATCGAAGGCTGGATGGTTGAATCGAGGGACGGTCTCACCGTCGCCATCGACACCGCCCTGACGCCGGATCTGGTCGATGAAGGCCTGGCTCGGGAATTCGTGAACCGCGTCCAGAACATGAGAAAGGACGCCGGGCTGGAAGTCACCGACAGGATCCGGATCGGCGTCAAGGCCGACGACAACCTCACTCGCGCAATCCTCGAGCTTTCCGACTACGTCATGTCGGAGACCCTGGCAGTGGCGGTGGATACCGAGCGGGTGGAAGCGGATCACCAGGCTCGATGGGAGATCGACGGACTAACCTGCGAGATCGGTATCTCGAAGGCAGAGTGACCTGTAACAGAGAGAGTGCCAGCGTCGCCGATGGGCCTTGCGGTTTCTTTGATGAATCGTCGCCGAGCCAAGGACATCGCCTGTCTCCTAGCTCATCAGGCACGGAGGGCAGGACCCATCGTCCCTTCGGGTTGCGGCGGAACAGCACCGTCTTCGTTGTCGCGCCTTCTCGGAATGAAACAGCATTACCTCGGGCGGCACTCCTAGAATCCGGTACCGTTGCGCTCGCAACGCCACTACCACTCTCTCTGTCACAGGCCACTGGTCGGGCCGGCCGGACCTCCTATTGACCCTTTACCCGCAGTATCAAAACCGCTATCTTAGGGGTTCGCTTCTCTGTTCGAAGAGTGAACCGGGGCGCGTGCCGAGGTAGCTCAGTTGGTAGAGCGCGGCCCTGAAAAGGCCGGCGTCGGCGGTTCAATTCCGTCCCTCGGCATTTTGCCTCCCGAATAATGTCTGGCGACTCGGCTCAAAGTGATTGGTGGAACGATTTCTTCACCGGCGTGTGGCCGGACTTTCTCGAACGAGCCAAGACTGACGAGGCAACTCTTGCCGAAACCGACTTCATCCGTAAGACGCTCAACCTCGAAGCTGCATCAAAGGTGCTGGACGTTCCCTGCGGCAACGGCCGTCTCGGCCTTCAGCTCGCCCTGGGCGGTTGGGACGTAACCGGGATCGATCTCCAGCCGGCGCTCGTTGAAGCAGCGAACAAGAGAGCGCAAGAACAGTCAGTAAAGTTGACTTGCCGTCAGGGCGATATGCGGGATCTCCCCTGGTGGGACGAGTTCGACGCTGCGATCTGTTATTGGAGCAGTTTTGGATACTTTGACGATAAAGGTAATCGAGATTTCGTCGAGGCGGTGTGGCGGGCGCTGAAGCCTGGCGGCAAGTTCCTGATCGACACGTACGTCACCGAGATCGTCCTTCGAGATTTTCGGTCCCGCATATGGAGCCGCGCGGGAGACTGGATACTCGTGGAGGAATGCTCCTACGATCACGAGAACAGCCGAGTCGATTCGGACTGGATCCTGATAACCGACGATCAGAAGGCAACGAAGAGATTCTCCCTCCGGGTTTACACCTACCGCGAACTGGTGTCACTGCTGGAGTCCGCTGGTTTCGGCGATTTCGAAGCCCTCGATACTGCGACAGGAGAGCCGTTCTCTGTGGACTCAGCTCGACTATGTCTCGTTGCCAGGAAGGAAGCGCAAGGGTGAAGCGGTGCGAATGGGCGGGATCGGACCCGCTGATGGTCGCCTACCACGACGAAGAGTGGGGAGTTCCTGTCCATGACGATCGGGTGCTGTTCGAGTTTCTGATCCTGGAGGGTGTCCAGGCCGGCCTGAGTTGGTCGACGATCCTGAAGAAAAGGGAAAACTACCGCAAGGCGTACGATAGCTTCGAACCGGCGAAGATCGCCCGCTATCGAGACCGCAAGGTGCAACAGTTGCTGGGTAATCCGGGCATCGTCAGGAACCGCCTGAAAGTTGCGGCTTCGATCGGGAACGCCAGGGCCTTTGGGCGGGTCTGGAAAGAATTCGGCTCCTTCGACTCATACATCTGGCAGTTCACCGCCGGGAAAGCCATCCAGAACCGGTTCTCCCGGCCTCGCGACGTGCCCGCTCAAACCGGACAATCGGACGCGATGGGTAAGGACCTGAAGGCACATGGCTTCCGCTTCGTCGGCTCGACGATCTGTTATGCGTTCATGCAGGCTGTCGGCATGGTCAACGATCACAGCGTGGACTGCTTCCGGTACAAAGAGATCAAGAGAATGGGGCGGGTGTAGTGGCTCCGATCTGAAATCTCAGATCCTACGATTTCGAACTTCAATTGTGGATTTTCCGATAGTCGTTCCGTAACATTTCTACTCAGCCAACACCCGGGGACAGGGCAAGCCCTGTCCCCCTCACGTGGGTCTCTCACGGACCATGTCGATGGGGCGAACGACCCTGGCTACCTTCACATCACTTGATCAGCCTGGTTTCGGGAAACTGCGAGTACCAGCCGAACCAGAAGGCCCGGTTGGCCGTGACCCGGGCAAGTCGATCATCACCTGATACCAGGGCGTCCTCACTCACAGTCCAGGTCCTGCCTTCCCGGTCGCGGATACGATCGGAATCGTCATCCCGTCTGAATCGAACCGCCGCCGTCTCAAACACCCGGTTCGCTCCCCTCTCGGAGGTGATCACCACATACGAACGCCCATCAAGCTCGAAAGGGTAGACACGGTTATCGTCCAGGAACTCGGCTGATATCGCGACAGGTTGACGATCACCGGTACCCGATGAGGGCTCGATCAGCATCACCAGAACTTCGTCCTTGTTGCGGAGTCGGTCGTCGGTTTCGGGAACCTGGAACATCAGGCGGTCGGTGGCAAAATATTCCTTGTAGGCGACACCTTCGCCGTAATCCCGATCGTACCCCGTGTCGATCGAAAGCACCGTCGTTGCGGGGTGCTCGCGGCGCCACTCTCCCCAGGTCGTCGTGACCGACGATCTCAGCTTCAATTCCAGATCGGTTCCAGCCAGTTCGCCGACAACCGGACGCCCCTCCAGGGTCGACCAAAGGCTCTTGGTCGCCTCGTCGAAGAACAGTTTGTTGGAGCGGTAGAGAAAACCGCTCGTGCCAAACTTCCTCAAAGCCCCATCTACGACACTCTCGTAGGGAAGAACCGTGCCGCAGAGGGTGCAGTAAATGATCGTCAGTTCGACTCCTCCGATCTGGTCGGCCGCCATCTCGTGCCATGCCAGGATTCTCTTCGGGTAGGCACGGGCCTCTCCGTTGACGGCAATTCCAAAAACGACATGGTCGTCAGAAAGGTAGTCCGCCTCCGAGGCCGGGATATGGACCGGATGGTCCAGAGGCGGAATGCCGTTCACGCTGACCCCACCCCAGTCGACTTCATCCAGGCGGATGGTGGCCTCGATGGTGGCCTCGACGCCGATGGGAAAGAAATCCATCATCCGACGATCGACCTGGCCGTACATTGCTCCCAGGAACGGGCCGTAGTTGGGGTGCGGGTCGTAGGGAAGCTTCCACGTCCATCGTTGCCACGCTGCAAGATCCTGCCCAAAGTCCTGGCCCGTCTGCTCGCCGAGAAAGTCGATCAAACGGTGTCGGATCGGCGATGGCGGTCGCATCAACCGCGCCAGCGTGACGAGGATGGGAGCGTACCCATCCTTCCAGCTCGCGCCAATCTTTGCGAGCGCGCTCTGGGCCGTATCTTCATCCTCGCCGCCCGCCTGGAAAAACAGTGCCATCTCCGGCGGCTCGAACTGCTGCGCTCCGAGCGCCGGTAGCACGATCGAAAGCGCCATCGCCACGGCGAGGCCAGGTAGCCTGCTCATGAACACCTCTAGCAGGATGCTGAAAAAGCCCTCAGTGGCTTTTTCAGCAACGTCACCTGAGAAGTGTGATTCTCAGGTGCCTCACATTCTCAATGGCTTACAGCCATCGAAAATGGCGGCGGCACATCCTATGCCGCGACACAGACAGCCGAAAAACGGAGTTTTTCAGCAGCCTGCTAGTGGCCTGTTACAGGTCACAAGGAACAATCATACGCTCCCGGACGTACTATGGTTGTAAGCTCTGCCACAGTGGGCCCTATTCCACGGGAGAGATCTTTCCGATTCTCCAGCTCACGGAATTGCACTCCATCGCTAGGGTCCTGAGTTCGAAGTACGTTTGCTATATTTAGGAACACAACGACGCTGGATTTGGCGGAGCGACGACGAGCCAATGCTCATTCATTGCGAGGAGGAGCGACTCCAAAGACGGCGCCGTTCCGCCCGAACCCGCAGGGCCGATGGAAGTTGCCGGTTGTGAAGGCCGAGCCGGCCGCGTGCATACCCCCGTTGTCGATCGGGTCAACGTCCACCCGGCGGGTGGCAACGTCCATCGGAGATAGTGAACGTATTTCTAACTCAGGACCCTAGGGTTGATTCACAAGGGAGGTCGATCTCATGTCCGAACGCACGTGGTGGGAAACCATAAAGTCGGAAGGGAGCGCAGCGCTCGATCAGGTCAAGAAGATCATCGAGGAAGGCAATGTGCGCCGTGTCCGGATCAGACAATCGGGAGACATAGTTGCCGAGTTCCCGCTGACGGTAGGGGTCGTCGGCGCCGTACTCGCGCCGGTGCTTGCGGCGATCGGCGCGCTCGTCGCCCTGCTGACGGAATGCAGTATCGAAGTCGAGCGAGTCGAAAGGACTGACAGGGACGAAGAATCCGAATAGCTGTCGCTAGCCGCAAGGTTCGTCACTGCCAGGGACTTTCCTTTTCCTTTTTCACACTGGTCAGTCTGGTAAACCAGTCTTTGGCCTCTCGACGCATCGCTGGATCCTCATCCTTCATCGCCAGCATCAGTGGAGCCATCGCCGCCTTGCCGATCGCGAGTACGTCAGCCCACCGCCCCTTACCGATCAACGAGTGGCATCGCAGGACGCGTTCATAGCCTTCGTCCAACTCCCACCGCAGATCACGGCGAGAGTAAAGCAGGGCTTCGGCGGCTGCGGCCCGCACCTCCCAGGAGGGGTCCCGCAGAGCGCCCAGAGCCACCTTTCTGGTTTCCTCGCTCTCAAAACGAGCGAGAGCTGCGATCGCGGCGGCGCGAACATGTCGATCCACGCTGCGAGCGGCAAGCAGGAGAGGACCGGCGGCAAACGATCCCTCCATCTTCCCGAGGCCCTCGAGCAGGTACAGCAACAATTCCTTCCGGGGATAGCGCGGCTGGGGCGGCTCGTCGGATTCACCAAGAAGCTCCGACCCGGTGTCCGGGGAAGTGTGCGAGCTCATTCCTGCAACGATGTGCTGTCTGGCGCTCGCGCCGAAAGGGTGCCATTCGAGCTGTCCCGAGTATGGCATCATCCACAGGCTGTAGGGCCTCCCCATCTGGTATGCCAGGTGCATGAGCCAGCCCTCGACTGTTACGACCAGATCCGCATAGCTCGAAAAATACTTGAACCAGCGCAAAATCTGATCGGCACGATCCAACGGGAGTTTCTTCGAAGCATCTGAATCCGCACCGCTCAGGACCAGATCCGGGGCTGTCGTGATGAACGGCTGGAACTCGGATCGAACCGCGTTGACGGCTTCCGCCCCGGTACCCCAGCTCAAGCCGTTCGGCAGAATAACGACGGAATACCCTTCGCCCACGAGAACTTCGAGTTCAGCCGCGAGGGAAGGCGCCGTTTCGGGGGTGAAACCCCTCAACAGGTCGGACTCGCCGAAAGGATTCACCAGGGCGATCGGCCGGTCCCCCCCTGCGCCGCAACGCTCGGTGAGGCGTGTCCACTCTGCCCGGGCTTCATCCGAGGGCGAGGCCACCAGGATAGATCCGTCATCGGGCTGTTCTTCTCCCATCCTCAACGGTATTCCGAGCACCGCCGCAAGGCGGTAGCTCGGATCGTATACGTTCGGAACCCGCTGAACGTCCAGATCGAGATCACCCGCATAGTCCATCCGGCCCAACATCAGGCGGCTGAACGTGAACTGGTCCGTGCCCTTGCCCGCGGATATGAATAACGGACGCTCCTTCGAAACGTGCTCCTGAACGGCCAGCTCCAGCTCCGGGCGGTAGTTCTGACGCTTGTTACCCGCTTCGTAGAAATCGATCACGGCCTGCAACCGCGACTCCAGGCACTCGTAGACGGCGCCGGCATTTTCCACTGAAATGACCTTCACTCGTGGATGGTCATAGAGATACCGACGCCGGGTCACCAGCGTGATTTCCAACCGGGGATTGAGCGCCAGCAGCGCGTCGGCGAGTGGGGTGACGCGGACGATTTCGCTCGACCGGGAGTCGTTGATGTTGTGGACGATCAAAACTCGACACGCCCCGTCCCCGAGGCGCCTGCGGACCGCCGACCGAATTTCCGCAGAAACTGCGGCGCCACTTCCGAGCTTCCCGCGGGTCTCTTCAGACAGAGACTTTCTCCCCACCAGCCAGGACCGGAGGTAGTGGAAATCGCGAACGAGCTTGGATGACGCCAGAAGCTCCAGCAGTTGCGGCGTCACCTCCTCAGGGTGTCTCAAGCAGAGCCGCTCCAGGATCGGGCCGACGGTTCGCCTCTGCACGGAGAGCCCCGGGGTGTCCAGAAGCTGGAGGAGCTGCTCTCCTGCCGAATCTGTGTCATTCCATTCCGCAACCTGCGGTAGCGCCGCCAGCAGTGAACCGCGCACAGGTCCGGACAAGGAGGGAGCCTGCAGGACATCCAACACAGCGCCCATCGACGAAGTGCGATCTATCTTGACCAGGCAGAGGAACAGAGAGGATGCAAGATGGTCGCTCGCGACTTCAGCGGGAGGGTCTTTCAAAAAGTCCCGAACAAACTCGAGCGCACCCGAAAGCAGGGCCGGAACGCTATAGGCAACGACGGCTATCGCAATCAGGGTGTGGTCGATGACGGACTTGGGCAGTTCTTCGCGGCGGAGAAGGCCGCCCAGCGAAGACAATGTCTCCTCTCCGACCAGCTCGGGAGATTGGAGGCAGATGGCAACGATCCTGTCGACGGCTTCCAGGTAGCGGTCGGCCGGCTGATCCTCGGTGCGGCACACCTGACGGGCCCTCTCCAGCTCGTTCTCAGGTGTGCTCGTCACGCAGCAACACCTCCTGTGGCAGCGTCCCCCGTCATGGGATCGGAACAACGGATTATCTTGTGTAGAAACAACCGATCTAAATTATAGGATAGTTTTACGTTAACCCTTCTCTGGAGGAGGAACCATGTTAGTGCACACCTCGAAGGTTAAGATCTACCAGGATAAGCGGCCGCTGCGGCTCGCATACATCGAAGACTTCCCCGAACCCGTGCGTTTCGGCGTCCACGGAGGCATCAAGCACTTCTACAAGCTGGAACCCGACGAAGACATCCCCGCAACTCTCGATTACCTCGTGGCCGCCGTCGCCGGTTGACTGACCGGCACCCTGGGCGGCGCCCTGGAAGCACGAGGAATCCCATCATACCCCGAGAAACTGCACTCCGACGTCGAAGGAGACATCGAAGAAGTTGACGGCAGGATGGTCGTCACGCGAATCCGGGTCAATTACAACATCAAAGTGCCCCGGGGACGAGAGGAAGATGCCCGGAAATTGATCGACATCGTCGAAAGTGCCTGTCCCGCAGCTCTCAGCGTCAAACGCGGAATCGAGTTGGAGTACTCCGCCGACATCAGTGAGGAATAGCTTTCGAAATGGCGCACTCGGGTACTAAAATCGCCAGATCCCGACAGAAGCCTGATCCAACTTTCGGCGAAGAGGAGACCACGGTCATGAAAACACGATCTTTCGACTTCCCTCGGGGGCTCCCGACGGCCGCCGTAGTGACGGCCCTGCTGCTGGCGTCGGCCACTGCAGGGGCCGGCCAGGAGCCTTACAGGAAACCGCCACAGGCAATCCAGGACGTCCTGGACGCCCTGCCGACGCCCCAGGTGAGTATCAATCCGGGCGGAAGCCACATGATTCTCTCCCAGCCGCCGGGATACCCGTCGATCGAGGATTTCTCCCAACCGATGCTACGGATCGCCGGGCTGCGTATCGACCCGCTGACCAACGGACCCAGCCGACCCCGCTACTCGATCGGATACGCGTTGAAGGCGATGCCGGACGGGAACGAGATGCAGATCGACCTGCCGCTCGAGGCACAGCTGGGTTCTCCCCAGTGGAGTCCCGACGGCCAAAGGTTCGCGTTCACGAACACCCGGGACTCAGGTATCGATCTGTGGGTCGGCGGCGTGGGCGGCAGCGCACACAGGATCGACGGCGTCGTACTCAACGCGGCGTACGGCACCGCGATCCGATGGATGCCCGACAGCCGAACGCTTCTGATCCAGCGACTTCCGGCGGGCCGGGGTGAACCGCCCCAGGCACCCACCGTACCTGTCGGACCAAATGTCCAGGAAACCTCCGGACGGTCCGGACCGGTTCGGACATACCAGGATCTGCTGGAAACGCCGCACGATATCGCCCTGTTCGACTACCACGCCACGGCTCAACTCGCGTTGGTGGACACTGCAAACGACCGGGTGACGAACTTCGGCGAGCCCGGACTCTTCCAGTCGCTGTCGATCTCCCCTGACGGCAACCACCTCCTCGTCGTCCGCCTGCAGAAGCCCTACTCCTACCTGTTCAGGCACAGTTCGTTCCCACGAATGGTTGAGATCTGGGATCGTTCGGCCGTCGTCGAGCACACTGTCGCGAGGATCTCGCTGCAGGAGAACGTGCCGATCGGGGGCGTACCGACCGATCCCCGAAGCTATGGCTGGATCCCGACCGAACCAGCAACGCTGACTTGGGCGGAAGCTCTGGACGGTGGAGACCCCGCCGCCGAAGTCGAACACCGCGACAAGCTGATGGCGCTCGCCGCGCCGTTCGATCAGGCGCCGCGGGAGATCTTCCGGACCGAAGAACGGAACCGCGGACTGCAATGGCTCGCCGACGGACGGGCGTTGATTACCGAGTTCGATCGCATCCGGCGGTGGAACCGAACGTTCCTGGTCGCTTCGGATGCCGACCCAAAGCTCATCTGGGACATGAGCGCGCAGGACCGCTACAACGATCCGGGGCGGCCTGTTTCCGCGACCCTGCCCAACGGCCACCGTGCCGTGATGCAGAACGGCGACTGGATCTATCTCGCCGGCAACGGCTCCTCACCCAACGGCGACTACCCATTCCTGGATCGCCTGAACCTTGCGACACTCGCCTCGGAGCGCCTCTTCAGGGCCGAGACCGGGACCTACGAAGCCATTGTGAGCCCGCTCGGCGATTCCGGCGACCGATGGGTCACGCGACGTGAGACCAAGACGGAGCCCCCGAACTACCGCATCCGGGATTTGTCCGGAGGGGGCAGCATCGCCGGGTTGACCGCCTTCGCCGATCCCACGCCGCAGCTCCGTGGGATCTCGAAACGACTCATCAAGTACGAGCGCGAAGACGGCGTGGATCTCTCTTTTACCCTCTATCTGCCCGCAGACTACGAAGAGGGTACCCGTCTGCCGACCGTGGTCTGGGCGTATCCGCGGGAGTACAACGATCCGTCCACAGCAGGCCAGGTTTCTGGATCGACCGAGCGCTTCACGACGATCCGTGGAGCGTCGCAGCTCTTTTTCGTCCTCAACGGCTACGCGCTCCTGGACGGCGCGACCATGCCCGTGATCGGCGACCCCATGACCGTCAACGACACGATGGTCGATCAGATCGTGATGAGCGCGAGGGCGGCGATCGACAAGGCCGTGGAGCTGGGAGTCACCGACGGCAATCGCGTCGGGGTGGGCGGACACTCGTACGGAGCTTTCATGACGGCGAACCTGCTCGCGCACTCCGACCTGTTTCGGGCCGGCATCGCTCGCAGCGGAGCCTACAACCGCACGCTGACTCCTTTCGGGTTCCAGAGCGAACAGCGGACGTTCTGGGAAGCTCCGGAGCTGTACTTCAAGGTCTCACCCTTCATGCACTCCGACAAGGTCAACGAGCCGATCCTGCTGACGCACGGAGAGGCGGACAACAACTCCGGCACCTTCCCCGTCCAGTCGGACCGGATGTATCACGCCCTGACGGGACACGGCGCAACGGCTCGACTCGTCACACTGCCGAACGAATCCCACGGTTACGCAGCGAAGGAGTCGGTCGAACACACGCTCTATGAAATGATGTCGTGGTTCGAGCGGTTCGTAAAGGACGCACAGCCGGCGGGAGACCGGCGGAACTGATGACCTTCCGGTGAGAGCCACGGATTACACAGATTCGACGGAGATACGCCACGGATTACACAGATTACACGGATAGGAAAAACCGGTGGACTGCTGTCCGAAAGACCACTCTTAATCCGTTGAATCCGTGCAATCCGTGGCTTGATTTGTCCGCGCAATCCGTGGCTCGGATACCCCGTACCGCACTGCTGAAAACGTGATGAACGTCGACGTCGGCCCCTCACGGACTGATTGGACCAAGCTCGCGACTCGCCTGGTTGTGGCGACGATCGGCTACAACCTGATCGAGGCCGCCGTGGCGCTCTGGTCGGGCTACGTTGCCGGAAGCATAGCGCTGATGGGGTTCGGGCTGGACAGTGTGATCGAATGCGCGGCGGCCTCATTGCTGCTGTGGCGATTGAGGGTGGAAGCCCGAGGAGCCGAGCCGGAGGTGATCGAACAAACCGAGCGCTCGGTGCACCGCTTCGTGGGCATCACGTTCGTCCTGTTGGCCGCCTACGTGACTCTCCAGGCCTTCTGGATTCTGCTCTCACGCCGCCCTCCCGAGGAAAGCACCGTCGGAATCATTCTGGCGGCCTTTTCCCTGATGATCATGCCCCTGATCGCCTGGGGAAAGATCCGGGCCGCACGCGCAATCGGAAGCGCTGCTCTGTCGGCCGAAGCGAAGGAAACGCTCGCGTGCTCCTACCTCTCGCTGGCGCTCTTGACCGGGCTCGCTGCCAACTCCCTCGCGGGCTGGTGGTGGGCGGACCCCGCGGCCGCTCTCATCATGGTCCCCTGGCTCATCCGGGAAGGCCTGGAGGGTATTCGGGGCGAACAGTGCCACGAGGAGTGTTAGGACCGATCAGACGAGGGGCGTAGGTGCGCTCTATGAGCGCACATCGTTTCGGCTCGAAGACTGTGCGGGTGATAGACCGCACCTACACTGTCGTGAGGGAAGGGGACCAAACCGCGACGGATTTCAAACCTCAAATTTGCAATGAGCAACCTGCAATGTGGATTCTTTCAAATATCGCAATTTGCGATCGCACAGAAGAGAGTTCCGTCTAATCGCAGATTTGTTAATGCACAAATCCGCACTGGAAGTTGGAGATTGGAAATTGCTGCATTTCTCATTGGTTCGAAGAGGGTGCGGTCACAGACTCATAGACCGCACCTACATCTCCATTGGGACACGGGTCTCCAAAAAACGCCGGCCCTCCCAAAGCTGTTTTGGACAAGAAAGATCAAACCCCGACGGCCTTGCTGCGCCGCTCCATCAGGACTACGTCGCGCCAGACACCTTTCATCTGGCCGAGGCGCTCACGATGACCGATTCGACGGAAACCCAGTTTCTCGTGTAGTCGCAGGCTGGCTTCGTTCTCGGGGAAAATGCCTGCCTGGAGTGTCCACAGACCCAGTTGCTCCGATTCCCGAATCAACGCCTCCAGCAATGCCGTGCCAACACCACGGCCCGCCCCAAGTCGGGCTGCGTAGACGCTGACTTCGGCCACTCCGCCGTACACACATCGATCCGATACAGGGCTGAGGGCCGCCCAGCCCATGACGCGGCCCCCAGATCGCGCCACGAAGCGGCAATCTTCTCGGTGCGCAGTGTCCCAGGCGTCCCAGTGCGGCGCTTCGGTCTCGAAAGTTGCATCTCCACTTTCGATGCCCTCCGTGTAAATCTCTCGAACCCGAGACCAATCCTCCGGTTGCATCTTTTCTATGGCCAAGCTCATCTGACTGTCTCGCATGCAGTTAGAACCCACCGGCGCGAGGGATCCGACCGGTCGACGGTTGACTTTAACATTTCCACCTGTTAAACAGGACCACCCTGACGATGGTGGGTCCGGGGACGGAGACCGAATATCCGCATCCAAAAGCGCAGTTCGAGCGTCTCTGGACGCGGATCGTCGCAGCATGAAGTGAACGCATTAACCGCAGTACCAACGAATCGATGCTCTCAAACGGGACGGACGACCGACTCCGAGCCTCGCTGATTCACCGGCTGCGGGAATCCCGCGTTCAAACCGACCATCTGTTCCATCTCCTGGCGCCCGCAGCTATACACGATCGCCCGATCCGGGAACGGCACCGGATCATCTTCTACCTAGGACATCTGGAGGCCTTCGATTGGAACCTGATCGGGCGAAGAACCTTCGGCCTGGACCCGTTCGACGAGTACTTCGACAACGTGTTCGCCTTCGGAATCGATCCGGTCGACGGAGACCTGCCCTCTGACACACCGTCGGATTGGCCGCTTCCTTCCCAGATCGCTTCTTACAATCGCCGAGTCCGTGAAGCCGTGGACGGCCTCCTGGACACGACAGGGTTCGACGACGACGCAGGCGAGGGCCTCTCGGACGGCTTGATCTTTCACGTGGCGATCGAGCACAGGCTCATGCACGCCGAGACTCTCGCATACATGTATCACCAGCTTCCGCTTGATCGCAAACGACCACAGCCGGAGCGCGGCAACGTGCGCAGCGATCCGCAGGTCGAGCCACGTCAGGTCGAAATTCCAGTCGGCACGGCAACCCTGGGAATGAAGCCCGAGAAGGCGTTCGGATGGGACAACGAGTTCGACCTCACACTCACGGAGGTCCCGGGCTTCACGGTCGACGTCCACAACATCACGAACGGTCAGTTCATGGAATTCGTACAGGCGGGTGGGTATGAGGATCGATCGCTGTGGGACGATACGGAATGGGAATGGGTCACGCGGGAGGACATCCAGCACCCCCGTTTCTGGCGCCAGAACGGAAACGGGTGGCAGCAGTGCAACATGTTCGATGAACGCCCCCTTCCCTCCTCGTGGCCGGTGTACGTGAGTCACGCCGAGGCGTCGGCCTACTCCCGCTGGGTCGGACGGACCCTGCCCACCGAAGCCCAGCTCCACCGCGCCGCCTACGGAACTCCGGACGGGAAGGAGCGAGCATTCCCCTGGGGGGAGGCCCCGCCAGAGCAGAAACACGGAAACTTCGATTTCTGCAGGTGGAACCCGACGCCGGTCGGCGCGTATCCGGCCGGTGACAGCGCATTCGGGGTGGCCGATCTGGTGGGCAACGGCTGGGAATGGACATCGACGGTGTTCGAACCTTTCGAGGGCTTCGAGCGGTTCCCTTTCTATCCCGGATACTCCGCCGATTTCTTCGACGGGAAGCATTTCGTGATGAAAGGGGGATCACCCAGGACGGCCGCATGCATGCTGCGTCGGTCTTTCAGAAACTGGTTCCAGCCGCACTACCCCCACATCTACTCGACGTTTCGCTGCGTCGAAGCATGACACGATGTCAACTGGGCCCATGGCTGCGAAGGCAGCTCTCCGATTGATTGCAGACGTCCAAAGCGGTCTCGGCCGGAAAGGCCAGAAAGAGCTGCACTTCCAATACCTCTACGATGCCATCGGCTCCGCTCTCTTCGACGTGATCACGTTGCTGCCCGAGTACGGCCTGACCCGCGCCGGAGAACGGCTGCTCGAACGTCATGCGCCCGACCTCGTCGAACGACTCGACTCCAGAGTACTGGTCTCGGAGCTCGGTAGCGGAAGCGGTACGAAAACGCGTTGGATCCTGTCGGCCCTCGCCAGGCGGGGACCGGTAACCTACCTTCCGATCGACATTTCCGCTGCAGCTTTGGAGCGCTGCAAACTCGAGCTTGAGCAGCTCGAGGGCGTCGAGGTCCAGACGCTCGAATGCGGATACATCGAGGGTCTCGGCCAGGCTGCGGCGCGACGGCCTGGCGGAGCTCAGATGCTCCTGCTGTTCCTTGGGAGTACGATCGGTAACTTCGAAAGGCCGGTGGCGATCGATTTTCTGCGCAAGCTCCGGCTGATTCTGAAGACCGGAGACATCCTGTATCTGGGAACCGATCTGGAGAAACCCGTCGAACGCGTTCTCGCGGCCTACAACGACTCCATCGGTGCCACAGCCGCGTTCAACCTGAACATCCTGGCACGGCTGAACCGCGAACTGGGAGCGGATTTCGAGCTGGCACAATTCGATCACTTGGCCATGTACAACCAAGCGGAGCGGCGGATCGAAATGTACCTGCGATCGAAACGAAACCAGAAGGTCACGATTCCCGGGGCAGGCTTGGCCATCACCCTGGGGGAAGACGAGAGGATCTGGACCGAGAGCAGCCACAAGTTCAACCTCGAGGAAGTTGTCGAGATCGGCCGTAAGTCGGGCTTCCGCTGCGATGTGCAATGGGTGGACGGGGAGTGGCCGTTCGCGCAGAGCGTGTTCGTGGCGGAGTAGGGGACGTAGGCCGTTATCCGTAGGCCGTTGTCCGTTAGGGGATGGGATCCCAACCGACAGCAAACTCCAGCCTTCCAGGTTCTAGCCTAGTGGGAGGAGAGACGCCCTCCGAGCGCAACAGTTTCGGATCCAAGATCGATTTCGATCTGCGTCCCTAAGGGTGTTGGCTGAGCAGAAAAGTCTGAGAAAGCAATAGTCCCACCCCGACCGAGAGGCTTGCGTTCCGGATCCCCAACGGACAACAGCCTACGGATAACGGCCTACGACTCTTCAATACATCGTCCACGCCTCATACATACGGCGGCGCAGATCCGACCGGCGCATTTCCAGTTCCCGGATCTGCTGGCGGTACTGGCCCCGGGCCATGTAATCCGAAAGGCCGATGCCGGTCATGATGAGCCCAACAAGGACGAGGAAGCGGGCAAACGCGACAGTGAGGCTGAACGCTCCGGACGAGAATACCGACATTACGATCAGGACCAGCATGGCAGACCCGCTGACGCAACCGCCCAGCACCATCTTGAGCCTGCAGTTGGAGTACTTGCCGCTCAGGTTCATGATCTCCACCGACACGCGGGCATATTCGCGCTGCAACGCGTATTCCTGCCGGGCGGTCCGCCGTGGTCGGCGGAAGAACCCGCGTTCGTACTTTGACACAAGATCGTCGTATTCGGCCCGGGTCTCGGAATTCAAGAGGGTATCTGCGATGAAGTTCACGCGGCTCATCTGTTCGTGAGCCCAGTCCTTCTTGTCCGGAGGATTCACGTCGGGGTGGTACTGCTTGGCAACGTCGCGGAACGCACGCTTGATCTCGGACGGACCGGCATCACGATCGATCCCAAGCTCATCGTAGAAAGTGCGAATCTGCGGCATCCGATTGACTTAATTATAAGAGTCCCCGAGTCCCCGTGCCACCGATCCTACGAGCCGTTTCCGGCCTCTGGTCACTGACCACTGGCCACTATCCCTTTAGACGTGGGTCAGCCGCATCCCGTAACCCCTCCCCCACCAAATTGTAGGAAGTCACCGTCAGGAAGATCGCCATGCCCGGAAACAAAGTGAGCCACCATCCACTGGGCAGCAGGGTGCGCGCGCTCGAGAGGATCGCGCCCCAACTCGCCGTCGACGGAGGAACGCCGAAGCCTAGAAAGCTGAGAGTCGATTCGATGAGGATTGCGGAAGCGACCCCGAACGTCGCCGCGACGAATACGGGAGCCAGCGTGTTGGGCAGGACATGTCGCAGGATCGTTCGGGCATCGCTGGCACCCAGGGCCTGCGCGGCGACCACGTACTCCAGCGACTTGGTCTTGAGGAACTCGCCGCGCGTCAGACGGGCCACAGTAGGCCAACTCGTCAGGCCGATGACCACCATGATGTTGAAAATGCTCTGAGGCAGAAACGCGACGACCGTGATGATGAGAAAGAAGGTCGGAATCGTGAGCATGATCTCGATCAGGCGGGAGGCGATGATGTCGACGACACCGCCGTAGTATCCGGCAAGCGCCCCGATGAACATCCCGATTGCGACGTAGATCGCGACGGCGACGAATCCGACCGACAGCGATACCCGCGAGCCGTGCACCATCCGACTGGCGATGTCCCTCCCGATATCATCCGTGCCCAGCCAGTGCTCCGACGACGGTGGTTGAATCGTCGAGAGAAGATCGATGTCATTGGGCGAGTACTTGACGGGCGGAAACACTGCCCAGTCGTCGTCCCCGAAGTTTTCCTCCGTGAACTCCTTGTACTTGACGTTCAGGAACTCCGGCTGCCAGAGAGATATCCCCAGCTTGACGGAATAGCTCTTGAACACCGGAAGGTAGATTGCGCCGTCGTAGCGCATCGCCAGGGGCTTATCGTTCGCGACAAAGTCGGCCGTCAGCGCAAGCAGAAAGAGCAGGATGACCAGGACAAGTCCGACCATGGCCACCTTGTTCTTGCGGAACTGGCGGATGATGATCGACCAGTAGGCTTCCGACGCGCCAGAACGAACCCCGCTTTCGCTTTCCAGGGGCCGTGATTCGACGCTACGCAGTCCGTCTGCCATACGTGATCCTCGGGTCGACGACGGTGTAGAGAACGTCGGCGATCAGGATTCCCAGAAGGGTCAGCAGAGCGCTGATCGTGAAAACCGCCATGACGACCGGATAGTCCCGCGAAAGCACGGCGTCGAAAGTCAACTGCCCCATCCCCGGAATCGAGAAGATGTACTCGATGACGATGCTCCCGCCGATGAGCGCCGGCAGCAGGTCGGCCATCAGCGTGACGATTGGGATCAGAGAATTCCGGAGCGCATGGCGGTAGATCACGAGCCGCTCGCTCAATCCCTTGGAGCGCGCAGTGCGGATGAAGTCCTGGCGGACGACTTCCAGCATGGAGGAGCGCATGTACCGCGACAGCGCGGCGAAGGTGTAGTAGGTCATGCAGATCACCGGAAGCGTCAGATGCCACGCTCGATCCTTGATCTGGTCCCACAGGGGCCAGCTCTCAGACCCGATCGTCTGCAGGCCGAACACGGGGAACACGTCCAGAAAATCGCCGCCACCGAGGTAGACGATGCCCAGCGTCGCCACCCAGAAATTCGGCAGCGAGTAGAGCGTAAAGAGGAACACCGTCGTCGCCTGGTCGGTCTTCGTATACTGGTGCGTCGCGGAGTAGATTCCGACAGGAATGGAAATCAGGTAGGCCAGAAGAAGTGAAATGCCGCTGAGCTGGATGGATACTGGAACACGTTCCTTGAGCTTGTCCCAAACAGGCCGCTGATCCTTGAGAGAACGGCCGAAGTCCAGGGTGATGATGCGCTTGAACCAACTTGCGTATTGCACGTGCAGGGGGCGATCCAGACCGTACAGCGCGCGGGTCTCCTTGATGATCTTCTCTGCCATCGCCTGGTCCCGTATGCCCTGCCCGTCGCCGAGCCTCATCGTCGCGGGATCTCCCGGTGCCAGCTGGATAATGAGGAACGAAACCATGGAGATCCCGACCAGTGTCGGGATCATCAAAAGGATCCGTTTGAGCAGATAGCTTTGCATCTAGTGGCCTGTAACGGAGATATCGGCACCATCGCCGATGGGTCTTGCCAGTCGAGGTCGAGGAGAGAGGAGGAATTGATGCGGTTTCATCATGACGACGAACGACAAAGAGATCGACCCCAACCCCCATCGGCCCGGAGGGTTGCGGCGGAGGGCGACCTGACGGCAGCAGATCGCCCCGGGGGACTCGATTAGGGAGTCACCGCAGAGTAGCGTTGGGAAACCAGGGGTACGAACCACTTCGTCAGGTCGTAGCCGGGTCGGACAGGGAGGAAATCGACACCCTGGAATCGGCGGTGATAGGTCACCGATTCCTGCGGATAGAGCATGAATGTGTACGGCTGCTCCTCGTGAAGAATTTCCTGAAACCGCCAGTAGAGTTGCTTCCGTTTTTCCGGATCGAATTCCGTCCGCGCCTCTTCCATGAGCCTGTCTGCTTCCGGATTGTCGAAGCTGCCAAAATTGGACCCCCGGTTCCCGATCGAACTCGAATGCCACAACTGGTAGGGATCCTGCTGCAGGCCGCTCAGCCAGGCCCCCGCGTAGGCGTCGTACTGCCTGTCGCGGACGTTCTCGATGACGACGGTGAACTCCAGCCGCCGTTCCGTCATCTCGATACCGGCCTGTCCGAACTCCTCCTTCAGGATCGGGAGCAGCTGATCCGTGAACGAGCTGCTGACGGAACCGAGGAACTCGAAGCTGAATTGCACCCCGTCCTTGTCTCGAATCCCGTCGCCATCATGGTCGATCCAGCCCGCTTCATCCAGCAGCGCCATGGCGCGATCGGGATCATAAGGAAATGGTTCCAGCCCCGTGTGGAAATCCGGGGAGCTCGGGTTGAAATTCGAGACGGCAATCTGGGCGAGACCGAACCGTAGGCTGTCGATGATCTGCTGTCGGGGAATCAGCATCGTCATCGCCTGACGAACACGTTTGTCGGCGAAGAACGGGCGCAGGGAATTCCAGACGATGTAGGAAAGCTGCGGGATGTTGAAGCTCGCCTTCGCGAATTCGGAGTCAAAGCTCGCGCCACTGGTCTGCCGCGCATACTGGATCGGCGTCAATCGAGTGTCGAAGTCGATTTCGCCGGCTTTCAGGGCCGTCAACCGGGCCGTATCGTCGGTTATGAATCGGATGAGAATCCGTTCGAGGTAAGCTTTTTCACCCCAGTAGTCGTCGTTGCGGACCAGAATCATCTCAGAGCCGCTCTCCCAGCTCTCGAACTTGTACGGCCCCGTCCCAATGGGTTGCCGATTGGCGGGGTTTTCGTTGAACAGCTCCCCGAATTCTCGCAGCGTGGCGTCCTCGCGTGCGGACGCACTGACAATGTCGCGGTATGAATAGTCGTCCAGAACGCCTTCGGGATCGTGGACGTGCTTAGGAAGAATAGGCAGTGTCGTTCCCAGCGCGTCGTCGTTCATCCAATACGGCTTGCTCATTTCGAACCGGATCTCTCGACCGTTGACTTGAACGTCGGCAAGATCCGCAAAGTAGCCGCGCAGCGAAGCCGAATCGGTGAACGGATTCATCATCGCTTTCGCCGAAAACAACACGTCGGCGGCGGTGAAAGTCTGGCCGTCATGCCAGCGCACTCCGTCCCGGACGACGAAAGTGTAAATCAAGTGGTCTTCAGAGATTTCGGGATACGATTCCGCCAGGAGAGGCCTGTCGGTGCGCCAGGTCTCCGGGTCGTAGGAAAGCAGGAACTCCCCAACCATGGAGCCCATCGCTCCCTCCATGATGTACCCGGTGTAGGCATTGTTGGAAATAATCCGGTTCAAGGTATCGGCTTCGGCGTCGTACGCCAGCACGAGCCAGTCCCCTTCCACTGGTGTCTGATCCGCTCCTGCAACCAGATCGGTTCCGCGGTCCCTACCTCCGCATCCGCCAATTACCATCATGGCCGCCAGCAGGAATGCTCCAAATTGACGATTCATTTCGTCCTCCCCTCTCGGCTGTCCCGAGTTCAGCCTAAATGATTCCCAATCCGTGAATTATGACACGAAACACCATCATGCAAACCCTAGCCGACGCAGGCTCTCGATTCTGCTCACGCCGCTCCCAGTCTCTTCGCCACCAGGTACAAACCGTCCAGCGTAAGATCCTGATCGATCGTCGAGACCCACTTCGATTCTCCCTCGACGAAACGGGCCATCCCTCCGGTCCCGATGACGTGGGCGGCGTCCCCCAGTTCAACCTTCATTCTGTCGATGATCCCGTCGACCAGCGACACGTACCCCCAGAAAAAGCCACTTTGCATGCTGGCTTCCGTGGAGCGACCGATCAATTCGGTCGGTTTCTGGATGTCGACCCGAGGTAGCCGGGCCGCCCTGTCCGTCAAGGCCCGAGCCGAAATCTCTATGCCGGGGGCGATCAACCCTCCCAGGTACGCGCCCTCTCTGGTAATCCCATCGAAGGTCGTCGCGGTTCCCAGATCGACGATGATCGCCGGCGCGCCGTAGCGTTCCACGGCGGCGACCGCGTCCACGATTCGGTCGGCTCCAACCTCACTGGGATCGTGGTAGAGGATGGGAATGCCGGCGTTTTCCGGAGACACGAAAATCGGTTCCACCGAAAAGTAGCGCCGGACCATCCCATCCAGGGTGGGGTCCAGCGGCGGTACGACCGAAGCGATAATGACGGCATCGATCAACCCGACGTCGAGTTGCTCGAGTGCAAACAGGTTTCGCAGGAGAATGCCGTACTCGTCGACCGTTCGCGCCTTCTGGGTGGACAGCCGCCAACTCTTCGCGAGGTTCCCGTAGTCGTAAACGCCGAAGACCGTGTTCGTGTTTCCGAGATCTATCGCCAGTAGCATCCTCTGCTTACTCCCAGTGTACGACGTCGCCGCTGTAGACTTCCTCTACGTCGCCGTCGGGCTGCGCAATCCGAAGCGCTCCCAGTGCATTTAATCCAGCCGTTTCGCCACGGATACGCCGCACACCGTCGTCGACTTCGATCGTCCGGCCGTTCGCAAAGCTGGACAGACGCGTCCACTTGTCAATGATGGCGGACGGTCCTTTCTCGCAAAACAGCTCATAGAGCCGCTCGAACTCATGGACAAAATCCAGGAGGATCTCGATTCGGGAGTGCGTCCGTCCCGACTCCATCCGGAGCGACGTCGCCGTGTCGGCAATCTGGTCGGGGAATTCATCTTGGTTCACGTTGATGCCGACACCGATGACCATCGCCCGAACACGGTCGACTTCGGCCTGCAATTCTGAGAGGATCCCACAGATTTTCTTTCGGCCGATAAGAAGATCGTTGGGCCACTTGATGTCAACTTCCAGATCCGTGGCGCGTTCGATCGAGTCATGGGCTGCGACGGCAGTCCCCAGGGTCAAGAGCGGAGCGAGATTCGAGGAGAACTCGGGCCGCAGGATGATGGAGGTGTAGAGCCCAACCTCCGGCCTGGAAATCCAGCTTCTGCCCATACGGCCGCGGCCTGCGGTCTGCCTCTCGGCCACCACCACCGTGCCGTGAGGAGCGAGTTTCTCCTGGCCCAGCAGGTCTGCAGCGTAGCTGTTCGTCGATTCGACACTGTAGAGGTGGTACAGGTTCCTTCCGAAAGCCCGGGTGTGCAGCCGGTCCCGGATCAACTGGGGGAGCAGGACATCGGGCAGCCGCGTCAGGCGGAATCCGGTGAAGGCTTCGCCGAGGATGTCAATGCCCTCGGACCGCAACCTGTCCACCCAGCGGACGACCCGGGAGTGCGGGACCCCGAGATCGCGGGCGAGCTTCTCGCCGGATACCGAAACCGTCATGTTCTGCATGAGGAAATGAAGAACAGCGTCCAGACTCTGATCGAGGGTGGTGTTGGGGTCCGGCTTCACGGCTCCACTCACTCCGGGAAAATGCGCAGATGGATGTCGGCCGCCCTCACCGAATGTGTCAGCGCACCGACAGAAATGTAATCGACGCCGGCTTCAGCGAACTCGCGAATGTTCTCCAGCGTGATCCCGCCGGAAGACTCGAGGGGAATCCGACCGGCAACGACCTCGACGGCTTCACGGGTTTCGGCGGGGCTGAAGTTGTCCAGCATGATGACGTCCGCGTCGGCCACGATCGCCTGGCGGAGTTCGTCCGGCTTCCGAACCTCGACTTCCAGCTTGACCAGGTGGCCCAGCCGGGTTCGTGCCGCCTCCAGAGCGTCTCCAACGCCCGTGTGGAAGGCCAGGTGGTTGCTCTTGATGAGGACCCCATCGAAGAGACCGACCCTGTGGTTCAGCCCGCCCCCGCACCGGACAGCATACTTGTCGAGCTGCCGCATGCCGGGAACAGTCTTGCGGGTATCGACGAGCCGCGCACCGGTACCACTGATCCTGGCGACGTACTCACAAGTCGCCGTGGCGATGCCTGAGAGTCGCTGCAGGTAGTTCAGGGCTGTTCTCTCGGCCGCCAGGATGGAAGACGCTCGACCGCCGACCTCGGCGAGCGCGCCGCCCGTAGCGACGGAGTCGCCGTCCGACACCAGCGGTCTGAAAGCGAGTTCTGGATCGCACAAGCGAAGTACTTCTCCTGCAACCCTCACACCGCAGGCGACGAGGTTCTGCTTGGAAACAAACTCGGCCCGAGCCTCGCTCCCGGCCTCGATGGTCGCTCGTGCGGTAAGGTCGCCGCTGCCGACGTCTTCGCGGATGGCAGCGAGCAGACTCTGGCGAAGCAGACTGAGATCGATGGAGTTCATTCAGGATCGGGTGCAGCGATCGATGGTCCCGGGCTTCATTTCAGTCGTTCGAGTCCGGCGGTGAGCTTTGCGGCCTGATCCCGGTAGTCAGAGAGTCTGCGCCGATTCTCCTCGACAACCTCCGCCGGGGCCCGATCGATGAAATTCTTGTTCGACAGCTTGCGTTCCAGGCTCTCGATTTCCTTCCGGGCTTTGTCTATCTCCCGTTCCAGGCGGGATCGTTCCCCATCGATGTCGATGACTCCGGCCAGCGGAACCTCCAGCGAGACTCCCGCGGCGACGGCCTGCGCCGCGGCCCGCTCCCCCGAAAGCGCCGGGAGAACCTCCAGGGTCTCGACCCTCGCCAGGCGGTGGATGTAGTCCTCGTGCTCGACGAGCATTCCTTCGACGTCGGGGTTTTCAGTCGCAACGCGGAGCGGGACGAACTGCTTGGCCTCCACATTCACCTCGGCCCGGATGTTGCGGACCTTGACGATGATCTCCTGTATCAGCCGCGCGTGCGCCTCCGCGTGATCGTCGACGAGGCCGGGTGCGATTTCGGGATAGGGAGCGACGACGATGGACTCGCCCCTGTGAGGGATCCGCTGCCAGAGTTCTTCGGTGATGAACGGCATGAACGGGTGCAGTAGGCGGAGCGCGCTCTCGAAGACATAGATCAACACGGGTTTGGAGCGGTCGGGATGCAGCTTGACCATCTCCAGGTACCAGTCGCAGAACTCGTGCCAGAAAAACTGGTACACGCTCCGGGCCGCTTCGTGCAGAAAATAGCGATCCATCGCTGCGTTGACCGACTCGACCGTGCGTGAAAGGCGGGAGAGGATCCACCGATCCGCGAGCGGCAGATCCATCGCCCGAAGCTCGTCGGACGTGGCCAGCCGGTCGGAATCGTCGACGTGGCCGAGCATGAAGCGCGCCGCGTTCCAGATCTTGGTCGAAAACGCGCGGTACCCGTCCAGCTGATCCGCGGAAAGAACCAGGTCGGAACCGGGCGCGCCAAGACGGGCCAGGGTAAAGCGGACCGCGTCGGTCCCGTATTCGTCGCATATGACCAGCGGGTCTCCAACGTTACCCTTAGACTTAGATAGCTTCTGGCGGTCTATGTCACGGACCAGCCCCGTGATGTAGACCTCCCGAAACGGAACGTCGCCCATGAACTTCGTGCCGGCCATCATCATCCGGGCCACCCAGAAAAAGATGATGTCGAAGCCGGTGACCAGGAGACTCGTCGGGTAGAACACTTTGAGGTCCGCGGTCTCTTCGGGCCAGCCCATTGTTGAGAACGGCCAGAGGGCCGAACTGAACCACGTGTCGAGAACATCCTCGTCCTGCCTCAGCTCGCCGGACCCACATTTTGAGCAAGTGGTCGGATCCGAGCGCGAGACAAGGATTTCGCCGCAGTCCCCGCAATACCAGGCCGGGATGCGATGCCCCCACCAGAGTTGACGGGATATGCACCAGTCGCGGATGTTGTACATCCACTCGAAATACGTTTTCGCCCAATTGGACGGAACGAACTGTGTTTCGTGCTCCTCGACCGCCCGGATCGCCTCGCTGGCAAGCGGCGCGATCTGGACGAACCACTGGACCGACAGCAGCGGTTCGACGATCGTCTTGCACCTGGAACAATGACCCACGTTGTGCGTGTGGGCGTCCACTTTCACGAGGAGCTCCTGCGCTTCGAGGTCCTGGAGCACTCGTTTTCGCGCCTCGAACCGATCGAGTCCCGCGTAAGATCCGCCTTCGGAGGTAATGGCCCCTTCCCCGTCTATGACGCTGACCTGCTCGAGCCCGTGCCGGTTTCCCATGTCGAAATCGTTGGGATCGTGGGCAGGGGTCACCTTGACCACGCCGGTGCCGAACTCCCTCTCGACGACATCGTCCTGGATGAACGGCAGTTCGCGACCGATCAGGGGAAGCGTTGCAGACATGCCCCTGAGATGAGCGTAGCGTTCGTCCTCGGGATGGACCGCGACGCCGGTATCGCCCAACATCGTCTCCGGGCGCGTCGTCGCAACTTCGACGAACTCCCCTTCAGAGTCCTTGATCGGGTAGCGGATGTGGTAGAGCTTGCCTTCGACGGCATCGTGCTGGACCTCCAGGTCCGAAAGCGCAGTTTGGCAACGCGGACACCAGTTGATCAGCCGCTTGCCGCGGTAGATGAGCCCTTCATCGTACAACCGCACGAAGACCTCGCGAACGGCTCGCGACAATCCCTGATCGAGCGTAAAACGTTCCCGGGACCAGTCGCACGACGCCCCGATCCGCCGGATCTGCTTCGTGATGAGGTTGCCGTATTCCCGCTTCCACTCCCAGACGCGCTCCACGAATTTCTCGCGACCCAGATCGTGACGGGATAGCCCGTCTTCGCTCAGCTGTCGCTCGACGACGTTCTGGGTTGCGATTCCGGCGTGGTCCGTCCCCGGAAGCCACAGGGTATTGAAACCCTGCATGCGTTTGCGCCGCACGATCACGTCATGGACGGTGTTGTTGAGCATATGACCCATGTGGAGAGACCCGGTAACGTTGGGAGGCGGCATCACTATTACGAAGGCGGGATTCTCGGAGGCGGCGTCCGCGCGGAAATAACCATTCGATTCCCAGAAGTCGTACCAGTGGGATTCGACTTCCTGGAAGTTGTAGATCTTGGGCAGCTCAACTTTCATCTTTTCTCTTCAATTCCTCGTGCACGATCTTCTCTGCAATATCGGGAACAACGTCCCAGGCGATTCCCTCGATGATTTCGGTCGACAGCTTCTGAATCACACGATCTGCTATTGTTTCGATCTCTTCCTCTGTAATCTCGCCGTACTTGGGTTCCGGCTTCTCCGGCGGGAACAAGGCCTCCAATCCGAGTAGATCCCCGCCGTCGGGGTCATCTTCAGTGACCGAAAGTACCTCGTCGACGGGATCGTCCGGAACCATCGACGTCACCATGTCCAGAAGTTGCTGCGGCTCGAACGGCTTGGTGATGCGCCCGTTGGCACCGACCCGGGTGGCTTCGTCCTCGTCGTAGGCTTCGTAGGCGCCGACCAGCAGGATGACCGGCGTCTGATCCAGCGCTGGATGCCCTTTTACGAAGGAGCAGACCTCATAGCCGTTCTTCCCCGGCATGAATATGTCGGCCAGGACCGCGGAGGGCCGGAACTCGTCAAACTTCTCGACGGCAGCGTCGCCGTTGTTGACCGAAACGAGCTCGAAGCTCCCGCCGTCGAGCGTCTGCGCAACCAGGCGCTGAATCGTCGGGCTGTCGTCGGCCAGCAGGATAGTTCGTTTCATCGTAGGCCGTTGTCCGTAGGCCGTTGCCCGTTAAGAAGTATCAAATGCTTCTTACTTGTCACTCGTCACTTATCACTTCTTCTACCACAAAAACGGGCGGCCGACATGGCCGCCCGATATTCCAGTTGATTCCTCGATGCCTCTACAGATTTCCACCGGGCGGACTCGACCCGGATATTACTCTGCCCTCCACTTCGAAGGTTCCTTCTCCGGTGCCTTCACCTTCCTCACTCTCCCGGATGATAGATGCCGCCGTGGTTTCGGTCGATATGTCCGGACGACGACCGAGGATGCCGAACATCCGGCCAAACAGCCCCCGACCCTCGGGCAGTGGCGCCTCCTCGGCTCGGGCAAGCGCAGCGGAGTTGACCTCAGGTATCGGCTGGTTGAGTGAGATCAGTCGTTCCTTTGCTTCCCCGACCCGCTCGGAGAGCGGATGGTCACGAACGATCCGCGCGTAGTAAATGATCGATTCGCCTTCGTTGTCGCTGCGGCGCATTGTTTCGGCCATACGGAACAGGGCGTCCGGTGTCTTCGTGAAATCGGGATAATCTTCCAGGACCTGCCGATACCGGTCGATGGCCGCGGTGTTGGACCGGATGGTGGAGTAGAAATTCGCAACTTTGAGGATACCCTCCGCCAGGACTTCCTGCACCGCGCGCAGCTTCGCTTTCGCCTCATCCAGCAGATTGCTGTCGGGATAGGTGGATATGAAATTCTTCAACTCCAGCTCTGCCATCAACGACTGTGTCGGGTCCCGATCCGGTTTTTCCATCTGGCGGAGATGCGTCATGGCAATCATCAACTGCGCATCGTCGGCCAGGTCACTGGTCGGGAAAAACGTGATGTAGTCTTTGAATTCGGCCTCTGCCTGAACCATGTCCGACATGCCACCGTCCCGGTAGAATGACTCGGCGGTGGCGTACTTCGCCTGGGGAAGGAATTCGCTGTCGGGATAGGTATTGATCAGGGCGTTGAGCTCTAGACGGGCCTGGATATTCTTACCTCGGCGCAGGTCGTGAAGCGCCCTCAAATAGAGAATACGATCAGGCTCATCAATGCCCTCTTCGCCGATTTCCAGATCGTCGGGATAGCCGCCGCAACCCCACAACAGCAGGGCCAGCAGCACGACCCAAAACTTCCGCATAGGAATAAGAAACTCCTTTAATCAGGCGTATTTAGAATGATACCCGAGGGCAGAAGCCTTTGCCAACATTTCCTTGACTGCTAGAGCGGGCTCCGAACTGCCGAAAATTGCCGAGCCCGCCACGAGAATTTCGGCTCCGGCGGGCACAACCTCGGCGATCGTTTCCACGTCAATTCCACCATCGACTTCGATGACGGCGCCGTAGCCCTCGTCCTCGATCAATTCCCTCAATCGCCGGACTTTCCGGGCGGTGTAGGGGATGAACTTCTGTCCTCCGAACCCCGGGTTGACCGTCATTATCAAGACCAGATCCAGCATGTCCAGCACGTGCTCCACCGCTGCGAGGGGAGTGGCAGGGTTGAGGGCAACGCCGGCCTGGACGTCGTGGGTTCGTATGAATTCGATCGTACGATCCAGATGCGTTGTCGCCTCGACATGGACCGTGACGATGTTCGCTCCAGCCTCGACAAAGGCCGGGATGTAGCGATCCGGTTCCGCAATCATCAGGTGAACGTCCAAGGGCAGGCTCGTCGCCTTGCGGATCGAGGATACGACCGGAGGTCCGATCGAGATGTTCGGAACGAAGTGCCCGTCCATCACGTCCACGTGGATGTAGTGCGCCCCGGCCTCCTCTACAACGCGGATTTCCTCGGCCAGGGTGGCGAAATTCGCGGAAAGTATCGATGGTGCAATGCGTACAGTCACTGGCTAACTTCCAGAAGAATGGGATCGGATCTGGACAACTTGTAACCGACGGGAGGCTGTTGTTGAACGATGCGGCCCCGCTCGATTCCCGGGTGTTGATCGTATGTCACCTCTCCGAGCCGAAACCCCTCGTTTCGAACCTGCTCGACGACTTCGTCCAGCCGTCGACCGGTAAGGTCGGGCATCACGTAGTACTCGGCAGGAGGGCCGAGCGACACCAGCACGTTCACCGCCGGATCGCTTCCTCCGATGTCCCCGGCTGGGGGCGACTGGTGGACGATCGTCGATGCCTCGCCTGCGTCGGTGTGCGCGAACAGCGTATTCCCGACCGATAGACCCCGCTCGGTCAGCATCAACTGTGTCGCACGAACGCTCGCACCCTCGAGATCGGGAACAGAGAATTGGCGCTCGCCCAGGCTCAAGAGCACTTTGACCCCGCGCTCCAGCTTCAGTCGCGAACCCGGCGCGGGAATCTGATCCATTATTCGGTCCTTTGGCACGGTGGAACTGAAACGACGGCTGGAGAGTCGGAGTTCGAGTCCCCGTTCCGCCAGGATCCGGGCAGCCTCTACCTGAGACTTCCCAACCAGGTCGGGGACGCCGACCTCCTGACCCCGGATGGCGAACCGCATCGCGGTCAAAGCACTCAGGAGACCGGCAGCCACAAGGACCGACACCATCAGCAGAACGCCGGCCAGTCGAGCCCAGCGATCGTCGTGCGCGTCATCGGGTTCCGGATGGGTTCGATGCATCTTGCCGATTGTAAGCTACTTCGCGGCCTAAGTCGGGACCTGAAAAAGCGGAAACCGCGCTCGGAGACTATCCCGCCGGCGACCAGCCACGGATCGACGCAAACATCGCCCCGCTTCGAATGCGCATCCCGTTCGCGAATTCGGCGCCGGTCACGGGTCCGCGGTTCTCCGCTTGAAGCTGCAGCAGTTCAAGCACGCTCCCGCCGCCGCAGGTTACTTTTAGACGATTCTGTTCGAAAATGATCGTCCCAACTTGCGATTCTTTTTTCTTGTCGACTACGCCCGTCGGCCTCGACTCAAGGATCTTGAATGGCGTGTCTCCGAATCGTACCGTCACCGAAGGCCACGGGAGAAAAGCCCGGACCTTGTCGTGAATCTGTTGGGCGGTCTCGCTCCATTCGATGACGCCATTCTGTTTCGTCAGCCGTGGAGCCAGGGTGGCTTGCCCCTCGTCCTGGGGCTTCGGAAGAAGCGTGCCGCCCTCGATTCCCTCCAGCGTTCGGATCAGCAACGAAGCACCGATTGCGGCCAACCGCGACGATAGGACCGGGGCCGTGTCGCCGGGATCGATTTCGGTTTCTTCACATAGGTACACGGGGCCTGTGTCCAGGCCTTCGTCGATCTGCATCGCGCACACCCCAGTCCGGCTCTCCCCGTTCGCAATGGCCCAGTTGACGGGAGCGGCGCCACGGTATCTCGGCAGGATAGAGCCATGTACGTTGACGACGCCGCGGGGCGGGAGGTCGATCAACCAGCGTGGAATGATCTTTCCGTAAGCCACAACCGCGATCAAGACAGGCGACAGGTTCGTCAGGAGGTCGCGTGCTTCATCGGTCTTGAGAGAATCGGGTTGGTGGATCGGCAGGTCCAGTTCAATCGCCGCTTCCTTGATCGGCGAAGGGCGCATCTTCCGCCCCCTACCGGCGCGACGGTCCGGTTGGGTGAAAACTCCGACGAGTTCATGCCCGGCTTCCCTCAGGGCGCCGAGCGAAGGCACGGCGAAGTCCGCCGTCCCCATGAAGACGAGCTTCATTGCCGTCTACCACTCGTCCTGCTTGATGAGCTTCCTTATCTTACGCTTGATGAGGTCACGCTTGATGAAGCTGAGGTGGTCGAGGAACATGACGCCGTTCAGATGGTCCATCTCGTGACAGAAGGCGCGGGCCAACAGATCCTCCCCTTCGAGCAGGATCTCCCGCCCGTCGAGGTCCAGGCCGCGAATGACGACTTTCTTCGGCCGTGTGACCCTCTCGGAAAAGCCCGGGATGCTGAGACAGCCTTCTTCTTCGTACTGTTCCCCATCGCTCGCGACGACCTCGGGGTTGACGATGACGAGCAGATTGTCTGCTTTTTCGCCGCCGCTTGTATCAGTCACCATGATGCGCTGGGAGACGCCGACCTGCGGCGCGGCGAGGCCGACGCCCGGGGCTTTGTACATCGTCTCGACCATGTCCCGCACCAGTTGAACCTCAGCGTCGGTGATGTTATCGACCTCCTTGGCCTTCTGCTGAAGAACGTTGTTACCGTAACGGACAATCTTTCTGTTCATCGTTTTGTTAGCGTCGTGCCCCCTGCGCATGGGCATTCGCCCATGCGCATTGGAGATCGCTCATTGGAGATTGCTTCATTTCAGATTTCCGACCCAATGAGGAATCCAGCAATTTGCAATCTCCAACTTCCAATGCGGATTCGTCCAATAACCAAATTTGCAATCAGAGGAACTTCCCCCTGCGCACTGGACATCTAGCATTTTGGGGACTTACAAACGGGACGTTGCGAGTTCTCCTCGAAAATCAATCCTAACATGCCCGACTTGCTCAATCACCGCTGGTCGGGAAATCACGCAATTGCTGGAGGTATCCCCTGTAGTTTCTTAGACTTTCATCAATCGAATCGCCGCCGAACTTTTCCGTCATCGCATGGGCGAGAACCAGCGCCACCATGGTCTCTCCGATAACACCCGCAGCCGGAACCGTACAGGTGTCGGAGCGTTCATGCTGGGCCATGAACGGTTCCTTCGACACCATGTCGACCGACTTCAAGGCCTTCTTCAGCGTCGGGATCGGTTTCAGGTATCCGACAACGCGGACGTTCTCCCCGTTGCTCATGCCGCCTTCAATCCCACCGGCCCGGTTCGTGAGCCGATCAAATCGACGGGTATCGGAATCAAACGAGATCTCGTCATGGGCCAACGAGCCCCGGCTGAAGGCGACACGAACTGCGTCACCGACTTCCACTGCCTTGACAGCGTTGATCGACATCACGGCCTGCGCGAGACGTCCATCAAGTTTCTGTTCCCAGCCGGTGTGCGCACCCAATCCGACGGGGACTCCTCGAGCAACCACCTCGAACGTGCCGCCGATCGTGTCGCCGTCGCGCTGGGCCGCCTTGATTTCCTCTACCATGCGGTTGGCATGGCCGGGAAGGACGCAGCGTACGATGAGATCATCACGAATAGCCTCCAACTGCGCCCACTCGACCATAAAATCTTCCGCCAGACGGACTTCCCCGATCGAGCGGGTGTGACTGAGGACTTCGATGCCGAAGGCTCGCAGCAGGAGCTTGGCCACGGCCCCGGCGGCCACTCGGGCAGCCGTCTCGCGGGCGCTGGAGCGCTCGAGGATGTTTCGAGCGTCGGATTGGTCGAACTTCTGGGAGCCGGTCAGGTCTGCGTGGCCGGGTCGCGGTCGCGTCACCCGTCGCTTCTCGGCGACCTCGGGAGTGACGGGTTCGACCGACATGACGTCGCGCCAGTTCTCCCAATCGCGGTTCTCGACCATCATCGCGAGCGGGCTGCCGAGAGTTTTACCGTGTCGAACCCCGGAGAGGACTCGAACCTGGTCCGACTCGATCTTCATTCGGCCACCACGCCCGAAGCCACCCTGCCTCCGCCGAAGCTCTTCATTGATGAAATTCGTGTCGAATTCGAGATTGGCCGGAAGCCCCTCGACGATAGAGATCAGCGCCTGTCCGTGGGATTCGCCAGCTGTTTTGAAGCTCAACATTGACTCAAGTATAGCCCACCGGGAAGGAGCTGCACTAGGGCCTAACTGTTGACCATAAAAGGGATCTTCCGATACGATGCCTTATGCTCAGCCCGAAGGACGCGGTGATCGAGGTCCAGGAAATAGCGGTTTTGACCGGCCGTTCCTTCCGGGGGGCCTTCCGTCGGCCGTTCTACTTCAGGGACATCCTCATCCAGATGGATCGGGTGGGAGTCGGTTCGCTGACCATCATCATGCTGACCGGCTTCTTCACCGGAGCCGTCCTGACCCTCCAAACCGCATCGACGCTCTCCACATTCGGTGCAATCGGTTTTACCGGATCGCTCGTGTCGGTTTCGCTCGTGCGCGAGCTGGGACCGGTGCTCGCCGCGTTAATGGTAGCCGGCCGGGTGGGTTCGGGCATGGCGTCGGAACTGGGCTCGATGAAAGTCACGGAACAGATCAACGCGATGCGCGCGCTGGGAACCGATCCAGTCAAGAAGTTGGTCGTTCCCAGGATCTTCGCAACCGTCACGATGCAACCGCTTCTGACCATCGTCGCCGACGCGATGGGAATCATCGGAGGTCTGTTTGTCGCAGTTTTCCTGCTCCAGATCAGCCCCAACATGTACCTGAACTCGGCTTGGGACGCGCTCAGCTACGACGACATCCTCGGCGGTCTGCTCAAGCCGGTGGTGTTCGGCGGCATCCTGGCCACGGTCAGTTGTTACTGCGGGATGCGCACCTACGGGGGAACGCGAGGCGTCGGCCGTTCCACCACGCAGGCGGTGGTGGTATCATCGATCCTCATCCTGGTTTCCGACTTTTTCCTGACCCGGATCATCCTGACATATCTATGAAAACGTTGGATCAGAAGTCCGTGAACGAATCTTACACGGCTTCGAGGCCCATACTAGAGCTGCGCAATGTTTCGAAGTACTACGGGGACGCAGCGGTACTCGATGGGGTGTCGTTCAAACTGTTGCGTGGAGAGACCAAGATCATTCTCGGCGGCAGCGGATCGGGGAAGTCCACGATGTTGAAACTGATGATGGGGCTGGAGCGGCCCGACGAGGGGCAAGTCCTGATCGAAGGGATAGACATCACGAACATGAACGAACGCAAGCTGAGCCGAGTCCGACCCAAAGTCGGGATGGTCTTCCAGGAATCGGGTCTGTTCGACTCCATGTCGCTCTTCGAAAACGTCGCCTATCGTTTATTCGAGCTAGGAGTGAAGGGGGACCTGATCGAGGAACGCGTCCGGACGGTGTTGGGTTTCGTCGGCCTGGCTGAGGCCATCGACAAGCTTCCATCCGAGTTGTCGGGCGGGATGAAGCGTCGCGTGTCGCTCGCGCGCGCTCTGATTTCAGAACCGGCCATCATGCTGTATGACGAACCGACTGCGGGTCTCGACCCCGTTACCTCGAGGAAGATCAATGAACTGATCATCCGGCTGCGGGACATCGAAGGCGTATCCAGCGTTTTCGTGACCCATCGGCTGCGCGACGCGTTCACGCTCGCGACGGAATATGCGGAAGAGGCCGACGGGAGCATCGAATTCATACGGGAGGACGGTACGTTCTGCCTCGCCCATACCCGGTTGGTGATGCTCCACGAGGGGAAAATAGTATTCGACGGCCCGGACGAGGTACTCCGGGCGTCGAAGGATCCGTACATCCAACGGTTTCTAGCGTAAGAAAAAGGGGAAAAACATGGCAAGGCGTCAAACAATATCCTGGGCCGAGTTACGGGTCGGCGTGCTGGTGATCGCCAGCTTTGCACTCCTGGCCGCGGCGATCTTCTTCGTGGGGGGCGAGGCTGGTTTCTTCACGCCGAAATACACCGTCACGGCCTACTTTCCTTCGGTCAACGGAATGAACAACGGCGCGGAGGTGTGGCTCGAAGGCGTTACCGTCGGGAACGTCAGCTCGGTCGGGGTGACCAACCTGCCTGAGCCGGAACGATCCGTGGCCGTCGAGATGAGTCTGGATCTCCAGTTCCAGGAGATCATCCTGTCCGACTCGATCATGACGATCGGTTCGATCGGCCTGCTCGGCGACAGCATAGTGGAGATCGAGAAGGGACCCGGCCTCGGCGACAGTATCCCGGACGAGGGAACCATCCAGGGACAAACGACCGGGGACATCCGCGAACTCATCACCGGAACCAACGACATCATCGCGAACCTGGAAGTCCTGAGCGAAGAAATCCAGGAAATCGCCGCCCAGATCCGCCAGGGCGAAGGGACGCTGGGCAAGATGCTCACCGATACGTCGATATACGACAATGCCAACGCAACAGTCGAGGAAGTGCGCTTGTTGGTGGAAAACGCTCGGACAGGGGACGGCACGATCGGCAGTCTGATGAATGACCGGGAAATGTACGATCGGATGAACGAAGCCGTCCAGAGAATCGACGTTCTCGTCACAAAGGTGGAAAGCGGCGACGGAACGCTCGGGAAGTTCATCAACGACCCGTCGGTCTACGATCGGGCCAACGAACTCGTCGGCCGCATGAACAACGTCGTCGCGCGGTTGGAAATGGGCGAAGGAACGCTCGGGAAGCTGAGCCGGGACGATGCACTCTACGATGATCTACGGACGGCGACCGAGGAAGTCTCCACGATGGTCTCGAATGTCGCCAACAGCGAAGGAACCCTGGGCAAACTGATCAACGAGCCGGCACTCTACGACAACACGAATCAAACGATCTCTGAAATGCTCAAGCTGATGTACGATTTCAGACAAGACCCACGAAAGTTCCTCACGATCAATTTCCGCCTGTTCTGAGAACCGCCGGTTCGGCCGCAGCACTGGCCATCACATTAGGAGGATGAATGGTGCTAGAGGTTAGGAAGAAGCTTGAAGGAGAGATTCGAGTCCTCGAAAAGGAACTTACGACCGAGCTTCCGAAGGAGTTGAAGAAAGCCCTGGCCATGGGGGACCTCCGCGAGAATGCCGAATACCAGGCCGCCAAGGAGCGCCAGGAATTTGTTCGCGCCAGGTTGGGACAACTGAAGCAGCGTCTGTCGGATGTGGCGATGATCAACGTCGAGAAGATTCCGAGAGATCGTATTTCCCTCGGTTCCAGGGTCGTCCTCTTCGATATCGAAAAGGAGGAAGAGGTCTCCTACAAGCTTGTGACGACAGAGGACTCCGACTTCGCGGAAGGGGCCATATCGACCACCTCGCCCATAGGTCGAAGCCTGCTCGGCAAGCGCGATGGCGACACGGTCGCCGTCCGTATACCGGACGGAACGCGGAGCTTTGAAGTCATGAGCTTCACAACGATCCACGATGAAGAATCTGACGGCTAGTGGCCTGTAACCAGCGCTATCGGCACCATCGCCGATGGGTCTTGCGGGCGAGGTCGAGGAGGAAGACGGAAAGCGATGCTCTTTCATCGGTGACGGCTTCCGACAAAGAGATCGCCCGCAACCCCCATCGGCCCGAAGGGTTCGGCCCAACGGCGCCGTCTCGGTGTCGTAACGCCCTCGCAATGAAACAGCATTGGCTCGAGCGTCACTCCTAGAATCCGACGCCGTTCGGCCGAACGCTGGTACCGATAGCACTGGTTACAGGTCACTCGTATTCGCATCCGGAAGGGAAATCCAAGGCACGACCGCCGAATGGACCTAATTGTTCCGGGAGAGGAATTAGCGTAGAATTTTGCGAAGGGAGTCCGTACGCAGCAGATCATCGAAGTACTTCATGCCATTTCACACCATTAGCGGGAAGGTCGGCAAAGTTGGTCAGCGGGTCCAGGATTATCTCGTCGCTCGTCTTTCCAAACATCGCGTCAACCCCAATGTCCTGACCTTTATCGGCCTTGGAATCAACATTTTCGCGACTGTCCTGTTCGCCAAGGGCATGTTTTTCTGGGCTGGCCTGGTGGTCCTGTTCGCGGGCGTGTTCGACATGCTCGACGGGGCGGTGGCCCGCGTAACGAAGACCGTCACGCGGTTTGGCGCTTTCCTCGATTCAGTCATCGACCGTTACTCGGACATGCTGATGCTGTTCGGACTGATGCTCTGGTACGCGAAGGCCGACCGCATGTTCTACCTCGGCCTGACCGGAATGGTCATCATCGGCTCGGTCATGACCAGCTACACGCGAGCGCGCGCGGAGTCACTGATACCGGCCTGCAAGATCGGGTTCCTCGAGAGGGCCGAAAGGGTCGTCATGTTGATCATCGGGGCACTGACGGACCGGATGGCCGTCGTCTTGTGGATCATGGCGATCTTGACGAACTGGACCGTCTTCCAGAGGATCTGGTACACGTGGAAGGAAGCCTCCCGCCTCGAGAGACAGGAGCATCAACTCGAAGCCGAAGAGGCAGCCGAAGAAACCCCACCCGACGATACTGAAGTCGCCGCAAAGGCCAGTCTGCAAACGTAACGACTTTCCCGAACGAAGGCTCGGGTTTCGTCGTTCCCTAACATTTCCGCTGAAGCGAACACCCGGGGACAGGGCAAGCCCTGTCCCCCTCACGTTTCTTCTCGCACGGTACCTGGTCGATGAGCGTAAGCGTGTCGCGTGGGAGTCGTCGTGAAGCGGAACGGTCCGCGAGCGAGCCACTGTGAGGGGGACAGGGCTTGCCCTGCCCCCGGGTTTTTGCTAAGCAGAAACGTCCGCAAACGACAGGTAGGCGAATAGAAAGGCTACCTCCCCCCGACGGGTGCTTCGTCAAGCAGAAACGTCAGCAAACGACAGGTCGGGCCGACACGGGCCCCATCGCCTACCCCCCGATTCGCTGCACGTCTTTGGGAAGCTTCAGTTCAAAAACCGAATTCGAAAGGCGGCGGTTGATCCTGATGTTGGAGAACCGGACGTCGAGGTAGTCGCCGCCGGCCTCGGTAAGTTTTGTATGGAGCGGGATCCAACGTTCCTGGTCGATCCACAACCGTATGTTGGAAAAGATCGCCGAAAAGTCGACGGACTTGGGTTTGAGGTCCAGTATCGATGTCGCGATGCCGTCAATGGACTCTTCCCCGGCGAGCGTCACGTCGTAGTACTTCAGAAGGTCGGCCGAGGACTGGCCGAATCCGATCGCCATGAACTCGGCTTTGTCCTGGTTCTCACCCAGATCGGCCACCTGCACCTGGTTGATCCGCGGAAAGTACATTTGAAGCATGCCCTTGTCGATCAGGAGCTCCTGGCGGGAAGGCTTTTCGATGGTCATCCGGATGCGGCTGGTGTCACCGCTCCGGGCAAAGTAAAACTTGCCGGAAGACGTGCTGTGATCGTCGACGATCACCACCACCTTGGTCCGTTCGATGTCGGCCTCGAGGTTTCGGAATTCACGGCCAACAGCCTCCATCCGCTCGAGCACTGTGTCGAGCGAGACGCGCGTCTGCCCCAGCAGCGTGCCAGTTCCGAAAAGAACCAGTATCGACAGAAGCCGAAGCGCTGAACGAGTCATTGATCCAACCAGAAAGAATATGCCGCCAACACACCCCGGGTGTCGTAGACGGGCTCCACGCGATCCACCTCGAGGGTGTCCAGGCCCAGGAAAGACCTTAGCTTCTCCCGCGCGCCGTTTTCCAATTCCGCGGCGTCGCCCGAGAAAGCCGGCTTGTTCACTTTGACGGTGTAGACCGGCGTTCCGTCGTCATCACGCGCCCGCCGAACCTCATCAAATCCAGACAACCGCTCGTAGTCATGACGGTCGTTGAACACGGCCGGCGGTATCGCGAAGATGATGATCAGGATCAGACCGCAGAGCACGTCGTACTGGAACGAACCTCGGCCCCACTGCCAGATGAACCACTTTCTCATGATCGACCCGAAACCGATTCGGTCAGAAGCTTGGATTCCGCGGCGACCCAGGATTCCGCGGATCCGTCGTTGACGATCCTGCCGTCCCGCATCTCGACGACCCGGTCGGTATATGCGGCCAGCTCGGGATTGTGCGTTACCAGAATTATCGTTTGTCCGAGCTCCCGATTCAACTCACGAAACATGTCGAGGACGATGTCGGAGTTCTTCGAATCCAGATTGCCGGTGGGCTCGTCCGCAAGCAGAATCGCGGGCTGTTTGACGACGGCGCGGGCGACAGCCACACGTTGCTGCTCTCCGCCGGACAATTCGTGGGGACGCCGGCTCATCTTGTCCTGGATCTGGAGCATCTCGAGTATTTTCCTCTGCCGGTCGTCGGCGGCTGCATCGCCGAAGCTCCCGTGGATGCGGCGGGCAATTTCGATATTCGCGCGGGCGTTGAGGGTCGGCAGCAGGTTGAACTTCTGGAAAACAAATCCGATCTTGTCTCGTCGGAACTCGGTGCGCTCGGCGTCGCGCATGTGGGCGACGTCCTGCCCGTCGAGAAGGACCCTTCCGGCGGTCGGCCGGGTCATCGCGCCGAGAACATGCATCAGCGACGACTTTCCGCATCCGGAGGGTCCCATGACGGCCAGCATCTCTCCTGCTTCTACCCGAAGATCGACCCCTCGCAGCGCCTCAACAGGCACAGTGCCCACCTGGTAGGTCTTCGTCAGATCGAAGGTTTCCAGCAGTGCTGTCATCAGGCCTACCTATTCGTACGCGAGCGCTTCAACCGGGTCCTGTCCGGCAGCCCGGAAAGAAGGATAAAGCGACCCGAAAATACCGCTGAAGAGAGCCAGAAGCGACGCCCGAAGGATCCAGTCCGGGAGGATCATAATGAGCAGCGTCGGGAATACGGCCTGGACGAGGATCGCAATCGCAAAGCTCAGCCCGATTCCGATCACGACTCCGATAGCACACAGCCAGGCAGTCTCGTGAAGGATCATTCTCACGACGAAGCCCTTCGACGCGCCGAGAGAACGCAGGATGCCGATCTCGCGAGTTCGCTCGGTGATCGTCGTGTACATCGACAGGAAGATCACCAGCACGCCGATCGAAACGGCAACGACCAAGACCACCGTGAGAAAAGCGTCCAGGGCGGGCAGACTGGAGTTCGCCATCAAGGAAACCATCTCCCGCAGCGGGCGGGCTGGGTAGGTCGGAAACATCGCTCCCAGCCGGGCAATGACGTCGTACGTGACGTCGGGGTCGTCGCACTTGACGAAGAAGATCGACGCCTTGTCCATCGCCCCCATCATCTCCTGCGCTTCTCGAATGCTCAGGTACAGACGTGCGCCCTTGCCGTGCTCGACGATTCCGCTCACCCTAAACTGGTGGTTCAGCAGAGACATCTCGTCTCCGACGCCCAGTTCCTTCGCCGCGGCGTACAGGTCGTCGATCACGATCTCGCCGGAGGCATCAAAGATCTCTCCCGACAAAAAATTAAATCCGCCGCCCATCGCGGCGAAGCTTTCCGGGTCGATCCCGAACACCGTATCGAAGCCGCCCTGGGTGTTGAACTGGGTGATGACCGGCGAGATCGCCCGAACGCCTTCTACTTCGAGCAGCTTGGGGCCGATCGCCAGCGGCATGACCGCACCGTTCAGACCCAGGAACACCGAAGAGTTCGGGGGTTGGAACATCAGGTCTGCACCAACGCCCTCGATTCGCCTTCCGGTCTCGACGTTCATGCCCGTCACCAGACCGACGACAACAAGGATCAGCGTGACTTCAATCGCGACCGCGAGGATGCTGACGCTCGTACGAACGGGACGTTTGGCGAAATTGGCAAGAATGATTTCTCTATTCAACTTTATTCAACGGTTGGATTCGGTTCCCACACGGATCAACTCCGAGCCGACGGGGGCAGGCAGAAAGAAGGCGTTGTCGGGAAGGCTCGTGTTCAGCTCGGTCCTTACGAACTCGATCTTGACGGAATAGTCTTCGACTGGACGCCGGATGAACACGTCCTGGGGAAAGGCGACACCATTGGACACCTTGTACGCGTTGTAAACCACGTCGGTCTGGACGATTCCATCTTTTCCGAAGATCTGCTTGCGAGCCACGGTGAGGTTGCGTCGATCGATCCAGAGCTTTTCGATCAAGCGGGGAACCGTCCTGCTGTTGTCGATGAACATGAAGACATAGAAGCTGCGTCGGCCTTCAAATGCTTCTTCCATGACCGGCAGGACACGCCGATCGGCCAGGTAGTCGCGGATGTCGACGAACAGGGCGTCCATCACGTGCTGTGGACGGAGGTTCAGCACCGGGTTCTCGGCTTCGGTAACCGCCGTCGTGTCACCGATGATGAACGTGTTCTGTAGGGGGACGGATACCCTGAAGATCTCCCCGTCCGAAACCATGTCGAAAACCGTCGCCAGCGCCAGAGGGGCTTCCCCCTTGAGGCGAATGTGTGAGGGCCGCTGGACGATGAGGAAACCCCTCGTCTCCCGGTAGGACGTCAGAATGCCCGTCGTCAGCGCCCCACCTGAAGCCTCCAGGGTCACTGTCGCCCTCAGCGTGTCGACGGATTCGCCGGTCTTCTGTAGGTCGTCGAGCAGTTCCAGTCGGGTCGCTACCTTCGCGGGAAACGGCAACTCCTGAGCCGGGATCACGGTCTGTCGGGAAACACCGCATCCGGCAAGCAACAGAATCAGGGGTACGCAGGAGGCAGCCCTTCGGGCTCGGATCAGCCCGGAGGCCCTCGAAAGTCTATCAATTCGGAAAGTCGAGCGGTCAGCTAGCTTCAACGTCTCTTGGTTTCCTTAATTTTTCTGGCCTCGCGTCCAACGTTCTGAGTAGATATACAGGAGAACCGACACGATGATTGCGACCGAAACAGCAACGCCGATCTTGCCGTAGTGCTGCTGGACAAAAGCAATGGCGGCTGCGCCGTAGATCACAGCCAGGATTCCCTCCGAGAAGTACCGGAGGCTGCGTCCGACCACGACAGCCAACAGGAATCGGGGCCACGAGATTCCAAAGGTGCCGGCGGAAAGCACGAAGATCTTAAACGGCGTCGGCGGCGGTAACAGCGACGGCACGATCACGGCCAACATCCCATACCGTGCGTACCACCCTTCGACCCGGGCTAGTCGCTCGTCCGTGAAACGCTTCTTCAGGAACGCTTCACCGCCGCTGCGTCCGACCGCATACAGCATCGCGCAGCCGATCAGAGACCCGAATGTGGTCAGCCCCGCAAACAGCAGCATCCGTTCCGGTCGTTCGATCGAGAACGTCATCAACAGGATGTCGTTCACTTCGGGCAGCGACAGAAACGACGAATCGCAGATCGCCAGCAGCATCAAACCGATTCCGCCGTAAGGCAGCAATGTCTCCTGCAGCCAATCCGAGATCGCGGAGAAGATTTCCATACGTCTTAGCTTGCTGGGCTGCGTGCAGAAATCAAACTACCGGATCAGGCGGAAAGCGATTTAAGACACACAAACAAATAATTTTAGCATGCATGAGACCGCCTTCGGTCCGTTTCTTGTGCATTCCCCGCCCGCCAATCCACTTCCACATGCAAGTCTCGGGTAGGTAATTGCCCATCAACTTTCAGCGATCAGCTCAAATCGGAGGAGACTGTCGTCCCGTCTACGCAACAGCCGATGGCGGAGGCCTGACAGCACGTTTGAGCCCTCAAAATTCTCGAGCCGGAGGATCAAGCTTCCAGAAAAAGCCGAGCGCGGGTTTTCCTCACTTCTCTTCAAGAACTCGGTGTAAACTGCCGAAGAAATGACCGTCAAACGAAAGACTGTCCTTGCTGTATTGATCACCTTCTTCATCGTCTTCCTCTTCCAGAGCCGAGCGGTGTCCCAAGGACCGCAGGATATGAAAGTCAAGGCCCGGATCAGGGCCGAGCAACACTTCCGTGAAGAGAGGCTGGCGGAGATGAAGGAGGCAACGAACGAGTTGGTTGAACTGACCAAGGTCCTGGTCGAAGAGGTGGAGGCGGCCGACGGCTACACCACCTCGGCCAAACTCGTGGAAGGCAGCAACCGGATCGAAGAACTCGCGAAGAAGATCGAGGACCTCGCCAAGAGGGTCAAACGGCGCGCCCAAGGACGTTAGCGTTTTCCTAGCGGCCGTAGCGAACTCCAGATGAGGGACCCCGCTCTTTGCGAGGCTAATGCGGCCGTAGCGAACTCCAGATGAGGGACCCCGCTCTTTGGCCCCACGGGCGCTTCCCGTTTTCTAAACAACTGATCCCATTCCTCCAAGATCCGCCTTTGGCTGGGCCTGAAAGCATCGGATCGCGTCTTGCAACCCTACCGACGCGCAATATTTGCGCGAAAATCATCATGCGTATTTGGCAAATTATATATGACACATAGCCACCGTAGAGCCCATATTTTTGTGGATAGGTGACGGATGTGTGCGAATTTCGCGTATTTCTTCAATCGTACTAGATAATTTTGCGTCCCCTCGCACGCGTGGTGTAGACTAGCGCGTTTTGGCGGAAAACCGGTTCCCCAGGACCCGCCAGTCTTCGTTCACTAAAACTCGTTTGATTCACGGAGGTTCACCCACCATGAAGCCCAAAGAGGTAATAGAGTTCGCTCGGGAGAAAGGCGTCAAAGTCGCCGACCTGCGCTTTGTCGACCTGCTCGGGATGTGGCAGCACTTTTCGATCTCTACGGCAGAGCTGGTCGAAGACATCTTCGACGAGGGTCTCGGCTTTGATGGATCCAGCATCCGGGGCTACCAGAAGATCCAAGAGAGCGACATGCTTCTGATTCCGGACCCGGACGCAACTTTCCTGGACCCATTCACCGAGGTCCCAACCCTGAACATAATCTGTAACGTTCAAGATCCCGTGACGGGTGAGTCTTATAACCGCGACCCGAGATACATCGCACAGAAGGCCGAGCGTCATCTGGAGGCCACAGGGGTCGCCGACACGGTCTACTTCGGTCCGGAGCCGGAGTTCTTCATTTTCGATGACGTCCGGTATGACCAGGGCCCTTCAGGGGGCTACTACCACGTCGATTCCGTCGAGGCGTTCTGGAACACGGGCCGCGAGGAAAACCCAAATCTGGGCTACAAGCCGCGTTACAAGGAAGGCTACTTTCCGGTGCCTCCCACCGACTCGCTCCAGGATATCCGTTCCGAGATGATGTTGACGCTCGAGAGTATCGGTGTTCGAGTCGAAGTCCATCATCACGAAGTGGCGACGGCGGGCCAGTGCGAAATCGACATGCGCTTCGACACCCTGACCCGTATGGCTGACAAGCTACAGATGTACAAATACGTCGTGAAGAACGTCGCACGACGACGCGGCAAGACCGCCACGTTCCTGCCGAAACCGGTGTTCATGGACAACGGATCCGGGATGCACGTCCACCAGAGCCTGTGGAAGAAGGGTCAGAACCAGTTCTACGAACCCGGCAATTACGCAGACTTGAGCAAGAACTGCCAGTACTACATCGGCGGCCTGCTCAAGCACACCCCGGCACTGCTGGCATTTTGCGCGCCGACTACCAATTCCTACCGGCGTCTCGTCCCGGGCTACGAAGCCCCGATAAACCTGATCTACTCCCAGCGCAACCGCAGCGCGTGCGTGCGCATCCCCGCCTACTCCAAGAGCGAGAAAGCGAAGCGGCTCGAATACCGGATCCCTGATCCGTCGAGCAATGGCTACCTCGCATTCGCCGCGATGCTGATGGCCGGCCTGGACGGAATCGAGAACAAGATCGTGCCTCCGGACCCGATCGACAAAGATCTGTACGACCTGGAACCGGAAGAGAAGAAGGACATCGCCTCGACACCGGGCAGCCTGGAAGAGGCTCTGGACGCGCTTGAGGCGGATCACGAGTACCTGCTGAGAGGCGACGTATTCACCAAGGACGTGATCGACACCTGGATCGGGTACAAGCGAGAGAACGAAGTGGACGCGGTCCGTCTGCGGCCCCATCCACATGAGTTCGAACTGTACTACGATATATAGTGGCCTGTAACAGGTCACTATAGAGTGGGCCGCGGTCCCTTCGAGGAGGAACCGCGGTTCGACTCCGTTAGACCGGAGGCACGTCTATATGAAACTGCTGAAGGCAATCATCCGTCCGAACAAGCTCGAGGAAGTCAAGGACGCCCTGGCAAAGATCCATATCTCCGGGCTGACCGTGACGGAAGTCAGGGGCCATGGCCGCCAGAAAGGCCACAAAGCCATCTATCGGGGGACGGAATACAGCGTGACGCTGCTGCCCAAGATCATGATCGACCTCGTCCTTCCCGATGAGATGGTCGACGACACGATCAGGACGATTATCGAGACCGCCCGGACAGGAGAAATAGGGGATGGTCGGGTGTTCGTCCTGCCCGTGGAAGAGGGATACAACATACGAACCGGTGAGCGGGACGTGAGTTAGGGTGTGTAGGTGCGGTCTATGACCGCACGCTCTTCGGATCGGCACAATGTGCGGTCATAGACCGCACCTACACCTCTCCTCTATACGCCTCAAAAGCTTCACGAATTCTTTCCGTCACCCGCTCATAGGTTTCCGGAAAACTCTCCAGACTCAGCATCAGCTCCAGCGCCGGAAGATCCTTCTCATCGATCTGCGTACTCGCGTGGAGCGACCAGAGTCGGAGCATGGACTCGACGTCGCGGAGAAAGTGGTAGTCGCCGATCAGCTCCGCGGAAATGCCGGCGCGCTTGAGGACAAGGGCGGTGTTTGGTATCCGGATGTGCTTGTGAATCTGCAGAAACTCGGCGAGGAACTCCAGATCGACCAGCCCACCCTTCCCCAGTTTCAGATCCCACCTCCCTTCCTTTTCTTTGGCGAGCTCCCGCTCCATTCTCTTGCGGATTCTCTTCATCTGATCGACTTCGGCCGTTCCGAACCTTCGCCCGTAAACGAAATTGTCGATGAGAGGCGCAAACTGGTCGGCCAGGTTCCGGTCACCGGCGATAAATCGTGCCTTGGTCCATGCCATCCGCTCCCAGGTTTCTCCCCTGTCCCCAAGGTATGCTGCAGTTCTCTCCAGGTTCCAGACGAGAGAGCCTTTCCGTCCCTCGGGACGCAGCCGCAGATCCAGCTGGAACTCGTCGCCGAGACTCTCGGTTAGCCCTTCCACCATCCTGCACGCGGCGGCGTAGTCCCCTTCATAAAACGCGATCACGTCCAGGTCGGAGCGATAGTTCAGTTCTCGTTCACCGAACTTGCCGAGAGCAAACACCGCAACCGAATCGCCGACCGACAGCCGATTCCGGAGTTCCCTTTCAGCGAAACGACTCATCAGTCGGCTCGCCTGCCTGCGGCTTATTATTCCGAACAGATGCTGGGCGCCGACGTAGAACTCGTGGATACGCCGGCTCCTGCTCTCGATGGGTTGTGGAATCTTGCGCGACAACAGGCTGTCGTCGATCAGGAACTCGACCGCTCCCGGCTTCCGGAAAAGCGTTTCAGACAGGTAGTCGCTGAGGGCAAACAACTGTGCCAGGCGAGGAATCGAGCGGGGACTCTCCAGCAGGGATGTGTATAGCGCTTCACGAGCGCCGACCTCAGAAGTGATACGTTCAAAGCCATTCAGAACTCGGCCAGGCCGGATCAGCTTCGAGGCGTTTTCCAGCAGCGGCGTGACGACGTTGGCGAGCAGGTTTTTCATGCGGGTCGGTGAACGACCGAAGGCGGGTGCGTCGCGCAGTGTCCGCAGGTTGTCCAGGGCCTGCCGCGGCTCAAAGCCCATCCCCTCGAGCCATTCGAGCGCCTCTCGATCGTCCATCCCGCCACGTACAAAACGATGGACGGTGGCGGCAAGACCTTCCTCGACGGCCGAGCCCCTCGAAAACAGATCACCGAACACGTCATGGACCGAATTCCGATGCGCATCGAGGGTGGATTCGAAGGCCGGCAGGGACATCTGCATCCGGGCGGCACACCGAGCGAGTTCATCGCGGTCCTTTGGCAGGCTGTGCGTCTGACGGAAGTCGACAATCTGCAGTTTGTGTTCGACGTTGCGGAGGAACACATAGGCGTCCCGGAGCCGGCGGGCCACGGCTCGTTCGATCAGCAGAGCATCCTCGAGGCGATCGATGGATGTCAGCGTGCTTTTCACCCGGATTCCGGGGATTTCGCCGCCGTAGAGAACCTGTATGGCCTGGACGAAGAACTCGATCTCTCGGATGCCGCCCCGTCCCAGCTTCACGTTCAATTCCAGCTCGCCGGACGATCCGACCTGCGAGTCGATGCGACGTTTGATGTCCCGCACTTCGTCGATCGCCGCGTAGTCCAGGTATCGCCGGTAGACAAAGGGTCCCACCAGTTTCAGAAAAGTTTCTCCCAGGGTGGGGTGGCCGGCCGAGAACCGGGCCTTCGACAAAGCCAGCCGTTCGAAAGTCTCACCCCAGGAATCGTAGTAGGTCTGGAGTGCCCTCAGCGACGAGGCCATAGGTCCCCGACCTCCATCCGGCCTGAGACGAAGGTCGACACGGTAGAACATTCCTTCGCCGGTCGGCTCGCTCAGTGCCTGGTTTATCCGCCGGGCGAGTTTCGTCGCCAGCTCGGCGTAGGCATCATCGGAATAGATGTAGATGATGTCGATGTCGGAGCTGAAGTTGAGCTCTTCCCCACCGAGTTTTCCGACTGCGATCACCGCAAACTCGAAGTTCTCTCCGAGCCTGTCCCCCATCGCGCGCCAGGCCTCGTCGAACACGACCTGTATGATCGCGTCGGCAAGCCAGGAGAGCTCGTGGGTGATGTCCCGCACATGGGATTCTCCGGAAAGGTCGCGAACGCCGATACGCAATAACTCCCGACGCTGGAAGCGGTGAAGAGCGTTCAGCCGATCGCGTTGGTCATCGAAGGTTCGAACCGATTCCCGGGCTCGGGTGATGAAATCCTCACGAGACTTCGGCCCGCGTTCCAGGTCCGCTCGGAGGCCATGAAGGTACTCGGGGTTCCGAATCAGAATTCCGGCAAGGAACGAAGAGCCTCCGAGAGCGCTTGCCAGCAGCTCGACCAGGGAGGGATCCTCGGCCAATCGCACGAAGAACTCGGAGCGATTTCCGATTTCCGAAACATAGCGCTCCAGGTTCGACATGGCGGTGTCGGGATCGACAGCCGATCCGAACGCCGTGAATATCGGATCGATTGACCGCGCCAGGTTCCGGCGATCCGTCTCGTTGCCGGCAATCTCCTGAAGGTTCCGGTCGGCCTCCGTGGGCGACCGGAATCCGTGACGCCTGTACAGGCCGTCCAACTCCTCGGTATCGACTTCTGGGGCGAGCAGGAGGTCCCGGGGTTCCATGGCTACCGCGAATTCGGTCCTGGAGTCGTTTCAACGGATCGAGAGAGGGGCTCGAGAACCGGGGAAAGATCCCGCTCAAGCGCATTCTGGAGTTCGCGCGACAACCGTGCATCATCTTTGGTCAGGTAGAAGACGTCGATCGCGCGGGTTCCTTCGGTGGTGATCAAAGCCACCTCGATGTTGCAGCCGTGGTCGGACAAGACGCCGGAGATGTGGGACAGCAGACCGATGTCATCGTGGGCGGAGATCTCGAGGATCGTGCACCGCTCCGAAGATTCGTCATCGAAGTGGACCCCCGTCGGCACGACACCCTTTGTCCGGCGGTAGACGACACTGGTCGTCTTGCGACGCAGCAGTTCTTCGACTTCGACTCGTCCGGCAACGGCGGCTTCCATCACTTGTTGGAGCCGATCGACCTCGGACGGGTTCTTGGTGAGCCGTTCATCGACGTCCTCGAACGTGATGAGGTCGAACACCACTCCACTGCGGTTCGCGAAAGCCTGAGCCCGAAGGATGTTCATGCCGTAGGAAGACAGGACGCCGGTGATTCGCGAAAACAGGTACGGGCGGTCCGGGGTCATCACCAGAATCTCGTGGAAACCGTCTCGCCCGGCCACGTGCATCACCATCTCAACCTCTTCCGACAGTTTCTGGTACTGCTCGAAGTGCCTGGCTATCTGGTCTTTTGGTGTCGTCCTCAGGTACTGGCGAGGAACGCCGTCCAGGAAACTCCGCAGAGCGGCGACACCGGCGTGGGAGGGAACGAATCGGAGGATTCCATTGATCTCACCCTCGAGATCTTCCTCCTGCATGTAACGATCGTCGGCGAAGCCATGCAGCAGATGGTTGTAGGTCTCGACGTAGAGCTGCCAGAGCAGATCCTCTTTCCACGACGTCAGAACCTCAGGACTGACAGCCTTCATGTCGGCGTAGGTTAGAAGGCACAGCATCCTGAGGTCTTCCCGGGTTCCGACCAGCTTGGCAAACTGCGCAATCACGTTCGGGTCGGCGAGGTCTCGACGCAGGATGATTTTGGACATCTCGAGGTGGTTCCGGATGACCGCCCGGACTCGTTCCTGTTCCGCGTCCGACAGACCGACCCGCTCGAGCACGGCATCCACTCCCTCCACGCTCGAACAAACGTGATCGCCCTCGGGGTGCTGGGCCGACTTCCCGATGTCGTGGAGCAGTAGAGCCAGCAGAAGCAACTCCGGGCTCTCCATCTCGGCCAAAATGGCTCCCAGACCCCGTCGAGCCCCGCGCGCGCCTGGTTCGGCTCCCAGCTCCTCTATGTTACGGATCGCGATCAGCGAGTGCTCATCAACCGTGTACTTGTGGAAAAAATCCCGGATCACGCGACACCGGATTTCTTCGAATTCCGGAAAGATGCGGCCGAGCACACCGACCTGATGCATGAGTCGCAGAGTCCGGTAGATGCCGCGCCGGTCACGCATCATATCCAGCACGGTCTGGCCGTAGACCTCGTCAGCAAAGTCATCCGCCGTGCTGCTCGCGAGGGCGTCTCGAACGCGGCCGAGTGTGCCGGCATCGATCGTCATCTTTCTGCGGTGAGCCTCGAGGAACACCGCCATGATCTCTTGCTGATCGCGGGGCTGCTCCCTTACAGTCAGCAAGTCGGGCGGCCCGACCACCTCGCTCTCCCATTTCGACAAACTCCGAGCGATTTCTTCCGCCCTGAGGAAATAGTCGCGCATCAGGTGCTCGGCCGCTTCGCCCCGGTCTGAGTCCACGTACCCCAGTTCCACAGCGATTCGCTCCTGATATTCGTAGGAAAGCTCGTTCTGATCCCGGCCGGACATGAAATGCAGGTAGTTGCGCAGTCGGTGGAGAAAATCGACGGCTTCGGCCTGGGGATCGTCGTCACTCTGTTCGAGGACGCGGGTAACCCAGCGAGTCCAGTGGTAGTCGCGAAGCCCCCCGGGAGCATCCTTGAGGTCGGGCTCCAGTTGAAAAACGGTGCCGCCGTAGCGCTCATACCTCACATCCTTCATGTCGACGAGCGCCCGGAGGAGCCGCCGCTGGCTTCGACGCAGCAGCCCACCGAGCACCTCGTCGGTGAAGGAATCCGCAACCGCGGCTTCGCCGAAGAGAAAACGGGCGTCCAGAAAGGCGGTGTAGGATTCCATCTGCTCCGGTTCAAAGTGTCTGAAATCGGAGGATTCGCGGACCTGGTGACCCACCCGGAAATCCAGGTCCCACAACGGCGTGAGGAGATCGTTGACGATCTCCTCGACAACCCGATCGGTGAAGAAGATCAAGAGGTCGAGATCCGAGTTTGGATGAAAAACCCGACGACCATACCCCCCCACCGCCATGACCGCATAAGCCGCCCTGTTTTGCTGGGATTTCCACAAGTGACCCAGCGCGTTGTCCATGATCGCGCACAGAGCCTCTTCGGCCTTGAAATTCACCGGATCGGCGAAGAACCGAGTTCGGATATCTTCAATGCTTAGCTTGAGTTCCGAGCGGGTCGACATAAGGGCCTATGTTATCATTCGGGAGCCTGGCGGCGTAATTCCGGGACGGAGACCCAATCACCTGTTCCCGATAGTTCAGTCTCCGATCCCGAATTCTATCGGCCAATGAACGAAGAACAAGTCCTCGACCTAGCGAAAAACGAGAACGTCCAGTTCTTCCGGCTCCAGTTCACCGACATCCTGGGTGTCATCAAAAACGTCGAAGTTCCGACGGACCAGTTCGAGAAAGCACTGAAAGGACAGCTTCTCTTCGACGGTTCCGCCATCCAGGGTTTCACGCGGATGGAGGAAACCGACAAGCTGCTGAAACCTGATCCGGAAACCTTCCGCATCTTCCCCTGGAACCGGAATGGCGAGCGCGTCGCGCGATTGATCTGCGACGTATACAACCCCGACGACACTCCGTTCGAAGGCTGCCCGAGGCTGACGCTGAAACGCGTCCTCGACCGGGCTCGCGCGATGGGGCTCACCTTCCAGGCCGGTCCCGAGATCGAGTTCTTTCTCTTCATCAAGCAGGCCACGGGCGACCCAACGACCGACACCCAGGACTACGGCAGTTATTTCGACATGACCCCCGAGGACTCGGGCGAAGATGCGCGCCGGGACATCGTCAAGACGATGGAAGGGATGGCCATCGAAGTCGAGGCATCGCACCACGAGCTGGCCCCGGGACAGCACGAGGTCGACTTGAAGGACAACGACGCGTTGACCACTGCCGACAACATCGGTACGTTCCGTTTCCTCGTCCGCTACGTCGCGATGCAGCACCGCTTTCACGCGACGTTCATGCCCAAGCCAGTGTTCGGTCAGGCCGGTTCGGGCCTGCACATCCATCTGTCGGTCTTCAAAGAAGGACGAAACGCTTTCTACGACCCGGCGGGAGACTACCAGCTCAGCAAAACGGCCCTGAACTTCATCGGTGGCATGCTGCGTCACGCGAAAGGTTTCTGTGTGATCACGAACCCGCTCGTGAATTCCTACAAACGGCTGGTCCCCGGCTACGACGCTCCAACGAACGTTCTGTGGTCGGAGCAGAACAAGGACCCTCTGATTCGCGTGCCGGCTCGACGGGGCCAGGGGACGCGCGTGGAGTTACGGATGCCCGACCCTTCCTGCAACCCCTACCTGGCGTTTGCCGCGATCCTGTCGGCCGGGTTGTCGGGAATCGAGGAAGAAACCGATCCGGGACCGTCGATCACGAAGAACATCCAGAAGATGAGCCACCGAGAACGCCGTCACTACCGGATCGACAACCTGCCGGGCGACCTCCGGGAAGCCTACGAATCCCTGAAAAAGGACGACGTGATCCGGACCGCCCTGGGCGATCACATCTTCAACCAGTTCATCGAGGCCAAGCGATCGGAGTGGGCGACTTACATCGCCCAGGTCCACCCCTGGGAGTTGGATCACTACCTGTCAGTTTATTGAAGCGTGAATGTCCTCCATCAGGTGGCCTCGGGCCGCCCACGATCCCGTCATCGAGGCACGACCGGTCCGATTACCAGCGTGAGCGCCTACCTCAAGAAACGCTCCTCGATCGTCTTGGGGCTCCTAATGACGGTGGCGGTCATCGCTGCCGGCTGCGGCGACCCTGGCGCGGGGAAGGGCCGGGTCCTGATACTCGTGGTGGACGGCCTGAGGCCCGATTACGTGACCGAAGACCTCATGCCCCGACTGAATGCCCTCGCGGACGCCGGCTTTCGGGGCCTGGCGCATCACGCCGTGTTCCCCACCGTGACGCGCGTGAACGGGCCCTCGATCTTCACCGGGCGTTATCCCTCCGGGCACGGGATGATGGGTAACTCCGTCTACCTCCGGGACGTGGATCCCGAACGGGTACTGGACGCCGGGAACGCGGCAGACCTCAGAACCATCGACGAGGCGACCGACGGAGAGATGCTCACTGCACCATCACTCGGGGAGCTCCTGGCTGAACAGGGATTGGTCTACTTTGCCGCGTCCTCCGGTTCGACCGGCTCGGGAACCCTGATGAACCACCGCGGATCCGGGGCCGGGCTCGTGCACCATTCATTCACCATACCGGACTCCCTCGGAACGGTCGTGGCTGCCGAGCTCGGCCCTCTTCCTGACCCTCGCGCGGATGGGTCGTCCGTCGGTCTTGTGGCGCGAGCAGTGGACGCACTGCTGCGGATTGGCCTCGATCTCGCCGATGCGGACGTTCTCGCCGCGTGGCTGACCGAGCCGGACGGAACGACCCACTTCAGGGGGATCGGTGCACCCGAGACGCTCGCCGTCATCAGGGCTGTCGACGAGGAGATCGGACGACTGCTGGACGGCCTGGCCGCGCGTGGCGTGGCCGAAGTCACCAACATCCTCGTCACATCGGATCACGGTTTCACCACCCGCACAGGGAACACCTCGCTCTCCGGCCTTCTGGTCGACGAAGGCCTCAAGGAGTCGGGTGGCTCGATGGACGTCGTGGTGGCCGGGGACGCTATCCACGTCCTGGAAGGAGGACCGGAACGGATTGCGGACATCGTTCGCGTGCTCCAACAGACGGACTGGATCGGACCTGTATTCACCCCGGCGGAGGCGGACGGATCCGATTTCGGCCACCTGCCGGGGACCGTGGCATACGGGGCCGTAGGGTGGAGTCATCGGAGAACGGCGGACATCCTCACCAGCGCAAATTGGTCGGACGCCGTCAACGAGCACGGCTACGAGGGAGAGGTGTTCACGTCGGGCGTCGCGGGGCACGGCAGCACCAGCCCGTCCGACATCCGTGCGACATTCATCGCGGCTGGACCAGACATCAAGCGCGGCGTGGTCTCGAACGTGCCGACGGGCAACATCGACGTTACTCCCACAGCCCTGACCGTGCGCGCGGCTTTCAATCGCGGGCCGAGTCTTCATCAATTCTTCGACCGTGCGCGCGGCTTTCAATCCCGTCCACTTGCTCTTGTAGATAATGGGATCGGCGCAGAAGGTACAGCGGTAGGGGCAACCTCGCGACGAGCTGTAATCGATCTGGCGGTGCCCTTTGTGCCGAAAGTACGATTCGACATCCAGCAACTCGTAGCAAACCGGTGGAAAGCTGTTCATGTCGGCGAGTGGTCGGGGTGGAGTGCGTTTCGTTCCGGTTTCAGTCTTGACGCACAGGCCGGCGATTCCCTCCCACTCCCGCGGGCGGTCGATCGCCGCCACGAGTTCGGCGAAGCTCCCTTCACCCTGTCCGATCGCGACTGCGTCCACCTCCCCGCTATCGATGCACTGTTCGGGAAAGATCGACGGATGCCAGCCGCCCCAAACCACTGGGAGTCCGGGGTTCTGTCGCTTCACTGCCCGGGCCAGCGCAAGTGCCGGCCCGATGGGGGGGCCGGAAAACACCGTCATCCCGACACAGCTTGCCTGGGGCGCCAGCTCCAGCAGAACTTCCTCCGCGTCTGGATCGATTCGCGAGTCGAGGATCCGCACGTTGATGCCCGCAGTGCCGTGAACAGCCGAGCCGACCGAAAGCAGCCCCAGCGGCATCGCGTAGAACTCCGACGGCGGGTTGTAGAGGAGGATGAGTTTCTTGTCGCTCATCGTTTTGAACCGCTCAGGTGCTACGAACTTTCCACACCGACAACACGTGGTCGCCCATCGCCGAAAAAAGCCACGATCGCCCAAGGACGGAATCGATGGGTTGGAGGGCGCGGAACGTCCGGGGAAAACGCTGCGCCAGGTGCTCCAGCCCCGGCTCCGGCAGCAACAGGTTGAGCCCCCGACGTTGCTCCAGGACGAACCCTTCCGCCAGCGCCTTCCTGAGAACTCTGAAGCAATGGTAGTGCACCGGGAACTCGACGTCCCGAACAATCGCAGACGCCGGCGAACGGAAGCGCCTCAGCGCCGGACGGAGGCGACCTCGGGCAAGGTTCACGGCGATCTCCAGCGGATAGCAACGTCCCATCGCGATGATGATCATCCGGCCTCCAGGCCGGAGTGCCCGCCGACCAAGCTCTCCAAGCCACTCCAGGTCGGCGACGCAATTGACAGCGCCGAAGTTCGAGTAGATCCCGTCCAGCGATCCGGGCGGAAGGTTGAGGGAGCGGCCGTCAGCGACCGTGCAGTTGATCAGGTCGTCGAGTTCCAGTCCCCGGGCTTTCTGGGTGAGACGGTCAACCATGGCCGGAGCAACGTCTAGCGCTCGAACGCGCACCCCCCGGCCGGCAAGGTGAACGGCATCCTCGCCCGTCCCGCATCCCAGGTCGAGGACCCTCTGCCCGGGGTCGAAAACACGATCCATCACTTCCCAGATCCTTCCCCGGAGCTTGACGGCAATGGGGTTCTGGGAAAACCAGGCGTCGTAGTCCGAAGCATGACGATCGAAGGCCTTCCGGACCGGCCAATCGATCGGGTCGTCGCACCTGGTCTCCGACATCGTCAATCGCCTATAAGGATAAGGGGGAACGACGCGATCCGCTGACGGGCGAGCCGAGCCCGCAATCCCTCCAATGCCCTCATCGGTCCTGGCCAGACAGACACCAGCCGGAAGCTGAAACCGACACTCTCGGCGACCTTCGAGAAGGATTCACGTGACAGGAACGAAGCCCGGCCGCTGAGTTCCTCGTCGAGTCCGTAAAGGCCGCGAAACTCTTCAATCCGTCGGTCGACGGCCCTGCGGCCGTCGGCAGGATCCTCGTACCATGGCGTGTCCATGACGACGACCCTTCCGCCCTTCCCCAACACTCGCAGGAACTCGCGAATCGCGCCCCCGACGTCTGCGGCGTAGTGGAGAGCACCGTTTGCGACTACCAGTTTGAAGCTCCCGTTCGTGAACGGGAGGGCTTCCATCGGCGCACGCACGCGCTCGAATCGGTCTCCTTGTTCCAGATGGTACGCTCCCGCACGGAGGCCGTCCTGCTCCCCGGCGTTTACATCCAGCGCAGTTGCCCGGAATCCCCAACGATACAGGTAGCGCGTCAGCCAGCAGTTTCCCGCACCGACGTCCAACGCCGCGCCACCCGTCACGCCTTCGCTTCGGATCAGAGCTTGAAGCTTGAGGAAGGTTCGCCGCCGGACGGCCCAGATGTTCATGTGCCCTCGCGCGCCCAAGGGCAGGTCGAGGTCGTTTCGGCCCCAGCCTTCCGCCCTCCGAATCCGTTCATAAGCGGCACAGAAATCGGCGTAATCGGCGGCCTGCCGTCGGGTCATCAGGTCCAGAATACCGTCCTGGCGACGAATCTCGAAACCACAGGCGCAAGCCCCGGGTTCGGGCAATGCCTCCCCGCACTGAGGACACCTCCACACTGGAATACATTACTAGCGGGAGTGACGAAGATCTACTGCAGTGTCAGCTCGATCGGTTGCCCGTCGGTCCCGAAGAAACGCATGAGGCCGTTGGCAACCTGGCCTGCGGTCCCACTGAACAGGATCGTCTGGGTGCTCCAGCCACCGCCGTCGACCAGGTGTGGAAAGAGAAACTCTGCTGTCGTCGAGGATGCAGCCTCGTTAATAGGTACGGTGGTGGTCGTGAGGAACTCGTTGCGTTCGTTCGTTCGTCCTCGGAGTGCCGTCATGGCGATCGTCTGCTCGCTCGAAGAAACCCGTAGGACGCCCTTGAACGGTGCTGTGAAGAGCTCATCGACGAACAGGGCCCTCTGACCGGAGGCGGGAACGATAATAGAGTTCGTGCCGATCAGGTTGCCGTCGAGGCCAGTCAGTTCAAGATTGACGGTGGCGTTGACGAATCCAATGTTCCGGATCGCGACACCCGACTGGATCGCACCCGCGGTGAGAGGCGTGCCCGAGGCCTCGGCGTACATGCGAAAAGTGTTGCCGGTCTCGGCGGCGGGAACACCCGCCTCCGACACAACCACTCCGTCGGCATTCACAAGCGAAAAAATCACCTGCGCGGACGGAGCGATGTCGCCGCCGGGAACAATCTGAACCGATCCGACTTTTACCGCCGAAAAAACCGATTCTGTGGTTTGGAGCACGGTAGAGCCTTTTGGGCCGATCGAATACGAAAACACCGGCTGCGGAAAGAAGCCACCGACCGAAATCCCGGTCTGCAGTCCCGGAATGGTTTCCGTTCCGGGATTGATGAAACCGAGTATTCCCGTGAGGGTGTTTTCGGTCGGGTTGACCAGGACGATGTCGGTCGTCCAACCACCGCCGGCTGCGAAGTGCGGGAGATACACCGTCTCGGTAGATGTGCTGCTGACTGGGGTAATCGGGAGGCTACTTGTCAGGAAGTCGCCTCTGGTTGTCGTCCGCCCCCGGAGAGCGACTACCGAAATCGGCACTGATGACGAGAAAGTGAACGTCACGGTCGTACCGTCCTGCAGGCTGAAAGGGGCCTCCGACATGAAGCGGGATAACTGCTGACCCGCGCCCACCGTCATGCTGTCATTGGCGAAGTCAGGAACGTCAAGGGTCGTGTCGGTGAAGAAGAAGTCGATGGTCGCAACCTGATCGTTCGGGTTCGCGATCGCGATGCCCGTGTTCAAGCTTCCGCTGAATACGACATGGATCCGCCCGGACTGGACGAGTGGCCCCGCCGGCACTCCGGTTTCGCTGACCAGGACTCCGTTGCTCGTGAACCCGAAAATGGCGACACCGGACGGTGTCGTGCTGCCGGAATCCGGCTGTATCCTCGTGTAGGCCACCTGTGAGGTGCTTCCACCGCCCGAGGTCAGCAGCGACAGACCGCCCCCATTGGCGATCGAATACGTACGGACCGTGTTGTCGTTGGTCTGGGGGGCCGGGGACACCGTGGTCTCCGTGGAGCCCCGCAGCAGGACGACCCAGATCACGAGAAAGAGCGAACTTGCTAAAACAAAGCGGTTCAGGGTCACGAACTGGAGGCCTCCATCATCCCATCGACAAGCAAACCGATCTATAGCTAGCCGCCGATCCGCAGTGTTCCGAGCAGCCGGGCCAACGAGGCCAGCGGCGACAGCCACGGGCGCTGCTGGACCCAAGCTTCCACCGGTCGCGTCCATGATTCAAGTCCGGGGATGAGCGACGCCAGGCTGAAGGGGGGAACGCTCGTGAACACAGAACCCTCGAACCTGAGGGAAACGAGCGCCAGCGGGGTGTCGCTGACGACCTGCATCGTCCCCACGTGTCCGACGGCCAGCGGATTTGTTTGGCCATCCGTTGCAAACAGCTCATCGACGAAAATCGAGGTGTGATTGTTCGCGGGAAGCGAGCGGGCGACCGTCAATACCGGCACAGTGTCTGTGTTGAGCGTCATGAGGTTGAAGGTGATGTTCGCCGACGCCGTCGCTGAGGGGTTGGCGTAGGCGAGGGCAGTCCTGAAATTCCCGCTTTCATCGACGAATATGGCCTGGTTCAACGCGGTGTCTGCGGAAATAACCGCCGCCTCGCTTAGCAGCGTACCCTGGCCGGGAGTACCGGAGAACTGGGAAAACACCGCGCTCGCAACAATTTCCGCATCGGCGGTAACCGTGGCAAATCCGACCGCCAGGGGCACCGCCGCGGTCGAGATCAGCTTTCGGCTCTGGCCGCCGGCCAGGGCCGCCACGGTGACCACGTTCCCGGACCCGATCGGTTGATTGTCTGAATCCACGAAAGAAATGTTGAACGGGTTTCCGGCCGAAGTCGTGAACGTAATGGTTACGTTGGCCGAACCGGAGGAAGCTGGATTGTCGACAAATATGGTCGTCTTGAAGAACCCACCCGCGAGTGTGCCGTCAGCAATCTGCGGAAAGTAGAACGTCGTCTGCGGGGTTCCATTGCCGGTCGTCTGAGGGGAAACGGTGGTGTCCGTGGAATAGATGAAGTCCCCGAACCGGCTGAAGCTCCCGTCGGCGGCGTTGGCTGCCGCGTTGAACTTCACCGCACCGGTCGATGAGGTTGCCGGGGCGGTCCAGCTGAAAGAGAACGTGCTGTTCGTCGAGGCGAAGGAGTGCTGCATGTGTTGGAGCGTGTTCCCGCCGGCCAAGCCGGGCTGAACCTCCGTCCCAGTACCCATGACGAATCCGCCTGCCTGTGCTCCGTTGGAATCCACGGCTGTCATCTGGAACCCGTACAGGCTGGCGCCGGAATGGGAGACCGACACCTGCATCGGGTAGGTCACACCGGGGGTCCACTCCGTAGGCAGTCCGGTGATCGAGACACTGCCTCCACCGACGTTCGCGGGAAAATCGTTGTGGCAACCCGACGTGCTGCATGTCACGCCAGACACTCCGGACCGGTCCGCCGGCGGACCCAGAGAATTCCCCCACAGCAGCGCGGCCCAGCTCATGAGACAGAGCGAGCAGACGAAGACGAACCGGTTTACGATCACGAACTAGAGTCCTCCATCATCCCTTTCGACAAGCGAACCCACCCCCATGATTACTCAAACTCGAAAAAAATTGGATAAAGAAATCCTTCGTTGAGCGGAAGGTTCCGAGAGAGCCGCCATGTGAGGGGGACAGGGGCCTGGCCCTGGCCCCGGGTGTTTGCTAAGCAGAGAAGTCAGGGATCGCGATTCGTTAACCCGGAAAGAAGAACCACTACATCAGTTCGACGGTTACACCGCCGACGCCGGACTCGATCCGAATCATGATCTTTCTGGGCTCGCCGCTGTTCATGTTGCGCGTGTAACGGTTTCCCGAGCGCTCGAAGTCCGGGGCACTGATGCTGGAGAGGAAGCTGCCATCCGCCTCAATCTCGACCGCTACCTCTCTCGGGATGAGGAGCTTCACCTGACCGACACCGACGTTGATTTCGGCGTCGGTCGACCAGTCCTCCCATTCCCCCGTGAAGTCCAGTTCAGTTCGCCCGACCCCCCCGTCGAGTTGGAACTCGTTCACGCGCGCGTTGCCGAGACCACGAATCGTCAAGTCACCGACGCCGCTGTTGATGTCCATCAGGCGCATCTCTTCGCCGTTCACTTCGTCGAAGAAGATCTCACTCCGGCCGACGCCGCCGTCCAGCTCCATACTTCGGATTTTCAGGTCGGTCAGATCCAGCGCCGCCTCGCTGACTCCGGTCGAGATTTCCAGGTCGATCGCCACGTCCTCGTTGAACAAGACGACGAGATCGTTTCTCATCCGATCGCCCAGGATGGCCCCACCCGTTGCATCCAGGTCGAAATTCAATGTGGCGCGGGTACCACTGTCATCGAAGTCCACATCCGGATCGAAATGCAGTCGATCGTATTCCAGTTCGATGGAATAGAGGTCGTCGCTGGAGGCCTTCCCGATCTCCAGGGTCCCGACGTCGAACTCGAGGTCCACCTCGAGGGTTTCGAAATCGGCCAGGGGCTGGGATTGTTCGAACGTGACAAACTCGGCGGGCCCATCGAGGAGTTCGTCGCACCCGGCCAAAATGAGGGCCGGCAACAACAGAACACCCAAGGTGACAAGTGTATTTGTTTCTTTCATGGCTTCCTGGTCGGTCGCATCACGACCTCGCTGATAAAGCTGTTGGGTTCGGAAGCCACGATCATCCGCACGGCGCCGGCGACGTCGGCTGGCTGCAGCATCCGCTCGCGTGACTTCCCTTCCTTGTTCTCGGGGGAGAAGACGGTGTTGGTCGATCCGGGACAGATGACCGAAACACGGATTCCGTCCTCCCTCACCTCCTCCGCCAGGGCCTGGGAGAATCCCACGACACCGAACTTCGAAGCGCAGTAGAGCGCCCGGTTCGCCGAACCTACCTTCCCGGCTATCGATGCGATGTTGATGATATGACCTCGTTTTCGCCCAATCATACCGGGTAGTACGTAACGACAGGCGAAAAAGATCCCTCTTAAATTCGTATCCAGCAGCACGTCATAGTCTTCATCAGCAGATTCCCTCAGTGGACCGAAAATGCCGATGCCGGCCGAATTGACCAGGATGTCCACCGGGCCCAGTCTCTCGGCGGCGCGATCCAGCAGCTGCTCGACATCGCCCCGTTTCCGGATGTCGGTCGGGATCACCGCCGCACCCCTGATCGATGAGGCAGTCTCTTCCAGTTCCGTTCGCGTCCGTGCGGCCAGCGCGACGCGTATCCCACAATCTGCGAGCTCGATCGCTATCGCCCGACCGATCCCCCGCCCCGCCCCGGTCACCACCGCCACTTTGTTTTCTAAAGAAATCATAAGAAATCAACCACGGAGGCGCGGAGACACGGAGCTTGATGAATTCAACAGAACTGGTCTCCTCCGTGTCTCTGTGCCTCCGTGGTTAATGATTCCCCTCAGTCTCCCCGGACAGCTTCCAGTTCCTGTTCCTTGTACTGGAGCTGGTACAGCTTGTAGTAGAAGCCGCGCTCGGCGAGCAATTCCTGGTGAGAACCCACCTCGCGGATCCTGCCCTTGTGCATGACAATGATCTTGTCGCACCGCTGGATGGTCGATAACCGGTGAGCGATGATGATCGAGGTTCGGCCTTGCATCAGGCGATCGATCGCCCTTCTAATCCGGATCTCGGTTTCGGTGTCGACGCTGGAGGTGGCTTCATCGAGTATGAGAATCTCGGGGTCGTGAGCGAGCGCACGGGCAAACGCCAGAAGCTGTCGCTGTCCGACCGAAAGAGTCGTTCCCCGCTCGTTGACGGGATGATCGAGACCCAGTTCGACTGATCGCAGGTAGGGGCCCAGGTTCACATCCTCGGCTGCGCGGAGAATCTTGTCGTCATCGATGTCGGAGCCAAGACGGATGTTCGAGCGCAGGGTGCCCGAGAACATGAACACGTCCTGCAGGACCACCGCAAACCGCCCGCGCAGTTCCGACAGATCCATTCCGGCGATGTTGATCCCGTCGAGAATGATCTCGCCTTTCTGGATGTCGTAGAAACGGGTCAACAGGTTGGTGATCGTTGTCTTACCTGCGCCTGTGTGGCCCACGATCGCGACGGAATGGCCACGCCCGACCCTGAACGAAACGTCCCGGAGCACCCAGTCGTCCGGGTTATAGGCGAACCAGACGTTGCGAAACTCGATCTCCCCCCTGGGTGCGGCGATCGCTTTGGTCTGCCGAGGAGATACGACGCCAGGCCGGGTGTCGAGCAACGAGAAAATCCTCTCCGAACTCGCCATCGCGGATTGGAGTATGTTGTACTTTTCCGCCAGGTCGGCGATCGGACGGAAGAAGCGCTGCGAGTACTGAATGAAGGCAATCAGAGTTCCCAGCGTCAACAGCCCCGTGATCACTTGTCCCCCTCCGTACCAGATGATCAACGCGATTGCGCTCGCGCTGAGCAGCTCGACGACGGGGAAGAACACCGCGTACGCCATGATGGAGTCCAGGTTCGCCTGAAGGTGCTCCCGGTTGATGCGCTCGAACTTCGCTGCGCTCTTCTGTTCGCGGTTGTAGAGCTGGACGACGCTCATCCCCGTAATGTGCTCCTGCAGAAAAGCGTTGATCTTGGCTATGGCGATGCGGACACGTCGGTATCCGTCTCGGGCCCTCCTGCGGAAGACGGCGGTGGCAAGGCCGATCACGGGCACGATCGCAAGAACGATCAGAGCGAGTCTCCAATCCAGCACGAGCAGCGCGATCATGATCCCGGTCAGCGTAAATATATCTCCGAAGACCGAAACGATGCCCGCCGAGAACATTTCGTTGAGGACATCCACGTCTGTCGTGACCCGCGTGATGAGGCGGCCAACAGGGTTCTTGTCGAAGAAGGCGTTCGAAAGGGTCTGGATGTGCCCGAAGATCTGCTTTCTCATGTCGAACATGATCTTCTGGCCGGTGCTCTGCAACGTAAGCGTCTGCAGGAACCCCACTCCGAACTTGATGACGAGCAGCGAGACATAGACAGAGGCGATCAGCAACAGCCCAGACATGTCGCCGACCAGAATGTACCTGTCGACGGCGACCATGGTGAGCCACGGAAAACTGATCTCGATCAGCGCCTCGAACATGATCAGCATGAAGGCTGCCAGCACGAACTTCCGGTACGGCAGGAGGTAGACGAGCAATCTCCGCATCAACCGCGAATCGTATGCTTTGCCTAAGGTCTCTTCTTCATGCATTCGCAATCGCATCGCGCGACGGATGCATCCGCGGATCCGTCGTCACCCGGGCTCGGCGATCGGTATCTAACCAGACACGCCTCGCGTTCCTAGCCTACGCGGCGCCTCCGCCGCGCTCTGTTCGCGTTAATCGCTGACGGCCAGTTCGTCTTCCAGCAACTGGCGCTGGTGCAGGTCGGCGTAACGTCCCGCCAGCCGCAAAAGCTCGTCGTGGGTGCCACGCTCGACGATTCGCCCGTCCTCGAGGACTACGATCTCGTCGGCATCTTTCACGGTCGAGACCCGATGGCTGATGAGGATCGATGTCCGGTCGCGCATGACCTGTCTCAGTTCGCCGAGAATCTGCTCCTCGGTGTGGGTGTCCACACTTGAAAGCGAGTCGTCCAGGATCAGAATCCTCGGGTTCCGGACGAGAGCGCGAGAGATCGCGGTGCGCTGTTTCTGCCCTCCCGACAGGGTGATCCCCCTCTCGCCCACCATGGTCTCGAATCCCATAGGAAAGCCATCGATGTCTTGGTATATGTTCGATATATGTGCCGCCTCCTCAACTTCTTCTTGAGATGCGGTGTCGACGCCGAAAGCGATGTTCTCGAAGACGGTCTCTCCGAAGAGGAAGGTGTCCTGTGGTATGAACCCGATCGCTCTGCGCAGCCGTCCGAGTCGGATCCGCTCGATCGGCACTCCATCGATAAACAGCGTGCCGGGCGGCGCGTTATAGAGCCGGGGGATCAACTGCGCCAGCGTGGACTTACCCGAGCCCGTAGCACCAACCACCGCCAGGGTCTTCCCCTGAGGTATGCGGAGCGATACATCCCGCAAAACCGGTACGCCGTTGTAGGCGAAATTCAAATCGCGAAACTCGATCTCGCCCTGAACGTCGAGGTCGAGGGATTCCGGCCCGTCCACGATATCGGGTTCGGCGTCGAGGATGTAGTTGAGACGCTTCATCGACGCACGTCCGCGCTCGAGGAGGTTGACGACCCAGCCCATCGCGATCATCGGAAAAGCCAGCATCCCCAGGTACACCGTGAAGGCCACGAAATCCCCCATGGAAATGGCGCCCTGAATGACCTGCCGGCCGCCAAACCACAGCACGATCACCGTGGCGAAACCGATCGTGAACTGCATGGTCGGAAAGAACAGGCTGGTCACACGAATCAGATCCATGTTCTTGTCTTTGAGGTGGCGGTTCAGGCGGTCGAATTCCTCCTTTTCGTGCTCCTCCTGGACAAAGACCTTGACGACACGGATCCCCGAGAGGCTTTCCTGAACCCGCGCGCTCAGCCCGGCCAGACGGCTCTGAGACTCCTCGCTCAAACGGTGGATCCGGCGCCCGAACTGTCGGACCCCGATAGAAACGAACGGGAGCGGAATCAGCGCGACGATCGTCAGTTTCCAGTCGATGCTGATCATCAGGATGATCGAGAAGGTCGTGATCAGGATCGTGTTCGCCGAGTACATGATCCCCGGACCCAACAGCATGCGCACGCTGGTCAAGTCGTTCGTGGCACGGGACATCAGGTCGCCGGTTCGGTTTGCCTGGAAGAACGACAGAGGCAAGCGCTCCAAGTGTTCGAAGACATCCTCGCGCAGGTGGTATTCGATCCGCCGCGAAACGCCGATCATGAGCCAGCGCATCAGGAACCGGAATACCCCTTGCAACACGGTCAAAGCCACAATCAGCCCGGCGTAGAACAGAAGCTTGTCCTGAGTAACGGTCTCGTTCAGAGAGTCGACGGCATATTTCATCACCCACGGCGTGGCCAGGTAGAAACCCGTCGTCATCAACACGCAACCCAGGCCCAGCAGCATCCTTGTGCGATATCGTTGCAGGTACGCGAAGAGTCGGGATAAAGTCTTCATATCTGGAGTTTCCAGCGTGGGACGTCGAGTCCTCCATTCTACATTTAATCGGAGGACCTTTTAAACTGCACAGCCCCGGGATGGTCCAACTTTATGTGAGGGATTCCCTTGGATGCTGGCAATCGGTGGAACCGATTGTTTATCAACAAGTTCGGGGCTAACAACATGGATGAGACGATCACGACGATGATGCCCGCCGCCACGAAGGACCAGGACGCGGATCGAGGGCTCGTAGAACGATATCTTGCCGGTGACACGCTCGCTTTCGACGAACTGATGATCCGGTACGAGCGGCAGGTCTATCGCTTGTGTTACCGGTTTGTTCCAAACCAGGACGACGCTCTCGATCTGAGCCAGGAAGTGTTCATCAAGGCCTTCGAGCACCTTCCCAGCTTTCGGGGAGAAGCCAGATTCAAGACCTGGCTGTACCGCGTCACGGTCAATCACTGCTTAAACCACGTCAAGAAGAACCGTCGGGATTTCGTTGAAGTGACTGAATCGACCGGCAAAGTGGAGCCGTCGGTACACCGTCGCATACTGGAAGACGAGCGCCGCGAGATCGTCCGCAGCCTGATGAAAAACCTGCCGCCCAGGCAGAAAGCGATCCTGGAGCTCAGGATGAACGAGAACCTCAGCTACGAGGAGATCGCGGGTATACTGGACCGGTCGGTATCGACGATCAAGTCGAGCGTTTTCTTCGCGTTGAACAAGCTGAAGAAGATGGTTCGGCAGCAAGTACCGGCCGACCGCGCAATGTAAGGGTCGTTATGTTCAGCCATCTCAAAGCCGAAGAGTTCACCAACCTGATGGAAGGTTCGGAACTCACAGCCGAGCGCGCCAGGCACCTGGCCGGTTGCAGCCAGTGCCGTTCCACACTCGCTTCGATCTCGGAACTGCATCAGCACATCTCCGGCATACACGACGACACTCCGAGCATCGACTGGACCGAGTTCCGCTCCTCGGTACGCGACGGATTGCTGTCTCGCGCGGTGGAACGGTCGTCGAGATTCCGCCGGTTGACGGGATGGGCGTTGAGGCCGGCCGCAGCCTGGAGTCTTGCTCTGATTGTTGTCGTGGTCGGTGCGTTGAGTGCTACCTTCTGGCACTACCAGACCCAACACTCGCCGGAAGAGGCCACGCGTTTCATCACAACCGTCGAGCCGGCCCTCGGTATTGTCGACACCGTAGCTGATGCGATCGGGGAGGACTTATTCTCCGCCGAGGAGACCGAACTGCTCGAAGCGGAAGTGCTGGCGTGGTCCCAGACGGAGATTTTCAGCACACTGAGCGAATTGGAAACCGACGAAACGGATTTGCTGCGCGAGTTGCTCGCTTCGGTTGAGGATGGGGAGCTCGACCTCGACGAGGACGGCATGCGATGAGGAAGGCCGCGTCACTGTTACTGCTACTTCTGCTGACCGGCGGAACCGGCGTCTCCGCGCCGGCGCAGCAGGGTCCCCGAAACATCGGCAAAGCCGTGCGTGAACAGAGAAACCCGCAGCGGAACCCGAATCGAATTCCGAGAAACAACCTCGCTCCGATCCAGGATGTCGTGGAAGGTTTCTACGTCAGCCGCTTTCAGCAGGAACTGCAACTGGACGACAATCAGTTCGCGAAAGTGCTTCCGGCGCTGCGGGAGTCACTACAGAAGCGGACGGAACTCGGACGTCAGCGGACGCGGGCGTTGAGCGCGATGCGACAGGCTCTGAGAAACGGCGCCTCAGATGACGACATCCTCGAGCGGATTCGGGAAGTCGACGCGGTCGACGCGGAGCTCCGGGCCGTGCAGGAACGGCTTCTCCGCGAGGTCGATCCCGAACTGACGCCGGCACAGCGTGCCCGTTTGCGCATAGTCCAGCCCAACCTCGAGCAGCGCATCCGGAACCTGATCGAACGATCCCGCAACCCGAACGCTCAACGTCGCCGCCAACCTCCCCCACCGGGGTAGGCTACTTCCGCATTTCTCAACTTTTCTGCTTACCAAACACCCGGGGACAGGGCTAGCCCTGTCCCCCTCACAGTGGCTCGCTCGCGATACGTTCCGCTGAACGGATGTTCGGGAACAGAAGAGTTGAAGACCGACGACCGTCTCGACATCCCTCCTCCGCGCCTCCGTGGTTAATCGGATTACCCGGCGAGCAGGATCTGCAGGTCCATCAGGTTTGTCTGCGTGGGGCCCGTTGTGATCAGGTCGCGGACAGATTGGAGGAATTTGAAAGAGTCGTTCGCCCGAAGGTACTGGGCGGGATCGAGGTTCATTTCGATGGCGCGGGAACAGGTAAACGGATCGACCAGGCCGCCGGCCGCATTCGTTGGCCCGTCGGTACCATCGGAGGCCACGCTCGCGAAACATACCGGCCGGGGCCAGGACTGCATCTTCATCGCCCACGCCAGAGCCATTTCTTGATTGCGCCCGCCCAGGCCGTGACCACGTACGGTCACAGTCGTCTCGCCCGCGGCAAGGATGCAGGCCGGGGGAGATAGCGGGTTGCCGCTGGAGCCGATCTCGCGCGCGATCGAAGCGAAGAAGCGGGCCACGTCACGTGCCTCCCCTTCGAGCTCCGAGGCCAGCACGAGTGTCTGAAACCCGAGATCGCTTGCCTTCGTGGCAGCCGCTTCAACAAGGAGCCGGTTGTTGGCGATGATGTGGTTGCTCGCACGCTCGAAGAGCGGGTCGCCCCGTTTAGGGGTCTCTGCGATGTCGCCCCTGGCGCCTCCTTCAAGCCGTGCAAGTACGGCGGGAGGAATCTCGATCCCGTATTTTCGGACGATGTAGAGGGCGTCCGCGAAGGTGGTGGTGTCGGGGGCGGTTGGACCGGACGCGATAAAATCCAGCGGATCGCCGATGACGTCCGACATGATCAGCGCAACGACCCGGGCCGGCGTGGCCAACCGTAGCAACTGCCCACCCTTGATCGCCGACAGGTGCTTCCGCACCGCATTGAGCTCCCGTATCGTCGCACCCGCGCGCAGCAACAGCGTCGTCACTTCCTGCTTCTCCCGGAGCGTGATGCCTTCGGCGGGTGCGGGCAAGAGCGCGGAGCCGCCGCCGGAGATCAGGCAGAGGACCACATCCTGCGGGTCCAGGTCCCGGAGGATCTCCCGCATGCCTTCAACCGCTAGCTCGCCGGATTGATCCGGGATCGGGTGACCCGCCTCGAAAACCTGGATGTATTCGGTGGGTAGGCCATGACCATACTTCGTGATCACGAGGCCGGCAGAGATCCGGTCGCCGAAAGCCTCCTCGATGACGCAGGCCATCCCCGCCCCTGCCTTGCCGGCGCCGATCACTATCAGTCGCCCGGGCGTCTCGTATTTCGTCCCGTCAACCGCGAAGCCTTCCGCGAAGACCTCGACCGCGTTCGGTATACAGATGTCCGGGCGGCCGGCTTCCAGGGAGGCTTCCCAGATCTGGCGAGCACATTCTCGGAGTTCGGGAATCGTCATCGTGCTGCAAGAAGAAGTGGCCTCTTTCTACCACGAGGGCCGGCGCTTAAGGTAAGGGTTTAGGACGATAACCGACGGGAGGACGGTGGGTCGGGATCGGGCAGGAGTCCCAGAGAAGTCCCGCCCGATTGTTTCAGCGCTAGTTTTGGAGGGCCTTCTCGATCTGCTGCTTCATCGCTCGAACCGCCTCGCTCTGCGGGTCGTCCGGATTCCTCTCAAGAAACTCCGTGAGCTGCGTCAATACATCGTTGTAGCGGGCCTGCTTCACGTAGACGTTGACAAGCATCAGTCGAACGACGTGGTAGTCTTCCTCGAGCTCGAGCGCCCGCAACAGCGTCGTCTCAGCTCTCTCCAATGCAGCCGTCTTGTAGAGTGCGGTACCCAGGAAGTATCTCGCAGACGCCGAGAATGCGTCGAGGACGATCGCCTCTTCCAGCGAAGCAACAGCCTTCTGGTAGGTGGCGAGCGCACGTTCCTCCTCGCCGCTGTTGATCTGCTCCTGGGCTTCCTCGACATACATGGAACCCAGATTGATCAGGGGTTGAGCCGCGTTTCGGTTGAGGTCGCGGGCTATCCCGAGGGTTCGCTCCGCGTCCCGATAGCGTCTGAGCGCTTTGTACTGAACTCCCAGATTGTTCTGGGCCTGGTAGAAATCGGGCGCAAGTTCAACGGCCTTTTCCAACCGATCCACGGCCTTCTTGGCGTTGCCCTTCTCGGCTTCCTTAAGTGCCTTCTCGTACTCCTCGACGGCCTTGTCCGGGTAATCCATCCTCAGCTCATTGATGTCGACTACCTTCGGATCCCCCTCGAAACCGCGTTCTTCGGTTCTCCGGATGACGGTCTTCGAATTCAGAAAAATGTTCAGGGTCGCTGAGCGCGTAAAAGACGACGAGAGCTCGACCCTCTCCCGGACTGGTTCGTACCCCTCCAGATCGATGGCGACGAAGTACTGATCGGGCAGGAGGTTCCGGAACAGGAAGTTCCCGATGCTGTCGGAAAAAACGGTGTCTATCAGCTGGCGGCCCGCTCTCTCCAGCCGGACCTCGATCCGCTCGTCGGGAGGATAGGGCGAGTCGAACATGATCTTGCCACGAATGGTGAACTCCTGGGCTTGGGGCCGACGCTGGCCTGTCGCCTGCGCGTGAGCCAGACTGGTCAGTGTCGCCAGCGAGACAAGAACGAGGCTTGCTCTTCGCAGCAGCATTGTAATCCTCCACCGATAAGTTCTTTTCTTTAAAGGCGTTTATATTCCCCTTTCGACCCAAAGTCAACCGCCACATCGGGTGCGTCTCGCGGCGTCGCCGCCGGAGACTTGTATGGGAATTCGCCAACCCTGAAGATACACTAGCGAGATGGAAAGCGCCCCTAAATCCCGATTGCACAACGGTGTACTGATATCCGGAGAGCAGATCGCGATCCGGGTCGCCGAACTGGCTCGCGAGATCTCCGCCGACTACGCGAATTCGGAAATGGTGGCGCTGGTCGTCTTGAGGGGCGGTTTCGTCTTCGCGGCCGACCTGGTCCGGGCGATGGCTCCAGAACTGGAGGTCACCCTCGATTTCATGTCCGTGCGAAGCTACCGTGATGGGACGTCATCTTCGGGCAAGGTCGAACTGCTCCATGATTCGGATCTTTCCCTCGAGGGCAAAGACGTGTTGATCATCGAGGACATCGTCGAGACGGGCCTGACGATCGATTTCATCCGCGAACGAACTGAGGCGCTCGGTGCGAAATCGGTCCGATTCGCAACGTTCTTGGAAAAAACGGGAAACGGCGAGGGAGCGCACGCCCTGGACTACGTCGGTTTTCGGATCCCGGATGTGTTCGTGGTCGGTTACGGGCTCGATTTCGCCCAGCGCTACCGGCACCTGCCCGACGTGAAGGTGTTGGATCTTGAGTGATCTTGCCAGCCACATCGAGCACACGCTGCTGCGGCCGAACTCGACGGAGGAGGATGTCCACCGGATCTGCGGCGAAGCGGTGCGCTACAGGACCTATGCGGTCTGCGTCTTCCCGTTCTACGTGACGACGGCCAGAGAGTTGCTCGCCGGGAGCGGGGTGCGCGTCACTACCGTGGTGGCATTCCCGTTCGGGTGCACCTTCACCGGTCGAAATCCGCGAGCGGCTGGCCTACAGCGACGAAGGAAGACGAGATGCGTCGCGCGGCCGGGAATGGTGCGCACGAAGTGGATGTCGTTACGAACGTCTCGCAGGTAAGATCGGGCCGTTTCGAACAGCTCGGTGAAGAGATCGAAAGGCTCAATCGGCTCGGACGGAAACTGGGCATGGGAACCAAATTCATAATCGAAACCGCGTACCTCACCGAAGACGACCTGCATCGGATCGTGACGATCGCCAACCGTGTTCGACCGGATTTCGTGAAGACTTCGACCGGATACGCTCCGCGCGGAGCTACGCTGGAAGACGTTCGATTCCTGCGCCTGAACCTGGAGGAATCCGTTGGAATCAAGGCTGCCGGCGGTATCCGGACCTACGGCCAGGCCCGGGCCCTTCTCGATGCGGGAGCGTCGCGGCTGGGTTCCAGCTCGAGCGTCGACATCCTCGAAAGCGCACCGTCATGAGCAAGAATCCAGAGCTGGGTTTCCGGGACACGCGTTTCCTGGCCGACCTCATCGAAATCAACCATGAGATCACATCGATCCTGGATCTCGACCTCCTCCTGAACAAGATCGCGGAATTGACGCAGCGGTTCGTCCCGTACCAGGTCTTCGCGATTCTGCTCCTGGATGAGCCGACCCAGGAACTCTACTACCGTTTCGCCATAGGCCACCCGCAGGAGGTGGTCGATTCGCTCCGGGTTCCCCTCGGCCAGGGCCTCATCGGAACTGCAGCCCGAGAACGTCGTCCGGTGGTGGTGGACGATGTTTCTGCCGACTCCCGTTACATCAACGTCGTGTCGGCGACACGTTCAGAGTTGGCCGTGCCGTTGATCAGCAAGAATCGCGTCATGGGCGTTCTCGACATCGAGAGCCCTGAAGTCGGCTACTTCAGGGACGAACAGGTTCGGATGCTTCACCTGTTGGGCAGCCAGATCGCCATCGCCATCGAAAACGCCAACCTCTACGAACGCGAGCGGCGCAACCGCGAGTTGCTCACGATGCTCTATGACATCAGTCTGGAGATGGCCTCGACGTTGGAGGTCGACGAGCTGATCAACAAGATCGCCGATGCGGTCAAGTCGTCGATCGACTACCACATCTTTTCGATCATGCTGCTGGACGGAGAAACCGGCCGGCTGAAACCCCGCATCGTTTTTCGACCCAACAAGCATACATTCGAAAAGTTCGACGTTGCGCTCGGAAAGGGTCTGGTCGGAACGGCAGCGCTGGAGAACAAGCCGATTCGGGTGAGTGACGTTAGCCAGGATCCCCGCTACATCAACGTTCACCCCGAGACCGTTTCCGAGATGGTGATTCCGCTGGCCTACAAAGGCAAAGTCATCGGTGTCCTCGACCTGGAAAGCCGGAGGAGGGATAACTTTACTGAATACGACCAACGGCTTTTGCTCACGCTCGCGAGCAGAATCGCATCGGCTCTCGTAAATGCGGAGCTGTACGAGAAGGTCGTTGCGGACGAGCAACGGCTGGACAACGAGCTGGAAATCGCCCGTGAGATTCAGCGCCAGCTGCTGCCCGATGAAATGCCTTCGCTCGGTCCTCTGGCGCTCGCGGTTTCGTTCATCCCGGTCGCTCACCTGGGGGGTGATCTCTACGACGTGATCCGGTTCGACGACGGGCGAGTGGCGATCGCGGTCGGGGATGTCGCCGGAAAGGGGGCGCCCGCCGCACTCTACGGCGCATTGGCCAGCGGCATAATCCGAACACGCGCAACCCGCAAGTATCTTCCCGCCGAGATGCTGGAAATGGTCAACAAGACACTACAGCAGCGGCCGATCGCCACTCAGTACGTCGCGCTGGTCTACGCGGTGTACGACCCGGAAAACCGACAGATCACAGTCGCAAATTCGGGACTGCCCTACCCGATCCGCGTCCGCGAGGACGCCTGCTCGTTCCTGGATGTGTCGGGAATCCCTCTCGGCTTGTTTCCCGACTCCACGTACCAGGAACGATCGATCTCTCTCGAAAACGGGGACCTGCTGGTCTTCTACTCCGACGGGATTGTGGAAATGCAGAATCAGGCGGGCGAAGAGTTCGGATTGAAGCGCCTCGCGCAGGTCGTCCTCGATTGCCGGGAGCGGGACCCCGAAGGCGTAGTCGAAGGCGTCAGTGACGCGATCCGACAGTTCTCCGACGTCGGCACGGCCTCAGACGATCGCACTCTTTTCGTGATGAAGATGGGGGACGTAGTCAAATAGTGTAGGTGCGGTCTATGACCGCACATCTTTCGAGCTTGAGGGCAGTGCGCTCATTGCGCTCACCTACACTCGTTCGGACTTCCGTCCGTCTTGGCAGAGCTTCCCTCTTCTGCCTCCTCTTCCTCGGTCCGCTTCTTAATCTCGAAATCCCGTCCGCGCACGTATTTCTCGAACCACGCGATTTCCTCGATATCGCGAGTCCGCTGGTGGCGGGGTTCTCGGAAGCCGTGAGGCTCCCGGGGAAACCGGATAAACCGGGTGTCGACTCCACGATCCTTCAAGCCCTGGTAGAAGATCATGGATTGGCCGATCGTGTCGGTGGTGTCTCTCTCGCCATGGAAGAGGATCGTCGGCGTGGACACGTTGTCGATGTACGTGAAGGCGGACTGTCGCCTGTAGCCTTCCGGGTTCTCCCAGGGGGTTCCCCCGATGTACCAGTAACGGATGTCGTTGTTGAACCCCATCGCGTACTCCGAGGTCCAATCGGCAACCATCGCGCCCAGCGACGCCGCCTTGAAGCGGTCAGTTTGTGTGATCGCCCAGCCACCGAGAATGCCGCCGTAGCTCCAGCCGCGAACGGCCAACCGCTCCGGATCGGCAATTCCTCGATCGATCATGGCATCGACTCCCGTCATTGCGTCCCAGTAGTCTCCGCCACCGATGTCGTTCAGGTTTCCGCGAAGCAAGGCGTCTGAATAGCCCCTGCTTCCCCGCACATTCGGCGACAGCACTGCGTATCCCAGGCCCGTGAACACGGCCGCGGCCGAGTTGAAGTTGTAACGCCATACACTGGCCGGGCCGCCATGAATGCTCAGTATGAAAGGCAGCCGCGTGCCTTCCTGGTAGTCGTGGGGCAGGTGGAGGACCCCTTCGATCTCGGTCCCGTCCTTGCTCTTCCATCGAACCACTTCTGCCCGCGGCATCTCGAAACTCTCAGCGTCTGGATTGAGGTCGACGAGTTCGGTGCGTTCGAGTGTCGTTCGGTCGAGCAGGTAGAGACTGCGGGGAGTCTGGGGCGTCTCGTAGAGGGCTGCCGCCCGTTTGCGATCCTTCGAGAAGGAACTGACTTGAAAGACACCTTCTTCCTCTGTGAGCTGTTTGACGGCGCCGCTTTCCGCGTCGACCTCAAAGAGGTTGTTCATCGTCCGGTGCTGGCCCGCGAAGAGGACTTTCGAGCCGTCAGGAGACCACTCGTAGGTTCCGATGTTCCCGTCGTATCCGTCGGTCAGCACGCGGGAGACCTTCGTATCCACTTCCATGATCCGGATCTTCCGGTTGTAGAGCTCCCATTCGGCGTCATGAGCGGCCGTGTAGGAGATCGATCGCCCGTCGGGAGACCACTTGACGCCGGATTCCGGCGACCGGTTGTCGGTGAGACGCTCGATTTCGCCCTCGACGATGCCGACAGTGTAGATTTCGGTCAGGTTGCCGTTGTTGCGTTCTCTCTCCCGCCGGGCGTGAAACGCGATCGTCTTGCCGTCGGGTGATATGGCAAAACCGGCGACGGCCCAATCACCTGAAGTGATCTGTCGCTCCGTCCTATCGTCGATGGAAATCGTCCACAGATTCGACCAGCTGCGGCGACCCTGACCGTTCGGGCCCTCGTCGACGTAAATCGCGTCGTCTCCGCCTTCTTCGGCCTCCTTCTCTTCCTTTGATTTCGTGTCTGATGCCCGAAACACGATCGAGTGCCCATCAGGCGACCATTCGAACGCAGACACGCCGCCGTCGTGCTCGGTAAGCTGCCAGGCCTCGCCTCCGCGGGTCCGTATCAGCCAGATCTGCCGCCCGCCTCCGTTCTCATCCCCCTCGTCACCGACCCCGCCGCCGGCCTTTCTCGAAGAAAGGAAGGCAATCATACGTCCATCCGGCGACCAGCCTGCAGAGCCATCTCCAGCGTGCGAAGTGAACTGGAAGTGGTCGGCGCCATCGGCGGACACCATCCACAGGTATGATTCTCGCTTGTTGTCTCCCCACTTCAAATCGGACCGGGAATACAGAATCCATTCGCCGTCGGGCGAGATTTCAGCATCGGACATGGCGACAAGATCCAGGACGTCATCGGTCGTCATGGCCGAGACTTGGTCGGCCGTCATCGCCGAGACTTGCTCGGCCTGCTGGGAATAGGCTGGACCGGCGATCCGGAGAGAGACAATCAGGACCAGGCTCCATGCGCGAATCATCGAAAGGCCTCCGTCGGTGTGGGATTCCGTGATCAGAAAGATCATAGGTCAGGAACCGTATCGTGTCTCGAAAAATGCTCCGCAAAGCGAGTGTTGATGCGGGCGAGATGATCGGGAAAGCTCCGAGGCGTGGGGGGACCGGACCAGCTGTCTTTCTCCGGAGCCGTCGCAATGCGCGTGGGTCGTCGAACGCTTTCACTCGCACTGAGAGGGGGACGGTGGGCCCGACGCTAAAGAATGGTCGGGGACAGGGGCCTGGCCCTGTCCCCGGGTGTTGACTGCGCAGAGAAGTGGGGGAACGGATCGCACCCAGAGCACCACGGACTACTTCTCTCCGCCCAATGTCTGAACCATCTCCTCGTGTATCAGACCATTCGACGCGAGGATTTCTTTGGAGTAGATCGCAAAGGCGCCGCCCCCGAAGTCCGTGACGCGCGCGCCAGCCTCCTCGGCAATCACCAGGCCGGCGGCGGTATCCCAGGGGTTCAGGTCCAGCTCCCAGAACCCGTCGCATCTTCCGGCAGCGAGATAGCAGAGATCCAGGGCGGCCGCTCCGGCACGCCGGACGGCCTGAGACGCGACCAGAAAAGACCGAAAGAGCCCGAGGGCATGCTCCATCTTCTCCCGGACGCCATACGGAAAACCCGTCAGCAATAAACCGTCCGCAAGTCGGCCGACATCGGAGACCGTAATCGGTTCTCCGTTCACGAAGGCTCCCCTTCCGCGCGATCCGGTGAACAGGTCGTCGCGGACCGGATCGTAGACTGCGCCACAGAGGACCCGGCCGTGCAGCTCAAAACCGATCGAAACACAAAACATCGGGAACTGGTGGGCATAGTTGGTCGTCCCGTCCAGCGGGTCGATGATCCAACGACCCTCACCCGCTTCGGCGGACAGACCGGACTCTTCGGCCAGTATCGTGTGATCGGGATATCGGGCGCGGATCTCGCGGATGATCAGCTTCTCGCTTTCGCGGTCCGCGACCGTGACCAGATTGGCGCGCCCCTTGTGCTCGATCTCCTTCTCGCGAGCGGCGTAGTAGTTCAAGACGCCGCCTGCTTCACGAGCCAGTTGAGATGCAAATTCCAGATATTCCACAGAGATCCTCGGTCGGGCCAAGACCTGCGTTCGAGAGCGATGCCGATGGAAGCTGGAATTATACAGCTAAATCGTGCAGGATATCGGGCAGCTATTTGCCGGGAATTCAGCTGTTTACGTCATATCAGGCATGGCCTGTGCGGGGGAACATCGATGAGCAACCATACGTTCGAGGAAACTTATGACTACGTCGTCGTGGGTGCCGGCTCCGCCGGTTGCGTCGTTGCCGCACGATTGTCAGAGAATCCCGAAGCGCGGGTGTTGCTGCTCGAAGGTGGAGGACCGGCAACCCACCCGGACGTGATCGATCCCTCCAAGTGGCCGACGCTGTTCAAGGGTGAGTTGGACTGGGGGTACGACACGACACCCCTCGGAAGCTGTGACAACAGGGTCGATCACGTGCCTCGGGGCAAGATGCTGGGCGGATGCCACAGTCACAATGCCAGCGTGTGGGTTCGCGGACACCCGAGCGATTTCGATGGCTGGACCCTCGACGGCAATCCCGGCTGGAGTTGGAGTGAAATCCACCCGCTGTACAAGAGAATGGAAGACTGGCAGGGTCCACCGAGCGAACTGAGGGGAACGGGAGGTCCCGTCTATGTCGAGCCCGCCGAGGACCCGAACCCCGTCGCTACCGCCTTCGTCGAGTCCGGTCCTGCCGTCGGCCTGCCCAGGGTCGAGGACAACAACGGCTCTTCGATGGAAGGCACCAGCTTTTTCAACATGACGATCAAGGACGGCAAGCGGCACAGCGTGGTCCAGGCATACCTTCAGCCGGCGTTGGACAAAACCGGCCTGACGGTGCGGACGCACGCCGTCACGCATCGTGTTCTCATCGACGCCGCCAGCGCGGTCGGCGTCGAATACCAGCACGATGGCGGCATGCGGAGGGCCGCGGCCGAGAAAGAGATCGTCCTCTGCGCGGGGGTAATCGGATCTCCACAGTTACTGAGTCTTTCGGGAATCGGGCCCGAAGAAGAGCTCAAAGCACTGGACATTCCTGTCACTGCAAACCTCAGCGGTGTCGGCCGGAACCTCCACGACCACGTCCTGGTCGCCGGTATCAACTACGAATGTCAGGGATCGCTTCCGGAAGTTCGCAACAACGGAGCGGAAAGCACGATGTGGTGGAAGTCCGATTCTCGGATGCTTGGCCCGGACATCCAGCCCGTGATCATCGAGTTCCCTTTCGCGACGCCGGAGGTGGCCGACCGGCTTCCGAACGAAAACTGCTACGCCATCGCGCCGAGCGTCGTCCGGCCGGCCAGTCGCGGATCGGTCAGGCTCGTCTCGTCCGACCCCGCGGTTGCACCGGCGATCGACGTCAATTTCATGGCGCGCGATGCCGACGTGAACGCGATGCTGAGCGCTGTGGAACTCTGCCGGGAGATGGGCGCCTCCAGCGCGTTCGGCGACCTCCGAAAACGGGAAGTCATGCCGGGCAACCTGCCTCGGTCCGAAATGATCAAGTTCATCCGACAGGCAGCGACAACGTATTTTCATCCCACCAGCACCTGCAAGATGGGAGTCGACGACGAGGCGGTCGTCGATCCCGAGTTGCGGGTCTATGGCATCGACGGCCTGCGGGTCGCCGACGCCTCGATCATGCCGAGGGCCACATCGGGCAACACGAACGCGCCCTCGATGATGATCGGCGAGAAGGCTGCGGAGATGATCCTCGCTGCTCAGTAAGGCAAACCACGAATGACCCACACGATTCCCGTTGGCCCTGCCGACCGGCTGGAAGAACGTCTCTTATCCCGACGACAAGTCGACAACCCTCGCCGAGACGATCCAAGACTGGTCCGACCGGACGCTCTGTGGGGACGGCTTTGGGGCCCAGGGAGCCGCCGCGTCGGTGCGCGTCGACGGAAGCGAGTACTTTCTCGACAGCCTTTGGGGAGATACGACCGATGTTGAGTGCAAGGAACGACAGGAAAGGAGCCGCCATCGACTGGTGGTTCATGTACAAGCTTCCCGAGGGCGTGGGACCGGCCGGCAGGACCAACGGAAACGAATACCTCTACTACGATCCTCATGAGAACAAACCGCTGCAGCTCTCGCCCTGCACACTGGGCACCGGCCGGAATGGAGCGCTCTACCGAACGATGCGGCAGTTCTTCCCAAAGCCGGGACCGAAAACGGGATGGATCTTCTACAACGACGAATACCCCGACGACATGAGTCCGTACGATCCTTCCAGGAAGGATCCGAAGCAGGCCGCCAAGGTCAAAGCCAGGCTCGTCGCCGACTGGGAGAAAGGTAAAAGCGATTGGCCTCCCGCGGTCAAACCGGCGATCGCGTCGGACACGGCCAGGCAGAGCGATCGAGGCATGCCGACGAACCACTCGACGAACGGCCACAACAAAGGAGTTCTGGCCTTCGATCTGGCGACCGACACCGCGTTCTGGCTGTCGCACTCCACACCCAAGATTCCAGCGTTGCACACCCCGGCCGGAAGGCGCTTCTACTATCCCGAGTACACCTGGAAGTACGCGCAGACGTTCATTTGCATCACTCTGGATGGCGTGGCGACGGCATCAGATCGCTCGAGCGTTGAGTGCCCAGCACGAACCCCAGGTCTTCGGGTGCCGTCTGCCGAAGGAAGTCACCCAGAAATCGGAGAAGTGGTCCCCGCTCTGGCAACTGGCACAGGGTAGCGTCCCGCCCGGCTATGGCAAGCGCTACTCGAAGACTCACAAACGCAAGAAGCCTGCCGATCTGGCTTTCAAATCAAAGGGCGGCAAGCAATTTCGCCTCATCGCGAAGAGCGGCGCGTGGTTCGGTGATTTCTGGGTTGATCTGGTCGGACCAAGTCTGACGAATGCGAAAGGCAGCAAAGGCGTCGACCTGCGGGTCGAAACATGGCGCCGGCTGACGCCCACCGCCATGTTACCTTTTGCCGACCTCGATGGAGAGGGCAAGCCCGCGGCCATGGATTTCGGCTCCCACGATTTCACCACGACCTACAAGGGCCGGCAGTACCATCACGAGTTCTTTGAAAGCAACGGCATGCAGGTCGTCGACGAGGTGACGAACATCGACCTCTCGATGTTGACCGACAGCAAAGGGAAGGCGCTCGAAGGCTACATCTGGCACTATACGAAGGACCACGCAAAGTGGGCGATTTCGGAGGAGGATGAAGATCGAGGGGTTCGGACCGTGCAGTTGCGTGACGGAACCACCCTGGCCGAAGAGGAAGGCAGCAAGAGCGACTGGGTAGTCGTCGCCGACATCAATCGCATGACGTCACAGGAAAAGCGGGGCGGCGGCGCAATATGCTTCCGCGAGCCTCTGCTGTGGCACGGATTGAACGAAATCGAGCGGATTTCCGGGAAGATTACGTGAGCGCCTACCGGTCCGCCCCGAGCGAAGCGATCAGCTGAGCGAAGCGGGCGTCGTCGGCGAGGAGGTCAAACGCCGGATCCGCCAGCATCTCGGTGTTGTCAAAGCCCTCCTCGACGGCACGGAACAGGAAAGACATGGCCCTGTCCTTGTCACCGCTGGCCGCGAAGACCTTCGCCATGTAGTAATTCGCCAGGGATTCGTTGCGCTGCGCGGTTTGAATCAGGGTACCGAACCCGCCCGTGTGATTGAATAGGTTCGGGTCGATCTGCAGAGCCCGGATGTAGACTGCCAGGCCCCTTTCGTATTGCTCCACGGCAAACAGGCAGGAACCGAAATTCTGGAGGATCGTCGCGGAGTTGGGCGAGATCTCGAGGGCCTTTCCGTAGTAGTTCATCGCACGCCGGTACCGCTTTCGCGTGTATTCCACAGAACCCAGATTGTTCAACGCTTGCAGGTAATACGGGTTGATCTTCAGGGCTGCCTTGTATTGCTTCTCGGCATCTCTCAAGCGCTGGCTCTGGTGATAGGCGATCCCGAGACGGTTCGCAATCGACGGGTTGTACTTGTTGATCTTCAGCGCCCGCTGGTACTCGATGATCGCATCCTCGAACATCTTCCTCGCGAGGAAAGAATCCGCACGCCGTTCCAGCAGCGTCACTTCCGCCAGGGTCTCGGCTGGCATCAGGAACTTGACACGCACCACCTCGCCCTCGGGTGCACCGTTGAGCAGGAGCGGGTCGTTGGCCATCTCCTCCAGCAGCACCGGCCGGATGGTCCTTCCGTTTTCGCGCGCATACTTGGCGGCGCGAAGGTTGTGCCTCAGGACCAGGCTGTCCGCATCGTACTCCAGTGCATCCTTGAAACGGTTCTCGGCATCCTTGAACTTTCTCCTGCCGTAATAGAGCGCGCCGAGGTTGCTGTAGGCGGCGGACAACTCTTTGTCCCGCCTGGTGACCGACTTGTAGAGGGTCTCCGCCTCCCTTAGTCGGTTCGTCAAATGATAGGAGAGCGCCAGCCGATTCTGGGCATACAAAGGCAATTCCATGACGGGAAGGTTGGAATATGCGGCGATCGCTTCTTCGAAGCTCTGGGCCTCAAACGCGGTGTTCCCCATGAGGAGGTAGTTCGGACCTTCCGGTTCAACCACTTCCTGCGGGGGAGCAGGCTCCGGTTCCGGTGTCTGCGCGCACAAACCCGACGGGCACAGGACCATGAGTGCCGCCAGACTCATCGTGGGGATGTGTCTCATTGGTCTCTCCTTGTGGCTAAAATTCTAACACTTTGGCCAGCCGAACCAAGAAACCAATCGTGCATGAGTTGACGAGCGTCCGGTCAGGACGGTTCGGCCAACTCCAGCTGCTTCGACTTCAATGCCTTAGCTCGATCGCGGAGTTCGGCCGCCCGCTCGAACTCGAAGCGCTTCGCAGCCTCGCGCATCTCCTTTTCGAGACGTTCGATCAGCTCTCCGATTCTCGCGGGATCGTCGTCCTCGTCTTCGATCAGATCGATCCGCGGTGGAGGAACGTAGTCTGCTTCGGAGACCGCGACGAGGGTCATGTCGACGGGTTTGACGATCGTCTCTGGCGTGATGCCGTTCTCCTCGTTGTAAACGACCTGGACTTCCCGCCGCCGGTTGGTTTCGTCGATTGCCCTCTTCATCGAGTCGGTCATCGCATCGGCGTAGAGGATCGCCGTCCCGCGGACGTGCCGGGCCGCCCTGCCGATCGTCTGGATCAATGACCCCGTCGATCGCAGGAAGCCCTCCTTGTCGGCATCGAGTATCGCGACGAGCGACACTTCGGGCAGGTCGAGACCTTCCCGCAACAAGTTGATACCGATGAGGACGTCGAAATCGCCGCGTCGCAACCCACGCAGAATCTTGATCCGCTCCAGCGTGACGATCTCGGAATGAAGATACCGACAGCGGACGCCGACTTCCGTGTAGTACTCCGCGAGATCCTCGGCCATCCTCTTGGTCAAAGTCGTCACGAGCACACGCTCCTGTGCCGACACGCGTTCGCGAATCTCGTGCAGCAAGTCGTCAATCTGGCCTTGAACCGGCCGCACCGCAACCACCGGATCGGTCAGACCCGTCGGTCGGATCACCTGCTCCACCACGACACCGCTCGATTTGGTGAGTTCGTATGGGCCGGGAGTGGCCGACACGTAAACGACCTGGTGGACACGTCCTTCGAACTCGCCGAAGGTCAGGGGCCTGTTGTCCAGCGCCGACGGCAGGCGAAACCCGAAGTCGACGAGATTCGATTTCCGGGACCGGTCGCCATGGTACATGCCCCGTAGCTGCGGGACCGTCTGATGACTTTCGTCGATGAACATCAGCGAATCCTGCGGCAGGTAGTCCAACAAAGTCGGTGGCGGCTGACCGGGGTTGCGACCCGTGAGGTGTCGCGAATAGTTCTCGATGCCATGGCAATAGCCGACTTCCTTGATCATCTCGATGTCGAAAAGCGTCCGCTGGTGGACCCGCTGGGCCTCGAGCAGTTTATTCTGACGCTCCAGCAATGCTTCCCAGTCCTTCAACTCCGCGCGGATGCTTTCGATAGCGCGTTCCACGCGAGGCCTCGGGATCACAAAGTGACTTTTCGGGTACACCGTCAACCGGTCCAGCGGCTTGAGAACGTCGCCGGTCAGAGGGTCGAAGGTGCTGAGCGCTTCGACCTCATCCCCCCAGAGCTCGATGCGGTAACCGATTGTCTCGTAGGTCGGATGAACCTCGACCGTGTCCCCCCGGACGCGAAAGGTTCCCCGCCTGAAATCAGCGTCGTTCCGCGCATAAAGAATCTCGACCAGTTTCGAAAGAATGTCCCGGCGTGCAATGTGCTGGCCCTTCTCCAGCATCAACAGCATTCCGAAGTACGCCTCCGGCGAGCCGAGACCATATATGCACGAGACGGATGCCACGATAACGACGTCGCTTCGCTCGAACAGCGATCGGGTTGCCGACAAGCGCAGGCGGTCGATCTCGTCGTTGATCGTCGATTCCTTCTCGATGTAGGTGTCTGTGGAGGCGATGTAGGCCTCGGGCTGGTAGTAATCATAATAGCTGACGAAGTACTCGACTGCGTTTGTCGGAAAGAATCCTCGAAACTCGTGGTACAGCTGGGCGGCCAGAGTCTTGTTGTGGGCCAGCACGAGGGTGGGGCGCTTTACTTGCTCGATCACCTTGGCCATCGTGAAAGTCTTTCCCGAACCGGTCACTCCGAGCAGGACCTGGTCCCTGTCTCCGTCGTCGAGACCGCGGACGAGTTGATCGATGGCCGCTGCCTGGTCTCCGCGGGGCAAGTATGTCGAAGCGAGTTCGAAGCTCATGGAAACTTTTTATCTTAGCGCATCGAGGCAATGTTGTAGCGGGGGTTCATGACGGTCGGTTTTTCGGTGTGTCATTCCCGGACTTTGCAGCGTAAGCACACACCCGGGGACAGGGCCAGGCCCCTGTCCCCCTCACATTGGCTCTTTTTCGGACCCTAAGGCACAGTCAACATCCTACAGTTAGCATGCGCCGCCTTGACACGGCTGGCGTCATCGCCTAATCTTCCACCTTTGCTAAGCAGCGCAAACTATTAGACATACGGGGTTGGGACATTGGACACAGAGACCTCCGCATTGCAGCAGTCAGTCGAGGGAACCCGTCCAGGACTCCCGGAAGTCCTGGACGCCCTCCGCTGCTCTCTGTGCCTCTCCGGCAACACGTACTGGCAATCGAATAATGGCTCCACGTCGGTGTTCCGTGACAACGCCCAGCTCGTCTGCCTGGACTGCGGCAAGGAGTTTCCCGTCCGCGACGGATACCTGGACCTCTGCCCGGACTACGAGGAACGAATCACCCCCATCCAGCGCGCGCTTCAGTTCCGCCCTGCGATCGCTGTCTACGACAACATATGGCGGCCGTTCGGCTACTTCGTGACGAGCACCCGGTCGTTTCAGGAAGATCTTGGTCGCATCACCGAGCTGATGGAGCCGACGAAACACCGGTTGGTGCTGGACCTGGCATGCGGTCCCGGAAACTTCACGCGCAGCGTCGCTCGCTCCGGCGGCGGTAGGGTAGTCGTCGGCGTCGACCTGGCGCGGCAGATGATCGAGCGAGCCGTCGAGCTGACTCGGCAGGAGTCCTTCGACAACGTCTACTACATGCGGGGTAGCGCTATGTCGCTCCCGTTCAAATCGGAGACATTCGACGGAGTGATCTGTTGCGGCGCGCTACAGCTCTTCACCGACTACGACCAGGCGCTGGCTGAGATTTCCAGAGTCCTCAAGGTCGGGGGCGAGTTTGTCTGCCAGACCGTCGCATGCCCGAACACGCCACCGCTCTGGCTGCGCGTGGCGGATCGCATCGTCAGATACGCCTGCTTCAACATCGAAGACTTCAAGCGCCAGCTTCAGAGCTCTCGGCTCGACGTCCTGGACGAAGAACACTCCAAGCTCAGCTATATCTTTCGCGCCGCAAAAGTTGCCGCCCCTTGCGCCGCCGAAGCCTCCGCCTGATCCCTCACCCCGCCAAATTTACAGCCACCGCGTACGGAAACAGCCGGAGTCTAACCACGGAGGCACCGAGACGCGGAGAGTTATTTCTGTCTTTCTTTTCCCCTTCGAGCCTCCGCGCCTCAGTGGTTAACAAAAGAAACTCTCCAAGCGGTGACCTACAGGATTGGCGGATCAGTAGGTGATGGTGGCGAGGCCGGGGGATAGGACAACTTGTTCGACGCCCCATGGGACGTCGAACGGCGCGCCCAGATCGACCTGGGGGTAGCGGGGCGTGACGAACCGGTCGACGAGCGCCTCGATGAGAACGACAGGGACCGGAAGCCCGTCGACCCGGACTCCCCGGAGTTCGAAGCTGCCTCGTCCCTTCTCCGCCTTGAGGCGCCCTTCGACGAAAAGACTGTGAGTGCCTCCCATCAGGAAGTCGAGCATGAAATTGCCGCTTTCTTCCCCTGAGAACGTCAGCTCGGTCAGGGCAGATATCGTTTCGGCGCCGATTCCGACGTCGATGGACTCGACCCTGGCAGGGATCTCATCTTCCATCTCGTAGACTACGAACGACTCCATCTCGATCGCTGTAATCTGGATCGTCGTCGCAGTGCTCCCGTCGCGGTCAGGATCGGATTCTGCCCGACGGATCGACGCGATCTTACTCTCGAGCGATTCGGCCGCTTCCGGGGAAACTTCGAGGAACCGTTGCCGGGATTCAGGCCCGCTCCCGTGCTGGACCCAGAAAACGAGCCAAAGAAGGACCCCGGCAAGTACGCCGTTGGCCAGCAGGACCGAATGCCTGGAAGTCATGATTAGGAGGGATCAGCGTATTATCTTGAACGTCCGGGTCCAGCGCGTTTTCGTGAAGAAATTCGTACCTAGATCGACGACCTGCTGTAACCGATCCCTTACCGCTGTTCGACGATACGCTTCAGAATTGGTTTCGTAGGACCAGTAGATGACCAGCGCCTTGCCGACGATCTCCTGCCTGGAAACAAACCCCCAGTACCGGCTGTCGGAGCTGTTGTCGCGATTGTCACCCATCGCGAAGTATCTGCCGTCGGGCACCACGATCTCGTTCTCGACGACGTGATCCTCGTACCAGTAAGGGTTCTGATCAACTCCACTGTACCGACGGCCGGGATGGGGTCGGGGCGGAAAATAGTCGCGGAAAGGATCGGCGTACGCACCAGGGGGGCTTGTGTGGATCTTGTAGGGCTCATCCAGCGCCTCGCCGTTGATGAATACCTGTTTGTCGGCGATCCTGATGTGATCCCCGGGAAGACCGACGACGCGTTTGACGTAATGCTTCGTCAGGTCTCGCGGATACTTGAAGACGATGATGTCGCCCCGTTGAACGTCTTTGAACGGCATGATGCCATCCAGGAGCGATCCCGGAGACCCAAATGCAAACTTGTTCACCAACAGGTGGTCCCCGACGAGCAGGTTGTCTTCCATGGAGGGGGTCGGGATCTTGAATGCCTGGATGATGAACGTGGTTCCGAACAACGCGAGGATCACTGTTATGACGAGCGATTCGAAGTATTCGCGAGGCGTCGATTTCCGGTATTGCAGCTCTTCAGACATCTCTCTCAAGTTTATCCAAAGTATTTCAGATTCGGCAGACGCAATCGGCCATCGGCACCCAGCACCCGGCTTCTGGATTGAGTTCCCTCGGCGTTGGATTTCCCGGCTGAGAGCTGAATGCAGATCGCTGACAGCAGGCTTGATCCCCGAAACCTGACAGCAAATCTCAAACCTGGGAATCGAGCGTCGCTCCAGACACCCTGTCTCGGGTGAAACCCCGATTTTGCGCCATTCATGAGGGAAACATCAAGTGTAGCTCGACAGTGGCGGATCGCCTGGCTTCACTCCTCCTTCTTGAGGTCGGTTCCCCGCAAGAGGTGTATAGCCTCCATCGCGGCCGCTTGCTCTGCCGCTTTCTTCGTCAAGCCCTTTCCCTCCGCGACCTGTTCGTGGTCGATGGCGACCGCAACCGTGAACAGCTTTTGATGATCCGGACCGGCCTCCCCGACGACCTCGTATTGCGCGGCGCCTCGCCCTCTCCCTTGAAGTTCCTCCTGCAGTGCGGACTTGAAGTCGGCGATTCGCTCCGACGTTTCCGACACCTCTTCGATCTGGCGGCGGAAAAACGCGAGCACGACGTCCCGGACTGCCTCGGGGCCGCCGTCCAGGTAAATCGCAGCGACGACGGCCTCGAATGCATCGACCAGGAGTGCTTGCTTTCGACGCCCCCCCGTCTTCTCCTCTCCTTTGCCGAGGCGAAGATAATCGCCCAGGTGGAGCTGTTCGGCGTACTTGACGAGGTTGGCAGAACTCACCAGAAAACCCTTTAGCTTGGACAGCTGACCTTCGGAAAGACTCGGGCGTGCCTGGTAGAGGAAGTCGCTGATCAGGAACCCCAGGATGGCGTCACCGAGGAACTCCAACCGCTCGTTGTCTTCGAGGCGTCCAAGGTCCTGCTCGTGCGCGTGGGAGCTGTGGGTCAGGGCCTGGGAAATGAGTTCCGCCGAGCGGAACTTGTAGTCGAGCGCATACTCGAGGTCACCGATCGTTCTCATTGTTGGTAAGCAAGATCGAAAAACAAAAAAGGCGACCCGACCCCGTGAGTCGGATCGCCTTCCGCAGCTACGGGTTTAGAGCTTAACCGCCGACCGACTGTCCCTTTTCCTGGATGAACGCCTCCATATCGTCCTCTCTGTTCAGCGTTTCCCAGATGTTCTGGAGGGTCTGGCGGGCCTGAGCCTCCTCAGGTCCCTTCAGGAAGACCGCTTTCGCCAGCGCGTCCAGGGCCTCGTCGGCCTTGTTTTCCCGCGCGTAGCAAAGCCCGAGGAAGAAATGAGACGCCGAGTCCCTGGGGGACGCCTCGACGGCTTGTTGGTACTCCTCACGCGCGTCGTCCCATTCTTCGTTGTTGAAATAGATCCTTCCCAAGGTAGCCCGCACGGCTGTCGTCAATCCGGATTTCTGCTCCGCTGACATCTGCATCGAGGCCGGTCCCGACAACAACATTTCTACCATTTCGAGTGCCTTCTCGGCATAGTCTTGGGCGACTTCCATCTGCTCTTCCCGCTCGCTCTCATCGTCCGATGGCCGCGACGCTATGGTATCGGAGAGCATCATCAGAAACGGCAGGCTGTTTGGATCGATTTCCAGCGCGCTCTCGGAGTACTCGACGATACTGTCCACGTTGCCCAGAATCTGGTGCGCGCCGACCATCTTCTGGTAGTTCATCATCACGAGTTGCTGGTGCTGTTGGACGGCCTGCTGGTACTCCGGAAGACTCTCGTCGGCGGTCGATCCGTACAACTCGAAAGCCTCCTTCTCAGCCGCAAGCGCCGGATCTCCCGTGTCGACCACCTGCTGGAACTGACCCAGCCTGTCATAGCCGTCCATCTGCTCCCGCAGATAGTAGGCCTTCGCATTGGCAAAGTCCATCAGGAACTGCTGATAGTCCGGGGTCTCCCGGACGTCGGATTCAGCCGACTCCTCCATCTTCATGTCGTAGAACGCAGTGTGCGCCGCTAGTGCGTCGGCGGCGGCGGCAATCACGGACTGATCGTTGTTGATCTGGGCGAACGTTTGAAGACGGGATCGATGGATCAGATGCTTGAGTTCGCTCTCCGGGTAGGTCGTCAGGAAGGTTTCCGACAGCGTCAGTTTGGTGATCGGGCTCTGCTCGGCATCGATTGCGCGATAGTCCTCGAGTTCCTGCTGAGAGCCGACAGTGGGGAAGAACGGGTTCCGAGCCTGTTGCTGTTGCTGACCGCCACGTCCTCTGCCCCCCCGACCCCGGCCGCGCTGCTCGGCCGCCTCCAGGCTAGTCTGGCACAAGAACACCGTCAGCAGCGCCATCCCGAACGCCGCTCGTTTGTTGATGATCATTCCAGATATCTCCTTGAATTCTAGTGAAATAGCAAAACCTCAGATTATGACTGCACGCCTCGGAGTGTCAAGCCTTCCTTGACCGGTCGCGATCCCCAACGTTCAGTTCCGGCATCCTCCTCCGAACGGGGCCTCTTGACCGGCGCGGGCTGCCGCCTGGGCGCCCCGCGTGTCGTCTCCGAAACGGATCGCCAATTCGTATTGATCCAGTGCGCTCTCCCGTTCGCATTCGATGTCGTAGATTCGTCCGAGAAAGATGTGGGACCAAACGATCATGGCGGCTTCGGCATTTTCGCTCTCGATCGTACGCACGAAGTAACCCTCGGCCAGTTCCGGATCCCCTTCTCGACTGGCGATCAACGCCATTCCATACAAGGCCGGACCGTTGGTCTGGTCGAACTCCCTCAGAATTCGCTGGAAGGCCTCCTCCGCCGCGTCATCCTCGTCGGAATTGAAGGCGACCTGGGCCTCTCGGAGGATCTCGCGTACCGGATCCGGCGCGAGTGGAGCCGGCGGGACTTCTGCCCTGACCTCGATCTGGGGCGGAGGCTCGATCTGATAAAAGCGTTCCTCGAAACGAGCCTCTTCGCTCTCGACGTCGATGGCTTCGATCATCTCCTGAAAGTACTCGCGAATTCCGGCTTCAGCGGCCACGAACTTTTCGAATTCGTCATTAAAAAAAGGCGCTAGCAGCATCCCGGCGCGGTATGCCGCATCCATTTGCTCGGCCGCACGGACGCCGACGAGCCGATCCATCCGCACTTCAGCCGCGCGGATCAGCGATTCGGTCGCGAGGATGGCGAAATCATCGGTGAACAGGGGCCGGATACCCTCGACTCCCTCGATGAGGGAGGCGAGCCTGCCGGCCTCCCGCAGGTTCTCGCGGTTCTGCGTAACCAAGGGATCCAGTAGAAGATGCAAGTACGCGTGACGCACATCCTCGACGGGGATGTCAGTAGAGGGGCCGAGTACGATGTAGAGATTGTCTTGATAGTTCCGGACGTTGACGCTGTTGACGGGCGCCGCAAGTTCCAGAAACGTGACAAGCTGCCGGCCGCGGACACCTCCTAGGGGAACCCGCAAGAAAGCGTCTGTCCGGAGGATCATCTCGCGTAGGGCGGGACCCATTGCATCCAGGGACTCTTCATACTGGAACCGTACCCTCGACCACAACTGGGGCACGCCTGCTTTAAGGTAGAACTCCCGCAGCAGCGGCAAGAAGTCGGCGAGTTCCCGAGCGTCCGGAGGGACGAAGTCCTCGTCAAATGCGAACTCCATCGTGGGAGGATCCGTCAAGCTGAGCGCGAGCGACACATACTTGGGGAGTTGTGCCGCGTCCGATTCCTCGCCCCTCTGCTCGCGGTAGAACTCTCCGAGCCGAGTTCGAAGGTCGGTCTCGAGCGACTCGAGATGTACTCGGACCTGTTCCCGCACCGGGTGATACTGTGGCGCCAATTCGACGTCGAAACCGGCAGCGTTCAACGCCGCAACTGTCGTAAAAACACGGATGTCCCTGTCGATTATCGCGGTGTTGGTCTGAGCCGGCAGGGTGTTGATCCCACCCAAAACCAGGACCAGAACGACTGAGCTGAGTGTTTTGCGGAACATAAGGAAAAATCATAGCATGAGACCCGAACTCACGGTTCCCACTCCCGGGTCGAAAAATCGGGAACGGGAGGGCTCTCTCTGATGGTGTTCGGAGTATCCACACTGGCGTTCAAGAACCGCAAACTGCGCGTGAAACAGCTCGAACAACTGCGCTCGGCAGGCTATCGTCATATCGAGCTGTTCGCCAACCGGCCTCACCTGGACTATCACGACCGCGGGAACGCAAAGGACATCGCCGGGTGGTTCAAAGCAAACGGCATGCCGCCCCCTTCGCTGCACATGCCGTTCTATGAACAGGAAGGGCCGGGTCGAGTCCGATGGATCTCGGCGCTTGCCCCAGGTGAGCGACACCGGCTGGAAGCACTCGACGAACTGAAGCGAGCTCTCGAGCTGTCGGACTGGATGCCCCTGTCCTATGTCGTCATCCACCTCGGGACACCGCACGAACAGTTCGGGCACGTCGCGTTCGACCATGCCTACGTCCTGGTGGAGACCATCCGGACGTTTGCCGATGTGGAGATCCTGATCGAGAACATACCGAACGAAATCTCCACGCTCGAAAGAATCCGGGAATTCGCGGACGTGGCGCGGTTGCCCGACGTTCGGATCTGCTACGATACCGGCCACGGCAACCTGCAGGGATCGGTTCCGCGCCTCGAACGCGTCGCGGCAATCCACCTCAACGACAACGGCAGAGAACTGGACGACCATCTGTGGCCATTCGAAGGAACAGTCGATTGGCCTCGACTGATAGCGGAGCTTGCCGTGTCCAACTTCCACGGCCCGATGGTCTTCGAGGTACACGACGAACACGTCGAACGCGGCTGGGATTACCGCGCCAGGATCGAGGACCTGTTGGCCGAAGCCCGGTCTTCGCTGGACGAGTTTCGGGAAAAGTATGGTCTCCGGAGGAACGATGACGACGATTTACATTCATGACATCGGCGCCCACGTCGGCGAGGAAGTCACGATTCGAGGCTGGCTTCACAACAAGAGGTCCAGCGGAAAGCTCCGGTTCCTGATCGTTCGGGATGGAACGGGCTACCTGCAGGCCGTTGTGTTCAAGAAGGCGGTGTCGGAAGAGACATTCCAGGCGGCCACGGACCTCACGCATGAATCCTCACTCAGCGTCACAGGCACGGTTCGCGCGGATGAGCGGGCGCCGGGCGGCTACGAGATGGACGTGACTTCGGTCGAACCGCTCCAGGTCGTCTCCAAAGACGAGGAGTTCCCGATCACTCCCAAGGACCACGGGATCGAGTTCCTGATGGATCATCGGCACCTCTGGGTCCGGTCGACACGGCAGCGCGCAATTCTGAAGATCCGCCACGAAATCATCAAGGCGGTGCGCGACTTTCTGGACGACGACGGGTTCACACTTTGCGACACACCGATCTTGACTCCCGCCGCTTGCGAGGGAACGACAACTTTGTTCGAGGTGGGTTACTTCGACGAGAACGCCTTCCTGGCCCAGTCGGGGCAGCTGTACAACGAAGCGACCGCAGCGGCCCTGGGAAAGGTTTACTGCTTCGGGCCAACGTTCAGAGCTGAGAAATCAAAGACCCGACGACACCTTACAGAATTCTGGATGGTAGAACCGGAGGTTGCTTATGCGACCGTCGAAGACATCATGGTGCTGTCGGAACGCTTCATCAGTTTCATCGTAAAGCGCGTGCTGGAAAGGCGGTCCGCAGAGCTCGAAGCACTGGAAAGAGATGTCGAAGCCCTGGAAAAGATCGAGCCCCCGTTTCCCCGCATTTCCTACGACGACGCGGTCGGAATCCTCCAGAAGAACGGGTCCGACATCCAGTGGGGCGGAGACTTCGGCGGAGGCGACGAGACCCTGCTGTCGAAGGAATTCGACAAGCCCGTGATGGTTCACCGGTATCCGGGCGCGATCAAAGCCTTCTACATGGAACCCGATCCGGAACGCCCTGAAGTGGCTCTCTGTCTGGATGTACTGGCGCCGGAAGGCTATGGCGAAATCATCGGGGGCGGCCAGCGCACGGCCAGCCACGAACTGCTGCTCACACGACTCGACGAACACGGGTTGTCGAGAGAGGTGTTCGACTGGTACCTGGACCTTCGGAAGTTCGGCTCCGTGCCGCATTCGGGTTTCGGTATGGGGATCGAGCGCGCCGTGGCATGGATCTGCCACCTGGATCACGTGCGGGAGACGATTCCCTTCCCGCGGATGCTGTATCGGCTCACGCCGTAGGGACGTAGGCCGTTGTCAGGGACGTAGGCCGTTATCCCTAGGCCGTTGGGCGGTACGGTACGCTTGCCCGAAAGGGTCCGCGAAAAAACCGTGTGAGGGGACCTCTACGGTGATCGAACGCCGGAGGTGCCGGGTCCCCCTAAGCCCCTCGCCCTTTAGCGAACCGTCCCGTCAAGCAGAAACCGCAACGGCCTACGGATAACGGCCTACGTCTCCTGAGCTACCCTCAAAAGGTGTGTAAATAGCATAGGCGGTGATTATCCTTCCGGGTGAAATAAAAACCCGAGGCGGAAGAGCCCCAGACGTAAGGAAGGAGTCACACCGCCATGAGCAAGAAGAACATTGATCGAAGTGTGGAGTCAAGAGTCTGCTTTGAACAGCTGGAAGAGTGGGTGCGAGAGCAGATCCAGTTTTACGTACAGGAACTGTTGGAGGATGAAGTGACACAGCTGCTGGGACGAAGAAAGAATGAGCGTCGCCGAGAAGTGGACGCACCCGGGGGCTAACGATCAAGCTGCGGCGTCCCCGAGTGCGGGATCTGGAAGAGCGTTTTGAGAGCCGGGTCTTGCCGCTGTTTGCCAAGCGGACGCAAGAGGTACGAGACTTGATTCCAGAACTCTATTTGCATGGTCTGGCCGAGGGGGATTTCGATCTGGCCTTAAGAGGGCTTTTAGGGGAAGAAGCGCCGCTGTCCCCCAGCACCGTAGCCCGGTTGAAGGAGAAGTGGCAGGGAGAAATGGAGGCCTGGCAAAGCCGTCGGCTGGACGATCTGGAAGTGGTGTATCTGTGGGCAGACGGTGTGTACATCAAAGCAGGGCTGGAGAAGGAAAAGGCCGTGATCCTGGTAGTGATCGCCGCTTTAAGTGATGGCACTAAAGTGGTGGTGTCGGTCAGTAGTGGTTATCGAGAATCGACCCAGAGCTGGTCCGAAGTGCTGAGGGATCTCAAAGAGCGGGGGATGAACCCACCGAGACTGGTGATGGCTGACGGGCATCTGGGGATCTGGGGAGCGTTGCGCAACGTTTTCCCAGAAGCCGACGAGCAGAGATGCTGGAATCATCGCATCGTCAACTTGCTGGCTAAGATCCCCAAGGGTCGGCACAAAGCGGCGTTGTTGATGTTGCGGCAGATCCCTTATGCAGAAACACGGCAGGAAGCCGAGCAAGTCAAAGGACGATTCCAACATTGGTGTGGCAAGAGAGGACTGGAGGCTGCGGCTGATCTGATCGACCAGGACTGGGATCGGATGGTGACGTTTTACAACTATCCCAAACAGCAGTGGCAACATCTGCGGACTACCAATCCAGTGGAGTCTCCCTTCTCTGCTCTGCGACTGCGAACCGATGCCTCTCGAAGGTTCAAGAAAGTGGCCAACGCACGGGCTGTCATCTGGAAGATGCTGCTGGTCGCTGAGAAAAGATTTCGCCGTTTGAAGGCTCCGCACTTGATGAAGGATGTCTACCAAGGCGCCCAATATGTCAATGGAGTTCCAGTCAACCAAGTCACCGAGGAGAAAGCCGCCTGATGTCTATTTACACACTTATTGACGGAACCTCCGTCTCCTTCAACGGCCTTCTTCTTCCCTCAGCTTCTCATACACGTCCCCAACCTGCAGCCGCGTCGCCTCCAGCGAACCGGAGTTGTCGATGACGAAGTCTGCATAGCGGACCTTCTCGTCGAGAGGCATCTGAGATGAAATACGGGTCTCGATTTCTTCGTCGCTCAGAGCGGCCCGCTCACCCAAACGCTGTCGCTGCTGATCCAGGGTACAGGTAACGACCACGACACGATCGTAGTTCTTGTAGGTTCCGACCTCGATCATCAACGCGGCATCGACGATGGCAATCGATGATGGGTCTTGGGCCTCCACGCTCTCCAGGAATTCCTTCTGACGCTCGATAACCGCCGGATGGACCAGTTCATTCAGCGTCTGCCGGCGGCCGGGATCATGGAAGACGATCTCGCCGAGCGCGGAGCGATCGATCCTGCCCTCACCGTCCCGGATTCGCTCGCCGAACTCTGCGACGACAGCCTCGCAAACCTTCTCTCCCGGCTCGAACAGTTCGTGGGTGATGCGGTCCGAGTCGATCAGGCGGCAGCCCAGATCAACAAACATGTGGCCGACGGTGGTCTTTCCGGAGCAGATGCCACCGGTCAGTCCCACCGTCACCATCAGAGCCCTCTCCGGATGCGAGCCGCCTTGAGAGTGTTCCGCATCAGCATCACGATGGTCATTGGTCCGACACCACCCGGAACCGGCGTCAAGCGCGAAGCCACTTCGACGACCTCTCGCTCGTGGACGTCCCCGACCCAGATGTGGCCGCGCTTGGCGAACCCTTCCAAACGGGGCGTCTCCTCGCCGAACAGCCGGATGATCTCTTCCCGGTCCGAGACTTGATTGCTGCCGACGTCGACCACGACTGCGCCCGGTTTGATGAATTCGCCGGTGACCATCGCGGCACGCCCGATCGCAGCGACAACGATGTCGCTCTGACGGGTGATCTCTCGAACTTCGTCCGTGTGTGAGTGGCAGATCGTGACCGTGGCGTGCGCATGCATCAGAAGCATCGCCATCGGTTTACCGACATCGTCGCTGCGACCCAGAACCGCCGCCCGCCTTCCGTCAATCTGAACCTCCGATCGACGGAGCAACTCCATGATGCCCAGGGGAGTGCAGGCAACGAGGGTCTCGTGCCCAAGCACCAGCGAACCTATATTCGCAGAATGAAAGCCATCGACATCCTTGCCCGGCTGCACCGCTTCGAGGCAAGCATGTTTGTCGATCTGAGACGGCAGCGGCAGCTGGACCAGGATCCCGTCTACCCTATCGTCGTCGTTGAGTTCCTGAATCCCCGCAATCAGTTCCTGTGTTGTCGACTCCTCAGGCAGTATCAGCTTCCGGCTCGTGATTCCCAGGCGCTCGCACATCCGAGCCTTCATGTTGACGTAGGAAGCCGAAGCCGGGGCCGCTCCGACGAGGATAACGGCCAGGCCGGGCTGAACCCCTTGTTTCTTCAGGCTTTCTACTTCCTCGCCCAGTTCCTCCCGGATCGTCGCGGCGACTTCGCTGCCGCTGATGAAAGTTGCTGTCATATAAGCACCTATGTTGGATAAAATAGTCCAACATCATACACCGTCATGAATAGCATCATCGTTCTACCACTACTGATCGTCTCCGGCCTGCTCACGCCTACTATCGAGAGTGCTTTCGCCCGTTACGAGGCCCGGGATTACGCCGGGGCGGCGGAGTTGCTTGACGAATCGGCAGAGCTGGAACCGGAGCAGTTCAGGCTGAACAATCTCCACTACCTTCGTGGACGCATCGCCGAAGAACTCGGGGACTGGGAACGGGCGGGACTCGAGTTCGAAAAGACTCCCACTTCGAGCGTGCTCTTCGGGCTTTCGCTGTGGCACAGGGTTCGTGCCACGGTTCGTTCGAGAGACCTGGATGCCGCGGCGGCCCTACTCCGAAGGCTGCCTGCCGGCTTCCCGGCCGCATTGCGGCTGGAACTGGCTGAAGAGGCGCTTCCCGCATTCGCACTCCGGATCTACGACTCGATCGGAACGAGGCGTTCTCAATGGAAAAGGGCTGAGATCCGGAACGACGAGGCGGCTATGTGGGCCCTGCTGGCGCGGCAAAGGAGCGACGACATCGCACTGGCATCCGCCCGTCGACTCGCCGGACGGCCCGCCACCGCCGAACGGCGGCTCCGCTTAGCCAAGACCTTCTACGCCCACCGGCTTTTCGAACAGGCAGCGGCTGTCTATTCCACTCTGCTCGAGGATCCGTTGGTGGGTGCCGAAGCTCACTACGAACTGGCCCGCACCTTCTTCCAGCAAGCGCGTTACGCTCGTGCGATCGAGATTTATCGCCGGACAGCGGAGCGGTTCCCCGACACCGATTGGGAACGCGATGCGGAATCCCAGATCGCCAGCTGTTTCTGGCGGATGGAGGATTTCGACAGCGCAGCGCGCGCCTACCTGCACGTCATCGAGAAATACGATGATCGAAGACTCTACCAGTCTTCGGTGCGCAACCTCGTGGACGTCTATAGGGTTCTCGGAGACATCCCCAGCGCGCTGGAGTGGATCGATCGCGGTCTCGCAAACCGACCGACGACTGCCAATCGGCAAGTGTTCCTCTTCACGAAAGCAAAGCTTTACTATGGCTTAGGGCGCTACGAAGAGGCGCTGGATCTGTTCACCGAGCTGTCGCGGATGCGCCTCAGAACGGCGCCGAATGGCACAAATGCGTCTGAGGTTCGATACTTTCGCGCGCTGACCCTGGAGCGCGTGGGGCGCGCCGCCGAGGCTCGCAGTCTGTTCAGGGACCTGGCTGAGGAAACGTTTACCTACTACGGCCTGCGAGCGGCAGAAAGACTCGGCGGCGAAGCCGGAGACGCGGCGCTCTTGACCAGAACCTTGCAGGAGGCGGGCAACACTCCTTCGATCGAGCTCTGCAGGCGCAGCTCCGACGAGGCCGTGATCGAGGCCGTACGAGCCCGGCGCCTCTCAAGGACCCGGGGGTTCCGAACCGAGGGTTCCCCGGAAGCGGATATGGTTGGCGAGCTGGTGTTCCTGCGCCTCTGGGACGAAGCATTCTACTGGGCGCACCGGGTCGCGAACCGCTGGAAGGACGTCGCCCTGGCCGACCTTGCCTATCTGGCGTCGGATTTCAAGCGCTCCATGCTCTATGCCGATCGGCTCCGGCCCGTGGATGACAAGCGACTATTCTCGCTCGACTCCGACTACGACGAGGAAGAGCGGACCCTGCTGGGAATGCTCTACCCCTCCGCCTTCAACGACGCCATCTGCAGAGAATCTGTCGAAGCCGGCGTCAATCCGCTATGGCTCCAGGCCATCATCTGGCAGGAGAGTCGTTTCGACCCATCCGCGCGATCCGGTGCGTCGGCCCGCGGGCTGATGCAGTTCATCCCGGAAACTGCCGCGATGATGGCGGCAGAGCTGGGGATGGGAGAGCTCGAACTGGATGCGCTGTACGAACCGTCCCTCAACATTCGCCTGGGTGCCAACTACTGGTCGCGACTGATGGAAGAACTGGACCATCCTGCGCTGGCTCTGGCTGCTTACAACGGAGGCATCGAAAACGTGCGTCGATGGGAAGCGAAGTCCGGCAGCGACGACATGGATTTGTTCGTCTCAGACATCGGCTTCGTTCAGACCAAAGACTACGTCATGAAGGTCTTTGCCCTTTACGCAACTTACGCCCACCTCCGCTAGATTCACCTCTTAGCGTCGAGCCGCGTCTAATCCAGAGTGGCCCGAGCTCGTACGAACAACGTGAAACAGTCGGAAGTTTGTGGCGAGCAACGATTTATCCTAGTTTACGATGTGACCTCAGACTAGAATACGGCACGCTTTCTATCTATATGCGGAGACACGGCATTATTACCGACAGGCCCGACAAACAACGGCTATGAAACGGGAGAACGTCATCTTCGGCATCGTCTTCGGGCTGATTGCTCTCCTCTCGATCCTCCTGATCCAGCCGTTCATTTCTTACATCGTGCTCGCTGGGGTCCTCACATACACACTCTTTCCAGTCTACGCGCTGATTCGCCGCAGGACGAATCAACCCGGAGTGAGCTCGGCAATTTCGATCCTACTCGTCATGGTGCTCCTGGTCCTCCCCTCGTTCCTCGTGGCTCAGCGCCTGGCCCAGGAGGTTACGGGCGCGTTCACGACTTTCGAACTGTCGACTGTTCAACGACTCGGCGACTACCTGAGCGGGGTGACCGGCAACCAGATCGACTTTCAGGAAGTGCTGGATTCCTTCTTTACACAGGTGCGTGAGTCGATCATCGGTCTGGCCCCCGACATCCTGGGTTCGATCACGGAACTGGTTCTCGGCGTCTTCATCATGTTCTTCGTGATGTACTACGCCTTCCGCGACGGGGAGCATTTCCTTGCCCGCATCAAACAGATGCTCCCGTTGGAACCAATGCTCAAGGAAAAGCTGTTTCGAGAGGTTCGGAACGTCACCCAGGGAGTCCTTTACGGTCAGGTGATGACAGCGGTCATACAGGGTTCGGTGGCGACGCTCGGGTTCGTCATCTTCGGGATCGACGGCTGGGTGTTCTGGGGAGCAATCATGATCGTCCTCGCCTTTCTCCCCGTATTCGGCACGCCCTTGATATGGGTGCCGGCGGCTGTCGACAAGATCCTGCAGGGTGAAATGTTCGCCGGTATCGGATTGATGATCTACGGCATCGTCGTCGTGACCAACATCGACAATCTGGTGCGACCGAAACTGGTCAGCGAACGCTCAAAGGTCCACCCGGTCCTGGTCATGGTCGGCGTCCTGGGCGGGCTGAAGATGATCGGCTTCAGCGGCATGCTTGTCGGCCCGCTGATTCTGGCGTTGCTTGTTGCTTTGGTCCAGTTCTGGGAAGAGGTCTACGTAGATAAGAAACTGGCCGCCTAGGAACGTAGGCCGTTGAGGTGTCGCGTAGAAAGTTTCGTCGTAACTGGCGAGGGTGGCCGGCAGGCCGTTGAGGTGTCGCGTACCGAAAGTTTCGTCGTAGATCCCTCGATCATGCCGGATGATAGACAAATACCTCGCCAGAAACCCCTCAACAGTCCTAGGAACGTAGGCCGTTGAGGTGTCGCGTACCGAAAGTTTCGTCGTAACTGGCGAGGGTGGCCGGCAAGCCCTCGATCATGCCGGATGATAGACAAATACCTCGCCAGTCACGGACCAATCCGCGCTGAGCAATACCTCAACGTCCAACGGCCTACGGACTAGGGACGTAGGCCGTTGAGGTGTCGCGTACCGAAAGTTTCGTCGTAACTGGCGAGGGTGGCCGGCAAGCCCTCGATCATGCCGGATGATAGACAGTCACGGACCAATCCGCGCTGAGCAATACCTCAACGTCCAACGGCCTACGGACTAGGGACGTAGGCCGTTGAGGTGTCACGTACCGAAAGTTTCGGGGTAACTGGCGAGGGTGGCCGGCAAGCCCTCGATCATGCCGGACGATAGACAAATACCTCGCCAGTCACGGACCAATCCGCGCTGAGCAATACCTCAACGTCCAACGGCCTACGGACTAGGGACGTAGGCCGTTGAGATGTCGCGTACCGAAAGGTTCGTGGTAACTGGCGAGGGTGGCCGGCAAGCCCTGGATGATGCCGGACGATAGACAAATGCATCGCCAGTCACGGACCAATCCACGCTGAGCGATATCTCAACGTCCAACGGCCTACGGACTAGGGACGTAGGCCGTTGAGGTGTCGCGTACCGCAAGGTTCGTGGTAGCTGGCGAGGGTGGCCGGCAAGCCCCGGATGATGCCGGACGATAGACAATGCCTCGCCAGTCACGGACCAATCCACGCTGAGCAAGACCTCAACGTCCAACGGCCTACGACTACAGGTACTCATACCCCGGCCCGCCGCCACCCTCGGGCGTAACCCAGTTGATCACTTCGTACGGATCCATGATGTCGCACGTCTTGCAGTGGACGCAGTTGGAAGCGTTGATCTGGAGCCGGAGCTGACCACCGTCGTTCGGCTCCATCTCATAGACGGCAGCGGGACAGAAGTACTGGCAGGGGTTACCGTATTCCTCGGTACAGCGCTCGTGACAGATGTCGGGTTCTATGACGACGAGATGGACGGGTTGATCCTCCTCATGTACCGTTCCCGAATTGTAAACATCAGTCAGCCTGTCGAATGTCAATTCCTGGTCGAAGCTTCGCTCGGTTTTCGGAGGCTTCTTTCCCCGGAAATAGTCGCTGACGCGCTGCATTCGCCGATGGCCCGGTTCGCTCGTGTAGCGGTCGCGGAGCCCGCGCCCCCCGGTCGCCATCTGAAGGCCGCTGTGGAACATTCCCGCCCAGAATCCGCCCTCGAAACCCTGGTGGAAGTTGCGAACCTTCCAGAGTTCCTTCTTGATCCAGCTCTTCTCAACAAGGTCCTCGAAACGGCGAAGTCTCAAGGCTGTGTACTCGTCGGCCTCGATCGCCTCGAACGCGGCCTGCCCGGCGAGCATTCCGCTCTTGAACGCCATGTGGATCCCCTTGAGGCGCATGGAATTCAGGAAGCCGCCTGAATCTCCGACGATCATGCCTCCCTCGAAGTAGTACTGCGGCATCGCCCAGTACCCGCCCTCCGGGATCGACTTGGCCCCGTAGGAAACCAGGCTTCCGCCCTCGAGCATACGGCGAACGAGGGGGTGCTCCTTGTACTTCTGAAAGCGCTCATGCGGGTCGAGGGTCGGGTTCCTGTAGTCGAGACCGATCACGAGGCCCAGGGAGACGCGCCCATCCGCCATGTTGTAGATGAAACCACCGCCGAATTCCTCACTCGTCAGCGGCCAACCCATAGTGTGAATCACCCTTCCTTTCTGGCTGCGCTGCGAAGGCACTTCCCACACTTCCTTGACACCGACGGCATAGACCTGCGGATTCCGCCCCTGGTCGAGGTCAAACTTGTTCACGAGCTGTTTGGTCAACGAACCCCGCGACCCTTCGGCGAGGATAGTCAGCTTCGCCCGGATGTCGATGCCCTGCTCGTAGTTCCCCTTTTCCTGCCCCTCCTTGTCGACTCCCTTGTCTCCGGTCCGGACACCCACGACTGCGCCGTCTTCGATCAAGAGCTCCGAACCGGCAAACCCCGCGAAGACGTCAACACCGCTTTCTTCGACCACCTCCCCGAACCATCGGACGAACTTGTTCAGGGAGATGATGTAGTTTCCGTGATTCTGGAGGGGTGGCGGGATTATCGGCAGGCTGAACTTCCCTTTGCGCGTGAAATAGTAAACGTAATCCTCTTCGACGGGTTTCTCGATCGGAGCGCCCCTCTCCTTCCAATCGGGCATGAGCTCGTCTATTCCCCGGGGATCCAGCACAGCGCCCGAGATGATATGCGCACCGACTTCTTTCGCCTTCTCGAGGACAGCCACGGAAGCATCTTCACGGCCGCTTTCGTTCAGGAGTTTCCGCAAATGGTAGGCAGCGGACAGACCGGCGGGGCCCCCGCCAACGATCAGGACGTCGACTTCCAGAACTTCACGCTCTTCGGGCATAAGAAAAAAGAATAACAGAAGTGGTCAGTGCGTGTATGTGCGGTCTATGACCGCACATCCGGACCGAGGCAATGTGCGCTCACAGAGCGCACCTACACCGGCCAATTCCTACTCCCAGCGCTTGAACAGGAGGGCAGCGTTGGTGCCGCCGAATCCGAACGAATTCGACATGACGTACTCGAGTGCAGCCGGGCGACTCTCGTTCGGCACATAATCGAGATCGCAGTCCGGATCCGGCGTTTCGTAATTGATCGTCGGCGGTATCGTCCCGTTTTCGAGAGCCAGCACAGAAACCGCGGCTTCCACGGCGCCGGCAGCCCCGAGCAGGTGACCGATCATGGATTTCGTCGAACTGACGGGGATCTTCGATGCGTGGTCCCCGAAGAGACGCTTGATAGCAATCGTCTCCAGGCGATCGTTCGGGGGCGTCGACGTTCCGTGCGCGTTAATGTAGCTGACCTCGTCGGGCTCCACGCCGGCGTCCTTGAGGGCGTTCTGCATCACGCGGTATCCACCGTTGCCGTCCTCGGAAGGCAGGGTGATGTGATAGGCGTCCCCGCTCATGCCGTATCCGACGAGCTCCGCCATGATCGGAGCGTCGCGCTTCCTGGCGAGTTCAAGTTCCTCCAGGATGAGGATTCCGGCACCCTCGCCCATCACGAAGCCGTCGCGGTCCTTGTCGAAAGGCCTCGAGGCGCGGGAAGGTTCATCGTTGCGCGTCGAAAGGGCGCGCATCGCGGCAAAGCCGCCGATTCCCATGCTGGTGATCGCTGCCTCGGACCCACCGGCGATCATGACATCGGCATCGCCGCGGGCGATGATTCGATACGCATCGCCAACCGCGTGCGCGCCCGAGGAGCAGGCCGTGCACGGTGCTGAATTCGGACCCCGGGCGCCCATGCGGATCGATACCTGACCCGCGGCAAGATTGATGATGCTGGAAGGGATGAAGAAAGGTGAAATCTTTCGGGGACCACCTCGAATCAGGTTGTTGTGCTCCCGCTCGATGATGTTGAAACCGCCGATGCCCGAACCGATGAAAACGCCCGTTCGTTCCGACATTTCCGCCGAAACTTCCAGACCCGCCCGTTTCCCGGCAAAGTCCGCAGCGGCGATCGCGTAATGGATGAAGGCGTCCATCTTCTTGACGTCCTTCTTATCGATCCACAGGAGTGGATCAAAGTCCTGAACCTCGGCCGCGATCTTCGCTGAGAAGCGCGAAGTGTCGAAGCGCGTGATCTCCCGGACGCCGCTCTTTCCTTCGGTGAGCCCATTCCACGTTTCTTCAGTTCCGACCCCGAGAGCAGTGACAAGCCCGACGCCGGTGACAACAACTCGCCTCTCCAACTTGACCTCCGGTTCAGGTTAGGACTTAGGCACGTGGGCTTCGATGTACTGCACGGCCTCACCGACGGTGGTGATCTTTTCCGCGGCGTCGTCGGGGATTTCGATGCTGAAGCCTTCTTCCAGGGCCATCACCAGTTCCACGGTGTCCAGCGAGTCGGCACCCAAGTCGTCGATGAATGAAGCGGTGGCAGTCACCTCCCCCTCATCCACGCTGAGTTGCTCGACGATTATTTCCTTTACCTTTTCTTCAACCGAAGCAGACATTTAAACAACCTCCGTCTTTAGTTTTCTTGCGCGCCCACACACCCCGGGGCGAAGGGTAGTCGAATTCGGGTGCCTCGACGGAGCCGGCCGGAACCGGCACAAAAACCTGACACTATAGGAGCGCGGCGAGGGTCTGATCCAGCGATCTCTCGTCCTCTGCATTGAGCATTGTAACCGACTTTTCGACGGATCGAACCAACCCTGTCAGGACTTTGCCCGGACCAACCTCGACGAAAGTATCGACACCTTCGTCCAGGAGCAACCGGATGGTCGCGTGCCAGCGCACCGGTCTGGACACCTGCAATTTCAAGGCTCTGCGAGCCTCTTCCCCTTCCCGCACGGGTCGCGCCTCCGCGTTCGTGATCAGGGGAAACTTCAGATCGCCAAACCCGATAGAGTCCAGATCCTCCGCCAGCCGCGTCTCAGCCGGCCTCATCAAGCTGCAATGAAAAGGCGCGCTGACCGGAAGCAGGATTGCGCGGCGAGCACCCGACTCCTTGGCCAGCTTCAGGGCCCGGTCGACCGCGTCGCGATGCCCCGCGATCACGATTTGCCTGGGGGAATTGATGTTGGCGGCAGCGACGACCCGTCCATCGCCGGCACGGAGGCATACATCGTCCACCGCGGCGGCATCCAGCCCGAGAATCGCAGCCATCGCACCTTCGCCTACCGGCACGGCCTCCTGCATGTACTGTCCCCGCCGACGAACCAGCGTTACCGCTTCGGGAAAGGAGATAGATCCGGCTGCGACCAGCCCACTGTACTCTCCGAGGCTGTGACCGGCCACGAAATCGGGCCGCACCCCGCGCTCTTCCAGCACGCTATAGACCGCCGTGGCGGTAGTCAGAATTGCAGGCTGAGTGTTCTCGGTAAGCTTGAGGTCTTCCTCGGGGCCGCCGAAGCAGAGCTCGGTGAGGGAGAAACCCAGAGCCTGGTCCGCCTGCTGGTAGACCGCCGCCGCCGCCGGGAACCTCTCGGCAAGCTCTCTACCCATCCCTGCATACTGGGAGCCCTGGCCGGGGAAGATGAGGGCAACTCTTCCAGACATCAGAGTAGGTCTGTCGGAGACCGTTTCAACCGCGCTGTCTCACGGCGCCGGAACTCTCCGCCGCGTCCTGCGGGCCTCGATTAGCCCCCTCGGGCCCGGTTGAATCGGCTTTGATGAAGCCCAGCTTGTGGAATTCCTGCTCGATGGCTTTGTTGACGTCGTGTTTGCAGAACTCGTGAGCCACCCGGATCGCGTTCTTGAGAGCGTTGGGATTTGAACGACCGTGGCAGACGATACCGATCCCCTTGATTCCCAGAAGCGGCGCGCCACCGTACTCGGAGTAGTCGAGGCGCAGCTTGAACTGTTGGAAGGCCTTCTGCGCCAGCATGTAGCCGGCTTTCGCAGAAAGCGTCTTCTGAAGCTCCTGGCCGAGCAGTTCGGTCGCCGTCTCGATCAACCCCTCACTCAACTTCAAAGCCACGTTTCCCGTGAATCCGTCGCAGACGATCACGTCGGTGTCACCCTTGAATATGTCCCGTCCTTCGACGTTGCCGACAAAATTGAGCGGTGCTCGCTTCAGCGCCTTGAACACCTCTTTCGTCAGCTCGTTGCCTTTGGAGTCTTCTTCGCCGATCGAGAGCAGGCCGACTCGCGGCCGGCGAATGCCGAAGATCGCCCGCGAGTAGATGTCGCCCATGATGGCAAACTGTTCCAGATGTAGAGGTTTGCAGTCGACGTTCGCTCCCACGTCGAGAAGTATCGCCGGTTTGCCTTTCTGGGTGGGCAGAACGGTGCTCAACGCCGGCCTGGCTACAACGCTCAAGGTGCCGGCGACCAGTTTCACGGTCGCCATCACGGCACCCGTGTTGCCGGCACTGACCACACCCGATACCTCCGAATCGCGCATCAGATCGGCGAGGACCCGGATCGAGGAGTCTTTTTTCTTCCGGACCGCCGCCAGTGGGGACTCGTCCATACCGACCACTTCGGCGGCATGCACGACCTCGATCGACAGACCGCCAGTGTCGTGCGACTCGAGAGCCCGGCGGATCGGATCTTCGCGCCCGACGAGGACGACGTCGATGCCGTACTCCGAAGCCGCGGCAACCGCTCCATCCACCTCGACCTGGGGAGCGTTATCGCTTCCCATCGCGTCAACGGCAATCTTCGTCATATGATTCGTTCAGTCTGCTGAACTTACTCCTCTTCAGTCTCGATGACTTCTCGATCCTTGTAGTAGCCGCAGTGCGGGCAGGCCCGGTGGGGCAGCTTCATCTCGTGGCAGTTCGGGCACTCGGAGAACGACGGACCCTTCAGGCCGTCGTGGGCGCGTCTCTTCCCGGTACGAGCTTTTGAGTGTCGACGTTTCGGATTTGGCATTGTTTCTAAGTACTCCGCTCCTCGAGCCGCTTCTTGAGTTGAAGCAGCCCTTCGAAGGCCGGGCTCATCGGTTGTGCGGGACAGTCGCAAGAACCGGCGTTCCGGTTGATGCCGCAGGACGGACACAGCCCACTGCAATCGGTCGAGCACAGCGGCTTCATTGGAATCCCGAGCAGAACCTGCTCACGGAAAATCCCCGCCAGCGGCAATTCCGCCCCGGTCATGAAAGATGTCTGCGTGTCGGCTTCTTTCAGCTCGATGTCGGCGTCTTCGTCGTAGACGAAACTGTCGCGCTGCCGAAAATGTAAGTCAAACTCTCGCTCAACAGGTTGTTCGATCGGCTTGAGGCATCGAACACAGACCAGCTCGAGACGGGTTTTGAGTCGGCCCCGAAAACGGATCTCATCGCCGGTTCGTTCGATTGACCCGGCCCAGTCCAGGAGTTCCACCTGCCGCAGAGGTTCCGCCGAGAAATCGACTTCTCCCGGCTCGAGGCAGCCTTCCAGGTCGACCCTCTCACCACCGACTTCCTTCAGGTCGACGACGTGATGCTTCATAAAAAGACACCGGACTCCAATCGACCAGGCGTGCCGGCGAGAGGTGGCCGCCGGCGCGTTGAAGTCGTTTCAAGACTCTGCTTCCTCGGTTGGAGTTTCTTCTGTTCCGAGCCGTTCCAGAGCCCGGTCCGCGTCGGGCCGGAACGGAGAGTCCGGGTACTCCCCGACAATCGACTCGTAATAGCTCCGGGCTTCTTCCGGCTTCGCAATCGCTTCGTGCAAGCGGCCCAGTTCGTAGAACACGGCACCCTGCGAATAACCCGAGGTGTCGACCAATTCCTGCAAGACGGCGATCGCCGTCTCCAACTCACCGTGGTTCTTGTACGATTCCGCCAGAGCGTAGCGGGCCACCTGTTGAATCGTTTCCCCGCCGTTCTCGATCAGCCCTTGCAGGATCCGCACCGACTCTGTCGTGTTCCCCAAGCCTTCTTGACTCAACGCCATGTAGTACTCGGCGATCTGGCCAGCCCGGAGGTCCGAATAATCGTCCCGTACGACTTGTGCCTCGGCAAGCGCTGTTTCAAACCGACGCTCGTCCGAATCGAAGCCTTCGGTATCGGTAAACGTGGCGATGACTTCGGAAAGCGCGCTCTGGGAGTTCGCTTCACGGTTCGCAGAGTAGATGCTCCAGGCAACAAAGACCGCTACGAGGGCCACGGCGATGCCCACACTGGTCGCGATGGGCTTGCTGTGCTCCAGAAGAAACGCGGTGGTCGCCTCCAGTGTCGTCGTGATCTCGTCCTTCTGAACGAGTTCCTTCCGGCTCAACCTCTTACGCGCCAAACGCAACCTCCCTCGCCGCACGGTTTTCGAAACCACCCGTGTCGGCGAGACTTCCAGACCTTTTCCAAACTTGTCGATTCTAAGCTAGCGAGGGGGTAAAGACAAGCTGCGGCCGGGGGCCGCTGCTTGTCAGCAGTCAGTTGTAAGTAGTCAGTTGTCAGTTGGGGGCCTCGGCTCGCCGGCAAGCCTCTGATGATCCTGAACGCCAATCCGGCACCGCAAACTACCGATTACTGGCGGCTCGTCTTGCATCCTTAACCATCCCTTAACCATTTTGAGAGACCCGAAGGGTATGATGTAATCTCTGAAATCCTCCTGGCTGGAGAAACTGAAGGAGCATCCGATGAGAGTTACGTTCCGTGCGGCCCTCGCTGTCCTGATCACTGTATCCCTGGTTCCCGTCGCTCTGGCTCAGCGCGAAGCCGACCCGAATTCACCGCGGTTCAAGGCCGTCATGGCGCTGCAGGAGATGATCGAGAGCGAAGGTGACGAGCCGCTTCGGGTGTTCATCAAAGAAAAGATGGCGCCGGTCATCACAGACGCCCACCCCGAAGAAGACTTGATGGAGATGCTGCGGACGATCCGAAAGGACTTCAGCGTATCGCCTTTCGAAGGTGCGATGCCCAAGGGTCCCTACACGGTCATCATGACGTTCGCCCCCGCCGACGCCGGCCACCCTTCCCGCCTCACGTTCGAGATCCAAGCGGGGGCTCCACACCGATTCGTCTACATCGATTACTGACCGGGTTGGGGGAAAATAGCCCTGGCAGGAGTCGAACCTGCGACCTTCGGTTTAGGAAACCGCTGCTCTATCCTACTGAGCTACAGGGCCGTGCTTGTGGGGCGGTAGGCGAACTCCACAACGAAAAACCCGGAAAATCCTTTCAGTCTTCGTCCCGTCTGAGCACTCCATCACTGCTGCGCGCCCACGGTCATTGTGCCCGCATTCGTGCCCGAATCGCCAGCTTGAAACTGGTTACAACCCACCGAACAAAGGCGCCGGTGTCGCGGCGGGTCTTAGGCCATCGACGCGAGCCTCACGTGGGGCGAAAGTGCCACGCAACACCGCTGCCTTACCTCGTCTGCGCCAGAAACGCTGGATTTCTGCATGTCTTTCGCGTAAGAATAAGCAACCTTCCTAGCAGCAAAGGGCAACGCAGGCAAGCGTCGGTCCTATCACTGCAAGACGCATCCTAACAACTAAATGAGTGGTTCGGAGTTGCGGGGTTCGCAAACCGGATCCGGCCTCGAGAGGCGGGTTGTGCCTCGGTCGAGTTAAGACGAGAGCGCGACACGACATCGGAGCTTCTCAGATCCTTGCGGGCCGACGTCCGGAAGTGAACACTCAAACTGTGGGGACACACCCAAGTCGAATCGGAGGTCATCAGAGAATGAAGTTGCACACGCTCATGAGATTCAAACATCAAGCCTTTCTTGTAGTTCTATTTTGCCTGGTTCCCGCGCTGGCCCTGGCTGCCGGACCCTGGTCTGGGGACGACGACGATGACGATGGAGGAGGTGGGTGCGGGGACCTTCCCAACCACGCCGACCTCAAGGCAGCGCTGACACTGGTCGCCGTAAACGAATTCTTCGGCGACAACGGTGGGTTTGGTCTGAACATGTGGGGAACCATGGTGAACCGCGACGGCGAAGTGTGTGCCGTCGCGTTCACGGGGGGCGATCGTGGGGACCAGTGGCCGGGAAGCCGCGCGATTTCAGCCCAAAAGGCCAACACGGCGAATGCCTTCAGTCTTCCAATCCTGGCCCTGTCGACCGCCAACCTGTTTTCGGCAGTGCAACCCGACGAGAGCCTGTTTGGACTGCAGGAGAGCAACCCCGTGGATGTCGGCGTAGCCTATCGCGGCAACGCCAAGAAGTACGGTCAGCATAACGATCCTATGGTCGGTAGGAAGATCGGCGGCGTGAACGTATTCGGAGGCGGCTTGGCGCTCTACGATGACGACAGGGTCCTCTTAGGGGCAATCGGCGTAAGCGGTGATACTTCGTGCGCCGACCACACGATCGCCTGGCGGACCCGAGCGCTGCTCGGTCTGGACAACACCCCAAACGACGACAACATCGTCTACGACATCGCTCCGGACGTGAATGGCCATCAGGTCAGCGATATGGGATTCGGACATCCGGAGTGCTCGCCGGCCTCGCCGATACCGTAGAAGAGATAGTTAGACGGAGACCGGGCTCCCAGCCCGGCCTCCATCTCGCATCAATACTGAATCAGGGAAAAAACGTCGTAGCCTTCCAGCTTGTCCCTGCCGCTCAGAAACTCCAACTCGACAACGAAGGTGAAGCCTGAGACGACACCGCCGGCTTTTTCGACGAGCTTCGCCGATGCCTGAGCGGTTCCGCCGGTCGCGAGCAAGTCGTCGGCGATGATGACGCGATCACCCGGTTGAACCGCGTCCTTGTGGATTTCCAGGGTGTCGGTTCCGTATTCGAGGTCGTATGTAATGACTTCGGTTTCCGCCGGCAGTTTGTTCGGTTTCCGGATCGGCACGAAACCGGCATTGATGTTGTATGCCAACGCAGGTGCGAAGATGAAGCCGCGTGCTTCGATCCCGGCCACCAGGTCGGCGTGAATCGGTCGTGTCTGCAGCGTCATGTAATCGACGAGTCGACAGAAGCCTTCCCTGTCTTTGAGCAACGTGGTGATGTCATAGAAGAGGATGCCCGGCTTGGGATAATCGGGCACCTCGCGGATCAATTGTTTGAACTCGTCCATCGAATCAACCTCGAATCGTAAAAGATGAAAAGGAGTCGGAAGCCGGGAGTCTTTCCTCGAGAACGTCACGGACACGAGAGCCGAAAGGACCTCGCTCCAGGTCGGTCTTGAAGGATTCCAGGCCCGGTTCGTCGGCTTCAGCGTACACTTCGACGCGGCCGTCGGGAGTGTTCCTCACCCAGCCGCGGATACCGTAACTTAGTGCGGCCGACAGAGTAAAGTACCGGTAGCCGACTCTCTGGACGCGACCGGAGACGATGAAGCGTCTGGCAGGCATTTAAGGAAAGTTGTAGGTGCGGTCTATGACCGCACATTCTTCAGGATCGATGGGTGTGCGCTCATACGAGCTGTGAACGAATTATGGGAACGGAAAATCGGGTGGCGGGGCTTTTCACGTGTAGGTGCGGTCTATGACCGCACAACTTGTGGTTCCGCGGGCATTTGTGCGCTCATAGAGCGCACCTACACTTGAGGATCGCAGGTTCTTCGTGAAAAGCCCCGCCACCCGATTCTCCAACAAATGACATTCGTTCACAGCTTGTATGAGCGCACCTACACCTGCTTCAGTTCGTGATTTCCAGCATCCGGTTCAGCGACACGCGCGCCCACTCGGCGACGTTCTCCGGGACCGTGATCTGATTGACGGGCTTGCCGTCGACGAGGTTTTCCATCGACCACAACAGGTGGGGCGCGTCGATCCGGAACATCGTCGAACAGAGGCAGCCGCAGTCGTCGAGCGGGATGATGAAACGATCGGGGTTTTCGTTCTTCAGCCGGTTGACGAGGTGGATCTCGGTTCCGATCGCCCACTTCGTTCCGGCCGGCGACTGCGTCACGCACTTGATGATGTGCTCGGTCGAACCGACCGAATCGGAGGCCTCCACGACATCGAACCGGCACTCCGGATGGGAGATCACGCGGATATCCGGATACCGCTCGCGAACGCGCTCGACGTGGAGCGGCAGGAATCTTCCATGGACCGAACAATGGCCTTTCCAGAGGACGAACCGGCTTTCGATCAGCTGTTCTTCCGTGTTTCCGCCCAGCTCCTCGAACGGATCCCACACGACCATTTCCTCCAGACGGAAACCCAGCTGGTAGGCAGTGTTCCGGCCCAGATGCTGATCGGGCATGAAAAGCACCTTATCTCCACGTTCCAGCGCCCACCTCATGACGGCCGGAGCGTTCGAAGATGTGCATACCGCGCCGTCGTTGCGGCCGCAGAACGCTTTGATGCCGGCGGCGGAGTTCATGTAGGTGATCGGAATGATCTTCTCCGGGGTTCGAGCCTGCAACTGCTCCCAGCAGGTCTCCACCTGATCGAGCGCCGCCATATCGGCCATCGAACAGCCCGCGTTCAGGTCGGGCAGGATCACCTTCTGGTAAGGAGCGCTCAGGATGTCGGCGCTCTCGGCCATGAAGTGCACGCCGCAGAACAGGATGTACTCGGCATCCTCCTGCCGTGAAGCCCACTGTGCGAGCTTGAACGAATCGCCGCGGAGGTCTGCGAACTTGATGACCTCATCGCGCTGGTAGTGGTGGCCGAGGACGACCAGACGGGGCCCCAGTCGATCGCGCAGTTCGGTGATGCGCCGATCGGTCTCGCCGTCGGTGAGCCGCGTCAGGTGCTCGGGAAGTAGGGCCTGTAGCATCGGATGAAATCCCGGAAAAGCTCTTTATGAAATGAAAGGGTCCCGCCCGGGACCCTCTTCAGACTTAATGATAATCTCTGAAGGCCCAATTCGACAAATCGACCGGGCCCGCAATATGGCAAAAGAGTACTTCTGTCCACTCCGGACGCCGACTGCGGTTTCCCTTAAAACGGATCAAAACTAAGGAGCTATTCTACACCCGTGCGACTGTTCAGATTCCGGGGAGGACGTCCCGGAGCACCCGCTCGAGCTCGGACCGGGTGGCGTCGGGGGGGGTGGTGACTCCGATGAGAATCTTGCCGTTGGCGATTTCCGGATCGTAGGGTTCCCCGACTCGGCCAGGCAGCCGGGCAGTGATCAGGAGGGTCACGAACGTCGCGAGAACGATGCCCAGCATCGTCAATTCGAAATACGGGACCATGTTCGCCCAGTGCGAGACGATCGGCATGCCGCCGGTGTTCAGAGGCCATGCCCGCTGTGAGAGTGACGTGAGCAAATAAGCCGTGAGAAGGCCGACTGCGCCACCCATGATGGCGATTTCCGACATCCAAGTCGCCCGATCCCGCTGGCCAAACTCGTGTTCTTCGAGCGGCTCCGACGACAGGATGGCGATGTCGCCGTCGGCGATGCCGGCCCTTCTGAGGGCATCCACGGCTCGCTGAGCCAGTTCGGGGCTCGCATAGAGTGCGTAAACGGGCTTCATACAAGTTCTCCCGCCGCCTCGGCTTCAGCCACAGACTCCGCGGCCTTTATTTCCGGATGCTGGCCCACTTTGAGTTCCCAGATGGAGATGATCGGGACGAACTTGCAGAACAGAATATAGAGCAGCGCCATACCTGCGAACGTGGCGACCATGATCGTCAGCTCCACGGAGGTCGGGGCGTAGCTCCCCCATGAGTAAGTCAGTTGCTTATAGGACAGCGACGGAATGACGATCAAGAAGCGCTCCAGCCACATGCCTAACACCACGCCGCAGGACGCGATGACGATACCGGTTATCGTCCGGAACCTCCGAACGCCAATGATCACGATGGGGAGCACGAAATTGACCAGCAGCATGACCCAGAAGAACGGGGCGAACTCACCGGTCTGGGTAGCCCAGAAAACCCCCTTCTCGTGTGTTTCGTTACCGTACCAGACCGTGAGCCGCTCGTTGAAGACGAAGTAGCCCCAGAGCAGGCTCATCGTCAGAAGCAGCTTCGCGAGGTTCTGGAAGTGGATCGGTCTCAGGTACTCTTCCAGGTGGAGCAGCTTCCGGATTACCGCCATCGCGATGACCAGCGCGCCGATGCCGCTGAAGATCGCCCCTGCGACAAAGTACGGACCGAAGATCGCCGTATGCCACATCGGCACGACCGACATGGAAAAATCAAACGACACAACCGTGTGCACCGACACCGCAATCGGAACAATGGCGATCGCCATGATATGCATGGCGCTCTCCAGACGATGCCACTGCTTGGGCGTCCCCTGCCAGCCCAGGCTCAGCAGGCCGTAGATCCTGCTCCTCATTCCGGACGTCCGGTCCCGGATGAGCGCAAAGTCGGGAATCATCGGCAGCGCGAGAAAGAGAAGGCTCGAGAGCAGGTACGTGTTGATCGCGAAGAAGTCCCAGACGAGAGGCGATCGGAAGTTCGGCCACAGCTCCCTCTGGTTGGGGTATGGGATCAAGAAGTAGAACAGCCAGACGCGGCCTAGATGGATGAGTGGGAACAGCCCACCAATCATCAGAGCGAACGCAGTGATGACTTCAGCGCATCGCGTGACCGGGCGTCTCCATGTGGCGTTCGTCAGTCGAAGGATCGCCGAGATCAGCGTGCCGGCATGACTGATCCCGATCCAAAAGACGAAGTTGACGAGATAGAAACCCCAGAAGACCGGTGAGTTGATGCCCGCAACGCCGATCCCGTTGTAGGCCTGGTACCCCCACGCCGCAAAGCCTGCGGCGACTATGGCGCCGAAGAACACCACCGCTAGGTAGAACTTCGCTGAGGTGTGGAGCAGCGGACGAAGCAGGTCGTCCGTCATCTTGTTATCGGTCGCCGGATTCATGCCAGGATTCCCGCTGGAGATAGGTTACCGACGGCTGCGTGCCAAGATCCTCGAGCAACTTGGTTCCCCGCGGGGAACGCGAGAGCCTTGCAACCTCGCTTTCAGGATCGTTCAGATCACCAAAGACCAACGCGTTCGCGGTGCATGATTGGACGCAGGCCGGCTTTAGCGCCCCGTCCTGCAGGGTTTCGTCGCTGGCCTTGGCTTCGATCTTGGCTGCGTTGATCCGCTGTGTGCAGAACGTGCATTTTTCCATGACGCCGACTTCGCGCACGGACACATCCGGGTTCAGCTGAAGATGGAGTGGCTTGTCCCATTCGGGATTGTAGAAGTTGAAGAAGCGCACGCTGTACGGGCAGGCGTTGGCACAGTACCGTGTGCCGATACACCGGTTGTACACCTGCGCGTTCAGGCCCTCCTCGGTATGATGGCTGGCGTAGGTCGGGCAGACCGGCTCACACGGGGCGTTGTCGCACTGCTGACAGAAGACGGGCCTGAATTTCACCTGCACGTCTGGAAACTCGCCTTCGAAATAGCGCTCGACCCGGATCCAGTGCATCGCCCGTCCCCGGCCCGCTTGATCCGGACCGACGGTCGGGATGTTGTTTTCCGCGTGGCATGCCGTTACACAGGCTTCGCATCCCGTACAACGATCCAGGTCCACCGCCATGCCCCAACGATAACCATCCCTCGGGGCCGCCTGCTGCTCTTGCTCTTCCTGCATCTTTTACCTCGAATGTTCCGGATGTTCCCTCAGGGCTCCGCCGAACAGAATGAGTTCGCCCTCACCGTCGACCCTTGAAATACGCACGCGTGTAGCCGCCCACGCAAGCTCGCCGGTTTCAGGCTCCTCCAGCGGCGCAAGAATGCGGATGGGATTGGCGCCTCGGCCGCTCGCGTAGCGGGTGAACGTCTCATGTCCCTGACCCACCGGCATCGCGATCACGTCGGGTGCGATAGCCGGCGAGGGGAACGCAGGCGCGCGAATGCTGCCTTCAGAAGACGTGACTTCGACGAGGTCACCCTGCGCGATGCCCAAACCGGCCGCCGTCGTGGCGTTGATTTCCACCCAACTGCTCCACATCGCCGTTGAGAGCACGTCCGGGAGCTCCTGCAGCCAGGGCAGGTGAGCCAGCGAGCCATCCAGGAACGCCTGCGACGCGAAGGGAAGAAAGTGATAGGCATACTGGCCGTCCTCGCCGTCGAATGCGGCTTCTGTAAAGGCCACAGGGTCTCGACCCGGATCCCCGCCGGAGGGTTCCTCGAGCGGGAGTTCGCTCCACCATCCGCCCTGCAGCCGCGCGCTGGCCCAAATGTTTGAGGACCCCTCCGCAACGGGAAGGGCTTCGAACTTCGCTCGCAAGAGTTCCTCGTAACTCTGCCACGGAAGTACCGGATCCAGGGGCTGGGCGAGACTCCGCCCGACCTCTAAAAGAACATCGGGCATGGCCCGTGTCTCGTGAAGCGGTCGCATTGCCGGAGGAGCCAGGCTCGCTACGGCCATCGTCGTTCCGGACTCGGGCACGGCGTCAACCCACGACTCGAGGAAAGAATGATCCGGAAGAATCAGGTCGGCGAGGGTGTTCGTCTCGTCAACAAAGTTTCCGAAGCTGGCGATGTAGGGAATTGAAGACAGCGCGTCTCCGACACCCCAGGCCGGCGGAGCTCCGAAGACGGGGTTGGTGTCGTTGAGTAGAAGTACCTGCAACGGAGATTCCCCGGCGTCCCTTGCGCGAGCGGCGAGGTCGCGAACGGAGGGCGCCTCGCGGGGTGGACCTCCGAACGCAGCCGCCCTCGGGGTGAATACGACGCCTCCCGCTTGCTGGACGCTTCCCACCAGTGCATTCAGGGCGTTCACTGCGAGCGCGTGGAAGAGACCGTTGGTCTGCGCCAACGGCGCGCCGCCGACGAGGGCCACGGCCGGGCCGTTGTCTGCGAATTCTCGCGCCAGCCGCCTAAGGCGTTCCGAAGCGACTCCGGTAATCTCCTCGACCTGTTCGGGTTCGTAGGATGGCAGACCGTCGGCCCAACCCTCGATCAATTCACCGGCCCGGCCCGCGTCGTCCGGTGTTGCTTGTCCAGAATCGATAATGAGGTGGGCGATCCCAAGAGCCAGAACACCCTCGGTGCCGGTACTCACGGGAACCCATTCGTCGGCGTTCGCGCCCGTCTGAGACATCCGCGGCTCGACCTGGACGAACTTGCCGCGAACACCCGGACGGCCCTTCCGCATCTCACCGTAGGCGATGTTCTGGGCGACAGGCGAATTCCAGGTCCCCAGAAAATCAGCTCCGAACCCGATGATGTAATTCGACCGTCCGAGGTCCAGCGTCGGAAGCTGCTCGAAACCGAAGCTCAACGCGTTGGCACGGCGCAGCACCTGATCCCCGAAGACCTCGAAGGTTATCGCCGGCCCAGCGCCGAAGCGGCCCAGGAACTCGTCGATCAGATCGCGGCGCCCTCCGCTCAGGGGTCGAGTCAGGAAGCCCAATGCATCCTGGTTGCCGGCTGCGGCTAAAGCATCCAGTTGAGACACCAATTCGGCCTGCGCTTCTTCCCAGGACACGGGCTCGAACTGACCGGAGCCCCGCTCGCCGGATCGCTTCAGCGGTTGCGTGATGCGGTCGGGGTGGTAGGTCACCTGGATCGCCGCCTGCCCGCGCACGCAGAGCTTGCCCTGGCTCACGGGATGTTCCGGGTTGCCTTCCAGCTTCTTGGCCAGCCCCTTGGTCGTCACGCCCGCCTGGCCATTCCGGACGACCTCGACATCCCCTTCCATAACCCGTACTTGCAGGCCGCACCCGGCCGTGCAGAGGGGACAGACGCCTGGTTTCAGGATCGACTGTCCCGGTATAAGTTGCTCATCCGGGATGAAGCGAATCAGCTGATTTTCCGGGTTGCCGCAACCAGCGAGCGTAGCGCTCGCGCCCGTGGCAGCCGTGATTCTGACAAATTCGCGACGATCCATTTTCTAGTAGTGGCACACCAGGCAGTCGTTCGACGCCTGTTCCTGCTCGTGACAGTTGATGCAGAAGCCCATGGTGTGGTCCACGACCCGTTCGGCGACAGTCATCTGGCCAACATCGCCGTGGCACGTGGAACACTCGACTTGGGCGCGGATGTGCGGGGCGTGATTGAAGCGCACATGGGCTTCTTCGTACCATCCGTATACGCGCTGCCACGGTGGTTCCTCGTTTCGCTCGTAATAGGCCGTGAGAGTCTGAATCGCTGGACTCTCGGTGGCGATGAAATCATGGCAGTCCATGCACAACGTCACGCTCGGAATGTGCGCGATCGGGCCGGTCTCCACGCCGTCGTGACAGTCCACGCAGTCCAGAACGCCCGATTCAATGTGCGCCCTGTGCGAATACGCAAGGGGCTGTACGGGTTCGGGCCGCAGCATGAAGAAGTGCCTCACGGCCTCCCCCAGTGTCCGGTGCGCCGGTGTGAATACGGGTGAAATCCGCTGGGGGGAGGGAGGGGGGGTCGACTGGCCTATCACGGAGCCCTCCTTCAGGAGCCCCCAGCTGATCCCGGCAAGAACGACGAGGGCCCCCAGCGCAACCCCTCTTCTGACGTTTCTCCTGCTAAGTTCGCTCTTCATCTTCGAAAGTACGCGAATACGGGCCCATCACCCCTGCCGCTTGCGCCGTGGCAAACAACTGCGGTTTCTCTGGTTAATCAGCCACATGGGATTCGAGTTCGGCGCGACCGGATTCTGGACTCCAGATCATCTCAGGAGGGACAGTCGCACTGGTCGCGCAAACCCGCTACCGGTAAGGATCCGCCAAGACCGTAGAAACTATAACGGTGGCGCCGAATGTGCGCAAGTGGTCTTTTTGGCATGCAGATGGCGGCGACCGGGCGGTCTCAAGAACACATCTTGAACCTGTTTCGGCGCTTTCTCTTGGCTCAGCACGCGTCCCTTGCGGACTAATGTTCCCTCAGGCGGCCGCCGATTCACAATAAGAGGATACTCGTATGCCGACGGCTGTCGATCTGAAGCGACAAATCTATTCGCTGCGCGATCTGCCGACCCTACCGGTGGTGGCACGCAAGATATTGATGGCGGCGGATGAAGAGAGCAACAGCTACCAGTCGCTGGCCGCGATGGTGAGCCGCGACCAGGCTCTGACCGCGAAGGTGCTCGGCCTCGCCAATTCCGCCTATTACGGGCACCGTGCCCGCGTACGGACGCTCAACCATGCCATCGCCATCATCGGTACCGCGATGCTCAAGCAACTCTCGCTGGGAGTCTTTGTTATCCAGTCCTGGGGGTCAAAAGGCAATCCGGAACGAACTCGGTTCTGGCAGCATTCGATAGCCGCTGCCCATGCGGCCTCACTGATCGCCGAAGAGTCCGGCCGCATCCCACCCGAAGAAGCGTTCTGCGCGGGGTTGCTCCATGACATCGGGGCGCTGGTACTGGAAATGTGTTTTCCCGAGGCTTATGGCGGGGTGCGGCTGGCGATCGATGACGACACGCCGCTCGATGAAGTCGAGCGCCGCGTCCTCGAAGTCGATCACGCCCAAGCTGGTGGCTGGCTGGCCGAAAGATGGCAGCTCCCTCCGGCGCTCATCGCGGGAATCGCCGGACACCACTCGGGCGGGGGAAACACGCAGGAAGAAAACGATCTCATCCACGTGATCCGGATCGCCGATGCCGCGGCGACCCATATCGACATGGGACTGGGAGGAGAACAAGCTGACGGGGCGGCGCAGATCGAAGCCTTCGGATTGAGCGAAGCCCATTACACCCGACTGGTCGAACAGCTGGAAGACCAGAGAGGCCAGATCGAAGCCTTCTTGAGTCTGGTTTAGACAATGACATCCGACAACGACAGGCGCGTCGCGCAGCTCAGCGAAGCAATGGAGAAGGCGAACGATGCCTTCCGGAAGAAGATCGAAGAGCTGTCCTTCGTCAGCCGGATCGGCGAGGCGGTCAGCCGCCACAACACGGTCAGCGACCTGAGCCTGGAACTGGTCGAACTGATAGCCGAAACCACTCTCTGCAGGTACGTCGCGCTGTACACGGCGAACGAGCATTTCTTCCAGATCGAGGCCGTGTCGGTGCTTTTCGGCAGAACCGATGGATTCCCGGCCTCGATCCCTGCCGAAAACCTGAGGCGGGTGTTGGAAAACCCCAACGACGCAACTTACATCGAATGCCTGGAGGACCGGCACGGTGGAGGAGAATGGCCTTTACCGCACGACTTTCAGTCTTGGCTGCTCATCCCTCTCACAAGCAGGGGCACCACGCAGGGGGTGCTGATCCTGACCGACGACGAAGCCGGCGCCTTCAACGCCTCTACGCTGCGGACCTTGCAGATGGTGGTCCCTCAGATCTCTGGAGCCCTATCGAACATCCAGCTCTACGAGCATCTGCGAACTTCCGAGGCAAAATACCGGAGCTTCGTCGAGCGTATGCAGGACGTAGTCTACATATGCGATCGCCACTGGAAGATCATCGATATGAACCCCGCTGCGCGGGAATTGTTCCCCCAGGTCGACGCCGGGGAGTCGCTACCGAAGCTGTTCAGCTCCGACCACGCGGCGAGCCAGTTCCGTGGAACGATCGAGATCTTCAGGTCGATCCAGAATTTTGAGTGCGCGTTGTCTCGTCCGTCCCAAGACGAGGTAAGTGCCCTCATCAATGCTGTCGATGACGGTGAACGGATCTCGGTCGTGATTCGCGACGTCACAGAGCAGAAGCGTCTCGCCGAGCAACTCGGTCGCAGCCAGAAGATGGAGTCGATCGGAACCCTCGCCAGCGGAATCGCGCACGACTTCAACAACATCATCGGAATCATCCTTCCGACCGCGGAACTGATCCAGCTGACCGAAGGAGAAGGGACGAATTCCGAGCGCGCCGCAACCATCATCGAGGCCTCAACCCGGGCGTCGGACCTGACCGGCCGTCTACTCTCGCTCGCCCGCGACGAACCTCATTCCTCGGAGCGGGTCGACCTGAATGAGGTTGTCGCCCAGACGGCGCGGCTTTTGCGGGAGACGATTGACAGAACGATCCAGCTGAAGATAGTTCCTGGAGTGATCCCTCCCATACGGGCCGATGAGGGCCAGATCACCCAGGTTCTGATCAATCTCGCAATCAACGCTCGTGACGAAATGCCTTCCGGCGGCCAGATCACTTTCCGCACGAGCACCGAAGCCGGGCGGGTGCTCCTGTCGGTCGCGGACGACGGTCCGGGCATCGATCGGGCCATCCTGGACAAGATCTTCGATCCGTTTTTCACGACCAAAGACAAAGGCCGGGGGACGGGTCTGGGCCTGAGCATGGTCTACGGCACCCTCCAACGCCACGGCGGCACGATCGAGGTACGGACCGAGTTGAGCCGGGGTACCGAGTTTCTGATGTACTTTCCCAGCACCGACGGGTCGGCTCGCAAACCGGAGAGCGAAGACCGGGCCAGCAACGGGGGAGAGGAAACAATCCTGGTCGTGGACGACGAACAGCGGATGTTGAGCCTGATGGCGGCGGCTCTGTCCAACCAGGGCTACCCGGTCCAAACGGCGTCAAACGGCGCCGAAGCCCTGGATCGGATCACGCCTGAAGTCGACCTGGTCATCCTGGATATGATCATGCCTGTGATGGACGGGTTGTCGACGCTCCGGAGAATCCGGGAGCGCTTTCCCGAAACAAAGGTCCTCGTCGCCAGCGGCTACACGGCTCCGGACCGGCTGGCCGCACTCGAAGTACTCGGCGTCCAGGGCTTCCTCCCCAAGCCATTCCCGCTCGAGAAGCTGAACAGGGCCGTTCGGGACGTCCTTGACGACATCGCGGCGTAGCACGTAACATTTCGGCCTTGGATTTCGTACACATAGTTACATAGAGGAGCGAAGCCTTCATGGCCGACGAGTCTGGCAAGGAAAGATGGCCGTCCTACACCATGGTCGACCCCCGGATGCGGAAGATCTACTTCCGTTTCTACCAGGAAACGTACAAGACCTCGGTGTTGGACCGGAAAACCAAGGAGTTGATCGCAATCGCTGCTTCCCTGGCGACGCATTGCAACGGATGCCTCGAGGGGCACATCAAGAAAGCCGTCAAGTACGGTGCAACCCGGGATGAACTGAGCGAAACGATTGCGATCACGATGGGCGTCAACGCCGCTGCGATCGTCGACCTGACCGACCAGGCCGCAGAGGCGTTGCAGATTCAACACTTTGACGGCTCCCCCGCCTCGGAAGAAAGCTCTAAAACACCCCAGGAAATAACGACCGCCGAAAAGAAATAGTCGATGTCGAAAACCCGCCTGGTCCTAGCGGTCATCATTCTGCTCGTTGCTTCGAGCGCTTCCGCCCAGCGCCGCTTCGGTCGGGACCGGAACCGGGACATCGTCCCGGAAGGTTCCAGAGTCCAGTACAAGGCCTTCGGGAGCGAATTGCTGGGCCGCCAGATCTCCTACGCTCTCTATCTCCCGCCTTCATACGACACGAGCGAGAGAACCTACCCCGTAGTCTTCTTCCTCCACGGCGCGAACGAAAACGAGCGGCGGTGGAGCACCCGTGGACGAACCGACATCATGCTCGATCGCATGGTGGAAGCGGGTGAGATCGGGGAGTTCATCGTGGCGATTCCTTTCGGCGCGAACAGTTTCTACACGAACTCGATCTCGGGGGAACGGTGGGAGGACATGATCACCGACGAGTTCGTCCCGATGATCGAGTCCACAACGCGAGCGGAAGGAACGCGGGCCGGCCGAGCCCTGAGCGGCATATCCATGGGTGGATACGGCGCCTTGAAGCTGGCGTTCAAGCATCCCGACCTCTTTGGATCCGTCAGTGCGCACAGCGCGATGCTGATCGATGACTTCGCGGCCGCCGCCGTCGGCATGAGACGTGCCCGGATGTTCTACGCGCTGTTCGACAACATTTTCGGCGTGTCGAACGACCTCGCCTACTGGGAGGAAAACAACCCGCTGCGCATCGCCAGAGAAAGCGACGGACTGGATGGTCTGCGAATCTATTTCGATTGTGGAACGGAAGACGAGTACGGATTCTACGTCGGAGCGACGCAGCTGAGCGAGGTCCTCGAGGCGAAAAGCATCGACCACGAATTCCACCTCTTCCCCGGCAACCACGGATGGGATTACGCCCGCCGGCATACGGATGAGTCGCTACGCTTCCACTGGGAGGTGTGGAACGGGAATCAGTAGGCCGTTGCCGCTGTAGGTGCGGTCTATGACCGCACAATCTTTGAACCGAAACACCGCACACTCTTCGTACCCAAACGCCGTGCGCTCATAGAGCGCACCTACACTCGATCTTCCTACTGACTACTCCTCCCCTATAATGTTCCTCTCATGCCGACGCCCGTCCCGTTCGAATTTGAAACCATCCCTTACGCCTCAGGCCGGGTGAGGAACGAACTTCTCTGCGAAATACCCAAGCGATCGGGCGTATTCAGGATCTTCGACGTCCACGGAAACCTCATGATCCTGGAAAAGACACACAATCTGGCGCGACGAATCGAACGATTCTTCTTTCCCGAGGCCGACGACGTCAGGGCTCTGGATCTGACAGAGATCACGGGCCGCATTGAATACTGCCGGACCGACTCTCCAATGGAAACACTCTACCTGCTCTATAGCGAACGCCGACGCTGGTTCCCCGAAACCTACCGCAAGATGAGGACGTTCCCGTTGTTTCGCATGATGAAGATCAACCGCCGACAACGCTTTCCTCGGATCTATGCGACGAGACAGATCAAGCGCGGCGTGGAGTACTTCGGACCGTTCGCAAGCCGAGCGCAGTTGGAGCGGCTCAAGACAACGCTGGAACGGACCTTCAGGATCCGGCCCTGCCAGTACAACATCCACGGCAACGATCCTTACCCGGACTGCCTGTACTTCCAGATGCGCACGTGTTCGAGACCATGCAACGGAGACATCGACCGCGAGGCATACCTTGAGGACATCGACCGGGCGATCGCATTTGTCGAAGGCAAAGACTCGGAAATCGAAGAGCCTCTGCTCGCCCGCATGGAGGAACTCGCCGAAGAGACGAAGTTCGAAGACGCCGAGCGTCTCCGCAGGCAACTGGATCGCCTGAGGCGCGCGCGAAAGGATCACCACGACACGTACTTCAACCTCTGGAACTTCGACTTCGTTGCTGTCATGGACGCCGATAGCGTGAAGCGACGGAAACTCGCTTTCGTTCACGCAGGATCGATTCAAGGTGTGGAAGAATACGCCGTTGACGAAATCGTGGAGGATTTGCGCGAAATACTTCGCAGACGGTTCGACACGCCGGCACCGGTGACCGATCGGGACAGACAGTACGATGAGTTCTGCCTCGTCTCCAGTTTTATCACTCAACCCGTTCAGAGTGTGAGGCTCACACGCGTCGGAGATCCGGCGACCGCCTCGGCGCACGTAATCGACAACCTCCAGAGCAGGAAACGAAAGAAAGCCGGTAAACCTAATGTTGATACTGTCTCGTGAAGACGTAACGAAAGTCCTCCCTCACGTCGAGCTCTTTGAACCCCTCAAACAAGGCTTCCAGATGCTCGCCGACGGTAACTGCGAAATGCCGCTAAGAACGGTCATCGAAATGGAACAATTCGACGGCGTGTCGCTGTTCATGCCGGCATACGGCGAGAGCGTGCGCTCAACCGGACTCAAGTTGGTGACGGTCATGAGTCAGAACCCGTCGAAGAACCTTCCGCTGATTCATTCCGCCTACTTGTACGTCAGTGCCGAAACCGGCGAGATCCTGAGCCTGATGGACGCGGAGTACCTGACGTCTGCACGCACGGCTGTGGCTTCGGCGCTGGCGACCGAGCAGCTCGGTAAGGCAGGAGGAAAGCATCTGGGAATCTTCGGCACAGGGGTCCAGGCCTGGGGACACGTTCAGGCCTTCACGAGCCTGTTCGCAATCTCGCAGATAGTGCTCTTCCCGTTAACGCCCGGGCTGGGGGCCGAATTCAAAGCGAGGATCGATGAACACCTCGGCATTCCAACCACCCTCGGAGAAATATCCGAACTGAAGGAAGTCGACATCATCTGCACGTGCACGACCAACGTGGAGCCCTTGTTTCCGATGTCGGCACTGAAACCAGGCGCTCACATCAACGCGATGGGAGCCTACCGACCGAACACCCGCGAGATCGGGTCCGACGTGGTCGCCGGCTCTCTTCTCGTCGTCGACTCCTACGACGGCGCTTTGGCCGAAGCCGGCGAGCTCGTCATCGCGATCGAGGAAGAGGTAATCACAAAGGATCATATCTTTGCCTCTCTGGATGAGGTTGTTTCAGGAAAGAAGCAGATCCCCGACACGAGCGACCGTGTGACGTTGTTCAAGTCGCTTGGGATGGCGATGGAAGACCTGGTTGCCGCCGACATGGCTTACCGGCGCGCAAAAGAGATGGGCGTGGGGGTGGAGTTAGAGCTTTAATGCGGCCCCACCCGGGGCTGGTGTAGGGGCGGTCTATGACCGCACATTGTCACGGTCCGAAGAATGTGCGGTCATAGGCCGCACCTACATCACAGATTTTCTCTCCACCATCGCTGAACTTCTTCGTATCCGACCATGAATCTCGATTTCAACTCGAACGGAGTGACGGCAGCGACGACACGGGAACCGTGAAGAAAGTAGGGCGAAAGTTCGGAATCCCGGACGGTCTCGGACCGAACCCCGAACGAAGTCAAGACCAGGAAGATGACGGTAGCGAGCAACCAACCCCGAATGAATCCGAATGCCCCGCCAAGAAGACGATCGAACCACTCGATGCGCGCGAACTGGAAGAACCGGTAGACTAGCCAGATCACCGTAAAGCCAACGATGAGCGTGCCGACGAACAACAGGGAGAAGCCAAAGAAGAGGGCAAGGTTTTCCGTGCTGAAAATGTCCCGGAACAGCATGCCGAGATCCCGATGAAACCACGCGGCGAGAAAGAGCGCAGCAAGGACCGTTGCGAGTCCAAGCACCTCGCGAACGAAGCCGCGGACGGCACTCATGACTACCGAATAGAGGACGATTCCCAGGACGATCCAGTCCAGCAGCGTGAAATCAATGATCGATACCGCGAAGTACTCGCTCACAGCTTCGTCTTCAGCTCAGGCTGAGGGCCCCTCCCGCGCGGCTATTCGCTCGCTGCGATCACTACAGTTCCAACCCTGTAAGTCGGCGAAAGGCCTCAGCGTACTTCGCGCTCGTTCCTTCGACCACGCCGGCCGGGAGCTCAGGTGCCGGAGGATGTTTGTTCCAATCGATCTCTTCCAGGTAGTTCCGGACGAACTGCTTGTCGAATGATGACTGTGATCTACCCGGCTCGTATTCCGATTCCGGCCAGAACCGAGAAGAATCCGGGGTCAGCATTTCATCGACGATGGTAATTTCGCCGTCGATTGTGCCGAATTCGAACTTCGTGTCACAAATTATGATTCCGCGCTCGGCCGCGTACTCCGCGGCTCGATTGTAGATGTCGATGGACAGATCCCGCAGCCTTCCCACCGCCTCTGCTCCTATGATGTCAGCCGCCTGTGCCTCGGATATGTTCTCGTCATGACCCGTTGCGGCTTTGGTCGCGGGCGTGAAAATGGGTTCGGCGAGCTTGTCGGACTCTACGAGGTCCGTCGGAAGGGTGATACCGCACACTTTTCCTGACTCCTGATAATCCTTCCAACCCGAACCCGTGATGTATCCACGTACCACGCACTCCACGGGAAACACTTCCGCCCGTCTCACGAGCATCGAGCGGCCTTCGATCTGCTCTCGAAATCCTCGGGCTTCCTCGGGGTAGTCATCGACATCGAGCGAAATCACGTGGTTGGGAACGACGTCTTTGAAGAAATCGAACCAGAATCGGGACATCTGAGTCAGGACACGGCCCTTGTTGGGAATAGGAGTCGGTAACACGACATCAAAAGCCGATAGGCGATCGGTCGCGATGAACAGCAGAGCATCCCCGAAATCGTATATGTCGCGAACTTTTCCCCTTGCGTGAAACTTGATGCCGGGCAGTTCTGTTTGTATCAAAACCATTGGAATCGACCTGGGTCGGCTTTCCGGTGACCTGTCGGCGTCACCAAATCACGCGGGAAGCACATGAACAGACGACGATGACACGGACCCGAAACAAGAATGGTGGACGCCGAGTGCGGCAGTTGTCAATTCAATCTTACCGACACGACCTTGGAAATCCCCGGCTCTTCCATCGTAACTCCGTAGAGCTGGTTGGCCGTTTCCATCGTGCGCTTGGAGTGCGTGATAACGATGAACTGCGTCTCTTCGCTCATCTCTCGGATCAAGTGGGCAAACCGATCGATGTTGGCATCGTCGAGTGGTGCGTCGACCTCGTCGAGGACGCAGAAAGGACTCGGTTTGAATTGGAACAGCGCGATCAGCAGCGATAGCGCGGCCAGCGCCTTCTCACCGCCGGAGAGAAGCAAGACATTCTGCAGCTTCTTGCCGGGAGGCTGAGCCACGATTTCGATACCCCCGTCGGCGGCCTCCCCCTGGTCGATCAGGCGCAACTCGCCGTGGCCTCCGCCGAACAGTTCCACGAACGCAGCCTGGAATCGGTCATTGATCTGCCCAAACGCATCTTTGAACTGCCTCCGGCAAACGGTGTCGATCTCATCGATCGCCTGCGCGGTATCGCGGATCGAATCCAACAGATCCTGACGCTGCGTCGTCAGGAACTCGAACCTTTGCTGTGCCTCATCGTATTCTTCGACGGCCATCATGTTGACGCTACCCATCGAATCGAGCTTCTGCCGCAGTTCCTGATATTCAGCCTCAGACTCCTCCAGTGCCTCTGGAGTCAATGTTTCGAAACTATCCAGGCACACCGATTCGATGGTCTCCCCCAGCTCGCTGAAGCACAGGGACACCAGGTGTTCGATATCGGCGTCCACGCGAGTCTTCTCGATTTCCCGCTCGTTGTGACGGTCCTTCCACGAATCCAGTTCTCCTCTGGCTTCGTCCCAGCCGGATTCCGCTTCGTGGAGTTCCTGTCTCAGGCCATCGAGCCGTTCCGTCGCCGAAGAGATGACCTGGTCCAGCTCCCCTCGCTTGCGAAGCAGATCCTGTCGGGCCGTCTCTCCGGCTGAAGTGGACCGCCGCGTCTCTTCGATTTGCGCACGGGTCGTTTCAGACTGCCGGTCCGCCCGCGCACCCCGGTCCTCCAACTCTCCCACCTGGGTCTTCAGGTTTCGCAGTTCCCGGCCCAGCGTCTCATCCCGTTCCTCGAGGACCGCAAAGCGCGATCGCAAGTCGGCCACCTCGGCTCCGAGCTGGGAGGAGCGCTCCCAGAGCTCTTCGCTCAATCGTGTCCGCGTCTCGAGTTCTTCGTCGATTGCCTTCATCCGGGCCGAAACCTCGGCGAGGCTGGAACGCGCGGCTGTCAGGGCTTCTTCCAGTTCCCGGCGTTCGTCCTTGAAGCGTTCGATCTCGGCGCCGGCGACGCGTACTTGCTGCTCTACCCGTTCCAACTCCGATCGAAGCGCTCGAAGGCTGTGATCGTGTCCGAGTGCTTCCTTCTCCGCATCCTGCAGCCGGTTCAGCAGATCGGCCTTCAGCAGATCAGACGCCTCGATCCGCGATTCGAGCTCGCGGACCAGAGCAACGGCGCTCTCGGTCCGGGTTCGGGCAGCTTCGATGCGTCGATCCAGATCCCGAATCTCGCGCTTCAATGACAGAGGACCGTGGACGGACCGCTGACCCCAGCTGATTACGCGATCGCGGACGACTTCGCCGCTACCTGCGACGAACGTCTTGCCGGGATGCGATTCCGAAAGGTCCCAGGCACGCTGGAGGTCGTCGACGATGTAAGCATTGGAGATGTGGCGAGAAAAGTGTTTTACATGATCATCGAGTCGGATGACGTCGGCGACGCGAATGGCTTCCGGCACTTCTTCCATCGCCGACGGAAGTTCCTGATCCGTTTCGAGCACGAGAAAATCCAGTCTGCCCCGGGTCGCGTTGCGGGCGATTCCCAGTGCCTTCTCAGCGTGCACCAGGTCCCGAACGACGACGTATTGAAGTTCCGCGTGCAGGAGGTCTTCCACCACGGTTTCATAGTCGGGTTGGACTTCGATGAAATCTGCCAGTATCCCCAGGGGGGCCCACGATTCGTCCCACACGTGACTGAAGAACTGCTGCACCGATTCCGTGCCGTAGGCGCGATCGAGCGACAGCTCGCGGATCGTTTCCAGGCGATTACGGACACCCTCTTCACTGGAACGGGCCTCAGAAGCCGCCTTCTGTGCCTCCGCCAGTTGAAGTTTCAGACTGTCGTATTCCCGCTCGGCCCTTTGGCGCTCGTCGCTGAGCCGGCGGACTTCAGATTGTCGAGAGGACTGCTCCAGCTCAGCCGCCCGCAACCGCGTACGACAATCCTCAGCCGCGACACGCGCCTGTTTCTCCTCGGCCTCGATCCGATCGGACTGCGCTTCGAGCCTCTGGATCATCTCGGCGCGGCTGGAGAGCTCGTTGCGGATCTGGGCTTCCTGACCGACGATGGAGAATCGCTGGTTCCGAAGGCCCTCGATCGCGGCTTCCTCTCCGGAGCGTCGGCCGGAAGTGGTTTCGAGCGCCTCAAGCGATTGCTCGAGTTGACTACGCACTTCCGAAACGGTCCGCTCCAACTCGATCAGGCGTGAGTTGCACTGTCCGAGTTCCCGTCGGTTGGCCTCCAACTCCCGTGTCACCCGAGCCTTTTCGCCGGCCAACTCTTGGGATCGCTCTTCGAATGCGCTTATCTGATCCTGTAAACGCTCCAACCGCTGCGCGGCCTTCTCGTGCTCCAACTCCGTGGCCGAATGCTTCTCGCGGGATTCCTCGAGGCGTCTCTCCTGGGTCTCCACATCGATGCGACATTGGTGGACTAGTTCATCCAATTCGGCGATCCGAGACTCCAGGCGCTGGCCCTCGGACGCCATTCCGACCAGCGCGGTCTCCACACGATCCTGTTGGTCGATCAGCGACTCGGCCCGGGTGGAAAAAACGGCTGACAGGACTCCTCGCAGTCGTTTTCTCAAATCACGGTATCGGCGGGCCTTCGATGCCTGACGCTTCAGCGAGTTCCGCTGGCGCTCCACTTCGGCCAGGATGTCGTTCACGCGGGACAGATTCTGACGGGCGGCTTCCAGGCGGGATTCGGCCAGTTTACGTTTGGCCCGAAACTTCGTGATGCCGGCGGCCTCCTCGACCAGGGTGCGCCGATCCGACGGCCGGGCGCTCAGTAGCTGGCCGATTCGGCCCTGCTCGATGATGGCGTAGCTGTGAGGCCCCAGTCCGGTGCCGAGAAAAATGTCGTGGATGTCCAGCAGGCGACAGGGACGGCCATTCAAAAGATACTGGCTCTCCCCCGATCGGAAGAGCCGGCGTTGCACCGTGACCTCCACCGGACCCGGGGGCGGCCCACCGTTGTTGTGCGCCGGGGCCTCATCGACGAGGGTGATCGTGACCTCAGCCATCCCCAGCGCCGAGCGATTACGGGTACCGCTGAAGATGACGTCCTCCATCCGATCGCCGCGCAGCGATCGGGCGCGTTGCTCGCCCAAGACCCAGGCCACTGCATCGGATATGTTGCTCTTACCACAGCCGTTCGGGCCGACAACGGCAGTAATGCCGCTGTCGGTGACGGCAATCTCCGATCGATCGAGAAAGACTCCCAGCAGCTAGAAAGACAACTTGAATTTACATTCGAATACAATTGTCCGTGATTCTCCCTAAGCATCTCATCCTGATAGACAAATCGGGTCCTTTTTGCGCCCCAACCGCAGCCTTTGGAAGCGGATTCACCCGAGTCCGATGCCGAACCTAAAATAAGTGGATCGACTTTGGTAACGTTTCCGGGACTTCTGGGTTCTAAGTATAGCGAAATCCATTTTCCGGGATCGGACCGGTTGCAGTATCCCCAAACGCGTGGCTCGTACTAACGGCGGTTATGAATGGAGGGAATCCACGGTGTCTGAAAGCCAATCGAGGTTACTGGCTGATCGCATTTACGAACAGCTGAAAGCCGACATCATCACGTGCAAATACCAGCCGGGCGATTCACTTACGGAGATCGAAATGGCGAACAAGTTCAATATGAGCCGTACTCCGATCCGGGAAGTCTGTAACCGTCTTCTGAAAGAAGACCTCCTGCACTCGATTCCCTATAAGGGCTACATCGTGAGTCCCGTCAACCTGCAGGATCTTCACGAGTTGTACCAGATTCGGCTGGTTCTTGAGCCTTACGCTGCGGAAATGGCCGCACGCAACCCGAGCCCGAGGTTCCTCGAGGCGCTGCGGGAAAATCTGCGGACCGAAAAAAAACAGTCGCAACAGGACGACTTCGTGAGTTTCATCGAGACCGACCTGGATTTTCACCAACTCGTCGCGGAAGGCTGCGGGAATCGTCGGCTGACCCGCATCATATCCGACCTCCGCAACCAGATCGAACGTCTGGTGTACCTGATCTACGAACACTACGGACCGTACGACGGAGTCGCCTTCGACGACCATCACGACATCGTGCGGGCGATCGAAGCCCGGGACTCGGCTGGTGCCGCAGAGCTCATGGCGCGGCATATCGAAGCCTACAAGGACCGGGCCCTGCAGGCCCTGGCCAGCGAACGGCTCGCGTAGGGGGAGAAGAAGTAGGTCGTAGGCCGTTGTCCGTTAAGCGGTACGATCCGCGAGAGAACCAATGTGAGAGGGGCCTGGCCCTATCCCCGGGTGTCCGCTTAAGCAGAGCCGGCGGCGACTCGTCGCCAACCATCCTGACTCTATACTCGTCATTTCTCACTCACTGGCCGAAGTGAGTGGCAGTCTTCTCTTTAGCAACGCTCGCTCGAGCCTGCGTTGCCCGACTGACTACTGACTACTAGATGTTATATTTCCAACGTGAAGATCTCCGCCAAGGACGAATATGCGTGTTCGGCCGTGCTGGAGTTAGCGCTCAATTACGACCCCGACACGCCAATTCGGGTCCAGGACATCGCCGACCGGCAGGGAATTCCCACCAAGTTTCTGTTCCAGATCATGCAGATCCTCAAGAGGGTCGACATCGTGCGGAGCAAGCGCGGAACCGAAGGAGGCTACGTGCTGGCCAGCCCGCCCGAAGAGATCACCGTCGGTGACGTCATCCGCAGCGTCAGCGGACCTTTCGTGCAACTGTCTTGCCTCGAATCGGGCAACTTCGCCGACGATTGTGACCGCGAAGGCACATGCCAGTTCAAGCCGATCTGGGCCGACGTCGACCGGGCGATCGGTTCGGTCCTGAACGGCATCACTTTCGCCAACCTCGTGCAGCAAGTCCGGACCCGCGAACGCCAGGTGATGTACCACATCTAGTTGTTCGTTGGCCGTTGCTCAGCGGAAGGATCCGCGAGAGAGCCAATGTGAGGGGGACAGGGGCCTGGCCCTGTCCCCGGGTGTTCGCTAAGCAGCAAAGTCGGAAAGAGACGCGAAGCAATCCCCCAGGAAAAACCGGCGGTCACAGACCGCCGCTCAGATCCCAACGGTCCACAGCGTTCTGACTACTATGACCCGATCCATCTTACACGTCGATATGGATGCCTTCTACGCTTCCGTCGAGCAGCGGGATCATCCCGCATTGAAGGGTCGACCGGTCATCGTGGGCGCCGACCCGAAGAACGGGAGGGGCCGGGGCGTCGTCGCCGCGTGTTCCTACGAAGCCCGCAAGTTCGGAATCCGGTCGGCGCTTCCGATCAGTAGAGCCTGGAAGCTTTGCCCGCAGGCGAAATACGTCCGGCCGCGATTCAACCACTACAGCGATGTGTCCGGGATCATCATGGAGATCCTCCGCGCCTACACCGACCTCGTCGAGCCATTCAGTATCGACGAGGCGTTCCTGGACATCACCGGTTCGATAGCACTGATGGGACCGGCGCTCGAGATCGCACGAGACGTCAAGCGAACTATCCGCGAACGTACCGAGCTGACCGCGTCGGTCGGTCTTGCTCCCAACAAGTTCCTCGCCAAACTGGCTTCCGATCTACAGAAGCCGGACGGGCTGGTCCTCGTAGAGCCAGATCAAGTCCTTCAGTTTCTGGCTGACTTGCCCATTTCCCGTCTTTGGGGCGTCGGGCCTAAGACCGAAACGCGACTCCGGAGCATGGGGGTTTGCACCATCTCCGATCTTTCCGGTCTCGGCCGTGCCACGCTGGTCCAGGAAATGGGAGCAGCAGGCGAACACCTGTGGCATCTGTCTCGAGGCGAAGATGACCGGCCGGTCGCGTCGGGTTGGGAACCGAAATCAATCAGTACCGAGACGACATTCGAGTCCGATACTGCCGACGCGGACCGGCTTGTGCGAACACTCCGCAAACTCTCAGAACAGGTCGCCGGAAGATTGCGCAAGGGCAAGTATCGGGCCGGGCAAATCACACTGAAGCTTCGGTACGCGAGCTTCACGACCCACACGCGACAGACGACGATTCCACGACCGATCGAAACCGGTCGCGAGATCTTCGAAGCTGCGCTCCCCCTCTTCGAAAGCTTCCCGCTCACGGAAAAGATCCGCCTCATCGGTGTGGGTGCGGGCCAGCTAAGCCGTGAGGGTGAGCGGCCGGCCCAGTTGGGTCTGTTTTCCGGCTCGGAGCCCTCCAAAAAGCTCGACCACACCGTGGACGAAATCCGTGAAAGATATGGCAGAGCATCCCTCCAGAGGGGATCGGAACTGTCGTGATAGAATTTCACCCATGCCTGCTGTCGCGTCTTCCGCGAGCGTTCGCACTCGCCGGAAACTCCGAGCCGGTATCGTCACTCTGCGGCCCGGTTTCGTCGCTCTGATTGCCCTGCTGGCCGTAGTCGCCGGATGTTCCCGGACCAGAATCAGCCGTCTGCCTCCCCCACCGACGGCCGAACAATTGTTGTTCGACAAAGGCCTGGCCTCTTTCCGAGAATTTACTCCTACGTCCTACAGCCGCGCTGCGGAGTTGTTCCGTCAAACCGTAGACCTCAAACCGGATAATTGCCTGTATCGGTTGCATCTGGCGGAAGCGTTGCTGTTCTTGGCCTTGGAACAGCGACTCAATGAAGAGGCGCACGAAGCAAATTGGGATGACGCGGTCGCGGCTCTGGAATCGAGCCGAATGTCGGGACCGGCCGCGGCCACGAACACTCCGTCAATCTCCAAGATGGATTGCTCGGCGCACGAGGCGTTGGGTCTCCGGCTGGAGGCGATCAGCCTACTCGACGAGTTCAAGCCTGGCGGTGACCGCTCGGCACTGACGAGGATCGCACGCGCGATCGAACTGGAACCGGACGACCCGCTCAACTGGTTCGTGAGGTGGAAACTCAACCCAAGCACGCGACGCCAGGAGAACGCGATCCTCAAGGCCGCATCGCTGTCCGACGACCTGGCGCTGATCCATTACGAAGTCGGCAACTACTGGCTGATCAAAGCCGATTACCAACGTGCAAAGGAGAGTTTCGAACGGGCCCTGGAATTGAGTCCAGGGCATTTTCGCTCCTACATCGGTTTGGCCCAGGCGGTCTCGGCTGCGGACGACGCCGAAGACGTCGAGCATCTGTACCGGAAGGCGGTGGAACTTGCTCCGGGATTCGTCGAGGGCCGAATCCTGCTCGGCGATTATCTTGCCGGGCTTGAAGAAACCGAGGCCGCTGTCGCCGAGTATCGTGCGGTGATCGAACGAAACCCCGACTACGAGATCGCCCACCTCCGACTCGGTGTGACCCTACTCCAGGCCGGCAACTTCGACGGATCTGAACCGTCCTTCGAGCGATCGATCGAGCTCAATCCGTCCAGCTACCAGGCCTACTACTACCTGGGGAATGTGTGGTTTTCCCGCCGGGAACTGGATCGGGCGATGGCGCTTTATGAGGAATCGCTCAAATACGTGCTGAACTTTCCCGAAGCGCTCTACGCGCTGGGTACGGTTCATTTCCGAAAGGGCAACATCGGGCTGGCCCTCGATCACTTCGAGCGGGTGCTTGAACGTGACCGACGCCATGCCGACGCCTATTTTTCCAGAGGCGCCATCTACGTCCAGCGCAAGCGGTACTCCGACGCGATCGACGATTACAACCGGGCCCTAGCTCTCTACGATCAGCGACTGGTCCGGCTCGGGGAATCGATCGCCGAACTCGAGGACCGGGGATTGACCAGGAAGGCCGATCTCGAACGTCGACGCAGGGCGCGTGTGGAACGTTCGATCGAGAGAACCCTGAATCTAAAAATGGAAGCCGAAGACCTGCGATTGAGAGAACCATGACCGCATTCTTTCTCTTCTTCCTCCTGTTTCAGCAGGGCCAGCCCGAGGACGTCGCCTCACTCGGTCTCGATGAAATCCAGGCTGTCATCGAAACGTCGGAAGGCGCGTTCGTCATGGAGTTCTACCCCGAACAGGCGCCCAGCCACGTCGATCACTTCCTCGAGCTGGCGCGCGAGGATTTCTACGTCGGGACGACGTTCCACAGCATGGTGGCCCACGGGATCGTTCAGACCGGGGACCCACTGACGAGGGAGCCCGAACAGCGAGAACTGTATGGTTCGGGCGGTTTCAACATGGGGCTCGAACCGGAAATCAGCGACCTTGAATTCACGAGCGGCATCGTGGTCGCCACACTGTTGCCCGGGGAGGCGAGCAGCGCGGGCGCACAGTTCTTCGTGTGTGTCGGGGACCAACCGCAGTTCACCGGCCTCTTCACCGCCTTTGGCCGCGTCGTCCAGGGATTGGAAGTCGTCGACCGAATTTCGATGGCTCCGACCGATGAAAAACAGATTGCGGAGGAACGGATAGAGATCCTGGGGATCACGATCCGGCCGATCCCTCCGCCGCCGGTTCCGCCGTTCACCGAAGAAACAATCGAGGAACTCGCCGAACACCGTGTCGTGATGGAGACTTCCAGGGGGGACATCGTTCTGGAGTTCTTTCCCGACAAGGCACCGAACCACGTACGCCACTTTCTGAGGCTGACGGCACTGGGTGTCTACGACAAGACGGCCTTCCACCGAGTCGCGCCGGGATTCGTAATCCAGGCGGGGGACCTGAACACCCGGACCGAACCCTACCCGCAGGCCGCCCAGGAATTCGTGGTGCCGATCAACGCCGAGATCAACGACATCAGGCACACGGCCGGAATCGTGTCTATGGCTCGCGGAGAAGCACGCGACAGCGCGCTGACGTCCTTCTTCATCGTGCTCGGGGACCAGCCACCGCTGGATGACTTCTACACGGTGTTTGGTCACGTCGTGGAAGGGATGGATGTCGTTGGGGAAATAGAGTTGGTCGAAGCCTACGCGGAGCGCCCGCTCGACCGAGTCGACATCTACGTGATGCGTGTGGAGCGCAAGAACTGATCGCGGCCAGATTCGAAGTCGGAAATCACTAGATCGGCTCCGCTGGCTTTGAGTTCCTCGACACTATGGCGACCGGTCGCCACGCCCACGGTCCGAAAACCAGCTTCCCTGCCCGCGGCCACGTCCCTCGAGGTGTCTCCGATGACAAACGTGTCGTCGGGATCGATCCGGGCCCGATGCCACTCCGCTCCAGCCCGCCCCGCCTTCCGCACGACGTCGGATCGGTCCTCGGAATCCGAACCAAACCCTCCGAACGGAAAATACCCGTTCAGTCCCCCGCGCTCGAGCTTGATTCGCGCTCCGATTTCGACGTTGCCGGTCGCCAGTCCGGTCAGGACGTCGCCGCGGTTCTGCATGTCCACCAGAATCTCTCGAATTCCCGGAAGAACACGATAATTGTCCGAGTTCGCAACCTCGTCTTCAAGGTAGTAGACATAGCGTTCGAGCAAACTGGCAACAACCGACTCGACCTCGACGATATCGGGCAGATCGCTCCGGTGGCAGATTTCGCGGATGATGGCCAGGTCGGTCTTACCGTGCGGCAGCACGCCATCGGTGGCGTTTTCTGCTTCAAGAACTTCTCGGAAGGCTCGATCCAGGGCTCGCAGTCCGGCACCACCAGTGTTCACCAGAGTCAGATCCACGTCGAACAGCATCAACTTCGTTTTCATTGATCCGATTCTATATCGCGGCTGGTTCGCCGCAAGGGGGCTGGAACTTTTCCGCGCCGGATTAACTGTCACTGAGCGAATCACCGATAGTAGTAGATATGGAGGGAGGAAGCGATGCCAGATCTGCCCCATGACCGGCCGGGACACCGAAAACGGTTGGGAATCACCTCAGGACGGTGGAAGCGGTCGACGATTCCTGTAGACGAGATGGTCGAGGAGTATTCGATAGACGGAGACGATCTGAATGAATTGACGTCGGTTCTCGTGCAGCTGAAGAAGTCCCCGAAACCGGTCAAAATATTGACCGTCGCGGCTGAAAACGTCAAAAAGGCGGCACTACTCTGTAGACACCTTGGAGTGAGAGGCCTTATTCGTGACCGGAGCGGGTTGCTGATCGCCCGGGTGAAGTAGGGATCCCTACTTCCATATTACTGTTTTAATTGGCCTTACAGTCGCCTTAGATCTTTCCGGGCTCAGGCACAGAGTGCCGTCTCTTCGAATCCGACAACGAGTTCGTAGGCTTCGGCGGAATCCAGCTCCTGCTCCCATCCACACTCGGGAACCAGACACACCAACCCGTTAGACAGCGCCGAATAAGCAACTTCCCCTTCAGTCATACATCTTGGACAGATCATGGTTCACCTCCTGGACCATCCACCGAGCATTTTGCTTGCCAAGTTTAGACGGCAGGAACTTCGGGTCGTTTCACATCGAACATTGGATGAATCGTCGGCAACAGTTCCCGGACCGGGTTTTCTCCCGACCGCTTTTGATTTATCCTTGTTGCCACCCCTGATCCGCTCCCGGCAGGAAGTGGCCGGGGCCGATCGGAAAGGAGTGCGGCATGGTCGACGTCTCCGAGCTCTCGATCGAAAAGATTTGTATATTCTCGAGCCAGACCAAGACGCTGGTGACGGTCGACGCTCCCCTCTACGGGAGCCTGATGGTTATGGACGGAAAGCTTCTCAAGCGGAAATCAGCCGTCAAGAACTCCGGGGGCGAAGTCGAAGCACCAGGCATCCCGTCGGCGGAGGATATCGTCCGCGAGGCGTCGCGGTTCTGGATACAGGATCGCGCCGGCGTACGCGACCGCAAGAATCGCCAGGAGATGGGTGAGCTTCTCGAACAGATTTGAAGGAGAACCGGATGGAAACCGATCCAGTCTGCCAGATGTTGGTCGAACCAGACACTGCCGAGTACAAGACCGAGTTCAAGGGTCAAGAGTATTACTTCTGCTCCTCCGGATGTAAGGACCAGTTCGTACGCAATCCCAAAGACTACCTCTGATAAACGCGCAACAGGCCATCGACGACGCACGCCGTTTTTCCCTGAGCCAGCGCGTCAAGATCGCAGCCATCGCATCTGTCGGATACTGGATGACTGCGATCATCGGGCGCAGCGTGCGTTGGGAATCCACTGGATCGGAACATCTCGACGGAATCCACAACGCGGGATCCCGGGCAATTTTCACCTTCTGGCATGGCCGCATCTTCCCCGCCACCTGGTACTGGAGGAACCGCGGCATCATCGTGATGACGAGTCTCAATTTCGACGGTGAATACATCGCGCGATGTATCCGCAGGCACGGCTACGGAGCCGCGAGGGGATCCAGTTCGAGGGCGGGACTGCGGGCGTTGGCTGAAATGGCGCGCGGCATACGTGCCGGATACGACGTTGCGTTCACCATCGATGGGCCGCGTGGGCCACGCTACGTCGCCAAACAGGGTCCGGCAATCCTTGCTCGGAAAACAGGAGCCGCGATCTTCTGCTTCCACATCGCGATGAAACGCCGGATTCAGTTCGACAGCTGGGATCACTTTCAGATCCCTTTGCCTTTTACACGGGCGAGGGTGTTCCAGGCAGCTCCAATCTGGATCCGGGCCGACGCCACTGAGGATGAAGTCCGCCGATGTCACGACCGAATGCAGCAGGTCCTCGACGATCTGAGAGCCCGGGGCGATGACTGGGAGGCGGCATAACGTCGGTGGTGTCCTCTAGGACACTACCGAAAACGCCTGCGGGCTTCCCAAAACTCTCACTTTGTTGTACTTTTGAAGATCGCAACATGACAAAGTTGATTGATTAACTTCCTGCAATCGGGAAGAGGAGAATCATGAGTTCGAACTTCAAAGAAATGCTCGCCGGAGTGAAGGCCGAGATCCGCGAGGTGAGTGTCCAGGAAGTCAACGATAAGCTGAACGGCGACAATGACTTCACCCTGATTGACATCCGCGAGAAGGATGAATGGGACGAGGGACACCTCCGCGGCGCCCTCTTTCTGCCCCGTGGCTTCCTCGAAGTCAAAGTGGAGCGGATCGTCCCCGACAAGGAGGGTCCGATCATTCTGTACTGCGCGGGTGGCGTCCGCTCTGCCCTGGCCGCGAAGAGTCTGAGTGAGCTTGGGTATCAAAATGTCGTCTCGATGGCGGGCGGATACGGGGCGTGGAAGAACAGCGGTTACGATTTCGAAGTCCCGGAGTCTGTGCGTAAGGATCAGATGGCCCGATACAGCCGCCATCTCAAAATCCCTGAAGTCGGCGAGGAAGGTCAGCTGAAGCTTCTCAAGAGCAAGGTGCTGCTCGTCGGTGCGGGGGGCCTGGGCTCGCCCGCAGCGGTCTACCTGGCGGCCTCCGGAGTCGGGACACTCGGCCTGATCGACAACGATGTCGTGGATGAATCAAACCTGCAGCGACAGATTCTGCATTGGAGCTCATCGGTCGGAATACCCAAGACCGACTCCGCCCGCCGGACTCTGTTTGAGGTCAACCCCGACGTCAAGGTACTGACTCACAACCTTCGGCTCGACGCGTCGAACGCGCTCGACCTCCTCTCTGGATACGACGTCATTGTGAGCGGTTCTGACAACTTTGCCACCGCCTATCTCGTCAACGACGCGGCGGTGATGCTGGGAAAACCGGTAGCCTACGGCAGCATCTTTCGTTTCGACGGCCAGGCCTCTACGTTCATCCCTTATAAAGGACCCTGCTACCGCTGTCTGTACCCCGTAGCGACGCCGCCGGAGTTGGCGCCGAGCTGTGACGAAGCGGGCGTTCTCGGCGTGCTGCCCGGAATCATCGGCATCATACAGGCAACGGAAACCATCAAGCTGCTGCTCGATATCGGAGATCCGCTGTCCGGACGTCTGATGGTTTACGACGCTCTCGGCGCGACTTTCCGCCAGTTCAATGTGCGACGCGATCCCAACTGTCAGACGTGCGGTGAAAACGCCAGCATCGATCTGGAAGCCATTCCGGACTTCGTCTGCGCAACGGGATAGTAAGCCTCCGAGAGAAGGTACGATGCGCCTTTGCCGCGGCGGCCAATCTTGGCAGAGCCGGTGACGGTTAATTGCTCCTCGGACATGAATTTCCTTACACTGTAAGCTTGAAATCCAAACGAATCGATGTCGGAGACTTCGTCTACTGTCGATCCCCGTATCACCGCGACCAACTCGGAATCCCACGCGAAGCAGGGCTGGTTCTGGAGATAAAGCGCAGCAACTACCGGATTCTCTACGGTTCCGAGAAGTTCTGCTGGCTTCCGAAAGAGACGATTGTTCGAGTCGATGGCGAAGTTAACCTGGAGACTCTTGCCGGCCGGCTCCACCGCCTCATGAAGGCACTGGACCCGCTGGACTGCGAGCTGACGTCGGACGGGAAGATGCACCGGGCTGCGCTGCGGATCGACCGTATCGACGCCGACCTCGTCGACACGCTTCGGGAGTTCCTCGGACCGGACTTCGTTTCTCTATCGGTGGTCCCGGAGGGTATGGCGTTCATGTTGGCGGAGATAAGGTTCAGGACGTGATTGGGTCCCGGTGTAGGTGCGGTCTATGACCGCACATTGTTCTGGTTCTCGAGATGTGCGGTCATAGAGCCGCACCTACAGTTACTTGGGATGTGCGCTCATAGAGCGCACCTACAGTCACCATCACTTAGTCAGCCAGTCCTGCCGGCTGCTTCTTCTCAAAAACGTTGATCTTGTAAAACTTCGCGAGTTTTTCCAGGACGGGGACGGCCTTCCGGACGGTCAGGCCGTCGACCATCAGGCTGCCGTAAAATGCGGGCAGGCCGGGGCGTACCGCCTGGCAGTTCTGGCATAGAGGGTAGTCGCTGACGTCACCGGCCAGGTGTGCCTCACGCAACGCGACCATGGCCGGAGAGTTCCAGACCTCCATCACGGACTGCTCCCGCAAGTCACCTATCGGTTCCTCGTCGTACATGTAGCAACACGGAAATGCTTTTCCGTCGTAGCGCACGTAGAGTGGTCCGCGCCACAGGAGATGACAGGGGTTCCGCCGCTGGCCCTCCAGCTGCGAATCGGGGATGCGAGACCCGTCGATGTGGACTTCGTCGCGCTTGAAACGTACTTCGTCCACGCCTTCGATATCCCAAAGCTTTCGGTATGCGTCGACCTCGTGCTGGTTATCTTTCAGGAGGACCATTTGGACGACGGTGAACATCGATGATCCGCGGTCGAGCTTTTTCTTCAGGAGATTGAAAATGTTCTGCCGGGTCCGCTCGAACTCGGCCCCGACGCGGTACCTCTCGTAGCTCTCCTTCGTGGCGCCGTCGAAGGCCAGAATCAGGTAGTCCAATCCGGAATCGAGCAGCATGTCGGCACGTTTGTCGTCCAGAAGGGTAGCGTTGGTGGACATCCCGGTTCGAATGCCCGCTTCACGCGTGATCCGGATCATCTCGAAAATGTCCGGATGAATCATCGGCTCGCCGATACCGTACGGCCAGGCGAACTCGACGTAGTCCTTGCAGTCGGCAACAATCTTCCGGAAAAGATCCAGGTCCATGCTCTCGTCGTCGAAGGTATAGATGTGACGGGGACACATCGGGCAGTAGAGGTTACACTTCGCAGTGCTCTCCAGCGTGACTTCGATGGGCCCGCCGGGCAGCACCGCCTGTCGGCGAAAATAACTGGCCGCGATCCTCATCCGGTTCCCTATCTTGCGATTCACTCTCTCAGTCCCTCACAGACATAACCCAACGTGTACGCACGGTCTCGATCGAGCGCATCGAGATAATAACAGCAGAGCGGCAGGAACAACCCGAAGATCGGCGCCAGTAAGGGAAAGAGAATCCACCTCCAACCCTTCTGCGTAAAAGCCAGTACGCCCATCAGCCGTCTGCCGAGTTGCCAGAAAAACCCGCCCACCGGGCGAATCTCCAGAATCCGGAAGCCGGACTCCTCGAGGAGGTAGCGAATCCCCGACGCGGTGTATCGAAAGTAATCGAAGGGACGCTGGTGTTCTTCCCACATGTGCGGCACGACCATGTGCACACTGCCTCCAGACTTCAGCACCCGGTGGAATTCCTCGATCACGCGGGCCGGTTCGGGTGTGTGCTCCAACACGACCACCGAGAGCACCCTATCGCAGCTCGCATCAGCGAGCGGCAGCTCCTCGCACCTCCCGATGATGTCGAGGCCGCTGTAATCCCAGTCTCGATCCCCTAACCCGAAATCGATCGTTAGGTAGCGGGCGTGGTCAAACAGTCCCCGGAATCGCGACTCGCCGGCGCCGGCATCCAGAACCAGATGGTCGTCGGGCGTGTTCGTGGCGACGCTCTCGACAAAGGAGGCAATGGTAGCCTCGAACGGATCCAGGCGACGATAGATGGCCGAAGGAACCGCTTTTTTCGCCAGGGCCATCACTTTCGGGTTCAGCATGCGCGCTTCCGGTGCCTGGATTGCGGGACAGGTAAGCTGGACCCGTCGTCTACACCGCCTGCTTCTTGCCGACCCGATTGTAGAGCGTGTCGCGCTCGATCGGGTCGCATCCGACGTCCCGAATCAGCTGCTCGATCTCCTCTCTGGTCAAACCGGGACTGGTTTGACTGCCGGCGCCGTGGATGATCCTCTCTTCGATGATCGTACCGTCCAGGTCGTCGGCGCCGAACCGCAGAGCGACCTGAGCCAGCGACGGCGTGATCGTGACCCAGTAAGCCTTGATATGGGAGAAGTTATCGAGCATCAGACGCGACACCGCGATGGTTCGGATATCGTCCGTGCCGGTCGTCGGAGGTAGGTGTTCCAGCACGGTGTTCTCGGGATGAAAGGCCAACGGGATGAAGCAATTAAACCCTCCTGTTTCGTCTTGCAACTCGCGCAGTCGGATCAGATGATCCACCCGCTCCTCGGTCGTCTCGATGTGCCCGTAGAGCATGGTCGCGTTCGAGCGGATGCCCATGCGATGAACGGTTCGTGCACACTCGAGCCAGCGATCTCCCGATATCTTGTGTCCGGCAATCATCGGTCGCGCGCGCTCGGCAAAAATCTCCGCGCCGCCGCCGGGACAGCTTCCCATTCCGGCGTCGCGAAGCTTCCCGATTACCCACTCCAGGGGCTGGCGTGTAATCTTCGTGAAGAAATCGAGCTCCACCATCGTGAAAGCTTTCAGGTGGACCCCCGGAAAGCGCTGCCTTAGACCTGCAAGCAAATCGATGTAGTACTGGAACTCCAACTCCGGGTTGAGTCCGCCGACGATGTGAAACTCGGTCACCGAATCGTTGTATTTCTGCGCGGCAAACCGGAAGACCTGCTCCAGGTCCATCGTGTAGCCGCCGTCTTCACCCGGCTTGCGGGCGTAGGCGCCCTGACACAGCTGACAGTCGATGACGCAGACGTTGGTGTAATTGATGTGACGGTTGACGTTGTAGTAGGCGGAATGACCGTTGAGACGCACCCGTACCCTCTCGGCCAGTCGACCCAACCCCAGTACGTCGCTGCTGCGGTACAGCGCGACGCCGTCCTCGAAGCTAAGTCGTTCTCCCTGCTTGACCTTTCTTGCAATCTCCGAGTCTATCTTCGCCTCTCCCATACGAAACGGAAATTATACATCAGTTGATTGCACGCTCTCTCCCTCCAGAACAGGTCCAACGGTATCAGAGCGAGATAATCCTTGGGTTGACAGGCTGCATCGTCAACTCCACTGAATGCCAGCAGCCCGGGTCTGAAGCCGCGGACGGATTGCAGAAAGACTGCCACCCTCATATAATCGAGCGCCAGAACCCCCCTCGAGAAGCGAAACCGCAGCAGAAGCCACTGTGTCGGAACATCCACAAGCGAGTTAGTCGAGCTCATCGAGCCGCAGAATGATCTGGGAATCCACGCTCCTGATGACCGTCTTCGACCTGCTGATCATCTGGGTCTCCGGCGGGGCGATCTACTGGGTTTTCCGTAACCGCCGGCATCCCTCCCTGCGTGGGAGCGCGAAAGGCCTGGTAGCGATTTCATTCGGACTTCTCCTGTTTGCCCTCTTCTATTTCGTCGATCTCCTGACGATGTACCTGTTCCCCTCCATCGTCGGAGCAGGGCGGTCCATGGCGCTGATGGAAGGCCTGCACTTGAACGAGAGATGGCTTCTTTCGCTTGTAGCGGTGGGTTCGATTGCGTTCGGCATCATCTCGGTCGGCCGGCGCATATTCGACTTGACGGATGCGTTGACCGCTGCCGGGGAAAAAGTGCTCGAAACCGATGACGCGCTGGGCGAGTTGACCTACACGTTGAAGGACCGGGAGGCCAGTCTCGCCAACGCACAACGTATCGCACATATGGGGAGTTGGAACTGGAACATCGTCCACGACTCCCTGCAGCTGTCGGACGAGATGTACCGAATCTTCGGTCTGAAGCCGGATGAATTCGATCTCTCCTTTGAATCTTTCCTCGACTCGGTTCACCCCGACGAAAGGGAGTTGGTCCGGCATACGGTCGACGAGGCCGTGCATGAGCAGAAACCATTCAGCATCGACCACCTCATCCTCGTGCCCCACGTCGGGATCCGCACCGTGCATCAGGAAGCCGAAGTGACGTTCGAGGGCGGGCAAGCGGTCCGGATGAGTGGGACCGTGCAGGACATCACCTCGCGCGTCCAGGCGGAAGAGGAAATCCGGCAGAGCGAAGCCCGCCTGAGGGCCGTCATGGACCGCGCCGCCGACGGGATCATCACGGCCGACGAAGCCGGTCACATCGAGTCATTCAATCAGGCCGCCGAGTTGATTTTCGGATACTCGGCCGAGGAGGTTCGGGGGCAGCCTGTGACCTCGCTGATGCCGACGCCAGACGAGACGCAGCATAACGACTACCTCGGCTCCCAACTGGTCGGCCAGGGACCGAAAGAGATGCAGGGACGCCGGAGGGACGGGACGCTCTTCCCCATCGAAGTAGCCGTCTCCGACGTTCTGATCGCGGACCGACACGTTCTGGTCGGCTCGGTCCGTGACATCGCGGAACGCAAGCAACAGGAACAACAACTGAAGCAGGCCCAGAAGATGGAAGCGGTCGGTCAGCTCACCGGCGGCGTTGCACACGACTTCAACAACATTCTGACAAGCACAATCGGGAATCTGGAGTTCCTCGAGGATTCGACCGCGGGCCAGCCCGAAGCCCAGCGATTCGTGGAACTCGCGCTGAAATCGTCCAACCGGGCGGCGAGCCTGACAAAGCAGCTACTGGCGTTTTCGCGCAAGCAGACACTCAATCCGAGACCCACCGACGTGAACCTGCTGGTATCCGCCATGACGGAGTTTCTGCGACGGACACTGGGCGAGGACATCGGGATTGAGAACGTCTGTGGGGGCGGGCTCTGGAAAGCGCTGATTGACGACGGACAACTCGAGAGCTCGATACTCAACCTCGCACTCAACGCCAGGGACGCGATGCCCGGAGGCGGCAAGCTGACGATCGAAACGTCAAACTCCCGCCTCGACAAGGAGTACGCCAAAGCGCAACCGGAGGTGCGCCCCGGGCCCTACGTGATGGTTGCTGTCAGCGACACCGGATGTGGAATGAACCCCGAGGTCGCCGAAAGAGCCTTTCAGCCCTTTTTCTCGACGAAGGAAATCGGCAAGGGAAGCGGTCTCGGGTTGAGCATGGTGTACGGCTTCGTCAAACAGTCGGGCGGACACGTCGCCATCTACTCGGAGCCGAACAACGGAACGACGGTAAAGCTCTACCTGCCACGTTCCCAATCCCGCGAGGTGCCGAGAGATCCCGCTCCGGCCCCGTCGGGACCGGTAGCGTCAGGGAAAGAACGGATCCTCGTGGTGGAGGACGATCCCGATGTCCGGGCATTCATCAATCTCGCGCTGGGATCGCTCGGCTACGACGTCACTGCCTGCCGGGACGGACCCTCGGCGATGAAGATACTGGACGGACTACCCGACATTGATCTGCTACTGACCGACGTGGTGCTGCCGGGAGGGATGACGGGCAGAGAGCTGGCAGAGCGAGTCGTCGAACTGCGTCCCGGCATCCGGGTTCTGTTTTCCTCCGGATATACAGTGGACTCTGTCGTCCACCATGGACGCCTGGAACCCGGAGTGGAGCTGCTGGCAAAACCTTACAGCAGGGACACGCTGGCGAGGCGAATTCGCGAGATACTGGACAACTGAACCGGGCGGCTACAACCCGCTCCGTCCCGCTGTTCGGGTCCGTTCCCCTACGTCGAAAACGTGCTAAGTTTGTTCCTATGTCCTTCGACCTCCGGACTTGTTCGATTTCATCGCCCTCGATCGTCGAGGTCGGCGAGCGGAAGGAGCGATAGGGCGTGACCACACGATCCCGGCAAACGTTTGAGCAACTCATCACCCTCCCGGACCTGGGAATCCCGCTGGCCGAAGCCGCGCTGTTGATGGCTTGTGAGGAATACCCGCAGCTGTCGCTACGGCCCTACCTCGACCAGCTCGACACTATGGCCGACAGCGTGCGGGCTGCCCTCGGCGACGACGCTCAACCCCTGGAAACCATCGACAGGATCAACCACGTACTATTCGTCGACTACGGTTTCCGCGGAAACACGTCCGACTACTACGATCCCCGAAACAGCTTTTTGAACGACGTCATCGACCGCCGGATCGGTATCCCGATCACGCTTTCGGCGATCTACCTGGAGGTCGCTCGCCGGCTGGAGTTTCCCGTCGAGGGAGTCGGAATGCCGGGACACTTCGTCGTGAAATACCGCTCGGGAGACGAAGAGATCTTCCTGGATCCCTTCAATGCGGGGTCCGTCTTGACACGACAGCAATGCCGCGATTTTATCGGTCAGATGAACCTCGAGGACGGCCAGAGCACCGATCGATGGCTGCGGCGCGTCACAAACCGACAGATACTGGCGCGCATGCTCAACAACCTGAAGGTGATCTATCTGAAGGTTGAGGCGTTCGACAAGGCCCTGACGATGGTCGACCTCCTGGCCGTGATCGAACCCGCCGCCGAGGAGCTGTACCGCGATCGCGGCTTGCTCCGCCTCCAGGTCCGGAATTTCGACGGAGCGGCGCGGGATCTGAAGCGGTACCTCAAGGATCGCCCTGAGGCGGATGACCGGGAGGACATCGAGAAGTACCTGAAAGACCTGCATCGGATACGGGCGATGATGAATTAGCGCGGCCCCAGGCCGCGCTAATTCAGTTGTAGGTGCGGTCTATGACCGCACATTCGGCGAACCGAAACAATGTGCGCTCACAGAGCGCACCTACACTTCCCGGGTGTTGGCTAAGCAGAAAAGTCGGAAAGGGTTAGATCCTGAAGAGCTATCACTAGCCACCGTGACTTCTTCCAACATGAAACGCAAACTACGCATCGGAGTCATGGGAGCCGGAAGCTGCGACGCCGAGACCGCAAGCCTGGCTGAAGAGGTCGGGCGTCGGATTGCTGAGAAGGGCGCCATCCTCATCTGTGGCGGGCGTGGCGGCGTCATGGAAGCGGCTTCGATGGGAGCCGCCGCCGCGGGAGGTCTCGTCGTCGGCATATTGCCAACTGAAGACGAGAAGAGTGCCAACCCCTATGTGGAAGTACCGATCGTCACCGGGATGGGTAACGCCCGCAACGCGATCAACGCTCTGACTTCCAACTGCTTGATCGCGATCACGGGCGGAGCCGGCACGCTTTCCGAGATCGCTCTGGCTCTAAAGGTCGGCACGCCGGTCGTCGGGCTGAGGACCTGGGAGTTTTCCATCGACGGCGGTGAAAGGTCATCCTCGGCACTCTACCGTGCCGTCTCCGCCGAAGACGCCGTCGAAAAGGCGATTGAACTCGCCCTGCCCCGCGTATTAGATTCATTTGTTTTCCGTCCCGAGTCATAGGCGAATGAAAGAATCTGTAACCAGTTCCGGAAAGGGCGGCAGTTTTCTGCTGGATGCGAGCCCCGAGCAGAACGTTTTCACCCCCGAAGATTTTTCCGAAGAGCACGAATTGATCCGCGAAATGACTCAACAGTTCGTCGAAGCGGAGGTCGTGCCACGCGTTGAAGAGATCGAAAGCAAGGACTGGGAGGTCACGACTTCGCTCCTGCGACGATGCGGTGAGCTGGGCCTGCTGGGCATCGAAGTTCCGGAAAAGTACGGGGGCGAAAGCCTCGACAAGGTCTCGGCGATGATCGTCCAAGAACAGCTTGGCCGCGTCGGATCCTTCGCAGTGTCCTACGGTGGACACGCCGGCATCGGAACACTGCCCATCGTTTACTTCGGGACCGAAGAGCAAAAGCTCGAGTACCTGCCGCGCTTCTGCAAAGCAGAGCTCTTCACTTCGTATGCACTGTCGGAGGCAAGCAGCGGTTCTGACGCTCTGGCGGCCAGGGCCAGAGGGTCCAGGAGTGGGGATGGGAGGCACTGGATCCTCTCCGGCGAGAAAATGTGGATCACGAACGCGGCATTCGCCGATGTCTTCGTGACATTCGCTCAAGTCGACGGCGACGAATTCAGCTGTTTCATCGTGGAGAGGAAACATCCCGGCGTCTCCGTCGGCTCGGAAGAAAAGAAGATGGGGCTGCTGGGCTCTTCCACGAGCACCGTGATCCTCGACAACGCTCAGGTCCCTGCTAAAAACCTCCTGGGAGAAATAGGTAAGGGACATCGTGTCGCCTTCAATATCCTGAACACCGGGAGGGCGAAACTCGGTGCGAACGCCGCTGGCGGCAGCAAGACCGCGTTGAACGATTCGATCCGCTACGCGAAGGAACGTGTCGCGTTCACCAGGCCGATCGCCTCTTTCGGGGCAATCCAGCACAAACTCGCCGAGATGGCTATCCGGATCTGGATCACCGAAGCGATGGTCTATCGAACGGCCGGCCTGATGGATGCCGGTCTGGCGATAGTCGATCAAGCTCAGTCGGCCCAGGTCATGAAGGCGATCGAAGAATACGCGATCGAGTGCTCGATCCTGAAGGTCTTCGGCACCGAGGTGCTCGACTACGTCGTCGACGAGGCGGTTCAGATCTACGGCGGCTATGGCTACAGCAAGGAGTATGCCGTCGAGCGCTACTACCGGGATTCCCGGGTAAACCGGATTTTTGAAGGAACGAACGAGATCAACCGCCTGCTGATCCCGACGATGCTCGTCAAGCGGGCTCAGTCGGGTGCCCTGCCGCTGATGGAAGCGACCGCCGCCGCCGTCGAGGACGCGCTCTCAGGATCGCCCGTAAAAGCTTCGGGAGGGATGCATGGTCCAGATGGGGCCGCCGCACAGGCAAGGACCGCCTCCCTGTTCGTCGCCGGATCGGTCATGCAGAAACATGGGACAGACATCCGGGATCAGCAGGAGCTCCTCATGCACCTCAGCAATATGGTCATCGAGACCTACGCGATCGACACGGCCCTCTGCCGCTTTTCGAAGGGGAACAATGACCTCTATCCCGACATCGTGAGCACGTTCATCACCGATGCGACGATGCGCCTGGAATCGGCCGGCCGCCAGGCACTTGCCTCCGTCACCGACGGGGGAGATCTCACCGATCGTCTGGCGGCCCTGCGAAGAGTCCTCGCCTGGGTCCCGACCGATACAGTTGCCGCGCGCCGCCGAATAGCGGAAGCGCTGATCGATGGGGACCGGTACTGTTTGTAGAGTAGTCGGTAGTTCATTTTCCGATGTTCGTAATGGGTGTCCAGTACGGGGTATAATCGAGAGTTTGGAGGTGGCTATGATCTCGAGTCTGATCCTTGCGTTGGCACTGCAGGCGCCGGTCGCTGATGATCATGAGTACGCGGATCTGCTGCACGTAAAGGCGTCGGAGGTGTTGGCCAAGTATCTCTCCGACAATCCCGTTACGGTCCCCGCCGACCTGGCCAAGCTCAAAGATTTGTTTCGGTTCCAGGATTTCTACGGAACGGCTCTGGATGGTGGGAGGGTGAACTTCCACTTGCCGGCAGAACCGGAATACGAACAGGCGAAGATCCTGCTTCTCTCCTACACGGCAGAGTGGTGCAAGAACTGCAACTACGAAGCGCCCTACCTCGGAGAACTCTACGAGAAGTACCACTCCCGGGGCCTGGAAATCGTGACACGGACCGAGTACAGCGAAATCGACAAGGTCCGGGATTTCATAGCGAAGCATGATATGAAGTACCCGGTCATCATCGGTAGCGTCGTGGCGTACGATGAGCGGGAAACCATCCGAATGGAAACCTTCCAGTACCTTCTACGAAAAACTCTGGGCGACAGCCGCAAGTGGGGAACGCCGTTCAACATCATCATCGTCGACGGTGACGTCGAGAACCCGTACGTCGTCGTAGGGGAAATGAAGTCCGATCAGGTGAACGATCTGATTGAGCAGGCCCTGGCGGGAACGCAGTAGTTTTCCATCTCGACGGAGCACGTATCGAATTGACCAAGGAGTTTCACGCCCCATTCAGAGTTCTGCTGGGCCCGGGGCCCAGCGATGTCGACCCCCGCGTCATGGACGCGTTGTCCCAGTCCGTGCTCAGCCACATGGACCCTGTCTTCGAGGGTGAAGTAATGGACGTGGTACAGGACGGCCTTCGGATGGTTTTTGAGGCCGAAAACACGCTGACGCTTCCGATCTCGGGTACCGGTACCGCGGGAATGGAAGCGGCCCTGGTCAACATGATCGAGCCCGGGGATTCCGTCCTGATCTGCAGCTCCGGCTTCTTTGCCGGCCGTATGGCCGACATTGCCGAGAGGGCAGGCGGCAGGGTGACCCGGCTCGAAGCGGAATGGGGAGAGGTGTTTGAACCCGAACAGATCAGCCGGGCAATCGACGAGTGTAAGCCCTGCGTGTTGGGCTTCGTTCACGTGGAGACCTCGACGGGCGTCGCACAACCGCTCGAACCACTGGCGGAGATCTGCGGGCGCGGGGACATCGTTTCGATCGTGGACGCGGTCGCGTCGCTCGGCGGACAACCGCTGGCGGCGGCGAAAAACAACCTCGATTTCGTGTACAGCGGCAGTCAGAAGTGTTTGAGTTGCCCGCCGGGTCTCGCGCCTGTTTCGCTTTCCGACAAGGCGATTCGAAAGCTTGAGAAGCGTTCGACTCCCGTGCAGAGCTGGTATCTGGACCTGTCGTTGCTCGGCAAGTATTGGAGAAAGACCAATCGCGTCTACCATCACACGGCACCGATCAACTTGAACTACGCGATGCGCGAAGCCCTCCGAATAATCGAAGAGGAAGGACTGGCGAACCGGTTCTCCCGGCACCGGCAGAACCACCTGGCGCTGGTAGCCGGAATCGAGGCGATGGGCCTGGAAATGTTTGCCCGCCCCGAGAATCGAGCGTGGACGGTGAACACGGTCCTGGTTCCGGATGGGGTGGACGACGTTGCAGTGCGGCGGCTCCTGCTGGAACGATACGGAATCGAAATCGTCGGCGGTCTCGGCCCACTGAGGGGAAAAATCTGGCGGATCGGCCTGATGGGCTCTTCGTCGATCCGAAACAACATCTTGCTCCTGCTGGGTGCGCTGGAAGAGGCCTTGGCGGATCAGGGCTGTTCGGTACCGAGAGGTTCGGGGGTTGCGGCTGCCGTGGAGTGCTACGGGATTGAAGAAGTAGTCAGTAGTCGGTAGTCAGTTATCCGTAGGCCGTTGCGCGTAGGCCGTTGTCCGCGTTGTTGGTTGAGCGAAATGATCCGCGAGAGAGCCACTGTGAGGGGGACAGGGGCCTGGCCCTGTCCCCGGGTGTTGGCTTAAGCAGGAACGTGAGAAAAGGCTAGCCGACCCCGGAAACCACCCCGTCTGCGCCTTCGGCGCATCCACCCCTCCTTATCCACCAAGGAGGGGAGTTTGACTACTGACTACTGGCGGCCGCAGGCCGCCTTACGGCCGCCTCACGATCAGCCGGTAGGCACCGGAATTGAAGACCAACTCTCCGGTCTCGCCTCGAGTGTAGAAACTGCGAATTTCGACTACGTACCGTCCTTCAGGCAGGAATGTCGAGATCAATTCCGACTGTCCGTTCAAGCCTCGATCGGAACGCGCGATGATGCGCCCCTCCGAATCCCTCAGGAACAGATCCAGGTCGTTCGCGTCTGGGTTCTGCGCCGGACCGAGCCCCGTCACATCCAGGCGGATCGAAACGGCCCCGCCATCGACGTCGAAAGAATAGAGATGTGCCGATTGCGCGAGATTGTCTCGCGCGCGCGACGCCGAATCGACCTCCCCGGTGACCGGCAACGTGTCCGGGAGTATGCGTGGGAAGGGGTTCGAGACGCTGGGATCGTTTGCCGATGAGAAATCTATGGCCCGCAGCCGAACGATCTGGTCCAGGATGGAAGCTGCTTCCGGGTCAAGGGCGGCCAAACGGTCGAGGAAAATGGGCAAGTACACAAACCGCTCCAGGGCCAGCGATCTGAAGGCGCTCCAGATTGTGGTAAACGGAAGCTGGAAGACGTCGCCGGGATCATCACTTTCATCGAACAGATCCCACAGAATCGAATGAACGGAAAACTCACTCCAGTATCCGGGCTGGTCTCCGGCCGGACTGTTGACCTCGAGGTCGTACTCGAGAGCTGTTGCGCCGTCCTGTCCCATGGAATCCCGGTAGACGGGATCGTTTCGCACGACGGCGGAAAAGAAATTAGCCCAGCCTTCCGACCAGGCGACGCGGGGATCAAGGACATCGCCGAGAACATGCGCCCCGCCCGGAGAATCATCGGCGGAGAACCTGGCCGCGAGCAGGTGAGCGTACTCGTGGAGAATCACCGAGTCATCAAACTCGTCGGAATCGGTAGCTCGGTCGCCGAGAATGAAGGCGGTAGAGTCGGAAACGTCAAAGAACGTGCCTCCGATTTCGCCGAGGAACGGGTTTCCATCACGGTTCGTGTTGATAGGACTCCAGAAGATCGTCAACTGGGGCAATTGCAGGGCCGGCTCGACTGCATCCACGTAGGCACTGCCCCGTCTAACGACTTCGAGAATGTTGAAAGCGCCCGACGTTCGCGTCGAATCCCGCGCGTACAAGAATCGGAGTCCCCTCGGTGTCGACGTCCGCGCCCACAAAGAAAACGGATCCGCCGTTGGTGTTGTCGGCGACAACGGCCTCTGAAGATCGGAGCTGGCTCAGGACACGAAGACTGTAATCGGGACCTTCCGGGACGGCGGCACGGAAATGGCCGTTCTCATCAGTATCAGCGACCGAAACGAGAAGGCCGGTCTGACGGTTCAGGATGTCTACGCGGGCGTATCGTATCGGCACCATGACCGGACGAGCCAGGTTCAACCCGTCGGTGCCGATGTCCACTTTCTCGTAGAAAGCTCGGCCACGAACCTCTCGCAGGGAAGTCGCGTCGTCCGGCAGCACCAGTATAGGCACGGGGTCGGATTCGCGCCCGTCCGCGGAGCGGACTCGCAGGTCGACGAATCCGGGTTCGATGGCGGGGATGTCGACGACCTGAATTGCGATGCCGGGAGCCAGGAACCGCGCGGTGAGGGGCCGGTCCCCGAGAAACACCGTGCCGTCGTCACCCACGTTCGAAGTGCGTATCCGAATCGAATCGCCCGTTCGCCCCTCGAGCGGGGAGACGTCCACCAGCTCGGGTCGAGCCGTACTCGGCTTCGGTTCGAAGTCGGCTGTCAGGGATCCGGGTTCAACGGCGGCAAGCAACCCACCTCCCTCGTCGCCAACGATCTCGAGCCCGTAGAGTTCCGAAGACTCCAGCAAGAGCAGCCCACCCCGGCTGGGGTCGAACCCCGGCAGGATGTCGCGCACATACGCGGTCTGCTTCGAATTGGCCGCCAACTCGATTTCCGAACTGCTGATCGCGAAACCGTCGCCATCGACCAGCCTGAGTGCAACTGTGGCGGAAACCGGACTCGGATTCACCAGGACGAGTCCCGTCAACAGACCTTGTGCTTCCGAAAGTTGTGGGTAGAAGACCCGGCCGAGACCCTCGCTCTGCAACGGGTAGACCGTCCGGTTCAAGCCTTGGGTAATCACGACCGAGGCACCGAGGGGAACGTTCGGCGAAGTCACTTCGATCCATCCATTTACGGCCGGGGCAAAAAGGAGTCCCGTCAACTGGGTGGCGCCGACTGAAACCGAGCCGTTCGCCGGAATGGTGAGGAGTTGCTGCGATGGGGCACTGAGCGAAGCATGAACCGGACCGCCGTTCTCGTCGAAGAACGTCGCCGAAACGGTCACCGCCTGGCCCGTCGGGTTCGCAAGAACCAGCATGGAATCAAAACCGTTGCCGAGGATTGCGTGGGGAGCCCTACGAACGGTAGCTGTTGCGGATGCTGATTGCCCGTTCACGAGAACGAGAGAGCCGTTCGTTTCGACCAGGGCCTGGGCTACCACCCCGACACTGGACGTCACCCGGGCCGTCAGGTTTCCGCCTCCCTGCAGTATGAAATCGGAAGTCGGGACGCTGATACCCGAGTTGGCGTTCAGGATCGCCGGCACCGAGCCGACGATGTCTCCCCGGCTGTTGGCAAACGCAACGTTGAGGGACGCTGCCTGAGAGGAGGAGTTGATGATACGGAGATCACCGCCGGAATCGCCCAGCCAGGGCACGATCTGGTCCGTAAGGGCCACTGCCCCGCGCGCGGCGTCCAGAGCGGATCGGAAGTCACCCTCGTAGAGAAACCCGTCTATTCCGGAGGTCGGACTCGTTACCTGAACCCAGCCTTCGAATCCGTTGGCCGCGAACACTTCGTCCGCGAACATCGAAAGCGCCCCCCGAGCCTCGATGCGGTAGCGCACGGGGTTTGCGAGACCGGTGACGATTCTGCCGTCAAGAGAGTAGAGGGTGAAATCGACCTCTGCGTCCAAATCAGAGAGATTCGACAGCGAAAAGGCTGTCCGGACGGTGGGGGTCTGGACAACGTGCGGGAAGCTTAGAATCGACTGTGCGGACGCAGGCAATGCCACGATCAGCGCGACGATCACTACCACAATCAGTGAGAACATTAGTCGCCACACTGTGTTCATTTTGACCACACGTCACCCGATGAAGACCTTAACTTGCTGAAACAAGAGATATTTCAGGTCGCAACAGATTGTCATGCAGGTAGCGTTCCATTGATCGTTGCCCGGATTTCGTCGACATCCGCCGGGACCTCCACGGGAAGGTTCCGCAGCGCCTGATCGGTATCGGGAATCTGGCCCTGGTGAATCTGCAACTTGAAGTCTATGAACTTCAAACCGTGGGCCGTGCTGATCACCACGACCCGAGCGCTTGCCGGGATGGTTCCGGAACGAATCAGCTTTCGCGTCACGCCCAGAGCGACGCCCGTCTGCGGATCGTTAAAGAAACCGAACCGGTCACCGTAGGCCGCCGCGTCGGCCAGCTCGGCCTCACTGACCTGCTCGACGATCCCGTCCGTCGCCCGAAGGGCGCGGACCGCCTTGGGAAAGCTCACCGGGTTGCCGATCTGAATGGCCGTCGCCATCGTCGGCTGGGCGACGACCGGTTCAAGCGCCTCCAGGCCGTCAAGGTACGCTCTGTAGAGCGGGTTGGCCTTCTCTGTCTGCGCACAGACGAGCCGCGGAAGCCGTGAAATCAATCCCAGTTCCCTCATCAAGAGAAAACCGCTTCCGATCGCGGAAATGTTGCCAAGGTTGCCGCCGGGTACGACGACGTACTCCGGGACCTCCCACCCCAGTTGCTGGACGATCTCGACGCTGATAGTTTTCTGCCCTTCGACGCGCAGCGAGTTCATGGAGTTGGCCAGATAGATCGACGGATCCCGGGTCACCTCCTGCACGATCTTCATGCAGCCGTCAAAGTCGGTGTCGAGCGACAGGGTGAGGGCCCCGTTGGATATCGGTTGGATCAACTGCGCCAGCGACACCTTGTCCCTGGGCAGAAACACGATCGACGGTATTCCTGCCGCGGCACAGTAGGCCGCCAGGGCCGCCGACGTGTCGCCAGTCGATGCACAAACCACCGCACGAATCCTCGAACGGATCCTGTTGACCATCGAAACGAGCACAGTCATCCCCAGATCCTTGAACGACGCGGTGTGCGTGGTCCCGCACTGTTTTATGTGCAGTTCCTCGACACCGAGATCCGCGGCCATCCTGGGGCTGGAAATCATGGGCGTGTTGCCTTCGCCCAGCGACACGATGTCGGCGGGCGCGACGAGGGGAAGAACCCACTCTTTCTTCGACCAGACGCCACTCGAGCCGGCGAGCCGCGAATCGAAAAGCTCCTTCCACTGCTCGGGCCCGACCATCCCCAGCGCGTCGTGATCGTGACGGACCTCGAGGAGGCCGTCGCAGTTCTTGCAGCGGTACACGATCTCGTCCAGCGGGTACCGGTCTCCGCAACCCGAGAAGCATTCAAACCAGGCTGTAAACTCGGTCTCGGTAGAGGTGCTCGTCATTTCCATGACACAACGGAGAAGCTTGACACTGAAGCGTTGTCGCTAGTCAAAATATAAGGCGGAGTCAGAGTTCCTGTCAAAGCGGGAACTCTTTTGTAATATTGACTTAACAACAGTCGCGGCGAGGCTGGCGGCCGATCCGTCACCCTTTCACTGGCTCTTCGAAGCTTCAGAAACCCCGCTGGCCACAGATGGAAGCAATACGGGTTCCGGGAAGGCGAGATCCAGCACGTCTTCAATGGTTTTGACATACCGGATACGGATGGAGCTGCGCAGTTCGTCCTGTATTTCCTCCAGAGCGTTCTTCTCGTTCTCGGCGGGCAGAACGACTTCTTCCACGCCGGCCCGACGCGCCGCCAGCACCTTCTCCTTGATCCCGCCGACCGGAAGGACATGACCGCTCAGTGTGATCTCCCCCGTCATGGCCAGCTTTGGTCTCACGGCTTGGGACATAAGCGCCGAGACCAGTGCGGTAACCATCGTGACGCCCGCCGACGGCCCGTCCTTGGGGATCGATCCCGATGGCACGTGGATGTGGATGTCCCTGTCCTTGTAGAAGTCCGACTCCAGACCCAGCCGGGGCGCCACCGACCGGACCCAGGTCAGGGCAGCCTTCGTAGACTCCTGCATAACGTCTCCGACCTGGCCCGTAACAGTCAGGTGACGGCCGCCGCCGGTAAGGCTGGCCTCGACGAACAAGACCTCACCTCCAACCGGCGTCCAGGCAAGGCCAACCGCAACGCCCGGGCGTTTGACGCGGTCTTCGAGTTCTTCGGCAATCTGAAACTTGCGGGCCCCCAGCAAGTCCGAAATGACTTCTTGGGTCACCTCGGCCTGCGGTGGCTCACCTTCGAGGATTCTTCGGGCGTACTTCCGGCAAATGTTTCCGATCTCACGCTCGAGGTTCCGGACGCCCGCTTCACGCGTGTGGTGTCGGGTGATGTACTGGAGGGCATCTTCATCGAAGAGGATCTGGTCCGGCTCGACGCCATTGTCTTCCCGCTGGCGGGGCACCAGATAGTGCTTTGCGATCTGCACTTTCTCTTCCTCGGTGTAGCCGGGCAGCTCGATTGTTTCCATCCGATCCCTCAAAGCGGACGGAACCGTGTCCAGAACGTTCGCCGTGGTGATGAAAAAGACTCGCGACAGATCGAATGCAACATCCAGGTAGTGGTCGCGAAAACCGACGTTCTGCTCCGGATCGAGCACTTCGAGCAGCGCGGCGGCCGGATCTCCGCGGAAGTCGGCGCCAAGTTTGTCGATCTCGTCGAGCATCAGGACAGGGTCCCGTGTACCAACCCTGCGGATGCTCTGGATGATCTGACCCGGTAGCGCTCCAATGTAGGTTCGACGATGGCCGCGGATCTCCGCCTCATCCCGCATTCCACCCAGTGACATCCGTATGAACTTCCGGCCCATGGCCTCGGCGATCGAACGTCCGAGCGAAGTCTTTCCCACCCCGGGAGGTCCGACGAAACAAAGAATCGGTGCTTTCCCTTCCGGCCGTAACTCCAGGACGGCGAGATGTTCGAGTATCCGCTCTTTGATCTTCTCCAGGTCGTGGTGGTCCCGCTCGAGGATTTCCTTCGCGTGGACGATGTCGACCTTCTGTTTCGACAGGATGCTCCAGGGCAGGGTCACCAGCCAGTCCAGATACGTTCTGGTGACTGTATACTCGGCCGCCGCCGGCGACATTCGTTGCAGTCGGGTCAACTCACGCTCCGCCTCTTTCAGCGCCTCCTCCGGCATCTCGGCTTGCTCGATTTTCTCCCTGAGCTCATCGATTTCCCGCTGCGAATCGTCCGTCTCGCCGAGCTCTTTCTGGATTGCGCGGAGCTGCTCGCGGAGGAAGTATTCGCGCTGGGTCTTGCCGACCTCCTCCTCCACCTGCGTCTGGATCTTCGTGTGCAGTTCCAGCACCTCGAGCTCTTTGGCGAGTTCCGTGTTCAGGAAATCCATTCTCTCTCGCACACCGGTCTGATCCAGGACGAACTGTTTAGACTCCACCGTGAGGTTCGGAAGATTGGTGGCGATGTAATCGGCGAGCCGGCCGGGTTCTTCGATATTGAGGACGAAGGTTTGAAGATCATCGGGAAGCTGCGGTGACAGCTCGATCACCCGTTCGAACTGCCCCAACACGCTGCGCCGGAGCGCCTTGAAATTCACGTCGTCTTCGTCTTCGGGCTCGTCCGTCAGGAGTTCGATCCGGGCGCGATGATAGGGTTCAAACTGAGTAAATTCGACGACCCTCAGGCGAGAGATCGCCATGATGATGACGAACAGGTTGCCCTCAGGGGTTCGCATGACGCGATGGACGACCGCCACGGTCCCGGTTTCGTAGAGGTCCTCGGGGGCGGGTGACTCTACGACTTTGTCCCTCTGAGTCAGCACTGCCAAAAGGGCGTCACCGCCCTGCACGTCATTAACGAGCTGAACCGAGCTCTCCCGCCCGACCGTCAGAGGCATGACCGCGGTCGGGAAGATCACCGTGTCCCGAACCGGCAGGATCGGCAACTCCTCTGGTATGGAAGGAATCCGGGCTTGAATCTCTTGAGGGTCTCCGAAATCGCTCTTCAAATTGTCATCCTCTCCGCTTCTTTCTGCGTCGTCGAGCTCCCACGACGGCAGAAAACCGTGTGGTAGAATCCGCCGGTGCCCTCTGCCAACGAACCGGGCGGGCGTCCCGGAGCGGCGAGCGACGCCGCTTCTTCTGCGGCAACTGAGGCCGGCCGCTTCCGGTGGAGTGCGGCTCTTGTTCTGTTCGGTGTCCTGTTTCTGGGAGTCGCCGACACCCAACTCATCCCTCCGCTGCTCCCCTTCATGGCGGAGGATCTGGGTATTGCGCCCGGCCGGGCCGGAATTCTCGTCACGACCTACGCACTGGCGTCCGCGGCATTCGCTCTTCTCGCCGGCACCGTATCAGACAGGCTCGGTCGCAAGCGGCTGATCTGTTTGGCTCTGGCTCTGTTCAGCACAGCATCGCTGTTGACATACCTGGCTCCTTATTTTAGCACTTTGCTGTGGACGCGCATGTTGACAGGTTTGGGGGCTGGGGCGCTATCCACCCTGGCGCTGTCTTATGCCGCGGATCTCTACCCGTACGAACACCGGGGCAGAGCGATGGGAATCATATCGATGGCCTACTTCCTCGCCTTTGGAATCGGTATTCCCGCCGCTGCTTTCGTGACCGCGAGGCTGGGCTGGCGATGGGTGTTCGCGGGCCTGGCGGTGGCGGGGTTGGGGATGCTGTTGACGACCACCCTTTTTCTGCCGTCCGATCAGCGTCGTGAAGGTCGGATTTCCCCGGCGGCGGTGTTTGCCCACTTGCGGATCCGGAATCGGCTCGCAGGAATAGCCGCCGCGTTCCTGACCTCGGGGGGGCTCGTCGGTTTCCTCACCTTCGTCGGCGTCTGGCTCCGTTCGAGTCAGGGCATCGGGATCGAGGGAATCGGATTGCTCTTCATGGCGGCCGGTGTGACGGCAACCGCGGCGTCACCGCTGTCGGGCTGGCTCTCCGATCGCATTGGCAAGAAAAAGATTATCATCGCGGCCAACCTTGTTCTGGCAATCATGTTCATCACGGTTTCCGGTCTCCAGTGGGGATGGGCGCTCTTTGCCGGAATCGGTCTGCTCAGCGTGGCGGCATCAGCGAGGCAGGCGCCCTTGCATGCCCTGACGACGGAGTTGGTCGGACCCGAAGTCCGAGGTTCCTATGTCGCGATACGGAACGCGGCGTCCCAGCTGGGAATCGCAACGCTGGCCTTAGTTTCAGCCACCGCCTACGATGCGGCCGGCTTCGCGGCCGTCGGCTGGATCGCAGCGTCCGTGACCATTCTGATTCCCGCCGTCTGCGTGTTCATCCCGGAGCCCCGGACAGTTTCCGAAACGCATTGAAAATTAAAGTAGTTAACCCCGGTCAGGGCAGAGTTGCACCGTCGCCCCGCTGTGCTATTCTTAGCTCATGCCGGCGAACCTCACTCCCCAGTATCTGGAGGCGGAACAGCGGTTCAAACAAGCCCAGACTCCGCCGGAAAAGCTGGTTGCGCTTCAGGAGATGATGGCCATCATTCCGAAGCACAAAGGTACCGAAAAACTGCGAGCCGAACTGAAGAAGAAGCTGTCGGCATTGCGAAAGGAATCGTCGGGCAAGAAGTCCGGGGCGCGGCGCGACTTCTTTCACGTGGAGCGGGAAGGCGCGCGGCAGCTGGCTTTGGTGGGCGCCCCCAACTCGGGCAAGTCCGCACTCCTGGCGCGCCTGAGCAATGCTCGAACCGAAGTCGCGGACTACCCGTTCACGACCCGCGCACCTGTTCCGGGGATACTGATCTACGAAGACGTCCACCTGCAGCTGGTGGACCTCCCGCCCGTGTCGGCCGAACACATGGAATACTGGGTGCCGCAGATTATCCGGAACGCAGATGCCGTCCTGTGGACAGTCGATCTGTCCGACGACTCCGTCCTGGATCACATGGAGTCGACCGAACAGGTTCTGGAGAAGGGGAAGACGGACCTGAAGGAACGGAAGACCCTGATCGTGGGCCACAAGAGCGACGACGCCGAAGCGGCTGTCAGGGCGCAGATCGTGCTGGAAATCTACGCCGACAACCTTCCCATGATCCCGTTCTCCAGCACCTCGGCGACGTCGCCGGAAGTCGAGGCCTTCAAGAGGAAGGTCTACGAATTCCTCGAACTGGTAAGAGTCTATACCAAGGTTCCGGGGAAAAAAGCCGAACGCAAGGACCCCTTCGTGCTGTCCCGGGGAAGCACGGTTCTGGACCTGGCCGGTTCCGTACATCGAGACCTGGCCGAAACACTCAAGTTCGCCAAGCTGTGGGGGGAGGGCAAGATCGACGGCATCATGGTCGCGCGCGATTTCATCCTGGACGACGGTGACATCGTTGAACTTCATGCGGCATAATTATTTTGCGTGCACCGACGTGGTTCATCGTGATGAAGCTGACGGCGCGAGGCGCCGCAGCTTATCGCTTTCTGGAAACGGACCGGCCTACGATTTGCATAGCAGAGCCGACGTCTTAAAGAGCCATAGACAAAGATGAAACAGGGATTCCGAATCGCCCTCTTGTCCTCGATCATCACCGCGGCGATGGTTTACGTCGCGCTGGAATGGCGACCGTTGCGGCCGCAACCCGTGTCCAGACCGGCAGAGGGAGTCGAGGCGGTCACCCCGGATGTCACGCTCGCTTCCGCGCCGGCCTCTGCTCCGCTGGCCGAACAGGAGATGAGCGCCGACGAACGCAATAACGTCGACATCTACCGAACCTACAGCCGTGGCGTCGTCAACATCACCTCGACCACGCTGGCTTACAATTTCTTCCTCCAACCCGTCCCGGAATCCGGCAGCGGCTCGGGCGTGCTGATCGACAACACCGGCAACGTCCTCACGAACTATCACGTCATCGAAGGTGCCCGGCGGCTGGAGGTCACGCTGTGGGACCAGAGCAAGTACGAGGCACAGGTCGTCGGAGCCGATCCGAGCAACGATCTCGCTGTCATCAAGATCGACGCGCCTCCGTCAGACCTCGTTGCCATTCCACTCGGCTCGACTGAGGGAATCCAGGTCGGCCAGAAGGTTCTGGCGATCGGCAATCCTTTCGGTCTGGAAGGAACCCTGACCACGGGAATCATCAGCTCGCTGGGCCGTTCCATCCAGGCGGGCAACGGCCGGATAATCGAAGGGATCATCCAGACCGACGCCGCGATCAACCCCGGTAATTCGGGAGGGCCGCTCCTCAACACCAGCGGCGAAGTCATCGGCATCAACACCGCTATCGTTTCCCCGTCGAATACGGGCAACATCGGAATCAGCTTTGCTGTTCCCGTAGAAACCGTGAAGCGCGTGACGACCGATCTCATCACTTATGGGAGAGTCCGGCGCGTTTTCATGGGATTCAGGGGAATCGGGCTGGATCGGCTGGGACAGATTGCCGAGGCTCTCGATCTCGGCACTGATTCGGGAGTACTCGTCGTCGATGTCATCCCCGGCAGTCCTGCAGAGAGGGGCGGAATCCGTGGCGCGACAAGGCAGGTGCGCGTCGGAAACTCCTTGATCGGGATCGGTGGAGACGTCATCGTCGAAGTCGATGGGCGAGGAGTCAACGCGGTGGAAGAAGTCAGCGCGGCGCTCGAGCCACGTCGGCCCGGCGAGCGCATACCGGTCACCGTCATCCGGGGCAAGCAACAGGTCGACATCGAACTGACGCTCGAGGAAGAAAGCCCCTGAGGCCCGCCCAAGAAGGACAACCGTGAATTTTCTCCGATCCCGCCGTTGGGTCGCAGGACGACGGGCCATCCTCATTCTGATCGTCGTCGTTCTCGGCTACCGATCGTACGGGGATTCGATCGCGGGTTGGTTCGGAGGCCCCGACCCCGCAGGGGAAATCGTCATCACGCACAGTGAGTTCGTGCCCGACGTTGGTGGTGATCGCCCGGCCTGGATCATTCGACTCCGCAACGACAGCTCGCGAACCACGTACGATGAGATCGCGCTGGAAGCCACCTACGTTAACGACAGAGGCGCAATCGTAGAAAGCGATCGGATTGTCATCAATCAGAGGCTTGCTCCGGGAGAGGAGAAGGAGATCCCCAGCCGTGACCCGAAGGCCGTGACAAGGCCGTCGACGCCACGCTGAAGGTGCTCGACGCCGCGGTAATCGAACGGTGACATTAGTGACGAACACCAGAGCAAGCGCGTTACTTCCTACTTGTCACTCGTCACTTGTCACTCGTCACTCTCTTTAGAAATGATCATCGACACATTCCAGGTGGGCCTCCTCCAGTGCAACTGCACGATCCTGGCCGATGAAGAAACCAGAGAAGCGATCGTTGTCGACCCGGGGGACGATCCCGGCACGATCTTAGAGCATCTGAGCCAGGCAGGCCTCGTGCTGAAGCAGATCGTCTGCACGCACGCCCACATCGACCATGTCGGCGCGATTCACCAACTGCAACAGCAGGCAGCGGCACCCGCCTGCATCCACGAGAAAGATCTGTTCCTCTTCGACAACCTGGAGACACAGGCCGGCTGGATCGGGATTCCCACCCCAACCCGGGGAGAGATCGATCGATTCGTCGACGACGGCGACGTGGTCGGCTGTCAGGACGTGGAAGTCGGTGTCCTTCACACACCGGGCCACACCCCGGGCAGCCTGACCTTTCACCTGGGCGGAGATCGTCCCATCCTTTTCACCGGCGACACGTTGTTTCTCAACAGTATCGGGCGTACCGATCTCTGGGGCGGGTCGCTGCCGGAACTGCTCGGCTCCATCGAGCAAAAACTGATGGTTTTCGACGACGAAACCCTTGTCGTCCCCGGACACGGCCCAAATACGTCGATTGGCCGCGAGAAGGCCCAGAATCCGTTCCTGAGGTGAACCTGGATGAGCGAAAGAAGCGTTGCGATTCGAGTGATGATGCTACCCAAGGACACGAATCCGCTGGGAACGATCTTCGGCGGTGTCATCCTGAGCCACCTCGACCTCGCCGGGGGAGCTGAGGCGCGGAAGCACTCCAAGAAAAGGTTCGTCACGAAGGCAATGCGAGAGGTCGAGTTCGTCGCGCCGGTCCACCTCGGAGACATCGTCACGTTCTACACGCGAACCGAGCGTCTGGGACGAACTTCGGTAACCGTGGATATCGAAGTTGAAGCCGAGCGCTGCGGGCCGGACGGGAATCGCGAGGTCGTCAAAGTGACCGAAGCGACCGTCATCTACGTGGCGATCGATGACGAACGGCGTCCAACTCCCATCTTGGATGAATAGAAAATTGGCCGTCAGCGATCAGCTTTGACGGCAGATTGCTCTCAAAGGTTTCAAACATCACTCGTAGGGCTTGGACGTGACTTCGCTACCCCTCAATTCGAGACCGGTCTTCCTCATCGATGCGATGAACTACATCTTTCGTGCCTACTACGGTCTGCCCGAAACGATCACTGCCCCGTCCGGGATGAAAACCAACGCGGTGCTGGGTTACCTGCGAACCCTGCTGCGCATCATCAAAGAGCAGGATCCCCCCTATATCGCTGCTGCGTTCGAGGGGGCACATTCTTTCCGGCGTGAACTCTTCACCGAGTACAAGGCGAATCGGGTTTCACCGCCCGACGACCTGAAGATCCAGTTTCAGTACTGCCAGCGGATCACTGAAGCGGTCGGCATCGCCGCCTTTCAGGTCGAAACCTTCGAAGCCGATGATGTCATCGGATCGCTTGCCGTGCGCATGGCTGACCTGGGTCATCCCGTCGTCATCGTCAGCGGAGACAAGGATCTTGCTCAGTTGGTCGACCAACGCATCAGGATCTACGATCTCGCGAAGAACGTCTGGCTCGACCGGGCTGGGGTCAAGAACAAGCTGGGCGTTGAGCCCGCCCAGGTGCCCGACCTGCTGGCTCTGCTCGGCGACTCCGTCGATAACATCCCCGGGGTCCTGGGAGTCGGGGGGAAGACTGCCAGCAAACTCCTGGCTGCCTGCCGAACGGTCGAAGACATCGTGAACTCCGACCTTGACGGAGTTTCATTCAGGGGACGCGAGCGCATTCTCAAACGCATCCGCGAAAACCTGGACACTGTCCGGATGAGTCGCGAGCTGGCGAGGATTCGGTGCGACGTCGATATGGACATCTCACCCGACTTGCTGCGCTACCGCAAAGGGCATCCCGAACAGGTCACCACCCTGTGTGCGGAGTTGGGTTTTGACGCAGTCCTGGACGCTATACCGATCCGGAGGCATGAGCAGCCTGGGTTGTTTGACTAGTGGTCCGTGGCCGGGGCGACACCTAAACTCCCCTCCTCAGATGAGGAGGGGTGGCGCGAAGCGCTGGGGTGGTGCTGACCAGAAAAACTATCCGTCTGCGCCTGCGGCGGGCCGGTCCGTTGATAGACGCGGTGGTGCGTCGGGTGTGAGGTCCGCCGGCGTGTACGTATTCCGTCCCCCGCGACGGTCTGGCCGCTGTGCAGGTCTCAGCTTACTGCAAATAGGGGGTGCGTTCCCTGACGTTATTGTTGCACCCTAAGCAGCAAACCTAGAAGCACGGCCCGATGGCACCCGTCTTCCCGCTTTTAGGCCGGGCGCACGGACCCATCCCCTCTCTAGGTCCATCGCACGGGCCGATGACAAGCAGCGACTCGAAGCCCTTCAAAGCGCCGATCGTCGGGTTGGCGATGACTTCCACGCCCCCAGCGACGGACTCCAGCTCCTCTTCGGACAGCTCTGTTTCAGCCGGCTCGACATTGACAGGTAGAACGATGGTCTGACCGTCGTCCTCGAAGGTGTGGACGCGGAACCCGGCGGGTACCTGAACTCCGTTCTCCTTCAAGACCGCGGCCGGCTCATCGAGCATGCGCTGTCTCAGATTCGCATCCTCCCACGACTTGGCCACGAGCTTCGCCCAGAGTTGTTTGATGTCATCTTCGTTTTGCATATCGTTTCCCCGGCGCGATCCGGTTTGCCTGTTTGAGTACCTGTAGCTCCAGGCAGCCATGGCCGCGTTAGTCGGTTCAGAAGCACGGCCCCATTGCACCCGTCTTCCCGCCTTCAGACCCGAGTGCACCTTTGGGTTTGAGGCACGGGCCCACGAACTCCAGTGAGTCGAAGCCCTTCAAAGCGCCCATCGTCGGGTTGGCGATGACTTCGACGCCCCCAGCGACGGACTCCAGCTCCTCTTCGGACAGCTCTGTTTCAGCCGGCTCGACATTGACAGGTAGAACGATGGTCTGACCGTCGTCCTCGAAGGTGTGGACGCGGAACCCGTCGGGTACCTGAACTCCGTTCTCCTTCAAGACCGCGGCCGGCTCATCGAGCATGCGCTGTCTCAGATTCGCATCCCCCCACGACTGGGCCACGAGCTTCGCCCAGAGTTCTTTGATCGCCTCTTCGTTTTGCGGCATGGTGTTCCCCCTCGACGTAAGGTCACTGTTCGTCTTATCTGCGGAGAAGTCGTTAGGTCAACCTTGGAATCGCGCCCTGGCACAGTCAAGAGAAATCCCGTAGCCTCTCGCTGGCAGACGGCTGCCGGGTCGCGGGGGCATGGCACCCTTTCGGCGACCCGTTGATTAGAATAGATCGCGCTGACCGACGGGGGTTGTCGGGAGATCGAATGTCCGGAGTGGCGCGGCATGCTCAGTGAGCTGGAAGTCGGTATGTTTCGGGCGTTCGGGTTCGTCGTGGTCCGGGGATGTCTGGAGGCCGGCGAGCTCGACTCGTTGACCAAGACGTTCGACCGCGTGATGCCGGATGCGCCGCGGTATGACAATTTCGGCGATGCCGGCAGCCGGATCCTGTTCTTCGCCGAGGATCGAGACCCGGCATTTGCGGCACCGGCCGCCCACCCCCGGATTCGAGGCGATGACGGACCTCTGGTCGACACCCTGCCTGTACCTGGGGAACTATGTCATTTCCAACATGGACGACCTGCCGTGGCACACCGCAGGGGTTCCGGGAGACCCGGTCCAGACGATTCGTGTGACGTACTACCTGGACGAAACAAGCGCACAGCAGGGCGCCCTCAATGTCATTCCGGGTACCCATCACGCGGAATGGAACAAGGGGTTGTTTGCGGCGTGCGGGGAATGGGAGGATGGTAAACCGCGCCTGCGCTTGAAAAGAGACGGCATCCCCGGCGCGGTATCGGTCCACACGAATCCCGGCGACGCGGTGGTCTGGCACAACCGGCTCTGGCACTCCGCCTGGAAGCGGGAGGACGGACGGCCGCGGCGCGCCCTCTTCTACAGCTACGTCCCCGACCCGGGAGAGGATCTCCTTCTGCGGGAGAGCCTCCGCCGCGCGGTCGCCGAAATCGTCGGTGAAGGGCGACCCCACCTCTACGGCCCCAATCTCATGGCGGCCGCGTACACCGGCATCGGTTCGATCGCTGACCGCTTGGAGGCCCTGGGCATCGAGCACGTCCGCGCAGCGAACTAGGCGTTCCGATCGAGAGGCCACCCCACACGCCCGACCGTGCTCGACGAACACCGCGGGTGATCGAAAAAAGACACGTGACTTCCGGAGGCAAAACGGAGTCCCTGATTGTTCGGTTTCGCTCCCGCGAGTGATCACATTCTCGCGGATTCGTGCGCTTCGGCCCGTGCGATTCTGCGCTTCGGGCGCGGTTGCTGTTTGATCCATTTGTCGCGGTCCTCGGCCTCTTGTCTCCTACAGCTCCGCATAACACCCCAACCGTTCAACCTGATCTGTTCATGAAACCATCGCTTTCCAATGGACCGCCCTCGGCCGGGTATTGCTAGGTGGGCGGGATTGCGTGAGCAGCCCATCATCGCGCCATCGAAGGGCATCCCGAACAGGTCACCCCCTGTGTGCGGAGTTGGGTTTTGACGCAGTCCTGGACGCTATACCGATCCGGAGGCATGAGCAGCCTGGGTTGTTTGACTAGTAGCCGGTGGCCACCGGCTACTAGTTCGTAGGCCGTTGTCCGTAGGCCGTTATCCGTTGTCCCTTATTGAAGTTTGGCTCTTGACTCTCGGGTTTTCGTTAGGCAGAAAAGTCGGAAAGGGAGAACTGATTCCGTAAGAACCGGCGGTCACCGCCGCTCAGACTCCAACGACCTACGGATAACGCCCTACGGCCTACGATCCCCCCCTACAGGGGCGCGATCTCGGCTTCGGTCAGCCGGCCCACCAGGGTGTCGAACGCTTCGTCGAGATAGCTCTTGTCCTTCGATTCCAGCGTCAGCTTGACCATGTAATCGGGGTTATTGAAGGTGGGGTAGGAACCCAGGAGTAGTTCCGGAAATCTGTCGATGATCTCGTGGAGGATGTCGGCAATCTGACCTTCGTCGGCGCGCAGGAACACTTCCTTCACAAAGAACGGATCCTGGCGGAACATCTCCTTGATCCGATCGAATTTGGCCACGAGTATTTCCGGTACTCCCGGAAAAGTGTAGACGTTTTCGACGGCCACTACAGGAAACCACATCCGGCCGCGCTGGACGAGGAAAGCCCCTTCAGGCACGTTCGCCATACGCAGCGTGGCCTCGGTCACGCTCTCCTGATAGTATCCTCGAAGCATCGACTCCAGTTCCCGGTGGCGGTAGACGCCGCGGCCGAAAGCCGAGGCGATGCCTTCGATCGTGACATCGTCATGAGTGGGTCCGACACCGCCTGACGTGAAGACGAAGTCGAAACGGGATGAGAACGACTGAATCTCGTCGCGGATGCACTCGAGTTCGTCGGGGATGACCGACACCTTTCGGACGTCGACACCCAGGTCCCTGAGCTCTCGGAGAAAGTACGCGGCGTTCTCATCACGCGTCTTGCCGGACAGGATCTCGTTGCCTATGACGACGATTCCCGCAGTCTTAGACATGCTATGGCTCAATATACCACGCGTCCTGATACCCGACTGATCGTCGCCGACAGCGAAACCGACGCGAACATGTTGTGGGCCACGCGGATGTTCGTACCGGACCCGTTCATCTTTATCATGCGCCGCCGGAAGAAGTACGTCGTGATGAGCGACCTGGAGTTCGATCGAGCCCGCGAACAAGCCAGTGCCGACGTGGTGTTGAAACAGAGCGAATACGTCAGCAGGCTCGGGGCGAGGGGCGTCGGGTTTCCCTCAACAGCCGAGGTGGTTCGGGAAGTATTCCGCGACCTGGACGTCAAGAGCGTTCTGGTGCCCTCCAGTTTCCCGGCCGGCCTGGCTGACGCGCTGCGCGCGATGCGCGTCCGAGTCGTCGTAGAACCCGATCCTTTCTGGCCGCGACGGGAAATCAAGTCTGATGACGAGATCCGGAAGATTCGAGAATCGCTCCGGATCGCCGAAAGAGGAATGGATGCCGGGATCGAGGCGCTTCGACGGACGCGGATCGGTAAGAGCCGCTATCTCTACCTTAACGGATCCCGGCTGACATCGGAACGCCTCAAAAGCATCATCAACACGACGATCATGGAACGCGGCTGCGTTCCCAGCCATACGATTGTGGCATCGGGTGAGCAGGCAGTCGACCCCCACAACGAAGGCAGCGGTCCCATACGCGCGGAAGATTCGATCATCATCGATATCTTTCCCCGGTCCCAGAAGACCGGCTACTTTGGAGATATCACGCGCACGGTGGTTCGAGGTCGCGCATCGGACCGGCTCAAGAACGCGTACCAGTCAGTCAAACAGGCCCAGAAAATCGGGATGCGATTGATCCGTCACCAGGCAAACGCCTATGACATCCACAACGAGATTCTCGAACATTTCCGGCGAACCGGTTTTGAGACGGGCTTTTCGGATGGCCGTATGCAAGGCTTCTTCCATGGAACCGGCCACGGACTGGGTCTGGACGTTCATGAAGCGCCCACTTTCGGCCTCCGAGCCCGGAATCGACTGAAGAAGAATCATGTGGTCACGGTGGAACCGGGTCTGTATTACGCGGGGATGGGCGGGGTCCGTCTTGAAGATGTCGTTGTCGTCACCGAGTCCGGATGCCGCAACCTGGTGCGTTATCCCAAGTTTCTTGAAGTGTGACAAAGAGCAACGCCTGCGACGCTCAGGGCGGCCTCTTGGACTTATACCGTGTGCTGCTATATACTTCCGCATCCTGATGGCACTTCGAGAGGGGAACGCTGAATGCGTGTCAGATTCTGGGGTGTAAGGGGTTCCACGCCGACACCCCTCAAAGAGAATCTCGTTTACGGCGGCAACACATCCTGTGTCGAGGTTCGTACAGACGGAAACGAGATCCTGATATTCGACGGCGGAACCGGTATCCGACTCCTGGGAAAGAAACTCGAGGAGGAATTCAACGGCTCGAGAATTCGGGCTCACGTTTTCTTCAGTCACTTCCACATCGACCACATTCAGGGCCTTCCGTTCTTCACTCCGCTCTACTCCGAGGACAACCACTTCACCTTTTACTTCGCCGGCCGCCGGGACGCGAACCTGGTAATGGATGCGCTGGCCGGCATCATGGCCAACCCCTACTTTCCAGTCGACATGTCCAAGCTTCCATGCGTCAGGGATTACATCGACCTGGTTGAGGGGACGTTCCGGGTGGCGGAGGCCAGTATTCTGGTGAAGAAGCTGAATCATCCACAAGGCTGCGTCGGATACCGCATCACGCAAAGCGACAAGGTGATCTCCTACTGCACCGACGTCGAGCGAGGTCCGGACTGGAGTGACAACAACTTCAAGGAACTCGCCCGGGACGCCGACTGTCTCATCGTCGACGCCCAGTACACCCCCGAAGAGTATCCCGATCACGTGGGGTGGGGTCACAGCACGTGGAAGCAATCGGTGGAAAGCGCGCTGGAAGTCAATGCGAAGAAGGTCGTTCTCTTCCACCACGATCCCTACCACGACGACGCTGCCATCGAAGAGATCCTCGCGCTGGCCCGACAGATTCATCCCAACGTCATCGCCGCCCAGGAGGGGCTCGAAGTCCCCGTCTGATGCCGCGCAAACCTTCGTTTTCATCCTGGAATTCCAGCCTTCGCGGCCTATATAACTGTAGGGACGCTTGATCCATCGGATCAAGCGCGCTGCCGACGACACATGGCCGTAACGTTCAAGGATTATTACGAAACCCTCGGCGTCGGGCGCACTGCGTCCGATGAAGAGATCAAGAAAGCCTACCGGAAGCTCGCGCGCAAGTATCATCCCGACGTCAATCCGAACAACAAGAATGCCGAGGACCGGTTCAAGGAAATCCAGGAAGCCTACGAAGTGCTTAGCGACGTGGAAAAACGGAAACGATACGACCAGCTCGGTCCGAACTGGAAGCACGGAGCCGATTTTACGCCTCCACCGGGTTTCGAAGGTTTCCAGACGGATTTCAACTTCGAAGACATCTTCGGTGCACGCGGCGGACTCGGGGGACGCGGTGGCTTCAGCGATTTCTTCGAGTCGATCTTCGGCCAGATGGGCGCCGGACGAGGCCGTGGTTCTGCGGCCGGCGGAAGACCCCGGTCCCGATCCGGTCGGGCGCGGAACAAGGTGGAAACCGAACTCCGGTTGCCCCTGGAGGAAATGCACCGTGGCACGACTCGCAAACTCAACCTGCGGGTCGACGACAAGCAGAAGTCCATCGAGGTTCGCATTCCACCCGGCGCGCGCGACGGCAGCCAGATCCGCGTCCCCGGCGGGGCGCTCGAGCTGAAGGTGGACGGGGACAACACGGAGGTCGAGGTACCTCTCAGCCCATGGGAGGCAGCGTTGGGAACGACCATCCGGGTCCCGACCCTCGACGGCGAGAGTGAAATAAAAGTTCCTGCAGGCGTCAGTTCCGGCCAGAAACTTCGCCTCAGGGAACTGGGCCTCTGCGTACGGAGCGGCGGCCGCGGAGACCACTACGTCCGTCTGAAGATCGTCGTCCCGAAAGACCTGTCCGAGGTCGAACGCCGTCACTTCGAAGAACTCGCCAAGTCCTCCACCTTCAACCCAAGAGCCTAGGAAGAATTAACCACGGAGGCGCGAAGGCACGGAGGTCTTGGTGGCAGGTTGCAGCGTTCACCGAGTCTTCTGCGTAGCGGAAACCCGGGGACAGGGCAAACCCCTGTCCCCCTCACAGCGGCTCTCTCACGGAACTTTGGTCGGCGAAAGAGAAAGATCTCCGTGGCTCCGCGCCTAAACGAAAGGGAGGTCGACGACGGTAGCGGGTTGGGGTTCACCTTCGGTGAGGACTGCGACTTCGGTGCCGGGCTTGCCGGCGCCATGGCGCACGAATGCGAGGGCGATTCCGGAACCGACCCTCGCAGAGTGAACCGCGCTGGTCACGTACCCGATCTCCTTGTCGGCCATCTGTACCGGAGACCTCGGGGCGGGCAGGAGAGCGTGTTCGAGCTTCAGCCCGACAAACCGGCGGTTGACGTGGCCGATGTACTTGATCTTGGCCACGACTTCCTGGCCGATGTAGCACCCTTTGTCGTAGTCGATTCCTTTTTCTCCCAACTCGGGCAGCGTCGTCGTTCGGTCCACGTCCACGCCGTAGGCAGGAAGTCCAGCCTCGATTCGAACGCGATTCCAGACGTCGGCCTCACGCGGGGTCGCTCCCGCCTCGAGCAGTCTGTTTCGAACTCCCGGCATCTCCTCGACCGGGACGATGAGGTCGTGGCCTAGATCTCCGCAGACAACCCGGGACTGACCGACACGGCGATGCCCGTATTGCGTCGGAATTGCCAGAGGCTCACCGATCCACGTCCCCAGTATCGAGGGAGCTCCGTCTCCGAACAGCGTAGCGAGCGAGAACTCGTCGGACCGGTCGCGGATTTCGACTTCCTCCATGATCAGGAGCTTGTCGAGTTCTTCGATCGTCGAAGCAACGTTGTCGCGCTCGAGCTCGAGCCACAGAGCGTCCTCATCGGCAAGGACGAACATGTGTGAAATCATCCGTCCCTGCGGACTGAGGTGAGCGGCGTAGCAGCCCTCTCCGGCTCCCAGCCTTGCGACGTCGTTGGAAACCATCCCTTGCAGCCAGGAAACGCGGTCTGGTCCCGTCAGTTCGACTACGCCAAGGTCGCGCGCGAACAGGGAAACCGATTTACTCAAATCCAGTTGGTCGTCACTCATGTTCAGGTGGACGGCAAAAATCGGGCGAACGGCGAGCCGAATCGATCAAAAAGGGAGGCGCCGAGATTGTCCGGAGACGGCACCGGTGTGCCGTCCCCACAACGCATGATCAGGGATTGTTGGGGGACTCAGCTTCACGCGCGGCCACCCGTGTCAGGGTCTCGATGAACCTCTGGGACGGCTCGGGAGCGGACATCTTTCCTTCCACGAGTAAATCCGTCGCATTCACCTTCCCGCCGTATAGAGCCGTGTTGGCATCGTTATCCGGTTTGAGAACGGCACCCTCGAGGGATATGCCCGCGAAGAGACCGCGGCTTCGTGCGTAGGTCAGGATCTCGGCCCGCATCGTCGCGCTGGTCTCGGCAGACACCGTGCGGCCCTTGGGCCCTGCCGCAGCCGAGATGTCGCCGCCGATGGTCAGTTTGTCCTTGAGCAAGTGCCTCATGCTGTCCGGACTCATGAACAGCATCAGGACATCAGTGGACTGCCCTCCGAGCTGGAAACCAAAACTCCCCCCACTGAGCGAGATCATCGAGGGCGCTCCCCATGGGCCCGTTCCTTCATCCTTGCGACAGACTACGACACCGCGTCCGTACCGCCCGCCAATTCCAAAGGCGGCGCGCTTTACCGACGGAATCACGCCGACACATTCGGCGTCCCTCAGCAACTTCTGGGGAATCCCGCCGTCGGGAGCGTTGACGAGTTGCTCGAGGATCTTCGTCGACGACCAGAACCGGTCGGCGACCTTTTCGTCCAGCTGGGCCAGGCCAGGTAGGGCCACAGCCAGCATGAGAACGATTACGATCGAGAAACTTCGCATGAAACCTCCTGAAGTTAGGCTCAAGGCCACCCTGAGCCTACCGTAACCCGATACTTTTATCCTACCCGTGTGGACACCTGTGGTCCACAGATGGTTAGCAGGAAAAGGCTGGGCAATCGGTTGAGGAAGCCTGATGGCCCCGTTACAGGGGCTAACCAGGCAGTTCCAGGAGGAAGGCTGCAACCATTCCGGCGACTTCGTCGACCTGGGCCGTGAAAAGATGGTCCGCGTCGGGCACTCCGGCCACTTCTTTCGGTTCCAGGAGACCGGAAGCCCACTCCAACAGTGCTCCGGGGTCGACTATTTCATCGCGGCCCGCATAGACGATCAGCTTCGGTTTCTTCGAGTCCCGGAGAGAATCAAACGCGACGCGGCCCACGGGAGGCGCCACTCCCACCAGGGCTTCGACATCGGACCGGCTGTTGCCGACGTCCAAACCGACCCAGGCACCAAAGGAGAAACCGAACACGGCAAGCCGACATTCGGGCAGCCGGGAACGGACGAAGTCGAGCGCGGCCCGCAGGTCGTCGCGCTCGCCCGCACCTTCGGCCCACTTCCCTTCACTCCGGCCGACTCCCCTGAAGTTGAAACGAAGGGTCTGGAAGCCGGATTCGCTCAATTTCTTCGCCGTGCGTGCCACGAGCTTGGTTTCCATCGTCCCGCCGTAGAGGGGATGGGGGTGGCAGAGGACGACAGCGCGATCGAGAGGATCGGATCCGGACGGAAGCCAGAGGCACTCGAGGCTGCCGGCCGGCCCCTCGATGATGATTTTCTCGCTGCCGGCCATCACGCGAGAATCGGGATGACGAATTCCTGGATCGGAACGCCGGTGACGAGAGGGCCGTCCTCGCCGAGGTACACGTCAACCTCACTCCGAACCCCGAAGTCCCCTTTCAGGTAGACTCCGGGCTCGATCGAGAAACACGTTCCAGTCATGAGTCTGCGGTTGTCCTGCGTCTCGAGACTGTCGATGTTCGCGCCGTTGCCGTGGTCCTCCTCGTGGATTGAGTGCCCCGTGCGGTGGATGAAATACTCTCCATAGCCCGCGTCGGTGATGGATCGACGGGCCGCCTCATCGACCTGCCACCCACGCAGCGTCGCCGTCCCGGCCTGCTCTTCGACGAGCCGCAGGGCGGCGTCCCGTCCGTCACGGACGACCTTGAAGATGTTCTCGTGGCGATCCGGCACCGACTCCCCGACGTAGCCGGTCCAGGTGATGTCGCCGTAGACCGACTGCGGAACCCGCCGCTTTGCCCACAGGTCGATCAGAAGGAAATCGCCGTCGTCGATCGGGTCCTTGCGTTGGGCATCGGGCGTGTAGTGCGGGTCGGCGCTGTTGGCGTTGACCGCGACGATCGGTCGGTCCGCCGAGGTCATGTCCCGGAGATCGAACTGCGACCAGATAAAGTTCTGAATGTCGAACTCATCGGTCGAGATCCCGTCGCGGACTCGCCGGCGGACCTCGCCGAATGCCTCATCCACGATCTGCCGGAGGTTCCTCGCCGCGTACACATGCGTTTCGAGCTGCCCCTCGGTCCACACGGCCTCGAACATCTGAACCAGGTCCGCTGAGGAAACCACTTCGATGCCGAAATGCCGAACCAGTTCCACGGTTCCCGCATCCACCCTGGAAATGTATGGGATTGCGTTCATCGGCGAGTATTGCATCGCGACTCTGCGGGCGCCCGACATCGCATCGCGGAGATGCTCGTGAAGTTGCTGCCATGGGAGGTAAACGCGGTCTTCCCCTGGCAACGTGTCCAGAGCATGCGACTCGATGGCGTGGACGACCTTCTGGGGTGTGCCCTCCGCCGGGACGAAATATGCCCAACGCCTGCTCGAAATCTGGGAACGGTCCAGCTTGAGGATATTCTCGGCGATGGGATCGCTGCCGCGAAAGCTGTAGAACAGCCAGCCATCCACGCCCTCCCGGCGCAGGGCTTGCTGCAGAGAGTCGATCAAGGCTTCGTTCATCGGTATCGAATGGCCCCTCCGTCGTGCAGACTGGCAGTGGGGTCTTGACCGCGCTGCCGGCAAACTGCGTCTGTTGAAAACAGTAGTCAAGTCCGTCAGAATAGGCTTTTTCCCGCAGGCATTGTAAAGGAGCATATTGATGAAACGCGAGGGTATCAGTCAAGGACTCGCCCTGATCCCCAGCGGGGTTTTCATCCTGGCGACGGCTCATGAAGGACGCCGGGCGGCCATGCTGGCATCGTTCATCCAGCAGGCCGGGTTCGATCCCCCCATGATCGTGACGGCCATCCAGCACAGCCGTCCGATCACCCGGATGATTCGGGAATCGAAGCGGTTCGCGGTGAGCATCATGAGCAAGAGCAGCAAGAAGTCCCTTCAGCGTTTCTGGCAGGGAGTCCCCGAAGACGGCGACCCGTTTGATGGCCTGGACACCTCACTCCACGACATGGACATCCCTGTGCTCAACGACGCTGCGGGCTTCCTGGAGTGCAAGCTGGCCGGTGCGACCGAAGCTGGAGATCATTGGCTCGTTATCGGAGAGGTCGTCAACGGCGGTCGCGTGGAGGGCGGAGAACCTTTCGTCCGGATCCGAACGGACGGGTTCGATTATTAGTGGCCCTGTAACGGGCTGCTTGACTCCCGGTTTTCGCCCTCGAGGCTGTCCTGAGATATGACCCACAACAAGCACTTCCTGCACGGCAAGAATATCGATCCTCCGCAGATCGAGGCCGGAACGTCAATCGTCGACCTCGTCGACGAGACTTTCAACGCGTACAACGCTGCGCGGTTCCGCGAGGCCTGCCATCTGTTCACCCAGCGCTTCCTCGAAGACGACGTCGTTGTCGGCATGAGCCTTTCCGGAGCGATGACCCCTGCTGGGCTGGGAATGGCCGCGATCGTGCCCCTGATGCGGGCCGGGTTCATCGACTGGATGGTCTCGACCGGGGCGAACCTGTACCACGATATACACTTCGGTCTCGGTCTGGAGATGAGGCGCGGGTCTCACGAGATCGACGACCGGGAGCTGCGCGACGAAGGTGTCGTCCGAATCTACGACATCCTTTTCGAGTACGACGTCCTGGTCGAAACAGACAACTTCGTAAAGAAAGTCGTCAGTGAGGCCGAGTTCCAGACCACGATGAGCTCGGCCGAATTCCACTATCGTCTCGGCCGGTACGTCCTGGAGCGGGAACGCGTCCTCGGAATCGACGGTAAGTCCGTCCTTGGAGTGGCCCATGAGTGCGGGATACCCATCTACACTTCCTCGCCCGGGGACAGTTCCATCGGGATGAACGTCGCGGCGAACGCCTTACTCGGTCAAAAGCTCCTCATCGACGTCAACGCCGACGTCAACGAAACGGCCGCCATCGTCTACGACGCCAAGCAGGCGGGCAAGAAGAGCGGAGCGATCATGATCGGCGGGGGGTCCCCAAAGAACTTCCTCCTGCAGACCGAACCCCAGATTCAGGAAGTCCTGGGTCTTGAAGAAAAAGGGCATGACTATTACCTGCAGTTCACCGACGCCCGCCCAGACACGGGAGGGCTGTCGGGCGCGACACCGGCCGAAGCTGTCAGCTGGGGAAAGGTCGACCCGGATCAGCTGCCCGACGCCGTCGTCTGCTATGTCGACTCGACGATCGCACTGCCGCTGCTGACGGCATACGCCTTGACGAAGAGAAAGCCGCGGCAGCAGCGGCGGCTCTTCGAGCTTCGCGGGGAATTGGTCGAGAAACTGCAGAAGATCTTTGCCGTGCGGTGGACTGATACTTCAGATCCACGGTACATTGGGAAGAAGTAGTCAGTAGTCGGTAGTCAGTTGCGCAAGAAAGGCCCGTGAGAGAGCCAATGTGAGGGGGACAGGGGTATAGCCCTGTCCCCGGGTGTCCGCTAAGCAGAAAAGTTTGGGAACGCCCTATCGGACTAACTGACTGCGATCCCCGGGTGTTCACTACGCAAACAGGTCGGGGAACGACGTTAACGGCCTCCTTCTTTCTCAATGGATTTTCTTCTTCACGATGTCCGTTTCGCCCTCCGGTCCGTCCGGAGCAATCCCGGTTTCAGCATCGTCGCGGCCCTGACCCTGGCCCTCGGGATTGGCGCGACGACGGCCATCTTCAGCGTCGTCAATACCGTCCTCCTGTACCCACTCCCCTACCCTGAGCCCGATGAACTGATCCGGGTGTGGTCTTCCAACCAGGAGGGGGGCATCGAGCGCGACATGATGTCGGCGCCCGACATGCGGGATTTCATCGAAGCCAGCCCGGTGATCGAGGATCTGGCAGGATACGCAGAATACGACTTGACGATGGTGGACGACGAGGGCAACGCGGTGAAGGTCCTCGGACACGGAGTCACGCCGAATTACTTCGACGTCCTTGGCGTCTCGACGGTTCTGGGGCGTACATTCACGCCCGAGGACGGAACCGCCAACGGGGAGGGCGTCGTCGTCATCGGGCACGCGCTCTGGCAGAACCGGCTCAGCGGCGATCCCGACATCATCGGAAAGTCCGTGACGATGGAAGGCGGCCCGATCACCGTGATCGGCGTGGCGCCGCCGGGGTTCGACTTCCCGGGATCGTCGCTGGTATGGCTCGCCATCAGCGTCGACAACGAGATGTTTGCCCGGGGTGTGCGAATCTTCGACGTCTTCGGCCGCATGCGACCCGGTTCGACCGTGGAATCGGCGCGGGGGGAAATGAGAGTCGTCGCCGACCGGCTGCAGCAAGAGTATCCCGGCTCGAACCGCGGCTACGGAGTCACGGCGACTTCGCTCCAGGATGCGGTGGTGGGGGATCTCCGCCCGGCAATCCTGATCCTCTTCGGCGCTGCGGGAGTCCTGCTCCTGATCGCCTGTGCGAACGTGGCCAACCTCCTGCTCGCACGAGCGACCGCGCGGAGTCGCGAAATCGCTTTGAGAGCTGCCCTGGGCGCCGGTCGATGGCGGATCACGCGACAGTTGCTCACCGAGAGCGTCGTGCTGGCATCGGTCGGGGCGATCGTTGGCCTGGGACTCGCCTACTGGCTGATCCGAAGCCTGACCGTTTTCGGCCCGGCCGAGCTTGGGGGGTTCGGAGAGCTTTCTGTCAATCCACAGGTGCTCCTGTTCGCTCTCGCAACAACCGTGTTGACCGGTTTTCTCTTTGGATTGGCGCCGGCAGTTCGTCTGGGCCGGACGGATCTCCAGGATTCGCTCCACGACGGGGGACGCGGCTCGACGTCCGGCGCCAGCCGCGGACACCTCCGCACCTCGCTCGTCGTCTCCGAACTCGCGTTGGCGGTCGTTCTCGTCGTTGGATCGGGCCTGCTTGTTCGCAGTTTCTCCAAACTCTCCGGTACCGACCCCGGCTTCAACCCGGACGGGATGCTGACCTTCGACTTGGGGCTTACGTTCGCCCACTACCCGGATTTCGAGGGAATCGCCGATTTCTATTCCAGGCTGCTCCGAGAACTCAAGGCCCTGCCGGGGGTTGAATCGGTCGCAGCGACATCGACGCTTCCGCTGAGCTTGCAGCTGGATTATCAGGTCAAGGTCGTCCTCGACGGTCGACCGACGCCGGAGGTTGGGCAGGAACCTCAGGTGTACTCGCGCCAGGTAGCCTCCGGCTTCTTCCGCAACATGGGAATACCCCTGATTCGGGGCCGAGGCTTCGAGGTTCGGGATAGCCGGGACGGTCCAGCGGTCGCGATCATCAACGAGGCCGCGCGGCAGCGTTACTTCCGCGACGAAGACCCGATCGGCAAGACGATCAGCGGCGTCGGCGGCGAATACGGTCCTCTTGGGCGGGTTTCGAACGACCGCGTCGAGATCGTCGGAATCGTCGGCGACGTGAAGTACTCGAGCCTGGCGCAGGCCTCTTCGCCGTCGCTCTACTTTCCCCTGGACCAGGCCCCTTTCCGACGAATGACCATGACGCTCCGAACCCGGGGGGATCCGCTGAACCTCGTCCAGGACGTGAGGACCAAGGTGTCGTCGCTCGATCCGAATCTAGCGCTGGGGCAGACCTCGCCCCTGGACCGAATAGTGGCTGTCTCGGTCGCCCGCGAGCGCTTCAGCATGCTGCTGCTCACTGCCTTTGGCGTGGTCGCACTGCTGTTAGCGTCGATCGGCGTGTACGGCGTCATTTCCTACGGTGTTGCACAACGAACCGGCGAGATGGGAATCCGCCTGGCTCTCGGCGCCCGGCCCGACGACGTGCGGTCGCTCGTGATGCGCCACGGAATGCTCGTTGCGATCCTGGGGGTCGGCGGAGGGTTGGTGGGCGCATGGGCCTTGAGCCAGGTGATGGCAAGCCAGCTTTACGAACTGAGCTCAACCGATCCGTGGACATTCGGCGCCGCCGCGCTGCTCCTGTCGGTAACCGCCCTCCTCGCGACCTACATTCCAGCGCTGCGTGCATCGCGTGTCGACCCGATCGTAGCGTTAAGGCCGGAGTAGGGGGGACGGGACGTAGGCCGTTGGGGTCCTGCGGACCCTCGTAGGCCGTTTTCGGGACAGCGTGGCATCCCATTGTTGTCTGCGGGAACCGCACGCAACTCGTGGCGGGAGAGCTAATGCGAGGGCGACAGCCCTGGATGTATTGCAGATTGTCCTATCGAAAATTCCGCATTGCAGATTTGGTGATTCGAAATCGAAAATTCGAGATTGCCCGGAGTCACACGATTTGAAATCTCAAACCTGCAACCTCGAATTTCCATTGTGGAATTTTCAATACGTCAATCTGCAATCATCTCCGGACCTACCAGGGTCCGTAGGACCCCAACGGACAACGGCCTACGGATAACGGTCTACGGTTCCATGCAATACATGGTCAGGCCCGACAGGACCTTCGGGTAGAAGTCCGTGGATTTCTGGGGCAGGACGTCCCCGCCGAAGGCAATGTCGCGAACCTGATCGATCCGCGTCGCGTTGAGCAGAAACGCCGCCTGGCAGTCCTGCTCCCGTACACGCTCGACGGCTGCGTCCAGACCCCGGACGTAGGAGAGGTACTTTCCGGCTCGAACGTCGTCCGCGGAAATACCAATGCATTTGTCGAGGACGAGTCGGTGCAGCACGACGACATCCAGATTGGCCTCGCACTCCGAGACGCCGGGCAGGATCGCGGGTAGATCCAATCCAGGCTTGAGCTTCAGCAACACGAACCGATCGTCCCCCTTTCCGCAGACACCAATCGTGGGGCGTTCGTCCCCGCTCGCTTCCAGTTCCGATTCCAGGCTCCGGAGATCGACGGTTTCGGAGACGTCGAAGAATTCGCTGGCGCGGTGGACCAGCCCGCCGGGATCGTAGTCCGCCACGTTTGACACGACGCGGTGGGTCGGGAGAATGGCGACGCCGGGACTTTCCATGTTGACCATCGTCGTCATGAGCCATTCGTAGCCCCCGGCGTCGGCGGAGCCATTCTCGGTGCGCATCTCGTCCCGAAAAGCCAGTGCCGTTTCGTACCGGTGGTGGCCGTCCGCTATCAGGAGGCTCTGCTCGGCCATGGCGCCTTGGATGGCTTCAATCGTCGCGGGATCGGAGATACGCCAGAGAGAATGCTCTACGTCGTATTCGTCGCGCACGATCGTGTCGGCCGCTTCGGTTGAAGCCTGTTCCAGCATCCGATCGACGCTGCGGTCAGGATCGGAATACATCAGGAAGACCTGACCGAAATGGGTTTTGGTACGGCGCAGCAGTTCGAGACGATCCTGCTTGGGCCCGGTCATTGTTCGCTCGTGCGGAAAGACGACCCGGTTGGCGTAGTCTTCCAGCCTGCAAAGCCCGATCAGCCCTTTACGGGTACGCACCTCGCCCGAACCCGGCGTCTCAAACCGCTGAAAATAAGCAAACAATGAGGGTTCGGGAACCTGTCCGATGATTCCCTCATCACGCCACTTCGCCAGGTAGGAGGCCGCTCGAGTATAGACCGAGGCGTCCCCGTCATCGCCGGCTTCGCTCTTGCCACGGAGGATTCGGACGAGATTGTTGGGATGCAGGTCGTAGTAACGCTGTTGCATCTCGGTTGAGATCTTGTCGTAGGGCTGAGTGACGACGTCCTGGATCGGAACCCGGTCGGCCGAGTACTGAAGAGCTCTGAATGGAATGATTCTAGCCATAATTCAAACCGACGATTGTAGCATGTGGCAGCCGAAACGGATTACGACGAGACTGGCGCAACACGTGCACGTTGAAACCCCCTGTACAACCTGATAAATTGCGGGACCTTCGGGGCACCTTTGCCGCGCCCGGAGCATAATCGAAATGGCAGAGCCAGATGTTATACGCGTAGCCGTAGCCGGCACCTCGTTTGCGGGCGGCGTCCAGATTCCGGTCTTTCAGTCCCACGACCGCACGAGGGTCGTCGCTGTCTCCAGCGGACGGGCCGACCGCGCCCGTTCGGTCGCGCAGGAGCACCGCGTCCCGGGCGCGTACACGGATTTCGAGGAAATGCTCGATGAAGAGAAGCCGGACCTGGTCAGCATCGCGACCCCGACCGAACTCCACTGTTCGATGGCACTGGCGGCCATAGAGCGTGGCATCCATGTCCTTTGTGAAAAGCCGTTCGCCATGAACGCGGAAGAGGCCCAGCGTATGGAAGCCGCCGCGACGAAGGCAGGTGTCGTGGCGATGGTCGACTTCGAGTTCAGGTACCTCCCTGCACGAACCTACCTCGCCGACCTCCTGCACCAGAACTATGTCGGAAAGGTTCGGATGGTGGAGTTCACACGTCACTTCGGGTGGCGCTCCAAACCTGAGGACGTCGGATGGGACTGGTGGTCGGACCGGGACCGCGGAGGCGGATTACTCGGCGCCATCGGTTCGCACGCCGTCGACTCGCTACGACTCTGGGTCGGGGAACCGCGGCGTGTGTTCTGCGATCTGGTGACATTCGTAAGAGAACGGGAAGGACACGCCGTCACCAGCGACGACGCATACGTCATGATCGTGGAGTTTGATTCCGACGCGCGAGCCATCGTCCACATGAGCGCAGTCGCGGGCGTCGAAGAGTCCCAGATCGGGATCTACGGCAGCGAAGGACAGCTTGTCCTGCCCGGTTACAAGTGTGTCGATATCTCCGGAGGCAAGCGTTCCAATCGGAAGGTAGAAACGTTGACCATACCTGCGCGCTACCAGCTACCGAGAGAACCCGGCCCCTTCCTGAGAGCGCCGTTTCGCGTCCTTATCAATTCCCTCGTCAACGCCATTGACCGCAGGCTGTCCTCGCCTTCGCCTAGCTTCAAAGACGGCGTCGCCAGCCAGTTGGTCCTCGATGCGGCCCGCCGCTCCTCCGCAGAAGGCCGCTGGATCGACCTCCACGACTAATCGTCCCAAAAGGACCTCAGGCACGAAAAGACTATTACCACGGAGGCCCGAGGCACGGAGAAGAGATAGATCACCTGCCTGTCCCCCTCCGTGTCTCCGCGCCTCCGTGGTTAAGACAGCCTCTCGGAAAGCACGGTGGGACGGGTCAGGCGATTCGGATCACGGTCAATGGCTGGCGGAGGCTTCGGGTCTGTTCTATTCTTTCTCCCTCAAGATTCCATCACACCCAGGAGGTTTACACGATGGTTACCTACGTCAGTCTCATCAACTTCACCGATCAGGGAATCCGGAACATCAAGAGATCAACGAGCCGGCTCAAACAGAGCCAGAAACTGGCCGCCAAGTTTGGCGTCAAAATGTTGAGCGCACATTACACCGTCGGGCCCTTTGACCTCGTCGCCGTTTTCGAGGCAGAAGATGACGAAAGCATCAGCGCCTTCACCCTGGCAGTCGGCAAAAACGGAAATGTTCGGTCGACGACGATGCGCGCGTTCACACCCGAGGAGATGGCTGCAATCACAAAACGCCTGTAGGCGGGATTGGAGGTTGTCTATTCACTAATCCACATTGAAGGTTGTTCATTCGAATTTCGAAATTGGAGGTTGAGGTCGAAATTGGCGTTTCTTTGAATGCACTTCTCCCTGGTGTTAAGATCCCGTTCCATGAAAACCCTCATCTTCCTGCTTTTCATCACCTTCCCGACCGGGATTCTGGAGGACCGCAATCAGGACGGCGTCATCGACTACGTCAACGCCAGGGTGTATGTCGCCGATGATCCGACGCCCGGCGAACTCGCCGCCGCGGCGAACGTCGCGGCCCGTCTGGCTTTCGAGTCTCTGTCGATCGATCTGCCCATCGGATACCGGATCTCGGATTACTCGAACGGCGATTCCTCGGTCGCTATCGTGGTCGGTAGCGCTGCGACCCGCTTCATCGGCGGGCGGTCCGAAGCCGTGGTGGAAACCAGCGACGGAAACCGGCAGGTCATCGCAATAGCCGCTCCTGAGGACGCGAACGCATGGGCGCGATCACTGGAGTCTCCTCAGCCGCCTGAAGACGCTGAGGAAGAACCAGGTTCAGAGGGCGTGGAAGGGGACGACGAAGAAGACGAGGAAGACACGTCCGAAGAGCCGATCGACGAAGAGCTGTCGTCGAAGACATACTCGCTGGCCCGCCTTTACAGCCCGGATGGCCTGCTGGGAGACTCCAACAGCGATTTCATCCCCGACAAGACTGAAACGACGATTTATATCGGACCGGACACCCAATCTCCGGGTGTCATCGACCTCGCGGCCCGAATCGGACTGGAAACAACGGGCCTGCGTCTCCCGCTGGTTCTCGTGGCCGGCCAAGAGCAGGAACCCCAGAATCCGATACTCATCGGACGGTCCAATCCCCACGTCCAGAAGCTGATCGAGGACGGAAAGTTCTCCTCCTACCCTGCACCCGGCCAGGGTCGCATCGAAGTCGTCCGAAAGGCGTTCGAGAAGGATCACACGGCTCTGGTGATCATCGGGGGGGACCGAGCCGGAGAGGATCGTGCGATCGAGCACGCCGCCGGTCGTCTGCCCTACGCCTGGGACTACGGCAAGGACAGTCTCCATCTCGCGAAGGTACAGGATGACCTGCGTCGATTCTTCTCGCTGCGCTCTCCGGAAGCCCAGGCGGCCGCCGCACTCTACAAGGCCCGGCGCATGGCCCGGAAGCTCGACGGTCTCGACCTGGAGTCTGCCGAAATGAAAGTGTTCGTCGAACGCGGCGGCGAGGAGTTTCTCGAACACATCCGAGGTGAGTTCCCCGACATCAACGTTACCGCCGCCAACATCGATGTCCTCTCGGCCGAACCGGTTTTCGACGAGACCTTCGACGTTGCCTGGGAGGTTGCCGACGTCCGAGAGGTGATCTCTGCCCGACTGATCCCGGAGATTGAAGCCGGTGCGGTCGTCGATCTGGAAGTTCGCGTCAGCGAATCGCCGGAAATGCGTCAACGCTTGAAGACAGAGTTTCGCGACCGGCTGGTGCGGGCCGGAGCGAATCCAGAAAGGACCGAAGTTCGGGTCCTGTCTGCTTACAAGCAGGGCTACAGCTGGATCGACGACGACCTGAAACCCCGCCTTGCCGATGCCCGAAAGATCACGATCTACTTCCGTGAGCTGGAACCCGAAGGCTGGCAGACGGTTGAATCCCCGATCCGTTGGCTGCAGGAACTGTTTCCGATCGACGAAGTCCTGGCTCGAGACCTGAACATACCCGTCGACGACATCACGTTCGAAAAGACCACCTCCGGCCCGATCTACCGCGTCGAGGCGACCGACGCCCAGGGTCGTCGGTTCTTGAATGAGGCGTTTGATCCGCGGTTTGTCTTCCGCCCGATGTTCGACCAGTTTCCCCAGTACGAACAAGTCCGGGTAACGACGGGAAGCATCGTCGCGAAGATAGGAGGCGCGACCCTCGTCGACGAACGCGTCAAGATCGATCCGGAACGGTTCTGGGACGAGTTCCAGAAACGGGTCTTCGGTCAGATCCACAACTACGTTCTCGAACTCTACGAGGGCAAGCCGCGAGCTCGATGGGCGCCCTACTTCGGCTCACTGGAAGTGGATCTTTGGATGAGCGAACCGGACTACCGCATCGGAATCGACGAAGAACAGATCTCGGCGCTCGAGGCGATGCACGAAGACATTTACTTCGAGACGCTGCTGTTCTTCGACTTGCTGGGCCAGTACTACGCCGGAGAGCGTTTGAACTACCCCGGACGCGTGATCCCCAGGATTCGCCCTGCTCGTGAAGGTTCTGACGGAACGGCGCGGATCCGTTTCACGGGCAAGGCGGGGCCGAACCCCCGGGTCGACTTGGAGTTCCGGGAACGCGGCAAAGTCAAGCAGCGTTGGACCGAGGACTTCGTACCCGTCAACATCGAGCCGCCGCAGATCATCGCCGAGACCGTCGAGGTCGGCCGTGAAGGTGTGGTGTCACTCGAATTTCTGCAGGAAACCGATTCCGAGGAAAACCAGCGAGACGAGCTGATCACGAAAGCCCGTGGCGAGGTGATCGATCGCACGCTGCTGTCGAGCGAACAGGCCGCGGCGATGGTCAACAACATCGAGGAGTTCCACAGACTCGGCTTCGGCAACAGCTGGCTTTCCTACGATGGTGTCGACAGCATCACGATCCGATTCGAGACCCGCCATGAAGAAGTCATGGCGGCATCCGTGTCGCGCACCGAAGACGGCTACTACCGGGTGCCGAAAGTCGAAGCGTCCGCGCCCAGCCAGAAGCCGATCGTGCAGTGGGACAACCCGATCAACAGCAGTGAAGCCGAACAGATCATCTCCGAGCTGGCGAGCTTCCCCGAGGTCCGCCCCTTCTACACGACCAGCTCTTACCTGAACAAGCGGATCTGGGCGATGGACGTGATGTCGCCACTGGAGGGCCGATTCCATTCCCAGGCTAAGCTTTCCACAACGAAGCCTGTGCTTTTCATCACGGGTCGGCAGCACGCCAACGAGGTCTCGAGTACGTCGCACATCCTGAGGTTGGTCGAACTGCTGACGACCGACGACGAGTACAAACCGCTGCTCGAGAGCGTCAACTTCGTCATCCATCCGATCACGAACCCGGATGGCGCCGATCTCGCCTACGAACTGCAGGAGATCACACCTGATTTCATGCTCCATGCCGGATACCTCGGGTCGCTCGGCGTCGACGTCACGTCCGGGCAGTGGGACGCAAACCCGAAATACCCGGAAACCACCGTGCGGAAGGACCTGTGGCAGATGTGGCTTCCCGACATCGTCCTGAACCCGCACGGATACCCGTCTCACGAATGGGTTCAGCTGTTTGCCGGTTACAGCGCCTGGGTTCGTTCACGGACTCCGAACGGCCGCAGCTGGTGGGCGCCCCGCGGCTGGTTCATGCCGGGATTCAACTACATCCAGGACCCGAAGTTCCCTGACCACGAAAGGACCGCCTTCGCCATCCGGGACCGAATCGCGGCCGCCATCTCGGAGACCGTTCCCGAGCTGAACGAACGGATGTACCGCCGCTACAACAAGTACGGCGAGTGGGATCAGGAAAACTACAAGCGAGACATCCACGACGGGGTGATGATTTACTCGGCGATCAAGGGGTCGAAGCAGAGCGGCAGCTCGAACAGTTTCATGGTCCGGCACCCCAACGTGACGGTGTTCGCAGGGGGCACCGAGGCACCCGACGAGACTGCCCGCGGCGAATGGCTCCAGATGGTCGCCGGTGCCGGCCTCCAGTTCGACCTGGCCCACGCCCGGTTTCTCGCGGAATCGAAATACCAGGTCAAACGCGAAAAGAAAGACTACCTGGACGCCAACATCTTCACGATCTCCCGAAAACGCCCGGTCCTGCCGCCCGACGAGCCGGACAACTGACGAGGCGTTCCCTCGACAGTCTCAAATTTCGAATGTCGAATCTACGATCTCCAGTGCGGATTCTCCATTAGTAAATCTGCAATGAAACGAGCCCATCGCAAATTGACTAACGAAAATTCCACAATGGAAGTTCGAAATTGCACATTTGAAATTTGAGGATCCGTCAAGCGATAGGGGTGGTGATCGAGCAGATGCCCTCGATCTCGGCGGTGATGATGTCGCCGGGTTTCAGGAAGATGGGAGGCTTTCTTCCCTTTCCGACACCGGGCGGAGTGCCGGTCGCGATGATGTCGCCCGGTTCCAGCGTGTGGATCGACGAGATGAATTCGACGAGTTCTTCGACGTTGTGGGTCATGTGCCGGGTGCTGTAGGCCTGCATCACCTGATCGTTGACACGGAGTTGCATGTGCAGGTCCCCGTGCTGGGGAACGAACTCGGCCGGGACGATGTAGGGACCCATGGGAGCAAAGCCGTCGCGCGTCTTCGCATTGAACCAATCCACGTTGAAGAACGCGTTCTTCCGCTTCAACATCTGCCGGTCCGACATGTCCAGAATGAGGCCGAACCCCCAGATGTGTTCCGGAGCGCGCTCGGGGGACCCTGGTGGCCCTCTTCCCGATGATCGGGGGACCCTGGTGGCCCTCTTCCCGATGATCGCCGCCAGCTCCAGTTCCCAATCGATCTTCTCCCGACCCTCCGGAATCACCAGCGCCTCCCCCGTTGCCCTCAAGCAGGCCCTGGGAGACTTGGTGAAGAGATAAGGCGGGTCCTTGAGGTAGTCCTCATCGAGCTGACGGTCCATCTCCTCGCCGTGGGCCCGATAATTCACCGCCACCGCCACCAGGTTCCACGGATAGAGGATCGGAGGACGGAAACTGGTCTCGCCGGGCTCCAGCCCGGCAGAGTCTTTGGCAGAGATCGCCGCCGCGATTTCGGAGAGGCGTTCACGACACCGCCCATACTGTTCGATCAGCTCGCGGTTGTTCGAAGGCAGGACGATCTCCGCCGTCGCGGGCGACGTCTCGATGCTCTCCGCGACCCGTTGCAGGTCATGGACACGATCATCGACGACGATGGCTGGACCGCCCAGGTCTCCCTCGTCGAGGTTGGCCAGTTTGAACGAAATCAAATCGTTGCATCGGTGACGAGTAGGCTCGCCAGAAACCTCTGGAAAGGCTGCCGCGAAGGCCGCACAGAAATAACACCTTGTTGCTGAGTCGTCGGTCACATCTCATCCCAATTCAGTCAAGTTCGTCGCGCTCATCCCATTCGACGGCGAGCTACTATACACGAGGAGGACAATCTGGGAAAATCGGTTCTGATGGACGAAATCGTCGCGAGACTGGAAGAGTTTCTGAGGCGGGAAGATTTCGGAAAGAACTGGGACGGCGTCTACCAGGACGTCCTGCCGACCATCCAGCGGTTTTTCGAGACCGAAGGATTCTCGACGACGTTCATCGGTGAAACCGAAACCGAATCACGACGGGCCGAACTGGTCGCCACCCGTGATTCGCTTACCTTGCACATTCCCTGGGAAGAGGACTACAACGGCCGTTCGCTCGTCGATCTCGACAGTGTGCGCGTCGCGACCTCGTGATCACTAGATTCGAAGGGCTATCGACACACCGTCCCGAAGCGGCACGATGGTGTTCAGGTAGCTCTCGTCCGCGTACAGCAACTCGTTGAACTCCCGGATCGCCGCCGTATCACGGTCGTCGACTCCCGGGTCGGCCACTCTCCCGGACCAGAGGACGTTGTCGGTGACGAGTAGGCCGCCGGCGCGGACACGGTCCCGAACCCGACGGTAGACCTCCGGGTAGTAGTGTTTATCGACATCGTTGAAGACGACATCGAATTCTCCCTCGGTCTCGTCGATGAGATCCAGGGAGTTACCCGTCATGACTTCAACCCGTTCGCGGATGCCGGCGCGGTGGAAATAGCCCTCCGCCTGTCGCGCCCTGTCCCGACTCCCGTCGGTGTAGTAGACCTTGCCGCCTGCTCCCACTCCCCGTGCGAGCCAGATCGTGGAGTAGCCGACGGCCGATCCCATTTCGAATACGCGGCCGGCGTCGATCGACCGGGCAAGCTGCTCGAGCAACCGGCCGACTGCGGGGCCGACGATCGGTATCCGCTGCTCCGCCGCCAGCTCTTCGATCTCCTGAAGCACCGGATCGCGCGGCGGAACAAGGTCGTGCATGTACTTCTCGACGGATCCATTGGTTATTCCGTTCATGACTGTTTCCTCAGGTTTCTCGGTTTTGTCAGTCGCTCGCGGGAGTGTAACCCACAGACGAGGAAGTGCTAATCTCGAAACGATGGAGGACTTCGATGCGACTCGGATCAAAGCCGTCCTCTTCGACGCGGCGGGGACTCTGTTCGACACCCGAGGGACGGTCGGCGAACTCTACAGTGAAGTGGCCCTGGGCTACGGCTCCGACGCGACGGTGGAAGCGATACAGGCCGCCTTTCTGCGCCATTGGTGCGTATCGGGTGGGCCCAAGGACAAGGATTCCTGGAAATCCATGGTTCGTTCGATCTTCGACGAGGTCGGACCGGTCTCTGGTTTCGACACGTTCTTCGAGGAACTCTACGAGCTGTTCCGAACAGCCCGAACATGGCGATGTTTTTCCGAGACCCCGGAGGTGCTGAGAGCGCTAAGGGCCGGAGGCTACAGTCTTGGAATCGTTTCCAATTTCGACGCGCGGCTTGGGGACGTCCTCGAAGCGCTCCAACTCGAAGCCCTGGTGGATTCCGTGACGATACCCGCGTCCTGCGGATACGCGAAACCGGACCCCCGCATCTTTCATTCGGCCACCCGATCGCTGGACGTCCGACCGGGCGAAGCGCTGTTCGTGGGAGACCAACTGATTGAGGACTTTGCCGCGGCCGGCGGGGCCGGGCTGACTGCCATCCTGCTCCGTCGGCACGACCAGGGCCCTCCAACCGACGTCTGGTGTATCTCGAGCCTCGCTGAGATCCTGTCCATCCTAAACATTTCAACAGGTTCCGCTCCATAAGAGGGAATCTGCGCTTGACGAAATCGTTCGGTGGGGTCTATTCTATCTCTTAAAGGCGACCAATTTGATCGGCGATCAAAAAGATCGGGGATTGATTGGGTCGGCATTGCTTCGCAAACCCGGAAGGCCACAGCGATGTTTAGGTTATCCAAAAAGGCAGACTACGGCTTGATTGCGCTGAAACATCTGACTTTAAACAATGAGACTGCCCACAGTGCCCCCGAAATCGCACGCACCTACAACATCCCGCCGGAACTGCTGGCGAAGGTGCTTCAGCGTCTCGTTCGTGAAGGGTTGCTGATGTCGCATCACGGACCGAACGGAGGTTACGCCCTGGCCCGGGATCCTGAGGCGATATCGGTAATCGACGTGATCGAGGCGCTGGAAGGGCCGGTTCTTCTGACGCCCTGCGAAGCCGACGATGAGTGCGATCAGATCCTGCTGTGCTCGATCCGCGATCCGCTGCGCAACCTTAAGCAGAAGGTCGTCAACGTACTGGTCGACACAACGATCCACGAACTGGCGACGCCGGACATAGTGCTGGAGAAGCTATAGGAACCGAGGTGACGACAATGGTCAAGCTCCCTGTATACATGGACAACCACGCCACGACTCCGGTCGATCCGAGGGCGCTCGAAGAGATGCTGCCCTACTTCCAGGATCGATTCGGGAACGCGGCAAGTCGGAATCATCAATTCGGATGGACGGCCGAAGAGGCCGTCGATCGTGCTCGCAGGCAGGTTGCGGCGCTGATCAACGCCAATCCGAAGGAGATCGTTTTCACCAGCGGGGCCACCGAATCAGACAACCTCGCCCTGAAAGGCGTCGCCGAGATGTATGCGCAGAAGGGTGATCACATCATCACCTGCGTGACCGAACACAAGGCGATCATCGACAGCGCAAAACACCTCGAGAAGAACGGCATCCGCGTCACCTTCCTGCCTGTGGATAAGCTGGGCATGATCGATCTCGACGAGCTCGAGGCCGCCATCACCGACAAGACCATCCTGATCTCGATCATGATGGCGAACAACGAAGTAGGGGTCCTGCAGGACGTCAAGGAAATCGGTCGTATCGCCAGAGAAAAGGGCGTTCTGTTCCACACCGACGCCGTCCAGGCCGTCGGCAAAGTGCCGTTCGATGTCCAGGAAATGAACGTCGATATCGCGTCGATCAGTGCTCACAAGATGTACGGTCCCAAGGGAGTCGGCGCAATCTACGTTCGACGTCGGAAGCCGAGGGTCCTGCTGAGCCCGCTCATCGACGGGGGCGGTCATGAACGTGGAATGCGATCGGGCACACTCAACGTTCCCGGTATCGTCGGTTTCGGAAAAGCGGCCGAGCTGGCCGCCGAAGAGCTTGAAGAGGAAATGGCGCGAATCTTCCAGCTCCGGGAGAGACTGCGGACGACGTTCGAAGAAAACCTGGACGAAGTGTTCATCAACGGTGACCTCGAGCGGCGTGTCCCGGGAAACCTCAACATGAGCTTCGCTTACGTCGAAGGCGAATCTCTGCTCATGGGTATCGACAACATCGCAGTCTCTTCAGGATCGGCGTGTACGTCGGCCAGCCTGGAACCCTCGTACGTGCTGAAAGCCCTGGGAGTCGGAGAAGATCTGGCCCACACATCGATCCGTTTCGGAATCGGTCGCTTCAACACCGAAGAAGAGGTCGACTACGTTGCCGAGCGAGTGACCGAGACGGTACGGAGGCTGAGGGACCTGTCTCCGCTCTACGAGATGGCGAAGGAAGGCATCGACCTGAAAACCGTGAACTGGGCAGCACTTTAGGAATCATTGCTAACCGTTTCAAGCAGCGAGGCATTCGAAACAAAGGAGATCATGGGAAATGGCCTATTCAGAAAAGGTAGTTGATCACTACAACAACCCGCGAAACGTCGGCTCGTTCAAGAAAGACGAGGACGATGTCGGCACCGGCCTGGTCGGAGCACCTGAGTGCGGCGACGTGATGAAGCTGCAGATCAAGGTCGACGAGGGGAGCGGAGTCATCGAGGACGCCAAGTTCAAGACCTTCGGGTGCGGCAGCGCGATCGCCAGCTCGAGTCTCGCAACCGAGTGGGTCAAGGGCAAAACGCTGGATGAGGCTCTCACGATCAAGAACACCGAAATCGTGAAGGAACTCAGCCTGCCGCCGGTGAAGATTCACTGCTCCGTACTGGCCGAAGATGCAATCAAGGCGGCCATCAACGACTGGAAAGACAAACACCCCGAGGACGGCGCCTAGAAGTCCGAGTACCTGGAGGTTGTCAGGGAGTGGCGATTGAAATCACAGACCGGGCCGTCGACGAAATCAAGAGGCTCCGGGACAAAGAGGGAGTCGACGCCGGCGGTTTGCGCGTCGGCGTCAAGGGCGGAGGCTGCTCCGGCCTGTCCTACAACCTCGGCTTCGAGTCGGAGACCCGGAAGGGCGACAAGGTGTTCGAACGCGAGGCCGTCAAGCTGTATTGCGACTTGAAGAGCTACATCTACCTCAACAACACGGTCCTCGATTTCGACGACGGCCTGATGGGAAAGGGATTCGTCTTCATGAACCCGAATGCGAAGAAGTCTTGCGGCTGCGGCGATTCGTTCTCGATCTGACATGCCCGATTACCGTCGGAAACCTGGGCCGTTCCCCGCGGCCCTTATTTTTTGAACATGGATTATTTCGAGATATTCGGCCTGCCGCCGATCCTGAATCTGGACCTGGCGGATCTGGAGAAGCGGTTCCACGAGCTCAGTCGAAGACATCATCCCGATTTCCATACCGACCGCTCCCAGGATGAACAGGAAGAGGCTCTTCGGATGACGGCCCGGTTGAACGATGGCTACCGGACGTTGAAAAACCCGACCAAACGTGCGGAATACCTGCTCGAAAGCCGCGGCTTCACCATCGAGCGGAGCAAGGTTCCACAAACCCTCCTCATGGAGGTCTTCGAGATCAACGAAGAGCTGGAGCAGATTCGCGCCGGACGGCAGTCGGGGCAGGACGTCGGTGGGCTGGTCGACGAACTGAAGGAGTTTCATGAGCAGATCGCTGATAAACGGGGCGCCTACGACGAGGAGCTCTCCCAAGCCTTTGCCCGATGGGACGCGTTGGTTTCAACCGGTGCGTCCGAGGAAGACCGCCGCCAGCAGCTGACTTCACTATCCGATGTCATTTCTCGAGCTTCCTACATCCGAAATCTGGAGCGGGATATCGAAAACGAGGTGTCGCTGTAATGTCCAGACTCATAGGAATCGACCTCGGAACCACAAACAGCCTCGTCGCGATCGCGGAGGGCGGCGTGCCCCAGATACTCGAGGACGCGGACGGGCGGAAGATCGTCCAGTCCGTCACCTATTTCAAGGAAGACGGGAGCGTGCTTGTCGGCGACAGCGCTCTCGAGAAGATCATCGATGACCCGGAACACACGATCTTCTCGATCAAGCGTTTCATGGGAAAGGGGCTGGACGACATACAGGACGATCTCGATCTCCTGCCGTTCAAGGTTTCTTCGGAGAGCGAGAACATCGTCCGGATCAACATCTTCGGCCGGGAGTACACGCCGCCGGAGTTGTCGGCATTCGTGTTGCGCGAGTTGAAGCGCCGCGCCGAAATGGCACTGGGCGAGGAAATCACAAACGCTGTGATCACCGTCCCGGCTTACTTCAACGACGCCGAGCGTCAGGCAACCAAGGATGCCGGTCGAATCGCAGGACTCGACGTGCTGAGGATCGTCAACGAGCCGACTGCTGCTTCCCTCGCTTACGGCCTCCAGGAAGGGAAGCAGGGCATCATCGCCGTCTATGATTTCGGCGGGGGTACGTTCGATATATCAATTCTGAAGCTCAGTGAGGGTATTTTCGAAGTTCTATCCACGGCAGGCGATACGCACCTCGGTGGGGACGACATCGACAAGGCGCTCATGCGGTTGGTGATGGCCGAGTTGGGCACTGAACCCGACAAGCATGCGATACAGGAGATCCGGGTTGGGGTCCGAGCCGCGAAGGAAGACCTGTCCAGCGCCGGAGAGGCCGACGTCGTCCTTCCCGCACTCAACTACGCGCGTGAAATCGCCCGCCGCGAATTCGAGGATTTGATCGGACCGATCATTGAGCGGACCCTCGTTCCCTGCAGACTGGCATTGAAGGATGCCGGTATCGACGCCGGGGCTATCGATGAAGTCGTCATGGTCGGAGGTTCGACGCGCATCCCGCTGGTTCGTCAGCGGGTCGAGGAGTTGTTCGGACAGGTGCCCCACACTGAGCTCAACCCCGAAGAAGTCGTCGCTCTCGGAGCGGCGGTACAGGCGGACATCCTATCCGGCAGCCGGAGGGATACGCTCCTGCTCGACGTGACGCCACTTTCACTCGGCATCGAGACGATCGGAGGTGTGATGTCGCAGATCATCCCCCGGAACTCGACGATACCGGCCAGCGCCACCGAGTCGTTCACGACGTACGTGGAAGGTCAGACGAACGTCAAGATTCATGTCCTCCAGGGAGAGCGAGAACTCGTGGGCGACTGCAGGAGCCTCGCGGAATTCGACCTCGAGAACATCCCACCGATGCCGGCGGGCCTTCCTCGAATCGGGGTGAAGTTCCTGATCGATGCCGACGGCATCTTGAGCGTCTCTGCCAAGGAAGAGCGAACCGGCAAATACCAGTCGATCGAAGTCAAGCCGACCTACGGCCTGACCGACGAGCAGGTCGAGGAAATGATCCTCGAATCCTTCGAGCACGCCGAAGCCGACATCGAAGCGCGACTTGTCATCGAAGCTCGCAATGAGGCCCGGACGATGCTGCGGGCCTGTGATCGTTCGGGGGGGGAACCGGAGTACGGAGAGTTGTCCGACGACGAAAAAAAGAAGATCGACGACGCTGTCCGCCATCTGGAGGACACGATCAAGACAGAGGATCACGAGGCGATACGTGACGCGATCGAGGCTGTCAACGAGGCCACGATGCGGCTGGCGGAGCTCGTCATGACCGCGGCCATCGGCAAAGCCCTCAAGAACAAGCGTGTCAAGGAGATCCAATGAATCGAAAAATCACCTGGATCGATTCCGAAGACATCGCAATCGCGCTATGCGACCAGTTCCCGGACAAAGACCCGCTGACGATCCGCTTCACAGACCTGCTCCGTTGGACCACGGCGCTCGAAGATTTCGACGACGATCCGAAGTTATCCAACGAAAAGAAACTCGAAGCGATTCAGATGGCCTGGTACGAGGAGTGGCAGGAGAGGCGGGAGGAGTAAGAGGCGTAGGCCGTTGTCCGTAGGCCGTTGCGGCACACTACGCACACCTCGACAGTGGTCGATGGTCGGCCGTCAGATCTCAACGGCAAGGGCCGCCTGTTGGTGGGGGACGGCTTTGCGTTTCATCCCAACGGACAACGGCCTACGGCCTACGGACTACGTCCCTAAGACAGCGCTCCTGAAATAAACAGGCTGCCGAAGTGTATGGTCAGGGTTGCCATTCCCTCGTGGTCGCCGTGACCGGGCGTGATGTCGATAAGAATATGCTCGGTCGTACCCACCTCGGTCGAAAACATCGAATTGAGTGTGATGGCCCGGCTCATGTCCATGTTTCCGCCCGCACGACCCGGATACAGCACCAGGTTCCAGTCGCTCGCGCCGTCCTTGACGACGCCGACGGTGTAAGTCCCGGCCGGGATCGACACCCCCGCACCGGTTCCAGTCGCTCGCGCCGTCCTTCAGGTTCCCGGAAGTTTCGAACTGAGGCTCGAGCGGCGAGATGAACTGCCCGACTGCGGCCTCGCGGGCGTGGGATTCGTTGGCCGGGACGGTCAGGTAGCTAACCTTCACATCAACTCCGCCCAGGTTGGTGCTGACAATCTTGTTGAAGTGGGGATGCGCAACGAGCGTGGTGCTGATGAGGGGCGCACTCACGATGAGGGTAGCCAGGATCAATCTTTTCACGATGTGGTCTCCTTCGTAGGCGAACTGGTTTAGGCGGAAAAAAATAGCACATTACGGCCCTTTTGTGGACGACTTGTTTCGATCGCCGACGTTCGCTGACCGAAGGGGAATGCTTGACTCTATCGGGAAGCAAACCCATCCTGTACAAGCGCCTACCAGCGGTGATAGGATTTACAGTAATTTCCTTTTTGTGGGTTATTGTAGGAGCTGCCTGATCCGATGCACTGCCCGAGATGCAACAACAGCCACTGGAGCCCGGAACCCTTCGGCCGGTTGTCCGATTACCTGGCACTGCTGACCTTGCGGCGTCCCGTGCGATGCTTGAAATGCGACCGCATTCAGCTCGGGCCCATCTGGCGTGCAACGGAATCCCCCAGGCATTCCGAACCGAATCGCACCAAGCCGTGTCCCACATGCGGACGGGCAGCGCGGAGGTCGAAGCGCCGGGGGCTGGAGCGAGTGAGGATCTTTTCCCGCGCTTATCGATGCAGCCACTGCGAAGTCCGTTTCTGGGCGCCGGCGGCCTCCGATTGAAGGATTAGTGGCCTGTAACAGTGCTATCGGCACCATCGCCGATGGGTCTTGCGGGCGAGGTCGAGGAGGGAGGCGGAAAGCGATGCTCTTTCATCGGTGACGGCTTCCGACAAAGAGATCGCCCGCAACCCCCATCGGCCCGAAGGGTTCGGCCCAACGGCGCCGTCTTCGGTGTCGTAACTCCCTCGCAATGAAACAGCATTGGCTCGGGCGTCACTCCTAGAATCCGACGCCGTTCCGCCGAACGCTGGTACCGATAGCACTGTTGCAGGTCACTAGAAATGCATCCCGTCAGCGGCCTCCAGTGGGCCACACGGCACCGGGAACCGGTGCCGGAGCCCCGTGTTAAGATGCCCGCTGATGAGCCCGGGAAAATACCAGCCTAAGGACTCCATGAACTCGCCCCGGTTCTCCCAACCGGCAACCTTCATGAGGCTTCCCTACGTACCGGATCTGGAAGACGTCGACATCGCACTTACCGGCATCGCCTATGACGGAGGGACGTCCTACCGGCCAGGAGCCCGCTTCGGCCCGAGGGAGATTCGCGAACAGTCGTCGTTGATTCGACCTTACAACCGGCATTTGGAATCCCACCCATTCGACAACAATAACGTCGCCGATTGCGGGGACATCGATACGGCCCCGAACAGCATCGAGAAAACCAACGAACTTGTCGAGGCCGGTATCACGCGGCTCCTGGATCGCTCGATTCTACCCGTGTCGGTCGGCGGAGACCATTCCATCACGCTGCCGATCCTTCGTGCGGTCGCCATGAAGCACGGACCGGTCGGCCTGATTCACTTCGATGCGCATCCCGACACCTGGGACGAGTACTTCGGGGGCAAGTACTTTCACGGCACGCCGTTCAGACGAGCTGTTGAAGAAGGCCTGGTGGATACTCATCGGATGACACAGATCGGTATCCGCGGCCCGCTGTTCTCGTCCGACGACTTCGACTTTCACAAGCAGCATGACATCCGGTGGATCACTATCGACGAGATTCGGGAGAACGGCGTCCGCAAGATCGCCGATGAGATGCGATCTCGAGCAGAAGGAAAGATCTACGTGTCCTTCGATATCGATTGCGTCGACCCGGCGTTCGCCCCCGGTACCGGTACGCCCGAAGTCGGGGGGCTCGACAGTTACGAGGCGCTGACCTTCGTGCGGGCGATGAAGGGACTCGACGTCGTCGGCTTCGATCTGGTCGAGGTTACGCCGCTCTACGACGGGCCGGGTCAGGTGACGGCTCTGCTGGCGGCGAACCTCCTGTTCGAGTTCATCTCGTCCCGCTGATCCAGTTCTTCTCCCAGGCCTGAGACAGCGAAACCCTACGATCGGTCGCGCTATGTGTGAGCACACCAGGAATGGCGCGACTGGAGAGGAACCGGCGTGGGGGGGGGGGCCGGACCAGCTGCCTTTCTCCGCAAAACCCGGACAGAGCGATCAGTGCTTGAACGCTCAATCTTTCGTCGGGAGGGGGACGGTGGGCCCGACGCTAATAGATGGTTCCGGTCAAAGACCGCACCTACAGGCTACTGCAGGATCCGATACCGGATGGAAACGGTGGCGCTGACTCTCACTTCGCCGGGTGCAACCGGTGTGGGGGCGGCCTCCTGCATCGCCATCGCCCGGCCCCCCATGTCCATCATGGGACGTGCTATGGAGACACTACCTTCCTCGACAGAGATGATCGAGCCGAGCTCGACGTCCAAAGCGTCGGCCATCGCCGCGGCCTTCCGGCGCGCCTCCGCGACTGCCTGCCTGAGCGCGTTCTCGCGCGCGGGCAGGTCGTCCTCCAGCCCGAAGCTGATTCCCTGGAGCTGATTGGCGCCGGCCCCCAGCCCAGCATCGATCACTTCCCCGACCCGGATCAATTCCTCGATTCGGACCGACACCTCGTTGGAAGCACGGTAGGCGACGATTCGCGGGGCGGAGACATCACCCGGTCGCGAGCGGGAATAGATCGGGGTCAGCGTCAGACGCGATGTCTGAAGGTGATCCTCTCGGATCCCTACACTTCGGATGGCCCCGAGGATGCCGGCTGCAAGTCGATTGGCGCCGTCCTGGGCCTCCCGGGCCGTCGTCGCCTCCTCGACGACGCCGAGCCTCACGGTCGCGATGTCGGGCTCGACACGCACCTCCGCGGATCCGTTGACGCTGAGCAATGGCTGGTCGGTGCCGTCGGACTGGGCCCAAACCGGACCGACCATCAAGAACAGGACCACGAGGAAAGCAATCATCCGTTCCATTCAAACCTCCGACAAAACCTTCGAGCTATTCTCACTCGTCACTTCTGACCAAGAACCCACACCGCTTCACTGACAACGATCTTGAGGCTACAATACATAGCCGACAATGAAAGCCGTCATTCTCCTGTTACTCCTTCAGCACCCGATTGTTTCCGCGCGGGCCGGCCTCGTGACGCTCATCGACGGGCTCGTCGACCACGACGTCAGGGTCCAGGACCACCTTGGCGAGGGCAATCCGGTTACGACCGGCGACGACACCAGGCTGGAGATCTTGCTGAACCCGTACTCTTATGTTCGCATAGGGAGCCGGTCCGAGATCGTTCTCGAGTGCGAGGATCTGGACAACATCATCGTACGGGTATCGAAAGGAGTGGCCCTTATCGACGCCGGACGGGTCGAGAAGGACATGCCAATCACGATACGGACCGGTTCTCTGGAAGCCCAGATCGTCAAGCCCGGGATCTACCTCGTCCGGGAAAGCACTGTATGGGTCGTGAGAGGCGAACTCTGGGCAAGCGGACCCGCCGGTGGGAAAGTCAAAGGAGGATGGATCTTGAGCCAGCCCCGCCGCGTGTTCGAGAAATCGAAGGTCCCGAAGACAAGAACACATCCCCTCGTCGAGTGGAACGCGGAGCGGAGGAAGGAAGTCCAGGGCTCGAGCCCCGGCAATTTCGGCATAGAAGGGCTGTCGCTTTAGTCCGTGCAGGTCGCACTCTGGGGCGGCCGCGAAGTACAGGAGATCGATTCATCGCGCCCGTTGGTGATCAGGGAGCAGGCATTCTGGATCCCGGTCTGGATCGCTTCCTCGTTGGACTCGCCGGAGGCGCTCCGACAATCGACTCGACCCCGAAACTCGACGCAGACTTCACATGTGATCGGGTTCAATCCCAACGAAGAGTAAACCAGGTAGGCCAGGAACGCCACGCCGAGCCCGATGGAGAGCGCAAGCTTGATGGTCTGCGACATCGGCGAAACTAACTGTCGCCGGCGGAACCGTCGGCGGAGGTAACAGCTTCGGCCCGAGCCTCATCCCACCATGACGGCGGCTCCATCTCGTAGTCTTCAAAAGTAGCGCGTCTGCCCTCCAAGACAAACTTGGGAGGAAGCCGGAGGTCCCAAGCCAGACCCAGCCAGCTCAGAATCTTCAGGACGTAGTAGCTGCTGTCGATTTCCCACCAGAAGAACCCGTTGTTGGCGGTGGTCTCGTAGTGGTGGTGGTTGTTGTGCCAGCCTTCGCCGCCCGTAATCAACGCCAGAAGAAAAGAGTTCCGGCTCGTGTCGGCGGTCTCGTAGCGCCGCTTCCCGAACAGGTGGGTCAGCGAGTTGACGAAGAATGTCCCGTGGAAGAGTAGAACGGTGGAGAGCAGGAATCCGACGACGAGAGTGGGGGCGCCTCCGACCAGGTAGCAGCCTGCAGCGAGCAGAACGGGCGGAACGAGATAATACTTGTTGATCCACCGAATCTCGGGAAACTTCGCGAAATCTTTCATCAGTTCGACTGGAGTTCGGGCGTACTTGGGGCAAAGTATCCAACCCACATGACTCCAGAAGAAGCCATCCCTGGGCGAATGAATATCGCCCGGCTGGTCGGAATACCAATGATGGTGCCGATGGTAGCCGGCCCACCACAGAGGTCCCTTCTGGGCGGCGGTCGATCCGCCGAGGGCCATCACGAATTGCATCCCGCGGCCCAGCTTGTATCCCCGATGCGCGAAATAACGGTGGTAGCCCGCCGACAGGAAGAACATACGGATGAAGTAAAGCGCGACGCAAAGCGCCACGTCGCCGACCCGGACACCGGTCCAGATGGCCAGCAGGGGGGTGAGATGAATCAGGAAAAAGGGAATGGAGCCGATCCAGGCGATCTTCTCGTCAGCGGCTCGCAGAGACTCCGCGCTCATGGGAACACCTTCCGTCGAATCGTTTCCAGCAGTTCCCCGAGCGATTCAGAGCAACCGAGCGAGATGACTGGTGGTAGATATGAGGATCAGAACAAGAAAAACACAAGCAAACGGCGAATTATAGCACCAGGGAAAAGCACATGTAAGGTTGAAACAGTCGGGGACCTGGGAGAGGCAATCAGGAAGTGGTCACACCCGGCGCGGGATCAACGGCCGAAACCGGAAGAAGCGCCTTTCACACCGGATGCACCGGTAGGGCACGATTCGGATCCGCTTCAGCAGTGATTCCTTCAGCCCCCGCCGCACCGACCGGCGAATTTCCTCCGATCGACACCGCGGGCAGTTCAAACGCATCACTCACCTCCTATGAGTGGAAGCGGCCCTGGCAGTATCCTACATAATCTTGGCCAAAATGTGTAGGGTGGCCGGTTGACTCACTAAGATTCAGCAGTTGCCCTAGGCTGCCCTAATCACAAATAACATTACAATACAAAGCCATCGACGTAACACTCCTTCCATCCGACTCGGGGAAAGGCAAGCATGAAGAGGACCGTCCGGCTGCTGATGTGCCTTCTCTGTTCATCCGTCTTCGGCTGCTCCGCATCGCAGTCCGATCCGTCTGACCGCCCAACTGTCCCTTCCGGGCCCACGCAGGCAATCGCGCCTCAAGAGGAAGAGCACTACCCTAACGCGATGGACGAAGAGGGGTGGACTCCTATCATGCGGGCCGTCAGAGACGGCAACGCCCCGGAAATCACCGCTCTGCTGGATTTGGGTGCCGACCCGAACGCGGTCGATGAGGGCAACAACGGCTGGACGGTTCTGATGCACGCGATCCATACGGGTAACGATTCGGCGGTACGCTTCATGTTGGATCGTGGCGTTGACGTGAACCGCCGATCCAGAAACGGAGGAACGGCGTTGATGATGGCCGCGGGCTACGGGAATGCAATCCTCGTCGAGGCGCTCCTCCGCGAGGGCGCAGATCCGCGGGCCGAGGCGCCCGACGGGTCGAGTGTCCTGAGCATGGCCGTCGGCGGTATCTCCGACATCGAACACTTCACGTTTGGGGAATGCCAGACCGCCACCGTCCGATCATTGAAGGAGGTCGCTCCGGATCTTCAGCTGAAGGAATCCGATCGCGTCGCCAGGCTCTCAGCGTGGTGGGGTGGCTGCGACAAGACAATGGCCATGACCCGTTAAGGCGCAATCTGTATGCGACATTGCGCCGTGTCAAGCCCGCTGCTGGATGGCAGCAGCGTCGCGGTGACGACGACCTCCGACGCCCTCTCGAGCTGACTGTCCAAGAGGTTCGCTCTGCCATCCACGCTGGTACAGGCCAACGCCTCGAACACCGGCTCGTTGCGCTCCCCGGGACGGTTTCGCCAGCGGGCAAAGTTGCGCAGCACGGTCGGGCCTAATTCGAGCGTCAAGTCCTGCACGTTCCTGGTGGACGAAGCGAGATTCCGGAGCGTTCCAGTACACAACACGTTGTTGTCGCGGTCGAGGTAGCTGGCCGTCAGGTCGACGCGACCATTAAGGCAGCCGCGGCTGACGTGGGTCAGGAGCTGGAGCATCAGCCGCGGGCGCATAGTCCGCGACACTATCAACGGTTCTCCGCAGTTAACCCACTCCGCCCGGGCGCCACAGGTCGCAACTTCTGGTTCCGACTGCCCCAGAACCTGCCCCGGACTGGCGACCACAAAGGCCGACACCAGAAACGAGACGAACGTTCTCTTGTACATACTCTATTAAGACTACATCGCATCGGGTTTGGTTCGTTGATTTCTAGCCTGTCTCGCCGCAAACTGGGACAAGCACAGCCTAGGAGGCGGGTATCGGCATCTACTCCAGCTACGTCTTCCCGCGCCTGATGGACTGGTCGATGCGGGGTGAGAACTTTTCCGACATCCGAAAGGCTCTGCTGGCCGATGTCGGCGGAGAGGTCATGGAGATCGGCTTTGGGAGCGGGCTGAACCTGCCGCACTATCCGGACGCGGTGAGGCGGATCACGACCGTCGATCCGAATCCGGGTGTGAACGAACTCGCTCAGGAACGGATCCAGGAATCCCGGATCGCTGTGCGCTCGGAACTCCTGAGCGGCGAATCCCTTCCCATGGATGCCGAGACGTTCGACAGTGTCGTCAGTACTTGGACACTGTGCAGCATTCCCGACGTGTCGCAGGCGATCCATGAAATCTATCGCGTCCTCAGGCCTGACGGGCGATTCTTCTTCGTCGAGCACGGCTTGAGCGACGAGCCTCGGATCGCAAGGTGGCAACACCGGCTGACGCCGCTCCAGAAGAAGATCGGCGACGGCTGTCATCTCGACCGCAACATCGAAGATCTCTTGCAATTCGGTGGGTTCCACTTCATCGCCCTGGAGAAGTTCTACATGGAAAAGGTGCCTCGGGTCGGCGGCTACCTTTGCAAGGGAATCGCAGCGAAACCAGAGGCCGCCTGAGACCTGCCCGCCTGGCTGCCACTGGTACAAAACACGACAAGTTGTTTTTCAACCACGGAGGCACGGAGGCACGGAGTTCAGAGGCTTTTGAGAGTCTGCCGAGGCACTCTATCGGAACATAGGATCCCCTCCGTGCCTCCGCGCCTCCGTGGTTATTCTTTCTCCTGGCGTGGCCAACGCGGCCGGCGTTGACCGTTTCGGCCAACCGGCGATACACTCGCCCATCCAACGAGGAATGCGAGGAGGCACGATGAATAGGATTGCGAAGCTTGCGGGTTCTCTGGCTCTTGTTCTGCTCCTGACGATGCCGGTCCTGGCCCAGGGTCCGCGGCAGCAGGGCCCGCCGCAGGTCGGCCCGGCAAACGGCTCTCTGGTAATCGTGGGCGGCGCTATGCGAGACAGGGCGATCGTGGAACGCATCATCGAGCTGGCGGGAGGGCCGGACGCTCCCCTGGTCCTGATACCCACTGCGGGTGGAGCGGCTCACTACGACCAGTATTGGTCCGGTCAACGCTTGTTCAAAGAAGCCGGCGCGACCGACATCACCGTCCTGCACACCTACGATCCGAAGGTAGCCGACACGGATGAATTCGTCGCGCCGCTTCGCCGCGCGCGCGGAGTCTTCTTCGGCGGCGGCCGCCAGTGGCGACTGGCGGACTCCTACCTGAATACCAAGACCCACGAAGAATTGCTCGAGTTGCTGGACCGCGGCGGCGTCATCGGCGGATCATCCGCGGGCGCGTCCATCATGGGTTCCTACCTGATCCGGGGCGACACGGAAACGAGCCGGATCATGATGGGTGATCATCTCGAAGGCTTCGGCTTGCTGAAGAACGTGGGCATCGACCAGCACCTTCTGCGGCGGAACCGACATTTCGATATGCTGGAGGTGATCGACGCGAATCCCGATCTACTCGGGATCGGGCTGGACGAGAATACGGCAATCGTCGTCCAGGGGGACCGTTTCCGGGTCATCGGACAGAGCTACGCCGTGATCTATGACGACCAGAGTCGGATCCCGCCAGGCGGCAGGTTTTATTTTCTCGCGCCGGGCGATCGCTACAACATGGCTACCCGGGAGGCGACCCGGGCTCAGCAGACCGAACGGCCCATCGACCGCGTCGAAAGGGTTCCGGAACCTTAGCCCGCCGAAAGCCGAGATGAGCGCGCGCGCTAACCTGATCGCGGAAGAGTGGCAGAGGGTCTCGGCTGCGACGGTAAAGACCTCCTACACGGCCCCGGATAGTCAGATCGGAAAAGAGATGAGCGACACCGACACACATCAGGACGGCCATCGTCTTCGGAGAAGATGTTTCCTGGCGTATTTGGGGAGCCTGGGCCTTACGTCGACGCTCTTCCCTGGTGTGTTATGGGCACAGTCGGCCGAAGGCGAGCAACGAATCACCAGCGAGATGATCGACGAAGCAGCGCGGCTGGCCGGGCTGGAGTTTTCGCCTGAACAACGGGCGGAGATGGTCGAAGGTGTCAACGACAACCTCGCCAGCTTCGAGGAGCTTCGACAGATTCCACTCGATCCGAGTGTGGTGCCGCCCCTCTACTTCAACCCCGCGGTCGCGGGGATGACGTTCGACGATGAACGAAGACTCATCCGATTCAGCGCTCCGCCCCCTCTCGAAAGACCGGCCGACCTCGAGGACGTCGCCTTCTGGCCCCTTATCCACCTGGCTCGACTGATCGAAACGCGGCGGGTCACATCCGTGGAATTGACACGGATGTACCTGAACCGGCTCAAGAAGTACAACCCTTTGCTGAACTGCGTGGTCACCCTTACCGAAGAACTCGCCTCTGAACAGGCGGCGCGGGCAGACGAAGAGATTGCCGCCGGGAGATACCGGGGCCCGCTGCACGGCATCCCGTGGGGCGCCAAAGACCTGCTGGCACGACGCGGTTACAAGACGACCTGGGGCTCGGAAGCCTACAAGGACCAGGTCATCGACACCAACAGCACGGTCGTCGAAAGACTCGAAGAAGCCGGCGCCGTTCTCGTCGCGAAGTTGACCTCCGGAGAGCTCGCCCGCGGTGACCGCTGGTTCGGCGGCCGGACCAATAACCCCTGGAATCCGGCGGAGGGATCCGGCGGGTCATCCGCGGGACCGGCGGCTGCGACCGCTGCCGGCCTGGTGGGGTTTGCGATCGGAACCGAGACGCTGGGATCGATCGTCGGACCGTCAAGACGCTGCGGGATCACGGGCATGCGCCCCACCTACGGGAGGGTGAGTCGCTTCGGGGTGATGCCGGCAAGCTGGAGCCTCGACAAGGTCGGGCCGATGTGCCGTGCAGTCGAAGACTGCTCCATCGTGTTCGACGCGATCTCGGTCCAGACGGGCGGGACCTCTCTCTGGTCGACAGACCGTTCAACTGGGATGGGCGACGGGGGATCGACTCTCTGCGCATCGGCTACCTCCAGGAGGCATTCGATTCCGAACCACGCGGAGCGAACGGGACCGCCGCGAGGAGGAACGACCTCGCCACCCTGGATGCCCTCAGGGAGCTTGGGGTTGATCTGGTTCCCGTGCGCCTGCCCGAACACGCGGGCATGAACGCGCTGACCATGCTGCTCTCCGAAGAGGCAGCGGTCTTCGACGAGTTGACCCGCAGCGGTCGGGATGAGTTGCTCATCAAGGACCGGACGGAACCGGAAGCGATGTTGATTCGTAACACCAGGCTGGTCCCCGCAGTCGAGTACTTGCAGATGAACCGGCTCCGGATGCTGCTGATGGAAGGAATGGCGGAAGCGCTCCGCGACATCGACGTCTATGTCGCTCCGTCCGGAGGCAGCCCGAACAACAGAGCCAACAATCTGACCGGGCACCCCGGAGTGTCGGTACCCAACGGGTTTACTTCCGACGACATGCCCACCGGTATTCTCTTCGTGGGCAAGCTATACGGCGAAGCCGAAATGCTCACTCTCGCGAGGGCCTATCAGGACGCCACCGACTTTCACCTTCGTCACCCGAACCTCGACGCTTGAAATAAGCGATCAGCACTCAGCTCTCAGCGCCCGAAGCTGATGGCTGACAGCCGACGGCTGTTAGCTGCTCCTTTACGTTCTTTACAAAAGGTTTTCTTCGTCTTAACCATCGGGACCGACCGGAACCGCTAGGCTGGAATTAGTGGCCTGTAACAGTGAACTGACATCACAAGGAGCATCGACCTATGACGACCCGCACTTTGTTCGCCGCGCTGGCGGCTCTGGTTCTCTCGACACCCGGCCTGGCCCAGGAAAGCACCGAACACGAAATCCACGTGTACAGAGGAGAAGGCGACCACGCTCTCTTCGAGTGGCGCTCGGACAACCGGCTGGATCGGGTGCGGGAGTTGCTCGACCTCACAGAAAGTCAGATGGCCAGCCTGGAGGCGATCGTCGAAGAACGAAGCCAGACCACCAGGGATCTGACCCGGGAACTGCGCGAGAAGAGCCGGACGCTCGATGCACTCGCCGAAGGGGGAGACGCTACAGCGGTTGGCACCGCATATCTCGAACGGCAGGCTGTCTCGGAACAACTGGGGGAAAGTCAGGTGCAGTTCCAGACGGATTTCGAGAACCTCCTGACGACGGATCAGCGCGACCTGCTGGAAACGCTGAAAAAGGCCGGTGGGAATACGATCTTTCGCATGTTGGGACTGACCGGAGGCCCGGGCGAATTCTTCTTTTTCGGCGATAACGGAACAGGTTTCATCCAGAGGGAATTCCGCCACTTCCCTGGCCCCTAGTGACCTGTAACAGTCTCCGGAAACTGGTGCGTCTTATTGCAAATCGCGATATCTGAACAATCCATATTGCAGGTTGCTCATTGGAGATTGCTTCATTTTCAGATTTCCGACCAATAAGAAATCGAGCAATCTGCAATCTCCAACTTCCAATGTGGATTCGTCCGATGACCAATCTGCAATGCAACAGGATGAGGGAGTTCTCGGTGCTCAGTCAGATCGGAGACGGGGACCGAATGCCCCGACAGCGGGGCTCGGGGTCGGTGAGAAGTGCGGTCAGTCGCCCGGTATCCCCTCCATCTCGAGACGCCGGGCGGCCTCTCCGAGCTTCGGGCAGCCGGCCTCGATGATCCGGCGGATCTCCTCCCGATCCTCCAGCGAGGGCAGGCCCCAATCGTCGCGATAGCCGAAGACCTCAAAGAGCGAGGCGGCACCGAAACGACCGTCGAGGATCTCGATGTGAGAGTCGGTGAGCATCGCCGGGTGGCATACGCCGCAGGCCCGGGCAATTGAGATGAGCTCCTTGCGGAGGGTGCACACGTAATTCGCGAAGCGATCGGCCTTGGATTCCGGATCCAACCCTCGGACCAGCCACCGATTCTGGGTCGCCACACCGGTCGGGCAATGTCCGGAGTGACAGCGCTGGGCCTGAATACAGCCGATCGACATCATGGCTTCTCGCGCCACGCCAACCATGTCGCATCCGAGGGCGAAAGAGAGAATGGCGTTTTCGGGGAATCCCAGTTTAGCCGAACCGATGAAGACGACGTCGTTGTGAACGCCGGCCTCGGCCAGTTCTCGGTAGACGCGGCTGAACCCCTGCTTGAACGGCAGCGCGACGTGATCGCTGAACACGAGCGGGGCCGCACCGGTTCCACCTTCGCCGCCGTCAATCGTCACGAAGTCGACGCCGCGACCACTCGTCGCCATCTGGTGTCCGAGTTCCCTCCAGAAACCCATCTGGCCGACAGCGGACTTGATTCCGACAGGCAGACCCGAAACCGCCGCCAGATCTTCGATGAAGTCCAGCATGCTGTCGACGTCCGAGAACGCGCTGTGCGCCGATGGACTGACGCATGTCTGACCGACTGGAATACCGCGGATCGCCGCAATTTCCGCCGTCACCTTGGCGGCCGGGAGCACACCGCCTATGCCGGGTTTCGCCCCCTGGCTGAGCTTGACTTCGATCGCACGAACCGGTGCGGACGATACCGCCTCGAGGAACTTGTCCATCGAAAAGCGACCCCGCTCGTCGCGGCAGCCGAAGTAGCCGGTACCGATCTGCCAGATGAGATCGCCGCCCAGCTTATGGTACGGAGAGATGCCCCCCTCGCCGGTGTTGTGAAGACAATCCGCCAGGGTACAGCCCCGGTTCAGCGCTGACACGGCAGCGGAACTCAGAGACCCGAAGCTCATCGCGGAAACGTTGATGACGGAGTTCGGCCGGAACGCCTTCTTCCGATTTCGCTTGCGCCCCAAGACCTTGGCGCAGGGCAGCGGATACATCGGGTCGTAACCAGGCTCTCCTGGATGGCTGGCGTCGATCGGAAAAGCCGCGTGCTTGAAGATGAGATAGTTCGGGGATAGCTCCAACTCGTCGTCGGTACCGAAACCAAAGTAGTTGTTCTGACGCTTTGACGACGCGTAGATCCAGCTCCGCTGGTCTCTGTTGAACGGCCTCTCTTCGTTGTTGCTGGTGACGATGTACTGGCGCAGTTCCGGACCGACGGCCTCGAAAATGTAGCGAAAGTGACCGAGGATCGGGAAATTCCGCAGGATGGCGTGCTTGCGCTGGACGAGGTCAAAAACTATAACGCCAACCAGTATCAAACCGATGGCAGGGAGAATCCATGTCGTGAGCATATCCGGTTGCTTCACGCCATGTTAAGCCGCGTAAACGAATACAGTCAACGGCTGTTGGCCGAGTGGGGGTCCTAGCTGACAAGCTTCATGATCGGAGCGGTCTGGCGGGCGCCAGCGGATTCGAGTTCTTCCGCTCCCATGATGCGATAGATCGCGCGCTGATCTTCGGACGAGGGTAGACCCCATCCGCCGCGGTAGCCGAACAGTTCGAACAGAGACGAAGTGCCGAAGCGTCCGTCCAGGACCTCCAGATGTTCGTCGGAAAGCAAGGAGGGATGGCATACTCCGCACGCACGGGAGATCGCCTCGATTTCCTTCCGGAGGGTGCAGATGTAATTGGTCAGCCGATCGGACTTCAGCGTCGGGTCCAACCCGCGCATGAGCCACTTGTTCTGGGTTGCGATTCCAGCCGGACAATGTCCCGTGTGGCACCGCTGCGCCTGAATACATCCGATCGACATCATCGGCTCGCGCGCCACCGCGATCATGTCGCAACCAAGCGCGAAGGCGAAGACCGCCGCTTCGGGAAAGCCCAGTTTGCCGGAACCGACGAAAACGACGTCTTCGTGGATACCGACCTCGGCGAACTCTCGATAGACGCGGCTGAAGCCGTTCTTGAACGGCAGGGCGACATGGTCGGCGAAGACCAGCGGAGCCGCGCCGGTTCCGCCCTCGCCGCCGTCGATCGTCACGAAGTCCACACCGCGCCCGGTGGTCACCATCTGTTCGGCCAATTCACTCCAGAAACCGAGATCGCCGACTGCCGACTTGATCCCGACCGGAAGACCGCTGGCGTCGGCCAGGTCTTCCACGAAGTCCAGCATGCTGTCGACATTGCCGAAGGCGCTGTGGCTGTTCGGACTCATACAAGTCTCGCCTACCGGAATGCCGCGGACCCGGGCGATTTCCTCCGTGACCTTGGCTCCGGGCAGCACGCCGCCCAGGCCCGGCTTGGCGCCCTGACTGAGCTTGATTTCGATCGCCCGGATCTTGTTGGAGGCAACGGTTTCGAGAAACCGTACCTTCGAGAAGCGGCCCTGCTCATCGCGACAACCGAAATAGCCCGTACCCAGCTGCCATATCAGCTCGCCGCCGAACTGGTGGAAGGGTGAGATGCCGCCCTCGCCCGTGTTGTGCAAACATCCCGCCCCGCGGCATCCGCGGTTGATCGCCTCGACCGCAGCCGAACTCAACGATCCGTAACTCATCCCCGAAACGTTCACGATGGAGGATGGCCGGAAGGCCTGGCGTCGCCCGCGCGCCCCACCGAGCACCTTGGCAACCGGGATCGGATGAAGCGGGTCATGACCCGGCTCCCCCGGAAGGACCGAGTTCATTGGAAAAGCCGACTGTTTGATAATCAGGTAGTTGGGCGACAGCTCCAGTTCGTCGTCCGTACCGAAGCCGGAGTAGTTGTTCTGACGCTTCGAGGACGCGTAGACCCAACTTCTCTGGTCGCGGCTGAACGGTCTCTCTTCGTTATTGCCCGTGACGATGTACTGGCGCAGTTCCGGGCCCACTTTCTCAAGAAGGTACCGTAAGTGCCCTATAATAGGATAGTTTCGGAGAATGGCGTGTTTCCGCTGCGACACGTCGTGCAGCACGATCGCGACAAGAGCGCCAGCAATGGCGAACGCTACCCACATATTCGGTGTATCGGCAGGCAAGCATCGAACCTTGAAGGAAAAACCTCCACCTCGATCAGACCTAAATGGTTATTTTTCTGAGATTTGTGGAGTTTGAAAAGCGATCTTCGTCGGAGTGGGAATGTGGCAGCGGCGTTCGAAGATACTACGCGCCTGCCTCTGATAGCAGTCGAGAGCGCTCGAGGGCTGGCTGGAGGCGGCTGGCAATCCGGGCAACTGATGTAGAAGCAATCAGATAGATAGTTCGACTCGCGTGATGGACATGCACGAAATACCAGCGTCCTCCCTGAACGATCTCATAGAAGTTCTCGCGACGCGGACTGGCCATCAGACGCCCGTCGGACCCGACTTCCCGACGCAGTCGCTCGGCCGCATCGCTCAACTCCGGACGGAGAGGCATCAACCTGTATCTCCAGCGGCAAAGACTCTCAAAATCGGACCAGACCATGGGTTTCTCCTCTAGTTCGTCGGTTCAGTTATTCAGACGGGAAAAAGCTGTTTCAGGTTGGCTCGGGGATGTAAAGAAGCTGTTAAAAGGGATAATGTCTCAATGAGCCACGCTGGAACAGCCGACGCTCGCTCCTACCCCCGGCGGATTATCTGTCTGACCGAAGAGACCACCGAGACGCTCTACCTCCTCGGCGAACAGGAACGCATCGTCGGGATCTCCGGCTACACGGTTCGACCGCCCGAAGCCCGGCAAAAGCCGAAGGTCTCCGCTTTCATCAATGCCAAGTTCGACAAGATCCTTGCCCTGGAACCCGACCTCGTGCTGGCATTCTCCGACCTGCAGGCCGACATCGCGGCCGAACTGATTCGGCGTGGGGCGGCGGTGTTCACGTTCAACCAGCGGAGCGTGGCTGAGATCCTGGAGATGATTCTGACGGTGGCACGACTGGTGGGAGCTGGAGGCAAGGGTGACGCACTCGTCGCAGAACTTCAGGGTGGGCTGAAAGCCATCGAGGCATCGGCAGCCCGCTTCGAGCGTCGACCCCGGGTGTTCTTCGAGGAATGGAACGATCCACTGATCAGCGGCATACGGTGGGTGGACGAATTACTCGAGATCGCAGGAGGGGAGTCGATGTTCCCGGAACTCCGGGACAAGGCCCTGGCCAAGGACCGAATCCTCGACCCGAAGACTGTCGCCCGAAAGAATCCCGACATCGTGATCGGATCCTGGTGCGGCGTGCGGTTCAACCCGGATTTCGTGCGGGATCGCGAAACCTGGTCGGGAGTGGAAGCTGTCAAGAACGGCAACCTTTACGAAGTCAAGTCCACCTACATCCTTCAACCTGGACCGGCTGCCCTCACCGAAGGCGTGCGGCAGCTTCATTTTGTTCTCGCGCGAGTGCTCGGGATGGATATCGATCCGTCTATCGCACCCGAAGAAAAAGTCGATTCCAGGCTCCTGTAGGTGCGCTCATACAAGCTGTGAACGAATTATGGGAACGGAAAATCGGGTGGCGGGGCTTTTCACGTGTAGGTGCGGTCTATGACCGCACAACTTGTGGTCCCGCGGACATTTGTGCGCTCATAGGGCGCATACACTTGAGGATCGCAGGTTCTTCGTGAAAAGCCCCGCCACCCGATTCTCCAACAAATGACATTCGTTCACAGCTTGATAGGGCGCACATCGTTTCGGCTCGAAGTGTGCGGTCATAGACCGCACCTACACCGGCTATCCCGTCGACCGGAGCGACAACTAGTCGGGAACGCGGCTGGCGAACGAGTTGTCGTAGGTGCGTTCCAGGTCGATGGAGTCCGGACTCAGAGTCGGATCCACGAGGCTTAATGTATCGAGGACATTGGCCGGGCCGTCTTCCGGCATCCGACCGTCCGGGCTGAACATTCCAAGGTTGGCGTCGAGCGCTTCGACATAGAGGTCGCGGTTCCCTGCCACCCAGAATTCGGGCACGTGGTCGGCTATCTCGCCGGCGGAGTGTGTGGAGATGTAACGCAGGGTACGGACCGCCGCATTGACCAACGCCTGAACCACACGCGGACTTTCGCTCCGGGATTCCTCCGCGATATAGAGGCCTCCGGCCGGCCAGGGTCCGCCGAACACCTCTCGAGTTCCTTCCTCGGTTCGCGTGTCATAGAGTGGGCGGGCCGTCCCGTCCCGTTCGAGCTTCTGCGCCAGGGGGTCGACGGTGATGCCGCCCCACACCTGGTCCTGTTCGATCGCCGCGATCATCGTGGTCGTGCCGGCCGTCACGACGGGAATCGCCTGCGGATCGTACCCTTCCTTTCTCAGGAGGAACTTGACCATCGCATCGGTGGACGAGCCCGGAGCGGTGACCCCGAACGGCTTTCCGACCAGGTCCCCGATCGAGCGGACTTCATCTGCGTGAGGGGTTCCGATCATCATCACCAGCCCGGGAATGCGATCGAAGAGCGTCACCATCACAAGCCCTTTCCCACGTGCCTGAGACCGTATCGTGTGTTCGTAGAAGCCGACGACCGCATCGACCGACCCCCCTGTCAGGGCAGCAAGCGCCTGGGAACCGCCCCGGAGATCAGAGATTTCAACCTCAAGGCCTTCCTCGGCAAAATAACCGAGCTTATCGGCGAGCGTCAGCGGCAGGTAGACGTACTGGGCCTGACCGCCGACGGCAATGCGGACAGTCGAGAGTTCCTCGGTAGATTCCGGAGCTGAACATGAGAGAAGGATCAGAAACAGAACGAGAAGAGCCGTGCACTTGCCTGGGCCGGAATCTCTCGCCTGGGTGTAGGTGCGCTCTATGAGCGCACATCCCTCGAACCTGAAAAATGTGCGGTCATAGACCGCACCTACACTCCTATGCCGCAAGCAGGCCTCCCTGTTGGGAAGGTTTCCACGCTAAGAGGCGACGTTCGAGCCACGTCACGCCAAGTTCAACGATCACGACGATGATACACAGGATCGTCATCCCGGCGTAAACTCCAGCCGCATCAAAGTTCCCCTGCGCCTGTGCGATCACCCAACCGAGCCCTCGCGCGGCCGCAAGGTACTCGCCCACCACCGCTCCCACCAGCGCGAAGCCCACCGACGTATGCAGGCTCGACACGATCCAGCTCATCGCCGACGGCAGCAGGACATGCCACGTGAGTTGGCGGTTGTCGGCCCCGAGCATGCGCGCGTTGTTCACGAAAGCGCGGTCGACGTCACGTACACCCTGGTACGCGTTGAAGAAAGCGATGAAGAACACCAGTGAGAAGCCAAGCGCGATCTTCGAGGCCTCGTCGATCCCCAGTAGCAGGACAAAAATCGGGGCAAGAACGAGCCGCGGAAGCGCGTTCAGAACCTGTATGTAAGGGTTGAAGACACGCGACCAGAATTCGGATCGGCCCAGGAGGAAACCGACGGCGACGCCAAACACAACGCCGAGGACGAAACTGGCGACCATCTCCTCCAAGGTCACGAGCATGTGATGGTAGATCGTCCGTCCCCCCAGGATCGTTCCGCGGCCGGTCGCGATCCACGTCCACACGCGGGAAAGAAATGCGGACGGTTGCGAAAAGAAGAAGGTGTCGAGAGCACCCGCGCGTGCACCTATCTCCCACGTCCCAACGAGGATAACGAAGAGACCCACCTGAAGAGTGCGAATCAGGCCGATCTTAGTGGGCACGGGAGCGCTCATAACTCTCCAACACTTCCTGTCTGAGCGACGACCAGATGCCGTCGTAGAGTTCCGAGAATCCCGAACTGAACCGGATCTCCATGACGTTGCGCGGACGCGGCAGATCGACCTTGAAGTCTCCCTTCACCCGCGCGTTCGGGCCGGCGGTAAACAGCAGGACACGGTCGGCTAGTGCGATTGCCTCTTCGAGATCGTGGGTGACGAACAGCACTGTCGCCCGCAGTTCCGTCCAGAGTTCCAGGAGTTCGTTCTCCATCAGGGCTCGCGTCTGCACGTCGAGGGCGCCGAAAGGCTCATCCATCAGCAATAGCGGCAAACGGTTGATCAGGACCTGAGCCATCGCGACCCGTCTCCGTTGTCCACCCGAGAGCTGGTGGGGATACCGGTCCTCGAACCCGGACAGGCCCACCCGATCGATCCACTGCCGGGCGTTCTCGCCGGCATCCTTGCGGGACTGGCCGCGGAGAACGGGCCCGAGCATGACGTTGTCCAGGACCCGTTTCCACGGAAGCAGGGCATCCTGCTGGAACATATATGCGGCATCCGGATTCACACCGCTGAACGCGCTGCCGGACGTGCGAACCGTGCCCGTGGTTGGATGCAGTAGACCGGCAACCAGGTTCAGCAATGAAGACTTGCCGCACCCGGTCGGGCCTACGATGGCGACGAACTGGCCTTCGGGTACGGTAAAGGTAACCTCGTCGATGGCCGGATAGCCGCCGAATCGGACGGAGGCCGCATCCAGTTCGACTGCGCTGTGGTGACTCATCTCGAGCAGCTTGGAATCCAGCCTTCGAAACTACGATGGCGAGGCTTCCATCTCCTTCAGGGCATCTTCCAGACCGGGGACGCCATCGGTTCCGCTCGATACCTCGAACGCGGCGCCTTCGAATGCGTCACCGATGGGTTCGTACTCTCCGCCAAGATGCTTCGCGAGAAAAGCCTCGGCGACCGCGAAGAACGCCTGGCGGTTCTCGGGTTTCGCGAAACCGTGGCCCTCTTCGGTGAAAAGCATGTAGCTGACCGGAATGTCCTTCTCGTTCATTGCGGCCACGATCTGGTCGGATTCGGCCTGTTTGACGCGCGGGTCATGTTTGCCCTGGGCGATGAGCAGCGGTCGTTGGATCCGGTCGACGAAAGTGAGGGGTGAACGCGACTTCAGGAACTCGCGGCCGTCCTCATCGGTGAAATCTCCGACGCGGTTCTTCATGATCGGCATCAACGGTACCCAGTACGGCGGGGGGTTCTCCATCATCGTGATCAGGTTCGATGGACCGACTATGTCGACACCGCATCTGAACACGCTCGGGGTAAAGGTAACCCCGACCAGAGTCGCGTACCCTCCGTAGCTTCCCCCCATGATCGCGATGCGGTCGCGATCGGCGATCTTCTGCTCGACGGCCCAGTCGAGGGCATCGATCAGGTCGTCGTGCATCGAGGCGGCCCATTCCTTGTCCGCTTTGTTGATGAAACTCTTCCCGAACCCGGTCGAACCTCGATAGTTCACCGAGAGGACGGCGTAGCCCCGGTTCGCCAGCCACTGGTGATTCGGCGTGTACCCCCAGTCGTCCCGGGCCCATGGTCCGCCGTGAACGTAGAGCACCATCGGCAGAGGTGAAGACGGCCGACCCCCGTTTTCGGGGTCACTCGCAGTCGGCAGCGAGAGATACACGACGAGTTCCAGACCGTCCCGCGCCTCGATGACCTCGGAATGCATCATGACCAGGGGGAGGTCCTCCAGTTCCGGCTGGGTCGTGAAGAGAAACTTCGCGAACTTCGCTTCGCGGTCGTAGAGGTAGAAACGCAGCGGCCCGTCGTCCATCAGGAAGGCCACCGTCCAGAGTTGATCGTCCAAGGTCCGACTCGTGATCTTGAGTTCGCCGGCAGCAACGGTTTCCAGGTAGTCGATATCCGGCTGGATCGAGGGGTCGAGTACCGTCAACTGTTGACGGGCATGCGTGGACGTGATGGCTTGAACCGTCTTCTCCGTGGGATGGACGATGACGCCATCGATATCGGCCAGGTCGCTTTCGGCCAGGAGTTCTTCGCGACCGGTCTCCAATTCGACGACCTTTAACGCACCCTTGTCCCGGTCGCGGCTGTCGAGCATGTAGTAGCGATCTCCGGTCTTGTCGAAGCCGACCGGCTGGGTCGTCATCGAATCGACGGGGTCGATCCGCGCGAACTCCTTCCAACCGGCCTCGGGGTCGGGCTTCAGGTACAGATGCCCAGCGTCGGGAGTCATTGTCAGCGCAAACCGCACGCGGTAATCGTCATCGGTCATGAAACCGGCAAAGCCGGGGTTCTCCTGCACCATTACGCGGTCACCGGTCACGATGTTCACGCGGTAAACGTCGTGGAGTTGCCGCTCGCCTCGATCATTAATCCCAACCAGAACCTCTTCGGGAGACTTGTGGCTCACTTCCTGGATCCGCGCAGCAATCTTCTCGATCGGGGTCAGATCTCTGATCTCGCCGGTTTCGAGATTCACGCTGTAGATGTGCCAATCCTCGTCGCCATCCTTGTCCTGGGGATAGAGGACGTGGGCGCTCGTGTATGCCCAGAAAAATGAACGAATTCCACGATGGGTGTCCTTTGTCACCGGTTGCGCGGCCGATGGGTCTCCGGCGGGTCCGACCCAGACGTTGAGCACACCGTCCACGGGCGCCAGGTAGGCAAGTTGCGTCCCGTCCGGGCTGATGCGCGCATGCGCCTTTTCCGGGTTGCCAAACAGTACTTTTCTCGAAATCAACAATCGATCCTCCTTGATGCTGGGAAAAACGGGCAGGGCTAGAAAATCTTACCGGGTCCGAAGCGGCTTGGTCAACGTGGACCACAACGTGCCCCCACTTACAGGTATCCGGTTCCGGCGAACGCCTGCCGTTTCGCCAACTTTTCTGCTCAACGAAGACCCGGGGACAGGGCTATACCCCTGTCCCCCTCACATTGGCTCTTTCACGTACGTTGTTGTCAGCGCACACCTGCTCGAAACCAAGGATTGCCCGTACCGCTACCTGTAGAAGAAATCCACGAGGACCAGCGGAATCGCGGGAACGTAGCTGACGAGGAGAAGGACTCCGAAAAGGACGGCGATGAAGTAGACGTTCACCTTCGTGACTTCCCAGACGTCGGCTTTGGCGATCGAGCAGGCCGTCACCAGAACACTCGCGACGGGCGGGGTCTGCTGCCCGATTCCGAGATTCAGTGTGACGACCAGACCGAAGTGCACGGGATCGATGCCGGCAGCCAGGACCAGCGGCATCACGATGGGGACGACGAGGATAATCGCGGCCGCGGAGTGTAGAAAGAGGCCCACCGCGAGGAAGAAGACGTTGAGCAGGGCCATGATGATGAGCGGATTGTCCGTCAGCCCGATGATCCCCTCTGCCGCACCTTGCGGAACCCGCATTGAGGTCAGGTAGTCCCCAAGCAACGCGGAGGTCGCCACCAGAAGCATCACGACTGCTGTCTGCCGGCCGCCCTCCACCATCGATTCCCGCAGCCGCGTCCAGTCCAGCTCCCGGTAGATGAGGGTGCCGATGACGATCGCCGCCACAACCGCCAGACCTGCCCCTTCAGTCGCCGTCACCAGGCCGCTGAAGATTCCACCGAGGATGATAATCGGCAGTGTGAGAGCCCAGACGGCCTCCTTGAAGGTCTGGACGACCCGCTTGATCTGGAAGACTTCTTCGACCGGGAAGTTGTGGCGGATAGAAATGAAGTGCGCCACACCCATCATCAGCACGGCGCCGAGAACGCCGGGAATGATCCCGGCAACAAACAGTTCAACGACGGAGCTACCCGACATCACGGCATACAGGATCATCGGCATTGACGGTGGGATGATCACGGCCAGCGTCGACGCCGAGGAGGTGACCGCTGCCGCGAAGGGGGTGGTATATCCCTTCCGCTTCATCGCCGGAATCAGGATCGAGCCCAGCGCGGCGACGTCCGCAACGGCGGAACCGGAAATCTCCGCGAAAAACAGCGACGTCCCGATCGTCACCATCGCCAGGCCCCCACGGACAAAGCCGAGCAACGCCGACGCGAACGCAATCAACCGCCGCGAGATTCCCGAAGCGTTCATGATCGCGCCGGCGAGGATGAAGAGAGGGATAGCGATCAGCGTGAACTTGCGGGCTCCATCAAACAGGACCAGGGCGACGTTCGGCAGCGAGTCGATCCCTCCTGCGGCCGCCATGGCTGCCATGGCAACGGCGCCCAGAGCGATCGCGATCGGAACGTCGATCAGAACAAGGAAGAGTAAGCCGACGAAGAGCAGCAGGAGGGTCACGCCTCGTCTCCTCCACCCTCCGGATCGGCGGGTTCCTGGGCAGAGAAAAAGCTCAACATTTCGGCCGCAATGAAAAGCAACGCTCCGACGGGTATCACCGACTGCGTCAACCGTGTGGGGATCCAGGGCAGGCTCACCAGGTTCGTACCTTCCAGCACGAGAAGCACCCGCCATCCGGCCCACGCGACCACCAGGAAGAAGACAACGATCACGGCCTCTCGTACGAGAGTGAGGAGGACGCGCAGCCTCGGCCCGGCCGCATTTACGAGTTTCGGAAACCCGATGTGGGCCTGCACCAGTGCAGCCAGGCAGGCACCGTAGTAGGTCAGCCAAACCAGCAGGATCGAAGCCACTTCGTCATACCAGACGAGCGCCGCACCGGCCTTCCTGAAGACGACGCCTGCCACCACGATCAGTGCCAGGGCTGTCATCAGTATCAGAACGACGATCTCAAGAAAGCGGCGGAAAGGAAGGTAAAGGCTTGAGAGGGTGGCTCGCACCGGAACAGTCTACTAGATCGACCGCCCACCGCGTTCCTCACCGACCCTTGTCATTCCGCCAAAAAGCGAGAGTTGTCAGGAATGTGTAGGTGCGGTCTATGACCGCACAGTTGTCAATACGAAAGATTTGTGCGCTCATAGAGCGCACCTACACAAGCAGCCTGGGTCGCAGCAACCCCTGTCGCGTGAACGCGGTAGCCTGGATTTCTAGTAAGAAATCCGGGCTAAGGGATCGCCAGTCGCATCGCGGTTTCGATCATCTCGGCCCCACCGGCGACCGTGGTTCCGAACTCCTCGTAAATGGGCTGGCTCGCCTCGAGGAAGGCGTCACGGTCCGCTTGATTGATCTCGATACCCGAAGCCCGGAGCTCTTCCAGGAGCTCGTTGTCGAGGCGGATGGCTTCTTCATAGACGAAGTCTTCCATCTCCCGCGCGGTTTGTTCGATCACCTGACGGATGTCCTCGGGCAGCTGATTCCAGTGGTTCACACCTGTGAGCAGGTAGGCTGGACTGTACACGTGGCTGGTCAGGGAAAGATAAGTCTGGACCTCCTGGAGCTTGTAGCTCGTAACCTGCGCAAAAGGGTTCTCCTGGCCATCGATGACGCCGGTCTGGAGGGCGACGAAGACTTCCGACAGAGGCATCGGTGTGGGATTCGCACCAAAGGTCTGGAAGAGTTTCACGCGCCACTGCCCGCGTGGCGTCCGCAGCTTGACGCCAGCCAGATCCTCGGGAACCGAGATTGGCCTCCTGTTGTTCGTGATGTGTCGAAAACCGTTCTCCCACAAAGCCAGAACCTTGTAACCCTTCGCCTCGGATGCGGGCGCCAGGCGCGGCCAGAAGATCTCCTGGGCAATCCGCTTCATGTGTTCGCGGTCCTGCACCAGGTATGGCATCTCGAACAAGCCGAACTCGTCGACGGTGGACGACATGATCGTCGAAGGGATGGAAAAGTCGACGGTTCCGAGTTTCAGCTTCTGGAGCATGACCTCGTCGTTACCCAGCTGGCTCGAACCGAAGAACGTAGCATCGATCCTCCCTTCCAGCCGCTCGTTGATGCGACGTGCCAACTCCTCGCCGGTGTTCGAGATGAGGGATCCAGGAGCGGACACCGCGCCGATCTGAATTTGAATCGGACCGCGCTCGGAGTCGCGGGCCTGACAGCCGGCAAGGAGGAAGACCAGGGTCGACAGGAGGCAGCGTTGGAGGGGCGACATGGGGCGAATTATGATGGTTGCGTCCGGGTGCTTCAAGCCTAATTGCTTGACTCGAGGATTCGGACGGCATGAGAATCCACAGCTGATCGTGGAATATTGAAGGTCGCCGGGGAATCGATGAAGTACAGCTTAAGCAACCTGTTCGTTTGCGCGCTTACGAGCGTCCTGTGGCTGGGCCATGCGATGCCTGCGACGGCACTCCAGCAGGACCTCGCGATCTCGATCGCGCTCGGCGCCAAGCTGACGTGTTCGGGTGTGTTCGTCATAGGACGGGATGCCCGGGAATACTTGAGGAACGATGCCTACCCGTTCATCGGTGTGGACTGGGACAGTATTGGGGTTGCCGTTGACCGGAAAGCCCGGACTCTCGAACTGTCCACCCCGGATGGTCAGATTCGAAAGACAGCCGTGTACAACGGATCCCAGGGCTGCACGTTGATTCCCGAAGGCGAAAGCGGCGTCTTCTTCACCCCCGTTGAAGTGAAAAGCGCCCTTCCGGACCCGACGACCCAACTCTGGCCGATGGGAGACGTCATCGAACCGTACTCAGGGCCTCTCGAATACGACGAAGCCGCGCTGGAAGCCGCCGTCGACATGGCCTTTGAAAAGATGGATTCGAGTGGAACACCGCTCAAGACCCGCGCCTTCCTCGTCCTGCACAAGGGTCGGATCTTGGCGGAACGCTACGCCCGGGGATTCGACAAGGACACCCGTCACGTCAGCTGGTCGATGGGCAAGAGCATCACGGCGGCACTGGTGGGCCTGCTGGTTCGCGACGGTCATTTCAAGGTCGACGATCCGGCTCCGGTCGCCGAGTGGCGCGACATCGGGGATCCGCGCGGTGAGATCACGATCGCCGACCTGCTCCACATGAGCAGCGGTCTGGACTTCAAGCGGCTATCCGGACCGGATTACTTCACGAAGGAGAGCGACCACCTCTACATCTACGCGGGTGCGATCGACGCCTTCGCGCTCTCGGTCGGCAAGCCATCGGAGTTTCCGCCGAACACGGTTTATCGATACCGAAACTCCGATCCGCTGACGCTCGGAAAAATCATCCGGGAAACCGTCGAGGCCCGCGGCGAGAGCTACCTCACCTTCCCGCAGCGGGCGCTCTTCGACCAGATCGGGATGAGGAACATGCTCCTGGAGCCGGACCCCCACGGGAACTTCCTGCTGACGGGCTTCGACTACGGCACGGCCCGCGACTGGGCCCGTTTCGGACTCCTGCACCTTCAGGATGGGATGTGGGAAGGCAAGCGGATCCTGCCGGAAGGATGGGTGGACTACGTTTCCACGCCCGCCCCGGCCTCGGAAGGCAACTATGGCGGCCTGTGGTGGATCAACACCGCCGCAGTCGTGCCAGCCGGTTTCTACGCATCGGGTGCCCGCGGCCAGCGTGTGATGGTGCTGCCCGACCTCGACCTGGTGATCACGCGCCTCGGTCATTCGATCGGAGGCGGCTTCGGCCAGCATTTCAACAGAGTCACCGCCGCCATCGCGAAAGCGTTTAAGAGCGACGGTCGGTGAGGGAGCCACTGTGAGGGGGACAGGGGCCTGGCCCTGCCCCCGGGTGTTTCGGCTAGCGGAAACGTGGATGAACGGTCCCGAACAGTGAAAGACCAGGTCATTATCGACAAACGGTATTGCGGGCCGAAGGATTCCGGAAACGGCGGCTATGTGTGCGGGTCGATGGCCCGGCACGTCGACGGAGTGGCGGAGGTCACGCTGCGCAAGCCGCCGCCGCTGGAACGGGCGCTCGATCTCGAGCTGAACGGAAGCAGAGTGTCGTTGAGGGACGGTGACGACCTCGTAGCCGAGGCACGCTCCGCAACACTGGACATTGACATACCCGAGCCGCCGAGTTTCGAGGTCGCCTCGGCGGCGACCAGATCCTACCGAGGTTTCGAGTTTCACGCTTTGCCTCATTGCTATGTCTGCGGCCCGTTGCGCGAGGACGGCATGCATGTCTTCCCGAGTCCTATTCCGGACAGAGACATCGTGGCCTCACCGTGGATCCCGGAGGAACACCAGGCCGGCACAGACGGCAGAATCCGGGAGGAGTTTCGGTGGGCCGCTCTGGATTGTCCAGGCTTCTTCGCCATCGATGGCCACGCCACTCGCCTGCTCGGCCGGCTGACCACTCGTCTCGGACGATCCGTAAGGGTTGGCGAAAAATGTGTCACGATCGGCTGGCACATCCACAGCAGCGGGAGAAAACACGCCACCGGCACCGCCCTGTTCTCAGAGTCCGGGGATCTTTGCGGTGCCGCGCAGGCAACCTGGATCGATTTTAAGTCCGAACCGTAGGAGCAGCTCGGTCCGCCTCAGGCGCCTGCCGCGTAGCCTGCCTACACGGTCATCGTTGTTCGGATGGCTTCCAGGATCCGGTCCGGGGTCGGCATGTATTCGGCTTCGAGACGATAAGGGAAGGGTGTGTCGAATCCCGTGACCCGCATGATCGGCGCGTCCAGGCTCCAGAACGCCTTCTCGACAATCAGCGATGCAAGCTCGCCGGCGTAGCCGCATGTTCGGGGGGCCTCGTGGACGATAACGACGCGGCTGGTCTTCTCGACCGACCGAACGAGAGCCTCGATGTCGACCGGGAGCAGGCTTCGCAGGTCGAGGACTTCGACACTGATTCTCTCACCCGCCGCGGCCACAGCCGCCTGCTCCGCAAGGGGCACCATCGCTCCGTAGCAGACGAGTGTGACGTCGCTTCCCTCGCGCAGGGTTCGAGCCTCGCCGATCGGGACCGTGTAGCCCTCCTCTGGAACCTCGTCGCTCGTCGTGCGGTAGAGTTTTTTCGGCTCGAGGAACACGACGGGATCCTCGTCGGCGAGGGCAGCCAGGAGGAGTCCCTTCGCGTCGTAGGGGCTGGAAGGGATCACGACCTTAAGTCCGGCCGTGTGCGCGAAGTAGCTTTCCGGGCTCTGGGAATGGTAGTGTCCGCCTCCGATTCCGCCGCCCACCGGCATGCGAACCAGGACGGGACAGGCGAACTGATTTCCTGATCGATAGCGGTACTTGGCCAGTTCGTTCACGATCTGGTCGAACGCAGGAAACACGAAGTCTGCGAACTGGATCTCGGCCACGGGTCGCAGGCCGTAGAGGGCCATCCCGATTGCCGAGCCGATGATGCCCGCCTCCGACAGCGGCGTATCCAGGACCCGGTCGTCGCCGAACTCGTCCTGCAGCCCGGCGCTGACCCTGAAAACACCACCCAGGCGGCCAACGTCCTCACCGAGCATGACGACATCGTCGTTCTCACGCATTCCGACATGGAGGGCGTCGTTGAGGGCCTCGATCATGTTCATGCGGCTCATGCCCCACTTCCCTTCTTACGTCGGAGGTGGTTCTCCAGATCCTGCTGCTGTTCTCTCAGATGCCACGGTTTCTCGCCGTAGACATCTTCGAACAGCGTGTCGAGCGCGGGCGCCGGGGCGGCCTCGGCTTCTCCGACAGCGGTATGTACGGCTGCCTGCATCGAGGCCTGCAGCATCGCTTCCTGATCGTCATCCCAGAGTCTCCGGGCCTGCAGGTAGCGCCCGAAACGGGCGATCGGGTCCCGCTTCCGCCACGCCTCGGCCTCTTTGCGTTCGCGGTAACGCGTGTCGTCATCGGAAGTGGAATGCGCGCCGTGACGGTAGCTGACACCTTCGATCAGCGTGGGTCCCCCGCCGCCGCGTGCCCGCTCGACGGCTTCACCGACAACTTTGTGAACCGCGAGCGCATCGCTGCCATCAACCCGCACTCCCTCAAATCCGTAGGCCTGCGCCTTGATCGCAATGGTCTCCGAAGCGGTCTGCAGGCTGAGGGGAACCGAAATCGCGTACTGGTTGTTGCGGCACACAAAGACGATCGGAAGTCTGTGAACGCCGGCGATGTTCATGCCCGTGTGGAAGCCTTCCTCGGAAGTCGCCCCGTCACCGAAAAAGTTGAGGACAACCTCGGGACCTTTCTTGATCCGGGCGGCCCAGGCAAACCCGACCGCATGAGGAATGCCGTTCCCGACCGGACTCGCGATGGAGGCGATGCGTAGGTCGCGGGAACCGTGATGGGTGGGCAACTGACGCCCCTTGCTGAGGTCTTCCGATGTTCCAAAGAGCTGGGCCAGAAACTCCCGCATCCGGACACCACGCTGGAAGAGGGCGCCGGGCACCCGGTAATCGGGAAACAACCAGTCCCCGGTCGAAAGCGTCATCGCGGCGGCAACGGCCAGGGCCTCCTCGCCCTCGGAGGAACCATAGATCCCGATCCGTCCCTGGCGATGGAGGCTGATCGCCTGAGCGTCGAACAAGCGCGTCTGGACCAGGAGACGATACAGCTCGAGCTGCTGCTCGTCGCTCAGCGGCGGTTCGTATCCGGGTGTCCTTCCGTCGTCCTCAGCTAGAACCCCGTACATTTCCGGCTCGGACATGGTGGAAGCTTACAACGAAGAGAGTGACGAGTGACGAGTAAGAGCCGACCGCAGTTGTCTGCGGTGGTCGCGAGCCGGTTGGGAGAGCTCCGGGCGTGGGGGGACCGGACCAGCTGTCTTTCTTCGAAGCCGTCCGTTTCGCGCGTGTGTCGTCGAACGCTCTCGTTCGAGGTGAGAGGGGGACGGTGGGCCCGACGCTAAACAACGGTCGGGGACAGGGGTATAGCCCTGTCCCCGGGTGTTGACTGAGCAGACATGTTTGCGAACGCCGGAGGCCGACCCGTACCCAGCATCTGGTACGCGGGTGTTGACTGAGCAGACATGTTTGTGAACGCCCAGACGCCCAACCCGTACCCAACACTTGATACGGGCAGTTAAAGACCTATTCCTGGTGCAGCACTGAGCCCGGGTCCACCCGCGTAGCGCGCAGGGCTGGCAGGTAGCAGGCGAGCGCGGCCGTGATCGTCAGGACGAGGGCCACCCAGGCGTACGTCGGGGGGTCGTTGGGCGACACGTTGTAGAGCAGACTCGCGATGAATCGGGTCAGACCGAGCGCGGCGACAAGGCCGAAGACCAGACCGGCCACCACCGTCGTCAGGCTCTGCCGCAGGATCATTCCTTGCACGTCCCCCCTACCTGCGCCCAGCGCCATGCGAACACCGATCTCGTGATTCCGCTGCGTCACCGAGTAGGACACGACGCCGTAGACGCCGACAGCGGCGAGCAGCAGAGCGAGGGTCGCGAACACCGACAACAGCATCAGGTTGAATCTCGTCGGACCGAGCGCTCCCTCGACCCGTGAGGCCATCGTTGCGACGTCATCGACCGGCTGATCGTCATCCAGTGCCCAAACTTCGGTGCGAACCGCCGACGCGAGCGACAATGGGTCGCCCTGGGTCTTCAACGTCAGGAACATGCCCGACTGCGGCACCTGTTTGTAGGGCATGTAGACCTGCTCCCGTCCCACGGTTTCGAGATCGGTGTGTCGGGAGTGTGCGACCACGCCGACCACCTCGCGCCAGACCGGCTCGCGGAATTGAATCGAGATGTGTTTTCCGACCGGGTCGTCGTCGGGCCAGAAACGGCCGGCGAACTCTTCATCAACGACCGCGACCAGAGGCGCTTCGACGGCGTCGGCCGACGTGAAGTTCCGGCCCGCCACGAGCCGCACACCCATCGTGGGAAAATAGTCGGGGCTCACATAGCGGCGGTCGGCCTCGATGTAGGCTTCATCTGCAGGAAACTGGTCGGTGCGGTCGACCCGGGTCGTTCCCGATCCTCCGATGCCACTCAGCGGCAGATGAGAGATGGCGCCCGCCGACAGCACACCGGGAAGGGCGGCAGTCCGCTCCAGAAGGCTGTCGAAGAACGCCCTCTGCCCGTTGCCGTCGTACTTGCCGCCGGGAAGCGACACCCGCATCGTCAGCAGGTTCTCGGTGTTGTACCCGGGATCGGAATTCATCAGTTCCGAGAAGCTGCGGATCATCAACCCTGCGCCCACGAGGAGGACGATCGCCAGCGTAACTTCCGAGACCACCAGCAGGCTGTGCAGCCGGCGACCACGGACTCCCGTCGCGCCCCTGCCGCCTTCCTTCAACGACTCGACCAGATCACCCTTCAAGTTGTGGAGCGCCGGAGCGAATCCGAACAGGATGCCGGTCCCGATCGACACGACCAGCGTGAAGAGAAGCACGCCGCTGTCGATTCCGATTTCGTCGCCCCTGGGAAGACTGGCCGGCGCCATCGCAGAAACCACGCGAACCAACCCGAAAGCCATCAGGAGCCCGAATGCGCCGCCGACAACCGAAAGGGTCACGCTCTCGGTCATGAGCTGCCGGATCATTCGCCAGCGGCCGGCACCCAGTGCGGCGCGCACCGCACCTTCCCTTTCCCGGGATGCCGCGCGGGCCAACATCAGGTTGGCGACGTTGACGCACGCGATCAGCAGGACGAAGGCTACCGCCCCCAGAAGTACGAGCATGGCCGGACGGGCTTCCTCGACGAGGTCGCCATGGAGGGACAAAACCGTGATTCCCCATCCGTCAAAATCGTAGTAATCAGGGGTCTTTTCCTGCATCTGGAGGGCGACCGCACTCATGTCCGATTGCGCCTGTGCCAGGGTCACACCCGGCTTCATCCGCGCAAAGGCGTTCATGAAGTGGGAACCGCGTGGCAATTCTTCGTAGTTTCCCGTACCGAAGAAAGCCTGGAGCAGACCGGCCATCGGCGTCCAGACATCGATATCCTTGGGGAAGTTGGACCCGGGATGGAGGATGGCGAAGTCTGCGGGCAGGATACCGACGACCGTCAGAGGGACGCCGTCGGTGGATATGGTCTGCCCCAGGATCGAGCGATCTCCTCCAAACCGGCGCTTCCAGAAGCCATCGCTGAGGACGGCGACCGGCGCGGCTCCGGCAACGTCATCATCGTCACGGAACAGACGACCTTGAGCCGGGTTGACCTTCATCACGCGGAAGAAGTTTCCCGTCGCTCCGGCGGCACGGATCTGTTCGGGTTCGCCCGATCCCGTGAACGCAACCGTTGTCGGTATCACAGCGCCCACGGCTTCGAACAGCGAATTGAACTCCTGCATCTCGACGAGCTCGGGACCCGAAACCCAGTTCTGCGGCAGGTCCCGGCCGAAGTCTGTCCAGATGACGGTCAGCTGCTCGGGGTCTTCGTAGGGTAGAGGTCGCACGAGGACGGCGTTGACGACGCTGAAGACAGCCGTGTTCGCGCCGATTCCCAGAGCGAGGGTCAAGATGGCCACGACGGCAAAGCTCGGGCTCTGTCGCAGCAACCGTAGTGAATACCGGATGTCTTGAAAGAAAGTCCTCATCGAAATACCTCTCCTCCCACGGATTCGTTCTACGCTGTGATCCGGTCCCATCACGGGCCGTCCGTCATCGGGCTCCACCTTGTCGAATTCCGACCGCACGCTCGATTCGTCGCCGAGCCGGCGAACAGCCGTCTGAAAGGCCTCTTCCTGACTCAACCCGCCAGCACCCAGCGTCTCGACCTGGGTGCGCAGGTGATCCTCCAGTTCCGCGATCGTTTCCCCGGACACTTGCATCCGGGTACGGAGCCGCCAGCGCCAGTCGGCGACAGCTCTTTCCAGGTCAAACATGATTCTTCACCCAGAGCTTTTCCAGGGTGGCGTGCACCCGGAGCCACTGGGCACGCTCGCGTTCCAGACCCTCGTAGCCCTCACCCGTCAGCCGGTAGTACTTTCGTCTCCGGCCGACATCGGAGAGCCGCCATTCGGATTGAACCAGACCATTGCGCTCCAGACGGTGCAGGACCGGATACAACATCCCGTCGGTCCACCTAAGGTCTCCGTCAGACAGGTCGCGGACGGCCGCGATGATCGCGTAGCCGTAGCTCTCCCCCTCGTTGAGCAAGATCGACAGGATCAACGGCGTTGCAGACGCGGCGACAAGATCTTTTGAAATCAATTGTTTAATCTCCATTTGAACCGATGGCTTCCGCTCTTATGCATTGTAGCTCTATGTATCTAGAGCGCAGACACCCCGATGCTCATGAAATATCTAGAACGGCGTTTGGCCGAAAAGGTTTCAGATTATTTGAAGAAGTGACGATCGGGAGCAACGTTGGCCGTAGGCCGTTGGTGGGGACGTAGGCCGTGGCTGGGACGTTAGGACGTAGGCCGTAGGCCGTTGTGGTGTCGCTCGGTGTAGATTGCCGGGTGACTGGCGACGAATTTCTCTTCCGGTAGGAAAGTGGGTCCCCTCGCCAATCACCAACCAATATTCGTTAGGCGACACGACAACGGCCTACGGATAACGGCCTACGCGTCATCCCTCGCCAGTCACCGGCCAACATTCGTCAAGCGACACCGCAACGTCCTACGGACAACGGCCTACGCGTCACCCCTCGCCAGTCACCGACCAACTCTCACTGAGCAACACCACAACGGCCTACGGCCTACGTCCTAACGTCTCCAACCGCCGCCCCGGTTTTGTTTCACTCCCGTACGCCGGCCCCATATACTGACCCCCACGCCGCATTTGGCCTTCTTAAAAACCGGAGAGGTGAGTCCGATGTCCGACAAAAAGCCCGTCATCGCCCTGTCTATCGTGTTGGCGCTGCTCTGCCTGGGGGCCAACGTCTCCGCCCAGGTTTATCCAAACGCACGCACCGGCGGAAACTACATGCACAACTTCTACTTCCCACCCGCCGGCAGCAGCACACCCTGGTGGCCGTCCTGGTCGCCCGACGGCGAATGGATCGCGTTCGCGATGGACGGATCGATCTGGCGGATCCGGCCGGGTGAAACGACCGCTTACGAAATCGCCTATTCGAGCGCGTACCTGTCGTCGCCGGAGTGGTCACCGGACGGAAACTGGCTTGTTTACACGGCCGACGACGATGGACGCAGCATCAACCTGATGATCATGAACCTGGAAACCGGAGAATCGGGGTCGCTGACCGAGGGCGAATTCGTCAACATCGATCCCGCATGGTCTCCCGACGGCACTCAGCTGGCGTATGTCTCCACCGCACCGAACGGTTATTTCAACATTCGCCTGATGGAGTTGGTCGACGGGAACATGGGCTCCGTCACCGAAGTCACGACCGACAATCAGTTCGGGCGATCGCGGCTCTACTTCGGCAACAACGACCTCCACATCTCACCGACGTGGTCCCCGGACGGATCGGAATTGCTTTTCATCTCCAACCGCAGCATCCCGCTCGGTTCGGGAGGTATCTGGAGAGCGCCGCTGGAGCCGGACGTGATGAATACCGGCCAGGCCGAGCTGATCCACAAAGAGGAAACGCTCTACCGTACCCGCCCGCACGTATCGCCCGACGGCAAGCGGATCGTCTACAGCTCACATCTCGGTCACCAGTTCAACAACCTGTTCGTTCTTCCCGTCGGCGGTGGTGAACCCTACAAGATGACTTTCGGGGAGTACGACAGCTTCCATCCGCGCTGGTCTCCGGACGGAGAATGGATCGCTTACATCTCGAACGAGCGAGGAATTCCGCAGTTGAAGCTGCTGAAGAGCTGGGGGGGAAGGGCCGAGATCGTCCGGATCACGTCGAAGCGCTGGAGCAGGCCGATGGGCACCATCAGTGTCCGTGTGCTTGACGAATCGGGTCGCGAAACACCGGCAAGGATTTACCAGCAGGCGTCGGACGGAAAATCCTACACGCCCAGCGACGCCTACGAACGGCTGTCCTCGCTCAACGAGCAACTCTTCCACACCCCGGGTCGATTCACGACCGAGGTTCCGCCCGGGGCCTACACCGTCGAAGCCGTCAAGGGTTTCGAGTACGTCCCGGCGACCGAGACCATCGAGGTCGAAGCCGGTCAGGTTCACTCGATCACGCTACGGCTGGATCGAATGACCAACTTGACCGCTAAGGGTTGGTACTCGGGCAGCAACCACGTTCACATGAACTATGCCGGCAACCTGCACAACACCGCGGAGAACCTGTTTCTGATGGCGGCGGCCGAAGACATGGACATGATCGGCCACATGATCGCCAACAAGGACAATCGGATTATCGACTACCAGCACTACGACGCCGCAAGCGACGAGCATCCGCTGTCGACTCCGGACAGAATCATGCACACCGGTCAGGAGTACCGGCCGCCTTTCTACGGTCACATCTCGCTGTTCAACCTGACCGAGCACTTGATTTCACCATTCGTGACAGGGTACGAAGGAACGGCAATCGAGAGCCTCTATCCTTCCAATACCGACATCCTGCTATTCGCGAAAGAGCAGGGCGCCATCGGCGCATATGTTCACCCGTTCGGGGGGTCTCAGGACCCACTGAATGGCAACCTTGGCGGGGCAAAAGCGTTTCCGGTGGATGTCGCCCATGAGGCCATCAGCTACCACGAACTCTGGTCTCAGGCCGGCGAAGCGGCGTTGATTCCCTGGCACCATGCGCTGAACAACGGTTTCAAGGTTCCGGCCACCGGCGGCGAGGACTCGATCTCGAACCTCCACCGCACGAACCTCGTCGGCGCGATGCGCGGTTACTTCCATCTGGGCGTCGGCAACTTGAGCTGGGACAACTACATGCAGGCACTGCTCAAAGGCAGGGGCTTCGTCACCAACGGTCCGATTCTGGAGTTCACTATCAACCAGGCGATGCCGGGGGATGAGGTCCGGCTCGAGCACGCTGACGAGACTATCGTCCTGCGCGGGACCCTCGATTCGATCGTCCCACTCGATCGACTCGAAATCGTTCGCAATGGAGAGGTCATCGAGCGCATCTCACTGACAGCCGACCCGCGGCACGACGAGTTCGAGCTTGAAATCACGGTCGCCGGAAGCGGTTGGTACACGCTGCAGGCTGGCGGGAGCGGACGCTCCCATCCCATCGAACAGAGACTGCCGATGGCGACGACAAACCCAGTCTACGTCTACGTCGGCGACGAGCCGATCCGCAACAAAGTCTCCGCAGATTATTTCGTCCGCTGGATCGACAAACTCACCGAGATGGCCGTCGACCATTCGGGATGGCGCTCGGATCGGGAACGGGAACACGTCCTGGCACAATTCCGGCAGGCGCGCGAGATCTACGTACAGCGGGGAGCGGAAGCGGGGGGGCAGTAGTTGTTAGTAGTCAGTTTCCTGAGGTGAATGAGACTCCAGGGTAAAGCGGCGGTCATCACCGGTGCGGCGAACGGAATCGGGGCGGCAACGGCCCGGCGGTTCGCCGACGAGGGGGCACGCGTCGTCCTGTGGGATCTGGATGAAGGGGCAGGCCGTAGGGTCGAATCCGGCATCCGTGAAAGCGAAGCCGACTGCTACTTTGCCAGGACCGACGTTCGGGATCGCACGGCGGTCGAACATGCGGTTCAGGATGTTCGGGACCGATTCCAGAAAGTGGACATCCTCATCAACAATGCCGGAATCACGGCCGATGCCCGCCTGGTGAAGATGACCGAATCGGAGTGGGACCGGGTGATCGACACCAACCTCAAGGGTGTCTTCAACTGCACCCAGGCCGTTGCCCCCGGGATGATCGAACAGGGATCAGGGCGCATCATCAACGCGGCCTCGGTCGTCGCACACCATGGCAACTTCGGTCAGACGAACTACGTCGCGGCCAAGGCCGGCGTCATCGGTATGACTCAGGTCTGGGCGCGTGAACTCGGCCCCAAAGGCATCACCGTGAACGCCGTCGCACCGGGCTTCATCGACACCGAAATGGCGCGAGCCGTGCCGGAGGACGTTCTTCACGGGGTTATCGAGAAAACGCCTCTCGGCCGGATGGGAACCGCGGCAGAGGTCGCCAACGCGTACCTGTTTCTGGCGTCCGACGAATCCAGCTACGTCAACGGATCCGTGCTCCGGGTCGACGGCGGGCTTGTCGTCTAGGGACCTGCATCGGCCCATCGTCTGGGGACTGACCCCGCGCTCACTCGTCTTCGGATCGCGACCAGGTCTCCTGCATCATCCGTAGCGCCAGCTGCTTCTCGCGCGCCTGCGCCCGCCGGTGCACACGCCACAGTCTGTACAGACCGTAAAAAAACGCCAGCAGCAGGAAACCGAAAGCGAGTACCAACAGGGTCGTCATTGGTAGGTGTCCCCCCTCGCCTCACTATCAAAGCGGCAGGGTCAAAGGGCTCACCCAGAATAACTCAAGCGCAAATCCCCTGAAAGTGTTCCCATTCCGCCCGGTCCGCCGGGTCCTCCACCGTGTCCGGTTTGACCACCCTGTTCTTCTTCAGTAAGCTGTCTCCGAATTCTCGCACTAGGCTGAAAACGTTCGCTCCTGGGAAAGAAACCAGCGGGGTAAAACATGAACGATCCAACACGACGGATTCTGGTCGGTCTGACCGCGATCGCGGTGGCAGTCTCGAGCCCCCTGCACGCCCAGACCGCTGATGAACTCGAGCTCGCTGTGGGGGCGAAGGTGCTCTGCTCAGCCGAGTTCGTCGTCGGTCGCGACGCCCGCGAGTACGCGAGGAACGACGATTTCCCTCCGATCATCGGGACCGATCGCGTCAAGATCCATGTCGATCGCGAAGCCAAGAGGGTCGAGCTGTGGCTCGACGACGGCCGCGTTCGCAAACAAGCGATGTACAACGGCGACCAGGGCTGCTCGATCATACCCGACGGCGAGGATGGAATCTTCTTCACGCCGGTCGACGTGGTTTCAAGCCTTCCCGATCCGACCACGCAGCGATGGCCGATGGGCGACGTTCTGCCAAACGATCCAATCGACCCGCTGGTGGATCGGGAAGCGCTCAAAGCAGCCGTCGACATGGCATTCGAGCCCGAGGGCGGAAAAACAAGGTCCTTCCTGGTCGTCCACAAAGGCAACATCATCGCCGAGCGATACGCCCCGGGCTTCGATAAGGACACTCGCAACGTCAGCTGGTCGATGGGCAAGAGCATAACCGCAACCCTGTTCGCCCTGCTCGTTCGAGACGGTCACCACAAAGTGTCGGATCTGGCCCCGATAGCGGAATGGCGCGATCCGGACGATCCCAGAAGCCAGATTCGGATTGAGGATCTCCTCCACATGAGCGGCGGCCTGAACTTCAAGTACCTGCGGGGCGATGACTTCTTCGAGAAGAAAAGCGACCACTTCTACATCTACAGCGGGGCGATCGACGCCTTCGAATGGTCGATCACCCGGCCGGCCGAACACCCCCCCAACACGGTTTGGCAATACCTCAACTGTGACCCGCTGACGATCGGCAAGATCATCCGAGACACGGTCGAGGCGCGAGGCGAGAATTACCTCACGTTTCCGCAGCGAGAGCTGTTCGACAAGATCGGCATGCGCAGCATGGTTCTCGAGCCGGATCCATACGGTAACTTCCTGCTGACGGGCTACGACTACGGAACGGCGCGCGACTGGGCACGCCTTGGACTGCTCCACTTGTGGGACGGTGAGTGGCTGGGCGAGCGAATCCTGCCGGAGGGCTGGGTGGATTTCGTGACGACCCCGGCACCGGCTTCGGAAGGGCGATACGGCGCTTTCTGGTGGCTCAGTACCAGTTACCCGAAGATGCCTACTGGGCTTCCGGGGCGATGGGACAACGGACGACGGTCATCCCCTCTCACGACCTGGTCATCGTCCGCCAGGGCTACACCCCGCGAGGTACGCCGGGAGGGCACCTGACCAGAGTGATTGCAGCGGTCGTGGACGCTGTCAGTGGGGGGACTATCAATTAGGGCTATCAGACTTCGAACCGATGAGAAATGCAGCAATTTTCAATCTCCAACTTCCAATGCGGATTTGTGCATTAACAAATCTGCGATCGGACGGGACTCTCTTTCCGTACGATCGCAAATTGCGATATTTGAAAGAATCCACACCGCAGGTTGCTCATTGCAGATTTCAGGTTTGAAATCCGCCGCGGCTTGGTCCCCTTCCTCCCCTCGACCCGTGTAGGGGCGGTCTATGACCGCACATTCTTCGAGCCGAAACGATGTGCGCTCATGTAGAGCGCACCTACACTTGATCTTTAGGGCCATCAGATTTCGAACCGATGAGAAATGCAGCAGTTTCCAATCTCCAACTTCCAATGCGGATTTGTGCATTAACAAATCTGCGATCGGACGGGACTCTCTTTCCGTACGATCGCAAATTGCGATATTTGAAAGAATCCACATTGCAGGTTGCTCATTGCAGATTTCAGGTTTGAAATCCGCCGCGGCTTGATCCCTTTCTCCCTCGACCCGTGTAGGGGCGGTCTATGACCGCACATTCTTCGAGCCGAAAACGATATGCGCTCATAGAGCGCACCTACACTTGATCTTTAGGGCCATCAGATCCGGACCGATGGAGAAATGCAGCAGTTTCCAATCTCCAACTTCCAATGCGGATTTGTGCATTAACAAATCTGCGATCGGACGGGACTCTCTCTTTCCGTACGATCGCAAATTGCGATATTTGAAAGAATCCACATTGCAGGTTGCTCATTGCAGATTTCAGGTTTGAAATCCGCCGCGGCTTGGTCCCCTTCCCCCCCCCTCGACCCGTGTAGAGGCGGTCTATGACCGCACATTCTTCGAGCCGAAACGATGTGCGCTCATAGAGCGCACCCACACTTGATCTTTAGGGCCATCAGATTCGAACCGATGAGAAATGCAGCAATTTTCAATCTCCAACTTCCAATGCGGATTTGTGCATTAACAAATCTGCGATTAGACGGAACTCTCTCTTTCTGTACGATCGCAAATTGCGACATTTGAAAGAATCCACACTGCAGGTTGCTCATTGCAGATTTCAGGTTTGAAATCCGCCGCGACTTGGTCCCCTTCCCCCCTCGACCCGTGTAGGGGCGGTCTATGACCGCACATTCTTCGAGCCGAAACGATGTGCGCTCATGTAGAGCGCACCCACACTCAATATCCGGGGCCCGGTCGGAGGAGTCGCAGGCGCTCTCGGGCGCTCGGCGCCTGCGGGTGGTCGGGTAACTTTTCCAGGAACTCCTCCAGTTCGTCGGCGGCACGTTCGGGGTCGCCGTTTCGCAGGTAGATGCCGGAGAGGAAGAGTTCGGGAGTATTCAGAGAAAACCGATCCAGTTGCTTGACCTTCTCGAAGTACGGAATCGCTTCTTGATCGCGCCGCAGAAAGAACAGCGTCATTCCCATCTGCGAGTTCGCGAGGCTGCTGTCGGATCGAAGATCGAGTGCCCGACGGTTCTCCTCCAGTGCTCGCTCCAGCTGAACGTCGGCAAGCAACGATCCACCCAGGTTGACCTGTGCCTGGAACGACTCCGGGTCGGCGGCGAGTGCACGTTGGAACAACTCGATGGAACGCGAGTAATCGCCGTCCCGGTGGTAGGTGGTGCCGAGGTTGTTGAGAGCCTCTGCGAAGTTGGGCGCAATCTCGATCGCGCGCTCGAGGTGTTCCCGGACCTTCTCGGTATCGCCGCCGGCATCTCTGGCGCGAAGGAACTCCCGGATCGCCTCGGATGGAATCTCCAGTTGACCGACAGTCACCGTCTGCTGCGACAGGTCGCGGGCGTCGGGGGGGAGCTCGACCCGGACCGAAATCCGGCCATCGCTATCGGCGAGGGAAGGCCGGACTTCGACCGATCGGCGAATGTCCCGGAACCCGGTCAGACCGACTGTCATCCAGTAGGAGCCGGGGCGCACATTCCGAAATTCGAACTCCCCGGCCCGGTCGACATCCACCCGGATGACCGTCGTGCCCTCGGGGGTTTCCAGTATGGCGCGCCCACCCTGGTGCCTGGCCTCCACTTCGACCTGACCGACGAGGCGGAAATGCGGTGTCTGAACAACCAACAGGAACAGGAGTGCGGTCGTCTGCAGCATTCTCGAGGCCTTCTCTGCGATGGGATGGACACATTAAACCATATTCAGCCGATCCGAGGCCTTTGACCATACCCTCCATTCGCCATACACTCAGGGCCCGGAAGGAAGCAATCATGACACCGGAACTGATATCGACGATCGAGAATGTGTTCAGGGAGCGCATCCCGTTCAACAAGGTCCTGGGAGCGCGAGTGGACTCCATACGGGAAGGCCGACCCACGGTGCGCTTCGACATGCGACCGGAGCTGATCGGCAACTACGTCCGGGAAACACTGCACGGCGGAGTGATCTCCGCGGTCCTGGACGCGACTGGAGGTCTCACAGCCTTTCTCGGGGTTCAGGAACGTCTCGCAGACGAGCCGATCGAGACTCGGATCGAGCAGTTCGGCAAACTCGGGACGATCGATCTTCGGGTCGACTATCTTCGGCCCGGCACCGGGAAGTGGTTCATCGCAACCGGGCACATCCTCCGCACGGGCAGCAAGATTGCCGTGGCCCGTATCGAACTGCACAACGACATCGACGAACTCATCGCGGTCGGCACGGGCGTAGTTATCTCCTGAGAATCCGGACAGAGGCGCCTGTCGGGTTGTTCTGATCGCTACTCCGCAGCTTCGAGAAGGCGCGCCATGATCGACGTCATCCGTTCCCAGTTCTCGGTCTCGATCGCGAGTTGCTTCCGGCCCCTTCCGGTCAACGAATAGAAGCGGGCTCGCCGGTTGTTATCCGACGTCCCCCACTTCGCGGAGATCCAGCCTTTCTGCATCAGGCGAAGCAGCGCCGGGTACAGGGTTCCCTGGTTGAGGTAGAGCGTGTCCTCCGAGACCTGTTGGATACGTTGCGCGATTCCCCAACCGTGCATCGGGCCCATCGTGTCGAGCGTTTTCAGGACCATCAGGTCAAGCGTACCCTGCAGGATGTCCGCTTTCGATCCGCTCATCGAGACTCCTTTTGGCTACCAAAAGGACAATACAGTTCGCTCCTTTCGGCTGTCAACAGGAGAAGGGGGTAAGGAAGTGGGGGGCGTTCAGCCTTCGGCCACTTCAGAAGACGGTACGATGGTCCCATCCAGTTCGAGCTAATGGGGAAAGCTGATGGTTGATCGCCTATCCAAGAGATTTCGAATCTTTTTGGGTAGAATCAGAGGAAGCATGACACCGAATGACGTCCGAAAATCGTTTCGCGCCGCCTACCTGAACCTCCCTCGACAAGTGCTTCAGGCCAAGGTGCGGCGCGGGTTAGAGTCCCTGGAGGATTGCCGTATCTGTCCGAGAGATTGCGGCGTCAACCGGCTGGAGGACCGATGGGCAGCTTGCAAGACGGGGCGCTATGCGGCGGTCGGTAGCTACTTTCCGCATTTCGGCGAAGAGGACTGCCTGCGAGGACGGGGCGGGTCGGGAACGATCTTCTTCTCGCACTGCAACCTGCGGTGTGTCTTCTGCCAGAATTACGACATCAGCCAGGCGATCCCCCCGGGCTCCTCCGACTCCGGCACGCCACCTGACAGGCTGGCGGGAATGATGCTGGAGCTGCAAAAGCGCGGCTGCCACAACATCAATTTCGTCACACCCGAACATGTCGTCCCGCAGGTGGTAGAAGCCGTCGTCGAAGCCCTCGATTGCGGCCTGGAGCTACCGATCGTCTACAACACGAGCGGCTATGATTCACTCGAAAGCATCGCGTTGATGGACGGTATCGTCGACGTCTACATGCCGGATCTGAAGTACTGGTCCACCGAGAACAGCAAGACCTACCTGAAGGCCGCCGACTATCCGAACGCCGCACGCAGGGCGATCAAGGCCATGCACAACCAGGTCGGCACTCTCGTCGTCGACAGCGAAGGTCTGGCGCGTCGGGGTATGCTCCTGCGCCATCTGGTGATGCCGGGTTGTCTCGACGAGACCCGGAAGATACTGGAGTGGGTCGCCTCCGAACTCGGACCGGGCACCTACGTCAACCTCATGGACCAGTACTATCCGGCCGGAAAGGTCAGCAACCAGCGTTACACCGATATCAACCGCCGCCTTCGCAGATCGGAATTCAGCGAAGCACTCGGCTTCGCACTCGAGCTGGGGCTCCAGAGGCTGGACGCGCGCAGGCCGCATCAGCGCCTGCTCTGAAACTGGGGCGAAGGGCGACACTTGTAGGATCAGGGACGGTTCCCCTTTACAATCAGATCATGGGAAGGAAGAAGAAACTCGTGATCGGAGCTGTAGCGACAGTAGCGGGTGCGGCCGGGGCCGTTGCCGTCCTTCGGAAGTCGGGAAAGAATAAGGGCTCTACCTCGACCGCCTTCCGCGGAAACCGAAACTCCAAGACCGTCCACCAATCCGGCTGCCGTTACTACGACTCCAAAAGCCTGGCCCAGGTCTTCAAGACCTTGAACGAAGCCACCGACGCCGGCTACAACCCATGCAAGGTCTGCATGTCCTGATCGCTTTCGTGTTGGCTCACCTCGATTCTCGATCCCGCTGAACGTCACCCTCGGCGGAGACAGCCGGCAGAACAGCTTCGCCACCCACCCGCGGCATGAACGACGCATGAGCAGCAACGAACCTATCTCGCGGCAATCAAAATCGCTCCTCTATCTGGGTCTGTCTGGACAGGCCGTCTTCGCAATACTTATTGCCTTCCTCCATTTCATACGTCCCGACCACGACCCCATCAGCCAGGCTTTGAGCGAGTACGCCGCAGGACGGTGGGGGATCCTCCTGAGCGGCTCGCTCTTCGCGCTGGCGTTGGGTTCGAACGCAATCGTGCTTCTGCTCCTTCAGGCTCTGCCGCGATCGCGCTCCAGCCAGGCAGGCCTTGGCCTGTTGGCGTTATGGGGGGTGGGCACGTTCTTGGCAGGAGCCTTCCCCTTGGACGCTGCCGGCGATGCGCGCAGCCTCTCAGGGACGATTCACGCCGTCGCTTCGGTGATCGCGTTCGCCTCGGTCGTCGCTGGAATCAACATTCTAGCGATGGCGGGAGCGATCCCCGTGAGATCGAGTTCTTACCGCAAGATCTCCACACGACTCGGCCACGCGGCGGCAGCGCTGTTCATCCTGCTGTTCGTCATGATACCTGCCGGATGGGGTGGCCTGGGCCAGCGCGCGCTGGTCGCCCTGATCCTGTTCTGGTTCACGCTCACCGCGATGCACGTCACCGGAGACCCGACCGAAGATCGTTGATGCTAGGCAGGTAAGAGGCGATGAAAGCGACCCCTATCGGAACAACGACACCCCAGGAAAGGGTGGTGACATAGGTCGCGCTTTTCGTTCACCGTCCGCCCGGGGGCCATCAAATTTTCACGGCCGTGAAGACAACATATTACCCGCGCGAAACACTCGCGAATCGACTGGCGAAAAACGTTCGAGCGACGTCTGTGGATCTTTAAAAACAGTATCTTACGGCAGTTCTGGAGCGCACATCTTTCGTGTTGACAGCGCGAATCAGAAGCAAGAAGATGCCGGGCCAAGGAAGGGGTCGATCGCTGGTCACCGCGACTGAACGGAGTACGGGGGAACCCGACCCGATCAGACGCAAGCCAGCACCAATCGGCCCCTTCTTCTTTTTTACTTCCTGACACCTCTGGAAGAGTCCTCGTCATTCGGATGTCAGCCAGGACCGCCCAGTGCCCCTCATTGGAGTGTCCGTTGAGAGGGGCTTGACTCCTGCCCCTTGTCCACTGCAAGACGAAAGCCCAACCTGGGCAAACAATGGCGTTGACGGCCTCCGACCGCCTTACCCAGCGATTGGACTAAAGTTCTGCGGCCGCCGGGTCGATAAGAGGAAATGAGGGGACTGTACCCCAAAACGAACAAGGTTGTTTGGAAGAAAAAACGGAGAAAGAATAATGAGCTTTTCAGTAGTCACGAATCTATCGTCCCTCGGCGCTCAATCGACGTTGAGCAGCACTCAAGCCACCGTCAATAAGACTCTGCAGCGACTGAGCTCAGGATTAGGCATCAACAGTTCCGCCGACGATGCCGCAGGCATGGCCGTAGCCAACCGGCATCGCTTGGACACGACCAGTCTCACCGTCGGTGCCAGGAATGCGAACGACGCGATCAGCCAGCTCCAGATCGAGGACGGCGCCCTCGACAACATCTCATCGTTAGTGGATCGGGCGACGACACTGGCCAGCCAGGCTGCGTCGGACACGTTCACCGGTGACCGGTCGGCTTTGGATGCGGAGTTCCAGTCCGTCATGTCGGAAATATCGAGAAGCGCGGCTGCGGCGGGTCTGGAGACCGGCAGTGCCAAGCTGAATTCCCAGGCGGTCTTCGTCGGAAACACACAAACGAACACTTCTGCTGACGTCAGCTACAGCACGGTCGCCGCGACAAACGCCGTAGACACCCAGGGGCTGGGCATCAGTAACGAAGACATCACGAGCCAGGACAATGCTGCGGCGGCAATCTCGAGTCTCCAGAATGCAATGGGCGCCCTCGGTGACGTTCAGGGCCGAACCGGAGCTGCGATGAACCAGATGAGCTCCGCCGTGGCTCAAGCCAAGGCGACCGCTGCCAGAGTGCAGGCGAATTCGAATTCGGGCCTATGGCGAAGGAAGCAGCCGGTTTGACAAGATCCAAGATACTGACCGAGAGCGGCGTAGCCGCATTGGCACACGCGAATATGTCGTCCCGATCGGTGCTGCAGCTCCTGAAATAAGCAGTTGGGGCGAATCGACCTGACAGGTCCGGCGACTGACCGTGTCGAAGATTGGTCGAACTGTCGGGAATCAGATCATAAACATCGACAGCCCGTTGCGGATTCAATCCGAAACGGGCTGTATCTCTCTTTCGAACCCGCCGTTCGCGGTTCGCCGCCCTAGTGGCCTGTTACAGGTCACTAGTTCGCCGAAGCACCGGACCACATCGCCCGGAGCCTCGCCCGATCAACCTGGTGGCCTCTGAGGTACACGCGGTCAATCGTTCGGGAGTTGGTAATCTCGTCGAGAGGGTTTCGGTCGAGCACGATGAAATCGGCGCTCTTGCCGGCGGTCACCGTCCCCAGATCTTCCTCCAGACCGAGGACCTCGGATCCATTTTTCGTCCCGGCCACGATCGCCTCCGCCGGCGTCATCCCGGCGGCCACCATGTTCTCCAGCTCCGTGTGCGCCGTGAAACCGACAAAGCGATCGCCGCCCTGGCCTCCGCCATCGCTCCCAATGCCGATTCGGACCCCTGCACTGTGGAGCTTCATGATGTTCTGTGCCGTCCGCTCCCACGACTGACGCGCCCGCTCGAGCGCCTCGGGTGAAGTGCCCGCAACCCGGTCGCGAAGCCGATTGATTTGCGCCGGCGTGACCGTCTCGAGCAACAGTGGCTCGGGCGGATCGAGGTACGGCGAGTAGATTGTCCGACGGCCGACCTGCGCCAGCAGAACGCTTGCCTCGGGTCGCTCCTTAAACAGCGCCACGAGCTCGTCGTCCACCTCTGTAATCATGTGCGCGAACACATCGATGCCGGCCCGTAGTAAGTCCTTGGCGTCTTCCAGATCGGTGGCATGCGCGGCAACGCGGATCCCGTTCTTGTGCGCTTCGTCGATAATCGCCAGATACAAGTCCGGGGGCATCGGCTCGACGTTCCCGCCGCGGTCGTCCACCCACGTCTTGATGAGTGTCACCCCGTGCGACGTCAGCTCACGAACGTTTGCGCGGGCGCCCTCTTCGGTCGTGACCACGTACGCCGCATGCCGCATGTTGTTGGGGCTGATTTCGCTATACGGCGCCAGTCCCCGACCCGCGGTGAGGAACCGCGCCGCGTCGGGGTGTTCGCCCGCCAGGATCTCGTCCCGCAGTTGGAACGGCATCACTCCGAAGTCGGAGCCCATGGCCTGGCTCGCGGCGACCCCGTGATAGGCGAACCGATACATGTGGTCCAGAATGTGTTCGCGCGTGTAGTTCTCAGGCCCGCTCGTCAGGTCTTTCATGTACCCGATGTGCGAGTGGGCGTCGACCAACGCCGGCATGATCGTCTTGCCCGTCAGGTCGACCCTCACTGCACCCGCCGGGATCTGGATCTCTCCTCTCCGGCCGATACTGCCGAACCGATCACCTTCGACCAGGAAGGCCGAGTCTTCGATGGGCGGGCTGCCGTCGCCCACAATCAGGCGCGCCCCTTCGAACACAGTCACCGTCGCGGCCGTCTGTTCCGCCTGATTCGGAGGTTGGGCGGAGCACGCCGCAGCTACGGACAGCCAACCAACCAAGAGTATCCGGAGAACCATTTATCCCTCCTAGGCGCCCCGGAGGGGCGCTTGCTCCAGTTCCGCGGCGCCGCTGCTACGCGCCGATGCACCAGACTCGGGTTCGGTGCAACAAGGCCTGGCCAAGACCAGAAAGGCAGTCTAGGGAACGGTACCCTATGGTGAGCCATCAAGCCCTGCGCGTTACGATCCCGATCAGTCGGCCAAGCGACACTGGACCGCATCTGTGCGCTTCGGTGCAACGGGAACGGTTCAAGCCCTGCGCGTTACGATCCCGATCAGTCGGCCAAGCGACACTGGACCGCATCTGTGCGCTCGTTACGGTGCTGGTATTCAGGACACTATAGAGATTGGCTGTGCGTATCAAGAACAAGAGGTTCTATCGCAGCACCGGTGCCGATCAGAGGGGAAGGGCGAGGGGTGGCGGCTACGAAATCATGTCGTATGCATGAGGATGGACGGAGACTTCCGGGAGGCAAAAATGCCGTGACGCGGTGGGCGGTATTTTTAGAAACGTCGACGATCGACGCCAGTCTCCGAGAACCTGCCCGACCAGTTTGCTGCCCAGGGCTACTGTGCCCGCGATGGTCCCGTAGAGCTTTAGGTTAATTGCATGTATTCCGCTCCCTACTACGTCTTCTTATAGGTAAAGCCTAGGTGACGCCGCTATCCGTTGGGGCCTTTAGAAGGAGGGAGCATGAGCGAGGAGCAAGAGAGTCTATTAGTTGCCGATTCTCCCAGTTCGGCTGCGACTTCTCACGAAAAGACCGGGGCGGCCGTCTCGTTGGACCAACGGGAGCGCGAATCACATCGTATTGAGGAAATCCGGCGGGCGATCGATACCTACTACGACGAAATCCCGGTCAGACTCCGGGACCATCCAGACGCTCAAAGCCGATGCCTCGAGTTGCTGTCAAATGCCGAAGTCGCCCTGACTCCGCCCGTCGGTAGGAAGAGCCTTATACAATCGCGTTTGGACTTGACACGTTTACAAATCGAAATGACACGGACCGAGAGCGCGAAGACGTCGTTCCTGGTTGTCGTGATGATGGTCTACATATTCTCCGCTCTGGCGGGTACAGCCGTGACGTTCGACTTGGTTGACTTGAGTTCTCCAGCTTCGCAGCTGAATCAGCAGTTGGTCATGGGGATCCCCAAACCCGTATGGGTCTGGGCAATCATCGGCAGCTTTACCTCGATGCTCCTGAGGGCAGGCAGTTTTCCATTCTCAAACAGAATCGAGGCCATCCGCTGGCTGCTGTTTCGGCCCGTGCTCGGCGTGGTCATGGGGGTCATGACCTATTTGATGCTCACCGCCTGGCTGATAGTGTTCGCCGGCAGTAGCACAACGCAGACCTCGGAACTGATTTGGGTTATCGCGTTCGTGGGAAGTTTCAGCGACACGTTGTCGGTGAACTTGCTGCAAAAGGTAATTGGTCATTTTGAGCCGCAGGCTAAGAGCGAGGAAGTCGAGGCCCCGGCGGCGATACTGTCCAAATGACACACCCGAGTCAGCTACATTCTGCGGCAGTTGCGCCCCTTGGTGTTACTCGGAAGCAACAGTTGGCTGCAGGAGGTTGGCGACGCGCCTCAATTACGGTCTTCTCGCCACTTCTGTTCCCTCCCTCCTTTGTCTCAACAGAAGAGAACGGAGGATCTATCGTCAACAGTGTCAGCGTCGTCAGTCGAAAAATCGCTAAAGGCTGTCGACTTGCGTGGTCTCCGTTTTACTGCCGAACAAACCGCAGGTTTCTTACCCTCCCTGCGTCAAGAATGAACCCTGAAATGCGTCCGCCCGGACCATGTTCAAACTTGAGGGTTGCGGGTCCACTGCGGAATTCATCACGCTCGGTCGGTTCCAAAGTGGTTGTCAGCGCGTTTCGGTGCGTGAAATACAAGGCACCGGCCTTCACGGCGATGCGATACGTGGTACGGAGTTCGTCGCTGAAGTAATCGCCCGCATAGGTGGAACGCTCTTCCTCGGTAAGCGCAAACGGGTTTTCCTGCTCTTCTGTCACCCCGTCACCAGCATTCGTCGTCGGCGAAGGCGGTGATCCATCCGAAGGATCCTTTCCAAACAGATAAAGGTCGGCGATCCTCAGCGCAAGCCTCGATGGGTTTGTCGTCGATAAATTGCACAGGAGAGCCACGGAAAACCGGTCATCAGGGAAGCGGGTCAGCGCGGCCCGATAACCTCCCATTGCTCCGCCGTGAGTCACCATGCGCTTCCCTTCGTATTCGGTCACGTTCAATCCGAATGCGTAATCGAGCTCCTCCCCGTTTGTCAACGCTCCACGCGTCAGCAACTGCTCGATGAAGGCCGAGCCTCCGACGTCCGCCAGATAGAAATTCTGATCCCAGTGCGCAAGGTCTTCGACGGTCGTCCAGAGGCCGCCCTGTCCTACCAGATCGTTGTTCACCATGCTGAGGGCGAACCCACCGCCTTCTCTCGGCGCATAGCCCGACACGCGGTTTTTCACGATCCGTGTGTGATCGTCGTTGAAAAGAGTTTGATCCATCCCGAGTGGTACAAACAGATTCGCGTCGGCGTACTCGCGTAGCGACTGGCCGCTGACCCGCTTCACTATCATCGCCAGTAGCAAGTAGTTCGTGTTGCTGTAGAGATACTCTTCGCCCGGCGTGAAGTTGAGACCCTTCTGACGTGATGCAAACTCCAATACGTCTTCATCCGTATAAACGTTGTCCGTCGGGAGGCCTGCAAGCGCGACGAGCGTCCAGAAGTCACGCAGACCGCTCACGTGATGGATGAGGTGACGAATGTTGATCGGTGTCCCGTAATCGGGAATCTCCGGAAGATACTGGCGGATGTCGTCATCGAGCGAGAGCTTGTCCTGTGCCGCGAGCAATGCGACGGAGGCGGCTGCAAATTGCTTGGAAACCGAACCGATGTAGAACACCGACGACGTCGAAATGGGGATGCCATAGTCGAGATTCGCCATCCCGTATCCCCGCTTGTACGTCATCTCGCCATCCTCGATGATTCCCAGCGCGCATCCGGGACTGATCGTCTTGTCCCACTGCGCAAACACCTGATCCACTTTGGCCGTTGCCGAATCGTCGCTTCGAGAGGTGGGCGATTGCGCAAGAACGGTGTGGCTGGCCGCGACGATGAAGGCCAGAGACAGTAGGGTTCTGGATTTCATAGAAACCTCCTCAGTCGAACAGCAGAGCTTGGATCCTGATGAACCGAATGTTCTTCCATTGATACCATTATAATCAGACGGCGGTTTCAGGTTTACACCTCGGGGCAGGTGGACGAAGAAAAGCTCCTCAGATAGGCCTCGAACCTGCAAACTGGCACACTTTGCTATAGTCGAAAGCCATGTGCGGGGCGTATTCCATCGCGAAACACATGCGGGATCTGGGCTGCTTCCAGAGCCTGATCGGATGGTCGGAGGTGCGGCTGCCCGTCTACAAGGCCAGTCCCACCGACAAACTTCCTGTGGTTCTTGATCGAGAACCGGGTCGGGTGCGAGCGGCGAAGTGGGGGTTCAAACCGGAATGGGTGGCTGCAAAGAGTCGCCTGCTGATCAACGCCCGCGCGGAGACGGTCAATCAGAAGCCGGCCTTCAAAGATGCCTTCCTCAATCGCCGGTGTCTGGTCATTGCGGACGGTTTCTACGAGTGGCTGGCGTCGCCCTCGGGCAAGTTGCCGTTCCGCATCACGCTACGAGACGGTCAACCTTTTGCGTTCGCCGGTCTCTGGCAGGAAATCGACGGGCAGCCTGCCTATACGATCATCACCACGAGGCCGAATAGAATCGTCATCCCGATTCACGACCGGATGCCGGTAATTCTGGCCGAGGACGAACACGAACAATGGCTTGATCCTGGCCTGCCTGTCGGGGCTAGACTGCAGCTGCTGGATCCTCACCCATCCGCTGAGATGACAGCCTACCGGGTGTCGAAGGCGGTGAATCGACCCATTACTCTTGGTCCTGACTTGATCGAGCCACTGAAGGTAGTTGAAGCCCCGACCCTGTTCGACTGAATCAACCAACCTGGACTTCCCAGTGAACTTTCTAAGAGCGGCAACCTGACCGTCATCACCCGGAACGGCGATCGCTTTGAGGTTTCGGTCGGGGACACGAGGGTCGAGACCGTGAACACCTGGACCGTGGGATCAACGAAGGATCCCAGCCGGTCGACCTCGTCGTGTTCTATGTCGGTCTTCTCAACGAACCACTGACGATTGTAGAAGAAGAGTAGGAGAGACGACGAGCAAGACAAAGAAACAGCCCGTCCCGGCACGATGCCGAAACGGGCCGTATCTTTATCGACGACGATTAGAGCGGACGCCGATGATGCTTGCTCTGCTTACCTCTATTAGTTTCCGAGGTTGGCGCTGATGCGAATCGCGGCGTTGGTCAAGACGTCCGCATCGGCCTGCGATATTCGGCGCGAGTTCCTCAGAGCTCTCACCTGATTCACGAACGCGCCGAGTTTCCCCCTGGCGGATTTCTTGGCGGCCCGGGCATTCGACTTCGCGAGGAACGTCTTGACATCGTTGAGGGTCCCGATAAGTTTCAGTTTCGTCTTGCCGTCGACGGTTGTGAGACCGCTTACGGCTGCACTCAGGGCATCCACCTGCTGGTCCACGCTGCGGACCGTCACGGTGAACGATGCGTCGGCCGACGTATTCCCGCTAAAGTCGGTTGCCGAGCAGGTGACCGTAGTCGTGCCAATGGCAAACGCAAAACCAGAAGCGTGAGAACAGGTTATGACAGGAGCAGGATCCACGCCCTGAGGATCGGTGGCCGTAACCGTGAACTCTACAGCCCTGGTCGTGCTTCCGAAGATCGCGTCGACCTGGATATTCGCCGGGACAGAAACATCCGGCGCAGTTGTATCTGCCACGGTCACCGTAAACGAAGCCGTGGCTTCGTTCTCGGAGGAATCGCTGGCCGAACAGTCGACAGTGGTCGGACCGAGGGCAAACGTAGTACCAGAAGCGGGATTGCAGTCTACATCAACAGGACCACCATCTCCGACGTCTGTTGCCGACACCGTATAGGTGACAATGGCTCCTGTAGGACCGGTCGCTTCCACGCTGAAATCGTCCGGAACGTTAATTTCCGGCGGCGTCGGATCGGCGGGTTCGAAAACGTTCACCACAAAATCGTCGAAGGTGTCGATGCTGGCAGCAGTGCCGAAGAAGATGTGGCTGTTCGTGTTGTTGAGGAACGACGCAACCGTAGACAAGTTCGAGATCGTACTGGTGGCATCTGACACAAACTCTAGGCCGTCGTAGCCGTTCTGTCAACTTGGCGTCCGAAGGTCGAACGTGTGGCGGATCGGCGCGGGTCGATCAACCCACGGTAACCGCTTCCCAAGTCGCAAATGAACGCGCTCGCAGCATACGGTGATGAACCGCCTTCAGTCTGTGCCTGGACAGTCGGAAAAGATTCAGAACTATGCCATGCACGAAAAGAAAGAGTTGAGCTTGTCGTGGCGACTTGAACTTCCTCATTTGCCGCTCCCGTTGTCGGGTCGGTTGGTGTGAGACTTCCGCTCGATTGTTCGCGTATCGTTCGGTGTCATGATTTACCGAGGGCATGATCGTGCGGAGCGCCGCGCCGTAACTCTTCAACTTGTCGGTGACCAAGCGAAACGGAACCCTCGCCTGACCCTTCAAGAGCTTGAGAAAGAAGCGCTCCGCCGCGCGACGGTTACGCCGGGACTGGACGAGGATGTCGATCACATCACCGTCTTGATCAACCGCACGCCAAAGATATTGCCGTTCGCCGTTGATCGTCGCGAAGACTTCGTCCAGAAACCATGTATCTCCGAGTCGACCCTGTTGTCGTTTGAGACGCCTGACATATTCGAGACCGAACTTCGCACACCACCGACGGATTGTCTCGTAGGACACGACGACTCCCCGTTCGGCGAGCAGATCTTCCACGTCTCGGAAGCTGATACCGAATCTGTGATATAGCCAGACGGCATGACTGATGATTTCGCGTGGATAACGGTACCGGTAATAGAGGGATTGGGTCGATGTCATAGGGCCAGTTTGGCAGTCATAGGCTCAAGTTGACAATGCCCGGCCGTGTTCAAGAAGACTGCTTTGTAGACAGGTGCCATGGCGTGCCAGAGGTTCCGTCAATAAGTGTGTAAATAGACATCAGGCGGCTTTCTCCTCGGTGACTTGGTTGACTGGAACTCCATTGACATATTGGGCGCCTTGGTAGACATCCTTCATCAAGTGCGGAGCCTTCAAACGGCGAAATCTTTTCTCAGCGACCAGCAGCATCTTCCAGATCCTCGGCGGTCACCCAAAACCGGCCAATGGTGGTCACCTGAAAACCGGCCAACGAACATAGATAAGCCCGGGACATTGACACCGACGGGAAGCCGAAACAGGCTCCGTCGGCATGAGCAATGTCTTGAGCACAGAAAAGAGAGAGCAAGTTGTTGCATTGGGGCGGCTTGGATGGCCGCTGCGTCGGATCGAACAGACCACCGGCGTGCGTCGTGAGACGGCCAGTGCGTATCTGAGAGCGGCCGGAATCCCCATTCGGCCGCCCGGGAGTTGGGGCCGGCGACCGGCAAAACCGGCCAACGAGGTGACCACCGACCCGGACGGCGTAAATGGTGTCGTTGAGGGGTTTGGCGGTTCCGATACTTCAAAACCGGCCAACGAAGTGACCACCGACCCGGAGGCCGAGAATCCGGTCTCGGCAGAGTCGTCGGCTCCCCCTCCAAGCCCACCGTCGGGCAGTTCCTGCGAGCCGTACCGGGAGACCATCCAACAGGCGCTGGAGCGTGGCCGCAACGCGATGGCGATCTGGCAGGACCTGGTCACGGATCACGGTTTTGTCGGCAGCTACGAATCGGTCAAGCGTTTCGTTCGCAAACTCCGGGGAGTGCGATCCCCGGAAGCGGTCGGAATCATCCAGACCGGAGCTGGAGAGGAAGCGCAGGTCGACTACGGGACCGGACCGATGGTCCGGGATCCGAAGACGGGCAAGTACCGACGGACGCGGCTGTTCGTGATGACGTTGGGCTACAGCCGCAAATCGGTCCGGCTGCTGACGTTCAAGTCCAGTTCCCGCATCTGGGCCCAGTTGCACGAGACCGCGTTCCGCCGACTCGGCGGCACTCCCCGCCTCATCGTGCTGGATAACCTGCGCGAAGGCGTGATCGTCCCGGACCATTACGACCCCACCCTGAATCCGTTGTTTCGAGATGTCCTGACCCATTACGGCGTGGTGGCCATGCCATGCCGGGTGCGCGATCCAGACCGCAAAGGCAAAGTCGAATCCGGTGTCGGGCACGCCCAGAAGACCCCATTGAAGGGACAGCGCTTCGAGAGCCTCGACCAGGCCCAGGGGTATCTGGATCGCTGGGAAGTCCGATGGGCCGACACCCGCATCCACGGCACGACCAAGCGGCAGGTGGCGGCCATGTTCGCCGAAGAGAAACCATCTCTTAAGCCGCTGCCGATCGAACCGTTTCGCTATTACCAATTCGGTGAACGTGTCGTCCATCTCGACGGTTGCGTCGAAGTCGAAGCCGCCTATTACAGTGTACCGCCGGGCTGGATCGGACGGGGTGTCAAGGTCCAGTGGGACACGCTTCACGTCCGGATCCTGGACCCAAACACCTATCCACTCCTCCGCGAGCATGTCCGCCAGAAGCGGGGTGGATACCGTGTCCGTGCTGAAGACAACCCGAAGAAAACCCCGTTAACGACGGTGCAACTGCTGGCCCGAGCCCGCCGCGCTGGCACCCACATCGGCACACTCTGTGACGCCATTCACCGCCGACAAGGGGAAGCTGCGGTCCGCCGCATCCTGGGTGTGCTCTCCCTGGCCAAGAAGTACGGTGTCTCCGCCGTGGAGGATGCTTCGGCTGCGGCACTGGAACTCCACGTCTACGAGTATCGTTTCGTCCGCCGCTATCTGGAGCGGCGACCTCCACTCGCCCTGCGTCAGGTCGATCCTCTCATTCGCGAACTGACTCAGTATCGCGATCTCATCAACCTCAAAATCCAGGAGCAGGAACACTCATGAATCTGATCGAACTCCAGCGGGCTCTCCGACAACTCCGGCTCGGCGGCATTGCCGAGGTGTTGGAAACACGCCTCCACCAGGCCCAGACCGAAGCCATGGCGCCGATCGACTTGGTCTCTCGTCTGGTCTCGGATGAACTGGACCGTCGCAGCATCCGGTTGTTGGAACGGCGTCGGAAACAGGCCCGGTTCCGCGATCCCCAGAAGACGCTCGACTCCTTCGACTTTACTTTCAACAAGAAGATGAATCGTAGTCTGGTCTTCGACCTGGCGACGGGCGCCTTCATCTCCAGGCACGACGATGCCTTGTTTCTCGGTCCTCCTGGCACCGGCAAGAGTCATCTGGCTCAGGCCATCGGCTTGGCTGCCATTGAGCAGGGCTATCGGGTCGTCTACCGTGAAACTCATGCGCTTCTCGACGACATCGCCGAAGCCACCATTGACGGTACCCGAAAGGAGTGCATGGAAGCTTTGGCGACGGTCCCGCTGCTGATCATCGACGATCTGGGGATGCGGAAGCTTCCTCCCACTGCAGCAGAGGAACTCCTCGAGATCGTGATGCGACGCTATGAACGGACCAGTACGTTACTGACATCGAATCGACCCGTCCAAGACTGGGGAAAACTACTGGGTGATAGCGCCGCCGTCACAGCCATGCTGGACCGGCTGCTCCATCACGGCCACATCCTCAAATGCGGCCCTCGGAGTTGGAGGACTAAAACGGGCTTGCCGAGTCCAGTCCCAAAGAGGTAGAACAACACCGTCCCGGGCCATCCCCGTTGGCCGGTTTTGAAGTGACCATCGTTGGCCGGTTTTGAAGTGACCACTGAGGTCCAGATGACAGCCCGTGCGTTGGCCACTTTCTTGAACCTTCGAGAGGCATCGGTTCGCAGTCGCAGAGCAGAGAAGGGAGACTCCACTGGATTGGTAGTCCGCAGATGTTGCCACTGCTGTTTGGGATAGTTGTAAAACGTCACCATCCGATCCCAGTCCTGGTCGATCAGATCAGCCGCAGCCTCCAGTCCTCTCTTGCCACACCAATGTTGGAATCGTCCTTTGACTTGCTCGGCTTCCTGCCGTGTTTCTGCATAAGGGATCTGCCGCAACATCAACAACGCCGCTTTGTGCCGACCCTTGGGGATCTTAGCCAGCAAGTTGACGATGCGATGATTCCAGCATCTCTGCTCGTCGGCTTCTGGGAAAACGTTGCGCAACGCTCCCCAGATCCCCAGATGCCCGTCAGCCATCACCAGTCTCGGTGGGTTCATCCCCCGCTCTTTGAGATCCCTCAGCACTTCGGACCAGCTCTGGGTCGATTCTCGATAACCACTACTGACCGACACCACCACTTTAGTGCCATCACTTAAAGCGGCGATCACTACCAGGATCACGGCCTTTTCCTTCTCCAGCCCTGCTTTGATGTACACACCGTCTGCCCACAGATACACCACTTCCAGATCGTCCAGCCGACGGCTTTGCCAGGCCTCCATTTCTCCCTGCCACTTCTCCTTCAACCGGGCTACGGTGCTGGGGGACAGCGGCGCTTCTTCCCCTAAAAGCCCTCTTAAGGCCAGATCGAAATCCCCCTCGGCCAGACCATGCAAATAGAGTTCTGGAATCAAGTCTCGTACCTCTTGCGTCCGCTTGGCAAACAGCGGCAAGACCCGGCTCTCAAAACGCTCTTCCAGATCCCGCACTCGGGGACGCCGCAGCTTGATCGTTCCGCAACTCAGCGTCAGTCGCCGCTCCTTACCGTAGCCGTTGCGATAGCCACCGGGCGCGTCCACTTCTCGGCGACGCTCATTCTTTCTTCGTCCCAGCAGCTGTGTCACTTCATCCTCCAACAGTTCCTGTACGTAAAACTGGATCTGCTCTCGCACCCACTCTTCCAGCTGTTCAAAGCAGACTCTTGACTCCACACTTCGATCAATGTTCTTCTTGCTCATGGCGGTGTGACTCCTTCCTTTCGGGCTCTTCCGCCCGGGTTTTTATTTCACCCGGAAGGATAATCACCGCCTATGCTATTTACACACCTTTTGAGGGTAGCTCGCGTGCCACAGGGCGCGTCCTACCAACCACGGATTGTTACCCCTAGCGTTACCCCGGCCAGACTAGATCGGGTAGGCGGGCTTAACGCCCGCCTCCCACACCACCGTACGTACGGTTCCGTATACGGCGGTTCATAAAGATTGAAGTCGGGAATGCACCTCGGAGAAGGATTGCAAACCCAGGCGACGGAAGGCAGAGGCGGGGACAGCCTGATTCATATGGCTGGCGCCCGCATTCCACCAAGGCCCGCGCCCGTTGGAAACCGAGGTCCGAGCCCGAGCGGTCGCAATACCGCGTCGAGTGAGTTCCCGGAATCGTGTTCGGTTCCGCTTCCACTGCTGCCACAAGATCGACCGCAGCCGGCGGCGCAACCACTGATCCAGTCGCTCGAAGCTGCCTCGAACCTCCGCCAAGCGATAGTAAGCCACCCAACCCCGAATGATGGGAATGAGTGTTCCGATCGTGCGAGCGAGGCTTCGGCCTCGCCCGGCTCGCGTGATCTCCCGAAGTCTCATTTTCAGTCGTTTTAACGACGAATCCGAAACCTTCAGTTTGGCCTCGCGATGCGCCGTGAAACTGTACCCGAGGAACTTTCGCTTCCACGGCCGCGCCACGGCGCTTTTGGCCCGGTTCACCTTCAGCCGGAGTCTCCTGTCCAGAAAACATTCCAGCGATGCCATGACCCGCTGACCCGCTGCCTCGGAGCGAATGTACACATTCACATCGTCGGCATAACGAACGAAGCGGTGCCCACGTTTCCCCAACTCCCGATCCAGTTCATCCAGCAACAGGTTCGACAGCAGAGGCGAGAGGGGGCCGCCGCCTTGCGGCGTCCCTTCTGCCCGGGGCGACACCAGCCCGCCCTCCATCAGTCCGGCCTGTAGATAGCGCCGAATCAATCGAAGCACCCGTTTGTCTTTGATTCGTCGCGCCACGCGTGCCATCAGCACGTCATGGTTGACGCGATCAAAGAACTTCTCGATGTCCAGGTCCACCACCCAGCGATGTCCGGCTCGAATGTGTTCCCGGGCACGCACCACCGCCTTTTGGGCGCTTCGTCCCGGTCGGTAGCCGTAGCTATCTTCCGAGAACGTCCGATCCCATAGGGGTTGGAGAACCTGAAGCAGAGCCTGTTGAATCATCCGGTCCATCACGGTCGGAATGCCCAGCGTCCGTATCCCTCCGTCCGGTTTCAGAATATCGACTTTCCTCACCGGTTGGGGGCGGTACGTCTCGTCGAGCAGTTCTTGACGGACTCGCGTCCAGTGCATCTGACAGTGCGGCATCAGGTCCTCAACGGTCATCCCGTCGATTCCCGCCGCCCCGCTATTGGCCTTGACGCGTCGGTATGCGGCCAGAACGTTTTCCCGTTCCAGCACCTTCTCCAGTAGCATTCCCTCCTCGATCCCGACTTGCTCGTGACGTGCCGTGCGAGTTTGACGCCCCTCATCCGTATCTGTCACGGTTCCGCCGCTATCCTTCCGGTTCGGTTCCGGCTTCTCAGCCCTCTTGTCTGCGTCTCCGTTTCGCATCGAACGCTCCGTGTCGGTCTCTTCTCCATGTGTGGTCCTTCACCCCGGCTCCGCCGGGCTACTATGACCGTGGCTGACTTCCGCCGCCCCATCGCGCCGCCTCTCGACGACTCTAGCTGTTCCCAGCAAGACAACGGATCTCCCAGGGTAAGGCACGTGACTTTCACTCCATCTACCCGCCGCATCTACAAACGCCCGGTCCGGATGACATTGGGCTTCCGATCTGTTGGCCTCTTCGCCCACCTGACGCCTGCCTCTTATGCGGTTCGTGTGCCTCGGGCCAGAGTTTTGCCTATGGCTTCCTTCCCACCCCCGATTGCTCGGACGCAGTTGCCACATCGGCTAAGGGTTCCTGTCATCAAGGCCCCCAGAGGACTCTCACCTCCTAGTCACTTCCCGGTTCGCTTTCGCTCCCCGGTTATCCAGCGCCAATTCATGGCGCTGCGCGCCATGCCTGGCGCACCAAAGAAAAAGCCGCCGATAAAGGCGGCTCATCTCATTGATTTTAAAAGTCGGGACGGCCAGATTTGAACTGGCGACCCCCTGGTCCCGAACCAGGTGCTCTACCAGGCTGAGCCACGTCCCGACGTCAAACCGCTCTAGTTTAGCATACGCCCTTGTCCCTCGCCCGGCGCCACCGGCTACACTTTCAGCCTCAAAAGGAGATAGACTGCCACGCTCAGCGCTGACCAACACAAGGAGGATAGGGTGGAACGGACAATCATCAATCCCTGGAAGTGGCAGGATCAGTACGGTTTTGTACAGGCGAACGACATACGGGATGCGAAACGCACTGTGTTTGTGGCCGGTCAGACGTCGAACGACGCCGACGGAAATTCGATACATCCAGGCGACATGGCCGCGCAATTGAATGCGGCGTTCGACAACCTCGAAACGGTCCTCGAGGGAGCCGGCATCGGTCTGGCGAACGTCATCCGTTTGAACTACTACACCACGGACGTCGACAAGTTCATCGAGAACGCTGGGGTGGCGGGCGAGAGGCTGGGTGCCGCGGGCTGCCGGCCGGCAAGCACGTTGCTCGGGGTAACGCGGCTGGCGTTTCCGGAGTTGATGATCGAGATCGAGGCGACGGCGGTGGAATGAAGGGCAAGAATCAGGTGGTCACAAGCGAAACATAATGATCGGGTGTAGGTGCGCTCTATGAGCGCACGGTGTTGCGGTTCGAAGAGTGTGCGGTCATAGACCGCACCTACACCATTACCGGTCCTTCCTGGATTCTTCCGTGTCGAAGATGTCGGTCCAAGTGGAGAGCGGCTTGAAGTAGCGGAAGGCCGTGCGGTCCAGTTCGAGGGGCGTGACCGATGCGTAGCCGTCCATCAAGGCCTCGTTGTCAGCTGGGAGCTCTTCGGCGGGGATGTCGAAGTGTTCGTGCAGTTCCTCATGGAGCCAGAAATACTGCTCTCCCCGGGGGTCCAGGTTTTCGACCAGAACAGTCTTTCCGGCCTTCTGCCCTTGCCGGGTCATCAGAACACGGCCGTTCCATTCGGCGGGGAAATTCACGTTCAGCACCACCCCGGGAGGGAGACCCTCTTCGAGCACCTTGTGCGCCAGCACGGCGGTGAAATCGGCGGCGGTCGCAAACTCCATCCCTTCTCCAGTCTCGACCGAGACGGCGATGCTCGGAATTCCCTGTAGCGCCCCTTCGAAGGCCGCGGCAAGTGTCCCGGAATACAGAATGCCATCACCGACATTCTTTCCCCGGTTGATTCCCGACACCAGGAGATGGGGTCGCTCTTTCAGGATCCTCAACGAGGCAAGGATCACGCAGTCGGCTGGAGTGCCGTCGACCGAAAAGCGGTTTGCCCCGAGCTTGTGGTAGCGGAGCGGGCGGTTGAGGGTAATCGCATGGCTCTGCGCACTCATCTCACGGTCCGGGGCGACGATGGTCAAACGGCCGTGATGCCGAAGGGCACGCTCCAGTTCCTCAAGGGCGGGCGAACTGATCCCGTCGTCGTTCGTGATGAGGATTCGAATGTCCAAAAGGAGTCGGGACGGCCGGATTTGAACCGGCGACCTCACGCACCCCAAGCGTGCGCGCTACCAAGCTGCGCCACGTCCCGCGGAACTTTCTACCTTAGGTTTTGCCGTCGAGCAAAGTCAAGATGTCCTCGAGACCATCACGCACCTTGCGCAGCGCATCTTCACCGTCGTCGGTTTCGGTTGGCTTCGCACCCCGTCGCAGTTGTTTCCGCGCGCCGGCAATCGTGTAGCCCTTCTCGTAAAGGAGTTCCTTGATCCGGATCAGGGTCTCGACATCTTTCCGGCGGTACGTTCGATGTCCGGTGGGAGTCTTCCTGGGGGCCAGTGTCGGGAACTCCGACTCCCAGAACCGGAGAACATAGGCTTCGACCCCGAGGAGGTCGGCGACTTCTCCGATCTTGAAGTACAGCTTGTCGGGAATCTCGGCCTTCATGAGTAGATCATTTACCCGCTTTCGCCTTCCGCATGCGTTGCTTGATTATAATCGGCGTCCCTTCGAATGAGAATCTATCGCGGATGCGGTTTATGAGAAATCGTTCGAACGAGAAGTGCAGTTTGCGCTTCGTGTTTGCGAACACGACGAAAGTGGGCGGAGCGACCCGCACCTGCGCCATGTAACGCACCTTCACGTCGGAGGGGAGCCCGCCGCGCGCCAGGCTCACTTCTTTCAGAAACTGATTCAGCTCGCCGGTCCCGACGCGCCGGCGGCGACTCTGGTTTGCTTCCTCGATCATCCCGTAGAGTTTCTGGACGCGCTGTCCGGTCTTCGCCGAGATGAACGTGATCGGCGCGTAGTCGAGAAACTTCAGCTTCTCTCGGATCCTCTTTTCGAATTCCGCGGTGATCGACGGGCTCTTCTGGACCAGGTCCCACTTGTTGACGACAATGATCACCGACCGCCCAGCCTCGTGAGCGTAGCCTCCGATGGTCGCATCGATCGCGGCGATCGATTCGAAGCCATCGACGAGAAGGATGGCCACGTCGCTCTGCTCCAGGTGCTTTCGCGCCATGATCACGCTGAGCTTCTCGGCCTTCTGATCCGTCTTCCCCTTGCGACGGATGCCCGCTGTGTCGATGAACTGGAACCGGACCCCGTCATGTTCGACGAGGCTGTCGACGGCGTCTCGGGTCGTCCCTGCGACGGGCGAGACCATGGAGCGCTCTTCGCCGACCAGCAAGTTCAACAGCGTGGACTTGCCTGCATTCGGACGGCCTATGATTGCGACGCGGATCTCGTTGCCGGGCTCCGTTTCGACCGACTCCGGCAGCGTGGCGGCCACCCGATCCAGCAAATCGGTGAACCCTCGGCCATGCTCTGCGGATATCGGGAAAGTGTGCCCGAAGCCCAGCTGCGCGAATTCCGCCACATCGGCTTCGTTTTTCCGGGAGTCGATCTTGTTGACCAGTAGAAATACAGGCTGGTCCAGGCGGCGCAGATATGAGGCCAGTTCGTCGTCGGCTACCGTGCGGCCCACGCGGCCGTCGACGATGAGGAGAACCAGCGAGGCCGCCTCGATCGCAACCTGTGCCTGCTCGAAGATCTTCTGCGGAATCTCGGACTCTTCGCCGGGAACGATGCCACCCGTATCCACGATCTCGAACCGGACGCCGTTCCAGTCCAGCGACCCGTATATCCGATCCCGCGTAACACCGGGTTCGTCGGTGACGATCGAACGCCGCCGGCCGACAAGACGGTTGAACACGGTCGACTTTCCGACGTTCGGCCGACCGATGATCGCGACGAGCGGCAGTATGGCCCTGGTCTTGGTGTCTTTGAGAGAATCCACGGTGGAACCTTAACGGGATGCGGAGGTCGGGTGTAGGTGCGCTCTATGAGCGCACAACATCGGCATCCCCAGAAATGTGCGGTCATAGACCGCACCTACACTACTGGCTACTTCCCCGCCCCACCGGCAATCGAAGGCAATATCGAAATCGTATCCCCGGGGCCGATTGCGGTCGCCAGGTCGTCCCGATCCTTGATGTTGTCCTCGTTGACGTAAATGTTGATGAAACGGCGGAGCTGACCATCCTCGTCCAGCACCTTCTCACCGAAACCCCCGAACTCGGCACCCAGCTTCTGCAACGCCTCCTGGACGGTTGCCGCCTCGACCGGCACCTCCGCCTGACCATCCGTCAACGTCCGAAGCGGTGTCGGGATCTTCACACTCACACTCATTTCGATGACTCCTCTCCTTCGATCTCTACTGTTTCTTCGCGGAATGCGCCTTCCGTCTCGTTGAGCTCCCAGCTCTGCATTTTCGCAACGCTGCCCTTCTCGACCGAGGCGATGATGTAGGAATAGCCGGGCCAGGCGTGGTCGGTATCGAATTGAGACGGCCTGGACGGGTGGTCGGGATGGGAGTGATAGATTCCGATGATGTCCCACGGACCATTCTCGAACTCTCGCTGCGCAAGAAGCATGTCTTTCGGATCGAGTTCGTACCGGTCTTCCGCTCGCTCTTTGTTCAGGTTCGTGCACGCACGAAAGGCCTGGACGACTTTCTCCTTCCCCATCATACCGATTATCAGCCCGCAGGCTTCGTGAGGATAGGTCTCTTCCATGTGGGCGTGAACCTGTTCGATCAACGGTTTCGGAATGCGCAGCATCTGTTTTGTGCGGGTCCTTTCGTTCGAGCTCAGCCGATCACCAATCGGGTCGTCACCTTGCCCCCGTTCCACACCACAGCCGCCTCGGCCAGATCATCGAGCGGAACCTCGCCGTTCGGGGGAACGATAACCAGCCACAGGAGTTTGCCGGTACCTTCATGGACCCGGGTTCGCACGGAATCGGAGATCGGGCTTCCGAACGGACCCTCCCGGTCGGACAACAAAGGAAAATGATATAGGTTCAGCTTCCCTCGACCAATCCCCTCGTAGGTCTCGCCCTCCCTCCCGATGCGGAATTCGATGGGCGGCGAAACGCGATCGGCGTCAAAGAGTCCCATCGGAACCATCAATTTCAGCGAATAATAGTTGATCAGATCGACCGCCGTGTTGATGAAATACAACTCCTTGCCCCGTACCGCCCGACGGAACAGTGCTTCCGAGGATGGGCGGTAACGTGTCGGGTCCAGACCGGTGTGATGAAACAGTTGACGGACAGCGCGAATAGCCTCGACCTTCGCCGGCGGAACCCCCTCGTACTTGTTCCTGCACTCGGCGGCAAGGTCGATCAACAGCTGCCTCAGATGCCCGGGCGTTTCTCCCACCCGGACGTCATCAGCCTGTAGGATGCCCAGCTTGACCGCGCCGGCGAGATCCGGATGAATCGTGATCATGACTGATAAATGACGTGGAAGCGGCCAACCCAAAAGGGGTGCTGATGATGACAACAAACCACCCCGTCTGCGCCTCCGGCGCATCCACCCGGGCGTTATCGAACCACCCCGTCTGCGCCTTCTGGCGCATCCTCCCCTCCTTGTCCAAGGAGGGGAGTCGGGAGTCGGAGTTGGGCGTCGGAGTCGGTTCCAGGCCCGGGCCGCACTGACTACTGACTACTTCTTCAATATACACTTAGCGTTGGGACCGGTTTTGTGCCCTGCGATCGGTTCAATAAACCCGCATGAAAGACTTCTTTTCCGACGACGGACTCCTGTCCGAGAAGCTGGAAGGCTACGAATCGCGCCCATCGCAGATCCGCATGGCGGACGTCGTCGCCGAGGCACTCAAGGGAGGAACTCACGCCATCATCGAGGCCGGCACGGGTACGGGTAAGACGCTTGCATACCTCGCGCCCGCCCTGATGCACGGCCGGCGGCTTCTGGTATCTACAGGGACGAAGGCGCTGCAGGACCAGATTTTCTACAAGGACATCCCCCTCCTCGAAAGGATTCTGGACCGCCCGATTCGCGCCGCCTACCTCAAAGGGCGGAACAACTACCTTTGCAAGCTGAAGCTCCATACGTTCCAGGAGGAAGGCTTGTTTACGCCCCTGGAACTGGACAACTTCTCTCAAATCGCCGAATGGGCCACCCGGACCGAGACCGGGGACCGGGCGGAGCTCCCCACCATAGCCGACGACGACGAACTCTGGTCGCGACTCGACGCCCGGCGGGACCGTTGCCTGGGAACGAAATGCGAGGAGTTCGAAAGCTGCTTTCTGACGCTCGTCCGTCAGAAGGCCATGGAGTCGGACATCGTCGTCGTGAACCACCACCTGTTCTTCGCAGATCTCGCCATCCGCGTAGCCGAGATGGCGCAGATACTCCCCGACTACACCGCGGTGATCTTCGACGAGGCCCACGAGCTGGAAGACATCGCCACGGGATACTTCGGGTTCCACGTCAGCAACTACCGGATCCAGGAAATGCTCTTCGACACGCGCTCGCTTGCTGAAGAGACCGAACTCTCGATCGAGGGCGAAGCATCCGCGCTCGGACGCGCCTCGGATCATTTCTTCGGTCGCTTCCTTCTGCTCCGCGACGGGCGCCACCCCTTGCCGGAGCTGGAGGGTATCGATGATCTGATCGATGAATTGCTCGACCTGAGACGCGCGTGCAAGCAACAGTTGGACCTGGGCGGTGAATGGGAAAACCTGGCCCGGCGAGCCGGCGAGATCGCGAGCGAACTCGAGATCTTCAAGAACGGAAACCCGGACAACTATGTCTCGTGGCTGGACCGCCGGGGCCGCGGCGTGTTCCTGGAGGCCTGCCCGATCGATGTATCGCCTCTACTGAAGGAAGCCCTGTTCGATAAAGTGCCCACCTGTGTGTTGACTTCGGCAACGCTGACAGTGGGTGGATCGACCGAATATATCCGGCGACGCCTCGGGCTCGAGAATGCGCCGGGTGAAACCCTGTCGACGGAGTTCGACTTCCAGAAACAGGCCGCGCTCTACGTTCCCGCTTTCCTGCCCGATTACCGGAGTCCGAGCTATCTTCCCCAGGCCGCGGAAGAGATCCGGAAGATTCTCGAGGCCTCGGACGGACGCGCCTTCGTCCTGTTTACCAGTTACCAGCAGATGGACGCATGCTACAAGATACTCAAGGATGAACTCCCCTACCCGACGCTGAAACAGGGTCGCACCAGCCGAAGCCGGTTGCTGGAGCAATTCCGCAGGAAACCCCATGCGGTGCTGTTCGCGACATCCAGCTTCTGGCAGGGGATCGACGTGAAGGGCGAGGCCCTCAGCTGCGTGATCATCGACAAGCTGCCCTTTCAGGTGCCGTCAGATCCGCTGGTTGCGGCACGCATGCGGGAAATCGAGCAGGAAGGGGGGAACCCGTTCTCCGACTACCAGGTACCGGCCGCGATCCTGCGACTGAAGCAGGGCTTCGGCCGTCTTATCCGCTCACGCACCGATCGAGGCATACTGGCTGTGCTCGACAGCCGGATTCGAACGCGGGGTTACGGAAGACTGTTCCTGTCCAGTCTTCCCGACTATGCCCTGGTCGAACACGTAGAAGACCTCAAGGACTTCATGGTGGCGCATGAAAGCTAGAGAGATGGGACGCTCCGAGACCGGGAAGACGACGCCAGCGTCGCTCCAGATAACCGAGATCTTCCACTCCCTCCAGGGAGAGTCGACTCACGCCGGCAAGCCCTGCGTCTTCGTCCGACTGACCGGGTGCTCGCTGCGCTGCGGCTACTGCGACACGAAGTACGCCTACTTCGGCGGCCGGACCATGACGGTGGATGAGGTTCTGAGCTCCGTGGCTTCCTACCCGACGCGACTCGTGGAGATCACCGGGGGCGAACCGCTGGAACAGGAAGCAGCGATCCCGCTGATGGAAAGATTGATCGGAGAGGGCTACACCGTCATGATCGAAACCGGCGGGCACGTCCCCCTGGACCCGGTGCCCGATGAGGTAATCAAGATCGTCGACGTGAAGTGCCCCGGCAGCGGCGAAGGTGGGACGTTCCGAATGGAAAACCTGGCGCAGGTTCAGCACCGGGATGAATTCAAATTCGTCATCTCCTCACGCGATGATTATGAATGGTCCCTCCGCTTCTACCGGCAATACCTGGCCTCACGCCCACAGACCGTCCTGTTCTCACCGGTCCATGACGTGATGGAGGCGGTGGAGCTTGCGCGGTGGATCCTCGCCGATGGGATAGACGTTCGGCTCCAGCTGCAGGTCCACAAGCACATCTGGGGCCCGGACTCCCCCGGCACATAGTACCTAAACCAAACCCCTGAAGTGCTTTACAGCTATAACATTGCTTTGACTTTAGACATCCCGGAAAATAAACTGAAAGAGTCGGACCGGACACCTTGTGACGAGTCGAAATCCATCCGGTAAACCCGGGGCCGTGGTCCTGATGAGCGGCGGGGTGGATAGTTGTGTGACCGCGGCGATCGCCCGACTGGAGTACCAGCTCTTCGGGCTCCACGCCAAGTACGGTCAACGGACCCAACAACGTGAGTTGGACGCATTCAGTGCCCAGGCGGATTTTTTCGAAGTCGCAGATCGACTCGTAGTCGATCTGCCTTACTTCGAGGCGATCGGGGGATCGTCGCTGACGGACCCCGGGATCACGGTTCCGGAGCAGGATCTCGACAGGAGTGATATTCCAAATACTTATGTACCTTTCCGAAACACTCACTTCCTCTCGATCGCGACCTCATGGGCCGAGGTGATCGGGGCGGAAAGGATCTTCATTGGTGCCGTGTGGGAAGACAGTTCGGGCTATCCCGATTGTCGGCCCGAGTACTACAAGGCACTGAACAGGCTGATCGATGAAGGAACACGGCCGTCGACGCGAATCGTCGTCGAAACCCCTCTCATCGAGTTGCGAAAATCGCAGATCGTCCGGAAGGGTTCCGATCTCGGAGCGCCGTTTCAGTTGACGTGGTCGTGCTACCGAACGGAGGGCTCGGCCTGCGGCACCTGTGACAGTTGCGCGTTGCGATTGCGGGCGTTCGCAGAGGCCGACCTGATCGATCCGATTGCGTATGAGGAAAGACCCCAGTATGCGAAAGTTTGAGAGACGGAGGACAACGATGAGAATCACCAGCAGGCTGCTGCCACTGATTGGGCTTCTTCTGGCCTTTTCGGCTCCCGCCCTCGCGCAGACCGGAGCCATGGAAGGAACAGTGCTCGACATCGACGGTGCGCCTTTAGAGGGAGCGAAGATCCTGATAGACCGACAGGATATCACCCAGCACTTCGAAACCGAGACCGGTGACAACGGTAAGTTCTTCCATGCCGGGCTGCCGAGCGGAACCTACCGCATCACGCTCGAGATCGAAGGTCGGGCTGTGCAGTACATCAACGGCCTTCGCGTTCGCCTCGGCGAACCGTCCATCGCCGACTTCGACCTGAAAGCTCTGGCCGATTCGTTCGCGGACACTGAAGAAGCGAAAGCCGCCGCCGCTGCTCGGGCCAAGGCGGAGGCCGCACGGGGCGCTTTCGACCTGGGCCGGGTAGCCCTGGACGCGGAGAATTACCAGGAAGCGATCACTCAGTTGAAGCTCGCGATCGACAGCGATGATTCGCAGCACGTGATCCACGCCAACCTGGCGGACGCCTATTCGGGCGCCCGGCAGTACGACGAGGCCGCCGCAAGCTACCGCAACGCGATAATCCTGGCGCCGATGGAGGCGGGGTACTACAACAACCTTGGAATCGTTCTCGGTAACGCCGGAAAAACCGAGGAGGCGATCGCAGCGCTGGAGAAAACCGCCGAGCTGAACCCGACTTCGGCCGGCCAGGCCTACTACAACCTGGGCGCTGTAATGACCAACACCGGTCGGACCGCGGCAGCGGTGGAAGCGTTCAAGAAGGCGATCGAATTCGATCCTGAAAACGCCGAAGCCTACTACCAGCTCGGTATCTCGTACTTCGGCTCATCCGATACGATGAAAGAAGCGATCCCGGTCCTCCAGAAGTACCTCGAGATGGCGCCTGACAGCATAAACGCCGAAGCGGCGCGACAGCTGATCGCAGCCGCGGGCGGAATCTAATCCGTACCTGCCCACAGGGCCGTCTGATCAGAGAGGGTCGGGGAGTCCGACCCTCTCTTTGTATCTGAGACGCATGTTCAACGCGAGAAGCGTCCACGTTGCTCTGCTCGGCCTCATCCTGGGGTCGGCGACGGCTTACGTGTACGGTACCTATCAGAGCGAATCCCGCCGGAGCGCCGAGGCAGCGCAACTGACCGAGTCCCTGGCGGCCGCATCGGCGGACCACTCGGAGGTCACGGACGAGGAAATGCTCGCCCTCTTCGATCAGGCGCTCTCGGAAAACCCGAACAACGCTGAACTGAAGACCCGCTACGGAAACTTCCTCTTCAACCTGAGACGGTACGGCGAAGCGGTCGACATGTACCGACTGGCCCTCGAAGATACCCCGGACGACCCTGTCGTTCGAACCGACATGGGCACCGCTCTCTACAACCTCGGCCGTGTCGACGAGGCGATGGCAAACTACGAACGGGCACTCGAATCCGATCCCGGCAACGTGCTCGCGCTGCACAACGTCGCCATCGCGCAGTTGGAATCGCTGGACGATGTTGTAGCGGCCGAGAAGACGATCCGTCGCATCGAAAGCATCGATCCCAACTATCCGGGACTCGGAACGCTGCGCGGCAGGCTGGCTGGGACGAGCAACCCGGGGTCCTAGAGCGGAGAAGCTATGCGATTCCTCATCCGCGTCATGATCGTCTTCGGCCTCGTGCTGGTCGCGCTATCGACACTGAGAGCACTCTTTTCGCCGTCGACACCGAAAAAGACCGCCTCGGACCCCCGAGCAGGCCCCACTCGATCAGGCAAACTCGTCAAGGACCCGATCTGCGGGACCTACGTCACCCAGGGTCAATCCATCAGCACCAACCGCGGTTCCGAGGTATTCCACTTCTGCTCGGAAGACTGCCGCAAACAATTCCTCGCCACCGGTACGTAAGAAGTCTTTCAACACGAAGACACGAAGCGAACGAAGTTCTACGAAGCTTCCTGGTCTTTCCCAGCTAGACCTCCGGTTGTGCCAGGGCCGAAACCTAATCCCTGACAGCAAAGACTTCGTGTCCTTCGTGCCTTCGTGTTGAAAAAATCTTTCAAGAAGCCGAAATGTCGCGGGTGTGACCGGGGGAGTAGGATTTGGGGTCCAGCCAGTCCCGAATGGCGTCCCCCAGGAAGTTGAACGACAGAACCGTTGCCATCAGGACGATGGCCGGGAAAACCACCATGTGCGGGGCGTCGAAAAGGTGGTTGCGTGCGGAATTGAGCATCGAGCCCCAACTCGGCGTCGGAGGGGTGATTCCCAGGCCCAGGAAACTCAGGGACGCTTCGGCCAGGATCACCACCGCCATCCCGATGCTCGCCTGCACCAGCACAGGTTGTATGATGTTCGGCAGGACATGCAGGAGGAAGACGCGTACCTTCGTTGCACCCATGGCGTGGGCGGCTTCGACGAAGTCTAGCGTCTTCACTTTGAGGACCTGCCCGCGCGCGAGTCGCGCATACCCCACCCACCCGATGATGGTCAGGGCGAGGATCAACTTGTTCAAGCCCGGCCCCAGGAACGCAACCAGAGCGATCGCCAGCAGGATTCCGGGAAAGGCCATTAGCGAATTGATCACGATCACGGTGATCACCGTGTCGAAACGGCCACCGATAAAGCCGGCAGCTCCTCCGATGAGGACCCCGATCAGACCCGAAAACAACACGACGGTCGCGCCGACCCTCATGCTCACTCGCGTTCCCATCATCACGCGCGACAGGATGTCCCGGCCGAGTTCGTCGGTCCCGAAAGGATGTTCCCAGGAGGGGCTCGACAGCCGGTCCGACAGTTCCTGGGCGGACGGATCGTGGATCACGAGCCACGGCGCCAGCAGAGCCACTGCCGTCAATATCGACACGATGATCAGGCCACCGAACGCCAGCCGATTCTTGAGGAGAAATTCACTCATAGCGGATCCGGGGATCGACGACCGAGTAGAAGAGGTCCGTCAGCAGGTTCACGATGATGTAGGTCATGGCGATCGTCAGGATGCATCCCTGAACGAGCGGGTAGTCGCGAGCGTTGATAGCCTGGACGGTCAGCCGGCCCAGGCCCGGCCAGGCGAAGATCGTCTCGGTGATAATGGCACCGGCCAGTAAGGTTCCAAACTGCAACCCCATCACCGTCAGGATCGGTATCATCCCGTTCCGCAGCGCGTGCCGGAACATGATCGTGCGTTCAGCCAGCCCCTTGGCTCGGGCGGTCCGGACGTAGTCCTGGTGGATTTCCTCCAGCATCGACGATCGCACCATCCGCGTTGTGATCGCGGCCATCGCCCCACCCATCGTCACCGCCGGCAGGATCAGGTGCGCCAGGCTCTCGCGGCCCGAAACGGGCAACCAACCGAGGAAGATCGAAAAGAAAAGGATGAGCAGCGGACCCAACGCGAAGTTCGGGAGGGACACGCCCAGGAGGGTAAAGAGCCCGATGGATTGGTCCGCGATTCTGCCCCGGCGGACCGCAGCGATGATGCCTAACGGTATCGCGATCGAAAGCGAGAAGAAGATCGCCGCCACCGCCAACTGCATCGTGGCGGGATATCGTCGGGCGATCGACGACACAACGGGCTCCTGGTTACGGAACGACACCCCAAGATCGCCCCGCGCCAGTCCCGCCATATAGGAGAAGTACTGATCCAGGACCGGCCGGTCCAGACCCAGTTCGTGCCGCATCCGCTCAACCTCGGTCACCGAGGCTCCCTCGCCGAGCATCTGGGCGACCGGATCGCCCGGCACCAGGTGGATGAGGGCAAAGACCATCGTAACCACGATCCAGACCACCGGAAGCGTCAGCACCAGGCGTTGGATCAGGAAGGCCCACATGGCCCGGAGTATACCGCGCGGGGATGACACGGTGGGACCAGGGGAGTCCGTAGGCCGTTGTCCGTAGGCCGTTTGGGGAGCCTCACGAGTGGAGACCAGTCGCGGTCCGATAACGGATTACTACCCCGACCGACCACAGGCGCGGTCGGTAGGGTTGCCATAACGGTTAGCTCTTGCCGAGTTCTTAAGCGGGGGGCAGGCTAGGGAGCGCGTTCGAGTTCGAACAGCACGTCCATCTGATTCAGAACGGAGTCCATGTACTGCATATCAAGAACGTCGATCGCCCGATAGCCAATGGATGTCATGTACGCGAACACACTGGCGATGAGCGGCGCCCCGACGTTGTAGGGGAAGACCGACGCTTCGAGCAGGATGAGCCGGGGAGTGAATGTCTCGAGAAAGTTTCGGGCGCCCTTGAGAATGTCCACTTCCGATCCCTGGGTATCCAGCTTCACGAGGCCGTGTCCTTTCCAGTTCCCGGAAAAATCGACCCTCTCCATGATCCGGTCGATTGTCGTCATCTCCTTTGTCATGACGATGGGATTACGGTAGAACGCAGTGTTTTCCCGATAGATGGAAGACCCCGTCGTGAACGCATCCTTTTCATCGACCGTGTAGAAGTCGCATTCTCTCTGCTGGTCGCCCAGGAGGACATAAAAGGCCTCCGGGTTGTGTGGCTTCTGGCGCACATCGGCTTCGAACTGCCATACCTTGATTCCAGGCCAGAGCTGATGGAGAAGCCTCGAAAACTCGCCGCGATATGCCCCTATGTCCAGCGCCCTGTCGAGCCGGAGACCCTGCGACATATGGAAGCGAAATCGGTTTTCGAAGTTCTTCATCGGCTCCCCAGGATGTCCGGTCTAACAGCCCCTGGCGGAACTCTGCAGGGTCGCGCGCAGGGGTCTTCGGGTTGCAGGCGCGAAGCGAGGAGCGGAGCGATGATCATTCATCGTGACCGACGAGCGACAAAGCCTGCGGCCCGAACCCCCCTGCGCCCTTCGGGTTACGGCGAAACGGGGCCGTCTTCGTTGTCGCCGACTCCTCCCAATGAATGAGCATTGCTTCGTCCTCGCCTCCTAGAATCCGGCCCCGTTTGGCCGTAACGCGGCCCTGCAGAGTTCTGCCACGGGCTGTTAAGGGTACGTGGTGCCGGCGACGCTATCCACATCGTCCCGGATCATCAGATCGTGGTAGTAGCCGATCACCGCGTCTACCGATGGCCCGAGGTAGTCATCATTTACAATCTGCAGATTCAACCGTGAATCCCAGAAAAAGCTCATATCGAGGTTGGAATTCGTGGCATGGTTCCCGATCTGATCGAAGAAAGGGTCAATCTCAACGAAAGGTACCTTGGGGAATCCCCAGAGTAGGCCGTCTCGGATTGTGAAGACCCATCGGTGATGAATGTAGCCGCGATAGGAAATGCCGGTGGCCATTACCTTCTCGAAACGGGCCATCTCGACAAACTTGCTCGGAACGGCAACGTAGCCCGACTCCGAGATGATGGACAGTTTCTCGCAGACGAGGAGAGGGTTGGCGACATCCTCCAAGGTGTGGGAGCAGATGCTGAAGCTGAACTTGCCGTGTTTGGCGACGTGGTCCTCGACGACCTTCCAGTCGTTCTCACGCGAGATATTGACCCTGAAAAACTGGATCCGGGAATCCGGCCGAGTGAGTGGGGGATTGATATCGACAATGGCATTGGCAACACCGGCCTTGGCAGCAGCGATTTGTGGACAATAGATCGACCGGAGCCCCCCCGGGGCCGGCGGCGGGAGGCTCGTCTCGGGAAGGCTCGAAGAAGCGACCCACCTACTGCGACCGATGCCGCTCCATGTTTTCTGGCTGGACACTGAAGTACCTGACTCATTGCCTCGTCTGCATTGGATGGACCTCCACATCGTTCAGAGTGTCGATCTGCTGAGTTACTGCGGCGGCCGCAATATCGATACTTGCTACCAACTCGGCCGTGGTCTCTTCCTACTGGATGGCACCCGGTGCTGCTGGGCAAATGGAGACGGCTCGACCGGCCGTCCCCGATCCGGCGATCCTCCCTATCGAGAATCTTCTCGAGCGACATTCCCCACTCCGTTCCGGCGACCGACTACGGGCGCCCCGGATGTGGGGTGCGCACGGTACCTTGGTGCCGGCGAGTCGAGTGAAAAGGCGATGGAGGACGTTCGCCTCGTCCAGGACATATACGGAGAAGGTTCGCCCATCCCACGGCCCGAACAAAGACTCGGCCGCGTCGTCATCGATGCAGGACACGGCGGTCGCGATGCCGGCAGCACCGGCCCCAGCGGATTGAAAGAGAAGGAGCTGGTCCTGGACATCGCCAACCGCCTGCGAACCAATATCGAGTCCGGACTTGGAGTGGAAGTCGTCTTGACCCGGTACGACGACGTGTTCGTACCGCTGGAAACACGCACCGCGATCGCCAATCGGGCGCAAGCGGACCTGTTCGTCTCCATTCATGCCAATTCCAGCAGTCACCGGTCGATTCGGGGATTCGAAACCTTCTTCCTCAGCCCCACGACCTCGCAGGAAGCAATGGCGGTCGCCGCCCGGGAGAGCGGGACATCCCGGAAGTCGATATCGGCTCTTCGGGACAGAATCCGGGACATTCTCATGCTGGACAAAATCGCCGAGTCGCGGGAATTCGCGACTCACATTCAGAACGCTCTAGCCACGAAGATCCCGACTGCCCGGGACCGAGGCGTCAAACCCGCCCCTCTGGCCGTTTTGGTCGGCGCCGAAATGCCCTCGATTCTCGCCGAGGTTTCGTTCATCAGCAACCCGGAAGACGAACGACTGCTCAAAGGCGAAACCTACCGTCAACAGATTGCCGAGGCCCTTTTTGAGGGGGTAAAGTCCTATTCCGAAATCCCGGGAGGCAAAACCGCTCGAACCCCAGACTGATTTGCACACTTCCCCGATTGAGATTCGGGATAAACATCCATCACTGGATCCGAAACCCCTCGGCCCATCAACGAGCCCTCCGCACCCCGTCCGGAAGACTGCTCCATTTGGCAAGGAGGAGAGTCCGGGACGGTGGTGACAGGGTTCTACTCTTTACCAACGTTTCCGCTCAGGCAACGCCTGGAAAACGTCTGCGCCTTCCGGCGCATCCGAGGCCCTTTTTGAGGGGGTAAAGTCACCATCAATTGTCCGCACCCCGTGTCGAACCACCCCGTCCGCTCAGGCAACGCGCTTCCGGCGCAACCCAATTGTTATCGAACCACCCCGTCTGCGCCTCCGGCGCATCCACCCCTCCTTATCTATCCAAGGAGGGGAGTCGGTTCCAGCTTCAACTGACTCCTGACTACTGGCAACAGACAACTAACCCGACCGTACGCCAGGCGTGCGGTCGGGTTACAATAACTGTTTGTCTTCTGGAGGATAGGAACAGCAATGAGTACGACCGAGACACATCAGTTTCAGGCCGAGGCCAAACAGGTCCTCGACCTGATGATTCATTCTCTGTACACCAACAAGGAAATCTTCCTGCGTGAGCTCATATCCAACGCGTCGGACGCACTGGACCGCCTTCGGGTGGAATCGCTCCAGAACCCGGACCTGCTGGGCAAGGACGATCAACTTGAAATCACGATCGAAAGCGACAAGGAAGCCCGGACCGTCACGATCCACGACAACGGGATCGGGATGAGCCGCGATGAAGTAGTCGAACACATCGGGACGATCGCGAAGTCGGGCACACGCGAGCTCTTGGAAAGCCTCAAGGGCAAGCCTGACGAGATCACCGAGAAGATGATCGGCCAGTTCGGAGTCGGCTTCTATTCGGCTTTCATGGTCGCTGACCGGGTGTCCCTGTTGACTCGCCGCGCCGGCGAGGAGAGTGGGTCGTTGTGGGAATCATCGGGGGACGGCGAGTATTCCCTGTCGGAAGCGGACAAGTTTCGGCGGGGGACGTCGATCACTCTGCACCTGACGGAGGTTGATTCCGACAGCGGTATCGAAGACTTCACCGAAGAATGGATCATCCAGCGAATCGTCAAGCAGTATTCCGACTTTGTCGGCTATCCGATCCTGTACCGGCCGACGGGGAAGGAGGCCGAGGAAAAGAAGGACAAGGAAGAGCCGAAGCCGATCAACTCCATGAAACCGATCTGGACGCGACCGGCGTCGGAGGTCAGCGACGAAGAATACAAGGAGTTCTACAAACACATCAGCCACGACTGGAACGAGCCGCTGAAGCACCTGACGTTCCAGGCTGAGGGTCGGATCGAGTACCAGGCGCTGCTCTACCTCCCGTCCGAGGCCCCGATGGATCTTTTCTTCGACACCGGAAAGTTCGGGCTCCAGCTCTACGTCCGCAAGGTCCTGATCATGGAGAGCTCCGAAGATCTGCTCCCACGCTACCTGCGGTTCGTCAAAGGCCTGGTCGACTCCTCCGACCTGCCGCTGAACATCTCCCGTCAGCGGCTGCAGGAAGATCGCCACATCACGCAGATACGGAAATGGCTGACTCGGAAGATCATCGATGCCCTGTCTGAGATGGCCGGCGGCGACAAGGATGCCTACTCGAAGTTCTGGAAGCATTTCGGGCGCGTGTTGAAGGAGGGTGTCAGCTTCGACTTCGAGAACAAGGACAAGCTTACTCCATTGCTGTGGTTTGATTCGTCCAACGACGACGAGAAGCAGACGACGCTCAAAGAGTACGTGGCCAGGATGAAGTCGGACCAGGAGGAAATCTTCTACCTCACCGGCGATTCACGGTCCGCGATCGCCAGTTCACCGCACCTCGAGGCGTTCAAGGCCAGGGACCTGGAAGTCCTCTTCCTCAGCGATCCCATCGACGAATTGATGGTGCAGTCGCTCACGGAGTTCGAAGACAAGAAGCTCAAGTCGATCGCCAAGGGGACCGTGGATCTTGGGACAGACGAGGAGCAGAAGAAGGCGCGGAAGGACTTGAACGCCAGGCAGACCCAGTTCACCGACATCATGGCGTTGCTCAAGACCAAGCTCGACAAGCACGTCAAGGAAGTCCGACTGACGAACCGGCTGACGGACTCGCCGGCCTGCCTGGTCGTCGCCGAAGAGGACTTCAGCCCGCATATGGAACGAATTCTCCAGGCCCAGCAGGGCCGGGCCCCGAAACAGCTGCGGATCATGGAGCTGAATCCGGATCACGAGATCGTTCAGAAACTCCAGGAGAGGGTCGGGAACGACAAGGACGATTCCGCCATCGACGACTACGCGGAGCTGCTTCTGGGTTATGCACTCATCGCCGAAGGGTCGGAGCTGGCGAACCCGGCGAAGTTCAACCAGGCCGTCGCGAAACTGATGGTCGAGAGCATGTAGCCACTGGTGACAGATGCTGGACGTGAAAGCAGTTCGAGCGAATCCCGACCGGTTGAAGGAAATCCTCCGCCTCCGAAAAGTCGACCCGGCCAGGGCGGACGTCGACCGCTGGCTGGAGTTGGACGCCCGCAGGCGGGCATTGCAGACCGAAATCGACGCCTTGAACGCCGCGAAGAAAAAGATCGCCGGCCTGGGCAAGACCGACCCCGACTCGGCTCGCGCGAAGGGTCAGGAGCTGCGGGAAAAGTCCCGTGGTCTGGACAAAGACCTGTCGGACGTGACGGCGGAATGGAAATCCCACCTGGATTGGTTTCCAAACTTTATCGATCCTGAAATGCCGGAAGGGACCGGTGAGGAAGACAACGTCGAAGAGTGCGCGTGGGTCCCGGGTACGGGTTACCTGGACTCGTCGAAACTCGGCCGGGCGAACCACTCCGCGCAGTTCATGCCGACGGCTCCGCCCCACGCCGGAAGCAACGAGTTCAAGACGCTGCACTACACCGAGCTCGGCGAAAAACTCGGCGGCGTCGACACCCCGCAGGGCGGGAAGGTGTCGGGCTCACGATTTGCGTATCTGTTCGGGGACGTCGCACTGATGCAGCTTGCGATCCAGCGCCTGCTCTCCGACGAGCTCGTCCGGCGCCGATATCAGCCGATCATCCCTCCGTTGCTGGTCCGGGAACGTTCCCTCTACGGCACGTCCCACTTTCCGGAGGGTCGGGATCAGGTCTATGAGATCAAGACCGACAACGTGGAAGAACCACTGCCCCTGTTCCTCGTCGGATCGTCGGAACCCACGAACTTCAGCTACTTCATGGATCGGACTCTGGATGAAGACACGCTCCCGGTGAAAGTCTTCGCGGCGACCCCGTGCTTCCGTTCCGAAGCCGGATCATGGGGCAAGGACGTAAAGGGGATCAAGCGGGTCCACCAGTTCGACAAGATCGAAATGAACGCGGTCTGTCGGCCGGAGGAATCGAAGGCGGTCTACGACGAATTCGGAAGCATCAATGAATGGTTGATGCAGCAACTGCAACTGCCCTACCGGATCGTCGACAAATGCACCGGGGACGCGGGATACCTGGCCAGCTACCGGCAGCGGGACGTCGAGGTCTGGATGTCTGGATCGGGTGAGTTCATGGAGGTCATGACCGACACGAATACAACCGATTACCAGGCGCGTCGCCTCAAAATCCGGTACCGCACTGCCGACGGCACCCTGCGCTTCTGCCACACCGTCAACGACACGGGCTGCGCCATGGGCCGGATGCTTATCGCCATCCTCGACAACTATCAGCAACCCGATGGATCGGTGAAGGTTCCGGCGGCACTGCAAGCCGCGATGGGCAAGGACGTGCTGAAGAAGTAGTCAGTAGTCGGTAGTCAGTAGTGAGGAGAACCGACTCCCACTCCCCTCCTTGTCCAAGGAGGGGAGTTTGTGGTTCCGCTACCCCTTGCTGCCCCTCACAATAATCACCTGGGCCGGGAGACTGATCCTTCCGTCCCTGGAAAAGGCGGCCGCTCCTTCCTTGACCTCCTCGGCAACCTGGTGAGCCTGGTCTGCGGGCAGACCGGCGAGTTTGTCCCGGAGCGTACCCGACAGCTGGGATCTCAATTCCCAGAAGCTGTCCACCGACATCGAGGCTTCGACGTTGAAAGCCAGCAGCCGTTCGACGACGTTTGCGGCGCCGGCGTCGAGGAACACGCGCTCCAATTTGCCCGACTCGGCGAACCGAAACGCCCCGGTCGCATCCGGGTCCTCGGGTTCAGGCGGGACGTACTTCGAAACGACATCCGAGATGACGGTGTGGAACGGATTTACCTCGGCGGGCCCCCAGACCGCTGCAGCAACCCGCGCACCCGATCGGGCAACCCGCAACATTTCCGCAATACCCGCCGTGGCATCCGGGAAAAACATAACTCCAAAACGGCACAGGACCGCGTCGAACCAGCTCGAGCCGAACGGCAGAGCCTCTGCCACAGCCTGGCAGAAGTAAATGTTTCCCAACTCCTCGCTTCGGGCATGCCGGCTTGCCGCCTGGGCCATCCCCGAAACCGGATCGGTGTAGACGACTCTGCCACTTTCGGAAAGGCGTTCGGCAACGCTGAGCGAGGGCTCTCCGGATCCCCCGGCAACGTCTAGCACGGTGTCGCCGTCACCGACGACCGCATCCTCAATTAATGCTCGAGAAATTGGGGCAAACATTTCTCGGATCTTCGAGAAGTGCCGTTCCCAGTAAAGTGAGGATTCCGACCAGCTCTGGATTTCATCTTTCGGCGGTGGACTCATCAGTTTCAACCCTTACTGCAGGAGGTTCGGAGGCAGTATGGCCCCATGCAGGCAGTATTCTCCGAATCTTATAGGGAAACCAACACGAATGACACCTGACAGCCGGTGCCAAGGGACTTTGGCCCGGGACCTCGACGCAGCGATGTTGAGCGCTCCTGTTCGGTTTTGAACGACGCGTCCCACACGCGAACACGAGACCCCGCTGAGTCCGGGATCCCTTACCGTTTAACCCATTGGTTTTGTTATATTTCAACGACACAATACTTTGGCGCGGTACGTGTTCTAGCCGACAGGTGGGGAACCTCTGCACCGATAAGTCGTGGCCGGAAACTCGAAAAGGACACCATCGATGGACTCTCTACAGGACATTCGCTTCACGCTCCGTCAATTAGCCAAGAACCCCGGCTTCGCGACTGTGGTCGTACTGACCCTGGCCCTCGGTATCGGCGCGAACACGTCAATATTCAGCGTGGTCAACGCCGTGCTTCTGAATCCGCTGCCGATCGGCGACGCGGACCAAGTCGTGATCGTTTCGGAAACCGTACGCCGGGAGATCACCGAATTGCGTGCGGTGTCCTACCCGGACTTCCTGGATTGGAGGGAGCAGAACGAAGTATTCGAAGACATCGTCGCGTTCGCCGGCGTCTCGTTCACTCTCTCAGGCACAGACGGCGCCAGCAGGATCGAGGGAGAACTCGTTTCAGGCAGCTATTTCGACTTGCTCCGAATCGAGCCACGGCTCGGACGGGCTTTCCTGCCGGAGGAAGACGAAACGCCGGATACGCATCCGGTGACAATCATCAGTCACGGGCTGTGGCAGCGCAGCCTCGGCGAAAACGCGGAAATCATAGGCCGCACCATCAACCTCAACGACCGGGAGTTCACGGTGGTGGGTGTCGCCCCGGAAGGCTTTCTGGGACTGGACGATGACACCGAAGCGTGGGTTCCGATGAGCATGACGGCCCTCAGCTTTCCCTCTCGGTTTCTCGAACGCCGAAGCACACGCTGGCATGACGTTGTCGCAAGGCTCAAGCCGGGGCGAAGCATCGAGGAAGCTCAGTCGGAGATGGAAGCCATTGCCGCGCGACTCGAAGAGGAGTACACCGACTCGAACGAAAACTACGGGGCGCTGGTGATTCCCATCCGTGAAAGCATCCAGGACGGGCTCCAAATACCGCTGCTCGTGCTGCTCGCGACCGTCGGATTCGTCCTGTTGATCGCCTGCGCCAACGTGGGAAACCTTATGCTGGCCAGGATGACGTCCAGGGAAAGGGAGACGGCGGTGCGGGCGGCCATGGGAGCGGGGAGGGCGCGCCTGCTGCGCCAGTTCCTGACCGAATGTGTGGTCCTCAGCACGTTGGGAGGCCTGCTGGGCATTCTCGTCGCACTGTGGACGGTCGAAGCGCTCAAGGCCCTGAGCCCGGTCAGTCTCCCAAGCTTCGTCGACATCCGCGTCGACGCCGGCGTACTGCTGTTCACGTCGCTGGTCGTTGTGATCACGGGATTGGGCGTCGGTGCCGTGGCGGCGTTCCAGGGATCCCGACCGGATGTCAACGCGGCCCTCAGAAGCGGCGGACGTGCCGGCGCGCGAACTGCCCAGCAGCGCCTGCGGAGTTTCCTCGTCGTTTCCGAGGTTGGTCTGGCACTTCTGCTGCTGATCGGCGCCGGCTTGATGGTCTCCAGCTTCAACCGGATGCGCGACATCGAGCCCGGGTTTGAAGCCGAAAACCTCACCACGCTCCGCTTGGCGCTGCCGGCTGCGGCGTATGACAACGACCAGGTCTGGCCCGTTGAAGAGCAACTTCTGGAGCGAGTCGCCAGCCTTCCGTCGGTGATATCGGCGGCATTGACATCCGACATCCCGCTGGAGGGGGCGGCGAGCGCAACGATCGTCACTCCGGAGGACTACCCGCCAGGTCTGGATCGCGGCGTTCGGATCTATCGTCACAGCGTCAGCCCGAACTTCTTTGAAACGACTACAATGCCTTTGCTACGCGGACGCATCTTCGATTCCCGCGACGTCTCCGACTCCACGATAGCCGTGATCGCCACCGAGAAGTTCGTGCGAAGACTGTGGGGCGACGAGGATCCGATCGGGAAGCGGATCAAGTTCGGGAATCCGGATTCCGATTCCGCCTGGATGACGCTTATCGGCGTGGTCACCGACCTGAAATACCGAGCCCTGATCGACGACCCGACAGAGGATCCCGACGATCCGGATCTCTTCTTTTCCCTTGGGCAGGATCCCACGAGAAACCTCGGGCTTCTCGTGAGAACCAGTTCCAGCCGCCCAGCCGGCCTGGCGGGCTCTCTCCAGCGCGAGATCCAGTCGATCGACCGCGGAATCCCAATCTACGCGATCAGGCCCATGCGCGATCTGCTCGAGCAGCAGACCGCCGGCGCTCGTTTCATGGCGTTTCTCATGGCCGTGTTTGGCGGGTTGGCGCTCGCACTGGCGACGATCGGAATCTATGGCGTCATCAGCTATTCCGTTGCGCAACGAAGCCACGAAATCGGAGTGCGCACCGCTCTCGGGGCTCAACGCTCGGACGTTTTCGGGATGGTGATCCGGCAAGCGGTGACCCTGACGGGGGCCGGCGTCGGGCTCGGTCTGATCAGCGCCGTCGCACTCACCCGCCTCCTGGCGAGTGAGCTCTATGAGGTCAGTCCGACCGAGCCTACGGTCTTTGGAGGAATGTCGGTCGTTCTTCTGTTGGTTGCACTCATCGCCAGCTACGTTCCGGCCCGCCGGGCCACCCGGGTCGACCCGCTGGTCTGCTTGCGGTACGAGTAAGAGCCGCGGGATGATTCTCGAATCAGAACTTCTTCCCGATCGGCGAAATCCGCGCAGATCCGTGTAATCCGCGTAAACTGGAAACCATGAAACTGCGGCTCTTCCAAGTCGACGCCTTCACCGATAAAGTCTTCTCCGGCAACCCGGCAGCGATCTGTCCACTCGAAGAATGGCTGCCGGAAGATCGAATGCAGGAGATAGCGGCGGAGAACAATCTTTCCGAGACCGCTTTCTTCTCCCCGAATGGGGATGGTTATGATCTGCGCTGGTTCACTCCGACCACGGAGGCGGATCTCTGCGGCCACGCGACACTGGCGTCGGCGTTCGTGATTTGGGATCAGCTCGGCAGTGAGTCGTCCACACTGCGCTTCCACACCCGCAGCGGAACGCTCACGGTCGAGAAGAACTACGACCTGCTCGTGATGAACTTTCCCCTTCTCGCTCCGACCGCATGCCGGAATCCACCGCAAGAGTTGTTGGACGGGCTGGGCAGTCGGCCGCAGGAGATCCACTCCTACATGGAAACCGAGGGATCGGGAAATTACATGGCCGTGTATGGCTCCGAGGCCGACGTCCGCGCGCTACGGCCGAACTTCGCTGTTCTGGAGCGGCTGAGGGGAATGGGCGTCATCGTCACGGCCCCGGGCGAATCGGCCGACTTCGCATCCCGGTACTTCGCTCCCGGCTATGGTATCGATGAAGACCCGGTCACCGGTTCGATCCACTGCACCCTGGTTCCCTACTGGGCCGACAGACTGGGCAAGAAGGAATTCCACGCGCGACAGGTTTCTGCCCGGAGCGGCGATCTGTTCTGCGAGCTCCTGGACGGCCGGGTTTCGATCGCCGGCCATGCCGTTCTATTCATGGAAGGGTACATACAAGTGTAGGTGCGATGAAGAAGTAGGCCGTAGGCCGTTGTCCGTAGGCCGTTGAAGAAACGCGGCACGACTCTTCCGAACGCGATGGCTTCTCTCTATCTTACTCGTCACTTGTGACTCGTCACTTGTCACTGGTGTAGTCGAATGTCACCCATCAACAACCAACTGACCTCTTATCTTCTCTCGCTTCCCGAGCGAGCCGTCCGCTCCGTGTCCGCCCTCGCGGGCGGCCTACTCCGGGAGATCGGCGAAGTCACGCTTCCCGAGGGGGTTCGACAGAGCCGGCTCTATACGAACCTCGTCGAGATGACGCTCCGGTTCATGATCGAACAGGTCGGCGAGGTGGAAGGCGTATATCCGGACGAGGACAAGCTGAACGAACAGTTCCTCGTTCGTAAAACCGCGGGTGGCGGACTGGAAATGATCGGGATCCTCGCTTTCCGCGCCTCCCCCGTCTGGATCCTCGCGGCGCTGGCGGACGTGACCGGCGCCGGACGGAACCTGCTCGGGGACATCACAAAATCGCTCAAGCACGAGGGCTTGCTCGACCCGAACACCGAGTTCAGCACCGTCGACCAGATGCTGGACGGACTCGAGCAGAGCGCGGGCAAGGCGGCAGAGACGATCAACGCTCCTCCTCTGGACGTTGCCGGGCTTCGGGAGGAATGGTCGAGCGTGAAAACCGAACTTCGCAAACTCCCTCCGAAGAGTCTCCCGTCAATCGACTCCGTCACAGGAACGTGGAACGCGATCGCTCGTGAAGCACGAAGACAGAACCGGTCGACGTTCGAGATGTCGTCGGTGATGGCTCTTACGGCTGTCGGCACGCTGCCCGAGAAGGTCTACTGGCTGTCGCGGTCGGCAAAGCTGGCCGGCGAGCGGACGGGCCAGATGTTCGCCGGTCCACTCCTGGAACACTACGGCACGACTCTAGCGGAGATCCGCGACATCGGGTTCCTCAAGTACTGGACGCGACAGTTCCGGCCCTACCTGCAGACCGCGGCGTCGCAATTCTCTCCCGGGCGCGGCTCCATCACGGAACGTCTGCTGGGTAAATCTCCCAGATAGACACCGACACAGCTACAATCAGCCGCGAGAGGAGAATTCCGTGGACACCGACCGGCTATCGGACCAAATCCGATTCATTCTGGAAATCGATAAGCTCAAGGGAGTCCTGCGGCGGTCCTATCTCGTGGGAGTTGACCGTAAGGAGAACTCTGCAGAGCACAGCTGGCACCTCGCGATGATGGCTATGGCACTGGTGGAACATGCCAACGAACCGGTCACCCTCGCCCGCGTCATCAAGATGGTACTGATACACGACATCGTCGAGGTCGACGCCGGCGACACCTATTGTTACGACACCGAGGGGTGGGCGGAAAAGGAAGAGAAGGAACGTGGGGCGGCGGAACGTCTGTTCGGACTCCTGCCCTCAGACCAGGGCTCGGAACTGCGCGCGCTGTGGGAGGAATTCGAAGCCCGTCAGACTCCGGATGCGAAGTTTGCCGCCGCCCTTGATCGACTGATGCCGCTGATGCATAACTACCACACCCAGGGTCGCGCGTGGCTCGAGCACGGGATCCACCGCGCACAAGTGATCGAGCGCAACAGCCCTATCGGAGACGGATCGACCAAGCTGTGGAAAATCGCCGAATCGTTGATCGACGACGCGGTCGAGAAGGGGTATCTCCTGCCCTAGTGACCTGTAACAGTGCTATCTGCACCCTCCGCGGGAAAGGCCATCGCGAATCATTTCCCGTCAGGTATGATGTCGGGATCTCGATAAGATGCGATCGGGAAGGTATGGTGCGCTTCGCGTTGGCGCGAAACGGCGCCTTCGCATGCTGCAAGGTCTGGGTAGACGGTGCCCACGACCACCTCGTCCTAACCCCAATGCTCAGGAGAAAACTATGACAACGCTGTCGAACACCCGGTACGTCATCGCAAGCGTGGTCACCCTAACCGTGGTGCTCGCAAGTGTGTTGACGATCGGTTCCATCTCGGCTTCCGCGCAGAGCAGTTTTCAGGTCGAGGAAGCAACCATCGACGACATTCACGAGGCGATCCGGCAAGGCGACACAACGTGTGTCCAGGTCGTCGAGGCCTACGTCGACCGCGCAAGAGCATACAACGGGATATGCTCTCAGCTCGTGACCGAAGACGGTGAGACGATTACGCCGGGGAAGGGCACCGTTCGGGCAGGCGTACCGCTCGTGTTCCCGCCGACCACCGTGGCGGTGCGTGAGATTCTGGCTGATTACGATGAATACGAGGGTTTGCCGATCCAGTTCGGCCGCATGGAGGCCACACGGTCGGATCCCGACGTCCAGCAGCAGTACGGCATGGTTGTCGGCATGAACGACGCGGGCCAGCTCAATGCGCTGAGTACGCTCAACCTTCGGGGCGAGCGGTCGGTGACCTGTCAGGCCGGATGCGACCAGCACCCGTCGAACGGCCCTCTTCCGGCACTATGTCCTGCCGTCTGCGAAGCGTTTCGACAGCAGCCGGACGCGCTGGAGCGAGCGGCAGAGCTCGATGCAAGGTACGGCAACAACCCCGATCTCGATGCGATGCCGATGTACTGCGCCGCATTCTCTTTCAAAGATGTCTTCGACACCACAGACTTGCGATCGACGAGCGGTGCCGATGCGAGTTATGCGATGGATGCTGCGCCCGAGGACTCGACGATCGTCGCCGAGTTGCGGGCCAAGGGCGCCATCATTTATGCCAAAGCCAATCTCGCCGAATACAACGCCGGCGGAGGGAACCCCGGGGGGGCCAAGGCCGGAACACGAACGTTCGGCTCCGGCGCCCGCAGCAGTTGGGCCGGCACGTCGTGCAATGTCTACGATACGGCGCGGGAAACCGGCGGTTCGAGCTCCGGGTCCGCGGTGTCGGTCGGCGGAAATCTCGTCAGCTGTTCCATCTGTGAGGAAACCGGCGGATCGTGTCGGCAGCCGGCATGGCGAAACGGCGTCGTCGGCTTCGTGACGACCAAGGGGTTGATGCCTTACGGCGGATCCACGGGCGTAGAGCCCTACCTCGATCGAGCGGGCATTCACTGCCGCACGGTCAAGGATGCGGCCATGGTACTGGACGCGCTCAAGAACCCGGAACGCGGCTACTACGATCCGCGGGACATCTACAGCGCACTACCGCGCAGGCTGATCTCGGAGGAGCCCTACACGAGTTTCGTCGTCGACCGAGAGACCATGGCGCCCAGACCGCTTGCGGGCATGCGTATCGGCGTCGTACGTGAGTACATGGTCAAGCACACCGACAACGATGCTGCGATGAGCGACCTCGTCAACGAAGAGATCATTCGCGTGCTGCGCGACGAACTCGGCGCGGAGATCGTCGAGTCGTTCGATCCGGAGTATCCGGACGATCCCTCGATCCCAAACATGACATACGACTTTCAGCAGGCGATCGCCGAGATTCTGCCCGTACATATGCCCGAGTTGATCCAGGAAACAGACGACGAGGGTGAATACAAGTATGCCGTCCCCGGCTACGACGTGTCGACGCGCGACTATCTCGTCAGAGCTGCCGAAGGCAAAGCGCCTCTGTCGGCAGACTTGAACCTCCGCAGTATCAACACCTCGCCGGCGACGGCGAGCTTCAGCTTCCACCTGTCTCAGTATTTGATGCGTCGCGGCGATGACAGGGTCACGGGCTGGACGAGCTTGAACGCCAATTCAAAGTACTACACGGAATCTCGCGCCGTCGCGATGCGCAATTGGGAGTACAAACAGAACATCGCGTCGGAGGGCATCACGCGTCGCGTCAAGATGCGTGACGTCATGCGGCTCGTAGTGCTCAATGTCATGCACAAGAACGACATCGACTTGTTCGTCAATCCGACGATAACGATCCCTCCGGTGCGAATCGGCTACGCGGGCGAGCCGTCGGTCAAGGACCGACCGAGGGGCCGGTTTCCGACGAGTGCAAACCTCGGCATCCCCGAACTCACGGTACCGGCTGGTTTCAATCCGATTGCCTACGAACCGGAGTACGCCCTGAACGAGGACAAGGACGACTATGACAGCGTCACTAGCAGCGAGCAGACCGAGCTCGAGTCCCCGCTCCCTGTTGGAATCTCGTTCTGGGCGGGACCGGGCGATGAGTCGATCATCCTGCGCGCGGCTTCGGCCTATGAGGCCGCGACCCAACATCGCAAGGCCCCGCCGGATTTCGGACCGGTCGATGCCGAGAGCGAACGAGAGCCGGAGCCCCGATTCTAGTGGCCTGTAACGCGGCGAGGGGACGCCGACTGGGTCGGCGACTTCTTCGTGACGACAGCGAGATCCTGATCTCGGACCAACTCCACGGCCCACTGCGAGAGTAGCAGGCGCGCGGATTTGACAGCGGCGCTTGACTCGAATAACGTGGGCGCGTCATTTCAAAGGAGGCCCCTCATGCTCGTCGCAAGGGCGATTCTTACCTGCATCTTCGTCTCTTTGCTGGTCGTTCCTGCAACAGCCGCGACCAAGGTCATCCGATTCGGCAAGCTGTGGGACGGCAATCGGGTGATCACCAATGCTGTCGTCATCGTCGAAGACGATCGAATCCAAACGGTCGGAGGATCCGAGGTCCGTATTCCAGCCGGTGCAGAAGTTATCGACTTGAGCGGATACACCGGTATTCCCGGGATGATCGACGCGCACACGCACATGACTTACTACTGGGACGAGGCTCCCGGAACGCGACCGCGCGGTCAGCCTCCCCGGCACATCGCCGTCACGGTCTTCCTGGCACAGGAAAACGCTCGAAAGACACTCGAGACCGGCGTCACGTCTGTACGCGATCTGAACGCTTCGAACGGCGCGGACATGGCGATGCGCGACCTGATCAACATGGGCGCGATGGTGGGACCGCGGATGTTCGTTTCCGGAAGAGGGCTGCGCAGCGCACGTCGCCCGGGCAGCGACACTCCGGAGGGAATGGACCTGGTGGCCGAAGCAGCGCGCTCGGCGCGTGAGACGCTCGAATCCGGTGCGGACCTGATCAAGGTCTTCGGGTCCACTGGCGGTTTCAACAACGTCATCACTCGGCAGACGGTCAGCTACGAAGAGATGAAGGCGATGGTGGACACGACGCACCAGATGGGAAAACTCATCGCGATCCACTCCTACGGGCCGTCAGGCGCGCGTGACGCGGTTCGCGCCGGGACCGACACCCTGGAGCACGCCACCGACGTGGACGATGAGACGATCGCCTCGATGGCGCGCCAGGGAACGATCTACGTCCCCACCATCGACCACAACCGCTATTACACCGAGAACGCGGATAACTACGGCTTTCCGGCCAGCGACGTCGAGAACATCAACGACTACATCCGGCGGAATTTCGAAACGGCACGGAAGGCATTCCAGGCGGGTGTGAAGTTCGCGATGGGCTCCGACGCGGTGTACAACGGCTTCGGGCTGAACACGCGGGAGCTGGGCTGGTACGTGAGGCTGGGCATGACGCCTGAGCAGGCGCTGGTGACGGCAACCCGGAACGGCGCGGAGATGCTCGGCATGTCCGACAGCCTGGGTGCCGTGATGCCGGGCTATTTCGCCGATATTGTCGCCCTCGAAGGGGACCCTCTGGCGGACATCAACGTGGTTCTCGAAAACGTCCGCTGGGTCATGAAGGGCGGCGAGGTCGTGGTCGACAAGATTCACTAGAAACTCGACAACTCCCTCACCGTCTCCGCGTCGAGGCGCTTCAGCACCGCGATCAGCAATTGAACCGCCCCATCGAAATCGCCGCGTTCGATGATGCCCGTGTGGGAATGAAGATAGCGGGTCGGCACCGTGATGTTCACCGAGGGTCTGCCCGTATCGTACCGTTGGATTTCTGCTCCGTCCTCGCCAGCGCTTCAGTCCGTCCTCGCCATAGCCGGTCAGTACGTCCGGTTGCAGCGAAATACCTTCCTCCCGAGCGACCTTCATGAAGAAGTCCCGGACCTTCGTGTTCGGGATCATCGAACTGTCCAGAAGGAAAATGCCCGGACCGTCCCCTAGCCCGACTTCCGCGGTTCGGCACGATTTTCATCTAATTTGGCCCATTTGGAGCACGAATCGCGTTTGTTTTCTGTGCCTTGACCTCCTGGGTGGGCGTGTAGTGCCGACCTACCCCCTTGATTAGTTTTTCGGATATGCCGACGATGCGTGCATGTTCGTGCGCTGCAAGAAGCGATTCAAGGACGGCAAGGAGCACCGCTACTGGAGTGTCGTCGAGAGCACCCGGGTCGGTGGCGGCCGTGTGGTCCAGCGCCAGCTTCTCTATCTCGGCGAGATCAACGACAGCCAGCGCGCCGAGTGGTGCCGCTCGATCGAGGTTCTCAGCGGCGGCGCGGCGCTGCAGCAGATGGCGCTGTTTCCCGAGGACCGGCCCGCGCCGGTGTTGGATTGCGATGTCGTGCAGATCCAGCTCGACAAACTGGAACTGCGCGATCCGCGCCAGTGGGGCGCCTGCTGGCTGGCGCTGGCGTTGTGGGACCGTCTCGGGCTGGACCGTTTCTGGGGCCCGCGGCTGCCGCCCAGCCGCAAGGGCACCCGATGGCTCGATATCCTCAAGGTGCAGGTCTGTTATCACCTGATCGATCCCGGCAGCGACTGGCGGCTGCACCGGCACTGGTATGAACACAGCGCGCTACGTGACCTGCTGGGCAGTGACCGCGTGATCTCCGACGACAAGCTCTACCGCTGTCTCGACCGGTTGCTCGACCACAAGCGCGAGTTCTTCTCGTTCCTCAAGGCGCGCTGGAGCACCCTGTTTGAGGCCCGGTTCGATGTTCTGCTCTACGATCTGACCAGCACCTATTTCGAGTCGGACCCGCCCTTGGCGGGCAAACGCCAGTTCGGCTACAGCCGCGACAAGCGTCCCGACTGCGTCCAGGTGGTGATCGCGCTGATCATCACGCCCGACGGTTTCCCGCTGGCCTATGAGGTGATGCCGGGCAACACGGCCGACAACACCACGCTGGCCGCCTTCATCGACCGCATTGAGGCGCAATACGGTCGTTCCGACCGCATCTGGATCATGGATCGCGGCATTCCCACCGAGGAGACCCTGGCCGAGATGCGCGCCAGTGCCTCGGGCCTGCGCTATCTGGTTGGCACACCCAAAGGTCGGCTGACCCGTCTGGAGTCGTCCTTCCTCGATCTGCCCTGGCAGCAGGTTCGCCAGTCCGTTGACGTCAAGCTGCTGTCACGAGACGGCGAACTCTATGTGCTGGTCCGTAGCGAAAAACGGATCTCGAAGGAACGCAGCATGCGGCGGCGACGGCTGAAGAAGCTGTGGAAACGCCTGCATGACCTGCAGCGACAATCCCTCAGCCGGGATGCGTTGCTGATCAAGCTGGGCGCCGCAAAGAAGGAGGCCGGACGCGCCTGGTATCTGGTCCGTATCGAGGTCCCAGAAAGCAATGGGGCACTGGCCCACAACGGCTTTGCCTTCACGCTCCGGCGCGACAAGCTCCGGGCCGCCTACCGGCGCGAAGGCCGCTACCTGCTGCGCTCCAACATGACCAGCGGTGACCCGGCACAGTTGTGGAGCCACTACATGCGATTGACCGAAATCGAGCAGGCGTTCAAGGAACTCAAGCACGACCTCGCGATCCGGCCGATCTTCCATCAGCACGACCACCGCATCGAAGCCCATATCTTCCTTGCCTTCATCGCCTGGTGCCTGCAGGTCACCCTGAAATCCCTCATCCGCCCCCACGCCCCGGGGCTGACACCCCGCGCAATCCTCGACACATTCTCGACCATACAGATGGTCGATGTTCATGTGCCGACCACCGACGGACGCCACCTCGTCCTGCCGCGCTACACCCAACCCAACAGGGACCATCTCTTGCTGCTGCATCATCTCGCCATGACGTTGCCGCAACAGCCGACACCGCGCATCGCCATCTGAGCGCCATGCCACGGCCCCGATCGCCGACAGCCTTGTAGTGCCGACCTTCGGGACCTCGATCTAATTAACTCAACAACTTAGGTCTACCAAACCTGCCGAACCGCGGAAGTCGGGTTAGTCTTTCTTGTGCCTGTTCAGGCCGGGCGACGGGGTAATCTGCCGATACGCCTGCCTCGATGGAAATGCCCATGTCCGGGTCGACCATTCGCGTCGAGGTCTGCGCTCCCCTGAGGCCGATCTCTTCCTGAACGGTGGCGACGAAGTACAGCGTGTTCGGAGTCGAGATGTTCTGCTCTCTCATCTGGTGGAGAGCCTCGAGCATCACGCCGAGGCCGACGCGATCGTCCCAGGCTTTTGCCGCGTACCGATCGTTCGGAAGGATGGTGAAGGGACTCCACGGAGCGATCGGATCGCCGGGTCGAATACCCATTGCCTCGGCGTCGGCTCGTGAGCGAGCGCCAACGTCGATGAAGAGTTCCTCGACGCCCCAGACGCGGTTGCGCGCATCTCCGCGGGTCACGTGAACCGTTCGGATGCCGGTGATGCCGACGACAGGGCCTCGGCTTCCGACGATCACCCACCGCTGGTCCACCAGTGCCTGGCTCAGCCAGCCACCCAACGTCTTGAAACGGATGAAACCGTCCGGCCGGATGAACTGAACCATCAACCCGACCTCGTCCAGATGCGCGGTGACCATGATGCGGGGGCCGTTGTCCGGACCTATCTTGGCGATGAGTGAGCCGAGACCGTCGTGGGACATATCGGCCCCCAACCCTCTCAACTCCCGTTCGACGATCTCTCGGACGGGGGCTTCGAACCCGCTCGGCCCGGGAGCGTTCGTCAGCTCTTCCAGAAGTCGGACGACGCGGTCCGGCGCCTGGGATCGCACAACCTGTGAAATGAGGACAATCGAAAGCAGCAACAGAAACAATCTTCCGGTCATACGCATCTTCTTGAAACCTCCTGAATGTCCGGATTTTGAGGCATGGCGCTGGAAATATCTACACTCCGTCGCAGAGGATGTCCTGTAGTGGGTGGGCAAGATCAGCCCGTTGGAATCAGCGGTCAAGCGAAACTTTAGGATCGAGTGTAGGTGCGCTCTATGAGCGCACGTTCCGCAGTCTAGAACAATGTGCGGTCATAGACCGCACCTACACCTCCGTTTGGACAGGTGCTTCATTGTTCAGCGCACAAGAAACGAGGCCCCGACAAGTGCGTCGGGGCCTCGTTCTTGAACGCTGGTTGGCTAACTGCGGTTTATCTTTTTCCGGCTTCCGATTGACGCTCAACGGCTGGCGCAAGCCCCATCGCGGCCCAGGCGGTTCCGGCGGTTGAAATGAACTGATCTCGACCGTATGGGAATCCGCTTTCGAAGTAAGGCTGCACCCATATCGCACGCGTCTTCACGAGCCAGGATCCATCGGAGGCCTGCGTACGTAACAGATAGTCGACGCCCCTCCGATACACTGGATCGGTTACGGCCATCTTGCCGGCCGTGGTCAGGGCATACAGCGCCTGTCCGGTGGCATACGCATCCGAGACCATCTCCGGCAATTGGTTCCAACCCCCGTCGTCCCGCTGCAAGGCAGCCAGTGAGCGCGTGGCGTCCTCGATCGAAGCGGGAGAGGCGTTGCCCCAGGCCAGCCCGAGCAAGTGGAAGGCCCGATCCTGTGTGATGGAAGACCTTGCGTTTTCGAGCCACCTGACGGCTTTGGCCAGAGCCACATCGGTGCTCGCCGTCTCCGCTTCCGGGCCGTAGTGTTCCAGCGCGTAGATGGCGAACCCGGTAGCCTGAAAATCACCGGAGCTCATCGGAGGCCGCCGGTTCTCATTGCGGGGCCAGTTCCCTTCCGGCGCCTGCATTGCTTTGATGTAGCGCACGACGGCATCCGTGTACTCACTCTTCGGAACATGGTTCATACCCAGATCGAACAGCTGCCAGGCCAGGGTCACCGAACTGCTACCACTCAAATCCATGACTCGCTCCGTGGAAGGCAGCATCGAGGCGGGCAGTTGCGAGATCTCGGGCGCCCTCAGGCCGCTATCGCGCGCAAGTCCAGCAGCGGCAGACGGCAGATCCTGCGAGTGGCACGAATTGCAGCCCGCGATACGGATGAAGTCGTAGCTCTGTTTTTCCAGCAGCTCCATGGCTTTTTCGACAGCCTCGGACACCGAACCCAGAGGTGCTCTATCAGGTACCGCCGCGGCAGGCTCGCCCATGCTTTCCTTTTCCAGGCCCCCGAGCAGGCGTGTCACTCCCGTGTCACCCCGTTTTGCGGCAAGCATGGTTGCGGTTTCGTCATAGTCAGCGGAGTAGCTCGTGTCGGCACCCTTGGAGAGAAGCATTTTCACAATCTCATCCGGCATGGTGTCCGAACTGGCGGCGAGCATCAACGGTGAATAGCCACGGACGTTTCGAATATTCACATCCGCGCCCTGATCGAGCACGAGTTTGAATGTTTCCTCGTTTCCCGCCGTGGCGGCATTCCCGAGCGCCGTTTCATTGCGCTTGCTTTGTACACTGGGGTCGGCGCCGTGATCGAGCAGCAACTGCACGGCTTGAAGACTTCCGTTAGCCGCCGCTGCCATCAAAGCCGTGTCACCAGCTCCGCTCTTCCTGTTGACGTCCGCACCCTTCGCGATCAGCAGGCGCATTGCTTCGAGGTCGCCGCGACCGGCAGCCGACATGAGCGGAGTCCGCCCGACCAGTGTTGCCAGGCTCGGATCACCGCCTTTTTCGAGCAAAAGCCGGAGAACTGCGTTCCCGTTCTCGAGCACCGCGGCCTGATACAGTGGCGTGCGATCCTCGACCTGTTTGGCGTTGATTGCTGCACCGTGCTCGAGCAGCAATCGGACCCGCGCCTCGTCATGGATCGCCCAGTGAAGCGGCGTTGAAGAGCGGCGATTCTTCGCATTGACCCCGGCTCCTTTGTCGAGCAGCAACTGGATAGTCTCCAGAGTGCCGAAACCCGCTGCATGATGCAGCGCAGTGGAGCCGGCCGCGTCCTTCGAGTGCACAACTTCGGGATCTGCGGCGATAAGCTTCTCTACGGTCTGTGGGTCAGGGGAACGGACGGCTGCCAGAAACACCGCGACCTTGGGATCGAGGGGCTCTGGAGGGGCTTCTTCCGCGATCTCCGTCCGAAACTCCGCGCCCTGGTCGATCCAGGCTCGCAAGATTCCAATCTCTTCATCCGTGAGCGCGCCCGTAGGCGGCATCTGCAATCCGCCATCCCCAGTGACAAGGCGACGGGTCAGCTTGCTTTCCGCGCTGTTGCCCGGAACGATGACCGGCCCGTAATCACCGCCCCGTAAGGCGTTCTGCCGCAAGTCGAGGCGCAGCCCCGACTGTTGCACATCCTGTCCATGGCACGAGTAACAGTTCTGCGAAAGCAATGGCCGGACGTCTTGGTCGTAGTCAACCTCGATTGAAGCAGCAGGGGGAAGCTGGCTCTGGGCCGCAAGGGGGGAGCACATAAAGAGAAACACCAATAGTTTTCTCATTCGGACCTCCGATTGACTTGTCGATCGAGTGCTTGTGGCTACTACTCTGTGTGAACGCTCGATTGAAGTCAAGTTCATGATCACAAGCCGGCCAACGTTCGACGAAATGGCAATTTTAAATGAAGAGGCACTCGCTGCCGCGTTGATCTGGAATAAGATGTAGGCCGTAATGCTCGTGTTTCTTATCTCATTCGTAGTGGGCCTGACGGTCCATCTCGATGGAACGGTCGATAACCTCGAACTGGTCGTGACCGATAGCTCCGGCGAAGTCGTGGGACAGACCGCTGCGCCAGTTGCCGGAAGTTATCTGTTCGACGACCTCGCCGAAGGCACCTACACTGTGCGCGCAGTGGTTCAGGACAGGGTGATCGCTTCGGTTGCCGGTATAGTCGTCCCCCTCACTGAATCCGTCCAGGTCAGCGTCAGCCCCGAATCGGTCGAACAATCCGAGCAACAACCCGAAGCGGGCGCTCGTCGCAACCAGAACATCCAGATCAACCTCATCGACACCCAGGCCCTGATCGAGTCATTGGAACGGCAGGGTGCGCGGGTGCAGCCGATCACCGAGTTTTCGGCCGCCCGTCAGAACTACGCCGCCGAACTGGGTGGCGTGGGACGCAGCCCGCAGCTCATCCGCGCCGACCGGCGTCAAGCCCTTCACGGCGAGATCTACGAAACACACAACAACCACACCTTGAACGCCCGGGCTTTTTTCCAGGTTGGAGAGGTCCTGCCATCCCGGGAGAACCGCTACGGATTCCGTTTCGGCGGCCCGCTGGGATCGGACCGATTCTCGTTCCTCGTCACGGGCGAAGAGACTCGGGAATCGGGGTTCGTGAACGGAAATGTGCTGGTTCCGTTGCCCAACGAACGCACCTCGACGGCGGCCGATCCCGCCGTCCGGGCTGTCGTCCAGGAGTGGCTGGCTGCCTATCCGGCCGAGCTGCCCAACCGGACCGAGATCGACCAGCGCCTGTTGAATACGAACGCCACCCAGAAGATCCGGAACACGCAGGGGAGCCTCCGGTTGGACTGGGAACGAACCGAGCGGCAACGGTTTTCGATGCGCTACTCATTTGCGGATGACTTCATCGACGGTTTCGAGCTCGTCGGCGGCCAGAATCCCAACCAGCGGCTCCGCCCACAGACCTTGAACCTGGCCCTGGAGCACCAGCTTTCGGATCGAAGCCGGCTCGCTGCCGGCCTTAACTTCGTACGCCGCAAGGCTCACATCCTGGTGCCTCCCGGCTCCATCGGACCGTTCGTGAACACACCTGGTCTGGAACGGGTGGGCGCGCGATTCAATCTGCCGATCCGGCGCGTCAGCAACGATTTCGAGTACCTTCTGCAGGGAAGCACCACCTTCGATGCCCACCAGTTCGACTGGGGTGGATTCGTCGAACGAACTCAGCTGAACGAGTTCCAGGCCGACGGCGCTCGAGGCGTCTTCAGCATCCGAGCGCATCTCGGTCGGTCCGGCATCGAGAACTTCCTGCGGGGTGAAGCGACCCGTTACACCGTCGTCCTGGGTGAGCTGTACCGTGGCTTCCGCCGGACCAACCTCAGCCTGTATGCCAGCGACCGCATCCGGCTGGCGCCCGGCTTCCACCTCACCCTGGGCCTCCGCTATGAGTTCGCGGGCAAACCGTCGGAAGTGGACCGGCTGACGCGTTTCCCGCAGGCGTCGGATACCAATAATCTTGCGCCGCGGATCGGACTGGCCTGGGCCCGTGGAGCCACGACCTTTCGTGCCGGATACGGCATCGCTTACGGGTCCGTCTTCCCGGCAACGTTCCGGTTGGCGCGGCTGAATCCGCCGGAGGTATTGCGGGTCAGAGTGCAGATGCCCGACCTGCTGGATCCTTTGAAAGACTTCGTGCAGCAACCGGGCGAGGTGCCTCGGTCCGGTCTGAATCTGATGGATCCGGAACTCGTCACGCCGTATTCGCACCAGTACACATTGGACGTGACCCACGAACTGCCGCGCGACGTCATCCTGAGGGCCACATACGTCGGCAGCCGCACGTGGAAGCTGTTTCGGGTCGTTCGAGAAAACCGGGCGGAACAAGTCGACGGTATCCCACGCCTCTCGTCGACCATCAACGACCGGCGACCGGATCCGAGGTTCTTCTCGATCGCACGGGTGACGAATCAGGCCCGGGGCTACTTCGACGCGGCACAGTTTTCGGTGGAAAAAGTGTTCGGCCGTGGGCTGGCGGTGCGGGCGACGTACACGTGGAGCAAGGCGCTGGACTCGGGATCAAACTTCTCGAACCCCGGGACGAACACCCAGGAGCGTCTGACCCAGGACGAATCGATCGCGTTCCAGGATCTGAAAGCCCGCAGCAGTTTCGACGCACCGCACAGCTTCGTGCTGGGCTACACGTTTCGGCTGCCGGGACGTATTTTTCGCGCATGGTCCGTGTCGGGTACGACAATCCTCAAGGATGGGACGCCGTTCACGGTCCAGACGGGAAACGACGCCCCGGGCTTCGGCAATGTGGACGGAGAGCGTGGCGACCGGCCTTCGATACTGGATCCGAGCCTGCTCGGGCGGAGTGTCGACGATCCCGACACGGCGCTGGCGATCCTCCGCCGGGATGCCTTCGACGTGGGAGCGCCGTTCCGAGATGGCTACGGCAACCTTTCGCGCAACACCTTTCGCAAGGACGGCACGACGAATTTCAACATCGCTATCAGCCGGTCGTTTGCGATCTCCAGCGATCAGACCCGATCTCTTCTATTCCGCGCGGAATTCATCAACGCCTTCAACCACCCCCAGTTCTCCGAGCCGAACGCCAGGATGGCGGCAGAATCGTTTGGTCAGATTACGGACACCCAAAACGCTGGTCGGATCATCCAGTTCAGTCGCGGCTGGCTTCTAGCTATCATCGGCAGTCTCAGTCTGCGGCTGAGCTTCTAGCTAGTGGCCTGTAACGGCCGGCACAACTCGGCTGCAGTCTTCAGGAAGGAGCGGTGTTGTAGATCACCCCGCCGCCTGTTCATCTGATGGCGAACACCCAAACCGCTCCACCTTCCGGAACTTCCGGATACTCGCCCGGCGAGGCCGTGTTGAGTCGACCCTGCATACTCCGTGCGTCAACACCCCAACCCGACTGGACGGCGATGTACTGCCTCCCGTCGAGCGAGAATGACGTCGCCGGGCCAAGGATGCCGGAGTTGGTCGGAAACTCCCACAACAGCTCGCCGCTCGACGCATCGAATGCATGGAACAGGCGATCGTTGGTCCCGCCGGTGAACACCAATCCGCCGGCGGTCGCCATCATCGATCCCCAGTTCTGGGACTTCGCGTAGGTGTGGGTCCATACCCGCTCGCCGGTGTCGACGTTCCACGCCTGTACCTCGCCGATGTGTTCGGCTCCCGGCACGACGATGAAGGTCGTCCGGGCACCGGTGAAAGGACGGCCCGGTTCGTAGTCGATCTCCCGTCCGATCGATGTTCCGCAGAGATTCTCATTGGCCGGTATGTAAATCATCCGCGTCTGCGGACTGAAGGCGATCGGCGGCCAGTTCTTTCCGCCCCAGAGCGATGGACAGTGTTGCGCTAGCTTCCCTGTACCAGGCTTGTGTTCGGGATCGATCTCGGGCCGCCCGGTTTCGGGGTCGAGGCTCAAAAACACGTTCTGGTTCACGTATGGCTTGCCTTCGATGAAATTGATCCGGCCCTCGGTGCGCTCGAGGAACCACAGGTAGCCATTGCGGGCGACGTCGATCAGACCCTTGATCGTCCTGCCGTCGCGCTCGTAGTCGACCAGGATCGGAGGTGAAACCTCGTCCCAGTCCCAGGAATCGTTCGGGTGATACTGGTGGTAACCTCTGATCTCGCCCGTGGCGACGTCGATTGCGACCGTTGAGGCGGTGTACAGATTGTCTCCGGGGCGCTGGTCGCCCATCCACGGACCCCCGTTTCCGGTGCCCCAAAAAGTCAGATTGGTCTCGGGATCGTAGTTGCCGGTGACCCACACCGGTGCGCCGCCGGTCTTCCACTGGTCACCGTCGGGCCAGGTTTCGCTGCCGGGTTCTCCCGGCTCCGGCACCGTATAGGTCCGCCACAGTTCATCGCCGGTATCGGGGTCGTAGGCGGCCACGAAACCGCGGATTCCACGCTCACCACCCGACGCACCGACCATGACCTTGCCGCCGGCAACGAGTGGCGCCATCGTCGTGTAATAGCCGTTCCTGTTTTCCTCAACCTGCGTGGTCCAGACTTCCGCGCCGGTTCTCGCATCCAGTGCGACGAGCACCGCCTCGGCGGCGGCGACAAAAACCTTGTCGCCATACAACGCGACACCGCGGTTGGTTTCGTGGAGTACGATGGCTCCTTCGGGTCGCGGCCGGACGTAGCGCCAGAGAATCAAGCCGGTCCGGGCGTCGATCGCGATGACCTGGTTCTGCGGCGTCGAGACGAACATGACGCCGTTGTTTACGAGCGGCGGCGCCTCGTGGCCGCTGGTTACACCTGTCGACAGGACCCAGACCGGCTGCAGGCGCCCAACGTTGCCCGGCGTGATTTCGTCAAGCGGGCTGTAGCCCCAGCCGTCGTAAGTACGCCGGATCATCAGCCAGTCGGTGTCTTCCGGATTCTCCAGGCGTTGGGTTGTCACGGATTTGTAGTCCTGCAGGATCGGCGGAACCGGGGGTGGTTGCTCCTGTGCCAATCCCGTCCGTGCGGTCAACAGCAGCACCACTCCAGCAGTGAGGGTGACGCAGAGACTCCTGGTATCGACCATGACGTGCCTCCTCAGAGTGTTGGTCGGTTCAGACCCCGTGGCCCTAAGGTGCGTTGTTCCTGTCAGGCAGCGAGCGGGCGATCGCAACTGCGGCCCAACCCGTTCCCGCGGCCGAAATCCACTGATGTCTGCCGAACGGGAACCCGCTCTCGAAATAGCCCTGCACGGGGAACGCACGGGTCCGGACCAGCCAGGACCCGTCCGCATACTGGGTTCGGAGCAGATACGCGACACCGCGACGGTAAGTGTCGTCTGTGACCGCGACTCCCGACTCGTTCAGCGCGAACAGGGAAAGGCCGGTCGCGTAGGCGTCGTTTTCCAGTTGGGCGAGCTGGGACCAGCCGCCGTTCGCGCCCTGGTGGCCTCGAATTTCCGCGATCGCGGCGTCCACTGCGGGACGCTCTGCGCCGGCCCAGACCAGGCCCATGAGTCGCATGCCGCGTTCCTCGGCGGAATGCGCTTCGGAAGCCACCAGCCAGTCACGCGCCCGCTCCAAACGGCCTTCGATCTCATCAGCGCGTGCGGCGAGCTGGTACAACGTCAGGACCCGCACGGCCATCGCCGTGTGACTGATGGCGCTGTACTCCATCGGAGGGCGGTTGGCGCCGTTTCCGATCCAGCTTCCGTCCGGCATCTGGGTCGCTGCTACCCAGTGCGTGAACACCGCGGTCATCCTGTCTGCGGGATGCTCTTCCGCCGCCAGTGCCATCGCGACATAGCCGATGGTCAGCCCGATCCCGCCGATCGCCTGCCGGCCCTGCATCATGTCGTCGGCGCCGGGTCCGTAGACAGCCAGGATGTCATCCAGGTTTTCCCGAACCAGCCGCTCGTCTACGTCGATGTCTTTCCGCCGCGCGGTTGCTGCCGCGAGCCCCGGCAGCGTGTTGTTGTGGCAGGTGACGCATCCGACGTTGTCGAACATCGGCGGTGATGACGCCAGCAGCAGCGACACACTCCGCCTCAAAGAAACACGTGGATCATCGATGCCGTCCGGGGCATCAAACGTCCGTGCGCGCGGACCGTCGCCCCGCCTCGCACCGTACTGTTCCAGAACCTCGATCTTCCCCTGGGCGTCCCTGTAGACCGCCCAGTCCAACGGCCGTTCGCCTTCGGTACTCTCGGCGTTCGGGTCGGCGCCCAGGTCGAGGAGTAGCTTCAAGGTTGCCGGACCGGCGAGTTCCGAAGCGGCCGCGACCATCAACGGGGTCCTCCCGTAATTCGCGCTTCTGGCGTTGACGTCGGCTCCCATCTCGACCCAGCTCGCGATCAGCGCGGGATCCTGCCAGTTCGTTGCGCCGATCAACGAGTTCTCGCCGACCTTCAGGCCAGCCGACATCAGGTAATCGACGGTCGGCAAGTGGGGACGGTTTAGGGACACGGTACCTTGATTCGGGTCGATCCCGCTCTCGACGAGAAACCGGACCACCTCGGCGTCGGCCGATCGAATCGCCAAGCGCAGGGCATCCGCTCCGCCCGCATCGGTGGCACGGATGTCGGCACCATGAGCGACGAGCAGGCCCAGCACTTCTGCCGAACCCGGGTAGCTGGAGGCGATCAGGAAGGGGGTTCGTTCCAGCGTCGAGGTCCGCGCGTTGACATCGGCGCCGTGGTCGATCAGGAGCCGGACCTTATCCAGGTTGGGAATGGCCCACATCAGCGGCGTCGAACCGACTCCGTTCGCCTGTCTGGGATCGGCGCCGTACCGGAGGAGTACTTCCATAGATTCGACGTCGGCGAACAACGTGGCCACCATGAGCGCGGGATCGCCGCCCGCGTTCACCGCATTGGGACTGACGCCGCTCTGGAGCAGCCGATCCACTTCGGCGCTGTCCGCGCGCTGGATGGCTCGAAACAGGGACTCGTTGGGGATCGGCTCGGGAGCTTGCGCTACCCCGAGCAGGGCCGCGAACAGGGCAAGGCGAAGGACCATGGCTTCCTCTCGCTGGAAGTTACTCGTTTATCCAAGGATCGTTTGCAGGAGTCTATAAAAGGCGGAGCCTGGGGTCAAAGAGAAGTCCGTACCAAAAGGTGTAGGTGCGGTCTATGACCGCACATTCTTCGATCCGAAACAACGTGAAGGAGGTGTAGGTGCGGTCTGTGACCGCACATTTCTTCGATCCGAAACGGAGGTGCGCTCATAGAGCGCACCTACACTCGCACAGAAGGCTGTCAATACGCGACACGTTGAAGCAATATAGGCTTGCTTCCGTACTCATCAATACAACCTTCGGGAGGAGCAAATGAACCGAACAGCAGCTCAGGTCGTGTATACAACGCTGTTACTCGTTTTGCTGGCAGGACTCCTGCCGGCTGCCGAACCTGCCGCGCCGGCACCGCAGCAGGCGAGTGGTCAGACACATCGTTTTCAGGCGGATCACTACTTCAACACGTTCTCCTTCGCACATGAACCGGTACTACGTATCGCTCCGGGCGACAGGGTGATCACGAAGACGATCGACGCGCGTGGCTTCGATGAGAACGAGACCGAAGTCGCCGGGAGGTGGAACCCGCAGACCGGACCTTTCTACGTCGAGGGCGCGGAGCCCGGGGACATGTTGGTGGTGCAAATCGAAAAGATCGAGCCAAACCGAACGACCGCCTGGTCCGCTCAGGTGCTGGCCCCGTACGCGGCCGACCCTTTCTACCTGCGTTCGCAGGGGGGCAGAGTCCCCGAGGTACAGCCATGCGTGGACCTGGATTCACCGCGTTGCGAGGTCTGGGAGCTTGATCTGGCCGAGGGGGTCGCGCGGACGACAACCCCGGACCTGCAACCGTCCGTTATCGAAGTCCCTCTGGTGCCGATGCTCGGCTGTGTCGCAGTGGCGCCGCCGAACAAGGAAGCGGTCTTCACCGCAACCCCGGGCGAGTTCGGCGGGAACATGGACTATTTCGGGCTGGTCGAGGGCGTGACTTTGATGCTCCCGGTCTATGAGCCCGGAGCGCTGCTCTTCGTCGGCGACGGTCACGCTCGGCAGGGTCACGGCGAAGTAGCCGGGAACGCGCTGGAGGTGTCGATGGACGTCGAGTTTTCGGTGGACCTGGTCAAGGGCAAGACGATCAACTGGCCGCGTCTGGAAAACGAAGACTACATCATGGTGCTTGGCAGCGCGCGGCCGCTCCTGCAGGCACTGCAGCACGCCACGACCGAGCTCCAAAGCTGGCTCATTGCCGACTACGGGTTCGACGAGCGAGCCTCCGGACTGTTGCTCGGACACGTCATGGAATATGAGATTGCCAACGTGGTGGACCCGCACTTCACCGTCGTCGCCAAGCTCCGCAAGGAGTATCTCCGCGGTGACTAATGCCCGTTGTGGATGATCGGGAGAGTGAAGTCACGGGAGGGGGCTATGAGACGCGTACGATTCTCGGTGGCCATGAGCCTCGACGGGTACATCGCAGGACCCAAGGGAGAAAGCGACTGGATCATCGTGGATCCAGACATCGACTTCGGGGCGCTCATGAGCGCTTTCGACACGGTGCTCCTGGGCCGGAAAACCTACGAGGCGACGCGCCAGCAGGGCGGTGGTGGTGGAATGCCCGGGGTGCAGGCCTACGTCTTCTCGCGCACGTTGCGCCAGGAAGACTGTCCAGGTATGACTGTGTCGGACAACCCGGCAGAGACGTTGGCTGCGGTCAAGGCGACACCGGGTAAGGACATCTGGCTCTTTGGCTGCGGCTCATTGTTTGGCAGCCTACTGCAGCTCGGGCTGGTGGATTCGGTCGAGGTGGCGATCATCCCCGTGCTACTCGGTGATGGTTTGCCACTTCTGCCCAGCCCGGCTTCGGAGGCTAGGCTCAAGCTGACCACGCACACGATTTACGAGAAGACGGGCACGGTTGCGCTGGAATACTCGGTGGTGTGACTCGCTCCTCGACATGGACGATCGAACGGACCGTCTAGAGCGATCCCGCCTTTACCCGCCGGCACAGGACGAGACCTCGGGGTGGGCTGTCCAGGTGTCGAAAGCCTCTCCTTCGGTCGACAACTCCACGACTGTCGTTTCGCCGGAGGGAAGATCCGTTCGCTCCGTTGGGCCCAGCTCGATGCCCGTAGACAGGTGGATCTCGACTCGAACGGCACAGAGCGTCTGTCCGGTCGTGTTTTCGACTGTGCCTACGAAGGCGTTTGACGCGGGATCGAGGGACAAAACGAGCCTCGCCCCTCTCCGTGTCGCGTCCCAGGTATCCTCCCGCCCGATATACTCGCCCGACTCTTCTCCCTCCTCCCCTTCGCCATGCTCACCTTCGCCCGAAGAATTCGGACCACCTTCGCCTTCGGACCCACCGTGCTCACCTTCGCCTTCGGACCCACCGTGCTCACCTTCGCCTTCAGACCCACCGTGCTCACCTTCGCCTTCGGACCCGGCTTGCTCGCCATCGGCCTCGGGACCCGCCCGCTCACCTTCGGCCTCGAGCGCGACGCCGGAACCACTCGCCCCATCAGTATTCTCACCCTGTTCGTCGGCGCATGCCGCCATCCCGAAAGACACGACCACTACGGCGGCCATCGCAAGCCACCTGCCAGCTTGCTTCCTCATAATCTGATCTCTCCATATGCGCGCGAACACGCCGCACGCTTAGCATCGATTGCCATTCTTCAAGTCGAGACGAAATAGTATAGGTCGAACCGGTGTCACATGCCGTGCTTCCCGAACGTCGCTGGAACTTGTGCGCACTTTCCTAGTTAACCGCCGCTGGAAAGGGCGATGGTTAAGGCCAGGCAAAGCAGTGTAAAGGATGGTAAGCGGGCCGGCGAATCGGGCTTCCGGGGATGATAATCGGTTCCGGAATTCCCATTTTCTTGTTGCCTGACGGAGAAAACCGAGATAATCGTCCGGTGACGCAACTCGATCGAGCATTACTGTTGCCGAACCACATCCGGAACGATCAAACGAAGGGGACAAGCATGAACGCCCAACAGACCAGACCCAGACTTCTGTTCGCAGCCTTTGTTGTTTTGGCGACGACGTTTCCAGTTCCCGGAGCGGGCCAGCAGGCGAGCTCGCTGTTCGACCGGGAGTTGCTCTCCGACCCAGCCATTCGATCGGCGTTCAGCTACATCGAGAGCAACCGAGAAGCCATCGTCCAGGAGTGGATCACTCTGACGGAAATCCCCGCGCCTTCAACGATGGAGGAGCGGCGAGCGGCCTATCTTCGTGATCAGTTGGAGGCGATCGGAGTGGATGAGATCTCGATCGACGAGAGAGGAAACTTGATCGCGACACTCAAGGGTTCGGGCGGTGGGCCTACTGTCGCCCTGGCGGCGCATATGGATACGGTTTTCAATATGGACACGCCCATCGAGGTGCGGCGCGAGGAGGAGAGACTGTATGCCCCCGGTGTCGGCGACGACACATCGGGCTGTATCGGGCTCCTCTGGGCGGTCCGTGCACTCAAAGAGGCCGGAATCCAGACGAAGGGCGATTTTCTGGCGGTCTTTACCGTCGAAGAAGAATTGGGCCTGTTCGGCGCCCGAAAGTTCCTGGAGGATTGGAAAGATCGTCTGGATATGTTTGTTGCGGTCGACGGCGCTCTAGGAGCGATGAGTTACGGGGCCCTCGGCATCAACTGGTACAAGTTCATCTTCACCTCGGAGGGTTCGCACACCAATCGCAGCGCCGGGAAACCGAATCCGGCCAAGGCCATCGCCAGCGCGATCTCCCAGATCTATACGATTCCGCTACAACCACCTGGAAACGAAATGGGAACGGTATACAACGTCGGTTTGCTGGGCGGTGGCAAGGTTTTCAATGCCATCTCCGAGGAATCCTTCTTCACGGTGGACGTTCGTTCGGCTGACCCGGAGAAGCTCCAGGAAATGGAATCCAAGATTCGAAGGGCAGCCGAAAATGCCGCGGAGATGGAAGGGGTGCGTTTAAGTGTGGAAAGACCGCTGATCCTCCCGGCCGCCCAGATTTCGGGGGCTCTTGATTCGACGATTGTTCAAACTGGCGTCGACGTTTTGGATGCGTTGGGAATAGAGGCGGAACTTACTCTTCGGGGCTCCACGGACGCCAATGTGGCTATGGAGATGGGGATACCCTCGATATCGATCGGAGCGGCCCGGGGAGAGAGGGGCCATCAGGAGAGTGAGGCCGTTCTGATTGAACCCATGTACGATGGAATCAAACAGATGCTGCTCTTGACCCTCAGTTTGGCCGGCCGGTAGACGCCGGTGTTGCACGATCATTGTCCAAACGGAGGTGTAGGTGCGGTCTATGACCCATTCATTAGGAACCATTCATTAACCCATGCGTCGATGGCCCAGTTTGGCCGTCCCCCTCTTGTCGACGGTCTAAAACTTGAGCGTTCAAGCACCGATCGCAGTGCGCGGCTGTGTGGAGAAAGACAGCTGGTCCGGTCCCCCCACGCCTCCCTCAAGCCGGAACGGTGTGCGCTCATAGAGCGCACCTACACCCCAGAGTTTCGCCTGTCTCCGGCACCGAGCATCCCCGTCTCCTCAGAAATTAAACAGCTGCGTGAACTTGACCACGAACGCCCGATCGATGATCCGGTTCGAGAGAGTATCCCGCCGGTCCGTGTACACGACGAAGAGATCGCTCAATGGATGGTGAATGATATTGAAGCGGATGTTCGTGCTCAACTGGTCCGAATCGGTGTTGTACTGCAGGAAGGCATTGAAAAACATTTTGCTACTGACGGCATAGAGAACCCGGGTTCCCAGAAGATTCGTGGTGAACGATCCGCCGGCGAGTCGAATACGGTTGCGCGTGTAGCTGAGATCGATGTTGAGGTGATAGTCAGGCTTCAGCGCCAGTGATCCGCTGAAGCTGTTACGTCGGCCGTCCCAGAATTCCCCGCCGGTGTAACGTATGTTGCCGGCGACCGCACGGCTGGGGTCGGTGTTGTAGGAGACGAAGAAGTCGTCATAGCCGTAGTCGCCTTCCGGTATCGCGATGTCCGAGCGAATCTGGAAAGGTTCGACGAGACGGTCGAACGTTCGGTTCGCACCGACGTTGAACGAAGCGCCGTTTTCGAAGGACACGCCGAACCCGGCACTCTGTTCGCGAGTCTCAATCGTGCCGGCACCGCCGGCGAAATAGTTGACGCCGCTGGTAAAGCTGAGGTTGCGCACGAGACGGCTCGAAGTCGTTCTCGGTCGCCAGGAAAAGTTCGCCGATGTCTTCTCGGTATTCCGTCTTCGAATGAAACCGACTTCGGGATTGAAGTTCTCCCCTACTTCGTGGTGTAGAGCGCCGAAGGACAGATCGTTGTCCGTCCACGCGGCTTCGACCTGTCGCGCCTGGTCCTTTCCTTCTTTCCCCGGGGTCTCACTCCGTAACAGATAGGCGGCGACGTTGAGCCGGTCGAAAAACCGGAACTGCGTATCGAGCCCGTACACCCGGTTGTAGTCTCCGGCCTCGGCCGAGTCGCGGTTGGTGAACAGGGCTCCCACCCATGAGTTCCGCATGACGTTTTTCTTGAGGCGTCCTACTGCGAAGGTGTCGGCCGGCCTGGAATCGAGGCCCTCGGTCTTCATGGTGAGAAGGCCGAGGTCATAGCTTCCGATCGAGCCCGACAGCCTCGCCCCACCGACGATGGGCACAGGCGTCCCGTCGGATGAGAGCCCGATTCGACGGCTGAAGAACGGGATGAGGTTGCTCGCCCCTCTTCCGCGCCGACCGAAGCCCACCGGTTGGCCGAACGCGAAGATGCCCGAGTTTTCAAGGAAGAACTCGCGCTTTTCCGGAAAGAACAGGCCGAACCGGGTGAGGTTGACTTGCTGTTCATCGACTTCGACCTGAGAGAAGTCCGTCCGAAACGTCAGGTCGAGCGTCAGCCGCGACGTCACACCATACTTGATGTCCACGCCGCCGTCGAAGTCGGAATCTGACCTCAGTTCGCCGTCGGATCGGACCTGACGGACGCCTCCGATCGTGAACGGTTTTACCTTGATGTTCCGGCCCTGCCGGATGCCCTCCAGACCAGTAAGGATCCCGGCCATCGATACTCGAATCGCCCGATATCGCCGCGGCAGAGGCGACCAGTAGTTGTTCTCGTTCTTTCTTCGGATCCTCCGAAACATGTTCAGGCCCCATACCTGAGTCTCAGAGCTCGAAAAACGAAGGGTCTTGAAGGGGATGATGTATTCGGCGATCCAGCCCTTGTCGGTACGGGTCACCCCGACGTCCCATACTCCGTCCCAATCGTTGTTGATCACTCCGCCGTCGTTGGCGATCTGGCGGTCGCGCTTCGCACCGGCCGGGTTTGTGGAGAACATGAAACCGGTTCGATCGTCGTTGAGCGTGTCCAAAACGACACCGAAGCCATCGGCGGCGGATCCGCTAAAGTCCTCCTGCAGCTCAGTGACGATGATGCGGTCGGGTTCGGAATCGTAGCAGTAGACCCCGATGTAAAGGTTTTCGGAATCATAGAGAAACCGGGCCTCGGTCGGCTCGCTCTCCAGAGCCCCCGGCATCGGTTCCCACTGGATGAAATTCGCCGCCGGTTCCGCCAGCTCCCAGGCAGGCTCGTCCAACACTCCGTCGATCGTGATTTGCTGTTCGGTCGGGACCGCTGTTGCTATTCGCTCGAACCTGGCCGTTTCATAGTTGATGCTGATCTGCGGAGGGTCGGCCCTTGGCTGCGATTGAGGAAACGCGACCTGAACCGCGAGAATGCAGAGGGCTGGACAAACAGCTGCGAGTCGCACCAACAAAACTTTCCTCCACCTGGCAGGCTCTCGATGAACCGGCGATCTGCCGGGATGCTACAGTCTGCGCTCTGTTGATGTAAAGCCGGGGTTCAATGATAGGTGTAGGTGCGCTCTATGAGCGCACATGTTTCGGTTCGAAGAATGTGCGGTCATAGACCGCACCTACACTTCCTTTGGGGGCGGGCTTCGGCAGAAGAGTCCAGCCGACCGCGACCACCTCGACTTATCCTCACTGGCTTCCCATTCCAGCCCGTGAATCCTCTTCTCTCTGCCGAAGCATCTTGCGCTGTTTCGCGGTGTGGTAGGCCTCGAACGGCATGAAAGCGTAGAAACCGAAAGTGAGCAGGCCGAAAACCGTCCCGAAGAACCCGCTCGCCGCGCCAGAAAGGCCGGACAGGACTGCAAACGTGAACAGGTAGATCCCCGCCTTGGGGAACTGCGCATTGTAGAGGGCACCGACGCCCGGCATGAGACCCAGGAAGAAAGCCAGTCCCGGACGTTGTCCTCCCGTGTGAGCGTCGGAGATCGTGACGTCCACGACGGCGTTGGGAACCGGAGGCGGGGCCGGAGCCCGCATCGGAACGTTCCCGACTACGACGGCCGTCTTTGCCGCCGACAGGCTCATCATGCTGTCCCGCCGGAGCCGCTTCAGGTCGGAGCGCAGGTCATTCGCGCCCTGGTAGCGCATGTCCGGATCCTTCTCCACCGCCTTGCTGATGATCCGATCCAGTTCGGGCGGCAGGGCCGCATTGATTCGGGTCGGGGCGACAGGTTCCTTGGTCAGGATCCCCTCAAACACCACGGCCGAGGTTTCTCCCGGAAAGGCTTGTTGCCCGGTCAGCATTTCGTAGATCACGACGCCGGTCGAGAACAGGTCGGTCCGGTGATCGACATCTTTCCCGCGCGCCTGTTCAGGCGACATGTAGGCAACAGTTCCAACGGTGGAGCCAGGGCGGGTCAGATGGTCGTCGACGGTGGTGGCTGAACTTGCGCTCTTAGCTTCCGTCGGCGTCAGCTTGGCAAGACCGAAGTCGAGGACCTTCAGTTGTCCACCCTTGGTGATGAATATGTTTCCCGGCTTGATATCCCGATGGACGATGCCGGCCGCGTGTGCGGCCCCCAGAGCGTCGGTCACCTGCGTGGCCATCTCGATGGATTCATCGACTTCGATCGGGCCGGCCGAAATGCGCTCGTTCAACGCCTGCCCCTCGAGCAGCTCGAGCGCAATGTAGGGCCGAAGTTCCCATTCGCCGATGTCATAGACCGTGCAGATGTGCGGGTGGTTCAGGGCGGCCGCCGCCCGAGCTTCCCTCTGAAAGCGTTCGAGCGCCTGCTTGTTTTCCGCATACTCCTCAGGCAGAAACTTGAGCGCGACCTGCCGCCCCAACCGGGTGTCCTCGGCACGATACACCACACCCATGCCGCCCCTTCCGAGCGGATCCAGAATCTTGTAGTGAGAAACCGTCTGACCGATCATTCCGATATACCCAGCTGGTCAAGGATAAACGCATAGTCAAACGCCAGCTCGCGATAGATGTCGTAGCGGCCCGATGAACCGCCGTGCGCGCCCGTCATGTTGACCTTCAGCAGGAGCAGGTTCTCGTCTGTCTTCAATGACCGCAGTTTGGCGACATACTTGGCGGATTCCCAGTACATGACCTGGCTGTCGTTGACCGATGTCTTGACCAGCATCGTCGGATAGTGCCGTGCAGCGATGTTCGTGTAGGGACAATAGGACTTGATGTAGTCGTATTCCTCTTTGACGTTGGGGTTGCCCCACTCCAGGTACTCGCCGACGGTGAACGGGAGTGACGGATCCAGCATCGTGTTGAGCACATCGACGAACGGAACGTCGGACACGACCGCCTTGTACAGATCCGGTCGCATGTTGGCAACCGCCGCCGTCAGCAATCCACCAGCGCTTCCTCCGGTAATCGCCAGCCGCTCGCTCGACGTATACCCCTGTGAGATCAGATGCTCGGCCGCCGCTATAAAGTCGGTAAAGGTGTTGCGCTTCGACATCAGCTTGCCGGCATCGTGCCACTCTTTGCCCAGATCCCCTCCCCCACGGACATGGGCCATCGCATAGATGACTCCACGATCGAGCAGACTGACACGCACGGAAGAAAAAGACAGCGAGAGCGGGATGCCGTAGGCACCGTAGCCATACAGCAGCAACGGAGTCGACTCGTCCGTTCGTACCCCTTTCCGGTAAACCAGCGATATGGGAATGTCGATGCCGTCTGCAGCCCTCGCATAGATCCGCTCCGAAGCGTAATCCTCGGAAGCGAAACCAGCGAGCACTTCCGTTTCCTTTAACAGCGTCCGGTCCCTGTCGTCCATTCCGTATTCGAAAACCGACGCGGGCTTGACCAGGGACTGGTATCGGAAGCGGAGCTTCGTCGTGTTGAACTCCTCGTTAGCGGTCGGGAAAACCGAATAGGCCGGATCGGGAAATTCGACCCGGTGCTGCTCGCCGGTCTCGAGATCGACGATCCGCAGATGAGGCACCCCTGCCTCGCGCTCCAGGACCACCGCGTGCCCGGAGAATACCTCCAACCCTTCCAGGGTGACCTCGGCGTCGTGAGCAAGCAAATCGATCCAGTTGTTCGGCCCCGGATCGTCGGCCCCAACGGTCACGATCCGGAATGTCGGGTCATCCTTGTTGGTCCGGATGTAGAAGAGACCCTCGCGGTGCAGGACGTGGTACTCGTGGCCTTCCTCTCGCGGCAGAACGACGCGCGGATCGTTTTTGGGACGATCGGCCGGGAGATAGCGGACTTCCGTCGTGGTGGAACTGGTTGACATAATGAAAACGTAGCGGCCATCGAGCGATCGCCCGACCGAAGCCCGGAACAGCTCGTCCGATTCCTCGTAAACCACGTCATCGGCCGAACCATCGTGCGCGTCACCGATGCGGTGTCGGTACACCCGGTAGGGCCTCTTGGCTTCATCCTCGACGACGTAGAAGAGGGTCCGCTCGTCGGCGGCCCACACGGCCTCGGTCACATTGCCGATGCGAACCGGCAGGAGTTCGCCGCGCGGAAGATCCTTCACGTAGAGCGTGTATTCCCTGAAACCGGTCACGTCGGTCGTGTAAGCCAGGCGGTTTGCGTCGTCGCTGACTTCAGAGGTCCACAGCTGCAGGAACTCCTCGCCTTCCGACAGTTCGTTGACGTCGAGCAGGACTTCTTCCGCGCTATCCAGGCTGCCGCGCTTCCGACAGTGGATGGGATACTGCTTGCCCTCCTCGGTCCGCGAGTAGTACCAGTAGTCGCCCCGGCGGTATGGAACGCTGAGGTCGGTTTCCTTGATCCGCTCGATGATCTCTTCAAAGATGGCCTTCTGAAGCGGAGCGGTAGGCGCCATGACGGCTTCGGTGTAGGCGTTCTCGGCTGCCAGGTAGGCCTCGACCTCAGGATCGGATCGTTCACGGAGCCAATAGTAAGGGTCCTCCCTCGTATCACCGTGGAACGTATCGACCTTCACCACCCTTCGCGCCTGGGGAGGTTTTAACCTTCCGTCATCCGCAGCTGGCCCTCTTTCTCTGATACAGGACGACGCGACAATCAAGACACCGATAAGGACGGCCATAAACCTTCTCTTCATAGGAACATAACCGGCCGCGGAGACAGCAGCCCGCGGCAGCCTAAGTATACGTGAAGTCCAGGCGGAAGGTTCCAGAGCAGGTCCAGTCTGCGGTGACCGTGACCGGGCCGTATGTAAAGGGTGGTCCCTACACCCGTGCGGCCTGCTGGGGGAGCTGCCGCCTTTGGGTGAACGACCCGGCGGGGATCTTTACGAACGACCGCAGCGCCGTCTCGAAGGTGGTGTTCACGCAGCGGTTCTGATCGGATAGGTGTGTAGGTGCGGTCTATGACCGCACATTCTTCGAGCCGAAACGATGTGCGCTCATACAAGCTGTGAACGAATTATGGGAACGGAAAATCGGCTGGCGGTGCTTTTCACGTGTAGGTGCGGTCTATGACCGCACAACTTGTGGTTCCGCGGGCATTTGTGCGCTCATAGAGCGCACCTACACTTGAGGATCGACACCCGATCCTAGAGTTTCGCTTCAAGAAAAAAAGGGCGGCCCTTGTGGGCCGCCGTAGCGTGTGTAAAGGGTTGTTTGTGAGAGGTACTCTTCGGGATCGGAAAATCTCGGAGGTCTTCAAACCGCAGAATCCGATCTAGGGTTCGACGCGCTATTCAGGCGCCGCTAGGCTATTGTCCGTCAACTTCGTAGACAACAGGCCGTTATATCCATCAATTTTGTAGACAGGTTCGTTCCCGCCGTTGGCCGTGAGTCTCGCGCCATTCCTCAAAATTCGCGGCCACAATGAAGAATTTCCGGCCGATCTGCATGATCGGAATCTCGTCTTCCTCAATGATTCTGCGGAAATGGCGGATGGAGAAGCCTGCCAAGCGCGCGGCGGTAGGGACGTCGAGAAACGTCCGTGTCCTGATCTGTGAAGTTCCTATTTGCGCCATCTTTCACCTCCTGACCTGGATGTATGCAACGGGAGTTCCAAGATGCGCGCAGGTATTTCCGGTATGAAGGGAGTGGCAGGAATTCGCCACGAACTAGTGGCCTGTAACAGTGCTCCAAACCGGGTTTCAGTGTGAAAGCGGTACGGCCCTACATTAAAGTCATTCAATGACCGGAAGGCTGAACGCTGACAGCTGAGCGCACGCCTGACGCCCCGCTCCATCCCATGCAGCTCTACACCATCGATGAGATTCCTCGGGCATACGGCAAAGAAACCGTCTTCCGTCAGTCGGTCCTCGGCAAGTTTCTCTTTTTCGCAACGTGCCTGCTGTTGTCTGTCGCTCTGATCTGGTTCGCTCGAGCCGGCGGCTACGACTCCGACGACGTGCACTTGCCGCCGACCCTGCTCTACTGGATCGGAGCGGTCCTCGGTTTCCTGGCTCTCTTGGGCTACTTCTACTTTCGGGCCAGCCTCAAGCAGTCTAACTGGCTGGTGCGGTCCAGCATCGATCGTCTGGTTATCAAGTTCCGTTCGCACCTGAACGATCACTTCCCGGATGACGACGCGGTCACCGTTGTCGTTCCATTCACGGAAATCAGCTGGATTCGCCGAGCCAGGGAAAAACTCTCGAACCCGTCCTCATCCGGTGACGGTGATCGCGTCGAATCGTGGTCCTACCTCGACGTGAAACTCAGCGGGGGAGATCTCGATGCACTGGGTGATTCTCTCCGAACCGAACGGGCCCGCGAGGCGCCAAAGGTGGGTTTCTCCAGGACCAAGCACCACCACTATCCGGTGCGGCTGGTCGAGGACGACATCCTCCGGATCCAGTGGGGCGGTGTCAGCCCCCGAATCAAGAAGGCGCTGAAGATCCTCGGAAAGAGACTCCCCGTCGAGCCGGACTGGAAGATCCGGAATGCAGCCTGGGAAGAGCTCGAAGGCAAGGAGTTGGAAGATCGAATCCTGGACCTGCTGGAACGGGGCGACGAAATCGGCGCCCTGGCTCTCGTGAAGACGAAATACGGCTACAGCACGACGGAAGCAAAGAATTTCGTCGATGAGATGCTGAGCCCGTAGGACACGGGCCGAAGAGGCTGCTCCGCAGGACGGAGCCGAAGACGCTACTCCGCAGTGCCGTCGATGATCGCCTGCAGTACTTTGTCGGGATCGATCCGCTCGGCTTCACCCTCGAAGTTCAAGATGACACGGTGGCGGAGCGCGGGCAGCACCACGGAACGGATATCTTCCGGGGCTACCTCACGGCGGCCTTTTAGCAGGGCGCAGACCTTCGCGCCGATCACCAGCGCCTGCGATCCCCTGGGACTGGCGCCATAGCGCAAGTAACGCTTCGTCAGGTCGTGGGCGTATTCGGTCGTCGGCTGGGTCGCCATCACGATGCGGATGGCGTAGTCCTGTACCGTGTCAGAAATCTGTAGTCCCAGAGCGGTCTGGCGCAGGTCCAGTATCTTCTCGGCGTCCCAGACTCTTTTGACCGCAGGCGATTCGGATTGGGTCGTTCGATCCAGAATCTCGTGGATGCTGTCCATATCCGGGAAATCCATCCTCAGCTTCATGAAGAATCGATCGACCTGGGCTTCCGGCAGCGGGTAGGTGGCTTCCAGTTCGAGGGGGTTGAGCGTGGCGAGAACGATGAAAGGAGGTTCGAGCCGGTAGGTCTGATTCCCTACAGTGACCGTCTTCTCCTGCATGGCCTCCAGCAGCGCAGACTGCGTCTTTGGCGTGGCCCTGTTGATCTCGTCGGCAAGCACGATATTGGCGAACACCGGCCCGGGTTGAAATTCGAGGACCTTGTGGCCGGTATCGCTCTCCTGGACGACATTCGTTCCCACGATGTCGGCGGGCATCAGATCGGGCGTGAATTGGATTCGTGAGGACTTCAGGTGGAGAACGTCGCTCAGAGTCTGTACGAGTCGAGTCTTCCCGACGCCGGGAACGCCCTCGAGGATGGCGTGGCCTCGTGCAAGCACGGTGATCAGGAGGTCGTCGATGACCTCGCCGTATCCGACGATAACCTTGGAAATCTCGGAATTGACTCGTTGGAATTCAGTCTGGAACTGTTCGATTTGTTTGTCGTCGAGCTCGACTACTTCTTTCACGTAGTTCCCTGCCTGTATCGAGAGCCCCTAGTCCGCATTTCTCACAAGCACTCGTTACTCCCCCTAGAACGCGAGAGTTGTCGAGAACTTGTAGGTGCGGTCTATGACCGCACACGGTCGCGAAAGCAACTGCTGTGCGCTCATAGAGCGCACCTACACAATAGATTGACTCTGCGCAAGCTCGCGCACGCGAAAACGCGGTAACACCAGCCCGTGGCCAAAATAGGCATTATAAGGGAACTGTGGCGAAAGCCGTTCCGGTTTCTCCTCGAGGGCGAAAGCTGGCGGCTGGGGCAGGTTCTGTCTCTAGCAGGCTGCTGAAAAACTCCGAGATGGACCAACGCTGACATCGATTCGGGGGAATCTGGGCGAAACGAGCCCAGGAGGCACCGAATGCGAGGAGTGGAGAGCCATCAGGAGTCGATGTTTAGTTACATATCGCCAGAACGCCGGGTACCGGAAGACCACCCGTTGAGACCGATGAAGGAAATGGTCGATGAGGTTCTGGAGGAGCTTTCGGGCGTATTCGATTCGATGTACTCCGGTGTCGGGCGACCGTCGATTCCGCCCGAGCAGTTGCTGCGCGCGTTGCTGTTGCAGGTGCTGTATACGGTCCGCAGTGAACGGATGTTGATGGAGCAGCTGAACTATAACCTGCTGTTTCGCTGGTTCGTTGGCCTGAGCCTGGACGACGAGGTATGGGTACCGACGGTGTTTACCAAGAACCGTGACCGATTGTTGGCCGGAGAAGTCGCCGAGTTGTTCTTCCGGGCTGTGGTGGAGAAGGCACGCGCGAGCCGTCTGCTTTCGGATGAACATTTCAGCGTGGACGGAACGCTGATTGAAGCGTGGGCCGGACAGAAGAGCTTCCGAAAGAAAGGGAAGGTGCGGCGAAAGAACCGGCGTGGGCCGCGGAACCCCGATGTCCATTTTCACGGGGAACAGCGGACGAATCAGACGCATCAATCGACGACGGACCCGGGTGCCCGGATGTTTCGCAAGTCGCTTGGGACTGAAGCGAAACTCAATTACATGGGACATGTGCTCATGGACAACCGGCACGGACTGGTGGTCGATGCCGAAGTCACCGCCGCGACCGGGACAGCGGAACGCGAAGCCGCTTTGAGGATGGTTGCCGGCGTATCGGGAGCGGGACGCGCAACTCTGGGTGCGGACAAGGGCTACGACACCCGGTCGTTTGTCTCTCAGGCACGCGCGTTGAAGGTGACACCTCATGTCGCTCAGAAACGACAGTTCACTGCGATCGACCGGCGCACCGTGCGACACGACAGCTACCGGGTCAGTCAACGGAAGCGCAAGCGCGTCGAAGAAATCTTTGGCTGGATGAAGACCGTTGGCACGATGCGCAAGACGCGCCATCGCGGGGCGGATCGAGTGGGCTGGATGTTCACTTTCGCCGCGGCCGCCTACAACATGGTTCGCATACGGAATCTCACAATGGAGACCTGCTGAATGGATCAACACAGGCCACTCTGGATCGCCTGGCCCCTCAATCCGTCTCCATCGGATGACCGATTTCTCACTTTCGTCATTCACCTCGGCGTTCATTGCTCTGAGATTCCCAATCGAAGCCCTCGTTCTCTTAACGAACGAAGTTTTTCAGCAGCCTGCTAGTTACCTGTAACAGGGCTATCGGTACCAGCGTTCGGCCGAACGGCGTCGGATTCTAGGAGTGACGCCCGAGCCAATGCTGTTTCATTCCGAGGGTGTCAAACCTTACTCGGACGTCGCGGTCGGGGCAGCTCGGGCAAGCAGGTCGCGAATGTCCCTCTCCAGCAGTTCCCTCTTGTTCGGCAGGGCGCCGAAATACTTCTTGTAGATCTTCCAGTCCGGTGTAACCACCCACGTGACCGGATAGCCCGTGGTCCCTCCGAAGCCTTGCAGCACATCGAGGTTCCCCATCACCACCGCGTATTCCATCCCGAATTCCTTGATGCGGGGCGCCACGTCTTCGAAGGATCCCGACTCGACGGCAATCCCGAGCACGACCACCTCTTCGGGATTCTGCTCGCGGTGTATCGCGTTGTATTCGGGCACTTCGGCGATGCAATAGGTGCACCAGGTTGCCCAGAAATCGGCAATCACGACTCTGACGCGAAGTTCCTCCGAAGCTATTGTCCCGCCGGAGAAGGCCGCCAGATCAAACTCCGGTGCCGGTGGGAGCCCGAACTCACCTCGAACAGCCGATGGGATCTCGCTCTCCATGGTTCCGCAACCGGCGATCAAAATACAAAATGTCACAACCCAAGCGACTCGCCTCATTCTTGTCTCTCCCGTCTGCCGGCAGCGCGCGCTCGCCGGCCTTACTCAACATATTCCAGTTGATGTCCGATTTATTCCCTGGGACGGGTGGCTACTTTCGGAGAGAGAGGAAGTTGCGGAACAGTGAAGAGACTTTAGGCGTAGACAGCACCGCGAGCTCTCCCTGGAGCTTCTCGATCTCCAGCTCCAGGCTGCGGCGTTCCTTCTGCCATTCTATTTCACTCGAGCGTCTTCGTCGCTCGGACTCCACCTCCAGCAGACGTTTCTTGGCATCCAGTTCGCGTTCGGCCCTTTCTTCCATGGCCTGCGCGGCGCGGTGGTGGTTTCCGGACCTGTCGAGCAGTTCGACGAGCTGACCTTCCAGATCCTCGATGTGAGAACGGAATCGTTTTTCCTCGGATTCGAACTTGGCTGCCTGTTCCTCACACTTCAGCTCGAGCTGACGGTTGTAGCGCTGGGTTTCTTCAAAGCGCCGCCGAAGCTGCTCCACTTCCGTCTCATGGCCTCGCAAGCCCTCGACGCTCCCACGCAGGATCTCGACTGCCGTCTGCAATCTCCGTTTTTCGCCGTGCCAGCGATGCGTCGCGGCTTCGAACTCCTCCTCGAGCCCTGATTTCTCCCCCTTCATCCGCCGTAGCTGGGCCAGGATCTCTTCCCGACTTCCTTCGGGGTCTTCCGCCTTCTGTTTACTCGCAAAAAGAGGGTCGAGCCGAAGACTCTCCTGCTCTCGCTCGGATCCAACCATGTCGTCACCTCGCTGGTACACACTTGTGGAGTGCAAAACCATGTTGCATGTGGAGTTCCAGAATGAGGGAAAGCCGCTAAGTTACAGAAGTAGCGAGCAATACGTTGAAACGCAGGATGAATTGATGGACGGAGGTTCCATCAACTTGCTTGATTGAGGAGTATTCGAAACGTCGGTCGAGTGTAGGTGCGGTCTATGACCGCACAACTTGTGGTCCCGCGGGCATTTGTGCGCTCATAGAGCGCACCTACACTTGAGGATCGCAGGTTCTTCATGAAAAGCCCCGCCACCCGATTCTCAAACAGATGGCATTCGTTCACAGCTTGTATGACCGCACCTACACGACGCCATAGGCCAACATGGCATCGGCGACCTTCACGAAACCGGCAATGTTCGCACCGTTGACGTAGTTGATGTAGCCGTCTTTCTCGTAACCGTAGCGCACGCATCTGGCGTGGATGTCCCGCATGATCTGTTGAAGGCGGGTGTCGACTTCCTCGCGGGACCACGAGATACGCAGGGCGTTCTGGCTTTGTTCCAGGCCGGAGACGGCAACGCCGCCGGCATTGGCTGCCTTTCCGGGTCCGACCAGCGTCCGTGCCCGCAGGAAGGCGTGGATGGCTTCAGGAGTACACGGCATGTTGGCTCCTTCAGCGACGCCGATCATGCCGTTTCCAAGGAGTTCCTTGGCGTCTTGGATTTCCAGTTCGTTCTGTGTCGCGCAGGGGAAAGCCAGGTCGACCTTGACGCCCCAGGGGCGTTGGCCCTCATAGAATGTCGAGCCGTCGAAATGCTCGGCGTATTCCCGGATACGCCCCCTGCGCGCTTCCTTCAGATCTTTCAACCATTCCAGTTTCTCTTCGTCGATCCCGTCGGGGTCATGGATGAATCCCTCCGAATCCGATGCGGTAACCGGCCTGGCCTCGAAGTGAATGAGTTTCTCGAGCGCATAGAGGGCGACATTCCCCGATCCGGAAACAGTACAGGTCTTCCCTTCGAGGCCACTCCCTCGTGTCTCGAGCATGTTCTGCATAAAGTAGACGCACCCGTAGCCGGTCGATTCGCGACGAATCGCACTTCCGCCAAAAGCAAGTCCCTTTCCCGTCAGGATCCCTGCAAACCGGTTCTCGAGCCGCTTGTACTGTCCAAACAGGAAGCTGATCTCGCGGGCTCCCACGCCGATGTCACCGGCCGGCACATCAATGTCCTCACCGATGTATCGGTGCAGTTCGGTCATCAGCGACTGGCAGAACCGCATCACCTCGCTTTCGCTCTTCCCTTTCGGGTTGAAGTTCGAGCCACCCTTCGCCGCCCCCATCGGAAGCCCCGTGAGACTGTTCTTGAATACCTGCTCGAACCCCAGAAACTTCAGCACGCTCTGTGTCACCGTCGGATGGAATCGCATTCCTCCCTTGTATGGACCGATTGCGTTGTTGAACTGAACCCGCCAGGCCCGGTTTGCCCGAACGCTCCCGGCATCGTCCTGCCAGGTCACACGAAACATGATGATGCGGTCGGGCTCGGTCATCCTCTCGGCGATCCGGGCTCGTGTGTATTCGGGATGTTCCATCATGAAGGGCGCCATGCTTTCGGCAACCTCTCGAACAGCCTGATGAAACTCCGTCTCTCCGGGATTTCGTCGAATCAACCCCGTCATGAACTTTTCGACTTCAGCTTTGGCAGCATTCGACATCAAAAAGACTCCTCCTTCAAACCATGGCTTCGGCGACTGCCGGATGGACGATTGTTCCGGCTTGAACGTTGATCCCTGCACGCAGTGCTGGATCGGACAGGCCTCCCTCCCCAGCCAGCCGTAACGTGTAGGGAACGAGCGCGCTCGAGAGCGCTTGGGAACTGGTGCGCGGAACGGCTCCCGGCATGTTGGTGACTCCAAAATGAACCACTTCATCGACGACGTAGGTCGGGTCTTCATACGTGGTCGGGCGAATGGTTTCCACACAACCGCCCTGGTCGACGGACACGTCGACGATCACGCTGCCGGGCTTCATGCTGCGCACCATCGCGGCATCCACTGATTTCGGCGCCCGGGCTCCCGGGATCAGCACCGCACCCACCAGCAGGTCTGCATCCGCGACAGCCTCCGCAACCATGTCTCTATAAGCAGGCAAGCCGGTGACGTTCGGGCCCAGAGCGTTTGCGCGGGCGTGGCTTTCCCGGCTTCGCGCAAGCACCGTCACTCGAGCTCCCAGAGCGGCCGCGACTTCGGCGGAGTTGATGCCGACGCTGCCCGCTCCCAGCACCACCACGTGACCGCGATCCGACGAGGGAAGGCCTCCCAGCATCAGCCCGCGTCCTCCGTGGTGGCGATGAAGCAGCGAGACGGCCGGCAATCTCACTCATGGGCGCCAGGATCGGCAGTCTCCCCCGCTCCTCGACGGTCTCCCAGGCCACCGCCGTCAAACCCTTGTTCTGAAGGACGCGCGTCAATTCGGGAAGAGCAGCCAGGTGGAGGAAGCAGAACAACAGGTGATCTTCTCTCAGGAGTTCGAACTCCGGCTCGATCGGCTCTTTCACCTTCAGGACCATCTGGGCCTCACCGTAAACTTCCTGCGCGTCCGCTACGATGCGCACCCCCACATCGATGTAGTCCTGATCAGAGTAGCCGGTCCCAACCCCGGCGTCCGACTGCAACAACACTTCATGCCCGTCTTGCACAAGCTCGGCCGCAGCGGGTGGAATCAACGCAACTCGACCTTCTTTCGGTTTTATCTCGGTTGGAATGCCTATACGCACAGGGACCTCCTCCGCAGCGTTTCCGAACAACTGCGCCATCTGGCCATCATTATCTCAGGAAACACCCGCGTTCGGGCCCTCCGAAAACGCGGTTTGGAAGCATTCGAACGGCAAATTGCAATTTGTTACGGTCGTGGACACGAGCCCGGACGCAGCGAATGCATGCACCTGTTAACACATTTAGTATCAGTACTTTTATCAATATTAACAGCGCAAATTTTTCTGTATTGACACCCTACCGAGAAAGGTAGATTCTACTGCGCGGTTGGGGTTAGCTGATCGCAACCAGATTGATGACCCGGCATGGCTTCTGAACGGATTTGCGGGGTAACTCGCAGAGCGATCAGGAGCCGATTCAAGCCCTGGACGGCTTATGGGGCGACTCGCAAGCCGGACGGAGTTTGAAGCAGGCCCGAAGAGGGGATGCGGGGCAACTCGCAAAACCGATGAGGGTCTGACACAGGCTCTGACGATCGGGGGCCTGGCCGGAGAGTCGATTCCGGGCTCACGCATACTAGTGGCGAGAGCGGCGACGGCTGACCCCTCCTTTTTTTTTGCCCTCAGCTCCCGGTACTCAGGCTTGGCCGTTCTTCCCTCACCCGCCTTCAACCTTGGCCAGCCGCCACGGAACGCGCTTCCACCTTGATGGAACAACCAGATTAAGGATCTAGTCGGGAGCGATCCTGTGGAGATTCGAAGTCCCTCTAGAGCAACCACACTCGATTTGACTCCTAGTAATTGATTGACAGTTAGGGGTTCGTTTCCCAAGCTGACACTTATCGATGTCGGCAGACCACACTAATAACCCCAGCGCTGAAGGGAGTGAACCCGCACGCCCCCCTGCAACCTGGGACATCTTCATCTGCTATCGCCAAGTCGACGGAGGTGGAGCCGCAGAGTGGCTTTACGAGACTCTTCACAGGCAACCCCTCCCCTTTATCCCCGATGGATACGACGCGCCGCCCGAGCTTGAGCTCTACTACGATCAATCGGCTCCCGCTGTCGACGACTGGACTCGCGTTCACGAGCCGGCGCTACAGCGGGCGCGGGCGATGCTTCTTGTGTGCTCGCCGGGCGCTTTCCCGAATCGAGGCGTGGACGATTGGGTCCACAAGGAACTGGACTGGTGGTTGGCCAACCGTCACGTCGCACCAATTCTTATCGATTCAACGGGAGAGGGCGCCCGATGGACACCCGACGTTGTGCAAGCACGCTGGCCAAACGCGCAGCGCCTGCCTGTTCAGCCCGGGAAGTGGGAACTCCTGTCTTCGCAGGAGCGCGACGACATCCGGACTAACATTCGCGAGCGCATCATCGGTGGAATCCGCGAGAGCGAGAATGTTACCTCCAGGCAAGACTTAGAACAAGATTTGCAAAAAGAGAGGAGGATGCGCTCGCGACTCAAGGCCTATTTATCAGTGGCGATGGCGGCACTCGTTCTCGCCGTTCTTGCCGTGTCCTACGCCGTTCAACAGACCTTCATCGCTGAAGAAAACGGACGAGAAGGCCGGGCGCGGGAACTAGCCGCCTACGCGGAAGGCAGCCTGTCCCAAGATCCGGAACTTAGCGTCATTTTGGGAGTGCATGCGGTACAGGCCACTCACAATTTCGGCGGGGATACACTTCCGGTCGCAGAAGGCGTGCTCTACCGGGCCGTCGCGACATCTTTTGTCGAACGGACCCTGAGCGGCCACGACGCCGATGTGTATGGGGTGGCGTTCAGCGGGGACGGGACGCGAGTCGCCACCGCGAGCGCCGATGGGACGGCCAAGATTTGGGATGCGGCAACCGGGCAGGAGTTGCGGACCCTGAGCGGCCACGACGCCGATGTGTATGGCGTGGCGTTCAGCGGGGGCGGAACGCGAGTCGCCACCGCGAGTGTCGATGGGACGGCCAAGATTTGGGATGCGGCAACCGGGCAGGAGTTGCTTACCCTGAGCGGCCACGAAGACTATCTGTATGGGGTGGCGTTCAGCGGGGACGGGACGCGAGTCGCCACCGCGAGCGTCGATCGGACGGCCAAGATATGGGATGCGGCAACCGGGGAAGAGTTGCGGACCCTGAGCGGCCACGAAGACTCTTTGTATGGGGTGGCGTTCAGCGGGGACGGGACGCGACTGACCACCGGGAGCGTCGATGGGACGGCTAAGACATGGGATGCGGCAACCGGGCAGGAGTTGCTTACCCTGAGCGGGCACGGCGGCGATGTGTATGGCGTGGCGTTCAACGGGGACGGGACGCGGGTGGGCACGACGAGCGCCGATGGCACGGTCAAGATTTGGGATGCGGCAACCGGGGAGGAATTGCGGACCCTGAGCGGCCACGACGCCGGTGTGTATGGCGTGGCGTTCAGCGGGGACGGGGCGCGGGTGGGCACGGCGGGCGCCGATGGGACGGCCAAGATATGGGATGCGACGACCGGGGAGGAGTCGCGGACCCTGAGAGGCCACGACGCCGGTGTGTATGGCGTGGCGTTCAGCGGGGACGGGACGCGAGTCGCCACCGCGAGCCAGGATGGGACGGCCAAGATATGGGATGCGACAACCGGGGAAGAGTTGCTTACCCTGAGAGGCCACGACGCCGGTGTGTATGGCGTGGCGTTCAGCGGGGACGGGACGCGAGTCGCCACCGCGAGCCAGGATGGGACGGCCAAGATATGGGATGCGACAACCGGGGAGGACTTGCTTACCCTGAGCGGCCACGAGCCCTATCTGTATGCGGTGGCGTTTAGCGGGAATGGGACACGAGTGGCCACCACGAGCGAGGATGGGACTGCCAAGATATGGGATACAGCAACCGGGGAGGACTTGCTTACCCTGAGCGGCCACGACACCATTTTGATTGGGGTTGCGTTCAACGGGGACGGGACGCGGGTGAGCACCGCGAGCGCCGATGGGACGGCCAAGATATGGGATGCGGCAACCGGGAAAGAGTTGCTTACCCTGAGCGGCCACGGCACCGATGTGTATGGCGTGGCGTTCAGCGGGGGCGGAACGCGAGTCGCCACCGCGAGCGTCGATGGGACGGCCAAGATATGGGATGCGGCAACGGGGCAGGAGTTGCGGACCCTGAGCGGCCACGGCGGCGATGTGTATGGGGTGGCGTTCAGCGGGGACGGGACGCGAGTCGCCACCGCGAGCCAGGATGGGACGGCCAAGATATGGGCACGCGAAATCGAGAGTTTGCTCGAACGCGCGCGCGCGCGCATATTTCGCGACTTAACAGCCCAGGAATGCCTGCAGTATTTCCCAACCGATGACTGCCCGGCCCGACCCTAAGGTTAACGAGGCCGGTGGTTACTTCGCGGGCCGCCGGCTTCTTGCCCGCTCCACAATTAACTTGACACAACTTTTCACGTTTTCCATTGGCTAAGAATCCGTGGATGAGTTGAAAGACTAAGCTTTCATCAACAAACCAACCCTTTCACAGGACGCCTTCAGGATCTATTGTCCGCCAGGGACTTGGGGTTCGAAACCCCCTTTCGGCATCCAGTCTCAAATACTTTGCATCTCGGCTATTTTCCTTTCCTCATGGATTTCTGCGATCTGTGCGGGAACTGTGCCCATGGATCGGTGAAGGAGGCTGCGACGGCTTGTCCGGCCTCCGGAATGTCGTCCTCGTTGACGATGTTGTACCCGTCAAAACGGACCGGGTCTTGTGTCCCGCCATCGCGACCCTTTGGGACGCCTGCATAGTTCGTGGAACCCCGAACAGGCAGCCCAAAAGACAGGTGAGGCGTTAGGCGAGGAGGTCTGACCATAACCGAGCGCAGGGCGCACTTCGCGCACCTCAAATAGCGAAAATTGCAACATTTCCCACCGCGCCGTTCTGTGATCGACGCAAGATATTCGCATACACGTTAAACTACTTGTATTCAGTACTATACATGAGCAATGGCGCGCAAAATTTTCTATATTGACAGGATTCCGAGAAAGGTAGATTCTACTGCTCGGTAAGGGGTTAGCTGATCGTTAGAGATTGACGACCCGGCACGGTTTCTGAACGGAATGCGGGGCAACTCGCAGGCCGACCAGAGACCGACTCAGATCCTGAACGAGGAGCGGGGCAACTCGCAAATCGAGAAGAGTCTGAATCAGACCCTGAGCGGAATGCGGGGCAACTCGCAGACCGAGCAGAGTCTGACTCAAACCCTGGACGAGGAGCGGGGCAACTCGCGTCTCAGTCAGAGTTTGAAGGTCAAGCAAAGGGAGGGAAGCGGGGCAACTCGTGGACCGAACGGAGCTTGAATCAGCCTCCGGACGGCGGCGCGGGGCAACTCGCAAAGCCTGAAGGGAGTTGATCGGACCGCGAAGAGAAAGTGGGGCAACTCACGATCGAATCATGATCAGCCCTGCGATCGAGGGCTCGCCGGAGAATCAGTCCCGTGCTCGAGCAACTAGTGGCGAGAGCAAGCGGACAGTTGGCCCCTTTCCATTTTTTTTGCCCTTCCGACGGATTATTCTTCCCGACTGCAGAAGACACAGGACTGCGATTGTCCGGGCGACTGCTGCAGGACCTTGCGGATGTCGTCCAGCATCTTTTCGACACCCTTCCGTTGAGGACTGTCCGGAAACTCTACCAGGTAGACTGTCAGTTGATCGGCGGCTTCGCGGTACCGGCGCTGCTTCATGTAGATGTTGACCAGCATCAGTCGCGCGTCCGGGATCACTTCGTCATGGCCGAGCGACCACTCGAGGCTCGTTTCGGCGTATTCCAAATGGTCGAGCTTGTATAGCGCGGAGCCGAGGTAATAGAAGGCTCGGGCAGCCTGACTCGATACAACATCGATTCGACGATAGCAGGCTCGCCCCGGACCGTCCCATGAAATTCGGGCAAAAGGACGGAAACTCAGGCCGGGATTCGTTCTTCCGCGGGCCAGTCTCTACGTTCGTCGGAAACGGGACGGAGGATGAAGTAGCTGATCAGGATGGCGACCAACAATGTCGTCACCGCGACCGGTCGCCCCAAACCCAGTGTGTTGACGATCAGGCCCCAGAGAGCGGGTCCGAGAATCGCCGCAAAACGGCCGACCATCCCGTAGAGGCCGTAAAACTCGCCGACTCGCGCGGGTGGCGTCAGACGCAGCATATAGGGACGATCGGCCGTCCAGGTCCCGCCCAGCGCGATACCCGCCAGGACCGGCACGGGCCAGAACGTCCAGCTCGGCACGGGCAGGAACCCGACCAGGGCGGTCCAGCTGAACACGACCATCCACAGTCGCAGCACGATCGTCAGCGAGCGTTTCGGGCCGATTCGATCGACGATTCGTCCCCAAACGAGACCACCGACGACGGCGAAGAGGATAGCAACCAGGAGCACCACCTGAGCCATCACTGTCCCGAAACCTACCTCGTTGACGACGTACACGCCCATGAAGATGATGACGGTGTTGACGGCGTCGGTGTAGAACATCCGGCCGATAAGGAAGCGCAGCAGGCCGGGATACCGCCGGGAGTGTCGGAACGTCGTCGCAACCTGGTGGAATGCCGCGCCCACCGAAGAGCTGGAGAACCGGCGCCCCGGACGTCCTCGCTCCTGTACGAACAAAAAGCAGGGGATCGCAAACGTCAGAAACAGGAATCCCGTCAGAAGGAAAACCGTGCGGTAGCGAACCGCCTGCTCCGCCACCGGCAGAGAGTCGATTTCCAGGCCCAGAATCATCGCTCCGACTGCGAGCCCGATGAACGAACCCAGGTAGCCCACGCCGACGCCCACACCGCTGACCCGGCCCCGAGTCGCCTCGGTGCTGACCTCGGGCAACAGAGCGTCGTAGAACTGGAGGCCGGCCAGGTAGGCGACGTTGGCGCAGGCGAAAAACACGAGCGAAAACGTCAATCCACCGGAACCGAGTAGAAACGTCAGGGCCACGCAGATCACGGTGGAGATGACGAGGAAAGGCATTCGTTTCGGAGCCTGATCGGTCAGGGCGCCCAGCACAGGGGACAGGAAGAAAACAACGGCCATCGAGATGGAGTTTGCGTAGCCGTAGTCGGCATCCGTTCCCCCCATAACGTTCGTCACCCACAGCACGAAATAGAACGACACGATGTTGAAAGAGAAAATCGTATTGGCAAGGTCGTAGATAACCCAGCTGCCGGTCGAGATCAGAGACGGGTCGCCTGCAGATGCCCGGGTCGTGACGGTGGGTTCGGTGGTGGTCATCGTGGGCACTCGATCTTGCCGCGACCTTGATGGAACGTCATCTTGCGCGCAAATGTAACTGGAAGGGACCGGCGGGGTCAATCATCGCTCCACTCCTCCCCGTCCCTGGCGACCCCATCGGCAAGCACACGGACGATGTCCGGAGAACAGCCCCGCAACTCCGCGACGCCCCGGATCTCACGCGTGGCCTTCGCCCCGGCATTGACCAGAGCCTCCACCGCCTGAAACTGGTCCATCCAAACCGCCCACATGAGGGCAGACCTCCCGTCACCATCCTGCGCGTTGGCATGCGCTCCGGAGCGGATAAGGTATCGAACGGTTCCCGCATCCCCGCTCTGGATCGCAGCCAGCAGATCCGAGTTCAGTTCGACTTCGAGGGCCGATCGGGGAACAGCGGGCTGCCATCGCCTCCACAACGACCATCCCGCTCCGATCGACATCACGATCAACCCCGCCAGCCACCAGAGTGCCCACCCTCGAACCAGCGCGACTGGAAGGGGCCACCACCGCCACCACAGCTCGGCCGTCGCGACAAGCTCGTCGTATGAAGATTCGTCAGCGGCGGCTATCAACAACGAGGGATCGGCGTTTTCAACTGCGAGATGCAAAGCCTGATTGAAACCGGAATGGCCCAGGCTCGATTCCAGGTAGAGAAAGGTCCTCTGGTATCGCTCGTATTGCGCGGTCGGCTCGGTTCGTGTGAAGCCACCCGTGGAGGGGTCCAGCGTCACGTGTCCACGCCCGCTGCCACTGAAATGAATGGCCATGCCCTCGTGAAACCACGATGGGAATCCGCTCTCGATGATCCCGGAGCCGAGTCTGGCGTTGAGGAACGCATGCACGAGTTCGTGGGAGAAGGTCGATTGCAGGCCATCGGTTGCGGTCGGGGTTTGGCTGAGGTCTCTCCGGGTGGACGTCAAAACGGCAACGTAGCGGCACCACAGCGTGACCGCCTGAGTCTGTGGGTTTTCGAAAGCGTCGCGAATGGGGTCGGGCACTTGCTCGGGATCGATGAAGTATCGAATCAGAATGACACCCGAGGGCGGAAGCAGGCCAAGGTCTTCCCTCAGTCGTCGCACCGCCGGGTCCGGGGTCGTGGAGAGATCGACAAGCTCTGGAGAACCCGTTCCGGCGTCGGCGAACGACAGGAACAGGGCCAGATGGTAGCGCACCATGCGTAGCTGATCGGACAAAAACGCCCGGCCGCCTGATCCACCTCTTCGGTGGTGGTGTAGATCGGATTGACAAGCCGTTCGAGCCAGTCGTCCTGAGCCATGAAAAGAGAAAGCCGCGGACATTCCGGGACCCCCGGCCCTGGCGACGCTGCGGGCCCCACGGTCTGCGTGTTGGCACCAGGCAGGTCCGTTGGAAGAGCCAGGGCAAGAAGTATGAGGAGCGCTCCGGATTTGATCTCTGAACTGAAGTGATCCGCGGCCATATGAGAATAGAGTAAGCGATGGGGGGAAGTAGTCAGTTCGTCAGTAGTCAGTTGTCAGTTGTCGGTAGTCAGTAGTGTCCGACAGATTTAGGACCTCCCGGTCCGACCGAATCGAGACACTCCAGCATGCGCCCGCGTTCCCGGACCGCCTGATCCACCTCTTCGGTGGTGGTGTAGATCGGATTGACAAGCCGTTCGAGCCAGTCGTCCTGAGCCATGAAAAGAGAAAGCCGCGGACATTCCGGGACCCCCGGCCCTGGCGACGCTGCGGGCCCCACGGTCTGCGTGTTGGCACCAGGCAGGTCCGTTGGAAGAGCCAGGGCAAGAAGTATGAGGAGCGCTCCGGATTTGATCTCTGAACTGAAGTGATCCGCGGCCATATGAGAATAGAGTAAGCGATGGGGGGAAGTAGTCAGTAGTCAGTAGTCAGTTCCGGGCTCAGTCGGTAGTCAGTTGTCATGCCTGAGGGACTTCTTCCACTCGCCGGAAAACCGGCCGACCTTTCCCCGCCAACACGGCGACTTCTTCATCAGCGCCGCGCGAGTGGCCACCGACTCTCAGAATCGCGTCACAACGTTCGGCCAGCGACAGCGAAATCGGCATCATGATCTCCTCGTAGCGATCCATGCCGGCCGCCTCGATGACCGGCAGGGCCATGTTGACGCCTATGACCGGAACGTGTCCTTTCAAAAACAGCGCGTAGGCGGCATCGTTCAGCGTCCTCAGATTGGCGTCTGCTTCTTCCCGACTCCGGGCTCCCGATTTGTAAGGTCCCGCGACCATGATCCACATTCAGTCTACCTCCCGCCAGATCGTTTGTTCCCGCACCCCAATTGTAGTGGCCGACACAAAGCGATTGGGATCGGGTGTAGGTGCGCTCTATGAGACCGCACCTACACGCCTCCCGGTCTGTGCGCTCGCAGAGCGTATCGACGCACGCAGTTCCTTCCGCCCAACGCCCCACAATGGTACGATTCTCGACGCAATTATCCTTCCAACAGAGAGGTTGTACCGATGAAGCACGTAACATTGTTCGCGCTACTGTGGGCTGTCGGCTTGACCGCCACCGCCGCGTTCGAAGCTCAGGGGCAACAGACCGGTCAGGTGCGAATGTTCAATACGGTGAAGCAGAAACTGGCCGAGGGCAAACAGGTTGTCGGGGGAACGGTCTCCACGGCCGACCCGGATATCTATTGCGCGATGGCTGGCGCCGGGTTCGATTTCCTCTGGATCGAAATGCAACACAGCCCATTGACCTACACCGATGCAGCACGCATGATCTGGGCCTGCAAGGACACCCCGGCGATCCCATTCATCCGGGTACCCGACGCAACAGAAGGAGACATCCAGAAGGCTACCGACATCGGAGCCCTCGGAATCATCATCCCGATGGTCGACAGCGTCGAGAAAGTGCAGAATGCAGTCACCTTCGCCAAATACCCGCCCATCGGCAAAAGGAGCCAGGGCGGTGGGCAATACCGTGCGATCTGGGGCAACGACTACCGCAGGGCGGCGAACGACAACATCATGATCGTTGCCATGATCGAATCGCCGGCCGGTGTGGAGATCGCCGAAGAGATCGCCGGCGTCCCCGGTGTCGATGTCGTCTTCGCGGCAAGCTCCGACCTCGGCAGTTTTACCGGACGACGGCAGGGCGACCCGGACTACGAGGCGCTCGTGACGAAGATCAAGGACGAAACCCTCGGGGCCGGCCGTAAACTGGGCGGTCCGCTGGCATGGATGGGAACCCGCGAGGGATACAGCTTCTTCCAGGGTCCGAGCGCCACGAGCCTCATCCGAACCGGAACGCGCGTCTCGCTCGAGTCGGCCGACCCGTGTCGCTTCCTGCCCTCCGGCGTCGCCCCGGTCGAAGGCGAAGATCCGTGCCCGTGAACAGGGCATCATGAGTAGGGTTCGACAAAACTTTTCGTAAGTGGAGGTCCTGATGGCACGCTCAAGGTCTTTCCAGCTTCACGTTTTTCTCGCGCTGATTCTTGTTTCGACCCTCGCAGTTGGCTTCGCAGCCGCCCAGAGCAGGCCGCTGGCCATCGAGGACTTCTATCGAATCCAGTCGGTCGGGAACCCTCAGATCTCACCAGACGGTGATTGGGTGGCTTTTACGGTGTCCACTAGAATCGAGGAGGACAATAGCACCCGGGTCGAGACACGCATCGTGCCCGCCGATGCGTCGGCACAGCCGCGACGAGTCGTCCACTACGGAAAGGACATTTCAGGAGCCCGATGGATCGCTGACAACCTGCTCCGGTACGCGGCCGACGGCGGGTGGTGGACTCTGGATCCGGCAGATCCCACGGCTCTGCCCGCCAGAACAGCCGGACCGCACGAACGATCGGTCCTGAGCCCGGACGGAAAGTGGTTCGCAACCCTCAGAGACAAGCCGCGGCCGATATTGGAGCCGACATATGCCACTGATTTCGAGCGCCGCCACCAGGAGCGGTTCGAAGGGGCCATCTTCGACTGGAAGGACTTCCAGCGGGATGGAGCGGAATTCCCTTCACCAGACCCAACCGCTCGCGCGGCCACCGAAATCGCCATCCAGCCTGTTGAGGGCGGTGAAGCAAGAGTCCTGCTCAGCGAAGACCTGCGTCCCGCCAACGTGAGCTGGCATCCGAGGGGCGACCTCCTGGCTTTTACCGCGGACTCGGACTGGCGGAACGAGCTCAGCTACGGACGGGCGGATCTCTACACGGTGTCGACGGAGGGAACGGTCACCCAGCTCACCGACGACCTCTACGTTCACAACAGCGTTGCCTTCTCCCCCGACGGTCGATTCATTTCATACGCCCGCAGCTACGGGACGGACCTGGTCATCCGGGACAAGCTCGATCATGGCGGCCCCCGCGACCTGTTCGTTCGGCCCGTCGAAGGCGGAGCCCCGATCAACCTCACCGCGAACTGGGATCTCCAACCGGGCCCTGCGCGATGGGCGCCGGAAGGTCGGTTTATGTACTTCACGGCCGGAATCGGCGGGCAGACCCACGTGTTCCGAGTGTCAGTTCCCGACGGGGACGTGGAGCAGGTGACCCGCGGCGAGCGTCGTCTCGGCGGGGTGTCAATCGACGAGAATTTCCGCACGATCGTCTATACCGTCGGCCTTCATGAGTCCCCTCCCGAAATCTATGCTGCGGACCTGGACGGAGGGAACGAACGCCGGCTCAGCGCCGTTCACGACAACATCCTGGAGGAGGTCGCCTTCAGCCGGACGGAACGGCTGGAATGGCCGAGCTACGACGGGACATCGATCGAGGGCTGGCTGACCTTCCCTTCCGGCTACGACCGTGCGACGGGGCCCTACCCCCTCATTGTCTTCAGTCACGGGGGTCCTCACTCCGCCGTGGGCTACAGGTTCAACTTCAAGAAGCAGTTTTTCGCGGCGAACGGCTACTTCGTCCTGGACACGAATTTCAGGAGCTCGACCGGATACGGTGAGGCATTCAAGTGGGCGACGTGGGGCGAATGGGGCAACAAGGACGGGCAGGATGTCGTGTCCGGCGTCGATTACGTCCTGGAACGATACCCGATCGACACCGGTCGCGTCGGCCACACCGGCCACTCTTACGGCGGGTTCATGACCAACTGGGTGATCACGCAGTACCCCGACCACTTCGCGGCGGCCATTTCCGGCGCCGGCATCACGAACTGGGTCAGCGACTACGGTACCGCCGACATCTACCGCACGAAGGAGACCGAATTCTTCGGGACGCCGTGGGAAGAAGAGGCGCTGGAACGGTTGATCAAGCAATCGCCGCTGACCCACGCCGGCAACGTGAAAACGCCGACGCTCTTCGTTCACGGCGAGGTGGACCAGCGCGTTCCCTATCCGGAAGGCGAGCAGATGTATTTCGCGCTGAAGCGACAGGGAGTGCCTGCGAAGATGATCCGGTACGCCGGTCAGGCTCACGGAATCCGTGGTCACTGGAACAACGTTCACAGGATGATCAACGAGCTGGCGTGGTGGAGCAGGTACCTTGAAGGTCAGGCCGGCAAGTCGTCGTCGGGCGGAGGAGACTAGCTGTCAGCGATCAGCGTTCAGCTATCAGCTCAATCGGAGGCGACTGTCGTCGCGTTCCGGAAGTTGCTCTCGGAGCGGCACGCTGAAAGCTGTGCGCTGATAGCTGTCTGCTACCGCGTGTCGATTCTCACCATGCTTCGATCAAGGCTCGCCAGATCCGGCGCTCCGATCGAACCCATGTTGCGAGCAAAGGCGCTCTGGAGCAGTTCGAGAACGCTCTGAACCCCGTCGGCACCGTACGCGGCCAGCCCCCACATGACCGGCCGGGCTACCATTACGCCCCGGGCTCCCAGGATCATCGCCTTCAGGATGTCGGAACCGCGCCGGAAGCTGCCATCGATGAGGATCGTGGCACGCCCTCCTACGGCGTCGACGATGGACGGGAGGACGGAAATCGGAGCGCCGACGGCGTCGGCTACTGCCCCGTGGCTGGAGACCACAATCCCGTCGAAGCCCCGCTCGACGGCGTTCTCCGCATCCCCGGGCTTCATCACGCCTTTGAGAACGACGGGAACGTCCAAGCCCCGCCGTGTCTGATCCAGGATCCCCCAATCCACCGACGTTCCTGGTGTTCGGTCCGATCGACCGAGGTCGATGCAGACGATACGGCACCCCGCCCGAACGCCGCGCCGGGCTTGTTCCAGTGCGTCTGAATCGGCCGGAACCGAGTACCAGAGCGGTGTCCGGGCTTCGGCTGCAATCTCGGCGATCGGTGCGCTGGACCGGCTGCTGACGACAACCCCGGCTCGGCCCGCTGCAGCCCCGCGCACCGCCTCCAGCTCGCCGTCCGGATGGTACTGCCGCTGTTCGTCAACCGGACCCACGAGAATCGGCGTGAAGTGACGGTCCCCGAACAGCTCGCTCGACAGGTCCATGTCGACTGTCGGGATCATCCGACGGGGCCGGAACGTCATCCGGTCGAAGGCGGCGCGGTCGCTGCCGGCGATCGTCGCATACGCCTCCTCCGAGAGTCTGAGCTTTGCGACATCCTCGAACTCGAAGGTGTTGACCAGTTCTTCGCGCGGCGGAAGGTTCGGTGACGAACCCTGAGCGCGGGCGGACGCAGCGCCCGCGAAGAGCGCCGCGAAGTTTCCGAAGACTTCACGCCTGGAGTGTGTCGGTTTGATCATCCTGTCCTCAGGGGAAATCCGTCCTCACAACCGTTCTGTCCAGAGCCGCCAGCGAGGCGCGTCCCGTCCTTGCCATTGCTACGCGAAACTCGGCCTGCAGGATCTCCAGAAGGCGTTCAACACCCGAAGGACCGAAGGCTCCCAGACCCCAGCGCGCCGCACGGCCCAGACAGACCGCGCTCGCGCCCAGCGCGATGGCCTTGACGATGTCGCTGCCTCGCCGGAAGCCGCTGTCGATGAGGACGGGGATCCGACCGGCCACCGCGTCCACGATTTCCGGCAGGACTTCCAGCGTCGAGGGCTCATAGTCCATCGACCGGCCGCCGTGATTCGAGACAATGATGCCGTCGTATCCCCGCTCGACGCAGGTTTCCGCGTCGTCGGCTCGCAGGATGCCTTTGATCAGCATGGGGCCGTCGATGAGCGGCCGGACGTAGTCGAGAAACTCCCAGGAGTACCACAGCCTGCGATCGCTGATACCGTAGCGGGCTGCCCCCTCCGTCGGTGGTTCCGTGATCGCCCCGCCGCTGAATGCCGACGGGTTGCCTCCAAGATGCCGGTCGTGCAGGTCGCGTTCGAAGCGGGTGGCCTGCTGATCGATCGTGACCACGACGCCCTGAGCTCCCGCGGCCTGAAAACGCTCGATCCGCTGCCGGTTACCCTCCAGGTTCGAGGTACCGTAAAGCTGAGACCACCGCGGTCCGTCCGCACTCGCTGCGATTTCCTCAAGCGGAACAGATGGACCGTTGGCAACGATCATCGGTGTACCGGCGGCCGTCGCCCCGACGTACATGCCGGCCTCGCCGTCCGGGTGCAGATCGCCCTGCCGGGCGCTGGGCGCAACCATGATTGGATAGTCCATCCGGAGCCCCAGCAACTCGGTGGAGGTGTCGACGGAGTCGGCCGACGCACCCTCCCCATCGATCAGGTCGACCCAATCGAACGCTTCTCGGTTCCGCCGCAGCGTGAACTCCGAATCGGTCCCGTGGGCCATGTAGTCGTACTGCCTCAAGGGCATGTTCGCGAAACAGATGGGCTCGAAATCGAAGGCTGTCAGCATCTCGGCGAGGCCCGGCACCCGTTTGTGGTCCCTCAGCGGACGCGGGTCGTGTTGGGCTCCCAGGAGCGGCGAGCCGGCCAGCATTCCAGCAAGACTGAGAAGAGCCTCGCGCCGGCTGACACCGTAACGCCACCGTTGTTCGATCTTTCCCACGGGTCCCCCGTTGATTCGATAGAACTACTTGATCCGGAACACGACGTCGTCGCCGAGCGCGAGGAAATCTTTCCCTGTCTGGTCCGCGGGAGTCTCCAGGGTCCGGTTCGGACCGGCTGAAACCACTATCACGGCGACGTTCGGCAGCACGCCGGTACTTCCGATGTCGACGAAGTGCTTTACGTGCAGCTTTCGAACGTTGATGAGGTACTTTCCGCCCCACGGGTCGGCTTTCGACATCATCACCACGTAGGGCCCCGACCAACCGCGGCGGGGATCGCCCGGAACAGTCCCTCGCTCGGGGTAGGTCGCCGTTCCCAAGAAGGTCAACCCCCCGTCCGTGCTGGTCCAGCCCAGCCGATTCCGAATCATATGCCCTTCAATCGTGTCGTCGGTCGAGCTGACTTCATGCCCGAACCGCTCGGAGTTGGAATTGTAGGTGTCGGGACTGGCGGGGATGTCCCAGGTCCCGGTCGGATCCGTCGGATAAGTTCCATTCTCCGAGACCAGGTTGTTGAAGTAATCATCGCGAGGACCGACGGCGTTGCCGTCCTTGAAGAGCGGAAAGATGGAAGTGTCCTGGTAGAACTTGACGACACCCTGCGCGATGACGTTCGCGTCCGAGACGGCGCCCTGGATCTTGGAATCATCGACGGCGTCAAGCCCGCCTGCCAGAGCCACAGTCGCCAGCATCGCCCCCAGCGCCACGGTGGCTGCAGCCTCGATCAACGAGGTGGCCACACCTTCATTCCCCTTGAAGAGTCTTCGTATCAATGTCACGGCAGTCATAGCTGGCTCCTTTACTCGCCTGGTCCGTTGCGCTCCCCCAACGGCTTCAGATGATCGTCGCCTGCGCGACGCACTTTTGCCGGACAACCGTCCGGCGGCGTCGAGCAAGTGGATATGTTTCGGGATCGATCGAGAGGCGGCAGAAGGGGGGTATCAACGCCACGAGACCCGGCAGGAACCTCACCCAGTGCCCTCCTTCCTGTCCGCCTTCACGAATGCGGTTTCAGGAATTTGGAGGGAATCTATCGCCCTCTGCTGGCAGTGTCAAAGAAAACCGGCCTTGCGACCCTTTGATAGGAAGACGCCTTATGGGTTTCATTGCCTCGAAGATCGGGTGTAGGTGCGGTCTATGGCCGCACATCGTCCCGGTCGAAGAGTGTGCGGTCATAGACCGCACCTACACCTCCCTTTGGACATTGGCGTCTCCAAAACCCCGCTCTCGAAAAGCTATCTTGCACAAGAATGGTCATAGACCGCACCTACACAACCGGATCGCCGACTTTGATCAGACCGCCCTCGATGATTTGCGCGCGCAAACCGCCCTTGTGGACCAGTCCGTTCAGGACTTGCTTCCCGGCAAGTTCCTCCATGTGGGCGCAGGGCTCGCAGAGCCGGATTCCACGCAGCTTCACTTCACCCACGATGAACTCGGACCCGACCAGGTCGTTCAGGTTTTGACCGCGCGTAACGATGTTCCGGCGCGCTTCGGAAGGAGCCAATTCGATTCCCAAACTGTCTTTCAGGCCCTCGATATGTTCGATCTGAATCAGTGTCAGTTCCCGATCGTGGCCCGAGGCGTCCTCCGAAAAGGTGCCGCAACGGTTGTAGTAGCGATCGCCTTCCAAGCCCAGTCCCGGCACTGCCTGTACCTCGGTACGCGATTCAAGGCTGCCGGCGGCAACCGGTGTCGTGAAAATGTGGGTCACGGTTCCGTTCAACTCGACGCTCCTGTTCCTTTGGTGTCGATTCCAGTTCCAGTCCGGGCCAAAATCAGTATGATGTTCTGAAGCTTCATCTTCAGGAGGAACTCACGAATGGTATACCACGCAACTCTACTTTTGCTTCTATCGTGGTTTGCCCAGGCACCGCAGACCCAGGTTCAAGTCACCGAGTGGGAGGTCCCCTGGGAGAACACCCGGCCGCGGGATCCGTACTATGGAAACGGGAACCAGATCTGGTTCGTGGGCCAGAGAGCAGACTACGTCGGGCTTCTCGACCCCGAGACCGGAGACTTCAAGCGGTACGACCTGGAAGAAGGAGCCGGGCCCCACAGCGTCGTCACGGGCCCCGAGGGCTACGCCTGGTACACGGGCAATCGAGCCGCCCACATCGGCCGGCTCGATCCGAAGACAGGCGAGATCAAGAAGTTTCCCATGCCGAACCCGGATGCGCGCGATCCGCACACGATGCACTTCGATCAAACGGGCAGCATGTGGTTCACCGTTCAAGGGGGCAATTTCGTGGGGCGGCTGACGCCCAGCCTGGAAGAGGTCAGCCTGATCAAGGTTCCGACGCCCAGGGCTCGACCCTACGGTATCGTGGTCAACTCCAAAGGCGTCCCGTGGGTGGTGGAATTCGGAACGAACAAGATCGCGTCGATCGATCCGAAGACGCTGGAACTCACCGAACACGAGCTTCCGAACGCCGACAGCCGACCGCGGCGCATGGCCCTGACGTCGGACGATGCGGTCTGGTACGTGGACTACGCGCGGGGCCACCTCGGACGCCTCGATCCGACTACCGGAGAAGTCAAGGAGTGGCTGACACCCGGCGGAATGGGATCCCGTCCCTATGCAATGACTTCCGATGACAACGATCGTCTCTGGTTTTTCGAGACGAACCCCGGGACAAACCGCCTGGTCGGGTTCGATTCCGAAAGGGAGATATTCTTCAGCGTGACCGAGATCGACAGCGGCGGCGGGACTGTGCGTCATATGGTGTACGAACCCTCGACGCGCGAAATCTGGTTCGGAACCGATACGAACACCGTCGGCCGGGCTCTGATTCCCCTGCCTCTGACGGACCATTAGTTTCCGGGTGGGGACGGGCGTTTGACGACGTGGCTTTTGGAGTGTTGGTCGGCTCGTCCCTTCCTCCGCACCCTGGCCGCCGGAGGTGCGGTTCTGTGCATAGGCCTGTTGTCTACAGGTACGGGTATGGCGCACGTCGACGGACCGCCACCTGCGACCGCGGGCGGCTTCGGCGACGACACCTGCCACACCTGCCACTTCGACAGTGACCTGAACGATTCGGCCGGATCCTTGATTCTGGCAGGCATTCCTGAAGACTATGTCCCCGGCGTCGAATACCTGATCGAGATCCTCCTCGCCCGTCCAGAAATCGCCCGGGGCGGCTTTGCGGCGGCGGTGCGATTTCAGGACGGCCCGGACGCCGGACGGCAGGCGGGTTCCCTGGAATCAATCGACGAACGGGTTGAAGTAGTCACGGCAGAAGACCGGATTGTTCAGTACGCGCGGCAGACCGAGGCCGGAAGCCTGGTGGGGGCGGACGGTACCACGCGCTGGGGTGTTCGATGGATAGCCCCGCAACATCCGACCGGAACCATCGTTCTCAACGTAGCGGCCAACGCGTCAAACTACGACGATTCGGCGTTCGGAGACTTTATCTACACTCGGGAAACGTCGAGCCGCGGGCCGGGGCTTCGCCGGCGACATTGATTGCCAGCCAGGATTTCTGTGTAGGGGCGCTCTATGAGCGCACATCGCTTCGGTTCGAAGAATGTGCGGTCATAGACCGCCCCTACAGTTGCCCGAGCGCACATCTCTTGTCTGGGTGTAGGTGCGCTCTATGAGCGCACATCGTTTCGGCCCGAAGAATGTGCGGTCATAGAACGCCCCTACACCTCCTCGGAAGATCCGCCTCGGGGCTTATGGCCCCGTCTCGTATTCTGCTTCGATCTCGAGGAAGCCGCGGCCCGTTCCTTCGGGAAGGTATCCGTTGGTGCGGATTTCGTATTCACCCGCGGGAACAGTGCGGGCCACGTTGAGTCTCAGTGAATAACTCCGGCCGCCTCCCACCAGCACGGCCTCGCCCTGCTGCACCCAGATCGCGTTCCGCGATTTGCGCGCCGCCAACAACTTTACGTGACCGGCCTCTCCGATCCTTATCGTCGTGTCATCGGGCGTCAGCGTCGCCGCGGCGGGGGTGCCTTCCAGGCGAACCTTCATCTGCCGGATCGCGCGCGACAGGCTTGCGTAGCCGATCGTGAAAAGGTTCCCCTCCTCGGGAAACCTGCCGTCCCAATTTACTTCCACGAGGATGTACACCTCGTCGGGCTCTTCGGGAGGGTCGCCAAACGAAAGACCGGTGTTCGACATCTCGATGCTTCTCGTCGGCCGTGCGCTCCAGAGCGCGGTCGCGCCAGAAAAGCCGCACGGGGCATCGTCGTCACGCCGCGTGAGACGTCCTAGCGCACACACCGAAACCGTCGTGATCACGTCGAGATGCGCCGGGTTGATGGGAATCTGAATCGCCCGGCGGTTGGGAATGCGGCACCGGTAGCGAAACGGGGATTCGTCCGGGAATTGCACGCTCGCGCGGCAGACCCCGCGGTAACCTGAACGATAGTTCGTCTTCGTGGCGTCTTGAGACAGCGCTCCAGCGGAGGTCAGGAGGAACGACAGCGCCATCGCCCAGCCTATTCTAGGGACCATCACCTTCTCCAGTGGTATGCCATCATAACAATCAACGCCAACGCCAGGAACAGAAGCGTAAGCCTTGACGGAACGGTCGCTGTTTCCCCGGACACGTCGAGCAGCATATCGTAGGAGAACCTGTAGGCTCCGGAGCCGATCTCGATGACCGTCGCCCGACCGGTTTCGTAAACCGCGCCGACGCCGGCGACCTCATCCAGGCGGTTGCCGCTCTCGCTCACGCTGTCGGGAACAGCCTCTGGGAGCCGGATGGTCGCCCGGCTGTTCGCCGGGATGTCAACCTCCAGCAGCAACGTGCGATCCCCTTCCCTGCTCCAGCCGGTACTGACGGTGCCATATCCCGTCTCCAGCGACGCCCGCGCGTAGCTCAGACGCGAATCAGGTATGGGGTTCACGACCACGTGTTTGAAGCCCGGCTCGGCGGCGTCGGCGTGGATGCCGGCGATCGTCGAGTACATCCATTCCCCGACGGCACCGCCGGCAGAGTGGTTCAGCGAATTCATCTCGGCGTCCGCGAAAACGCCCTGTTCGATCCCACGCCACTGCTCCCACATGGTGGTGGCGCCCGACCGTACCGGAAACAGCCAGGACGGAACCGTGGTCTGGAACAACAGGTCGTAGGCAACGTCTGCGCGTCCACCGGCTGCCAGGACAGGGCACAGATGCGGAGTCCCCACCAAACCCGTACTCAGGTGCGTGTTCCGCCGACGGATGTCGCGCACAAGACTCGCGATAGCGCGGCCCCGGTCCTCATCCGGCAGCAGGTCGAACCGTAGTGCCAGTGCATAGCCCGACTGGCTCTCGTGGCGGAGACTACCGAACGCGTCCACGAACTCTTCCCGAAACGCGTCTCTCACACGCGCGAACAGCGATTCATACTCCGCGGAGTCTGTTTCAAGACCGAGGACCGATGCGATGCGCGACATGAGGTGGCTCGAGTGAGCCAGGTAGGCGGTGGCGATGAGATCGGCCGGCGTTTCCGTCTCCCCCAGCCAGTCGCCGAAGTGAAAACCGGGCTTCCACACCAGGTCGTCGCCGGCCTGGACAACGGCGTAGGAAAGCCACGCCTGCATGCTCGGGTACTGTTCTTCCAGTATCCTCACGTCGCCGTAACGCAAGTAGAGCTCCCATGGAACGATGATCGCGGCGTCGGACCAACCCGCAACCCCCGCCGTCGGAACCCCGGACGTCGTCGCGGGTCCACGTGAGGTCAGGACATCCGGTATGACCCAAGGGACGCTGCCGTCATCGTACTGATCCGCTGCAAGGTCGCGCAGCCACCCGGTGAAGAACCCGGCAACATTCATGTTGAAACTCGCCGTCGGAACGAACCGCTGTGCGTCTCCCGTCCAGCCCAGTCTTTCGTCCCGCTGCGGGCAGTCGGCGGGAATCGCCAGGAAATTCCCCTTCTGGCTCCACAGGACGTTGTGTTGCAACTGGTTGATGTCGGGGTCGGAGGTTTCGAAACTGCCGGTCTGGTCCAGGTCGGAGTGGACAACGATGCCAGTCACGTCGTCGAGACCGAGTTCTCCCGGATACCCGTCGACGCGAACGTAACGGAATCCATGGTAGGTGAAATGGGGTTCGAACCACTCCTCGACGTCTCCCCTCAGGATGTAGGTGTCCCTTTGCGCAGCCGCCCGCAGGTTGTCGGTGTACAAACCACCGTCCGGATCCAGGGCTTCGGCGTGGGTCAACCGGATCGTTGTCCCCCTCTCTCCTTTGGCACGGAGTCGCACCCAGCCCACCAGGTTCTGTCCCATGTCCACGATGGTTTCGCCGGAAGGGCCCGCGAGGAGCCCGACGGGAGCTATCTCCTGAATTCGGCGCACCGGGGGGGAGAGATCGGCGACGAGTGTTCCACGGTCAGCGCTGTAGGCTTCGGCCGGGAGCCACGAGGAGTCGTCATATCCCGGGCCCGACCACCCGTCCATCTCGGCTCTCGCGTCGTAGCTTTCGCCGTTGTAGATGTCGGAAGCCAGAATCGGCCCGGTCGAGACCCTCCATAGTTCGTCGGATGAAACCCGTTCACGCGTGCCGTCGTCATAAACGACTTCGAGCTGCACCAGGAGTCCGAGCCGCGTCCCGAAGACGTTGCGATCCCCCGGAAAGCCGAGAAACCCGCGGTACCATCCGTCGCCGAGCACGGCGCCGATGCTGTTGTCCCCGACGCTCACGAGATCGGTGACATCATAGGTCTGGTACGGCAACCGGCGGTTGTAGCTGGCGAAGCCGGGAGCCAGGACACGGTCTCCGACACGGCTGCCGTTGAGGTGGAGCTCGTAGACCCCGTGGCTGGTGGCATAGATTCGGGCCGAGCGAATTCTCGCACCTAACGAAAAAGACCGCCGGAAATAGGGGGAGGGACCGGACACGGATGGGTCGTCAGGTCCGGAACTCGTGATCCACTCGGCCGCCCAGTCCGCCTGGTTCAGCAACGCCATTTCCCAGAAGGCGGGCTCGCTCCACTCGGACTCGCGATCGCCGGCCCATACCTTCACCCGCCAGTAATAGCGTTGCCGCGACCGGACGGCGGGCCCCGAGTATTCCTGATGGATGGACTGATCCGTCTCCACAATATCGCTGTCCCAGACCAACCGATCGGTAGTTCCCAGGCTGTCGATGTCGGCAGCTACTTGCAACCGGTAGGCGCTCTGCATGACGCCGCGATCCGAAGAATAGAGCTTCCAGCTCAATCGTGGACGACGGACGTCGATTCCTACGGGGTTCGTCGAGTATTCGGTCCGTAGATCCCCGACACTCAAGGCCCCCTCGGGCGAAGTGTCTGGCGCCTGGCGCGAACCGGCTCCGAAGGGCGACGAGGAGGCGCCTGCGAACAGAAGGACTAGCAGGAGAAAGATCGCCGGATGTCGTCTCATGTCGTGGTTGCGGATCCCGTCAGATTCGATCCAGATTTGCCGAGGAGCCGTATTTCGGGCTGAGCGCACGAGCAGGATATAACAGATGACCCTCGTCCGAATGGCCCGCCAAGTTCGTGTTAGGTCTTGGCGATGAATGTGCAAGGTCCACGAGGGGGAGCGGAGACTCGAGCTCCCCGGGCCATCGAGAACCGGCAGGAGAGTGGACTGGCCGATCGGGGCGTCAGCTGCTCACCGTGGCCTGGACTCTCGAAGCATATCCGCGTTCCATGCAGTCGACAGGAGGTTTTTTCAAGTGGATCGATCAATTGGTTTTCAACGACTTGTGATCCTTGCCGTGGCGGCATTTCTGGTCTTACCGGCGTGTCGTGCGCCATTCAAAGTGAGAGTGGCGGACTACCGGGGGGGAGTCCGGCCGGCCTACTACGAAGGCGAGGCTCTGGATTTGCAGGTGCATTGGGATGCCGTCCAGGACAAGAACAAAGAAGTGGGCTGTCAAATACTTGACACGTACAGTGGTGCTGCGGTGTGGCAAGGCACTGCAACGGTCCCTGAGATCGAGGCAGGTTCGTTAGAGACACTCGACTTCGACCCGCCTCTACCCCGGGATGGCCAGATCGGCCTGAAGGCCGGCGCTTACCAATGGCTCTGCGATCTGGACGAATTCTCCAGGGCGGGAACGTTCTTCGACATCATCTCAAGATTCTAAGGACCCGGACCTGGCTGAAACGCGAGACTCGCTCCGGATTCAGCCGGTCCGCCTGCAATCGGGTTCGGCACTCGCGTTATTGAGGCCGGCGAAACAGTCCGACGTAGGCACCCTTCCCGAGGATGTGTCCCTCCATCGCCTCAAAGACTGCGGCGCGAGCGTTGTCTGCCGGACTCGGTCCTCGCGGAACTCGAGCGACGACTTCGACGTCGACCATGGTGTCCAGAGCATAGAGTTCCATCACGTAGTGATGAACCGACCCGCCCGCCATCGCTCCGGGCCCTCTGTATCGTGGACCGCTGTCGCTGATCTGGCGCGTGCCGTCCTCGAGCTCAAAGCCCTCGGGGAGATCCCGCGGGATGCTTGTCGTCGTGGCGGGGATGTTCCACAGCAGCCAATGCATTATTGTATTGGTCCGAGTGCGTCCCATCGCATCCAGATCGTGGAATATCAGCACGAAGCTCTCAGTGCCCGCGGGAACGTTACTCCACGCGACGCCGGGTGAAGTTTCGCCCCCGACCTGGGTGTACTTGAGCGGGATCCTGCCACCGTCGGTCCACGCCGTCAACGAGACCGTCATCGTCGCAACTCCGCGTCGGCGCCCCCGGCCGCGGCCGCCTCGGCCTTGGGGTGGACCCCCACGGCGCTGACTCACGGTCGCTTCACGTTCCTCGGCAGCCGGTTCCTCTGCCCTCGCAGTGTCCACTGCGAAAACCATCGCGGAGACCGCCGCCAAAACAATCGTCGATCGCACCAATCGCATGTCTTACTCCTCTGAAACAGTTGTTCGCACTCACGCCGCTCGGGCAGGCTTCCTCCGGACTTCCTATCTCGTGAACTCCGGGTGTGCCTTAATCCATGCGTCATAGCGCATGCGAAGGGTCTTCACGGGATTCAAGTTTTCGTCGGGTCGGATCGATCCAGTGGAGAGGGTCACGTACATCGCATACTCGCCGTTGTTGTGAGAGTTGATCGCATCGATGGGACCGTCGCTGTCTCCGGGATCGGCGGCCAGGATGTAGGCCACCAGAGAGGTCCGTCCCTCGCATGCGATGCCGGCCTGTCCGGGTTCGACAGCCGGGACCTCGCAGGTGCACCGACTATCGCCGCCGGCTGCGTCCGCCGCTTCCATCGCCGCCATCACGCGATCGGTGACTCCGCCATCAGTCTTGATGAACGCCTCCACTCCGTTCGGCACCACGTCATGCATCCGAAGGATGTTGCCCTGGATCGAATAGAAAATCTCTGTCCCGGGTACCTGGCCCTGGACATTCTGGGTGACGAAACCGTTGCCCAGCCCGGAGTGACCGGCCATCCGGCCCTCTAGGTCGACGATTCCGAACTGACGACGCTGGAATCCCGGATCCTGGCTCAACAGCTCGATGATCTGCTGAGGATCGGTCCCCTTCTGGAGCTCCTCAAAGACCAACGTCTGGTTTTGATGCGTGCCGTCCGCCCCCGCCTGGCAGGCGGCGACCCCCATACCGGGAACGACCACGGCCTGCAGGTCCTTCAGGAAGTCGTCGGTTCTGCCTGTGCACGTGGCGGAAGCGATCACGACTCGCCCTGTGCTTCGGTCGACAGCGATCACCGACCATGTCGCGAACGCGGACGATTCCAGGGCGAACAACAAGACAAGAGAAAGAAATATTCGACGCATATCAACCTCGATCTTCATTTGCCGACCACTTTGTCGGGTCGGCTCGCATAGCATGGGGCACAGGCCCCGGTTTCATTGACTCTCGAAGAAGTTCGGACCGTACGATACCCTCACTGCTCCCCCGACGGCAATCTTCTTCCACCCCTCCCGGAGGCAGCTGTCAGCTGTGTAGGTGCGCTCTATGAGCGCACAAATTCTCGCGAACCACAAATTGTGCGGTCACAGACCGCACCTACACCCGCTTGGGTCATCGTTCTCTCCGGAGTCGCGCCGCAACCTGCTCCATCTCGCGCATCGCGCGAATGAGGTTGAGGCCCGCAATCTTCTTTACTTCCTCCGCGGTATAGTCCCGCCGCAGGAGTTCGGCGATCAGGACGGGGAACCGCGTGACGTCTTCGAGTCCATGGGCCATCGACGATTCTCCGTTGTCGTAGAAGTCCGAACCGATGCCGATGTGGTCGATGCCGGCGACCTCTCGAATGTGATCGATGTGGTCGGCGACGTCTCCGACGTTGCCGCGGGGCGCCGGATTGCGCTCTATCCAGGCGGCGAGTCTTCGATCGATCTCTTCCTGGTCGTCCAGTTCCACCCGCAGTCGTTCCGCCTCGGCATTCCTTCGGGTGGACCAGGCGGGTTCATCCGGGGAACGAATCACCGATCTGTGGATACGCTCTCCTTCGGGACCGCTGAGGTTGCGCCACTCTTCCGGCGTCGGTGGGACGTAGCCGGCGACGAAGTCCACCATCACGACGCCCCCGTTCTCGGCCACGAGCCGCAGGACGTCGTCCGGTACGTTCCGGACATGCGCGTTGATCGCCCTCGCGCCGGAGTGCGAGTAGATCACGGGTGCCGTGCTCACCCGTAAGGCATCCTTCATCGTCTCCGCGCTGACGTGGGACAGGTCTACGAAAATCCCGACCCGGTTCAGCTCCCGGACGACTTCTTCTCCGAACTCGGTCAGCCCGTCGTAGGTAGGTCGGTCGGTGGCGGCGTCGGCCCAGTCGTTGGAACCAAAATGACTGAGGGTCATATACCGCGCGCCGAGCCGATGGAACATCCGGAGCGCCCCCAGCGAGTTCTCGATCATGTGGCCGCCCTCGACACCGATCATTGACGCGATCCTGCCTTCCCGGTGAATGCGCAGGATGTCGTCGGCCGTCGATGCGAGTTCGAAATCCGGATAACGGCTCACGAATTCGTGAACGACATCGAACTCGTCGATCGCATTCTTGAGCGCCATCCCGGCGTCTTCAGCTTCGGAGGGAGTAAACACCGACCAGAACTGGCCACCAACCATGCCTTCCCGCAGGCGCGGGATGTCGGCCGGCAGTTCCGGCTGGCGGACGGAGAGATCGACTCGATCCAGGTTTCCGTCGACCATCTCGATGAGTGACGAGGGCAGGTCGTTGTGCCCGTCGATGAGCGGGACCTCGGCCAGCAGTGCCCGAGCCCGCTCGAGCATTTCCGGGTCGGGCTCTGGCCACCGCTCCTGGGCTTCCGTGACCGGCGACAGCGTGAGACACGCAGCGATGACGAACAGTCCTGTGAGACGCACGATTCCCTCCATTCCATACTGAAGCTTTCGTCCGCGTAGCGTACAGCGGGTGGCTTCGGCTGTCCATGGTCGTCTTGGGCAACGCGGGCTTCTGGATCTGACTGTCGCAGGCCGGTTTATCGGATCGAAGACGGTTCGCAATCTCTTCAGCAGTCGATTCCAGCCACGTCGCGCGTTCACCCAGACGCTATCGTCTGCAAATCGCGCTTGCTGAACTTCGCGAGCCTGGGTGCGATACCACTGCCACCGCCCGCGGGTGTCCAGCTTCACTCCGTGCTTCTGTGCGTCTGCAGTGTTCGGCCAGGAGCCAGAACTTGAACGCCTGTACCAACAACCCGATGGAAGTCGGCCAACAAAAGACAAGCGCGACATATCGTCGCTCTGACGCCGGAGTTGTTGATGGCAGCCGGCACGGAAAAAGCGAGTTTTCTTCCGGATTGCGAGGCCGGTAGGCGTCGTGACGTCGACCTCACCGCGAAGCTCGCGGAATGGGAGAACTTCTACAACTACCACCGTCCACACGGAGCGTTTCAGGGCAAGACGCCCTACGAAGCGCTTCGTGAGAAGCTCGGATGAGCTACATTGTCAATGTCCACCGAGGTCGTACCCATCACACCCACATTTAGCCTATGAAGTTGAAGCCCAATCACCTAGAGTAATTTGCCAGAGTACCTGTTGGAATCGAGCCTTTCAGGAGGAACGTGACGTGCCAGCGAAGCCCGAGACGGGAACCGGTCAGAGCCAAACGGAGGACAATCGTTACGACGCCTTTGTTAGCTACAGTCGTTCAGACAAAGGTTTCGCCGAGCGGCTGGCGCGTGGGTTAGAAAGATTCAAGCCGCCGTCTGGAATCGGGCTTGAGGCCAAGAGGATTGATGTCTTCCGCGACCAGGAAGATTTGGTTGGAAGCGATTATCACAAGTCAATTGAGAAATCACTGCATGCCGCGCGCAAACTGATTGTCATCTGTACGCCGGCGGCGGCGCGCAGTGAGTTTGTGGACGACGAGATCCGACGCTTCCTCTCAGCGCGTAGCACGAACGATGTCATTCCGGTGCTTGCTGCCGGGCTGCCCAACAACGAGGCCAAATCAGCCCCTAACGAAGCCGCGTTTTCACGAGCGCTCCTTGAGAAAGTGGCGACGCCGCTGGCGATTGATTATCGGGGCTTCGACCAGCGCAAAGGAAAAATCGACCGCGGACGCTTCCGAGATGCATGGTACAGCCTGCTTGCGCGGATCTATGATCGCGAGCGAGCCGAGATAGAACAGCGCGACGAAGCGCGCAAGCGCAGACAGCGCCAGATCTGGGCGAGCACGGCGGCCGTGCTGATTGTCGTCCTCACCGGATTGGGTGGCTATGCTTTGCACCAACGGGAGTTAGCCCAACAAAACCTCCAAGAGGCCGAAGCGAACGATAGAGCGGCCCAAGAGAATGCAAGAGAAGCCCGAGCGAACGAAAGAACCGCACGCGTAAACCGGGTAGGTGCACTCACTGCACTTTCCTTCTCTGAGGTCGAAGCCGGCCGCGGTGCGACAGCTACACGCCTTTCGTTGTCGGCTCTCAGAATTGCACGAACGTTGGAAATGACGCCGATGGGGGGTTCCAGTGTTCTGCCATCAGTTTGGTCTGCTCTATACGCCAGTGCGCTAGCGAACCACGAGCGGGCAATATGTCGTGGCCAAGGCGGTGACGTAACCACAGCCGCTTTCAGCCCCGACGGAACACGCGTCGTTACCGTCTCCGTTGATTCTGCCGCGCGGGTCTGGGCGGCCGACTGCCGCGGTGAACCAATCGTCTTGAGGGGCCACGAGGAGGAGGTGCGCACAGCCGCGTTTAGCGCCGACGGAACGCGCGTGGTGACCGCCTCTTTGGACGGCAGCGCACGAATCTGGGCGGTAGAGGGTGGCGGAGAACCGGTCGTCCTGAGGGGACATGACGGTCGGGTTCTTACCGCCGCTTTCAACCCAGATGGAACACGCGTGGTGACGGCCTCTTGGGATGACACCGCACGCGTCTGGGCGGCTGAGGGCGGCGGAGAACCAGTCGTACTGAGGGGCCACGAGGAGACGGTGAGCACAGCCGCGTTTAGCGCCGACGGAACGCGCGTGGTGACCGCCTCTTGGGATGGCAGCGCACGGGTCTGGGCGGCGAACGGCAGCGGCGAACCAATCGTCCTGTGGGGCCATAGGGATTGGGTAAACACGGCCGCTTTCAGCCCTGACGGAGCGCGTGTGGTAACCGCCTCTAGTGATGGCACCGTGCGGGTCTGGGCAGCTGACGGCGGCAGGGACCCCGTGATTCTGGACCATGAGGCCGGCGTATATTCAGCCGCTTTCAGCCCGGACGGAATGCGTGTCGTAACCGTCTCCAATGAAGGTACCGCACGGGTCTGGGCGGCAGACGGCAACAGCGATCCAATTCTCTTAAGAGGTCATGAGAATACTGTCCGCACAGCCGTCTTCAGCCCCGATGGAACACGCGTCGTGACGACCTCCGACGATTCTTCCGCACGGGTCTGGGCGGCAGACGGTAGCGGTGAACCCATCGTCCTGGGTGGCCATAACACTCTGGTATACACAGCCGTTTTCAGCCGGGACGGAACGCAGGTGGTGACCGGCGCTAAAGATGGCACTGCACGGGTCTGGGCGGTGGGCGACAGCGGAGAACCAACCGTCTTGAGAGGCCACGAGGACAACATACAGACAGCCTCATTCTCGCGAGACGGAACACGTGTGGTGACCGCCTCTAGCGATGGCACCGCACGGATCTGGACGGCAGACGGCAGCGGCCAACCCATCGTACTGAGGGACCACGAGGAGGAGGTGCGCACAGCCGCATTTAGCGCCGACGGAACACGCGTTGTGACCGCGTCCTGGGATGGTACCGCACGGGTCTGGGCGGCAGACGGCAGCGGCGAATCAATCGTGCTGAGAGGCCATAGCGCTTTGGTATACACAGCTGCCTTCAGTCGAAACGGGACACGTGTTGTGACTGCTTCTCAAGATGGCACGGCACGAATCTGGGCAGCGGACGGCAGCGACGAACCGACCGTCCTAAGCGGGCATGAGGATTGGGTGTACGAGGCTGCTTTCAGCCCGGATGGGAGCCGTGTGGTGACCGTCTCTGGTGATGGCACCGCGCGAATATGGGCAACAGACGGTGGCAGCGAGCCAATCGTCCTCATCCATGACGATCGGGTAGGCGCGGCCGCTTTCAGCCCGGACGGAACGCGTGTGGTGACCGCCTCTGACGATGGCACCGCCCGAATCTGGGCGGCAGAGCGCGGTGGAGAACTAGTCGTGCTGAGGGGCCATGAGGGGAGGGTAACCACGGCCGCTTTCAGCCACGACGGAGCGCGTGTGGTGACCGGCTCCACTGATTTCACCGCACGAATATGGGCGGTAGACGGCAGCGGCGAACCAATCGTGCTGATAGGCCATGAGCGGATGATAAACACAGCCGTTTTCAGCCAGGACGGGGCACGGGTGGTGACCACGTCTGACGATGGCACCGCCCGAATCTGGGCGGCAGAGCGCGGCGGAGAACCAGTCGTACTGAGGGGCCATGAGGGGAGGGTGACCACGGCCGTTTTCAACCCGGACGGGACACGTGTCGTGACGGCCTCTTGGGATAGCGAAGCACGCGTCTGGACCGTTGCCGATGAGCCGCTGATAGATCTGGCGTGTTCGCGCCTCTTCGAGAAAAGATTGACCGAGTTTGAACTACAGCGATTTGGTTTGGAAGATTCCGGAGAGCTTTGTTGATCTAATTGGGAACGGTCAGATCGGCATAGTAAGTGACGTTGGCCCAGTTACGAGACAGGTTGTAGCTGACTGCTCTATCGCTTCAAACGCCCCTAGCGCGACGGGACGACGCATGTCGTTTTTGAGGGGTTGGAGTTGCTGGAAAAACTTTCGGCGCTCGTGCCCGCTCCACGAACCCACCTAGTTCGATACAGCGGAATCCTGGCGCCAGCGGCCAAATGGAGATACTTGATCGTGCCCACCCAAACTGCCGCAGAGCCTCTGCCGATGCCCGACGCTGCCTGCGCTCCGGAAGCTCGTCCCTCGAGAGCCGTCGCGCCCGGGGGATCTGTAGCGGTGGGGCCCCGCACCGTTCCACATCCGCGGAACTATACCTGGGCGGAATTGATGAAACGCATTGGGGCCTTCGATGTCCTGGAATGTCCCAGCTGCTTCGGCCGCATGCGAGTCCTCGCCACAATTCATCCTCCCGAGGCGACACAGAAAATCCTGGACTGCCTCGGTCTACCCCCGCGTGCGCCACCCGTTCACCCGGCCGCCTCCATGCATTCCACTCCACCGGACTGGTTCTGAACACGGCTCGAAAGCCGACGCGGGATTCGTGCGCTTCGGCCCGTGCGATTCTGCGTGTCGGGCGTTTCTGCCACCCTGCAACTCCAAAACAACAGCCCAACGGCGACAGTTCCGCCGTGCGTCCCGCCACCCCCTGCCCTCCGAACCCCTCTTGTTTTACTTATCCCAGTTTTACTTATCCCCAGGTACAGGCCCTGCCACGTTTGATTCGCGCCGGGAACTGACCGAGCCGATAAGGGGATTCGATCGGCATAGGGGCGGCGGTCAACAGCCCGACAGACGTCGGGTGTTGATTTCCCGTTGAAGACATGTTCACGCCAACCTATTGTGATGACGAAAACGGGAGAAATGCGTTAGGAAGCGACTTTGCCACGGTTTTACACCCGGCCGACCATGCACCAGCGTCTCGCGGAATCTCCCATCCTTTTTCTAATCCCCGCAGGATCTAATTCACCGTTATTGTCACCGCGCGCAGGCCCACGTTTTCAGAAGCCTGGTGAGGATTGCCCCGCGTATCCGCATTCGACTGCGTCCCGCCGTGCGCTATGTAATAGAGGATGTCACGGCAATTTGACTGCAGAACATACACACCCGGATCATCAAACGTGACCAATTCGATTTCCAGCGCTTCATAAATCCGCTGGTAGCTGTCGATATGCCCGTAGGTATACATTGTGCTGACGGCGGGTGCACCTTGTTCGAACCACCACATCATGCGCAATCCGCTGGGAGAACTGCCTTGTAGCACTAACTCCACGGAGTCACCGGCATTGATGGTGATCGTGGGTCCGGCCGTCCCGACGGGAGCGCCCACGGCTTTTACGAGAAAACTGAGCTCCGGAGGTGCGTAAAGCGGAATGAGCGGCCCGAGCTGGTCCAAGAGGAGGCGCTGGTCAAGGTTGTTCCGGTTGCGGGAATAGGACATGAGCGTGTTTCCCCAGCCAATTGCAACGCGGGCATTGTATGCGTCGACCGCATTCTCCGCATCCAGGTAGCGAATGAACCGGTAAAATCGACCGCCGCCGTATTGCGCCTCGTGCATATGATAAGCGTTTGCATGCCCGATGTCTCTCCGGACAGGCCTTTTCCAAAACGCATGCCCGATCTCGTGCGCGCAAATATTCACTTCCACCGCCCGTTTCGCCGGTGTGTCCCAGATCGCCGCTGGATCGTTCATCTCGGAGGGCGCCTGGTAATTCCCGTCCACCTTATAATCCTGGGACATGAGCCCGGCGGTGAAACGCGTTTGAATCTCGCAGGCGTTTTGGGCCGCCCCTCCCCCGCCGGAAAATTGCATCAACATGTAAAGGGTAATGTCCTCCCCGTCCGCTTGCAGCGGGTGCAGCGACTCAAGGGAGGGCTGGTTCACCATATTGTGCTCATGTGCATAAATGAGCTGGATGAAAAACATGTCATCCGGATTCATGGGATCCAGTACCGCGCCCTCGGGGACTTTTGGCAAACCACTCCACCAGCCCGCATAATCGATCGGGAAGTCTGAGAGGCGGTAGTTGTGAATGGTGACCTCAATGGCGAAATAGTCGCGGCAGGCAAATTGGAAGAAATCGCTGAGCTCCTGCGCGTAGGCGTCGTAATGCGCCTCCGGATAATCCGCGCCGATGGTCGCAACGGTGATTTTCTTCCGCTGGTGCGGAACCGGATTGCCGGCGGCGTCAATATGGCTGTTGTTGTTCAGCACAATGACGGGATCGTCCGTGAGCGTTACAGGTACACTGAGGAGTTGGTCCGCGGGATTTCGGTACGAAAGGGCAAGCCGGAGTTGCCCCTGTTGCTGCGTATAGGTCTGGTGCCCTGGCACATAAAACAGCTTGAGCCTTGTACCCATGTTCAATCCCGGTGCGGGAATCGCCGCGATGGACAACCAGTCACCGTCATTGATGAATTCTGGAAAAGGAAAGACTTCAAGAAGAATGATTTCCTCCGCGCCCCCACCCATGTCCAGGTGAAATTCCACTTTGTTCAGCACTTCCGTCATGCCGGTAGTATTCACTGCAAGGATCACGAGATCGCCGGTATGGACGGTATTGAGCGCATCACCCGCAGCCCCATAGAGCGCCATGATTCTCGGGGCGGGGCCGGTCATGTCATTGGCAATCGCGTCCATCCATGCCCCTACATTTGCGAAAGGGCTACCCGCCGGGAGCAAATCGTCGCTGAAACCGGCCACAATCTCAAAGCTGTTACTGGAAATGAATTCCACAGCGCCTGAACCGTCGTCCGAGATGTGGTGAGGGTCATAGACGAGGGACACGAATTGGTAGTTGCCGGGGAGCAGGTTAAAGGTGTTCGCGTTGAGGACAGTTATTTCCCCGGCGGGATAAAAGCTGGTATGCGACAGCCCGTACGCTTGCGAGCCGTCGGCATTGGGGGGGCTGACGGTGCGGAAGGAAGGGTGAAAAGTCGCATCGGGCGGTTTCAGGCGCAATCCGATCGCCACGAGTTCATCGGGAGCGGAATTGATGGCGATGTTGATGTCGGTCCCCATGGGGATGGAAATGGGCGCCCCGGGGGGAAATCCCGCTACGGAAATGGTGATCGTTGAAGTGGCCATGGTTGGTGTGGGTAGTGTTGGGTCAATTTAGGGTTCAATCTTCGGGGATGATGTCCCAGCAAATCGGGAATTCGGCTTCAGGTTCGGGGGCGGGGGGCTTCGCTTTGGGGATGGGTTTTGCGGCGGATGCCGCGGCATGGACGTTCATCCATTGTGCAAAATGCCGCTGTTGTTGTACCAGCGCCTTGTGTGTGGCGACCTGGCTTTCGTGAATGGCGGAGACAAGGGAAGCGTTTTCCTGGCTGGTATCGGTCGCGGTTTGTTTTTCACGCTGTTTGTCCCGAAGGACAAGCACAATCAGCAATGCCACCGCGACTCCGATAGCGATGCCGACGATCAGGCTGGAAAGGTCCATATTGTTTATCTTTCGGTTACAAGAAAATTGGTGTGCCCGGTGCCGGACCAAATCGTGAATTGTGACAACAAGCAATTGCTTCACATCAATATAATGGGTTCTTGTGATAAGTGACAGGAATCCGCCGGATCTTCGGGCCATTCACCGTTCCCGCCGGCATTTTAGCCGCTCGCAGATCATTTGCGGATGAGTAAAACAAGCGGGGTCCCGAGTGCCAGGGGGTGGGAAGACGCGGGGACTCGCTCTCATCCAGACAGACAATCTCACCGTCGAGGATCGCGTCTTTGACCTTAAGATGCTGCCCGATCCACGCGCGAAGGTCGGTGAAAGACTGGTAGGTGTTGTCCTTCCGAGAGACCAGGCGACATTCACACTGCCTCGGTCTACCCTCGCGTGCGCCACCAGTTCACCCGGCCGCCTCCATGCATTCCACTCCACCGGACTGGTTCTGAACACGGCTCGAAAGCCGACGCGGGTTTCGTGCGCTTCGGCCCGTGCGATTCTGCGTGTCGGGCGTTTCTGCCACCCTGCAACTCCAAAACAACAGCCCAACGGCGACAGTTCCGCCGTGCGTCCCGCCACCCCCTGCCCTCAGAACCCCTCTTGTTTTACTTATCCCCAATGTATCGGGTCTTCAACTCGATCACGAAGAGCACGAGGCACCGCTTCAACCCTTCCAGCGTGACGACCTCCACCGTAAACAGATCGGCGGCTGCGAGACCTTCCCAATGCGCCTCTAAGAAGGTCTTCATGGGGTGCGCTAGCCAGCCGGCGACCGTGTAGACAAGGAGGTGCAGCGCATGGGGCATCCCGTGAGGCTATCTGCCTCTTGCTAGGATGATTCAAAGCCTTCGGTCGTTTTTTGGCACACTACGGGGAAGTTCATGCAGCGGAGGAGGGCTTGGACAACCCGCTCTCAGCCAAAGGATTAGCGTCGGCTGATTAATTGCACACTACGCGGTCAAGCGGTGAGGTTCGACGTCGGGGTTCGTCTCGCGGCGGCACGGGTCCGGGCGGCCGGGGCCGCTGTCGGGCTCAGGGCTCGCCCGACAGCGGCCCGAAATCGGCGGGCGACTCGCGATGCCGCGTCGCGGCCTCGTAGGCAGCCGCAATTCTCAGGATCGTCGGCTCGCCGAAAGGCCGCGCGACGATGTCCATGCCTACGGGCAGACGCGCCGGCACGGGACCAACGATCTCGGTCTCACTATCCTCGTCGCCCGAGGCAGACTCAGACGTCGACGGCACACGGATTCGATCGTACATCACGGTCGTGAACCCGGTCGGCACCGTGATCACGGGAAAGCCGTTTCTGCCGAGGAACCGCCAGACGCCGTCGCCGGCGCGGCCGTTGAGCTCGGGCCCGCGCGGCGAGCCGAGCTTGACGGGCGGAATGTTGCTCGTCGGGTAGACGACCGCGTCGAGCTCGAGTTCGGCCATGCAGGCCATGACCATCGTCTGCACGGCGAACCGGTTCTGCATGCGCGCGACCATGTCGAGCTCGTGCTGTTCGAGCGCGCGCTCGTGCCGCGCCCGGTGGTCGGGAAAGTTCGGATCGTCGTAGAAGTTGGCCTTCTCGAGCAGGTCACCGGTCGAGCGGATGTTCGCGTCGCCGCGCTCGCTCAGGTAACGGTCGAGCCAGTAGCGGCCCTGCCCCGGCGTCGGCGGATTGCCGAGCGTGCGAAAATCGATCTCCTCGGGCATGAGATCGGGATCGGCCGCGAGCTCGATCAGCGTCGCGATGTGATTCCCGTAAGGCGTGCCGTCGGCCTCGAACGGAAAGCGGTCGGGATACTCGGCCGTGAACTGCTTGTCGTGCAGCTGCGGATACCAGCGGCGCACGCACTGATCGAACAGCGCCCCGCCCGGACCCGGGTCGACGAGCGTCGCGCCGAGACGTCCGAGCTCGGCGGCGGCCGCGCTGACGAGATCTATCGTCTCCTCGTCCTCCTTCGTGAAGGCCTCCTTGTCCATGTATTCGCGGACGACGCCGATGCGCAGGCCCTCGAGCCGGCCCGGCTCTGCATGGCTCGCATAGCCGTCCGCAGGCAGGCGCCCCACGCTGAACGCCGTGAGCTCGTCCTTCGGATCGTAGCCCGCGATGACGTCGAGAACGCGCGCGGCGTCCTCGACCGTGCGACAGATCGGGCCGACGCGCGTGTTGATGCCCTGCTGGATCATGCCGTCGCGGCTCACGAGCTCCTGCGTCGGCGCGATGCCGACGCTGTTGTTCGAGTAGGCCGGGCTCCGGATCGACGAGCCCGTTTCCTCGGCAATGGCACAGGTCACGAGGTTTGCGCCCACGGCCGAGCCCGATCCCGCGCTCGAGCCGCCGGGACTGCGCTCCGTATCGTAGGGATTGCAGAACGTGCCGCCGAAAGCGCTGCGCGGTATGGCCGAGGCGAACTCCCCGAGATTCGACTTGGCGATCATGATCGCGCCGGCCTCACGGAGCCGGCGCACGAACGTCGCATCGTCGGGCGGCCGATCGTCGGCGTAGAAGGCGTCGGCGCCCGACGTCGTGCGCATGTCGAACGTGTCGTACTGGTCCTTGATCGCCATGACGACACCGTGTAGAGGACCGACGAACTCGCCCGACGCCGCGAAGTGCGCGTCGAGCGCGCGTGCCGTTTCGAGCGCGTCCGGCATGGCCGGATCGTCGTCGTCGGCGTCCGTCATGCTCCGGGCCTTTCGCGAGTCGAATCCCCAGCGCACGCGCGTGGCGGGCCTGAGGTTCAGCGTCGCGAGCGCATTGATCTGTCCGGCGTCCGGTATCGTCGTAACCGCCCCGAGAATGCCTTCGGGCTGGTTGACGCAGGTGCCGTTATAGGCCTTGATGCGTGCGAGATAGAGCTCGACGAGCTGCTCGGCCGTCAGATCGCCGGCGCGGATCGCGCCCTGAATGTCCGCGATCGTCGCTTCCTCGAGGTAGAACTCTTCCTGTGCAACCGCGGCCTCGGCCGGTGCGACGATCTGGACGCCCCCCTCGTCGGGGCCGGCCAGCGCGAAGAGAAAGAGCGCAGGAATCAGTGTCGGAGTCTTCAGCGGAAATCGCGGCATCGATCGGACCTCGTGCAATCGCGTTCAGTGGGTTCGTCGGCGGCTCGGTGCGTGTCGCCGCTGCCGCGCCCGTAGCTGTGCCCGATGTTGGGATGGTTCAGCGACGCGGGCTTTGTCAGGTTAACTCTCCACGCGGCACAATACCGGGATGAACACTCGTCGATCCCGCTACCTGAGGCATCGCTTTCCGCCTGAAATCATCAGCCATGCCGTCTGGTTGTATCACAGATTCGGCCTGAGCTTCCGGGATATCGAGGATCTCCTTGCCGAGCGGGGCATCATCGTGTCCTACGAAACCGTGCGGCCTGGTGCGGGAGGTTCGGCCCCGACTACGCGCGGCGGCTGAAGCGACGACGAGATCGACTCGGAGATACGTGGTTTCTAGACGAAGTCTTAGCCCAACACCGAGCCGTGGATGGCCGCTATTTCCACGATCGAGTACGGTGATCCCCAAAACAGAGGTGGATCTGCTGCGCCGCCTCTCCCCGATTCACAAAGTCGATCTGGTGACGGGAGCGCTTAACCGTCTCCTTGATCAACCTGCTACTGGAGACAACATTTCTTGAACTTGAGTCCGCTCCCGCACGGGCACGGCGAGTTCCGGCCGAACTTCGGCCGGCCGCGTTTCAGCTCACGCCGCAACGCCGCCGCTCGAGATCGCAGGTCCTGGTTGAAGACACCTTCGAGCGCCGCGTAGAGGTGGGGGTGTTTGCGTTGCAACACGCCGGGGCGCTCGAAGAAGTACTCCGACATCACGGCGAAGAACTCGGCCTCGTTGGTCAGCGCGTAGCGGTTGATGTCGGATGTCCCTTCCTCGATTTCGGCCATCTTGCGGCGGACCAGGTCGATCCAGGGCCCGATGGCCTGCCGGTCGAGTCCCACGCCGGGTACGCCGTCGATCACCCCATCGCTCTTGTCGACCAGGTGCGCGAACTCATGGATGCCCACGTTCCGCTTGTCGGTCGCATTGCGGAAGCCGGCGATCAGATCCGGCTTGGAGAGGATCATCAACCGGTTCAGGCCGCCCGACCCGACCATCCCGAGGATGTTGTGACCCTGCTTGTCGCCGAACTGGAACTCGCCGTCGAACCGGGTCGGATAGATCAGCACCTCGCTGATCTGGTCCCACTCCCAGTCGGGGAAGCCGAAGATCGGGATGATGGCGCTGGCGGCAGCCAGGACACGCGTCGTCGTGTCGAGGCGAACCTTGATGCCGGTGATCGGCTTCTCTCCCAGGAACACCTGGAGTTCACGACGGAACCGCTGCTTCTGGGCCGAGCCGAGCACCCGAAAGAAGACGACGTCCCGCTGCAGCACCGTTTCCCATTCCGGTCGGAAGGGTTTCCGCAGGATCGCCCGACGGCGGCGGATTTTGCCCGTCTGCCACGCGTACACCCCGAACGCCGGGGCCAGTGCCGCGACCAGCGTGGTCGCTGTCGGCGCGCCGGTCCACACGAGGGCGACGAGCGCCGATACCACCAGCGTCAACGCCGCAAAGACAAGAGCCCACACGCGCGTGCGTCGCTCCCAGGCCGTGCGCAGGCCAGCCGCGCCGGTGTCGCCGGCAGGTGGGGTCGGTGTGTCTGTGCCAGCCATCGAGTCCCTATTCTCACACGATCGCGGCGTCTTCGGTCGGACCTGGCCGGCGACGCTTTCCGAAACCGCCGTCACGTATGATTTGATTCTAAGGGTCTCCAGCCGAGCTCGAAGGCGCAACCACTTCAAACTCATCGCCCGTCACTTTCCACTCCGCCTCCTATAGCAGAGATTTATCCGTGACGCCGTCGAACTGATCGCCACTTCAAACAATGGAAGGGATTGTCACGGAAGACAGAATCGCTGAGGAGAACAGAGCTTGCGGGGTCGCGCCGCGAGGACCGATACGTGCCGAAATCCTATCGGCCCAGACGCCTCCGCCGCGGTCCGAAGCTGCGGCCGCGTGTGGAACGGAAAGGAAGTTTCCGGGCATTCCCCGCCGCTTCATCGTCAACGCCGTAAAGCGTCGCAATCGCATTGGAATGGAAGCGATGGCGGGAAACCTTCTCGATCGGATAACCGGTCAGGCTTTCGATGTTCTTGAGCAGGGCCACTTCTTCGACGTCGCAGAACGACAACGCCATGCCTCTGGCCCCGGCCCGGGCCGTTCTTCCGATCCGGTGAACGTAACCCTCCGCATTGTTTGGCATCTCGTAGTTGATGACGTGCGTGATGCCTTCAACATCGATACCGCGGGCCACGATGTCGGTGGCCACAAGAATCCGCAGTTTGCCGGTATCGAACGCCGCAAGGGCTCGCTGACGGGCCTTCTGGGTCTTGTTGGAATGGATGGCGTCCGCCTTGATTCCCTTCCTCGTGAGATGATTGACAACACGATCGGCGCGGTGCTTGGTCCGTGTAAAAACCAGGGCTCTCTCGATCTTCTGTAATCCCAATAGCGCGGTCAGCAGGTCGAGCTTGTCGCCCCGGGACACGAAGAGTGCTCTCTGGATCATCTCCTCGGGCACGGCGGCCGGAGGCGCGACCGCCACCCGAGCCGGCTCCCACAACATGTCTGCCGCCAGCGACGCGACTTCCGGGGGGAGCGTGGCCGAGAAGAACATCGTCTGCCGTTCTCTCGGCAATCGGTCGGTGATGCGGCGCACGTCGTAGATGAAACCCATGTCCAGCATCCGGTCCGCCTCATCGAGCACGAACATCTCGACCTTCTCGAACGAGACATAGCCCTGCTCCATCAGGTCGAGGAGACGGCCGGGTGTCGCGACGAGGATATCCGGGTTCTTTTTCAGGGCCTGGATCTGCGGCCCGTAGGCGACACCGCCGAGCACAACGGCGGTCCGCATTTTGAGGTAACGGCCATATGAGCGAAAGCTTTCATCAACCTGGAGCGCAAGCTCGCGCGTGGGTGTCAGCACAACGGCGCGCAGGCCGGTCGAGTCCGGCTCTTCGGCCAGCAGTTCGAGAATAGGCACCGCGAACGCCGCGGTCTTGCCGGTGCCGGTCTGCGCACTTGCGAGCAAGTCGCGACCTTCAAGCAGAGCGGGAATCGCGGCCTTCTGGATGGGAGTCGGCCGAACGTATCCTTCTTTTGGTTATGTTTCAGAGTTTCTGCAAAAAGGTCCTGAAATAGGAAAGGGCCAGGGTATCTCCGAAAAGTTGGTAACGAATCAACTTTGAAACGAAGGAGATGAACCGATGGCCCGACCTCAGATTAAGCGAAAGGGAGTGGATTGGAAAGAACTGTTAGGAGAGGAAAAGGATTTGCTGAAAAGCGTCGTACAGGAGGTGGTTCAAGAGATTCTCGAGGCGGAGATGGACCAGGTCGTGGGCGCGGTCAAGAGTGAACGAACAGGGGGTCGCACCGGATATCGGAGTGGCTATTACGGACGGGACCTGGTCACACGGGTGGGCAAGCTGGAGTTGCGCGTGCCGCAGGACCGGGCCGGCCGGTTCAGTACGGAGGTGTTTGAACGCTACCAACGCAGCGAGAAAGCCTTGGTGGCCAGCTTGGCCGAGATGTACGTGCAGGGCGTGTCAACGCGCAAGGTGAAAGCCATCACCGAAGAACTATGCGGACATTCGTTTTCGGCCAGCACGATCAGCCGGATTAATCAGACTCTGGACAAGGAGCTGAAAAAGTTTGCAACGCGACGATTGGAGGAAGAATACCCGTACCTAATTTTGGATGCGCGCTACGAGAAGGTGCGCGAAGACGGGGTCATCCGGAGCCGGGCGGTGCTGGTCGCGATCGGAATCAACTGGGACGGCCGGCGCGGTGTGTTGGCGGTGGAGCTGGCGGGACGGGAAAGCACGACCAGTTGGCGGCAACTGCTGCTGAGTTTAAAACAACGCGGCCTGTGCGGGGTGGAGTTCGTGGTGACCGACGATCATCCGGGGTTGAAGAAAGCCATCGCGGAAGTCCTGACCGAAGCGATCTGGCAGCGCTGCTACGTGCACTTTCTCCGAAACGCATTGGATTATCTGCCGCGCAAAGGCGATGACGATTGCCTCCAGGAACTGCGTTGGCTCTACGATCGGCGGAACCTCCAGGAAGCGCGGCAGGACCTCGCGGCGTGGTTGAGCAAGTGGGGGCAGAAATATCCCAAACTCTGCGACTGGGTCGAAGACAACATCGACGAGACGCTGAGCTTCTACACGCTGCCGCTTCAGCATCACAAGCACATGAAATCCACCAATATGCTGGAACGGCTCAACGAAGAGATCAAGCGGCGAACGCGTGTGGTGCGGATATTCCCCAACGCGGCCAGCTGTCTGCGTTTGATTCGGGCACTGACCACCGAGATGCACGAGAACTGGATCGAAGCGATCCGTTATTTGAACATGGATCTGTTGAAGGAACACAAGAAGGACTGGCACCGTCAGACGCCTGCCGCGTGAACGCGTCAAAACGGACCGACCCAAGGATCGGCTCGGAAGCCGATCGTCGATTACAGCGCATCCTGGAGCGAGGAATCTCTGTGGAAAACTTTCAAAGGGCGAAAGAAAGAGAACCAAAAAAGAAAGAAAGGCAGAGGCCTGATGGAAATGACGCCTCAGAGGAAATCCGCAACAAGACGCGGATTCCCTCTGAGGCTTGGAAAAGCTTCGCCAAGAACGTTCAGCTTTCCCACATTCCCACAGGCCCGACGGCGATCAACACTCAAGAACTGACTTTTTCGGAAATACTTTTTGCAGAACTTGACGCACACAACTCTTCTTTTCCGAGGGCACGAAGGATGGGTTTGCTTAGTGAGAGGTCTTCGAATCGGTCATTCTGCATGGTAGTCCTGTAATTTTGAACCGAGATGTCGGCACGATCCCAGTGTTCTCAAAACAGGTTTGAAAGCCGAGGAATGGCACGTTAGATCGTCGGAGGGTCTTCGAGTCGTTACACAATAACTCAATCTATACATCATATCAGTTAAGCGGCAGATTTTGCGCATTTGAAACGAGAGGCGGCCCGGTGTGGTCGCCGCATTGACCCCCACTCCCCCCTTCTATGTCATTTACGCATCTCTCACAGCACGGCGCAGGAGCGCCCGCGAGGCTCGCAGCATATGGCACTCGCCCGTCACTAAGGCACAAAGCCACAGTGGGTTACCACGCGTAGGACGGGCAGCGTTAATGCGCTTGCCGCGGTGCGCTTTGCTTATGCTGGTCCTGCTGGTTCTTTGCCTTCCCTCCTGGTCGCAAAGCACGACGCCAGTCACGGTCCAGGATCATGGCGGATTTGTCCGGATCACCTCTGGAGCTGCGGAATCCGCAAACACCGGTTATGGTCGTCTGGACTCGCAAGACGGAAACTCCGTACCGGCGGGACTGGCAATCTTCGCATTCCGGCAGAATGGAGTGCTCGTCACCGAAGCCGCGGTGCCGGCCTCGGCTCTGATCGAGGGCGGGAGAATCTACGCGGAGATCCAAGAAGCGGCCCGGACCGGCAAGACGATGTCGGAACTGGTCGAATCCGCTTTGAGGCTGTCTCTCGGGAAACGGGCGCAGTCGCGGCGGGACCTTCCCGAGTTGCCCACGTTTGACAGCGGAGGCGCCCTCGTCGACGTTTCGGACCGCGATGCCTTGTACGGTGCGTCTTACCGATGACTTGATGTGGCTTCGACGGTCTTTTCGAAAACGAACTCATTGCAGCCGGACCCTCCCACGCAAGTCTTCAAGCGGCGCAAGGTGAATCCTTGCTCCCGGTAGAAATCGAAAATATGTTCCGGTTTGGCCACTTCAAAGGGGTAGCCACCAATCCAATCGATGATATCGTGCCACGCCGACATTCCGCGTGCTCGGTTGTGTCGGGAATAGCGTTTGATTGGATTCCTCCGGCGAACCAGCGTATCGGCGACCAGGCCTCGAACGACATGGTAGGTCATATAAGCCCCGGCAATCGCTATTTTGCCCGGTCGCGATGCGTTCACGTACGTTTTCTTCAATCTGGCGTAAAAGCGCGAGAACGGTCCTTGGTCGTTATATATCGCGATGAATAGTCTGCCGCCGGTCCGTACGAGCGGAACCACGTTGTCCAGCGCAGTCCACAGATCGCCGGTGTGATGCAGCACGCCCCAGGAGTAGACGACATCGTGTTGTCCCAGCGAAGCCAGGTAGTCGCGGTCGAGCACCGACCCTTCCTCGACAGACCACTTGCTGTGATCCGGAAAGTACCGGCGTTTCAGCTCGGCCGTGCAGGCCACGGACTGAGGGTCGTAATCAAACGAATGCACAATGGCGCCCAACCGTCGCGCCGCGAGGCTGAACAGTCCGCTGCCGGAGCCGATATCAAGTAAGGCTTTGCCTTCCAGGGAGTCGACCTCCAGCATGTCTTTTAATGAGTTCTCAGCTTCTTCGATGCGCTCCTCGTCCAGTACGGACAGGAAGCGGTTCCAGTTCGCTCCGAACTCGAACCGCGTCGCGGCGTCTACTTCCTTCGCGTGCGCCGTCATGCGCTCCTCGTGTCTGCCAACTCCCTCAGCAGGGCCTCCCACATCCCCAGCACGGTCTCCAGCGAGAACCGCTCGACGATTCCGGGCGCCCGCTGACTGATACGTTGGCGCTCGTCCGGGTCGCCGATTAACCGCTGCAGCGCTTTGGCCAGCTCTTCCGGGTTGCCAGTCGGCACCAGGACTCCGTCCACGCCGTCGCGCACAATTTCGCTCGGCCCAAAGTTACAGTCGGCAGCGATTACCGGCAGGCCAGCCGCCATGGCTTCACAGAGGGCATTGGGAAAGCCCTCGTATCGCGAGGGGAGGACAAAAATATCGGCTTCTTCGAAGACGGTCAGCCTCGCGTCGGCGCGACCAGGGAAGTGTACCCGGTCAGCCAGGCCAAGGTGTTGAGCTCGCCCGGCTAGATGGTCGCGCAGGGGACCTTCGCCGTAGATAACCAGACTCCAATTGTCACTCTCCGGAGAAAGCCGTGAGCACGCCTCAATCAACAGATCGTGGCCCTTCTGCTCAACAAGGCGTCCCATGGAGACAATTTGTATCCCGGGACCTTGTCTCTTCCGGGGTGTCCTCGGCACAGCCACCACTGGATTTGGGATGATCGAGTAGTGCCCAATGCCCCGTGTGCGGAACCATTCGGAAACACCCCCGGTCTGCAAAACGACTCGGTCGGCCAGACGGTATGCTTTCTTAATCAGAACAGACCACACCGGCCCATTGGTCTCCACCTGAACTTTGGGGTCCACACGCTCTGAGACGATGACGGGCACCGTCAAACCGCGGGTTGCGAATACTGCCAGGGCATTCGTCTTGTCCCCGAAAGCCAGCACTGCATCCACGTTCAACCATCGCACCATTCGGCGCAGCCTCCACAACCGTCTTGCCAACCGCCAGGGAGCCATCACTCCGAACCTGCTCCGACTTAACCCGAGAAAGATTAGCCGCACGCTGTCGTCCAACGGGTAGTGGGGCATGGGTTGCTCATCCGCCAACGTGAGTACACTGATCTCCAAGCCCTTCTCGGCCCACGCGTTTGCCAGCGTGGCTACCACTCTCTCGGTACCACCGGCGGCCAGGGTCGAGACGATCAATGCCAGTCGCATGACTCCCTGGAATTCAATTTGGTTCGGCGGTTGACGAGCACCCGTTCCGCCACAGTTGAGAATAGATCTGCGGCTGCGGGGCTGAACAGCCGGGGGCCCTCAGGTTTGCAGCATTCATAGTCGGAAACACCCGAGTGCAGCTGGAAAGTCCGCGGCGATAGCCAGGCAGTCGGTTGTCCGGCTTTGGCGACATGCCGCTTCCGCGTTGGTGTGAGCCAGGCGGTTTCGCTCCGCCTGTGTGCGTAGTCGATGACCTGGTAGGAAATGTGGTCCACGCTGACGGCCTTGAACCCGCTGGCCTGTGCCGCAGGCCCGCTCGCGGCGCTTGCGGTTGAAGCTGCGGCCGCTGCCAGTGCCAGGCTCTGGATGAGCTGGCGGCGACTCATGTGTCCATTCTCGAAATCCCGAAGCAGTTTGGCGATGACATTTCCCATGTCTTTAAGCCTCCCAGGAAATGTTTGGTGGTTCGGTTATCCTGCCTGATTTCGGTGCCTGGCGCTACTGCTGACTCGGGCTACCAGCGTTCAGAAGCTGAACAGTTAAGTGAACTTGACGACCAGTGCACGCTCCAGCACCTGACTCGTCTGCGTGTCCCGGCGTTCGTTGAAGACCACGTAGAGGTCGCTGAGCGGGTGGTGGATGATGTGGAAGCCGATGTTGGAGCTGAACTGTCAGGCATCCGTGTTGTACAGGAGGAACGCGTTCAGGAACATCTTCGTGGTGAAGGAATAGAGGAGCCGCGTTCCGAGGAGGTTCGTGTTGAACGAGCCGTTCGACAGACGAACCTGGTTCCTGCTGTAGTCCACATCGACGTTCAGGTGAGGGCTCGGTTTCAACGCGACGCCCAGGCTCAGGGATTCGCGCCTTCCGTCCCAGAACTCACCAAACTGATATCGGACATTCCCCGAGACCTTCCGCGACCGGTTCGAGTTGTAACGGATCGAATAGCTGTCGTCGTTGTAGTCGCCGGTCGGGATCGTGATGTCGGACCGGATGGCGAAGTCCCCCCTCAGCCTGTCGAACATCCGTGTCGCGTCGATATTGATCGCTGATCCCCCGTAGAATGCGATGCCCGGGCCGAGGGACTCAAGAAGAGACTGAAGCGGGTCAGGTTCACCTGCTGCTGGTCCGCTTCCACCTGGGCGAAATCCGTGCGGTAGGTGGCATCGAGTGTCAGCGATGGCGAGAGCCCGTACTTCAGGTCCACGCCGCCGTCGTAGTCGTCGTCAGTCGGAAGCTCGCCACCCGCGCGTGCCTGTCCGAAGCCCGCGACCGCAAAAGGCTTCACCTTGAGATTCCGTCCCTGCCGGATGCCCTCGAGCCCGCGCAGGGTCCCGGCCATCGAGGTCCGTGCGTCCCGCCACCCCCTGCCCTCCGAACCCCTCTTGTTTTATTACCGCCAGGTCTTCCCGAACAGCCGGATTCGCCTCTTTACCAAGCGACCAAAACCGCGGTCTGGCGTTCCACCGGCGTTTCTCGCATTGCCGCCGCCATGTCGGGCGTCTCGCCTGCGCTCCACGGCGTCAGGAAGCGGCCCTCGAACGAGACCTCCAGCGGGCTTTCGCGGAACGGATAGGGGGACAGGCTGTAGTTGTTGTCGCCCTCGGGGCGAATGCGGACATCGACGTCGTCACTCACGTTCCGGGGTACGTGATGGAACGTCGATTCCCCCCGACCCGCCTTGTGGGTGCAGTTGAAATAGAGCGCCATCGTGTCGAAGAACTGAAGTAGCTTGTAGTTCGCGAAGAGCCGCTTCTCTTCGACCCACGGTGCGGTTTCCGGGTCGGCGGCCAGCCCCGCCTTCAATCTTGTCTGGCGCTGGTACTCCAGACTGAGCATGGTGTCGACCATCACCCGGTGCTTGTCTGGGATCGCATCGAGCAGCACCTTGTCGGAAAATCCATAGCGGCCGTTGTAGAGCCCCCAGATGTGCATGCTGTCTATCAATCCGCAATAGGGATGACGAGCCTCGTTGTGCGCCGGGGAGCTTGAGCTGGTGAGCATCAGGATGGGGAGCGGCGTCTCCCCGAGGTTGTAGGGCAGGCCCGTCTTGGGATCGAGCGGCGGATTGTCGTCCAGGTCCCTCCAGCCCCTGTCGTGCCATCGGCAGGTATAAAGAAACAGCTCGCGCGGCTCGGGCGTCAGGAACTCCTCATTGCCGAAGTTCTCGGCAAGCTGGCCCACCAGCCCGAGATGCTCTTCCAGCTTGATGACAAAGTGTCTGGACTGACCGTCGGGCCCGGATTGTACGATCATCGTGGATATCCCGTGGAAACGACCTTAGTCGGTGAGCAACAGCGGCCTCCCGAGCAGCTTGGCAGGATCGGCTCCCGGCTTCGGAACGAACTTGTCCACCCATCCACCGCTGTAGGAGGCGATATAGATGTTGCCCTCCGCATCCATGTCGAGTTGGTGGGGAAGTGACAGGCCGCCCGCCCAGGTGCCTCGACCGATCGCGCCTGCCCGTCCGTAGGCACCCCAATGGTACTGGAGTACGCCGTCCCGGCTGTACTTCAGAACCCGGTTCAGGCTCGCATCCAACACCCAGATCCACTGGTTCTCGTCGATGTAGATGTCGACGGGATCGAAGATGTCGGGCCATTCCTCGATGAACTCACCGGCGGCGCCAAAAATCTGGATGCGACTGTTCTGGCGGTCGCCAACGTAGACGCGCCGGTCCCGATCCACGGCGAGGCCGTGAAGGAGATCGAACTCGCCGGGGCCGTCCCCGAGCGCCCCCCACTCGATCACATGCTCGCCGTCCGCGCTGTATTTGACGATTCGCGAGTTCCAGTAGCCGTCCGCCAGGTAGAAGCTGCCATCCGGGAGGAAGGCGAGTTTCGACGGCCACCCGAAGGTGTACGGACCCGGGTCCGGGTTTGCCCGGGCCTCTTCCCGGGTCTTGGGGTGGTCGGGTTCACCGAGCCGCATCACCAACTCGCTCCCGTCGTTGGTGAACTTCAAGACCTGCATGTGGCCGTTGCCGCCTCCACTGTCGACGACCCAGACGTGGCGCTCCGGATCGTAGGGACTGATGTAGACCTGGTGGGGCAGGGTCAGGATCGAGTCCCACTGGCTCCAGCTCTCGACTATGTTTCCGTTCCGGTCGGCTACCACGATGAAGTTCGTTGGACGAACCTCCCTCGGCCCGGACCGGTCCGCCGGCCAGTCACCCCGGGTCACCACGATGATCCGGTCGGAGTTGTCCACTGCGACCCCCGCCACCTGTCCCCAGGTCCACTCGTCGCCGTGGTTCGGCGCTGCCTTCCACCAGCCCTCCACGACATCGTAGTGTCCCGTCCTCTCGTCCCCGCCCTTGGTGATCACTTCCTGGGGCCCAGGCTGCGGCGCCGCCGGGTTCTCGCTGACGCAGGCCGGAAGAGCCACCAGAACAACGATTGTGAGGGCTACGCCGATTCGCTCCAGTCTCATGATGCCTCCTCTCGCGTGCTGAACACCCAGAGATGCCCCTCCAGGTCCCGGACGTAGTACTCCTGCGAAGCGAGGTCGGTGTCCCTGGGCGGACTCGTGATTTCCGCGCCGCCGATCGCGCATCCGGACGCGTCTGAGCGTAATCCTGACGGATTCGCCCACCTATGTCTATCAGCTCGACCGGAGCTCCGACCGGAGCTCTTGGATCGGCCTACAACCAATGGACTGCCCAATTGCTTTCCGAATCTTTCCTTTCGTATTATTCACGCGAGTCTTCAGACATTGGGGAAGGAAAACGAACAACTGGCTCGGCTCGAACGTGAAGCCAGGTTACCAGGGTCCCGGCGCTGGACGTCCCTGCGCGTGCATGCGGACCGTTGCTGCGGAGTTGATTCCAGTGGCCTGTAACAGTGCGATCGGCACCATCGCCGATGGGTCTTGCGGGCGAGGTCGAGGAGGGGGACGGAAAGCGATGCTCAAACGGCGCCGTCTTCGGTGTCGTAACGCCCTCGCAATGAAACAGCATTGGCTCGAGCGTCACTCCTAGAATCCGACGCCGTTCGGCCGAACGCTGGTACCAATAGCACTGTTACAGGTCACTAGACGGGCGATGGAGATGAGGACCGGAATGCGAGCATACTCTTTTGTTTTACAGGCGAGCGTTCTTTTCTTGCTCAACAGCGGGTGCGCTACCCCACAACCCGAGTACCGCGCAACGGCAACAGTGCAGGAAATCATGAAGTCCATCATCGATCCCAGTGCGGATGTCGTATGGGGGTCCGTCGGCACGATCATGGATGCGGAAGGTACTCATGAAAGGGCACCGCAGACCGAGGAGGAGTGGGCCGAGGTTCGACGGCACATCATCACGTTGATCGAAGCCTCTAACCTTTTACTGGTGCCCGGCCGTCGGGTCGTGGCTCCCGGAGAAAAACTGGAGGAGGGCGCGAACATCATGCTGTCCATTGAGGAGATACAGGCGTTGATGGAAGAGGATCGGGAAAGTTGGGACCGGCTGTCGCTCGGACTGCACGATGCAGCCATGGCCTCACTGGCCGCGGCGGACGCCAGGAACGCAGAAGCGATCTTCACCACTGGTGGCGAGCTCTATGAATCCTGCGAACAATGTCACAACAAGTATTGGTATCCGGCGGAAGTGACAAGAGGCTTGCAATAAGACTCTGTACCGCTCCGGAGTGCGGCCTGGCAGTTCATTCACTCCAGGAGCCCCTCCCGTCCTCATAAGACCGCGCCTCCACAAGCTCCCATAGCCTTGACAAGCCCCGCTGCCCGATGATAGCAAGCTACCCGCAGATGCTGGACTTCTGCGAGTGGCTCGCAAGCACGTCGTGGAGTATCGCGCTCCACGAATCGCTCTACCTGTATCCTCTGGTTGAATCGACCCACGTGCTGACTCTGACCCTTTTCGTAGGGTTGGCGGCGATGCTCGACTTGCGACTGGTGGGACTCACGATGAGGCAGGCGCCGGTGAACGAAGTCATCAGGCGGCTGCTGCCGTGGATGACGCTCGGCTTCATCGTGATGGTGGTGACCGGTTCGCTCCTCTTCTATGCCATTCCAGTGCGAACTTTCCAGAACGTCTTCTTTCGGTTCAAGGTTGTCTTTCTGATTCTGGCCGGCGCGAACGTCTGGGTATTCCACTCGGGGGTCTACCGGAGCATAGCGAGCTGGGCCAGCGATCCGATCCCACCCAGAGGGGCCCGTATGGCCGGGATTCTGTCTCTCGCATTCTGGGCCCTCATCATCGTTTGCGGGCGCATGATTGCCTACAACTGGTTCGACTGCGATCTTCAGCCGCAACCGGAACTCGTCAACTGGTGGGCCGGTTGTGTCGTCGATTCCCGGTGATGTCCCTCCTACCTTTTTTTGAGTGGTGCGAGTCGACGAGGCTGGGGGAGGCGATCAGAAATTCCACGTGGGCTTTTGCCGTCATCGAGTCCGTCCACCTTCTAGGTCTTGCCCTGATTGGTGGAGCGGTATTGATCGTCGAATTGCGTCGGCTCGGGCTTGGACTTCGCGGTCAGCCGCTCGTCGAACTCGTGCGCGACACGCAACCGTGGCTCATCGGCAGCCTGATCGTAATGGCATTGACCGGGGCCGCGCTGTTTTCTTCGGAAGCCCTCAAGTGCTACTACAACACGTCCTTCTGGGTAAAGATGACGGCGCTGCCGCTGGCGGTGACATTCACCTTTGTCGTCCGCGCGGTGATGAGTGAAGAGAGAAGAATCGGGCCACGCTGGCAGAAACTGGTGGCCGTTGTCTCGATTGGCCTGTGGTTCACGGTTGCGGCAGCCGGGCGTTGGATCGGATTCTCCAGCTAACCAGCGACCCGGGGCCGGCAGCGAGGGGTCAACAGCGTCCCCTCTCGGTCCTCCGGCGCTGGGCTTCATCGGGCGCCCCCGTACCTGACGATCCCATGAAGATCTTGTTGCCGTCTGTGAAGGTCACGTCGCGGCCGTTCGCCCGCTTGAGCGAGTGGTCCCGCGCCTGATAGCCGTCGACGATGATCACGGTGCCGGGTTTGAGGCAATCCCGTCGAAGCCCTCGTCGAAGCAGCACGTTGGGCGTTCCGCCCTCCACCATCCACACCTCGGTCGTGCCGGTCTCATCCACAACCTCAATGTGAATCCAGGAGTGGGGGTTTACCCACTCGAGCTTGACGATTCTTCCCTCGAGTCGAATGGGCGCGTTCCGGTCGAACTCGCCGCCGAAGGCGTGATGCGCCACGAGCGGCGCCGCACAGGCGAAGGCAATTGCCGCCACGACGCTCCCGATCAGTGTCCCGCGTATCGTGCGCGTGGTCTTCATCTCGGCTCCTTTCCTTTCTCTGCCGCTTCACGTTCCTGCGCACGGGCGCCGCTCAGCACGTTGAAGAGTGAGTAGTTCGCCTCGTGACACGCGTATTCGTAAACGAGGCCGTCAAGCACCTTGAACGGCACCTCCCCGCTCCACGGGCGGGTATAGAACGTTGGGTCCTGCACGGTGAACTCGTAGTTGATCGTGTGAGCGTCGACCCGGGTGAAGCGTTCGATCACTTTCATGTTCTCAGAACCGCCGGGGTGGATGAAGCGGTGACCGTTCACCTGATCCAGGGGAAGATTGGTGGTCTCGACCACGAGCGTATCGCCTTCCCACCGACCCCACGAATCGCCCATCCAGGGGCGAATGTGCGCCGGCAGCGGCTTTCGCTCGCCAAGCCTGATGATCCGGACATCGTGGACCATCTCGGTCAGGATCATAATGTGATCGGCGGTCTGCACGATAGTGTAGTTGTTGTTGTAAAAGTAGTTGGGGAGCATCGGCGGGCCTGCATTAGAGCCGAACGACATGATGCAACGCTCGCCGAGCGGCCGATTCTCCGGGTTGTCGAAAGGGCCGAATTGGCCGGCCCGAGCACCGGCCTCCTCCCGCGCCTGCCGCGCTTCGGGCGTCAGGGGAGGAATGCGGCCGTCCGGCGGATCCACGACCAGTGAGCTCCGGGGCTTGCCATTGAAGACGGCCACTCGGTCGCCGGCATCAATATAGAAGTAGTTGTAGCCTCCCGTTCCGCCGGTTGCCGCATCGAAGCGCGCGTCTCCTGTGAAGACACCACCCACGGGGGGCGCCTGCCGGTCGGGATCGCTGTCTGCAGACAGCTCTGCGATGAACTCCTGCCTCTCACCCTCGATCTCGGCGACCTGTTCCGGGTCGAGAACAGGGCCCTGACCTTCGGGACGCTGGATCGGAGTCGCCGTCGCGTTGGTCCAGTTGCCCTGCAGGTCCGGATGACCGTCGGGCGTCCTCGGTACAACCGGTGGCGCAGCCTCAGGCGGCGGGGCCTGCGCCGCAGTAGAGGGCGGGGTCTGCGCCACCGCGAAAGCCACCAGCCCGCAAAACGCCACTGCAAAGGAAAGCGCCGGTAGCGACCGGTAGTATGGCCTCATTTCCCCTCCTCCAGATCCGGGATCGGGTTCTTGCGGAGGTGTCCGTAGATGAGCTCCTCCACGAACTCGACGCACTTGAACTGACCGAGCCGTGCATCCGGATCGATGTTGCGGTACAGCGGCAAGCGGATGGTCCACGGACGGGAGAATGTGTTCGGATCTTCGATCGTGGCGTCGTACCAGAGGTGGTCGGGGCTCGTCATCGTGTACCGCTCGGTGACTTTCATCGCGGCACTGTGGTGGTTTCCCGCCCGGTCGAACCACGTCCCGTCGTTGAACCCGGTAACCTCGACCAGGAAGGTATCGCCCTCCCACCGGCCGACGGATTGGCCCGTCCACGAGTCGACCTGCGCCGGACCCGGGTCCGCATAATGGATATCGCGGACGGCGCCGGCAAACTCGTAGGCGATGAAAAACTTGCTCTCACTCTGGAAGATCTGAAACGGGAACTGCATGTAGGTGGCGCGCGGAACACCCGGCAGATAGCACTTGATTTCCGGGTCACGGGTGAGCCAGTTCTCCTGGTTCTCCTTCCTCTTCTCGAGCGCCTCCGGCAGGTAGGGAATCTCGCCCCCCTCCACCACGCCATACCCCGAAGGCACAGCGCCCACGGCACCGAAGGCCAACACCTCTTTCGCCGGCACGGGCACCACGGGGCCCGACTGCGTAGCGAGCGCGGCATGGGCCATATGCGGCTCGATGTCCCAATGAGCATTGCCGAGCGCCTGCCAGATGCCGTTCATGTCCGGCTTGCCGTCCGGCAGACGCGGCACGTCGTAAGACGAACCCTGACTCTGGACCGGCACGGCTGGAAGAGAAAACGCCAGGAATGCACCTGTGGCGAACGCGAGCAAGACGGCCCCAAACTGAAAGACGCTACGCATTTCAGAGCACCCCCAACCTCGCGATGAAGACATACAAGAGTGGCCAGTGTCAAAGAAATTAGGGCGACAGAGCCCCCATTTCCCCCAATTCGTTTTCACCTATTTCATTCTTGGAGCAGATGGGCTGTCGGCGCCTATACTCGGACCGAAGCGTGGATCCTTTGAAACCTTCGCACCGTTGAACTTTGCTATAATTTCCTACTCATCCCAACGCACACGAGGTGAACCGTGAAGAAGCGTCAATCCACCCTGGTCCTTGCATTCATCGTCGCAGCGGGCCTCCTGATTTCACAGCCGGGCCTGCTGGGCCAGGGCGTGGCCCTCTGGACTCCCCAGAAGCCTGGAAGCGACAACCTCCAAGTGCTTGGCCATATCCCTCTCGGTCCTCGGCTCAGCGTGGCCGACATGGACATGGAGCAGGAGCTTTCGCGGCCTTACGCCTACGTCGCCCGCATGGTCTACGGCGAGGAGGGTGACAAGGGCACGGACGTGATCGACATCTCGGATCCGTCCAGACCGAAGGTGATCTATGAGTGGCGGATCGAGGATCAGGATCTCCATCTCGGCAACGGCGGCATGGACGTCAAGCACTTCAAGTGGGACGGCCGCTACTACTTCGTCCAGTCGCTGCAGTTCGGCCAGGGCGGTCCCGACAGCGACATGGGTGCTGTCATCGTCGACGTGACCGGTCTGCCCGACGTCAGCACCGTGAAAGAGGTGGCGCGGCTCCGCGAGCCGGACACGCCCGGCGGCTTCCACAACATCTTCATCTACAAGCACAGCAACGGCCGGATACTGCTCATCGCGACGCTTCGGGCTCCGTACGCGGCGGTGTACGACCTCGGCTCGGTGGTCGAGGGCCGTGCCGAGCAGGCGATGATCGCCCGGATTCCTGCCGGTGACGCCGAGGGTGGCCGGCGCGGGTACCACGACTTCTATGCCGGGTATCACCCCGACGACGCCGAGGACCGGTTCTACGGGGGCGGCACCGGAGGCTACTACGTCTACAACATCACGGACCTGGAAAAACCCGAGCTGCTGGTCACCCTGACCGGCATCAGCGGCGTGCGAAGCGGTCACACCTTCACACCGACGCCCGACGGCCGCTACGTCATCGCCGAGACGGAATACCAGTACGCGCCGCTGCGCATCTTCGATCTGGAGCCCGGGCTGAATGGCGAGGTCGAAAACATCTCGCGACCCATATCAGGATGGACGGCGGACTGGAAGAACCTCACGCACAACCACGAGGTGCGTTGGCCCTACGTGTTCGTGTCGGGCTACCTGGACGGTCTCCAGGTGTTCAGCATGATGGATCCGCGCAACCCCGTGACGGTCGCCTACTACGACACATACGTCGGGCCACCGAACACGCGGCGCAACCCGATGTTCAACGGCGCCTTTGGCGTCGACGTGCGAAATGCCGATGGTCTGATCGGGGTCAGCGACATGTCGACCGGGTTCTGGACGTTCCGGATGGAGGGATTCCAAGGTTGGAACGGCGCAGACTGGGGTGTGCCGAACATCTCCAGCGCGCAGGACTGGGATTCGGAGGGTCCGCAATGACAACGGGACCGAGATTCGTCGGTGCGGTGGTCGTTCTGGTCGTCCTCGCATCGTTCGAGTTGCCTCTGCCGCCGATCACTCCTCTTGCGGCGAGCGCGGCCACGGTTCCCGCCGGCCCGGTTAATCCCTGTTCGGCGACGGAGCTCCCGACGCCGAACCTGCCTTACTACGCGATCGAGATGGTAAAGACCGGCCGGGTCCCGGGAACCGGGCGCTCCCGCGGGCTGGGCCAGGCTTCGTTCGCCAGGTCGCCGTTCGGCGTCTCGATCACACCGGACGGAACCTACATCTATGACCTGACGATCGGCTTCGAGCGTCTGAAGGCACCCAAGCAGGGTCACTACACCGCATGGCTGACAACTTCCGAGATCGATCAGGTGAAGCGGCTCGGGGTGCTCGACGCGAACAGCTCGGTCAGTGGTCGGGTCGAGTGGAACAAGTACCTCGTGGTGCTCACGCTGGAGCCCGAGGACGATCCGGCGGCGACGAAGTGGAGCGGCCCGATCGTCTCGCGCGGCATGTCCCGCAGCGGTATGATGCACACCATGGCCGGCCACGGGCCGTATGAGAACGAGCCGTGCGCGAAGTATGGTTTCGGCGAAAATCCCACACGACTGAACCGCCCCCGATGACGACACCCGGCCGGCGGAGCGGTAGCCTCGGTGCATTCCTCTCCCTGATTGCCGGAGTCACGCTGCTCACAGCGGGGCTCTCGGGCCAGTCTTCCCTACCCCAGCAAACCCCACCGGCATCGCAGATGCCAGGCATGCAGATGCCGGGCATGGATCACGAGGGCATGGATCACATGATGGGGTCCGATCCGGCCGCCTGGCGCATGCCGCCCATGGATCGACCGATGCCGATGCTGCCCGGTCTGATAGGCACGAACCCGATCGTCGATCCGTTCCTCCCGGGAGGGGACCTCGACCTGATGACGCTGCCCGAGGCGGTGCCTGCCGCGATCGTCGACATGGACGACGGCGACGAGATGGACATCCGGGCGTCGCTGGTGCGGCGAACGATCAACGGCAAGATGCTCGTGATGTTCGGCTACAACGGGATGTATCCCGGGCCGCTCATCCGGGCGCCCCGCGGCGCCACGATCGTCGTCAACTTCCACAACGAGATCCCGGATCCCACGACCGTGCACTGGCACGGGATCCGGCTGGACAACCGCTTCGATGGCGTCCCGAACGTGACCCAGGCGCCGGTCGCCTACGGGGAGTCGTTCCGGTATGAGATCTTCTTCCGCGACTCCGGGATCTACTGGTATCACCCACACATGCGCGAGGACATCCAGCAGGATCTCGGCCTGTACGGGAACCTGCTCGTCGGGGCGCCGGAGCCGGCCTACTACAGCCCGGTCAACCACGAGGAGGCGTTGATTCTCGATGACCTGCTGATGGACGACCTCGGGCCGATCCCCTACGGCGAGCAAGCCGCCACCCATGCCCTGATGGGCCGGTTCGGCAACGTGATGCTGGTCAACGGCACCACCGACTACACGCTGGACGTAGCCAGAGGCGACGTCGTGCGGTTCTACCTGACCAACGTCGCCAACACCCGAACGTTCAACGTCGTGTTCGGTGGGGCGCCGATCAAGATCGTAGGCTCCGACGTGAGCAAGTACGAGCGCGAGGAGTGGGTCGAATCCGTCGTGATCGCGCCTGCGGAGCGCTACATCGTCGAGGTGCGCTTCGACGAGGCGGGCGACGTACCCGTCACCAACTCCATTCAGGCGATCGACGATTTTCGCGGCGAGTTCTATCCACACACCGATCTGCTGGGCACGGTCGTGGTCGCCGACGACGCGACTTCAGACGACCACGCCGCCACCTTCGACACCCTGCGCGAAAACGTCGACGTCTCCTCCGACATCGACGACTACCGCCAGTACTTCGATCGGCCGGTCGACCAGCGGCTCGAGCTTACGCTGGACATCGAGAACCTGCCGCTCGAGATCGTGCGCGCCATGGAGTTCGAGGCCGGGCTCTACGCGCCGCCCATGGAGTGGAACGACGCGATGCCGATGATGAACTGGCTGTCGAGCGCCGAGCAGGTGCACTGGACCATGCTCGACACCGAGACGGGCCGCGAGAACATGGACATCGACTGGGAGTTCGAGGTGGGCGACGTCGTCAAGATCGAGCTGTTCAACGATCCCGAGACGATTCACCCGATGAATCATCCCGTCCACATCCACGGCCAGCGATTCCTGGTCCTGAACATCGACGGCGTCCCCAACCAGAACCTCGTCTGGAAGGACACCGCCATCGTGCCTGTCGGAACGACCGTCCAGTACCTGGTCGACATGTCCAACCCCGGCGACTGGATGATGCACTGCCACATCGCCGAGCACCTGGAGGCGGGCATGATGCTGGGTTTTACCGTGCGCGAGCCGGGAGCGGGGCGATAGCCATCGTTCGCCACTCGCGTTTAGTGTCGAAGTTCATCCAGTCCGGCCCGTACCTGCGCGGTGCTCCTGGACGGCGGCATCCAGCGCCGCGACGAACGCCGCCGGATCGTCCGGGGTGAACTTGACGCGGTGCAGCAGCCCCCCGGTCTTGTCGAGCACGACGTGCTCGTGAAAGTTTGCCCAATCGATCTTGAGGGCGGGGCGGAAGTTCCTCAGATGCAACTGCCCCTGCTTGCCCCAGCCTTTGATGTCGGAATCCTGCACTTCGGCGCGTTCGATTTCGTCGAAGGGTACGGTCATCGTACCAAAGTGGGTCAGCAGCTCGACTCGGTCGTCGAATATGCGGTACTCCTGCCACAGACCTCGCGCCGTGCACTTGGAGACGTGCAATGGTTGTTGATCAGTGCTCATGGGGCCTCCGTTTAGTTGTGATTCCGCGCGCGGCGCGACACAGGTCGAATCGCGGCACGCGGTCTCGGAGCAGGCCGGCGTCGGTCACCTAGCGGTTGCGCCGCTCCCGGTAGATTATACGACTATCAGAATAACGTCCCAATCTCACGCACGTCCCAATCTCACGCCGGTCAAGCCTTCTTCTCCCCTCCACTCCGATCACGTTGCGCCCTCTTGCCCCTTAGTCCTTGACTCGGTCCCGAGCTCCCAATAACATCCGAGAGTTATTGCCCCACCTAGCGTAAAGCGAATACACCAGCCCAGTAATCGTTACGGACGATTGGTTGGGTAACCTTGCTCACAGAGCAAGAAAGAAGAACGAAAATGAGAAGAGTGATCGGATTCGTCGCACTGGCTCTTTTGTTCGGTTCCCATCTAACAGTCGAAGCAAGCGACACAAATGTCTTTCGCGTTCGACTCTTACCGGAAAACGAAGTACCGGCAGTCTCCTTTGCAGGTGCAAGCGCCGACGCGACCATTACCGTGCGGGTGAGCCGCGACGAGCGAGGATCCATCGACGCGGCGACGGTGACATTCGAGTTGGATTATGTGATGCCGCAATCGACGACGTTCACCGGCCTCCATATCCACAATGCGCCGGTCGCGATCAATGGCTCGGTTGTAATCGACAGCGGCCTGCGGCTGTCAGATTCGGTAACAGGGACGAGTGGGCGCATCACGAGAACGATCGATTTCAACAGCCTCGACTCCGAGCAGCTTCGATCGGTGGAAGGGCTGCTTGCGTCGCCGGACCTCTACTACGTCAACTTGCACTCGACCGACAATCCTTCTGGTGTCGTCCGCGCTCAGCTCCGGCCGAACGTCATTTCTTTCAGCCCGGCGTTACTTCCTGGAAACGAGGTGCCCGCAATTGTCGGACTGGACGCCGAAGGTGCGGCGAAGATTACAGTCCAGGTCCATCGAGATAAGGTGGGAACGATTACTTCGGGAATCGTTATTTTCGATGTCGGCTACAGATTCGCTGGAAATGTCACGGTCACAGGCCTACACGTTCACAATGCGGCCACTGGAAGTAATGGCCCGGTTGTGATCGACAGCGGCGTCAATTCTACGGGTCCGATAGTCGACAGCGACGGGCAGGGCAGCATCTTCAGAGTGGCCACGATTAGTCCCACAGACACCGACGGGCTGGCGACTTTGAACTCGATTATCTCGAATCCCGGCCAATTCTACGTCAATCTCCACACAACCGATAACCCGTCGGGAGCCATTCGGGGCCAGCTGGATCGGAATTCCTTGAGTTTCTTCACTCACCTGACCGGCGATGAGGAAGTGCCGGCGGTGACGACAACGGGTACGGCACAGGGCTTGATCACCGCGACCGTTACGCGGAACGGTGCCGGCAACATCGACAGTGGCAGTGTGGCATTTGACCTGGACTATAGTTTCCCGGGCTCGACTACCTTTACGGGACTCCACATTCATGACGCCCTCATTGGCGCAACCGGATCCGTGCGGATCAGCAGCGGTATCGGGGGTGAGGACACGATTGTCGACGTCGACGGTGCCGGAACGATCAACCGCGAAGCGACGATCGGCACAGTCGATAGCATTGGTATCGAGACGTTGAACGGCCTGTTCGTGGCACCGGAACGCTACTACGTGAACTTACACTCGGCTTCCAACCCGGCTGGTGTCGTCCGCTCCCAGATGGGCTACGAAACTTATCAGTTCAGTAACTCTCTTACCCCGCAGAATGAGGTCCCACCAGGCGGGTCGAGGGCAACCGGAACCGCCTGGACGAGTGTCCTCGTCAAGAGGGATGGAAACGGTGCGATCACGTCGGGCTCGGTCAATTTTGACGTCGATTTCACGATCGGTGAGGCGACGACCATTACGGGACTTCACATCCACAGCGCTAATGCCGGACGAAACGGGCCGGTGGTGGTCAACTCCGGTGTCACCAGTGTCGTCAGCGACACCGGAACCGGCAACGTTGTCCGGAAGGTGGACGTTTCGCAAACGGACTCGGCGGCACTCCAGGCGCTCGCCGGAATCGTCGACGCCGCGACGGGCTTCTACGTGAACCTGCACACGACATTGAAACCTGCTGGAATGATGCGGGGGCAGCTCCTCCAATCCAACAGCTTCATTTCCCAGACTGCCGGTGGGGGAGGTTGGATCACTTCGGTAACCATCAGCAACCCTTCATCGACGCGGTCGGTTGAGGGCATCGCGAAGTTCTTCGACACCACAGCGACAGCCTCCCCGGAAGACATCATCGACCCGACGATACCGTTCTGGATTCCACCTTCAGGCTCCGTGACGCTGAATACCCACAACCAGGGCACGCTGACGAACGGCTTTGCGCGGATCGATTCCGATGGTGCAGTTGACACCCAGGTCACCTACATGCACCCTGGCTTCGCTTCCTTTGGCGCCATCTCGCCGACTACAACTCGCTCGGCGACGGCCAACATTTCGATCGGCAACGGACGGAGAGCTGCCGTTGCGGTGCTCGGCGTCGAGAGCAGCCGCATCGTATTCACGCTTCGCGACACGACCGGCGCAACCATCGGGTCCGCGGTGGTAGATCTGGCGCCCCTCGAGCACTATGCGGCCTTCATCGACGAGTTGTTTCCCGACCTTGGAGGTGCCGCTTTTAATGGGACGTTGGGGATCCAATCAAGTCGATCGCCATTCCACCCCGGTCTGATGTCTGTCACCATCGTCGATTTCGGTCCGGATTCCCTTTCTGGTGTCGATGTGAATCCTGCGAACGCCGAGGCACGTCTTTTGACACTTCAGGACATCGAGAAGATGGGAGGAACCGACTTCGACGGCGGAGTGGGCGACTACCTCTTGCGCAACGACAAGGTCGAAGCGGCGATTCTGGCCATCGGCGCCTCGACCGATTTCGGCATCCCTTTCAGCCCAGGAAACCTCCCGTCGCGGGGGGTCCTGATCGATGTCGGAACGCGCGGCGACCGCAACGACCAGTTCGACGAGCTCCATCAGGTCTTGAACATGGAGTTCACAGCAGGGGGACTCGGGGGAGGTCCGAACCCGGGCTTCAATCAGAACCTGGTCGAGTACTTCGGCGATCCGGTGTTCCGCAATGACGGGGCCACAGCCTCCATCACGGTTTTCGGCCAAGCCGCGCTCAACTACGGCAAGGTATTCCCCTCGCTCCAGGTGGCGACGACCTACAGCCTCACCTACGGCAACTCCTGGATCGACATCGAAACCAAGGTGACAAACGACGGCAGCACCACAGTGCCGGCCTTTACCATCACGGACTTCGACGTCTCGGTCGCCAAGGGCCGGCTGGCCTTCCAGCCGTTTCCCGGCCTGGGCGCCAAGCCCGTGCCGCCACGCCACACCCTGCCCAGAGTTTAGGACTACCTGGTGCTGCCGGGAACCAACGATCCTGAAGACGGTCCCACCAACAACGATGGCACCCCGGCAGGTGAAGTCTGCTATGGCTATATGTCGGTGAATCCGAGGGCGCCGATGGTTGGCTGGGCGATCGTACAGGCGGGCGCGCCCGGCCGATACTTCGACCTCGACACCCTGGAGTCCGGCGATGTCAATGACGTACCCATGCTGGCCAGCGGGGAGTCTCTCGTCTACCAGCGCCGGCTCGTGGTGGCGGAGGAAAACACCGTCGACGCGTGCCTTCGCCTCATGATTGATGACATCTACCCGCATGGCAACGCCACCTTCGAGGGCCGGGTCGTCGACGGCATGGGCAACCCGGTTCCGGACGCCCACGTCTTCTTCGACAACACGACGCCGGGGAGCCCGGCGTATCCCGCAATCCTGAACATCACCGAAGGTTCGAAGCTTCCTGTGACCCACACGGTCACCGGCGCCAACGGCCGCTTCCAGGTCGCTCTGCCGGCGCTGGCCGATCCCGCCACCACGCCCTCGGTTTATGTGGCGAGCGTCAAGGCACCGGAGCGCGAGACGCTCGACATCGGTCCGTTCACCGTCGACCCGGCGTCGGTGGCCGGCGGCCCGGTGGCGCTGGGGGACTTCACGGTCACCGATACCGGCACGCTCGATTTCAAGGTCCTCCGCCTGTTGAGCAACGGCCAGCGGATGGAGACGCCGGTCAAGCTGGGCATCTACGGCACCAACGGGACCGCCAATCCCGACTTCGGAAGCCAGTACCTGAGCTTGCGCGACGACCCGGGTATCAATCCGTTGCACGGCGACAGCAGCAGTTATCTGGCTGAGACCTTCGGCAACACGCCGGCGCTGAACGTCACGGTGGATGCTGACGGCGAGGGACGCCTCAAGATCAAGCCTGGGACTTACAAAGTTTACGCTTCCCGTGGTCTCGACTACACCATCGACTCTGCCGAAATCACCATCGCCGCGGGACAGACCACCCTGCTCGAGCTCGAAATCAGCGCCGTGGTAAGGAGCGCCCACGTGGCCTCGATGGACGCGCACGTCCACGGTGTCAAGAGCTTCGACGCCTCGTCTCCGATGAGCAGCCGGGTCCTCGCCTTCGCGGCGGCGGGGATCGAGATCATGGTCGGTACCGATCACGACTACGTCACCGACTACTCTCCGATCATCACCGACCTCAACCTCGGGCACGAGATCCGCTCGATCACCGGCATGGAGCTGACCTCGCGCTTTCCGGTGCCGGCCGGCAACGGCTGGACCGCCGAAGATTTTCCGTCGGGCATCGCCCACTGGGGCGCCTGGCCGGTGCCGGTGATCCCCGGGGCTCGCCGCAACGGCGCCATCCAGGACGAGTTCATCACCCCGGGGACGGCGATCGATCGCATGCGGGGTCTCAACTCGTTACCGCACGTCCATGCAGATCCCGGTACGGCGACGCTGGACCAGTGGCTGGCTGCGATCCAGGCCGATCAACCCGGCACTCCTGGCGAAGGGCTGCCGGACCACGACCACGACGAGATCGTGGTGCTCAACCATCCCCGAGGCACCGATCACCGAATACCCCAACAACCTCCTGAAGTTGCCGTCGCTCTACAACAAGGTGAACGTAGGTAGCAAAGGGACTGGAACCGACGGCCTTTCCTTCGATGCGATGGAACTGATCAACACTTGGGACATGAAAAGTTATCTGGAGGTACGTCGGGATTGGTTCAGTCTGCTCGATCAGGGCATCCATAGGACCGGTGTGGCCAACTCGGATTCGCACCGTGTGGTGATTGAAACCCCCGGGATCGGCCGCACCTACGTTTTCCACAACAGCGAGGATTCGCTGACCATGGAAAAACAGGAGCTCATCGACAACCTGAGGTCGATGCGGGCGGTCGGCACGACTGGACCGATGATCTACTTTGGCCTTGTCGGCGACACCGGAGGCGATGAGCCGTTGGACCCCTATTTCAACACGATCGGCGATACCATCACTGCGACCAGCGAGGTGGTCACAGTGCAAATCCGAGTCGAAGCCCCGCCGTGGATTCCTGTTGAACAGGTTCGGATTTTCCAGAACGGCTGCCTGGTCAAGACCTTGACCGTCTCCCCCGACTCGGTGCTGGGCAAGACGCTCCGCTTTCTCGGCGTCGTGGAACTGGACGGCGTTGCAGGCGACAGCTACCTGACGGTCGAAACGGGTATGACGCACGATGAAGCGGGTAATTCGGTCTCGCCCCAACTGCTCGAAACGATGCAGTTCATCGTGCCGACTGGTGTGCAGCTGCCTGAAGAACTGGACCCTGACATCTTTGTCAACCCGGTCATCGCCTTCACCAACCCCGTCTTCGTCGACCGCAACGGTGATGGCTACCAGTCCCCGGGATTGAGAGTAAGAGCGGGATTGCTCGGAACATGTTCCCCCATTACGTCAGAGGTGCAGAGATAAGACCGTGAGGTAGTGAAAGAGTTCCACCACAGGCTGCCAGCCCGGCCAGAGTCGATCAGGCCCGTCGCAACCGATCGATATAATAGTGCGACGGTCCGTCGGCCGGGTCGAGAGTGAGACACGTCTCAAATGCGCGTCGGGCCGCGACCCGGTCACCCTCTCGGTAGTGTTCGAGTCCACTTCGGAAAGACGCGCACAATTCCAGCTCGTCCGCTTCGACGTCACCGGCAAACGCTACGAGTTCGTGGACGGGAACCGAGCCTCCCCCCGCGCCGAGGGTCAGGGTATCGATCTGGCGCGTCACGATGGCTGTCCCGGCCATCCGCATCGTCTCATCCGTCATCAGAATTCGCGTTCCATATCGCTTGTTGGCCTCTTCGAGCATCCCTGCAATCTCCACGACGGAGCCGAGCATAGTGTAGGAGCGGGAATGTTGGGTTCCGACATTTCCGACGAGGCCTTCACCCGTGGCCAGCCCGATTCGAACATCGAGTTGGGGCAAACCCTTGCGGATGCCCACGATGTCGGGAAGCATCCGTCGAAGTTTGACCAACTGGGTCATTTGATCGAAGGCTGCCTCACAGGCCAGCCTGCACTGTTCGGTATCTTTGACCAACGGTTGTCCCCAGAACGCCACGACGGCGTCGCCAATATACCTGTCAATCATCCCGTCGCTGGCGCGGATTGGAGCCGCGGCTAGGGTGAGATATCGATTGATGAGCGTGACCAGACGCTCAGGCGTCAACAGCTCGCTGATCGAGCTGAACCCGGCGATGTCGGAGAACAACACCGTCACCTGTTGCCTGCGACTACCTGCTCCTCCCTGATGTTCGAGCAGGACCTTGACGACCCGGGGATCGACGTAGCGGCCGAAGGACTCTTCGAGTACCCGCTTCCGGCGCAGCCCCCCCATCATCTCGTTGAACGTAGTTGCCAGGGACTCCACCTCGTCGCGTGAGTTCACCTCGACGTCCCGATCCAGCACCCCGCGCTCGACGTTCAAGGCGCCCTCCACCAGCCTCCCGATGGGGCGCACCAGGTGCTGGTTGCGGCAAAGTTGTCCACCTCAGCCATCCCGTGGGCAGATTCCTCCCGCTGTCGGAAACCAAGAACGGCCATTCTGTCTTGCTGCGATTTCACTACAACAAAATCAGCTTCCTGCTCGGCGGCGATTTGAATAGGGCCTCTCAAAATCGGTTGTTGAACTATTACAGCATCGATGATCTAGCCAGCAAGACAGACGCGGACATCTCAGCAGCGATGGATTTGCCTCATCCAGAAACCGACGACGAGCACGATGCCATCGTCTCGAAAACAAGACCGACCCTTCAGGTCGATATCGCCAAATCACCGCACCACGGCAGCAACGATGTCTCAGACACCTTTCTCAGGGCCACCAACACGCTTGTGACGGTTATCTCCAGCGGTGGCGACGTCGGTAGTGCGTTCATTCTCGTCTGGAAGGCCGAAGAGTGACGATCCACGAGGTCTGGCCGTAGAGTCGAAGTTCGCGCTTACCCTCCACCTCGAACCGTGGATAGCGCCCATCGGCCTCGTGCACAACAAAGATTGCTCGTCCCTCGGGACGCAGTACGCGGTGCAATTCGGTCCAGGCAATTCTCTGCTCGCCTTCATGATGAACCTGCCGCCCCCACGGAAGATTCCCAGCGATCACGTCGAACGAACGGTCGGCGAATCCAAGTGCCACTGCTGACATCCTGCACAATGAAACATGGACTTCCGCTGCCGACGCATTGACCTTCGAGCCAAGCAACGAGTCGTTCGAAACATCGACACCCACCAAGAACGCCGACGGCTGAAGCAAGCCCGCTTCGATGAGCACCGTAGCTGTTCCACAATAAGGGTCAAGAACCCGCACGTCAGGACCCAAACTCGCCAGAGTTGCAAGAGCCCTGCCAACCTGTGGAGGGGTAGCGCCCGGCAAATGCACAGTCTTGTATGACCGTTGCCGCAAAGGCTTCTGGAACAGTCTGAGCGCTAGAATCGCTGTGTGGTCGCGAAGATGAATCCGAAGCACGCAATCGGCTTCCTCTTCCGATCCCTCGACAAGGTCCACCTTCAGCTGTCGGGCAAGAGGGGCACCGACGGCAGCCTCAATCTCATAACGATTATAGTTCCGCCTTCCAAGAAAGCTCGCCACGACTTTCATTGAAGCTGCCCGGACGGCTCTTGTCGCGATAGCTTGACGGACTGCCTCAAGATGTTGGAGTGAGCGATAGCTGAGCGTTCTAAGTGCCTCTCTAGTTTGGTCTATGTCCTCGATTTGTCCACAGAGAATGAAGACGTCATCCAGGAGACCGGCGTTTGCGAGCGCCTCTGGACGACTGACAGAGAAGAAGATCTCGCGGTGGCCGGTAGAACGAATGCTCGCTCCGAACCTTTCCGACAGTTCGTCGCACGCCAGATCCTCCAGACCTCTGAGCGTTCGTCCGTAGAGCAGTATTGCAGGTTCTGTAGGCTGTAATCTCGACAATTGTCCTCAGCCGTGCCAGCGTTCAAGCCTCCAGCAAAACACGCTGAATTGCTTCGATTTCTCCTACCAGCCTGGATTCGCCGAACTGAAGGCAGTGTTGGGCGAGCCGCCCATACTCGCCTGCGTACCGTACTCTCTCGGAAGGGCTCAGGGCCACCAGACTCATTTCCTCCGGTGTGAGCTGCGGGAGCGGACTAAAACGCAGGCCCCGCCAGCGAGCGAGATTACCAGGAGGTCGGCTTAGAGCTCCGAGGGATCTGTTCCGCTCCGAATGAAGTATGCATCAAAATTCCCAACGATTCGGAATTCCGGGCGCCGACCGTCGAGGTTCGGAAACGAACAGCCCCAGTGCACTGTCTGGTTGAACTATATGCAGCAAGCGACAGAGGAGGAGGGTCCATCGCGCCCGGAGCCGCAGGTTGCGGTCAGGTCTCCGCTGCTCAGTCCCTGACGAATCGGACGCTTCTGATCAAACCATTCCGGACTTCATAGATAGACACGTACTCGGTCTCTTCGTTCCCGTCCACCACTGTTTCATGATTAATTACGTAGCTATCCTTTGTGATTTGATGATGTATCTCAACGTGCATGGAAGCCTTCCTGAACATAGGTGAAAACAGTTGCTCGAGGTGCCTCTTGCCTTTTCCCAGGGACTTATCGGGATAGGTGAATACTTCTACCTCTTCAGCATAGGTGCTCAGGAAAGCGTCCAAATCATGCTCGTTGTACGCGCGCATCCGCTGGTTCACGATATCCAATGGCGATGGTGTTTGCTCCCCAGCTCCGGCAAACGTAAGAGCGGCTATCGCCAGCGTGTAGCTGATCAACAAAGAGTAAAGCATCGGTTCCTCCCGCGAAGATGGTAGCACTCCGGAGCGTTCGCGTGACGGTGGTGCAGGTCGCGCACTTCCTGGGGACGCGGGCTCAGCGGGTCGGACCGTCCCCGGTGGGACGCGCAACAGCAGGCAGGGAGACTTTGATGCCGCGATCGCCGCGGAGCAAGCCCTGAAGTCGTTCGCCGACGCAACCGGGGCCGGATACGGAGTGAAACCTCAGGTCGGCAACCGCTTGAGCCGGCACACGGTGGAAGACATCTTCGAACAGATCGCGGGACATCTTAATCAGTAGTTGCCGACAGCCTCCCCAGTCCCTCTTCCCCTTTGGAAGTTCCCGCCTCTCTCGGTCGCAAGGTTACGGTTTAGTTCGCTCGGCGTCAGAGACTCAGGAGGCTGAGGCGAAGCGGCCGGAGAACCGGCAGCGCTCCCGAGTCGCCTCAGTTGCAGTAGTCGCTCGTCGACCCGCTCTCCCCGGAACCCGGCAGGCCGTTGACGATGGCAGCGTCGGTGGGCGACACGAATTCCAGCCAGCAGATCCCGTAAGGCGCCTGGTCGCCGGGGTGGTCGGCCAGCCAGGCCGCGTCATTGCTGATCGCGTTCATCGACCGAAGGTCGTAGACGCCCCAGTCGAAGAAAACGTTGCCGGGCACCCCGATCGTCGTGGCGATGAGCTCGCCGGCACGCACGCGGATGCCCGGTGCAAAGAACGTGCCCTGGCTCTGACCTTCGCCTCCCTGCGGCAGCGTGTCGGCGATTTCCTGGAACCGCGGTGACAGGTCCAGAAGATGGTCGAGCCGGTACATGATTCCGCATTCGTTGACGAGCTCGAACAAGTGCTGCAGGATGCCACCCTGGAGATAGCGCGCCCCGCTCCGGAGGTTGGCGTCGATCGGCGCGAATATCTCCAGGTCAGGACCCTGGCCCTGACCGTCGAAGCGGACTCCCCCGTGGGGCTTGTAGTCGTTACCCCGCACCTGGCCGGGGTAGAGGATCGACGTCGCGTTCGACAGAGAGACCGGAACGGGCAACACCAGCGGGTTTTCGCAGCTCGGCGGCGTTGAGGAAGCGAACCAGGTCCCCTCGACCCGCCACGTGACCTGGCTGGAAGCCGGCGTCGACAGCGGCAGGCTCAACGCCGCACCGGCCTGGGAAAAGAACTGAAGCGTGCCGATCGTCGTCTGGGTCGTCGAACCACTGAGCTGGATGAACTGGGTCGTGTAGCCACCGCCGTCGACCAGGTGTGGGAAGTACAATGCGTCGGTGACGTCGGCGGCGGACTCGTCGACCAGCGTCGTCGTCGTGATGAGGAAATCCTCCCGCTCGTTCACCCGGCTTCTCAAGCCCACCAGCGCGATGCCGCCGGCCGAGGCGGTTGAAATGCGCAGCACGCCTTCAAAAGGTGTCGTCAGAGATGCCAGGCCGTCAATCTGGTTCAGGAACTGCGCGATCTGCCCGTTTCCGGGCACGGAGACCGAGCCGGTCAGCCCGGTGGATCCGCCGCCGGTGGTGAGCAGTTCGAACGTCACCGTGATGTCGGTGCTCGAGGGGTTCGCGACTGCGATCCCGGTCTGAATCGTACCCTCCGAAGCGCCGGTCGCCTCCACGTGCAGGCGGAATGCCTGTCCGGTAGAGGCGGCCGGAACCCCGGCCTGTGCCACCGTCACAGTCCCGCTCCTGAACGAGAAGACAGCCAGGCCGGATGGTGTCGCTGCGTTCGCCGACGGGGTCACGCGGACCGAGCCCGACTGGGTCGTCCCGCCGGTGCCGGCCGTCGGAAAGCTGGCGGAGCTCCGAGCGGGTAGGGTGTAGCTGAACGTCGAGGACGTCTGACCATTGATCGTCAGGGAAAGGGGCTGCGCCGTCGTCCCCGCCGTGCCCTGCTCGAAGAATTGGACCGTGCCGCTGGTTGTATTGTCGGTCGGGTTGACCAGGATGACCTCGGTCGTCCACCCTCCGCCGTCGGCAAAATGTGGGAAATAGACCGCGGCGCCTGTCGCCGCGGTGAGCGGGCTCACCGGCAGGGTCGTCAAGAGGAATTCGCCACGTTCATTCGTAAACCCGCGAAGCGCGACCGCGGCAACCGGCACATCGGAGCTGAACGTGAAGGTGCCGTCGATCGATGACCCGCCGTCGAACGGGGCCTCGTTCAGGAACTTTGCAATCTGGCCGCCCGCAGGGATCGTGGTCGTGCCGTTCCCGAAACCGCTGCGGGTCTGATCGGAGAAGTAAAAGGTCACCACCGCAGCGGTACTGCCCGGGTTGGCGATCGCCAGCCCCGTCGTGACCGGCCCGTCGACCTCCGCCCGGATGCGCCCGACCGAAACGGCCGGTGACGCCGGGACCCCGGCCTCGCTGACCAGAATGCTGTTCTGACGAAAACCGAATATGGCGACGCCGGATGGAGTCGTGCGCCCGGTTCCGGGTTGCATCCTCCCGTAGCCCACAGAGATCGCATCAGCGCTTCCCGACGTCGTCTCCGAATCGGAGCCACCATTGTTCACGAGGAACGGGAGGGAAGATGTTTGTGCCTCCAGCACTGGCGTTCCCGACGCGTGAAGCAGGATAAGGGCAAATCCAATCACGACAAGCCGAAGTGGACGAACCGAGAGTCCCATTCCAAAGCTCCTTGAACGCAGGTGATACGAATTACGGCATCTCCGGCTCCCAGCGCATTCGGAGACCAAAACTGATTCTATCCATGTTGACGTCCGGGCGTTCAATCCTTCCGGCGGTTTTGTGCTGGTGGATGTGCGCTTCGACCGACGCCGTGCGGGCAGTCGTATTGGCCGATGGTATTCGCCATCGATAATGTGTTGTGGTTCTGGGGCATGTCGAGAAACCCGGGCACGGGGATTGTCCGAGGAGAACGGGTGGCGCCAATTGCCCGAAGTTCGGGAGCTATGCCAACCCGAACCCCGGCCAGAACACGGCGAGGGCGTAACCGACCAGGACCAGAACACCCAACACGAGAACACCCAGGCAGAAACCGGCCGCGAGCATCGTTTTCAGATTGACCCCGTAACCAGCGGCTACTGCCGTGCCCGCGGCAGAGGATGGCAGCATAAATCCCATGTTCGCAGCAGCGGTTACGATGTAAACGAACGGAATCGGATTCATATCCAGGCCCTGGAAAGTACTGATGGTCACCGGAACGGTGATCGAAACCGATGCGACCGCGCTGGTCGTCTGTGTGAGCAGCATGGTCATTGCCGAGAAGACCAGCACGGCGATGAAACCGCCGCCTTCCGCGTACGGTATGAGCCGGTCGGCGATGTACCTGGCGGTGCCCGTCTGGCTGACAACAACGCCCAGCGCGCTGCCGCCCGCAAACAGATAGAAGAGGCCCCACATCATCTTTCGCTGGGCATACCCCCACCGGACCAGCGGCTCGCCATCGTGGCGAATCACGAAACAGAGGATTCCAACAGTGAGAAAACCGAAAGCGGGTGTGAACGACGGAAGGAGAGATGCATAGAGCTGGCGTGTAAACGCCAGCAACGCTGCTGAAATAAACAGGAACAGCCCCCACTTCTCCGGCACCGACATCGGGCCGATGGCTCTCCATTGGTCCCGGAAAAGCTGACGCGACGCCTCCGCAGCGGCTTTCGGCGAGTCGGCCTCACCAATCATGTCGCCATTGCCGGAGCCGAACACAAAACGCATGAAAAGCAGCGAGACCGTCATGACGGCGACGGCCAGCGGAAGCAGCCGCGTGAACCATGTCGTGAAGAGGAACTCCTGCCTGGTCACCGTATCCTGAACGAACTGCACCGTGATCAGGTTCATGGCGCCGCCCAGCGGGGTCGTAAATGCGCCCGCGCTCGAGCCCCATGCCACGGCCAGGACCAGCGCGGTGGCGAAGCGGTTGTTCCATAGATCGGAAATGCCGATCGCCCGGAGCATTGCCACCACGATCGGAATCATCGTCGCCGCCACCACGGTGTTCGGTAGCAGTGCAGTCAGGGCGGCACTGACGACGAACCAGACGACAATCTGACGTGATGCACTCGTGCCTACCAGCAGGAGCGGGAGCAACGCGACGCGCCGGTCGAGACCCCATCGCGTCCAGACCGTGGTCAGCATGCTGGAGCCGATCAGTAGAATGATCAACTCACCGGCGTAGGAGGGCAGCACGAGGGACGTGGGCACGTAGTTGAACAGCGAAGCCGTGACCAGGGGCAGAAAGCCGGTAATCGCCAGATGGACCGGGGTGCTGATCCACCACCACGCCATCCACACCATCAGGCCGAGAGCGGCACGAATGGGAAACTCGATCGATGAGATCGGCAGCGCCAACATCAGGAGAAAGAACGTCGGTCCTCCGAGAGTGTTTACCAGCGCCCACTTCTTCGGTTGATCTTCGGCCCTCGGGACAGGGCTCGATTTCTCAGGTTTCATACGCGTCACTGAAAAGGGCGAGCGCGACCGGTATCGTGGCTCTCGCCCGAGATAACAGGCCCCCGTCGGTGACCGTGCGGATTCTCACGAAGTCGGGCTAGCGCTTCCAGTCGATCAAGGCGGTCGCGGCTGCAGAGATGGATTCCGTGGATTCGGCGAACGAAAACCGGATGAAGCGATGACCCCGCACGGGATCGAAATCGACACCGGGAGTAAGTGCGACCCCCGTTTCGTTCAGAATTCTGCTGCAGAAAGATATGCTGTCCTGGGTCATGTTCCCGACGTCGGCATAAACGTAGAAAGCGCCGTCGACGGGTGCGAGACGTTCGAATCCCGCCTTCGGCAGCTTGTCGAGTAGAAGCGCGCGATTGGCCGCATAGCGAGCCACGTTGAGGTCCAGCTCGTCAATGCAGTCGAAGGCAGCCACAGCCGCCAGCTGCGACAGCGTCGGTGGCGATACGAACAGGTTCTGCGCCAGGCACTCGATCGCTCGCAGCATGTCCTCGGGAACGACTATCCATCCGAGCCGCCAACCGGTCATCGAATAATACTTGGAGAAGCTATTGATGACGATGGCTTCGTTTCCGTAAGCAAGCGCCGTCGTCGCCTTTTGGTCGTAGGTTATTCCGTGGTAGATTTCGTCCGAAATCAGGCGGATGCCATTGCTCCGGCAATACGCTGAGAGATCCCGCATGGCGTCGGAGTCGAGCATCGTTCCGGTCGGATTCGAGGGACTCGCAACCACAAGCCCGTCGACCTGACCGCCTTGCCGCATCGCCTCCTCCAGCAGTTCCGGGGTGGGCTGGAACCGATGCTCCGCCTCGACCTGCAGCAGTACCGGCTCAATACCGAAAACCGACAGGATATGTCGGTAGCAGGGGTATCCGGGAGCCACCATCGCGACCCGGTCGCCGGAATCGAAAGCCGCGAGAAAGGACAGCACGAATCCTCCGGTCGAGCCGGTAGTCACGATCACCCGAGAAGGATCGACGGTCGCACCGTAATAGCTCTCGTAGTGCCGGGCAATCACTGAACGCAAATTCGGTACGCCGCGGGCAACGGTATAGCCGAGACGCTGGTTTTCGAGCGCGCGGTGCGCTTCCTGGAGCACCCCCGCCGGGGCCGCCGTCCCAGGCTGTCCGACTTCGAGGTGGTAGACCGACTTGCCCTCGGCTTGCCTCTCCGCCGCCGCCTGCATGACATCCATTACAATGAAAGGAGGGATCGCGCCCCTGCCCGAGACCTTTAGCGCCATGTTCGGTTCCTTTCTGGCCGGATATTGACTGCCAACGGCGTGTCGGCCCATCGTCAAGCGGCCGCCTTCCGCCCGCAGAGGCTAGACGAAGAGGGTTGTTCCTGGCAAGCATTTCCAGGTGCGTTCTAGGTGCCGGGTAGGGCTTCACCCGGGTTTGATTGCTTCCAACCCCTGCCTTGCGTATGCTCTAGCGACTCGCTCGGCCAGACGCCAGAAGATAGAACCGAGCACGCAACTCGAGTGGACCCGACGGTTGCCAGGCCGCGAACCCCAATTCGGAGAGAAGGACTGTCATGTCGCGTTTGGGCCAATCCAGACTCACTCAGCTCGCAGCGGTCTTTGCGGTGACAGGCATCTTCGGAATGGCTGAATACGAACAGGACAATCCGTATCGCGTCGTTCCAAACTGGACACAGAGTCCCGAAGGGAGGACATGGGGGGCGATGAGTTCAGTGGACGTGGGGCCGGACGGTGGTGTGTGGGTCGCGGAAAGATGCGGCCAGAACAGTTGCGTCGGTCGTGACGGCATCTCACCGATCCTCCTGTTCGATTCCTCCGGCATGCTTTCGAAGAGCTTTGGTGGTGGGATATTTGTATGGCCCCACGGTATCCATGTGGATCACGACGGAAATGTGTGGGTGACCGACGGGCGGGGGGACAGTGGACGAGGTCATCAGGTCTTCAAGTTCAGCCCGGACGGTGACCTTCTGATGACGCTGGGGCGGGCGGGAACCGCCGGGGACGGGCCGGACCACTTCAACGGGCCAACCGATGTCGTGGTCGCACCGAGTGGCGACATCTTTGTCTCGGATGGTCATGAGGCTGACAGCAATAACCGCGTGGTCAAGTTCTCAAGCGACGGACGATTTCTCAAGGCCTGGGGAGGAACCGGGGCGGGTCCGGGCGAGTTCATCGTGCCGCATGCCCTCGCCATGGATTCCAGAGGCCGGGTGTTTGTCGCCGACCGGGACAACAATCGGATCCAGATCTTTGATCAAGACGGAAACTTCCTTGCACAGTGGAGACAGTTCGGGCGGCCGAGCGGACTTTTTGTCGACCAGGACGACACGATTTACGTGTCCGATAACCAGTCGAACACGGCACGGAACGCCGGATGGCCGAGAGGAATAAGGATCGGGAAAACCGTGGACGGATCGGTTGCGGCTTTCATTCCGGATCCGGCGTACGATCCGAACAATCCCAACGAGACGGGCGCGCACGGCGTTGCCGTCGACGCCGGCGGCAACGTCTATGGCGCCGAAGTCGGAGCGCAAAGGCTGAGTAGATACGTCAGGCGATAGCCCTCCATTTGGCCATGTGACTCACCGTCGAGTCTCGGGTGTAGGTGCGCTCTATGAGCGCACATCTTTTCAGTTCGAGCGAGGCGTGGGGGGACCGGACCAGCTGTCTTTCTCCATACACCCGCGCACTGCTATCGGTACTTGAACGCTCAAGTTTTCGTCAGGAGAGGGACGGTGGGCCCGACGCTGATGAATGGTTCCGGTCATAGACCGCACCTACACGGGGGTCAATCTGAGGTGTGGCGAATCGAGCTGGTGCTAGGGTATCAGTCGTCCTAACTGCACCCACCCGGTTTTCCCCTCGTTTCGACCTTCCAGGGCCCGGACCATGACGGTTGTGAACCTCGGATCAACAACAACGACGCGAGTTCCCCCGTCCAGGATGAAAGTGCGACCCTCGCGCTCGAGCAGGTTGAGTCCGACGTTGTCGCCGGCCGCCTGGAGCTCGGTCATGTAGGAGAACGCCTCGTCGTCGACCGCCAACATGGAGGTGAACGCGATTGAGGTTTCCTCACCGATGGTCAGCGTGTTGAGAGGGCGAAAGTTGGGGCGAGGAATGTAGGGAGCGAGCACGACGACCCCAACAAGGCCGAGGACTCCAAAGGCAACCAGGCTGATAGTCCGTCGGCGCCGTAGTCGTTTCTCGAATATCTCTTCCAGTTCGTCTTGGAGGCTCGTATCGTCGCGATCTGTTTCTCCACTGCTCGATTCCCAGCCAGCCATAGCGTCCCTCCATCATAGGGTATGCCAAACGGCTACCATTCGCCGAATTTGAGTGGCACTCTCATCAGTCCGACGCCCCGATCGCCTCGTCGGCGGCAAGCCTCAGCCCATGAAGAGACCCTTGCGGTGGCTGACACCCAGGACCTTCCTGCAGTGGGGACAGAAATAGAGATACCGACGCCCAAGAAAGCCCCGGATCTCGTGGAACCAGATCTCTGTGATGGTTTCGGAGCAACTCGGACAGACTGGAGATACGTCATCCTTCGCTTTGAGTTCAATCATCGTGCCTCGCTTGATTAAGCTGATCGCACGGCTCCATTGCCGTTGAATATGTCTACGGGTATCGGCGACATTCTCTTGCAGGATTTTTGAAGGTGTTTGAGGGCTAGAAGCTTCCCAGACCGGTCAGCGGCCGCCTTCGAGTTCTGCGGCACGCGGTGTCCCGGATAAGTGACTGATTGATTGACGATAACACCCTCCCTTCGTAGTATTTACCGAGATATCCTAAGTCTCGCAGAGGTACCGAACGATGCAGGCCGGGACCCGACTCGGCAGCTACGAGATCCTCTCCCTTCTCGGCAAGGGCGGAATGGGCGAGGTGTGGTGTGCGCGCGACACGAAACTGCGGCGCGATGTCGCGATCAAGGTCCTGCCTGACGCGGTCGCACGGGAACCCGAGCAACTGGCCCGATTCCGGCGTGAAGCACGGGCCCAGGCGGCGCTGAACCATCCAAACATCTCAGCCATTTACGGTCTGGAAGAATCGGGCCCGGTACACTTCCTAGTTCTCGAACTGGTCGAGGGCGACACCCTGGCCGAACTGCTCGCGGGAGGTCCTCTGCCGCTTAGGGAGTCCCTCCAGATCGGCGTTCAGATCGCTGGCGCCCTTGAAGCCGCCCACGATAAAGGCATCATGCATCGCGACCTGAAGCCGGCCAACATCAAGATTACCGATGAAGGACAGGTCAAGGTCCTCGATTTCGGGCTGGCGAAAGCCTTTTCGGGTGAAGAGTCCGAGTCAGATGCCCCGCAGACGGCAACCCTCACAGAAACGGTTGAAACGCGAAAGGGGTCTTTTGTGGGGACCCCGGCTTACATGAGCCCGGAACAGGCTCGACGCCAGCAGGTCGACAAGCGGACCGACACGTGGGCGTTCGGGTGCGTGCTCTACCAGATGCTGTCCGGTGAGCGGCCGTTTGCCGGTGTCACCGTAACCGATACGATCGCCCGGATCATCGAACGCGATCCGGACTGGGATGCGTTGCCCGACGAAACACCGTCGAGGATTCGCGACCTTCTCGAACGTTGTATGGAGAAGAACCTCCGAAACCGCCAGAGAGATATCGGTGACGTCCGGATCGAGCTCGAGCGGGCGGCGTCGGAATCGCCGCGTTCGGATGAAACCACCGCTTCGCCTCGAGGGCGACGGTCGCTAATCCCGGTCGGTCTCGCCGTTGTGACGGCAAGCGTCATCACGGGTCTAGTCGTCGGGTATCTGCCCTCACCCACGCCGGAACCGCTCCTGCGCGCTTCTATCGAGCTCTCGACGGATCAGCGTCTCTTCGGACGGAACCGTCAAGCGCTGGCTCTTTCACCTGATGGGCAACAGGTGGTCTATGTCGCCACAACGGAGCAGGACAGGCGTTTGTATCTGCGATCTCTGGATCAGACGGAAGCCGTGCCGCTTCCCGGCACCAGCGGCGCAACGAGTCCCTTCTTCGCACCCGACGGACAATCCATAGGGTTCTTTGTTGGCAACCAACTGATGCGGGTAGGGATCGACGGCGGAGAACCGCTCACGATCGGGCCGGCCCCGGGACCGGACTACATGAACATGAGCGCCAGCTGGACAGAAGACGGCACTATCCTGTTCGCCAGTGGTAGTGGACTTGTTCAGATCTCGGCAAACGGCGGGATTCCGCGCCCGCTGACCACCCTCGATCAAGGGGAAATCCTGCACGCCCACCCGAGCATGCTGCCGGGGGGGCAAGCAGTCTTGTTCAACGTGAGCCGAAGACTGAACCCCAGCAACTGGGACATCGTGGCCCAAGCTGTCGACACCGGGGAAAGGCGCGTGGTGGTTGAAGGAGGGAGCTCCCCCCGGTACCTCGCCTCCGGGCATATCGTATTCGCCCGAAACGGGACGCTGATGGCGGTTCGGTTCGATGTTGGCCGACTCGAAGTATCCGGAGATCCCGTCGTGGTCGTCGAGAGTGTCATGCACGCGCAGCGTGGCGGCAACGATCTCTTCAACACAGGAGCGGCCCACTTCAGCGTTTCCGAACAGGGCCGGCTGGTCTATGTTCACGGCGGGGTCTACCCGATGGCTGTAGGCCAGCTCCTTTGGGTGGATCGATCGGGAGAGAACATCCACCCACTACCGTTAGCGCAAGCCCGTCGTTATTATCCTCGAATCTCGCCTGACGGATCGCGCATCGCCTACGCTGAGGGGCCCGGCGGGGAAGCGCAGATCTGGGTTTACGACCTTGAACTGGAGGTGCAGACACGCTTGACTTCAGAGGGTCAGAACCGGTTCCCTGTCTGGAGCCCCGATGGAACTCGGATCGTTCTTTCATCGGACATCGATGGCCGGATGGGCAACCTGCACTGGATGGCCGCGGACGGCAGTGGCCGGATGGAACGGTTGACTGAGACCACTGCTTTCCAGGTGCCCGCATCCTGGTCCATCGACGGGGTGCTGGCTTTCGTGGAAACTGGCGTGAACCTCAATTTCGATGTCATGACCCTCTCCATTAAGGACGATAGCGAACCGCGGCCGTTCCTGGATACGGAGTTTGATGAGACCTACCCGGCGTTCTCTCCAGACGGCGACTGGCTGGCTTATACCTCCAATGAATCCGGCGGCGATGAGGTTTACGTTCGGCCTTTCCCGGCCGGAGAGCGGGCCTTCCGCATCTCAACCGACAGTGGGCACGCACCGCTGTGGTCGCCGGACGGGCGACAGCTCTACTATTTCGCATCGGGGAACAGAAAGATGGTCGTGGATGTGACCACGGATCCCGCCTTCACCCGCAGCCGCCCCAGGCCCCTGTTTGTCGGCGCATACCAGAGTGGCGCCGTAAGCAGAAACTATGACATGCACCCCGACGGGCAAGGATTCCTGATGGGTAAGTCTGCCCGGCTGGGGGCGGAGCGAGTGACGAGCATTCGGATCGTCGAGAATTGGTTTGAAGAACTGAGGGAACGCGTGCCCGTTCCGTAGGGCATCCTCTCGTATCGCCAGCCGAGAACTCCAACCGCCACCCTCGCCTCCGGAAAAGCGAATCAGCAGGCTGCGACAATCCACATGTCGGGAACCGTGATCGCTGCGCTGGTCCCACTGGCAAACGGAATAGCCGGTTGCGAGCTAACTGAGCCAGTGACTGGCCAAGCGACAGTTTGATTGCGTTCAACTCGTTCCTTCCGTAACATTTTGTGCGAGTTCTTCCCACGAAAAAGGTTAGGGAGCACGGGCCGGACCGCTCATCGATGCTATGCGGATTCACGATTTCGTAGAGGATACCGCTCGCCTGCTGGGGCGAGGTACCGGCGTGGCCATTTTTCTTATCACATGCGCCTCTGCCGGTTTCGGCCAGGGAACGGACGGCGACGAACCCCCGCTCTCCCGGATCACGGACTACGAATCATTCCGCAGGGAAAGGGTCTACACAGCGACCCGAACTTCCGAACGGATAGTCATCGACGGCGTTCTCGACGAGGCAGCCTGGCAGCAGGCCGAGCTGGGCGGCGATTTCTATCAGCTGGAGCCACGGACCGGCTTCCCGGCCAGTGAGGAAACGGAGTTTCGTCTGCTCTATGACGACGAGAACCTGTATGTCGGCGTGGTATGCCACCAGGAGCGCCCGCTGATCATCAACGAACTGACGGAAGACTTCGCGCCCGGCGCCGGAGACGTCATTTCGTTGATGTTCGACACCTTTGACGATGATCGGAACGGCTTCGTGTTTCAGACGAATCCCGGAGGCGCAAAGCGGGACCAGCAGGTCACAGGCAGCAACCGCAACCAGGACTGGGACGGTGTCTACGAAGTAGCGACCGACGTCCGAGCTCCGGGATGGACCAGCGAGTTCGCGATACCTCTCAAGACCCTCCGTTTTTCGGATGCGAACCCCGAGCAACGCTGGGGCTTCAACGTGATGAGAACCTATCGCTCCCGCAACGAGCGGTCCCTCTGGTCCCCCGGCCCGCGTCCGTTCAACATCTTCAATGTGTTCATCGCTGGAACGTTGGAGGGGCTGGAAGGGATCCAGCAAGGGCGCAATCTCTACGTCAAGCCGTTCCTGGTGGGCAACTACCGTCCCGATGTCACCACCGGTTTCCTCAACAAGCAAGACGTCGATGCCGGTCTCGACGTCAAGTACGGCGTCACGTCGGAGCTCACACTGGATCTGACGGTGAACACCGACTTCTCACAGGTTGAAGCCGACGAACAGCAGATCAACCTGACACGGTTCAGCCTGTTTTTCCCGGAGAAGCGGGAGTTCTTTCTCGAAAATGCGGGTCTTTTCGACATCGGAAGCTCCGCCGGAGGGTTCGGAGGTGGAGGCGGCCGGGGCGGCCGAGGTGGCCGTGCCCCCCGCGGACGCGACATCATCCCGTTCTTCAGCCGACGCATCGGGCTGGGGCCGGACTCCCAGCCTTTGCCGATTCGCGTCGGGGCCCGGCTGACGGGCAAACTCGCGGGCTGGAATGTCGGTTTTCTGAACATACAGGTCGGCAGCCAGGGGGAGGTCGCCGCGGACAATTGGACCGTGGTGCGGCTGCGCCGGGAAGTCTTGTCCAATTCCGACGTGGGAACCTTTCTCTTCAACCGGGATTCCAGCGCTCCAGGAGACTGGAACCGCTCGGGGGGCCTCGATGCGAACTTCAGGTTCCTGAACCAACGGCTGTCCTTTTCGGGTTTCGCCATGAAGAGCCAGACGCCGGGTTCAGATGACCGCAACCTGGCCGGGCGATTCGAAGGCTCCTATCGCGACCCCTTCTACACCTTCCGCGCGTCGTATCTGACCATCGAGGAAGATTTTCAGAATGATCTCGGCTTCGTGCCCCGGCCGGCTATCCGAAAAAGCCAGGTCTTCGGGCGTCCGACCCCGCCCCCGCTCGGGCTTCATACGGGAGGTGTTTCCGTCCTTCGAAAGCAACTACGTTACGGACCAGATGAATCGGCTGCTCACGCGAACCCACCGGGCCGGATTCAACGTCATGACCCAGGACGGCGATTCGATTCGGCTCAATCGGAACGAGACGTTCGAACGGCTGGTCGAGGCGTTCGAGATTCGTCGCGACATCGACCTGCGTCCGGGTGATTACTCCTTCGGTGACTGGGACCTGAACGCATCGTCATCGCCTGGTCGACGGATCTCTCTCGGCGGAAACATCCGGTTCGGGGACTTCTGGACCGGAACTCGCAGAGAGTTCCGGTTGGGGGGGACCTACCGGCACAGTGCACGGTTGGCAGCGGAACTGAACTGGTCGCGCAACAAGATCAATCTGCCGGAAGGAGATTTCCTGACCGATCTTGTCCGGCTGCGGTTGACCCTGGCCTTTTCCCCGAAGATGTACCTGCAGAATCTCATTCAGTACAACACCGACTCGAGGGCCCTCACCTCGAATATCCGGTTCCGTTTGATTCACCATCCCCTGAGCGACTTCTTCATCGTCTACAACGAGAGCCGCGGTATCAGCGGGAACAGTGATCTGAATCGAGCCTTGAGCGTCAAGTTCACCCATCTGTTCAGCTTCTGAAGAGTTTCTTTTTCGCGTGTATCGTATTCCGTGCGTCATCTAGTGTTTGTCGTTATCATCAAGTGGCCGCGGCCCTCATTCGCGCGGCGCTATCGTTTGATCCGTCCACCCATTCGGCAGGAGAGAAAATGAGCAACGTCACATTGAAGGTGAACGGCGAAACACACACCTTTGATATCGACCCGTCGACTCCGCTGCTCTATATCCTGCGCAATGATCTCGGCCTGCAAGGTCCACGTTTTGGTTGCGGACTCGGGCAGTGCGGAGCGTGCACAGTGATCGTAGATGGTGAGGCGATTCGGTCGTGCGTCACGGCGACTTCTCGCATTGAAGGCGAAATCACCACGCTCGAAGGGCTATCGAAAGAAGGCGGGTTAGACCCCGTGCAGCAAGCCTGGATTGACGAGCAGGTCCCGCAGTGCGGCTTCTGCCAGAACGGGCAGATCATGGCTGCCAAGGTGCTTCTGGACCGAAATCCGAATCCGGCCGATGCGGAGATCCGGGAATGGATGAACAGCACTCTGTGCCGCTGCATGACGTACTACCGCATTCAGGCTGCCATCAAGCGTGCCGCGCAGGCGATGGCGGCTAACGGATCGGGTTCCGACAAGGAGGTGGTCGCATGACAGCCTTCACGAACATTCCGAAAGAAGTCCAGGAAGTGCTGGAGAAGTGGAACCCGACGACCTCCCGAAGGAACTTCCTCAAGAGGTCGGGTCTATTCGTCGTGAGCTTGAGCACCGCGACGCTGGCCACCGCCGGTGGGTTCAGCCCGGGTTCGAGCGCCCAAGCCGCAGTGGCGCAAGCTGCGGGCCCGTATCCCGATCCGGATTCAATGCAACTCGATTCGTGGATCGTGATTCATGAAGACAACACGGCGACCTTCTACGTCGGAAAGACCGACGGTGGGCAGGGTACCGGCACCGCCTTCCGCCAGTTGATGTGCGATGAATTGGACATCGCATTTGACAAGACCGACCTCATCATGGGCCAAACCGACCTAACTGTCGACCAGGGAGGATCGGGCGGTTCGGATGCGATCGAGAGGGATGGCTGGCCCATGCGGCGCGTGGCGGCCGAGGCCCGCCGAGTCCTGCTGGAGCTCGCATCCGAGCGGTTTGGCGTGCCGGTGGATCAGCTCGCCGTCAGCGAGGGTGAGATCGCCGTCAAATCGAATCCCTCCAGGAAGGTCAGTTACGGAGAACTGATCGGCGGAAGACGGTTCAACGTCACACTGACGGGCAACAACATCAATGCGACGACCGGGGTTGCTAACGTGAAGCCGGTGCAGGACCTAGAGATCGTCGGCCGGCCGGTCCAACGCTATGACATTCCTCCCAAAGTGGACGGATCGCAGAAATGGGCCGTCGGCGTCGCTGTTCCCGGCATGGTTCATGCACGCAACGTGAGACCGCCGATGGTGGGGGCCACGCTGACCAGCATCGACGAGTCTTCAGTCCGGGACATCCCGGGATTCATCAAGGTCGTCAGCAAGGGCAACTACGTCGCGGTTGTATGCGAGCGGGAAGAGGAGGCGATCAAGGCGGCCAGACAGCTCAAAGCAAACTGGCAGAAGCCGGCGACACCGCCCTTCCCGACATCGGAAAACCTGTTCACGTACATTCGCAACGCCGAGCCCACCTCCCTCGCCCGGGCCAGGGGCACCCGCACCGTTCCCGAGCCTGTACCGCACGTGGAAGGGAACCCCGACGAAGCGCTGGCAAATGCCGCGAAGGTCGTCGAAGCGGAATACGATGTTCCGTTCCAGGGGCACACGGCCATCGGCCCGGCGCATGCCATGGCCGATCCGTCGGACGGTCAGATGACCATCTACTCCAATGACATGAAAGCGTACGGCTTGCGAAGCGGCGTCGCCGAATTTCTGGAGATGCCGCGGGACCGGGTCCGCGTCGTCTATATGGAAGGACCCCAGGTGTACGGCCGCACCGCGGCCGATGACGCCGGCTTTGAGGCCGCCTTCCTGGCCAAGGAGATCGGCCGCCCGGTTCGAGTCCAGTGGATGCGGCACGAGGAGACGGCTTGGGATACCAAGGGCCCCGCTTTTACATTCAACCTGCGAGGCGGATTGGATGCCGAGGGCAACCTCATCGCTCTGGACTACCGGGCCCGAACCGCCGACTATGCTCACGTGGGCTATAACGACCCCGAGACCGTGTTGATCGCCCAGCTCATGGGGATTCGGCCTGCCCGGACTGCGCCCGGCGGAGCCTCCCCGCCCTCGGAACTGTATGTCATCCCGAACCGGCGCCAGCAGACGCACGTCGTGCGCATGCCCCTCGCCTACGAGACCCCGCTGCGTACCGGAAACTTGAGGGATCCCAACGGGCCACAGACGACGTTCGCCGGCGAATCGTTCATCGACGAACTCGTGGCGGAGGCGGGGGCCGATCCGATCGATTTTCGCTTGAAGATGCTCAGGGCCAGCACCGATGACGACGCTCGGTTCAAGCGGGCCCGCTCAATCGCCGTAGTCCAGGCGGCAGCAGAGGCGTACGGGTGGGACAGGAGACCTTCACCGAAGCCTCTCGGCACGGGCACTATTCTCACCGGACGTGGCGTGGCGTACTGCTACCGCGGCCAAACCGTTGTCGCAGAGATCGCTGAGGTCGAGGTGAATCGCGAAACCGGCCACGTGTGGGTGAAGCGGCTCGTCTGCGCCCACGATTGCGGACTGGTAGTCAACCCCGACGGGCTGCGCAACACCGTCGAGGGCAACCTGCTCCACGGGTTGAGCCGCGCCCTCCACGAGGAGGTGCAGTTCGACACGGAGAAGGTGACCAGCCGGGACTGGCGATCTCATCCCACGCTCAGGCACGCCGACACGCCGGCACAGATCGACGTCGTGTTCGTGAACGGAGATCCCAATCCGAACCGGCCCGATCGTCCGCACTATGGCGCGGGCGAGGCGGCATGCAAGCCGACGATCGCAGCAGTCGCAAACGCCATATACGATGCGACCGGCGTCCGGATCCGTCGGGTCCCGTTCCGAGACGAGCGCGTGCTTGCCGCACTCGAGGCTGCCGGCGTCTAACCATTTAAGAAGACCAACCTAGGGCCCGCTGCGTCAATCCTGGTGCGGCGGGCTTTGTGTTTGTGGATTCTCTGGAACTCAAACCTCCATTTCAAGGCAAAGTGTCGCGTCGATCGACGCCGGGCTCTGTTCTTGACTTTCCCCCGGCCTGAACTTACTTCTAAATGAAGGTGGATTCGGCAGATCATCGCGGTCTATTGAGGAGTTCCCGTATGCGAAAGATCACGCTACTTGCGGTCGCGATGTTTTCCGCAACGGTATCCCTCGCTGGTCAGACCTCCGGAGACAGGAGTGCCCTCACACGCCTGGACAGGTATGGGGAGCCACTCCCGCCCGGCGCAATTCAACGCTTCGGCAGCGTCGACTTTCGATTCCCTTCGGATCGATCCCCGCTCGCCTTCTCGCCGGACGGAAGGACAATCGCAACCTCAGCCGGGGCGACCATCGTGCTCGGAGATCTCGCCAGCGGCAAACAGGTTCGGACTCTGTCTGCCGAATTCTTGATCTACCACCTCCGATTCTCTCCCGACGGCCGGATACTGGTCGCTGGCGGTGGCGGCAATTACCGCGGCCATAACCTCGAAGGCGTCATCGCTTTTTGGAACACCGTTACAGGAGCCCTGATCCGCCGGATCGACGGCCAGACCGGGTCGGTCTATCAGCTCTGTTTTTCGCCGGACGGGAAGATCCTGGCGTCGAGGAGCCAGGACCGGGGCTTCTGGACTGCCCCACACGGGGAGAAGATCAGCACCGGTATCGAGGACAAGACTGTGCGGCTGTGGGAGGTCGCATCCGGCAAGGAGCTCCTGGCGATCGATGCAAAGGAAGCGGCTTCGATCGCCTTTTCGGAGGACGGAGAGACGTTGAGAGCCAGTGGCCGGTACGACCCGCCCGTGCGCAGCTGGGAGATTGCTACCGGTAGAGAGAATCTCTCGGCGACAAGTTCTCGATTCCTCGGCAGCCTGCGACTCTTCCTCGGGAGAGTTGCGAGCTACCTGCAAGCTGACTACGCAAGTTGGAGAGTGTTGCTGCCCGGAGACAGGATGTTCACCTGGGACAGCCGGGATCGCATCGCTCGTCTCAAGGAGACTGGAACGGGTAAAGAGATAATGGCGGGCCGAGTCGACTGGCTCGGTTCCGTGGCTTTTTCACCGGATGGAAAAGTGTTGGCTACGGTGGATACGCACGACGATGCCTTGATTCGGATCTGGAACACATCGAGCGCACAAGAGAGACTGAGAATTAGACAGAACAAGCGTCGTGAGGGAACCTCCATTGCGATCTCTCCTGACGGTCGAACGCTCGCGTCCGGCAGCGATGGGCATGTCCGTCTCTGGGACCTGACGACAGGAGAGCAACTCGGTCCGGGGGGCTCGACGGCGACAGTCAATGCCGTCGTCTTTTCCCCCGATGGCGGAAGCCTGGCATCAGGAGACGACGATGGTGTCGTTCGCCTGTGGCACGTGGCCTCCGGTCGAGAGAGTCTACGGATCGAGGGCCAACGCTGGAGCGTGAGCGCGCTTGCTGTTGCGCCCGATGGTGGAACGCTGGCATCTGGGGGGCCCCTAGGCAGCGTGGTTGTCCGGGGCATCCAGAGCGGGGAGACGGTGAGATCATTCCAAACGGGGGTAGGCCCAATTACATCAATCTCGTATTCGCCGGAAGGCAGGCTGCTGGCATACGGGCAGGGCTATGAGCAGGGTTTTCATCTATGGAATCTGGCGACCGGTGAGCTCGTTCGCAAAGTTGTGCGTTCCAGGAATGTTCAGGACACGGCAGTCGCGTTCTCGCCGACCGGACAGACACTCGCGTCCGGAGATAAAGACGGTACAGCGCTCATCTGGGACGTGGCTTCTGGACAGCAGGTGCGGAAACTCGAAAGTTCCCACACCCCGAAGCTCAGGTTTCCGAAGTTTCTCGCTTTTTCGCCGGACGGGAGCCTTCTGGCTGCGGTGCCAGAAGCACGTGGGTACAGACCAGTGACGGTTCCAGGGTCTATCGTGCTTTGGAACGTGGCGACGGGAGAGGAATTGGCAAGGCTCGAGGGTCACGAGCTGCCAGTCTCAGCGGTTAGCTTCTCGCCGGACGGCAAAGTCATCGCATCGGCCGGCGACGACGGCACAATCCGGCTGTGGGATGTCGCCTCAGGAGCAGAACTGCGCAGAATCACCGGCCACACGGGCCCGGTCAAGACGGTCGCTTTTTCTCCAGACGGACGTACGCTGGCTTCCGGCGGGGCCGATACGACGGTACTTCTCTGGGACGTATCAACGATCGGCTGATCTGGAAGCGTTTGTGAGCTGCGGGCAAAGCGGGCTACGCGGCTTCGGCACGCTCCCCGTTCTAGATCGCCTCAGGCCTGCGACGCGACTACCCGATAGCAGGGTTCGTAGGATTCGCTGGCAATTCTCATGCGACCCTGATCGACGAAGCTGCCAAGCAGCGTATCCAGCAACTCCATCACGGCGCGATCCCCGAGTATTTCGAACGGCCCGTGCTGTCGTATCATTCGAATTCCGTGTTCTTTGACATTCCCCGTCACGATGGCCGAGAAGGCGCGACGTAGATTCGATGCCAGCTCGTGGGTCGGCAGGTCGCGATGGAGCACGAGGTCGGCGACTGTTTCGTGACTGACCTCGAACGGATGTTGATAGCCGTCGGGAACGGACAGTAACCAGTTGAAGTAGAAGGCATCGCCACTTTTGCGCCGCGCGGTTTGAACCCTGCGGATCTTTCGAGCCATTTGCCGCGCAACCTCCCGCGTGTCGTCGATGATGATTTGATAGTGCTTCCGCGCCCCGTCGCCCAGGGTCGCCGCGATGAAACGATCGATCTGATCGAAGTAGTCACGGCTTTCCTTGGGACCTGTGAAAATGACAGGCAGATACCGATCCGCGTTGGCCGGGTCCGTCAGCACACCCAGCAGGTACAGAATTTCTTCCGCCGTGCCGGCACCGCCCGGGAAGACAATGATCCCGTGCCCGATGCGCACGAACGCCTCGAGGCGCTTCTCGATATCCGGCAGGACCACCAGGTGGTTGACCATCGGATTCGGTGGTTCGGCCGCGATGATCCCGGGCTCGGTCAGACCCAGATAACGGGCATCGCGCAGCCGCTGCTTGGCATGGCCGATGGCAGCTCCCTTCATCGGTCCTTTCATGGCGCCCGGTCCACACCCGGTGCACACGTCGAGGCCGCGCAACCCCAGGTGATATCCGACCCCTTTGGAGTATTCGTACTCGGTTCGCGATATGTGGCATGCCCACCCCAGCACACGACAAGGTTGGGCCGGAGTTTCGGATTCAGGATCCCAGCGTGTTTCAGGATGTGAAAGACGGCATCGGTGATGCTGTCTCCCCGGCCGAGATCGAACCGCTCGCTCTGTTCGATTTCGGTGCCGATGTAGACGAGATCTCGCAACACGGCGAACAGGTGCTGGCGGATACCCTCGATGATCCGGCGGTCGACAAACGCTCCGGCCGGCGCATTTCTGATCCTGAGCTTGATCCCGCGCGTGCGCTTTACGATCTCGAGGGAGAAATCGCTATAGCGGTCGAATATCGCGGCGGCATCGTCTTCCTTGCCGTCCGTGTTCATCACGGCGAGGGAACAACGCCGCAGCAGATCGAAGAGTCGGGAATTCTCGTCCGATTCCGAAGCGAGTTAAATACTGAAGTTGCTCCACCTCGCGCTGCGACAGCAATTCCAGAGTCCCCCGGGGGCTGACCTCTGTATCGACTGTTTCACCGGCCGCGGGCGTTGTTTTCATCATTCCAGCTTAGCCCGGAATTGAATGCCTGGGGCGTTCCAAGTGCATGATCATTAAAGTTGGGAAAAATGTCCAATCGAAATCGTTACAGGCCACTAGTGGCCGCAATCCTCGGGCGCGCATCCTCCTACACGTCATGGTCCCGCCTCCGCTTGCTACCATAGATAGTCACCGTCATACAAGAAACAGTCGAGCCAGGATACTGGCGACAGGAGTTTTTTGTTTGTCGCTGCCCACCAATAGTCATATTCTTCATCGTGGATTCTCCTCACACCAGTTGGGGTGCGCGTGCGAGCCCACTCTGACTTTGGCGATGCTATGCCGCTGGGGTCCCTGGGGAGCAGTCGATCTCATCATGAGAAGGTGGCGGTCCTGCGGTGTCCCGGTCCAGTTCACCGGGCGCGCCCCTGGTCCGTAACTCAAGAGCAGGGTGAGGTTGCGGCTGACAATCTGCAATTTCAGTTTCACGCAGGAGGTTCCTATGCGCCGTCTAAAGCCGGAATCACGTCATGTGACATTCTTTGTTGGTCTAATTTCAATCGCTCTCGTTTTGCCGACGGCATGTTCGCCGGCTCCCGAGGAGATGCCGGAGGCAGTCGATGCCACGGTGTTCGAGGGGGCGCGGCTCATCATTGGAGACGGCAGCGAGCCGATCGAAGACGCTGCATTCGTAGTCCAGAACGGTCGCTTCACCCAGGTCGGCCCGAGAGGGCAGATTAACGCACCGGCCGGAGCGGAGCGTGTGGATCTGAGCGGCAAGACCGTCATGCCCGCGATTGTCGACGCGCACAAGCACGCGGCCGGCGATCGGGAGGCTCTCGTCGATCAGCTGCAGCGGATGGCGTACTACGGCATCGGTGTGGCCATGAGCATGGGCACGGATGATGGCGACCTGGCGTCGCAGGTCCGGGAAGAGACGATTCCCAACGCGGCGCGATTGCGCACGGCGGGACGCGGGATCACACGGCCGGAGGAGGGACGCTCGGAGGTCCCGTACTGGGTCACGAGCGAAGATGAGGCACGCACGGCCGTCCAGGAGCTGGCCGCAAGACAGGTCGACATGGTCAAGATCTGGGTCGACGACCGGGGCGGCAGGTACGAGAAGATGACGCCCGAACTGTACGGGGCCGTCATCGACGAGGCGCACGCCAACAACCTGAGGGTCGCGGCCCATATCTTTGCACTCGAGGATGCAAAAGGGCTCCTGAGGGCGGGCATCGACGCGTTCGCGCACGGAGTCCGGGACATGGACGTCGACGATGAATTCGTCGAGATGGTCAAGGAACGTCCGAATGTAGTCCTCGTGCCGAACCTTCCCGGTCGAGGCGTGGCGGACGACATGAGCTGGTTGAGCGAAACGCTGCCCGCCGAAGAGGTCGAGCAACTTCAGGAGGCGGCCACGGATCGGCCCGAGGCTCAGGAGGGTTTCGGAATCCAGGCCCGCAATCTCGCCCGACTCAGTTCAGAAGGCATGCAGATCGCGTTTGGTACGGACGGCGGAACCCCGTGGGCGCCACACGTTGAAATGGAGGACATGGTGGCGGCCGGGATGACGCCGGCCGAGGTCATTATGGCCGCGACCCGGAATTCGGCCGAGCTGTTGCAACTTACAGACGTCGGTTCAGTGGAAACGGGCAAGAGCGCGGATTTCATCGTCCTGGACGCCAACCCCCTCGACGACATCACCAATACGCGGGAGATCGCCGAAGTGTACCTCCGCGGCGACGCTGTAGACCGCGCCGGCCTGCGGGCACGGTGGACCGGCCCGCCATCGCAGTGAGGATCCGAAGAATTATTCGGGAGCCACGGTCGACTCAGATTGGGTTTTAGCGAATGCACCTTATGCGCGCGCCGGATGAGCGGGGTTGGGTAAACAAACGAGAACAACGCCGTGCTGACAGCCCGTGCCGACGTGGTCGGCTCCCTCCTCCGTCCTGCTGACCTGCTGGAAGCCCGAAAGGGCTTCCTCGCGGGTCGCCTTTCTTCGGAAGAATTCAAAGCCATCGAGGATGGCGCAGTTGATCGGGCCATCGCCTTGCAGGAAGGGGCTGGCCTGGACGTGGTCACCGACGGGGAGCAGCGACGGCTCTCCTTCCAGAGCCAGATGACCGAAGCCGTGGAAGGTTTCGGTGAATGGGACCTGGACGCTTTTCTCTGGGGCGACTGGAAGGGGGACCCGCGGATCGGGGACCAGCGAACCAGGCGACCCCGCTCGCTCGGGGTGGTCTCGAAACTCGAAAGGAAGCGGTGGCTCTCTGTCGGAGAGTTTGTCTACCTCAAGCGACGAACTACCCGGATCCCCAAGGTCACTCTCCCCAGCCCAAGCCTCTTTTCCAACTTCTGGTCCATGCAGAAGTCCTCGAACGCCTATTCGACGCTGGAGGCGTTCCTGGCGGACGTGACCGACATCCTCAAAGAGGAGGTTGGGGAGCTGGTGCGATGCGGAGCGACCTACATCCAGCTCGACGCGCCGCACTATCCACTTCTTCTCGACCCCAACCTGCGGCGGTTCTACGAATCACGGGGCTGGACGTTAGAGAAATGGCTCCAGGCGGGCATCGAGATGGACAACGCGGTGATCGGAAGCCACTCCGGTGTGACTTTCGGTTTCCACCTCTGCCGGGGCAACCAGGGCAGCCGGTGGCTCGTGGAAGGCGGCTACGATCTCATCGCCAGACCCATCTTCAAGAGGATCGGCGCCCAGCGCATCCTGCTGGAGTACGACGGCCCCCGTTCTGGATCCTTCGAACCGCTCAAGGAGGTGCCGGAAGACAAAACCGTGGTCCTCGGTCTCGTGACCACTAAGTCCGCACGCAGGGAAACGGTGCAAGAGCTGACCGACCGGATCAGAGAAGCGTCACGCTTCATCCCTGAGGAGCGTCTCGCGGTCAGTCCCCAATGCGGCTTCGGAACGTCCATCATCGGCAACGCCCTGTCCTTTGAAGACCAGAAACGTAAACTCGAAACATTAGCGACGACTGCCCGCATGTTCTGGTAGCGCAGAGTTGGATGTTGTCGTCATTCCGGACATGACCCGACTCAGTGCCCCGTCAGGTCGCAGATCACCGAGGCGTCTCCTTTTTTGGCGATCTCTCCATCGAAGTACTCCAGGATTAAGTCGCGCCGCGCGAGAATGCCTTCGATCTGGGGCTTGTTGAGCACACCGTCCATCACGCGCGTCAACGTTTCCAGATCCAGGCTCCGGAGTCCCTCGTAGACGCGGCGATCTATCCGTGGCGTGAGGTTCTTAGGCCTCCTCAACTGCTTCGAGGTGCGGAATCCTCGCGTATAGTCAATCAGGCGAATCTGCCAGTCGTTCGTGATCAGGAGGTTGCCCTGGTTCGGATCGGTGTTGTACACGAGTTCGTTGAACACGCGTGTGTTGTACATCTGGTCGTTCCAGGCCGACGAATCCGGCGGCTGGATTTTCTTCTCATGGCGATCGCGCTCCATCATCTGCACATCGTCCACCCACCAGGTCACCGCCGCCTTTTCTCGACCGATCCTTCGCTCGACAGAGACCGGCACCATATTGAGGTTGATCAGCCGGTCCAGACGGTAGGCGGCGATGTTGAACTTGTAACTGTCCCGAAAGTTCACCTCGACGGATCGCCTCAAGGTGGTCACTCCTCGCCGGAATTCATCGATGGTCTGGATGTGAGCGTCGTGTGTCAGGCGCCCGTCGTCAAGCGTGGCCCGTTCGCTTCGGGTGACACCCACGTCGAGGCCCGTCTTGCGCACGACCTTCGCCGTTCGCAGGAATTCTTCCTTTTCCGCATCGCTCGGCGGCGACGCGACGGACGGGCCCTGCTGAGCCCCGGCGGATATGGAAGTGTTGGCCAAGACCAGGCACAAGAGGACAACCAGCGTTCTGCGGATGGTCTTTTGTTCCCCCATGGTTAAGCCTCCTCCTTCGATTTCTTTCTCGGCGATCATGATTCCTCCTTTCTGGCCTTGGGCGAGTGCTGGTTTTCGCTGCCCTCACCTGTTAAAGCGGGAACTGTGATGGAAAACTCCAACGGGATCAGAAAAATCTCTGGAAACCCACGGGAGCGGGAACGGCAATTTCGGTGCCAGCTGAGAGTAGGCGTTACTTTATTGGAAAGGGAAGACGATGTCGATTGATCCTTTACCGACCTTTCCGAGGGACCAATCTACGGGTTTTGGAGGTCCATTTCCCTTGACGAAGCTTTGGGACTCGGTTGACTCTTCATTTTCTCTGACCAGCTGGAGCCCGATAGATGACTCATCTCAAGACAAGTGTAATGTCCTGAGGCTGTGTGCTAACTTGAGGTTACATTCAAACCGACAGTGGAAAGACTCCCATGGCGGTACGATCCCCACAGGATGCGACGCAGTTACTTCACGCCTGGGGTGAAGGCGACACGAGCGCACTGGAGAAGCTGACACCTCTCGTCCACCAAGAGCTGCACCGGCTGGCCCGACACTACATGCGTGGGGAGCGGCCCGACCACACTCTTCAAGCCACGGCTCTCGTTAATGAAGCTTATTTGCGCTTGATCGATTGGAAGAATGCGCGCTGGCAGAACCGGGCGCATTTCGTGGCAGTTGCCGCGCAGTTGATGCGGCGCATTCTGGTTGACTATGCGCGCTCACGGCGCTACGCCAAACGGGGCGGGGGAGCGCAGCGGGTGTCGCTGGACGAAGTCGCGCTGGTATCGGAGAAACGAGCTCCGGAGATGATTGCGCTGGATGATGCCCTGCGCCGCTTGGACGCGGTCGATCCGCGCAAGGCGCAAGTGGTGGAGCTGCGGTTTTTTGGTGGGCTCAGCGTCAAGGAGACCGCGCAGGTGTTGAAGGTCTCCCCGCAGACAGTCTTGCGTGACTGGGATCTGGCTCGCACGTGGCTGCATCGCGATATCAGCGAGAAGGATGACGATGCAGCCTAATGAACGCTGGGAGCGAATCGAGAAGCTCTACCAAGCCGCCCTCGAGCGTCCGCCGGGCGAGCGGGCGGCCTTTCTGGAGGAAGCTTGCGCGGGTGACGAAGGGCTCCGCCGGGAGCTGGAGTCGCTGCTGGCGCACGGGGAACGGGCCGCATCTTTTCTGGCGGCCCCCGTCGTGGACTGGCCGGTGGGAACATTTGGAGAAGATTCCGTCCCGGCGTTGGGCGACGAGGACAGCTCGATGGTCGGCAAGACCATCGCTCATTACAAGGTCCTGGAAAAGCTCGGTAAGGGCGGCATGGGAGAGGTGTGGAAAGCCCACGACCAAAAACTCGGTCGTGAAGTGGCCATCAAGACCCTTCCCGAAGAGTTCGCCAGGGACGAAGAACGGCTGGCTCGGTTTAAACGCGAGGCCAGGCTGCTCGCGTCGTTGAATCACCCGAATGTTGCTGCGATCTACGGTTTGGAAGAAGACAACGGGACACGCTTCCTCGTCCTCGAGCTGGTCGAAGGCGAAACGCTGGCCGAACGGTTGAAGAGCGGGCCTATCCCTGTAGAAGAATCCCTCGAGCTTGCCCTTCAGATCGCCGAGGCCCTCGAAGCGGCACATGAGAAGGGTGTGATTCACCGCGATCTAAAGCCGGCCAACATCAAGGTCACGCCGGACAGCAGGGTGAAAGTGCTCGATTTTGGTCTGGCGAAGACACTCGTGACGAGCAACTCCGAAGCGACTTCGAGCAGTGCCTGGGCTGGGACCCAAGCCGGCGCTGTCCTGGGCACCCCGGGCTACATGAGCCCCGAGCAGGCACTGGGTCAGTCTGTCGATGCGCGGACCGACGTCTGGGCTCTGGGCTGCGTTCTTTACGAAATGCTAAGCGGGGCGAAGGCGTTCGATGGAAAGACGATGGCGAGTGTCCTCAGTCAGGTCGTGAAAGTCCATCCGGATTGGGATCGACTTCCGCGCAACGTCGGCTTGAGGGTTCGGGCGTTGCTGGTCCGATGTCTTGAGAAGGATTCCGAAGAACGGCCACTCGGGGCGGTCGCGAAAAAAGAACTGGGCGAACTCGCCGGCAGGCTCGAAGACCGAGGTGAAGCCCGGGACAGTGGTTTACGGGCCCAGGATCCGGCTCCTAGACGACGGGGACGGACCCGACCCGTATTCTGGCGTCTTCAACCGGTGCCGTGGTGGGGATATCTGCTGGCTGTCTCGTTCCTCGCGGTGCAGGTTCTCACCCTGTACCTGATCGTATGGGGGCCGTCGGACCTGGCCGGTCTGGATGCGTTCTTCTCTGACGGCACGATGCATGTCGAAGGCGTCGCATCCGGCACGATCCTGTTTGAGGCGGGCCTGCGGCCGGGAGACAGGGTGGTTGCGATTAACGGACGGGGAATCCGAGGCACGCGCGATTGGTCCGCAACGAACTCGAATCGTGGCCTCGGACTGACCGAAACCTAGGATCGGGACCTTCCGGGTCCTCTCCCCGCTGGGCAGGGGAGGCATGGGCGAGGTGTGGCGTGCGCGGGACTCCAAGCTCGGACGCGAGGTTGCGATCAAGACCCTCCCCGAGGAATTCGCGAGAGACGAAGAACGGCTGGTATGGTTTGAGCGTGAAGCCAGGCTGCTGGCGTCGCTGAACCATCCCAACATTGCCGCCATCTATGGACTCGAGGAGTCCGACGGGACACGCTTTTTGGTCCTCGAACTCGTCGAAGGCGACACCCTGGCCGAGTTCCTCTCTGCCGGCCCCCTCCCCGTTGAGTCCGCACTCAATATCGGCCTCCAGGTGGCCGAGGGTTTAGAAGCCGCCCATGAAAAGGGAATCATTCATCGGGACCTGAAACCCGCCAACATCAAGGTCACTCCTGAAGGAAACGTAAAGGTACTGGACTTCGGCCTGGCGAAGGCCTTGCGGCATGCAGGGCCAAACGTGGATCTTTCTAAATTGCCGACGATCAGTGAGATCCCCACCGTAGAAGGACAGATGATGGGAACGGTGGGTTATATGAGTCCGGAACAGGTCCGCGGAGATCGGTTGGACAAACGGACCGACACCTGGGCATTCGGTTGTGTGCTCTATGAGATGTTCACCGGCCATTCGGTCTTTGCCAGTACGAGTGTGCAGGACACACTGGCGGCGGTTCTTCGCGTGGAGCCGGACTGGAATCGCCTTCCTCCGGACACGCCAGCAGCCATTCGCAGGCTCCTCAGGCGGTGTCTGGAAAAAGACGCCCGGCGACGTCTGCAGGCGATCGGCAACGCCCGCGTGGAGATCGAGGAACTGCTCTCGGGCGAGTCCGAGGAGAAGCCGGCAATTGTTCCGCACGCAAGCGCGTGGAAGCCGCTCCTGGGGTGGGCCGTCGCCGCTGTGCTTTTGATCGCGGTCGCCGTGTCGCAGTGGACCCGAGGGGGCGACGAATCCCAAACCCAACCTGCCACGCGGCTCGATCTTGTCCTCCCGGCGGAAGCCCCTTTGGTACCCGGGGGGCACGTGGCTCTGTCTGCTGACGGCAGCCGCCTGGTCTACGCAGCAGATCAGGTCGGTGGTGGCAGGCAACTGTATCTCCGGCAGATGGACACGGGAGAGACAGAGGCCATCCCGGGAACGAGCGGCGGCGTAAGACCGTTCTTTTCACCCGATGGCGAAGGGCTGGGCTTCTTTGCCGAAGGTAAGCTGAAGAAGGTGTCGCTCGCCGGCGGCGAGCCGGTCGTCCTGGCCGATGCACCACTTAGCATGGGAGGAGCTTGGGCGCCCGACGACACGATCTACTTCACCCCCCAGGAGGGGGAGGGGCTATCGAAAGTGTCCGCGACGGGCAGCGGGCAGGTGCAAAGAGTCACGCAAGCTCAGGACTGGTGGCCGGACATTCTTCTCGGCGGAGAGGCTCTCCTCTTCACAGGAGGTTTCGGGGGGGGGGCATCCATTCCCTGAGGAACGGCCAAGTGCGGAGACTCCTCGCCCCGGCGTATTACGCCCGCTACGTCCCGACCGGCCATCTCGTCTATGCGGAACGTGGCAAGCTCCTCGCCGTCGCCTTCGACCTCGCGGCACTGGAGGTCACCAGCCAACCTGTCACGCTGCTGGAGGATCTGCGGACAAGTGGAGGCCTCGGGGGAGCGCCATTCGCTCTTTCCGAAGACGGCCTGTTGGTCTACGCGCCAGGACAGGACCGAGATTTAGCGTCGCTGGTTTGGGCGGACCACGAGGGGGATGTCGAGCCGCTCGGCTTGGAGCCGGGAATCTTCGGCCCATTTTCTCTCTCGCCAGACGGCACGCAGGTCGCGGTCCCCATCTGGGAGGGAAGCAGTAGCAGCGACATCTGGCTCTGGGACATCGCCCGCGAGAACTTATCGCGGTTTACATATGGCTTGCGAGACAATCGCCGGGCGCGCAACTTGACTCCCCGATGGACGCCCGACGGAAAACACATCGCCTACACCTCGCGCGTGTTCTCATCGCCAGAAGACGAGAACCCGAGAGATCACATCTTCTTGAAACCCGCCGATCGAAGCCGGGAGGCGGTGCAACTCACCCCGGACGACACGGCCAGCCTGCCGTTGCCGGACTCCTTCAGTCCAGATGGGTCGGTTCTGACGTTCTTCTCGCGCTCTGCGGGGACAGGTTTCGACCTCTGGCAGCTTCGCCTCGACGGCGTCGACCCCTATGCGGGGAAGCTGCCGAAAGCGGAAGTCCTGCTTCAGACTCGCGATTCTGAAGCGTTTGCGCGTTTCTCGCCCGACGGCGAGTGGATCGCGTACGCGTCGACCAGCTCGGGACGGTACGAAATCTACGTGATGCCGTATCCCCCGACGGGGAGGAGCATTCAGATCTCGACAGACGGTGGTATTGATCCGCTATGGCACCCGAGCGAACCCCGGCTTTTCTACAGGGACGGAAGCCGGTTCTTCGCGGTGGACGTGCGCCTGACCCCCGACTTCGAGGCCGGCCGGCCGCGACCCCTGTTCGAAGGCCCGTTCGTCAATGGCCCCGGAGACGATTACGACATCTCACTCGATGGCGCGCAGTTCCTTACGCGCTACAATCCCGAGCGCTTCGAGCCCAACCCGACGCTGCGGGTCATCACGAACTTCTTCGACGAGCTGCGCCGCCGCGTTCCTGCGGGCAACTAGTGGCCTGTAACGGAGATATCGGTACCAGCGTTGCGGTGGAACGGCACCGGATTCTAGGAGCCGACGACGAGGTAATGCTCCTACATTGCGAGGAGGAGAGACAACGAAGACGGTGCCGTTCCGCCGCAACCCTCCGGGCCGATGGGGGTTGCCGTCGATCTCTTTGTCGTTCGTCGTCATGATGAAACCGCATCAATTCCTCCTCTCTCCTCGACCTCGACTGGCAAGACCCATCGGCGATGGTGCCGATATCTCCGTTACAGGCCACTAGCCGGGCACAGACCTGTCTGCAAGAGAGAAAGAGCGTCACAACAAGGTCGCCGATGGAGCCCTCTTCACATCAAATCACGGGGTTGCTTCAAGCCTGGACCGGCGGCGATGAGCATGCGCTGGACGAGCTGACCCCAATCGTCTACCGCGAACTGCGCGGGATCGCTCGGCGACACATGGCCGGGGAGCGCGCCGGGCACACCTTACAGGCCACGGCGCTGATCAATGAGGCCTTCATCCGGTTGATCGATTGGAAGAATGTGCGCTGGCAGAACCGGGCACACTTCTTCGCCGTCTGTGCCGGCATGATGCGGCGCATACTCGTGGATTCCGCACGAGCTCGCGGATACGCGAAACGTGGCGGCGGAGTCCGTCCCATTCCTTTGGAAGACTCGATGGTGATCTCCCCCGAACGCGACCGGGAGATCCTGGCGCTGGACGATGCTCTGGACCAGCTTGCCGTTCTGGATGAGCGCAAGAGCAAGGTCGTGGAGCTCCGTTTCTTTGGCGGCCTCAGCGTCGACCACACGGCAGAAGTATTGAAGGTTTCCCGGCGAACTGTGATCAACGACTGGAATCTGGCCAAGGCCTGGCTTCACCGAGAAATGACGAACGGGTGAGGCGACGCAGACTGACCACCCCTAGGGTTCACCGCTGCGTGGTTTGGCCCCGCAACGCAGCGCGGATCAAGTTGCCTTCTTCGGGTAGAAAATGAAGATTGTCCCGCAACGCTTCCCTCAAGCTTGGTAGATCCATGAGCGCCTTCATGATCCCGCGGGAGTTGTGCCCGCCGTGCGGAAGCATCAGATGCCCTGCTTCGTGCGCGATGACATGGCCCAGCACCAAGCCATGCGCGGCTATGTAGGTGAGAGGGGGCATCTTGCCGCGCAGCTTGTCCGCCTGAGGGTTCACGCGCGCGGGAAACACGAAAGCCCGACGAGCGCCCCGGCCGTTGTTGCTGAGAGCAAGACCCGTGTGGCCGCCCCCTGGGTCCATCTGGTCGGCAAGGTCTCCGTGTATGAGAACGATGGTCAGCCTGAGAGCATTCCTGTCGGACGCTTCCAACCGCGGCGCATCCATCAGGCCTGTTCCATCGTTCGCGCCGTTCACGATGCAGACGATCTGAACTCCGATGTCCCGGTAGATCCGTTCGACGTGATCTCTTGCCTGAATGAGTACTTCGTTGGGGACTCCAGCCCTGTTTAGGACGATCAGAATTAGTATTGGGCCCGCGTCGCGGGGCTGGGCGAAGACCGGGGATCTAACGTACGCACCTACCTGAAGGCGAAGCACTCGCGGTACCTCCCCGGCCCACACTCTCTCCGGCAGAAGGGAGCTCATCGTTAGGAAGAGGATCAGCGCCCCGGCCTGCCTCCGTGATCGACTCATTGCGTTTCACCTCCGATCCGGTCTCATCTGAACGGGCGGGAAACGCGTCGGAGAAGTGCAGCTGGGGTGTTTTTTTTGCGAGGCCGGATCGGGAGGTGATAAGTTTGCGAAAATATTTACTCAACCGGCCCATGACCGACAAACGCTGGAACCAGGTCGAAACGCTGTTTCGCCAGGCGCTGGAGCGCGAGCCCCACGACCGCGGCACTTTCCTGGGGGAAGTATGTGTGGGAGACGAAGCGCTTCGTCGAGAGGTCGAATCGCTCCTTGCACACTCCGAAAACGCCGGGAGCTTCCTGGAATCTGGCCAAGGCCTGGCTTCACCGGGAAATGACGAACGGGTGAGGCGACTGATCCGGGAGACCCTCTAACAGGATGCTGAAAAAGCCCTCAATGGCTTTTTCAGCAACGTCACCTGAGAAGTGTGATTCTCAGGTGCCTCACATTCTCAATGGCTTACAGCCATCGAAAATGGCGGCACATCCTATGCCGCGACACAGACAGCCGAAAAACGGAGTTTTTCAGCAGCCTGCTAATGAGGTCCACCGAAGCTCGCGGCCAAGGGGACTGTTTCAGTCCTGGAGGCGTAGTCGTGCAGCCGCCCGTCCAGTTCAGTTCGGATCAAACGGGCCTGTTCTCCGGTGAAGCCAAGACTACCGCTTCGAGCACGCTGGAGGACGTTCGACGTCCAGCGAGCTTGCATGACGCCGACCCGCGAATGATCATTCGCGGTTGGGAGCAGCAGGTGACCGAGTTCGTGTGCGATCACGTGCCCCAGGACTGCCGCTATCGTGGACCGTCTTTCTTGTTTCCGCGTATGGCGTTCGACCAGGCATCGAAGACGATCATAGAAGACATAGGCCCTCGGCCCCAGACCCGCCTTGTTGTCGGCCAGCCCCATCACGGAGGTGTCCCAAACGACGAACGAGCGCGGCAGAATGTAGAGCCGGATCCATGGCCGGCACGAACTGAGGGCGGGGTTGTCGCCACAGACCTGGGCATCGACCCAAACCGGCACCACTCCGGCCCTGCGGAAGATCCGATCGACCTGTTGCTGGGCGCGGGCCAGCGCACCCTCGGGCAGTCGCACGTAGGCACTTACTTGAAGGCGAAGCACTCTCGGTGCCTCCCCGGCCCACCCTCTTTCCGGCAGAAGGGAGCTCATCGTTAGGAAGAGTATCAGCGCCCCGGCCCGCTTCTGTGATCGACTCATTGCGTTTCACCTCCGATTCGGTCTCATCGGAACGGGCGGGAAACGCGTGGGAGAAGTGCAGCCAGGGTGCTTTTTTTTACGAGGCCGGATCGGGAAGTGATAAGTTTATGAAAACATTCACTCACCTCAGGCCATGACTGACGAACGCCGGAAGCAGGTCGAAACGCTGTTCCGCCAAGCGCTGGAGCGGGAGCCCGACGAGCGCGACGCTTACCTAGACGAAGGGTGCGGGGGAGACGAGGCGCTGCGTCGGGAGGTCGAATCGCTGCTTGAGCACGCAGAAAACGCCGGGAGCTTCATCGAGGAGCCGGCTATCGGCGGGACCCAACTGCTGGTCGGGAGATCTCTGGGTTCCTACAGAGTCCTCTCGCCGCTGGGCAGGGGAGGCATGGGTGAGGTGTGGCGTGCGCGGGACTCCAAGCTCGGACGCGAGGTTACGATCAAGACCCTCCCCGAGGAATTCGCCAAAGACGAAGAACGGCTGGTCTGGTTCGAGCGTGAAGCCAGGCTCCTGGCGTCGCTGAACCATCCCAACATTGCCGCTATCTATGGACTCGAGGAGTCCGAAGGGACACGCTTTTTGGTTCTCGAACTCGTTGAGGGCGACACCCTGGCCGAGTTCCTGGCTGCCGGCCCCCTCCCCGTGGAGTCCGCACTCAATATCGCCCTCCAGGTGGCCGAGGGTTTAGAAGCCGCCCATGAAAAGGGAATCATCCATCGGGACCTGAAGCCAGCGAACATCAAGGTCACACCCGATGGCAAAGTGAAGGTGCTGGACTTTGGTTTGGCGAAAGCCCTGCGGGATGCAGGGCCAAACGTGGATCTTTCCAAATTGCCAACGATCAGTGAGATCCCCACCGTGGAAGGACAGATGATGGGAACGGTGGGGTATATGAGTCCGGAACAGGTCCGGGGGGATCGGTTGGACAAACGGACCGACACCTGGGCATTCGGTTGTGTGCTCTACGAGATGCTCGCCGGCAGCGCAGCGTTTGCCAGTACGAGTGTACAGGACACACTGGCTGCGGTTCTTCGCGGGGAGTCGGACTGGAATCGACTTCCCCGGGACATGCCGGAAGCCATTCGCAGGCTCCTCAGACGGTGTCTGGAAAAAGACGCGCGGCGACGTCTGCAGGCGATCGGCGACGCCCGCGTGGAGATCGAGGAACTGCTCTCCGGTGAGTCCGAGGAGAAGCCGGCGATAGTTGCGACCGCAAGTGCGCGGAAGTGGCTCCTACCGTGGTCAGTCGCGGCTGTGCTTCTGATCGCGGTCGTCGTGTTGCTGTGGACCCGCGACCAACCCCAACCACAGTCGCCCGCGAGGCTCGATCTCGTGCTTCCTGCGGAAGCCCCAATGGCTCCTAGCGGGCGACTGGCTCTGTCCCCTGATGGCAGGCGGCTGGTCTACCGAGCTCAGGTCGGTGGCGGGACACAACTGTATCTCCGGGACATGGACACGGGAGAGGCGCAGGCCATCCCGGGAACGAGCGGCGGCGTAAGACCGTTCTTTTCGCCCAATGGCGAGTCGCTGGGTTTCTTTGCAGGCGGGAAGCTCAGGAAGGTTTTGCTCGCTGGCGGCGAGCCGGTCGTGTTGGCCGATGCATCGGTTGGTGTGGGAGGAGCTTGGGCGCCGGACGATACCATCTACTTCAACACCCAGGAGGGGGAGGGGCTATCAAGAGTGCCCGCCATCGAAGGGCAGGCGCAAAGAGTCACGCAGGCTATGGATTGGTGGCCAGACATCCTTCCCGGCCGGGAGGCTCTTCTCTTCACAGGATACGGGGCGGCACGTGGCTTCGGGACGGGCATCCATTCCCTATCCCTGACAGACGGCCAAGTCCGAAAGCTCCTCGCTCCTGCCTATTACGCCCGCTACGTCCCGACGGGCCACCTCGTCTATGCGGAGCGTGGAAAGCTCCTGGCTGTGGCCTTCGACCTCGATGAACTGGAGGTCACCAGCCAACCTGTCACGCTGCTGGAAGACCTGCGGACAAACGGAGAATTTTGGGGGGCGCCGTTCGCTCTTTCCGAAGACGGCCTGTTGGTCTACGCGCCGGGGCCGGACCAGGAGTTTGCGTCGCTGGTTTGGGCGGACCACCAGGGGAAGTTCGAGCCGCTGGGCTTGGAACCGGGATTCTTCGGCGGCTTTGCTCTCTCGCCGAACGGCGCGCAGGTCGCGGTTACCATCCGTGAGGGGAGCGGTGCCGACATCTGGCTCTGGAACATCGCCCGAGGGCAATCAACGCGGTTTACTCACGGTCTCCGGGACAGCCTACGGGCGCACAGTGGCACTCCTCGATGGACGCCCGACGGAAAACACATCGTCTACAACTCGCGTGTGTTCTCATCGCCAGAGGATGAGAACCCGAGAAACCACCTCTTTTGGAAACCCGCTGATGGAAGCCGAGAGGCGGTGCAACTGACCACAGAGGATGCGCCCAGGCACATGGTGCCCGACTCCTTCTCGAGCGATGGATCGGTTCTGACGTTCTTTTCGAACTCTCCGGGGACAGGTTTCGACCTCTGGCACCTTCGGCTCGACGGCATTGATCCGTATGTGACCAAACCACCAAAACCGGAAGTCCTGCTTCAGACTCGCTATTCTGAAGCCTGGGCCCGTATCTCTCCCGACGGGCGCTGGATCGCGTACTTCTCAGACGAGTCGGGACGGTACGAAGTCCATGTGACATCGTTTCCGGTCCCAGGGCGGAGCATCCAGGTTTCGACCGATGGTGGCGCTGAGGCTCTCTGGCACCCAACCGAACCCCTCCTTTTCTATAGGCAAGGAAGCCGGTTTTTCGCCGTCGACTATCGCATGACGCCCGACTTCGAGGCGGACAGGCCGCGATACCTGTTCGAGGGCCCCTTCTTCAGGACCCCGGGTTACCATGTCGACCTCTCACCCGATGGCGAGCAGTTCCTTACGCTCTACAGTCCTCAGCGCTTCGAGCCCAACCCGACGCTGAGGGTCATCACGAACTTCTTCGACGAGCTGCGCCGCCGCGTTCCTGCGGATCGGTAGTCCGGGCGCTCGCCTGCCCTCAATCGGGGTTTGATTCGCAATGCAAACCATGTCGCTAAATTAATTGACCGACTTAGTCAGTTATTATATTCTTACATCATGGCCCGCAAGATCCCCGCAGACCGGTTTCGGAATCTGATCTCGGCCGCAACCGAAGTGTTTATTGCGCAAGGCTATCGAGGAACTCAGATGGAGCACGTCGCGAAACGCCTCGGCGTCGCAAAAGGGACGATCTACGGTTACGTTCAAAGCAAGGAAGCACTGTTCGACGCAGCCCTGCGATACTGCGATTTGCTGGAACCGTTGCCGGGGCTTTCTGAGCTGCCCCTGGCGACGCCGGAACGTCGGGCAACTGCCCGCTACCTCACGGAACGAATCACTCAAGAATCCACACAGCTCCTGCTGGCCCAAGCCGTTTCCGACGGTGGGGATTCTTCTACCGTGGATCTCGGGAGGGTTTGCCACGATCTCTATCAACGCATCCACAGGAATCGCCGCAGGATCAAATTGATCGATCGATGCGCGGTGGATCGCCCCGAACTCGCCGAGATCTGGTTCGGAATCGGGCGCTGGGGTCAACACGCGCTCCTGATACGGTATCTCCAGCAGGAAATCGCTGAGGGTCGGTTGCGTCCGCTACCTGACCTTGCGCTCGCCGCGAGGCTGATTCTCGAAACAATTGTTTTCTGGGCACTCCATCGACACTGGGATCCCTCTCCCCAGGAACTCGAGGAAGAACAGGTTGAGCCAGTGGTGATCGACCTGGTTCTTCGCGGTTTTCTTCCAGGAGGCGTGTCATGACGCGGTGGATCCTGCTTCTTGGTCTCAGTGGAATGCTCCTTTTCGCGGGAGCCCGCCAGCGAGACACTCTGAGGGCGCAGGGCAGGATCGCCGGCCACGTGATCGACACGACTGTAGATCACGATATCGCCCATGCGTATCTCGCGGGCACCGCGCTGCCGGACCAACTTGCTGTCGAACGACAGATCCACCTGCAGGAAGGAACCGTTCCCACGCGTGAAGAACTCGCTGGAATCGGGCGCAGCTATTCTTCCGACGTCGCGGCGCTTCTCTTTATGGAAACGGTTGCAGCCCAGGAACGGAACCGACTTTTTCAGGAGCAATATGCGGCGGCGGCGCGATCTGCAGCTCGCGGCCACTTGTCACTGCCTTCGGCTCCACCATCTCTCCTGGTGCTCTTTGTGCCGGGCTGGTTCTACGTCGAAAACGGGTCCGAAACTGGGAGTGATTTTCTGGAACCACGTCGTTTGTTCGAGGCGGAGGGGGTGGACACGCGGCTCGTCGAAACCGATGAAAACGGGACCGTAGAAAAGAACGCCGAGATCGTTGCGAGGGAAATACGAGCAGCCGCGAAGCGACATCGTCAAGTCATTCTGGTCAGCGCAAGCAAGTCGAGCGCTGAAGTGGCCCAGGCTCTTGGGATCCTGCCCTCTGAAGAATCTTCCCATGTCCTGGCGTGGCTGAGCATCGCAGGTGTCTTACGTGGCTCGCCGGTTGCAGACTGGGCGGTGGGCTCCCTCTTCTGCTCGATCGCGCGGGTTACGCTTGCCCTGGACGGTTTTGATATGGACGGACTCCTGAGCATGCAGTCGGCGCGGCAGCGTACACGCTTTGACAGCATGCGGCTCCCGGATCACATCTTGTACGTCAGCTACGTTCCTGTTCCCCTGTCGGGCGACGTTTCCGACCGAGGCCGATTCCTGTACCGGGCAACGAGGGACGCTGGTCCCGGCGACGGTCTGACTCTTTTAGCAGACGAACTCATCCCCAACGCGCTCGTGTTGCTGGAGCCGGGAGTGGATCATTTCCTGGATCACCCCGACCAGAATCATCGAACCCGAGCCCTCTTCGCTGTCGTGATGAATCGCCTCCATTCCGCGAATTCGATCGCGCCCTCGGGACCGTAACAGTGTGCGCCACGATCCGGATTCGTCCCAACGCATAAGGACGGTGAACTCTTTGACAATTCCTCTGATTGCCTGATCTCACCGGTCCAAAGGAGAAAACGATGTTTCAGTACAACCGAGTCGTCTTTGGTCTGTTAGCAACGATCATCTTCGTCTCCATCCCCGTTGGAGCGCAGGACCCGGGCCCGGATGGCATCATCCCTCAGCCCTACTGGGCGCTCACCAACACACACGTGATCGACGTGCGCACGGGCGACATTCTCCGCGATGCAGTCGTTGTGGTCCGCGACGGACAGATCGAATCGCTGGGCGCAGGGCCGCAGCCTGGTGAGGCTCGGGTCATCGACATGGAAGGCAAGTTTCTCCTTCCAGGCTTCATGGACGGGCACTGGCACGGTCAAACGCTGGACAACATGCGGCGGGCGCTGGAGTCCGGTGTCACGACTATGAAAAGCGCCGGCGTGGATGGACGGATCGACTCCGCGATGCGCGATGCGGTGGAAGCCGGTTACCTCGCCGGGCCGGAGATCCTGGCAGCCGGTGTATACGTGAACCGTTTTCCGGGCGCCTCCGCACTCTCGGATCCCCGCCTTTTCAAGTACGTCAACGTCATCGTGAAGGGCGAAGACGCCATTCGAGAGGTCGTCCGCGTCAACGCCGAGCTGGGTGTGGACTGGATCAAGACGCGGACCGGGGGAACGGCGTCCTCGCCAGGCGGGTGGGATCCCAAGACGGAGGTGTACACGCTGGAGGAGATAACAGCTCTGGTGGATGAAGCGTCTTCTCACGGAATTCCGGTGGCCTGCCACGCACACGGCGAGCGGGTCATCAACAACGCGATTCGCGGTGGATGTCGTACGATCGAGCACGGCTTCTACATAACCGAGGCGAACCTCCGGCTCATGGAGGAACACGGCACCGTCTGGAGCCCCACGTTCACGTCGGTCGAGGGCTACATGTTTCCCCACGACGACTACAACAGCTCGGCTTCGCGAATGCGCGCTCCCTGGGTGCTGCACAACATGCAGAGAATGCTTCGCGTCGCGCACGAACTGGGAGTCGGGCTGATCCCGTCTACCGACACTCAGTACGGTCCGGAGAGCAGCGTACGGGTGTCGGGAGAGATCATTAACTTCGTCGAATATGCGGGCATGTCCCCGTTGGAGGCGATCCAATCGGCCACCATCGTTTCGGCATCCGTCTACGGCCTCAGCGAAGAGACGGGAGCCATCGAAGTCGGGCTCGAGGCGGACTTCGTCGCCTACGACCGAAATCCACTGGAAGAGATCCACGTCCTCTCGGATCCCATGTTCGTCATGAGCAATGGCCGGCTCGCCTATCATCGGACCGTAACCGCCGAGGGGTACGTCGCGCCGCGGTCGGAGTGGATCGGCTATGGAACCGGAGGCCCCCTTCCCTGACGGACGGTGAGCAGTCAGGTTGTGGAGCGAGATGTGTGAATGACGCGGCCGCCGTCCCCGGAATTCCTTGGTGCGTGGCAATGTAAATCATTCAATCAAAAGGATATGATGGATTGACCTTCCACCGGCGGACCGACTATAGTGCCAGTAGCGATGCTGGCTTCAGCCCGCAAACTTTCGTAATACTTATTCGTTTATTCTTCGATGATGTGGAGGATGGTTGATGAAGCCCCGCCCAATTTACAGTCTCCTGATACTCATAGGCACGATCGTACCTATCGGGCCCGCTGACCTCGGCGTGCCCATGGCCGCCGGCCAGCAGGCCGGCGGTGCGATGACCCTTGAATCGCAGCGTGAAGTGGTGGGCGACTACTGCACGACCTGCCACAACGACGCTCTTCTCGAGGGCGGATTTTCTTTTTCGGAATTGGACCTGGCCCATCCCGAACAGAACGCCGCGCAAGCGGAACGGCTCATCCGCAAGGTTCGTTCCGGCATGATGCCGCCGGTCGGTCTGCCAAGGCCCGACACCGTCACTTTGAATGCGTTCGCATCTGCACTTGAGGCGCGGATCGATGAGGCCGCGGCGGCGGGTGAGCCTCATGTCAGCGCCCCGGAACTGCATCGCGTGAATCGGACGGAGTACCGGAACTCGGTGCGAGAGCTGCTGGACATGGACATGGACGTTACCGAGCTGCTGCCGCCGGATCCCACGACGAATGGATTCGACAACATGTCGGAGGCCCTGACGGTCTCTCCGGCGTTGATGGGCGCCTACGTCCGGGCGGCCGAGAAGATCAGCCGGGATGCGGTCGGCGACCCCGAAGCGAGCGCCGGGATGACGCTGTACAAGATCTCGAGGCTGGCGAACCAGATGCGTCACGTCCCCGGAACTCCGTTCGGGACACGCGGCGGCACCTCTGTCATGCACACGTTCCCCGCCGACGGCGAGTACTCCTTCAAGGTGGTCTTCTACTACGACTACCCGGGCGAACTCATGGGTTGGCAGCTGCCCGAGGAGCTGCAGGGCCAGCAGGTCGAGATCTCGGTCGACGGGGAGCGAGTCGCCGTCATCGAGGTCGACCCGACGGTAAAGGAAGAACAGGCGAACTACGTCACCGAACGCGTCAAGATCGCCGGCGGACAGCGCCGTCTTGCCGCTGCATTCGTTTCGAAGTTCGACGGACCGGTGCAGGATCACTATCGACTCGTCGAGCAGACGCTGGCCGATATCACCATCACGACGGCACCCGAGCTGACCGGCTTACCGCACCTGCAAAGCTTTGCGGTGACCGGCCCCTTCAATCCGACCGGAATCTCGGAGAGTGCAAGCCGCCGCAAGATATTTACGTGTCGGCCCGCACAGGCGGACGAAGAGGAAGCGTGTGCGATCCAGATCATTTCGGAGCTGGCCGGCAAAGCCTTCCGCAGACCGGTAACACCCGAAGACCTGGAAAGTCTCCTGGAGTACTACGAGCAGGGCGCAAGCGAGAGAGGCTTCGAATCGGGTATCCAGGCGGCGATACAGGCGATCCTGGCGAAACCGGAATTCATCTTCCGGTTCGAGCAGGAACCGGGCTCCGCCTCGCCCGGGACGGTGTACCGGATCAGCGACCTGGAGTTGGCGTCAAGACTCGCCTATTTCCTCTGGAGCTCGATCCCGGACGACGAACTGGTCCGACTGGCCGGTGAGGGCAGGCTTCGGGAGCTAGGAATTCTCGAGAGCCAGGTCACCCGGATGCTCGCGGATCCGCGGTCCGGGCAGCTGTCACGGAACTTTGCGGGCCAATGGCTGCGCCTGGCCGGACTCAAGCAGGTGTTCCCCGAGGCGAGCCTGTTTCCAAACTTTACGTCGAACCTTGCCGAATCCATGCGTCGCGAGGTGGAACTCCTCTTCGACCACATCATGCGCGAGGACCGGGACGTGCTGGAACTGCTCACGGCCGACTACACCTTCGTCGACGGGAACCTCGCCCGTCACTACGGGATCCCGAATGTCGTGGGACCGCGTTTCAGGCGCGTGACGCTGAGGGATCCGAACCGGTTCGGGCTCATCGGCAAGGCCGGCATCCTGACGATGACGTCGCTCGCCAACAGGACATCGCCGGTTTCAAGGGGCAAGTACGTCATCGAGGTCCTGGTCGGCACCCCCGCGCCGATTCCTCCGCCGGCCGTGCCCGCTCTGGACGAAGCGGTCGACAACCAAAGAGTGCTTTCGGTCCGAGAGCGGATGGAACAGCACCGGGAGAACCCCGTGTGCAACGCCTGCCACCGCGTCATCGACCCGATCGGGATGGCGCTGGAAAACTTCGACGCGGTCGGCGAGTGGCGCCGCACCGACGGTGGTTTCGTCATCGACCCGACCGGAGAGATGTATGACGGCACGAAGCTGGACGGCCCGGCGAGTCTTCGCCATGCCATCCTGGAGCGCTCAGATGCATTCATCAGAAGCTTGACGGAGAATCTACTGTCCTACAGCCTGGGGCGGGTGGTGGATAATCGGGACATGCCGACGGTGCGTTCGATTCAGCGGGCGGCGGCTGGCAACGGCAATCGTTTTTCGTCTTTCATCAGGGGTATCGTCAGCAGTCCGCCCTTCCAGATGCGGGCCGTGAGCACGACGTCAGAGATGGACGCGGAGGTCCGCTAACTGTAGGTGCGCTCTATGAGCCCACATCGTTTCGGCTTGAAGAATGTGCGGTCATAGACCGCACCTACACCTCCTCAGGAGATCCGCCACTCCAAAACTCCCTCTCCTCGAAAGGCTGTTTTGGACAAGGATGGTCATGGATCGCATAAGACATAACCTCCTAGGGGCTTCTCGCCAGACGCTCGTAGAGCGCATGACCAAACTGATGCCATTGGCCGTCCTGCAAGACAGAATCTTCCACCTCGAGATGGCTCTCGTCCAGCAAACGGTACACCGTTCGACCTTGCTCGGTTTCGGGCGTTCCCCAAAGAGTGGTCAACGAGTTCTCCCCGGCGGTGCCTTGCAGCGGTAGCACCATGCCTCGAGAATCAAACCAGGTCCCTTCGAACCTTCCTGCTCCTATTGGTCGGTAGAAAGCCCGCGCCCTGAGAATGCGTTCCTCGCCAGCGGGAGTTTTCATCTTGTTCTGGAAGATCAAACGCACGAATTGTTGCTCGAGTACCCAGTCCCACTCCATGCTGAACGCTGCGTCAGCTCCAAACAGTTTCCCCTGCCCTTCCCACGTCCCGATGAATTGATCGATCAGTCGGACTTCTTGCGCCGAAGCACGCGGTGTGGAGAGCAGTGCCAGCAGGGTGATCAGGAGAGCAGGCGCCCGGTTTGAGCGCGTGGATACAGTGTAGCGCCGCAAGCCCATAGTTTTTCCTCCACTGCGGTTGTCGCTGTCAATGCCAGACGGCCCGGGCGTCAGCGGCGTCCGCGCACAATGGTCAGCTCAGCCAGGCTTAAGGCAGGACTGAACACCTTCACCTACGGGCGTCCCCGTTGTCGAGCTCGCAGGTAATGGCTCCCGACCAGTCTCGAAGCTTCAGTTTGATCTTCACCGTGCGGTTGCGGTCGAGAAGAATGCCTCGCCCGGAATCCCCCAGAACCGGCGGGTCCCAGGAATGGTCGACCGTGACGCAGGTGCTCCCGTAGTTCTCCAACTCGGCATGGATGTAGTATTCCCCGGAACGGAGCCCGCTGATGGAATAGTATCCGTGCTCCCCGCTCGTAGCGGATGTCTTCAAACGGGTAAAGAGGTTGATTGCAGTGACGGTGACACGCGGCAGAGGTTGCTCGGTTTCCGAAACGACGGTGCCTCTAACCGTGACGTTCTGAATCCGTGTCGCGATGCGTATATTCCGAATTCTCCGTTCCACCTCTGGATCGATGCACGCCGATAGCGAAAGCAGGAGCGTGCAACAGAGGGTCATTTTCCAAATCCCACGCACGTCCAACCTCCTTTCAGCGGCAGGCGTGTTGCCCAGCCTTTCTAAGTATCAACCAGGAACCTTGCGAGTCAATGAAATCAGGGTTGAGCCCGGGCGCTCCGGGCCACTTGCGCTATAATCGCGCCGTCGCAGGGGAAGAGGATGAGATGAAAATGAGAATCAATCTAATCGCGGCGATATTGACGGTGTCAGCCCTAGGCGGCGCCCAGCTCGCGGAGCTCGAGGCTCAGCAGACGGACGAAACGCGGTCGGTGCGGGACGGGGTCTATACCCAGGAACAGTTAGAACGGGGCCGGGCCACCTTCGATGAGGAATGCTCTTTCTGCCATGGATACGAGCTGGAAGGCGGCGAGGAAGCTCCCGCGCTGACCGGAGGTGCGTTTCTGTCGGACTGGAACGGGCTGACTCTCGGGGAGCTGTCCGATCGAATCCGCACGACGATGCCTCCCGATAAACCGAGATCACTCTCGCGACAGCAGATCTCCGATATCCTGAGCCTGATTCTCGGCGAGAACCGCTTCCCTGCCGGAGAGTCGGAACTGGCGTCCCGGCCACGAATCCTGAGACGGATCAAGATCGACTCTTTCGGGCCGTAAGGCGGGTAACGTTGGGACGGTTGGATAGGTCTTCTATGATCGGAGGAGGATCAGCAATGGCCAACTTCATTGAAGCTCGACGACGATTCATGGCGCACTTCGCCGCCATCGGCCTGGGATCGACGCTCGTGCCCGGCATCATTTGGGCGCGCATGCAGGACAATGGAGAGCAGCGCATCACGCTGGACATGGTGTCGGACGCCATGAAACTCTCCGGGATCGAGTTGAGCGAAGAACAGCTCGACGACCTGGTGGATACCGCCAACAACAACCTGGAGAACTACGAGGAACGACGGGAAGTTCACATCCCCAACGATGTGTCCCCTCCCTTCCACTTCAGCTCGATCGTCCCGGGTATCGAAGTCGACAGGACCCGACGTCCGTTCCGTCTCAGTGATCCGCCCGCAGTAAGGCGTCCGGCAAACCTGGAAAGCGTCGCCTTCTGGCCGGTCCGGAACCTGGCGGAGTTGATCCGCACACGACAGGTTACTTCGCTGGAGCTGACGCGGATGTACCTGGATCGGCTCCATCGTTACCAGCCAACGCTGAACTTCGTGGTCACTTTTCTCGATGAGGTGGGCCTGGAACAGGCCCGACAGGCCGACAGCGAGATCGCAGCCGGTCACTACAAGGGCCCGCTACACGGCATCCCGTGGGGCGCCAAGGACATCATCTCGGTCGAAGGGTTCACCACGACCTGGGGTTCCGAAGCATTCCGTGACCAGGTGTTCGACTACGACGCCAGCGTCGTCGAGATGCTGCGCGACGCCGGGGCGGTACTGATCGCAAAACTGGCGACCGGCGAACTGGCCTCCGGCGACAACTGGTTCGGCGGTCAGACCAAGAACCCGTGGGATCCGGAGCAGGGATCGAGTGGCTCTTCTGCGGGACCGGGTTCAGCGACGGCAGGGGGGTGCGTCGGGTTCGCTATTGGCTCGGAAACCAGCGGATCGATCTTGAGTCCTTCGGCGCGATGCGGACTGGCCGGCCTTCGCCCGACATTCGGACGTATCAGCCGGTACGGCGTTATGGCGCTTTCCTGGACCCAGGATCGCCTCGGGCCGATGTGCCGCTATGCCGAGGATTGCGCCATCGTGATGCAGGCGATCGCGAAACCCGACGGACGGGATATGAGCGTGTCGGACCTCCCATTCAACTGGGATGCGACGCTCGACATCAGGACGCTGCGTGTGGGCTACATCAAAGAATCCTTCGATGAAATCCCGGATCCGGTCGTCAAGCGGAACGCTGAAGCAACGCTCGAGACGCTGCGGTCGGTCGGAGTTTCCGACTTCATTCCGATGGCCGTGCCCGATGTCCCCACCAACCAGGGTGCGATCGGAGTGGAGTCCACGGTGTTCTTCGACGAGAAGTCCCGGACCGGACAGATGGAGAAAGCCCGCCGTGGCGCCCGGCACTCGAGCCGGCTGATCCCCGCCGTGGAATACCTTCAATCCCAACGCTCGCGAATGATGACAATGACCGAACTGGCCAAGGCCACCGAGGGCATCGACGTGTATGTCGTGGGGGCGAGCCCACGTCGCGGCGGGGGTCGCGGTGGTCGAGGCGGGCGCGGAGGGACGGCACCGGCAGGAGCAAGGGGTGGCGGCCGCGGCGGCAGAGGTGGCGCCCCGCCCAGGCCTCAGACGCCTGCACGCCGGCATTCGAGCATGGCGAACCTGGCCTGTTATCCCGCCATCAACGTCCCGAACGGTTTCACCGAAGGCGGCACGCCGACGAACGTGACGTTCTTCGCCCGGCCTTTCCGGGAGCACGAACTACTGGCGCTGGCAAAGGCCTACCAGGACGCAGCCGGTTTCCACCTGCGAGAGCCGAGCCTGGATGGTTGAGGGAACCGGAATAGAAGACGGGACGTTTCGTGTAGGTACGGTCTATGACCGCACATCTCGCAGGTAAGCAACAGTGCCCGAGAAGGTGTAGGTGCGGTCTATGACCACAGCTGTCCAAAATAGGACAGGGTTGACCCACCGGAGATTGATAGGACATCGGTTATGGAGACAGAAAAGGGATTTCCGGGAGGAGGTCTGCCTTTTCGAATCATGGAGCCTGTCCAAAATCAGTGGAGTTGTAGGGAAAGTTGAGCGGGGAGCGGCTCCAGGGGTGGAGTGAGAAAGGGATCGTCGAGCCAGTCGCGCAAATTGCGGTAGGTAAAAAGGTTCAGGCGGAGCATGGAGGCGAGGTTGGAGAGGGACCATCGGGAGAGGAAGTGGAGCCATTTCAACAACAGCAGGGCGATCAAGGCTGTCCAAATCTGAATGCGGAGCGCATTTTCGGTCGTTCCGATGAAGGTTTTGATTTTCAGGTTCTGCTTGAGGGTTTTGAAGAAGACCTCGATCTGCCAGCGATCCTTGTAGATAGCGGCGATGGTGGATGAGCCAAACGTCAAGTGGTTGGTCAGCAAGACCAACGGATCGTCAGGATAATCGAGGCGTTGGATGACGATGCGCCGTAGGGGTTGACGACAGCGGCCATGAGTGCCCCGGCCGGTGAGACGGATCAGTTGATCGGAGAGGATGCGGCGCTTCTGAGGAAGCGGACGGTCATCCAAGACGCGGTAGCGTAAGTTGTAGTGGGATCGAGCAACGAAGAAGATGCCGCCGAGCGTCCATTTTCGAACAGAGAGAAGTCGATATAGGCGCGGTCGCCCACGACGATGGAACCGGGATTGAGCGGCATATGGTGGGCCATCTGGACGTCGCTGCCTTTGGCATCGGTGAGGCGCAGGAAGCGGGGCATGTAGTCGTCGTGGTCGAGCAGGACATGGGCCTTGATGCCGCCTTTATCGGCCTTGAAGCGCGCCCATGGGAACAGGTTCAGACAGAGGCCAATCGTGGTGGAATCCATCGTGAGCAACTTGTTTCGGAATCGAAACCGATGCGACCGGCGGCCCAACAGTTGTTGTTGGCGAAATCGTCCCAGGGCGGTCCAGAACAGATGTTCGAACAAGGCCGCCGGCCGGTGCCGGTTCGCATAGGACAGAGTCGACTTTTTCGGGCCGTGTGAAATGCCCAGGTGAATCAGCTTGCCCAGACAACAGTTCAGCCCGTTGCAGATTTCACGCAGGGAATCGGTATGGGCGAGCTGGCAGAACAGCATGGATACGAATTGGGTCCAGCAGGCAAACCCCTTGGCATGGCGTTCGGCTTGGTGCAGTTGGACCAGACTCTCGAATTCGGTTCGGGGGAAGTGTTGCAACAATTGATTGAACAAGCTCGCGACAGCTACCATGGCGGAGCCCTCCTTTGGAATTGCCGGGTGCATGTACACACACACGGATGCCCCGGCAAGGGTTGAGGAGGGCTTTTTACTTTTCTAGGGGGTCGGCTCAGGACCTATCTTGGACGGAATGGTCTATGACCGCACATTCTTCGAACCGCAACACCCATCCTCCGAGCCGTCTCCCAGGTCCCCTTCCAGAAGAGTGAGGACCTGGAGATTGGAGCTCGCCACGTTGTACGTACGGCTGATGCGCCTTGCTTCGGCTGAAGCCGAATCCTCCCCAACAGGTTTCGAAACGCAAGGCTTAGATTCCAGAAGCTCCGCCAGCTGGGAGTGTCCGCATGGACCGGGCCGTTGGCCCTGCTCGGCGCGCCGCAGTGTCAGCCGGTCCCAGCCAGGGAGTACCATGCACTCCAACCCCCGCCGTGCCAGTGCAGATGGCCGTTTGCCGCTAGTGCCTTGATATGGTCCTTTATCGTGTTGCCGCTCGCGCAGGTGACTTTGGCTGGGCATCAGCAACCTGGCCGTGTTCGCGGGTAATCCCCAGGATTTGAACGGATAGGGGCGGCAATGTCCCCGATATTATCCGTTCCCGCCTGATCTTTGCGTCCAGCCGTGTTCTTTGCTCTTTCAGCGCCTTGAGAAAGAAGATGACCCAGGGTTGCCAGTCAGGGATTTCCTCATAGATGGTAGCTTGCGGCGGACGGCGGATGACCGACAGCGCGGCAGCGAAGTTAACTTGATCTATGAAAGGGGATGTCAAGAGAAACAACTCCCCGACGGGTTGCAGCCCCGACACCGGGGTGATTGTCGAGGCAGCCAGCCCCATTTTCCGTTACGCAAGAACGTTCCAGCAATTCAAGAACGGGCAGTGCAACACCGTGACGGAGTTCGGAAACTGAACAGCAGGTTTGGGACGACCAGTGCCGACCATAGATCTATCTGAGCCTCGAAGGCTATCGCTGTTTCCGGTCCTGCGAGGGGGGATAGAGACAGTACGTGTCCTTTGGACGGAGTCCGTGGACGACAAGTTAGCCAGATCCTCACCCTCGATCCGCGCCGTTTCCTGTTCTGTCGGCCGTACCTGTTCCGCCGGCAGTGGACTCGAAAACGGCTATGGTGTCGCGTTCAGTTTCTTAGGATCGAATGTTTCTCCTTTCTTCCAAATCGTCAGAGCGACGGTTGCAATCTTCCGCGCCAGAGTGAGCCGAGCCATCTCTGGCCGCATACCTTTCTCTTTGAGACTCTCCAGATACTCCCGCCAGGGATCGCTCCTACCTCCCGCAGTGGCTGCCGAAACGAAGACCGATTTCAGGCGCCGGTTGCAGTTCCGGTTCAATCCCCGTGTGGCCACTGGTTTGGATCGCCGCACGACCCGACCCGCCTGAAACTCATATTCCGCGCTGCTGTGGGTGACTACCGCCAGGCCGCTATAGCTCCAGAACTGCCGCTTGGTTCGGAACCGGTGTGGCGTATCGGCCGTGGCCACAATCTGAGCCGCTCGGATCGGACCCAGTTGGGGAATGCTTCGCAGCAGAGCGACGGCCTGGTGATGGCGGCTCTCCTCCAGCATGCCAGCCTTGGCCTGCTTGCGTAGTTTCCGAACCTGATCCAACTGTTCATACAGCCAGGCCGCGCGTTGCCGCATTCCCGTCTCAGGGATCTGTCCCAGCCACTGCTCGCGCTGTGTCGCCTGGTAGACTCCCGATCCCCCCGTCCGAATGCCACGACCCCGGTAGATGGCCTTAATCCGAAGCATTGTCCGCTTCGTGTCGATGGTGAAGGTCTCATAGGCCCGAACCATCTGTTTCAAACCACGTGTCTGCTCGTGCCCGTGCCATACCGATCGCAGCATTCCGACCCGTAGAAGCTCCGCCAGTTTCCGCGCATCGGGCTTGTCTCCCTTCGAGCCTTCCGTTAGGAGTTTGTTCCGTTTGGGATCACACACCACGATTTCCTTTGCCAGGTCGCCAATCACCTCGTGTAACCACTGGGCCTGCGTGCCCTCCTCCAGCGTCACATGCAACCGCCCGCTCAGACTCTCGATCAACTCACGGATCGGCGACGCTGCCGTGGGCACCATGGTCTCCAGCACGATCTTCCCTTCGGCATTCATCACCGCCACCACTGTCATTGACTGGTGGACATCCATCCCCACATACTTGTCTCGTTTCATTACAACGCTCCTTTCTGGGATCAACGCGCCAACGTTGATCAGGTTTGTTGAGAGTTTTCTCTCAACAAACCCCAGATAAGGGGCGTCCTTTCATACTGCGACAACACCCTCTTTCAAGATGGGTTGTCCAGCATCGCCTCCGTCGCCAACCTCTCCAGGTTCAGGCGGGCGTTCTCTCGCTCAAGCTCCTCGGGCACCCTGACTCCACGTCACCCGTCGTCGCCTCGGAACTCCTGGCATGGCGTCGAAACCGGCATCTCGCCAAAGTATCTTCGCAGTGTATCCGCGTTGAGCTCGTGGACAATTCGATTACACGCTTCCAGGATAAGATCGTTTCTTTCCAGCGTGCGAGCCCACACCCGGGCCGTCCCGTCGAGAGACCCCGTCGCGAGCCATCGGCCATCGCGACTAAAGGCCAAACTATCGATCCGGCCCTCGTGCACCACGCGGTTTAACTCTAGCCCGCTTCCAATGTCCCAGATTCGCGCAACTGGTCCGCCCGCGGTCGCAAGGTGACCCTCTTCGCTGAATGCCAAGGCCCGGACGGGCCCTCCGTGTACTATTCGCGCAACTTCTTCTTCTGCCGCGACATCCCAAAGATAAACGGTTCCGCTGCTGGCTGATGCTAACAACCGGTTGTCGCGGCTCAGAGCCAACGCGTCCACGGCGGATGGATGACTGAACTCGGCAACTTGATCGCCCGTCTCAACTCCCCAAACTCGGGCCTTGAGATAGTCCCCCGTTGCCACCAATCTACCGTCATGGCTGAATGCCACTGCGTTCACCCAGTTCTGATGCGGCATGCGTACCACTGGCGTTCGCCCGCGATCAAATCCGTCGGACACGTCCCAAATCCTGACAACCCCGTCGTTCGTCCCGCCGATTGCCAGCCATCGACCATCAGCACTGAACGTCAGATACAACGCCATGCCCTGGTGATAGAACTGTGCTGCCCATTCCCCCTCGACAACGTCAAAGACATCAACGCTGCTACCCGCAGTTGACGCGACCCACCTTGAGTTTGAGCTAATTGCGAACCACTGGGCGTAGTTGCTGAGTGCAGTCTGCCCTACCTCCTCGGCGGTATCGATCTTGTAGGTTCTAGCGAGCGGGGCAGAACCGCCGGCCGTTATCGCGATCAGCGTCCGGCTGTCATCGCCGAAGGCGAGCGCAGCCACGCGCACGTCCCCAGTTTCCATGCGTGTTGACTCCCCCCTTGCCGCCGCTTCCCACACAACGACCTCGTTCCCACTTGCGGTGGCCAGCCACCGACCATCCGGACTAAGGTCCACATCCGCCACGCCTCTTTCGTGCCCCACCCGAGCCACCTCGTCGCCCGTCGCTGCCTGCCATACTCGCGCCGTTCCATCCAGACTCAGAGTGACAACCCGGCTCCCACTGGAGTTGAAGGCCACCTTTCTTATCTCGTCTCCGTGTCGCATTTCGGCGACAACGGCGCCTGTTCTCGGGTCCCAGACACGGAGGTTGAAACCATCACTCCCGCTTGCGACGTAGTCGCCATCGGGACTGAAGGCCACGGTGCGAACCGGATTCTTGTGTCGCACACGTGTTGAGACATCGCCCGTTTCCACATTCATTATGGCTGCGTAATAATTGGACCCTGAGGACGAAGTCGCACTTCCTATCGCAAGCTGTACTCCCTCCGGACCAAACGCTAGAGATCCCACTCCACCCGCTGTTTGGATCTCGGTCACTAGTTCGCCAGTCGCTGCCTTCCAGACCTCAACGCCGGCAATCGAGCCTCCCGCGATCCATCTTCCGTCGGGGCTGAAAGCAAGGGTCGCCGATACCGCCCCGTCTAACTGGTAGGAGAAAGTCCCAGTTTCAGACACCCAAACTCGAGCCTCATTGCCTTCGGCCGCTGTTGCTAGCGAAGCGCTGTCGGGGCTGAAGACCAAGGCACGCACAGTGTTCCGATGCGGCAGCCTCGCCACAACCCTGCCCGTGTCGAATGCGAAGATCCGAGCTTCGCTACCGCTCGCCGCTCCTACCCATCGTCCATCCGGGCTCACTGCCACCAAGTGAACTGGGTATTGATCCCAGAGCGACAGCACCTCGGTGTCAAGGGATACGTCGAATACTCGAATGCCAAGTTCACCACCAATCACCAAGAATCGATTGTCGGACTCAAAGACCACAACTGCCGCGTCGCCCTCGAGAGGGAGCTTCATCACTGCTTTCGGCTGCAAGTCTACGGATCTACGTAATGCGCGCTCGCCTTCAAGGGTCGGGGAATCCCGCAGGGAAACCGCCGCCAAAAACAGCGAGTATTGGAGCAGTCGAGGTTCCTGGTCGAGCAGCAGTTCAGCGCGCGCGGCGGCCTGTCGAGCTACAGCAACTAGGCGCTGTTCTTCCTTCGCCTCTCGCTGAATCCACGCCGTCACGCCCAACGCTGCAGTGACTACCAGCGCAACGGCGAGCGAAGCAATTGTGTTGCGCAAACGTCGGGTAACAGCTCTTCGGCTGGCGTTCAGATACCTCGACTGCGACTCGCTTGGTTGTGGCTCCTTGGCGCTGGCATTTTGTACCGACTGTTCCGCCGTGCTGAGATCGTCACCCCGGAGAAGATAGCTGCGGTTGTGATCGGCTCTTTCCCACTCAAGCGCCCGCACGAGCAGACGAGTATGTGCTCGCACCCATTCAAGGTCTGTCGTCAGCGCCGCCATCACCTGGGTAACCACGCCGGATAGGCCTTCTTCGTTCCGGCAGACAATCCAGTTCAGTGACGCGAGCGCTTTGTCCAAACTGCTCGGCTCCACGTCTCGATACAGCAAAGGAACGATGCGCTTGTTATGCTCGATGGCGTGCGCAAGCTCCTCAGCACAGATTTCGGATGCGACAAATCCGGGACTAAGTACAAAACCACAGTTGTCTGCAGCCTCTATCGCCGAGCGTATCTCTGACTTCCATTCTGCGCTTGGAGGAATATCGTCGAGATCGATCCATACGTCCTGACCCTGTTCGGTCAGCTCGCCCGCCAACCGGCGTGCGAAGTCCTTGTCTTCTCGGGAGTATGAGAGAAATACTTTGCTCATGACGACGATACGCAGGCCCGGAGATCGAGGACGCATTTCGGTCCGCAAATGAATTGTGCCATGCGGCCAGTTAACCTGACAGAGCCTCGCGGAGAGACTTCCAGAATCGTTTCAGTATCCGGACAAAAAGCTCCCATCGCGTCAGAATCTGTGCGCTTGGCAAGATGTCGTCGAGGGCTTGGAAAAGCCCGGCCAAGTCGGCGTCCCACTGATCGTTGGTGATCTCGAAAGCGTTGAATTGCATCAGGCCGAACAGGTCCGGGGGCAGCACTTCGGGGCGGGGCATCTTGGCGTTGTCGACCAGCAAGGGAACGATCCGCATGTCGCGTCTGAGAGCCTCCGCGATCTCGTGGTGGACGAAATCGCCTGGGTCGGCGATCGTTGGCGTTTCTGATGAGCCTGTGCTGAGCCACTCCGGACCGATCACCACCAGCATGAGCGCGGCTCGATCCAGCATCGCGGCCATTGTCTCCCTGAAACTCGTTCCGATAGCCATGTGGTCCACGTCCATGTAGACCCATCCCGCACCGACTCGCTCAACCAGCGCGTCATGCAAGAGCCGAGCCTGATGTGCGGAATCCTTGCGGCGATAGCTAACGTACACTCCCCCGCGGGCTTCGGAGGTTCCCAGTGGCTCCCACGGAAAAGGAGTCTGGACCAGGCGTTCCATCAGCTCCTCGCAGGCGTGGCCAATCGAGAAACGGTCCTCGGTGCCCTGCTCCATGGCGGCCACCGATTCGCCATATGCGAAATCGCTGTCGTGTGGAACCTGGGTCGCGTCGAAGTACGGTCCAAGGTCGCATTCCTCCAACTCGTAGAGCTCTTTAAACAGCTTTTCGAACGTCGCCTGGTATCCGGTGATCTGCTCGCCACCCAATTCCCCACCACGCCACCAGATCTTTCGAAGTCGCGAGGCCGACGCATCGATTCGGGAGGCCAAGGGAAAAGCGCTCAGCGGACGCGGATCCCGCGAACGCCGGCGGTAGCCGACCGACTTTCGGACAACGCGTTCGACGCCCGCGATGTTCTGATGATTCGGCGCAAAGACCGCGACGAGCGTCTCAGGCATCACCCGCGTGCAGATGCCGCCGATGTCGGTCAGCCCGGTACGAGAATCGATCAAAACGAAGTCGAAGGTCTTCATCAAGTGCTCGCGGAAGTGGGTAAAGAAGCTCCCGTACTGACGGTAGAATTCGCTCCAGTCGAAACCCTTCACCTTGGTCCAATAGGTGTCTTCGTCACCGCGATCCGTCTGCTGGCTGCCCGCCTTCATCACCGACAACATCGGCAGTTCGTCCAGATCCAACCGGTATTTCTTCAAAGGGTGTTTTTCCAGTGCTTCTTCGAAGATTCGCGAGGTCAGCGCCTGATCGGCCGTGCTTTCTGGAAGAGCCTCCAGTTTCCCATCGTCAGATAGGGGATGGCTTTTGCGGTAGTGGGTCTTGACGTCGGTCAGGAAGTCGATCAGGCCTTGAGCACCGTTCAGCTCCGCGGCGTAACTTGGGCGTGTGCTCGATCCGAACTGTTTTTGAAAGCGGTTGTAGAAGAAACTTTGAAGCCCCGGTGCTTCCAGGTCCCAGTCGATAACGAGGACGCCCTTGGAGACATGTTCGGATTTGGCCAACAGATAGGCGACGTTTGCCAACACCATCGAGCGGCCCGTGCCACCCTTATAGGAGTAGAATGTGATGATCTTTCCGAACTTGTTGGGCATTACTGGGCCAGCGGATCGGGATCGGCGTCAGGCGAAGGGATCACGCGCTCGGTTCCTTCCGTAATGGTGAATGTTCCGCAATCGACACTCGGTCCCCCCAGACTGCTACTGAACCGGCTAATCCGTTCCGCCATCTTCTTGATGCGCTTGCTGTTGCCGACTGTTTTCAGCTGCTGCTTTGGCGCGACGATATGTGAAAAGTCGGCGACATGGCGTTCTCCGACGAACTGCTCGAAGCTCTCCTTCTGACCATGCATCACGATCGGAAGGATGAGTCCCTTGTCGTTTCCAAGTCTGTGGACCTCCAGCTTTTCCATCGCTTTCCATTCATCGACGCACCAGCTGCTCTCCAGGTATTGCGGGACCAGAAAGGCAACCATACAAACGCTCTTGCACATCCTCGTAGACAGCTCGGTGGGGTAGGGGGCACCGGGTTCGTCGTCGAGCTGTTCATCCCTGTAGACGGGCAAGTTGACCGTCAGAAACGACTGTAGCCGTCTTTCGAACGCCTCGATGAATTCCAGCCAACTGTGTTTGACCGACGCCAGCGCTGGAGGAGGATGTTTGTAGCTGATGAAACAAGCGTGCTCGAACTGGGCCACCGATGCTGCTCCTACAGGTATGGGATGTCCACAGAGTTGGTTCCGAGCACTATAGCAATTTCTCAGTGGCGACTGGAAGCCCGGGGAGTAAGCTGTCCGCGCATCGGTGATGAGTCGTTCGGATTCTCAGTGCTGGTCGATCAGCTTTCGCGCGAGTCCGAACACGTCGTCCAGCATAGGCTGAGCATAGGAAAAACAAGAAGCCCTTTTGTCATCACGCCCCACTATGAGGGATGAGTTGATGAGAATTTAACCGGTTCGCGAGGTGGTGGCGCCGCCCGCTGGGTGAACTTCACAGCCCAAAGCAGCCGCGGACCTGCCGAAGAATTCCGCTATGCGGTTTAATGCAGGCTGGCCGCGGGGCAGGAAGACGTGACGACCGAGGAGGAAGACAAGGTAACCGAGGTTCGGGCGCAGATCTCCTTTGGTGAAGTGATCCTTCCGGATCAGGATCATTCCAACGGTGAGCTCAGGCCCATTCCAGTTCTCCTTCGTCATGGACGCGGGCACGATGGGGGGAGCACGGGAGGGAGGCGGAACTTTCCTGGGCGGAACTGATGAAACGCGTCTGGTCCTTGGATGTCCTGGAATGCCCCCGATGCCTGAGCCGCATGCGAATCCTCGCAGCAATTCATCCTCCCGAGGCGACACAGAAAATCCTGGACTGCCTCGGTCTACCGTCGCGTGCGCCACCCATTGCCCCGGCCGCCTCCATGCATCCCACTCAACCGGACTGGTTCTGACGACCGCTCAAAAGCCCTCGCGGGATTCTTGTGCTTCGGCCCGTGCGATTCTTCTTGGCGGCGCGATTCTTCGTCTGAGTCCAGTCTTCTGCCTCCTGCACCTCAACATAACAGTCCAACGGCGACAGTTCCGCCGTGCGACTTGCCACCCCCTGCACAGCAGAACCCCGCTTGTTTTACTTATCGGCCAAACGGTCCCCGATAGCGGCGATTCCGGAATGTCGTGAAGCGGATCTTGAAGGTCATGCTCGAACTTTGAAAGTCACTTCGCAAATTCTGAAGCTGCCCACCGCTTTTCTCAGCCGTGCAACCGATTCTTTGAAAGTAGAAATCGATGAGATGAAAAGACGAGTGCACTCTCCTTTGTTTTTTATCGTTTTGCTCGTCCATTCCTCGTGTACAGCGGTTTTCGATGAGCGGACGCCGCATAAGCAATAAAAGACGCTGTGTTTGATAGGGGAACCCGGCATCCGAATGACCGAAGCGTTGTCTGGGACACGCGAACGGCGCACATGACAACTGCACACCGCGCATGGGCCGGACCATTTGACGATCCCTGGAACAAACGGTGAAAAAGCAAACCCAGAGGAAGCAGGTCTGCAAATGCTCGGAGGTCCCCCAAATTGTGAAGAACGGGAAAAGAAAAGTCCTCTTTTGTCTTCTGCTCCTACCGGGCCCCATGTTAGTCAGGGATACGCACCGGAAAAATCGGAGGGAAATCCAGAAGGAGGACAGTCATGTGGATTCGACGGTTGTGTATTTTCATGCTGCTGGCCATCGTGATGGCGGCGAGCCTGCAGTTTCCGACTGCCAGTGAACTTCTCGCGGCCGGGTCATCGAAGAAGTCCGACAAGTCCAGGAAAGATTCAGGATCGGCTATCACCGCAACAGCCCTTACCGTCACGGCCGGCGACCCCGAGACGATCGATGAGAGCAGCATCGACGGTAACGGGAACTTCATTATTACCACGCGTTCTCGCACTATAGTTGCGGTGTCGGAGCTGCTAACGGGTGCCGCAATCTTGGGCGCAGCTTCTGAGCCTTAGGAATCAGCTCGAGCAGCTTCAAACGCTTGGTAGATGTAGCTGACGGACTTGCCAGCAGCATTTTGCCCGCTAGGGTGCGCTCATAGAGCGCACCTACACCCGATTATCGTGAAAGCGTTTCCCCGCGCCTGCGGAAATCAGTTCACGCGTTGCGAGACGATGAATCGGGTCCCGTCTGGAGTGACGTCGTATTCCGGATTGTATGAGGTCATGTTGTTGGCGCCCATGCCGGCCTGTGCGCCGGTGAACAACTTCTGAGGCGTCCCGGCAGTGAAACCGCCCTCATCGCTGAACTCGACGGCCATGAGAGTGTTTCCCTCCCAGTAGAAAAGTTCATTCGTGCTCCACTTGGCCCAGGTTCCCCCGTTTGGGGAAACCTTCCACCTCTGCTCGGATCTCGGAAAGGTCGTGACGTAGATCTCCATCTGGCCATCCTGGTTCGACTGGTAGGCTACGAAACGCCCGTCGAGAGACATCCGGGCAAGCGCCTGGATTTCGGGATCGCCGACGAGGATTCCGGTCGTGCCGCTGGCGACGTTGACGAACCCGAGATCCCTTGCCTGCGTCTCCGGGTCGTTCGTGTGGAAGACGACGGTTCCAGCATCGGGAGACCATGAGGGATACCACTTGTGTATTCCCTCGCTGACGACCAGCGGCTGGTCTTCTCCGCTTCCGTCGGCGTTGCGGATGTACAGATTCGACACCCCGCCCTGGTTTTGCAGCGAGTACAGAATACGTCGGCCGTCCGGCGACCAGATCATGTGACGTTCGGCGCCCTCGTTGGTTGTGACGCGCCGCTTGGTCTCACCTTCGAGGATCCAGAGGGCGTCAGTTTCGCCCTGGTTTTCCCTTCCGCGGACCGCTACCTTGGTGCCGTCAGGCGAGATCGACGGGTCCAGGATCGAGGTCATCTGTGGGCCGACGTTGCCCTGAACCTCCCCGGTTCGATCCACCCACGCCAGACGCCGGGGCGGTTGAGGCTGGCCCCCTCTGCCCTGCCCACGTCCGCGTTGTTCTGTCTCGCCCAGCAGCCCCGGATCTGCGGCGACCAGGCCGAGGGTGATCACAAGAATCGCGACAAAAGGTTTCATGGCTTCTCCTCAACGCTTCCGCCGAATGACTGTGCTCGCGGATTACGTTCAAATGGGAACGGCGGGTGGTGCGGGACACCATTGAGAACCGCCCGCCTGTCCTGACCTCCGACTTACTGCAGACCACCTCCCGCGCCGGTGATCTCTTCGTCCGGCAGGGTGAAGGCGATGTACTCGCCCGAGTAACTCCCACCGCTGACCGCCACGATGATGTACTGGCGTCCGTTGACCATGTAGGTCATGGGCGAACCGCTCTGCTGGGCCGGCATCCAGACGGCTCCGACTTCCTCGCCGGTCTGCTTGTCGTAAGCGCGAAGCATAGCCCCACGCTCCCGACCCGGGGGCGACGTGACGCGGGGATCGCCGAGGATGACCAGGGTTTTCGTCACTATGAGCCCGACGCTGTAACCTTGTCCGGCCTTTTCGGGAACTTCCAGGCCGAGCCGCTCCAGGTTCGCCCGAACGTCGTCAGTCGTGTCTCCATGCGGCACCTGGAACACACGCTCACCCGTGTTGAGATCGAGTGCGGTCAGCACACCGTACGGCGGTTTCACGATGGACAGGCCTTCCAACCCGTCGTTCAGACGGGGTCCGCGACGACCTCGACGCCCCCTGCGACCTCGGACCTCTTCCCGCTCGTCCTCCCATATCGGGATGCGGTTGGCGGCCTGCGTCTCAGGTTTGACGGTGTCGAAGTATTCCTGGGTGAACTTGGTCGCCCGGATCTGGGAGTTGTGGGCCTGCCCGTAAAAAATGCCGGTTTCCGGGTCGAACGAGGCTCCCGGCCAGTTGATGCCACCGAGCGTGGTGCCGACGTTGACCGCTCCGAGGTACTCGCTGTCCGGACCCACGTGGGGAATGTAGGCGATGGGTTCCCAGCGGTACTTCTTCAGGTTCTCCAGAGCCCGCGCCCGCAGCTCCGGCGTGAAGTCGATGAGGTCATCTATCTCCAGGTGGGTTCGCGAATACGGCGGTGGTTTGGTCGGCATGGGCTGGGTCGGCGCGGTCTTCTCGCCCGGGACGTCGGTCTGAGGGACGGGCACCTCGGGGATCGGCCAGATCGGTTCTCCCGTAATCCGGTCGAACACGTAGAGCCAGCCCTGCTTTCCGGGCTGAGCCACGATCTTGCGGTCGCGGCCGTCGATCGTCACGTCCATCAGCAGGGGCGCCGCAGAGATATCATGGTCCCAGATCGGATGGTGCACGAGCTGGAAGTGCCACAGCCGCTCACCGCTCTCGAGGTCGACCGCGACGAGGGTTTCGGCGAACAGGTTGTCACCCAGCCGATTTCCTCCGTACTCGTCGATCGTCGGGGTCTCGATGGGCAGGTAGGCGATTCCGGCCTCGGGATCGACCGTGATTTCGGTCCATACGCCATTGTTGCCGGTCCACTCCCAGGAGCCGCCCTCCCAGGTGTCGTTCCCGAATTGTCCCGGACCGGGAACGCCGTCGAAGCCCCAGAGCAGGTCGCCGCTCCTGGCGTCGAAGGCACGGACGACGCCCTTTGCATTGATGCTGTACCGGTATCCCAGGCCTTCCGCCATCGATGAGCCAACGATGATCTTGTCGCCGACTATGGCGGCGGTCGAGTGCAGGCCGACTTCACCCATCTCGAGATCGACCTGTTTGTCCTTGCCGATGATGACACCGACTTTCAGATCGACGACGCCGTCGCGACCGAACGAGGGAACGGGTATGCCGGTCTTGGCGTCAAGGGCCACCATCCTGTAGCCGATCGTGACCAGGATGATGCGCTCGTCGCCCTGGCCGTCGGTCCAGTAGGCAAGGCCGCGCCCGGAAAGTTTCCTCGGCGCCATATCCGCCCGACGCCCTTCATCCATCCGGTACGCCCAGAGCAACTCGCCAGTCTCCGCGTCGAGAGCCACGGCTGCCCGGCGCGTGCCCGCGGTCGTGTAGACCACTCCGTTGACCATCAACGGGGTCCCTTCCAGCTTGTTCTCGGGCCGCGGCCCAAAACTGTCGGTCTTGAAGCTCCACGCGACCTCGAGCTTATCGAAGTTGTCGGCATTGATCTGGTCCAGGGGCGAATACTTGCTGCCTGCTATGTCTGCCGTGTAGTGCGGCCACTCCCCGTTGCTGGTATCGAGGTCCTGGCCCGGCCGCTCGGTCGCCACCGCCGTGAGTCCGGCGAATAACATGAAAGTCAGGCTCAGGGTTATGAATCTTCGCGACATCTTTCCTCCTGAATGTGAGCGGCCCGTGGCAGAAGGCTGCTGGCTGCGATATATCGCCGATCGGCGTCACAGACGTAGGTGCCCTCAGGCGAGGTACCTGAGACGCGAACAAAATTGGCGATTCCGGGATTATAGCCGCAGGTAAGCACAAAAGAATAAGAGTGATTTTTCTTATTCCTGGAGCGGGAAGAGAGGTTGGGGTCCACACCGGTGCAATTACATGTCATGCGAGCTTTCGGGGTACCATCCTGACAGCTTCCTGCTGACATCATCTCGAGAAGAAAAGGAGAGCGCATGGCGACGCGAACCCTCTACCTCATCCGGCATGGTGAATATGATTGGGACGATCAGCCAACCCCCCACAAGGGGTTGACGCGTCGCGGACGGAAGCAGGCCCGACTGACGGCCAGGAGACTCCGAACCCTGCCCGCCACGGCCATATACTCCAGCGACTTACGGCGAGCGGTCGAAACGGCCGAGATCATTCGCGGCGAGTTTGAGGGGATCGGTCACGAAAAGAGTCGAACGCTTCGCGAGTGTACCCCGTCTATGCCCAACCATGTGCCCCCCCCATCGGTCTTCGCCCGCATCCCACCAGAGGTTATCGAGGCTGGAAGGGCGCAGGCGGAAGCGGCCTTTGCCAGACACTTCAGACCCGCTCGCGGGCGGGATAAGCACGAAATCATCGTCTCTCACGGCAACTTGATCCGGTATCTGACTTGTCGCGCGCTTGCGGCACCCGACTACGCTTGGTTGAATCTGCGAACGTTGAACTGCGGTATCAGCGCCGTTACCATCGAAGCCAACGGGCGGATGTGGGTGGAATGCTACAACGACGTCGGACATCTTCCACCGCATCTCACGACTGCGGGGCTTCACAAACGCTTCGCGAAGGATGCCGGCCCATTGTCAGCTGGGTGAGCCAGTGCCTTGAGGCAGCATTAGCATCCGGCTGCTAAATCGAACTGCAGAGTTCTCGATGGGATTCTGTTCGCGTTCAGGACGAGGACGCTAGGGACTTGCCGAAGACATCCATGTGCCAGGAATCCCGCATCGGAATTTCCCATCGCCCGGCACGGAATTCGCCGACGGTCCCGATGACATTGTTGAACACGACAGTCTGGCCATCGATCGCGCCCTGGGTTGCAAGATGGGCAAAGGCCGGTCGGTCCACGCACTGAATCGAGCCGGCAGCATCTCTGTAGAACACCTGGCCGCCGGTGCCGAGGAAATTCAGTCCCGTCGAGTTGTCGAAGTCTTTCAGGTTTCGGACCATGCTGTCGATGGAGCACCCCGACAGGCCCGCCGCCGATTCGTCGGCGCCGATGATGACAAACCGGTCATGCTCGAGCTGCCAGGCGGGCGTGACCGGACGTTCGTGGGAATGCCACTGGGCCAGAAACTGCCCCATGTGACCATCGAGCCCACGGACCTGGTCCTCAGTCAAGGGTTGCTCCGCGCCGTAGATCCAGACTCGGGCAGTATCGGGAAGATGGGAAAACTTCAGTGCAGACATGGATGCCACCTTAACCGTGAAAGATTCATAGAGACAGTTCGCTAATATTCAGAAAGTATAACGGATGAGCCGAGACCCGTGTCAGGTTAGTCACGCGGGAAACTAGAATTCGAGAATCAGCGGATAAATCCGGCCACGGATTACGCGGATTTATCGGATCAGGCAGTGGCCTTTCGGACAGCAGACCACAGGCTTCTTCCTGTCCGTGCAATCTGTGTAATCCGTGGCCTTCGTCCCCAGCTGGCAGAGACCCGCGTCAGCTAGTCACGCTGGGGAACTAGAATTCAAGAATCAACAGTGAGTACGACAGAGCATTTCTTCGCACCCTGCCCGCGCGGCCTCGAAACCACACTTGCCCGGGAGTTGGAGACGCTTGCTGCGGAGAGCGTCCAGGCCCTCAAGGGCGGTGTCGAGTTCAGCGGCCCCTACCTGACGTGCTACACGATCAATCTCGAAAGCCGCATCGCGAGCCGGGTGCTCTGGCAAATCGGTCACGGCCGCTACCGCAGCGAGCGGGACATATATCAGATCGCACATGGGCTGCCGTGGCCGGACTGGTTCGGCCCCCAGCGTACCATTCGAGTGAACGTGGCTGCGATCAAGAGCCCCCTGAAGAGCCTCGATTTCGCGACACTGCGGATCAAGGATGCCATCTGCGACGTGTTTCGGGCCGCCACCAGAAGACGACCCGATGTCGACACCCGCGACCCCGACGTCCGCATCCATGCCTTCCTGAGCGCCGGCGACTTGACACTCTATCTCGACACTTCGGGCGATCCGCTGTTCATGCGCGGATACCGCGCCGCCGGAGGCGAGGCGCCGATGCGGGAGAACCTCGCCGCCGGCATCCTGCGCCTCAGCGGTTGGGAGCCGGGAATCCCGCTGCTCGACCCGATGTGCGGGAGCGGCACGCTTCTGACCGAAGCCGCCATGATTGCCGGTAACATCGCTCCGGGCGCGAACCGCAGTTTCGGCTTTGAGAAGCTCAAATGCCATGACCGCAGAGCCTGGAAGGAGCTGCGTTACCGCGTGCGAACTCGCGAAGAGAGAACAATGGCGCAGACCATCTACGGAAGCGACCGCGACGGCGATGCAGTGCGTCGGGCACGCGCCAATCTCGCTGCCCTCGGCATGAAACAAGTGGTCCGCCTCCGAAAAGCCGATGTTCTGGAGATGCCGGCGCCGGCGCCGTCCGGAATCATCGTCACGAACCCGCCCTACGGCGTACGCATGGACGAGCAGAAGCGGCTGGCCAGGTTCTATCCCCGGCTGGGCGATGTACTGAAGAAAAACTACAGCGGATGGAGAGCCTACATCTTCTCCGCCGACATGCGCCTGCCCAGGCTGATCCGGCTGAGCGCGTCGAGACGTACACCCCTGTTCAACGGCGCGCTCGACTGCCGGCTTTTCGAGTACAAGCTCGTGGCGGGAAGCAATCGGAAGGACGCACAGCGGGTTTGAACGATCCAAACGCTCGCATGAACAACGACCCCAATCCCGACCACGGTTTCCTCCCCCCGCCATCCCGGCTCCATCTCCCCAAGATCGAGTCTCCCCCGGCAACCATCCTCGCGCACCTGATCGAGCATTTTCCGCAGGTGGCCCCACACATCTGGCGTGAGCGAGTCACGCGCGGTCTCGTGACGCGCGACGACGGGACGAGGGTGCGGGAAGATTCTGCTTATCGCCACGGCGTCACGATCTTCTACCGCAAGGAGGTCCCCTCGGAGCCGGATCCGCTCGATGAGGAGGTGGTCCTGTACCGGGATGAGGAAATTCTGGTTGCCGACAAGCCGCACGGGATGGTCGTGACACCGGCCGGGGACCACGTGGAGCGTTCGTTACTGGTCCGCCTGCAGAGGAGCACCGGACTCGGCACGCTCACGCCGGCCCATCGGCTCGACCGGGACACTGCGGGAGTTGTCCTGCTCATCGTCAAGCGGGCTGCCCGGCATCATTACCACCGGCTCTTCGCAGAGGGCACCCTCGATAGGGAGTATCTTGCCGTGGCCCGCCTTGTCGACGCCCCGGACCAGAAGAAATGGATCGTGGAAAACCGGATCGAGGAAGGCGATCCCTGGTATCGACGGCAGATCGTCGATGGAGCGGCGAACGCGATCACGGACATCGAACTCCTCGACGTGCGAGAAGATGTTGGGCTCTTCCGGATCCGCTCGAAGACCGGGAGGAAACACCAGATCCGGGTGCACATGGCGTCTATCGGATTTGGGATCGTCGGTGATGCTCTCTATCCCAACGCCACGGACAAACGGGAAGGAGATCCACCGCTTCAACTCCTGGCGAAGCGATTGTCGTTCGTCGATCCGCTGAGCGGAAAACCGCGGAGCTTTGCGTCATCAAGAAAACTGCTGTGGTGAGACAGGCGGGTACGAGTCCTGATCGAGGTGTAGGTGCGCTCTATGAAGCTGTGAACGAATTATGGGAACGGAAAATCGGGTGGCGGGGCTTTTCACTTGTAGGTGCGGTCTATGACCGCACAACTTGTGGTCCCCCGGGCATTTGTGCGCTCATAGAGCGCACCTACACTTGAGGATCGCACGTTCTTCGTGAAAAACCCCGCCACCCGATTCTCAAACAGATGGCATTCGTTCACAGCTTGTATGAGCGCACGTTGTTTCGGTCCGAGGGATGTGCGGTCATAGACCGCACCTGCACCTTTCGCGAAGCGGGCGGGTACGGGCGAGAAAAAAGGCGGGCCGTCGGGGCCCGCCTGAAACAATGTGCGGTCATAGACCGCACCTACAGATCATTAGTTATTGTTCTTAGGGAAGCGCTCCGGACGCGTCTTCTGAGTGCATTGAGCCGCTTTGCAATCGTCAGTAAAGTCCGAGCCCATTTCCAGAAGGTGGTCGACGATGTCGGGATACTGCAGGTTCCACTCTCGCGGACCATTCGCAAAATCCGCGACGCTGTCCCCCATGCCCTCTTCGACGTTCTCGTTCGTATCGTCGTTCCGACCGTAGATGTGGCTCGCACGGGCTGTCACGTCGGCGCCTTTGGAAACGAGGTAGTCGATCAACTCCAGGTCGTCCATCAGCGCCGCGCCGTGCAGAGGCGTGTAGCCTTTATCGTCCTTCACATTGACATCGGCGCCGAGCTCTTCCACCAGGTACTTCATGGTCGCGAGCCGCGCGTCCGGCGCAAAGTTGCTGGTCTGGGGCTGGTAGCCGAAGCCGGCGGCGACCTGGAGTGGTGAACCCCCGGGTCTGGTCGGGATGCTCGGATCCGCGCCCTCCGAAACCAGGAGGCGCATCGCCGGGATGTCATTCGATTGTGCGGCGCGCCAGAAAGCTGTCGCACCGTCCGAGTCCACCCAGTCCCCATGGAACGTCCGGAACCACAACTTCGGACCCATTCGCCCGTTCGGATCGGCGCCGGCGGTCAGTAGGGCTTCCATCAACTCAAGATGGCCCACCGTCTCCTGCTCGGAATTCGCACCCGGATACCAGGTTCTGGCCACCCAACCCTGGTCGATCGTGGCAAACAAGGCGGTCAGATCACCGGAGTTCGCAAGGTTCGGATCGGCCCCGTTGTCGAGCAGGAACTTCCCGATGTCGAAGTGGCCGTTAATGATAGCCGTCGTCATCGCAGGAGTTTGATCTGTAGTGGCCACGACGTTGACGTCCGCTCCTGAAGCCACGAGTTGACGGACCGCGTCCATCTGGCCTTCCCGGGCGGCAAAGTGCAAGGGCGTCAACCCTCCAAGCCACGGCCCGCGATTCTGCCGCCTGTCCCTGTCAGTAAAGTCCAGGTCTTCACTCCGGTTCCGGGGATGGAGGACGTTCGAAACGGCGTTGAGGTCCGCGCCGTGCTCGACCAGAACCTTGATCGCTGCACCGGAGTTCGTCGCCGCCGCAAACATCGCGGCAGTCTGACCGTTGATCGTGTCCCTGGCCGCCACGTCGGCTCCACGTTCCAGCAACAACTGGACGGCATCGGGCTTCCCTGCCGCTGCTGCCAGCATGAGCGGGGTGGTTCCGGCTGTATTTGGAGCATTCAGGTCGGATCCGCCGTCCAGCAGAAGCTCGATGATCGCCGCGCTCCCGTTCCGGGCAGCCATAAAGAGAGGCGTAAAGTCGCCGTTCCGGGTCTTGGTTCCCACGGTGGCGCCCGCATCGAGCAGCACCTGTGCCATCTCCGAATCGTCACGGTAGGCGGCCCAGTGAAGCGCGGTGGTGCCGTCCCCCTGGGCTTGGTTCACGTCCGCGTTCTCGGCCAGCAGCGACCGCACCTGACCCAAATCCCCCCGCATGGCCGCATCGGCCACCAGGGCGTCGACGGCGGGTACCATCAGCATCGCCAGTAACAGGCTTACTATCATCTCGAGTCTCCCTCTTTAGTTTTCAGATCGCAAACGTGTCGGTACTGTCGCCCACCGTTTCGCGGTTCAGGCCTATCTTGTTCGCAAGGGTCAGCAGTATGTTGGCCTGCGGCGTGTCCTCCTTGGCGCGAACATGCAGGTTCCCCGCGATCTTCCCGCCCGCGTGGCCCGCGATAATCGCCGGTACGCGCTTGTGCCCGTGGACATTGGAGTTGCCCATGCCGCTTCCGTAGAACACCAGGGAATTGTCCAACAGGTTGCCGTCGCCGTCGTCGGTGTTCTTCAGCTTGTTCAGGAAGGACGCCAGCAGGCTGATGTGGTACCGGTTGATCTTGGCCAGGTCCATGATCTTCGATGGCACATCCTGGTGGTGTGAGGCGGTGTGGAACGGCGTCGTGCTGCCGCTTTCTGGGAAGACACGGTTGGACGTGTCCCGTCCTATCTTTAACGTCGCGACACGCGTCGTCTCGGACGCAAACCCTAGGGCGATAAGATCGTACTGGAGCCTGGTGTGGTCATCCCACGAGTCAGGCACGCCGACCGGGGCCGATGGCAGTTCCCTGTCCGGATTGGCGGCGTTGTATTTCTCGATGCCCTCGATCCGCCGCTCGATTTCCCGGACATTGTCCAGATAAGAGTCGAACCTGTTCCGGTCCGGGCCATCCAGATCTCCCCGCAACGAGGCGACTTTTTCGCCAATACCGTCCAGGATGCTCCGATTCAACCGCCGGCGCGTGGCGCGGTCCTCGGCAGAGCCACCGGTCCCGAACAGTTGCTCGAAAGCCAGCCGCGGGTTCAGGGTCATCGGCAATGGGGTTGTCGGCGAGGACCAGCTTATCGTGTTCATGTACCAACAGCTGTACATCCATCCGCAATTGCCGGCCGCATCCGCGTTTTCGGTGGTCAGTTGGATCGACGGCACCGGCGTGTCCTGTCCGTACTCCTGCGCGTACATCTGATCGAGCGATGTTCCGCAGTAGACATCCGAACCGACCGTCTGTTTGGGATGCGCAGCCGTCAGGAACACCGCGGCAGACCGGAAATGGTCGGCTCCCACCTCTTCGGGCGTCCAGGGGTCGGCCGCACCGCAATCGGTCATGCTGATGGTGGTGAGGTAGTCCTTGAAGTACGACAACGGCTTGATGATCATGCCAAAGTCGAAATCGCGCCCCTCTTTCTTAGGGATCAGAAGCGCTTCGTTGGTCCCCCATTCCGTGCTGCCGGCGCAACCGTGAACGACTTCGATACCGAGGAAACGACTCCTGGGTGAAGCCGCCGTCTGGCGTGTCGGAGTCGCGGCCGGGGCCATCGACTCCAGGAACGGCAGCGCGACAGCTGCTCCCATGCCCCGAAGAACTGTACGCCGGGAAATGTGCTTTTTCGTGATGAACATGATTCTTAGCTCCCCTTCTCAGGAAATTGCGACTTCAACTAAAAGATCACTGAACCAAAATTAGTACTGTGCCATGCAGCCGACGCTCGGCTGCGCTGGTTACTGAACTTCCGTCTCTCTTCTTGCAACCCTCATCTGGAACGGCCGGCTCTCGACGATACCCATGACGAATGACGAGAAGCGGTTGCCCTCCTCCGCCGCCGAGCGCGCAATAGAACGAACCATCGGCATGTCGCGGTGATCCAGCACGCGGCCCAGACCGTACGCCAGGAGGTTTTCCGCAAAGCTGCCAACGAACGCCTCGGATCGGTCCAGGATCGCCTGACGCAAGCCCACCGGCCCATCCAGCTCCGTTCCGTCATACATGACGCCGGAGGCGTCGATGCCGGCACCACTGTCGTTGATCCGCCACTTCCCGATGGCATCGAAATTCTCGAGTGCCAGTCCGATCGGATCCATTATCTGGTGGCAGGCGTTGCAGGCTGGGTTTTCGCGATGCTCTTCCATGCGCTCGCGCACGGACAGAGTTACTGCGTTTTCGACGGCTTCCTTGAACGGCGGTACGGCCGCAGGTGGGTTCGGCGGCGGTGAGCCGATCAATACTTCCAGCACATACTTACCGCGCGCTACCGGTGAGGTGCGGTTCGCCAGAGACGTCATCATCAGGATGCCTGCCTTCCCGATCAGGCCGAACCGGTTCGGGTCCGTCAACTCCACTCGCCGGAACCGTTCCCCCAACTCGGAGGGGAGCCCGTAGTGCCGGGCCATCACCTCATCGACGAACGTGTAGTCTGCGTTGAGCAGATCCATGATGCTGCGGTCTTCGCGCATGACGCTGTCGAAGAACAACTCCACTTCACGGCGCATCGATAAGCCGACGTTCGTTGAGTACGCCGGGAAGAGCGTCGGTTCCGGAATCATTTCCTGGATGCCCGTCAAGCGCAGCCACTGGCGGGCAAAGTTCGTCGCAAGGGGCTCGGAACGCGGGTCCGCCAGCATCCGCTCGACTTGCTCCCGGAGAACATTACGATCCTCGAGCTCGCCATTACCGGCCAGTGTGAGCAACTCCTCATCCGGGGCGCTGCTCCAGAGGAAATAAGAAAGCCGGGACGCCAACTCCAGGTCGCTCAAGCGAAAGCTTTCACCCGGGGCGACGTTCGACGGTATGCGCTCGAACCGGAAGACGAATTCGGGATCGGCAAGGATGGCCTGCAGTGCCGTGCGGACACCCGTCTCGAAGTCCCCTCCCTCACGGCCGGCTTCATAGGCGACCATCAGCCTGTCCACATCCACCGTCTCCACTGGCCGGCGAAACGCCTGTCGGGTGAGCTGCGACAGTATCTCCCTGGCGCAGGCCACTTCGTCCGCGACACCGGACGGCCGGCACGTGAAAATCCGGCGGCGCGTCGGCGTCTCAGAAATGCCGGTGGCCTCGAACGGACCCGTTATGGAAAGGGTCTTGAGGTGGGGCATCGCCGTCATCTGGGGATGATTGGCGATGTCGGTGCTGGCCAGGGTGTGCTCGATCAGGCGATACGGGTCCTGGATCGGTCCGTCGAACTTCGTGAGGAACGCCGCCGCGACCCTGTGCTGACCGGCTTCGACCTGGATGGGTTCGGAGACGATCGGGCCGTCCTCCTCCAACATGTTCGGATCGATCGCGATGAGAAGCGCGCGCTCCCCGTCGATCGAGATCTCGATCTCCTGATCCCGGAGCGGATCGGCCAGTCTGGAACCTATGATATTGCCGGTAAACCAGTGATGGAGATCCACCTTGAACTCGTATTCACCGTCGGTCGGGAAAGTGTGCAGTAGGGAGAGGCCGCCACGCGTGCCGAAGGGGGTGCCCTCGACATGGCGCATCTGGTTGGCGACCCGTTGGACGGCATAGGAGGACATACCGGGGCTCGCCTCCACGTCGCCCACGGCTTCGCGGCTGATCTTCTCCGCCGCTCGGGCGTAGGCCTGCATGAGGGCCGGCGTCACCGTCAGAGCGTCCGCCATGTTGTCGAACGCACCGCTCCTGCTGTCAGGAGGCAGGAGTTCGGTGATGTCCACTTCGATGCCGAGCAGATCGCGGACCGAGTTGCGGTACTCGGTTCGATTGACCCGGTGTAGATCGGGCGCGCCGATGTGCGGTTGCTCCGCGGCCGCCTGATCGATTCGCCCTTCAAACGCGGATGCAAAAGCCTTCAGCGTGGCTGCTTCGGGCCGCGGAGCGCCTACCGGCGGCATCATGCCGGAGCGCACCTTGCGGATCACCCGCTCGACCTGCTGGGCGTTCTGCTCCGGATGCTCCACGTCCACCTCAGTCCAGGAAAAGTCTCCCGACATGACGGCATCGTTATGGCACCCCGCACAGAATTCGTTGACCAGCGCACGCTGCTGCTCAACCGGCATGTCGTCGCTCTGGGCGAAGGCCATCCCCGCAGACAGGATAAGGAAACAGGAAACCAGCACGCCTTTCATCGGACTCTCCTACTACAGAAACTCAAGACTGGATCACAACCGAACGTCGGCCGCGGCCTGGAGCGTTTCGACCAAACTCTCATTGTCCAATCGGCAGTAAAATCCCGATCGGACCGGGTAAATACACCCTACCCTGAAAGATATAGACCACTAACACACATAGGCCCTAGAAAATACGGCCTTTAGCTATGACACGGATTATAGGAGTAGCCCGTCGAAACGTCAAACTCTTAAGGTGTCAACGCGCGCGAATAGAGCGACCGCGGCGACGCGTCTGACGCGGCGTTGAATTCGGGGACGGAGACCGAATTCGCTAAACCGAGGAGATCGGGGACGGAGACCGAATTGCCAGGACCAGAAAACCATGGCCTTAGCCCGACTTCCGCGGTTCGGCAGGTTTGGTAGACCTAAGTTGTTGAGTTAATTAGATCGAGGTCCCGAAGGTCGGCACTACAAGGCTGTCGGCGATCGGGGCCGTGGCATGGCGCTCAGATGGCGATGCGCGGTGTCGGCTGTTGCGGCAACGTCATGGCGAGATGATGCAGCAGCAAGAGATGGTCCCTGTTGGGTTGGGTGTAGCGCGGCAGGACGAGGTGGCGTCCGTCGGTGGTCGGCACATGAACATCGACCATCTGTATGGTCGAGAATGTGTCGAGGATTGCGCGGGGTGTCAGCCCCGGGGCGTGGGGGCGGATGAGGGATTTCAGGGTGACCTGCAGGCACCAGGCGATGAAGGCAAGGAAGATATGGGCTTCGATGCGGTGGTCGTGCTGATGGAAGATCGGCCGGATCGCGAGGTCGTGCTTGAGTTCCTTGAACGCCTGCTCGATTTCGGTCAATCGCATGTAGTGGCTCCACAACTGTGCCGGGTCACCGCTGGTCATGTTGGAGCGCAGCAGGTAGCGGCCTTCGCGCCGGTAGGCGGCCCGGAGCTTGTCGCGCCGGAGCGTGAAGGCAAAGCCGTTGTGGGCCAGTGCCCCATTGCTTTCTGGGACCTCGATACGGACCAGATACCAGGCGCGTCCGGCCTCCTTCTTTGCGGCGCCCAGCTTGATCAGCAACGCATCCCGGCTGAGGGATTGTCGCTGCAGGTCATGCAGGCGTTTCCACAGCTTCTTCAGCCGTCGCCGCCGCATGCTGCGTTCCTTCGAGATCCGTTTTTCGCTACGGACCAGCACATAGAGTTCGCCGTCTCGTGACAGCAGCTTGACGTCAACGGACTGGCGAACCTGCTGCCAGGGCAGATCGAGGAAGGACGACTCCAGACGGGTCAGCCGACCTTTGGGTGTGCCAACCAGATAGCGCAGGCCCGAGGCACTGGCGCGCATCTCGGCCAGGGTCTCCTCGGTGGGAATGCCGCGATCCATGATCCAGATGCGGTCGGAACGACCGTATTGCGCCTCAATGCGGTCGATGAAGGCGGCCAGCGTGGTGTTGTCGGCCGTGTTGCCCGGCATCACCTCATAGGCCAGCGGGAAACCGTCGGGCGTGATGATCAGCGCGATCACCACCTGGACGCAGTCGGGACGCTTGTCGCGGCTGTAGCCGAACTGGCGTTTGCCCGCCAAGGGCGGGTCCGACTCGAAATAGGTGCTGGTCAGATCGTAGAGCAGAACATCGAACCGGGCCTCAAACAGGGTGCTCCAGCGCGCCTTGAGGAACGAGAAGAACTCGCGCTTGTGGTCGAGCAACCGGTCGAGACAGCGGTAGAGCTTGTCGTCGGAGATCACGCGGTCACTGCCCAGCAGGTCACGTAGCGCGCTGTGTTCATACCAGTGCCGGTGCAGCCGCCAGTCGCTGCCGGGATCGATCAGGTGATAACAGACCTGCACCTTGAGGATATCGAGCCATCGGGTGCCCTTGCGGCTGGGCGGCAGCCGCGGGCCCCAGAAACGGTCCAGCCCGAGACGGTCCCACAACGCCAGCGCCAGCCAGCAGGCGCCCCACTGGCGCGGATCGCGCAGTTCCAGTTTGTCGAGCTGGATCTGCACGACATCGCAATCCAACACCGGCGCGGGCCGGTCCTCGGGAAACAGCGCCATCTGCTGCAGCGCCGCGCCGCCGCTGAGAACCTCGATCGAGCGGCACCACTCGGCGCGCTGGCTGTCGTTGATCTCGCCGAGATAGAGAAGCTGGCGCTGGACCACACGGCCGCCACCGACCCGGGTGCTCTCGACGACACTCCAGTAGCGGTGCTCCTTGCCGTCCTTGAATCGCTTCTTGCAGCGCACGAACATGCACGCATCGTCGGCATATCCGAAAAACTAATCAAGGGGGTAGGTCGGCACTACACGCCCACCCAGGAGGTCAAGGCACAGAAAACAAACGCGATTCGTGCTCCAAATGGGCCAAATTAGATGAAAATCGTGCCGAACCGCGGAAGTCGGGTTAGGTTCCCAATAATTCGGTCTCCGTCCCCGATCTCAATCCTCACCCGAATTCGGTCTCCGTCCCCTGATTATGAGAAGCTCGGGCTAACGCCCACCACCATCGACGATGGACTGATAGACGAGGGCACGCAGCTTGCCCTGGTCGTCGAGCCCGCGGGCGGGGATGAGTTGCGTGAAATAGACGACGACCAACTGCTCCTCAGGGTCGACCCAGTATGTCGAGTGGTAGGCGCCTCCCCAGCCGAACTCGCCCACAGAACCCGGCCATCCGCGGGCTCCCAGATCCTTCACCACGGAGAAGCCGAGACCGAAACCCTGGCCGTTGCGGAACGGCTTTCCCCGGAGGTGATCCGACGTCATCAGTTCCAACGTCTTAGGAGTGAGCACTCGTTCTCCGTCGAGCTCTCCCCCGTTCAGAAGCATCTGGAGGAACCGAGCGTAGTCGCTTGCGGTCGACAGGAGTCCGGCTCCGCCTGAGAAGCTCTTCCGGGGCCCATCGACGTAGGCGCCCTGACCCACCATGTGACCCGGGTCTGGAGCCCGTTCGATACCGCCATCCTCTCTAGCTGAATACACCGCGGCCAGACGACCCCGCTTTGCGCTCGGCAAGTAGAAGTGCGTGTCGTCCATACCCAGCGGTTCCAGTATGCGTGACCGCAGGTACTCGTCGAGGGGCACGCCGGCGACTCGCTCGACCACAGCCCCCAGTATGTCGGTAGAGTACCCGTAGACGAATTCTTCGCCGGGTTGGGCATCGAACGGAAGCGCCGCGATCCGACGGACGGTGGCAGCGATGGGCTCGTCCCGGTCGGCAAAATACCACCCCTGGATTCCCGCCTTTGCCCAGAGGTCGCCCGCCGGGCCACTGCCGTAACCGATCCCCGCGGTATGTGTGAGGAGGTCACGGACAGCAATCGGGCGGTTCGCGTCGACGATTTCATATTGGCCGTCACCCCGCGACACGGCCACCCTCGTCTCCCGGAACTCCGGAAGATACTTGCCAACGAAATCGGTGATCAGGAGGCGGCCCTCTTCCTGAAGAATCATCGTCGCGACACTTACCAGCGCCTTCGACTGTGACGCGATGCGAAAGATCGAGTCCTGTTACCGGACAGAGCCAGGAACAGGACAAAGCAGACGATCATCGTGCCAGGCTTGAATTCAATTCTTTGCATTCTTGAAGGACCCTCCGAAAAAAGAACCGATCCCTAAAATGTAGCGGAGTTCGTCGGTGTCGTACTGGTCGGGCTGGCCTAGCAGCCCGTGGCAGAAGTCTGATGGCTCGCGTTACGGCGGCGTTGCGCCAGATGCTAGGCGCCGCGCCGACGGCGATGCGGGTACATCGTTGAGTCGCGGGAACAACGCAGATGGTGTGACGCCGCCGTAACCCTCCGGGCGCACGGGGATTGCGGTCGGATACTTTGTTGCTCGTCGTCATGATGAAACAGCATCAGTTCCTCCTCGCGCCTCGTCTCCGCCCCGCAAGACCCATGCGCGCGAACCATCAGACTTCTGCCACTGGCTGCTGAGTATGAGCTTCCACGTCCGATCGGAATGGAAAGGCGACTGCTGCGAGTGTCAGACCGTAACAGATGTGTGTCAGGGCAGCCACCCACCACGGGATGTTCTCAACGATATACGCTTCCCCACTGATCAATGGTTGAAGCCAACTGAGGACTAAGTAGAAGTTGCCAATCCACAACAGCAAACCGAAACCGAGACCCGCCGCCGCGTAGTGCACGGGCTGCCGGATCTGTGGAAATTGGGATGTAAGCGCTACGAACACGACTCCGAACAACGCGCCAACGACGATGTGGACCAGCAGGACTTCGGCAACAAACGGCGTGTCTTCAAGCAGCAGTGCGTCGGGCCCTTCGAAGATCGTCGCGTAAACCCGCAACAACATGAGCCTCTCGACGTCGAGGGCCCAAGCGCCCAGGACATTCGCCACAAAGCTGGTCACGCTTCCCAGGAAACCCGCCAGAGCACCCACGGTGCCCAGGTATACCAGTGACCATTCCTTGTGAATCTTCGGGGCCACTTGTTCTTTGCTTGGGTGCCGGGCATCCGAAAACACGACTTCCGGCTTTCTGTATTCACGATCAGCAATATTCGGTTCCATAAGGTCGCTCCCACCGGCTACCGATTAGGTCACGCACTGCCGGTCCGTCTGTTCAGGACACACGAAAGCGCAGGGACCAGGAGGTCGTCGTCATCCTTATCTGAAATGTAGGGCTGTCTTGCTTTGGGCCAGCGTATGAACCGACCCGCTCGATGTCAACGAAAACGAACCCCTGATCCAGGTGGCTCTAAGGAGAGCCACACGTTGCTCTTGATCCGCGTACTTCTTGACACGCCCCGGTTCTCCCGGTATATCCGATAGAGCGACTATCGGATGCGTGCGAGTCCTTCTACAACGGTGACTATGAGGATTCCGAAGACAACTCGTTGCCTAGTGCTGAGCGCCGTAGCGCTGGTCGTCGGCTGGACGGCATGGGTGCCCGCCACGGCTCAGGTGCCCCTCGGTATCACGAGTGCACGCGGCCTGACCGTGACTCCCGTTTACGAGGGTTGGTACGAGAACCCCGACGGCACCTTCACACTGTCATTCGGGTACCACAATCGGAATCTGGAAGAAACCCTCGATATACCGGTTGGCGAAGACAACTACATCGAACCCGCAGAGTTCAACGGCGGCCAACCGACGCAATTCAACTCGAGGCGTCACTGGGGCGTGTTCGGAGTGAAGGTGCCCGCGGACTTCGGCAGCGGGAAGGTCGTGTGGACCCTGAGAATCCGAGGGGAAACGAACTCGATACCGGGTGCGCTCAAGACAGACTGGCAGATCGATGCGCTCGTAGGAGAAGCCACGTTCGGCAACAAACCGCCCGTCCTCGCGTTTTCCCAGTCGGGTCCAGAAGGGGCGGGGCCGGCCGGATTGATGGGCCCTGTACTCTCCGGACGCGTCGGAACGGCGGTCAAGGTAAGCGTCTGGGCGAAGGATGATGGTCGGAGATCCGGCAGTGTCCGCAGGCCCGGCAGCTCCGATGCCCCGGTCACGCTGACCTGGTTCAAACACAGCGGGCCGGGCGAGGTCACGTTCGCGGAAGAATCCGGCGAAGTTCCCGTGGCGGGCGGAATGATGGCCACGGAAGCCACGTTCGGCGAGCCGGGAAAATATACTTTGCGGGTGCGAGCCAACGACGTTTCGGGCGTAACGGGAGCGGGCCACTCCCAATGCTGTTGGACCAACGGGTTCGTGAAGGTCACGATCAGCCCTTAATAAGAGGGAGACAGCCATGATCAGAAAAACGGCGGGAAGAGTGCTGGCACTTGCTGCCACACTCACGCTGAGTGTGACGGGGGTGTCCGCCCAGGTCCCGGACGATGTGACCTACGCGCGCGACGTCGCACCCATTGTCCAGCAGAAGTGCCAGATCTGTCATCAGCCGGGCTCGATCGCACCTATGTCGTTGATGAAGTTCGAGGACGTCCGCCAGTACGCCGATCGGGTCCGATCAAAGGTCGCGGATCGCATCATGCCTCCCTGGCACATCGATCGGACCGTGGGAATCCAGGAGTTCAAGAACGATCGGGGTCTGACGGATCAAGAGATCGAAACGATCGTCACGTGGGTGGACAGCGACACCCCTTTCGGTGACGAGAAGGATCTGCCTCCGCCCGCCGAGTTCCCCGATCCGTTTGGCTGGCAGTTCGAAGAGGAATTCGGTGCGCCTGACCTGGTCGTGGCCTCGGATCCTTACACGCTGGCGGCGCAGACGCAGGACAAGTGGTTCCGACCGGTGAACGAGACTGGGCTCACTGAAGAGCGTTGGGTGAAGGCGATCGAAATCCGGCCAATCGGCAAACAAGGAACGGCCATCATGCACCATGTACTTGCCTTCCTCGAGCAGCAGGAGGAAGAAGGCGAAATGAGTGCGGGAAGCGTCCAGACCACCAGCCGGGGCGCGATGGGCGGTCCAGGCCTCTTCATGGAGTGGGCGGTCGGAAAGCGCGGCGAGATCTTCCCTGACGGCGCCGGCAAGGTGATGCTGCCCGATTCCAAGATCCGCTGGGAAGTCCACATGCACGCAATCGGCGAGCTCGTGGAAGACAGCTACGTCGAGCTGGGCGTCTGGTTCTATGACAAGGGGAACGAACCCGCGAACCGTACGCGATTACGAATGTTCGACGCCAGGGGACGCAACGGCCTGGACATCCCGCCGGGTGAAGTCGCGGTGACGCAGGAATTCCACGTCCTCAAGTGGCCGTCGCGACTTGAGAACTTCCAGCCCCACATGCACATGCGTGGAAAGACCATGACGATGGAAGCGGTCTATCCCGATGGACGAACCGAAATCCTGAGCCAGGCGGACAACCCCCAGTGGAACTGGCACATCAACTACATCTATGCCGACCACGCGGCGCCGCTGCTGCCGGCAGGTACCACGATCGTGATCACGGCCTGGCACGACAACACGGAGAACAACCCCAACAACCCGGATCCCACGCAGTGGGTCGGATGGGGTGACCGCACGGTCGACGAAATGGCTCATGCCTGGGTCGACGTCACCTATCTGAGCCAGGAAGAGTTCGATCAGGAGGTCGCCAAGCGAGAGGCGATGAAGACCACCGAGGACGAAGGGCCTGGGGGGCCGAATCGGTAGGACGAAGCAATAGTATTCCCTTGAGATCAATGCGGCCGGGAGAGTATAGCGCTCTTCCGGCCGTTCTCTTTTTTCGGCCTCCAGCCGTGTAGATGCGGTCTATGACCGCACATTCTACGAACCGAAACATGTGCGCTCATAGAGCGCACCTACACCTGAGCCTGAAGTTTCGCCCATACCCCTCACGCCTCGACTGAACGGACCAACCTCGGGTAGTAGTAGGACAAGGTGCCGATACGGGCCACGTAGTGGACGTAAAGCGCGGCCCAGAGTCCGTGATTGTCATACGGCGTCAACAGCCACCAGGCGGCGAGAAAGATGGCGAGTGAGGCGAGCATCGCATTTCGCATATCGACCGAGCGGGTTGCGCCGATGAAGATGCCGTCGAGCTGAAACGCCCAGACACCAAGCAATGGCGCCGCTGCAGCCCAGGGCAGATACGTGCGTGCCGCAGCACGCGACGCCGCGTCAACCGTCAGCGTATCGATAAAAAATGTGCCGAGCAGGGCCAGGACTGAGGAGATCGCCACAGCGACCCCCGCCGACCAGAGCGTGGTCATACGCGCCGCAGCCCTCAGGCCCGCCCGATGCGATGCCCCGACCGACCGACCGACCAGAGCTTCGGCAGCAAACGCCAGCCCGTCGAGGAAGTACGCTGCCATCGAGATGAAGTGCATGAGAACCGCATTTGCCGCCAGGATCACATTCCCCTGCCGTGCACCTTCGGACATGAACCAGGCGAACACGAAAACAAGCGCCAGCGACCGGATCATGATGTCTCCGTTGACAGCGATCGTCCGCCGCAGCCGTGCAGGGATCAGCAGCCTGTCCATGGGCCAGCTCCCGCTGAGACGCCGCACATGTCGGGCAGCGACCGCAAGCCCGACTGCTGCGGCGACGACTTCGGCGATCAGCGTTCCGAGCGCGACGCCGGTGACGTCCCAACCGAAACCGAGCACAAACAGCGCATCCAGCGACATGTTGGTCAGGTTCAACACGAGCTGCAAAACCAGACCGATGTCGGTGCGGCCGAGGCCGATGAACCAGCCGAGCAAGGCGAAGTTTGCGAATGCCGCGGGCGCCGACCAGATTCGGATGTCGAAATAGTCACGAGCGAGTTGCTCGACCTGCGGGCTGCCGTCGAGCAGAAAGAACGCGGCCTGTCCGATAGGCCACTGCAGTAGGAGCAGTCCGGCGCCCGCAGAGACCGCGATCATCAACGCGCGACCGAGACCCGCCACCAACTCGTCGGTGTCCCCCGCACCGAGCGCCTGCGCGGTCAGCCCTGTCGTCCCCATCCGCAGGAAACCGAAAGCCCAGAAGAGAAACGTGAACACCAGGGAACCGATGGCGACAGCTCCGATGTAGACCGGGTCCGGGATCTGGCCGACGACGCCGGTGTCGACAACCCCGATGAGCGGAGTCGACACGTTGGAAATCATGACCGACAGAGCAATCGCAAGGACGGTCCGATGCGTCAACGGCTTTTGAATGGCCTCACTCTGCTTCATTATCTAAAGGTGCCCACGTGTAGGTGCGGTCTATGACCGCACATTCCTCAAACCGCTACAACGTGCGCTCATAGAGCGCACCTACACCCGATCCTGAAGTTTCGCCCTCTCACATCCGAGATCTCAGAACACGGATACCGTTCGGCGAAAATCAGTTGATGCCCGATATGCTGCTGGATGACAAGACCGACAGGTCGAGTGGCTGCCCGGCCTGGTCGATGAAGCTCAAAGTCCCGGCGGACGCCTGGCCCGCCGTACCGCTGAACAGAACGAACTGGGTGGCCCACCCCCCTGAATCCGCTATGTGCGGGAAGTAGATATCGACGCTCGCCGGCGTGCTGACCTCGTTCGATGGCGGTGTCGTTGTAATGAGAAAATCGGAACGCTGATTCGTTCGGCCTCTCAGCCCGACCAGTGCAATATCTGAAGTCGAAGTGACTCTCAGCACTCCCGAGAAGTCGGCGGGCAGAGAGAACAATTCATCGATAAACTGTGCCACCTGCCCCGAAGGGGGAAGCGACAACGTCTCGGCAGCACCTACTGTGGATCCGTCCAGGCTCGTCAATTCCAGCGTCACCGTGTTCGCGGTAGCGGACGTGTCGGTAACCGCAAGCCCACTGCGGATCGACCCCACCTGGCCCGTCGTTCCCGACGCTTCGACATAGACTCGAAACGCGGATCCGGTCGGCAGAGCCGGCACACCCGCCTCAGAAACCGTGATCCCTCCACTGGTCAGGGAAAAGACGCCCACCCCCGAGGGGGTTGAGCTACCGCTATCGGGAGTGGCGCGGACCGAACCCACAGACACCGAACCCACGGGGTTTGAGGTAGTGAAACGCTTCGATGTGCGCGGAGCGATCGCGTAGAGAAAGCTGGATCCTGTGGCAGCATCGTCCAAGGTCAGGGTAACGGGCGCGGCGGCGATGGCACCGCTTCCCTGCCCGAGGAATTCCACGCTTCCTGTGCGTCGTGGTCAAGAATTCCGAACGCTGGTTCGTAAACCCTCGAAGGGCGACCGCGGACACGGGCACCGAGGACGTAAACGTGAAGGCCGACTGCGCGGAGCGATCGCGTAGAGAAAGCTGGATCCTGTGGCAGCATCGTCCAAGGTCAGGGTAACGGGCGCGGCGGCGATGGCACCGCTTCCCTGCCCGAGGAATTCCACGCTTCCTGTATAGTAACGTCGGTCGGGTTCACGAGGATGACTTGAGTCGTCCACCCGCCGCCATCCGCGAAGTGAGGAAAATAGATGGTGTCCGACGATGCCGACGACAACGGCGCAACCGGTAGCGTCGTGGTCAAGAATTCCGAACGCTGGTTCGTAAACCCTCGAAGGGCGACCGCGGACACGGGCACCGAGGACGTAAACGTGAAGGTGCCCAGGATCGAAACCCCGTTGAAGGGAGCCTGATCCAGGAACTTCGCTGTCTGCTGGTTGGCGCCCAGCGTCAGGCTGCCTTCTCCAAAGTTCGTTCCCTCGAGGTTTGTGAAGTAGAAGGAAATCGTCGCATCGACGTCATTGGGGTTGGCGATGGCCAGTCCCGTGTTTACCGGACCAGCCACTTCCGCGAAGATGCGGCCCTGCTGAATCGGTGCCGTTGCGGGAACCCCGGCCTCGGCGACCAGAACGCCATCCTGGGTAAAACCGAATATCGCCAAACCAGAAGGTGTCGTCATTCCAGAGTCCGGCCGTATCCGGCCATAGCCGACCGTCGTGTTCGCCGACGTCCCCTGGCTGAAGTTCAAGGTTGCGCCACGGTCCGTGACCGAAAACGTTTGGGTGCCGATTGCCCTTGTGACTGTCAGCGTGATCGAGGAGCTGCTGGTTCGCGACTGTCCATCGGCGACGGTCGCCGCGATCGTCTTGGTTCCTGTGGACGTTGTGGCGGGAACCGTCACCTGGAACGAAAAGGTGTTGTCGCCGGACGTGGCGTCACCGTTCGTTCCGTCGTCGACGAGGGACTGTGTCGAGGACCCGCCGATTGCCGACAAATCCGCGGTGACGGTGATTCCGGTGCTGACTGGATTCGCCGCCGGCGTGACGATTACGGTAAACAGGGCGGACGCTCCGGCGGCTACGGATTCCGGGGTGACTGCCCCCGTCGATGCCAGCACCGTTTCAACCACGGTCACCCTGTTCATAATTACCAGGTTTTCGGCCTGAACATTGCCCACCCCGCTGAAGTTGATAGTTGGCGTCGCGGTAAACGCGCCGCCGAAATTGAACAGCGGCAATGCCGCGATCGCATCGACCACGTCCATGCCGTCGTCAATCACCCGCCCGAACACCGTAAACCCGCCATTCTGAGAATCGAGATTCGCGGAGTTATCGGCCAGGTTGACGAACCACTGGTTGGTCGCACTATTGGGATCTCCTCCCAGTTTGGCCATCGCCACGGTGCCGCGGGTGTTGGAGATGTTGTACTCATTTACAATCGGTGGGTCCTTAGAAATCTCGACCGCTGTGCCATTGGAATCCAGTCGAAAACCGCCTCCCTGCACGACAAAATTGGGGACAACCCGATGGAAGAACGTTCCTGTATAGTCCCCATCTCTCACATAGTTGAGAAAGTTCGCCACCGTGACCGGCGTGGTCTGTTCGAACAGCTCGATAGAAAAATTGCCCACCGCTGTCTCGACACGAACGACCGGGTTTGCAGTGCCCTGGGCGTACACATGAGATGACTCGCCAAACCATGGACCCGGATGGCAGATGAGAGTCAGAAATGCGACAGTGGCGAATCGAACGGTTCGCATCCAGCGGTAGTTGATCATGCAAGTCTTTTTAACACATTACGTGGCCCGACCACCGCGGTCTCGATTACGGAACGCGGTTCTCGGGTTGGCTTGAAGACAAAGCTGCAGGCCTGTCTCTTTTCTTCGTCTACCTCGGCCAATGTGCATTCCCGTCAACCACGAATAGCCGTATCTATGCGCGATCACCACAGGATTCGGAAACGCGGGCTACCATGCCTTGACCGAGAGACCCCCTTCAAGCAACCCGAATCATCGAAGACACTCGTGAGTAACGCGATTTAGCCGAAACGCGGGAGACCAACATAGAGGAGGAACAGCTTTAGTGAAGCTAATCCAGCAGTATGCAGCCCGATCGCTCCACCCCAGCAAACTCGTGGATTTATGATCACAATTCCTGCAGCATATCGTGCGAGGCGCTTTCCAGAACCTGATTTGTTTCCATCGTGTTTAGAAAAGGCCGGCTGTTGATACCTGGCTAACGGTGCCTGATATGTGTGGTTACGTAGTTCTGCAGAATGGTGGTTAGACGATCTGGGCGACCCGGCTTCGTGAGTGAACAATCTGGCGTCGAATATACTGGCGGAACACTATGCCGAAACAATACGACGTCTTCATCAGCCACGCGCGCGAGGACAAGGCGACTATCGCGAGACCTCTCGCGGCCGCGCTTGAGCGGAAGGGCCTGCGCGTGTGGATCGACGAGAGCGAGCTCACGCTGGGCGACCCGCTATTCAGTGGGATCGACGGCGGGCTCAAGAAGAGCCGCTTCGGAGTCGTGATCCTGAGCAAGAGCTTCTTTGACAAGTCCTGGACTATGGCCGAACTCCAGGGCCTTGTGGCGATGCAAGAGTACAAGAAGACGATCCTGCCGGTGCTGCACGAAATGGACTACAGGGAACTCGTGAGCCGCTCGCCAGTACTAGGGGGGCTAGTTTGCGGTAGCACGCGGGATGGGACGGAGGCGCTGACCCAGGCCATCGCGGCGGCGGTCGACAAGGCCTAGGAGGCGAGGCGACACCCGGCCGTCGCCCTCGATGTCTCTCACGGCCAACGCGAATGGTACGGCTTCAGGGCAGCCGCGGGGCGAATTCTCAAGGACGACGCGCTTGAACTCGACGCCGGCATCGCAGCGCAGATGGATGATTTGGCTGATTGCCGGGTGCTGGTGTTGGCCCTCGGGTGGCACGTCGAGTTCTCCCGCGAGGACGTAATGCTCGTGCGTGACTGGGTCCAGGCTGGCGGTGGGCTCTTTCTGCTCGGCTTCTACCTCGCGGACATTCATCATCTTGCTAATCCTAGCTCTCTCGGCCGGGCGCTCGGGTTTTCGTTTCGAAACGATATTGTGATGCCGCGGGGGAGGACCTCACGCCGCGAGTGCCAGGATCAGGGCTTCGATACGAACGGCGAATTCGCTGTCGCGATCCAGTTGCCAGCGAGCAATGATCACCCAATTAGCCGCGGCGCTCGCGAGCTGGCGGTCCTCTCTGCCTGCTCTATCGAGCCGATCGATACGCCGGAGTACGAGATCCGGATCGGCGCTGACTCGGCGGTCGTAGTGGAAGCAACTGGGCGACCCGATGACCAGGGATACCTGCACCAGATACATGACTACGTCCCGACATCACGATCCGAGCCCACCATCCTCGCCGCCTGGCAATATGGCCAGGGACGGGTCGTGGCCTCAGGAACCTGGAAGATCCTCACGCTGGGCCAGCGCGACAACATCCGGCTCGTGGAGAACGCGATCGCCTGGCTCGGGAAGCAGGCAGGCCTGTCGGGAGGTGCAGGCTGGACTTCGAAGGGATGAGTCTTCTCGGTTCGAGCGGCAACTGATAGGTCGTCTAATGGTAGTCAGGCAGATAAGGAGGATGTTGTCATGCGAATAGGTTCACGGTTGGTGTTGGGGACTGCTGCGCTCGTTATTCTGGTAACGATCGCGTCCTGCGCTCCGGATCCGGTGCCCGAGGAGCCAGCCGCACCGCCCAACCCGCTGCTCGGAGTGTGGTCAGTCAGCGCAAGGACCTCAAGCGAGGGGGAGACGATCGAACCCTCGCAACCAGGTCTGTTTATCTTCACTGAGCGACACTACAGCGCGGTCCACTCGCTCGGAGCGGAACCGCGTCCCCGGGCTGCAGCCAGCTTCGGCCCGACGCCGGAAGAGAAGGTCGCGCAATACGACACGATCATCGTCAACACGGGCGCTTATGAGGTTAGCGGCTCCACCATTACCTTTCGGCCGCAGGTCGCCAAGAGTCCCGAACGCGTCGGCGGACAGGGAACGATGGACTTCCAAATCGACGGCGACGTGCTGACTCTCACTCAGGAGAGTGTCGTGGCTGTGGATAGTGTGTCCGCCCCTAATGCACCGGGCTCCTCGATGACGTTGCGGCGCATCGAGTAGGCCGAACATCGAAAACGGCATTCCCGGTTAGTGAGCATACGCAATCGGCGCTGCTTCGGCTACGGAACTGCCTAACACGGCGATGAACCCGGCGCCGCTTCCGGCGCTGCGGGCCGTTCAGCGGTTCCCTCGGCGCAATGCTCCTCGGCGCGGGTTATCGCCAAACCGTTAGGCGGCCATGTTGGATGAAACAGCAACCATAACAGCGATCGCGACTTTTACTTCTTCGAGGATTGAGCGGCCGCTGCAGCTCAATCGTGATCCGTTAGGCGTCATGTCTTCTTGCCAACTTTGAGGAGGGAGCACCAATGAGCACGATTGAAGTGGGAGACCTGCTGTACGAATACACTGTCAAGTTCACAGGCATGACGGACTACGGCGTTAGTCTCGACGCTCTGATGGCAGGGGACGCCGCACCACCGGCAGAAGGGGCACGATTCGATGTCGCATTCGAGGGCGAGGCAACTGGACCGAGACTCAAGGGTAATCTCAAAGGCGTCGACTACCTGCAGATTCGTGCGGACGGCCGGTTTCAGCTCCACATTCATGCAGAGATCACCACGGAGGGCGGGGAGCGAATTGCCTTTTTCGCGGACGGCGTTGCCACGCCGCGAGAAGGAAGCACCATCGCTGATCTCCGCGAGAACGTAACCCTGACAACCTCTTCAAAGGCCTACGCCTGGGTCAACACCCTTCAGATCTGGGCCACGGGGACGGTGGATCTCGCCGAGCAGGTCGTACGAATCAAAGGCTATGCGGCGTAGGACGTTCGATGGCGAGACGTCGACGCCGTATGGGCAGAGATTCTAGATTCGGGCTACCCTGAATGGACCGACGGGACGCGCCAATGTCGTCAGCGTGTGGGTGGTTCGATCCGGCGAGAACATCCCTCGATTCGTGACCAGGTACGCAGGAGAATCACGATGATTTTCCGCCCCCCTGGATGTCGTCGTTTTGCACGCCAACCTACCGAACCACGGCCTGCCAGGTACGGGAGAGAGCCGCCCCCCTGGGTCACCGTGGTCGAGGTCCGTAAAGAAAAGGGGACGGATTTATTTTCGCCTTGCAATAGCTAGACTGCGAGATCGCCTAACCACTGCAGGCGACGGGGATGTCAGTCGACTTTGATGTCCAAGGAAACAATGCTGTTGCGGTCTACAGGGCGCTGGGCGGTACCGGTACTGTAACTCCGGGCTCCAAGAGCAAAGTCGCAGCAGGGTTGTTTGCGATTTTTCTTGGCGGCTTTGGAATTCACAAATTCTATCTGGGCTACATTGGTCCGGGTCTCATTTATCTTCTGACCAACACGGTTGGGTGGATCGTGACAATTTTTCTGCTAGGACTCCCGAACATCGCGCTTGCGATCATCGCGCTGATCGAAGGCATTCTTTACCTTACGAAATCGGATGAAGAGTTCGAGCAGACATATGTCGTGGGCCGAAAGCCGTGGTTCTGAAAGTCTTCTAGGGACTCCTCCATACCGCATAACACGTGGCTGCGCCAGACGGTCTATGCGCGTGACGAAGTGTCGTACATACGCTTGCCACTTGGATCGCCAGCCGGAGTGAAAGAATGGAGTACCCAAGTCCGAGTGTGCCCGTGGCTTGGACGTCCCAAGGTTGTCTAGACGTCCTGTAGCCACTAGTCTCTTATTTCTCCTCTCCGCCGCCGAGGATTGGTACAATCCCCACCGAAAGCACGCGGCCTTACCATTGAGGATACATAGCGATGCACGGCCTGACGCGCTTTGTCCGCAGTGTAAGAGCTCCCGCTCTGGCACGGACCATCGAGTGCGGGAGGTTCTTCATCAAATCGGGATCAACCCCCGGGCGCACCGAATGGCTCGGTCGAAGCCTCGGTAAGACGCTCGCCCAATCGGAGAGGAACATGAAGAAGACGATTCTAGCCCTCGTTGTGGTGCTTCTTGTCGCCGTGCCGCTGCAGGCGCAGGAGCGACCTGCGCCCGATCCGCGCTCGATAGGCGGCGGCGACTGCGATGCGAATGTGTACAACTGCGTGGACACGCCCAATCCGCTACCCACACCCGACACGGTGTGGCTCGAGGAGATGACGTGGACGGATGTCCGCGATGCCCTGGCTGACGGCAAGACGACGGCCATCGTCCCTACCGGTGGCATGGAGCCGAACGGCCCGTGGCTCGTGACGGGCAAACATAACTACGTGTTGCGCGCCAACTGCGACGCGACCGCGCGCAAGCTCGGTAACGCGATCTGCACGCCCATCATCAAGTTTGTTCCCGAAGGCTCGATCGATCCGCCCAGTGGCCATATGACCAGCCCCGGCACCTTGAGCCTCCGCGGCGACACCTTCGAGGCGGTGCTGACCGATGTCGCACACAGCCTGAAGATGCACGGCTTCCGGAACATCATCTTCATCGGCGACAGCGGTGGCAATCAGGGCGGCCAGCGCTCTGTCGCCGAAAAACTGAACGCACAGTTTGGAGGCGCCGCCGTCGTGGCGCACGTGCAGGAGTACTACGACTACGGGGGTGTCAGCAGGTACATGGCATACAGGGGTCTGGAGGCCACTGAAAGCGACGGGCTCCACGACGATCCCATTATCACCCTGAACATGTTCCACACCGACCCCAGCTCGGTGCGTTACGAAAAGCGGGTTGCCGCCGGCAAAGCGACCATCAACGGCTTTTCGATCGCCGACCGTGTGAAGTCGCTCGAGCTCGCCAGAGATATCGTCGACTTCCGGGCGAACCAGACCGCGACGGCGATCAAGAGGGCGATCGCGAACAGGGGCACTCTCCCGGCGCCCCAGCGACAGGCGAGAGGAGGTCGTGGCGGTCGCGGCGGCCAGCAGGCGCAGAGACCCGCTCCCAACCCGCGGACGATGGGCGGCGGCAGCTGCGACGCGAACGAGTACAACTGCTCGGACACGCCCAATCCGCTGCCCAAGGCGGATACGGTGTGGATCGAAGAGATGACGTGGATGGACGTTCGGGATGCCCTGAATGAGGGCAAGACAACGGCCATTATCTCGACCGGCGGCATCGAGCCGAACGGCCCGTGGCTCGTGACGGGCAAGCACAACTACGTGCTGCGAACCAACTGCCCCGCCATCGCGCAAGAACTGGGCAACGCGCTCTGCGCGCCGGTGATGGAGCTGGTTCCCGAAGGGAATATCGATCCGCAGAGCGGCCACATGCGCAGCCCCGGCACTCTGAGTCTCCGCCAGGAGACCTTTGAGGCAGTGCTGACCGACACGGCGGAGAGCCTCAAGGCGCACGGCTTTAAGAACATCATCTTCATCGGCGACAGCGGCGGCAATCAGAGCGGCCAGGCGAACGTCGCCGAGAAGCTCACCGCCAACTGGGGCTCAGAGGCGTCCGCCTTTCACATCGGCGAGTACTACCGGGCCCCTCCGGGCACCCCGAACGTCCTGCGCGATCTGGGTGTCACGACCGATGACATGCCCAGGGACGGTTTGCACGACAGCCCGGGCATCACGCTCAACATGATGCTCGACGATCCCAACTCCGTCCGTTGGGCGCAGCGGGTGAAGACCGGGCAGGCGGTCATCAACGGGGTCTCGATTGCCGATCTGAGTCGGTCGCTCGAGCTCGCCAAGGCCATCTCCGACGCCCGTGCGAAACGCACGACGAACGTGATCCGTGAAAGGATCACGGCAAGGAGCATGGAACAGCGGTAAAGAGTGTGGACGGCCCGTCTTTTTCCGGGGTCGCCTTCTCATTTTGCACAGGCGGGTCGTTTCGACCCGCCTTTTTTCTGCCTTGGTAGCCACCCACCGATTCTGCGAAGAGGGGCTCAGGTGTAGGTGCGCTCTATGAAGCTGTGAACGAATTATGGGAACGGAAAATCGGGTGGCGGGGCTTTTCACGTGTAGGTGCGGTCTATGACCGCACAACTTGTGGTTCCGCGGGCATTTGTGCGCTCATGGAGCGCACCTACACTTGAGGATCGCAGGTTCTTGGTGAAAAGCCCCGCCACCCGATTCTCAAACAAATGGCATTCGTTCACAGCTTGTATGAGCGCACATCGTTTCGGCCCGAAGAATGTGCGGTCATAGACCGCACCTACACCTCCTCAGGAGATCCGCCCCCTGTTTTGTATAGTTCGAGTCCTGACCGAATGTCTCGAGCGGCGTTGTGGTGAGGATTAATGGGCGACCGCGGCCCCTGCCCGGCCGGCCGCCCGTTTGCGGTGACTGATTCTCAGCAGGATATGCACTTGTGACTGAACGGCGCGCCCAGCGCGCCCAGAAGAGCTATCGTCTGGCGGAAAGGTCGAATTCGCTGTCGCGGGCCGTTCGCCATATCCGTCACGGTCTCGCCCCGAGTGGTCACGGCCTTCACGTCGGCTCCCTTGCCTACGAAGTAGAGGATCATTTGGTTGTCTCCTCTTTCCGCTGCGGCGTGTAGCGGTGTGTAGCCGTGGACGTTGCCCTCACTCACGTCGGCGCCGAGCTCCTCGACGAGGTACCGAACGGCCGGCATCCAGCCGACCGGCGCGTTCACGTTCAAGTTGCCGCGCCAGCCGGCGCCGGCCGCCACGTTCAACGGAGACGTGCCCTCGGTTGTCGGTATGTTCGGGTCCGCACCGAACGCCATCAGAAGACGCATCGCCTCGACGTCACTCGATTGCGCGGCTCTCCAGAACGCCGTTGCGCCCGACTCATTGATGTTGCCGACTCCTCCCGAGGCGTAAACGTTGTACCAGAGCCTGCGGGCGGTCATCCTGGCGTCCGGGTCCGCACCGTGATCGAGCAGCGTCCGGACCAACTCCATGTGCGTGGCCCTTTCCTGGTCGGCACTGGGTGTGGGATAAAACGCGTGGGGCGCCCACTGCACGTTCATCACGGCGTACAGGGGCGTCATTCCCCATGTGCTGGCCTGGTTCGGGTCCGCACCGCGTTCGAGCAGCGCCATCGCCAGATCGAAACGGCCGTTGATCGTGGCCATCACCAGTGGGCTGACACGGTTCGCCGGGCTCACCTGGTCGATGTCCGCCCCGGCCTCGACCAGGGCAAGGGCCGATTCGGTGTGGCCCTGGCGCGCCGCGTAAATCAACGCCGTCAAACCACCGAGAGGATCGGACCTATCCCGTTCGCGCTGAAAGTTGCGATTAATGACGCCACCCTCACGGGGACGAGTCGGAGGCATCCGGACGTCGGTCGCGATCGCGGGGTCCGCATCGTACTCCATCAGGGCCTCGACCGCGTCTACGTGATTGAGGGCTGCCGCAAACATCAAGGCCGTCTGTCCGTGAGAGGATTCGGTCGCGTTCACGTCGGCGCCGTGCTCGAGCAGAAGTGTCACTGCGTCGGCACTGCCCGCGGTGGCAGCCAGCATCAGAGGAGTCATCTCGGTGGTCGTCGTAGCCGGATTCGCTTCTGCCCCGGCCACCAACAGAGTGTTGATCATCGGGGCGCTCCCGCTCTTGCTCGCCAGCAACAGAGGAGTATAGGCGCCCAACCGGTTCGTGGCAGCCACTTCCGCCCCGGCGGAAATCAGGACCTCGGCCAATTCGACGTCACCACGGACTGCTGCCCAGTGCAGCGCCGTCATGCCATCCCCCTGGGTTGCATTGACATCCGCCCCCGCTCCGAGCAGGGAGCGCACGGCGTCGGTGTCGCCCTGCATGGCCGCATCGGCGACCGGCGCATTGGAAGGGCTCGCCAGAAGGACCGCGGTCACACAGAGGACGCCGACGACGCCCACCGACAGGCTACCGATTACACTCTTACGCAACATCTTTTGTTTCCTCCGCGCTACGCGTCTCACCTTCAGATTGTCGTAAGTTCTCCGGTGCTGTCGCCGAAGCTGTCCACGTCGTCAAGACCAAGCCTGTGCAGCACGGTCAGGAAAGAATTGGCGACGCTCGTTCCATCTTCCGCTCTGACGTGCATCTCGCCTTTGAACTGACCATTGCCACCGCCTGCCATGAACAGGGGGGTCCGCACGTGGTTGTGGAGGTTCGAATCGCCCATAGCGGAACCGTAGATGAGCAGGGTATGGTCCAGCAGGCTGCCGTCGCCGTCGGGTGTGTTCTTCAACTTCTCCAGGAAGTACGGGATCAGACTGACGTGATAGGTGTTGATCTTCTTGAGGTCCTCGAGTCTGGCGGGCCTGGCTCCGTGATGGGACGCCGAATGGAACCCGGTCCGGACACCCGTTTCCGGCCAGACGCGGCCCGAGCTGTCGCGACTCATTTTGAACGACGAAACGCGCGTGATGCCCGCGGTGAATGCCAACGCCTGCAGGTCGAACATCAGCTTGACGTGCTCGTCGTAGGAATCCGGAACCCCGACCGGAGCATCCGGCAACTCTCTGGCCCCACCGGAAGAGTTGTGTGCCTCGATCCTGTGGATCCGTTGCTCCACATCGCGAATGTCATCCAGATACTCGTTGAGCCTGCTGCGATCGACCGGGCTCAGATCCTGCTTCAGTCGGGCAAAATCGCGGGCAATCCAATCGAGAATACTTCGATCCGTCTGCAGGCGGGCGGCACGCTGTTCCGGCGTGCTGCCTCCGCCGAACAACTGCTCGAACACCGCGCGCGGATCTCTCACCATGGGAAGCGGATCGGTGGGCGACGCCCAGGCGATCGAGTCGGTGTAGACACAGGAATACCCGTAGCCGCATCCACCCTGCTGGTCCACACTCTCGATGCTGAGCTGGATCGACCCGATCGGCGTGTCCTGGCCAAACCGCTGCGCGTAGACTTGATCCAGCGATATCCCGCAATAGATGTCGGAAGCCACCGTCAGCTTGGGATGGGCCTGGGTGTACATCGTGCAGGCCGTTCGATAGTGGTCGCCACCCACCTCTTCCGGGAAGTGGGCCTCTGCCGCAGGAACATTGATGTTGCTGATGATCGTCAGGTAATCCCTGAACGGTTCCAGCGGCAACAGGGCGCTGGGAGTCAGATCGAAATCTCGACCCACGGCGGCTGGAGCCCACATGTTCTTCTTGATCCCGTAGGCGTTGCTGCCGGCACAGCCGTGCACCATTTCGATGCAAGTCAAGCGCGCGGGAGATACCGCCGCCGTCTTTCGCACCGGCGTCTGAGCGGGCACCATCGACTCCATGAACGGGAGCGCTACCGCAGCCCCCATCCCACGAAGCATTGTTCGGCGCGAAATGTGTTTTTTCGTGATGAACATCCTGTTGCCTCCCTGAAACCTATTTCAACTCATCTCGATAATTTAAAAGCCGTCTAGCAATCCAGTACTCTAGTTCTCCGCGGATTCTGCGAACGTATTCATCTGGAACGCCGGACTCTTGACGATTCCCATGATCAGTGAAGAGAACCGGTAGTCGTTTTCGGCCGCCTCTCGAATGATCGTGCGGACCATCGGCATGTCCGGGTATTCGACCCTCCGACCCAGGCCGTAGGTCAGAAGGTTTTCCGTCAACGTAAGGACGAACGCATCGGAATAGTTCATGATCGCCTGACGAAGGCCGGCCGGACCATCCACCTTTGTCCCGTCGAACAACTCCGTCCTTGTGTCGACCATTTGGGTCCCGTCTTTGATCCGCGACGCTCCGGTCACGTCGAAATTCTCCAGCGCCAGCCCGATCGGATCGATCAATCGGTGACAGGAGTTGCAGGCGGGGTTCGCGCGGTGCATTTCCATACGCTCGGACAGCGTCAGTACCTTGCCGTCCAAGACGCCTGCGGTCTGCTCCAACTCCGGCACATTCGGAGGAGGAGGAGGAGGCGGCGTCCCGAAGAGGACTTCCATGACCCATTTCCCGCGCTGCACCGCCGAGGTTCGATCGGCGATCGAAGTCAATGTCAGAATGCTGCCGTGCCCAAGCACACCTCTCCGATTCTCGTCATCCCACACGACCCGACGAAACTCGTGGCCCAGAACGTCTGGAAAGCCATAGTGGCTGGCCAGGCGTTCATTGACGAACGTGTAGTCCGCGGTCAGGAGATCGAAGACGCTGCGGTCCTCGCGCACGATGCTGTCGAAGAACAACTCCGTCTCGCGCTTCATCGCCTGAGCCAGCAGGGCGTCGTACTGGGGATAGATCAGGAAATCCGGGTCGAGCTTCTCCAGGTCCGACAACCGCAGCCACTGCGCGCCGAACTTCGTCGACAGCGACTCCGCGCGGGGATCGGCCAGCATGCGTCGCACCTGGCGTTCGAGAACCGCGGGATCCTGGAGCCGCCCCTGGCTTGCCACGCTGATCAGTTCGTCATCCGGGGCGGTGGCCCACAGAAAATACGACAGGCGGGACGCCAGCTCGAAGTCACCGAGCCGATAACTGGCGCCCGGTCTCGCGTCGGCCGGCGCGCTTTCCAACCGGAACAGAAAGCGAGGGCTCGCCAGGATGGCTTGCAGAGCTGTGCGAATTCCCGACTCGAAACCTCCGTCGCCCAGTCCGCTTTCATACAGCGTCATCAACCCTTCCAGGTCTTCAGGTGTCGGAGGCCTCCGGAAAGCCTGGCGTGCCAGCCGGGTGATGATCTCCTCGGCACAAGCAGCGTCCTCGCTGGGAGCCGCAGGCCGACACGTAAAGACCTTCGCCCGACTGGGCGTTTCCGACATACCGGTCACGGTATACGGGCCCTTGATCTCGAGCTCCCGGAGGTGGGGCCGATGGGTCATCTGTACCTGCGTGCCTGTCGTGCGATCCGCCAGGGTGTGTTCGATCGGCGAAACCAGGTCGTCGACGAGACCCGAATATCCCTCGATGAAAGCGGCCGACACCTTCTGCGGGCCGGCCGCTACCGCGATCGATCCTGTCCGAAGGTTCAAGCCGTCGGGCGACGATTGGCTCAGCGTGTGGTCGATGTCCAGCAGCGCCACCCGCTCGCCGTTGATCGCAACCTCGATCTGCTCACCACGGACGACGTTGCCAAACAGCGCACCGGTACGCGCGCCGTAGAGCAACAACCTGAGGACGTACTCGCCGTCGGCCGGGAAGTTGTGCTCGACGACCATCCCGCCGCGCGTTCCGTACGGCGCACCCTGGACGTGACGCATCTGCGAGCCGGTCCGCGGAGGCCTGTAGGTGGTCGCCGTGGCGCCGCCGGTCGGATCGCCCAAGGCCTCGCGGCTGATCCGGTGGGCCGCCCGGATGTATCCCTCCATCAACGTCGGCGAGGAAGACTGGTTGTCGGCGATGTTGTCAAATCCGTCGCTGACCGTGTCGGGCGGAAGGAACGGAGCGACATCGACTTCGACCCCAAGCAGGTCGCGGATCGAGCGAACATACTCGGTGCGAGTGAGTCGTTGAAAGCTCCGGTTTCCGGGATTCGGCTGGCCGGCAGCAGCCCGGTCGATCGCCGATTCCAGCGATGCTGCAAGAGCCCTGCGCGTGTCCGGATCCGGCCGCGACTGGCCCGGGGGAGGCATCATGCCCGCTCGCAGCTTGCGTATCACCTTCTCCGCCAGCTCCGGGTTCTCATCCACGTGGGCGAGATCCAACGCCGACAAGGTCATGTTGCCCGACATCTCGACATCGTCGTGGCAGAACACACAATACTGGTCGATCACCGCCTGTTGCGCCTCGAGCGACAGAGTGGCGGTTTGCTCACCGGCGGCAGCCGCCTGGGTCGGCTGCTCTCGCGCCAGTTTCATGTCCGCAACCGCGGCAAGGCACACAACCGTTACGGCCAGGATCACAAAGAATCGTCTCGCCAAAACTAGCCTCCGTTGAAAGACCAAAAACGGCTCGACCAACATCCACGTCGACAGGACGTGCTCAGCCCTTTCTCCTACTATGTCGAGTCGTTGCCTGATTTTAGCAGGGACGGGCACCTCTGTCCCGATTTTTCCGAGTCAGAAAATTCCGCGTCCTCATTAATGAGGTGCAGGTGCCTGTTCCAATGCATCCGCGTGATACCATTCATCCAAATTTTTACGCCTTGTTCCATCAGGTCGGGAGAGCCATGAATCGATTCTTGCCGGTGTTCGTCCTCTGCGTTTTCTGTCCGGTGAGCCTCGCCGGGCAGCAGGCTTTGGATGACACCTCCGCGGAACCGGTCGCGAACTATGAAGCCGTCCGTGCTGAGAAGGTCTACCGGGCGACCCGAACGAGTGGCGTCATCAGGATCGACGGTGTCATCGACGAGGCGGCCTGGGAGGAGGCGGAGGTCGGCGGGGACTTTTACCAGGACGAGCCCAATCGCGGCGACCCCGTAAAGGAACCGACCGTGTTTCGCATCCTGTACGACGACGACAACGTCTACGTCGGCGTCATCCTGTACCAGGACGGCACCACGATAGTGAGCGAGATGAAGCGTGATTTCTCGTGGCCGGATGGAGACGGCATTGGCCTGTTGTTCGATACCTTCAACAACGATCGCGATGGCTTCGTCTTTCAAACGAACCCCGGCAGCGCCAAGCGGGATCATCAGATCGCGGCCGGCATCAAGAACACGGATTGGAATGGCGTTTACGATGTGGCTACCAGTGTCGGGGAGTCCGGCTGGGTTGCGGAGTTCGCGATTCCGTTCAGGACTTTGCGGTTTGACGACACGCGGCCGGTCCAGCGATGGGGCTTTAACATGTTGCGTGTCATCCGCTATTCAAACGAACGCCACCTGTGGGTGCCGGGCCCGCGCCCATTCGGTTTCTGGGACGTTTTTCTCGGCGGCACGATCGAGGGTATCGAAGGGGTAAAGCAAGGAACGAACCTGTACATAAAGCCCTTCGCGGTCTCGAACTACCTTCCCGACCGTCCCGACGATCGCACTGATTCGGATGCCGGGCTGGACGTGAAGTACGGCCTCAATGCCGATCTCACCCTCGATCTGACCGTGAACACCGATTTTTCCCAGGTGGAGGTCGACGAGCAGCAGGTGAACCTGACGCGGTTCAACCTTTTCTTTCCCGAGAAGCGGGAGTTCTTCCTCGAAAACGCCGGACTCTTCGATGTCGGGGGGGCAACGGGCACATTCCGCGGTGCACGTGGTGGCGCCCGGAGCAGGGATCTGATTCCGTTCTTCAGCCGACGCATCGGACTGTCCGAGAGCGGTCAAGTGTTACCGATCCGAGGCGGCGCCCGCCTGACCGGAAAGCTCGGCGGTTTCGACGTCGGCGCCATGAACATCCAGGTGGGACGGGACGGAGAAACCCCGGCGGACAATTGGAGCATCCTTCGTCTCAGGCGGGAGATGCTGGCAAACTCCGACGTCGGCACGTTTTTCTTCAACCGGAGGACGGCCGACACGGGTTACTGGAATCGAGCGAGCGGCGCGGATGCCAATTTTCGATTCCTCGGTCAGCGTCTCACTTTTTCCGGGTTTGCGATGAAGACGTACACGAACGGCGAGGACGTAGACAACCTGGCCGGCCAGGTCCAAACCTCATACCAGGACAACTTCTTTACGGCGCGGACCTCGTACCTGACCATCGAGGATGGTTTCCACAACGACTTCGGTTTCGTGCCGCGCCAATCGATCCGAAAGAGGCATTTTCTTGCCGGCGTTCGCCCGCGACCGGGACGGGGACCCGTGCGACAGATCTTTCCGCAGTTCGAGTCCAGCTACATCACCGATCAGTCCAACGAGTTGCTCACGCGCGAGCATCGCATCGGCGCCAACATCGAGTTTCATGCCGGCGATAGGATCAACCTCAACCGCAACATGCGGTTTGAACGTCTGAAAGAGCCGTTTCGAATCCGGGGCGGTATCAACGTTCCCGCGGGAGATCACGCGTTCAACGATTGGGAGGCGGAGTTCCAGACTTCAAGGGGGCGGCGTGTGGCCTTCAACGCCAGCGTCAAGCGTGGAGATTTCTGGACCGGCACGCTGCGCCAGAATCGGGTCGGCTTCAACTATCGGCACAGCATCCATTTTCTGACCCAGTTGACGTGGTCGCGAAACAACGTCGATCTCGCCGAAGGACTGTTCGAGACCGATCTGGTGTCGCTGCGGGCAAACATCGCGTTCTCCCCGCGGATGTTCCTGGAGAACCTCATCCAGTACAACAGCGAGGCGCGAACCGTCACGTCCAACTTTCGTTTCCGTTTCATCCACCACCCACTGAGCGATTTCTTCGTCGTCTACACTGAAACCCGTGGTGTCGGCGGCAGCGCCATACTGGATCGCGCGCTTGCCATCAAGATGACTCACCTGTTGAGCTTCTAGCCCGAACTTCTAACGAAGGTTCGGGCAGTCCCATTTCTCACCGACGCCAAGGCTAGTGGCCTGTAACAATGCTATCGGTACCATCGCCGATGGGTCTTGTGGGCGAGGTCGAAGAGGGAGACGGAAAGCGATGCTCTTTCATCGGTGACGGCTTCCGACAAAGAGATCGCCCGCAACCCCCATCGGCCCAAAGGGTTCGGCGGAACGGCGCCGTCTTCGGTGTCGTAACGCCCTCGCAATGAAACAGCATTGGCTCGGGCGTCACTCCTAGAATCCGACGCCGTTCCGCCGAACGATGGTACCGATAGCACTGTTACAGGTCACTAGTTGTTGGGGAATTCGGGGATCGGGTATTCGGGGACGGAGACCGAATGACATCGCTGTCTCTTTCTTCCTTTGGCCTGAACAGAAGAAATGGGAAATCTATCGTCAGAAGCGTCAGTGTGGTTAGCGGTCAAATTCGACTTTAGAACTTATTCCAGACGGGTCAGTTTCCTCCGAATCTCCGTGAATTGCTGATTCTGGCCCGGCTTCTGAATCAGCCACAGGGTGTCTCCCTCGACTCGGAAGTCGTACTGCTTTGATCCTCCCGACATGAAGTTTGGATTCCTTGCCACTGACGGATGAAACATCACGGTTGAACCCTCCAAGTCGTACGTGCCCGCGTTGAAGATAAAGGAATCGTAAGCGGCGATCTTCTCCGCGTCGGTAGGTGGTTGATTTTCGATGAGGGCTCTTGGTTCGGCGCTATTCACATACGACTCGCTGTAGTGACGTTCGGTGAAAATCCAGAGACTGGCTTGGGGGCTGCTGTTCGTACCGGCATTTGGTCCACCAATGACGGAAATCTCTTCAAGTTTCCAAGACCCTTGCAGCGGGCTGGAGCGGCCCTGGTGGCTCTTCAGGGTGTTCCGGAGCTCTTCGAAACGATTGTCGTCAGCCGAAACAAAACGTTGTGGATGATCGGCCAGGTAAGGCCCACCTTCAACACCGGGCGTGCGGGCGCGCAGGAACCACAATCCCCGCTGGCTTCTACGATAAAAGATGTCCGAACTCGATCGCAGCCCCCCGGGAGAAGGCACTATCAAAAGCAGCTCTTTCGAACTCGAGGGTATAGCGCCCCGCAGGACCTCTTCAACCAGCAGTACGCCGAACGATGCGGCTGTCCGATCGGGCGAGGGAGTCACACCAGTCAGTTCGGCCACAACGATCAACTCGGACCGCGCGATCAGTTCGGCCTGGCTGAATTGCGCCCACTGCATACCCGCCGCGACCAAGGCCGCCGTAAAGCCCCACTGCACTATTTCCCTCCGGATCGCGACTATACCAGACCCGACGACGTCCGTCTGTGCCACACGACGACGACGATAAGTGCGAAAGCCAGCAGCACCATCGTGTCGGGTTCCGGAGTCGAGACAGCCGGGCCATATATAAACTGCGCCCCGGCGATATCATCCGCCAGTAGCCCGGGAGGATTGGCTTCGGTGTAGAAGGGGTTCATGAGTGCTGTCGCGACCATCTCGTGGCCCAGTCCGATGGCATGGCCAATCTCGTGTGCGGTCACCTGAAAAACGTCAAATCCGGGGCCGCCAAACCCGATCTTCCAGAGCTCGGCAGTATCGAAGTGTTCGCCCGCCAGCTCATGGATGCGCGAAGTCAGGCCGTTCAGTTCCAAGGCCATATCGCGTGACATCGTTTCCAGCACGCCCACATCCAGCATGATTCCGTTCTCTTCGATTTCGGCAAGGACGGGAACCAGCGGCAACTCGATGCGGGAATAGAGATCTTCAAGTTCCTCCCGGATCCTGGGACGCAGAAGTTCGTGAACACGATGGATCCAGGCCGCCTCGTCGGTTTGTTCCTCGTCGAGGTTCTTCCCGAAGGAGGCGCGCATCAGGTCGGCCACCTCATACTTTCCGCTGTTGGGATCGAGCAGATAGGCCATCAGCATCACATCGTCGTAGGGTGGCGCCAGCGTCAGACCCTTTGCACGCAGTGCAAGAATCGCGGCCTTCGCGTTATGGAGGATTTTGCGCTTGCCGGAATCGGAGAGCAGCGGCGCGGTCTTCTCGACGAGGATGTCGTAGAGCGCGCCTTCACCCGCCCATAGAAATGCCCGATCTTCGTCGAACCATACCGAAAATTCGTCGCCAACGTCGGGTGGCTCATCTGTCTTGATGGTTTCCAGTCCGTCCTCCGACGTACCGTCACCGGCTTCCAACTGTGCTTTCAATAACGTGGTGAAATCCAGCTCCCGGAGCAGCGGAATCAGTGTCTCGTCGTCCGGGTGTCGATGTTTCAACGCTTCCCAGTCGACTTCGATCGGTACTTCCGTGTTGATCGTGACCAATTCCTTGCTCAGAAGGATCTGCTCGCGGTATTCGATCAGCGATTCACGCTGTCGCCTGGCTTTGACTTCTCCGGCGTGCTCGAGGCAGGCTTCAATCGACCCGAAGCGTTCGACGAGCGCCCGCGCTCCCTTTTCGCCGATTCCGGGGGCGCCGGGCACGTTGTCGGAGGAATCGCCCCAGAGCCCCAGCAGATCGATGATCTGGTCTGGAGTCACACCAAAGAGATCTTGGACTTCATCGGGTCCGATGATGCGGTCGTCCTTCGATGTGTTCAGCACAACCGTGTCCGCCGTGACCAACTGCATCATGTCTTTGTCCAGCGTGACGATCACGGGGTGAAGCCCCTCCAGGGGCGCGCGCCGGGCCAACGTTCCGATCACATCGTCGGCTTCCTGGCCCGGAACTTCCAGCATCGGGATCCGCATGGCTTCGCAGAACTGCTTGATGTAGGGGATCTGTTCGGCAAGGTCCGGCGGCATCTTTTCGCGGTTGGCTTTGTATTCGGGATACCGCTCGTGGCGGTGCGTGGGCACACTCGAGTCGAAGACCATTGCGACATAGTCGGGAGGGAATTTCTCCAACACCCGGTTGAGCATCAGCGCGAACCCGTATGTTGCGTTCGTCGGTAGTCCCTTGCTGTTGGTCAGACCCCGGATGGCATAGTAGGCGCGGAATACCTGCGACATAGCGTCGACGAGCATCAGTGAAGGGCGCTTGATCATGCGTGAGCAGAAGTGTGTACTGCCAGACACGACTCCGCCGACCGGCATAGATTCAAGTGACTCATTCCATAGCTTGTTCGGACTGCGAATTACTGTAAGTGTTTGCAGAAGTACGAACGCTTGCCGATTCCATTGAATTCTCCGGCATGGGACTTCATACCGGAGTGCCCGTTTCCATCTCGGTGCTTCCCGCACCGCTGAGCATAAGCATCGTATTCCGCCGGGTCGATCTCGACAACTTCGAAATCCGTGCCGACGTGGCGTCGGTTTCGCGCGTGGCGTATGCCACGACCTTGATGTCGAAGTGACCTTCCCCCCATAAAACGGTCCACTTCGAGAGTGAGTTTTCCGGTAAAACGGGCAAGGAGGATTCACCATGAAGCGGAAGCGATTCACCGAAGAACAGATCATAGGGATCCTGAAAGAGGCTGAAGCCGGGGCGAAGAGGCAGGAGCTCTGCCGGAAGCACGGGATCTCGGAACACAGCTTTTACCGATGGCGGTCCAAGTACGGCGGGATGCAGGTGTCGGAGGCCAAGAAGCTGACGGGACTCGAGGCTGAGAACCGGAAGCTGAAGCAGTTGCTGGCCGATGCGCACCTGGATAACGCCGCTCTGAAGGAGGTGCTCTCAAAAAACTGGTAAGGCCCGTTGCACGCCGCCGAGCCGTGGACCATCGGGTCGGGCTCGGGATGTTGAGTCAGCGGCGGGTCTGCCGACTCATGGGAATCCACCGATCGGTGGCCCGTCACCCGTCTCAACGCGGAGACGACAGCGCGCTTCGGGAACGTCTGAAGGAATTGGCGACCGAGTATCCACGCTACGGGTACGAGCTGCTGCACGGGATGTTGAAGGCCGAGGGTTTGGTTGTGAACGAGAAGAAGACGTATCGAATCTACCGCGAAGAGAAGCTCCAAGTGCGGCGAAAGAGGCGAAAACGCCTGTTGGCGCGGGATCGAGTTCCGCTGCCGATGCCCGAGGGGCCGAACCAGCGCTGGTCGATGGACTTCGTGTCGGATCAACTGGCCACGGGCCGCCGATTCCGAGTGCTGAACATCCTGGACGACTACTGCCGGGAGTGCATCGGCCAGATTGTGGACACCGCGATCACCGGGGAACGGGTCAGCCGGCTACTGGATCAACTCGTGTTGGAACCTTCCGTCCCCGAATCCATCGTCACCGACAACGGACCCGAGTTCATCAGCAAGGCGATGCATCTGTGGTCTCAACGGATCGGTGCGACCCTGCGGTTCATTCAGCCGGGCAAGCCGATCCAGAACGCGCTGGTCGAAAGCTTCAACGGCAAGTTCCGGGCTGCCTGTCTGAATGAACACTGGTTCGTCGATCTGGCCGACGCCCGGCGCACGATCGAGGCATGGCGTGTCCACTACAACACCGTCCGACCGCACAGCTCACTGGGGTTTCTTACGCCAGAGCAGTTTCGAGCCGCGGGCGAGGTGGGCCCTGGGAAAGTGGAAAACTCTTCGAGTTTCCCACTTTCCCAGCCACAACGGCGGGGATAATCCCCCAAATTCCTCACTCTGGAGTCGGACCTAAGATCGGGGGAAGGTCACATACACCACTTGCTGGGACACTACTGCTCTGGGTGGCTACTTTCGTGAGATTCCGCAACATAGACATCTCAGGTTAAAGGTCCAGCGAATACTGCTTTACATCCACCGCGACGTTTTTTTTCTGCCTTTCGCCTGTTTTTGGCGAGTACCGTACATTGGACAGTCCAGACATGGATCCACGATAGCTTCGAAGATCTCCGACCCCATGTAGGAGAGCCGCCACCGTCAGAGCCTGGGCCCATTTATCATTGTCCCCGTAGGTGCAGTAAGATTGTGGTGGTGACAGAAGATGCTCTCCCAATATGTGGCCGAGTTGAGGCAGCGACACGGGTGCAATGTAAGGCTTCGCATCGGAAAGCTTGATAGCGAAGATCTCTGCTCGCCCACCCACGTACTGAGAGAAGCTTCGATAGGAGCATCCCATCTCCGGTCCGAACTGCTCCCAAAGCTCGCTCGGGCTCCCTCGAACGACGTCCGAGATCGTAACTTCCCCCACGAGAGCACCTAGCCCCCCCGTTGCGTATACACCCGCCCTCCGACCACACCACCGCTCCGAGAACCGCCGACGTACTTCTACCTTCTTGCGGCCCTCCATGATTGCCTTTGCATGCTTCTCGTGTACTGAGAGCACGACACCCTCGCTTGACCCGAAGCCGCCAATTGATGCGCTACTCAACACTGCAGGCAAATGACCCATCACTTTCGACCAAACGTCCTTGAATCTAGCCGAGCATCGTAGCTCGTCTTCGAAAAGTCGATACTGCTGGTGAGCAAGCTCTGCATTCATGAAGCCGAAAGACTGGAAGAATTCCTTCTCCTGTATCCACAGGCTCTCCGGCAACGTGAAGTGGATTTCGGAGGCTACCTTTCTTACTTCAGTGGCCATTAACGAAAACAGAAGAGTCCCGTATCTCCCATCTCTAAAACCTTCCTTGATACTTAGGTGACAGAACTTACTGCGTTGTCCAAGCTTTAAAATAGCTACAAGGATGGCCTGATCGTCCTTAAATCCAATGTACGCGACACGTTCCCCAGTCCGTAGCCCAGGGATCACTTTTTTATCAATCCAACGCTCAATATTGGGGTAGTGTTCCTCATGCTTTGCAAGCTCACGGGTCAACACAGATATAGTATCCGTACGCCCCTGAGCATCGTCTGGACGTATGCGAAGTAACTGAAACGACGGCCTGCTGTCATGAGCCATCATCCCACTATTATGCTTATCCACGATGATCACAACGAATCACTTGCGATTTATGTCCTCGGGTCCCACCACTTTCAACGAATCTCCTCGACCGACATCTTGCCCTACTTAGTTCCATTTGGTGGAGAATATCTTTGAGAGATTTAACTCTTGAGTTGCGTAAGGATCGTCCTGTAAATTCTCGATCTTCTCCTTGTCCCGCGTACTGAGATCCTCTCCCTGAGACATTCGGTAGAACTGCAAGCGCGCCAAAACCTCACCCTGCCTAAGAACGACATCCAAGTTGTGGCAGCGGACCTCGAAAATCAGTGGAGTACCCCCGCGTTTATCGGGTCGCCCGAGGCCAAAGTGAGGGTGCACGAACCCGGCATAGTGGATACGCATCTCTCCGATTTCTTCATCGGTCGCTCGTGCATATACTGCAACTCCCTGAGGGACCGTCAATCTTTCCCGTGACCGAAGAATGTGAAAAACATTAGTTGGAATCTGACAGAATCCGTTTTCTGGAGGAATACGGGACCACCACTTCCCTGGGAGAAGGCCAGCAACGTTCGGCCTCCAGAGATGAATGGGATCGATATCTTCATCTTTCTTCGCGCTATAGGAGTCTGCGCGGCAGAAGGACCGGAATTGGGCGGATAAAGATCGAAGATATGTCATGGCACGAACCTATCGGACTTATAGCCCAGAACAAACACTGCTGATGCCACCGTCGTTGAGAGATTGGTTGGCCGAAGATCACCTGTCGTACTTCATATCGGACGCGGTGGACGCGATGGATTTGAGCGCGTTCGAACAGCGGTATGGAACCGAGGGTCCGGGCAATCAGGCGTTTGATCCGCGGATGATGGTGAAGGTGCTGATTTATGGGTACGCGACCGGAGTGTTCTCGTCCAGGAAGATCGCGGCGAAGTTGACCGACGACGTAGCGTTCCGGATGTTGGGAGCGGAGAACTTTCCGGCGCACCGAACGATCTCGGATTTTCGCAAACTGCATCTTGAGGAGTTCGGAAACCTGTTTGTGCAAGTGGTGATGATGGCGCGGGAAGCGGGACTGGTGAAGATGGGAACCGTGGCGGTGGACGGGACCAAGATGCGGGCGAATGCAAGCAAACGCAAAGCGATGAGCTACGAACGCATGAAAAAGCAGGAGACCGAATTGGGTGAACAGATTCGGGATCTGTTGAACCGGGCCGAGGCGACCGATGAGGACGAAGACGAGCGATACGGCAAGGACCGGCGCGGAGACGAACTGCCCGACGGGTTGGCCACGCGCAAGAAGCGCCTGGCCACGATACAGGCGGCCATGAAGCGGCTCGAAGAACGTCAGATGGCCGCGGACAAGGAAGCGGGACGGAACACCAAAGATCACAAACCCGGATGCGGAAAGAAGCCATTCAAACGTCCCATGGGGGAACCTAAACCCACGGCCCAGGACAACTTCACCGACCCGGAAAGCCGGATGATGAAGACCTCCACCGAAGGGTTCCAGCAATGCTACAACGCGCAAGCGGTGGTGGATTCCCAGGCCCGGATCATCGTGGCAACAACGGTGACTGACAATGCATCGGATGTGGGGCAGTTGGAACCCACGCTGGATGCGTTGAGCGACAATCTGGGGGAGCGTCCCGACCGCGTGCTGGCCGATGCGGGATATCGATCCGAGTCAAATCTGGGGATGTTGGAACAACGTCAGATTGACGGGTATGTTGCGATGGGTCGCGAGAAGGATCTCGCCCGTGCCCCACTCCCACCCAAAGACACCGCTGTTGGTCGGAGCAGGCCCGACTGGTAGCCTCCGCGCCTGCTTACCTTGGCAACATCATCGTGATCATGGTGGAGATGGGGCTGCGGCCCTATCGCGAGTTGATCCCGATGCGCAAGGAACAGGTCGATCTGGAGAACGGGATCGTGCATCTGCCGGATTCAAAGACGGTGAATGGCATCGCGGACATGCCGATGACGGACAGTGCCCGCGAAGCGTTCGCCGCACAGATGAAACAGAGCGGCGATTCCGACTACCTGTTCCCGAGCCCGCGGATGGGGTCGAGCAAGCCGCACATTACGACGGTGCGCAAGCTGTGGGACCGGACACTCAAGCGCGCCGAGCTGCCCCATTTTTCGCTATATGAGTTGCGTCACACGTTTGCGACCCGGCTCAGTGCCGGGGGCGTGGCGGATCATTTCGTGACGCAGATGCTTCGGCAAGGCGATTCGCAAGTGTTTAAGCGCTACAGCCAAGCGAAGCTGAACATGATGCGGGAAGCGCTGTCGAAGCTCGATCGGCAGGCGAACGAGCACAGCGCGACTTCCTTTACGGCGCTGGCTGGCTAGGAGTCTGCGCGGTAGAACGATTTTGGGTCATTGTGACCACAGCATAGTGTGTGTGCGCAGCACTTAGCATCGACATGTAGTACCGGGTTTCTTCTGCCGCGCAGACTCCTAGGGCGAGTTTTCTGACAGTTTCTTTACGTTTCCGTCTTCAGTAGCGAGAGGAACGGTAGATCGGTGTTGAAAACACAGAAGTTAAATAGTGGGACCGACCGGGCTCGAACCGATGACCTCCTGCGTGTGAAGCAGGCGCTCTTCCAACTGAGCTACGATCCCTTAGAGGGGATAACCGCTTCTATTTTATTATTTTAGCCATTTCTCAAGCTGTCTGTTTTTTGGCTGATTTTCCCCGAAACTGAACAATACTGAACAATTCCCTTCCGATCCGGCCGGCAGCCGCACGCCTGGACTCGTCCATCACTTGTGTGTAGACATTGAGGGTCGTGTAGACGTTCGCATGCCCCATCAGCTCGGCGATCACCTTGTCGGGCACTCCATTCTGATGCGACCACGAGGAATACGTACGCCTGAACGTCAGCCATGTGGAGCGCGGCAGTCCAAGCTTTTCACAGGCAGGCAGAATCTGCCGTCGCATCAAGTTGTTCGATGAAACCGGAGTTCCATTCCTGGTGCCAAACACCAGGTCCTCGGGATCCGTTCGGCGAGCCTTCGCCTTCCATTCCATCAGCAGGTCCAGCATATGCTCCGGCACAGGGACGGCCCGTTTTCCCGCTTTGGTCTTCGGGCTGTCGAAACGGCCGTCATAGACGGCTTCCGACACGATGATGGAGCCAGCGGATTCATCGACTGCTTTCCACCGCAGGGCCAGCAATTCCCCCCTCCGCAATCCGGAGAGAATCGCCAGCGCAACCATCGTCTTGGTCTTGAGGGGTAATACAAGCAGCAAGTCCGCTGCCTGCTTCGGCGTCAACACTGTCTTCGGACGTTTAGGCTTGAGTTTCGGCAATGAAACGCCCTGCGCGGGATTCTCGCTGATATGGTTCCAAGACACCGCGGTCCGCAGCACCGCGCTCAATACCTCGTGATAGTGGTGGATTGAATGCGGCGCATAGCCGAACCTGTTCAACTCAGCGATAAAGCCCTGGACCCGTTGCCGGGTGAGCTTCGTTAATTCGAGCGTTCCGAACATTGGCAACAGATGCTTGTTGAGAATGTGCCGGTGGCTCTTGCGCGTCGAGTACTTGTACATGGGCACGATGCTCTTCACCCACTCTGATGCCAGTTCTTCGAATGTGATTGGCGCCTGTCTGGGAATATCCGCTGTCTGGAGTTTCTCCCGAAGTTTCTTGGCTGCTTCCTTCCTGGAAACGTTACCGAGCGCTTCATAACGTAGAACCCGGTGTCGTCTGCCGTCCTTGACAATTGTTTCCCGCCAGCGAATCGCCAATCCATTGGCTGTGGAGATGACACAGCCGCTTCCATACGGCCGCTTCTTTCGAGCCATACGAGTTTTCCTTTCTCCCGTTGGCTCTTCTTGCTCTAGTTCGCCGGCTATTGTACCGGTTGCTGCAGACATCGTCATCGGGATTTGCATCGCTGAAGAAACGCTTTAACGTCATGTTCTTCAAAACGGAGATACTTGCCCAATTTCAAATGAGGAAGACGCTCCAAACCTCGCCGTCTTGTCTTGCCATAGACCCACGACTTGGGAACCTTGAGCAAAGCTGAAACTTCCTCGACGGTGAGAAGCGCTTCAAGGACCTCTTCCGTATTGTTCTCGGAGAATGTTGATTCAGGATTCATTGCTGTCTCAGAGATCAAGAAAATCCGTCAAAAACCATTTCCCACTTAGCCTGCTCGGCTTGCTGCGATCGATTTCAAAGAAAAGCCCCAGAAATGCAGAACTCCGGGTGCGGAGGTCATTCCCAATCACCTTCGGCGCCCCGCCGGAGGGCCCCGGCGAGTTCCGGATCGCCTTCGCCACGGCGGATCGAGCGCTCCACTAGGAGCCTGTCGGCAATAAGGTTATTGAAGGATGCAAGGCGGCGTATTGGATGAAGAGGCGGCGAAAAGAGTCACAGACAATCCAAATGGAGCGGAGACAGCCTGTATGTTGTCTGTAGAAGCTGCTTTCCAAGAACCCTGGACCTTGATTCATGCTGCCGACATCTGTATCACCCCGTCCCGCGCGATACAGTTTCAATAGATTGTGTGTCAGGCACACCAGCGTCCACTCTGCCTGCACGTTCTCCAGTCCGCGGAGACTGAACCGGCGGAAGTGCCGGCATTCCTTGATCTGTCCGAATACCGGTTCCACAATCGCCTTGCGCATCTTGTAAACCGCCCGGCCGGCCTCGCTTTGGAGTTTCTGTCTCATTTGCTGCAGAAGGTCACCTTCATCCGATACCTGGATGGGTGCGGCCGATGCGCCATGTTTATCCCTGCCTGTCGCCACGTGCAGGTCGATGCCTTCAACCCGCTTGTCGGCGACTTGCTCCGGGCTCCAATAGCCGGTATCGGCACTGCACGCCACCGGGGAGGCTCCCGTATTCTGCTTCACCTGTTCCAACATCGGTGCCAGTTGTTGTTTGTCGTTGCTCTGCTGCGTGATGTTGGCGGCCACGATGATCTGTGCTTCGCTATCCACGGCAATCTGTGCATTGTAGGCCTGTACGAAGCTGCCTTTGTGCGCCCCGTCGGGCATGATCCGGCTGTCCGGGTCCGTGAAGTTCCGTTGCGCCTTTGGTTCCGGCACCGCCTGCTCGGGATCGGGAACCTGCGGTGGGCGTCCCGGAGTCTTCCGACCTGTCTCAGCCTCCTTCTGGAGCCGTTCGGCGGTTCGGGCTTCCGCGGCCGCCTTCGTCTCCTCGGCCTTCTGCTGGGCTTCGGCTTCCAGTGCCGCCTTCGCCTCCCGGATCTTCTTCAGCCGACTTTCACGCCGGGCCAACTCGTCGGGTAACTTGTCGGCCTGTCCTCGCCGTTCCTTCTCATCCTCGGCCGCATCCGCCGCTTCGGCCTGCCGGAGCAACTCTTCCACTTCGGCCTTCAACTTCTCCTCGGATTCACACATCCGACCGTAACTCATCGCCTTGTGTTTGCTTGCGTTCCCCTGCACCTTGCTCCCGTCCACCGCCACATGCCCCAGTTTCACCAGCCCCGCCTTCTGGCACAATTGCAGCGCTTGCAGGAACAGTCCCGCCAGTGCTCCCAAATGCCGCTTCCGAAACTCGCTCACCGTGCTGTGATCCGGATGGGAATCCGCACTCAGGTACCGAAACGCCACATCCTCGTACGTCCGCTTCTCGATCTGCCGCGAGCTGACCACTCCGGTGCAATAGCCATAAATCAACAACCGCACCATCATCACTGGATGGTACGCCGCCTGCCCCCTCCCGTCCTTCTCCTCGTAGGACCGGTAGAATGCCGAAAGATCCAACGTGTCCACCAAATCCACCACGAATCGCGCCAGGTGATTCTCCGGTAGCCAGTCGTGTAACGACGGCGGCATCAACAAGCCCTGGTCCAGATCGTCGATCAGAAAGCATTTCATAATGCCTCTTTCTACCAATCTCTTCAGCCATCTCAGGTCCGGACTGCTCTTCCGATCCGTGAATCTATTCCCGACAGGCTCCTAGAACGACCCTCCGCCCCAGGTCGGCCAGCCCGGCGGCCCGGGCGCACGCGTAGAGCGTAGCCGCCACTGCGGCCAGCACCAGGCCCAGATGCAAGGCGATGACCAGGCCATGGTCGGCGAGGATGACCCGCCAGAATGGCGCCAGATAGTCCAGACGCGAACCAGCAGCGAGGACGGTCACACCTGCAACGGCGGCGGTCAAACCCGCGCTGATTTTCCACGGTTGCATTGCCGTCCCGTACAGTTCGAAAGCCGCCGGATCCCCCTGGGTCGGCCCCCGAATAGAGCCATGCTCCCCGCCGGTGCCCAATACGCGAAGCACCCGGGCCTGGGAGGATCCGGTGGCGTGTACCACGAATCCGACGTTCGCCTTGGCCGGATGGCGGAAGCGCTGCAGTGTCCGGAGGCCACCTCGACGTTGACGCGGCCGGTGCGGCCATCCTCACCGGTGTACTCCAGTTGCGCGTCGGGGTAGTGCACGCGCCCGTTCTCGTCGATGGGAAGGCCCAGGTCTTGGGCGGCGCGGCGCCGCTCAGAATCGGCCGCTTGCCTTCCGAATCGGTCACGGGCTGTCCCCGCTCGTCAGTGACGGCAACTCGTTTGTGATCCTGGTAGGACAGGATGCGGGTGCCCTGCTCGCCTTTTCGGACCTGGCCGCCGAGGGCCTGGATCTGGCGGTAGGTTCCCCAGCGGACGTCGGCGTAGCCGCGCGCTTGCGCCACGGCGGCCAGATGGAGGCTGTTGCCGCCCGCATAGGGCCGACCGGTATCGACGTTCGACGGGAGGACGCGCTCGCCCGGCTTCCACGGCTTCTGCCACGGGGCGGTGCCCTGCTCGATCTGCTTGATGATCCTGTCGGCGAACTGACGGTGGTATTCCTCGGTACGGTCCGGTTTCTTCGGCGTGTTCTTCTCGGGTTGTTCCTTCACGGTTGTTGTCTCCTGTTGCTGGCGGGCAGTCGCGGGCCATCGCCGGGAAAGGATTTCCTTGGCGGTGGGTGAGGTGGCAACGTCTAGGGGCGTCTGCCCGTCGGCGTTGCGGATGGTCAGGTCAGGGTGCTCGGGGAGCAGCCGGGTCATTGTCTTGGCTTGCCCGTCCCCATCGCCGGCCGCCGCGAAATGAAGCGGCGTGGCTCCGGCGAGATTCCGGGCATGGAGTCCAGCTCCGGCTCGGAGCAAGTGATCCACCGCACAGGCCCGGTCGATGGACGACTTGCCGGCGGCGTAATGAAGGGCTGTGTTGCCCAGCTCGTCCCGGGCCTTCGGGTCCGCACCGGCATCCAGTAGTTGCCGGATGGTTGGAGCGGAGTCGCGTAAGGAAAGGGCCGCCCGGTGCAAGGGGGTTTCCTGGCGATTCGTGCGGGCGTTCGGGTCCGCCCCGGCGTTGATCAAGCGGACGACCCGCTCGAAGCGCTCCAGGCTGTCTGAATCGGGGTCGGAGACGGCGAGATGCAACGGAGTCCGGCCAATGCGGTCGGCGGAGTTCGGATCCGCGCTGGCTGCGATCATCCGATCGAAGACTTCACGGGATGCCAGCCGGGCGTGATGGAGCGGGGTTTCTCCGCTCTCGCTGCGAGCGTTCGGGTCCGCGCCGCGCTCAAGCAACAGGCCGGCGAGGCGGGCCGAGTCATTGGCGACGGCACGGGACAAGGCGGTGTGGTTGTAGCCCTGGCGGGCATTCAGATCGGCGCCCGCGCCGATGGCGGCTTCGACGCCAGCCGGGTCGTTGCGCGCAATGGCCGCAACGAGAGCATCGTCTTGTTGCGGCATCAGTCGCTCCTTTCCGCCGAACGCTTGGTCATAGCTTCGCTGGCTGGCCCTTGGCCGTCGTCCCGGATTTCGTCCTCCGTGCCGACGTCCTCGGGGAAGATGCCGTACTCGGTGGCCATCCAGGCCGGGACCTCGAGGGTTTCACCTCCGTCCCGCGCCAGCTCCCGGTCGAAGTCTTCGAGCGAGGTGACCCGTATGACTTTCTCTTGGGAGTTCATGTCGTCACGCCTTGTCTCGTCCTTGGTTTCGTCATGCATCATCGTGTTCCCTCCAGATCGGTTCTGTGAGCCAACGGTTTTCACCCGCTTCGTAGCCTTTAACCAGCAAGGCTTCCTCGACAAAACGCCGCCCTTCCCGGCGCGTCATGTGAACCACCATCTGAATCCCGTCCACCACGCCCCGGCAGGTGACTTCCCAAGGCAGGTCGCTCTCGCCCTGCATGGCGCAGGCTGCGAGCCGGGACAGCGCCGATAGGGCGTTGTTCGCGTGGACGGTGGTCAGGGAGCCGCCGTGCCCGGTATTGAGCGCCTGCAGGAGGTCGGCGGCCTCGCCGCCGCGGACTTCGCCGACCACAATGTGGTCGGGGCGGTGCCGGAGAGAATGCTTGACCAGGTCGCGGATCGTGACGCCATCGGTCAGGCCGCGTGCCTCGAAGCGGACACAGTTGTCCCTCTCGATCCGGAGCTCCAGCGGGTCCTCGATGGAAACAATGCGGTCGTCGTCGGGGAGCAGTTCGACCAGGGCATTGAGCAGCGTGGTTTTTCCCGACCCGGTCCCCCCGCTGACCAGGATGTTCGAGCGGGACCGGAGCAGAGAGCGGGCTGTCTCGTAGACGAGCTGCGGCAGGGCACCCTGGGCGACGAGTTGCTCGGCCGTGAATGCGCGGTTTCCGAAGCGCCGGATGGTGATGGCGACGTGCGGCGCGGCCGGGGGGACACAGATCGCCACGCGGGAGCCATCGTCCAGGCGCGCATCGAGAATGGGCGCGGTGGCCGGATCGAGACCCAGGGGCCGCGCGATCTGAATGGCCGCACGATCCAGCGCGGCCCGATCGAGGCCCGGCGCGGGATGCTGCCGGATTTCCCCCCGGCTTTCAACCCAGACGTTGGCGGGACCGTTAATCATGATCTCGCTGACGTCCTCATCTTCGAGGACCGATTCCAGTCCCGGCAAAAACGGCCGAAGGTAGTCCATGCCTCCGGTGGCGCTCATATCTGCCCCGCCTCGACGGCGCGCCAGTAGGGCGTGTCGACCGGAAGGTAGTGCGGCTTGAGATAAACACGGACGGCGCTGGCCGCGTGGGTGCCGTCATAGGGCAGGCAGATCGCCTGACAATTGGGGAGCAAGGCAAACTCCCTGGGCTGAAACAAAGGCTCCCGCTGTTCCCGGAAGGATTTGCTGGTTCCGACCGAACCCTGGCTGCCTCCGGCCTTTCCCGAAAGCAGGGACACCTGGGCCTGGCGTGTGGATTCGGTGACGGTCCAACTCGGCTTGATCTTGGCCACCTGCCCGCAGAGTTTCGAGGCGATGTCGGCGCTTGCGTCGTCGCTGAGGGAGAGGAAGATCCGGGTGCGCAGGGTCTGCAAGAGCGCACGCCAGGCCTCGGAGGTGCCCAGGACGGATCGGAGCGAGGATATGGATTGGGTTGCGACGATGGGGATGACGCGGCACTGCCGGGTGAGGGCAAACGCCTTCTCGTCTCCGCTAGGGTCGTCCTCGCCGACCGAAGCGAACGATTGATATTCGTCGCAAATGAAGACGGCGGGCCGGAAGTAGCGGTCCGGCTCCCGCTTCATCTGCGCCGGCCGCCGGAGCAGGGTCTGGAGCCAGGCATTTTTGAGGAACACGCCCACGGTGCGGGCGAGCGCCGGATTCGATCCGGCGGGCATGTTGAGCGCCAGGACTTTTCCGGTCTCGATCAGCTCATCCAGGACCGGAAGATGCTTTCGCATTCCGGCGGCCGGCACCGGCGGCCGCCCGTCACCATTCCCGGCTTCATTGCCGCTGCCCGGCCGGGGTGGTGCCTTGGGACAGAAAATGGCGGCCACGTCCTCCATGTCGAACAGAGACAGGAAACTGGAAATCCCCTCGACGCACGAGGTCCGCAGTTTCGAGTCCAGCTTCATCCAATCTTGGCTGTACCAGGTCGCGACACTGTCCAGGCGGGCCGCCAAACGGTCTGTGTCGGTGTGACCCTCGGGATTGCTGACGCGGTATTCCACGCCGTGCGCTTGCAGCCAGTGTTCAGTCTTGGCCGTCCACGGGGTCTGGCATTCCTCGCCTGAAAGTTCAGCCCACGGCCCGGAGTCGGCCAGTTCCTCGTGGGCTTTCCAATCACCGACCGAAACCACGATGGCCCCGTTCTCCTGACTCTTCACGACAACCGCCGCTTGGCCGATTTTTTGCTTGAACAGTTCCGGGTTGATCGCGCATCGGTAGACATCCCGCAAGGTCACCCAGCGGTCGGGAAAAATCCGGTGCAGCTCAATAATCCACTTCACCAGGTTCGTGTAGGCTTGCTGCCAGAACGGGTCTTTCCCCTTCCCGAACAACTGATTCAGGAGAGACGACACGGTATAGGCCAGGGAGTAGGAATCGAGCCAGTACGCGCCCAGGGGGTTCCACTGCCATTTCCCGCCCATGCCAAGCTCCATGTAATCGTCTTCCCGGCCCGCAGTTGTCAGAATCTCCCGGATGTCGTAGCAGAAATCCCCCTTGACTTCGAGGACCAGGGCGGCGGCCCGCCGCTCGGGTTTCGTGGCTTGCCAGCCGAGCAATTGCCGGGCAAACGGGTTCATGCAAGCCGAGGTCTTTCCGGACCCGACCGCGCCAAAGATGGCGACTCCGGTGTAGAGCCCCCGCTCCGGGATCACGAGCCAGTGCGGGTCGGGAACCTCTCGCGCCTCGACCGGGTGATGCGTCTCCCCGACGACGATGGCTGGGCGCTCGTCCGATGGGGCGATCGGCCACGGGGGCAGCTCGCCCTTGCCGTGTTTCTTCCGTGGACCCGACTCGAACCAGACCCGCCAAACGCCCAAGGCGAGTGTCCCGCCGATGAACACAACGACACCAGGCATGGCGGCATACCAGCCGTGCATCAGCGACAGAAGCACGGGCGCATTCAGGGCCATGAGCGCGACGACAGGGTTCTCCGATCCGGCCGGGAACGGACTCGAAAGATACCGGGCCGTCGAGGCGGCAACACCCAGGGCAAATAGAAAAATGTGACTCCATTTCATGCCGTCGCACTCCGCCGGAATCCAGGCCTTCCCGCAGGGATCATTGTGGCGGGAGCGGTCCCCCTTGGGGAGGGCGGCTCCAGACCCCCGCGATGGAATATAGCGAGGGGGTCTGGTGCAGCACGAGACAAAAAAAGGTGGGGCCGCTCCCGCCACTCTCCCCCCCTCTGGTGCAGCTCCGGAACCCGGGGGTAAAAATGGCCTAACCACAAGTTAAGAAAAGCGATATGGAACAAGGAAAATGGTAAAAGGCCATGGTAATTTATACCCCCTGACCTTTTACCAGCCTCGTACGGCACCGGGGCTGGTAATTGGGCATCCAATTGTCGCAGGGATGGGACCCGATTTTTCGCGCGAAACCGAGGGGCCGATCCTCTCAAATAATGACCGATCTGTGATCTCATACCGGCGCCTCGTAGATTTGCACACCGTCGGGATAAACGCGCCGGGATCGCCATATCTCGAACGTGTCGATCCGGATGTTATGCGGCGCGGGTCGAGCCAGGATATCCGTCAATTCCCGGTAGCGCCGCCCGGTATTGTCAAAGCCGCCGTAGCGGTCGAGAATCCTGGAATCCGAGGTATCGAGGGCTCTGGAAACTCTGTCCAGCTCCTCCCGCAATTCCGTCTCCAGGGGGCTCCCGTCCCGGACTCTTTTCCGGTCCCGCGCCCATCCCTCCAATGCAGTCCGCGCTCGCCTGTCGGCATCCGGGTTGACTCCGATTGCGGCCACATGAACCGTGATCCCGCGTCCCCGCATGACACTCCAGACATGCTCGTGCGCCCGGCCCCAATGCCGCAGTTCGGCGGAGGTTCCGTTGCCCGGATCGACATAGACAAACGTGGTGGTCCGCCCTCCCGCAACGGGGAGCTTCAGGGGGAAATATCGGGTGACATTCCCGGCCGCTCCACCATAAATCCGCTTCGGTAGGCGGTCGGTGGGGATGCCGACTTCTTCGCAGTACCAAACCTTTTCCTCTTCGGTCGGGAGCCAGTGCAGGTCGGAGTGATCGATGACGTAATCGAGCGACAGGAGCCGCCGGATATAGACGGCGGGATCGGCGAATTTCCGTCCCCGAAATGGACCTGCTCGTGCCAGTATCCTTCGGATGTGCGCCCGTCCGGCGGGAGCATGTCGCCGGTCTCGCTGGTCCGCAGGATCACCATCAGCCGGCCGTGGGGCTGGTCGCGCGACAGCGTGAAGCGCAACGGTTCTCCTTCCTCCACCGAGCGGGTGTCCGCGTCGATCCAGACCATTTGCCGACGGACCGCCGTCCCCAGGGCCGAGACGGCCTCGCTGTAGCGGCCGCCCTTGTCCACCGAGCGCACCTGGAACTCGTAGGTCGTCCGCGCGGTCAACCCCTTCAGCAGGACCGAGTTGTAGTTTCTGGTCTCGGTCGTCCCGGGAAGCGCCGTCTGGTTCACGGGGGTCCAGTCCGCAATCCAGGTGCTCGCGTCGCGGATGCGGTACCGGTACTGGTACTGGTGGCGATCGACCAGGTTATGCGATGCGGCGTCGGGGTTTCTCCACCAGCTCAGGCGAATCTCGCCGGGCAGCAAGGGCTCCGCATTCACGTCCTGCGGCGGGGGGAGCGCGGCGTTCGTCGCGGCCGGGCCCGCGGCAACGGTGGTGGCGGACGCGACGCCCGAGGGGGCCGACGTGCTCGCGGGGCTGATCGCCGACACCCGGTAGTGGCGCGTGTCGCCGGCCGAAAGCCCGGTATGGGCCTTGTCGGTGCGGGGGTCGCGGGTGTCGGCGACGAGGACGTGCCAGCGCCCGCCCGCGGTCTCGGAGACCTCGATCTTGTAGCCCGTGATCGCAAAGCTGCCGACGTTCGCCGGGGCGGTCCAGAACAGCTGGATCCGCGTCTGGCTCTTGGCCGCGGCCTGCAGGCCCGTCGGCGGGCCGGGGACGAGGCCGTCGTTGTCGCGGATGGTGATGGTGTGCGCGGGCGTCTGGTCCCCATAGGTTAGGAGCGCGAACACGATGGTCTCGGCCAGCTCGGCTTTCTGGTCGTCGATGATGCCGATCGTGAAGGAAGGCTCCGCCACCCAGGCCGTGCCGGCGGCGTTGGGAGAGAACGCCGTGGGCTGCACGGTGGCGAAGTGCACGCCTGTCGCACCAAGGTCGCGGCCGGGCGGCGGCGTGTAGTCGTCGCTGCGCGTGGCGGTTTCCCCCGGCTTCCCGAGATAGAACAGGTCTATGTTGGCCATCGGGGCGGTGTTCTTCCGGGTCGTGAGCGTGACGGTCACGGCCACGGCCCCAGCGTTCTCGTCCACGGCCGGCGGCGCGCTGACCGCGATGTCGAAGTCTTCAGGATCGTTGTTGATGATCTCGACCGTCACGTCGTCCGGGTCCGGGATGGCCGCGTTCGACACGGCGCCGGACACCCGCACGACGTCGTGGGGCTCGGGGATGTCGTCGTCGACCGGCCTGATCGTCACCGTCCCGGTGCTCGCGGTCGCGTCCGCGGCAAAGCTGAGCACGCGGTTCCTGCTCAGCGTGAAGTCGTCATCCGTCGCCGGCGCCACCGGGGTCGCCGAGATCGTCACCGTGAAGGCCACGGGCGAGGCGGGCGACACGGTCGCCGTCACCCTGACCCTATCGCCCTCGAGGACCGCGTCAGCGCTGAGCTGCAGCGTCACCTCCAGCCCCGGCGGGATCGTCGCCGCCGCCCGGGTCACCGTCACCGTGTAGGTCTGGGTGGTGTTACCGTCCGTGGCCGTCACCTTCACCTTGATGACGGTCTCGCCCTCCGCCACCGCCACCTGGTGGCCGTCCGCCGTGCCCGCGTCGGTGATCGTCGCGTCGGAATCGCTCGTCATCGCCGTCACCGTCACCTCGGCGACGGCGTTCGCCACCATCGCCGTGTAGGTGGTGGTGTCCGATGCGAAGGGCGGCGTCAGCGTCAGGTTCGCACTGCCGTCGTGGACGACCAGATCGCTCAGCGTCGCGTCCGGCGAGACCGGCGCCGGCCGCGTTGAACCGTTCACCACCGCGGGAACGCCGTCCTGACCGGTGGTGAACGAGGCGACCTCGTCACCGTCGCTGTACGCGATGGCGGCGCCGCCGGCAACCGACTGGTCGTAGCTCACGACGACGGTCTGGCCGCTGTAGATCGTTGTGTGGTAGACAACCAACGAGTAGGCAGTCAAAAAATCCCTTCTAATATCAGCGATATCTTGCGCGACGCCGTTGACGGTGCGCGAGAAGGCGCCTCGAGCCGCCGCAGAGAGAGCCTCCCCGACCGTCAGGTCCAAATCCTCGCTGAACCGAAGGGTCGTGGAACCTCCGGAACGGCCAACGCTCGCACTTGTGAGCGTTGGCGCGGTGGGGTCGGTGTCCGCCTCCCGGTTCACCGTCACCGTGGCGGTGGCGGTGGCGGTGCCGTTGCTTTCGTGCCCGCGCCCAGTCACGGTGAGGGTGAAGGTAAGCTCGCTGTAGGGATAGGCCTCCGACATCGAAATCCATACGTTGCGAACGGTCAGGCGGATCTGGGCACCAATCTTAAGAAGCTTCAGGCGGATCGTCTGGCACTGAGCGCGGGCCAAGTCGGTGTTCTTCAGTCCCAGCCGGCGCAGCGCGTGCATGATCATGTATGCGGCCGAGGACAGATACAGTCGGAGTTGATTGGCGCGCATCGTGGCCGCGCTGGTGCGGTCGGCGAACAGATCCAACTGCTGTTCCTTGATGCGGTTCTCCATGTCGCCCCGTGCACAGTAAAAGTCTTCGTAGAGCGCGCGTGCATCCAAGCGTTTCGGCGACAGTGAGGTCACCACGAATCGGGGATTGGAGTTCTTCCTGAACAACCGACGGTCGCTTTTCGATCAACGCAAGAAGCACGCGTGCCGGCCCCTCTGGCCGGCGGCGGCCCTGCTCCCAATTCTTGAGAGTGCCAAGCGGAACTCCGATACTCTTGGCGAAAACCGGTTGAGACAGTCCCGTCTTGCTTCGGATCGCCACAATGTTGGGTTGGGCTCGGGCACCTCAATTGCATGCACCGCGAAACTGTCACGTTGGCCGTTTAAGTAGCCTCGGGCAGGTTAACTGATTTCCTAGATATTCCGCTGATTGACATGCCAGCCAAGTCGCTGATTTTTCGTCCTGGCTCGAATTGATTTCGCGTCGAAAAAGAGTGAATTCCAGTTAACTTGACAGTGCTATTTCGCGCCGCAATAACGCCCAGAAGCTATTCTGCAAACACTGGTAGTTTCCGCAAATCCTTATAGGCTACACGTGCCGTCTGGCGGTTAAATAGGCCCACACTCCGCGCGGCACGGATACCTGTGTAGAAACCATAGTCAAGGATCAGTCCTAGGTACTTTCTTCCGGCTTCGCCAATCGTGATTCCTTCGCTAATCACGTGCAAAAGCCGGAGGTCTACCAACTTGCGCACCTGTTCAAGTATCGCGCTGTCACTCGTGATCTCAACAAGAAACGCGTTGCTGCGGTGTTTCTTGACGCAAAACTCTCGGATGGTCGTAAGCAGGCCATCTAGGGAAGGATAAGCGTCACTGGACACATCTGCTTCCAATTCGTGAATCTTACTGTTGATGGCTTCAGATGCAGCGATGTTCACATTCGATACCGACACTTGTCGGCGAACATCACTAGCTGCCCTCGTCATTGCCTGAGAAAAGAGATTGAGGGCATCTCGAGGAACACCTGCAGCAACCCATGTCAAACGTGGAATGACGTCTGCACTTGTGCAGAGGCTCCTTACCGACGGCAATCCGCAGTACTCTGAGTGTGAACTGAGAATTGCTTCGATATGTTGAGTTGCTTGATCTGGAATAGTCAGATTGTAGTCGAGGCGGATGGGCTGTGCATCGTGAGGAAGCTCAAGACCCTGCTTGGTATGCGGATCAAAGGTTCGTGTCAATGTTTCGATGGCAGACAGTTTTAGAAATACTCTGTTCCCTCGGCTCACTGCATAGAGAACATCTAGCAATCTTGGCTGAAGAGATTCGGCCAAAACATGAAAGTCATCCAAGAAAACGAAGAGATCCTGACTCTTTTCTGAAAAGTGCGAGAGTAATCGGCGCAAGGCCGGAAGCTTGGGGCGGATATATCCCTCATCAATGTCGGCAGCCTGTAGCGTTGTGAGCATTCTGTCGTGCTCACGTCGATGACCAACAAAGGGCGATATCTGACGAAGAACTTCGCACAGAACATCTGAGATGACGCCGACGTCATCTCTCCGCGCATACACTTGCATGTCTACCCATACGGAAGGAAGAGATAAATTCGTGCGAGAGTGCAGGGAATACAGGAGAAGAATGGACTTACCAGCACCGCGCCTCCCAAAAACAATGTGGTTCGCCGCTGCTATAACTTGATCTTCCGATCCTGCGACCGACTTTGTATAGCGAGCAAGAAAATCAGTGCCGAAGCTATAACGATTGATGTTCAGGCTCTCTGACAGCGTCTTGAGGAGGAGTCGACCTTCAGCCCCTTGGACAGATCATGGAATCCTCGTAATCGTCGCGCGGGAGCCCGGCGCCGAACGTGGGTTCACCCTGACATCGAGGAATCGACCGCGCGATCAAATCCAACTTCCGCCCCAAGTCGGCTAAGCTGGAGACGGCCCACTGCCAGCTAAAGGGTCTCATGCAATGCTAGCCGAGGGCCCGAATATCCCAAGAGAAAAGGCGCGCCATGGAACCTTGGAATACAAGAGCTTTCTTCAAGACGGCCGCCGTGTCCGACGTGGCCCGTTGTTTACAGTCCGGCGCCGACCTAGCCGCTCGGGGCGCCAGCGGCTGGACTCCGCTGCATTACGCGGCTTCGGTTGGGCTCCCTGAGGTTGTAACGGTGCTGTGGGAGGCCGGGGCGGACCTGGAAGCGCGCGCTGAAGACGGCTTGACCCCGCTGCATGCGGCTTCGGTCGGAAACCCTAAGGCTGTAACGGTGCTGTTGGAAGCGGGCGCGGACCCCAACGCGCGAGGCCCGGGCGGCTGGACCCCGCTGCATTACGCGTGTTCGGTCGCAAACACTGAGGCCGCAACAATGCTGTTGCAAGCCGGCGCGGATCCGAACGCACAAACTGAAGGCGGCCAGACCCCCCTGCTTATGGCGACGCCATCCCGCGGGCTGCATACGACGTCGAGCCCGACTCGGGCGGTTGTTGCGGTACTGTTGGAGGCCGGGGCGGACCCGAACGCACGAACCGCAGACGGCTTTACTGCGCTGCACTCAGCGTCGGCCGGGATCCCTGAGGTTGTCACGATGCTGTTGGAGGCCGGGGCCGACCTGGAGGTGCGCGCTGAAGACGGCCAGACGCCGCTGCATTACGCGTCGAGGGCGGCGTTCTCGGAGACGGTGGCCGCCATCGTAGCGGCGCTGTTGGAGGCAGGCGCGGATCTGGAGGCGCGAGACGCATTCGGCTGCACCCCGCTACATTACGCGGCGCGTGCAGAGTTGCCTGGAACCGCTACAGTCGTAGCGGCGTTGCTCGAAGCCGGCGCCGACCCGAATGCGCGGGACAACGATGACAAACGGCCTTTCGTCTACGCCGAAGACAACGAGCAACTCAAAGGGACCGATGCCTACTGGAAGCTCAACGCCGCCCAGTTCCCACGGTAGAAGGTCATCGGTTTGATTCCGTCCGTGCCCACTTATGCGGGCTTCTTACTTGAGGCGATTTCAGTTCGACCTTTCGATGTCGTCGATCACCGGAAGCGCTTTCTCAGCGACTTCAACAAACTTCTCAACGAAGTACGTCATAATCTCGCCGCCTTGCCCTTGCGACTCACTGTACAAGTTCGGAACCAGTTGTCTCCAATCCCTCTTGTCTGCATTCACGTAAGAATACCATGGCCACCAAGCGTCTTTCTTGCCACGATCAAGTTTGTTCTTAAGCTCTCCATCAAGATGCCGGCGTCGTTCCTTATCTCCGTTCGCCATTTCGTCCACGGCCATAGGAGACCATACGCCAATGTAGCAGCCATTGGCCCCGTCCTTGTCAGCCTCCAGTTTAATAGAGGTGCGCCGGTTTGAATCGGAGCGTTTTACTTCGTATTGAGCCCAACAATCTCGATATAGCGAGATGCTTGACCAGCGGCCGTCACACGTATGGCAGAGCTGCATGTCGTCGGCGAACTCCTTCAGTTTCTCTTTGACTTCCGTCTCGATCTGAGAACACAGTCGCTTCAGAAACTTCTCACATACGTGGTCTTTGACGGCGGGCCAGGCTGCGGACACCGCCAGAGCGGTCCCCAGACGGTCCGGTTCAGCCAATATGAATTCAGAAGCGGCCTTCCTTTCGCTGTCGGTCGTCATGGCTTGGTCTCCAAACGTCTTGCTGCAAAACATCTCGAAGTTGCGCAGGAACTCCCGCAGTCGGTCCACTTCGCAATTCTTTCGGCACTCCCGGAGCCAGTCGGCGACCGACTGCGGAATACGGAAGGGATCTTTGTCGGTTCGCTCCTCGGAACCTTCGCAGTACGGCATGATGGCAAAACCGTTGCTCCATTTCTCAAGTTCCGTCTCTCGAATGCTCCATTCCGACGGGCGAGTGCCGTTGGGGGGGATATATAGCAGAAGAAACCGTTCCGGGTATTTCTCTTCGAGCCAAGCCAGGTAGTCCCGGATGCCTCCGAGGCGTTCCTCTATCGTCGCCTTGAAACTCTCACCGAAACAAAGGGACGATTCCGTTTGAATGTGGACCTGCCGATTCCGTTTGACGGCCAGGGTCGAATGGAAGTCGATCTGCTGTGCGTGGACCCCCGCATCGCCGTTGAACTGGATGGGGCGCAGCATCTGGATGGCGCCGCCGCTTATCGCCGCGACCGGCGCAAAGACATGCTCTTGCAGGAAAACGATTATTTAGTGCTGCGTTTCCTCGCCGAGGACCTGGCCAAGAACCTCGATGGCATTCTCGATACGATCCTGCGGTCGTTGGCAAGGCGCCAGGAATCGGGGCGTTGTCGTTTTGACAAATAACTTGAGATTCTGAGTGCCATTGACAGCCCGATCGGGTGTCAGCTTCAGCGTTCCCAAGGAGGCAGTTGCGCTGAATGAAAGACATCGATCACTTCGACGGCCTCGGGGCGTACGCGATACACGATGCGGTACGGACTCTCGACCAACTCACGGATGTCAGGCTGATCGTAACGCTCGACGACTCGACCAAGGTGTGGGAACTGAGCCAGCCGGTCCCCACGCTTCAAGATGGCATTGACTGTCCGGTTCGCAGCGTTTAGGGAATCGGCTGAAATGTGAGCGTGGATATCGGCCAGGGATCGCAGCGCCCGATCAGACCAGACGACTTTCACTTGGGGATACTGAGCTTTTCTCGAATCTCGTCACTGCTCCACGTAATGCCGGCATCCAGATCAGCGATTCCGTCTTTGACACGCTGCCGCTCGATAACCAGCCGCGCAAAATCCGTCCACGTGGCGTTGTCGGGTAGCTCGTCAACGAGCCGGCGGGCTTCTTCTTTGAAGGGTGTTGCCTCAGACATGATTCTCGACTCAAAGGCAATTTTACCACTTCTCTTCCCGAATCCGTTCCTGGTAGCAGGGATCCGGACACTGAGGCGCTCGTTGCTTCGCCGTAGTGGGCTGGGCCCTCTGATCCCGACTGAACAATGTACTGAACAATTTCTTGCCGAATACCAGCTAATACCGTCGCCTGATAAGAACTAGAGACAAGAAGAACCAACAAGATAACGTGTTTGGGTTGTTGTAGTCGACAGGCAGTCTGCCATCGTTGTCCCGCGCCTTCGGGTCCGCACCCGCCTCTAGCAACTCCGCTACGGCTACAGCAGTCCCAATCGCCGCTGCCCAATGCAGCGGGGTGAGGCAACCTCCGCTTCGCGCTTCCAGATTCGCACCCGCCGCCAACAGCACCGTCACGGCTTCAGCACGCCCGCGCCGCGCTACCCAATGCAGCGTGTTTAGCGTCAATTATTTTCGAGAAGGAATTTTGATTGACGTTGGACATTCGGGCCGGTGTTTTCGTCGAGGGTCGGGGTCGGGGCATGTTCGCTATACGTTGAGGACCGCCTGTCGCGACGGCACCACGCACGTGATCTTCGAGCCCATGGATTTTACCGCCCGGCTCGCCGCGCTGGTACCGAAGCCTCGCGCACACCTGACCCGGTATTTCGGTGTGTTTGCACCGGCGAGCGCGCTGCGTGCCCGGGTCGCTTTGGCGGCACCCGCCATCGCTCGTGTGCAGCGCCGTTCTATGGGGATGAAGAGATTCGCCGAAGCGCTGTTGGGATGCTGTGACACTTTGCAGCGCGGTCCGCGCCTATAAGGTTCACCACCCATTTCGCATGATGCGGTAGGACCCTCATGCGGCCATGATAAAGAGCGTTGAACACGGCATCGCTGAGTATTTCGTTCCCGAGGCTCTCTATGATTGCTCGGTGACAGAGTAAATCGACAGTGGATCCAGTCCGCAGATCCGGAAACCTTTCACCGCAGATCCGGTTTGCTTTTCGTTCGTCGATTAGGGCGGTCGCGCTCTGTTCAATAGCATAGGCGATCGTCGCCGCCTCGCCATCATCAAGCGTGTTTGCCGTCGTTCCCGCTATGAGGTCCTCGAAATGATGCAATCCAAGTTTGCCGAGCTGAACAATCTCTATCCTATTGCTAGAAGCCAGGGTAGAAAGCTCAGCAGCATCATTGATCGCATTGTGGCGGCCGTTCTTTATTTCAAATGAGACCTCCTGAACTATCACCATACGATTGGGGAATGCGTCAAGAACAGCGGCGGAACGGCCGGTCGCGTTCAGGTTTATGACTACACTCGCATCGGCAACGACGAGATCCGAGGGGTCAGTCAAGCAGCTTGGGCATACCATCTGCCACGCCCCCTTCGATGTCTGCATCGTCCAAGAGTTCACGCAGCTCGATACGATCGATTTGCAGAAGATTTGCCAGTTGCCCTTCACTGAGTAGGCCCTGACGCCATGCCTCTGCGGTCAATATATTGAGTCTGAGAGTTGCCGGCCGGTCCGCATCAGCCTTGCCGGTGTCTGCATGAATCGGATCTCCGAGGACGTGGCGTGCCTGATCGTCGGTGATGCCGCCATTCGCCTGGAACCAGTCCCATGTGCCAGCCTTGGCTATGCCAAGTTCCTCAAGACGCCTGACAATGGCTTCTCGGGCGACACCAAATGCATGGGCCAGCACGATGACGTGCCGTCGCGTAAGTCGAGGTGATCCTGCAGTAACTTCCTGAAATCTTTGCATGACCGCCCTTGCAGGAGTCAGGAAATTGCGCCCGAACGTCTTCGCGTAACGCTCTTCGCGGGACGAAACTACTTCGTCCACATGTAAGACTTCCGGTGTCTTGCGCGTCGAGATGAAATGACCGAGTTCGTGCGCAGCAGTCTGCGCCCTTCGACCAGGTGGATGATTGGCATTAAGAAGCATGCATGCGCCGAGCCTTTCGTCATACGCGAATAGCCCCGATATTCGCCCATCCAGCTTCCTTATGTAGACGCGCACGCCAAGCTCCAATTCGAGCAACGTCACGAGATCACGGACCGGACTAATCCCAAGACCGAACCAATGCCGGAGTTCCAATGCATCGCCTTCGGCCTGCGCTCTGACATCACCTGGTAAAAGCGGACGCTCGGATGGATAGTTGCGCGTACGCTTTATACCGAGCAGATCTTCAAGTTCAACTTCAGCCTTTGCCAAATTGGTCAGAAGTTGTGCAGCCGCGCTCGACGCTTCCTCACCGCTTTTCTGGAGTTTTCTGAAACGAGGGGTCAGATCAACATGGATGGACTCGCGGCGCAGCAGGGCGTTCACCGACATGTTGTACAGGCGGGCTAGTCGTTGCAACTCGCCGATCCGGAAACGACGCTGTCCCTTTTCGATTGCGATAAGAGTCGTCCGCGCGACATTGATATCTGTCGCAGCATCAGCCTGCGTAATGCCTGCCGCCTCACGGGCAACCCGCAAGCGCTCGCCTACGTCGATCGAATCTAGTTCATCAAGTGACATGTTGTTCTGCGCCTCTGGCCCAGCCGGCGACGAAAGAGTTTGGTCCCAAAGAACGGACGAAGCTCTTCCATTCCTCCTCATGGTGTTTAAGCAATCGATTCAGACGTGACTCAATCTCCGTCTGGGATTCTTCGAGACTTCGGCTCAGTTGGAACGCCGATCGATCGATCGTTACGCCGCCTTGTGGTGAGCGCCGCAGGTCGGCGAGATGATCAAGATGGAGGGTGCCGGCAATCGCATACTCATGCAGTGCGCCTTTCGGCTCTGTATTTCCGAAGAGAGCTGTAGCACCATCTTCGAAACGGGCGGCGGTTAGATCTTCCCAGACATAGGTGTCATGTTTCTCGGTTGCGCCGATGGCATGAATACTCATGCGTCTGAGCATGCATGCGGCGCAAATGCCGCATTGGCGCATCCGGCCGGCAACAGATACCTGTCTCTGCAATTGCCAGCACGAGCGCGTTTCTTCCCAGTCTGGGCAATCGGGGCACTTGGCGACGTATTCGGCCAATGTCTCGCCCTTCGTGTGCCAGAGGCGCGGGAATATATAGCGAACCTGATGCCCAAGCAGGGCTAGAATAAACGCCTCCATCTTCACCGTGAACAAAGGGTGATTTCTGTAGTCCTCGTAGGCTTGTCCCACCGGGACGAGCGTTGGTCCCAGTGCCCCCTGGCCACTTTCCGACACGACTATCGTTTCGGTCTGCGAAAGGTAAGCCGCTATACCGCTTAGGAGCGCGAACCTAAAACCGCGTGACCGCGCACTCGTTTCAACGAACCGTGTTTTGCCGGCGCGCACTTTGTAGGGAACTAAGGCGAAGGGGAAACGCAGTGTTCCAGGTGGCGTGCGTTTCAAAGATTGCGAGCTCAGTCTTACCTGGATTAGGCGGCTGCCGTATTCGCGCTTCATTAATCCGGCGACGGTGAGGGAGTCGATTCCGTCGCTGAACGGGATGATCACGCGCGAACCATCAGGCATCCTGAACTGACCTTGTCGAGGTGGCGGTTCCGGTGTTTTCCTGCCAGTGAAGGAAATGTTCCACTGATCTCCGGTGAGGAACTTCAGCGCCGTATGCAGCGTTCCCGAGACATCAGCTCCGCTCCAATGGACAGGGTCATGAACCGGAACACGCAAGGCGATGTCTCTACCCCAGCCGGTTGCTGGCCGGGCTTTGGCGTGATCACAGAACTGGACCGCAGCAGCAATGAGGAACGCGTCGTATACGAGCGATTCCCATTCCGCGAAACAGTAGGATTCCAAACCCTCCGTTTTGAATTCCAGGTTCTCATTGATCGCGCATTTGATCCAGTTCCGGCGTGGTCGTGTACCCGGCTCGACAACGTCAACGCGGATCGAAGGGAGTTGAATGTCAGCGGCTTTCGTATTGTCCATTACAACTGCACCCCGTCATCAAGGCCAGTCTGCTTTACAGGCATTCGTGGCGATGCGGACTTGTCGGTTCCGGTAACGCGGTCAACGATCGCCGGAATGTTGGTTTGCGCGACACCGCTCTCCAATCTCTCTCTCACGTTCATGGCGCGGTTCTGCGTGGATTCACGGTAGTAATGTTCTTCAACCTGACGTATGCCGCGAGCCGTACGATCCATAAGTGCACCGCGCACGGCGTCTCGCGTAACTTGATCACCCGCTTTGCCGCCTGCTGCTTCCTGAATGGCACAGTCCAGAAACATTGTGGCGAGGGAACTGCCGGCCGTATTGCCCCTTAGCACTTCGAGCGTTTTTGGTCTCTGGTCTTCGAAGAACGAGCTTTGGTCGTCTTCCAATGTCGCTCGAACCTGTCGGAGAAGACGCCGCGGAACTTCAGCACGCCAGTCTTGTTCCAGCGCCATGGGAATCGCATCGCATATCTCTTGGGGCGCGAAAGCTTTCTTATCCGCGCGCTCCGCAAGCTGTTTCCAGCCCCGCCGCATATTCAGACTTCTGTGTGGGCCGTCGCTCATTTCGCTCTCAAATGTCATATATATTATATTTATTATCTGACATTGTCAATATCGGGCTGGCCGTGAACCTTGCAGATGTGATTTGCGGACGATGCTATGCCGCCCGGTAGCGCTCGATAGGACGGTTGGAATTGACTCCATATCGTGTTGGCATATTCCATTATGTCAGTTTAAGGTTAGAATAATAGACGTTATATGAGATACGGGTTATTTTTATAGACAATTGATAGTTGAACTTGCCGAAGGCCGTGGTGAAGGGATAGCTTGATATAATGTCTACTATATTGTACGGTACGCATTATAATGACTAATAAAATAAACAATAAATGAGAAAATCTATGGAACGATCAACTTCAGCGATCCCGATCCCGATCAGGCGAGCCTTACGTAAGCTTGGTGCGGATATCCGTGACGCAAGACTGCGGCGACGAATTCCGACGACGGTCATGGCCGAAAGGGCGTCAATCAGCCGGACGACGCTAAGCAAGGTGGAAAAGGGACAGCCGGGCGTCTCGATGGGTAGCTATGCCACCGTACTTTTCGTATTGGGTATGGCCGAAAGGCTCAGCCTCCTGGCAGATGTGAAGAGCGATACCGTCGGACTTGAATTGGAAGAGGAGCGGTTGCCCAAACGTATTCGGAAATCGGGCCAGCGCAAATCGATTCAGCCTGACCGGATAGAAGGAAAAGAGTAAGAACAATGGATACCGAGGTTCTTGTCTATGTTGATGTCGATGGCGTTCCGTGCCTCACCGGACGGCTGTGGACGCGCACGCGCAAGAACCGTCAAAGCGCCACATTTGAGTACGACGAAACATGGCTTGAGTATAAAGACCGCTTCTCCCTGGAACCAGCCTTGACGCTGGGGCCCGGCCCGTATCACACGTCAGGAGACAAACCTCTATTTGGCGCAATCGGCGATTCCGCTCCCGACCGCTGGGGCCGTGTGCTCATGCGCCGGGCCGAACGCCGTCGTGCCGAGGGCGCCGGCGAGACGCCACGCACATTGATGGAAATCGACTACCTGCTGATGGTCAATGACGAGGCGCGGCAAAGCGCATTGCGATTTGCGACCACGGAAGGTGGGCCATTCCATACCGCACATGACACTATGCCAATTCCGCCACTGATTGATCTGCCAAGGCTGCTCTCCGCTGCCGACCGCGTGGCCGGTGATTCTGACAGCGATGAGGATCTACGGTTGTTGCTCGCGCCTGGCTCCTCATTGGGCGGTGCTCGCCCCAAGGCTTCCGTTCGGGACAGGGACGGGACGCTGGCGATTGCCAAGTTTCCGCACCGAGATGATGAAATCGAAACGGTGAGATGGGAAGCGGTCGCGTTGACGCTGGCGGCAAATGCCGGCCTTTCGGTACCGGAATGGCGACTGGAAGATGTTGCTGGTAAGCCCGTGCTTCTCTTGCGCCGCTTCGATCGCGTCGACGGCATGCGCATCCCCTTCCTGTCAGCCATGAGCATGCTGGGTGCTGTCGACAACGAGGCGCGCAGCTATCTCGACTTTGTGGATGCATTGCGTCAACACGGGGCAGCTCCAAAAGAAGACATGCACGCCCTGTGGCGGCGTATCATTTTCAGTGTCCTGATTTCCAACACGGACGACCACCTGCGCAATCACGGCTTTCTCTATGAAGGCCCGGATGGATGGCGACTGGCGCCGGCATATGATCTCAATCCCGTGCCTGTGGACATCAAGCCACGCATCCTGACGACAGCGATCGATCTTGATGACGGTACAGCGTCGGTCGATTTGGCGATGAGCGTTGCCGAGTATTTCGAACTCACGCCCGACGAGGCGCGTAGCGTAGTTACCAAAGTCGAAAGCGCAGTGGAGAAATGGCGGGAAGCTGCCGCAGGCCTGGGCCTTAGTGCTGGTCAAATCGACCGCGTGGCATCAGCCTTCGAACATCATTAATTTTTCGAACGCTCCGATCAGAAGAGCGCATCTTTGTTTTCAGTGAATTCGGCCCGAAATGCTCTGACCGGCTACAGATAGTCCTATGATGCAGTTCGTTTCGGGCCTTCGTCGCGACTGAACAATTCACTGAACAATTTCCTGCCGAATACCAGCTAATACCGTCGCCTGATAAGAACTAGAGACAAGAAGAACCAACAAGATAACGTGTCTGGGTTGTTGTGTGAAGCAGGCGCTCTTCCGACTGAGCTACGATCCCTCAGATAAGTAGCTATATTTTCTTATACTTATCGAAAGGCGTCAAGTCCAATGACCGCCTGTATTCTACACAGGAGATCATTCCGCGATCGTTATATTTTCAGGTCAAACTCGAGTCCCGCGGACAGTCGTTTGACGTAGGGATTTGCAGGACAGGCTCAAACCTCGGTTCCCTTTGCAGGTTGAGCGGCAAGTAGAAACGTTTTCGGATATCGGCCCTCCCCGCATATCTTGAAAGATCCGAAATCCTTGTACGACGTGTCCTCGGGCACGTCAGGATCAGACTCGACCCATAACCGAAGCCGATTCAGGTCCTCTAGCGTTATCCAGCGGCCGCGCATTCTCTCAACCAGATGCTCCCGAATCGCCGAGGGGAATTCAGTCCATCCAGCAATCTTGGGCATTACTTCCCAAAGACCATCTTGCCCAGTTCCTCGCCAAGGCGCGCCGCTTCGCCGGGATTTTCTGCCTGGCGGAAACGTTCAGCGAGCTCGAAAAAGGCCTTCTCCTTGGCCTTCCGAGACTCGATCCCTTCTTCAAGCAACTCGACGAGCATGCGGCTGGCGCTCAGTTTGCGGCGCTTGGCCATCGCGCGCACCTGGCTGGCAACCTTGACGGGAAGGGTTACGCTTTGGCGGATGGTTTTCACTTTGGTCGGCATGGCACCAGTATGCACCACAGTGGTGCAGAAGACAAATCGGGTTCTTCGCCGTCAGAGGGAGAGAGGCACCCGGTCAACGTCGTGACTGGGGTCGGTGGCGTCTGCCAACCGACTGAACAATTTACTGACCAATTTTCCGGGCAATACCGGCTAACACCGTCGTCTGAAGCGAACTAGGGACAAGAAGAACCAACAAGATTGCTATAAATGAGTTGTTGTGTGAAGCAGGCGCTCTTCCAACTGAGCTACGATCCCTCTCGTAAGTAGCTATATTTTCTTATACTTATCGAAAGACGTCAAGTCCGATGAGCGCCTGTGTTCAAACTGGAGGTCACTCTACATCTCTGACCCGCTCAGCCCGCTCATAACGACACGCTCGGGGGTGGGCGGGCGAGTTCGATGCCTCTCTCGACTGAACAAAATTGAACAACCGCTTCGCGGAACGTAGAAGAATTTCGGACTCAGACAAGAAGATCATGGCACCGGCACCCGTTCCTTCAGTTCTTCGAACCAGTTTAAGATGATGTTGATCTCAGTTACGCCCGGATCGTCCGACAGAGTCATAAGGAACCGGTCCCCATCCGGGGTGATGTCGTAGTTCGGTCGGAACGCGGGTCTCGAGCCGTAGCTCCCGCTGAACAAAACGGTAGGTATTCCTATGTCAAGCTCGGGTGTCGTCTTGATCTCGACGCTCATCATCTTGTCGCCCGAACGGTAGAACAGTTGTTCGCCGTCGGGGGACCACAATGGCTCCCGAGCACCATCCGCGGAGACTAGGTGACGCTCCCCACTTTCCGGGTACTTGCGAAGGAATACCTGCTGTTGATCGATCCCTTCCGCGGCATACGCTATCCAGTTTCCATCGGGAGAGAGCGCAGGAGCGCCGCGTTCGAGCGATGTGTCCCCCACAAGCGGTTCCAAGCCAGAGTCAAGGGCAAGAGTCCAGATCGAATCGACGATCGTCTCCGTAAGACCGGTACAGAACAGCACCTTGCCGTCTGTTGACCATGACTCAGGATGGAGAAACCACGGTTCATCGCGACTTGCCGGGGTAATTTTCTCCAACGGCCCGCCCGTGGACGATATTCGGTACAGGTCCCAGACTCCGTCCCGTTCGGAACAGAACACAATCGTTTCTCCATCTGGTGCCCAGATCGGGCTGCGGTTGTCACCATCAACGGTCACGCGATCTCCGATCCCTCTGCGAATGTCGTAAACCCAAACGTCGAAACGATCCTCCTGGATTCCTGTTGCCAGGCGCGTGCCGTCGGGGGAAATCCGCGGTTGGACGTAGTTTCTGGGTGGTAGATTGAGGGGTTCAGTCACTCCATCCCGCGTCACCCAGACAAGCCGGTACTGGGAGTGAACCAATCCCCCTGGGATGAACGCCATGGATCCGGACGCCGACACCGAAAACTGCGCCGCACCGGACCTCGTGTGCTGCATCACGTTGTCTACAAGCAGAGAAGGCATTCCGACAGTTTCGAGACGATCCGGGTCCAAGGGAACCGCCATGAGCTGACCACCGCGCACATACGCTAGATGTCCAGTCGGCAAATACTCGCTTGGCCCACCCTCCTCCATTATCAGTGTCCGCTCACCAGTTTCCAGAGACACCGCCGCCAAGTTGTAGTTCTGCTGTGCTTCATCACCCACGTTGACGGTCATGAGGATCCCGTTACGGCCTGGCAACCGGCTCGGCCAAGCGTGCCGAGATTCGCCGACATCAGTCTTTACGAGGGTGAAGCTTGATGGTTCACCACCAGAACTTGAGACTCGAGACAAGCCATGAATGCCAAAATCTGGCGCAAAGATGATCTCATCACCCACCCACACGGCACCGCGCACAAATTGGGCGGTACAGATTTCCTGGAGCAATCCACCGTCTAACGCGATCTTCTTAAGCCTGTTATCGGCGAAGAACCCGACCCATTCCCCGTCCGGCGAGAAGAACGGTGAGTAGGCACCTTCAGAACCCGGGACTGCTCGGCCTACGAACTGGTTCATCGGCCGTTCATACAGTTGACCGTCCGCTACGTAGGCGAGGCGGGAACCATCAGGGGAAATTGCTAGGGCCGGACGTTCCGCCGATCCGAGGTCGAGAGTGTGGGATAGTGAGGACGTCAGTCGGAAGACTTCCATTCGTGTCGGTTCTCGGCTACCGACGTACGACATAACGGATATGGCGATGGCAACGGCGACAAGAAAGAGAACGAAAGTCGCAGACACTATCCGGCGACGGCCTCCAAGAGAAAGTGCTTCAAGTTGTGTTGGAGTGTCCGCCCGCTCCATTAAAGCCTGAAGGTCGACGCGGACATCTCCGACGGACTGTCGCCGGTTTCGAGGGTCCTTTTGGAGGCACCGCTGCAACAATTCGCGAATCTTGGAATCGACACTCGGGGCCAGGGTGCTGAAGTCAGCGTCTTTCGCAATCGCCGCCGCGATCATGTCCGTTGCAGTCGGTCCTTCCCAGAGCTGCCGACCTGCCAACATCTCGTAGAGAACACATCCGAAAGCCCACACATCGGCCCGCTTGTCGACTTCCTGCCCTCTCGCCTGCTCGGGCGACATGTATGCCGCAGTGCCTAAGATGACACCTTGCTGGGTCGCAGCCATGCTCAACGTGGGCGACTGCGACAGGTTCACGTCCGCCCCATCTCCCTGGAACGCCTTCGCCAACCCGAAGTCCAGCACCTTGATCTTTCCTTCGGGAGTGACCTTGATGTTGGCGGGCTTCAAATCGCGGTGAATGACGCCCTTTTCGTGCGCGGTTTCGAGTGCTTCGGCGATCTGGAGAGCGAGTTGGAGGGCTTCCTCAACTGGGATCGCACCGCGTTTCAGCCGGTCCGCCAGCGTGTCGCCTTCGACGAGTTCGAGGACAAGGAAGCAGGTGCCGTTGTCTTCTTCCAGCCCGTGGATGGTCGCAATGTTAGGATGATTCAGCGACGCCAAAAGTTTCGCTTCACGCTCGAACCGAGCGAGGCGCTCTTCGTCCTTGGCGAACTCTTCGGGTAGGGTCTTGATGGCGACGTGACGCCCTAGCTTCGCGTCCTGCGCCAGCCAGACCGACCCCATTCCGCCCTGGCCGAGCTTGTCGGTGATCTCGTAGTGGCCAAGCGTCTTGCCGATCATGGAACAGGCACCCGTTCCTTCAGTTCCTCGAACCAGTTTTGGACGATGATGATGTCCTGTCTTGGCGCGGCGGTGTCCCCAGTCTGCCCTGCGCTATCCCCAAGCCCCAACATCAGGAACCGCTCGCCGTCCGGATCGATGTCGTTAACATGGAACGGGAAGTCGAGCCGGAACAGGACCGCCGGATCGTTTCTGCTGAAAGAGGGTTCGGGCTTGATTCGAGCCACCCAGATCTCCTGGCTATCTGGACCTCCCCGAAAGAACAACGCTCCCAAGTCAGGAGACCACATCGGAAACGCACCTCCATCCGTTGAAACCTGAATTCTGCTCCCCGGACCCGGAAATGGCGCGACCCACACCTCCGCGCGTCCGGACTCATTGGTGTCGTAGGCGATCCACTTTCCATCTGGAGAAAAAATCGGGCGGTATACCGAACCGGGATCATTCCGGAATGGCTCCGCCGTCCGGTTCTCCATTGATAGCACCCATATGCTGGATTTGTTCTCACCACGCTCGGCTAAGGCCAGGTACTTGCCGTCCGAAGAGAAAGACATGTAATCATCGATGGGGTACTCGCCGTCCCACAACAACTCGGCTTCTTCGCTGCCGTCCGCCTTCTTCCAGTAAATGTCTCCGTCCGCCGTAAACGCAACCATCGAACCGTCTGGGCTCCAGGTCGGAAAACGCTTTTCCCTGCCGTCGGTCTCCGTCAGCTGGCTCGGAGTCCCACTCTGCAAGTCATAGACCCAAATGTCGCTTTCTCCCACCGAGACTACGCCAACGGCGATCTTCTGACCGTCCGGGGACATCCTGTTGGCGTCGTAGTCGCGCCGGTCATCCGTCACCGAGACGGGGATCCCCTCACGATCCACAAGCAGCAGATTCGGATCGCGTGAGCCCCCCCCTCCGCTGAGATATACAAGCGTCCCACTGTCGGAGAAACCATAGTGCGCGGCGGCTCGTGCCTGACCCGGATAACTACCCCTCCCGACGCCCTCAATGACCGGAACGCTACCTCCAACGACCTCTAGGCCAACAACGTCAAACCGAACTGCAAACAGCACATTGTCAATCGCATAAGTGAGATGGCCTGTCGGCACATAGCGCGCGTCGTTGCCGGTCTCAAACAGAACCCTTCGCTCACCCGATTCCGACGAGTCCACGACAACCTGGGCCCGGTCCCACCGCGTTGGCCCAGTGTCGCGCGTCACGGTGAAGAGTACGGACTCTCCATCGGGCAGTAACTGGGGCCCGTAGACCAGTTCGCCTTCTCTAGCCTCGATTAGTACTTCTGGGGTTCCTCCATTCGAGGAAATCCGCATGATCGCGGCTCCCTCTGTGGAAAACTGGTTGCGGCGACCGAACAGTAACGTGTCGTCTACTGTCCAGCTCACCCCATCAGGCCTGACGGCATCGCACAGGGTCACGGGCGCACCCCCACCGACGGCGATCTTTTTCAGTTGGGCGTCTGTTTGGGACCAGTACGCAATCCATCGACTGTCCGGTGAGAACACCGGAGTAGCGACACCTGCCTGGGTTTCGGGGAGGAGTCTGGCCTCAAGTTCGTCCATTGAGCGCAAGTAGAGACCGCCGGCGGTGTTGTAGGCGAAGTGACGACCGTCGGGTGAAATTGCGACTAGAGATCCCCCGGGGTTTCCAAACTGCAGTCCTTCGGGCGGTTGGTAGTCGAAGCGGCTGATTGGTCCCGCGTCAGGTGGAGCTGTCGGCCTCATGTTCCAGACTGTGACTCCAACGAGGGCCATACTGAGAACGGCTGTGAGTGCGACCCAGGAAAGGGGTGGTCGCGACGCCCGGACTTCGGCAGCCTCCTGGACCATCACCCCGTTGGGATCAGCGAGCACCTTCTGAATATCCACGCGCACGTCGGCAATGTCGTGGCCCCGGTCCTTGGCCTCCTTTTCCAGGCAGCGTTCAAGAAGCAATCGGAGTCGAGGATGGAGATTCGGAGGCAAACTGTTCCAGTCTGGTTCGATGTTCAGGACTGCCCCCATCACGTGGGAGGCCGTCCTGCCGGTGAATACCTGTCGTCCGACCAGCAGTTCAAACAGGACGACACCAAAGGACCAAATGTCGGCTCTCTTATCAGTCGCTTCGCCACTCGCCTGCTCAGGACTCATATAGGCTGCGGTACCGAGAATCACCCCCTGTTGCGTTGCCGCCATGCTCAGGGTTGGTGAATTTGAGAGGCTCGCATCGGCACCATCGCCCGCGAACGCCTTCGCCAACCCGAAGTCCAGAACCTTGATCCTCTCCTCGGATGTGACCTTGATGTTGGCGGGTTTCAGGTCCCGGTGGATGACACCCTTCTCGTGCGCCGCTTCGAGGGCTTTTGCGATCTGCAAGGCGAGTTTGAGGGATTCTTCGACAGGGACGGCACCGCGCTTCAACCGATCTGCAAGCGTGTCACCTTCGACGAGTTCCAGAACAAGGAAGCGGGTGCCGGTGTCTTCTTCCAGTCCGTAGATGGCGGCAATGTTCGGGTGGTTCAACGATGCCAGCAGTTTGGCTTCCCGTTCAAACCGGGCCAGGCGCTCTTCGTCCTGTGCAAACTCTTCCGGGAGGGTCTTGATCGCGACCTGCCGACCCAGCTTCGAATCCTGCGCCAGCCACACCGATCCCATGCCGCCCTGACCGAGCTTGTCGGTGATCTCGTAGTGACCGAGCGTTTTGCCGATCATTTTCTCCGTGTCCAACCCCCTTATTTTCCGAAGGACCTGTCGTGTCACCCGAGTTGCTCGAAAGCATGGGCGGCTCGTAGAACCGTCCCGTCCTCCCCATGTCGTCCAACGAGCATCATCCCGACCGGGAGGCCTTCCGACATGCCGCAGGGCACGTTCATTGCCGGGTGGCCGGATAAATTGAATGGGTAAGTGTTCCCGGACATTTCTTCGGCGCGCTCGACAACTTGGTTCAGATCCGCGTCGGGTGGCGGTATGGGCGTTGCTTTCATCGGAATCGTCGGAAGGACCAACAGGTCGACCTCATCGAAGGCGTGGTTGTACGCGTCTCGCAGAACGCCTCTCATGTTCTGCATCTTGGCATAATGACGCCCGTGATAGTTGTCTCGCACCCAACGGGCGCCGAGCATGTATCCTTTGACATTCGGAGGCCAGTCGTTTGCGCGCTCCTTCATTCGCGCCCCCAGAGCATCCACTAACTGCGTCAGGTAGAATCCCTGCCAGTTCGTTCCAACCGCACCGCTCTCCATGAGGTGCAGGACTCCCGCATTCAAGCCGGACCATATTGCAGCGGCCTCCAGATGCATCGGAACAGAAACCTCGGTGACCGATGCCCCAGTCCTCGTGAGCCGCTCTGCTGCCTCGCGGACCAAATTGTCGACATCTGTCTCCCCCTCCGGCCGCCCGAACCCTTCCTTGAGAACGCCACACCGAAGTCCACGGGCATCTCCGGTCAGCATCTGGCTGTAGGTTTCGCCCTCGCGGCGTTCCCACTGTCGCGGGTCGAAACCGTCCGGTCCTGCGACCGACTCGAGCAGTAGCGCGCAATCCTCGACCGTCCGGGCCATCGGCCCTGTATGGTCGATGGTCATTTCTCCGGGGAAAATGCCCGTATACGGCACCAGACCGTAGGTCGGCTTGAGACCGAAGATCCCGCACCAGGAACTGGGAATGCGGATCGATCCGCCCTGGTCGCCTCCCGTCGCGATGTCGACTTCGCCGGCGGCCACAAGAGCCCCACTTCCGCTTGAGGAACCCCCGGCCGAGCGGGTTCGGTCGTGGGGGTTTACTACTGGGCCGGTGTCTGAAGTGTGGCTGCCTCCAGAAAATGAAAACGCCTCGCAGACTGATTTGCCGACGATCTCGCCGCCAGCATCGAGAATCCGGGTCACCACCGTCGCGTCGACGTTGGGAACGAATCCATCCAAGACGCTTGAACCGTTGGTCAGAGGCAACCCTGCAACACAATACGTGTCCTTGACGACCACTTTCTTGCCGGCCAGCAATCCGCTCGAGGCCCCCTTGATGGAGCATTTCCAGAACCACGCGTTAAGCGGGTTGTCCTCCCGTTTTGGCCGGTAGCCCGGTGTTCGTGGGTACTTCACGGGCAAAGTCGGCTCGGCCATCTGCTCCAGCTTCCGCAAGGAAGCCAGTTGAGGTTTCATGCGTTCCAGGTACACGTTGAGTTCACTGTCGGTAAGTTCCAGCCCGTAGTCCTCGGCGATCGCACGGAATTCACGCAGGGTCGGCGACCGCAGCGGGCGTGGAGTCCTCGGATCGAACGACGCGTTCTCCTGTTGGGCCTCTGCAAAGGCTGTGCCACAAGCATCAGGGCCAAACGCTGCCGCGGCCAACAGACCGGCCAATACCTCTCTACGGTTCATGGATTCCTCCTGCTGCACGCGAATCGTACTCGGGGAAAAGTGGGTTCGTAGCTGCCGAGTTGGGTGCCGGGAATCATCGTTATTGCCGCCCGTCAAAACTGCTTATCAACCAGATGTCCATTTCGGACTGGCGATACGCACAGACGATCCGTCGCAGGTCCAGGGTCAAGGAGCCCCACGTGGGTGCGCCACATGATTCGCTGAGATCCAGAAGCTGTTCGGGGGTACCGCCGTCCACTGGTATGGCCCATACACCGGCGCTCACTTCGACTCCTTCTGAACGGGAGTGCAGCAAAAGCAGCCGTCCATCGGGCATCCAACCGTGCAGGCCTCCACGAACCCATCCTATCAGGGCGGCGCTGCCAACGGACTGCGTGGACGTTACGAGATTCTCCAACTGGGACCTGAAGACTGTTGTCCATTTGCTTGCCGTAGTAGCGAGCGAAGCAACGTCCAGCCATATGGGGAGTCCCGCTTCTACGCCGAGACCGTGATTAAAAACTGCAACTGATTCGCTGTTCGGCTCCACAGACACGCCCCAACCTATTCCAGGCGTGTCCGACAAAGCCATCAGGTGCTGGACATCTTCTTCTCCGAGTGTAGCAATCGAAAGCCTTCCAGACTCGTCTACAAATAGCAGTCTTTCGCTGTCCGGATACCAGGCAAAAGGAGGAGTGTCAGCCCCATATAGGCGCGCAATCTGCTCAATCTGCCCAGGTACACTTGCTGTGACGTTCAACCAGACAGCTTCATCCTCCAATGCAACATAGGCAAGCTGGGAGCCGTCGGGGGACCAGCGTGGATGAGTTTTCTCATTCGCCGTGGCCGTGAGTGCTCGCTCGACTCCACCTCGGAAAGGAACAACATAAATGTTCGAGCCCAGTTGGTCTTCCCGAACGTATGCGACGATCTCTCCATCCGGCGACAGGGCCGGGAAATCGCGCCACGTCATGCCGCCGGCGAGTACGGACATTGTGAGACCATCGTTACTTGCTTCTAGGGCTCGAATTTCGATTCGCTCGCGCGTCAGTGTATGGACGAAGGATAGACCGTCCCGGGAGACATCGAATTCGGACTGCCGCAGACCGTGGGGCTCTACGCCGCTAACCACCTCCTCGGTGCTGAGGAAAGTACCGCTCGACTCATCTATCTCGACGCGTAAAAGGTCCCCCTCAACCATGAGATAAATGGCGTTCCCGCTCGGATGCCAACGCACGTGTGGCCAGCCCTCCGTCGCACTTCCTATCTGAATCTTGTCTGCGATCTCAAAACTCGGGCTCATGATCACGACTTCAGGTCCGCTCCGGAAAAAGCCAAACCCAGGTGCCCCCACCAACGCAAGCCATTGACCATCCGGTGACCATTGGTGGTGTGTGGCGCGTATAGGCAACGTGCGAGTCACTACTTCAGAGTTTTCCTGCTTGGTTCGCATGACTGATTGCGCTTGGAGCCCTTCTGGCTTCGCAATCCAGTCAATTGTTTCTCCGTCGAATCGATACGCCGCAGATGTAACTACACCTTCCGTTGCGACCCGCTCGGCGAAACCACCCAGTCTTGGAATCCTGTAGACTCCTGAGAGTTCAGGGTTCGAATTGTAGCGGGCAGTAAAGAGCAATTCCTGACCGTCGGGACTCCACTCGATGGACCAGAAAAAGTTTGGCCTAAGTTCCTGGCCGTCAAAGGAAATCTCAGGACCAAGCGAAATAGGATCTCCGCCTGCAAGATCCTTGACCATAAGTTGCGCTCTGCAGGCCGCGCCCGGGGAACAGTCAGCAACTCCGTAAGCGAGAAACTCGCCGTCCGGTGATAACGATGGTTTGCTTGCCGATTCTTGATAGGTCAGTTGCTGCCGAACTTGCTGCCCTGCGGTGGAACTTTGTAGTGGATCACTTTCGCTGAAGTAGGAGATTGCTATGACCGACACAACCAGGAGGAGCGCGACGATCATTGCAGTTTGAATCTTGTTTGAACGACTCCGAGATTCCTTAATCGCCTGCACATCGACAGTTTCCCTTCTGGAAAGCCACTCAAGTTCGCGACAGAGGTCCGCCATAGACTGCCACCTGTCATCAGGATCTTTGGCCAAGCAAGTGCGAACCAAACGGTCCAAGGCCGAAGGGGCCAGAACCTGCTGTTCCGAAATCGCCGGTGGTTGGCGCTCGATGATCGCCGCGATCAAACTTGCCTGACTCGATCCCTCAAACGCTTTCTTCCCCGTCACTATCTCGTAGACGACGGCACCGAACGCGAAAATGTCCGTCCGGGCGTCGGCTTCCTTGCCCTCCAACTGCTCGGGTGCCATGTACTGGAGCGTGCCGAGGATGGTGCCTTCAGCGGTGAGAGGTGCGGAGGCGTCCTGCGTGGGCAACTGCGACAGAGGAGACACGTGGCCGGCGTCGCCCTTCAGTTTCGCCAACCCGAAGTCGAGCAACTTCACGCCAGCTGATTTCGTGATCATGATGTTCCCAGGCTTCAGATCCCGGTGCACAACACCTTGCCGATGCGCCTTGTCCAACGCGTCCGCGATCTGGATGGAGTATTCGAGCGCCTGATCGAGCGGCAATCGTCCCTTCTCCAATCGCTGCTGGAGTGTGTCGCCCTCCACGTACTCCATGACGAGGTAGTGAATCCCGTCCTGTTCACCCACGTCGTGGAGCGTGCAGATATGCGGATGGTTCAGGCTGCTGACGGCTTTGGCTTCACGCTCGAAGCGTTCCCGACGTTGCGGTTCGTCGGCGAGGTGTTGAGGAAGGACTTTGATGGCAACCGTGCGGTCCAGACGGGTGTCGGTGGCACGATACACCTCGCCCATACCACCAGCGCCGAGTTGGGCGCCGATTTCGTAGGGACCCAGACGTGTACCTGCCGTGAGAGCCATAGGCCGCGCTGCCTCGCAGGCGTTCCCTCGCCATGATCAGGAAAAACTTGCGTAAATACTACGAAAGGTGGGAGTTGGAAGCAATCAAAGTGTCGGGTAGGTGAAACTGGCGTATCGGACAAATGGCGCCTTGAGACGAGTGCGGTGAGTCCGGTTGCCGCGAATAAGAATGACCCTGCTTTAAGGCCGACTGAACAATTTACTGAACAATTTTCTGCCGAATACCATGTAACACCATGCCCTGACCCAACCAACAGGCACGAAGAACCAACAAGATGGTGTGTTTGAGTTGTTGTGTAAAGCAGGCGCTCTTCCGACTGAGCTACGATCCCTTCGGTAAGGCCTTTAGTATCAGCTATTTCTAAACGAGCGTCAAGTCCGATGAGCGCCTGTGGTCAAACAGGGGCTCATTCCATCTCTTTTGACCCACTCCACCGTTCACCACGACGTGTTTGCGGGTTGGCAACGAGTCCGATGCGTCGCTCGACTGAACAGAACTGAACAATCGGTTCCCAGAACCTTGCAGGGTTCGCGACTCAGACGAGAAGATCATGGCACCGGCACGCGTTCTTTCAGCTCTTGAAACCAGTTCACGACGATGTGGATCCTTTCGCTGATCTGTTCTTGTGGCTCTGTAACCATCAGGAAACGATCTCCGTCCGGATGAACATCGTATGTTTGCACTCCTCGCTGAGAGGGATCCTCAAAGTTCATATACGTCCGTCGAAGAGCTTTCGAGGCGGCTCGAATGTGAAGGGTGTGCCGACGTCCACCTGTACCGCCATCATGTCCCCCTCGATCGTGCGGAAGAATAATTCTCGGCCATCATGCGACCACACGGGCTCGACACTCCCGGTCGAAATCCGTCGCTGGCCTCCACTCGTGCTTGGATACGGTTTCACCCAAACTTCGTCCCGCCCCGTCTCATCTGAAACGTAAGCGATCCAATTGCCACCCGGTGAAAACGCTGGGGCTCTTTCATCGGCTGGGCCAGCGAGAAAAGGTTCCGGCTTTGCCGCGGCATCGTTCACTTGAAGAGTCCAGATGTCTCGTTGCGTTTCCGGGTCGATGAGATAAAACGCCAGGACATCGTCGTCCGGGGACCACGAGACCGGTACCAGGTGGAAATCTTGTTCCAGGAGCAGTTCGGCCTCGCCGCTGCCATCCGCCGGTTTCCAATAAATGTCGTTCGGCGGTTGCCGGTCTGACATGAAAGCAATTCTGCTACCGTCCCGAGTCCAGACAGGCCCCCTATCTCCGCTCACCCGGCTGGAGCCTTCGAAGGTGAACTGGCTCCATGACTCTCTTTCAAGGTCATACACCCATATGTGACGATCACCTCTTGCGAGGATTTCAACCGCAACCTTAGTCCCCTCCGGCGAAATGCGCGGGAGGCCGTAGTCGGCAGGGTCGGCACCGAGTGGCACCGTATTGCGTCCGTCACGGTCCACCCAAACCAGGCTTCGTTCCAGGGATGCGTTTTCGCTGGAGATGTAAGCGATCGTGCCGTTGTCGGATAGGCTAAAGTGCGGCACAGATTGTGGGATCTCCAGTCGGCTCACGTTCTCGATTACCGACGCGGGTCCGCCCAAAACCTCTAGGTTTTGAGCGTCGAATGGCACCGCAAAGATCGCGGCGTCCAGAAAATAGATGAGATGTCGAGTCGAAGCGTACCCTTGCGCCCGGCCATCCTCGACGAGAAGCGTCTGTTCACCTGTCTCCAACGTTTGCGCCCATATCTGGAACCCGCTCGACGACTCGGCCGACATCCGATGGAACATCAAGACTTCGCCGCCGGGCAGCATTCGGGGACCCCATCCGCCCTCCGCAACAACAACCACCGGTGTACCTCCGTTCGACGAAACGCTCATAATTCCCCGGTCGCCTTGGCCGAAGAAAACCGTGTCTCCAGCCCAATCCCAACCAGTGGGATTCGTTGCATCACACAACACCACCGGAGTCCCACCGGCGGTCTGAACCTTCTTGAGTTGGCCGTCGGCCCAGTACGCTACCCATTCGCCGTCCGGTGAAAAGATCGGGTGGCGCGAGTTCTCCTGAGTCCCCGAAACTGGGCGCACCTCCTCGGAACCGACATCTCGGATCCACAGCTCGCCGTTTGCCGCGTACACGATGGTGGAACCATCCGGGGAGACATCGATCAGTCGTCGGGTAGTCTGAGGGCTAGCGGCGGTGAACGCTTGCCCGGCGGGCAGGCGGTGCGAAAACCGCACGACGGTGGGAGTTGGCGCGTCGGGTTGCAGGTTCAAAGTCGCGATGAGGGCTACGATCGCCGCCAGTGCGACGGCGGCCCAGACCCACCGCGGCGTTGGTTTCTGCGGTGCCTGAAGCTCATCGGCAACCGGCCGGACTATCACGCCGCTTGGATCAGCAAGAACCTTCTGAATGTCCACCCGCACGTCGGCGATGTCGTGCCACCGAGCCTTGACGTCCTTGTCGAGGCAACGTTCGAGTAGTTCGCGAATCTTCGCGTGGGTGTTCGCAGGCAGGCTGCTCCAGTCCGGCCCGCTTTCGAGAATCTTGGCGACGATGTCGGAGAGCGTCTCCCCACGAAATGGGCGGCGAGCCGTCAGCATCTCGTACAGGACACATCCAAACGCCCAAATGTCGGTGCGCTTATCGACTTCCTGTCCCCGTGCCTGCTCCGGGGACATGTACGCTGCCGTTCCCAGAATGACCCCTGGCTGGGTAGCCGCACTCAACGCGGGTGACTGGGACAGGTTCACATCCGCCCCATCCCCCGCAAACGCCTTCGCCAACCCGAAGTCGAGCACCGTGACCTTGCCGTCGGGAGTGACTTTGATGTTGGCGGGTTTCAGATCCCGATGAATGACACTTTTTTCGTGCGCGGCTTCGAGGGCTTCGGCAATCTGGAGGGCCAGCTTGAGGGATTCTTCGACGGGGATGGCTCCTCCCTTGAGCCGGTCCGCGAGCGTGTCGCCTTCGACGAGTTCCAGGACGAGGAATCGTGTTCCTCCGCGTTCCTCCAGCCCGTGGATCGTCGCGACGTTGGGATGGTTCAACGACGCCAGCAGCCTCGCCTCGCGTTCCAACCGGGACAGGCGTTCCGCATCCTTGGCGAACTCCTCCGGGAGCGTCTTGAGGGCAACTTCACGACCGAGTTTTTCGTCGCGGGCTTTCCACACCTCTCCCATCCCGCCCTCACCGAGCTTTGCCAGGACCTTGTAATGAGCGATGGTCTTGCCGACTATCGAGCTGTCCTTGTTACCTGACGATCCGACGGAATCTTCTCCAAATGATCCCGCCGATTGGTCAACGACGGGGGCCTTCATAAAGGATCCGGCCTGTTCTCGGTGCTCCAGCAACGACTCCAGCTCACGCAGGAGCTCTTCGTCACCGGCGCAAGCTTCCTCCAGAAAGGCCGCCCGCTCGCCCGGCGGCCGCTCGACAACGGCCTGGTACAGCTTCTCGATTAGCTCCCAGCGTTCAGGCTTCATCGTCATCCTTCTCGCTGATCTCGCGATGCAGCCACGCGCGAGCCAGATCCCAGTCACGGAAGACGGTCTGCTGGGAGACCTTCAACACCTCCGCGGTCTCCTTCACGCTGAGCCCCCCAAAAAACCGTAGCTCCACCACCTGCGCCTTGCGCGGATCGATGGCATCCAAGCGGCGCAGGGCATCATCCACCACAATCACCTCCGGAGCCCGTTTCTCCGATACCAGCGCGACTTCGTCCAGCGACACCCGCTGCGCTCCACCGCCCCGTTTGGCGTAGTGCCGTGAGCGCGCATGGTCCACCAGAATGCGCCGCATCAACTGCGCGGCAACGGCCACGAAATGCGCTCGGTTCTGCCAGCGCGCATTTTTCCAATCGATCAAGCGCACATACGCTTCATTAACGAGAGCCGTGGTTTGAAGAGTGTGGTCGGGCCGTTCCCCACGCATGTAGTGTCGGGCCAACCGGTGCAGCTCTTTGTAGACGAGAGGTGTCAGCTTCTCCAGTGCGCTCTTGTCGCCTTCACCCCAGGCGTGAAGCAACTGCGTCGCATCCTGGTGGGATCGTACCGGCATGTGAGCGTTTGCACCGTCGGTCTGAATGTAACCTCAAGTTAGCACACAGCTTCAGGACATTACAGGAAACGTTGCTTGAGAGGAGCCAGGTATCAAGCGCCAGCGGGTCAGAGAAGATCAAAAGTCAACCGATGTCCGAAGCTTCATCAACGGAAATGGACATAGAAAATCCGTAGATTGGTCCTTGGAAGGGTTGGTAAGAAGCCAATCACATCGTCTTCCGTTTCAATGAAGTAACGCTTCGGTTAGCTGGCACCAAAATTGCCCCTCCCACTCTCGGGCGATTTCCAGAGATTTCTCTGATCCCGTTGGAGTTTTCCATCACAATTCCCGCCTTAATCGGTGAGGGCCGCGAAGACTAGCACTAGCGCAACGTCTGAACTTTCATGGTTCCTGAAGGAGGGATCAATGCTACAAGCAAAGAAAACCAAACCGATGAACCTGGCTTCTCCTCAACCTCTAATCACAAAACGTCTGCCAATACCTTGCATGGCAGTAATAGCGTCGATCGTGCTGCTCGCAAGCTTGACGACGGTCAGAGCCTCGGATGACCCAGCGATCACACCACTGAGTCCCGTGAGCGCGCAGGCTCGGCCCCTGGGAGGCACCGTCGTAAGTTCTATGATCACTGAACATGGAGACACCGTCATACACACAGTTGCCACTTGGGAGATTGCAGGAGACATTAGCGGACAATTAGAGCTGGAACAGTTGGTGATCATTTCCGGACCATTCCCCGGCGGTGCCGGTACGTATCAAGGGCGTGGCACTTTCACGGGCACGGTACTAGACTCAGCGCCAGGTCAGTCCGATTTCAGTGGTGACTGCGTTATCTTCGAAAATGCCTCGACACCCTCGGTTAGAGCGGCGTGCTCGTTCATGCTCTCTGACGGAGAGGATGGCTTGGAAGGTCTGTACTCGATCATGGCAGGGGGATTCACTGGTGATCCAACTGTCCCATTCGCACCTCTGTCAGGATATGCGATCCTCGGCTTCGATGATGACGATGATGATGATGACGACGATGATGACGATGACGACGAGGGCTGAGGTGTCTCCTGGGCTCCATCCTCTCGTCGTCTCGTAGTGGTAGTCAACCCGACTCTCAATAGGAACGAAGGGTGAAAGTGAACCGCCCCGGGATTCCCGGGGCGGTTCAGTTCAACCCGTTGACGACGACTGGTTCGGGCGTGCGCGGGCGAACCCGATGCCTCGCTCGACTGAACAAAACTGAACAATCGCTTCCCGGAGCTCTCCAGAGTTGCGGACTCGGGTGACAGGAGGTCATGGAACCGGCACGAGTTCCTTCAGTTCTTCGGTCCAGTTCTGACAGACATTGATCCGTGAGGACCTCGGTCCGCCGTCGCCTGCTTCTTCGGGCATGACGACGACGAATCTCTGCCCATCGGGAAGAATGTCGTAGCTCCGAAAAAACGGGAACGTAAGGAAGTCCTGCACGGGAAGCCCCTCGGGAGGCCCGAATTCTGGAACGCCACGGTCTGTCGTGACATCGATAACGGTCAACAAACTCCTTCCCAAAATGGCCGAAGGTCGAAAAATAAGCTGACGACCGTCCTGCGACCAGATCGGATAGGTCGGCAGCTCTTCCAAAGTGGGCGTGCTGAGTGCCATTTGACGGAAACGCCTGGACGTACAGTTCGTTGAACCTTAGTTCTTGCGAATGGTAGGCGAGCCACTCTCCGCTAGGCGAGAACGACGCTCCCGCTTGGCGTGAACCAGGTGCCGAAGCGAAGGGCTCCTGTTTATCAGTCTCCGGTGATGCATATGTCGTCGACACCATCTCGTCTGAGAAACGAGTGTCCCCAGCCTCTGAGGTTGCACTACTGATCGCGTTTTCAAAACTCGCGGGAACCAGCACGGCAGATCAGCCGGCGTGACAAATGCGGTATCATCCTGGCTACGATCGCTACTGGTCTGATCGAAGGAGGCTCCATGAACTCTCGCCGGTCCTTTCTCAAAGAATTCGCCGCCTCGGCGGCACTTCTACCCATCGCCCTCAAATCCAATGAGGCCGAGGCGTCGGCGCTCGCGGAAACGTCGGTCGAGGGCGAAGCCTACTGGCATCTCGTGCGCGCCCAGTTTTCTTTCAGCGAGGAAAGAGTGCCGATGAACGCCGCCAACTTGTGTCCGTCTTCACGCGCCGTCGCGGAGCGGGTCTCGGAGTTGACTGCGGATATCGACCGCGACTGCTCGTTCAACAATCGAGGAAAATTCGGTGGACTCCGTGAGGAGTCACGGAAGAAGGTCGCGAAGCAGCTCGGCGTCACCGCTGACGAGATCGCCCTCGTGCGCAATACGAGCGAGGCCAACAACATGATCAATAACGGCCTCGACCTCGAAGAGGGCGATGAGGTCGTGCTATGGAGCCAGAATCACCCGACGAACAACGTTGCCTGGGACGTGAGGGCGGCGCGCTTCGGGCTTACCGTGAGACGCGTTTCGACGCCGAAGCACCCGAAGAGCTCCCAGGAGCTCGTGGACACCTTCATCGAAGCACTCTCGGACGAGACAAAGGTTCTCTCGATTACGCATGTCTCGAACGTGAGCGGCATCAAGCTCCCCGCGAAACAAATCGTCGAGGCAGCGCACGAAAAAGGCGTTTACGTGCACGTCGACGGCGCGCAGAGCTGGGGGGCGCTCGATGTGAATCTCCGCGACATCGGCTGCGACTCCTATTCTGCTTCGGCGCACAAGTGGTTCATGGGGCCGAAAGAAGCGGGGATCCTCTATGTGAAAGCGTCAAACATAGCGCGTATTTGGCCGAACGTTGTCGCGCCGGGATGGGGCGATGACGTCGACCCCGATCCGAAAGGCGCCCGCAAATTCGAATCGCTCGGCCAGCGTGACGACGCGTGTCTCGCGGCCATCGGCACGACGGTGGATTTCCATAACGCCATAGGCGCGGCTCAGATGGAAGCACGCATGACGGAGCTCGCCACGGCGCTCAAAGCCGGGCTCGTCGATGCGGGTCGCACGCTCGTGACCCCCGAGGACGAGAAGCTCTCGGGCGGCGTGTGCATCGTCGAACTCGAGCGAGGGAAGAGCCGCGAAGTCTTGAACCGTCTGTATGAAGAGCACGGGATTGCAGGTGCCGGCACGGGCGGCATCCGGCTTTGCCCCCACGTCTACAACACGATGGAGCACGTCGCGCGCGCTGTGGCCGGGGTCAAAGCCCTCCTGGCTTGATCTCCCGCGCGAGCGGGTGAGTGGATTTTCGCGCGACGGCCTGCGGCCGCCCGCGGATTTACATAAGACCTATACGACGGCACTGTCAGCGCTGCCATAGTCGTCAGCCCCTGCTTATATCGCTTATCCGCTTTGGGTGATTCAGCGACGCGAGGAGTTTGGCTTCACGCTCAAACCGGGCGAGACGGTCGGCGTCTCTGGCGAACTCTTCAGGCAGGGTCTTGATCGCCACCTGCCGGCCCAACTTCGCATCCCGCGCCAGCCACACCGATCCCATGCCGCCTTTGCCGAGCGGGGAGAGGATCTCGTAGCTGCCGAGTTGGGTGCCGGGGTTCATTGGTTTTCCAGTTCAGCAGTCCAGTTGACGATGACGGTGACAGGTGGGGGGGCCAGGCTCGGTCGTCTCAGCAGAAAACGGTTTCCATCGGCAGTCACAGCATAGTGGTGCCGACCGTCCGACATCCCTAACATTACCGAATCAAAAACCGGTACTGGGTTATCAAATTGAAGGCCCGAGGAGCCAGCCTCTACACGGACCGCCATCACCGGGGCGCTCCCAAAACCGCCCTTGTAGAACAGCTCCCTTCTGTCGCCCCTCCACCTTGGATGAGTACTTCCAGCGAGCGAGACCCGTCCTCCCTCGGTGCCCTCCGGGAACCGCGCCACGTAGATGCTAAACGCGCCGGCCTCACTCGAGATGTATGCGACCCACTCACCGTCTGGAGAAAAGTGGGCGGCGTACTCGAAGATATTCGGATTGTTCAGGAGCGGCCATGGATCATCCCCGGAAACGGGCAACACCCAAACGTCGGAGTTTGAACCTCGAAGGTCGAAGAGGTCGGAGTTTGGACTTCGAAGGTCGAAGAGAATGAACTCTCCGTCCGGCGACCAGTCCATGGTTCTCGGCTCGGATCCCTCGGCAGCCTCCCAGAGACGCTCTTCCTCGCCCGTGCGGATATTCTTCTTCCAGAGGCCCCACTTCCCGTTCCGGTAGGACGAAAAGGCGATTTCCTGGCTGTCGGGTGACCAGACCGGGTCGGCATCGAACGATGCCGTTGAGGTGAGCGGATCCGGTGTATCCGTTCCCATATCGATGAGCCAAATATCGACATTCCCGGTCGCCGGGTCCTTGCGGTTCACCGCGATCTGTTGCCCGCTCGGGGACAGGGACGGGTTCAGATACTCGCCTGACTGTGGCTGAGGAACCCGTCGGGTTTCGTTTCCTTCACGATCGAACCACACGAGTTGTCCATCCACGCGGTTCCCGGACCGAAACGCGAGAATACCGTTGGTCGAAACCGAAAACGGGATGTCATCCCCGTGCCCCACCCCTGGAGAAGACACCTGGGGACCGATTCGGTGGGCTTCTCCCCTGAGCTGGAGGCTATCGACGTCAAACGGTTGCGCCATCAACACGCCCCCGCTCACGAACAGGACATGCCCGCTCGCGTACGCAGCCTTGGTATCGCGGTCGGCAATCAACAGAAGGCGCGTTTCTGAGGATTCCAGAGACGCCACGTAAATCGAAGACGGCTCAAGTTGGCGTCGCCCAGGTCCGAGTGACTGGCCGCGACCAGAGCTGGACTCATAAAGGAAATGAATCCCATCGGGCAGGAAGTACGGGAACCCGCCCGACAACTCCAGCGGCGTGGGTTGGCCACCCTCCGCCGACACGCGCTGTAGCGTTCCTCCTAGGGACAAAATGATCTCCCCGTCCTTGTTCCATGTGCCGCCCCTGTTTGCGACTTGGGGCGACACCGTCCGAGGAGAACCGCCAGAAAGATCCACCGCCTTGAGCTCGGTCACAGTGAAGAATCCGATGGCCTGTCCATCAGGCGACCAGAACAAAGATCCGGTGGCATTCTCGGAACCCGCCAGCATCCGCATCTCACCGGACTCGAAATCGCGGACCCACACCGCTTGAGCACCGGTCGAGCTTGACGCGAGAAACGCAAGGCGTTGGCCATCGGGTGAGACGGTCAGTACGTCTCCACGAGCCTCCGAAGGATGGGCGAAAGAGAATCGGAATGTCGTCTGCTCCTGTGGTGCGTTACCGAAAAACGCAACGGAGGCGACTCCAAGGGTCGAAAGTAGGAGAACGAGGCTCGCGGACCACGCGACACGCTCGCGTTTCTTTGAGGGAATTTCGATAGAAGCGGTTCCGACCTGTGCGTTTCCATCCTCTATCCACTTCAACTCGCGCATCAAGTCGGCTGCCGTCTGCCACCGCATATCGGGATCTTTATCGAGGCATGTCGTCACGATGTGATCCAGCGACGATGGCGTCATGGTCTGAAGCTCAGCCATCGCTTGCGGCTCATGATCCATGATGGCCGCAATCAAACTCGCCTGACTCGCCCCCTCGAACGCCTTCTTCCCCGTGACCATCTCGTAGACGACCGCACCGAATGCGAAGATGTCCGTCCGGGCATCGGCTTCCTTGCCCTCCAGTTGTTCAGGAGCCATGTACTGGAGCGTGCCGAGGATCGTGCCTTCTGCTGTCAGGGGCGCTGAAGGGTCTTGGGTGGGCATCTGAGAGAGCGGCGAGACTTGATCGGCATCGCCTTTGAGCTTTGCCAACCCAAAGTCGAGGAGCTTCACACCTGCCGACTTCGTGATCATGATGTTGCCGGGCTTCAAATCCCTATGCACCACACCCTGCCGGTGGGCCTTGTCCAGCGCGTCGGCGATCTGGATGGCGTATTCGAGGGCCTGATCCAGCGGCAGTCGGCCTTTCTCCAAACGCTGCTGGAGTGTGTCGCCCTCCACGTACTCCATGACGAGGTAGTGAATCCCGTCCTGTTCACCCACGTCGTGGAGCGTGCAGATGTGCGGATGGTTCAGGCTGCTGACGGCTTTGGCTTCACGCTCGAAGCGTTCCCGGCGTTGCGGTTCGTCGGCGAGGTGTTCAGGAAGGACTTTGATGGCAACCGTGCGGTCCAGACGGGTGTCGGTGGCGCGATACACCTCTCCCATGCCGCCGGCACCGAGTTGGTCGCCGATTTCGTATGGACCCAGACGTGTACCTGCCGTGAGAGCCATAGGTCGCGCTGCCTCGCAGGCGTTCCCTCGCCATGTCCAGGAAAAACTTGCGTAAATAGTACGAGAGGAAGGAGTTGGAAGCAATCAAACTGTCAGTTCAATGAATCGCGCGTCTCGGACAAGTGACGCTTGAGAAGAGTGTGGTGAATCCGGTTGCCGCCGAGGGAAGTGATTCAGGTTACCGAAGCGCTAGGAATGCCCCATCTTCCTCCTGACCGAACTTGAGGAGGTTTGAGATGCGTTGTCGAAACAACGATAGGACAGCTGCAGTCGAGCAATTCCCTCGTTGGATCCAGATCACCTTTGGAGGATTTCCAAACAGGAAGCTGAGTTGACGGAAATCGGCGTCTTTCGAGACGATCACCAATCCGTTGTCCCTCGCATAGTTCCAGACGGCCTCGTCCATCGCTCGCTCCAGACCAATGTCCCGAACATGTACCGAATCCGGGAAGTCGGCCTTCAGTTCCTTGACCAGCCTGGGACTCAGGTTTTCGTCGAATAGAAGCTTCACTCGGGGGGAAGCGAGACCAGTTTGCGCTCGCGGTCAGCCGCGAATTCGAGGCACGCACGGATGTCATCTGCATTGAGGTCGGGGAAATCCGAAAGAATCTCTGATTCGGTCATCCCGGAAGCGAGGTAGTCGAGAACATCGTACACCGTGATGCGAAGGCCGCGAACGCAGGGTTTCCCCCCCCGTTTGCCGGCTTCGATGGTGATGATGTCCCGGTAGCTCATTTCAGTTTGAATCTACTCTCTCCGCACGCCTGGATCAAGGACAAGCAGCTGCGGATCGTTTCGCAACCTTCGTCGCAACTGAACAATTTACTGAACAATTTCACGCCGAATACCAGGTAATACCATGGTCGTACCCAGCCAAGAGACACGAAGAACCAACAAGATAACGTGTTTGAGTTGTTGTGTGAAGCGGGCGCTCTTCCAACTGAGCTACGATCCCACAGGTAAGTAGCTATATTTTCTTATACTTATCGAAAGGCGTCAAGCCCAGAGACCGCCTGTGTTCAAGCCGGGGATCACTCCACCTCTTTGACCCGCTCAGCCCTTTTACAACGGCACGTTTGAAGCGGGCTATCCGAATCGATCCATTCCGAACGACAAGTAGATGTGCTCTCAAGTGCGAGCCTGCCATCTCCGCGCGGCCTGGGAACGATGAACCGCCAGCACCACGATATCCTCACCTGAGGTGCGCTCAAGTTGTCGGTCGGTCCGATCACCGTCGTCGGGCTCTCGCACCTAGGTCGAACCGATACGGCCGGCATTCTTGACTCACGTATATGCTGGAGATATACTCCACTTGTGCCCGAGTTCCCGGACGAACTGGCAGGCTGTGTTGGTTTCCAATGGGACGCGGGGAACTCGGGCAAGAACCGGAAACGGCACGGCGTTATCGAAAGCGAAGCCGAGCAACTCTTCTTCAATCGGCCCGTACTGGTGGCGCCTGCGAAGAGCACCGGCGATGAACTTCGATACGCGGCGCTCGGACAGACCACGCAGGGCCGATTCCTGACAGTCGTCTTCACGATACGGGAAACACTCGTTCGGGTCATATCGGCCCGGGACATGAGCCGGCGAGAGCGGAAGATATATGAGCGCCCGAAAAAGGACAACTAGGCCTCCTCGGTTCCGAACCGAGGATCGGGAACGCAAGTTTTGGGCCGAACACGATGTTGTCGACTACTTCGATTGGGACAAGGCGGTGCGGGGCTCGTTTCCCGCACTGAAGCCATCGACGACCACAATTTCGGTTCGGCTGCCCGCGGGGATGCTTGAGGAATTGAAGGCGCTGGCAAACGAACAGGACGTTCCCTATCAGTCCCTTCTCAAGGTCTTTCTGGCTGAACGCATTGCCCGGGAGCGCGAGGCCCGTCGGAAGGCGCGAATCTGAAGCCCGGAATCCACCTACTGCCTGCGCATGCCGGGATCAAGGAGAGGCAGTAGCAGTGGTTTCGAGCCCCTTGGTCCGGAGAGTCAGCCCACTGAACCAGACGCAGGGAACCAGTACGGAGGACGCACCCGACTGAACAATCTCCTGAACAGTTTCCCGCCGAATACCAGGTAACACCATGGTCCCCTATAGCAGCTTAAACAGGGCCGCCGACACCGCATCGGGCCGCTGCACCGGCAGGTTGTGTCCTGCCTTCTCAATGATACGGCGCGCAACGAGCCCTGGGAATCTTGCTTCGTCTCCTGACGGGTCCTGCGAGGGGCGGCCAAAGCCGCCCTCTGCCGCACGCAGCACAATGGCCGGCACCTGGATCGGCGGCCGCTCCGCCAACCGGCGTTCCACCGCCAGGAAGCGCTTCTCCCCCGGAGCGTTCAAATGCCGGTGCCGGTATGAGTGGATGACGACATCCACGAAGTCAGGATTGTCGAACGAGGGGGCCGAGCGGTTGAACGCCTCGTCTGTATACTCCCAGCCGGGCGACCACGTCTCCCACAGGTACCGGATGATGTCCCGGCGATTCGCCTCGAGCCCGGCCCGCCCCTGGTCCGTATTGAAGTACCACTGGTACCAGCGCCTCGCCTCAGCGACGGCTGGTGCGGGCCGCCCAGGGGTCACCGTGTTCTGTACTGAATACCCACCGATGGCCACCTGGGCCCTCACCCGTTCGGGGTGCAGGATCGCCGCGATGCAGGCCGCACGATTCCCCCAGTCGAAACCCGCCAGTGCGCACTGCTCCAGGCTGAGCGCATCGGCAAAATCGATCACGTCCTGAGCGATCGCAGCCTGCTCGGCCGTGCGCAGTACATCGGAATCGCGAAAGCGCGTAAGGCCGTACCCGCGAAGATATGGCACGAGAACCCTGTAACCGGCATCGGCCAGGGGCGGCGCTACCCCGTCCCACGATCGCACATCGTAGGGAAAGCCGTGCAGGAGGATGATCGGAAACCCCTCGCTATCCCCATGCTCTTCGTACCCGATGTCGAGAATCGGGGTCTCGACCATACGCACACGCGGACCGGCGCCGCTCTGGGCCTCGGAACTGCGCGCGCCTACGGGACTGCCCGCCAACGCCGCGATACTTGCCACGCTTGCGCTCTTCAAGAACTGTCTTCGACTCGGTTTCATAAATGATCCTCCGACGCTCGCTGGCGACCCGCTTCCCCCGGAAACGGCCTCGCAGCGTAGGAAGAATAAATTCCCCTGTGTGGAAAGTCTACGATTAGAAGGGATGTGTTGACCTACAGGTGGGATTCAAGCGGAAGAAATGTCTCATCTGGGTAGTGTATTGATCGCAACCTGACGACCTGACCTCGAAACTGCGCCAGCCAGACCGATCCCATACCGCCCTGGCCCAGTTCCCTTGAGACAATAACTGGGCGTCGCGCTCACAGTCCGGAGGTGGTGTGCAGTCGAGCCTCATAACGACTCGATAATGACCATCGTAATGTCGTCGCTCTGGCTGTGACCCTCCGTAAAGACATCGACCAGATCGAGCAGCGCAGCCTCGACCTCGTTCGCCCCGGCTTCCGCACTTTCCTTCAGCGTCTCTCGAATGGCGTCCTCACCTAGCATCGTCCCGGCCGGATTTTCCGCCTCACTGAGGCCATCCGAGTAAACCAGCAGGACGTCCCCCGACTCCAGCGTGATCGAAGCAGAGTGGAACGTCGCGAAGTCGAACGCCCCTACGATCAGGTTGTTTGAGGAGATGTCCTCCACCCCCCCTGATCCTCTTCGGTAGAGAAAAGCGGTATTGTGACCCGCGCTCAGGTAGCTGCCACGACCGTCGCGACCCAGCTGAAGCAGGAACAGCGTCACGAAGCGTTCCGGGGAGGTTTCAAAGAGCAACTGGTTCAGCAATTCGGCCGGAGCGACAAGTGGCTGGCCTGACCGCAGTTGTGTCCTCAAACACCCCAGCGCCATCGAACTGACGAGCGAGGCGGCAACCCCCTTACCCGACACGTCGCCCAGCAGTCCATAGAAGCCGTCGTCAGACGCCGGCATGAAGTCGTAGAAATCTCCACCGACATAGCGGGTCGGCTTGGAATACCCACAGAAACGAAAGCCTTCGATCTCGGGGAGCTCGGTCGGCAACAAAGCCTTCTGTGTTTCTTCCGCCAACGCCAGCTCTTGCTCCAGCGCCTGGCGTTGCTCGATGCTCTTGACGAGCTCGATGCGCTCCAGCACATTGGCGGCCTCGAGCGCCAGCTTGCTCACGATCTTTTCGTCCAGGCCGGTCAAGGAGTGCATGGGTTTGGTGCTGTCGACGTACAGGATGCCCAGGATGACCGGGGTATCGCCCTCGGCCGGGATACCGTAAAGAGGAATGCAGGCAACCGCCCCCAGTCGCATCGCCATGATGCTCTGCTGCTCGGCAATGACCCGATCGAGCTCTTCAGTCATGAATAGCGGACGGCCGCTCTTCAGTACCCTCGAAACCACAGTTCGGCTCGTCTGAAACTTGTCCTCGCTCAACGTCTGGCCGTCCGATCCCATCCCGGAAGCGTAGCCAAAGCCATCGCCTTTCCGGACGAGCATGAACGCACGTTCCCCCCGGCTGATCTTCAACAGAGAGCTGAGGATCTGTTCAAAAGCCACGTCCGGCGTAAACAAGTGTTCCCACCGGTACCGGAACTCGAGAATGCAGGAGACCTTGTCGAGAATGGAGGAATCCGACATCAGTGCGGTCTGGATGTCGCTGATTGAACGCTCGATCAGGTCGAACGGGAGGTGCCAGCAGCGTGGTCGGTGTGATCTGTTGGACGGGACCAGCAGTTGAAGTGCAAGACGAATCTCTTTCTTGCGAGCTCGATTCGGTCTCCGAGCTCCAGGACGTGGGACTTGATGGCTTCCCCGTTGACCAAGGTGCCTTGCTTGCTGTCGTTGTCCGTAATGAGATAACCGCCGTCGACTCTATCGATGAAAGCGTGGCTCCGCGAGACAGCCGGGTCGAGAATCACGACATCACTGTCCTGCCGACCGATCGTGGTCCGGTCGCCGTCTAGGACAAAGGAACGCTCATTGCCGTCCGAATCCTGCCAGAAGAGAGCTGAGTGAGGCGATTCAGAGGGGATCACGTTTGTTTCCATCTACGATCGCATTTACGCCGATATGATTCTCCATCGCTCGCTCCAGACCAATGTCCCGAACACGCCTTCGGAGCGGAACGGTCCTCAGGGGCGCAGTGCCTTCTCTCGTCACAAGGTTAATGTTCTAGTCCCCAAGAGCGCTCCCTTCCGTTCGAAGAATTCCACTCTTAATTTACCGTGGCCCGTCGAGAGGCGTGTGAAATTGTCGTCGGAATGGACCTTCCCGAAGCCTGACAGGGTGTAGTTCTGGCCACCGCTGTTTTCGAGTGTTCCTTTGAGTTTGAACCCCGAAGCCTGACCCTGTGGATAGGGCCAGAAAAACGACGAAGAAACAACGGACGTTACTAGGAAATCCGGATCACCCGCACATTTGAGTTGTCCAGCCATCGAACAGTGGACGTCGCCGGAAAGGAATACGACCTTGGAAACCTTGTTCCTGCGGATGTATTCCAGAATTTCCAGTCGCTGTTCGGTAAAGCCAGACCACTTGTCTTTTGAGCCTGAACGCGTATCGGGAAAGAACGGCACCGATGTAACTATGAATTTGGTATTCGTGCCCTGCCCAGGGGCGACCAGCCATTTTTTCAGCGCGTCCATTTGCTCCGGGCTGATCATCTGCTCCGGTTCATAAGAGGAATAGCGCTCTGTAACGAAAAAGGTCGATTTGCCGTCGGAATCTGTACCAGAGCTTTTGGGGCGTGTCGGACCTGTTCGCTTTGCCCGAAAACCGAAAGCCGGGGCCGTGGACAAACTGATAACACTCGTAAGCATGAATGGCGGCGGCAAAAAGGTCGCCCTCTTTCTTGACGCGGTCCTGATCCCAATCATTGCTGATTTCGTGATCATCCAATGTCATGTAGGTCGGCAATCGGCTCATGAGTTCCCGAATGTGTTTTTGGCCAAAGACTTTGCGGTAACGGGAAAGGAATTCGTCGACTTGATTATCAGGCGCAAGGAAATTGAGGTCATCAGCGTAGATTTGATCGCCGACCATTAACAACAAATCCGTCGATTTTCCGGCACTGATCTGTCGGTTGATCGATCTAAAGGTTTTGTCGCCGCGGCCATCAAAGAATGACCCGCCGAACAGGCGCAACAAGTACCGACATGACCCGAAAATAAATGACGTGTGGTCGGTGGAGTTTGAAACCGCCGTCCGAAGAGTGCCGTGCGCAGCATCACTCCAATCATCTTTCGAACTGATCGATAAGTCGTCGGGTTCGCCATCGGCAAAGACGTATCCGATCTGATAGTCGTAGCCTTGATTTGTAGACAGGCCGTCAAAGTTGACGATGCCCGTGAAATCAAACACCGGCATCATTTTGAAGACTTTGGGTTGACCGAACCTTTTCGCTCCGCTCTTCCGTATTCGAGCGACGCCGAAAGTCCGGTTGTTCGAGCTCTTATCGCCTCTAATCCAAAGCCTGACGGAATTCGTGGTCGTCCAACCAATGATCGGGCCAACAGTCGGTTCCTTCAAGATCATGACGTTGTCTCCCCAAGGCGTGTTGTTCTAGTGACAATTCCCAGATTCCTTCAAATCGGTCCCAATCCTACTAAAATCCCGCTACTACCCAAATGTTTTCCATGACAATTGATACTATGCGTTTGTCGATCGATGGACGCTTGAGGAATTAGATGATATTCGCCGGGCGAAAATCCGTAGTCACGCCGCGTGAGCCTGTCGCCACAGTCCGCTACGCGCCCCGATCTTTTCGAGGTTCTCGTCTGTGCTTCATCGGCGCGTTTTTGGTGCTTGCGGCGCTCTCTTGCTCGGACGATCAAGCCACTGAGGCCGACGACGCTGCTTCCGCAGACTATTTATGGGTCGCGTTAGGGCCGGAGGGCAACGCCGTGGCGCGGGCAGTCACGGCACAGAACGGCGGTTGTCCGAACATCCAACTCGACGGAACGACGCACACGATGACCCTTCGAAGCCCTGCGTCACCGCCGATGTTCGAAGAGATCCAGGTGTGCGAATATGGGATCCCTTCCGGGACGGCCTCGGCGTCCATTGACGGTCAGGCGTTGGCGGTCCCGGTATCCTCCCCTCAAAGGATCGTCGTCGTGGGCGACACCGGGTGCCGGGTCAAAGGAAACGATGTTCAAAACTGCACAGGGGTGGACGTAGACAGTCTGGGACCTGCCTGGAACTTCGCTGCAGTCGCCGCCAGCATCGACGCGGTCGGCCCGGATCTGATTATTCACGTTGGCGACTATCACTACCGTGAGTCTGGGACCTGCGATGCGCGATGCGAGCAAAGCAACATCGGGTACACGTGGGCCAGTTGGAAAGCGGACTTCTTCGAGCCGGCGAAAACCCTTCTTCCGCAAGCGCCCTGGGTGTTTATTCGGGGCAACCATGAAGATTGCGGCACGGACCCGTCCACCGCCCGTGCCTGGAAAGGGTGGTTCTATTTTCTCGACCTCGTCACCCTGCCAGACGACCCCTGGACGTGGGAAAACTGTCAAGATTACACCGATCCGTATCGAGTGCCCGCCGGTCCTCAGGACATCCTCGTCATGGACACGTCGGAGATCCCCGATGACTATGCGGCCACGCCGGATCCCGCCACCGTGGCGCGCTATGCTCAGGAATTCACCGTCATAGACGGCCTTGCCAGCGAAGGGACTCCCGCCTGGCTCACCACGCACCGCCCCTTTTGGGCCGTCGCCAGTTTTCTTGACAACGGCGTGCCGAAAATCGCCTTCACCGACCTCACCCTTCAGGCTGCTTTGAAACAGTCCGAGGACCAGGGCATCCCGGCTTCGGTCAAAATGTTAATTGCAGGGCATGTGCATCAATTTGAAAAGCTGGCCTTCACAGACGGACGGCCCCCTCAACTGGTCTTTGGAGGCGGCGCGACCGCGCTGGACCCGGAGATCACCGACGCGTTGCTCGATGCCAACCCCTCGGTGCTTCAGGAATTGGGCGTAGACAAGCAAGACCTGACGTTCATCCACAACATCGATTTCGGGGTGATCGAGCCGGCCGCCGAAGGCTGGACCATAACCATCAAAAACGCCGACGGCGAAGACGAAACGACGTTTGTGGTTGGGACCAACTGACGCGGGTTTCCATCAAGACGCATCGGGGATCGACACACACCTCCTTCCCCAACTGCTCCCGGTAGCGGCGGGTGCGCCTGCCGGTTTGATAAATGCAGGGCCGCGCTATACACCATAGCTCCCAACACAAAACTGCAGTGCCTGGCCCGTCCCTGCGTCACGCCACACCATCAACAGTCGGCTCCCATCCGAAGCCATTGCGATCGGATTGTCGGGGTCGAGACAAATCTTCGAGTATTCCTGTTCACGCGTCCATCCGGCCTGGCGCATCGTGCCGAAGCCGTTGGTCTCGGACTGGCTGGCAGTAAAGATCCCTGTAAGGCCGAAGATCTCGGTGAAAGCGGTGGGAGTATCCCGATACGCACCTCGATGGACGAGATGCATTTCTCCTCCTTCAATGGTCGCCATGGCGAGGTCGCCCAACGCCTGGTAGTCGTTTTGCACGGTATTCGATTTCCCGGCGAAGTGGCCGACGTGCACGTCGAAAGGGGACCAGGCGTGCAAGGAAGTATCGTTCGCAGGGGCAGGGTCATTGGTGAAGTCCACCGCGTGAAACGCGTTGAACGGGCCCAGATTGAAGGTCGTCATCCGGAGCTTTCTGGTGTTGCGTTCCTTGTAGACGAGGAACAGAGACGGGCCCAGTTGCCGAAGGGCCATTGGGCCGTCGGTCAATTGGCCGACATCTCCCGGCTCGCCTTGCCACTCGCCTCGGTCGAAGATCAGGAATCTGATGAATCCGTTCTGGCCCGTCCAGCACAGCATCAACTTCTGTCTCTGATCGGCGTAGTCGTTGTAGGCGCTCAATGCGATGCCGCCGGAAGCGGTCAGATTCATGGGCCTTGCTTCCGACCATCCCTCGCCCGGCTGGTACGAACAACGAAGGAGCTGATCGTCGTTGACCATGACGAGGTGGACGACGTCTCCAACAGTCGCCATGGCGATGCGGCCGTTTGCCTTCAGGCCGGTCGATTCGGGGTCGGACCACGCACCGTCCTGGAGGGACGCCGACATGATGCTGCCGCCTCCCTCGTCGAATGCGAGCAGGGCGTTTGGTGCGCCGCCTGGGCCTTGCTGCGTCGCTGCTGGGCTGGTCAGCGCAATGTGGCCCGCTGTCGCGATACCTGTTGGAGCAGGATCCGACCACGCAAACTTCTCGTTCCAGAGAAACCGGAACCAGTTCGCGTCACGATCGTTCTTGCCAAGGTCTCCGATTTCGTAGTTGCGCTCGATCGTCCTGATCAAGCTGTAGTGATTGTATGGAGTTTGAACAAAGGTGCCGGGGCGAATCATGTCTCCAAGCAAGACCGTGTAGACCTGGTTGGGTCCATCGTAGTTCGTGTCGTAGCCCGTGGCGTCGAAATCGGCTTCGTCGAACGTCACCACGATCAGGGTGCCCTTGGGAACACGGGATTTGCTCCATGCCGCCGCTGGATCCGTGAGCAGTAGATCGAGGTCGAGGTTGAGACCGATGAAGCCTTGCCCGACCCCCGATCCGCCTTGCACCTTCGCGCCGGCGATCCTGCCGAGGAACACGTACTCCAACCAACGTGATATCTGCGGAACCAGCTGGGTCCGCGGATCAGTGTCCACATGCGTGTTGTGGAGGTAGTGTCCGTCGTTCCAGATGTTGGGCGTAAACCAGCCGTATTCGGGCAGTGAATCGCTTTCGACGTCCGTCCAGAACTCGGTTGCGCCGACGATCCTGGCCCAGCGCTTCTCATCCCGCTGAATGGTGTGGAACGACGCGAAAGCGTTGTGCTTGCGGTAGAACCTTGCCAGGTCGGTGCTTTTGAGACCCGGGTACTCGTTGAGGGGTTGGTCGCTGGAGGGATAACCGGACTGTTGCCAGGCCGGATTCCACGTATTCCCCGGATAGTCCTCCATATAAGCCTTCCAGGAGATCCCGCCGTCCTCGAGCAGATCGACCAGAGTCTGTTGCAATAGTGGTTCAGCCGGAGGTGTGTCGTTCGTCACGGCGCAGACCTCGGCAGCCAGCGATGCGATGTAGTTGGTCTGCGAGGGATGAAACGCGCCGAAGTAGTTCGCCATGTCGGCGCCTGCCTCCGCCAGTTTGCGCATGAATGGGTCCTGCATCACGTACCGACGGTACTGGTTCTCGAACATGACGATCAGGACGCGATCGAATTGTCTGCTCATGGGTGCCGATTCCTCGATTGGTTCACCGGTTCAACTTCCAGGAAGCTTCCGACACAATGACGGCTGCCAACTTTGGCCGAAGCTCCAGATTCGGGTCAGGCCAGTTCCGGCGGCTCCACGTCGAAACCCGGATAGTTCTGGCCGGTATTCGGATCGGGATCCAGAAACATGCTGCTCCGCCTGTACGCATCCTGACGTGTGGGACGTGGAAACTTCCCCTCGGCGTCGCTCGCGCCATCCTTAGCGACGTAGTTGCTCTGGCTGACGAACGGAGTCGCTTCGATCACGTGCATCATGCCGTTGTCCTCGTGCAGGAGGATATGGCAGTGGTGGACGTACGCCCCGACGTAGTCGGGAAAGCGAGACCGAAAGACGACGCGTCCCCGGTGGCGGGGAATCCAGATGGTGTCCATCCACCGGGGTTCGTCCAGTATGTTGGTGAGGTCTCCGTTCTCGTCCGGGATCTCGATCCGCGTCACCCAAAAGGGATTCTGATGGATATGGAACGGATGGTCGACCCCGCGGCTGACGACCTGGAAGTCGTGGTTCCGATCGAATATCTCCTGTCCTTCCCTTCGCGACATCGGGTAGGAGACATAGTGTTCCTTGAACTGGGTAGTCGGCTGCGTGTAGTCGGCCGCTCGGGGATCGTTGTTCTGGTCGACCGGGTCGGTCGGTCCCTTTCGCACTGGTCGTGTATTCCCCCACAGCATGTCCGAGACGTTGTACAACGCCCACTCTTCGGCGGTATCTTCGAGCATCCGGGCCCGGTTCAGGTCGGTCGGATCGAACTTGCGCGGTAGGTTCCGCGGATCGGGATCGATCGGACTGGGGTTGTCGAAGCCGATGGCCATGGTTCGAATGGCGGCGGGCAAGGCGACATAGTAGGGGTTGCCATCCGCATCGACGCCGTTCCGGGCATAGATCAGGTTCTCCAGTCGGCCACCGTTGTTGGTTTGGTCGTTTTCGATGAAGGAATTAAAGTTGCCGGCGGACGGATCGGTCGGGTAGGTGCTCAGCAACGGCGCGTCTTGGGAACCCCAACCCGAGTATGTGATGGTTCGGGTGCGGTGACTATCGAGGGGTAGGTTGCGGGCGGTGGCTTCTTCGCTCGAGACGATGAGTTCGTCGTCGCCGATGGGCAGCAGATAGTCCTGAACCGGCGGCAGGTCGTCGGACAATCGGTTGATAAGACTCTTGATGTCGTAATTGGCTATCGGATTCTGCCCGGCTGCCTCCTCCACGACGATATAGGCCAGGACGACGTCGGCTGGCGAGGGCGTAGACGCGGTCGGCCGATTGCCGTTGACCCGACGTTGGGCCGTCTGATCGGGATTGTCGCTGTGGACCACCACCGCCTTCGCCAATACGGTATAGACATCATATCGGGTATTGGAATCCGCGGCGGTCCGACTGTCGGAACCGAGGCGGGGCGCCTGAAAGAAGAGATCCGTCCGGTTGGCTGGTCCCATGTAGAACTCGTTCGGGCGGACGAAGCAATCCCGAACGTTGGTGCCACTCTTCCAGACGTTTCTCAACCTGGACAGAGTATCCACGCTGGAGTCGCCGGGACCTGCGCCCAGCGACTCCAACGCATCGGGGTCGGGTGTCCAGAGAGGGTTCCGAGACCCCGCGTTCTGCTCGGAGAGATCCTTGATCGCATACCGGACCTGGTCTCCGGAGCCGGTAACCAGGGCGATCCCGTCGACCGAGAGCTGATAGAGATTCTGCTTCCGCGATTCCAGGCTCTCCAGGTCGGCGAGCGTGATCGGACCGACGGTTTGACCCTGTTCGTTCACTTCGAACAGCTCCATGCTGGTCTGGGGAGGAGGCGCAGGGTTCGGGACCGTCTGGACCGTGTACTGGCCTTTGACCACCATGAACCGTTTGAAGCCCCGTCCGTCGACGCTTCCGTTGATCACGCGCCATCGTTCGATGGCTCCCGGCCGCATCCGGATGATCGCCGGTACGCTGTCGCCGTTGACGAGAGCCGGGTTCCGGCCGGCCTGCCGCAGGCCTCGTTGCCGGGCTGGCGCATCCGGGTCCTGCGACAGGTTGAGAACGCGCTGCATGAACATCAGGCGCTCCCGGTAGTCGTAGTCGCCCGTCTTCGCTTCCGGGTCCGGGGCGGTCCGGTTCGTGAAGAATCGGTTCACCGTGTCATCGATGTCGCCTTCGACGATGAGAAACCCGGCCATGCCGCTGGCCACCTGGTTGTGCGTCGCGCCATGAGCGTGGGGGTGATACCAGAAGGTGCCCGCCGGGTGCGGCTGTGGGGGCTTGCCTTCCCTTTCCATCTTCTTGCGCTGGACATTGCCCAGTCGGAACTCGTAGTCCGCCTCGCCGACCTGTTCGTCGTCTCGCAAAAAAGAAATCTGGCCGGGATCTCTCAAGAACTGGCAATCCGGATCCGTCGCGTGCTCTTCGCGGCGAAGAAGGTCCGCCTGGGGCATCACTCGGAGAATGACGTTGTCGGAATGGGTCCCATCCGGGTTCCGGCCGGGCCGCACGTGAAGTCCGTGCGTATGCAGATTGGTGACGTGAGCGGCGTGCAGTCCATTAGTGTGTTCCCCAAGGCAGGTATCGTGCTTGACCTCGGCCGGAATGACGGCGTAGGTGTCGCCTCCCTGCCGTCGGATTTGCATGTCGAGGCCAGGAGTGAGTCCATTAGGGTCCGGGCTTTCCCGGATCGCGCTCGTGCCCAGGTCTTCTCCAAGCATGTTTCGGAGCTTCACAAAGAGAATCTCGTCGCCCCTCATCCGGATCGTAGGTCCCGGTGTGTTGCCACCGTAACTGAACAGGATAGAGCCGGGATTGCCGAAGCCAACCGCGCGTCCGGGGTTTTCGTTTTCCACGACGTTGAGGTGCAGTTGCTGGCCCGGCCAGTCGCTCGGCCGCCAGACCCAGGGCTCGTTCCAATTCTCGGTCGCGCCCGCCCGGACGGCCGGGACATCCGGCCCTCGGGTCTGGCCCTGCCCTCCGCCACCCTGTATGGGGAGGCCCACTGCCGGGACGACGCCCACCTGGCCCAGTGACGCGGCCGTCGAGGCGACCAGCGTGTTGCGGATGAACCGGCGCCGGCCCAAACCTGACGCTCCCCGTGACTCCCGGTTCTCTCGAACGTCGTCCTTCTCATTGGGCGGTGAACTCTCTTTCTTCATCGATCCATCTCCATTTGAATGATCTGTCGCTTCATCACCGTATCCTGAGGCACGTTCTTTCGCCGCCCGGCGGGTCTCAGATTCCGGTCCTCGAGTTGAACAATGGGCCGCCCGCGACCGGCGGCTCCCGAACATCCTTGTCCAAAATTGGAAGGGCGGAGCTCCTGAGGAGGTGTAGGTGCGGTCTATGACCGCACAGTCTTCAAGCCGAAACGATGTGCGCTCATAGAGCGCACCTACACCCGATCCTGAAGCTCGCGCCTCCCAACAGCCTTAACCCGTCTCCGGAGGTTTCCTCCAGCAGTTTTGGACATCAATGGCCCCCTAACGCTGATCCTTCCAGTCGGGCATCCATTTCGTCATCGAATTCGAAATCTCCAGCGGCTTCCCGAAACTCGCCTAGACGGAGAGGTCCACTTCGATCAGCACAGCGTTGATGCGCATGGCTCGCTTAAACGTCCGCGGTCTTAGTTTCCTCATCAACGGCTCGAACTGATCACTTTCCCGGTCAATGATCCGGGCCTCGCCTTCGTGCGCCGTGCCATTGATGAGCACTCTGACCCTGGGCTCCTCGACCAGATTGCGCTAAATGCCAACTTTGCATACGTGCATGGCTGCCCTTCGATAATCCAGGGCCGATCGATCAGGTCTGGCGGCGGACCCACTCGCGCGCTCCAGCCGAGAGCAGGTCTCCGATCAGGACCAGGGTCCCGCCCAGCAGAATCAAGAAGAACATTTCGTCGTAATGGTTGCGCGCCCGCGCATCCTGAATCCAGAAGCCGAGCGAGGAAGCGCGCTATGCCCAACATTCCAAGAACCGTCGCTTCCCGAACGCAGGTCTCCCAGCGGTACAGGAAGAAGAGCAGGAAGCGAGAAAACGCGAGGGGATAGAACGCGGAGAAGACAATCTGCGAGCGCGTCGCCCCTAGAGCACGAAGCGCCGTCACCGGCCGGGACTCCGTGTTCTCCACCACCTCCGCGCCCAGCCTGCCGAGAATACCGGTGTTATGCACGGCAAGGGCCAGAACCAGCGGCCAGGCAATTGGGCCCAGCACGGCCAGGAACAGGAACGCCCAGATGTATTCCGGAATGGAGCGCGCGAAGATCATGAACAACCTGGATCCGGTTACGACCCCTCCCCACAGCAATTGCACCGGCCACGGGATCGCTCGCAGGGCAGGGAGAAACGGGGAGGGCGTTAGCAGCGTACGCGTCGCAAGCACGGACAGAATCGCTCCGCCGCACCCGGCAAGAAAGATGGCGGCGATGGAGATCGCCAGCGTTGTCATGGTGGCCTCCAGGCCCTTGGACTGCATCAATTCCCAAACCCAACGGAAAAGAACTCCACTGTCGAACGACGTGGACTGGAGCGGATAGGGGCGAAGCTCGCCGAGAAAGCTCCCGAGGTTCGTCAAGCGTCTTTCGGAGAACATGGCACCAGTACCGAAATCGCCCACTATCCAGGATCCTACCCCAAGGACGAACAACGCAAGCACGCTGGCACGCGCCGTCCAGTTCTTGGGGCGCTCCTTCTTCAGCCGAGCCACGGTCTGGGAGTGGCGCGTCATGGAGCAAACCGCCGCCGGATGACTCCGCTCCACCACTCCACGATGACGATCAGCAGGAACAGGGCGTAGAGGTATGTCCAGACTTCGCCGTAGTAGAGGTTTTCAAAAGAAGCGGCCATGTAGTAGCCGAGCGTCGGGAAGCCGAAGAAGCCCAGCACCGCCGACGAACGCAATGCGCATTCGAAGCGGTAGAAGGTGTAAGCGGTCATGTCGGGCAAGGCGCGCGGCAACAGCGCGAACAGGAAGATTTGCGACGGCGACGCCCCGGCTCCCCGTAGAGCATGTGCCGTGTCCCGCGGGGCCTCATCGATGATCTCTGAAAAGATCTTGGCCAGTACGCCCGCAAAGGGGATTGCCAGAGCGATAACCGCATTGACGTGGAGCAGCCCGAAGGCCGCCAATAAGAGAACCGCCCAGAGCAACTCGTGAATCGAGCGCATGAGGGCTATCAGAAGCCTCGTGCTTCCGTAGGCCAGTGGCCGGAACATTCCCTTCACAGACCTGCGCGAGGAAGAACTGCCCCCAACCGGGTCCTGGGTCCACCATGCCGTGGCGGCGAGAAAACCGAGCAGCAGGGCAAGGGGAACCGCGAGGGTCATGGCGGCGGATGCGAAAATGACGGTGTTTCCGGCGGCCTGGATGGCTTTCCATGGCAGGGACACGATACCGGGAGGCAGGTTTGAAGACTCATAATCCAGGGCGGGGGTCAGCGCCCGGGAGAAGAACTCCATCGCCACCTGGAGGCTCGGCGCGGAAGGAATTAGACTCGAAGGCCGCAATCCCAGGTGCCAGAACGCCCACACCGCCAGAGCGGTGATCGCAAGCAATACGCCCGTCCTGGCTCTTGGGACCAGGGATACCCGAGGAGGTGATTTCGTCGCTTCGCCAAGAAACCGAACAATGGAGTTCTTGTGATCCGTCATAGCTCGAAGAGACTTTGAAATTCCCTTTCCGCGATGGCATCAGCCGGCCGGTCAAAGACGATTTCCCCAGCCCTCATCCCGGCCAGGCGCGGGAAGAATTCGCGCGCGAGACCAAGGTTGTGAAGGCTGACGCAAAGCGTGAGCCCGTGTTCCTGCGCAAGGTCGATAAGAAGTTCCAAGACCGATCTTGCCCTGGCCGGGTCCACGCTGGAAACGGGTTCGTCGGCAAGCAGGATTTCGGGTCTCTGGAAGAGAGCTCGGGCGATCGCGACACGCTGGCGCTCGCCCCCTGAAAGGCGGTCCACCCTTTCGTAGAGTTTTTCTCCGATCTCGACCCGGTCCAGGAGTTCGTGGACTTCCGTCAGGATCTGCCCGGAGGAGAAGGTCAGCAGTGCGAGAGCCCGAGCTGTGGAGATCTGGCCGAGTCTTCCCAGCAGCACGTTTTGAAGCGCATTCAGGTTTGGAATCAGGTTGAGCTCCTGATGCACGAAGCCGACGCGCGCCCGGACACTACGCAGGTTGCTGAGCGAAAGAGCATCGAGCCGCTGTCCAAGCGTGCGCACGTGGCCGCGAGTGGGCCGGACCATGCCATTGAAGAGGCGGAGCAGCGTGGTCTTCCCGGCTCCACTCAGTCCCACGAGTCCGAGTCTCTCGGCCCTGCCGACTTCGAGATGGATGCCGCGGAGCGCTGTAAGGGATCCGAATTCGACCGACACCCCCTCCAGCGACAGCCCCTTCTCCGAATCGTCTTCCATAATCAACGCAGCATCCCCAATTGCTCGGCCACATTCCGCAGCTGGTCGTAGTCCTCATCGGCAGCCGGAATCAGGCGCTCTCTGGGAAGAGCCGACAGCAGGCTCGAATCCGTGATCCCGATGAGGGCCTCTTGTATTCTCTCGGTAAACCCCTCGCCAAACACCTGCTCGATCTGCGGGTGCGCGACCCAGTGGTAGTCGACGTAAGTGGGAGTCTGCCAGATTATGCGGGCGACATCGGGGTCGGTGGTACCCTCATTCACCCTCCGTTCGTAGACGAGATAATTGACAGCTCCAACCTCGTACTGGCCACTCTCAACCAGCTCGACCGTCTTGTCGTGGCTTCCAGAAAAGCCCAACGGGTCGGTAAAAAAATCCCGGGGCGATTTACCTGTGTACTGGCGGATGAAGTACTCCGGCATCAGTCTCCCGGACGTGGAACTGTCGCTGCCGAAGGTAAACTTGAAGTTCCCGATATCGCTCGGAAATTCGTCCTTCTGCGTCAAACCGGTGTCCCGGTGCGCGATGAAATACGAATAGCACTCCGGGTCCGTGTCTCCCTGCGCAATGGCTCGAGCCCCAGGCACCCCGGCGCGTGCCTGCACGCCGGTCAGCCCGCCGAACCATGCCAGGACGATATCTCCGTTCTTGAACATCTCCACGGCGGCCTGGTAGTCGCGGGATGGAACGTATTCCACCGGGACTCCGAGCTGCCGGGAGAGATGTTCGGCAAAAGGTTGGAATCTTTCTTCCAACTCGGTTGTGTTCTGGTCCGGGATGCCCGAAAACCGCAGCGGTTCTGCCGGCCGTTCCGAAGACGTGGTGCAAGCGGTGCTAGCCAGGACGGCGACCAGAGCCAACGCGCATCCGTCTCGTTTTCGCAGCATGGTGATTCCCTCCACAGCCAGAAACCGAAAATTTTACGTTATCTTGACTGTTCCACCTACTCTAGTGTTCTGAATTAGAAGTGCGTTTGCTATATTTCGGAGCGCAACGACACTGGATTTGGCGGAGCGACGACGAGCCAATGCTCATTCATTGCGAGGCGGAGCGACTCCAAAGACAGCGCCGTTCCGCCCGAACCCGCAGGGCCGATGGAAGTTGCCGGTTGTGAGGGCCGAGCCGGCCGCGTGCATACCCCCGTTGTCGATCGGTTCAACGTCCACCCAGCGAGTGGCAACATCCATCGGAGATAGTGAACGAACTTCTAACTCAGGACACTAGACTGGCGCTTGGCGATCCGGGGAGGCGGCAATCTGGCTGTCGAGCGGATGCGGAGATTCCGGCAGAAAGCGGGTGAGCAATACGTCAGCCGCTGTAAGGAAGGGACACTCCCGACCTTCGGCTGAAAGGAGTGGACGTCATGAAGCTTCTCACGGTGAGTGTCTCTCTCAGGAAAGAAGTTCCCTACATGGGCAAGACGGTCGCAACCGGAATCTTCAAAGAACCGGTAAGTGGCCGGGTCATGCTTCGAACCCTGAATCTGGACGGCGACCAGCAGGTGGATTTGAAAGGTCACGGGGGGATCTACAAGGCAGCCTGTGTCTACTCGATCGAGAACTACAACCGCTGGGCGCAGGAACTCGGCCGCAACGATTTCAAGCACCCGCAGTTCGGAGAGAACTTCACCGTCGAAGGAATGCCGGAAGACAAGATCCAGGTCGGCGATGTGTTCAAAGTCGGAGACGCCCGTGTCGAGGTCACTCAGCCACGGGTCCCCTGCTACAGGCTCGGAATCAAGATGGAGAACGTGCAATTTCCAAAGATGTTTCTTCAGAGCTGCCGCGTGGGCTTTTATTTTCGGGTCCTGGAAGAAGGGGAAGTCGGCGCCGGCGACTCTTTCGAGCCGTTGAGAAGGGACCCCGCCGGAATGAGCGTTCGAGACGTATGCCACTTGTACTACTTCGACCGGAAGAACCTCGAAGACTGCAAGAAGGTGATTCAGATCCGAGCCTTATCGCCCGGCTGGCGGGAAGGATTTGAGGATCGATTAGAGAAAGCCGGGATCGCCGTCGATCACGAGAAGGAGCCCGAAGACAGCATGTGCTGCGGACCGGATGGAGAAGTGATTACATAGGTGAACGGGGCCCTGATAGGGCCGCAGACTAGTTGTAGAGCACGTTTTCCGCTCCCCGGCAATCCGGTCGCGTGCCCGTTCCAGTATCCGATCACGACGTTCCAGGAGTGCGCCGATCTGGGAAGTGCTAAGGTAGGGTCCCAACCGTTCCTGTAGGGAGATTTCGTCAAGTTTCCCGATCGCATCCAGCAGCGATCTTGAAAACCGGAGCATCGGGCGCTGCAGCTCTTTGACACTCCGAAAAGATCGAGAATGGTCGATCAGGTAAACCCGCCAGTCCTCTGTGACCAACATGTTATCCAGATTGCGGTCCACGTTGTAAATCAGGTTGTCGAACAACCAGATGGTGTACGTCTGTTCGGTCCACCCCGCCGGGTCGGGCGGTCGGATGCCCTCTTCGATCCGGTCTCGCTCGGCCATCGTGTTTTCGACCCACCACTGCATTGATCCCAGCTCGCGACCGTGGCGACGCTCGACCGTAGCCGGAACCATCCCGAGACCGATCATTTTGTCCAGTTCGTATGCCGCGACTTCCGTCTTCCAGCTGTCATGGGGATCGGCCGCCGTACTACCACTTCGCTGCGTTGTCTGTCCGCTCAAAAACTCATCGATCGTTTTGAAAACCGCGAAATACGTCAACGAATCGTGTTCGAGCGTCACTTTCTTTGATCCTGTGACGCCGCGATCGGTGTTTTCGATGTGAGTGATGTCTGCTGTCTTGAGAAAGTGCTCGAGCTCCGAACCCTGAAGGAGTGCGGGTTTCGAGCCCTGGGCACCGAGCATCGTAGCTGTCGCCGCTGAGCAAACAGCGATGATCGTGCAACGTAGAACGTATGAAGTCATCTTTGGCCAGGTAGCGTTCTCAGCCTGCAGCGGACTGTTCGTCCGAATAGACCCAGTCAGGACGTTGACTCATGAGAGCCCGCAAGTCCATTCGAATCTCCTCAACCGTCGGCCGACCCACAAACCACCAACCGTTGTAGATCTTGTATATGGTCCGGCCCCGATCAAGGATGAATGTATACGGAATGTAAACCTCGCCATGCACCGGATCCGTTCGGTCGACCATCTGTAGCTCGGGGAGCAGCGTGCGGTCCGGGTCCATCAAGAACGGCCAGTCCGCCGCGAGCGCCGTCCGCGTCTCATTAGTGTTCATCCGGTCATCGACCGATACAGTGATCATCTTGCAATAGTTGACGCGAAACTCCGGCTGCAACTCTTTCACGTACGTCGTCAACTGACGACGATCTTTTGGTCAATAGTAACCCCGGCTGAAGATCAGAACGGTCGGAAAGCCCCGAATGAGTTTGGACAGACGTTGGGCCTTTCCATCTTGGTCGGGCAACTCAAAGTCGGGGAACTCGTTGCCAACTTTCAAATCGGGATTCATCGGATAATCCATGGATACCTCGTTTCGAGCGCACCTTGGCGGTCTTCGTTCGCTGAGACTAGTGATCGGATCAGTCACTGAATGAAGACCTACTCAAACGGTCTGCCGAAATATGTAAGGACCCACAATGCTATCAAGTACACGCTGATCAGCGATTGAAAACCTGCCACCGTCCGAACCCATCCGATCGCCTTCATGTCGTATTCTCGCTTCGTGAGCATCCTCAACGACCGTCCAAAGTTGAGAGCCTGAAATCCGAGGTTAAAGGTAGACATCAAGCTGAAAAACATGGCTGCGCGAGCGAGACGCCACTCTCGAAGAAACATGTGAAGCGGATACTTCCAGGTACGGCTCCATCTCTGCGCCGGCGGAACAGCTCTGCGACGAATCTGAAGTCTCCTGGTGTGTTCACGTCCTGCATAGATTCCCCTTTTTACAACATAAACACCGGAGGCTCCAGGGAAGTGAATGAACAGGCGGTATATCAGCGTGAATAGAAACCAACCGGCTAACGCCAGCAGCAGCGGCCGACTCGGGTTCATTCCATAGTGGGAAGTCATGTCGAAGAATATTCTGTCGAAGGCATAGGCTCCACAGGCCAACAAGCTGGCTGAATCGCATTCTTCCCAAAGTAACTCAGCCTGGCGTCTTCTTAGCGCGTAGGTGATCTTCCGTTCTTGATCCAGAAAGCCGCCGTTCTTGAAGACGTTGCGAAGCTGAACAAGAGCCTCCGGAGCATTTTCATACCTAAGAAACTGCAGATTTTCCGCCGTTGCAACATCTCTGCTTTCCGGAACGGAATTCGGTTGAAAGATCGCAGCTTGCAAGTTCGCGCGGGTCAGGTTTGCGCCGGTCAGCGTCGCGCCGGTCAGGTCCGCATCGGTCAGGTCCGCGAAGGCCAGGTTCGCGCCGGTCAGGTTAGCGCCGGTCAGGTCGACGCGCGACAGGATCGCGTTGTCCAGGATCGCCTCGCTCAGGGTCGCGCCAGTCAGGTCCGCATCGATGAGGTTCGCGCCGGTCAGGGTCGCGTGGTCCAGGGCTGAGCCGGTCAGGATCGCCTCACTCAAGTCTGCGTAGTCCAGGGCAGAGCCGCTCAGGATCGTCTCCCTCAGGTCGGCGCCGGCCAGGTACGCGTCGGTCAGGTCCGCGCCGGTCAGATTCGCGCCGGTCAGGTCCGCGTAGTCCAGGGCTGAGCCGGTCAGGATCGCCCTCCTCAGGTCCGCGTTGTCCAGGGCTGAGCCGGTCAGGATCGCCTCCTTCAAGGCCGACCCAGTCAGGTTCGCGCCGGTCAGGTCCGCACCGGTCAAGTTTGCGCCGGTCAGGGTCGCGCCGGTCAGGTCGGCGCCGGTCAGGTCCGCACCGATCAGGTCCGCCCGGCGACCACCCTTTCCATCGGAATCTCGCCATTCTTCATGAATACGAAGTATCTCTTCCAGCTCTGCCCGGGTCCGGCTACTTCCCGATGCCTTCCAAGTCCACTCATTGTTTTGCCCTTCGGCCGGCAGGGGCAGCGATAGGGTAACGATGAAGACGCCAATCGCAAACGATCTCCGTTGGAATGTGTGAGTCATACAGACACGCGGATGTGCTTAGAGAATTGGGACAAATGACGGTTCTCGCCGAAGGGTAGAAGCCCCACAGTTAAAGGTCAAGGGCTGGCGCTTTTCGAACGGGGAAGACGGGCACGGGCAAACACTCATCCGTCACACCAGCTGATTGTCCGCCAGCGCACGGCCGCTTCGGGCGTTGCGCCGGTACCCACCTTACGTCATCGGTTTCAATTCTTGAAGAACGGTTGGGATCAGTTCGGCGACCGTTGGGTGGATGTGGACCGCCCGGGATATCGTCGTGTAGGGCTTCCCCGTGTACATCACGTCCATAATGCAATGGATGGCTTCGTCGCCGCTGAGCCCGAGGATGACTGCACCGAGGATCTCCTTGCTGTCGGCATCCACCAGAACTTTCATGAACCCGCGGGTCTCTCCAAATTCTTTCGCCCGGCTCACCCGGGTCATGGCCCGTTTCCCGACCAGCACACTTCGGCCGGACTCTTTTGCCTGTCGCTCGGTCATTCCGACCCGGCCCAACGGTGGATCGATGAAGAGCCCGTAACAGAGAATGCGGTCCGTGACGCGGCGCGGGTCGTCGTCGAACAGGTTGGCGGCGACGATTTCGTAGTCGTTGTAGGACGTATGCGTGAATGCGCCGCGACCGTTCACCTCGCCGATAGCCCAAACGCCCGGGACATTCGTGCGCAGGAAATCGTCGACGACGATGTGGCCGTACCCACCGGTTTCAATGCCGGCCTTGTCGAGGCCAAGGTCATCGGTATTGGGCGTCCTCCCCACGGCAAGCAGCAGATGGGTCCCCTCGACTTCGAGGGGTTCTTCCTCGCAGCTCACATTCACAGTGACACCGCCTGAGGAACGACGCACTCTGACGCACTCCGCATTCAATCGAATGTTGACGCCTTCTCCTTCCAGGATCTCGCGCACGGTTTGCGAAACGTCTTCGTCCTCGCGGGCGATGAGCCGATCACCCATCTCGATGACAGTGACTTCGGCGCCAAAGCGTCGATACATCTGAGCGAACTCCAGTCCGATATAGCTGCCGCCGATAATGATCAGATGCCGTGGCAGGAAGTCGATTTCCATCATGCTCGAGTTGGTTAGATAATCCACGTCATCGAGGCCTTCGATGTCGGGAATGCGGGCGCGAGCGCCTACGTCTATGAAGATCTTCTCCGCTTCAAACGTGTCCTGGCTGACCCGGACCTGGCGGGAGCCGACGAACCTTGCGTGCCCACGGACCAGCGTGACGTTCTCCATGCCTTCGAGCCAGCCGGTGAGGCCCTTGTTCGAGGCACCCGAGATTGCGTCCTTGCGTTCCTTGACCTGCCGCATGTCCACAGTAACCGGGCCATCGACAATCACACCGAATTGCCTGGCCTGTCTTGCCGTGTACGCGACCTTGGCACTCCCCACCAGGGTCTTGGTCGGGATGCAGCCGACGTTGACGCAGGTCCCGCCAACGAGCTTGCGTTCGATAATGGCGGTCTTCAAACCTTCTCGGTTCAGGCGGCCGGCGAGCGATGGCCCCGCCTGTCCCGTGCCGATCACGATGGCGTCCAACTGTGTCCATGCTCTCCTCCTCGGGACGCAGGTCCCGCCAACGAGCTTGCGTTCGATAATGGCGGTCTTCAAACCTTCTCGGTTCAGGCGGCCGGCGAGCGATGGCCCCGCCTGTCCCGTGCCGATCACGATGGCGTCCAACTGTGTCGTCATGCTCTCCTCCTCGGGAACAATCGTTCAAACAATTCGTTGTGGTAAATCCGACCACAGGATGCCACTTGAGTGAAGAACGCGTTGAGCTGTTGGTGGGACCCACGCGTCTTCGATCCGGCATCGCGTCCGGACCGTCATCATCTCACCTCGCGATGATCGAGCGTCGCGAGAACGGGGTTTTTTGTTTTGACTATGTCCCTCATGACAGAAGACCATGACCTTTTCGGAAGAAAGGAGGCTCCAATTATGGAACGCCCGATCAGTGAAATCGCCTTCACAGCCGAAGTCAAGGCCGCCCAGGAGAGGCGGGGCTCACGCGCCTCTTACGCCAGGATGGAACAGCGGGGAGAACAGGGACCGTGGCGCGACGTTGTGACGCCAGAACTTGCGGAGTTCATCGGCGAGCGAGACTCTCTCTATCTGGGAACCGCAAGCCAAGATGGTCAACCATACATCCAGTACCGCGGTGGCCCCAAAGGCTTCCTCAAGGTACTCGATGACCATACGCTTGCGCTGGCGGATTTTGCGGGGAACTTCCAGTACATCTCGCTGGGAAACCTGAGCGAGAACAACAAGGCGTTTATCTTCCTGATGGACTATCCGAACCGCCATCGGATCAAAATCTGGGGTACCGCCGAGTTCGTCGAAGATGATCCGGCGCTGCTCGAAACCCTGGTCGACACCGATTACAAGGCTCGACCCGAGCGCGTTTTGCGCTTCCGCGTGAAGGCCTGGAGCCCGAACTGCCCTCAACACATCAAACAACGATACACGGTCGAAGAAATGGCTCCGAAGGTCAAGAAACTTCAGCAGTGTATTGCGGATCTGGAAGAAGCCAATGCTTCCCTCAGAAAACAACTCGGTGATGTTGCTCGTGAGCTCGCCACGACGGGATCTGGCTCAGAACTCATAGCGTCGCTATTAACCGAGAGGCCCCCTGCGGAGAAAGGGTGTGGGGTCGACTGAGTCGCTACCGCTCAGCGGTGGTAGGTAAGAGCACCCAAGGCGCTAATCAAGCGATCCGATCAATCGCGGCACGGATATCTTGAAAGACGCTATCTATCGAACCGACACCGCGTACGCCGCTAAGCTTCTTTTGATCTCTGTAATAACCCACGACTGGTGCACTTTCATCTGTATACACCCGGATTCGGGTACTTATTTTTTCGTCATCCTGATCGTCGACCCTGCCCGAGGTTTTCGCTCGTTCCGTGATCCTTTTTCTTAGTTCGTCCTCCGGGACATCGAGAGCGATCATTCCGGAAATCGACAGGTTGTGATTGCCAAGCATTTCATCCAGAGCTGCAGCCTGGTTAACGGTTCTTGGAAACCCGTCGAAAACAAATCCCTCTGCATCAAGATGATCTGCGATCTTATCTTCGACCATTTCGATGACTATTTTGTCCGGCACCAATCTACCGTTATCCAGGTATTCTTTGGCAATTTTGCCTAACTCCGTCCCCTCACTGAGATGCTTTCTGAGAAGGTCACCAGTCGACAAATGAACCAGCCCATATGTGTCGATTATTTTCTCGCTTTGTGTGCCCTTCCCAGAACCGGGCGGCCCGAACAATACAATATTGAGCATGTCGATCAGTTTTCACTACCGTATGATTTCGCCCGGTCACCAACCCTTTGTCCCTGCACTACCCAGGCATCCCGAACGTGGGCCCGGCTTCTTCCTTCCGCAGCGATGTGCGCTCATAGACCGCGGAGCTCAAACCGAGAAGCCGTTCTGGTCCAAAAACATCTTCGGTTGATTTTACAGTGGAGCAGGTTGGCGAAGGACGGATCCGGCCAAGGCCAATGGGATTGGAACGCCTGCTGGGCAAGGTGTTGCTGTGCATCGTCCTGCTATTCGGAAGTTCGTTGGGTGTACCGGTGCGACCAGAAGACATAGAGCGGATGCTGCACACCCACAATCAATCCAAGGCAGAAGAAACCACTCCAGACGAAGAAGACGATTTGGATAACGAACTGGAATAGCTCCTCTTTGTGGCTCGCAAGACCCGTCGTCCCTTCGGGTTGCGGCGGAACAGCACCGTCTTCGTCGTCTCGCCTTCTCGCAGAAGAAACCACTATGAGGAGAAGGACGGGAGGGGGCAGGCGGCGTCGCGGCCGTCCCGAACCCCGTGAGCTCCAGCCTGAAGTGAATCGACGCGAGCTCGCGGGTCGGGGGGCGTGCTAGTGGCCTGTAACAGAGAGAGTGACAGCGTCGCCGATGGGCCTTGCGGGTCCTCTCCCGACTCGTTGCGGCTACGAAAAACGCCGGTTTCCTAGCTCCTCTTTGTGGCTCGCAAGACCCGTCGTCCCTTCGGGTTGCGGCGGAACAGCACCGTCTTCGTCGTCTCGCCTTCTCGCAATGAAGCAGCATTACCTCGGGCGGCGCTCCTAGAATCCGGTACCGTTGCGCTCGCAACGCCACTATCACTCTCTCTGTTACCGGCCACTAGGAAGACGATACGGGCTCGCGCAGGTTTTCCAACGAATTGAATAGCCAGAGCCAGAACGCGCCGAGGCCCAGGAACAGGACCAACAGGTGGACCAGCACCCCCAGGTAGGGGACGCTCACGAGGACGGCGAACACGCTGAGTCCGGCCGCCAGAGGCAAGAACAACCCTCCCGCCCGATCCGGCACGGCCCGACCCAGGATTGCGCGTCCGGCCATCAGGCTCACCGAGGCGGGCGCGACGAACGCACCGAAGATCCAGAAACCGGCGAGCAGGATACCTTCCGCAAAACTTACGACGATGAGGGTGGGCAGCAATAAGGACCATAGTTTCAGGAGCCCGGCCGCCAGTCCGAGACCGATCACGACAATCAGCACCCCCAGGGCCTGGGCCAACAGCACTGCGATAGCGATCACACCGCGGCCGATTCCTGCGAGCGGCCTTTTTTGTGCCTTTGATTCCAGATCCCGCAGGGTCAAGGGGGCGATCCAGGCCAGCAACAGACCGAAAATCGAAACGATGACGACGTGGCGAACACGCCCCAAGAATCCGGCAGACTCTCCACCGCCGCCGACAGCAGCATCCACATCTCCTCTAACACTTCCGTCCAACGCGATTGCGACCGCCTCGGCACGGAAGTCGCCGAAGACATCGCCGGCGAGCGTCGCCTCGTAGCCGGCGAACAGGAGGCTTCCATCGACCCAGCTCCCTTTGTTGGTCTCGAGACCGAGAGCCGCCGTCACGAAATCGCCGCCGATGCGAGCCCCGTGTCCCAGGACAGTGGTCATACCGGCAATTCGCAAATCATCGCCGACGCGGCCATCCACGATGTAGGTCTGGCCGCACCCGGTAAGGTCGCCTTCCACCGTTCCCAGCAGCCTTACTTCTCGACCGCTGGCCATCACGTCACCTCTCACGGTTCCTTCGATGACAACGGTGTCTCCGAACGCGTAGAGGTCCTCTTCGATCACTTCGTCGGCGCGAACGATGACTTCTTTTCCCACTCGCAGCTCCTGCGCCCTCAAGGGTTCGCCTACGATCGGGGTTGCGAGCAGGACCAACCCCAGTGACAGGAGATGTCGGCATGGCGTGGCCTTTGTCGTGCCAGTCCCTGAGGTCATGGATTCACCCCGGCGGCGCCTGCCAGCTGCTTTAAGAAGTCTCGAGCCTCCCGGGATCCGCCGAGGTTGAGTCGGATAGATCCCATTTCCGGCTCGAAGCTCAGTTGGAAGCTGAGAAAGCTGCAGCATCGGCGCTCCATCAATATGAAATCCAGCAGACGCCTTGCTGTTTGCTCATCCCCGGAAAAGCTCGCGGCAAATCCATCGTGTCGTTCTCTCCACTCCAGAGAGCCTTCGAGCAGCTTCGAAATCTCCTCGCTCCTTCGGGCAAGCTCCGCGGAACTCAGTCTGCAGGCAAGGGTGCCTTTGGTCTCTTTCATCTTCTCCGGCATTTTCGCCTCCTCGCGACCGTATTCATCGACTTCATGTGATAGCCTAGAAGTTAAAGTGAACTTTAAGTCAAGGAGGTTTTCGGCGGAAAATGAGAATAAGCGAAGTGGCTGAGAAGGCGGGTCTTCGGCCGTCTGCGCTCCGATACTATGAAAGCATCGGCCTGCTGCCTCCACCGATGCGGATCAACGGAAGGAGAAGCTATGGGCCGGACGTGCTGATGCTGCTGGCGGGAATCGGAGTGGCCCAGCGCGCCGGCTTTAGAGTCGAGGAAATCAAAGAGCTGTTCTACGGTTTTCCTGCCGATGCGAGCCCCTCGGAACGGTGGTCCGAATTGGCACGCTCGAAGCTGGTCGAGATTGACCGGATGATCGACCGGGCCCGCGAAATGAAACGCTTGCTGGAAGAGGGAATCCGGTGCGGCTGTTCCAGCCTGGATGAATGCGAGCTCGTTCAGGACCCGGTGCGGATCACTACCGAAGATTGAAAGAATCTCGTCTGCTTGCCGCCGGGGAGCGGTCTCGGCCAAACCGCGCTCCCCTGATCGGGTGTAGGTGCGCTCTATGAGCGCACGTGTTTCGGTTCGAACAGTGTGCGGTCATAGACCGCACCTACACTCTCCAGGTCTAAACCACCGACAGCGCGTGCTCGATATCGGCCTGGAGGTCCGCCACATCTTCAATGCCTGCAGAAATACGGACAAGGCCATCTCCGATGCCCAACGAGCCCCGCTCTTCCGGCGTCAGTGTCCGATGCGAAGAAATGGCCGGGTAGAGCACCAGCGAATATATGTCGCCCAATGACGTGGCCGGCTGGATCAAATCCAGGGCATCCATGAAGGCAAAGATCTGCTCCCGGCCCGCTCCCAGGATTTCAAATGAGAACACTCCGCCGGCTCCCCTGCCCCCAGTCAGCGAATGCACCAGCCCATGCTGGGGATGGTCCGGCAGGAAGGGATAATTGACATGCTGGACCCTGGGATGGCCCACCAGCCATTCCGCCAGCGCGAGCGCGTTATCGCACTGCTGGCGCATGCGCAAAGACAGGGTCTTGAGACCTCGCAATGCCAGCCACGCTTCGAACGGACCGATGCTGCTGCCGACGAGCTTGTTCAAGGCAAAGGATTTCTCTTTCAGAGCAGCCGTCGTCGCCACGATACCGGCCATGACGTCACCGTGACCGGCAATGGATTTCGTCGCACTGTGAATCACCATATCTGCACCGAACGCGATGGGATTGCACAGATAGGGGGAGCAGAACGTGTTATCGACCAGAAGAAGCGCGCCCTCTACATGGGCGATTTCGACCAGACGCGGCAGGTCGGCAACCTTCATCAGGGGGTTGGAGATCGTTTCTACAAGCACTATGGCCGGTTTTTCCTGGACTACGGTTCGATGCACGGTCTCCAGGTCAAGGACATCGACAAAGTGAACCCTGGCGCCCAGGAGGGTGAAAATGTCCTGCAGGAGCGTGTAGGTTGCGCCATACACATCGGCCGCTGCAACAACCGAAGTTCCGGCCTGAACACCGCCCGCCAACAACGACATGTGAATGGCCGCCATTCCGGAGGAAAAAGCGTGAGCTTTTTCGGCTCCCTCCAGATTGGCAACGGCCGTCTCAAAGGCCGTAACGGTCGGATTGGCGTACCGTGTGGAGTACACGTACCCCGCCTTTTCGTTGCCCAGGACGGCATCCAGATCGTTGGAGTCTGCAAAGGTATACCCCACGGAAGGGTGAATGGCAGAAACCACCGGATTCACGCCTTCCAGATCCAGCCTTTCACCTGCATGAACAGTGCGAGTTGTGAATGATTTATTGTCTAGGTCTGCCATTGTTTTCCTCGAGGGGTTATTGGTCCTGCTCCAGTCAGGTGCGACATCGAGGGCTTCTTCCATCCCGATGGCTGAAGAATTGGACCACAAGAGGGCGCAAGCGGCCAACCATCGGTTTGATCTGTGCGCTGCCGCCCCGTCGCCGGGTAAAGGTGACGGCCCGGCAAATGCTCGGCGTATCATGATTGAAGGAGGTCCCTCGATGGCAGATTTCAATGTTACCGAACTGGAAGAAGACATCGACTTCGACAGCCTGGCCTATTGGGACGTCATCATCATTGGGGCGGGTCCAGCGGGTTTGGCTGCGAGCCTGACCACGGCACACCGCGGCCTGACGACTCTTGTCATCGAAGCCAAGGACAAACCCGGTGGGCAGCCGCGGTTTCTCTACCCGGAGAAGAAAATCGTCGACGTCCCGGGATTTCCCGACGGCATCAGCGGCGAGGAACTGTCGTCGCGGGTCTATCGCCAGGCCTGCGACGCTCTGGTTCAGTTCCGGTTCGGCGAGGAACTGGTCGACATCGAGGACACGGACGAAACAGAAAAGGACGATCCCCTCAGGAAGGTGATCACGAACAACGAAGTCTACAAATGCCGGAAGGTAATCATCGCGTGCGGGCTGCTGCACTTCCCCCGCAAGCTTCCCGTCCTGGACCAGCTCAACTCGAGGAATGTGCATTACAAGGTTCCGAAGATCGGAGACTACGAAGGGCAGGATGTCGCGATTGTGGGCGCGGGGGACTCGGCTCTCGACGCGGCGGTGATTGTGCTGGGCCGGGAGGGACTGGTTCATCTCATCGTTCGCGGAGCGCAGCCCTCCGGCAAAGCCGACACGTTCGCAAGAGTCAAGTCGTCGGGTGCAGCCCTGCACCTGTCGTGCGAAATATCGGCGGCGGAGTTCGCCGACAACCGAATCCGTCTCACTCTGACCGATAGCCAGTCCCTGCTCGTCGACCGGATCATCGTTCAGATCGGTTTTCTCTCGGCGAAGGACACGTTTCGCCGGTTGGATGTGCGTCTGAACGATGATGGCAGCATCGCGATCGACCCCTATTACGAGACCAGCCGGCGCGGCGTGTTCGCGGTGGGCGACGTTCACGGCGACATCAAGCTGATCGCCGTCGCCTGGGCCGAGGGAATTCAGGCTGCGATCTACGCCTTCAAGGAGATCACCTCCCCGTACTGGCTGAGCGAGAAGCGACTGCACGACCAGAAGATCGCGATGATCGGAGACAAGATCAGTCAGGCAGCTCGAAAACGCGCGCGCTCGTAGCGACTGATTGCCTCCGGCGCGCCTCCCGCTCTATCCCCAAACTTCACGAATTCGTCGTCGACGTCCTCCGTTTGGGTCGATTTCCTTGACAACTATATAAATTATGTCATAGATTGGCGTCAAGGCGGTAATGCAACATGAGTCTCGAACATATCCTGCTGGGAATGCTCCATGAGCCCGCAAGCGGTTACGACATCAAAAGTGATTTCAGCCAGGGCACCCGTCACTTCTGGTCCGCAGAGCTGAGCCAGATCTATCCCACCCTGAAGAAGCTCGAAAACCGGAGGTGGTTGAGGAGCAGGATCGAGCCTCCCGTGAAAGGACCTCCCCGCCGTGTCTATCACAGGACCGCGGAAGGGCGTGGGGAACTGATCGAATGGCTGAAGGCCGGGCCGCAGATGGGGACCGAGCGGTTTGCTTACGTGGCCCAGTTGTGCTTCATGCACGAACTCGAGGACCTGGAAGCGACCACCGACTTCATGCTCGACCTGCGCTCTCGCCTCGGCGAATTCCTGGCCCTGCTTCTACAGGCCGAATCCGAGTTTGCCGGGAACGACACAGCGGAACTCGACAATTTGAACTCCGAGGACTTTCACGTCTTCCTGGCCGTGCGCATGGGCATTCACTCGCTTCGTGCAAAGGTTCAGTGGTGCGATGAGGCGCTTGGGCGAATCGAATTGCGTCGGCAGCCCAGAGACGTGAAACACCCGGAACCGAAGAGGAGACCGAAGGAGGTCCGTCGTGGCTGAAACGATTCACGGCGTGCTGCGCTGGATGCACATTTCGATGGGTTTTCTGGGTCTGGCCACGTTCTGGATACCGGCGTTCGCGCCAAAAGGCGGCCGCGTTCACATCGCTGCCGGCAAGGTGTTCAGCCTGTGCGCCTACACTGTCGCGCTGACGGCACTCGGTTCGTCCTCGTGGGTCCTGATTCATCCGTCGAGCTGGGTTGGCGAGCCCGTCACGCTGTCCCAGATACCCGCAGACGACATCATGTTCGTCGCCATCCTCGGACTGCTGGCCATCTTCCTGCTTCAGGGTGTTGAGAACGGCGTGCGCGCCGTCCGCACCAAGCGCCAGCCTGAGATCTTTGCCGGTACCCGGCTGCGTTCGCTCAACCTGGCACAGGTGTCCGCCAGTGTCTCGGTGTTTGTCTTCGGCGCCTACCATATCGCCCGGGGCGGCAGCGCCATGTTCTGGATCCCGGTCGCACTGGGTGCGGCCGGTGTGGCGGACTTCGTCGAGAACAGGAAGTTCTTCGCGAACCCCCGTCCCACGCCGATGGCGTGGTGGTACAGACACATGGACGGCATGGTGGGTTCGGGTATTGCCTTTCACACGGCGTTCCTGGTTTTTGGTGCGCGGACTCTCTTCGGCGGCGCATTGATCCAGGGAACCTGGTCGTTCCTTCCCTGGATATTGCCGACCGCCCTCGGATTGCCCGCACTGCATTTCTGGACGCGGTACTACAAGAGGAAGTTCGGAGAGTTGCCGGCCAAGGTTCCCAAAGAATCGGTACTTTCCGGTTAGCCGGATCCTTCGTGAGGGAGGTGTAGGTGGGGTCTATGACGGCACGTTTTTCGATACGGAACCTAGTTTTTCGACGCTCTGATCTCCGCCAGCAGTTCCCGACGGAAGAGGTCCAGTTTCTCATCCATCGAAGCCAGACGGAGGTCGACCTTGCTTTCGAGGCGGACGAAGTCGGCTGACAAGGTTTCTTCCACACGCTGTATCTGAGCGAGCAGTTCCCCGCGATAGGCTTCCATTCTCGGAGAAATGGTTCCGAACTTCATGTCGAGGGCTTCAAACTTGCTGTCGAGGGTTTCAAACCTCGCTTCAAACTTCACGTCCTGGGCGTCGATTCTGGCGTTGATGGCTACAAGTTCACCTTTGATACCCTCGAGCTGAGGGGCGATGAAGCTTTGGAAGAGTTCTTTCACATCGTCGATCATAGTGTGGTCCGTTTCGTGTGAAAGGGCCCGACAATGATACCACCAACCCACGCAGCTTTTCGCTCAGCGTAGAGTATGCGGTCCTCCTACGAAGTCTCGATGCCGGAGACAAGCGAAACTCCAGGACCAGGTGTAGGTGCGTGTGTCGAACAGTGTGCGGTCATAGACCGCACCTACATTTGTACGACGGTATTCTCGCGGTGTAGGTGCGGCCTATGACCGCACAGGTATGCCGCCGATGGATCGCGGCAGCTTCAAGCCGCGTTCCGCTCCAGCAATTCCGATATCGCATTCTTTGGCTGGGCTCCCAGCAGTCGCTCCTGTTCGCGTCCGGCCTTGAACAATATCAGCGTTGGAATGGACCGTATACCGTAGCGTGCAGAGGCCTGCGGGTTCTGATCGGCGTCGAGCTTCGCGATCGTTGCGCGACCAGAAAACGTCTTCTCCAGCTCTTCGAGCGTTGGAGCGACCGCGTGGCAAGGCCCACACCAGTCTGCCCAGAAGTCGACCAATACGGGTTGATCGGCTCGAGCGAGTTCTAGTTCAAAGTTCGCGTCTGTCAACTGTCCTAGCTGTCTGCTCATTGTCTTCTCCTGTTGATCGCATGACCAATCCGCGAACGGTCACGGCCGTTCCGTCGGCGCCTTCTCCCCCGGTCCGGGCAGCGGCGCCTTGAGCCCTGCTGCACCGGCTTCCTGCTCGAGCAGGGTATCGAGGTCGGGATACGCGTAGATCACCGGCGCCTTGTTCTGCATCAGGCCGCCCGTGTCGGCAGTCGGGCCGTAGTTGCTGTGGACATCCCGGTTGAGCATTCGCAGCATCGCCATCTGCTGCCCGCGGTGGTGGGAGGTGTGCGCAACGCGCCGCACAAGCACCCAGGCTCGCGACCGCGAAACGTTGAAGAACATCGATGGTTCCTCCCACCATGTCTCGTTTCGAAGGCGGAGCGACTCCAACCTCCTGCCGGAGTCATCGGCGTAACGCTGGATGAACCCAAGACGCGACTCCTCTTCCGGTAAGGGGGGCAACTCGATGTCGACGCCAAGGATCTGACGAAACCAGAGGTCTTCGCTGATGCACTGGTGCACCATCTGTTCCCGGACACTGCGGCCGCGTCGGTCGGAGGAGTGAGGCCTGACCCCGAGATCATCGTCTTCGAACATGCTCCACACGCTGAGCGTCTTGAGTCGCTCCGTCTCGTAGGTGTCGATCAGGAATTGGTATCGCGTCGGTTCAACCTGCCCTCCGGGCTATCGGTTCGTCCGCCTCGGGCGACGGGTCCAGGCCAGCATCTTGCAACCGGGATTCCAGTTGCTCGATCCTGGCGCGCAACGCTTCGAGCGTGGGCTCGATCTCTTCGGGCGTAAAGCGTTGCCGGATGTGCTGGGGACAGTTGACGTCCCAGGCCCTGACGTGAAACACGAGCGCCCGTTCAGGCCGCGCCTCGTATCCAGAATCGACCAGCCGGGCCAACAGTTCTGGGTCGTCCTCCACGAACTCCGCTTCGCCCCAGATCTTGATCCGCCGCCGGTTGGAGTAGTCCATCAGGAAGATGAACGCCTTGTTGTTTTCGCTGAGGTTACCCAGCGATATGTACTGGGCGTTGCCGGCAAAGTCGGCCAGCGCGAGTGTCTCCTCGTCCAGCACCTTGAGGAAGCCGGGCGGACCTCCCCGGTGCTGGATGTAAGGCTGGCCGTCCGCGCTGGCCGTCCCCAGGTACAGCGAGTCTCGTTGGCCGATGAAGTCTTCGAGTTCGCGAGTAACGACGCCGGCCCATCCGCCTCGCTGTTCCATCCGGGAGTAAGAGAGCCGCGAGCCGCGTTTCTGCTGTGCGGCCTTTACGGCCGGTGTAAAAGCAATGTCGCTGATCGGACGAGCCACTACCGGAGTCCCTTTGCGACGGTTTGTGTCGAAGCCAGTTTCGAATCCGTCCCCTGCTCGACGACCTTCCGTTCGAGGAAGTCACGAATCAGGTCCGCTATGGCGGCGCCGTCTTCCTCCAGGGCGAAGTGTCCGGTGTCGAAGAGGTGGAGCTCGACGTCATCCAGGTCGCGTGTGTACGGGGAGGCGCCTTCGGACGGAAAAATGTAGTCGTTCTTGCCCCAAACGATGAGAGCCGGCGGTTGGTGCTCCCGGAAGTACGCCTGCCATTCCGGGTAGAGCGGCGGGTTCGAGCCATAATCGTAGAACAACTCGAGCTGGATGTCTTTGTTGCCCGGCCGCTCCAGCAGAAACTGGTCGTGGAACCAGTTGTCCGGAGAAATCGCCGCCACCTCGCGAACCCCGTTTGTGTATTGCCACTTCGTGGCTTCCAGGGTCAAGAGAGCGTCGCGGAGAGCCTCTCCCTGCTCGGGGGTGCGGTCCTTCCAGTAGGCCTTGATCGGATCCCAGAACTCGCGGAGACCTTCGTCGTACGCGTTGCCGTTCTGGATGATGAGAGCCTGCACCCGTTCGGGATGTTGCACCGCGAGGCGATAGCCGACGGGGGCGCCGTAATCCATAAGATAGATGCTGTACTTTTCGATTCCCAACCTGGTGACGAGCTGATCGACAACATCGGCGAGGTTGTCGAAGGTGTAGTCGAATTCCTGCGGTGTCGGCATCGAGCTTGCGCCGAAACCCGGGTAGTCGGGTGCGATCACATGAAAGCGATCCGCGAGAAGCGGGATCAGGTTGCGGAACATATGCGACGAGGTCGGGAAACCGTGCAACAGCAGCACCGTCGGTGCTTCGACGGGACCCGCTTCACGGTAGAAGATCTCCAGACCGCCGATGTCCATCGTCCGATGATGGGTTCGGCCCGACGTGCTCTGGGAGGTCATCTCCGGTTTCGTTTCTCGACCTGACGTCTGGACGAATGTCGCGGCGCTACTGGGCTGAGCCGCGGCCCGTGCATCGGTTGTGGTCCGCTCGATCCTTTCGAGCGCTTCGGCGGTCGTCCAGACGGTGTTCGCGATGAACCGGAAGTTGACGAGCGCGGACTGGTAGCCATCACCGTCGGGAACCTGGGCGGCGGCGGTCGCGTCAGAGACGACGGCGACTTCGAAGCCCTGCTCCAGCAGCTCGCGCAGGTGACTTTCCGTGCAGAGGTTCGCCGACATTCCGGCCAGGACCACTCGGTCGATACCGCGCTTGCGGAGTTGCAGGATCAGATCGTTCGTCTCGGGACCGTACACCTTGTGGGGACTGGACACGACGGTTTTGCCATCCTTGATGTAGGGCTTGTACCGCTCCAGCCAGTCGGCACCAGAGTTCTCGAAGCCGTCCAGGCTCAGGGCGTCTTCGCGGTCGAACATGCCAACGGCGTGCATGAAGGCTTCGAGAGCCCCCTCGAACTTCCAGCCGTGATCGGTGGGGTAGTAGTAATGAGGGGAAACGAATACCGGAATGTCGTTCGCCTTGGCGGCCTTCAACAGGCTCTCGATGTTCTCGACCGTGTTGTTTTCGGTCACGCTCTTGCCGACAACGCCCCATGTGACTCCATCGGGGCTCAGGAAGTCGTTCTGCGGATCGGTGATGACCAGAGCGGTGTTTGCCGGGTCGATCTCCATTCCCGGATTCGGGAGTTGGCCCTGGACCGGGGTCGTAAAAGCGAGTACGGCCATCAGTCCAACCAAGAGCGTCTTTCGAGTGGTGTTGGTGAATGTCATTTCATGTCTCCTCTTTTTCTGAAAGGTTGAATGTTGTCTGGCGTTTCCATTTGCCTTGGTGTTTCTGGTACACGCCGGCGTCCATAGGAACCAAAGCCGTAAAGCATTAAATATAAGTAAGTTAAAATGAAATCGGGCCATCGAAGGGGTGCGATATTTCGTGATTATTACGAAATATCGTAGCCAGGCTGCGAGATTTCGCTAAAATGACCGGGATGACGACCGCCACCGGCCACCACTTCGATACCGACAACATCCGTCAGCTCCTGCTCGACATGCCCCAGGAGCGAACGGTCCAGGGCGTCCTGGATCTGATCGTCCGCCGCCTGTCGGAACAGGCCAACGTTGCCCTGGCTCGGATCTGGCTGAAAAAACCGGGAGACATCTGCGAAGACTGCCGCATGCGGCCGGAGTGTCCCGACCAGACCGAGTGTCTGCACCTGGTGGCGAGCGCAGGCCGCTCGCTCGACGACGAAGTAGGCTGGAACAGCCTTAACGGCGCGTTTCGTCGGTTCCCGGTTGGCGTCCGCAAGGTCGGGCATATCGCGGCGACTCGCGCACCCGTTGAGATCGAAGATGTGAGGGAGGACAACACGTGGATCGCGCGACCCGATTGGATCGAAGCCGAGCAGATCCGCGGGTTCGGCGGACAGCCGTTGCTCTACAAGGAGGAGTTGCTCGGCGTGCTGTCGGTCTTCGCCAGGCGCCTGATGGTCCACGACAACCTGATCTGGCTTCGCATGATCGCCAACCATGCCGCGACCGCCATCACCAACGCGAGAGCCTTCGAGGAGATCGAGCGCCTTCAGCGCCGGCTCGAGCTCGAGAACGAATACCTGCGCGAGGAGATCCGGGTTGCGCACGGTTTCAGCGAAATCATCGGCCAGAGCGATCCGCTCAAGAATGTGCTGACGCAAATCGAGCTGGTCGCGCCGGCCGAGACGAACGTCTTGATCTGCGGCGAATCGGGAACTGGTAAGGAACTCGTCGCACGAGCCATCCACGAGCGCAGCCGGCGCAGCCACCGACCGCTCGTCAGCGTGAACTGCGCTTCAATCCCCAGGGAGCTGTTCGAAAGCGAGTTTTTCGGGCACTCCAGGGGCGCGTTCACCGGGGCGATCCGAGACCGCGTCGGGAGGTTCCAGCTGGCCGACGGCGGCACGATCTTCCTGGACGAAGTGGGCGAGATCCCGATCGAACTACAGAGCAAGCTATTGCGCGTGCTCCAAGAAGGCACCTTCGAGCGGATCGGTGAAGAGCAGACCCGGCGGGTGGACGTCCGAGTCATCGCGGCGACGAATCGCGATCTCAAGCAGGACGCCGGTGAAGGGCGGTTTCGAGAAGATCTGTACTACCGGTTGGCCGTGTTCCTGATAGAGATCGCGCCTCTGCGCGATCGCGTGGAGGATATTCCTCTCCTCGCGGCGGGGTTCCTCGAGGAGGCGAGCCGGCGGCTCGGTTTGCCCGAGCCCAAGCTGAAGCAGAAACACGTCGAAGCTCTTCATGCATACAGCTGGCCCGGCAACGTGCGCGAGCTGCAGAACGTCATCGAACGCGCAGTGATCACGGCACAGACCGGCGCGCTCGAATTCACATTCTCCGGCTCGGACGCCTCCGAGAAAGCACCTCAAGCATCGGCGCAGACCGGCGATGAGCCCGCGATCCTGACTTACGACGAACTTCAGCGGCGCGAGCGCGCCAACATTCTCGTGGCGCTCGAGGCGACACGCTGGAGGATCTCCGGACCAAGAGGAGCGGCCAGGCTGCTCGGCCTGAAGCCGACGACCCTGACGTCGAAGATCAAAGCCATGAAGCTGAACGAGCCGAAAGAACGGAGGGGTTAGCTGCTTCTCGGGTGTAGGTGCGGTCTATGACCGCACAAATGCTTGAGGAACCACGAGATGTGCGGTCATAGACCGCACCTACACCTCGTTCACACACGTCTCTCAAGCACCGAAAGGATCGGGCTTCTTGGGGTCCAGCTCCAGCTGTTTCAGGGCCTTCTGAACGGTCTCGGACGATACTTTCCCTTCCCGCATCAACGCGTAGAGCGTGCTGTGCACAATCCATCGCGCATCGACCTCGAAATGCGACCGCAACGCAACCCGGGTGTCGGACCGTCCGTATCCATCGGTACCCAGAGCAACGAAAGGTCGCGGCAGGAAAGGACGCAGCATGTCGGGGATCTGGGACACCCAGTCCGACGCGGCAATCACGGGTCCCGGGTGAGGTTTCAGGACTTTCCCCAGGTAGGAAAGCCCCGGCTTCGAGCCAGGATTCAGCCGATTGTGACGTTCGACGCGCCTCCCGTCCCGAAACAGCTCCTGATAGCTGGTGACGCTCCAGACATTGGTCTGAATGCCGAAGTCCTCTGCCAGGATTCCCTGGGCTTCCAGTGAACACCTCAAGATCGGGCCGCTGCCGAAGAGCTGCGCCACGGATTTCTTTCCCGGAGGGGTAGGGCTCAACAGGTAGATGCCCTTCAGAATGCCTTCCTCGATTCCCTCGGGCATCGGCGGCATCGCGTAGTTCTCATTGTAGATCGTGATGTAGTAGAAGATGTCTTCCTGGTCTCGGATCATCCTCTCCAGACCGTTATAGATGATGGTGGAAAGCTCGTACGCGTACGCGGGGTCGTATGAGACGAGGTTCGGCACCGTACTCGCCATCAGATGACTGTGGCCATCCTGATGCTGGAGCCCTTCCCCGTTCAGGGTCGTGCGTCCCGACGTGGCGGCCATCATGAAGCCGCGTCCCCGAGAATCCCCAACCGCCCAAACCTGGTCCCCGGTACGCTGGAGACCGAACATCGAATAAAAGATGTAGAACGGGATCATGGCGACGCCATGGGTCGAATAGGACGTGGCCGCGGCGGTGAACGACGCCATGGATCCCGCCTCGGTGATTCCCTCTTCGAGCAGCTGGCCGTCCTTGGCCTCCTTGTAGTTGAGCAGCAGGTCCGAGTCGACCGGTTCGTAGAGCTGGCCGAGCGAAGAGTAGATTCCAACCTCTCTGAAAAGAGCGTCCATTCCAAACGTCCGGGCTTCGTCGGGAATGATCGGCACGACCCTTGCACCGATCTTCTTGTCCCGCAGAAGCGTCCGCAACAAGCGCGTGAATGCGATCGTCGTCGACACCTCCACACCGCCTTTCGCGCCGGCACGGAACTCCTTGAAGATGCCGGGCGCCGGAATCTTGACCGCCGCGCTGTTGCGGCTACGGCTGGGCAACGGACCGCCCAGCTGGCGCCGCCTCTCGATCAGGTAGCGCACCTCCTCGCTGTCCGGACCGGGATGATAGTAGGGTGCTTCCTCGATGCGGCTGTCCGGGATCGGCAGATCCAGCACGTCTCGGAACTTTCGAAGCTGTTCTTCGTCGAGATGCTTGAGCTGGTGCGTGACGTTTCGTCCCGCGAAATGGCTGCCGAGCATCCAACCTTTTACGGTCTTCGCCAGGATCGCGATGGGTTGGCCGCGATGTTCGGCAGCGGACTTGTAAGCTGTATAGAGCTTCCGAAACGAGTGGCCGCCACGTCGCAGCCGGGTCAGTTGCCGATCGCTGAGATCGGAAACGAGCTCGAGAAGTCGTGGATCGGTGCCAAAGAAGTGTTTGCGTATGTAATCGCCGTCTTCGACGGAGTACTTCTGGAACTCCCCGTCGGTCACCTGGTTCATCCGCTGAACGAGCAGGCCGTCGTCGTCCCGTGCCAGAAGGGGATCCCATTCCGGTCCCCAGACGACCTTGATGACACGCCAGCCCGCTCCGCGGAACACCGCTTCGAGCTCCTGCATGATCTTCCCGTTGCCCCGCACGGGACCGTCCAGGCGCTGCAGGTTACAGTTCACGACGAAGACCAGGTTATCCAACTGCTCACGGGCCGCGACCGAAAGTGCGCCGAGAGTCTCCGGCTCATCGGTCTCACCGTCTCCGAGGAAGCACCAGACTCTCTGCTCGGAAGTATCTTTCAGGCCGCGGTCCTGCAGGTAACGATTGAAGCGCGCCTGGTAGATAGCCGCTATGGGCCCCAAACCCATCGACACGGTCGGGAATTGCCAGAAGTCGGGCATCAGCCATGGATGCGGGTATGACGGCAGACCCTTACCCGAAGTTTCGGTCCGAAAGTGGTCGAGATCCTGTTCCGCCAGGCGGCCTTCCAGAAACGCACGGGCATAGATGCCGGGAGCGGCGTGTCCCTGGATGAACAACTGATCACCGCCCCCGGGAGCGTCGCAGCCGCGGAAGAAGTGATTGAAACCGACCTCGTAGAGACTTGCCGACGAAGCGTATGTTGAAAGGTGACCGCCGAGGCCCTCGATGCGTTCGTTCGCGCGGTGCACCATCGCCATGGCGTTCCATCGGATCAAACGACGGATTCGCTTTTCCAGGTCGGCGTTCAACGGGAGGTCCGGTTCGTCTTCAGCCGGGATCGAGTTGATGTACGGAGTCTGCACCGCAACCGGAAGTTCGATGCCCAGGTCCCTGGCCCGACGTACGATCGCCCGCAGCAGATACGAGGCGCGATCGTGAGTCCCTGACTGGAGAAGGCTTTCCAGCGATTCCAGCCATTCGGCGGTTTCTTCCGGGTTGGTGTCGGGCAACTGAGACAGGTATTCGAGAGCCATGCTTTTCAATCTCCGTCGACGGGAACCTGTTTGCCAGGCGTCCATGAAGGTTCGGTCTATGACCATCCTTGTCCAAAACAGCCTTTCGAGGGGAGGAAATTTTTGGATAGGCGGATTTCCTGGGGAGGTGTAGGTGCGGTCTATGACCGCACATTCTTCGAACCCAAACGAAGTGCGCTCATAGAGCGCACCTACACCCGACGCAAGTTTCGCTACACGAGAAGCCCGCGCAAGAAAAAAGCCCCGGCGTCGGGCGGACCGCCGGGGCTTCTCTTTCGCCAGGAAAGTCTAGTTCTGGTTCGGGGTTTTCCCCTCCGCGTTGAACTTGCCGTCGACGCACTGGTCGGAACGGCAATTGTCCAGGAACGGCGATCCAAGCCTGATCAGCAGGTCCCGCGTCTCCGGTCTCGGGATGAAGAAGCGCGACGGTCCGAAAGCCATGTCGGCGGGGGAATCTCCGTCCTTGTTGAGGGCGGTCACATCCGCACCCTGGTCGACCAGATATGTGATCATTTCGTCGTCGCCGCGGGCTGCCGCTCCGTGCAGCGCAGTGTAGCCGTCCTTGTCGGCCGCATTGATGTCGTTGCCGAGTTCGACACAGTACTGGACGGTATCCATCCAGGAATCCGGCAGGTTCTGGCTGAAATTACCGATCCAGCCGATGCCCGCTGCAACCATCAGTGGCGTGATACCACCGTAGCTGTTGATGTTCGGGTCCGCGCCGAACTCGATAAGGATGCGCATCGCCTCGACGTCGCTCGATCGGGCGGCGCGCCAGAACGGAGTGGAACCGGAATAGTCGATCCAGCCGCGGTCGTGGGAGGTGGGGCTGAACCACAGTTTTCGCTCGACGCGCGCATCAGGGTTCGCACCCTTTTCGAGCAACGCGCGGATCAACTCGAGCCCGTCGACCGTCTCCTGGTCTGTCAACGGATTCGGAGCCCACGACACCGGCGCATGGCGCATGTTCACGGTCGCGTACAGCGGTGCCAGGCCGTCAATGTTGGCGATGTTGGGATCCGCGCCCTGGTCGAGGAGATACTTGGCGACGCTGTAGTGCCCGTTTGCGACGGCGATCACCATCGGGCTCGACCCTTCACCTCCGTTGATCTGGTCGACGTCTGCACCGGCTTCGACGAGCGCCTTCACCGCATCCAGATGGCCGTCACGCGCGGCAAACAGCAAGGCCGTCTGGCCCCCCATCGTAGAGTTCCCGCCCGGGGCTCTCGGCCCCCGGCCTCTGCGGCCCTGGATCGGAAGACCGACCGTGTCGATCGGCGTGTCGTCCATCGAAATGAGATAGGTCGCCAGGCCGACATGAGCTCCGCGCTCGAGTAGTAGTCTGATGACGTCGGGGCGATTCTCCCAGGCCGCGAACATCAAGGGTGTCTGACCGTTCTTCTTCTCACGTGCGTTGACGAAAGCCCCGTTGTCGAGCAGAACCTCGACGGCTTCCAGGCTGCCCGACATGGCTGCCATCATCAAGGCGGTCGCACCGGTCGCGGTTCGGGAGTTCGCCTCTGCCCCGGCCTCGATCAGTTTCGCGATCATGACAGCGCCGCCGTTTTGGGCGGCCAGAGAGATCGGCATGATCGCGCCCACGCGCGTCTTGGCCGTAACGTCGGCCTCGGCCTGGAGCAACAAATCGGCAGTGTCCAGATCATCCCGGTACGCCGCCCAATGCAGGGCGGTCATGCCGTCGCCCTGGGCCGCGTTGACGTCGGCCTCCCCGGCAAGCAAAGCGCGGACGGTCTCGATGTCGCCTTCCATCGCCGCATCGGCGAGGGGGGCATCCGCGGCGACGCCTGCCAGAACCAACACCGCCGTCGAAATGGCGGTGAACACGGCGACGAAGAGGCTGCCGACTACGTTTTTCCACAACATATCCACTTTCCTCCGCGCTGGCTCAGATTGCGACTTCGCCCGTGCTGTCGCCGAACGTGTCGACGTCGACCCCCATCCTTCGCAGCAGCGTCAGGTAGACGTTCGCCAGAGGCGTAGCATCAGGGCAAAGCAGGTGGTGGTTACCTTTGAGCTGCCCGTTGGCCTTGCCGGCCAGGAACAGCGGAATTCGCAGGTGGTTGTGCACGCTGCCGTCGCCCATAGGGCTGCCGTAGAGCACGACTGAGTGGTCGAGAAGGTTGCCGTCGCCATCGGGAGTGTTCTTGAGCCTGTCGATGAAGTACGACACCTGGTTCACGTGGAACTCGTTCAGTTGCGCGAACTCGGCCAGCTTGTCGGGCTTGTTGCCGTGGTGCGACAGCGAATGGAACGGGGTTTTCACGCCGCTCTCGGTGTAGACGCGGGAGCTGACGTCGCGGCCCATCTTGAAGGCGGAAACACGGGTCGTGTCGGTCATGAACGCCAGGACCTGGAGGTCGAACATCAGCTTGACATGCTCGGTCCAGACGTCGGGCACCCCGATCGGAGCGGACGGCAACTCGACGGCCTCCTTGGTCGCATTGTGATGCTCTGCCCGTTCGATCCGCCGCTCGATCTCACGAACGTCATCCAGGTAGTCGTCCAGCCGGACCCTGTCCGCTTCGCCCAACCCCTTCTTCAGGTCGTCGATCTTTCCGAGGATGCCGTCGAGAATGCTGGCACTGGCCTGGCGGCGGCTGAGCCGCTGTTCCGGCGTCGCGCCGTCGCCGAACAGGCGCTCGAACGCAACACGGGGATCACGCTCCATCGGAAGCGGTGTCGTCGGCGAAGACCAGGACACCGTGTTCGCGTACACGCAGCTGTAACCGTAGCCGCAGGCGCCGGTCAACGAGCCGACGTCCTCAATGGCAAGTTGGATCGAGGGCAACGGCGTGTCCTGGCCGAACTGCTGCGCGTAGAGCTGATCCATCGAGACGCCGTTGTAGATGTCGGCGCCCTCGGTCATCCGTGCATGAGCGCAGGTCAGGAACGCGGCCGAAGAACGCGTGTGGTCGGCGCCGGCCTCGGCGGGCATGGAAGCGGTCGCTGGGGCGATGTCGGTGTGACTGACTACGGTCAGGTACTCCTGGTGGGGAGCCAGCGAACGCAGGATCTGGGTGATCTCGAAATCGCGACCCTGCTTCTCGGGCGACCAGTAGTGCAGGCGGGTCCCGTCGCCGGTGCTGCCGGCCGAACCGTGCACCATCTCGAGCGCGGCCAGACGCGTCTTCGTCGCTGCCGCCGTCTGCCGCATCGGCGTCTGGGCGGGCAACATCGCCTCCAACAGCGGCAACGACAGGGTCACGCCGATGCCATGAAGGGCCGTCCGCCTGGAAATATGTTTCTTGGTAATGTACATCGCCCTCTCCTTATCTACCTGGTGTGATGTCGTACATATGATAACGGGTCGGTTTATACGGTCGCTGATCGACTAGTGCCTTGCCGCATCCTCCTCCGTCGGGAGCGCTTCCACGCGTCGAAACTGGAACGGCGTGCTGTTGACGATGGCCATGACGAAGGATGAGAAGCGGTTGTCTTCGGCCCCCGCCTGGCGAACGATCTCGCGGACGGTGGTCATGTCGTAGTGGTGCAGAACCCGGCCCATCGCGTACATCAGCAGGTTCCGCGTGAAGTTCCTGACGAACAGATCCTGGCTCCGAAGTAGATACTCGCGAAGATCGGACGGCCCGGCCACTTCGGTACCGTCGAAGAGCGTACCCGACGGGTCAATGGCGAAACCGCTATCCTTCGCGCGCCATGCTCCGACCGCATCGAAGTTCTCGAGAGAGAACCCCAGCGGATCGATGATGTCGTGGCAGGCGCCGCAGGCCGGATTCGCGCGGTGCGACACCAGACGCTCGCGCACCGACAACAGCTTCTGTCCCGTCTCGTTCTCCTCGAGCGGCGGCACGTTGGCCGGCGGGTTCGGCGGAGGCGTCCCCAGGATGACTTCCATGATCCACGCGCCCCGTAGCACCGGTGACGTCCGGTTTGCCATCGAGGTCAAGGTCAGGATGCTGCCCTGCCCGAGCAGGCCGCGTCGCTCGCTGTTGGCCCGCCCGACGCGACGGAATCGGCTACCGACGACGTTGGGTACATCGTAATGCCGGGCAAGCCGCCCGTCGACGAACGTATAGTCGGCATCGAGGAGATCGATGATGGTGCGGTCCTCGCGGACGATGCTGTTGAAGAACAACTCTGTTTCCCTCCGCATCGACCGGGTCAGGTTGTAATCCCAGTCGGGAAACAGGTACGCGTCGGGATGGATGTCTTTGAGGTTCTGCAGCCGCAGCCAGTGGGACGCGAAGTTCGTCGACAAGGTCTCGGCCTTCGGATGTTCCAGCATCCGCCGTACCTGTTGCTCTAGGATCGTCGGGTCCGACAGCTGTCGGTCAGCGGCAATCGTGATCAACTCGTCGTCGGGCGCGCTGCTCCACAGAAAGTACGACAGCCTGGAAGCCAGTTCGAGATCGGTGATCCGATGGTTCGTGCCGGGCTCGGCGCCTTCGGGGTCGCGCTCGAAACGGAACAGGAATTCCGGATCCGCCAGAATAGCCTGCAGCGCCAGACGGATGCCCGCATCGAAATCGCCCTGTTCCCGACCGCTGCGAAAGTAGGAAATCAGGGGCTCGACGTCCTGATCCGTCAGGGGCCGCCGGAACGCCAGACGCGCCAGCTTCGACACGATATGGCGGGCGCAGGAAGTTTCTTCGCTATCATCGGCCGGACGGCAGACGAAGATCTTTTCATGGCTTGGGATCGGGCTGACACCCGTCACGTTGTAGGGCCCATTGATGCCAAGGTTGCGCAAGTGCGGCAGACCGGTCAGGCCCGGGAAGTGGCCGGTCGAAAGATCCACGAGGACACGCTCGAAAGGCATCACGAAATCTTCGACGGGTCCTGCGCCTCTCTCGATAAACGTCGCCGAGACGTCGTGCGGTCCCGCAGTCACCTTGATCGGTTCGGTCCGGACGTCTTCGACCGTCTTGATCTGCCGCGGAATATCGAGCAGCGCGACGCGCACGCCGTCGATCGCAACCTCGATCTGCTCTCCTTCGGCCGGTATGTTGTCGCCGAAGAGGGGACCGATGCTGGCGTAGTAGAAACTCATCCAGAAGGTGTACTCGCCATCGGCCGGGAAGTTGTGACGAACGACCGTGCCGCCCCGGGTACCGAACGGCGCGCCCGGAACGTGACGCATCTGCGAAACCGCCTGGGGTACCACATAGGTGTCGACAACCGGAGCCGCCTCGGGATCGCCGACTGCCATCCGGCTGATTTTCCCCGCCGTGACCATGTAACTCTCGAGAAGGGCCGGCGAAATCGTGAGCACGTCGGACATGTTGTCGTAGCCTTCGCTCATGTCGTCGGGCGGCAGGTAGGACTCGGCGTCGATCTCCACACCCAGCAGGTCACGGACTGCGTTGGAATACTCGGTCCGATTGAGCCGGTGCAGAATCGGCCGGCCGGGATTCGGGTCGGCAGCGGCCGCCGTGTCGATCGCTCCCTCCACCCCGGCAATGAAATCATCGATGACGCCGGCTTCGGGTCGAGGCATTCCGGGAGGCGGCATCATCCCGGCGTTCAGCTTCAAGATGACCGTTTCGAACCGTTCGGCCGTTTCCCCCGGCTGCTCCAGGTCCAGTTCCGACAGCGCGAACCCTCCCGAGCGCAGGTCATCATCATGGCAGGCGCTGCAATACTGATCCAGGATGGCCGAATTCACCGCGGCGGGCGATGGGGGCGATACGCTGTGCGCCGGCAACATTGCGATCGAGCCGTCGGCCTGAGGGTCCATCGCCACGGCGACGACCACGACGAGACCGAACAGCAACATTCTCTTCATCATCTCTCTCGTCATCATCAACTTACGTCACCCCGCTCGGTTTCCAAACATACGCGCACCACACCCGCAGGTGCACAGATCCCACGACATCATATTTAATGCTACAGCCCGCCAAAAAACAACCAAACAAATGTCACCAATTGTGACATTTGCTCCACTTGGGCGGATCTCGACCGACGAAAGGCGTCATGTGTCCTTGCAGCCGACTTCCCGCAGCTTCTATAATCGTGGCCGGCATGTCGGCAAAGTGTTTCATACGTATTAGTTGCGTCACCAGACCGCAGCCAAAAGTCGCCGCTATCTGAAGACACTCGTAATGAAGAAACTGCCACCGACAGCCACCGCATCTTCAGGAGGTTCAGCTCGGCGCCGCTCCTCCGATCCTGGGCGCCGGAACTCAAGGAAGAAGCGGCACGCCGGCTCGGGGCTCTTTGTCTGCTGGTCGGAATCGTCGAGATCGTATACCTGCCGATCTACCGGATCGTGTTCGATTTCGGGTTATTCCAGTACGCACTCGCGATCACGTTCTCCCTGACCAGCTTCGGCCTCTATATGTTCCGCTGGAAACGAAGTGGACCCCAGCGCGGTCGCGGGAGTGGTAGCAGGCGCACCTGCCCGCGTGAGCGGTGTCCCAGCTGGGATTATGCAGACGTCAAGCTTCGGCTGAGGAGCGATCCAGCACATTCCGAAGTGCCACCGTGAGCTCTTCCATCGTGAACGGTTTCTGGATGAACACCGAAGTCTCGTCCAGCGTCGGGCGCTGGTCGTCTGCCAGGTCGGGATAGCCGGACATGTAGACGATGCCGATTCCCGGTCGCCGCGCGCGCACGCGATCGGCGAGTTGGGGCCCGCTCTGGTTGGGCATCACGATGTCGGTCAGAATCGCTTGAATGTCTTCGGCGTTCTCTTCGAAGGCGGTCAGAGCGTCCTTGCCGTCGTGCGCTTCCAGCACGCGGTATCCGGCGGCCTCGAGCGCCCGACGCACAAAACCCCTCAAAGACGGCTCGTCCTCGGCCAGGAGAATGGTTTCAACACCCAGGGCAGTCGTGGGCGGATCGGCAGGCGCAGGCGACACCTCTCGAACCCTCGGCAGGTATATCTCAAAGGCTGTTCCCTCGCCGGGCTCGGTCACCACCGAAATGTAGCCGAGACTCTGCTTGACGACGCCGTACACCATCGACAACCCCAGTCCCGTCCCCAGCGCCGGTCCCTTCGTCGTGAAGAACGGCTCGAAAACGTGAACCAGCGTTTCGTCGCTCATCCCGGCGCCCGTGTCGGCAAACCGCAGCCGCACGTAGGCGCCGGGACGGCTTCCTGAGTGAGTCCGGACAAACTCGTCGTCAAAATCGACGTTAGCGGTTTCGATCGTGACTCGACCGCCGTCGGGCATCGCATCAGGGGCGTTTGCAGCCAGGTTCATCACGACCTGTTCCAGTTGGACAGGATCCGCTTTGATACGTCCCGTCGAGGCATCCAGTTCCGTCGCGACTTCGATGTGCTCGCCGAGGAGCTTGCGCACCAGGCCCACTAGGTTCGTGATCAGCTCGTTGGGATCGAGAACCTTCGGTTGAAGCATCTGTCTTCGACTGAAGGCGAGCAGTTGCCGCGTCAGGAGCGCCGCCCTCTCGGCCGCATGCTGGATACCTTCGACCTCCTCAGCCAATGGATCGTCCGAACCGAGTCGGATTTCGCGCGCGAGTCCGAGGATCACCGTGAGAATGTTGTTGAAGTCGTGGGCGATCCCACCTGCAAGACGGCCGACGGCCTCCATCTTCTGAGACTGAAGCAGCTGCTGCTCGAGTTGCTGGCGCTCGGTCAGGTCGCGAACCACCAGGGCGATCATTCGAGAGGTCGTATTCGCTCCATCGATCACCGACGCCGTCAGTGAAACCGGAACTGCCTGACCGACCCGGTTCACGTGCTCGGTGTCGGGCTCCTTGAAGTGCCCACTCTCCAGCGATTTCAGCTGGTCGTTCAGCGAAACGGCGCGATCCGGCACGACCCGATCAAAGAACAGCTCGCCGACGATCTCTTCGCTCTCGTAACCGTACAACGCCGACGCTGCCGAGTTCCAGGTCACTACCCGGCCGGCCGGGTCCAGCCCGACGACGGCATCGTCGGTCACTTCGACGATCGCCGCAAGGTGTCTGAGCGCGTCCTCTCTTTCGCGACGCTCGGTGATGTCGCGAACGATCCCCCAGATGCGGACCACGCGGTGATGCGAGTCCATCTCCGGTTCCGACCGGTCCTCCACCCAGCGGTATTCCTCGCTCTGGCGGTTTCGGATGCGGTATTCACGGATTACCTTCTCGCCCGCGGACAATCGCCGCGTCGCCTGGAGCGCTTGCTCCAGGTCGTCCGGGTGAAGAAGCTCGAATGGGTGCTCTGCGGGTTCAGCCAGACGAAAGGGACCGCCTTCCCCCAGCCGGCCTTCCTGCAAGAATTCATCCGGTCGACAACCGCTCAGATCGAGGATGCGGTCACTAAGGAACTCCAGCCGCCAGGTCCCCGCGTCCGGGTTGATTGTGACCGAATAAACCAGGTCGTTGGCGTGCTGCAGAAGGGCACGGAATTTCTTGGCTTCGTCGACCGAGCCGGCATCCTGCCCAGGCTGGTGTTGTGGCGTGTCCGTCAACGACGCCCCCCGGGGGGCGGACTGCTGCAAGAACCCGACATCGCTGCCGATGATATCACCCGCGGTCCGGGGCTCAGCCCGGGGGCTTTCTTGGGGGGGGTAGAGCCGCTTAGTGACCTGTACCAGTCTCCGGGTCGCCGATCCCGACCAGGTTCGCCGATACGGCATGGTACGCACCCATTTCTTCGAAAGACACGCTGCGATCGCGCCAATCGCGATAGTTCGGGGGCGACAGCTCCATCCGAGCGTATCCGGGAGGATGCTCCCAGAGCTTCACGAGCCGGTCGGAATCGGCGAACGGAAGAGGCCGGATGAGGACGTGGTCGGTGATCGAAAACACGGCCGTGTTCGCACCGACGCCAAGCCCCGTGACCAGGATCGCCGTCATTGCGAAACCACGAGCTCGTCCCAACGTCCTGGCGGTATACGGGAGGTCCTGGCGCAGGATGTCCCAGTACACGGCAATCGCGTTGAGGAACGTGTCCTTGATCACCTCCATCCACAGCCACGTCAGCCCGAAGGTCCCGGAGGTGTCGGCCCGACGATGGGCGAAAACCCGACGGAGTTCGTCTCCGTATTCGATGCGGAACGCCGCGGGGTAGAGATGCAACAGGAGCTCGTAGGGGCGCATCACACTCTCCCGGGGGCGAAGCCCTGCGCCCGGGCCAGCTTCAGCATCTGCGCCAGGCGTCGAGTCTCGGCCCTCGCCACGTCGGAACCAAACGAAGTAATCCGGTAATACCGACGACGCTCATCGTCCAGGTCCGGCGTCGGACGATCCAGAGTTTCGATGATCAAACCCTGTTCCAGCATCCGCTGGATCGAACGGTAGAGGGTGCCCGCACCGATACGGACCGCGCCATCCGTCCGCGCTTCGACTTCCTGGATGATGGCGTAACCGTGGCGATCCTGACCGGCGAGCGTCATCAGGATATGGAAGGTCACAGGCGGCAACGGCAGGAGCGCGGCGAGTCGAGATTGTTCTTGGCTCATGCGCCTATTATAGCCATATCGAATATAGTGTCAAGGAATGTATTCGGCGCGGCCCTATTTGGGCTACCGCCTCGCTTAGGCGGCGCTGACGAAAAACCAAGCACTTCCGCGGCAGGCTGCTACCCCCGAGCTTGAACGAAGGCTTCCTCGTAGGGCTGAACGACGACAAAGCCCTCGCCGGAGAAAGACATCTGGATCGACTCTCCGCTGCCGCGGCCGATGAAGCTCTTGAGCGACACATCGGTCTTGAACTCCGGGTTGAGCGAACCAGACCAGGCCACGGTGGCACCGGGATCAGTCGTTACGGAACGATCGGCCGAGACTCGGAGCGTCAGCGGATCATAGTGCGTGGTGATCGCCACGATGCCGGTGCCTTCGAGCCTCACGTTGAACAGGCCTCCGGCCAGCATCGCCGTCACCTTGCGCATCAGCTTGATGTCCCATTGAATTCCGTCTTCGAAAGCCAGCAGGTCGTTGCCATTGACGAAGAGCGACTCCCCCTGGAGTTTTAGGATCGAAACCTTCTTGCCCATGTCGGCCAGGTACAGCGCTCCCCTGCCTTCGGCCTTCGTCAGCCGCACACCCTCGCCGGTGAAGCTCTTCTTCAGCATCCGACCCAGGCCGTGCTCGAGGACGCCCTCCCGTGTGAACTTGATGTCGCCCTCGTAGGCCACCATCGATCCCATCTTGGTCCAGACCCGGCCGCTCAAGTTGACCTCGAGCATCCGTTCCGTCTCCAGCTCGAACAGTCCCTCGCCGCGGTCTTTCTGCGAGGTACTGGATACAAATTCGGCGATCGAATACCTGCTCATATCTGCCCTCCAACGCCATCGGGCGGCGGCTCAGGTAAACCGCCGAACAGCTGGCGCTTCGAGAATGATTCATTTTTCGTTCCCATGATGAAACAGCATCAACTCCTCCTCGCGCCTCGTCTCCGCCTCCGAAGACCGGTGCGCGCGAACCATCAGACTTCTGCCACGGGCTGCTAGCCTCTCAACAACGGGCGGGTCAGGCAGGTGGGGCCCCCTGATCCGGGGAAACAGATCTCGCTGCCGTCAAATTCCGAGACGCGGCAGCCGGCCCCCTCGATCCGGGATCGCGTCTCCGGGTTGCCGGATACCATGACGATGTTCCGGGGAGCGAGCGCGAGAACGTTCGAACCGAGCGAGTCGTATTCCTCATCAGGCACGTCGACGAGTTCGAAACCGCGATCGTTGAGGATCTCGAACAGCGTCACCGGAAGCAGGCGTCGGTAGACAAGAGCGAGGCCCTCGTCGAGCAGGCTGATGAACGACTGGAGGTGCAGAACCTCCGAAGGCCCGTTCCAGTAAGGCAGCTCAACAGGGATGACGCCGACGCCCCACGGCTTGAGCAGTTCAGTCAGCGACGAGACACCGGCCGCGTTAGTTCGAAAGCCGCGCCCGAGGACCAGCGTCGACGCATCCAGCCAGAGCATGTCCCCGCCCTCGGCCGTCGCGTCGCCGTCGATGGTTCCGACGACAGGCACGCCCCACTCCTCCAGCGCGGCCGCAAACGCCGGCCCTTCCCTCCGACGGGCCTCCTTCCCGGTCTGGAGAACAACGGCGCCCGCATCGGTCATCAGGAGAGGGTCATGGGTGTAGATGGAATCCAAGCCCGTGCCCGCATCTTCTGGCAGGTAGAAGACCCTTGCGCCGGCCGACTCGATGAGGGAGACGAATTGTCGATGATCCCGTTCGGCGCGTTCGAGGTCCGGCGGGCGCAGGTAGTCGAGCGCCCGACACTGGCCCTCGATGGCTTCGGTCGACCGAAAGGCATCACGCGGACGCTTCAGCGCCACCGCCTTGAGCGGGGCGACCATCGTCTGGCCGCCGAATCGGAGTTTTTCCATGCCAACTCTAAAATCGACCCTGTCGCGTCAGGATCGAACTCTCGAGTTGCCCCATCCGGACCGGGGACCCGGTAAACAGGAGTTCCGGAAACTGGATGCCTGTAGCGACCATGTGGTCGAAGATGATGTCGGCCTGATAGAGGTTCAAGCCCCTGCCGGCAAGGTACTGCAGACGGAGGTTTCGATCCTGGTTGATCGCCGCCCCTTCGAGCCACGGGGCAAGGTCGGACGCCTGGCCGGAAAAAGTGGCCAGCAGATCGACCGCGGAATAAAACCCGACTTCGCCGAGCGACCGTCTGACCAGCGCGTAGTCGGGACTGTCCAGGCGCCGCTGGATGCGGTCGATGTCGATCGGCACAGGGTCGGCCTGGCCGAGCAATACCACGTCATAGCCCTCCCCGGAGACCGTATTCGCGAAGACCGCACCGTTTGGAAAGACGTCGAAGAACGTGGCGATTTCGCTCTTCACCGCTTCCTCGGTACTTTCGTAGAGTTGCACGAACACCGTCACGACGCCGCCCGGCTTCAGGTGATCCTTCGCCAGTTGCCAGAACTCCCTCGTATAGAGCGCCGCCGCCCCCTTCACCCAGGGATCCAGCGGATCGGAGGTAATGCCGTCGAACTTCTGATCGGTGGTCAGCAGGAAGTGGCGTCCGTCGTCGATACGGATATCCACACGTGGGTTGTCGACGACGTTGTAGTTTTCGACGCCGAAATAGGTCGAGACCACCTCCGGCACCAGCGGTTCGATTTCGGCGATGGTCATGCGTTCCATATCGGGGTTGATACTGACGGCGCCGGCCGTCACTCCTGCGCCGCATCCGATGACGAGAAACGTTTCGGGGTTTTCCGGCACCAGCGTCGTCAGATGCCCGAGCATCCGCTGGAGTCGCATGTCCTCGGGATAGCTCGAGGCCTGAACCTTTCCGGCGTTGTGGTAGTTGAGGATGCCGTCCGACTCTTCGGAGACGGCTACCGTCGCGGTCAGCCCCTCGCCCACGTAGATGACGTTGGGGGTGTATCCGAGCGTCGGCAGGAAGCGACCGTATGCGACGAATCCCGGCTGCAGGCCTGGAACAGCGAGAGCGAGAAGAACCGCGAGACCCATCGCGGCGGACACGGGGACCGCTTCACGTATCCCGAACCGATCCTGGCTCCCCCCGGCTCCGCCTGAAGCCCACATGAGCAACCCCGAAACCGCGGAAAAGACGATCAACAACTGCAAGGCCAGCTGGCTACCGAGCCAGGCGACCAGCACGAGACTTGCGCCCAGAGAACCGACGATGGCCCCCACCGTATTTGCGGCGTAAAGGCCGCCGACCAGACGCCCGGGATCCTGCCCACGCGCCGCGGCCGCAGCCAGCGCGAGGGGGAAGCTGGCGCCCCAGAGAATCGCCGCCGGCAGCATCGCCCACAGCGCGCGGGCCAGATCGAGCTGCAGACTGATCCACAGGTCCGATGTCAGCGTGAGATCGATCGGCCAGAACGGCAGCGATACGGTGATCGAGTAGGCGGCCCAGGCCATGGCCAGGCACAACAAGAGCTGACAGTGGCCAAGCGCCATGCGCGGTTTCTTGATCGAGCGCGCAAGGGCAGAGCCGAGACTACTGCCGATTCCCAACCCCAGCAGGAAGACCGAGAGTATCAGCGAGAACGTGTAGACAGTGGCACCGAAGAGCAACGAAAGGTGGCGGGTCCAGATGACTTCGGCCGCGAGCGCCGTCATCCCCGACAGGCCGATCGTAACGTAGACCGGCCAGGAGGCGCCTTCCGACTCTTCCGTTTCCGCCGTCGGCGCTGCCGGCTCGTAGCGTGTCGCCTTCGCCAGGGCAAGGCCCAACAGGGCGACGGCGACATTGATCCCGACCGCGACGAGCGTGGCGATCGCAACGTCGTAGACACGGAGGAGGTAGAAGCCGGCCAGCAGGCTCCCGATAACGGCTCCTACGATATTTCCGCCATAGAAGAATCCGAGCCACGACACACCGCTGGGAGTGGTTTCCACCCATCGCGAGATCGCCGGAAGCGTCGCACCCATCAGGATCGTCGGCGGCAGCAGGCAGATGGCTGCCACGATCCCCCGCAGCAACATGCCGACAATACCCGACCCCGCCCAGGCCGTGTACACACCGCCCACCAGCGGCATGGCGAACAGGACCGCCAGTCCGATCACACCGATCCCGAGTTCCAGGAACGCGTACAGCCGGAGTGGATGATGTTCCGGCGATACCAGGCGTGGCAGCATCAAACTGCCCAGACACATCCCTCCCATGAACGTGCCCAGCAGCACCCCGAGCGATACCGACGAGGACCCGATGACCAGACTGAGGAGCTGGAACCAGACGACCTCGTAGACCAGCGCTGCGCAGCCGCTGCCCACGAACAAGGCCACCAGGAGAGGGAGCGTCCAATTTGTCGAGCGCAAGTCTACCGTCTGATCCAGGTCATCCATTCACAAAAAACTCCCTGATTAACCCTCTGTTCGATCTAACGTCCGCGGAAGTTCGATGGTTACACGGTCCGGCAAGAATCTGAGTGCGGCGCGAGCCCGAGAGCAGGGCCGGCCCGGGACAGTATAGCCGCATTCGGTCGGTATGTAGCAGCGGCCGAACGCCGTGCTCCCGAGGGAGAAATAATACATCTAAAGATATAGTATTTAGTGTACTGATTGGATTAGCCCAAAACAGTACTAATGGGGGATTAACCCAGCCCGACGATCCCTGCTAGCATCTCAGCACTCATATCCCGTCACGCATTTTGGGCCGATGGGAGCATCGGGCAAGGACGGACTCCTGAGGTAAGACGCCGCTTCGGGACGGGCATTGAACCAGACGGAAAGTCCGGGAGCTATCACTACGTCCGGTACGCCAAGGGAGGATTGTCTTATGGGTATCTCATCAGCGCGGCCCGGTTGGGGGTCCATCCTGGTCCTTACAGTGGGCCTAACAACCTGGGTCCTGTCTTCGTCCGGATCCACTCAAACGACCTCCCAGCCAGAAGGCCTTCCCATCGGAGCGCTGGCCGAAACGGTCTGGGTCGAAGAGTTCGATGTTTCCCCGGACGGAAACCTGATCGCCTACAAGTCGGCGAAATCCGGGACGTACGATATCTGGACCGTCCCGACAGCCGGCGGCGAGCCTCGCCGGCTGACGACGATGCCGGGCCGTGAGATGGCTCCCAAGTTCAGTCCGGACAGCCAGTGGATCGTCTTCGAGGCCGACTTCGGTGGCGTGAACGTGAGAGACCTGTACCTGATCGCTGCCGACGGCGGCGAGCCGGTGCGCCTGACCGAACATCCGCTGAACGACACCAGCGCATCATGGTCCCCCGACAGCAGGAAGATCTATTTCAGCAGCGGTATGTACTTCGACTCGTCGGTGGCTGTCATCGATGTCGAAACGAAAGAGATCACCCGGGTGGGTTCGGGTGGCGGCTCTCCGCACGTGTCTCCCGACGGCAACTCGATCGTCCTCACGCGGAACGAAAAGCCGCGCGACGACGACCAGAGCAACCAGGACATCTACGTGATGTCGTCGAGCGGCGGTGACGCGCGGCTCCTGACCCCCGGCACGTTCGATGCGATGGACCGGGCGGCGGTCTGGTCTCCGGACAGTTCGAAGATCGCTTTCATCTCCGACCGGAACGGCTGGAACAACCTGGGTGTCATCGACGTCGAAACGGGGCGTTCACGTATGCTCCTGACCGAGGACGTGGAGCAAAGCGAGCCCCGCTGGTCTCCCGACGGGCAATCGCTGACCTTCACGAAGAATCTCGACTACGAGTACCACATCTTCAAGATTTCCGCCGAGGGAGGCGAGGCTGTCCAGCTGACCGAAAAAGGCGGCGTCAGTGGCGGCTCCTCGGCAACCGGCCAGACTCGCGGCGATCATATGTGGCATCCCTCGGGAGAACAGATCGTCTACTACCACTCCGACCCGACGATGACCGGCGACGTCTGGATCATGTCGTCCTCCGGCGGTGGCGAACGACAGATCACGAACCATCAGGCCGCCGCGTTGAGAGACCCGGACCTGTTCGTGTGGCCGGAGTTCTTCGAGTACAAGAGCTTCGACGGACGCGAGGTCGCCGGACTCGTCTACAAGCCCAGGGGCAGTCAGGCGGGCGATCGGTTGCCCGCCCTGTTCTTCTTCCGGGCCAATTCCAACGGTCAGCACCCGACACAATGGCATCCCTATGTTCAGTATTTCGCCAGCCGCGGTTATCTCGTCTTCGCCCCGAATTTCCGCGGGAGCACCGGACGCGGCAAGGAGTACCGTCAGTCAGTCCACACCCACGGGGGAGACCATGACCTACGGGACGCCTTCGTGGGGATGGACCTGCTCGCCGCCGACGGCTGGGTGGACCCGGACCGCGTGGGCGCGTTCGGCGGTTCGACCGGGGGCTTTTTCACCACGACTGCGGTAACCAAGGATCCGCAGCGGTTCAAGGCCGGCGTCGTCTGGTACGGCTCGACGGATCTCGTGACGCTGTCGACCTACGGAGGCATGCAGGGCTGGAACCGTTTTCTGATCGGAATGGATCCGATGGAGAACCCCGAGAACTACTACAGCCGCTCGATCATCTACCACGCCGACCGCGTCAAGGTTCCGCTGCTGTTCCTCTACGCGCAGGGAGACGGCGCCGCTCGGTTCCAGCAGATCGAACAGTACGGCGTACAGGCGCTGATCCACGGCAACTGGTTCGACTGGGTCATCTACGAGAAAGAACCTCACGGCTGGTATCACTGGAGGCCCGACAGCGTGGAAAGATCGCTCACCGCGATGAGCCAGTTGTTCGACAAGTTCATCCTCGGAGTGGATCACGACATCAAGCAACTAATGGAGGAACAACGGGAAGGGATCGAGTTCCAACGGAACCCAACCATCGACCTGTGGAACTCACTCGTGCACGGAACGCCCTGAGCCGACGGCCTGGTTTGACGAAGGCCGCTCAGAGCAAACCGATAACACTTACAAGACCTACATTCGGAGGAAAACTAAATGAACGTCAAGGAATGCGAAACACTGCGATGGGCGGCGGCCGCGATACTGGCCATTGCCCTGCTGGCAACCGCCGCGCATTCGCAAGGAGTGACCGCATCGATCGTCGGCACGATCACCGACGCGACGGGCGCAGTCCTGCCCGGCGTGACGGTCGTCGCCACGAACGAAGGCACCGGTCTGCGCCGGGAGATCTTCACCAATGAAAGCGGCAACTACACGATTCCGCTCCTTCCGGTCGGCACTTACGCGGTGGCGACCGAGTTGCCGGGGTTCCGGTCGGAAGTCCGGACCGGGATCACACTGAACGTGGATGCCCGAGCGCGGATCGACTTCGCCCTGCAGGTGGGGCAGCTCACGGAAACGATCGAGGTCACGAGTGAGGCGCCCCTGGTCCAGACCGAGGACAGCTCGGTCGGCTTCGTCGTCGACCAACGGAAAGTCACCGAGCTCCCCCTCAACGGTCGACGGTTCGAGCAGCTGGTCAACCTCGTTCCGGGCGCCACGATGTCTGTGGAGGGATCGCTCAACGCCAACCGCGGCCTGTTCAACGTCGTCGGACAGCGTGAGGTCACGAGCAGCTTCATCCTGGACGGGGTGGACAACATCGATCCGGTCGTTCGCATCTACGCCTACCGGCCGTCTATCGACCTGATCCAGGAGTTCAAGGTGCAGACCTCGGCGTACGCGGCGGAGTTCGGTCGCAACTCGGGCGCCGTCGTCAACGTCACGACGAAGTCCGGTACAAACGCGGTACACGGCGCAGTCTGGGAGTTCTACCGGGGATCGGCGCTCAATGCCAAGAATTACTTCGACCCGGCGGACAAGGACATCCCGCGTCAGGTCAAGAACCAGTTCGGCGCGGCAGTCGGCGGTCCGATCAAGCAGGACAAGACCTTCTTCTTCGTCCTGTACGAAGGGCTCCGGTCCCGAGAGGCCCAGACCCGCGTGGGCAGCGTGCCACCGCTGGCGTGGAGGCAGGGAGACTTTTCGGCCCTGTCGCAGCAGATCATGGATCCGGTGACCGGGCAGCCGTTCCCGGGCAACATCATCCCGCAGGATCGCTTCAACTCGAACTCGCGGGCGATCCTCAACTACACCAAGGCTGACGGCAAACCGAGCTTTCCAGTGCCCAACCTGCGCCTCAGCGAACCGAACTCGTCGGTCAACAACTACGTCGGCAATCCCGTCACCGAAGACGACATCAACGACATCTCGGTCAAGATCGACCACCAGTTCAACGATAACTGGCGCGCCAGCGGCCGGGGCAGCTACACGGCGAACCCGATCTTCGACCCCTACGGCGACCAGATCAGCTCGAACCCGAGCCGCCGTATCGACGGGTATCCCACCTCTTCGAACCAGTACCGGACTAACATCGGTCTCAACCTGACCTGGACGGCCTCCCAGAACACGATCGTCGAGTTGCGGGCCGGTTACAGCCGTCTGAACCAGCCGTTCAAACCGCTTGAACTGGGTCCAGACGAGCTCCGTGCGTTCGAGACTCGACGCGTCTCCTTCAACCCCATACAGATACAGGGGCTGCACGAGATCGGCCGCGGCGGCGGTTTCGATCGCGCCGTGAACACCTACAACTACCTGGGCAACGTGACCCAGATCAAAGGCAATCACACCTTCAAGTACGGTGTGGATGTCCGTCGGTACCTGTTCAATGCCGGGGTTGGAGGCGCGTCCGCCTTCCAGTACCGTTCGGTGAGCCGGACGGGTCAGACGGGATTCGCCTTTGCCGACTTCCTGCTCGGTCTGCCGGACTCGACCAATGTCAGTCGCGGAGATGTTCAGGGTCACCCCCGCAAGTTCGAGACGGCACTCTACATCCAGGACGATTGGAAGGCCACGCCGAATCTGACGATCAACTGGGGCCTGCGCTACGAGTTCTACAAGCGGATGACCGAGGAGGCCGATCGCTTCTCCAGCTTCGATCCGGAGACCCGGAAGGTCCGCATCGCCAGCGAGGGTGGTGAAGGACGCTCGCTGGTCAACGGGGACCACAACAACTTCGCTCCGCGCCTGGGGTTCGCCTACAGGCCGTTCGGTGGATCGCAAACCGTGATCAAGGGCGGAACCGGCGTCTTCTACGACAACGATGAACGGCACAACTTCAGCATCATCGTGAACTACCCCCGCTTCACGTTCCTGAGCTTCGACGACAAGCTGTTTCCCTTGGAGTTCACACCGGAGGGGGCCTTCCCCGACGGCGCCGCCCGGGTGGCGAGCGTTATCAGCCTCAACGGTGTCAATCGAGACTTCCGCGACACGTATTCGATCCAGTATAACTTCGGGATCCAGCACGAACTGGTCTCGGGGCTCCTGATCGACACGAGCTACGTCGGTTCCAAGACGAATAAGCTGAAACGTCAGCGGCGGCTCAACCAGCCCCAGTTGATCAACGGTGTCGTCGGTCCGCGTCCCTATCCCGCGTTCGGGCGGCTCCGAACATCGGAATGGACCGGCAACTCGAACTTCCACTCGCTGCAGGCCCGGGTTGAGAAGCGGTTCGCCGACGGGCTGACCTTTATCTCCTCCTACACCTGGGGCAAGTCGATCGACAACACCGGCGGCCAGGGTCGAGGCTCGTCCAGCACCCCGCAGGACAGCTACAACCTTGCCGCCGAAAGGGGTCTCTCGGACTTTGACGTCCGGCACGTCTACCGCTTCAGCTGGGTGTCGGAGCTGCCGTTCGGGCGAGGACAGCGCTTCGGTTCCGACATTCCGGACGCCGCGAACTTCATCCTTGGGGGATGGGAGTTCTCGGGGATATTGACCGCGCAGTCGGGCTTCCCCCTGACACCGCGGCTCGCCGGGGACAACAGCGGGGTTCTGATACGGGGAGACCGGCCTCATCTGGTCGGAAACCCCAAGCGGGCCAACCCCGATCCCATCCAGTGGATCAACAAAGCGGCGTACGCGATGCCGGACCGTTTCACGTTCGGGAACTCCGCGCGCGGCACGGCTACCTCGGATGGCATCCAGACGCTCGACCTCACGCTGGCCAAGGCCTTCGACGTCGCAGAAGACTCCCGGATCCAGTTCCGGGCGGAGTTCTTCAATGCCCTGAACCACCCGAACTTCGGCTTCCCGAACTTGACCTGGAATTCGTCCAACTTCGGCGCCGTGGGCCGGACGTCCACGTCAACCGGCAGATTCAGCTGGCACTGCGGTTCGAGTTCTAGCCGACTCGTAGCAGTTCCTGAGTAGTAGCCCCCAAAGAGGCTGGCGGCCCGCGAAAGCGGGTCGCCAGCCTCTTTTTTTGGGTGGAAGCACCTATGCCCGGCACAAGTGTAGGTGCGCTCTATGAGCGCACAAATGCCCGCGGAACCACGAGTTGTGCGGTCATAGACCGCACCTACACCGTTTCCGAAGGGGGTGAGATCGGGGACGGAGACCGAATTACCCCGCCTTTAAAACCAGCGAGTTGCGGGTCTCACGAATTCGGTCTCCGTCCCCGATCTGTTTGTTTAGAAAACTGGGAATTCGGTGTGAATGAGCGCCGAGAACTTCTCATCCCAGGACCAGCGGATTGCAGATTGGTCAATTGGACGAATCCGCATTGGAAGTTGGAGATTAGAGATTGCTCGATTTCTTATCGGTCGGAAATCTGAAATGAAGCAATCTCCAATGAGCAACCTGCAATGTGGATTGTTCAGATATCGCGATTTGCAATAAGACCCGCCGAGGGTTCATATTCCCGCCCTCACGTCCATCGTGGGCAGGAATCGAGGTGGGGTACGGAAGTTCGTCGCCTGCTCGAAGGCGTAGGCGAGGCGGAGCAGGGTCGCCTCGCTCCAGGCCCGTCCGAACAGCGAAATACCGACCGGTAAGCCGTAGATGAATCCCATCGGGAGGGTCATATTGGGATATCCCGCCATCGCCGACGGAGTCGAACATCCGCCTCCGGAGCCGAGCCGGGCACCGAGGGGGTCCAGCAGGGCGGCCGGTCCGCTCGTCGGGCCCACGATCGCGTCCAGGTTTTCGGCATCCATCACCCGATCGATCCCCTCGTTGCGGGACAGACGATGGCTGTTGCGGAGCGCGCTGACATAGGGCGCATCGGTCAACGGACCCCGCTCTTCGGAACCGGTCAGCAACTCCTGACCGAACAGGGACAATTCGAGCTCGGCGTTCGCCTCGTTGTATGCGATGAGTTCCGCCAGCGATTTGATCGGAGCGTCGGGCCCCAGCGACGCGAGGTAGGCGTTCAGGTCCGCCTTGAACTCGTGGTAGAGGACTTCCATCTCGTCGTCGTTGCCGAACCGCAGTTCGGGGGGCAGTTGGATCGGATCGACCACGGTCGCGCCCTGGGCACGCATCACGTCGAGCGCGTCGTCGAAAACCTTGTCCACACGATCATCGAAACCCGCGTACTCACGCGCGACACCGATGCGGGCGCCGTTCAATCCGGCAGGGTCGAGCGATGCCGTGTAATCTGTCGGGAAGTTGCCCTCGCTGGGGGTGGTCTTCGGGTCGCGCGGATCCACGCCTGTCAGGGTTCCCAGGATGATGGCCGCATCGGTGACGGCTCGGGTCATCGGTCCGGTGCTGTCCTGGCTGCTCGAGATCGGGATGACTCCGCCCCGGCTTACCAAGCCGATCGTCGGCTTGATTCCGACCAGGCAGTTCCTCGAGGACGGCCCGACGATAGAACCGTCAGTCTCGGAACCGATCGCGGCAGCAGCCAGGTTGGCGGCCGCGCCGGAGCCGGAGCCGGAGCTGGAGCCGCCCGGAATACGATCGAGAGCGTACGGATTCCTGCAGAAGTCTCCCTGACCACCGTTCCATCCGCGGCCGCTCCATCCGGATGTCCCACGTTCGAACGACTTCCAACCAGCCCATTCGCTCATGTTCGCCTTGCCCAGAAGCACGGCGCCCGCCTCGCGCAGCTTCTGAGCAACGAAAGAATCCTGGGGCGGGATTGAACCCCGAAGCGCGGTCGACCCGGCGGTCGTCGTCATCCTGTCGGCCGTGTCGACGTTGTCTTTAAGGAGGATCGGAATGCCGTGAAGCGGCCCTCGGGGACCTTGAGCCTGGAGTTCCTGGTCCAGTTGCTCGGCGATCTCGAGCGCGTCCGGGTTGGTCTCCAGAACGGCATAAAGACGCGGTCCGTTCGTGTTGAGCGCCTCGATCCGGTCCAGGTACATTTCCGTGACTGCGCGGCACGTGAGGGCGCCGGAGCTGATCCGCTCCCGAAGCTCCGATATCGTGATCTCGTCCAATTCAAAAGACCCGACAGACGCCGTGTCGGGTTCCCCACCCGCGGGTGGTCCGGGCTCTCCGCGGCCGCAGCCGTAACTGGAAAGGGAAGCTAGCCCTCCGGCGGCGATGCCGGAGCGGATGAAGGTTCTGCGGTCGATGGACATAGACACCTCGAATGCGCCGGTTGGCCGAACCCGGCAGGATGGATGAAATGTAAGGGCCTCCGAACCGACTGATCCGGCTCGAAGGCCCTTTGTATAAAAGAAGTGAGCTCGGCGTTACGGCCCGCACTCCACGGTGAGCATGTCCAGGCCGGTCAGGCTGATTCGATCGCCGCTCGGGCGCCGGATCAGCGCTCCTCGCGCGAGCATCTTGTGGCCTGAGTGCGCTGCGGGGTCGAAGTCACCAAGCATGAAGAAGTTTGCGAGATCGAACGTCAGATCCCCGCCGGGCATGTCCCGGGCCGCCTTCAGCTCCTCCTCGGTCGCCGCGCTCTCCGGATCCGTATTTCTGTTGCGAGCAGGTGGACTCGCCATCGAGAGGTCCCAGTCGCCCCCGTCGGGGGTCAGGCAGCCGGTGACCTGGACCAGCGAGCCGGGCGGCAGCGGCTTCGGCCCATCCTTACCTTCGATTCGAACCGCTCCCATGGATCGGACGGTCAATCCTTCATTCCCCGATGGAAAACCGTTCTCCTTCAAGATATAAGTCGTGACAGCGAGGTAATCGGAGTCCTCCAGCGGAGGCCTGCGTCGGGGCATGTTGGTTCGGATGAAACCGTACAGGGCGCCCAAGCTGTCTTCCCTCCAGTCCTCAAAGAATTCCTCACCAATGAGTTGAGGCCCGCGCTGGCCCGAAGCCGCCTCTCCGTGGCAGACCGCACAGTGTTGCTCGTAAACCGTCTCGCCGGCCGCGCTCTGGGCATCAGTGTAGACGCCGTCCCAGACGGTCGTCGTTTCCGCGCCGCTTTGGGCGAGGGCCCGCTCCCTCTCCGGTTCTCCCGAGAAAAACTCGGCACGCGCACCGATGAGCATGAGGGCGACCACAAAGAGGGTGCCCCCTCTCCAGTGCTTCCCTTGATTAGCCTTTTTTCCGTAGGTCTGCATCGTCATGTTCTCCTGGGGTCTGCTACCCGCGCCCCTGCTCAGCGTTGGACACGAGGTTGATGTCACAAACCTGGGTCTTGAACCCATTGATATCCACACAATTGATACCGAGACTGCCGGTCACGTCGTCGTCGGGCTCGATCATTTTCCGGCGTTTCAACTCGGCTTCGACATCCGCTGAATTGTAGTCCGCGATGGTGTAGGCGACATGGTCGAGCGAATCGAGCTCGAACGATGTCTGGGCGCCTTCCCTGACAGCCGTTGGAATCCACACCGAATCGCCGAACCACTGGTAGACGTCCCTACCGCCGTCGTTGGTCTCCCTCAACTCCAACAGATCCCCGTACCAGTCGCCTAGTTTGCGGTAGTCTCGCGACGTCACGACGATGTGGTTCGCGCTGAGCGCCTTCCAGAGGTGAGGTGGGTCCGGGCGCGCATCGGGGCGCGTCACATAGTCGCCGGCAAAGACCCCGATCTTGTTTCCCTCCGGATCGTTGAACCAGAAACCGCGATCGGTGTCCGCCTGAGGGCGCAGGCCACGACGCGTCAACTCCGACTCGACCGCGTTCCTGTCCCAGTCGTCCAGGCTGAAGCCGAAGCGATCTATTCGCGGGGATTTCTCGCCGGCACCCGCCTGGCGGACGATCATCAGCGTGTCTCCGCCTTCGTCGCCATACCACAGGTGCGCTTCGGTCGCATCCTGGTGCCCAATCTGCATGCCGAACACTTCGTGGTACCAGTCGCGGGTCACGGCGAGATCGGGCGCCACGTAGGTGTAGTGGCTCAACCAGGCGGCTTTCGTGCCCTCCGCCGCGGCCATCGATGACGGCGCCGAGCGGCTCAAAGTCGAAACCGGTCCGAGGGTGGCGGCCGTAGCCAGGGCCAGGCTACTCCCCATGAATTCCCGCCGGCCCATCCTGCGCTGCGCCCCGATGCTCCCGAATAGCTTTTCCATTTTCGTATTCCTCAGCAGTTCGATGAAATCGATCACCCTTTCCGCCAATTCCTGGAAAGCACGATCAAACAAAAGGAGCCCGTTTTACGGGCTCCTTTCTCGCTTGAAGTTCGAAGGACCTGTCTGGCCTCGGAAACGCTCTACCTACTGGTTCTTCTTCCCGTTGACCCTGTCGTCCGAGATCGTCGGGTTCACGCAGTTCGAAGCCCAGCACGTATTGGCAAACGGCGAACCCAGGCTGATCAGGAACTGGACCGTCTCGGGATACTGCGGCGCATTCATCGACCAGCCATTGGCCATGTCCGCCGGCGAATCACCCGTGCCCGGATCCACCTCCTGGGCGGTTCCACCGCCGTCGCCGCTGCCGCTGATAGTGTTGGCCCGCGCCGTCACATCGGCACCCCTGTCCACGAGATAGCGAATGATGTCGTGGTCCCCGATCAACGCGGCGCCGTGCAACGGTGTGTGGCCGATATGGTCTTTGTGTTTCACGTCGGCCCCAAGCTCCTCGACGAGGAACTTAACCACAGCGGACCGCTGGTCCGGCAGGTAGTTCAGGCCCTGGTTGGAGTAGTGGATGCCGGATGCAACCATGAGCGCTGAGGATCCCTTTGTCGTGTTGATGTTCGGATCCGCGCCCGCCTCCAGCAGCATCTTCATCGCCGTCAGATCGTGCGCCTGCGTCGCCCGCCAGAACGGCGTGGCGCCGGCTCTGTCCGGGCTTCCGCTGTTGCCGAACTGCCGGTACCAGAGCTGCTTCTTCAGTCTGGCGTTCGGGTCCGCTCCCTTGGCCAGAAGCGCCTTCATCAGGTCGAGGTAGTCGGTCTTCTCCTGCTCGACGGTCGGGGGCGGGTACCATGTGCGCTGGGCGAAACGTGCATCGAGCGTGGCGTAGAGCGGTGCCGTCCCGTCGGCGTTCGTGATGTTGGGGTCAGCGCCTGATTCGAGCAGGAACATCGCGATGTCGAGATTCCCGGTGATCAACGCCTGTGTCATCGGAGGGGTCTGATCGTTGCCCGACACCTGATCGACATCGGCTCCGGCCGCAACGAGCGCCCGCACCGCATCGAACGCCCCCTCGCGGGCCGCGAAGTGCAGCGCGGCGTTGCCGCCCATCTCGACGGTAGCCTCGTCCAACTCGTCATCGACGCGGGCCCGGCGTCCCTTTTGGACATGGGACACCTTGGTCAGCACTCCCAGGTCGGCTTCGTGGTCGGCCAGCATCGTGATCGCCTCGCCACGATTGAGCGCGGCGGCAAACATCACTGCCGTCTGCCCGTTCGTGACGTCCCGGGCATTCACGTCGGCGCCATGATCCAACAACAGGTGGACCGCCGCGGTTTTTCCCGAGCCGGCTGCCAGCATGAGCGGCGTTGTCCCGTTCGTGTTCGCGACGTTCGCATCCGCCCCGGCCTTGAGCAGCAGCTCCATGATTTCCGCATCGCCGAGCTTCGCCGCCATGAACAGAGGCGTCATGTCACCGATGCGTGTCTTGGCCGCGGTGTCTGCACCCGCGTCGGTCAAGATACGAACCAACTCGGCGTTGCGGCGGTACGCCGCCCAGTGGAGCGCCGTGTTGCCGTCGCCCTGAACCGCGTTCACGTCGACACCTTCGCCCAGCAGCGAGCGAACAGCTTCCAGGTCACCCCGCATCGCTGCGTCCGGGAGGCGCAAGTCCTGGGCCGCAGCCGTCTGTGCTGTCCCGACGATCAGCAATGCGACGAATAGGCCCGCTGTCAAAGTTTTACCGAACATTGTGATCCCTTCCTTCAAGTTTTGATTCGAGTCGGTTCCAAACACCTTGAATCGGCCCCGCCCTGCGGCGGCAGCCATGGGCCGCCGCGAGGTTAGGAGCATCTAGATCGCGATCGTTCCTGTACTGTCGCCGACGCTATCGACCTCGACGCCAAGCTTGTGCATGACACTCAGCAGGCCGTTGCCTTGAGGCGTCTCCTCGGCGGCCCGCACATGCAGGTTGCCCTTCACAGTACCGGCTGCATGTCCGGTCAGCAGGAACGGCACGCGCCGGTGGCCGTGCACGTTGGAATTGCCCATGCCACTGCCGTAGAGAATCAGCGAGTTATCCAGGAGGTTGCCGTCGCCGTCTGGCATACTCTTCAGCTTGTTCGCGAAGTAGGCGATCATGCTGACGTGATACCGGTTGATCTTGGCGAACTCTTCGATTCCTGAGGGCGTCTCGCCATGATGTGAAGCCGAGTGGAACGACTTGGTGCTGCCGCTCTCGGGGAAGACGCGATCACTCGTGTCGCGTCCGAGCTTGATCGCCGAGACGCGCGTGGTCTCCGAGGAGAACGCCAACGCCGTCAGGTCGATCATGATCTTCACGTGATCTTCCCAGTAATCGGGAACCCCGACCGGGGCCGACGGCACCGCCCTTTCGGCGCCGGAGCGGTTGTAGGCTTCGATCCTCTCGATTCGGCGTTCGATCTCCCGAACGTTGTCCAGGTAAGTGTTCAGACGACCCTGATCCGCCTGGTTCAGATCCGTCATGAGCCGCGCGACGTCGTGCGTGATCCCGTCGAGGATGCTGCGGTTCGCCTTCCGCCTGGCGGCACGATCTTCGGGCGACCCCCCGGTACCGAACACGTTCTCGAATGCGACACGCGGGTTGTATGTCATCTGCAGCGGTGTCGAGGGCGACGACCAGCTGATCGTGTCCATGTAAACGCAGCTGTAGTTGAACGCGCAGGTGCCGGCGGTGTCGAAGTTCTCCGTGCAGAGCTGGATCGACGGCAGCGGTGTGTCCTGGCCGAACTTGTGCGCGTACATCTGATCGATCGAAGTCCCGCAGTAGACGTCGGAACCCTCGGTCTGGCGGGGGTGGGACGCCGTGAGGAAAACAGCCGCCGAGCGAAAGTGATCCGCGCCGACTTCTTCCGGCGTGAACGGATCGGCCTGGTGACAGTCCATCAAAGTAGCCACCGTGACGTAGTCCCGGAGCGATTGCAGCGGTTTCAGGATCGTGCCGAATTCGAAATCGCGGCCCTCCGTGGCCGGAGTCCAAAGGCTGTTGTCGGTACCGTAGACCGTACTGCCCGCCGAACCGTGCACGATCTCGATAGCAGCAAAACGGCTGCGTGGAGAAGCCGCCGTCTGCTTGAGAGGCGTCGCGGCCGGCACCATCGATTCCAGGAATGGAAGCGATACCGCCGCTCCCATGCCGCGAAGCATCGTGCGCCGGGAGATATGCTTCTTGGTGATGAACATACTGTTCCTCCTTGGGTGATCCGAATCAGTAGTGAGCTAATAGTTCGTGGCCGGCGCAATCACGTCGGCCCCGGTTGTGACCTTACTGTTCCTCGGTGCTGGGTCTCTTCGACATCTGAAATGTCGGACTCTCCACGATACCCATCACGAACGAGGAGAATCGATTGCCGTTCTGAGCGGCCGCCCCCGTGATCGAACGGACGGTAGGCATATCCTGGTGATCGAGGACGCGGCCCAGTCCGTACGCGAGAAGTTGCTCCGCAAAATTCCCGATGAACGCTTCGGGACGGTTCAAGACCGCCTCACGGACCCCGGCCGGACCATCGAGCGCGGTGCCGTCGTACATCGTAGCGCTGGCGTCGATCGTGAAGCCGCCATCAACACCGCGCCATCGGCCGATCGGGTCGAAGTTCTCCAGAGCCAGACCGATCGGATCCATGATCTGATGGCACGCCGAACACGCCGGGTTTGCCCGATGCTGCACCATACGCTCGCGAACCGACAGCACCTTCTCGTTGCGGGCGGCTTCCTTCAGAGGGGGAACGACGGCCGGCGGGTTGGGCGGCGGCGTGCCGACCAAGACCTCCAACACGTACTTGCCCCGGGCCACCGGTGAGGTCCGGCTCGGCAGCGACGTCATCGTCAGCCAGCCCGCCTTGCCGATCAATCCTGCTCGATTGGGGTCGGAAACCTGCACGCGCTGGAACTGCGTTCCTGCGACGTTCGGGATTCCGTAATGCTCCGCCAGTACCTGATTTACGAACGTGTAGTCCTCTGTGAGCAGATCGAGCACGCCGCGATCCTCTCGAACGATGCTGTCGAAGAAGAGTTCGATCTCCCTTCGCATTGCCCGGGCCAGCGTCCGCGTGAAATTCGGGAACGTGAGCCCTTCGGGATTGACTTCTTCGACTGCCTTGAGGCGCAGCCACTGTCCAGCGAAGTTTTCGGTGAGCGTTCTGGACCGGGAATCGGCAAGCATCCGCCGGACCTGTTGTTCCAGGACGGCAGAGTCACGGAGTCGGCCCTCGCTGGCGAGGGAAATCAACTCGTCATCGGGCGCGCTGCTCCAGAGGAAGAACGACAGCCGCGAAGCCAGCTCGAGATCGCTGACGCGATAGGTCTCGCCCGGGGCGACGCCGGAGGGCAGCCGCTCGAAGCGGAATACGAATTCGGGCTTGGCCAGGAGCGCCTGCAGTGCCATCCGGACGCCGATTTCAAAGCCGCCCTCCTGGTGACCCTCCCGGTAGAAATCCATCAGGCTTTCCATGTCCTCGGAAACCACAGGCCGGCGGAAGGCTTTCCGCGCCAGTCGCGAAATGATCTGCTCGGCACAGGGCTCTTCCATGCCGGCGTTTTCGGGGCGGCACGTGAAGATCGTCCGACGGCTCGGCGTCTCCGACACGCCGCTCGCGTTCATCGGACCGGTGATGTTGAACGTCTTCAGGTGCGGCAGGGACGACATTCCCGGATGGTTGGCGATGCTGACATCCACCAGCGTCTGATCGACGAGCCAGTAGCGATCCTCGACAGGTCCTTCGAACTTCGAAATGAAAGCGACCGCCACCCTTCGCGGACCGGCCTTGACGAAGACCGGTTCGGTGTGCAGACCGCCGTCATAGTCCTGAAGCCCGGGGTCGATGTCGATGAGCGCGACACGCGTTCCGTCGATGGAAACGTCGATCTGCTGGTCTTCCAGGCTGTCGGGCAGCCTGTAGCCGATCAACGAGCCCGTGTACCAGTGGTAGAGGTCGATCTTGAAGGAGTACTCTCCATCCGCCGGGAAGTTGTGGAGGACTACCGATCCCCCTCGCGTCCCGAAGGGCGTACCCTCGATGTGCTCCAGCTGGTTCTCCACCCTCGGGATCGCATAGGACACCATCGAGGTCGGCGCTTCCGCGTCGCCGACGGCAAGGCGCGCGATCGTTTCTGCGGCACGCACGTAACCCTGCATGAGCGCCGGGGTCACGGTCAGTGCGTCGGCCATGTTGTCGAACCCCCCGGTTATCGCATCCCGCGGGAGGAGTGCGGTCACGTCCACCTCGAGATCGAGAAGGTCCCGGACGGCGTTCTTGTATTCGGTCCGGTTGACGCGGTGCAGTTCCGGAACGTCGACATATGGCTCCAGGGTCGCCGCTCGGTCCACCCCGGCTTCCACCGCCGCCGCAAGCGCGTTCAGGTTCGCTGCATCCGGCCGCGCGACGCCGGCGGGAGGCATCAGGCCGGCGCGCAACTTTCGTATAATCTTTTCCGCCAACACGGGGTTCTGGTCGACGTGTTCCAGGTCCAGTTGAGTCAGGCTCATGTTGCCGGCCAGCTCGATGTCGTTGTGGCATCCGGAGCAGTACTGCTCGACCAGCGCCTTCTGCGATTCGACGGACGGCAGTTCTGAACCTGCCTGACCGAACGCTACCGAACCGAACGCCATCGAAACCGACAAAACCAGGCCACCTGTCAGCATGCGCTTCATCAAGTCCTCCCTCTCTACGGGTCGCTTCTCAAGCCCTCGAGAACACGAACGGGTGCTCTCGCCCATCGCGTGATCAAGCAGACCCTTGTCCGCCCGGTCTAGATCGGTGATCCCTCATCAAGAAACTTAAATCTACCTTAATGACTGCAGATCAAGAACAAACTTGGGCCAGTATGTGAGCACGTCCGACCCAGCGTCAACTCTTTTTGTCGAGGCTACAAACCTTTTGTTGTCAAAAGCGTCCGTCGCCACGGCGGCCTTGGGACGACTGGCCTATTTGTGGCTGCCGATGAAGCTTGCGCTTTGCCGCCAGAGCCTGGTTGAAAGACTCACCTTCACACAACCCTCGCTTGCGGTTCCGCGACACCGGAGTCGCTTCAGAGTTTCCTCTATCGAGTGAATGAGATATGCAGCCGGGGGCTATTCTATCAAACGAGGTAGGATGGCCGAATTTACCTAAAGACACAAATGTAAGCAGCTATACATATGTATATTGATCTATGTCTATTTATATATATGCGGCTGCGGTAAGCGCCACGTTTCGCGGAAATCGGGAACTGGCCACTCGGCAACCTGAAGGCGAAAAAAGAGGGCGGCAGCCCCTGCTGCCGCCCTCTTCTGCAGAGACAAGCTATACGAATATGTCCTCGGGCAGGAGAGCCGAAACCACGTAGTTGGGCACGTCCACGACATTGCTGATTCTCAGATCCACGGCAACGCTGCAGATGACATAAGCCTGTTCGCGCGTCCACCCGCGCTCCCCGAGCAAGTTGATCATGCCGAGGACGGCGTCGCGGCAGGCCAGGGTGAGGTTTTCTCCCTCATTCTCGCCGTCGTCGCGAATGGGCATCCCCATCGTCGCGGTGAATTTGCGCGGCGCTGCCATCTGCGGGTCCGTCCAGTAGTCCTCCCTCGTGAACCGCGGCCGGTTGATGTTATGCCGTTCCGCTTCGCCCTTCAGCACGCGAAAACGGACGGTCGCCGTCGCGCCCATTTCGACAGCGCTCACACAGACTTCGCCGTCACCCTGGGCAAAGTGACCGTCCCCTGTCGAGAACAGCGCACCATCGACCGCGACGGGCAACAAGAGTTTCGACCCGCCCGTGAGCTGCTTGACGTCGAAGTTCCCCCCGACCTCACGAGGAGGTAGAGTCCGCAGCCCTTCAGTGGCCGGTATCCCGGTCGGCGGCACGGAACCCCCGGGATCCGGCGGGAGAGCGACGCCGCCGCCTGCAATCACCCGGTCCTCCCGCGCCTTCCACTCGGCCACCTGGGCATGCGACGGCGCAATACCGGACATGCCCATGAACGGGGCCCCGGGAATCCGGACGCCCGGAAGCGCGGGGGAAGTCGCAAAATTGTCGGCGAGTGTCCACGGCACGAAAAACGGCGCTATGTCCTCACGATCGCGCAGGAATCCGAAGCCGGGGATGATGGCCGTCCACGCGAACTCGACCGGACGGATCTCGACGAAGTCGACCTCCAGCAGGTCACCGGGCGCGGCGCCTTTCACGAAGACCGGACCCGTCAGCGGATGGATCAGACCGACTTCAATATTGGCGAAGTCTTCCGGGGTAGTCGAGTTCTGAAACTGGCCGTCCAACGCGTCACGCGTCTCCAGGACGACCTCCTCGCCTTCATCGACCTCCAGGAGAGGCGATATGTCCGGATGCCACCGGTTGTGTCCTGTTTCAGGCTGATCTCTGAGCTGTTTGCTTCGGTCGATTTCGATACTTTTCATGGCGTTTTCTCCCGAGTCGTCGGTTTGAGTGGGTGATTCAAGCGGCGACAGTCTAAGGCAACAGCGGGTGCTTTAGCAACGATTGGAAGTCCCGAAAAAGTTGATCGACGCGGTCCGGCACCTGGCTCCGCAACTGAAGTCGGAGTGCGGCCGAGAACCGAGGGAAGGGTTCCTCCCTCGCGCCCCGCATGATATTTTTGATCGGCGAGAAACGCAGGCCTCGAAAACGAATCACAGGGGTAGCATCGGTCTCGGATGTCCATTGCTACGGCACGCATACTCGGCGGGCGAGGTTCGCCGGACCTGTGAGTTTCATCCGACAGTCTTCCCCGGTGTGACCAACCCGCGGGCCACCCCGGTTCGCAACGACAGATGCGTGAGCAAACCGGTCGAAAGCAGAAGATAGCCCCAGCGCTTATAGCGGTGCTGTCGCTCACTGGAGCTCTTCTCTACGCCGCACCCTCTCCGACGTTGACGAACGTCGCTCTCCTGCTCCTCCACCTCGGGGCGGGAGTTGCTTTCGCAGCCCTTCTGCTCGTCGGTTTCGTCCGCGGCAGGGTGCGCCCGTTCGCGTCGATACCCGCCTCGATCACTGCGACTCTAGGCTCGGTGCTCGGCGTGGCGTTGATCTTTACAGGTACCGCGGGATCGTTTTCACCTTGGCTGAGCGCCCATATGGGCACGTCTGTACTGGCCGTTGCCTTCCTGATCGCGACGGGGCTCGGGCGCGCAGGCTGGCTCGCCGCCTCATCGGGCCGAACCGCTTTTCGGCTCGGTCTAGTGTTCGCCGCGACGGCGGCACTGTGTCTTTCGCTTTGGGCGACGCGTGAGTTGGGCTGGCAGAACGAGCACCGGATCGAAAACCCACCCATGCCGCCCGCCGAGATGGAGGGGGAGGGAGACGGGCCCTCGGGCCTGTTCTTCCCCAGTGCCGCGCGGACGAGTGACGGGGGCCGGATTCCCGCCCGGTTCTTCATGGGATCGAATCAGTGCGCACGCTGCCACGCCGACATCTACGACCAATGGTCGAGCTCGGCACATCGGTTTTCATCCTTCAACAACCAGTGGTACCGGAAGAGCATCGAATACATGCAGGAAGTCGTCGGCGTCACACCTTCGAAGTGGTGCGGGGGGTGTCACGATCCCGCCCTTCTGTTCTCAGGAATGATGGACACCCCCGTCGGTGAGATCGTCGATCAACCCGAAGCTCACGCCGGGCTGGGATGCGTGATGTGTCACTCGGTGACGGAAGTGGAGGGGACGATGGGTCAGGGCGGCTATACCCTGGATTATCCGGATCTCTACGACCTGGCGACGAGTGATAACAGTTTGGTTCGAGCCGCGCACGACTTCGTCGTCCGGGTCAACCCGGAACCGCATCGCCGCACGTTCATGAAACCCTTCGTGCGCGCTCAGACGGGGGAGTTCTGCTCGAGCTGTCATAAAGTCCACCTCGACGCGCCCGTCAACCAGTACCGCTGGATTCGTGGGTTCAACGATTTCGACAACTGGCAGGCGAGCGGGGTCTCCGGCGAGGGTGCGCGCTCCTTCTACTACCCGCCCGAACCGATGGACTGCGTCGACTGTCATATGCCTCTCGTCGCCTCGGATGATTCAGGGAATCGGGAAGGCCGGGTTCACTCGCACCGCTTCCCGGCCGCAAATACGGCCCTGCCCACCGCTAACCAGGACCGCGAACAGCTCGAAGAGACCATCCGTTTCCTTCAGGACGACGTCGTCAGCCTGGATATTTTTGCTATTTCCCCGGCCCGCACCGAGATTCAGACCGGGTCGCCGGGGGCCATCGAAGCAGCGACGACCTTCGCCGTTGGGGAGGAGTCGCCTGCGGCCATGATTCTCGGAATCGTCCCGGACGCCGTGCCGGTGACGGCGCCGCTGGATCGCGTCAGTCCGCTTCTGCGCCGCGGAGACACTCTTCGCGTGGACGTGGTCGTGCGTACCCGGAAAGTCGGCCATTTTTTCCCGGCAGGAACCGTCGATGCCTTCGACGTGTGGCTGGAATTGATCGCGACAGACAACAACGGTCAGGTGCTGTTCTGGAGCGGCAGGGTTGAAGACGACGGCAAGGGACCGGTCGAAGAAGGCGCTCACTTCTACCGTTCCCTTTCCCTCGACGCGCACGGGAATCCCATCAACAAACGGAATGCGTGGGCCGCCCGAGCGCTGGTGTATGCCCGCCTCATCCCGCCCGGAGCTGCCGACACGGTTCACTACCGGGTCCACATACCGGAGACGGCCGGCGACGAAATCACGTTGGAGGCACGGCTGCATTACCGGAAGTTCAGCTGGTGGAACACTGGTTTCTCCTATGCGGGTGCGCGGGATCCGACAGACGACGATTCGGAAGTCACGCCCCACTACGACGACCGTTCCTGGCTGTTCACGGGAGACGTGTCCGGGGTATCGGGCAGCCTCAAACGCATACCTGAACTTCCGAGCGTCACGATGGCGGAGGCCTCGCTCACCCTGCGGGTGACGGACGCCGATTCGGACCCGCCCGCAGCTCGAGTCGTACTCGAAGACTCTGATTGGGAACGTTGGAACGATTACGGGATCGGCCTGCTGTTGCAGGGAGACCTGAAGGGCGCCGAAGTCGCCTTCCTCAAAGCCACGGAGATCGCGCCTGCCAACCCCGATGGGTGGATCAACATCGGGCGGGCGCGACTGCGGGAGGGGAGCCTCGAAGGAGCCCGCGAAGTTCTGGAACGCGCGCTGGTGCTGGGCCCCGAACTTGCACGGGCGCACTTCTTCTACGCTCAGGTTTTGAGCTCGGAGGGGTCGTTCGACGAGGCCTTGTCCCATCTCGCGATCGTCACACGGCAGTATCCACGCGATCGGGTCGCCCGCAACGAGACGGGTCGCATTCTGTTCCTCCAACGCCGGTACCAGGACGCGGTCGACGAGCTGAAAGCCGTCCTGCGCATCGATCCTGAAGATCTGCGGGCGCACTACAACCTGATGCTCTCCTACAACGGGCTGGGCGACGAAGAGAGAGCAGTGGAGCACCAACAGCGTTACCTTCGCTTCAAGGCCGACGAGTCGGCCCAGGCGATCACTGGGCCCTACCGCCTCGCACATCCCGCGGACAACAATGAACGTCAGCCGATCCACGAACACATCTCGATCCCACTCGACCCCATTGCGAACGCCGAATCGGTAGGGACAGACGTGGGAGGCGCCCCTTGAGGCTCCTCACGCTCTCCGCAGTCGCTGTCTGGACGCTGGTTCCCGCTCCGACGCTCGAGCCGCAGGGACCGCCTCCTGCGTTCTCCGACGTCACCGTGAAAGCAGGAATCCGGTTCACCCACAACAGCGGCGCGTTCGGGGCCCGTTACCTGCCGGAAACGATGGGACCCGGCTGCGCGTTTATCGATTACGACAACGACGGGTGGCCCGACATTTTCCTGGTGAACGGCCTGAACTGGCCCGAACGTCCGGGCCCGCCCTCCACGCCACGCCTCTACCGCAACGAGGGTGACGGGACCTTCACCGACGTCACATCATCGAGCGGCCTCGATGTCGCGATCTACGGCATGGGGACGGCTGTCGGGGATTACGACAACGACGGCAACATGGACTTGTTCGTGACCGCGGTCGGGCCGAACCGATTGTTCCGCAACGAAGGCGACGGGACCTTCACTGACACTACCCATACAGCCGATCTGGGGAATGCGAACGATTTCAGCACGGGGGCCGCATGGCTGGACTATGACCGCGACGGTTTCCTGGACCTGCTGGTGGCCAACTACGTGGAGTGGTCCATCGAGAACGACATCTTCTGCACGATCGACGGTAACGCCAAGTCCTACTGCACCCCCGAGTCCTACGACGGCGTGCCGCCCCGGCTGTGGCGCAACCAGGGAGACGGCACCTTCGAGGACGCCACCGAAAAAGCCGGCCTGCTCGACCCTTCGTCGAAGGCGCTCGGCATCGCCGTCCTCGACCACAACCGGGACGATTGGCCCGACCTGGTCATCGTCAACGACACGGAGCCGAACCGGCTGTGGGTCAACACACGGGAGGGGTCGTTCACCGAAAGAGGAATGCTCGCAGGCATCGCCTTCAGCGAGGACGGACTCGCACGGGCGGGCATGGGAATCGACGCGGCCGATTATGACCGCTCCGGCTACCCGAGTGTCGTCATCGGCAATTTCTCGAACGAAATGCTGGGTCTCTATCACAACGAGGGTAACGGGCTCTATGTTGACGAGGCCCCCCGCTCCGACGTGGGTCGGCGGAGTCTGCTCACGCTGGCGTTTGCGTGTTTTTTCTTCGACTACGACCTGGACGGGTGGCTCGACATATTCGTCGCGAACGGTCATATCGAGGAAGCGTTCGAAAGAATCCAGACGCGCATCAAGCATGCCCAACCGCCCCATGTCTTCCGCAACCTCGCCGGAAACGGGTTTCGTGAGGTGACGGCAACGCTCGGCGATGACCTGGCGGCCCCACGCGTCGGACGGGGCGCTGCTCACGCCGACATCGACAACGACGGGGATCTCGATTTGCTCCTCATGACGAACGGCGGCCCGGCGGCCCTGATCCGCAACGAGCAGAACCAGAACAACAGCATTCGCGTTCGGCTCGAAGGTGCGCGTTCCAACCGGGCCGGCATTGGTTCAGTCGTCGAAGTCCGCACCGGGACCGAAACGCAGTGGCAGATGGTGCGCAGCGGATCGAGCTACCTCTCGTCGAGCGAGCTCGTGCTGACGTTCGGCCTCGGCGCTCGAACGCGCGTGGACCGGATCCAGATTCGATGGCCGAGCGGCCGCTCCGAGGAACTCGGGGGAGTCCGGGCGGGTCGGACGATTACCGTACGCGAGGGAGCAGGAATCGTAGCCACCGAAGCCTACGAAGGGAATCAATGACGACGCCGGGCACCACGGGCCTGGCGTGGAGGAGAAAAGCGTGACAATTCGATTCTCGACGCTCGGCATGGCGCTTGCTCTGGCGTTGACGCTCAGCCTTTCGCTCGCTGCACCGCAGAATGAGGAGGACGCAGAAACCGGAGCCATCCGTCTGAACAACCTGGGAATCGCGTACCTCTCTCAGCAGCGGGTCGAAGATGCGCTCGAAATGTTCGAACAGGCCGAGGCGCTGGACCCGTCCCTTACGGCGGCTCGTCTGAACCAGGCCATCGCGCTCTACAACCTGCAACGGTTCGAACCTGCGAGAGACCTTCTGCTCGGGATGGTCGAAGAATCGCCGGCCGACGCAAGGGCCTGGTACAACCTGGGTCTGACCTACCGCTACCTGGGAGAACCGGAACCGGCGATCGAGGCGTTCGATCGGGCCCTGGCTCTCGACCCCGATGATGCGGACACTCACTACCTGCGCGGTCTGATGTATGACCAGCTCGAGCGGTTCCCCGAAGCTGTCGCAGCCTACCAGCGTGCGATCGACCGGGTGCCCTACCATGCGTCGGCGGAGTTCGGACTGGCGCGGGCCTACCAGCGTCAGGGGGAGAGCGATCTCGCGCGGCAACACCTGGAGCGTTTCCAGCTCCTGACCCGGGAGAACATCGGAGTACCGATGGGGCTTGCCTACGGGGACCAGGGACGATACTCGCTTGCGCAGGAGGTCGGAGCGGTTTCAGAAGCCCCTGCCGACACCATCCCGGTACAGTTCGCCTCGGTCGCGTCCGAAGCGGGTTTGGATTTCACGCATACGTCCGAGTCGGCCGAAGCGGATCGGGGCGTGGCGACACTGCTGGGACCGGGAGCGTGTTTCCTCGACTACGACGGTGACAACAGCATCGACCTGTTCCTGCCCAACGGTGCGGCCGGCGCGTCGAGCGCCCTGTACCGCAACCGCGGAGGAGGAAGTTTCGAGGACGCGACGGCCGCGGCAGGGGTCGGTGTGTCCGGGCTGGGTCTGGGCTGCGTCGCGGGCGATTACGACAATGACGGTCACACCGACCTGGCAACAGCCATCGGAGAGCGGGTCACACTGTTCCGTAACACCGGCGACGGCCGGTTCGAGGACCGGACAGGGGGTTCCGGCATTGCCGCCGACGGGATGTCCGCCGGGCTCTCCTTCGTTGACTATGATCACGACGGAGATCTGGATCTTTACGTGGCTCGCTTCGTGAACTTCCCTCGTCCCGCTGAAGGCGCCTCCTTCGAGTTCCCGTTTGAGGGGCCCGCACCGTCCAACATGCTCTGGCGGAACGACGGGGACGGGACATTCACCGAACAGACCTCCGAGTCCGGACTTGGGGGGGCTGCACCCGGCGTCGGCGCCGTCGCGACCGACATCAACAACGACCGCGCGATCGACTTCGTGGTGAGCGGCTGGCAAAGGGCTCCCACACTGTTCGTCAACCCACGCGAAGGCGCGTTCGAGATGCGCGAACCCTGGGGGGAGGTTGCGCCGACTGCCGGAGTCGCTGTCGCCGACTTCAACAAGGACGGATGGATGGACGTTGCTTTCGGACACTGGGCCTCGCCCGGTATCACCGTCTGGCGTAACGTCGAAGGCAGGACGTTCGAGCGGGTCGCTCTGCCGGAGTTCGGATGGGACAAGGGCTGGGGACTTGCCGCTCTCGACTACGACAACGACGGCTGGATCGACCTGGCCGGGGCCGGTGAAGGACCCGACGGAGCGGAGGCGCGCCTGCTACGCAACCTCGGCAACAATCGCTTCGAAGACATGACACAGACGGTCGGTCTGGACCGGCTCGACGTCGAGCGTCCGCGAGCCCTGGTGTCGGCCGACTACGACGAGGACGGCGATACCGACTTGCTCCTGACCGAAAACGGCGGCTCAGTTCACCTGCTCCGCAATGACGGGGGAAACGCCAACGCGTGGATACGGATCGACCTCGAGGGTTTGAACGACAGCAAGAGCGCCATCGGCACCAAGGTCGAGATATTCGCGGGAATACATCGACAGAAGTGGGAAGTCCAGAGCGGATCCGGGTACCTCGGACAGGGCTCCACGTCCGTCATCGCCGGATTGGGACCGAACACCGAAGTCGACACGGTGCGCCTGCTGTGGCCGACCGGGGTCCTCCAGGACGAAACGCAGCCGGAAGCCCGTCAGACCCACCTGGTCACCGAGATCGACCGGCGTGGCAGCTCCTGCCCGGTCCTGTTCGCATGGAACGGCGACCGATACGAATTCATCACCGACGCGATCGGAGCAGGGATAGCGGGACACTGGGTCGCTCCGGGCCAACGCAACGTTTCCGACCCGACCGAATACATCCGCGTCGACGGCGACAGCGTGCGCGCGCGCGACGGGCGGCTCAGCTTTCGACTATCGGAACCGATGGAGGAACTCGTCTATCTGGACCAGGTCCGCCTGTTTGCGCTCGATCATCCCGCCGACGCGGAGGTCTACCCGAACGAGTATTTCGCATCGGGACCGCCATTCCCGTCGTTCGAGATCATCGCGAGTCGGGACGCCCACCCGCCGCTTGGGGCCTGGGACGAAGACGGCGTTGATGTGCTCCCCAGCCTGCTCGAGCAGGATCGGCTTTACGTAACGGGATTCGAATCCCTCCCCTTCCACGGACTCGCGGAAACCCACAGTCTGGAATTGGACCTTGGCCCGATCGAGGGCACGAAGCCGGTTCGGCTTCTGATGCGAGGTTTCATCGACTACTTCACACCGACGGCCGTGTTCGCGGCGCTCCAGTCCGGAATCGAACCGATAGCGCCGTACGTGGAGGCTCTGGACACATCGGGCCGGTGGGTCCGCGTGCTGGACGACATGGGATTCCCTGCCGGGCTTGCACGCACGATGACCCGCGATCTGACCGGCCTGCTGCCCGACGGATTCCGGCGCATCAGAATCACGACAAACCTGGAGATCTACTGGGACCGGATCATGATCGATACGACTTCCGACGAAGTCCCCGTGCGAATGAGGGAGATCCCGCTGTCGGCGGCAACGCTTGCATGGCGCGGATACCCCCGTTCGCAAGCCGGCAGTCCTCGGAGCGACATAGCCTTCGTCTACGATGACCTCAGCCCGACGGGGCCTTTTGCGAAGCACCGGGGCGCATACACGGCGTTCGGTAACGTTCGGCCACTCCTGGAGGATGCTGAGGACCATTTCGTGATATTCGGTTCGGGAGAAGAACTCGCCCTGGATTTCGACCCTAGCCAGCTGGAAGAACCGGGACCGGGCTGGAAGAGGGACTACTTCTTCTACGCCGACGGCTTCGAGAAGGACATGGATTCCTACGAGGCTTTCGCCCAAACTGTCACCCCGCACCCGCGTCACAGCGACAGCCCGTATCCGTATACCTCCGGGGGAAACGAGGCGATGACGGACGCGGACGTCGGCTATCGGCTCGAATGGAATACGCGCCTCGTCTCGGGCCGGGGCGTGCCCGCTTATCGTTTCGAACATCAAAGTCCGAAGCGGTGAACCGACACACCGAAACTCTCCGCAACACCTTGCGATATAGTATTTCGAAGTCCTCCCTGAATGCCGCGACCATGCCGTCCGGATTCGAGGGAGACCGGGGGAAAGCGTTCGGATGGCCCGCTTCTCGATTCGATTCCTGTTGACCCTGGTCGTGTGTACCGCACCCTCCGTGCAGGCCGCGGGACAGTCGCTCGACGAAGTTCGACGGCTCATCGGCGGCGGCAACCTGGCGGCAGCGGAACAGGCGGCAGAGCGGTTGGTCGGCACGGATCCCGACAACGCCGAAGCCTGGTATCTGCTGGGTATCAGCCGTGCGCGGCTCGAACGAACTTCCGGGGCAATCGCCGCCTACCGCCAGGCCGTTTCGGTACAGCCCGGTTTCGGGGATGCGTGGAACAATCTCGGGGATCTGCTCCGGCGCTCGGGTGACCTGGACGGTGCCCTGGGAGCTTTGAATCGCGCGCTGGAGATCGACCCGGATAACGCGCGGGCATCGTTGAACGCAGGCATGGTCTCGATTCAGCAGCGGCAGTTCCGCGAAGCGATCGATCGGCTCGAACGCGCGGAGGCCGGCCTCGGCCAGCAGTTCTTGATTTCATACTCGCTGGCTCGGGCGTGGATCGAACTGGAGGAATACGATCGGGCGCGGCCCTACCTGGAACGCTTTCGAAGGTCGCCGCCGCCCGGGTTCTCCGGTTTCTTGGAACTCGCGACACTACTCAACGAAAAGGGAGCGTTTGCGCCGAGCGCTGAATTGCTCTCATCCGTACCGGCTCGCGATCGGTCCCCTCGGATGCTCTTCCGACTGGGACAGGCATGGTTCGGGCTGGATCGACCCGTGGAGGCACACGACACCTTTTCGGCGATGGTCGCCGCGGCTCCGGACAACGCGGAAGGACACCTGTGGCTGGGGTACGCCGCCCGCGGCATCGGTAAGTATGATGAGGCCTTCGAGGGGTTGGAAACGGCCTTGAGGTTGGACGCCAGGTCGAGTGAAGCGTTGACCGCAATCGGCAGTCTAACCCTCGAGACAGGTGACGACGACGAAGCTCTCGAGTGGTTCGACCGCTCCCTGGCGCTCGATCCCGACAACCCTGCGACGCGGATCGAAAAGGCCGTGGCGCTGGGCCGGTTGGATCGACACGAGGAAGTGATCGAGATCCTCGGGGACCTTCCCGACATCCTCGCGGACCTCCCCGACGATGATTCCCAAAGACATCGAGCCCTGTACCTGCTCGCGCGGGCCTACCGGCAGGTCGGCAACACCACCGAGGCCGAGGCCGCCCTGGAACGATTCCGGCAGCTGGATCGACAGATCCGCGAGGCGGAAGGCCGTGCCATGAGCCGGCCGCGACCCCGATGAAATCACTCGACGCGATCCGGAAACCGATGGGACACCGATGCGGCCGGGTCATAGTCCTCCTACTGGCGGCGACGTTCGGGGTGGCCGCGCAAGATCCACCGGCAATAGTCTTCGAAGACATCACGTCCGAGTCGGGCATCCGGTTCACGAACACGTTCGGTGCTCCCGAAAAGCGACACATCACCGACGTCAACGGCAGCGGCGCCGCATTCCTGGACTACGATCGGGACGGCTTCATCGACATTTACCTGGTCAACGGCTCGACGCGGGAACACCTGGCCTCGTCGGGAAACGGCGACGCTCCAAGCAACGCCCTCTACCGCAACAATGGTGACGGAAGGTTCACCGACGTCACCGGAGCGGGGGACGTCGGCGACCGGGGTTGGGGAATTGGAGTGGCCGCGGCCGATTACGACAATGACGGGTGGACCGACATTTACATCACCAACTACGGATCGAATGTCCTATACCGCAATAACACCGACGGAACATTCTCGGATGTAACAGCAGCAGCCGGGGTCGGCGATACGGGCTACGGCACGGGCGCTGCTTTCAGCGACTACGATCGAGATGGCTGGCTGGACCTGTACGTGGCCAACTACCTGGAGTTCGATCTGGCGACATCATCCCGAAGCGATGAAGCGTGCGGGTACAAGGGCATCCCGGTCTTCTGCGGACCGGCCGGAATTCCGGGAGCCCGCAACGTCCTGTACCGGAACAACCAGGACGGTACGTTCAGCGACGTGACAGCGGAAGCGGGTCTGGAAGACGCCGAGGTTCTCTACACGTTCACTGCGGTCTTCGAGGACTTCGACGACGACGGCTGGCCGGATCTCTTCCTCGCCAACGACTCAGCACCGAACAACCTGTTCCACAACCTGGGCGACGGCCGTTTCAGGGACATTGGGCTTCAAGCCGGCGTGGCTTACAGCGAGGACGGCCGCTCGCAGGCCGGTATGGGTGTGGCCGTCGCCGATTACGACAACGACGGTCGGTCGGACCTGATCGTCACGCATTTCTCGGACGACTACAACACCCTCTACCGGAACGAAGGAAACATGCTGTTCAGCGATCAGTCTTCGCGTGCGGGATTAGCCCGGCCCTCTATCGCGATGCTTGGCTGGGGCCTTTTGGCTGAAGACTTCGACAACGACGGCCTGCGGGATGTCCTCGTCGCCAACGGTCACATCTATCCTCAGATAGACGAGCACCCGATCGGAACGGCCTACCGGCAGCCGCTGCAACTATTCCGAAACGTCGGAGGCCGCTTCGGGGAAGTCGGGCCGGCGGCCTTTCCAGGCGTCGGCCTCCTCAGCGCGAGAGCGGTTGTCGCAGGCGACATCGACAACGACGGCGACCTGGATGTGCTCGTCAGCCAGATCGACGGACGGGCGATACTCCTGTCGAACCGATCCGAAACGGCAGGCAACTGGATCATTCTGGAGCTGGAAGGCAGGGCAAGCAACCGGTCAGCGATCGGGGCACGCGTGAGCGTCACGACCGAAGACGGGACGCTCGTCAGCCAGGTGCGTTCCGGTGGCGCCTACGTCTCTCAGAACGACCTCCGGCTCCATTTCGGACTCGGGGACGCCCAACGCGTCGAAGAGGTCGAGATCCTCTGGCCCTCGGGCCGCACCAGCAGGCTGGATAATGTCGAGATCAACACGCTCCTGAAGGTGCGCGAGCCCTGAAAAGAGGGAGAATAAGTGCTGGCCTCCGGAAACCCACATCGCCGCCCCGACACTGCCGTCTATCACCTCCGATCTATTGCTGATACCGTCGTTCGATCTATCTCGGCCCGTGAGTTTGATCCAACTCGACCCATCTTGATCTGTCAAGGTTGACTACCCAACAGCGATCGGTGTATGGTCGCCCGAGATTCGCCTGGTTCGCCAGGCTTTCTTAGAACGAGGTACCGTTTCGGTCGTCGGACCGTTTCGGCCGTGGGAATGTGACGCTACGCAGCGCGTCCAACGGGAGACAGTATGTCTCCGGACCGCGTTGCCGCCGTCATGGTCCCTGCACGAAGCTAAGAGTGAAGATGAAGGAGGAAACAAGATGAAGATTCGAAACGCAGGGATCTTTGCCCTGCTGGTGTTGCTACCGATCACGCTGTATGGGCAGCGCATCACCGGATCGATTGAAGGACGAATCAGCGACGCATCGGAAGCCGTGCTTCCGGGCGTCGAGATCACCGTTACGAGTGATGCCACCGGCCAGGTCCGGACAGGCCTGACCAACGAGACGGGTCGGTACAACTTCCCGCTCCTGCCGTCCGGCACCTACACGGTGCAGACGGCCTTCCCCGGGTTCCGGACCGAGATCCGGAGCGGGGTCCAGGTGCAAGTCGACCGTAACGCCCGCATCGACTTCGAGCTCCAGGTCGGCCAGGTCACCGAAACGATCGAGGTCACCGCGGACGCGCCGCTGATCGAAACCGACACCTCCGCGCTGGGCCAGGTGATCGACACGCAGCGCGTGACCGAGCTCCCGCTCAACGGTAGGGACTTCCTGCAGCTCGCGGTCCTGACGCCGGGCGTCCAGCCCGTCGTCGAGGGCAGCAACCTCGAAGGGCAGCAGGGCTCGATGCACGCCAATGGCGCTCGGGAGGAGTTCAACAACTTCCTGCTCGACGGTGTCGACAACAACGACATTGCCAACGCCCAGTTGATCATCGTCCCGGGGATCGACTCGGTCCAGGAGTTCAAGGTGCAGACCAGCAGCTTCAGCGCCGAATTCGGGCGGGCCGCCGGCGGCCTGATCAACGTCTCGACCAAGTCGGGCACGAACGCGTACCACGGATCGGCGTTTGAGTTCGTCCGGAACGACATCTTCGACGCCCGGAACTACTTCAACCCGAAGGGCACCCCGAAGCGGCCGTTCCGCCGGAACCAGTACGGCGGCACGATCGGCGGACCGATCATCAGGGACACCGCCTTCTTCTTCTTCTCCTTCGACGCCACGTCGATTCGCCAGGCGCAGAGCGGGACGGGGAAGGTGCCCGAGACTGCGTTCCGCAGCGGCGACTTCTCGGCGATGCTGCCGACGCCGCTCATGGATCCGACGACCGGCAACCCGTTCCCGGGTAATATCATTCCCGCCAGCCGGTTCAGTCAGATCGGCCAGAACATGGTCGACCTCTACCCGGCCGAAAACGTGCCGGGAGCAGCCGCCAACTTCAATGGGGCCTACAACCTGAAGTCCGACACCGAGAACTGGACGGGCCGGTTCGACACGAGCTGGGGCGACTCCGACAGCCTGTTCGTCCGCTATTCGATATGGGATCAGGATCGCCTGGAGCCGTTTCGGTCGGGAGCGACGCTTCCCAACTACGGCACGTTCCTGGATACGTTGTCCCAGGCCGGGACGTTCAACCAGACGCATATCTTCTCACCCAACCTGGTCAACGAGTTCCGGTTGGGCTTCACCCGGATCAAGGGCGGCCTGATCGCCGAAGCGCGGGACCAGGGAATCGAGAAACAGCTGGGTATCTGCTGTGTCCTGGTGGTCGAGGAACCCGACTTCCGGGACGACCTCAAGGGCCCGCCGCTGGTCCGATTGACCGGCTACAACAGCGCGGCCGGCTCGGCCGCGCCGCACATCCGGTGGGACAACCACACGAGCTTCACCAACAACCTCTCGTACACGACGGGCAACCACCAGATGAAATTCGGGTTCGAGTACCGCCGGACGGCGATGAACCTCTTCCTGATCGTGTTCCCGGCCGGAGACTTTCGCTTCGACGGCCGCTACACCGGCAACTCCGTGGGCGACACCCTGCTCGGCCTCCCCAACATCACGATCCGGAACCAGGGCGACATCGTCAACTACGAGCGGTCCACGCACTTCTCGGGATACTTCCAGGACGACTGGGACGTCACGGACCGGCTGACCCTGAACCTCGGGATGCGCTGGGAAACGCAGACGGCCGGTTACGACAAGCACGACCGGAAGGCGTCCTACCAGCCGGATCGTCAGCTCGCCGTTAAACTCGGGGACTCAGGCTTCCAGCCGGATATCCAGCCGATCGTGGACACGTTCCCCGGTTTCGCGGTCGCGGACGGTAGCCTGTCACGGGGCGGGTACGCGATGGACTTCAACAACTTCGGTCCCCGGATGGGCTTCGCCTATGATGTGGCGGGAGACGGCCGGACCGTCCTTCGCGGCGGTGGCGGGGTGTTTTACGTCCCGGTGCTGGCGAACAAGACCCATAGCTACAAGCGCGGGTTCCCGTACGTCATCACACAGACGATTGGGGCCGACGACGACACCCGCACACCGGAGATGACGCTCGAGGACCCGTTCCCGGACGACCTGGTCGTCGGCGCCTCGTCCTTCACGGTCCGCGGTGTCAACCCGAAGCTGCGGACGAGCTACATGATGCAGTGGAACCTGAACGTCCAGCGTGAGCTCACCAACTCCACGGTCCTGGAGATCGGCTACGCGGGGAGCAAGGGGAACAAGCTCACCCGGACCCGGAACGTCAACCAGGCGATCGCCGGCTCGGACCTCGGCCAGGGAACCGACATCTCAGGGTGGGCGCCGACGGCAGCTCGCCGGCCTGATTCGCGGTTCGGCAACATCGGTTGGCTCGAGGACAGTGCCAGTTCGAACTACCACTCGTTCCAGGAGAGCATCGATCGGAGGTTCGCCAACGGCGTCTCGTTCCTCCAGGCCTACACGTGGTCGAAGTCGATCGACGACAACTCGGGCAGCAGCGGACTCGGCGGCGGTGCGAGCCCGATGGACAACACCCGGCTCTTCCTGGAGCGCGGACCGTCGATCTTCGACCGGACGCATCGGTTGACCTTCGCCGGCACCTGGTTGCTGCCATTGGGTGAGGGCATGGACGGAGCCGCCGGCGCGCTGGCCCGTGGCTGGCAGCTCAACACGATCTACACCTACTCCTCCGGCCAGCCGTTCACGCCGGGGCTGGGTGGGGACAACAGCCGTACCGGAGTCGGTCAGGACCGACCGAACCTGCTGGGCGATTCCAAGGCCGGTGGCGGCGACGCCTCGGAGTGGTTCAACACCAGCGCGTTCGCAACCCCGCCAACCGGGACGATCGGCAACGCGGGACGCGGAGCTCTCCGTGGGCCGCCGACCAACCAGCTGGACTTGGCCGTCTACAAGAACTTCGCGGTCGGTGAGAACGCCGACGCGATCCAGTTCCGGGCGGAGTTCTTCAACGCGACGAACCATCCACAGTGGAGAATCCCGAACCGGATCCAGAACTCTTCGACCTTCGGAGTGATCAGCCGGGCGCGGGACAACCGTCAGATCCAGCTCGCGATCAAGCTCAGCTTCTGATCCCGGGTCGCGTTATTTCGTGAAAGAAAGGGGAGGCAGACGCCTCCCCTTTCTTTTTTCTGTAAGGAGGCCGCCAATGGACGGGCGTCAAGCACGCGCCTTCGAATTCATGATGTTCGCTCTTTTGCTCGCCCTGGTCCCCGACGTCGAAGGCCAGACCGTCAGTGGCGGGAAGCCGCTATCGGAGCCCGCGCTGGCGGAAACTACCTGGATCGAGGAGTTCGACCTCTCGCCTGACGGAAGTCAGCTCGTCTTCAAGTCCGCCCGCGGGGGAAACTACAACCTGTGGAAGGTCGGCATCGGCGGAGGCGAACCGGAGCGATTGACATCCCTCCGCCCGCCGATGCGGGCCAAAAACCCGCGATGGTCTCCTGATGGCAACTGGATCGCTTTCCAGGTCGACCGACACACCAAATACAGCTCCGAACGGGACGACGTCTACGTGATCGCCGCTTCGGAAAGCGAGATCGCCGCCTCGGGCGGCGAACCCCGGAACCTGACCGACACCGACTGGTCCAGCGAGTCTTCGACCACCTGGTCGCCCGACAGCCGCTACCTGGCTTTCTCCAGCAGCGGCCTGCTCGGCGGAGGAATCCTGCGGGCCGAAGTGTCCACCGGCGAGCTGGGACGCATCAGCGCGACCGGTGGCGGAGACCTGCAATGGTCACCCGACGGAGGCCACATCGCCTACAGCGCAAACCGCGTCCGGGACGAAAGCTTCGTATCGAACGGCGATCTCTACGTCGTCAGCGTCGCCAACGGTGAGGAGAGGATGTTGACGCCCGACACCCTGGGGTTCCGGGAGAGGGATCCTCATTGGTCTCCCGACGGTAGGAGAGTCGCGTTCGTGACGGACCGGACCGGCCACGACAACGTGGCGTTCGTCGACGTCGATTCGGGTGAAACGCATCTGCTGACCGAAACTGCCCACGATCACGCCAATCCGTCCTGGGCGCCGGACGGACGCTCGATCGCTTACGTCGTCAACGTCGACTACAACTACTACATCGAGAGTGTCCCCGTCGGTGGCGGCACACCTGTCCGGGTCACAGAACGGCCGGGTGTCAACGGCGGGATGGAACGCATACAGGTGCGCGGAACCTTCCGATGGCTCCCACAGGGCGACGGCATCGCCTACACCCATATGTCCCCTTCCGACACCTCGGACCTCTGGGTGATAAGCGCAGGTGGAGGCGAACCGCAGAGACTCACCGAGAGCCGACATCCTCCCTCCGGGACGAGGACCTGTTCGTCTGGCCCGAGCTGATGCGCTATGCCAGCTTTGACGGCATGGAGGTCCAGGGGTTTCTCTACAAACCCCGGGGTGTCGAAGACGGAGATCGGGCGCCGTTCGTGATGTTCTACCGAGCCAACTCGACCGGACAGCACCCGGTGGGCTGGCAGCCCTACGTGCAGTACTACGTGAGCAAGGGGTATGTCGTTTTCGCACCGAATTTCAGGGGCAGTACCGGACAGGGGAAAGCCTACGCCGAAGCCAACCATACGCACGGCGGCGACCGGGACATCCGCGACGCGATGATGGCCGTCGATATCCTGGGAAGCCGCAAGCTGATCGATCGCAACCGTATGGGAATGGTCGGTGGCAGCACGGGCGGTTTCTTCGTGATGGCAACGTTGATTCAGCAACCCAGGGATTTCAAGGCGGCGGTGAACTTCTACGGCGTAACCGATCTCGTCACGCTCGCCGACTACAATGCGGGCCTTGGAGAATTCGGTTGGACGGGCCACATGATCGGCGGTACCCCTCTGTCAAATTACGAAGGTTTCTACCAGCGCTCAGCGGTGCATTTCGTCGAGAACTTTGAAACACCGGTCATGTTTCTGTACGCTGAGGGTGACGGGTCGGCCCGCTACGACCAGGTCCGGCAAATCGTCCCGATCATGGAGCAATACGGAAAAGAATACGTCGAGAAGCTGTACGAGCAGGAACCGCACGGCTGGTATCACTGGCGTCCCGCAAGTGTTGAGGACAGCCTGGGTCGCGTCGGCGACTTCTTTGATTCGAAAATTCTGGGAACCGCGAACGAGAACTGAGCTGGACCTCCCACGGATGGCGTTAGAGAGACTCCGGGCCGGCTTGTTCGGTGGTAGAATCGCGTTTAGTCACGGTGGAGTGAATGAAAGAACGGATCTTAGGTAGTACTAGATCCACCCGGATCGTTGTTTTTCTTCTGTCAATCTGCATCGCGGTTGTGTGGCCCTACCCGCTCCACGCGCAATCCAGTAACGGCTTCATACGATTCAGCGGATCGGTGCAAACGGTGTTCGAAGATGGAGATCTGGTGACGTTGGGTATCGGCGTCTTCGGCGCGACCGTACCGGTTGAAGTCGACGAACACACGACCGTCAGCGGCAGCCTGGGAGGCCGAACCTCCTCCCGGGCCCTCAAGCCCGGCGTGCACGTCGAGGTCGAAGGATGGATGCGATCCGACGGCAGCGTCCGCGCGTCCGAAGTCGAACTCAAAGTACAGACCGGCAGCATGCGTATGACCGGTCCGATCGAAAGTATCCTCGATGCCGACGGGGTTCAATCCATCCTGGTCAACGGAGTCGAGTTTCGCGTCGACGCCCTGACACGCGTCGTGGTCGAACGCGACGGGGTGGCGCAGACAGGCACCCTGGCTGAACTTGCAGTCGGAACGCAGGTCGACGTCGCCGGGTCCCAACTGGATAAAACCGGGGTCGGCGCTACGACGTCGTCCCTGTTCCGGGCGGATCGGATCGTCGCGTTCCGATTCTTCCGCCTCCAGGGCACGATCGACGCCCGGATTCCCACGACCGGGACCCCGACATTCCTCGTAGTCCAGGGCATCTCCGTCACCCTCACTCCGGATACGGCAATAGCCGGAAACGGGCTCAACGAGAGAAACGAAGCTTTCCTTGCGCGCGACACCGCTGTGACGACGATCGTGTCCCGGATCGAAGACGATGCTGGAAACCCGTGCGGCATACTGAACCCGACCGAGGCGGAGGTGGAGCAGCAGCCAAACTGTCCGGACAGGGGTCCATCCAACCCCCTCGCGGCCGGCGATCTGCAGCTCGGCGCCGCCGTCCGGATCGAAGGCGTGCTTGAAGACACGGGGTTCTCTACCCGCTTCACCGCTCGTGCGATCCAGGTCGAACGGATGAGCAGCCAGATCCGCTTCCAGGGCGTCGTGACATTCCGTGGGACGGATGAACTCGGCGTCCGGATCAATGACGGCATCACAACTCCCGTCATGATCGACGCATCCACGCAGTTCGAAGGCAACGTCGGTGCTGGACGGTACGTCGAGATTTCGGCCGAGATGGACTCCAACCTCATCATTCGCGCGCGGCGAATCAAAGAAATACCGTAGCGTCCGACCCATGTACCGATCGGCTGTTCCAGCTCTCCTCATCGCGTTGACGATCGTCGGAACCTCGCTCTTGTTCCCCATCAACGAGGCGGCTCAGCACGAGTTCCGATCGCTCCAGCCGGTGCAGCGTTTCGCGCGGCTTTCGCAGACTGGAGACATCGATGAAGGCGCGTTCGCGCTCTACGACAGTTTCCTGTCCAATGGCTACAGTCCCGACCAGGAACCGGGCGCACCGGGCCAGGATGCACCGCCTCAGCCGCTCCGACGTCATCCCTACGGGCTGGCACTCTCGAGTGACGAAGCCAGGCTCTATGTGACGCTCGAAGGTAACGAAGCCGAGCCGGGCTCCTCGGTGCTGGTGCTCGACGCGGCGAACGGCGTGGTGACGGGAGAGATCGCCGTTGGGAGCCGGCCCCTCGGAATCACGCGCTCACCCGACGGTCGGTTCCTTATCGTCGCCAACCAATACTCGAACTACCTGAGCGTAATCGACACAAACCAGGATCTCGAGGTCGGACGGATCGCCGGCTCCTTCTACAATCAGAAGATCGCTTTCGTCCCGGAGCGATCCTGGATGCTCGTCACGAATCGTGCCCTGGACTCATTAGATGTCTACACCTACAGCGAACCCCCGTTCGAAGCGTCCGTGCAGTTTCGGATACCGCTCTGGACAGACAACCGGCCTTACAAGCTCGACGACGATCCGGGGTTCGGTCTCGGCGGCGACCATCAACGACTGATCGGCCCAGCCCCGGGCTTCGGTAACACCAACGCCAGCACGCCCAGGGACCTGGTCCGCCATTTTACGAACGTCAACCCGCGTGACCTGGCTGTTTCAGGCGACCTCGTCTACGTGGCGAACATGAGTGGTCTGGGAGTCTCGATCGTCGATCTGGACACGCGCACACAAGTGGCGTCGCTCGACTTGAACGCGCCGGCGCTCGACGTGATTGCCGCCGAAGGGCTGGTGTTCATCTCCACACTCGGCCGTTTCGCACAGGGTTTCGACGACGTGAACAACGAGATCGCCGTCGTCGATCCCACTCTGGATCCGTTCGCGCTCAGGATGCGTTTCTCTTCGGCGCCAAACCCACCCTACGGCCCCGCGGCGGGACCCGGGCGCGGAGCGCTGGTTCCGGCGTCGGGTGACGCAAGGTATCTGAGCGCTTTCGGCGTTAACAATTTCCTCAACTTCCCGACCGACCGCAATGTCCTCTTGCGGATCGTCGACGGCTTTGATCGGAACCCGGACAACCTGCCGCCGATCATCGGAGGCGCACTGCCCGACCAGTTGACTGCCGTAGACGACTTGCTGGTCGTGGCCTACGCCGCGTCGGACGAAGTCGAAACGTTCCGAATCCAACGGCAGGCCGCCGACGCGACAGCGATACTCGCTCCCGCCGACCGAGCTTTCGCGAACCCGTCACAGACCGCGTTTCCGAGGGCTCTGGACCGACGGGCCCTGTTCGACGACGGCCCGTACCTGATGGGCGAAGACGATCCGGATTATTTTCGGGGACGCATGCCACAGGAAACGGTTTTTGCGGCTGCCGGCAAACGGTTGTTCGTCGCCAACCGGCTGGGAGAGTCCATCACGATCTTTCGCGTCGAAGACACGGGTGAAGTGGTCTTCGATCGAGCCGTGGACATCGGAACGGCCGGCACGCCTCCCTTTCCCGCGACCCTGGCCGAAGTCGGCGAGGATTTCTACACGAGCTCTCGTGTCGCGCTGGACCGGGATGTGTCGTGCCAGAGTTGCCACCCCGGCAGCCACAAGGATGCGAAAGTCTGGCACGTTGCGGCCACTCCGGGTCGCACGCTGCGGATGACGCTTTCGAACCGGAACCTGCGAGGCACCCCGCCGTTCTACCGAACTGGAATCCGGCGCAACCTGGAAACCTTCCGGGGCACGTTCCGGTCTGTCGCGCCGGAGGGCCCATTCGGATTCTTCGAATCTCCAGCGCCGTTCGATGCGAACGGCGACGGGATCCTGAACGATCTGGACCGGGGCCGGACCGTGGCAGATGTGAATCGAAACCGCATGTTCGTCCTGGAACGCACCGGCGTCAGCTTCGAGAAGACGAGCGCCGCAATCGCGGCGTTTCTGGAAGCCGAACCACGACTGCTGCCCAACCCTTTCCGGGATCCGGATGGAAGCCTGGGCGCCGCCGTTCCAATCGCCTACAGCGAGGGCGGTGCGTTAGTGTTCGGGAGTGCCGTCAACGGAGAGGATGTTTTTCAGAAAGCCGGGTGTCTGGAGCACCACGTCCCACCCACGTTCACGTCGAACAGGGTTCTCAGCCTCGATGACAGCGGCACGCGCGACCGGGATTGGGACGGGGTTCCCGACGGCGTCGTCCGTTCGTTCGAACAGAGTGTATTCGACCGCGTTCCGATCCCGTTCGAACGCTATCAGAAACGATTGCCCCGCGAGCGGCTGCCCTTCGCCGGCGTCGATTCGGATCGACGCCTCAACTTTGCGAACACGCCCAACAACTTCACGCCGGCCGATCCCTCATTGTCGTCACGAAGTCCGTTCAGCGGAAGGCTGCTCATGAACTCCGCCGCCGACACCCGCAACGTCAACGTCCCGTCGCTGCGCGGCGTCTGGGACGCCGCTCCGTTCCTGCACCACGGCCGGGCGGTCAACCTGCTCGCCGTCCAGGGTCTGTTCAACGATCTCGGTCGACATGGCGACCCTATCTTTCTCGGCACCTTCGATCCAGCCGACATCTCTGCGGAAACCAACCAGCGATTCCGCGACCTGGTGGCCTACCTGAAAAGCATCGAGTAAGACCCGAGGGGTCGAGGTGCGCCAGCGTAGAACTGAGGGTTCAAACCGTGTTCCGCGGGCTGAGATCGTGATTTCGCCTTCCGCAGCTGAGGTCGTCGGTCGCTGCTAACCCACTGCCGGCACCGCGAGCAGCGGGCACGACAGGCCACGTAGCACGCGTTCGCTTGTACTGCCCCGTACCGCGTCCAGGAATCCGTGCCGGCCTTCAGTGGCCATGACGACGAGATCGGCTTCCCAGTCCGCGGCCGTCGCGAGTATCCGCTCGACGACGTCCCCGTCCTCGACGCCCTCCTCCAGCTTCCACGTCGCCCCTTCCGGGCTCCGTACCGGCGGCATGTCCCCTTCATTCCCCACATACAGCGTGGTAACCGAGATGTCTTCACACCCCAGGGCCTGTACGACGGCGTTCGCGGAACGCAGCGCCCTGTGGGGACTGGGTCTTGAAGCAACAGGCACTAGGACGCGGCTGAGGTTGACGGAACCATCTTCCGGCGAAACGAATCCATCGACCCCGTGCGGGACAAATAGAGTCGCTTCCCCGGATCTCCGAGCGACCGGCTCCGCAACGGTTCGTTTCAACCAATCCGAAAGCCCCCCCTTCTGATGGGTGGAGAGGACGATCAAATCGGTCGGGTGCTCGTTGAGGTAACCGAGTATCGAGGCGACAGGATCCTTGTGGGTCGCGATCACCTTGTGAACGCCAAGGCCCGTCTTCGATACATCCTCGCGGGAGCTGCCTTCAGGCAGCGCGCCCCAACGCACCAGCGTCTGTCGAACTCCGGGAAATTCCGACCAGTCCAAATCCTCGTATTGGGAGTCGACGTGCAGAACGCTCAACTCCAGTCGGGCAGCGAGGGCCAGCTTCAACGCGTGGGCGAAGGCGACCTCGCTGGCCTTCGTGAAGTCGGACGGATGGAATACGCTCTTCAGCTCCACCAGGGACCCCGTTTTTCTTGCTTGGGTGACAAAAGACGCCTTTCAGGATCACGCATCATGTTTCCGTCCGCCGGCCGAGTGCATAAGTCTAGCCTCATACCCTACATCACGGTTCGGGTGTGGGCGATTACGGTCCGGTGCTGCACTCTACCATGCCTATTGTTCCAAGGTTTCCGACGGTTTTCCTCGACCGGCGGGGGCCAGCTCGAGATCTTCGCCATTGACGACCCGGTTCAGCCGGACCTGTCGCGACTTGATTAAGAACGGGTCCTGCTTGATAGTTCATCGGAGACCATGCAGCACTCACGCCTCAACCGATACTTCCTTCCGACATTGTTAGTGGCCGTTCTTGCCGGTTGCGGCCGGGACCGCGATACCGACCGGTCAACGACGGACTCCACGCGAGGGGTGTTGTCTGTCGAAGAAGAAACATGTGCGGGCTGCCACGAACAACAGTTTCTTGAGTGGGCCGAATCCCATCATGACCGCTCGATGGAAGAGGCAACCGAGGAGTCTGTGCTCGGTGATTTCGACGACGCAACGTTCACCCATTTCGATGTCACGTCACGCTTTTTCCGGAACGACGGGAAGTTCTTCGTCAACACCGAAGGTCCTGGCGGTAGTATGCGGGATTTCGAAATCCGGTACACGTTCGGGATCGAACCACTCCAGCAGTATCTGATCGAGTTTCCCGGCGGACGTCTTCAGAGTCTGGGCGTTGCGTGGGACACACAGCGTGAGCGCTGGTTCCACCTCTATCCTGACGAGCGTATTCCTCCCGAAGACCCCTTCCACTGGACGGGTCGCTACCAGAACTGGAACTTCATGTGCGCGGAGTGTCACTCGACGAATCTTCGGAAGAACTACGATATAGAGACCGACACTTACGATACGAAGTGGGACAGGATCGACGTCGGTTGCCAGTCCTGTCACGGTCCGGGCGAAGCACATGTGGCTTGGGCATCCGAGGTCGATCGACCCGACGCCACGACACACGGTGCCGGACTGATCGCTGATTTCGCCACGAACGATGCGCGTTACCAGGTGGAGTCGTGTGCGCCGTGCCACTCTCGTCGTCACCAGGTGAGCGCCGAAGACCGGGCGGGAGAGCGGTTTCTCGACCACTTCATGCCGGAGACTCTCCGGGAGGATCTGTACCACGCCGACGGCCAGATCCTCGAAGAGGTCTATGTGTACGGTTCGTTCCTCCAGAGCCGGATGTATGAGGAGGGCATTCGCTGCACCGACTGCCACAACCCTCACAGCCTGGAGTTGCGCGTCGTGGGCAACGCGGTCTGCGAACAGTGCCACCACCTCGACGCCCCGCGTGATCGCTTTCCGACCCTGACACCCAAGAACTACAACTCTTCGGAGCATCACTTTCATCCGGCAGAGGGCGACGGCGCGCGATGCGTGAATTGTCACATGCCCGAGCGCACCTACATGGTCGTGGATCCGCGACGGGACCACAGTTTCCGGATCCCTCGGCCGGACCTGTCGCTCAAGCTTGGAACACCGAACGCGTGCAACATGTGCCATACGGACGAGGCAGCCGAATGGGCGGATGCAGCCGTCGCAAGATGGTACGGCACGGAGCGCCGACAGGAACCCCATTACGGTGAGACGATCGCGGCCGGCCGTCGGCGAGAGCCAGACGCCGCGGCGAGGCTGATCGAGCTCAGCGGCGATGCCGAGCAACCGACAATCGTTCGCGCCACCGCGCTGGAGCTGTTGCGAAGCTACCCTACCGCTGGTGTCCCCGCCGTGGTGGAGGCCGTGCACGATGACGACCCTCTCGTCCGTGCGACTGCAGTTTCAGAACTGGAATCCCTGCCGCCGGAAGAACGAATCCAAACCGCTTCCCCTTTACTGCGGGACCCGGTCCGCGCCGTCCGGATTCAGGCCGTAAGGGTTCTGGCTGCGGCTTCCACCGAACTCAGCGGGGAGCACCGGCAAGCGTTCGATGCGGCACTGAGCGAGTATGAATTGCTGCAGTCGTCGCTGGCCGACATGGCGCCGGCTCACCTGAACCTGGGGGTAATTCACGCCGCCACCGGCCGACAAGAACAAGCAGTCCGCGACTACGAAGCCGCCGTGAGTATCGATCCCGGGTTTCTCCCGGCGCGTTTGAACCTGGCCACGCTGCTCAACGACATGGGCCGCAACCCGGATGCCGAACGCGTGCTGAGGGAGGCCACTGCACGGCATCCCGGAGAAGGAGAGCCACATTATTCACTGGGTCTGCTCCTGGCGGAGATGGACCGACTCGAGGATGCGGCCGTGAGCCTGGGTCGAGCCGCCGCACTACTCCCCGAGAGGGCGCGCGTACGTTACAACTACGGGTTGGCCCTGCAACAACTGGGCCGCCGTCAGACTGCGGAGTTCGAGCTGCAGCAGGCCTACAGGATCGATTCGCGGGATCCGGCATTCGCCCAGGCCCTTGCCATCTTCTACGCCCAGGACGGTCGGTGGAGTGAGGCTTTGCCTTATGGCGAAGAACTCTTGGAGTTGGTGCCTGGGGAGGACGGTCCGCGCCGGTTCGTCGAGCAGATCCGAGCAGAAATGGCGAGAAACCCCGGTTGAGCGAGTGGAATCCGGGCCCATTGTGTGCCAGGCCACGGACCGACCGTGATAGGGTTGAAGAACGACACGGAGGCTGTTCGTGCGTCACACAATTCCAGCTTTGCTCGCGTTATTCCTCGGTCTGATTCCGCCCGCCTGGAGCCAGGGTTACGACCCTCAGATGGACGGGCTCAATCCCGACATCCGCTTTATCATCCGCGGCCGCGTTCTCTTCGATCCGAAAGCTCCGCCCTCCGGTCCGGTCGAAGTGCGGTTGGAAGGAATTGGTCGGGACGCCATCGCCAACGTCTACGCCGACGGCATCGGCAATTTCGAATTCAAGGATCTCAATGCGGGCACGTTCCACATCTTCGTCCGAACCGAGGGCTTTGACGAAGTGCGTCAGCGTGTGGAGGTCACGCGCGGAGCCGAGCAGATCATCACGGCTATGATCACAATCAACCGGGCGGCGGCCGCGCCCGACGACGCAACGAGCGGATCGGACCCCAATCTCGTCGACCTCACGGAGTTTCGAAAGACGTATCCAGCCGCGGCCGTTCGTGCTCACGATCGCGCCCTCGATGAGAGAGAAAAAGGAAACCTCTCGAAGGCGATCGAGCTGCTCAAGGAAGCGATCGAGCTGGCTCCTGATTTTTACCGTGCCCACAACACACTTGGCCTGATCTACCAACAATCCGGACAGCCGAACGAAGCACGGCGCGAGTTTCTTGTGGCTCGGGAGTTGAATCCCCGCTCGGCCGATCCGCTGATCAACCTCGGACGCCTCTACCTCCAGGCTGGAGACGCGGAAGAATCGTTCGGGAATCGGGATCAGGCGGTCGAAACCTTCGGCGCGGCGGCGTTGCTGCTCGGGGATGCCGTCAAGCTGAACCCGAGAAACGCCGTTGGTTACTATTTTCTCGGATCGGCTCTCTATAAGACCGGACAGCTGGAACTCGCTCGAGCGGCACTCGGCCGTTCGAAAGCGCTCGACGACTCGTTCTTACCCTCCTACCTCATGCTTGCGAATGTCTACCTGAAGCTCGAACACTTCGAGATGGTGCTGGCCGAATTGGATGCCTATCTCGCAAAGGAACCGCCCCAGAGCGAACGCCAGGCCGCCGAGAGGATGAGATCTCAGGTTCAGAGGATGAACCCGAAATAGATCAATGGTATGGCTTAAAAGTCTTATCGTATAACTTTAGATATATATTAATTTATACCAGAGGGCCGATTACCCTTCAGTACCGGTCCTGATAGCATACCCCTTCGCTTTTTCAAGCAGTTCAAAAAACCTAGGGAGAAGTGTGTTGGGCCGTTCGGCCCTGGCTGCTGATTGTGCAACCGGCGTTCCTCAAGACGAGAACACGGCTGCTGCTTGCTCATTAGAGGAGGTTTCTCTCATGAATAGGTGGAGATTATCTATTGTTGCCGTCGTTCTTTGCTTCTCCATGACGGCAACTGTTCAGGCTCAATCGACCACGGGCCGCATCGTCGGCACCGCGGGTGACGAATCCGGCGCTGTGATTCCGGGCGTCGAGATTACCGTACGGGACGCCGCGACCGGATTGAATCGAATCGTGATCACCGGCGAGTCGGGGCTCTATTCGGTGCCCCTACTCCCGCCATCCACATACGAGGTCGAAGCGACGCTGCCCGGTTTTCAGACGGAAATCCGTCGGGGTGTCATCCTCCAGGTGGGCGCCGTCGTCCCGATCGACTTCATCCTGCGCATCGGGGAAGTGAGCGAGGTCATCGAGGTCACGGCGGATGCGCCGTTACTGCAGAGCGAGACCGCCTCGCTCGGACAGGTGATGGACAGCCAGAAGGTGACCGACATTCCTCTAAACCAGCGACACTTCATGGCGCTGACGACGCTGACGACCGGAGTTCAGCCCAGCGTTGAGGGATCGAACCTCGCCAACCAGAACTTCTCACTGCACGCCTCGGGCGCACGAGAGCGCGACAACAACTTCCTGCTCGACGGTGTCGACAACAACGACACGGGCAATGCGCAGCTCGTGATCGTCCCGTCCATCGACGCCATCCAGGAATTCAAGATCCAGACCAGCACCTACAGCGCGGAGTTCGGCCGTGCCGGCGGCGCTGTGATCAACATCCAGACGAAGTCCGGATCGAACGATTTCCACCTCACGGCTTTCGAGTTCGCCCGCCGCGATCGTTTCGATGCGCGGAACTTCTTCGCCGACGAGAAGGAAAACTACAAGCGCGACCAGTTCGGCGTGGTCTTCTCCGGTCCGATCGTCAGGGACCGGACCCACTTCATGTTCAACTACGAAGGCACCCGGGTGAACCAGATCCAGAACTCGCTGGCACGCGTGCCGACCATGGCCCAGCGGAGCGGCGACCTCTCGAGCTTCAGCACGCCGGTCATCGACCCCTCCACGGGACTGCAGTTCCCGGGCAATATCATCCCGGCGGATCGAATCGACCCCATCGGCCAGGCCATCGCCAACTTCTATCCCGAGCCGAACCGATCGGACCCGGTCAACAATTACCTGACGGGCGCGAGCCGGGTCGAGGATTTCGACATCTATACGGGTCGTGTCGATCACCGGCTGACCGACAACCACAACATCTTCGGCCGGATCACCTGGCAGCAGTCCTACCGGGAGAACCCGGAGTTCCAGGCCGGAGTCCAGCTCCCCAACTTCGGCGCGGTCTTCTTCCAGCCGATCGGCCGGAATGCGGCCCTCAGCTCGACCTACGTCTTCGGCCCAACGGCGGTGAACGAGGCCCGGGTCGGATTCAACCGGCTGATCGGAGGCATCTACGAGACCCTGTACGGTCAGCCCTTCGCGCAGCAACTGGGCATTATGGGCGTTCAGAGCGAGCTTAAACCCCGGGGCGCGGACAACTGCACCAGGGAGGTGCGGTGCTCGACGGGTTCGAACCTGGGCTTCCCGCGGGTCGACGTGGCCGGCTTCTCCCGTCAGCGGGGCACCTACAGCGCGCAGCTCCGGCATGACAACACCTGGCACTGGTTCGACATGTTCGCCCTGACCCGGGGCAACCATCAGATAAAGATGGGAGCCGAAGTCCGGACGATGTACATGAACATCTGGCTGGAGAGCAACTCCAACGGGCGGTTCCGTTTCGACAACAACAAGTACTCCGGCGTCGCACTGGGCGACCTGCTGTTGGGCTTCCCGGCTCGCACGGACCGTCTCGTCGGCGACGCCGCGACCTACCAGCGGATGCGGAGCGTCAACATCTTCTTCGCCGACGACTGGAAGATCACGCCCAACCTGACGCTCAACCTCGGCCTGCGCTGGGAATTCCAGTCACCGCCGGCCTTTTCCGGCGCCTCCCCGACAGCGGACGGCCAGGGTCCCAACGAAGGAACGACGTTCCACCAGGAGACCGGCCAGATCGTCGTCGGGGGCAAGAGCGGCACTCTGGTTTACAACCACCCGACGAACCCGGGTCAGACCATCAGCGTGCCGGGCGGACTGGACCAGAACCCATCCGTACCAACCGGGTTAATGTACAACGATCTGAACGACTTTGCGCCGCGGGTGGGGTTCGCCTGGTCTCCCGAGGCCATCGACCTCGTCGTCCGCGGCGGCTACGGGATCTTCTATACACCCCACATCAGCGCGTTCAACTGGACGAGCCGTGGCTTGGCGTATCCTTATGTGATCCCGCAGGGGTTCAACGGCGCCCCCGGCACCCCCGACCTTACGCTCAGGAATCCGTTCCCGCAGACGACGACCGACGCGATCATCGTCCGCGCCGTCGACCTGTACGCGAAGACGGGCTACATGCAGCACTTCAACCTCGGCTTCCAGCGCCCGCTGGGTACGAATATGGTGCTGGACTTCTCCTATGCCGGATCGAAGGGAACGAAGCTGCGCAGCAGGCGGAACATCAACCAGGCGTTCACGGGCGACGTTCTGGGCCAGGGCTCGGATCCGGACAACTGGACGTCGGTGAGCTCGCGCCGTCCCTTCCAGGGATGGGGTGGCATCAACCAGTCCGAAAAATCTGCCGCCTCCACCTACCATTCACTGCAGACGAAGCTGGAGAAGCGGATGTCGGGCGGGCTCGCGTTCGTCGGCGCCTACACCTGGTCGCATACGCTCGACAACGGCGGCGCGTCGGGCACGGGCATCGGCGGTGGTAGCATCCAGAACAACCACAACCTGGTCGCTGAAAAGGGCAACGCTCTCTTCGATGTCCGCCATCGGATGGTCGTCAGCTATTCCTACGAACTGCCATTCGGGGCGGGCAAGCCGGTCGGCCTGAGCGGTGCGGCCGATGCCGTCCTCGGCGGCTGGCAGATTGCCGGAATCACGACGTTCGCTTCGGGCCAGTCCTTTACTCCCGAAGCCTCGGGAGATATCAGCAACACCGGAAACGGTTTCGTCCGTGCCAACGTCGTCGGTGACCCGGTACTGAGCAACCCCACGCCGCAGGCCTGGTTCGACACTTCAGCGTTGGTGGTTCCACCGGCCGGGACCTTCGGCACGGCCTCGCGCGGATTCCTGAAAGGCCCCGGGATTAACACCTGGGACTTCACGCTGATGAAGAACATTCGCTTCGCGGAAACGCACAACGTCCAGTTCCGGGCGGAGTTCTTCAACATGATGAACAAGGCCCAGTTTGCAGTCCCGAACAAGACGGTCAACTCCGGAGCCTTCGGCACGATCACCCGGACCAAGATCGACAATCGTCAGATCCAGTTCGGCATCAAGTACATGTTCTAAAGAGCATTTACCTCCACTCTCGAGCCCGGCTTCGTTCCCGCGAGGCCGGGCTCGATTTATTTCTCCAGGAGGAACCATGGATTCTTCTCGGAAACTCCCCGCCCTGATGTTGTTCGTCCTACCGTTCTTCTTCTCGACCATCGCGGCCGCACAGGTACCGGTTCCATTGACGGACGACGGGATGAGTAGTATGTCGATCGTCGGCTACGACCCGGACACCGGTGATGTGGGGATCGCTCTGGCCTCGAGGTTCTTCGCGGTCGCGCCGATCGCGGCTCACGTCCGGGCGGATGTCGGGGCCGTCGCAACAATGGGAGGCGCACCTTACGCCGACGCCGAATCGATGCTGGACTGGCTCGAAGAAGGAGTGAGTCCTGCCGACGTACTGGATCGACTGCGACAGCGCCATCCCCGGGGAGTCGGCCAGATCAACATCGTGGACGCCGAAGGCCGGAGCATCTCGACGACGAGCGAAACCCAGGCCAGCATGTGGAAGGGTCACAGGTACGGGAAGCATTACGCAGCGGCCGGCAACATCCTCGCGGGACCGCAGGTCGTGGACGCGTTCGCTCAAACCTTCGAATCGACGGAGACGATCGGCCTGCCGCTTGCCGAAAGGCTGCTCCAGGCGCTGGAGGCGGCCGACCGGGCCGGCGGCGATGCTCGCGGGCGAATGGGAGCTACCCTGATCGTCAAGCGCGCGGGTGGCGGCCGCTTCGGAATGGACAACCTGGTCAACCTGCGGATCGACGACAGCCGCAATGCGATCATCGAACTGCGGAAGCTCTACATGCGATGGAAGGACGTCCACGCCGAAGTCCCCGGTTTCCGGATCATGGGCATGACGCGCGGCCGGGACGTCCAATGGCTTCAGACAAGCCTGAAAACCCTGGGCTACCTGGACGGCGACGAAGAGACGATCTTCGACGATGCAGGCGCGGCAAACGGCCTCTTCGAGGACGTCACCGCGGGCGCCGTTTCCAGCTACAAGAGAGACCACAGCCTGGGCGGCAGTCCCTCTGCGGGGCTGGAAACCGTGAATTCGATCCGCGCCGAAATGGAAGAACGCGGGTTGAGCGTGCCTCTCCTCGCAGACGTCGGGCCGGGAGCGCACTCCTTCGACCTGACTCCTGAAGACGACATCATGAGCAGCCTGTCGATCGTGGGCTACGATCCCGACACTGGCGACGTCGGCAATTGCATGACCTCGAAATACTTTGCGGTTGGGCCGGTAGCCTCGTTCGCGCGCGCCGGAGTCGGTGCGATCACCGTCATGCAGAACGGTCCGTTTACGATGGGTGAGCAGATGCTGGACTGGATGGAGGAGGAAGGCCTGAGCCCCGTCGAAGTTATGCGGCGTGTCCGCGGCATGCTTCCGGACACGGGTCAGATCAACATCGTCGACGTTGCCGGCCGCAGCCTCCCCACGACCGGCCCGCGGGGCTCCCAGTGGATCGGCCAGCGCTTCGGGAAGAACTACGCTACCTCGGGGAACATCCTGGCCGGCCCCGCGGTGGTCAACGCTTTTGCCGATACGTTCGAGGGAACCGAAGGCTCCGGGCTGCCCCTGGCCGAACGGTTGCTCCAGGCCTGCGAAGCGGCGTATGCCGTCGGGGGCGATGCTCGCGGGCAGCAGGGCGCACAGCTAAAGGTCTACCGCAAGGGCGCGGGCTTCATGGGAACCGATCTCCTCGTCGACCTCCGCGTCGACGACAGCACGCAGGCGATTCCGGAACTGCGCGCTCTCTGGGAGGAATGGAAGTTCCACCATCTTTACGGCGTCGGCTTTCAGCCGATCGAACAGACCACGGGTAACGACGTCCGGCAGCTTCAGCGCTACCTGCTCGAGTTAGGGCACCTGAATGCCGAGGACCGCCGCGTCTTCGACGAGAACGGCGAGCCGAACGGCATCTTCAACGACAGGACGGCGGAGGCGACGATGGAATGGAAAAGAGCTTCCGACCTGGACGAGGCGCCCTATCTGGTTCAGTTCATGCTGCGTGAACTCGAACGGCAAGTTCAGGAAAGAGGAGGTGGACGATGAGACACCGGGGCATGATCGTCGCTCTAGCCATGATCCTGCTGTCGGCCTTGCCGGCCCAGGCTCAAGTCGACCTCACGCGGGAAGAGCACCTGATGAGCAGCATGGGGATCGTCGGCTACGACCCGGACACGGGAGAAGTCGGTGTCGCCTCCGCGTCGCGCGTGTTCGCCGTGGGTTACGTGATGACGCACGTGCGCGCAGGGGTCGGAGCGATAGCCACGATGGGCGGAGCGCCTTATAAAGACGGCCCAATGATGCTGGACTGGATGGAGGAAGGCGCTAGCCCGGAAGAAGTCACCGCACGCCTGCGGGAACAATACGACAACATCGGCCAGATGAGCATCGTCGACGTCGCCGGCCGCAGCACGGCGGTGACGAACCCGAACTCCAGCGAGTGGAAGGGTCATCGCATCGGCGCCAACTACGCGACGTCGGGCAACATTCTGGCCGGCCCGGAAGTGGTCGACGGTTTCGCCGACACCTTCGAAGCAACCGCGGGGGCCGGGCTTCCTCTGGCCGAACGCCTCCTGCGGGCCCTGGAGGCTGCGGACCAGGCGGGTGGTGACGCGCGCGGTCGCCTGGGCGCCGCGCTTCAGGTCTACAAGCCTGGAGCCGGGTTCGGAGCCACCGACATCCTGGTCGATCTACGCGTCGACGACAGCCCGAATGCGATCGACGACCTGCGCTACCTGTACGAGCGTTGGCGCGTCGAACGGGCTCGCGAGTACGGGACTCGAATGATTCTCCAGACCCAGGGCGCCGACGTCGGTCGTTTGCAGACATGGTTGCTGGAGCTGGGCTATGTCGAAGCGGAAAACAGCGCCGTGTTCGACGAGGGAGGGCAGCCGCGGGGGACCTTCAATGACGCCACGGTCGAGGCAGTACTCCGGTTCAAACAGGACCATCAACTGGGTTCCGGCCGTTCCGTCAACCGCGAAACCGTGATCAAGATGATCGACATTCTCCAGGACCGGGCGCGCGGACAAGGCGTGACGTCGTTCTGGAAGGCACCGTAGGAGGAGTGGCCATGAGGAATGCTTACACAATACTCTGTTTGACCGCCATCCTCTGCCTTGTTGCTATGCCGGCGGCTGCCCAGATCCCGGAACCGGGCATGAGTCCCATCAGCAGCATGTCGATTGTCGGCTACGACCCGGAGACGGGCGAAGTCGGTGTGGCAATGGCGTCGCGGTTCTTCGCCGTTGCCCCGATCGCGGTTCATGTGCGGGCCGACGTCGGCGCCATCGCGACGATGGGCTGGTCTCCCTACAAAGACGCCAACGAGATGATGGACTGGCTCGAAGAGGGCGCCAGCCCTGAAGAAGTCATCCAGCGTCTGCGCGACCGCTACGGAGAGGGTTGGGGCGGAGGGCAGATCAACATCGTCGACGTCGAAGGCCGGAGTGTCGCGGTAACCGGCAGGGAGAGCATGTGGAAGGGTCACCGGATCGGGAACAACTACGCCACTTCCGGCAACATTCTCGCCGGACCCGAAGTCGTCGACGCATTTGCCGACACCTTCGAAGGGACCGAGGGTTCCGGCATGCCTTTGGCTGAACGACTGCTTCGGTCTCTGGTTGCGGCCGATCGCGCGGGTGGGGATGCGAGAGGTCGGATGGGTGCCACGCTGGTGGTGAAGAAAAGGCGACCCGGAGGCGTCAGCCCCGGCAACGTCGACGATCTGGTCAACTTGCGGATCGATAACAGCAGAAGCGCAATCCACGATCTCGCAAACCTCTACTATCGATGGCGCTCGATCCGCAACCAGGAGCCCGGGTTCCGGGTCATGGAACAGAGCCGGGGTGGCGATGTTCGATGGCTGCAGGAATCGCTGGCGAGGCTCGGGTATCTTTCTCCGGACAACCGGGAGATCTTCGACGCGGCAGGCCGTCCGTCCGGTGTCCTGGATGCCGCGACCGCCGAAGGTCTGGTACGTTACAAGCGGGATCATCTCCTGGGCGGCACACCTTCGGCCGGCCTGGAAGTCGTCAATACGATCCGGCGCGAACTCGCCGGACGACTTCCTCTCGTGGTGGGACCCGACGATACAGAAGACATGATCATCTATCAACGAAACGGCGGTGACGTGCCCAGGCGTCCCGGACCGTGAGAAGAGCGTTAAATAGGGGGGCAGAGCCCCCATTTACTCAATTTGCTTTTCACTAATTGCAGGTTCCAATCAGGGAAATGGGGGCTCTGCCCCCCTATTTAACCCTCTTGCCCAGACTCGATGCGATACGGGATACCGATCATTGCCTTCCTGCTGGCGTCCTGCGGTCCGATCCAGGACCCACCGGCGGCGGACGCAACAGATCGGCTCATCGACCTGCTGGCCCAGACCAACGGAAAGGTCGAGCAGTTTCAGCATTCGCCCGACGGCAGCCGGATTGCCTACGTGTCGGCCAGGAACGGCAGCTACGACATCTGGCTCGTGAACGCCGACGGCTCCAACGCCCGTCCTCTCACCGACTGGTATCCCGAACAGGAACGCGACCCGCAGTGGTCTCCGGACGGGCGCTGGATTTCGTATATCTCACGAGGAGACATCTTTCTCCTGGCGCCGGATCGCCCGTCGCCGCCCGTCAACATTTCATACGGGTCCGGCGGAGCCTTTGCGCGGTGGACGCCCGACGGTAATTCGATCGTGTTCATCCGCGGCGGGCCCGGCGGCCACGACCAGATCGCCAGGCTGCCGGCGGACCTCCCGCGCGGCCCGGTGGAACCCGAATACCTGACGGCCGGTCCTCACACCAACCGGGACCCGCGTCCCTCGCCGGACGGCCGATGGATCGCTTTCGCTTCGGACCGCAGCGGATACAACGACTGGAAGCGAATGGACATCTGGGTCATGCCGAGTTCAGGGGGCGAGGCGAGGTTGCTCACTCCGGGCACCGAAGACAGCCATGAGTCCGCTCCAGCCTGGTCGCCCGACGGAACCAGGATCGCGTTCGTCTCGAACGGTTCCGGTTGGCGCAATATCGGGGTTGTCGACGTCGAAACGGGCCGGACCCGCATGCTCACCACGAGCGAGTGGGACGAGTACAATCCGCAGTGGTCGCCCGACGGAAACGAGATCGCGTTCGTCGCCAACAAGCGGTGGAACTTTCACCTGATGAAAGTATCGGCCGAAGGCGGCGAACCCCAACAACTGACGACGAGAGACGGTGTGAGCGGTGGGTTCGAAGGGCTACAGGCGCGGGGGACGTTTCGCTGGTCGCCGGACGGAGAGTCGATCGCCCATACCTACATGGGCCCGAAGACGACAAGCGATATCTGGATCATCGGAACCGACGGCGGCGAAGCGGTCCAGCTTACCGACCACATGTCCGATGCACTCAACACGGATCTGTTCGTGGAGCCGGAACTCGTCTCGTACCCCTCGAGCGACGGCCTCGAGGTGCCCGCATTTCTCTACCGGCCCGTCGCGTCGGCGGAAGGCCTGCCGCCGCTACTTATTTACGCTCGCGCCAATACCCACGGTCTGCACGTCAACGGGTTTTACCCCTACATCCAGTACTTCGTATCGAAGGGTTACGTCGTGCTTGCGCCCCAGGTTCGCGGAAGCGCTGGAAACGGGCGGGAGTACGAATGGTTGAACTTCGGAGATTGGGGCGGTGCCGATATCGACGACATTGCTGCGGGTGTGGAATACGTGGTCTCGGAGGGACTCGGGGACCCCGAACGCGTAGTCATGCAAGGCGGCAGCACCGGCGGCTACTTCACGATGCAGATCCTCGTCCGCTACCCGGAACTCGTGAAGGCGGCGGTCAATTTCTACGGACCGACCGACTTGATCCACATGTACGACTATCTCACGGCGGCCCAGAAGCCGGTACTGGGTGACGTCGTGGGCGGAGACCGCGGAGATCCGACTGCGGCCCCGCAACACTGGAGGGAGCGTTCGGCGCTCTATGGCATCGATCGTATCGAGGCTCCTCTGCTCATGTTGTGGGGAGATCGGGACTACGGCGTCAGGAGCAGCCTCGCCGAGGAGTATTACCGACTGGCAAAGGAGAAGGGCAAGCCGACCGAATACGTGCTCTACAACAACGAGCCACACGGCTGGTACCACTGGCGGCCGGAATCGCTTCGCGATTCGCTGGAACGTATCGCAGCACACTATGAGAAACACGTTGGACAATGACACGCAACTGTAGGTGCGCTCTATGAGCGCACGTCGTATCGAACCGAAGAAATGTGCGGTCATAGACCGCACCTACACGGGAAATCCTGGAGGTGGAATGAAACCCAGAACCGACAACATCAAACTCTCACGCCGTCACGCGCTTCAGATTCTCGCGGCGGTGGGAATAACGGGGCCGGCGGCGCTCGAAGTCCTGGCTCAAACCGGCAAGGAGGTGTCGCTGGACACGCTCCGCACCTCGGCTGCTCTCATCGACGCCGACCTCAGCGAGGAACAACTGGAGGTCATCTCCAAGGCGATCCAGAAGAACATCGATCAGTTCGAGACGTTTCGAAGCCTGGAGATCGACGACATGATCGAGCCCGCCCCGATCTTTATGGCGAAAGGGAGGGTGTAGGGATGCAGGAAAACGAACTCGTCTTCAAGAGCGGCAGGGACCTTGGCGGGATGATCCGCCGCAAGGATGTATCGCCGGTGGAAGTCGTCGGGGCTTTCCTGGACCGGATCGAGGAACTGAACCCGAGAGTGAATGCCTTCATCACGATTCTGCGCGACGAAGCGCTCACGAAAGCACGGCAGGCGGAGCGGGAGATTCAGGCCGGACGCTACATCGGGCCGCTGCACGGTTTGCCCTACGCGCCCAAAGACATCCTGGCGACGAAGGGTCACCGCACGACGAACAGCTCCGATGTCACGAAGGATAAAGTCACGCACCACGAATCCACCATAACCGACCGTCTGAACAAGGCTGGCGCCATCATGGTGGGCAAGCTTTCGATGAGTCCGTTCGCAATGGGAAACGCGACGCTGACGAGCTTTGGAACAGCGCGCAACCCCTGGGACCTGAATTATTCGCCGTCGGGTTCGTCCAGCGGGTCCGGAGCGTCGCTTGCCGCCTACATGGTCCCGCTGTCGATCGGAACCGACACGGGTGGGTCGATCCGGGGCCCGGCAAGCGCGAACGGTATCGTGGGATTGAAACAGACGTACGGCCGCGTCAGCCGCTATGGTGTCACTACGTTGAGCTGGACACTCGACAACGCTGGACCGATGACGAAGACCGTCGCCGATAACGCGAACATGCTCCAGGTGATTGCCGGTCGCGATCCGATGGATCCGGTGACCACAGACGATCCCGTTCCGGACTACAGTCGAGCACTGACCAACAATGTCGAAGGCCTGCGCATCGGAATTCCGAAGAACTATTTCTTCGAGGGCGCCGAGGCTGAGGCCGACAAGGCCGTCCGCGACGCCGTCCAGCTACTCGTCGACAAGGGCGCCAAGACCGTGGATGTCGAAATCCCGCACGCCGAGCTTGCAGGACAGGCGCTGTGGATCATCGCGATGTCGGAAGCGGCATGCTTCCATGAGAAGCGGCTACGGGAACAATGGGACGATTTCGACCTGCAGATTCAGCGTGAGCTCGGCGCCGCGATGTTCTACACGGCAACCGACTACATCAAGGCGAACCGAATCCGGACGATCCTGCAGAAGGAGATGCAGCAGGCATTCCGAAAATGCGACATCATGGCCGTTCCGGGCAGCAAGAACAAGCCCCGCGAACTGCGCACGGCGGAGCAGGCCCGAGCCAGCTACGATGAAACCACGGCGACGTCGGTCCGCCGGGGCAACACCTCGATCGGGAACATGACAGGCTACCCTGCGCTGGTTCTTCCCTGCGGCATGTTCTCCGGGACGCCGACCTTCCCGATTACGATTCAGCTCTACGGAAGGCCGTTCGACGAGTTCACGCTCTACCGCGCGGCCCACGCGTACGAATCGGCCACGGATTGGCATCTGCGGCGGGCGCCGGTGGGGGGATAGTAGGCCGTTATCCGTAGGCCGTTGGGTGGAGTGTAGGTGCGCTCTATGAGCGCACACGGTTCCGGCTGGAGGGAGGCGTGGGGGGGACCGGACCAGCTGTCTTTCTCCATACAGGCGCGCACTGCGATGGGTACTTGAACGCTCAAGTTTCGTCGGGAGGGGGACGGTGGGCCCGACGCTAATGAATGGTTCCGGTCATAGACCGCACCTACACCTGCTGTGAGAGGGGAAACGATGAAGAAGGCGAACCCGGTCAGGCGGTACCTGATCGGAGCGATGCTCGTGGCATTGGTCTCCGTTCCGTTGTTTGCGCACCTGCCGCAGTTGCCTGCGGCTTACCTCGCGATATTCGGCTCGACGGGGGGAGCGCAGATGTACATGGAGAGCCTGTACCTGCCCCCGGTGACGACGGGGCCATGGGCGCCGGCGTGGTCTCCCGATGGGGAGAGGATCGCGTTCGCGATGCAGGGAAGCCTGTGGCAGGTTCCGGCCTCGGGAGGAGAAGCGGTTCAGGTCACGTCGAGCGTGCATTTCGATTCCGAACCGGAATGGTCGCCGGACGGCAACCGAATCGTCTTTACGCGCGACGACGGGCGCTCGATCGAAATCTGGTCGGTCGGGAGCGACGGGAGTGATTCACGTCAACTGACCGCAACGGGCGGCCTCAACGTCAACCCCCGCTGGTCGCCGGACGGGGGCGAGGTTCTTTACACCGCGTCATCCGAAAGGGGAAAACTGTTCGGCATCTGGGCGATCCGGCCGGGCGACCCGCAAGCGGAACCCTTTGTCGTCGATGAGCATCAGAACATCACGCCCGCGTGGGCGCCCGACGGCGAACGGGCTGTCTTCGTGAGCAACCGTTCGTTCAACGGGCGGCCCATCGTCGGCACGGGAGGGATCTGGCAGATCCGGCGCGGCATGGAGCCGACCATCCTGCTCCAGGAAGAAACGAGCTGGCAGGCCCGGCCGACCTGGTCACCCAACGGAGCAAAGATCGCCTACGTCTCCTACCGCACCGGCCACCACGAGTTGTGGCTCCTCTCACCGGAGGCGGCAAACCCGATCCAGCTGACGCATTTCGACAACGAAGTGTTCACCCCCGCATGGTCGCCCGACAGCAGCACACTTGCCTTCATATCCAACGCGGGCGGTAAATTCACGCTGTGGAGGGTGCCGGCCGTCGGTGGACCACCCACCGAAGTTCGGATCACGAGCCTGGATCACCGGCAGCCCGTCGGCACACTCGAGGTCATCGTCAATGACTCCGCCGACGGCGAGCCGACCGCGGCGCGCGTGTATGTGACTGCTTCAGACGGAAAACCCTACACCCCTCGGGGCGCGTTCCATCGGCACTCGGTCGTCACCGACAGTCACTACTTCCACACGTCGGGCCGGTTCGAGATCGATCTTCCCGAGGGAAGGACCTCTGTCGAGGTCGCGAAGGGCTTCGAGTACGAGCCGCAGAAGATGGAGCTGGACATCGTCGGTGGTGAAAACCACCGGATCGAGTTTTCCCTCGAAAGATTGACCGATATGGCTGCACAGGGTTGGCACTCCGGCGACAACCACATTCACCTCAACTACGGAGGCATCTATGACGCCACGCCCGAATCGGTGTGGCTCGAGGCCGAAGCGGAGGATTTGAACGTCGTCAACAACCTGATCGCCAATCGTTCCGGCGGACGCATCTACGACATGAAGTACTTCGAGGGCAAACTGCACGATCTCTCCAGGGACCGCCGTCTGATTTACTTCAACCAGGAATACCGACCGAGCTTTACGGGCCACATGGCCCTGCTGAACCTGCAATCGCTCGTCTACCCGCTGCATGCGTCGACGAATACGGCCCAGTCCGCTCTCTATCCGACGAACTCTCACGTACTGGACGCAGTACACGAGCAAGGGGGCGTGGGCGGCTACGTTCACCCGTACCTGTATGCCCGTGGCGAGGATCCCGCCAGTTACGACTACGGCGGGGCGCGGGAGTTCCCCGTCAATGCGGCTCTCGGAAACGTGGACTACTTCGACGTCGCCTGTATCTGGAGCGACGAATACGTCGGCGCAGAGGTCTGGTACCGTCTGCTGAACCTGGGCTTCAAGATACCGGCGTCGGCAGGCACCGACGCGATGACCGACTACTGGAGGGCTCCCGCAATCGGGACGGTTCGCGTCTACGTCCAGACCGGGACGCCGCTGCGCTACGGCGACTGGATTCGGGGCCTCACGAGCGGAAAGACCTTCGTGACCAACGGGCCGCTGGTCACCTTCCGGGTAGACGGACGCGAAGCGGGCAGCGAACTCCAGCTTGCCGATGCCGGGAACAGTTCTGTGCGCGTGCAAGCTGAAGCCCGATCGATCCTTCCGATGGAAACTCTCGACGTCCTCGTCAACGGGGCCGTCGTGCATTCGGTTCGCGCAGAAAGCCCCTCCACCGTGGCGCTCGACGTCGAGATCCCGATATCCGAAAGCGGCTGGGTGGGGGTGCGCATCACCGGACCGGAACGCCAGCATCTCCTGATGGACAGTTACGTTTACGCGCACACGAGCCCGGTCTACCTCTCCAAGGGCGGCCGCTCGGCGCGTTCACCCGAAGACGCCCGGTACTTCCTGGGTTGGATCGATCGCTCTATCGAATTGATCGAAGGCAACGATCGGTTCGATACCCCGGAACAGAAAAGTGAGGTACTGTCGGTCTGGCACCGGGCCCGCGAGGTCTACGCGGACCTTGCCGAACATTGAGCGTGCAAACACCGAGGAACAAGAGGACCAGGTAATGTCCCGATTCACCATTGGATTTGTTTGCGTTTTCTTCATCGTGATGGAGGCGGCGAGCCTGACGCAGGGAACCCTCATCGTCGAAGGCAAGCTCAGTTTTGGATCCCGCATGCCGCCCGACGAGCAGTTTCTTCTGGATCTGGAGTCCGAAGCGGGAATCGTGATTCAAACGACGAGAACGCTGGAAGGCGGCAACTTCCGATTCGCGAACATCGCCAGCGGGATCTACTACATTCACGTCGACATCGATGGCTTTGTGGAGCATCGGGAGATGGTCTGGGTCACGGGCCGGACCTACGTCGACATCGTACTTAGCGAAGAAGGTTCCTCCGAGGACGTGGCCGTCGCCGGAGGCCCGGAGGTCGTCGATGTCGCGACGCTGGCCAGGAAGTATCCCGAAGAAGCCGTCGCCGAGTACGAGAAGTCCCTTGAAGACGTCCGGAAGGGAGACACCGAGAGCGCCATCGAGAGGTTGGAGAAGGCGCTCGATCTTGCGCCGGACTTCTACCAGGCAAGGAACAACCTCGGAATCGAGTACCAGAAACTGGAACGTTATGAAGAAGCCGAAGCCCAGTTCAGGCAGGCCCACGAACTCAACCGAAATGCGGCGCAGCCTCTGATAAACATCGGCAGCCTCTGGCTCGCGCAGGAAGATTTTCGACCCGCTGAGGTCGTCCTGCGAGAAGCCGTGCGCCTGGATCCGCGCTCGCCGTCCGCGCTCTACTACCTGGGTTCTGCGCTCTACAAGCTGTCGCAGTTCGACGAGGCCGCAAGCTGCCTTTCTCAGGCCATTGAGATTGATCCGTCGCCGGGAATCCGACTCATGCTCATCAACGTCTACCTGCAGCAGGAAAATCACGCACAGGTCCTCGCCCAGGCCGACGCCTACTTGGAAGAAAACCCCGACGGGGCGGACCGGGAGGCTGTCGAAGGCCTGCGGTCCCGGATGGTGAAGGAACTGGGCCCGGGGGGCCGGTGAGCAGCGTGGAAGCGCAAGGAGAAGAGAATGAAGCGAATCTGTCTGTCGGTCGTCTTATGCGCGCTGCTGACAACACCGCTCTCGGCCCGCCAGCGCTACGAAGAGGCCAACGGCGATGAGATCATCGCCACGTTTTCGATCGTCGCGCGGGATCCAGCCACCGGGGAACTCGGCGTAGCCGTGCAGTCCCGGGCGTTTCGGGCCGGTGCGATCGTCTCCTACGCCCGCGCCGGAGTCGGAGCGGTCGCGACACAGGCGGCCGCAAATCAGACCTACGGTCCGGAAGGCCTCCGATTACTCGAGCAGGGGCTTTCGCCCGAACAGGTGGTGGACCAACTGACCTCCACCGACCCGGGCCGGAGTCGGCGCCAGCTTGCGATCATCGATGCCGAGGGCAGGGTCCAGGCCTACACGGGTGAAGACTGCAGCGACTGGGCCGGACACATCGAAGGCGACAACTTTTCGGCTCAGGGCAACATCCTTGCCGGCGAGGCGGTGGTCCGGGAAATGGCACGGGCATTCGAGTCCGCCCAGGGGCAACTGGCCGAGCGTCTGATGGTCGCACTCGAGGCCGGTCAGGCAGCCGGAGGCGACGCGCGAGGCATGCAGTCCGGAGGGATCCTCGTCGTCAAGCCGATCGACGATCCGTCCCGGACGACCGACCGTTGGGTGGACATCCGTGTGGATGACAGCCCCGACCCGTTCGCCGAACTGCGGCGCCTGCTCGACATCTCGATGGCCGGCAACCACTCCAGGCTGTCGCGCCAACTCGCGGGCGAGGGCAAGTTTCCCGAAGCCATCCAGGCTCAGAAGGACGCCATCGCGCTCAAGCCGGATGACGATCAGTACATCTACGGACTGGCACGGCTGTACGCACGCTCGGGGGACGCGGCAAACTCAGTGGAATCCCTCGAACAGGCGATCGCGAAGTTTCCGGGCTGGCGTGAGCTGGCTGCGAGACATCCGGATTTTGACGGGATCAGAGAGGATGCGGGGTTCAAGCGGCTGATTCAGCCCTAGGCGATGGAAAGGCAAATCGTTCTGCCTGTCGACCCTGGAGCACGGTAACACTTGTAATAGGCTGGGCGAGGGATGCAGTATTGCACTCAGACATTTGGCACTCAGACATTTGGCATAGCCACAATACTTTCGAACCGTCGTGATGTGGTCTTGCGATCCTGCAAAGAAGCTCGCTGCTTTTCGCGCGAACGCGGAAACTACCAATTCCTGGTCCGGCAGCACCGGGCGGTGCGGTGTCGATGACCGAAGAACAAGAGGAATAAGAAAATGTCTCGGACCATAATGTGTCTCCTCTCCCTCTTCCTCGTGGTGGTGCAGACGTCGGCGGCCGCTCTGCACCAGGGGGCAGGGGTGGAGGTCGCAGGCAAGATTTCGTTCGGGTCGGGCATTGCGCCGGATCAGCAGTTTCTCATCGATCTGCAGACCTTGAATGGGACCCCGATCCAGACGACGCGCACGCTGGATTTCGGCAACTTCATCTTCAGGAACGTCCGTGGGGGACGTTCCTTCATCCATGTAAACATCGAGGGTTTCCGCGAAGTGAAACAGCATGTGTGGGTCACGGGTCAGATGTGGGTCGACGTCGTCCTCCACGAAATACCCGAGGTCGTCGCGACAGGGGGCGGGTCTGCGGACCCGGATCGCGTGGATGTCGAGACACTGGCCATGCGGCATCCTGAAGAAGCCGTGGAGGAACATGAGAAGTCGCTCAGAGACAGCGCGAAGGGAGATACGAAACGTGCCATCGAGAGGCTGGAGAAGGCTCTTCGTATCGCGCCGGATTTCTACGAGGCGCGGAACAACCTTGGGGTTCAGTACCAGAAGTCGGGCCGTTTCGAGGACGCCGAAGCCGAATTCAGGCGAGCCCATGAACTGAACCGGAACGCGGCGCAACCGTTGATCAACATCGGGAGCCTCTGGCTGGAACAGAGTGATTTCGAGCCGGCTCAGGTGGTTCTGCGCGAAGCCGCACGACTCGAACCGCGCTCGCCCGCCGCGCACTACTACCTGGGGTATGCGTTGTACAAGCTGGCGCAGCTGGACGAAGCTGAAAGTGCCCTCATCCGAGCCCTCGAACTCGACCCGGCATCCACGACGCGTCTCATGCTGGCCAACGTCTATGTCCAACAGCAGAAGCCCGACCGAGCCATCGAGCAGCTCGATGCCTATCTCGAAGAGAATCCCGAACGAGACCGGCACCTACATCGTGGCGGCGCTGCCACCGGCAGCCGGTTATGAGGTGGAAGCGTCATTGCCGGGCTTCCGGCGGGAGGTCCGATCCGGCATCACGTTGGCTGTGGAGGCGGTGATCCGTGTGGACTTCGTCATGCAAGTTGGGCAGGTGACCGAAGTCGTGGAGGTGACAGCCGAGGCCCCGCTGGTCGAGAGCGACACGGCGGTGTTGGGCCAGGTGATCGGCGGCAAGGCGATCAGCGATATGCCGCTCAACCAGCGCCATTTCATGAGCCTCACCCATCTGACCACCGGCGTGCTGCCGGATGTGCAGGGCGGCTCTCGCCAGTCTCCGTCCTTCTACGCCAACGGCGTGAGCCGCTCCAAGAACGATTTCTTGCTGGACGGTGTCGACAACAACGACACGGGCAATGCCCAGCTGGTGATCATCCCGTCTATAGACGCCATCCAGGAGTTCAAGCTCTCCACCAGCACCTACGGCGCCGAGCTGGGCCGGGCCAGCGGTGGAGTGTTGAACGTTCAGACGAAATCCGGAACCAACGACTTCCATCTGGTGTTGTTCGAGTTCGTCCGCAACGACCGTTTCGACGCGCGGAATTTCTTTGCCTCGGGTAAGAAGCCTTTCAAGCGCAACCAGTTCGGCACGGTCGTGAGCGGCCCGATCATCAAGGACAAGATGTTCTTCATGTTCAACTACGAGGGAAACCGGATCCGGAGCACGGAAACCGCGTTGCGTGTGGTACCCACTGCAGCGGAACGGGCCGGGGACTTTTCCCAATCTAGCTTCAGGCGTGGATTCGATGCGTTGACGGATCCGCTCACCGGTCTGCCGTTCCCCGGAAACATCATTCCGGCGGATCGGATCGACTCGATTTCAAACGCCGTGGCGGGGTTCTATCCCATGCCGAACCGTGCGGGTAGCCAGAACTATGAGGCCAGTTCGGTAAGGCAGACCGATTTTGACCTGTATACCTATAAGTGGGACTATCGCTTTTCGGACAACCACAGCATTTTTCACCGCGGCACATGGCAGGAAACCTTCGAGATCCAGACGAACTTCGATCGCGGGGCCCTGCCCGGGGGCGGCAACACGTTCTTTCAGCCGATCGGCCGCAACTTTGCGCTGAGCGACACCTACGTGTTCGGACCGACCGTGGTGAATGAAGCCCGAATCGGGTTCAACCGCCTGATCGGCGGTATCTACTCCGAACTCTACGGGACCGACCACGCGAAGACCCTGGGAGTCACCGGCGTGCAGAGCTCGTTCCGTCCCGACGACAGGAGATTCGGCTGGCCGAGAATGAGCGTGACGGGGTACGCCCCGGTCGGCGGGGTCAGTTTCAGCGCGCAACTGCGTTTCGACAACACCTGGCACATGGCCGACATGCTTTCAATCACGCGCGGCAATCACCAGCTGAAGATCGGTGGCGAAGCGCGCACGTACATGCTGAACATCTTCATCGACAGTAGCCCGAACGGCAATTTCCGGTTTGACGGCCGGTACACGGGCCACTCGTTCGGCGACGTGTTGATGGGTTTTCCAAATCGAACTCAGCGGGTGGTCGGGGATCCGTACGACCAGAATCGCAGCCGCTCCTACGCGGGGTTCATCCAGGACGACTGGAAGGTGGCTCCCAACCTGACGCTCAACCTGGGAATGCGTTGGGAGATGCAGACCCGCTCGATCAACGTGCTGAAGGACGAGGGCGCCGGTCTGGCGGTGTTCCACATCCCGACCCGGCAGATCGTGATCGGTGGGGAAGAGGGCCCGAGGCAGTTCCGCGACCCGATCACGGGCGAACCGAACGCCATTACCATCGAAGGCGGAGCCCAGTTCGGGATTCCCGAGGGGCTCTATGAGAACGACCTGAACAACTTCGCGCCCCGGATCGGTTTCGCCTGGTCTCCGGAAGCGCTGAACCTCGTCTTACGCGGCGGTTATGGCATCTTCACCGAGCCGGAAATCGCCGCCGAGAACCATTCGAATCGTGATCGCGCATATCCCTGGAACCTTCCCCAGACCTTCAATGCGCCTCCAGGAGCGCCGGTTCTCAGCTTGAGGGACCCCATCAACACGGCGTTCCCGGCAGCTCTGGCGAGCGGCTCGATTGTGGCCCGCGCGGCCGATGTCGACCAGGCCGACGGCTACCTGCAGCAGTGGCAACTGAGCATCCAGCGGCCGCTGGGCGGCAACATGGTGCTCGAGGTCGCCTACGTCGGCACGAAGGGGACCAAGCTGGACGGCCGCGGCCGCAATGTCAACCAGGCGCGTCTGGGCTCCGGTTCGATCAGCTCGCGCCGACCCATTCCGGAGTTTGGCAACATCACCCAGACGGAACGGGTAGGTCTTTCGACCTACCACTCGTTGCAGACCAAACTGGAGCGCCGGTTCTCGTCGGGCCTGGCGTTCGTTTCCGCCTGGACGTGGTCCCATGCGATCGGGTGCTGCAATCGCGACCGCGACACTCGAGACCCCGACAACGCGCACCTCGAAAAGGCTCAACAGAGCTTCGATATCCGCCACCGGCAGGTCAACAGCTTCTCCTACGAGCTGCCGTGGGGTGCGGGCAAGCCTTACCTGTCCAACCCTTCGGGAGTCGCTAATGGGCTGCTCGGTGGATGGCAGGTGGCGGGCATCGCCACGTTCTCGACCGGGCAATCCTTTACACCCGGTTGGGGTGGAGATATCGCCAACGTCGGCCAATCCACGACACGTCCAAACCGGATTTGCGACGGCGTCCTTCCCCGAGGCCAGCGCAGTGCGGACCGATGGTTCGACACATCGTGTTTCACCAGGCCAGCGGACGGCACCAACGGGAATTCCGGATGGAACGTCCTGAAAGCCCCGGGATTCGTCAACTGGGATCTGACGCTGACGAAGAACACGCTGATTGGAGACAACCACCGCGTGGAGTTCCGCGCGGAGTTCTTCAATGCGTTCAACCAGGCGCACTTCTTCGTTCCCAACAGCAGGGTCAACTCGAGTGCGTTCGGTCGAAGCACACAGACCCACCAAGCGCGGCAGATCCAGTTCGGCATAAAGTACTACTACTAACCCCCCTTCCGCGGATGGCGCGCAGCCGCGCGCCATCCGCGCCATTCGCCTGAGATTCCCCGGCATCAGGGAGCGCGAATCTTCGGCCCCTCTCGATTGGTTCTTTCAACAGCACCACTTTGCCTACTTCCACGGTTTCCAGGAAGACTAGGAAAGATCTCCCTTTTTCTTAACCTGAATCGACACGAAGCAATTAGAGTGAGGAGGTGCGACAGAGTGATCTTCGCTAAACCCGCTCCTCCCATGCGCTGTTTCAAAGAGAAGCGGTGAGTCCCATTGGCTACCTGAGACGCCAAGCTGAAAGGCTAGCAATGAAACGAGCAGTGCGCAGGAGAATGAAGCCGTATGTGGTTTGGGCGCTATGTTGTGGTTTCGCGGCTTCGCTTGGCGCGGCTCAGACCGATCCCTTGCCGCGATTCGTCGATGTAGCGCAAGAGGCGGGCTTGACCCTCTTGAATGTCTCCGGAACCGCCCGTAAGGACTACATCGTCGAGGTGAGCGGAAACGGGGCAGCCTTTTTTGACTACGATAACGACGGCGATATGGACGTTCTGATCGTCAACGGCTCGACGCTCGAGCGGATCGGGCAGGGAGGCGATCTCATGGCCGCCCTCTACAACAACGACGGTCACGGCAAATTTTCGGACCTCACCTCGAGGAGCCAACTAAACACGAAGGGGTGGGGAATGGGAGTCTGTGTAGCCGATTACGACAACGATGGATTCCGGGACGTCTACATCACGGCGTTCGGCCCGAACGTCCTCTACCGAAATGACGGCGAAGGATCGTTCATAGATGTCACCGGGACGGCAGCCACCGGTAATTCCGGGTGGAGCACGAATTGCTCATTCGGCGACTACGACCGCGACGGAGACCTCGATTTGTATGTTGCCAACTACCTGGCATTCGATGAGAAAACGGTCCCGAAAGCGGGTACATCAGGGGCGTGTCAGCACCTGGGTGTGCGTGTCATGTGTGGCCCCAGGGGGCTCCCGGGTCAACCCGACGCTCTCTACCGGAACGACGGCGATGGAACTTTCACCGACGTGACGGAAGCGGCAGGCATCGACGATCCCAACCTTTACGGTTACGGGGCCGTGTTCAGCGATCTCGACGACGACGGGTGGCTCGATATCTTTGTGGCCAATGACTCCGTTCCCAACGCCCTGTTCAAGAACAACCAGAACGGCACATTTTCCGAAGTGGGTCTCCTTGCCGGTGTTGCCCTGAGCGGGGAAGGACGTCCACAGTCGGGAATGGGGCTCGACGTCGCGGACTACAATAACGACGGCTTGTTCGACATCTTCGTGACACATTTCTCCAACGACACAAATACGCTTTACAGGAACGACGGTTCCGGATTCTTTACCGATCAAACATTTGCTGCAGGCCTGGCCGCACCCTCGCTTCAGCATCTTGGCTGGGGAACCAGCTTCGTCGATCTCGACAATGACACCCGGCTGGACCTCTTCGTGGCCAACGGACACATCCATCCGGGGATCGACAATTTCGGAAACGGCTCGACGTATTTCCAGCCCAAGGAAGTCTACCGCAATCTTGGCAACGGGCAATTCGAGGAAATCTCGGAAGAAATCGGAGGGGCAGTCCGAGTCGAAAAATCCAGTCGTGGCAGCGCCGTTGGCGACTTTGACAACGACGGCGACATGGACATCCTCGTCATTAACATCGACGATCGCCCGACGCTACTCCGCAACGATCTCTCCAGTGTCAGTCACTGGTTGACGCTCACGCTTGTGGGCACGACGAGCAATGGAGACGGAATCGGCGCACGGGTTGAGATTGACGCGGGTGGGAAGACCCAGGCAGCCGAGGTCCGGAGCGGCGGCAGTTATCTGTCCCACAACGATATGCGAGTCCATTTCGGCCTGGGTGACAGCACTCGTGTCGACGAACTCCGGATCCGTTGGCCCAACGGACGAGTGGAGAAGTTCGAGGACGTCGCCATAGACGGATTCGTGGAGATCAGCGAAGGCACGGGTCTCGTCGTTCGGGAACCGACACCGTAGGATCGAGCATCAGAGCGCTGGCGGTGGGTTCGGGGCTGAATCTGTCGCAAGGTGGGCCGAGAATGGTTTATCGAGCTGGAGCCAGATCACGTCCAGACAACGGGGGGCCCGTATGAGGCGGGTACTCGTTTCGGTCCTCACTTTGGTGTCGATCGCTGCCGCGGCCGCTCAGCAGGAACAGCCTTCGGGCTTGCGCCTGATTGCGGTTAGAACGGAGGCTGAAGCGGGGGAGATCCTTGCCCGACTGCAGGACGGAGAACAGTTTGGCGAACTTGCGAGAAGCCATTCCGTCGATTCGTCCTCCGGCGTGGGAGGATACCTGGGAAGGATCCCCGTCGGAAATCTCAGGACGGAGTTTCAAGATGCGCTCGCGGGCCTGTCTCCGGGTCAGATCAGTCCAATCGTAAGGGTCGGCACAGAATATGTCCTCCTTCGGTTGCTGAGGGAGGAAGAGACCCGCTGGATAGAGCAGCATGACGCGGGCCGCACAGCTTATCGGCAGGGGCGTTTTGCCGAGGCCGAGCAGTTCTTTGCGGCGGCGGTCAAAGACGCGGAAGAGTACGGATTGCAAGCCTCCCACCTCTCCGATAGCCTCGACAATCTGGCCGAGCTTCACCAGGCTCAAGGCAAGTACGCGGAGGCGGAATCGTTCTACAGCCGATCTCTGACCATCCGGGAACAAGCCCTCGGGCCGGAACATCCGGACTTGCTGGAGGGTCTGAACAACCTGGCTTTGGTCTACCAGGTCCAGGGCAAACACGACCAGGCTGAACCACTCTACCACCGGTCCGTGGCCATCACTGAAGAAGCCCTCGGGCCGGAGCATCCCAGCCTGGCCCAGACCCTGCACAACCTGGCCGGCATCTACCAGGACCTTAAGAACTACACCGAGGCGGAGCGGCTCTACCGGCGATCCTTGACGATCCGGGAGAAAGCGCTTGGCCCGGAGCACCTGGACGTGGCCCCGACCCTTCAGAACCTGGCCAGTATCTACCACGACCAGGGCTACCACTCCCGTGCCGAGCCGCTCTACCAGCGATCCCTGGCAATCCGGGAAAGGGGCCTCGGACCGGAACACCCGAACGTCGCCGTGACCTTGAACAATCTGGGTTTGTTCTATCAGGAACAGGGCAACTACGTCCGTGCCGAGCCGCTCTACCAACGAAGCCTGGCAATCCGAGAGAAAGTCTGGGGTCGGGAGCACCCTAACGTGGTTCCGAGCCTTCACAGCCTGGCGGCACTCTATCAGTACCAGGGCGACTGGGCGCGCGCCGAGGAGCTGTTCCGGCGATCCCTGGAAACCGTCAGACAAGCTCTTGGCCCCGAGCATCCCAGCGTCGCCCTCAGCCTCAACAACTTGGCCGGACTCTACCAGGATCAGGGCAACTACGCTCAGGCGGAACCTCTCTATCGACAATCTTTGGCGATCCAGGAGAAGGCCCTGGGAACAGAACACCCGGAGGTGGCGGAGACGCTGGTGGAGTTCGCCCGCCTCTTGCGCGAAATGCAGCGGGTTGGGGAGGCGGAACAGATGGAAGGTCGTGTTCGCACCATCCTTGCCAAGGGTGTGGGCAAGGAGCCTAACCAGTAAGAAAGACTCGGGGCGGGCATCTCTGCCTTGCGTCTTGCCTCAGGTGCCTGGTCAAGGCTGCGCTCGCCACAAACGCGGGAACTGCTGCCCCCGATCTCGCTGCCTTAGAGGGAGAACTGGGTGGCGGTAGGCAGTCCGACGTTCAGCTGATTCGCACCATTCCCCGCTTGACGGCAAAGGCTACGGCTTCGGTCCGGCCGCGGGTGCCCAACTTGTGCAGGATGCTGTTGACGTGCACCTTGACCGTGCCCTCGCTGATGAACAGATCCTTGGCTATCTCTTTGTTGCTCTTGCCTTCGGCCATCAGTCGCAGGACCTCGGTTTCGCGGGAGGTCAGCTCGGTGCCACTCATCCGGCGAGCGAGCTTGGAGGCGATCATTGGCGGAATGTGGGACCGGCCGACGTGAACCTCGCGGATCGCGTGGAGCAACTCTTCACGCGGCACATCCTTGAGGACATACGCCTGCACGCCTTGCTGCAGGCTGCGGTAGATATCCTCTTCGTCGTCGAACGTCGTCAGGACGACGAGCGACGCGCTCGGATCGGTCTTCCGAATCTCGGAAATGACGTCCAGACCGTCCAGCCCGGGCATGCGGAGATCGAGAAGGGATACGTCGGGGCGCATCTTGTCGTACATCTCGACCGCTTCGGGTCCGGTACCGGCTTCGGCAACAACATCCATGTCTTCCTGTCTGTTGATGATCGCGACGAGGCCTTCCCGGACCACCTGATGGTCATCGGCAATCAGGACCCGTATCTGCTTGGAATTCTTCAAACGTTCACCCCCCGCAGGGAACCCGTATTTCGACATGCGTGCCCGCCCCGGGCCGGCTATCGATCCGGAGTTCTCCGTCCACGCGTTCGATTCGCTCCCTCATACCAATCAGGCCGAATCCGTCGCCGGACACTTCGTCGGGGGCAAAACCGCGACCGTCATCGGTAATCCGGAGTCGCACATGATGATCCTCGAACACGAGACCCAGCGCAAGCTTGCAGGGCCCGGCGTGACGGATCGAGTTGTTCAGGGCTTCACGGGCCGCGCGGAGCAGGTTGTGCTCCACCTCGGGGCAAACCGACTGAACCTCTCCCTCGGATGAGAACGCCACGTCGCTCTCAGCCCGGAGGGACGACTCACGAACCAGACCTTCCAGCGCATCCACGATGTTGCTACTCTGTGACTCGGGCCGCAAAGCCCAGACCGAGCGCCGGGCTTCAGTCAGGCCGGTCCGGGCCTGGTCCTCGGCGCGGGCGATGTGTCCCCTGCACTTCTCGGGGGCGTCCCCCAAAACGTCCTGAGCGGCCTCCAACTGGACGACGACTCCGGACAGACTCTGCGCGATCGTGTCGTGAATCTCGCGGGCGATTCTGTTCCGCTCTTCAAAAATCGCTGTCTGCTGGCGCTTGGCGGCCAGTCGGGCCATCTCCACCGCAAGCGTAGCCTGGTTTGCGAGCGCCCGCGCCAGCTGCTTGTCCTCCTCACCAAACCGCTTCGGTTGAGAGCTTCGAATCGTCATGAACCCGACAGTCCGGGCACCAAACGCCATCGGAGCGGAGAGCCAGCTCTTGATCCCCTGCTTCTTTCCCCATTCGCGCAGCTCGGGATCCAGTGACACGTCCTCGAAAACGAGCGGCTCCGACTTATCTACCGAAAGATCGAACGGCCACCATGCCAGTTGGTTCACCGAGACGCGGCCCGACGAGTGAGGATGATTCGTCTCCTCCGGCTTCCGGACCCGACCTTCGGTGTAGTCCAGATGCATCCAAACTTCCTGGCTCTCCTCGTCGAAAAGCCATAGAGAAGCGCTGTTGGCCTGGAGTTGTTCGGCGATTACCTGGAGGACGAGACCGATGAATTCGTCAAGGTCCGGCTCTCCCGCGAGTCGATCGAGGCTCTTGGCTAGCGCGGCAGCCTGTCCTTTGGAAACCTGCTCCGCACGTTTCCTCTCGACGACCTCGGCCCTCAGCGACTCGTTCGCGGCCGCCAACGCCCTGGCCTGCTCGCCGCGCTTCTGCTCCGACTCTTTGTAGGAGGAGATGTCTTCGATGATACCTTCGCAATAACTCGACCTGCCGGTAGCGTCCCGAACGATCCGGGCGTCGAGTCGAACCCAGGTCGTGCTGCCGTCCTTCCGGTAGAACTGGCACTCGACGGCGGAGAGGACCTTGGATACCTCCAGCTCGCGCATCAGTTTCCGCCGTTGCTCGGGGTCGACGTAGAGCTGCGTCCCGAGGTCAGTGACCGTCGAGACAAGATCTTCGGGTGAGTCGTACCGCAGGATACGAGCCATCGCGGCGTTTGCCTTGACGAACCGGCCGTCGAGAGACGTCTGGTAGATGCCCGCCACCGCGTTCTCAAAAATCGCGCGGTAATTCTCTTCGCCTTCGGTGGGGCCGGGCAGGAATGTTCGCTCAATTCTGGCCATGCGTCGTTCCTTGGTCCGAGGCAGCCGATGTCCAACAACCGCGGCCTGGCGGAGGGTCAATCCAAACCAATTGCTGGCGGCTTGCCAGATCTCCAAGAAATACTGGACTTTAAAGAATCTTAGGGCAGATCGAATCGCCGGGTCAACGCCGGATCGGCCAGGCTGTTCCCTTCGGCCGTAACTCCGGCAGCAAGAGCAGCTTCAGAAAGTGGAATCTCCTGTGGAATACGTCGTCGTGCTTCCACTCGACCATCAGGAACCGTCCTCTGTCCTAATCGGCGCCGGAGCGTACCAGGGATTCCAGCGCCATCCGTGGACACACGTTGTCCTCGATATAGTCGATCACGTTCGTCGCCACAGAGCGGATCCTCTTCTCCGACGCTTCGTCCAGGCAGTTGCCGTCTTCGTCGAACACCCGCTGCACGCCGGCGATCGAAACCGGGCCCGGCAGAACGATCGCGCCGACGTGAGAGCAGACTCCACGCAGACTCTCCAGCGACTTTATGGCACCGATCTGACCCGCCGCCACGCCCAGCAACGCGACCGGCTTGCCGGCCAGGACCGAGGGGAAACCCAGGTTCTCGATCACCAGCTTGATCGTACTGCTGAAACTGCCGTGGTACTCGGGCGTCGACAGTATGATGCCGGTCGCCCGCGAAACGCTCTCCTGCAGCCGCTGTGCGTCCGCGGTCATCTCTCCTCCCGGAAACGGAAGGTCCATCGTGGCGGGATCGATCAGTTCGCAGGAACACTCCGGATGTCTCGACCTCGCCGGCCACGCCCAGTGTAACGGTCGACCGGCCGACGATCGCCGAATTCTCAGGTCACCGAGGGGAAACCCAGGTTCTCGATCACCAGCTTGATCGTACTGCTGAAACTGCCGTGGTACTCGGGCGTCGACAGTATGATGCCGGTCGCCCGCGAAACGCTCTCCTGCAGCCGCTGTGCGTCCGCGGTCATCTCCGCCTCCCGGAAACGGAAGGTCCATCGTGGCGGGATCGATCAGTTCGCAGGAACACTCCGGATGTTTCTCGACCTCGTCGCGGCCAGGCGCAGAGCCTTCGACGTGTAGTTTCCCGGTCGCACCGTACCGACGATCGCAACGATGCGAATTCTCGCATTCTGGTCATCCGACATAGCCATCCCCTTTTCCTGGTGACCTGTGACGGGATTGTCACGGAACACGAGGATCATACACCGTCAGCAGTTGCATGGCCCCGCGTTGGCGCGGTGTGGTTGTCCCCGTAAGCCTCGAAAGGCATACCGACCCTGCTCTGCTGGGGTCGTGCCGTGGGGCGAGGGGTCGCTGGATGTTGCGGGTTTGCCCGACGCTAGTGGCCTGTAACAGAGATAGTGACAGCGTCGCCGATGGGCCTTGCGGGTCCTCTCACGAGTCGGTGCAAAACGAAAAACGCGGGTTTCCTAGCTCCTCTGCGTGACTGGCAAGACCCATCGTCCCTTCGGGTTGCGGCGGAACAGCACCGTCTTCGTTGTCGCGCCTTCTCGCAATGAAGCAGCATTACCTCGGGCGGCGCTCCTAGAATCCGGTACCGTTGCGCTCGCAACGCCACTATCACTCTCTCTGTTACAGGCCACTGGGACGAACCATTCGGACGTTTAGGGACCGCTGGGACACTTTGGTCGACGCTTCTGCGTATCATCGTCAACCTATGAATTGCGAAGAACTCCCAGGTGGGCGAGGTAGACGGCGGGCCCGGATTCTACCAATGGATTCCGTGGCCGAGGCCACTGACCGCGAACTTCCTCAGAAGGTCGAGTGGGACGCTCCTTCACCACGGCATATTGACCGCAATCTCCGTCACGTCCGGACGGTCGTCACCAAGCTTGGGCTGTAGAAGTCGACTGAGACACTTCGCGGCACCCTCCCGGAGGCTTACTTCGACACTTGCCCAAGTCACGTAGAGACCGTATTGTTCTCGCGACAGGATTTGGGGATCCTCTCTCTCGGCCGCTAGCCGAGTTCTAATCTCGCCTTGCCCAACCCGAATCGTCGAGGGATTCGGACCTCCTTGCCGGATAACGTATACGCCGCCCATGTTGTCCAGCAAGGGATCGTCGAGGTCGAACCGGAGCAGATCGAACCAGCGGTCGCCGCTGCACGTCCAACATTTTATCCACATCAGAGGAAGAGTCTTGCTCATGAATCCGATCTCGTTACCTTCGGAGGTTTCCAGTCTTCACACCTTCGGCATGCTGTTGGGCTTCTATCCCATGCCGTCACAACGGCTTAGGTCCCCACGGAGCGGGAGGTCAGCGACCATGTCGGTAAAGACCCTGTCTGGATCCACTCAGACGGGGCCGACGAGATCCCACTTCCGAGGGACGGACGCAAATCCAGCCTCTCATAGCAATAAGACGTCATCCAACCCCGCTGACTTGCTGAATTTGTAGTTATTTTGTTTGTTTTAGATTTGGAAAAGGGATTGACCTCGGACTGGGCGCGCTGAAGGTTGTCGGCCGAGGGACAGCTGTTCGGACGCCTCGTCGACGCATTTTCAAGTCGGCACATAGGTTTTGCGCCTGAGACAAGCGAAACTTCGGGATCAGGTGGAGGTGCGCTCTATGAGCGCACGTGTTTCGGTTCGAAGGGTGTGCGGTCATAGACCGCACCTACACCTCCTCAGGAGATCCGCCTTTTCAAAATCCACTCCCCTCGAAAGGCTCTTTTGGACAAGGACGGTCCCCGACCGCACCTGCACCTGCTTCTTGCCAGGGCATCTCATTGGAGTGCATCATCGTCGGGTCGGTCAAAACAGCGTCACCCGCGCGAGAAACGGGAAACTCGGCTATGGCCCAGCAACTGATCGAATGTGTCCCTAACTTCAGCGAAGGCCGCGACCTGGCCCTTATCGAGCACATCACCGGCGAGATCGAAACCGTCGAAGGCGTCAGTCTGCTCGACGTCGATCCCGGTCAGGCGACGAACCGCACCGTTGTCACCTTCGTCGGCTCCCCGCAAGCTGTCGTCGAGGCCGCCGTACGCTCCGCGCGGAAGGCCGCCGAGCTGATCGACATGGGCAAGCACCATGGCGAGCATCCTCGCTTCGGTGCTATGGACGTCTGCCCACTTGTTCCCGTGGCCAACATCACCATGGAAGAGACGGTTTCCCATGCACGCCAGCTGGCAAAACGCCTCGGCGAGGAGGTCGGCCTTACAATCTACTGTTACGAGTACGCCGCGACCAGGCCTGAGCGACGCAACCTGGCCATCGTACGGGACGGGGAATACGAAGGTCTGTCAGAGAAGCTGGCCAAACCGGAATGGAAGCCCGACTTCGGCCCGGCCGAGTTCAACGTCAGCTCCGGTGCAACGGCAGTCAGCGCACGAGACTTTCTCGTCGCATACAACGTCAACCTCAACACGACCTCCACACGCCGCGCCAACGCCATCGCGTTCGATGTGCGCGAAAAGGGACGCAGGAAACGCGAAGGCAATCCCCTGACCGGCCCGGTGGTCCAGGACCCACAAGGTAAGGACGTCTGGATCCGGGGAAAACTCGATTGCGTCAAAGGCATTGGCTGGTTCATCGAGGAGTACGGCATCGCTCAGGTGTCCCTCAATCTCACGAACATCGGCGTCACGCCGGTGCACGTCGCGTTCGACGAGTGTTCGAAGGCCGCCGACGCGCGCGGCGTTCGGGTCACCGGATCCGAGCTCGTCGGCCTGATTCCCCTCGGCGCCATGCTCGACGCAGGGCGTTACTTCCTCAAGAAGCAGCGGCGCTCGACCGGCGTCTCCGACGCGGAGCTGATCCAGATCGCGACAAAATCCCTCGGACTCGACGATCTCTATCCGTTCAAGCCTGAGGAGAAGATCGTCGAGTACGCGATCGCGGCTCGTGGAGGACAGTCAAAGAAACTTGTGGACCGGACGCTCGCCGGATTCGTACACGAGACGGCGTCCGAGTCGCCCGCCCCAGGCGGCGGGTCGGTCTCCGCAGCCATGGGAGCACTGGGCGCGGCTCTGGCCACGATGGTCGCCAACCTGTCGTCTCACAAACAGGGGTGGGATGATCGCTGGGAGGAGTTTTCCGACTGGGCCGAAAAAGGCAAGGCCTATCACGACGAGCTGCTGCGTCTGATCGACGAAGACACTGAGGCTTTCAACGCCCTGATGGCCGCGTTCGGCCTGCCGGCCGGCACCGAGGAAGAAAAGGCCGCCAAGGAGCAGGCCGTCGAAAACGCCACCAAACACGCCATCGAGATACCCTTTTGCGTGATGCAAACGGCATACGAATCGATGGAGGTTGCCGGCGCTATGGCCGAGATCGGCAACCCCAACAGTGTCTCCGACGCCGGCGTCGGAGCGATCGCCGCCCGCTCCGCCGTCATGGGCGCCTACCTGAACGTCAAGATCAATGCCCCGGGCATCCACGACGCGGCCTGGATCGAAGATGTCCTCGGACGGGCGGATGAGATCCGAGACAAGGCAACTGAGGAAGAGCAACGAATCCTCGCACTAGTGAACGAGGCAATCTAGTCCCACCTCACATTGTTGTCAGCAGGCTCCACCGTGTGGGGACACCGCTGGGACAGACACTTCAAGATCGGGTGTAGGTGCGCTCTATGAGCGCACATGTTTCGGCTCGAAGAGTGTGCGGTCATAGACCGCACCTACACCTCTGATAAGACGTAGACACCCGTCTAGAAGCTGAACAGGTTCGTGAGCTTGATGATCAAGGCTCGTTCGAGTGCATTGTTGCCGCTGACTCCGCGCCGCTCGTTGTAAACGATGAAGAAGTCGCTCAACGGGTGGTGGAGGAACCGGAACCGGATGTTCGACGAAACGGTGTTGGCGTCGGTGTTGTACTGGATGAAGTTCTCGAAGAACATCCGCGGCGAAAACGCAAAGTTTAACCGCAGCCCGATCAGGTCGGTCGTGAACGACCCTTCATCCAACTCGATCTTGTTCCGGGACCAGTCGACCTCGGTCGTGAAATGAATGCTCTGCCGGAATCGCAAGCCCAGACTCGTCTGTCGCTGGGTCCCCGTCCAGAAATCTCCCGTCGTCAGGCTCGCGTCGCCCGAAAGCTTCCGGCCTCCGGATCCGCTGAAAGAAACATCCCAGTCGTTGAAGGCGTGGTCGCCGGCAGGGATGTTGACGCCGCCCCGGATTCCGAACTCCTCGTCCAACCGTTCAAAACGCATGTTGCGGCTCATGGAGAAGCGGTCGCCGTCACGGAATTGGATGCTGACGCCGGCTCGATGGGTGCGCGTCAGGAGCCGATCCTGCTGGTCCGTGACGTAGTTGGTCTCGAACTGCGGAAAAATCTCCCGAATCAACCCACGCCCGCTGTCGGGCCTCGGGCGGATGCCGCCAAACGCATTCGTCTTGCGGATCGCTTCGCGCCTGATGAACCCAAAGTCGTTCCGGAAGTCTTCCTGGACAGACATGAACGACCCGCGAAAATCGTAAAAGTCGTCCCGGTAGGAGGTCTGGAACTGCCCGGCAAAGTTTTTCTCATCGTCTCCAGGCGTGTAGGTCTTCATCGCGAAGCCGGCTAGGGTCAGACGGCGCTGGAAGAACCTCAGGTTCACGTCCGCGCCACCCGAACGGTTCCAGTATCCCGTTTCCCCTCCCTGCTCGCGGTTGAAGAGGAAAGTTCCGATGTCGGAGTTGGAAAGGACGTCGCGCTTGAAACGCAATACCGACCAGTTGTCGGACGGCGTATCCCCTTCCGAACCGACCTGCATGTTCATCACGCCCACATCGAACCCGGCCATGCGACCCGTCAGCCTCGCCCCCGCGACGATCGGAAGCGGCGTGCCCCTGCCGGACAAGCCGATCCGACGGCTGAAGAACGGAATGACATCGCGACCCCGTCCCCCGATGGTTCCCGATCCTCCGGGGCCTCCCCCTCCTTCCCCGGCACCCACGTCGAAAAGGCCCTGGTTTTCGAGAAAGAACTCCCGTTGTTCGGGGAAGAAAAGGCTAAAGCGTGTCAGGTTCACCTGTTGCGTGTCGGCGTCGACCTGTGAGAAGTCGGTGTTGGTGGTCAGGTCGAGCGTGAGGCTGGACGTCACGCCGTACTTGACGTCGACACCGACATCCGGGTCGTAGGCGTCTTCGGCATCGGGCGTGTAATTGCTCACCACAAACGGCTCGATCTTGAGGTTACGGCCCTGGCGGAGTCGCTCGAGCCCGACCAGCGTCCCGCCGACGAAGACGTGGAAGATATTGAACGGGCGGGGCCCCGGCGACCACATCATCCATTCGTTGGTGTACCGGGCGATCCTTATTGCATTGAAACCCCACTGTTGTTCTGGATTCGTCTCGTCGAAACGGAGCGTCCTGAACGGTATGGCGAACTCCGCGTACCAGCCGGCGGCATCGACCCGAGTCGCGACGTCATACACGCCGTCCCACTCGGTGCTGCGGACGCCCCCGGAGGTCTGCTGGTCTCTCTTGGCCCCTCCCGGGTTGGTCTGGAAGAAGAATGCGTCGCGATCGTTGTCGAAGGTATCGAACATGAACGCGATGACGTCGCCATCGGCCGGCGGGTTGAAATCGCGTTGCAGGCTGCTGGTGATGATAGGGCCGTTCTGGAGATTGATCGCGGCGATATAGATGTTCTCATCGTCGTAGACCATTCGGAATTCGGTGTACTCGTCGGCCGGCACCCCTCGAACCGGTTCCAGTTGAAAGTATTCGTTTTCGGCCTGGACCCCTTCCCAGGCAGGTTCGTCGATCACACCGTCCAGACGGATCGGACCCCGGGCGCGGGTGATCTCGTAGACCTTCTGGCTCTGGACGGATTCATAGTCGGCAATCGGCGCGATGTCGGAGTCGAGCGCCTCTTGGGCAGAGCTGTCCCACGGCAGAAAAAGCGCGTAGAGAAGTGCCAGGCACACATAACCTGGAAGGCTGCGGGCTAGATCGTGCAAGAAGTCTAAGAACCTCCACCAAGAACCCTATCAGGCGGAGGATATCAGAAATCAGTTGTCAGTTATCAGTTGCCAGTTGCCAGTTTGAGGAAATGGGCGGTGTGCCAGCTCCCGATCCCGACAACTGACTACTGAATCGGGTAGGCGGGCTTAACGCCCGCCTCCCACACCACCGTACGTACGGTTCCGTATACGGCGGTTCATAAAGATTGAAGTCGGGAATGCACCTCGGAGAAGGATTGCAAACCCAGGCGACGGAAGGCAGAGGCGGGGACAGCCTGATTCATATGGCTGGCGCCCGCATTCCACCAAGGCCCGCGCCCGTTGGAAACCGAGGTCCGAGCCCGAGCGGTCGCAATACCGCGTCGAGTGAGTTCCCGGAATCGTGTTCGGTTCCGCTTCCACTGCTGCCACAAGATCGACCGCAGCCGGCGGCGCAACCACTGATCCAGTCGCTCGAAGCTGCCTCGAACCTCCGCCAAGCGATAGTAAGCCACCCAACCCCGAATGATGGGAATGAGTGTTCCGATCGTGCGAGCGAGGCTTCGGCCTCGCCCGGCTCGCGTGATCTCCCGAAGTCTCATTTTCAGTCGTTTTAACGACGAATCCGAAACCTTCAGTTTGGCCTCGCGATGCGCCGTGAAACTGTACCCGAGGAACTTTCGCTTCCACGGCCGCGCCACGGCGCTTTTGGCCCGGTTCACCTTCAGCCGGAGTCTCCTGTCCAGAAAACATTCCAGCGATGCCATGACCCGCTGACCCGCTGCCTCGGAGCGAATGTACACATTCACATCGTCGGCATAACGAACGAAGCGGTGCCCACGTTTCCCCAACTCCCGATCCAGTTCATCCAGCAACAGGTTCGACAGCAGAGGCGAGAGGGGGCCGCCTTGCGGCGTCCCTTCTGCCCGGGGCGACACCAGCCCGCCCTCCATCAGTCCGGCCTGTAGATAGCGCCGAATCAATCGAAGCACCCGTTTGTCTTTGATTCGTCGCGCCACGCGTGCCATCAGCACGTCATGGTTGACGCGATCAAAGAACTTCTCGATGTCCAGGTCCACCACCCAGCGATGTCCGGCTCGAATGTGTTCCCGGGCACGCACCACCGCCTTTTGGGCGCTTCGTCCCGGTCGGTAGCCGTAGCTATCTTCCGAGAACGTCCGATCCCATAGGGGTTGGAGAACCTGAAGCAGAGCCTGTTGAATCATCCGGTCCATCACGGTCGGAATGCCCAGCGTCCGTATCCCTCCGTCCGGTTTCAGAATATCGACTTTCCTCACCGGTTGGGGGCGGTACGTCTCGTCGAGCAGTTCTTGACGGACTCGCGTCCAGTGCATCTGACAGTGCGGCATCAGGTCCTCAACGGTCATCCCGTCGATTCCCGCCGCCCCGCTATTGGCCTTGACGCGTCGGTATGCGGCCAGAACGTTTTCCCGTTCCAGCACCTTCTCCAGTAGCATTCCCTCCTCGATCCCGACTTGCTCGTGACGTGCCGTGCGAGTTTGACGCCCCTCATCCGTATCTGTCACGGTTCCGCCGCTATCCTTCCGGTTCGGTTCCGGCTTCTCAGCCCTCTTGTCTGCGTCTCCGTTTCGCATCGAACGCTCCGTGTCGGTCTCTTCTCCATGTGTGGTCCTTCACCCCGGCTCCGCCGGGCTGTAGAGTCGAAAGTGGTCGGGCCGATCGGCCCTTCCACCGTCCGCTCAATCAAACGGCTCGTGCGGTTTTCCCGCAAGCCGCTTTCCTCAGTTGCTCCTCGTTCGGAATTCGCTGTGTGGCGGCAGGTGGCGGCTTCGTTCGTACCGCGTTTGGGTCTTTCGCTAAGGGAACTATCCAAGTTCACGATATCTCCGCGTTTCCTCGCATCGCTCGCACATTCGACGACTGAGTACGGGGACTTCCCCCTCCAACGAACGGCTTTTGGACCGCCAGCGCCGCTGCTCGAAGCAACGATCCGAGACCTTATGTTTGCCGTCTCGTTCCTGAGTACTGGCTCCATTCCCCGATCCGATTCCTGACACCGCGTCGGCCGGAATTTCGCTCTACGCTTATATCCATGCGGGGCTCTAGGTCGATGTTTGTCTTCTCGGTTGCCCGCCCTTTCGTCTGCGGGTGCCACATCATCTCGACCTTACCTTCCGCCCGGACGATACCAGGCCTCCCTGGGTCACTCGCGTCTCTTCTCCACCGTGTCGCCCGCACACACCTTGGTGCGATGGGGTGGAACCAAATGCGCCTTCGCCCCCATAGTGCGGGCTCGACCATTCCCCATCTTTGGCCGACCGGTTCATCCTCGGGATGCTCCCTTCGATTACGACCCGGTGGTTCTCCTCATGCCCTTCAGACCCCACCTCGCGGTGGGCGCCCTGCCCTCCAAAGTTTCCGTAGGTGGCAGCTCTGCCTTGAGGCATCTGCCATCCTGCCTACACTCCGGCCAGTGAGGCATTACCCCCACTTGTTGGATATCGACCCGTGGCCTCGGGCCGAGCGGGACTTTAACCCGCCGGAAACGCGTGCTGCCAGGCACGCACTATGACCGTGGCTGACTTCCGCCGCCCCATCGCGCCGCCTCTCGACGACTCTAGCTGTTCCCAGCAAGACAACGGATCTCCCAGGGTAAGGCACGTGACTTTCACTCCATCTACCCGCCGCATCTACAAACGCCCGGTCCGGATGACATTGGGCTTCCGATCTGTTGGCCTCTTCGCCCACCTGACGCCTGCCTCTTATGCGGTTCGTGTGCCTCGGGCCAGAGTTTTGCCTATGGCTTCCTTCCCACCCCCGATTGCTCGGACGCAGTTGCCACATCGGCTAAGGGTTCCTGTCATCAAGGCCCCCAGAGGACTCTCACCTCCTAGTCACTTCCCGGTTCGCTTTCGCTCCCCGGTTATCCAGCGCCAATTCATGGCGCTGCGCGCCATGCCTGGCGCACCAACCAAAAAGCCCGCCTTGCGGCGGGCTTTTTCCTAGATCCTGACCGTCAGCACCGGTCGGTCCAGCTCCAGCAGCACCTTGTCGGTCGTCTTGCCGACGAAATGCTTCTGGACAGGTCCGTACCCGTGCGCACCGAGAACGACCATGTCGACATCGTTGGCGTCTGCGAATGCCTTGATGTGATCGGCGGCCGGACCCTCCTCGACCACACGGTGAACCGTCTCATCCAGGACATATTGACGTGGCGTCAGATTCTCGAGCTGATCTTCGGCCCACTTCTTCATCTTCGCCGTTGCGTCAGTGAAGTAACCCTGCTTGATACCGAACCTGATCGCATTCGTAAGCTCGACGACATACAGCAGGTAGATCTCACAGTCGAAGAGCTTCTTCAGCTCGAAAGCATAGTCGACAACCTTCTTCGAGTGTCCTGAAAAATCCGTCGTGACGAGGATCTTCGAAATCTTACGGAGTGGCTCCACGCCGTTACCGTTGTGAGGCACCGCCAGTACCGGGCGGTTGGTTCCCCGAATCACCGGGCCGGTCACCACTCCCCGGGTAGGCCCCATGACGATGACGTCCACCCGCTCCTTATCGGCCAACTCGGCGATCTGTTGCGCCGGCTTCCCTTCCGAGATCACGTTGCGGAACTTGAGATCGCCCTTGATCTCTTCCGGTACGACCCCAGCCATCTCGGTCTCGACGTACATGTCCATGTACTTCTGCATCTCGTGGATGTCGAACAGGGTCGCCCAGTGGGAATGTTTCTCGAAGTAGCTGCTCACGACATGCTGGACGATCACCTCACCGTTCTGGATGTTCGCCAGGCGGAGCGCGTGTCGAAAGGCGTTATCGGCGCCCTTCGAGAAGTCGGTCGGGAACAGGACCTTCTGGAACGATGACATGTCTGTACCCTCTTCAGCCCGTTCAGGCGTCGAGCGGGAGGGGCTCTCCTCCAACTCGCCGGACCTCGCGCAATTGCGAAGTCAACCTGCACGCTGCAATGCGGGTTCCAGAGCGGAAGCAACTCCTGAGGTGGGGCTAAGGTTCGACAAACCAACAATCAAGAGAGATCGTGCGGCAAGGCATTATGTGTGAGTCCGCTCGGAAGGGTGCCGATATGGCAACCGGCCGCGTCGGGCCGAAAACGGCCCAGACAAACTGTCTTCTCGGATCGACGGTCGGTTCGTGCTCCACGAGCGACGCTTGGTTCGTTCTCCAAGCTCGGCTTCAAAACCACGGGAAGGTTCGACAAATGTCCCTATGCTACAATCGGGCTATCCGGAAAACATGAGCACCACGACCAATTCCACCCACCGGAGAATCGTCGACCTGCGGTCGGCTATCGGTAACGTTATCAAGGGGAAAGACGAGACGATCGAGCTCGCGATCGTCGCTCTTCTCGCAGAAGGTCACCTGCTTATCGAGGATGTTCCCGGCGTGGGCAAGACCACTCTCGGACACGCCATGGCGATGGCCCTGGGATCCACATTCCACAGGCTGCAGTTCACGAGCGACATGCTGCCTTCCGACGTCCTGGGAGTGGCGGTCTACAACCCGAACGTTCACGAGTTCGAATTCAAGCGGGGGCCGATCTTTGCGAACATCGTGCTGGCCGATGAGATCAACCGGACGACGCCGAAGACCCAGAGCGCGTTGCTGGAGGCGATGAACGAGAACCAGGTGACGATCGACAACGTCACCCATGAATTGCCCCGCCCATTCATGGTGCTGGCAACGCAGAATCCGGTCGAACATCATGGAACCTACCCGCTTCCGGAATCCCAACTCGACCGTTTCCTCATGAGGATCGAAGTCGGCTATCCCGACGCGGCAGCGGAACGGGAAATCCTCAAACGCTACACGAATGGAAACCACGACAGAGCACTTGGCGCCGTGCTGAATCCCGCCGAGGTTCTCGATCTGCAGCGCGAGAGTCGCCGGGCTCATATCGATGAGCCTCTCATGGACTACATGATCGAAATAGTCAACCGGACGCGTAGTCACCCTGACGTCGAGCTCGGCATCAGCCCGCGCGGCACGACAGCGCTGTTCCGGGCCGCGCAGGCCGTGGCGATGCTCGCAGAGCGGGAATACGTCCTGCCCGACGACGTCAAGAAGCTCATCGAACCGGTGTTCGGGCATCGAATCGTGTTGACCCGCACAGGTACCCGCGCCCGCAGGGACTCGACAGGCGTCCTTCAGGAAATCGTCGACAGCGTGCCGGTACCCGCCTGAGACAGGCGATGGCTACTGCCAAGCCCCCCTTTCGCGATCGCTTCGAGAGGTTCATCGGAGAGCTGCGCGAACGGGAACACAGGCAGATGGCCTGGAATTTCACCAAGTCCATCCTGCTGCTGACCATCGCAATGCTCGCTGCGCTGTACGCCAACAGCACGGCTCGTGACGGCCGAGTAATACCATCGGCAATTGCCGCCCTTATCTCGCTGTCGATCGCCGTGTGGGTCAGCCTTCGTTTTGTTCCGCGAATGGCCGCCGGCGTCGACTGGGACTGGCTACCGTTCTTCACGCAGTACCGGCTCACTCGGGACGGTTGGATCTACATCGCGGCCACGACGGTGGTGATGTCGGCGGCTATCAACACGAGCAATAACCTGCTCTACATGGTGCTGGCGGCCCTGCTGGCGGTTATGGTTCTCTCGGGGTTTCTCTCGGGCCTCGAACTTCCGGTTCCTGCGTCTCGAGGCGAGGCTCCCCGATCACTGCTTCGCCCGGCAGGCGTTTCCGGTTGCCCTAACGGTAAAGAATCCCAAGCGGCTCTTCCCGACTTTCTCGCTCCGGGTGAGCCCGGTCGATGAAAGCCCTTTTCGATTCGAGGGGTACTATGTGCCCCTGGTCGGGACCCAGGACCAGGACACGCGCATGGTGGAGGCCGAACTGGCCCGTCGGGGTCGCCACAGGCTCGACGAAGTTCAGCTGCAATCCAGATACCCTTTCGGGTTTCTGCTCAAGGGACGGCCGGTCCCCACGGAGGCTGAATGCATCGCTTTCCCGGAGATCCTCCAGCCCGAAGAGATGGATGTCGCGATCCACGACATCCTGGGTGCATCGGAGCGATTCGAAAGGGGACAGGGTATGGATCTCTACATGATCCGGGATTACGTGACGTCCGACAGCGCACGGCACGTGGACTGGAAGGCGACGGCCAAGACTTCGTCGCTGAAGACCCGAGAGTTCGCGGCCGAAGAAAGCCAACGTGTCGTTCTCGCTTTCGATCGTTGCGGCGTGGCCGGGGATGAGAATCGCTTTGAATCCCTCGTCTCCTACGCGGCATCGCTGGCGGTACACATGGCTCGCGATGGCATCGAGCTCTCACTGGTGTCGGACGACTGGTCCTCGTCGTCCGGCTACTCGGAATCCTTGCTACAATCGATCCTGAGTTACCTGGCTTTGGTGGAAATGAATCCGTCGGCGTGGCCGCCACCCGTAGAACAGTCCGATGGAACCGTCATCCTCTCGCTAAGAGAGGGTTCCGACTCGTTATGGAGCGCTACTTTCAGCTCTCGTTCCACGCGTTGATCCTGACCGCGTTCATCGCTCTGGCCGACACCGGTCGGCTCGATATAGCGTCGATCTTCGTCTTTCTTTTCTTCTTCACATGGATCGGCCGACGGACGGTGATGGGACGAGGGCCACTGCTGTCCTACCGCATGGCGTTCCTGCTCTCCCTCGGATATATCTTCTTTTTCGTCTTCGATGCCGTCATCCTGTCGCGATCGTTCATCTCGGCAATCATCCACCTGGTTCTCTTCCTCGAACTCGCCAAACTGGCGCAGGAGAAGAAGGACAAGGACTATCTGTACCTGATCATCCTGGCCTTCCTGCAGGTGCTGGCGGCATCATCGCTCACGATCGACATGTCGTTCATCCTGATGCTGCTGCTCTTCCTGGTGGCGCTGGTGTCCACGCTGATGAGCTTTGACATCTACAGGTCCCAGAGGCAGGAGCCGGGAGCCCGGAGCATCCGGATCGGCGGGCCCCTGGGAGGAATGAGCGTGTGGGCGACGATGTGGATCGTCATCATCGGACTCACACTGTTCTTGCTCATCCCGCGCATCGGCACCGGCTATTTCAGTCGGGCCGCGTCCCAGGCGTTGCTGCTGTCGGGTTTCACGGAAACCGTCGAACTCGGAGAGATCGGGCAGGTGAAGCTGAGTTCGGCACTCGTAATGAGAACGCGGTTGCTCGAGGGAACGCCGTCGGCTGTACCCAAGTGGCGCGGGATCGCGTTGGATTCCTTCGACGGACGCAGGTGGTTCAAGACCAATCGCGGGAGGCAGCGGAGACGCTCAACCGGCCGGGACGTCTTCAGGATCAAGCCGCTCGAGGGCGTCGGTGAGCGCACCCGATTCGAGATCTTTCTGGAGCCATTGGCTACGACCACTCTTTTCGGACCCCACGCGATTCGTTCGGTAACCGGTCCCTTCCGGAGCCTCGAGGTGGACGCGGGCGATTCGGTATTCAAGCGCACCCAGTCGGTGCGTCGGACGCGTTACGAGATCGTGTCGGAAATCCCGTCGAAAGCGCCGGCCGAAGAGGCGGAAGGGGCGGAAGGACTGAGCCAGGAACAGGAGGCACTCCACCTCCAGTTGCCCCAGGACCTGGACCCGCGAATCGTCGAACTGGCGGAAACGATCGCGGCCGGGGGCGATACCGTAGTGGAGAGAGCTTCGCTCCTGGAGACTCATCTCAAGCGCGAATACGCCTACTCATTGAACCTGACGTGGGACCCGGGCGTTCAACCCCTGAGCACCTTCCTGTTCGAGGCAAAGTCGGGGCACTGCGAGTACTTCGCATCTTCGATGGCGATCATGCTTCGCGCCCTCGGCGTTCCGACTCGGATGGTCAACGGGTTCCTGGCCGGAGAATACAACGCCATCGGCGGTTCCTACATCGTCCGACAATCCGACGCCCACAGCTGGGTCGAAGCCTACGTTCCGGGCCGCGGCTGGCTGGAATTCGATCCTACTCCTCCGGATCCAAACAGAGGCGACATCGGCCTGGCGGTGCTCATTTCCCATTATGTCGACGCCGCGGAGCTGTTCTGGAATTCCTACGTCCTTACCTACGACTCGGACACACAGTTGCAACTGTTCCGCAGCGCGCAGGAGCGCGTCCAGGCCGCGCAGCACTCGCTCCGACGCCGATCCGACCGGTGGGTGCTCCAGAGCCAGGCGGCGTCGGATCGACTCGCCGCCCGCGTGCGAGAAATCGTCGAGACACGGTGGTTCTGGACCGCAGTTGCCGGAGCGGTCGCGTTCGGTTTCGCGATCAAACACCGACGCACGCTACACACTCGCTGGAAGATCTGGCGGCTGCGAAGGGGACAAGGCGGGGTCGACGAGGACGTAGTTGCTCAGCTTTTCTACCGGGCCGCCGCTCTGGCCGGCGGAAGGGCGAGGGCGCGCCTGCCCCACGAGACGTGGCGGGAATGGCTGGACTGCTTGCCCGACGCCGGCAAGCAGTCCGTGGTTTCGGCCGCGTTGGAGATTTTCGAGAGAGCACGTTACGGGAATCAGCAGATCAGCTCCGAAGAGTTCTCCCTGCTCGAAGACACGATCCAGCAACTCAGGTCCCGCCGCCCGGCTGCGTGAGGAGACCGTATGCAGCAGGTGTAGGTGCGGTCTATGACCGCACAACTCGTCGTTCCGCAAGGATCTGTGCGCTCATAGAGCGCACCTACACTCATTCGCTAATTGTCACTCGTCACCGGCTCTTGCAGTCTCCCAGCCAATCCAGTCAGTCGCCCGTGTGTTAGCATAAGCATTCAGAGGATCCAACTCCTTCCGCGTGATGTCGAAGAAACCCAGAGAAAAAGCGACCCGGGTCGGGTTCGTCAGCCTCGGCTGCCCGAAGAACCTCGTCGACAGCGAGGTCATGCTGGGCACTTTATCCGGAGAAGGCTACCAGATCACGGCCGACCAGGAGTCGGCCGACGTGATCGTCGTCAACACCTGCGGCTTCATCGATAGCGCAAAGAGAGAATCGATCGACACCATCCTCGAGATGGCGCAATACAAGCAGGACGGTCGATGCAAGAAACTGGTCGTCGCCGGGTGCCTGGCAGAGCGCTACCGGGGAGAGATACGGGCGGAAATCCCGGAAATCGATTTCGTGTTCGGTCCCGACGAGCTCGGACAGGTTCTGGATTCCGTTCGCATTGATGAGGCCGAGCCGATTCCCGAGATCGCAATCGACTCGCTTTACAGGTCCGACCAGGTCCCGACCATCCCGCGTATCCTGACGACGCCTTCGCACATGGCGTACCTGAAGATTTCCGAAGGCTGCGATCACACCTGCGCCTTCTGCGCCATACCGGGTTTCAGGGGAGCGTTCCGAAGCCGTCCCCTCGACGATCTAGTCTCCGAAGCGCGCCGGCTCGCGGACGGCGGCGTACAGGAACTCGTTATCGTGTCTCAGGACACGCTGGCGTACGGTAAAGACCTCGGCATGCAACGGGGAACGCTGTCGCTGCTGCGGCGCCTGCTCGAAATCGACGAGCTTGCCTGGATACGACTGCTCTACTGCTACCCGAATCTGTTGTCGGACGACCTGGTTCATCTGATCGCCGGGGAGGACCGGCTGTGCAGCTATTTCGACATCCCCTTTCAACATGCCAGCCCGAGGATACTGGAGCGTATGCGCCGCGGCGGGAGCCGAGGGGTTTTCGAGCGACAGCTCCAGCGCATCCGGGACTTCGTTCCTGGCGCCGGTATTCGAACATCGTTCATCGTCGGATTCCCGGGAGAGACGGATTCGGACTTCAAGGAGCTCATGCAGTTCGTCGCCAACGTGGGCTTCGACAACCTCGGTGTCTTCCTATACTCGGATGAGGAGGGTACGGCGGCATTCGACCTCGACGGTAAGGTCGCCAGAAGCCAGGCAGAGGAACGGCGAGACGTTTTGATGTCCGAACAGTCGCGGATCTCCGCAAAGAACCTCCGCTCGCTTGTCGGGCAGCGCTTTCCCGTCCTGCTGGACGGGTTTTCCAGCGAAACGGATCTGCTCCTGGAGGGCCGGCTTGAAACCCAGGCACCTGAGATCGACGGACACGTCCTGATCAACGACGCGTCGGATACCGAACCCAGGACGGGAAGTTTCTACGACGTCGAGATCACCGAGAGCCTGGAGTACGACCTGATCGGGCGAATCGTCGGTAAGCTCTGACAGCAGCCCCGGCTGCCAGGCCGAGCGTCGAACGGCCCTAAAGCAAAATGGGAACTCCGGCTGTTGAATGGGTGTGGGGTTAAAAGAAAGAATCTATTGCAGATTGGTCAATGGACAAATCCGCATTCGAAATTGGAGATTGGAGATTGCTCGATTTTGTCATTGGTCGGAGCTTCGGGCGGTTTTGAAGGACGCCTCGATGATCCAGCAGAGTTCTCGGTTCTCCGACAGAGCCGGTGTCGGCACCTATGCGCAAAAACTCAGCACGCTACTTCCTCCGATTTGAAATGAAGCAATTTCCAATGAGCAATTTGCAATGTGGATTTTCAAATATCGCGATTTGCGATTAGAGCTCCTAAGCTTGCGGAAGAGCCAATAGATGAAGTGCCCGACGTGCAGGAAGGAGACACGCTACCGCAGCAACCGCTTCCGCCCTTTCTGCAGCGAACGGTGCAAACTGATCGACCTGGGGAAATGGGCTTCAGGAGAGTACCGGGTCCCAACCACCGAACGGCCGCCGGAAGAGATCGCCAAGTCGAATGGAAGCACCCAAGACGAGGGATAGAGCCTTGACGGTCGTAGACCGGGTCGCGATCGCCATCGCCACGGCCGGTGGCGCCGGACTCGTCCCCGGGGTCCCCGGCACGATCGGATCCCTGGTTGGAGTGCTGATATACCTCCTGACCCACGCCTACGGGTTTCGGAACTTCTATTTGGGGCTGCTGGCCATTCTGATCCCGGTGTCGGTTTGGGCGGCCGGTCACGTCGAAGCACTCTACGGCAAGGACGCGTCACGAATTGCGATCGACGAGGTCATCGGACAGATGATTGCCCTGGGTTTCGTAGTCCGATCCGGAACAACGGCTCTATTGACGGCAGCAATTCTCGGCTTTTTGCTTTTTCGCTTTTTCGATATCCTTAAACCCTTTCCGATCCGACGTCTGGAGGGGCTGCCGCGAGGTGTTGGAGTGGTTGCCGACGATGTTGGGGCGGGCCTTTACGCTTTTCTGGCACTGGTTGTGCTGGAATCGCTTGCAGGAAAAATCTCTTGAGCGACATAACGATCAAGCGCGTCGTCCCGAAGGCTGCACTGCCCGGCGGTGAAGTAACCATTGAATACGGCGGGGGTAACCTGGGGGGCTCACGTCAGCCCGAGGTTCGCTTCGGCGAATATGCCGCTCAGATAACGATCGCGTCGGACAAACTCATCGTCGCCAAGGTACCGGAATCCTCCTCCGAGACCGGTACGTCGGAACTCTCCGTCGCCAACAACGGCACTTGCAGCCCTCCATTTCCCTATGAAGTCGGAAAGCGGTTGGCAACTAATCTCCACCCGGTTGCCAATCCTGCCATCGACAGCGACGGCAACATCTACGCAACGTATAGCGGCCGACGCAGCCAGAAGACACCGGTATCGATCTACAAGATCACGCCGAACGGGGCTGTCACACCACACACGGTCGACATCATGAACGCGACGGGCCTGGCCTTCGGACTCGACGGGGATCTCTACGTCTCCAGCCGGCATGAAGGGAACGTGTACAAGGTGGACTCGACCGGACGGGCCGAGACCTATATCGAAGGAATGGGTATCGCGACAGGCCTGGCCTTTGATCGCGACAGCAACCTCTACGTCGGCGACCGTAGCGGCAGCATTTTCAAGATCAGCCCCAGCAAGGAAATCTTTGTGTTCGCCACGCTGGAGCCCAGCATGGCGGCCTATCACCTGGCGCACGGACTCGACGACTATCTCTACGTGACCGGCCCGACGACGTCGAGTTTCGATTCCGTCTATCGAGTCTCGCCGACCGGCGAGGTGGGGAAGTTCTTTACCGGAATGGGGCGCCCGCAAGGGGTGGCACTAGACATTCAGGGCAACGTCTACGTGGTGGGTTCCTACCGCGGCAGGCGCGGAATCTTTCGATTTCCGAGAGGGACCAACAACCCTGAACTCTTCGTCTCGGGTCTGGGTCTGGTCGGCATGGCCTTCGATTTCAACGAGAACCTGACTATCGTCGACACGTCGTCCCTCTACCGCGTGCATGCGGGAATCATGGGAAAACCACTGCCGTAGGCAGTGGTTTTAGTTGTCAGTAGTCAGTTGTCGGCGGGGTTGAATGACTGGCTGGTGTCCAACTGACGAGTGACGACTGGCTACTTGCCCCCGGCGTGGGGGGACCGGCCCGGCGTGTGCGTTCCCGGAATCTCAGGCTGGCTCCAAAGCCAGTGCCCTCGTTAAAGTTGAACGATGTAGAGGGGCCGGTGGGCCCGACGCAAAATAGATGCTGACCGCGGAAATAATCGCCATCGGTTCTGAACTGCTGACTCCCCGCTTCCGGGACACGAACTCCCTGTACCTGACCGAGCAGCTGAACCAGATGGGCATCGCCGTAGTGCTGCGCACGGTGGTCGGAGATCAGGAAAGCTACCTCGAACACGCCCTCCGGGCAGCGATGGACCGCACGCCGATCATCATCACAGTAGGTGGCCTCGGACCAACCGAGGACGACATTACCCGGAAAGTCGTCGCCCAGGCGCTGCACCGTCAACTGGTCCTGGATGATACCGTCGTCGCGAAGATCCGGGCGCGATTCGAGTCGCGAGGCAGAAAGATGCCGGCGAACAACGAGCGGCAGGCACTGGTGCCCTCGGGCGCCGACGCCCTGGACAACTCGAACGGTACCGCTCCCGGGCTTTGGATTCCGGTCGAGAGCAATACTCTGGTGCTGCTTCCGGGACCTCCCGCGGAACTCGAGCCGATGTTCGAAAGGCATTGCTACCCGCGACTGGCCCGGATGGCAGGACCGCTAGCGCTTGCGCGTCGCGTCTACCGAACGACGGGGCTTCCCGAGTCGGTGCTCGACGCGCGGATCGGTCCGATCTACACGAAGTACAAGAACCCGGAAACAACGGTGCTGTCGAAACCAGGTCAGGTGGACATCCACCTGTCAGCGCGGGCGAAGACCCAACCCGAAGCCGAGGCGCTGCTCGAAGAAGTCGGGGGGCAGATGGAGAGTCAGCTCGGCGAGTACGTGTTCGCACGCACATACCAGGAGCTGGAGGAAGTCGTCGGGATGTACCTGGTGATGAAGGAGGCGACCATCGCTGTCGCCGAATCCTGCACCGGTGGCCTGCTCGCGGAAAGGCTGACCCGGACTTCTGGCAGTTCGAAATACTTCGAATCCGGTATCGTGACATACTCCAATCAGTCGAAGATCGATTTAGCCGGGATACCGCCGCTGCTGCTTGGAATGCAGGGCGCGGTTAGCGTCGAAGTCGCCGTGGGACTCGCCGAGAGCGTGCGTGAAAAGACTGGAACGACCCTCGGAGTGGGGATCACAGGCATCGCCGGGCCGACGGGAGGGTCGGAGGAGAAACCCATCGGGACCGTTTACATCGCGGTCGCGGGCCCGAACGGGACGGAACACCGACACTTCGTTTTCCCGGGCGCCCGCGACAAGGTCCGCTGGCAATCGTCTCAGGCCGCGCTGGACATGGTTCGCCGACATCTGGCCGGCACTTGATGCGTCTCTTTGTCGCGACCGATCTTCCCCCTGCCCTGCTCGACGCCATCACGGAACTCCAAAGTCAGCTTCGCAGCGTCAACGATTCCACGCGATGGGTGCGGCCCTCCTCGATGCATCTGACCTTGAAGTTCCTCGGAGAAGTTACCGAATCCCGAGTTCCGGCGATCGACGAGCGTCTGAGGTCGATTCGGGCGGAACCTTTTCAAGTCGACTATTCCGGTGTAGGCTTCTTCCCGAACGCCCGGGCACCTCGTGTCCTGTGGGTCGGTGTCGGTTCGAGGGCGCTCGAAGACCTGGCTCATAAGGTAGAAGAGAGGATGGAGGAACTGGGGTTCCCTGCGGAGAAGCGCCCGTTCAGCCCGCATCTCACGGTGGCCCGAAGCCGGCGGGATCGTCGCATCGACCCTTCCCTCGTCGAAGCCGCCGCGCGTTACGACGGCCTGGAGTTCGGCGTCTACTCTACCGATCGCTTCTACCTGGTCCAGAGCACACTGCGGCCCGACGGGGCAGAATACAAGAAGCTCTTCGGGTACCGCCTGTCGGAAACCGAACCTGTCTCATGAACAAATCGATCGCAATCGTCGGCGGGGGGGGATGGGGCACAGCGCTGGCCGTCGCGATGGCACGTGTCCACGATTCGGTCAAGCTGTGGGTATTCGAACCCGACGTCGCGGAAACGATGCGGCGCGACCGGAACAATCCCGTTTACCTGCCGGGAGTAGGGGTTCCTGAACGAGTGCATCCGAGTGATTCGCTCGAGGAGGTTCTTTACAGCGCCGACATCGTCATCAGTGCGGTTCCCTCTCACGTTTGTCGTGACGTCTACCGCAAGATGCTGCCGTACTTGAAGCCGGAGATGGTCTTCGTGACGGCGACCAAGGGTATCGAGAACGACACGCTGATGCGCATGTCGGAGGTGATCCACGACATCGTCAGCCCGAAATTCACTCCGCGCGTCGCAGCGATCTCGGGACCGACCTTCGCCCTGGAAGTGGCGAATGGAGAACCCACGGCGCTGGTGGTCGCCGGCCCCGACGATGAACTGCGACGCAACCTGCAGCGCGAGCTTTCCGCCCCCCACTTTCGTCTTTACACCAACCCGGACATCATCGGTGTGGAGATCGGGGCTTCGGTCAAGAACATCATCGCGATCGCGTCGGGAGTCGTCAGCGGGCTCAAGCTGGGACACAACGCAACGGCCGCGCTGATCACCCGCGGGCTCGCGGAAATCATGCGGCTTGTTGCAGCGTGCGGCGGGCGGCGGGAAACACTTGCGGGGCTGGCCGGGCTGGGCGACCTCGTGCTTACTTGTACAGGACAGCTCAGCCGGAACCGCCAGGTCGGCGTTGCGCTTGGAGAAGGCAAGAAGCTCGACGAGATCGTCTCGAACATGAGGATGGTGGCCGAGGGCATCAAGACCAGCAAGTCCACGGTGGAACTCGCGCGCATGCGTGGAGTGGAAATGCCGATCGCCCAGCAGATCTATGCGGTTCTCTATGAAGGAAAAGGACCCCAGGTCGCGATAAACGAATTGATGGACCGGGAGCTGAAAGCCGAGTAACCGAGGATGGAATTCATAACCCTGTTCGGCCCCCCGAAACCCAAAGACCCGACGATCGTCGAGAAGGTTAGAGAGGCCGTCGCGCGGACCAGACACGATTTCACGGAAAGAATCCAGGAAATCGTCGAGGGCAAGAAGGCAATCGACGCCGAGCTGCTGGAAGATGTCGAAGCCATCATGATCGGCGCCGACGTCGGCGTGCACACGACGACGGAAATTCTGGACACCATCCGCGAACAGGTGTCTCGGCACGTGCTCCAGGATCCCACCGAGTTGCGCGATGCTCTGAAGAGCGAGCTGCGAAGGACGCTCGACGTCGAAACCTCAGCCGTCGCACAGGTCGCCGAAGGCCAACCCTTCGTCATACTCGTGGTCGGCGTCAACGGAGTTGGAAAGACCACCACCATCGGCAAGTTGGCGCATCGATTCAAGTCCGACGGCAAGAAGGTGATGTTGTCTGCCGCCGACACGTTCCGGGCCGCCGCGATCGAGCAACTCGAAATATGGGCGGAGCGGATCGGGGTCCCGATCGTCAAGCAGAAGCCCGGCGCCGACCCCTCCGCTGTGCTGTTCGACACGCTTCAGTCGGCCAAGGCACGCATGATCGACTACGTCATCGTCGACACGGCGGGCCGGCTCCACACAAAACACAACCTGATGGCGGAGTTGGAAAAGATGACCCGCATAGCAGCGCGGGAGGTCCCCGATGCCCCACACGAGGTCCTCCTGGTCCTCGACGCCACCACCGGCCAGAACGGCTTGATCCAGGCTCGAGAATTCGCAAAGACCGCCGGCCTGACCGGGCTGATCCTCACGAAGCTGGACGGAACAGCGAAGGGAGGCGTCGCCACAGCCATCGTGAAGGAGCTGAAGATCCCGATCCGTTTTATCGGCACGGGAGAGAAACTGGACGATCTGATCGAGTTTTCCGCCGATGATTTCGTGGATTCCTTGTTTGCAGTGTAGGTGCGCTCTGTGAGCGCACAGATGTTCATGAATGCGAATTTGTGCGGTCATAGACCGCACCTACACCCTAAACCGGGTCCTCGTTAGGCGAAGGGTTTGTGAGAGAGCCAATGTGAGGGGGACAGGGGCTGGCCCTGTCCCCGGGTCTTTGCTCAGCAGAAAAGTTTATTTCGGTTCGAAACGGGGGGCCGGACGCGACGTCCATGAACGACGAAGCTTACATGAAGCGGGCCTTCGAGCTTGCCGAGGAGGGGCGGGGACTGACCAGTCCGGGAGCCATGGTGGGCTGCGTCATCGTGAACGATGGTCAGGTTGTCGGCACCGGCTCCTACACGTATGACGGCGTCAAGCATGCAGAGGTTCTTGCCCTCGAAGAGGCGGGGCTTCGGGCCCGGGGAGGGACGGTGTACGTCAGCCTCGAGCCCTGTTCCCATGAGGGACGGACCCCTCCGTGCGCCGAGGCTCTCGTCGCGGCAGGGGTATCTCGACTGGTGGCGGCAATCGAAGATCCGTACCCGGAAGTTCGCGGAAACGGTCTTTCCAGGCTGCGCGAAGCTGGAATCGAAGTCGAATGTGGCGTCCTCGCCGATGAAGGACGCCGATTGAACGAAACGTTCATCCATTACGTAGAGAGCGGTCTCCCTTTCGGCATCCTCAAGGTTGCGATGTCGCTCGACGGCAAGATCGCGACCGCGTCAGGCGAGTCACGCTGGATCACTTCCGAGGAGTCCAGAATCCTGGTCCAGGAACTGAGACACGGTGTCGACGCGCTTGTGACCGGGAGCGGGACCGTTCTGACCGATGATCCGCTACTGACTGATCGCAGCGGAGGGGCCCGACGACGCCCGTTGATCCGGGCTGTCCTGGACCGCCGCGGCAGACTTCACTCGAGCCTGCGGATTTTTTCCCAACCCGGCGTCATCGTCTACACACAGGCACCCGACCTGGAGCTTGCCGACGCACACGAAGTCGTCGTCGGAGGCACGCACCTGCACGAAGTCGCAGCCGATCTCGCTCGCCGAGACGTCCAGAGCTTCATGCTCGAGTGCGGACCGGATCTGGCTTTCAATGCCCTCAGGAGCGGAATCATTGATAAAATAATCGTTTTCATCGCCCCAAGGATCATCGGCGGCCGGGAAGTGCCGGGTTTCGGGGCCGGAGGAGCGCGCTCCCTTGCCGACGCCGTCCGGATTGAGGACTGGACGGTGGAACGCGTCGGACCGGACCTGATGGTAACGGGCTATGTTCACCGGGATCATTGAAGAAGTCGGCGAGATCGTCGAAGTTCACGACGCGAAAGAGTTCCGCCGCGTTCGAATAGCAGCAGCGCGAGCCCTGGATGACATCGAACCCGGTTCCAGCATTTCGACCAACGGCGTCTGTGTAACAGCCCGCGAGATCGACGCAGGAAGTTTCACGGCGGATCTTTCCCGGGAAACGCTTGACCGCACGACCTTCAGGAATGTCGGAACCGGAACGCACGTGAATCTTGAACGTTCGATGCGGGCGGACTCCCGCTTCGGGGGGCACATTGTCCAGGGCCACGTGGATGGCGTGGGCCGGATTCAGCGGTTCGATCGCAAGGACGACGACTGGATCCTCGAGGTCGGCTATGATCCGGCCGCCGCGTCGCGGATCGTTTGGAAGGGGTCGATCGCCGTCGACGGCATAAGCTTGACGGTCGCCGGCCTGGAGGCGTCCTCGTTCTCCATCGCGATCATTCCGCACACGCTGGAGAACACGAATCTCAAGTACGCTCAGCCCGGTGACAACGTCAACCTGGAATTCGACGTTCTTGCCAAGTACGTCGAAAACCTGGTCGGCCCGTACCTGGAACAGCTACGCGGCGCTTAGCTACTGAGTCCCCAGTTCCAAATCCGGGTTTCGTCCGTCGGCGACATCGAACCGTGGACTTTGGACCTCGGACATCGGACTACAACAAATGAGTTTCGCAAGAATAGAAAACGCGCTGATCGACATCCAGGAAGGCCTGATGGTCATTATCGTCGACGATGAGGATCGTGAGAACGAAGGCGATCTAATGATCGCAGCGGAGAAGGTGACACCGGAGGCCATCAACTTCATGGCGACCCATGGTCGCGGGCTGATCTGCCTGCCGATGACTGGCCCGAGGCTGGATGAACTTCAGATTCCGCTGATGGTTTCCGACCCGACGAACACCTCGCCTTACGGCACGGCCTTCTGCGTGTCGATCGAGGCCCGGAGGAACGTCTCGACCGGCATCTCCGCCTTCGATCGGGCGCAGACGATCCTGACGGCCATAGACGATGCGACACGACCGTCCGACCTGGTTCGTCCCGGACACATTTTCCCTCTGCGGGCGAAACCGGGCGGGGTGCTGGTGCGGGCCGGCCAGACAGAAGCCTCCGTCGATCTCGCCAAGATTGCTGGACTCGACGCAAGCGCGGTGATCTGCGAAATCATGCGTGAGGACGGGACGATGGCTCGAACACCCGATCTGATCGATTTCGCCGCCGAGCACAACCTGAAGATCATCACTGTCGCCGACCTGATCCAGTATCGCCTCGGCACCGAACGGTTCGTCCGGAAGGTCGCCGAAACCACACTCCCGACCCAGCACGGCGATTTCAAGATGATCGCCTTCGAAAGCATCATCGACAAGGAAACCCACGTGGCGCTTGTCCGGGGCGACATCGAGAACGGGGAAGACGTCCTGGTGCGGGTCCACTCGCACTGCCTGACCGGGGACGTGTTCGGTTCCAGCCGATGTCACTGCCAGCAACAGATAGACCTCGCCATGGAAAGGATCGCGACAGAAGGCCGCGGTGTCTTGCTCTACCTCCACCAGACCGGCCGAGGTTTCAACATCGCCGAATCGAAAGGTGAGCGCCACCTGGAGTACCACGGCAAGCAGGATGTGGACGTGAACGAGACGATCGGCCTCAAGGGCGAGCAGCGCGAGTATGGCATCGGGATCCAGATCCTGGCGGCGCTGGATATCCGGTCGATGCGAATCCTGACGAATCATCCCCGCAAACTGGTGGCGCTGAAGGGCCACGGCCTGAAGATCGTCGCCCAGGTCCCACTCAAAGTCCCAACTTCCTCAAGCATTTAGGGAAGCCCGATCTCGTCGCCGGACCGGGAGTCAGCCTGCATCGGCGACTCCTGTCTTTCCTTCAGGTCTCGGTATAAGTTATGGTAGGCTTACGCGGATTTTTTGTTGATAGGAAAGCACATATCTGTAAATGTCCGATCGGGAAGCTATCGTCCAAACCCTCAGGCGGATCGAAACCAGGGTTCGAGCCAACCGGCTCGTCGAACGGCTGGCATTCGGCAGCCTGATTCTGATCGTCGGCGCCCTCCTCGTTAAGGCCTGGGATCTTCTTTTACCGCTTAGTTCCAGTACGATACAGATCTTCTGGGTACTCTGGTTCATCGCTCTGGCTACTTTCATCGGCCGAACCCTCGTGGGCGGGAAATGCACGCTTAGTGAAGCCGCCGCCCAAGTCGATCAGAAGGCTCGGCTCAAGAACGAGATCACCAGTGCGTACTGGTTCATGGAGAACGGGCGTCAGAACCCCTGGATCGAGCTGCAGGTCCACCGTGCGGCTGAAACGGCACGCAGGCTCGACCCAAAGCGCCTGTACCCAAGAGCCGTCGGGGGGACTTCCTACCTGGCCGTCGCGCTCGGCCTGCTGCTTCTGATCCTCAACTTCGCCCCCCTGCCCATCGACCACAACTGGTTGTATTCCCGCGAAGCGCCCACGCTGATGTTGAACAGTGAAGATGAAGCGCTTCTCGAAGAGATTGAAGAGCTGATCGAGCAGGCTCAGGAACTCGAACAGGACGAGGTCGTCGAGCAGCTCGAAGAGTTGATCGAAGCCCTTCGGAGCGGCGAACTCTCCACCAGCGAGGCACTCGAAGAGCTCGATCAGATTCAGGACCTCATGGATGAGGGGAACCTGAATATGGCGAGCATCATCGAAGGCCTGGACGAGATCGGACAGGATCTGCAGCAGTCCGAAAGCACGAGGGAAGCCGGCGAAGCGATGTCGGGAGGCGAGCTCGAACAAGCCGCGGGGGAAATGCGCCGGCTAGCGGAAGAACTGGGTGCCGGCGAGCAACCTGATGAGCAACTCCAGGAGGTCCTGGAACAGGCTTCCGAAAACACGCGGCCGGGACTGGAAGAACTGGCCGAACAACTTCAGGAAGCCTCCGAGAGCCTCCAGAGCCAGGACCAGGAGGCCCTCCAGCAGGCTCTGGAGGACGCGGCCCGGGAGTTGGAAGACCTTTCGGAAATGGTGGAAAGCCAGCAGATCAAGAACCAGGCGTCTCAGCAGTTGGAAGATCTGCAGAACTCACTGCGTGAGCAACAGAACCAGGAACAGCAGGCGGCACTGGAGGAGGCGCTCGAGCAGATGCGTCAACAGCAGGAGGACCAGCAGGCCGAGGCACAACAGCAGGGTGAGCAGGGGCAGCAACTAGAGGATCAGATGGGCCAGGAACAGGCTGCCCAGCCGGGTCAAATGGACGCCGAACCGGAGTTCGCGCCAGGCGCAGCAGGCGAGGGACAGATGACCGACCAGGCCCAGGCCCCGGGGCAGCCCGAGGAGGTGCAGGGTTTCGATGCCACCGGCACGGGACAGATGCCGTCCGGATTCGGTTTCTCTCCCGAAGAGAAGGAAGGCGCTCCGACCAGCCTCGACGTCCAGCTGCAGGAGGAACGGATGGAGGCGCAGCGTAGCGAAGACCTCGAATCAGAAGCCGAGAAGATCGAAGAAGAAAGCCAGGAGCAACGATCGAAGCTGGACTACAGAAACGTGCAATCCGACTTGACCCCGGCACAGCAGGATCTCCTGAACCAGGACCAGATCCCCCGTGAATACCGAAATCTGATCAGGGAATACTTCCAAGCCATCCGGCCTCGACCGACGCCATGATCACGGAACTCGACCAGCAGATAGAACTGTTTCAGCAGCAATTCAAGGTCGCCAAAGACGAAGTCGCCAAAGTCATCGTCGGTTACCCGGAAATAATCGACGGTATTCTCATGGGATTGCTCGCGAAGGGACACGTGCTCCTGGAAGGCATTCCGGGGCTCGGTAAGACCAAGCTGGTTCAAACCCTCAGTGATGCGCTCCATCTTCGGTTTTCGCGTATTCAGTTCACGCCCGACCTGATGCCGGCCGACATCACCGGCACGAATATGGTGCAAGTCGATCAGTCCGGCGACAAGTTTCTCCGTTTCCAGCCGGGGCCGCTTTTCGCGAACATCATCCTGGCCGACGAGATCAACCGGGCAACTCCGAAGACTCAGTCCGCCCTGCTGGAGGCGATGCAGGAAGTGACTATTACGGTCGGGAAGGAAACCTACGATCTGGAACTGCCGTTCTTCGTCCTGGCGACCCAGAACCCGCTGGAGATGGAAGGCACGTACCCGCTTCCCGAGGCCCAGCTGGACCGTTTCTTCATGAAGCTGAAAGTGGACTATCCGAACGTCAAGAACATGCACACGATCTTGAACCGGACCACCAAGCTCGAGGAACCCCAGCCGGATCGGGTGCTCGATGGACGCCAGATTCTGGAAATGCGGAAGACGGTGCTGGCAATTCCGATCGCCCGCCCGGTGCAGGAATACGCGATCCGGATCGTTCTGGCGACGCACCCGGACGAAGAACTGACCCACGCCTTGACCCAGCGGTACGTCCGCTACGGAGCCAGTCCTCGAGGAGCACAGTCCATGGTGCTGGCGGGAAAGATTCGCGCTCTGCTGAATAATCGTGTGCATGTATCCTGTGAGGACATCCGCGCGATCGCCCTACCCGTACTACGTCATCGTGTCCTTCTGAATTTCGAGGGCGAGGCCGAGAGGATCGATCCGGATTCGATCGTGGAAGCTATCCTCGGGGACACGCCGGAACCCCAGGGGTGAGGAAGACGTAGGCCGTTGTCCGTAGGCCGTTGGGCCGCTGCGCGGCCAGTGGGCATTAATCAGTAGTCAGTAGTCAGTCAAATAGGAACGCACGGCTTGCCAGTCGCTGATCACTGACCAATCTTCGTTTGGCGACTCTTCAACTGACTACTGACTACCGGCGACTGGCTACTGCGGGCGGAACGCCCGCGTTCACTAAGCATGTCGAAGACAGTCATCGCGCCGTTCGACGATCAGTTCATGCGAAAGCTGGAGTATCTGGCGATCGTATCGAAACGGTTCGCGGGCCAGTTCAAGGCCGAACGGCGCACCCGAAAGCTGGGCTCGGGTCTGGAGTTCGCCGACTTCCGGGGGTACGTACCCGGGGATGACTTCCGGTACCTGGACTGGAAAACCTACCTGCGTTTGGACAAACTGCTGCTGCGCCTCTACGAGGAGGAAGAGGACCTGCCGATCTACATGTTCATCGACAGCAGCCGCTCGATGAACTACGGAGACCCGTCGAAACTTGACTATGCCCGGAAGGTCGCCGCGGCGCTATGCTACATCGGTCTGGCGAACCTGGATCGCGTGACCGTGGTCGGTTACGCCGACGGGGTCAAACGGGAACTCTCTCCTCAGCGCGGCAAGCACCAGATCTTCAAACTGTTCCAGTTCCTATCCGAACTGGAGTCCTCCGGCGAAACCAATGCCAAGGAAGCCTTCAAGGTCTTCTGTACGGGCAAGAGAAGGCGCGGGTTGGCGGTCGTCATCTCCGATTTTTTCGATCCGAACGGATTCGATAACGGCCTGAACATGTTGCGCTATTACCGGCACGACATCTTCGCCCTCCAGGTCATCGCCCATGAGGAGATCGATCCGCTCATTCGCGGGCAGCTCCAGTTGGTCGACTCCGAAGACAACACGAGTCGCGAGGTGACCGTAACCGCGGATCTGCTCGACGCCTACATGAGAGAAATGGGGGAATACTGCGAGGAAATCCGGCGGTATACGGTGAAGTACCAGCTCGGCTACGTCCGCACGCTGACGAATTTTCCCTTCGAGGATTTGATCCTGGAAGTTTTCCGGCAGGGTAGGTTCCTGAAATGAGTTTTCTTGCACTGACGACGACGCAAGTCCTGCTGCTGACGGCCTTGACCGCGGCCGCCGTCGTCGTGCTGTTCTTCCTGAAGCTGCGTCACCGCAGGGTGGTCGTTGCTTCGTCGCTGTTGTGGCGCAGAGTGCTGGAAGACAGAGACACCAGTTCGTTGATGGAGAGGCTGCGGCGCTGGATCTCTCTTGCCGTGGCGCTCGCCATCGCGCTGCTGATCGCCCTGTCTCTCGGGAGGCCTCAGATCGAGGCTCTTTCGGGACAGATGCGGCCGATCGTGATCGTCATGGATAGTTCGCCGTCGATGTCGACACGGACATCAACGGGCCGGACACGGTGGGAAACCGCGGCGGCCGAAGCGCGCCGCATCCTGGAAAACAGCAATTCGCCGGCCGGTTTCCTGGCCGCCGACACATCCGGTCAGGTACAGACGCCGTTGACAGAAGATCGCGACGCCATCTCTGCCGCCCTGGACCGCATGCGGCCCTTCGCGGGACAGTTGCGATTCCCTGACGTGCCGATATCGGGTACCGACCTCTATTTCATTTCCGACGGTGTCGCCCGGCTCGATGTCCCGAGTTCGGCCCGGACGGTTTCCGTGTTCGAGCCGGCGGACAACGTGGGGATCACGGCGTTCGAGATTCGGGTCGACCCCACGAGCCCATCCGGTTACCAGGCGCATCTGGAAGTGTCGAACTATTCCGAAGAGGACAAGAACGTCCGCATTTTGATGAGTGGCGCGGGCGGACAGCGCGCGACGAGAGCCGTCTCGATTGAGACCGGAGGAGCCTGGAAGAACCAATTCGACATGTCCCAGTTCGACGGAGGAGGGATCCGCGTCAGTATTCAGGCTGACGGCGACGCCCTGGCGATCGACGACACGGCCTTCGCCTACCTGCCGATGCGGACGCGGGCCCGGGTGACGCTGGTGACACGAGCGACGGGCGGATACATGGAAACCCTTCTCAGGCTGTCGCCCGGCGTCAGCCTGAGCGTGGTCCGACCCGAAGACTTCCGAGAGACGACCACTTCCGATGTCTACATCTTCGAAGGAACGGCTCCCGCGGCGGAACCGGCAAGACCCAGCCTGGTTTTCGGCGCAACTAATGTCGGCTGGTTGCCCCGGTCCGTTCGAACCGTGCAGGAACCGCGAGTCGCTTCGTGGGATTCCGATCATCCGATCATGCAGTTCGTTCAGCTGCATGATCTCAAGATCGAAGGCGCCGGCCAGATCGCGGCGGGCGACGCGACGGTGGTGGCATCTTCGGAGGAGGGCCCATTGATCGTCGCGATGGACGGCCCGAGGAAAAAGGTCCTGGTCGCTTTTGGCCTCGATTCGTCCGACTTCGCTCTTCATCTCGGCTTTCCCGTCTTCGTGCAGAATGTCCTGACGTGGTTTTCCGGCGAGGCACTGGCCGAACGAACAGGCCTCGGCGTGATCGAGTTTCCGGTCGAGACGTCGAGCGTGACGCGCCTGGACGGCTCCGAACTCCCGACCGAGAGTCGGTTTGGTCGGACGGTCGTCGAGATGACCGAACCGGACTTGCTGGCCGCCACCGACGCCGGCAGGCGGGTTCGGGTCGCCGCCAACCTGACGGACCGCCGGTCTTCGGACGTAAACAGCTCTTCTCTTCCCCCCGGCGGAGGCGTGGGGGCGCTCACTCTTCCGGCACTCAGCAACGAGCTGTGGTTCTACATGCTGTTTCTCGCACTGGTTCTTGTCGCCGCAGAATGGTGGACCTATCATAGGAGGATCACACTCTGAATCCGAGCCTCCACGAATTGTTCAGCTTGTCCCGACACGGGAAGCAAACATGATTGCCTTCCAAAACTACTGGCCGCTGTTGCTGTTGGGCCTGGTTCCCTTCTTCTGGTGGGTGCGGAAGCAGACGATGACGGATTTCAATCCTACCCACCTGAAACTGGCTACTGTTGTGCGATCCGCGCTCGCCGTGATGCTTGTGCTGGCCTTGATGCAGCCGGTGGTGAACAGCACGGGGCGCTGGCTCTCCGTTATCTACCTACTGGATGTGTCCGAGAGCATCTCTCCTCAGGCGATCGAGTCGGCCATCGACTGGATCGAGGAGACGAACTCCGAGGGCGATCCTGAGCATTCTCTCTTCGTAGGGTTCGCGAACAACTCGATGGTCTTCGAAGAGCTCGAACGTCTCCGGACGGTTCAAGTCTCGAATCGGGCGGTAGGGGGCTCGATCGACCAGTCGGGAACAAATCTGGAGGCTGCCCTGAACCGCGGGATGCACAGCTTCGCGCCCAATCACCTCAAGCGCCTGGTCGTCTTGACCGACGGCAATGAGAATGTGGGCAGGGTGAAGGACACCGTGCTGAAGATGAAGCAGGAGGGCGTTCAGGTCTTCGCCGTGCCGATCCAGTCCCGTGCGACGGGAGACTCCTGGATCGAAACCGTGATGGCGCCGCAGCGGGTGACGCGGGACGAGCTGTTTCCCCTGGAGATCCATGCCTACAGCCAGACACCGCGGCCCGCGATGATCCAGGTCCGGGTGGGAGATGAAGTTCTCGAAACAAGAACCGTCAACCTCGATGAGGGGATCAACCGGATCGGGTTCGAGACGCGCATCGATGAAGACGGGCCCGTTACGATCGAGGCGGAGTTGACTGCACAGGCAGACGGATTCGCGGAAAACAACCTGTACCGGGAATCGCTTCTCGTCGAGGGTCGTCCCAGCGTGCTCTATGTCGAGGGTCGTCCCGAGAGCGCCCACTACCTCACGGATGTTCTCGAGCTCGAAGGCATCGAAGTCGACACGATGAACTCGGAGGCGATGCCGACCACCGCCGGGGGCTTCGACGCCTACGAAACGGTCATTCTCAGTGACGTTCGAGCCAACCAGCTCGGTGCACGACAGATGATCGCGCTCAAGCGCTATGTCGAGGATATGGGTGGAGGCTTCATCCTGGCAGGTGGAGAGGCGGTGTTCGGCGAGAACGGCTACAGCGAGACACCGGTCGAAGAAATCCTTCCGGTTCGGTTCGACCTCGAGCGTGATGAGGCGTCGGTGGCCCTGATCATCGTCCTCGACAAGTCCGGCAGCATGGGCGGACAGAAGATCGAGCTGGCGAAGGAAGCATCCAAGGCCGCTGTCGAAGTGCTGCTCGACGATCACCTGATCGGAATCATCGCCTTCGACTACAACCATTACTGGCCCGTGCGTCTCCAACGCGCCTCAAACCGGGAAGCCATCAACCAGAGCGTGAGCATGATCATCGCCGGCGGAGAGACCAATATCTATCCCGCACTGAGAGAAGCGCACCTGCAGTTGACCGGCACCGATGCCGAAGTCCGTCACGTGATCCTCCTGTCCGACGGACGATCGCTGCCGGACGACTATGTCGGACTGGTCGAATCCATGTCGGACCAGGAGATGACAGTCTCGACAGTTGCCGTCGGCAACGGCGCCGATCGCGAGCTTCTGTCCAACATCGCGGAATGGGGCGAGGGGAGATCCTATTTTATCGAGGACGCGGCGATGGTTCCGCAGATCTTCACGGAAGAAACCCAGTTGGCGACTCAGGGTACGTTGAGGGAAGAGTCATTCCAGCCGACGGTGGTGAAGGACGTCGAAGCGTTCACGGGAATTGATTTCCCGAACGCACCGCCGCTCCTCGGCTACGTCGCGACCATCGCCAAGGAAACCTCCGAGGTGTTGCTGGAGGCCGAAGAGGAGATGCCGTTACTGGCCCGGTGGCAGTATGGGCTCGGCAAGACCGTCGCGTTCACATCCGACGTCAAGAATCGGTGGGCGGCGGAATGGCTGACGTGGGACGGGTACGGAAAGTTCTGGCCACAGATGGTCCGGGAAACGATGCGCCGTCGAGACGATGAGAATATCGACCTGCGGATCGAGAAAGAAGACGATGAAGCCCACATCGTGATCACGGCGTTCGATGACGAAGGTGGATTCCGCAACGAGCTGGACTCGCAGGTCCGGGTCGTCGACCCGCGGCAGAACACGTCCGTAGTCGATGTTCACCAATCGGGGCCCGGGACTTACGAGGCCCGCTTCCCCGTCAACCAGCGCGGTCCCTTCTCGTTCCACATCATCGGGGATGAAGCCGGCGTGGAGCGCACCCTTCCCTACTCCTATCCGGAGGAGTACCACTTCTTCCCCCCCGACGTGGACCTACTCCGCGAAGTCGCTGCCGTGACCGGTGGCGAGTACGCGCCGAGAGCGGCCGACATCTTCGCGACCGAGGGACAGAGCGCCGCCCGCCCGATCCCGCTGTGGCCCTACCTGGCTTTCGTGGCCCTGCTGCTCTACCTGACCGACCTCCTGCTCCGACGCGTCCGCCTGTTCGAAGGCGAGACCGAACCCACCGCCGCCCGCGAGGCCCCTCCCCGCTCAACCGGCACGTTGGGGATTTCCTAGAAACGCTCTATCGACCAGGCACCGCGAGCGAACGGACGTGAGGGGGACAGGGGTATAGCCCTGTCCCCGAGTGTTTGCTTACGCAGAAACGTCTGCGAAGGAGGATTCGCCCCTTCCATCCAAAGAAGAGTGCGCCTGATCCAGTATTGTCGAAGTCCTGGAATCGGTGTCTGCCCTCGCGGTCTCACATCTCGTTGGTCTGACACCGGTAGCGTTACCCGGACAAAGCTCTTCCCGGTTCTCTGAGTCACCCAAACGTGCCGGCGCTCCGAGCCGTGCCGGCTAGAGCCTTGGGTCCAAGAACGGGCCTTCGTTGACTTGCGTTCCGTCCGCAAGGGCGCTAATGTTCCTGTCGTCCGGATGTCGACGAATCGGCTGAACGAGCTGATCCGCGGTTAGCCAGGCCGATCTATCCGGGCAACTCCGCCCACAGAGCCCAGGGGCGCAGGAGGGCAGGACCATGAGAAGGATCGCGCTTGTGCTTTTCGCTGCCGGGTTCGTTGCCACGATCTTGTATGGACAATCGGTGCTGCCGCCGAACCCGGCACCAACCTGTACGCTCTCGGAGCAGGAGATCTCCTCGTGGTTCCGATCCGGCACGGTCACCGAAGACGGTTTCGTCGACGCGGCGAACAGCGTCGGATTCCCGCAGGAGAATGACACGTGTGACTTCTATAAGTGGTCGGCGCAGATGTTCCTCTGGCTGACCTCGCCGGTCCAGGCGGACCGGTATGTCTTCGACGCTCGCGTCTTCTACGATGTGTCGCCGGCGGACGCCAGCGGCGAGAGGGTGTTCATCCCGAACACGGCCCCCAACGGCTTCACTTTGCGGGTTCGAAAGCCAGAGGAGATCGGGGAAACAGGTCAGGCCGGCGGCAGCGACGCGCTGATCTCGCAGCAGGGTTCCCTGGTGTACTACGGAATCCACGTCAACGACGTCTATGCCTACTTCCTCAGCGGCCAGAAGGGGGGCGAGATCGAAGCGACAGACTTCCCAACCACCCAGGCCGACCTCGATGCCATCAAGGCCTTCGCCGGCATGACGTTCGCCGATGGCGCTGCCCTCGCCATTGAGGTCAAGACCTCATGGGTCGATGCGTCGACGGTTGAGGCCAGTCAGTATCTGACGATCAGTGCCGAGGTTCCCCGATACACGCCCATGTCGGACACCACCTGGACCCCTGACGGCTCCGAGACCCTCGAGCTCGCCCTGGTCGGCATGCATGTCGTCGGCAGCGCCCTGGGGCATCCGGAGATGATCTGGGCCACGTTCGAGCACCTGAGCAATACGCCCAACAACGACTACTACTACGAGTCAAGCGATGGCTCGATGCAGCTGGTCAAGTACGACTCCGGCGGAAACTGGCTCTTCATGGCCTCCGGTGGCAGCCAAACCGGCGCCAACGTTGCCAGGATGGCTGTAGACGGCTCATCGGGCAATATCGTCGCCGCAACCGATCAGACCATTGGCGCCAGCAACACCTACCGGGTCAACCCCTGGGGCGATGCGGGAGGGCAGGCGTCCTCGGCCGAAAACAACACCGAGATCATCTCCCTGAACAGCGACGTCGTCGGTCTACTGGCCGATGGGGACGTCCGCAAGAACTACATCCAAACCGGCTCGCTCTGGACACAAGACGGCCAGATTCCGCCAGCGGGCACGCAGATCGGCTCCCTCGATCTGGCGAATTCGACGATGGAGACCTATCACCAGAGCGTGAACTGCTTCGTCTGCCACAGCGCCTCCTCAGGGCCCGGCCTCGGTATCAGCCACATCTACGGTGCATTGCAACCGCTGCCATGAGGTAGCGACCGAGCAGATATTCACCCGAAGTTCGAGAGCGAGCAGTCCGGATGGTGTTCGAGCACCAGAGAGAGCACGACTCGCAGTGGGCCGCAATGTTATGGGGTCGAGTCGATTTGCAGCATGCTGCCGATCGCCCCGTCGACGTATTACGAGCATGCGGCACGACGAAGAGATCCGGATCGATGGCCGGCGAGGACGAAGGGGGACGCTTCGCTTCGTGTAGAGATCGATCGGGTCTGGCGTGAGAACCGCCAGGTGTATGGTGCCCGGAAAGTCTGGAAGCAGCTGAACCGTGAAGGGCAGAGTGTGGCCCGGTGCACCGTGGCGCGACTGATGCGGGACATGGGTCTTGCCGGGGTGGTTCGGGGCCGAAAGTTCAAGACGACGGTACCGGATGAGGGGGCCCTGCGGCCTCCGGATCTGGTCGATCGGAACTTCACGGCGATCCGACCCAACCAGCTGTGGGTGGCCGATCTGACCTACGTGGCGACCTGGAAGGGATTCGTCTACGTCGCGTTCGTGATCGACGTCTTCTCTCGGAAGATCGTCGGCTGGAGAACCACCAACTCCTTGAAGACCGATATCGCCCTGGACGCTCTCGAGCAGGCCCTCTGGTCGCGTTCAGACACCGAAGGGCTCATCCATCACAGCGACCGCGGCGTGCAGGCCAGGTTCAAGGGGTCGTCGCAACACTACTCTCGGGGTAAGCGTAGGTAAGCGTCAAGGACTTCGGCAGGTGTCTTCCATCCGAGAGTCTTGCGAGGGCGACTGTTCAGCGCAAAGGCGACAGCTTCGAGATCGTCGCGGGAGTGCCTCGACAGGTCGGTACCCTTCGGGAAGTACTGGCGCAGCAAACCGTTGGTGTTCTCGTTCGTGCCGCGCTGCCACGGACTATGGGGGTCGCAGAAGAAAATCCCCAAGCCAGTGTCGCCGCGAAGTTGGGTGTGTTGCGCCATCTCGGCCCCCTGGTCCCAGGTCAGTGTTCGGCGAAGCTGTTCTGGAAGCTTAGTGATCCATGACGTGATGGCGTCTCGGACCGCTTTGGCGCCGTGCCCAGCCAGCGCTGGACCGTTCTTGACCGGCGGACTGCCGTGGCCGGCCATACGGGGCAGGTGTAGCAGCATCGTGAACCGGGTTGTGCGCTCGACCAGGGTTCCGATAGCGGAACTGCCCAGCCCGAGGATCAAGTCTCCTTCCCAGTGCCCGGGGACCGCCCGATCTTCTGCTTCCGCCGGGCGTTCACTGATCATGATCTCGGGGCTGACGAACTTCTTCCCGCGGCCTCGGGTACGCGCCCTTGGAACTCGAAGCGCCCGCCCAGTCCGCAAACACGCGACCAGTTCGCGCCGCAGTGCCCCGCGGCCTTGCACGTAGAGCGCCTGGTAGATGGCCTCGTGGGAGATCCGCATCGAATCATCCTCAGGGAAATCGACGTGGAGCCTGTGAGCAATCTGCTCCGGACTCCACGAACTCGCCCAGCGTCGCGTCTGACGGTGCCCGCGCCGCCGACCAATCCAGCGCACAACGGGTCCAGGCACATTGATTCCGTCAGCGGCGGTGATGACGCCTGCGAGTCGGTCTTGCACATATTGGCGCAGTTTGTTGTTTGCAGCCAGCTTCGCAACTTTCGGACGACTGGCGCGCCGGTCGGCGTGCCATTGGGCCGTTGTGGCTCGATACCGCAGGTCGCCACTGCGGGTCGCAGCGTTCCGACGCAGTTCCCGCGAAATCGTAGATGGACATCGGCCGATCCTCCGCGCGATCTCACGAATCCCGAAGCCCTGAGCGTGCCGGATCGCGATCTCTTCTCGTTCGGCAAACGATAGATAGCGCCCCGAATGCGGGGCCAGACTGTTTGACGGCATGCCGCCATTCTCGCGGAACCACCTCGTTCCGACCGCCGGCGACACGCCGGCCACCACACCGGATTCCTCGCTCGACAACCCGCGCGCAATCGCCTCCCAGAATCGCTGCCGATGCTCCCGCCGCCCCACCGGCGGACGACCCGGCGACGGCATCGGAAGACGTCCAGCTCGATCACTTCGTCGACGCTTGCTTGTTCCCATCGCAACTCCTCACTTTCGAGATGTTGCGACGACCGATTGAATTCACCCAGTATCTGTCGATCCGCTACACCGAACGCCTGGCTGAGGCCGGAATCGAGTCTTCAGTGGGCAGCATCGGAGATTCCTACGACAACGCATTGGCCGAATCCGTGATCGGCCTGTACAGGACCGAAGTCATTCGCCACAACGGTCCCTGGAAAGGACTCGACGATGTGGAGTTTGCAACACTGGATTGGGTCTGCTGGTACAACGACAAACGATTGCTGGAGCCGATCGGCGATATCCCTCCAGCCGAGTTTGAGCAGATGTATTATCAGAATCAACCGTCCGGCCCTCATCGAGGCCGGACTCAACTAAAACTGTCTCCAGAAAACCCGGGGCGGTTCAATCTGGGAGGTATTAGTCAATGCTGTACTCCATCGAGATTACTCAATCTCTGATGACATCCAGATTCTCATCTTTGATGATCGAATCGAGATCCTCAGCCCTGGAAGATTGCCTGGGTACGTCACAGTCGACAATATCCTAGACGCTCGGTTCTCGCGCAATACACGGTTGGTACGCACACTCAATCGATATAAAGATCCGCCGAACAAAGACCTCGGTGAGGGACTTAATACTACGTTCCAGAAAATGAAAGAATGGGGCTTGAAGGAACCAGCGATCAAAGAAGAAAACAACTATTTGAAGGTCGTCTTGCCACACTCCCCGCTTGCTGCGCCGAGTGAAGCGATCATGGCGTTTCTCTCGCTGCACCCTCAGATAACGAACAAACAGGCTCGTGAACTGACCGGAATCAAGTCTGAGAATCTCGTCAAGAATGAGTTCTACAAGCTACGCGATGAAGGGCTGATTGAGCGAGTGCCCGGACTTTCTGGTCCTAAGTCCGCGTGGCAACTCACCGATGCTGGAACGAAGTATGGGGGCAAATCGTGCTAACAAAACAATGCAGCGGTCCCCCGAAGCCGCGGGCCGCTGATTGCGGCCGTTCGACCGACCAGGACGGGCCGGTCCAAGAAGTTGTGGCTTGGCCGGCTGCGGGGAGTAGAATTGGGTTGTGAACTGGAAGGAACACATTTCCATTGATCCGGCCGTGCGTAGTGGCAAGCCGTGCGTTAAGGGAACACGAATTACAGTGTTCGACGTCCTCGAATACCTCGCTGGGGGTATGAGCGAGGACGAGATCTTAGCGGATTTTCCATCATTGACCCGTGAAGATATTCGGGCCTGCCTGTCCTTCGCGGCCGCTCGCGAGCGTCGTCTGACCAATTCAGTTGCGTGAAACTTCTGTTCGACGAAAACCTAAGTCCGAAGTTGGCTCGCTCCTTGGAACGAGACTTTCCTGGCAGCACGCATGTCGAAGATATTCAGTTCCGGGGCTCGGCGGATGAAAGGATATGGGATTACGCACGGGAGAACGGCTTCGCGATCGTTTCGAAGGACACCGATTTTCGGGAACGGAGCACTCTTCAGGGCACGCCGCCAAAGGTGGTGTGGTTGGACGTCGGAAATGCGGGCACGGGAGCCATCGCGAAGCTGCTGAGTCGATCGCGACAGCGTCTTCTGGACTTCGAAGCGGACAGCGATGCTTCCGTATTCGCCTTATCGCCTGAAACCAAAAGCGGTCGAACAAGCGGCTGAACCAGACGGTCCTGCGGTGTCACGGGCCGTTAGGTAGCCCTTGAGTGAATCGATCGTGGTGGAATGAGGCTCGCCTGTGCGGATATGCACCGATCTCCGTGAATTGCGGGGGCACTTGGCCGGGCTTGTCTCGGCAGTCGTGCGGTGACGACAACCCATATGCGGAGGTTTGTCGGAAAATTACCTTGATACGACCATGGCTTTTGCAGGTGCATCAACAGTATGCCCCCCTTAGCAGAGAGTGCTGGAGCAGGACACGATGGAGGATTTCAACCGCATTTTCATCTCCTACCACAGGTCTGATAGTGAGGCAGACGCGGGGCGCCTCGGTGACGCCCTTCGGAGGAGACTAGGCGACGAGCGGGTCTTCACTGACGTCATCGATATTGAGTTCGGTGCCAATTGGGAGCGCGTAGTCGACCACACACTAAAGGACTCGGTCGCAGTGCTCCTTCTGATCGGACCAGCGTGGATGCTCACGGATTCAATTCTGTATGAAGTCCGTGCCGCGCTCAATTCTGCGGTGTCGATCATCCCAATATTAGTGAGAGGCGTCGACTGGGCGACTCTCACGGACGATCTCCCGACCGAGCTTCAGCCACTCCGAAAATTCAATGCTCACTCGCTGGATCACAGCAGTTGGGATGCCGATATCGAACCCCTGGTCGAGCTCCTTGAGAGAATGCTCGCGGACCCAGCACGAGCCCGAGTCATTTGCAAGCGCCCTGAGCCTATCGCGCTCCTTAGAACCTCTCTTTACCAGACAAACGTCAGATCACTGCTCGTTCATGCCGCTGACCTGGCAGAGTGCTTGGATGATGCCTCGGTCTTGGCTGAGGCTCAGCAGATGGTTACCAAGTCCTCACCGGGTTCTTCTGAGAATCTGATGGCCAAAGAGATACCACCCGGATTAATCTCCGCATTAGGAGACGCCCGATATCGATTGATGATGGAGCAGATCGGGCGCGACTTGCTGAAGCACTTCGACGCGGCTCGCGTCGCTCAATACCTACAGGACCCTGCACTCGAAAAAGAAATCCGCGGCCGTTGGAAACTATTCGAGGAAGAAAAGACAGAATGGCGCGCCACCCGTGGAGACTCCGGGGACCCCGGACTGCATCATGGCGAAGCCCATGAAGCAGATGAGAAAGCGAGAGATCGTCTCCGCAAACAACTCCCGGGCATGACCAAGCGGAAGGAAACAAGGGACCGACTATTTCAGCTGGTGGAAAATCAAGTCACTGACCTTCTATCAAAAGGTCGAATCGAGGACTATTGGGAATACACTATCCTCAAACATTTCTCTTCGTACCCAGATATGCGTCTCAAACTCTACGATCGAGATCGCCCGAAGGTTGGCCAGATGCTAAAACGCTTCAAGACATCGACTCGGGTTCCTGGGGAGTGAGACCCTCATATTTGGAGCGAGGGCTACTGTGCAAGGGTCGGTCTCATGCCGGCTAAGAATTGACAAACGGCCTTTTGGGCAAGCACATGGTGGCTCCGTTGGATGTAACCGGGCAACCTAACAATCGGCTGCAGCGGACGCCGCAGCGCGGCGCCGCTGAGCCGTAACGGTAGACTGCCATGCATTCGTCCCGAAATGACAGACTCTTATAAGGAGGAATAATGCGGTTTTTCCTTGCTGCCTTAATCGGCATTCTCGCTTTCGGCGGAGAACTTGGAGCTGCGACTAAGATACTGCATTGCGGCAAACTGATCGACGTCCGCACGCAGGAGGTAATGACTGAACGAACGGTGGTTGTCGAGGACACTCGGATTATAAGAGTGGACGAGGGATTCACCAGCTCGGACGGTGAAGCGGAAGTGATCGACCTCGAATCCCATACATGTATCCCCGGCTTGATGGATCTACATGTACATCTATCGAACCAATTGAATCCGAATGGGACGATTCAACGATTTACGTTGAACGCACCCGATTTCGCATATCGCAGCGTTGGCTACGCTCAGAAGACTTTGATGGCAGGATTCACAACAGTCCGTGACGTTGGCAGTCCATACGGCATCAACGTCTCGCTGCGCAACGCCATCAACCAGGGACTGATCGATGGACCGCGGATGTATGTTTCCGGGAACCTGTCGTCTACAGGCGGCCATGGGGATCCTACCAACGGATGGCGGGGCGACATCATGGGCGATCCGGGGCCGGACCAGGGCATCATCAACAGTCCGGAAGAAGCGAGGAAGGCCGTCAGACAGCGGTACAAAGAAGGCGTAAATCTGATCAAAATACCTGCCACCGGCGGAGTCCTTAGTCTGTCCGCCAATGGCGACGGCCCGCAGATGACCGAGGAAGAAATTCGCGCAATCGTGGAGACTGCAACCGACTACGGCTTCCACGTCGCCGCACATGCCCATGGCGCCGAGGGGATCAAACGTGCAGTTCGCGCCGGTGTCCGGTCGATTGAACACGGTACCCTGATGGATGACGAAGCAATCGAACTGATGAGGCAACGTGGAACGTACTACGTCCCAACGATCAGCGCCGGGGAGTTCGTGTCCGAAAAGGCGAAGATCGACGGATTTTTTCCCGAAATCATCAGGGTGAAGGCAGCATCCATCGGCCCGAAACTAAAGAGCACGTTCGCTCGAGCGTATGAAGCAGGGGTAAAGATCGCGTTCGGTACCGATGCGGGTGTCCCAGCTCATGGTGACAACGGCCGCGAGTTCGAATACATGGTGGAGGCTGGCATGCCTCCCTTGGAAACAATTCGGGCGGCAACGCTAACTGCGGCGACCCTGCTCGAGGTCGAGGACAGGCTGGGCACGATCGAACCTGGAAAGCTCGCCGACATCATCGCGGTCCCTGAAGATCCGACCCAGAACATATCGATCATGGAACACGTCAGTTTCGTGATGAAAGAAGGAGTCGTATTCAAGCGCCCGTGACGCGGTCTAACAGGGCGTTGAAGCTGACGTCGCTTCGCGGCGCAGCTTATCGCCAGTACGTTAGGAACGAGGAGATCGCTCAATCGACTAAACACCGCGAGTGAAAGCACGTGAGGGGGACAGGAGTATAGCCCTGCCCCCGTGTGTTGGCTCGCACAGAAAACGTCTGAGAACGTGAAGACTTCCGCTACCCCCGCTCCACCGACACCGGCCGCCCGGCCTCGAGCTTCACAAACAGGTTCACAGAACGCGATACCGACACCTCGGATGGGATCCCGCCGCCATACGGACTGGCCGGATCACAGGCACTGATACGCAACTCCTGGTCCGAACCGGTCACTCTCGCGGATCGCAGCGCCTCGACGGCCTCGGGCAACGCATACTGCAGGCCGGAAATCTGATCGACGAAGATCCCTCTCCGGACCTCGCCCCGCCATTCCATCCGTTCCAGGGCGCGGGCGGCTAGCGTCCACGAGACCGGTAGTTGCTCCCGAAGGAACCACTCCCGGGCGACCACGCCGTAGCGTTTGAGCACCATTCCCACCAGCGCGGCGACACGCTCATCCGGGGTTCCCGGCTTTCCGAACGATCCCTTCGAGGCAATGAGAGACCAGCGGCCTGACCAGCCGGGAACGTTCTTCCAGCTCTTCTTGAACTGACGCATCCGGCTCGGCCGGTCTTGGATCTCGTCAGTCTCCGTTAGAGAGCGTCGTCGCAGACGCGCGACCTCGTCGAGGACGTCGTTCGTGACGATACCGGCCCAGAACAGCTCCGACAGGCTGTCGATCAGCACCGGCAGGCGGAAGTCCAGGTTTTCACGAAAGTCCTCGAAGAACGAGGCTCCCTGCTCTTCGAGAAAACCTACGATCTCCCGGGCCGGCGCCGACACCTCGGTGTCTTCAGGCGCGAAGAGCCAGCCGTGACCGCGCTGAATGAGACGCACCTTGCCGCGCTCGGCACCCATCGCAAAGACCTTGCCCGACGACATCAGGCGTTCCAGCATGGACTTCGAATAGCCTTCGACGCGGCCGGGGAGTATCTCCGCATCCCAGGTTCCGACGGGGGCGGGATAGCCTTCCAGTTGCTCCAGTGTCTCGGGCAGTTCGATCCTCGGTCCGGTTCGCGCCTGCCAGTCGAGCAGGAACACGGTGAACTCGGCCAGCGAACAGGGCTGCACCTGCTTCCGGAGGATGGAAAGCGTTCGGCGGTAGATCTGTTCGAGCGAATTGGGATGGCACCATTCCTCCTCCTCCGAGACGAAGGAACCGCGCAGCGCCGAACCCTCTTCTTCGAGGTCCCCGAGCGCGGGCTCGACATCGAAGCCAAATCGCTCCGCCAACTCCGATGCCCGCACTGGAGGATGGGTCTGGAGGTGTCGCCGCAGAAGGATCTTCCGGGACTCGAGATCCTTACCCTCGAAGAGATCGCCTTCTTCGGCCAGAATCCAGCGGCCACGATGTTCGACGATCCGCCCCTGTTGCTCGAGGGTTTCGAGAAAACCCGGGTCCTCGGCGCGTTCCAGCAACTCGTCGGAAGCCAGGTCGCCCAGTTGATAGAGAATCTCGGCCAGTTCCTCGGGAGAACGCGCACGGTAAGACGGGCCCCGGAGTTGAAGCCGTTCCTCCACCTGTTCGACTGCCCGGGGCTGGACCAGTGCGCGCCTGGCCGACGGGTCGAGGACCTCATCCAGCAGCGAGCGATTGACCTGAAGCAATTGCGAGTGCGACTCGGCCCGGGGCCTGTCGTCCTCGTACATGAACACGCCGATGAACCCGAACAGGAGACTCGCCGCGAACGGGGACGGCACCGCCGTCCCGACAGCATGGACGGCGATGCTCCCGCCCTCTATCCCCGCGACGACTGCCTGGAAGCTTTCAAAGTCCATCCGGTCGTTCAGGCAATCCCGGATCGTCTCGAGGATCACGGGAAAGTCCTCGTACTGTCTCGTGACCTCCAGGAAATCCCCGGCCCGGAGCCGCTGCATCCAGAGCGGCGTCCGCTGTCCCGGCTTGTTACGCGGCAATAGCAGGGAACGCATGGCGTTCTCCCGGAAGGCGGCGATGAAGATGGGTGATCGGGCAATCTCCTCGAGAACCAGCTCGCGCAAGTTCTCGGTGCGCAGGCCGGATAGGATCAGGCGGATCGTGTCGGGCTCGACGGCGTCGGCGGTGTCGGGCACCTGGAAGAGGATCCCGTTGTCCTGCTGCAGGTACGGAACATGGACCCGGAGCACCTCCCTCAGGCGCTGGCCCAGAACCAGGCCCAACAGGTCGTTGACCCGACGCCCGAACACGGAGTGGATGGCGATGCGGGGGTTTCCGATTTCGTCGCGGAAGATTTCTCCGACGATGTTCCGGTCGTCGGGAACCACCTCTGTGGCAATCTTCTGGTTCTTGAGGTAGGAAACGATGTTCCAGGCGCTGCGGGAATCGACGGCATACCTGTCCTCGAGCCACACCGTTACATCAGGGTCGGAGCGACGCTCGCCCACTTCCCGCTGAAACTCGCCGACCTTCAGGCTCAGCTCATAGTCCCGGCCGATCCCCTCCCCTTTCCAGAACGGCATCTTTGCGGGCTCGCCGAAGGCTTCCTTGACGATCACGCGGTCGACACGTATCTCCTGGATGCGCCACGACGAGCTGCCGAGCAGAAACACTTCCCCGACCCGGCTCTCGAAGACGAATTCTTCATCGAGTTCCCCGACGCGTTTGCCGTTCTCCAGGTAGGCCGCGAAGAGCCCCCGATCCGGGATGGTCCCCCCACTCGTCACGGCGAGGGACTGACTGCCCGGCAGTTTCCGGATCACATCGTTCTGCGGGTCCCATGAGACACGGGCTCTCAGGTTTCGAAAGTCCCCCTCCCCGTACCGTCCGGCAACCATCTCCAGAACCGACCGGAAGACGTTGCGGCTCAGCTTCTCGTAAGGATAGGCCCGGCGCGTCAGACGATACAGATCTTCCGTCGCCCAGTCGTCCATGGCCGCGCAGGCGACGATCTGCTGCGCGAGGACGTCGAGAGGGTCTTTGGGCACCATCGTGCGTTCAACCCAGCCTTCATACATCTCCCTGGCAACGACGGCGGACTCGATCAGGTCATCCCGGAATGTCGGAAACAATCGTCCCTGGCTGGTTGCCGAAACCAGATGCCCGGAACGTCCCACTCGCTGGAGGGCCGCAGCGACGCCTTTGGGCGATTGCAACTGGATCACCAGATCGATGCTCCCGATGTCGATCCCGAGCTCGAGCGCCGATGTCGACACCAGGCAACGGATCTCGCCCCGCTTGAGCCGGTCTTCCATCTCCCGGCGCGACTCCGGAGACATACTGCCGTGATACGCCAGGGCCAGCGTGTCGTCCGCGAGTTCGTTCAGACGGGCAGCCACTCTCTCGGCGAGGCGACGGTTGTTGGTGAAGACCAGCGTGGTGCGGTGTCGCTGGACCAGGCTGAAGACCTCTGGAAAGACGAGCGACCACACGCTCTGGTCGGGAAGGTTCGTAAAGTCCGGCGTCACGCACACGACTTTAACGTCCATCTCCTTCCGTCCGCCGACGTCGACGACGCTGACCGGGCGGGGTTCCCCATCTTCATCCTGCCCTCCGAGAAACCGCGCGATTTCCTCCAGAGGTCTCTGAGTGGCGGACAGTCCGATGCGCTGGAACGGGGTATCGGCGAGAGTTTCCAGGCGTTCCAGGGTGAGGGCGAGATGAACACCCCGTTTGCTACGGGCAAGGTTGTGAATCTCGTCGACGATGACGGTTCCGACATCGCCGAAAACTTCCCGGGCCTTGCTGGTCAGCAGGATAAAAAGAGACTCGGGTGTCGTGATCAGGATTTCGGGCGGGTTCTTGCCGAACTGGCGCCGGGCTGAGGCTGGCGTGTCACCTGTTCGAACCGCGGTCCGGATGGGAGTCAGTTCCCGGCCATTCTCTTCGGCAAGCTTCGCGATACCCACCAGGGGTTCCTGCAGGTTCTTTTCGATGTCGTTCGACAGAGCCTTCAGCGGCGAGACATAGACGACCCGAACGCCTCTCCGGTTCCCATTCCGCGAGCCGTCGGCCACAAGGGAATCGATCGCGCACAGGAACGCCGCCAGCGTCTTTCCCGAACCGGTCGGCGCCAGAATGAGCGCGTTTTCCTGCTCTTGAATAACGGGCCAGCCGGCCACCTGGGCCGGCGTCGGTTCGCTGAATCGGGACTTGAACCAGTCGCGAACAAGGGGATGAAAACTTTCGAGGGGCATGCCGAAGAATAAGGTGAATTATGGTTTCCTGAACGGGTAACCCAGGATTCCTCGTCAAAGACTATTGCAGATTGATCATCGGACGATTCCGCATTGCAAGTTTGGAGATTGGAGATTGCTTAATTTGTCCATTTATCGGAGTTTCCAGCAGTTTTCCAGCCCGCTGACCAAGAGCGCCCAGTCACCCACAAGAGGCGGTTCCGAAAAATCTGAAATGAAGCAATTTCCAATGAGCAACCTGCAATGCGGATTACTCAAATATCGCGATCTGCGATGAGACCCCCATCAATTTTCCGGAGATCCAAGACAACAACGCGCCGTGGCGAAGGGGATATCGCTTCACCACGACGCGTCGGAATCGATCCCTACGGCGGGGCTACCCAGCCTGCCTCATAGTATCCTTGCCGAGCACCTTCTTCAGCGCCGCGAGGGTCTTCCGGTTGTCATCCATCTTCCCGAAGGTCACGCGGACGAACGTGGGCAGGTCCCAGTCGTTTCCGCGGCGGATGAACACATTGTGCTCCTGCAACTCTTCGACGACCTTCGAGCCGTCCCGTTCGGCGTTCAGGACGAAGAAGGGCGTTCGGCTCGGATAGTGCTCGACACCCATCGCCGTCAACTCGCGCTGGTAGTACTCCCGCGACTCCCGGAGCAAGGCGCGATAGTTGTCCATGTGCTCGGTGTCATCCATGGCGGCCAGGGCCCCGGCGAAACCGACGACGCTGACGTTGTTCCTCACCGAGTAGCGTCGCATCTTGCCGATCAGGTCCGGATGCCCGATTCCATAGCCGACGCGGATGCCGGCCATACCGAATATCTTCGAAAAAGTCCTCAGTACCAGGACGTTGTCATAGTCGTGGACGAGGGCGCTCGAATCGGCCTCCGGCGCGAAGTGGATGTACGCTTCGTCGATCAGGTAGACCGCGTCTTTAGGAACGACGGCGGCAAACTTCCGCACGTCGTCGGTTCCGACAACCGTTCCGGTAGGGTTGTTCGGGTTCGTCAGGTTGACCACGCGGGTCTTGTCGTTGATGGCATCCGCCATGGCATCCAGGTCGTGAGTGAGCGTGGAATCCAGCGGGACCATGTGGGCGGTGATGCCCATGCGGCCGGCCTCGGCGGGCAGATCGCGGTAAGCCTGCTTGCCGGTGACGATCTCGCCGTCCTGGGCGAATGCCCACGGCACGTTGGTCAGCAACTCGGTTGAACCGCATCCGAAAACGATCTGGTTCGCATCCACGCCATGCAGCCTCGCGATCTTGTCGGTCAGGTCGCCCGAGCGGAGGTAGCGGTTCCCGTACTGCACCGCATCGACCATGGCCTTCGCCGCCTTCGGCGAGACCCCGAGCGGATTCTCATTCAGGCCGACTCGGACGGCATCCTCCGGGTAGCCCCAGTCGATGTCCATGCCGGCGAGCCGCTGAGGCGCTGCTGCGATCTCCATGCCTGGAAACAGCGTCGGAGCAACGGCCACGCCTGCGGCGGCCGTCAGGAACTGACGTCGTGAAGTGTTAGCCATTCGTAAACTCCTCTTCACTAAGCATTTTTGAACCTCTTCTCAAATTCACGGGGAAAATGGCGATCAATGGATGTTAACGCGCACCGGAGGAAATGTCTAAGCATCGGGGCCCTTGGGGCATGCCGAACGGCTCAAAACGCAATCGTGTCGGCCAGTGCAATGCGAATGCCGGCATACATCAACCACGGCAGGACCACGGCGGCCACCCTTGCTGCGGGCGCGACACCCGGCCAGACGACATAGCGATAACCAACTACCAGAAGAGCCAGCACCCACAGGGAGATGACGTCCACCATTCCCGCCGCGACAAGGGCCGCGGAGGAAACAGACTCGACATCGAGAAAGATCGCCAGATTGAGTCGCCCGAATTGGGGACCTGACATCTGTTGCGAGATCGGCAGGAGCAGCAGGCTACCCTGTGCCAGGTGGTGCAGCGCGGTCGGAACGAATGCGAAGGCTGTGACCGAAAGAAAGGCCCGGTACCCTACCCGCAGTCCGAGCCGCGAAAACAGGGCAAAGAAAAACGACGACACGAGCAGCACGACCACGACTGGGCCGATGGCGGCCGACACCAACCCGATCAGCCATATGACGGCCAGCGACGGATCTGCCGGGTCGAGGGTGAAGTAGACGATGAGGCTGGTCAGAGACGCAAAACCGGTCGGCACGGCCAACGGGAGCAGAATCGCAGGCTCGAGGGATGCTTCCTGGAGGGACCGGGTCGGAGCCCAGAACACGTTGCCGATCCTGTACAGCCCATTCATCACAAGGGATTCTACCAGAAGCGTTTTGACTTTTAGCCGTGGCGCAGTTAGCCTGCCTCAGACCGCTTTGATATCGATTGAAATTGAAGGAGACGGTGTTCGAATCATGAAGCTCAACAAGTTTGCTTTCGCGGCGCTGATTGCGACCGTCGTCGGCAGCCTCGCGGCGTTCCCACAAGCCAAGAGAATCGTGGCGCCACCGGGATCGGTCGTGGCCGGTCTGCCTTACAGCCCAGCCGCCCGGTCGGGCGATTTGTTGTTTCTGGCAGGACACGTAGGAACCGACTCGTCGGACAACCTGGTGCCGGGAGGCATCAAAGCCCAGACTCGAAAGGCGATCGAGAACCTCGAAACCGTGCTGAGGGCGGATGGCATGGGCCTGGAAAACGTCGTCTCGACGAAGGTGTACCTCTCCGATTCCCGGCTCTATGGCGAAATGAACGAAGCCTACGGCGCTTTCTTCGACGACCTTCCTCCAGCGCGTGCCACGCTGGAGGCCGACATTGCACTCGAAGGAAGCCTGATCGAGATCCAGGCCATCGCAGCGCGTCCCGGACTGCGGAAGGAACTCATCACCGTGCCGGACGAGGGCCCGAACATGCGGCCCTACAGCCGGGCCCTCCGAGTCGGCGACTACCTGTTCGTGGCGGGCCTGGTGTCGCAGGACATCGCGACCGGTGAAGTCGTTCCCGGAGATATCCAGACGCAGACACAACAGGTTCTGGACAACGCCCGGGCGTTCGTCCAGGCGGCCGGATTCTCGATGTCGGATATGACGGTCAGCAGCGTGTTTCTGACCGACGCACGGGACTTCAGGGGAATGAACGAGGTCTACCAGACCTATTTCGGCGATACCCCGCCGACGCGCGCGACCGTCCGGACCCGACTGATGAATCCCGACATGAAAGTCGAAATCATGCTCTGGGGTGTGAAAGGCGAGAAGAAGCGCCTGGGCGGCGGTAACAGCAGGACCCTGAGCCCCGGCATCCAGGTCGGCAACACGGTGTTCCTGTCCGGATTCGTCAGAGGCGGCCGAAACTTGCGAGGCGACATCGCCGGTCAGACACGAGCGGTACTCGAACAGGTTCAGACCGTCCTGGGTGAATCCGGCATGGACCTCGGTGACATCGTCAACTCGAGCGTGTTCCTGACGGACGTCCGAAACTTTGGCGCGATGAACGAGGTGTACCGGGAAATGATGGCCGAAGCTCCGCCTCCTCGAGCAACCGTCGGAACGGACCTGATGTCTGCTTCCGGGTTGATCGAGATCGCGATGATCGCCGCGAAAGACTAAGAGAACCACGGAGACACGGAGGCACTGAGCAGGAACTGGCTATCGTCAGCGTCGAATTGTGAGGCAGCTGCCGTAACCCAACCAATTGTACCGAAACTGCCAGACCTCCGTGCCTCCGCGCCTCCGTGGTCAATTCTTCTACTACTCTCCCCCAGGCCGCCCCAGATCTCCGTTCCCCCGGGCCGTTTCGACAATCTTTCTCTGGTGGATCTGCTGTTCGAGCCGTTCGTTGGCATGTCTCAGGTAAGTGACGAGTGAGCTGAGTCGTTCCCGGGTGGACGTCATCTCCAACAGGCGCTGCTTTTCTTCCATATCCATATCGAGCACGTAGCTGACCATGAACGAAAGATCGGCGGCCGATTCCGGCAACTCCAGTTTGCCCGCGCGTTCGCCGGTCAGTGCCAGCCCCTTCCGGTATGCCTCCATGTAAAGGTCGCCGACTTCGCGGCTCAAGGTTTCCAGTGCCGAATCCAATTCGGGCAGATCGTCCAGCAGTTCAATGGTCGCCCGCCAGAAGGGTTCATGACCGTTGAACCGGATCACGCGAAAACGCGCCTGTCCCTCGGTCAGGATGTTCATCCGCCCTTCGTCAAGCCGTTCGATCTGGGCGACGCGAGCCAGCACTCCCACTTTCTGGATAGTGGACGGGCTCTCTTCCTCGCCGTTGAGCAGAACAAGCCCGAACGGGGCGTCGTCGTCGATGCATCCGTTAATCATCTTCTTGTATCGCTCCTCGAAGATGTGAAGAGGAAGCATCACGCTCGGGAAGAAAACGACGTTGGCGAGTGGAAAAAGGGGTATTTCGATCTGATCGGTTTCGGACATATTGACAGGATCGCTACACGTGAGGAGGAGGGCAAGTAGCCCACGAACTGTCCGGAAAGCGGTATGGGGACAGGGCGCCATACCCCTGTCCCCAAATCCTTTTAGATGAAAAGCTCTTCGTCCTGGTGTGCCTGATCGACGGTATTGCGGCCCTTGCGATTCATGAAGACTTCGAAACCACGCGTCAGGCCGCGGGCCAGTGCCCCGACTTCGCGGACTGGCCGGATAATCGAGTCCTGAACGACATCGACGGTCTCGTTGACGCGGTCGGTGACATCGCGACTCATCTTGTCCACTTTCTCCAACTGGGTCTGGAGAGCCTCTCCGGTTTCCCCGATCATGTTCTCGACCCGATGAAACTGCTCACGAGCAGCGCCGCCGATCTCGACGGCGTCTTCAGACACGGTCTTCAGGTTCTCCGTGACCGTCTTCAGCGGCGGCATCAGTTCCCGTAGCTGTGCAAGAGTCAACTCGATCTGCCCGCCGACTCTGCGAGACAGGATGTAGATGCTCACCAGGACACCGGCCTGGATCATGACGGCCACGGCGGTCAGAGCTACGAATAGAGTCAGCAAACCTTCCAAGATTGCCTCCGATCAGTCCGCGTCCTTCTCGTTGAGATAGGCTTCCTTCCCGGCTTCAAACGCCGCGGCGAACTGTCCCTTCTGCTGCTGGACCACGTCTTTGCCCTTGTCGATCAACGTGCCGACCTCTTCTTTGCCCCGATCGACCAGAGAAGTCACCTCGCTGCCGACCCGGCGACCGCCTTCTTCGACGAAGTTTCGGCCGTCGTCAACCTTGCGATTCAGATACTCACGGCTCTCCTGAGCGCGCTTGGTGATTTCGTCTCGGGTCTCCCGACCCGACTTCGGCGCGAACAGCAGCGCAACCACGCTACCGATGCTGGCTCCGACCAGGAAATAGAGGAATTTGTCGCTAGAGTCGCTCATGTCGACCTCCTTCTGTAAGTCTATAGTAACACGTGTACCAACGGCTGAACCAAGCGCTCACTAGCCCGGATTATTCGTGGTTGTCGTCGCGAAGCGGTGGAGACGCCGCAGAGACAAGGCGCGCGAGGACGGCGTGTCTGGATCAATGCCGAGGACGGCCCGTTAGCGTAACGCCGTATCTGCGAGTGTATCCGCCGCTGCAGTAGACAATTCATGAATAATCCGGGCTAGTGGCCTGTAACGGTGCTAGTCGTCCCGGTTCGGCGCTACGGAGGGATGAAAGTGCTTCCAGATCGACTCGGCCTGAGGACGGTTCGCAACGGTTCGTAACTCGTCTTGGGTCGCTTCTCGGACTTTCTTGAGAGAACCAAAGTTGTTCAACAGCTTTCGAATTGTACGAGGCCCGACACCTGGGATTTCGGACAGTTCGGTGGCCCGCTGCCGCTTCTGCCTTCTTTCCCGGTGGAAACTGATCGCGAACCGGTGGCTTTCATCTCTTATCTGCTGGATGAGGCGGAGGATCGGCGAGCGCCGATCGAGAATGACGGGTTCGTCTTCGCGGCCGGCGATGTAGATGAGTTCTTCCCGCTTCGCGATGCTCGCCAGCGGTTGATCGACGATGTTCAACTCGTCCAGGGCAGCCTGCGCGGCATGCAACTGACCCAGGCCGCCGTCGATCAGGATCAGGTCGGGCATGCGCTTTTTCTCTTCGGTCAGGCGCCGATAGCGACGGCCGACGACCTCCTTCATGCTCTTGAAGTCGTCCGGTTGACCCGACACGGAGCGGACGATATAGCGCCGGTACTCGGCCTTCTTGAGACCGCCTTCCCGCCATACCACCAGCGACGCAACGATATCGCTGCCGCCCAGATTCGAGATGTCGAACGCCTCGATCCTGCGCGGCGTTTTTCTCCAGGTCGAGAGCCTCTTCCACCTCCCTGGCGATAGTGGCGGCCGACGGTGTCGTCGCCCGAAAGCGCTGATCGAAAGAGAGACCGGCATTGCGGTGGACCAAGTCGATCATCTCGCGCTTGCCGCCCCTCTGTGGCGTACGGATCTCGACCTTGCGTCCCTTGCGTTCCGAGAGCCAGCCAGCGAGCAACTCCTGGTCCTCGAAGGCGACCGGGACGTGGATCTCCAGAGGAATGAAAGGAGCATCCACGTAGAAGAGTTTCAACAGGGAACCAAAGAACTCTTCGGGCTCGAACCCGTCTTGGTCCTCCCAGAAAAGCTCCTTCTTGTTGACGACCCGCCCACCACGCATGTGAAACGCGGAAACAGCGACGAGGGGACCATCCTGTTGATACCCGAAGATGTCGATATCGTCGAACCCGACCGACGCCATCTTCTGTCGTTCCGTGATCTGTTCGATCGTCCGGATGGCGTCCCTGTAGTGGGCCGCGGCCTCGTACTGCTGGGAGCGGGCGGCCTCTTCCATTTTCCGCTCCAACCTGAGGACAAGTTCCCGGCCTTTCCCTTCGAGAAACATCTGGACGTCGCTCACCGCATCCGCATACTTTTCTCGACTGGCTAGTTCGCCTACGCATGGTCCGAGACACCGGTTGATGTAGTACTGCAGGCATGGCCTGGGACGGTTCCCGTCGATGCGGATGTTGCAGTTGCGGATCAGGAAGTGACGTTCGACCAGGCGCAGCGTCTTTCTCGCGAGACCACCCGGGAAGAACGGCCCGAAATACAGCGCCCCGTCCTTGCGGACCCGCCGCGTAATCAAAGCCTTGGGGTAGGGCTCGTTGACGGTGAGCTTGATGTAGGGATATGTCTTGTCGTCGCGAAGCAGGACGTTGTACTTCGGCTTGTTCTGCTTGATGAGGTTGTTTTCGAGCGCGAGCGCTTCTCCTTCCGTGTCGGTCACGATGAACTCGACGTCGGCAATGGCAGCCATCATCTGGTCCTTGCGCTCGTCCAGGCTCCGGGACTCCTGGAAGTAGCTCCGGACCCTATTTCGCAGAGACTTGGCCTTGCCGACGTAGATGATGTCTCCGAGGGTATCCTTGTACAGGTAGACCCCCGGTCCGGCCGGGATTTCCCGCAGTTTCGTCTCGAGCGTGGCAGTCAGCAAAACACCTGGTCCAGTTTCCATAACGGAGGTTCCCGCGTGCGGGTCCCAATCCCTTTGACTCATAGAACAACAAGGATTTATGGCCTCGTTGGAAAAAGTATAACAAGCCTTGACCGTACCCCGCCTTTAACGTACATTGCCGCCATATAACGCTCAGTCCGGGGCGGCTTCGCCGCCCCGATGCGGGTCCGTCGAAAATGAAGCGCCGTATCCCCACAATCCTGGCTATCGTCATCACCTTCCTGTTCGTCGTCCTGTCTGTGAACCGGCTCGACTGGACTGGCTCGGACTTCTTGACCAGCCTGGACATGCGCTGGCTGGACACGAAGTTCCGGCTGCGCGGAGAGCAGGCCCCCGGAGACGAAGTTGTCATTGTCGCCATCGACGAGCGCAGCCTGAATGAAATGGGCGGTTCCGCCCGCACCATGATCCGATCCGTGCCGGCTCGGTTGATAAACGCCATCGCCGATGCAGGCGCCCGGGTGATCGGTTTCGATGTTCTCTATTCGGAAGCAGACATCAGCAGTGAAGAGAACGACCGCCTCTTCGCCGAAGCGATCGAACGAGCCGGCAACGTGGTCATGGGCGTTTACCTCGACCTGGAAGCGACAACAGGCGAACGAGGCGAGCGCGATGAGCTGACGCCCGAGCTACAGGAACTCGTGATCGAGAAGCAGGTGTATCCAGCGGTTCGACAAAGGGGATCGGGCACAGGAGGAATACGGGTACGAGGGGCAAACCTCTCGCTGCCCATCGCAATCCTGAGCCGGGCGGCCTGGTCGTTCGGATTCGTCAACTTCCATGCGGATACCGAAGGCTTCCTGCGATACCAGCCGCAGTTCATCGAGTGGGGCGGTCGGCTGTACCCGTCGCTCGACCTGCAGCTGCTGAAGGGCTACCTCGGGGCCCCTTCGGTGACGGTGACGATGCAGGACGACCGCTTTGCCCAGGTTCAGGTCGGGGATTATGTCGTTCCGACCGACCGGTTCGGCCGGTTCATGGTCAACTACAACGGACCGGGGGGGACTCACGAAACGATCTCGATGGTCGATGTGATGGAACGGAGGATCGACCCCGAAGTCCTGCGCGACAAGATTGTTATTTTCGGAGCACCGGCAATCGGGCTCGGTGACGTCGTCCCGACTTCGTTCGATCCGGTGCTGCCAGGCGCTGAACTCCACGCGAATGTGATCGACAACATCCTCCATCAGCGGTACCTGGTGCGCAATGCGATGACGGCCATGATCGATATCGCCCTGATCCTCCTCTTTGGACTGGTCGTCGCGTTTTACTTGCCGAAGATGGGGGCGACCCGGAGCATCCTGTACACGGCGGCGGGCCTGGTCCTGTTCACTTTCTTCAACGTCTGGATCTTCCTCCAGTTTTCATGGGTCCTGAGCTATGTGTACCCGGGACTGGCACTGGTCACGACGAGCGGCTCGCTGATCTCCTACAAATACCTTACGGAAGAAAGGGAAAAGAAACGGACGAAGCAGGTGTTCTCCCACTACCTCGACCAGGCCGTCATCGACCAGGTGATCGACCAACCGGAAAAACTGCAGCTGGGCGGCGAGAAGCACGCACTGACGGTGCTCTTCTCCGACATTCGTGGATTCAGCACGTTTTCCGAAAAGATGACGCCGCAGGAACTGGTCGGCTTCCTGAACACGTACTTCGACCAGATGACCGAAATCATCTTCAAGTACCAGGGCACGCTGGACAAACTCATCGGCGACGCGGTGATGTGCTTCTGGGGCCACCCGATCGAGACCAAGCATCATGCGTTGCGGTCGACAATCGCTGCGCTGGAGATGATGAAGGTCGTACGCGAGATGCAGGAGACGGTCAAATTGCCGGGCGGACACCGTTTCGACATCGGAATCGGCCTCAACACCGGCGAGATGGTCGTCGGGAACATGGGTTCTCAGCATCGGTTCAGCTACACTGTGATGGGCGACGACGTGAACCTGGGTTCACGGCTCGAGGGCCTGAACAAGTTTTACGGTACGAACATCCTGATCACGGACACGACGTATGAAGGTGTTAAAGATCGGATATTCTGCCGGGAACTGGACCGCGTTAAGGTCAAAGGCAAGACCCAGGCAGTGACGATCTACGAACCGCTGGGTCTGAAGCAGCCGGAAACGGAGCACCGCGGCTCGGACCGGCGGGGCGAAGAAACGACCTGGAAGAAACTGAAGGGAGCGTACGTCCTGGCTGTCCACGGCGAGCGGCGACGTGGCGATCGGCGCCAGGGCTCGGCTGATCTGCTCGTGGATCCGTCCTGGGAAGAGATCAGGACGATATTCGAGCACGCGCTGGAACTGTACCAGCAGGGAGACTTCGACGGCGCCGACAAGGCGTTCGATCACGTCCTGGCACTCCGACCCGGCGACGAACCGTCAAAGATGATGAAGTCCAGGATCGAGAAGATGCGGACTGAATACGCGGGCGCGACGAGGGCTTTCGATCCCGTGTACAAGTTCGACGAGAAGTAAGTTTCCGCAGAAGGAAAACATGAAGCTCAATCGACCGACGTGGCCAAAGCGCATGGCGCCGGGAATCGCGCTGTTAGGTCTGATGTTGTGTCCCCTCGTGGCTTCGGCGGCAACGTCAGCTCCGGTCGGAGACATCCTGCTGTTCGGCAGAGTTGAACGGTCCGGTCGGCCTCTGTCCAATGAAACGACTCTCTTCGAGGGGGATTCGATTCGGACACATGGAGACGGAGGGGGCGTGGTTCGGTTGGGAAAGGGCCGTCTGGAGTTGCGTCCCTCGACAGATCTCGAGATCGTCAGCGCGCAACCGTTGAGATTGATCCTGAGAGCCGGCGCCCTCGATTTCAATTTTCCGGCGGGTACGGAGTTTGAAATCATTACGCCCCAGCTCGCGGTGCGGCCGGGACCGGACAGAGAGAACGTTTCCGGAGAGATTCTAGCCGTGCCCGAAGACGAGGATCGGGTCGAGAGCCGAAAGGGGCTTCTCAGCGTACTGGAGCGTCAGGAGTACGGAGCCAGTCGCAAGGTCGAGGCGGGCGAAGTCCTCATCGCATCGCTCGTGCCCACGGTGTCGATTCCGGTCGCCGAAGCGACCTTCACGCCGCCGCAGGCCGGGAGTCAGATTGCCCAGTTCGAAGCCGTCGAAGGCGACGTGCGGCTGACGCGGGTCAACACGACGCTCACCAACCGCGTGGAGAACCCCGGCCTCCCGCTCTTCAGCGGGGACACGGTGGCCACGCTTCAGGGCCGTGCCGATATCCGTTTCACCGACCAGAGCCTGATCAATCTGGACGTCGGAACGACCGTCGTCATCGAGGAGGAACAGCAACCGACCGGGATCCTGCGCCGGATCGGACAGACGCTGGGAAGCTTGTTTTTTGACATCCAGGAAGTCGCCGGGACCGAAACCGAACTGACGACTCCAACCGCGGTCGCTGCGATTCGAGGAACCGAAGGAAAGCAGCTCGTCCCGAACGATACTCAGAGCACCCACCAGCTGAATGAGGGCCTCCAGCAGGTCACCGAGAACATCACCGGGCAGAGCGTGACGATCACTGGCGGGCAGCAGGTCATCGCGATCCGGGGAGTGGGCTTGGGGGTGATCACCGCCCTGGTGGCCCCAGCCGTACAAGCTGCCGTCGGAAGCGGTGTCGGAGGTGCCGGCGGCGGTGGTGCAGGTGCCGGCGGCGGTGGTGCAGGTGGAGGTGGTGCGGCCGGCGGCTGCGCCGCGGGGGGCGGCGCAGCAGGAGGTGGAGCCGCCGGTGCGGCAGGAGCAGCAACAGGCGCGGCGGCAGGCGCGGCTACTTCGACCGTATCGGCAGTCGCGACGGCGGCGGTGGCAGCCGGGACAGCAGCGGGTGGCACGCTCGTGATCCGTGAAGTCACAAAGACCGTGGAACCGGAAGCCGCGAGCGCTTCGGCCCCTCTACTGGGCCCAGGCGTTAACTAGCCGTTTCAAGTAACGAAGAAAGGGGCGCTCAGTCTGGGCGCCCCTTTTTGTCGGGGCCCCTGTCTTGTGCCGCCTAGCAGGCTGTCGGACTTGAAAGCACCGATTGAGCGTCTACGAATCGACGATTGAACGTTTGCAGAGCGATTCGGTGAAGAAGTGTCAAGAAAGACTGTGATTCGACATTTCCGGGCCAGCGCAGGCATCCGGAGCGGTGTTTTCTCGACTGGGAGCAGGATCTGGAACCCGGATCGACGGTCGGCGATGCGTGTTGCCGGGAGAGATTGAAGAGCCGCTTCAGATTCCAGGCCATGCTGACCAGCGTCCATTCTCCAGAGACATCGTCGAGTCCTCGGAGGTGAAACTGTCGAAATCCCAGCACCGATTTGATGATTCCGAACACCGGCTCGACCGTCGACTTCCGTTTGGCGTAGATGGCACGGCCTTCCAGCGTCGATAAGCGATGCGCCATCGCCTCGACCGGACCGGCGTCCGGATCCAAAGGCGGAGGTGGGGTCCAACGCTGTTCGACCGGCAGGCGATGGCGCTCCCGTCCCATGGCAATGTAGGGCGTCACGCCCGCAGCCTCGCAGGCCCGGACGTTGGCTTCGCTGTAATAGCCGTTGTCGGCCAGGAGCGCGCCGGCTTGTCCGAGCGGTTCGGCCAGTTCTTCCAGAGCCTTCAGCGCCGGTTCGATTTCTTGCTTGTCGTTGGCGTGCGGGGTGACGGTTTCGGTGACCACCAGCAGGGTCTCGGTATCCACGCCCGCCTGCACATTGTAGGCTTGCTGGAAACCGTTTCCGCCCCCCGGCATGATGCGCGATTCCTCATCGGTCAGGTTGATCTGGTCGTTTGGGCGCACGCCCGCTTCGGGCGGTTTCGGTGGCTTTCCTCCAGGCCGTTTCCCCGTCTCTTTGGCCCGGGCCTCCCGTTTGGCCATCTTTGCCTCGTACTCGGCCTGCTCGGCGGCATGACGTTCCTCGGCTCGCGCTTCCAGCTTCGCCTTCGCCTCGGCAATCGCCTTCAGGCGGTCTTCCCGCCGCTTCAGTTCCTCCGGGATGTCCATCTCCCCAGGCACTTCCGCGTCGGCCGCCGCAGCCATCTCCATCAACCGCGCTACTTCCGCCTTCAGTTGCTGTTCCAGTTCCGTCGCATGACCCCAACTCAAGGCGCTGTGCTTCGACGCATTCGCCTGAACCTTGCTTCCATCCAGGCTGATCTTTCCCAGATTCAGAAAACCCATCGTTCGCGCCAACAACAATATCTGGACGAACAACGGCTTCAGCTGTTTCAGAAACCGTTTCCGGAACGTCGCGATCGTGTCGTGATCCGGATGCGTGTTCGCGGCAATATACCGGAACGCCAGCGAATCGTAGGTCGCCTCCTCCAGCTTCCGGCTCGCAAACACTCCCGTCGCGTATCCGTAAAACAGCAATGCCAACAGCATCTCCGGATGGTAGGCCTTCGATCCTCTCCCCGCGTAGGGCATCTCCAACTCATGCAGGTCCAGCTTCGACGCCACCTCCACGACAAACCGCGCCAAATGCTGTTCCGGAAGCCAATCCTGCACCGACGGTGGCAGCAAGTACGCTGTGTCTCGATCCACAGCTCGGAATCGTTCGCTCATGCTCCGATTCTTCCCACCCTCGACGGTCAACTCAGGTCCGGAAAGTCCGACAGGCTGCTAGGCTATCCTACGGCCTGCCGCTTGCCCTTCCATGTAAAATCTTTCCATGCTGAAGGACCATTCCGACAAGCTGCGTGTGGGAGACGTCGCTCCCGCCTTCGAGCTAACGACCGCAGACGGCACCACGGTCTCGTCCTCGGAGCTGGGTGGCAAGGCGTCGCTGATCGTTTTCCTGCGCGGCACCTGGTGACCCAACTGCCGCCGGCAACTGTCTCAGTTCGAGACAGACTGGGAGGAATTCGAAGCACGGGGGATCCGGGTCGCTTTCATCTCCGCCCAGAAGACCCAGGGTGCGTTCGGCGGACGAAAATTTGTCGACGCACACGACTATCCGTTTCCGATCCTCTTCGACGAGCAGCGGGAAGTCACCAAGGCCTACGGTGTCTACAACATGTTCGGCGTCGACGCATTCAGAATCGCGCACCCCGCCGTCTTTTTCATCGACGCCCGGGGAACGATACTGTGGATCGGCGTCAGCCCGACCCAGTCCGAGACCGCGTCGACTCGAGAGATCCTGCAGACGATCGAAGCCGTCGATAGATGACTATCGAAGCCGTCGGTAAATATTGAAGCCAATCTTGAACGCGTCGGTTCCGTTCACGGTGTATTGAGCCGTCGTCATGGGACGCGCCGTCGAGAACACCAGTTCGAACGTGTGTCGGAACGTCGACTTCTGCACGCCGAACGAGACGGCGGGCCGGTCGAACAGCTCCCCTTTGAAACCCTTCAACCGGGGGATGTACTCTCCGATGAGGGATACGGTGGGAGTCAGTCGCAGACCGGCGCCCAAACCCAGGGCCGCGGTGTAGTCGAACTCTTCCCCGAACAGCAATGACGGCGGGAAAGGAGATTCTTCGTTCCGCGTGTTGAAAGCGATGCTGGGCGCGACGGCCAGCGAGAACCGGTCTCCAAAACTGCGGGTGGAAACAAACTGCACGAACGGCGCGAAACGCTCCGTGAAGTTCTGTCTTCCTTCGACGCCGACCCGCAGTTGGGTCGACAGCGGAGCCGATTCGCCCTGCCGCGAGAACTGGAGGGCCGAACTCAGCTCGATCGTCCGGGGGCCTTCGGCGCTGCGCAACACCTGAACACTCATCCAATCCGTCAGCCCGACCTGAACCCCGAACGTCACGATCGCGCCGGTGTCGAACCCGAAAAGGTTTTTCGGCGAGTCTCTGTTGAAGATCGCGCCTCTGAAGCGGTGGCCGACCAGAAACTCCACTCCTCCGCGCTCCATCGGCTTGGCGTTGGGCAGGTTGACGATGCGGGATCCGAAGAACGCTCCTTCGTAGGCGTACTCATCGACTGGTCTCTCGTCGCCGGCACTGGTGAACGACGCGGAAGGGGCTTCATCAGAGGGAGAGGGCTCTTCAGATGGCGCCTTCGGCGCCAGTCCGGGAATGCTCCGCGATTCCAGGTCGACGAGGTACTTTGTTCCGGCAAGTTCGATCACGACCTTGTTGTTTTCCGGATCGGCAAAATGAACGACCATGTCCCCGATACTGGGCGTAGGATAGTCGAATCGATCGGGGTAGTCGGCCCGCATCATCGGTGTGATGCGCTCGCCCGCGTCGAAGAAAGCGATACCGAATGAGTTGTGAGCGCCGCCCCCGCTCGGAGAGATGTGACACACGTTGCAGCCATCCACATCCGCCCGGCGGAACGGGTCCTCACGGTAAAGATCCAGATAGTCGGGAAACGCCGCCTCCGAGAACTGGCCCACCATCCCCATGCTGACGACAACACACAACAAAATTCTGCTGAATCGGCTCATGAAATCACCATCCCATAAACGGACGCCGCGAGAGAGCGCCCTGTTCGTTGGTTTCTCTGCATTAAGACCCGAGTCCTGCAACTATTGACCGGCCCTCGGAATTGAGCCGGTGGCGCGAGATGTGCGGGTTGTCGGGGACAAAGAAGCGCCACGGCTTGTCGCGATACTCTCCGGCATAGTCCACGCCGATGCGCGGACCGGCGGCGACCGGACCAGGATCCATGTCGTGATTCTCGATCCAGAGGCTTCGACCCGCGAGGTTGACCGTATTCAAGCCACGATCGATAGACATAGCCTGACACAGTTTGCCCGGTCCGCTACCGATGTCGACGTCCCGCGCCGCCTTGGGCCGGCGCCGCTTCATCGCCCGGACTCCGTCCAGGGGTTCGATCGCCCGGACCAGAACGGCGGCGGGATATCCAGTCCTTCCAGTCACGGCGTTGAGGCAGTAGTAGACTCCGTAGATCATGTAGACATAAGCCCGTCCCGGAGGCCCGAACATAACGGACGTTCTGGGGGTCTTCCCTTTCGAGGCGTGACAGGCCAGGTCGTGGGGCCCGGCGTAGGCCTCGGTCTCGACGATGATCCCCGCCATCCGGGTTCGGCCGACCTGGCGAACCAGGACTCTTCCGATCAGGTCGACGGCGACCTCGACGGCCGGCCGGGAATAGAAACTCTCCGGCAGCTTCATCGGTCCACCGTCCGGGTCAGTCGGATGGGAGGCATCAGCGCAACCGACAACAACGCGAGGACGCTGACCACGGTTCCGACGACAAAGGTCGAATGCAAGGCATGCGCCAGCATCGACTGGAATGTTCCGACCAATTCCGGGGCGATGAGCTCGCGGGTGGCCGGTTGAAGGAATGCGTTCGGATTCTGAACCAGTCGCTCCAGACCGCTCAGATCGGTGCCCGCGCGGGCGGCCGATCCCAGTAGCGACATTTCGGCATTCATGCGCTGAGTCATGACGGTCCCCATCACCGCCACTCCGATGGCGCCGCCGATGCTCCGGAAGAATTGTGCCGTGGACGTCGCGATTCCGATCTGGTCACGGCGCACCGAAGACTGGACGGCAATCAGTCCGGTAATCATCACGAGACCCATTCCGGCGCCGATCAGGCCGACATTCCGTAGGATCATGAAGCGGGATGTGGACCCGTCCATCAAGTCGAGCAGCACGAATCCCAGAACCATCAACACCATGCCCGACAGCATCGTCCGCCGGAACGTGACCCTCAACAGCATCCGGGCTCCAAGAAACGAGAAGATCACCCAGCCCATGAGCAGCGGAGTCAGTACGGATCCGGCCTCGGTCGCCCCGGTTCCCAACACACCCTGGACGTAGAGGGGAACGAACGAGATCAGGTCGAACATCGACATACCGGCAAGAAACCCGTTGATCGACGATCCAGTGAAAACACGGTTGCGAAACAGTTCGACTGGAATGAGCGGTTCTTTGGCGGCCCTCTCCGCGATGACGAACAGCGCCATCAAAGCGAGCGATCCCGCGAGCAACAAGAGGTTTGGGGGTGACGACAGGTCGAACGACTGGGCGCTCCGCAACAGGAGCAGCATCATGAGCGTGATCGATGACGTGAACAACAGGATTCCCGATACATCGATTTTTCGCGCCCGCAGGTGAGAGCGGTCTTCGACGAGTTGGGTTCCGATGATCAGACCCGCCACGAGTCCGAACGGGATGTTCAGGTAGAAGACCCAACGCCAGCTGAGCTGATCGGTGATGATCCCGCCTAGCAGAGGACCCAAAATACTCGCCAGCCCCCAGACTCCGCTGAAATAACCCTGGACTCGGGCACGCTCCACCGGAGTGTACAACTCGGCGATGATCGTCATCGCCAGAGGCAGGAGCCCGCCCGCCCCCAAACCCTGCACCACACGGAAAGCGATCAACTGCGACATCGACTGCGCCTGTCCCGACAGGATCGAGCCCAGCAGGAAGATCGCTATCGCCAGCAGGTAAAAGGGACGTCGTCCGTAGAGGTCGGACAGTTTGCCCCACGCGGGAACCGTTACGGTAGAGCTCAGCAGGTAGGCAGAAAACACCCAGCTGTAGATTTCCAGGCCTCCCAGCGAAGCCACGACCGTGGGCATAGCGGTGCCCACGACGGTCGCTTCCAGGGCAGCCAGAAACATCCCGACCAGGATTCCGATTGTGATGGTCAGCCGCTTCGCGGAGGGTTCCACGCAACCTCAGATCTATCGACAACATTGCCTATGGAGGAATCGCCCCTCCGTTGCCAAAGACTCACATCGGCATCAAAAGGGGGCGCGTGACTCGTAGACTTCTGAGGTGGGACGGCGTCCGCAACGCCGCTAAAACAATAAAACCCGTGATTCGAATAGTTTATAAATGGGTCGAACCACTCGTACCTGAAATCCCTTATGCCGCCTTCGTTTTGCCCCTGTTCTGTTTCTTTATTTTCCAGTGCGCAAACGGGTATTTGTGCCCACAATTCGGACATTCCCAGGCGCCCTTGCGGGCGTCGGCGTCCGGTCCATGGGACATTCCAACCACCAGATGGCACTGCAGGCACATGGTAGGTTGGCTATAAACCCTTGATTCTCTAATACGTTTGGTCATTTTCTGGTAAACCTCAGTCCAACTCTCAACCCTGCCTCTCCAGACAGGACTATGCTTTGCTCCCAAGTTAGACGGAGGAAATCAAAAAACCTCACCAGCGAATAGCTTAACTAAATGTCGACCGACGGACCACTTGAAATCCGTTGCCGAGGACGGAGCGCCTGTTTTGGGAGGCGCCGAGCGTTTAGTGGCCTGTAACAGTGCTATTATTTTCGAGTTATGCGGATCCCGGTAATCCCCCTCGTCGTTGCGAGCATCCTGGTCGGGACGGCGGCTTTCGTTCTCACGATGACGGGTCCGGTCCGCCGGTCGCTGGATGCTCCAGTGCTGTCTGCCCTCCTCGATGTCACAGGCATCGAAACCGACCTCGCGATCGCCCCGGACGGGGTGCGGTATGCCGTGATCTCTTCGGGAAACCTCTGGTTCGTCAACGACGCCGACGGCGCTCAGCGGCAGATCACCGACACTCCGGAACCGGAGTCCTCTCCGGACTGGACACCCGACGGTGAACGGATCACTTTCTCCAGAGGCGGCGATACATACGAGGTCCGTCCCGACGACGGTCGGACGTCGCCGTTTCTGTCGGATGCGACCGAGCTGAGCTGGTCCTCCGACGATCGGATTGTGTTCGTCCGGAATCGGGCTCTCTGGGTCGCGACCGTAGATGGGAGGGACTCTGACGCGGTAGTTTCCGCCGATCCCAACGAGGACGTGACGATCCGGTCACCGCGATTCTCTCCAGATGGGACCGCGCTCGTGTTCATCAAGTCCATGCTGAACCTCCGAGGGGAGGTGTGGCAAGTGGATCTCGAGACGCTCGAAGCCACGCCGGTGATCGCCGACCGCAACGCGGAAAACCCGACCGCTGTGGACTGGGTGCTGGACAACCAGCACTTGGTCTACCTGACCGATCGTGCGGGGGGACTGGCCGTGTGGTACATCGACCTGAACGAGAACACGCTGCTGCCGATCACCTCACCCATGATGGGTCTGGCACTGGAGCCCCTGGGTATTGCAGTCTCGGGCGAACGCGTTGTTCTTCCCCGCCATTTCATCGACTCCGACATCGCCACTGCGGAAGGCACGCCGATCATCGGGACCGATTACCTGGAATTCGAACCGTCCGTCTCACCCGACGGCCTGTCGGTGGTGTACTGTGTTGAAGATGAGGGCCGCTTCGAGCTCTGGCTCGCCTCGATCGATGGCCAAAACCCTCAATACCTGGCACTTGGGCGGCAGCCACGCTTTTCGCCGAACGGGAACCAGATCGTCTATTCCCGGACCGATCTGGACGGCAACAAGGACATCTGGAAGGTCGACGTCCGAACCGGCATACCCGAAAGACTTACAGATGCAGCCGAAATCGACACAGCGGCGGACTGGTCTCCCGACGGTCGATCGATCGTCTTTGCCTCCGAGCGTGGCGGCCCGCTGGCGCTATGGAGCATTCCTTCCTCCGGCGGAAAGCGCCTGAAGTTGAACGGCGGCGGTTACGGTCCACGATACTCCCCGGACGGCACGGCAATCCTGTACTGGCACCAGGGTAGCCTCTGGACGGCGAGCATGGACGGGACCGAACCGCAGGAGATTGCCGTCGCACCAAACCCGATATCGGGAGTGTGGAGCCGGAGTCAACCGGCGTTTTTTGCGAGCGGCACGATACGGACTTCCGAGGGCAACACCGAAGACGTCGCCGGACGCATCTTCCCCTGGTTCGACGACCACCCAGCCGGAACCTGGCTCGTGTCATCGGTGGAAATAGAAAAAACCGAGCTCTGGGCACTGGACCTGACGTTCACAGAAAACTGATGGAGTTCCAAGGCAAAGTCGTCGTCGTGACCGGGGCGACAAGCGGTATCGGGCGTGCCACAGCCCTGGCGTTCGCTGCCGACGGCGCGCGGGTCGTGGCCGCCGGGCGGCGGCCAGACGCGCTGGGGGACCTGAAGGCTCTCTCGGAACACATCCACACTCATCAGGTCGACTTGACGTCGGAAGACGCAACCGTCGCGCTGATCGACGATGTCGGCAAAGAGTTCGGCGGCACCGACATCCTTGTCAACGCAGCCGGTATCATCTCACTGGGAAGCATCGAGAAGCTGACTCTGGCGGAATACGACGAGATGATGGCGATCAACGTCCGCTCGGTGCTTCACCTGATGCGGCTGTGCCTGCCCTCGATCATCGAAAAAAAGGGCAACATCGTAAACGTGTCCAGCGTGACGGGGCTCAGGGCCTTCCCGGGGGTGCTGGCCTACTGCGTGAGCAAGGCAGCCGTCGACCAATTGACCCGATGCGCCGCACTCGAACTTGCTTCCGAAGGCGTTCGCGTCAATGCCGTCAACCCTGGGGTCGTCCGCACGAACCTGCACTTGAATTCCGGAATGGAGCGGGAATCCTACGAGGCCTTCGTGGAATACAGCAAGGACACCCACCCCATCGGCAGGATCGGTCAACCCGAGGAGATCGCCGACCTGATCCTGTACCTGGCTTCGGACAAAGCAGGCTGGATAACCGGCGCCACCTACTCGATTGACGGTGGCCGCGCCGAAACCTGCGCGCGCTGACCCATCGAGCGGCAGATGCATCCACGTATGCGTCGTCAGGCTCGCTCGGTCGTCCTCGACGTATTCTTCATACGCCTGCGGCGCCCTCATCTCGCGCTCCCTAGCCTACGCGGCGCCTCCACCGCTCTCTGTGATCCAAGAAGGGTAGTATTTCTTTGCGCCTTTGCGCCTTTGGATTGAAAAAAATCCGGAGAACTAACCGCGGGTAGGGAGGACGATGACGCGGCCGCCCAGGGCATTTCGCCGCGGCTGTAGGACCCCAGGCCCATTTCCTCGACCAGCATGTGCTGCAGGCGGCGGATTTCTGAGGCCTGCGGTGCAAGTTCGACCGGCTTGCCGTAGGACATCACACGATCGACGCCTTCCTGCGCCTGCCGCAGTGCCTCTTCCTCGACATTCTTGTGCGGCTCCAGACCGAACGCTTCACTAAGGTAACCCTTGATCTGGCTGAGTGTGTTGCTCCGGATCACGGCGACTTCCAGGCCACGCTCTTCCAACTCCCGGAGTGTTCGGGGCTGCCGCTTTTCGTGCGCCTTGAGCGTCAGGACGAGGTTGGCGTCCTTAGCCGTCCTCGTGATCGTCGCCGGCACTTTCAGCTCGTCGATACCACGAAGAAGGCGGTCTCGGCTGACTCCGTACGGGAGAATACGGAGAGTCCTTGTGCGGCGAGCCCGCGTACCCGAGTTTCCGCCGCGCTTGCCGGCTGTTTGGATCTCTTCCTCGATCGCTGCTTCGGACGTTCGGTCGTCCTCGACGATCTCGTAGCCTTCCGGACCACGAATGCGGATCTCCGGACGAATCGACTTGCCTCTCAGGAATGCATCCACAACGGAAGCAGTGTCGTGGTAGACACAGAAGCGATCCCTGGTCCTTATTTCGACGAGCGTGTCGAAGGTCGGTGGCGCCTTGCGCTCGAGCACCGTTTTCTGGGTCCGGCGGCGTCGCGCCTCCTCGTCGCCCAGAGTGACGGCATGGATCCCTCCAAGCAAATCCGACAGCGTCGGGTTCATCAGGAGGTTGTCCAGCGAGTTTCCGTGGGCCGTGGCGATCAACTGCACTCCGCGTTCCGCGATGGTTCGCGCCGCCAGCGCCTCGGCCTCGGTACCGATCTCATCGATGACGATGACTTCGGGCATGTGGTTCTCGACCGCTTCGATCATCACGGCATGCTGCTGGTCGGGGCTGGGCACCTGCATGCGGCGAGCTTTGCCGATTCCCGGATGCGGTATGTCTCCGTCGCCGGCAATTTCGTTCGATGTGTCGACCACAATCACGCGTTTTCCCAGTTCAGTGGACAGAACTCGAGCGCTCTCCCGGAGCAGAGTCGTCTTGCCGATTCCCGGACGGCCCAGCAACAACAGACTCTGCCCGCTCTCGATCACGTTGCGTAGGATTTCCACGGTTCCGAACACCGCGCGGCCGACTCGACACGTGAGACCAACAACAGCGTCGCGCCTGTTTCGCATCGCTGAAATCCGGTGCAGGGTGCGTTCTATGCCGGCCCGATTGTCATCCGTAAAGGAGCCGACGCGGCCGATCACGTGGTCCAGCTGCTCCCGCTTGACAGGATCTTCGCCCAGATGCACCGATCCTCGAGGGAAGCGGGCCTCGGGTCGGCGTCCCAGATCCATGATGACCTCAATCAGGTCACCCAGGTCGGCCTCACGACCGAGGGATTCCCGGATGCTCGCGGGCAGCACGCCCATGAGCAGTTCAAGGTCGTCGGTAATCTCTCTGCTGGGCAATCACGCCTCCTGTCTACCGGATCAGCCCGACGGCGGGCCTCCGCATCTTTGATATAGTAAGGAACGAGAGGAGAGAAAAAAAGCCGAACGGCATCCGATGTTCCACCGACCGAAGAAAACCTTCGACCGGAGCGAACCTGACGACGTCCAACAATCCGGAGCGGTTTCGCCGATTCGCCTTCGCGACGGGGAGGACTGGCAAGAGTTCCTGAGGCGTTCGAGGTCGAAGCGGGGTCCTGGTCTTCAAACACAGCACGCGTTGTGGCGTCAGCGACGCCGTGCTGCGTGACTTTGAAGAGTTTGCTTCCAGTAACGCTTCCCTCGCCTGCGGTGTCGTCGATGTCGTGGAAGACCGACGGCTTTCCGACGCGATCGCTCTCGAGATGGGCGTCCAGCACGAATCGCCGCAAGTCATCATGATCGAGGACTCCCGTGCCGTATGGCACGCCTCCCACTGGTCGATCACGGCTGCACAACTCCAGCAGGCGCTCGGTTCGTAGCGGCCCGTGTCCTGCTACCCCGGTTCGCTCGGTTCCCGTTAATATGGACAAACCACGATTCGAAAACCACCTCGCCCGCGAGACGAGTCCATACCTGCTCCAGCACGCCCACAATCCCGTGGACTGGTATCCGTGGGGTGATGAGGCACTGGCAAAGGCCCGGAGCGAAGATAGGCCGATCTTGCTCAGCATTGGTTATTCCGCCTGCCACTGGTGCCACGTCATGGAGCACGAGTCTTTCGAGAACACCGAAATCGCGAGGTTGATGAACGACAATTTCGTGAACATAAAGGTCGACCGCGAGGAACGTCCGGATCTGGACCAGATCTACATGAGCGCCGTGCAGCTGATGACCGGGAGCGGAGGGTGGCCTCTGACCGTGTTCCTCACTCCCGAGATGGAACCCTTCTACGGCGGAACATATTTCCCTCCCGACGACCGGTACGGCAGACCGGGGTTCGGAAGAGTTCTGGCCTCGATCTCGGAGGCGTATCGCCAGCGGCGGGACGACATCTCGTCCAACGCGCGTGCGGTGATCGAACGAATCAACTCCCAGGCGACGCGCGACTCAGCGGACGGCGGACTCGATCTGGAAATGCTCGATCAGTCGTACCGTCAAATCGCGGCCCGTTTTGACTCCCGTAACGGAGGTTTCGGTTCGGCTCCCAAGTTCCCGCCGAGCATGGTGATCGACTTTCTCTTCAGGTACCACATTCGAAACGCCCACGAGCGGGCGTTGGAGATGTCCACTCTGACACTGGACAGAATGGCGTTCGGGGGAATCTATGACCAGGTGGGAGGCGGCTTTCACCGGTATTCGACCGATGACCACTGGCTGGTTCCGCATTTCGAGAAGATGCTCTACGACAACGCGCTCCTGGTACGCGCTTACCTGGACGGATATCGGATCACGGGCCGAGAGACCTACAGGCGTGTCGTGGAAGAGACCCTCGATTTCGTATCCAACGAGATGCGCGACGCCGGGGGCGGCTTCTACTCTACACAGGACGCTGACAGCGAGGGAGTCGAAGGGAAGTTTTACGTCTGGGACCTGGAAGAATTCAGCGAAGTCGTAGGCGAAAGCAGCGAACTACTGGCCCGTTTTTTCGACGTGACCGAGACCGGTAACTTCGAGCAGCGGAACATCCTGCAGATCCGACGGCCCGCGAAGCAGTTCGCGGATCTGGAGGGGCTGCCCGAGGCGGAGTTGCAGCGAACGATCGCCGCGGCACGACAAAAGCTCTTCGAGAGGCGCGAAGGTCGGCCCCGGCCCGGCCGGGACGAGAAGATCCTGACCGACTGGAACGGTCTGATGTTGCGGGCCTACGCCGAGGCGGCCGCTTACCTGAACCGGGACGACTACCGGACGGTGGCAGAGACGAACGCCGAGTTCCTGGTTTCGACGATGTGGGATGGACACCGCCTGCTGCATTCCTTCAAAGACGGCGCGCCCCGGTTCAATGCCTACCTGGACGATTATGCCAACCTCTCCGATGGGCTTCTGGCTCTCTATCAACTCACGTTCGATGAGCGCTGGTTGGATCGATCCGTCGAATTGGTCGATCGGATGATCGATCAGTTCTGGGACCGTGAGCACGGGGGGTTTTATTTTACAGCGAACGAGCACGAGGCCTTGATCGCCCGCACCAAGGAATACTTCGACAACGCGACGCCATCGGGGAACTCGGTGGCGGCGGATGTCCTGACGCGGCTGGCGGCCCTGCTGGATCGCACCGACTACCGGGAAAAAGCAGAGCAGATATGCCGGAGCGTCGGCGACTATGTCCGGCAGTTTCCGTCGGGTCTCGGGCGAATGCTCGCCGCGGTCGACTTCATCGTGGGCCCCTCGCAGGAAATCGCGCTGATCGGTCCTCCGAACGAGTTCCTTCCGGTCGTCAGGAAATACTATCTGCCCCGATCAGTCGCCGCAGCCGGCGCCGCCGAACGGATCGCGCTGCTCAGGGATCGGCCCGCGATTGACGGTAAGGCAACCGCTTACGTCTGTGAGAACTACACCTGCAAACAGCCCGCCACCGACCCGGCCACGCTCGATGCTCAGCTCAAACAGCTATGAAGTGGGATGACCTACTCCGCCGGATCGGGAAGGAAGGAAGTGAGCCGGTCGAAGAGATTTTCATGGACGACTACGGCACAATGCTTTCCCGTGAGCGGGCAGAGTTTCGCAATCGGTACTTTCGATGCACGTTCGGCGTCGCGAGAATCGAGGGAATGCGTTTTGAAGCCTACACGTTCGCTTCGCCTGCCGACGCTGCGGAATTCATGGATGTCATCGACGACGGTGGGGATTGGCACAGCGTCAGGAACATAGTGCTCCATGACCTGGAGCGCGATCCCGACAGAATGCAACGCCTGCTGACCCTCCTCGAAACCTGACCGGCCCTCCGGCCCGGGCAATAAGAAACCAACCACGGAGGCTCGGAGGCACGGAGTTTCTGTTTTTTCTGAAAGAAGCCCATTCGTGTCACGTGAGGCGAGAGTAAGAGCTTCTCGTCGGTACGGACACACTGCTCCTGATAAAAGATCCTTCTCCGTGCCTCGAGGCCTCCGTGGTTATTCCATTCCCCGTCCATCGGGCCTCTCCGTCTCAGCCATCGAAACTGGCATCGGGGATCAACGCTTTGATCTGGGAGAGGTGATGGCGCATGTGATCGAAGTAGTCCTCCATCAAAAACCGCAGGGTGGGCAATTCGTCGGTTCCCTCCCCCACGGTCCAGGTTCTTTCGAGGCAAGCCGGATCGACATGGCGGATGACATGGAGCAGGTGCCGGTTGTATGTCGCCCATAGTATGACCAGTTCCTTCCAGTCACGATCCTGGTAGCGCTGAATCTGAACCCATTTGTCCTGTTCGTAGCCTGGAAACTCCAACTGTTGTTCGTGTTGGAGCCGGACGAAACGATGGTGGTTGTTCGCGGCAGAGTCGATCAGGTGCCCAATGATTTCCTTTGGTGACCACTTGCCGGGGGCCGGCTTGCCGGATGGCGTTTCTTCATCCACTTCCAGCAGGTGTCGGGAAACCGCTATGATTCGATCCAGTTCTGTTCCTACCTCCGGTTTCCAGCCGTCGTCTTCCGCCATCTGATTCCCTCCGTTTCGAAAATGGTAGCACTACAGGACCGAGGACTGAGGCGAGGAACAGTGGAACTCCAGATCAGCCTGGGAACGCGGGACCAAGGTATGACTCGTTTCGAGGCTGGAGGGATCGCCTGGGGACTGGCCTTTGAGCTCGAGAAAGCGATCCGATGGCGTCCCGCTCATGAAGGCGGTCTGGGGAAAGACGTCCTGCAATCAAACAAGGGATCTTGAGCGACGCTCCGGACCCGTCCAGTCAGGCTCCTCCGTCGCACTCATCCAACGATCCGACAGCTCGCCCGCGATCGCACGCTTGACCTCGCGCACCAGCTGATCCGGCGTAAAGGGCTTCTGCAGCTGCGGGTCGCTCCACCGGAACTTCACATCGCTGTCGAACCCACCTGAAATGAAGAGAACTCGCAGGTTCGGACACTTGCGATAAGCCTGGCGAGCCAACTCCGGTCCGCTCAGATTCGGCATCGAAACGTCGGTGACCAGGAGACAGAGCCGCTCGGCAGTCTCCGAGAGGATCTCGATGGCCTTTCTGGGATCGGTGGTCTCCGAGACGGGAAACCCGGCCAGCGACAGAGCCTGGCAGGTGGCTTGGAGGACGTCGGGATCGTCGTCGACGAGCACAATGTCGGGTGTGGGTTCTCTGGGCACGGGCGAGACCATGGTTTCTGTAGTTTTTGAAGAAAATGAAACGACCAGATTTAATCATCACGCTGGTACAAAAATCAACGACTTTTAGTCCTAGGAAGAAAGCTGACTCATTGGCAAGCGGGTCCTCAAATTGACCTCTCCGCCTCGCCGAGCAGGCCATATTGCCTGGACGCCCATCAAAAAAAAGGTGGCTTGAGTCGGATTGCTCCCTTGTGCTCAAATAGCTGGCCACACACGGGAGGACTACATGACGAGCAAGACCCGAGGACCGATTTTTGTTCTGTTTACTTTGCTATTACTGGCCGCATGCGCTCCCGCCGAAGAGCCGGACGCGGAAGCGCCCGCCGAGGCCGCGCCACCGCCCCTCATGCGGACGGCCGACCCGGCAGCCCGGGGTCTCGGCGCGGCCGACTTCCCCCGCGTCAAGGAACTGGCGGCGGGCGTCTATTCCTACGAGCAGCTTCGCGGTGTGGGCGGCGATGAACCGTTCACGACGGTCAGCATGTTCGTGGTAACCGACGAAGGGGTACTGGTCGCAGATGGCCAGGGAAACGCGGAAGAAACCAGACGCATGATCGATGAGATCGGGCAGATCACCGAACAACCGATCACCCACGTCGTGATCTGCTCCGATCACGGCGACCACACCAGTGGCAACAGCGAATTCCCGTCCGAGGCGACCTTCATCTCTTCATCGACATCGAAGGCCACCCTGGAACGTTCGGCGAACAACCCCAACCGACGCGGACGGGGCGGTGCCGAGCCCCCGCCGATCGTCGTCCCGACCGAGACCGTCGACGACCAGAGGACGATCACGATGGGAGGCAAGGAGATCCAGATCCTGTTCCTGGGCCGGGCGCACACCGGCGGAGATCTCCACGTGTACCTGCCGGCGGAAAGGATCCTGTTCATGAGCGAGGCATTCCTGAATCGGGTCTTCCCGGCGATGCGCTCCGCCTACCCTTCCGAGTGGGTCGAAGTCATCGACAAGGCACAGAACATGGATGTGGAGACCTACATTCCGGGGCACGGTTTCGTCGAGGAACCGGAAGTCTCCCGTGAGGAACTGGCCGAATACCGTCGTGCCCTCGAAGCGGTCATCGCGGAAGCAACGCGGCTCCACGAGGCGGGCCTGAGTCCGGAAGAAGGGGACGAACAGGCAGATTGGGGAGACCTGGCCGGATGGAGGCTGTCATCAAGCCAGGGACCCACAGCAATAAGGAAAGTCTTTCAGGAACTGAACGACGAGCTACCGTAGACACCGATTACGCCGATTCACCAGGATTACGCGGATAGTTTCAGCCACGGATTGCACGGATTTATCGGATTAGGACAATGTCTTTCGGAGAGCAGACGACGGTTTCTTTCCTGTCCGTGTAATCCGTGGCCTGCTTCTTGCTGTCCGTGTAATCAGTGGCTTAGTTACCGACCTGGATGGCGAGATCCTGCAGCCCGGTATGCAGATCCGTGATGAAGCGGAGATACTCGTCCTTGTAGCGGGGGGCGATCGGCTTTGGAGGATCGGCTTTGACCGTCAAGGGATTGACGGGTCTTCCGTTGACGGTCATCCGGTAATCGAGATGGGGCCCCGTTGCCGTCCCCGTCATGCCCACCAGACCTACCGTGTCTCCCCTTTTCACCTTTTGGCCACGGCTGACCGATATCCGGGATAGATGGGCGTAGGACGTCGTCATGCCGTTCGGATGTCGCACCGTCACCATTCGCCCGAACCCACCATTCGTTCCCGCGAAAGTCACGGTGCCGTTGCCCACGGTCTGAACCGGCGTTCCGTTCGGGGCAGCGTAGTCCACACCCAGGTGGGGACGCACCGTCCGGTAAATTGGGTGCAGACGCCGATAAGAAAAACGCGAGCTGACCCTGGAGTAGAGCAGCGGTGCACGCAGAAGCGAGCGCTCCACGCCCATGCCCTTCTCGTCGTAGTACGCGTCACGGAAGAGATACGCCTGGTAGGGGCGTCCCTGGTTGACGAACTCCGCCGCCCGCACGGGACCATACTTGACGAACTTGCCGCGGTGGTATTTCTCCTCGATGATTAGGTTGATTGAATCGCCGGGCCGAATCTCTTTGAAGAAATCGATGTCGTACTGGTAGATCTGCTCCAGTTCCATGACGAGCCAACCGCGTTTAGGAGCCCCTTCCAGGGCATCCCACAGCGAACTGGTAATCGTAGCTGACACCGTCCCGGGAATGACTTCGAACTCGAGCTCATCCACGCGACCGAGGAACTCGTCATCTTTCCGCTCGACCCTGAGGATCCGCTCATCGTCGATCGTGTAATCAAACGCGCGCAGGCTGCCGTCGGCCTCTCTGATGATCTGGAACGCTTGACCGGGCTTGAAACTCCGGACATCGAAGACGGGTCGGACAGCTTGAGCGACCTGGTATGCCACCAAGTGGGAGACATCGTGAGCAGCCAGGGTAGTCGAGAGCGTCTCGTTCCGGCCGAAGGCCCCCTTGACGAACTCGAGCGGGGCGGGGAGCTCGGGGGGAGCCGCGGCAGCAGCCGCGTGGAACTCCATCTCCACGTAGCGAGGCACGGCCGCAAACGTGACGGCCAGGAGCAGAGACCACATCAGCACCGCGTGACACTTGCAAACTCCCAAACAAACCCTCCAGAAACGGAGAGCGCCTGATGATGAGGAGCACCAATCTCCTGATCCCAGGCGCAGACGCGATCGGACGCCGATCGATCCCGGGTATTGTACCCGGGATCAGTTGTCAGTTGCCAGTAGTCAGTAGGATGTTGGGAAAGCTCCTCGACGCTGCGTCATATGCCAAAGACTCCCCTCCTTAGCAGGAGAGGGAGTCGAAGGTCGTGCTTATCACGACTGACTGCTGCCAACGGACTACGGTAAACTAACTTCTAACTTCCCGGCTCAAGCCCCGTCCAACAACAGAGAGAACGCGACAGGCCGCCGCTTCTTCCCCGACAATCCTGGCAAACCTGAAACCGGTTTTCGGTCTGTCGATCACGACTGACCCTCGGGGAACGACACGGGATGATCGGGAAGGCGTTCTCGAAGTCCGATGGTTTTTTCTTGCATTCTAACCGTCGACGGTTTATTGGTTTAGACAATCACTGGGAGGTGTTTCGTAACATGAAACAATGGGTTCTGGCGATGTCGCTTGTCGCCGTCTTTGCCGGCGCGTCGGTCACCGCCGCGTGGGCACAGACAAAGGCGCCGGAAAAGGCCGAAAAGGTCAAAGACCCGGTATGCAATATGATGGTTGAGAAGAAACCTGAACTGTCCGCCAAGTACAACGGGAAGACTTACTACTTCTGCATGAAAGCTGACATGGCCGCTTTCACGAAGGATCCTGAGAAATACTTGAAGGGCACGGCCCACTCCCACCCTGACCCGAAGAAGAAACCGCCGGGTACATCCTGAGAAAGCCCCCGAAGGACTCATTCGAAATTCGAGATTGCAGGTTTGAGGTTTCAGATCGCTGATCTGATCGCGTGCAGGTGCGCTCTATGAGCGGAACCATTCATTAGCGTCGGGCCCACCGTCCCCCTCTCGAGGTGAGTTTGAGCGTTCAAGTGCCGATCGCCGTGCGCGGGTGTGTGGAGAAAGACAGCTGGTCCCCCCAGGCCTCCCTCAAGCCGGAATCACGTGCGGTCATAGACCGCACCTACACCTGGCTTGAACACACGCCTTTTAAGAAGGCCCTCCCTCGATAGGCCTTTCCTCCGAGTTCACGGATCGTCGGGTTTCGGTTCGTCAAGGGAGCCCTCGGCTGAATGGACTCCCTTTCTCTTGTCGACGGCCTGCTTCAACAGGTACTCGATTTGACCGTTGACACTGCGCAACTCGTCATGCGACCACCGCATGAGCTCTTCCCAGAGCTTGACATCGATCCTCAGGAGAAATGCCTTGCGAGACACGATTCGGTCCTGCTAGTTGTAGAGCGAACCCGCGTTGATCACCGGGTGGGCTTCAGTTTCGCCGCACAGGACGACGAGCAGGTTACTCACCATCGTCGCCTTGCGCTCCTCGTCAAGTTCCACTACACGTTGCTCTGCCAGATCGCGCAGGGCCATGTCCACCATGCTGACCGCGCCATGAACGATTTTCTTTCGCGCCGCGATGATCGCTTCGGCCTGCTGGCGTCGGAGCATCGCACCGGCGATCTCCGGCGCATATGCGAGGTGGTTCAGCCTAGCCTCCTCGACTTTCACGCCGGCGCGTCTGAGACGGTCCTGCACCTGATCCAGTAGGGTTCGGTTGACCTCGTCCATCCCGCTTCGCAGGGTGACCTGTGTCTCATCCTCGTCCTCACCTTGATCGCAGGGGTATTGATTCGCCATGTGCCGTAAGGCCGATTCACTCTGGACCTTCACGAAGTGCTCGTAATCGTCGACGTCGAAGACCGCCTTCGCTGTGTCGGCGACACGCCACACCACGACCGCTGAAATCTCGATGGGGTTTCCGCCAGCCTCGTTGACCTTCAGTTTCTCGCCGTCGAAATTCCTCGAGCGCAGGGAGATCTTCGCCTTCGTGTAGAAGGGGTTCGTCCAGCGAAACCCGCTCTCACGGGCGGTGCCGACGTACTGCCCGAACAGAATCAAGACACGCGCTTCGTTGGGCTGCAGGGTAAAGAATCCACCCGTGCAAATCCCACCGAGAACGATGGTCGGAATCGACAGGAAGAGCCACGAGGCGGCTTCGTCGATGGCATATAGCGTGAGGAATATCCCGCCAAGCAAGAGGATGATGTTGAAGAACAGCATCACCCACCCGCTCTGTACCTGGATTGTTTTTTCGTTGTTTACTTGCATGGCATCCTCCCATGATATTAGAATGATATCATATCAATATCACCCCTGCTAGATACAATACGTCTCCCACGCCAGAATCGTTTCAAGACGACTAGGGCAGGTGATCCTCGGGACACGCAAGCGACTCTTTGGGAAGGGTTTAGAAAATCAAGAAAAGGTCCGGCTCTGGAGGTTCGGGTTCTGAGGGCTCTCAACGATCAGCATCCAGCTTTCAGCCCAAGAAACCAAACATTGAGCGTCCTCCTTTAGAAGCTGAACGCCGAAAGCTGATAGCTAATCGTTTTTGCGCAGGTCTTGGTTAGTCTCGCGGAGAGGGCGCTACACCGCGCACCCAGTCGGCTAGCATCTGCCACTCCGGATCGTCCTGGGAGGAGCAGTGCCTGCCTCCCGGATGGAAGGGATCGCCCCCCGGCTCGGGTGCGAGTGGGAGCATCAGCAGCCGGCTTACCCCGGGATCTCCCGCTACGACGACTCGCTTCACGGCCTCGAAGTTGCGGCGGGTCTCTTCGTCGGTCCAGCCGGTGCGACCGGCCTCGAGGGGCTGCAGGCGAAACGCGGAAAATGGTAGCCGCAACGAAGACCCGACCGTTCCGCCGCAACCCTCCGGGCCGATGGGGGTTGCCGTCGATCTCTTTGTCGTACTAGTCCTCCGCGCCGATCGCGTCCTTGTCCTCGCCTTCCTGCTCGATCCATTGTCGCAGCGCGCCGGAGAACAGCCACACCACTCCTGCCAGGGCTACGATCAGCATTAGCCATCTCATGGCACTCGCCAGCAGCGAGGCGTTCAGTTCCGGCATCGGGTACTGGCTCAACACGCCCCACCGCTCGACCATCCAGTGCCAGCCCGTGTGAGCGACGAACACGGAGAGAATGATGACCCCGATACGCTCGGCGACGCCGTAACGGAACAGCAGGCCCAGTCCCGGGATCACCAGCATGAGGACGAGGATCTGTCCCAACTCCACGCCGAGGTTGAAGGACAACAATGACGTCAGAAGATGGGATCCGGCGAACTGCAGCGTCTGCTGGAGCGCGAATGAGAAGCCGAACCCGTGGATCAGTCCGAACCCGAAGGTGATCATCCACCGGCGTTCAACCTTGGTTCCCACGATGTTCTCGAGTGCCATGTACACGATGGACATCGCGATCAGCATCTCGACCAGAGGGGGAAACCACAACGCGTCTGGCGCCAGGTCGAAAGCCGACGCTATCAACGTCATCGAATGTGCGACGGTAAAGGACGTGACGATCACCAGGAGCGGGCGAAAGCGGCGGAACGGGATTACCAGGCACAGCAGGAATAACAGGTGATCGATCCCGTCCAGGATGTGGAGGAACCCCAGCTCAGTAAAACGCAGGGCGGCCTGGTGCCATCGCGGGTCGAGCCGGACGAGGCCCGGATGCCCCGGCAACTGGAACGCGCGGACCGTGCCGTCCGGCGGTAGAAAACGAAGCGCGGTCAGCACGTGCAGCCCCAACCGCTCGAAACTGGGATCGATCGAGAAGTCCGACTGGTCCGAACGAATGGGATACTCAAACAGGACGTCGAGCATCCCCTGCTCCCAATACAGCTCCGTGTCCTCGGGCAATCCCGGGCCACGGATGTGCGCAAGGGCTTCTTCGTAAGACGCGAAGGAACTATCGGAGGGCAACGAAACCTGCAATTGAACCGCGCTGGCATCGGGAAGCAGGACATCGTCCTCGTAGAAGTCGACGTTGTCTGAGATCCAGAGCGTTGCGGCGTCACGAAGAATTGCGTCGAGGGCCGTCAGGTCCAGGTACCCCGGACCGCGGGTTGGCCACTCTACGTCCTGCAGTGCCTCCAGAGGCACCCGAACCAGCAGACGCAGTCGTTCTCCCTCCGGCTTGACGAACGCCCGGACCGTCACGTCGTTTGGAACCTCGTGCGCAGCGCTGTCGGATGGCACGAGGAATACGACCAGCACCGCCGACAGCAGGACGAGGTGACGGCGGGCTGCAGAGTGTCTGGGCAGAGGCTGCAACACGAGCGTAGAGTAATTGGATCGAAAGGCGGCTGACAACCGAAAACCAACGGCGGCAACCCGGCCCCTCCTTCCGATTCACGTGCTCGCACTGCGCAACTTTCCGCCACCCCAAGAAAATGGTAGCCACCCGGATTTTCCGTTATACTGACGCCCTCGATTTACCCGGTGGAAGGTCTTGATTTTTATGCTGCTTACTCCTCCCACGGGAGGAACAGGAGATGAGAAGGATGAAGCGAAAGCCTAATCTCTTTGTCGGTGCGACGTTGCTCGCACTCATGGTCGCACTGGGCGTCGGCGCAGTGGTGCTCGAACGCAGCGCTGTGGCGCAAAGCGAGGACATGGTCGAGGCACCGATCTTCGAGGTCGACCCGTTCTGGCCGAAGCCGCTGCCGAACCATTGGATCATGGGCTCGACTATCGGCGTGGATGTCGACTCAAGGGACCATGTCTGGGTCATTCATCGGCGGACCACGTTTGCCGAGCGGACTGAAATCGGCGCCACCCTTGATCCGCCCGTGAGCGAGTGCTGTATCCCGGCGCCGAATATCCTCGAGTTCGATCCGGAAGGCAACCTTGTCGGACACTGGGGTGGGCCGGGCGAGGGCTACGAGTGGCCGGGGTCCAACCACGGGATCGTGGTCGACCACAAGGACAACATCTGGATCGGCGGGAATGGCCAACCCGACGCGCAGGTCTTGAAGTTCAACCGGAACGGAAAGTTCTTGATGCAAATGGGTAAGTCCGGGGCGCATGCTGCGGGTACCGCCCCCAACGGCAGGCCGAGGTTTCAGGCCGACAGCAACGACACAGAGAACTTCGGACGAGTCGCGGACCTCTTTGTCGATCCACAGGCCAACGAGGCCTATTTCGCCGACGGCTACCTCAACAAGCGCGTCGCGGTCGTAGACGCGGATACCGGCAAATTCAAACGATACTGGGGCGCGTACGGCAACAAGCCCGATGACGCCCCGCTCGGTCGGTACAGTCCGGACGCCCCTCCCGCTCAGCAGTTCCGTGGCCCGGTGCACTGCGTCGACCTGGCAGACGACGGACTCCTGTACGTATGCGATCGCGCTTCCGATCGAATTCAGGTGTTCCAGCGAGATGGCACGTACGTAAAGGAAGCGTTCATCGCATCAGAAACGCTCGCTCAGGGCTCCACCTGGGACATCGCCTTCTCGAAGGATCCGGAGCAGAAGTACATCTATCTGGCCGACGGTCAGAACATGAAGGTCTACATCCTACTCCGTGAAACCATGGAGGTCTTGACCAGTTTCGGCGATGGAGGACGCCAGCCGGGTCAGTTCTTCGCGGTGCATAGTATTGCGACCGATTCGCAGGGCAACGTTTACACGACCGAGACCTACGAGGGAAAACGGATACAGAAATTCGTATACAAAGGAATCGGACAGGTCACGAAAGCAAACCAGGGAGCCCTCTGGCCGACGTCGAATTAGATAGGAGATTTGTTCAGTCGAGATTTGAAATTGGAGATCGGGTGACTCCTCCCAAGACTCCCCTCCTTGGACAGAGGGTGTTGCAAAAACGGCCAGACCGACCTGCTTGACGCCGAAGGAGAACGAAACCCCGTCCAATTGCGAGAGTCGGTCCGTCGGTCGCTGACGAGAGTCTGCGGAGGGAGAGTATCCGCCACCCCAAAGGGGTTGGAAACTCGAAGGTCCGTTCGCCCTCAGTTACGGGCCGAAAACCAGGTCGCCCGAGACCCAGAACTTGTGCAGCCGGCGCAAGTTCATGGCCGTACAGACCAAGAGCCATTGTGTCTTGGTTTTCTCTAACCCACGGACCGTCCATCGACGGAATCCCATCGCCTCTTTGCTCCAGCCAAAGATCGGCTCGATAATCCTTCCGCGTTTCTTCATCGCCTCGCGTTTCGACGCGTCGGTTTGTTTCAACCGCTGACGGACCAGCGCCTCGTGATCCGGATGGATTTGCACCGTACGTCCGGTCTTGCTGCGACTGCACTGCCACCGCACCGCACAGCTTTCATAGCTCTGGCAGCGATACACCTGAACCTGATAGGGCTTGGCCTTCTCGGGCCTTTGTTTGATCGAATCGAACTTCAGAATCTCTCCGCGTGGACAGATACACTGGTTGCGGATCGCATCATATTGAAATCGTGATGCGTGATACGGCTGCTTCGTGGCGGACGGTTCGGCCAGATCCACCAGAACCGAATAATGCTTTCGCTCTGCGGCACCCAACTCCGTGGTCGCGGCGTAGCCGTTATCGGCAACCGTGTCCTGGGCCACCTTCCCCAGATTCTCTTCCACCTGTTCCAGCATCGGCACCAATTGGTAGTTATCACTCTCATCGGTGACCACGTCGGCCGCCACCTGCGCGTTGTAGGCAAACTGCTTCCTCAGCCCGCTTTTCATCACCCTCGATTCCGGGTCCCCGGGATGGAGATGATCGCGATCCTCCTCCTGCATTCGCTTCAACTGCTGCTGGATCGTGTCCCGCAACTTCTCTTGTTGCTGGAGTTGTTCGGGCAACCGATACTCGCCCTGCTCCTGGGTTTCGGCCTGCTCGGTCTGCTTCAGGATTTCTTCGATCGCCGCATCCAGCCGCTCTCGCTTCTTTTCCAGTTTCCATCGGTGCCAACCCCGTCGTTCCGATGCCTGCGAAAGCACTTTGGTCCCATCCACGGCGTGCAAGACCATACCGACCAGTTCCATTGACGTCGCGATCCGCAGCAGTTGCCGAAACATTCCACCGATCCCTTCCCGGTTGTCCCTCCAAAACCGCCACAGCGTCGTGTGATCCGGTTGGTGCATCCCTGCTAGCCACAGCATCCCCATCTGATCCATGCACGCCCGCTCCAACCCTCGGCTACTTCGGGTCCGGCTCACATACCCATACAGCCACACCTTCAACAGCAGGTTCGCGCTGTAGTTGGGACGCCCGTCCTCGGATTTGCGTTCGGCGAACCCCAACTCCCCCAGATCCTGCGAGTCCACGAACTCCCGCACCATCCGCGCCGGATGGTCCGCTGGCACCAGATCCTCCAGCGATGGCGGAAACAACCACTGCTTCTCATAATCGGCTTGTTTTTCGTAGCTCATCGTTTCACCCTGTCTGCATTCTCGATGTGCTACGGCCATCTTTGGTCCGAAACGTGCCCTGAGTTTTGCAACACCCTCTGGATAAGGAGGGGTGGATGCGCCGCCAGGCGCAGACGGGGTGGTTCGATCCCTGATCAACACCACCCCGGCGCTTCGCGCCACCCCTCCTCATCTGAGGAGGGGAGCTTGGTGTGTTGCCTACCCAGACTACTCACCCCGAATCTCAGTCCGCGCGGAACAGAGGGTCGGCTGCCTGCAATATGATGCGACGAAGCCTTATCGGGTAGTCGCGGTGGTCGCTGAGAAAGTCACGAACCACGTCTGCAGATGCGGGTGAATCGTGCCCGCCGAGCATCGCTCCCATCCAGTTTCGCGGAAAGAAGATGTCGCCGGTGCTCCGGAGTTCCAGGAGCAGGTCCAGGGCGGGGCGCAGGTATTTCCGAGACTGCTCGGCACGGAGCGGGTGGTTGAGGTAACGCACGCCTTCCAGCACCCACGGCTCACGACGCCGGTTCTCGACATCCGTCAGCGTCGCAAAGAAAGCGTCCCTTGTCTCCTGGCTATCCGACAGCGCCGGCATGACGAAGTCGAAACGGGCCTTGCGGTCTGGATTCTCAATCCTACCCAGTTGTTCCTCGAGGATTTCCGCAGCCCCGGGGACGGATCTCACGGCAAGGTCCAGGGCCATCGCGGCTTCGTCATTCTCCGAGAGCGTCAGACCGGGAATCTCCTCGTCGCGCCGCCACACGCGCTCCAGAAACGCGATTCCTTCCGGCGTCGTAACGATGGAACGAAACGCCGAAAAGTATGTCGATTTCAAGCTCGATGATTCCGCACGCGCCAGTTCCCGCCGCAGGACTCGCTCGAGCCTCTCCGAGAGCGTCTGCCGGTCGACTCCCGGCAGGAATCTCCAGAACGCGGAGCGCACGTAGCCCAACACGAGCTGGACGTTCTGCTCCGTGTCCTCCATAGGCAGAGCGCGCAAGGCCAGTTCGAGGAATTCCGGAGTCGGCACCCGGCCGTCGAGCAACTCCTCCCACAGCGTGACCCAGGCCGCGCCGCGAGTGACGGGATCATCGATCTCGGGAACGTTTTGCAGCAGGAATCGACGGCTGCCCTCGTCCAGCGTGAAGCTCCCGTAGGCCAGCCCCCCGCCGGTCGGCAACACGAAATCGGGCCGGGGCAAGCGCGCGACATCCAATTCGGACCGCTGGTTCTCCAGCCCGACCCGAAGCGAACGGACGTCGGAAGCGGTGCCGAGCAAGACTTCCATCTGCTGTGTCCAGACGAGCGACCGCCCCTGTTGTGGATCGGATTGGACGAAGGCAAGTGTTTCGATCCCCCCTTGCAAGTCGGGAACCAACTCCGTGCGAATGGAAGGTCTTCCGGCTTCTTCGACCCATGCCCGGCTCCACGTGACCAGGTCGAGTTCGGTCCGTTCATCGAGGACCCCCACCAGGTCGGTCCAGGTCGCGTTGCCGAATTCGAACTGCTTGAGGTAGACGCGCAGGCCGTCCTGGAACGCTTCACCCCCGAGAATGCGTTCGAGCTGGCGCATCACAATCGGTGCCTTCTGGTAGATGATCGCGCCATAGAGACTGCCGGCTTCGTTCAGATTGGCAAGCTCCTGCCGGATCGGGTGAGTGCCCTCGGTTCGGTCCACACCGTACGCCGACGGATAGTGTGCAACCAGAAAGCGGAGGTCGTGATTGACCTCCGGAAAGGAGGGGTTCACGATCTTGGCGGCCATGAAGTTGGCAAACACCTCCTTCATCCACACGTCGTTGAACCACCGCATCGTCACCAGGTCGCCAAACCACATGTGCGCGGTTTCGTGCGAGATCACGCTCGCCCGCCCCAACGTCTGGTTCTGAGTGGCGGAGCGGTCGAGCAGCAACGACGACTGGTTGTAGAAGATGGCTCCGGGATGCTCCATGCCGCCGAACTGGAACGAGGGAATGAGAACGAAATCGAATTTCTCGAACGGATACTCGATCGCGGTGTAGTCTTCGAGCCACCTCAACGCCGAGGCGTGCAGGTCGAAAGCGACATCCCGGTTGCGTTCGACCTTCTCAGCATCCGTTTCGCGATGGAACATCCGGTATCTGCGCCCGCCGAGCTCGGCGGTTTCCACCTGAAATTCTCCGGCGGCAAACGCGAACAGGTAGGTCGGAATCGGCTGGGTTTCCGAGTAACGGATGAGGACGCGATCCCCCTCGGGTTCCCGGGATATCTCCGGCCCGTTGGCGACCGCTTCCCAATCGGCCGGAACTTCCAGTTCCAGCGTGTATCGAGCCTTGAGGTCCGGCTGATCGAAACACGGGAATGCCAGATGCGCACGCGCCGGCACGAACAGCGTATACATGAACTCCGGGTTCCGATTGAGGGACGCATCACCGGCCCGAAAGACTATCTCCACGGTGTTCTCGCCGTGGACCAGTTCGTCTGTTGGAATGAGGATGTGGCCGTTGGCAGCCCGGAATCGGGAGGGGGTGCCGCCCGTGGTCACCGACGTCAGAAAATCCCCGCCTGGTGCGAAATCCAGCACGAGGGGTCCCGACGTCTCCGTCAACGTGAACCGGAGGGCCGCGCGTCCGGAAATCGGTTCCGAAGCCTCAGACGGAATATCGAGGGAAAGATCGTAGCGAAGATCTTCGATGGTGCGAGCGCGCCGTGTCGCAAGCTCGAGGCTTATTCCGGGTACGGGATCGGTGTCGTCGATGTCAGCGCTCCCGCAACCGGACATGACAGTCATAAGCAGCATTATTAGAGATACACGAAGGATGAGCATAGTCAGTAGTCAGCTGTAGGTGCGGTCTATGACCGCACATCTTATCGGATCGATAACATCCGCTCAATCAACCGGTGCCGCGAGAGAGCCAATGTGAGGGGGACAGGGGTATAGCCCTCCCCGGGTGTTTGTTGAGCAGAAACGCCGGATGAATCAGTTGCCGCTCAACACTCTGTTTACGAATTTGGTGTCTTCAGCCACGCGTTCGTAGACGGCGGTCGAGATCATCCGTTCCCACAGCTCCTCGAAATTGTCCTCAGCGAGACCTCGCGCTTGCCTGAAGGAATCGATCGCCGAATCGGCTTGCCCGTTCAGGTAGAGCAGAAACCCGCGATCCATGAACGCGGTCGCGCTGCGAGGGCGGTAACGGATCAACCGTTCTGCGGACAGCATCGCAGCATCCAGATCGCCACCCCGCAACGAGCGGCGCAGCCGGGACGAGTGATTGATGCCAAGCTGGATGTCGAGCAGGCGGCGCAGCTCGCCGAACGGGTCGGGATGGTCATCGACGTTGACGTAAGCATAGCGATCGTTGTTCGTGTTCCTGCCCATTCCCTTTCCCACGACGAGGATTGATGCCGACTGCCGGCCTCGTCGATCCCCGCCGGCGGCGTCTCCCGCGGCCAACGCGGCGTAGAGCCGTTCGGTCAGTTCACCTCTGGTGTTCTCGAACGCGGCGGCCATGGCGTCGGCGACCTCGGGTCCGGCAAGGATATTGCCCTGCACAGAATAGGTTGCGCCTTTCTGGTGACCGCGCCACTCGTTGGCGGCCTCGCCTGTATGGACCGCCACGTTACCATGCCGGTCGACGATTGCGATCTGCCGGCCCGCCTTGCCCGGAAACGAGTCTTCTTCGAAAAGACGGTCCAATACCTCCTGGGCAGTCAGCCCTTCTTTCAACAGCTCCAGTGCGCGGGGTCCATACCCGACGTTCACGCTGGCCTGGGTCGCGACCGCCCCGACATCGGCCTCAGCCCAGGGCACAACGGCGCCCACTGAAAAGTAGCGCGACGCGACGGCAACGCCCATCTCGCCGGTGTCCGGGTCGATGGCCACGATCGAGAACGTCGCGAAAGCCGGTCCTGCCGTCAGCATGATCAGACAGACCCCCAAAACCAGTCTCTTCATCTTCCAGCCTCCTCTACTAGGGGCCCGCCCAAGAATAACTTTGCATTTTGGCATCCCATCTTCACGCCATCTTCGGCCGCTCCTCAATCGCAGATCCTCGAAATAGTCCGGCTATTCCTCCGGTACTGCTCAATCGGTCGCAACCGAATCTGACGCAAATCTGGGCGCCGATTCTGCAAAGTTATTCTTGGGCGGACCCTAACGGCAATACCATCCACCCCTCATCTTCCCTTCCGATAAGTTCGGTCTGTCCCTTGTGGTGCAGCTGCGCCAGGCGGGCACAGGTTATCGCATCCAGCTCGTGCCGGGTGATACCCCGACGGGAGATGTGGACCATCTTCCCTAGACCCCGCCTCAAGCCGGGCGGATTCTTCTGCCGGGGAATCTTCCATATGTCCTGAGCCGCCCCGGGATAGGTTTCCAGCATCACGTGCCCCATCTCTTCCAACTGCTTCGCCAGGCGAATACCGCGCATCGTCAACTGGCGCATCGGCCCCAAAGTGATCGGAAAGAACTTGATGCGGCGGCGGCGGAGTTCGAGATCGCACTGCCGGAAATGGACGTCTCTCGGACATGTGCAGTCGTTACGCAAGCAGCATCGGCCGGCCGGTAGAAACAGTGGCGCGTCCATACCGACCAGGGTCGGCCTGTACCGAGCCATCCGCGACAGAAGTTGGTCATCGTCATAGATGACGGCGGTCTCGGCGCGCCGCCCTCTGAGGCGGCAGAAGCCCGTCTGTCTTTTCTCCGATCCGGCCAGGTCGATCCCCACGAAAGTCATGCCGGACGTTCGCCGCCCGGGATCACCGCGCGCTTCCTGTCTCTTCGTCAACGGCAGAACCTCTTTCAGGTAGAAGAGTTAGACAGAATTATCAGCATCAAGCTGAATGACTGCAAACCCTTTCGAGCGGGCGGTACGCGTGCTACTATGGCGTCTCTTTGTCGGCCCAGGCAGCCGAGACACAGCAAGGGCCGTGTTGCGCAAACCAAACTAGGAGGAAGGATGAAGGATTCGGCGTTTGCCGAGAAGCACCCGTGGACACAACCCTGGTACAAAGCTGAAGGCGGCAACATCTGGGTTCTGGTATTTCTCGTCCTGATTCACGCGCTGTCACTCGTGGGTTTGGTCCTGTACCCCCTGCCGGGTTGGCCGCTGTTCCTGACAGCCTTTCTCTTCGCTTGTATCGGCGGCCTGGGAACCACCCTCGCCTACCATCGTGCTCTGGCCCACAGAGCGTTGAAGCTCAACCCGGTCCTCGAGCAGATCCTCATCTTCTTCGCCGTTTTCAACGGTTCCGGCGCGCCATCCACGTGGGTCGCAAACCATCGCAACCATCATGCCAAGTCCGACACGGCAGAAGACGTCTCCAGTCCGCGCCACGGTGGTTTCTGGTGGGCTCACCTGCGCTGGCTATACCAGTGGAAGGCTTCGAGTATGGAGCGATGGTGCCCGGATTTGATCCAGACACGATACCGGTTCTGGCACAGGATCCAGATCCCGATCGTCGCGCTGTCGTTGGCCTTCGGTTTTTTTCTGTTCGGCTGGCCGGGGTTCTTCTGGGTTGGGGCGATACGACTGACCTATTCCCTTCACGGGCAGTGCGTGGTCAACAGCATCCTTCATCTGAGGCCGGGGCTCTCCGAAGGTGTCGACTCCTCCCAGAACATCTGGTGGCTGGGCCCTCTCCAGGCGACCGCGTGGGGCGAGAACTGGCACGGTAATCACCATGACGATCCGGGATCCGCCTGCTTCAGCCGGCACTGGTGGCAGGTCGACATCGGCTGGTACGCGATCCGTCTGCTGCAGGCAACGGGCCTGGCATCGGACGTTCGCCGACCGCGTCACGATCGGACTTCGACCCTCGCTCCGGGATAGTAGTGGGACAGGATCTCTTCGTAAACACCTCCACGAGACGCCATCACCGCCGCTCCGATCTGGCACAGACCAACACCATGCCCCCATCCCGCACCGACCAGTGTGATGCCATCGCGGTTTTCATCGACGACGAAAGCTGAACTGAACAGGTGTGTGGCCGACAGCAGACGCCGGATTTCAAGTTCCTTTCCCACCGACAGCTTAGCCCGGCTTCCCACGATCCGGAGGCGAGTGATCCGTCCCGAACTGCCTCTTTCCAACGGTTCGAGATCCGTCACGGTACCCAGGTCGATGCCGCTTTTCGTCCCGACCACCGCGGAGAGTTCTTCCCGGCTGTAACGTACCGACCACCTGAAGAAATCGCGGGTCTCGAAATCGAAGTCGGGAAGAATCCGTCTGAGCAGTCCTTCATCTTTGGTGTTGCAATGGGCTCGCGGGTCCGAGCGGATCCACGAATCGATGTCGTCGAGGCGCTCCGGGCCATCGGGAACTGACCGCAGGTAGGGGATCTCCCTCTCGTCCCACGCCGCGGAATAGTCCTCGGTGACACCCCCGCAGCACTTTGAGAAGCGCGCATCACAGACATCCGTCCCGAAAACCAGACACTGCCCTCGTGTCGCCTCGACCGCACGTCGGACGCTGTCGGGGGAGTCCTCGATTCCCTGGTATCGCTGGCAGTGGTCATCGGCGCAGACATCGAATCTAGTGTGTGCATCCCTTCCGTACCACCGTTGAATTTCCCATTCGTCGGGACCAGGCTGCTCCTGCCTGCTGTAGGAACCGCCATCGCCGACCCTCTGGCGCAACTGGGCGATGAGCCAGCTCCGGGAAATGACGGCGTGGGCCTTCAGCAGTTCGACGGGGGAATCAGCGTTCATCTCCGACGCGATGACGCTCTCCACGTAACTCTCCAGACCGACGTCGTTGATGAGCGTCAGGCCATCGTCATCGACGATGCGCAAACTCCCGCGAAAGCCCTGCCGACGGTTCTGTTCCCAGTGAAAACCGATCCCGATCTTGACATCTTCCACGACGAACGAAGCCCTCGCGCTATCCAGTGGCTCGAGTACGACCGCCTCACTGAATCGATAGGAACCGGGCCTGTATTGCTTTCCTGAAGCGTCTCTGTAGCCTTCTCGCAGCCGGATCGCAATCACATCCCGGGACTGCACAAGACCGACGGCGATGTTCATTTCACCGACTCCAGCGCATCCAAGATTTCGTCGAACGCGGCCGGGGCAATCGTCACCTCTACGAAGATATTTTCGACCGTGGCACTATCAACCTTCTCAAAGTCGGATTCCACCGGCAAAACAGGAACCCCGCACAAATCGATCGACGCGGGAGAGAACGTCAGTTCCCCGCTCGCGTACGCTTCGGGTCGGTGCTTCCCGCGCGGAAACACCATGACCACCCATTCCGCCTCGCTGAAGAACACGACCACGTTGACCATCGGTTCCGAACGGCCCGGAACCATCCCCTCCAATCGATCCATGACGTGGCCGAAGCGATCAGAAACCGCGGCGGGGTCTCTGTCCCGGAGTACCAGGACGTGACGGGCATAATCTTCGATCGCGACACCCCGCACTCGCTTCACGTCGGCAATCGCAGGGACCTTCTCGTTCCGACAGGCCTGAAAGTGGAGGTGGTCGGGAGCCGAAGCGCCACACTCCGGCCCGTTGTAGAGGACCATGTATCCCGGCAGCGCCCGTGCCAGGTCGAGCATCGTCGACAACTCGCCCCCGATACGCTGGGGAACATGCTCCCTTCTGACGACAGACAGATGCCGATCCAGAATCGGGTAAGGATTGCAGAGAATCACGAACCGGTCTCCAAATTCGATGCCCCGCTCTTCTTCAGGAAGGCTGTCTGGACAGAGAAGGCAGGGACGTTCGCGAATCGAGGGGGGATCCACTCTCGCTGTGGTGCTCGCGATCCGATGCGGGATGTGTCGGACCAGAACCTCGAACCATCGAA
>CBDAOY010000006.1:0-1061712 GCA_965198225.1 Terriglobia bacterium | reverse complement strand
TGCAGCGGCGGATACACTCGCAGATACGGCGTTGCGCTCGGTCGGCCTCCTCGACGTATTGTCATATACGCCTCCGGGGGCCTCGGTCGCGCGCCTTGTCTCTGCGGCGTCTCCACCGCTTCGCGACGACAACCACGAATAATCCGGGCTAGCAATTCGAGTTACTTTCGTAAGGAATCGTCGTATCGATATTCACGAAGGGGAAGAAGGATGTTCATCACCAAGAGACACATTTCTCGCCGCACGATGCTCCGGGGCATAGGCGCCGCTCTCGCCCTGCCGTACCTGGAATCGATGACTCCCGCGATGGCGGCGCCGAAGCAGGACACGGCGGCGGGCGGCGCGCCCGTTCGGCTGGCGTGCATGGAAATGGTTCATGGCTCCGCCGGCGCCACCCGATGGGGAGCGTCGCAGAACCTCTGGTCTCCGGCCAAAGCCGGCCGCGACTTCGATCTCACCCCGAGCAGCCTGCTCCCGCTCGAGCCCTGGAGGGATTACCTCACGATCGTCAGCAATACGGACATGCGCGGCGCCGAGGCGTGGGAGGTCAAGGAAATCGGCGGCGACCATTTCCGGTCGAGCTCCGTGTTCCTCACGCAGGCTCATCCACGGCAAACGCAGAGCTCGGACGTGCGGGCCGGTGTGTCGTTCGATCAGCTCTACGCCCAGCGGTTCGGCCAGGAGACTCCCATACCGTCCGTTCAGATGGCGATCGAGAGCGTCGACCAGGCGGGTGGTTGCGAGTACGGCTACTCCTGCGTGTATACCGATTCGATCAGTTGGGCGACGCCAACGAAGCCGCTCCCGATGCTGCGCGACCCGCGCATGGTCTTCGACCAGATGTTCGGCGTGGGAGGTTCTCCCGAGGCGCGTGCGACCCGCCGGAAGACCGACCGCAGCATTCTCGACTGGGTCACGCATCGGGTGGCGGAACTGAAGACGCAACTGAGCCCGGTCGATCGCAGCCGGTTGGACCAGCATCTCGAAAGCGTCCGAGAGATCGAGCGCCGGATCGCTCGGATCGAAGACAAGAACGCCAGCGGCGAAACCCGGGAGCTGCCCACCGCCCCGATCGGCGTACCTGACTCCTTCGATGAACACGTTAAGCTGATGTTCGACCTGCAGGTTCTGGCATTCGCCAGCGATACCACACGTGTGACTGCCTTCAAACTGAGCCGCGACGCCACCGGGCGGACCTTCCCGGAAAGCGGGTTTGACGGTTCGTTCCACGGTGCTTCTCACCACGGCGAGAACCCGCAGCGCATCACGACGTTCGGCAAGATCAACACCTACCACATCAGCGTGCTCGCCTACTTCGCCGACAAGCTCCAGAACACGCCCGACGGAGAAGGCACGCTCCTCGACAACGCGCTGATCCTCTATGGGTCCCCGATGGGGAATGGGAACCTGCACAACCACAAGAGGGTGCCGTTGATACTGGTGGGACATGCGGGAGGCCGGTTGAAAGGCGGCCTCAACGTCGTCCCGCCCGACGCAACACCATCGGCAAACATGTACCTCACCCTGCTGCACAGGCTCGGATTCGACGATTTGGCCAGCTTTGCCGACAGCACCGGAGAACTGGACCTCTAGCTGGAGGAACGATCTATGTTGCGCAAGAACTTCATCGGAACGGCTTCGGCGGCATTGCTCCCTCTGTTTGCCACGACGCTCATCGTCGTCGGGGCCCAGGCGGACACGCGCGTAGCGGACGCCGCGATGACGGGCGACTCGGAGATGGTGCGTTCCCTGCTGAGAGAAGCCGTCGACGTCAACTCCGCCCAGGGCGACGGCATGACGGCGCTGCATTGGGCGGCGTTGAACGATGATGCCGAACTGGCCCAGCTTCTGCTCTATGCCGGTGCCAACACGGGGGCCACGACCCGACTCGGCGGTTACACTCCCTTGTTTCTGGCCAGCAGGAGCGGGCACGCTCGTGTCGTCGACGTCCTGCTGAAGGCGGGGGCGGATCCGAAGCAGGCCGCGAGCGGTGGGGTTACTTCCCTCATGATGGCGGCAAGCTCGGGTGACGCCGAATCGGTCACGCTGCTCGTCGAAGCCGGGGCGGACGTGAACGCGGCCGAGACGGGGCGCGGCCAGACCCCGTTGATCTTCGCGGCGGCCTTCGACCGCCCGGACGCGATTCCCGTATTGCTCGAACACGGTGCCGACATCAATCAGAAAAGCAAGTTCCTCAAGCCGCTGCCACGCCGGCGCCCGCAAAACCAGCAGCAACAGGCGCGGGGGGGCGGTCGGGGAGCCCGTGGCGGCCAATCCGGCCAGAGCCAGGCCCAGCCCCCGTTGGCAACGACCAACCAATCGCCGCTGGCGGCGACAAACGTCGAGCCGGCTGTCGATGAGCCCGAGAACGACAAGGAAAAGAAGGAGCCCGAATTCGTCACGACCAAAGGAGGAAACCCGAAAGGCGAGCTGACGCCCCTGATGTACGCGGCCCGGGACGGCAAGGTCGACGCCGTCCGCGTCCTGGTCGAGGGTGGGGCAGACCTGGACGCCCTCAGTGCCGACCAGAGCACAGCGCTGCTCCTGGCGGCCATCAACGGCCAATTCGATATCGCGAAGTACCTCGTCGAGAACGGAGCCGACGTGAACCTTGCCAGCATGGACGGCGCAACGGCTCTGTTCGCGGTCGTGAACATCCAGTGGGCGCGACTGACCTTCCATCCGCAGCCAACGACGAAGTTCGAGAAGACGCACTACCTCGACCTGATGAAACTCATCCTGGACAAAGGCGCTAACCCGAACGCCCGGCTGAAGAAGGATCTGTGGTACATCGCCCCCGGCGGTGCCCAGAAGGAGAGGACCAACGCGTCGGCAATTACTGCGTTCTGGAAGGCCGCTGCGGTGGGCGACGTGGACGGGATGCGGTTACTGGTGGAACACGGGGCCGATCCGTCGCTCGCGAGCATCTCAGGAATCACTCCTCTACTGACCGCCGCGGGAGCCGGTTACCACGGGAACGACGAGGTGACCACGCCGCTAGGCCGGCTGCCGGCCGTCAAGTACCTGATCGAAGAGCTGGGTGCCGATGTGGACGAGGCCGACCACGAGCCGCCGCCGGATCCGGATGCGGATCCCGACCGACGCCGGAGGTCCTCGGGCGGCTTCACCGCACTCCACAATGCCGCCGCACGCGGGGACAACGAGATGATCCTCTACCTCGTGTCCAAGGGCGCCCGTCTCGATGCGGTTTCCAAGAACGGCACGACGATCGTCGACATGGCGAACGGCTACAGACAGCGGGTTCAGCCTTATCCCGAGACCGTCGCTCTGCTGGAAATGTTGGGGGGCAAGAACAGCTACAAGTGCGTTTCCTGCTGAGATATTCCAGATTCGTTTTGGTCGTCCTGCTCGGCACGCTGCTTGGCTCGTGCGTGGCCGAAGAGCCCCAACTCCCGACCATCTCCGTGGTCGAGGCCGGCATTCCCGAGCTCCAGGCCGCGATGGAGGGCGGAGCTGCTACCTCGCGGGAACTGGTCGCCCAATACCTTACGCGGATCGCACTGTACGAAGATCGTCTGAACGCCGCGGTCTCGATCAATCCTAATGCGCTGAAGGAAGCCGAAGAGCTCGACCGCGAGCGCGCCGAAGGCCGCGTGCGTGGACCTCTGCACGGTATCCCCGTTGCCCTGAAGGACAACATTCAGACGACGCACCTGCCAACGACCGGGGGCGCTCTCGCTTTCGCAGGATACGTACCTCCCTACGAGGCCACGCTTACCGCGAATCTTCGCGCGGCAGGGGCGATCATCATTGCCAAAGCCGGACTGACGGAGTTTGCGAACTGGATGGGGGGCGCGCCCACACCGATGCCGGGCAACTACAACTCCCTGACCGGATTCGCCTTCAATCCCTACGACCCACGACGCGATCCCCGCGGAGGGTTCTTTGACGGCCGATCGGTTCTCGGTACGGGTGGTTCCAGCTCGGGCGTGGGCACGGCCGCAAGTTTCTGGACGGCAAATGTCGGCACCGACACGGGCGGCTCGGTCATCAGTCCATCCAACCGGAACATGCTGGTCGGCATACGGCCCACACTGGGTCGGATCAGCCGCTGGGGCATCGCGCCAGTGACCCTCGATCACGACACGGCCGGGCCGATGGCGCGGACCGTAGCGGACGCAGCGATCATGCTCGGCGCGATGGAGGGCGACGCGCCCGATCCCAACGACCCGGCGACGGATGCGTGCACGCCTCCACCGGGACGGAGACCGATCTCGCCCGCCAAGGCAGTTCGGGGACGGAGACCGATCTCGCCCGCCAAGGTAGTTCGAGGACGGAGACCGATCTCCCGCGGACGCACCGCCATCCTGCTGCAGGCTACAGAATCAAATGCACTACAGGAGTTATATTTCGGGTTTTGGACCGGGCTTTTGCAGACGGAGAACCCGCCCCACCTGATCCTCGATGCCGCGGACGAAGTCCTCACCCCCGCAAGGGATGCCCGACGCCGTACTGGCGCGGATCTGCTCCTCAAAGGAAGTATCGCTAGCGATCGCAAGCCAACTTAGCCACTCAGACGGTGCACGAGTTTCTGCCAAAATCGAACTCAATAAAGGATTGCGTTCTCCGCGACAACGAGCGGCAGCGCTCGACCATGGATAGTCCTCGGCTTTGTCGATCATTCCAGCTCGCACCGGATTCTGCTCGACGTAGCGTAGGGCCGCCCACGTGTGCGCTTCATCGAGAGGACAGGAAAAAAACCGATCCTGCCAGAGATAGCCGGAAAAGCCGTGCTTCTTGTTAAATAGGCGGGCATAGGTCGAATGAGCCCGACGGAGGGTCCTCTCGAAGGATTCCGGAGCTGATGGTACCGAGGAACTGAAATCGGTCTCCGTCCCTAATCTCACGCACGACGTCAATTCGGTCTCCGTCCCCGATCTCAAGACCGAAGACCGGCATCGTGGCCGAAAACAGAGTCGGCCACGATGCCGGAAGGCGCCCCACACCACATGTCACTCATCGCATTTAGTGGTGTCCGTGGTTTCGTCCGTTCAAGGGCGTCGCCGCATACGGCATGACCTTGTTGTAGGTAATGTCGTTGGCCGTCACGCGATCGATGTCGACCGATGCATCGCCAAAGATCACGATAGGGCTCGTTCGCAGGTCGCTGAGCACCGCGATGATCGCGATGTCGAGGACGTCGTCCCCGAATCGCCGGCCGTTGGGCCAGCCGCCCGGAACCGCACCGGCGCCGAAACCTTCCTGGACGGTACTGAGGAGCGTGTCGCCGCCGAAGATACCCAGCCGATGGAAACCGTCGTCATGAGGGTTCCCCGCGAGACGGGCTGCGGCCGTCGACAGGTCCACACGGATCATGTCGGGAATGAAGATCCCGACATGATCGGTCCGGTCGGTCTGGAGGTTCGCCGCAGCTCCCAACACCACCGCCAGTTCCGGCGAGCTGGCGTATTTCGCGAACATCGCCGAATCGATCGTCGGGCTGCTTCGGTTGTACCGATCCTTGTCCTCGTTGGCGACAAGCGCCTCGTTGAACAGGGGGTTCCCCTGCCGGGCCACCTGAACCCAATCACCAGCATGGATGTCCAGTTTGTCACCGAGGAATGCCGGTGGGATTTGCGGGCTCAATACCGTGATCCGACGCCGGCTTGTGCTCCCGTAAACTCCGACGACCTGAGCGTCCCCTCCCAGCTCGCTGACCGGGATCTGGAGGACGATCGTGTGGACGTTGAACCCGCCCTGGCTGTCGAAAGGTTTGTTCGGTCCCCCAAACGTGAAATCCAGGTCGAAGATGGACTGGATGTCGGCGTAGAACCCGTCGTCGCGCTGTCCGGCGAAGGCACGATAGCCGTTGCTGAGATTCGCGATGGCCTGTTGGGTGTAAAGATCGAGGGATCCTTCACTCGCCACGCCCTCTCTGGCCTTCATATCTCCGTCCAGGAGCTGGTTGTACTGCGGGGTCACCTTTCCCTGGTTGTTCGGCGGCACAGTCCCCGTACCGAGGCTGCTCTGAACCCCGAACTGATCGACCCTGGTGACGGTGTAGGTTTGAGTGAAGTTCTGGGACGCATCGTCAACATTGTCGATCACGCCCAGGTACGACTGCAGGATCGTGTTCGTGTTCTTGCGCTGGCTCGCGAATCGGAACCAATAGCTGAAGGTGGTCTTCCCCGCGGCCACGTCGGCACCCGTGGCAACCTGGATCTCGTAGCGAACCTCCTCATCGAACCGATATGCGTTGGGTCCTATGCCCGGTTCCTCGAACGGAAACACCGCCAGAGCGGTCGTCAGATACTTGACCCCACCGGTGTCAGAAACGAAAGCGTACACGTCGGTGGTGTTTGCCGCATCGTCGAGTGTAATCAAAGGCGCATCCATATGGCTGGACGCCAGCACCGGCGTCGCCGCCAGCATCATCAGCGCCAGCGGAATGACCAGTCGGAATCCTCTTGTTCTCATGAGTCTCGTTTCCTCCATAGATTGGCAGTTTGGCCTTCGGAACATTCCGCGAATCGCTCGGCTACGTCCTTTCTTTCCGAAGGCAGTAACATTTGTTTGATGAGAGATGCCTGGCCGAGCCAGCGGCAGCCCTCTTCCTTCTCTCCGACCATCCCCGCAATTACGCCGGCGTGGTAGAACAGCCGGGCATCCGCGGTGCCTTCCGCCAGCGCCGCGCCCATGGTGACGTTCGCTTCCTGGATCCTCCCGGCAGCCTTCAGGGCCCAGGCGTGGGTGTCCAGCGTGAAGACGTCGCGGCGGGATTGGAGTTCCCGTTCCGCCAGCTCCAGCGCAACGTCGGTTCGCTCGTTCCGGGTGGCGAGATAGAGTGATACCGTCCGCGGGTCCAGTGCCGCCCCTCTCTCGACTAGTTCGGCTTCGAGATCGAGCGCTTCGGCTTCGCGACCAACCTCACGCAGGGCTTCAGCGAGAACCCACTGGCCCTCGGGCATCGGAGCGGAGTCGACCACTTCAAAGAGCGCTTCGACCGCAGCCGCCCCGTTCCCGCTGCCCAGCAGAATCCGGCCACGCGAGAGAAGTGCCCCCGCATGATCGTCCTGGGATCGGAGCGCCGACTCCGACTCGTGAAGTGCATTCTCGACCGAGCCGTCCTGCAACTCGTAGAGAGCCAGACGGGAACGCACCCACGCCGCGGCTTCGGGATCGCGTGGGCTGCTCGACCTTGCGGCCATCCGCATGAGATCGATGGCGCCGCTAAGATCTCCCTTCAGCCAACGAACGTGAGCCGCCCGGCTGTATGACTTGAAGCCCGGGTTTGAGATCCACCATGTTCTGGTACGCCTCGGCGGCTTCGGTCAGATTACCCTGCTCAAGCAGGACATCGCCCAACAGACCGTAGTCGAATGGCGCCCGACGCACCTCGACCAGCCGACGGGCCAGGGCCTCCGCCTCACCGAAACGATGCAGCTGATGCAAGATATGCCCGCGGAGCAACAGCGCTGCGGGGACGTCGGGTTGTTTGGATTCCAGACACCACGCGCTCTGTTCGGCCAGGCTGTAATAGCCCGAATCGTTGCTTGCTCGGGCCTTCGCAACAAACAGCCAACCAAGCCGTTCGAGCCTGCTTTCAGGTCGGCGAGCCTCCCCGATCTCATCCTGAAGTTCCGCGATGTCGAGGTCGAGCGCCTCGCTTCCTTTGTGTGGGACGAGCACAACGGCGCAGGGGTCGGGGAAACCATCCCTCGTGAACTCCGCCTCACTCCCGGTTTGGCAACCGGCGAGAAGCAGGAACCCCGCCATGATGAGCAGTATCCAGGGCATCTGAACGGAGGCCGCCGCTTCCGACAGAGCCACCCTCCGCTCGGCATAGACAGTCTTGATTGCCACGATTCTCTTCGCCCTCCTTTTTTTCCGGCTTCGAAAATCAATACGATCCCCACGCCGGTTTGGATTTTCGGAATCGCCTCAAAAAAATGCGGGTTAGAATCATGGGTGTGCAAGTTGGTGCCGAACGCCCCCCGGCAGTGTGTTCGGTAAATCCGAATAACTTCGGTTGGACGTATACCTATATAGGAGGCGAGGCTGTCCGCGGATCGAAGAGCCCGTAAGTCGAGCACCCAGGATCAGCTCTGGAGAGATCTGATCGAACGAATCGCCGGAGGCGATCAGGCTGCTCTTGCGAGACTCTACGACGGCACGAGTCGTCTTGTGTTCGGCTTGGCCCAGCGCATCCTCGGAGACCGAAACGCAACAGAGGAAGCGACGCTGGACGTGTACCTGCAGGTCTGGAGGCAAGCGGGGGACTACGACAGCACGCGGGGGAATCCCTTATCGTGGTTGTGCACGATGGCCCGGAGCCGGGCCATCGACCAGCTTCGGGCTTCGACTCGACGCAAGCGGCTCGATTCGGTTGCCCCCGAAGATCTCGACACGCGTGCAAAACAAGACGACCCCGAGCAATCGCTGCTGTTGTCTGAAAGGGGGCTCCGCGTCCGAGAGGCAATCGACAAGTTGAACCCGGAGCAGGGTGAAGTCATTCAGATCGCGTATTTTTCAGGCCTGACGCATTCTGAGATCGCGGAGCGTCTGGGGCAGCCCCTCGGTACGGTAAAGACCCGTATCCGCCATGGTATGATGAGGCTCCGAGAGCTTCTCCTCGATGAGGAGCGGGCATAATGGAGTTGGAAAGAGGACATTCCATTGAAGACGCGCGCGAGCTTGCGGCCCTCTACGCGCTAGGGACGCTGCCGCTCGCCGAAGCATCCACCTACGAGCAGCACCTCGGCGAGGGATGCGCGCTGTGCACTACAGAACTCCTTGAGATGGAAGCGACGAGTTCGAGCCTCGCCTTGTTGGCTCCTCCCGAAGCGCCGCCGGCCGGTCTCCGCGAGAAGCTCCTCGAACAGATCCGGCTCGACGCCGCTACGACGCCCGACGTGGACCCACAGGTATGGAAAAAGTGGGAGATCCCCGGAGTGTCGTCGCCATCATCGGACGAAGCCTCCGTCGGATGGACATCGGTACCGTCGGATGAGGGGGCCTGGGAAGAGACAGGCCTGCCCGGAATTTCAGTTCGACGGCTCTTCGTAGATCCGGTAAGAAATTACGTCACCATGCTGGTTCGGGCAGCCCCCGGCGCCAGCTACCCTCCTCACCGACATTACGATGTCGAAGAGTGTTTCGTGCTCGAGGGTGACTTGCATGTCAACGATTCCGTCCTCCACAAGGGAGACTACCAGCGCGCCGACGCCGGTAGTATCCACAATGTTCAGTGGACCGAAGGCGGCTGCACGATTCTGATCGTTTCTTCAACCCAGGATGAGTTGCTGGCCCGCTAGTCTCTAAGTGACCTAACAGGCCACTAATCCGGGGACGTCGGCCACAGGACGCCCTGGTCCTTTTGCCTCACGCGCCCGATTCCCTTGAACACGAACTTCTGCAGGCGTTTCCCTTCGTAGGTCTCGGTAGTGTAGATGTTCCCTTCCGAATCGGTCGCGATGCTGTGGACGCCGACGAACTGGCCGGGCTGACGGCCTCCGTCTCCGAAGGTGGTCAGAGCTTCCAGCGATTCGCGCTCGATGATGTGGACCTTCTTGTTGAAGCCGTCCGCCATATAGATGAACCGCTGCTCCGGATCATGCGATAGAGCAATGTCCCAGGCCGAGCCTGAACCCAGCGTCTCGGGCGCAAAGAATCCTTCCTTAACAAACGTACCGTCCTTCTGGAACACCTGAATCCGATCGCTGGCGCGGTCACAGACATAGACAAGACCGTCGTTGGAGATCTCCACGCAATGGACGGGAGAACGGAACTGTCGAGCCGGAGGATCGTCCGGACTGTACGCCGGCAGCGCCGCATCGTCGGGCTTGTTCCCGTAGGCGCCCCAATACCGCTTGAACTCGCCGGTGCCCGCGTCGACGACCGCAACGCGCTTGTTGCCGTAGCCGTCGGCGATGTAGGTCTCGTTGGCCGACGGATCGATCGCTATCTTCGCAACCCTCCAGAAATTCTCGGTGTCGTTGCTTCCCGTTCGCATGCCCGGACTGCCGAGCTGCATCAGAAATTTGCCGTCCCTGGCAAACTTCAGAACGTGGGAGTCCTCCTGACCGTTGCCGCCGATCCAGACGTTATCCATGTGATCGACGGTGATGCCATGGTTCGACTGTGGCCAGTCGTAGCCCTCGCCCGGCCCGCCCCAGTGGCCGACGAGGTTTCCCTCCGGGTCGAATTCCAGGATGTTGGGCGCCGGCGTGCAGCACTCACTCGTCGGTGGATCGAGGGTCGCGTTGGTTTCCGTCCGTCCAACGTGGTCCGACGGTGGATGATCCAGACGTGATCACGGGAATCGACGGACACGCCGATCGTCGAGCCCAGGAGCCAGTGGTTCGGCAACGGCTTCGGCCACAGCGGATCCACCTCGAACAACGGGGCCTCGACACCAGCCTGTTCGGCGGCAACGGCCCAGCTCTCGATCAGCGAAGCGCCGACTCCGAGAGCGACGAAGAGCGTGAGAAACATGAGGCCAACAAGAACCTTGTTGAGTTTCATTTCTGCCAATCCTCCTGCTGCGACCGCTCCATTTCAGGCGTTCGCCGTTGAGGTCGTGGTCTTCGGTGAGCGGCCCGCAAGTCGCTTACCTTCGACTCCCCCCGATTGCTTTGACTCGGATCGTTCTGACGCCATAGGATACCCGCAGATCTTCGAAATCCTTGCAGAAAATGAACATCCCTGGAGGTCCAGACACCATGGCAGCCAAACCGATTCCCGACGGCTATCACTCCGTCACCCCCTACCTGATCGTGAAAGGTGCAGTCGGAGCGCTGGAGTTCTACAAGAAAGCGCTTGGCGCGACCGAACTGTTCCGACTCGACGCCCCTGGAGGCAAGATCGGTCACGCTGAGATCAAGATCGGAGACTCTCCGATCATGCTGGCCGACGAACACCCCGACATGGGGGCCGTGAGTCCGGAGACTCTGGGCGGAACACCAGCCTTTATAATGCTTTATGTGGAAAACGTCGATGATCGCTTTCAGCAGGCTGTGGACGCCGGAGCCACTGAAGTACAACCGATCAAAGATCAGTTCTACGGGGATCGGTCCGGAACGCTGAAGGATCCATACGGTCATCTCTGGACGATCGCCACCCACATCGAGGATGTTTCACCCGAGGAGATAGGCGAACGCGTGAGGGCGATGGGGGGTGGGGGTAGTAGTCAGTAATCAGTAGTCGGTAGTCAGCTAACCCCGCTAAAGTCTCGGCCCCCGAAAACCCGGGGACAGGGCCAGGCGCCTGCCCCCCCTCACATTAGTTCTCTCGCGGACCATCAGGCCACACGGGGATGGTATGCTCTTGGACACTCTGGTGGAGGTGACAGCGGGAATGCATGACGGCGGAACTGCGCGTTTCTCGGGCTTACTCGTTCTGATCCTGGTTCTTTCTTGCCCAACATTGGTTCCCGGTCAGGGGGCGCCGGCTCGAGCGGACGCGAGCGGCGAACCGGTCGCCACCTTTTCCATCGTCGGATACGATCCGGAAACGGGCGAGGCGGGCGTCGCCGTTCAGTCGCGCGTGTTCTCGGTCGGCAACGGCGTGATCTGGGGCGAAGCCGGGGTCGGAGTCGTCGCCACTCAGGCCTGGGTCGACGTGAGCTACGGCCCGCACGCCATCGAACTTCTCCGTCAGGGAGTCGGGCCGAAGGAGATCGTCGAACGGCTGCTGAAAGCCGATCCGGATCCGTTTCCCGACGACTGGCCGAAAGCGGGTAGACAGTTCTCAGTCATGAACGCCCGGGGGCAATTCGCCACACACACCGGGGAGCGCGCCAGCGACTGGGCCGGCCACAAACTCGGAAGACACACCTCAGCGCAGGGGAACATCCTGGCGGGCCCCGAAGTCGTCGACGCGATGGTCGCAGCGTTCACGAACACGGAGGGTCACCTGTCTTTCCGGCTACTGGCCGCATTGGAAGCCGGACAGGCCGCCGGAGGAGACCGGAGAGGCATGCAGTCGGCCGCCATGCTGATCGTGCAGGAAGATGGTGGTGTCTGGTTGAACAACGACGTCGTCCTGCGCCTGCAGGTCGATGACAACGAGCAGCCGATCGCCGAGCTGAGGCGGCTAGTCGAGATTGCCGCCGAGCAAAGAGCTCGGTCTTCGCGACTCAACTGACGGTCCGATGCCGGCAGGCAAAACCGCGTCACGGTTCGACAAGGAGTACTACGATCGCTTCTACCGTCACCCCGAAACGGCGGCCGTCGAACCTCGGCAGTACAAAGGTCTGGCGCGGTTCGTCCTGACCTACCTCCAGTACCTGGAAATACCAGTCCGCACGGTGTTGGATGCCGGCTGCGGACTCGGATTCTGGCAAGCGGCTCTGCACGGATTCGACCCCGACATCAAGTACACGGGCATCGAAGTCTCCGGCTACCTGTGTGCCGAATACGGCTGGAAACGGGCCTCGATCGTCGATTTCAAGCCCCGCCGGCGGTTCGACCTCATCGTCTGTCAGGATGTACTGGCCTACCTGAAAGACCGCGAGGTCAGGACCGCCCTCACCAACGTCGCGGCGATGTGTCGAGGAGCGCTCTACCTCCAGGTGATCACCAAAGAGGACTGGGAAGACGACAACTGCGATCGCGAGAAAACGGACGCTGCCATGCGCCGTCGCCCAGCGGACTGGTACCGCAAGATTCTGGCCCGGGACTTCGTCAACTGCGGAGGCGGTTTGTTCGTTCCCAAGAAGAGCGACACGGTCTTGTGGGAGCTGGAAAGGGTGTAGGTGCGGTCTATGACCGCACACTGTTCCGGCTTGAAGAAGGTCCGGTTATAGACCACTGCCGGTCAAAACAGTGCGAGCGAAGCGCAAGGATCCGTGTCTGAGACAAGCGAAACTTCGGGTTGGGGTGTAGGGGCGCTCTATGAGCGCACGTGTTTCGGTTCGAAGAATGTGCGGTCATAGACCGCACCTACACCAGCTGTCTCATCAATTCCGTGATCGTCGCAAGGTGGTGGTCGTCGTGCTCGGCCTGAAAGAACATCAGGTCGCAGAGCCGCATGGGCTGGTGCAGGCGCGGGTGCCGCGCCGAGCGGGCGAAATCGTCTGGCTGCAAGGCGTCGAGGCGACCCACCAGGGCCATGCGTTCGCGGCGGAAGGCGGCCAGTATCGACTCGAGTTCCGAGGAGTTGTGATCGGCGTCTTCGGTCTTCTGGTTCGTCTCGTCGGCCGGGCGTAGCTCCACGGCACCGACGTCGAAATCGTCCAGACGGCCGGTGAAGAGCGATTCCAGGTCCATCAGGTGTCCGGCATTTTCCTGAATCGACCACTTCCCTTCTGCCCGGCGTCGGGTGAGAACCTCTCGCCCCAGGCCGCGCAACCGCTCTTCGAGCCGCGCGGGCGTTCCACGCAAGCGCTCCAGCAACTCGGCGTGCAACTCCGTTGTGAAGTCGAACTCAAAGCTCCGGTCGAACCAGCGGCCTCGTTCACTCATCATCCACCCCCTTTTCCGTTACAGTTTAGCGCGAAGCTTTTCGCTTTACCGAACCCGGATCGCAGACAATAATCGTTTCCCCAAACCGAACTCGACACCAGGAGGTCCCAATGAGACGCCAGGCCGGATAACCAGTGCTGTTTTGTGCCCTGATCGCCGCGCTTGGGGTGCCGATCATCGGCCAGAGCATGGAACCCGTCGACCTGGACGCGATCTACAAGATCAAGGAAGAGGGGCTGAACCGGTCGGAAGTCATGGAGACCATGAGCTACCTCACCGACGTCTACGGACCACGCCTGACGAACTCCCCCAATATCAAAGCCGCCGCAGAATGGGTCCGCACGAAGCTGATCGGATGGGAGCTCGTCAACGTCGATTTTGAGACCTGGGGAACCTTCGGTCGCGGCTGGACCAACGACCGCATGCATGCGTCGATCAAGATCGCGGACGGCACCTACCCGATCATCGCCTACCCCAAGGCCTGGACTCCCGGGACGGATGGGCTCGTCGCCGCCGAAGCCGTGATGGCGGTCTTGACGAGGGAAGAAGACTTCGAAACGTACCACGGCAAGTTGCGGGGCAAGTACGTGTTGACCGCCCCGATGCCCGAGGTGCCGGCGCTGTTCGAACCCCTTGCACGCCGCATGACGGACGACGATCTGGCGGCGCGCGCCGCGCGCCTGTCGCGGCCGGCCAGAGGCGGACGCGATTCTCGGGCCAGAGATTTTGCGAGCCGGCGGCTGCAGTTCTTCCTGGACGAAGGCCTCGCCGCCCTGATCGAGCCCGGACGCGGAAGCGGAGGCACGGTCTTCGTCTCGAGCGGCGGATCCAGGAACCCTGACGATCCGCCGGTGCCGCCGCAGCTCGTTCTGGCCGTCGAGCATTACGGCCGCATTGTCCGGACGCTGGAGAAAGACCTGCCGGTTACCATCGAAGCCGATGTCGGCAACACGTTCCATGACGAGGACCTCCAGGCCTACAACGTCATCGCCGAGATTCGAGGCACCGACAAGGCCGATGAGATCGTCATGCTCGGCGGCCACTTCGATTCCTGGCACACCGGAACAGGGGCGACCGACAACGCCGCCGGGTCTGCGGTCATGATGGAGGCCGTTCGGATCCTCAAGGCGACGAACCTGAGGATGCGGCGCACAGTTCGGCTCGCCCTGTGGACGGGCGAAGAACAGGGTCTGCTGGGTTCCGACGCCTACGTCAAGGAGCACTTTGGTGATCGCTCCACGATGGAGGTCAAACCGGATCACGCGAAAGTGAGCGTCTACTACAACGTCGACACGGGAACCGGGGCCATTCGCGGCATCAGCCTGAACGGTAACGAAGCCGCCGCTCCTGTGTTCCAGGCCTGGATGGAACCCTTCCGTAACATGGGCATGAGCACGATCGCCGTCGGCGGGCCGCGCCAGCCGCCGACCAGCATCGGGGGGAGCGACCACACCTCGTTCGAGGCCATCGGCATTCCCGGCCTGAGCTTCATCCAGGACCCGATTGAATACAGTTCGCGGACGCATCATTCCAGCATGGATGTCTACGAACGTATCCAACCCTGGGACATGATGAGAAACGCCGTGATCGTCGCATCGTTCGTATACCACACGGCGAATCGTGATGAGCTGCTGCCGCGAAAACCACTACACCCGGCACCCTCTGCTCGTAATTGATGAACGGTTGACCCGCCCACGCGGGTTGACCGAGGGTGTAGGTGCGCTCTATGAGCGCACGACGGGTCGAGCTGAAAAATGTGCGGTCATGGACCGCACCTACACTAGAACGTGGAGGTCTCTTTTGATGCGGGCATTTGTCGCGCTGTTAATCGTTCTTTTCTTCGCTAGTTCGGCGACGGCGCAGTCGGGCTTGCGGGTCGAAGACATTGCTCAGCTGCGCTCGGTCGGAGGTTTGCAGTTCTCCCCTGACGGCGAACGGTTGATCTATAGCGTGACCCGACGGGACCGGCCGGGAACAGCATACAGTGAAACCTGGATTCGGACTCTGGCGACAGGGGAATCGATCAAGCTGGACGGAGGCGGCGCGCGCTGGTCCCCCGATGGCAAACGGATCGCCTACACGGGTCGCGACGGAGATCGGGCCGGCATCATGGTCTCCAACGCAGACGGGTCCGAGCCGGTTTTCCTGGCGGAGACTCAGGGGACCAACCATCCCCTTCCCTCCCGCGGCGAGGGACTCAGCTGGGCTCCGGACTCGCTTCGGATCGCGTTCGTATCTGCGACACCCGGACCGGAGGACCCCGATACTAACGGGGACCCCGTCGTCATCACGCGTTATCTGTACAAGCCGCCCTCTTCAGTCACCGGATTCAACGACAACCGGCGGCTCCACATCTTCACCGTCGACGTCGATACGAAAGAGGTCGAACAGATCACCGAAGGCGTGTACTACGAACACTCGATCGACTGGTCGCCCGACGGCGACAGAATCCTCTTCGTATCGAACCGTGAGCCCGATCCGGACCTCCGCTTCAACTACGACGTCTTCTCCGTATCGGTGTCCGACAAGAGCATTCATCGCCTGACGAACACTGAAAGCAACGAGTACCGGCCCCGATGGTCGCCCGACGGAAACAGCGTGGCCTACCAGGGCACGCGGCGGGGCCTGACGTCGTCGGAGACGACGATGGAAGACACCCACATCTGGCTGATGGACGCCGACGGGAGCGAGCGACGGGAAATTGGAGGCTCGATCGATAACCGGCAAGGAGCGCCGTTGTGGTCCCCGGACGGATCGGCCGTGTTTTTCACGGTACGCGAGCAGGGACTGTCACGACTCTACGGCGTGCCGGTCGACGGGGCCGGTGCGGAGCTGGCGATCGCCGTCGACGGCTCGGTCGGATCCTTTGCAGTCTCAAATGAAGCGATCGCCTACGCGCTCTCCACACGCGAGGATCAGGCCCAGTTACACCTCTACCGGGACAGCAGCGACACCCAACTGACCGACCTGAACTCCGGGACACTCGCCGGCCGGGAGATCGCCGCGGTTGAACGCATCCGGTTTCTGAGCTTCGACGGCCGCGAGGTGGAAGCCCTCCTGACCCACCCACTGGGCCGGACGGAGGATTCGCGGCACCCGATGGTCGTGATGATCCACGGCGGCCCACACGGCCAGCAGGGACCCACGATGAACACCAAGGCGCAGGTCTATGCCGCCGAGGGGTGGGCGTCTTTAATGGTCAACTACCGCGGCTCCACCGGTTACGGGCAGGCGTTTGCCGATGCCATCTTCCGCGACCAGAACGGCGGCGAGGCCCGCGACGTACTGGCAGGAGTGGACGCCGTCTTGCGGAGGAAGTCGTGGCTCGATCCCGACCAGCTCGGCATCGAGGGCGGAAGCTACGGCGGACAGTTGACGAACTGGATCATCACACAGACGAACCGGTTCAAGGCCGCGATACCCGCCGCCAGCATCTCGAACCTCGTCAGCTTCAACTACATGTCCTACTACCACGACTACCTCGCCGTGGAGTTCGGCACCTTTCCCCACCAGGAAAACCTGATGGATTTCCTGTGGGAACGGTCACCTTTGCGCTACGTGAACCGCGTGACCACTCCGACGATGTTCATCCACGGCGAGAACGACAACAACGTTCCGATCGCCGAGGCCGAGCAGTTCTACATCGCGCTCAAGGATGTCGGCGTCGAGACCATAATGGTCCGGTATCCGGGCGAAGGGCACGGGTTGCGGCAAACCGAACACGTCGCCGATTCCATCGAACGGAGTATCGCCTGGTACCGAAAACATTTCAGTCGGGACTAGCGGCACGTTGCTCTAGTGGCCTGTAACAGGCCACTAGCCTGGCAGCTCGCTCGAAATATATTTGTGGGTTGACAGAAGGCACGGTCGGTGTCTATCGTCTTTAGGCCTCCTGAGAATGGGGCGGTTTTCCGACCGTTCTCGATCTTTCTCGTCGGTTATACGAGCCACAGCATTCCCTCATCTCTTATATCCCGGAGCAGGAGCAATACTCAGCAAGGAGAGGTACGACCATATGTTTGTTGGAGCGATTTTCTTCGGATCGATCGCGGCCCTCGCCGTCGGCGTTGCCGTGCTGCGGAAAGCCACCAGCACGAAGGCCACGATTTCGACGATCGACCTCAATAACGGATAACCGGACCAACCGGCAAACCGTCAAGCCGTGCAGGAGCAATCCTGCACGGCTTTTTATTTTTGTGTCAGGGAATTCGGGGACGGAGACCGAATTCGCGGGAGGATTGAGATCGGGGACGGAGACCGAATTCTTGGGAACCTAAAACCAACGGTTTGATAGTCCGGATAATTCGGTCTCCGTCCCCGATCTCCTCGATTTTGCGAATTCGGTCTCCGTCCCCGAATTCAACGCTGTCCCCGAATTCAACGATTCGATGGCTGTACCGGCGTCTTAAGGTGAGAAATGTGGGATAGTGTCGCCATGTTTGGAATCGGCATCGTGGGCGTCGGTAACATGGGATCCCTGATCGCCCACGCGATCGATCGAGCGGAAGTTCCCGCCTCATTGGTCGGCGTCACAGATCTGGATTCCCAACGCGCCGAGAATCTGGCTCGAACGCTGGAGGGGAAGCCGCCTGTCCTGTCCGTCGATGATCTCGCCGATGCCTCGGATCTCGTCGTCGAAACCGCTGGGCCGACAGCGCTGGAAGGAATCGTACAAGCGGTGGTCCACCGGGGTAAGGACCTCATGGTTCTGAGCATCGGCGGATTGATCGACCGCGACGACTGGATCCGACTCGCCGCCGAGAAGGGATCGACCATTTACTGTCCGTCCGGAGCGATCGCGGGCCTGGACGCCGTCAAGGCCGCCGGCTCCGGAACCATTCGGGAAGCGCGCATCACGACCCGGAAGCCGCCGGCGGCCCTGGCCGGGGCGCCCCACCTCGAAGCCAACGGGATTGTGCTCGACGAGCTCGAGGAGGCAAAGGTCGTCTTCGAGGGCACCGCCCGGGATGCGTGTCGGGGATTTCCCGCCAACATCAATGTTTCCGCCGCTTTGAGCCTTGCCGGCATCGGCGTCGACCGGACGCGCGTTACGATCGTAGCGGACCCTGCGATTGAAAGGAACATCCACGAGGTCGTGGTCGTGGGGGATTTCGGGAGGTTCCGCACCGTGATGGAGAACGCGCCTTCTCCGGACAATCCCAGGACATCGCACGTCGCAGCGCTGTCGGCAATCGCGCTGTTGAAGAATCTGAGCGCGCCCCTCCGCCTCGGAACCTGACCTAAACCGATGAAACCACTTGGAATTCGGAGACGGCGAGCGACGAGCCCGCGCCCGCCCCATTTGGTACGGTTGATCGCGCACTTGACCCTGGATCTCGGCTCCTAGGCTATAATGAACGACTTATGAAGAAGCGGAAGGGCAAGAAGAAAGGCGTCAAGGCGTTTCTGCTCTCACCCTACTTCAAAGTCCTGGCTGCGCTCACCCTGATCGCATCGATCGCGGGTGGCATGGTGTTTACGCACTACTACAACATCTATGCCACGATCATCGACCGAAGGCTATCGGGCGAAGTCTTCAAACACACCGCGAAGATATACGGCACCCCCTACCTCGTCTATCCCGGACAGCAGATCTCGGTCGGCGACATACTGCTCCGACTCCGGCGCGCAGGCCTGGAAGAAACAGCCAGCGCCCCGTTCGAGGATCTGCTCTACCAGATTGCGAACGACGAGGAGCGCACGTCGATCATCGTGTCGCCAAGGGCCGGCAACGATTTCCGACTGGAGTTCAAAGAAGGAACGATCGAGCGGGTCGTCGAACAGCGGACGGGTTTCGAGGTGCTGGAGGCCGCGCTTCCTCCCGAACTCGTCACCAATATGTTCGACGACACCCGAACGAAGCGTCGGCTCGTCGAATGGGAGCAGATACCGCCGCACCTGAGCGACGCCCTGACGGCATCGGAAGATCAGCGATTCTTCAGCCACTTCGGCATCGACCTTATTCGGGCCGGGGGGGCGTTCATGGCCACCTATGTGCGCGGGGAGAGACTCGAGGGCGCCAGCACGCTGACGATGCAACTCGCCGGGAGTTTCTTCCTGAACCGCCGGGAACGCACATGGAACCGAAAACTCCCCGAGATCTTCATCGCTCTGCTTCTGGAACAACGCCTGGAAAAGTCAGAGATTCTGACGATGTACGCGAACGAGATCTACCTCGGGAATCGTGGGTCCTTCGCCATCAACGGCTTCGGAGAGGCGGCGGCAGCCTATTTTGGCAAAGACGTGTCGGATCTCACGATCTCTGAAGCGGCGACCCTCGTGGCCATCATCCCTTCACCGAACGCCTATTCGCCCTGGCGCCACATGGACCGCGCGATCGAGCGCCGGGATCTCGTCCTCGACGCCATGCACCGGCTGGGCATGATCAACGCCACCCAGCTGGCCGAAGCCAAGATAACGGAATTGCAGCTTGCCGAAGTCGAACTGGACGCGAGCGATGCACCGTACATGATCGACTTCATCCGGGAGGAGTTGCTCGTAGACTTCTCCGAGGAAGAACTCATCAACGACCGGTTGCACGTCTACACGACGCTCGACCCGGATCTTCAGCGGGCGGCGGTCGACGCCGTCGCGGCAGGCATCGTGAACGTGGATGCGCAGCTGGAAGTGCTGGAAGCACAGGGCGTCATGGACCCCGACCGACCGGACGTCCAGGCTGCGTTGATCGTCCTGGAGCCTCACACTGGCGAGATCCGAGCGATGGTGGGCGGTCGCCAGTACGGATCCAGCCAGTACAACCGGATCACCGAAGCGTTCCGCCAGCCTGGATCGATCTTCAAGCCCTTCGTTTACGCAGCAGCCTTCGAGACGGCGTGGAATCCGGTCATCGACGAAGAGGAGCCTCTCGAAGACGACCCGGATGGCGGCTTCCAGGAACCGGAAACGACCGAAGAGGAACTCACGCCGGCGTTGACGCCGACCGCTTTCCGGCAGACTCGGAACCGAGAACAGGCCCCCCCCGAAGACCCGTATGCGGACCTCGCGGTCCCGCCCGACCCCATCACGATGGAAGAGTTGTTCGAACGCATCCGCGAGCTGGAAGAGGAGTCGGAGACACGGGACGGCCTTTTGACAGATCTGGAAGACATCGAACTCCACCAGATTCCCGTGAGGGAGGAACCTGGAACGATCCGCGATGCGACGATCGTGACGCCTCTGACGACCGTCATGGATGAACCGACGATTTTCGTCTACGAAGACGAAAAGTACTATCGCCCGAACAACTACAAGGATGTTTTCCACGGGATGGTTACCGTCCGTGAAGGGCTGCAGCGTTCGTGGAACGTCCCAACCGTGAAGGTGGCCGAGCGGATCGGATACGAGCGAATCACCGAACTGGCGCAGCGGGTCGGGCTGAACGCCGACATCCGACCGTTCCCTTCCGTCGCGCTCGGTGCATTCGAGGTCACCCCCATCGAAATGGCCGGCGCCTACACGGCGTTCGCCAACGAGGGGGTTCGCGTGGAACCGCGGGCGCTGAAAGAGATCCTCGACGACGAAGACAACGTCCTGAAACGCTACGAACTGGAATCCGAAGAAGTCCTCCGTCCGGAGCTGGCCTACCTGATGACGAACCTGCTACAGGGAGTGATCAACCACGGCACGGGAGCTGGCGTTCGGGCCAGGGGATTCACCCTGCCGGCCGCCGGCAAGACGGGCACAGACAGCGACGGCTGGTTTGCCGGCTACACCAAGAGCCTGTTGGCCATCGCGTGGGTCGGCTTTGACGACAACCGCGAGCTCAACCTTGAGGGGAGCAGGTCGGCACTCCCGATCTGGGCAGCCTTCATGTTGAAGGCGCACGAGCTCTATCCCGTGCGCGACCCTGAGAACTCGTCGGAAGTCGAGTTCTTCGACCCGCCGGGCGTCGAAATCGCGACGATCGACGAGAATACGCTGTCGCTCGCCACCCCCTACTGCGACGACAGCTTTGTTCAGGCGTTCATCTACGGTACGGCTCCGCGATCCTACTGCCCGATCCATTCGTTCACGAACCGCTTCTTCCTGAGCGAAGCTCGCCGGTCGGAACGTCGGACTCCGAATTAATCCTTATTAATCCTTCACCTCGACCAGCTTTCGTAACTCCTGCCACTTTCTCTCGCTGATGCCCGGAACCGCGAGCAGTTCCTCGATTCGCCGAAAACCCCCTCGCTTCTCGCGGAATTCGATGATGCGACCGGCCAGGGCAGGACCGATCCCGGGCAGTGCGTCGAGTTGTTCGAACGTAGCGGTGTTGAGGTTGAGGAGGAGTACCAACGCGAGGGAGAACCGAGACATTAGCGCTGCATCCATAAGAACCGCTTGAAGCTCTACAATGAGAAATCGAGCAATCTGCAATCTCAAACCTCCAATGCGGATTCGTGCATTAACCAATTTGCGATAGATGGGTCTGATCGCGTGCTTTCTATCGCAAATTGCAATATCTGAACAATCCACATTGCAGGTTTCTTACCGCAGATTGCTTCATTTCAAATTTTCGGAAGTAGCCGTGCTAAGCACAATTCGCATGAGCCCTCATACTTCCAAAGCGGAGGAGCTTGAGAAGCGCCTGGTGTCTTTTGCGGCAGGAATCATCCGGCTTTCATCCAAGCTGCCTCGAAATGCTCATGGGCGGCATATTGCCCTTCAGATCCTGCGATCTGGAACGGCCTCCGCAGCCAATTACGGTGAAGCACGGGGCTCGGAGAGCCGTTCGGACTTTATTCACAAGCTCCGTGTCGTTCTGAAGGAACTCAATGAGACCGCGGTCTGGCTGCAGCTAATTGCTCAAACTTGTCTGCTTTCGCCCGAGATTACGACGTCGATTCTCGCGGAAAACCGCGAACTCTGCCGAATCATCGCCGCGTCTATCAGAACTGCTCGAAGTTCCAGCCGATAAGAATTGCATTGAACAATTTGCGACAGATGAGTTTCATCCATGTCCAAAGAAAACCCCGTTCTATTGCAGATTGCGGTATCTGAACAATCCACATAGCAGGTTGGTCATTGGAATTGTTCTATTTCACATTCTAAAGGGCTTAGGACTCGACCCACCGTTCACGGACGAAGTCGAGAGCTCTTTCCCGGGTCGTGATCCTTTCTTCGAGCTGTTCGTCTTCGACGGTGGTCAGGATGTCCTTAAAGGAAGGGCCGGGCTCCAGACCCAGCGTAATCAAATCTTCGCCCGAGATCAACGGTTCGGGCCGCAGGTCTTCGGTGGACCAATCTTCGAGTCGGGCCCGGGCAAATACGTAGTCTTCCAGGCTGGCCTCGGACGCCTGAGCGGTAATCTCGTTGAGTCTCAGGTGGTCCTCGAAACGATGCCGCCGGAGGAACCGCTTCAGCACGGCCCTTGCCATGTCGCGTATCCCGGTAAAACGATCCTGTTCCCGGATGAGCGAAAGGATATGTGTCGTCTCCGCCTTCGAGAACCGGAGACGCGTCGTGACAGCCTCCCCACCTTCGACGCCACTGTGGTGCAGGAGCACCCCCGCCGCAAAGTCCACCGGCGCTCCGGCTTCGATCCGTTCCAGGCACCGTTCGAGGTACCCGCTCCATTCGACCTCCGGCAAGATCGCCCCCAGCAGGCCGGACTGCTCCAGCATACGAACTCCGCGGGCAGCCTGACCTTCCGTCAGGACCCGGACGAGCTCCTCGCGGATGCGCTCGGCGCTGACCTGGTGGATCTCGGACGCCATCGCGACCACTGCCTTCCAGGTCTCCTCTTCGATCGTGTAACCCAGACGCGCGCCGAAGCGGATAGCCCGGAGGATCCGCAGCTTGTCCTCGTCGAATCTCTCGTGTGGATCTCCTATGGCACGGACGATGCGCTGTTCGATGTCCGCTTCCCCGCCGACGTGGTCGATGACCCGCCCGTCGATCGGGTCGTAGAGCAACCCGTTGATCGTGAAGTCGCGCCGAAGGACGTCTTCTGTCGGGCTCGTGAACACGACACCCGTGGGCCGCCGTCCGTCGACGTAGGCCTCGTCGGATCGGAAGGTCGCCACCTCGAACGGAACGCCACGGTGGATCACCAGGATCACTCCGAACTTGGCGCCGATCGGTTCCGTCCTCGGAAAGATCTCGACGACTTCCTCGGGCCGGGCGCCGGTGGCGATGTCGTAGTCGGCGGGCTCGATCCCCATCACCATGTCGCGCACGCAACCGCCTACGAAGTAGGCTTCATAGCCTCTGTCGCGGAGTGTCTTGACGATTTCAGTCGCGTATTCGGGCTTCATTTCGTCTTGTCCGAGAGCGCGGCGGCGCGGGGTTCGCGCCCCCTCCCCGCCCGCCTGTGGGGCGTCGAAAGACTGTATAATATCCCTTTTGTCTGGAGGTATAGATGCCGTCTTATCAAGGAGTCGACTTCTATCGGGTCGATGATCTGCTGTCTGAAGAAGAGGGAATGGTGCGCGACACCGTTCGGCAATTCGTCAATGAACAGGTGAACCCGATCATCGACGACCACTTCGAAGTCGGAACGTTTCCGACCGAGCTGATCCCGCAGATGGCCGGGCTCGGCCTGCTCGGTGCGAACCTTCCCGAAGAATACGGCTGCGCGGGAATGAACAACGTGGCCTACGGGCTCGTCATGCAGGAACTGGAGGCCGGGGACAGCGGCCTGCGGAGCTTCGTCAGCGTGCAGGGTGCGCTGGTGATGTATCCCATCTATGCCTACGGATCCGATGATCAGAAAAAGCAGTGGCTCCCGCTCCTCGCCAGCGCCGACAAGATCGGATGCTTCGGCCTGACCGAACCCGATCACGGATCCGACCCCGGCGGGATGGAGACACGTGCCCGGCGGAACGGCAACGGCTGGATCCTGAACGGCACGAAACGCTGGATCACGAACGGCACCGTCGCGGACATCGCGATCGTCTGGGCCAAAGACGACGAGGGCGAGATCCAGGGGTTCATCGTGGAGTGCGACAGACCCGGCTTCGAAGCTCCTGAAATCAAGAAGAAGCTGTCGCTCCGGGCATCGGTGACATCAGACCTGATCATGGATGCTGTCGAGGTGCCGGAAGAAAACCGCCTGCCCAAGGGCACCGGGTTGAAGTCGCCGCTGGGTTGCCTGAACCAGGCCCGGTACGGCATCGCCTGGGGCGGCATCGGGGCAGCGATGGCATGTTACGACTGGGCGGTGGAATACACGATGGGGCGGACCCAGTTCGGCCAGCCTATCGCTTCATTCCAGATGGTCCAGGAGAAACTCGCCCACATGCTCTCCGAGATCACGAAGGGCCAGCTCCTGTCGTGGCGTCTCGGAAAGTTGAAGGACGAAGGGAAACTGCATTTCACCCAGACATCGCTTGCGAAACAGAACAACGTGCGGGTCGGCCTCGAGACGGCACGGGTGGCACGCGATCTGATGGGAGCCAACGGCATCACACTGGAATACCCGGTGTTCCGGCACATGGTGAACCTCGAATCGGTTTACACGTATGAGGGAACGGACCATATGCATTCGTTGATCCTGGGGGAGAAGATTACGGGGATCTCTGCATACCGCTAGCCTTGAATTTCCAATCTCGAATTTCGAATTGAGCAATCTCCAATGCGGATTCTCCGATAGAAAATTTGCAATGCTTGTGCCGCGTCCCTGCGAGGTCATTGCAGATTGACCAACGAAAAATCCACATCAGAAATTCGAGACTGTAAATTCGAGATTTCAGATTGTTGAATTCGGTGTAGGTGCGGTCTATGACCGCACATCTTCCCGGATTCGATCATAGTGCGCTCATAGAGCGCACCTACACCTGCCTGTCGAGACCTCTCCTAACCTAGCGAGAGGAGGAATTCGACGAGGACAAAGGTTGCGAGGGCGGCCCCGGGGCCGAGGAAAAATCGCTTGTTGAAGGTTGGGACGGTTCCCTCCTCCGACGTGTCTCTGCGGGGAACAAGCCGTGTGCCACACAGGAAGAAAACGATCCCCAGCATGATCGCGAGTTCGGGAAGGCCCAACCGGAACATGGCCTGAGAGTATTCCCTTTTCCGGCAACGTTCAAACCAAGGCGTGTTTTTTCGATCTCCAATTTGGAATCTCCAATCACCAAATCTCCCATGAGGGTTCTCCGATAGAAAAATTTGCAATGCATTTGTGAGTCGGGATTGGTGCGAGGTCATTGCAGATTGATTAGCGGAAAATCCACATCGTGAAATTCGAGATTGCAGATTTGAGATTTCAGATTCTCGAGTTCGGGGACGGGATCCTCCCCGTGGCGCTCCGGCACTTGACTCTTTGAGGTCTCATGGGGCTACATTGAAGCCATGTCCAGAGTCGGGCTCCGAGAACTCAAGAAACAGCTGAGCAAATACGTGCAGCGCGCGAAGAGCGGGGAAACCGTCATCATAACCGATCGAGGTGTGGTGGTCGCGGAATTGAGCCCCCCGAAAAGAAGTTCGCGAAGCGGCGAGATCGTAACGACGCTGACCGAGTTGCGCCGCAGAGGCCTTGTGCATGGCGACGGGCCCAACGACCCAACCCGCTACCCAGTGATGCCCCGCGCCTTGAAAGGTGTCCCCGCTGCCGACTTGCTGGATTCGGAACGCGGTTCTCAGTGAACCTTTACGCCGAGTCCTGCCGTATTTCCACCCACAAAATCTGTATTGCCGATTCTCCGATAGAAAAATTTGCAATGTCTGACTTGGCTGCTCGACAGTCATTGCAGATTGACCTATTGCAAACTCCGCATTTGAAATTCGAGATTGTAGATTCGAGATTTCAGATCTGATCGGCTCCGTCGATCTAGCCGTACAACGCTTTCTCCAGCGTCCCGTGGATGCGTTCTTCGGTCTCTTTCGAAGGAGGCTCGGTGAAGGTGGACACTGCGATCGCGATTGCGAAGTTGACGGCGGTTCCCCAGACGCCGCCATGCAGAGTCAGCGGGTGGGGGTAGGCGATCAACGTCCAGTACAAGGTGAAGAGTCCGGCGATCATGCCAGCCATCACCCCGGCGCGGGTGAACTTGAACTTCGAGGGGAACAGGTTGCCCATGATGCCGGGCCAAAGCTGCATGGCGCCGGCTCCCGACAGCGTCACGATCGTCACGAGGAAATCGTAGCTGGCCAGGCTCAGCCAGTAACCGATACCGATCAGCCCGACGATGATGATGCGGCCCACCTTGACGTAGTGCTCCGGAGGCGCGTCGGGCCGCACGTAGCGCTGGTAGACGTCCCGCGTCAGGACCGTCATGTTGGAATGGATGATCCCCTCCAGTGTCGACATCGCGGCCGCGGCCGCCCCCGCCAGCACCAACCCCGTCATCCAGGCGGGAGCGAACTGGAACAACATTTCCGGAAACACACGATCCGGAAACTCCAGCCCCGGCAGCGCCAGCGCGCCGCCCAATCCCACCAGGGCAGCCGGCACGTAGAGGGTGGCCAGGTAGATCGGAGTCGTCGCTCCCAACTTCTTGATCGTCGACAGGTCGATCGCGCTGTAGTAGCGCATGAAGATGTGCGGCTGGAAGACGATGCCGAACGAGAGCGTGATCATGAACCCGAACCACATGGGATAGGTAAAGAAACCCTGCGGCCCGGGAAGCGTCAGCAGATCCGGACGTTCGGTAACGACCCGCTGCCACAGAGCGAATGGACCGCCGAACAACTTGTAAGAGAGGTAGAGCGCGCCACCCCATATCGCGATGTACATCCAGATGCCCTGGAGGACGTCCGTCCAGTAGATCGCACGCACCCCGCCCACGCTGATGTAGAACATGGCGACCAGCATCAGGATGCCGGCCGAGACTTCAACGGAAATCCGGTTCCCAGTCGCCGCGGAGAGGATGTAGCCCAGCCCCATGCTCTGCACCTGGATGTAGAGTAGTGTGAACAGGACCGACACGAACGCCACGAGAACCCGGACGCCTTCGCTCTCGTAATAGTCGGCGAGCATGTCGGCCGGCGTCAGGTAGCCGAACTTCTTACCGAGCGCCCAGATGCGGGTGCCGAAGACATAGGTGATCAGACCCATCATCAGGGTCCAGGTACCCGCGTCCCAGAATCCGATTCCATGCGTGTAGAAGAAGCCACCCGAACCGAGGAACGCGAACGCGCTGTGGTAGGTAGAGACGACAGCGAGGTAAAGCACGAAAAAGCCGGCCCGGCGGCCGTAGACGACGAAGTCGTCCATGTTGACCTGCAACTTCCGCCCGGCCAGCCAGCCGACGACAAGGCATCCAAGTAGATAGGCGGCGATCAGGCTCGTCGCAATGACCCACGCTTCCATCTCTCTCTATAGCCTCCACCGCCACAGCAGCCCGAGGCCGCCTAGCATCAGGGCATAGACGATGCAGAGGTATGCGTACAGAAACGGGAGGCCCAGGATCAAAGGTTCGATGCGATTCGCCCAGGCCAGGAAAGGCCACTGCGTCAAGGCGAACATGACGACGAAGTAAGCGATGATGAACCAGCCCCGCCTGGTGCGTGGGCGGAGGTGGGAGGGAATCTGCATCGGCGGTTCGAGTCGGCGAGGGCCCGACAGACGCTTATTTCTTCACCTGGTCCGTCGGAAGCTGGGTTTCATCGTCGAGGATCGCCACATCCAGCTGTGAGGCGGTCAGGCCGGTCACTTCAGCAAGGTTAGCGCCCCGGAGGTCGGTCCCCTGGAGAGTCGCCTCCTTCATGTCCGACATCCACAGGTCTGCGCCACGAAGGTCGGCGCCGGTCAGGTTGGCGCGCATCAGGTCGGCGACAGTCAGCCGCGCCCCTTTCAAGTCGGCACGGGTGAGGTCGGCGTCGTGAAGGTCGGCCTGCTGCATTATGGCGTTCCGCAACACCGCGCGTTCGCCACGCTCGCCGTCGGATTCCAACCAGAGTGTGTGTGCGGCCAGGACGTCTTTGATGTACATGAAAGTCAGGACGGATGCGGTGGAGGCGTGGCTGGCGGCGGGCCGCCTGCCACACCCTTTCCGACCTACCCGGCCGATCCCTTCCCCTCAGCCTTGTTCGGCTGTGGCACGACACGCAGGTACGGCTTGACCGTCTTCCATCCACCCGGAAACTTCTCTTTCGCGGCTTCGTCGGAAACGGCCGGGACGATGATGCAGTCCTCTCCGTCCTTCCAGTTCACCGGGGTCGCCACGCTGTATTTGGCCGTGAGCTGGAGGGAATCGATAACGCGAAGAACCTCGTCGAAATTCCTTCCCGTGCTCATCGGGTACGTGATCATCAGCTTGATCTGCTTGTCGGGCCCAATCACGTAGACGTTGCGCACGGTGGCGTTGTCTTTCGCCGTGCGTCCCTGGGAGCCGCCCTCGGTCTCGGCCGGCAGCATGTTGTAGAGCTTGGCCACCTTCAGGTCGGAGTCACCGATCATGGGATAGTTCACCGCAGTTCCCTGCGTTTCCTCAATATCCTTGGACCACGCCTTGTGATCGTCGACTGAATCCACGCTGAGGCCGATGACCTTCACGTTTCGGTTGTCGAATTCCGGCTTCAGCTTCGCCATGTAGCCGAGCTCGGTGGTGCATACGGGCGTGAAATCCTTCGGATGCGAGAACAGGACCGCCCAGCTGTCACCAATCCAATCGTGAAAGTTAATCGAACCGTCTGTGGTTTCTGCGTTGAAATCAGGCGCGGTTGCGCCAATCGCAAGTGCCATAAACCCTCCTACGTGATTGTCTGGGAAAAACGCGGCAATTTGATGAGCTCAGAGGTCCATTACACGCGTTTTCCCGAAGCCTGTCAAAGCGTTAACTCGAATCGAGAGACACCAGTTTACTTCACAGCCTGTTCGATGCTACAAGTTATAGTTTGCTCAATGCACTCCGGAGTGCACTGAGGAAGCTGGTCCCGTTCGTCTAGCCAGGTCTAGGACACAGCCCTTTCAAGGCTGCAGCACGGGTTCGAATCCCGTACGGGACGTCTAGTGACCTGTAACAGAGAGAGTGATAGTGGCGTTGCGAGCGCAACGCTACCGGGTTCTAGGAGGGCCGCCCGAGCTAATGCTGCTTCATTGCGAGAAGGCGCGACGACGAAGACGGTGCTGTTCCGCCGCAACCTGAAGGGACGATGGGCCTTGCCGGCCACGCAGCGGAGCTAGGAAACAGGCGATGTTTTTCGATCAGCGACGAGTGGAGACAGGATCCGCAAGGCCCATCGGTGACGCTGTCACTATCTCTGTTACAGGCCACTAGAGCTCGCGGTCTTCGGTCGCGAGCTCTTACACTCTGGGCCGGCAGCCTGTCGCAAGATGCCCAAGAAGCGCTTCGGACAACACTTCCTATCCGACCCGGCCATACTCGGGCAAATCGTGGATTTTTCCCGGATCGGCCCCGGCGACACCGTAGTCGAGATCGGTCCCGGGCGTGGCGCGTTGACGAAAGCGATCGCCGGCCGAGTCAGACGGGTCGTCGCTATAGAAATCGACCGCGCTCTGGCAGAAAAGCTCAGGACGTCGGTTCCCGCGAACGTACAGATCGTAGAAGGAGACGCCCTCGGGAACGATCTGGCGGCAGTCTCACCCGAACCCTACCACCTGCTCGGTAATCTGCCATACAACATCGCAACTCCCCTGCTCGAGCGAATCGTGGAGGCGCGGCCCCACATACTCTCGGTCACAGTCATGATCCAACGTGAAGTCGCCGACCGGATTCTCGCCGGCCCTGGCAACCGGGACTACAGCCCTCTTTCGATCGGCATCCAGTACTACGCCGAGGTCGAACGCGGCTTCGGGGTCCCGCCGGGAGCCTTCACGCCCCGACCGAAGGTCGATTCCGCGGTAATTCGTCTGACGTGGCGCGATAACGTTGCCGACGCGCCCGCCCTGATGAAGTTCGTGCGAAAAGCGTTCACGTCCCGGCGGAAGAAGCTGGTCAATAACCTGATGGCGATGTACGGAAACAAGGGCCGCGAGAACCTGATCGACATCGTGAAAGCCGTCGGGATTGACGCCGATGCACGGCCCGAAGACCTTTCCGTCGAAGATTACCTGCGGTTGTTTCGAGCCATAAAACCGCTGGGCTGAAAGGTCTGACCCGACCCGGCGTCCTAGCGGCGCAGCCGCCAACGGACAACGGCCTACGGCCTACGACCCGTGCTTCCGGGACCAATTGAGACCCGCAAACGGCTATACTCTTCCCCGATGACTGCCCCACTAGAAGTCATACCGCTCGGCGGCTTGGGCGAGTTCGGAATGCACACGATGGCGTTCCGCTCGGAGGGCTCGATCATCGTTGTCGATTGCGGGCTGATGTTTCCCGAACAGGAGCTTCTGGGCGTCGATGTCATCGTGCCCGACGTCACCTTTCTACTCGACAACATCGAGCAGGTCGAAGCCATCGTCCTGACGCATGGGCACGAGGACCACATCGGAGCTCTGCCCTTCATCCTGCCTTACCTCAACGTTCCTGTCTACGGCAGCGCGTTCACCCTCGAACTGGTGCGTAAGAAGCTGGAAGATCACGGTCTGCTCGAAGAGGCGACGCTCCACGAAGTCGTTCCCAACGACACGATCGAACTCGGGCCCTTCTCCGTCGATTTCATCGCGGTGACGCACTCCATCGTCGATTCGATGGCGCTTGCCATCCACACCCCGGCCGGACTCGTCATCCACACCGGGGATTTCAAGATCGATCCCTCGCCCATCGATGGCAGGCATTTTGACCTGCCTGCCTTCGCCTCCTACGGTGAGGAGGGCGTGCTGGCGCTCTTTTCCGACAGCACCAACGCGGAGCGTTCCGGCTACACGCCTTCGGAACGGGCGGTGGAGGACCGTTTCGACGCGATCTTCCGCAGCGCGACGGGCCGTATCGTCGTCTCCTGCTTCACCTCGGCCATCCATCGCATACAGATCATCGCCGACACCGCGAAACGACACGACCGTAAGCTCGGGTTTCTCGGCAGGCGGATGCTCGCAAACACCGAAATCGCGCAGAACCTGGGGTCGCTCCATCTCCCGCCGGGATTGGTCGTTCGGCCCAAGGAGATCAAGAACCAGCCCCGCGAAAAGATCTGCGTGATCGTCAGCGGCTGCCAGGGAGAGCCCATGTCGGCCATGGCCCGTGCGGCCGTGGAGCAGCATAAGGATCTGCACCTGGATGCCGACGACACGGTCGTACTCTCTTCCCGAATCATACCCGGCAACGAACGGCAGATCTCCCGCATGATGGACCATCTCTACCGACGGAACACCGATGTCCTCTACCAGGACGGCTCGACGCCACCGGTACATGTGAGCGGGCACGCCAGCGCCGAAGAGCTCAAGGTCATGATGATGCTCGTGAAGCCCCGCTTCTTCATCCCGATTCACGGCAGCTACCGCCACCTGCGCCGGCACGCGAAGCTGGCGGAGCAGACCGGCGTGATCGGCGAAAAGATTCTGCTGGCAGAAACAGGCGATGTGATCCGTTTCGACGAGGCCGGCGTCGACATCGTCGATAAAGCGCCTGTCGGCCGTGTCCTGATCGATGAGGGCAGCCTCGAAGAAGTCGCCGACCTGGTCATCCGGGATCGGAGGCACATCTCCGAAGACGGCATCGTGCTCCCGGTCATCGCGATCAACAAACAGACGGGCGAGATGGAGATCCCTCCCGAGATGGTCTTCCGGGGATTGGCCGTCGACGAAGACGATGAACTGGTCGAGGAATGCCGTCAGTTGGTCATCGAAACAATCGAATCCTCCACGGTCGAGGAGCGCGGAGACTGGTCGATGATCAAAGAGAAGGTCCGCCTGGCCCTGAAGCGCTACATCCGAAAACAACTCTCGACACGACCGTTCATACTGCCCGTCATCATGGAAATTTGATGTGGTGTAGGTGCGCTCTGTTAGCGCACAACCGGCAGGTTGGAGCGATGTGCGGTCATAGACCGCACCTACACCGTCACCTGAATGGATTATCTACAGGCCATCATCTACGGCATCGTCCAGGGCATCACGGAGTTTCTGCCGATCAGCAGCACGGCTCACCTTGTCCTGCTTCCCTGGTTCATGGGTTGGGAGGATCCCGGCCTCACCTTCGATGTCGCCCTGCACCTCGGCACGCTGGTCGCGCTCATCTGGTTCTTCCGGGTGGAGTGGATCGCTTTCGCGCGCTCCGCGTTGAACGTTGCCCGGGGCAACGGTTCGGGGCCAAACGAACGGATGGTTCGGTTCATCGCCGTGGCGACGCTTCCCGGAGCGCTGGTCGGCCTGCTTGCGGAAGACCTGATCGAAACCTACCTCCGCAGCCCGTTGGTCATATCGTTCACGCTGATCTCGCTCGCCCTCGTCCTCGTTGCGGCAGAAATGCGGGGACGAAGGGAGAAGAGCCTGGAGCATGTTTCGTGGATGGACGCGATCGTGATCGGCGTTGCACAGGCGCTGTCGCTGGTTCCGGGGGTCTCGCGATCCGGAGTGACGATCACCGCAGCGCTGTTTCGAGGCATGACCCGCGAGGCGGCGGCTCGTTTCTCGTTCTTCCTCTCGACGCCGCTGATCGCGGGCGCGGTCGCCAAAAAGACTTTCGACCTTGCCAACGGCGGCGTGACCGGAGCCGAACTGGCCCTGCTGGGAGTCGGGATCGCGGCCTCCGCCGTGGTCGGCTATGTGGCCATCGCGTTCCTCTTAAGGTATCTGGCCACAAACACAACATATGCGTTCATTTACTACCGCATAGGGCTGGGTATTGTGGTCTTTCTCGCATTCTGGTCCGGATTTCGGTAAAATGCTCGGTTGATGAGGTGGATCACCTATCTCACGCCGACCGAGCACCGGCGGGTCAACGAGTTCGTCGGCCTCGTGCTCGTCACCGTCGCCGTCCTGGCTGGCCTCAGCCTGATCTCGTTCGATCCGTCGGACCCGTCGTTCAACATCAGCCGCAACCCGGGTTTTGACGGCGCCCCGGCAAACCTGATCGGCGTCGTGGGATCCCACGCGTCGGACCTGCTGTTCCAGGCCTTCGGTTACGCCGGATTCCTGTTTCCGATATTCCTGGGCATCTACGCGTTCCACTGGCTCGCTTCGTGGACTGTCCGGAACGCGCTTCCCCGTCTGACCGGAATGGTTCTGGTGATATTGACCATCGCGGCTGCCCTCTCCCTGTCGCCGTCGCTCCCGCGCATCGGCAGGCAGATCCCGGCCGGCGGCGGAGGAGGCAGGCTGATCGCCGACTGGCTGAACGCAACATTCAACCCGACCGGCGCTGTGATCGTCCTGATCTCGACGTTCCTCGTGGCGCTGCTGCTGGCGACGAAGTTTTCCCTGGTGCAGACCGGCGAAGCGGTGAAGTCGCGGCTCGGGTTCGTTGCCCTCTGGCGTCAGCGCGTCGGGGACTGGTACGAAGAGCAGGCGAAGGAGAGGACACGGCGCAGAATCCTGAAGAAAAATGCCGCGCCGACGATTGCCAGGCCTGCCCGGACGAAGAAGAAGGAGCGGACGATTCGTTCGATCAGGAAGAAAAAGGCCACCCCGCCGGAACAGCAGCAGCTGGTCCCGATCGACGAGCCGGTCGCTACCGAGACCGCCGCGGTTCCGTTGACAACGGTGAACTTCCCGTCACCCGAACTGCTTGTGCCGCCCGAGGAAATGGTTCCGATCGATGAAGACCAACTCCGGGAGCGCGCGGAGTTGATCGAGCAGAAGGCGAAGGAATTCGAAGTCGTTGGAAAGGTCCAGCAGATTCATCCGGGCCCGGTCGTCACGACGTTTGAATTCAAACCCGAACCAGGCATCAAGTACTCCAAGGTCACCAATCTGGGTGAGGATCTGTGCCTGGCACTGGAAGCCGAATCGATTCGGATCGATCGCATTCCCGGCAAGTCGACCGTCGGCATCGAGGTACCGAATCCGGAACGCACCCCGATCATGCTTCGCGAGCTGATCGAATCGAACGAATACTTGAAGTCGAGCGCCCGACTGCCTCTGGCGCTCGGTAAAGACATCACCGGCAAGATGGTCGTCTCGGACCTGCACCGGATGCCGCACCTGTTGATCGCCGGCGCGACGGGCACGGGAAAGTCCGTCTCGATCAATTCTCTGATTCTTTCGATCCTGTTTCGCTCGAAGCCCGATCAGGTCAAGCTGATCATGATCGACCCGAAGAGGCTCGAACTGGGACTCTACCAGGACATCCCCCATCTCCTGGTTCCGGTCGTGACCGAGCCGATGGTCGCACAGAACGCGCTGAAGTGGGCCGTTTCGGAGATGGAGGTCCGGTACAAAAAACTCGCCCAGCGCGGCGTCCGCACCCTCGATGCCTACAACGAACACGTCAAGCAGCTTCCGATTCCGGGATTCGGCGAAGTGGACGCCGAGGAAGGGCGCGAGCAGCTCCCATACATCATCATCGTCATCGACGAGTTGGCCGACCTGATGATGGTGGCCTCGCGCGATGTCGAAGAGGCCATCACACGACTGGCACAGATGGCGCGCGCGGTCGGTATACATCTGGTCCTGGCCACCCAGCGGCCTTCTGTCGACGTCATCACGGGGCTCATCAAGGCGAACTTCCCTGCCCGAATCTCCTTCCGCGTCGCATCGAAGGTCGACTCCCGGACGATCCTCGATGCCAATGGCGCCGAGACGCTTCTCGGGCGCGGCGACATGCTGTTCCTGCCGCCGGGATCGGCACGTTTGATGCGCGCACACGGCCCGATGGTGACCGAGGACGAGGTCAGCCGGGTCGCAGATTACCTGAGGGCTCAGGGCAATCCGACGTACAATGAGAGCGTCCTGGAATCGCCCGAAGAGCGTCGGGCCAAACTGGAGCCCGACGGCGCGACCGACGAGCTGTACGACAAAGCCGTGCGTCTCGTCGTCGAGATGGGAAAGGCGTCTACGTCCGCGTTGCAGCGCCGACTTCGAATCGGCTATGGTCGTGCGGCGAGTATTCTGGATGCGATGGAAGCCGACGGCCTCGTCGGCCCTCCCGAGGGCAGCAAACCGCGTGAAGTTCTCGTCAAGCCGGACTACTTCGAAGAGATCGACAACGCGCAGTTGTAGCCCCAGTCTCCGATTCCACGACAACTGACCTGGATTTCTCACAAGAAATCCAGGTTACCGCGTTTTCGCGCGCGCGAACTTGCGCAGAGTCAATCTATTTGTGTAGGTGCGCTCTATAAGCGCACAACAGTTGGCTTTCGCGACCGTGTGCGGTCATAGACCGCACCTACAAGTTCTTGACAACTCTCGCGTTCTAGGGAGAGTAACGAGTGCTTGTTAGAAATGCGGACTGAGAGAAAGTGCCCGTTGAGGGCACCAGCCAGAGAGGTTCAGACATGGGATTCAGGACCGACGCGATCCATGCCGGGCAGGAACCCGACCCCACGACGGGGGCGGTGAGCACGCCGATCTACCAGACGTCGACTTTCGTGCAGGAAGGCATCGGTAAGCACAAGGGCTTCGAGTATGCCCGCACGCAGAACCCTACGAGGATGGCGCTCGAACGCAACATGGCCGTTCTCGAGGGCGGAGTCGCCGCCTACGCCTTCGCCTCCGGCATGGCGGCTGAAACAGCGATCACGCAGTTGCTGCTGCGCCAGGGCGACCACGCGATCTGCGGGGACAACGTCTACGGCGGTACGTTCCGCCTGTTCGACAAGATCGTCAAGCACAACGGCGTGGAGTTCAGCTATGTCGACACATCCAACATCGACGTTGTCCGCAACGCCATGCGCCCAAACACGCGGATGGTTTTCATCGAAACGCCGACGAATCCGGTAATGACGCTGACCGACATCGCAGCGGTCTCGAACATCACGCGTGCTGCGGACTGCCGCCTGGTCGTCGACAACACGTTCATGAGTCCTTACCTCCAGCGCCCCCTGGCGCTTGGGGCCGACATCGTCGTCCATAGCACGACGAAGTTCCTGAACGGGCACAGCGACAGCGTCGGAGGAGTTGTCGTCCTCGCCCATGAATCCGACGCCGACCAGTTGCACTTCATTCAGAACGCCGCAGGCGCCATCCTGTCGCCGTTCGATTCCTGGCTGGTACTACGCGGGATCAAGACGCTTCCGGTAAGGATGGAGGCGCACAACCTGACCGGAAGAACTCTGGCCATGTATCTTTCCGAGAAGAAACAGGTCAAGAAAATCTACTACCCGGGACTGACCGATCATCCGCAGCACGCACTCGCCAAGAAGCAGATGTCTGGCTTCGGCGCGATGATCTCGTTCGATCTGGGTTCGCTCGACGCCGCGTCCCGGCTGCTGGAAAGCGTGAAGCTCTGCTCGCTGGGCGAGAGCCTTGGCGGAGTGGAAACCCTGATCTCTCATCCCGCAACGATGACCCACGCCGCCGTCCCGAAGGAAACGCGGGACAAATTGGGGATCACCGACGGCCTCGTGCGCATCTCCGTCGGCATCGAAGACACCGAAGATCTGCTGGCCGACCTGGAAGACGCGTTCGGGGACTAGCGCAGCTAAATCTGCAATCTCGAATCTCCAATCTGGAATCTCCACTGCGGAATTTTCATTAGCTAAATTTGCAATGACCTAGCCGGAAGAGATCTCCAGTTCATTGCAAATTTTTCTATCGGAAAATCCGCATTGCAGATTTGGTGAATGGAAATTTCAAAATTTGAAATTGTTTCGAAGAAATTCCGTGCAGGTGTAGGTGCGCTCTATGAGCGCACAAAATGTCAACCCGGGAGATGTGCGGTCATAGACCGCCCCTACACAGCTACTTCACCGACTCCTCGATCCATTTCAGATATGGATGCGATCCGTCCTCGATCTTGAAGGCGATGAACTCCGGCAAATCGTAGCTGTGCTCTTTGAGGACCCGCCATCGCACGCGATCGACCGCGGCAGCAGTCGTTTTGATGATCAGGAGGAATTCCGGATCCCAGTTGACCTTCCCTTCCCAGCGGTAGCAGGACTCGATGCCAGGCACAATGTTCACGCAGGCCGCCAGTTCGTCGCCGACGAGCGCTCCGGCAATCTTCTTCGCTTCTTCCCGTGACCCGCAGGTCACGAGCGCAACCATCGTTTCAATCATGCTGCAATCGACCTGCTGAGCAGCCCGTGGCAGAAGTCTGATGGCTCGCGTTGCGGCGGCGTTGCGCCAGATGGTAGGCGCCGTGCCGACGGCGATGCTGGTACATCGTTGAGGTGCGGCAACAACCCAGATGGTGTGACGCCGCCGTAACCCTCCGGGCGCACGGGGGTTGCGGTCGGATACTTTGTTGCTCGTCGTCATGATGAAACAGCATCAATTCCTCCTCGCGCCTCGCCTCCGCCTCGCAAGACCCGTGCGCGCGAGCCATCAGACTTCTGCCATGGGCTGCTAAAATTAGGCATGGCCGGAATCAAGTTCGGGACCTCGGGTTGGCGCGCCATCATCGCGGATGAGTTCACTTTCGCAAACGTCCGGCTTGCAACCGAGGCCATCGCGCGCCACGTCAAGCGGGACACGCCGACCCCTACCTTGCTCGTAGGATACGACACTCGATTCGGTTCGGAAAACTTCGCCCGACAGGTTGCCGACGTCCTGGCTGCAAACGATATTCGAGTGCAGCTCTGCCGCCGTGCCGTCCCCACGCCGGCCATCTCGTTCTCGACGATCCACCGCAAGCTCGACGGCGCCATCAACATCACCGCCTCTCACAATCCGGGTGAGTACAACGGCCTGAAGTTTTCCGGCGCTGACGGCGCGCCGGCTTTACCCGAGGTCACCGGAGCGATCGAGCGCGAGATCGAACGACTGCAAGAGTCGGGTTGGGAGTTCTCGGGACGGGGGTCACCGGAGCTGATCGAGGAGGTCGACCTTCGCGACGAGTACTTCGGCGCGCTCCGGAGCAAGGTCGATCTCGCTAATGTTCGTGCATCGGGAATCACTCTCGGCTACGATGCGCTCCACGGAGCCGGGGCAGGCTATCTGGACTCCCTGCTGGAATCGGAAGGCCTCCATCCGTTCGTTCTCCATGCCGAACGCGACGTCCATTTCGGCGGCAACCATCCCGAGCCTGACGAGTCGAATCTCGGCGGTCTCAAGCAGGCGGTACTGCACCAAGGATTGACCCTCGGCGTGGGCACCGACGGCGACGCCGATCGTTTCGGCGTGCTCGATCGGAACGGCGACTACATTTACCCCAATGAGATCATAGCGTTGCTGCTGGACTACCTGGTCGAAACGCGCGGCTGGAGGGGATCGGTGGCGCGTACAGTAGCGACGACGCACCTGATCGATAAGGTCGCTGAGCTACACGACTTAGAGGTTCTGGAAACGCCCGTCGGCTTCAAGTTCATCGGCGAATACATCCGGGATGGCCGGATCATCCTCGGAGGCGAAGAAAGTGCGGGTCTCGCGATCCAGGGTCACATTCCCGAGAAGGACGGAATCCTGGCCTGCCTGCTGGTCGCCGAAATGGTGGCCGATCGCGGGAAGTCATTGAAAAAACAGCTAACAACCCTTTTTGAACGGACCGGAGAGGTGTATAATCGTCGACTGAATATCAGGTTGGACCCGACCCTCCGCCAGACGGTGGGCGAAAAGATTGCGTCCGACGTTCGGGAGTTTCACGGCAGACCGGTTCAAAGGCAGGATCGAACCGACGGGCTCAAGCTGATATTCGAGGATGGCAGCTGGGTCCTCATGCGCCCCTCGGGCACGGAACCCGTGGTCCGGTACTATGCCGAGGCCGGGAGCCGCGCCGAGTTGGAACAGCTGCTCGAGTTCGGGAGGCAATGGATAACCGAAGCATAGGTCAGGGATTGATGGTTCGAGTCGGCCTCGGCGTCTTCGGACTGATGACGCTTGCCGCTCTCGTTCTGACCCTGGTCAGCGACCGTGGTCTCCTGGAAGTACGAGCCAAAGCAGCCCGTTTCTCGGAACTCGAACAAGAGATCCAGGAACTGGAAGCCGAAAACGCCGACCTTGTCGACGAGATCCACACCCTCCGAACCGATCCCCTGGAAATCGAACGCCGGGCCCGCGAGGAACTGAAACTCGTCCGCCCCGGCGAAGTCATCCTGATGGCCCCGTCCGAAAGTCCGTCCATCCGCACAAATCCCTGAAGCGTTGTACGCAAGAACCCGCGGACAGGTGTAGGTGCGGTCTATGACCGCACAAAGATTGCGTAGAACCTTCGAGCGTGGCAACGCTCCTGTGTCGTTTCCACGACGAACTTCTTCACTGATCACTTCACTCCCGCACCCCTCCCGCACTTGACGATCGGCAATCGACCTTCTATATTGAATGAACACTGACGCGGGGTGGAGCAGTGGTAGCTCGTTGGGCTCATAACCCAAAGGTCGGGGGTTCAAATCCCTCCCCCGCAATCAAGAACGAACGAAGAAGGTCACCGAGAGGTGGCCTTTTTTGTTGTCCTTGCGGGGATGAGCTCATTCATCACTCACACTTCGCTACTTGTTCCCAAAGTCGGATCGGACCCGTTTTTGGAACAATTGGGAACAGATTCTGGGAAAACGGCCTTCTCGATCGCCTCCACGGCCGTCGCATCCTGCTCCCGTAATACGTGAGTGTAAACGTCCGCGGTAGTCGCCAACTGGGAATGCCCTAACAGCTTCTGAGCCAGTTTGAGATCCCCTGTTTCGGCGCTGACCATCGTCGCTGCCGAATGCCTGAACGCATGGAAGCCTGAGGCTCGGACAGGCCGTGGGATTTGAAGTCGATCAAGGGTTGGGTACAGCACGTCCTTCCTTAGTACGTCAGGATGGTAAGGAGTGCCGTCCAACTTGCAGAAAACGAAATCGTCCGCCCCGATGTGAACCGATGCTTCCATGTGACTGGTCAGCGCCTGGGCCAGTATCTCGCCGAAAGCAATTGTCCGTACACTTCCCTTCGTCTTCGGTTTCCCAAGCTCACCCTGCCAGAGGCTTCGCTCAATACGAATGGTGCGAGCCTGAAAATCAAAACACGACCATTTCAAAGCAAGTAACTCCCCGAGCCGAGCACCAGTGAGGGCAGCACAGACAAAGAAGGTCCGATAAATCTCCGCCACACCTTCGATGATCTGCCGCACTTGATCTGGACTCCACACCTGCTTCTCCAACCTCTCGACTGTCGGCTTGTGACTTTTCCGGACCGGAGATTTCACTACCAGATCCCTATCCACGGCTAGGGCAAACATCGAGCCCAGCAGCCCGACCAGATTACGAACGGTCTTGGCGGAACACGAACTCACCCCGGGCGCTTGCAACAATTCGTCCAGATGCAGTGGACTCACGTCGTTCAACCGCAGTTCGCCCAGAATTGGTAGGATGTGCAAATCGAGCATCGAACGATAGGACCGTCGGGTGGACGGCTTCACGTTTTTCCTGTCCAGGTAAGGCTGCCAGAAACGCTCAGTGAACTCCTCGAAAGTCAGCTCCGTGTGACCCATGACCGTCGTGCTTGAATCCTTGATACGGTCGGCCAACACTAGCCGAGCAGCCTTCTTTCCTTTAAGCCCGTACAAGGTTTCCGACTTCTGCTTCCACGTCCCGCCGGGACCGCGGATTCGATACCGAATCTTGTAAGCGATACCCTTCCGTGTGCGTATCGCATCTGAAACGTAACCCCGTTGTTGAGAATGACGAGTCATCGTTGTTTCTCCTTTCTCTTCGGTGACCCGTCTTTGCTTTTCATCTCAATGTAAAGCGCAGCCCCGTGCCGCAGAACATCCGAGACGCTCACGCCGAGCTGCTGCGATCCGCGTGCCAACGATTCATACTCGTCGGCGGTGAGGCGGATCGGCAGCATCTTGGAACGCCGCAGATGCGCAGGCTTGGGAGGTCGCGCCACGCGATTACTGTATATACGGTATCTGTTCCCATCAATCGAAATTGTTCCCATTCTGTTCCCAGCCGTTTGGAAGTGTTGCGGGCTCATTTCCTTGGGAAGGGTCGTTGGTTCAGTCACCCAACGAACTTCTCCACTCGATGGTCCTCAAGCCACTCGTGGAAGCTCTCGGAGTCCGGCTCGAACCGGAGGTACTTCCCTACCTTGATGTGGGGGATCAGCTCCGGACCGTTCACCCGAGTCCTGTTGTAGATCCAGGTCTGCCCAACTCCGAGATACCGAGACAGCTTATCGATGTCCCAGAATGGGCGCCGGTTGGACCGAGCGTGGGATTGTGTGGTGGATTCGTGGGATGCCTTCGACATAGCGTTTTAGCTCCTTGTTTTCCGTCGCGGGCAATCGCTGCAACTCGACGACGACTGGTTGTTGGATTACTTCTGTTTCTCCTCTTTCACCGAGCCGGCTTTCAAGAGCAAATTGTTGGCCTTCCTGAGAGCGAGGATGTATCGACGCCACCTCTTTACTAAGGTCCTGTAGTTGCGCTCCTTGGCCATCAACCTTCGAGCTTGACCGATGTCCTTCCGGTCCTCGTCAGAGAGACGAGCGCCCAGGATCAGGGCGATCTTCCGTCGGCCAATGTAGGCCTGCTCCTCGATGATCTTTGGGTACTTTTTGCCTTTCATTGTTTTCTCCTTTTCACGGGGGGGGTACCCGGGTGGGGTAGTCACCATCTCCTTGGGTCCCTCGGCGGGTCCCATATGTGACTCCCGTGCGTGTGTGTGTGTCACTGGTGTCACCCGTGGCATGGGCTTTCCTATCCGGGCTAATGGCAACGAAATCGTCATTATTTGTCTATGTATAAGCTGAATAGACAAGTGGTGACACCTGTGCCACCCGTGACACGGCTACGCCGCGGGGTCCGACCGCATTTCCTCGTTCACGTCAACCAGCTCGACGCCTATCGGTATTCCCCGAAGAGCGACGTATTGGAAACGCCGCGCGTCCCTGGCCCCTCGCTTCTTCTTTTGAACCTTCGGAAAAGCCCGCCTGACTTCCTTGCCGAACTCGGAAGCGTTCAAGCCCCGGTAGCCGTTCGTCTCGGCCCAATCGCGATAAGCGTCGTAAGCGAACTGCACGTCGACGGATGCCGCGGGGTCCTCCACAAAGTGCCCCAACAGGAACACCCTTGCCGGGTTGCTCTCGAGGCGATACTCACCGAGTGCTTCCTTGCATATCGACGGCTCAGTGAAGTAGCCCTTCTCCCTCAGCCGCCTGAGACCCTCAACGGCCCAGTTGAATATCCCGGGGAGCTCTCGCTTGAGTTTCTCTGGCAATTTCTTGTCCTGCTGCTCATCTGGAATCTGGACCCTGAACGGCATGAGGATCATGCGTCGCCAGAGCCCCCTTGAACGATCTCTAAACCGGGGCCTCTGGTTCGTCGCGAATACAAGACGGGCGGTTGGATAGGCGTCGACTCCTTGGATACCCTTGCGGTCGAAGTACATCCGGTCACCCGAAGTGAACTGCTTGAGGAAACCCTCAGCAACACGATCTACTTCGCCAATCTCAGCAACGATGTTGGCGATCTTCCCCAGTGTGGGCGTCAGTTGGAAGCGCTCACCAAACATCTCGAGGGGTACGTGAGAGACATTCTCAGAACCGAGCATCGCCGTGAAGATTTCGCAAACGACGCTCTTCCCGTTGGCCCCTTCCCCCTCCATCACGAGAAACTTGTGCTGAGTAAGGTCGTAGATCAGGCAGTAGCCGAACCACTCCCGTAGGAGCGCGATCCGGTCGGTATCGCCTTCTAATACTTGGTTGAGGAATTCGAGCCAGTCATCGCAGGTGGCTCCAGGTTCGTAGGGGTATGGAAACGCGACCTGCGTGAAATACTCTGGCGTGTGTGGGATTAGAGGGGCGTGTCTCCCGTCGAGTAGCCCGTCTAGGTTCAGTAACCCGTTTTGCATCGAGAGATGGACTTCAGACGAATTCGACTCTCCGAGCCAACAGGGCGATTCAGATTCGTTCGGGAGCAAGACAGCTCCACTCATCGCCTGGAAGACGTTCGAAATGGTTGCCCGTGTGATCAGGGGTACGCTCTTGCAGTCCAGCTTCGCCGCCAACCCAACGACGAGCGGTCGGATGACCTCTGTCATGTGAGCACGCAGTTCCCCCGCTGGCAGGGGAACGTGGCGGCGGCCATTCCACCGCCACCACGCTTCCCTCCAGTACTTGATGACGGAGTAGCGCAGTGTTTGGTCAATGTTCAGGTTCTTGGCGATTTCCCTGAGGTAATACTCGCCCAGAACTTTGGGATCAGTGGCCTGGATTGGCGGACCACCTTGTTCGGGTAACCCGACAACGAGGGACGATTCGGCCGTTGGCATAGTGAATAAGCTCTGTGCCGGCTTTACTAGGGCCATTGTGTTGTCCGACGACGACGAAAGTCGAAGGATCGAGCTAATCCCCCTTCGGAGTATGTTCTGTAGACCCTTCATCGCTCCGCGAGAGTCGGGTTCGCTGTTGGACTTCTTCATGCTGAATTCTCCTTGCCGCACCCGACGAACACATGGCAGCATCGAAGTTGCCACGCATCGTCAGGTGCGCGGTGGACAATGATTAGTTGTTCTCAGGCGAGCCCTTCGTTACAGCGGAGGTCTCGCCTTTTCTTTCTCTTCCTAAGTCCTTCAACTTCTGGAGGCGACTTTTGAGCTCGAAACCCGTTATGTACTGAAGGGGGTCTTCGTCCGGTATTCTTATGTAATGGAAGAACCCCGGCGCTTCGTCCAGGAAGCCCTCTGAATCGAGTCCCCGAAGCTGGAGGGTGCCGTCGTCGAGTTTGTTGACGACCCAAACCGCGACGGCTCGAACCCAGGAAGATCTGTCGTAGCTGAACTCAGACACCGCGTACCAATCGGTCGCGGGAAGAATGTTCAAGATTTCTGTCTTCATTTTCTTGTCTCCTTATTACGTATTGAGGGTTGATGGTTGGGTACCGTCCGTGACCGGCAGATACCGGATGATCTGGGCCTCGGCCCAGACCCGTTCGCCATTGGTGTGGTAGATCCACCGTTGGCGGCGGCCGTTCTTGTCGATGGGGAAGTGGCTTGCTCGCCGCGCAAGCACCTTGCCGTCCCTGGAGCTGTATGCCCGCCACCGGATGTCGATCCGGACGATCGGCTCCCGCTTGAGCGCCTCGACCAGTGCTCTTAGAGCCTTGTTCCCACGCAGGGCGGATCGATCCACGCCGAGCACGTCGAGGAGACGAGCGATCCCCGACCGCTCGTACCCGTCTTGTCGATATGGCCTCGTGTTGACGACGTCCCACACGATGCGGCCCTCTGCGTGCCCGCAGCCCGCTTGCAGGGGTTGGATGATCTCGGTCTCGAGAGGTATGGCCGAGTAGCGGATGCCCTTCCGCGAAACCGTTTTTTTGATCGGCTCGGGGCGGCCCCGCTTCAACTTCACACGCACGAGGTAGGCCCCCTCGGGAACGGGCTCGGGGGGTTCGAAGGCGTCGATGGTCTGATCGATCTCGTAGACTTCGCCGATGGGGTTGGCTGCTTCGGCCAGGAACGTTTCGAGATCAACAACAGTGAGTTTGTTCTTCATCGGACTTCCTCCGTTTCGCCCAATCGGATTGAGGGGTTGACGACGAGGACCGCCGGTCCTTTGGGATTCGGCCGATCGCAGAAAAGCGGGATTTGCGGGCAGAGTTCGAAGACCTTCAGAGCTATCTCGCCAAGAATTTTCTCCAGATACTCGGCGAGATCGGCCTCCGACGGCGGAACCCGCTCCCACCGAACGTCTAGCTGTCCGATGTAGGTGCCGTCGCCCGGGATCTCCTCGAAGTAGACGGTAATGTCGTTACCCGACTGGAAGACCCAGTCACCGATGAAACGTCGTTTGATGTGGTTCATTTCTTTTTCTCCTGTTTTGAAGTTGTTTGGTTTAGTCGTCGTCCTCTAGCGGACCGATCGACTTCCGGATGACGGTCGCCGGAACACCCAAAAGCTGAGCCACCTCTTCCACTGTCAGCACATTCTTTCGATTCGATTGCATCGTTACTCACCCCCCTTCAATTACTTAGGGTGAATCAGGAGGGAACAATCGATGTGCGGACGGAGGGCACAGTGTTCCGTCGTTTGGAACAATCAAAGACGGCTTTTTATGGAGTTAGAACTGCCAGATCGGCGGGTTATTCGGGTCCGGGCGGTAAGCGCAGGAGTAACCGGTCTTCACGGTCTGGTCAAGGTGGCGGGCAAGGGCGGGGCTCTGTTTGCGTATGCGACGGATGACGCCTTTGATCTGTTTCGTGACGTTCACCCGGGCTCGCTCGAGTTCAGGGCTCACTCGTTTTTGCCCGGCCCTTTTGAGTTCGTCTTCGAGGAAGCGAATCTTGTAACGGAGCCGCGATATCCGAGGAGCGTCATTGTAGGCGTCGGCTTCTCTCAAGTCACTCCGTAATTCTCGGACCTGTTTTCGGTATTCCCTGACGGCTTCGGCATCGGGGCCGCTGTCGACCGGTCCAGCGGGGCCTACTGACCCTTGATCATCGTGGATTTTGGCGTTCCCCGTTCGATGTCCTCTGCTGGTCTCAGAGTCAAGTGCATGAAGCCCCTCCACGGCGAACACCAACTGCATGGCGGTCATCCAACGATGCGGCGTCCGGAGGAGATGCGATAGATACTGCGGCCCCTTGCCATCGCGGATCGCGAAATCCGTACCCGCGTACACCCCGACCCAGGCCTCGCCCTTCAGGGCGAACATATAGCTCAAATCCCACGGCGTCGCGATCCCGATCGGCTTCTCGGTCTTCTGTCCTGTCTTGGTCACGATCACCGCCGCCACCCTAGGCTTCCGCTGGTCCAGGCCGTGTTCGAGGGCCTGTTGTGCCTCGAAAATGCTCTGGGTTCCCGACATCACGGCGAAGTTCTCGGGCGGGTCGAACGCAAGCGCATCCCCGATGGTGGCTTTCTCGACCTTGGGAATCCCCCTTCGCGCTTGTCTCTCAAGCCATCGAGATATGCCATCGTGGGTGAGGATCTCCATCTCGCCGTTGGTTCTTACGACAACCTGCGAAAAGTCGCCCTCCTCCATCGCCTTCAATGCTTCTGTTAGCGGGTCGGCTGGTGAGAAACACCGCAGAGGTTTGTCGAAGGTCGGCGACAGTCGGGTCGGCGAAATCACTGTATGGACCACGTCGTAGAAGCGTTCTAACACCTCCTGCGTGGGTTCCATTTGAACGTGCTCTGGAAATCGCCTGTCCGGGATAAGGAAGGACATCATCGCATCGAACTTCCTCAACTGGGGCTCGAACTCTCGGATTGCCGAATCCCGCTCCGCCGCGCGGGTGATCAGATCAGAGACCGGAACCGTTTCCTTCGTCCCGACTAACTGAGCCAGATGATCCGTCAACCGGTCGTGAAGCCCTACAAACTGTCTTGCTCGTTGCATGAGTCCACCTCAGTCACGCGGAAGAAGCTCCGCAATTGACACCTCAAACGCCTCCGCCAGCTTGTTCAGCGTCTTCAAGGTCAAATTCCTCTCACCGTGTTCAATTCGTTGGTAGGGACGAGACGTGAAGCCGAAGCGGGTCATGTCCTCTTGAGTCAGGCCGCGCTCCCTCCTGAGCTCCCTAACACGCTGGCCCACCAACCGCATCAACCTCTTGTCGGTCATTGCGACCGAGCGTAAGTAGTCGCAACTTAGTTGACCACGACTGTATACGATCGTACTATCCCTGTAGACGACTGAATTGAAGACAGATAGCTCGTTCCATGTATCAGGGCGGAATAGCGATCTCTGCCACCAAACAACCACGAAATCACTATGTTCGAAAAACTTCGAGCCGCAGGCATTACCGCGGTGGCCGTTGTGCTTATTGGCACGCTTCTAATCAGCCAGATCAGGATCGTCGGGGGCATGTCTCCCGATCTCCCGGTCCAGGTGTGCGAGGAGATCCACACCTTCTACGCGCCTTGGTGTCTCCAGCCCTGCCCTTCCGGTAATCCGCTCGTGGAAATGCCCGTTAGCACCGCATTCGATGCTGGACATCAGGCAGACGAGCGATGCCTGGCAGAGGGTTGGTTCTCAGAGTATGAGGTGAGCTTGCTCACGGAACTGTTGGACTATCTGGGAATTTGGAAGGTTCACCCTTGGAACCACGACGGAACTTGGCGGGAGTGATCCTCCGCGGGTATCGCCCAGCCTCATACTGGGACAACCCGATCTCCTCCTTTCTGTCCTCCATCAAAGGCGAACGCCGCCGCCGGCAGGTCCAGGAGCTTCTCGAACGTGGCGACGTCCACGAGATCCAGGACTGGATGCTCTCGGCCGAGCTGACCGACGAGGAGCGGGAGTTCTTTGCCTCGATCCATCCCACGTTGATGGGCGGAGAGTACCTCCCAGGCCTCGAAGAGGGCGAGGTCGAGATCGCCCGCAGCTCCCTGCAGTCCACGACGGCCGACGTGATCAGCGTCCGGGCCAGACCCGCCGGGTCAAAGATCCACTACCGAGTGGTCGATGAGTACGAGACCGTCTACGCCTGCGAGCCTGTGTCGTCCGACCAACCCTTGACGATGGGCGAGCTGATCCACCTGATCGAGCACGCAGAGGACCGCGGACCAGATGGGTTCCTCGAAGGCCTCCGCGTGGGTGCCGGCGCCGAGACGCACGCGGAACGCCAGGAGAACCTCGACTTCGTCACGGTAACTTCAGAGTTCTACCCCGAACTCGAGGATTACTACGAGGAGAAGGCCGGAGTGTGGGTGGAGGCGGCCGGGGACCCGCCCAAAGCGACCGACCCGAAGGAACAGCATGTCATCGAGGCACTCGACGTTCTGGGGATCGGGGTGGAGAAAGGCCGCGAGGCGATGCACGAGGAGATTCGACGGCTCTTTGGGCACGGAAGCCGGAGATGATTGCAAGAAACGCCAACGTCAAGCGCCGGAATCTAAAGCTCCTGAGGTGGCGGCCTGGAATTTCCGTTGACTTCATACTGTGTTTTGCAGTAAAAATTAATGGTCCAGATGACTGAATCAAACCACCAAGTAAGGAACCTACCCCACTCGAACGATCCCCCATACCAACCAAACAAAAGGAGTTAACAGTGAATCGACGTGATTTCAGAGGCTTTATCAGCGGCTACTCGTAATGCCGAGCACAATCTGAGCCGGACGAAACGAGCGGCCGCGGAGGTGTGGAATGAAACGCCACCGGTGGAAGGCAAAACTACACGTGGGCGAAGAATGGCCGGGCGACTTGACGGCCTCGGTTTCGCCAACGGCCACCCGGACGTCCATCACTCGCGGCGTGATCGTCTTAGCCGCCGTCCTTGTATTACTTCTGACTGCGAATGCTTTATGGACCGCAGATGAAGGCACTCTAGACAAACTCCTCACGTGGGCAACGAACCTCATCTCAGCGGCGTTCGCTTGGGCGCTGAGAGGAGCTGTCGAGCGCCCGCCGTAGGAGCACAGGAGAGTATCGATGCCAGTGCGAAAGAGGGAACCGACCAAGAGAATTACGCTTGATCTCACACCGCGGTTCTACGATCGACTGGAACGCTTAGAGGATCTTGTAGAGGGTGAAAGCAAAGCGGTCGTGATCCGCAACGCACTGCGCCTCTATGAGTTCATCGCTCAAAAGACGATGGAGGGATCGAGCTTCAAGCTTGTCCAGAACGATGGCACCGAAGAACGGATTGTTTTCCTCGGACCCCAAATGTGAAGCTGCTGACGACCGCCACGCACGCTGGGCACCTCCGGGCTTCCACCAACAGGTAATCGGTTGTGACTCCACCGTGGCCAGTGACCTCGTCCAGCACCCAGTCGAACGGGATCTCTGCACCGTTCAGGTTGCAGGCTTCGCAGGACACTACTTGGGGGAATGCCTGACCCGTCGCGGCGTTAACTGTCACAATCGTTATGTTCGTTGCAACAACCTCATTGCAGTGAGCCGCGCCACCCGTTTTAGGCTCAAGTCCCGAATCCTCGGCTGTGAAGCCTGCTCGCCAGAAGCAGAGATCTGGTTCGATTGGGTCTTGGATGAAGTTACGGAAACAGCGGGAGCTAGGGGGACTACCCACCGGCAGAGCCCGCGAGGTACCCGAAGTGCTTTCAGAAGGAGAGATTCTTGCTATCCGAAGACTGCGGCCTTTCAGTCTCTCCTTCGCCCTAGCACGTCTAGTGAATCCAGCAGGCTAAGAGCGACACCCCGGAACGACCTTTCCGTGAGATCAAAGCCGATCTCCGGTGAGCGGAGTTTCACCTGGCGTTCGTATTCCGTTTCGCACCACTTTCGCAGCTGTGTTGACAGTCCCCGCGTTCGCGAAAGGAGCCTAGGCACGGTCGCGGTGAGGTTAGCGTCAAGTGAGCCTTGGTTTAGCCGGTCTTCCAGCGCCTCACAGGCGCCTGCGTCTCTCGTCAGCCTGCTTCTGATAGCAGAATCCAGCGCCTCCGATATGTATTCGTGGGATGTGGTGCCTCCCTCGTCGAGGTCGCGCCGCAACCGATCAGGAAGTTCTTGATCGGGTATTCGCCCGTAGACCACTGCATATAGCGCAACCAAAGACACAGGCTCTTTCTGCGTCTGGAGCTCTGCATAGAGCTCGTCGATAACGCTAGATTCAGGCCAGCCCTTGCACAGCGCGAGGATCAGGGCATCGCTGTCTATCGTGGGCTCAAAACGGTCAAGCAGCGCTTCCAATATCGGCTCGTCGCCGCCAAAGGAACGTGCTAATACATCGGTGATCACTTGTTGGTTCTGTGACTCACCAACGGTTTGGACAGGCTGCATTGCTTCCAGGCAACGTTCCCTGAGAAGCTCGGACCCGGGACGTGCAGCTTCGAGAAAAAGGACAGCCTCAGGAGTGAGCCAGCCTCAGTGGTCACTTCAAAACCGGCCAACGATGGTCACTTCAAAACCGGCCAACGGGGATGGCCCGGGACGGTGTTGTTCTACCTCTTTGGGACTGGACTCGGCAAGCCCGTTTTAGTCCTCCAACTCCGAGGGCCGCATTTGAGGATGTGGCCGTGATGGAGCAGCCGGTCCAGCATGGCTGTGACGGCGGCGCTATCACCCAGTAGTTTTCCCCAGTCTTGGACGGGTCGATTCGATGTCAGTAACGTACTGGTCCGTTCATAGCGTCGCATCACGATCTCGAGGAGTTCCTCTGCTGCAGTGGGAGGAAGCTTCCGCATCCCCAGATCGTCGATGATCAGCAGCGGGACCGTCGCCAAAGCTTCCATGCACTCCTTTCGGGTACCGTCAATGGTGGCTTCGGCGATGTCGTCGAGAAGCGCATGAGTTTCACGGTAGACGACCCGATAGCCCTGCTCAATGGCAGCCAAGCCGATGGCCTGAGCCAGATGACTCTTGCCGGTGCCAGGAGGACCGAGAAACAAGGCATCGTCGTGCCTGGAGATGAAGGCGCCCGTCGCCAGGTCGAAGACCAGACTACGATTCATCTTCTTGTTGAAAGTAAAGTCGAAGGAGTCGAGCGTCTTCTGGGGATCGCGGAACCGGGCCTGTTTCCGACGCCGTTCCAACAACCGGATGCTGCGACGGTCCAGTTCATCCGAGACCAGACGAGAGACCAAGTCGATCGGCGCCATGGCTTCGGTCTGGGCCTGGTGGAGGCGTGTTTCCAACACCTCGGCAATGCCGCCGAGCCGGAGTTGTCGGAGAGCCCGCTGGAGTTCGATCAGATTCATGAGTGTTCCTGCTCCTGGATTTTGAGGTTGATGAGATCGCGATACTGAGTCAGTTCGCGAATGAGAGGATCGACCTGACGCAGGGCGAGTGGAGGTCGCCGCTCCAGATAGCGGCGGACGAAACGATACTCGTAGACGTGGAGTTCCAGTGCCGCAGCCGAAGCATCCTCCACGGCGGAGACACCGTACTTCTTGGCCAGGGAGAGCACACCCAGGATGCGGCGGACCGCAGCTTCCCCTTGTCGGCGGTGAATGGCGTCACAGAGTGTGCCGATGTGGGTGCCAGCGCGGCGGGCTCGGGCCAGCAGTTGCACCGTCGTTAACGGGGTTTTCTTCGGGTTGTCTTCAGCACGGACACGGTATCCACCCCGCTTCTGGCGGACATGCTCGCGGAGGAGTGGATAGGTGTTTGGGTCCAGGATCCGGACGTGAAGCGTGTCCCACTGGACCTTGACACCCCGTCCGATCCAGCCCGGCGGTACACTGTAATAGGCGGCTTCGACTTCGACGCAACCGTCGAGATGGACGACACGTTCACCGAATTGGTAATAGCGAAACGGTTCGATCGGCAGCGGCTTAAGAGATGGTTTCTCTTCGGCGAACATGGCCGCCACCTGCCGCTTGGTCGTGCCGTGGATGCGGGTGTCGGCCCATCGGACTTCCCAGCGATCCAGATACCCCTGGGCCTGGTCGAGGCTCTCGAAGCGCTGTCCCTTCAATGGGGTCTTCTGGGCGTGCCCGACACCGGATTCGACTTTGCCTTTGCGGTCTGGATCGCGCACCCGGCATGGCATGGCCACCACGCCGTAATGGGTCAGGACATCTCGAAACAACGGATTCAGGGTGGGGTCGTAATGGTCCGGGACGATCACGCCTTCGCGCAGGTTATCCAGCACGATGAGGCGGGGAGTGCCGCCGAGTCGGCGGAACGCGGTCTCGTGCAACTGGGCCCAGATGCGGGAACTGGACTTGAACGTCAGCAGCCGGACCGATTTGCGGCTGTAGCCCAACGTCATCACGAACAGCCGCGTCCGTCGGTACTTGCCCGTCTTCGGATCCCGGACCATCGGTCCGGTCCCGTAGTCGACCTGCGCTTCCTCTCCAGCTCCGGTCTGGATGATTCCGACCGCTTCCGGGGATCGCACTCCCCGGAGTTTGCGAACGAAACGCTTGACCGATTCGTAGCTGCCGACAAAACCGTGATCCGTGACCAGGTCCTGCCAGATCGCCATCGCGTTGCGGCCACGCTCCAGCGCCTGTTGGATGGTCTCCCGGTACGGCTCGCAGGAACTGCCCGACGGTGGGCTTGGAGGGGGAGCCGACGACTCTGCCGAGACCGGATTCTCGGCCTCCGGGTCGGTGGTCACTTCGTTGGCCGGTTTTGAAGTATCGGAACCGCCAAACCCCTCAACGACACCATTTACGCCGTCCGGGTCGGTGGTCACCTCGTTGGCCGGTTTTGCCGGTCGCCGGCCCCAACTCCCGGGCGGCCGAATGGGGATTCCGGCCGCTCTCAGATACGCACTGGCCGTCTCACGACGCACGCCGGTGGTCTGTTCGATCCGACGCAGCGGCCATCCAAGCCGCCCCAATGCAACAACTTGCTCTCTCTTTTCTGTGCTCAACATTGCTCAACGGAGCTGTTTCGGCTTCCCGTCGGTGTCAATGTCCCGCTTATCTATGTTCGCCGGTTTTCAGCCACCATTGGCTGACCGCCGACGTCCGTTAGGGTCAGACGGGTACTTGCTCAATGCCGACGGAGCCTGTTTCGGCTTCCCGTCGGTGTCAATGTCCCGGGCTTATCTATGTTCGTTGGCCGGTTTTCAGGTGACCACCATTGGCCGGTTTTGGGTGACCGCCGAGGCGTTGGATTTGTTCTTTCACATCTGATTTCCATTCCTGCCAAGGTCAGCCCGAAAATCGTGGCGACAGTACTTGGGGCTGCACTCAGCGGGGCTCCAATTCTGTTTATGGAAGGTCTTGCTCATCAGAAATGGATGTATCCGATCGGTTTGGTGCTCGGCTTTTTTTGCATGCGGATCATTACAGCTCGAGGGGAGATCCTGCAGGCGTCACAAGAGCAGGATAGAGGACGAAAGATCGTCGCATGAGTGGATCTGATAGCTATTCTCGCGATTCTGTTAGCGGTAGTCGGCATTACGGCCGTGAGTGACAGTTGGATGGCGGAGGAAGGGCTCACGACCTTTATGGGAGGCATCCAGATCGGGGGAACAGGACAATATCAGATCTATTATCCAACGCCGTTCGCGTCACCGCCGCAACTTGCATTTCCGAATATTGACCGCAGCGTCGTTGACCGCAGCGATTTTGAGCTAGTGGACCAGACGGCAGACGGGTTTCAGATTCGCGTGACGAGCTTCACACGGTCCTCCCCAAATGCGCCATTGGAATGGGAGGCGAAAGGAAGGCTCCCAGAGTAGATGTCTAACAAAACGTTGCAGCCTTCAAACGGCGCCCACGATGGGGCGGAACTGAAACTGATCGCAGCGCCGTTTGCGGCTGAACGTTGAGCCGTTAGGCAGACGGGTACTCGATTAATGAACAGAACTGACAAACTACTGGGTCTTCTTGGGGCCATCGGTACTCTGGGCGCGATTGTCAGTGGGTTCACAGGCCAGTATGTGGCGTCGCTGGTCATGCTGACTTCGGTGGTTGTTGGATGGTTGCTTTGGCTAACCGTTGAAGTCGTGTCGTTGCGCGACCCGAGAAAGAAGGAGCCACAAACAGATGTGACCAGTGCGGTCTTCAGTGAACTGGATGAGCCACTCTCGATCTCCGCCGATAGACAGAATCGCAAGAAGATCGACGGTGGGTTCCTACTCTGGCCGGAGTGCACGCTCTCGCTGTGGGTTAGCGTGCCACCCAAGGGAGAAGGCCTGCGATCATCCCCATCCAATCGCTATCTGCTCTCGCACCACACGGGAGGCGGTGACAAGAAGGACACGTATCGAAATCAATTCGCGCTCCGGCATGCGAGTTCCCGGGATAGATGGGAAGTGCAGACGTCGAATTCAGAAGCGGAGTACGGACGCCAGCTTATCGTCAAGGATGGCCTTAACCCGGGTTGGCATCACTTCGTCGTCGCATGGGACCGAAGCGCTGAACGGCAGAGTTTCTTCGTTGACCGAGGCACTGCCGGAAACGATATTGTGCGGGGAGACTTCAAGAGATGGCCCCAGCAGGTCGACGACACGGTCGTTGTAGGGGGCTGGGTGTCAGGCTGGCACGGACATTATTGTCAAACGGAAATTGCCCACCTCAGTGTATTCGACCGCTATTTAGCTGCAGGCAGCCCTGAGATCAGGGCGGAAATCAGCAGGAAGCCGAGCCCTGCTTGAACGGAAGCGCCGCCTAACACGCCGCTGCAGCAGTCGAACGGCGCTGGGTGGTTTCAGCCGAATTGACGGTTATTGGGGTGCCGATCGCGGCTGATCGTCAGTCCGTTAGCCAGGCAAGCGTTATCCTGTAAGCATGACTGACATTCTTGTGAAGCGATACATCCACTATTTTCGCCATCAGGATGACGGCCACAACGTTCTTCGCGTCGGCGATCGGGGAGTTGCATGTGGGAATCTGCGAAAGGCCCTCGCGATGCTCGGAGTATCCTCGGACTCACCTGCGTCGGCCGAGGAGGATTTGTATGACGAGGGCCTTAGAGAGTTGGTGCAGAAGTTCCAGGAGAGTTTCCGTCATCGGGTCGCGGACGGTGCCGTGGGTCCCGGTACTCGGGAGCACCTTACAACCGAGCTCCTCCATCGATTCTCACCTTCGATATTCGAGCGACTGCGCCGTCCGGAGGCTTGGGATCGGCCGTCCGTGTTCATCTGTTACGCATCGGCGGACTCGGAACGCGTCAACAAGATTGATCAATGGCTACGCGACAATGGCCTGCGTGTTATCCGAGACTGCCAGTTCTTCGTCGCAGGGTCTACCATTCAGGACAACATCGAAACGGCGGTTGCGCAGTCTGACAAAATCCTTGCTGTGTATTCGACTAATTCGCGCGATCGAGATTGGCCTCGACTTGAACGTGCACTGGCGGAGCAAGTCGAGGCGAAGCTTGGGATGCCGGTGCTAATCTACCTTTGTCTTGACGAAGCGAGGCTGCCGGCGCACGACTCGACGCGGCTTGCGATTCTTGCCGAGGGAAAGGCTTTGAAGCAGGTCGGCGAGGAAGTCCTCCACGCTGTGACTGGGACCCCGCTGCAGCAGTGGCGGTATGCCTACGACGAAGACGAGCCACTCTGAATTGGCTAACCATGCAACGCAGCGGACCGGCTGCGCTGGCCGCTGATTGCCAAGCCGTTGCGCAAACTCTACGCCATCTGGCTTCCATGCCCGGACACACATCGCCATGAAGCTGAGAATGCTCAAGGCGCTCGCCGACCGTCATCTCCGCCTGCGCCCCACCCCCGGCCGTTGGCAGGGCCAGAACTACCAACCTGTTGATGACAACTGGGAAGTAGTCCAAGTCCGCGAAGATCGGACCGTAGTGCTCGTCAACGAGCGCACGAAACAGGAGGTGTCGCTGGCTCCGGATCACGTTCACAGCTACACATCAAGCTCTCCTGATGACGACTCGTTCGATGGATTCCTCGAACTCAAGGTCAAGATCGACATTACTCCCGCACGACCAAAGATCGATGTGATCCTGAGTGGTGCAGCACGAACAGTCGAACAGCCAGCACTCCCGCCTCTTCGTACACGGATAGTCGAACTATTGAGGACGATTAATCCCGAGATACTGAGTGCCTTTGAAGCTGGCATTCCCGAGGTCCGAGTAATGATCTCTGAGCACAATTTACGCGCACTCCTTAACCTCCAGAAGGAAGGCGGCTTCTCCGAGATATTGTCGCTAGAATCGACTGGCAGCGTGAACATCGGCGTTGGGAGTCGCATCGGAGGGCACTTGAATGATCGTGACGAGAGCGGCGCTCGACAGGGGTATGCGCTAAGACTGCAACCGTAACAATGCTGCCCAACAGGCGGACGCACCAGACTGCGGCCAAGGTATTCTCTTGAATTGAGACTGGTGGTGGCCACCGCAGATGAGCCATCAGCCGTTGGTGCGCCAAGCAAAGCTTGGCGCTTCTTGCAGGGTGAGAGTCCCTGCGGAGTAAGGGTTAACCACCCACTCCTACCGAGTGTTGCAACTGCGACTCAGGAGGCACGAAGCCGAACAAGTCAGTTGAAGCGTACACAGGGAAGCATGCAGGCCGCAGGAGAGACCGCGAACTCCAAAGCTTGATACAGCCCCGTCATGTGGCTTAGAGCAGAGGGCGACGGTGTTAACGGTACCGGAAGCCAACACAGACGGACCGATTTTGGTGAGGTCCGCGAGGGTCTGCCGGGGTCCACTTTAGAGCGTGGCATGCATGCAGAGAAGCGTCAGGAACTTGGGAGACCCTGCGGGTTCCCGAGCGGAGACGCGATCCGAAACGACGGTGCGCAGGGCATACGGCTAGTGAGCCCACACAGGGGGAAACCCGGACCCAGGTAGGCCGGAGCCTAAACGCACCCGACGCCGGACCGACGACCGCCGCGGGTAGGCGAGTTCGACCGAAAGAAGAGCCGCCGAGGAGTCGCAGGGAGTCAGATCCGCTCATAGTGCGTGCCTGGCAGCACGCGTTTCCGGCGGGTTAAAGTCCCGCTCGGCCCGAGGCCACGGGTCGATATCCAACAAGTGGGGGTAATGCCTCACTGGCCGGAGTGTAGGCAGGTATGGCAGATGCCTAAACGGGCACGAAGGCGAAAGCCGGACACGGACAAGGCAGAGCTGGAGCCACCTACGGAAACTTTGGAGGGCAGGGCGCCCACCGCGAGGTGGGGTCTGAAGGGCATGAGGAGAACCACCGGGTCGTAATCGAAGGGAGCGATCCCGAGGATGAACCGGTCGGCCAAAGATGGGGAATGGTCGAGCCCGCACTATGGGGGCGAAGGCGCATTTGGTTCCACCCCATCGCACCAAGGTGTGTGCGGGCGACACGGTGGAGAAGAGACGCGAGTGACCCAGGGAGGCCTGGTATCGTCCGAGCGGAAGGTAAGGTCGAGATGATGTGGCACCCGCAGACGAAAGGGCGGGCAACCGAGAAGACAAACATCGACCTAGAGCCCTGCGCGGTAGGTGCGGATATAAGCGAGAGCGAAATTCCGGCCGACGCGGTGTCAGGAATCGGATCGGGGAATAGTACTCAGGAACGAGACGGCAAACATAAGGTCTCGGATCGTTGCTTCGAGCAGCGGCGCTGGCGGGTCCAAAAGGCCCGTTGGAGGGGGAAGTCCCCGTACTCAGTCGTGAATGTGCGAGCGATGGGAAACGCGGAGATATCGTGAACTTGGATAGTTCCCTTAGCGAAAGACCCAAACGCGGTACGAACGAAGCCGCCACCTGCCGCCACACAGCGAATTCCGAACGAGGAGCAACTGAGGAAAGCGGCTTGCGGGAAAACCGCACGAGCCGTTTGATTGAGCGGACGGTGGAAGGGCCGATCGGCCCGACCACTTTCGACTCTACACTCGGAGACGGTCGCGCCGATCACAGGGGGAAGGGGCGGACAGAAGTACGTAGTCGGTACAGGAAACATTGTCCGGCGATGAAGGGCCGGAACACACAATGCCAACCTCACTGCTGGCAATAGCAAAGAAGGCACAGGAGAAGAAACACACCCGGTTCTTCAGGCGTGCCTGATTCGATACGCGGACGATTTTGTGTGCGCGTTTGAGAATCAGGACGAAGCGCAACACTTTTTCGGGGTGCTGGAGCATCGACTGGAACAGTTCGGACTGCGGCTAGCGAAGGCAAAGAGCCGGGTGATCCCCTTCAGCCGGAAAGTCGAACCAGGTGCAACCCGGTTCGACTTTCTGGGATTTGAGTTTTACTGGGGGAAAGATCGCAGCGGCAAGCCCCACCTGAAGCGCCGGACCTCTCGGAAGAAGCTCCGGAATTCGCTGGCCAACTTCACCCAGTGGTGCAAGGAGAACCGGTCCACGCCCCTCCGCAAGCTGTTCCCAGCGCTGAGTCCGAAACTCCGAGGGTACTACCAATACTACGGGGTGAGCGGCAACAGCGTGGGATTGCAGGAGTTCTACCATGAGGCGATGGCGATTCTCTGGAAGTGGTTAAACCGGCGAAGTCAACGCCGCAGTTTCAAACGGCAAGGCTTCAAGGATTTGCTGAACCATTTCAAGGTGCCCGAGCCACACATCCACGTGCGGCCCCGAGTCCAGATCCGAACGGCGGTTTCTCTATCCTGAGGCCCGACGCGGAGGCGAGTACTTCTGAGGAGCCCGGTGCTGGAAAACGGCACGCCGGGATCTGTGCGGGGGCGGTTTGGGAAACTGGCCGTTCTACCGCGATGGCCGACGAAGAAGATGAGCGACGCCGAGCGATTTGAGAAGGAGCTTGAGGTGTTCCGCGGCGAGGTAGAAACGGCCGCGCAGTTCTTCTACTCCTGGCTGTCTCTTCACGAAGTTGCCAAACAAAACGATGGAGTCCTCGACTTCTTTAATGAGAACGCGCTGTTTTGGACGACAGTTTCAGGCAGCCTGCAGACGTCGGCTCTGATAGCCCTTGGTCGTGTCTTCGATCAAGGCTCGAGGCACAATCTCGATGCTATGTTCGTGATCGCCAAACGGAATCCGGCAATCTTCTCGAAAGCGGAGTTGGCGAAGCGCAAGAAGCGCCTCTCGTCGAATGCGGCGGAGTGGATCGACGACTATCTTAAAGATGTCTACGAGCCGAAGCCGTCCGATTTCCGCCGATTACGGAGACACATCAAGAAATATCGCAAGATCTACGAGAGGAATTATCGCGATTTGCGCCATAAGGTGTTCGCTCACAAGGAGGTAGCGGGGGGCTCGGACTTGGGAACATTAACGGGGCGCACGAATGTTGCCGAAATGCAGCGATTGTTCGTGTTCCTGCTCAAGCTCTACGAATCTCTTTGGCAGCTCCTCTTTAACGGTCGAAAGCCAATCTTGCGACCACTGCGGTATTCTGCAAGCCGGATCATTCGTGTCCCTTCGATCTCGATCGGAAGCACGAGCGTACACGAGCGCATCGCCGCCGAGGTTGAGAAGGTATTGCTGACTGCAACAGCGGCCCGACAAGCGGCTGCACCTGACCGCGGCCACGGTAATCTGCTCGAGTCCAAAGAGAAGTGAGTTCTGCCGCCTTAGGTGAACAGATTGTGGAACTCGACTGCACGAAGACATAATGACGCCCGTTCGTTGGCTGAGGACAAGCTTCGTGGTGGGTGCTGTCGCCGACGCTATCGTCGGAATCCTGAGCCTCATCCCATCTCGAATGGGAGAGGCTGAGTTCAGCTACGCAATGGGCTTGGCGGCATCGCTGATGTTTGGCTGGACCTTCCTCTTGATCTGGGGCTACCAGAAGCACCGGTAGAACGCAAGGGCGTGCTTCTCCCTCACCATCTTCCCTGTCATCACCGGTTTGATGGCCAGCGGAGCGTATCAAGTCGCGACCGGAACGTTTCTATTCTCCAAGATCCTGCCAACAACGAACTGGGTATCGGGCTGATCGGTCTGCTGGGGCTCAGCTACTTCAACGCGAGAGCACACGACCAGGAATGGGCGGGTCGTCATCGCTTGTAGCCGTAGAGCCATCGCGCTGTCGTTCTACCGAGGTTGCGGACAGTGTGGTTGGCTCTAGCGGGGATGAGCAACTCCTCGCCTGGCCCGACGCGATGAAGCTCGTCGTCGATCTCGGATTCAACCTTACCCTCCACAACCATCACCAGCTCGTCGGTGTCGTGAACGAAGTCTGCCCAGACCTGGCCTGGCGGATCGACCCACACACCGCACGAGAAGCCTCGATCGCGCCAGTCCTTGGCGATGGCATCGGTCTCGAGGGGCGCCAGCATGGGCTGATGATCCGAGACAATGCCGGAGGTCGCAGGGTCAATCTCGACTACCGTCGAGCAGGACGTTGCGTTTAAACAACACCGCGGGGATCGACCTTATTCCAATAACCCAGCACCTCGATCGAAACTCGTCTCCAACGAGACTTCAAGTTCTCCTCGAGTCTTGACGTCTACACCCCAGCCGACACGGAGGTTAGGTCGTGCGGGGTGGATGACACAAAACTAGCACGCTAGATTCCCTGGGTTGGCCGGTGGTGAGGGGGCGAAAACATACCCTTCGGACGCGCGCATCACACGTTTTGGGAACAGATCGGCAGTTTTCGGGGAACAAATTGGGAACAGAATCGCCCGAACACCAGGAAATACCAGCCAACAACATGTACCTAACTAACTGAAAAGCAAAGACGGGCTATTATTAGGTCCGGCTCATAACCCAAAGGTCGGGGGTTCAAATCCCTCCCCCGCAATCAAAAGCGAACGAAGAAGGTCACCGGAAGGTGGCCTTTTTTGTTGCAGAAGGGGACTTTCGAGCAGATGGTAGCGGAGGATCTTGTCCTCTCTCTCGAGGATCGACGTGAGGAAGGCCTGCGGGGCGTGCCACCCGACGCTGCACGTGAAACCGTAATTGTGAAATCAAGCGCGGCAGCCTGCTTCGGCACCTGCGCAAACATGGTTGTCATCTGAAGCGGGAAGGCGCCTCGCACTCTCTTTGGACGAATCCGTGAACCGGCGCCGTCGAAGCCCACCTCACCGAAAGGTGGCCTTTCTTGTTGGTGCCACCACGAATAAGTCTCAGAGTCTCGATGTAAGCTGTTGACTTAGTCCGTCATTGACTTACACTGGTGAGGTGAAGGTGTCCTGGGATGATGCCAAGAACCTCGCGAACCAGACGAAGCATGGCGTCTCGTTTAACGAGGCCTCTGAACTCTTCGCATCAGGTGATTACCTTGAGGTTTTCGATACGGCGCATTCCGAACTCGAAGAACGCTTCATCGCGATCGGACCGATCGATCGTGGCATTGTCCTCGTCGTCTGGACCGAGCGTGACGAGGAAACGATTCGAATCATCAGTGCGCGCTTCGCCACGAAGCGCGAGCAAAGACTATATAGGTCACACATAGGACGATGGAAGTAACAGACATGCCGGAGTTGAGCGCTGAACAGTTCGCCAGGGCGATTCCCGCGAGAGTGCGAAAACGTCTAGTGAGTGGTGATTTCAAGTCAGGCAAGGATGTTGCCACGTTGAGGCGTTTTGTTGGACTCACCCAAGTACGGTTCGCGAAAGCGATTGGTATCAGCGTCCACACGCTTCGCAACTGGGAGCAGGGCCGTCGGCATCCAGAGGGCCCGGCGATCGCGCTTTTGAGGATTGCGGCGCGCCACCCCCGAATCATCCGCGAGAACATTGAGTCGGCAGCGTAAACGAAACGGTTTGCATCCAACCGACGGCTTAAGCCAACAAACTGAACCACCATCCTGAATCTGATAGGTGTAAATGGCAAATGCCCCAAATGCAGCCACACCTAACCGAACAAACGGGGTCAAACTTCAGAAGCCGGCATCACTCATCCAGGTGACAGTTTGATTGCTTCCAACCCCTTCCTTCCGTAATACTTACCCAGTTCTACGGGGACGGATCACAACAAAACGGGGTGCGATGTGTCTCTGGCAGCAGGTACTCGTTTAGGCCCATACGAAATCGCCGACCAACTCGGTGCCGGCGGTATGGGAGAGGTGTATCGCGCCACCGACACCCGACTGGGCCGCACGGTTGCCATCAAAATCCTTCCTGAACACCTCGCCGCCGACCCGCAACGCCGGGAACGCTTCGAGCGTGAAGCCCGCGCGGTCAGCAGCCTGAACCATCCGCATATCTGCACGCTCCACGACATCGGCGAACAGGACGGGATTCACTACCTCGTCATGGAACTGGTGGAGGGCGACGCGCTCCAGCAGCGGTTGGAGAAGGGGCGGCTGCCACTCGATCAGGCGTTGGAATACGCGATCCAAATCGCTGACGCACTGGACAAGGCTCACCGGCAGGGTGTGGTGCATCGGGACCTCAAGCCCGGCAACATCATGATCACGAAGTCGGGAACGAAGTTGTTGGACTTCGGGTTGGCGAAACTGAAGGGAGATGACACCGAAATCTCCCCCCTCTCTCAAACACCCACTGTGGATGCCCCAGCTCCTTTGACCCAGGAGGGCACGATACTGGGGACGCTTCAGTACATGGCGCCGGAGCAGTTGGAAGGCAAGGAGGCCGACGCCCGGACGGATATTTTTGCTTTTGGAGCGCTCGTTCACGAGACAGAAGGCATTCGCCGGCGCAAGTCAGGCGAGCTTGATCGCGTCTATCATGGGGAGCGAGCCGACTCCAATTGCCGCCGCCCAGCCGCTGTCACCCCGTTCTCTAGATCGAACCTTGAAACGCTGCATGGCAAAGGATCCGGATCAGCGATGGCAGAGGGCATGGGACGTCATGGATGAGCTGCGATGGATTCTAACCCTCGGCGGCGACGAGGAAGTCGTCAAGGCCGACAGCGTCCCGGCGGCTAATCAGAGCCGCCTGGCCTGGGGCCTGGCCCTCGCCTTTGGCCTTCTCGCCCTCAGCCTCGTTGTCTGGAGCTTCACCGGCCGGGATCTACCGCCCCAGATCACTCGCACTTCAGTAACGCTACCGCAACACGCTCAACTCGATCTCGGCGGCGTCCCCACGCTGGGCCTGGCCATATCAGCCGATGGGAGGAGCGTAGTCCACGTGGGAGGAGAGACCAGGGCGGACTCCAGGCTCTATCTGAGATCGATGGAAGAGTTGACCCTCGAACCCCTGACCGGAACCGACAAGGCGACCCAACCTTTTTTTTCGCCCGACGGAAAATGGATCGCTTTTTTCACTCTGGAAGGGGAACTCAAGAAGCTGTCCCTGGAGGGCGGTGACCCGGTGACGTTGCTTGAGGGGATTGGAAACGCCCAGCTCGGGTTCGGTTCATGGGGAAACGATGACACGATCATCTTTTCGGCTATCGGAAATATCCAACGAGTGTCGGCGGGGGGCGGCATGCCCGAATCACTGACCACGATCGATCCCCAGCAAGGAGAATTTCACTTCAATCCGACGATTGTTCCCAACACGGGTGACATCCTGTTTACGCTGATCGGTGCGGACCTCAGCACAAACATCGAACTGTTGCGAAGCGACACCGGCGAACGACTGACGGTCCTGGAGAACGCGGTGTTGTTCGAGATCACCGCCACGGGGCACTTGTTGTTCTCCAGAAATGACGTCCTGATGGCAGTGGAGTTTGACGAGGGCCAACATCGGATCGTGGGGCAGGCTCTACCTTTGCCGGATGCCGTCGCCAAAGAAATGCCAACGGGGCTTGTCCGCCAGATGGCCGTCTCGAGGACCGGAACATTGGTCTACAAACCCGCAAGGCCCGCGTCCGTCGAGCCGAAAGTAGGTTGGGTGAGCCGAACGGGCGAGTTCGATCTGTTGGGGCAATTGCCTCAGGAAGCAAAGACGGTAAGGATGTCGCCGGACGGGGAGAGGGCGCTGGTTAAGGTGGGACTCGTCACCTCACAGATCTATCTTTTCGAGTTGGCTCGCGGAATCCCGACCCTGCTTAATACTTCCGAGCCCAGGGTTGATCAACCGATCTGGCATCCGAATGGGCAACTGACGCTGGGCGGTTCGCACCTGTCTCTTCTCGACATCGACAGAAGGACAGTCGTCCCGTTGACGAGCGACGAATTACTCCAGCGCCCCGGGTCGTGGTCCCCCGACGGTGCCTGGCTGGCCTACGTGACCTCTGCGCCTCAGTTTGACATTCATGTTCTGCCGGTGCGAGATGGCGGGGAACCGTTCGCTTTCGCAGACTCCGGGTTCGAGGAATACACGCCTACCTTTTCCCCCGACGGCCAATGGATCGCCTACGGCTCGACCGAATCGGACACTCCGGAAATCTACGTGGCTCGGTTTCCGGACGGCGGAAGCAAAATTCAAGTATCCAACGGTGGAGGATGGGAGCCCATCTGGCGACCCGACGGGCGAGAATTGTTCTTCAAGAATGCGGCGGGGGAGCTTGCCGCCATCGCGATCGAGGAAGGAGATCCCATTCGGCTGGGTGAATACCGACCTTTGTTTCCTCTGGTTGATCGAATGACGAACGAACGTTATTCGACCGCGAGGAATCCGGGCCCGGCGTACGACGTCTCCCACGACGGCGAACGTTTTCTCATGATCAGGCTACCCGTTTCCGATCCGGAAACGGAGATCGTAGTCGTGCAGAATTGGTTCGAAGAGTTGACACGCCTTGTCCCCACAGGCAACTAACGATGAAATCGGGCACCCAACTCGGCAGTTACGAGATCCTCTCCCCACTCGGCAAGGGCGGCATGGAGGAGGTGTGGCGTGCGCGGGACTCGAAGCTCGGTCGCGAAGTAGCCATCAAGACCCTTCCCGAAGAGTTCGCCAAAGACGAAGAGCGTCTGGCCCGGTTTGAGCGCGAAGCGAAACTGCTGGCGTCGCTCAACCACCCCAACATCGCGACGATCCATGGTCTGGAGGAGCATAACGGCACCCGGTTCCTGGTCCTCGAACTCGTCGAAGGCGACACGCTGGCTGACCGGTTGAAGCGGGGCGCTATCCCTGTCGAAGAATCCCTCAAACTCGCGCTCCAGATTGCCGAAGCCCTCGAAGCCGCACACGAGAAGGGCGTCATCCACCGCGACCTGAAGCCCGCCAACATCAAGGTCACGCCCGACGGCAAGGTGAAGGTGCTGGACTTCGGGTTGGCGAAGGCGTTTGCGGGGGATGGGACGGATGCCAACTTATCGCAGTCGCCTACCTTGAGTCTTGCCGCCACGCAACAAGGCGTGATTCTGGGTACTGCGGCCTACATGAGTCCAGAGCAAGCCCGTGGTGTGCCAGTGGACAAACGGGCGGACATTTGGGCATTCGGCTGCATCCTGTTCGAGATGCTGACCGGGCGGCAAGCGTTCCAGGGTGAACTGGTGTCGGATGTGATGGCATCCGTTCTTGCCCGCGACCCGGAGTACACGACACTGCAAACGAGCCTGCACCCGAGTATTCAGCCTCTACTCCGACGGTGTCTGAACAAGGAACCGAAGGACCGGTGGCAGGCTGCTGGAGATGTGCGGATTGAGATTGAACAGGCTTTGGCGGATCCGAATGGCTTGTTGGTGCAACCGGCTGCCGATGTCATTTCAGCAAGGCCACGATCGACACTTCCCTGGGTTGCAGCCATGGTGCTCGCGGTCGCGCTTACCGCGATCGCGGTCTGGGCGCTGAAACCGTCCCTAGCGAAGCCCGTTACCCGCTTCCCGTTTTTGCTACCCGAGGGCCAGGCATTCAGCCGGCCTGGAAGGTCTCTGGTAGCCATCTCACCCGACGGAACACAATTTGTCTACGTCGCCGACCAGCAACTGCACCTTCGAAACCTGGGCGAGATGGAAGCCAGACCGATTCCCGGAACCGACGAAGATGTGTCCGGCCCGTTCTTTTCACCGGACGGGGAATGGATCGGCTTCTACTCGTTCTCAGATGGCCAGTTGAAAAAAATTGCCATTACCGGCGGTACCTCCATACGGCTTTGCGACGCGGTGCCGCCCGGAGGTGCGAGCTGGAGCGGGGACGGTTCGATCCTGTTCAGTCAGCCGGAAGGCATCATGCGCGTCTCTGAAAACGGGGGAGAGCCTACGCTGTTGATCGCTACCGCCGAAGGCGAGCAGGCCGCAAGCCCGCAGTTGCTGCCGGGCGGAGACGAAGTGCTGTTCTCCCTTGCAAGCACAGCCGGAGGTAACCGCTGGAATGAAGGTCAGGTTGTCGTGGAATCCCTGGGGACGGACGATCGGAAGGTTGTTGTAGAGGGGGGGAGTGATGGGACGTACGTGCCGACCGGGCACGTCGTGTACGCTCTCGAAAACGTACTGTTTGCCGTGCCGTTCGACCTGAGCAGGCTGGAGAGGACTGGAGGACCTGTCGCTGTCCTGGACCCTGTCAAGAGAGCCCTCGGCGGCGCGAGCGCCAACTACGGTTTTTCTGCTGGCGGGACGCTTGTTTATGTGCCTCGGGCAGGTGGGGCGGCCGGGAGTGCAAGGCACCTGGTCTGGGTAGACCGGGACGGTAACGAAACTAACCTCACTCAGGAACCAGGAAGCTATCAGTTTCCCCGAGTGTCCCCCGACGGGCGGCGCATTGCCTTTGAGATCATTCGAGAAGGATCGGGAACTGAGATCGGATTGATTGAGATTTCCAGCGGTAACTACAGCCAGCTTACATTTACGGATGGAGGCGAACAAAATCCGACTTGGACCCCCGATGCTAGAAGACTAGGCTTTCGTGGGCCGACACTCGACGGACCTGGCCTTCAGTGGATGCCAGCAGACGGAAGTTCTGCGCCGGAACTCCTGCTGCCGGAGAGCGGCGGGCGGACTTTCCCGATTTCCTGGTCTCCTGATGGGTCAAAGATGACGATCTACTGGAACGATGGTGGTAACCGGCGCATCGGGATCTTTGACATGGATTCGAGAGAAGCATCAGTGTTTCTCGATACACCGGCCAACGAACGAGGACCGATGTTCTCGCCGAACGGAGCGTGGGTGGCTTATACGTCCAATGAGTTGGGTCAGGACGAAGTGTTTGTCCAACCTTATCCTCAGACCGGTGCTAAGTATCGGATTTCGGCCATCGGGGGTTCGGAACCCGTGTGGTCGCCAGACGGAACAGGGCTCTTCTACCGGTCCGATACCCGTTTGATGATGGTCGATATTGATCCAAGCACAGGTTTCACACCAGGAAACCCGCTCGAACTATTCGAGGGAACATATCATGGCGATACGAATTCTCAGGGTTACGACGTTCATCCTGACGGCGATCGATTCTTGATGGTCAAACCTGTAATGACGGGGAGAACGGATCCCATTTTTGTCGTCCTCAACTGGTTTGAAGAACTGAAGGAACGGGTGCCGGTACCATGATTCGACAGGCGGTAGAAACGATGCTCCAAACAGTGTTCTTGCTGGTCGTGGTCCCTCTGCTGGGAACGTCTCAACAGCAACAAACCCCGACACAGCAGCCAACGCCTCCCGCTAAACCGGCTCCCGCCCCGGAACCCTACGTCTCTCCACCTCCTGTCGAGACACCCCCGGCCTTTACCGACCCAGAGCTGCTCAACATTCAAGAGAGGATGTTCAGGGGGGAGGACGCCATCGAGACTCGGTTCCTGGAGCGTGAGGAGGCGCTGCGACGCAAGGAGCGGGCCAAAGAAGACAGGTTCCTGCAGGATTCTCGTGATTTCTACAATAGGGCCTGGAGTCTCTCCCATTACCGGTACGCCGACATGTCGCAACGCTGGGCAAGACGGGCCGTGGATGAGGAAGCTCGGGAATTGGAAAAACGACTGGACGGAATGATCCGATTTCTCCTCGATGGTCGTCGCTTCCGGGCTTCCACGACGTTCACGGACGAACCCCTTCACAGGAAGGTGGCAGCCCTGTCCATTCTGGCCAACCGCATACTCGCGAAGCTCGATGGATTCCTATCTGAGGATGTCGTGGATGTCGCGACCTTCGAGGAGCTGGTCCAAGAACTCATAGTAGCCAAGGGACTATGCAGTGAACTCAGGGGAAGTTGATCAATGATCGGCCAGACCATATCCCACTACAAAGTCCTCGAACAGATCGGGGGCGGAGGTATGGGTGTGGTCTACCGGGCCGAAGATACCTCCCTCCAGCGTCAGGTGGCGCTGAAGTTCCTGCCTCCCGACATCGTCAACGACCGTCAGGCCGTGGAGCGGTTCAAGCGCGAAGCCCGGGCGGCGTCTGCACTCAATCACCCTAACATCTGCACGATCCACGAAATCGGTGAGCACGAGGGCCAGCCGTTCATCGTGATGGAGTTGATGAAGGGCCAGACGCTCAGGGAGAAGCTGCTGCGTGGGCCGCTGAAGACGGACGAGGTGCTGGACCTGGGCATTCAGTTAGCCGATGCGCTGGATGCGGCCCACAGCGAAGGGATCGTCCATCGGGATATCAAACCGGCGAACCTGTTCGTCACCGAGCGAGGGCAGGCGAAGATTCTGGACTTTGGGTTGGCAAAGGCTGCTCGGAAGAAGGTGGAGTCCGGTGCTGACACTGAGACTGGCACGGACCCTGACCTCGATCTCACGAAGGCGGGTTCCACCGTCGGCACGGTTTCATATATGTCGCCCGAGCAGGCCCTCGGTGAGAAGGTCGATGCGCGGACGGATCTATTCTCACTCGGCGTGGTGCTCTACGAGGCCGTTACGGGCAGGCAGCCTTTCACCGGCACGACGTCAGCGGCGGTCTTCGATCAGATCCTCCACCTAGCCCCCACCGCGCCGGTCAAACTCAATCCTGACGCATCTGTAGCGCTTGAGCAGGTCATTAACAAGGCGCTGGAGAAGGATTCCAAGCTCCGTTACCAGCACGCATCGGAGCTGCGGACTGATCTGTCGAGGTTGAAGCGGGATACAGACTTCAGCCGCTCGGGAACGGTACAGGCCGCTCCGGCCACATCCACTTTCAAGCCCCCGCCTGCGTCGAGTGATCTCAGCTCCGATACCGTCGTCATAATGGGCCTCGTCCTGCGACACAGGTTGCAGCTGGCAGGTGTCGTCGTTGTACTGGCTGCCGTCGCCTTCATCGGGTACAGCGTCATCGGGCCAGTGGGTCCAGTGGTTGACGGGGATGCGATCACTTCGATCGCAGTTCTGCCGTTCGAGAACGTCGGTGGTGATCCCGATTCGGAGTACCTCAGCGACGGCATCGCGGAAACCTTGATGGGTAGGCTGTCGCAAGTGCCGGGTCTCACGGTTATGGCGCGGACAACTGCTTTTCGTTTTAAACAGAGCGAAGACGATCCTCTCCAGTTTGGGGAGCAACTCGGGGTTGGTGGGGTCGTAAGTGGAAGTGTCGATCGCCGCGGCGACACGCTAGTCGTTCGGGCGGCTTTGGAGCGGGTCGGCACGGGTGAGCAGCTGTGGGGACAACGATTCACTGGACCGTTCGGCGATGTCTTTACGATCGAAGACGAAATGTCACTGGCGATTGCCGATGGGCTCCGGTTGGAGTTGGCCGGTGGTGTACGAACGGCCCTCACCGAACGACACACAAACGACGCTGCCGTGTATGAGCTGTATCTGCAGGGACGTTCGCACTGGAACGAGAGAACGGAGAGCGGCCTGATGCGAGCCATCGAGTTGTTCGAACAAACAATCGAGAGAGATCCGAGCTTCGCTGTAGGTTATGTCGGGTTGGCTGATGTTTACGCGGTGATCAGCGCGTATACGTCGATTCCGGACAGTGAGGCGTTGCCCAAAGCGAAGGAAATGGCCGAGCGGGCGCTCGCGATCGACGAAGGACTGTCAGGAGCGCATGCCGCGTTGGGCTACGTCCGCTACTACTTGGATTTCGATCGGCGCGGGTCGGAATCGGCATTCCGCCGAGCGATCGAGTTGAACCCCGGCAATGCTACTGCCCAGCAATTTTACGGCGCGACTCTGTGGAGTGCGGGTCAGATGGACGAAGCTATATCGGCATACAGTCAAGCTCTTCGCCTTGATCCAATGTCCCTCGTGATCAATCGAAACACTGGTACTGTGTTTTATTGGACGGGCGAGTATGAGAAGGCGGAGGACCTGCTTCGGAATGCGATAAGACTGAGTCCCAGCGATAGGACGTCGCATAGAAGACTTGCGCGCATTGTTCAGACGCTGGGCAGGGACCGGGAAGCTCTTTCCGAGTATCTTCTCTATTTCGAATTGGCAGGCGCCAGCCCCGAAGAACGCTCGCTCTTGCAGCAGGGCTACGATCAGTCAGGGTGGTCAGGCTTTTTCAAAGAACAGGTGCTCCTCTTGGAACAATGGAACAGGGATGGCAGAGCTTTTGCCAATGCCTTGCAGGTCCTGGCGCGATCTTACCGGGAGCTGGGCGATGTCGACGGTGTCCTAAATACGATCGAGCAAGCGTACAAAGAAGGTGATCGGCTTCCCACCATGCTTGGTCGCCCCGCATGGGACCCCCTCCGTTCAGATCCTCGATTTCAAGACCTCCTTCGCCGATTCAACTACCCACAATGACTTTCTCGCCTTGACCGAATACTCCATCACCCCCAGTAGGCCGCGTCCGTCGAGTCATCCCTTGAAATCAACAGCTTAGAGTCGAGGCGGTGAACCGAGTCGGTGTCGAGGCAAGCGGGGTCGAGTGACTCGGCTGCCTCGGTCGCGGCTCGGGTGGGTGACTCGATTGGAAGTGAATTTTATTCTTAGACTCGACTAACTCGGAGGTCTTCCCGGGCCTAAAGGTCACTCCGGTGTGGTCACTCGTCCGGGTTTGACTCCATCGGACGGTCAAAGTTGTACATGTCCATAGCGATCTTCCACGACCAGATCGAAACAAGACGCTTCTTTTTGCCGGGCCATTGAGGAAACTATCGAATCGTCTTAGACGACGACCGTCGATTCACGTCAACCACTCGGGAACGGGACAACATTGCTGGGGACGACCTCGTGCCCGTCTGCTGTCTTCTGTTCCCTTGCAGTTCGGTTGTTGCGCGGAGTGAGGTCCTTGATCCTCTCGGCACTCGCCTTGTGCAAGACCTCTTGGATTTCGATACGGCCGTCCTGACCGGCCGCCGCATGCAGGATTTTGCGCCCTAGTTCCTTTGCGACATCCGTTGGCAGGCTTAGGGTGAGTCGTCTGCCTCCCACCCCCGAGAATTCCTCAAACCCGATTCGAATTACGCCTGTTCTTTGCTCGACACAAAGTTGGTAGCCCAAAAACTCGGTGTCGCTTGTGTTTTCGTGGGTGCTTTTTGAAGCGCGCTCTAGAATCATCGACAAAACCCTTTCAGGCCGTTGGGCTCGTGTTTCCGAACCCCGCCTGTAGAACAAGCGCGTTAGGGAAGAAAAATTCCTGGCAACGCGCACACTGCAAGATTGAGCAAGATTCCCTTAGACCCCTTGGCTTAGTGATCGACAAAGATGGCCGGGAGCGTAGGGAAGCTGCTGTGCCCGCCTGGGCGGTTCCGGCTTCGCTTCAGGCCGTGCCCGCCTCGCTTTCCTCGAGCCTCCCGCCCTCAACCCGTGCGGCGGTCAGGGCGCCCTTGGCCACGGCCCCGAACGGGTCTCTGGCTACCTGAACTCTCGCGATCTCGAGCGGAAAGTCCCTCTGCTTCAGCGCCGCGGTGAACCGCTCGGCAAAACCCCGGGGAGCTGCCGTCCCTCCCGACAGTACGATCGGCAAGGGATCCTTCATCGACGAGACGGCCACCATTTTCGAAACTTCGTCCTTCATCGCATCCGCCGCGTAGCCGATGAGCTCATCGTAGGCGATCGACAGAGCGTTGTGCGCATTGGAGCCGTCTTCTCCCTTGCTCAGGTCGAGCGAAGACTCCTTCAGGAGACAAACCTGGCTGGAGCTCTCGCTGAGAGCCAGGGCGGCCTTCTCGTCTATCCAGTCCCCTCCTCGGGCCAGGCTGAAAGTCAGCAGCGGCAGTGACCGGTAAGCGAAGCCCACGTTGACCATGCCGCCGCCGAACGACATACCGATCCCGGTGAATTGCTGCTCGGCGAGCTCGGAAAAGACTACGGCAAGCCCTTCATTGATCGGCTTGGCGTTGTAGCCCAGCTTCCTCAAGATCCCGCTGATGGTTTTCTCGTGGTAGGCCAGGTTCACCTCAGCGTCCAGAGGCTCGCCCGGAACCGAGAAGTACAACGGTTCCCCGCCCTGCCTTGCTTCACCGGCAACGTTTCTGACGATGAGTTCCATCATCGGGAGGGCTTCATCTTCCGACGGGCTGATCAAACCGCTCCGAAGGGGTCTTCGGGCATCCGTCTGGGAAATGTTTGCGAACTCGATGGCTTTGGTCCCGACGATTCGGAGCTGGTCGCCGTTCTTCGCGTAATCGAGCTGCGCCATCCCGAGCATGCCTTCCGTGAAGTCCGCCGCCTGGTTCAGGTCGATGAACGCGCTTCGTTCGGAACGCGACACGATCTCCTGTCCCTGCATCTCAGCACAGCGAACAAAAGAGGTCCCCACGTCCAGTCCCCTGCCAAAATACCGCCGCCGCTCTCTCGACATCTTGATCTCCCTATTCCTCGAAAAATTCTAACTACGCTTTCCGTTAAGAAACGACCATTTCTGAGATCGCATTCCAGCGATCCCCCGCCCGAGGGCAAGGATTCCAACCTCGGGGCCGTTTTGCAGAAAACGATCCCTCCTGTCTTCAATGGGTCAAGACATTCCTGACCAAGTCTACTGCGGGATTCCTACCCAGACAACACTTTGGGTGTGGCGGCGGCACCTGTTGACTGCTTCCTTTCGATTGGGATCGGCGTGCCAAAGTAACTGGGGCAGTGGGAAAGGTTGCTGGACATCCCCCTTGCTACGATCAATAGCCTCCGCCTAAGGGGAACGCCAGCGGCTACTGTTGCGTGAATGGAAATCGGTCATGAATGCTCCGGCTTCGTCTCGCGTGGCGCGGTAGAAGCACCGCCGAGTAATGCTGACTGATACCTCCTGGGCGGGAGAGGAACAAAAGGGGAACAAAACAGCGTGGAACACCATAGAGCAAGAAGGATTCAGGTGAACGCCACAGCGAACCTGGGTTCCGTCCACCGAAGAACAAAAGCCCTCTCACCGTGGTACGGCACTGCCCGTCTTTCGTTTGAGCGGACCGCCCTGCACCAGTGTGAGTTAACATATTGTTGTGGATATCGATCGGATGTCGGCGTTCGCAGAACGCGAAGCCCAGTGGAAGGCATTTCACCATTGGGAATCGTCGATCGAAGGTTCGGATCTGACCCTGGAGGAACGCGTCGCGTGGTATGGGTCGGCGCTCCGGTTTGCACTCAAGCACACCGGCCAGACCGATTCCGCTGATAATCTTCAAGACAAGGCTCGAACACTCCACAGAGTTCGGCAGCGTCTTTCCGGCCTGTCAACGGCGCCCCGGAATGCCTGAGCTGGACGACGCCCTCACCACCCTGACATCCTGGCTGGACGATCGGAATATCCCCTATATGGTCATCGGGGGGTTTGCCGTGACGATCTGGGGGGAGCCGCGTTTCACGCGCGATCTGGACGTCACAATTTCGGTGGACGACAACGAAGTTGAAAACCTGATCAACCTGGCGTCCAAGATCTTCGAGGTTCGAGTGGACAATCCAATCGATTTTGTTGCCGACACACGAATACTACCGATCGTAGTGGACAAAGTGCCGGTCGACCTGATTCTTGCCGCCCTCCCTTATGAGAATGAAGCCATCGCTCGTGTGAAGCTGATCCCCATCAAGGATCGGGATGTTCGAATCTGTTCGCCCGAAGATCTCATCTTGCATAAGATCGTTTCTCCGAGAGCCCGGGATCAGGAAGACATCGACGGGATCTTTCGTCACAAGCACGGCGAACTGGACTGCGGCTATCTTGATCCCCGTGTGGCCGAACTTGCTGATGCGCTGGCCGATCCCGGAATGGCCACGCGATACAACGCCCTGAAGGCTCGTTGGGGAATGCCGCGTTAGCCATCAGATGATTTCTGCGCTTCCGAATCCCGCCGTTATCCGATTGTGCTCCGCCCTCGTTGACCCCAAACCCTTCCTGCCGTACTATTTAGCCAGTTTCCCAGAACCTGGCGAAAAACACACGACAGGCAGCGGGTAGCCTATGGCCCTCACGGCAGGAACGCGACTCGGCCCATACCAAATCGCCGACCAACTCGGTGCGGGCGGTATGGGAGAGGTGTATCGCGCCACCGACACCCGCCTGGACCGCACCGTTGCCATCAAAGTCCTTCCCGAACACCTCGCTAGTGACCCCCAACGCCGGGAACGCTTCGAGCGCGAAGCCCGGGCTGTCAGCAGCCTCAACCACCCGCATATCTGTACGCTCCACGACATCGGCGAACAGAACGGGACGCACTACCTCGTCATGGAGTTGATCGAGGGCCAGACGCTCCAGCAACGGCTGGAGAAGGAACGGCTCCCGGTCGATCAGGCGCTGGAGTATGCCATCCAGATCGCCGACGCACTCGACAAGGCCCACCGAAAGGGCGTGGTGCATCGGGATCTCAAACCCGGCAACATCATGCTGACCAAGTCGGCGGGTGTGAAGCTGCTCGACTTCGGGCTGGCCAAGTTGAAGGGCGACGCCGGCACAGTATCACCGCTCTCCCAGATGCCCACACAAGACCCATCCACACCCCTCACCGCAGAAGGCACCATCATCGGCACCCTCCAGTACATGGCACCCGAACAACTCGAAGGCAAAGAAGCCGACCCCAGAACCGACATCTTCGCATTCGGGGCCGTCGTCTACGAGATGGTCACGGGTAAGAAAGCGTTTGACGGAGCGAGTCCGGCGAGCTTGATTGGGGCGATCCTCAAGGACGTGCCCCCACTGGTGAGCGATTTCCAGCCAATTTCCCCAACTACTCTGGATCGCACAGTGAAGAAGTGTTTGGCAAAGGATCCTGACGGCCGTTGGCAGAGTACAGGTGATCTCCTGGACGAGTTGAAATGGGTCACCGAGGGCAGTGCGTCTGTCAGCACGAGCACCGTCGAGGTTGGCTCGAAAAATCGAGGGCGGATCGCATGGATCGCGGCCACCGCTGTGCTGGTTGTCTTGGTCGTGGTGCTTGGCAGGTGGTATCTGGGTCAAGTTCTGGAAGAACCAAGGGCAGTGCGCTTTAGCATTGCTGCGCCCGAAGGAGCGATATTAAGGGCGCCAGGACTCGCCTGCCAAACTTGTCCGGCCGTGTCACCTGATGGAGGCTTAGTTGCTTTTCTGGCTGAATCTGAGGGCAGAACCCTTCTCTGGATTCGCCCGCTCGATTCCCTCACCGCTCAGGTGTTGTCTGGAACTGAGGGAGCCTCCTACCCGTTTTGGTCACCCGACAGCCGCTCCATCGGGTTTTTCGCTCAAGGCAAACTCAATAAAATTGCGGTCTCCGGCGGGCCACCACAAACACTTTCCGATGGGGCCCCTTTCTATGGTGGAACCTGGAACGAGAATGACACCATCGTCTTCACGAATCAGAATCGCCTGTACCGTATCTCCTCATCGGGTGGACCGGCGACTCCGGTGACGGATCTCGACGCTGCCAGGGAGGAGCGGCTTCACGCCGGCCCGCACTTCTTACCGGGCGGTCGCCACTTCCTTTACTTTGCAAGCAGCACAAATTTGGAAAATAGGGGTGTCTACGTGGCGTCGCTGGATTCGCAGGAGTCGAGATTTCTTTTCCGGTCAACTTCGAGAGCGGAGTACGCACGCCCGGGATACCTTGTGTTTGTTCGAGACGGAACACTCATGGCCCAGGCATTTGACATCGAGCAGATGCAGCTTTCCGGCGAGCCGACGCCTGTCGCGGAACAGGTGGTCAACAGCAACGCGGGAGTTGCGGATTTCTCGACGTCCGAGAATGGAATTCTCGTGTATTTGGGTGGTTTCGATACCGCCCTAGAAGAATTCGTTTGGTTCGATCGAAGTGGTAGGCAACTCGGAAGAATCGGTGGCCCGGGTGCCTACGAGTCCCCCACACTGTCGCCTGATGGGAAGCGGCTGGCTTTCGAGTCAGTAGATCCGCTGACCGGAAATCAGGACATCTGGACGATGGACTTGGACCGTGGTGTTTCACCGCGTTTCACGTTCGACGCTGTACGAGAATTTCGGCCGATCTGGTCGCACGATGGAACCCAGATCGTGTTCAGTTCGAATCGGGATGGACCGAATAGCCTTTATCGGAAGACCTCCTTTGGTTCTGGCAACGACGAACTGCTCCTTCAAGCTGATGCCAGTCTGGTTGCGGCGGATGCCCGTCTCAGCCCGATTGATTCGAGCGGCGTTTTTGCGATGGATTGGTCTTCCGACGGCCGTTTCCTTGCCTATCAGCGTGGCGGTGCCCCCCGGGCCGATATATGGGTGTTGCCGCTGGATAGGGATTCGGAGCCTTATGTTTTCCTGCAAACGGAATTCAGCGAATTGCACGCGCGATTCTCGTCCGACGCTCGTTGGATCGCTTACGCCTCCAACGAATCCGGCCCCTATGAAGTGTACGTGCAGCGGTTCCCGGCAACCGGTGACAAGTGGCAGATTTCGATCAATGGCGGGATGCACCCTCGGTGGCGCGGGGATGGAAGAGAGCTGTTTTATCTCACACCCGACGGCAGTTTGATGGCAGTAGAGGTCCGGACGGACGGGACCTTTGAAGCTGGCGTTTCGGCCGCGCTATTCGAACCGCCCATTGGTACAACTGACCCCCTGGATAGTCCGTACGCTGTCACGACCGATGGCCAGCGTTTCCTGATCGTCGCGCCTGCTGAAGAAGACAGTCCGACGTCGAGAGAGACGCCCTCACTCACGGTCGTCCTCAACTGGACCACGGAACTCGAAAACCAATGACCCCCGGCACCCAACTCGGCAGCTACGAAATCCTCTCCCCGCTCGGCAAGGGTGGGATGGGTGAGGTGTGGCGTGCGCGGGACTCCAAGCTGGGACGCGAAGTCGCCATCAAAACGCTGCCCGAAGAGTTCGCCAAGAACGGGGAACGCCTTGCCCGATTTGAACGTGAAGCGAAGCTACTGGCGTCGTTGAACCACCCGAACATCGCAGCAATCTACGGTCTGGAAGAAGATAACGGCACACGCTTCCTCGTCCTGGAACTCGTCGAAGGCGACACGCTGGCGGACCGGCTGAAGCGTGGGGCGATCCCGGTCGAAGAGTCGCTCAAGCTCGCGCTACAGATTGCCGAGGGCCTCGAAGCCGCCCATGAGAAAGGTGTCATCCACCGCGACCTGAAGCCCGCCAACATCAAGGTCACGCCCGACGGCAATGTGAAGGTGCTGGACTTCGGGCTGGCGAAAGCATTAGCGGGGGATGGGGCTGACGTGAACCTCTCGCAGTCACCGACCTTGAGTTTGGCAGCGACGCAGCAGGGCGTGATCCTCGGAACCGCCGCGTACATGTCCCCGGAACAAGCGCGAGGCCACGAAGTCGACAAGAGAGCAGACATCTGGGCGTTCGGGTGTGTCCTTTATGAAATGCTCGCGGGGCGACCCGTTTTTCAGGCCCCAACCGTCTCCGACACCTTGGCGTTCGTGCTCACAAGGGATGTGGACTGGACCGCACTCCCGGGAACAACTCCATTCGGGGTCGAGAGGCTACTCCAACGCTGTTTCGAACGCGATCCGAAGCGCCGGCTGAGAGATGTTGGTGATGCTCGACTCGAGATTCACGAAGTACTGCAAGACCCGAACTCACAAGGCAGTAGCAAATCCGGTGCGAGGGTCGGCTCACTACAGCTTCTGATGGGCGCGGCCGTTGTTATTCCGATGTGTGTGTTGCTGGGTTTTCTTATCGGTCGGGGTCAGTCGACACAGAACCCGAGCTCTGGCGAGTTGACGCCGCCCTCGACCAGAACGACGATTGAACTCCCGAGCGCAGCATCACTTGCGGTCGGAACCCGGTTGCCGCTCATCGGATTCGAGAGCCCGGCTGTGGCCGTCTCACCTGACGGGACTCAATTAGTCTATGTGGGAGAGTCCGGGACGGACACGGTACTCTACTACCGGCCTCTTGACGAGTTTGCAAACCCAAGGCCGCTCCCCGAGACCGAAGGTGCGATTCACGCGTTCTTTTCGCCCGACGGCAGTGAAATCGGATTCCTCACATCTGACCGTCTTAAGAAGACCTCAATCGACGGTTCGCCAACCACCATCTCTCGTGCACGAACGCCGATTCAAGCCTTCTGGGTTGCGAACGATGTCATCTATATCGTGGAAGACGAGGGATACAGACTGAGCAGGATTGCGTCGACGGCGGCGGGTGGAGAACGCGACGAAGTCATTCGCCTCGGGCTTTCGACCGTTGATCAAGTCCTTCCAGATGGCCAGGCAGCCCTTCTGTCTACGCCTTCCTTGCCAAGCTCGAGTAGAGATCATGGGGCGATCGAAGTGCTGCGCCTCGATACACGGCAAAGGGAAACGCTTTTGCCGTCCGCTTACAGCGCACGGTACTTGGCTAGCGGCCATCTCGAATTCGCCCGTGCCGGTGCACTATGGGTCGTGGGTTTCGACGCCGACCGATTGGAAGTGATCGGGGAGGCAGTTTCTGTTGAACGAAACGTCGCGATGCAGTCTGTTTTTGGTACGGTGCATGCAGCGGCTTCCGACAACGGAACCCTCGTCTATGTTCCTGGCGGCGATCTCGCGCTCGGCAAACTGGCCTGGGTGGATCGACAGGGCAACAGCGCCTTTCTGGACGTGCCCGAGCGTGTCTACGGCATCCTGGACGTTAATCCAGACGATCAGCGGATCGCAATTGAGGTTGCGGATGTTAATGACTACATTTGGCTCTGGGACGGGCAAACTGGCCTGGACTTCAGGATTGGAGCACGACAACCCCGGTGGGACTTCACTGGCGAGCGTCTCGCCTTTCTGGACGGGAGCCCTTTCGATCCACTCAGCCCCCTTTTCATTCACGAAATACAGGGCCCGGAGTTCGAGCACTCCTTGCGCGGTGCTGTGCCCAGCGGATGGGCCGAGAATGAACTCATCTCCTTCGATATCTGGGGGAGCGAGGTAGGTGTGATCTCCACCGAACCCGGAAGTGAGCCTACTTCGATCCAGTCTTCTTCCTGGGGCTCCAGCCTGTCGCCCGACGGCAGCCACGTATCCTTCAACACCGACGAGACCGGGCGCAATGAAGTATGGGTTGTAGAGATCGGCGGAACGTTCAGAGAACAGGTGTCAGACCTCGGGGGAGTTGAAACGGTATGGTGCGCGGAATGCGACGAACTGTTCTATAGAAACGGGAGCCAAATTTACGCAAGCCGGGTCACTCGCCAACCATCGCTTGAATTCGGATCCCCACGGGTCGTCTTTGAAGCGGTCGATTTCATTGACACGGGCGGAAAATCGTTCGACGTGTCGTCCGATGGACAACGCTTGTATTACATTCGTCGCACCATCCCAAATCAACGAAACACCATCAATGTTGTCGTCAACTGGTTCGAGGAACTGAAGGAAAGGGTGCCCGTGCCATGATTCGAGCGTCAACGGAGCAACAGGATAAGCGAACAAGAAAACATAGAGCCTTGTCAAAAAAGGTTACGCGTTCCTCAAGGCTAGAGACATTAGCCATGCCAGTGATTGTAATGCTGATCTCATTCTCCCTCATGTCCGGGCTGGCCTTCGGGCAGACCCCGTTCCAACTCGAGGAAGCGACCATTGAGGATATACACCGCGCGATCCAGGAGGGGCAAATCACCTGCCAGGGATTGGTGCAGGCCTATATCAATCGAGCAAGCGCCTATAACGGGATGTGCACTCAGCTTGTCACTGGAGATGGCGCGCCAATTCCCTCCACTCAGGGCTTTGTTCGGGCTGGTGCGCCACTCGTATTCCCGACTACGACGGTCCCGGTCTCGCAGGTGCTTCCGGAGTTTGATCAGTATGAAGGGCTGCCGCTTGATTTCGGCAGAATGGAAGCAACCGCATCGGACCCCAGCGTGCAGCAACAGTTCGGCATGGTTGTCGGTATCCCGAAGGCAGGACAGCTGAGCGCGTTCAGCACTCTCAACATTCGCGGTGAGCGATCAGTGACATGCAAAGGTGCATGCGACACGCATCCCGGCCAGGGATCGATTCCGGGAGGATGCCCGGCCGTCTGCCAAGAGTTCCGCCGGCAACCGGACGCCCTGGAGCGAGCGGCTGAATTGGATATGCAATATGGTCGCAATCCTGATCTGGCGACATTGCCGATGTATTGCGTTCCCATGGCGTTTAAAGATGTATTCGATACAAAGGACATGCGGACAACCGCGGCGGCCGACATCAACTTCGCCATGGATGCCCCTCCGGAGGACTCCACCATCGTGGCCCGGCTTCGAGCCAAAGCGGCGATCATTTTTGCCAAGGCGAACGAGGCGGAGTTCAACGGAGGTATAGGGAATCCTGGTGGTGATGCTTCGGCAACATTGCGGTACCTGGGGTATGAGGAGCGCAGCACGTGGGCCGGCCAGGGCTGCAATCCCTACGATACTGAGCGGTCGCCCAGAGGGTCGAGCACCGGTTCGGGCTCATCGGTGGCTGCCAATCTGGCGGTGTGCTCCTTTTGCGAACAGACCGGAGGCTCCTGTAAGGGGCCCGCATCCAGGAACGCCGTGGTAAGCCTTTTGACCACCAAGGGATTGATACCGTATGGCGGTGGGATTGGTGCGAACCCACTTGTTGACCGCGCCGGCATCACGTGTCGCACGGTCAAAGACGCAGCCCTGGTTCTCGATGCCCTCAAAGATCCGCAGCTCGGTTACTTCGATCCGAGGGATATCTACTCGGCATTACCCGATGCTCTGGTCTCCGAGGAGCCATACGCCAGTTTCGCCACCGCTCATCTAGATGCTGACAGTAGATCCCTGGCCGGCGTGCGCATTGGCATAGTGCGCGAGTACATGGTCAAGCACAGCCAAAACGATGTGGTGATCAGCGATCAAATCGACAGGGAAATCAAGACGGTCCTGCGCGATCAGCTCGGTGCGGAACTGGTTGAATCCGTCGATCCGTTGTACCCCGACGATCCGACGGTGCCCAACATGAGGTATACCTTCCAGGATGCTCTGGCAGAGATCATGCCGATACATATGCCGGAGTACTTCTCCAAGACAACCGAGTCGGGCGACCTTGAATTTGCCGTGCCGGACTACGATGTGACGTCAAAGGAGTATCTGGTGAAGCTAGCCGAAGGTAAGGCGCCGCTCTCGGAGAATGCGCCGCAACCGTTCGGGGTAGCCGCGGCGGGAGCGAAATACGGTCAGTTCGATAGTCTGATCGCAGATGAGGCCCGTGTGTCGGTCGACGGGTTGGGAGTAGATGCGCTTGAACGCGAAGTCGGATCGAGCACGGGTGACGAAGAAGCTCCCGGCTTGATTGAAGGTGTAGAGGCGATCGAAGTCGAGATAGCCGCGGTCCATCACGTAGAAAGCACCGGCTTCGGCGATGAGCAGGTCGAGAACGTTGACGTCGTGCAGCCTGCCTTCGGAGATGTGGATGAAGCTGGGGATACCGCCACGCAGGTCGAGCAGCGTATGAAGCTTCACCGCGGCTTCGGTCTTTCGAAAGTGCGCCCAAGGGAACAGCGACAAGCACAGACTGATCATCGTGGAGTCGAGCGCGTAGACGGTTTCGTCCAGGTCGATCCCGAGCGGCTCGTGGGCATACAAGCGGCGTGCGATGCGGATCAGCGCCTGAGCGAACTCTCCGTAGATGCGCCAGTCGCGAGACTCGTTGGCATCGGCCAATGCACTGCGGCTGACCTTCCCGTGCAACCCCAGGTGGTAGAGCTTGGCGGGTTGGGCTCGCAAGCAGGCTTGAATGTCGCGCAGGCTCTCCCGATAGGTCAGCTGAGCGAAGGCCATGCATAGGAACTGGTCCAGGCAACTGAATGTGCGGACGTTGAAATTGCCGCGGTACTTGGTCACCAGACGACGGAACGTATACCACGGCGCGAACTCCATGACTTGTGCGAAGACCAGCTTGCCAGCGTACATCGGTGCCTCCCAGAAACCTCTGGAAAGGCTGCCGCGAAGGCCGCACAGAAATCAAATCGTTAACACCTTGACAAGCGCGCTACATCGCGTCAGTTCTAACTTTAGGACCGGGAGGTCCTAAATCTGTCGGACACTACTGATGCCGGAGTACTTCTCCAAGACAACCGAGTCGGGCGACCTTGAATTTGCCGTGCCGGACTACGATGTGACGTCAAAGGAATATGAATCTCCGCCGCGTCACAAGCTCACCACGGACCTTGAGCTTCGCCTTGCATATTGACCAGTATCTGGACCGAAGAGGCGATGAGAGGGTCAACGATATGGCCAGTCTGAACGCCAACACCAAATACTTTAATGACTCTTCGAGAGCGGGATCTGAGAATTGGGTGGGCATACACGATATTCGATCAGCAGGAAACATCGAGCGCATGCAGATGCGCGAGGTGATGAGGCTCGTGCTGGTCAAGGTAATGAAAGAGAACAACCTCGATGTGCTGGTGAATCCGGAGAATACGCTCCCTCACCCGAAAATCGGGGGCCCGAGGCAACCCTCTGCCAATCGCCGAAGCGCGTCGGGAGCAACTCAGACCCTTACTGCCCTCTTGGGAATCCCGGAGATCGTCGTTCCGGCCGGCTTTAACCAGATCGTTTACGAGCCCCAGTTCGCTCTGAATGCCGCCACGGACAACTACAGTCAGGTCGCCGGCACCGAGCAATCGTTGCTTGAAACGCCACTTCCTATCAGCATGATGTTCTGGGCTGGTCCCGGTGAGGAGTCAACGGTCTTGAAGGTCGCTTCGGCCTATGAAGCGGCGACGAAACATCGAAAACCACCGCCCGACTTCGGACCGCTTGCAGGCGAACCGTAAGAGAAGCCGGACGAGACAGGCCGGGATGGTAGCCAGACCGAGGGATTCGAGGCCCTCGGCTTGGCTGCTCCCGCGGCCGAGTGTCAGCAGTTGCTCGACGAACCCCAGTAGGCCGGGTCCGTCGAGTCATCCCATTCGGAGTGTTCTACTCAATGCGTTCAAGCCGATAGGTAATCTCACCACCTTGCGCCCATCCCATCCCTCGCAGTGTGAGCATCAGCGATTCCCCTTCGAACTTGTAGCCGTATGTCAAGTCAGCCCCGGCCCTGAACGGGGGCATAACGTTCGGAATCTTCGCAATGATGTTGTGTACGGTGATCTCCGAGTCCGTGGACTCGTATGTACCTGCATCGGCAATGAAGTTCTCAAAAGCCGCCAGCCGCTCTTGATCCGTTCGTTCCGCACTGAGCGGTGCCCTCTGTTCCACACTGGGAATCAACATATTACTGAAGTGCCGTTCCGTGAATATGTACAACCCCGGTTGTGGGTTTTCGTTCCTCGTGGTTCCATCCGTCGTAGTCACCACGGTCTCGGAAATCAGCCAGACACCGACAAGCTCCCCAGGAGAGCTAGTTGGACTCTGTGCTGAAACAGATCCCAAGCCAACGAGGATCACGAACGTGACGATGATCGTAAGAAGGCGACGTATGCTCATAACACCCCATATGCGCGTCTGTCGGCCAGGCGTGACCCCAGAGAACGGCGCTAACAACTCAGGCCGTATCCGTTGATATCCGGCTCCCAATCATCGGTGATTGATTTTATTGTTGGACTCGATTGACTCGGAGGTCTTCCCAGGCCAACAGGTCACTCCTGTATGGTCAGTTGTCCGGGTTTGACTCCATCGGCTGGTCAAAGTTGTACATGTCTATAGCGATCTTCCACGACCCATCAGCCTGCCGCCGATAGATGTGAATAGCCTTACCCTCAAGATCGACCGTCTCGCCGGACTCCCTGTTTGTTTGAGTCCCTGAGAAGCTTGTTCGATCGAACGCCCAGTCGCCGAGCACTACTAGCTGATCAATGGGATCTTCGACCGTCATGGCCGATTGCTCAAAGTTCTCGGCGAGCAGGGCACTTATGGGCTCCAGCCCGGACACAGTCGGCGCACCAGCCCTCATCAGTATGGCGTCGCTCGCGTAACTGGACACGATGGTATCAACATCCCCAGAACCCTGAGCCTCAGTGAAGGCTGCTCTGAGCGCCCTGATTGCGGCCTCATCCTCTGCGGTCGTGTCCACAGGCTCTGGTACCGGAGCAGGCGCTGGCGCACAGGCGGTGAAGATCAACAGGGTTGAGGCGAGGCAGACGTAAACCAATCTGGGTTTCATGACGTGTCCTCCAATGAGATCGGGTGAGAGGCGATGCTATCGGCAGTGGGGAGGGGTGTCAACGAATGGAGGGTGGGGGCAGCGGTGTCTTACACGCTCGGCAGTTCACGACCGAGATCCCGAGTTGCCGGACTCGGTTTGTCTTGCCGCACGAGGAACAACGAACGTTTGTCGACTGAAAGTACTATAGGACATCGCCATACCGCCGTCAGAGTGTCGTCAGCCCTTAAATCTGTGGGGGTATTAGGGATGCTCCCCCGGGACAAGCGATGACTCGTGATGATGAGCCTCCTTCCACTCCGATCCCTGCCTGACCCAAACCGCGCTGACGCGATTCGTAGTGCGTGGGCTGTCCAGACTGGGGCGCCCCACCAGGTAGAAGGTGGCGATGACGACATCCCCGTAAACCTGGGCATTGAATTCGCGGATGGACAGGCTGGGTGTCGTCCAACCCATCATGGCCACATCCTGGTCGAGTCTGTCCAGAGTACCGGGAGCCAGAAGCATCTCCCCGCCTCCGGGGAACCAAGACATCTCAGGGAGATGTTGTTCCCGGATGCTCTCCAACTCGTTGTTGTTGATGGCGTCATAGTGTCTCTGGATAGCTTCCCGGACCTCGGCTTCGGGATTCTGGGCGTGTGCTGCTGGACCGGAAAGGACCAGCGCGGCAATGGCTAAGACTGAAAGGGTCGTCGTCTTCATTAGAGTTTCTCTCCTGTATTGACTGGGGAAAATTCGGTCACCCAGAAGCTAGGGGGACGTTGTTTCGTTGAGCCTGAGTTCAGTGGCTATCGTGCAGGACGTTGTGAGATAACGTCAGGCTTCCGTGACCGACTCGATTCACTCGATGTGTGCGCTCTCCCCTGCCCGCTCACCAGCCAGTGCTCAGCGGTTCCGGTCAAGGCAGACGTGGACTCTTCGTGCCTGAGCCCGACCGGAACCGCGCGTGCGGGCTCCCAGCGCCGCTAGTGGCCTGCAACAGTGGTATCGGCACCATCGCCGATGGGTCTTGCGGGCGAGGTCGAGGAGGGAGACGGAAAGCGATGCTCTTTCATCGGTGACGGCTTCCGACAAAGAGATCGCCCGCAACCCCCATCGGCCCGAAGGGTTCGGCGGAACGGCGCCGGCTTCGGTGTCGTAACGCCCTCGCAATGAAACAGCATTGGCTCGAGCGTCACTCCTAGAATCCGACGCCGCTCCGCCGAACGCTGGTACCGATAGCACTGTTACAGGTCACTAGTTGCTTCCGCCGGGCTGGTATGAAATGTCTGGAACACGCGTGTTGTTCGACACTTCAAACCTTCTGCACAGACTCAGAATTTCACTGCGAATCGCACCCCGTTCCTCGAGGAAATCGCTGCTCCGCTGTGGGTCCTGCGCGAAATAGTCCGCAGCATCTTTAGCCGAGAAACGGACTATCAACATCGGCACTTCCGGACCCCGGGTGGTCTGGGCCACGGCGTACGTGTCGGAATCCCCGTGTTTCACGTACAGCTCCCGGTGCTTCATGAAGGCTTGTGTCATCTGCTCTCGGGTTCCGCGTCGAGGATACAGAAAGACGTAATGGTAGAAGCCCACTTCGTCCCCGCTGAGCCTCGGATTCTCCGGTGTGTAGGCCAAGTCCGGTCTGGACCACACGATAGTATTCGAGGTGTGGTCGATAGCCTCGTTTAAACGGTTCCGGACGCTTTGATCGACGGGATTGGCCCCGCTCTGGGTCGAGGCCTTGTCCAGGTCGGTCAGACTTTCAACCACGGTCGTTCGGCGGTAGATCGATCCATCGCCTCGACTCTCGTTCACGGCGTAAGAGAAGTTGTTCCTGGCCCAGTTCGCCACACCCTCTTTTCTGGCCGCTTCGTATTGGGCCTCCATGCCGGGTTTCACGTGGATTTCGACGATGCTGACCATCACGCGGTCCGGCGTTTGGGCCGATGAGGCCGTTGCAAAAGCAGCGACCATCGCGAATGCGATCAAAGTGAATACCAATCGTTTCATCTCTCATACCTCCGTGGGGATTCAGAGTTTGAGCTGACAGGTAGCGGAAGCAGTTCTACCCAGGACCGATCAGCCTTCTTCTGGTGCCACGTTGTGGATATGGCGCACGATCTTCCATGAGCCGTCGTCTTGTCGTCCGAGCAGCCAGATGTATTTTCCGTTCAGGCTCCGCGCCTCACCGCCGACAGGTGTCTGAACCACGCTCCAGTCTCCGCTTAGAAACGCCAGATCCCCGGAGACACGAAGGTCATCTTTAGACACGGTCTGCTGCCGCTCTTCATATTCTTCGGCGCCGGCTTGCTGGCGTCCCAGAATAGCTTCGCGCCCGGTGAGGTTTGAGGAGTCAGGCAACATTCGGACGGCATCATCCGCATAAAGCGAATTCAAGGTCGCAGCGTCACCAGCGTGCCAGGCCTCGAGCCACTGGTCCACCATGCCATTGATCGCTGCAACGTCGGCTTCGGTCGTGTTTTCGGGTTCAGGCGCGGGCGTTGGAGCTGGTGCTGGTGCACAGGCGGTCAAGATCAACAGGGCTGCGGCGAAGCATGGGTATACCAGTGTCCGTTTCACGGTGTGTCCTCCAGTTGGATTGGTGGTGAGGGGATGCTATCGGCAGTGGGGCGGGGTGTCAAACGAATGCGCAGTGCCCAGATGCCCCTGATGACCCAGTAGTTTCTATCCTCTCTCTAGACTTCTACAGCCGCCCTTTCTTCAAACGAGCAGGACGTCGCTGAACCTTTCCGCCTTCGAGTTGATCTCTTGAGTGTCGCGGCAACTCTTCTAGGTCGAAGGCCGACTTCATTGACCCTAACCCACCACTCACTTAATATTTAGCCAAGTTTTCCCAGACAGGACGACGGAGCGTCTTTGAGCAGAGGCGTTGGGGCGGTCCATGACCGCACCTCTTCAGGAGGCAACCAGTGTCCCTCAACGCGGGTACGCGCTTGGGCCCATACGAAATCGCCGATCAACTCGGTGCCGGCGGTATGGGAGAAGTGTATCGCGCCACCGACACCCGCCTGGACCGCGCCGTCGCCATCAAAGTTCTTCCCGAACACCTCTCCGACGACCCCGAACGCCAGGAACGATTCGAGCGTGAAGCCCGTGCCGTTAGCAGCTTGAACCACCCTCACATCTGCACGCTACATGACGTCGGCGAACAGGACGGCATTCACTACCTCGTCATGGAGTACGTTGAGGGGGAGACGCTCCAGCATCGGTTGGAAAAAGGGCGGCTGCCGGTCGATCAGGCTCTCGAATATGCCATCCAGATCGCCGACGCCCTGGACAAGGCCCATCGGCAGGGCGTCGTTCACCGAGATCTGAAGCCCGGAAACATCATGCTTACGAAGTCCGGGACGAAGCTGTTGGACTTCGGGTTGGCGAAACTGCGACCGGTTCCTGATCACCCAAAATCTCTATCGCAAGCGCCTACAGAGTCGGGAACACCGCATGCGGCCGGCCCCCAAGTGGCCGGCGAAGAGCCAGCGTGGTGGCTGTATTCCGAACAGAAGTCCACGTTGACCGCCGAAGGCACAATCCTCGGCACGCTCCAATACATGGCACCGGAGCAGTTAGAGGGCAAGGAAGCTGATGCCCGCACGGACATCTTCGCGTTCGGTGCTGTGGTCTACGAGATGGTCACTGGGACGAAGGCGTTCACCGGCAAGAGTCAAGTCAGCCTGATAACCGCAATCATGGGGAGTGAACCACCTCCGATTGCCGACGTTCAGCCCGTGTCGCCGCCAGTTCTCGGTAGAACGGTGAAGCGGTGCATGGAAAAAGATCCAGATAATCGGTGGCAGTCGTCGAGCGACCTACTGTTCCAGTTGAAATGGACGCTCGACGCACAGCCAGCCAGCTTTCCTGAGGCACACGCTACGGCCTTACGGTGGAAAGCCTTCCCTGTGGCCTTGGGTGCGACCGTTTTGGCCACGCTCGTAGCGAGCATCGTGTTCTGGAATCTCAACTCGGCTCCGACGACAGTGGTCACTCGCCTGACGCTTGAGCTGCAGCCGGGCCAGCACCTGTGGGGTGGGCACGCCTTTGAACCGATGTACTTCGGAATGCAGCGTCCCAGCCGCAAGGCCATAGCTCTGTCGCCAGACGGTCGAACCCTGGTCTACAGTGCTGCGAACGCTGACGGTAACTCCCAGGTGTATCTACGTGAGTTAGATCGACCGGAGCCCCGACCGATCCCAAGTACAGAAGAGGGTGCCAGCCCTTTCTTTTCTCCTGACGGGCAATGGGTGGGCTTCTGGGCAGAAGGCCAACTGCAAAAAGTTTCCATTCAGGGTGGCTTACCGGTCCCACTGGCCGCGACCCCGTTGCCATACGGCGTCAGCTGGGGACCGGATGAGACCATTGTGTATTCGCACCGCGGTGGGGGCATTTGGCGGGTTTCTGCAAACGGCGGCGACCCGGAACAGCTCGCAGCCCCCGATCCGCAAAAAGGCGAGACCGCGCATCTCCTCCCAGAGATCCTCCCGACCGGTAGCGCCGTGCTGTTCACCGTGCTTTTGGCTCGAAACTGGGAAGACGCTCAGATCGTCGCGTTGTCACTGCGCAACGGTGAACGTAAGATCCTCGTCGACGGTGGTGCGGCAGACGCTCGCTACTCTCCGAGCGGCCACCTGTTATACAGACGTGGCAACAGCGTTGTGGCTACACCATTCGATGTGGAAGGGCTCGAGATTACTGGTGCTCCTGTCCCGGTAATTGACGGTGTCATGCATTCGACCAATGCTGGAAACCCCGTGTTGGAAACCGGCGTCTCACACTACGACTTGTCCGCCTCTGGATCTCTGGTTTTCGTACCAGGGGAAGGATATCCAGAAATGTCTACGTCTCTCGTCTGGGTGGACCGACAGGGAGCCGTCGAAGTCATACCTACACCTCAAGGCGGCTATCGAGGGCTTCGCCTTTCACCCGATGGTCGGTTCGCCGCCGCTGCGGACGCCGAACACATTTTCGTCTTTGACCTCCAGCGGAACACGGCCAGACAGCTGACGTTTGAAGGCGAGAATACGTATCCCGTGTGGTCACCGGACGGTCAGCGCTTAGCCTTTGCATCTTCAACGGCTGGGGGTCGGAGTCTGTCTTGGATGTCCGTCGACGGTAGCGACACCGCCGAGCTGCTTACGACGGCTGATCTCGTACAGAGGCCGACGTCGTGGTCGGGCGACGGCACGCTTGCCTTCGTCGAGGCGAACGACATCTGGTACTTGCAAATGGATGGTGCCAGCGAGCCACAGCGGTTTATAGAAACACCGTTTTCGGAAGGCTGGCCCGCATTCTCACCGGATGGCAAGTGGCTGGCATACGCTTCAAACGAGACCGGCCAATACGAAGTGTATGTTCGGCCTTTTCCCGGGCCTGGTTCGAAGTTCCTGGTGTCAACGAGTGGGGGGAATTCGCCGGCTTGGGCGCCCGACGGAACGGAACTATTCTATCGGACCTTCATGGCCAGAGGATTCCGTCGTGGGCTGGACGACGAGATGATGGTCGTCGACATCAGGACGAACCCCGACTTCAGTGTGGGTGTTCCACGCTTGCTTTTCGAAATTCACACTTTCCATGGCACCATCCCGTCGCGAACCTACGACGTCGCGCTGGACGGAAGACGATTCTTGATGCCGCAGTTCGATGAGCCTGAACCACAGCCAGTGACCAAGCTTCGTGTTGTGCTGAACTGGTCCGAGGAACTGAAGGAACAGGTGCCGGTGCCATGATCGGCCCGACCATATCCCAATACGCTTTCGTCAAGGGGACATCGTGACAGATCCAACTCCCCAGAACTTCGAGAATCATGTCGTCGTGCCCAGGCCCTGGTTTGCCGCGGCGCTGTTGGTGCTGGCTGGCGTCATTTCAGCAGGCCTGGGGCTGCTGTTCTTGGGACACACGGCGGGGCCATATCTGATCGGCGTTGGGGTGGTGTTGAACGGTCTTGGCAGCCTGATCGGACTGGGGCTCGTCCGCCGCTATGCAGTAACGCTGCAGGACCGGATGATCAGGACCGAGATGCGCATTCGGCTGGAGGGGCTCTTGCCGCCCGAACAACGACGGAGCATTCAGTATCTGACTATCAAGCAACTGGTCGGACTTCGTTTCGCCTCCGATGATGAATTGCCCGAACTGCTGAAAAGGGTTCTGAATGAAGACATCCAGGACCCGACTGTCATAAAGCGACTCGTGAAGGATTGGCAAGCCGACTATGACCGCGTTTAGCAAGAACTACTAGAGGAGCGGGCCTGACGTAACGCCAAAATGGAGAGGGCGCGATGATCTGCACAAATGACGAATGCCCGGACTGGACCGTTCTCGGGACACGAGGTGAGTATCGTCAGGGGGTCACCGAGTGCCCTCGTTGCGGCGCGCACCTGGTCGAGCAATTCGCCGGCGAACCAGATGGTACTGCAGACGATCCATCCGCGACTGATGCGCCATCCGACTTGATCGCTTCCCCTGTGGTCGTCGCCCGTCTCAATCAGCGACACGAAGCAGAACTCCTCCGCGGCGTCTTAGCTGCACATGGCATCCCTGCGACTGTAAACTCCGACGATTGCGGCACCACGGATCCGGCGTTGGGGTTTGGCCGGGAGGTCCAACTGCTCGTGGACGAAGATGATTCACAACGGGCACTTGCGATCATGGCGGACGAACCCTCTGACGAAAAGTAGCTCTGATCGCAGGAAATGGAGGTTCCGTCAATAAGTGTGTAAATAGACATCAGGCGGCTTTCTCCTCGGTGACTTGGTTGACTGGAACTCCATTGACATATTGGGCGCCTTGGTAGACATCCTTCATCAAGTGCGGAGCCTTCAAACGGCGAAATCTTTTCTCAGCGACCAGCAGCATCTTCCAGTTGACGGCGCCCACCTGGTCGAGCAATTCGCCGGCGAACCAGATGGTACTGCCACTGACGATGGCCACCGCGACTGATGCGCCATCCGAGTCTTGAACCTTCGAGAGGCATCGGTTCGCAGTCGCAGAGGTCGATCAGATCAGCCGCAGCCTCCAGTCCTCTCTTGCCACACCAATGTTGGAATCGTCCTTTGACTTGCTCGGCTTCCTGCCGTGTTTCTGCATAAGGGATCTGCCGCAACATCAACAACGCCGCTTTGTGCCGACCCTTGGGGATCTTAGCCAGCAAGTTGACGATGCGATGATTCCAGCATCTCTGCTCGTCGGCTTCTGGGAAAACGTTGCGCAACGCTCCCCAGATCCCCAGATGCCCGTCAGCCATCACCAGTCTCGGTGGGTTCATCCCCCGCTCTTTGAGATCCCTCAGCACTTCGGACCAGCTCTGGGTCGATTCTCGATAACCACTACTGACCGACACCACCACTTTAGTGCCATCACTTAAAGCGGCGATCACTACCAGGATCACGGCCTTTTCCTTCTCCAGCCCTGCTTTGATGTACACACCGTCTGCCCACAGATACACCACTTCCAGATCGTCCAGCCGACGGCTTTGCCAGGCCTCCATTTCTCCCTGCCACTTCTCCTTCAACCGGGCTACGGTGCTGGGGGACAGCGGCGCTTCTTCCCCTAAAAGCCCTCTTAAGGCCAGATCGAAATCCCCCTCGGCCAGACCATGCAAATAGAGTTCTGGAATCAAGTCTCGTACCTCTTGCGTCCGCTTGGCAAACAGCGGCAAGACCCGGCTCTCAAAACGCTCTTCCAGATCCCGCACTCGGGGACGCCGCAGCTTGATCGTTCCGCAACTCAGCGTCAGTCGCCGCTCCTTACCGTAGCCGTTGCGATAGCCCCCGGGTGCGTCCACTTCTCGGCGACGCTCATTCTTTCTTCGTCCCAGCAGCTGTGTCACTTCATCCTCCAACAGTTCCTGTACGTAAAACTGGATCTGCTCTCGCACCCACTCTTCCAGCTGTTCAAAGCAGACTCTTGACTCCACACTTCGATCAATGTTCTTCTTGCTCATGGCGGTGTGACTCCTTCCTTTCGGGCTCTTCCGCCCGGGTTTTTATTTCACCCGGAAGGATAATCACCGCCTATGCTATTTACACACCTTTTGAGGGTAGCTCCAGGAAATGACCCAACCCACACCGCCGCGGACCCCGAGGGTCAGCGGGGTTCGACCTTACCCTTAACTCAATGTCTGTTCTCGCGGACTCGTTCGCCGCAGGACGAAGACCGTCAAGAGGCACATGAGGAAGAGATAGCCACCGAGGCTGATCGAATAGATGTCCATGTAGCCGCCCTGGCGAGCCAACCACTTGGTGAGAAGTATGGCGTTCGACACACTCGACATCGGCGACGGCATTGTCCTGGCAGGGGTACAACCCGAAGACGCTCGGGAGATCTTCGCCCTGATCGATAGCAACCGTGACTACCTGCGGAAAACCTTGGGATCGGGTGTAGGTGCGCTCGCACACGTGTTTCGGTTCGAAGAGTGTGCGGTCATAGACCGCACCTACACCTGAGTTAGGACACGGGCTTCTCCAAAATGCCCTTCTCCTCGAACTGTTTGGGACGAAGATGCGCACACGAAGAGCCGGGCCGTCGCCGAGCGTTTGGGGTTCGAATTCGAGGGCATCTGGCGCGAGGCGGAATGGGTCAACGATCGTTATCTCGACCTCACGGTCTACTCGATGCTGAAGCGGGACTGGGAGGCGGGCTGACGCTCGGGTGTCGGGGACTACAGGGCTCTTTCCATGGGCGTTCCTTATCTGCTCTGAGACTCGCTTCTGCTACCAAGGACTTTCTGCAACACCGGCCAGGTCGGCCTCATCCACATCCGTATCGATTTCCGCAGTCGAGAAATCTTTTTTTGAATTTGTACTATTGCTTCACAAGGATTCCGCGAGAAGATAAAGCGCTGTATCCGTCGGTTTTCGCCGCGCGTTCAGTTGGTTTACTTTCGTCGTTTTCACCGTGCTGAGTGGAATCGCCTTTACCATCTTGCTTGTCCCACGAGTGAGGGACCTTTTCGGGTAGTTCAAGAGCCGGCTCGAAAAGTTGACGCCGGACCGGAGCCGAACGCGTCGCAGGACTCGCGGTGACCCCGGTTGAAGAATAGGAGAATCATGGGAAAAGCTCTGGACGGTGTCCGTATCCTCGATATGACCCATGTGCAGGCGGGACCGACCTGCACGCAGATCCTGGCGTGGTTCGGCGCCGACGTCATCAAGATCGAACGGCCGGGCCCCGGAGACCCGACACGCGCCCAATTGCGCGACATTCCGGATGTGGACAGCCTCTACTTCACCATGCTCAACGCCAACAAGCGTAGCGTCACACTGAATCCCAAGACCGAAGCGGGCAACAAGATTTTTGCCAGGTTGATCGAAGAGTGCGACGTGATGGTGGAGAACTTCGCGCCCGGTGCAATCGATCGCATGGGCTTCCCCTGGGAGAAGATCCAGCGGATCAATCCGCGCATGATCTACGCCTCGGTCAAGGGATTCGGTCCCGGTGCTTACGAGGATTGCAAGGTGTATGAGAACATTGCCCAGTGCACCGGCGGGGCAGCTTCGACTACCGGGGAGCTCGACGGTTTCCCGACGGTTACCGGCGCACAGATCGGCGATTCCGGCTCCGGCATTCACCTGGTGGCGGGCATCCTTGCCGCCCTATTCCAGCGTGAGAAGAGCGGTAGGGGCCAGCGCGTGGAATGCGCCATGCAAGATGCCGTCCTCAACCTCTGTCGCGTGAAGCTCCGTGACCAACAGCGGATCGCGCACGGCCCGCTCAAGGAGTATCCGCAATATCCGAACGGCGAGTTCGGCGATGCCGTGCCGCGTGCCGGCAACGCCTCCGGTGGCGGCCACCCGGGCTGGATCGTCAAGTGCAAGGGGTGGGAGACCGATCCGGACAGCTACATCTACGTGATCACCCAGACGGCGGCGTTCCCCGCGCTGGCCAAGGCCATCGGCCGCGAGGATTGGCTCGAGGATCCGGAATGGAACACCCCCGAGGCGCGGCTCCCTAAGTTGGACCAGGTGTTCGCGGAAATCGAGAAGTGGACCTTGACCAAGGGCAAGATGGAAGTCATGGAAATCCTCAATCCGCTGAACGTACCATGCGGCCCGATTCTGTCCATGAAAGAGCTGGCCAATGAGGAATCACTGCGCCAGACCGGCACGGTTGTTGAGGTCGATCACCCGGAACGCGGCAAGTACTTGACGGTCGGCAACCCGATCAAGCTGTCGGATTCGGCTCCTGAGGTCGCACGCTCGCCGCTCCTGGGCGAACATACCGAAGAGATCCTCAAGACCGTCGTTGGCCTCGATGACAATGAGATCGAGATTGCGCGTGAGCAGGGTGCGATCTGACGCGGCGCGATGAAACAGTGAAATACAACGTACTGATTCTCGGGGCCTCATACGGCTCGTTGTTCGGCACCAAGTTGCTGTTAGCGGGACACCCGGTGACTTTGGTTTGCACCAGGCCCACCGCCGAATTGATAAACCGTGACGGGACCGTGGTGCGCTTTCCGATCCGTGGGCGGGAAACGCCGGTCGAGATCTCCTCAAATGGGCTCGAAGGCGAGCTTTCCGCCAGCGCGCCAGACACGGTCGACCCGGGCGACTTCGACCTGGTCGTGCTGGGCATGCAGGAAGCGCAGTACGGCGCGGATGGCGTCCGGGAGCTGATGGGACGTGTCGCGGCAGCGCGCGTGCCGTGCCTGGCGATCATGAACATGCCTCCTTTGCCGTACCTCCAGCGTATTCCGGGGCTTTCGACCGGCGCCCTGACCCAGTGCTACACCGATCCCGGCGTTTGGGAAGGCTTCGAGCCAGGGCTGGTCACGCTGGCGAGTCCCGACCCCCAGGCGTTCCGCCCGCCGGCCGAGCCGAAGAACATTCTCCATGTTGGGTTGCCCACGAATTTCAAGGCGGCGCGGTTCGAATCTGAAACACACACGGCGATGCTCAAAAACCTCCAGGCCGACATCGAGGCAGTCCGATTCGATCCCGGCGATGGCGCCATTGAAGTTCCAGTAAAGCTCAAGGTGCACGATTCCATCTTCGTGCCGCTGGCCAAGTGGCCGATGTTGCTCGCGGGAAACTACCGGTGTATCGGGCCCGACGACCTGATCCCCATCAAGGAGGCGGTGCACGGTAACGTCAAGGCGTCACGGGAAGTCTACGATTGGGCTCGGAAACTGTGCACTCGGCTGGGAGCGACGGATGCCGACATGGTGCCCTTCGAGAAGTACGCAAAAGCCGCCGAGGGGCTGGCCAAGCCTTCTTCTGCGGCACGTGCGCTCTTCGGCGGTGCAAGACACATCGAACGGGTCGATTGCCTCGTTCGGCAAATCGCTCAGCAACAAGGACTCCAGTCCGACACGGTAGACGAGATCGTCACCCTGGTGGATCAGCGTCTGGGGAAAAACCGTGCGGCCAACTGAACGGCAACCCCTTCAGCGGACGATAAGTTCTGTCAAAAAAACCCATGGACATCACCAACAAGACTCAAAAACCTATTAGCCTTCCCCTGCCCGGCGGGAAAAGACTGTTTCTCGGACCCGGGAAGACCGGGCAGGTGTCGCCAAAAGCTCTCGAGCACCCACTGCTGGTTAAACTCCTCGAAGCCGGCGACATCGAAACAGCCGCCGCGGGAGCCAAACGGAAGGAAGGTGGCGACGACAGAGCCGGGGCGTATCCTGGTCGCCGCCTTGGCGGAACCAGCGGTAGGCGCCAATCCGGTGACCGTTGAAGCTCTCCTCCGACGTGCAAGGCCGTCTGGTTTGAATAACTGAAGGAACGGGTGCCGGTGCCATGATCGGCAGGCGGATGCTGGAACGTAAGAACAAATTCCTGAAGTTCGCGCTGTTCACGCTGCTGTTCATTGCCGTGTACGGCGTTGCCCTCTGGGCTCTTTGGAACTGGCTGATGCCGGCACTGTTCGGGCTGCCGGCAATCAGCTTCTGGCAAGCGCTGGGACTCCTGCTTCTAAGCCGCATTCTGTTCGGTGGATTCTTGGGTCGATGGAGAGGAAGCGGCGGCAACGGGCGGATGCGTATGATGGAGAAGCTGGACCGTGAAGAGACGGAGGTGTAGGTGCGGTCTATGACCGCACACTCTTCGAACCGAAACCATGTGCGCTCATAGAGCGCACCTACACCCGATCCTGAAGTTTCGCCGTACGGATCGGTTAGCGGAATGTCAAACCTACACGGAATTGAACGACGTGGAGGCTGCACCCGCAGGGAGAGACGAAATGATCTCGAACTTCCATGCGGAGGCCTATCCGGTCTGAGAACCATTCCGTTACCCCAGCTCCGAAATTGAACCCGCTGATTGAACCGCCCCGAAACATCAAGGAGTACCCACCCGTCACAAACGGGACCAGCTTTTGCGACGAACGGTTTTCCGTGAACTGATAGGATGCGTTTACCGAAAGCAGACCGACTCCATTCCGCACTCCGCGTGCAGGAAACAGGTAGCCGATGTCTCCTCCGATGCCCAGCCTTTTGTAAACCAGCCGTTCTCCTCCACCTCCGAACTGTGCGATCTTTCCACCGCCGGGAAGGCCCCATCCTGGAGCAAAGAAAACGTAGGTCTGGCTGGAGGGTGGCGTTCCCTTTTCTTGTGCCCGGCCTGCGAGGGGAAGCAGCAACACAATGACACTGATCAGAATCAAACGGCGCATGTTCGCCTCCGTTAATGCAATTCAAAAGTGAGATCCTCGGTTACGCCCCAATCGGGGTGCCACGCGCCATCGTCGGACAGGTCTGGGAACGGCATCAATGCACCGGCCCTAGATCCTTTCTCGATTGATGGTGTATAGTTTCTGAAGCGTTTCTGAACAGCTAACTTATTGATTGCTATGACTTTGGCGTTGCAGCACGCCTGATGAAGTGCTGCAAAGCGGGCGCTTCGGTCCCTCGATTGAAGGCACGATCAGATGACTCAGAAGGATCAGCCGGCTCGACTACGCTTTGATTCCTTCGAGTTCGACCTTCGAACAGGCGAACTTCACAAACATGGGCATCGAATTCGGCTGCAGGATCAGCCCGCCAGGCTACTCATGCTGCTCGCCAGCCGTCCCGGAGAACTGGTTACCCGCGGCGAGATCCAGAAAACGTTGTGGGGGGACGGCCAGTTCGTAGATTTTGAGCACGCGATCAATACGGCGGTGCGGAAGATCCGTGGGGCTTTGGGCGACGATGTGGAGAAGCCGCGCCTGATCGAGACGCTGCCACGCAAAGGCTATCGCTTCGTCGCACCCGTGGAGGCTGTAGCCCGGGCCGGCTGGACAGATTCTGCCGCGGGTGAGCAGGTAGCCCCCGGTCAGAATCCGACCGGGGGTCTCACGACGATTGGACTCACCCAACCCTCGAGCCGTGAACCAGCCGATCCTCGGCAGATTGGCCAGGACCCTCCCACGGCCAGAATGCCGACCGAGGCAGAATTGGAGGCAGGTTTTGCCTTACCCAGGAGCCTGGCGCGAGTCTTGTTCTTGATCATACAGGCCGGCTATCTGGCGATGTACTGCTCGACCCTCTATTACGTAGGGGCCTTGGAACAGGCATTGAGTGGCTTTCGCCTCGTCCCAATTGCGCTCACATTACCCTTCGTCATCATGACCGCCATGTGCGGCATCGCCGTGCGCCTGTACCTGGTCTCCTCCGTAGGCTGGGCTCATCCTGCCGCCGGGCTGAAATTCCACCGACTGTTTCCGGTCCTGCTGGTATTGGATGGGCTGTGGGCCGCTTCGCCACTGCTTGCGACAGGCAGGATTGGTTTCGGGCTGGCATTAGCGGGTGTGGCCGGCCTTGCCTACCTACCATTTTCGCAGCGGACCCTGATTCAAAGCATCTACCGAAACTCAATCAAGAACTAGAATGTCCTGCTAATGAATCCCTACCTCAGTCGGCTCATGATTCGGGACGAAGACCGTTTTTACGGTCGGCACCGCCAGGTCGCGCGTATCCTGGATCGTGTTGCGTCAGATCGTCCTCAGAGCGTGTCGGTGGTCGGCGAACGCAGAATCGGCAAGTCGTCCCTCCTGTACTATCTCACCTGGCCAGGTGTGCGAGAGAAGCTTGTCGATAATCCGGGTTCACTCGTTGTCGCTTTCCTGGATTTTCAACAGCTCCGCACGATTTCTCTTCAAGACTTCTTCGAGCTTCTCTTCTACCAGATCGGTCGCGCCGACCCCTCGCTCGGCGGGGCGGAAGCGCCAACGTACGGCTCCTTTCACAAGATGCTGGAGCGTTTGAGCAAGGAAAACCGGAAGCTCATCATGCTTTTCGACGAATTCGACGCGATTACTTCCAACCCGACGTTCGATCGCGACTTCTTTTCTTACCTTCGGTCCACCGCGAACAACTACGATGTGGGCTACGTCACGTCTTCTAAGACCGAACTTCAACAGCTCTGCCATTCTTCGGAGATTTCGGACTCCCCGTTCTTCAACATATTCACCAACCTCTACCTTGGGCCTTTGGCGCACGAAGAAGCATTGGAGCTGATCGCCTCGCCGTCCGCTGCTGAGAAAATCCCTCTGGAAGAGTTTTCGGAGGATATTCTCGATCTGGCCGGATACCTGCCCTTCTACCTGCAGATCGCCTGTTCGGTCTACTTCGACTGGTTGAGAGAAAACCCCGGCCGGCACCTTGATAGTGAGGAAATCGAAGCCCGGATCCGGGAAGAGGCAGATCCCCACTTCAGTCATTTCTGGCAGCAGTGTCCTTCCGAACAGCAACAGGTTCTGGTAGCTGTGATGGAAGGCCGAATGCCGAGCCCGGAACACGCCCACATCGCCAGAAGGCTGCTGAAGGCAGGTTACCTTCGGGAGACGGAAGAGAAGCAACTTCGGGTCTTCTCCAAACTGCTGACCCAATTTGCAGGCGCCGCCGAGAGCCGCACGATCGGAGCTACCGTTGCGGAGTCGGGAACGGCCCCTGCGTCTTCGACTGAAGTCGACCTCTCGCCGGGGGCAAGGATCAACCAGTACGAAGTGGTGTCCCGTGCCGGGAAAGGCGGGATGGGCGTCGTCTACCGCGCCCTGGATCTGGTTCTCCAGAGGCCCGTGGCCCTGAAAGTGATCCGCCCGGATTTGCTGGATAAGGCCACTTTTCGAGACCGATTCGTCCGGGAGGCGCGCTCGGCCGCCGGGCTCGCCCACCCCTCGATCACTGCGGTCTACGAGCTCCTCGAGCTGGGCTCGCAGGTTGTACTGGTGATGGAGTGGCTAGAGGGCCGTACCCTGGCTGAAGAGATTGCGGCCCGGGGGCGTCTGGATTGGAGGGAGATGGTGAATTGGCTGATCGAGATCGGCAACGGGTTGGAGACGGCCCATGGAAATGGGATCGTACACCGGGACATTAAACCCGCCAACCTGATGATTACAGCCGGCCGCCACATGAAAATCCTGGACTTTGGTTTGGCAAAGCAGAGGGAGTCGCGGATGAAGACACTCCAGACGCTGACCTTGACGAACGCCGGCGATTTCCTGGGGACTCTGGCCTACATGTCGCCGGAGCAGGTTCGGGGCGAATCGGCCGACGGACGCAGCGACATTTTTTCAGCGGGGGTTGTGCTCTTCGAGGGAATTACAGGCAAGATCCCGTTCCTCCGACGCACGCCGGCGGCGACCATCGATGCGATTCTCAATGACCCGACACCCGAGCTCGGGTTTTACCAGGTGGGGAACGACGAACCGCTGAACCGTATCCTCGGGATGATGCTAGAAAAGGAACCTCTCGAGCGATACGCCAACGTTGGGGAATTGCTGTCGGATCTCGCGGACCTGTTGAAACCGCGGAAGAAGCTGTTTTTCTGGCGTGGACCGTAGCTGCCGGTTACATTCTCTCAGCGTACTTTCTTGCGCGCTGTCTTGATCTCGTCCTCGATGCCCGCTATCGGACCGGTGTATGCCAATACCTTGCGATAGTGTTCCACTGCTTCATCCCGAGCACCTTGTTCTTCGTTAATCTGGGCGAGGTAGAAATAAGCCAGAGGCTCGGTTTCCAGCTCCCCTTTGGGCAGCTCGATGGCTTTCTCGAATGCCGTGCGCGCAAGGCTGTATTCGCGAAGCTCAAGGTAGGTTTTACCGATCCGGAACTGAAGCTCGCCTTCGTGCAGACCCGGTGTCTTTGCCGGGAGCGTCTGCTCGAGGTTCTTGTAGGTCTCGAGTGCCGCTCTCGGGTTCTCGAGCGTATACGCGTGGACCGCGGCGAGGTTGAGGTCAACCCTGTAGTTCTGGGGATAGAGTCGGCCCAACTCTTCGAAGATTGAAACGGCCTTCTGTGGGTCTCCTTTCCAGGTGTACATGGCCGAGAGAATCACCTGCGCGTCCTGGCTGCGGTACTTTCCGTGCTCGGCGACATTCTCCAGTTTCCTGAAGGCCTCTTCTTTATCACCGCGATATCCAATCAGGAAGGCGAGCCATTTTATGCTCCAGGGAAGAGTCGCCTTGGCGAACTCGTAAACGGCGACACTGACGTTCGCATCGACGAAGGTGGGATCCAGTCTCAAGACTTGCCGATGGATATTGTTGGCTCTCTTGCCGTGGCTAAACGCTCTTCCCCTGTTTTTCGTGATCACGATCGCCTCGGCTGCGAGATTCTCATAGGCCAGGCCCTGGAAGTAGAGGGCGAGTACGTTCGTGGGATCTTCCGCCAGTATCCTGTCGCACACCGCAAGCAGTTTGTCGTTCGCGGTGTGAAACCGTTCCGACTCCGCTCGGACTGATTTGTAAATCTTCGAGTTCGAGAAAGGACTGGGAGCTCCGTAGTCGTGCAGCGTGACGTTTGCCGCAGCATAGAGCAGCTGGTCCCAGGTCGTGATCGACAACATGCCGTAGCCGACAGGGCTTTCCGGATAGTCTTCGACTATCTCCTCGTATATCTTCGTTCCCGCTGCGTACTCCTGGCGGTAGATCGCATCCTTACCGTCTCTGACCCGTCGGTCCAGGTCGGTTTCGGTTTGTCCCCACAAGCTGCTGACTGTGAGGAGCAAGCTGAGAAGCGCGACCGTTATCTCTCGCATCCGCCCTCCGGCGAGCATATGCTTGGCTGGCCTAAGAAAAACTATAACCCCATCCGGCCTGCTTCTTGGAACAATTAGGGCGCTTCGTGCACACTGGATTTGCCCGAGCGACATGGCCCATGCCTAAACGTTTCGTCCAGTCGATCCTGCTGCTGTTGCTGGTCTCCATTTTTGGCATCGAGCTGTCTTTTCTCGTCGACGGCTCTTTGACGCTGTCCGATGTCTGGTTCTCCCTGCTGCTTGTAAGCCTGGGTGTTGCCAGTTGTTTCGTCCGTCCGGCAACCTCGGCGGTGCCCGTGCTGTGCTTTCTGCTGGGCTCGCTGTCCGTGCTGTTCAGCTTTGTGGTGCCGGACGAGATTCTGATCCGGGGCGGCTGGCTCGGATGGCTGGGATTTTTCTTCTGGAACGCCTGCTTCTGGCTGTTTCCCTTCGCCTTCGTACATTTTTCACTGATTTTTCCGATTCCCAGTGAATGGATTGATCGAGGCCCAAGCCGGCTCCTTGTGGTGTACGGGCTCTATGCGATGCTGGTTGTGTTCTCCGATCCGTTGAGTCGCGTCACGGGAGAGCTGGTTCTCGTATCCGTATTCATAGTCGGATTTTTTCTAGGCCTGTCAATTTTCGTGCGTCAGTACCTCTACTCGCTCACCGGTGCGGAGAAGAACCGACTTCGAGTGGTTTTGATCGGATGTCTGGCGGGCGGAATCCCATGGATCCTGTCACTCGTCAGCCCGAGCGTTCCCGCGCTGATGGGGTACCTGGCCTACTTCCTGTTGCCTCTGTTTCCCATCTCGCTGGTCTTCGCAGTAGCCAAAGAGAACTTCTCGATGATTTCGATCGGGTTTCAGAATCTTCTGATCTACTCGCTCGTCAGCGCCGGGACACTCACTGGTTTCCTTCTCTTCTTCATAGTTTTCTCCTCAGTTTTTTCCGACCCTGAACCGGTGGGATCGCTGCGGGTGTTGGCACCGCTCGTTCTGTCGGCGATCCTTCTCTTCCCGCTTCGACGCTGGGCCGGATCTTATGTGTCGGCCCACTTTTACGGGAGGGTGTTTCGCCGTCGGGACCAACAGGTTCCGACTCCCAATTTTCAAACCATCCGCCCGAACCCGTATATCGTCGGCAACCCGGTCCGCTCCGCCGAGATGTTCTTCGGGCGAGAGAGGGATTTTGGTTACATCCGCTCAAAGCTCGAGAGCGAGCAACATGGGTGCCTGACGGTCCTGTCCGGGGAGAGGCGAACTGGAAAGACTTCGATTCTCTACCAGATTCTGAACGGCCGGCTGGGTGAAGAGTTCATTCCCGTCTTTGTGGACATGCAGAGTATGGTGGTCGAGAAAGACCGGGAGTTGCTCCAGGAGCTCGCCAATCGGATCGGTGGCGCCCTCGTCGCCTCGGGGATTCGCGGCAGCGACAGCCCGTCAGAGTCGGTGACAAACTATGTCGAATTCGGCTCTTTCATGGACTCCGCGATATCTCGAATCGATCAACACCGTTTGGTGCTTCTTGTCGACGAATATGAACTGATCGAGAGCAAGGTCCGGGAAGGTAAGCTCAGCGCCGAGCTGTACGACTACCTGAACAGCCTCCTGGAACGTCATTCTCAGCTGAGCTTTGTCTTCACCGGATCTCGCACGCTGGCTGCCGAGCCCGCCTGGGATCGGTTGATCGGAAAGTCCTTCTACCGCGAAATCACGTTCCTGGACCGAAAAGACGCCGAGGACCTCGTTTCCAAACCCGTCGAGGGTCGCGTGTTCTTCCAGGAAGGGACGGTTGCCGATCTCATCCGGCTGACACACGGGCATCCGTTTTACACTCAGCTGCTCTGTCAGACGATGGTCGAGGTGTTGAATGAGCAGCGTTCCAGCACGGTCGACAGGGCCATCGTCGAAAAAGTCGTCGACCGCGTTGTCGAAAGCCCGCCACCGCAGCTTCTCTACAGCTGGCACGGTTTGGCCGGACCCAACAAACTGATCCTGTCGGCGTTGGCGACGTTGCTCGGAGCGCCCGAAGGGTATGCGTCGTCCGAGCGAATCGGCCGAATGATCCGTTCGCTTCCAGAGTCCCATCGACAACAGCTCGACATGACCCGAACGCGCGTTGAACTGGAAGGGCTCCGACAGACTTCGATTCTCGATCGCGATCAGACGAAGTATCGCTTTACCATGGACCTGCTGCGGCACTGGATTCGCGTCGAACACAACGTCTGGAATGTTCTGAACGAACTCGAAACCGAGCAGGAACAAGCCTGATTGCCCCGACCTGCGCGAATCGTTTTGCTTACTGACGGTCGTGGTCGCGATAAACTGTTCATGGCTGATGACGATTTTCCTTCGAACGTTCCTCGGGAACGGCGGTCGCGATCTCCGCTGCTGACGCTGACCGTCGCTTCCTCCACCGGCTAGCGTTCATGAAGACTGTCCTTCTACCCCTGTTTCTGGTACTCGCGGTAGATCTAGTAGCAAGCCCGTCGACGGCGCAGGGCGGCGCCCGTCAGAATAGCGCATCCCCGCAGACGAACAACGGTCCGCAGACGGAGGACGCTCCACAGACGGACGGGGCAAGCCGTTCCGAAGAGCTCCAGGCCCGAAGACTCGAACGTTTGAAAGCGCTCCAGCCACTAAAGGCCGGCAGGTTCGCCGACATCCTGGCAACGGCTGAAACCAATGGATTCGATCAGTGGCTGTCGGTTCGGCTCGGGCGTTGGCGTGCGGGTCTGGGTAAGATCAGCCAGATATCCAACCTGACTCCCACCGTCAGTTACGAACGACCCCGCATCGGGCGCACGGGTCTAACGCTTCGGACATCGGGCGCGTATTCCGTGACGGGCTATAGAGCGCTGGACCTCCGGTTGGGAAGGTTCGGGGAGTTGGCCCCGTATGATTTTCTGGGAGACAGTTTCCTGGGCGCTCCGTTCGAATTTGACCAGCGCTCACCAGAACCCACCAAGACCTTTCTATATGGGGATCTTCGGTATCGCAATTTCACCGAAGAGATCTTTTATGGGCTGGGTCCGGAGTCTGAAGAGGTCAATCGTACCGACTACCGGTATGAGGAGGCCAGGGCGGACGTCGTGGCCGGCTACCAGCTTGCGCGCTGGGTTGGGGTTCAATTCCGGACGGGTTACCTGAGCACCAATGTCGGCCCAGGCAGAACCTCCCGGCCGGACGCAGAGGAAGTCTTCAGTGACGACCAGGCCCCGGGGCTCGCCCATCAACCGGATTTCCTGCACTACGATTCCGGACTGTATCTTGGCTGGGAAGCGGATCCAAACGAGCCGGCTGCCCTGCTCGGCATTCGATTTGCCAGCTTCGACGACCTGGATGGAAGCCGTTTTGAGTTCAAGCGCTTCTCCGTGGATGCGCGGGGGTATGTGCCGCTCGGCTCTCGGCAACGCATGATCGCATTGCGCTACTACGCCTCGAGAGATTATGCAAACGATGGCGCCGAGGTGCCCTTCTACCTGATGAAGAGCCTGGGCGGGCAGGACACGCTACGCGGTTACAAAGATTTTCGGTTTCGCGACGCGAACCTGCTCTATCTATCCGGCGAGTACCGATGGGAAGCGACAGCGGGGTTGGAGTTCGCGGTGTTCTATGACACTGGGAAGGCGTTTGCCAGACGTTCCGAATTCCACCTCGACGGGATGAAGCACACTTTCGGTTGGGGTATCCGCGCCAAGAACAGGCGCCGGGTGTCTTTCAGAATGGATGTCGGCCGCACTGGGGACGGCAACGTGTTGCTGTTCCTTGCGTTCGGACCATCCTTTTGAGGGCCCTCAGGGAGGCTTGATGCAGAATCTACGAAGCCGAATGGCCTGGATCCTTTCATCGATCGCCTGTGCCGCCCTTGTCGCCGGCGCACAGGCCCCTCAGCCCGGCAAGTTCCGATCAGACGATCCCCTGATGCGAGATCCGGACAATCTCTCGATCCCGCAGCCGTTGGGCCGGCCCCTGAGCAAAATGATCGATCTGCTTCAGAAGACATTCCTCAGGCCCGGGGGTGGCGAGAGACAGGCACAGAACGTCAACACGCTGGGAGAAGTTCCGAACTCCTCATGGTTCACGAACCGGGTGAGCGATCGGCTGATGACAATCGAAGAACTCGTCACGGGACCCAACCGGGGACAAGGTCCGGACATGTCCGAACCGTGGCTGATTACTGCAGCGAAGACCGAGGGGACGACACCGGGCTTTACGATTCAGGATGCTTTGGGCGACACGTACTTACTCAAATTCGATCCCATTCGGTGGCCGCAGATGGCCACGTCCGCCGAAGTCATCGGCACCAAGTTCTTCCACGCCTTCGGCTACAACGTGCCTGAGAACTACCTCGTCCACTGGCGCCCGGACTACGAACTCGACCAGGACGTCGAGGTGACGTTTCAGGGACAGGTGGAAGTGCTCAGCGACGACTACGTGGAAGATATCTTGCAGAGTGTTCCGCGGCGACCGGACGGAACAGTTCAAGTATTAGCGAGCAAGTTCCTTCCGGGAAAACCGATCGGACCGTTCGATTTTCAGGAGACCCGGAAGGACGATCCGAATGATCTTTTCCCGCACGAAGACCGGCGCGAGTTGCGCGGTATGCGCATATTCGCAGCCTGGCTCAATCACAACGACTCCGACAGCGTCAATACGCTGGACATGTACCACACGGACGAGCAGGAGCAGACGTGGGTCAAGCACTATCTGATCGATTTTGGCACGGTCATGGGAAGCGGCGCGGTACAGCCTCACGCACGCCGTGTTGGTAACGAGTACTACATCGAGTTCCTGCCGGCGTTCAAGTCCGGCGCAACACTCGGCCTCCTGGATCGACCCTGGCGCCGCACTAAATATCATGAATACCCGGCAGTCGGGCGATTCGAGTCGAGCTTTTTCGAGCCGGGCGATTGGAAGCCGGACTATCCAAATCCTGCGTTCGACAAGATGACCTGGCAGGATGCGCTTTGGGCGACGCGTACGGTGGCGCGTTTCAGTGACGAGGCCGTTCGAGCGATCGTTCGAACCGGGCTGATCGACGATCCAGCGGCCGAAGACTACCTGGTCTCACACCTGATTGAGCGTCGGGACAAGATCGTTCGCTATTACCTGTCGCAGATCAATCCGGTCGATCAATTCGGAGTCTCGGGTTCCGGCCCCGGCGGCCCTCGCCTGGACTTTGTCAACCTGGGTCTGGTGGCCGGAATGGCTTCCGAGTGCCGCTATGACTACACGTGGCACAAGTTCGACAACCAGAGCGGAAATCTGTCGCCGCTCGGCCAAACCTCTTCAACCACTACTACTCGGCTTCCGGTTCCGATCGAAGAGGCGGATTTTCTGATGGTTCGTCTCGCGTCGCGCTGTTCCGGCCAACCCAAGTGGACGAGTCCCGTTGATGTGTATCTTCGCAACGGTGAGAACGTTTCGGTTGTCGGCGTAGAACGGGCGGATCCCGACTGAGGGGGCCGGCGGTTCGGGCGTGTTGGATCGATGTCGAGACAGGTGCAGAGGATTAGCGAGAGGCGCCACTCATCGCAATCCCGTGGAGCAAAGCCATGATGCGTATTCGTCTTGTCCTTCGTGCTCTCCTGGTGCCGGCCGTTTTCGTCGCCTCGTCGGCGGCCCAATCCCCGACCGACGCCGTCTTCCCGGGAGAAGAATGGGAATACGTCAGCGAGCCACAGCTCGCTGCCTACGGCTGGGATGGGCAGAAGCTCCGCGACGTCTTCACACACCTGCGCGACGACTCCAACAGCACGGGTGTCGTCGTCGTCGACCGTGGCCGGGTCACGTTCCGCTTCGGCGACATCGAGGAGCTGTCGTATCTCGCGTCCGTCAGGAAGAGTATCCTGGCGATGCTCTACGGATACTGGGTGGCGAACGACACTATCGACATCGAGGCCACTCTCGAGGAGTTGGGCATCGACGACATCGGTGGCCTGCTTCCCATCGAGAAGCAGGCAAAAGTCCGGCATCTCATCACCGCACGGTCTGGGGTCTACCACCCCGCCTCCAACGGTGGGGACAACCTGGCCGACGCGCCCGAGCGCGGGTCCCAGAAGCCCGGCACATACATGCTCTACAGCAACTGGGACTTCAACGCGGCCGGCGCGGTGTTCGAGCAGCTCACGGGTAGGAATATCTACGACGAGATCCAGTCCCAGCTTGCGGGCCCACTCCAGTTCGAGGACTGGGATCGAAGCGCGCAGCGGAAGAGCGGCAACCTCGACATCTCGGTGAACCCGGCTTATCACATCTGGCTGTCGACGAGAGACATGGCCCGGTTGGGCTACCTGATGCTCAACGAGGGGAACTGGAAAGACGAACAGGTCGTCTCGCGGGACTGGGCGCGACGGATCTCGAGCGTGGTGACTCCCCTGGCGGAGATGAACCCCGTCAGCCGCAGGGACGGCTACTTCGGCTACGGCTACATGTGGTGGGTATGGGACGGCCCACGCGCCGTCGGTCCGTTCGAGGGCGCGTACACGTCGCTTGGTGCGTACGGTCAGATGATCATGGTGTTCCCGGCGATCGACCTCGTCATCGCTCACAAGACCAACGCGGTCTACAACCGCACGACGAGCCCGGAGTCGCGGAACCGCATGATCGAGCTGATCTTCGAGGCTAGAGGGATCGAGATGGAGGGGCCGTACCCCTGGGAGTGATACGGCGTCCCGCCTCAGCACGGGGACGCCAAGACCATCAAACACTTTTGCCTATAGAAGATTGCGTCGGCGTTCGGGGACCACAGAGTGCTGACTGTTCCTCGGGGCTTTGTCGCGGCTGCTCGTGAGGAAGGCGATGATTATGGTTTCAAGCCGGACACAAACAAGGCCTCATGGTCAGTTTGAGGGGACCACCGCCGCCCGCGCGAGCTAACATGTCGTTGTGGATATTGATCCGAAGACGGCGTTTGACAAACGCGGAGCCCATGGAGGGGGTTTCATCAATGGGAATCGTCGATCAGTGATTCGGATATGGCCATGGAGGAACGCGTCGAGTGGTATGGATCGGCGCTCCGCTTTGCACTCGACCACACCGGCCACCCCAATTCCGCAGATAATCTTCAAGACAAGGCTCGAACACTCCACCGAGTTCGGCAGCGTCTGTCCAGCGTCTGTGACGGAACGATACCGGCGTTGAGGCACACCCGAAACTCCCGATGCTTGACGAGGCCGTAATACTGTTCGGAGTAGCAATCACATCCTTGGGAGTACTGGGTTCGGTGCACCCGATGAAGCTCATAGGCCTCGTCAGCGGCCCGTGGCAGTCGCGCGCGGGGATCTACCTTGCCGTCGGTTTGAGGTTGGTCTTTGGATTGGTGTTGATCGGGGCTTCCTCAGAGTCCCGTTTCCCCGCGGCGTTTCAAATCCTTGGCGCCGTTTCGTTGGCAGCCGCGGCGGCCATTCCGGTTCTGGGTCGGCGTCGTCTGCCGCGGTTCGTCGACTGGTGGACTGCGCGGCCGATGGGTTTCATCCGGGCATGGGGGCTGGGAGCCGCTGGGTTCGGCGCCTTTCTGATCTACGGAGCGCTGCAGTAGTTGTGAGCGTGTGATCCCCTGTCGAAACCAATCGGAGGTTTAGCCTCAACAGTCGCGCAGCATGGTCAAGCCGACACGAATCCACTACTTCTTTGCGGACGATTGGCCGGTCAGGACATGGATGTGGTTCACTCCCGTTGTATCTGGTGTTGCGGGCGTGATCGCCACGTGGCCCTTGATCAGTACACCAGGACGATGGACGGACCCTCTGGTTTTTGTGGTCTCGTTGTTCATATTCCCAGCCCTTGGATGGTTCGCAGGTATCCTGATTGGCTGGCCTATCATGGGCCCTCTGTATTACGGTCGTAGCCTGAAGAACGGCGAGCCGTTCAAGACTGGGGATTCCGTCCATATTCTTGTGGGATCTCATCGTGATCGTATTGTTCGAGTTCGCGAAGCAATCGATGTACAGGCCTATGCCGGGGGCCATAGGGTATTTGTGGATCTCGGCGAAACGGCCAAAGAGAACCAGGAAGATGTGTTTAAGTCCTATCAGGTCCTGAGGGTTTCTCGGGCCGAGTCCCGGCCGTCCAGGGAGGCCATTGATCAGAACGGTTCAAGTGATTAGCCCAACATGATCGGCCAGACCGTATCCCAGAGGAACAAGACTATGAAAAAGACGATATCGTTAATGGTTCTGTTGGTCCTGACAACCTCTCCATGGTCCTACGGTCAACGACGGCGAACTCGATGAGGAGATCATCTTCGTGGTCGGGAAAGCGGAGAAGTCGAAAGCTTCAGGCGCAACAGCAACTACTACCCGAAAGTGAATCGATCAGCAGGTGTAGGTGCGCTCTATGAGCGCACGTGTTTCGGTTCGAAGAGTGTGCGGTCGTAGACCGCACCTACACTTGCGCGGCTACACTTTCGTTAAATGGAGGTACAGGAAATGCATCAAGCAGTCCGCAGTTTGATTGTCGTTTTCGCGTTGGTTCTGCTCGCCATACCCTTGATCGGTCAGACGGAGACCCCTATTTACGCGCATTTGAACTACTTGAAGGTGGCCCCCGGTGAAGCCGACAACTTCCTCCGGATGGTGCGAGAGTTTTGGATGCCGATCCACGAAGCCCGCTTGAGGGCGGAGATCATCACCGGCTGGCAGCTCTACCGGGTGGAGTATCCGTCCGGGACAGAAGCCGAGTACGATTACGTCGCCGTCAACAACTTCAACGACTTCAACAAGACCATCGACGCCTTCCCTGCCGGCGTGTTTCAAGAGGCCCATCCCGGAGCCGACGAGCAACGCACTCAAGAGATGGTCGGCGAATACCTGGCGATGCGAGACTTGGTGCGGCGCGAAATCTGGGTCCGGCGTGAAGCCCTGTCGTCGATCAATCCCGCATCTTACCTTTTGCTCACAAAGATGCGAGTTGATCCGGGCGGAAATGATGCCTACCTCACCCTGGAACGAGACATCTGGAAACCGATCCACCAGGCTGTGCAGGACGCGGGAGCCAGTGCGGGATGGAGCGTCTGGCAGTTGTTCCTTCCCGGCGGAAGCCGCGAGCCCTACAATTTTCTGACCGTGAGCTTCTACGGTGACGACCAGGAGGTGGGCCGTGGTGTCACAGACGACCTTATCCGAGAGGCCCATCCGAGCATGACGGAAGCAGGCTGGGCTGCGACGATCGACCGAACCATGGACGTGCGAGAGGCGGTTGTGAGGGAAGTCTGGACGCGGATCGAGCAAGTCTCCGCGCAGTAAGCCAGGTTCGTCGAAGCATCCGCTGGAAACCGGGCGCGATCATTTGATCGGGCCCGATGAGCTGAATCGACTTCGGTGGATTGAATAGGGCCCGAGGGCATGGGGTAGAAGGAATTCAGTTTTTCAAGTTGTGCTGGAAAGACCTGTACCCGAAGGCCTTTCTCGTTGCCGGTCAGCCTGCCAGGGGGACCGAGGTGTAATCACTGTCATCCTCAACTGGCGCCCTGGTGAGAGCGAATGATCCCCGGCACCCAAGTGGGCAGCTACGAAAGCCTTTGCCGATCGGTAAAGGCAAGGCGAAAGAAAGGAGAGCGACAAGAGTGATAACCCTACTCAACAAAGTGCGACCGAAGGCCCGTCGGCTGGCGGTCGCCGTAGTGATCGCGATCGGTGCGCCATTAGCATCGGCACAGGACGGTGCGAGCCCGATAGCCACTGAAATCAACCGGCTTGCCTCAGAGGTTGAAAGCAAGGTCATCGAATGGCGTCGCGACATCCATCAAAACCCGGAACTGGGCAACAGGGAGTTTCGCACGGCGGCCAAGGTGGCGGACCACCTTCGGAGCCTCGGCATCGAGGTTCAGACTGAAGTCGGACACACCGGGGTCGTCGGACTGCTTCGCGGCGGGCGGCCGGGACCCGTCGTCGCACTGCGGGCGGACATGGATGCCCTGCCTGTGACCGAGCAGGTGGACCTGCCTTTCGCTTCCAGAGCAAGGACGACGTACAACGGCCAGGAAGTCGGCGTCATGCATGCCTGTGGACACGACAATCACGTCGCGATCCTGATGGGTGCTGCGGAGGTGCTGACCGAAGTCCGCGACCGACTGCCGGGAACGGTCAAGTTCATCTTCCAGCCCGCCGAAGAGGGACCGCCTGCGGGCGAAGAAGGTGGCGCCGAGTTGATGCTGAAGGAGGGCGTGTTCGACAATCCCCGGCCGGATGTGGCCTTCGGGCTGCATGTTTCACCCAGGGAGTTCGGGAGCCGCTCCTACCGGCAACGAGGGGCAATGGCGGCCGCAGACGGGCTCCGAATCACAGTGAAGGGTGCGCAGACACACGGAGCCGCACCGTGGCGGGGAGTCGATCCGATCGTCACGGCGGCTCAGATCATCATGGGTCTGCAGACGATCGCCAGCCGTCAGGTCGAGGTCACGAAGGCGGCGTCTATCATCACGATCGGGATGATCCGGGGAGGTGTTCGAAGAAACATCATCCCGGACGAAGTCGAACTGGTCGGCACGATTCGGACGTTGGACGGCGAAATGCAAGAGGAAATCCACCGGCGCATCCGGACCACGGCGACGATGATCGCGGAAAGCGCCGGTGCGAGGGCGGAGGTCACGATCGATGTGGGTGTTCCGGTCACTTTCAACGACCCCACCTTGACCGCGCGTATGGTTCCGACGCTGGAGAGGGCAGCCGGACCCAACAAGGTTCTTGTGGCAGATGCGATAACGGGCGCCGAAGATTTTGCCTACTTCGCGAACGAAGTCCCGTCCCTGTATTTCTTCTTGGGCGTGACGCCGGAGGATGGAGATCCGGAGACGGCCGCACCAAACCATTCGCCGCTGTTCTTCGCGGACGAGGGTGCGCTGATTGTGGGCGTGCGCGCGATGTCCAATCTCGCGGCGGACTACATGTATCAGGAGGGTGGCAACTGAGCCCCCGAGTGATCGGCCTCGTTGTCCGGCCTGTCCGTCAGCGGCGCAAGGGGCGCGCCCGAAAAACTGCTAAGAACACGGAAGATAGAACAGGGACAGGCTCCTCTGTCCCTATCTTTCACATTAGAAGGCCTGGAACAGATCTGGACCCTTCCTTCCGTAGTATTTACGCGAGTTTTCCGAAGTGCGAAAAAACACCAGAACACTTGGGGGTGCAATGAATCGAACAACTCAGTTCATGAACGTGTCGCTAATGGTGGCCTTGCTGTTGGGCATCGTGTCAGCGCAGATGGCGGCGGGACCTCCACAGAGTGGAGAAACGCATCGGTTCCAGGCGGAGCACTACTTCAACACCTTCTCCTTCGCGCATGCGCCCGTACTGCGGATCAATCCCGGCGACAGGGTGATCACCCGGACGATCGACGCACTTGGTTTCGATGAGAACAGCCGGAGGGTTGCCGACAACTGGAACCCGCAGACCGGGCCCTTTTACATTGAGGGCGCTGAGCCCGGAGACATGCTCGTCGTGCGAATCGAGAAAATCGAGCCGAACCGGACGAACGCCTGGTCGTCGCAGGTGCTCGCTCCCTATGCGACCGATCCCCTCTTCCTGCGCACCGACGGCGGGAGAGTCCCGGTCGCACATCCCTGCCTCGATCTGGACTCTCCTTACTGCGAGAACTGGACGGTTGATCTGAGGGAGGGCGTCGCACGGACCACAACCGCGGATCTGCAGCCGTCCGTCCTCGAGATCCCCCTCGAACCGATGCTCGGATGTCTGGGGACGGCGCCACCGGGGAAGGAAGCGGTCTCTACGGCGACCCCGGGCGAGTTCGGCGGCAACATGGACTACTTCGGCCTGGTCGAGGGCGTGACGGTAATGCTCCCGGTGTATGAACCCGGAGCGCTACTGTTCGTCGGCGACGGACACGCTCGGCAGGGTCACGGCGAGGTGGTCGGCAACGCCCTGGAGATTTCGATGGATGTCGAGTTCTCGGTGGATCTGGTCAAGAGCAAGATGATCGGATGGCCGCGCATCGAGAATGATGATTACATCATGGTTCTGGGGAGAGCGCGCGGCCGCTCATGACAGACTACGGGTTCGACGAGCGCGCCGCGGGAATGTTGCTCGGGCACCTGATCGAGTATGAGATCGCGAACGTCGTCGACCCGCACTACACGGTCGTCGCAAAGCTCCGAAAGGAGTATCTCGAAGGGAACTAGCGAACCTCTAGCCGCGTTTTCTCGCCCGCCTTTCTTGTTCCGGCGAAGGCGGACAGGACCATTGCTGCCCAAGACATCTTTTCGACGGGAGGGAATTTTGGAGAGGCGGATCTCCTGAGGAGGTGTAGGTGCGGTCTATGACCGCACACTCTTCGAACCGAAACATGTGCGCTCTACGAAGCTGTGAACCAATGCCATTTGTTTGAGAATCGGGTGGCGGGGCTTTTCGTGAAGAACCTGCGATCCTCAAGTGTAGGTGCGCTCTATGAGCGCACAAATGCCCGCGGGACCACAAGTTATGCGGTCATAGACCGCACCTACACGTGAAAAGCCCCGCCACCCGATTTTCCGTTCCCATAATTCATGCGGTCATAGACCGCACCTACACGTGAAAAGCCCCGCCACCCGATTTTCCGTTCCCATAATTCGTTCACCGCTTCATAGAGCGCCCCTACACGACCCTGGAAGTGAGTTCGCGCGCGTCAAAACGCCTGCCAGGAATTCAAGGCTGGATCAGTTCCCTGCCCCCAGGGCCGTCAAACGTGTCCGCGCCGCGTTGAAATGCTGCAGCAGGCGGGGAATCTCGGCATCCCCGTACGCCTCAACAAGTCGATTCTGCGAGGCGTCGAGAACCTGGAGCAGTTCGCCGGCGGCAGTTCGTCGAGCCGCCTCATCAAAGCTGCCCCGGTGATCGATCCAAACCGGTGCGGTGTGCGCGAAAGGATAACTGTCCATCGAAGGCCACCTGGTCTCGCCGCCGCTGGCGCGGATGCCGACCCACCCGCCGTCGGGAAGTTCGACCGTACCCGAATAGGAACGCCGGCCCGGCCGATCGAGCCCTTCATCAGACCAGACGACGTTGCCGTTGACGATCAGCTCCACGGTGTCGACCTCGGTCGCGGTGGCCAGTTCGAGTGACCAGTCGGCCGCACCGCCCTCGACGACCCCTCCGGGCCTCGCCTCTTCCAGACGGAAATCGAGGAGTGGACCATTGGTCACGAAAGACCGGCCCTCCCGGAGAGCGCCGATGTATGCCGGCCAGTTGACCCGATCCCCGGTGTCGGCGTAGACCCTTGTCGTGCCGATCGCCATGGTCCGGTAGTAGTCGGTCATCACGTCGGTGCCCGCCGTCGGCGCCACGGTCATACCCAGGTTCAGGAACCGGTGCCACATCGCGGAGGTCCCAACCTCGTCACTCCACATGCACACGACCTCCAGGGCATCGAGATCCCCGAGGACCCCATCGGCAACCAGTTCCGCGATCAACCCGGATCTCGCGACTTCGTCGAACGGGTCTGTTGCGGTAGTCGGGTGAACGTAGAAGCCGAGGCCTCCCCGGTCCCGGGCCCACCCGAGGACCTCTGCATTGGTCCGGTCATCCGACCCGTACACCTCGTATCCCGGACCCCACACCCAGGGCCAGTGGAACTCGGGTGTCTCGATCAATCCCAGATGGCCCAGGAGGTGCGGTCGGAGTTCCTGACCGAAACGGATCATCGGTATGCCGTCGGATTTCTCCCACCCCCACAGGTGCTGGTCCTCGAACCGGTTGTGGAGGTTCCCTAACAGCGGCGTGGTCATGTCCAGATCCTCGCCTGCCATCATGGGAACGAGATCCTCGGGACTGAGGACATACTGCCCGCCGTAGTTTAGGTGGAAGTGATGGTCGCCCGAAGTCCATCCCGCCGCTCTCGCATCCCAGAGCGACTCCAGCTCCAACTCGACCTCGGTGACCTGACCGGCCCGCGCGACGACTCGCTCCGTCACTTCGGGTGTGCTGAGGCCGCGCACCGCAGAAACGGCGACCTCGCCCGCTGGGACCGACACCTCGACGACTCCCGGGCTGTAGAAGAACACCCGCCCGCTTTGGAGGTCGGCGTGGGCGGCGGACGCGTCCGGGACCGCGGGATGGCCGGTGGCGTCCACGACGTTCAGACGGACCGCGAGGGGTTCGACGCGCCCGGTCAGTCGGGTCTTGATCCGCACCCGCGCGACATCCACTTCCCAATCCCACGACAGGACCGGCACCTCTTCGACAGCCCCTCCGACGGCGCGAATGCGCTTGAGAAACATCCGATCTTCGTCGTCGGCCTCGGAGTAGTAGATCCACTCGCCGTCCGGGCTCCATGCGGGCGTGAGTGGAAGGCCTTCCGCCAGCAGGACCGACGGGCCGGGATCATCCATCCGGTGCAGCCGCAGTTCCCACCCGTTCTGTGTGGGCCAGTTCAGAGCCAGGTAATCCCCGTCCGGGCTCAGCGCGGGTCGTGCCATCGACGCGATCCGCCCGTTGACCAGGTTCACGGGACTTCCCGTACCCCCGTCTCCGCGAATCTGGACGCTATCGTTCTGGTCGCTGACGTCGACCTTCGAGAGAACCACCAGGTCTTCACCGTTCGGGTGCGGCTGCGCCTTGACCTCCATACCCGTGTCGGTGGTGATCCGTCGTTTTTCCTCCGACTCGAAGTCAAAGGCCCAGATGTCGAGATCTCCCGACTCCCCCGACGTGTAGTAGAGCGTCCGGCCGTCGGGACTGAACACGGGATCGAGTTCGATGGTGGGCGTATCGAGCGTGTACAATTCGTTCCCGCTCTCAGCGTCGATCACAACGATGCGGGTGTCGTGGTCGTTGTCCCGGACGAATGCGAGGCGGTCGCCCTGGGGGTTCCAGGAAGGACGAAAGTCCATCTCCCCACCCTCGGTGATCCTTCGGGCTTCCCCCGTTTCCAGATCCATCACCCAGAGCCAGCCGCGCGAAGAGAATGCGAGTTGCCGTCCATCGGGAGCCGGCGCCGGGTCGATGGGCCCGTTGGTGAGCGTCGGCAATTCGAAGCCCTCGACGTAAACGTGGTGGCTGTAACCGTCGACCTGGTGGTACCGGTTCGCCCACTGGGCCACCGCGTGTGGGATGACGCCTGAGAGGAACACGAGCACCACGATCGACAGGGTCAGTGCGAGACCCAGGAAGTGTTTTCGTCGCATCTTTTTTCGTCCTTTCCAGGGATCAGGATTCGGTTTCTACGAGCCGGGTACGTCCAGTTCGTCGGCGGTCAGGAAGATCCGTGCCAGAAGCGAGATGACCGACAAGAAAGTGGCGTCTTCAGGAAGCTCCGCGATCGAACGCACCACGGGGATCACTTCTCCTCTCCTGACATAGATCCTCTTTCCGTCCCGGATCTCGGGCCAGACTTCCTCGGCGCGCAAGATCATGCGTCCCTCGAGTATCCGGAGTTCGAGGAATCGAATCGCGCGTCGGTCTCCCCCCTCAGAGAGTGATCCCTTCGGCCGACCGGATCGGTCGAATTCGAGCCGGGCGCCTTCGAGACCGGCCTTTCGAAACACGAGCACGCGCCCGTTCAGGTAATCCGTCAAGCGCCTTTCCAATTGTTCTATCCGCTGGAACCCGGCGTCCCGATATTTCTCGGGATGGGCTTCGGGCCGACCGGAGAGAGTCATGCCGGCCCACAGCAGTAAGAGGGAAACTAGTGCACACGATCTTCGATCAACCTTCATGACTAGGACGTCCGGACGGATTAGGAAATCGGGGCAAGAGTAACACCCCGAGGCCCCGGCGTTTTGGAAATCCTCTCGGGTTTGTTGGAAGGCCGCCCCAAGCTGGACTCTTTGTTTGAGTGAGGTCGAATCAGTGGGCCAGCGGCGGGCCGGTGAAGAGGTCTCGGATGTGAGAGAGCGAAACTTCAGGATCGGGTGTAGGTGCGCTCTGTGAGCGCACATCGTTTCGGCTCGAAGAATGTGCGGTCATAGACCCGCACCTACACCTCCCCAGATCCGCCCCTCCCGAATTCTCTCCCCTCGAAAGGCTGTTTTGGACAAGGATGGTCGTGTGACCGTACGTCCTCAGGAGGCAGTCGGTGTCGCCAGCAAGGCACACGCCTGGGCCCGTACGAGATTTATCAAGGCTTGACGCCATGGCCATACAGCGGAGGCTGAACCGCTCTGACGAGGACGCGAGACAACTTCGGTGGCGACGGCGGAGCCGACTCGTCGGATTGCTAACCATTCCCGTCGCGATCGCAGTCCTGATCGGATTCGTCTTCGTTGTCGAGGCCCGAATCAGCGGTGGCATCGACTCGATATTGCTCGAGCAGACACTGCTCTGGCTGTCGCTGCTTGGGTCCCTGGCAGGCGGTGGCATTGCCATCGTTTACGGCGTCAAGGGGCGAAGCGCAGGCGGAACCGCTCTCGGAGCGGCGTCCGTGCTACTCCCTGTTTCCATCGTCGTCAACTTCTCGTCCATTGTCCCCCCTGGCTATCTTCGACCCGGACCAGGGGCCGAGCAAAGTGTCGTGGCGTTGCTCAGAGCAATCAACGCCGCCGAGGTTACTTATATGATGCGGGGGGACCGCCATTATGGTGATATCCAGGAATTGATCGACGCGGGGTTCCTCGATCCGCGCTTCGGCGAGCGTATTCTTCGCGGGTATCGCTTCGAAATCACACTTACCGAGGCTCGCAGCGATGACTCCTTCGACGCCCTCAACGGCTACGTTGCGGCGGCGATACCGTTACCCAATGTAGGCCGGTATGGCTTCTATGTTGGCCCCGACGGAGTGGTGCGATACGGGCCGGAACCCGGCCCGGGTCCCGGCAAGGTTGGCATCCCGGTCGAATGATGAGCTAGACCAGATCTCAAGCTCACTCAACTTCACGTCAACGCGGTTAGCAGTTCTCTGAACCGCGACGTCATTCGCTACGCAAAATGCCTCAAAATGGCCATGCATCAACCCACTGTCGCGCATTATTTGCGAATATTAGTCGAATTCGCGCATTATTTGCACGCCTTACGAGAATCCGGTAATATTTGCGGACCTGCGGTTGTGATGGGACTAGCCCGGATAGGGGAGCTTCGCGAGCCTCTCCCCGTGTTTGAGGGCATAAGACCATCACTGACCGGGACAGAACATGGCCAAACCAATCGGCGAAACGATCGCCCCTCGCCGGCTGATCGTTATCGGCGCATATCTCCTGGGCTTCCTGTTCTCTGTGGGCGGAGCCTGGCTGACCTACCTGGGCTCCCGAGGTTCGACTGAAGTCACCTTCCTTGGCACGTCGCTCAACTCGGCGACCGGGCCCGCCATACTTTTCCTCGCGGCTGCGACAGTGGCCGGTGCGGTGTTGCTCCAGCTGAAGAATCAGCTTGGTCGCCCCGGCTCTTCGAGCGAGAGCGGGCAGCTTGGCGGCCCCGGACTCGCGAGCTTCAGCAACCGGCAACCGGCGCGCCCGAGTCCCGCGGGCGACACCACAGAGCAGAGCGCAAGCTCCAGCGGCACCGGCAAGATCAAGGAGCAGCCCAACAGCCCAGCCTCGAGCGAAAGTGAACAGCGTGACAGCTCCAGTTCATTGGGCGTCAGGACGGGCCTCCGAGGCCCCGATGCGAGCAGCAAGAGCAAACCTGTAATTTTCTCTAAGGAGCCTTCTATGGGAATCGATACTCAAGCACTCAAGAGCAAGATCAAGAGCGCGATCAGCGCGCATCAAAGCAGGATCACAAAACTTGAAGACGACTTAAAGACGGTCGAACAGGTGGAGCGCCTTGCGACGGAGCTGGACGCCGCAGAGGAGCAGTCGGCCGAGGCGCCAGGCAATGCGCAGCCCGCCGCTGAGGAGCCCAAGAAAACTCGGGCGGCCGTCGCCGGCTAGCTCAACACTCGCTATCGGAGTCAAACTCCGCCAAACGAACAAGGAGGGTCACCGAACGGTGACCCTTCTTTGTTGGTCTGACGAAGTCACTATTGAAACCGATTGACATCTCGCCGGGACCCTTTTAGCCTACTCTACTGGAGAGCTGTAACTTTCTCTGGTGGAATCATTTACGAACCTGCGGCAGGGCAGGTCTTGGGTGTGTTACGGAACGGGCTCCCGGCTCATAGCTTGCAGGTTTGGTAAGAACAAAGGCTTTCATGGGAATAATGTCAGTGTATAGATGGCTGGTCCTGTCCGGTTTCATGGCCGTGGGGCTCGGCACCCCCGATTTGGTTACGCCGGCTTACGGCCAGGCGAGCAACGATCCATCCGATGTAGAGTCGCAGCGGGCACTCGTGAACGAATACTGTGCCTACTGTCACAACGATGCTTTGATCGAGGGCGGCTTTTCCTGGTCGGAAGTCGATGTGGCACACCCGGCGCAGAACGCTGAGCAGGCTGAAAAAATCATACGCAAACTGAAAGCCGGCATGATGCCTCCTTTCGGTGCGCCGCGCCCGGATGAGGAGGCACTCGAAGCATTGGCCGATGTATTGGCCGACCGAATCGATCAGAGTGTTGCCGCCAGCCCCCATGTCGATGCACCCGATCTCCACCGCGTCAACCGCAAGGAATACCGCAACTCGATCCGCGACCTTCTTGGCGTGGACGTTGACGCTTCGACGCTGCTGCCGCCCGACTCCAAGACCGGCGGTTTCGACAACATGTCTGAAGCTCTGACGGTCACGCCGGGCCTCATGCAGGCCTATGTTCGAGCCGCCGAGACGATCGCACGTCTGGCGGTCGGCGACCCCGAAGCCGGCCCGATCATGACGCAGTACGACGTCCCAAAAGTCGTCAACCAGATGCGGCACATCGAGGGTGCGCCGTTCGGAACCCGCGGTGGAACGTCCGTCATTCACAACTTTCCGGCCGACGGCGAGTACTCCTTCCACATACAACTCTGGTACGTCACGATGGGGGAGCTTGTCGGCAGGGATCTTCCGGAATCGTTGCAGGGCCAGCAGCTCGAGGTTTCCGTTGACGGCGAGCGGGTCGGTCTGTTCACTATCCATCCGCTGTTTGACGAACTCGGGGACGGGATCATGGACACCGGACCGGTTCCGGTCAAAGCGGGGGCACACCGAGTTGCGGCTGCTTTCCCCTCGAAATTCGAAGGTCCCGTCGAGGACCAGTTCGTGCTGTGGGAACAGACGCTGGTGAATGTCGATTGGGGCCTGATCAGCCCGAATACGATGCTGCCTCACGTGAGAACCATGACGGTCACGGGTCCTTTGAAAGTCACCGGCGTGTCCGAAACCGCCAGCCGCCGCAAGATCTTCAGCTGCTATCCGAACGATGCGAGCGAAGAGGCAGCCTGCGCGCAGAACATCATCACGGATCTGGCGACCCGGGCATTCCGAAGACCGGCCACTCCGGAAGACCTCGAAGGGCTGCTGCAGATGTACGAACTGGGCCGCTCGAAGGGCGATTTCGAGAATGGAATCCGAACCGCGGTGCAGACGCTGATCGCAATGCCGGACTTCGTATTCCGATTCGAGCGCGTTCCCGCCGGCATCGGGCCTGGAGAAAGCTACCGGGTCAGCGACCTCGAGCTCGCTTCGCGGTTGTCCTACTTCCTATGGAGCTCGGCGCCCGACGCCGAACTCATCGAGATCGCGAACCAGGGTCGACTGCGTGAAGAGGGTGTCCTCGAACAGCAGGTCCGGCGCATGCTCGGTGGACCACGGTCGGAGACGCTTGCGACGAACTTCGCAATGCAATGGCTGCGCCTGACAGGCATGCATGACGTGCACCCGGAGGGCGTCCTGTTCCCCGAGTACACGAGCAATCTGGGACGGTCGATGCAGCGTGAAGTCGAGTTGCTCTTCGACAGCATCGTTCGCGAGGATCGAAGCGTTCTCGATTTGCTTACGGCAGATTACACGTTCGTCGACGAGGCACTGGCCAGGCATTACGGAATTCCAAACATCCTCGGAAACCGATTCCGCCGTGTTGTGCTCGACGATCCGAACCGTTTCGGACTGCTGGGAAAAGGCGCCGTATTGACCGTGACTTCGCAAGCGAACCGCACGTCGCCCGTCTCACGCGGCAAGTACGTACTGGAAGTCCTGGTCGGATCGCCTCCACCACTGCCTCCTCCGGTCGTACCGCCCTTCAAGGAAGCGGGCGACAACGATGTGGTGTCGACGGTGCGCGAGCGCATGATGGAGCATCGGGAAAACCCCGTATGCAACGCCTGCCACCAGATCATGGACCCGATCGGACTGACGATGGAGAATTTCGACGCGGTCGGGCGTTGGCGTCCCAACGACGGAGGTTCCCTGATCGATCCGGCCGCCGAGATGTACGACGGAACGAAGCTGGACGGACCGAACAGCCTGCGGCAGGCAATCGTAAAGCGTTCCGATGCGTTTCTGGGCAGCTTTGCTCAAAACCTGCTGGCGTACGCTCTCGGCAGGGTGTTGGATCACAGGGATATGCCCACGGTTCGCACAATCGTACGGGCGGCAGCCGATGACGGGGACCTTTTCTCGGCATTCATCATGAATGTCGTGAAGAGCGCCCCGTTCCAGATGCGACAATTCAGACAGGCGTCCACGGAGGCCGGCAAGTAGGATCGAGCTTCGCGAGTTTCCTGAGCTTTGGGGAAGAAAAGGAGAGTCGGATCCATGTTCATCACAAAGAAACACATTTCAAGACGAACTGTTCTTCGAGGCATGGGAGCGGCCGTCGCGCTGCCTTTTCTGGAATCCATGGTTCCGGCCCAGACCCCGATCCGGCAGACGGCAGCCGCACCGCGCCCGCGCTTTGCCGGCATCGAGATCGTTCACGGCTCGGCGGGCAGCACGATGTACGGGACCGAGAAACACCTGTGGGCTCCGGAGAAAGAGGGCCGGGATTTCGAATTGAGCAAGATCCTCGAGCCCCTGGAGCCGTTCCGAGACTACACGACCGTCATCAGCAACACGGACTGCGCCCAGGCGGACCCCCTGACACCGGAGGAGGTCGGAGCCGACCACTTCCGCTCCAGTGCCGTCTTCCTGACTGCCGGTCATCCCAAGCAGACCGAGGGCTCCGACGTCTACTGCGGGACATCGGTAGACCAGCTCTATGCGCAGAGGTTCGGCCAGGACACTCCCGTACCGTCGATCCAGCTCAGCATCGAGAACCAGGAAACCACCGGGGCCTGCGGCTACCACTACAGTTGCGTCTACATGGAAACGCTTAGCTGGTCATCACCCACGACTCCCCTGCCGATGACCCCGGACCCGCGCCTGGCTTTCGAACAACTCTTCGGCTCGGGCGGCTCTCCGGAGGAACGGGCGGCGCGGCGTGAGGTCAATCGCAGCATCCTCGATCGCATCGCAAACTCCGTGGCCCGGGTGCGGAACGAGTTGGATCCAGTGGATCGCAATCGACTGAACGACTATCTCGACAACGTTCGGGAGATCGAGAGACGCATCCAGAGAATCGAGGCCTACAACGCGTCGGGCGTCCAGCGAGAACTGCCGAATGCTCCCGTCGGTGTCCCCGACTCATGGGAAGACCACGTCAAACTCATGTTTGACCTTCAGGTAGTAGCCTTTTCGGTGGACGTGACACGAGCGGCTTCGCTGAAACTGGGGCGCGACACGAGCCAGCGGACCTACCCGGACAGCGGCACGAGCGCGCCGTTCCACTCGGCGTCGCATCACCGGCAGGATCCGGAGCAGATCGAGGACTTTGCCCTGATCAACCGGCATCACATCGATGTGCTGACCCACTTCCTCGACAGGCTGCGGAACACGCCAGACGGTGACGGAAACCTGCTGGACCACTCGCTGATCCTCTACGGCAGCCCCATGGGCGACAGCAACGTCCACGGCCACAAGCGGGTTCCTTTTGTCCTGGCCGGTCACGCATCAGGTCGGGTGCAGGGCAACCTGCACGTCCGGGCTCGGGACGACACCCCGCAGGCGAATGCCCTGCTGACGGTTCTGCACAAGCTGGGCGTGCGTGACGAAATCTTCGGCGACAGCACGGGAGTTTTTTCGATATGAAACGCGAAGGCCGTGTAGGTGCGGTCTATGACCGCACATCCCGCGAAACGAAACAACGTGCGCTTATAGAGCGCACCTACACCTTTGTCGGATTAGTCTTTCTGTTCGCGGCCACCCTGGCGTCGGCCTCCGCCGTGGATTCGCCGATCGCGGATGCGGCCATGCACGGCGATGCCGAGTCCGTGCGGACCTTGCTCGATCAGCAGGCCGATGTCAACGCTCCCCAGGGCGACGGCACGACCGCACTGCACTGGGCCGCATACCGGGACGACCTGGAGCTGGCGACCCTGCTGGTCGAAGCGGGAGCAGACGTGGATGCCACGACCCGTGTGGGCGATCTCATTCCAATCGTGATGGCCGCCAAGAACGGTAACACGGCCATGATCACGCTTCTGCTGGAAGCCGGGACCGACCCGGCTTACGCCGACGCCAACGGCACGACGACGCTGATGTACGCCGCGGCCGCGGGCAAGCCGGAGGCTGTGGGGGTATTGCTCGATCGCGGTGCGGACGCGAACGCCAAAGACACGACTAACGAGCAGACAGCGTTGATGTTCGCCTCGTCGCAGGGTCGAGCGCAAGTCATCCGGGCGCTCGCTGCGGGCGGCGCCGACCTGGACGCGGTGACGCGAGTGACCAAGGTCATCAAGTCGGACGACAGGTACCGCTCCGAGGACGGCCGGATCCTTGTCAAGGAGGACCACGACGAAATACCCATGGGGGGCATGACCGCTCTGCACTTTGCGGCGCGACAGGGTCACATGGACGCCGTACGAGAGCTGGTGGAGGCCGAAGCCGACATCGACCAGGTGTCGGTCGCGGATCGAACGAGCGTCCTGACATCGGCCATCGCCAACGGGCACCTCGACATCGGCAGCTTCCTCCTCGAAGCCGGCGCCAATCCCAACCTGCCAAACGTCGACGGCCAGGCGGCACTGTATGCGACGATCGACGCGCAATGGGCCGAGCGCACATGGTATCCCGCCCCGACCATCGACCAGGAAGCGACCAACTATCTCGATCTGGTGAGTGCACTCCTGGAGGCGGGAGCCAATCCCAACCAGAGACTGATCAACAAACCGTGGTACCGCACCGAACATGGAGACTGGGCAAGACCGCCGGGCGCTACCCCGTTCTGGCTCGCTGCTAAAGCCAATGATGTCCCTGCGATGAAGCTTCTGATCGCCGCCGGCGCCAATCCGACCATCCCGTCGAAGCGGGGAGCGACGCCTCTGTTGGTCGCCGCGGGTTTCGGCTTTGAACCGCAGGTCACCGCCTTCGCGCCAGGCAAGCGGTTGGCTGCCGTGAAGTACCTCGTGGAGGAAATCGGCGGGGATCCCAATCTGGGAGACAATCAAGGCTACACACCACTGCATGGCGCCGCGCTCACCATCGACCACGATGTGATCCTCTATCTGATGGCCATGGGTGCGGACGTCAAAGCCCGGGCCAGCAGTGTCTTCGGCGGCGCCGGTCGCAGCGACCTGGATGTTGAGGAGGAAACCGGGGACACCGTCGCCGACATGGCAAACGGCCCGAGAGCGCACAACATGCAGTATCCCGAGACTGTCGGTTTTCTCGAGGCCCTGGGCTCGGAGAACTCGGACAACTGTCGGGCCTCCACGTGTGTAGTAAGGACTCAGGGCGGACCCTGAAGATTGGAGATTGTTCAATTGGAGATTCGAGATTTGAAATTGTCCGAAGGGATTTGAGATTTCGAATTTCGAATGTCAGGCCACCCCTCCCCTTCCTTGATGCAGATCGCACCCCCTCCGGATTAACAGTCGCCTTGTCGCAGGAAAAGGGATCATTCCCTGCGACGAGTCACACCAAATCAGTGACTTAGCCTTGGCGACGGATCTGCGCTATTCTGGCAGTGCGTTTATGCCTGTCGAACTCACAAGAAGGCTTTTCACGGTTCACGATTACCATCGCATGGGCGAGGCCGGCATCTTGTCGAAAGAAGATCGCGTGGAGCTCATCCGGGGGGAGATCCTCGCCATGAGCCCGATCGGGCCGCCCCATTGTGCCGCGGTGGATCGTGCGACCCGGGCCATCGTGAACATCACGGGCGACAGTGCGATCGTGCGTGTGCAGGGCGCTGTCCGTCTGGATGAGTATGACGAACCTCAGCCCGACATCGTGTTGCTCCGGCCGAGAGAGGATTTTTATGCTTCCGCGCATCCGGGCCCGCCGGACATCCTCCTGGTCGTCGAAATCGCCGAGTCCTCACTTGAATACGATCGGACCGTGAAAAAGCGTCTCTACGCGGAAACGGGAATCCCGGAGTACTGGGTTGCGGATGTCAAAAACGATTGCCTGTTCGCATACTCCGATCTTGGTGACAATTCCTATCGTCTCGTCCGTCAGTTTCACCGCGGTGATTTCATCGCGCCGCAGCTGTTACCCGAATGCCGCCTCCAGATTGACGTTCTGCTTCCCTGATCCTTTCGCCGCAATTTCCGTTATTTCCAGAGGTGATTTACAATCGGACCTCGAAGATCGCCAAAAAAATACGAGATTTCGAATTTCCAGTCTCGAATTTCAAATGTGGATTTTTCGATAGTCAAATCTGCAATGACGCTTCGGCACAAGTTGCCTATTTGAAAACCCACAGCGCAGATTAGCCATTGGAGATTCGAAACCAAAAATTGACAAGATGAGAACAACCTCGGTTCGCAGCAGCCTGATCATCCTCCTCGCCTCCCTGATCCTGGGACCTGGCTACGCCTACGCCCAGGAGAGCGCCGAGGATCCGGCGGCGGTGGGTGCCCAACGCGCGCTGGTGAACGACTACTGTGCCTACTGCCACGACGACAGCCTGAGAGAGGGCGGTTTCTCGTGGTCTGAAGTGAATGTGGCGCACCCCGAGCGGAACGCCGCGCAGGCTGAAGAAATCATCCGGAAACTGCGGGCCGGCATGATGCCTCCCGCCGGTGCGTCCCGGCCGGATGACGATGCGCTGCAGGCTCTGGCGGCGGCCCTGGAAACCCGCATCGATCAGGCAGCGGCCGACAGCCCCAACGTCAGCGCGCCCGACCTCCACCGCGTCAACCGCAAGGAATACCGCAACTCGATCCACGACCTTCTGGGCATCGATGTAGAGGTTGCTTCCCTGCTCCCCCCCGACGGCCGAACGGGCGGTTTCGACAACATGGCCGAAGCCCTGACGGTCACGCCGGCACTCATGCAGGCCTACGTCCGCGCGGCCGATGCGATCGCGCGCCTCGCCATCGGCGATCCCGACGCAGTCGTCGCTATCAAGCAATACGACGTGCCGAAGGTCGTCAACCAGATGCGGCATGTCGAGGGGACGCCGTTCGGGACCCGTGGGGGGCTCTCCGTCATTCACAACTTCCCGGCCGACGGCACCTACACCTTCCGGATGCAACTCTGGTATGTCGACACGGGGGACCTCATCGGACGGGAGCTCCCGGAATCGTTGCAGTATCAGGAACTCGAGATCTCGATCGACGGAGAGCGTGTCGCGGTGTTCACCATTGACCCACTGATGAACGAGCTCGGTGACGGCGTCATGGTGACCGATCCGATCGAAATCAAAGCCGGGCCGCGACGGGTCTCGGCTGCGTTCGTGTCGAAGTACGAAGGTCCCGGCGAGGACCAGTATCGGGTCACGGAGCAGACGCTCGTGGATCTCGACTATGGTCGGAACTCCGGGACTTCACTACCGCCTCACTTGAGGACTTTCACCATCACCGGACCGCTCGAAGTCACCGGAATGTCCGAGACACCCAGCCGCCGCAAGATCTTTTCGTGCTACCCCTCCGGTCCGACTGAAGAAGAACCCTGCGCAAGGGACATCATCACGCAACTGGCCGGCAAGGCGTTCCGGAGACCGACCACCCCCGAGGATCTTGAAGGGTTGCTGCTGATGTATGAGCTGGGCCGCTCGAAGGGTGATTTCGAAACAGGGATCCGGACGGCCATACAGACGCTGATCGCCATGCCGGAATTCGTGTTCCGGTTCGAAAGCGCGCCCGGCGGTATCGGGCCCGGCGAAAGCTACCGCATCACCGACCTCGAGCTGGCTTCCCGACTGTCCTACTTCCTCTGGAGCACGGCACCGGACGACGAGCTGATGGCCGTCGCAAATGATGGCAGGCTTCGGGAAGAAGGAATCCTCCGGGAGCAGGTGGAACGGATGCTGGCGGACCCCCGCTCGGAAACACTGGCGACGAACTTCGCCATGCAGTGGCTTCGGCTGACGGGCATCGAAGAAGCCCATCCCGAGGGCACTCTGTTTCCCAACTTCACGAAGAACCTGGCGCGGTCGATGAGGCGTGAGGTCGAGCTTCTCTTTGACACGATCGTGCGCGAGGATCGAAACGTATTGGACTTGCTCACGGCAGACTACACCCACGTCGACGGCGCGCTCGCCACCCACTACGACATCCCGAACATAGTGGGGACCGCGTTTCGTCGTGTAACGCTCGACGACCCGGATCGGTTCGGGTTGCTGGGCAAGGGTGCCGTCCTGACCGTCACCTCCCTGTCGAACCGGACGTCCCCGGTGGCGCGCGGAAAGTACGTTCTGGAAGTCCTGGTCGGCTCGCCTCCCCCGCTGCCTCCCCCGGTCGTGCCACCGTTCAAGGAGAGCGTCAACAACGAGGCGGTGCTGACGGTCCGGGATCGGATGATCGAGCATCGACAAAACCCGGCGTGCAACGCCTGCCACCAGATCATGGATCCGCTCGGCCTGACACTCGAGAACTTCGATGCGATCGGGCGTCGGCGCGTCACGGAAGGAGGCTTTCCGATCGATCCGGTTTCCGAGATGTACGACGGAACGAAGCTTGAGGGGGCCCGTAGCCTGAGCCAGGCGCTCCTCAACCGTTCAGTGACCTTTCTTGGGAGCTTCACGCAGAACCTGCTGGCCTATGCCGTCGGCCGGGTGTTGGACCACCGGGATATGCCGACGGTGCGCTCGATCGCACGCGCCTCGGAGGGCGCTGACAACCGTTTTTCGGCGTTTGTCATGAACATCGTCACGAGTGCGCCGTTCCAGATGCGCCAAGAAAGCCCGACTTCAGGCTCGGAAGCGGCGCCCGAATAGGGTAAAGTATCGAATCAATAGAGCTTCAGAGGTTATTGGACCAAAAGGAGAGGCGGATCTATGTTCATCACTAAGAAGCATATTTCACGAAGAACGATGCTCCAAGGTACGGGAGCGGCGGTGGCACTGCCCTTCCTGGAATCCATGGCCCCCGCCCAGACCCCACTCGAGCAGACCGCGGCCACGCCGCGCCCTCGCTTCGCCGGGGTCGAGATCGTCCACGGCAACTCGGGCAGCACGACGTATGGCACCGAGAAGAACCTCTGGGCTCCCGGAACCGAAGGTCGCGATTTCGAGTTCACCCAGATCCTTGAACCGATGGAACCGTTCCGCGACTACACGACGATCATCAGCCACACCGACTGCGGCCAGGCGGATCCCCTGACGGCAGAAGAAGTCGGTGCCGACCACTTCCGTTCGAGCGCGGTGTTCTTGACCGCCTCTCATCCCAAGCAGACCGAAGGTTCCGACGTCTACAACGGGACGTCCGTCGACCAGCTGTACGCCCAGAATTTCGGCCAGGACACGCCGCTGCCGTCGATCCAGCTCAGCATCGAGAACCAGGACACGTCCGGTGCCTGCGGCTATCACTACAGTTGCGTCTACATGGATACGCTCAGCTGGGCATCTCCGACCAGTCCGCTTCCGATGATCCAGGACCCGCGCCTGGCTTTCGAAGAGTTGTTCGGCACGGGCGGTACTCCCGACGAGCGCGCTTCGAGGCGCGAGGTCGACCGCAGCATCCTCGACCGGATCACGAGTTCCGTCGCGCGGCTGCGGGCCGGTATAGGAACCGCGGACCGCAACCGGTTGGACGACTACCTGGAGAACGTTCGGGAGATTGAACGTCGCATCCAGAGGATCGAGGAATACAACGCCTCGGGCGCCCAGAGAGAACTGCCAGACGCTCCAGCGGGGGTGCCCGATTCCTGGGAAGAGCACGTCAAGATCATGTTCGACCTGCAGGTTCTGGCTTTCGCGGCGAACGTGACCCGCGTTTCCACACTGAAGATGTGCCGCGACGTCAGCCCGAGGACCTTCCCGACCAGCGGCAGCGATACAGCGTTCCACTCGGCGTCGCACCATCAGCAGCGGCCCGAAATGATCGAAGACTTCGCCAAGATCAACCACTACCACGTGGGTGTTCTGACATATTTCCTCGATAAGTTGCGGAATACCCCTGATGGAGACGGCAACCTGCTGGACCACTCCCTGGTTCTTTACGGCAGCCCGATGGGCGACGGCAACATCCACGGACACAAGCGGGTACCGGTGCTACTGGCGGGTCACGCATCCGGTCGGGTGCGGGGTAACCTGCACGTGCGGGCCGCAGACGACACCCCGCAGGCCAACGCTCTGCTGTCGGTACTCCATTCCCTCGGAGTGGATGTCGAAACTTTCGGCGACAGCACGGGAACTTTCTCGATCTGAGCTTCTGAGAGAGCAAAACATGTTCGTCAAAAGTGTAGGTGCGGTCTATGACCGGAACCATCAAATTGGCGTCGGGCCCAACGTCCCCCCACGGCGTGTAGGTGCGGTCTATGACCGGAACCATCCATTAGCGTCGGGCCCACCGTCCCCCTCACAACCGGAGATGGAGCGTTGATCCACCAATCGCTTTGCGTAAGTTCCGGGAGAAAGACAGCTGGTCCGGTCCCCCCACGCCGTGTAGGTGCGGTCTATGACCGCACATCCCGCGAAGCGAAACAACGTGCGCTCATAGAGCGCACCTACACTCGAGCCCCAAGTTTCGCTTCCCTGATCGTCGGATCGTGCATCGCCATTCTGTTCGGCGTCAGCGGTGCACTGGCATCCGCCGCTGCGGACGCGCCCCTGGCCGACGCGGCCATGCACGGGGACATCGACGCCGTTCGATCCCTGCTGGAGCAGAGTGTGGACGTCGACGCAACGCAGGGCGACGGCACCACGGCGCTGCACTGGGCGGCGTACCGGGACGATGCGGAAATCGCAAGGCTGCTGATCGACGCCGGCGCAAACCTCGACTCCAAGACTCGTCTCGGCGACCTCACACCCCTGTTGCTCGCGGCAAAGAACGGCAATGCGGCCCTCATCGAGATCCTGCTCGAGGCCGGAACGGGCGCGAACGACGCCGACGCGAACGGCACCACACCGCTGATGTATTCGGCGGCTTCAGGCAATACGGACGCCGTCAGGCTTCTGCTCGAGAGTGGCGCCGAGGTGAACGCGGCCGACACCACGAACGGGCAGACGGCGCTGATGTTTGCCGCGGCCCAGGGTCGCTCCGAAGTCGTCCGGGAACTCGTCGCCGGGGGAGCCGACCCCGATGTCCTGACCAAACTGTCCGACGTCATCCGGTGGAGGGACCGATACCGGGACGAAGACGGCAACGCTGCCGTTAAGGAAGACCGCCCAGAGGCTTCCTCAGGAGGGCTCGCCGCCCTCCATTTCGCGGCCCGCGAAGGCCGCCTACAGGTCGCCAAGGAATTGGTAGCAGCGGGAGCCGATGTGAACGTGGTGGCAGCCTCAGATAGCGCGAGCCCCCTGACCACCGCCATCATCAACGGAAGGCTCGACGTCGCCAGTTTCCTCCTCGATGAGGGAGCCGACCCCAATCTTGCGAACAAGGACGGAGTCGCTCCGCTGTACGCGACGATCGACGCTCGGTGGGCCGAGCGTACGTGGTATCCAGCCCCCAGTGTCGAAGAGGAGAGAACCGACTACCTGGACCTGCTTCAGGCACTGCTGGAGGCCGGCGCCGATCCCGACCAAAGACTGGAAAAGAAGCCCCACTACAGGACGAACCACGGCGACTGGATCCGACCGGAAGGCGCGACTGCCTTCTGGCTCGCCGCGAAGGCGAACGATGTCCCTGCGATGAAACTGCTGGTCGGAGCGGGAGCAAATCCCACGATCCCGACCGAGCGAGAAGCGGCGCCGCTGCTGGCTGCCGCCGGTTGGGGCTACGAACCGCAGGTGACCAATTTCGCTCCGAACCAGCGACTGGCCGCCGTGAAGTACCTCGTGGAAGAAGTCGGCGCGGACGTCAAGTTGGGGGACAACCAGGGCTACACGCCACTGCACGGGGCTGCTCTCACCGTCGAACGGGATCTGATCCTGTACCTTATCTCCGTAGGCGCGGATGTCAGGGCCAGAGCAACCCAGGTTTTTGGCGGCGCCGGTCGTGCGGATCAGGAAGTTGAAGGGAATACCGGGGACACGGTTGCCGACATGGCGAACGGTCCGAAAGCCCACAACATGCAGTACCCCGAGACCGTCGAGTTTCTCGAGGCTCTGGGCTCGGAAAACTCAAATCACTGCCGCGCATCCACGTGCGTGGTCAAGACCCTGGAAACGGAACCCGAACCCTGAGTCTGAAGAAGTGGTCAGTGGTCAGTGGACAGTGACCAGTTGGAACTTGCGCCACAGCATGTCCGTTGAGAGTTCAGGCGGGCCAGGCGAAATCCGGTCAGTGTTCCGAAAAAGCAGTTCGTAAGACACGCCTGTTTCGCACGGATTCTCACTTACTGCCCATCGGGCAGCGCAAACACGTACAGCGCGTTGCCGGTCGCGGGATGACGGATTTCGCGGGCGATCAATCGCGGGACGCGCCGCGGACTGCCACCGCCCAGTCCGGTCGTCACGGCGATGTACTGCTTCCCGTCGATGCTGAACGTCAGCGGGAACCCCTGGACCGAGGTGCCGAGCCGGGTCTGCCAGAGTACGGCGCCTGTATCCACGTCATACGCACGGAACTGGCGGTCGACGTCTCCCACGAAAGCGATCCCGCCGGCTGTGGAAAGCACGGCGGTCAGAAACGGCGCCCGCTGTTGGACGGACCACTTCTCTTCCAGAGTGCGAACGTCGTAGGCCGCAAGCTTGCCGAGGTTCCCGTCGGTTCCCGGCATTTCATACCAGCGGCGGTCCGCCGCCGAACCACCCGAGCCGACTTCGAACTCGACCACGCGCCCGCGGATCTCGAGGCAGCTCTGGCTGAGCGGAATGATGAGCTGGCCGGCGCCGGGGTGGTAGCTCATCGCCTGCCAGTTGTGGCCGCCCTCCGTGCTGGGACACCCTTGTATCCACTGATTCGTCTCGTGCTCCACGATGTCGATCCGGTATTGGGGCTGGCCTGTCTCCGGATCGATCCGGTCATAAACGTTCTGGAAGACGGTTTCCTTGTGACCGAGATACTTTCCCGTCTCTCGATCGAGCTTCCAGAGGATGCCGGGCTTGCCTACCGTGAAAGCTAACTTCTGGCCGTCGACATCCACAAGAACGCGCTCGAAGACCTCGTCCAGATCCAGCGATTCGCCGGGAGCATGCTGGAAGTACCAGGCAAGCTTGCCGTCGGCGGCGCCGAGCGCCACGGTCGCGTTCGTGTAGAGCTCCTTGTCGTAGACGGTCGCGCCTCGGCTGGCGGCCATCCAGGGTTTGGCCTGAGCCACTCCCCAATAGGTCAGTTCGAGTTCGGGATCGTAGCTGCCAGTGATCCAGGTTTCTCCCCCGGCCCGGAACAGATCCGGAAGAGTACCCCAGGTATCTCCTCCGGGCTCGCCGTCGCTGGCGACGGTGTTGAACTTCCAGACCGGACTCCCGTCGGAGGCATCGTAAGCGCTGATAAAGCACTTCTCTTCCCTGTAACGGCCGCATCCCGTCAGGCCCTGAACCACTGTCCCGTCGATGACGATCGGGCCACTGGAGTTGCTGAAGCTCCCGTGCGTCCTGTCGCCGATGACGGTTTCCCAGACGGTTTCTCCGCTTCGCGCGTCAAGCGCGACGAGCCGCGCGTCGGTCGTGGCGACGATGACCTTGTCGTCGTGAATTGCCAGGCCCCGCATCGCGCCCCCCTGGCGTCCCCCGAGCCTGTTCTCCCAGATGAGCTCACCCGTTTGGCCTTCGAGCGCCTGCACAGTGTTGCCGGTGTTGTTCAGGTATATCGTCCCGTCGTGAACAATCGGCGCAGGCTGGTTCGATTGTCCTTCGTGCATGGCCCAGACCCATGCGAGCCGCAGGTCGCCGACGTTTTCACGCGTCACCTGAGCAAGCGCACTGTAGTTCCACGCCTGGTAGTTCCCCCGGATCATCAGCCAGTCTGCCGCGTCAGGGTTGCGCAGCATGTCATTGGTGACCGGCGCATAGTCGGGTACTTCGCCGGTTACGGTCAACCCCGTCGGTCCGCTCTCCTCAGGCGTCTCCGGCCCTGCGACCGGCGCCGCTTCGCCACCTGGCAGGTCGAGCGGCGTTATACCCTGGCTCGTGGCGAGCGCACTGATCAACACCTCACCTTCCGGTGTCAGGGGTTGTGTTCCCGTCGGCGCGCCGTTCGCTTCGAGAAGGAAGGCCGCGATGTTGACGTATGCCTGTTCGCCCAGAATGCCAACATTGCCGGGAGGCATCGTCGCCTGCATGTAGGTGATGAGGTCGCCTGTGGTCAGGTGACCCCAGGCGCTCATGAAATTGGGACCCGCCAGTTCCGGGGCTTCGTTCAGGCCGCCGAGATCGGTCAAATGGCAGCTGGCGCAGTTCAACTGATACGAGGTACGACCGGCTGCAGCTTGCGCGGCTGTATACGCTCCAGCGACCTGCGCCTGTCGTCCCGCAGCGATTGTCGCGCCGGAGACGGCAACCACTAGCAGCGCCCCTGCAAAACGTATCAAGAAACCGAGCATCGTGTCCTCCTACCGCAGCAGCCAGCCCCAGAGGTTACCGTCAGGCGCGTTCTCACTGTCAATCTGGACGTAGACCCTTCCCTGTCGAAGACTCTCCATTTGTTCTGCGGTCAGATCAACCGAGCCCATAATGGACCCGCTCGTTTCTCTGGAGACATCCAGATCGAAGAACGCCGATCCGCGCACACCCGTCGCCAGACCCCGGTGGACGCGGGCCACGGTTGCGGGCGACAGCAAGCCCTCGAATGTTCCCGTGATCGAGAGCTTCGTGCCGACCAGAGTCGCCGAAGCCGTCCCTGTTCCCGTGATGCCGGCCTGGGTGCTGGGTTCGACCGGTGCGACCGAGAGTCGCGCCGTGAACTTCTCTTCGCCCTGCGCCGCCACCGAGAGTGCAAACCAGATAAGTCCGGTGCCGATGAGTCCGGCTCGACAGCGTTCGATCGACACCATTTCAGGTCCAAACTCCCAAAGATTCTCCGCAGACTGCGTCAATAGAAATCCTTCTAGCAGACTCTTGCTTATACGGTTTGTTCAGCAGACCCCAACATGTTGTGACTACCGCCCATGGTTCGCGACGTCCCGGGCTCCTCGAATGCGGCGATAGATCGTCGGAGGCCTTCCCGTACCGAGGCCGAGCAATGTTTGAAAGGCGGCCATCGGTTGCCGCCGACGATTGTGCCGAAACACAAACTCATCCAGGTAGACCTGCAGTTGCGCCTTACTGACCCCATGGTAGGTCCCAATCAGCCACTGCTGCAGGTTGCCGATCGCGCGGTCCGCAAGCGGCACGACCGAGGGTACGCCTTTGCGCAGCTCCGTCCTGCGAGGTTGAGGACGGGGAACGTGCTGAACGTCCGCTGCCGGAATGCCCTCGAAGCCTTTCAGGCCGTCGGTGTAAACCGTCGATCCTGGTGCAACGGTTTGCTTGACGAAATCGATCATCGTCGTCTTTTTGAAATTCGGGGCCACGGCCATCCGGATTCGACCCGAGATACGGCCCCGTTTTTCAACGGCAACCAGCACAATGGCGGCCTTTCGCCCTTTGAGCTGACGACTGCCCCTCAGGCCGGGCTGCGGTCCGCCGATCCAAGTGTCGTCGATCTCCACCTCGCCATACAACGGCTCACGGGCCGCGTTAACCATCGCGCGTCTCAGCTTGTGTAACAGCATCCAGGCGGTTTCGTACCGGCTCAGCCCCAGCTGCTCTTGGAACAGGAGCGCCGAGATTCCCCGTTTATCGGTGACCATCAGATAGGTCGCCCAGAACCATACGGTCAGTGGGGTTCTTGTGCTGTGGAGAATTGTGCCGGCCGTCAACGAGACCTGGTACCGACAAGCGGCGCATTGCCACCGTCGATGTTTCAGCATCCGATAGGCCCGCCTGTGCCCGCAACGAGGACATGTGAAGCCTTCCGGCCAGCGACACGCCGCCAAGTAGTCTTGACAGGCCTCGTCACTGGAGAATTGCCGCTGGAACTCGCGCATATTCTTTGGAAACGGAGGGCGCACCCCCTTACACTACATATAGTGGCGTGCTGAACCAACCGTATAAGCAAGAGCAGACTAGACCAATCCGATCAGCCACACAAGGATCTCGCCGGCAGTAGCTTCTGACTAGACGTAGAGCGCGAGCATCCGTTCTCCCTCCTCGTCGAGCTCGCGCCGGGCGCCACGAGAAACCGGCCCGAACGGCTCGAGCAGGATCCTCCCTCGCTCCTCCTTCCAGGCGCCCGCAACGCGCCCGTCGACGAGGAACGTCGGCATCGACTGCGGCTTCTTGATGTTGAACACGATCTTGCGGTAGGGCTCCGGCAGGATCCCGGTTCGCCGCGCGTGCACCAGCAGGGTAGCGTCCCAACTCGGGAGCAAACGCGCCGGTGCTGGAGTGTCTCTATCGGGCAATGGGGCTCGCGGCAGGTCGAGCAGCTCGCCAGACTCGCCCTTGAACCGGCGCAAGATCAGACGCTCGACGACCGGTGTGAGCATGGAGGCCGGCACGCCGGCCCAGTGCGCGATGTCGGCAAGCGGCGCGGGCCCGAAGCCGCCCAGATAGCGCCGCACGAGGTGCTCCAGTCCCTCCCGCTCCGTCACTTCGCCCGGCTCCAGCCACGTCTCGGCCAGCCCGTAAATATTCGCGCGTCGCCGCTCCCAGGTCCCCGACGGTGGAACCCGAACCAGGTCGATCCAGAGGTCGAAGTGACTCGCGAACTCTTTCAGGTCCCGCACCGACACCGGACCTTCCTCGAGCGCAGTTCGAAGGCGTTTCGCCTGCCGCCTCATCTCGTGCTGCGAGACGGTTCCCTTCTGGAGCCTGAGCCACCACTCGCGCCGGGCGCGCCGCACTCCGATCGCCAGTGGCCAGTAGTCCTGGGACGAGACCAGGTGAATCGTTGTCCGCATCAGGGTCGCCTGGACGACTTTGCGGCGATTCAATGCGCGGGTCAGGTCGTCTCGCCGAAACCCGTCGAGACACGACCGGAGGCGAATGTAGGCGTTCGGCGCATACTGATTCTGGATGCCACCGATTCGCTCGAGGGCTCGCGGCAGGGGCACCCGGGAGCGCTCCAGCAGGAGTTGACGGGCGAGCAGGGCGCGATTCAGGTCGCGCTCGCCGAGCACACGCCCGCTCACGGGGCGAACTCCCCCAGGAGCCACAGGTCGACGTGACCGATCGCGCATTGCTTCAGCATGGCATCTCCAACTGCGTCGAACTCTATTGCAGATCGAGATCCTTGCGCCATCGGTTTATCAGGCCCTTCAGATTGCGGACCGCGGAGTCTCTCGGAGAATCCCGGCTGACTGACGATGGACAGGGCTGCGAATACCAGCACATCGCCCGAAAGGGACCTGCCTGTCTTGACCGGAGTCTCAAATCGGTTGACACGTCGCAAAGTCGACTCGTAGGCTGCAGGCTCAATGGATGTTCTACGTATGAGCGGAGGTGTTCAAATGGCGACAAAGCGAGTCTTTGCGGCGTGTGTTGGAGCGGTGCTCTTTTTGGCAGTGCCCGCGGCCGCGCAGGAACCGGCGGCGTGGGGAGAGGATCTCGTCTTCCATACCTTTTCCATCGCAGCAGTGGACATGGATACGGGGGAGTCGGGCGTCGCGGTCACGACGCGGAACCCCTGCGTCGGGAACGGCGTACCCTGGGTTCGGAAGGGCGTCGGCGCGGTGGCGACCCAGGCTTCCACGCGCACCGAGTACGGCTACGAGCTGCTGGATCTCATGGCCGAAGGCGTCTCTCCCGATGCGGCGCTGGCGCGCCGTCTGGCCGAGGACGAGAACGCCCAGCGCCGGCAGATTGGCGTCATCGGCGTCGACGGCCAGTCGGCCCAGCACTCCGGGAACCACACCCCCTGGTTCGGCCACCGCTCCGGTGCGACTTACGTGGCCCAGGGAAACTCCCTGTTCGGTCCGGATGTACTCGACGCCGTAGCCAACACGTTCGAAGCGAGCGAGGGCAAGCACCGCAACCTGGCCGACCGCCTCATCGAGGCCTTGAACGCCGGTCACGAGCTGGGTGGGGACGGTCGCCATGGTGAGACGCAGTCGGCGGCCGTGATCGTGGCGGATCCGCGGCCCGGGATGGCGCGGCGTGAGGACGGCCTGACGGTGCAGATCAACGTCTGCGAGCATCCCAACCCGCTCGGCGAGATGCGGCGGATCTACAACACGATCTCGGAAACCCTCGGCTTCCGCACCCTCCAGCAGGAGACCGGCCGGGATGTCTTCCAGCTGAAGCTCATGCTCCACGCCCTGGGTTACTTCCGCAGCGACGAGGAGGAGCTCTCGAACGACGACCCGGAGAGGAACCGGTATACGCAGGAGGCGGTGGACGCCGTCGACAGTTTCCGGCAGGACCAGGAGTGGCGAACCACGGTCCCGGGCTTCGTTGACGCCCGGACCGTGGCAACCCTGTGGAGCAAGCTGGAGGAGGCAGGAAAGGCCGACGACCTCCGCGAACGGCTGCTGGTGGTCCAGCGAATACGACGGTGATGCGGACCTCATCGGAGGGGAAGGATGCGGTAGAATTCTCCCATGCATCGGGCTCGAGGCCGGAATATGAAGGTGCGAGCGGCCGCCGCCGGATTGATCGTTTGTGTCCTGGCCGGAATCGCCAGTAGCCAGGGATACTTCGACACACGCGGCGACTCGCCCGAAGCCGAGTTCCATATGGCCCGGGTGGTGTATCGAACGTGGGGCGGCGCCGGCTCCCGGGGGTACCGACAGCCGTGGTGGGCCATCGACTACCCGATGGCCGAAGCGCACTTCCTGCCGGCGCTCGATCGGCTCACCAACCTTACGGTCGCCGATGACAGCCGGCATCTGGAAGTGATCGACGATCGCATCTTCGGTCATCCGTTTCTCTTCATGCAGCAGGTCGGGCAGGGAAACTGGCAACCGAACGCGCTCGAAGCCGAAAGCCTGAGAGAATATCTGTTGCGTGGCGGATTCCTGGTGGTGGATGACTTCCACGGCGAGTACGACTGGTACGTTTTCGAGTCGGCGATGCAACGGGTGTTGCCGGACCAACCGATCGTCGAGATCCCGGACGACGACCCGCTCATGAACGTCTTCTTCGACCTGGGAGACCGCATCCAGATCCCCGGCCGCCGGCACTTGCGCTGGGGGCGGGGACAGGTTGTCGCCGCAATGGCTGGGCCGCCGCACTGGCGCGGTATATACGACGACAAGGGTCGCCTGATGGTCGCCATCAGTTTCAACATCGACATGGGCGATGCCTGGGAGCACGCCGACGATCCGTACTATCCGGCCGAAATGACGGGCCTTGCGTACCGCCTCGGTGTGAACTATGTCATCTATGCGATGACTCATTGAAGGCGGAATCGCGGACCTGGAAGCAAGACCGGCGCTCATCAGAGAGCGCCGGTTTTTCGTTCAAGAACTGAGAGCACGAATATGACAGGCGAACAAGCACGATTGGCGGTGTTCATCGCAACACCGTTGGAAGCGGAACATGTGGACCGGATCAAGGCGGCCGATCCGGAGAGACTCGAGGTCATATACGAACCCGATTTGCTGCCGCCGACCAGATACACCGCCGATCACGCAGGACAGGACGGCTTTGTTCTGAGTGAGGAACAGGAGGAGCGCTGGCGAGGTCATCTCGCCCGAGCAGACATCCTATGGGATTTTCCGCCCTCTGCTTCGGATGGCACCAAGGGGATCAACCTGGCCCCGAACTTGAGGTGGATTCAGACGACGAGTTCCGGCGTCGGGCAAACGGTCAAGCGCCTGGGCCTCCAGGAGTCCGACATCCTGATTACGACGGCGCGGGGCGTCCACGCGGGCCCGCTCAGCGAATTCGTCTTCCTGGCGTTGCTCAGCCACGTAAAGCGGCTGCCACACCTTCAGGCCGAGCAGAAGGCACACCACTGGGCGCGATTCTGTGGAGACGAGCTGGCAGGCAAAACGCTCGCCATCATCGGTGTCGGGGAACTTGGCCGGCGTGTCGCCGAGGTCGGGCGTTGTCTCGGCATGCGCGTCGTCGCACTGGCGCGGGCCGGCTCGGACCGGACCGCGGAGCAGCTCGGGATCGAGGTCCTGTTCCCGCACGATGCCCTGCATCAGATGTTGAGGGAAGCCGACGCACTCGTCCTCAGCGTTCCGCACACGCCGGACACGGAAGGAATGATCGACGAAGCGGCCTTCGCGGCCTTGAAACCGGGCGCTGTCTTCGTCAACATCGCGCGCGGACAGGTCGTCGATCTGGAAGCATTGACCCGGAACCTGCAGTCCGGCCGAATCGCTCTGGCCGCCCTGGATCCCTTTGCGGTCGAACCGCTGGACCCGAACAACCCGCTCTGGGATCTGCCGAGCGTGCTCATCAGTCCGCATTCCGCCAGCACTGCGGAAAGCGAGAACGGCAAGATCACAGACATCTTCTGCCACAACCTCCGCTGCTACCTCGAGGACCGAATCGACGACATGCGAAACGTCCTCGACAAAGCGCGAATGTACTAGCCGCTAGGTCTCGGTGCCGGCGACAAGCGAAACTTGAGGCTCAGGTGTAGGTGCGCTCTATGAGCGCACAATGTTTCGCCTCGAAGAATGTGCGGTCATAGACCGCACCTACACTTACCATGCCGGTACTATCCGGGCCCAAATCTGCGATTAGGCGGAACTCTCCATCCGTGCGATCGCAAATTGCGATATTTGAAAGAGTCCACATTGTAGGTTGCTCATTGCAGATTTGAGGTTTGAAAATCCGTCGGGTTTTTGGTCCAGTTCCCCCACACAGGCATCAACCCACGTCCGCGAAAGGCTGTTTTGGACAAGGAACCACCGACAGCACGACTCAGTTCGTCTTTAGCGGGCGTAGACTCAGGGAATCGGCCAGATGGCAGGCAACGTAGTGGCCGCCGCCGACATCGCTGTAGGACGGTGTCTGGGTCCTGCAAACATCCTCCGCGTAGCGACATCGAGGGTGAAAGTAGCAACCGGACGGTTGATCCACCGGGCTCGGCACGTCGCCGCTGAGAATGATGCGATCCGCCCGATGGTCGGGATCGGGGACGGGTACGGCCGACATGAGCGCCTCGGTGTAGGGGTGCAGCGGGTTGGCAAACAGCTCGTCCGTTTCGGTCAGCTCCACCAGACGGCCCAGGTACATCACGGCGATCCGATCGCTGATGTGCCGGACGACGGATAGATCGTGTGCGATGAACAGGTAGGAGAGACCGCGTTCCGACTGGAGGTCCATCAGCAGATTCAAGACCTGCGCCTGTATCGACGCGTCGAGAGCCGAGACGGGTTCATCGGCGATGATGAGCTGCGGGTTGAGAGCCAGGGCGCGCGCGATACCGATACGCTGTCGCTGTCCGCCGGAAAACTCGTGCGGATAACGCTTCGTGTGGTCTCTGGTCAGACCGACCGCCTCTAATAAATAGGCGACCTGATCGCGACGTTCCTGTCCGCTCGACAGGCCCTGCACCTTGAGAGGCTCGGCGACGATATCGCCGATGCTCATCCGCGGGTTGAGCGAAGAGAACGGGTCCTGAAAGATGATCTGCATGTCCCGGCGCAGTGCTCTGATCTGGTCTGCTGTCGCGGCCGCGACGTCGATCTCCCTGTAGGACTCTCCTTTTCGGACGTGCCTTCGGCTCCGAAAAACGACATCTCCTTCGGTGGGCTCGACGAGCCGAAGAACAGCCCGTCCTGTCGTTGTCTTGCCGCATCCGCTTTCCCCAACCAGGCCGAGCGTCTCGCCCAGACCGATGGTGAAGCTCACACCGTCGACCGCCCGGACCTGATCTACGACTCGTCGCAGCAGCCCTTTTCGGACAGGAAACGATTTCTTGAGGTTCCTGACCTCCAGCAGCGTTTCTTCCGCCGGTCTCATGATCCCTCCGCCCCCATCGCCGGTTCATGGAGATAGCAGGCGGCCTGGTGTTCAGGTCCGACATCGGTGAGGCGTGGCGAGCGGCCTCGACAGACATCCATGACGTGGGGACAGCGCGGCGCAAAGCGGCAGCCTCCTGGGAGGGAGAATGGACTGGGGACGTTACCCTCGATCGCCGGGAGTCTCTGCTTGCGCGGGAGTGTGAGCGAAGGAAGGGAACCCATCAGACCCTGGGTGTACGGGTGCTTGGGATTATGGAATATCTCCCGCACGGGCGCCCGTTCGACGATTTCTCCCAGGTACATCACGACGACATCGTCCGCGATGTCGGCGACGACGCCCAGATCATGGGTGATGAACATGATCGCCGCCTTGAAGTCCCGCTGCAGCTGCCGCATCAGGTCGACAACCTGAGCCTGGATCGTGACGTCCAACGCCGTGGTCGGCTCGTCGGCAATCAGCAGGGACGGATTACACGACAGCGCCATCGCGATCATCGCTCGCTGGCGCATCCCGCCCGAAAGCTGGTGAGGATACTCGTCGATGCGCCGCCTCGGCGACGGAATCGCGACCGCCTCCAGCATTTCGATGGCTCTCCGCCGGGCTTCGCTTCGGCTCACTCCCTGGTGCAGGAGAATGCCTTCGATGATCTGGTCGCCTATCGTGAACACGGGGTTCAGCGACGTCATCGGTTCCTGGAAGATCATCGCAATGTCGTTGCCCCGAATGGCACGAATGGTGCGCCCCCTGGGATCGAGCCGGACCAGATCGGTGAGGGCGCCGTTTCTCGAGTAGAGGATTTCGCCGGACTCGATCCGCCCGGGCGGCTGGATGAGCCTCATGATGGAACGGGCGGTGACGGACTTGCCGCATCCGCTTTCGCCGACCACGCCGAGCGTTTTCTCGGGCGCAATGGTGAAGCTGACGCCATCGACCGCACGCCCGACGCCATCTTCCGTGTGGAAGTAGGTCCGGAGCTCCTTGACCTGGATCAGCGGCTCAGGAGCTGGCACTAGCATCACCTCCGGCCCTCCAGGCGCGGATTCAACGCTTCCTGCAGGGCATCACCGACCAGGTTGGACGCGAGCACGAACAGAAACAGGGCGATGCCGGGTCCGAGGATCAGGTACGGAGACGTGCGGAGAAAGTCTTTGGACTCATTCAGCATGGCTCCCCATTCCGGCGTCGGCGGCTGGACTCCCAGGCCGAGGAAGCTCAGCGCCGATGCCGAAAGAACCAGGACCGGAAGCGTTAGAGTTCCCTGGACGATGATGGGCGAGGAAATGTTCGGCCAGATGTGACCGCGAAGTATGTGCCACCGACCGGCCCCTACCGCGATGGAGGCTTCCACGTAGAGCTCCTCTTTGACCGACAGCGTGACACCCCGAGCGATACGGATGAACTTTGGGACCTGTGACAGCGCCAGCGCGACGATGACGCCGCCCTCGGACGGCCCGGCAATGGCTACGATCACGATGGCGAGCATGATCGTTGGAAAGATCAACATGATGTCGGTCAGCCGCATCACCAGGGACTCGACAAGGCCGCCGACGTATCCCACATACATTCCCGCGGCGGTACCGAGCGCCAGGGCCAGCAGGATTGCGGCGGCGCTGATCTTGGCGGTGACCTGTGTGGCGAAAATGACGCGGGACAGGACATCGCGTCCGAACTGATCGGTGCCGAGGAGATGCTCGATCGAGGGCGGCCGAAAAACTTCGCGCAGACTCGTCGCCAGCGCGTCGTACGGCGCTATCCATTGAGCCGTAAGAGCAACGACGTACAATCCCAGCAGCACGAATGCGGCGACCACGCCGACCCTGTCGCGGCTGAAACGACGGAGGAAGCTAGTCATACGTGATTCGAGGATCAACGTATGCGTAGAGCACGTCGACGACGAGGTTAACGGCGATGAACATCAGGGCAAACAGAAGCAAAGCGCCCTGCGTGACGGGCAGGTCCCGGGTCAGGATGGAATCCACCATCATGCGACCCAACCCCGGCCATGTGAAGATCGTCTCGGTGACGACAGAGCCACCCAACGTGGCGCCAAAACCCAACCCGAACAGTGTGATGATGGGGAGCAGCGCGTTCCGGAGCGCGTGCTTGAACACGACCACGGTCTCGGCCACTCCCTTGGCTCGCGCGGTCTGGATGTAGTCGGAACCCAACGCGTCGACCATTGTCGAGCGAACCATTCGCGTCAGGACGGCTGCCTCGAAGGAGCCGAGGGTGATCACGGGCAGGATGAATCCCCTCCACGAGCTCAGGCCTCCGGTGGGAAGCAGGCCGAGCTGGACCGAAAAAATGAAGATCGCGAAGAGTCCCGAAACGAACACCGGGGTACAGATGCCGAGCAGAGCGATGACGGTTACGGCCTTGTCGATCTTCGTGTTCCAGAACATGGCCGATGTGCAGCCCAGTATCAGGCTGACGATCATCGCCAGTCCGGTCGACCAGAACGCCAGCTGGGCGGTGTTCACGACCCGCGGGAAGATCAGAGACGTGACCGGCTCGCGGGAGTAGTTCGAGACGCCGAGGTCCCCCTGCAGAACCTTCGCCATGTAGGTCGCGTACTGGACGGGTAACGGCCTGTTGAAGCCGTACGCTTCACGGATCGCTTCGACGACCTCCGCCGGTGCGTTGTCGCCGGCGAGCAACAGGGCGGGATCGCCGGGAATGATATGGAAGAGACCGAACAGGAAGGTCACCAGAAGCAGACCCGCCGGCACCATGAAGAGCAGTCTGCCGAGAATCAGTCTCAGCATGTATGGAGTTCTCCGGGTCCCCGGCAAGCGGCGTGACTCAGCGCCTCACTCCCTGGCGCTCCTTCTCCGCCTGATCGATCCACGCAAAACGAGCCGGGTACTGATCGATCGCGAGGATCCTGTCGCCGTGAACGTAGGACCGTGTGGCCAGATTCAGAGCCAGCGTCGGGAGGAAGATGATCGGGGCGTCCTCGAGGAGCTCCTCCATCCAGAAACGCACGTACTCCTTTCGCCGGACGGGATCGACCTCGTGATGGGCGAGCACGGTGAGCCGATCGACCTCTTCGCTGGCGTAGAACATCCGATTCGCGCCGATCGGCTTCCAGGCCTTGCTGTAGGTCATCATCATCATCGGCTCGTCGGGATCCGCGGTCGGAATGCCCCAGGAGAGCAGCGCCATCTCGTACTGGGCGTCCTCGGGCCCCAGGTTGGTGGCGGACCCGAACGCCGAATTCTCCCAGAAGCGGATCTCGACGTCGACACCGACCTCGCCGAGCATGCTCTGAACGAGCTGGGCGACCTTGTCGTCCCCTTTCGCCGACGCCCTCGGAGACCAGAAGCTCAGCCGCAGAGGACTCCCTTGCGCGTCTTCGAGCACGCCATCACCATCCCTGTCGATGAAGCCGGCACTCTCCAGGAGATTGCGGGCCCTGTCCGGGTCGTAGGCGAAGATGGTGTTTTCACCGGGCCGCCGCATGTCTGTAAAGGCCACGACGCCCTCGGAAAGAACCGGAGCCTTCGACAGGAGGGCGCCCGTGCCCGCAAAGACGCTCTGAACGATGCCCTCCTTGTCCATGGCGTAGTTGAAGGCCTGCCGTACAACCGGGTTGTCGAGCGGCGCCACGGTGTGGTTGAGCACGACGTAGTACTGGCGTGTACTGGGTATCACGCGAACGTTGACACGCTCGTCGGCACGCAGGCGAGGGATGTCGAAGTCATTGATCAAAACGGTTCGATCGGCCTCGCCCGCCTCCAGCATGGCGGAGCGGACCGAAACGTCCGTCACGATCCGAATTGTGACACGATCCAGGTAGGGCTTCCCTTCCTGCCAGTAGTCCTCGTTCTTTCGGTACTTCAGGTACTCGCCGCGAACCAGCTCTTCCTGGATGAATGGACCGGTGCCGACGAGATTGGTGGCCATCCAATCCTCGCCGTTTTCGCGGTAGGCCCTCGGGCTGAAGACCACCATGGACCGGTGGGAAAGATTCGAAAGCAATGCCGCGAAGGGCTTCTCGAAACGGAACGTCACGGTGAATTCATCATCGACAGTGACTTCCTCCAGCCCTTCGAGCATGTGGACATAGATAAAGTCCTTCGCCAGCGCTTCGTTGAACACGAAGGCGACCGCCTCGGCGTTCAGGGGTGTTCCGTCATGGAACGTCACCCCCTCCTGCAGCCGGAAGGTGGTGTTGCGCCCATCCTCGGAAATCTCCCAACTCGTGGCAAGCCACGGGATGATTTCATTGTCCTCGTTGATCTCGACCAGGCCCTCCAGCGCGTAGAGCCAGGCGTCGTGGGCGGTCGAGCTCGGTTGTCGGCCCGGGAACAGCGAATAGGTTTCGGCAGCCATCGCGTAGATGAGTTCTCCACCGTACTGGGGCTCTCCGCCGGCGGCGGGGATTACCGGGGGCCCATCGCGAGGTTCGGTTGCGCCACAACCGGCCAGCAGTAGGCCCAGGGCTATGAGGGGAGAGAGTCTGTCCATGGCTTAATCTCCGAGTGTTGATGACCTCCATAGCCTGCCCTTCGTGTCGCGGAATTGCAAGCAGGCAGGGGCGGACAGGATTTTTAGGGTGACGGTTGGCCGTGTCAACGCAGCTAAACTTAAGTTTTGCCCGTTATGGGTGGCGTGTCCGAATGCTTTTGAGCGCGCAGTGTAGGTGCGCTCTATGAGCGCACGTTTCCTCTCTAACAGGGAGTTGTTCATGAGACTCGACGATCGTTCTGGTGTGGCTGTCGTCATCGGTGTCGCCCTTCTGGTCTTTCAGGGATCCTCCTCCAGTGTGCTCGAGGCCCAGCAAGCAGGCGCCTCCACATCGGCTACCTCAGCCGCATTCCTGGTCAACAACGGTGGTGCCGACTCGGAAACGACGGGGGGAGACGCCGACACGGTGTCGGTCGGCTACGCGCGGATGCAACCCGGGTCCGGACGTTCGACTCCGTCGGGTGTTGCGATCTTCGGGTTCCGTCAAAACGACATTCTGGTCAGCGAAGCGGGTGTTCCGGCTTCACCTTCGGTCTCTTCCGGCCGCATCTACGCCGAGGTGAACACGCCGGTCACGACCGGACTGGCAATCGCAAACCCCAGCAGCACCGAAGCCGTGCTCACGTTTTATTTTTCGGATCAGACCCGGTCCAGCTTCGGAGCCGGTACGACGACTGTCACGGCAGGAGGCCAGATTGCGGCGTTCCTCAACGAAGCGCCCTTCAATGGAGATTCATCGATCAGCGGAACATTCACCTTCAGCTCAAGCGTGCCGGTTGCCGCGGTCGCACTGCGTGGATTCACGAATGAGCGCGGCGAATTCCTGTTGACGACGTTGCCGGTCAGCCCGCTCTCCGCCGCCATCGGCCAGACGGTCTACTTCCCTCATTTTGCCGACGGTGGAGGTTGGACCACCCAGGTCATCCTGGTCAACCCGACCGACGGCACCCTGACCGGTACCGTTCAGTTCTTCGAACAGGGCACAGGGGCTGCGGCGGCACAGCCGGTGTCGATGACGATCGACGGCGTGACCGCCTCGACGTTCAGCTACACCATACCCGGACGAAGCTCCCAGAGGCTTCAAACCGCTGGAACCGGCTCGTCGGTCCAGGCAGGCTCGGTGCGTGTGACCCCCTCGGCAAACGCGCAGGCCCCATCCGGCCTCGCCGTTTTTTCCCTGAAGAGTGGTGGGGTCACGGTCGCGGAGGCTGGCGTCGCGGCCGCACAGACCGGCCAGGCATTTCGACTCTATGCCGAGGCGACGGACACGGACGGGGGATCCATCCAGACGGGAATTGCAATCGCAAACCCTTCGAGCAGCAGCGCCACGGTGAGCTTTGAACTGTTGACGCTCGGGGGCGGGTCGACCGGTTTGAGCGGATCGGCCACCGTCCCGGGCAACGGCCAGATCGCTCAGTTCATGAACCAGATCCAGGGCCTGGAATCTCTGACCACACCGCTGCAGGGAGTGCTTCGTATCTCGACGTCTGCGACAGACGGGATTGCGCTGGTCGGCCTGCGAAGCCGGCTCAACGAACGAGGGGATTTCCTGATCACGACGACCACGCTGGTCGATGAGGCCGCCGCAGACGTCACCGACGAACTGTTTTTCCCGCATCTGGCAGATGGCGGAGGCTACACGACGCAGTTCATACAGTTGAGCGGGTCCACCGATCGAACGATGATCGGTACACTCCAGTTTCGCTCCCAGACCGGAGCAGAGCTGAGCCTGCCGCTCTCCAGGCCCGCGCCCGACCAGGTCACCTGGCAGTTTGACGGAACGTCATGGTCGTCTGCGGTGACCCCGCCGAGCTGCGAGAACCCTCTCGTTCTGCCCATGCCGGTCTCGCTGTCGAACGCCACGTCGGTCCTCTACCCCGGTCAGCTTCGAGGCAGCTACAAGCCCCACGGCGGGCTCCGCTTCGACGGCCAGGGCCAGGGTCGAGACGTGGAAACCTACGCACCGATCGACGCCACACTCTGGCGCGCTTCACGCTATCTGGAAGGTGGGGTCGTGCAGTACCTGTTCGATTTTGTCGACTCCTGCGGGATCATGTACCGCCTCGACCATCTCTTCGTGCTCTCGCCACGACTCCAGGAGATCGCCGACACGCTGCCGGCAGCGCAAGAGGGTGATAGCCGGACCACGTTTCTCCCGCCAGGTCTGATCTTTCGGGCCGGGGAGAGCCTCGCCACGCAGATCGGATTCTCCACGAACGTCTTCTTCGACTGGGGCGTCTACGACCTTCGGGCCATGAATGCAAGGAGCAGCGATGCGGCCTGGCTTGCCGACCACTCGGGCGAGCAGGCGCCCTTCGGGATCTGCTGGCTGGAGTTCCTGTCACCCTCAGACCGGCCGATCGTCACCGCCCTGCCGCCGGCGGATTCAGTAAGTGGATCGATGAGCGACTACTGCAACTAGAAGCTCGTCGGGACGATCGTGTATCTTTACCCGGTCGGGTGAAACCTCGGGTGTATGTGCGCTCTATGAGCGCACATCGTTTCGGCTCGAAGAATGTGCGGTCATAGACCGCACCTACACCCTCCTCAGCAGGATCCGTCCCTCCAAAATTCCCTCTTCAGGCTTCGAGCGCGCCGATGGCCGCCAGGGCGACCTGCTCGTCCTGGGCGGAGGAAACACCGCTGACTCCGACCGCGCCGATCACCGCGTCGCCGACCACGACCGGCACTCCACCCTGCACGGGAACGATTCCGTCGACCGCCAGGAATGGTGTGCGGCCGCCGGTGATCATTTCCTCCATCGCCTTGGTGGGACGTTTGAAATTCGCCGCGGTCCTGGCCTTGCCCATCGACACGTCGATGCTTCCCATCTGCGTTCCGTCCATCTTCTGAAACATGATGAGGCGGGCGCCTGCATCGACAATGGTGACGGCGACATTCCAGTTGTTGGCAGACGCTTCCGCTTCGGCGGCAGCCATCATTTTCTGCGCGGCTTCGAGCGTTATGAATTGAGTAGTTCCAAGCATGTTGACTCCAGTGGGTTTAAGTTGTCGGCCGTGTTGTGGTCGGGATTCCTCACTCGATGAGTCGGTTGTACCGTCTCAGGATCTCCCTTAACAGATCGTGCGACAAAGCTTCGGAGCGGTTGCCGTCCCGGCCGACCATCGTCTCCGCGGCAACCAGGGCGTTGATGATCGCCTCCTCTGTCGCTTGCACCGTGGCTCCAAAAAGGGCGCTGATTTGACGGTTGCCCAGGAAGGTGATGTCGGCCGTCGGACGGCCACGCGCTGCACCGGGATTGGCGGTCGAGAAAGCAATGAAAATGTCTCCCGAGCCGTTGCTGGAGATGCCTCCGGTGCGCGCAACGCCGAGCGACGCTCGACGGGCGATCCTCTTGAGCTGGTGAGGAAGTAGCGGCGCGTCGGTCGCCACGACGATGATGATCGAACCGCGCCCATTCTCATCCTCGGCTGCATCGGCGACGGCCCCACCTTCCTCCCTGATGATCCGACCGACCGGAACGCCGGCAATGGTGGCCACGCCGGCGCCGAAGTTCGCCTGCACCAGCACGCCTAGGGTGTAGTTGCCCGGACTCACCCCAGCCCGTGAGGATGTACCGATCCCGCATTTGAACCCGAGACACCGCATGGCGGTGCCTCCACCGACGTTGCCTTCGGCGACGGGTCCAGACGATGCATTGTCCAGGGCGGTAAAGACGTGTTCGGCTTCGACGTGAAAGCCATTGATGTCGTTCAGCGCACCATCGTAGGTTTCTCCTACGACCGGCAGCGAGAAAGACTGGAACGTGGTGCCTTTCTGCACCTGCCAGGCGATGATGGCATCGCGGACTGTGCCGACGCTGTGCGTATTGGTGATCGCGATCGGCCCTTCCAGGAAGCCGGACTCTTCCACCCATGTCGTGCCGGTCATCTCGCCGTTCCCGTTGAGCGCAAACCAACCACCGAAGACGGGGTTCCCGGGATCGTCACCGCGCGGCAGGATCGCCGTGACACCCGTACGCACCGGCCCCTCGCCGACACGCAACACGCCCTCACCTCGGATCAAAGTGGTGTGACCGACTCGTATACCGGCCACGTCGGTGATGGCGTTCAAGGGACCCGGCGTCCCGTCGAATGGGACGCCGAGATCCCTGGCCCGCGGCTTCTGCTGCGCCCCGGCGGTAGCGGCAAGGATCGACACGATGAGCAGAAGAAAGACCGCGCGACCAACCGGGCGCGAAAACAAGCGCTTCATGATGTCCTCCTGGGCGTTTAACTAGACGGCTTGAGCCTTACGGACCGCGTACATGTAGCAGCCCGCGGTGAAAACTGCTGCGCGCTATCCTGCATGATTTGGAGGGATGATTCCAGAACTTCGGCCCTACAGACGGAGGGTCAGCCCGCGATGAGCCGGTTTTCGGTCTTCAGTTCCTGCGAACCGACTGAAGCTACCGGCGGCGGAGAGCAGGCAACGACGCGATCGCCCTGCTCATGCCAGGACGAATCCGCGTGGTGGGCAGACACAAGGAGGTTGGTGTCTAGCGCGATCACCGCTATCCGGGCCTGTGGATCAAGTCTCGAACGCTCTCCCAATTACCCTCGGTAAGACCCGGCTGGAGCCCTCTACCCTTGAAGACATGGCGTCCGAGCCGGAAACCGCCTTGAGCACCCTTCTCAGACAAGTGGCGGCGCAAGGCTTCTTCGACGACTTCCCTGAGCGTCTTGTTTTCGCGCGCTGCCCGCCGCTTGGCTTTCCCCAGGAGGTCGTCGGCAATATCTATGGTTGTCTTCATATGGGTAACCATATCAGCCTGATCCGGCCTGATCCACGGAGTTGAAGGTCAGCAACGCGAAAGCCCCGAATTCCAATCGGGCTAGTTGCGAAAAAGTTGGGATGATTCGGACGGTCTAGTCGATCCGCAGAGCGCGCATCGGGTCCAGTTGGGTCGCTCGGCGCGCCGGGACAAAACAGGCGGATAGAGTCACCAGGCTGAGGATCACGGTAATCGCGAAGAAAGTGAGGGGGTCGGTCGGCCGGACTCCGAACATCAGATCCCCGATGACGCGGGTCACGGCGAACGCGCCGGCGAGGCCGAGGAGCAAACCCATCGTCAGTTGCGTGAGCCCTTGCTTTCCGACCAGCCACAGCACGTCTCGGGCAGCTGCGCCCAGCGCCATCCGCATGCCGATCTCCTGGGTGCGCTGGCTCACCGAGTAGGACGTCACTCCGAAGATGCCGACCGAGGAAAGAACGAGCGCGACCACAGCAAGGATTCCGAAGATGCTTCCGAAAACGCGGTAGGGCCAGCTTTCCCCGTGAATCATCTCGTCGAAAGTCTGCACGCTGTAGGTCGGCAGGTCCGCATCGATGACGCGGATTTCCGCCCGGATTGCGTCGGCAAGGGGTTCGGGACCCATCGGGCTCCGAGCGACAATATCGATTGCGCGGACCGACTCCTGTCGGAACGGGACGAAGGCGGTCGGCTCGATTTCGGGAGCCTGCTGGGACTGCCTCACGCGCTGGCGGATCGGCGGAGCGATCCCCACAATAGTGACCCACGGCCGTTCAGGGCCCTTCCCGAGGCGCATCTGCCGGCCGACTGGGTCCTCGCCGGGCCAGTAACGAGCCGCAAACCGCTCGTTGACGACAGCAACTTCGGAGCCTTCGATTCCGTCCGCAGCGGTTAGATTCCGCCCGCGCACGACGTCTCGACCGAGGGCCTTGAAATAGTCCGGCGTGACGGCGACGACGCCCACGAGGGGCAGCTCTCCTTCCGCATCGGTCAGATCTCGATCGGGCAGAGCCATGTAGTACTGCATGCTGCCTTCGCTGGGCAGGTTCGATGTCAGCGCAACATGTTCGATCCCCGGGATGGCTGTCATCCTTTCGAGCAACCGGTCCTGAAACGCCACTCGCTCTTCGACTTCGCCATATTTGGCCTCGGGCAAGCCGAGCTGCAGCGTCAAAGTGTTCGCGGTGTCGATGCCGAGGTCGATCTGATTCAGGTTCATGAAACTTCGCATCATCAGCCCGGCGCCGACCAGCAGGATCAGCGTGAGACCCAACTCCGCCACCACCAGGCCTCCGATGAGCTTTCGAGATCGCACTCCGCCCATGCTGGAGCGGCCGCCGGACTTCAGGCTGTCGTTGACGTCGGTACGGGACGCCTGCAGCGCCGGGACCAGGCCGAAGAGAACCGCGGTGCCGATACAGACCAGGCCCAGGTACGCGAACACGGTGAAGTCCATGGAAAAATCGATCCAGTAGGGTTTCCCGACATCGGCGACGGCGCGGTCGAACAGGCGGACTCCCCCGACGGCCAACAACAGGCCCAGCGACGCGCCCATGACGCTCAACATCAGACTCTCGAGCAGCAATTGCCGGATGACCCGCCATCGTCCCGCCCCCAGCGCGGTCCGGATGGAGGTTTCCCTGCTCCGGTTGAATGCCTGGGACAGCAGCAGATTCGCGACGTTGGCGCATGCGATCAGGAGGACGAAGGTGACCGATCCCATCAGGGCGAGGAAGACCACCCTGATCTCACCGCCGTTGTATTCCTGGCTCGAAGTCAGGACCAGGGCGTCTACGTCCTCATTGGTGTCGGCATACTCCTCGGCGAGGCGCGCGGTGATGCTGTCCATTTCAGCCTGAGCCTGGGTAATGGAAACACCGTCGCCGAGGCGGGCGAACACGCGAAAACTGCGGTTTTTTCGCTGCCGCTCGCTCTCGGACGGTATCAACGGCATCCAGAGATCGGTGTTGCTGGGAAACTCCATCCCCTGGGGCATGACACCGATGATCGTGTAGGCCACGTCGCCGGCCTTGATCGTGCCTCCCAGGATCCCGGAATCGCCGCCGTAGCGATTCTGCCAGAGGGCGTATCCGATGATTGCGACCTTTTCCGCGGCGGCTTCAGCGTCGGCAGCCGTCAGATCACGACCGATCAGGGGCTGCTGGCAGATAAGCGAGAAGGCGTTCGGCGTCATCCAGGCCCCCGAAACACGTTCCGGGAATCGTTGGTCGTCACTCAAGTTCAGCGATCCGCCGCGGTGAGCTGCGAGGCCTTTGAAGGATCGGGACTGTTCCCGCCAGTCCTCGAAGTCTGGGTAGGCCGCGCTCATGCGTTCCCTTCCGGCAGGGATATTCCGCGACCGGATGTGTACGATCCGGTCCGGATCCTCGAAAGGCAAACCCTTTACCAGCACCGCGTTGACCAGCGTGAAGACGGCGGCGTTCAGACCGATGCCGACCGCCAGCGCCAGGACCGCCGCCAGCGTGAAAGTCCGGTTCTTGGCCAGCATCCGAACCCCATATTTGATGTCCTGAAAAACACCCATTTCGCCCATTCCTCCTTGCCGGAATACATACGGAAGCCGCTCGGACCAAGTTCCGTTAATAATGGAAACGTTGGGAATGCCAAAGCGTTAACAAGAAATCTGAAGGGGGGAGAACACCGACGACTCGCCGAAACGAACCGCGCGAGAGCCAACGTGAGGGGGACAGGGGTATAGCCCTGTCCCCGGGGTGTTGGCCAAGCAGAAAAAGTCGGTGGGTTCAATAAGACGAAAAGTCGCCGATCGTCAGCGGTGTGCGGTCACAGACCGCACCTACACCTATCGCAAATTGCGATATTTGAAAGAATCCACATTGCAGGTTGCTCATTGGAGATTGTTTCATTTCAGATTTCCGACCAATAAGAAATCGAGCAATTTGAAATCTCCAAATTTCCAATGCGGAATCGTCCAATGACCAATCTGCAATAGCTGTCGGACGAGGTCCCAGCCACCTCCCTCGATCGAGTAGAATGTGCGGTCATAGACCGCACCTACACCGGCCCCGCGGCGGTCAAAGACCGCCGCTAACGGATAACGGCCTACTTCTCTTCAGTACCTGTAATACTCGGCCTTATACGGCCCCTCCACCGGCACACCAATGTAGTCGGCCTGTTCTTTCGTCAGTTCGGTCAGCTTCGCGCCCAGCTTGTCCAGGTGCAACCTGGCGACCTTCTCATCGAGGTGCTTGGGCAGAACATAGACCTTCTTTTCGTATCTGTCATTATTGGTCCACAGCTCGACCTGCGCGATCACCTGGTTCGAGAAACTGTTGCTCATGACGAAGCTGGGATGCCCGGTCGCGCAGCCCAGGTTCACGAGGCGACCTTCGGCAAGGACGAGAATGCTGTGGCCATCCGGGAAGTGCCACTGGTGGACCTGCGGCTTGATCTCCTCTTTCCGAATACCGTCGAACTTCGCCAGACCGGCCATGTCGATTTCGTTGTCGAAGTGGCCGATGTTGCTCACGATGGCCTTGTCCTTCATCTTTGCCATGTGGTCGACGGTGATGATGTTGAAGTTGCCGGTCGCGGTCACGAAGATGTCCACCTCGTCGACGACATCGTCCAGACGGACCACCTGGTAGCCTTCCATCGTCGCCTGCAGGGCGCAGATCGGATCGATCTCGGTTACGAGGACGCGTGCGCCCTGGCCGCGCAGCGACTGGGCGCACCCCTTCCCGACTTCGCCGAACCCGCAAACCAGGACCCTCTTTCCGCCGATCATGACGTCGGTCGCCCGCATGATGCCGTCGGGCAGCGAGTGGCGGCAGCCGTAGATGTTGTCGAACTTGCTCTTGGTCACGCTGTCGTTGACGTTGATCGCGGGAAACAGCAGGGTGCCGGCCTCCTGCCGCTGGTAGAGCCGGTGCACACCCGTCGTCGTCTCCTCGCTGACGCCGCCGATTCCCTCCGCCATTCTCGTCCAGTAGCGGGGGTCCTCAGCCAATCGGTCGCGGAGCAGTTTCAGGATGACCTGCATCTCCTCGACATCCGTGCTGTCGGGATCGGGCAGAGTGCCGTCGGTTTCGTAGACGTCTTCGGCTTCTTTCCCGAGGTGAATCAGCAGCGTGGCGTCGCCGCCGTCGTCGACGATCAGCTGCGGTCCGCCTTCGGGAAACTTCAGGATCTGGTCGGTGCACCACCAGTACTCGTCCAATGTCTCGCCCTTCCAGGCAAACACCGGGATGTCGCAAGCGGCAATAGCGGCCGCGGCATGGTCCTGGGTGCTGAAAATGTTGCAGCTTGCCCATCGCACGTCGGCTCCCAGGGCCGTGAGGGTCTCGATCAGCACGGCCGTCTGCACCGTCATGTGCAGCGACCCCGCGACCCGGACTCCTTCGAGCGGCTTGTTCTCCCGGTACTCCTCGCGCACGGTCATCAGACCCGGCATTTCGTGCTCGGCGAGATCGATTTCCTTGCGTCCGAATTCAGCCAGGCCGATGTCGGCAACCTTGTAGTGGGTCTTCTCAGCGGTACTCATCGGTGTTTCTCCTTGTCTTTCCTATCTATGAATGCGCCTTGGATTTCTGTTTTCGAGTTCTCCTCCCGGACCTCCGGGTTCGCTCGGCGGTAAGTAAGAAGAGATCCGGTGCGGGACGACTCGGCGCCGCCGGGCTGTCGGGGGGCGGCGGAGGCAATTGGCCACGGCTGGTGATGTCGAACCCCGCCAGTTCCAGCTGTTGGGCCGCGAGATCCGGGTCCAACCCTTCAGAGGCGTCCCCTGTCCGCTGGCGGAAGTCTTCCATACGGTGGGGGGCAACGTCGACAACCAGGAGGCGTCCGCCCGGAACTATCACACGCGCGAGCTCGCTCGAGGACTTCGGCAGTTCGCTCGTGTGACGCAGCACGAGAACGGCCAGCGCACAGTCAATGGTTCCGTCGTTGACGGGAAGATCTTCGAGGCGCCCGGATTCGAACCGGACGTTGTCCAGTGACTCCTTCTTGGCGCGCCGGCGGGCCAGCCCCAGCATGGCCGAGGACGGATCGATGGCCACCACCTGGCGGAAGTGCCGCGCCAGGAACGGCAGCATGTACCCGGTCCCGGTGCCGATGTCGAGTACTCTCCAGTCGCGGGGCAGCAGGCTTGCCAGGGCTTCCAGGTGGAACGTCGGGCCGAAGTGCTGGAACCGGAGCTCGTCCCACTGGTGGGCCAGACGCTCGAAAGCGTTTTCCGACCCGTTGCGCCCGGCGATGGTCCGCTCCAGCCTTCCGCGGACCCGGCGGGGCAACTCCTGCTGTCGAATCCAGGAATTCAGCAGACCGGCCAGATCGCCGTCTCCGTTCCCGCTGGGCTCGACCAGTCCGATATGGACGCGGTTCCCTTCCCGTCGATCTACGAGTAGCCCCGTCGAACGGAGTGTCTTCAGGTGTCGGCTGACGGTGGATTGAGGAAGGCCCAGGACGCCCACAACTTCGCCGACCGTCAAAGGGGCCTCGGCCAGCACCCGGACGAGTTGTCGACGGACGGGGTCACCGAGAGACCGGAGGAGAACATCGGTCGAGCTGTTATCCATTCATCCGAATATACGGATAAAGTGAGCCGATGTCAACCCGACCGAAAGGAACACGAAACGCTACGCTCCCGATGCCTGGTCCATGTCCATGTAAGGATTCGGTGGGGTCTTACCCCGGGCACGCGCATACGCGGTCAACGCGCCGCGATGGTGTGCGGTGTGATCGGAAATGCCCCAGAAGACGCTTACTCGAGGGGCGCCGCCAAAGATAGGTCCGGGCGGAAGCGGCTGGATCCAGTCCTCCTCGGATTTGTCCGAAAGCTGCCCGACGGCATTGTCGACCGCTCGCTTGAGCCACGCGCGCGCCTCATCCAACGAACTGACCGCGCGGACTTGCTTCTCATGTGCCTCGAAGTCCATGTCGAAGCCGTTCTCTCGAAAGGCGCCGTCGACGAACCAGTCGATCGTCTGCGCCACGTGAGCCACCTGCTGCGACGCGGTGAACATTCCCCCTGACGGTGAGAACGTCGAGTCGTCCTCGTTCAGAGTCCCCGTGCTTCTTTCGAAGAACTCGTGGGTGGATTTCAGTTGCTGGATCAGTTCCTCTCTCATCAGTACCTCCTGTCATCGTGATTGTGGCGAAGAGAGAACACGATAACACGTGCGCGAGAGGGGAGTCGCGAGACGTGGGCGTCCAAACATCCCAATCCACAGAGGCAAAGTCTTTTAGTTCCGATCAGGGCCTGAATTCCGGCCGCATTCGGTGCCAGTCCGTGTCTCTCTGAAACGCCATAGCGACATCCAGTACCGACTGTTCATCCCAGGCACGGCCGGCAATGTGCAAAGCCAGCGGCATGCCGTCGCCATCAAAACCACACGGGATCGAGATTCCGGGCATCCCTGACAGATTGCCAATCGTGTTGAGCTTCCGGACGGAACGGTCATTGCCCGGTGACGCTCCTCGAGCAGACGCGTCCGGCCCTCGCTCAATGGGTCCTGATCCTGTCGCACTTGTCGGCGCGATCAGGGCCGCGTATTTCGACGTTACCTCATCGGCCTCCATCTTGATCATGGCCCGAATGCGCTGCGCCGTAAGGTAATCGGAAGCGGGCATCATGCTGGCCGCCATCCAGTCGGCTCGCCGGGACGGGTTGTAGAATTGGATCATCCGCCCCGAGTTGTACAGTGGCTTGAAGTTGGTTCCGCCTTCCGTGTTGCTGATGCAGGTGTAGACTTCGCCGTACGGACGCTCCGGCAGGGTGACATCCTCCAGAGCAAAACCAGCCTGCTCGAGCACGTCGACAGCGGTCGCGAAGACTGTCTGGTTGGCCAGCGGCACCGCTTCGAACTCGGCCCCGGATCACGCCGATCTTGCGGCCGGCAATCGCTTCCAGCACATGGCATATGCTTTCTGACGGACCGCGTCGAAGTATACATTGGGTCCAGCAAACAGAAAACTTCACTCGCCTCGCCGTCGCCGTGAAGAACTTGTGGATCGAGCGGCTGGAAGAGCTCGCCGGGTTGGAACACCCGCGGGCAGAACGTCGTTCCGGCCTTTTTGATCCTTGACGTCCAGTTTGCCGCCAAACGAGCCCGTAGGTCTCGGGCCGTACACTCCAGGCTGTACCACCGCCAGGTTAAACGGCGGGACCGCCAGGATGCCCATGAGAGGTACCGGCGGTTCGAACCCGAACGCATCCATCTTCCTCCTCGGGAAGAGACCTGGTCGGACGAGCCTCTTATCGCTCAACGAAACGGCGTTACACGCGGGGAATCGACGCGGCGGGGCATCTTCCCGGTAATGCGGACTTCCGATTGGACGCTATCGGTAAATTGTCCAGTCGGGGGTAACACTGGCGAGGACTGACGCAATTCCCATACGGTAACAGATACTCGTTGCGAAGCCGGTGTTGCACTATGGCATCTTCCTCAAGCCCGCGGCCCCAGCGGATAAGAGTCGGCAACCACGCGACAATCGCGACAATGGAGTCGCGTCGAGAACGGCTTTATCGAGTTGCTGCCCACGCATGTTGCTGAGGATGTTACGTCGTGAATTACGCGCGGGCTTGCTTCATGCGATGCCTTCGTGGCTATCGGTGTCGCGTATCGCCCGCGCAATCCGGAAACGACAGTCCTGTATCAGGCCGTCGCCGAACAACTGGAGACTTTCCTCGCCAGACAACAGGAGCGCGACCGGCCGGTCCCCCGGTTTGTTGAAAAAAAATTCCGTGCCTTTTTGGATTGCGGCATTCTCGCGCGGGGCTTTCTGCGGCTTCAGTGCCAGGACTGTGGACAAGATCGGCTGCTGGCGTTTTCCTGTAAAGCGCGCGTCTAGTGTCCGTCGTGTGCTGGACGACGCATGTCGGATACGGCGGCGCATCTGGTCGATCGCGTCTTTCCAGTCGTGCCGGTACGACAGTGGGTCTTGTCGCTGCCTTTCGCGCTGCGCTACCGCATGGCCTACGATCGGCGCCTCACCAGCGATGTCCTGAACGTTTTCATACGCACTCTGTTTGGAGAACTGCGGCGGCGGGCCGAGCAACTGCGGGGTCTTGGCTCCTCGCAGTGTGGTGCCGTGACGTTTGTGCAGCGTTTTGGGGACGCTCTGAATGCAAACGTGCATTTCCACTCGATGGTGATCGATGGGGTTTATGCGGCCGGTGAAGATGGCCGTCCCCGGTTTCATCAATTGCCGGCGCCTGAGGACCAGGACGTCATCCACCTGACAGCCCTCGTCAACGAGCGCGTTCAATCGTTGCTCGAGCGGAGAGGCCTTGGAACGGAGGCCGACCCTCAACAAGCAGATCCCCTTTCAGAAGACGATCCCGGTATGGCCGCTCTGCTGGCCAGCTCCGTCGGGAGCAGGATTGCGGTCGGCCGCAATGCCGGCCGTGGCGTCCTACGCATGGGCGACCAGATCGACCCAGACAGCATGGATGCCTTCGAGGGCCCACGCTGCGCCATGGTTTCTGGCTTCAGTGTGCACGCCAATATCTCGGTTGAGGCCCGAGACAGGATACGCCTGGAAAGGCTCATGCGCTATGCGGCCCGTCCCGCCGTCGCTACCCAACGCTTGACCCTACTCCCCGATGGCCGGCTCCACTACCGTTTGAAACGTCCATGGCGTGACGGAACCACCGCTGTTGTTTTCGAGCGCCAGGACTTCATCGCGAAACTGGCGGCCCTGGTCCCGGCGCCGCGCGCTCACCTGACGAGGTATCACGGAGCAGTAGTGTCCGACAGATTTAGGACCTCCCGGTCCTAAAGTTAGAACTGACGCGATGTAGCGCGCTTGTCAAGGTGTTAACGATTTGATTTCTGTGCGGCCTTCGCGGCAGCCTTTCCAGAGGTTTCTGGGAGGCACCGATGCACGCTGGCAAGCTGGTCTTCGCACAAGTCATGGAGTTCGCGCCGTGGTATACGTTCCGTCGTCTGGTGACCAAGTACCGCGGCAATTTCAACGTCCGCACATTCAGTTGCCTGGACCAGTTCCTATGCATGGCCTTCGCTCAGCTGACCTATCGGGAGAGCCTGCGCGACATTCAAGCCTGCTTGCGAGCCCAACCCGCCAAGCTCTACCACCTGGGGTTGCACGGGAAGGTCAGCCGCAGTGCATTGGCCGATGCCAACGAGTCTCGCGACTGGCGCATCTACGGAGAGTTCGCTCAGGCGCTGATCCGCATCGCACGCCGCTTGTATGCCCACGAGCCGCTCGGGATCGACCTGGACGAAACCGTCTACGCGCTCGACTCCACGATGATCAGTCTGTGCTTGTCGCTGTTCCCTTGGGCGCACTTTCGAAAGACCGAAGCCGCGGTGAAGCTTCATACGCTGCTCGACCTGCGTGGCGGTATCCCCAGCTTCATCCACATCTCCGAAGGCAGGCTGCACGACGTCAACGTTCTCGACCTGCTCATCGCCGAAGCCGGTGCTTTCTACGTGATGGACCGCGGCTATCTCGACTTCGATCGCCTCTACACCTTCAATCAAGCCGGGAGCTTCTTCGTCACCCGTGCTCGATCCGACTTCGCGTTCAAGCGCATCTACTCCCAACCCGTCGACCGACACACGGGCCTCATCTGCGATCAGACTATCGAACTGACCGTATTTCGCTCCCGCCGCGGCTACCCCGAACGGTTGCGTCGCATTCGTTATCGCGATCCCGAGGGTCGGCGACTGGTTTTCTTGACCAATCACATGACGCTCCCAGCCCGGACCATCTGCGAGTTGTATCGCCTGCGCTGGCAGGTGGAGCTGTTCTTCAAATGGATCAAACAGCACCTGCGCATCAAGCGTTTCTTCGGCACTTCCGAGAACGCCGTCAAAACTCAGGTCTGGGTCGCCGTGAGCGTTTACGTGCTGGTGGCTATCGTGCGTAAAGAACTGAATTTGCCTTTGTCGTTGCACTCAATGTTACAGATCTTGAGTGTCACACCATTTGAGAATGTGCCTCTTTTTCAGCTGCTTACCGAATCCGGGCTCATCTCAAATCGACACTCTAACGCTAACCAATTGAATCTATTCTGAAACGTGTCGGACACCACTGATCACGGAGTACTTGGCCCTGCTGCAGCGTGGGGGGCCTTGATCGTTCCAGCCAGCCATAACAACCTCAGTGGTCACCTCAAAACCGGCCAACGATGGTCACTTCAAAACCGGCCAACGGGGATGGCCCGGGACGGTGTTGTTCTACCTCTTTGGGACTGGACTCGGCAAGCCCGTTTTAGTCCTCCAACTCCGAGGGCCGCATTTGAGGATGTGGCCGTGATGGAGCAGCCGGTCCAGCATGGCTGTGACGGCGGCGCTATCACCCAGTAGTTTTCCCCAGTCTTGGACGGGTCGATTCGATGTCAGTAACGTACTGGTCCGTTCATAGCGTCGCATCACGATCTCGAGGAGTTCCTCTGCTGCAGTGGGAGGAAGCTTCCGCATCCCCAGATCGTCGATGATCAGCAGCGGGACCGTCGCCAAAGCTTCCATGCACTCCTTTCGGGTACCGTCAATGGTGGCTTCGGCGATGTCGTCGAGAAGCGCATGAGTTTCACGGTAGACGACCCGATAGCCCTGCTCAATGGCAGCCAAGCCGATGGCCTGAGCCAGATGACTCTTGCCGGTGCCAGGAGGACCGAGAAACAAGGCATCGTCGTGCCTGGAGATGAAGGCGCCCGTCGCCAGGTCGAAGACCAGACTACGATTCATCTTCTTGTTGAAAGTAAAGTCGAAGGAGTCGAGCGTCTTCTGGGGATCGCGGAACCGGGCCTGTTTCCGACGCCGTTCCAACAACCGGATGCTGCGACGGTCCAGTTCATCCGAGACCAGACGAGAGACCAAGTCGATCGGCGCCATGGCTTCGGTCTGGGCCTGGTGGAGGCGTGTTTCCAACACCTCGGCAATGCCGCCGAGCCGGAGTTGTCGGAGAGCCCGCTGGAGTTCGATCAGATTCATGAGTGTTCCTGCTCCTGGATTTTGAGGTTGATGAGATCGCGATACTGAGTCAGTTCGCGAATGAGAGGATCGACCTGACGCAGGGCGAGTGGAGGTCGCCGCTCCAGATAGCGGCGGACGAAACGATACTCGTAGACGTGGAGTTCCAGTGCCGCAGCCGAAGCATCCTCCACGGCGGAGACACCGTACTTCTTGGCCAGGGAGAGCACACCCAGGATGCGGCGGACCGCAGCTTCCCCTTGTCGGCGGTGAATGGCGTCACAGAGTGTGCCGATGTGGGTGCCAGCGCGGCGGGCTCGGGCCAGCAGTTGCACCGTCGTTAACGGGGTTTTCTTCGGGTTGTCTTCAGCACGGACACGGTATCCACCCCGCTTCTGGCGGACATGCTCGCGGAGGAGTGGATAGGTGTTTGGGTCCAGGATCCGGACGTGAAGCGTGTCCCACTGGACCTTGACACCCCGTCCGATCCAGCCCGGCGGTACACTGTAATAGGCGGCTTCGACTTCGACGCAACCGTCGAGATGGACGACACGTTCACCGAATTGGTAATAGCGAAACGGTTCGATCGGCAGCGGCTTAAGAGATGGTTTCTCTTCGGCGAACATGGCCGCCACCTGCCGCTTGGTCGTGCCGTGGATGCGGGTGTCGGCCCATCGGACTTCCCAGCGATCCAGATACCCCTGGGCCTGGTCGAGGCTCTCGAAGCGCTGTCCCTTCAATGGGGTCTTCTGGGCGTGCCCGACACCGGATTCGACTTTGCCTTTGCGGTCTGGATCGCGCACCCGGCATGGCATGGCCACCACGCCGTAATGGGTCAGGACATCTCGAAACAACGGATTCAGGGTGGGGTCGTAATGGTCCGGGACGATCACGCCTTCGCGCAGGTTATCCAGCACGATGAGGCGGGGAGTGCCGCCGAGTCGGCGGAACGCGGTCTCGTGCAACTGGGCCCAGATGCGGGAACTGGACTTGAACGTCAGCAGCCGGACCGATTTGCGGCTGTAGCCCAACGTCATCACGAACAGCCGCGTCCGTCGGTACTTGCCCGTCTTCGGATCCCGGACCATCGGTCCGGTCCCGTAGTCGACCTGCGCTTCCTCTCCAGCTCCGGTCTGGATGATTCCGACCGCTTCCGGGGATCGCACTCCCCGGAGTTTGCGAACGAAACGCTTGACCGATTCGTAGCTGCCGACAAAACCGTGATCCGTGACCAGGTCCTGCCAGATCGCCATCGCGTTGCGGCCACGCTCCAGCGCCTGTTGGATGGTCTCCCGGTACGGCTCGCAGGAACTGCCCGACGGTGGGCTTGGAGGGGGAGCCGACGACTCTGCCGAGACCGGATTCTCGGCCTCCGGGTCGGTGGTCACTTCGTTGGCCGGTTTTGAAGTATCGGAACCGCCAAACCCCTCAACGACACCATTTACGCCGTCCGGGTCGGTGGTCACCTCGTTGGCCGGTTTTGCCGGTCGCCGGCCCCAACTCCCGGGCGGCCGAATGGGGATTCCGGCCGCTCTCAGATACGCACTGGCCGTCTCACGACGCACGCCGGTGGTCTGTTCGATCCGACGCAGCGGCCATCCAAGCCGCCCCAATGCAACAACTTGCTCTCTCTTTTCTGTGCTCAAGACATTGCTCATGCCGACGGAGCCTGTTTCGGCTTCCCGTCGGTGTCAATGTCCCGGGCTTATCTATGTTCGTTGGCCGGTTTTCAGGTGACCACCATTGGCCGGTTTTGGGTGACCGCCGAGGACGTATCCCCGATGGCCAGCATCTTCGTCTGGAATGAGCGAGGCGCCCGAAAGCGGGTCGTTGTCAGCCGGAGCGGGCGGGTCCGGATCGAATGAAGTCCTAACCAGAAGGCGGTGATCGAAAATTGACCCGCCTTACCCTTTTCGTTAGGATGAAACTCAGAGGTTGTGGGCCTGTGGCGCAGCTGGGAGCGCGCATGACTGGCAGTCATGAGGTCACGGGTTCGATCCCCGTCAGGTCCACTTGATAGACGACAGATGAGTTAGGCCCTATTTTTCATATCCGAGAAATAGGGCCTAATTTGCATTTGTAGGGGGCGGCTGTCGGTTCCCTAGACCGTCTCCTTCATGATCGCGGTCGAGCCCATCGGAAAACCTCGGCACACCCGGCTTCTCAAAGAATCCGGGACGCCTAAAGATCATACGGGTTCTTCTGCAGCGAAACGTACAGCCCACGATGCGTGTCGCGCTACGTGAGCAGGAGGAAGGAACGTTAGAGTACGAGTACACAGTCCGGAACGGTCCGAGTGCGAAGTTGCCAGTAATGGTTTGGAATCTGGTCCTACCTGAAATTTCCGACAGCGACCGCACGGAAACCCCGAATTTCTGGGGCAGTGGACGGAGTCGGTCTGGAATTTCCATTGTTCGGGATACGTTGTCCAACCAGGAAACCGGCGGCTTGCTCAGTTGGTACAAGAACGATCCCCGCAGCGTCGTCGATCGGTATGTGTCTGCCATTCATCCTGGGGAGACGTTGAGCGGATACAGGATTATCACCGACAAGTTGCCCGGCTTTACCAACGCCTACTTTCGCGGTGGGGAAATGGCAAACGTCGGCTTCGACGTGGCTCCGGATATCATTCGGGAACAACTCGTACCTGTCCTGGACTTTTCCTTTAATAGTCAGGTAGTGGTGACGCTGGCGCCCAAGTACCCTGCGGACACACATCCGATGTGGTTAGTTCGCGACTTCTACCAAGGTATCGAACAACTTGTAGGAACCGGTCAGCTTGACGCCACTTCCGCGTTCGTTCGAGAAGCCCGCTCGGTACTAGAGAACTATCTGTACGCGCTGGGCGAATCGAGCGTGGAACGACCAGAAGACTTTGTCGGGCCATCGCTACAAACAAATGCCGCGCCGACAACACCGCTCGAGGAGGAGATCGCAGCGGTTATAGCTATTGCGTTCCGAAGATCGTCTCCGAGATAGTCGTGCCGATTGACAGCAATGGCTATTGAGGAAACGGCAGATTGGAAGACTCACGCCACCTGTCCTGAGCTGCTTGCTGTCGGAGCCGGCGAAGTGTCCGAAGTGCCGTGGGGAGTACATGGAGAAGACGCTGGTGGGGGGGCAGTAACGCCGCTCATCACCTGCCGGCAGTTGAGCGCGACGGAGATGCCAGTCAGGTGCGCACTGTTAGCTCGAAACCGCCGTCGAACGGGACGGCCAGCGTGCGGAAGTGGTTCTTCGGGTCGTTCACGTACTCGAAGTAGTCGCGGTAACTGTCGGCGTATGCCACGGTATTGTCAGTCGCAACGATGGCCCCTGGACGCAGGCTCTGTGACACGAGCCGAAGAGCGGGCAGTGCTACTTCCCAGATATCAATCAGCATGAAGTCCACGGGACCGCCAACGTCTTGGAGCGTCTCACGAAGGTCGCCCTCGCGCAGTTCGATGAACTCGCTGAGCCCCGCCTCCTCAAAGTTCGCACGCGCGGCTTCGGCCTTCTTCGGCTCGTATTCCGTTCCAATGACCACGCCGTTCTCGACTTGGTTGTCGCGCACCGCGGCGGCAAGATAGAGGGTAGAGACGCCGAACGAAGTGCCCGCCTCCACGATGCGGGTCGCTCGCAAGGACCGGCACAGCAGGTAGCAGAACTGAGCCTTCTCCCGGTCAAGCGCCACCATCTTGTCTGATAAGAAGCGATGCAATTCGTCATCGAAGGGGCGCTCCTGGTCGAGGGTGCCTTCCTTCGCCCGTTGCGCGAGGTGTGCGTCGATCGCTTCCACTTGCACGTCGCTCTGCGTGTGCAGACGATCGAGCACCACCTCGAGCTTGGGATCGATTAGCGGGGACGCCATACTTCACCCCTTCCTTTCAGGGATCTTCATCAAGCAGGCCCTTGTCTCAGCGACAGCGGACAGTTATACGGGAACAAGATGGGCGGCCGTGCCAGGACTTGGGAGAGTCGGTACACCCGATGATATCCCCTTATTGAGTGACATTGCGCAATCCGATTCCGACCGTGTGCTTGCCGAGGAGGGTCGGCACATCAGATTTCCCGTTCGAGAAGAGGCCGCCTCAACCGTCCGTAACCCCTTTCTTCGCCCGTGCTCCCCGGCGCTTCACTCGCTAGATCCGCCCCCGACTTGAACACGGCAATCCCGTTTGCATTTTCGTGTCCCCATGACACGATGGCATGGCCGTAAAGATTACGTGCTTATGAAATGCCCAGGATGTGGCTCTGTGTCTGTTCGGCGCTCCCATCGAAGTTTCCGTGAGAAGCTGATGTCCCTGATTGTGCTGCCTTGGCGTTGTCGGGATTGCGGGCTTCGATTCTTCCGATTTCGGCTTGTGCCGAGTAGGTAGGCCTGCGACCGCCATCAGCGCCTATCACGCGCCTGGTTTACGAGGTCCAGACTCGAAGCGACTGCACCCAGCGCACGCCCCGCACGAACACTCCGGCGATCTTGGGGGCGCTGAGTTGCATCGGGCGCTGTTCGAGACAGTTGAGGACGTGTCCGGCGGCAGCGGCTGGCGTGATCATCAGCGGCTTTCTCGACGTTAGTCTCGCCATCTGTTACGAGCTTGATGTTTCCGACGGTCTTTCCGCTGAAACTCGTTTTTCCGGTGCTCGATGTCCCTTCTTTGCCGTCCTCAGTCTGAAGAAGCTCGACGAGTGGATCGATCAAACCACATTCTGTTGTAGGTCTAAGAGGTCCATCCAGAAGTATTTTGTCCACGACATCTTCCCGAGGATGTCGAAACATTCCCTGCGTCACACCCACGGATAAGTCCAACCTCCGGCTTGACGAGATTGAAGTAAGAAGCGGGTGTGCTGCTCTCACTGCCGTGATGTGCAATATGAAGGACGTCCAGACCATAATCGTCGGTCATCAACTCGAGGTTCAGGAGACTTTGAGCGACTCGAGTCTGGACATTGACCTGGGAGGTGTCATGATTCGAACAAGGCTCACGACCTCCGCCTGAATCGCCGTCGATGATGTACTGGAAATTCTTGTATGTAATCTAAAGGGAAACAGACCTGTGGCGCTGACCCTCGGGTCGGAGAAGACGCGCAAGGTCAAGTCGGGAGGACCACAAAAAAAGCGCCGGGATCGGCTGGCGCTACATCCACATCTCCGCGGCAATGTGCATGCGCCAGGTCGGTCAATTGGGCAGGGACTCTCGATCGATGAGTCTTTGTTCAATGTCTGAACGGACTGCGGGGGCAACCCACAATTCGTTCGGGCACCGTGCACAATGATCGGCCTGGTCGCGAACCAAACGATCCCAACGCACTGTAGAGAATCCGCCGTGCTCAGGGCCCCGTCAACGCGAAAGATTTGCGCACTCTCTAAGTGACCAGAACGGCGAGAGATGAGACAGAGGCGGGTTCTTGGTTGAAGAAAATATTCTGCGCCAGCATTGGACGGATACAGAGACTGCGCCGTTCCCTCCGCCGCCAACTCGGCTTGCGGTGGACCTGGCATCAACTTTGGTGGTAGGTTGGGCAAACGATTTTCCTGTTTTCGATGTCGCATCGAATGGCGCAGGAGAGGAGGATAGCGTGAGTATTCTCAGGCTGGCTCTGGTTCCCGCGGTGACGATCGAGCCGTCTGCCTCGGTTACCCAGGGGATCTTGTTGATGCAGGAAGAGAAAATTGGAGCTCTCTTCGTCGCTGAAAACACTCAACTGCGGGGCGTCCTTACCGAACGCGATGTCATGGTCCGAGTTGCTCTTCCCCGGCGCGATCCCGCGACTACCCGTATCAGCGAGGTGATGACCTCCCCGGCATGGACACTGCCCACAGATGCTACGGTCGGCGAGGCGATTGGAATGATGGTTACCCATCGAGTCCGCCACTTGCCAATTGTGAGTCAAGGCTCGGTGAAGGGAATGGTGTCACTCCGGCATATGCTCCGGGAACAGACACTGGATCTAACGCAGAAACTTGATTCCATCGTGGCTGAGTCCTGCGCCGACGGCATCGGCGGATAAACGTTCTACGCTGCTGCGGTTTGCCTTTCGGGCGTGTTTGAGTTCTTGCCTGCGCCAAAGTCCCCGACGTTCCCGAACAAACCGCGCCAGCCGCCCGAACTACCCCCCGAGACACACCCTTGACCTAAAGTACGGGAAATACTACGCTGTACCGCCGGAACCGGCGACGGCTAAGTCATTGAAAACAGGCAGGCGATGACCTATCTCTCCCTGAGGTGACCCATTTGAGCGAGCTAGACGAGAACGCGGCGCCACCGTCTACGTCGACGCAGTATCAACTCAGCGGGGCAAGGATCGCGCGCTTCGCGATACCCTCGACCCTGGGGCTTTTCCTGTTCCTGGCACCGGTGCAGGTCGGGGAAAACTTCACGATCCCGATTGCCGTCATGGTGTCCCGGCTTCACACGGCACTGGGCAGCTATGTCCTGCTGAGCCTGGTCACCATCTGCATCTTCACCGCGCTCGCCAGCATTGCTTACAGCTGGTTGAAGTTCGCCTGGTTGCCGAAGAACAGAGTCGCTACGCAGATCTTCGACACGACCCCGTTCTGGACTGTCCTGCGTATTTTGGGGGCGGTGTTCGGTGTGATGTTCTACCTCCAGGCCGGTCATCCACTGATCATCGGCGAAACCACCGGACGTGCGGCCTACGTCGACATCGGCGAGCAGATGCTGCTGATCTTCGTGACCTCGTGTCTGTTTCTTCCGCTGCTGACCCACTACGGCGCGATGGAGTTCGTCGGCACGCTGGTGCGGCCGCTGTTCGTTCGGCTGTTCCGACTACCGGGACGAGCGGCCATCGATGCCACAGCCTCCTTCGTCGCCGCTGCCAGCGTCGGCCTGCTGATCACGATCGAACAGTATCGTAACGGATCCTACAGCGCGCGGGAGGCGGCCGCCGTCGCGACGAACTTCTCGGTCGTCTCGGTTCCCTTCGCAGTGCTGATTGCTTCGGTCGCCAACATCGACCACGTTTTCTTCCCGTGGTACATCACGGTTGCGGTGGCCTGTATTATCGTCGCGACCGTCACGCCACGTATTCCCCCTCTGTCGCGAAAACCCGATACCTACTTCCACGAAGCTCAGGCGGCGCCCGAGGAAGATCGCGCGGCTGAGACCTCGCTGGCGCGACTGTCTCTCGAGAAAGCAGTCAAGCGAGCGGAACGGGCTCCTGGATTCAAAGGCTATGTGAGCAGCTCCCTGCGCTCGATGGCCGAAGCCGTCTTCGGCGTCATCGGAGCGAGCATGGGATTGGTGGTTCTCGTGATGATCCTGGGCAGGCACACGCCAGTGTTCGGTTGGCTCACCCTGCCGCTCGTGCCTGTACTGGAGCTGATGGGAATGGGCGACGCGGACGTGGCCGCCCCGGGAGTCCTCGTGGGTTTCCTCGACCAGTTCCTGCCCGCGGTCATGGCGACGGACCTCGATGCGGAATTGACTCGCTTCGTGCTCGCGGGGTTGTCGGTCGCTCAGCTGATCTACATGTCCGAGGTCGGCGTTCTGCTGCTGCGCTCGATCCTCCCGCTCAAGTTCACCGACCTGGTTCTGATCTTTCTCCAGAGAACGGTGATTCTGGTTCCGGTTTTCGTGATCGCGGGCAAACTCATATTACCTTGAAGGACAGCGGCGGTTTCATAAAGGAGCGATGATGTCAGACAAGTGGATGCTGCGCGGCAGAGAATTCGTCAACTGCAACTGCGACTGGGGATGCCCCTGCCAGTTCGGTGTACCCTCGACCAACGGCAAGTGCGAAGCCGTGGGGGGAGGCATGATCGACGAGGGATACTTCAACGAAACCCGCCTGGACGGCCTGACCTGGGTCATGCTCCTGGCGTGGCCTGGCGAGATCGCCGACGGAAACGGCAGGGAGCAAGTGATCATCGACGAAAGGGCCAACGTCGACCAGCGCGAGGCGTTGCGCAAGATCCTCCACGGCGAGTCCACCGCACCGCTCGCGACCCACTTCTTCGTCTACAACAGCACGATGTCGGAAACTCTGGAAACCCTTTACAAACCGATCGACATCTCGATCGACGTCGGGGAACGAAAGGGACACATCAAGGTTCCGGACCTGGTGGAGTCCAGTGGAACGCCGATTCCAAACCCGTTCACCGGCGGGGTGTCGCGATCGCGGATACATCTCCCGGAGGGATTCGAGTACACCTACGCAGAGATGGGAACCGCGAGTTCGAAGACCCACGGCAGCATCGCTCTGGATATGTCCGACTCCTACGGTCAGTTCAACGAGCTGCACATGGACCAGGACGGCGTGATTCGCTAGCCTCTCCGGGTGACTTCTACGACACGCGCGTTGCCACGACGCGACCGAATCGTAATCCTCGGCTCCCTTGGTGGCGTGACTCTCCTGGCATGGACCTACCTCATCGTACTCGCCGCGCGAATGGACGAGATGCCGATGTCGGGGACCATGGACATCATCGAGATTCGACCGTGGACCGGCATCGACTTTCTCCTGATGTTCCTGATGTGGTCGGTGATGATGGTTGGGATGATGGTCCCGACCGCAGTACCGATGACGCTCATCTACGCCGCGGTGTCCCGGAAGGCGGCGAGCCAGAACACCCCGATCCCCGCTGCGGGTGTCTTCGTGACCGGTTACGTCGTGATGTGGGTCCTGTTTAGCCTGGGCGCGACGGCGGCTCAATGCCTTCTGGATCGAGCGGCTCTCCTTTCTCCGATGATGGTGACCACGAGTCCCGCCCTGGGTGCCGGTCTCCTGATCGGGGCGGGGTTCTACCAGCTGACACCGCTCAAGAACGCCTGTCTCGACCATTGTCGTGCGCCGGCACATTTCTTCGCACGGCACTGGCGGGCCGGCGTCGGCGGGGCATTCCGCATGGGACTGGAACACGGTGCCTTCTGCCTGGGCTGCTGCTGGGTCCTGATGGGGCTTCTCTTTCTCGGCGGTGTGATGAACATCCTGTGGATCGCGGCAATCACCCTCTTTGTACTGCTCGAAAAGGTCCTGCCGCTCGGACACCAGGGCGGACGCGTCGCGGGGATCGTGATGATCCTCGCAGGTGTCGTCAGCCTGGGGAGCATGCTCCTTTCTTGAGGAGGGAGCCTCAAAGAAATCTGAAGTCTCATTCGAGATTTGAGATTTGGCGCACGGACCACCCGTGCTGAAATCAATGCACCGGTAGTCCCTCCCCTTTAGGTTCGTCTAATATAAGAACCGATGCCCAACCTCTCCCTGCGCTGGAAGATTGCGATGTCGGTCAGTGTCCTGCTCATCGCCCTGATAGCCGCAACCCTGATCTTCGTCAATGCCCAGGGCGGGGCGTACGTCACTCAGCAGCTGGTGGAGGAATTCGATCAAAGCCAACGCTGGATCGCCGGAGCGGAAGACCAGCGCCTGGTCGGGCTGCGGCTGACCGCCGGGGTCGTCGCGTCGTTTCCGGATCTCAAAGCGCTGCTGGACACCACGGACGTCGCGACGATCCGGGACTTTCTCGCCTTCTACCAGCAGGAGAACCAGTCTTCCGACCTTTTGATCGTCCTGGATCCTTTCGGTGAAGTCCTGGCGCGAACCGACGGACTGACACTTGAGCCGCTTCAGGACGTGGCGGCCCGCTGGGTGGAACCGGCGCTGTCTGGACAACCCGCCGCCGGCGTGCTGCGCACCGCCAGCGGAATCTACCACGCTGCCTCGATGCCGTCGACGGCCGGCGGGCTGGTGTTCGGGTTCGTCATCGCTGCGTCGCGGATCGATGACACTTTCGCCGCCGACCTGAGAGGCAATGGTGGGAGCGACATCCTGATCCTGGATCAAGACGTTATCGGCACGACGCTATCAGACGCCGTCCTTCCGTTCAGTGGCAGGGCCGACTGGGAACAGGCGATGATGTCCGATGAGGTCGAGATCGACGGCGAGCGCTACGGCACCCGGAGTTTCGAGCTTGGCGACGCGGACGGACCCCGTCCCCTGGCAGTGATGCTGCGATCTCTCGACCGGGCGATGGCGCCGTACCAGCGGATCCAGACGGGCCTCCTCACCTTGGGTCTCCTGACCGCGGTGGCCGGAATCATCGGAAGCATCGTCCTGGCCGGCGGTGTCACCGCACCGCTCGCAACCCTGGCCGAGGGAACCCGACAGGTCATGGACGGCAACTTCGACTACCGCCTCGACGTTCGCAGCAAAGACGAGATCGGCGATCTGGCAGCGTCCTTCAACAGCATGGTCGGAGGCCTCAGGGAACGCGAGGATATGCAGAAGTTCGTCTCGCAATCGACGGTCGAGATGATCCAGACCCGAACCGACGATGAGAGCGGTTCGGCCGGCGAACGCGTCTCGAGGACGATCTTCTTTTCAGACATACGGGGCTTTACCGAGATGTCGGAACGGCAGCCGCCTGAAGAAACCGTTCAATCCCTGAACCGGTGCCTGAGTCTCCAGGCCTCCCTCGTAAAGAAGTTCGACGGCGACGTCGACAAATTCGTCGGCGACTGCGTCGTCGCGGTGTTCGATGGCGACGACATGGCACTCAACGCCATTCGCTCGGCCGTCGAGATCCAGCGTGCGCTGGAAGAAGACAACGAGGCTCATCCCGACCTGCCTCGCCTGAGCATCGGCATCGGGATAGTGACCGGGGAGGTGATCATGGGCAGCATCGGCAGCCGAGATCGGCTCGACTACACGGCAATCGGGTCGAACGTGAACCTGTGCTCCCGGCTATGCGGCTCGGCCGCCCCTCACGAGATTCTCATTTCCGAATCGACCTACACATGTGTCCAGGATCTCGTCAAGGCAGAGAGGGTGGATCCCATCACCGTCAAAGGCTTCAGCCAGCCCGTCCCCGTCTACCGCATGCTCATCGGCTAGGCGACCAATTCAGGGACAGCGAGTGTAGGTGCGGTCTATGACCGCACGATGTGTCGGGTCGAAGAATGTGCAGCATCGAGTCCCCACAAGAGGTCTCGGTTCCGGAGAAAAGCGTAACTCTAGGATCGGGTGTAGGTGCGCTCTATGAGCGCACAGTGTTTCGGTTCGAAGAATGTGCGGTCATAGACCGCACCTACACCGCAGCGAGGGAGGTTGCTCCTCACTGAAGTGGCTCCGAACTACAACGGTCCCCGTGTCGGGGAGTACGCTCGGCGGCGGTATTTCCGGCCGTGCTTGTTTGTGTGGGGTGTCGCGACGAAGCCGGACTCGTCCAGAGACAACCCGTTGAGGGAAGCGGAACCGGAGGAAACCTGGATCTCGACGGTGGATGGTTCGGACCGTTCCGACCATGCCGTGACGCGGTACCGGCCCGCGGGTAGGTCCATTCGGAAGTTGCCGGACGGGTCCGCTTCGACGATCAACGACGTCGGCAGGACCAGGACGACGGCTGTCATGTGAGGGTGAATGTTGCAGAAAACCCGGTAGAAGCCCGGCTGGCGGAAGACGTGCGACTTCGAAGCCCCCGCCCGATACAGACCGAGGTCGAACGCCTCGGGCCGCGTCAGGGAGAACACGTTGTGGAAGATGAGATCCTCGTTGGGAAAATCCACTCGAGACCCGGCCGGGATCGCCAGAATGCGCGGACTGAAGAGCTTCTTGCGCTGTGTCAGCGCAAAGCTCGATGTTTCGATCGGCAAGTCTCCATCCAAGCGCTCGGCATAGACAATCACGCCCGACGCGGCCCCCCCGGACGCCCCCTCGATAGAAACGCGGCCCGAGATCGTCTGCGCCCAGGCCGGCGAACCAGCCAGGCAAACCAACAGCACAAGGTTTCGTATGCTGGACATCTTCAAAAACTATAAGCGAAGACGAGGTTCAAATGATGGTTCGTCCGGCTTTTTCGCGCCGTCGGGGTCGTCAACAGGCGACGCCACTCCAGCGAGGTGGCGAACTCCGGCGTGAACTGGTAGATCGTATTCGCAAAGAACGTCCGGTTGTCCTCCAACGCTGCCGGGAAGGCGACCCGATCGAAGAGGCTGTCGATTCCAAACCCGCCGTTGAACTCCAGTTGCTCGTTCGGTCTGAACTTTCCTTCGAAGAAGCCGCCCCGCGATTTGGCAAGCTGCCCCACGGATGCCCCGAACGCGTCGATGTTCTGGCCGACCCAGACTTCTCCCTTAGCTCCGAACAGCTCGCCCATCGCCATGAAATCGACCGCTCCGACCCAACTCGAAAGATCTCCGTTGTCTCTTCGTTCGGTCCCGTAGTGCCCGGAGGCGGCGATCTCCAGCACCGGCTCACCAGGAATCAGCCCTTCCCGCCTCCAGGCCAGGCGCCCCTGAACCCCCGGTCGCCGGGACCGCTCTCCGGGGAGGTTCGGTGGGACGAAGGTGAAGGAATCGGTCGGGAGGTCTCCGCTGATCGGGGCTATGATCCCGAGCTGCAATTGAAGTTGATCGTCGCGTCCCGACTGAAAAGTTCGTTCCACGCGCGCCTGAGGAGCCCGCAGATACAGGTTTCCCGAATAGAACAGGTTCGGGAACGAAAAGGCAGCCAGCGACGTCGGGTTCTGGGGAGCAAGGATCATCAGATCCTGCCCGATCTGGATGGCAGTATTCTCGTTCTCCAAACGCATGAACCCGTACAGCAGCCGAGGCACCCCCATGGTCTGACCGGTCTTGAAGCTGGGAACACCGCCGAAGAAATCCATGGCAAAGAAGCCACCCGTGCTGAAACCACCAACGTCGGGACCGTCGATGATGGCCCCGAGGCGGCTCTGCCTCAAAGTGGAACTGAAAGACCCCGTGGACGCCAGGCCCTCGTTCGAGGGCACCACATTCGGCACGTCCAGCCAGTTTGCTTCCCCGGAATTAAAGAAGGTATTGGACAGGATCGTCCCGAAAAGCCGAACCGGCATCCGGGAGTTGGACTCGACCTTGGTCTGGGCGTGCTCATCGACCTGCGCCTGCAGCAGCGGCAGCAACTCGTCCGCCGCAAAACCGGCCTGCCCGACAGGGGCCGCGTCCGCGATAGCTGCGGTGGGGTAGGCCTGCCCTCGAGAAGCCCCCAGGCCGGATGGCTCGGAAACGCCGGCTGATCGCACCTCCGCCCGTAGCGCTGCCAGCTCGGCACGCAGTTGCCGGACCTCCTCCCGGAGGGACTGGATCTCGGGATCGCCCGCCTGGCCCATCGACACGGTAGGAACCAGAAGCAACAGCACGAGAGCACATGCAGTGTGCTGGTGGAATCCTCGCGCTGGGGTCAGGTTCTTCGACCGAGGCCGAGTTCGATGAGAAGTGAGTGTGAAGTCCATGGTCCAGCGGTCTCCTGATGGCACCACCTCGACCTGTATGCGTCACGCCAGCGGGCTCACAGGGCGATGGCTGAGTTTTTGAGATGACTCCCGAAGTCAAAAAGCCGGGGTCGATCCCGGACCTTCGATTCTCTTTGAGCTGCTTTTTCCCCGCCAGCGAAGTCAGTCTCCTCGGGCGCGGATTCCCGGCGCTGCGGGGCTCTCGTCACGTATCCTGTTCCAGGGCATCTTCGCCAGCGTCGACAACGATCCGTGCCCCTCCGCAATCCAGGACGCGGCTCAGGTCTTGGGTCCGGACGGTGGTCTGGAATTTCATCGAAATCTGCTCCTCGTTCGAACCTCATTGTGCCGACTGATGTCTATCAATATACAAAAGTGGCAGTGTGGATAATAACAGCCCGTAGCATCCTGAAGAGGGGCTCGACGATGAAAGTAAATCGACGACTCGTGTCGGCGGCTGCGGTGGTCGCACTGTCCGCCTTCCTGATAGTCCACGTCGCCGCGAAGTTCTCCCAGGCGCAGGACGGAGAAAAGCTCGAGGTCTTCGTATGCGAGGAATCCAAACTCTGGGAAAGACCGTCGGGAGAGCGGCAGGAGAGGCGATTCGCCAGAAACCGCCGATACCGCGACCAGGCGATCCTGGAGAGTATTTGGTGGGTGCGCGACTTCATCTTCTACCAGGGACACGGTTCGGATGGCGAACTCGAAGTCTATGATCTGTCCGGCGCCTGGGCAGCGCCGGACGAGACCCGCCACTGCAACGACGCGGACTGGCGACGGCAGATCGAGGATGACCTGTTTCTCGAACTCTGGGTGTTCAACCACGAGGTCCTGACGGTGGTCCGCGAATCCAACGTCTACACGGTCACCGTCGAGCCGACCGGCAAGGGCTACCAACTGGTGCGGTTTCGAAGGCTTGAGGAGGACGATGCCGGGTCCATCAGGCTCATTGTCGTGACACCGTCGGGAGAGGAATTGGAAACGCTTACCGAGAATGCCGGAACGCCTTCGGAAGGCCCAGGTTAACTCTTGTTAAATCAGCATCTTTTTCGATAGTGAAGGGGAGGAGTCCGTAACTTTGAGTGTCCTCGAGACGTAGTCAAGAAATGAAGCCCGCTTCGGCGGTTTCTGAACGGCGACGCGAGTAGGTCGCGACAAACATAAAAGGGGACATATCAATGAGAATCAGGCTAATGGCTCTGGCGGTGGTCGTTTTGATCGCTCTGCCCGCAGCGGCCCAGGATGTGTCAGGCAAGTGGGAAGGAACGGCTCCCGGCCCCGGCGGCGAGATGATGATAGCGTTTGAATTCGCCCTCGACAGTGAGAACCTGAGCGGCACGGTCGAGAGTGAATTCACGGGAAAGTCTGAGATCATCGATGGAAAGGTCGACGGAAACAGGATTGAATTCAAACAGTCTTTCGAGGCGAGAGGTGGAACGCGGACCTTTACGTTCACTGGCTTGCTCGAAGGCGATGAGCTCAAAATGACTCGCACGTTCCAGGGCGGTCGCGGTCGTGGCGGAGGCCGAGGCGGCGGTGGTGGCCGCGGTCGTGGGCGTGGCTTGCGAGCGCCCGCCGAATTCACAGCCACACGAGTTCCCTAACGCTTCCTCCGTGACGTTCAGCGGCGCGGCAGCAGGGCGGCGCTCCGACTCTCCTCGTGTGCCTAGTCGTCGTGTAAACTGCTGAGCGCACAAGAAAAATCCGAGAATACCCTAAGGCGCCTCTCTCGAATTACCGAATAGACAATTAATGGCCCCGTGTGACAATGGGGACACTGTATCCGCCCTTTTAGTCGTAGGAGGCGACTCCCTGGTGCCGTGGAACGGCAAGAGACAGCCCGTAAGCCGAACCAGATAGACAACTTATAATGTTGCGCTTACCCATCATCGTTGCGCTTCTGACCACCCTTGCGGGCGGCGACGACCCCTATTGTCCGGCCTATCCGAAACCACAGCGCCGCGTCCTCGAAGCCCGTCTCCAGCTGGAGCAATCCACACAGGCGATGTCGATGAAGCTGGTACAGCCGCGGGTCACCTGGTCGGCGCCCAGGAACGTCGATACCGCGTCGGGCAACGTGATCGACACTCACATCTTCAGCAAGATGGCGGATGACGGCATCGAGCCGGCACCAGCCGCAACGGACGTGGAAATCCTGCGGCGGCTGTCGCTGGACCTGGCGGGGCGGATTCCGTCGATCGAACGAATTCAGAGTTTCGTCGCCGACCCCGACCCGGCGAAACGAAACAAGCTGATCGACGAATTAGGTCACCAGCAATTGTAGAGTCGAAAGTGGTCGGGCCGATCGGCCTTCCACCGTCCGCTCACGCTTCCGAGGCGTTCGTCGATTACTGGACCGCCTTCTTCGCGAACCATTTTGAGGTCACCAGCAATTACTACTACTTCATCGGAATCCCAGGAAGGAATCTCTTCCACCACTACCTGCGGGATTTCGTATCCCGGGATCGCTCCTATGCCGACCTGGTGATGGAAATGATCGCGTCGAACGGAGATTCCCATGAGCAGGCATCGCTCAATTTCCTTGTCCGCGCGGTCCAGGAAGGCGATCCCGTCCAGGACACCTGGGATGTCCTGGCTGATCGGATCACCTCGAAGTTTCTCGGCGTCCGCACCGAATGCGTTTCTTGTCACGACGGCGCGAACCACCTGGAAGAGATCAACCTTTACCTGTCGGAACGACGGAGGGAAGAGTTCTGGGGGTTGTCGGCCTTCCTGGCACGGACGAACCTGATCCAGTTACCGGCCGATGCCTTCGAGGAGCAATCCCACTTCATTGTCAACAATCGTTCGACCGGCGCCTACACGGGCGTGGTCGATCCGGGGAATCCGGGGCCGCGACCGTTTCGCACCGGTGCCGCACACACGCCGGAATACATGTTCACCGGTGAAGAGCCGCAGTCGGAAAACTGGCGATGGGCCCTGGGTCGGATCGTCACATCGGATCGACAGTTTGCACGGGCGACCGTCAACTACATCTGGGCACATTTCTTCCGGAGTGGAATCGTCGACCCGGTCGATGGCTGGGATCTGGCGCGAATCGATCCCGACAATCCACCACCTGCACCCTGGACGCTGCAACCGACTCACCCGGAACTGATCGAAGCGCTCGCCGACGAGTTCATCCGGAGCGACTACAGCATCCGGAGCGTCATCCGCCTGATCGCGCAATCGCGGGCCTACCAGCTCTCTGGAAGCTATCCGGGCAACTGGCAAGCGGAATACCAGCTCTACTTCGCCAAGCACACGCCGCGCCGGCTGAAACCGGAGGAGATCTACGACGCCTTGACCACCGCCACGATGACCGTCGCCCCGATGTACGTAAACGGCTTCGACCAGCCGCTTTACTACGCGATGCAGTTGCCGGACCCGACCGAACCTCGGAGCAACTACAGAGTCATGGATTTCCTGAACAAGCTCGGCCGGGGAGATTGGTGGCAGACGCCGCCGACACTCGATTCGAATGTCCTGCAGACCTTGTTGATGATGAACGACGACATGATCAACTCGCGTGCATTTGGAGACCGCGGAGTGCTGACGCATGTGACGCGGGTCGCTCAAGCGGGCCTCGGTGATCGCGAAGCAATCGACCGGTTGTTCCTCGCGACTCTCGGGCGATGGGCAACGGATGAAGAATTCGAGGTCCTGCTCAGCACGAAGGGGACGGACTACGAACTGTGGCTGGCCGACTGCCAGTGGGCGCTGCTGAACAAGCTGGACTTTATATTCAACTACTGATCTTCGATCAGTAGTTGACGTAGGCCGTTGTCCGTAGGCCGTTGTTAGTGCGTGGGCCGACGCTGATCGAAGAAGATGAAGAATTGTCCTAGCTGTAAGAAGACTTCGCGACGGGAGTGGCTGAAGCAGGCGGCCACGGCGGCGGCCTATATGGCGATTACGCGCAGCGGCAACGCCCAGGTGATCAGCGGGAGCCCTCAGGTGCGCGGCACGGCCCGCTCGTGCATCTTCGTTTACTTGAACGGGGCGCCATCACAGCTCGACACGTTCGACGTCAAAGACGCGGCCTGGAACCCTGCAGACGCCGACATCCAGCAACACGGCAACATTGCGCTCTCCAATACGCTGTTCCCGAAGCTTTCCACGCTCACAGACGACCTGTGCATCCTTCGTTCGGTCAGAAGCTGGGAGGCCATCCACGACCGCGGGGTCTTCTACATGCAGACGGCTCACCCGTCCAATCCGGCATTTCAGGCAGAGACGCCACACGTCGGCGCGGTCGTCGCGACCGAGCTTGCGGGCAGCGGACCGATGCCTCCATTCCTGTCCCTGAATCAGGGCGGAACGATTCAGGGCTCGACGTTCCTTGGCGGATCGGTCGCCCCACTGGCCGCTCCGACCGAGGGCAGCGGGTTGTCGGTGATCCAACACGACTACTTCGGCACAGACAGCGAGCAACGATTCGACGAGCGTTACAGCCTGCTCGAGCGTCTCGACGACAGGCTGCGGACGGCGCCGCTGGATCAAGGGATGGCCGCCCACGCCGCCCACTACGCTTCCGCCAAACAAATGATGTTCAACGAGTCGATTGCATCCGTGTTCCGTCTGTCCGACGACGAGACTACCCGTTACGGGGACACATCTCTGGGACGAGCAGCTCGCGTCGCGCGCAACGCCGTTCGGGCCGGCAACGGCAGCGTGTTCATCGGGCTGACCCACTCGGGCTGGGACACCCATCAGCAAATGTTCAACCGCAACAACAACCCCAACATGTACTCGCTCTCCAACGAACTGGACAGCGCCATCGGTTCGCTGGTCGAGGATCTCAAGTTGTCCGGTGACTTCGACCAGACGCTGATCGTCATGATGGGCGAGTTTGGACGAACTCCCGGTGGGTTGAACCTGCAGGGAGGAAGGGACCATCACAAGGACGCCATGAGTGTCGCTCTGATGGGTGGCGGTGTCGCGGGCAACCGAGTCATCGGGGCGACCGATCCCAACGGCGCTTTCGTGGTCGACCCGGGATGGGCTGGTGCGCGGCCGATCGTGATGGAAGACATCGCCGCAACGATTTACTCGGTCCTGGGAATCGACTGGACGAAGAGCATCCTGGATACGCCGTCCGGACGCAAGTTCGAGTATGTTCCCGGCGGGCTGTCCGGGCTTTACACGACCATCGACGAGGTGTTTCGTTGAGACCTGGCCCCTCACACTTCGGAATCGCTGTGACCCTGGTCCTGGCAATGGCGGTCGCCGGCCATGCCCAGTTTTCTGCGCGCCGCATCGTGGTCAGCGCCGCCCGGTCATCGATGATTTCGGGACAGCAGATGCCACTGGTTGCAGTAGCCCGCGATGAGAACGGGGCGACCCGCTCCGAAGGATTCGAGTGGGGCTCTTCCGACGAGGGCATCGCGACCGTCGATCGATCGGGCGTAGTGACGGCAAGAGGTATCGGCACGGCTGATATATGGGCCACGATGGACGGAGCATGGACTTCGATGACCGTTCAGGTTCTGCCGGCGCGTGTCGAGATCCGGGGAGGTTCGGCGGAGGCGTTCGCCGGCGACAACCTCCAGTTCACAGCGGCGGCGATCGACATCGACGGCTCCGAGATTCCGGGTACCGACTTTGAATGGGACGTGGCCGGCCCGAACGGCTTCTACACGAACACGGCCTACATCAGCGACAACGGACTCCTTTACACCGAGGCCGCCGGTCGCGTTACGGTTAGGGCGACGCTGAATTTCTGGGGGTCGAGAGGGGGGCAGGTCGAGCGTCTGGTCACCTCGCGCGAAGTGCAGGTTCGACGCCGTCAGGAATTCCGACTGACTCGACTGTTGGCGACCGATCCCGTCGACCGGGCTTTCGAGTTCCTTCCCAACGATTATCCAAACCTGGCTGCGAACGATGCCGGACAGTTGGTGGTCATCGCGCCTCTCGACGGTGTGTCGAGCGGCCTGATGCTCTACGACAACGGAAGGATGGACCTGCTCGCCTCGGCCGGCACTCCGGGAGTCTTCACCAAGAGCATCGTCTGGGGGTTTGAGGGAGCGGCGATCGACAGCAGCGGCCGGGTTTTGTCGAAGGCTAACACGCGCGGTAACTACTCGAGCCTGATCCTGGCCTCTTCTACGGGCAGCTCCGTCGTCCTTGCAGAGGGTCAGACGCAGGGCACTTTCCAGGCGATACGCAACTTCACCATCACGCGGCACTCGCTCAACGATCGGGGGGACATCGTTTTTCGAGGCACCTACGACCAGCCGGGAGGACCGTGGGATCGTGACGGGATCTTCAAGCTTGCCAACGGAGAGCTGCGCGTCGTATGGGGAGTCACTCTCCCACTGCCCGAATTTCCCGACGGCTACGATATCGACTACGACCTGGGCGTCGACGCCAACGGGGTCGCCTATTTCATGGTCCGGAGGGATTCGACGCGGGCCATCTATCGAGCCGATGGATTGTCTGCGCCCCGGAAGGTATTGATGTCGGGAGATTCCCTCGCCGGGTCAACAGTCGGGCGGATCAGCGATCTTGCGATCGCACCGAACGGCACTCTGGCCTTCAGGGTGGATCTGGACAACGGAGTGAGCGGGCCGGCCCGCTACGACACGACGGGGAACCTGACGATGCTCCCGACCGAAGGTTTCGATCGCGTCACCTCGGTCAACGACCGTGGCCAGGTCGTTTTCAACGGTAGCGTGGGCGCTGGCTGGGGTTTCATACTTTGGAGCGGCGATTCGACCAGCTCCCTCATCGTGTGGGACGACGGAGTCGAAGGGGGGAGGGTCCGCGATTTCCGTGATGCGATCGTCACCGCCAGCGGCACGGTCTACGCCGCCGTCAGCACGACGTTGAACGGCTTCATCGTCGTCGAGACGGGATCGAACCGCGTCCTGTTCAAAGGCGGTGACCGGTTCAATCTGCGGGCCAACCTGAACTTTCTGGGATTCGTTCCCGGAGCTCTGTCGGGCTCACCCTACGTGTATGCCGGTGGAGATCCGACGAGTATCTTCGAAGTGTCGTCGTCGGATCTGATTCCCGTGTGGAAGACCGGGGATGCGACGGTCGGCGGAAACCTGAACAGCGCGGTCCGCAGCCCGCGAGGCGACCTTTATCTGGCCGCGGGATCCGGTGTGTTCCGCAACCAGCCCTCGATGGAAACAGTCGTCCAGTATCCGTCCGAATTCACCCTAGACCTGTTCAGGACTTTCAACCTCTATTGGACCGAGAGCTGGTTCGACGGTTCCAACTACCTGGCCGCCAACGACGCGGGTACTTTGGTCTGGCGCGCGTGGTCGGATGAGCAGAGCCGGCTGGTCTCCATCCAGAACGGGAAGCTCTCGATGCTCGCCAGCTTCGGAGGAGAGGACCAAACCGAGGCCCCGTCCGGCGGTGTGTTCGACTACCTGATATCGGGGGGAGGACGCGCCAGCGCGATCGCTCTTGATGAGAACGGCCGCGTCATGGTCGTCGCCAGCGTGCGAGACGGTTCCGACGGAGTCTTCGTACATGAGAACGGTCAGTGGCAAACGGCCGCCTTGTTTGGCGAAACTCAGGTCGGCGGGGGGACCGTAGGCTGGGTCGACGGTGTCCGCGCCGTCGGGGGCCGGTTCTTCGCGCTGTTAGGAATGGAGACGGGAGGAGCAGTCCTGGCCGAGTACGTCAGCCAGCAGTGGCAGACCATCATCCGGACCGGCGATGCCATGCCGAACGGCGCGGAGATATTCTGGGTCGATCGGAATTTCGACGCAAACAGTCGCGGCGACATCGCATTCGTCCTGAACACGAACGGCGGAACCGAGGTCACGCTCCGCGCATCCGATGGATCGCTCCGCACGGTATATCGAACCGGGGAGGCTACCTCGGAGGGTGATTACTTCTGGCCCTGGCAAAGCTTTGATATCGACCTCCGTGATGACGGGAGCCTGTACTTCATCGGCATCGACATCTTCGACCGCAACGTCATTTACCACGCGGAACCATTGTTCTAGGAGACCGTAGGCCGTTGTCCGTAGGCCGTTAGGCGGGCACGGCGAACCCTAGCGGCTGGTCTCGGGAAGCCAACGTCATCGCAGGACGGAGGTTGCGGAATTGGTTCGTCCATTGTGGCCGCTTCAGTGTCCGAGGGTCACCTCGCTGTCGGGCTGACGGGCAACGGCCTACGGACAACGGCATACCGACAACTACTTCCGCCTCGACAGCCCGCCTCTTAATCAACATAATTGGGGCATGTTTCCCTCGTCGGACGGGGTTCAGGGGCGATTCGGGTTCCTCGACGGCCTGAGTCCAGGCACCCGATTTGCATCGACGCTCGGAATGGTCGCGCTGATTCAGTTCATAAGCGTCCAACTCGGGTTAGCCCTGATCATCCCACCTGAGGGCAACGGCACGATCTGGCCGGCCGCCGGCATAGTACTTGCGATCCTACTCGTCAGCGAACGACAGTTATGGTTCCCGATTCTGGCGGCCGTACTCGTCGGAGAAGTCGCCGCAAGCCTGACTGCGGGATACCCGATGCTGCCTGCCACTGTGCTGGCCCTGTTGAACTGTGTCCAAGTCGGACTCGCGGCGTTGCTCATCACTCGGGTGTGCGGGTCGCAAATTCGGTTGGACAGCGTACATCGGCTTGCGTCGGCTGTCCTGCTCGCGGCAGCAACCATTGCGGTCATGGCGATTCCGGCTGCGGCCATCATCAGTGTCAGTTTCGACGCCAATTTGTGGCGGGAAGTGCGTCTCTGGTGGGTTTCCGATACCCTGGGCGTCCTGCTCGGCACTCCGCTCGTCCTGTCGCTAGCGACCATGAGTTCCCCCGATCTTCGGTGGCAACGGGTCGCGGAAGCCTGCGCCCTCTTTCTCGGCCTTGGCGTCAGCACCGCGATCATATTCGGTTCGGACAACGCCGGTTCCGGGCTGCTGTTGTCGCTGCTCTACGTCACGTTCCCTTTTCTGATCTGGGCGGCGCTGCGCCTCGGCCCAGTCGGCGTTTCCACGGCCTTGTTCCTGTTTTCGGTCGTCGCAGTCTGGAACACGGCACACGGTCTCGGACCGATGACGTTCATCGCTCGCGATGTCGGCGAGCAGGTCGTTTTCCTCCAGACCTACCTCGCTGTGGCGATTCTCTCTTCTCTGATCCTGGCAGTCGTTACCGAACAGCGGAGGCGTACCGAGTCTGCCCTGCGCGGCCAGACCGAACGGTTCCAGAAGATCTTCGACCACATCCCGGTCATGGTCGCGCTGCATGACGGCAAAGGGGCGATCGATGTCGTCAACCAGGAATTCGAGCAGATCATGGGCTGGTCACGGGATGAACTGAGCGGCATCGACCTGATGGCCGAGTGCTATCCGGATCCGACAGAACGCAAGGAGGCAATCTCCCACATGTCTTCGTCACATTCCGGATGGCGTTCTTTCAAGACCCGGGTCAAGGATGGACGTACGCTCGAAACGAATTGGGCCAACGTCCGTCTTTCTGACGGAACCTCCATCGGCATCGGCCAGGATGTCACCCAGCAGCGTGAACTCGAAGAACAGCTGCGTCACTCCCAGAAGATGGAGGCGGTCGGGAGGCTCGCCGGCCGGATCGCTCACGACTTCAACAATCTGTTGACGGTTATCCTCGGCTACACCAAGCTCTCCCTCGATCATCTGGAACCGCCGGGCGACGTTCGTGACAACCTGGAGCAGACGCGCAAAGCCACCGAGAGGGCCGCAGCCCTGACCCAACAACTGCTAGCGTTCAGCCGGAAGCAGGTCCGACAACCGAGAGTGCTGAATCTGAATGAAGTGATCTCGAACATGGATGGAATGGTCCGGCGGTTGATCGGCTCCGACGTCGTTCTTTCAACACGAACCCACCCCGAGCTGGGCCTGATCAAGGCCGATCCGGGTCAGATCGAACAGGGCATCATGAACCTCATCGTGAACGCCCGAGATGCGATGCCGAGCGGCGGCAAGCTATTGATCGAAACGGCCAACGCAACGAAAGACGACCCGGCGCTTCCGTTTCCCGTCGGACTGGGCCCCGGGCCGTTCATCGTGCTGAGGGTCAGCGATACGGGATGTGGTATCGACGAGGCGGTTCAGCCACGCATCTTTGAACCGTTCTTCACCACCAAGGACCCCGGCAAAGGGACCGGGCTCGGATTGGCCACCGTGTATGCGATGGTCGAGCAGAATGGCGGAACGGTTCAGGTCGACAGCCAGCCGGGTACCGGAACGACGTTCCGGATCTACCTGCCGATGCTGGACGAATCTGTGGCACGAAAGGCCAGGACCGAGGCATCCGACTCCCGACGGGGAAGCGAGACAATTCTGGTTGTCGAGGACGAGGAGATGGTCCGCAGGCTGACGTGCGACATGCTCCGAAGATCCGGCTATCGGATTCTCGAAGCGGGCCTTCCCTCCGAGGCGTTGTACATCGTCGAACGGTACGAAGGGCAGATCGACATGGTTTTGAGCGATGTCGTGATGCCTGAGATGAACGGCAGGGAACTCGCCGGAGAGATCGCAAAGACCCGGCCAATCGGAGTCGTCTACATGTCCGGCTACACTGACACGGCAATCGGAAAGGCCGGAATCCTCCCAGCCGACGTACACCTGATCCAGAAGCCTTTCACTGAAGCGGCTCTGCTGAGTAGAATCCGCAGTTTTCTGGACTCCCAGGTATCCGTACAAAACGCCCGCACCGCCGGAACACCCTAGCAGCCCGTGGCAGAACTCTGCAGGGTCGCGCGCAGGGGTCTTCGGGTTGCAGGCGCGAAGAGAGGAGCGGAGCGATGATCATTCATCGGGGCCGACGAACGACAAAGCCTGCGGCCCGAACCCCTCTGCGCCCTTCGGGTTACGGCGAAACGGGGCCGCCTTCCTTGTCGCCGACTCCTCCCAATGAAAGAGCATTGTTTCGTCCTCGCCTCCTAGAATCCGGCCCCGTTTGGCCGTAACGCGGCCCTGCAGAGTTCTGCCACGGGCTGCTAGCTTTAAGCTTTCGGCGACCAGCTATCAGCTCAATCTACGCGCGTCCAAATGTTTTCGTGGATCGGCTGACAGCTGATAGCTGATAGGTATGGCTGCTGTAGACTAGTGACCTGTAACAATGCTATCGGTACCAGCGTTCGGCGGAACGGCGTCGGATTCTAGGAGTGACGCCCGAGCCAATGCTGTTTCATTGCGAGGGAGTTACGACACCGAAGACGGCGCCGTTCCGCCGAACCCTTCGGGCCGATGGGGGTTGCGGGCGATCTCTTTGTCGGAAGCCGTCACCGATGAATGAGCATCGCTTTCCGTCTCCCTCCTCGACCTCGCCCGCAAGACCCATCGGCGATGGTACCGATAGCATTGTTACAGGCCACTAGTGTCAAAGGAGACTACTGATGGGTGTTCCCAAAGAACTCGACCTGGACGCGCTTTACACGCGATGTGACCCGGCACTCTTGGACTTCGAAACGACGGCGGACCTCGACGACGGCATTGATATCGTAGGACAGTCGCGTGCGGTCGAGTCGGTCCAGTTTGCCGTCGGTATGACCCACGAAGGCTACAACCTCTTCGCTCTGGGCCCGGCCGGCACGGGTAAACAGTTCATCGTCGAGCACTTCTTGAATCAGGAAGCCGCCAGGAAACCCATACCCCCCGACATTTGCTACGTCAACAACTTCGAGGAGCCCAACCGGCCGACACTCCTCCAACTGCCGGCCGGCACGGCCATGAAACTGAAGCAGGACATGGATGACCTGGTCGAGGAGATCGGCACCGCACTTCCGGCGGCTTTCGAAAGCGAGGAATACCAGGCGCGCCTCCACTCCCTGCAGCAGGACTTCAAGGAGCGCCACGAAAAGCGTCTCGAAGAACTTCAGGACAAGGCAAAGGCAAAGGGGTTCACGATGCTGCAAACGCCGGTCGGCATGGTGTTCGCGCCCGTCAAGGACGGCGAAGTCATCACCCATGAATCCTTCGAGCAGCTCCCTGAAGAAGAACAGAAACGCCTGGAAGCGGACATCGAGGAACTGCAACAGGAACTCCAGCGGATATTGCGACGTCTTCCCAAGTGGGAACGGGAGGTGCGGGGCAAGGTTCGAGAACTGAACCGTGACATCACGGATTTCGCTCTCGGCCACCTGCTCGACGAGCTACGCGATAAGTACGCGGAGTTCCCTGCCCTCGTTCACTACCTCGAAGCCGTTCACAAGGACCTCATCCAGTACGCAAAAGAGTTCATACAGGCCCAGGAACCCCAGGCCCCACCACCGGGGGGGCGCCCGCAGGAGGCATCTCCACTGGCGCGGCGGTACCGGGTCAACGTCCTTGTCGACCACACCCGAGGGCAGGGCGCGCCGGTAATCTACGAAGATCATCCGGGGTACGAAAACCTCATCGGCCGGATGGAACACATATCCCAGATGGGAACGCTCGTCACCGATTTCAACCTGATCAGACCGGGCGCACTCCACCGCGCCAACGGAGGATACCTCGTACTCGACGTCCGGCGTGTCCTGATGCAGCCCTACGCATGGGAAGCCCTGAAGCGGGTCCTGCAGGCGGGGCAGATCAAGATCGAGTCTCTCGGCCAGGCGCTGAGCATGGTCAGCACGATTTCGCTCGAGCCCGAACCGGTACCGCTCGACGTCAAGGTCGTCCTCCTTGGTGATCGGATGCTCTACTACCTCCTGTGCCAGCATGATCCCGACTTCGGACAACTGTTCAAAGTCGCGGCCGACTTCGACGACCGGTTCGAAAGAAATGACGACACGCAACAGATTTACGCCCGGCTGATCGGGGCGCTCGCCCGTAAAGAAGAACTCAAAGCCTTCGACCGTAGCGCGGTCGCGCGCATCATCGAACAAAGCGCCCGCATCGTGGGTGATTCGGAGAAACTCAGCGGCCGAATCGCCGGACTGGCCGACCTTCTCCGCGAGGCCGATTACTGGGCCGGTGTATCCGGAAACACCACGGTCAGCGCCGTCGATGTCGGCAAGGCGATAGACGCACAGACTCACCGCGTCGATCGTGTGCGTGAGCAGATGCAGGACGAGGTGCTGCGAAACACCATCTATATCGATACGGAAGGTTCCAAAGTCGGGACCGTGAACGGGCTGGCTGTATTGCAACTCGGAAACTTCACCTTCGGGCGTCCCAGCCGGATTACCGCTCGTACACGGCTCGGCAAAGGCGAGGTCGTCAACGTCGAACGGGAGGTGGAGCTGAGCGGTCCCATTCACTCGAAAGGCGTGCTGATCTTGACCAGTTTCCTGGGCGCCCGCTATGCCGCGAACCATCCGCTCTCGCTGTCGGCCAGTCTGGTTTTCGAGCAGTCCTACAGCGGAGTAGACGGGGATAGCGCGTCGTCGACGGAACTCTACGCCCTGCTGTCGGCCATATCCGGCGCCGGGCTCAAGCAGTCGCTGGCCGTCACCGGCTCGGTCAACCAGCATGGAGAGGTCCAGGCAATCGGCGGAGCAAACTACAAGATCGAGGGTTTCTTCGACCTGTGCAACGCTCGCGGATTGACCGGGGAGCAGGGCGTCCTCATACCGGCGTCCAACGTCCGCCATCTGATGCTGAGGGAAGACGTCGTCGAGGCGGTCCGAAATGGTCAGTTCCACATCTACCCGGTCGAGACCATCGATCAGGGAATCGAACTCTTGACGGGGATCGATGCAGGGGAGCGCGATGCATCTGGAGACTATCCTCGCGAGAGCATCAACGGCCGGGTCCAGCAACGCCTGACGGAGATGGCACGCAAGCAGGCGGCCTTCGCCAGGTCCGTCGAATCCGCGGACAAAGGGCAAGACGCCGGAGAGGCAGAAGAACCCCAATGACCACGAAGCCGACCCCAATCCGACGGATCCTCGTCGCGCTGGACGCATCTCCGAACAGCTTTGCGGCACTGGAGGCCGCAGCGCGGCTGGCGGCATACCTGGAAGCGGAGCTGCTCGGCCTGTACGTGGAGGACGAGGACCTGCTCCGTGGAGCCGAGCTGCCGATCACTCGGATGGTCGGATCGTTTTCGGGCGAGGTGCGGCCCGTCGAACGCGGGGACATGGAGCAGCAGTTGAAGGCTCAGGCCGTCAGGGCGCGACGGGCGATGGAACACATTGCGGGCATGGCTCATCTGCATTGGAGCTTCAAAGTTGCGCGGGGGGGCGTCGCCCGGGAAGTGCTCGCGGCGGCGGCGGAAGCCGACCTGATCAGCCTCGGTCATTGTGGCTGGTCGTCTGTCGTGGGCCGCAAGATTGGAACGACGACGGAAATGATCCTGTCGAAGACAGCCGCTCCTGTCCTCCTGCTCCGCCAGGGACTGAGGGCCGGCCAGGCGGTGCTCGTCGTCTACGATGGAAGCTCCTGCGCTCGGACCGGCATTGCGATCGCCGTGCAACTGGCCGGGGATGAGAGAACCCCTCTCGTCGTTCTCGTGCCCGCTTCGGCTGAGGACGCAGGCCGAATCCGCGAGGAGGCAGAGCGGGACTTGGACGAACTGGGCGCGCTGCCCCCGATTCGGTTCAACATCATCCCAAGGAGAGATGCCGCCCTGCTCGAACACCTGGTCCTCGTCGAAGATGCCGGTATCCTCATCCTCCCGACGGTAGATGTTTTCGAGAGAGGTTTCAAAGAGGTTCTGTTGGAGCTGGATCGGCCGGTTCTGGTCGTCCGTTGACCTGCCAGGGAAATAATCCGGACTAGTGGCCTGTAACGGAGATATCGGTACCAGCGTTGCGGTGGAACGGCACCGGATTCTAGGAACCGACGACCCGTGACAAGCGGGTCTTACAATAAATGGTCGCGGCAACGAAGACCCGACCGTTCCGCCGCAACCCTCCCGGCCGATGGGGGTTGGGGTCGATCTCTTTGTCGTTTGTCGTCATGATGAAACCGCATCAATTCCTCCTCTCTCCTCGACCTCGACTGGCAAGACCCATCGGCGATGGTGCCGATCTCTCCGTTACAGGTCACTAGGACCCTCCTACGCAAGCATCGATCGCCTCCAGCGCGGAACGATTCTGTTCCGCCCCGAGTTCGTTCTGATAGCCGAAGTCGGGTCCGGCCGCTTCTGAGATCTGCTCGACGAAGAATCAGTTGATCGCTCAAGCATCTACCCCCACTGCCGCGGCTCAAGGGTGTGATCCACACCAGCTGCCCCGCCACGCCCCCGGACTGCTAACTCGCTGTAAAAAAATCGCCTACAGTGCATCACAAGCGTTTCGTGGACCTCCACACCCACGCACTACAGACTCCGGGCCAATTCGCCGATAAAAACAGATGAGAAGGATGCATTCAGGACGGGAAACCAATGATGGATCAAAACTTTAGTCCAGAACCAAGGATGGATCAGCAAGAGTTCTACGGCTCGCAGTTTCGCGCACTGATCGAAGCCACTCCGGACGGCGTCGTCGTGGTCGATGGCTCCGGCCGAATCCTGTTCGCCAATCTGGCGGCTGCATCACTATTCCACACACCGGTTGAAGAGCTCGAAGGGACGATTTTCGGCTACCCGGTGCTGGAGCGCGATCGGTCCGAGTTGGATATCGGCCCGCACCATGTCGACGTCCGGGTGGCCAGGTCGGGTTGGAACGGCCAACCGGCCTTTGTCGCTTCGCTTCGAGACGTCACCGAGAGAGTGCAGGCGGAGGCGGAAGAGCCTGAGCAAGGCGCTCGAGGAGGCTAACCAGGAACTTCAGCGCCTCTCGACGGTCGATCCCCAGACCGAAACGTTGAATCTCAGGGGAATCGAGAAAGCGCTCTTTAACGAGCTGTCGAGAGAGAAGCGTTCGGGTTCGCACCTCGTCGCGACTCTGTTGACCTGCGACGACCTGCGTAAAATCAACGACAACCTCGGACAGGGTACGGTCGACGTATTGTTGAAAGCGATCGCCGAGCGTGTTCGCTCGGTGCTTCGACCATCGGACCATGTCGCCCGGATCGACCAGGACCGCTTCCTCGTCCTCCTGCCCGACACCCGCATGGCGGAGGGAACGCAGGTAGGCGAAAAACTCCGGTACGTGGTCGGCAGCTCTCCGCTCGCGCTGTCGCCACAACCCTTAAGCGTCGACATGGGCGTGGCTGTAGTCCCGGTGGAGCGGGAAACCTGCTCGATTGGGGAAGTCCTCGAACGAGCCCACAGCGCGCTTCGCTGCGAGTCGGAGGCCGTGACCTCGAAGAAATCGGCCACGAACAACATCAAAGTTCCGCATCTCGTGGACCTGACCAGTGCCGTCAACGGCGGTCGGTTCCGAGCTGTTCCCCAGCCGATTCTCGAACTCCAGAAGGAAGAAGTAGTGGGCTACGAACTGCTCAGCCGGGGTCCCGAAGGCTGCTCCCTGGAAATGCCGGTGGACTTCTTCCGCATCGCTCTGGAGGCGAACATGCTGACCACGGTCGACCTTTCCTGCCTGAAGGCCTGCGTGGATGTCAGCAAGCGCCTCCGCCCGAGAGGCAAATTTCACCTGAACCTCTTCCCTTCGACGATCCTGGGCACTCCCAGCGAGCGCCTGATGGATCTGCTGGCCGTGACGGAAGAGGGCGTCACCTTCTGTATCGAGATCAGCGAGCAGCAGTTTATCGGAGACCCGGCGTGCCTGCGTGAGCACGTGGCCGCCTTCAAGGAGAACGGTATCGAAGTCTCGATCGACGACGTCGGGTTCGGACGCAGTTGCCTGGAAACCTTGATCATGCTGGAGCCCGATGTTGTGAAGATCGACCGGAGTTACGTCGACGGCGCCTCAAGGGATCCCCACAAGGGACGCCTGTTGAGCCGCCTCGTGGAAGTCTCCAGGACGCTCGGCGCCGAGATCATCGCCGAAGGAATCGAATCCCGGGACGACCTGGCCCTGCTCCGAGACTACGGTGTCGAGTTCGGTCAGGGTTGGCTGTGGGGCAAGCCGGGAGAGCCGTTCATACAGCAGCCTGCGTCGTGAAGGCGTAGGCCGTTGTCGGTTGCCTCCTCTGTTTCCCCACCCCGTCTCATGGTTGTCGCAGACATCCAGCGACAACGAGCACATCCCCCATCGGTAAACCACTCCCCTCAGTGCAAGGAGATCGCTGGTAGTGCTCAAGTTTGAAAACTTGAACACTACCAAAATCGCTCCCCGTCCCTGAATTTCGTCCTGAATTTTCGGTATGATGGCAGGCCGCATGAACGAGGGGGGCTCTGCCTAATGTCGGCACAGTACGACGTCATCGTCATCGGGGGCGGCCACAACGGTCTTGTCAACGCCGCATACCTGGCGCGCGCGGGCAAGCGGGTTCTCGTGCTGGAACGCCGTCACGTCCTGGGCGGTGCGGCCGTGACGGAGGAAGTTTTCCCCGGCTTCAAGTTCTCTGTCGCGTCCTACGTCGTATCCCTGCTTCGTCCCGAGATCATCCGGGACCTCGACCTCCCGCGTCACGGCCTGGAGATCCTCCCGCTGGACGGCACCTTTACGCCGATGCTCGACGGGGACTACCTCTGGCGCGTCGACGATCACGCGAAGACCCGTCTGGAGATCGCGCGACATTCGAGGCTGGACGCCGAGGCCTACGAGGAATACGGCAAGGCGATGGTCGAGATGGGTCGGTTCGTCAAGCCCATCCTCGGTATGACGCCGCCGGACCCGACCGCGCTCGACTTCCAGGGTCTGAAGGACCTGCTCTTCCTCGGCCGCCGATTTCAACAGCTTCCCGCTGAAAGCAAGTACAACCAGGTCCAGTTGATGACGATGAGCGCGGTCGACTTTCTGGACGGGTGGTTCGAGACTGATGTTCTCAAGGCCACCATGTCGGCTTCGGGCGTCATCGGCACATTTCTCGGCGTCCGCTCGCCGGGCACCGCCTATGTGCTCCTGCATCACTACATGGGAGAGATCGACGGTGCGTTCCGTGCGTGGGGCTTCGCGCGGGGCGGGACCGGCGCCATCTCCAACGCCATCGCCGACGCCGCTCGTGAAGCTGGCGCCGAGATACGCACCGAAGCGCCGATCGAGCGAATCGGCGTCAAGAACGGAAGGGCTATTGGTGTCGTGCTCGAGAACGGGGAGGAAATCGGCGCCCGAGTCGTGTCCTCCAGCGTCGATCCTCGATTGACCTTCATGAAGATGATTGGCTCCGAGTTGCTGCCAGACGACTTTGTCGAAGACATCCAGCGCTACAAGTTCCGCGGATCCTCAGGCAAGGTCAACCTGGCGCTCGATGGAGTACCCGATTTCAAGGCGCTGCCCGGTGGCGGACCTCATCTGCGCGGAGCGATTTCGATCTCGCCGAGCATCGACTACATGGAACGAGCCTACGACGAAGCCAAGTACGGCTGTTTCTCACGCCGACCCTACATCGACGCCGTGATCCCCACCCTCACGGACCCGTCGATGGCTCCGCCGGGGAAACACGTCATGTCCTGTTTCGTTCAGTACGCCCCGTACCACTTGAAGGATGGAAACTGGGACGACCTGCGGGAAGATTTCGGGGACACCGTCATCGACACGCTCGCTGAGCACGCTCCGAACATCCGCGACCTGATTCTCCACAGACAGGTCCTCACGCCACTCGACCTGGAACGGACCTTCGGCCTGTCGGAAGGAAATATATTCCAGGGTGAGCTCACGATGGAGCAGCTGTTTTTCCTCCGGCCCGCGCCACGCTGGGCACACTATCGGACGCCGATCCGCGGCCTCTACATGTGTGGCTCGGCTGCACACCCTGGGGGCGGGATCATGGGCGCACCAGGGCTCAACTCGGCGAGGAAGATCCTGAGCGATTCCAGGCGAGGCAAGGCGTAGTGGCCGGGAGCGGCGGGGCGGCAGTCGTCATCGGCGCCGGACACAACGGACTGGTCGCCGCCGCGTACCTGGCTAAGGCCGGCTTTGCTCCATTGGTCCTCGAACGTCGCGAAATCGTGGGAGGCGGCGCTGTCACCGAAGAGCTGCACCCCGGATTCCGCTGTCCCACTCTCGCCCACTCGGCAGGTCCCCTGCTGCCGGGGCTCGTCGATGACCTTGGTCTCGCCGGACACGGGTTGACGTTCCTCACGCCCGAGGTTCGCCTGTTCGCGCCCCGCCTGGACGGAGACGCTCTCCACGTCTATACAGACGCCCGGCGCACCGCCGACGACATCGGACGGTTTTCGGCACGAGACGCGGAAAAATACCCAGAGTTCCTAGAGAGCTTCTCCAATATCGGCCGCGTAATGGCGCCCCTACTGTCGATGACGCCCCCGGACATCGACAATCCCACGGTAGGAGACTTCTGGGACTTCGGCCGGCTCGGCTTCCGTTTCCGCGGGTTGGACAAAAAGAATGCTTTCCGTCTGCTGCGTTGGGGCCCAATGGCGGTCGCAGACCTGGCTGGGGAATGGTTCGAGACCGAGATGCTACGGGGGATCATCGAGGCGCGCGGCATCCGGGGCACCTTCGCGGGGCCCCGCTCGGCCGGGACAAGCCTGAATGTTCTGATGCAGGCTGCCCTGGACGGCTCCGCATTCGCCGACGCCGTGTTTGTCAGGGGCGGGATGGGCGCGCTCTCCGAGGCTCTGGCCTCGGCTGCCCGAGCCGCGGGAGCGGAAATCCGAGCGGCGGCGCCGGTCGAGCGTGTGCTGATCGCAGGCAACAGGGTCAAGGGAGTGCGGCTGGTTTCCGGGGAGGAGATCGCCGCCCGGATGGTCGTCTCGAACGCCGATCCTAGGAATACCTTCCTACAGTTGGTGGACCCCGTCGATCTGGATCCGAACTTCCTGATGAAGATCGGGAACTATCGCTGCCGGGGGTCCGCTGCAAAGGTCAACCTCGCGCTTTCGGGTCTGCCGGATTTCGGGGTCACCGAAGAGGCGAGTCTTTCGGGACGGATCCACATCGGTCCGGACACCGATTATCTCGAACATGCGTTCGACGCGGCCAAATATGGTGACTTTTCGCCAAGACCATACCTGGATGTCGTGATTCCGTCGCTGGCCGACCCGACGCTCGCGCCAGAGGGTGCCCATGTAATGTCGATCTACATGCAATACGCTCCGTACGAGCTCAAAGGCGCCGACTGGCCATCTCGCCGCGAAGAGCTGGGGGACGCCGTGGTCGACACCCTATCGGCCTACGCACCGAGCCTCGGCGCACTGATCGTCGAACGTCAGATCCTTACGCCGGTGGACCTCGAGCAAACCTTCGGGCTCAGCGGTGGCCACGTCGGCCACGGCGAACCATCACTGGATCAGGCGTTCGCTTTCAGACCGCTCCTCGGCTGGTCCAGATACCGGACGCCGATCGAAGGTCTGTACCTGTGCGGAGCGGGAACTCATCCCGGCGGAGGCATTACAGGAGCGCCGGGCTTGAACGCGAGTCGAGAGATCCTGGCGGATCTGAGGAACGGAACGATATGACGAAGCTTCTGGCCGCTCGCCTCGAAGACATGATCGCCACCCTCGGAAACCGCGAACAGTTTGTGGCGGACGGGTTCGAAAACGGGAGCCTGCGGGTCCTGCTGTACGCCCCTCGCGACGGAGACCTCCAGCAACCGCACGAACAGGACGAAGTCTATGTCGTCGTCCGCGGCAGCGGCACGTTGTCGGTCGAGGATGAACGGCAGGAGTTTGCCCAGGGGGATGTGCTGTTCGTATCCGCCGGAGCCGAACATCGTTTCGAAGAGTTCACGGACGATTTCGTCGCCTGGGCGATTTTCTACGGCCCGAAAGGCGGCGAACTGTAGGTGCGGTCTATGACCGCACATTCTTCGAGCCAAAACGATGTGCGCTCATAGAGCGCACCTACACCCGCCTGTAGGAAAGGTCATTTTCGGGGTTTTCGCTAGGCAGCGGGTTTTCGCTAAGCAGAAGAGTCGGCGAACGAGCAGCCCCACATCGTCTTCCATCGCAGATTGACTATTCGAGGGTCCGCAAGGAAGATTCGAGGTTGCAGATTCGAGATTTCATATTCCCTACTCGATCGGCGTCTTCTTCTTTCTCTTCGGATTATAAAATGGGGTCTGGACAACCGTGGCGGGAACGCGGTGGCGAACCGCCTCGACCGTGAGCTCGACCTCCAGCTCAGTGGCTACCCCGGTGTGCGCGCGGCTGATGGTCGCCAGCGCGATGAGCTTCTTCAAAATGGGAGACCAACTCGTGGACGTCGCCTTCCCCACCTGTCGCCCGTCCCGGTAGACGGGCACCGGAGCGCGGGATGCGGTCGATGACATCGTCGGCGGCAGCCCCGTATCTTCAAATGTCCGTTCCACTCCCTCCCAGCCGATCTCGAGACCGACGATCTGGCGTGGATGGCCACGCTTCTTTTCCTCGATGAGCGCCGACTGGCCCACAAACCGTCCCTTGTCCAGATGGACCAGCCGGTCCAGACCCATCTCAAAAGGCGAATACTTCTGGGACTCGATGAGGGATCTCTTGCTGCTGTTGAAGTTCACTTCTATGAGCAGAAGGCCCGCTTCTATGCGCGCCACATCCAAGGCCAGCATGCCGGCTGCATGGATGTCGAAATCCCGACCACGCTCCATCAATGCATCCCAGACGCGAAGCGAGTGCTCCCTTGGAATCCAGAGCTCGTATCCGAGATCGCCCGTGTATCCGGTCCGCGAGATGTCGACGGGCACTCCGGCGATTCGGCTGCTGAGCACGCTGAAATACTTCAGATTCGCGACATCGGCATCATCCGCGAGACCGGCGAGCAGCCGCCCGGAGGTCGGACCTTGGAGGGCCAATGCCGCGAGGCTCTCTGAAGCGTCTTCGATTCGAACATCCAGTCCCAGCGCGTTCTGGTGAAACCACCTCAGGCTCGGGTCCGCGGCAGTCCACCGGTAAGTGTTCTCCTCCAGACGAGAGACTGTCCCGTCATCGATGACCTTGCCGCTCTCGTCGCACCAGGGCGTGTAGATCACGCGGCCCACTTTGACCTTGCCCATGTCCCGAGTAACGACCCGGTCCACCAGTCTGGTGGCGTCCGGTCCTGTGACCTTGTACTTGAACAGAGGTGAAACGTCGATCAGTGCAGCGGCGTTGCGGATGGCGTTGTACTCATGCTCGTGGTGCGCCTCGTAAGCGCTCACAGCGTAGTAACCCGACCATTCCCGGTAGTTCAGGCTCTCGCACAACGCAAAGGTTCTTTCGTGAAATGCAGTTGGAACCGGCATCCGGACCTCGGCTGGAAATCAGGGATTATACTATGCTGACGTTAGCCGCGCGCGTTTCCATGATGCAATTCAGACCTGAAGTCCTCAAAGTCAGGGAATCACCGCTGGTTCGTATCGCCACGGCAGCCGAACAGGTACCCGGTTCCCTCAAGCTCTGCTACGGCGAGTCCGATATGCCGACACCGGATTTCATCTGTCGAGCCGCCTACGAGGCTTCCCTGTCCGGACACACCTTCTATACAAACCCAGGCGGATCGGACCGTCTGCGGGAAGCTGTGGCTGTGAAGTTCCAGCAACTTCACGGAGTCCGATACGTGCCGTCGGAAATCATCGCCACGGTAGGCGCGGGGATGGCGATCTTTCTCGCAATCCGGGCCCTCGTCGGCCCTGGCGATAATGCCGTCGTCATCTGCCCCGCCTACTCGATATTTTCTTCCGGGGTCACGATGGCCGGCGGTGAGACGCGTCTGGTGCCTCTCGCTCGCGACGGCGACGCTTTCCGCATCGACCTGGACCGTATCCGCAAAGCCGTCGACGATCACACAAGTCTGTTGGCCATCAACAGCCCGTCCAACCCGACGGGGTGGGTCATCACCCGTGAGGAGCAGGAGGCGCTTTGGGAGCTCGCACTCCGGAACGACTTCGTTGTCCTGAGCGACGAAGTCTACGATCGTCTGGTCTTCGGCCCGCCCATTGCCCCTTCCTTCGCCGCGGTCGCAACCGATCGGGAACACCTCCTTGTCGTGAACAGCTTTTCGAAGTCCTACAACATGACGGGATGGCGCCTCGGGTACGGATTGGGCAGCGAGCGCCTGGTCGGGCTGATGACAACGGCAGCGGAATTCATGACGTCATCTGCTCCGGCGATGGTCCAGGAGGCGGGTGTGGTCGCGCTGGAGCAGGGGGATTCCTACGTCGCCGAGCTTCGCGAGCTGTACTCTGGGCGAAGGAGACTGGTCATGGATCGCATCGCCGAGCTTCCGGGCGTGTCCTTGCCGCCGCCGGAGGGCGGATTCTACGCATTCCTCCAGATCGACGAGCTGACGGATTCGGCGACCTTCGCCGAAGAGCTGGTGCGCCGGACCGGTGTTGCCCTGGCCCCGGGATCGGCTTTCGGCCCGGGCGGCGAAGGATACCTGCGCCTCTGCTTCGCATCCACCGGCGAGACACTGGAGGCCGCCCTGGACCGTTTCGGTGACTTCATGCGCCAGCGAAACTGATGCATCGCCTCGCGACATCTACCTCGGCCGAAACAAGAATCCGTTTCGCTTCGGGACAACTCGAGCGATGGGCCGATTACCCGGAAGTCCTGATCGTGGCTTCGACGAAGGTGGCCGCGGACGATTTCGTCCGAGACCACTGCCTCCGGAATGGGGGCCGGATGGGTCTTCACCGGATGACGCTCACTCAGCTGGCCTTCGAGGCCGGGGTCGAGAGTCTCGCCGCCCGGTCGCTGTCGCCTGCGGGAGGGCTTGCGGTTGAGGCTCTGGCCGCCCGGACCATCCATCGAGCACGGTCCTCGAATGACCTCTCATACTTCGCGCCTGTCGCTGATACCGTCGGCTTCGCCAGGGCTCTGGCTCGAACCATTTCCGAACTCCGCTTCAATTACGTTGAAGAAGACACTCTCGCAGAGATCGGGCCGTCCGGGGCCGACCTCCAGAACCTGCTGAGAGTCTATGAGCAGGAGCTGACGCAGGCAATGATGGCCGACACCGCCACCGTGTTCGGCGCAGCCACCGATGCGATCCTCGAGACGCCGCACCGGTTGAGCACGCTGCCCGTCATCCTTCTGGATGTTCTGCCGAGGAAGGCCGCGGAGGTGTCCCTGCTCCGAGCCCTGGCGTCGAAATCACCCCACGTCTGTGCGGTGACCCTCCCACAGAGCTCGGAAGGTCTTCAGGGATTGGAAACCGCCCTCGACGCCGCCTCCGAGAACCTGGATGGAGACGAGGTCAAGACAACGCTCGCCAGACTTCGGTCTTCGGTGTTCGCCCTGCAGACACCCAACCCGCAAAGCTCCGACGCCAGCCTGGTCTTCTTCTCGTCGACCGACGAGGGACGGGAATGTGTCGAGATCGCCCGATACATCATGGCTGCGTGCCAGGATGAGCAGGTCCGGTTCGACGAAGTTGCCGTTCTGCTCCGCAACCCTGAAACCTACCAGCCTCTGATCGAAGACGCCCTCCGGCGGAGCGGCATTCCCGGCTACTATACGCGGGGCAGCGTGCGACCGAATCCGTCGGGACGGGCGTTCCTGGCCCTGCTTTCATGCTGCTCGGAGGGTTTGTCGGCGTCGCGTTTTGCCGAATACCTGTCGCTGGGGCAGACGCCCCAGCCCGACGCCCAGGGCGAGCCAACCCTCCCCGAAGAACCCGCGTTCGTCCCCGCTCAGGGGGAACTCTTCCCCGACGCCCCGTTGCCGGCGGCCGGGCCTCCCGGAGACATCGACGTCGATGTCGATCCGGAAGACAGCCCGGTGATCGCCGGAAGCCTGCGCGCCCCGTTTCAGTGGGAACGGCTGCTGGTCGATGCATCGGTCATCGGTGGCCGGAGCCGATGGAAGACCCGTCTCGCCGGTCTCGGAAGCGAGTTTCGCAAGCAGATCGCCGAGTTGGGATCTGAAGAAGAAAACCGACGCGAATACATCCAAACGCAGCTCGATCGACTGGGGCACCTCCGGCGCTTTGCCCTGCCCGTCATCGAGTTTCTGGACGACTTTCCCGATTCCGCATCGTGGGGCCGGTGGCTGAGTCTCCTCGAAGATCTCGCCCGACTCACCCTCCGAGAACCCACCCACGTGCTGTCGGTCCTGGCCGAACTCCGCCCCATGTTCGATGTCGGACCGGTCACGCTGGATGAAGTTCGCGAGGTTTTGCTGGATCGACTGACGTTTCTGCGCAGCGAGCCTCCGGATCGCCGCTACGGCAAAGTCTTCGTGGGAGCGATTCAGGAGGGGGCTGGTCAGTCCTTCGAGCTTGTCTTCGTGCCGGGTGTCTCCGAAGGGACATTTCCGCGTAAGGCACTGGAGGACCCTTTGCTTCTGGACGAGTACTGCCAGAAACTCGAGGCCGGACTCGCGCTCCAGCAAAGCCGGGTAATGGACGAGCGCATGCTTCTCCACATCGCAATCGGGGCGGCTAGAAGACGGCTCTTCATCTCGTATCCCCGCATGGACATCATGCAGGGGCGCCCCCGCGTTCCGTCCTTCTACGCCCTCGACGTCATTCGTGCCGCCGAGGGGCACATACCGGAACTCGGCAGTCTCGAGCAGCGCGCTACCGGAATGTCGCGATCTCTGCTCGGCTGGCCGTCACCGCGCCAGGCCTCCGAAGCGATCGACGATACGGAGTATGACCTGGCGACGATCGGACATCTGCTGCAACGACCAGCCGGTGAGCGTGTCGGACGCGGACGGTACCTTCTCGGAGCCAACCCGCACCTGGCCCGGTCTCTTCGAACCCGGTGGCTTCGCTGGGATCCCAGGTGGTCCTCGGCCGACGGTATCGTCGAACCCGACGAGGCCGCTCTGGAAATTCTCGCGACACACCGCCCGAAGTTTCGGAGCTACTCTCCGACGTCACTCCAGAAGTTCGCGGCCTGCCCGTACCGCTTCCTCCTCTACTCCATCCACAGGCTTCAACCACGGGAGGAGATCGTCCGGATCGAACGGCTCGATCCGTTGACGAGAGGGAGCCTGTTTCATGAAGTGCAGTTCCGCCTCCTGTCCCAGCTGCGCGCGGAGGAATTGCTCCCCATCACCTCCGTGAACCTCGATGACGTCACGCGGAGGGCCGACCGGGTGTTGGACGATGTTGCCGAAGAGTACCGGGACGAACTCGCGCCGGCCATCGTGCGGATTTGGGAAAGCGGAATCGAGGACCTGCGCACCGACCTCCGGGGATGGTTGCGCCAGCGGAGCCAGCTTGCTGCGGAGGGAGAACAGTGGCTGCCGGCGCTGTTCGAGTTCTCTTTCGGTCTCGATCGTTCCAGGGGCAGGGATCCCGCAAGCCGCGACGAGGAAGCGGTGATCTTAGACGGAATTCGGCTGCGGGGATCAATCGACCTGGTCGAGGAGCATCCGGGTAACGGCATGCTTCGTGTCATCGACCACAAGACGGGACGGGCGCCGGCCCAGGGACCGGTGACGATCGGCGCGGGAGAGGTGCTCCAGCCGACGCTGTACGCCCTCGCGGCCGAAAACCTCCTGGGGAAGGTAGTCGCGGTGTCGGAACTTTCCTACTGCACGCAGCGCGGAGACTATCGCCGCTTCGAGGTCTCTATCAACGAGGAAGCCCGGCTCAACATCGAGCGGGCGATTGACTTGATCGACCGCAGTCTGCAGAAAGGCTTTCTTCCGGCCGCGCCTCGTGAACGGGCTTGCCTCTACTGCGACTACCGTGTTGTCTGTGGTCCCTACGAGGAATTACGGACCGGACGGAAAGACAAGAAGGCGCTGGATACGATCGATCAGCTCCGGGGGATGCCATGACTGGGACCGACGACGCCCCGGTCCGCCGGCGGATCCGGGAATCGCTGGACGAGAGCCTGATCGTCGAAGCTGCGGCCGGGACCGGAAAAACATCCGAACTCGTGCGCAGGATCGTTGCGGTGCTCGGGAGCGGTCGGACGACCATAGACCGAGTCGTCGCCGTCACTTTCACTCGGAAAGCGGCTGGAGAACTGAAACTCCGCCTGAGACAGGGACTGGACAACGCCCGAACCAACTCGCGGGAAACGGTGGATTTGAGCTCGCTCGAACTTGCACTGGTTCGTCTGGAAGAGGCCCACATCGGCACGATCCACTCTTTCTGCGCCGATATCCTTCGCGAAAGGCCCGTCGAGGCATCGATCCAGCCTGGTTTCGAGGAACTCGACGAAAGGCAGGCGCCACGCCTGTTTGCCCGCGTCTTCAGCAAGTGGATACAGGAACGATTGAGTAGTCCCCCGCCGGGGCTGCGACGGGCCCTGAGCCGGGCTGCCTCGTGGGACCCAAACCGGTCGCCGCTCGAGCAGATTGAGAATGCCGCGTGGCGGCTCGTCGAGTGGCGCGACTTTCCCCGGTCATGGAGGCGGGAGGAATTCTCGCGGGAAGAAGAGATCGACGCCCTCGTCGATCAGGTTGTCGAACTCTCGACGATGGTCTCTTCGAGCCGCAACTTTCGTGATCCACTGCGTCAGGCGCTGAGGGGAACGATCGATTTCAGGACCCGAGTCGACCGGGCCGAGGCAGTTCGCCGGAGAGACTATGACGACCTGGAAGCCGTTCTCGTCCGCCTGGGGCGGGATTTGAAGTGGAACAGGAAGAAGGGTCGCGGCAAGTTCTCCGACGACTATTCCCGCCAGCAGGTGTTGGATCGAAGGGAACGGCTGCTTGCGGAGCTCAACGGGTTCCAGGTCCGCTCGGAGGCCGACCTGGCGTCTCTGCTCCGCGACGAGCTATGGGATCTGGTTGAACGCTACGACGAGGCGAAGACACGGGCGGGGAAGGTCGATTTCGTCGATCTCCTGCTGGCGACCCGAAACCTGATTCGGGATAACGGAGATGTGCGTCGCTTCCTGCAGAGACGGTTCACTCATATTTTCGTCGATGAATTCCAGGACACGGATCCGCTGCAGGCGGAGATCCTGCTGCTGCTCGCCGCGGATGACCCTGGGTACACAGACTGGCTGCAGACCACACCAATCCCCGGCAAGCTATTCCTCGTGGGAGACCCCAAGCAGTCGATCTATCGTTTTCGTCGCGCCGACGTCGTTTTGTATCAGTTGCTCCGCGAGACGCTGACATCGCGAGGAGTCGGACTCGTGTACCTGACGAAGAGTTTTCGGGCCGTACCCGACATCCAGAAGGCCGTCAATGCCGCGTTCGCCAGGGTGATGGACGGGGATCCGATGACCGGACAACCCACCTATGTCCCGCTCGACCAGCATGCGACCCCCATCGGGGGCCAGCCGTCGGTCATCGCTCTTCCGGTCGGGCGTCCCTACGGCTGGTATCGGGTAACCAAGAGGGCCGTGGAAGCAAGCCTGCCCGACACGGTAGGCGCCTTCATCCAATGGCTTCTCAAAGAAAGCGGATGGCGAGTCCGGAATCCCGACAAACGCGGGGAAGAGATTCCGGTTTCGTCCCGTCATGTCTGCATCCTGTTCCGCCGGTTTCTGTCGTGGGGAGAAGATATCACCCGCGGGTACGTCCACGCCCTGGAGACCCGCAACATCCCCCACCTGCTCTGGGGGGCCAAGTCGTTTCATCAGCGGGAGGAGGTCGAGACGATCCGGGCCGCGCTGACCGCGATCGAATGGCCGGATGACGAACTCTCCGTGTACGCGACACTGAAGGGATCACTGTTCGCTATCCCCGACCCGCTCCTGCTCCGGTACCGCCATTCCGTCGGCTCGCTGCACCCTTTTCGAAAACACCCCGACGAGGTTGACCCAGAATTCGAACCCATCTTCGAAGTCCTGGGCATACTGGCCGGTTTGCACCGCCGGAGGAACTGGCAACCGTTCGTCGAGACGATCAACGAACTGCTGGAGTCGAGCCGGGCCCACGCGGCTTTCGCGCTACGGCCTGCCGGCAATCAGATCCTCGCCAATGTCTACCGAGTAGGGGATCTGGCGCGGAGCTTTGAAGCCCGCGGTGGGTCTTCGTTCAGAGGTTTCGTCGACCAGCTCAGAGCCGAGGCCGTTACCGAAGACGCCGCCGAGGCGCCGGTTCTCGAAGAAGGAGCCGAAGGGGTACGAATCATGACGGTCCACGCCGCAAAAGGGCTGGAGTTCCCGATTGTGATCCTGGCCGACATCACCGCGAACCTCGCGGCCGCATCGGCCGACAAGCATGTGGACCCGGCCAGGGAGCTGTGCGCGATGCGCATACTGGGTTGCTCGCCCTGGGAACTCCAGGATCATACGGAAACCGAACACCGTCGGGACGAAGCCGAGGGGACGCGGATTGCGTACGTGGCCGCCACGCGGGCTCGCGACCTGCTGGTGGTCCCCGTTGTGGGAGATGAGCCGATCGAAGGGTGGGTGGGATGTCTCAACAGAGCTCTGTATCCGGTAGAGGCGTCCCGTCGCCATGCCGGAACCGCTGCCGGCTGTCCGGAATTCGGCGATCGATCCGTACTGGAACGGCCCGCCAACCTGATGACACACGACGAGTACTCCGTGCAACCGGGCCTGCACCGGCCGCGAGCCGGGGAACTGGACGTCGTCTGGTGGGATCCGGCCCAGCTTGACCTCGACGTTGAAGGAAACTTCGGGCTAAGACAGGAAGAGATGCTGAAGGAGAACCCGCAGGGCAAATCCGGCGACGACTCGGGGGAAGCCTACCGATCCTGGAGGGCTCGTCGGAAAGCACGCATCGAGAGCGGCAGCCGGTCGCGATTCGAGGTTTTCATCGCGACCGAGACCACCACTCTGGCGCCGGATGGGGCCGGCGACATCCAGGTCCTGGAACTCGACAGGGTGAAAGACCGTCCGGCCGGTCCGCGATTCGGCACGCTCGTCCACCAGCTCTTGAGGGACGTCTCGTTCACAGCTTCGAGGAAGGACATCAAATCACTGGCAGTGATGCACGCACGGCTCATCGATGCGCCGCAAGATGAAATCGACGCGGCCGTCGATGCAATCGCGAACGCTCTGAACCATCCCTTCCTGGGGCGGGTCCATCAGGCCGAACGTGTCCACCGGGAGCTGCCCGTAACCCTGCCGGCGGAAAACGCCCGAATCCTGGAAGGCGTGATCGACCTCGCGTTCCTCGACAACGAGACCTGGCACGTTGTCGACTTCAAGACGGATGCAGACATCACAACGAATCTCGAACACTACCAACTCCAGGTCGGCTGGTACACGTACGCGATGACCCAAATCACCGGCCTGCCATGCAAAGGCTATTTGCTGAACCTGTAAGTCAGGAATAACCGCGGAGGCGCGGAGGCGCGGAGCTTCTTTGTTTTCAAAAAAATCGTTCCGGCCTCCGTGTCTCCGCGCCTCCGTGGTTAATCTTCATCTATTGCCTCGGGACGATGATAAAGCTGTCGTGCACGTCGGCCTTGGGTTCATCGCCGATCGCCAACAAAGCTTGATGCAGTTCGATCAGGTGAGACAGTCGCAGTTGCAAGGGATGTTCGTCGGGCTGGTATCGCGTTCCGACAGGATAATCGACACCCGGCCGGTCCGACATCTCGACATGGGTTCCCAGGACGTAGGAGACCGGCCTGGATCGTGTGAATTCGACGAGCCTATCGATGCTGGTCCGGTATTCCGGCCAGTCCCAAACGTAGAGCCGGCCCGGATAAAGCGTGTCCCCCGTCAGTAGGACACGCGTCTCCCGATCGTAGATCGCGACGTGACTCTCCTGGTGCCCGGGGATCGGGATGATGTCCAGGATCCTGCCTCCCAGGTCCAGTTCCGCTCCCGCCGAGGGCCACTCGGAAATCCCGAACTCGGCGCGAACCGCAGCGACGTCGTCGCCGATGATCGTCGTGTTCTCCCGGTCGGCGAACCAGGGATCGCCCGCAACATGGTCGCCGTGCGCGTGGGAGTGGCTGACGATGAGGTCGATCACAGCGCCGCCGTGTGCGTCCTGCCAGTTCCCGATGATCTGATCGACGGCATTCCGGATACCGTCCGACCCTGCAACGGCGCCGGTGTCCTGCATCAACGCCCGGTCATCGCCCAGGAGAAGATAGACGAACGGCGCCTCGTAGTGGATGCATTTGCTCTGACGCAGGATCCAGGTGCTTTCGGTGTAACTGTGAACCTGTACCGGCGGATCGAGATTCTCCGCACAATCGTCACTGCCGTGGATCCATTTGGACGGAAAATCGTTCTGAGTCGGATTGGGTGTGCCCGTTGCCGACAGCAACAGTAGAGCCAGGCCAAGTGAGAAAGGCACCGGTGATCGACTCATAGGTCTGTCCATTATAGACGGCGTGTGAAGCGTCCCTATTCGTGATATCGTCCTCGAACTCGCCACTACAATCCAGTGCCGGAGGTTGCCATGTGGACTCGTAAGCTGAAGCGCGATCGGGACCAGGATCGGAGGCTGCCGATTCCCTGCCAGATGATCTCGAACGAAGAGACTACACCGATCCCGCAGACGGAATTCGAAAAGAAGGTTGAACAGACCATCCTGGAAGACGCGGAGAGGTATTCTCGACGACTCGGGATGGATCGTCGGACGTTTCTCAGAACCAGCGGCGGCCTGGCCTGCGCCTTCCTGGCTCTGAACAAGAACCTCGGCTTTGCCGCCTACGACGTGGCGGAGATCGAAGTCTTCGAGCAGGCGGCGACGGACGAAAGGCTTCCGAAGGGCGTTTTCATAATCGACTCGCAGAACCACTTCTGCCAGGACGGGATGAAGACCAACCTGCGCAACGCTCAGTTTCTGAAAGACATCGGAGCGCCCGACATCGGAAACTCCGCCGAGGATTACAATTTCGAAACCTTTATCAGGGAAATCTTCTTCGACAGCGACACGACGATGGGGCTCATCAGCGGGATCCCCTCCCCGGAGGACGGGAACAACTGGGGGCAAGCCCACGGGCGGAATCTGCTACCGGTCGACGTGGCGGCCGAGGCACGAGATCATGTGAACGAGATGGCCGGGTCCCAGCGGGTGCTGGTCCACGGGCAGATCGCGCCCAACCACCACGCCACCTTCGCCGAAGTTGCCGAGGAGATCGAGCGCGAAGTGCGAGAACTCCGTATCGACGGCTGGAAGCACTACACGCACAACCCGCTGACGACCGATCCCTGGCGCTACGACGATCCCGACGTGGCCTATCCGTTCTGGGAGAAGTCGCTGGAGCTCGGAATGGACGTCACGTGCGTCCACAAGGGGCTCTCCGACAGCAGCCCGCACGAAGCATTTGCCCATCCCGGAGACATCAAGCAGGCGGCCCTGGACTTCCCGGGAATGAACTTCCTCGTCTATCACTCGGGAATGCGCCACGGCTACCGCGGATTCAATTCATCTGGTACCGACGTGAAGGCCGACGCGGAAGAACACGGCGGACTGGAATGGATGCGCGACCTGTGTGCCGATCGTGACGCGAATCCCGGCATGACCAACGTGTACCCCGAGATCGGAAGCGTATTCGCAATGTGCGTCGGCGACCCGATCATGATGGGCCACATGCTCGGCTCCCTGATGAAGTCGTTCGGTTCGGACCACATCATCTGGGGTACGGACTGTCTCTGGTGGGGCTCACCGCAGTGGATCATCCAGGCCATGCACCGGTTCCGGATGCCCGAACAGTTGATGGAACGATGGGGATACCCGGAAATCACGGCCGAGGACAAGGAGAAGATTTTCGGGCTCAACGCCGCGAAGGTTTTCAAAGTCGACGTGGACACCCGAAGGAACGCGATCCCGACCGACTACATGTCACGCTACAAGGCCGCATACAACGATCGGGGCTTGATGCGCGACAACCACTATTACGGCTGGGTGCCGAAAGAGGGGTAGGTGTAGGTGCGGTCTATGACCGCACATTGTACTCGATCGAGCGAGGTGGCTGGGACCTCGTCCGACAGCTATTGCAGATTGGTCATTGGACGATTCCGCATTGGAGATTTGGAGATTGCAAATTGCTCGATTTCTTATTGGTCGGAAATCTGAAATGAAACAATCTGCAATCCGCAACCTACGATGTGGATTCTTTCAAATATAGCAATTCGCGATAGGTGTAGGTGCGGCCTATGACACACACTGTTCTGGTCAGGGATGGCGTGGGGGGACCGGACCAACTGTCTTTCTCAGCGAACCCTCGCACTGCAATTCGGTCCGTGAACGTTCAGTCTTTCGTCGTGAGGGGGACGGTGGGCCCGACGCTAATAGATGGTTCCGCTCATAGAGCGCACCTACACTCGAGCGCGACGCTCAATCAAAACCGCCGGGTTTCGCCAACCCAAGCCGGCTGATGTAATCCTGCCAGACCAGTCCCTCGGCCTTCAGACCCTCCAGTTCCTTTCGGGTCCCGATCGCCACCTCCTCGGGGATTCCTTTAGGTTTCCTGTCCAGCGTCGCCGCTGTCTGCCGTACGGCCAGGTAGCGCTTGGCGAGGTGCTCCAACAGGGTCATGCGGAGGGTCGCAACGCGGATGTTGTCGCCGGAGGTCAACGCTCCGTGGTTCGGCAGGATGAGGTTCCGTGCCTTCCTGAGTACGCTCGCCATCGGGCTGACACGTTCTTCAGTCGTCACCAGACCTTCGTAGTTTTCATCGTAGATGGCGATGTCACCGGCCAGGAAACAGCTCTCCTGGTCATAAATCTCCGGTACGAGCCGGAACGAGCTGAGAGTCACCACAGACGGCGGATGCGTGTGGACCAGCGCCCGGGCTTCGGGAACCATCCGGTGCAGGACGCCGTGGAGTCGGATCGTATCGTTCGTGTATCCCTCTCCCTCGACGACGTTCCCGTCGTAGTCGACGCGAATGATGTCTTCGGGCCGAACCTGCGCAAACGACGGCCCGAAACGATTCACGTACATTTCGCCGCCGACATCGACGCTCAGGTGTCCGGCGACCAGCGTCGACAGACCCTCGGAGGCAAGGATGCGCGTGCCGCAGGCGATGTCGAATGCGACCTGTTCATCCATGGCGCTTCTAAATCACCCCTATCGCGCGCAGAAACACGAGCGCGATCGCGAACGGAACGACGAACTTCAGCAGCAACAACCAGGCCTGGTAGAAGAAGGCTAGCTTCGTGCCGTTCAGGAATTCCCGGTGCCGGATCGCGTCGTCGACACGCCACGCGGTGAACAGTGCGATCCCGAGCCCACCCAGTGGCAGCATCCAGTTCGACACCAGGTAATCGAACGTATCGAACCAGTTTCGGCCGAAGACATCCGCGAAACTGGACCCGAACAGGGCCGTTCCGCCGCTCAGGGCCGAGGGGATGCCAATTACGGCGATGATCGCTCCCGAAACGAGGGTGGCACGAGATCGCAGCCAACCCTTTTCGTCGATCATGTAGGAGGTGACCACCTCGAGCATCGAGATCGAACTTGTAAGGGCGGCAAAGACCAGCAACGCGAAGAAGACGAAAGACAGGAACCCGCCTGCGGGAAGCTGACTCAACGCGATCGGCACGCTGACAAACACGAGGCCGGGACCTTGCCCCGGCTCCATGCCGAACGTAAAGATGATCGGGAAGAGAATCATCGATGCGGTCAAGGCGATCACCGTGTCGAGTACCGAGATCGTGATCGAGGCCGACATGATGTCGTCGTCCCGATGGAGATAGCTCCCGTAGGTCAGCATCGCACCCATCCCGAGGCTCAGCGTGAAGAACGCGTGCCCGAGGGCTTCGAGGACTCCCGCCGCGGTCAACTGCTCGGTGTGGAAACCGAAGACGAAATCCAGGGCACGGCCAAACCCGTCGAGCGTGAAGGAGTTCACCAGCAGGATGATCATCAGGACGAACAGGGCCGGCATCAGGATCCGAGCCGCCCTTTCCAACCCTTTGCTGACACCGCCGACCACCACTCCGATCGTGACGGTCATGAAGATGGCGTGCCAGAACAGGTTCAGCCCGTTCGAGGCGAAAAGCGCGCCAAAAGCGGGCCCGACTCCCTCAGGGCCCAAACCAACGATCTGCCCGGTTATCGAAAGGTAGCTGTAATGCAGGGCCCAACCGGCAACGATGCTGTAGTAGGAAAGGATGACAAATGCGGCGACGACTCCCAGCCATCCGAAAGCAACCCAGCCGCCCCGGCCGTCGGAGAGTTTCCTGAAGGCGCCGACCGGGGATCTCTGCGTCGACCGACCCAGCAGAATCTCTGCGGTCATCACGGGCAGGCCCACCAGCGCGATGCAGACGAGGTAGATGAGGACGAACGCGCCTCCTCCGTTTTCTCCAGTTATGTAGGGAAACTTCCAGATGTTGCCGAGTCCGATCGCGGACCCTGCCGCCGCGAGGACGAACCCGAGTTTCGATCCCCAGTGACCTCTCTCCGCCACGACCTTGCCCTCCCTTTTCGGTAGCCGAAACCAGGATGACGGCTATGGTAACATTCCCGCCGCGATGGCGGACGAGCACTTTCGAAAGCTGGAACGGATGTACGGCGAAGCCCCGTGCAACCGCAGCCTCTCGCCGAGTATCGTCATCGGAGAGGGCACGGCGGAGATCCGAATGCCGGTGCAGGAACACCTGTTCCATTCTGCAAACGCTGTGCACGGCGCTTACTATTTCAAGCTGCTCGACGACGCCGCTTTCTTCGCCGTGAGTTCCGTCGTCCCCGAAGTCTTCGTCCTGACCGTATCGTTCAACGTCCACTTGATCCGCCCGGTCTCCGAAGGCAAGTTGCACTCGGTCGGGACCCTCGTCCACGCTTCCAAGACCGTGTTCTTCGCCGACGCCATCGTCACGGCGGACACCGGCAAGGAAATCGCTCGCGGCTCTGGTGTCTTCAGCCGGAGCAAGATGCCTCTGACGGAAAAGATGGGATATGTGTGAGAGTAGTCAGTAGTCGAACGGAGATGCGGTAACTGTAAGGACAGGGCTCGCGGGACGCGATTCAGCGATTCGGAACGAACTTCTTGATGCTCATGCCCGGGCGCACTTCGGCGACATAGACGTTGCCGTCCGGGTCCACCGACACCCAGTGAGAGTTGTCCAGACCGTCGATCCGCTCCCGCAGGCGGCCGGTCAGTCCGTCGACTATCAAAAGGTCGTCGACCTCCCCTTCCACCATGAACAACGTGTCGTCCGGCGTGATGTAAAGCCCGTAGGGGGCACCCAGACTGGTCCATTGTTCGAGAAAGTTTCCGTCCTGGTCGAAAACCTGGATCCGGTGGTTTTCGCGGTCGCCGACGAGCAGGCGCCCACGCGAGTCCATGACGAGGGTGTGCGGCAGGTTGAACTGTCCGGGGGCGGTTCCCTTCGTCCCCCAGGTCTTGATGTACTTCCCGTTCCGATCGAACTTGACCACCCGCGAGTTGCCGTAGCCGTCCGTCACGAAGAAGTCGCCGTTTTCCGCCACGACGACATCGGTCGGCCGGTTGAACGTATCGGGGCCATCACCCGCAACGCCTCTCTTACCAAGCGTCATGAGCCGCTTGCCGGCTGGCGAGAACTTCATCACCTCGTGCGCCCGGCCGTCCGTCGCCCAGATGAAGCCGTTACGGTCGACTCGAAGCCCGTGAGACCATTCGAAGAGCTGCTCGCCCCAAGCACGGAGGTACTTTCCGCTCCGGTCAAGCGTGAAGAAAGCGGGCTCCCCACGCCGGAGGACGTGTAGGGTGCCGTCTGCCGCATGGGCGATCGATGCTACGGGACCGAATTCGATGCCCTCCGGAAACGCGGCCCACTCACCCACCAATCGGTAGGACTCCTCCGACTGGCCGAACGTTCGTCCGGTGCCGGTTCCGAACATCAGCAGGGCGAAGGCCAGGCAGAAGATGGCGAGCCAGGAAAGGTTTCTCATCGCGTGTCCTCCGGAACGACTGATCATCAGCTCCCGATCACCTCAAGGGGACCGATCGGCCAACTGTTTCCCGCGAGCCGACGCGCCAATTATATCACCCGCCCGATGGGTATCTGGCGCGTGCATCGGGAGAGCCCTGACGCTCTGATTTCTTGTGTTTAGAGTCGATCCATCTGGTATAAGATCGTCCAACGCCAGGCCCCCAGAATTCGTGCCTCAATGGAGGAGTGTCGATGAGCAAAGTGGACGAGAACCGACAACAGGTGACCACCAGTGACCCCGGAATCGTGATGGTGCGGCGCGAAGGCGCCGGCTTGGCGAACCAGATTATCGTGGGTTCGCACCGACTGACAGCCGACGAACCCGCGCCTGAAGGAACCGACTCCGGCCCCACGCCCTATGACCTCCTCGCGTCAGCACTCGGAGCGTGCACATCGATAACCCTGACGATGTACGCCAAGCGCAAGCAATGGCCCCTGGAGAGCATCACGGTCGTGCTCCGGCATGGAAAGATACACGCGGGCGACTGCGACGATTGCGAGACGAAAGAGGGGAAAGTCGACCGGATAGAACGGGCGATCGAACTCGGAGGGCCACTTAGCGACGAGCAACGAGACCGGCTGTTGGAGATTGCCAACAAGTGCCCGGTTCACAGGACTTTGAAGTCGGAGATCAACGTTCAGACCCGACTCGTGGGCCCCGAAGCCGAGTCCGAAGATTGATTGAAATCGGACCCACAAAGAGGAGACAGGAATCATGAAAAGGCGTACTGCGGCTTTGGCAACTTCAGTGATTCTGCTGGCCACCGTGTTCGGTGTGGCCCAGGACAAACGGCCGATGACGTTCGAAGACGTCATGGAGACAAAGAACGTCGGCTCACCGCAGATATCGCCAGACGGTAAGAGCATCGTCTACACACTTTCGTACGCGGTCATGGACGACAACGAGACGCGTTCGGAAATCTGGCTCGTCTCCGCAGACGGAACCAACGCGCGCCGGTTTACCTCCGGCGATAATGACCGGAGGCCCCGATGGTCCCCGGACGGCAAGTGGATCGCATTCATCTCGAACCGGGAGACGGATCGGGGGACTCCGACCGGCGGCGACATCGAAGACCGCAACCGCCCGCAGATCTACCTGATCTCGCCTCATGGCGGAGAGGCGATGAAGCTGACGGACTCGAAGTCCGGCGCCGGAGGCTTCGCCTGGTCCGGTGATTCGACCCGGATCGTTTACACAGCGCAGGTTCCGTTCACCGACGAAGAGGAAAAGAAGCGGAGGGACCGCGACGACGCAAAGGTCATCGACGAAGACTTTCGTTACTCGAGCCTCCACGTCATTGATATCGAGTCGAGACGCCCGGAAGAAATCGTACGGGGCGATTTCGTCGTGGGCCAACCGGCATGGTCGCCCGACGGAACGCAGATCGCGTATTCCCGGCGTCCGACGCCAAGGGCCGACGACAGCAGCCTCAGCGACATCTACGTGGCGCGCGCAGACGGCTCCGGTACGCCGCGAAAGCTGTATGAGAACGAAGGTTCCGATACCGGGCCGGTATGGTCCGCCGACGGCGGGACGATCCTCTTCAGCACCCGCCCGGCGAGCCAAGGACCGGTGGGGTTCTCGCGGCTCCATGCCATCCCCGAAGGGGGGGGCCAACCCCGATCGCTGGTACCGGACTTCGATAGACCGGTAAACAATATCCGTTTCTCGGCTGACGGCGACACGATGTACTTCCAGGCCGGGCAGGGCACGACACGCCAGATCTTCAGGGCGCCTGCATCCGGCGGCGATGTCACCCAGGTCACCGACCATGCCGGGGTCGTCTCCGGCTATTCGGTGTCGGCTGACGGCAAGACGTTCGCCTTCGCTCGAACCGACGTGCAGCACCCCAATGATGTGTTCGTGGCTTCTCTACCCAGTTTCGACCCGGCCAGGGTGACAGACCACAACCCGCAGCTCGAGGACATCGCCATGGGTGAGAGCGAAGTCATTCGCTGGAGGAGCAAAGACGGGCGCGAGATCGAAGGGGTAATCATCTACCCCGTCGACTACGATCCGGAAAAGACATACCCCGTATTGATGAACGTTCACGGCGGCCCGTCCGGCGTGTGGACCCAGAGCTTCCCAGGGCGTTGGGGCAACTACGCTCATGTGTGGGCAGGCAACGACTGGGTCACGCTGCTGCCGAATCCACGCGGCAGTTCCAGCTACGGTGAAGAGTTCCAGATGTCAAACCTCAAGGACTGGGGTGGTGGGGACTACGAAGATGTACAGTCCGGGCTGGATGAACTGATCCGGCGAGGTGTCGTCGATTCCGACCGCATGGGCCAGACCGGGTGGAGCTACGGTGGCTACATGACAGCCTGGACGCTGACGCAGACCGACCGATTCAAGGCCGTGATGGTCGGCGCCGGCCTGACGAACATGTTCAGCATGTACTCGACGAACGACCTGCAGCGGTTACTGGAAGGCTATTTTGGGGACACGCCGTTCGATGATGAGGCGGAGTACCGAAAGGCCTCGGCAATGACCTTCATCAAACAGGCGAAGACACCGACACTGATCATGCACGGTGAGCAGGACCAACGCGTGCCCAAGAGCCAGGCTCAGGAGCTCTACATGGGGCTGAAAAAGAACGACGTGCCGGTACAAATGGTCTGGTATCCCAGGGAACCGCACGGGCTCCGCGAGCCCCGGCATCAACTCGACAAAATGCGCAGGGAGTATGCGTTCTTCTCGGAGAACGTTCTGGGAACCGAGGTGGCCGACACCCGGACCGACCGCGAACAGGTACTCGACGTCGTCCAAGGTGTCTTCGATTACCTGGCCGAACGTGACGGCGAGGGCATGAAGACCCTGTTCTGGCCCGGCGCCATGCTGGTTTCCGACCGGGAGGGGGACGACGGCCGCAACCAGGACTTCATCCTGGTCGAGGAGTGGGCCGAGGGCCTGGCCGACGGCGAAGGCCGGATCAACGAAGAGATGTCGAACCCGATGATCCAGATCGACGACAACATCGCCGCGGTCTGGACCCGCTACACCGTGACGGTCGGCGACTACGTCGCCGACGGCGTCGATGCTTTCCACCTGGTGAAGAAGGACGGAGAATGGCGGATCATGTCGTTGGTGTACACGCACAACCCGAGGGAATAGACAATCGTGCGTCTATGACCGCGCTCTCCCCGCGCTCAGGGGCTCACGTAGATCGCCAGCAGCCGTGTCATCCTCATCGCATCCAGCATGTCGTCTGCGGTGAACCGGATCGAGCGCGGATTCACGCGGCTTACCGACGGAACCCATGACGCCATCCCGGCCTGGGCTTCCGTCGAGAAATCGATTTCGACGCTGTGAGGAGTGCTGGCAGAATAGGGTCTGAAATCCGAATAGCGGCGCATGGCCCGTTCGACCGACTCGTCGATCATCTCGAGCGCTCTGCGGGGAGACACGGAAATCGTCGCCTGTTCGACGCCCTCTTTGACGATGGCCGACTCGACATCCCCGACAAACTCCCGAATCTGTTCCACCGCCGCACGGTCGCCGGAAACGAAAATCACGGGCACTCCAAGTGACCCGGCGAGAGCTGCGTTGAACGTGCCTTCCGACATCTGGTTGCCATCCAGCCTCAGATCGTGGATTCGACCGTTCATCGTGTGATCGAGGACGGCATCGGACGTTCCGGCCCAAGCGTGGTACCCGATGAACATCGCGGCATCGAACGTTTCATCCAGGCCCTGCATCATGCCCAGGGGCCGGGGATCTCCCCGGACGAGGCGGGCCGCGGGATGGAGCAACTCCGGCAGGATGTTCTGCTTGTTGCCATGAGCGTCGCAAACAAGGATCGTTTCCGCTCCCATCCGTAGCGCGGCTCCGATGGCGGCATTCACCTCCTCAGTCATGATCCGGCGGAACGTGGGGTAGTCGCGCCCGCTTGATCCGCTTTGCTGGGAACTGACGACGCCGGTGATGCCCTCCATGTCGACAGAAATGAAGATCTTCTTCGGCCCGTCCTGTGCGCAGAGAAACGTGGGGAGAACCAGAGCAAGAACTATCGGGAGGAGCCTGTGTGGCATGCCTACCTCACGTGTCACCGGTTGAGCATTTCGTCTCGAACCGCTTTGAATTCGGTGCCCGGCATCCATTCCGGCCAGTCGTCCGCATCGGCGACCTCCAGGGCCACACTAAACAGGGCCACAGCGTCCGCAACGGCTCCGTCGAAATTCCAGGTGGGATCGAATTCATCCGAGGGCTTGTGATAACGCTCGGCGGTGTAGCGGTTGCTGTCCTCAAGGTTGGTGCTGTCAATATAGAGAGCGGGAACGCCTTTCTTGGCGAAATTGAACTGGTCCGAACGGTAGTAGAAACCCTTTTCTGATTCCGGATCCGGAACGACCGCCCTCCCCTGCTCGGACGCGATCCGCCTCAGGTGGTCCTCCAGCGACGTGTAGCCGTAGCCGATCACGATGATCTTGTCGGTCGCGCCATAGACGTTCGCGCCATCAATATTGATGTTGGCGACGGTCCGCTCCAGCGGGAACAGCGGGTTCTCGGCGTAGTACTTCGACCCCAGCAGACCCTGCTCCTCGGCGGTCACGGCGAGGAACACCAATGTCCGACGCGTCCTGTCCGGCAGCGCGGTGAAGGCACGGGCGATTTCAAGCATCGTGGCAATCCCGGATGCATTGTCGACGGCGCCGTTGTAGATCTGGTCTCCCTCAATCGAGCCATCTCTTCCGATGTGGTCCCAGTGCGAGGAAAAGACGACGTACTCATCAGTCTCGCCGGCGAGCACGCCAACGACGTTCTTCGAATCCACATGCCTCAACGTGTTTTCGATCTCGACTGACGCATCGACGCCCAGCGGTATCGGATTGAACTCCGGACTCAACGCCTGCTGCTTCAGCTCATCGAACGAATGCCCGGCCCACTCGGCCAGCTGCAGGGCCATCTCCAGCGTGATCCAGCCCTGGATTCCGGTCTCGGACGCCCCTCTGTCGGCCTTGACCATGTCGAACTGTTCGCCCGACCAGGATCCGCTGACGACCTCCCAGGGATAGCCGGCCGGTGCGTTCTCGTGGACGATGAAGGCACCACGGGCGCCCTGGCGTGCGGCCTCCTCGTACTTGTAGGTCCAGCGTCCGTAGTAGGTCATCGCCTGTCCACCAAACATGCTTTCGTCTTCGAGCGGTGGATCTCCGACCAGCATCAGGAGCACCTTGCCTTCGACATCGACGCCCGCGTAGTCGTCCCAGTCATACTCCGGAGCAACCGTGCCGTAACCGACGAAGACCATCTCGGCCGGGTCCAGGGCGATCGATTCAACCTCCCGAGTCGTCCATGCCATAAACTCATCGCGGTAGGCGAGCGTCCGGGTTTCGCCGCCTTTGCGCAGGGTCAGCGATGTCGGCGTTGCGGTCGTCCCGACCAGGGGCACGTTCTGGAAAGACGTATCCAGGCCGATCGATCGAAAATAGTCGGCGATGTACGTGGTCGCCAGCCCCTCCCCGGCGCTGCCGGGAGCGCGGCCTTCCATGTCGTCCGACGCCAGGGCCTGGATGTGGCCCGAGATCGCATCGCCGTCGATGTCAGGAATCGCGGCGGAATCCGGGGGAGGGCCGCTACACCCTGACAAGAGCAGAATAACGGCGGTCAAAGCGGATGGTCGTGTCATGACCGAGAGGCTAGCTTGGGCACGCCTGGAAGTCAACGAAGCGATCGTCGGGATCCGCTACCCTGTCAACTCAACAGCTCCCTGCAGGATGTTCGCCCGAGGTTCCCGCATGTAGCCGAGCAGCACGTGTATGAAGAAGATGACACCGAACATCTCCATGCCCTCCTCCAGGACGGTTAAGAGGTTGTACTGGAGCGAGTCGCTGTCGAGTGGTTCCCCGATGATCTCCACACCCACCGCACCGCCGACATAGATTGCCCCGGCGAGGGCGAACAGAATTGCCGTTAGCCTGGGCAGCCGCCACAGGAACGGTATGAAGCCCAGGCCAATTCCAAGAGCAAGCAAACCGCCACCGATCGCCCAGGTCGTATCGATCAAGCTGTTGATTGTCTCGTGGATTCCCGCGACCTCGTCGATCGCAAGCAGGAAAAACCCGATGGTCAGCACGTACCAGCCGAAGGACGGGTCCTCATCACGGCGCTTCTTACCGGCGCATAACCACAGCAGCACCGTCGCGGTAAGGAGCAGCAACTCCGAAAACCATGTCGGCAGATTATTCTCTTCGTCGACGTCGAAGAGCTGGCGCCAGGGAAGCCAGGGCAACTCATCGACCTGGTAGTGGTAAATCGTCAACGCGGCGTGACAGAGCAGGAGGGTGAGCGCCAGGATCGCGAGTAGTGTCACGAGAAAGCGTGGCGAAACCTGGATCAGATAGCTCGACGGGGCCTTTTCTTCGGAGTGTTTCCGATCAGGGATACCGCTCGAACCCCCACCCGGCGATACCCTGTCGTTACTCTCAGTCATCAAGACTCCTCGACTTCTACCGGCGGACTGGAGCCTGAATTCTACCGCAGAGGCAGCACAGCATCCGCCACAACTGACCCCTCGCCTCCAAAAAGGCCGGAGGCCGAACCGCAAGGGCGCCGAACGCGGGGCCGGGGAAGTCTCTCGAATGGGGTGTTAGAATGACCGCCCATGCCGGACCCCGGGGGCGAGGCCAACGCCGACCTGAACGAGTCGCTGAACAGACGTAAGCAGGGCCACATCGAAGTGTGTCTGGACCCGTCGGTGGACCTGCGACGCGACAGTTTTGCAGACCTCAAGCTACGCTACAACGCCCTGCCGGAACTCGCTCTGTCGGAAGTTTCAACAGAGACCCGATTCGCCGGACGAGCGATCGCGGCGCCGTTGATCATCTCGTCGATGACCGGGGGTGTCGGAGAGGAGTTCAAACGGCTCAACTCGAACCTGGCCGCAGGGGCAGAACGGCTACAGGTACCTCTCGGCCTGGGATCGATGAAGGTGATGGTCAAGGACGATGCGGCCGTGCCCAGCTTCGAAGTGCGCGACCTTGCCCCGTCGGTCCCCTTGATTGCGAACCTGGGACTGGTCAGTTTCAACTACGGTCTGGCCTGGGACCAGGCCGCGCAGATCATCGAACGCATCCGACCGGATGTTTTCGGACTCCACCTCAACGCGCTTCAGGAATCGATCCAGGAGGGTGGGGACACCGACTTCAGAAACCTCACATCACACCTGGACGACTTTGTCCAACGCTGTCCACTACCGGTCTACGTGAAGGAATGCGGCGGTGGAATCGCCCCCGAACTGGTCGAAACCATTGCCGGCCTTGGTGTCGGCTACATCGACGTCTCAGGCAACGACGGAACGAGTTGGGCCGCGGTCGAGGCCCGACTGAGCCAGGATCCATCCTTCGGTGAGATGTTCAGCGACTTCGGCCTGCCAACGCGATGGATCCTGGAAAGGATCGATCCCGACCGAACAGGATCGGCAAGGATCGTCGCCAGCGGAGGCATTCGGAACGGGATCCAGGCCATCAAAGCGCTGGCGCTCGGTGCTGACTACGTGGCCGTCGCCCGACCGTTTCTGCTCGCCGCCAGGGAATCGGCCGACGCTGTCGTGGCGGCGGGCGAACGGTTGTTCCGGGAAATGAGGACCGCCATGTTTCTAGTGGGCGCCGGGAATGTCGCCGACCTCGACCGAAAGCTGCTGCTGGGCCCCGAGTGAAAGCCCTGACCCGATCATTGCGCTAAGACAAACGTTCTCTTTTAACACGAAGTAACGAAGGGCACGAAGCGAGACGAAGATAGCAATATCTTTTCCGATCTTCGTTGCCTTCGTTACTTCGTGTAGAGTCGACGACTGGCGCGGTGGCGGTAGGCAAAGGGGGTAGCTGTTGCCGGTGGCTTTCGCCGATTCCGGTGCCTCACTCCTCGCCGTGGCTTCGTTTCCAGTCGCACCGGGTGGCCGGAGGCAGTTGCCCGCCTCCGGCTCCCACAGAACGCAGCGTGCGGATTTCCCGCACTGCGCTCTTCAGAATTGGATTTACAGCACAGCGAGAGACTGGAACTCCCGATAGCGGAGAGCCAACTTGGGACGCTGTAACGGAAAGTGCAGCTGAATCCGGTTGAATACTTCCCACCGGACGAAGCCTGCACGACTACGACTGCTGAGCATTTGGCGCCAGTAACGTTCCACGGCCCGAGCGACGTGCTGCAGAGCCCGGAGGTTCCCGGCAATGCCATAGTAGGCGTAGTGCCCGCGCAAGACTCGGTTCAGATTGTGCACTTGCTCCCGGACCGGCAAGTGACGCATTCGCCTCATCACGCCGCGTAGATGAGCCAGACTGCGTCGAAGTCGAGACTTCTCTGTTCGCAGTCCCACTCTAAAATTGCCTTTGCGATTACGCGTACAGTACAGGGTCATGCCCAGAAAATAGATCGTCTCTGGACGTTTTCTCCCGCGCCGGACGACATCGCGCTGGGCATAGCGGCCGAATTCGACGAGCTTCGTCTTGGTCGGCTCCGGAACCAGTCCAAACTTTCCCAGTCGCTTGCGCAGAACGTTCTGGAAACGAAGCGCATCGTCCCGATATTGGAAACACACGACAAAGTCGTCGATGTACCGCACCAGATACGCTTCACCCTTCAGGCGTGGCCGGACCATCCGGTCAAACCACAGGTCAAGCACATAATGCAGGTACAGATTGCTCAGCAGAACGCTGATCGACCCACCTTGCGGGGTTCCCTCTTCGTTCGAATGCAATTCCCCGTCTTCGAAAACGCCCGCCTTTAACCATCGTCGTATCAGACTGATGATCCGCGGATCTCCGACTCGATGCTCCACAAAGCGGAGTAGCCATCCATGGTCTAAACTCCCGAAAAAGTTCTTCAAGTCCGCCTCCAACACCCAACTCACCTTGCATCCGGAAATCACCTCATGGAGGGTTGCCAGTGCATTGTGGGCGCCCAGCCCAGGCCGGCCACCAAAGGAACAGGGCAAGAAGTCCTGCTCGTAGATGGCGACCAATACCTCGGCCACGCTGCGCTGAAGGGCCCGATCTTGAACACAGGGCACGCCCAGGGGACGTTTCTCCTGCTTGCCGGGCTTGGGGATATACACCCGCCGAATCGGCGGAGCGCGATATCCCTTCTGGTGAACAGACTGGAGCATTGGCTCCACCCAGACTCCGAATTCCTCCTTCGCCTCCGGTACCCTCTGACCATCACATCCGGGAGCCGTGTTGCGGGGCACTTGACACAGGTTCTTCCACACACGCTCTCGGGTGACATGATGCGCCAGTGACGTGAACCGGAGCTTTGGCTCACTCCGAGCTTTCGCCGCTATTCGTTCCAGTTTCGTTTCCATGACTGGTTGTTCCTCTCGTTGCATAGAGGACCGTATCCTCCCGTTGCATGGAGCTCATGTTTCCCAAGAACGAGTCCACTTCTGCTGGCCGCTTCCCCATGTGATCGGCTCTCCCGACCTCGGAGTGTAGAGTCGAAAGTGGTCGGGCCGATCGGCCCTTCCACCGTCCGCTCAATCAAACGGCTCGTGCGGTTTTCCCGCAAGCCGCTTTCCTCAGTTGCTCCTCGTTCGGAATTCGCTGTGTGGCGGCAGGTGGCGGCTTCGTTCGTACCGCGTTTGGGTCTTTCGCTAAGGGAACTATCCAAGTTCACGATATCTCCGCGTTTCCCATCGCTCGCACATTCACGACTGAGTACGGGGACTTCCCCCTCCAACGGGCCTTTTGGACCCGCCAGCGCCGCTGCTCGAAGCAACGATCCGAGACCTTATGTTTGCCGTCTCGTTCCTGAGTGTAGAGTCGAAAGTGGTCGGGCCGATCCCACCGTCCGCTCCACCGTCCGCTCAATCAAACGGCTCGTGCGGTTTTCCCGCAAGCCGCTTTCCTCAGTTGCTCCTCGTTCGGAATTCGCTGTGTGGCGGCAGGTGGCGGCTTCGTTCGTACCGCGTTTGGGTCTTTCGCTAAGGGAACTATCCAATTCCACGATATCTCCGCGTTTCCCATCGCTCGCACATTCACGACTGAGTACGGGGACTTCCCCCTCCAACGGGCCTTTTGGACCCGCCAGCGCCGCTGCTCGAAGCAACGATCCGAGACCTTATGTTTGCCGTCTCGTTCCTGAGTACTATTCCCCGATCCGATTCCTGACACCGCGTCGGCCGGAATTTCGCTCTCGCTTATATCCGCACCTACCGCGCAGGGCTCTAGGTCGATGTTTGTCTTCTCGGTTGCCCGCCCTTTCGTCTGCGGGTGCCACATCATCTCGACCTTACCTTCCGCTCGGACGATACCAGGCCTCCCTGGGTCACTCGCGTCTCTTCTCCACCGTGTCGCCCGCACACACCTTGGTGCGATGGGGTGGAACCAATGCGCCTTCGCCCCAATAGTGCGGGCTCGACCATTCCCCATCTTTGGCCGACCGGTTCATCCTCGGGATGGCTCCCGTCGATTACGACCCGGTGGTTCTCCTCATGCCCTTCAGACCCCACCTCGCGGTGGGCGCCCTGCCCTCCAAAGTTTCCGTAGCTGGCTCCAGCTTTGCCTTGGCCGTATCCGGCTTTCGCCTTCGTGCCCGTTTAGGCATCTGCACTACCTGTCTACACTTCGGCCAGTGAGGCATTACCCCCACTTGTTGGATATCGACCCGTGGCCTCGGGCCGAGCGGGACTTTAACCCGCCGGAAACGCGTGCTGCCAGGCACGCACTATTCCCCGATCCGATTCCTGACACCGCGTCGGCCGGAATTTCGCTCTCGCTTATATCCGCACCTACCGCGCAGGGCTCTAGGTCGATGTTTGTCTTCTCGGTTGCCCGCCCTTTCGTCTGCGGGTGCCACATCATCTCGACCTTACCTTCCGCTCGGACGATACCAGGCCTCCCTGGGTCACTCGCGTCTCTTCTCCACCGTGTCGCCCGCACACACCTTGGTGCGATGGGGTGGAACCAATGCGCCTTCGCCCCAATAGTGCGGGCTCGACCATTCCCCATCTTTGGCCGACCGGTTCATCCTCGGGATGGCTCCCGTCGATTACGACCCGGTGGTTCTCCTCATGCCCTTCAGACCCCACCTCGCGGTGGGCGCCCTGCCCTCCAAAGTTTCCGTAGCTGGCTCCAGCTTTGCCTTGGCCGTATCCGGCTTTCGCCTTCGTGCCCGTTTAGGCATCTGCACTACCTGTCTACACTTCGGCCAGTGAGGCATTACCCCCACTTGTTGGATATCGACCCGTGGCCTCGGGCCGAGCGGGACTTTAACCCGCCGGAAACGCGTGCTGCCAGGCACGCACTATCAGCCAGTCTGACTTCCGACAGGCCTTCGGGTCTTCCTCGCGTTGTTGGCTTGTCCAACCCTACAAGCTCCGCTTGAACCTGACGGATCTCCCTTGTTCCCATGAAATCCTTGGTTGCATGCCGGCGGTACGAACCCCGGAAGCACCCCAGGGCACTTGCCATTGCGTGCCCTGCGATTCCGCCTTCCCCCTAGAGCGACAGGGTCGGCTACTTCAACCACGTTCGATTTCGGGGCTATCTTTCCGTTCACTGGTGTTCCGGCCTACTCCCTCCCTGTCTACGCTTCGCAGTGTCCGTCACCGACCACCACGCAAGACTCGGTACGTGGCTGCCGGCTAGGCTCTGCCACGGCCGCCATCTCAGGCGACTGGATCTCATGCGCTTGCAAGGCGCAACGCTCATCGAACCGGACATGCGGATTTCCCGCATCCGGCTCTCGGACGAGATCATGCCTTCGCCCACGGAAAGCTCGCCGTACGCGGCGCAAGATGCGTGAGCCCGTAATCGGACCAGAGCCGCTCGGACGGGAAGCGCACGTGTTTCCCGGTCCGCACCTTGTGCTTACGGCAGAGCCACTGGCGCAGCCGCCGGGTCGCGTGTTGATCAATCGCCTTGTAGGCCGGGCGGACCTGTCCCAGGATGAAATAGTTCGCCCAACCGATCAGCAACCGGTTGAGGCGTCCCACTACGACTCCCGACGGCAGGAGCACGTGGCGCGGCGCGGTCAACTCGCTCACACGACGGCAGATGCTCTGGACGCTTTCCCGGCTCGGATGTGTGCCTATGTAGGCGGCACCCGTACCCGGCCGGTAGTTGCAACCGATCCGGTAGCCGAGGAACGTCATCGATTCCTCCGGCACCCGGCAGCAGCGGGTCTTCTCAACGTTCATCGCCAACTTCAGACGTTTTATCAGGGCTTCGACCGCCGCTAGCATCACCGCTGCCGGCGCGCGACCGAGAACCGCGAAGTCATCCGCGTAGTTGACGATTTCCGCCTTGAAGTGCCGGGCGTAGCCCAGCACCTTCCAGCCCAGAATGAAGCGCCGCATGTAGATGTTGCTGAACAGCGGCGAGATCGGAGACCCTTGCGGGGTCCCCTTCCGCTCGTGACGCCTTCCCCGTTTCAACGGCGGGTCGGCTTCCGCATTGTGCGTTTCGAGGCCTGCTCGGCGTTTACTCGCGTTGTGGCCTGTGTGGTCGCTGAGCCGCCCGAGGCGGCCCTTTGTCATCGGAGTGCTTCAGACGATGTTGTTACCTCCACCATCCGCTCCGATTGCTACCGACTGGAGCGACAGTTGCCGGGCGGGATTCGCACCCGCTGAGGATTGGCGCCTTCTCACGGCGCACATTGAAATCAGCCGTAAAGCCGAATAGAGAGGCCGCCGTGTCGCGAATCGACCCCATTGCAGGAAGTACCCGCTGGATCTCGATCGACGGAATCACTGTGTCTTCAGGCGTGAAGCGGATTGTAACAGTCTGCGCGGTTGAAATGAGCCCTCTTGTCCGTCTGTACGCTGTCCCTCTCGGATGGCGCTCACTCATGGGTGTTTTAGTGATCTTCACTGACAGCAGGCCCCTCTGATCCATTTCGGCACAAAGGTAGAGTCGGAGGTCTCGTGGAGGCTTTCTGGATTGTTTCCCAGCGGCATGACGCCATACCGATCGCCGCCGCCGACTTGAGAGTTTCCCCAAGGCTTAAAGGCTTGAAAACAATTGCATTCGACAACGAATCGACGTGTTTCACACTATTCGACAGCGCTACAGATGACAAGGGGAAATAACCGGTGAAAGTCCAGTCCGGTTAAAGCCGTAGAGGGCAGGCCGGTAGCGAGTCTTGCCTGTCGCCGGGTGACCGGCGGGAGAGAAGCGTAGACAGCGAGGAAGTGGCGCAGCGAGGCTAGCTGCTGTGCTAGCGGGTTCAAGTCCCGCCGGCGCAATTTCCAGTATGGCGCCGTAGTTATATCCGGCAGTTATTGGGGTGACCTAATGGCTGGAAGCCCGGAAGTGAAAGCTCCAGCTAGCTTCGAGCGCCGCGGCGCAGCCGCCAACTGACTACTGACTACCGACCAGTAGTGTCCGACAGATTTAGGACCTCCCGGTCCTAAAGTTAGAACTGACGCGATGTAGCGCGCTTGTCAAGGTGTTAACGATTTGATTTCTGTGCGGCCTTCGCGGCAGCCTTTCCAGAGGTTTCTGGGAGGCACCGATGCACGCTGGCAAGCTGGTCTTCGCACAAGTCATGGAGTTCGCGCCGTGGTATACGTTCCGTCGTCTGGTGACCAAGTACCGCGGCAATTTCAACGTCCGCACATTCAGTTGCCTGGACCAGTTCCTATGCATGGCCTTCGCTCAGCTGACCTATCGGGAGAGCCTGCGCGACATTCAAGCCTGCTTGCGAGCCCAACCCGCCAAGCTCTACCACCTGGGGTTGCACGGGAAGGTCAGCCGCAGTGCATTGGCCGATGCCAACGAGTCTCGCGACTGGCGCATCTACGGAGAGTTCGCTCAGGCGCTGATCCGCATCGCACGCCGCTTGTATGCCCACGAGCCGCTCGGGATCGACCTGGACGAAACCGTCTACGCGCTCGACTCCACGATGATCAGTCTGTGCTTGTCGCTGTTCCCTTGGGCGCACTTTCGAAAGACCGAAGCCGCGGTGAAGCTTCATACGCTGCTCGACCTGCGTGGCGGTATCCCCAGCTTCATCCACATCTCCGAAGGCAGGCTGCACGACGTCAACGTTCTCGACCTGCTCATCGCCGAAGCCGGTGCTTTCTACGTGATGGACCGCGGCTATCTCGACTTCGATCGCCTCTACACCTTCAATCAAGCCGGGAGCTTCTTCGTCACCCGTGCTCGATCCGACTTCGCGTTCAAGCGCATCTACTCCCAACCCGTCGACCGACACACGGGCCTCATCTGCGATCAGACTATCGAACTGACCGTATTTCGCTCCCGCCGCGGCTACCCCGAACGGTTGCGTCGCATTCGTTATCGCGATCCCGAGGGTCGGCGACTGGTTTTCTTGACCAATCACATGACGCTCCCAGCCCGGACCATCTGCGAGTTGTATCGCCTGCGCTGGCAGGTGGAGCTGTTCTTCAAATGGATCAAACAGCACCTGCGCATCAAGCGTTTCTTCGGCACTTCCGAGAACGCCGTCAAAACTCAGGTCTGGGTCGCCGTGAGCGTTTACGTGCTGGTGGCTATCGTGCGTAAAGAACTGAATTTGCCTTTGTCGTTGCACTCAATGTTACAGATCTTGAGTGTCACACCATTTGAGAATGTGCCTCTTTTTCAGCTGCTTACCGAATCCGGGCTCATCTCAAATCGACACTCTAACGCTAACCAATTGAATCTATTCTGAAACGTGTCGGACACTACTGACTACCGACTACTGACTACTTCTCACGCCCCCTGTCACTCGTATCTCCGATTCCGTAAACATGGCCGAACGTGCGGATCACAATCAGGCCGTCTGAAATCGCGGGCGTCGTCATGACGATTTCGTTCATGTCGTTCCGCGATATCAAAACGTATTCCCGGCCTGCCTCGAGCACATACGCGTCGCCGTCTTCGTTGACGAGATACAGGCGGCCGTCGGCGGCGATGGGCGAGGCAGTGAATGCGCCGCCAACGCGGCCGACCCGCGCCTGGTAGACGCGTTCACCGGTGCCGCCGTCGTAGCCCGTGATGACGCCGTTGTTTCTGAGGACGTAGAGCACGCCTCGATAGAAGATCGGCGTCGGGATGTAGGGACCGCCTCGCCGGGCGCTCCAGGCGACGGCTTCGTTGGAACTGGCGCTGTCTTCCAGAGAAATGTTACCGGTGGACCCCGGTCGAATCGCGTAGATCGGACGGATCGGGGGATACCCTGCAGCGACGTAAACGAGGTCGGGGCCGGCCACCGGAGTCGGTATCGCGACGTCGGAATTCGGTGCGAGCGTCCAGCGCAGCTCGCCGGTCTTTGGATCGTACCCCCTGATCGAGGTGCCGTTCGTGATCAGTTCATCTCCGCCCGACCTTGCGGTCACGATCGTCGGAGTGCCCCAGGAGGAGATCTCACCCTCCCGGCTCGTCCGCCATAGCTCCCGTCCCGTTGCGAGATCATATGCCGCCACAAACGGATCTTTCTGGCGATCGATCTGAAGGATGACCGTGTCCCCGTAGATGATCGGTGAACTGCTGTGGCCCCACTGGTCGTTGGAATCGTAATAGGAGCCGTTGCCCAATACCCCCAGGTCCTTCTTCCAAAGCAGCTCGCCGTCAATGTCGTAAGTCGCAAACATTCCGACCGTACCGAAGATGACGACGACGTAGCGTCCGTCGGTAGCCGGCGTCGAGCTGGCCTGGCTACCTTTCATGTGACGCTTCGTGCGCGGCACGCCCTGGTGGACTTCCCGCTCCCAGACGACGCGCCCGCTTTCGACGTCGAGCGCATAGAGTCTCCAGCTATGCTCGGACAGATCGTCGACCGACGATGCGCCGCTGTAATCTCCGGTCCGGAAAAAACTGTTGCCCGAGCTACTGACCGCGGTGGCGACGAAGACGCGATTCCCCCAGATGATGGGGCTCGCGTTCGCTATGCCGGGAATGGGCGTCTTCCAGCGAATGTTCCGGCCGGTCCCGGCGTCCCATTCCGTGACGGCGCCTTGCCCGTCGGCGATGCCGGATGCGCTCGGCCCACGGAAAGACGGCCACGGTCGCGGTGTGTCGCGCGGCACCGTGGACAGGTCGATCGGACCCGCGTTCGGCAGCGAAGCAGCCGCCAGCGTCTCGGCCTCGTCATCGGCGCGCAGGTAGGTGAGCGTTGGATTCTTCCCGTTGGTCGGATTGCTGAAAACCACGCTCCCGACGACGCCATCCCGGCGATCGAATCGGAAACTGGCGTGGGCGACCTGCGGGGTGATGAAGGTGGAATCCGACGTTGGGACCAGCATCAGTGAGACCTCGCGCGTCGCGCCCGTGATCGACACGCTGAGGTTCACGTCGTCGGGAGCGATATCGAACGTCAGCCTCTGAGTCTGGCCGGTGCTGAGGTCCAGATACGAGCCCGTGAACGCGTCCAGATCGGCCCGAGGCAGCGTGACGACTAGATCTGCCGAGCCAGGACGTCGGCCCATCTCGGCCTCCAGCACCGCTGCCATCTCGGCATTGTCGGTCCTCACGGCAAACGCATGACTGGCCGCGATCACCGTATCGGGTATGTCGGCTCGGGCGAACGCCGCTTCGAGCAGCGTGAGATTCTTCTGTTCGACGGCGTACAGGACGACGGCCGAGATTCCTGCCGATCCTTCCTCGAGCCTTTCCAGCAGATACAGGGTCATTCCCATATTCCCGCTGCGCATCACCCCACCGACGACTCCGCTGAGGTATGGCGTGACCTCGACCATGAGGTCCGCCCCGCGTTCGACAAGCAGCTCCACCATGTCGAGGTTCGCGTTGGTCGCCGCAAACAGCAAGGCGCGGCCACCGTAAAACTTCTGCGCATTGACATCCGCTCCCTGCTGGAGGGCCCGCAGAACGTCGTTCATGTCGTTCATGTCGTTGCGTTGAGCGGCATCGAGGAGGGCTTCGTCGGGCGCGCCGAGAGGCGGGGGCATCTGAGCGCCGAGGAGCGCCAGAGCCAGAACAATCGGCTTCAAAGGCAAGGCGAATATCAAAAACGTTGCCTCCTGTCGTTTGGTTTCGGCCTCACGCTACACCGAACCCATGGAACATTCAAACACCCTCCTTCTCCAAAACAGAGGTCTAGGTGCGGTCTATGACCGCACAATTCTTCGAGCCCCAACCATGTGCGCTCATAGAGCGCACCTACACGCTCTCGAGGGTCCCGTCCTCAGTCGATTCCGAGGAACGTCACGGCGTTTTCGCCGAGAAACAGTCTCTTCTCGTCCTGGGACAGAAAATGGGCGTTTTCGAGCACCGCCTGGACGTGCTGGAAGTACTTGCTCCAGGTTTCGGTCCAGGGCCAATCGGTACTCCACATGATCCTGTCTCGCCCGACGGCCTGGTACAGCATCTCGAGCTTCTCGAGATAGCCGAGGTACGGGTACGTATGATCGACATGCATGGCGGTTTCGAACCAGACGTTGCCATGCCTCTCGTTGAGTTCGTTGACGACACGGAACATCGGTACGCGCGCCAGCTGCGCCAGCTCGTCGAAGCCCATGTGCATGAGACAGAAGCGCACGTCCGGGAAGGCGTCGACGACCTCGGCGAACCAGCCCACGTACTCCGCCTGGTTCGGCGTCTCCGGAGGGACGATGCCCTCGAAGGTCATCATCACCGGTTTCTGGTTGGCGCGACACCACTCCAGAATTTCACGGTGTGTGCTGTCGTTGATCGGATTGCGCGGGAAGAACGGAGGCCGGAACACCACCGCTTTCAGCTCCTCGCCTTCGATGCGGCTCTTCCATTCGGCCATCCGGTCGGTCCTCGTGGGGTTGAAGACACCAGCCCACAGGAACCGCTCCGGATATTTGCGAATCCAGGGCAGCATGTATTCTTCACCGGTCTGGAATTCAGCAGGATCTATTCCGAAGCGTTTGAGCGCAATTGCCAGATCTTCGGCTTCGTAGGTCTTCACCAGGGCCTGGGTCACGCCGGCCACGTTCATTTCGGCAACCAGCAGGTCCCCGTTGTGCTCGTGCCAGGTGTAATGACTCGTCAGCGGATTGTCACGCAGGACTGGGGTGCGTGGCAACGGAGGCCGCACCTGCCGGAGCAGGTGCGTGTGCATGTCGATGATTCGCCAGTCGGGCTTCGCAAACGTCTGGGCGTCGGCGGGGCCTGGGTCCAGCATCGCGGATGCGGCGGCGCCGGTTGCAATCGAGATCCTGAGGAAGTCTCTCCGATTCAAGTTCGAGATAGTCATCGCCGATCTCCTCCACTTTGTTTTGGTGTAGGGACGTGAATTGTAATTCAAATCCAGTCTGTGCCCAAGAACGGGTCGGGGAAGTGGGATCCTCGGGTTCCACCGCTTACTGAAGAATAGCTCTTCGGAAACTGAGTGGGTTCAATTGCAAATCGCGATATTGAGTAATCCGCATTGCAGGTTTTTCATTGGAAATTGCTTGATTTGAAATCGTCGAGAGCCGGCCTTCCCAGCGTGCGTATTTTTGTTCCGAAACTTCACTCACGCTCCACGCCCAACCCCAGTTGCTGGGCCAGGAACGTGATCTCTCGAGCCGAGTCCTCGATTCGCAGGCTCACGGGTCGCCCGCGGCCGGCGGCGTGGCCGCCCCTTTCGTCGTAATACAGAATCACGGGCAAGCCCGACGACGTTGCGGCCTGTAGCCGGGCGGTCATCCGCCTGGCCTGAAGAGGCGGCACTCGGGTGTCCAGGTCTCCAGTCGTCAGCATCACGGCCGGGTAGTCCACACCGTCGCGCACGGCTTGATAGGGTGAGTATTGCCGAATGGCTTCGAACTGCTCGGGAATAGAGGCATCTCCGTACTCCAAGAGGGCGGGCAGGTTGTTCGTGCTGCGGAACGTGTTGAATCGCACCATGTCCAGATCGGGATAGGCGCAGAACGGCGCGGAAGAGGTCCGGGCGTAGAACGGCGCGGAAGAGGTCCGGGCGTTGGGTCATTGCGCTCGCCACAAGCAATCCTCCATTGCTTGCACCCGTGACCCCGAGTCGGGGCACTTCCGACTCCTCGGATACCAGACGCTCGCCCTTGGATAGGTCGAGGTCGTAGGTCGTGTTCGGCTGCAGGTGACCGCGCAACGTTAAGGAGGCCTTGCCATCACCGTCGCCCCGGATCGTCGCGGAAAGGTGATCGGGGATTTCCACCTCACCGACCAGCGTTCCGTCCTCTGCGAAGACACGGATGCGATCACTCACGTCGTGGAGGTACGTGGCGTAGATCCTGCCGTCGATGAAGCTGTAAGTCTCAAACAGATCTTCGGACTCCGGGATGAGTTCCTCCCAGTGCTCCGGCTCCGGACGCTCCGGGTCTGCGACCATGAGCCGGTACATGGGCGCATCCATGTCCGTGCGCACATAGAGGCGTCCTTCCCGAAAGCGGACGGTGAAGTGAGCGGGGAGGCCGACGACAACCGGACGGATCTCGCCGCTGCCCTCGAGATCCTGGATGTAGACATCGTTGCGGGCCCAACCGTGCTGGACTCCGAAGATGCGATATCGGCCGTCTCCAACTGAATTCATATTCAGGAAACTCGTGGGTCCGAGGCCGTCGCCAAAGATCTCCTCGTCGTCGGTTGGAGGGGAACCGAACGCGTGATGGCGGATGCGCGGTCCGACCTCTCGCGAGCGGTGCGTGTAGTACAAGCCCTCTCCCTCCTCATCGAAGTTGACGGATGCGTACAGGGCTCGCGGGAGCCGATCTGGCAGGTCGGCGAGGTTATCCAGGTCCAGAAAACGGATTTCGATTTCGCCCGCCCCACCGTCCCGGACCGAATACATCATCACGTCACCGTCCGGCGAGAAGTTCATCATCGAGAGCAGGGTTCGATAGGTCGGGTCGATGTCGGCGGGGTCGAGTACGACCTCGTATCTGCCGTCCGGATCGGGCTCGGCTTCTTCGAGATCTTCGTCCTCCGGGACCGGACGACGATAGATCACCGGAGCCTCCCCACCTTTGCGGCGAATGGTGAAGTACTCATGGCTCCCTGCCCGCCGCGGGGTCCCGACCTCCGGCAAGTCGAGCAACTCGCTGAGGCGCGTGCGAATTCGCTCGCGGAGTGGCGACTCTCCGACGATCGTTTCGGCATACTCATTCTGCGCCGCGATCCACTGCCGGGTTTCCGGAGCGTCCTGGTTCTCGAGCCATCGATAATCGTCCGTGAATTCGACTCCGTGGATCACGTCCACAACCGGACCCTTGCGCGTATCGGGAGGGGCCGGATAGGGCGACGAGCATGTCGTGATTGCGATCAGCGCGATCGCGAGCAAAATGTAGCGGACGGACCGCAGGAAACCGGTCACTGCCATCATCCTTACCTCCGTGACGCATGCGCTGCTGTCGAAGCTGTCTTGAACCTTCAGCCACGCGACGTGCCTCGAGAGCATTGTTGTCCGAAGAACGGTTTGAACATTATCCTGCCCGGTCCGCTCAGGCAACGTTCATTAATGCGAAAAAAAGAGGAGCGTTGCCTGCGCGAATTGATACATTGACCGCCAGGTTGGTGAACCATGAGAAAAGAATCAAGACTGGTGAGAAAGACCGTCGCAATGGTCGTGTTGGCCTTGGCGGCGATCAGCGCGTCGACGGTGACTGGCGAAGCCGCCGGAAGGCAGACGGATCCTCGTTTCGAGGAGTTGGCATCGCTCGTCACCGAGAAGATGGAGGAATACGGGGTTACGGGTGTGGCCTTTGGAGTCGCGAAAGACGGGGTTGTCACGCTCCGGGGTTTCGGTGTCAACAACCTCGAGGATCCGCAGCCCATCACTCCAGACACGATCTTCCCGATCGCCTCCATCTCGAAGACCGTGGCGACGACGGCTTTGATGAAGCTCGCCGAAGACGGGCGCGTGGACCTGGCTGCGCCGGTTCGCCGCTATCTCCCGGAGTTTCGTGTCCAGGACGAGGTAACAAGCCGTGAAGTCACGGTTCTGGACCTCCTGACACACACACCTGGTTGGGAGGGTCAACTCCCTACCGAGAACCGCGGGTTTCGGTCACTCGCTTACTTCGTCGAGACGATGGATCGGTTACCGCAGCTCGCTCCGCACGGAGTCGTCTGGAGCTACAATAACGCCGGGTTCAGCCTGGCGGGCCGGGTCATCGAAGCTGTCACGGAGCAATCGATTCACCGGGCCCTCCGCGAGCTCGTTTTTGAACCGCTGGGACTGTCGCGCGCGTTCACCGAGCTGGGAGACGTCGCAACCTTTCGGTTCGCACTGGGACATCGCATCCGGAATGATCGGACCGTGGTCATCCGTCCGTTCAACCTCCCCGCGAGTGTGACCGCAGGCGGTGCTGCGATGAATCTCACCGACATTCTTGCGTACGGAGTGTTCCATCTCGGGGACGGGACCGGGCACGAAGGTCAGCGGGTCCTGACTCGTTCCTCTCTGGAACAGATGCGGACGCCTCAGCTCGAGAAGCTCGGAACGGACGACCAGATGGGGATCGGATGGCACCTGCGAAACGTCGGCGGGATCGTTACGGCTGCCCACGGGGGAACGCTTGGTGGTCATCGCCTCCTTCTCGAACTCGTGCCCGAGCGGGATCTGGCCTTCTCGATCCTCACGAATCACAGCAATGGCACGAGGTTGATCCAGGACGTCGAACGCGCTGTGCTCCGGCGTTACGAAGACATCGCAATGGACCCCGGACACACGGTCACCAACCGCGGCGTGGGAGAAAGGTTGCCGGCTCCCCGGCTCCTGGACGAGCAACCGGACACAACACATTACCTCGGCGTCTACCGGCGGCCGCCGCTCAACACGGTGTGGCGGGTGCGTGACGGGGATGGAGGATTGATCATCGAAAACACGAACGGAAACGAAATAGCCATCGGGTTCTATGCCCCGGATCGCGCAATGGCAACATTCGACGGGGTGTTCGGAGATCCCGTGGACTTCATCCGAGCTCCGGATGGTGTGATCCGCTGGATGCGATGGGGCGGCAGGATCGCGCGCAAAGACTAGCAACCCGCGGGGCACAACAAAACGCACCCTGTAGGCGCACAAACGTACCGAATCGAACATGTGCGGTCATAGACCGCACCTACACCTGCTTGTTCCTACACGCCCGCCTCTTCGGAAGCCCGCTTCAAATCTTCGAGACTCCCGACATCTCGCCACGAATAGTCGTCGGCCCGGAAGGCCATGATCCTCATGTCTTGGGCCGCCAGACTCAGGTAAGCATCAATGATAGAAAACTCCCCGTCCTCCTGCATCTTCTGGAACAGTCGGGGAGAGATGACGTGGATGCCGGAGAAGTCCAGCGCCTGAAGGTGCTCGGACTCTCGAACGACGCTCGTTTTGCCGCCGGACTTCCAGCCCCACAGTTGAAGTTGGTCGTCGAACAGCAGGGACCGGGAAGTTTCCCGCTCCCGGACCGCGAGCGTGACGAGCGCCTCGTTGTCGCTGTGGAACTGCAACATCCTACCCAGGTCGATCGTGCTGAGCACATCCACGTTGTGGAGGACGAAGGGCTCATCCAACCGCTCCGGATCTTCGAGAAAAAACCAGGCGGCCTTCTTCAGGCCGCCACCGGTGTCGAGCAGGCGTTCCTCCCGAGACACCTCGACCCGCATACCGAAGTTCTCGTTCGCCTCGAGATAATCGACGATCATGTCGGCCAGGTGATGCACGTTTACGATCACTTCGGCAACACCGCACTTTCGCAGGCGTTCGAGCGTGATCTCGAGGAGCGTGCGGCCCGACACCTCGACCAGAGCCTTGGGCCGCTCCTCGGTCAAAGGCAACCGCAACCGGGTTCCGAAACCCGCGGCCAGGATCATCGCTCTCACTCGCCCGACCTTTCCGACCCGAGATGGGTAAGGGCCACTCTCAAGCTCTCCCTAGCTTTCGGCTTCCGAACCGAGGTTCTGCAGCTTCTCGGAGCCCAGCATCCGCCTGAACGCATCGACCAAAGCGGGCAGCTCGATCGGGAGTTCGACATTGTGGAGCAGCCAGCGCAGGTTCCCGAGCGCGTACGGAACGCTCTGGAGGAAGAGCGGTTTGCGCTCGAAGAAGCCGCGATAGCCGTAGGCACCCAGCGCCTGCAGGATCCGAACGTAGACATAAGCATAATAGTGCCGCATGAACGCGGCGCGATCGAGGTCGATGAAACCTGAAAGCGTATCAAGGTAGGTCTCGAGCAGTTGCTCCCGCACAGCCGGTGTCAGGTCGGCCTTCGCGTCGTAAAGCAGGGACGCGATGTCATACTGCAGCGCCCCCTTGCGGCCGCCTTGGTAGTCCACGAAGAACGGGTCCCCGTCGCGCAACATGACGTTGCGGGATTGAAAGTCTCGGTAGAGAAAGTAATCGCGATCGGCGCCGAGCAGAAACTCCGTGAGGCGGTTGAAGTCGTCTTCCAGCGCCTGTTCGCTGAATGGGACACCGGAGAGCTTCAGGAAGTAGTACTTGAAGTAGTTCAAGTCCCAGGAAATGGACTGCCGATCGAAACTGTCCCGCGGATAGCACACCGCATAGTTCAGATCGCGGCCGGCCTCGACCTGAAAGCGCGGCAACATCGCCGCAACCCTTCGGTAGGCGGCCAGTACTTCGGAGCCGATGTTCGGGCCCGTCCGATTCTCGTGGAGAAACTCGAAGAGCGTCGTGTCGCCGAGGTCCTCCTCGAGGTACGCGTTCCTGTCCAGGTCTTCAGCATAGATCTCCGGTACCGGCAGACCATGGCGGCGAAAGTGTCTGGAGAATTCCAGAAACGCGACGTTCTCTTCACGAACGTCATACAAAATGCCGACCGCACTGAACCTGTCGTTGGCCAGCCGGACGATCTTCCGTCCCGAAGCACCGAGCTGACCTTGGAGATCCTCTGTCCGCTCGACGGTTGAATCGAACCGCTGTTCGAAAAGTCGCTTGAGTTCGTCCATGACAGTCTTCCGCAACAGAAAGATAACAGAGTTGAGTGTTTCATTGACGCCAACTCTCGCCCGTAGTTAGATTTACAAGTCCCGAGAAAGGAAACATGCCTACATCACGACGTCGGTTTTTGAAATCCGTCGGAAGCACATCGCTCGGTGGGATGCTCGCTAAACTCGCTGGTCCCTTTGCGCATGGCCAGGCGCAGACGCGCCCACCGAACATCCTGCTGTTGATGTGCGATCAGCTTCGCTTCGACGGCGTTGGCTACGCCAGGAATCGCTTCGCCGTCACACCCGTCCTCGACAAGCTGGCAAGCTCAGGTGTAGTGTTCTCGAGGAGCTACTGCCAGAATCCACTGTGCGTCCCCGCGCGCACCTCGCTTCTGCTCGGCCGATATTGTCGCTCCACCGGAGTCCTGACCAATCAGGACCTCCCGTACCGGGAACAGGTCTCCTTCACCCAGGTTCTGCGCAAAGCGGGCTTCAAGACGGCGTGTTTCGGGAAGCTCCACGTCCAGGACCGCAACGACCTGGACTGGGATGTCGTCGACGATTCCCGGCCGTCTCGCGGCGGAGCGCGGGGTTCGAGGCGTGGACGGCGGGGCCGCGGGGCCGCCGGGAACACTCCCGATTCAGAGGCTCCCGCCGGGGCGATCCCGATCGGAGGTCCGGCTGACTTCGACGAAGAATTGCATCCCGAGCTCCATGACATGCGGCACACGATTGCATTCATGGAAGAGAATCGCGATGAGCCGTGGCTGATCCAGTGTTCGTTCCGCAAACCGCACCCCCCGTTCCTGCCTCCGCAGCGTCAGTGGGACAGAGTCGACCGTTCGAGCCTGGTGATCCCCCGCTACCCCGATGACGACCTGGACGACGTCCACCCCAGCCTGTGGCAACGGCCCAACGGTGCGAGCCGTGCGAGGAAACTCGACGATGAGGTCGTTCTCGACGCCATGCAGGGCTATTACGGTTGCCTTGCCTATTGCGACGAGTTGTTCGGTCAGGTGCTCGCGGTTCTGGATCATCTGGGTTTGAGGGAAGACACACTGGTTGTCTTCACGTCCGACCATGGAGAAATGCTGTACGACCACCGGCTGTGGTCCAAGTCGAACTTCTTCGAACAGTCGGTCCACGTACCGCTGGTTCTGAGCTGGCCGGGCCGGTTGGAAGCCGGGAACAGCGACGCGCTGGCCGAACACGTCGACCTGTTTCCGACGTTCATGGACCTGCTCGGCCTCGAGACCCCCGACTCGGTTCAGGGCCGCTCCCTCGCCCCCGTGCTGCGGGGCGAGATGGAATCGAGTCGGAACCTGGTTCACAGTGAACAGGGGCGCGGGATCGCGATGCAGTTCGATGGGCGTTGGAAGTTCATCCACAACGGCGACGGACAGCAGCACGAGCTTTACGACCTCCGGGAGGACCCGCGCGAGATCACCAACCTGGCTATGGATCCGGAGCACGGGGAAAAGGTCGAGGAGCTGGCGGCCCAGCTTAGCGCCTGGAAGGAGGAGGACGCCGTCCCACGGCGTGCTCGCCGGGGTGGTGGACGTGGCCGGCGCGGAAGGCGTGGCCGGAGGCGGGGACAGTAATAAAGGTGTAGGTGCGGTCTATTATGACCGCACAATTGTTGTTCCAAGGGCTTTGTGCGCTCATAGAGCGCACCTACACCACCGCTCTCAATTCGGCCGGGATACCTGAACCACGGGCAACCCATCGTCGCCCGAAAGAACAACAATATTGATGGGTCGACAGCAGACTTCGCAGTCTTCGATGTAGGCTTGCCGCTCGACGGAGCAGTCGATCAGCAGCTCGATCGTCTCGCCGCATGAAGGACACTGAACACGAGCTGTCTCGACTCCGTTCATCGTCGTAATGTCGTCAGTCTGAACTCTCTGGAGGGATCAGTCGACCGGCTGAAGAACTTCCTTTTCCATCTCGGTCGGCAGGGCAGCTTCGGCGTCCTGCGGCGCTCTCCAGTGATCGATCACCGAAACGCGCTGCACGCAGCTCACAGTGCACCCCGGGGCGCAGGACTTCCGGGTGTTGAACTCCCGCTTCACGTCCTCGCTGGTGTAGTCGGCCAGTGGAATGCCGGGATAACCGCGCTGCTGGGAGCAGTAGTGAACGAGACCGTCCTCGCAGATGTAGAGGTAGCGCGCTCCCGCGCGGCAATGCCAGTCGTTCGGCTTTCCCTTGGCAAGGTTCTCCTGGAACCAGTCGAGCCGGGCGTAGCTGCTCGTGCCGTAGCTTCGAATCTTGCGGTAAACGCGCTCTTCCCTCTTGTTGAGCGGCTTCACCTGTCCTTCGCCGTCGTGGATAATCCCGAGTGAAGTGGAGAAGCCGAGGTACTGCGCGAGTTCGGTGATGTGAAGAGCGTCTTCGGGTTTCTTGATGCCTCCGCCGATGACGGAATTGATGTTGACGTCGAACTCCGCGTACTCCGCCAGGTACTGCAGCTTGCGTTCGAGCACCTTGAGGCTCTTCATCGACACCTCGTCGGGTTCGACGTTGTCGATGCTGATTTGAAGGTACTCCAGGCCCGCGTCGTTGAGCGACCGAATCTTGTCCGGTACCAGCAGGTAGCCGTTCGTGATGATGCCCGCGATCATGTCGTGGCGCCGGATACGCTGGATGATCTGCTCGATCTCGGGGTGCATGAGCGGTTCGCCCCCGCTGATCGTGATGACCGAGGTTCCCAGTTCCGCGAGCTTGTCCAGCCGCCGGAGCATTTCCTCGGTGGGGACCGGAGGTGAGAAGTCGTCGTACTCGTTGCAGTAGGCGCACGCCAGGTTGCAGCGACGCATCGGAATGATGTGGGCCAGCAGGGGGTGGCCGGTCGAGAACAGACCGCCCGCAATCATCTTGGCTTCCCGCCAGACCAACCGATATTTGTTCTTTGTTTTCATGCCACTCTGGAGAGCGCCCTTAAGACTGCTAGATTCCAGGTTGCTAACATAGCACATCGGATCGGAACCGACCGTGAGCTCGGAGTATTCACGCGTCGAGCTGCTGCTTTCTTGCTCGTTGGCTCCTTGTCGGGATTGGTTTTCTCCGTCAGAATCGGTGAACCCGGAGTGACGAGTGAAGCAGGGGCTTTACTGAAGCAGGCTTGCGGCGGCGGCTGTGAGTCAACGTCAAGAGATGAAGCCACCGGAAAAGTTCGTCTATCTGATGCGCGGTCTGCCTGCGACCGGCAAAAGCCACACCGCGAAGAAACTCGCCGGAAAGAACGGCATTATCTGCGAGACGGACGAATATTTTCCTTTATCCCGGAAAAACTTTGGGCACGCATGCACTCTGTGGAAGTGTGGATTATCGGGTGAGAATAAGTGTCGGGCCAGCAGTATTTTTTGCTTCAGGAGGCCTGCACAAAACTTTCCTGCCAAAATGGGGAGCCGGCGTGGGGTTTCAAACCCAACGCGCTGTCAGCAGTTCGGACACCGCTCAGGCATAGGTGACTTCCACGTAGACACGGTCTATGAAAGTCTTCTTGCCGGCCGGGTCGTTGTTCTGAATGACGAACTTAAGGTCGTTCACCTTCGCCGCTGTATCCATCGAGGCCGTCACGTCCCACGACGTCGTTCCCTCGTTGTTTTCGTTAATGAACAGGCCCGGATTCATCGAGGACAAAACGTTCGGATTCTCCAGGTTTCCGGTACCGAGTTCCCAAAGGATTGGATCGGACTGGGACATACCGCTCTCTTCCCAATGCTCGGCATAGACCACCACCGACAGGATTGTGGCACCGGCCGGCACAATGCCCTCGAATTGGAAGGATGTGTAGAAACCGGATTCCACTTCAATCCGGTTGTTATTACTGGTCTGAACGAGACCCAGTTTGCCGTCCTCCACCAGGGTCTTCCCATTCTTCTCGTCCCAACCGTCGGTGACTTCGAGGCTCACCGTTTGCGTTTGAGCCGGCGGACCGCTGATCGTAAATACCTGATCCGACAGGTCTTCTCCGGAATTGCCAGCCGCATCGTGCGCCACCACCCGAATGAACCCGTCCGTTGTCGGATTGCCGGGCACTGTCCAGCTGAAGACCCCGTCGTTGGCCTCACCCAACGCGATCGGGCTGAACGAACCGCTAGCTCCGTTGGTGGAATAATAGATGTCCACCGACGCCACCCCGACGTCGTCGGTGGCCGTCCAGGTGATATTCTGTGTGGATCCCGCCTCCCAGTTCTCCCCGCCATTCGCGGAGGTCACGGTGACCGCGGGCGCCTGCTGGTCTCCTCCTGAAGGCGGATCCTCACCCCCACCCCCTGAGCCGCCCCCGCTCCCGCCGATGCTGAGCTCATCGCTGGCTACCGCGATGACATCGAACTCGCTGGTCCCGAGACGACTGACCAATCCATAACCACCGTCGATGACGATCGAGCTCAACGTAGCGACCACGACTTCCTGCCCGTTGACCGCGACACTTACGTCCGAATCGTTCAGGAACACGGTTAGCTCGTAGTCTACACCGCTGTTGACCGTGAACTCGGTAGCCAGATCTAGGGTCCAACCCTGGAGTGCTGAATAGCGCCCTATCTGTAATTCATTGTCCTCGGCCGACAACACGACGAACCTGAAGTTGTCTTCACCGTGTACATCGAACATGATGCCGCCCGAGTGATCGGTACTGATGGTCGCACTTATCCTCTGCCAGGTTTGCGCCGGCACGATCTCGCGCAGGACGTTTGCAGTCTGATCACCGAGTATCGGTGTCCCCTCGTAACGGTTGCCATCGATCTTCCACTCACTGTCACGGATCCGTGTTTCATTGCTGTTTCTGTCATCAGAATCGCCGTTGTTGTTGAAGAACAGATCCTTTTCTTCCTTGGCATCCATGGAATCGTCAGAGGAATCATTGATCACCCTCAGTTCGTTGAGCACATACGCGCCGTTCAGACCACCGCCGTTGCGAATATGCTCGACGCGTTCGGAGTAATTCAGATCGTCTCTCACCCACTCCGCTCTGATCGCTTCCCAGATAGCCCTGTCCGTGCCATACATGGTCGTCCCGCCGATCACGATATCTTCGCCCTTGCCGCTGGTCAGATTATCGCTGCCAAGGCCGCCTATCAACAGATCCCGACCATCCTTCGTTGTGATTTGATCGTCACCCGCGCCGCCGAAAACAAGACCGTCTCCCTGGTCGACATTGATCTGGTCGTCACCATCGCCTGCATCAACCATGAAGGGAATGGCCTGGTCAATATTCACTTGCACCTGATCATTCCCATCCGTCGTAACGATGGAAATCTGACCTATCCCTTCGATGGAGTAAATACGATCACCCGATATGAAATCTGCCTGTAGCTTGACTCTGTTAGGTCCGTCAGATGAGATCTGAATGGAGTCGGCTTGGTTCGTACCTACGACGTGGAGAACTCCTCTGTTGACGCCCGAACCCGTCACCACAGCGACCGCACTCGCCGTTATTGTTTCCCCATCCTCGTTGATGAGCGTGGCCTGCACATCGAAGACAGCCCCATGGCTGTAGGCATGTTCCGCGTGGAACGTCGTGCCGGAAATGAGCAACTCTTCGATGACTCCATCGCCCCAATCGATGAACCCGCCGACCAGGCCATCGACCAGGAACACGCCGTCGACATGGACAGTCTCGCCAGGCAACACTTTGTCTTCCATGGTTGCACTGGTGACGATTCGGATATGGTCTGTGGCATCGCTCAAGAATGTCAAAAGCTCAAAAACACTCGTTCCTTGACGGCTGATCAGCCCAAAATCTCCGTCGATGACCTGCCCGCTGAATGTATAGCTTACCGTCTCCTGACCATCGACAAACACACGGACCGTTGCATTTTCCGTTTTGAACGGCAACGTTTCATTTTCCGTTTTGACCGACAGTTGATAGAAACGGTCGATGTCACCCTCGAACGAGGCAATTGCCCCTACGCGCCACCCTTGATGCACGGAATAATGACCGACCCACACCTCGTCGTTTGCGACGGACAACACCGCGAATTTGAAATCGTCTTCGCTGTGCACATCGAAGATGATGCCACCGGTATGCGTTGTGTTGATTGCCGCGTTGATCGACAAGCTGTCCCGCGGCACTACGTCTTGCGGCAGTACATGGACTGTGTGCACACCCAATATCGGGGTAGCGCTGTAGTGGCCACTCTCGACAGTCCATTCACTTGCAGTTATTAATTCATCTCCTGCCCCGGCATCATGACTGTCTTCGCTATTGGCGAAAATCAAGTCGCTTCCACTTTGTCCGTCTAAAGAATCATGGACCGAATCATCGATCACCCTGTGTTCGTTCAACAGGGTCACAATACCTTGCAGCCATTCAGCTTGAATGGTTTCCCAGATCTCTCGGTCGAGCCCGAACAGGGTTGTTCCGCTGACCGGTACCACTTGTTCCTGGCTATCCAGGTTCATGAAATCGGGCCCGTTGACGCCGAACATTGTGGCGCCACCGATCAAGATGTCGTTGCCATCGTTGCCATCTACATCGTCGGAGCCCAGACCGCCCACCAGGATATCGTCACCATTTGCGGCCTGTAGCTGGTCCTGACCCTTCCCGCCGAAGATGACATTGTCTCCTTGATCGACCTGAATCTGGTCATGACCGTCGCCGCCATCGACCCAGGAGGAGATGTCCTCGTCGTTCGAAACCTGGATGCTGTCGTTGCCCGCGAGAGAAGCGACGACAATCCGGCTCACACCTGCGGTAGAGAAGATTTTGTCTTCCGACAGGAAGTCTGCCTGGAGCTTGATCTGCTGAGGACCATCCGCCGACAGCTGAATCTGGTCGTCGCGATTCGTGCCCACCACATGGAGGACGCCATCGTGAACGCTTGCCCCGGTTACCACAGCGGTGGTATGGGCCGTCGGCGCTCCCGTATCATCGTTGACGATGGTCACCACCACCTCGTAGATACCGCCGGCATCGTACTGGTGCGCAGCGTAGAACGCCCTGCCCACGAGCACCACATTCTCGATATTGCCGTCACCCCAGTCCACCGTTCCGATCAATGGCGCTGCGATGTCTGACAGAGCGACATCCGCGAAGAAGCCATCAATGTGTACCGTGTCTCCGGGCAAGGCGGGATTTTCCATGGTCGCAGTGCTGGACACCGTCGGATACCGAACAAGCCCCGTTTCACCTTCAGGCTCACCATTGTGCTTCGCAATAGCACCGGCGATTTCATGCCGGGCCGGGTCGGCGCCATCTGATTCGGACAGATCATACAAGAAGAAGTAAAGGCGCCAGTATCCCTCGTCGGTGATGGTCTCGGGAATCAGGGAGTCCGGTGTGAAGTAGCGGTCGAATCCTGTGGACACCCAGTCTATCAGGCGATCGCTGTCGCTGTTGCCGATCAGGACGTCTGCGCTCGCGCCACCGTAAGCGCGGTCGACATTCAGGTCTGAATCGGCGACATCGTTTGCACCACCGTTCGTCGCCAGGTCATCATCCACATTGAGCAGATCATGCCCGTAACCACCGTACAGATTGTCCTCTCCGGCACCACCGACCAACCAGTCATGTCCCAGATCGCCAAATATCCTATCGTCTCCGTCCAAGGTTTCGCTGGCATCGAAGTTCAAGAAGAAGCCCTGGATTTTGCTCAGCGCATCCGATTCATCGAAAGCCGCGAATTCCCCTGCACCGTATTGCAGCGCGTCTCCTGAATTGGTCGGCGCGTGATAGAACTGCGGCAAGGCCTCCGCGCCACTGATCCCATCGTTGCCGGAGCCACCGTGCAGGAAGTCATCACCCCATCCACCATAGATGATGTCGTTGGCGTTGATCGCGTCATACCATCGATCCTGGTTGAACGTGCTCTTGTCCTGCACGTTGAACGGCCGCAGTATCGCCGTCTTCCTGAGCTCGCCCTCACGATGGATCTCTGCTTCGTGAGTGCCATCTGGGGTAAATATGATCAGGTTCAGGTCGAGATCACCCAATCCGTCAATGCCATAGAGGTCTTCACTCAGGCCGTCATTGCGGTTGGTGTAGATCCGACCATCGTCACCCAGTACGCCATCCTGACCCGTGCCGCCGGAAATCCAGTCGTGGCCGTAGCCGCCGATCAGATCATCGTCCTGGCCCTCGCCGAACAGCACATCGTCGCCGACCATGCCATGGATGGCGTCGTCGCCGGCTTCGCCGTGGATCTCGTCCGCCGCGCCGATGTTGTGCTGCGCATTGGCCGCGTCGAATTCGGCACCGCCCGGGGTGTAATCTTGGCGTCCGTCGACGCTGTCCGTTATCCATTCCGTCCCTCGAACGACGACCCTCAGATCGCCACGGTCGCTGCCGTCCTCGTCCGGGGTCTGGTCGTAGCTGAAGGTCAGGAAGGCGGTGCCGGTCCCTTCGAGGAGGCGATAGATGTTGCCGTTGTCGCCGAGAATCGTGTCCGCGTCTCTCGAGTGGGCGTTGACGTCGTTCACAACCTGCCCGCCGACCAGGATGGCGTCACCCAGGTCATTCCTCGCAATGTTCGTCGCCGCGCCACCGAAAATGAGATCGGAGCTGTCCGGCCGCTGGTCCTGGGTGTCGAGGCCGAACAGGTCGGAGCTGCCGCCGACGATGTCATCCTGACCCAGGTTGCCGAAGATCAGATCGTCGTCCTGGCCGCCTTCGATGTAGTCGTCACCGTCGTCGAGCGCCTCGAACGACTGTGGCGTGTCGAGCGGCGTGCCGCCCTCGAGCAGGGCCTGCAGCGCCAGCGGATCGTGGTTGAGGCTCGCCGGATCGATTGTCACCGACTCGCGGGTGTCGAAGAAGAGTGAGCCGTCGCCCTGGATCGTGTCTTCACCGCGCAGCCCGAAGATAGTGTCATCGTGCGGACCGCCGGCGACGAACTCGTTCCCGTAGGTCCGGTTGACACCGTCCTGCACGAGGACGGTACCGCCGTCCCAGGTGCTCCTGCTGTCGTGGACGGTGATCACGAAGTCACCCCAGAGCGGCGCGACGCCTCCCCAGTTCGGATCCCCGTATTCGTTCGCACGGTCGATCAGCAGGTCTGCCAAGCCATCAAACTGGGGATCGTAGATCTCTGCGCCGGTCAGAGTCCGGAACCGCGGATTCGTGTTGATGCCCAGACGCGTCCCGGTGCGATCGAGGGTGACGTTGTCGCCGACCACCAGGTCGCGGTCGGGGCCGCCGTCCAGCAGATCGTCGAAGGAGCCGCCGATGACAGTGTCGTCGCCGTCCTGGCCGAGGAGGACGTCCGTGCCGCCCGGTATCAACTGGCCGTCGGGGGTGAAGAACACCGTCTGGATGAAGTCGGCGACGGCTTCGCCCGCAAGAGCACGGCCTGGATCGAACGTGACTACTCCTTCGTCGCCGATCAGGATGTCGTCTTCGGTACCGCCTTCGACCCAGTCGTTGCCGGAGCCGGCGAGCACGATGTCATCGCCGCCTCCGGCGAAGATGTCGGAGTCGCTGGGAGGCAGAAGGACGAGGTTGTCGTCCTGCCACAGAGTAGCAACAGTCGCGGGAACATTCGTTCCCGGATGGAACAGGATCAGGCCGTCACCGAGGACCACATCATCGCCCTCTCCGGAGGTCACCATATCGCTACCGGAGCCGGACAGAATATAGTCGCGCCCGTCGCCCGAGGTGATCGTGTCGTCGCCGCCCTGGACGAAACTGCCGGTGCCGTCGGTAAACCGCGTGGTGATTTCGCCGAGGTTTGTCGACTGATCCTGGTAGTGGACCTCGCCCTCGTCGCCGAGGACGATGTTCTCACCATCCGACACGTTGATCATGTCGTCGCCCAGACCACCGATGACCACGTCATCGCCCACGCCCGTGGTGATCATGTCGTCACCGACCTCGGCTTCTGGGGCGTCGTGTGGCGACCGAGCGGGGATCCCGGCCACGTTGTCCAGATACTTGCTCTCGATCCAACCCCGCAGGCCGCTACCGGTCTGGTAGAGAATCCTGCCTTCATCGCCCAGGGCGATGTTGTTCCCGTTGCCGATGGTGATGACGTCGTCACCCAGGCCGGCGATGACGACGTCGTCACCGGTGTTGGCGCCGACGCCCACGCTGATCGTGTCGATGCCACCCTGAACAAAGGTACCGGCGCCATCCAGGAACAGGCTCGACACCTCGCCGAGCACTGAAGCTCCGCCGGTCTGGCCCTGATCCTGGTACTGGACGAACCCTTCATCGCCTAGAACGATGTTGTTTCCGTCCGCAACCGTGATCCCGTCGTCACCCAGGCCGGCGATGATCAGGTCATCACCCACGCCGGTCGTGATCGTGTCGTTGCCGACCACGGCTTCCGGTGCATCCAGGGCCGCAAACCCGGCCGCATCCAGATACCGGCTCGTGATCAGGTCCCGCAGGCCGCTGCCCGTCTGGTACGTGATCCCGCCTTCGTCGCCGAATACGATGTTGTCGCCGTCGCCGATCGTGACGTCGTCGTCACCCAGCCCGGCGATCACGGTGTCGCTGCCCGCTCCGGTGCTCCCCGCGCTCGCACCGACCGTAATCGTGTCGATCCCGCCCTGGACAAATGTTCCCGCGGCATCCAGGAACAGGCTCGACACCTCGCCCAGCACCGAGGCTCCGCCGGTCTGGCCCTGATCCTGGTACTGGATGAAGCCCTCATCGCCGACCACGATGTTGTTCCCGTCCGCGACCGTGATCCCGTCGACGCCCAGGCCCGCGATGATCACGTCATTGCCCACGCCAGTTCTGATCGTGTCGTTCCCGACCGCGGCCTCAAGAGCATCCAGCGCCGCAAACCCGGCCGCATCCAGATACCGGCTCGTGATCAAGTCCCGCAGGCCGCTGCCCGTCTGGTACGTGATCCCACCTTCGTCGCCGAACACAACGTTGTCGCCGTCGCCGATCGTGACGTCGTCATCGCCCAGGCCGGCGATCACGGTGTCGCTACCCGCTCCGGCGCTCCCCGCGCTCGCACCGACCGTAATCGTGTCGATCCCGCCCTGAACGAACGTTCCGGCGGCATCCAGGAACAGGCTCGACACCTCGCCCAGCACCGAGGTTCCGCCGGTCTGACTCTGATCCTGGTACTGGATGAAGCCTTCATCGCCGACCACGATGTTGTTTCCGTCCGCGACCGTGATCCCGTCGACGCCCAGGCCCGCGATGATCACGTCGTTGCCGATGCCCGTGCTGATCGTATCGTTCCCGACCACGGCCTCAACGGCATCCAGCGCTGCAAACCCGGCCGCATCCAGATACCGGCTCGTGATCAAGTCCCGCAGGCCGCTGCCCGTCTGGTACGTGATCCCGCCTTCGTCGCCGAACACGACGTTGTCGCCGTCGCCGATCGTGACGTTGTCGTCGCCCAAGCCGGCGATCACGGTGTCGCTACCCGCCCCTATACTCCCAACACTTGCTCCAACGGTAATCGTGTCGATCCCACCCTGGACAAATGTACCGGCACCGTCCAGGTAGGAACTCGACACCTCGCCCAGCACGGAGGTTCCACCCGTCTGGCCCTGATCCTGGTACTGAACGAAGCCCTCATCGCCAACCACGATGTTGTTCCCGTCCGCGACCGTGATCCCGTCGACGCCCAGTCCGCCGATGATCACGTCATTGCCCACGCCGGTGATGATCGTGTCGTCGCCGACAGCGGCTTCCGGTGCGTCCAGCGGTGACAGCCCGGCAGCGTCGAGATACTGGCTCTCGATCCGACTCCGGAGCCCACTACCCGTCTGGTACGTGATCCTGCCTTCGTCGCCAAAGACGACATTGTCGCCGTCGCCGATCGTGACATTGTCGTCGCCCAGGCCGGCGATGACGACGTCGTCGCCGGTGTTGGCCCCGACGCCCACGCTGATCGTATCGATGCCGCCCTGGACAAAGGTACCGGCGCCATCCAGGAACAGGCTCGACACCTCGCCCAGCACCGAGGCTCCCCCGGTCTGGCCCTGATCTTGGTACTGCACGAACCCTTCATCGCCTAGAACGATGTTGTTTCCGTCCTCTACCGTGATCCCGTCGTCACCCAGGCCGGCGATGATCAGGTCATCTCCCACGCCGGTCGTGATCGTGTCGTTGCCGACCACGGCTTCCGGTGCATCCAGGGCCGCGAACCCGGCCAGGTCCAGATACCGGCTCTCGATCCGGTCCCGCAGGCCGCTGCTCGTTTGATAGGTAATCGTTCCGTCGTCGCCCAACACGATGTTGTCGCCGTCGCCGATCGTGACATTGTCGTCGCCCAGGCCCGCGATCACCGTATCGCTGCCCGCTCCGGTGCTCCCTGCGCTCGCTCCCACCGTAATCGTGTCGATCCCACCCTGGACAAATGTTCCCGCGGCATCCAGGAACAGGCTCGAGACCTCGCCCAGCACCGAGGCTCCGCCGGTCTGGCCCTGATCCTGGTACTGGATGAAGCCTTCATCGCCGACCACGATGTTGTTCCCGTCCGCGACCGTGATCCCGTCGACGCCCAGGCCGCCGATGATCACGTCATTGCCCACGCCAGTGCTGATCGTATCGTTCCCGACCGCAGCCTCAAGAGCATCCAGCGCCGCAAACCCGGCTGCATCCAGATACCGGCTCGTGATCAAGTCCCGCAGGCCGCTGCCCGTCTGGTACGTGACCCCGCCTTCGTCGCCGAATACGATGTTGTCGCCGTCGCCGATCGTGACGTCGTCATCGCCTAGACCGGCGATCACCGTGTCGCTGCCCGCTCCGGTGCTCCCTGCGCTCGCTCCCACCGTGATCGTGTCGATCCCACCCTGGACAAACGTTCCGGCACCATCCAGGTAGGAACTCGACACCTCACCCAGCACCGAGGTTCCGCCGGTGTCACCCTGATCCTGGTACTGGATGAAGCCTTCATCGCCGACCACGATGTTGTTCCCGTCCGCGACCGTGATCCCATCGACGCCCAGGCCGCCGATGATCACGTCATTGCCGATGCCCGTGCTGATCGTGTCGTTCCCGACCACGGCCTCAACGGCATCCAGCGCCGCAAACCCGGCCGCATCCAGATACCGGCTCGTGATCAAGTCCCGCAGGCCGCTGCCCGTCTGGTACGTGATCCCGCCTTCGTCGCCGAACACGACGTTGTCGCCGTCGCCGATCGTGACGTTGTCGTCGCCCAGGCCGGCGATCACCGTGTCGCTACCCGCTCCGGTGCTCCCCACGCTCGCACCGACCGTGATCGTGTCGATCCCGCCCTGGACGAACGTCCCGGCAAGATCCAGGTAGGAGCTGGACACCTCGCCCAACACCGAGGTTCCGCCGGTCTGACCCTGATCCTGGTACTGGATGAAGCCTTCATCGCCGACCACGATGTTGTTCCCGTCCGCGACCGTGATCCCGTCAACGCCCAGGCCCGCGATGATCACGTCATTGCCCACGCCAGTGTTGATCGTGTCGTTCCCGACCGCAGCCTCAAGAGCATCCAGCGCCGCAAACCCGGCTGCATCCAGATACCGGCTCGTGATCAAGTCCCGCAGGCCGCTGCCCGTCTGGTACGTGATCCCGCCGTCGTCGCCGAACACGATGTTGTCGCCGTCGCCGATCGTGACATTGTCATCGCCCAGGCCGGCGATCACCGTGTCGCTGCCCGCTCCGGTGCTCCCTGCGCTCGCACCGACCGTAATCGTGTCGATCCCACCCTGGACAAATGTTCCCGCGGCATCCAGGTATTGGCTCGACACCTCGCCCAGCACCGAGGCCCCACCGGTCTGGCCCTGATCCTGGTACTGGACGAAGCCTTCATCGCCAGCCACGATGTTGTTTCCGTCCGCGACCGTGATCCCGTCATCGCCCAGGCCGCCGATGATCACGTCATTGCCGATGCCCGTGCTGATCGTGTCGTTCCCGACTACGGCCTCAACGGCATCCAGCGCTGCAAACCCGGCCGCATCCAGGTACCGGCTCGTGATCAAGTCCCGCAGGCCGCTGCCCGTCTGGTACGTGATCCCACCTTCGTCGCCGAACACAACGTTGTCGCCGTCGCCGATCGTGACGTCGTCATCGCCCAGACCGGCGATCACCGTGTCGCTGCCCGCTCCGGTGCTCCCCGCGCTCGCTCCCACCGTGATCGTGTCGATCCCACCCTGGACAAACGTTCCGGCACCATCCAGGTAGGAACTCGACACCTCGCCCAGCACCGAGGTCCCGCCGGTCTGGCCCTGGTCCTGGTACTGCACGAAGCCTTCATCGCCGGCGACGATGTTGTTCCCGTCCGCGACCGTGATCCCGTCAACACCCAGGCCGCCGATGACCACATCATTGCCCACGCCGGTGATGATCGTGTCGTTCCCGACCACGGCTCCAGCCCCATCCAGCGCCGAGAGACCGGCGCCATCGAGGTACCGGCTCTCGATCCGGTCCCTCAGGGTGCTGCCCGTCTGGAACGTGACCGATCCATCGTCTCCGAAGACGACGTTGTTCCCGTTCCCGATCGTGACGTTGTCGTCACCCAGGCCGGCGATGACGATGTCGTCACCCGTGTTGGCCCCGACGCCCACGCTGATCGTGTCGTCGCCGCCCTGGATGAACGCTCCGGCGCCGTCCAGATAAATGCTCGACACCTCGCCCAGTAGCGGCCCACCATTCTGGTACTGCAGGAAGCCTGCATCGCCGAGAACGACGTTGGTCCCGTCTGCGACCGTGATGGTGTCTCCAAAACGGCCACCGATCACGATGTCGTTGCCCGAGCCTGTCAGAATGGTGTCGACGCCGCCGGCGAACGTGGTCTGCGTGCTTTCGATCCGGTCGATGTGGGAATCGGCTTCACCGAGATCGACGAACCCGTGATCGCCCAGTACGACGTTGTTGCCTTGTCCGGCGTCGATGTAATCAGCAGCCTGCCCACCGAAGATCCGGTCACCCGCCGCATCGTCTACCGGGCCTGCCGGGTCGTTCGAATGGCCGTAGAGTGTGTCGTCGCCGCCGAACGTCGGCTGCGCGGTCTCGATGCGCTCCACCGAAGCCGTCGTGGTCAGGCGGCGCGTGCCCTGTGCCAGGGAGATGACGCCGTGGTCGCCGAAGATGATGTCCGCGCCGTCGCCGCCCCACAGCTCGTCCGCACCCGCCGATTCGCGGAAGTCAGGTGATCCAAAATCATTGTCATCGCCGGAGGTCGCAACGAGCACCCTGAACATGTCCGCAACCCGCGGATCGGCGTTGTCGAATGCCTGGACCTGGTCCTCGGCGAAGAGCTGGAGGCCTACGTTGAAGTGCGAGTCGCCGTAAATGTGGTCGTCGCCTGCCTGACCGTCGATGAAGTCATGGCCCGCGGCGCTCGACGTGCCGCCGGCCAGGTGATCGTCGTCCTGGCTGCCCCAGATCGTGTCGTTCCCGAACCCGCCGTAGGCCACCAGGCCGACGAACCCGTCGTTCTGCTCCGCCATTAAACGGGCATCGATGGTGTCGTCGCCGTCGTTCGCAAAGCTCGTTCCGTGAACGGAGGCTTCCGGTGCGTCATTGCCGTAGCGGATGCGATCTTCCGAGGTGTCGCCGTACACCACCAGCGGGCCATTGCCGCGGCCGGTAATGGTGATGATGTCGCTACCGCCGCCGCCGTGGATGGCTGTGATGGTCGCCGGATCGTCGGTGACAGCCGGATCTTTCTCGTCGCGGTCGCCGGTATCGGCAACGGTGAGGGTTTCGTCGCCCTTGCCAAGCAGGATTTCCACGACCTCGAAACCGTTCAGGGTGATGCCGCCACCGTAGTAGAGGTTCTGCGGGTTGCCCGGTGTGCCTTGATCAACGGTCAGGTCATCGCCCATCTCGAAACCCGTCAGGGCAAGCCCGGGGTTGGCGATCGTACGGCCGCCGGCATCGACGGTGCGGTAGAACAGGTTGCCGGTGTCCCCGTCGCTGTTGTCCGTATGGAACACGTTGAGGGTATCGATATCGCCGGACTCGGACGTCGACGAGGGATTCTGCTGGCTGACCGCGTTGGTTTCATTCGGTAACAGGACCGGTTCCACGAGGGCTCGCAAGCCGCCGGTGCCGACACCGCCTTCGATGGTCAGCGGACCGCCGATCTGGTCGAGGTTCTGATCCTGCGGCGGGAACGCCTTGGTTTTCTCCCCCGTACCGGTGAACGCGGAATTGGCGGTGACCTCGATGTCGACCCACTGATACCAGTTGGCGGCGGTGAATTGATAGGTGTACTCGAAGAAGCCGAGCGCGCCCGTCTCATCCGTAGTGGCAAAACCGCCGATGGTGCTGAGCAGCGTTTGCGTGTCCGTGCGCAGCGTCAGGGTGACCACGTCGTCGGGCATCCTGGTGAGCCGGACCCTGTAGCTGTCATTCGCCCCGCCGTCGACCACGATCGTGGACCCATCGGTTTCCTGCACGATGACACCCGGCGTTTCGTCATCGTAGACGGTGACTTTGAGTGTTTCACTCGGGGTGCCGCCGTAGACCGCCCCTCCGGTGATTTGATGGGCGACGGTGGAGATCTCTATTCCGTCCAGACCATCTTCTACCGCCGTGACGACAACCAACTGCGGCGTATTCCAGTTGGTATGGTCGAACACCAGGAAGGAATTCCCTGTCACCGACGAGAGCGCCGTGACCTGTCCGTCGGTGTTCAGTGCCACTGTGACGATCTCGCCCACCGCGGGCGCCGCGGTCAAGGCAACCGAATAGACATCATCGAAACCGAACGTGGCGCCACCCTCGAGCACCTCTGTCCTGTTGTCGGGAACAACACCGCCGGCAAGGTCCTGCAGGTGACGGATGTCCAGACCGGCCTTGTCGTTGTCGACCACATCGACGAAGATGCCGATGAGCGGCAAGTCGTCAAAGGCCGCATCGTCGCTGTTGATGCTGTGGCTGATCAGCGCAATCCGTCGACCTTCCGCGGCAAGATCGTCGACAGCCATCACCTCGATCTCGAACACCGTACTCGCCGTCGTGCCGTCGAAAGTGAGCACCACCGCGTTGGTGAACGCCCCACCGTTGACCGACACCAGGATGCTGGCTCCGCCATTGCCGCGGTCCTCACTGCTCGCCACGCCGGCCGACACCGTGAGGTAAACCGGGTTGGCGGCCAGCGCCCCTGCATTCGGGCCGACCAGGCTGATGAAGTAGGAGGCGAGCGTACCGGCCTCGGTCACCCGCAGGGGTTCGCCGGTGGGCTGGATGCTCACCAGGCTGTCGCCGCCCAATGAGAGGACATTGACCCCAACGCCGCTCACGCCCACGTTATTGAAGTCGTCATCCAGGCTCGTCGCACCGTGGGTAATCACGCCGGACCGACCGAGCAGGTCGTCGCTGACGATGGTGCGCAGGACGTCGCCCATCACCTCGATGGTGTCGCTGCCCAGACCGCCGATCACCCTCGTGACAAAATCCGAGCTGGTGCCGAGGATGTAGATCGTGTCGTCACCTTCCAGCGCGTCGAGTTCGGCACTCTCGATGTTCGCGAAGGTCACGTTCAAGCCCGCACCGAAGATGCCGTCCCTGGTGACCACGAAGTTGTCGTTGAACGGCGTACCCAGTACCACCACCGTGTCGAAGCCGGCGCCGCCGTCGAGGCTGACCGGTGCGTTGATGGCGTAGTTGATGGTATCGTCACCGCCACCGGCGAGGATTTCTGTCTCGGCCTGCGGCGAAAGGTCCACCGTCACAAACGCGCGCACGATGAACTCGTCGTTACCTGCCTCGCCTTCAAGCCGCAAGGTACCCTTGTTGTGGTACACGTTGAACACGTCTGCGCCGTCACCACCGAATGCGGTGGTGGCGTTGTTGACACCATCGCTGACATAGGCAATGCCGTCGAGCGCCAGTCCGAGCGCCGCCTGGTGGGCGATGGCCGCGTTGATGGCCGCGATGGTAGCCGCCGGCAGAACGTCGAGGACCGGATCGAAGGAGGTCGGGTCGAAGATAACGGCGCCGGTAACCGGATCGTTAATCACGCCGATGATCACCGGCGTCGTATTGAAGGTGTCGCCCGGTGCAAGGCCCGCGGCTGCGTCACGCGGCGTGCCGAACACCTGACCGATCTGGAAGGTGTCGTTGCCGTCGCCACCGTCGAGCGTGGTGATGGAACTGTTGTCGTCGGCAACGATCTTGTCGTCACCGCCCAGGCCGTTGACGATCAAGCGGGCATTGATGTTCTGGTCATAATTCACCCGCTCGACCCGGTCGAAACCTCCACCCGGGACAGACTCATTCAGCAGCGCTAAGAAGTCGCGCCGCAGCAGGAAGGTGTCGTTCGGCTGGTTTGTCACGCCCGCGACAACATCGGCACCGTTGACGATCAGGATGTCGGCACCGTTGTTCGGCGCGCCGTCGTCGTGGACATTGACCAGCGCCGTGCCGTCACCCGCGAGGTTCAGGGTGTACTGGTCGGAGTCGCCCTCGCCGTGCAGGTTCAACACCGCGCCCAGGCCGTTGAGATGCGTGCGGACAAAGAATCCGGTGATCGGATCCAGCGAGCCGAACGTCGCGTCCTGCGGCAGGACCGGCGCATCCACGTTGACCTCGATGAAGTCGTTGCCGGCCTGGCCGTGGATCGTAGTCACACCGCCGATCGTATTGATGGCGACGGTGTCGTCGCGCTCGTTGGTGGTCGCATTGCCGTCGCCGCCGAACACCTGAGTGGTGCCCGCGTGCGTGCTGTCGATGAACAGTACGTCGGCGCCGGTTCCAAACCAGAGATTGAAGTCTTCCGCCCCCGTGTAGTCCACACCGGCCGGCAGCGCCAGGCCGCGCAGGGTATTGAGCGTGAGGGTTCCGGCCTTCGCGGTTGCGTTGCCGGAGTCGTCGACATTGATGGTGTCGAACTCCGTACCGCCGTCGATGACGACCAGGCCATCGATGGCATCGATATTGCCGATGCTATCGGCAGCCGCCGGTGGCAGGGTCGAGGGATATGCCCCCGGCAGCGTCGGCGACAGGTCGCTGAGGTTGATTGTGTCCGACCCCTCGTGGCTGTTGATACGCAGCGTGCTGCCGAGTCCGGTAGCGCGCACGTTGATAGTGTCGTCCTGCTGTTCCGTGTTGACGGTCACCAGGCCGCTGACATTGTTGACATTGACCGTGTCTTCGCCCTCGGCCGTGTTGAGGGTGGTCTCGCCCGGATGCGTGCTGTTGATATCGAATGTGTTGTCACCGAAGCCGAGCCAGATATTGAGCTCTTCCAGGCCGAGATAATCGATGCCGACATCCAACTCCAGGCCGCGCAGGGTCGTGGCCGTCAGGGTTCCTGTCTTGTCGTTGATCGCCGCGGCGCGGGAATCGTCGACGTTCATCACGTCGAGCGGACCGGTGCCGCCGTCCACGTCCAGCAGGGCGTTGATCTCGTCGATGCTGCCGGTCTGGGTCGTTCGGGCTCCGGTCGGCAGCGTCGGCGCGATGTCGGTCACATTGACCGTGTCGCTATCGGCGCCACCGCGCACGTTGACCCGGCCGTCCATGTCGCGGACGTTGAAGATGTCGGCCCCGGCGTCCCCGTTCAGGGTCGAAACGCTGCCGGTGCCGGTACCGTTGACGTTGATGGTGTCCACGTCGGCTTCGCCGTTCACCACCAGCGTATCGCTGACGTCGTTGATATGGACGAGGTCCGTGCCCGCGCCGGTGTTCAGCGTGGTCGTCTCGGTCGTGCCCGCCGTGGCGCCATTGTGGGTGCCGTTGATGGTGAAGGTGTCGGCGCCGGTGCCGAGCGAAATCACCAGGTCCTCGACTTGGCTGTAACTGATGCCGAGCGTCGCTGCGACAACCGACTGGTCGGGGTTGCCCATGCCCAGGCCGGTCAGGCGGCTACTGGTCAGGATGCCGGTGTTGGCTGCGGCGTCGGCGGTATCGTCAACCGTTAGCGAGTCCCTGTCGCCGCCGCTCCCACCGCCGGTGATGGTCAGCAAGGCGTCGATGCCGTTCAGCGTGCCGCCGGCGTTGTTATCCGGGTCGCTGGAATTACCCTGGGCGTTGCTGCCAACATTGATGGTGTCGGCGCCGGCGCCGGTACCGACGGTTGTGGTACCGCTGATCGTGCGGATATTGGTGATGTCCGCTCCGCCGTTGCCGTTCAGGTTGGTCGTGCCGCCGTGCGTGCTCTGGATTGTGAATACGTCTCCACCCGATCCCAGGCCGATATTCAATGTCTCGACCGTGCCGTAGGTGATGCTCCCGCCCATGCCCAGCCCGGTGATCGTCGTGTTGGTCAGCTGGCCCGTGTTCCCGGCGCCGTCGCCCGTGTCGTCCACGTTCAGCGTGTCGGCGCTGCCATTGCCGTTGACCGTCAGGTGGCCTGCGATAGCGTTGACGTTTCCGCCAGTGCCCGGCGCGAGCGACCCGACGTTGACCGTGTCGGACCCGCCACCAGCGTTCACCGTCACCTGGCCGTTCATCGCATGAACGTTAAAGGTATCGGCGTCGCCGGATCCGTTCAGAGTGGAAACACTCGAGCTGTTAGTGGCGTTCACGTTGAAGGTGTCCGTCCCGTTTCCACCGACAACGTTCAGAATGCCGCTGGCACTGTTCACATGTACCGTGTCGGCGCCATTGTTCGTGTTCAGGTTGGTTGTGCCGCCGTGCGTGCTCTGGATTGTGAATCCGTCTCCACCCGAGCCCAGACCGATAGTCAACGTCTGGACCGTGCCGTAGGTGATGCTTCCACCCATACCCAACTGGGTGATCGCCGTCGCGGTCAGAACGCCCGTGTTCCCGGCGCCGTCGACCCCGTCGTCCACGTTCAGCGTGTCGCCGCCGCCATTGCCGTTGACCGTCAGCAACGCTGCGATTTTGTTCAGGTTGCCGCCGCTGTTGTTGGACGGGTTCGAGGTCGTACCGAGGGCGTTGGTGCCCACATTGATCGTATCCGCGCCCCCACCGCCGTTCACGGTCGTCGGCAGTCCGGACCGGAGGCTGCGTACGTTGATGACGTCGTTACCGCCCCCGCCACCAAGCGTGACCGTGTCACCTGCCGAGGCGTCGATGACGTCGACCGTCGCAGCACCCAGCTCAGAGAGCCGGAAGACATTGACGTTGCTGACAGTCGGCACACCACCAACCACGACCGGGCGGCTGGCCACCGCGGTTGAGAGGTCAAAGGCTTCGGGGCCGGCCGAGCCATTGAAGGTTACCGTGTCGGCTGCGCCAGCACCGAGTAGGAGATTGACCGAGAGGGTGGAGGTCAAGTTGTTGATCGTGAACGTGTCGCCTCCATCGCCACCGTCGAGCTCGGCAAGTTCAACACCGTTGACGACCAAGGTCTCCGCTCCAACAGCAACGGTGAAGCCGGCACCACTACCGCTGATGGTCATCTGGTCGGGATTGAACGTTCCGAAAACAATGACCTGATCGCTTCCTCCGGTGCCGGTATCGTTGATGGAGTCGTTGCCGTCACCGACATTCCAGTTGACGCGGTCACCATCGTTGCCCCCGCTAATCGTGTCCGCACCTGCCCTTCCTGTAAACTCATCCGAACCAGGCCCTCCGAACAAGTGATCGGCGGCACTGCCACCTTGCAACCGGTCGTCGCCAACGTCTCCGTGAACCGTCACCACACCCGAACCGGCGGAGTTGAATATGTCTGCGCCACCTCCCAGGTGCGCCTCAATCGGGACCGCGACGGAGCTGGCGACCTCCACGAAATCGTTACCCGCCGCCATATCCTCGATCATGATGTCGGCGACGTTGTTAAACACCTGGGTCACGCCGAACATGGAGACCCTGATCGTCTGTCTGCCGCCGGTCAAGGGGCCAACGCCCTCGATGATGACCCCTTCGTCGATTTCACCCTCCTGTAAGTTGCGGTCGACGGCTCTGGGGCCGACGTTCAGCGTCAATCGGCCACCGGAGTTGACAAAACCCAGGACAGGCGGCGGTGGAGGAGCGCCAAGCTTCAGCCTACCGATCGTAAAGCTGAAAGACTTGAACGTAATCGTCGGATACGGGATGCGGGCCGAGCCGAAGAATCCTAAGTCGACCGTCACCCACTCAATGCCCGGAACCGGAACCGGGCCGACGCTGATGGTGATATCGCCCGTCCCGGAGTTATAGGCAAAACCGATAGTGAATGGGCCAATGGGGATGAAAAAGATCGTAGCCGAAGCCGTTGCCGACCCCGCGATGTTGAGAACCTTGGTGCCCGTACCCAAAGGCGATTTCCCGTTGCTATCGAGCAGGCTCACCTCGATATGAGCGCTACCTGAAACGTTGAACCCGGTGACTCCCAGGAAGATACCGCCGTCGAGTATCACCTCGAATTCGCCTTCCGAGCTAAAGAACGCGGACCCGCTCATCGTGACCAGGTTGAGGAAGTTCCCCGAAAGGCTCACCTGCATGCTGAAGACGCCCTGGCTGAATTGCACGAAGCCAGAGCCGTTGAGCGTGATGAATCCCAGGAGCGTCAGCGTCGCGTTGGTCACTTCGACGCGGAACGTTTGCCTCGGAACGCCCAGATCGTTGGCGTCCGAGCCGGTGCCACCGCGGGTGTTGAGCTGCAACCTCAGATCGGCCGAGAAGTCGAAGATGCCGGACACGCCGAACGCACTGGCACTGAGCGTGGCGCCGAGATTGAGCACCAGGCCCGTCGATCCTGTCTTGACGATTCTGGCGGCGCCCACAACCCGCAGTTGGACCGAGAAGAACTGCATCGACATGTCGACGTCGAGCGCCACATGAGTCGGTGTGTTCTCAAAGGTAACGCTTCCCTCAAGTGTGAAACTGCCGGCTAGGAGTCTGCGCGGCAGAACGTTTTTAGGCCATCAGGCCCACAGTATGCTGTGGGTATAGAGCTTAGCGTGAATGTACTTTCTTCTGCCGCGCAGACTCCTAGCTTGATCTTCGCGAAGGCGAACAGACGGACGGTTCCTGCCGCGACGGCGACGCTCTGGGTGATCGGTGTACCCGCGCCGTCGACCGCGAATGTCTCAGTGCCGGAGTCGAAAACGAAACGCTGTACGGTCTGCTGCGATGTGGTCGAGTTCACTTCCAGTGTGAACGCCCCAACTATGGTCAATGGCCCAAGCGTCAACTGGCCGCCGAGCGCCAGACCGCCGACGATGCCGGCATCCGATATTCTCAGGTCACCGCTAACCAGCAACTGGCCGTTGAGCGGAGCCATGTTCATGGAGGCAATGACCAGGAGCCTCACAAAACTCGGGGTCGCAACGAACTCGAACGTGCCATCGAGCCGAAAACCGCCTGTACCCAGCTGCAGATTACCCTCGACAAAGATGGCGATCGTGCTCGCCGCAATGTCGCTCCCGAAAACGTACTGAGCTGGACCGATCTGGATGATATCGCCGGCCGTAATCGTCGTCGTCGGGCCCGTAACCTGGACGAAGATTCTGGTGACGTTTAGAGTCCCCACCGGGCTCAGATCGACATTGAGCGTGCCGTCTTTCAGTTCAAAGGCGAACACGGCATTGCCGTTCTCCAGGCCGGCTTTCAGGCCGAAACTCGCGTTCGCCACTTCCACAGACACCGAGCCCACTGCCAGACGCGCAGTTAGGTTGTTGGCCACCACCTTGATGAGGGTCAGTGATTTACTGAATCCCAGATCCCCGGTGATCGTGAGGACTCCGCCTACATTGGCGTCGAGGCCGACCGCGGCAAAGGCGATGGTGTTCGGCAGGATCTGGGCATCGAACGTGTAGCTGACGGGGCCGACCGCGATCGTCGTTCCGGCCGTGATCAACGTCGTCGGACTTGTGAACTGGACGAAGATGTCGGTGGCGGTGACGTTGGCCAGCGGGGCGAGTTGGACATCCAGCACGCCGTTCTTCATCTCAAAGCCGAATTTCCCGGAGCCCGCTACCAGGCCGAAGTCCGCGTTCGCCAGCTCCACGTACACCGACGACGTGGCCTCCAGCCGCACCGTCACGTTGTTGCCGACCCCGATGATCTCCGGCAACAGGCCGGACTTCTTGAATCCAACATCGCCGCTGATACTGAACACTCCGCCGATGTCCGCACTCAGGCCGACGACGGCGAAGGCGATGGTGTTCGAGGCGATCGCCTGATCGAATGTGTAGTTGACCGGACCGACCGCGATCGTCGTCCCCGCCGAAACCGTCGACAACGGGTTCGGGCTCGAGAACTGCACGAACACCGAGACGGCGGTGATGTTGGCGAGCGGGCCCAGCTGGAGATCCAGCGACCCGTTCTTCATCTCGAAGACGAGTTTCCCCGAGCCCGCAATCAGGCCGAAGTCCGCGTTGGCCAGCTCCGCATACACCGACGAGGTGGCTTCCAGCCGCACCGTCACGTTGTTGCCTACCGCCAGGATTTCCGGTAACACACCGGATTTCTTGAATCCAATGTCACCGCTGAGGCTGAACACTCCGCCGATGTCCGCATTCAGGCCCACCACGGCGAAGGCGATGGTGTTCGATACGATCGTCTCGTCGAAGGTGTAGCTGACCGGGCCGACCGAAATCGTCGTCCCCGCCGACACCGTCGACAACGGGTTCGGGTTCGAGAACTGGACGAAGACCTGGACGGCGGTGATGTTGGCGATCGGACCCAGCTGGAGATCCAGCGACCCGTTCTTCATCTCAAAGACGAATTTCCCCGAGCCGGCAATCAGACCGAATTCCGCGTTGGCCAGCTCCACATACACCGAGGAGGTGGCTTCCAGACGCACCGTCACGTTGTTGCCTACCGCCAGAATCTCCGGTAACACACCGGACTTCTTGAATCCAATGTCACCGCTGAGGCTGAACACCCCGCCGATGTCCGCATCCAAGCCCACCACGGCGAAGGCGATGGTGTTCGACACGATCGCCTGATCGAAGGTGTAGCTGACCGGGCCGACCGCAATTGTCGTCCCCGCCGAAACGGTCGACGTCGGGCTCGGGTTCGAGAATTGGACGAACACCTGGACGGCCGTGATGTTGGCGATCGGGCCCAGCTGGAGATCCAGCGACCCGTTCTTCATCTCAAAGACGAATTTCCCAGAACCCGAGATCAGGCCGAAGTCCGCGTTCGCCAGCTCCACGTACACCGACGAGGTGGCTTCCAGCCGCACCGTCACGTTGTTGCCCACCGCTACGATCTCGGGCAGCGTGCCCGACTTCTTGAACCCCAGGTCCCCGCTCAGGCTGAAGACCCCGATGTCGAAGCTGAAGCCCTGGAGGGCGAAGGCGACCGTGCTCACCGCGATCGCGTTGTCGAACGTATAGCTGAGGGGACCGACCGAAATCGACTTGCCCGACGTCACCGTCGTCGTCGGACCCGAAAACTGGACGAAGACCGAGCTGGCCGTAATGTTGGTGATCGGGCCCAGCGCCAGCGTCAACGCTCCGTTCTTCATCTCGAAGGCGAATTTCCCCGTGCCCGAGATCAGACCGAACTCCGCACCGGCGAGTTCCACATACACCGACGGCGTGACTTCCAGCCGCACCGTCACGTTGTTGCCCACCGCCACGATTTCGGGCAGCGTACCCGACTTCTTGAATCCCAGATCCCCGCTCAGGCTGAAGACCCCGCCGATATCGAAACTGAAGCCCTGGAGGGCGAAGGCAACCGTGCTCACCGCGATATCGTTGTCGAACGTGTAGCTGAGGGGGCCGACCGAAATCGACTTGCCCGACGTCACCGTCGTCGTCGGACCCGAAAACTGGACGAAGACCGAGCTGGCCGTAATGTTGGTGATCGGGCCCAGCGCCAGCGTCAACGCTCCGTTCTTCATCTCGAAGGCGAATTTCCCCGTGCCCGAGATCAGACCGAACTCCGCACCGGCGAGTTCCACATACACCGACGGGGTGACTTCCAGCCGCACCGTCACGTTGTTGCCCACCGCCACGATTTCGGGCAGCGTACCCGACTTCTTGAACCCCAGGTCCCCGCTCAGGCTGAAGACCCCGCCGATATCGAAACTGAAGCCCTGGAGGGCGAAGGCGACCGTGCTCGTCGCAATCGCGTTATCGAACGTGTAGCTGAGCGGCCCGACTGCAATCGTCGTAGCCGCCGACACCGTCGTTGTCGGACCCGAGAACTGGACAAAGACCGCGGTGGCGGTAATGTTGGTGATCGGGCCCAGCGCGATCGTCAGCGCCCCGTTCTTCAGCTCGAAGGCGAATTTCCCCAAGCCCGAGATCAGACCGAATTCCGCGTTCGCCAGTTCCACATACACCGACGGCGTGACTTCCAGCCGCACCGTCACGTTGTTGCCCACAGCTACGATGTCATTCAGGCCTGATTTCTTGAATCCAAGATCCCCCGTCAGCGTGAAAACGCTGGCCACGTCGACATTGAGGCCGAAGACAGCGAAGGCGACAGTATTCAGCGCAATATCGTTATCGAACGTGTAGTTGAGGGAACCGACACTGAGCGCGGTGCCGGCCGTCACGGTCGTGGTGGGGGCTGTAAACTGAACGAGGACTGCGGTGGAGGTGATCGGTCCCAACGGGCCCAGCGCGATCGTCAGCGCCCCGTTCTTCAGCTCGAACGCGAAGGTCCCCGGGCCGGCGATCAGACCGAACTCCGCATTCGCCAGTTCCACGTACACGGTCGGATCGACTTCCATCCGCGCCGTCACCTGGTCCCCGACTCCATGGATGTTGGCCCCGGCCCGACTGAATCCCAGATTCCCGCTCAGAGTCAGGAAACCGGCCACGTCCACCGACAGGCCCAGCACTTCCACACTCGTCACGCCATCGGTCACCTGCAACGGAGCGCTCACCGCTCCCACGGTCACCGTCGTGTCGATGTTCGCACCTGTGTCGTTGAATCGGACCGTGACCGACGTCGCGCTGGCGTTGGCGAAGTCGCCGGCCGTCAGGAAGAGGGCGCCGCCCGCCTGTAGTGCCAGCGTACCGTCGGGGTTGAGGATCAGCCCCAGGGTCCCGCCGGTAACCCCGACGCCGAACGAACCCGCTCCCATTGTGGCGGACACCTGATCCGCTGCCGCGATAATGGTCTCGCTTCCGGGAGCCCCAGTCTTCTGGAACGCGAAGTCTCCGCCGAAAGTGACGAAACCGGCCAGATCCACCGACAGCCCGACCACTTCCACACTCGTCGTCCCATCGGTGACCTGCAGCGGTGCGCTCACTGCTCCAACCGTGACCGTCGTATCGACGTTCGCTCCCGTGTCGTTGAACCGCACCGTCACCGACGTCGCGCTGGGGTTGGCGAAGTTCCCTCCCGAGAAGGTCAAACCACCACTGGCTTGCAGTGCCAGCGTGCCACCGTCGTTCAGGATCAGCGCCAGCGTCCCACCCGTCACTCCCACCGCAAACGGGCCAGCTTCCAGCGTCGCAAACACCTGATCGGCCGCCGCAGTGATCGTGCTGCCCGACTTCTCGAACCCGAAGTCCCCACCGAAGGTGACGAAACCGGCCAGGTCCACCTGCAGCCCGACCACTTCCACGCTCGTCGTGCCGTCGGTTACCTGCAGCGGCGCACTCACCGCTCCTACCGCCACCGTCGTGTCGACGTTCGCTCCCGTGTCGTTGAACCGCACCGTCACCGACGTCGCGCTCGCGTTGGCGAAGCTCCCGCCGCTGAATACCAGGCTGCCGCCGGCCTGCAGCGCCAGCGTGCCACCGTCGTTCAGGATCAGCGCCAGCGTCCCACCCGTCACTCCCACCGCAAACGGGCCAGCTTCCAGCGTCGCGAACACCTGATCGGCCGCCGCTATGATCGTGCTGCCCGACTTCTGGAACCCGAAGTCCCCACCGAAGGTGACGAAACCGGCCAGGTCCACCTGCAGGCCCACGATTTCCACGCTCGTCGTCCCGTCGGTGACCTGCAGCGGCGCACTTACCGCTCCTACCGCCACCGTCGTGTCGACGTTCGCTCCCGTGTCGTTGAACCGCACCGTCACCGACGTCGCGCTCGCGTTAGCGAAGCTCCCGCCCGTGAACGTCAGGCTTCCGCCGGCCTGCAGTGCCAGCGTTCCGTCGTCATTCAGGATCAGCGCCAGGGCCCCGCCCGTCACTCCCACCGCAAACGGGCCCGCTCCCAGCGTCGCAAACACTTGATCGGCCGCCGCCCGGATCGTCGTGCCCGACTTCTCGAACCCGAAATCCCCGCCGAAGGTGACAAAACCCGCCAGATCCACCTGCAGGCCGATCACCTCCACGCTCGTCGTCCCGTCCGTCACCTGCAACGGCGCCGTCACCGCTCCCACCGTCACACTCGTGTCGACGTTCGCTCCCGTGTCGTTGAACTTCACCGTCACCGATGTCGCGCTCGCGTTGGCAAAGTTCCCGCCCGTGAATGTCAGGCTTCCGCCGGCCTGCAGTGCCAGCGTTCCGTCGTCAGCGTCCCGCCCGTCACACCGACCGCAAACGGACCCGCTCCCAGCGTCGCAAACACCTGATCGGCCGCCGCAGTGATCGTGCTGCCCGACTTCTCGAACCCGAAGTCCCCACCGAAGGTGACGAAACCGGCCAGATCCACCGACACCCCGACCGCTGTCACGGTCGTCGTGCCGTTGGTCACCTGCAACGGCGCACTCACCGCTCCCACCGTCACCGTCGTGTCGACGTTCGCTCCCGTGTCGTTGAACTTCACCGTTACCGACGTTGCGCTGGCGTTGGCGAAGTTGCCACCCGAGAAGGCCAAACCACCACTGGCTTGCAGTGCCAGCGTGCCTCCGTCGTTCAGGATCAGCGCCAGCGTCCCGCCCGTCACGCCGACCGCGAACGGGCCCGCCGCCAGCGTCGCGGACACCTGGTCGGCGGCCGCTACTATCGTGGTGCCCGACTTCTCGAACCCGAAGTCCCCACCGAAGGTGACGAAACCGGCCAGGTCTACCTGCAGGCCCACGATTTCCACGCTCGTCGTCCCGTCGGTGACCTGCAGCGGCGCACTCACCGCTCCCACCACCACCGTCGTGTCGACGTTCGCTCCCGTGTCGTTGAACTTCACCGTCACCGACGTCGCGCTCGCATTGGCGAAGTTCCCGCCCGTGAATGTCAGGCTTCCGCCGGCCTGCAGGGCCAGCGTTCCGTCGTCATTCAGGATCAGCGCCAGCGTCCCGCCGGTCACACCCACCGAGAACGGGCCCGCGACCATCGTCGCAGACACCTGATCGGCGGCCGCTACTATCGTGGTGCCCGACTTCTCGAACCCGAAGTCCCCACCGAAGGTGACGAAACCGGCCAGGTCTACCTGCAGGCCCACGATTTCCACGCTCGTCGTCCCGTCGGTGACCTGCAGCGGCGCACTCACCGCTCCCACCACCACCGTCGTGTCGACGTTCGTTCCCGTGTCGTTGAACCGGACTGTTACCGACGTCGCGCTGGGACTGGCGAAGTTCCCGCCGCTGAATACCAGGGTGCCGCCCGCCTGCAGGGCCAGGGTCCCGTCGTCATTCAGGATCAGTGCCAGGCTCCCACCCGTCACACCGACCGCAAACGGGCCCGCTTCCAGCCTCGCGAACACCTGAGCACCCGCCGCCCGGATCGTGGTTCCTGACTTCTCGAACCCGAAGTCCCCACCGAAGGTGACGAAACCGGCCAGGTCTACCTGCAGGCCGACCACCTCCACGCTCGTCGTGCCATCGGTGACCTGCAAAGGCGCGCTCACCGCTCCCACCGCCACCGTCGTGTTTACGTCCGCTCCCGTGTCGTTGTATTTGACCGTCACCGAGGTGGCACTCGCGTTGGCGAAGTTCCCGCCCGAGAAGGTCAGACCGCCACTCGCCTGCAGGGCCAGGGTCCCGTCGTCATTCAGGATCAGTGCCAGGCTGCCGCCCGTCACGCCGACCGCGAACGGGCCCGCTACCAGCGTCGCAAACGCCTGATCGGCCGACGCAATGATCGTGGTGCCCGATTTCTCGAACCCGAAGTCCCCACCGAAGGTGACGAAACCGGCCAGATCCACCGACACCCCGACCGCTGTCACGGCGGTCGTCCCGTCGGTGACCTGCAAAGGCGCGCTCACCGCTCCCACCGTCACGGTCGTATCGACGTTCGCTCCAGTGTTGTTGAACTTGACTGTCACGGAGGTGGCGCTGGCGTTGGCAAAGTTGCCACCCGAAAAGACCAGGCCGCCGCTTGCCTGCAATGCGACCGTTTCGTCCGCCTTGACGATCAAGGCCAGCGTTCCGCCGGTGACGCCGACCTCGAACACCCCGGCATCCAGTGTCGCCGTCACGGTATCGGCCACGACGAGGATGTCGCCGCTCTCCGAAGCCAGGCCGAAGTTCCCGCTAATGCCCACGAAGCCGGCAACCGTCGCGGTGGACAGGCCTGTCGAGACCCGGAACGTCTCCGCTCCCGGATCCATATCGAAGGCTACCGACTGGAGGTTCACCTGGAGCGTGGCGCCGAAATCCAGGTCGACGCTGGTCGCCGAGAGACTCAGGGCCTTGGTCTGAAGGTCGTAGCTTCCGGTGAAGCCGGTGACGGTGGAACTGAACGGACCCACGGTTTCGAAGAGGCTCACCGTCGTCGCTGAAACCGTTATCGTTCCGGCCAGCGCCTGCGTCGCCGTTGAATAATCCAGGTTCGCGAAGGTGAGCGTGAGGCCGGTCAGCTCGAAAACACCGATCCAGGTGATATCCGGTGCCGCTACCGTCGCGTTGGCCGCCGAGAAGCCGTCCTTGCGAATCGTCAGGTTGCTGACGGTGGCCGTCGTGTCGGCCAGACCCTGGAATATGACATCCGCGCTGCCGATCGTGACCAGGGTCTGGCTGGGATCCGCGTCGTTGGGATCGTAGGTCACCGTCACCGTGTCGGCATGGGCGGTGAAGACGCCCGCGACGATTACGTCGAGCTGATCGACGACGAGAGAGAAGGTCTCGGCAACGGGGTCGTAGGTGCCGCTGAGCGCCAGGGCATCTCCATCCCCACCGTCACTGGCACCGATGAAGAGGGGCTGGCCGGGGAAGAGCAGGGCCGACCCGGCTTCGACCGTCACGCTTCCGGCCGTGATATTCGTACCGTTGTGCGTGATGCCGGTGAAGATCAGCGACAGATCGAGCAGCTGCAGGAAGCCGTCAAGCTGGACGGAGCCCGGGGAAATCGTGAGATCGCCGGTGTTTGTTCCGTTGATGTACTTGTCCAGCTCCGCCTGGATCGCCACCAGGAGGCCGGCGGCTGCGGCGATGTCGGGAACCGCGATCAGGAGCAGGCTTCCCGGCCCCTGGATCGGGACTAATTCCAGGCCCCCTCCGAGATTCAGGTCGGTAAAGCTCGCGAACGAGCCGGTGGCCGACCCGTAGGTGATGACCTCGAAGATGTCGCCGACGGCCGGACTGAAGCCGCTGGTCAGATCGATGTCGAGCGTGCCGCCCAGATCGGCATTGCCGGCCACGATGATCTGGTCATATTGGGTTCCGGCGGTGGTGCCTCCGATCTCGATCACGGTTGTGGAGCCGGGTCCGAGATCCAGTTCGGCGAGATTGGTGGTGGCCGCCGAGTTCCCGCTGAGACCTCCATCCAGCACCAGGCCGCTCGTTTCGGCCTCAGCCCCCTCGATTGCAGTCGCCAAGACCGATGGCGCAATATTTTCGGCAGCGGTGTCAAACAGCGAACCTGCCGTTCGGATCTCCAGGCCCGGACTCCCGGCGTTGATCGCCTGGAGTTCGCCCAGGCCGACGCGCCCGTCTCCGTCTGCATCCTCGACACCGACGTCCACCCGGCCTGCCAGCGGCTCTGAGCCACCGCCGTCGGTCGTCGAAACCGTCAATCCAAGAGTGAATGACCGAACGGCCAGGAAGAAGCCGTCCGCGCGATCGAGATCGACGCCGAAGCTGATATCCAACTCCAGAGTCGCAACGTAGTCGGCAGGATGGGGCTGGTCGGAACCTGTTTCTTCATCACCGAGAAGCAGTTGCCCTTCCCGGCTGGCGGTGAAAGCGACGTCGAAGCGGAGTTCGCCGGCCGCAGACACAAAACCACCCTCGAGCGAACTCACTTTTATTCCGAGATCACCCAGGGTGTTGAGGCTCTGGCTGAGAGCCTGTAAGATTCCCTCACCGGTCGGAGGATCGACCGCATCACCGAAGTAGTCATATACCGATTTCGCAAGTCGCGAATCGAGAATCTCGACCAGGCCGACCAGTTCTCCCAGCGAGGCATCACCCAGGCCGAGCAACGGCGCGGCCAACGCCTCGGACAGCTCCACGCGCTCGCCGAGCCGGACCAACTCCGTCAGGCCAAGCAGAATCTGCGCTTCCTCGCTGTTCCCGATCGGGCGATCTGTGTCGTAGGTTTCGTCGCCTCCGGCCGGCTCCTCCGCCTCGTCGCTCGAGACATCGTCACCGGTCAAACCGGAAAAAATGTCGTCAAGAGGCTCGGAAGGATCGTAGGATTCAGAGTCGGCCGAGGGAGGATCGTAGACGTTACTCTCTTCCGAGCCGAGGACCTCTTCGGTCGAAGCGAGCGCGGACTCTTCGGAGTCCGGATCGCCGGGCGCAAGGGCTGCAACGGCGCCGACCAGCGGGTCGCCGGAAAGAAGGATGCGCGGCTCGAGGTTCTCGAGCTCGTATCTCTTATGAGTTCGCTTTCGGCTCAATTTGTCCTACTTGGTGGCAAGTACGAATGCGTCTCTTAGTACTGTGAAGAGAGACCTGTCAAGGTTTATCTTGGGATTCCTAGGAAATCAGCGTGCGGCACTGATGGCCTTCTGGGGAGAGTCGGAGGAACATAAAGCCATTTACATTCAATATGTTACAGTGTCTCGTCTGTGTAATTCATCGTACGACAAGATGGCCACCGGAGTAACCCTCTTCGCCAGGCACTCACGAGTTGCTCTTAGGGGCCGAGTTCAGTCCGGTTGAGCCCGTCGCCGGCCTCTCCGACCGGAAAACTCGAAACTCCGGAGGGGCGGGCGATCGCTCAACGTCGAGGGACGTTCGAAAATTCGCTGCGGAGCAAAAAGATCAATGAACGATAGTCAGGGCCCGTATATCACAGCGCTGCTGTGCGAGAAGCTTCTGGAGGAAAAGGACGGCATCAAGACGCCCGTCCGTATTATCGACCGGATCACCCATGTGCGCGTGGGACCCGATGCCCCCGCGACACTGCCGCCTTTTGACTACCAGCTTGCCCTGCTGATCAAGTTCACCTCGGGCGCAACGCGGGGGCTGTACTCGGTCCTCGTCCGGCTTGTAGCGCCGTCCGGAGAGTCGAAGGAGATGGTGCGTCAGGCGGTGAACTTCGAAGGAGAAGACGACAGGAGTGGCGACCTCGTGGCCCACCTGAAGATGAGGATCGAAATGGCCGGGGTGTACTGGTTTGAAATATTACTCGACGACCGGGGAAAGGTGGAGCTGCTGACGAGGCTTCCTCTTCGCGTCAACTATCTGCCCCACGTCAGCCCCCAAACCGGCAGCGCTCCGGGAGGCCAACCGGGAGCCTGAACTCGGCTGCAGTTGGAGACGCTGCGTCGAGTCCGCGAAGAGGTCTCGGTGCCGGAGGCAAGCGAAGCTCCAGGATCGGGTGTAGTTGCGCTCTATGAGCGGAACCATCTATTAGCGTCGGGCCCACCGTCCCCCTCACGACGAAAGACTGAACGTTCACGGACCGAATTGCAGTGCGTGGGTTCGCGGAGAAAGACAGTTGGTCCGGTCCCCCCACGCCATCCTTGACCAGAACAGTGTGCGGTCGTAGACCGGACCTTCAGGGTTTTCAGAACCCTCCGGCCGAGCCGGAAAAACCAAGGCTCTGCTCGAGCTGGTCGTCGGTCTGAAGCACACTCTTGCGCTGCCGAAAAGCAAGCTTCTCGGCCCCTCTCTGGGCATGCGAAAGCGTCTGTTTCGCAAGGCGGGGAGCGACCGGCAGATCGGCGTCGACGGCTTGCTTGAGCCGGAGCCGGAGCCATGCCGGAACGAATCGCTGGATCAACTCGTCGTCGACACTCACGTAGGCCCGGGCGCTTCCCGGGTCTCCCTGCCGCGCGCTCCTGCCGAAGAGCTGCCGGTCGATGCGACGGGATTCGTGACGCTCGGAGGCGATGACATGCAGTCCCCCCAGATCCGCGACACCGCGCCCCAGCTTGATGTCGGTCCCCCGTCCCGCCATATTGGTCGCGATCGTAATCCTGCCGAGCTGGCCGGCGGCCGCTACGATGCGCGCCTCCTCGCTGTGTCGCGTGGCATTCAGAAGGTTAAAGCTCAGGCCTCGCGCTCCGAGCATCGAAGCGAGCGTCTCGCTCGCCTGTACGCTCCGGGTTCCGACAAGGACGGGACGTCCGATTGCGTGCCATTGAACGATCTCTTCGACGATGGCCTGGAACTTGTCCGTACCGCCGGCAAACACCCGGTCTGGATACGTCTGTCTAACACAAGGCTTGTGGGTCGGAACCGAAAGCATCGGCAACCCGTAGATGTGCCAGAATTCGGTCGCTGCTTCGCTGGCCGTACCCGTCATTCCGCCCAGGCGCCTGAATAGACGGAAGAAACGCTGGAAGCTCAAGCGGGCCAGCGTTTCGGTGGGAGAGGTCGCGTCCAGCCCCTCCTTGGCTTCAACGGCCTGGTGCAGCCCGGACCTCCAGGTTCGGTTGGGCATCAGGCGGCCGGTGAATTCATCGACGATTGTGACGTGATCATCCGCGACGACATACTGCTTGTCGCGGTGGTAGAACTCCCGCGCCGTGATGGCCTGCTGCACCAGCTCTTCCCTGCGGAGCGCTCCCTGCCAGACCCCAGGCAGTTTTTCGGAAAGCGCATCGATTTTCCGCTCCGCGGCATCCGTCAGACGGATTTCCCGATACTTCAGATCAACCCGGTAGTCCGTACCCGCTGTCAGTGAGTCCGCAATTTCGCTCGCCACACGGCACGCTTCCCTGAGCGTCTCGTTCTCGCGCGCGCGCGCGATGATCAGGGGCGTGACGGCTTCATCGATCAGGACGCTGTCGGCCTCGTCTACGATCGCGGTGTCGAGACCGCGCATCACGATATCGTCGGGCCCGAACGGTCGTCCCTGAAGCATCTTGCGGATGAGGCGGCGCGTCGGTTGGTGCAGCTTTCCCAGACGCAATCGGTCGCGGAGAAAGTCCGCAACCAGCTCCTTGCTGGTGATGTAGACGACCCCCTTCTGGTAGTTGAGATAGCGTTCCTGAGGACTCATCTCGCTGGTGACACACCCGACCGACACTCCGCAGAAGGAGTAGAACGGCCGCATCTCGGCGGCGTCGCGATCGCTCAGATAGTCGTTCACGGTCACCAGATGCGCAGGCAGGCCAGTCCATCCGGCCAGGGTCATGGGGAGGCAAGCGGTCAGGGTCTTCCCCTCGCCCGTTGCCATTTCTGTCAGAAACCCCTGATCCAGCGCGAGAGCACCGACGATCTGGACCGGGTACGGACGCAGTCCCAACGTCCTTTCAGCCGCCTCGACCATACAGGCCAGCGCCGTTGGAAGCACTTCCTCGCTCCGGGCATCCCGGCGCCTGAACAGTTTCCTCATCTCCGACAGGCGATCTCGGAGCAACCGGTCCGAAAGCCGCCCGAGCCCGGCAGCCTCCTCGTAGATTCGTTTGGACTGCGCGTTGAGACGACCGGAAACGCGAGAGTGCCGCCTCCAGTACCCCACGAGCCCGTGTGCGGCTCCATCCCAACCGCGATGCAGTTTCGGAGGCTCGACGGCGGCCGTTCTCCGGTAGTCCTGGGTGGGAAGGATCAGATCTGGTACCTCTTCTGCAACAGGCGGCGGAACTTTCGGATCCACTGTTGGAGGAGCGGCTGGGGCTCGAGGGTGAAGCGGATCTGTCCGGATCGCCCGTGCAGATACGTCACGTCGGGGACGGGGTCCAGGTAGGCGTATATCTGAAAAAATGGCTCGGTGGCCATCAGGCCCGTTTCATCCGACAGCGCTACGGGAACGTCCCCGCCGCCAAGCCAGCCGAGGGCCGGAGAAGGCAGTCGCTGGTACTCGAACGGAATGCTCAAATAGGTCGTCACCGCCAGGTTGCGCTCTCCCTCTCCTCGAAGACGAACCTCTGCGTCGCGGATTCCCACGGCGAACAGATTGGAGGCCTCATCCTGCAAAACGGCGGCGGCGAACCGGAAACTCTCAGTATTCACGATCTGCCCGAGGACCGAACCCCTCGGTATCCACGCCCCGACCAATTGCCCCCCCTCGGGCGTTACCCATACGCCTTCCTGGTTGGAGGTGACGAGCAGGGCCGACCGGGTCTCCTCCAGGTCGGCAAGCTTCTTTTCTATGGTCTCCAGCCGTCTTCGGATCGGCTCCACATCGGACACCTGCTGGCTCAAGGCGCGCTGCAGAAAGACGAGGCCCTCCTGACGCTCAGCCAGTGCAGCATCCATCTCAAACTGGAGTTCCGGGTTGGATAGTTGGAACAACGCCGTACCCGGTTGAACCCACGTACCGGACGGGGTCAGGGCGGAGGTGACATAGCCGGCGGCGTCATTGGCGACACGCTCGTACTCGACCGCCTCGAGAACGCCAGGCGCGCGAAAACGGTGGGGAAAGGGATAGAGCCCGAAAAAACCGACGACAAGCCCGACGGCCCCCAGACAGACGAGGGCCACCCGAGCGCGGGTGCGGGCCAGGTGGGGGCCGGTAGCAACGTAGGTAACGAGCCGGCCGAGTGGAACCACCAGCCAGGCAAAGACGCACACCGCGGCCATGACCAACCCAGCGAGGAAGAGCTTGTCGGCGACGAACAATACGATGCCGGCAAAAACCACGAGTTTGTAGATTCCGCTCAAGACACCGAAAGTAGCGAGCAATATGGACTCTTTCAGCGTTCGAGCCGGACTCTGGGAACCCCGGTAGCCGAAGAGATACCGCTCGACGACGTGGCGCATTTGCTGAAATGCCCGGGATGACAGGTTGGGGATCTCGAGGATGTCGGACAGGATGTAGTAACCGTCGAAACGGAGCAGCGGGTTGGCGTTGAAAATGACCGTTGAGACAGAAGCGACGAACATCATGTTGTAGGCGAGGCTGTTTAGCGTCCCGGCGCCCGTGTTCGCCCAGACGAACGTTGCCAGGGCCGCCACGAACAGTTCCGTGATCATCCCGGCGGCGCCCACCAGGGCCCGGCGCCAGCGGCTCCGAAACGACCAACTCGAGGTGGCGTCCATGTAGGGGAGCGGCGTAAAGACCAGCAGCATGACCCCCATCGTGTGCACTTCGCCACCGAAACGCCTGCACACGATGGCGTGGCCGAACTCGTGAACAGCCTTGATCAGAACCAGTCCCAGATAAAGCAACGGCAGGTTGTCGGGAGCCAGGATGGCCTGGGTCTGATTCACGACTTCGTCGAAATTGTCGACGACGAGCTTGATCGCGACGCCGACCACACTCAGCCAGACGAGGGCGGCAAGCGGGCTGACGAGGAGCCGGATGAGAGGCATTAGTCGCCGGAGAAAGTAGTCCGGGTCCAGGAGCGGGAGCCGGATGAACATGATGGAGAGCAGCTTCGACCGGACTTCGCGCTGGCGCCGCTGACTGTACCGTTCGAAGAGCTTTTCGCTGTCGCCGGGCGCCTCGAAATAGAGCAGGTTCGCGAAGTAGAGCTGGCTCAGCAGCCGAATCGCATCTTCCTGTCCGGGGGCGTCGTCTGGACGCCGGGTGAGGCACTCCTCCCACACCGCTTCCACCGTCCGGCCCGGCTGGAGACGGGACACGAAGTCGTAGGCCTCCGGACGCAGGCGGAAGAACTGATTGTTGAAAGGGTCCTCCAGGACATACCACTTCTCGCCGCGAAAATACTGCTTGCGAACCTGCACCGTCGGCCGGAGGCTGATCTCGAGCCCCGCCACACGGTGCCAGGACTCACTGAAGGTCTTGCCCGTTGCCATGTCCGGTTACCACCAGAAGAAGATGCGGAGGAAGTCGATCGTCCGGTGCGTCAATATCCAAAGCACGTTGCGCCTCCCGATATCGACCTTGGCAACCCCGCTCATTCCCGGCCGCCACCAGGGGGCCGCTTCGAGGGTGAAATCGGCGCGGGCGATGAACACGTTCTGTTCGTCCTCGGTCACTGCGACGGGATCGGTGCGCTCTACCGTTATTGGGAATGTGAGGTCCGGCCGGCTCAAGAAGCTGACCTCGCCGCTCGCCGAATCGGACACCTCGTGGGCATCTCTCTCGTCAATCTCCAGCTCGGCGTAAAGGTTCTCCGTGCGCGCGATTTTGAACAACACGTCGCCCTTTCGGGAGGGGGTGCCGCGCAATTCCTTGAGGTCGCCTTCGACGACGATGCCGCTGAACGCCGCCCGGACCTCGGACTGCCCCAGATAGTGCCGGACCAGGCCCAACTGCGCCCCGGCCTGATCGGCCAGCGCCTCGGCGACCATCATGTCCGCGACCGCCCGTTCGGCCCGGGCTCTTTCCTCTTCCCTCTCGAAGCGAATCTGATTGGCGATCGCGGTTGCTTCTTCAAGAAGGAATTCGCGCGTGTCGAAGCTGAGGAGCAGATCTCCCGGCTCCACGAAGTCGCCGACATCCACGAGCACCTGATCGATGTAGCCGTCGAAGGGCGCCGACAAGTAAGCGACGTCGTCAGACTTGAGTACGAACGGAGCTTCTACCCGGTAGTCCAGCCGTCCAAAAATGCCGAAGGCAAGAAGTCCGGCAACGAGGATGCCGGCGAGCTTGGCGAAAGTGTGTTCCACGCCGACAAGGCGGGCGGCGCCTTCGCGCGCCGCGGCGGCCATCCTGGCTCCGACCCAGCGGTCGTGGTCCTTCAGGTCGCCGAGGCGGCGCGCTGCCAGATCACACAACAATCGCAGACTTCGAACGGCGGATTCGGAAAACGGCTCGCGTGATCGTTCGCAAGTCAACACGCCGATCGGCGCGTCGTCGAGCCGGATCGGGAGCGACACGAGGTTGCCCGAGCCCTCCCTCTTGGAGAACGATTCATGGTTGCGGGTGATCGCCGTGCTTTCGGCCGGCCTCGGCCAGAGGATCTCCTCGTCCTGGTCCAGCGACTCCTCCATCACGGACTCGAGGTCCTGGACGACGTCCATCTTTTTCTCGAACCGCTCGATGTGGCTGATGGCCTGGATCCGAACGTAACCGCCCTTCAGCCATCCCAACGAGACCCGATCGCATCGGTACCTGGACGCGACCTCATTCGCGAAGGTCATCGCGGCGGCGACATATCTCTTTTTCTCATTGAGCAGGACCAGCAGGTCCAGACCGTCGCTGAATTTCCCGACGTCCTCCTTGGCCTGACCTAGGAGGCGGCCGAGCTGGTACACACTCGGTGTGTCGGCGATGAGATTCAGACGGACACTTGCCTCCTCGGCGCGCGTCTCGGACGCATCCGCCAGGAGGACCACCGCCACGGCGTAGCGGCCTTCGTCCACGCCGAGGCGCACCCCGACCAGCGAAGCGGCGCCAAGGGCGGCGGGAAGTTGCCCGTTTGTGGTCCACGCGGAGCGTTCGGCGAGTGATTCGCGGGCTACTTCCTCGATCCGGATTGCGAGTTCGGGAACCTTGATCAGGCCGCGGCTCCTGTCGGGCCAGAGGCCGAGATGCTTCCAGGAAGTATCGTCATCGCCCGGTGCCAGTAGAAGCGCAAGTCTCGCCGCGACCAAGAGGCCTGCTTTTTCCAGAAAAGACGGCCAGAACTCCGCTGGAGGTCCGTCGAAACGGCGCAGTTGTTCCAGCTCCTCGATCAGGTTGCGCGTCTCGGATTCGCGGTACGTCTCTCTGTATTCCATGCCCACAACCACCGCGCCGACAGGGATCCATCCTGTCGGAACGCGCCGGAACGCAGTCCCGGTCATCTGTGCTGGAGATTCTGATCGGGGAGTCCTTATCCCGGGAAACGGAGGGAGCGTTGACGCCCACAGCTCGTCAAGGGTTTCTTACCCAGCTCTGAGTGCCGCGGGCCCAATTGTCCTCGTCCGCGACTTGCTCTTTCTGATCTTGAATCATACACTTACGCCGACTGAAAACGAAGCCCTAAGGGCCCTGCTTAAGGCAGACGGACCTCGGCTCGCATGCCGGGTCGAATCCTCCGCGACGGACTGGGAATTCCAATTTTGACCAGGAACGTGCGGCTGGAGGGATCGACTGTCGGGTTCACGTAGCTGACCACGCCTTCGACATGACCCGAGGATCCGAGGACCCCAGCCTCCACCTGAACCTCGACGGAACGGCCCTCCGCCACGTTCGGGATCTCGTCAACCGGCAGCGCCAGCTCGACGTACAAGCGATCCAGGTTCACCAGAACCAGTAAAGGAGTGTCGAGTGGCGCCACGGTGTCACCCTTCTGAATCCGGATGATCGTCACCGTTCCATCAAAAGGGGATGAGATGCGGGTTTCATCGAGCTGGCGTCGCCTGAGATCCCGCTCCACGCGCGCCTCGGCAACCTCCGCCTCCTGGGCCCGCAACAACGCCTCCAGCCGCAGCACTTCATCGGCCACATCTTCGCGCTCTTTCTCCGTCAAGGCTTCGGCGGCGATTTCAACCCTTGCCAGAGTGTGTCGTGCATTCTCAAGCGTTACTCGAGACGCGGCCGCGGCGGCTTCGGCTCTCGACAGCCCGGCGTCCGCAAGCCGGACACCGATTTCCTGAATGTCGCTTCGCATCTGTACCAGGACCAGCCCCTTGGAAACCTCCTGCCCCTCGCGGACTTCGATGCTCCGGATGATTCCTGCGACCTCGCTTCTCACGACCACGGCCTCTTCGGCGCGTACCACGCCCGTCGCGGTATCCTGGGCGGCGGCAGCACCAGGACCGAAGCCGGTGGATAAGATCAAGCCAAGACCGAGGGATGCATAACGGATGCTCAAAACGATCCCTCATCAGCCGCAAGCGAGGATCCGCGGACCTCGATGTTGTAGTAATCCAGCATGGTGCCTTCCGCTGCCCTCAGAGCAGCACGAGCAATGTTGTGATCCATCAACCCCCTCAGCTCGCGCCGTCGGGCCTGGGCCAGAGTGTCCAGCACTCGGAGGACTTCATAGCTCGTCGTCAGGCCCGCCGCGAACTGAACCCGGGTGGCCAACAGCTGCTCTTCCACGAACCGGACCGCCTCACGGGCCGCATCGACGCTCTGTCCGGCGGTCTCGATGTTCCGAATGGCGTCCCGGACTTGCAGCACGACCCGCTCCCGAAGAGCCGCGAGTGTGACCTCGCTCTCCCGCAGACGAAGGTTGGCGTCGGCAAGCCGCGCTTCCGCCGTCCGGTTCCGGAGGGGGAGCTCCAGCCTCAGCTCGACGTTCCAGTAGTCGAAACCGTCCCCTGTAAAGAAGCTGTTGAACGCGCCAAGCGGCCGCGTGATCCCCGCAAAAACAGAGCCGGCGACCGTGTCGCCCGCGGTGCCGAGCTCGGGAGAACCGGGATTCACGAGCGTCCGGTTGGGCCTTCCCGAGAGGCCGGTCATGCCGTATTGCACGTTCAAGTCGAGGCGTGGGCGGACCTGGTTGGTCGCGAAATTCTTTTCATGGCCCCGTAGTTCGATCTCCCTCTGAAGCCGGAGAAGCTCGGGCCTCGCACTCGCAGCGAGGTCGTAACTGCGTTGTGGGTCCAGGTCGACCGTTACGTCGTCCAATGCGTCGCCCGGGATCAAGGTAACCGTCGAGAGATCCGCGTAGAGCAGCACCTTGAGCAGGTCCTGCGCTCTTGCGACCTCGTTTTCGAAGCGGATGACATCTTCCTCGCGCTCGAAGACCCCCGCCCGCGCCTCATGCAGGCTGACCGAACGCACCTGTCCCGCGCTGAAAAGATTCTCATTCTGCTCGCGCAGCGCTTCGGCCAACGCGAGGCTCGTTCTTCGGACCTCCAGATCCTCCCTCAGAAAAACAAGGTTCCAGTAGGCCTGGACCACCTGGAAGATCACGTTGGAGACCCCGACTGCGAGGTCTTCTTCAGAGATTTCCTGCTGTCTCTCGGCGACCCGTAACCGCGTCAGGACGACCTCGGAGCCGGAATCCCTGAAGAGGGGCTGGCTGAATGTCAGACCCAGAGTCGCCGCGAATTGAGGACTCAGGGATTGTGTATTCGATGTCGAGTGTTGCCGATGGAAGTTGATGTCCACGCCGTACCGGGAGCCCATATGCGTAATTCCATTCAGGCGAGCTCCGTATATCGCGTCCTGTTCCACGTAGAGCCCGGTCGGGAAAAACCGGCTTGCGACGACGTTGTCCCGGCGACCGACCAGACCGGATATGTCGAACACCGGATCGTAGAAGCCTTTCTCCTCCTGGACTCCCGCCCGCGCCTGTTCGACCCTCAGCTTTTCGACGACAAGTTCGGGATTGTTCTCGAGCGCCAGTTCGATAGATCGGCGCAGGGTGAGAGGGACCTCCCCTTCCAGTGCGGCTCTTCTGAGCTCGATGTCGTCGGACGAGGTGTCTTGAGCGAACAAATGCGACATACAGAAGAAGGCGTGACCACAAACCAAGACGGTAGCCGCAAAACCGGCTCTCCACATGCTATTTCCTCCAGCTGGCGTTATCGGTCTGGCCCGGATTTCCGGCCCGGGTCAGTTTGATTGGGTGTGGGGTCGAAAAACGAGACTCGAGACCGCGGCGATCTCACAAACTCAAGCGCGTATGAAAACCGGATAGCACGCCCCATTTCGGGGACCAGGTTCTTGATCAAACTGGCGTGGTTTCGGTAGAGCCTATTTCCTGCGTTGAAAAGGTTGAACGCAAGTCGATGCGACGAATGCTCCCGGGGAATCGTGTACGACGCCGCAAGGTTGACCAACCCGTATCCCGGTGTCGGATTCTCGCCCGAGTACACGTCGTTGCGGGCATCGGCGACGACGATCTGCGGCCGGATGCGCAGGCGGTTGAGATGGTAGTCCAGGCCAAAAGTCGCTCGAAGAGGTGGGATGCGCGGCGGCGGAGTGCCGATCGCCTTGAGTTTCGACTGGACCATCTCCATCCCCATGTTCAGCCAGAGAGAGGGGCGCACGGCGAAATCCATCGCCAGCTCCATCCCTCGGAACCGGGCGTCGCCCTGAAAGTACTCGGCTTCGAGCAATCCCTCCTGAAACCGTGGGTTCGGCGCGAAAAACACGTAGTCGTCGAGGCCGTAGTAGAAGACGTCCACTCCAGCACGAAACGTGTTCCTCCGGTGTCGGAACGAGACATCGATGCCGTTGGAACGCTCGCGCCCGAGGCTCGAGTCCCCGATGTCGAAGGTCAGGCCGCCGGCGTGCGGACCAAAGCTGTAAAGCTCCTCGAGGGCTGGAGCCCGGAACGAACTCGTCAAATCGACTCTGATTGTCCCGCCGTTCCAGACCTCGTACCGTCCGCCGATTCCGGCGGAACCGCCGGTGAAGCTCTGATGAGGAATGAACGCCGTTTCGAAGCCAGCCGGTTGGGGAGCTTCTTCCTCGTCCCCTTCCGGGCTGAGCCTGCGGACAATGACGCCCCGAAGTGCGTCGCCGGCAAAGTCGAGGCGTCCGCCCTCCTCCAGCTGGAACGGATCGAGGTCTAGTTCTTCGACCCCGAACACGGCGAAGGCATTCCGACGCACAGGCGGCGCTAACGCCTGCTCTCCGCTGGGTCGGTACTCTCGGTTGGAGGCCGAAAAGCCAAAGCGGCCGTCGACCCGGCCTCGCCGGAGTTGGTCGAACACGCCCCGGTAGGTCAGCTCCCGGTTCTCGAAACGGTTGGCAACGGCAGACACACTGTCGGTGAAGGCTTCCACCTCGTCGTGGTTCCAGTAGCCGTAGTTCATTGTGAATTCGAAGCCCTCGACCGCCGAGCCGAGATCGCGAACTCCTCCGAAGAGCCGGATGTTGTTCCGCCGGAACCGAACGTCCACGGCCTCCAGGTTGGCGGCGCTGGGGTCGTCCGGCTGACGGAATACGTCTGCGAATGGGATTCCGTAACGCCCCTCGGCGGCCTTGTAGTCGACTCCCAGGTAGGTACTACGATCAGACCAGCCGAATCCTGCAGATCCGTTGGTGATCCGGTTCCTGGAGTTGTCGACCGGACCGAGAGGCGAGTCGTAGTCCCCTGCTCGGCGGCTACTGCCACCCAGCCAAAGCCGCCAGTTACGCGCCCCGTATTCCAAGTTCACACCACCACCGGCGTAGGCGCTGCCGGTTCCCACGGTTCCCACGGCCGAAGACACCCTGCCACGCAAGCCTTGACCGGCCTCGGTGCGTGCATCCAGATTGTTGCTGATGGCGTTGATCGCGCGACCGATCGCGTTACTCCCGTAAAGCAGCGTGGACGGTCCTTTGACGAATTCGAGGCGATCCAGGCTGCTCGCGTCGACCGGTTCGACATGGTCGCCGGATTGAGAGGCCAACGAGCCCACTCTGAGACCGTCCTCGAGGATCAGGACCCGGTCGCTGTCGAGTCCTCGCACGATGGGTCGCGCGTTCCCCGTACCGAAACTGCGCCTGGCGAAGCCCAGTCGGGAGTCGAGCACGTCTCCCAACGTGGGGGACACCGCGTCGGGAATCAGCGACGCATCGAGAACGGAAACCGGGGCGAGGGCGGATTCTTGCGGCGCGGACGGGACCGACGGTTCTGGGGATTCTGGAACAGGTCCCGCGAGAGCCGCCCTTCGGCCGTACTCTCCAACCTTCATCTCCATCGCGACAAGCGCCGGACCGAGTCGCATGTTGACTTGCAGCGTTTCCCCGCCTGTGATCGCAATCCCCGGGGCCTCAGCGGCGAGCATCCACCGGAAAGCAGCCAGTTCATAGTTTCCGGGAGGCACGTTCTCGAAGCGGAAACGACCGTTCGCATCGGTTTCCGCGATTCGTCCCAACGGGGTCAACAGCACACTGGCACGGTGGATCGGGGCATCGGTCGGCAGTGTGACGACGCCCTCGACGGTGCCGAGCGACTGGGCCCATAGAGGCGAGCACAAGACAGGCACTCCTAGGCCGATCAGAAGGGTACAAAAGACGTGTTTCACTACAGCTCCCCACTTCCGCAAAAGATTCCATCCCGACGCCGTGCGGTAGGGTCGGCGGGTCGACAATGATATCCGGTTTCAGTCAATATGCCAACGTGTTGGATCGGTGGGGCTTGGGCCTTCCTGGGGTCTCTCGGAACTCTTGTTCCACGACTGGGTCGGACACCACTGTTACGACCGACGCCAGTCAGCATCGGCGTCGGCCCCTAAGCGTCGGCCTGATCTGTATTCAGGCCATGATACCAGCTGAGCCTGGTCTTAATTCGGAAACAGGGAAGGGTTGCGGCCTGCTATGGCAGAAACCGAATCGAAACGCGGACTTTGGACGGGACCGGATCGAACCTCCAGTCACGGACGGCGCCGGTTGCCAGGTTGCCGAAGACATCCGGTTCCGACGAAATCAACCACACGCCGATGACGTCGCCTTCAGGGGATACCTGAACATCCAGGATCACATCGCCGTGGACGGAATCGTCTCTCAGATCGTCGGGGTAGTAGGGCATGACCACGTCCTGAACCCGCGGTCCAGTTTCGTCGGTCGTGAGCAACCGATACTCGATATGCTGGCGGCTCTCCGACGCGTACTCCCGATAGACCGGTTCGGCCTCCAGCACCCCTTCCACCATGAGCCGGACTCTTGGCAGCTCCGGCGGTATGTGCCTGGCGGCCGCGACCTCGACGAGCCCCTCGATCCGCTTCATCTCCGCCAGGTAGATTTCGGAAAGGGCCCAGTATATGAGCGGCTCCCGAGCGCCGGCGGCTGCGGCCCGCTCCAGCGTCGTCCGCACTTCCGGGATTCCCAGTTCACGCATCTGGACCAGGTGAAACGCCGCCCGGGAGCCGAACTCTTCGTCGATAAGCGAGTCGACGAAGTGGTCCCGGGCCTCCTCTTTACCAGCCACCCAGGCCAGAATTCCACGGAAGTACTCGATTCGCGTCCGGATTGGTTCGTAGTGGGAAGCGGCTTCCAGGTACGGCAGAGACTCCTCGGTGCGGCCGCTGGAGAGGAGCATTTCTGCAAGGCTGGCGTCAATCTCGGCGCGGTCGATCGTACGGGGTACGGCATCGACCAATTCCACCGGACCCTCCATCCTCCGCGGCGACTGCGTCTGAACCGTCCGCCGAAGATAGCCGGCAAACTCCCGCTCGAAGCGATCTGGGCTGACCGGCAAGAACTCGATCAGATCGGCTTCGCGGCGCCGCAGCGCACCGAGGTACTCGTGAAAAGGTTCCGCGTATGGGCCGTGGAACAGGAAATGCACCAGGGCCCACGCCTGGGAGTAGAAAACGTTGGCCTTGTCCCGTTCGTTGTAATAGGACGAATCCGGACCGACGGCAAACAACTCTTCCAGCGGAAGGAGGGCAATGGAGGTCAGTAGACGGACCTTGTCCTCCAGAACTCTTCCGACTTGAAGTCGGTTGCCGCTGATGGTGGCCGAGCTGAAGTATTCTCCCAACCCTTCGTTCAGCCAGGTCGGAGGCCGCAGCATCGCCCGCGACGCCAGGTAGTGCGTCAGTTCATGGTAGACGACCTGGGTCGAGACCTTTCCGGTGAGGTCGGCCGACAAGACGATGAAGTCGCGGTCGATACCTTTCTGGTAGAACCCGTTGAGGTCATCGGGATCGCTGATGTAGGCCGAACCGAGACCCTCGATCTCTTCCCTCTCGAGCACGAGGACTTCCAGGGGGAGGTCCGGCGTTCGCACACCCCGGAACATCTCTCCCCCCACGATCTGGTAAAAGGTCTCCAGCTCTTCCAGAACAGTGGCCGCCTGCTCGACTCCGATCGGGGACTTGACCACGAAGGCGTCGGACCGCACCTGGACCCAGGAAGAAAATAAAACGGCGGCGAGGAGGAAGTGCATGGGTGTATCTGATTTTATCACGCAGAGTCGGCGGGGCCGGAGGTGTAGGTGCGGTCTGTGACCGCACATTGTTCGGGCTTGGGGAGTGTGCGGTCATAGACCGCACCTACACTCGCTTGTCACTAATGCGGTATAAGGGAACTGATCCGCAGCAAGCGAACGTGTCGGCTTCCCGTTAGCAACCTCTTATGAACCTACGGTCTACACATTGTTCGGGCTTGGGGAGTGTGCGGTCATAGACCGCACCTACACTCGCTTGTCACTAATGCGGTATAAGGGAACTGATCCGCAGCAAGCGAACGTGTCGGCTTCCCGTTAGCAACCTCTTATGAACCTGAAGTTCCTCTGGAAAGTCCACCTGAAGACGGAGCCGGGACGACTGTGGCGCTACCTCGCCGACACCAGCCGGCTGAACGAGGCCGCTGGACTCCCCGAATGGAAGCTGAGCTATGTCCCTGAGTCCGACGGGGGCTCGCACCAGGTGGGCGAACTGCGCTACATGGGTTGGCGCGTGCGGTGGGACGAGCACCCCTTCGAGTGGATCGAGGGACGCCAGTACGAAGTCGTCCGTTCCTACCACAATGGCCCGCTTCGGAGGTTCCAGATGGCCGTGTTCCTTCGGCCCGAAAACGGAGGAACGCTGCTCGAAGAATCCATCACGGTCGAGCCACGCTGGCTGCCGCTGGCTCCGCTGATCTACTGGGAGATCGGCTGGCACTCGCGTCGGCGCTTCGAACGCGTCTACCGCAGGATCGACCGGTTTCTCGGAGGGGATGCCGGCACCCCGTTCCAGCGGGTCCGACGACGAGGGCTGTCGACGACGCGACTTCAGACTCTCGGACAGCGAATGCGCGACGCCGACTGGGTGCAATCCCTCCCCGAGCTGCTGAAAGCTCTCGAGACCTCCGAAGACGAAGACCTGGATCGGATGCGCGCGTTCCGGTACGCCGATCGTTGGGGCGCGGATCGGCTGCTTACCCTCAAGCTGTTCCTCCATGCCGCGAGCGCGGGACTGCTGGACGTGTCCTGGGATGTCATCTGTCCGAGCTGCCGCGGCGCGAAGGTTCGAGAGTCAAAGCTGCGCGACCTCCGCACGGAAGCCCACTGTGACGCCTGCAATATTCGCTACACGGCGGACTTCGCCGAATCGGTCGAAGTCACTTTTCGCCCGAACGCCGGAATCCGGAGGCTGGACGTGGCCGATTACTGCAGTGGCGGTCCGATGAACGCTCCCCACGTCGTCGTCCAGCAACAGATCCCGGCAGGGGAAACCCGCACGCTTACTCTTGAGCTGGAACCATGGACCTACCGACTCCGTTCATTGAAGCTGCCGGGAGAATCCTCGATCCGCATCGTCTCGGAAAGTGGCGAAAGGGATGCCTCCGTAACCCTGGATGCTGGTGTGCGGCCGAGGGAAACGACACTGAACCCGAGCTTCACACTGACGATCCGTAACTCCACCGATAAGACGCATACCGTGATGCTCGAACGGCGCGCCGAAGCCGAGCAGGCCACGACCGCCGCGCTGGTGACCGCACTGCCCGAGTTCCGAACGCTGTTTTCATCGGAGGTCCTGTCGCCGGATACGCAGGTTCGCGCCGGGACCGTCTGCCTGATGTTCACGGACCTCCAGGCTTCGACCGCGATGTATGAGCAACTGGGTGAAACTTCGGCCTATGCACGCGTTCGTCAACACTTCGAACTTCTTCGGGAGGTCGTCGCCGCCTCGGATGGAACGTTCGTCAAGACGATCGGCGACGCGGTGATGGCGGTTTTTCCGGATGCTCCGGCCGCGATCGAGGCAGCGTTCGGCATGCACGACCGGATCGAGAAGGACAACCATGAGAGACGACCGCCACTGACCCTGAAGATCGGCATACACCAGGGGTCATGTTTTGCAGTAAACCTGAACGACAGCCTGGATTACTTCGGCACGACCGTGAACATCGCAGCGAGGGTTCAGAGGGAGAGCCGGGGCAGGGACGTCGTCGTGACCGACCAGGTTTACCACGACCCGGAGGCGCAGAAACGGCTTGCGGCACGACCGCACGGACACGAAGAGTTCGATGTTCAAATAAGGGGTCTGTCGGGAACGCGCCGCGTCCACCGACTCCGTCCCCGCGAGCGATGAGTGTCGGACTCCGAAGCGAACGTATTCAAAGGGGTTTGACAAGATCACCCGGAACCTTTACTGTTACTTGACGCAACAAGAGTTGCGACAAATCCCGTTGTTTCGGAGCCTCTAGTCTCTGTCCGGAAAGTAGTTGGACTGTTAGTTCCTGCCCTTCCTTTCCCGCAAAGCCCTCGAAGTTCCCTACAGCTAATTCCTGAGGAAGATAAATGACGAAGAAACTGTATGTTGGAAATCTCCCGTTTCAGACGACGGAAGATGATCTCGATGGCCTGTTCGGACAGGTCGGCAGCGTCGAATCGGTAAGGATCATCACGGACCGGGATACCGGTCGATCCCGGGGTTTCGGCTTTGTTGAAATGGGTGATGACGAAGCCGACAAGGCGATCGAACAGCTCAACGGAACTGAACTCGACGGACGAGCTCTCACGGTGAATGAAGCGCGACCCCAGACCCCAAGGCAGGGTGGTGGCGGCGGTCGCGGCGGCGGTTACGGCCGGTACTAGCAGGCTAGCGCTGTTGGGCACAGCGGTTCACCGCTGTGCCCGGTTTCTGTGGGCTATGGATTGGGCACGACGTTTCCTTCCATATCGTACATCTCCACCGGCCCGTACTTTTCCATCACTTCTCTGATACGACTGGCGTCTCCGACGGCAATGATCTGGAGCGCGTCCGGGTTCAGGTACTTCTCGGCCATTCTCACTACATCATCGGGCGTGACAGCCATGATCTGGGCCGGATACCGGTCCCAGTAGTCGTCCGCAAACTCGTAGATCTCGCGAATCGTCGAATAGCGCAGCAGCTCGGTCGGTCGCTCCAGGGACAGCGCAAATCCTGAAACGATCGATCGCTTCACCTCTTCCAGTTCCGCTTCGGGCACCCTTTCTTCCCGAATCCTCCGGATCTCTTTGAGGAATTCGGTCATCGCGCCATCGGTGACTTCGGTCCGAACGTCGGCGTAGGCGTTCCAGGCCCCGGGATACTTCAGCGCCGAGAAAGAACTGTAGGCTCCGTAGGTGTAACCCTTCTCCTCGCGGAGATTAATGAAGAGGCGCGCCGCCGCACTGCCGCCGAGAACATCGTTCAGGACCGTCAACGGGATGTAGTCGGGGTGTTTCCGTTCAAGGACGACGTTACCCATGAAGATGGTCGTCTGGGCGGAGTTCGGCCGGTCGACCAGGAGAATCTTTTTCGTTTCCATCGGTTCCGGGTCGGGCGGCAACTCTTCGACCAGGTCGGTCCGTTCCCACTCTAGGAGCAGCTCATTCAGCTTCGGCACAATCTCTTCGGCCTTCACGTCTCCGGCAATGCCGAGTATCGCGTTCTGCGGGGCGTATCGGTCGCGATGCCATTTGACGATGACCTCCGTCGTCAAGCGGTCGAGCGATTCCTCGGTCTGCGCCACGGCAGATGCCGGGTGGTCTCCGAAAACAGCCTTGTTGAAGCGCTCACGCGCCAGAAAACCGGCGGACGTGCGCTGTTGCTGCAGACGCACCTTCGAGCGCCGCCGGAGCTGTTCCAATTCCTCCTCGGGGAAGCTCGGATGAAGCAGAAGGTCGCGCATCACCTCGAACCAATCGTCCAGGTTGCGGCTCAACCCGGACGCGGTGATCGAGGCGGCGGCAGAGCCGAAACCCGATCGGCTCGACAGCGTCGCTCCCAGACCGGCGACCTCATCGAGAATCTCCCGCTTGCTCCGCGTCGTCGTCCCGTCGCGAAGCATCGTCGCCGTGACCCCGGCCAGTCCGACAAGCTCGGGAGGCTCATAGAGCGGTCCGGCACCGCTGAGGGTGAGCTGCATCGACACGATGGGCTGCCGGTGGTCTTCCAGGATCAAAACCGTCAGTCCGTTGTCCAGGACCGCTTCCACGGCGCTGGGCAATCGAACCCGCAGGACTTCGTCCGACACCGGCGCCCGGTTCTTACGAACAACTTCCGACCGTTCGGGGGTGGGGCTGCCTTCCTGTGCCGAGACCGGCGGGACAGAAAGGGTCAAGGCGCATAGAAGGGCCCAGTTCCATTTGGCATTCGACCGGATCATCATTGACCTCCTGGCCCCCTGCGGCCCCTTCCACGACCACCGCCCTGCGGCAGGGTCGTGACGACGGTTCGGTTGTTCTCTGTCAGGAAGACCTGAGCCGCACTCTGGACCAGACCCTTGGTCACCCGGCTGAATTTCTCGGACACCGTGTTGATGAGGTTCGGATCGTTGTAGAAGAGCGTGTTCTCCGCGATGCTGACGGCGCGGCCGAGCGTGCTTTGCATCCCTTGAGCCTGCCGGCGCTCCATCTGCATCTGGATCTTTTCCATCTCCCGGTCCTCGACGCCCTCCTCCTTCATCTTGTCGATCTCCTCGTAGATGATGCGCTCCAGATCGGCGAGCTCGGTTCCGGGCCGCGGCGTAGCGACTATCTGAATGAGTGAAGGGCCGCGCCGCTCGGTGAGGAAACCACCGACGTTGAGGGCGGCCTGCTCCTCTTCGACCAGTCGCTGGTAGAGGCGTGACGAGCGGCCTCCGCCGAGGACTTCCATCATCACCGCAGCGATGTACCAGTCGCTCGAGTTGCCCACAGGCGCCTTGTAAGCGATGTCGAGTCGAGGCACACGGGCGAAGCGGTCGCGGACCATCGCCCGCTTCTCGGCCCGCTGCTGGGGTTCGGTCGTCAGGATTTCGGGATTCTCGAGCTGAGAGGGGATGTCGCCGAAGTACTGCTTCACTTTCTCCAGCGCTTCGGTGGTATCGAAGTCTCCGACGAGCGCGACCACCGCGTTGTTCGGGGCGTAGAAACGCTCGAAGAAGTCTCGTACGTCGTCCAGGGTCGCGGCGTTCAGGTCTTCCATCGAGCCAATCGTCGAGTGCTGGTACCCGAAGTTCTCGTACGCCGTTTCGGAGACGATCTCGAAAGTACGACCGTAGGGGGCGTTGTCGACCCGCAGTCGCCGTTCCTCCTTTACCGCCTGGCGTTGGTTCTCGAGGTTCAGTTCGGAAATGTCGAGCGACCGCATTCGATCTGCTTCCAGGAACAGCCCCAGGTCGAGCTGATTCGCCGGGAGTGTCTGAAAATAGCTCGTCCGGTCCGGGCTGGTCGTCCCGTTCATTCCACCGCCGTTGTTCTGAATCAGGATGAAGTGCTCGCCCTTACCGACGTTCTCGGACCCCTGGAACATCATGTGTTCGAACAGGTGGGCAAACCCGGTCTTGCCCGGCCGTTCATCCCGGGAACCGACGTTATAGACCACGCAAATCGAGTAGGTTGGCGCCGAGTGGTCTTCGGAAAGAACCACTCTTAGTCCGTTCTCGAGCCGGAACGACTCGATCGGTATGTCGGAGGCCCCCCTCTGTGCGGCCCATGCCTGCGGGACGAGCAGAGCCGCCGACAGCACAGGCACCAGGAGAAACTTCGGTCTCAGCATGGTTTCACCTCGGAAGTCACAGAAAAGACTCGATTATTTTCGGATGAATTATTTTATGCGACCCGCTTCATCCATTCCAGACATTCCGCGACCTTCGCTCGCATGATATCGGCCGGGTAATGGGCCCGACGGCCGTGACCCGGCAGGATCCATTCGAAGCGGCAATCGAGCAGACGCGACATCGAACGAATCGTCGCCGGCCAGGAATACCAGTTGTGTCTGCGGAAGGCGATCAGGTGCTTGTAGTTGGGGGACCAGGCAAGGTGGTCGCCGGTGAAAAGGAACTGTCTGTAGAGCAGCACGACGTGTCCCCTGGTGTGGCCCGGCGTCGGGATGGCGGTCAGGTCGGCGGCCAGTTCAACGGGGTCGACTCCCTCGAGCAGGCGCTCGGCAGTGATTCCCCGGGCTTCGTGTTTATGAATGACGCGGTCGCAACCGAAGTGCGCGCGAAATTTCTCGTGGTCGGCCACATCGTCTCGATGGCTGAGGAACATCATCGAGATCCCGCCCATGTCTTCCAACCGCCGGACCAGTCGACGGGCGAAACGGGGGGAATCGACCAGGACGTTTCCTTCGGGCCGGACGACAAGATAACTGGACCCCCCGAACGAGTCCCGCGAGGAGTATCCACAGAAGTAGACGCTCTCGTCGATCGGATCGGGGTAGGCGCGAAGTGCCTCTTCCAGGTCCGGTTTCTGCCGGGTTCCGATCGACCCCGTTGGGCAGGTCACCAGGGCCTTGCGCGCGTCGAGGATCTGTTCGGGAGTATCGGGCTGGAGAGACACGACGGAGTATCCGTTATCGGCTGCAAAAGACTCCGGGGCGATCTGCCGGCAAAGGTCGCAATCGATGCAGGTGTCGTCGACGAAGAAGTCACCGGCGACGTTGCCGGTGAGAATCGCGTTCGGATCCGCCATAGTTCAACCGATCAACGAGGGTCCGCATGGTGTTCCACGGGAATCACGTCGAGGAAGATTTTCTTAGAGTTTCGGAGCAGCATCAGCTGGGCCGCCACGCCGACTGCATCGGCCGTCAACAAGCGATGAAGGTCGTCGACGCCGCTCACGGGAGTTTCGCCGCAGGCGACGATGATATCTCCTTCGCGGAGGCCGGCCGCTGAGGCCGGACTGCCCGGCTCGACGGAAACAACCAGAATACCCGTTTCGAGGGGAAGCCGGTGGAAGCGGACGACTCTGCGGTGTATCGGCGTGACCTGACCGCCGACTCCGATGTAGCTCCTGCGAACCCGGCCGTCCTTGATCAACTGCCCCGCAACGAACTTTGCCGTATTGATCCCGATCGCGAAGCAGAGGCCCTGGGCCGGCAGGATGACGGCCGTGTTGACTCCGATCACCAGTCCTCTGGAATCCACGAGCGGGCCCCCGGAGTTTCCCGGGTTGAGGCTGGCGTCAGTCTGGATGACGTTGTCGATCAGGCGTCCGGACCGCGACCGAAGGCTGCGCCCCAGCGCGCTGACGACACCGGCAGTGACGGAGTATTGAAACCCGTAGGGATTGCCGATCGCAATCGCGAGTTGGCCGACACGGATGGATTGCGAATCGCCCATCGTGGCGGGGGTCAGGTCCGGCTGGTTGACGCGGATCACGGCGAGATCGCTGTTGGGGTCGTCGCCAACCGGTGTGGCGGCGACGCGGCGCCCATCGGAAAGCACGACGTCGATGTGGGCGGCGCCGTGGACGACGTGGCTGTTCGTCAGGACGAATCCGTCAGGGGTAAACACGAACCCCGAACCGCTGCCCGCCGCCCCTTCGCGACCGTTCCGACCGGCGCCGGAAGTGCGGGAGGAGCGCGTCCGGACCTCGATGTTGACGACGGACGGGCTGACCGACTCGGTTGCGGTGACGACCGCTCGGGAGTAAGCGTCGAGCAACTCTCCGTCCGGTGGCATCGGGACCACGGTGGACGGGATCGTGCCTTTCCTCTGATTGGAGACCGCGTGGATGGACGAGCCCACTCCTCCCTCTCCTCTCTCGCTGCGTGTGTTGGAGCGATTACAAGGAAGGTCTATATGTCTCGGCGGCGGAATTGCAAGTCACGCACCCATCGTTGCCACCCGCTCGGGCCGGATCTTGTAGATAACGCGGACTTCTCCGTCCTGCCGGAACGGATACTTGTCCTCGTCCAGGTACTTCTTGGCCAGCGAGTCGATATGGTCATCCGCGCCGTCGTTCGTGACGTCGACGACGTCGCCCCGGATCGCGATGTGCCGATAGGGGTTGTTGACGTCAACGATCGCCAGCGCAACTTTGCGAGTCCGCCGGACGTTCTTGTCCTTCACCCGGCCTTCGGCGCTGTTCACCCAGATGAGCGACCCGTCGAAGCTGAACCACACGGGGCTTACCTGCGGGCTGCCGTCGGCCATGGTGGTCGCAAGGCTGGCCAGGGCCTTACTGTTCATGATGTCATTGAAATCTTCAGGAATGGTCGCCATCGGAATGGTCTCCTCTAGTTGTGTAACGAGGTGTAGGTGCGGTCTATGACCGCGCATCCTTCGAACCGAAACAACGTGCGCTCGTGTAGGTGCGGTCTATGACCGCACATCCTTCGAACCGAAACAACGTGCGCTCGTGTAGGTGCGGTCTATGACCGCACATCCTTCGAACCCGAAAACAACATGCGCTCGTGTAGGTGCGGTCTATGACCGCACATCCTTCGAACCCGAAACAACATGCGTTCGTGTGGGTGCGGTCTATGACCGCACATTCTTCGAACCGAAACAACGTGCGCTCATAGAGCGCACCTACACCTTATCCATGATACGTCAGGTCCGGCGAGCCCGGATCCGCTCGGTTGCTTTCATCCAGGTGTCGTCAGCGCCGGCCACCTTCTCCATGCCATCGATCCGGGCGGACTCTTCACGGGGAAAGCACAACAGGTTGCTCTCGGGATGGATGTCGGCGAAGACGTCCTCGGGGTTCTGGAAGAAATTATCGCCGCTGTAGTAGGTCGCGATGTGCCACCAGGAATCGTACCGGTAGTCGCGCAGGATCTCGATCACCTCCCGGTGGTTCACGGTCGTCGTCTCTACGAACAGAACCGGACGCGCACGCTTGATGGTCGCCGCCGCGCCCTCCAGAACCTTGCGCTCCATACCTTCGACGTCGACCTTGATGAGATTCACTCGTTCCAGGCCGAAATGGTCCAGGGTCAACACATCGACCGGCTCTCCATCGGTCTCTTCCTCCAGGTTGACAGCTCCGAAATTGAACGCCAGGTTGGGATCCCGCAATGGTACGTGAAGCACGCCCTCGGTATCTCCCACCGCTTTCTGGTAGGCCGCAACGTGGAGCAGGTTGTTCACGACGAGGTTCGCGGTCAGGTAGTTGAAGGCCTGGCGCTGGGGTTCGAAAGCCAGGGCCGGGCCCGACTGCGTCACTTTCTTCGCCAGGGGAACCGTGTGAGTGCCGATGTTCGCGCCAACGTCGATGACGACCTGGCCGGGTTGAACAATCTGGAACAGGGCAACGAGTTCGCCCTCACACCACTCCCCGTAGAGGTCGAGCGAGCGCCCGATAAACGTGTCGTTCCGGTTGTAGAGGAAGAAGCCATGCCGGCATTCCTTCAGGGCCGTGTATTCGTTGATGAATATAGGATCGGGGATATCGGGCATTTCGCGGGTTCCTGCAGAAGTAATCAGGCTCCCGGCCGGGACCCAAGTGCTCCCGAAAAATCAGAGCCGGAGGCCGCCTGAAAAACACGCAGGCCGAAATCGGGCATGATCGAGAAGATATGGTCGAAGATGTCGGACTGGATGTCCTCGTAGGCGATCCAGTCGGTGTCATTGGTAAAGACATAGAGTTCGATCGGCAAACCTTCCGGCCCTGGATCGAGCTGGCGGACCAGCAACGTCATGCCTTCGTGAATCTTGGAATGTTGCTTCAGGTAGCGCACCAGGTAGGCGCGAAGGGTACCGACATTGGTCAGGCGCCGGGCGTTGAGCACTAGATCGGGGTCTCCTTCGTAGGCTTTGTTGAACTCTGCAAGCTCTCGACGCTTCTCCCGGACGTAGTCTTCCAAGATGGCGAATCGACCCAGCCGATCGAGATCGGCATCATCCAGGAAGCGGATCGAATTCATGTCCACGTAGAAGGACCGCTTGATCCTGCGGCCTCCCGACTCGGTCATGCCCCTCCAGTTCTTGAACGCTTGTTCGGTCAGCTTCGAGGTCGGGATGGTCGTAATCGTCTTGTCGAAGTTCTGAATCTTGACCGTGTGCAGCGTCAGTTCCATCACGTCGCCGTCCGCCCCGTACTGCTTCATTTCGATCCAGTCGCCGATACGGACCATGTCGTAGCTGGCCATCTGAAGGCTGGCCACGAACGAGAGGATCGTGTCGCGAAAGACCAGGAGCAGAACAGCAGCGAGCGCGCCGATTCCGCTCAGCAGGACCAGGGGAGAGCGGCCTGTCAACGTGGCGACAAAAATCACCCCACCGATGACATAAACAGCAATCTTCGCGACCTGAACATACGCCTCGATGGGCCGGCCTTCGGCAATCTCGCTCGTGGCATAGGTCTTTCCGACCACGGTAAGGAATGCGCCGAGGGCGGACACGCCAATCAGGACCATCGCGGCCGCCGCCAATTGTCCGATGAGGACGTCAACGGCCTCGGGGATGTCCGGGACGAGGCGCATCCCGAAGTAGACCGCGATAGCCGGTGCCAGGTGGGCCAACCTGCCGAAGACGTTGTGCTCGAGCAGCAGATCGTCAAACTCGGAAGTCGTCTCCCGAGCCAGGCGGCTCATCGATTTCAGGAGGACTCTCTTGGAAATCTTGTCGGCCAACCACGCCACGAACAGCACGACCACCACGCCGATTGCCGTCGCCATTATCGGGTATTGCTGCAACAGGTTGCTGACCTGGTTCATGAAGTCCTGCATCGGTAAACTCGCCTCGCTCGAGTGCCGCTTATCTTACACCGATCTGAAATACAGCCGCACCCCGACAAGGTGTAACCTGCTTGAGCAGTGTTTTCATCGTGCCCTCAGAATAGCTCAGTAAACCGTAAGGGAAGGTGAACCGGAGGGAAACTGTTCGAAACATTTTCGACCCCGAAGCCGGTCGCGGTTATCCTGGGACCGAGCCAGTATGAATCGGTCTATCTTGCACGCGACCCTGATCGTCTACCTCGCCCTGCTAATCGTTGCGGGAACTGTCCCGACAGCGGCACTCGGTCAGGAAACTCGGCCAGCCGACCACGTCGTAGTGATATCGATCGATGGTTTGCTGCCCGAGTACTACGTGCGCCCACAGGCCTTCGGACTCGACCTGCCCAACATCCGTTCACTACTGGAAGCGGGCAGTTGGGCCGAGGGAGTGGTCGGCCAGTACCCTTCAAACACTTACCCGTCCCATGCCTCGATCGTCACCGGCGTGAACCCAGCGCGGCACGGCATCTTTGCCAACAGGATTCTGGACCCAGATGGAACGACACAGAACTGGTATCGATCCAGTTCCTATCTCCAGGTCCGGACAATCTGGGAGATCGCGAAAGATGCGGGACTGAAGACGGCGGCAGTGACATGGCCGGTTACCGTCGACGCACGAATCGACTATCTGCTGCCGGAAACGGGCGCTCCACCTCCCGGCGTCTGGTGGCCGGATCAGCTCGATCGCGCATCCACCCCGGGCCTGGCGCGAACGATCTTCGAATCACTCGATGATTTCGATCCAGAAACCCCGATCACCCCCGAACTGGTGGACCGATTCTCTACCCTGGCGGCGACACACATTCTGAGGACTCACAGACCGAACCTTGTCCTGGTGCATCTCTTCCAGACAGACTCCGCTCAGCACCAATACGGCAAGCACTCCGCTGAGGCGCGTCGCGCCTTCGAAGTCGTGGATGACCACATCGGCCGGATTATCGAGGCCACCGAGCAGGCAGGAATAGTCGAGCAGGCTACGTTCATCGTGACCGGCGACCACGGATTTCGCGAGGTTCACTCGACCCTGCAACCGGATGTCGTACTGAAACGGGCAGGTCTGATTGAGACGGGCCAGGATGGACAGATACTCGGATGGCAAGCCATCTCGCACGAGGGCGCGATCATCCTGAAGAATCCTGCCGACACCATCCTGGCGGCCGAGCTTCGAAAGCTGTTCGAGGAATTGGCTGCCGACCCCTATCGTGGAGTCTTCCGGCTGGTGCTGGAGGACGAAATCCGGGAGCTGGGTGCCTATCCGAATGCCGCGTTCTTCATCGAACCCGCGGCAGGCTATCGCGTCCGGAGCGGGCTCGGTGGCGGGAGTTTCGTCGTTCCGAGCGTCAGCCGAGGCGATCACGGGTTCCTGCCGACTGAAGCCGGAATTCGCACCGGCCTGATCATGGCGGGTGCGGGCATTCGGGACGGCATCGTCCTGCCAAGCGCCCTTCAGGTCGACATCGCGCCAACAATCGCGACGCTTTTGGGCCTGACGTTCGCGGAAGTTGACGGCAGCCCGCTGCTTTCGTTCGTAGAGCCCGACTAGCACACACCCGAACGGTACCCGGCTTCCCGCCACGTCGGTGAAGCTGCCTTCTCCTCGAGGGCGCTATTCCTTATTTGGTTGACCCATCACGAGAATGGGCCTAAGTAGTAATGATGGCCCATTTTCTGCTCGCCTTTGTTCTGTTTCAATCCCCGACCGTGCTCCAGAGCATCAAAGACGGTTTCCCGCTGATTGGACAGCTGCACTTCGAAGACGGGGCTGAGGCGGCGATCGTCGAGATCGAACTTCGGGACGATGGCGATGCGGTCGTCCTGGACAGGACCACTTCCACCCCGGCCGGCGGGTTCTACTTCGACGACGTCAAGGTCGGTCGGTACTGGATCGCGATCGAAAGTGAACGCTATCAACGGGTCAAGCACCCGCTGGCAGTGGATGTGTTGACCTTCGCCGTGATCAACCTCGAGCTGTCGCTCTACCCGAGGCGGGTCCTTGCCGACGGCACACCGGTCGTCAGCCTCGAAGAGCTGCGGCGCGACATCCCCCGCAAAGCGCTGGACAAGCTGGAAGACGCGATCGGGGAGTTTCAGAAGGACAACGAGAAGAAAGGGATCGATCGTCTCGAAGAAGCACTCGAGATCGCCCCGAGGTTTTTCGAGGCTCACCTTCAACTGGGCTTCGCGCACCAGAGGGCGGGCAGACGAGAAGAGGCGATCGCGGCGCTCGCCATCGCCGACGAGTTGAACCCCGCCTCTCCGGAAGCGACCACGTGGCTCGGCCGCCTGTATTTCGAGACGGAGCGTTTCCAGGAAGCCATCGACACGCTCACGCGGCGACTCGACATGGGCGCGGCAGCGGCCGACGACTACTTCCACATCGGGTCGTCCTATTACAAGATGGGCCTGCTGTCGGAAGCGGAAGCAAACCTGGTCCACGCCGTAGCGCTCTGGCCGAAGGAAGCCGGGACTTCCCGCCTGCAACTCTTCAACGTCTATATGCGAGGTCGGCAACCTTTGAAAGCACTCGAACAGTTGGACGCCTACGTCGAAGCGTTTCCCGAAGCGCCCGATCACGACGCCATCAAGAAACGAGCGGACGAACTCCGCAAGATGCTTGGGGGAATGTAGGTGCGGTCTATGACATTACGGGCAATGTCGACACGCAAGTGTAGGGGCGGTCTATGACCACACATCCTTCGAACCGAAAAGATGTGCGCTCATAGAGCGCACCTACACCCGGGCGAAGAATTCCGTAACCATTACGGACAATGTCGACACGCAAGTGTAGGGGCGGTCTATGACCGCACATTCTTCGGGCCGAAACGTGTGCGCTCATAGAGCGCACCTACACTCGATTCTGAGGTTTCGGGCGTATTAGAGATCTCGGGATTTTTACCGGCTGGCGTGGGCCATAGGAAAGGCCAGGCGAACTTTCTGCTTGATCCGGGTCTTGAGGTTGTACATCCGTCCGTCGGCTACGGCGGTCACCTTCTCGAGGTCGGGGCCGTCGTCGGGGGCAGCGGCCACGCCCCAGCTGACGCCGAATCCGAGGCTCTGGTACCGTTCGAAGACCGGATCCTGGGCCACCATCTTCCTGAATTCCCGGACCTTTCTCCGCAGCGCGAAGGAAGATTCCTCACTGGCAACGAGGAACTCGTCCCCGCCCAGCCGACAGACGATGTCCGAGGAATCGAACGTAGTCTGCAGGTGCTCGGCAATCCGTACTAGGGCGTCATCACCAGCCTGATGACCGAAGGTGTCGTTGACAGCCTTGAACGCGTTGATGTCGATCAGGACGAGAGAGAACCCGCCCGCGATCGTTTCGAAAGCCTTCTCCAGCGCCCTGCGGTTTGCCAGACCGGTCAGGCGGTCCGACGTGGCGTCCCGCCGCACGACTTCGAGCGCGCTGGCGCTCTGGAGGCTGCTCGCAATACGGTCGGCGGCAGCGGTCACGAGCCGGACCTCGTCGTCGCTGAACTCCGGGTTGCCGCGGTAGACCGACAGCACTCCGAGAAGCTCGTCTTCGAACAGAACCGGGACCGCAACGACGCGGGAACCCTTGTATGGACCGAAGTTCGCCGTCATGTTCACGCACGAACTGCGCTCGGCGGCCACCCAGCCCGACACACCGGCTCCGATCGGCAACATCTGCGCGTCTTCTCCCTCCTCAACACAGGTCACGATTTCGTCACCGTTGGGTAGCCAGAAAACTGCGGTGCTGGGCACGATCCCTTCCAGCATCCGGGTCGCGGTCGCCGCGATCTCTTGAACCGAATCCATCGCGTTGACCGTCTCCGCCAGTTCGTCGAGCGTCTCGACTTCCGACGCTGCTCGCCCGATGTCCTGGAAAGGTGCCATCTGATCCGGCGTCGCGGTCGTGTCGACTCCGGAATCAAGGACGTCGCGGTAGATCTCTTTCCATGCCGCCACGACCGTGGCGTCGAAATGAGTTCCTGAATCTCGCTCCAGCATCGCCATGGAATCGTCGGCTCGACCCTGGTGACGCGACATGTAGCTTTCGCACGAGTCCACAACAGCCAGCACCCGCGAGCCGAGCGGGATGTCTTCACCCTTGAGTCCCGCGGGATAGCCTGAGCCGTCGAAGCGCTCGTGGTGGTGACGGATGGTGTCGGAGACCGGATACGCGAACTTGATATTGGCGATGATGTCGGCGCCCGTTTCCGGGTGCAGCCTCATCTTCGCCATCTCCTCGGCGGTCAGTGCGCCCTTCTTCTTAATGATATGCTCGGGCACGGCCAGCTTCCCGATATCGTGAAGCAGGGCGGCGGCAGCAATCCCTTCGACTTCTTCTTCGTCGAGCTTCATGGCTACGGCGAGTTCCCTGGCGTATTTCTGGACACGGACGACGTGTCCCTGGTTCCGATCTTTCGCGTCGATCGCCAGGACGAGAGTCTCGAGCGTCGACCCGTGGAGCAGGGCCATGTCCTCGGCATGTTTCTTCTCGCTCTGGAGGTTCTCCAGGTAGACCTTGTAGGAGTAGTAGCTGAAATAAAGGATCGGCGCGAGCACCAGCAGCACACTGAAGTGGACCGACTTCAAGATCTCATTGGCCGCGAAGGCCAGAACCCCGGCCATGAAGAATGCCGGAGCGGTATACAGGAAGTGGTCGTGCCAGATCTTGAACGGCGACTTTCGGCTCGACAGCCCCACGATCATCGAAACGAAGACGGAGTTGCCAAAATAATAGACGAGCGACGCCACCAGCAGTGCGACCAGCGAGCCTGCGGAAGCGTAATCGCTGAGCAATTGGTACGCGCGCCCGGCGCCCCATACCGTCGCACCGATCATCCCGACGTTGAAGGCCAGAGTGTAGGAAAAGACCGTCCGGGCCGGCACTGCGGTCTGGAAGACCACCCCACAGATGGCGATCATCACGGCCCCATCCGGACCCAATGAAATCAACGACATCAAGACAACGGAAGTCAGAAGGGACAGCGACGAGCCGCCCAGTAGCCGAACCGTGGTGTTGGCCGTGACGCCGGCTACCGCCAGGATGAACAAAAACGCCCAGTACTGGGTCCAGTCGAAACGGATCAGCGAGATAGAGAATAGTCCCACACCGACCGTAACGGACACGGCAATCGCGATGCGGGCGCCGATCGGCAGATCCTTATAGGTATTTTCCTTACCCAACGCAGTCCACCTCCAAGGGTTTCCATCTTTATCGGCCCGGAACCCTTTGACTTTAGCTTTTCCTCATCCGGGACACAAAAAAACTAAACCTTTGGCTATTCGCGCCGATACGAACGAATGAATCGGGGAAGTCTGCGCGACAGACCGCCGTCTCCCTGTCCCCTTGTAATCGGAGGAGCTTAATGAAGCGTTTACTAATAACTATGATGTTGAGCCTGACGCTGGTCGCGCCCGATGGCGTCAGCGCCCAAGGACCCAACCTTACTAAGATCATCGAACAGGCGGCCAAGAAAGGGGCCAACCAAGTCAAGAAGGCTAACAAGAAGGTCAACCAGGCGGAGAAAGGCGTCGCCAGGGCCGAAGCCAAAGCTGAAAAAACTGCCAACAAAAAGAATGCGAACGCCAAGCAAAACGCCAAAGCGGAAAAGCGGCTTGCGAAGGCTCAGGCAGCCCTGGCCGCCGCCAAGCAGAAGCTGGCCGACACCCTGGCGCGGATCTCTAAGAAAGTCGACAACGAGGTCCTGAAGAAATTCAAGAAAGCGAAAAACAAGAAGATCGATTCCGTCAACGCGGAGGTCGAGACCGTTCGGGTCATCATTCGGCCCCAGCCAGGCAGTAAATCGAACCTGGCGAGGCTTTCCAGCTTGGGCGCTAACATCAAGGGCGGCGTCAACAAGTTCAAGCTGTTCGACGGGATCGTGGTCGAAGTTCCGGCCGATCTGCTCGACACGCTGGCCGACCATTTTGCCGTCGCCTCCGTGCACCTGGATGCGGACATCGAACTGTCGCAGAATGGAAACGGTGCGGGCAACGGCCAGTCCAACAATGGAAACGGATCCACGGCTACGGGGGGTAACCTACCCGGTGAGTTGGCCACCGTCACGGGCGCCCTAGAGGCGGCCCAGGCATACGGGGTCACCGGCGCAGGTATCGGCATCGCCGTCATCGACAGCGGCATCGACGACGACCACATCGACCTTCCCAACGTCGTCCATACCGAGGACTTCACCACCAACGCCAGCCAGAACGGAGTGAACAACCGGCGCGACGGATTCGGGCACGGCACCCACGTGGCCGGGATCATTGCCGGTAACGGCATGGCGTCGGGGGGACAGTACGCCGGCATGGCGCCGGGAGCCCACCTGATCGACCTCAAAGTGCTCAAGAATAACGGTGGTGGCAGCGCGAGCGACGTCATCGAAGCCATCGAATGGGCGCTACTGAATCGCGACCAGTACAACATCCGCATCCTCAACCTCTCGCTCGGCCACATGCCTTACGAGTCGGCCGATACCGATCCGCTGACGTTGATGGTCCGCGCGGCCGTCGACGCGGGCATCGTCGTCGTGGTTTCATCCGGTAACGCCGGCAGGATCGAGGGCGAGATCGTCTACGGCGGCGTCACGAGTCCCGGTACCGAAGCGTCCGCGCTGACCGTCGGCGCGATGACGACCTGGGATACCCCCAGCCGGGCCGATGACACGGTCGCCGGTTACAGCTCTCGGGGACCGACGCGGTTCGAGGAGTTGATCAAGCCCGACATCGCGGCTCCGGGAACCCAGATCGTAGCCCCCAGGGGCGACAAGAACGATCTTGCGAAGAACTACCCGCAGGTCGTCGTCGATGACAACTACATGTGGCTCAGCGGCACCAGCATGGCGGCTCCGGTAGTCTCGGGCGCCGTCGCGTTGATGCTGGAGCAGAACCCCTACCTGACGCCCAACCAGGTCAAGGCCATCCTGATGTACACGGCCGAGGCCGGCAAGGGCAACCCATTTGAAGTGGGTGCCGGCTACATGAACGCCGCAGGCGCGGTCAACCTGGCCGCCAACGTCGACGCCACGACCGCCGTGGGAGACTACTGGCTCCTCAATAACGGGGTGGGCCTGGACTACTCCAACGTGATCGCCGGTTTCCCCGCTGTCTGGGCGGAGACCATCGTCTGGGGCAAGGGCCTCTACTCGGTCGACGGTTTCGACTACAACGAGACGTCCTACAGCGAAACCATCGTCTGGGGCAAGACCATCACCTGGGAAGAAGTCGAGGGCGAGACCATCGTCTGGGGCAAGACCATCGTCTGGGACGAAGTCGAAGGCGAAACCATCACCTGGGGCAAGACCATCGCCTGGGATGAAGTCGACGCTGAGACCATCACCTGGGGTAAGACCATTACCTGGGATGACTTTTAGGTGGAGGTCCCGATGTCCACTGTAATCATGCAAGAACTTCAGTTAGACCAGATCGCGGGGCAGGCCAAGTCGTTCCTGAGCCTGCTCCGGGTCCGGGACCCCTACACGGGGGTTCACAGCGACCGGATGCTGGATCTCGCAAGCAAGATGTGCGAGCAGTTCGGACTCGGTCCGGCAGACACCCAGACAATTGAAGCCGGTGCGTACCTGCACGATATCGGCAAGATCGCCATCCCGGACGACATCCTCCGGAAACCGGGCCGCCTCACTGCCGACGAGTGGGAGATCATGCAGACCCACTCGGCCCTGGGCGCGGCAGCCCTGAGAGAGATGGACGAGTTCAGCCATCTCGCCCCGATCGTGCTGCATCACCACGAGCGGTACGACGGCACGGGTTACCCGAGCCGGCGCGCCGGCGAGAACATCCCGTTCGGCTCGCGCGTCATCGCCGTACTGGATGCCTACGACGCGCTATCGTCGGACCGTCCGTACCGCAAGGCGCAGTCGATCGAGGTGGCCGGCATCGAGTTGCTCTCCGGCAAGGGAACCCAGTTCGATCCCGATGTCGTCGACGCCCTGCTCGAGGTCATCGGTTACCGGGTCCAGCTTCACTGACAACCTTAACCTTCGGAAAGCGGTCGCCTTGGCCGCTTTCCGAACCCTCCATTGTCCTTCCAGAAAACCGAGCGTTCTTCCGCGAAATCCTCACTCGCCTGCCAAAAAATACTAAACCTTTGGCTATTCCCGTCGATACGTACGAATGAAGCGGGAGAGTCTGCGCTGCAGACCCCGTCTTCCCGTCCCTTTCATTTGGAGGAGCTTAATGAAGCGTTTACTTATAACTCTTAATGTTGAGCCTGACGCTGGTCGCGCCGTATACCGCGAGCGCCCAGCAGCTCGGCCTCGCAAAAATCATGGAACAGGCTGCCGAGACAGCCTCCGCGTTGGAAATGGAGACTGCCGACAAGGCCGCCGCGCTGGAAAATGAGGCTGCCGACAAGGCCGCCGAGTTCGAAATGGTGGCTAACGAGACGGCCGCCACGTTGGAAATAGCGGCTGCCGAGTTCGAAATGGTGGCTAACGAGACGGCCGCCACGTTGGAGACGGCCGCCGTGTTGGAAATGGCGGCTGCCGATAAGACCGCCGCTGAGCAAAATGAGGCTGCCGACAAGGCCGCCGCGCTGAAAAATGAGGCTGCCGACAAGGCCGCCGTAGAGAAGGCCAAACGGCAGGCGAAGCTGGCAGAGACGTTGGCCCGCATCGACTCGAAGATCGACAATGAGATCCGGAAGAAGTTTGAAAAAGCGATAAACGAGAAGATCGATTCCGTCAACACGGAAGTCGAAACCGTTCGGGTCATCATTCGGGCACAGCCGGGCTACAAAGCGAGCCTGGAGAACCTTTCCAGCCAGGGCGCCGCGATCCAGGACGGCATCGGCAAGTTCCAGCTGTTTGACGGGATCGTGGTCGAAGTTCCGGCCGATCTGCTCGACACGCTGGCCGACAACTACGACGTCGCCTCCTTGCACCTGGATGCGAATATCGAACTGTCGCAGAACGGAAACGGCACGCCCGGTGAGCTGGCCACCGTCACCGGCGCCTTAGATGCGGCCCTGGCATACGGGGTCACCGGCGCGGGCATCGGAATCGCTGTCATCGACAGCGGCATCGGCGGTCATGTCGATCTGCCCAACGTGGTCCACACGGTGGATTTCACGGGCGGTAACACCGGCGGGGACGAGTTCGGGCACGGCACCCACGTGGCCGGGATCGTTGCCGGTAACGGCATGGCGTCGGGCGGACAGTACGCCGGCATGGCGCCAGGGGCCCACCTGATCGACTTGAAGGTCTTGAGCGCCAGCGGCGGCGGCCAGACCAGCGACGTCATCGAGGCGCTCGAATGGGCAATCTTGAATCGCGACATCTACAACATCCGCGTCATCAACCTCTCGCTCGGCCACATGCCGTACGAGTCGGCCGACACCGATCCGATGACCTTGATGGTTCGCGCGGCAGTCGATGCCGGTATCGTCGTCGTCGTGTCGGCCGGCAACGGCGGTAAGAATGCGGATGGCGAGATCCAATACGGTGCGATCACGAGCCCGGGTACCGAAGCGTCGGCCCTCACGGTCGGTGCGATGACGACCTGGGATACGCCATCCCGGTCCGACGATACAGTCGCCTCTTACAGCTCTCGGGGACCGACGCGGTTTGAAGAGTTGATCAAACCCGACATCGCGGCTCCGGGAACCCAGATCGTTGCGGCCCGCGCCGCCGGAAACGCTCTGGCGACCAACCACCCGCAGATCGTTGTGGACAACAATTATATGTGGCTCAGCGGCACCAGCATGTCGGCCCCGGTCGTCGCCGGCGCCGTCGCATTGATGCTGGAGCAGAACCCGTACCTGACGCCGAACCAGGTCAAGGCCATCCTGATGTACACGGCCGAGGGCAACTTCGGCAACCCGTACGCGGTGGGCGCCGGCTACATGAACGCTGCCGGTGCGGTCAACCTGGCCGCCAACGTCGACGCCACGACCGCTGAAGGAGACTACTGGCTCCTCAACAACGGCGTGGGCCTGGACTACTCCAACGTGATTTCCGGATATCCGGCCGTTTGGAGCGAGACCATCGTTTGGGGCAAGGGCCTCTATGAAGCCGACAACTTCGACTACAACGAGACGTCCTACGGCCAAACCATTGTCTGGGGCAAGACCATCACCTGGGAAGAGGTCGAAGGCGAAACCATCGTTTGGGGTAAGACCATCGTCTGGGACGAGGTCGACGCGGAAACCATCGTCTGGGGTAAGACCATTACCTGGGACGACTTTTAAGGCAGGAGGTTCCGATGTCGACTGTAATCATGCAAGAACTTCAGTTAGACCAGATCGCGGGGCAGGCGAAATCGTTCCTGAGCCTGCTCCGGGTCCGGGACCCCTACACGGGGATTCACAGCGACCGGGTGCTGGATCTCGCAAGCAAGATCTGCGAGCAATTCGGCCTCGGTCCGGCAGACACTCAAACGATCGAGGCCGCTGCGTACCTGCACGATATCGGCAAGATCGGCATCCCGGATGAAATCCTGCGGAAACCGGGCCGCCTCAGCGCCGACGAGTGGGAGATCATGCAGACCCACTCGGCCTTGGGCGCGGCAGCCCTGCGCGAGATGGACGAGTTCAGCCATCTCGCCCCGATCGTGCTCCATCACCACGAGTGGTACGACGGCACGGGTTATCCGAGCCATCGCGCTGGGGACAACATTCCGTTCGGCTCGCGCGTCATCGCTGTAGTGGATGCGTACGACGCGCTGACGACGGATCGTCCGTACCGTAAGGGACGGACGATACAGGCCGCCGGCATTGAGTTGCTGGGTGGAAAAGGGACTCAGTTCGACCCCGATGTCGTCGACGCTTTGCTCGAAGTCATCGGTTGCCGGGTCCAGCTTCACTGACAACCTTTACCTTCGGAATGCGGCCTCGGCTGCTTTCCGAAACCGCAGTCAAGGTTGGAGCGATCTCCGCTCTGACCAGGATGGGACAATCATGAAGAAGATTTTTTACACGGTCGTGGTCAGCCTGGTCCTTTCGGGCTGGGTCCCGGACGGTCGTGGTCAGCCTGGTCCTTTCGGGCTGGGTCCCGGCCGCGGCACAATCACAAACGGGAAACACAATGACCGACTCCGGTTCAGCAGAATCCGAAGGGACATTCACGGACAAACTCGACGAAGCGCTCCGGAAGATGGTGGAAGGGATTCGGGATCAGGATGGAACTTCCGACCAGGCAGTCCGCATCCTGGTGCGCACGCGACCCGAACTGAAGGAAGACCTCGCCTCTGAACTGGAACAGCTGGGCGTCGGGATCCTCAAGAGCTACAGGATATTGCCGGCGTTCCTCATCGAAACAACGACAGGAAGAATCGAACCGATCGCCCGGATCCGGGAAGTCGTTCGGATGTCGCTGGATGAAAGCATGGCCCCGTGACCCGAAAAAAAGTTAATGCTCCGGGGTGTTCGGGCCGATAAGCAAAGGTGAAGCGGGGATTCCGCGCAGGTCGCGCCCCACACGCCGGGGACTCTTTTACAAGGGCTCTCGGCTCTCTTCAACACTCATCAGGCGTCCAACGGGGCGCAGGAGAATGGACGAGGAACTCAGTATGTCGACGTTGCTAGACAGGCTTACAAAAGACCCGGCCGAGGCGCAGACCGGAACGTTCGCCAACCTGGTCCGGATGCGCGACCGCACAGTCGGGCTACACAGCGAGCGCATGCGGCTTCTTGCGCGAGACGTCTGCCAAAGGATGGAACTGTCGGCTGACGAAATTGCTGTTGCCGAGGCGGCGGCTCACCTGCACGACCTGGGAACCATCGCCATACCCGACCCTATCCTCCACAAGCCCGGCATCCTCACCGTGGATGAGCGGATCATCATGCAGGGACACGCCCGGCTGGGATTCGAGGCCCTGGAGCATGCCGATGACTTTGCCCACATTGCCGACGTCGTGCTGCACCACCACGAGCGGTACGACGGCAGGGGTTATCCCGACGGTCTCGAAGGGGACGCCATACCCTTTGCGGCGCGGGTTATCGCTGTCCTGGATGCCTATGAATCAATGACGAGCGAACGGTCTTATCGCACGCGACGGACCGAGCGGGAAGCGGCCGAGCAGCTCATCATCGGCAAGGGAACGCAGTTTGATCCCGCAATCGTCGACGAAGTCCTGAAGGCGGTCCACTTCGCCGTCCATTAGCGCTACCCCAAAATTTGGAAATTTTTGGCGAGGTGTAGGTGCGGTCTATGACCGCACATTCTTCGAGCCGAAACGATGTGCGCTCATAGAGCGCACCTACACCCGATCTTGAAGTTTCGCCCTCTTCATTCCCGAGACCCTTTTCATCGGCACGCCGGCGGGCCGACCGATTCCAACAGGTTGAACCTGTCTCCGAAGAGTTCCCTCAAGATGTTTTCGACGGCAAGGGTCTAGGACCGCAGAGTGTTCGAACCGAAAGACGTGCGCTCATAGAGCGCACCTACACTTGATCCTCAAGTTTCGCGGCGACCGCGGGCTCTACGGGCTTGTCGGCTGCGGCAGGCTCCTTCTTGGCGGCGCGGCGAGTTGTCTTGGTGGCCTTCTTCGTCGTCCGGGTAGTCTTCTTCCTGGTAGTTTTCGTGACCTTCTTGGCGGCTTTCTTCGTCGTCTTGCGAGTCTTGGTCGCCGTGGTCTTTCGTTTCCGGGTCGGCTTCCCGGCGGCCGCGGCCTCGGGAACAGCCTCCGCCTGATCCAATCCGGGTTCCACGGCTTCGGGCACAACCTCACTGGACGTAACTGACTCGTCTACAGAGGCTTCCGCTTCCCGCGGCGTGTCGGAGGCCGCCAGCTCCGGGGCTTTTGACATCTCACCCGGGAATATCCGGAGCACACCCTGCCGGTTCCGCTCGAGCCGGAAAACACCGGCCCTCTGGCTCTGTCGCACGGCGTCCAGCAGACTCGAGAATCCGTATTCCTTCTCGTCGAAGTCGGGGCGGGCGGACTTGAGGAGCTGTTTGACGTTCCGCAGGTACATCGGCCATTTCTGGGTCGCATCGATCGTCTCTACAACCGATCGGATCACCTGGACCCCCTCTTCCTGCCGGGCCGAACCATTCTCGGCACCGGCAGGCTCCTCGCCGTTGTCGGGTCCCGGACCCTCCGGCTTCCTCCGAGACGACGCCTTCGCCTTCCTGCTGCGAGTCGTCCGATCCCGTTCGCCGTTGTCGGATTTCTCCTCGCGGAGCTCCACCAGCCACGAGCGATCAACCTGCTTCAGGTTGATCACGCCTGTCCGGGCGAGCTTTTCCATGAAATCGCGAAATGTCGTGGCGGCATAGTCCCGCTCCGAAAACGTCGAATCGAGCTGGAGCAGTGTGCTCTTCAGCAGGCCCAACTGCGGGGAGACCTCGCGATCCGTCAGGATCTTCAGCGCGCGACGTACGAGCGGAACGGCCTTCTCCAACGGTGCTTCGCTCGCGCTTCGCGAACGCGATTGCTTCCGTCCGGAAGACTGCGAGCGGATGAGGTTCTCATACGCGATGAACTCGTGGCAGTTCTTCTGGAGGATTGCGCTGGTGAAGGCGCGACCTCCGACGACGAACACCTTCTTGTCGTATTGCTTGAGTTTTTCGACCAGCGTAATGAAATCGCTGTCGCCACCGACGATAACAAAAGCATTGATGTGGTCTCGGATGAACGCCATCTCCAACGCGTCGAGCGCCAGGTTGATGTCGGCCCCATTCTTGTCGCCCCCGGGCGTCAGGTTCCTCTGGACCATGTGGATGGCATGCTGCCCCATGGCACGCCCGTAATCCCCGGAACGTTTCCAATCTCCGTAGGCAACTTTCGTCACGATCTCGCCGCGTTCTTTGATGGCCTCGAGAACCGCGCCGATGTCAAAATTCTTGTTCAGCGTACTCTTGACTCCGATTTCGATGTTGTCGAAGTCGACGAATACGGCGATCTTCAGGTTTTCTTCTGTCAAATTCTTTCCCTTCTGTCCTTCTGGACAGGCGCGCCCGCCGGACCCAATTTACTGACGCGCCGGCCTTCAGGCCGGTGCCGCAGGGTCGGGCTGGGTGCGAAATCACTAGTACCAAATAGCTTAAGTATCGACGGCACCGGAACCAAGGTTCCTTGCCGGAAGAGGTTGCTAGCGGAAGAGATCGTCGAAAGCGCTCCGGGCGTCCCTGGGACTTGCACTCCCCTGAGAGGACGGCGACGGGGAGGTCGTCTCCCGTTCCACCGACGTGCGCGCGTCGAAGAACTCGCAGTCGTTCCGGACGTCCTTCAGGATGCGCTTTGGAATCGGCTGTGTACACTCGAATTGAGCAGCAGTATCGAAGTGACGGCATTGTTTGCAAGTGCGCAGGTCCGCCTGACACTTCGGACACTGGCTGTCGCCCCGGATTTCTACCAGGGTAGAAATGATGTTGCCGCACATGGCGCAGCGCATCACTTCCTGAAATCCGGGCATTCTCGGGGAGCGCGGTCCCTCTCTGGTTCTCTTCGGCTGTTGTTGCGGCCTTGCTTTTTTATCCCTGTTGCCGCCGTTGTCCTGATAGCCCTCCTGCTTGTACTTCCTACCCATGATCTCCTCCGGGCCGATCGTGGCAACGCACGGCAGACGCGGCCAGCATAAGACCACCAGGGTTCATCAAAAGGGATGAGAGGGTCACCAAAGGGGCACTACTCCAAGGAAAATGGATGGTGGAGTCGCTATCAATTATAACTTGGGAGCGCTGGAGCGCAACCTTATGTCGCATCCCCACCCGGAACCCGGGGGCCGGTGACGGCGCCCAGCCCGCGCTGCCGCCTCACTCCAGCAGGCCTGCGACCGCTTCGCGCAGAGCGTCATTGATCGCCTCATAGGGGTCGGGCGCTTCGGTGAAAGCGTCCGGAAGGATCGGATCGCCGATCACGATTTCGACCGGATGGGGGCGCAAGCTCCCACCCCGCGGCCACGCTTCGAAGGTACCTCTCATCCCGATCGGTACGAGCGGGGCGCCCAACTCGATCGACAGGATCGCCGATCCCTTCTTGAATTCGGTCAGGTTGCCGTCGATGCTCCTTTCTCCTTCGGGAAAGACGAGCAGGATTCGCCGCTTCCGCAGGCCCACCGCTGCGATCCGCATCGCGCGGGTCAGGTTCGAGTTCGGATCGACCGGCACGATGTTGACGGTGCTCCCGAGCCAACCCATCACGGCACCGTCGAAGTAGTCGGTGTAGCCGAGGATAAAGATGTCCCGGATCACTCGAAACGGCAGTACCGAGCAAACCAGGAAGGGATCGAGGTAAGAAACATGGTTCGGGCATATCAGGTAGGGACCTTGACGCGGAAGCTTCTCCAGTCCCCGGACCTTCGTCCGGAACGGAATCTTCGCGATAGAGCCCAGCAGTCGGATCGTCGGAAACCCGAATAAAATCAGGCTCTTACGAGATTCACGGATGAACCGTGAGGCAAGTTCGTCGTCTCCGTCCTCGGTCAGCTTTTCTTTCCAACTCCGGGGCTGGGAACTCTCTGTCCCTGCAGCCTGGTCCAGGACCTGGAGTAATTCCTCGAGAGTAAAGATCTGATTGGCCTTTTCTTCGTCCACCTCGAGGTCGAGTCGTGCTTCGATGTCGCCCAGCAGTTCGACTCTACCGAGGGAATCAAAGCCCATGTCGAGCTCGAAGTTCATGTCCGGCTGCAGGCCGCCCAGATCGGGTTTGGCCTCGTGAATGACCTCTGCCACGACCGCACCGACGCCTTCGCGGAGCCTGGGATGGTCCTCGGTTTGTACGGCCGCATCCGCAGTCTCGGAACCCCTCACCTCCTCCTCGTAAATCTCGAACCGCTTGAGTTTCCGAGTGACGGTCCGCGGCAGGGGTTCGTTCCGCACCGTCAGGGAGTGCACGCGCATGAACGAAGCCAGTTGCTTCGACCTGTTGTCCAACTCGTAGCGGATCATCTCGGCGATCGCGGTCTGGTTTCGCTTGCGGAACTCCTCCAGATCGGGAACGACGACGGCGTGGAGTGTGTCACCCGGACCGGATGCCTCGGGCATCGCCATCACGCACATTTCCTTGACGAACGGACACTTTTCGTAATGCTCCTCGACCTCCTCGGGGTAGATGTTCTTGCCGCTCGACAGCACGATCACGTCCTTACTGCGGCCCGTGATCATCAGGTTGCCGCCGGAATCGAGGCGGCCCAGGTCCCCGGTATGAAGCCAGCCGTCACGGATCGCCTCCTCAGTCGCTGCTTCATTGAGATAGTAGCCTTGCATCAGGATGTCGCCAGCAATGCAGACCTCGCCGATGCCTTCCTCGTTCGGCCGATCGATCCGTATCGAAACGCCCCGGACCGGCAAACCCACGGTTCCGACCGTATTGTTGCTGACCGGCGTCGCGGTCGCGGCGGCGGTGGTCTCGGTCAATCCATATGCCTGGACCATCGTGTAGCCGAGCGTCTGGAAATCCCTGGCAATACGCGGCTCGAAGCGGGATCCGCCGGTTATCAACAACGTCAGGTCGGGCCCGATCCCCTTGTGGATTCGCGAGAAGAGTTTGCGGCTGAGCTGCTGGTTCTTGATCCTGCGGGAGAAGCCGAACAGGAGGCCGAACAGCTTCCGGGCGACCCAAGGCTGCTCCGCGACCTGGGCGAAGACTCGCTTGTGCACGGCATAGAAAAACTGTGGGACACACACAAAGAAACTGATCCGTTGGCGCTTGAATGCGTCGACGATGGCCTGCGGAGATATGACGGACAGGAAGACCACTCCAGCGCCCGACGCCAGCGAACCCAGCCCGTTGGCTACCAGCGGCAGGACATGGGAAAAGGGCAGGACCGACAGAATCCGGTGGCCGGGGGTCAGTTCCAGGAGTTCGATCAAGCCGCGGATGTCATGAGACAGCCCACGGGCCGAAATCCGCACCCCTTTCGGGTCGCCCGTCGTTCCCGACGTATACATCAGAACTGCGGTTCCGTCGGGAGATACCCTCTGTTCCCAGTCCGCCCCCTCGCCTCGTCGGAGAAATTCGTCCCATCCGATGCCGCCCTCGGCGCTCCCGACACCGATCACTTTCTGTGTGTCGCAAGCCTCCAGGGCCGTCTCGATGTTGGATTCGTCTGCAAACACGAGCCTGCATTCGGAGTGATCGACTAGCCGGCGTATCGAAGATGCCGGAAGAAGCACCGAAAGCGGAACGCCTACCCCGCCAAGGCGGAGCGCCCCCAGCAGGATGAAGACCCAGTGGGGACTGTTGTCCATCTCGATACCGACCCGGTCTCCGGGCCGGACGCCGCTGGCATGGAGCGCCGCCGCTATACGGCCGGATTTCTCCATCACGTCGGCGTAGGTGTACTCTTCGACCGTGTCGGCGTGATCGACGGCAAAGGCGAACCTGTCGGGCTCGGCTGTGGCCCACTCGGCGATGCGCTCCAGAAACCAGGTGTCGGACAGTTGCTCGGCAGCGGAACCGCTGATTTCGGTACGGATGGTCATCAATAAACGTGGGTTCGGGTTGCTGGAGCCTGTCATGCTAGCATACGCAGCGATGTTTTCCCGGCTCCGGGTCGCCGGCGCGCCGGGGGCCAGACACTGCAAGAGAGTCCAATGAGACCCCGACTCCTCGTGACAATCATAGCCGCCGCTCTGGCGGGTTGCTCTGCGTCCAATCCTGAAATGGCGCTTCTCGATGAAGTGGTCACGGCCGTTGGGGGCGAAGAAGCAATCCGTGGCGCGAACACCCTGGTGCTCGAAGGAGGCGGATCCAGCTACAACCTCGGACAGAATGCGAATCCGGATGGTGAGCTCCCGATGTTCGAGGTCACGGAGTACCGGAGGGCGATTGATTTCGCGAACGGACGCTGGCAGCTGCGCTGGACCCGCGAACCACGCTACCTGACCGGCAACACGAATCCTCGCATCCAGACTCTCGGTCTGGACAACGGCGTGGCCTTCAACGTCACGGCAAACGGAAGCCTCCAGCGCATGTCGGAAATGGAGGGTCGCTTGAGGAGGACCCAACTCAACAGCATGCACCCGATCGGGCTCCTGCGCGCCGCACTCGATCCCGCAAGCCAGGTTCTGAACAAGCGTTCGGTGGGAGAGTTCGAGAGCCTCGACATCATCGCAAGTGACGGCGAGTTCACTCTCTACGTCGACGCTCAGACCAAATTGCCTGCGCAGATCCAGACGACGATCTACCACGCGGCCCTGGGCGATGTGATCGCGGAAATGGCGTTCGCGGACTACGACCCGGTCGACGGCCTCCTGCTCCCGACACGGTTCACGCAGATGGTGGACCGGTTTATGGTTGCGGAGTTGACACTGACAAACAGTCTGAACAGTGACACCGGCGACCTCTCCTCGCCCGATTCCGTAAAGTCGGCAACGGTGCCGGCCCCGCGGGCAACGGTCGAGGTGGAGGAGGTCGCGCGCGGGATCTGGTATTTGACGGGACAGTCCCATCACAGCGTCGTGGCCGAGCTCTCGGATCACCTGGTGTTGATCGAGGCCCCTCAGAACGATACGAGGACACTGGCGGTGATCGAACGAGCGCGGCAGCTGAATCCAGACAAGCCCCTGACACACGTCATAAACACCCACCACCATTTTGATCATTCGGGGGGAATCCGCGCGGCAATCTCGGAAGGGCTGACGATCATCACGCACGAGCGGAACCGCGCACTGTTTGAGGACATCGCTACACGATCCCACCGGTTGTCACCGGATGTGCTGCAGCGGAATCCGAAACCACTGATGCTGGAGACGATCAGCGGGAGGCATGTCCTGGAGGACGGCACTCGAGCGATCGAGTTGTATCCGATCGAGGAAAGCCGTCATGCCGGCACACTGCTGATGGTTTATTTTCCCGGGCAGCGCATCCTGACTTTCGCCGACGTCTTCACGCCGGCCGCACCGAACGCCGTCACCCTGCCGCGATTTCCCTTCGTAGCCAACTTGCTTGCAAACATCGAGAACCTCGGACTGCGTGTGGACCGGGTGATGCCCATTCATGGACGGATTGTTCCGATAGCAGAGGTCCGGGCAGCCGCGCAGGCGGAGGCGGAGAGGGAACAGGAACCGTAGGCCGTTGTCCGTAGGCCGTTGCGCGTAGGCCGTTGTCCGTAGGCCGTTGTGGTTTCTCTTACCGACACTCATTGGTGAGTGGCGAGGCATTGCTGACTGGCGAGGTGGCCGCCTTCCGATGCGTCGCCAGTTAAGAAGCAATCCCTCGAGAGGCAACACCTCAACGGCCTACGGCCTACGCTAATAGCCCTTGCTCGCCTCCAACGATATCTGTTAGCTTCCCACCACTCGACCGGCGGAGGAGGACTAGAGACAAATGTCCGTAGATGAAGGCAAAACGGGTGCGCTTCCGAAGATCGGCCTGGCGACACTGATCGGCCCCGGTCTGATGGTCGCCGCCACCGGCGTGGGCGCAGGCGACCTGGCGGCTGCGACGGTGGGTGGCGCAAATTTCGGACTCGTCCTGATCTGGGCGATCGCCATCGGTGCCTTCTTCAAATACGTGCTGACGGAAGGCATCGCCCGGTGGCAGCTGGCAACCGACACGACAGTCATGGAGGGATGGGGAAAGTACCTGCCCGGATGGGTCAAAGTGTACTTCGGGGTTTACATGGTCCTCTGGACCGTCTCGGTCAGCGCGGCACTGGCGAACGCATGCGGACTCGGCATGTCAAATCTCACCGGCGGTGTGCTTCCGACGGCCTGGGGTGCGGTCCTCCACAGTCTGATCGGGTGTGTGTTCGTCTGGATCGGTGGTTTCAAAGGTTTCGAGAAAGTCATGCAGGTGCTGATCGCCCTGATGGTAGTCAGCATCGTGGCCTGCGCGGCCCTGACGTTCAGCGACATCGGGGGGACCCTGAGCGGACTGTTTATCCCGACGATACCGGCCGGTAGTACGGGTTCACTGTTCGCGCTTATCGGTGGCGTGGGGGGAACGATCACGATCCTGAACTACAACTACTGGATGCACGAAAAACGGATGAGCGGCCCGGCCTTCCTTAAATACGTCCGGATCGATCTGTTCGTCGCTTACTTCGTCACGGCGATCCTTGCGATTGCCGTCCTCTTGCTGGCCAACCAGGCATTCTTCGTGACCGGAGTCGAGCTCAACAGCTCCACGGTCGTCCCCCAGATGGCGGAGATGCTCGGTCAGACCATCGGACCGCTGGGGTCGTTTGCGTACTCGATCGGCTTCTGGGGAGCGGTGTTCTCATCCCTGTTGGGAGTCTGGCAGGGCGTCCCCTACATGTTTGCGGATTTCTACGGGATCATCAAAAAGTTCTCGCGCGAACGCCGTGACGAAATCACCCAGGTTACGAGCAAACCGTACCGGATCGCGCTTCTGTTCATCACGTTCGTACCGATACCCCTCGCCTTCATCGGGCGGCCGCTCTTCCTGCTGGTGACATACACCATCGTCGGCAGTTTCTTCATCCCGTTCCTGGCGATAACGCTGCTCTATCTCAACAACAAGATTCAGTGGGATTCCCCCCTCCAAAAGAACGGTTGGGGCGCCAACGTCGTATTGGTTCTGGTCCTGGTCTTCTTTGCGGTTGTGGCGATCAGGGACGTTGTGGGCCAATTTTAGGACACACTCCACGAGCCGCGAGAGAGCCACTGTGAGGGGGACCGGGGCCTGGCCCTGTCCCCGGGTCTTGACTAAGCAGAAAAGTTATAGAGCGTGTAGGTGCGCTCTATGAGCGCACAAAATCCGCGGACGAGCGAAGATGTGCGGTCTTAAACCGCACCTACACCTATCGCAAATTGCGATATTTGAAAGAATCCACATTGCAGGTTGCTCATTGGAAATTGTTTCATTTCAGATTTCCGACCAATAAGAAATCGAGCAATTTGCAATCTCCAAATTTCCAATGCGGAATCGTCCAATGACCAATCTGCAATAGCTGTCGGACGAGGTCCCAGCCACCCCCCTCGATCGATTAGAATGTGCGCTCATAGACCGCACCTACACCCCCCCCGTTATAGGCCCTTAGTTTCCAAAAACTCCCGCACGACAACCTTTACGTCTTCACGTTCTCCGTCCACGCGGTAATTCATCCGGCGCATGTCGGATTCGGTGATCTGTCCATCCAGAATTCTCAAGGCCTCTCGGACTTCCGGGTGGGCTTCGGCAACTTCGGTTCGGATGAGCGGAACGGCGTCGTAGGGAGGGAAGTATCGCAGATTGTCTTCGAGTATGACCAGGCCGAGGGCATCGATCAGTCCGTCTGTGGAATTGCCGGCGATCAGGTCGATGTCGCCGTCCGCTACAGCGCGGTAGGTCAGGCCCAGGTCCATCACGCGCGGCGCGGTCGGAAACTGCAAACCATAGGTTTCCCTCAGACCCGGATACCCGTCCTCACGCTCGATGAATTCATAGCCGAAGCCCGCACTCCAGTCGGCGGTGTGCGGCGCCGCGTCGGAGATTGTTGCGAGTCCGAGATCGCTGGCGTCGTCGCCGCGTACGATGATGGCGAAGGTGTTGTTAAAGCCCAGCGGCTCGGTCCACTCGACTCCGAACTGATCAAGATAGGCGGACCGGACCGCAGCGAGCACCGCCTCCGGGTCATTGGACGGCGGTTCTTTCAGAATCGCCGCCTGGGCGGTCCCGGTGTATTCCACATAAATGTCGAGTTGTCCGGCGATCATCCCCTCGTGGCAGACGAAAGTGCCCCCCAGGTTCAGACGCCGATCCACCTCGAGATCGGTGTGCCTTTCCAGATGCTGCGCGATCAGCTCACCCAGAATGATCTGCTCGGTGAAGTTCTTCGACCCGATCACGATCCTGTTCTCTCTGGAACATCCTGCGGACAGCACATTCAGCGCCAACGCGAGAATCACGGCTCCGGCGACATGCCCCCTCGGTCGCATCAGCTCTCACCCCCGCGATCGTGTTTCGTCCGCCGGCTCAACTTGTGCTCCACCCGGCCGAGCGCGAAATCGGCGACCAGCGCCATCGTCGCCGCGGGGATGGCGCCGGCCAGGATGACCCTGGAATCCACCATGGACACGCCACGGAAGATATACATCCCGAGCCCCCCGGCACCAATCGCCGCCGCGATCGTCGCCAGACCAACAGCGATCACTGTGGCGACTCGAATACCGGCGAAGATCACGCCCATCGCCAGAGGAAGCTCGACCTGCCTCAACAACTGCCAATCGGTCATACCCATGCCAATAGCGGCTTCACGGACAGCCGGGTCGACATGGGTGATTCCCGTGTAAGTGTTCCGGATGATCGGCAGAAGCGAGTACAGAATCAGCGCGACGATGGCAGTCCGCGCACCGATGCCGCCTATGAAGGGAATCGGGATCAGGAACCCGAACAGGGCGAGACTCGGTACGGTCTGCATCACGTTCGCAAACGTCAGGATAGGGCGACTCAGTCCTTCCCGACGGGTCATCAAAACGCCGAGGGGAAGGCCGATCAACACTGCCAGCAAGGTCGAAGCGCCGACCAACACGATGTGTTCCAGCGTCAATTGGAACACCTCGGCACGGTTCTGGAGCATGTACTGGACGACGCTCATGACGCCGATTCCAGGAAAGCTCGCGCCTCGGGGTCGTCGAACTCCCTGAACCGCTCGGGTTCCGCCAGGACCACAAGCTTCCCTTGTTTCATCAGTCCGATGCGATCGCCCAGCGCGAAGGCCTCGGCGACATCGTGCGTCACGAAGACGATGGTCTTGCCCAGTCGCTGCCGGAGATCCTTGAACTCGGACCGGATCTCGCTTCGTGTGATCGGATCCAGCGCTCCGAATGGCTCGTCCATCAGGAGGATCGAAGGGTCGGCGGCCAGAGCCCGCGCAACGCCGACTCTCTGGCGCTGACCACCGGACAATTCGTCCGGATAGCGGCTCGCGAAGCCATCCGGATCGAGGCCCACCAGTTCGAGCATCCGGCGAACGCGTTCACCGATCCTCTCGGGTGACCAGCCTTCCAGCGAGGGAACCAGGGCTACGTTTTCCCGAACCGTGAAATGCGGAAAGAGACCGATTTCCTGGATGACATAGCCAATGTGGCGCCGCAGTCGAATGGCGTCCCATTCGTCGGTGGACTCGCCTTCGACAAGGACCCGACCCGCCGATGGTTCGAGAAGACGGTTGATCAACTTCAACGTCGTCGTCTTGCCCGAACCGCTGCGTCCGAGCAATACGACGGTCTCTCCTGGGGCGACCGACAGGCTGAGGTTGTCGATGATGCTGCGACCGGAATCGAGGAGATAGGAAGCGTCTTCGAACTCGATAGCGGCGGCTGGCATCGGTCAAGCATACCGTATAATTGAGGCCCCAATTAGCCGAGGTGAACGTCATTTGAGTCTGAACAGTTCGTGGATCGAGGTCAGCGGCGACCGGCTTCGACAAAACCTGAAAACTTTCCGGAGCGTCCTGGCCGAGGGCACGAATCTGATGGTGGTGGTCAAGGCGAACGCCTATGGACACGGACTGGAGGCCGCATCCCGAGCCGTCATCGATCAAGCCGATTGGTTCGGCGTCGATTCGCTGGCCGAGGCCCTGGCCGTCGAGCAGGTCGCACCGGGCAAACCCATCCTGATCCTGGGTCACTCGAAAGAGTCGGACGCGCGGACGATCGTGGAACACGGCTTCCGCCAGGTGATCTACCGACAGGATCTGGCTCATGCGCTTTCCGACGCCGCCGGTGCGTCGGGTAAACGGGCGAGGATCCACGTCAAGGTCGAGACCGGAACGAATCGACAGGGTGTCGGCCCGGCAGAAATTGTCTCTTTTGGAGAAGGAGTCGCCGCCCTCCCGGATGTTGAGGTCGAAGGCGTTTACACCCACTTTGCCAACATCGAGGACACGCTCGATCCTTCTTTTGCCCGGATGCAGCTTGGGCGGTTCAACGAGGCAGTCGAAGGACTCGCCGGCGCTGGCATCCGACCAACCCAGATTCATGCCGCCGCAACCGCCGGCATCCTGCTCTACCCCGAGACTCATTTCTCGATGGTCCGCCTCGGCATCGGCACCTACGGCATCTGGCCCTCGCGCGAGACCCGCATCGCTGCGCGCGAACGCGGACGGGAACTGGACCTGTCGCCCGCCCTGACCTGGAAGGCGAATATCGCACAGTTGAAAACGATCGCTGCGGGTGAATATGTGGGGTACGGCCTGGCGTTCCAGGCCGGCCGAGGGACCACGTTGGCCGTCATCCCTGTTGGCTACTACGAAGGATACGACCGCCGACTATCGAGCGCGGGCCGGGCACTGGTTGGTGGAAAGGCGGTACCGGTCGTCGGTCGTGTCGCCATGAACATGATGATACTGGATGTCACGGACGCCGCACCGTCTCTCGATGACGAAGTGGTCCTGCTCGGTCGACAGGGTGACACCGAAATCACAGCCGAGGAACTCGCCGAAAAGATCGGCACGATCCCGTATGAAGTCCTCGCGCGAATCAACCCGCTGCTGGAGCGACGCACCTGTGGTTAGGGTAGTCGGCATTCATCACGTCCAACTGGCGATGCCCCCGGGGAGGGAGGAAGAGGCCCGGGCGTTCTATTCCGGTCTGCTGGGTCTGCCTGAAGTGCCCAAACCGCCGGCATCGGCCAATAAGGGAGGCGCCTGGTTCGAGAGCGATGGAATCCGAATCCACGTGGGCGTCGAACCGGGGTTTCGACCAGCCCGAAAGGCGCATCCCGCCCTGCTGGTCGAGAACTTCGACGAGGCCCTCTCCAACCTGAGCGAGTCAGGAGTGGAGTTCGCGGCGGCCCAACCCCTGGACGGACGCCCACGGGGTCACATCGCCGACCCGTTCGGGAATCGGATCGAACTCATGCAAGCACCGGAATCGTCGGGCGAGACTGACTAGTTTAACCGACCAAGTAGCCTCAACAGCAGGTCAAACGAGCGTTCCTAACCGCTAGGCGACTTTCCGCGACTGATCCAGCATTTCGTTGTGCACCTGGCCGCCTGCGAGTAGCCGGGGCCCCTGATTTGCAAGTGGTTCTGATGGCGTGCGGCAGTGGTTTGGGCTAGCAGTCATGCGCCCGGCCTTTCCGTGCGGCGCCCTGACCGTTGACCCTGACGGACTCCTCATGAGGATCGGTTCCCCGCCCGAGCAACGAGCTTCTTGCCAGACGATGCGTCGGCTTCGAGCTCACGGGTCATTACGCGGCCTCTTATCAAACACCCAAAAATTGACGACTAACTTGTCTGGAGTGCCCGGGTCGTCCGCGTTCTGTATCTGATCGCTTGGCGGAGAGTGAGAGAGACACGGCAGCGGGACTGCCGTGTCTTCCGTAACTTTTAGTACCGGTCGCGCCCGCCTCCGCGTCCGTACCCGCCTCCTCCTTCGCGCTTCACCTGAGGTTTCGCTTCGTTGACCGTGAGTGCGCGGCCGTCCAAGTCGCTTTCGTTGAACTGCGAAATCGCTTTTTTTGCATCTTCATCACTCATCTCCACAAAACCGAAGCCTCGGGATCGGCCGGTGTCCCGGTCCGTAATGATCCGGACCGATTCGACGGCGCCGGCTTGCGCAAACAGGGTCTCCAGATCGCCTTCCGTCGTCTGGAACGACAGATTTCCAACGTATAGTTTTTGAGTCATTTAATTTCCTTGAATTTGTATGTAGAGGAACTTCGAGAGCTTTGTGGGGAAAGGCGGGTCGATAAACAGGATCCAACTACTTTCCGAACAGAGGCAAGAGGTGCCTAAACAGGATTAGCAACTTGTGTTGCGAACTCAAGTATACAGGGTGGCGAGTCCTTGTCAAACTGCACGACCATCCTCAACGCCCACTAAGTCTCTTTTGCTCGCAAATGCCTATTGTTGTAGATCCGTGACCGAACTAAGATCATCCAATTAAATCAGTGGCTTGTGCCGTGCGTTGGTTGGGCAGAGCAACTACTTCGCCGTAAAACCGCCAGACCGTACGGAGGACCCGGGTCGTTGGGGATCCTCCGTTAGAATTACCCGCGAGTAACGCCCAAGTGTTGACGGATTCTGTCCGCAATGAGCTAGCGCCTTAGCGACTTTCCGCGGTTGATCTTGTGGTTTGACCAAAAAGTCATCCGGCCCCGTTGCGCTCCGAACGCCGGGGGCGACACCTCTGTTACTGGTCACTAGGTGACTCACTGAGACTGGTCAGGCGATATGTTCCCCGCGCAACCGCTGTCGCGTATCCTTCCTTGACCAGCACCTTGTTTCCGATTCCAGCTTCGACTCGCGACAAACCCGTGACACGCGCCAGCTCACCGGGCACCGTGAGTCCCGCGCCGTCGAGAAAGCATCGCGCCACTTCCCGTACAGCGGTTGCCTGATTCGTTCTCACGGAGAGTTCCTCGGGAAAACGCTCCGTTGCCAGCTCCCACAGGTAGGTGAACTTGGGGCGATAGACGGCTTCGCTGGGGACGACGAGCATTGCTCCCTGAAGTTCATCCATGGCACGTGTGAACGTTTTCCGATCCGTCACGCCAGATTCAGAACGAAGATCGGCGGTGGCCATTTCCCACTCCCGGCGCAGCACTGCGAGCATGGCGAGGGCCTCCCTGCTCAAACGCATTTTCTCCTGTCGCCGCGGAACGCCCCAGAGGGCATTGAAATACGGGACCATTCGCGGAGCCAGAAACATCGCTCTACCCCGGGAAAGCCTGGCGTAGTAAACACGGCCGCGCCGCATGAGATCGTCCTTCAATCGCCACGTGTGCGAGCTCTCCGGGTCTTTCTGGACGTTCCGCGGCATGATGGCGTCGCGCCTTCCACAGACGGCGATGTAAAGCGATGGGCCGGGCCGACGCGAGTCTGTCATGCAGGCCGCGAACCCGATCTGCTCAATAAAGCGCTCCGCTTGTTGCGCCGTGTTCACAGGCGCCGTTTCCGACCGCAGCCAGCGTGCGTCGCGGTAGTCTTCAATCTCATCGGGGAGTACCGGTCGACGTGGCATGTCCGGAGTTTAAACCCTAAAGACGGCAACACACGGATCATGAATCTGAGAGTCTTCATCCAGAAATGACTGAACGAAGCTCGTGGTCTCGCACCGAACAGCGAGGCGCAACTGGACCATCTTTCGAGGGAGAGCCGGAGTGCGTTTTTTTCTGTTTTGTGTACTAGTCTTCTCTCAATGCCGTCATCGGATCCAGTCTCGTTGCGCGCCGCGCCGGGATCCAGCATGAGGTGATCGCTACAATTGCCAGCAACGAGGGCATGCCCACGAAGACGGCTGGGTCGAGGGGGTCTCCAGGTACAAGGTGGGTGTAGACGACGAATGCGAGGAGCCATCCGATCGCCATCCCGACCGCGATGCTGCCCATGCTTTCGCCCACAATTTGTCTGACGAGCGTGCGCGTGCGGGCGCCCATTGCCAGACGGATGCCGATTTCGGTCGTGCGGCGCGTGACATTATAGGCCACGACCGCGTAGATCCCGATGGCCGCAAGCAGGAGCAGCAGCGGCGCGATGACCGCGAACATCTGCGCGGGAATCCGCCGAAGGAAGAGGTTCGTTTCGACATGCTCGGTCATCGTTCGTACGTCGTACACGGGAAGCGCCGGATCCAGTTCGCGAACGACCCGCCGGACCTCCGTCGCCAGGAGAGCCTCACCGCCTGCGCGGGTCCGAAGATGGATCTGACCATCGGTGGGCATGCGGTTTCTGTATGCGTAGTAGGTGAACGGGATCGGCGGTTCGCCGAACGATTCGTACACCGAGTCCCTGACGACGCCGGTAATCGTAAAGGTTTGTCCGCTCGCATCGAGCCGTTGTCCGATAGGCTCGGAGCCCGCCAGGAATCGGCGGACGAATTCTTCGTTGACGATGACCTGTGGAGGAGTCGTGGAGTCGCTGAGAATCGTGAAATCGGTTCCCCGGACCAATGGGATGCCCATGGTCCCGAAGTATGAACGGGTCACCACGTTCAGCAGTGCCCGGTCTGGAGCCAGATCGGTCTGTGGGCGGCCTTCGAGACTGAACGATCCCAGCGGGAGGCCGTGAATGTCGATCGGTATGAAGGTCGCGATCGCAGCCGACTCCACTTCCGGTAGGGCCCTCAGGTCTTCGAGGAGTCTTCCGGTAAATGTCCGGGCGAACGTTCTGTCGACGTTGGCTCCCGATACCAGGTGCCCTGCCGTGCCGCCGGACAGATCGTAGGCTGAGAGAAGAAGGCCCTCAGGCTGGAAACCCGGATCCGTATCGAGGGTTTCGCGGAAACCCTGAAGGAAGAGACCGGCCGCCAGCAGGACCATGAGAGCCAACCCCGCTTCGATACTCATCAGGGTCTTTCGCATCCTCTTTGGCTCGATCCTGCTGCTGTGCGATCGAAGGCTGAGATGGGATCCTCGCAGCAACTGCAGGGCCGGAGCCGTTCCGAAGGCGACCGCACATACGACGCCGAGTGCCGCCGCGAACGAGAGGCCGATCGCATCGACACCGGTCTCAAACCGGACCGGGAACAAGGTGGAGAAGCGGACGGCGCGGAGCGCGATCGTTCCCCAGCTAGCGATCAGCACTCCCATCGTGGCGCCGGCAAGCCCCAGTATCAGGTTTTCGGTCATCAATAGTCGGACGACGCGTGAGCGGCTGGCGCCCATTGCAAGCCTCACGGCTACTTCACGCTGCCGAACGGTTGCTCGCGCCAGGACAAGATTCGCCGTGTTGCCGCAGACAGCCAGCAGCAGGAGAAGCATGACGGCCTGAAGAACTGTCAGCCCAGGTAATACGAATTGTTGGGCTCCCCTGGGTGCGCGCCAGAACGGAAGGACCTCGCTCCGGAATCCGGCGTTGGCTTCGGGAAAGTCCCCTTCGATTCGCGCCGCTACGGCGTCCACGTCGGCCTGGGCCAGGGCTTGGGAGGTGCCCGGGAGGAGCCTGCCCATCACCGAGTAGCCTCGCTGGTTCCGTGCTTCCAGTTCGCGCGATCCGTCGTACAGGATCGGCGCCAGCCCCGCCGGAACCCACAGGTCGAACTCCAGGCCGAGGACGGTTCCCTGAAACCCGGGAGGCGTGACGGCGACCACTGTCAGTTCCTGGCCATTGACTCGCACCCTGCTGCCCATCGCATCGCCGGAGCCGTCCAACCGCCTCTGCCAGAAGCCGTGCGAGACTACGACCTCCATGTTGTCCGAACCGTCGCCGTTCCAGGCGAAACGTCCAAGAAGCGGTTCGAGGCCCAGCGTGGAGAAATAATTGGTGGAGACGAGAAGCCCGTACACACGCTCGGCTTGTCCGTCTTCGCTCAGGTTGATGGGAACCATCCGGAAAGCCGCCAGATCGTTGAACGAAACGACGCCTTCCCAGAGGTCCCGGTACTCGGGCCACGAAACGCCTGGATAGGCTCCAGCGTCGGCGCGCGGCTCGATCAGGTAGAAGTCGGATGGATCCGTGACACCCGGGATCGGTTGAAGGACAACGGCCTGGATCCATGAGAAAACCGTCGTGTTGATTCCGATTCCCACCCCGAGAGACAAGACCACGACGATCGTGAGGACGGGCATTCCAATGATCGTCCGACAGGCGTAGCGGATGTCGCCGAAGGTGTCGTCCACCCAGTTCCATCCCCACACGTCGCGGGACTCTTCCCGAAGCCGTAGCGTATTGCCGAAGCGGGCAGGTTCTCCCATTTCCGCACGGTGCGATTCCATCTCTTCGCGGAGGTCGGCTTCCATGCGCCTGCGGTTGAACAGGTACCAGAAGCGGCGCCACAACTCTCCAAGCGGTCTCATGATCTTTCCCTCATGCACTTTCCAGAAGCGCCTCTATGGCACGGTTCATGCGGCGGTATTCGGCAAGTTCGAGATCGAGTTGTTGTCTTCCCGAAGGCGTGACACGGTAGGCACGCACCCGGCGGCCCGAATCCGACACGGTCCAGTTTGCCTGGACCCATCCTTTCAGCAGCAGTTTTTGCAGTGCCGGGTACAGCGACCCTTCTTCCACGCGCAACTCTTCGCTGGACAGCTTGTGAATGCGTTGGGCGATGGCGTACCCGTGAAGCGGCCCGGTAGCCAGGACCTTCAGGACAAGCATCACGAGTGTTCCCGGCGGTAGGCCAGTTTCCCTAGGCATAGGCATTCTATGCCTGTAAGCGCTCCGCATGTCAAGTCAGATGTCTATCAGCTAGGCCAAGTCGTCGACAGGGCAGTATCCACCTCCAGTTACAGTGGAAGTACCACCTGGAGCAGTTCCGTGCCGCGCGGGACGCGGGCTTCGATGGGGGCACCAATATCTGATCGGTCCCTTTTCTCCATTTTTTTCTTATAACTCTTTATTCTGAAGGTACGGGTAGAAACCCCCTCTTTCCTCTTATCGGACAAGAAACTTCAGGACTTTAGTCGATTTCGTGAAAAGCGTTTGTCCCGCGACCGAAACTCGAACTTTTCCTTAAACTTCTGAACGGATATCGCCGATAGAATAAAGAGAAGACGGTTTCTTTCTTGAGGCTCGAGGGCTGCTCGTCGGGAGTGGCTGACTCGGTTTACTAGAAGGGACTCCATAAGAGTCCCGACGTTTCATCAGAGAAGCTTGTTGAGAATCCGGCCAGTATCGAGAGACGTGAATTGAAAGACAATTCCCCAAGCGCGGGCGAACTTCTGGAAAAGATCCGCGAGACCGAGCTCAGGGTTGCTCAACTCATCAATCAGATCGGTAATCCTGAACGGACACTCGAAGAGAAGATACGTCTGAACATCAACCGCGGCAGGCTGGAGTCTTATGCCGCCGGGCTTCGTTACGCGATCGACGGTTCCACCGTGCAACCCACATTCGAAGAAAACCAGGCATAAATCGAAGTGAGTCTCGGGACTCCTGAGCAGACAATTGGCAGTCCACTCACGGCAAACCGTAGAAGTCATTTTGGGGCGAGGTTCGTTGACCCAACTGTCGACACCGATTGCCCCCGAGTAACGCCGAAGGGTAGAGCCATTCGCTTCCGCAGGATGGGTAAACCCTTGGCGACAAGGCAGGAGTAGTCCGGTGTTTCGCCACGGCATCGTTCTCACTTTTACAGGTAGTTGGCGCGTGACTACCACCGCCCGCGGGTGTCCAGCTTCTCTCCATCCCTCCGCGCGTCTGTGCTTCCTGAGGCAGGAAATCCCTTTTGACTGGCTTTTGGACGATGTGACGAGCTACGACGAGTCTGAAACGGATTACGTCGTCTCCCAAGGGGTCTGCCGAATCTGGGATGCGGTTCTCCTAACACGCCACCTCCGACATTCCCGCCGTGCCGCTTGCCGCCCCCTGCGCTGCGAACCCCGCTTGTTCCCTTATCGGCTCACTTCGCCCGACGGGCGCGCCTGCACAGCGATGACATCTCGTCGGTCCGGATCGGATCGACGACGTTCAGAAGCGCCTCCTTCACGTTATCCCCGAATCGATCCGGATAGAAGTCGGAAAGGCGCTCGATGAACCGGAGAACTCCGTAGCGGTCCTTCCCCACTTGAAGATTCGTACGCCATCCTGCCGCCCGGTTCGCGCGGAACGCGGAGAAGAGGTCCCAGGTGTCGAGGATCGGCCCCTTCGGGCACACCAGCCGCTTGCGGTCCGTCCGGCGCATCTTCCCCGCCCATTCGTCGTTCGTTGGCGCCTCGATCAGAGTGCCGAGGAGCAGGCCGTACGGGTCCTCGTGTGTGAGAAGTCGGAGCACCGACATCACACCGTCGTCGTTCCTCTCGAGCTCGGAGAGGGAGCGTATGTCGTGCTCGTCGTCCAGATGCTTCTTGTTGAAGGGCTTGTACTGGCCGTGGCCCCAGAGATCGTGAAGGAGCTGCCGAGAGGCCCAGCTCGCGAAGCCCTCGTGGAACGCCACGCTGGGTGGCTCACGGCGTCCGTGCGTCCCACCGATCAGCCATGCGCAGACCCAGTTGGTCATCCCAGTGTTGTGCTGGTAGTCCCAGACGTGGATCGCCTCGTGGATGACCGTGCCGACCTTGTAGTACCCCGGACCAATGTTCGCGCTGTTTCCCGCAGCCCACGTCGTGGCCGTTGTCGGATAGACGGCGGTGAGCTTCTTGAGGTAGGCGAGCCACGGGTCTTGCTCCCGCAGCGCGTCCTGCACGGTCTTGAGCACGTACCAGATGTTCGCCCGGCGGGCGTGGTTTCTGGTCGCCCGGGTCGCGCCTTCGCGGATAACCGCCGATGGTAACTCGACGAGGGGGCCGCTTCGGAAGCTCCGGCTCGTGTACGGCGCGGTGTCCTTGTGAGCGACGATGGGCGCCACACCGAACTTTCCATCGACCTTCAACTTCACGACGCGGAGTCGGTCGTCTTCGAGAAAGACCCGGACGCGGAAGCGCCGACGCTTATCGGACTTTCTCTTGGGCGGGAGCTGAAACCGCCCCTCGCCGTCCGTCTTCGTCCGGCCCCAACGCCTCCAACCTCCGTCGTACCTCGTCGACGCTGCAACCTCCACGGTCACGCCTGACAGCGGGGCAAGATTGGCCGCACCGTCTCCACGGAAGAGGAGCCAATTCTCCACCTGCACCTGCCCCGAGACTTCCCAGTCGATCCTAGGCATGAGCCCCCCTGCCTTGAAATGCCCGCCGGCATGAGACCGTGTGCGAGCGGGTACATCGCGCTCGGGCCCCCGGCCACCGATCGTTTATCTCGCCGACAGGAAGGGCGGTTGAGCTACCGCCTGAAGCGCCTCTCGTCCAACGGTGCCACCACTTTTCGTCAGCAGGAGAGACTTCCAGATACGGCCCCCCTCGTCGAAAAGTTTGATCGTATTCGGTCCCGACATGGCGTTTCGGATCCTGGACGAAGTAACGAAAAATCCCATTAGCGATCTCCCTGGTATTCGTCTCCATTGCGCGATGCTACTGGAGCACGCCCCGTGGAAACAACCGGTTATCTTCTGAGTGACGATCGACGGGCGCTCAACTTTTCACATTTTCTGCTGGCAAAGAATCCCGAAGGTGATTCAACAAAACATAGTTTTACTCAGCAAATCACGCGCTGAGCTGAGTCGGTTGTGGATGTAGTGAAGGCCGTGCCGCTTGCCACCCCCTGCACTGCGAACCCCGCTGGTTTACCTGTCGGCCAAAGTTTCATCATGACCGCCGGATCTTCACTGGACGATCTTGGGTGCGATCACTTACTCGCGAGTAAGGCCGGTGCTTACCGATCTATTCTCAATTCCCGAGAAGGGTGCGATCGACGACGATTACTCGCGAGTAAGGCCGTAGTGCTTACCGATCTATTCTCAATTCCCGAGAAGTCGCCATCGCGGTAAGTTGGATTCTTCCCGCGACCCCATGAATATGGGCCAATTCAGATGTCAGACCAGGCGGTTTTGCGGGAATGTGACTCTGTGATTGCCTCCAACTTCCCCCTTTCGTATCATTTGCGCTAGTTTAACCACAGGGCGACGGGTTGCCGGCCAGGCAGGAATCACGGCCTGCGGCTCTCGCCGAAGGACTACAAGACCTCTCCGAACCGACTCAGCGAAGGACCAGGAATGAAGAACAGATACTTACTCATGATTGCTCTTGCCGGCCTTCTCTCCGGAGGTTGCGGGGCGGGCGACGGGCGGACCCCGTTTGAACAGGCGGTGGAGGCCATCGGCGGAGCGGTGGCCCTCACCGACCTCGAGCGACTGCAGATCGAGGCGCGCGGAAGCCGAAGAATCGACCACGAGACGCCAAGACCGGGCGGTTTGATGGATGTGAGCACCTACACAACGCGCTACATGTTCGACCTCGCGAACGAGAACCTCCGCACGGACACAGATCGCACGCCGCTCTTCGAGGCGCTGCAGTCGTTTCCGCGAGCGAGCTTCAGCATTGTGCTCAACGGGGACGTGGGTGGGCTGAGTGCGCAGGCGGGGTTCAGCCCTCCTGGAGCCGTGCCGTCGCATTACGTCGCCGCGCTGCGTACTCAGCAACGCTTGTTCAACCCCCACTTTTACCTTCGGGAAGGGCTTCAAGACCCGGCGCTGATCGGAGACGGCGGAGCGGGGGAATTCGACGGCCGGCCGCATCGGATTGTCAGCTTCGCTGGAAAGGTTGCCGAGATCCGCATGTTCGTGGATGACGAATCGGGAATCATCTCGAAGCTCGAGACCGTCGAGAACAACATCCTGGTTCGCGACGTTTCAATTGAGGTCCGCTACCTGGACTGGCAAGCGCAGGGGGTGCTTGCGTTCCCCGGTGCCGTTGAGCTCTATGCTGGAGGGGCTCTGGTGCATGACGAAACACGCACGGCCGTCGAAATCGGGCCGGACTTTCCTGCGGGGACCTTCGATCTTCCGCCCGAGGCCGTCGACCCGACGCTGGACGCCGACGCATTCGCGTTCGGCCAGCAGACCCATCAAGTGCAGGATGCATTTTTCAACCTTGGCTTTTTCTACGGCGAGGAGTCCCCCGTGACGCCGTCGGAGATCGTGCCGGGTGTGACCCTACTGGGGAGCAGCACTGGCAACTCGATCGCGGTTTCATACGAGCGAGGGCTGCTCCTGGTCGAAGCACCCGGATCGCCGAAACATGGAAGTAACCTGGTCGATGCGGTCGAAGCAACGTTTCCCGGCGTCGCCATCTCGCATGTCGTGCAGAGCCATTTTCACCAGGACCACGCCGCGGGCGTTCGATCTCTGGTAGCCGCGGGAGCGAGGGCAATCGTTGGCAACGGTGTGAGCGGGTTCTGGGACGACGTCTTGACTTCGGAGTCGACCATTCGTCCGGATGCCCTGGCTGCTGCGGGCGTAGTGCCGGATGTAGAGGAAGTCCCGCTGGACGGCGCGTTTTCGATCCAAGATGGCAACGTCACGATCACTGCGCACCACTTGAGCGCCAACCCACACGCCGACGACATGCTGATTACTGTTGTCGAGACCGGCGGGGAAGTGTTTGTGTACGAGGCGGATCTTTACAACGCGGCGTTTGGGCTGACGCTGGTCCTCGGTGGCCCGGAGTCGCTCTTTGCTGGCCTGCGTGACCTTGACATCATCGATACAAGCTGCAATTCCGCGGTCCCGCTGACGATCATCCCAACTCACGGGGCCCCGCTGTCTCTCGCGGATTCGTTGGCCGAACTCGCTGACTTGGGCATCGACGTCGGGTGCCCATGAACGGTCGGGTCCAGCGCATTGTCCGCCATCGCGGTCTCTGACCCGCGACATCGTTCTCACGCCCTTCGAGTACCTCGAAGTTCGGAATCCGGATACGAACCACTGTGGCGCCGAGCCGGGTCGGACATCGACCTGGAGAAAATACGCAGTCCTTGTCCCGTTCGATGTCGCACGCCGCATGAATTCCTGCAGTCGGAACACCGCCCGATGCGTTTCCTTACCGGGCCGGCACGCGTAGGAATCGTGGATGAAGATCCGTTCCCAGATGGGTTCGAGGTGGGTGACGATCAGGTGGTGCACCACGCGGTCGCGAAACTCGGCCGCGAAGATCTCCCGGTGTTTCGGTTTCGCGGTCACGAAGCAGGTCGAAGGGGATGGCTGATAAGTCCGGGCCTGAAGCTCGCCCGAGAGTCGAAACAGATTCTCCTCCAGGCGCTCCTCGAAAAGAAGGGCATTGCGGCTCCGGCGCTTGCCTTTGCGGCAGCTCAGGTACGCTTCGTGAATCTTTTCGAATGAAAACAGGGAACGCATCATTCTCCGGAACGCGCACGCACAAGGCGCGGTTGTTGTTGCGGTTGTCGACCGGGTTCGAGTTCCGGTTGCCGTTGTTGAAGTTGAAGTTCCACGCGGAGCCCGACCCTTGATCCTTCCACTTCGTCCGATCCGAAGACCGGCCACCGGGCGCCCAGCCCGAAGGTAGGACGCCCTGAATGCATATGCCACATGGGCGGGAAGGACTCAGAATGATGAAGTCAACACGCTCATCTCTCTACCGGTTGTGATCGAGAGGATGATTCTGGTTGTTTCCGTTCCAGACTTCTCAGCCACCCCTCATTCTGCCGGCTGATCTCTATGATCTCGCCGGCAGAATACTGATAGGAGTTCAGATTCTCGAACGCCCGGACCTCTTTGGCCACGCGCACCAGAATCATCAGCTCCTCCAATTCGGTGCGGATTTCCTCAAGCACCGGCCGCTTGTCCCGGCTGCTGTTGGCGCGAACAATCAACTTCAGGACGGATCGCGTCGTGTTTCTCAGGTCGGTACCGATGGTGTACTTGTCGTAGCGGGAGAACTTCGGGACGATCTTCTCGAAATAGAGCAGCAAGTCCAGCGTCCGTTTGTAGATCGGCAGGTGCTCGTAGCGCGCCATCGCGATAACCTTTTCAGTTCGACTGCACAAAAGAAATAATCAAATCACCCAATCACCCACATCATTCATCCGGAACGCGCACGCACAAGGCGCGGAAGTAGGGGGAGACGACCGAGCTCGAGAGCCGGTAGCCGTCGTGGAAGAAGAAGAGCCACGCGGAGCCCGACCCTTCCAAATCAGAACTCCACGCATACACGGGAGTCGCCATTGGCAAGCGGCTGGACCTAGTGGCTGGGTTCCAGATCGCTACCAGTTCGTCGATCGTCGGGAGTCGCCAACCTCGATAGTCAAGCAGCGATAGCTGATCGCAGTACGCCATTGCTTCATCCCAGTTGATGTCCGAGCCGTAGTCAGGGTCTCGACTGTTATCAAAGCGTATCCACCACAGATGTTTTTGGTCCTCCCGGGTCGTTTGGTCGTCGACGACGATCGCGGCATCGAACAACTGCTGTTGCTGAGCGATCAGTTGGTCTTCCTGTTGCTGTGCGATCACTGTCTGGTAGTAGGCCATCCCTCCCAGGCCTACGATGGCCGCGACGGCTGCGACGGCGAGGATGATTTGAGTCGCCCGGGCCCTGCGCCGACTCCCGGTGACCCAGGCACCCACCTCGCGGACGCTTTCGCGGCTCAAGTAGCGCTCGCCCCAGGCGGCCTTCAGCCGGCCCGCGTCCTGCCAGCCGACCGCTTCCGCCAGGGCGGAGCCGGTGAGGTGGCTCTTGCCGACCGAGTCTCGAAGAAAGCGCAGAGCCTTGGCATCCTGCGCTTCGTCTTCGATCCACTGCCGCAGCCGGTTCCACTTCGGGCATAGGCACTCGTGGGGGAGGTCGACCTTGTCGCCTTCGTCCGTCGCCCGCAATACCAGCAGCCCCCGCTCGTCGAAGGGATCCACCACGGCGCGCAGCTCGGACACGGGTACTTGCGCCAGTTCTGCCAGACGGGCGACGGTTTGCGGACGCCGCACGGGCCGTTCGTCCTCGGCGCCGCCTGCCTGCTGGCGCGATTCCGTAATCCGGCGGAAGAGCACTTCCGCGATCCCCTGCCGCTCGGTCGAAAGCGCCTTGAAAACCGTGTCCGCATCCTGGTTGAGGGCGTCGGCGAGTTCTCCGACGTCCCTGGCCATCGCCGGCGTGATCTGCCCTCGGGCGCCCGCATCCTGCCACTGTTCAAACAACCGGCGCAGCAGATGCTGCAGCAGCGGAAGGTTGTCGGGTTCTTCGTCGCAGTCGTTCAGCAGCTTCTGGACCAGACCCGGATGGAACTCGACCGACTCGCCGTCGGCGCTCTCGATCCCCCCCCAGCGGGTTCTCGATCGCCTCCTGCAACTGCGAACGCGTCATGCGCGGCACCAGATACTGGCCGTCGTTCAGGGCCTCTGGGAGTCCATGGAACCTGGCGCATTCACCCAGGTAGTCCGACCGCATGGTGAGAATGATGTAGATCCGGGCGGCCGGCTGTTGCGCGGCGCTCAGCATGTAACTGACGAAGAGATCGGCCTCGGTGCCTCCGCCTTCCCGCATACGATCGCGAAAGGGGAAGATCTCCTCGAACTGATCCACAACCAGCAGCAGGTTCTGGGCCTCCGGCAGATTCGCTTTCACAGCCTCCCGGAGGCCATAGGTCCGCTCGACCAGCGGCCCGCTGTCAAAGCCCAGACAGCGTTCCAGTTCGCGTAACGGACCGTCGCCGGGCCGCATGATCTCGATCCGCCACTGCTGAGCCGGGTCGCCCGCCAGACCCATCTCGAGCGCCGGCACCATACCCGCGGTGACCAGCGAGCTCTTGCCACAGCCCGACACACCCACCACGGCCAGCAGCTTCTGCCGCATCAGCCGGTCCAGCGCTTCGCCGATCTGCTCGTCGCGGCCAAAAAAGAGGGTCGACTCTTCCGGCTTGAACGGACGAAGGCCCGGGTAAGGATTATGTGGGATCGCGCTCGGCGTCATGCCTTGGGCTCCCAACCCAACTCCCGGAGGAATGGTTCCAGCACGGTCAGATCCGCGGTGTCCGCCGCCTGGCGGAGGACCAATTCGTTCGTCCGGGTGAAATTCGTTTTGGCCGGAGCATCCAGGGGCGGACCCAGATACCAGGCCCTGGCCTTGTACCGGCGGCGGGCATCCTGCGCCAGCCGCTTTTCGAGACCGGTCCCGGCCGACGCCGCCCAGTAACAGATCAGCGCCGGGCTCTCCGTGATGGTGTCACGCAGCGCCTTCAACTTCTCGGTGATGCTTGTGGCGGTTTCAAACGACGGATACCGTGTCGGCACGCCCAATTCACCGATGAGCGCCGCCAAGGCCTTCGCACCGGAAAGATCGCCCGCCTCGCACGCGATACCCACGGCAAACTCGCTCTTGTTTTTCTGGAACCGGGCCGCCCGCACCTCCCGGCGAACCACTTCCCAGATCTGATCGTCGCTCTTGCCGGCGAACCTGGAATACGCCGCTCCAGCGAAGCGTCCGCCACGGACCAACCCGGCATCGATCTCTTCGAGCAGAGCGGCTTCGTCGTCGGATAGGGCGGAACCGATGGGTTGAACGAGCAGCGTCTTCGGCGCCGACGTGAAGGACTCTTCGATGGCCATCAGTCCTTCCAGATCCAGGCCATCGCCCGGGAAATGGATCGCAAGCAACGACGAATTCAGGTCGGCTCGCACTGCCTCGGCGTTTTCGTACACGAAGTCGGGGACCGGCACGACACGGTGACCGGATACCTCGAGCTCATCCCGGAGGCGGCTGCGCACTGCCGCCCCGCGGCCCTCGGCGGCCGGGCCCAGGAACACGGCGCTTACCGATGCCCGCATCTCCACGAGGGCGTCGCGCAACTTGAGGGCAAATTCGTTGCAGCTTTCGAGCCGATCTTCGGGCGGCGCCAGAGCCAGCCACGAATCCCCGGCCGGATGCCGCTGGGCCTTTTCAAGCTCCCGGGGTTGCGGATGCTCGCCAATGGGGACCCAGCCCGCCACCGCGTATGGACAACCCTGGGCCACATGCGGTTGCGTGCCGAACCAGGCCCGCTCCTTGCTGCAGTAATGGGAGCTCAGGTAGTTCGGCGACAGCAACGGAACCAGAATGGCCGAAGAAGACGCCGCCGCCTTCAGGTGCTCCTCCCAATTGACGCCGGCTGGAGTGCCCAACCGCTGGCGGTCAAAGTAGATCCGGACTTTCTCCTTCGAGAAAGCGTTTACCAGATTGTCGGAGATCTGCTTTTCTAACGTGGCGACAAACTGCTCCACGACTCCCTGATCGTTGTCGCCCGCCGCATAGCTGACGAAGATGTCGTAGTCGAATCCGGGTACGTAGGGCATGGCTTAACTTAGATTAGAAGCGGAATCCCCTTTAGCAGCTAAAATTTATCACGGGCCTTCACCCGTGTTTGCCACTAATGACTCTCATCAGGCGACTAGTTAGGATGCTGAAAAAGCCTTCCATGGCTTTTCTCAGCATCGCCGCAGACTGCCGAAAGACTGAGTTTTTCAGCAGCCTGCCAGTCCTATCGTTGAGAATCTGGACTCAATTCACCGGGGGGCTGAACTCGTAGTCGTCGGGCGGTTGGGCACCCATGAGGTGCTCGACGAAGTAGTCCCAACGGCGTCGCATCATGTAGGGCTCGTTCCCGAAACCGTGCCGCCGGTTCGGCAGCAGGATCAGATCGAAATCCTTGTTGGCCTCGATCAGCGCGTCCACGACGAGCAGGGTGCTGTAGTAGGGCACGTTGTCGTCGAGGGTGCCGTGGGCGAGCAGCAGTTTGCCTTTGAGGTTCTTCGCGAAGTTCTGGTTCGCCTGGTTATCGTAGCTGTCGGTACCGTCTTCGTTGCGGGTCAGGAGACCCTGCCACTTCTCCCCCCAGTCGTCCTCGTAGACGCGGTTGTCATGGTTCCCCGCCTGGGACACGCCGACTTTGAAGAAGTCGGGGTAGTGGAACATGGCGCCGCTCGTCGCGAAGCCGCCGCCGGAATGCCCGTAGATTCCGGCACGATCGATGTCGATCCAGGAATACCGTTCTCCGAGCTGTTGCATTCCGGTCACCTGGTCGGGCAGCGTGTTGTCGCCCATGTCGCCGTAGTAGGCCTCGTGGAACTCTTTCGAGCGACCCGGAGTTCCCATGCCATCGATCTGGACCACGATGAAACCCAGCTCGGCGATCGCCTGGGTGTCCCCACGCGCGGGGGAGAAGCTCCAGCCCCGGATGCTTCCCGACTGGGGCCCCGGGTAGATGTTGTTGATGATTGGGTATTTTCGATTGGGGTCGAAGTTCGTCGGCCGAAACATCATCCCGTAGATATCGGTCTCGCCGTCACGTGCCTTGACCACAAACGGAATCGGAGGCTTCCAACCCGTCGCCGTCAGGCGGGTTGTGTCTGCCTCCTCCAGGGTCATGAGCCGTTCGCCATCGGCGTCGCGTAACACGGCGATCGCCGGGACATCCGGTTTCGAAAAGCTGTCGACGAAGAACCGTCCTGAAGGGGAGACCGCGATGCTGTGATCCGCATCCTCCTCTGTAAGCAGCTCTGCGTCGCCGCCGTCAAACCCCGTGCGGTAAAGATGGCGGTAATAGGGATTGCGTCCGCTTTCGCGGCCGACGCCGACGAAGTAGATCATCCGGTTTTCTTCGTCGACGCGTAACACCTGTGTAACGTTGCCGTCGCCGCGCGTGATCGGGGTCTTCAGGCGTCCGGTCGCGAGATCATAGAGGTAGAGGTGACCCCAGTTGTCGCGCTCAGAGAACCAGATCACTTCGTTCGACTCCGGCAGGAAGTGCCAGTTCACGGCACCGTCTCCGGACTCGAAGAACGTCTCGACCGTCTCGACGAGAACGTCGCGCACCTCGCCGCTCGACGAACCCGCGACCCGAAGGCGGGTGATCTTGTGATCTCTCGAGGTCGAAGCGAAGGCGACTTCCGAACTGTCCGGGCTCCACTGCACATCGCGCCAACTGCCGCGACACGGGAGGTCGTCACACAACGTGGACCGGTGCTGATCGCGTTCCATCAAGAAGCGGATCACGCGCGGGTTCTCGACGTCGACGACGACCCGTTCGATCATCGTGATCTCCTCATCCCCAGGCAGTGGGTACTTCCACGCCTGGAGGGTAGGATGCCCTACCGAGGTGTCGACAAGGTACATCTCGCCCGTGTTGCGCTGGTCCTGCTGAAAAGTTGCGACCTTCTTCGAATCCGGGGACCACACCACGATCGGTCGGTCGCTCTTCCGCCATCCGGCGTTGTCGGTAGCGTAACCGTAGTCTTCGATGCCATCGGTGGTCAGTTGGGTCTCTTCCCCGCCCTCAACTTCCCGGACCCAGAGATTCCAGTCTCGAATGAACACTGCACGCTTGCCGTCCGGAGAGGCGACGCTTGGAGGCGGCCCGCCTCCGCGTCCGCCACGTCCTCCACGGCTTCCCCCGCGGGAACGTCCGGCCGCTTCGTCTTCGACGCAACGACCCGCTTCGAGGTCGCATTCCCAGTTCCGCTCAGCGGCGCGAAACGAGACGGATCCGCCGGCTTCGGAGAATTCGAACGTGGTAAACGGAAGGTCGAAGGCCTCATAGCTCTCGCCTGCGGCCTCGGAGAGGGCCGACGCGAGGCGCGCATGATCGAAGGCGGGTCCGCGCGTTCCATCCGCCGGATCGATGAGTATGAACTCGTCTCCGCGCCCTGTCGTGATGCGGTACCAGAAGCGCTCGTCTTCGAGCCAGCTTGGGCGCACGCCGGAACGCAACACCAGCGGGTTGGTGTTGTACCCGAGGAACTGCTCGGCACGCTCGTAGTCGGCCCCGCTGAGCGCGCCTACCTGTTGGGCAAAGCCTGGAACCGAGACAAAAGAGCTCACCAGCAAGATCGCGAGCATTCGATGACGGATTCGATTCATGCGCGGTAGCATTCTGACCCTCCCGACAGTCTGTCCTTAACCACGGAGTCGCGGAGACGCGGAGGATGAAAATAGAAACCTCCGTGCCTCTGTGCCTCCGTGGTTCATCTTCTCTTCAGACATCTCCTAGGATTGGCACGAAAGTATCCCACGGACCTCGGTCTTGAAGTCAAGCAACGGCAGAGGTCAAACGGGGTGTCCGGTCCCGGCGACAATCTGCTTCACGGTCGCCTCGAATGCGTGCACAATCTGCAGATGATCAATACCCCTCTGGGCGGGAAACGGTTTCGATGAACATCGATCAGATCCGGGGAATCTGCCTGTCCCTGCCGGGAACCACCGAGCAGGTCCAATGGGACGACGACCTCGTGTTCAAGGTGGCCAAGAAGATGTTTCTTGTCCCCGGACTCGAGCCCGGTCTGGGCTACTCATTCAAATGCAGCGACGAGAATTTCCACGAGCTGACCGAAATGCCCGGCATCCGCCCGGCCCCTTACCTGGCTCGAGCAAAATGGGTCCAGATCCAGCCCGATGAGTGTGGCCTCGATCGCGCCGAAATCGAACGGCTGATACAGCAATCCTACGACCTCGTCGTTTCGAAACTCCCCAAGAAAGTGCAGAAGGAGATCGCCAACCTCCCCTTGGAATCCTGAACCGGCATGCGTATTGGGATTCAGACCTGGGGAAGTCGTGGTGACATCAACCCCTTCATCGCGCTGGGGGCTGGCCTGAGCAAGGCTGGTCACGAGGTCCATCTCTGTGCGACCGACCTCCTGGATCTGGACTACAGCAAGATTGCCCGTGAATCGGGGTTCCGGCTGACGCCGGTTGCGACTCCGGTTCTCCCGCCGGAGGAAATGGATCGAGTCGGGATGGCCTTCCTCAAAGCACCCAACCCGCTCAAGCAGGCGAAGATCATCATCAACGACCTGTTCGAACTGAAGGTTCCGGAGATGTTGGAAGCTTCCCTCGCACTGTGTCGCACGAGCGATCTCGTCATTCGTCATTTCTTCCTGCATCCCATGCAGACAGCCGCCGCGAAACTCGGTGTCCCGGAAATCACGGTGTCGCTGGTCCATAACACGATCCCGTCTCCTGAGATCTGCCCCGCCGGTTTTCCCAACCTCGGTCGATTTTCGAACCGGGTAGCGTGGTGGATCGTGCGATGGATGTTGAATCGGAATTTCCTGGCGGCCGTGAACGCCACGCGAGAGCGAGAAGGCCTGGCGCCGCTAGAAGATCTTCTTCGGGAGGCGTGGGTGGGACGGGATTTGAATCTGGTCGCCGTCAGCCCGACGATCAGCGAACGACCCGATGACTGGGACGACCGCCACCATGTCGTGGGCTTCTTCAATCTGCCTGAGACCGATGCGGGTGATTTGCCGGCTGAACTGAACGAGTTCCTCGAAGCTGGCGACCGACCGGCCTTCATCTCCCTCGGCAGCATGACGCCCCGCCAGATGGAGCACTTGCTCCCTCTGGTGAGGGTATTCCACGAGGCGATCCGGCTTGCAGGGGGCCGGGCCGTCGTGCAGGTTCGGGAAGATGCGATACCTCACCTGCCGGCAAACGACGCAATCCACCACGCTTCGTTCGTCGACCACCGCCTGGTGCTCCCTCGCTGCGCACTGGTCGTTCACCACGGTGGGGCCGGAACCACCCAGTCCACCCTGCAGGCCGGCGTACCTTCCGTCGTCATACCGCACGTCGCGGATCAGTTCTTCTGGGCAGAGGAGCTCAAGCGACTGGGCGTCGCTCCCAAGCCCTTGCCCATCAAGAAGCTGACCGCCCATCGACTTGCGGCGCGACTCCGCACGGTTCTGGACAAACCCGAGATGCGGTCGAAGGCGGATCTGCTCGGGCAGCGGATGCGGAACGAAGACGGTGTCTCGAAGGCGGTGCAACTGATCGAGCAGGTCGCGAATCGGATATAACCACGGAGACTCGGAGGACATGAAATGGAAGCTCTGTGTCTCCGTGGTTCATCTTTTCCTATGACGCCTTCTACTTCAGCCGCTTGACATGCAACTATATGGTTGCATATCATGATTCTCAATGCTGGATGTCTTTGCGGCCGTGGCCGATCCGACCCGCAGGCAGATTCTCGAACGGTTGCGTCGGAGCGGCTCGCAATCGGTCAACGAGCTAGCGGGACCGCTACCGATGAGCCGCCAGGCGGTGACCAAACACCTGAACCTGCTTTCTGAGGCGGGTTTGATCGAACAGGAATGGCGCGGACGGGAAAGGCTCCACCGATTGAAAACCGAACCCCTTCAAAAGCTCGATACCTGGCTCGCACCGTACGCGGCGGAATGGGATCGGCGTCTGGAGAACCTACGTGAATACCTCGACAGGGAGCGGACTGATGACGATGACGATTGAGAAGAAGCTGGAACTGAAGGCGCCGGCCGATCGTGTCTGGAGGGCGATCACCGACCCGACGGAAGTCGCACAATGGTTCGGTGACAGCGCGGAATTCAGCCTGACACCGGGAAGCGAAGGATGGTTCGGCTGGGAGAAGCATGGGCGCTTCGCCATGCGTATCGAGAACGTCGAGGCTCCCCGTCGCATCTCCTGGCGCTGGATGGCCCACTCACCCGGCAAGGGGTTCTCCGAAGCCGGCTCGACACTTGTCGAGTGGTTCCTCACTCCGCTCGAAAACGGGGGCACGCTGCTCGAGCTGCGAGAGTCGGGTTTCAAAACTGAGGAGCATTTCAAGGACAACACCGGCGGCTGGGACTCGGAGCTTGGAGAACTCGAGACCCTGCTTGCGGCCTGAATCTAACGAGTAGAAGGAAGAAACTACCACGGAGGCTCGGAGTCACGGAGGAAGAACAGAAATTCCGAGTCTCTGCGCCTCCGTGGTTTGATCTTTCTCTACACGACTCCGCCTGCGTTATAAAGGTTCCGTGAAGTTCGCCGGACCCACGTTCGAGGAGATGCTCCATCCGGATACGATCGCTACCGGAACACGCGCGGCGGCTCTGGAAGCTCTCGTCGCTGATCCGCTCGATCCGATCAACCTGTACAACATCAGTTGGCGGGATGGCACGAACCGGGTCCGACATATCGTCCTGCCGTCCGAGCTTACGGGTGTCGATGCGACCGTTGTGGTCCTCTACTCGGTCGATTTCCCGACCGGCTCCCACAAAGTCGGGGCCGCATACGCCGTTGCCGTCGAGATGGAGACGGTCGGTGAAGTCGATCCGGCGATCCACACCCTGGTCTGGCCATCGACGGGCAACTACGGAATCGGTGGCGCCTGGGTCGGTTGCCGGATGGGGTTCGACAGCCTGGTGGTCCTGCCGGAAGGCATGAGCCGGGAACGCTTCGAGCAGATCGAAGGCTACGGCGCTCGAATCATCAAGACCCCCGGCAGCGAGAGCAACGTCCGGGAGATCTATGAGAAGGTGCGGGAGCTCGAAGACGATCCCCAGGTTCGAGTCATGAACCAGTTCGAGGTGATGGGCAACTACCGGTTTCACTACTACGTCACCGGCAACACGATCGTCGAACTGGCTGCGGAGCTGGCCGCGGTGGGAATCGGAAACGGGAGGATCGCCGCCTTTTGCAGCGCGATGGGTTCGGCCGGAACGATTGCGGCCGGCGACAGGATCAAGCAGGAGTGGTCCGACGCAAAGATCGTCGGGCTGGAGCCAGTCCAATGCTCCACTCTCTACGACAACGGCTACGGATCTCACGAGATCCAGGGAATCGGAGACAAACACGTCACATGGATCCACCATGTGACGAACATGGACGCTATCATGTGCGTCGACGATACCGAGTGTTTGAAGGGGTTGCAGCTGCTGACGGACGAGGTCGGCCGCAAGGTCCTGGAAGAGAACTTCGAGATCGACAGACAGAGGGTGGATCTGCTGGCCGCCATCTTCGGCATCAGCGGCGTCTGTAACGTCCTGGGTGCGATCAAGACCGCCAGGCATTACCGGCTTGGACAGGCCGACACGATTGTGACGATCTGCACCGATGCGATCGACCGGTACGGCTCGGTGATGGCCGCCATGCCGGATCGTTTCGGCCCCATGGATGAGGGCGAAGCGATCAAGCGAATTGACATCTTCCGGGGACAGGGGACGCAGTGGATCAAGGACGGCACGCCGGGACAGCGACGCCAGTGGCACAACCTGAAGTACTACACCTGGGTTGAACAGCAGGGCCGGACCCTCGACGAACTCGACCGGCAGTTGGACGAAAACTGGTGGCTCTCCCAACAGGCCCGCGTCCCGGAAATCGATCGACGAATCCAGGTAGCCCGCGAAGTATGAAATCGCAGTCTCATGTTAACGATCATGGGCAATCACCGTCTTAGTTCATAGCGCATGGGTAAGCCGCCCGGTGGAGCAATTCAAGGGGCGTTCGAACTCCCTGACCACCGGGCGGTGGGCCCTATCAGGCTGAAGCCATGAGCAAACGAGTACCAACAGCTGCCGGACTCGCCGTGGCGTTTGTCGTCGCAATCCTGCCATCGTTCGGCCAACAGCAGGACACTCTCCAGGTCGACATCCAGCTCGTCAGTGTAGTCGCGACGGTCACGGACCAAGACGGGCGTTACGTCGACGACCTCACGGCAGACGACTTCATCATCGAGGACGGGGGGATCCCCCAGGAGATCGTGCATTTCACCCAGGACCGGAACATCCCGGCCAGCGTGGGCATCGTCATCGACACCAGCGGCAGCATGCAACGTCGAATGCGGACGGCGCTGGGAGCGGTAGACCGATTCATCGGGACATTGCACGAGGATGACGACGTGTTCATCATGACTTTCTCGGGAGGCGTTTCGCTGATTCAAGACATCACCAGCGACCGAGAGAAGCTGTCGCGATCCCTGAGAAGAGTTCGCGCCGTCGGGGGGACGGCCCTCTACGATGCGCTTTCGGCGGGGCTCGACAAAGTCGTGGATGGACGTCACGACAAGCGGGCCGTACTGCTGCTCACCGACGGAGACGACACGAGCAGTTCCCTGGAGTTTGAGGAAACCCTCGAGGCGGTCCGTAAGTCAGAAATGCTGATCTACGGCCTGGGGATCGACCCAACCCGGTTCGCCGACCCTACCGAGCACGTCTCCTTCGACTGGCCGTTGTCTCCGGTACCGGGTGTGCGGGGAGTGCCGTCCAACATCGTCGACGAACCGGTCGACATGGAAGTACTGCGGTCATTCGGTGAGGCGAGCGGGGGCAAGGCATACCTGGTCTCGAGCACTTGGACGGGTGGGAGCGCCACCGAAATCGACGTGGTCCTCGATGAGGTCTCCGCCGAGCTTCGAAGCCAGTACACGCTCGGTTACTACCCCTCCAACGTCGAGCGGCGCGGGTGGCACGACATCCGCGTTCGAACCCGCGATGGGTCCACGGTTCGGACCCGCAACGGCTACTTCGCACCATAGACGGTAAGTTGGGCAGGCAACGGCTACTGGGCCTCAACGCTCGCGGCCACCCGGAAACCGTAGTCGGTGTACCGGTAGGAAGGCGGGATGCTGCTTCGCTGGGTGATGCGGGAAGCCTTGATTTCGTGACGCCACGATCCCCCCCGCGAAACACGACGCGTTCCCTTCACGGGCCCGGTCGGGTTGTGGCCGAGTGAAATCGCATAGTAATCGGCGGAATACCAGTCCTGGCACCATTCGTGGACGTTGTCGCCCATGTTCCACAGGCCGTAGTTATTCGGTCGCCACTCCGCGACCGAGCGCGGCCCGTCCCAGTTACCCTGGAAGTAGTCGAGGGTCTCGGGCGGTTCGTTTCCCCAGTAGTAGAGACCGCCCTCCTCGGAGCCCCGACAGGCTTTCTCCCATTCGGCCTCGGTTGGCAACCGATAAGTCCTGCCCATCAAGTCGCTCAACCACTCGCAGTAGACAACGGCGTCGAACCAACTCGCGCCCACCACGGGTTGCTCCGGAAGGGAAAAATTCTCATCACCCCAACCCTTCGGCGGTTCATGATCGGTGGCCGCGAGGAACTGCGCGTAATCGCGGTGCGTGACCGTCGTCCGAGCCAATTCGAAGGAATCGAGCCACACCCGGTGGCGGGGCGCCTCGGACTGGTGGTAATCGTCGGAACCCATCCAAAACCAGCCTTCCGGGATGCGTGTCGTTACGGGCATCGCTTATGGTCCGGAGAGACGTCAGAACTCGACGACGAGATAACGGATGATCTCGGCCAGGGCTTCCAGGTCATTCTTCGCGAGCACCTCGACGGGTGAGTGAGAGTGGTGAGACGGACTGAGGCCGATGCGGGCCATTCGCAGATACCCGTCGTCGGTCCAACCGGACACAACGCAACCGCGCTCGTCGATGTTCGCAACCAGCAACCGGTGCGGGCTCCCCGAGCCGATCGTGACTGTCACATTGGACATCCGGTCGATGTCCACCTCGAATCCACTCTCCCGCAATCGATCCGCGATGAACCCGGCGAGCGGACCCTCGTGGCCCGAGACCGCCGGAACTTCCACGAGGTCTTCGAGCACATCCCGCAACTGGACCAACGACTGAGCCTCCGCATGGACTACAGGCATCGTGAGAGTGGTGACAAGCATCGCGATTCGTACGGATTGCATGCCCAAGACGCTAATGCAGAGTCGAAGAAGCAATCAAGGACAAAAGGGGGCGCGCCGCTGGCGCGGCGCGAGTAGTCAGTTGTCAGTAGTCAGTTGGGAGGCGATTGGTGACGAGTGATGAGTGACACGCCGCTGGCGCGGCGAGTAGTCAGTAGTCAGTTAGAACCATAAGGAACCGCGAGAGAGTCAGTGTGAGGGGGACTCGCGGCCTGGCCCTGTTTCCGGGTCTTCGCTTAGGACGAAGGGTCGCGAAGCGACCGACCTTTTCCCGTGTCAGGGATGAAACCGATCTATCGCAAATTGATTAATGGACAAATCCGCATTGCAGCTTGGAGATTGGAAATTGCTCAATTGGTGATCGGTCGAGCAGAAAAATCTGAAATGAAGCAATTTCCAATGAGCAACGTGAAATGCGGATTGTTTTCAATACCGCAATTTGCAATCCAGACACCGGTCTTTGCAGGCGTCTACGTTTCGCGACACGAAACCCCAGAGAGCCGATGTGAGGGGGACAGGCGGCCTGGCCTTGTCTCCGGGTCTTCGCTTAGGACGAAGGGTCGCGAAGCGACCGACCTTTTCCCGTGTCAGGGATGAAATCGATCTATCGCAAATTGATTAATGGACAAATCCGCATTGCAGCTTGGAGATTGGAAATTGCTCAATTGGTGATCGGTCGAGCAGAAAAATCTGAAATGAAGCAATTTCCAATGAGCAACGTGCAATGCGGATTGTTTTTAATACCGCAATTTGCAATCCGGGCGTCTACGTTTCGCGATACGAACCCCGAGAGAGCCAATGTGAGGGGGGGACAGGGGCCTGGCCCTGGCCCCGGGTGTCCGGCAAGCAGGAGCGTCGGTAAGTCGCCGCTCGATGATTTCGGACTCGCCTAAACAACCGCGACTACCACGCTATGCCGTAGTCCTCCCCATGGTGGCTGGCTCCTCCCCACATCGTTCCATGCACGCGGTCGAAGAAAATGGCGGTGATGGGACCGGAGGTCCGTGGACTGAAAGCGAGGCTGTAGCCCATCCTCTGCAGTTCGGCCCGGACCCACGGTGGAACGGAATCGTTCAGGGTCAGCCGCCCGGGCTGAGACTCGTGCGCATCGAACGAGCTCCTCATCTGGAAGCTGTTGATGTTCGATGCTTCGACCGCCTGCTGCACGTTCATTCCGAACTCGACGACGTTCAGGAAAAACTGTAGAAGATTCTGGTCTTGACTGTCTCCCCCCTGAACCGCGAAAGACAGGAACGGCCGGCCATCCTTCAGAGCCAGGCTCGGTGTCAAAGTTGCGCGCGGCCGCTTGCCCGGCTCGACGACGTTGAACGGGTTCTGGGTTTCGTCGAGGACGAAGCTCTGCATGCGCTGGCTCATCCCGATTCCCGTCCGACCCGCCAGGGTCGCCAGAATCCACCCGCCGCTTGGAGTGATCGAGACCACCCACCCTTCCTCGTCCGCGGCCTGAATCGACGTGGTTCCGGCAAAGAAACCTTCCTCGAACGAACGCTCTCCTGAAGACGCTACTGCCGCCTCGGACTCGGTCCCGGGTTTGTTCCATCGCTCCAGAAGATCGAGGTACGGATTCTCTTCCCTCTGGAATGGATATGGATCTCCGGGCTTGGTGTTGGGATCGTTCCGTTCCCAATCGATCTCGGCATAGCGCTGCCTGGCATAGTCCTTGGACAGCAGCCCCCGGATCGGCTCCTCGGGAGGAAAGTACGGGTCGCCGTAGTAGAAGTCGCGGTCGGCGAAGGCGAGGTTCATCGCCTGGTACAGCGTGTGGATGTACCGTGTGCTGTTGTATTCCATCGATCGGAGGTCGGCATTCTCCAGTATGTTCAGGGTCTGCAGCAGGACCGGCCCCTGGACCCAGGTGGTCAGCTTGTACACGTCGATATCCCGGTAGCTCGTCACGACCGGGTCTTCGATGTACACCTCCCAGTTCGCAAGGTCTTCAAGCGTGTGCAGGCCACCCTGCTCTCGAGACCCTCGCACGAATTCCATGGCGATGTCGCCCTTGTAGAATCGCTCGTATGCCGCGTAGATGGCTTCTTTTCGGGTCTTGCCTTCCGCCAGTGCACGCTCCTCGGCCTCGATCAGCTTGCGCAGAGTCTCCAGAAGTTCCGGTTGTCGGAAGATCTCGCCCGCGTAGGGCGCTTCGCGGTCCTCACCGATGTGGGGCAGAAACACCTTTCGGGAGTATGGCCACTGCTTGATCCGATCCTTTTGCTCCTCGATGCTGTCGGCGGCCTGCTGCTCTATCGGATAGCCTTCCGCCATCTGCATCGAGGGTTCCAGAACCTCCTTGAGGCTCAGTGTGCCGTACTCCGCCAGCATCACGAGCAGGCCCCCCGGTGTTCCCGGGGTCACGGCGGCCAGAGGGCCGTAGGCCGGCGGGTAGGGCATGCCTTCTTTGCGGAAGAATTCGGGGGTTGCTCCGGTCGGGGCCACACCGAGAGCGTTGATTCCGTGGACTCTGCCGGTGTGAGGATTGAATATCAGCGCCTGGGTCTCGCCTCCCCAGCTCAGTGCATCAAACATGGTCGCGGTCGCACCCAGCATGGCGCAGGCCGCGTCGACGGCATTGCCTCCTTTCTGAAACATCATCGCGCCGGCGGTCGCGCCCAGAGGCTTACCAGTGATGGCGACCCAGTGCTTGCCGTGCAGGGTGGGTTTAACCGTTCTCTGCGCTCTGGCGTCGCCTGCCAGCACCAGAACAGTCGTGAGCAAGAGAAGCCAACACTTTGTGTACAAATCGTACCTGGTGGACTGCATGTGTCCTCCTGGACGCCGGATCCCCATGTCTGAAGCGTTTGCCCTCCGGGCGCAGAGAAGATCCAGCGTGCTGTGGGCGATCAGCATCGAGCTGGTCGCCTCCGCAAGATTCCTAATCTGAGATTTGGCGACCCTTATACACCAGCGAGTAGTCAGTTGTCAGTAGTCAGTTGGGGGCAAGGGATGGTGACGAGAGACAAGGCTCCGACCCGTCACTTGTCACTCATCACTCGTCACTTCCCACTCACCTAGAAGTACTTGACCGCATAGGAGAACCGAATCCCGCGCCCGATCTCGGGAGCGAGATCCTTTATGAAGCTCACGTGGTTCCGGTAGAGCCGGTCGCCGATGTTGAAGAAGTTGACCGACAAGTGGTGGGCGAGATGTTGCTGCGGAATCGTGTAGGAAGCCCTGAGGTTGAAGACGGTGTAGCCCGGTGTCGACGTCTCGGTCGAAAACACGTCGTCCCGTGAATCGGCCATGACCACTTCCGGTCTCACGCTGAAATCGTTGGACCGGAGGTCAAGCCCGACTGTGCCCCGCAGTGGTGGTATCCGGGGCAGCGCACCATCGGTTGCCTCGAGTCGCGTGTCCACCGTATCCAGGACCAGGGTCAACCAGATGCTGTCGTTGATCCCGACGTCGAGTTTGACTTCCGCTCCCAGGAACCGGCTGTCGCCCTGATCGTATACGGCCTCCGTCAGACCGCTTTCGATTTCACCCGTCGGCGCCAGGAATACAAAGTTGTCGAGGTCGTAGTAAAAAAAATTGGCCTCACCGCTGATGCGGCTCTGTTGATGCCGGAGGGAGAAGTCGAGGCCGTTGGAACGCTCGCGTTCAAGGTCCGGGTTACCGATTTCAAAGGTGAGATTGCCGACGTGCGGACCGAAGTTGTAAAGCTCTTCCAACGCTGGAGCGCGAAACGAGCTCGTGTAGTTGGCGACGAACGCCCCGCCCGACCACAGGTCGAAGCGGGCGCCGATGCCGGCGGAGAGCCCGGTGAAAGCCTGGCTCGAAAACTCCGTCCGCTCGGCGCCCGGCGCCTTTGGCTCGTACCGGGTGTGTTCGAGTCGTCCTCCGAGATGAACTTTTACGCGGTCGTACACCAGTTCCTCCAGCGCAAAAGCCGCGAACGCTCTCTTGTCGACGGGAGGCGACAGCGCCTCCTCGCCCTTGGGCTCGTAGTCCCGGGTCATGCCCCAGAAACCAAAGCTTCCGCCGAGCACCCCGCGGCGCGCCTGTTCGAACACCCCGCGGTACACGAACTGCTTGTTTTCGAACGTCGTTCCGACTTCCTGGATCCCGCCTCGCAGCGTTTCGACTTCGTCCTGGTTCCAGTCCGTGTAGTTCAGCGAGAGCTCGAAACCCTCAATGGTGGATCCGAGGTCTCGGAGACCGCCGGTGAAGTGCACGTTGTGCCGGCGGAAGGCAACGTCGATGGCTTCGACCTCTTCCTCTCCCGCTGCCGCTTCTTCGCCTCCTGGCTCATGGCGCCCGAGCAAACTTCCGGCGAACGGAATGCCGGAGCGTCCATCGTTGGCCTTGTAGCCGGCGCTTACGAAGCCACCGTCCGAGTACCAGCCGATTCCGGCGGACCCGTTGCTTATTCGGCTCTTCGAGTTTTCGATCTTTCCGATTGGCGTCGAGTAGTCATCGGTTCGCTGTCCGCCGCCACCCACCCAAACGAGCCAGTTCTCGAAGCCGTACTCGGAACTGAAGCTGCCGCCCGCCTGTTCATTACCCGTTCCGAAGGAAGTCGAAACCTGGCCCCGCAGACCCTGGTGGGGCCGCTGGTGAATTTCTGGTGACTGCTCACCGCGTTCACGACGCCGCCGACGGCGTTGCTGCCGTAGAGAAGCGTAGCCGGTCCCTTGACGACTTCCACCCGCTCCACACTGCTGGTGTCGATCGGCTCCGCATGATCGCCTGATTGAGCGCCGAGCGAACCGACGCGGATCCCGTCCTGCATCACGAGAACCCGGTCGCCGTCAAAACCGCGCACCACCGGCCGGGCATTGCCTGCGCCGAAGCTGCGCTTCGCGACGCCCAACTGTCCATTCAGGACTTCGCCGATGGACGTCGCCATGGCCTCGGACAATTCGAAAGAATCCAAGGTCGTGACCGACGGGACGGCCTCGAACGTCAGCTCTTCACGGCCGGTTGCAGTTACCGTGATCTGCTGCCTCAGGCGCGAGACAGCCAGCTGGATGTCGAGCGAAACTGTGACTCCGGCCGACACCTCGACGACCTGGCTCGGCGCACTCATTGCCGACATGATGGCGACGACTTCGTACGTGCCTCCTGGAACGTTCTCGAAGCGGTATCGCCCTTCTTCGTCGGTCTCGACGATGCGACTGAGCTGAACCAGCATGACGGTTGCTCGGTGAGCCGGGGCTTCGGTGGGGAGCGAGACAACGCCCTCGACGACCCCTCCCGCCTGCGCGGACAGGCCCCCCGCCTCGGCGGACAGCATCACCGGCAGCGCCAGCAAGGCTAAAAGGGGAAAAACGGAAAAACGCTTCAATCAGTCCTCCGGAATAGAGAAGGCGGCGGGCGGGCGTCGCCCGGGACAGGAAACAGGGCTTCTACCGGAGGACTGGGGGGCCGCGTTCTGAAGCGCGTGAGGTGGAACCCACGACAGGCGCATCGGACAATGAGGCGCTGGTCTCGCCGAAGGCATCGTCGTTGAAAGCAACCGCTAAATGTACGAGAGGGGCGAACGCATGCGAATGGGGACAGAAATGCGGATCGTGGTCGCCGTGATCGCCTTCGGACGGATCGTGAAGGATATCCCCCTCACCGGCGAAATCAGGATGGGAAGAACTCTCCTCCTCGATCGGATGCAAGACCTCGAGCGCCGACTGGAAGCTGAAAACCAGTAGGGCCGGCAGCAGAAAGAAGGCGATCCCGGATGTCACAAGACGGCTCATGAACGATGGGGAAAGTATAAAGAAAATAGTCGTGTTGGAGCCAATTTTTGTCAGAAGGGCTCGGCCGCTCGTAGGGGTTTGAGGTGCAGCCATCCTTGTCCAAGACAGTCTTTCGAGGGGAGGAGATTTGGAGAGGCGCATCTCCTGAGGAGGTGTAGGTGCGGTCTATGACCGCACATTCTTCGAACCGAAACACTGTGCGCTCATAGAGCGCACCTACACCCGAACCCAAAGTTTCGCTTCTCAGGCGCCGAAGCCTTGGTGGCGACTTGAAGCTGGGGCTCCTGTCCAACGGGTCTGTCCCGTCCTAGCGGTAGAGTAGATTCATTTCTTCTTCCGTGGCCGGCCCCAACCGCCGCCACCTGGAGTTTCAACGGACAAAACGTCGCCGGCCTCAACTGCGGTCGTGAACTTGGAGGGGAACCGATCAACGCCGCCACCTGTCCGTAGGACCCTGTTGCGGCCGGACTCCCCGGGCCGACCTCCCCTCAGGCCGTAGGGTTCGACGCGGCGTCTTTCCGACAGGACCGTCACCTGAGCCGGTGTCAGAAAGCGGATATGGCGAACGATTCCATCTCCGCCTTGATGCCGGCCCGCCCCGCCCGATCCGGGACGCAACCCGTAACGCTCGATTCGGACGGGATACGCATACTCGAGAGCCTCGATGGGCGTGTTCATGGAGTTGGTCATGTGGGTATGCACTCCCGAGATGCCATCCATGGTCGGGCGGGCACCCATACCGCCCGCGATCGTTTCGTAGTAGGCGAAGGCACCTCCCGTACGATCGTCAGTTCCCCCGAACGTGACGTTGTTCATCGTTCCCTGGCTGGCAGCCGGGATGGTGTCCGGCAGCGCCGGAGCCAGGCACCGGTACAGCACGTCGACGATGCGCTGCGAGGTTTCGACGTTTCCTCCGCAGACGGCCGCCGGAGGCCGGGCGTTTACGACCGTTCCCTCGGGAGCGATGATCTCCAGCGGTCTCATCCCGCCGGCGGTGGCCGGTATCGGAACCCCCACCAGCGTCCGGAAGACGTAAGAGACAACCGACGCCGTGATGGCATAGACGGCGTTGACGCTCCCGGCTACCTGTGGATCGGAGTCGGAAAAGTCGACGCGGGCGTTACTTCCTCGAATCGTGATACGGACTCGGATCTTTATGGGCTGGTCGCCGATGCCGTCGTCGTCGAGAACATCCTCCGCCTCGTACGCGCCGTTTGGAATCGCAGAGATGACGTGCCGGGTCATGCGTTCGGTGTAGTCGAGCAACTCGGTGATGTAGAGGTTCACCTCTCTTCTGCCGTACTTCCGCAGAATCTCCACCAGCCGGCGCTCGCCGGTGCGGTTCGCGCCGAGCATCGCGGCAAGGTCCCCGTCGCGTTCCTCAGGGGTCCGAACGTTGTGCAGGACCAGGTCCCAGACATCCCGGTTGATCTCTCCGGCCTTGAGCAGCTTCACCGGAGGGATTCGGAGCCCTTCCTGGTAAATCTCTTGGGCCAGCGGCATCGAACCGGGGGTCATGCCGCCGACGTCGGAATGGTGGGCTCGCGACGCGACGAAGAACAGGAGGCGGCGCTTCACGAAAACACCCGAAACAAGCGTGATATCAGGCAGATGGGTCCCTCCCTTGTAAGGATCGTTGAGCGCGATCATGTCACCGGGGCCGATGGAGCGGTTGGCAATCGCGGCTTCGACCGACAGGGGCATTGACCCCAGGTGGACCGGCATGTGGTCGCCCTGGGCCACCATCCGGCCGGATTCGTCGAAGATGGCGCACGAATAGTCGCGGCGCTCCTTGATGTTGGGAGAGTAGGCCGTACGCTTCAGTGTGGCGCCCATCTCCTCCGCTATGGAGTGGAAGAGGCTCTTGAAGATTTCAAGTTTTACAGGGTCGAATGCCATGGCTTTAGTTTCCCGAAACGGCCCGCGAGAGAGCCACTGTGAGGGGGACAGGGGCCTGGCCCTGTCCCCGGGTGTTGACTAAGCAGAAACGTTTTTTCTGTTCGAAGAATGTGCGGTCATAGACCGCACCTACACCTCTGTTTGGACACGTCATAGACCGCATCTAGATCACTTCTTCCTCGTCAGCACCAGGTTTCCAAACCGATCCACCTCACACCGGTAGTCCGGCGGTACGAGGGTGGTCGAACTGTATTCTCCGACGATTGCCGGGCCCGGAACGACGTGGCCGTAGCGCAGGAACCCTCTGTCATACACGCCTGTCTTCGCCCAGCCGTCGCCAAACCAGACGCGTCGAACTTCGACGGGCTTCACCTTGCGTGCCTTGCGTTTTGCCTTCTGGATCGCCGGCTTGTCCGTTCTCCCGAACAGGGTCGTCCGCGCGCTGACGACTTCGACGGGGCTGTCCGGGTTGGCGTACCCATAACGCCGTTCGTGCATCTGATGGAACCCTGCCCGCCATTCCTTCGACAAGGGTATGGTCAGTTCGTAAGACTGCCCCCGGTAGCGGACATCCACGGCGTCTACGATCGTGATGTCCCCCCGCTTAAACCCTTCCGCCCGCAACTCGGCGATACCGACACGATGCAATTCTCGGAGACTCTTCTTGATCTTCGACTGGGAGAGAGTCGCCGTTCCAAGCAGCGTCTGGGAATAGTCCTTCCTCGCGTCGGCCAGCAGCAGTCCGAGAGCCGAAAGGGCGCCGGGATGGGGGGGCACGACAATACGCGGAATTCCGAGTCCCCGGGCCAGCGTTGCCGCATGCAGCGCTCCGGCGCCTCCGAAGCACATGAGCGTGAAATCTCGAGGATCGTGTCCCCGCTCCACGGAAATCAGCCGGATGGCTTGTTCCATGTTGTTGTTGACGACATCGATGACACCCTGGGCCAGATCCTCCCCACTTCGCCATGCGCTTGCCCAGCCCAGGCGTCCGACAGCCTCTGGTACCCGCTCTGCTCGAAGAGCCATCGTTCCACCCAGAAAGAACCTGGGCAACAGACGTCCGAGGATCACGTTGGCATCGGTGACCGTCAGGGCGTCGCCCGTCCCGTAGCAGATCGGGCCGGGATCTGCGCCTGCGCTTTCCGGCCCGACGCGCAGCGCGCCTCCGGCGTCGACCTCGGCGATGGAACCACCTCCCGCGCCGACCGTGTGGATGTCCATCATGGGAATCCCGATGGGCAAGCCGTCGACTTGGCTCTCGTGCGTCACGCGGACTTCGCCGTCACAGAGGGCCACGTCGGTCGACGTTCCTCCCATGTCGAACGTGACGATCCTGGGATAGCCGCTCTCCTGGGCGAGAAGGAAAGCGCCGACCACGCCGCCGGCCGGTCCCGACAGTATGGTTTTAACGGGTGCGGCCATCGACGTGCGCGCCTTCACGGCACCCCCGTTGGACTGCATTACGCGCAGCGGAACGGAAAGGCTGGACTCCAGACGACCGAGGTACCGGCTCATCACCGGCGCCAGATAGGCATTGATGGAAGTCGTCGAAGTCCTCTCGTATTCCCGGTACTCCGGCAGGATTTCAGACGAGAGCGAGAGGGGTACGCCGAGGCTCCCGAGCACGGCGCCGATCTGCTTCTCGTGTTGCGGGTTCGCGAAGGAGTAGAGCAGCGACACGGCGATCGACTCCACGCCTGCCGAGCGCAGAAATCCACAAAGCTTCTCCAACTCCCGGGGATCGAGAGCTTTCTCGATCGATCCGTCATGCAGCGTGCGTTCTCCCACACCGATTCGCAGGTCGTTGTCAACCAGGGGTTCGGGCCGGGTCGTGAAGATATCGTAGAGTTCCCGACGGGTCTGCCGACCGATGACGAGAACGTCTTCAAAACCGGCGGTCGTCACCAGGGCGGTGCGGGCGCCCTTCCGCTCGAGCAGCGCGTTGGTCGCCACCGTCGATCCATGGATGATCTCGCCAAGCGTCGTGGCGTCCGCGCGCTCGACACCGGTCAGGATGGCCCGATCGGGATGCTCCGGCGTGGACAGCTCTTTGAAGATCTCGATCCGTCCGTCACGGATGAGGACGAAGTCCGTAAAGGTTCCGCCCGTGTCGATACCGATTCGCAGCTTGTTCATACGCGTGTGCCCGGAAGCAGTAAATAGTAATAGAGAACTGGTCAGTTGTCAGTGGCCAGCTAGAAAGAGGTGACAAGTGACGAGTGACAAGTAAGAGGGGAGAGCAAGATGAATGTATCGCAAATTGGTTAGTGGACAAATCCGCATCGGGAAGCTGGAGATTCGAAATTGCTCGATTTGTCATCGGTCCGGGCTTCGAGCAGGAAAGATCTGAAATGAACCAATTTCCAATGAGCAACTGGCAATGTGGATTGTTCAAATACGGGAAGCTGGAGATTCGAAATTGCTCGATTTGTCATCTCAATTTGCAAATCCGGGGGGATTACTGTTGGGACAGCGCCTTACAGCGCCCCCCTCACATGGTTTGTTGACAAACCCCACGCGCCGCGTGTGAAATGCGTGTTGGCAGAGATCATGGAGTTCCAATTCAAGCCGCTCTCCTCCGAGACCATTCCCCGCGCACTCGAACGCGCGAAGAACTACCGACTCCTGAACGAGCCCGAGCAGGCGGAGAGTATCTGCCTCGACATTCTGCGTATCGATCCCGACGACCAGGAAGCGATCGTCGTACTCATCCTCGCGCTTACGGATGAGTTCACGCACATGGAACGAGCCACCTACACTCGGGCTCGAGAGTTGCTGCCCCGGCTTCAAGACCCCTACCAGAGGACCTACTACACGGGCATCATCTATGAGAGGCGCGGCAGGGCTCACCTGAAGCAGGGCTCGGAAGGGTCCGGTTACGTCGCTTACGACTGGCTTCGACAGGCCATGGACTGGTATGAGAAGTCCGAACAGATTCGGCCGTCGGGTAACGACGACGCCGTGCTGCGCTGGAATGCGTGCGCTCGGACCATTGTGGAGCACGATCTCGAACCCACCGCCGAAGACACATCGCCCTCCTTCCTGGAATAGGCACGATGCACTGGATGCTGCGCCCTTACAGCTCGTCGGTCGGCAAGAAGATCGTCATGGCCGTGTCCGGCGTGATCCTTTTCGGGTTCATCATCGGCCATCTCATCGGGAACCTCCAGATATTCGCGGGTCCGGAAGTGCTGGACTCCTACGCCAGATTCCTGAAGGAAAAGCCGGAAGTGCTCTGGACCACCCGAGTCATCTTGCTCGCGGCCCTCGGTCTGCATATCTTTGCTGCGACGCAGTTGGCTATTCGGAATCGCTCTGCGCGGCCGATCGGCTACCGACTCCACAAGTACGAGGAGGCCAGCTACGCTTCCCGCACGATGGTCTGGAGCGGACCGATAATCGGTCTGTTCGTCATATACCACCTGCTGCACTTGACGTTGGGAACCGTCCATCCGTCGCAACCGGATTTCCGTGCCGAAGCCGTGTACGCGAACGTCGTGAGCGGATTCCAGCAATGGCCCGTCGCACTGTTCTACATCGTGGCGGTCTCGAGCCTGGGGCTCCACATCGCGCACGGCGTCTGGAGCATGTTCCAGTCTGTCGGTCTGAATCACCCGAAGTATGAGCTAATGATTCAGCGCAGCGCCTTGATCCTCAGCTCCCTGATCGTCGCGGGCTACGTTTCAATCCCTCTAGCCGTACTGATGGGAGTCGTCAGCTAAATGAACCTTCGTGCAAACTCCCCGTCCGGCCCGATCGAGAGAAAGTGGGACAGCCGTCGATCACGGCTGAAGCTGGTCAACCCCGCTAACAAGCGAAAGTACAACGTGATCGTCGTCGGCTCGGGTCTGGCCGGAGCTTCGGCGGCTGCGTCCCTGGCGGAACTGGGCTACAACATCCAGTGTTTCTGCTATCAGGACAGTCCACGTCGCGCCCACAGCATCGCAGCTCAGGGGGGTATCAACGCCGCCAAGAATTACCAGAACGACGGTGACAGCGTATTTCGGCTTTTCTACGACACAATCAAGGGTGGGGATTACAGATCGCGTGAAGCAAACGTCTATCGCCTGGCTCAGATCAGCCGGAACATCATCGACCAGTGCGTCGCGCAGGGCGTGCCCTTTGCGCGCGAGTATGGCGGCGTGCTGGCAAACCGCTCTTTCGGAGGGGCGCAGGTCTCCCGGACCTTCTATGCCAGGGGCCAGACGGGTCAGCAGCTGCTGCTGGGCGCCTACCAGGCCCTGTCCCGTCAGATTGCAGCCGGTCGGGTCGTCATGAACTCCCGAGCCGAGATGCTGGATCTCGTCGTCGTCGACGGCCACGCCCGCGGTATCGTCACCCGGGATATGGTCACCGGTGAAATCCAATCCCACGCTGCGGACGCCGTGGCCCTGTGCACGGGGGGGTACGGAAACGTCTACTATCTCTCGACGAACGCGAAAGGATGCAATACCCCAGCCATCTGGCGTGCCTACAAGCGCGGCGCCGCGCTGGCCAATCCGTCCTTTACCCAGATCCATCCAACTTGCATTCCCGTGTCCGGTGAGCACCAGTCGAAGCTGACCCTGATGAGCGAGTCGCTGCGCAATGACGGCCGAATATGGGTCCCGCAGGAGAAGGGGGACCGGAGACGCCCGAAGGACATTCCCGAAGCCGAACGCGACTACTACCTGGAACGCAGGTACCCGAGCTTTGGAAACCTCGTCCCGCGTGATGTCGCTTCCCGGGCCGCCAAAGCCATCTGCGACGAGGGCCGCGGAGTCGGCCCGACCGGGTTGGGAGTCTATCTCGACTTTGCGGCCGCGATCGAACGCCTCGGCGACACGACGATCCGCGAGCGCTACGGAAACCTCTTCGACATGTACAGCCGCATCACGGACGAAGATCCCTACCGGGTGCCGATGCGCATCTTCCCGGCCGTACACTACGTGATGGGCGGGCTCTGGGTGGACTACAACCTGATGAGCACCATACCCGGTCTGTTCGTCCTCGGAGAGGCGAACTTCTCGGATCATGGCGCCAACAGGCTCGGGGCCAGCGCCCTGATGCAGGGTCTGGCAGATGGCTACTTCATCATTCCCTACACGATCGGCCACTACCTGGCGGGCTCCGCCCGAGACTCGGTGCCCCCGGACCACGAAGAGTTCAAGCGCGTGGAGCGCGGAGTGGGAGAGCGGACCCGGAAACTGCTTGCGATCGAGGGGAAACGGACCGTCGACGAATTTCATCGCAAACTCGGGAAGCTCATGTGGGATTCCTGCGGGATGTCCCGCGACAGACAGAGTCTGAGAGACGCGCTCGATAAGATACCGGCGCTGCGACAGGAATTCTGGGAGGACGTCCGGGTTGTCGGCACCAACGAAGAGCTGAACCCTTCGCTGGAAAAAGCGGGCCGGGTAGCCGACTTCCTCGAACTGGCCGAACTGATGTGCCGGGATGCGCTGGAACGAGACGAGTCGTGCGGCTCCCATTTCCGGGTCGAGCACCAGACTCCTGACGGCGAAGCCCTGCGCGATGACGAAGACTTCTCCTACGTGGCAGCCTGGGAGTACCAGGGCGAGGACGTGACTCCGATGCAGCACAAGGAGCCCCTCATGTTCGAATTCGTCACTCCGACACAAAGGAGCTACAGGTAGTGAATCTCACACTCCGTGTGTGGCGGCAAAAGGACGCACGGGATCGTGGACGCTTCCAGACTTACAGGGCCGCGGACGTCAGCCCGGACATGTCGTTCCTGGAAATGCTGGATGTCGTCAACGAGGACCTGATCCTCAAGGGAGAGGATCCGATCGCTTTCGACCACGACTGCCGGGAGGGAATCTGCGGGACGTGTGGAGTGGTGATCAACGGGCATCCACACGGGCCGTCACCCGCGACGACGACCTGCCAGCTGCACATGCGACTGTTCGCCGACGGCGACACGATCACGATCGAGCCCTGGCGGGCCCGCGCTTTCCCGATCATCAAAGACCTGGTGGTCGATCGTCGAACGTTGGACAGGATCGTCGAGGCCGGCGGCTACATTTCGGTTTCGACGGGCAGTGCTCCGGAAGCCAACGCCATACCGATTGCGAAAGAGACGGCCGAGATGGCGATGGACGCCGCGTCCTGCATCGGTTGCGGCGCCTGCGTGGCGGCCTGTCCCAATGCCTCGGCAACGCTGTTCACCGCGGCGAAAGTGGCCCACCTCGGGCTGTTGCCGCAGGGACAGCCCGAACGCCACGAGCGCGTGCTGAACATGGTAACGGCGATGGACGACGAGATGTTCGGAGCCTGCACGAACACCGGCGAATGCGAGGCCGCCTGCCCGAAGGAGATCTCCCTCGAGTGGGTCGCTCGGATGAACCGCGACCATGTAGTGGCGACTATTCTCTCCCGCCCCGAGACTGGATGAAAGGCCCTGCGCAAACCGGGGGGTCCGTCTCGCGCCTCCTTGACAGCGCGATCATCAACGTGTAAATTCTCGACGGCTTTTCGTCGAAATCTTCGCCTAAAGGCACTTTTCGGGGTGGTAGTGGACGTCTCTTCTCACGATGTTCTTCTGGTTGGCGGTGGCGGTGCCGGTCTCCGCGCGGCGATCGCTGTGGCGGAATTCGACCCCAAACTCAGCGTTGCCGTAGTCTCGAAAGTCTACCCGATGCGGAGCCACACGGTCTCGGCCGAGGGTGGTGCCGCAGGCGCCGTAGCCCCCGACGACAGCCTCGACGAGCACGCCTACGACACTGTTTCCGGAGGCGATTGGCTGTGCGACCAGGATGCGGTCGAACTGTTTGTCGACGAGGCTCCCAAGGAGCTGCTTCAGATGGAGCACTGGGGCTGTCCCTGGAGCCGGACCCCGGACGGACGCGTTGCGGTACGACCGTTTGGCGGCATGAAGAAAAAGCGGACGTGGTTCGCCGCGGACAAGACCGGCTTTCACATGCTCCACACCCTGTTCCAGACATCGCTCAAGTACGATCCCATCGTCCGCTATGACGAGTGGTTCGTCACCAAATTGCTCGTCGACGACGGGCGAGTGCAGGGAGTGGTGGCCCTGGAACTCATGTCCGGAAAAATCCAGGCGATCACCGCGAAATCGGTCATCCTCTGCACGGGCGGCTGCGGCAAGGTGTTTCCGTTCACCACGAACGCCAACATCAAGAACGGCGACGGAATGGCGTTGGCCTTCTGGGCCGGTGCGCCTTTGAAGGACATGGAGTTCGTTCAATACCACCCGACCGGTCTTCCTTTCACCGGAATCCTGATCACGGAAGCCGCGAGGGCTGAGGGCGGATACCTGGTCAATAAGGACGGATACCGTTACCTGCAGGATTACGACCTGGGCAAACCCGAATCCGAACCCGTGCTGCGCTCGATGGAACTCGGTCCCCGCGACCGGCTGTCCCAGGCTTTCGTCAAGGAACAGGAAAGGGGACGCACGATCGAAGGCCCGCACGGTCACGTCGTGAACCTCGATCTGCGGCATCTGGGAGAAAAGAAGGTCAACGCCAGAATCCCGTTCGTCCGGGAGCTCTGCCTCAAGTACCAGAACATCGATCCCGTCCGCGAGTTGGTTCCCGTCCGACCTGTCGTTCATTACGTCATGGGAGGCGTTCACACGGACAACGACGGGGCAACGCCGATCGCGGGCTTGTTCGCCGCCGGCGAGGTCGCGTGCGTCAGCATCAATGGAGCGAATCGCCTCGGATCGAATTCCCTGCCCGAGCTGCTTGTTTTCGGAGCTCGCGCCGGGAAAGCGGCCGCGTTATTCGCGTCGGATCAGCAGGAGCCATCGAATCACGTCATGGCTCAGGCCAACGACGAACGTCGGCGCCTGGAAGAGCAGTATCTGCGGAAGACGGGCGGCAGCGAACGAATCGCGACGATACGGAACGAGATGCAGGCCACCATGGAGGAGGGTGCGGGCATTTACAGAAACGGCCAGTCGCTCCAGAAATCTACAGAGAAGATCCACGAACTCCAGGATCGATTCCGAAACATCCTCATCGAAGACGATAGCCGGACCTTCAATACCGAATTGACTTCAGCACTCGAGCTTGCTTACATGCTCGACGTGGCCGCTTCGATCGTGCAGTGCGGTTTGAAGCGGACCGAATCCCGTGGAGCTCATCAGAGGATCGATTTCCCGAGCCGGGACGACGACAATTTCCTGGCGCATTCGCTCATACACCGCAATGAAGATGGCTCTTCCCGAATCGAGTACCTTCCGGTCACGATCACGCGTTGGCCGCCGGGGGAACGAGTCTATGGAAAGTAGGCGCACATGACAGAGAAGGTCGTTCTTCAGGTCACACGTTACCGGCCCGAGCAGGAAACGGAACCGACGATTCAAGAGTACGAGGTGCCGTTCACCGATGAGTGGGTGCTCCTCGACGCCCTCAACTACATCAAGGACAACGTGGACGGGTCGCTGTCGTATCGATGGTCCTGTCGGATGGGAATCTGCGGCAGTTGCGGCATGATGGTAAACGGGGAGCCCAAGCTGACGTGTGCGACCTTCGTTTCCGACTACGCTCCAGGCCCTATCCGCATCGAGCCGCTGCGTTACTTCCCGATCGTCCGCGATCTCACAGTCGAGATGACGGATTTCATGGAAAAACTCAAGAGCGTCAAGCCGTGGATCGTCCGGGAAGAGGAAAAGCCTCTCTCGGAGGGAGAGTACCTGCAGAGCCCGGAGGAACTGGACCAATACAAACAGTTCAGCATGTGCATCAACTGCATGCTGTGCTACGCGGCTTGTCCGGTCTACGGACTGGATTCGGCTTTCACAGGGCCGGCTGCGATCGCCCTGGCTCAGCGTTACAACATGGATTCACGGGACCAGGGCTCCCGGGAGCGCCTCGGAGTGCTGTCGGACCACGAAGGCGTCTGGGGCTGCACTTTCGTCGGCGAGTGCACCAAGGTTTGCCCGAAGAATGTCGATCCGGCCGGAGCCATCCAACAGTACAAGGTGACCGCGACCACGGACTGGTTCAAATCCTTCATCATGCCGCGGGGAGCGGAATGACGCGCAACCCTGCATACCGGGAGTTTCGACCGAAGTGGTACCGCACGCGTGTATCGACTTACTGGTGGCTTTCACAGTGGTCTTACACGAAGTTCATCCTGCGGGAACTGAGCAGCGTGTTCGTGGCCTCCTTCATCGTGATTACCCTGATGCAGGTTCAAGCATTGGGCCAGGGTCCCGCGGCGTACGCGGCGTTTCAGGAGTTCATGACGCATCCCGTCGTCGTTCTTCTGAATGTTGTCACATTTCTCTTTCTGCTCCTGCACACCATCACCTGGTTCAACCTCACGCCCCGCGCGATCGTCCTTCGATTGGGCGGCAAACGTGTTCCCGACTTTCTGGTCATCGCGCCAAACTACGTGGCTTGGCTCGTGATCTCGGGCGTCGTCGCCTGGTTCATCCTGAGAGGCTAGAATGGGGAAGAGATCATACGTTGCTTTCTTCTGGGCGCTATTCAGCGCGGGAGGAGTCACGGCCGCTTTCCTGCTACCCGTCCACGTGTTCCTCTTCGGACTGGCTTTTCCCCTGGGCTGGATCGAACCTCCCAGCTATGAGAGCCTCCTCGGCCTGCTCCAATCTCCCGTAACGCGTCTCTACCTGCTCGTCCTCTGCGTTCTGTCGCTATTTCACTGGGCCCACCGATTTCGCTACACGCTGTACGACGGCGCACAGATCAAGCATCTGAACGAGGTGATCGTGGTCGGCACCTATGGCGGGGCTCTCGCCGGATCGGTTGTCGCCGCCTACCTGCTGTTTGTCGCGGTGTGAAGGAATGAGCGTCGGTGCCCAAACGAGTGGGCACAGGTTCCGCCCGATGTGAGATCTCGAATTTCGAATCTCGAACTTCCATGAATCGCCTTCGGCCGAGGATTCAGTGTGATGTCAACGGTAGACGTCTCTTCTGTGCCCGATCTTCAGGACCACAACGGTCGAAGGGGGTTCCAGGCGATAGATGACACGGTAGTCCCCAACCCGGAGCGCCCGAGCACCTTTCAGACTGTGTCGGAAAGGCTTTCCGAATTCGACTGGGCGGGTGGCGAGCTTCCCTTCGATGGCTCTCTTGATTCGCCCCCGGGCAGCTCTCGACAGCCCGGGGATGTCTTGCCGCACGACGCTCTCGAGATACTCAACTCTATAGGTCACTCCAGGCCTTCTCGTGAGGGATCCGTTCCTCCTTTTCGGCGAGGCGCTCATCAGCGATTCGCGAGAAGTGGCTGTCTTCCTGGAGTTCCAATGACTGCTCGATCAAACTGAGGCTGACGCTGGAGATCGATCGGGATCGACGCTTCGAGAGCTCCTCGAGCGCAGCATAGGTTTCATCGTCGATCGTAATGTTGATGCGCTTTTTCGTCGTCGGCATGGTTATTCTCAATCCAGGCCGAAGTGTATCACTGGTGCATCACTTAATCACCACATCGGGCGACCAGATCATGCGAAGCTGGAATGGCAACTCGTCGAGTTTCCAGTCTGGCCATCGAACTCCACCGAAATTTGGTAGAGCTCCCAGGACCGCTTAATAAGGAACTCACCTTGATTGCAGATCCACGTTTGGACATTGTGGAAGCGGCTCGACTCTGGAGGCATCCACAAACGCCACAAACCCTCGCGCTCGGTGAAACCGTCCACCAACTTGATAAGAGATGCGGCCTCCCAGCTTCGGCCTTGGTCGCATACCCCGTTGAAAACATTGCCTCGTGCTCGAGGACTCGTTTTGGTGCCGGAGTTGCTCGATAGCCACCGACCAAGAACGGAGTAGCGGATCCATTCCGAGCCAATCGTTTTGGGCATCAGCTACCTGTCAGAGTGGACTTGGGGTTGGATAGGAGATCCTTACAAGGTTCTCGATCAAGGAGGCAACATGGCGACACTAAAGGAGCTGCTTGAAAGCACGCAGGAAAAAGCCTATCTGCTCACACCCGTCGGTGAACTCTCTGATGAGGACCTGGAAAGCGCCGCCTCGGCGCCAGGTGACGGCACCGGTCTCGATGGACTGGAAGATCCGAGTGTGCTGTAGAATGAAGCCCGCCGAGGGCCACCAGGGAACTTTTGCTGGGTAGCACCGGAACTATCTGGTGGCCTGCGACCGCGGCCAGCCGATCCGTCCCTGGCCTTCTTGCGAAACCCTCATCGCGTCACCAGAAAGAACTGCTGCATTGAGCTCTCGATTGAAAGCTTCTCGAAGTGCGTGAAGCCGGCCTCGCGCGCCAGGTCCCGTGCCCCCGCCTCACCGATGATAGTGCCCAGGCCGGCGCCGTCTTCCGCGAGTGATACCGTCAGGCAATGGTAGGGGCTCAGGGTGGACCGCATCTTGCCAGTCGCGGTGCGGTTTTCCATCGGGTCGTCGGAACCGGTCGGTTCCGACCAGAACAATATTCCATTATCTTCGCTGAGCAGCCGCCCTATTTGCCGGAGCGCCCCCACGGGATCTGGCATGTCGTGTATGCAGTCGATCGCCAGTATAAGTTCAAAGCGCTCCGCGGCTCCCACATCCTCCAGAGTCGTCTCTCGGAACCGAACGTTCGACACCTGTGCCTCCGTGCCGAGACTTGCGGCACGAACGATGCTGTCGGCGTGCGGATCGATTCCCACGACGCGGGAGGCCGGATGGGCCCGCCCGATCGCCACGCTTGCGCGGCCGAGCCCACACCCCACGTCGAGGACGTCGATGCCGGATCGCAAACGATCGTCAAGCTGAGGCACCGAAGGGAGCCAATGCTCGGTGAGCAGGTGGTCGAACCAGGGTCGATGCATCCGGTCGATGGCTTCGACGATGTCGGGACTCAACTCCGAATAAGGAATGCCGCCGCCATTGCTAAAACACTCCATCAACCGGGGAGTCATCAACAGCGACGGCAATGCAAATTGAAACGCGCCGGCAGCGAACGCCGCGGAGCCTTCCTCCGCGAGGACGGATTGTTGCTCGGGAGTCATCGAATACCGATCATCGACCGCGTGATGCTCCACGTAGCCGGAACTGACCATTGCCTTGAGCCACTCCCGTGTGTAACGTTCATCCAGCCCTGCGGCCTCGGCGAGCGACCCGCTCATCCAGCCCTGCGGCCTCGGCGAGCGACCCGCTGGTGGCCGGGCCCGTTTGAGCCAACAACTTGAACAGTCCCAACCGGTCGCCGATGTAACCGAGACCGGCGGCAAACGCGCCTCCCACATCCGCAACCACCTGCCCCACGATTCGCTTGCGTTCGTCGCTCATCGGCTACTCCCCTTGGCTGGACTATGCTCTGACCACGTTGACCACCGTCCCCGCGTCCGATAAGATTCTCACGGCTTTTAAGAGGTTTCACAATCGACAAATTCGAGGTTGTCGGAATGTTCAGCGAAGACGTGACGAGCCGAACTCTGGCCACTGACCACTGGCCACTGACCACTTCTCTTCACTCGTCACTCGTCACTTGTCACTTCTTCTGTCTTTGTCACTCGTCACTCGTCACCTGAACATGCTCGGAAAAACATTCGCTCACTACACCATCACTGAAAAGCTCGGCGCTGGCGGCATGGGCGAAGTCTACCGGGCCAATGACGCCAAACTCGGGCGCGACGTCGCGATCAAGTTACTTCCTGAAGCTGTCGCGAACGACCAGGACCGGCTTGCCCGGTTTGAGCGCGAGGCCAAGGTGCTGGCTTCGCTGAATCACCCCAACATCGCGTCGATCTACGGACTCGAGGAAGATCAGGACGTCCGGTTTCTCGTGCTGGAGCTCGTCGAGGGTGAGACCCTCGCGGAGTTCCTGGAAGCGGGAGCCCTGCCCTTGGAGTTCGCTCTCCGAATCGCCGCGCAGGTCGCCGACGCGTTGGAAGCCGCGCACCATAAAGGGATCGTCCACCGGGATCTCAAACCCGCCAACATCAAGGTCACTCCCGACGGTAAGGTCAAGGTGCTCGACTTCGGTCTGGCCAAAGCGGTCGTCCCTAATGGAAGATCCGCATCCCGTATCACGACGCTCGGGACCGACAGCGGACTGATCGTCGGCACCCCTGCCTACATGAGCCCGGAGCAGTTGCGTGGACGGGAGATTGACAAGCGGAGTGACGTCTGGGCTTTCGGCGCCGTTCTGTTCGAGATGATCTCCGGGCACATGGTTTTCGGCGACGAAACGGTGCCGGACGCCATCGCTAGAATCATCCAGGGCGGACCCGACTGGAATCTGCTTCCCTCGGGCCTTCCCAGGAAGATCCGGACACTGATCGAGCACTGCCTCCGCAAGGACTCGCACCGACGTCTGCATGACATCGCCGACGCCAGGATCGATATCGAGGATCTGCTGGAAGGAGTGACGATACTTGAAGAGGACGCGCCGGCCGACATCGCGACCCGATGGCGCGCCGCCGCTCCGTGGGCGCTTGTTGCAATCCTGACGGTCGCTCTTGTTGCGGTTCTGCTCAGCCGCGGACCAGCGGGGGGGATCGACGGCCTGACCACACGCTTCGAGTTCCCGACCGGGGCGGGCGCCCCCTTACACCTCTCCGTTTCGCCCGATGGACGACAGATCGCCTATGTCGCCACGTTCGAGGGTCAGGAGCGCATTTGGATTCGTTCGATGGATTCCCTCGAGTCCCGCGTGCTGGCGGACACCCCGGACGCGGGTTTTCCGTTCTGGTCTCCGGACGGTACCGCCATCGGCTTCCTGGCCGAAGGTCGTTTGAAGAGAATCGCTGCGACCGGCGGACCGGCCCAGACGCTGGCCGACGCTCCCCTCGAGGGTGGCGGCGGAGACTGGAGCGAAGACGGCACGATCCTGTTCATGCCCGACGTTGGCGGGCTGTGGCAAGTACCGGCGGACGGCAGCTCCGCAGCGGCGCCCCTGACGACGCTCGATCGAGAGCGGGGACATGTCTACCACGCGTATCCCGAGTTTCTGCCCGACGGACAACGCTTCCTGTTCTTCGCTGCGAGCGGGCAGCGTGCCGGGGAGGGTATTTACGTCGGGTCGCTCGGCACCGGGGAGTTCTCGCGTGTGACTCACGGCGAGTTCGCGGCCAAGTACGCTCCGCCCGGTTACCTGGTCAGCGTCGAAGACGGCAACCTGATGGCGCAAGGGTTCGATGCCGGGCAGGCGCTGGTGAGTGGGGCTCCGGTCTCGATAGCCCAGGGCATCGCGACGAACCCCCGAATCGGAAACGCGGGCTTCTCGGTCTCGCAGACCGGGGTGCTGGCGTACCGTCCGGCTGCGGTTTCAGACCTGGTCTGGCTCGACTCGAACGGGGGAACGGTGGAGCGCATCGGAGACGGTCGATCGCCCTGGGTGATGCCTGGAGGCACGCAAGTGGTCGCCGAACGCACGGACCTCTCCCAGGGCGACCAGGTCGATTTGTTCCTCATCGATCCGGATACAGGCACCAACACCCGTTTCACGTTTGACAACGCGACGGACCGCTATCCGATTGCCTCTCCCGACGGGTCTGAGATCGTCTTTGCCTCAAACCGTAGCGGCGACGACGATCTGTACGTCAAGCCCGCCAACGGAGCAGGCGATGGGGACATTCTACTGGAATCCACCGAGAGCAAGCAGCCGACCGACTGGTCGCGAGATGGGCAGTTCGTCCTGTACACCAACCTGTCTTCGACGACCTCGAGAGACATATGGGTCCTGCCGCGATCCGGTGAACCCGCGCCTTATCCGTTCCTGCACACGGTCTTCGAAGAACGCCACGGACGCTTTTCTCCGGACGGACGCTGGGTCGCCTACGCTTCCGACGAATCGGGTCGGTTCGAAGTCTACGTCCAGAGCTTTCCTTCGGCCGGAAACAAACGCCAGATCTCGGCAGCCGGCGGCCAACAGCCGCGGTGGCGCAATGACGGACGGGCGCTGTTCTACCTGGCTCCGGACCGCACTTTGATGGTCGTTGACCTGACACTCGGAACGGGGGTCGAATCCGGCGCACCGCGGGGTTTGTTCCCCGCACCGATCAGCTCCGCCACGGATCGCTATGCAGTCTCGGCCGACGGCAACCGGTTCCTGATGCCTACCGCAACCGGCGGGACCGGCGTGCCCCCGATCAGCGTCGTCACCGGTTGGTCGCACGGGCTCGAACCATAGCGGCGGCCCCTTCATTTGACCCCTAACTGCGTCTCCTATAAGATCGTCCGCACTTTCCAGACGCGTGCCGCAAAAACAGGAGACCACCCCTCGACCGGGAGCGGTTGCAGGTTCTGAAGGAGGTTGCGATGGCGCATTCACGACGTGAATTCATCAAGTCGGGAGCGGCCCTGACGGCCGCCGCCGGTCTCGGGCTACCTGTCGGCAGTGCTCGAGCATCCCAAGTCCAGGGACCCGACGACGGGGCCGGCCCCGACCTAGTTCTCATCAACGGACGCATCTTTACGATCGATGACACCCAACCACGCGCCGAGGCGTTCGCCGTGAAGAACGGCCGCTTTATCGCGGTCGGGCCGACTGCAGAGATCCGTCCACTGGCGACGGGCAACACGGAGATCATCGATGCCGAGGGCATGACGGTGACGCCTGGCTTCGTCGACGCACATTCGCATCCCTCCGGAGCTGGCGTCTCGGAACTGATCAACGTCGACGTCGACCTGCGTTCCATCGCTGAAATCAAGGAAGCGATGAAGGACCGCGCCTCGATCACACCCGAAGGCGAGTGGGTGATCGGGTTCAAGTACGACGACACAAAGCTCGCCGAAGGTCGTCCGCTGAACCGTCTGGACCTGGACGAAGCGGTTCCACGAAACCCGGCGATGGCCCGGCATCGCGGCGGGCACACGGCCGTGTACAACAGCCAGGCCTTCGAGCTGGCCGGCGTTACCGCCGACACCCCGGACCCGGATGACGGGAAGTTCTACCGCGAAAACGGGGAGCTGACCGGCAAGGTTGCCGAACGCGCGCGGAACGTCTTCAATGGCCTGATTCCCTCGGGTTCGACCCGCGAGCAGCGACAGGCCGGCGTACGGCTGATCTCGGAGATCATGACCCGTTCCGGTCTGACATCCGTGCATCAGACCGGCGGCGGCACCAACGACCTCATCGCCTACCAGGACGCCTACGATGCAGGCGAGCTACGTTTCCGGATGTACCTGTTCCCCCGGGGCGCCCTGTATGAAAACCTCAAGAACTCGGGCATTCGGACGGGTTTTGGCGACGAGTGGCTAAAGATTGGCGCGGTCAAATACGGCGCGGACGGGTCGGCATCGGAACGGACGATGCGGATGAGCACACCCTACGTCGGCCGTCCGGACGACTACGGCATCTTGACGATGTCGCAGGAAGAAATCCACGAAGTCGTCGAGGACGCGCACCGCAACGGGTGGCAGATCGGAATCCACGCCAACGGGGACGTCACGATCGACATGGTGCTCAACGCTTACGAACGCGTGCAACGCATGTGGCCCCGCGACGATCCGCGGCATCGGATCGAACACTGTTCTCTCGTCAACCCGGACCTGCTTCAACGGATCAAGGACCTGGGCGTCATCCCCGCGCCGTTCTACACCTACGTCCACTACCATGGGAACAAGTGGGTGGAGTACGGACCGGAGAAGATGCGATGGATGTTCGCTCACAAGTCGTTCCTGGACTACGGCATCCCGGTCGCGCCGGCGTCGGACTACACGCCGGGACCGTATCAGCCGCTGATGGCGATCCAGAGCATGGTTACAAGGAAAGATTTCGACGGTCGCGTCTGGGGGCCGAACCAGCGTATCAGCGTCGACGACGCCATGCGGATCTGCACGATCAACGGCGCGTACGCATCCTTCGAAGAAGACACGAAAGGCTCGATCACGACCGGCAAGCTCGCCGACTTCGTAATGCTGGCCGACGACCCTCATGAGGTGGAGCCGGACGAGATCAAGAACATTCAGGTGGTGCGCACGGTCGTCGGTGGGAGAACAGTCTACGAGGCGTAGACGCGCTGGGATCGGAGTCAGCGCAACTTTAGACCGGGTGTAGGTGCGGTCTATGACCGCACACTCTTCGAACCGAAACACGTGCGGTCATAGACCGCACCTACACCTCTGACGCATCTATCCGGTTCCTTGAGCCAGCGGAGGAGGAGGAATCGGACCGAGAACGTTCTCGACGGCGATACCCAATCCCAACAGCCGGCTGTCGTCGCCGGGAAGTCCTTCCAACTCCAGGCCGACCGGCAACCCCGACGTCAGGCCGGCCGGGATCGCCAAGCCGGGGGCCCCTAACCGGGGGCCGAAAAAGATGTTCATGACGATCGGGGCAATCACGTCGACCATCTTGCCGTTCACGAGGGTTTCCTCTACGGCCATAGCGGTATCGGGGTCGATCGGCGGCGCCGGAATCGGTATCGTCGGGAACGCAATCGCGGCAAGGCCGTTCGTCTCGAAAACATCCTCGTAGAAACTCGCCGCCGTCGTAAGGATCTCGACTCTTTCCTCCGTTGAAAGCTGGGCTTCGCGCCTCGTTGGCATGTCACGACCCGCGTACACGTCCTCGATCGTCACCCCAGGAAGATTCTCGGCCAGCCACTCGCCGAGGTCGCTTCTGGGCAGCCTGGCGGCGTCACTCAACCGGCCTCCTTCATCAAGCTGCAGGATCGACTGGAAGTCGATCTCTACCAATTCGAGCCCGGCATCACGGAGCTTGGAGAATGCCGCCTGCATCGTAGCAGCGAGGCCCTGGTCGATGAGTTCACTGTCCCAGTAGTCGGCTCGCGGAATTCCGAGGCGCACCTGGCTCAACTCGGTCGGGGGAACCGGTTCACCGGTGATTATCGTGTCGAGGAACGCCACGTCGGCGACCGTGCGCGCCATGGGGCCGATAGTCTCGAGCAAACCCGGCGGCGGGATGATACCGTCACCCGAGTAGCGCTTCGGCACGCGGTCTCTCGACTCGACGTTCATCGCCGTGAAGGTCGAAGGCCGAAGGCCGGCCAGACCGCAGAAGGCGGACGGGAAGCGTACCGAGCCGCCCGTATCCTCGCCCAGTCCTGCCGGTACCATGCGGGCGGCTATCGCGGCGGCAGTTCCACCGCTGGAGCCGCCGGGAATACGGCCGGGATCGTACGGATTGCGAACAGTTCCGAAGAAGGGATTGGCCGATGAAGCAGCGGCCAGCAGGTTGCCCCCGACGACCATGTCGGGCAGATTCGTCTTTGCAAACACGATTCCGCCATTCTTGACCATCGCGTCGACGACCGGCGCGCTCCGAACCGGAACGTAGCCCTTGAGGGCCGCATTCCCCGCCGTGGTCGGATAGCCGGCAACATCGATCTGATCCTTCACGACGAACGGCAGGCCGGAAAGCAGGCCCAGCTCGTCTCCTCGGGTCCGGGCTTGATCGACGGCGCGGGCTGCCTCCAGCACGCGCGCCTCATCGATCGTGACGACCGCGTTGAGATCCTTGTGGGCGTTGTACTGTTCGAGAAGCAGCGAGGCGTAGGATTCCGCCGTCATGTCGCCTTGCTGAATGTGGCCGACGGCTGCGCGAGCGCCCAACTCCAAGACATCCTGAACAGGCTCGCTCTCGACGGACTCGGGGGCGCATCCCTGGAGCAGTTGCATCACCCCGCCGGTCACCGAGAGCGACGTCGCCCACGCGGCCGTCTTGAGCAAACGGCGCCGGGATTGATTGACCGGGTCTGGTGGAACGGAGTTTTTCCCAGGTTTCATTGGTTTGTCCTCCGGGGTATTTCGTCGGTTAGGTGTAGGTGCGGTCTATGACCGCACATTCCTCAGGCAGCAGCGACGTGCGCTCATAGAGCGCACCTACACCCGATCCCCAATTCTCGCTGTCTCCCGCTGCCGTCATGTCAAAGCGCAAGCCCGCCCGGGCGATCATACAGCCGGTTGACGGATGGGACAAGAAGTGCGACAGCGCCGGAAAGACGTCTGCTACGCGTGCGCTTGCGGGAAACGAACCGAGAAGGTTGAACCCTTGCCGTTCTCGCTCCGGGCCGCGATGATGCCGCCGTGCGATTCGGCAATCCACTTCGCGATCGAGAGACCGAGTCCGAAACCGCCCTTCGATCGGCTCCGCGAGGGATCCGCCCGGTAGAACCGGTCGAAGACACGGTGAATCTCGTCTTCGGGTATGCCTTCGCCGGTGTCCGCAACCGACAGTACGACCTGCTCGTCCGCTGTGCGGATGGCGACCTCGATCGAGACGGCTTCGGCGGTGTGTTGTATGGCGTTGTCGAGGAGAATCATCAACAACCTTCGCAGGGAGGGCGGATGCCCGCGCACGATCGCCTCTGACGGATCGCTGGCGAAATCGAGCCGGCGGGCGCCGGCCCGGTCTCGATACCGCCGGCAGACCTCATCCGCGACCGAACGCAGGTCGACGGGCTCGGTGGCGACATCGGAACCGTTGGAACGCGCGAGTTTGAGAAGATCCTGAAGCAATTCCGTGAGCGACGTCGCCTCGGCCTGGATCTCCTCCAGGCTCTTCCGCAGCTCAGGTTCGGTCTCTGCCTGGCGCAACGCGAGTTCCGCCGTCGTCCGGATGACAGACACGGGGCTTCGAAGCTCGTGGGAAGCGTCCGCCGTGAACTGATCCAGGCGCGTTACAGATCCCTCCAGCCGCTGCAACATGTCGTTGAAGGTCTCGGTGAGTCGCTGCAATACGTCGTCGGTCGGAGGCACCTTCAAGCGTTCCGACAGCCGGGAGATGTCCATCCGCGATGCAACGTCCGCGACTTCTTCCACCGGCCGCAGCGCCGCCCGACCGATCGCATATCCGCCGGAGAGACTCAGCAGCGCCGCGATGGGGATGGCCCATAGAAGCCAGGAAACCAACTGCTCCCGCGCCGCGATGACGGGAGCCAGCGACGTCGCCACCTGGACCTCGGACCCCAGCCCGGCAAGACTCACCTCGGCCACCAGAACCCGGAACATTCCGTCAACATTCTCAAAATTGTGGAAGTTGCGGGCTCCCTCAGGCGCACCCAGCCACGGGAGGTCCGGGGAACTGTCGAGGTCTTCCTCCGAGAAGCCGCCGTGGTCGTCCACGGTTCGGATTCGCATCAACTTGCCATCGGGCACGGCAAACGAGTACTCGTAGAGCTCTTCCCGGAACTCTTCCAAGAAATCAGCTTCGAAAGACACTTCGGCGGCCACTACTACGCCAGCAGCCGGCTCGGTTTCGACCTCGACGTACTGGCCAATTTGAAAGTCGATCTCCCGGGAGGAATCAATCTCAAAAACTGTCGTCGGCGCGATCTGGATTCTCGTTCCGCGGAGCACGAACCACCGTTTTTCAGGATCCACGTCCTCGATCAGACCCACGAGTTCTCCGGCTTCTGCGGCATCGGAGAGTTCGCTGGGAAACTCCGAGTCGATGAAGTCAGCGAGACGATCGACGCGCGCTGCCAGCAGGTCGTCGACGGCCGCGACCATGGCGTAGTTGACCCCGAGCCAGAGCACGATTCCGATCGCTCCCACGCCCGCCATGAGCAGGACGCAGTACCAGGCTGCGAGCCGGAATTCGAGTGAGCGCCACGAAATCACGATTCCGGCTCCCCGATCGAGAACCCCACTCCTCGAACCGTGTGGATCAATTTCGGCCGGCCGTCGCCTTCCACCTTACGTCGAAGGGAACTGACGAAAGCGTCCACCGTGTTGAGACCGACGTCCGCATCGCCGCCCCAGACCGCCTCAATGATGGCGTTACGATCGACGACCCGGCCGGCTCGGCGCATGAGCAGCTCGAGGACCTGGAACTCCCGAGGGGTCAGCCCGAGCCGGCTGTCTCCTCGATGAACCTCGTGCGAGGCGGGATTCAGTTTCAGGTCATCGACCTCCAGTGACACGCCCCGTTCTATCGGGGCGCGCCTCGCCAGGGAACGGAGGCGCGCGAGCAGCTCCTCGAAAGCAAAGGGCTTGGTGAGGTAGTCGTCGGCTCCCGAATCCAGCCCCAGGACGATGTCCTTGGCCGCGTCCCTCGCGGTCAGCATCAGGACGGGGGTCCGGTTACCGCCTTCACGCAGGCGCCGCGTCATCTCAAACCCGTCCATTACCGGAAGCAGTATATCGAGCACGATCACGTCGTAGTCTCGAAGGTCGGCGAACTCCAGGCCTTCCCGGCCATCCGACGCGACAAACGCCTGATGTCCTTCGCCCTGCAAGCCGCGTTCCAGCAGGGCCGCCATGCGAGGATCGTCCTCAACGATAAGGATTTCCATGTTTCCAGACCAGTATAGTACCGGGCGAATTCTGAAGGTTTACTGAAGATCCGGCCGGGGGTTCTTCAGAGAAACTTCAAAGTCACCTGCTGCAATAACCGTAGAGCTATCCAAAGCCGAAACCCGCTGAGGGAGACAGCCATGTGTCGGAATGAGCAGCATACGACCGGATGTGTTTCAAGCTTCACGTGCGGCGTGGGGTCCCGGGCACTCACGCGGAGCTTCCTGGCCAACATCTTCCTAACGCTCGGCTGCTTCGGTTGCCAGGCGCCGGATCGGCCGCTGGAGGTCCTGCAAGGCATCTCAGGAGTCGCGCGTACGGAAAACAACCTGCTCATCGCCGACGACGAGGCTTCAGGGGCGTACTTCCGATTCCGCGTACCGGAGAAGGCTCCGTCGGTATTCGAGTTGTGGCCTCTGGCCCGAGTCGACCTGCCCGGTGCCAGTCTCGTTCTCGATGCCGAATCCATCGCCGTGCTGGCTGACGGGCGGCCGGTCGTCCTGTCGGAGAGATTACGCGGACTCGTCGGCAGCGAAGGCCTCGTGGTCGAGTATCCGAAGGCGTTCTCGGAGTTCGGAAACCGGGGGCTGGAAGGGCTTGCGGTCGCAGCCCTGCCGGGGCGAGGATCCCGGCTTGCAGTGCTCTGGGAGGGAGGGTATCCCGCAGATGAGGGAACCGCGAACTACCTCCTGCCGCCGGGACCGGAGGGTGCGTTCCTGCCGGTGGTTCTCATTCACGATCTCGACGAAGGGGAGCGACGCGTCAAACTGAGTTCCCATTCGGTGGAAACGGTTTATCTATCTGTCCCGAATCCCGGACCGGCCGAGGGGGACGATCAGCGTTTTCGCGCCCCCGACCTGGTGTGGAACGCTCCGGACCCGTCTAGAGGTGTGGATGAGAGTGAGTTCATCGTGTTGCTCTCTTCCGAAAATGCGTCTTACCCCAAGCACTACAAACATCGTTGGCTTCAGCGATTCGACCGGGAAGGGCAACCCGTCGGAAACCCTATCGATCTGGATCGCTTGTCGCCGGCTTACTTGAATGGGGTCAACTGGGAAGGGCTGGACTGGTTTGACTATCCCACCTCGCTGATCGTAGTGTGCGAGCAGTCGCCGGCGGGTCCGGGTGCAGCGATGATCGTCGAACTGCCGCACGACTGGCTGGAACGCTCCCCTCTGCGGTCTGGCACACCCACCGTTCCTTGATCGCCACCCACACACCCGTTCACGGGTGGCAACTGCTAGTGGCCTGTAACGGAGATATCGGCACCATCGCCGATGGGTCTTGCCAGTCGAGGTCGAGGAGAGAGGAGGAATTGATGCGGTTTCATCATGACGACGAACGACAAAGAGATCGACGGCAACCCCCATCGGCCCGAAGGGTTGCGGCGGAACGCTGGTACCGATATCTCCGTTACAGGCCACTAGATGTCTCCAGGCGCCGGCCCGGGTTTGGGCTCTGAACAGTTATATACTTTGGATCATGCAGAGATCCGCCGTCACGGGAGAGTGGTTTGGAGGCCTCGAGTGAGCGTTGTAATGGACGTCTATACGGATTTCGTGTGACCGTGGTGCTACCTCAGTACCGGGCGTATTGAACGCCTGAAAGAAAACTACGATATCCAGGTTCGATGGGTGTACTTCCCGTTGCATCCGGATACCCCGGACGAAGGGCAGACGCTGGAGGACCTGTTTCGAGGGCGAGCCAACGACCTGGAAGCCATGCATACGCGCATGAAGGGTCTCATGGACGCCGAAGGCCTGCCCTACAGCCGCCGCAGTCATACCTACAACACCCGGTTGGCCCAGGAGCTCGCCAGATGGGCGGATTCCCAGCCAGATTTCGGTGCGATCCACACCCGGCTTTATCGGTCGTACTTTGTCCGCGGACAGAACATTGGTGACCTGAACGTTCTCGTCGACCTGGCTACCTCCGGCGGATTGCCCGCCGAAGAAGCTCGGGAGGTGCTCGAGCAACGGCTGTTCAAGGAGGCGGTAGACGACGACTGGCAGAAAGCCCGCCAGTACGGTGTCACCGGAGTGCCGACCTTCGTTTCGGAAGGACAGGGCGTCGTCGGGGCCCAGCCCTACGACGTGCTGGAGCAGCTGCTGATAAGGACAGGAGCCGAGAGAAAGTCGATGCAATAATCCATCTAATATACAATTGCGGCCAATCCAAAGCTTCCAGGAGGATCCCATGAAAGGAACGATGCGGCTCACTTTGACGCTGGTCGTTGTTTTGGTTGTTGGGTCGATTCCCGCAATGGCCCAGCGGCTCGATATGAACACCTTTCCGAACCCGATCGAGGCCCTCGACACCGTATGGATCGAAGACCTGACGATGGTTGAAGTCCGGGACTACATCAAGGAAGGAAAGACCAACGCTTTGATCCTCACGGGCGGTATCGAGCAGAACGGTCCGTACCTGGTGACGGGAAAGCACAACTACGTGCTTCGTGCGATGGGCGAATCCATCGCGCGCGAAATGGGCAACACCCTGGTCGTGCCCATCGTGACGCTTGAACCCGGCAATCCGGAAGGTGAGAACGTTTCGCCAGGGACCGTGTATCTCTCCGGCGAGACCTACCGGGCTGTCTTGAAGGACATCGCCAACAGCCTGAAGTCCCAGGGCTTCACCAATATTTTCGTGATGGGCGACAGCGGCGGCAATCAGACCCCGATGGGGGAAGTCGCCGAAGAACTGACTGCGAAGTGGGGCAACGGTCCGGCCCAGATCCACTTCATCCCCGAGTACTATCAGAACAGAGCCATGCGGACGTTCATCCAGGAAGAACTCGGCATCGAGGAAGTATCGGAAGGCCTCCATGACGAATACTTCATCGCGGTGACCATGATGGCCGCCGACCTGAACTCCGTGCGAACCGATCAGCGCATCCGCGCCGGCAAGTTCTCGATCAACGGTGTGAGTCTCTTGCCCATCGAGAAGACGCTGGCGAACGCGCGGAAGATCATCGGATACCGGACCGAGCTGACCGTGAACGCGATGAGGAAGGCGATGGGAACGGGAGCTTCGAACCGGCGGTAGCCAGGACGCCGCGGAGAGCCCGTCTTTCGAACCGCTGAAAGACATGGTTGAGTCAAACGGCTGATGGAGCCGTAAGCAAGCGCTTCGAATTAGCAGGCGCAGCGTCAAGTCCCCGAAGAAGTGTAGGTGCGCTCTGAGCGCACATGTTTCGGTTCGAAGAGTGTGCGGTCATAGACCGCACCTACACCTTCCTTAGGAGGCAGGCTTCTCCAAAACCCGCTCTCGAAAAGCTATCTTGGAAAAGACTGATCACTGACCAACGATGCGGAGGAATTCCGGATCGGTCCTGATCGATTCGAAATTCGTGTTTCGCGGTAGTTGACGCTTGTTCGCCGGGTTCAGCTCGACAGCTCGCCGGATAGCCTCCAATGCGTCGGCTTTGCGGTCCATCCGGAGGTACATGCTGGCCAGCGCGACCCAGATGTTGTCCTTCATCGGCAGTTCGTCCCGCAGCGCCAACACCGTCTGAAGGGCCTTCGCTCGTTCGCCGGCGTTGAATGTTTCGTTGGCTGTTCTCAGCCGGTCGCGGGATCGGGCGATTTTCAGGAGCCGGCGGAGTTCGACCAGCGGCTCGGGATGGTCGTCGATCCGGACGTCGATGACATGATCCGAATACTGCCCTGCTCCGCCGAGCGGCTTCACGACGATCAGGGACGCGCCCTGCATCCCACGGACGTCTCCGCCGGCGGCCTGGGCCGCATCCAGGGCCGCCAGCAGACGCTCCGCAAGCGGTTGCCCGGCGGTTTCCTCGAACGTCCTCGCCAAACCGTCGACCACTTCGGGACCGGCCAGCGTGTTGCCTTGCGCGCAATAGTTTTCACCGCATTTGTGGCCCTTCCAGTCGCTGGCGCCGGAACCGGTGTGCGCGGCCGTTCGGCCGTGTATGTCGATGAGCGCCACCTGGCGGCGGGCGCTCATATCGTCACTCTTCACCAGCCTGTCCAGCGCTTCCTCGGGGGAAAGTCCCGCGGCCAGAAGTTCCATTCCGATCCGCCCATAGTAGGGATTCGACGACGCCTGGTGCGCAAAGACCGCCAGCCCCCCCCTGGCCGTCCACGTTCGGTTGCCCACAGCGAACGCTCTGCTTTGCACGCCCATTCCGAGCTCGCCCGTATCGGGATCGAGCGCGACGATCGAGTAGGTCCCGGCGTAATCGGGATCGAAGTCCTGGGCGGGAGCCGGGGTCTGGAACGCGAACACACACGCGAGAAGCGGGACCGTAAGCCGAAACATGGATGCACCTCCCATTGGTTGGGCTATCAAAGAATCAACTCCACCGATGGCCGGAACAGTTTCTATCGGTGGGGATCGCCGGATCCCGGCGCCTCCGCGATTCCGTAGACGTGGCCCAGCGTTCGCACGATGATGAGTCCGTTCGAGATGGCGGGTGTCGCCATGATCACTTCGTCCATCTCGTTCCGTGCGATTTCGACGTATTCGCGCCCTGCTTTCACGACATATACATCGCCATCTTCACTCGCGATGTATAGACGACCGTCTGCCGCGACGAGCGAGGCAGCAAACGACCCGCCTTCCCCGACGCGCGCGCGGTACACCCTCTCACCGGTCGCAGCATCGTAGACAGTGATGATGCCGTTGTTGTTCAGCATGTAGAGCAATCCCCGGTAGACGATCGGTGTCGGTATGTAGGTGCCCTCACGATCGGAACTCCAGGCGATAGCCTCGTTGGCGCGGGTGCCCCGGTCCAGGGAGATGTCGCCCGACGCCCCCGGCCGGATGGCATAAATCGGACGTGTGGGGGCGTAGCCGCCCGTCACGTACACCAAATTTGGTCCAGCAACGGGCGTCGCCACCGTGACCTCGGAATTCGGTGCAAGCGTCCAGCGCAGTTTGCCCGTTTCCGGATCGTATCCGCGTATCTTTGTACCGTTGGTGACCAGTTCATCACCCGCGGCTCCCGTCGCGATCGTCGGTGTGCCCCACGTCGGTATCTCGTCAGCCCGGCTCGTCCCCCACCGCTCGGTTCCCGTTCGGATATCGTACGCAGCGACGAACGATTCCTTCTGCCGATCGACCTGTAAGATCACGGAGTCCAGGTAGATGATCGGTGAAGAGCTGTGGCCCCACTGCACCGCAGGCGCGTAAAAATGGCCGCTGTCGAGCAGTCCGAGGTCCTTTTCCCAGAGCAGCTCCCCGTTCATGTCGTAGGCGACGAGCAACCCGGCCGTGCCGAACAGCGCAACCACGTGCCGGCCATCGGTGACCGGGGTGGAGCCGGCGTGACTCCCCTTGGGATGGCGTGTCGTTCTCGGGATGCCCTTATGCACTTCCCGCTCCCAGACGATCCGGCCGTCCGGAGCGTCCAGCGCATAGAGTTTGAACGTGTGCTCCGACATGTCGTTAACGGACGCGGAGTTCCCGTAGTCTCCGATACGAAACGTCGTGTCGCCGGCGCCGCTGATTGCCGTGGCGACGAAGATCCGATCGCCCCACACGACGGGACTGGCATTGGCGATGCCGGGTATCGGCGTCTTCCAGCGGATGTTCCGCCCGGTGGCGAGATCCCATTCGGCGACCGCTCCCTGCCCGTCGCCGATCCCCGAAGCGCCGGGTCCTCGGAATGACGGCCAGGGACGCGGAGTTTCCCTCGGCTCCGGCGCCAGGTCGTCAACGGAGGCCGTCGCGGTCGACGGCGAGGACGTCGCAATCGTCCGGTCTGAGACGCGAAGGTATGGAGACGTGGTGTCCTCCCGCGCCCGCACCGGCCGTGTCACGAAGATCCGCTCGATACCATTCCCTTCCAGTTCGAATCGGAAATCGGCTTCGGGCATCTCCGGGGCTACAAAGGTCAGCTCCGAGGTCGGGAAAAGACGGACTGGCCGCGGACCCAGGGCCGCCGTGAGTTGATCGTCTTCCAGCGCGATGACGACCGTGTGGGCGGGGCTGTCCGGGAAATATGCGTTGCTGTCCTGGCGGTATGTGCCGGTGAAGCCTCGGAGCACCACCACGGGAAGCGTGACCAGAGAATCGGCCGCGCCCGGGCGGGAGGCGATCGCCTCTGCCAGGATCGTTGCGATCCCTGTGTCTGCGGCATCGCCGCGGAGCTGGCGGGTGGCTGCGAGCATCGAATCGGAAATGTCGCCCCGCGTCAGCACCTCCCGGAGCAATGACGGGTCTGCGGCATCCATGGCGAAGGCCAATGCATCAGCCCCGACCGGCACTCCATTTTCGACGAGGTAGAGCGCCATTAGAACGCTATCGTTCCTGATCGCGCTGCTCAGAGAAGTCCTGCTGTAGAAGGTGTCCCGAGCCGCTACATCCGCGCCCCGCTCCACAAGAAACCTCACCATATCGAGATTCGCGTTGCGAGCGGCGAACAGCAGCGCGGTCCTCCGGTAGCGGGCCTCGGCGTTGACATTCGCGCCCTGCTCGAGCGCGCGGGTGAGGTCTGGCAGATCGTTGCGCTGGGCGGCGTCGATAAGTGCCTCATCCGCAGGTGTGTTGGGCGCCGGCGCCTGAACGCCGGTCAAGAGGATGACGATGCTCAACGCGGGAAGAGCCAGAAGCTTCATCATGGGTGCTCCGAATGTTGGCGAACGTGGCGTCAGCATAACGCAACGCAATAGCCGAGTAAAACTTTCGCGGGTACGGCAGGCCTCCGGCCTGAGTAGTCAGCAATCAGTAGTCTGTTGGGGGGGGCCAAACCGCGACAATTGCCACTCACTCTTCACTTGTCACTTCTTCTCAGAAGTATATTCGGGCGACCGTTCTCAGACGGGACAATGTGACGCTGGCCGGTGAACGGATCGACCCTCGGGGATCTCTCTGCCAGAGCAGGATCTGGAGGTCGGAGCGGATGCGGTCGAAGTAACCGATTGCGGCCGTGCGGGCCCCCGCGAACTCGGCCTCGCTGATTCCGTCCTCCGCCACTTCACGAATCCATTCGCGCACCTGCGTCTCACGTTCCACATCCGTTTCGATCAAGAGGCGGGACCCTTCGACTCCATCGATCCGGAGCTGCACCTGCTGCCACCACCCGGCTTCGATTAATTTGCCGTCGAGCCACATCTTCAACGTGAGCAGACCGGGGATGTCGCCGGTCGCGACGCTTCCGGCAGGCATACTCCGGGTGGAATCGTTTTGACCGCTCGTCCAACCTGCGAACCGCCCGCGCTCTGAACCCATCGCGGTCTCAGGCACGAAGACGAGTATCCGATCGGGCCGGACTCCACGCAGCGTTTCGAAAACATCCGCCGCTGGAGATCCGTCAAAGGACCAGGCCACACCGTTGCTGCCGACACTGGCTCTGCCCCCGGGCAAGTCTTCGTGGAACCCTCCGGCAACGAACACGCCGTACTGCTCCGCCGCAGCCAGCGTGATTCCCGACTCGAGTCCCTCGACCCGAACCGGATTCGGCGCGGGCAAATCCGTCGGAGCCAACATCGGGGCGTCGACCCGGCCGGGGGCTCTCTGAATCGCGGTATCGGAGACGGGTTCCATCTCGGGGACGTCGCTGAGACTCTCGACTTCCACACTCGGTTCAGTGAACGCCGGCGCCCAGATCGCGATGACGCGCCGCGCGGATAGAAAGTCGCGGGCAGCAGACCGCAGCTCGTCGGCAATCAAATCCCGCACCACCGTCCGACCCTCATCCAGGGCGTCCCAGAGGTCGTGGGCTGCAAACCACTCCTCAGTCGTACGACGAGTCAGGAATCCAAGTGCGCGGCTCTTGAGGGAGTTCAAGAGGTCCGGCGATGCCGGCCGATACTGCAACTGATCGACGCTTTCCAGCAGATCGTCCCGGACGTCTTCCACGTACTGCGGGATCTCGACCTCGAGTGCTACCTGATGAAAGAAGGGGTCCAGGGCCAAACCGAAATCGAGGACCGCATCCGGCGAGACGACGCTCCGGATCAAGCCGTCAAGCAGGAGCATCGCGTACCAGTCGCGGAAGTGTACGCTGGGGGTCGCCGTCGCCAGTATTACGCCTCCGACCGGTCGGGAGGGAAACTCCAACACTGAAGTATCACGCACCGTAGCGGCCGCGGCGACGTCCGTGTTGCGCGACGCCCGCGGTTTGACCGCGGCGAGCGCTTCCACGGCTGCTCCCGGAAGAGGATCCGAAGAAATCACGAACGCACGATCGGTGCCGAAACTGCCCGCGTACAGGGCACGAAGCTGGGCCACTTCCACGCGATCGATGTCGTCTTCGAGCCCCAACGGCCGGCGTTGGTAAGGATGGTCGACAAACAGGGTCCGGCGGACCTCGTCACCGATTTCGTTCCGAAAATCCTCAGGATCGACCCGCGCCTTCTCCAGCGCCAGAGAGCGCGCGTACTCCAGCGTGTCGACCTCCAGGTCCTGTGCGAAGTAGTCCGCGATTTCCATCAGAACGACTTCAGCCGCCGTCGACGGAACTCGCACTCGCATCCCAACCAGATCAAATTCACCCACGAAGTCCACTTGTCCGCCGGCAAAGTGCGTTGCCAGCGCCACGGTCCTGGCCGGCACGGAGACTGCCAGGTAGGTGTCCAGGATCGACGACACTCCAGTCGTATAGGGGCCCTCATCTCGCAGGCCGACCGTGTAGCCGAAAGCGATATCGATGGATCCGTCAAGCGGGCTCGGAGCCGTTCGTCGCAGTTGAATGAGCCGGATTCCGTTCGGCAGTCTTACGGTCCCGGGCGAAGGTGGTTCCCCCTGCGACTCCGTGACCTGAGTTTCCGCCGAGGCCGGCCCGCCGGGCCCGAACAGCACGCCGACGACAAGGAGGGCGGCAAGACGGTATCTGCGAGCCAACACGCGTCGAGCCTACTGTTTGGAGGTAGTGTTTTCAAGGATGATTGTGCTAGATTTGCGAATTCGACTTTAGCGTTGCGTGGGCTGTTCCTACCCGGTTAGAGAAGCCTCTTTCTGCACAAATCGAGCGTAGGAGACTGACGGCATCGCCGAATTTGCGAGCGCCGCACGCCGAATATCCAAGGAGCAATTCGTGAACGTCTACGATGGCCATTCGATCCGAAACATCTGTTTTGTGGGACACGGAGGTACGGGGAAGACGTCGCTTGTTTCGGCGGCCCTCTACGCCAGCGGCGCGACGACCAGGCTCGGCAGCGTCGACGATGGGAACGCGCCGACGGACTACGACGAGGAAGAAATCGAACGCAAGATGACGATTTCGACCAAGCTGGCGTTCTGCGAATGGAAGAAGCACAAGATCAACATGCTCGATACGCCCGGCTTCGGGAACATGATCCAGGAGGCCCGCGCAGCCCTGCGTGTTGCGGACACGGCTATCGTCGTCATCGACTGTGTTTCCGGCGCACAGGTGCAATCGGAAAAGGTATGGCAGTTCTGCGATGAATTCGAGGTGCCGCGCTTCGTCCTCGTCAACCGGTGCGACCGGGACCGGGCCAGCTTCGCCGAATCGCTGGCGTCGATCCAGGAAGATTTCGGAAGAACATGTGTCCCGGTCCAGATCCCAATCGGGACGGAACAGAACTTCAGGGGCGTGGCGGACCTGACGCGCATGAAGGCCCACATCTACGAGGGTGACGGCAGCGGAAAATTCTCGGTGACTGACATCCCTGACGACGATGCGGACCGTTGCCGGGAGTACCGGGAGAAGCTGATCGAACTGGTGGCCGAGAGCAGTGACGAGTTGATGGAGAAGTTCTTCGACGAGGGAACTCTCTCGGACGAGGAGCTCATATCGGGGCTGAAGACCCAGGTCCTCAAGCACGAGATCTACCCGGTATTCTACTCGTCCGGAACACGGAACATAGGGGTCTCCTCAATGCTCGATTCCCTCATCGATTTCGCTCCAGATCCCCTGCAGGTGGGCATGGTGAAGGGAGCGGATCCAGGTGGCGGCGAGGTCGAGCGAAACGTGTCCGACGACGAACCGTTTTCCGCATATGTCTTCAAGACGATCTCCGATCCCTTCACCGGACGGATATCTCTGTTCAAGTTGTATTCGGGAACGATGAGTTCGGACACGCATCCCTACAACGTGAAGAGAGAGTCGACGGAACGGATCGGACACGTCCTGCTCATGCAAGGCAAGGACCACGTCCAGGTTCCGCAGATTCACACCGGCGACATCGCCGCGGTCGCGAAGTTCAAGGACACCCACACGGGAGACACGCTGGCGGAGGGTGGCAGCCCCATCATCTATCCCGATGTAACGTGGCCCGAACCGATGATCTCGTTCGCCATCGAACCGAAGTCCCGTGGCGACGAAGAAAAGATCTCGACCGCGATCCAGAAAATCATCGAAGAAGACCCCGGGCTGCGCTACGAGCGGGAGCCGCAGACGAAACAATTCCTGATCTCGGGACAGGGTCAGATGCACGTGGAGGTTGCCGTTTCGCGTCTGCGGAAACGCTATGGAGTCGGAGTGAACCTGAAGCCTCCGAAAGTCCCCTACCAGGAAACGATCCGTGGTCGGGCCGACGTACAGGGCCGTCACAAGAAACAGACGGGGGGGCACGGACAGTTCGGAGACTGCAAAATCAAGGTTGAGCCGCTCGCCCGTGGCGCGGACTTCGAGTTCGTCGTCGAGATCTTCGGCGGGGCAATCCCGAAACAGTACATCCCGGCGGTTGAGAAGGGTATCCAGGAAGCCCGCCTGCAGGGAACACTGGCCGGTTTCCCGACGGTCGATTTCAGAGTCACGCTGTACGACGGTTCATACCACACCGTGGATTCGTCGGAAATGGCGTTCAAGATAGCTGGCCGTCTCGCATTCCGCAAGGCGATGGAGCAGGCCAAGCCGGTGCTGTTGGAACCGGTCATGGACGTCGTCATCGACACGCCCGAAGATTACGCGGGCGACCTCATGGGCGACCTGAACGGCCGACGCGGCCGCGTGCAGGGCATGGAAATGAAGGGCAAGACCACCGTTATCAAGGCCCAGGTACCGCTGGCTGAGATGCTGACCTACGCCTCAGACCTCACCTCGAAGACCGGCGGTCACGGCAACTACACGATGTCGTTCGCTCATTACGAAGAAATCCCGGCGAACCTGGCCGAGAAGGTGATCGCGCATGCGAAAGCGGAGGCTGCCGGGGAAGGGGAGGAGGAGGATTGAGCCGCCCGGACGGGAGCCCGTAGGCCGTTATCCGTAGGCCGTTGGGCCGCTCCGCGGCCGGTTGTGAACAGGCAACGCGACACCCAAACTCTCTCCTCACACGATGAGGAGGGGAGTCTTTCCCAGTTCCGCGATCGACGGCCTACGAAAACATTTCTCGCCAGTCACCACGAAACTTCCGTAAGCGACCCCACAACGGACAACGGCCTACGGCGCCGCGCAGCGGCGCTCACAACGGGGGGCCTGACGCCATGGCGGATGCGGTGCCATAAATCTCCCAGGCCCAAACGGGTTGGTCTGCGGTCAACCGGATGTAGCCGCCGCTCTGTTCGGTTACTTCGGGGACGAGCTCGCTGACGAGCCGGGCGATCTGGCCGCTCGCCGGCACCACGACGGTTCCCGTCTTCGGCGTTGCTCCGGATGCCGGAAACACTTCGACCGTAACCGTCGTTTCTGAGGTCCCCGCAGCCAGCGCGATCCCGGTAAAGAACCCATTGCCTTGAGCGACGTGCGGGAACAGGATGTCCGTCGCCGCTTCGACCGGCCCAAGCGTGACCACCGAACCGGCACTCTCGATGTCGATGACGCCGACGAGCGCTGACGAACCAAAAAAGGAACTCGCCGCGATACGCACCGCGTCGGTCCGAATCTGGCCGTCCGCGATACCCAGGAACGACGCAAGGGAAAGACGGGTAGAGTTCCCGCCGGCAAGCTGCAGGGTCTTACTCGATCCGGCGAAGCTCACCTGAACGGTTAGTGGATGCGCCGCCAGGTTCGCCAAGTCGATCCACGACGTATACCCGCCACCCACGACCGCATGAGGGAACGTCAGGGTCGACCGCCCCACGTCAAGTGTTCGACCCCCGCGATCGAGTCCGGTCGCACACCGCCCCAGGGCCGGAACCGCGTCTCCTATCCCCAGGTCTTCATCGGCACCGAAGTGTTCGACCCCCGCGATCGAGTCCGGTGAAGTAATCCGCACAGGTCCGGTCAGCGGCGTCGTCCTCCGGGAGCGGGCAGGGATCTCTAACGGTTGGCTCGTACGCGTTGCCAGCCGGGTGATCGTGGCGGTGACCGATTGCGCGCCGGGGTTGATCAGGATCGCATTTGCGCCTTCGTGGAAAAGGAAAAAATCCTTCGAAGGGCTGGCCGAGCTTGCGCCGTCAAACCGTACCAGGCCGGTCCTTCCTGTGGCCATGTAGGTCCTCAGATCGGTGTCGGACGCTTCCAGTTCGAACCATCCTGTGAAGGAATCTGAACCGAAGATCTCCGGTATCAAACGCGCCCACTGTTCGCCCGGTCCCAGGCGAGCCGTGGCAGGGTTTTGGATGCCTGGACCCAGCGCTAACGCCCCATCGATGTCTATAGCCCGCAAGACGACGTCGGTGGCAGCCGTCGCCTGGAGGGCAATTCCACCGAAGGTCCCGCCGTCATGAGGCACGGAGGGGAAAATATGCACCGTCGGTTCAAACGAAGCGTCCACTCGAATGCCGTCCGACAAACCGACCTCGCTGGCGAGTCCAAACAAGCTCGTAGCCTTCACGGCGAAGTAGTAAGTCTGAGCTTCATCCAGAACCAGTCCGTTTACGACGACGGAGTTGTTCTCTGTTACGGTAAACGGCCGAACATCCACACCACCGGGCGTCGTCCCGATGGTATACTCGTAATGCCGGATCGAGGCCTCGGGATCCGTCGACCAGGATGCGAACAACTCGCCGCGGTTCGGAATCCGCTCCCCCCCGTCCGAGACTGTCGGGGCCGTCGGGGTCGTCTGATTGCCTACGTCTTCAATGTACGTGCCTCCGCCAAACCGATACGTGATGGCGACACCGTTTCCGACGATTGCCTGGTTGAAGCCGGCCTGTACGGCGTCGCTACGCTGGAGATTCTGCAGTCCGATAGTCGCACTCGACCCGTCGGATCGCTCTCCCGTCATGGACTGATACACGAACTGGATGTCATTGCTTCCTTCAAAGAGGATCAATTCGAAGGTCATGTCGGCCCCTAGATCGTTCCCCACCGAATCCAGGATGGACGCGTTCGACCACTGGACGACGAACCGGCGACTCCCCACGCTTCCAGTGAGGAGCGAACTGACCCTGCCCCCGCCTGCGAACGTCAGATCGTCGAAGAATGGGGCAATGAGCGCGGCCGGAATCACACCATCGCCTCCACTCGGCCGTTCGACGGTCTGCGCGGGCAAAGAAGCATTCTGGAATTCCGGCGTCGACGCCGCATCCAGGCTCAACCATCCGTTCGTGGCGATCGAAATGCGGCTCCCCGCGATGAACGTGTCCCGGAACAGGCTGAACGTGAACGGGAGGTTCATGAAGCGCACCGCGTCGTCCGCGTTCGTAAAAACGATATTCGTGCCGCCTCCGGCGGGAGTCGCATCGACGAACTGAAATGCGGCCGGAGCGATGTTGGTGCTCGTACCCGACTCCGTAACCGTAAACTGAGGACCGTCAACCGTAACGCCGAACACCGAAAGGGAGAGCGTTCCGCTCGTGGCGCCGAACGGCACAACTGTTTCAATCCGCGTTCGGGTAGTGCTGATGATCCGTCCGGACTGCCCGTTGAAATTCACAGCGATGTTTCGGGGACGCACGTCGAAGTTTTCCCCCTCGATCGTCACGAGCGTCGACGGCGGGCCCATGAGAGGTGTCGCGAGGGAGATCGTCGGCGGTGGAGCCGTGTAACTGAAACCATCCGGGAGAAGTCCGGAGGTGCCGTCGGAGTTGAATACCTGAATGTTGACGGGCCCGGGTGCGTTTTCGGGAATCCCGACCTGCAACATACCGGAGTTCAGGAAAACAACGTCCGGGGCTGGAAGTCCTCCGAAGAAAACAGAAACACCAACCCGGAAACCACTCCCCGTGATAGTCGCGATCCCGCCGCCTTCGAATGAGGCCGTGACCGGAGAGACATCGATCCCATCCGGCGCCTGTTCGGTGATCACGACCGCCCCGCTCACGATGGATGTCGCATCCTCCAGGAACCCGGTGATGTTCTTCGGCCCGAGGGGCGTGTCGGTCGACACCCCGACTTCGATCGAGGCGCTCGTGGGAGCCGTCCTGGAGAGACGCCCACCGAAGGTCACAAGATCGAGGAAGACCCCGGAACTCGAAGGTTCGAAGGTCGCGCCCGACACGACGTTGTTCCCGCCGACACGCAGGGTCTCCGTGGTCCCGCGCGGGATTCGACGGGCGAACACGGGTCGCGTCAGGTTAAAGGAGTTCGCGCTTCGCGGCACAGCGCGTATGTCGATCCCCGCGGACGCTTCCCCGGCGACGACCGTCACCGCGGTGGCTTCACTCAGGTGCCGAACGTCGCCGTAGTAGGTGGTACCGAAGCCCGTCATGACGCCGGCAAAGAAACTCGGAAGCTGTGCGCTCGACACCGGTCGATCGAGCGGTTCAGCGTAAACGCGGTAGTCACCCGGTGGAAGGAGCGGAATGCTGTAGGAGCCGCCTCTATTGGTAGCCACCCCCACGAGCGGTGTGCCGTTGCTGTCTATTGCAACGACATGCGCGCCGAAAATGTCGACGCCGTTCACCTGGACCCGGCCCGCGATCGTACCGACGTCCTGCGCGCCCGAAGCGGGATAGATCTGAGTAATACCGGCGACATCGTCATACATGAGCACACGCTGGTGTGTCTGATTGGGAACGGCAAACGGCCCCATGACCGATGAGACCAGGCCGGAGTGGTCCAGACCCAGCAGGTGCCCGGCTTCATGGGTCACCACGCTTTGAATGTCGAACCGCCCCGACTCGCCGCTGGTCGTAAACTCGTGGTTCGGGTTGAAAGCGATGTCGGATTCTTCGAAAACCAGCTCTCCTCCGCTCCGTCTGAAGAAGGAGAAGGTTGCGGCCAACGTCGCCGATCCCAACAGGCCACTGTCGTCTGCAAACGTGATCAGGTTGGTACCGTCCAGACCGACGCTGCGATCCGGGGTCGCGCCGCGGAAATCAAACTGAACGTCCGCGCTGGCGACCGCCGCCCAGGCATCGAACGCCGCCTGGATTGCGATGAGTTCGCTTTCGTTCGGGATTTCCGCCAGCCCACGGTCGTTTATCGAATAAGGAATCGGAGATACCGTCCATCGCGGCATCGCCCCGGTTAGGCCCGTGATTCGGGTGTGGCCGGCCCCGGGATGCGACCACAAAAGCAGGCCCAGCACGCCGAACAGTTGGCAGTATCTCTTCAAGTCCGTCCCTCTAGCGATTGACTCGTTGCCGGATCTCGTCCTTGAACTCGCTCAACCGCATCCGCGTGGCTACCCCGCGCTCACCGTCCGCAAACTGGAGTTCGCTGACATCGTTCGAGATAACACCGTCGGCGACCGAGAACTTCCCCTGACCCAGCCCGACAGTTCCGTTGCGCCTTTGGTTCCGGCACGGTTCGGTAGGAACCCGCCGCCTCGAGGAACAGAATCGTTCGTTCCCGGTCGGCAAACGCCGGCATACCGGCCACGTACAGAGTCCGGTCACCGATAGTGCCGCCAACGGTAGTGACCTCAACCGTGCCCGCGGGAAAGCCTTTCAGGGTCTCGTCCACCTGAATCGTGTGGCGTGTGAGTATCAATCTCCCGTCGACACTCCAATAGATCTCCGAACGGCGGACCTCTCCAACGACGATGGTGTCGGCGATCGCGACCAATCCGTCGAGATCGAGACGCTTCACCGTGGTCGCATGAATCGGTAGGTTTAAAAGGATGATCAGGACCAAGCCGCTGGCAGCTCGCATGTGCGCATACCTCCCCATTCCATTTTGGACTCCATTCGGAAACAAGAGTTTACAGGGGAGTCATCGTAGGGATGTAAAAACTGTCGCGGAAGTTATCGGTCGCCGGCGGTTACGGGAAGCACATCGGCGCCAAACGGCAGGACATACCCGGGTTCGCTCCGGACGTGAGGATCGACCATCGACATCGCATCATCCAGGTTGGGAGCAGGTTCCATGCCCATCGCGCGGATCTCTTCGTCCGGAAGCTGCGAGACGCAGACGACGCGAAACCGCCGGGCTTTCGACAGCAGAGAATAGGCCGTCTGACCGTACACCTCGTAGTTCGCGCGCAAGGTTCGCTCAAACTCCTCGAGGTCGGAGTGCTTGAACCAGGGATAGAAGCTCGGGTGACCCGTACCTTCCCTGCATTCGGCAAGCAATACGATCGTTCCGCCCGGTTCGACGGCATACTGGGCAAATTCGAGTGCCTTGTGGGCCTGGATCATGTTGATGTCCCGCGGGAATCCACCGCAACTGACGATCGCCAGCTGCCGCTTCCGCTCGAGTTCCACACCGTGGTTGGCCAGGTAGTCGGCCGCACCGCGCCGGTGGGCCTCGACCCAGTGTCCGGCGAACGCCTTCCGCACCTTCCCGGAATCCAGGATGGTGTTGTAGAGGAACAGCTCCCGATCGGCCAGTGCGGCTCCCTCGACCATGTCGTCATGGACAGGGTTCCCGTCGAGGCGCGCGACGCCGACGGCAGGATCGCGTCCGGGACCTTCCCGGTTCAGCACCAGCAGATGGTTGAACTGGATGGACTCTTTCGACGCCACGCCCGGCAGCAGGCTCTTGCGGCCACCCGAGAAGCCGGCAAAGTAGTGGAACCCGATCGACCCCGTCAAAACAACGAACTCGTGTTCCAACACCTGCCGATCGATCTCCACCCGATTACCCAGGGACGTGTCTCCGACGTAGACATTACCGGCGTCTGGGTGATGATCGAGCATCGGGTACGATTCGAAGATGTCGCTGCCCACAATCGCCATCTTGTCCTCGTCGCTCAGAGGCCGATGCAGGCCGGTCGCGAAGAGGACACGCACCTTGGCAGCGCGATCGAGTTGGGCCAACAGGCCCGGCAGGAACTCGCGTGCCCCGGTGGGTCGGGTCAGGTCAGACACGATCACGAGCACACGCTTCCCGCGCGCGCATTGCGATAGAGGGGGGGAATCGATCAGGTGCTCTTCGACGGATTGGGCGGACTCAGTTTCGGGCGCAATCACCTTGAAGTGATCTGAGTCGAAAGGCAGGGAAAAGCCGGAATCACCGTAGGCGAGCGACACGTTCGGCATGGGGCGATATGCTAGCACGCCCTTTGGCGTGCTAGCAGTAGTCAGCCGTCTGTAGTCAGTTAAACCCGGGACCCTAAGACTCCCCTCCTTGGTTGAGGAGGGGTGGATGCGCCGAAGGCGCAGACGGGGTGGTTTGTTTGATGGGTCCTGCTTGGCTGCTCCAGGATTGTCGGAATTTTCTTGATCAGCACCACCCCGGCGCTTCGCGCCACCCCTCCTCATCTGAGGAGGGGAGTCTTGGGTGGCTCCACTGACTACTGACAACTGACTACTTCCCCTGATACCATCGACGAGTTATGGCAGTGAATCCGGAGCTACTGAAGATTCTGGTATGTCCACTGTGCAAGGCATCCCTGACCCTGGTCGACGATGACCAGGGTTTGAAGTGCAGCGAGTGCAACCGGGTTTACCCGATTCGTGACGATATACCGGTGATGCTCGTAAGCGAAGCAACGATCGAGGAGTAGTGCGGCCCACCAAGGACCTCTTCCACAAGCTTCCATCTAACGCCCGAATCCTGCTGGTGCGACTCCGCTCGATGGGCGACTGCCTGCTGTTGACAGGTCCGATCCGGGCGCTCAAACAGGAATTCCCAGGCTTTCGTATTTCCGTCCTCGTCGAACCCCGTTTCGCCGACTGCTTTGACGGCAACCGGGATGTCTCGGAGATCTTGACAACCAGCAAAGAGAAATACACAACGGTCGTCCGGCTGTTCTTGCGCCGATTCAACGCCATCATCAACCTTCACGGCGGTCCGACCAGCCTCGTGTACTGCCTCGCCACCTGGGGAAGCCGCATCGGCGTCGAAGACTACCAATACCGGAGACTGTACGGCGGGTTGATGCCACGGCCCAAAGCACGGATGCATACGGTGGAAACGACAATGGAGTGGTTCCGCTGGCTCGGTGTGCGCGCCCAGACCGCGCCGCCGCTGTACTACGAGACTCATCCGGACAAGGACAGTCATGTACACCAGGCCCTCCGCGGACGACCCTACGTCGTAATTCATCCCGGCGCCTTGATGGACACGAAGCGCTGGAGCATCCACGGTTTCGCCGAGTTGGGTCGGACGATTGCCTACCGTGGATGGTGTGTCGTCCTCACCTGCGGGCCGGGCGAGGAGTCCGTCGTCGGCGACATTGCGAGGAAACTGGCCAACAGCGTGATCTTGTTAGGTCTCTCGATCGTGGAGCTGGCGGAGTTGATCCGCGGAGCCGGACTCTACATCGGTAACGACTCCGGTCCCATGCATCTGGCAGCAGCGGTGGGTACTCCCACCGTAGCCCTCTGGGGTTCGTCCGATTCGGTTCGGTGGCGTCCCTGGGGCGTTCCGCACCGAGTTGTCCAGAACCCGTTCGAATGCAACCCGTGCCCGGGTTACGAATGTCTGGTCGCAGAGAGCCCGCTCTGCATCGAGTCGATTTCGATCGAGCAGGCCGAGCAGGCGGTCGACGATCTGATGTGGCAAACCGGAGCTGAGAGACGGCTGACAGCGACGGTCTAACGGGATCTATGACACCGGTCGATCGGCAAAGAATCGGGCAGATCATGGAAGGGTTCGACGGCAAGACCGTCCTGGTCGTCGGCGACGTCATCCTGGATCAGTTTACCTGGGGTCGGGTCCAACGGATCTCTCCTGAGGCTCCAGTGCCCGTCGTCGAGGTGATCGAAGAAACCGACCGTTTGGGAGGTAGCGGCAATGCCGCCGCAAACATTCGCTCACTCGACGGCCGGCCGATCACGATCGGCGTGATCGGTCGAGACCAGGCAGCCGACCGCCTGATCAGCCTGCTCGACGAACTCGGAATCGACTCCCGTCATCTCGTGCCGGACGATCGGCGAACAACGCTAAAGACGCGCATCATCGCTCACGGCCAGCAGGTCGTGCGCACCGACCGGGAAGACTGCACGGCTGTGTCCACTGAAACGAACGACGCGCTGAGGGATCGCTTCATGGATACGCTGCCGCAAGCGGACGCGGTCGTGGTCTCGGACTATGACAAGGGGGTTGTCACGGCGGAGTTGCTCGGATCCGTCCTGCCCGAAGCCCGCAAGGCGGATGTCCCGGTGTTTCTCGACCCCAAAGTCCATCACGCCGAATACTACCGGCCGACGACACTGATCAAACCGAACAACCGGGAGGCGGAGCTTCTGACGGGTATTGCACTCGTGGATCGCGCGAGCCTTGAAGAAGCCGGAAAACGTCTGCTGGATCGTTTCGGCTGCCCCTATATCCTCATCACACGAGGTGAAGACGGCATGTCGCTGTTCGGCAAAGATGAAGTTCATCACCTCCGGACGGCGGCGCGCGAAGTGTTTGACGTGACCGGGGCGGGAGACACCGTGATCGCCTGTCTGGCCATGGCCGCTGCTGGCGGGGCGAGCATGGATGAGGCGGCTCTGCTCGCCAATCATGCAGCCGGACTGGTGGTCGGCAAGGTGGGAACAGCCAGTGTCAGCCGCGAGGAACTGCTCGACGATTTCGGCAACGCCGATGCGCATCCTGCAGGTTAGCTCGGCCCGGGTCCTGGGCGGCGGTGAAGTCCATGTCATCGAGCTCACCGAAAAGCTCCGCGAAATGGGTCACGACGTGGCCATCGCGGGCCGCCGGAACGGCCCCCTCGATACCGACTTCGATCTGCCCTTTCTGAACTCTGTCGACCTCTACACAGCATTCCGGCTGCGGCGGATCGTGCGGGGATCGGGGTTCGACCTCATCCACGCTCACGTCGCCCGCGATTACTCGATCGTCGCAGCGGCCCTGTGGGGGCTGGGCTCTGTCAGGCTGGTTCTCACGCGGCAGCTCATATTCGCGGTCAGGAGGCATCCCTTCTATTCCAGGGTGGACGGCTGGATCGTGACTACCGGGCAGATCCTCGACTCCATCCAGCATCTCAAACCACGTGCCAGCATCATCGTTCCGAATTGGGTCGACAGCAGCAAGCTGGACTATGAAGAACGGACAGTGCGAAATCCCGTCGTTGTCGGACTTCTCGGCCAGGTCTCGCCCCACAAGGGGCATGACGACGCGATCGAAGCGCTGCGTCTTCTCGAGTCGGAGTTTCGGCTCTTGATCGGTGGCTCCGGCGAGCGTTCCTACGTCGACTCTCTCAAACGTCGGGCCGCGCAACTGCCGGCGGAATTCCTCGGTTTCGTCAAGCCTGCGGAGTTCCTCCAGCAGGTGGACATGCTGATCGTTCCCTCGTGGGAGGAGCCTTTCGGCATCGTCGTCGTCGAGGCGATGGCTGCGGGTGTGAACGTCATCGCGACCGACGCAGGCGGCCCTCGAGAAATTCTGGATTGGGGGAAAGCGGGAATCCTGGTTCCGCCGCGGAATCCCTCCGAGCTCGCGGCAGCGATCCGGCGACTGTCAGGCAACGAAGCGCTTCGCAGTGAACTGCGAAAGAGAGCGTTCGAACGTGTCCAAAACCGATATGACATATCGCACACGGTTCCCAAGATCGAAGCGTTTTATCGTGAGTTGGTGGGGAAGTGACGCCATCGGAGATCCGTCGTTCCCCGACGCTTCGTCTTTGAAATCCGAATTGCAAATTGCGGTATCTAAACAATCCACATTGCAGGTTGCTCATTTGAAATTGCTTCATTTCAGATTTTTTCGCTCGATGCTCCGAGCGATCACCAATTGAGCAATTTCCAATCTCCAACTTGCAATGCGGATTCGTCCATTGACCAATTTGCAATAGATCGGTTTCAGGTATGCGCTGAGCAGAAAGGTCTGCTACAGACAGCCTGCTAGACGGGATATTCGGCCTCCGCGGTACTTGTTTTCGGGAGAGTAGGAGAGGAGGCCGGTTTCCTTGTCGACCATCATGGCCACGGGCGGGCCACCGTCGATTCTCGTGTAGACGATGACGGCGGTTCCGCTGCTGTTGGAATCGCAGACGTCGAAGTTCATCGAGCCGCTTGCATAGTAGCCTTCCTCGCCCCAATCGAGCAGGAAGTCATCCATCTGGTAGCGCTGGTCACTATCCCACATGCTGTAGGCGGCTTCATACCGGGTATCTGCGACCGCCTCCATGAACGACCGCACACGGGTTTCTTCGCCGTAGTTGACGAACTCCCAGAGCAGTCCACCGATCACGAGAAGAACCGCACCGATGGAGACAGGCACCTTCAGCTGATCCTTCAGCGGACGGGCTTTTTCGGGCGGTGGATGGTCGCCCGTAATCAAGTTGCCGATCAGTCTCTCTGCCATCGGGTCATTCTACCGGAACCATGCCTCGAGCTGAACCGGGTCTCGTCGGACGCGTGTCTGGACGATTCGACGCTTCTGCCACAAGCGCCCTAGATTACCGAGGACAAACAGCAGGCCGGGCAAAGAAGATCGCTCCTGCAGGATGACATAGCCGATCACGGCGAGATCACGGACCGTGATCGGCCAGAAGTCACGGAAATAAAGACCCGCGGTCATGTTGTTGATGCGCAGCAGGAACCTGTTCTTGACCGAATGCCGGTTGATAGCCTGAGACAGAGCGGAACGCCGTTCCGGGGTGACCTTCCGCCGGTGCCGGGCGACCGCGCCGGGCACATACAATGAATCCCAACCCATCAGCTGGCAGCGCCAGGCCAGATCGGCGTCTTCCCGGTAGGCAAAGAAGTCCTCGTCAAAGAACTCACCGTCGATTGCAACGTCCTCCAGGCACCCGTACCGATACAGTGCCGCCGCCCCGCTCGGGCCGAAAATGCTCCCGGGACGATCGTACTGACCGCTGTCGATTTCGCCGGCGCCTCGGTCCAGATGTCTCTGGTTGCGGGTCATGACGATACCCGTGGAATCGATCGTCTCACCGTCCATGCGCAAGAGCTTACCGGTCGCCGAGCCAGCCTTGTCTTCCCCGTCCAACGCCGCGGTCAGGGTTTCGATGAAGTCCGGCTCCAGGACGGTATCCGGGTTCAGGAACAGGATGTACGGTGCGGGATAGCTTCGCGCCAATCGGTTGTGCGCGGCCGCGAAGCCTGTATTCGCGTCAGAGGTAATGAGATCGACATCTCGACCCCGGAGCAGCTCGAGTGTATTGTCCGATGAAGCGTTGTCGAGAATGCGGACGCGAAAGTTCTTGGTGGTCTGTGCCGCCAGACTGTCCAGGCAAGCGGATATGTCTGCCGAGCTGTCGAACGTGACGATCTGGACGGAGATTTTCATGTTCAAGCAAGCAATCAGCGGTCAGCCTTCAGCTCTGAATGAAGGCCTTCGGCGTTCCGCTTCTTGACTGAAAGCTGAGTGCTGACGCAAACAGCGAGGCTTGATCCTATGAATCTGAGATCAGGTTCGCGATCAGTCCTCACAGGACTTCCCACAGCACCCGCCAATAGGTCGCAGCCAGCCGAGGCCGATACATCATCTTGCCGAGCATTCCCAAAGCCAGTCCCGTCTTGAGCGACAAGCCGGATCTAGGCCCGAGGTGCTTTCGCGCGTAGCGGAGCTGATTGTCGTAGTAGGACGTGAGAAACCGTTCGAGGCCGAGAGCTTCGAGACTGTAGCCACCCTCGTGATGAAATTTCGCCCCGGGGTGAAAATAAATCTCCCAGCCGGAGGCGGAAATCGCTCGGCAGAAATCGACGTCTTCATACCAGGCTGGGTAGAACTGTTCGTCGAACCCCCCCACCGCGTCGTAAGCCGCACGGCGGACCATCAGCGCCGCACCGGCCGGCTGGTCGACCGCTCTCGCCTCCACGCCCGACACCCTCGTCTCGCGCCGCGGCAACCCGAGGTTTTCGCGAAAGAGACTCGCCAGCGTCGGAAAGGGTCGGGGCGGATAGTTCTGGTTGACGAACCCCCCGATGGCTCCCGCCTTTGGATGGGTATCCAGAGCGCGGGCGAGCGCTGCGATGGCGCCGGACATCGCCTGGATGTCGGGGTTCAGTATGAGAACGAAGGGTGACGTCGTCGTCTTGAAAGCCTGGTTGATCGCTCCGGCAAACCCGAGGTTGGCGGTGTTTTCGATCACGCGGACCTGATTGCCGATCGAGTCCACGTCCCCGAGCGATCCATCCGATGAGGCGTTATCGACGACGACAATGTTCTCCACTTCCCCGTGTTCGAGAACCGATTCCACCGCTCGGCGAAGCATCGGACCCGAATTCCAGTTGACGATGGCTGCCTCTACGACATTCTTCATTTCTTGATTGCCAGTGCCAGCAGGATGTCGAGGGGGTTGAGGCGGAAGGTGAAGGAACCGGCAAACAGCCGTCCGTCAAAGGGCAAACGCACGTAGCGGCCGAGTCGGTTCAGGAGCAATGACAAGCTGGCATACTTCCCGACTCGTGTGATCTGCCGCACTTCAAAGCCGTTGTCCGACAAAAGACGGTGCAGGGTGTTCCGATCGAAGAAGTAGTAGTGCTCGGGTATGAACTGTCGCCATCGCGCCTTCATCAGGCGATAGGGCCAGGAACCGATATCGGGCGTCTCCAGCGCAACAAGCCCTCCCGGTCTCAGTCTCCTGGCTATCTCTTGAACGAACTTCGAGGGCGAATCCACATGTTCGATCACATGAAAACTGGCGGCGACATCGAAATCGGACCAGATCGTGTCTTCGATCAGCCCTTCGTGGATCGACGCTTCCCGGCGCGCGTCGGCGGCGAGTTCCGGGTTTGGCTCCACGCCAAAGGCATCGAACGAATCGCGGGCAACCTTGAGAAACTCCCCGCGGCCACAGCCAACCTCCAGCAAGCGGCCGCCGTCCCGGATCTCCCGTATCAAATCCAGTCTCCAGCGCGCGTTGAGTTCGTTGAGCCGGCGTTCCTCCTCCCGGGGTAGAGACGAAAAATGCACGTTCGCGTCCCGAATGCGTTCCGCGGTCAGAGACGACGATTCCTGTGAAAAGGCAAGCTGTGCGGACCGGACGGAGACATAGTGCAGGCCACAGACCGCGCAACGGACGAGAGGACCGTCCAGGCTAGCGGACGTCAGGACGGATCGGGTTTCGCTCGAGCCGCAGAGGTCGCAGGCCAGCGACACTCCATCCCCGGTCTCCTTTGCATCCGGCGTTCGGGTCGTGGACGGCGAGCGAGGGGACATCCTCAATCCTTGTATGAGGCGAGAGTTTGATCGCGGTTCGTGTAGTGACGCTCGTAGTAGGAAAGATAGGAATCGTCCTTGACCTCCCGGACCCAGTCCTTGTTGTTTCGGTACCAATCGATCGTCCTGGAAATGCCGGTAGCAAAATCCGTCTCGACCGACCATCCCCACTCACTTTCGATCTTCGAGCAGTCGATGGCATACCGGAGGTCGTGGGCGGGTCGGTCCTTGACGAACTCGATCAGCGATTCGGACTGTCCGACGAGACCGAGGACTTCGCGCGCGACATCGATGTTCGCGATCTCGTCTCCTCCGCCTATGTTGTAAACCTGCCCTGGTCGCCCGTCGGTGACGGCCTTCCACACTCCACGGGAATGGTCGTCGACATGGATCCACTCCCGCCGGTTGAGACCCCGTCCGTAAACCGGGATCGCCTTCCCTTCTATCGCGTTGGTGATCAGCAGGGGGATGAACTTCTCAGGGAACTGGTTGGGGCCGTAGTTGTTCGAGCAGCGGGTGATCAACCCAGGGAACCCATGCGTCTTCGCATAGCTCAAGACGAACAGGTCGGCAGCCGCCTTCGTCGCCGAGTATGGGTTCGTCGGGTTGAGCGGTGTGTCTTCACGAAACCGGCCCTCCGCGCCCAGGCTTCCGTAAACTTCATCGGTCGATATCTGGACGTAGCGCGACACCCGATGCCTGCGCGCGCCATCCAGCAGGCACTGCGTACCGACGAAATTCGTGGCAACAAACGGACCCGCATCTTCGATGGAACGATCGACGTGGGTTTCGGCGGCAAAATTGACAACGACATCGATCGGATTCGCCTCAAAGAGCCGTTCGATCTGCACGGCATCGGCGATGTCGCCCCGGATGAAGCTGTAGCGGACATCGCCAGCTACGTCTTCGTTGTTCCGCAGGTTCCCGGCGTAGGTGAGCAGATCGAAGTTGATTACAGCGACATCCGACGTGGCTTCAAACAGGTAGCGGATGAAGTTCGAACCGATGAATCCGGAACCTCCAGTGACGAGAACCCTGCGTCTCTCTGCGGCCGACATCTATCGCTCCTCGAGAGCGGCCGCCGAGCGGCGGATCGTGTCCATCGAAATCTCTTCGGACGCCTTCCCCTGGCGGCCTGCAACCAGAATGTTCGCTCGGAGCAAGGAATCGAACGTTCCGGCATCGGACCACCAGCCTTCGATAATCTCGTAGGTCATTTCACCGGACTCTATGTATGCGTTGTTGACGTCGGTGATCTCGAGCTCCCCCCTGCCGGAGGGCTTCAGAGTTCTGATAATTTCGAACACTCGCGCGTCGTACATATACATGCCCGTGACGGCATAGGAGGATTTGGGTTCAGCCGGTTTCTCTTCGACGCGGACCACTCGATCACCGTCCAGGACCGGCACGCCGAAGCGCTGAGCGTTCTCAACCTTCTTCAAGTGCATGCGCGCCCCGGAACCCTGGCGCATATAGGTCTCGACCGAGGACTTAAAGCTCTTCTGGTAAATATTGTCGCCCAGGATGACGCAGATCGGCTCGCCGTCGGCGAAAAACTCGGCAAGGCCGAGCGCGGCGGCGATGCCGCCGTGACCTTCCTGGTAAGTGTAGTCGAGATGCTTGAGGCCGAACTCCTTGCCGTGACCGAGCAGTTCCAGAAAATCCCCGGCGCTGTTGCCGCCCGTAACCACCAGGATCTCTTCGATACCCCCGTCCACAAGGCTCTGTATCGGGTAGTGGACCATTGGCCGGTCGTAGACGGGCAGGAGGTGCTTGTTGGTGACTTTTGTCAGCGGGTGAAGACGGCTTCCGAGCCCGCCTGCGAGAACGATCCCTTTCATGGGTGGCACAACCTGTAAGTCTTTAACTGCCCCAAAGAAGTGACAAGTGACGAGTGACAAGTGATGCGTAACGGGTACGCCGAATGTAGCTTGTCACTTGGCATTCGTCACTTCATCCATCGGCCACTGGCCACTCGCCACTGACCACTTCTTCGTCACTGATTGAAAAACGCCTGAAAACCCTTGTGGAGCTGCCAGAGATCCACCTTCGAGGACATCTCGTAGGGGGAGTGCATGCTCACGATTCCGATGCCCACGTCGATGACGTCCATATTCTGTCCCGCGAACCAGGCCGCGATCGTGCCCCCGCCGTACCCCGCGTTGTAGGAATGCGTCTGCCATTTCACCCCGGCTCGATCCAGGACTCCCCGAAGTTTTGCGAAGAACTCCGAATTGGCTTCCCTGCCCGCACCGTACTCCTTGACGACGAGTCCGTACCCGAGCCGTGAGGTCAACTCCTGGCTTTGCGGACCCGGGAAGAGGGGATTCAGAGCCGTCGTCGTATCGCTCACCAGTACTTCCGTATTCCGGTATGCCCGCCTCAGAGTCAGGTCGTTGAAGTCGCCCCTCTGAGCTTCGATCATCTCCGACACCAATGTGGTGAACCACTGGGAGTTCACACCCGTGTTCCACGATCCGGTCTCTTCGTTGTTCACTGCATACGCAACCGCAGTGTGAGCTGGAGTTTCGATCTCGGCGATCGAGCGGAGGCTGATGTACCCCGTGGACCGGTCATCCTGGCCGAAAGCAGCAACCAGGGCGCGGTCCAGACCGACGTCCCTGGGCGCGGTTGCCGGCACGATCTGGATGTCGGCCGAAAGGAAATCCCGGCCGTCGATGTCGTACTCCTGTTTCAGCAGGGCCAGGAGGCGCTCGGTAGCAGTCTTATACTCGCTGTCCTTATCCGGCGGCAACGAAGCAATGATCGGCTCCAGTTCCTCGGCTCGAATGACATCCCGCTGAGTTCGATTCCGGTAGTCCCGGTCCACATGCGGCGCCAGGTCGCTGATCAGGAGTATCGGATCGTCCGGTTGGGTCCCGATCTCGACCCACTGGGTCGACCCGTCCGTCTTGTCGATCCGCCCGATCAGGGCGAGCGGAACGTTGACCCACTGGTAGGTCTTGATCCCGCCGTGGACCTGCGCGTCGATCGTCACGACCTCGTTGCGTTCGCGGAGCGGTTTCGTTTTGAATTCGATACGGGGGGAGTCGATGTGCGTGTTGACGATCCGCATGCCGGCTTCGATGGGTTCGGTTCCGATGATGAAGAGCACGAGGGTGCGGTCGCGGTTGATCGCATACCACCTCGAACCGGGTGTCAGGTTCGAGCTCGACGCGTCGCCGGACCACTCGCGGAACCCCTGGGACTCCGCGTACTCCACACCCTCACGGACGAACCACATTTCGCTCTTGGCCCGACCCATGAAACCCTTGAAATCCTCGCCGAATGACATGACCTGCGCCCGCTCTGCCGGGCTGAGCTCGGGCCACGCCGAACTGAAGCCATAATCCTGGGCTATTACCGGCTGCCCCAGGACCAGTACCAGCGAGAAGGCCAGACCGCAAACTGTTGGTTTCATACGTATTCTCCCTTGTTTTCTTGAGGGTGGAATTGTAACAGAGTAGGCAGTAGTCGGTAGTGAGTAGTCAGTTGTGGGAACAAAGCTGGTGACGTGTAGGTGCGGTCTATGACCGCACACCGTGGCTTTGCAAAGATTTGTGCGGTCATAGACCGCACCTACATCAAAGTGACGAGTCTTCACTCGTCACTTCTTCCAATCCGGCCATTCTGCGAAACAGCTGCTCGTATTGATCCGTAATCGCTTCCCAGGAGTAGTTCGCCTGCGCTCGAGACCGGGCACGCTCGCGGTATTCGGCGGCAAGTGGCGGATCTTCAAGGACCCGCCGGATCAGCCCGGCAAGGTCCCGGGCAGTGTCAAAGTAGAGGCCCGAATCCCCCAATACTTCGACGTGCTCGGGCGTGTTTTTTGCCAGAACACAGTTGCCCGCCCCCATTGCCTCTAACAGGGCGGGATGAGTTCCGCCAACCTCGGTCGCCTGGACCCACGCATAGGCGTGGGATCGAAGTTCGAGGTAGCCGTCGCCGTAGATGGCGCCGGGGAAGCGTACGCGCTCGTCCGCCATCGCTCGGAGCCGCTGGATATAGGCCGCCGCGTAAGGCGCGTCACCGACAATCACCAGCGGCATGCCCGTGTCGACCTCACGATAGGCTTCAATCGCCAGGTGCACGTTGTTTTCGGGCTCAAACCGGCTCACGTACAGGAGGTAGTTTCGGGGTCCGAGCCCGAGCGTTTCCAGAAACCCGGTTTCGGGACGCTGTCGGCAGTCGGCGCCATAGGCGATCATCACCGACGACGCGTTGTGTTCCTTCAGGTAATAGTCCTGCATGACGGCGGCGTCTGTGACGACCAGCGTCGGAATGAAGGTCGACAGGCGTTCGGAGATGCGATAGTAGGATCGCCCGGCCAACCCCCATTTCTTCCTTTTCCGTTCGATCCCGTCCACGTTCAGCGCCACTGGCGTGCCGGCCAACCGCGGCACGGCACAAAAAACTGCATTAGCTGCGTTGCACATCAACATCGCATCAAAACGTCGAGTCAGGGAATGGAAGACCGAAAGGAAGGTGTGGGCAACCGTATCCAGGTGTTTTGTTGGAATCGTCGGAAGTATGACCAGGCGGACTCCGCGGTAGATGTCGGACGCGTGATCGATATTGTTCGACCGGCCGTAGACGGTCACCTCGTACCCGCGTGCGACCAGACGCGGCGCCAGCTCTTCGGCGAAGGTTTCGAACCCTCCGTAGTTTGCGGGAATCCCCCGGATACCCAGGATGGCAATCTTCATACGGTTTATTCGCGCGGCCGGTGACATGGCATTATAGCTTGAGCTCGCGCGCGCGACTGACGACGTCGCGGATGCCCCGCGCGGAGTGCGAAAGGACAGACAATGAAGCAAATACTGACTGATCTGGAGAACAGCAAGAAAGACGGGATCGAGCTCCTGCAACAGATGGTGGACATGGAGTCGCCCAGCTACGACAAACCACTCGTCGACCGACTTGTGGCCTTCCTCGCCCGGCGTTTCGAGGAGATCGCTGGAGAGGTGTTCGTGAATCCGGTCGAAGGCTTTGGCGATCATCTCCGGGTCCGGTTCCCGGGTGCCGGGGATCGCCCCATAATGTTGCTGGGACACACCGACACCGTGTTTCCCGCCGGAGAGGTTCAGAAACGCCCTTTCAAGATCGAAGGGAACATCGCCAGCGGCCCCGGCGTCTTCGACATGAAAGCCGGGATCGCGATGATGTGGATGGCGATCCGAACCGTCGCGCGGATCCGCGGTCAGCTTCGAAACCCGGTCACTGTACTGCTGACCAGCGACGAGGAGATCGGTGGGAGAAGCTCTCAAGAGCTGATCGAGGCCGAAGCACGCCGCTCGCAGGCTGTCCTGGTTCTGGAGCCTTCCCTGCCAGGAGGTGTCCTGAAGACTGCACGCAAAGGCGTGGGACGCTTCACCGTCAAAGCGATCGGGAAGGCGACGCACTCCGGGATCAACCCCGAAGAGGGCATCAACTCGATCGAAGAGATTGCGCATCAGATCCTGAAACTGCAGCGGATGACGGATCCTGATCGCGGTACGACACTGACCGTGGGCGTCGTTCGGGGTGGAACACGACCCAACGTCGTTCCGGCGGAATCGGCGATCGAGATTGACACCAGAATCACCTCGACAGATGAAGCCGAACGGGTTACTCAAGCAGTCCGCGCACTGTCACCCGTGTTGCCGGGCTCGAGGATAGAGGTGCGTGGCCGGATCAGCCGCCCCCCCATGGAGCGGACCTCCGACACCGCAAGGCTGTTCGAACTGGCTCAAGAAATCGCGGGTGAGGTGGGGCATGATCTTCAGGAGGGGTCGACCGGCGGGGCGTCGGACGGCAACTTCACGGCAGCGTTGGGCGTTCCGACCCTGGACGGGCTCGGTACGGTGGGGCTGGGCCCCCACCAGGTCGACGAACACATAGAGGTCGACCAACTCCCGTGGCGCACGGCGCTCATCGCGGGGCTGATCGAGCGAATCGACATGTAAATCCTGTCGTCGACCCCTCACGGTCTCGATTCCCGTGCAAAAACACGTCGTTTGAAGGAGTATGGGCGCGAAATAGTCTTCATTCCGCCTCGTGGCGCGTTGTGTGATAAGGCGTCTGCTTGTTTGACAAGGCCTCCGCCAGAAACCTACAATTGAAGTTTGGCTGTGCCGCTGGATTCCACTCAGTGGCGACGGGCACCTTCAGCGGTTGAAGGTGCATTTTTGTTGCGAACTACAGGGGAATCCGGACGGACGCCAGACGCCCTATGAGGTCCGTCGTCTACATCGAGGAAGACTACATCGCAGGTCTCCTCAAAGACTACTTCGTCGGCAACGGCGATACCACCTACATCGTCACCGACCCCGCAGCCAAGCGACACCTCTCCTCCCACGGCCAGACGGTCTCCCTGGCGGGCCGCAACAATTCTTCGCTCCGGAAGCGTCTCAGAGATGAGGCCGACCTGCTGCTCATACAGTCCGATAATCTCGATCGCATCGAGGCAGTTCTTGAACTGGTTCGCAAGAACGGCAGCCGCGTGCCGACGCTGGTGATCACCGCGCACCGGGAGGAAGTCTCGGGACGGGCCGACTTCGTTCATTGCATCACCATGCAGCAACTGTTGGAGGGCAATCTTCGCTGGCACATCGTGCTGGCAAGAACGACGCGACAGGTTGAAGAGATCCGCGAGCATTTCGAGGACGCCGATGACGTCCTCATCCTCATGCAGGACGATCCGGATCCGGACGCAATCGCGAGCGGGCTCGCGTTGCGCCAAGTCCTGGGACGGAACAAACAGACTGCGACCATCGGTAGTTTCGGACGAGTGACCCGGCCAGAGAACATCGCGATGGTAAAGCTGCTCGAGATCGAGGTCGAGCTCATCACCCCGACGAAGATCGAGAACTTCGACCGGATCGCGCTGGTCGACCTGCAACCCTCACACATCAAGGCCACGCTGCCCCGACTCGATCTGGTCGTCGATCACCACCCCGAACAGTTCGACTACGAAACCGCCATCCGCGACGTCCGGCCCGGCTACGGCGCAACCGCGACGATTCTGCTGGAATACCTGCTCAGTCAGGGCAACAGCATAGGCACGCGCCTGGCGACGGCGCTGCTCTACGGCATCAAGAGCGACACGTTCACACTCGCGCGCGAAACGAACGAATGGGACGTCGAGGCATTCTCCTACCTGTACCAGCGTGCCAACCAGAATCTGCTGCGCCGGATCGAACGACCGGCACTACCGCCAGCGGCCCTGGACGCGCTGAGCCGGGCGCTGAAGGCCAGACAGATAAAGGAGAAGGTGGCGTTCGTCAGCCTCGGTCGCGTCCAGCGAGAGGACCTCATCCCTCAACTTGCGGACTTCTGTCTACAGTTCGAGGGAGTCGAGTGGGCCGTGGTCAGCGGCATTTACGAATCGGACCTGATCCTTTCGGTTCGAAACGTCGGCTACGTCCGAGCGGCAGGAAAGGTCGTCAAGGAGGCTTTCGGTACGCTCGGTTCGGCCGGCGGCCATGCGTCGATGGCAAAGGCCATCATCCCGGTGTCGAACCTGTGCAAGAAATGGAAGACCGACGCCCGCAACACCCGCCTCCTGAACTCCAAGATCCAGCGCCTTTTCCTGAAAACCCTCCGCAACTCCAATTGATGTCATCCCACTGAGATGCGTGCGGTCATCCAGAGAGTCTCCACGGCACGCGTCTTGATCGACGGCAACGAGCACTCGAGAATCGGGAGCGGCCTTGTCGTTCTTCTCGGTGTGGAAAAAGACGACACCGACGATGACGCCCGTGTGATGGCGAAAAAGACCGTCGAACTTCGGGTCTTCGAGGACGCCGACGGCAGGATGAACCGCTCCCTTCTCGACGCCGGCGGTGAGCTCCTCGCCGTGTCTCAGTTCACGCTCTTGGGCGACTGCCGGAAAGGCCGACGACCGTCCTTTGACAAAGCCGCTCCCCCCGACGAGGCACGGGATCTCTACGAACAGTACATCCGGGAAGTCGAGAACGCCGGCGTGGGGGTATCGACCGGTGTCTTCCAGGCGATGATGGACGTGGAGTTGACGAACGACGGGCCCGTGACGCTAATGCTGGATAGTCGGAAGAGGTTCTGATGAGCGTAGCCCGTTGTCCGTAGGCCGTTGGAGGAAGTGACAAGTGACGAGTTGCCGGGGGGAGGTGACGAGTGACAAGTGACGAGTCGGAGTAACCCTCTTACTTGTCACTGGTCACTCATCACTTGTCACTTCTTCCTCACTTCCCGCATGCTATGATCCCGTCCCGATGAAGCCCTTGGACGATATCTTCGTGGTCGATCTCACCCGTATTCTGTCCGGCCCGATCTGCACGATGCTGATGGGCGACATGGGCGCACGCGTCGTCAAGGTCGAACCGCCGCCGCACGGCGACGACAGCAGGATGTGGGGGCCTCCGTTCGTAGGAGGAATCAGCACGTACTTCCTGTCGGTCAACCGGAACAAGCAGAGCCTGGGACTGAATCTCAAGAACGAGGCCGGACGTGAGATTCTCTGGAAGCTGATAGACCGGGCTGACGTCGTTGTCGAGAACTTCCGGCCCGGGGTGCTCGACCGGCTGGGTTTCTCCTACGCCGACGTCACGGAGCGCAACAGCCGGGTTGTCTACTGCTCCATCTCCGGTTTCGGCCAGACCGGCCCCTACCGCGATCGGCCCGGCTACGACGTCATCGCCCAGGGAGAGTCGGGGATGATGGATCTCACGGGTGAGCCGGACCGGGGACCGGTCAAGATCGGCGGCTCCCTGGCCGACATCGTCACGGGCTTGTATGCCTTCCACGGCATCCTCCTGGCCCTGCTCGCGCGACACCGTTCCGGGCAGGGACAGCACGTGGACATCAGCCTCCTCGACAGCATGGTCTCGACTCTGGCGTACCAGGCCGAAATCTACCTGACGACCGGCCGGTCGCCGACAAGGATGGGCTCACGTCACCCCTCGATCGTGCCTTACGAGAGCTTCCATGCGAGCGATGGTTTTATCAACGTCGCGGTGACGAACCAGAAGCAGTGGGAGAATTTCTGCAACGTCATGGAGTTTCCGGAGGTCGCCACGGACCCCCGTTTTGATTCGAACGCGAACCGGATCAAGAACTACGAGGCCCTGAAGCCGATCATGGATCGAGCGATCCATCCGCTGACGCGAGCCGAAATCACCGAGCGTCTTTCCGCAGTGGGTATACCCGTTGGACCCATCAACACCGTCGGAGAGATCCTCGAGGACCCCCATATCCGTGCCCGCGAGATGGTCGGCGAACTCACTCACCCCGAGTACGGCCCGCTGAAGATGCTGGGGATCCCGATCAAACTGTCCGACACGGCCGGGGGTCTGGAACAGCCTCCGCCGCGGTTCGGCGAGCACAACGCGGCGACCTTGGAAAGTCTGGGCTACGGGGAAGCCGAAATCGCCGAGCTGGCCGCCTCCGCCACCATATGCCTGGAAGAGTGACGGATCCGGGCGGAAACCCGGCATCCGAAGTCTCTCAAAACGCCCGAAATCCCTTTTTTTGCACGGTTTAGAGTTGACGGGACAGCCCAATTTTTCTATTCTGCTATGTTCGGCGTTTGAGGAGAATCTCGCGTTCCAGGCGCGCCTATGGAGTCCAACGGCAATCCAATTTCAATGCCGCCTCAGGAAGATCTGACCGAGGTGCAGAAACCCACTTCGCTGTTGATTGCCCAGTTCTTCCTCTTCCCGCTGATCATCATCGCGTTCGGTATCGGGGTGTTTGTTCTGTTCGGCTTCATCACCTATGACCAGAAATCGCCACGGACGTACCTGACCGAGATCCGGCAGAACGCGGGTTACTCTCCGTTCGACACGCGGCGATGGCAGGCCGCTCTGGATCTGTCGAAAGTGATAGCGGCCCAGAAGGAGGAGCTGCGGGGCACCAGTTTTGGTGCGGAATTGATCTCCGTCTACGAGAACGCAAAGACCGACGACACGCGAATTCGGCGATTTCTGGCTGTCAGCCTGGGGCACCTGGGAGATCCCGCGGCCGTCCCCGCACTCGCCGAAGGCCTGGCTGACGTCGACACGGAAACGCAAATCTGGACGCTGTGGGCATTGGGCACGATCGCGGACAAGCAAGCAGCCCCGGCAGTCATCACGAAGTTGCAGAGCGAGGACTCGGGCATCCGGATGATGGCCGCCCACGTGCTGGGAGCTCTGAAGGATCCGGTTGCGATTCACGACCTGCAGATCGCCTTGAACGACACGGCGGCGGCCGTGAGGTGGAATGCCGCGATGGCGCTGGCGCAGATGAACGACGCAGCCGGCGTTGATCTGCTGATCGAATTGACGAGCCGCGACTACCTGGCACAGTTCTCAGAGATGTCGGAAGAAGACAAGAACAACGCAATCGTAAACGCTGTTAAGTGTCTCAGTTTACTTAGGATAGAAGGCGCGCGCGACAAGATCGCCCTGTTGAGCGAGAGCGATCCGAGCCTGCTGGTTCGGGATGCGGCGCTGGAGGCCTTGAATACTTATTAACGTTCCGAGATTAATAATTCTCTATCTGTGTTCGAAATCAAACTTCACTGAACGAGGAGTCTACTGATGAGCCAAGAGAATCCTCAAGTGCCGCCCGAGGCAAAAAAGCCGCCAAAGGCACCTGCGAAAAGGAAGGAATTGCCCCGTCGGTCCTTTCTTTCCTGGATGAGCGTCGCGTGGATGGCGTTCACCGCCTCCATGGTCGCCTCGGCGACGGCGACGGCACGTTTCATGTTCCCCAATGTCCTGTTCGAACCGCCGTCGGCCTTCAAGGCCGGCGATCCGAGCGAGCTCCAGATAGGCATGGTCGACGAGCGTTTCAAGGAGCGGTTCGGCGTCTGGCTGGTCCGCAACGAGGAAGGTATTTACGCCCTGTCGACCACCTGCACCCACCTGGGCTGCACGCCGAACTGGCTGGAGGCAGAGCAGAAGTTCAAGTGCCCATGTCATGGGAGCGGTTTCTACAAGACCGGCATCAATTTTGAAGGCCCGGCGCCTCGACCGCTGGAGCGGTATACGATCACGATGGCCGAGGACGGCCAGATCCGCGTCGAGAGGGCCAAGAAGTACCAGCAAGAGAAGGGTGAGTGGAGTAGCCCTCAGGCGTTTCTGCCGTTGTAAGTCCGCGGTTCGCGGAAGGTAATTGGGTCAGGAGGGTTGCATCCACGCTAGGACCTTGCCCGCCTGTGCCCACAGTACATAGTTAGGTTCTTTTTATGAGTAAATTCAAGGATTTGCTGTCGAAGCTATCGCTCTCCAGCCTCGGAGAGACCATCCAGGAAAGCCAGATTTACCGATCGGTCTTCCGGGTCGGCGTACCGAGCTCGGACCGGAAACGGATGCTTGTAATGCTGGGCAACGTCTTTCTGCACCTCCACCCCGTGAAGGTACGGAAATCGGGAATCCGGCTCCGCTTCACCTGGTGTATGGGAGGAATCACGTTCTTCCTGTTCCTTGTGTTGACGTTTACCGGTCTGCTGCTGATGTTCTACTACCGGCCGACGCTCGAATACGCTTACGTCGACATCATCGACCTGCGCGAACAGGTGCCGTTGGGAATCATGCGTGAGATTCACCGATGGGGCGCCCATCTGATGGTGATCTCGGTGTGGCTGCACATGTTCCGTGTGTTCATGACCGGTTCCTACAAGCCACCGCGCGAATTCAACTGGGGCGTCGGGGTCATCCTGCTCGTCCTGACGCTGCTGCTAAGCTTTACGGGTTACCTGCTGCCGTGGGATCAGTTGGCCATGTGGGCCATCACCGTGGGTTCAAACATGGCGCGTGCGACACCCTTCCTGGGCCACGAAGGCCCCGGCGCCGCCCTGCTGTCGCTGGGAGACATCAACCTCGTGAACAACACCAGCGACGCCCGCTTCGCCCTTCTGGGCGGAACGTTCGTCGGCGAGGGGGCCCTCCTGCGCTTCTACGTGTTGCACTGCGTCGGGCTGCCCCTGGTTGCCGGCTTCCTGATGGCGGTGCATTTCTGGAGAATCCGCAGGGACGGCGGCATTTCCGGCCCTCTGTAGAAAGTAGGCGATCAGAATGGATTTCATCAAAGACATCATCAATTTCCTGACGATTCCGCAGTACCTCATCACGTTGGCCGCCATCCTGCTCTTCATCTCGGCCAAGTACAGGCAGACGTTTTACAGCGACAAGGCGGCGATGATCCTGTTCCCGGGAATGGCTTTGTTCATGGGGATCAGCATGCTGGACGCGGACTTTCGGCTGATCGTCACGAAGCCGGACAACGTGCCGATCGTCGGTATGCTCTTCCTTATCCCGTTCTTCACCTGGTACGCGCTCCGGGAAGGGATCCGCAACGACAAGCGAATAGAGGAAGGACAACCCCTGATCGAGAAGGAAGAGACGGCATCCAAGGTTCTGAGCTGGCCCGACTTGGTCTATACCGAGTTGATCTGCATGGTCGTCCTGACCTTCGTCCTGATCGGATGGTCGATTCTGATCGCGGCGCCTATCGAGGAGCCTGCAAACCCGGCCAATACGCCGAACCCGTCGAAGGCGCCATGGTACTTCCTGGGCCTCCAGGAGATGTTGGTCTACTTCGATCCCTGGCTCGCCGGCGTGGTGTTCCCGAGCCTGATCATCGTCGGCCTGATGGCGATCCCTTACATCGACACGAACCCGAAAGGAAACGGTTACTACACCTTCAAGGAGCGCAGTTGGGAAATCATGACTTTCCTGTTCGGGTTCCTGATCCTGTGGGTGTTGCTCGTGATCCTGGGGACCTTTCTGAGGGGGCCAAACTGGAACTTCTTCGGACCCTACGAATACTGGGACGTCCACAAACTGGAAGCCCTGGTAAACGTGAACCTTTCGGAATACATCTGGGTTAAGGCCTTGGGTGTCGGGCTGCCGTCAAACATCTTGCTGCGCGAAAGCTTCGGGTTCCTGGTGGTCCTTGGCTATTTGTTACTGATTCCCCCTCTTCTGGCAAAGACTATATTCAAGGGCTTCTTCAAGACGCTGGGGCCGGCTCGGTACCACGTGATGGTGTTCCTGCTGCTGGCGATGGCGTCGCTGCCGATCAAGATGGTGATGCGGTGGCTGTTCAACCTGAAGTACATCATCGGAATTCCGGAGTACTTTTTCAATATCTAGGCGGAGAGAGCAATGAGTAGCGAAACACCCATCGGTGGAGACAAAAAACCAGCCATTCCTCCTCCCGCGAAGAAGGACGACGCGCTGAACATCGGACAGCGGGGCGACCGGCTGTACGAGGCCGACAACCTGCACAAGTGGTTCGCCATTTCCAGCCTGCTGCTGTTTGGGTTCACGGTCTGGATGATCCTGGCCGACTACACCCGCGACTGGAGACAGTACCAGCGAGCGTTCACACGGATGAGCATCGACAGCACCCTCGCCGAACGAGACAACGCGGCGAACGCGATCGACAGGGCTCGGTTCGATGAACTGCAGGGCCAGTTGGGACAGGCCCAGGCGGCGCTCGCCGAGAACGAGGCCGAGATCGACCGCATCCAGGGCGTCATCGACGATTTCAACGCTGAGCTCTACGCCGCCGACCAGGACTTCCGCTTCTCCCGGGCGAGTTACGACGTGGAAAAGTACGACTACGATGAAGCCCGTGCCAACGACGCCTCAAACGCGGAAGCACTGGGCCAGAGGGCCGAAGCAACGCTGGCCCAGATTAATGAGTACGGTTTGCGGGTCGACCAGTTGACGCTGGATATCCGCGCCGCCGGGGAAGAGCTCAACGCGATCATCGGCAGCCGGGACGGCATCCAGGGCGAACTCGATACGGCTCTGGCCGAGTACAACCGCATCGACGCCGTTCTGAATACCCTGGATCCGGGATTCGTCGTCACATCGTTCCGGAACGCACCGGTTCTGGACATGCTGAATCCATCGGAGAAGGTCAACCAGATCATCCTACCTACCCTGTTCAACGAACATCCGTTCATGCAGATCCCGAGGGTGGATCGCTGCACGACCTGCCACCTGGGTATCGACCAGGCGGCGTTTGCCGACGCGCCGGCGCCGTTCACGACCCATCCGGACCTCGGCAGGTACCTCGGTGGGGACTCCCCGCACCCGATCGATCAGTTCGGCTGCACGACCTGCCATTCGGGACTTGACCGCGCGGTCGAGTTCGCACGCGCCGGTCACACTCCGGTGAACGGGGCTCAGCAGGCAGAATGGGAAGAAGAGTACGACTGGCACGAGCAGCACTATCTGGAAACGCCGATGATCCCGATGAACCGGATCGAAGCGACATGCCTCAAGTGCCACACGGGTGCGGGTGACGTTCCAGAAGCACCAGCGCTGAACGCGGGTCGGGATCTGATCCGCATGTACGGCTGCTTCGGCTGCCACCGAATCCCGGGCTATGAAGACGTCCGCCGCGTCGGGCCGGACCTGACAACGATCGCAAGCAAGTTGGAAAAGGAATGGGTCCTCAAGTGGCTGCGCGAACCAAGAGCGTTCAAGTCCGAAGCCCGCATGCCGCAGTTCTGGGGCAACAGCAACAACAGCGGCCCGGAACATGAACCACGGAGTATCGCCGAGATCACCGCGATCACGGAATTCCTCTTTTCCAAGTCCCGGGACAACCCGCTCCCGGCCGCGCGAACCAACGGCAACGTGGAAAGCGGGAAGGAGCTTGTCGAAACCGTCGGCTGCTTCGGCTGCCACGCCGTCGGCCCGATCGAAGCAGACGATGCGCGGACGCAGCATCGACGGCGGTTCGGGTACAACCTGGCCAGCCAGGGGAGCAAGGTCACCTCAGAGTGGCTCTACAACTGGGTCCGTGACCCACAAATCGTCTGGCATGACACGAACATGCCCAGTCTGCGCCTGACGGTTGCCGAGGCTGCCGACGTCGCGGCATACCTGAGTTCCCTGACCAATCCCGATTTCGAGGCGTCTGTTTTTCCCGAACCTGACGAAGCTGCGCTGGACGAGGTCACGCTGGAGTTCCTGCGCGCCGGTTCGACCGGCATCGAAGCCCAACAGCGCCTGGAATCGATGTCGCTGGAAGAAAAGAACCTGTACACGGGTGAACGCCTGATCGCTCGTTATGGCTGCTTCGGCTGTCACACGATCGAGGGTTTCGAGGAGACCCAGCCGATCGGCACAGAGCTGACCGAAGCCGGCAGCAAGCTGATCACACGGTTGGATTTCGGTTTTCTCGAGTGTGCTATCAGTACCTCCGAGGACTGCCTTCCGCACGAACGCAGTGCGTGGTACGCGCAGAAGCTCAGGGACCCGCGGATCTTCGATGTGGGCCGCGTCAAACGTCCGGAAGAGCTCGCCCGGATGCCGGACTTCGATTTCACCGACGAACAGGTCGAGGGGATCGTGATGGTCCTGACGGGCATGGTCAAAGATCGTGTGCCCCCCGACATGCGCAACGTGCTCACCGCGGACCTCGAGGCCGGCCGCGCGCTGGTCTCCCGGCGCAACTGCCGGGGCTGTCACGATGTCGAGGCCGGCGGTGGAGACATCCGCTCGACGATCGAAGACCAGGCCTTGTGGCCCCCGCTGCTCAACACACAGGGTGCCAAGACGCAACCGCTCTGGCTCCACCCGTTCCTGAAGGACCCTGGTGAAACCACGTTGAGGCCCTGGCTGACGGCGCGGATGCCGACGTTCTACTTCGACGAATCGGACGCGACGACGATCGCGCGCTATTTCTCGGCGCTGGATGAGGCGGAGTTCCCGTTCATCACGACTGAGGTGGCAACCACGAGAGAGCGACTCCAGGTGGGAGACCGCCTGTTTACGCTGCTCCAGTGTGAGCGATGCCATCCGACCGACGACGGCCCGCTTCCGCCAGGCGTCACGGCCGCGGACCTGGCGCCGAACCTGATGCTCTCGAGCGAACGGCTTCGACCGCAGTGGGTGATGGATTGGATACTCGATCCACAGGGGATCGCGCCGGGAACCCGGATGCCGACCTTCTTCGATCAGGGAGTGTCCCCCCTTCCGGATGTCCTCGGCGGGGATGTCCAGGCACAGATCGAGGCAGTCCGGGACCATCTGTTCGTCACCGTGGGCGGGGGTCCGAGCCGAATCAGCGACGACAACTGACGGCTTGGAACGGAGTGGATCGAATTCCGTGTAAGGGCGGCCGGCGGCGGTCGCCCTTTCGTACGTGTTTACAGGCGTTTAGCCCGCCGGGGTGGTGTAGGTGCGCTCTATGAGCGCGCGTTGTTGCGGCACGAGGAATGTGCGGTCATAGACCGCACCTACACTGGGTTCAGAATAATGCTATAGTCCATAGTTTGGGCTACCTATATTTCAACCTTATATATTCAGGAGATTCGTAAAATGCACAAGAGTAAGTTGGTTCTCTCGATTCTCTCCGTGCTGGTGATCCTCGCGGGTTGCGGCGGCGGCGATGATTCGAGTGGGTTGCCTCCTGCGCCGAGCGGCGGTGCCGCGGGTGGCGGCGCTTCCTACGATCCCGCCTCAGCGACCGGGACGATATCGGGCAACATCATGTTCGAGGGAGAAGTTCCCGCAGCCGCCCGGATTCAGATGGCCGCCGACCCGTTCTGCCAGTCGCACAGCGAGGGGGCGACGAGCCAGGAAGTTCTCGTCACCGAAGACAGCAAGCTCCAGAACGTCATCCTTTACGTGCGCTCGGGACACGAGGGGGCTACCTACCCCGTGCCGAGCGAGCCCGTAGTGATCGATCAGGCGAATTGTGTCTACTCGCCGCACGTGTTTACGATGATGGCCAGCCAGGAACTGTCGATCACGAACAGCGACACGACGCTCCACAACATCCATGCGTGGGCCGAAGTCAACACCCCGTTCAACATCGGTCAGCCGGTTCAGGGCATGGAGACCAAGAAGACTTTCGATCAGCCCGAAATGCCTCTTCCGATCCGATGCGACGTACACCGGTGGATGAATTCTTTCGTCGGCGTGTTCGACCATCCGTTCCACACCACCTCGGCCGGTACGGGAAGCTACGAGCTGAAACTGCCGCCGGGAACCTACGAAGTCGTCGCCTGGCATGAAAAGTACGGAGAGCAGGTCTCGACTGTGGAAGTGGCCGACAACGCGACGGCCGAGCTGAACTTCACCTTCTCTGAAGGCGAAACGACCACCTCCGAATAAGTGCTCGATGTCACGGGAATCTGCGGGACCGGAGTCGCCGGAGCCGGAAAACCTCTGGCTTCACCGATTCACGGTGTTCACCGCACTGAGCACCACGTTCCTGATTTTCGCGGGCGGGCTGGTAACCAGTACGGAATCCGGCCTCGCAGTTCCCGATTGGCCCCTCTCCTACGGAATGTTCTTCCCGCCGATGGTCGGCGGGATTTTCTATGAGCACGGGCACCGGATGGTGGCCGGGTTCGTCGGCCTTCTGACGTTCGCGCTGGCGGTCTGGGTATCGTTGAAAGACAATCGGCCATGGGTCCGGTGGTTGACGCTCGGCGCCCTGGGAGCCGTCATCGGGCAGGCCATACTCGGCGGGCTCACCGTTCTATACCTCCTCCCGACTCCGATCTCGGTCGCTCATGCCACGCTGGCGCAGACATTCTTCTGCATGATCATCGCCCTGGCGCTGTTCACCTCGCCCGACTGGAAACGCGGGCTGCCTTCGGCAGGCGAACGGACGGGCAGCCCGAGCCTGCCCTGGCTGTGCGGCCTGACAACAGGTGCGATCTACCTCCAACTCATGCTGGGCGCTCTGATGCGCCACACGAATTCGGGGTTGGCGATTCCGGACTTTCCACTTGCGTTCGGAAGAATCATTCCAAGGTTTGAGTCAACGTCGATCATGATTCACTTCGCACACCGTATCGGCGCGCTGCTCGTGACCGGGATGGTGTTGTGGACCCTGATTCGGATCGTTTCGGAGTACCGCTCACAACCACGGCTGTTCCGCCCCGCAGTCATCATGGCGTCTCTGCTGCTCGTTCAGGTGACGCTGGGCGCTTTTACGATCTGGACCGGGCGGGCCGTCATAATCACGACCCTTCACGTTGTGACAGGGGCGGTAATCCTCGGCATCTCTCTGCTGTTGACTCTGCGCGCGTTCGCGATGGTGACTCCCCAGCTCCAGACTCGCGCTCAACCGATCGATCAGCCGGCATGACGCGGACCCTCGGAGTAGATGTCGCTGTTCGGCGAGGGCGGATCTTCGAGTATCTCGAACTGACGAAGCCCCGCATCACGGCGCTGGTTCTCATCACGACCCTCGTCGGTTTCTATATGGGCTCGTCACAGGGGCTGAACTCGCTCCTGCTCCTGCACTCGATCGTGGGGACGGGTCTCGTCGCCGGCGGCGCGAGCGCCTTGAACCAGTACCTGGAGCGTCACCACGACGCTCGGATGGTCCGAACCAAGGACCGGCCGCTTCCCGACGGACGGATTCCGGAAGGCGAAGCTCTGCTATTTGCGGTCGCGATTTCCCTCGGCGGTGTGGGCTACCTCCTGATTCTCACGAACATCCTGACCGGGACACTTGCGGCTCTTACGCTCTTCCTGTACGCGTTCGTCTACACGCCATTGAAGACGCGAACCGCGGCTGCCACCCTCGTAGGCGCCGTTCCGGGCGCGGCCCCTCCCATGCTGGGGTGGACGGCCGCCGGCGGAAGCCTGGACGGTATGGGTTGGTCGCTCTTCGCCATCGTCTTTCTCTGGCAGATGCCGCATTTTCTGGCGATCGCGTGGGTGTACGACGACGATTACATGCGCGGCGGTTTTTCGCGGCTTTCGATAAAGAACGCGGGGGAACTCAGTGCCTCCCGGCAGATCATTTTCTACTGCAGCGTCCTTTTGCCGGTAAGCCTCCTACCGACAGTCTTCGGCGTCACCGGAACGCTGTATCTGTTCGCGGCGATACTTCTCGGTTTCACGTACCTGGGTTACGGGGTTGCGGTGGCTGTGTATCGATCCAAGGGGGCGGCGCGGCGGTTGCTGCGCGTCTCGGTTCTCTATCTGCCCGCACTCCTGATGGTGATGCTAATCGACAAGGTGATCTGAACGTGTCCGTCGTCGAAGTCCAGGATCTCTCCCACTCTTACGGCAGCCACCGGGCTCTGAACGGCGTTAGTTTCGACGTCGCTCGGGGTGAGATCTTCGGACTCCTCGGCCCGAACGGAGGCGGCAAGACGACCCTCTTCCGCATCCTCTCCACCCTGTTTCCACCCAGCGCGGGCTCCGCGTCCATACTAACCTCCGACGTAAGCCGAGACGCAGCGGAGGTCCGCCGCAAGATCGGCGTCGTCTTCCAGAACCCGAGCCTGGACGTCAAACTCACTGTTTCGGAGAACCTGTTCCATCAGGGTCATCTCTACGGGCTCCGTGGCCGCGTTCTGGCCGGGCGGGTGGACGAGATGATGGAGCGACTCCGCATCTCAGACCGTCGGGCGAACCTGGTCGAGACGTTGTCGGGCGGGCTTCGTCGACGCGTGGAGTTGGCCAAGGGCCTCCTTCACAAACCCGAACTGCTGATCCTGGACGAACCTTCGCTCGGTCTCGATCCGGGCGCCCGCTACGATCTGTGGCAATACCTGGAACAGCTGCGCGAGTCCGGAAGCGTGACGATCCTGGTGACGACGCACCTGATCGACGAGGCGGATCGATGCGATCGCGTCCTGATACTCCACAAGGGAGAGGTCGTGGCTTCGGGAACTCCGGCGGAGCTGAAGCGACGGATCGGCGGCGACATCATCGCACTTGCGACAGAAGACCCTGATGCTCTCCGGCAGAAGATCGTCGGCAAATTCGGGATCGAACCGGTCGTCCTCAACGGCAGCGTGCGGATCGAGCGGTCGAACGGCCACGAGTTCATCGCCGAGTTGATCGAGTCGTTCCCGGGGATGATCGATTCAGTAACGCTGGCCAAGCCCACACTCGAAGACGTTTTCATCGACCGGACCGGCCACCGCTTCTGGGAAGAATCATGAGCATCCTACTCCCGTCGCTGACGCTCTGGAAGCGCGAACTCGTGCGGTTCTTCCGCCAGAGGAGCCGCATCGTGGGCGCGCTGGGAACGCCGCTCGTCTTCTGGTTCGTCCTCGGCTCCGGGGTCGGCCGATCGTTCAGCCTGCCGACGCTGACAGGCACGATGAACTACATGGAGTATTTTTTCCCGGGCACGGTCGTGATGATCCTCCTGTTCACGTCGATCTTCGCGACGATATCGATTATTGACGATCGCAAGGAAGGGTTCCTGCAGTCCGTGCTGGTCGCCCCGATTCCAAGATCGACGATTGCCCTGGGGAAGATCTCCGGGTCGACGACGATCGCGCTCATACAGGGCGTGGTCTTCATGGCCCTCGCGCCGATGGTGATCGGGATATCCGCGTCGGCGATACCCCTGACGCTGGCCGTGTTGGGTCTGGTCGCGTTCGGTCTGGCCGGGCTGGGGTATGTGATCGCATGGAGCCTGGACTCGACGCAGGGATTTCACGCAATCATGAACCTTTTCCTGATCCCTCTGTGGCTGCTCTCCGGCGCGGTTTTCCCGCCGAGCGGCGCTCCGGCGTGGTTACAATGGGTGATGACGTTCAACCCGCTGACTTACGGTGTCGCCGCCGTCCGCTGGAGCCTCTACGGAAGCGAGCAGTACGCGTCGATGGGCGGCCCCACCCCGGCGTTGTCGCTGGCGATCGTCGTCGCCTTCGCCCTGGCGATGTTCGTCGTGGCGCTCGGCATCACGCACAAACGTTAAGGAATCCTTCAGGGGGAGAATCGGAGTGGCACGTCTTCCGCACTGGTCATCGTTAGCCGCAATCGTCATCATGCTGTCGGGCATCGCCGTCACCCTCGCGCTGCAGTTTGCCCGGCCTCCCGCGCTTCTGGAGTTCGGCGAAGTTCCCGAATTCACACTCATCGAACGCAGCGGACGCACCTTCACGCGCAGCGATCTGGACGGTCAGATCTGGGTGGCGGACTTCATCTTCACCAACTGCGCGGGCACCTGTCCGATGATGACCGACAAGATGAAGTTGCTCCAGCGGGAGCTGCCCGAGAGCGTCCGGATGGTGTCGTTCACGGTCGACCCCTACCGCGACACGCCGGAGGTTCTGGCGCGATATGCCGACCGGCACGGAGCCGAGGGCGACCGTTGGGTCTTCCTGACCGGTGAGAAGGAAGAGCTGTACACATTGTCGAAAGAAGGGTTCCACCTTGCCGTCGACGACACGATCGAAACCGAGGTCGAACCGATCACCCACAGCACCCGCTTCGCCCTGGTCGACCCCAGCGGAAAGATCCGCGGCTACTATGCCGGAACGGAATCGGAGTCCGTCGCTCGGCTCGTCGCCGACGTAGAGGCACTGCTGGACGAAATCAGCTGAGCGAGCACCACCTGATGCCGAGTGTCACGGACCTTCCCGCACTGAACGCGCTGCTGAACCTGACGAGCGGCATCCTGGTCGCTTTCGGTGTGTATTTCATCAGCCGGCGCCGGATCCAGGCCCACAAAGCCTGCATGATTGCCGCACTCGGCGTCTCCACCCTCTTCCTGACCTCCTACCTCGTCTACCACTACCAGGTGGGCTCGGTGCGTTTCGAACGCGAGGGATGGATTCGCCCGATTTACTTGTCGATCCTGATCTCGCATACGGTCCTGGCCGTCGTCATCGTGCCGATGGTCCTGAGGACGGTTTATCTCGCCTGGCGTGAGCGCTTCGATCAGCACGTGCGGATTGCGCGCTGGACGTTCCCGATCTGGATCTATGTGTCGGTGACAGGTGTGGTGGTGTACCTGATGCTTTACCAGTTCTCTCACTGAACCGTAACCGGGAAAGTAATGCGCAATGGGCCGGATGGACTATCGAAAGTGATCGTCACTTGCCATTCTCCAGCCATTGAAATTCGCACGTTGCCTTGCCACTCCCCTGGTCCGATTCCGGCCAGATCGGCGACATCTCTCATTGGAGGCATCGCGCCCATAGCAGGCATAAACAGATCCAATGACATATCGCTTGCCTGCTGCAAGCGACCAGTATCGGTGTCGGTAACGAAGATCGACAAGTCGTTCTCGCCGAAACGTAGCTGTCCGGTCTCAGTTTCGATCGAGATCGTGGATCCATCCTGAACAACCTGATGCACTGGAATCCCACGTTGCACGTCGGAGCGACCTGACGCCCGTGCTGGAAAGAAGCCGGTCCACCGAATCCCCAATCTTGCCGAAGGCGGTACTCCGGCAACCTGACTTGCAGTATCTGCAGCATCTCGATGCTTCTCCTAACCTAGAAACAATTCTGAAACGACACTTGCCATACGCTAAATTTCTTCAGTATTCTGAATAAATGCGAAAGGGCGGCTATCTCGGAAACTTTGACCTCATGCTGTTGCTGGCACTTCTGCGTTTGGGTGAGGATGCCTATGGGGTGACGATCGCCCAGGAGCTTGAAGAACAGACAGGTCGCGAAGTCGTTGTCGCGAGTGTCTATGCAACATTGGAGCGTCTTCAGGAACGTGGCCTGGTTACTTCAAGACTGGGCGAGGCCACTCCCAAGCGTGGCGGCCGAGCAAAACGCCATTTTCGTATTACTGGCGCTGGGATACGTGAGGTCCGTGATGCCCGACGATCCCTGATGAACTTGTGGAAAGGTTTGCCGGAACTAAAGGGAGAGAAAGCGTGACGTCGAAAAAGCCCCCCAGAGTTGCAACGTGGATGTTGAAACGTTTTGGGTCCGGACCCAACAATGATGCGGTCCTCGGCGATCTTGCGGAGCAGTACCTGCAGAAAGCCAGCGCGATGTGGTATTGGCGTCAGGCGATGAAAGCCATTCCGGTAAGCTTCTTCAGGGAGATTCAAGGACACAAGTGGATCGCCGCCAGAGCGCTTCTGACAGGTTGGGGCATGTGGATTCTTTGCGGCAAAGCGATGATCTTCCCTTTCGTCAGCCCTTTCTTCTCCGGGAACGGCTGGGACGTCTGGATTGGGCCGGGCCAACCAATCAAGACTGCGTGGAGCTTCATGTGGATGCCGGTACTTGGACCTTTCTCCTCTAACCAATGGGCCGGATTACGCCATGTCTACCCCTTTGTATTCGCAGTCGCGTTGCCTCTCATGGTCGGGGCAATGTGTGGCTGGCTGGTCGTCCGCTATCATCGCGAGCAACAAACAGGTGTAGTACTTCTGTTCGCCGGTTCGCTCCTTCTTATGAACCTCGTGCTCTTCGGACCCTTTATCATTTTCGGTGGACCTCCCGTGGCTAACGTCGTTGGCCCTCTCGCTGCTAACGTCGCTGCTTCGGTTCTGGGAATTCTGTTCGGCGGCGGATTGCTCCGCTTTAATTCAAGGACAGTGAGCGATTGACGGAATCTGGGTAGACAAACTGACGGTCCCTCTCACGCGGCAGCGTTCTGCACGCCGCAAGACACCCTTGGCGTAGGCGCCCCTGACTCTATACTGCTGCGAGCATCGCAGCGTTCGCCATCCTTCCAGCTCTTGACAAGTCGCCGATACTCCAAAGTGGCTCGCGGCCTGAAGCCCCATTTCAGCCGGTTTCCAGGTTTCCGTATCGGCGGTTAGAACTAAGCCGCAGGCGCTCGGAGTCGGCGTCCTGTAGATAGATCCCATCCCATACAGTGGCGGTCATAAGGAGGTGGCTTATGACCCCACTACGAAAACGACTGCTGGACGAGCTCCGGCGACGCAACTACGCGCCTGGAACGATTCGCAGCTACCTGATCACGTTCGACCAGTTCCGCCAATACTGCGGCAAGTCTCCCGCCGATGCGGGAGCCGAAGAACTGCGACGGTTCCAGCTGCACATGCTGCGGAAGCAGAAGCTGGCCCCGAACACGGTGGAGGCGCGGATCTCCGCCTTGCGATTCCTCTACAAGAAGGTGCTGCGTCGAGCCGATCTGGGGATCGATGACCTGCCGTTTCCCAAGACGGCCCGGAAACTACCGACGATCCTAAGCCCCGATGAAGTCGGGCAGTTGATCCAGTCGGCAGTGACACCGATGCACCGGGCGATCCTGATGGTGCTCTACGGAACCGGAGCGCGGCGCACAGAAGCATCGACGTTGAAGGTCACCGATATCGACAGTGAGCGGATGCTGGTGCATATCCGCCAGGGCAAAGGTCGTCGGGACCGAGATGTGCCGTTGAGCCCGAGCTTGCTGGAAGCCCTGCGGCAATACTGGTTGTTGAAACGGCCGGCGGGGTATCTGTTTCCCAGCAGTGCCCGACACCGGGGTGTGAAACGGCCGATCTCGGACAAGGTCGTCTGGTATGCGGTCCGTCGGGCGTCGGAACGGGCCGGTCTTGAGCAGAAAGTCGGTCCCCATACGCTGCGCCACTGCTTCGGTACGCATCTGCTGAGTCGGGGACCGACCTGCGCACGATCCAGCTCTTGATGGGACACAGCCGGTTGTCCGATACCACGCTGTATCTCCAGCTGTCTCGCCGTCACCTGGAGATGGCACGCAACCCCCTGGATCAGTTGCACCTGCCTGCCGTTGTTGAGGAGACAAAGCGATGAGCCGGCCACGCTTTGAGGTGGCCCAGGTCGTTCGCATCGCAGGAGACCGATTCCGAAACCGGTATCGGCGGGCGCTGACCTGGCCCCAGGTCAAAGTCCTGAATGCGATTACCCGTTGTCGGACCCAAGCATTAGGCGGTCACCGGAAACGATGCGAACGATGTGGCCACGACACACTTCTATACCATTCCTGCCGGAATCGCCACTGTCCGAAGTGTCAGACCCAGGCCCGAAACACCTGGGTCGAGAAACGGCAGCAGGAACTGTTGCCGGTCGGTTACTACCATCTGGTCTTTAGCCTGCCGCATCAGTTGGTCCCACTCATCTGGCAGAACAAGCGCGTCCTCTACCGGCTCCTGTTTCACGCCAGTGCCGCCGCCTTGATCCAGGTCGCGGCTCAACGGAAGTATCTGGGTGCCGAAGCCGGCTTCCTCAGCATCCTGCACACCTGGGGACAGACCCTGGAACGGCATCCCCATATCCATTGCGTCGTTCCCGGTGGCGGACCCTCACCGGATCACGACCGGTGGGTCCATCCGTCGCGGTCCGACTTCCTGCTTCCGGTCCGGAAACTCAGTGCCGTCTTCCGAGTGAAGTTCCTCGATGGGTTGGCTGAGGCGTTCGATAACAAGACGCTCGCCTTCCACGGCGAATGCCTGCAACTGGCCGACCCATCCCGCTTCCAGCAGTTCATCGATGACCTCAAAGACCGGGACTGGGTCGTCTATGCCAAGCCGCCCTTCGGCGGTGCCGAACACGTGCTCCAGTACCTGGCCCGCTACACGCACCGGGTGGCGATCTCTAACCATCGCATCATCAGCGTCACCTCCGACGGCGTCACATTCCGATGGAAGGACTACCGCCACAACGGACGACCCCGCACGATGACACTGGCCCCGGAGGAGTTCCTCCGGCGGTTCCTACACCACGTCTTGCCGAAAGGCTTTCCCCGCATCCGTTACTTCGGATGGATGGCCAATCGGAAACGCGCCGTGATGCTCGGGCTGTGTCGGCGACTCCTCGGCCAGACACCCACGTCGGAGCCGGACTCTCCGCCCCCAAACACTCCGCCGGAACCGTGTCCGCTCTGTCACGGAACCATGCGCATCGTCGAACGCTTCACCGCGCTCCAACTCGGGTTCATCACATCCAGGCCGGTCCCGATTCTCGACAGTACCTAACCGTCAATGCTCCACAACCACGTCCACTTCGCGGCCCGCTGGACTGCACCGCGCCAGTGTGTCTGGGATCTGTCAACTGGGCCTTTCGAGTCCGGTCCGAATGCTTCGGAAACCTCAGAACCGGGCAGCGCAACGCAAAGTTCGGCCCACTCCATGTCCCAACATCGAGTCGGCTGCTTGTATATCCCCCCGGCCCCTCGATTGAAAACCCATAGGGCTTTCCCTCCCGACCGCGCCTGCGCCTCACTTCAAACCGTTCTATCCGACATGCCCCGGATCATTCCTGCCACTGTCGGTCCCGGACCATCTCCGATAGAAACATGGCGTATTACGAGCATCTGACCTTTTCATTGACCTCAAGTTACTCTCCTAATAGTACTTATCCTAGATCTTGCGTTCGAAACCGTAAGCCAGTTTTTTGGTCATTGATGCTGCTCATTCCTAAACGCTAGGCGACTTATGGCGGGTAATCTGTCGTCCTTTGCTACGGGGCCTTCTACGGGTAGCCGTTACGGCCTGGTGGTCAATGTCCGACAAGATGATTTATCAGGACTTGACCCGGAAAATCAGGAAACTGGCACCCGTTCCTTCAGTTCTTCAAACCAGTTTAGGACGATGTTGATGCAAGCGCGTGGTGTTGCCATAGTCGTCGGACCCTGCTTATACCGCTTATCCGCCTATCTGCAGCGGCTTTGCGGTTCCACATTCGAGTCTGGGTCTATCAGAGCCAGATACAATCTCTCGGCTTGTGAACCAAACGAAGGCAGAACATCTGCCGCGCGCTTGAAGAATCGGACGATGCCATAGGACGGCCTGCCCACTTGCCAAGCAGTTTTCCAACCTGACCGTGGCGCGGGCTTGAAAACTTTTAGGACATCCCACAAATCGAGGTTGGGGCTGCGGGGGCAATTCCTGCCGGTCGTAGTGGTAGTGCCCGCTCGACTGCCCCTCGGGGTGGTGCTAGTCCGTGTCCCGAAGGTTCGCGTGTAGATATCAGGAGTCGTCAGCGTGTGGAGGGCATTTGTGACACCTTCGTCGCTCCCTTCCACGACCTTTAGATTGGTAAGCGCCTGCCCACTCCTGTTTCGCACGCTATGCCTATTAAAGGGTTCCACACGGTTCAGTCCCCATATCTCATGAAGAAGATCGTCCATTGCGTACTCAGCAAATCCTTCGTGAAACGCGATTGCGGGCTTTTCCTGGAAAGAGTGGGTGTTGCCATCACAAACCGCCTGGAGCCAATTGGACGTGCCGGTGTTGTGATCATAGTTCCACAAGTGCATTACCTCGTGAATCACAGTTTCAAGGCTCCACCAGGTGTCTCTAGTGTTACCCGAATTCAAAAGGGAACCAAATACTTCTACTTCTACACCTTGCATATTTCCGGTCTCACGAACTCTGCCCTCAGATTCGCGCTCATTCACCGAAACCTGTATGCGTCCAGAAACTCGCCACGTCGTTGCCATTCTCCGCTCCTTAATATTCAGGTTGATAATTCAAACTTGGTTAATAGAGGCCGCGCTAAGGCACCTTAGCCTGAATCAACTCAATCCGACAACAACCCGCGCGCGGCCGCAGGCCGTCGCGGCTTCGTATCCCGGCCACACTTCACCCATTCCACCCTTACTTAAGGGCGTTGAGATCTCGTAGTGGCGGAGTTTTGTGCCGGATTCCATCGTTATATTGTGTTGCTGAAAAAGCCGTGAAAAACTCGGCAAAAGATACTAGAGGAGTGAGTTAAGCGCTATCAAATTCTCAACGCCCAATAAACGATCTGTTCTCAACTTCCGAGAAGTCGCCTATGCTGCAAACTGTCTTCTGTCGAAAGCCCCTTTGATAACGGGCTTCCTGCTTATCGGCATGGCGCTATGACGACCGGGTGACTCTCTGATTGCTGTTGACCCCCGACTGTAGTCTTATATACGGGTGATTCGGCCCGGTTTCAGACTCGCCCACTGAGGACGTCAACCTGCGAACTGGAGGAATAGACGTGCGTACGCTGAAGAGAATGTTCCTGCTGCTGGGCGGCCTGCTTCTCGCCGCCTGTGTCGCCCCCGAGGCGACCGAGTATCCCACCGAGATGGACATGACCACGTGGTCGATCGTGGGAGTAGATCCGGAGACGGGCGACGTGGGGGTCGCGGTGTCTTCCTGCGTCACGAGGAACGGGGACGCTGTGGCGGCACTGGTGCCCGGAAAGGGGGCCGCTGCGACTCAGGCGGGCTTCAACATCGACAACCGGAACCGCGTGTTCGAGGCGATCAAGGAGGGGCTCACCGCCGAAGAGGTAATCGCGCGGGTGACGGACCCCGAGTGGGACAGCGAGCTCGAGCGCCGACAGTACGGAGTGGTCACCATGAACGACGGTTTCGTGCGCACCGCCGGCTACACCACCCCCCTCCGGCAGGGGATGGTCGCCAGCGAGGACGGCGCCGCCCGCTACGCCGGAGTGATGGCCGACCCCAGCCGAGGCGTGAGCTCGCAGGGGAACACCCTGGCCAGCTCGGAGGTGGTTCAGAATCCCCTCGATGCCTACCGTTGGGACGATCCGGCGGGCTTCAACACACTGCCCGACCGGCTCATTCGGGCTCTCGAGGCCGGATCCATCGCCGGCGGCGACGTCCGCTGCAATCAGGGGAACGTGCGGCAGACCACGTCCATGGCGGCCATCCTGGTCGCGCGCGGTGGTGACGAACCCTACGCCGCCGAGAACATCGGTATGACGGACGCGGGTACCGACAAAGCGCCCTGGCTCGCGCTCTCCGTGCGTACCGAGCGTGGGGCGGAAAACCCGCTGTTGGATCTCCGGCGCCAGTACGACGAGTGGCGGCGGACAGTGCCCAAGTAGGGAACGGTCTGCGGATCCGCGTCCCGAGAGCCGTCGGACCTCGAGGGCTCCGTCGATGTTCGCATGGTGCCGGCCCGCAAGTGTGGCAGCGGAGCGCCTGGGCGACGCGCCGGTCTTCGTTTGGCAGGTCGGCCCGGTAGAACCCTTCGGTGTGGGCGATTCCTTCTTGATCTACCTCGATCAGGGGGTTCTGCTGAAGTTTGAAGGCACCGTCCACACGCCAACCACACCTCGGAAATCGCACTGACCAATGCCCGAAAGCACAATCAACTTCGACACCGTACGGAATATCGGACTTGCGTTGCCTGGTATGGAGGAAAGCACGGATCGATCAGGGGGTTCTGCTGAAGTTTGAAGGCACCGTCCACACGCCAACCACACCTCGCGTACGGCTTCCCCGCGCTCAAGGTAGGCGGAAAACTCCTGGCATGTGTGCCAGCTAATCGCTCGGCCGAACCCGGTTCACTTGCCGTTCGGGTGGATTTCGATGTTCGCGACCAGTTGCTCGCTGATGCCCCTGATGTTTACTACGTGACGGACCACTATGTCGGCTACGACGTCGTTCTGGTTCGCCTGTCTAGCGTCAATCCTGATGTGTTGCGGGACTTGCTCGGCATGGCCTACAAGTTTGTAACCAGCAAAGCGGGAACCCGTTCGCCGTCGCGGAAGCGCCGAAAGTCCGGGCCAAAAAAAAGACCAAAGTAAGTTCGGCGTTCCAGCGGCAACCTACAGCATCCACATGGACGTGGAGCCGCCATACAACCAGAGTGGGTTGTGTCCGGAAGCCCCGCTTGGCGGACAGCCGATCGCGGAAGGGGAACTCGCCCCTCTGAAGCTCACCTCACAGCGATCAGTTCCCGACCCGATCCGCGTAGGAATCCCCTATGATCATCCGGACCACCTGTCCGTTCTCCTCGACGAACCGGACAACCTCTCCGACCGCCCCCCCTCCGGTCGGAGCGGTCAGACGGAACAGACCGTCGCCTATCGGCTCGAGCCCGACCGAATCGTCAATGCTGCGCGCGTTTGGGGTCATCACCACCAGGCGCTGGTTCAGGAGGACGACCTGTCTATCCCCACCGATTCTCCGGTAGAGCCCTGCGAACCGCTCCCATGCCGGGTCCCACGTGAGGACGGCAGGCTCGGTCGCGGTCGCCTCGGCAACGGCTTCGCCCACCGTGCTCATGAGCTGTCGCGCGATGTCCGCGGGATTCGAGTCGTTTGTGTTCGTCAGGACGATCGCGCCTACCTTCGAGTCGAGCTGGATCAGGGTGTTCGTCGTATGGCCCGGATAGCCGCCCCCGTGCCCCACGTACAGCTTGTCCCCGACGCGCCTGACCGCGAACCCGATCCCCTGCCCTTGGGTCCACGTGCTCTCGAGCATCCGCACACGATGCATCTCCCGCAGAGAAGCGGTGCTGAGAATCTGGTCGCCACCCCTCGGCCCCTTCCGGAACTGGGCCGAGACGAACTTCGCCATGTCTTCGACCGAGGACGTGAGGCCGGTTGCCGCGGCCATCCCGCGCGCATCGACGAAGGGAATGACCTGCCGCGACCCGTCCGGCATGCGGCGGCTGTAGCCCGTGGCCAAGCTTGCGACGTCGCGGTCCACGCTCGATGCCGACATCCCGAGCGGATCGAAGATGTTGTTTTGAAGATATTGCGCCCACATCTCGCCGCTCACCGCTTCGACGATCATCCCGGCGATCGTGTACGCCAGGTTCGAGTACTTCCAGCGGGTCTCGGGTGAGAATGGCGCCTGCCGCTTCGGGATGAGCTCTCTCAGCTCCTCGGGGGTGGGAAACTCCCAGTCGCTCCAATGCGATCCTGCCTCGCGCGGAAGGCCGGAGCTGTGGGTGAGCAGGTGCTCGATAGTGATCGGCGGATCGTCCTGGGCGGCCGACTGCACCCGGAACCAGGGCAGATACTCCGACACCGGATCGTCGAGCCTGAGCCGGCCCTGCTCGCGCAGCTGCATGATCGCGGTCGCGGTGAACAGCTTGCTGTGCGACGCCATGCGAAACCGCGTGTTCAGCGCCATTGGTCGCTTCGCATCGACGTTCGCGAAGCCGAAGCCCTGGGCCCACACGAGCTCCTGGTCGGACACCACGCCCACCACCACGCCGGGAAGCTGTCGATAGGCGACCTGACCGTCGAGCCACGCAGAGAAGAGCCTGATCGCCCCCTGGACATCCGGGTCCTCACTCGGGCTCGCGAGCTGCGCCTCGACCGGAGCTGCCGCGAGAAACAACGCCAGGACTCCGACGAGGGCGGCTCCTATCGTAACGGATTTAGTTCTGACCATGGGTTCACCTCACTTGCGCCAGGGCCGGACGGCCCGAGCATTGGGAGATTCTAACCATCGGCTCGCTCAGCGCCGAGAGAATTCGTGTCGCGTAAGCGAGCAGATCCATCTAAGTACATCCAATCGCCCCTACTCAAACGTCCAAGTCAACTTATGGGACATTGTCCGAATGTGAGCTCGCCCACAGCCGGCCGAGTGCCCAGAGTGCGACGATTAGTCCAGAAGTGACAGGCGAAGAAGGAAACGACAGCAATACAAAACGAATTTCGGCCTGGACTGGTGACCTGAGCGTCCCGCGGGAGTCTAAGTGGCCTTTAACAGTGCTATCGGCACCATCGCCGATGGGTCTTGCGGGCGAGGTCGAGGAGGGAGACGGAAAGCGATGCTGGTGACGATGAAGGGGATGCCGTGGAGCGGCCCCATGAGGCGTCCGGTGCGGACGAGGTAGGCGTCGAGCTCGTCGGCGCGCTCCAGGCATCGGGGGTTGAGCATGATGAGGCTGTTGATGGTTGGGCCCTGCTTGTCGTAGGCGTCGATGCGTGCCAGGTACGCCTCCACGAGCTGCCGCGCCGTGAGGGTCCGGGCCAGTATGGCTGTGTGGGTCTGGGCGACGGTGAGTTCCATCAACTCCACGCCGCCGACCTGCTGTGGGGCGGCGGGGATGGGCGGGGCGTAAGCAAGAACAAGAAAGGCGAGTCCCCAGGCCTTCATGACACCCTCCTCTGGATTGGAAGCCGTCGTTTCATCACCAGAAACGTTTGAGCGCGATGCTGACCGATCCAGACATCTATGTCCATCAAATCGGTTCTGATCAAGACCGGGGATCCCGAACAGTCCACTTGAGCGAGTAGTCGTGCCGGCTAACCGTAGATGTGGATGATGTAGGAGATTCAAGGTCTCGAAGAGTTCGACTCGCCGCTGATCGACTATGCTGGGGAGGGAGACTTGCCTCGTGACTGCAGATTTCGACTATCCGTCCGACCTCCGTTTCACGTGTAGTGGGTGTGGTGACTGCTGCGTCAACACCAACATCCTGCTGACGCCCGAGGAGGCGGAGTCGCTGGCTAGCCTCGACTGGCGCGGACGCGCCGACGATCTGGTTGGTGTCTCCCCGGGCGTCTCGGCTACGGGTTCGAGCGGGGGATCGGGGCGGCGTTTGAAGAAGCGCGAGGATGGTGCATGCATCTATCTCGGATCCGACCGCCAGTGCCGCATTCACGAGCATTTCGGTGCCGAGCGCAAGCCGCTGATGTGCAGGATGTACCCCTTCCACTTCTATCCTCTGAAGGAGCGCATCGCGGTCGATTGTGCCTTCTCCTGTCGCGCTGTCAGCCTCGGTCAAGGGGCCGAACTCAAGGCTCAAGTCCCGGAGTGGAGCCTCTTGCTCGAAACCGAACTGGGCAGCCCGCGACCTCGAAAGCACCACCTCAACGAAAAGTCCGCTTTGAGTGACGAGATCCTGTGGCAGATCGAGCAGTACATGCTCGCATTCCTCGACGACACTTCGTTGTCCCTCTTCGATCGTGTTCGCTGCCTGCTGGAGTACAGCCGACTGGCGACCACGGGAGACCCCTCAACCGAGTCGGCCGCCCAACTGCGCCAAGCCCTTTCTCAGGGGCTTCCAATCCAGATAAGCAAGATGCCGTGGGAAGGACAGATGGACCGCACGCAGCGAGCTATCTTCTTTCAATGGCTCTATCTGGTGCTCAATCCGACAACGTCAAACGAAGATCTGCTGCGCGGCCACAGGCTCGAGGCGGCGAAGAGAAAACGCATCGCTATCGGCAATCGCTACCGGAAGGCGGAGCAGAGGCCCTACGTCGACAACAGGGAGTTGACAGCCACGTTCGAACAGATTACTGAGGTGGACGGAAGTTTTGTCGAGCGGGAGGGTGCGAGCAGGATCAAGAGCTTCCTGTGTGCCAAGATCATCGGCCAACGCTACCTTCTCGCCGGCGAGCAGTCGCTGCCATTCGTCGAAGCGATTCCCAAACTCGCCATCAATTACCCGATGGCCATCTGGACGAGCCAGGCGCTGGCTGCCGATCGCGGTGCCGCCGCTGTCGAGAACGAGGATCTGCGACGCGCGCTGCGCCTTCTCGACCGCTCCCTCGGTCAGTTCGCCACCTCCCGGCTTCCGAAGAAACAGGCACGCGCCTTCAATTTCATCATGCTCGAGACTGATTTCGTCGTCTGCGCCAGAAACGAGCTTCTCGGCGTCGGTGAAGTCGACGAGGAGTGATCTCAGCGTGCGCGTGACGATCCGTTCCCTCGCCTGAGAAGCAGCCACGTCCATGACCGACCGGCGCCGACCGGGCATTGGTACGTTTCCGAGAAAGCGGTATTTCAGGGAAGTGACCTTCTGATTGACCACAAGTCCCTTTCATAGTCTTATCTACGGGTGATCCAGCCCGGGTCGACACTCGGACCCTACCAAATCGTTTCTGCCTCGGAACGGGCGGCATGGGCGAGGTGTGGAGAGCCAAAGACGCACCAGAATCAAAGTCACGCCGGGCGGGTCCATGATCGGCACGACGATCGGCCACGACGCGATCACCGACAAGCACAGCCAGGACTTCGAGTGATCGGGTGGTTGTCTGAATCGCTCAGGGAGGCTGTATGAGCAGAGTGACCTTGTATGTGTTGTTGTTCCTGTCTGCGGTTCCGCATTTTGCGCAACAAGCGGAAATGGAGTTTGTGAAGATTCAGCCGGGAGAGTTCCTGATGGGTTGTTCTTCGAACGACTCTGAATGCGACAGCAACGAGGAGCCATCGCACCAGGTCCGCATCACGATGGCATTCGAGATCGGGAAGTACGAAGTGACGCAGACGCAATGGGAATCCGTGATGGGAACCAACCGGAGCAAATTCGCGGGATCGAACCTTCCGGTGGAGAACGTGACGTGGCAGGCTACGCAGGAGTTTCTGGAGAAGATGAACGACCGGAACGACGGGTACCGATACCGGCTGCCGACAGAAGCTGAATGGGAATACGCGGCCAGGGCCGGAACCACCGGAGCGTACGCCGGACCGCTGGACGCCATGGGTTGGTACGACAGGAATTCCGGTGATCAAACGCATCCGGTAGGCCAGAAGCAGCCGAATGCCTGGGGCTTGCATGACATGCACGGCAACGTTTTGGAATGGGTGCAGGATTGGTACGAGGAGAAGTACTACGAATCGAGCCCGGCGTCAGATCCCACCGGACCGCCGCAGGGACAGTTTCGCGTAATGCGCGGCGGTTCGTGGAACGACACTGCCGAGTATATACGGATAACGTTTCGCTCGGTCGCCGAGCCCCGATACGAGCACTTCGATTTGGACATCGGCTTTCGTTGTGTCCGGGAAGCCCTCCCTTAGTTTTTGAGCCTTTTGGGGGTCTGTGGTGAGACTGATGAATAGTCGCTCGATGTTCAGCGTTGATCCGTCACGGAACCGATCGAAACGACGTGACCTTGAGTGCGGAAGTACAGGACATCGTCGGAAAACGCCGGCGAGGCTATCACCGGCTCGCCCATGGAATTCTTCGACAGCACCTCAAACTCCGTTCCGGCCTTCACAACATAGACGTCGCCATCTTCACTCGCGAAGAGAATCTTGGAATCCACGGTGATTGGTGAAGCCGAGAAACCCACGCCCGGACCGACCCGCTTGGTGTACTGTCTCTCACCCGTGAGCGCATCGTACACCTTGAGGACGCCGTTGTCGGCGATGCTATACACCAGACCGTCGAGAATGAGAGGCGTCGCCATGGTCTCCTGGACATTGCGCGGAACATACCACGCCAGGCCGGGGCTTTCAGTGGAACCCTCCTCAGGCGTGATGTCACCCGACGCGTCCGGGAAAATGGCAAAAAGCGGCATTCCTGGGCCGTGCGAGCCCAAAACGTATATGAGTCCGTTCGAGAAAACCGGTGTTGCTGCAGGAAGATCTCCTGCAGACCGCAGCCGCCAGAGTTCTTTGCCGCTATTCAGATCGTACCCTGCAACGTGAGGCCAGCCATTGAGGACAACCTGCGTTCGGTCGCCCGATCGGACGACCGTGGGCGACGCCCAGCTCTGGCTGGAAACGCCCTCGCGGGAGGTGCGCCACAGCTCGTCTCCGTCTGCCGCGGTCAGAGCCACAAGAAACGAGCCCTGCGTCTGGTCGGCCTGAAGCACAACGGTGTCCTCAAACAGGATCGGCGAACTGGCCGTTCCCAATTGCCAGTCCCCGCCCCCATAGTTGATCGGCGCACCATCGATAAAGCCAAGATCCTTTTTCCACAACAAGTTGCCATCAAGGTCATAGCTATAGGCGCCTTCGGAACCTAAGAAAACGATCAGGCGTTGGCCGTCTGTCGCTATTGTCTGGTTGGCATGACTCGCCTTCGGGTGCCGCCTCCCTCGGGGGATGGACTTTTTGGCGGTGCGTTGCCAGAGGATCTTGCCGGTATTCTTGTCGAGACAATAGACGACCCAGGTTTGCTCCCCGTTGTCGTCGGCGGGTATTCCTCCGTCGCAGCGAATACACACTTTGAGCGTACTTGTGTCTTCGGAACTGATCGCACTCACGACAAAGAGACGATCACCCCAGATCGTGGGGCTCGAATGGGAAAGACCGGGGATCTCGGTACTCCACAGAACGTTCCGGAGCTCACCTTCGCTGGCATCCGCGTTCCAGGAAACGACGACTTTGCCGTCTGCGACACCCCGCGCGCCCGGGCCTCGGAATGCGGGCCAATTCTTCGTTTGCGCCTCTGCGCCCGTCGAGGCCGCCAGTACCAGCAACAGCAACACAAGTCTCTTCATCACTCCCTCCGATTAGTCCGGACAGAGAATACAATAACGTTGGCCGAGCGTGACAATGTTTTAGTGTAGCTGTCGGCGCTCGGGTCTGCTCCGCAAGAGTGACCCCCCGCCCCGCGAAGGCGAAAACCTTGCTTGACGCGCCAACGTCACACAAACCGTCTGGCCTTGAGGAGCTCAAGCACCTCATCGCTAAGTTTTATCCGATTCCGTCTGTTTGGTACTCATGGAACAACAGCCCGAACGCGAGAGTCCTACTCGAACCTGTATTCGTTAGTTTCGTCGAATCAATCGTCGCAAGTACGCGCACCGAACGACTGACTCCCGCTAATTCCTGATATGTCGCCGATACTTCCTTGTGGATCTCGTCGGGAAAGCCGGGGGTCTGAATGTTCATCCAGTGGCCTTTGTCGTTCCGTTAGCAAGAGGACACTTTCTATTCGTTCACAAATGACTAGAATCTGAATGCTGAATTATGTGAGGTGACAGATGTCCGCAAGAAATGGTGACAAGGCGCGCTTCAACCGTCTGCGCAAGGCAAAACTTCGGATGAGAGAACGTATCCGGGAAGTTCGAAAAGCACTGCAGGAACGAACCGCACGAGCAAATCCGGAGAAGAAGAGTACGAGGCAAGGGGCTTGAGGTCAATGCAGTGGACACTTTTCTTGTTAGCGCCCATGCACATCTACGAGTAGCCGACCGGCCGCCGAAACCGGTTCGATCCCGATCACAGTTGTTCTGAACTGGTTCGAAGAACTCAAGGAACGTGTGCCAGTGCCTTAGGGACCTGTGTTCGAGCCTTCTGCCCCCGACTTGCCGTAAAGTCGGCGACACGGAAAAGTGGATTCTCACGAAGACCCCATGAATACAGGGCCATCCAGATGTCACACTAGCTAGGCAGTAACACGTGCAGGCTGGTCAGCGGCAGGTCAATCGAGCGTTCCTAAACACAAGGCGACCGATCGTTACCGATCCACCCTTACTCAACGGGACCCGTTCAGCTGGCTGGCGTAAGCTGCCCCGTCAAGATGAGTTTGAATGTCACCTTCGGTACATATTGAACTCATCGGAAGCGGAAACAGCGGCTACTCCTTCTTAGCTCTCTCGACGGGGGGCCGCTTGGGAAAGCAGTGCTTATGGTAGACCTTATCACCGGCGGCAACCCGGTCTTCATTGGGTGAGATTCGGATGCAACAGTGTTGACACCAGACGCGAATGTCCGGGATCGTCTCCTTCTTCGCTTTCACCTCGACCTCCTGGCGGCATCCGCCGGTCGTTCTTCGTAGCTATTCTTGGGTCTTCTGGAATCGCGATACGGTCGCATTGCTGTAGTCGGCTTGGTGACCGCATGCCTCAGCGGCACAGGTCAGTATGAGTTTTGCAACGGGTGTGAACGGCGTTTCTCCAGCCGTGTGATCTACCCCGAATAGAATCGGCGTTCGGCACCGACGGCAACGCACGCCGAAATACCAACGCGTATCGGCAGATCTGGCCCATCGCGATAACTGCACCGACCTCGCTCCTTCGAATAGAACTTCGAAACTTCTCTGGCTTCAGAGCGCTTCCTAGACCGCGCGCTTGCGGAGACTCTTTTTCCGGCGACCTGAAACTTGAACGACCTGTCTGTAGCGTTCGATGTCGGTTGCGGTCAGGCGCACACGGGGTGTGTTGCGGATCGTGCCCACCTGACAGAGTTCCTTGATCTTGAGATAGCAGATTCCCGCGGCTTCCTGAAACAGGATCCGATCCGCGCCGCTGAAATGCGGCTCCGGAATATCAATGAAAACCTGCGTCGGCGCGCCACTGGCCGGAAGGACGGACAAATCCAACAATGGCCTCCGTTCTCCGTGCACACGAAGCCGACGTAACGAATCGATTGCTTATCGTTCAAAAGAGATCCTGAATCGGGGATTCTTATTCTTGACGGTCGACGGTCACGAGAATGGGTGACGTGAAAGACAGTCGAGGAAAGAATCGTAGAAAAAAGAGACCCTTTCAGAAAAAGATCATTTTGAGGATAGACCGGCCGGGGCGGGATTGCAAACGACGGATCTTCTGGAAGGAACGGACTCTGTCCGTTGGTAGATTAACACGGTGTTACTTTGAAAGGGTTCATCCTACTCAATCAATACAGGGACTACGACCTCACGCCGGACGGCCTAACGATTTCTGATGGTTTTTCCCGCAAGTCGATTCGATGCCGATGGTCCGCGCGTTAACATAGCTAGCAGAAACCGAGCCCGCGACAATCCACATGACTGTAATGCCTATACGATAACGTGGATCGTGGTTGAGAGCCTCCGTTTTTGAAAGGGGGTTCGACTTGTCGTGCCGGCGGTGTGCCAATTGGGTTTCCACGGTCGTGGGCCCGCCCATCTCCACTGACGCCATGAGCACAGAGCATCTCTTCCGAACCGGTGGTGGTCAAGCCCCCCGGGACCGCACTCTACTCTGGCCAGCCCGTACGCGGCAAGCCAGGCATTACCCGGAGTGCGTTCTGGTAGTACAACGCCTTCAGCACCTCGTCGGGTAGGTCCGCGCCGTAGAGCTTCCAGAACGCGTGATAGCCGCGGTAGTAGTCGAAGTACTCGTCGGTGGTTTCGAAGACGCGCCAGTAGTAGGGATATTCGACGGGTTGGAAGCTATCCTTCCCGAAGAGGATACGGTCCTGGTACTTGACGAAGAAATCGTGGACCGCTCTCGGTTGGCGGCCCAAGTCATATAGGATCGCCCCCACTTCAAGGACCACGTTCGGAAACTCTTCGAGCAGCCGTGCTGCGCGCGCCAGATCGTTACCGTGCCAACCAAAGTGGGCCGCGATGAACTGCGTGTCCGGATGCCTGCGGAACAGGTTGTCCCGCTCGGCCATCAGCTCGTCGAACGTCACATGATCAGGACCGTAGTTCCTCCGATTCGGGAAGAGCGCCAGCTCCAGCCACCGCTCGTTCTGGTAGTCCAACGGCTGGAAGAACTCCGCCGGCTCCGCAGTGTGGATGAACGCCGGAACATTCAACCGCGCCACCGTCTTCCACACCGGGTCCAGCTCGGAATCGTCTACTCTCAGGCGAGAGCCATCCGCCTTGGTGATCGTGAGCCCGAAGCTCTTCGAAACCTCACCGACGCCGATCGCACCGGCCCGGACATCGGCTTCGAGCCGCTCTGCCGCCCTTTGGCCCCAACCGGGCTCCTTGTCGCTGAAGTCGATTCCCGCCAGGACTCGGAAGCGGTCGCGGTGCGGGCTCGCTTCGATCGCTTCGATGCTATCGCGAAGGCGCTCGCCGGAAAGGTTGTCGGCGGCGATATAGACCTGAATGTTCAGTGCATCGAGTTGGGTGACCATGTCGTCGATCACACCGGGTGTGGCAAGCGACCGTGCGTGACCGTGGACGTCTACCACCGGGTACTTGGCCCGTGGGACCAGGCTTTCCTCGGTGACGAGCTTGGACTCGGGCCGGTAGTCCACAATGCTCGGCGGAGGCAACTCCGGTGCCCTGCAGGTCTGCGGGCGGACCTCAGTCATGCCTTGGGGGCACGACTCACCTGACTGAATCTGCACGCCACCACGACCTCCCTGCGTGGCCGCGCCAGCCGATGTAAAGAACGTTACCCCGAGGAGAATTCCGATATGGGCGAGAGCATTCCGAGAACCGTGCATCGCGTCTCCTTCATGCACCAAGAATCTGACATACAGGCTCCCTGGTGGGCCACGAGGCAGCGTACAGCCAAGAAACCCTTTTGACAAGGACGCGGGAAGGCAGATGAAGACACGCTCGCTAGGAGTCTGCGCGGCAGAAGGACCGGAATTGGGCGGATAAAGATCGAAGATATGTCATGGCACGAACCTATCGAACTTATAGCCCAGAACAAACACTGCTGATGCCACCGTCGTTGAGAGATTGGTTGGCCGAAGATCACCTGTCGTACTTCATATCGGACGCGGTGGACGCGATGGATTTGAGCGCGTTCGAACAGCGGTATGGAACCGAGGGTCCGGGCAATCAGGCGTTTGATCCGCGGATGATGGTGAAGGTGCTGATTTATGGGTACGCGACCGGAGTGTTCTCGTCCAGGAAGATCGCGGCGAAGTTGACCGACGACGTAGCGTTCCGGATGTTGGGAGCGGAGAACTTTCCGGCGCACCGAACGATCTCGGATTTTCGCAAACTGCATCTTGAGGAGTTCGGAAACCTGTTTGTGCAAGTGGTGATGATGGCGCGGGAAGCGGGACTGGTGAAGATGGGAACCGTGGCGGTGGACGGGACCAAGATGCGGGCGAATGCAAGCAAACGCAAAGCGATGAGCTACGAACGCATGAAAAAGCAGGAGACCGAATTGGGTGAACAGATTCGGGATCTGTTGAACCGGGCCGAGGCGACCGATGAGGACGAAGACGAGCGATACGGCAAGGACCGGCGCGGAGACGAACTGCCCGACGGGTTGGCCACGCGCAAGAAGCGCCTGGCCACGATACAGGCGGCCATGAAGCGGCTCGAAGAACGTCAGATGGCCGCGGACAAGGAAGCGGGACGGAACACCAAAGATCACAAACCCGGATGCGGAAAGAAGCCATTCAAACGTCCCATGGGGGAACCTAAACCCACGGCCCAGGACAACTTCACCGACCCGGAAAGCCGGATGATGAAGACCTCCACCGAAGGGTTCCAGCAATGCTACAACGCGCAAGCGGTGGTGGATTCCCAGGCCCGGATCATCGTGGCAACAACGGTGACTGACAATGCATCGGATGTGGGGCAGTTGGAACCCACGCTGGATGCGTTGAGCGACAATCTGGGGGAGCGTCCCGACCGCGTGCTGGCCGATGCGGGATATCGATCCGAGTCAAATCTGGGGATGTTGGAACAACGTCAGATTGACGGGTATGTTGCGATGGGTCGCGAGAAGGATCTCGCCCGTGCCCCACTCCCACCCAAAGACACCGCTGTTGGTCGGATGATGAGAAAGATGAAAACCAAGCGTGGGCGTGACCGCTACCGGGCCCGAAAGCACATTGGTGAGCCGCCCTTCGGGTGGATCAAGTCGGTGCTCGGATTCCGACAGTTCAGTCTACGCGGTTTGGACAAAGTGACCGGGGAGTGGAATCTGGTCACTCTGGCGGTGAACTTACGACGGATGAACGGGAAGATCGAATGGGCATAATCCGGAAAACCGCAACCCGGCAGACCCGATACACGGCCAATTACGGGTGTCCGTACAACTCTGAACTCGTCGTATCGGAAGAATCGGTCGATTCTCCTCCGAAGACCCTCTCAAATCCCAATCAGTCCGAGTTCTTTGCGCTCTGCCGCGCAGACTCCTAGCCCTTGTGGGCGACTTCTGACGCCACGTAAGTCGGTCTCAAGGTTGATCCCGGTGTCGGCAACTTGCGCTCCGATCGGCGATTCGAGCAGCTTGCTGTGCCACATCGTCTGGCGTAGCGGCTCGGAGCACGTCCCTGGTAACGACCGGTCACCAGCCAATCCCGCGAAGACCGTCGCCGACTCTTCCTACGCAGCGTTTAGCTATTTCACTTGTCCGTATGGTCGCCGATACTCCGTTACCGGTATCGACGATGTGGCCTTTCAGGCCGCTTGTGCTCTTCCGTCCGCTGCTGGCTTCGCGGTCGAGGAACACCTCGCCAGCACGTTCGGCTCTGTCGACGACTCTTGAGTTCGAGCCGGTCGCACCCGTCCATCAAGACATGATTGCCAGTGAAATACCTCTTTGTCATTTGGCGGGAGGAAGATATGGCCGTGGATCGTCTTCTTGCAGCTCCTGCGTTCTGGCCTGTATGCTGGACTCCGTAGCGCAAGCTACTAATCCTGTTTGGGCGCCTCTTGCCTCTGTTCGGAAAGTAGATCGATCCTGTTTGCCGACCCTCCTTTCCCGCAAAGCTCTCGAAGTCCCTCTACAGACAAATTCAAGGAAGTTCAATGACCCAAAAATTGTACGTTGGAAATCTGTCGTTCCAGACGACGGAAGGCGATCTCGACAGCCTGTTTGCGCAGGCCGGCGTGGTCGAATCGGTCCGGATCATTACCGACCGGGACACCGGCTGATCCCGAGGCTTCGGTTTTGTGGAGATGAGTGCCGAAAACGCCGAGAAAGCGATTTCACAGTTCAACGGAACTGATCTGGACGGCCGGGCACTGACGGTTAACGAAGCCCGACCTCAAACCAATCGCCAGAGTGGCGGAGGTGGTCGCGGCGGCTACGGACGCTACTGAAAGCTTAGCCAGGCAGGCAGGGCGAGGCCGCTCGCTGTAGTTGCCTCACGCTGCGGGCTCGCCAGGAGACAGGGAGACGCTCGTTTCTCACCACCGATGCCTGGAAAGCCGACCTCAACGCTTGCGGCCATACGGTTTCGTGATCTTTCGGTGTTGAGCGACGTCAGCAGACGTCAGGGTGAGCCGGGAAGGCAACCTCCCGGAGTCGTTTTCGACTCGCCACTTCAAAGTTTCATAGCAGATGGGGGCACCTTCCTGGATGGCGAGACGATCGGTTCCAGTGAAGAGCGACATGGGCGCTTCGACCGTGATAAACGTCGCCGATGTCCCCGTCTCCTCAAATGAAAAATTGAATCCCCGTCCACCGTCCGGTAACACCCCGTATCCCACGTAGCGCACGGTGCCCTTACTGTTCATGTGCCTGGCCACGTCGAGGGGTGTCCCGGACGACTACTGTAGAAGACCTGGGTTGTGTCCTGACCCTCAGTCGTCGCCCGTCAAGTTCGGTGATGTTCAGTTTGGAGATCACGTCCCCAGGGCTTGTTGCGTCGATCTCCACGAAGGCAAACCCGCGGGAAGGGCCGGTGCCCGGCCGAGCTACGACGTCGATGGGGACCACTCTGGACACCTGTCCGAATGGGCTGTTCAAATCGTCTGGAGTCGTTTCGGGCGACAGGTTTCCGACGTAGAGTCTCGTAGTCACAGACAGTCCCCCAAGATGGCGTTGTCTGTAGGGACCTTCGAGAACCTTGCGGGAAAGAGAGGGGTTGGCAGCGGGAAACCAACTACTTTCCAAGAAGGGACACGAGGCTCCAACACAGGAGTCCGACGTGAATCCGCTTCTTCGACGCTACGCTTCGGCTGGTACAAGGTCAAGCTCAAAGCTCCATTCGACTCTCGGATTACCCGCGACAAAACGCCGAAGCGTTTACCGATCTGGTCTCGACTTCCCAGATGGCGACTTCTGGATCGCAAACGATGCCTTCAATTCGATGCGGCAGAATCCAGTTGCGGCTTTAGCATCCAATCGTCCATCGCGAAGGGAAGACCCGTTTTCTTGATTCCCGCTACTTGTGTCCTTTGACTCAATCGATACTCGGGTCTATTATGTTGTCGAATGGCAAGGCATTAATAATCGACAACACAGACACGGAACGGGGACACACCATGCCCAGACCCAAGGCGGATTTGCTCCAAGGCACGCTCGACCTCCTGATCCTGAAAGCACTAACCCTGGGCCCCCTCCACGGATGGGGCATTTCGAAGCGGATTCGCGACATGTCCAGGGACGTCCTCGAGGTAAACCAAGGCTCCTTGTATCCGGCGCTGCACCGTTTGGAGGACCGCGGATTCGTATGCGCCAACTGGGGGACTTCTGATGAAGGGCGTCGGGCCAAGTTCTATCGACTGACGAAGGTGGGCCGCAAGCAGTTCGCCGACGAACGAGAGCGATGGCGGCTGTTTTCAGCAGCGGTCGGTCATACACTGCAGGCTGGCTGAGCGAAGAAAGTGATGACAGGAGCACGTTGATGCCATTGCTCGATCGAGTGACACGCAGACTGCGGATCTTGTTCCGCAATCAAGACGTGGAGTCGGAACTGGCCGAGGAAGTGCGTCTCCATCTGGAGATGGAGGCCGACGACCTGGTTCAGCAGGGCTGGAACAGAGCAGAAGCACAACGGGAAGCCCGCCTCCGAATGGGGGGTGTCGAACAGACGAAGGAGTGGGTGCGGGAGGCCAGGCCGCTTCATTGGGTGGGCGATCTTTGCCAGGACTTGCGAAGCGGCGGACGACTCTTGATCCGGAACCGCGCCTATGCCGTCCTCGCAATCTTGACGCTGGCGATCGGTATTGGATCGAATACTGCCGTATTCACGATAGTCAACCACGTGCTGCTGAAACCCTTGCCGTACACCGATCCGGAACGCCTTGTCGTAGTTTGGGAGCGCAACAGCCAGACCGGTAAGGATCGTGACCCGGTGGCGCCGAGGAATCTCCAGGACTGGGTCGCTGGAGCGGATCGGTTCGAGAATTTGGCCGCCTACCGCACCGAAGGCTTTGCCCTTACGGGAGTCGGTGAAGCAGAGCAGCTGACGACCCTCACGTCAACGGCGAACCTCTTTAGGGTGCTTGGCGCCGAGCCGCTTTTCGGGCGGACGTTTACCCGACAGGAGTTGGATCGAAACGAGCCCGTCGTGGTTCTGGGACATCGCTTTTGGCGTCGGCGTTTCCAGTCCGACCTTGCGGTCGTCGGCAGCACGATCGAACTGGACAATAGAGCCTCCACAGTGGTCGGAGTGATGCCGCCGGGATTCGATTTCCCTTCCACCGTCGCCAACGTCGACACGTACTCTCCGTTGACCCTCGCTCCTCAAGAGCTCACCTCACGACTTTCCCACACGCTATTGGTGATCGGAAAGCTCAGACCCGATGTGTCGGTCGAAGAGGCGGCCGAGCAGCTAGGCGTCATCGCGAGTCGCATCGCGGAAGAGGAGCCGACCAGCAACCCTGAAGTGGCGGTACTGCCAGCCCACGAACAGATGATCGAGAACGTCCGATTGAGCCTCGTGGCACTGGCAGGTGCAGTAGGCTTCGTTCTTTTGATTACCTGCGCGAACGTCGCCAATCTCGTCATGGTACGGTCATCCGCCCGGTCGAGGGAAATTGCGATACGGAGCGCCTTGGGTTCGAGCCGCATGCGAATCGTCCGGCAACTGCTCACTGAAAACCTCGTCCTCGCAGCTCTTGGTGGTGCATGCGGAGTCCTACTCGCGTGGGTCCTGATCGAAATAGCCGTACGATTAGGGCCCCAATCGATTCCCCGCCTCGAGACGGTCCAACTCGACTCACCCATGTTAGCGTTCGCGCTTCTCTTGTCGATCATGACGGGACTCCTTTTCGGCCTGACACCCGCTGTTCGTTCTTCGCGGTCTGACATTATGGGTGCCATCAAGCTCGACCCACAGGGCTACGCCGGGAGTCGCCGACTTCGGGGTCGATCAGCCATGGTGGTGGCTGAGCTCGGTCTCTCACTGGTTGTTCTGGTGGGTGCCGGTTTGATGCTTCAAAGCTTTGTGAAGCTACAGGAATTGGACTACGGCTTCCGTCCAGAAGGCCTTCTGGCTGGACAGATCTTTCTGGACCAGTCGCGTTATCCCACCGACGGGGGCCAGTTTCGGCCTTTACGTCCGGCCGAGGAACCGCCGCTGTCTCCACAGGCGTCGTTTTTCGAGGAACTCCTGGACGGCATCGAAGCTCTGCCCGGAGTCGAGGCCGCCGCGGCAGCCAGTTCGCTGCCTCTGGATCAAGGTGGCATCGACTTCGATCTGCCTATTGTGATCGAGGAACAGCCTCGTCCGCGGCCTGGCGAGGAACGACAGGCCAATCTCCGTATCGTGACCGTGGGGTACTTTCGCACCATGGGCATTCCCATTGTCCGTGGCCGCTCTTTCACGGAGTTTGACGGACCGGGCACCCAGTCCGTGATGGTGATCAACGAGACGATGGCCGAGGAGTTTTTCCCGAACGAGGACCCCCTGGGGCAGCACATCATACTTTACGGACGATCACGGCAAATCGTCGGCGTGAGCGGTTCGGTCCGTCATTACGGCTTCAGCCAGGAGTACACGCCAGAAATCATAGTACCGTCCCGGCAGTTTCAGTTCGGCGGCATGACCATCGTTCTCAGGGCATCGGTGCCACCCGATTCCCTTGTGAACTCGGTCCGGTCGCAAGTGGCCGCGATCGATCCGGACCAGCCAATCTATCGACTAGAGACGATGGAAACCAAACTTTCAGACTCGATTGCGCGACCGCGGTTTACAACCCTGTTGCTGTCGCTCTTTGCGGTTCTGGCCATCGCGATTGCCCTCGTCGGCACCTATGGCGTCTTCTCCTACGGGGTTGCTGAGCGAACACGAGAGATAGGGATACGGATGGCCCTTGGAGCGAGGCGCCATGACGTGATCGCGATGGTCATCGGCCAGGGAGTCCATGTTGTTGGTCTGGGACTCGCAGTCGGGCTGGTGGTGGCGCTGGCGTTCACTCGCCTCATGCAAGGACTGCTCTTCGGCGTGTCGACAGCAGATCCATTCACGTATGCTGCCGTTGCCGGCCTCCTTGCCGCCACCGCGCTGTTCGCGGTGTACGTGCCGGCCCGAAGGGGGACTCGAGTTGACCCAGCAGTCGCGCTGAGAACCGAGTAGCGCGACTCCTGACCGAAGGCGATATCCTTTTTTAGACCTTGGCTTTCTGCTCTTGTTATCCTGTCGGCCATGGCCCTCCTCAAGTCTGACAGCAAGCGTGCCAGTTTTCTGCCGGTCACGGACAAGGAACGAATTTTCTCGCTGACCACTTATACCTTTCTGTGGTGGTCTTCGCTGAAACCCATCCAGATGTTTATCCTGGGCCAGTCCTTTCTGCCGCCACACGGCGGATTGAACATTGCGCAGGCCATCATGGTTGTTGTGGTGACGGGCTTGATTGTCACCCTGGTGTTCAGCCTGAACGGAATGTTCGGTCAACGGCACGGACTGGCCTATGCAGTTCAGTTGAGGTCGAGCTTTGGGCTTCGGGGCGCTAAAATTCCGGCGGCGATCCGCGCGATACCGGCGATCGCCTGGTACGGCATCGGAAGCTGGATTGGCGCGATGGCGGTCGCTAGCATTACGCAGCAGCTATTCGGTTTCGGAAGTGTGCCCGTCTATTTCCTGCTCTTTCAGATTTTTCAGACGGGACTGGCGTATTTCGGGATTCAGACAATCAAATGGGTCGAGTCATCCATGGCGATCGTGATCTTCGCCATCATGGGCTGGATGATGTCCCGGCTGTTCGGGGTCCACGGCGTGCAAATCGAGCAGTCGTGGAACTTTCCAGGATCGTGGGGCTTGCCTTTTCTGTTTGCATTGAACACCGCCGTGGGAATCGTGTCGACCGAGATGATCAGCATCTCGGACCTGACCCGGTATGTCGAGAATCGGCCATCCACAAACTGGGTTGGCCATGCCATCGGCATTAATCCACCGCTGATTGCCATGACGGTTTTCGGAATCATGGCAGCATCGAGCGTCGGTACCTGGAATCCAATCGATGCGCTCATGGACATGTCTCCGGGTCTTGTGCTCAGCATTGTGCTGTTGTTCTTCGTCACCATGGCTCAGATAACGACGAATCTTACGATCAACATTTTGCCACCCGCGCTTGTCCTGATGGATCTCACCGGAATGAGTTGGGGCGCCGCCGTCATTGTTGTGGGAGCGGCCGCCAGCCTGACGTTCCCATGGATGTTGCTGGACAGCGGGAACTTTCAGTTTTTCATCATCCTCTATTCCGCTTTCCTGGGACCCATTCTCGCAATCATGCTGGCCGACTACTGGGTGCTCAATCGTCGGAAGGTAGACGTCGAAGGGCTGTTCGATACCTCCACAAAGAGCCCGTTCTGGTTCCGAGCCGGCTTCAATCCCATCGCTTTCATCAGCATGTTCGTGGGCGCAGGTGTCGCCCTCATATTCCTCAACTATTCATGGATGGTCGGCCTGATTGTCACGTTCCCGTCCTACCTTTTTCTAATGAACAGATTCAAGGCTCGCACCATGCCATCACCTGTGCTGGCTCGACTCGAATAATTCGTCGATTTGCAACAAGAGGGTCCGCCTGGTGCCATCACTCCTCCGTGGATGTCCGAGGCAGCCATGAGCAGCCAACTGCCAGCTCAGCGTGAGCGATGTAAGATCTACTGAAGTAGGCCATTCATGTTCTGAACGCCGGTTTCTTCCGAATCCTGTGCCATCGCAGTTTCCCGCACCGCTCGCAAAAACCTATCTGAGATTTTTTCCCGACCGCTTTGTATCGAACCCCTCCGGCCTCCCAGTAGTCCTGTGCGTGTCCGCAGGTCCGACATTCCTGCTGCCACTTGCGCGATCCCTCTTCCATGGCCCTGTACGCTCGGGTGGGCATCACCGAATATAGGAAGGCGTGTTTCGCATCCGAGGGGGAGCGCTCGGCCAGCATTCGACGGGCGGGCATGAACTTGCGCGTCCCGATCAGGATGATGAGCGTGACGAAGGTGAACAGCCCCATCACGCCCGTCATCCAGCCGTCGACGCCGAACCAGAACAGCACTGAACTAATCGTCAGAAGGACCGCGAGGGTAATAAGCCCATCCCCCAAGTGCTTCGAGAGTCCTTCAATGTCGTAGCAATCCCTCACCGCCTGCGGGGCGCGGTTATAGCCGGATATCAAGTTGTAGTGCTTCCGGTACGCCACCAGGTAGCCGACGAAGGAGAAGAGCGTGGAAAGGAACAGTCCGAACAGCAGGCCTGCCAAACGGACGTTTTCTTCAGATTCAAAGAGGCCAGTCATGTTCTCAACAATAGTACGTGTCGAAACACCCGAATCATCCTATCTTTCGTTTCGACAATGAACACCACGGCCGACCGCAGTCACGATCGGGCTGAGGTGCGAAGGCCCTGGCCCTCGCTGTGCGAGCCTTCTCACCCCACCAGACATCTCAGTTCGCCGGAGTGTTCAATCCACATGGACGTGTAGATCGCCTTCACGGAGATGAGGATTCCTGCAAGAGTACATCGCGCCGGCTCTCGCCCGATTCCTCTCAGGATTGAAACGTAGAGCGATACACTTGCACTCCGTATGCGCATTGCTGTGTCTGGCACCCACCGTACGGGAAAGTCCACCCTGGTTGAGGAACTCTGCTTGCACTTGCCCGACCATTCCGCGATCGCTGAACCGTATGAGTTGATGCTTGAGGACGGATACGAGTTCTCGCATCCGCCAGCGCTGGCAGACTTCGAGGCGCAGCTGGCGCTTTCCCTCCAGTTGCTCAGCGAGCGGCGCACCAATGCAATTTTTGACCGATGCCCACTCGATCTTATCGGCTACATTTCAGTGCATCCTGAGGCCGAAGCCTTTGCCATCGAGGATTGGCGCCCTCGAGTGCAGCGTGCTCTTCAGACGCTCGATTTCTTAGTCTTCGTTCCCATCGAGGAGTACGACCGCATAGGGTTGGCGTCTGCTGAGCTCCAGGACCACTCGAGAGAATTGGTGGACGAGGTGCTGAGGGAGGTCCTCATTGAGGATTCCCTCGGGCTCGGTATCGAGGTGCTCGAGGTCGAGGGCCGAACCGCCGCCAGGGTCAACGCGGTGTTGCGGTGGTTCCAGAGGAGATCGTCGTAGCGGTACGGAGGACGGCGGATAACAAGCGGCTGGAGCCGGCTTGGCCGGCATGCAGGCAGTCACTCGGGCGTATAGTCGTTAGCGTTCATCGGAAGTGCCGCGGCGAGCGCGGCCACAGGATGAGCGAGAAGTTCCCACCGCGGCAGTTTCGATAACAAGACTTGAAGGAGGGCGCTGGCCGAATGCGGCGGACGCGGTGGGCTATGGAGAAAGTAGCCGGAAGCGGGCCGGATCTGGAGTGGCGTTGGGGCGAGGAGGGGGACCGGCGGTCGATGACCGCGTCGATGGTGTGAATCGGAAAGCAGTTGGGTCGGGGAATCGGTGGGTTGAAAGGACGGGATCTGAGGGGATTTTGCAGCGGAGGCACACTCCGGCGAGGACGTGGCTGAACCGCACGTCGGTCGTCGGTTTGTGAAGGAGGATTAGGACGTATCGCATTGGAAGGCGAGCCTCGCTACGAGTTGCAGAGCGGTGAAGCGTTGGATGAGAGTCATCGGTCCCTGACAGTGCGGACACGACCAGGAAGAGTTCGAGGTGGTGGTTTCGTCAGATTCGACCCTCGGCATGGCATCGAGGAGTTGGCGACAGAGAGCGAAGGCGGCCGACCGGCGGTAGTTGGCCATGAATCCGAAGTGTCGGATGCGGACGAAGCCCTTCGGCAGAACGTGCAATAAGAACCGTCGGATGAACTCGTCGGCCGCGAGTGTCATGATGCGACTCTTGTTGCCATTGCGGTAATCCCGCCAACGGAACCGGACCCGGTTACCGTCAAACGAGATCAATCGATGGTTGGAGATGGCGACCCGATGGGTGTAGCGGCCCAGGTAGCGGAGCACCTGTTCGGGGCCACCAAAGGGTCGTTTGATATAGACGACCCAGTTGCGGGAATGGATCTGGCGGCGGAACCGCCGAAAGTGTTGCGGTTCGCCGAAGGGTCGAATCGAGCCGGACAGTTCGAGCGAACCGTCGGCGATCGCTCGCCCGAGCCCGTCGATGAACTTGCCACGGAAGACTCGGGCGAGCACCTGCTTGGGGAGGAAGAAGCGCCCAGAACCCGGAATCCAACGGGACTGATCCGGAGCCAGTCCGCCGGCCGGTACCACGCAGTGGATGTGGGGATGGAACTCCAGGTTCTGACTCCAGGTATGCAGGATGCCGAAGAAGCCGATCCGGGCGCCGAGTCGTTTCGGATTGGCCGCCACCTCGATCATCGTGTCGGCCACGCTGCGAAACAGCAGGCTGTAGAGTAGGGCAGGGTTGTGGAAGAAGAACGGATGGAACTGGTGCGGGACGGTGAACACGACGTGGAAGTAGGGGGTGGGCAGCAGTTCGGCTTCTCGTGCTTCGAGCCACCGTCGTCGGGCCTGGGTCTGACACTTCGGGCAGTGGCGGTTGCGGCAGGAGTTGAACGAGATTCCGGACTCCCGGCCACAATCGGCACACCGGTCGATGTGGCCACCCAGAGCCGCAGTACGACAGTTCAGGATGGCGCGCAGGACCTTGAGCTTCTGGATGCCGAGGCGGTGACGCTGGAGGAAACCTCGAACCCGGGCGCGGACGATGTCGGCCACCTCGACGGCGGGCCGGCTCATTCGCCTTTCTTCTTTCTCAGACGGGGAGACGGTCCCAGATCGGGAACCGGAAGAGAATCGATCGGGTTCACCACGCGCTGCATGTGCGCCTGAGACAAATGGAGATAGAGGGTCGTCGCTTCCAGATCGACATGACCCAACAGGAGCTGGATGGTTCGCAGGTCGGTTCCCCTCTCCAGCAGGTGGGTGGCCCAGCTGTGGCGCAGCGTATGTGGGGATACTTTCTTTTTGATGCCGGCACGTTGGGCGGCTTGTTGGACGGCGTACCAAACCGTCTTCACATCGATGGGCTGTCCGGGCCGGGTCCGGAGCAAACTGGGGAAGAGGTACTCGCCGGGTTTCCGCCAACGCCAGTAGTCGCGCAGGACTTCCAGCAGTTTCGGTGACAGCGGCACGTCGCGGTCGCGATTGCCTTTACCCTGCCTCACATGGATCACCATGCGTTCGCTATCGACGTCCTCGACCTTCAGACGACACAGCTCGGCCCGCCGCAGTCCCGTCGAATACAAGGTCATCAGGATGACGAAGTGATAGGCACTGTTGGCGGAGGCCAGCAGTTGCGCCACTTCCTCTTCGCTCAGAATCGTGGGCAACCGGGACGGCTGTTTCGGATAGACCAGATCGACCTGGTGATAGGGACGGCGAAGCACCTTCACGTAGAAGAACCGGAGTGCGGCGATCCGTCCGATGATGGTGTCGACAGCGAGCTTGCGCTCCTGAAGCAGATGCAGCTGGTACTGCCGCATCTGTTCCTGTTCGAGCTTGTCGGGGGACTTCCCGAAGTAGCGGGCGAAGTCTTCGACCGCGTGAAGATACAGCCGAATCGTAGCGGGTGAGTAGTTCCGGCGCTGGAGTTCCTCCAGCATCCGTTGTCGCAGCTTCGTCATGTGAGCCTCCTTGTGAGGCTCACACTCTATCGGGGGCTCATCACTCTTCGCTCAGCACACGCGTAGCGTCCGCCGCGCCAGCGGCTTCGTTCAAGTCGACGATACGGAAAAGTGCATCTCGTCGACAAGCCCCTCTTCCGAGCGACCGATCGACACGAGAAGGAGCCGCTCATCGCGGCCCGTTCGTCCCGACCGGCGGATCGCCCTTCATCAAGTTGAGTTGAGCAATGTCCGGATCCCATTGCAAGTCGCCCAGCAGGTGCTCGACGAAGTACTCCGCCCGGAGCCAGAACCAGTAGTCACCCATCTCCCGGTAGCTGTGCCGCACGCCGGGGAAGATGAAGAAGTCGAAGCGCTTGTTCGCCTTGATGAGCGCCTCGGCCATCCTTAGCGTGCCGACCGGATGCACGTTGTTGTCGATGTCGCCCGTCGTCAGCAGGAGGTGCCCCTTGAGGTTTTGGGCAAGATCCGTGTTCTTGTCGATGTCGTACTCGAAGCTGATCTCGCCGTCCTCTCCCACGACCTCCTTGACGCCATCGTGCTTCTCCGACCAGAAGGTGTTGTAGACGTCGTTGTTGTGGTTCCCGGACGACGACACAGCAACCTTGAAAAGGTCCGGATAGACGAGCATCGCGGCGGTCGACATGAACCCCCCGCCAGAGTGTCCATAGATGCCCACGCGGTCCGCGTCGATGAAGTCGTGGCGGTCGGCGAGCTGCTCGATGGCCGCCTTCTTGTCCGCCAGGCCGTAATCACGCAAGTTGCCGTAGCCGTAGTTGTGGTACCACTTCGAGCGCGCAGGATGTCCGCCGCGGTTTCCGATGGTCACGACGATGAAGCCGAACTGTGCGAGGGCGGTTTCGTAGCGATTCGTCGAGAACGACTTCGAGACCGATTCGGTCTGCGGACCGGGATAGACGAATTCGATGATCGGATACTTCCTCGACGGGTCGAAGTCGAACGGTTTGTACATGACGCCGTACAGGTCGGTCACGCGATCGGCCGCCTTGATGCTGTACGGCTCAGGGAACTGATACCCCGCCGCCTCGAGCTGGCTGAAGTCGGCCGCTTCGAGATCGAGCACCTTCGTGCCGTCGGCGCCGATCAGCGCCGCGCTCGGCGTCGTGTTCACCCTGGAGTAGTTGTCGACGAAGAACCGGCTGGACTCCCCCATCTCGACTCGATGGTCGAAGTCTCCGGGATCGAGTAGCTTCAGGTCGTCGCCATCGAGGTTCACGCTGTACAGATGCTGGTAGTAGGGGTCTTCGGCGGCCTCTCGAGCGTTCGCCGAGAAGTACACGACCCCGGCCGCTTCGTCGATCCCGTGGACCCGTCGCACACCCCAGGGTCCTTCGGTCAACCGAGTCTTGAGGGTCCCGTCCGAGCCGTAGAGGTAGAGATGCGACCAGCCGTCCCGCTCCGACCACCAGATCAGATCGCCCGAAGTGAGACGTTCGAGCCGCTGGATCTCCACGTAGGTGTTGAGCTCTTCCTCGAAGAGTACGCGCACCTCACCGGTCGTTGCGTCCGCCACGGCGACCTCGAGTCGGTGTCGATCGCGACTCTGCCGCCAGAAGTGCACTTCGTTCGGGTCGTCCGACAGCCAGAGGTTTCGTTCAGGCTCGTGGCGGTCCGGATACACGAACTTCCGGGCGTTCCAAAGCGCAATGTTCTGGTCCTTGAACTTGGCCACGTCTACCGCGACCATCTGGCGTGTCGCGAGGTCGTAGACGCCCAGCTCCCTCTGCGTGATGTTCTCCTCCCCAGCCATGTCGTACCGGTACGTCTCGAGCTCGGGCCGGCGGTTACCGACCGAATGGATGACCCAGAGATCCTCCGTCTCTCGCTGATCACGCCGGACGATGGCGAAGCGACCGGAATCGTGCGACCACGAGATCGCGACCTCCTTCCGCTCGTCCTTCGTCTTCTCCCGTTCCTTGTCGGTGTCGCCCCGCTCGAAGTCGGCGTAGCTGTAGTACTGCTCGCCGTCGGTCGTCAGCTGGATCTCCTCCACCTCGACGGCCTGGTCCGCCTCGTCCGCGTCATCACCATCCTTGCCACGCCGAGCGTCGAGGATCTGCTGGTAGGAGTCCCCACTCATCATGAAGAGGTTGTCGTTGCGAGCGAAGACTACCGTCTGACCGTCGGGTGACACGCTCGCCCAGTCCGGATGGTCGTCGGGCTCTTCCCAATCCTCGAGCAGGCGAAGGGTCCGGCCGTTGATGTCGTACTCGAAGTGGAACAGATGCTTCTTCGCCCGCTCCTCGTCGGCGTCCCCTTCATCCTCTTCCTGCTGCTGTTCCTGATCAGTCTCGTCCGTCTCGGATTCCTCCTCTTCCGCATCCTGGGACGACTCGACTTCGAATTGCAGCGTGTCCGCGTCGATGAACGTGATGCTCCGGATCGGCAGGTGCTGGCCGTCCCATGGATCTTTCGTCAAGCGAGTCAGTTCGGCCGCGATTCGGTCGTTGTCGAAGATGGCGGCCTTCGTGCCGCGTGCCGGGTCGACGAGGTAGTAGCTCTTACCGGCCGAGGTCTCCCACTCGTACCAGAACCGATCACTGCCGTCGATCCAGTGCGGCTCAACCGCCGTGCTGTAGATGAGGCGGTCGATCTTGTATGGAGCGAAGCGCCCAGCCAGATCGTAGTTCGCAGTCGTGACGGGACCAGCGGCCTGAGTCAAGGCCTGACCCGTTCTTTCCTGGGCTTCGAGATTCAGCGGAAACGCACTCACGGCTAGCAGGAGGATGAGGAAACGGGCGTACCGAGTCATGGCGTCCTTTCCGGCCAGGCCGAAGAAGTCGAGCTCTGGGGAACGTCGCTCGTTCCTCGCACGAGCATGATTTTGGCGAGCTCGTTGCCGTTCGCCAGCCGGTCGACCCCGACGGTGGCTCGTACGGGCGGGTCGTTCTGAAATCGAGGTCGGTAGGCGGAGTTCATCGCACCGAACTGGTCGACCTCCGTGATGAAGACGTCCGTGGCGACGACATGGCTGAAGTTGAATCCAGCGGGTGGATAGGAAAATCATCGGCCCTCCCTTCGCGACGATCGGCCAAGGTTGTCGAACTTCGACTAACGGTCTGATGTATTGACCTCTCAGAGTCACGCCAGCGGATTATAGGCGGATCTCAGGGACGGCCGCCAAGGAAAATCACCCTCCGCCGTGCCGCTTGCCCCCGGCCCTGACGATCCCCGTTTGTTTTGACGATCGGCCAGAGTTTCATCATGACCGCCGGATCTTCACTGGCTACGACCTTGGTCAGGCAGGCGAGGCTGAGGGCCAGATTCACGTGCGGCCGTTTCCTCCAACAGGCGAGACGCACCAGATAAAACAGCAAGGAGGCGTAGTGCCCTTTTGGTCTAAGACGGAGACGAATCATTCTATCGACGCCACAGCCAGATCTTCATGGGCGATCTCTCCGGCCGTCGGCCAGATCCATTGGAGCGTCATTTCCGCGGCCTCCCAATAATCCCGACCCGTTTGTGACAGTCGAAAAACTGGAATAGTCGGGGCTCTGCTCCCGCGGCCAAAGCGTAGAGTGCGGGGGTGAGGTGATGGACATGACGGATCGACCAGCTCTCTGGGATCGTGCCATCAGGATCAATCAGGTTATTCCTACATATCGACGAAGCCTGTTCTCCACACTGGTTGTTGGAGTGTTCCTCTCTGGATGCATGTCAGCGCGGACGAATGTGATGGACCCGCCTGGGGTCCCGGAATTCACTTTCGAACAGTACGAGGTCGTCATCGGCTCCGCGAAACACCAGACCGTTCTGACGGGATTCCTTCTCGGTGGTGCCTTCGCGGACCTTGCCGTGTTGAACATCGACGAGAACGACGACCGCCGCTTGCGCATCTACGTTTTCGACGACGGCACGTGGGTGCCGGCACTCGAACGAACGCTCGGTCTCGAAGTGTTGTTCATCGACGTCGCCAACATTGGCGGCCGCGACGGTTGGTCACCTACGAGTCCGGCCGCTTGAACTGGTTCGATCCCGAAACGGCGACCCAACGCGCGCTGGTGGCGGTGACTTCCAACTTCAACCCACCTCCCCGAGACGGAATCTCCCATGTAGATATCACTCGGGACGTGAACCACGACGAGCGCGACGACCTGGTGGTGCCGGACGTCGATGGCTTCTGGGTGTTCGTTCAGACGAGCGATGGCGCGTTCGCCGATCCGGTGAAGATCGGCCCCTCCAGGCGTACGACCGTCGGAATCGACGGATATCGACACAACCCCTGGGATCAGGGCGGTGTCCATGAGATGGACTATAACCGGGATGGTCGCAGTGACCTGGTGTTCTGGAACGAGGATCACTTCGAGGTTCATCACCAGGACGAGCATGGGCTGTTTGTGCCGGCGGCCAAGACCTTCACTACCGATGTGGCATTCGACTCCGACGAACTCGCCTCGCTCGCCGCTCCGCTGGGGGTTCGCCGCCGGCGTAAAGATCACCAACCGACCGGAGACATGACGGGGAGGGTGCTGCACTCGCTAACCGACATGAACGGCGACGGCGTCGCCGACCTCGTGATTTTCTCGCTGGAGATCGTGAGCATGTGGAGCGCGCGCTCCACCTACGAGGTGCATTTCGGCACGCCAACACCCGACGGCGGCACCGAGTTCGCGCCGGACGTCGCCACCGCGATCCAGTCGAACGGCCTCCCGTTCGGGATGGGTCAGCACGACTTCGACCACGACGGCCAGGTCGACATGATGTTCACAACCATCAAGATCGGGATCTTTAAGACCATCCGCATGATTATCGGCGCGCTTCTGACTCGTTCGGTATCGCTGGATGTCGAGTTCTACCGCATGGAAGGCGGCATCTACCCCGACAAGACCAACGCCACCCGCAAAATCAAGACGGACTCTCTCGGAAAGTCAGGTGAGAGAGCCGCGCTCTTGCCGTCAGTGCTGATCGGGGATGTGAACGGCGACAGACGCCCGGACCTGTTGGTGGGGAGCGGCCGGAAAGAACTGCGCGTCTTTCTCGGCGTGCCGGGGCCGGACCTGTTCGCCAGGCGGCCTCAAAAAGTGGCGGTCGCCATGCCCCGCGAGGAATACACCTGGCTCGCGGACCTCAACAAGGACGGCAGGCAGGACGTCCTCATGCATCACCCGTCCACCACCGAGCCGCATCGGGTCACGATGCTGATCGCCCGATGAGCAAGATCGGTGGTTGAATTTGTACTAAGCCCGGGTAGACGTCTCCGTTGGGGACAGCTGGGGTTCAGACTGTGATTGAACGAAAACGCGCTCACCAGTAACATGCGTCTGGCATTCTGACCGTGGAGGAGCGCATGCTTCTGTCCCGACGACGATTCCTGCAGGGCGTCGCCGCCCTTCCGCTCTTGGCTCAAGAGACCGAGGACATTCAGAACTGGCCGTCATTCCGGGGCCCGAACGGGCGGGGTGTGGCGGACGGGTTTCCAGTCCGCACATCATGGGATGTCGATGAAACGGCCGGTGAAGTGGCCGGAGTTCGCTGGCAGTCGCCGATCCCGGGACTCGGCCACTCCAGCCCCGTGTTGTGGGGCGAGCGGATATTCCTTCTAACAGCCATCGCCAAGGACGGCCGGGTCCCGCTCAGGCTTGGTGGTGATGCCGGAGTGAACCGTCGGGATTGGACAGGTAGCAACGAGGCCGCCGACGACAGGGGCGAGCAGAGCTGGGTGGTGCTTTGCTATGACAAGAAGTCCGGCCGGGAGATCTGGCGACAGTCGGCGCGAGTCGGACGACCACGCGCAAACCGCCACGCGAAGGCGACCCACGCCAATACGAGCCTGGCGACCGACGGACGGCGACTGGTCGCCTTCTTCGGATCGGAAGGGTTGTATTGCTACGATCTGGATGGCCGCCTGTTGTGGAGCCGCGATCTCGGAGTCATCGACATTACGGTATTCGGTGTCGGGCGGGGATACGGTAGCTCGCCCGTGATTCACAACGATCGTGTTGCTTTAGTGTGTGACGATCCGGATGATCCCTTTCTGGTCGTCCTGCGCCTGTCCGACGGTAAGGAGCTTTGGAGAGCGTCCCGAAAGGGCGTGTGCGAGCGGGGAAGCTGGAGCACTCCCCTGATTCATGCCGGCCCGGGCAGGACCCAGGTGGTCGCAAATGGCTGGCCGTGGATCGTGTCCTACGATCTGGAGACGGGCCAGGAGCTCTGGCGCCTTCGAGGTGGGGGCGACAATCCTGTGCCGACCCCGTTTGTGGCGAACGGTTGGATCTACATTACCAGCTCGCACGGAAGCTCATCGCCCATATTCGTCGTGCATCCCGACGCGCACGGGGACATTACACCGACGCCGCGGGCCAGGATATCGAATTCGATCCTGTGGCACGCGACGCGGGGCGGCTCCTACCTTTCGACACCGGTCGTATACGGCGACTACATCTACTTCGGCTACGAAACCGGTGTCGTGAGATGCTTCGACGCAAAGTCGGGAGAACGGATGTACGAGAAGCGACTGGACCCGGGCGCGGCGATCGTCTCGTCGCTGGTGGCGGCGGACGGCAAGGTGTTCTGCGCATCTGAAAACGGCTACGTGTACGTGCTCGAGGCCGGTCCGGTTTTCAAGCTGCTCGCACGAAACAGCATTGGCGGCCCGTGCTTTGCAACTCCGGCGATTTCGCAGGGGGTTCTCTACTTCCGCACGAGCGCGAACCTGGTCGCGATCGGACAAGAACTCCAGTGAACAGCCATCATGCGGGTTGGAACGTCAGCCGAGATGGCGAAGTTGGCCATCCCAGCGTAATCTTCCGCCGCCCCGAGCGTTAGGGAGGTATGCCGACAACACGGCAGGAGACTCGTGTCTTCTGCGGGAGGGCTGACTGACCATGAAGAGAGCCACGATCGCCGGGGGGGCCCTCGCCATCGTGCTCGTCCTCCTCGTCCTGGCCACCGGCCGCCGGGACCGCGAGCAGGACGTCGACCCCGGGGTGGCCACCGTGCCCGCGGCCCTCCCCCCGACCGCGGCGGCGGCCTCGGAGGCCCAGCAGGGCTTCCTCTACGGCCGCATCACCACCGATGACGGCGCCACCTACCAGGGGCGGCTGCGCTGGGGGGGCGACGAGGAGGCGTTCTGGGGCGACTATTTCAACGGCTTCAAGGACGAGAATCCCTGGGTCCCCCACGCGCCGCCCGAGCAGCTCAAGGAGCGCCGCTCGATCAAGATCTTCGGGGTCCAGATCGTCAGCCAGGAGCGCCAGATAGACCTCGGCCGGCCCTTCATGGGGCGCTTCGGCGACATCGCGCGCATCGAGGCGCGCGGCCGCGACTTCCGGGTGACTCTCAAGAGCGGAACCGTGTTCGACCTCGACCGCTTCTCCTCCGACGACCTCGCCGACGGCGTGCGAGTGTGGGACCCCAGGCGCGGCGTTGTGGACTTCGACGAGTGGCGGATCCGCAGCATCGAGCTACTCCCCACCGCCCGACTGGACGCCGCCCCCGACCGGCTGCACGGTACGGTGCGCACGCGGGGGGGCGACTTCACCGGATTTGTCCAGTGGAACCGGAACGAGTGCGTCGGTACGGACGAGCTCGACGGCTACACCGCCGACGGTGAGCTCAACCTTCGTTTCGACATCATCGGCGCCATCGCGCGCAACTCGCGCGACAGCTCCCTCGTGACGCTCCTCGACGGCCGCGAGATCGTCCTCTCCGGCACCCGCGAAGTCGGGCAGGGCAACCTCGGGATCTACGTCGACGACAGACGCTACGGCCGGGTGCTGATTTCCTGGGACGCCTTCGAACGCGTCGACTTCAGTCCCGGCGGCAGCGGCCCCGCCTTCGGCGACTTCCCGCCGGGGCGCCCGCTCACGGGCAGCGTCACCACCCGCGCCGGCCGCCGCCTCGCCGGCCGGCTGGTCTACGACCTCGACGAGAGCGAGACCACCGAGACGCTCGACGCCCCATCCGAGGGCGTGAATTACACCATCCCCTTCGGCCTGATCGCCTCGATCTTCCCCTCCGGCCGCGAAGAGCGCGGCGCCCAGCGTGCCAGGGTGATCCTCCATAGCGGCGAGGAGCTGCAACTCGAACGCACCGGCGACCTCGGCGAGGGGAATGCCGGAATGCTGATCTTCGTCGACCCCAGTGAGCGCCCCGAGTACGTGCTTTGGGCCGACGTCGAGTGGGTCGACTTCGACCGACCGCCTGCGATGTACCCGCCGCTCGGCGATTCAACGGTTCTCCACCGCCAAGGTCGCTGACCGCTCAGATCGAAGCCTGACAACCATTGACCCGCCGCAGACTCTCCGATTCGCCAGACTGTTTCAATCCACGTGGACGTATAGTCGTGCCGCCTAGCTATAGCTAGCTAGTGACCTGTAACAGGTCACTACACGGAAAGGTGAACCCAAGTGAGACGGCGTGCAAGTCGTGGCGCCATTCGCAAAATCATGATTCAAAAGGAAGAAAGATGCGCTGACTCCGTACGAGCAAGTTGCTTACGATTTCGATCGCGTCTCCCTTGATGATCAAGGCTCGTCTGGGAGTGGTCCAAACGCCGGCGGCGGGACCCGGTGTTTGGTCGCAGCTTCATAGGCCGAAGCGGCCTTCAAAACCGTTGCCTCGTCGCCCGGACCGGCCCAGAAGTTAATGCTGATCGGCATTGGATGAGGGAGCGTCGACTCGACCGTGCCGGTGACCAATGAGTAGCTCCTCTTGTCTTCGCTTAAAACATAGCGCGGCTCGTAGACGATTTGGTTATAGCCGGCCGGAACGATAATCTCAGGAACTCCCAACAGGTCGGTGATCGCGGGTCCGGCGGCCCTTCGGTTGTCGACCGTAGGTTCACGATCGATCCCGATCTTCCATTGAGGGACGCCGACGTTCGGATGCACGAACACGTCGATATCGTTTTCGTGCATCACCTTGAGAACCGCAAGCCTGAATACGGACTGCATTTTTACACGGTCGATCCCTCGTGTTGCGCGAATGTCTTGCACATTCCGCTCCGCCGCATTCTGGGCTCCGACTGCTTGTGATTCAGATCGCCATTTCGAGTTGGCGACATAACTCGCCCAATCCGTTACTTTGGTATCGCCTCTTTCACGCAGATATTTGTCCACGCTGAATGCAGTGCGCTGAGTATTGTCGAAGCCGGAGAGGATGCGGCGCATATTCAACTTGTCCGATAATGGCACCTCGCCGAGCGCCAATTGAACCATGTAATCCCTCGTGCTCACGTCATGGCCGGGGACGGCAAACTCCAGATCGCCATCCGTAGTTTGAAAGAAATACTCAGGCGCATTGAATGCGATGATCTCCCGGAAAGCATCCTGGAAGGTGTACTGCAGATTCGGCACGGTCGGATCGTCGGGATACTTTGGATCGACCGATTCAACGATCTCTGCTCCCAGCTCATCGCGTAGAACTTTCTTGAATTCATTGTCGATTTGATCGCTGATCGCGACGTCGTTAAGCGTGTGCTTTACCATGTATTCCCGGACAATGCCGATACGCATTCCTTCGAGAGGCCGCTCCTCTCCCTCCAGGTCCTCTTCATCGACAATAGAAAGGGCGTATGGTTCATTCGATAGGAAGGTTTTCGGAATCGCCGTGAACATGTCTCTTGAATCGAAGTAACCGCGCTCCGGATTTCTTATGGCATCGAGAACATGGGCGGCATCCGCGAGGGTGCGACAAATGACACCTGGGCGGTGATTGATGAACTGCGCGGTCGCCGTGCCGCTCTCCGAAGTCAACCCTTTGGTGGTCACGAAGCTCGGTACCGCATTCTGATCGGCGGGCTCGCGACAGGAACCGCCGGTCGTTTCACAGATGGCGCAGGTCACCAAATTGGCAGATACCGACGTACCCGCGCCACCGCTGGAAGGTCCGGCAGAGCGCTCGGTATCATAAGGGTTGCAAACATGGCCGCCCCAACTACTCCTGATGAGGCCGCTTTCGCCGACATAAGACCTTATTGGTTCAGCAGGGCCATCCGCGCCATAGCGAAGTTCGTTGGCGATGGATACGGCGTAGATGATCGCCCCTTTATCACGAAGGTCCGCCACAATTTTCGAATCCTTCCGGGGGACATCCATGGCAAAGGCGACGTCGTTCCCACCTGTCGAGCGCATGTCCTTGATGTCATACCAATCCTTGACCGAGAAAGTAGTGCAGTAGAGCGGCAGCTGGCCGAGGTCCGGACTCCTACCGTATTGCGCATCCAATTCGGCAGCTCGCTCCAGGGCGTCCGGTTGCCGCCGAAACTCTTCGCAGACGGCCGGGCACGATCCCGGAAGACCGCCCGATGATGGATGCATGTCACACTCGGCTTTGCATGTGACAGATCGCTCGCCACGTATGTTTACCGTTTCAAGTGCGTTGAGCTGGCCCGCATTCGGCACACCCGAAATCATGCCGTACTGTTGCTCTACGCTTGGGTCCGACGCGGTCGGCTCCATTCTGCCAAGGTCGAGTGGCAGACCTTGATACTGATCAAAGTCCGGTAGGAAGCTCGATACAGAGCGAGTCTCAGTCGGAAACACTAGCGGCGAACCCGCTCGAACATAACCGGAAGGCGGACGAGTCGGTGCTCCGTCTTCGGTGAGGAGCTGCGTGCAGACGCCGTTATAGGCCTTCGCGCGATTGATATACGCCTGCACGACTCCCTGGCAAGTGACTTGGCCTGACTGGATAGCGTCGTGGATGTCTTTGATCGTCGCTTCGTGGAGGTCGAATTCCTGGGATTGCCCGAGCGCCACCCCACCGGCGAGCACAAAATGAATTCCAGCGGTGACGATTGTGGCTAGAACCAAACTCAGCGCACTTCTACCCCTCATGACACTCTTCATTTTAGTTTTCCTCATCTTGTTATCCGGCACCAGACGGACGTTCTTTCCGGCGGACATGGCTAATTCAGCCATAGCGGGTGACGAATCTGCAAGAAGTTGCTGGTCGGCACGGAAAGCAAGAGATTAGCCACGGACACCTGTCCTTACCAAAAGGAGGACATCTGGCTTTCTTAACAAGGCCCGCCCTTTTCGAGCTTTCAGACGAGGTCGGACCTTCCTCCGGGGCGCGGCCGTCAGTGGGGAATTTCTATCTGGGAAGGGACTCCTATTTCGTCTATGCTCCTTCGGCAGGACAGGACGGTGGGCCGCCCTCGGCTCTCTGACCTTACGGTACGCATCACGAGCGTCTGCTCGGGGGAGAGAACGATGGAAATGACGAAGCGGTGGCAGCCGAAGGTGGCGGGTTGGATCGTGTGTCTCGCGCTGGTGTTCGCCGGCAACGCGGTGGCTCAGCAGCCGGCAGAGCTCCTCATCAGCAACGGGCTGATCGTGACCGCCGAGGGACGCACGCCGGGCGACGTGCGCATCCGCAACGGCACGATCGCGGAGATCGGGCCGGACTTGACCCCAGCGGACGGCGCCCGGGTGATCGACGCGGCCGGGAAGATGGTCCTTCCTGGCGGCATCGATCCGCACGTGCACCTGAGGCCGGTTCGGAACCCTGAAACCCCCCAGGGAGCCGACGACTACACGTCGGCGTCGCGGTCGGCCTTCGCGGGCGGCGTGACAACCATCGGTAACTTCATCAGCCAGGAGCCCGGCGTCAGCGCGGAAACCACGCTGGGGGAGGCCATGGAGGTCGCGCGGCGGCAGGCGATGGCCGACGTGATTCTCCACTACACGGCAAGCGATCCGACGACTCTCTCTCCGGCCGACGTGGCGACCCTGCTCGAACGGCAGGTGACCCTCAAGATCTTCATGGTGCGGCCGGCGTTCGACGAGAACGCTGCGGGCAACGTCGACCTGATCCGCGCGGCGGGCGCCGCGGGCGTGCTCACGATGTTGCACGCCGAAGACTCCGCGATCATCTCAACGACGCGGGAGCGAATGCGGGCCGAAGGGCGGACCTCCCTCGAGGGTCAGAACTTCGCCGAGGCCGGGCCCGTGGTCGCCGAGGAGGTCGCCACCCGGCGCGCGGTCGGCATCAGCGAGGCGACCGGTGCCCCGATCTACCTGGTCCACATGTCGTCGGAGCGCGCGATGCGCGTCGCCGAGGAGGCCCGTTCGCGCGGGCTGCCGGTGTTCACGGAGGTCCGGTTCATCTACCTGCACCTGACCCGGGACCGCTTCAACCAGCCCGACGGCCAGATCTACACGGGCGCCCCCCCGCTGCGCGACAAGACCGACCAGGACTACCTCTGGGGCGCGATTACCCGCGGGAGCGTCGACACGGTGAACACCGACCACGTCGGCTACACGCGCGCCGAGAAGATGGACCCGGAGAACTCCATCTTCCGGTCCCGCAACGCCGCTAACTACCTCCAGGACCAGATGCCTCTGCTCTACTCCGAAGGCGTGCGCAAGGGGCGGATCACGCTCGAGAAGATGGTGGAGCTGTCTTCGGCCAGTCCGGCCAAGATGTTCGGTCTCTATCCTCAGAAGGGCACGATCGCGGTAGGATCCGATGCCGACGTCGTGATCTGGGATCCCGACCTCACCCGCACCATCCGGGACGAGGATATCCTGTCGAACGGGAGGTTCTCGATCTTCGACGGGCGGGAGGTGACCGGCTGGCCGACCGTCACGATCCGCCGCGGCGAGGTGGTTTACGAGAACGGGCAGATCCTGAGCGAGGCGGGGAGCGGCCGTCTGGCGCCGCGGCAGCGCTGGCAGAAGCCCTGACGGCCCGCGCTGCGATGAGCCGACTCTGATCGCCTCACCCGCCTGGGGCGTCCTCTGCCCCTGAATTGGGCCCCGTTACTCGTGTCTGGATCGTCGGTGACGACGATCCAGACCGGGTTCGGCGTCTGTGGATTCCACGCCTATGGCGACCGCTGCAAGCGTTTCACTCTTCCTAGTCGAGGCGCCCCTTCATCTCAGTGTATGCAGCATCGATTAGCTTGATTAGCGCCGTAGCGTCGACGTCGCTTTCGGGCCTGAGCTTCACATGGCGCATGTACTTGCCGGTGCCTTCCAGCAGCTGCCCCGGATCCGCAAGCTCGGCGCCACGGAAAAACCCCACATTGACGTGGGCCGTGAACGCGTTGACGTAGGCGAATGCTGCGTCCGCTACGCACGCGGTCGGATGGCCGTCATGCAATAGTTCTCGAACATCGTCTCCACGCTCGCGCATGACGTCAAACCAATGCCGCGCGATAGCCCCCAAGTCACCCGAATGCTCTTTCATCCAGGCATCGATGGCTGCATCCCGCTTGACCGCACTGGAGAACCGAAAGATTTGATTCATGACCACTACGCTCAGGTGAAGCAGGCTCTGTTCGCGCCTGGACGCCGAGCCAGCGCCTCCTCGACGTTGGCGGGTGTCGCGTGGGCTGGTTCTAGTGACCTGTAACAGTGCTATCGGTACCAGCGTTCGGCGGAACGGCGTCGGATTCTAGGAGTGACGCCCGAGCCAATGCTGTTTCATTGCGAGGGCGTTACGACAACGAAGACGGCGCCGTTCCGCCGAACCCTTCGGGCCGATGGGGGTTGCGGGCGATCTCTTTGTCGGAAGCCGTCACCGATGAAAGAGCATCGCTTTCCGTCTCCCTCCTCGACCTCGCCCGCAAGACCCATCGGCGATGGTACCGATAGCATTGTTACAGGCCACTTGACCTGTAACAGGTCACTAGGACTCACCCTCGTCGGCTGTGAAATGCTCGGCGAACCAGTCGAACATGCGTTGCCAGTGATCGACGAAGTCCTCGGAGGTGCTGGCGCGACCGGCGCCGTGCCCGCCGCTGGTGTAGTGCACCCATACCACCTCTTTCCCTAGGCGGCGCAGCGCGTAGTACATCTCCCGCTGGTTGGTGGCCGGAACGTTCCAGTCGCCTTCACCCGAGAGCATGAGCAGGGGCGTTTCGATCCTGTCGGCGAACATCACCGCGGAGTGTTCGATGTACTTTTGCGGCTGCTCCCACAACGTCGCGCCGATGCGGTCCTGGCCGACCTCGGCCGCTGCGTAGTTGCGCGTCGTGATCTTCGGCGAGTCACCGAGAAACGAGACCATGTTCACCTTCCCCGACACGTTCGCCGCGGCGGCGAAGCGGTCGGTTTGGGTGATGAGTAAATTCGTGGCGTAGCCGCCGTAGCTCTGTCCGTATACGCCGACCTTGTCTTCGTTCACGAGGCCGCGCTCGATGAGCTTATTGATGGCGCTGGGAACCGCCTTGAGCCACGCCTCGCCGGGGTAGCCCTCTTCGAAGTGCACCGACGGCCGGAAGCCGAACCATCCCTGGGCCGTGATCAGGTTCATGTTTTCGTTGTAGCCGTTGTCGAAGAACTCTTCGTAGATCTCAGCCACCAGCGGGTAGGTACGGCCCTCTTCGTAATCGGCCGGGTAATAGAGGATGCCGTAGAGCGTGTTGCCGTCGACGTCGAGGTAGTCGACGAGCTCGGTTCGGGCAAGCGCGACGTCCGCGAGGTCGGGATTCGAAGAAGTCAGTGCCTTCGGCGCTGCGTAGTCGTGACCGGTGACCCAGATCTCGTCGGGGCGGTCACCGTCGGACATCGTGTAGACGATCGTGTTGCCGTCATCGGAGATGTTCCACGAGCCGTAGCGGTTCCGATCGAGCAACAGCGCGTCGATTTCGCCGGATTCGACGTCGAGGCGCTTCAAGCCGCGCTCCCAATGATCGTGCGCCGAGTAGCTGAAGAAGAGGTAGCGCCCGTCTTCGCTCCACGCCTGCACACTGCGACGGGGGCGGGCGTCCTCGTCTTCTTCCAGCACGAGCAGGTCCCGAACCGTGTCGGTCGCGAGATCGAGGAGATGCCAGCCCTTCTCGGTGGTGAGCAGGAGCTGGGTGCCCGCGAAGTTCCAGCGGTTGACAGAGAACTCGGGTTCCAGATCCTCGCGATCCGGCTCCGGCTCTACCTCCGCCGTGCCGGCCTCATCGTCTTCCTTGGGGGCGCGATGCGCCGCCGTGACGTCCACCGCTTCTTCTTCGCCGAGGTGCCGCACGAAGACGGAGCCGTCTTCGCTGTAGGCGAAGGCATCCCGCGTCTCCGTCCACGACGCGTTGATGCGCTCTTCACCCGGGCCAAGGAACGACGCCGGCTCGCCACCGTCCAGGGCGAGCATGAGAATCTCGTAGTCGGTGCCGTCGCGGCGCGTGTACGACGTCTTGGTGCGGGTCGCCGTGGAGTAGGTGATGTAGACACCGTCCTCCGAGAAGCCCACGCCCCGCGTTCGATCACTCAGGATTTCGCGCACCGTGCCGTCGGCCACGGACACCAGCGCCGTGACCTGCTGGTCGGCGATGTTGCGGACGCGGTCCCAGGCCAGGAAGTCGTTGCGCGAGTCCTGCACGATTACCGCGGCCTCGGTGAGGGCGACAAACGCCCGGCGTGCCTCATCCGCCCATCCATCGGGGCGCAGACCGAGGAGGACCGTGGCGCCGTCGGGCGACCACTCCAGCAACGACGACGACGCGATTTCCTTGTCGGTGTTCACCGCGACGGCTGTCGTATTTCCCGAAGCCGCATCGAAGATGCGCAGTGTGTAGCGGTCGTTTTCCACCATGAAGTAGCCGAGGCGCATGCCGTCCGGCGACCAGGCGAATCCTCGGATCCTCGCCGGCTCCTCGTGCAACCAGGTCTGATCACCTGAACGAGTGTCGATGACCATCAATCGGGTCGAGACCGGCGAGATGTACGTCGGATCGCCGTAGCGCCGGTGGTCCACGTCGGTGCGCTCGCGCCGCGTTTGCACCGTTGCGGCAACGCGGCTGCCGTCGTCGGCGACCGCCGCGATCCGCGCGGTCCGCACGTCGAGGGCGATCTCCGGGCTGATGGGGCGCATCTGCTGGGCGCCCGACCGGGCAGAGAGCACGGTCAATACGAAAAGCAGTAGGAAAGTACGTCGGCAGTTCATCAGTAGCTCCTTCGCTTTGAACCTGTTGAGACAAAGAAACGCCAAGCGATTGTGATGGAGTCCGGGCTTTCAGAGTCACGCCAGCGGATTATATGCGGATTCCCGGGACGGCCGCCAAGGTAAAAGGGCAGTGCTGTAGGGCATCCGTCTGCCGTGGCTGAATGATTCGTCTAATTCCCGCTCCTGAAGGATGACGAGCGGGATCGTGGCCTGTGCGGCAACGATGACAGCTACGTCGAGAGCGGTCTCAAGCTGCGGATTTGATGGACGCATGTGTTCGACACGCAAACGACCCTACGCTGGCGGGCTTTCATTAGAGACACTGTTCACGCTCGCCTCTGTTGAAACAGCCACCTTACGCTTCCGGAACTGCTTCCGACGCCGCTCGGCGTCTCTTTGTTTGCATGGCAGCCTCCGCCTCCAGCGCGCAACGATTCGCGTTAGAATCGTGGTGGCGTCGGTTCCCAGGGTGGACAACCACAAGATAATCATGGCCGTCGAGAGTCCTGGAAGCTTGGCGGAGATCCCGGGCAGGCGTCGGGCCGTTTCACTCGAACCTGAGACGACACCTCGCGGATCGGCTCCTGATCGTGACGCAGCGGCCCGAGAGGACTTAGAATGGCGTGAAGGGAAGGTTGCCGAATCGTGAGTAAATCCGAACGGTTACCCGGTCAGCACGGCTCGTCCCGAGGTGTGCCTTCTGCCGGTGCAGAGCAGTATGGGCGGGTGTTCGATCAAGCTCCGGTTGCGATCTGGAAGACGGACTTCAGTGCCGTCGGAGACTGGATGGATGCATTGCGTCGGAGAGGTGTCCGCGATCTCGCCGCCTACATTAAGGAAAATCCGGATGCAATGCGGTCCCTCCGCGGGAAGGCCCGGCCCATCCGCGCCAATGCGGCCGCGCTGGGGCTCTTCGAGGCCAGGAATGAGGAAGAGTTTATCCGGAACTTCCCGGCGCAACCGGCCGGGAGCAACCCCCGTCGCACGCTCGAGTTTCTCGAGAACCTGTGGGAAGGGCGGGTGCGGTTTGAGTCTCACGGCGACGCTCTCACTCTCAAAGGGCGTTCGGTCCCTGTCGTTTTCTCCATCCAGATAACCGAAGTTGACGGTCGCCCCGACCTCTCCGAGGTCCTTCTGGCCGCCGTGGACGTTACCGAACTGAAGGTGGTGGAAGCATCGCTGGGAGCCAGCCAGGCCCGGTACCGGGAACTCTTCGAGCACGCGCCTGTGGCGATGTGGGAATCCGATTACTCGGGCGTGGCGCGCTGGATCGAGAAACTGCGGGCGGAAGGTGTGAGCCGGATCCTCGAGTACATCGACGAGCGACCGCAAGAGTGGAGGGAGGTCGTGTCGACGATCCGCCAGGTCGCCTTCAACGAGGCCTGCATGCGGCTCTTCGAGGCGCCGACGAGGCAGAGTCTGGAGAACGGGTTTCCTCGACCCAGAGAAGATCGGCTGCGGCAGATGATGAGAAGTCTCGTCGAGGCGATCTGGCAGGGTGCGACGAGTTTCGAGGACGAGATCGGGGCCCGCACGGTCGCAGGTCGCGACATCGAACTCTTCGCCCGCTGGGCTGTGCCGGTGTCGGAGGGGAACCCGGACTACTCCAGGACGATCATCGCCGCGACCGACATCACGTCGCAGCGTCAGTCGGAGAGGGAGTTGCAGAAGGCCGTGGACCTGTACCATCGGCTCGTCCAGTCCAGCCCCGCCATGATCTACACGGTCGAGGGCTACGGCGACGACGCGACAACGACGTTCATGAGCGAGAACGTCAAGGACCACCTCGGCTACGAGCCTGACGACTTTCTCGACCATCCCGATTTCTGGATGGAGAAGATCCATCCCGAGGACGTGGTGCTCGTGCTCGATGAGCGGGCGAAGCTGTTCGAGACCGGAGCGCGAAACTATCAGTATCGCTTCCGCCGACGGGACGGCGAATACCGGTTGATGAACGACTCGGTCCAACTCGTTCGGGGGGCGGACGGCGGATCGGTCCAGATCGTGGGTTACTGGATCGACGTCACCGAGCGTCACGCCCTGGAGGAGGAGCTCCAGCAGGCTCAGAAGATGGAATCGATCGGCCGGCTGGCCGGAGGCGTGGCCCACGACTTCAACAACCTGCTCACGGTGATCATCGGTTACGTCGATCTCCTGCGCAGACATGTCGGGCATTCGGCGCCGGAAATCGTCGGGATCGAGAAGGCGGCGAACCGAGCCGCGGAACTCACGGGGCAGTTGCTGGCCTTCAGCCGCCGACAACGCCTACGCCCCGTGGCGATGGATCTGAACTCGGTCGTCACTGAGCAGGTCGGAATGCTCGAACGGCTCATCGGAGAAGACGTGCGTTTGACGACCGACCTGGAGCCGGATGTGCTCAGGGTGCGAACCGACCGCAACCAGCTGGACCAGGTATTGATGAATCTGGTGGTGAACGCACGGGACGCCATGCCTGAAGGGGGTCGGGTCACCATCGAGACCGCGAACACCGAGCCGGGAGTAGAGGGGGCCGGCGATTCGGGAGCGGCGCCCGGTCCCTACGTTCGCCTTTCCGTCCGCGACACCGGGACCGGCATGGACGAAGAGGCCAGGGCCAGGGCGTTCGAACCGTTCTTCACCACGAAGGGGCCTGGAGCGGGTACGGGTCTGGGTTTGTCCACGGTGCACGGCATCGTCCGACAGAGCGGCGGCTGGGTCGCCATCGACAGCGAGCCAGGCCGGGGCACGACCGTGTCCGTGCATTTCCCCCCGACCGATCACGAGATCGAGCCGGAGCCGGCCCGCCATCCCGTGGACTCTGCCCCGGCATCGGCTGGCGAGACGATTCTCGTCGCCGAAGACGACGAGTTCGTCCGGGGCCTGATCGCTCAGATTCTGAAGCGGGAGGGATACAGCGTGATCGAGGCGGCGGATGGCCGCGAGGCTCTCCGGGCCGCCTCTTCGGTGCCTCGGGTAGACCTGATTCTCACCGACATCGTCATGCCTGAAATGAGGGGTCCGGAGCTGGCCCGGAGGGTCCGAGCCGGACGCCCGGCAATGAAGTGCCTCTTCATGTCGGCCCATGACGACCAGGGATTCAAGGCGGGTGAGCAGAATCCCGACGTTCCTTTCATACCGAAACCCTTCACGCCGGAATCGCTGGCCCGCGAGGTCAGGGCCGTGCTGGATTCCGACCAATCCGGATGATTCCGGGGGTCGAAACGACGGTAGCCGAGGAACGAAGAATCCTGGCCGAGACCGCTCGCGCTTGCGCCGGATCGCCCGGCCCGGGAAGTCCAAGGACTAGACGGGCCGGTTTGAAGTCTACGTTCGGCCTTTCACCAATGTGGAGGAAAGAAAGTGGCCGATCTCAAGCGATGGGGGAGGAGCGCCCGTCTGGGGACCGCAGGGACGAGAGCTGTTCTACCGCAGCGGGCAGGCGATGATGGTGGTCCGCACCGAGACCGAGCCCCTTCACGCCAGGGAGCCCCGAGGTCTTATTCCCGGACCGGTTCTATTCCAGACCGGTCGCCGACGGTCCAGACTATGACATTTCCCCTGACGGCCTGTTCCTGATGATGAAGCGAGCCGAGCAAACGGAGGAAGAATCTGCGCCGAGGCAATTGCTCGTGGTGCAGAATTGGTTTGAAGAACTCAAGGAACGGGTGCGGGTTCCTTGATCCTTGCGATTCGAGCTTCCCTGATCCTTCAGCAGAAGGGCGTCGGATCACACAGAGGGACAGGTTTTCGCGACCTATGACTCTCGCCCCAGGACGGGCAGAGATGGGTTCACGCTAAGACGATTTCTGGGAGTTATTAAGTCATGAAATACACGATCACTTTCACTCTGCTTTTACTGGCGTCGTCACTTGTTACAGCAGCAGAGCGCTCCGGTACGGAACGACAGAAAGCCCCGGCCCGTGCCGGCATGAGTTCTTGCGAAGGCTCGGACTACCAGTCCTTCACGCTCGAAGAAGCGAAGAAATTCCACAAACTGTTCGATTATCCCTTTACCGCCTGGACTCAGGGCGGGGATTTTACCCGCTACGTTTTTCTGAACATGTCCGAGTTCTGGGGTCACATCGTTCTGAATCGAAAGGGTCGAACCAGAGAGCTCCGGGTGGACCATCAGGAGGCAATTGCTGACTTCGTGGCGGGGGGCGAGGAGGGCGAAAAGAAGCTCGCGGAGTATGTGAGAAACTCCCCCGTGGACGGTGCCATCGTTGTTCACGAAGGGAGGATCGTCTTCGAAGACTACCCCCGCATGCGTCCGAACGATAAGCACATCTGGTTTTCGGTTTCGAAGACATTTGTCTCAACCGCCCTGGCGATCCTTGAAGACCGCGGCCGAATCGACGTCGGCAAGCCCATCGATACCTACCTCGAGATGCTCAGCGGAACAGCCTGGGAAGGCATCCGCGTTATCGACATCCTGGACATGGCGTCGGGTATCGATTGCCCTGAAGTGCACGAAGATGCCGATTCGTGTTTCTGGGGGTTCTACGATGCTTTCGGTTGGCCGATGGCTGCGCGCGTGCAGGACGATCCCATGGAAACGGTCCGGAAGATGGGAACACTCCGACCGGCCGGCGAGGTATTCGATTACACGTCGGTCAATACGGAGGTCCTCAATCGGCTTGTCGAAACCGTTTCAGGGGAGCGGTTCTCGGACTTCGTCGAACGGGAGATCTGGCAGAGAACCGGCGCGGAGTCCGACGCTCTCATCGCGACCACTCCAAACGGCGACGCCATGTCAGCGGGCGGCGTCAGCACCAACCTGCGCGACCTGGCCCGTTATGGGATGTTGTTCACTCCTTCGGGTCGTGGAGGAAGCGCCCCGGCCGTGTCCGATGCCTACCTAGACAAGATTCAAAACGGGGGACGACCCCAACTGACCTCTGCGGAAGGCCGGCGTCGGCGGCAAGCGCAACTCGGAGACGATTCCTTCCGCCACAACTCTTTCCAGTGGGATATCGTCACGTCTGACGGTGATTTCTACAAAGGCGGGTCCGGCGGTCAAGGCCTGTATATTTCCCCCTCCAACGACGTTGTCGTCGCGTGGTTCGGAACTCATACGGAGGAAGGGAAGAGGAACGAGATGCTGCGGATAGCCAGACAGCTCGCAACATCGGGATTGTTTGATGATTAGGTACTGGGCGGGTCCTTACCATCGCCCGGCATGTGACCGTTCTATTGCGTTCAACTCCGGCCTCCCATAGTATTTCTTCAGTTTTCGTCGCTTCTTCTGTAGGGGCGGTCTATGACCGCCCGTGTGCGCTCATAGAGCGCACCTACAGTCGGACCACGCAATGATCGGCACCCAACTCGGCAGCTACGAGATCCTCTCCCCGCTTGGCAAGGGCGGCATGGGGGAAGTGTGGCGTGCGAGGGATAGCAAGCTCGGACGTGAGGTTGCGATCAAGACCCTGCCCGAGGAGTTCGCGAAGGAAGAGGAACGGCTGGCCCGGTTTGAACGCGAAGCGAAACTGCTGGCATCGCTGAATCATCCGAACATCGCCACCATCCATGGACTCGAGGAGTCCGACGGGACACGTTTTCTGGTCCTGGAACTTGTCGAAGGCGACACGCTGGCGGATCGGTTGAAACGCGGCGCCATTCCTGTCGAAGAGTCCCTCAAACTCGCTCTCCAGATTGCCGAGGCGCTCGAAGCGGCCCACGGGAAGGGTGTGATTCATCGGGATCTGAAACCCGCCAACATCAAGGTGACACCGGAAGGCAAGGTGAAGGTCCTGGACTTCGGGTTGGCCAAGGCCTTCGCGGTCGAAGCATCCGGAGCCGACCTGTCTCGGATGCCGACCGCCACGCTTCCGGAACCGACGCTGGAAGGAACGATCCGCGGGACCCCGGCCTATATGAGCCCGGAACAGGTGAGAGGCGATCCGGTCGATACACGTACCGATATCTGGGCGTTCGGATGTGTGCTCTACGAAGTGCTCACGGGACGTCGTGCCTTCGCGGGAGAGACAGTCGGAGACATCTTTGCGCACCTCATGCGCGACGATCCCGACTGGTCTTCCCTGCCTAAGACGCTTCCATACGGTGTCCGGAAACTCGTCGAACGCTGTCTTCAGAAAGATCGGAATCGCCGCCTGCACCACATGGCGGATGCCCGCATCGAGATCGGCGAAGCGGTAACGGGGCCGGCCGATGAAGCTCCCTCTGACAGCGACCGGCCGACGGAGCGTCGCCGTTGGATCGCACTACCCGCAGTAGCTCTCCTTGCGGGGCTCGTTGTCGGGGGCATCATAACTGCAGTCGCGACTTGGAATGAACCCGACCCCGCCAACGTAGTTCGCACTGAGCTTGTGCTTCCAATCAGGCAGCAGTTGGCAATCCGGACCCCAAATCCGGCCGTACTCGTTTCTCCCGACGGCTCCCACTTCGTGTACAGCACGTTCCCTGATTCAGGAGGCCTTTTGCTTCGACCTCTCGACGCCCCTGACATGAAAGCGATAGAGGTCGGCGCAGCCTTCTCACTGGTGTTTTCACCCGACGGAGTATGGGTGGCCTATAGGGGGACCAACACCGGGTTGATGAAAGTGCCGATTACCGGTGGGGCTCCGGTCGCCATCCCGGGACCGTATCCGTTCGGCGGAATAACGTGGGGGGAGGGCGGCGATCTCGTCATTGCACCGGATTTACAATCCGCCCTGTGGACGGCGTCCGCTGACGGCGGTGAGCCCAAGGAGTTGACGACGCTGGCCGACGGGGAAACCAGTCACCGTCTCCCAAAGTTTCTCCCCGGCGGTCGGGCTGTGCTCTTCACGGTATGGACGGAACAGCAGAGTGGAGAAGACGGTCAGATCGCCGTCTACTCATTCGACGATGCCAGCACGAGAATTCTGCTGCCCGGTACGCAGCCGCAGTACGCACCGACCCGACACCTGGTCTATGCCCAGGGCAACCGGATCCTGGCTGTTCCGTTCGATCCGGCCCGACTCGAAGTGACCGGAACGCCCGTCCCGGTCGTAGAAAACGTCTTGCGGGGAAAACAAGGCGTCTCGCAGTTCAGCTTTTCCGACACCGGACTGTTGATGTACGTACCCGGTGACGTTGCCGAACCTCGACACAGGCTGGTTTGGGTGGATCGCGAAGGAAGGACTGAGCTCGTCCGCGGCCTACCGGCTGGACCCTACGCCGCCCCAAGGTTGTCTCCGGAAGGCAACCACATCGCGTGGTTCTCCGGCGGTGGCTTTGGGGCGTTCGACATCTGGGTTCACGATCTTGTGACCGGCGACCCTCGGCGGGCCACGTCTGATGGTTACAGGTTCGCTAATATGCTTCCCGTCTGGAACCCCGATGGAGCCGAGCTCACGTTCGAGAGAATAGCCGGCCTGCAGCCGGATATCTATTCGATTCGTGTGGATGGAAGCGGTGGGGACCGACAATTGACGTCATCGAACGACAGCACGGACATACCCGGTTCTTATTCGCCGGACGGGACACTGGCCTTCTCGGGAACTCGCACGGGCATCGGTAGCGGCATATTGGTGTTGTCGGCTGGCGGGGTCGAGGAATTCCTCGTGACTCCAGCAGGCGCAATGTCGCCGATGTTTTCTCCCAATGGCAGGTCTATCGCCTATGTTTCAGACGAGGCAGGCCGGAACGAGATCTTTGTGCAGCCGTACCCATCGACTTCGGGAAGTTGGACCAAGATTTCGAGCGAAGGTGGAACCGATCCGGTGTGGGCGCGCAACGGGAGAGAGGTTTACTATCGAAGTGACAGCACGATGATGGCCGTCCAAATCACGACGGATCCGCTGGGGTACTCAACCCCGCAACCACTCTTCCCAGAAGACCGATTCAGGAAGGGCCCCGGCCCGGGAACCTCATACGACGTGGCTGCGGACGGACGGTTCCTGATGGTCGAGGAAGATCCGGATGATTCGGTGCGCGTGATCGTTGTGCAGAATTGGTTCGAGGAACTGAAGGAACTCGTGCCGGCGCCATAACGTCCCAACTATCCGAAACTCCCTCAAGAGTCCCGATGGGGGTCGGGGGGTCTTGACTCCGTCTCCTGCCTGGTGCTTTGCTATTTCTGCGTGATTTACCTTCCACTGGACGCACGCGAAACTCATAGCGTGGGATCCTCACAAATGTCGATCGCTGTTTTGGCGTGCGTGTTGCTGGCGCTGACTGCTGCGCCGGCGGCCGCCCAGACAGGCGAAACTGTATCTTTCGATGGTCCCCCGGCACCCGTACCACCGGCCACGGTAACGCGCAGCGAGGATGGCCGGATCACGATTCGCGCCGTTCGTCTCGAAGAGCCGCTGGTGCTCGATGGTGCGCTTGACGAGAACATTTACGGCACCGTACCGGCCGTCGGAGGGTTCGTTCAGCAGAATCCGCGGAGTGGCGAGCCGGCCACTGAAGATACGGAGGTGTGGGTGTTCTTCGACACCCGCCACGTGTACGTCGCCTTCCGCTGTTGGGACAGCCGGCCCTATCAGATGGTCGCCAACGAGATGAGGCGCGACAACCGAAACATCTGGCTCAACGACAACGTGATCGTTGCCCTGGACACGTTCTTCGATAGGAGGAGCGCCTATTTCTTCCAGACCAACCCGATCGGCGGCGTCCGTGACGCGCTGATCGTCGACGAAACCACGACGAACTACGACTGGAACACCGTATGGGATGTCCGGAGCCGTCGATCCGAGAGCGGCTGGACCGCGGAGATGGCGATCCCCTTCAAGTCTCTGCGATACAGACCGACACGATCCCAGGTATGGGGCTTCAACGTCCTGCGCGTGGTCCGGTCGAAGAACGAGGAGACGCTCCTATCGCCGGTGCCGCGCTCCTATGGGGGACAGGGAATCTTCAGGCTCGCATCCGCCGCGACGCTGGTCGGCATCGATCCCCCGGAGAATTCTCGCAATGTCGAGATCAAGCCGTACGCCATTTCGACTCTGACAACCGACCGGCCGGCGGGGATCTCCAACGATGGGGACGCGGCGTTCGGGCTGGACGCGGCGTCACGAGCAATGTCACCTTTGATTTCACCTACAACACCGATTTCGCGCAGGTGGAGATAGACGAACAGCAGGTAAACCTCACGCGATTCAGCCTGTTCTTTCCCGAGAAACGCGACTTCTTCCTGGAAGGACAGGGCATCTTCGACTTCGCTGGATCCGGAGCGCGTCGGGGAGGGGGGCCCGGCGAAACCCCGATTCTATTCTTCAGTCGCCGCATCGGCCTGAACGCAGGCAGGCCGGTCCCGATTCAGGTAGGCGGCCGCCTGATGGGCCGCGTGGGGCGGCTATCGATGGGAGTGCTGAACATCCAGACCGAGGACGCACCGGAAGCGGATGCCGTGGCGACCAATTTCTCCGTCGTTCGGGTCAAGCGGGACGTGCTTCGAAGAAGCAATATCGGGATGATTCTAACGAATCGAAGCCCCTCCACTCCGGGGAGCGGCTCCAATCGGGTCTACGGGGTGGACGCGAACATGGCGTTCTACGAAAACCTGCGGATCAACGGCTACTACGCTCGCTCGGACACGACCGGGCTCTCCGGCGACACGGAAAGTTATCGCGGGCAGTTCCAGTACGATGCGGATCGCTACGGCTTCGAGGTGGAGCGTCTCAAGGTCGGGGACGCCTTCAACCCCGAAGTCGGTTTCCTGCGCCGTCAGGACTTCCGTCGTACGTTCGCGCTGGGCCGTTTCAGTCCTCGACCGAGTTCCATTCGCGGCGTCCGCCGGTTGAATTGGGAGGGGACACTCGATCGCTTCGTCAACAGCGCCGAAGTGCTCGAGACCGAACGGGTAACCGGCAGCTTCGGGATTGATTTCGAAAACAGCGACGTGCTGTCTTTCGAATACTCGCGCAATTACGAATTCCTCTCTGTGCCGTTCGAAGTCGCCCGCGGCGTGGCCGTGCCCGTCGGAGGGCACCGGTTCCAGGAAGTTTCCGCAAGCTACCAGCTTGGTCCCCAACGCAGCGTGAGCGGGACACTGAACGTCGGTCGAGGCGGTTTCTTTACCGGCAATCGCACCCAGATCGGCTACTCCGGTCGGGCAAACCTCAGCGCCCAGTTCGCCGTCGAGCCGAGAATCTCCCTCGACTGGGTCGACCTGCCGCAGGGATCGTTCAGGGTCACTCTGCTCGGCGCACGGCCGACGTTTACGATAACGCCGAGGATGTTCGTTAGCGCGTTGGTGCAGTACAACTCGGCAACACGCTCACTCGAGACCAACGTGCGCTGGCGCTGGGAGTACCAGCCGGGCAGCGATTTATTCGTTGTTTACACCGACGGTCGCGACACTGCAGGCCGCGGGTTCCCGCAGTTGCTCAACCGTGGCATCGCGGTGAAGTTCACACGCTTCCTGCGATTCTGAGTGATGGAGTTCCGGCCCGCACCGACAGATTTAGCCGGGAGTCCGCTTCCGTGAAGTTGAGTCTCGCGCCGAGGGAACTAGGCGACTTGCCGTTACTAAACTTAGATTGTGAGCGGTGATCAATGCAGATCCACGGTTTCTCTACGTCCGGATCAGGATCCACCCGTCGGCTGTGGCAGGATGGGCCGCTCGAACTCCTCTTCCTGTGGGGTGAGGGCTCGCAGGAACTCCATCAGAGCATCCCTTTCCTGGGTTGTCAGGTCTCGGGGTTGCAGCTTCTCATCCAGATACGGGTTGGGGTGCCCCCCTCCGAGAACGAAGTCGACGGCTTCCTCCAGCGTACGAGCGCTGCCATCGTGAAAGTAAGGCGCCGTTTCGGTGATGCTTCGGACTGTGGGCGTCTTGAAGGCCCCGCGGAGGGTCTCCGCTTCGACTGTCTGTTCCGCCAGGGAGCGGGCAAGGAACCCTCCCCGGCCGAGGTCCGCTTCACGTTGGTCGAACCCGACGCCGATGTTGTGATACAGGGTATCGGTGTAGAGGGGCGGAAGGTGACACAGGGTGCAGTTCGCTTTGTCGCTTTCACTAAAGACCTTGAAGCCCATCACGGCTTCGGGAGATACGGCGTTTAGGTCACCAAGCTCGTAACGGTCCCAGGGTGAATCGTCCGACACAATCGTCCGGACGAACGTCGCCAGCGCTTTCACGATCGAGTCCGCTTCGACCGGGGTTCCCATGTGGAGGCGGAATTGATCCCGGTAGCCTGGGATCTCGGCGATCCGCGCTGCGATTTCTTCCGGTGCCGCCCCCATCTGAGACCTCCAGGCGGCCAGAATCTGTGCCTCCAGGGTCGGGGCACGACCGTCCCAATACCACTCCCGATAATAGCCTGCGTTATAGAGGGTCGGGGTGTGACGGCTGTTCACGGATCCGCCGGCGGTGACGGAGAATTGCTTCCCGTCGGTCCAGCCCATTTCAGGCAGATGACAACTTTCGCAGGACATCTCGCCTGTAGCCGACAACCGCTTGTCGAAGAAGAGCTGCTTACCGAGCCTGACCTTTTCGAGAGTCAGCGGATTGTCTGGGGGGACTTCCATTTCGGGGAGTAACGTCGCGCCGCCGGACTCACCGTCCGTCACAGTCCCGGCGCGGTCCCTTTCGGAGGGAGAATCCGCGCAACCCCCATAAAGTACGGTCAGGAACCCCAGGGCGATGACGCCGACCAGTCGCTTCGTCCAGGAGGTTGGCCGATTGTTTGTCGACGACTGCTGTTTCTGCTCGGCCTTCTCGGGGGGACCTGTCTCCACATGGAGCGAACCATGCCGGAAGATTCGAGATCTGTGACGTACGTTCACGTTACTTCAATCTTGATATCGGCGTCCTTAACATCAACCGTCGGCCAAACTAGTATTAGGCAGAACTTCGTGGCAACTCGAACCACGTGATTCTGCTGCCCGGCAACGCCGTCGCAGTTGACTGTGATCCGATGGAAACCGGCTCTTTCATGGACGACTAAGTCTACGCGTTATGCTGACCGATCCGAGCATCTATGTCCATCAAATCGGTCCAGCGCTAAGAGTGCACTGTCACATGCCCGTGAAGCCATACGGAAAAGTGACAGTGGACTTCCCCGGGGTTCCTGCTCGTTGTCCAGGGAATTCCTTCCGCGTGGCTGTAACTGTGAGACAATCCGCTCTATCAAAGGAAGGAGGTTTAGGGATGGCAATCTCACGACGTAAGGCGATCGCTATTTCAGGCTCGACGCTGGCAGGATTGTCCTTGGGCGTAGTCAAGCCCGGAGCCCTGGCGGCTCAGGCTGCGCGGCAGGAAGACTGGCCGGACCGACTGGTGGAACGACCAATGCGGGACGGCTTCCCGGCGCCGCTTCCACTCAACCCGGACGGTTCAGCGCCGGAGCACGATGAAAGCGAGGCGGGTCCCATTACCGATCCGCTGATGTGGCGTACCCCGGACCGCCAGGCACCAGAAGTCGAGTTCGACTACCGGCGGATGGCAATCCGGGTCGATACCCGTGGCATGGCCAGACTCGGTGGAACGCTGCGGTTTTCGGACCTTGAACCGCTGCCGCGTGTTTCCAAGACTTTTCTCCTGCAGTGTGGAGCACCGAACCCACGCGGAATCGTGAAATGGACCGGGGTGCGTTTCTCCGACTTTGTCGACATGCTGGGTCTGCTACCCGGGGTGCACTATTGCCGTATCGTGGGATCCGACGGGCGCTACGCTGACGACTCACTGGAAACGCTGACGCACCCGCAGGTGATGCTCGCGTGGATGATGAACGACGAGCCGATTCCTTCCCGGCACGGCGCGCCTCTTCGCGTCATCGTTCCGTTCCGGTACGGCGCCCGGAGCATCAAGGCGATTACCGCCATGACCTTCTCGACGCCGTCTCTTCCCGCGCCACCGCAGAGAGGCTGAGAGCCGGAAGCGCTCGGAAGACCGGTATCCAGAGGACCCAGGGCGCAGATAAGCACTATGTGTCTTGCCCTCATGCTGCGCCCTGGGGTTCGTTCCCCTGATGGCGTGAGTCGGTGTCGGTATCGTCGTCGCGGCTGCGGCCGCCGCCGCGACAAAGAGACTCCAAACTAGGACGCCGCCTCCAGCCGCGTTACATGCTGGTCACACTCATCCAGCGCAGGCTGAAGGTCCAGCCCCTCGACCCCCGCGTAGAGCTCTCTCGCCTCTAGCCAGAGTGCCAGCGCCTGCTTTCGGTCGCCCAGTTGTTCCTTCAGGATTGCCAGCGGGCGAATCGCGTTTGGGTAGTCCAGACTCCCGGGCTTGTCGTGACTCCGATAGAGGGCGACAGCCTCTTCATAGCAGACATCCGCGTCATCGAGTCTCCCGCAGTGCCGGTGCAGATCGCCGATGTGTCGAACCTTGTGGGCCAGTTGCAGCGGATTGTCGGCCTCTCGCAGAATCGCAACCGCTTCGAGCCACAACGTCAGGGCGGGGCCATCCCTGCGCATGTCGTGCTCCAGGTTGGCGAGCAGATGCAGGGCCTTCGCAAGCTCGACGGGATCGGCGCCCTCACGGCACAACGCGACCGCTTTGACCAGGTCGTCGCGCGCTTTCGTGATCAGCTTCAATTTCTTCTCGGCCGACCTGCCAAACGAAGACCGACGCGTCGCCCAGGCGCTCCGCATGAGTTTTCTGGCCTCTGAACTCCCCATTTGTTCCGTATAGCACCCCAAGACCCCGCTGTCCATCATCCAAACCGTCAGGCCGGCCCACCCACCGCTCTGGGCGAAAAGATGGTTGACGGGCTGGCCCCGAGTTACACTCCGAGGCATGGGACGCGGCATTGGCTTCATCTCATTGATTGTTGCAGTGGCAATCGGCGGGTATCTTTACTCAAAGCAGGCCGGCGACGTCACGCCGGGGGGCGCCGCACCGACAACCTCCGTCGACGTGACCGGCGTGCGAATGGACCTGATCGCAATCGCCAACGCTCAACGCACGTACTTTGCCACAAACGGGAAGTACGCCTCACTGGATGAACTGCGCGCGAACGGTGACGTCATCCCTGACCCTCGCCCCAACTTTACCTACTCTGCCGAGACCAGCGATTCGGGCTTCGAGATCGTCGCCAACTACTCCGGCCCGGATCCGAATGCACCCAAACGCATCAGTGTTGACGAAACGCTGACCGTCCGTCCCGAGTAGACAAGTAGTCCCTGTCAGTTCTGGACATCGAGACCTCCCGGGTTTGGTCGTCACCTCACCGCGCGACGGGTGAGTTGACTCCGAAACGGGTCCTCTTTACAGTAGCGCGATGGATTCGCGATCTGTCAAGCGCGCCGCGCTCGTCTGGGCCATTGTCCTACCTTTCTCAATAGTGGGGAATGCCCTGCCGCAGGAGGTGGTCGCACCCGACGGCGGCGGCATTGCTGCGATTCCGCGGCCTGTCGCCAACGCCACCCAGGTGGTTGAAGCGCCGGTCATCGATGGGCAACTCGACGAGGAAATGTGGCAGTACGCCCCGCCTCTGACTGGCTTCGTCCAGGCCGAGCCGCTCGAAGGCGCGCCCGCCAGCGAGGAGACCGAGGTCCGTCTTCTTTATGACGACACGGCGATCTACGTCGGCGTGTGGCTCCATGACTCCGACACGTCGCTGATCGTGATCACCGACACGAGCCGCGATGCCGGCCTGGGGAACCAGGACTCCTTTCAGATCGTTTTCGACACGTTTCTGGACCAGCAGAACGGATTTGCGTTTGGCACGACCGCTTCTGGAATTCAGCATGACGCTCAGGTCCGGAATCAAGGGAATCTGAGCTCGAGCTGGCACGGAAGTTGGGACGTCATGACCCGACTTGGCGAGGGCGTGTGGACGGCGGAGTTCCGCATCCCGCTGAGTACGCTTCGCTACGGGCCGCCCCCTCAAGTTTGGGGCGTGAACTTCATGCGCAACATCCAGAGGCGGCGGGAGAGGACCTACTGGGCTCCCCTGCCACGCCAATTCAACCTGTCACGCCTGTCGTCCGCGGGAGAGTTGCGTGGGCTGGAACTGCCGTCACCCAGGAGCATCAAGGTGTTGCCGTACGTGGTCGCATCCGCCAACCGCAATTTCGCGCCGAACGCCGAGACCGATTATGACAGCGCGTGGGGAATCGATTCGAAGATCAGTATTACCGGAGGCCTGAACCTGGACTTGACCTACAACACCGATTTTGCCCAGGTCGAGGTCGACACCCAGCAGATCAACCTCACGCGCTTCAATATTCGATTCCCGGAACGACGACCGTTCTTCCTCGAGAACTCGCAGCTCTTTGCGGTGGGCGCCAGCGGTGGGGGATTCGGCGGAAGCGGTGACGTCGACCTGTTCTTCAGCCGGCGCATCGGGCTCGATGAGAGCGGCAGCCTCGTGCCGATCAAAGGCGGCGCCCGTCTCAGCGGCAAAGCCGGTAACTACAACATCGGATTTCTGAACATTCAGACCGACGACGTCGGGCCAGACCCGGGAGACAACTTCACGACGTTACGCGTGAGCCGCGAACTGCCGAACCGCTCCGGCCTCGGGGCGATTTTCGTCAACCGCAGCGCGACCGGCCGATTCGCCGGACCCGACGACTGGAACCGTACGTGGGGGCTCGACGGAAGGCTCGGCATTGCCGAACAGGTGTCCATCGGGGCGGTTGCGGCGAAAACGGAAACACCGGGGCTGACCGGACGCGAGTATGCATGGAACATGACTTCGCAGTACGACGATGGAAAGACCCGGCTCGACTTCGATTACGGCATTACCGGCGAAGATTTCAACCCAGAGGTCGGCTTTCTCCAGAACACGCTCGGGTACAAACGCTGGTACTTCCGCATTCAGGAGACGATGCGCCAGGAGAAGATCCGGAGCTGGGGATTTCGGGAGTTCCTGCCCCACATCAACTACACGCGCTACGACTACCTGGACGGCGGGGGCATGCAGAGCGCAGATCTCCACGTCGACAATCATTGGGACTGGGAGAACGGCTATTACATCAGCACCGCAGTCAACGGGACATGGGAAGGGCTGGAGGAGCCGTTCGAAATCTTCCCGGACATCGTCGTTCCACCGGGCGAGCACGGGGGCTTGCGCTTCACGTTGCGCTCAAACACCGACCGGAGGAAGTGGCTGTTCGGACGCCATCAGTGGGATGTCGGCCGGTTCCTCGACGGCAATCAGAACAGCCATATATTCCAGACGATCGTTCGGCAGGGTGGCACGTTCGCGCTGGATGCGACCTGGAACTACCGCTCCATCGATCTACCGGCGGGCTCGTTCCGGACGAATCTGGGCAGAATGCGGTTGACGTACAACTTTACGCCGTCGATCTTCGCGCAGACCCTGATTCAGTACAACGACCGGACCCAGCGCTTGTCTACCAACCTGCGGTTCCACTGGTTGTGGACGGCGGGCACGGGACTGTTCGTCGTCTACAACGATACGGAGAGCATGAACGGCCTGGGCCCAGTCAACCGCGCGTTCATCATCAAGTACGTCCAGCAGTTCGATCTGCTGCCGTGAAAATCGCTGCCTTAGGGCATCATTCCGTCTCGCTGACCAATCGCTCCAACCGCCGAAAACCCCCTCCCATGGCTCCAGGTCAGGTTTTCCAAATCCCACTTATCTGCCGCTGAAGAAGCTATGCGTCGATTGCGACTGGTGCTGGCAGTCCCGGCTTTCGGGTGGCCGTCGTCACGCCAAAGCTCTCTTGAGGTGTCCTTGTCGTCGCGTAGGGGAAAAGGCGATATGAGAAGGACATTGTCCTAGGAAAACGCTGGACAAGAAAGCGGCACTGTTGTTTATTTGTACGTCCGACTGCCAAGACTCAATAACGGAAAGACTCAATAACGAAGGGAGAACGCTCATGAGAATGTTTTTTGGTAGCTTGATCATTGCGGTATTGGCGCTAACGACAGTAGCGCCGACTAGTTTCGGACAGAAGCCGTTGAATACCCCTCCGCGTCGGACTGAAATCTGCCATTTTTCTGGCCATGATGGCGACTTTTTCGTACGTGGTCGGCTCGTCAACCGTTTACGGAGGAGGTGCTTACGCCAAGGCGGCGATCTGATCACCGTGGCAGGACCAGGGGCGAGGAGGTCACGGAATCCCCCCTCTCCGTGGGGACGACTAGGCCGCATCTTGCAGATTCCTCAAAGCCATGCGCGGAAGGGTCCACGACTCTTCCGCGCATAATTTCGAACGGTCATACCCGAAAGTAGAATTGCACCCTGTCCCTGGGTTCTTCCCTGGCGGCATGGCTGCACGTCATGTTCGTCTACCGAGCCAAGCCTTCGTCCGTCCGCTACCTGGTTCTGTTCGGGCTGTTCGTCGGCACCTGGGCTGCGTTCGATATCGCGGCACTCGCACAGGAGCCGTCAGCGCCAACCCCGGCCGCCCGGTCGATTCGAGTCTTCCTGGACTGTACGAGCTGCGACACGGACTATCTCCGCCAGGAGGTAACGTTCGTTGACTACGTTCGTGACCGGTTCGTCGCCGACGTCCACGTCCTGTTCAGCGTTCAACCAACGGGCAATGGCGGCGAGGAAACGACCCTCACCTTCATTGGACGCGGGGCCTTCTCCGGTGTTGACGATGCTCTGCGGCACGTGGCCTCGCCCGTAGAAACACCGGACGAAGTTCGGCTGTCCTACGCACGGCTTCTCGTTCTCGGTCTCGCACGGTACATCGCGAGAACTCCCGATGCGTCAAGAGTTGAACTCGTTGTCGGCGAGGACTCTCCCTCGAGGGCTGAAAGACCAACCGAGGACCCGTGGAACTATTGGGTTTTTGAGATGGGCTTCTTCGGAGACTTGAGCGGCGAAGAGTCCAGCAGCACAAGGTCTTTGTCGGGCTTTGGACTGGCAAGTCGGACGACGGAGGCCTGGAAACTACAGGTTGGCGTGGATGCCCTGTATGACCTGGATCGATTCAATTTCGATGACGAGATGATTACCAGCGTCTCTCGTCGTTCTGCCGTGACCGGGTTGGTTGTCAAGAGCCTCGGACGCCACTGGGCCGTCGGGGTGGGCGGGTCCGTCGTGTCATCCACGTTCACGAATCAACGAAATTCAGTCCGGTTTGCTCCCTCGATCGAATACAACATCTATCCTTACGACGAGTCATCGAGACGCCAGGTGACGATCAGCTACGCGGTCGGTATGAGCGCCCTGCGATACCGGGAACCCACCATTTTCGGGAAAACACAGGAGACGAAGCCGGACGGACGTTTTCACCTCTTTGCCGGAGCCAGCCAGCCTTGGGGCACGCTCGATGCATCACTGGAAGCGTCACACTTTATCGACGAGCCGGGGAACTACCGCGTAGTTGGATTCGGCTCCGTCGGCTACCGCCTCGTCCGGGGCTTGTCACTCGACGTCAGTGGTGGCGCATCGCTGATCCGCGACCAGATTTACCTTCCACGACGTGGGGCGTCTGAGGAGGAGGTTCTCCTGCGCCGGCGAAGTCTGGCTACGAACTACGACTACCAGTTCAGCATCGGTCTGACTTTCACCTTCGGCTCGATTTTTGACAGCGTCGTGAATTCACGCCTCTCTGGCGCCAGCGGAAACTTTCTGCGCCGATTCTGAACCGACGGGCCGTGCGAATCCACATGTTCGGCATGTCGCCAGCGCGGAAACCTCGATGCGATTCTTGTCAACCGGGACCAAGCTCGTGTCGTATAACCGGTAGAGACCACCGGCCGTGGGGGCCGGAGCGGCTCATTAACCGACATCGTAAGGAGGTCTATTTCTTGAGCGTTTTCATCATCGCACTGGTGGGCTTCGTGGTTGTGACGGCCATCGTCGTCGGCGTCACCGTGACGCTCTGGAGATCCTTGCGGCGCAAAGCTCTCAGGGCAGGATACTCGTCGTTTGGCGCCTACATGCGCGCCGTGCCCCGTTCGGACGAAGAGAAGCGGGACGCCGTGGATCTCACACTCCAGGGACTGGTCGTCTGTTTCCTCGGTCTTCTCTTTCCGCCGCTCCTCCTGATCGGGCTCTTCCCGTTCTTCTACGGCGCTCGAAAGCTGGTCTACGTTTCAATGGGACTCGGGCTTGTCGATGATGCCGATCAGCCGAACGCGTGAGCCCACCCGCGTCCGGCGGCAGAAACGACGCAGGGGGAGCCCAGCCTGTTCCGGTCATCGCGCCGGAGGCGAGCGCCGTGCGCTCCGCGGTCCGGGCGGTTCGGGGCGGCGACCACGAGGCGTTCGGCAGGCTGGTGAAGCTCTATCAGAGGCGGCTTTTCGGTCTCACCCTGATGATGGTTCGTGATCCGTCGGGAGCCGAGGAGGTGACTCAGGACGCCTTCGTCCGGGCCTTTACGCACCTCGATCTCTTCGACGAGCATCGTCCGTTCTATCCGTGGCTCGCGACAATCGCGGTGCGGCTGGCGCAGACCTGGCTGCGGCGCAACGTTCGGGTGACCACGAGGGAAGGCACTGCGCTTGAACCCGGGCGCGACCCTGCCGCGACGGCCCCCGATCCACTCGGTCAGCTCATCACCGACGAGCGTGGCCGGCACTTGTGGCGAGCGGTTGCGGCGCTCCCGTCGGGGGAACGCACCGCCGCCTTCCTCTACTACCGTCAGGAAATGAAAGTGAGCGACATCGCCCGCGCACTCGGGGTCACAAGCGGCACAGTGAAGACACTCCTGTTTCGCGCACGCCGCCGGTTGCGCCACACCGTGAAGCAAACCTCCGACCAGCCCCCGAGGAGCTGATATGACCTGTAAGCACGTCCTCACGCTCATCGAAGCGCTGCCGCTCCCGGAGTACCCGCGGCACGAAATAGCGGCCGCCGAGCGCCACGCTCGAGACTGCATAGAGTGTCGGCATGCTCTGGCGGACGCGAAATGGCTCGATTCCGAACTGAGCCGCCAACCGGAGCCTGCGCCACCCGCCGGTCTGGCCGCGGCCATCATCGCACGCACGGCACGCATCGACGAGGAGAGTGCGCCCGCCTCCCGCCTTCAGTCGCGGGTACCCGTCGCTATTGCCCGGAGCGATCGACTCTCGTGGGCGGCAGCGCTTGTGGGCGTTGTGGTCGGCCTCGGGGCTCAGGCATACGCGTTGCTCTCTGGCGAATCGACCCTCGATCTCACTTCGTCACGGATCGGCTGGGGGACGAACAGCGTGCTCCAAATGCTGGACGGGGGCCCTTCCGTCATCGTCCTCGCGGCAGGTCTGCTTCTCTATCTCGCGGGCGTCTTCGCACCCATCCATGGCACCGATACCTCCAGCCCGCCTCCGGCTCGGTAAGGCACGCTCATCAATGGAGGAGTGCAACGGTGAGCAATGCCGCAGCCGCAAGGGCTGCGGCTGTCCGCACGTGGTTCCAGGCCGTCCAACCAGTAACGTACCCCGCCCACACGCGCGCCCCCTCGTCGCTCGCCGGGTCGACGGCCGCCAGGGCGTCATTCCGCGGAACGTTGAATACTCCCGTAACCAGAATCGTGCCGACGAGATAGAGCAGGCTGCCCGCGACCAGGAAAGCGCCACCGGGTTGCCAACCCAGCAACGTGGATCCCGCCAGGATGGCACACGCCGCAGCCGGCCCGAAAAACGCCGTCATGAACAGCGGATTGATCACCATAATGTTGATGGATTGCATGGCGGCGATCCCCTGCGCCGGAGGGAGACGGTTGAGCGCCTTCATTATGAAGGTGGAAAAGGCGAAGAAAATACCTCCCACCAGCCCGCATCCGAGCGCCGAGATGAGAGTCAGGGCGTGAAGCAATCCGTCGCTCATGTCGTGGCCTCGGCGGCATCCCAGACCCCCGTGGCGGCGGTCTCGCGAACATACTCCGCAAGTCGTCCCGGTTCCCGTCCGATCACCTGCTTGATGTCATCAGAGATGCGACTCGCCTGGCCCTCGCGAAAGTATCGCTCCAGGTCCAGCATTCGATTGCAGATCTCCTCCGGCATCCCCTCCGCCAACATGCCGTTCTTCAAATCGGACGGTGGGAGGTTGATGTGTGTGATCGGGCGCCCAACCGCCTCCGACAGCTCGCTCGCCAGCTCGTCATAGGTCAGGGCCTCCGGGCCGGTCAACGTGTAAGCTTTTCCCTCATGGCTGGGTCCTGTAAGCACCTTTGCTGCGACCGCGGCAATGTCACGCACATCCACGTGGCTGATTCTTGCCTGGCCGCTCGCGCTGTAAAACGCTGCCTCAGCCCGTATCGTCTGGCCCATGAAGGTCACGGTATTCTGCATGAAGCTATTCGGGCGAAGAAACGTCCATGCCAGCCCACTCGATTCAATCGCTTTCTCGACGGCTCGATGGATCTTCGCCAGGCTCCATGACTCGTCGCTGGCTCCCATTACGGACTGCTTCACGATGTGCTGCACGCCCGCCGCCTTCGCCGCATCGACGGCGTTTCGCTCGAGCTCCGATTGGTTCAGCGCGTTTGGCCCGAGAAGGAACAGTCTTTGACATCCCTGAAACGCCGCCCGAAGGGTCTCAGGCTGGTCGTAGTCGATGGTGACGGCCTCGATCCCTCTCGCGCGGGCGGCTTCCGCCTTCTTGTTCGAGAAGTAGGCACCGCGAAAGGGTGCCTCTAACGATGCAAGCTGCCGGATCACTTCGCTGCTTACGGTCCCACTGGCCCCTGTGACGCATATCATGTGTCATTACCTCCTTTAATCTCATAAACAGACAAGTACCCTTCACGGGGTGATGATAACTTTGCCCTGGAGTTCGTCCTCGATCATGTGCAGGAGGGCCGCGCCGACCTCGCTCAACGGATAGGTACTGTCGATGACGGGCGTGATCTTCCCGGCTTCGAGGAATTCCGTGAGGACGGCCATCGCGTCTTCCCTCGTGGGCAGCGGAATGCCCGGGCCTCGGAGCTGCTTCACGAAGCGGGAGAGCAACACCAGTCTAAAAAACTGAGGGAAGATTCCGAACGCACGCGTGCCGGCCGCTCCGAACCCCTCATGCCCGATCAGCACGTATCGTCCATCCGGTTTGAGAGCGCGCTTGCAGGCACGGAACGGGTGGTTTCCCGGAACATCGAAGATGAGATCGTAGCGAGCGCCGCGTTGGGTGAAGTCCTCGTATTTGTAATCGAGGACCTCATCTGCTCCGAGTGACTCGAGCATGCTGAGCTTGTTCGAGCTGTCCACAGCGGTTACGTCGGCGCCGTAGGCCTTCGCGAGCTGCAGGGCGAGGACACCCACGCCGCCCCCGGCACCGTTGACCAACACCTTCCTCCCGGGGAGTGCATGGCTCTCCCCGCGGAGATTCTGCAGGGCGATGAACCCGGAGGTGGGTACCGAGGCGGCTTGTTCGAACGTGATGTTCTCAGGCTTCAGCGCCAGCTGATCGTGTCGAACGGACACGTATTCGGCATAGGCACCCCCGGTGGTCAATCCATGGCCGACGGCTGTTTCGCCGAATACCACATCACCCCGGCGAAACCGTGTCACGCTCTCGCCGACGGACTCGACGACCCCCGCCATGTCCGTTCCGGGTATCGGATTCCTGGGTGTGGAGAAACCTAATCCCATGAGGCGAAGCAGATAGGGCCGTCCGGTCACGAAATGCCACACATCCGGATGGAGGGACGCCGCGCGGACCCGCACCAGGACTTGATCATCACCGAGCGCCGGCTTATCGACTTCTCGGAGTTCCAGAACATCAGGAGATCCGTACTTTTCCTGGACAATCGCCTTCATGGCCTTTCAGATGCTGATCGATCCGAATATCCATGTCCATCAAATCGATCGAGCCGGCGATCGGGAAGAATCACTTGGACGAGTAGTCGTATGCGTTGAACTGACACGGCATTCGTGTTCTTCAGCCATGTGCCCACAGGCGATCTCCCCCGGCGTCGGCCAGTTCCGTTAGCGCGTCATTTTCCGGCTCTCGCCTAGAAACTGATTGTGACAGTCGAAAAACTGCGACAGTAGAGGCTCTGGTCCCGGGGACGAAGTCTAGAATGCAGGGTGAAGCCATGGACATGACGGATCGACGGATTTCCCGGGATCGTGCCATCAGAATCAAGCGGGGTATCTTTACATATCGACGGAGCCTGGTCTCCATACTGGCGCTTGGAGTGTTCCTGTCGGGATGCCTGACAGCGCGCACGAACCCGCAGGACGCCGGGGGATTCACCTTCGAGCAGTACGAGGTCGTCACGGGCTCCGCGGAACGCCAGACCGTTTTGACGGGATTCCTACTCGGTGGCGCGGTCGCCGAGCTTGCCGTGTTGAACTTCGACGAGAACGACGAGGGCCGCTTGCGCATCTACGCGTTCGAGGGCGGCATCTGGGTGTCGAGACTCGAGGCAGCGCTCGGTCCCGAAGTGCGGTTCGTCGACGTGGCCAACATCGGCGGACGCGACCGGTTGGTCACCTACGAGCGCGGCCGCCTGTCCTGGTTCGATCCCGCGTCGGCGATCCAACGGGCGCTGGTGGCGGTGACTTCCAACTTCAACCCGCCTCTCGGAGTCGAAATCCCCCATGTCGACGTCACTCGGGACGTGAACGACGACGACCGCGACGACCTGGTCGTGCCGGACGTCGACGGCTTCTGGGTGTTCATCCAGATGAGCGACGGCCGGTTCGCCGATCCAGTGAAGCTCGGCCCCTCCACCGAGATGAGCAGGATCCTCGGAGCAGACGGATATCGATATGACCCCTGGGGTCAGAGCCGGGTCCACGAGGTGGACTACAACAGGGATGGTCGCCGCGACCTGGTGTCCTGGGACGAGGGCCACTTCGAGGTTCATCTGCAGGACGATGTCGGGCTGTTTGCCCCGGTGGCCGAGACCTTCACGACAGAAGTGGCATTTGACTCCGACGATCTCTCCTCGCTCGCCACCGGAGACATGACGGGGAGGGTGTTGCACTCGTTGACTGACCTCAGCGGCGACGGTGTCGCCGACCTGGTCGTTTTCTCGCTGGAGGGCACGAGCATCTCGAACAAGCGTTCGACCTACGAGGTGCACTTCGGCGCGCCTACACCCGAGGGCGGCACCGCGTTCACACGGGGCGTCGACATTGCGTTCCAGTCGGACGGCAGAATTCAGCTTGGGATGGACCGGCACGACTTCGATCGCGACGGTCAGGTCGACTTGATGTTCACAACAATCGACGTCGAGTACCTCGAGAGCAGCCTCTGGAAGCGAATCAAAGGGTTCATGGGCGATGACGTCTGGCTGGAACTCGAGTTCTACCGCATGGCAGGGGGCCTCTACCCCGACAAACCCAGCGTCACTCTCAGAAGACAGTTAGACGGCCACCCCAGCATTCGCGAGCCGGGGTGGGTGCCACTGGACATCGTGCTTCGAGGCGGGACGCACGAAAGACGAAAGACTCAAAAGAGTTACCTGCGCGCGTTCAACACGACTTTTCTCATCGGTGATGTAACAGGCGACGGCCGCTCAGACCTGCTGATCGAGCGGACCTACAGGGCACTGCAAGTCTATGACGGCGTACCGGGGTCGGACCTTTTCGCCCGGCGGCCTCAAGAGGTGGCGGTCGCCGTGCCCAACGACGAGGAATACACCTGGCTGGCGGACCTCAACAAGGACGGCAAGCTAGACGTCCTCCTGCATCACCCGTCCACCACCGAGCCGCATCGGCTGACGATGCTGATCGCCCGGTAGAGGTGCCCCCCGGTGGACATGAAATACGAACCCAGTGAGCTTCCAGTGGCCTGTAACTAACAAAAGAGTTCTGATGGAACAAGACAGCGTGGAAGGCATAAGAGGTTGGCTATCGGTTTACAAAAGAGTTCTGATGGAACAAGACAGCGTGGAAGGCATAAGAGGTTGGCTATCGGTTACCTCATCTGTTCGATCCCTCTCCTGATGGTCTATTCAATGGGCCTCTCAGGGTGGTTTTTCGACTATCCCTTTGTTCTCATGGTCGTGATCTTCCTCTTGCTCGCAGTTCCACTTTTGCTCGTTCTATTGAAATCCCCTAAAGCACCGCGGTGGAATATCGCGCTGTTGTGGATCGTCGCTGTCTTGATGACTCTACGTTCAATCAGTGTCGTTTTGATGCCGGTGAGTGGTGAGGAGATGAGTCGTGAGGAACTGCTTGTCGTAGTAGTGACGCTCTCGGCAATAGTGTCCGTGTCGCTGGGATGGGCGATCGTCTGGACAAAGTACTTCAAAGAATCGGTGCGAGTCAGAAACACCTTTTCTTGACTCGGATCGCCCACGATCACAGCGACCCTATGTGATCTATGGCGTAAGTTCCGGGGAAGGCCGCATCAACCCGACATCAGGGCTTCGTTTCGCTCGCGGGCTTCCCGGCCAGAATGAGCCTCAGCAGCTCTCCATACTCTGCCCCGGACACCGATTCGCCCGGCTCCGTTCCGCCGACCGGCGCAGTGCGCCCGTTCGTATTGACTCGGTGTACCACGACAAGATCGTGCTCGGGCATGACCGTGATTCGATGTCCGCCGGCTCCGTGCGCCGCGTAGGCACCGTTTCCCACATTCACATTGGGATAAAGGCGACCGTCGATAGAGATCCACCATAAGAACTCGTAGCCACCGTACTCACCGATCGCCCGGTCGGTTTTCGTGGTCTTTTCGATCCAATCCCGGGGAAGAATCTGCCTGCCGTTCCACCGACCATTGCGCAGCAGAAGATACCCGAACCTCGCCATATCCCGGGCGGTCATGCGAAAGGCATAGGCGGGATGGTCCGAAACGCTTCTGCCTTGCGCTCCGTCGAAGCCACTGCGCGGCTCATACATGCCGTCGGATGTCTCGTAGTCTTGCATGCCGATAGGCTTCGCGATGAGCCGGTCGAATGCCTCGAAGATGCCGATTGCGGTTTGCTGCTCGAAGATCGTCCCGACTACATTGAAGTCCCAGTTGTTGTAAAACCAGTGCGTGCCTGGAGCGTGGCTCCCTCGCTTCGGCCAACTCCTGGAATTTGCCAGGCTGACGAGGTTAGCCGGGTGATACACACCCGAGCGCGAACCCAGCAGATCCACCACGCGCGCCTGGCGCTCCGCTTTCGTTAGTCCGAGGCGGTCATCGATGCCGAGCTCCTCGAGCGTGCTTTCCAGATCGATGGTTCCATCGTCCACGTAGACTCCGTACATCGCACTGACCAGGCTCTTTCGGACGGAATGAACGTTGAACCTGCGGGTCGTTTCGCCCCACTCGTCGACGACGGTGCCGCGATGGACGATCATAACGGCCGCGGTCGAGATGGTGTCGGTGTACGCCCGCGCCGCTTTCAGTTTGTCCGAGGACCAGCCGACGGCCTCCGGCGATGCCGCCTTGGACCACGACTCGCCAGGATACGTCTGCGCGGCGGCAGAACCGGCGCCGACGAAGGACACGGCGAGATAGACCACCCCGAGCCAGGCGGCGGTGGTTGTGCGGCGGTTTGGGAACGTTGTTGTTGGCCGGGACATGGAACACCTCCATTCGCTTCGCCGTATGGTACCGGCATTTCGATCCCGGACGAGAGGGAATATCATCCCGGTGGGGCCACCTCCGGCCCGTCAAAGACCCCGTCCCCGCATCTTAATTCTCGGGAAAGCTTGATTGACCGGCGCTCCTTCCCCGTTGGTCTGGTAGACTGTGCGATACTTTCCTTTCGTCTCTAAGGCGTTGAAGTCGGGCAGGTTATAGGTTTGGATCGAACAACAACTGGTGTCGGGCTACTGATTGGCCTCCTGTTTTCCGCAGGCGCACACGCGCAGCAAGTCGACGGTCCACCTCCACCGGACCCCCCGGCCACGATCGCACGGGATACGGAAGGCAGGGCTACGATTCGTGCGACCCGGGTCGCCACCCCGCTACGCATCGACGGGCAACTTGACGAGTCACTGTATTCCTCCACGCCTCCGGTCTCGGACTTCATCCAGGTCGAACCGAACGACGGAGCGCCCGCAACGCAAAAAACGGAAGTGTGGGTCTCGTTCGATCAGACAAACCTGTACGTCGCGTTCCGGGTGTGGGAAAGCGAGCCGGACCGGATGATCGTCAACGAAATGCGGCGTGACAGCACCCCAAACATCCTCCAGAACGAAACCGTCGCGTTCATTCTCGACACGTACTACGACCGTCGGAACGGTGTCCTGTTCCACATCAACGCGATTGGCGGACGCCTGGATGGCCAGGTCACCAACGAACGTCAGTACAACCCCGACTGGAACCCCATCTGGGACCATGCGACCGGACGATTCGCCGGCGGCTGGACGCTCGAGACCGCGGTCCCGTTCAAGTCGCTGCGCTATCGGCCCGGGCGGGACCAGGTCTGGGGTTTCAACGCCCGCCGCATCAACCGGTGGAAGAACGAGATCTCGTACGTGACCCGCGTTCCGAACGCCCTGGGCATACGAGGCATTTTCCAGACGTCGCAGGCCGCGACGCTGGTCGGCATCGAGGCTCCGCCGGGTTCTCGCAATCTCGAAATCAAACCCTACGTGATCTCGGATCTGAAAACTGACATCACCGCTTCTCCCGCCATCTCCAACGACCCTGGAGGCGACGCGGGGCTCGACGTGAAATACGGCGTGACGCAAAACCTCACCGCCGACTTCACCTACAACACCGACTTCGCGCAGGTCGAGGCGGACGAACAGCAGGTCAACCTCACTCGCTTCAGCCTCTTCTTTCCGGAAAAGCGCGAGTTCTTTCTGGAAAACCAGGGCTTGTTTCAATTTGCCGGCGTGACCGGGAGACTCGGTGTCGGCGACACGCCCATTCTGTTCTTCAGTCGCCGGATCGGCCTCGACCGGGGACGGGAAATCGACATCCAGGCGGGGGGCCGGCTCACGGGCCGTGTCGGCGCATTCGGCGTAGGCGCGCTCAGCATCACGACCGATGAGGACGCGGTCTTCAACACCCCGTCGACGAATTTCTCGGTCCTCCGCGTCAAACGCGATCTGCTGCGCCGGAGCTCGATCGGCGGGATCTTCGCGCGGCGGTCCGTCGCCGTGAACGGTGTCGGTTCGAACGACACTTACGGAGTCGACGGTACGTTTGCATTCTTCAACAATTTCGCCATCAATACGTATTGGGCCCGGACACGGACCGAGGGCTTGCGGGGGGACGACACGAGTTACCGCCTGGACCTCAACTACGACGGAGATCGCTACGGTGTGGAGCTGGAACGGTTGAGGATCGGCGACAACTTCAATCCCGAGATTGGGTTCCTCCGCCGCGATGACGTGCGCAAGAGCTTCGCTCAATTACGTTTCAGTCCCCGACCCGCCTCCATCGCGCGCGTACGCAAGTTCTCCTGGATTGGATCGCTCAACTACATCGAGGACGGTCCCGGACGGCTCGAAACGCGCGAAAGCCGCGGCGAGTTCGGGATCGAGTTCGAGAACAGCGATGCCTTGAACGTGAGCTACACCGACACCTACGAGTTCCTCAAGCAGCCCTTCCGGATTACGCCGGGGGTGACGATTCCCGTGGGCGGTTACAGCTTCGGCACGCTCGGGGTCCGTTTGACCATGGGCCAGCACCGTAAAGCGTCCGGGATTCTGTCCATCGAACACGGCTCGTTCTTCGGCGGTGACAAGACCACGGTCGGCTACCGTCGAGGCCGAGTGGAGATCAGCCCGCAGCTGGCCATCGAGCCGAGCGTGTCGGTGAACCGGGTGACGCTGCCGGTTGGATCGTTCACGACGAACCTGGTCGGTTCGCGATTGACATACACGCTGACGCCCAAGATGTTCGTCAGCGGGCTGGTGCAGTACAACTCCAGCCGCCATTCAGTCGCCGCGAACGTACGGTTTCGGTGGGAGTATCAACCCGGCAGCGAGCTCTTCATCGTCTACAACGACACGCGGGATACGGGCGGCTTCCCGGACCTTCAGAACCGGGCATTCATCGTCAAACTCAATCGCCTGTTTCGGTTCTAGTTTTTCGTCCAGGGCTGCAGCACCGATGCCCCACCCCTGGAAGGCGTAGCCCGATTCACGACTTGGGGCGCCAGCCATTGCCAGGTTTGTTCTTTACGCGCTCATGACCACGGCTCTTGACGGCCCTCCGAAGGTAGCTTGAAAGAGTTCCTGGAAGCCGGCCCCGAAGTGCCCTCCCTCATCAGACTGAAATAAGTGGCGAAAGAATTAGGGTAATGGGGGCTCTGCCCCCTTTTTTGCGTTTGCGCAATGCTTGCTATATAGTGGCCCGCCTAACGAATCCACATTCAATGGGAGGTCTGCATGGCACGACGCATGTTGGTCATATTGTCGCTGTGTTTGGCATGTTCGTGGGTTGTCGACAGCGTTTTCGCGCAAACGACTTCGCCGCCACAGTCAGAGGCAGACAAGGCGCTGACGGCTAAATTCAAGAGCACGACACGACGGGGAGAGCAGATGCCGCTGGCTTACCGGCAAGAGTGGAAGTCGGCGTGGGACACGGGGCCGGGCTACGTAGAATTCAGAGGGACAAGACACTATCCCCAGGAGGCGCTCTCTCAGGATCATGTAAAGAACCCCAATCTGGAACTCAAGATGTACGGCGCTTACAAGCCGGTCGATCCCTCGATTTTTGAGGATGTACCTCAATGGGACCGGCTTGGGCTGTTGTTCTCGCATCAGTTCAAGGAACAGGTGCCGCACGTATGGACCGGAATGTGCTCGCCCACCTGCGCTGTCGCGTTCAGGGAAAGAGATCACTACGTCGATCTGTCAGGCAACGCCAAGGTTCGATGGATCACGATGGTCGCGGGCACCGGCCATGAGATCCGCCTGATCGTGAAACTCGCCGACGGGACGTGGATGATGAGCGCCAACAAGACGAGCGGCTACTCCTCGGACTATGTTGTATCGGAGGTCGCGGTTCGGGACATCCTCTGGAAGCAGCTGGATGTGGATCGCACGATCCCGGCCTATGTTCCAGATGAGTATGTCTATACGTCTTCAGTTGTCGAACATGCGGATGGACACTGGTTCATGGACCCCGACTTGAGCAGGGTCGACGAAATTGGGTGGACGGACTTGACTCCAGGAACGGGCCATGGTCGAGGCAGGTCTGCGCCAAGTGTCGTCGGATGGATGGAGGTCTACGGCACACTGGTCAAGCGCGATTCGGCCCAGCAGTAACGCGAGTCGGGGACGCCGACCGCACCGGTGACGTCCCCTTCGCCCTTTCATTTGTGTGATTCGCCCGCCTCTTTTCAACTGTGCGAGCAAGGAATGAGAGCGGTGGAATCGGACAAGGCGCCGACAACCACCGCTGCCTGGAAAGGCCTCGTGCCTTTCGCACACTTCAGTTCTTCGATGAAGTCCGTTCGACCAGGTTCCCGTAAACCTCCATCCAGCCGACGGCGACCATTCCGCCTTGTCCGTGTCCGAGCCCCGGAGTCAAGTCCGTCCAGCCAATTTCGTCGACTTTGCTCAAGTCGGGGTTTACAAACCACCGGCCATCGGCGTGTTCGCCAACCGAAGACGAGTAAACGTGCTCGTCCGGAACATGGGCCGGAATCTTGTAGTCCACGTTCAGATGCTTCCAGATGATGTCGCGAAGGGCGACCTCGGACACGACGTAATCTGAGGAATAGCCGGTCGTCCAATTGTCGCTCATCATCCACGTCCCATCGGCCAGTTTCAAAATCAGGCGAATCTCATGGCCGGTGCCCAGGACCTTTGTGATCCATCGAACACTCGCGTTGCCTGACAGATCAACATAATGATCTCTCTCTCTGAAAGTGGCGGCGCAGTTGGGCGAGCACATTCCATTCCATGTGTGCGGCACCTGTTCCTCGAACTGATGCGAAAACAAGAGGGCCGGCCGGTCCCATGGAGGCACGTCTTCAAAGATTGACGGGTCTTTCGGCTTGTACGCGCCGTACATCTTGAGTTCCAGATTGGGGTTCTTTACATGATCCTGACTGAGCGGTTCCTGAGGATAGTGACTCACACCCTTGAATTCAACTGTGCCATCGGGGTACATATCCCAACCCGACATCCATTCCTGCCTGTAGGCGAGGGGCTTCGGCTGTTCTCCAGATCGGGCGGCGGACTTGAACTTATCCGTAAACACCGCGTCTTCCGGAGGTGGTGGCGCAGGCTGTTGCGCGAAAGCACTGCCGAGAGTCCCCGACCACACGAAAACTAGCGACCATATGACCAAGATGCGTCGTGTCATGCAAACCTCCATCCTGAATTGGATTTGCGACGTATATCATGCCCCGCTGTCAACTCGGCACTCTTTCTTGTGACGAAGACCGAATGACATACATCGACCCTCTGCCCCTCGAGTTTCGGTTGGAACGCAAGTGACTCAATGTTTGCGTCCCAGCCTTTCCTTTCGTACCATTCACGCAAGTTCCAAGGGGAAATCAATGAAAGAAGGAAACCGGATACCACCTGAGCCAGTCAATTCGTCGCGGCGCCGTTTGCTCAAAGCAGCTGCATGGGCAACCCCGTTCTGCGTGACAGGCAGTGCGATGCGACTGCTCCACGGATACGCCCAGACCGGCAGGGAGGATGTGCCCGAACTCGGCGCGCGCTCCGCAGTCGAGCACATTCAACAGGGAGATATGTCGGCGGAATTCTACGCCGCGGAACTTCTCAAGCAGTACAACGCCCACAAGGATTTGAACGCGATCATCACGATCGATGAAGCGCGCTTGCTGCAGGATGCCCGTGCGGTCGATCAAGCCCGGGCCCGCGGCGATCGGCTCGGCCCGCTCTCCGGTCTACCCTTTATCGTCAAGGATCAGATCGATGTCGCGGGCTATCCGACGACAGCGGGCAACGCGATGATCAAGGGATATGTCCCCCGGGTAAGTGCACCGGTCGTCGATACCATGATCAAAGCCGGCGGCATCGTGTTTGCCAAAGCGAATTGTCATTCGATGGTCGGTGGTGTCAGCCCGGGCGGGGTGACATCGAGCAATCGATTTTTCGGGTTCGTCCGCAATCCGTACGATCTCACTCGCATTCCCGGCGGGTCCAGCGGTGGGAACGGTGCGGCGATTGCGGCGCGGTTCGTTCCCGCGGGGCTGGGCGAAGACACGGGCGGGTCGGTTCGTCTTCCCTCCGCGTTCTCGGGTATCGCCGGGCTCCGGCCCTCGACGTATTCGCCGGACAACTTCCTGGCCCGAACCACACGGAAGCGGTATTCCAGTGACGGAATGGTGCCGCCGGCACGGCCGTTGGACACGATTGGCCCGATGGCGCGCACGGTTGCAGACGTCGCATTCCTGGACGCCGTTATCACCGGTGAGGCGGTGCCCGAGATCAGTCTGCGTGATGTGGGTATCGGAATTCCGCGCGCGGACTATTGGGAAGGTCGAATCTTCGACCCGGGAGTGGAGAAGACCGTGCAGGGGGCGTTTTCCAGGCTACGGGATGCCGGCGCTCGATTGATCGAGATCGATCTCAACGCCCTCCTGGAGCTCAACGCGGGAGATCGACTGGGCGCCGCGATGCGGAGGCCTGACAATCGCCTCGCCGAATGGCTCGAGCAGAATGTTCCGGAAGTAACGGTCGAAGACCTGAACCGCTTTCGAAACTCCTACCCGCCGAGGGTTCGATCGGGAAACGCTCCTCCGCCGCTCTCAGCCGAGGAGGGAAATGCAATGGTCAGGCAGGCAGCAAGTCAATACGCAGATGTCTTTCGATCGAACGACATCGTCGCTCTGGCCTTTCCGACCGTACTGATTCCACCGCCATTGATCAATTCCAACGGAGATACGCCAGGACAGCGGATCCTGGTGAATGGCACCTGGGTTGATGAGTTCGACCTCATCATCACGAACGTGTTCTGGGGCTCTCGACTGGGCACTCCCGGACTGAACGTGCCTGCCGGCCTGACATCGGGGCTTCCGGTCGGCTTGTCGTTGCAGGGTCTGCCGGGCGACGACAGCCGGATATTGGGATTGGGAATCGCCGTGGAGACGGTGCTGGGTCCGATTCCTCCCCCACCCTCCATTCAAAGAATCGCCTAGACGCGGCTCTGCCGACGCCAGAAACAAACGCGGGGGAGGCAGTCGGGGTGCGGCCCGGAGCGAAGCGGCGGTTGGCGTCCGGCGGCGGTCGTGGGGCTCCGTCCCGCTCCTTACTCGTGTTCCTCGATCCAGGCGAGCAGCTCCGTGTCAAACAACTCCGGCTCATCGAACTGCGGCGTGTGGCCGCTCTCCTCGAAGATTCGAACGGTGACGTCGGCGAAGCGATCCGTGATCGGGTCCCAGGCGGAAGGCGTCGCCCCGAGAAAGTCGTGGCGGCCGAGGGCCAGGAACACGGGTCGATCGAAGGTCTCCAGCCCACGAGTCACGTCGATGTCCCGGAAAAGCTCCCCCCAGACGTAATCGAACATGTCCATGTTGACGTCGACGCCCTCCCAGAGTGGAGTTGAATCAAAGTGCGGGTCGTACCAACCTCGTGGGCTGTTCCGGATGTAGTTCTTGATAAAGGCTTCTCCGGGGGGCAGCTCGGCAAGCTGCTCGTCGGGCATATTCCGTCGGTTCTCCTCGAACGCTGCCTTCCTCTCATCAGAAGCGAATTCCTCCCAGTGCCTGTCCCTCGCGTCGCGGCTCGATGCACCCAGGTCCGGGCCGGTACCGATCATGACGACGTGCGAAACATTGTCCGGGTACTTCTTGGCGTATTCGAGAGCCATGTAGGAGTGGCCGGAGTGGCCGATCGCGATGATGGGACCCAGGCGCAGATTCTCACGGACCAATTCGATGTCTTCGATCAGCCTCTCCAGGTCGAACTCAGTCCTCTCGACCGGGCCTGGCGAGGCGGCCGAACCCCTGTGGTCCACGAACACCATCCGCAGGTGTGAGCGGAGATTCTCGGAGTAGATCCGGGAGTAGTAGTTAGGAAAACCGATGACGAGGGCGGTCGGGCCGGTGCCCTCGATCCTGTACTCGAGGTCGAACTGCCCGCTCCGAATGATGCCCGAGTCTGCCACCTCCGGTTCAGCTGGGGGTGGCGGAGTAGCGTCGGCGCAGCCACTGATGGCGAACGAGACTATGAGAGGCAAGAGAAGCAGCGTTGGTGTGAACTGCGGGAGGTTGCTGACCATGATTCGCTCCTCTCTCTCGACGCGCAAACTCGTCTGGGCGATATCCTGACCGATATGGCCACCTATGTCCATCAAACCGTCCCTACTCGAAGGCGGCGGTCGCGTCATTGAGCGAGGGTTTCCTCTTTGTAGAATTTAGCTTCCCGGATGCCGGTCCAATCCCGGAAGGCGGCTTATTGCCGAGGCCAAGTTCATCCGGCTTGCTGCCTGAAGCCGTGACTTTGGAAAGGACGGCTTCGAGGAGGGGACGCATATGCCCTAGCTGGCGGGTCCTGATGGCAAGATTCCACACACTCTCAAATTTCTTCCAGCCAGCTGTGTAGAAGAAGTGTTTTAAGGAATGTTTGAACGTTCTGTGATGTAGAGAGCCTCTGGCGATGTTGGTCCAGCGATAGAATTCCTCATACGCCCAATCATAACCAGCCTTTAGTTGTGGCTCACTCAAGCCGCGGGTTCGGTACACGACGTGGCGCGTGTCGTAACGATCCCAGTCATATGTGACGATGCGGCCGGCCGCTTCCATCTTCCTGAACAGAGCCGTGCCCGGATATGGTGTCAATATGTGGAACGTGGCGGTCGTGATGCCCTGGTCCAGTGCCCAGTCCACGGTGCGTCGAAAAACGTCGGGATCATCATCATCCAACCCAAAGACAAAGCTTCCATTGATCATGATGCCGAGTTGATCCAGGCGACGGATTACCTGTTGGTAGCTTCGACCCAGGTTCTGCGGCTTGTTGCTCTGACGGAGGTTCCTGGGATTCAACGACTCGAAACCTACAAACAGACTGCGCAGCCCCGCTTCCGCTGCATGTTCAATCAGATCACCCCGCAGTACGGAATCCACCGTGGCTGCCCCCTGAAACAGACGGCCCATGCCAGCCATGCCATCGAACAGGGACCGGGCAAATTGGGGGTTCCCCAGGAGATGGTCGTCCAGAAAGTACAGGTGTCGGCCCGGAAGACACTCGATTTCTGCCAACGCGTCGTCCACACGTTGCGTGTAAAAGGACTTGCCGCCTGCGAAAAAGGCGTCCTTGTAACAGAACTCGCAATGATGAGGACAACCTCGGGTGACAACGATCGAGTTGGGCACCAGGTAATGCGAACGCTTGATCAAAGCGCGACGAATCGGGGGAATTTGTTCGAGGGTCCGGAGCGATGAGAAGTAGCGACGTTGCGGACGTCCGTCCGCTACGTCTTTCAGGAATTGCGGAAACGTTTCCTCCCCAGGACCAAGAAAGATGCTGTCGGCATGGGCCTCCGCTTCGTCAGGTAGCGAGGTCACATGCAAGCCACCAAGCGCCACGTAGCACCCCTTACTCCGATAGTAGTCGGCAATCTGATAACTACGATAGGCGTTCGTGATATAGACCTGGATCACAACGAGGTCGGGCGTGTCGTCGAGAGAAAGGGGTTCCACGTGCTCATCGACCAGCGTTGTTTGGATGTTCGGATCAAGGTAGGCGGCCAGTGTGGCAAGTCCGAGAGGTGGAAAGAGTGAATACTTGATTGGGCGCCAGTAGGGGCTGGTTGCTTCCGTGAGGGCGGGCAGGATGAACTTGGCCGTTCGAAAGTACCGTCGCATTGAGCAGGAATGATATTGCATTGCCAAGTACTCTGCAATATAAAGTATCCTGCGAGCTGACGATTGTCATCCTCGAAGAGTCGCTCCTAACAGAGTGGGACCGCTGGAGCAGCGCGTTCGGTTGACGACGGGGCCGTCGAAAACAGGCTGGCTTATCAGCATCGAGTATGCACTTCGCAGAATCGCGAAAGCTGCGCGCTTACAAATCGCTGAAGGCCTGGAAGCTGCCCATGAAACAGGTGTTATCCACAGCCCGTCAGTATTTGACCTCTTATTCTTACTATTGGCGGGATAGACACCAGACTGTACGAGTAAAAAGATCGACGACGTGGAAAGGATCGAGATTTGCGGCTTGGACCCCGGCCCCAAGGTCGGTCGAGCAATCGAGACCGGCAACAAAGCCAAGAAACTGCACCGCGTGCATAGCGGCGATGTCCCTGGGCAGGACTACGTGGAACATCTCATGGGTCAGGATGCCAGCACGGTTTCCGGGGGGAGGCATGGCGAAGTAGTTGGCGCAGAAATGAATCGCTTCCGGCTGAGTTAACGGGTGACAGACCGGGTGTCTTCCCAGGCAGCAGTTCGGGGCCGTCGAACACAGAACGCTCGTCCTGCCACGTGCGATCCTATTGAGGACGAACAGTGCATCTCGAATCTCGTCCCGGACCGTGCTGCGGGTGTGTTCGGGATCGACCATCGGAAAGCTTGCTGCGAGGACCAGATCGGCCTTCCCTCGAGGCGAGTCCAACCATTGATTGGCAGTTTCCAGCATGCCGTGGACCATGGCGATATCGGCGCCAATCATGTTGACTTGAGCCACGCTACATCCCTGATGGAGCAGCGTCCCCCGGGCCGGCAAGTCTGGATTGCCGGCACCGACACCAGATTCGGAAGACTGCTGATCCGGTTGCACCCCGCCAGGAGGCGCCGGGGGTGTAGTCGGAGCGCCGGGCTGACGTTCCACGATCTCGGGGCCCATCTCGATGGGCCGCCATACGGTCTCGACAGGGTTGTACATCAGCCGAATGAAAATTCCGGTAACCCATGGGTAGGGCCCCGGCTCGAGCGGTCCGAGCAGCTGGGCGTCTTGGTTGAATGCCTGAACCCGGGGCACCCACTGCCGGTACTGCCGCCAGAGGATCGCAGCGCTGAAATCCTTGATCTGATCTTTGTAGGCTTTCCACACATCGCCCGAGTAGCGCTCGCGGCCCCAGTCCAGCAGCAGGTCTTGGAAGTCTGTCTGATTGAGCGATCCGAACGCCGCTACCGGAATAAAGGGGGCATCGCCGGGTGCATCATAAGAGGGGTAGGCGAGAACATCTCCGGCCGAGGCCCATGTGCCGGGCTGACGCTGCAGGAGTATCGCCCCAGTCGCAAGATTCGGCATAGCCCGCTGCTGTACGACGTGTGTTAATTCATGGGCCAATAGTTTCCTGCCGCTTGCCGTTTCTGGCGAAAATTCACCTGAGGCAAAGGCGATATTGTTGCTGGCCGTGAAGGCCCGCGCATTGATGTTTCTTGCAGCTATGGCTGCCTCATTATCCGTATGGACACGTACCTGGCTGAAGTTAGTGCCAAACCGTGGCTCAAAGAAAGCGCGTGACGATTCCGGCAAAGGACGACCACCACCTTTAAGAGATTGGATCTGAGAATAGGTCTTGGCTTCGATTGCATTGGGCTGATTTGACCTAGACTTGGCTTGGATAGACTCTTCTTCGTCTTCAATTTCCTCTGCCTGGCGCTGAATAAGCTGGGGAGTTGTGTCGGCGAATGGTTTTGTCTGAACGATCCCGTCGTCTCTTTCAATGTCCGTTTGTCGTTGCACTTCAGGGGCAGGCATGCGCATGACTTGTTCCGCTACCTGATCGGCTTCTTGTTCATATGGATCACCTGGCTGGCTGATATTTAGTTTCGGTTGGATCGAATTTTCACTTCGACAACTTGGGCAACTACCGCCACAAGCACATTTGGGTTTAGTGATTTCAGGGGAAGAAACGGTATGGATTGCCTGAACTCGTGACCCTCGGCGGTCACCCAAAACCGGCCAATGGTGGTCACCTGAAAACCGGCCAACGAACATAGATAAGCCCGGGACATTGACACCGACGGGAAGCCGAAACAGGCTCCGTCGGCATGAGCAATGTCTTGAGCACAGAAAAGAGAGAGCAAGTTGTTGCATTGGGGCGGCTTGGATGGCCGCTGCGTCGGATCGAACAGACCACCGGCGTGCGTCGTGAGACGGCCAGTGCGTATCTGAGAGCGGCCGGAATCCCCATTCGGCCGCCCGGGAGTTGGGGCCGGCGACCGGCAAAACCGGCCAACGAGGTGACCACCGACCCGGACGGCGTAAATGGTGTCGTTGAGGGGTTTGGCGGTTCCGATACTTCAAAACCGGCCAACGAAGTGACCACCGACCCGGAGGCCGAGAATCCGGTCTCGGCAGAGTCGTCGGCTCCCCCTCCAAGCCCACCGTCGGGCAGTTCCTGCGAGCCGTACCGGGAGACCATCCAACAGGCGCTGGAGCGTGGCCGCAACGCGATGGCGATCTGGCAGGACCTGGTCACGGATCACGGTTTTGTCGGCAGCTACGAATCGGTCAAGCGTTTCGTTCGCAAACTCCGGGGAGTGCGATCCCCGGAAGCGGTCGGAATCATCCAGACCGGAGCTGGAGAGGAAGCGCAGGTCGACTACGGGACCGGACCGATGGTCCGGGATCCGAAGACGGGCAAGTACCGACGGACGCGGCTGTTCGTGATGACGTTGGGCTACAGCCGCAAATCGGTCCGGCTGCTGACGTTCAAGTCCAGTTCCCGCATCTGGGCCCAGTTGCACGAGACCGCGTTCCGCCGACTCGGCGGCACTCCCCGCCTCATCGTGCTGGATAACCTGCGCGAAGGCGTGATCGTCCCGGACCATTACGACCCCACCCTGAATCCGTTGTTTCGAGATGTCCTGACCCATTACGGCGTGGTGGCCATGCCATGCCGGGTGCGCGATCCAGACCGCAAAGGCAAAGTCGAATCCGGTGTCGGGCACGCCCAGAAGACCCCATTGAAGGGACAGCGCTTCGAGAGCCTCGACCAGGCCCAGGGGTATCTGGATCGCTGGGAAGTCCGATGGGCCGACACCCGCATCCACGGCACGACCAAGCGGCAGGTGGCGGCCATGTTCGCCGAAGAGAAACCATCTCTTAAGCCGCTGCCGATCGAACCGTTTCGCTATTACCAATTCGGTGAACGTGTCGTCCATCTCGACGGTTGCGTCGAAGTCGAAGCCGCCTATTACAGTGTACCGCCGGGCTGGATCGGACGGGGTGTCAAGGTCCAGTGGGACACGCTTCACGTCCGGATCCTGGACCCAAACACCTATCCACTCCTCCGCGAGCATGTCCGCCAGAAGCGGGGTGGATACCGTGTCCGTGCTGAAGACAACCCGAAGAAAACCCCGTTAACGACGGTGCAACTGCTGGCCCGAGCCCGCCGCGCTGGCACCCACATCGGCACACTCTGTGACGCCATTCACCGCCGACAAGGGGAAGCTGCGGTCCGCCGCATCCTGGGTGTGCTCTCCCTGGCCAAGAAGTACGGTGTCTCCGCCGTGGAGGATGCTTCGGCTGCGGCACTGGAACTCCACGTCTACGAGTATCGTTTCGTCCGCCGCTATCTGGAGCGGCGACCTCCACTCGCCCTGCGTCAGGTCGATCCTCTCATTCGCGAACTGACTCAGTATCGCGATCTCATCAACCTCAAAATCCAGGAGCAGGAACACTCATGAATCTGATCGAACTCCAGCGGGCTCTCCGACAACTCCGGCTCGGCGGCATTGCCGAGGTGTTGGAAACACGCCTCCACCAGGCCCAGACCGAAGCCATGGCGCCGATCGACTTGGTCTCTCGTCTGGTCTCGGATGAACTGGACCGTCGCAGCATCCGGTTGTTGGAACGGCGTCGGAAACAGGCCCGGTTCCGCGATCCCCAGAAGACGCTCGACTCCTTCGACTTTACTTTCAACAAGAAGATGAATCGTAGTCTGGTCTTCGACCTGGCGACGGGCGCCTTCATCTCCAGGCACGACGATGCCTTGTTTCTCGGTCCTCCTGGCACCGGCAAGAGTCATCTGGCTCAGGCCATCGGCTTGGCTGCCATTGAGCAGGGCTATCGGGTCGTCTACCGTGAAACTCATGCGCTTCTCGACGACATCGCCGAAGCCACCATTGACGGTACCCGAAAGGAGTGCATGGAAGCTTTGGCGACGGTCCCGCTGCTGATCATCGACGATCTGGGGATGCGGAAGCTTCCTCCCACTGCAGCAGAGGAACTCCTCGAGATCGTGATGCGACGCTATGAACGGACCAGTACGTTACTGACATCGAATCGACCCGTCCAAGACTGGGGAAAACTACTGGGTGATAGCGCCGCCGTCACAGCCATGCTGGACCGGCTGCTCCATCACGGCCACATCCTCAAATGCGGCCCTCGGAGTTGGAGGACTAAAACGGGCTTGCCGAGTCCAGTCCCAAAGAGGTAGAACAACACCGTCCCGGGCCATCCCCGTTGGCCGGTTTTGAAGTGACCACTGAGGGACGGCAAAACATGTGGAATACGTGTCGACTGTCGTCGATGTTGGTTATCTGTTTGGGCCCGGCTACTGGCTAGCATAGATTTGCCTTATCGAAGTTTACTGGCTTTTGTACACAATTGACGCAAGTGAGCGCATAGATTTGCCTTATCGAAGTTTACTTATGAGTCCATCAACTTAATAAGTACTTTTGTACACAAGCCCCGCAGGGCCGCGAGCTTGACCGCAGCTCGATAGCAAAACTGGATTGTTCAAACTAGGCGAATATACTCTATAGCCTTCTTGCACGAAAAGGGACCACACGGTCAGTCCGCTTGCATCGCAATGCACGTGAATGAAGCCCCGACCCAAAAACGCCACAGTCTGAGAACTCGCGGAACTCGCGCTCCACAAAACCGTGACCGTTGCGATCGCGTTCACGTTGTCGAGCCAGGAAGGTTTCCAAATGTCCGGCGACGACGATCTTCGGAAAAAGAAGACAGGAGAGTTACGCCACTTGACAGAAGGAGTCCAGATGCCGGGTAATCCCACGGAGGCTACCCAACAACTCGTGCCCCAAGCGCAAGTACGCTTTGGTCGTGGCAGTTGCAGCCGCGTTCTGCCCACCCCCGGCTCCCAATTCCAGAACAGTCGCCGAGTTTACCCTGCAGAGTCGCTGAATGGTGGCAGCATTTCTGCGATGCGACTCGCCGATATCGGCGTCATAGACGCCCGCCCACTCATTCTGCTTCGTGTAGAAGCGCTGAACCCAATCCACTCCCAATTTCGATTCCTCTGACTACGTTCAGGTCTCAAATCACACCATCGAGTTCGTCGGTACGCCGCCTCGTGAAAACGGGATGTCTTGCCGTTGGCCCGCTAGATGGTAGTGGGCTATAATCTCGCTGTTTTCCTGACCCACAACAACTCGACCACGGAGGAGCCATGCCTCAAGGCAAACGGCCTCAAATGATTCCCCTGGCTCTGATCATTGTACTTTGCGTCTTCCTTCCCGTTCCCGCCGCCGGACAGGCGCCGGAGGCCGAGCAGATCGAAGGCAATCCGTTCGAAGGAGATCCCGACGCAATCGGACTGGGCATGAGCCGGTATCGCGCCCGATGCGCGCTCTGTCACGGTATGGATGCGACGGGCTATCGCGCACCCGATTTGACCAGCGGGCAATCGCGCCACGGAGACAGTGACGTGCAGATGTTCCGGGTCATCCGGCGGGGTGTCCCGGGAACCGAAATGCGACCGACCCGGATGCCCGATGATGAGCTCTGGACGGTCATCGCCTACTTGCGCACCCTCCGCGGCTCCGCCGAAGCGGACCAGGATCGGGGCAACGCTGAGAACGGCGAGAAGCTTTTCTGGGGCTCGGCCAATTGCTCACGATGTCACATGCTCAACGGCAAGGGAGGACGACTGGGCCCGGATCTTTCTCGAGTCGGGACGGCGCGGTCCCGTGATGCTTTCATCCGCGAAATACGGACCGCCAGTGAGTACATCCCGCGCGGATTCGATCCCGTGACATTGGTCACAGAGAACGGGAACCGCATCCGTGGCATCCGCAAGAATCACGACGCCTTCTCGATCCAGATGATGGATACCGGAGAACGTCTACGGACCTTCATGAAAGAGGACCTTCGGGAAGTCATCGACGGAGGGCAGTCCATCATGCCCAGCTACGGTCCCGACAGGTTGTCCGATACGGAGGTGGACGATCTGATCCGGTACCTTCGTAGCGTGGCGGAGTCGGCACTCTCGGAGCGGAGGACACCATGACACAGGCAAGATTCATCCCGATCATTCTCGTCCTGACCCTCCAGCTCATCGGAGGCCCGAAATCTCCCGCACAGGAGATCACCTCAAACGAGCTCCTGGACGGCTTGAAGAACCCGAATCGCTGGCTGACCTATACCGGCGACTACACTGGTCAGAGGCACAGCCCACTGACCGAGATCACGCCGGCCAACGTCGATCAGCTCCGGGTGCAGTGGGCGTTCCAGACCGGGGTGCTGGGGAAATTCGAGGCCACGCCGGTCGTCATCGACGAAGTCATGTACATCACGGCTCAGGACAACCATGCGTTTGCCCTGGACGCCCGAACGGGCAGGCGGATATGGAGTTACAGCAGGGAGCTGCCGGAGGGCTTGAACATCTGCTGCGGCGCCGTCAACCGAGGGTTCGCTGTTCTGGGTGACAAGCTGTTCATGTCGACGCTGGATTCGCACCTCCTCGCGCTCGACATGAAGACCGGCAACATCGTCTGGGATTCGATTATCGACAACCACGAACGTGGCTATACCTCGACGGTCGCTCCGCTCGTCGTCAAGGACAAGGTCATTGTCGGCATCGCCGGAGCGGAGTACGGCGTCCGTGGCTTCCTGGATGCCTTTGATGCCGAGACCGGCAGACGCGCCTGGCGCTTCTGGGCTGTCCCGGAACCGGGCGCCCCCGGCGGCGAGACCTGGGAGGGAGATTCGTGGGAGCGCGGCGGCGGTTCGACCTGGGTCACCGGGACCTACGATCCGGAACTCAACCTGGTTTACTGGGGCACCGGCAATCCAGGGCCCGATCTCTACGGCGCGGATCGGGAAGGGGACAACCTCTACACCGATTCCGTGGTCGCTCTCGATGCCGATTCGGGTGAGCTGCGCTGGCACTACCAGTTTACTCCGCACGACACGCACGACTGGGATTCCACCCAGGTCCCGGTCCTCGCCGACATGGAGGTGGACGGCAGGGAACGGAAACTGTTGATGTTCGCAAACCGCAACGGTTTCTACTACACGCTCGACCGGACCAACGGGGAGGTGATCGTCGCCAAACCATTCGTCCGCACGACATGGGCCAAGGAGGTCGGGCCCGACGGAAGACCGATTCTCTTGCCCGACAATGTCCCCAACGCGGAGGGAGCGTTCACCTGTCCCGATATCATGGGCGGCACGAACTGGATGTCCCCGTCCTTCAATCCCGACGCGGGACTCTTTTACGTCACAGCCCGGGAGGTGTGCGCCACCTACTACGCCTGGCCGGAAGATTTCGTCGAAGGTGAAATCTACTTCGGGGGCGCGGCCCAACGCGAGCAGGACGGGTACGGTGCGCTACGGGCCATCGATCCGCTCAGCGGCGACATCGAGTGGGAATTCCGGTACCCCACCCCGCCGATGGGAGGGACGATGTCGACCGCGGCGGGACTCGTTTTTGCGGGAGACATGGAAGGCAACATCATGGCGTTCGATGCGAGGACCGGCGAAAACCTCTGGCACTTCCAGACGGGTTCATCGATCTATGCCGCGCCGACGACCTATATGCTCGACGGCAAGCAGTATCTGTTGATCCCCTCCGGCACGACGCTGTTCACGTTCGCGCTGCCGTGACGCTGAAGGTCGATCAATTCGGTCGAACAGTAGCTCCGCGTCCAAAACGGAGGTGTAGGTGCGGTCTATGACCGCACACTCTTCGAACCGAAACACGTGCGCTCAAACAAGCTGGGAACGAATGCCATTTGTTTGAGAATCGAGTGGCGGGGTTTTTCACGAAGAACCTGCGATCCTCAAGTGTAGGTGCGCTCTATGAGCGCACAAATGCCCGCGGAACCACAAGTTGTGCGGTCATAGACCGCACCTACACGTGAAAAGCCCCGCCACCCGATTTTCCGTTCCCATAATTCGTTCACAGCTTCATAGAGCGCACCTACACGCGATCTTAGAGTGCCGCTTGTCTTCGGGACCGAGACCTCCCTGGAGATGTTCTGGCCACCGATGCCGGCAGACCGCTTGAGGCACTATGGCCAATTGACAGTTTGATTGCTTCCGACTCCCTGACTTGCGTAAACTTTCAGTAAGTTTCACGAGACATGGCGAAGTACGCTGAGGGACAGGATTCGCAGCCTATGGCTCTCAAGGCAGGAAGACGTCCAGGACCTTTCTGTGCGATTCGCGCACTACGCGTCGGACTGCTGTGTGCGGCCCTGACCGTGGCGGCGCCCGCCATCGCCGCACAGCAGAGTCCGCAGACACTCGACAGTCAAACCCTGCGCGTCGACGTCGATCTCGTCAATATCGTCTTCACCGTCACGGATGAGAAGGGCCGTTTCATTACCGACCTGGAGCGTGACGATTTCACAGTGTATGAAGATGACGTCGGGCAAGAGATTCGAAACTTTCACACTGAGACCAACCTCCCACTTCGGATCGCACTGTTGATCGACGCCAGCGGGAGCATCCTGAACAAACTGCGCTTCGAGCAGCAGGCGGCGCTGGACTTCTTTTCCGAGACGCTCCTGCCGGACCGCGACTCCGCATCGGTCATCACCTTCGATTCCAATGTCGATCTCATGCAGGATTTCACTGACGATCCCGACCTTCTCGCGGGTGCAGTGACGAAGGTGAAGGCCGGCGGCGGTACGGAGCTGTTCGACGGCATCTACCTGACCGTCATTCGGAGTCTCGTCGGTCAGGCGGGGCGGCGGATCCTGATCGTCATCACCGACGGCGTCGATAATTCCAGCGAGTTCACCCTGAAGCAGGCGATCGACGCGGCACAGAAGAACGACGTCTCCGTGTACGCCGTCAGCACAAACTCCGTTCGGGCGCGCCGACGGCGGCAGGAGTACACTGAAGCAATCCGGGTCACGGATCCCACCCTCCTCCGCCAGGCACAGGGGAACATCGTTCTCCGACAGCTCGCGGATGAAACTGGCGGAGCCGTTTTCTTCCCAGAGCGGCGCCGGGACGTGTCTTCGACTTTTCGCGAGATCCAGGAAACACTGAGGTCTCAGTACGTGTTGTCCTACGTGCCGACCAACACGGCACGAGACGGCGGTTTTCGCCGGGTTCGAATCGACCCTGCCGACGCTGCCTACAGTGCGAATTCGCGAACCGGGTATTACGCGCGCGACGACGAACCTGTCGACTTCGGCGAAAGCCTCAGAACGGCGGCTCGGATCGGATCGATCCAGGACATCGAGCGCCTCCTGGATGAGGGGGCATACGTGGACGCCAGCGACACCGACGGTTGGTCTCCGCTGATGCTGGCCGTGCGCGAAGGAAATGCTGTGGCAGCCCGGGGTTTGCTCAGGGCAGGAGCGGATCCGAACGCGCGGAGCCGGGACGGGGAGTATCCGCTGATGTGGGCCAGCTCCGCCGGCCGATCCCAGTTGGTGTGCGACCTCATGGATGTTGGGGCGGACACGAAGATCGTCGACGATGCGATCAGCGGTGTTGAACGCTGGAACGCGGTTCGAGAAAGGCTCCCCGGGATAGTGGCGGAATGTAACGCCCTGTCGCCGAACTTGAACGGTCCGACGATCGAAAAGCTGCTCGCTGGACAGCCAGACCGTTTGCCGGAAGTGCTCGACCGGCGGCCCGACCGTCCTTACACGAAGATCCGATCCATTCAGTACGTTGGCGACGCAGTCATGGCCGCTCCGCTCGGATTCGAAGACGACACGGGTCCGATGCCGCCCGAAGTGCAGCGGGAAATACTAGCGGACGTGATTCTTCCAGATGCGATCGAGTCGGGCGCGGATGCGATCGTGATCCTCGAGGCGCGGGCGATCTACGAAGTAGTGGAATCCTTTAGGGGATCTTTCAGCACGAAGCTGGAGGTGGACGTGAACTCCGCCACCGAGTTGGGCGGCCGCATCGTGCTCATCAAATATGTTCTCCTGGCCGAAGCCATCAAGTATCGAACTGGGAAGAGACTGAGTCCCCGTTGACCCTGTCGGCGCGTCGCTTGTAACGGCCGGTAGTTCGAGATAGAGTCGGGGACTATGAAATCAACTCCTTTAAACCTTCGTTTGCACTTTGGTCTGCTTTCCTTCGTTGCGTTGATCCTGGTAAGCCTTACCGGAGCTGGTTGCGCCTCGAGTGAAGAGGAGCCGCAGCCCATGGTCGAGGAGCCCGACGCAGGCGCTCCCCTGGCCGAAGCCCTGAGCTTCCACGCCTCGTTCGACGAGGGTCCCGACGCGGATTTCGGGGCCGGGGCCCGTAGCATCTACTCTGCTCCGTCCTACGACGAGACCGACGAGGCGACGCCGGGCATCCACGTGCCTGATGTCGCGATAGCGGCAGACGCGGGCCGGTTCGGAAACGCCCTGCGGTTCGGCAGCCGCAACACACAGGCACTCTTTTACGAAGCGAAGGACAATGTCCCGTACTCCGCGATGAGTATGTCGGGGTCCGTTTCGTTCTGGCTCAGCCTCGATCCCGCCGTAGACCTCGAACCAGGGTTCTGCGATCCGGTTCAGATCACCGATGTGGCGTACAACGACGCGGCAGTGTGGGTCGACTTCACCAGTGAGAATCCCCGCCAGTTCCGGTTGGGTGTGTTCGGTGACCTGGAGGTCTGGAACGCCGACAACCTGCCGCCGGCCGAAAACCCCGGGTTCGAGGAACGTCTCGTCGTGGTCGACGACTTGCCCTTCGGCACCGGGCAGTGGACCCACGTGGTCATCACCTACTCTGGGTTGAACTCGCCGGACGGCGGTAGCGCCAGACTCTTCCTGGATGGCGAATTAAAGGGCACGAGCGGGGGCATAACAGAGCCCTTCACCTGGGACCTCGATAAGGCGGCTATCCGTCTGGGCGTCAACTACACTGGACTCTACGACGATCTTGCCATCTTCAGCCGTGACTTGAGCGACGAGGAGGTTTCCGGACTCCATGAGCTCGAGACAGGGGTGGCCGCACTCTACAACTAAGAGACCGGCACCATCGTCCTCTTCAAACCCAGTGGGCCGAGACCGTCGAGTCACTTCCCGTCGGCGGACAAATAGATCAGATCTTCGACCTCGGGCGGAATCGGAGCTGCAATTCAAGCTTGCGCATCACCAAAGGCAAAGTCGTTGGCGGTCAGATAGTGGTCGAGGGGGACCAGCTTGACGAAGGTGCGACGGTCACCGTGCTCGTAAGCGATGAAACGAACGTTCAAATTGACCCCCGAAGAAGAAAATGAACTTCTCGAAGCAATAGCCGAGGCCGATCGCGGCGAGTTGCTCGACGCAGAAGATCTTCTTGAGGAAATTCAATAGTCGGCTCGATGTTGCCGATCAAGATTACCCGCCGGTCGAGTTTACACATTCAGGATGCGGCGAGGTGGTCGCAGGCGAATCGTCCGAAAGCCCCAACCGCCTTCCGTGAAGATCTGGAGCGGAGCTTGGATCTAATCGCGCAACAGCCCTCCTTCGGATCAACGGCTTCCAACACGCAACTCAAAGGAGTTCGTCGTGTCCACCTCAGCCGCATTCGTTACTTTCTGGACTACCAGGTTCAACCAAGCAGAATCGAGGTGCTGTGTGCTGGCATTCTAGCCGCGGAAACGGGCCTGACTTGTAGAGGCGTCCAACACTGTTCCATAACTGCGTACTGCGCATCGGCCGCTAAACCCCACGTACCGTCGCTGGACGCCCGATATGGCCCGCGAGTCTAACGGGATGATCGGCGCAGATCGACAGACAGGTTTTGCTAGGGCTTTCCTTTCAGTGGTTCGGCAGGACCTTCCGCATTCCTACCTGACGGTTGACTCCGATCCGACCGTTGCTCATCACAAGGAGAGGGTTGTGGAGTACCGACGGCTGATCGAGGGGATTCCTGTCGAACACGATCAGGTCGGCATCGAGTCCCGACTCGATCGCGCCGGTTTGCGCCTCGAGCCCATAGGCCTCTGCCGAACGCACGGTCGCGGCGCGGAGGGCGTCCATCGGACTCATTCCGAATTCGATAAAGGCATTGATCTCGCCCGAAACCCTGTAGATGCTGTCGGGACCATAGCTCGTGTCGACCGAGGTCAGTATGGTCACTCCCATCTCGTGCCCCCTCCGAATCATCCGCTGCATGTTCTCGAGCAGGTGTGGAGCCCTCTGGCGCGCGATGGGGGTGTTGTAATCGTCGTGAGGCAACTCGAAGCCGGTGACCGAGATGTAGGTCGGAACCCATAGGGTCCCGTTGTCGAGCATCATCTGAAGGTTCTCCTCGTTCATGTAGGAGCCATGCTCGATACTGGCGCATCCGGCCCGGATGGCCGCCGCGATCACCTCGACGCCATGGGCGTGGCACGCGAAGGACAGATCGAACCTGGAACCTTCGTCGACGATGGCGGAAAGCTCCGCATCGGTGAAAATCTGGAGGAGCGGATCGGGCCCGATCATGTCCGATGACAGCCCTCCGGATCCGCCTTTGAGCCAGTCGACCCCCCGGTCCGCGTTGATGCGCACGACCTCACGAACAGCAGCCTCCCCGCGGAGCGGCCGGTTGACGAACTTGTAGAGCCGGGGATCGGCCAGAACTTTGTCGCTGCGGCCGAGATCCGGGCTCAAGTAGATGCCCGCGGCAAGAATATCGGGCCCGGCCAGGTATCCGGCTTTGACCATCTCCCGTTGAGCCACATCGTTGTATCCAACGACGCTCCCGCCTCGCGCCGTGGTAACGCCGGAAGCCAGTGCGCGGCGCGCCGATTCGACGCTGTTCCCGTGGTAGTGACCGTCGAAGAAGCCGGGAGTGACATAGAATCCCCTCAGGTCTACCACTTCGGCCCCGGGCGGTGGCTCGCTCGTGCCGACCGACTCGATCTTGCCTTCGCGCAGGACGAGCGTAACGTCGCCGAGAATGCTCCCGGCCCGGACGTCCACGACGTTGGCGTTGGTGAGTGCGAGGAAGGGCTGTGGGATGATCCCGTCGGAATCGGTCGTGGCCGCGAGATCAGCCAGAGAAGGCTGAACGTGTAGTGCCTGTCCGTATCCGGTTGCTGCGGCGAGTGTGACGATCCAGCCGACAATCGCAAGTGTCGCAGATGCTTTTCGAATCGCCGGTCCCCTATTCATCTCATCCTCCTGGCTGCGAGTTTCCCGGTCGGCTGGATGCTATAACATCGATCGAGCTTCGAGACGAGAGCTGTCCCCAATTCTCCGACATCGCTGCGACTCAAAGAAGGTACGCTCCAGGAGTGACCGATTCCAGTTCTTTGGAGCAGCCGGTCAATCTGCGGCTCGGCGGTCTGCCAACCCAATAACCTCGGCAGCGAGTCCAGGGAGATCCTCAACACTTGGCGACATTCTCCCGCATACTGATAACGATCTTTCCTTTGTGGCTCGCTTCTCCGAGGCGTCGCAGTGCTTCGGGGACTTCGCTCAACGGATAGACGGCATCGATCGACGGCACGACTCTGCCTGCTTCCACGAGCTTCGTCATGTCATCGAGCCCTTTGTTGGGCTTGAGGGCCAGAATACGAATGTTCCGATTCCTCGTCCTAGCAATCCATCGGCCAAACACCAAGCACTGCAACAATTGAGGCGTTGAGCCTCCAACGGTGACATAGGTCCCATTGGGCTTCAGTGCACGCGCGTACCCGAACGGCGAACGATTGGTCTTCACATCGAGGATCAGATCGTAGCTCCGGCCAGTCCTGGTGAAGTCTTCCTGTGTGTAATCGATGACATGGTCGAACCCAAGCGAGCGCAGGAAGTCCTGTTTTGAGGCGCTGTCGACGCCGGTTACCTCAACGCCGTGCAGCCTGGCAAGCTGCACACCGAGCGTGCCGACGCCCCCAGCCGCGCCATTGATCAAGAGCGTCTGCACTCGGTCTATTCGGCCGATGCCAGCGAGGGCCTGCTGGGCCAGCATTCCGGCGTGAGGTATCGCGACAGCCTGTTCATAGGTGACGTTCCGCGGTTTCAGCACGACCGATCCTTCAGCTGCACAGACATACTCGGCAAAACCGCCAAAGCCGCTTTCGCTGAGGTCGCCGTACACTTCATCACCTGCTTTGAGATGTTCGACGTCTCTACCGACGGCCTCAACGCACCCGGCCACGTCACAACCCATGATTCGGATCTTGGGTTTCAGAACACCGCCAAAGGCGCGCATGAAGAGCGGCCTACCTCGCAAGAGTCCCCATTCCCAGTCGTTCACCGCGGATGCGTGGACCCTTATCAAGACCTCGCCGTGTTTTGGAATGGGTTTCTCGACCTCCTGCAGCTCGAGATCGTCAGGAGACCCGTAGGTTGTGAGGATGATCGCTTTCATGGACTTCAGTGGAGGTGGCCCGCCGTAGAAGCGTGGGCGCGGTTGATTATCCCATAGCGAATTGTACCGCCGAGCTCCGTTGGGATTCGTCGATAACATTGCGTTTTCGACCTGCGAGGATCACAATAAATTCGTGTTGCGTAGTGTCTCAATTGCACTGATGTTGATCTTGGTCCTCGGCGTGTGCAGCTCTGCGACGTACGGGACCGAATTCAGTGCGACCCAGGAAGGCACTGACGACCACCACCTGGCTTTTGCGCCGCTGGCTCCCCCCGAACTGCACCCTCGCCAGCATCTCACGCTGAACGATGACTGCAAGTCTCATCTGTCACGATTCAGTGTCGACACACCCAGGCCAAATGGCGATCCAACGGAAGAGCTCTTCATCCAGAGAACAGCCTCTCTGAGGGCTCCAGACGACATTCTCGCCAAACACCACGTTCTTCGGATCTAGACCTCGAGTTCAAACGACCGTTCTTCCGTAGTGCCGCAAGCTGCGTTTGGTTTCTCGGCACCTGCGGGTCCAACCACCAATTCTTCCCTGTCCCGGCATCGGCGATCCGGACCGCATCGGCGCATCCGGGACTCAGGTGCGTTATGAACAAGAGGATTCGAGCTCGTCTACTGATTATCGTCTGTGTCACTTGTTTCGCGAGTTACCTGCTCATGGGTTTTCCGCCAAGCCTCGCCAATATGGAGGCGCGGATCCAACTGGGCCTGGACCTTAAAGGCGGTACCCACCTCATTCTTGGAGTCGTCACCGACGATGCCGTTCGAGCGGAGACCGACCGTGCAATTGAACGTCTTCGCCAGGCGTTGGAACGGGACAACGTCCGTTTCAGGCAGGACTCCCGCCTCGAAGTCAACCGCTTCCGGATCGCCGGCGTCGACTCCTCGAAAGGTAGAGATGTCCGTCGGATCTTGAACGAAGAGTTTCCAGAATGGAACGTCGTATCCGTTACGGGAAGCCCTCCCTATACGTATGTCGTGCAGATGGAAGCCACAGCGGAAAATGGTTTCCGTGATCAAGCCGTCGTTCAAGCGATGCTCACAATCGGAAATCGGGTTGACGGGCTCGGAGTGACCGAGCCGGTGATTCAGCGATACGGCGGCTCCGGCCGCTATGAGATTCTCGTCCAATTGCCCGGAGTCGAGGATTCTGATCGCGTTCGCGGAGTCGTACAGTCCACTTCTTTTCTCGAAGTGAAGCTCGCAGACTCGGGCCCCTTCGCGAGCGAACAGGCGGCCAGGGCGACCTACGGTGAAACGCTGCCGGCTGATTTGGAGTTGATGGAGTCGGGGGAACGAGATGCAACTGATTCGTCCGAGACATGGTACGCAGTGCGCCGCGTGGCCGCGATCACGGGCCGGGACCTGCGATCCGCCTATACCTCCCGTGACGAAAACAATCGGCCGGCGGTGGGGTTCACGCTCACCCCTGACGGATCACAACGATTCGGACGTGTTACCGAACAAAACATCGGGCGGACTCTCGCGATCGTTCTCGATGACAGGATCCAGTCAGCGGCGCGCATTGAAGAGCGGATCAGCACCTCGGGCATTATCCGGGGCGGTTCAGGTGGTTTCACGCTCCAGGAGGCACAGGACCTGGCTCTCGTTCTTCGTAGCGGGGCACTGCCGGCGTCTCTCGAGTACCTGGCCGAAGGTCAGGTATCCGCATCGCTTGGCGCGGACTCGATTCGGCAAGGGATTCTCGCTGGAGTCGTGGCACTGGTCGCCGTTGTTCTGTTCATGCTCTTCTACTATCGGATGGCGGGAGTTAACGCTACCGTGGCGATGATTCTGAACATTCTCATTCTCTTCAGCGCGCTGGCCTACTTTGGCGCGTCGCTGACTCTGCCGGGGATTGCCGGGGTGATCCTGACTATCGGCGTGGGCATCGACTCGAACATTCTGATATTCGAGCGGATCCGGGAAGAACTACGGTCGGGGAAAACGCCGGTGTCTTCGGTTGCGACGGGCTTCGGCCGCGTCTTTGTCACGCTCGTCGATACCCACACGGCCGCACTGATCTCAGCCATGTCATTGTTCCTGTTCGGAACGGCATCAGTCCGCGGCTTTGCCGTCACGCTTGCCATCGGACTCGTGACCAACTTGTTTACATCGGTATTTGTGTCGCGAACCTTGTTCGAATGGTTGTTGTCACGGCAACGGCGGCCTGATTCACTGAGCATATGATACGCATTCCCAGAACGGCGTTTCTGGGGAACGACTGGTCTCCTAGCGGCCGATTTCTGACAAATTGGATTCCGCCATTGCTAAACGCTAGGCGACAAGGCAGGAGTAATCCAGCGTTTCGCCACGGCATCGTTCTCACTTTTCCAGTTAGTTTGCACGTTGCTACCACCGCCTGCAGGTGTCGGGCTTCTCTCTATGCCTCTGTGCGTCTGCAGCGTACGGCCAGTAGCCAAGACTTAAGGCCTGCACACACCGAACAAAAAGGCGCGTTCGTGCGAATTCTGACGACGCGCAGTCGAAGATCCATGGTGATGGTGAAGCCTCGCCGCGTTCAGGGGCTTCAAACACACGGGCAAACAAAGGTTTCCGGAATAAGTCCGCCGCTTCGCCGTCGCATTGGAAACTTAAGGTGATCCGGTCGAACTATCCTCTGCCCCACTTCCGGCGGATAGCTTGGCGACCGCCATGGCCACGAGATCGAACGCCCCGCAGCCGATCTTATCGCTGCACATATCCCCGCATACGCCGTTGATGCATCATCCGGCGGAGCTTCAGCCAGGCCCTCGGATTCGTGAGGATGTCCGCGGCTCGATCCTGCCTGGCTGCCGAGAGTTGGCGCCAGTTCCACCTCTCGATCTCGGCGATGTCCGTCTTCGACCACACGGGCCAACCGCGGGCTTTCGCCGTTTTCTCGTCCGGCGGCCGCGACAGATGAAGCGGCGAAGGGAGCCGTGGTTTGCTCATCTCTAGATCGCGGATCGTTTCGAGCGGATCGAACTCGGCGGGAGAGAACAGCCCCGTCGCGTACCGTGAGTAGTCGACGAGCCTCGAAATCTTGGGCCCGTAGAACAGCCCGTAAAGAAACAGTCGCGCGGGCCGGTAACGGCGCCTGTCAGACGTCTTCTCGATGTTCGCTTTGGAAAGATCGATTCTGGCGAGAGATTTTCGGTCGTCATGCTTCATGACGAATCCGGCGAATATGTTCCGAAAAGCTGCTCCAACGCTTCGATTTCACCGGTTTCAGGGAAATCGAACTGCCTGATGTCACTTTGCGAAATTTTGCGTTCGAGCCCGTCTTCTGCGTTTCGAGACTCCTTCGAATCCACCCTGACGAGCAGTGTTCGATTGTCTCGATTCTGCTTGACGATCTCGCCAATCTCCCAATCCAAACCGGAGCCCGAGCCGCCTTTGAGGATGACGCAAACGCTTGCTCGAGAAACGAGGGCAGAAACGAAGTCGTCCCAACGCGATCCAACGAAGAGCCTCGGAATGGGGAAAAGGGAATCGCTCAGATCGACTAACGGGCTGCCGAGCGCGACGACTACGACAGGGTGCATAAACGCATCGTTGATTCTTACGGCGTTCACGAGCTGTTGCTCGACGAAATGGTGCGCGGCCGATTCCTGCTCGTCTCCGAAACCGCGCAGATACAAGACGATGGGCAGACGGTGCTCGAGCGCCCATCGAACACCGCAGATTGCGCGGTCGTGTTGATCGAAGAGTAGATAGCAGCACAGATATAACGCGATAGAGTGTTTCGCGAAGGCAAGCAGAAGGCTCACGAGTATCCATGCGATCAACACGATCAAGCCAACGCCTACCCATAGGACCGTCGCCGCGATCCAATGGCCCTCAAGCCATCGTTGCGTAAGCCAGATCAGCACAACGGCTACGCCAATCCAGATCACCATCTGCGGCAGACCAGCGCGCGTCTGCCACAAGACGTCCTCCAAGGTCTCTTCGATCCGCTGCAGGGCCGGCGATGAGTCCAAGCGCATGCCCGACGCGTATTCAAGCAGGGAACCCCATTCCGGCATCGGTCAGAGCTGCGGCGCGAACGTCATAAATATGACGGAGCGGAAAAGCTCCGCGTCGTCGGGCAAAGGAAGCGGCGAGGCATGCGGAGCCGCTCGAAGATATCCGGGTAACTCCGCAGATACTCAGCGACATCAGCTTCCGAAAGCGCTTCCCCTATGATGGTTTCGTGTTGACTCATCCTTCGGTCAAGCTCTCGTATACTCGTATCGTCGGCCCGGTTTGCCAAAGCGGCGAACCGGGGCCGGTGTGGTTCCTGTTTATTCATCCCAGATCCTTCAGGCCGCCATACACACATAGTAATGACGGAGGCCGCCCAACTCGATCTAGCTCGACCACTCTGCTCAGGTCCGCGCGACGGCCTGCGGCCGAGCTTTGTGTCGCGGGCTTTCCACACCTCCCCCATGCCACCTCTGCCGATGGCGGACAAGATTTCATAGTGGCTGAGTTTGGTGCCAGGTTCCATGGTGCCAGTGCGTGCTGAAGCGGACCGTGAGAATCTGGGTAAAGTTAACTACGAATGGCACTTCCAGACAAGAAAGACTTTAGGTCCTGAGTAACGCCGAAGGGTAGAGCCATTCACTTCCGCAAAAATGGTAAACCCTAGGCGACAAGGCAGGACCTATCGCCTGATGGAGCTGCACGTTGGCGCTAGGACCGGGGCTACTCGGCTCTGAGTGCCGCCATCGGGTCGATCCGAGCAGCGCGTCGCCCAGGTAAGTATCCCGCCGCGATAGAGGCGGCGAGAAGAGTGGCACATGCCCCGGCCAACGTCACGATGTCCAAAGCGCTCACCTGCGGATAAGCGGTATAAGCAGGGTCTGACGACGATGGCAGCACGGACATTGTCGTGGTATGGGTGTTATCACTAGTGTCCGGAACACGGTGCAACAGCCGCCGGCAACTTATAGATGGACAGTGAGTTGAAGGGCATTCTACGATTTTTCGATTTGAACCTGCCGATCACACTTTTAGCAATATTACGGTGAGAGGGGTGATACCAATGGCGCATGAACTCAGGCCAAACCGTCTTCTCACAAGTCATGGATTACGCGCCCCGATACGAGTTTCAGAAGTGTGTCGCCCGCTATCGGGGCGATTACCAGCAGAAAGGGTTTTCCTGCTGGGATCAGTTCCTGGCGATGGCATTCGCCCAATTGACCTATCGTGAAAGCCTCCGCGACATCGAAGCCTGCTTACGCGCCCTCGGCAGAAAGCGTTACCACATGGGATTCCGAAGCAAGGTGGCGCGGACGACACTGGCCGACGCCAACGAGCGGCGCGACTGGCGGATCTATGCGGATTTCGCACAGGTCCTGATCGGCATGGCGCGGCCGTTATATGCCGAAGACCCCATCGGCGTCGAGTTGGATCAAGGTCTGTATGCCCTGGACTCGACCACCATTGACCTGTGTCTTTCACTATTCCCATGGGCCCGGTTTCGCCGGCACAAAGCCGCGGTCAAGATGCATACACTGCTGGATCTTCACGGCAACATTCCCGCGTTTATCCACGTCACAGACGGGAAAGTCCATGACGTCAACGTTCTCGATGAGATCGCACCCGAAGCGGGTGCCTTCTACGTCATGGACCGCGCCTATATCGATTTTGAACGGCTCTTTCTCTTCTCCCTCTGTTCCGCTTTCTTTGTGGTGCGTGCTAAGAAGAACGTCGTCCTGCGGCGGCGGTACTCCCGTCGGGTGGACACGACCACGGGATTGCGATCCGACCAGACGGTCATCCTCACAACGAACAAATCCGCCAAAACCTATCCCGATCCGTTGCGGCGTATCAGCTACTTCGATGCCGGGACGAACAAGCGGTTGAAGTTCCTGACCAACAACTTCGCGTTGCCTGCACTCACCATCACTCAGATCTACAAGTCGCGATGGCAGGTGGAACTTTTCTTTAAATGGATCAAACAACACCTTCGAATCAAGTCCTTCTACGGCACCAGCGAGAATGCGGTGAAGACCCAGATCTGGATCGCCATTTCGGTTTATGTTCTCGTCGCCATCATCCGGAAGCGCCTCGGCATCGATAGGAGTCTTTACCAAATCCTACAGATTCTCAGCATTGCGATTCTTGAGAAACAGCCCATTTTGCAGGCCTTTCACGCGCCTGATTCCCAATTCAATGAACTCCAAGATCCTAACCAGCTGGTTCTATTCGACTTCTAACCGGACACTAGTGGGGTGTTATGTACACCCGCGCGCGGCCGCAGGCCGTCGCGCGGGGGATTCAAGGCAGGATGTTCCGGGCAGGCGGCAGATTCAAGGCAGTTTTCCGTCTTGCGGAGACACACCCGTCCCGCAGCGTCGTGACGTCGACGTTCAGAAGGCGTCCATCTGGCAGTTGTAGTCGGAAGAGGCCGGCGCCAGAGGCGGGGCGCGGGAAGGCAGGCCCAGGCACTCCAGGATTCTTACTGTGACCGTGGGCGGACGAATTGCTGCAAGGATTTTCATCCTTCCGCCGCAATGTTCACACTGAAGAACGTCCACCAGGAAGACACGTTTCATCAACTCCGCCCAGGTGTAATTGCGATTGCGCGCAGATGATTCCGTGCAGGGCTCAGCCGCAACAGTCAGCTCGGCTGATTGTTGGGCGGTAGGCCGCGGTTTCACTTCGGTTTCCCTGCGACTGTCATGGCTGGCTGGAACGATCAAGGACCTCCACGCTGCAGCAGGGCCAAGTACTCCCTGGTACCTCGTCAGGTGAGCGCGCGGCGCCGGGACCAGGGCCGCTAGTTTCGCGATAAAGTCCTGGCGCTCGAAAACAACAGCGGTGGTTCCGTCACGCCATGGACGTTTCAAACGGTAGTGGAGCCGGCCATCGGGGAGTACCGTCACGCGTTGGGTAGCGACTGCGGGACGGGCCGCATAGCGCATCAGCCTTTCCAGGCGCAACCGGTCGCGAGCCTCAACACAGATATTGGCGTGCACACTGAAGCCAGAAACCATGGCGCAGCGTGGGCCCTCGAAGGCGTCCATGCTGTCTGGGTCGATCTGGTCTCCCATGCGCACGACGCCATGGCCGGCATTGCGGCCGACCGCAATCCTGCGGCCGACGGAACTGGCCAGCAGAGCGGCCATACCGGGATCGTCTTCTGACAGGGGATCTGCTTGTTGAGGGTCGGCCTCAGTTCCAAGGCCTACTGTTACAGGTCACTAGACGCGCGCTTTACAGGAAAACGCCAGCAGCCGATCCTGTCCACAGTCCTGGCAGTGAAGCCGCAGAAAACCCCGCGCGAGAATACCGCAATCCAAAAAGGTACGGAATTCTTTTTCAACAAACCGGAGGACCGGACGGTCGCGCTCCTGTTGTCTGGCGAGGAAAGTTTCCAGTTGTTCCGCGACGACCTGATACAGCACTGTCGTTTCCGGATTACGCGGCCGGTATGCGACGCCGATAGCCACGAAGGCGTCGCATGAAGCAAGCCCGCGCGCAATTCACGACGTAACATCCTCAGCAACATGCGTGGGCAGCGACTGGATAAAGCCGTTCTCGACGCGACTCCATTGTCGCGATTGTCGCGTGGTTGCCGACTCTTATCCGCTGGGGCCGCGGGCTTGAAAAAGATGCAATAGCGCAACACCGGTTTCGCAATGAGTATTTGTTAGCGCATGGGAATTGCGTCAGTCCGCGCCAGTGTTACCCCCGACTGGACAATTTACCGATAGCGTCCAATCGGAAGTCCGCACTACCGGCCCGAAAAGAAATGCCCCGACGGGCAGACATTTTGAAAGGAAAAACACCGCCGCGGCGATTCCCCGCGTGTAACCCCGACGGGCAGACATTTTGAAAGGAAAAACACCGCCGCGGCGATTCCCCGCGTGTAACGCCGCTTCGTTTACCGACTCCGGGAGGACGGTTGCTCGCCACTCGGCGATTTAAAAGGTAGGGGGTACCGTTTGGCGGCCGGAGGTCCAAATCGGAAATTCCAGCTTGATAGTTGGCCTATCGGAAGAGATTGGCCGTCAGGGTTGTAGCCCAGATGGTTAGCGAAGGTGAATGGGCAAATAAGCCGATTACATTCATCAGATTAGGCTGCTGCCTGGCTATTCGGAAAACCATGGTCGCGCGCTTGCCTTCAGGTTGATGAGCAGAAGCTAAACAGACTATTTCGGGTGAATGGCTAAAGGAGCGCTGAAATGACCAGAGACAACAACAATACGAATTGGCTCCCGTGGACGAAGCTTCTTGTCGGTACGTTTGTGGGACTGCTGGCTGCCGGTGGTGGTGTTTCTGCATGGCTAGGTGTCTTTACAGATCGGCCTGCGTCGAATGCGGCTCTCGCTGTTGATCTTGTCATGGAAGCCAGTGCCGCCCCTACCGAGAACACCACGAAACCTGGCCTCCAGAAGTTGAGCACCCTCTGCCGCTTTAACTCGGGCCCACGGGCCGGTGAAACACAGGACTATGCCCCCATGGATCCTCTTCCGGTCGGATCCCGTTGTCAGGACGGTCGAGGCAGTACCGGCTCGGTCGTTGCCGGGCCCTACTAAGGTCCACGGGGCCTTATCACAGTCCGTAACTGCTGTGCGACTTTGACTCCGTTCGACCCTGGGCGAGCAAATCTGAAAGAAGGCTCGAACGCGCCGATCCCTACGTGGGAACGCCTGAGTGAGCAGGCATTGCAAGATCTACGGATTCCTGACACCGTTTGCGGCCCAGTCACGAATCACGCGGCTGAACGGGTCCCGCCTTTATCGGGATGTACTCCTGAGCTGTGGCCTCAAAAACCGGGACGCCCTTCTCGGAAACCGGGTTTGGAGTGGGTGCACTGCCGTCGCTCGGCCAATCGATCAGGTCCTCTTTTTGCCAGTCCTTTTCGAAGGTCTCGACAAAGAGGCTGGTGTCATTCTCGCCCTGCAGGATGAGGCCGAGCTCACGATTGAAGTGCAATGAATTGCCGCCGATGTTTTCCGATCCCATGAACGCGATGGCGTTTGACGCACGGGCATCGGCGAGCAGGACCTTGGCGTGGATATACATCCACTGACCCTCCGCCGGATAGAGTCGAATTTTGACGCCGGCCTTCGCCAGCGTGTCGTAGTTCCAGTAGTAGGCGTAATACAGCCCGTCCTTTTGTGAACTGCGTACGTTCCCGGTCAGGATGACACGCACATCGACGTTGGCCTTTGCCCGGGTCGCAACGGCGTCGACCAGTTGTTCGTCGGCCATTTCTTCGTTGTAGATGATCAGTGTCTTCTGTGCGGCGTTGATGATATCGAGGTGGGCTTGCACGGAATTCCCTTGATCGAGGGCGGTCTTCATCGCGCCGAGCGATTGGGGGTTGAAGGCTGGGTAGACATTCTTGTCATGCGGATATTCGCCGACCTTGTTGGGCGTGATCCCGGTTGTGCCGTTGCTCCAGACCAGTCCGTTCTGCATGCTCTTCAAATCAATGATGAAATCGGGCGGTGCGACGTTGAAGTCGGTTTCGAAGACCGCTGCGATCAAGGCAACGAGCTCGGGCTTTGTCACAACGGCTCCGAAATCGCGGATCGGGAAACCGATGTCGGGCTGGTCTTTACCCCAGAATACCCAGGGCATGCGCGCGCGATCGCCGGATTGGGACACCATCCAGGCATATGGACAGATGTTCAGGGTCAGCACCAGCGCCTTCGCGGTATCCGGCAGGTCTTCCGCCGGCAATCGCCGGCCATCCTTGAAGGCATCGATGATGACGGTCTTCTGATGGGTGATGCTGAAGTTGTTGGAAGCCCAATGGAAGGCGAGCTTACCGTCGCCGTCCGTTGGCCGTCAGGGTGTCGATTACCGAGTAGACCTGGTCGAAACGAAAATTGTTCTTGTCCGGCCCGAATCCGAAATTTCCGTTGAACATGATGCGGGTCGCGACGCCGTTTTTCTTCGCCGCGGTCAGTGCTTTCATGATCTGCGGACCACCGATCTCCCAGATCGGGATGTCCACGCTGCGCACCGACGATGGCGTCGTGAATGATCTGTCCGTTATTCTCCGGTTCCGACCACAGCGTCACGGGGCCAATGGGGCCCCAGTCTTTGATACTCATGAGCGAATCTCCAGCACCGTCGAAAAGTTGTCGTTTGGCATGTGTCTTCTCCTGTGTCTATCCCTCGTTCGGTTTCCAGTACTTGTCGATGTCGCCGAATTCCAACTGGTGCTCTTGAGGAACACGCGTGAACTGGCAAGAGTTCAGACCCATCGGAACAACTTGATTGCCAGCAGGTAGGCAATGGCACACCATGCGCTTAATATCCCGATCGCAAGGCCCTGTGAGGCCAGCGGCTCGCCGACGAGAATCACAGCGCGAAGTGCGTTGATCAACTGTGTCAGCGGCAGTGCCTGGACGAACGGTTGCATGAAATCAGGGAACCGCTCCGCCGAGAAGAAGACCCCCGAGCAGAGCCACATCGGGACCATCACCAGGTTCATCAGACCGCTGATGCTCTCGATTCTCCGGGCACGGGACGCGGTCAGCAAGCCCAGCCCGGCAAACGTCAGGGAGCCAAGAAAGGCGATGAAGAGAACGCTGAAGTAGTCGCCCGCGATAGGCACTCCGAATATGAGATGGGACGCTGCCAGAAGGAAGAGCATTTCGGGTATGAAGAAAACGATCCGACTGCCGACAAGGGAAAGCAGAAAGTGGCTTCGCTTCATGGGGGTCGCCACGAGACGCTTCAGCAGGTTCTTGATCCTGAGGTCCACGGTGCTGAATCCGACACCCCAGAGCCCCGCACCCATGATGTTCATCCCGATCAGGCCGGGAACCAGGAAATCGACATAGCGGGAACCTGGAGCGTCCGTTTCCCGAGACCTCGATTCGAAGGCATCGGTTCTTCCGCCCTCCCTTTGCAGTGCGTCGTCGACCCTGGAACGGGTGGCGTTTCCTTCCGGGTTGGTTGGATCGAAGAAGTATTCGAAGCCGTCGGTCTCGTCAAACGACACGACCAGGGGGGTCTGGTTCCTGCGCAAGCGGGCGAGCGCTGTATCGATGGGGTGAACATCAATTTCGAACCTCGTGTCCTCTTCCAGCGCTTTGATGAACGGGTGGGACGCTGCTTGTTCGGACACCGTAAATGGTGTCCGAACTTCCGTCTCGTCGTTGAACGCCAGCCCGAGCCCGATCACCATGATCAAAGGAAAGCCGTAGGTCCAGAATATGGCCCCCGGCTCCCGGAGATACCCCCGCAGGTGAGTCAGGATGAGCTGAAAGAACGGCCTGCGGTCAATCGTCACGAAGATGCCTCCCGGTCAAGGTCACAAAGACGTCCTCCAGGTTGACATGGCGTGTGGTGAGGCTCTTCAACTCGAGCTTCTCGCGCCGAAGCAGCTCCAGAAATGCGGGGATCGTGCGATGGGGCTCCGACACGGTGAGCAGGTAACTCTCGGCCTCCTCCACGGCCTTGCTGACGTCCTCGATTCGGGAGAACAGCGCCGCGTCGACCGTCCGCCCGTCAGGTTCCAGGCTGAACTCGATGACGTGCTCGCCGCCCAGACCGGAGATCAGCTCTCTGGGAGAACCCAGGGCGATAACTTTTCCGTGATCGATGACTGCCACGCGGTCACAAAGCCTCTCGGCCTCGTCCATGTAGTGGGTCGTGAGGAGAATCGTCCTGCCTTCCCGCTTCAAGCTCGTGACCACTTCCCAGAGCTGCCGGCGCGCCTGCGGATCGAGTCCCGTCGTCGGCTCGTCGAGGAAAAGCAGTTCGGGTCTGCCGACCAGCGCGCAGGCGACCGCCACTCGTTGCCTCTGTCCTCCTGACAGCTTTCGGATCCACGTTGCGGACTTTTCCTCGAGGCCAACCCGCGCCAGGGTCTCCTCCGGATCGCTCCCTTCGTCGTAGAAACTCCGGAAGAGCCGGAGGGTTTCCAGGACGCTCAGCTTCTCGACCAGCTTCGTTTCCTGGAGAGTAATTCCCAACCGCTGTCGCAGTTGGTGATCGCGGCCCACGCCCCATCGCCGGCCGAGTATCTCGACCTCTCCCGATGTCGGTTCAAGCAGACCCTCCAGGATTTCTACAGTGGTCGTCTTGCCGGCGCCGTTCGGGCCCAGCAACCCGAAGCACTCTCCCTGCTCGACTTCCAGGTCCAGTCCGCGAACGGCATCGACGGCTTTCTTCCCGCTCTCATAGCGCTTGAAGAGTCGTCTGCACGATAGTGCCTTGGACATGAGTAGCCTCAACCGAACAATGTACCAAAACTGCTTGACGTCGGCAGAACCTGGCCACCAAATTCCCATGATTCAGCCAACAAACTGCATCTTTTCCGGACTCACCGATCTGGAAGCCGCACAGGGCCGTGCTCCAAAGCTGGTTTGAAAGCAAGAACCGGATGGATTCCCTGAACGCAGATCCTCTATCTTGTTTGCAGCAAGAGGAGGATTCAGCAGTGATCTCAACCGCAATTCAGAGCGAAGATCGAATCTTGAAGAAACGAGGCCCTGGACCAGACGTTGCCGGTGAAGCAGGCCTTTGGGAAGCCGTCTGTTCCAGAGACGCCAGCCGTGACGGAACGTTTGTGTTCGCAGTCCGGTCCACTGGAATATACTGCCACCCATCCTGTCCGGCCCGCCGTCCCCGTCGAAACCAGGTATTGTTCTTCGCGATTCCGGAGGCCGCGGAAGGCGCGGGGTTTCGATCTTGTCGTCGGTGTCGGCCACGGGAAGCTGCCATAGAGGATCGTCACCTGGAGATGGCACAGCGCATCTGTCGTCTCGTCGAGGACGGCGCGGCGGACAGTTTGACGCTGGACGAACTCGCGGAAAAAGTGGGAGTCAGCTCGTACCACCTTCAGCGGACCTTCAAACGGCTGCTTGGTGTCACCCCGCGGCAGTATGCCGATGCCTGTCGTTTAAGCCGGTTCAAGAGCCTCGTTCGGGAAGGTGAATCTCTGACGGCCGCCCTCTACCAGGCAGGGTACGGGTCCAGCAGGGGCCTCTATGAACGGGCGTCGTCGCAGCTTGGAATGACGCCGGCGACTTACGGGCGGGCGGGTCGGGGAGCTTCCTTGCGTTACACGGTTGCCCCATGTCCGTTCAGCTACATGCTGGTCGCCACGACGGACCGGGGCGTCTGCGCCGTTCAGCTGGGCCAATCTGAGCGAAAGCTCCGGACGTCGTTCCTTCAGGAGTACTCCGGCGCCGATGTCCGTCGCGACGACCAGGACCTGGAAATCTTTGTCCGCATCCTCCTCGATCATCTGAAAGGAGAACACCCCCATCTGGATCTACCGCTCGACATCCGAGCCACAGCCTTCCAGTGGCGCGTGTGGCAGGAGCTTCGAACGGTTCCCTACGGGGATCGCCGGTCCTACAGCGAGATCGCGCAGCAGATCGGCAAACCGAAGGCAGTTAGAGCCGTTGCCAGGGCGTGCGCATCCAACCCCGCCGCGTTGGTCATTCCGTGCCACCGCGTGGTTCGGAAGGACGGCGATACCGGCGAGTATCGCTGGGGGGCAACTTTGAAGCGCAAGGTTCTCGAACAAGAAAGATCGACCTCCGACGGCCGGAAATCGAAGGTATAGGAGCCCTAATTAGTACGCACAGCTGACATTTGGGCAGACTGGGGGAATCGGGCGCATCCTCGGCTCCGCGCACGGATTAAGCTCAGCTGCGACTCCACTCGATCCAGTTGGACATCGATCTCGTTCGAGTCCCGGAACACCCTTCGGCGGCCGGTCCGCTCGGCCCTCATGAGCGAGTGAAGATGTTCGGGGCGGCGGTTATACTCAAGTCTGAAGAATCGGGGTCACAGCCGAGTGAAAGGGAGGCCGGTCTCATAACCATCGAACTGAATCACACGATCGTTCCCGCCAGCGACAAGGAAGAATCCGTGCGCTTTTACACACACATGTTCGGATTCGAGTATGAAGGACCCATGGGTCACTTCGCGCCCATCAAGATCCCCAGCCAGTCACTGACGCTGGATTTCGAAAACCGCACCTCGTTCAAGCCCCGGCACTTCGCGTTCAAGGTGAGCGAAGTCGAGTTCGACGAGATCTTCGGCCGGATCGTCGACGCGGGCCTCGTCTACGGAAGTGGTCCGGGGACTCCCGAGAACATGGCGATCAACCACTGGAACGGTGGACGGGGGGTCTACTTCCGTGATCCGAACGGCCATCTCCTCGAGCTCCTGACGCGGGACTATACGACGGAGCAATTCGCGCAGACTTGAGCTGAGGCCCATCGAAGATAGTCGCGCTCGGATGCAGCCCGCGGCAAGGTACCACGGTTTCGTGCTGATCACTATCCGCCGAACTCAGGTTGAATTCCGACCAGCCAAGCCACCGTCAAGACAGTTCCTGCTCCAAGAAGGCACCCGGTCATCTTACCCAGGGCAGTGGTCACGGCTTCCCGGGATGCGGTAATGCCTTTCCTCCGCAAGGACTCGTCGATGCTGCCCTCGAAGAATCCGGCAATGGCGTCTGTCAGAGCATCTCCAACAACACCACCTGCGACCGCACCCGCCACTCCGAAAGCCATCCCTCCCCAGAGTGCAGGTACAACGAGAAGTCCCGTGTCCAGTGCGCCGAACACCATGTCGGGGAGGCTGCCCGTGAAATCCCGGAGTCGGATCAGCAGTCCGATCATCGGGATGAACCCGAGTCCAAACACAACCGGCCCGACGGGCAGCCCGCGCTGAAGGGCGATCACGGCGAGCAAGGCAACGGGTAAGGCAAAGAGGAACACGTATCCGGCATTCTTCAACATTATTGGTACTCCGGCAGATTGGCTGTTCGTTTTGAGAAGAAGAAGCGGGAGTAGGCCTGGCTGATCAGTCGGCAGACCGTCCAGGTGCGCCGATCGACGTGTCTCCCGATAGATGACCGGGTGGCTAGACCTAGCGGACCCGTTCCACCAAGTGGCTCAGCGACACCACCAGGTTCGGAACCCGGATGTCCAGCCGTAGTCCGTCGTCCATGACGGTTGCCTGGACTGCGAATTCCAAAGGGATCCGTTCCAGGCCAAGTCGGAATGCCTCCTCCATCCCCTGCACCTGAGCCTCGGACCACTCGATATCCGGGGCGATCAACTCGATCATCGCCTCGAACGTCCCATCGGCTCGCAGACCACCCGTCAGATCGCCGCCCTGTAAGGCCTGCCATTCTTCCTGGTAGTCGATGGGTCTGCCACGGGCGGTTTCCAACAACCGATAGACCTCGCCGTGCTGGTTGGTGATCGCGGCCCGGAGCGGGTCAGTGTCGCGTGTCCTGGCAAACAGTCGCTCCAACTCGGTCCGATCCTGGTCCTGACGCCCGTCCTGGCGCAGCAGATCCACCGCCTGTCGGGCCATCGCCAAGTCCGTCGTGGCGAAAAGGGCTCCTCTCCATCCAAAAAGGGTCAGCTCGAGTTCGCGCTCGCCGACTTTGAACTGGTAGATCTTCTCCCCCTCGTACCTGTGGACCATCGACCGATCTGATCGGTCCAGAACGAATCCAGCCATCCAGTCGGCGAACCGCACGCGGTTGGCCATGGGTTGCACGCTGACGCTCAACAGGTGCAGATCTTCGTCGGTCGACTGCGCGGGATGGAGTGTCCACGCGACCACCGTTGGGAGCGCTTCCTCGATGTCTCCGCGGACCTGGTCGTTTCGGGCATCTGTAACCCACACTTGCAGGAACGACGGCAGGGAGTCCTCGACCTCGCGTGGCATTTCCTGAATCGCCTCGATCAGCAACTCGACGAAACCCTCGGTTCCTGGATCGTCCAGACGCAGGGTCCACTCGGCGTATCCGGTCGCGTCACTGCTGAGCAAGCGGGCCGGATCCAGCAACTCTCCAGGCTGGTTCAACCAGACTCCGAAACCTATCGCAACGGCAATGACCAACACCGCCAGGGCTCCGAACGCGATCAAACCGCCGATCAGAAAATTTTTTCCCCTGCTTGTCATGTCCCTCCATCATACGCCGGGCTGTCTGAGCCTCTGTGGTATTACTCGAGGCAAGTCACTTCCCAGAAACAAAGCCGCTAAGACGGGTGTTTGCAACTGAACACGGCCGCTCTAACGTGTTGACGGCGCGGCCCGCCGGGTGACTGGGTTCACCCGCATGCAGATTTGAGTCGTTTAAGTTCGACAGAGCTCGCGAGAAATCACCGAAGCGTGCGGATTGCGCCCCACCCGTGCTTCCCTTTCACGGTCGACAGCGTCCATTTTCCAGTATCCTCAAAGGCTTAGACAATGGACGAGGATGTGCTGTGACGACGCGCATGAAGCGACTAATCCGTGCGTTGTTGATCACGACAGTCTTGGCGAACGCAACGGCGGTGGCCCAGGTGCCGCCGGCCGGTCAGCCACCGATCATCGACTCGGTCGAGGTAACGGGGATCGACGACGACCGGCTTAGCCCGGGACTCCGCAGAGACATCCGCGCTCTGGAAGGCATGCCGCTCGACGCGGACGCCGTCCGGGAGTTGACCGACCGCGTCGGGCTCGAACTCCCCGAATACATCGCGGCTACGCGTGAGATCGCGACCACCGACGCGGCGGGCCGAATTCGGCTGATCTTCCTCATCGCGCGGATCGGCGACGACGAGGCTCTGCGAACGAACATCAATTCCCGCTACACGATCGAAAGCGTCGAGATCGACGGTGTGGACGAATCGACCCTCAGCGAGGAGGTTCGGCGGGCAATGCAGGATCTGGTCGGTGAACGGCTCGACCAGGAGGAAGCCGCTCGTGTCCGCAGGAAGATCGCCGAAGAACTCGGGCCGCGTCAGAGGGTCTCCCGGCGAATCAAGCGAGGCACGATTCGCGATCAGATACGGGTAATCTTCGAAGTGGAGCGGGAACCCTGGATTCCGTTCCGGGAACTGCCCTCCTTCTTCCTGTACCACTCGAAGCACAACTTCAGCTTTGCGGTGGAAGCGCCCATAGAGGTGGGTCACAATCGGGTTTCGCTGCATGGGGTCTATAACGCCGACGACCTGATCGAGCGCTTCTCCGGTTTTGGTCTTTCCTACCAGAACGTGCGGGTTGGGACGGATCGGCTGGGAGTCCGGTTGGCTTTCGCCGGCTACCGACAAAAATGGGAGCCGGCTACTCGTCTCGCCCTCCAGGACGCACCGGGTGTGCCGGGCACCTACCGCTCACGCCTGAGCTTCGACGCGTCGATCACCGTCGCGATCACACCCGAACTCAACTTCAGCGTCGGAACCAGCATCTCCGAACTCGACGTGGAGACGCTGCCCGCGGCGCCGGGAGAACCGGCCTTCGAGAGCGCCAATGCAGGGGTGGCTTCGCTCCGCTTCGAACGCCGTTGGGGTGAGGGCGAGGACGAGGACCGGCACTTGTTCAGGGGTGAATACCAGGCCCGGGCGGGAGCCGGAAACATCGCCAGTGACTTTGTGTACTCCCGCCACTTGGGCCGCGCCGACTACTCGTTCAGGCGCGGCCGGAACCGCTTCCTGGGACGTTTCCAGGCGGGACGGATCGAGGGAACCCCGCCGCTGTTCGAACGCTTTGCGCTCGGAAACTCGAAGACTCTGCGTGGCTGGAATAAGTTCGATCTCACTCCGTATGGAGCCGATCGGGTCGTCGATGGTTCCCTGGAGTATGGCTACTCCGTGTTCCAGATGTTCTACGATGCGGGCGCCGCCTGGAACAGCGGTGAGGAAACCCGCGTCCGACACTCGGTGGGATTCGGGTTCCACGGCGACGACCCGGATGACGACTGGTTCCTTTCGCTGGCGTTTCCACTGAAGTCGTCGGAGTTCAAACCGGTCTTCACCGTCGGGATCCGGATAGGGGTCGGGTTTTGAGGCGCCGAGGAATCTCCATGCGTCGGGCGACATCGGTGGGAGTGCTCGCGCTGGCCGTGATCGGCAGCACGCTGGCTGCCGAGCCCATGAAGGCCCGTCTCGAGGGTGACCGCCTGAAGGTCTCTGCGCCCTCGCTCCGCTTTCTCGTGGAAGCGCCACTCGATCACCTCCAAAACGGGGCATCGGTCACGTTCAAGCTGACGCTCGACCTTCGGAAGCGGATCGACTTCTCCGTCGCCGAGGTCGACACACAGCGATGCGTGGTGAGTTACGATCTATGGGAAGAAAAGTTTGCCGTCACCCACCTGGCCCCGACACCGAGCTCGGTTTCCCACCTCTCGGCCGGGGATGCCGAAGCGTGGTGCGTGGACAAGCTTTCTTTGCCCATCTCGGGGCTCGATGAAGATCAGTCGTTCTGGCTAAGGTTGCAGTTCATCGAGGAGAGCCGGGAAGACCAGAATGACGGCTCGGGACCATTCGGCGTCGCTTTGGGCAACCTGATCGATATATTCAGCCGTCGGGATCGCGAGCAATTGCTCCAGGGCCGGGAGGAAGTGGGTCCCGTACAGCTGAGGGACTTGCGCTAGTGTTCTGTAACAGAAGTAACGTCGCTATCGTTCGGAGCGCAACGGGGTCGGATTCTAGGAGTCGACGACAACGCAATGCTCTTTCATTGGTAGGAGTCGACGACAACGAAGACGGCCCCGTTCCGCCCGAACCCTTTGGGCTGGCGGGTGTTGCCCATGCTTCGGCCAATGAAACTCCAGGGTTGCTGACCGTCATGACGTTCCCACTACTGTCCGATTGGGCGAGCAACACTCGTCAGCGATAGTGATGTTATTTCTGTTACAGGACACTAGGACGACACTCCGATGAACAGGGTGCGTAACCGGTTGATCGCAGCTTTTGTCGCCGCGACTGTCGTCCCCCTCATCGCGACGGTATGGATTACGACCGCGTTGCTGGATCGCAGCCTGGATCTTGCAACGACCACGGAGCTGGACGCGCTATCGCTCGCCCTGGAAGAGACGGCCCGGGAGTTCTACCAACAGGCTCGTCACGAGCTTGAAACGGAGGTGACTCTAGGTCGAACCCCGGATGAGGTATACCTGGCTGCCAACCGTGGAGCCTGGCCCGAAACTATCGCCGCATTCTGGGAGAGCGAAGAGGCCGCCCGTTTCGATGTCTCCGGCCCCGGGGGGAACGTTCTGGATTACCTCGTTCGTGACGAGGGCGCCGTTTACGCCTATTCGAAGAGCCTGGGCGACATCCGCATGGACGAGCTCGCTACTCAGTACAGCCAGGCGCGGCAGACGGTCGAGGTCGCCCTGTCCCGCGACCTCAGACGCGGGTTCATCCTGACGCTGGTGACGCTTGTGGTGGCGGTTTGGATTACGTCGCTGCTGTCTCTGATCTACCTGGCGTACCGTATCAGCCGGCCGATACAGCAACTGACGGGAGGCTTGGGGCAGCTGGCCGGAGGCGATCTCGGAGTCCGCCTGGACACCGACCGTCACGACGAAACCGGACAGGCGATTCGAGCATTCAACTACATGGCCGACCGGCTCGAACAGAGCCGCGAACGCCTCATCTACCTCACGCAGGTTGCCAGCTGGCAGGCCCTCGCGCGCAAGATGGCGCATGAACTCAAGAACTCGCTGACGCCCATCCGGCTGACGGTCGAGGAAATGCTCACCCGAAGCAACCGCGAGGATCGCCAGTTCATGGAACAGGCGGCCGGCATCGTCGTCAACGAGGTGGAAACGCTCGAGCGACGCGTCCGCGCGTTTTCGGAATTCTCGAGCGAACCTTCCGTGAACCCGGAAACGCTGGACGTCAACGCGCTGATCGAAGAGCGGGTGGCGTTCCTCAGTCCGGGGCACCGCGATGTGACATACGAATTGAGCCTGGATGAGGGGAAGCCGACGGCGTGGGCCGATGCGGACCAGACGAGGGGGATCCTCACCAACCTTCTCGAAAACGCGGCGGAAGCCGCGGGCCCGGAGGGCAGGGTCCGCACCGCTACCGGGTGCGATGGCGACGGTGTCTTCGTCGAAGTCCACGATTCCGGTCCCGGCTTGACGCCCGAAGCTCGGGCCTCATTGTTTCAACCGACGATCACGTTCAAAAAGAAGGGCATGGGTCTGGGACTGTCGATAGCGCGCAAGAGTGCTTTGCTCGCGGGAGGGGATGTCATACTCATCGACGGGCAACTCGGCGGAGCCGGGTTTCGCGTGTCGCTTCCGGGAACGTCCTCATCCTGAACCATGACCGCCAAACGAATTCTCATCGTCGACGACGAAGAAAACATCGGACGATCCCTGCGTCTCATCCTGGAACGAGAGGGCTACGCGGTCGACGTCGCCCGGTCCGCCGAGGCTTTTCGGGCTCGGGTCGGCATCCGCCGGGAGGATGTCTACCTTCTCGACGTGTGCCTCCCGGATGGCAGCGGCATCGAGCTGCTTCGGTGGTTGCGCAGCGAGGATGACCTGGCGCCGATTATCATGATTTCCGGGCACGGAACGATCGCTGATGCCGTCGAAGCCACGCGCGCGGGTGCATTCGATTTCCTGGAAAAACCACTGGCGCGGGAACGCGTGCTGCTAGCTGTCAAGAACGCTCTCGGCCAGGCGAAGCTCGAACAGGAGAACGCGGAATTCCGGGCGATCGTCGGCGACAGTACCCGAATGGTCGGTGACAGCCGCGCGTTCCGGCAGGCTGTCGATCAGGCGGGCCGGGTCGCCCGTTCGGACGCCCGCGTCTTGCTGACCGGCGAGTCCGGGACCGGTAAAGAGCTGATCGCCGCTCACATTCACCAGGAAAGCCCCTTGTCCGGTGGCCCTTTCGTGAAGGTCAACTGCGCCGCCATCCCGACGGAACTGATCGAGAGCGAGCTTTTCGGACACGAGAAAGGTGCGTTCACGGGAGCCACATCGCGGCGTCGCGGAAAGTTCGAGCGGGCCGACGGGGGCACCATATTCCTCGACGAGGTCGGCGACCTGCACGCGTCTTCGCAGGCCAAGTTGCTGCGCGTGCTCCAGGAGGGCGAGTTCGAGCGGGTCGGGGGGGAGCGAACCGTGCGGACGTCGGTTCGGGTGATCGCCGCGACGAACCGGAATCTCGAGCAGCTGATCGCACGCGACGAGTTCCGCGAGGATCTCTACTACCGCCTGAGCGTCGTTCCCATCCGTGTTCCCCCATTGAGGGAGCGGCGGGAGGATATCGGTCCCCTGTCCGAGTATTTTCTCGCGGATTTCTGCTCGCGAAACAACTTCCACACTCGGACGCTGGAGGAGGACACGCTGAACGCGCTCGAAGGCTACCGGTGGCCGGGCAACGTCCGGGAGCTGCGCAACACAGTCGAGCGCATGGCCATCCTCGCGCCGGGAGACCGCATCACAGTCGATTCGATCCCAGTCGAAATCCGCCAGGCCAACTCGGTGGACGACCGATCCGGACTGAAGGAGACGCGCGAATCGGCGGAGCGGCTCCGCATCATGGAGGCACTCGAAGCCTCCAACTGGAGTGTGGCCGGAGCGGCCCGATCACTCGGAATCGGACGGACGAACCTGCACAAACGAATGAAGGCTCTCGGCGTGGAGCGAAGATCCCGATAGCCACCCCCAGAAACGCCGTTACGGGAAATTGCGTCGCAGAAGCCAAACTACCAGCCTTAGCTGCTCGAGATCCGCTTTCCCCACTTCGTGCTTGCAGGTACTCGGGGGTAACTTCTTGTCACTCGATAATGTATTCACGTCGCGTCGGGGTGCGACATCTGGCATCATGACGGGCAGAATCCCGTCCGACAGATTCGCCCGCGACCCGAGCGGGGAGGAGGCACATATGCCGAGGAAATTGCTTGTTTTGCTGGCGTCGGTCGGAGTCGTCGTCTGGTCCGGTTGCGCGGACACGGCGCCACCCATGGACGACGCCTCCGACCTGCCAACCGCCGAAGCGTCGACGGCGGATCCGAAGGCTCCGTTCGTGGGTAACTGGGAGCTTGTCCGAGTCGAGCGCATTGGCGCCGACGGCGAGCTCCTGCCGACGCCGGAACCGCCGTCGTTCGGCAGCGAGGGCGCGATCGGCTTCATCATGTACGACCAGGGTGGCTACATGGGGGTTACCATCATGCAGCCTGGCCGCAAGCCATACTCCGGCGGCGGGCCAAGCGCGGACGAGGCGGTAACGACCTTGAGGAGCTACGTTTCCTACTTCGGCACTTATACGGTCAACGAGGCAGAGGGGTACCTGACACACCACCTGCAAGGGAACGTCAGACCTCCGGACGCATCGAACGACAACAAACGCTCCTACGAGTTCTCGGGCAACCAGCTCATCCTGATGCCGCCCGTCGGCAACTCGGGCGTGCAGACCCGTATCGTGTGGCAACGCGTCCCGGACCTGGCGGATACGGAGCTCACGGACACCCATCGGCGACTGTTCGGGTTCTACCGGATCGGCAAGATCGAGCGACGGACGATGGATGGCGAATCGGTGCCGATCGACCAGTACGAGGACGGGTTCATCATCTACATGCCGTCCGGGCACATGGCGGTGCACCTGATGAGGCCGAACCGGCCCGCTTACACAGGCGCGCCGACTCCGGAGCAGACGCTCGGTGCACTTCGGACCTACCTCAGCTACTTCGGTCCGTTCTCCGTGGACGAGGACGAGGGCTTCATCGTGCACCACCGCGCCGGCAATCTCAACCCGGGGCAGGCCGGCACCGACGCGCAGCGCTTCTTCGAGTTCACCGACACCGCGCTGACACTCAAGCCTCCGGCGAGGATGGTCGATGGCCGCGAGCTGCAGACGGCCCTCACGTGGGAACGCCTAAACTGAAAGAACCCAAGCTCTAGATCTACCCAAAAATGAAATGTTTGGGTAGGCGATCAGCCATCAGCTCGATCGGATGGGACTATCGTCCCCATTCTCAACGAATAATCCTCAGGCCTGGGGATCAAGCGTTCTGTTCCTATCCGACAGCGATCAGGCTCCCGGTTGTCCGGAAATAGAGAATTCCCTGCGAGATGGCGGGGGGCCTCCCTGCGAGATGGCGTTGCGAAGCAGGGCTCGCCCATTTGATTACGCGCCAGCAGGTTGTAGTCCGGGCCGGCCTCGAGCACATAGACGATACCGTTCTCGGAAGGGCAGAACACTTTGCCGTCCGCGGCCACCAGGGACGAGACGATCGCCGCGCCCGGATCGAGTCGCTTCTCGTACATCCTCTTCCCTGTGTTCGCGTCAAAGCAGCGGACGACGCCTTGTTCGTAGCCGAAGTAGATGTAACCGCGGTAGACGACGGGCGTCGACAGGTAGGATCCGCCCCGGTAGGTGCTCCAGACGAGTGCGTCGGTGGACGAAGCACGTCGGGGGGGCGTGATGTCACCGCGCGCGTCGGGACGAACCACGAAGATGGGCGACGCCGGCCCGTGGGAGCTCGTGATATAGATCCAGCCGTTCGCAACGAACGGGGTCGGTATCGGGTTGTCCCCTCCGCCACTGAGGCGCCACAGCTCGTCGCCCGTTTCCAGGTCGTAGGACACGATCCACGGCCAGCCGTTGGCGACCACCTGGGTCCTGTTCGGGCCGGCGTGAATCATCGGTGAGCTCCAACTTCGCTCGCACACCCCCTTTCGGGACACCCTCCAAAGCTCTTCCCCGTCGGACAGGCGCAGTACGGCGAGGTACGGATTATCGGGATCATCGCATTGCAGCGCAAGCCGGTCCTGGTGGATCGCGGGCGAACTGCCGTATCCCCACCCTATTCCATACTTGGAAACGTTGACGATCCCGAGATCGCGGCTCCACAGCAGGCGGCCGTCCAGGTCATAGCAATACAATCCTTCCGACCCGAAGAAGCCGACCAGGTGGCGCCCGTCGGTCGTCAGGCTCGTGTTGGCGTGCGTTGCTTTCGCGTGCCGCGTCGAGCGGGGTCTTCCCGTCCGCGCGGTCCTGCGCCACACTTCCTCACCGGAGTTCTTGTCGTAAGAGATCACCACCCAGCTCTGCTGGCCCTTGTCAGCGGCTGCGGCGGTGCTGCCGGTCCAAGTGCTCCGATCGACAAAGGCGTCCCCGCCGAGTGTCAACGGGACACGGCCCTCCTCGGCGATTGCGGTCGGCACGAATATCCGATCGCCCCACAGAACCGGGCTGGAGTGGCCAAGTCCCGGGACGTCCGATCGCCACCGACGACCGACAATCCTGCCGGCGGTCTCGTCGGCATTCCAGGACGTGCGGACCGGATACCCCTCCGCAACACCGCGTCCGTCCGGTCCGCGAAACGCGGGCCAGTTCCCCGCGTCTCTGGTTACCTGATTCAGAAACGGGACGGCTGCGACGCCCTGCAAGAATTGTCGTCGAGATAGACGCATGCTCCCTCCGGAGTCGCGGCAGTGCCGGTCAACACTGTAGGCCTGGACAGTGCCATAGACTATACGCGAATCCCTAGAGTTCGTCAGTCAGTACCTGAACCCAAGCAGGTTCCAGTACATCAAGTAGGGAATGACAGCCACCGCCGCGAGCGTTACCAGGGAATGATGCAATCGATGGATGTTGGTCGTACGCCCACGTTTCCAGACGAGCACGTTCAAGAAGACCAACCCCGGGGTCATGGCCGTCGTCAACAGCGGGATCGCGAGCAAGAGAATGACACCGAGGGATGCGCCGTAAGTCAAACCTTGCGGATCGAGGGCCAGAACCGTCGGCAAACCGAGAAGGAAAACCATGTTCAGGCCACTCACAAGACGAACAGCTACTCGCGACGCCCAGTCCAACCGTTTCTCCGAGCGATGGGCCTTCGATCGGCCATCCACACGACCACGCAGCCAGACCGCACCGACGGAGAGAAATACCAGCGCCAGGAACCCATGCAGCATGGAGTGAAACGACGAAGTTGCATACCATGGCAGCTTTTCCAGAGCTGCAGGCCCGGAGAACTGCAGAAACATGTCCGTGACGCGTCCTCGGGAATCCTGGCGGAAGGCGACACGATCCTCACCGTCCACGTTTTCAAATAGCAACGGCTCTGTCTGAACGTACTCCGCAGGTTCCATCGACTCTCCGGGATAGCGGAGTATCAACGTCCCCCTTTCGCTGGTTGAAACATGGAACTCCAGGCGTGCTTGCGACAGCACGCTCCACTTGTCGAGAGTGTGGCGGGGATAACGATGGAGTCGGTATGTGCCGTCGAAAGCGCCGGCCGAGAACGCAGCTTCGGTGGACGGATCAGGCCGAGCTTCCGCCGTGGACCAGTCCGGATAGTACCGATCGACGAATCGTTCGATCAGGTCTTCTCGGAGCTCGGAGCGGTCCGCGTTGTAGGTCACGAATATCCCGAGATCCTCCTCAGGCATCAGGTACAGGCCGCTGGCGAATCCGCCTAGGTTTCCACCATGCGCCAGAAGGCGTCGGCCGTTCTCGAAGTGCTCATAGAACCCGTAAGCGAAACCCGGGAGACCTGGGTGGTGGGTCCATTGTGGCGCGTGCATCTCCCGCATCGTGTCCGGTCCGAGAATACGGCCGTCGCCGCACCCGCCGCTTTCGAGATGGGCCATCATGAAGCACGCCATATCGGTTGCCGTCGCAACGAGTGAGCCAGCCGGCGGGATGTGGCTGTAGTCGAATGGCAAGGATCGATACTCTCCGTTGCGGTACGCGTAGCCTGCGGCCAGGTTCGAAGCCTGCTCGGGCTGCAGCCTGAAAGTGCTGTCGTCCATGCCGAGGGGGCGCAGAATGTTCAACTCCACGTAGTCGGCAAACCCCAGCCCCGAGACGGCTTCAACCACGTAGCCGGCCAGCGCCATCCCATGATTGGAGTAACTGACTACGTCACCGGGGGGACGCACGCGAGGAGGCATCCGGGCCGCAAGATACGGCCCCAGTCCCAGGACCTCGGATTCCCGCCGGGCCGCCATGCCGATGTAGCGTTCGTCAAAACCCCCGGTATGGGTCAGCAGGTTCGCGAGCGTAACGGAACTGTCATGGGTAGACGGTATCTGGAACAGATCGAGGTAGGTGTTGACGTCTTCATCGAGTTGGACGAACCCCCGTTCGACGAGCTGCATCACGGCCGTCGACGTGACCAGCTTCGACACCGAAGCGACACGAAACAGTGTCTTGTCGGGATCTATCGACGTCCGACCCTCCAGGTTTCCGAAGCCATAACCCTTCCGGAACACGATCTGTCCGGACTTTACAACGACAACAACGAGACCCGGGATGTGCAGCCTGTCCATTTGCAGGGGAAGGAATGCGTCCAGAAAGGCTTCCAGTTCCTCGGGCACCAACGACGGATCGTCGTACTGGATCGAACGAGGTACTGAAGGACGGGGCTCGCCGCTTGCACCCGAAACCAGGTGGACCGCACCGGACATGCTCAGGGCTATCGGCAGGATCAGGAGCCACATTGTCTGGTTGATAATTCACCATACAATCGATCCGCACTTCCAGAACATTTCTTCGACACGTCGATCTCCTGTCGGTCGAAACATGTACGTCGCCGAGGCGGGGCCGGGAAGGCGCGCGCAGAAGTTCGTTTTCAAAGACAAGGCCGCGCAGTAGGACTGCACGAAGCCTCTCACAGATTACCGTTGCTTTGTCACCAGGACGCTCCTAGTCTTGCGTGAGATGGAACCCGGTCACAACTACCGCACGCGGCTTTGAGCGTGCGATCGCCAGCCCCGTTGCAGAGGAGAACCGCTATGAAACGCGCAGCTTTCGTAATCGTCCTTGGCCTCTCAATGCAGTCCAACGCCTTCGCCACGTGGTCTCTCCTGGCCCTCGATACGAGGACAGGCCAGGTGATCATCGCGTCCGCTACATGCGTGCGCCAGGCGCGCTTTCCCCCGAGGCCGTCGAGAGATCTGATGGACATCCAGGCTGTCATCGTTCCCGGAGTTGCCGTGGCGGCCTGTCAGGCGAACGTGGACAACTCCGGCCAGAATCAGCAACTGGTCTTCGAGGAGCTGAAGAAGGGAACTGCACCGGAGCAGATCATCGAGTTGCTCAGGGAATTCGAAAAGGCGAAAGGACCGGAAGAGGACCGCATGGAGCGCCGGCAGTTCGGAATCGTCGACATGCAGGGACGCCGCGCCGGCCACAGCGGTTCGCGCAATGGCCACGCGTCACTGGACGTTTCCGGCAATGTCGGCGATTACATCTTTTATCAGTTTCAGGGGAACTCTCTGCTCAGCGACGATGTGATGCTGAACGCCGAAGTGGCCTTCACGAAGGCGAAAGGCACGCTGGCGGACCGCGTCATGGCCGCGATGGAGGGCGCCGACGACAAGGGTGGCGACGGGCGCTGCACCTGCGAGGAAGCGCCATATCCGATGGCCCCCTGCGACGGCAAGACGGCCCATGTCGCGTACATCCTGATCGCCAACAACGAAGACACTAACGGCGCCGACTTCAACGGCGGCATGTACTTCGCCTACATCAGCGTCACCGACGAGAACATCCAACCGTGGGAGAATGCGAACCCCGTAAAGACCCTCCGTATGCGCTATGACATCTGGAAGGATTCCGGCAGCCCGCGGATGGATTTCGAAGCCGCCTGGTCGCCTGAAGGTTAACTCCGCAAAAAGCGCGGCACCGAATCGTGTTCCTGCGAGCCAGCTAATCCAAGTCACGAGTGATTGGCAAAGCGCGTTGGTCGCCTCACCAGTCTAGGGAGAAAGAAGTCAAACCCGTACCCCTCCTGTCTTAGCAATTCGAGGTATTGCCACCCCCGTCTTTAGATTTTTTGTGATCACGCTCATTTTAGTTGCTTAGGAACTTCGTTTATTTTATTATGAGCGTGATCATAAAATGCGAGTCACGGCTAAAACTAAAGAGAGAACTCGGAAACGCATTCTCGTTTCGGCTCGTAGGTTATTCATAGAAAAGGGTTTTATGGAGACGACAACCCGCGACATCGCCGGGACTTCAAAGATCGCCGCCGGCACCCTATTCAACTACTTCCCGACCAAAGAGGCGCTTGCCATGACGATCGTTTCGGCATCCCTGGATGCCGCCAACGAAGAGTTCAAAGCACGCCTTCTGGGCGGCGAATCGCTCGAAGAGGCACTGTTTGCGCACGTCGCCACCGGACTTCGTCACCTCGGTCCTTATCGCGGTTTCGTCGGGGGTCTGATGGAAAGCACGCTGAGCCCTTTCAGGAAATCCGCGGCTCCGCGAGAAACGGACACATTTCGGCGCGCGCACCTTGAAACCGTTCGGACCCTGATGGTTTCTCACGGTCCGGCCGACGCCTCGCCGCCGGCGCTGGTGACCCTGCATCTCTACTGGACCCTCTTCCTGGGAGTGCTGGGCTATTGGGTCGGTGACGACTCCCCGAATCAGGAAGACACGTTGGTCCTCCTGGATCAGTCAATGCAGATGTTCGTCAACGCCGTCTTTACTGAGGGTAGTGACGAGGTGGAGGTATCCGATGGACCGCCGGCTTACTGAACTGGCCGAGCAGATATCGAACGAACTGGACGAGTCCGGATCCGCGCCGGACGCGACGCTCGAGCGGCTTCTCACGGGACTCTCCGCTGGACCCGTGCCGGTCGGACGGTTGGGCCGGTTCCGCGCACTCGGCAGTCTTCAGGCCAGGATCGCCGTGGGATACCTTGCTCACTGGATCCGCGGGGGCTATGGCGACGCCGAGGCCCGACAGGCGAGTCTGAACGAAACCCGCTTGAAGGCGGCGCTCCGACTGCTTGAAAGCATGGGCTACCTGAGAGGAGCGATCATGAAGGTCGGCCAGGTCCTGGCCCATTATCCCAATGTGGTGCCCGTCGAGTTTGCCAGCCTTCTCGGCCGCCTCCACTTTGAAGCGCCACCGATGCACTTCGCGCTGCTCGGTGAGTTCGTGCGTGGCGAACTCGGAGCCGATCCCGGGCGCCTCTTCGACGACTTTGAAACCCAGGCGTTCGCCGCAGCTTCGCTGGGTCAAGTCCATCGTGCACGGTTGAAAGGCTCTCAGAAGAAAGTAGCCATCAAGATCCAGTACCCGAACATCGGGCGAACCATAAGTGACGACTTCCGAAATCTGAAGGCGTTGATGAGCCCGATGCGTCTCTCTCCAGATTGGGACAACCTGGTGGCCCAGATGGACGAGATCCGGCACATGGTCGAGATGGAAACCGACTACCTGCAGGAAGCCCACAGCCTGCGCGTCGCGCGCACCGCGTTTGGCGATGAAGACGGAATAGTCGTACCCGAAGTCTACCCGGAGTTATCGACCCGCCGGGTGCTCGCGATGGAACACATCGATGGAATCCACCTAAAGGCTTTTCTGGCGACAGGTCCATCCCAGGACAGCCGCGACAGCTACGGTTTCCGGATAACGCAGGCTGTCTACCGGCTGTGCTATCAAAAACGGATACTGTATGCGGATCCCCATCCTGGCAACTACTTCTTCATGCCCGATGGTCGACTCGGTCTGGTCGACTTCGGCTGCTGCCGCCAGTTTTCCGATGAGGACGTCGATTATTCGAACGAAATGGAACGGTCGGTCTTCACGTCGCCCGCAGCGGTGCGCCAGGCATTGGCGCGGGCGGTGGATGTGTCCGACGATCGCCAGATCGAGCCCGATCACATGCAGCTTCTGGAACGTTACATCGACTGGCTCTGGGAACCGGTTTTCGAAGAGGGGCCCTTCGACTTCGGGAACGCCGACTACTTCCGACGGGGACTGGAAATTTACGGCGAGCTAATCCGCAGGCGATACATACGATCTCTACCGATCAATACCTGGTTCGGAAAACTCTTCATCGGACTGCGAGCGATGCTGACGCAGCTCGGGGCCCGAGTGGACGTAGGTGCAATCCTGAGGCAGGAAAGAGAACGTCGGGAGACGGACTGAGCGACGAAGGAGAACAATGCCAAGCGACAAACGGCGTGGTTCAGCTGATCCGGCCGGCTCGGCCAGGCGGGGAAGATCCTCCAAACCAGTCGGGAGCGCCCCTGCCGTCCCGCAGCTCAGCTGAGGAATCTGCGTCTGCTGCCCCGGAAAGGGTGACAGTTTCCTGAGAAAGGAGATCTAAAGGTGCGATCCAAGCTGGAACGATATCGAACGGAATTTCCTGTGGAGCTCTATGAAATCTGTGCATTCAAGCCTGGGCTGGCAGCACATGTCGCAGCGCTTACGAATGCACTTCGGGAAACTGGCAGCCCAACGCCGGATCGAAAACGGGAGGGCTTCTACGAATTGGACTGCGGGGAGCACTGGTACTACCTGCACGTCTATGAGCCCGGGCGGAAGATCTATCTTGTGGCTCGTGGACGAGACCGGGGTGCACTGAACAGACCCGCGGCGTAACTAGTGGCATGTAAAGGGGTAAATAACACACATGCGCTTCACACGATTCTCATTAATGACCGCAACGACACTCTTCGCCGGGTCGATGGCGGTTTCCGAGCAGGCACACCCCGGTCGAGCGAGCCTTTCGGCCGACGAGATCATAGACCGGGCTCTGGAACGAGCCTCGTGGGTTGAGACGCTTCAGCCGGAATCGAATCACACGTTTACGTTCCGGGCTACCACCGAAAGGCTCGACCGCAACGGACAGGTCAAGAAACGGGAACAGCACGCGTTTCTTAGCATCCCGATCGACGGAGTGTCGTTCCAACGCCTGGTCGAGAAAGACCGGAAACCGCTGGAAGATTCCGAATTGGAGGAAGAGGGAAAGCGCGAACGGAAGTTTCGTCAGGCGCTCGCCAGAGGAGAGGATCCGCGGAACGAGGACGAAGACAGGATCGTCTTCAACGAAGAGCTGATCGGTCGGTACGATGTTGAACTGGACGGCATCGAAGACGTCAGGGGACGCCCCGCCTACGTCATCTCGTTCCGACCGAAGAGCGATGATCTACCCGTCAAACGCCGAATCGATCGAGCCTTGAACAAGGCCGAGGGCAAGATCTGGGTCGACACCGACCTTTTCGAAATATCTCGGGTCGAATTCGAATTGACGAAGAAAGTCCGGATTTGGTGGGGACTGCTGGGGTCGATGTCCGCGGTCCGTGGTCGAATGGAAAGAGCGCGGGTCGCAGACGGCATCTGGTTTCCTGCGAGCGTCGATCTTTACATTAAAGGTCGGATCTTCCTGAGCAACCTCCACTCCCGAGAGAGCTTGCGCTGGAGTGACTTCAAAGCCGTCGAGGCCGCGGATTCCGAATCGGCGGGCCCCTGAGCCGCTTGGAGATATCCATGACGAAGGAAATCAGCCCATCCATAGATGTGAATTCAGCCGGGGTGACGAGCGACGGATCTCTCGGGCGCAGGCGCAGGTATCAGGAATCGGATTCCCGGATAACTTTGCGCGAAGGCCTGGAAGAGTATCTCGCCGCCAACCCCAACCTCTTTAAGGAGAATGAGGTCGCGCCTGCGAGCGCGCGTTTCTTTCATTCCCATGATCGCTGCCATGTGGTCTTCGGTCTTGATACGAGCCTCGAACAGGAGATTCTGGCCGACACCTGGACCGTCCTTGGCGTCGACATTTCGTTGAGGGATTATCTGAGTTACCTGAAGCTCCCCGAGACCGTCAACATCCTTCGAGAAATCGGCTGCATGCGGTCGATCCGGGAGACGGTGAAAGCGATTCCAAAAATCGTGGCGGTCTGGCGCCGCGCTCGCCGGATGAGCCGGAAGTGGCCCTGGACCGGCAACGATGCCTACCTCGATGTCCCGCTTGCTGACATTCGCGCCGAGTTCAACATCGAGATCGGTTGACGGCTTGCCGGAGCTGCGAAGGCTAATTGCAGGTTGAGCGTCTGTCCCGCCGCCGAAAGAAACCGCAGAGTTCCAGTCGAGGTCCGGCCGGCCGTTCGGCCGAAGAGAACAAACTGCGTCGTCCAGCCACCCGCGTCCACGATGTGCGGGAACACGACCTGAGAGACCACCGGATCGCTCCCTTCGAGTAAGGCAGGGGTGGTGGTCAGCAGGAAATCCGTCCGCGAGTTGTACCGCCCCCGCAGGCCAACGACAGAAATCGGGGCCGAACTCGATGTGATGCGGAGCACGCCCTCGAAGTCGCGCAGAGACGGAAGAACCTCGCTCATGAATCCTGAAACATGTCCGTAGGCAGGAATGACCATCGCTGTCGGCACCTGCTCCATCGATCCGTCGAAGCCGATCAGTTCGAGCTCCACGATGGCGGCTTCGGTGGATGTGTTGTGGATGGCGACGCCGGTTTCGATCGAGCCGATCTTGCCGGGCTCGCCCGACGCCTCAGCGTACAGTCGGAAGGCGGCGCCCGGAGTCACTGATTCCACTCCAGCCTGGGAAACCGTCACGCCCTGAGCATTCTCGAACGAGAAGATCGCCTGGGCCGACGGAGCCCCACTCTGGGCCCTCGGGTTGATCCGGACCGTTCCAACGCGGACGCCGTCCGGAGGGTTCGATGTCTCCAACGACACGCTGCTTCTCGGGTGTATCGCGTAATCGAACGTGGAGCCGGTCGTTTCATTGACGGTGAGGACGATCGGTTCTGCACGGGCGGTTTGCGACCCCTGATCCAGGAACTGGACGGTTCCAGCTATGGCGGTGTCGGTTGGATTGACGAGCGTAACCAGCGTCGTCCACCCACCTCCGTCCGCGTAGTGCGGAATGACGGTGGTTTGCTCACCCGCCGGCACAAGGGAAGCGACGGGGAGCGCAGTGATGAGGAATTCGGAACGTTGGTTCGTGAAACCACGAAGCGCAGTCACAGCTACCGGAACTGAAGAGTTGAAAGTAAACGTGCCTCGTGTGCTCGAAGCGCCGTTGAACGGTTCCTGATCGAGGAAGCGTGCGATCTGTTGTCCCGCTCCGAGAACGAACACACCATGACCGAAATTGAGTCCGTCGGCGTCGGTGAAATAGTAGGAAACCGAAGCAACTTGTTCGTTCGGATTGACGAGGGCCAGACCCGTGTTTACCAGGCCTCCGATCTCGGCATGGATGCGGCCACCGCGAACCGGTGCTGATGCCGGAACGCCAGCCTCGGCAACCAGTACTCCGTCTGTGACGGAACCGAAAATCGCCACGCCGCCTGGAGCCGGACTCCCCGGGTTCACGTCGATCCGGCCGTAGCCGACCTGCGCCGGTCCGCCGCTGCCCGACGTTGTCCACGATACCCCGCGACGGCCATCCACGTAGATGCCTCGAGACGAAATGCCGAGGCCCGGATCGTAGATCTCGGCACTTCTATAAGCTGCGAAAGACCCGAGCGGCAAACCTCCGACGATAAGCACGTCTCCGTTCGGCAGCAAGGTTGCGGTCGTTTCACTCCGCGGGTCTGCCAGGTTTCCAGCTCGGCTGAACGTGCCGGTGCGAGGGTCGTACAGCTCCGTCAACCCCGACCCGGATCCTCCTCCAACGATTAGAGCTTTTCCGGTCGACAGCAGCACAGCAGTGTGATCGCTCCGCGCCTCGATCAGGTGACCCGTAGGAGTGAACCTTCCTGTGATTGGATCGTAGACTTCAGCAGTCTTCGTACCTCCCAAGGTCCCGGTGACGAGCACGCGGCCATCCTGCAGCAGCGTAGCGGTGTGATCGTTTCGCTGCTCGTTCGGACTCCCCGTCGGCCTGAAGAGGTTCGTGTCCGGATCATACAGCTCCGCCGTCGGAAGACTGCTCAGTCGTCCCCCGGCAATCAGAACTTTTCCGCTCGGCAACAGCGTCGCCGTGTGGTTCAGTCGGGCGTCCGGCAAATTTGCGGTCGCGCTGAAAGTACCTGTTTCCGGGTCATAGAGTTCGGCCGTTCCGACGCCGGAGAACAAGCCTCCGCCGACGACAAGGACCTTACCGTTCGGCAGCAGCGTCGCCGTGTGCGCGCTCCGCGCCACGCGCATGCTGCCCGTCTCGCTGAAGGTGCCTGCTGCGGGACTGTAAATTTCGGCCGTCCTGGAGCCGAACAGCGGCCCCCCGCCGATGAGGACAACCTGACCGTTCGCCATTCGCGTTGCGGTGTGCCCGGCCCGGGCCTCACGCATGCTCCCAACCGGACTGAAGGTGCCCGTGGCCGGGTCGTACAGTTCGGCGATCTCCGTTCCTCCCGTGATGAGGACATTTCCGTCAACCAGTGTCGCCGTGTGACCGGCGCGCGGGTGGATCAGCGATCCGGTCTTGTTGATCGTCTGGGCGGTCGCCGCGTAAGGGGAAGACCCCATACCAATTGCAACCAGGCATCCGGCGGCGCCAATACCCATTCGATGCTGCCATCTGAGAAGGGTCGTGCGTAAATTCACTGTTCTCATGGTGTCCAACCTCCCGGAGCCGAAAAATGGAGAATTTCCGGCCCTCAACCAGGAAAGCGGAAATCGAACCCGAAGAACCGAAACACGATAGGTAAAAAATAAATTCAGACTGCGGTAGTATAATCTTTAAATCCCGTAACTGCCAACAATTGAGCATGTTAGATGATGACGACGGACAACCCGGAAGTGACGCGCCTGCTGTTGGCCTGGAGACAGGGAGACGAGGCCGCGCCGGAGCGACTGATGCCTCTCGTGTACGACGAATTGAGGCGGCTCGCTCATCGGTACATGAAGGGCGAGCGCGACGACCACACACTGCAGACCACCGCGCTGGTGCACGAGGCGTATCTCCGCCTCGTGGACTCCAAACAATTGCAGTTGCAGGACCGCAACCACTTCTTCGCGGTTTCGGCTCGGCTGATGCGGCGGGTCCTGGTGGACCTGGCTCGTGCCCGCCGCTCGCAAAAACGAGGCGGTGGAGAGCGGCCCGTCCCTCTTAATGAAGAGATAGGACCTGCCTCTGTTGAGCGGATTGAGGACATGATCGCAATGGATTCCGCCCTAAAAGCGCTCGAGTCGGTGGATTCCAGGAAGAGTCAGGTGATCGAGTTGCGTTTTTTCGGTGGGCTCACGGAGAGGGAAACAGCCGAGGTGCTCGACGTCTCGCTCGATACCGTCCAGCGAGACTGGAAACTCGCCAAGGTCTGGTTGTTGCGCGAGTTGGACCAGGAGGGGCTCGATGGGCTCTAGCCGCTGGCAGCAGATCGAGCGCATCTACCACGCCGCTCTCGAACTCGAGGAAAACGACCGCGACGCGTTTGTGGACGAACAGTGCGGTGGGGACTCGGAGCTGCGCGACGAAATCGAATCGCTTCTCGGTTACGAGCGGAGGGCAAAGGGGTTCATCGGAAAAACAGCCGTCGAAATAGCGGCCGCCGACATCGCCCGGGATGAGGCGCCCTCTTTGATCGGACGTGAGATCGGTTCGTTCCGGATCCTTTCCGGGCTCGGCAAAGGTGGTATGGGTGAAGTGTGGAAGGCGCGTGACACCAAGCTGGGTCGTGAGGTGGCCATCAAGTCACTGCCTGAGGAGTTCGCCAGGGACGAAGAACGGCTGGCGCGGTTCGAACCCGGAATCGCTGGCACGACATCGCCGACGTGCGAGTCGAACTCGAGAGCCTGCCTGCCGACTCGAGTAAAAAGAGTCCGGGCGCTTCCGAGAGATTCGGTCGCGGGATGACCCTTCGCTTTGCTGTCTCATGGGCCCTCGCGACGACCCTGCTGGTCGCCGTCGCGGTGGGGATCGCTCAACGAACGCGGCCCCCGGCCGCATCGGGCGTCAACGAACTCCGTTTCACGATCGACCAGCCGTCGGACGAACGCTGGACTTCGCAAAACGGAACGGGTGTAGCCATCTCTCCGGATGGGCAAAGCGCAGCCTTTCTGGCCGCGGACGGGGAAGGAACCCGCCGCTTGTATCTCAGACCCATGAATGAGCTTGAAAGCCGAAGGGTGCCCGATAGCGACGGCGCGTACCACCCGTTCTTTTCACCGGACAGCCGGCAGCTCGGGTTCTTCGCTTCCGACAGGCTCTGGCGAGTCCCGGTCGCCGGTGGCCGTCCGATCGAAGTGGGACCGGTGGATTCCACGGCTCGCGGAGCGGCCTGGACACCGGACGGATACATTTACTTCGGCGGCTCGGCAGGTATATCTCGCATCGCGGTTTCAGAGGGTTCTCCGGAGCTGCTTACTTCCGTCGATCAAGACGGCGGTGTCGGGGGACATCGGTGGCCGGCTGCGCTGCCTGGCGGCCGGGCCCTATTGTTTACGATCTTCAGGGGAGGGTTGGAGAGCAATCGCGTCGCGCTGCTTTCTTTGGAAACGAACGAGTGGCGCGTCTTGATTGAAGAAACCGGCCATTACGCGCGCTACGCACCGACGGATCACATCGTCTACATGCGGGGAGACGTGATGATGGCGGCGCCGTTCGATCTCGACCGGCTCGACCTGACGGGGCCACCGGAACCGGTCCGGGATGGGATCGCAGTGAACGACGGCGGCGCGGCGCACTTCGATTTCTCCGAAGACGGCGCCCTGGTCTGGGTGCCAGGCGGTCCGCCGGGCAGGTTCCGGTTCCGTTCGTCCCTGGTCTGGGTGGATCGGCAGGGGCGGGAAGAAGACCTGACCCTACCGGACGGCGCCTACCTCAACCCCGTTATCTCGCACGGCGGGGAACGCGTTGCCTTCGACCTATTCGACGAAAGGGGTAACTCGGACGTCGCAATATTAGACCTCGAACGCGATACGCTTACGCGGTTGATCTCCGATCCGGCCGCCGACGCTTACGCTGTGTGGACGCCCGATGACGCGCGAATCATATTCAACTCGCACCGTGACGGGCGTGTTCGTACCCTGTTTTCCAAGCGATCCGATGGTGTCGGTTCGGCGGAGCCGCTGTTGAGAGAGAGCCCTTTTCCGGCTCCGACTGCCGCCAGTTCCCGGGGCCAGGTCCCCATGGCCATGTCCGCAGACGGCACAACCTTACTCTTTGCTGAAACCAACACCAGGGATTTTGCCATCCATGCGCTGTCGATCGCGACGGGCGCTTCGGAACTGCTTCTAACGCGAGCTTTCTGGACCAGGATCTCCCCGGATGGTAAATGGGTGGCGTACGAGCTGGAAGAGTCGGGCGGCTCCGAAATCTACGTGAGCCCGTTTCCCGATGTCGAGGCCGGCAGGTGGAAGGTGTCGACGGCAGGCGGAAGCCGGCCCGTCTGGTCAAGGGATGGCGCGGAGCTCTTCTACCGGGAAACGACGCAGATGATGGCGGTTCCCATCCAAACGGGTGAGACCTTCGAGGCCGGCATACCTCAGGCGCTGTTCAGCTTCACCTCGTTTCCGGGTTTCAGGAGTTTTGACGTCTCGGCCGACGGACGATTCCTGATGCTCAAGCTGGTCGATTTTAGCGACGCCGACGGCACGGAGCAGCAGATCCACGTCGTAACGAACTGGTTCGAGCAACTCCGAGCACTAGGACCGGTTCAGTAAGGTCTTTCTCGCTCATCATTCAGCGTTCACTTTGGTTTCCTGATCGTAAACAGCGACTCCGCCACGTCCTTCAGCTTGAGCATGAATTCGTGAGAACCGTATCCCGCCAGAATGCCGAACGCCAGGTAAGGCATCCGCCCCTGGAATGTGATCCAACTGGGGATCGTTTGAGAAGTCCCGGCTGTGAACGACATGATCCCGCCCATGAGAAGGAAGAAAACCAGCAGTCCGCTGATCCCGCCCGAAACAGGCCGCAGGTAGTAGGAGAGGTTGTACGCTTCCAGGTAGTCTTCCTCGGCCGAGTGCTTGATCAATCCGCGCAAATTGTAAAGACTCCCTCCCAGCGCCCCGGCGGCGAACATCGCGGCCATCGTCATGACGAACACTCGCGTCAGGTCCGTACCCGGCGCTTCGCCGGACAGGTTCGGCAGTCGCGCCAGCAGGATCGCGAACGCCACGCCCGCCAGACCGGCAAAGGTCAACGTGTAGGCCACGACCCGTCCCGGAACTCGGACCGGTTGCTGGCCGCTGTTGTTCGCTGTAGTCGTGGTCTCTGTCATTGGAGTCGAGCCTTGGCTCGTCGCGCGTTAGTGTTCAAACGACGCAGTCCCGGACCGCGGTTCCTTTGGAAAACAGGGCGGTGCGGCGAACCGGATAACCTCGGCAGCCTACCGCAGTTTCGCGAGTCTGTATACGGTGCGACCGCCCTCGGCAGCCTCGGGAGGTTGAACAACCGTCCGCGGCTTCAGCGAGTATCATGGATCAGTCCGGGAGCGGCGAGGGGACCTGTTCTATAGTGCGTCTTGCACACGGCAGCGCGACCCTGATTTAGGTTTGGCGGCCGTCGTTCGAGGACGATCGCAGATTTCTATAGGGTCGCGTCTCCCGGCGCGTAGCCTTCCGTTTTCGCGATTATCGCCGTACCGACGACATCCCCCATCATGTTGACGGTCGTGTTTCCCATGTCGAGCAACCGGTAGACTCCGCCGACGATGGCGGCCATCTCTATGGGCAGGTTGAACGCCTGCACGTAGATCAGCGCGATCACCAGCCCGCCCGCTGGAATGCCCCCGGATCCCGCCGAGAGAATGACTCCCACCAGAATGACCGCGGGCAGCGTCGCGAGGTCGAACCTGAATCCGGCGGCCTGGGAGGTGAAGAGAAGCACGCCCCCCAGCGTGATCGAAGTGCCGTCTTTGTGAAATTGCGCTCCCATCGGCAGCGTGAATGAGTAAATGTGTTCGGGTAGCCGTAACCGTTCGCGAGCCATCTCGAAAGAGACGGTCAGGCTCGCAAGGCTGCTGCAGGTGGCGGCCGTCGTGGCGTAGAGCGGACCGGTCTTCTTCAGGAAGGTGACCGGCGAGTAACCCGTGAAGCCATAGAGCACGGCCAGGTAGACCCCGACCATCACGACATGCGCACCCCAGATGCCGCCGATGAACACGGCCAGCGGCCCGAAGATCGCGGCTCCGTACTGGCCGACGGTCGCCGCAGCCAGCGCTCCGATGCCGATCGGTCCGAAGAATTCGAGGATCAGGTCCACCAGGCTCCGGAGCAGGTCGGCCAGCAGCTCGAAGGCTGCGCGGAGCGCCTGGCGTTTCTCTTCCGGCAACAATAAGGTAGCCACACCGAGTAACAGCGCGAAGACGAGGATCTGGGAGACGTTGCCGGCGCGGAAGGCTTCGAAAGCGTTTTCCGGAACCAGGTCGAGCAGCAGGTCCCCGACGCCGGGCACCGCCCCGATGGCTTCATCAGGCTCCTCGGTCAGGGACATGCCGACACCCGGCTGCAGCAGCTCGATCGTAGCCAGGCCAAGCACGAAGGCGAGAACCGTTGTCGCCAGGTAGAAGACGAAAGTCTTGGTTCCAAGTCGGCCGAGGACGCGGATATCGTCGAGCGAGGTCAAACCGGCGAGAAGATTGAAAAAGATCAGGGGAATGGCTGCCATCACGAGCAGCCTGATGAAGAGGTCTCCCAGGGGTTCGGCCGCCTGGGCTCGGTCTCCGAGGAGGAGTCCGGCGGCCAGGCCGATTCCCATGAACAGGAGAATCTTGACGCCGAGCGACAGCTCGCGATAACGCTGGAACGCGGAACTCAATCGAGTCCCAGGTAGCGGAAGGCCCTCTCGAGCAGCAGGCTGTGGTATTCCAGGTAGTTCTCCCGCGTCAGGGGCAGGTAGTCATCCACATCGGCGGCGAGGCCCTCGACGATCTGGCCGTTCGGCCGAACGGTGTGTCCGATGGACCACATGTAGCCGGCGATCGGCTTCCCGCTGATCGGAAACACGAGCTCTTCCTCCCATTCCCAGGTGTTGCTGTAGCCGCCGGTCGGCATGCCGATCGTATGACCAAGCTCGTTGTCGACCACGATCGCCGCAAACTGGTCCAGGTGGGAGCCGCCGTAGGGCCCGAAGAGGCAAACGAGCGGTCCGCGAAAGTGCACGGGAGCCGGATGGATCACGCCGTCGGAGTACTTGGGCGCGTGAGCCAGCTTGAAGGGTACATTGTTGGAGTATTCCTGCCCGGCACGTAAGCCGGCCATCACGTCGTTTTCCAGCCAGTCGATAAGCCAGGAGCCATCGTCCACGGTCTCGGCGACTCCGGAATCCGTGATACGGCTTGCGTCATAGTCGGCGCGTTTTTCCCTGACGAAATCCTCCGTGATGTCGCTCAGACGCAAGTTGCCGAAGGTCGTCCTGAAAGACTTCGGGGAAAGACGCTGGATGGCGTAGGCTCCGCGAGATCCCCCGCGGCTGTGGGTGGCGTCGAAGATGACGGCATGATCGAGAATCCTGTTTTCCTCGCCATACGCCACGAGCCAGTCCATGTCCTCGACCAGCAGCTCGCGAAAACCGTACCAGTCGAGGAGGATGACGGGTTTCGTGTCATGGACCCACAGGTCGAACGTGTGCCGATCCGAGACGAGGTTGAAGCCAGGGTACCGCCGCGCCCCGTGTCCGGACCAGGTTATCGATTCCGGACCGAGATACGGCAACGTCAGGGCATACTGCGACCCGTCGGCGCGCTGGAGGCGGAACGTGATGTCGTCGCGGTAAAACTCCGGCGAGACGTCGTAGTGCTTCTCGGGTATCCCCTCGGCCATCTTCCACCAGAAACCATCCACCGTGGAGTACCGGATGTAAGGTTCGATCGCCGTGACGTAGTCGGCGAAGGGCTGGTCGTTGACCGCCAGCAGTCGATCGCCCGGATTGACCCTCTCCGACCCAATGTAATCTTCGATGTCTTCCGCAAGGTCAGCGACGAAGACGAAGAAATCGCCCGATGTACCGTAGTCGGTCGCGAACCGGATGGGCGCCTGCATGAACACCTCGAGGTTCTCCAGCGGCCCCCAGTGGTCCAGAAGGATTCCACCCTCGATCGGGTTCAGGGTCAGGTGTCTGTCCTTGCGCGCGTTACCGATCTTGACCAGCGCATAGAACAGTTTCTCATCCGTGTCGGCGGCGATCAGCTCCCCAGGTCAACCTTTCGTAGGTTTCGTCTGCAATCACGATGAGATCGTGCCGTTTGGCGAAGTCGCCAATCACGTCGAGATCGTCGGGAGTGTGCACGGCGCCGGCTGGGTTGTGAGGGGAGCAGAAGAGAATAGCGCGGGTCCGATCGGTGCGGGCCTTTTCGAGGTCGTCGACCTGCCACCGGAAGCCCTTATCGGCGCTCAGCGGCACCGCAACGGGTTCACCACCACATAAACGAATCGTCGGCTGGTAGCTTACGAAACAGGGATCTTCGACGACAACCTCATCCCCCGGGTCAAGGGTTGCCATCAGGGTCAGGAGAAGGCCCTGCTTGCACCCCATCGTCGCGACGATCCCCGAATCCGGGTCGACAACGAGGCCGTTCTCGCGGTCCAGCTTGCGGGCGCAGGCCTTGCGGAAGGCGAGTGTCCCCCGCGCGACTGTCTGGTGTGTATCCCCATCCCGTATGGCTTGAATGGCCGCTTCCGAGATGTAAGCCGGCGTATGTTCCGCCGCCCGACCGGCCGAAAAGTCGAGAACGTCGAGGCCCTCTCTGCGCAAAGACGACGCCATGTCGGCGATACGAACAGTCGCCGAGTCCCCTACCGCACGCACACGCTGAGCTGATGTGGCCATCGGGTCCGCAATTCGGACTAGTGACGGACAAATCGAGGCGAAACCACGACGTCCATCCAGGGAAATATTTCGCCGGTCAGGAGGCACCTCCGCCTGGAGCTTCAATCCTGCTGGCCAACCACGCGCTTGAACTCGACCGTCTCCTTGATCTCGGCGAAGGCCGGGTTCGCCGCCGCCTGCTCCCTGAGACCTCCCTGCAGCTCGACAGCTTCGCGTAGAGCCAGCAACGCATTCAGGAGTTCTCCAACCTGTGCATACCGCTCCGCAAGAGTGTAACGGAGCCCTCCGCTCGTCGGGTTCATCTCGACAGCTTTTTTTTGTGTTTCAAGCGCCTCGCGAGGGTCACCCTGCTCCGCCAGTTCTGTCGCCCGACCGGCATAATAGCGCGACAGATAGCGCAGATTCAGAATGCGACGCAATTCGACGAACGGATTGTCGAGGCTGTGATCGACCCGCAGGTCGACGCGACGGCCGATCGATGTCGAATCCGGCGGCACCGGACGGACGACCAGCATCCCGGCCGATCCCATGCCGCGCGCGTCGCCTCCCTCGGCGTTTCCGGCGTCCAGGGCGTCCATCAGTCGTTCCTCGATCGGCCTGCCTTCACCGTCTTCATACGCTGCGGCCATGGCTGTCAGGACACTGGCGCCAGCCAGCGTGTTGCCCTGAACCGAGTAATTCGTTCCTTCGATCGATCCGGCATACCTTCCGCCGCCGCGGTTCAGTATCCTGTCCGACGTAAACACTCCCGTCCGTCCCTTCATGTCGATCACGGCAACCTGCCGGCGATCACGACCGGGATCTTCGTCCGTGATCTTCTTAACGACTTCCGCGGGGTTCAGCCCTTCCATGAGCAAGGCGATCGACTTGGGCCCGTAGGTTCTGTTCGCACCCGCCTGCGTCGCGATTGCGCCGACACCCGCTTCGGCCCACAGGACGGCGGCCCCCGCCCCAACCGGCCGTGATGCCACGGCAACGCCCAGGTCGTCGGTCTCCGGATCGAACGCAACGATCGAGAACGTGGCGTACCACGTCTCGGCATCATCGAAATCGTAGGGCCGGGCAGCTTCCTGTGCGAGGGCCGGGATCGCAAACAGCAGAAGCATCATGCACACGGTGACTGATTTCATGGAACCTCCTGACTGGAAGTTTTCACGGAAGTGTATAACCGATGGCCAACCGTGGCCACGCCATTTCCTACGCTCACGTAGGGTTAAACGCTGCTTGCTCTTGCGCAGGCCGTGGGGCAATGGGAGCGCGGAATGAAGAGGTGCCCGACGGTACCGCGGTCGTCGATCTCCTCGGGCCGGTCTGGTGGCCTGTAACAGTGCTATCGGCACCATCGCCGATAGGTCTTGCGGGCGAGGTCGAGGAGGGAGACGGAAAGCGATGCTCTTCCATCGGTGACGGCTTCCGACAAAGAGATCGCCCGCAACCCCCATCGGCCCGAAGGGTTCGGCCCAACGGCGCCGTCTTCGCTGTCGTAACGCCCTCGCAATGAAACAGCATTGGCTCGAGCGTCACTCCTAGAATACGACGCCGTTCCGCCGAACGCTGGTACCGATAGCACCGCTACAGGTCACTAGGGCTGCTTGGTCAGCTCCACTCTTCGATTTTGCTGGCGCCCTTCCTCTGTGGCGTTGTCCGCGACGGGCTGATCCGGGCCGTAACCGCGTGGGATGAGTCGAGCCCGGTCGATACCATACAGCGCCAGCGCGTTGACGACGGCGCGCGCACGCTCGAGCGACAGCTCACGGTTGCGTTCGGCCGAACCGGTCGCGTCGGTGTGGCCGGCCACTTCGATGCGGAGCCCGGAATCCGCCTTCAGAATCGTCGCGATCGTGTCGAGCACCTGCCCGCTGCCGGGCCTCAGGTCGGCCCGGTCGACGTCGAACAGGATTCCGTAGATGGCCACCTGGCCGTCGCGGTCCAGGGCCTCGAGCAACGCGTCTGCATCGAACTCGACGCTCAGGTCCAGCCCGGCCTCGTCGATGATCTCGAGAACATATCGGCCGCCCGACCGCGTATCGAGCCGACACCAGGTGAACCCGCCGCCCGGACGCGGCAGCCGGAAGAGCAGCCGCGTCCCCGTTCTGTTGAGGACGTCACCCCCGATCCGACGGGCTTCCGACTCGTAGTTGGCCATGACCTCGTCTCGGCTCTTCGTCGTGTCATCGAGCTGATACTCCAGGCGCCAGTGATTGCCTTCCGCCTCCATCCGCACCGACCGGCCTCCCTCCCGGAAATTCAGCGGCAGCCGGCCGAACTCCACGAAGGTGGAGCCCGGACCCAGTGTCGCTCCGGTCATGGGCTTGATCACGGGATGCTCCCTCACGTCGTCCTGGGCATAGGTCGGCGTGAAGCAACCTGCAGTCAGGAGGATGGCGATCAGTGTGAGAATCGGTCGATTGCAGGTCATAAGGTCGGCCCCTGAGGTTGAGAAGTTTTTCGACGGCAGATTCATCTTGCAACACTCCGTCAAACATATCCAGGCCCGCGCGGGCGCAACTCGACTTCGTTGAGCACGGTGTTGGATGGCTCCAGTACTGACGCCGCCGAACAACGAAGCAGCCCACCGCGGCGGCAGGAGAGCCAGGCCCAGATCTATTCCGGCGGATTCGCGTCGCGGTCGAGGAGGATCGGTTCTCCATACCCCAGCCCCGAAAGCCTGGCAAGCTGGGACGTCGCATCACCCACCACGACGTAAATCATCGCGTCGGGATCGATGAACCGGTCCGCCAGATCTCGGACGCGAGGAATCGTCATTCCGCTGACGACATGTTCTCGCTGCCGGATATAGTCGAACGGAAGGTCGTAGCGGCTGATGTTCTGCAACACCCGTATAAGGGCGGCAAGGGTTTCAAACGACCGGTAGTTGTTGCGAACCAGGGCGTCCTTCGTGGCCGTCAGGTCCTCCTCGGAGAACTCAGGACCGTACGATTCCATGATCTCCTTGATCAATGCAGCCGACTCGTACGTCACATTGGCCCGGACGCTTGTGGACGCTCTGAAGGGACCGGGGATGGTCGTGCCGGCGAAGCCGGCCCCGGCGCCGTAGGTGTAGCCCTTCTCGAGCCGGAGGATCTGAAATAGGCGACCCGTGATACCGCCGCCCAACTGATGGTTCATCACAACCGCCGGATAGTAGTCCGGATCGGTTTGCGCAAGCGTCAGCCTTCCGACCATGATGACCGACTGTGGTGCGTTGGGGACGTCGACGAAGTAGACTGCCGCTTCGTTCGTCGGTGGCGGCAGCTCGTAGTCCGGGAACGCCACCGGCTCTGCCTCCCATCTGGAGGTCAGACTCGCAAGCGACCCCACGGCGCGCTCCTCGGAGATGGCCCCCGCGATGTGGATCGCAGCGACTGAAGGAGAGAAGTTCGAGGCGTAGTAGCTCCTGAGATCGTCGATCGTGATGGACTCGACCTCGTCCTCCGTACCGGGCACGCTGCTGGAGAGAATATGATCGCTTCCGTAGACGAGCTTGTTGAACACGCGGGTCGCGATCGCCTGCGGTGACGACGACCGCTGTCGGATCCCGCTGAGGGTCCTCTGTTTGACGAGTTCGAACGCCTCCTCGTCCCACCGGGGTTCGAGAAGTATCTCCTCGACCAGCGCCAGCGTCGCATCGTAGTTCCGTGACAGAGAGTTGCCGGTGATGGTAATCGCCTGGCTCGAGGTGGACATGTTGATCGAGGCACCCAGATCGTCGATCGCCTGCTCGAGCTCCTCGGGTGTCCGATTGGCCGTGCCTTCCATGAGGATGTCGGTCACAAGGTTGGCGACACCAACCTTATTGGGGTCGTCCAGCAGATGCCCGCCGTCCAGCCGGATGCTGAATCGGATCAGCGGCAGCTCCCGGTGTTCGATGCCGTAAACCCTCATGCCGTTGGCGAGTTCCGCGTTCCAGATCTGCGGGATGGCTAACGTCGGCGTTTCGCCCAGCGGCGGGGCCGTCGATCGATCGATAGCCGAGGGGGTCAGCTCGACGGCCGTCACTCCTGTCTCCGCGACGGGGGCTTCGGCTCCTCGCACGATCTCTTCCACATAGACTTCAGCTCTCTCGGAATCCGCCAACACGAGGTCGGCCTGGCCCTTGGGAACGAAGCTCGTGGCCACGTACGGCTTGCCCTGGACGTAGGTTTCGTAGACACGCCGGACGTCGTCGATAGTGACTGCCATGATGTTGTCCAGGTCCTCGCCGACGAACCCGGGATCGCCGGTGAAGACGTTGTACCAGGCGAGCTGGAATGACTTGCCGAGCACGCTGGAGATGCCGTTGTAGAAGCCCGTCTCCAGTCCGGCCTTGATCCGATCGAGATCCTCCTCGGTGATCCCCTCGGACTCGAAACGGGCGAAAGCGTCGTCGAAGGCGCCCATCAGGTGGTTCAGGTCCGTGCCCGGAAAGGCCCTCGCCTGCAGCCGGAATTTGCCTGCAAGCTCGGCAGCCTGATTGAAGCCGGACACCGACGGTGCCAGTTTGGCTTCCTCCACCACAACGTCGTAGAAGGGCGAGCTCTTCCCGTCGGTCAGGAGTCGGCCGAGGGCGTTTAGGGGGTAGGAATCGGGGTGGTACTGCTCCACCGTGGGCCACGCGAGTGTCAGGGCCGGCATACTCGCGAAATTGTCTTCGTGATAGAGCTTGCTGGTTGATTCGAGTACGACGGGGGGCACTTCGACCGGCCCGACTTCATCGCCTGCGGGGATCTCGCCGAAGTACATCTCGACCAGCCTCTTCGCCTCCGCCGCGTCGAAGTCGCCGGCAAGCACGAGGGTGCAGTTCTGAGGGCCGTAGAACCTGTCATAGAACTCCCGGGCATCGGTGAGCGTCGCGGCTTGAAGATCTTCGAGCGAACCGATGACCTGCCAATGGTATGGGTGATCGGGCGGGTAGAGGTTGGAGTCGAGAACCGAGTTGGTGTGTCCGTACGGGTTGTTGTCCACCCCCTGTCGCTTCTCGTTCTTAACGACCTGCTTTTCTTTCTCGAGATTCGGCTCGTTGACCGTGTTGATGAAGAACCCGAGCCGGTCCGATTCCATCCAGAGAACCCGTTCCAGCGCATCGTTGGGGACGACTTCAAAGTAGATGGTCGAATCGTTCGAAGTACCACCGTTGAACGTGCCGCCCAGCGCCGGGATGCCGTTGATGAAGCCGCCCTCTCCGACGTTTTCAGAGTTCTGGAAAAGCAGATGCTCGAACAGGTGCGCGAAACCCGTGCGACCGGGCTTTTCCCGCGCCGAGCCCACATGGTAGAGGAGAGCGACCGCGACGATCGGGTCCGAGTCGTCGTGGTGGAGCACCACGTCGAGGCCGTTGTCGAGTTCGTACTTCTCGAAGTCGGTCCGCAACCCTGTGGCATCGGTCGGCTCGGGGTCCGTCGTTCCGCAGGCCCCCAGGGCCATCATCACGAGAACCATAGTCGAGGTGCGGGCGACTTTCATCGAGACACCTCCCGGAAGATCTACGTTGTGGCGATTAAATTCATAATGCCGCAAAGAAGATGGAATCAGAACATGTTTCGAGGGCCGAAAATAGCCGTTCTGGGGTTCGTTTGGTCCGATCCTGAACAAGTGTCGGACCGCAATATCGTTTTGTGCTCGGACGGCGCTATGCCACACTTTCGCCAACCCTGAACGTGAACAGCCTGAGGAGGCCGCATGGCGTGGCGCAAATCCCTGCTTCGGAAGGTGAGTCTGGCCGCTCTGCTGTCTGGAGCAAGCGTTGCGACCGTTCTCACACAAGGAACAGCGCCTTCGGAGATTCGTTCGCTGGTTGCCCGCGCGGACATGGTCCTGGTCGGAACATGTGTGTCGACCCGGAGTCGGTGGGACAACGAAGCCCGAATGATCCTTACCGACGTGACGCTGGAGGTCGCGCGCTATCTGAAAGGAAGTGGAGGATCACGTTTGACCCTCATCGTCCCGGGAGGTGAACTGCCGGAACGAAACTTCGGCATGGTCGCACCCGGGATGGCCCAGTTCCGTGAGGATGAGGAAGTGATTCTGTTTGCGAGGCTCGTCGCCGGCGCAGTCCGTGTTGTCGGCGGGGCCCAGGGCAAGTATCTGATTCGGGTGCGACCCGAAACGGGCACGAAAACGATCGGTCGCAGACCTCTCCGGCGCGTCATCGAGGACATCGAGCGGGTCGTTTCGACGCGACCCTAGGACGGAGCCCCAGAGTCACGCGGCTCTCCTGCCCGGAGTGTGGATGTCACTGTCCAAGAGACCGACTCGCAGCGGTACCGATCTATTTACTCTTCTTCTCCGACTGATGCTCGGCGGCCTGGCGCTAGCCCCCTTTGCTGTCTCAGGATCGGCCTACATTCCCCTCACCGTTTCCAGGGGGGACTCCGAGGGCGTGGTGAACAGATGGAATCTGTCACGACAGGGCGGGAGCATACCTTACCTGATCAATCCGACTCGGCCGGAAGATGCCACCGCGCTCCAGCCGGCCGGGACCACGGCCGACGATCTGGTTCGTGTCGTGCGCGCGGCGTTTCTGACCTGGCAGGATGTTCCCACCTCCAGAATTCGATTCAGCTATGAGGGAACGACTACCCTCACAAACGAAGCCGATGGGAACAACGTCGTGACGTTCTCACCCACGGACTTCAGCGGGCCCGACGAGGCCTCGGCATCCGCACGAATGCGCTACGCCCTGGAGGATGGCCCCGTGAACCTTCCGAACGGTGCCGTTCTGGAAGCCACTGCCGGCGAGATCTTCGATGTGGACATAGTGGTCAATCCGACGACGGAGTTCAGCCTCGACCGGTCCCTGGAGGGTAAGGATATTTGGAGAACCGTGACTCACGAAGTCGGACACTTTATCGGTCTGGGGCACAATGCGATCATTGGATCGATAATGTACGGGTACTTCTCATTGGGCGGAACGTTCATTGGCCGGGCCCTCCATGACGTGGACATCATCGGCGCCTCGGCCAGCTACCCTACCGATGCCTTCCTCGAGCAGCGGGGTTCCATTTCAGGTTCCGTGACGAAGTCCGGCAGTCCTGCCTTCGGCTTGCAGGTATCGGCGCTCAACGAAGCCGGCATCGTGGTGGGGAGCTCGATATCGGGAGCGTCCAGTTACGACGCCAACGCCGTGCCGAACGGCTACGCGTCATCCAGCGGAGATTTTCGTATCGCCGGACTGCTTCCCGGAACCTATTCGATAGTTGTGGAGCCACTGGATGGCCCCGCGGATATTCAGATGCGTGCGCCCTTTGGCGATGGAGGAACCGGCCTGTTGGTCGAGAACGACGTCACGGCCTCGGCGCCTGCAGGTCCGGTTTCCGTTATCGCCGGCGCGACCGTCGCCCTGGGGCCGGTCGAAGTCGAACCACGCTCCGAGACTTCTCCCAACCTCGACACGGTCTCGTATGCGGCTCTAGCCGGCGGGAGTTTCGAGGCTCCTGCCGTCGTAACCGTCGGAACTTCGCCTTTTCTTGCGCTGTTTTTCGGGGAAAATCTGGTCGGAGAGTCGGCGTTCCTCTCCGGGACGATGTTCGAGATCAGTGGCGACGGCGTGACCATCGAATCACAGCAAGTCAGAAGCAGCGACTTTTTGCTGCAGCTCGCGGTGGCGGCCGATGCGACTCCGGGACCGCGCACGCTTACCGCAACGACTCCTGGGGGTCGGTCCATCCTCAACGGTGCTGTGATCGTGGTGCCCGAACCGACGTTTCTGGCACAGTTCGCCAACGGCGCTGGCATCGTCTCGACGGTTGTCCTGACGAACCCTTCGCCGGCGGCGTTTGTAACCGGACAGATTGCCTTCGTGAACGACAGCGGCCAGGCCCTGGAGACTGGCCTGCTCGATCGCCTGGAGCGGGACGAAACCACCTTCACCATCGCCCCGCTCGGCTCCTTCACGGTCCACACGGACGGCCAGGGAGACCTAGTTGCGGGATCGGTGAAGGTCAGCTCCACACATCCAGTCGGTGGCGTGGTCAAGTTCAGTATTCCGGGAATCGGGGTCGCAGGGGTTGGCGCGAGTGCACCCGTGACAGATTTTATCTCACCGGTACGGAGGGTAGCGTCCACCAACCTGGACACCGGTGTTGCGATATTGAATCTTGGCAGCGACGCCGCGACTCTAGCTCTGACGTTGCGTGACGCCAACGGCCTCTCAGTCGGTTCGACCTCGCGTACCCTGCAGCCATCCGGCCATCTATCGGCATTCGTGGGCGAGCTGTTCAACCTGGATCCTGTCGATTTTAGCGGTACGCTGACCGCAGCCGGCGGTTCCACTCAGCTGGCCGGTATCGTAATGGAGTTGGGAACGATTCCGGGGCAGTTCACCACGATGCCCGTGACCCAGCTGAACGCCACTCCTGCCGGCGACCTGTTCTTTGCCCATTACGCAGATGGGCTCGGGGTGAAGTCGGATGTGGTGCTGACGAACCCCGTGGCGGGCGCGTCGGTGACCGGAACCGTGAGCCTCTTCGACGACAACGGATCCCCGCTGAGCACCCAGCCTCTGGGACTGGGAGGCCCGACCAGTTTTTCGGTTCCTGCGCTGGGGTCGGTGACGCTGCCGTCGGATGGTCAGGGCGATCTCGTCGCCGGCTCGGCCTCCGTCGACTCTGGTGGCGCCCTGGGCGGCGTGGTCCGATTCACGCTGCCCGGTATCGGCGTGGTCGGTGTCGGTCAGAGCGTTCCGACGAGCAGCGGTGCCGTCGGATGGTCAGGGCGATCTCGTCGCCGGCTCGGCCTCCGTCGACTCTGGTGGCGCCCTGGGCGGCGTGGTCCGATTCACGCTGCCCGGTATCGGCGTGGTCGGTGTCGGTCAGAGCGTTCCGACGAGCAGCGGTTTTATCGTTCCGGCTCTCCGCAACTCCGCCTCCGGTATTGATACCGGCATCGCGATCGCCAACACCAGCCTAACGGCACTGACGGTGAGGCTGCGAATCCGTAACGAAGCCGGGGTTCTCGTGGAGGGCGGCGAGACCACAGCAGACCTGGTCGCTCGAGGTCACCTGGCGCGCTTTATCGCCGAACTGTTCCCGAGCGCTCAGACGGAGGCTTTCCGCGGCACGATGACAGCGGAGATTACTGCAGGCAGCGGCCAGATCGTCGGCACTGCTCTGGAGATCGGCTCTTCGGCAGGTCAATTCACAACACTCCCTGTTACGCCCCTTCCCTAGGATGTGTCGAACAAACGACCGCTTCCTTGTATCCCGTGCTTGTTGACTAAAGGCCGACGACTCTTCGATAGGAAGTCCCGAAATCTACGGTGTCGCTTTCAAGTCCCGGCTCCAGGCACCGCCTCCGCGCCAGAGCAGATAGATGCTACCGATTATCACCAAGACCGGGATGATGGGTTCGGTGGGTTGTAGCGGGAACAGGGACGGATCGTCTACGACCAGGTGCACGTAGGTCGCGACGATCATGATGTTGATGACGACGAACGCCGCGGGACGTACGAAGACTCCGACGGCAAGCACGATACCCAGAAACAATTCAAGGTAGGGCACGGTCACCCGCGACAACACGGCAAACGGAATCTGGGCGGCGACGAGTTGGCCGGCCCACGCCTCGGCCAGGCTGGGCACGAGCACCTTCATCGGACCGCTCATCAGGAAGATCACGGCCAGCATCAGACGGATGCCTCCCGCGAGCTTGTCGTCCGTTGTCGATCGTAGTGTGACTAGATCCAAATCGCCCCAACTTATCCGTGGGCCTTCGTGTCCTCGCAGACTATCGGGCCCCCTTACCGGCGATTGCGCGATTGGCGACGATTCCGCTATTAGCGCCGTTTCCGCTATTGGCGACGATTGCGCGATGGGACGCTCAGTTTGTCTCCGCCTTCACGCTCTGGGAACGCCTTCAACACTTCGACAACCAGGTCCCATCGAGGGAATCCGGGTGAACCCCAGTCCAACCCTCGCCGGACGATGACCAGGTCGTAGGACGGGATGACGATCGTGTACTGGCCCCTGTTGCCCGAAGTGGTGTATGCGTCCTGAGGAACTTCGGTCCGGTTATCGGGAACGAGCCACCACTGTCCGCCGTAGAACCGGCCGCTGGTCGCGGTCGAAGGTGCCGGCGTGCGGACGAACCGGATCCAGCTTTCGGGCAGAATCCGTTCGCCGTTCCAAACCCCTTCGTTCAGGTACAGCAGGCCCAGACGCGCCAGATCCCTGGCATTCGTGTACACCTGGCTGCTGAGGATGAAATCCCCGAAGCGGTCGACCCCGGGCAGGGTGTTGCGCATGCCGATCTTGTCGAACAACTCGTTTCGTGGGAACTCGAGGTACTTCTGCGGATCCCCGATGGCGGTCTTGAGCGCGTAGATCGCCAGGAGGGTGTCGTAGTTCTCGTAGTCCCACACCGTTCCGGGTTCTCGCACTACTCCGCGGTCCAACGCTCCTCGAACCGAGCTCGCGCCGCCGAAATAGCTGACGTGGGAGGGAACCTTCCAGCTGCTGTTGTCGACCGGGTACAGGCCACTGGACATGTGGAGAACATCCCGCAGCGTGATCTTCCTCCGAGGATCGTTGCCCGCGGTTTCGCGATCGTTGAGTGACGATCCCCAGTCCGAGTACGGGAGGGGGCCGTCGAGCGTCAGCTCGCCTCGCCCGACCATCATGCCGATGAGCGTGCTGGCGATGCTCTTCGCCGTCGACCAGGTTCGGGTTCGAGTCGTCATATCGACGCCCGACGCATATCGCTCGAGGATGACGTCACCCTTGTGCACGATGAGGAGGCTCAACGTGATCTGCGACCGGGGACGCTCGAAGGCCCAGTCCGCGGCCGCTTCGATCGCGCGTCGGTCGATGGTAGCCGGCAACGGCTTTTCTTCTACGAGGTCCCCGTCCGGCCATGGAATCGTCGTCGGGTCCCCGGCCAGCGGAGGCATTTCGAGCTTCGGCAACGTGTCGATGTCCTCGAGCGTCTGGTCGGGCGCCATGACGATGCAACCCAATCCGGTTCGGTAGGCGGCGCGCATCGCAGGTAGCGCGTTGCTGCCCTTGCCGCCCACGACCACGGCCTTTCTTTCTCGATCAATCCGGACCTGTCGCGGAGGCAGGATGGGCATCCGGTCCAGTTTCAGCTCCTGTTCATAGATCTGGTCCAGCGTGCGGTTGGAAACGAAAAGACCGTTGCAGATCATCAGCGCCTGTACTCCGGCCGTGATGAGTCGGTCGGTCGGCTCCAGGTAGTCGTAGCGTTCCGCCTGCTGGGCGGACAGCGTTCCCGTCAACGACAGGAGAAGGATCACCGAAACGATACGTAAAATCATAGAAGACTCCTGATTGCTCCCGGACTCCCCCGGGTCGCGGTCGGACCACCCTTGGAATTCGTCCCAACCGTCAGTTCACCGTCCAGCCGGCACGATCGGAAGCACGATGTGGGAAGGGTGAGCGGCATCGTGATAGATCGAGTTGTCGGCCACAATCATGCGCCTGTGCTTGCCCAGCGGCTCCCCGGTATTCGGGTTCACGTCGAAGCGGGGAAAGTTGCTGCTCGAGATGTCGATCCTGATCCGGTGTCCTTTCTTGAAGACGTTCCCTGTCGGGAACGGCTCGATAACGAACTCGTAGATCTGACCGGGCGTCATGAGCTCCTGGCGTTCGGGAGAATTCCGGTAACGGGCCCGAACGATGCCGTCGGTGAGGTTCATGTCGAATCCGGACGGGAAGTCCCGGCTGGGTGGGTAGACATCGATCAGCTTGGCCGTGAAATCCGTGTCCAGCGCGGTCGACGCGGCGAAAAGTGTCACGCGGATCGGGCCGACCACTTCGACGTCCTCTGCCAGCGGTTCGGTCTGAAAGACCACGACATCGGACCGGGTCTTGAGCGGTAAATACGGCGGTTTCGATCCGTAGAACCCGTTCTCGGATCCACCTCCGAGGCTCTTGAATTCTCTTTCGCGCTGGTCGTAGGCGCCCCTCTTCAGGGCGCCGGAAAACGACCCGCCGATTGTCGGCACGGGGTCGTCGGGATCGTAAGGATACGTTGTCGGCGAAACATCCGCGACCGGCCCCGCCGCATTCAGGCTTCCGTCGGCGTGGAAGTAATACTTTACGAACTCGGTATCGGGCAGGGGCCATGAGGTTTCCTCGCGCCAGTACCCACCGTGGTAGAGCCTGCCGTTCGCGTCCTTGTGGCCGTCCCCTGTTCCCATAACGAAGAGCTTGATCGCCGGCCACTCGCCGACACCTGTCGGGGCGGCTTTCAAGTAGTGGTCGAACCAGCGCAAATGAAACTCGCGGGCGAAATCGTTGATTGCCGCTTCGGGTCCGAACTCGACGTCGCCCGCGTTAGAGCGAGCATTGCCGCCGTGGACCCAGGGGCCTACGAGCAGTCGTATCGGGGATTGCTTGGCCTTTGCGAGGCCCGCGTAATTCTTGAACGTGCTCCCGGCATAGGTGTCGTACCAGCCGCCGACGTGCAGCATCGGGATGTCGGCAGTTCCGGCATAGTGCTCGCTCCAGTTGACACCTAAACCCCGCCAGTATTCGTCATAGTCCCCGTGCGTCAGCATCTCCAGGACGTAGCTCTCGAACTCGGGCGCCACCGAAAGCGGATTGAGCCCTTTGCGGAGCGGCATAGCGGCAAACCATTTCTCTACTGGCTCGGCTTCCATCATCTCGAGGACCACTGGATCCTCTGATCCCGCCGCGACCTGGCCGAAAGCCCAGCCGAGTTGCTGTCCCAGCTCGAAGGCACCGTGGTTGCGGACCTTGATCTCCCATCCGTTGTGGAGGCCTCCGAAGTTGAGCAGGACGGTCCGGAGGTTGGGTGGATTCGTCTTGGCGGCATCGGCCTGGGTGTGTGCGCCGTAGGATGTGCCCCACATGCCGACCTGGCCATCGGCGTAGGCAAGCGCTCCCAGCCACCCTAGAGTGTCGTACCCGTCGGGCGCGGTGACGTAGGCGTACTTGCTGAAGCTCCCCTCGGATTTGTACCGACCGCGGATGTCCTGCAGCGCGACCACGTAGCCCTGGTGGACGAAGTATCGGGCACTCTCGACGAGCCCGCGGCCTTCCTTGTTGTACGGCGTCCGCTGCAGGAGGATTGGGAGTTTTTCTTCAACCGGCTCACCGTTGCGGGCAGGACGATAGACGTCGGTCGCCAGTCGGACACCGTCCCGCATCGGGACCATGACATCTTTCGCAAACAGAATGACGTCGTAAGAGGAATCAGCTTGTTTCGGCGCTGAAGCCTGGAAGCCGACGAGCATGGAGGCGGACACCAGCAGCCAGACGCCGCACAGCGTCACAGACCGGCCGTAGCCTGCTCTGGAGTGGCGTTTCATAGTCACTACCTCCTCAGGAGAAACCGCCCTGTCACCGGGTGGAAAGAATTTGGAGACAGACTACCTAACGCGATGGGGCAAAGCAATCAGGAATGGGGTGCGGTTCTGTGACCGGACATTCCTCGAGCCGAAGCGTCGTGCGCTCATAGAGCGCACCTACACAAGACGGAAGATGTGGCGGCAGGGTTGAGTTGAGATCTGAGGGGAAGTGTAGGTGCGGTCTATGACCGCACGCTTTCGTCGAAGACCCATGTGCTCTCGTGATCGAATCCACCAATCAACTTGATTCTCCGGTCCGGCCGCAGGCCACCGCATGTCGCCTGTCGCCCTCCTCTCCTGCGCATCGGCAATCCAAGTCTCCCAGCTGGCCGGAGCGGCCGTAGATGATCAAGCGATCGTGTGGAAAGATCCGCGTGGCAGCCTGGGCAATCCCTCGTAGTCACCGCCAACCCGGTGTGCCCAGCACGAGAAGTCCTTCTCGGTGGAGATCGGCGTCACCCAGCGTTCGTTTTGCCAGCCAATCCTCTGCCTGAACTTGCAGTTCCGTTACCCCGTAATCGCCGGGCAATGAAACCAGCCGAGCATAGTCTCGGGGATGGAGCGAATTGAACCTCCGGAGCAGGAACTCGATGAAACGATGGATGCCCCGGTCGACCACCGGGATCTTCGTTGCGAGGTAGAGCGTCCCGAGTCCCGCCAACAACGTCGTCAAGCGCGGGAACCACGCAGCCGGCCCCGCAGCTCCGGTGGAGGACATCAGAAGTGAAGCAACCGTTGTGACGATTCCGACGTTGCCTACCATCATGAGAAGCATCACGATCCGACGCCGGACAGGATGGTTGACCACGTTTTCAGCTTCAGTCGTCGTGTAGACGAGCGACAACTCGAAAGTGACAGGGACGATTACTTGACGGACTATAAACCAATGACAGCGGCCTACTGCTGCGTATGACTCTCTTCCAAAAGCCGCAAAGCGCGGGACGGATTGTAGACGCCGCAAGGGCAGAAGCGGGTCAGCGTCGCCACGGCCTGCGCCGGTGTACGACGGCCCTCCCGAACCATGTCGACCATCTTCTGGACCAGGTGGAACGAGATCATGCCATGGCCGCACATCGTGGCGAGTTCGAGAATCCGGCTTCGGGGCAGGTGGTCGTGCGGATCGGTGAAACCCAGCGAGTACTCGACGCTGTGCCGCGGGACCCCGCATGCCTGGCCGACATCCTTCGCGCCTTCCACTGACGTGCTGATGTTGACTGACAAGCCAAGGTCGGCGTCAATGACCTCGCGGAGACAGGCCACGGCCTTGTCGCGCGAATCAAACACGGCTCCTACGGTTCCGGCCCGTTTCACGCCGTCGATGACAACGTCGAAATCCGGCTGCAGGTCCCGCTTCCAGTGGACGGAAGGGTTGAGGTTGGGCGAGGGGCGAAAGCTGCTCTTCCCCGAGGCGCCGATGTTGGAAGGCTGATGCCGGACACAGATCCTGAGGAAGGTCCTGAGCTTATCGAGCGCGCCCTGATCATTCTTGCCCTTCGATGGTATGGCGAAGATGATGTAGTCGTCGCGGAAAGCCTCGGCCTTACCGTACCGATGCAAGGTGTTCGTCACCCGTGCCCTCCTCGGCGACATTCGTGACGCGGCCCAGGCCCATGTTGGTCTTGGAGCGCTCGAACGAGTAGCCCAGCTCGTCGAGCAACGATGCCAGCAGCGGATCCTCTCCCGCATCGTCACAGCGCGTCGAGACTCCGATCGCGATGACGGTATCGATCTGCTTCGACACGTCCATGACGGTGTCGAGCACTCTCTTCACCTCCGCCAGCGGCGTCTTGATTTCGACGATCGCCGACAGGATCTTTTCGTTCAGCAGATCTTCCTTGAGCGTGCCGACGCCTTTGTCGGTCATCAGATGCGTGATCGGGTTGTTCGGTTCGAAGGTGACTCTGATGCCGGCGAGCGCCATCGTCATCGACTGTATCTGGTGGAATCGGACGCCGGTTCCGGGCCGCCCAAACTCGATCACGTATCCCACTTCGCCGACACCGACGCGGTGGGCCACGTCGTTCGTCTTGACCTCTTCCGTGCCGCGGCCCGTGATTCCCGTGGACTTGTGTTCGACGAGAGGATCGCTGAACACCCGACGGGCGATACGGGGCCATTCCAGATCTTCCATCACGAACGCGCCGGTCGGGCAAACGTCGGGCTCCGGATCGAAACGGAATCGGAACATCTTGGCCAGTCCCCGAACGGCCCGAACCATGGTCGGGTTCAGGTGTTCCTGGCTCATCCCGCGGTAGCAGGTCCCACACTCGACGCACTCGTCATAGTCGATGGTGGCGCGGTTGATCGTGGCGTCCACATGGATCGCACCCATCGGGCACACGGGGACGCAGTTGGCACAGGCCACACATTTTTTGTGGTCGATCTGCACTGGCGGAATTCTCCTCTTTGGCGGTCAGTATACCACCTCGGTGCGGTGTCCGATGCGGCCTGGCAGCCGTGGCTCTCACGGGTTGGTGAGTCGGATCGCCGTCTGGATCAAGTCGGCCCCGCCCGACACCGCGTTCCCGAATTCTTCGTATATCGGACCGCTGGCCTCGAGGAATCGGTCGCGGTCGGCCTCATTGATCTGGATACCGGATCCCCGCAGCTCCTCCAGGAGCTCGCGGTCCATACGTTCGGCCTCGGAGTAGACGAAATCCTGCATCTCTCTCGCCGTCTGCTCGATCACCCCGCGGATATCGACGGGCAGGCGGTTCCAGCGGTTCACCCCTGTCAGGAGATACGACGGGCTGTAGACATGACCGGTCAGCGACAGGTAGTCCTGGACCTCGTGGAACTTGAGGCTTGCCAGCTGTGCGAACGGATTCTCCTGACCGTCGATCACGCCGGTCTGAAGGGCAACGAACACCTCCGCCAGCGGCATCGGCGTCGGGTTGGCTCCAAACACCCGGAACAGCTTGAACCGCCACTCCCCTCGCGGCGTTCGCAGCTTGATCCCGCTGAGATCCTCGGGCGTGTAGATGGGGCGCGTGTTGTTGGTGATATGCCGGAACCCGTTCTCCCATAGCCCGAGGACCCGGTAACCTGCTACCTCGGCCGCGGGGGCCAGCGACGGCCAGAAGATCTCCTCGCCGATGCGTCGCATGTGATCCCGATCCCGAACCAGGTACGGCATCTCGAACAACCCGAATTCGTCGACCAGCGAAGACATGATCGTCGACGGGACGGCGAAGTCGAGCGTTCCCAGCTTCAGTTTCTGGACCAGAACTTCGTCGTTACCCAGTTGGCTGGATCCAAAGAACTCCACGCGGACGCGGCCCTCGAGGCGTTCGTTGATCCGCCGGGCAAACTCCTCGGAACTTGCGGAAACCAGCGATCCGGGTGCGGTGACGGTTCCGATCTGAAGCTCGATGACGCCGCTCTCTGAGGAATTCTCTCCGCAACTGACGAGCAGAAGCATCGCCGCGAGGAAAAAGAGCCAGACCGGAAGTCGAGCAGGGCGGTAGACGCATGAGGAACCCGTAAACATGTCGCGAATTATGGTCCTCACAAGACCGACGGTTCAACCTAAATGACGGACCGGGGTCTTCGGAAACAGCCGATCGCCCGTCTTCATTCGGCGATGGTCTTCCAGTTCTCGGCCAGGTGCTCGGCCGTTCGCCACGCCAGGGCCTGGGCTGTCAGCGTGGGGTTGCGGGCGCCGCTCGTGCCCATGAGCGAGGCGCCAAGGACGCCCAGGTTCGGCGCCTCGTGAGAGAAGCCCCACCGGTCGACGACGTTCGTGTCCGGGTTGTCTCCCATGCGGGTACCGCCGTAAGCGTGGGTCGTCGGCCCCATCGTGCCGATCCCGCCTCGCAGCGTGTCGATCGCGCCTGCCGCCATGAACCACTCGACCATCTTGTCCTGAGTGAATACCGCGACCTTCTTTTCGTTTTCCTTGAAGTCTGCTGTGATCCGGCACACGGGAAAGCCGAGAGGGTCCTTCACCGTCGGATCCAGGTCCAGGTAGTTGTCTTCGTACGGCAGCGTCGTCTTCTGGATATAGGTGCGCGTCCAACGGTCGGCGTTTTCCTTGATGAAGGCCTTCCAGGCGGAGCCCCACCGTGGCGCCCTGCCGAACGTGCTCATGCTCGCGGCCGTTATCGGCCGTCGCTCGGTGTAGACCCAGAGGTTTCCGCCGCCGATGAAGTCGAGATCGCCGTGGTCGAAGTTGTCGTCGGCCCAGTTGTCGATGGCGACACCCTGTGAGGGAGTGCCGTACCAGTTGTTCAGATCGAACGGAAACAGGGCGGTTACGCCTGCGCCGGTGTTGTGGCTGAGGTAGTGCCGACCGACCTGGCCGCGGTTGTTGCCCAGGCCGTTCGGATACGGGTCCGACTTCGAGAGCAGGAGCATGCGCACGTTCTCGTATACGTAGCTGGCGAGCAATACGACATCCGCCGGCTGGAAGTATTCCTCACCGTTCTTGATGTAGTTCACACCGGTGGCGCGACCGTCGGCGTCGACCTCGATCGTGGTCGTGTGCGCCTGTGTGACGACCGTCAGACGCCCTGTTTCTATTGCCTTCGGGATCGTGGACACCGCCGTCGAACTCTTCGCATCCACGTGGCAGCCGCCGCGGCTACAGAACCCGTGGTACACACACCCGGATCGGTTCTGATATCTCTGACTGTTGATCGCCGCTGGCCCCGGGAACGGATCCCATCCAAGCCTCCGGGCCGCCGCCCCCATCCCCTCGGTGAACCCCGTACTCCGGAGGGGAGGCATGGGGTATTCACGGCTGCGCGACCCCTCGAAAATGTTGCCGCGCCGGTCGATCGTCCCGTTGAGGTTTCCGGCCTGACCGGAAACTCCGACCTCATACTCCGCCTTGTCGTAGTAGGGCTCGAGCTCCTCCAGTCCGAACGGCCAGTCCTCTACGGTCGAGCCGGCGGGGATTCGCGAAGCCCCGTAGCGCCGGGTCGTTTCGCTGACGACCTTGAAGTCCCACGGGTTGAGGCGCCAGCTCTGCCCCCAGTAGTGGAGCGAGGTGCCACCGACTGCGTTCATCATCGGATGCACCGATTGGCGGGGCGAGTACGGCGCCGCGGCGCTCCGCCTGTGAGTGGGTATCTCACGATTCGCCTTCTGTGCCGACTGAGGCCACCCGCGCACGTTGTTCCGTAGTTCGTCCGGAGCGAAATCGCGCGTGCTGAGCCAGGTCCCCGCCTCGAGACCGATCACATCCAGCCCGGCCTGCGTGAGCGGAAGGGCTGCCACACCTCCGACGGCCCCGAGTCCGACGATGACGACGTCTGTTTTTTCCTGTGTGACGGCCATGGCTCACCTGCCCCTCTTGGTAAACATTCGGTAGTCGTACGCCGATCTGTGGTTCGGCTCGAGGTCAGTATCCAGGCGCTGCTGATCCGCGGATACTGCGGTTCTCACGCCCGGGTAGTCGATGAGATCCCAGCCGACGAAATTTGCGTTTCCCCCATAGTAGGGATCGCAGAACGTGCCCTGGATGGTGTGTGTCCGAAGCAGGTCGAAGAATTGCGACGAGTCGGGCCTAAAGCCGGTGGCGACGCCGGTCTCCATGTCGGTCAGGACCGCATCCTGGTCCTCGGCCTGTAGCTCTCGGAACGGAGCGCCCCTCGAGGTTCGGGCGTAAGTGTTGACCGCCTCGAGACCTGCCGAGTAAGCGTCGCGTGAAGACGCGAGGGGGCCGGTCAGCGCGCGATCGATGTAGTGCGCCGCACGGGCTTCGGCGGCCCCCGGTCCATTGTCGTCTGTGGGGATCAGTCGCGCCACCATCGCTTCCAGCGTGTCGGACTCAGCGGCAGTAAGCGTCTCGAACGGTTCCCGCTCCTGCTCCGATGCTGCTCCCGGGGTGAGCGCCGGAACGGGAAAGGCCACCGCCGCTCCGACAAACCCGGCACGCTTCAGCAGTTCGCGTCGTGAAATACCGCGCTCGTCGCCGCCACGTCCTGTCCCATCCGTCTTGCTGGCCATGATGTCCTCCTGCTTGAGGTGAACTGTCTGGTCTCTCGCTTTTGCCGTGAGTGAATTGAACCGACCATAGGGCCGCCGGGAGTGGATTTCAAGCGAATTAGATGGGGGATGACGTCTCTCAAGGTCCCGCGTCCCCTTGCGGATGTCCATCGGACCGGAGTATCGTTTTAGTGCCCTTCCTGTTCGGTCAAACTCCCGGTGCGTCAGTCATCCCATCGGGCGACGGCGAATGATGAGTTTTTCGCGTGTCGTCAGCAACGAAGCGGAATCCTGTCCGCATGATAAGGGCGAAGGTTTCCCTCCGACATCGAGATCCAGACGTTGCGGACCGTCAGGCGGATTCGGGCCGTTTTGAGAAGCTTCAGCGGATGGTCCCGCACTGGGCATGGGCCATCGCGTTTGAGCCCGAGGCGTCGCAGGGCATGCATGAGCATGTACGCAGCTGAGGAGAGATAGAGCCGGAGCTGATTGGCGCGCATGGTCGCCGCGCTGGTCCGGTCCGCAAATAGGTCCAACTGCTGTTCCTTGATACGGTTCTCCATGTCGCCCCGCGCGCAGTAGAAGTCCTCATACAAAGCGCGGGCTTGGAAGCGTTCCGGCGGCACACGATAATCGGGGATTGGCGCCCTTGTCCAGGAACTCCGCCTTGCCGACGACGCGTCGCGCGCGGGTCCAGCTGTTTAGAGTCCGGTACTGGAAATCCTTAAACACCCGCGCCGGTTTCCCGGTGGCGTTAAACTCCGCTTCCGCCTGAACCATTTCTTCAGCGATTTCTTGCTTGAGACGACTGTTCTTGGCCAACCCGATCACATAATCGACCGGATGGGATTCACACCAGGCGAGCAGTTCATCCCTGCAAAAGCCCGAGTCGGCCCGGATGATGATCGATACTGTGGGCCACACCTGTCGGATCTGACCGACGATGCGCTCTAACTCATCCACCGCTCCGTCGGCCCCGTCAATGTTGGAACGCCGGAGCCGGGCGCACAGCAGATGTTCTCCCGAGAAGATGTACAACGGCAGGTAGCAGTAGTTGCCGTAGTAGCCGTGAAAGAACCGTCCTTCCTGGTTGCCATGGATCGTATCGTCGGTGGCATCCAGGTCCAGAACGATCTCAGAGGGCTCCGATTCGTGGGCCGCGATAAACGCGTCGACCATCCACCGGTCGATCTTGTCGCCATCCATGGCGATCTTCTTGTACCGCTCCTGGCCATCGACCTGCTCTGCGGTCAGTTCCAACCGGTTCAGCGTGCACTTGCCTGCCAACGCCTTTCCCCGGTCTCCGGCCTGCCGCCGGTTTTTTCCCAGTGGATCGGCCTTCTCCACCGCCACGGCCAGCATCGGATCGGTCCGTAGCTGGTCGTGGTCGTTCAGGTCCTCATAGCCCAAGCACAGTCCATAAATCCGCTGGCCCAACAACTCCTTCACGCTGTGTTCGATCAACCTCGGGTCCCGGTGATCGGTAAAACACTGCTCCAGTCCGGCGATCAAACCCGTCCGCTTCTCGACTTCCCTCAACAGCAGAACACCCGCGTCGGAGGTGATCTTTCCGCCGTCGAATCGCGCCTTCACTTTCCGTTGAAAAAGTCCGTGAAATTCGAACGTGGCTTGCTTACACTCTGTTCTCATAAGGGCCGTCTCCGTTTGGGTTTTTAAACGTTTCTCGTCAAACGCTTTATGCCAAACAGGGCGGCCTTTTCTGGTCCTATCCGTGAAATATAGGGGTTAGTGCCCTTCCTGTTCGGTCAAACTCCCGGTGCGTCACATCCCATCGGGCGACGGCGAAGATTTCGCCAAGCCCGTCAAGAAGCCGAGACTCATGGAGGCCGTTCGCGCGGCGATCCGCATGCGGCACTACAGCCGCAGCACCGAGAAAGCATACCTCCGGTGGATTCGCCGGTTCATCATCTACCATGGGAAGCGACATCCCTCTGAAATGGGCGAAGAGGAAGCAACGGCCTTCCTGTCATCGCTCGCCGTCAGACATCAGGTCAGCGCGTCCACCCAGAACCAAGCTCTGGCCGCAATCCTCTTTCTCTATCGCGACGTTTTGCGAATGGAGTTGCCCTGGCTGAATCGGATCACCAGAGCGAAGCGTCCCGCGCGGTTGCCGGTCGTTCTCACACGCGAAGAGGTCCGATCGATTCTCGCGGTTTTGGACGGAGTCCCTTGGCTGGTTGCCACTCTGTTGTACGGTTCTGGCCTCAGACTGCTGGAATGCCTGAGATTGAGAGTGAAGGACATCGAGTTCGGCGACAGCCGGATTACGGTACGGAGCGGCAAAGGCAACAAGGATCGAGTCACCGTCCTGCCGTCCCTCGTGCGTGCTCCTCTTTCGGTTCATGTGCTGAAGAAACGGGACCTGCACAGACAGGATCTTCGCAGAGGCGCCGGTTGGGTCGAATTACCTTATGCACTTGCCCGGAAATACCCGAACGCCGGAACAGAGTGGGCATGGCAATGGGTTTTCCCTGCCACCAGAATCTACTTTCATAAGGAAACGGGGCGAAAACGCCGCCATCACCTGCACGAATCCGCTGTCGGGCGAGCGGTTCAGACTGCCGTGAGGAAGGCAGGAATCACAAAACCGGCCAGTTGCCACACATTCCGTCACTCGTTCGCGACGCACCTTCTCGAAGATGGCTACGACATACGAACGGTCCAGGAACTGCTCGGCCACCGCGACGTTCGGACGACGATGATCTACACCCATGTCTTTTGAAGTGCGGGCCATCGAGGGAGTGCAGGGACTGACCAATCTCAATTCCGAGATCCTGGTGTTGCGTGGCTGACAGTTCAAAAACCGTGCTATGGAAGAGATGCAGCCGCGGTATCGCATGTGAATTAGCATTTCCGGCGGCCTCAATGCTCCCAGTGTGGAAGCCACATGAGCGACGAAATGCTCGTTGCGCCGGACGGAGTGCGGTCGGTGCTGTCGGCGGAGTCTTTTGGGACCTCACTGACAGAGAAGCTTGCAGGAAAAGCGCAGGAAAACTGAGCGTAGCGCTCTTTCGCACCCGCCGGAAGTCGACTCGGGTGTGATCGTGGCGCTCGAACTCCTCGCTCGCGCCTAAGGATTATCTGGAGTCTCCGGCACTTCGCCCGTCACCCCGGGGTCATAGCCGCCGGCGACAGCGATGATCTCGTCTACCTGCAGGTAGGCCGAAATCGCCGCGTGTTTGATGGGCCCCTTCCAGCCCTGGAGAGTGAAGAGTGTGGCCAGGAGAACAACTGGAAGGATGAGTGACCGCCAATCGTGCGGGACGATCTTGCTGAGGGCGCCGTGAACCATGTTATAGGCAAACTTTGCTGCCAGCGCCACCATGAGGAGCGCAAAAAGGCCAAGGAAAATGCCCACCAGGATGTACGTTAATGCGGCTCTCGCGTTGTCTGCTTCGCTGTCGACGAAAAGCTCCCAGAAGGGTTCGGGAGTCGTGCTCACATCGACTGCGACAATCTGGTACAGAAAATAAACTGACCCGACACCGCATGTCCAGGTGACGCTCTTGATGATGATCGATCGATATCGCTCCATCTTATCGACTGGCTGCGAGGGTTCAGCTTCGTGCCTCTGGTTCAGCCGGTTTTACCCTTCCACCGCCGACCTGTCAAGGATTTCGATGGAACTGAGACTGCTCGTCTGAATCGGGAGTGCTTGACGTCTGCTGCCGACCGCTCTGTCACGTAGGAACAAGTCTGATTCCTCTCAGGCAGTAGGTCTCTGGTTCTTCCTGCCCCTGGGTTTTGGTGACTCCGGCATCCCGGCGAGAGTAGAATCCGTGGAGGCTGGGTCCGGCGCCAGCTCTTCCAGCACTACGTCGAGCTAGACGCGCCGCGTGGCACACATCATTCGCTGAAAGGGGGTTTGAAATGAAACGGACGAACGGTCGCCGAGCCTGTCGGTTTGGTTGCCTTGCGCTTGCGGTTTCTGTCGGCGCTTTTCTCCTGGCCTCGGAAGTCAGCGCTCAGGATCAGCGGCTCTCGCTCGAGAAGTACCTGGACATGGAGTCCGTTTCAGATCCTCAGATCTCACCCGATGGGGCCCGGATCATCTACACGCGCCAGTGGGTGGACAAGGTCAACGACCGTCGCGAATCGTCGCTATGGATCATGAACGGCGACGGCACCAGGAATCGGCAACTGATCGACGGTAGTGGAGCGCGCTGGTCTCCCGACGGTACTAGAATCCTCTTCACGAAAGAGGGGGAACCGGAGGGTTCACAGATCTTCGTCCGTTGGATGGACGATGAAGGATCCGTGACTCAGATCACCCGGCTGGAGAACGGGCCATCGGGGGCGCGCTGGTCTCCCGATGGTAATTCGGTGGCTTTCGCCGCTCGAGTGAACGACAAGGCGGATTTCTCCGGAGTCGGACTTCCCTCGCGACCGGACGGGGCGAAATGGGTGGAAGAACCCAAGATCGTCGAACGGGCCGGCTACAAGCGCGACCGCCGGGGTTACATCGATACGGGATGGACGCACGTCTTCGTGGTGCCGGCCGAAGGCGGAACCGCCCGGCAGCTCACCGACGGCGATTGGAACCACTCGAACATTGCGTGGAGCCCCGACGGAACCGAGATCTACTTCACGTCCTATCGCGCCGAGGACTGGGACCGACCGGACCACTGGCAGGAATCGGAGATCTATGCGGTCGCGGTGGCTTCGGGGGAGGTAACTCAGCTTACGGACCGGCGCGGCCCCGACAACGGACCGGTGCCGTCAGCCGACGGGCGCCTGATCGCTTACACCGGTATCGAGGCCCACCAGGATACCTACCGGAATCAGAAAATCTATGTGATGAACCGCGACGGGTCCGGGTCGCGTGCGATCTCCGGCGACTACGACCGCCAGTCGCGCGGGCTTGAGTGGGCACCGGACGGAAGCGGCCTTTACTTCAGTGTTTCGCGCGAGGGGTATCGTGGCCTTCACTTCGTATCGATCGATGGGGGCGTCACGCAGCTCACCGAAGGTAAGCAGCTCCTTTCGCTATCGTCGTTTTCCGGCGGCGGTATTGCGGTCGGCACGATCTCGAGCGCGCACGAGCCCGGCGACATCTACCGGTTCGACCTGGCGAGTCCGAGCGACGTCACCCGCCTGACCGAGGTGAACGCCGACGTCCTCCACGGCGTCACTCTTGGCGAGGTGGAAGAAATCTGGTATGACTCGGATCCTTTCCGCGTCCAGGGCTGGATCGTGAAGCCCCCCAGCTTCGATCCGAACCGCGCCTATCCCATGATGCTGGCGATCCACGGCGGCCCGCACGGGATGTACAACGGCGGCTTCAACTTCGCGTTTCAGGAGCATGCCGCCAACGATTACGTGGTCCTTTACACCAATCCCCGGGGGAGCACCGGCTTCGGGACGGCCTTTGCAAACGCTATCAACCACGACTATCCCGGTATCGACATGCAGGACCTCATGCGCGGCGTCGACGAGGCACTCGCGACCGGCTACGTCGACGAAGACAACCTGTTTGTTTACGGATGTTCCGGTGGCGGCATCCTGACGAGCTACATCGTCGGCAATACCGATCGCTTCCGGGCCGCCTCGGCGAACTGCCCCATCGTCAACTGGATGTCTGCCATGGGAACATCCGACGCCATCAGCTACCTGCGTACCTTCGAGAAGCCGTTCTGGGAAGACGCCGCGGAATGGATCGATCGCTCATCGATCTTCTACGTGGAGAACGTTACGACGCCGACCATGCTCATGACGGGTGAGAACGACCTGCGCACCCCGATGGGCCAGACCGAAGAGTTCTACCAGGCACTGCAGTACGTAGGCGTACCTACCGTCATGATCCGATTCCAGGAAGAGTGGCATGGCACGACTTCCCGGCCTTCGAACTTCCTCCGGACCCAGCTCTACCTGAGGAAGTGGTTCGAGAAGTGGGGCACCCACGAACCGCTCGCAACTTCGGACGACTCTGGAGGTGAGCAGCGGAATCAGTTCCGCTAGGCCGCGTGCCGCTCACGCTATAATCGCACCGGCATGGAGCGCGGAAGCCTGGCGGCAATTGTAGCGGCGCTGAACGAGAACCAGGTCCAATACCTGATCGTTGGCGGGCTCGCGGTCGTTGCGCACGGATACGTCCGGTTCACCGCCGACGTCGATCTGATGCTGTCGATGGACACAGCAAACCTCACGCGCGCGGTCGCGGCACTGAAGGGGCTCGGTTACCGTCCCCGCGCGCCGGTGGAGTTCGACGACTTCGTCGACCGCTCGGCGCGTCGACAGTGGGCGCAGGAGAAGGACATGACCGTGTTTTCGCTTTTCTCCGACGCACATCGAGCCACCGAGGTTGCCCTGTTTCTGGAACCGCCCATCGATTTTAGAGAGGCCTATGAGAAAGCTGTGAGACAGCCGGCGGCGCCGGGTGTGGAGGCGGTGTTCTGCAGCCTGGAGGACTTGATCGAGATGAAAACACGGGCCGGCCGACCTCGTGATCGGGAGGATGTTCAGAGTCTGATTCAGCTTCGAAAGGATGTGGATGACTGAGCCAACGCCGGATGAGCGGGTCTGGGAGCGGGGCTGGAAAGACCATGAGCGGCGCCAGCTAGCTCGCCTGGCCCAACTTCCTCTATCCGAGAAACTCGCCTGGCTGGAGGAGGCGCATCGATTCGTCCGACACGTTCGCGGAGGGGGGCCGACGCACCCGACCGGGGACTGGGATCAGAACGAATAGGCCGCATTGCTGGACAACGTCGGGCCTCTTCGAAAGCTTCGAAAGGATGAGGATGACTGAGCCAACGCCGGGTGGGCGGGGCTGGAGAGCCCATGAGGGTTTAGACGGTCAGGCCGATGGAGGATGATGCGTCTTTAAGGTTGCCTTGACATCGCCCAGGTGTTGGTCCACATGGTCGCACTCCTGTCGGAAGATCTCCTCCAGCCGCATACTTCGGAGATCAGCTTCCGGGGCGTCGAGCAGGTTCACCTCTCGCAGCATCCTTCTCTTCGAATCTCAGGATTCCGAGTTCGATACTCCGAATATGTCGCCCATGAGCGCCGTTGTGATCCGGAAGGTGCACCGAGGTCATGGAGAGCATTGGGGTCGATGTTATTCGGGAGTTTCGGAGGAGTCAACGGATGTGCCGCCCGCAGGTGATCTGAAGCCCCACTCGAGCGTTCACCGATCCTGATGACGATCTTGGTGACAAAACGCAGAACTCCCAGTCTGACATCGGAACACTCGATGGATGTCGGGAACTGTCGGGGCTTCCGCGGTGTCCTAGTTGAGAGAGACGGGATGCAGCTAACGAACGTCATAGCGGCGCTTTCGATAACGAAATTGCCGTCCTGACTGAGCATTTTCGCTATCATTGGAGTTCCCCTGTGAGGTCAGCCAGCAGGACGTCGAGTGCGGACCGATCGAAGAGACACGAAGGAGCAACCCGTTGGTGCACCGCAGCGTTTGCGTAGTTGCCTTCTCACTGGCCCTTCCTCTGCTGGTCTTTGCCGGGCAGGAAAGGGGTCCTGACCGCCCGGCCGCTCCATCCCCGATTTCCGCGCAAACTGAGCTTTCCGAGGAAGAGATCGCGCAGTTCCGGGCCGAGGCAGGACGTCTGTTGCTCAACGACGGCGTGGCCGGTTTGAAGGATCTCCTCGAGGAAGCCAGCGTCGCACCGCTGACGTTCGACCAGGAAACACAGGTCCAGTCCGTCTGGGAAGCTCATGACCGGGAACGACGGCGTGTGATCGAAGCCGACGTCGAGGTGGCCGGTTCGTCGCTCTCCGACAACATCCGCGACCTTGAGGAGCAGTTGCTGCTTGCTGCGGTGAAGTTCCTCAACCCCGCTCAGCGCTACGCCCTGACCAGAGACATCGCGGGCGAGCGGAACAGCGACTTGCCCGAAGACGAGGACGAGCTGCGCGAGTATCTGGGGGATCTTCGGAGTCCGGCGGGGCGCGGAGGGGGGTTGGTCATCGACGGGTTCGGCGGCGGTCGGATGCCGAATCGGGACGAGATCCAGGAAATCCGGATCAACGAAAACTCCTTCACCGCGGAGCAGAGCCGGCAGGGTCGGGGGCAGACTCAGATCGTGACCCGTGGAGGGACGGGACGCTTCAACGGCGATGTCGAGTTTGACTTTGCCGACGAGAAGCTCGACGCTCGGAATGCGTTCGCGTTATCCCGTCCTCCGTACCAGGAGCGAAACCTCGAGGTCAACCTCAGTGGGCCCGTCATCCGGGAACGGCTGACACTGACGCTCAGCTTCGAACACGAGACGGATGAAAGAGGAGAAACGCTCCGGGCGATCACACCGGACGGCCTGATCAACGATGCCATTACGCAACCCCGCAAGAACCGCGGTCTCACGACGCGGGCGACCGCCCAGCTCAACGATAGCCACGTGGTCAACACGAGCTTCAGTTTCGAGACCTTTGACATGGCGAACCTCGGCGTCGGGGGGTTCGGGCTGCCCGAACAGGCATCGAGCTGGGACCGAAGACACTTCAGCTTCCAGATCAAGGAAACGGCGATCCTGTCGCGTACCCTCAACAACGAGGTCCGTTTCTTTTTCGGCAAGAACTCCAACGAATCGTTCCCGGCGAACTCCGGACCTCTGATCAATGTCCTCGACGCCTTCAGGGGCGGAGGTTCTCCCAACAGCGGCGAGAACCGGAACCTCGACTATGGGTTCGGCGACCTGCTGATGTACACGGGCCGGAATCTCTCGGTTAAACTGGGGTTCGACGGGGGTTACAGCCGCGAAGACTCAGTTTCGAGGCGCAATTTCAACGGGAGCTTCATCTTTTCGAGCCTCGACGACTTTCTTGCCGGAAGGCCCATTCAATACAGCGTCAATCAGGGTGATCCAAACCTGAGGGTCAGCCAGTTCGAAGCGGCTGCTTTCGTTCAGAGCGATTTCAGGATCACGCCCCGCCTCGCCGTCGGCCTTGGCTTGCGTTACGAATCCCAGACGAACCTGGGTGACCTCAATAACGTCGATCCGAGGCTCGGCTTCGCATACTCGATCGGTTCGTCCACGGTCATCCGTGGCGGGAGCGGTATCTTTCATCAGCGTCTGAGGCGTGGAACGGTCGGACAGTTGATCCAGTTTGACGGGACGCGTCAGAGATCTCTGACGATCCGGAATCCGTCGTACCCGGATCCGTTCCTCGGTGAGGACGGCGAGACCACGATAGACGTGCCCTCGTCGATCCGGGTTCGTGCCGACGACCTCGCGGCCCCCTATACCTGGAATTTCGAGGTGTCGATCGAGACCAGCTTCTCCGAGGGTCTGGTGCTGACCGGCGCCTACAGGTTCGTTCGCGGTGTCCATCTCTTCCGCGGCCGAAACCTCAACTCTCCCCTGGACGTCACCTCGACGATCGCCAGGTCCTGCCAACTGGATCAGAACGAGGCGACCTGCCTTCCGCCGGATCCCTCCCGAGGCAGAATCGTTCAGCTGGAATCTACAGGCACTTCCCGTAACCAGAACCTGAGGTTGGGCTTCCGGCAGCGGTTCAGTTTCGTCAACATCAACGGCAACTACACTCTCGAGTCCAACTACACCGACGCCACCGGGCCGTTCGGACTTCCTGCGGACAACCATGATCTGGGGGCAGAGTGGGCGCCCGTGAGTGCGAAACGCCGCTTCAACACCTCAGTCAACTTCAGGATGCCCTGGAGCGTGAACGCGAATACCCGCTTCAATTGGAACACGGGAAGGCCCTACAGCCTCCGAACCGGCAGGGACGACAACCAGGACACCAACACCAACGACCGCCCTCCCGGCGTGCCCCGGAATTCACTGACAGGCCCGGGGTTCTTTGAAGTCTCCATGAACCTGTCCAAGTCCGTGCAGCTTCGAGAGTCACGGACCGCGAGCAGCGGACCGGCGGCCAGCGGCGGCTACTACGGCGGCCGTCGAGGCATCCGTATGACGATGAGCGCCAATGTCCAGAACCTCCTGAACCAGGTCAACTTCCAGAGGTTCAGCGGGGTGCAGACCTCCCCCCTCTTCGGTCAAGCCACGCGCGCGCGTCGCGCCCGACACATCCGACTTTCCGTCCGATTCAATTTCTAGGGAGTTCGCCGACACGCCACCCTCTCAGCTTCGTGCCGCAACGACTCTTCACTCGAACTCCGACATTGACGCCGTTAGTTAGCCCGCCTTTCTCACCGACCCTTGTTACTCCGGCCGCAGGCGAGAGGCGTCAGGAATTTGTAGGTGCGGTCTATGACCGCACTCCCTTCGCACCGAAGCAGTGCTCTCATGGAGCGCACCTACATCCAAGCGATTGAGTCGAAGCAAGTTCTCGTGTGTGATAAGCGCCCCACGACAGAGCTTCGGACCGGTACGCTTCTAGATCTCCGAGGGGTAAGGGTGAAATCCGCGAAAGGGGTGGACCTACTCCCCCCGCAACGCCACGAGCGGATCCACTCGTGCGGCCCGACGCGCCGGAAGGTAGCTTGCGATCATGGCGACTGCCGCGAGGAGGAGGGAGACGCCAACCAGGGTGAGAGGGTCGGTCGGCGACACACCCAGGAGCAGGCTTTGAATCACGAGGGAAAGACCCAGGGACAGGACCAGGCCGATCGCGATCCCGATGAGGGTCATGGCCAGACCATGCCCGAGCACCAAGCGCATGATCCTGCCGCGGTGTGCGCCGAGCGCGACACGCACCCCGAGCTCCGACTCGCGTTGTGCCACCGAGTAGGAGGTGACCCCGTAGAGTCCCACTGCGGCCAGCACCAGGGCGGCCATGGCGAAGAAGCCGGCCAGGGTCATCGTAAATCGAGTCGGCGCGATTTCCTTGTCGATGTACTCTCTAAACGTGCGCGCGTCGAATATCGGCACGTCGGGATCGAGCCTGGCCGCGACCTGGCGAATCCCTCCAAGCGCCGCGCGCGGGTCGCCACTGGTCCGAACAACGGCAGCCATCCTGAAAGCGCCGTCGGTGAGTCGGTAGATCGTCTCGCGTTCCTCGCCCACAATCCGTTGGTGCCGGATGTGGGAGACGACCCCGATGATCTCCAGGGGTAGCTTTTCGGCTCTGCCCTCGGGTGCCAGCCACAACGTTTGACCGACTGCTGACTGATCCGGATAGAGGCGTTCTGCGACGATGTCGTCGACCACTACGATGGCCGTGTTCCGGGTCAGATCCTCCTCCAAAAAGGGTCGTCCGTCCAGGAGTCGGGCCCCCATCGTCTCGAAGTAACCTGGCGAGACCAGGGTTGTCGTCGTCATGAAACGACCGACATCGCTCGAAGTCGCACCTGTCGATGAATAGGGTATTTCCGACCCGCTTTCGGCGAACGGAAGCGGCCACGCGGACGCAACGCTTTCGACCCCCGGCAACAACATCACTTCGCTGCGGAGGTTTCTCCAGTAGTTCGCGCGTTGCTCGACCGCGTCATAGAGCCCGCGCGGCAACGCAATCTTCACGGTCATTGCCGAGGTCGGTCTGAAACCAAGCTGGGCAGCCTGTAACTCCATGAAGCTGCGAATCATGAGCCCACCGCCGACGAGAAGGACGAGCGAGAGGGCCACTTCGGTAACGACCAGCGCGTCACGGAGGTGGTGGGTGCGTCCCGCGATGGGCCCGGGGCCGTCGGCGAGCTGGCCACGGAGGTCGGGATGTGCAGCCCGCAGCGCTGGTACGATGCCGAAGAGCAGTATGGTGAACCCTCCCAGAGCGACGGCGAACCCCAGCACGGGACCGTCCACGGCGATCTGATGCAGGAAGGGCACGTTTGCCGGCGCCAGCAGTTTGATAGCTTCGGTTCCCGCCCGCGCCAGGAGGAGCCCGAGGACTGTTCCGATCGAGGCGAGCAGTGCGTTCTCTGTGACTAGCTGCTGCACGAGTCGCAGGCGAGACGCGCCCATCGCTGCCCGCACCGCCACTTCGCGCTGCCTGTGCGCGGCCCTGACGAGAATCAGGTTGGCGACGTTGGCGCACGCGATCAACAGCACGAACCCCACCGCACCGAAGAGGGAGAGAACGATGGGTCGAACCTCCCGAACCACGTCGGTTTGCATGGGAATCAGGTCTATTTCCATACCCCGGTCCGCGTGCACCGGGTACTCTTCCCGCAGCCGGGCGGCCAGGCCATCCATTTCCTCTTGTCCTTCTGGGATCGTCACACCTTCACGCAACCGGCCGATCACCCGGAACAGCCCCATGGTCCGGCTGTACCTGAAAACGCCCTCGGACAGGAGTTGCCAAGCGTCGATGACCTGGGGCATGCCATCTCCCTGGGGACCCACCCCGTGGTCCGGCATGACCAGGTCGAAATCCGCCGGCAGCACACCGATAACAACTGCGGGGAGACCGCTGATGTGGATGGTCCGACCTAACAACGCCGGGTCCGCGCCGAAGCGCCGCGTCCACAAGCCGTGGCTTATGATCACCGAACCAGTGCCGCTGCTGGTCACTTCGTCTTCGCTGGTGAAACTCCGTCCGAGAAAAGGTTCCCGACCGATGAATTGGAAGAAATCGGGGGAGACGCCACCGACGTCGATCTGTTCAGCCGGCCCCTGATCGGAGAGCGATCTGTCCGATGCGGCGTGAACCGCAACGAATGTTTCGAATGAAGACGTGAACTCCTTGTAATCCAGGAAGTCGAGGCCCGAGATCTGGACGTTTTCCGCACCCGTGCTGGTGTGCCGATTCCAGACCATCACCAGACGGTCTGCATCGCGATAGGGCAGGGCCGAGAAGAGAAGGCCGTTGACGACCCCGAACATCGCGATGTTGGCACCGATGCCCAGAGCGAGCGTCAGGACGACCGTAGCGCTGAATCCCGGATGTTCGTGCAGCATCCGGATTGCGTATCTCAAATCCTGATAGATAGACGACATCCTGATCTGACGAACCTCGACACCCCTCAAGTTGCACCAAGTAGAAACGTTCCGTGCTCAAGCATGATATCGGAAAAAGGTTGCCGGCCCGCAATCTCCAGCGGATTGCGGGGGAGGATTTGAATTCCCGAAACCTTTACCCGGATTGCCTTGCGCCCAAGGGGACCGTCCGCAGGGTCTTGAGGTGGGCCCAACCTTCACGGGCTAGGCCGGAGTCGAGTGGGGCCGGATCGTACAGGGCGTGCGCGGCCAGGCTGCTGATGCGGCGGAAGGCTCGTGGCACAGGGAGAGCCTGCGACCCGAGCATGGCGAGGTAATCGGCCGGGCTCTCGTGTTCCCGCCTGAGGGGATACCCGTTTCGCCCCATGAGATGCAGAGCTGTATGGTAAGCCCGCATCACCTCGCCGCGCGTGACACCGCGGAGTAAGGAGTAGCCCGCGCGGTTTTTCGCGCGTGCCCGGTTGAGGAGGCCCAGCCGGGCCATCGAGATGCACAACGCAACCACTGCCAGGGTCACGACAAGCGCGAAGGCAGCCGCCGGCAGGCCGGTGAAGGTCGTCAGTGCGGCGACGGCGTCGGCTGCCGCAAGGCGTACGCCCATCACCCCCTCGCCGAGCGCGCCCCGCATGACATCCTGAAGAGTCCTCGTGGTACGCGTATAGCCCGCGTCCAGAGCCCAGGGTGAGTCCGGTCGTGGAGTAGGGTCAAAGGCCACCCACCCATGCTCCATGAACTTTATTTCGACCCACGCGTGGGCGTCCTGAAGTCTCACGGTATGGGCACCGGTCAGGCTATCGTAGACGCCTGGCACATAACCCGTGGCGACCCGAGCCGGCAATCCGACCAGTCTCGCCATAACCGCCATTGCAGTGGCGAACTGAGCGCAGTAGCCGGCCTGCCGCTCAAAAAGAAACTGGTCCACGACGTCGCCGGAGGGGGAGAGGGGTGGCACGCGCAGGTCGTACTCATAGTTGACGGGAAGATACTGCTCCAGACGACTCGCCTTCTGGAAGTCCGACGTGGCCCCAGCGATGATAGCGTTGGCGAGGTCTTGAACTCGCTGCGGTCCGTCGGGAACCGGATATCCTCGCAGGTAGCTCCCATCGATGTTGTCAGGAATCAGGTCCTCCGGCCCCAGACCCGGCACGGCCGACACGACTCTGTAGCTGTCGGCTTCATGCAGATACTCGATGCCATCGCCAGGCGTGTGTAGCACGGCAATGTAGCCCGGGCTGTACCCCGTGAACAACGCTTCGGGTTGTGTGACACGTGGGAAGAAGGTCTGTACGTAGCGCCCGGTGCCTTGTCCCAGCGCCGGAGCGTCTTTGAACTTCAGCGTGCCTGACCGATCCAATTCGATCTGGGCCGAGCTGTCGGTCGTCTTCCAGCCTCGTCCGTCGTATTCCTCCAGGATCTGGCCGCGCCAGAAGCTGGCCAGCGGACTCCGGACCTGCATCACAACGTCGTTCTCACCCTCTCCGGTATACCCCAATCTGGCGTAGTCGTCGGGATCCAAGAGCTCTTCGCCGATCGATCCTGTGCCCTCGGGTGTGGCCCCGGCGCCTTCTCCTTCGCGTGAAGGGAGGAACCCGCTGCCCGAAACGGCATCGCCGCGCGGGAGGGGCACGGGCGCAACGGGACGGCCGATGGTGAGGTCCGACCTGCTCGGCAGCGGCGCCGCATTGCGCACTCGGTAGGCCTGCGGAACGGCGATAAAGACGCCGACCGTAGCGACCAGAATGAGCAGAACGATGCCCGGAACCGAGACTGCAAGACCCGCGATTCGAGTCGAGCCCGATCCCCGAGTTTCAGTCGATTCGCAGATGGGATGCGCCACGGCCAAAAAGGTCAGTGCTACGACTCCAAACGCGATTATGAAAACAGCAAAAGAGGGAGACAGCGCTGCTTCGCTTGCCAGCAGGATCACCGTCAAGCTGAGGAGAAAGGAATCGTAGAGACTGCGCAGGTCGCGGATGTTGAAGCTGAGAATCGTCTGGACCACAGCCAGCAGTCTCGCCATCAAGAACAGGGACCCCCCGCTGATGATGGTTATGACGTCGGCCCGCATCGCCCAGACAACCAGCACGAGGGCCGGGTATACAGCAATCGTGAGGCGAAGCGTCCGCTGGCCCCGCCTGGCGGAGACGAGGTGTCCCAGGCCCACGACAGCTATTAAGACAAGATAGAGCGGGTGCCCGCCTGACGCCCACGAAACGGCCCACAGCGACACCGCCGTTCCCGCGAACGCGAGCGCGTGCAGGAGGAACCGGGCCCGCCAACCGCTGCGTTCCCAGGCGTCGCCCCGGGAGGGCACGGTGATCCATTTGAGGATGGTTGACTTCAAGGGTTCGTTCATCCGCTACCGCATTGTTGACGCCCGGGCCACGGGCAGTTGTTGCGCTCGAAGAGTCGGCGCTTCCAAGGCCGCGCCGAGAGCTGCCAACGCCTTCTCAAGACCGTTGGCCCGGCACGACACTACCCTCAGGCCCCGACTCGCCAGCCTCTCACGCGTCCCGGCGTGCTCTCTCGACGAGTCAAATCCCTCCATCATCACCACCGTGACGTAGTCGGAGGATCCAAGCTGGCGAAGCTGCCTGATGCTGTCTTCATCGGCGGCTGAAACGACGATCACCGAGCTCCCGGGCAGGCCTTTGGAGGCAATGAGTTCAGCGACCGCTGGTTCGGGCTCGGCCTGGAGCCGCGCCAGGTGCTCGAGGACGCCATGCCACGTGATCCGGTTTGCCCGGCTCCAGCCCGGCCAGATACGAAACGGCCGTCCTTCCCTGAAGGACCGCCGGGCCATGCTGGCCGCAATCTTTATCGCATATTCCAGGGTCGTATCCCTACCCTTGCCAAGATCGACTCCAGGGTTGAAGGCGATCCTCAACTCCCCCTCAGGCGTCTTGTCGAACTCCCGGACCATAAGGCTTCCCCGTCTTGCCGAGTTCCTCCAGTGGATATTCCGGAGAGAGTCGGAATGCTGGAACTCCCGGGAACCTCGAAACTCACCAGTGGGGCCCGGCACTTGTAGGTCGGCTGATTCTCCCTGGAGAGCACCCTGGTAGGGGGAGGCCTCCACGGGCAGCACCTTGGGATAGACCGTCGCCTCCAGCGGTGCGGCGATACTACGCGTTGAGCGAAACAGGCCGAAAGGAGCCGCGGTCTCTACGCGGAGCGGTGCGAAGGAATAAAGCCCCCGACGATAAGACTGGACCTCGTAGCTCGCCACGGTGCGGCCTCCGGGCCGCAGAGCGCCGATGAGGAATCCCCGCGGCTCCTCACCGGGCGCGGCGAGGGGGCAATCGTCGTGTAGCGTGAGGACAATCTTTGGCAGTAGAGACCGGTTCGATAAACGAATCTCGACAGTCACGGTGTCGTCTTCGAATATCTGCTGATGCCTTCCATCCCTGTCGCCCTTGAGCTGACGCTCGGCGACCAGGCCGCGAATCGTGAGGGGGGGGAGCAGAAGGTTCACCAGTAAGGCAGCCAGTACCGGAGACACGGCGACGTAGAACCAGCCGATGTGGGTGAGCCAGGCCAGGCCGTAAAGCGTACCGGTTACGGCTAGGAATGCAACACCGCGCTTGGTGATCAACACGATGTCCGCCTAGATCGGCACAGGGACGCCGGCAACCACCTCATGGATAGCCTCCGTGGGCGAAGTGGCTGTTCCGGGAGCGGCAATGACGCGGTGAGCCATGACCTGTCCCGCCACAGCCTTGATGTGTTCCGGCGCGACAAACCCATCGCTTCGCATGGCGGCGAACGCCTGCGCGGCGCGCTGAAGGTGGACGCCGCCGCGGGAACTGACGCCAAGGACTATCGCGGGGTGGTTTCTGGTAGATACGAGGATTCTGGCGAGGTATTCCCTGACGGGACGAGAGACCTCCACCTCTCGAACCTGTGCCTGCATCTCGCGTATGCTTTCGCCATCGATTTGCTGTCCGACAACAGGGTCACCGCGCTGGTTGCGCTCCAGAATCTCCACTTGCTGGTCTGCGTCTGCATAGCCGATGCTCAGCGACATTATGAATCGGTCGAGCTGGGCCTGGGGCAACGGAAATGTGCCGTACGCGTCTACCTCGTTCTGCGTGGCGACGACCCAGAATGGGTCGGGCAAAGGATAGCTCGTGCCATCCGCCGTCACCTGCCCTTCGGCCATGGCTTCCAACAGCGCCGATTGAGTCCGCGGACTGCCGCGGTTGACTTCGTCGGCCAGGACGACGTTGGCGAAAACCGGCCCCTCCTCGAACTCGAAACGATTCTCTGCCTGGTTGAATACCGAAGACCCCGTGATGTCGGTCGGCAACAGGTCCGGATTGAACTGAATGCGCTTGAAGCTTCCGCCGAGCGACCGCGCAAGAGACCGTGCCAGGAGCGTCTTACCCGAGCCCGGGAGATCGTTCAGCAGCAGATGTCCTCCTGCAAGCAGACTCACCACGCTCAGACGGATCACTTCCGGTGGGGCCACGACCGCCTGTGCAATGTTCCGCACCAACCCTTCCGCGTTCTGGACAAATGACTTTGTGAAAACCAAGTTCCTTCCGCTCACAGGCCTCCCAGCCAGGCCGGCTCATTAGTTGTGCGCGGCCTCGTGGAATTTCAGAGAATAACACGGTCCGCGGAGGTGGTAAGAGGCACAAAAAGGCCACCATCGGTGACCTTCCATTTGTTAGCTGCCGATCGCGAAGGAGGGATTTGAACCCGCGACCCTTGATCGAGGAGATATTCGGTGTCTCCTTCTGGCTGGGCTTCGGCGTCAACCTGCTCGTAGCGGAAGTGTGGATCAATCACACGCGCCCGGCAGGTCAGCTCGCTGGCAGAGCACAATGAGGTGGTGATCGGGTGTAGGTGCGCTCTATGAGCGCACGTTGTGTCGGATCGAAGAATGTGCGGTCATAGACCGCACCTACACGGATTTGGACAAGGATGATCGGTGAAGGTTCCAGGCTGTGGGGACGACCCCACATGATCGCGGGGTCGCCTCGACTAAGGGTGTTCCGGTTGACGGATCCTGCTACTGCGGCGCCCCCCAATCCGCCATCGCTTTCTCGATCGCTCTGACGGTGATCTCGGCACGGTAGGCGGCGAGTTTCTTTCCGTTTTCGATGACTTTCTCGATCGATTCCATTTCCACACCGTTGATGACGAACTTCCCGGCCTTCTTGCGCTGCTCGGGGTGGATCAGGTCGGGGGCGACGACGGCGATCAGCGACTCGTAGTGGTAGTCGTCGTGGATGTCGTAGCGTGTCGCGGACTGGACATCCGGCTGCTGGTGGATGCCGATCTCTTTCAGGTAGTCGTAGCTCCAGCGGTCTTCGGTGTAGTACTCCGTGATGTAGAAAACCCGTGTCGGGTTCCCCTTCCACTTATCGTTGAGCGCCGCCGTGACCTCCGTCATTCCTCTTGTGTTGCTACCGCTGTCGGCGACCATGATGATGTTCTTGAATCCCATGGTCTTCAGGCTGGTCGACATGTCGGTAAGAACCGCCCTGAACGTGTCCTGGGTGATATACACGCTGCCGGGATAGAGGTCCTCACGCTCGGGGTTGCCCGGTTCCATCGTCACGATCGGGGCGATCAGGGCGTTGCCCAGTTTTCGGGCGATGGCCTCGGTGGTCGTCTGCAGTACGTAGTTGTGCTTGCCTGTCGGGGAATACGGACCGTTCTGCTCGAGTCCGCCGCTGCCGATGATGGCGGTGGTCTTGCCCGCAGCGATCGCATCGCGGACTTCCATCCAGGACATCTCCTCGATCCAGACCGTGTCCAGCATGTCGATCGGGCGCGGGGCGTCCGGTGCCGAAGCCGCCCGACGAGCGGCCTGAGCGGCCTCCTGTTCGGGTGTAAGGGGGCCACGTCCCCGTCGGCCACGCTGTCCCAGGGAATCGGGTGCGAGGGCAGACGCGGTCAGGACAACGATGACCGAGAGAATCAACACCTTGACTAACTTCATATTGCTGCCTCCAAAAGGGTTGCTCCAGTGCCGGTATTCTAGACGGTGTGGTGTCTGCCGACAAGCAATCCAGACCGGGGCGGCGATCGAACGAGCTCCAATGGGTTGCTAGATATCCACCTCGAAGATGACGCCGAAATCCTTCTCGTAGTCCACCACCTGGCTCGGATTGGGGTCGACGTTCAGGATGATGAAACTGGCCCCCGGCGGAGAGAGGATGTATCGATTCAGAGAGTGCCAGGTTCCCGTTTTGTAGGCGAAGCCTTTGGTGGGGTCGATCATGAAAGCGCGCACCTCGTCTGGTTCAGGAACAGCTTCCCGGTCGCCAAGATCCGTCGGTGGGGCCACTGCGACGACGGCCAACGATCCTTCCAGGGGGATGAAGCTCTGGGTCACGTTGAAGTGGCGTTCCAGCGTGGTGAACGTACGTTCCTCATAGGGCTGCCAGATGACGTCCACCGTCGTCTTGCCGTCGATATCGAAGGTTATGGGAAAGAACCGACGTTCGTCCGAAGGCCGCTCCTTCGCTTCCATGACTTCCCCGAATGGCGCGAACGCCTCCGCCGTCATCAGCTCGACTTTCAGTTTGTGCACCTTTGCCAACGCACCCTCCTCTTTTATGTGAAGCGGCGATCTGCCGATCAGAAAGGACCGAGCGCGATGTTCTGCGCAACGATCAATCCGACTACAGCGACCACCAGGACAAACCAGAAAAACGGAAGATAGAACTTGAGCCACCTGCCGAGGCTGACTCGACCCATGACGAGTGTGGCTATGAAATAGCCGGACGTCGGGAAAACAATATTCGTGATGCCATCACCCCAGTGAGTCGCCAGCACGACGACCTGACGCGTCAACCCTACCAGGTCCGCCAGCGGGATGAGAATCGGGAGAGTGATCAGACTCTGGCCACTGCCGGAAGGCACCAGGAAGTTGAAGACCGCCTGGGTCAGCAGAATCCCCACAGCAGTAAGCGCGTCCGGTAGCGATCCCACCAGGCCGCTCAGGTAAAAGACCACGGTGTCCATGATGTTTCCCTGGACCATGACCACCGACACCCCGCGAGCCACGCCGCAGATCAGGGCTCCAACAAGGATCTCTCTGAACGCGAAGTTGAAGTTGCTGCAGATCTGGTTGAGCCGGTGGCCTGCAATCAGGGAGGTGATGACGGCCATCGCAACGAACAACCCGGAAATCTCTTCGAATCCCAGGCCGAGCCTCAGGACACCTACGACGAAAGCAACGAACATGCCCAGCGCCGCGATCCCCGCCACCCGCTGCCGTGCGGTAAAGGTCTGGGGGGCGTCGCCGTCGTCACTCAACTCCTCCCGGAGTCTCGCGTCTTCGTCGGCGTTCAGCGCGATCTCCGGATTGGCCTTCACCCCTCGTGCGTACCGAAACACGAACGCTGCAGAAGAAACCTGGATCACCAGGAAGAACACGGTCCGATACGATGCCCCGGAGAACATCGGCAGCTCTGCCAACAGGTGGCCGATCCCAATCGTGGCCGGCACCGAGATCCCGAAAGCAAATCCAAGGGTTGTCGACAACAAAACCATCGCCGTCGCGGTCAACGTGTCGTATCCCAGGCGAAGCATCAGGGGGAGGATGATCGGCAGGTAGGCCAGGGACAGCTCCGGTGTTCCGATGAAGGCCGCTATCAACGCGAACCCGCCCATCAGAGTTGGAATCAGCAGCTCCACGCGGGAGCCCATGAGCGCCATCAAGCGCTGAATCCCCAGATCGATGACGCCGGTACGGCGAACGACGCCGACCGCCCCTCCGACGAGCAGCACCAGGAATACGATGCTCGACGCGTCCCTCAGCCCGTCCGGAATCGACGTCACGACATCCATGATGCCGACGGGCGTCTGCTCTATAACGCGGTAGGAACCGGCCACGACCGTTTCCCGGCCGTTGGGCAGCAAGGTTCGCTCGTAGGCGCCGGCGGGAATAATCCAGGTCAGAATCGAAACGAAAACGATGAAGCTGAACAGGATCACATAGATGTCGGGAAGCTCGAAACGACTCTGTCTTTCGATGGTATTGGTTTCATCCACGAAGGTTGCCCTGTCCTATGCCCGATTCGAAACGTTCCACTCTCATCCCGCGATGGACTCAATAAGGCCGACTTCATCGGCGCTCAGCTCGATCTCGTAGACGCTGAGGTCCTCTCTCATGTGCTGTTCGGAAGTGGTTCCCGTCAACGGCACCATTCCTGCCTGCATTGCGAAGCGGAAGATTACCTGCTGGGGCTCGACCCCGAGCCTTCCGGCGATAGACACCACCTCCGGGTGGCGGAGCAGGTCGGGATTCGCCGTCAGGAGGGAGAATCCCTGGTACATTATTCCCTTCGCTCGGCAGATCTCGCGGACCTGTCGATCCCACCCGCGGTCCGCAAAACACCGGTTCTGTACGACCATGGGTTTGACTTCAGCCTGTTCCACGAGCGTGCGAAGCTGCCCGGGCATGACGTTGCTGACACCGATCATGTCCGCGTGACCCGACCTGTGTATTTCTTCGATGGCTCTCCAGACCTCCCAGTCGTCGTCTCCGAGCCCTGGATAGGAATAGGGACCGTGCAGGAGATAGGAATCGACGTAGTCGGTCCTCAGGTTTCGAAGAGAGGACTCGAAAGACTGGCTCACCTGCGTCGTCAGATCTACGCCAGGGTCATAAGGCACCCGGTGATCATGGCCGTTAAACGGAGTGAATTTAGTCTGCACCCACAGGGACTCCCTCGGAGTGCCGGCTGAGGCGAGCGACTCCAGTGCTTCGCCCACCAGCGGCTCCTGGTAGTGCCTGGGCTGGTTGGCCGTGTCGATCGCCTTGAAACCGACGCGCGTCGCAGTTCCGGCCAGCTCCGCCGTGGCCTCCTTCTTCCACGCCGTTCCATAAATGAATGATGGCGCCGGTGCCTTCGTCGGTGTCACATCTCCTCCTGAATCGAGAGCTCGCTTGTCGGCCGGATCCCTCTACCCGCAACGGGAGTCCAGCGTCCCCGTTCAGGCTTACTCCCGAGCTTTGAATGCCGGTATCCGATTCTACTTGAACCGCACATGACCTTCTCGGAAACTCGAATATCGATGGGGAGGATTCATCTCAACAAGGAGGATACAATATGGCTTCTACGATGGAGCAAAGACTGCATATCATCGCGAAAGCGTTAAAGGACGAGGCGTTCAGGAAGGAGTTGATCAACGACCCGAAGGGAGTTATTGCCCGCGAGACCGGGGCCCAGATTCCGGACAGTCTGGAGATCAAGGTTGTCGAGGAGGCGGAGAATATCGCCTACTTTGTGCTTCCGCAGATACCGAGCGGCCTCTTGAGCGACGATGCGCTCGATGCCGTTGCCGGAGGAGGAGGAGACCCGACTTTTAGGAGGGGGGGCATTGGCCAATCCGGCATTCCCGGCCCGGGCATCGATGTGGATAGGATCCAAGCAGCGGGTACCAATAGCGCCATCACCGACAGCGCCTTTTGCTACAGCGCGTACGGCGGTGGATGCACCGTGTTTGGTTGCGACGATTTCCGCGGGTAGATGCCCGGCAAGAATGGCGTCGCCTGAGGGTCCGCAACGACTCTAAGGCGCGCCGGTCGGCCGGACGAACGTCATCCGAATGAAAGACACGGGGGCGGACGTCGGCCGGCACGCCGCGGCGAGAAGTCTTTCCCGTCTGATGCAACCGCAAGCCCACCTGACCGTTCATGAAAATCTCCGCGGCGGATCTGCGAACCATCGCTGGCCGGGCCAGCACGCTGCTGGAGCGCTTCGGTCCTGAATACACGCCAGACCGTGGCAGTACCGGAGCCGACACCGTCCGGGCTCGCCTGGAGCGGTGGACGAGGAACGCGGCCACCGGCGATCGCGAACGATGGCAGAAAAGGCTTGCCTGGGACGGCTTCGACCAAATCCGAGCCCGAGAAGTATTAGGCGTCGTCCAACCGGCCGACGGTTCGAAACTTTCCTGGCCGGCGACCTTGCGGGAAGTCCTGGAAGCGGCGGATGCTTCCCCGGACGGCGACGAAACCGCAGTGTCCCGCCTCCTGCCATTCGACGATCCTGTCCCTTTCCAGGATCTTTTCCTGCCTTTCATCGCTGTTGCCCGAAGGCGATTACGGGAACGAGCAGGTTCCAGTTATCCCCATCTAAGCCACGGGGCCCGTTCCGATCTGGAACGGGGTCTTTTGAAGTGGCTGTCTTACTTCGCCGCCCCTTCCCTGCAACTGGAGTTCTCGATCTTCCTGTCGCAGCGACGGTCTTCGGTTTTTGACCGTTTGTCATCTTCCGAGGAAGAATCATCGCGGACTCTCTATCGCGCCTACGTGTCTCGAATGGTCGAAGGCGGCCTCATTGAGTTCTTTCTGGAATACGCTGTTCTGGCCCGTCTCTCTGTTGTCTTGACCGAAACCTGGATCGAGGCGATGAGCGTGTTCTTGCTTCGTCTCGAGAAAGACTGGCCGCTGATAGCGGAGACCTTTGGACGTGAAGACACCGGTCTTGGAGTGATCGATGAACTCGGACCCTTTCTCTCCGACCGGCACCGGGGCGGGAACGCCGTGATCGGCTTGGTGTTCTCTTGCGGGCTGCAGTTAATCTACAAGCCCAGAGACATGGGTTCCGAGCAGGCCTTCGGCGATTTGATCGATTGCCTGAACGCCAGGGGCGCCGCGCCCCCACTAAGGCGTCTCAAAGTTCTCAGTTGCTCCGGCTACGGCTGGGCCGAGTACGTTGTCCACGAACCCACCGACGACCGGCAGGAGCTCGAACGCTACTATCGGCGCTCCGGGATGCTGTTGGCGATGGCACACGCCCTTCACGGCTACGACCTGCATTTCGAGAACATGATCGCCAGCGGTGAGCATCCGGTCCTCATCGACGTGGAGACGTTGATGCGCCCCCTTCCCGCGGCAGGACCGAACGAGGGAGTCCGGTCCGGGGCGGAAGCTCTGGCGAATCGAATGCTCTCCGAGTCAGTTCTCGACACCGGTCTCCTGCCGTTATGGCATGTCGGCGCAAGAGGCGAAAGTTTCGACGTCAGCGGTTTGGGGGGCGTGTCGGATCAGGAGACCGATTTCGCGCACCTTGACTGGCAGCATATCAACACCGACGCCATGACGCTGGAGCACCAGAAACTCAAGCGCACCGCAGCGCAGAACGTGCCTTTTATCTCCGGCACGGGCCATTCTCCCGATCGGTTCGTCGACGACATCGTGCTGGGGTTTCAGACGGTGTACGGGTTGATTCTCGAGCACCGTGCGGCGCCGGATTTCGAACGATGCATGAGCGGCCTCGCCCAGCATGAGGTGCGGTTCATCTTCAGGCCGACGAAGACCTACGGGGCGCTCTTCATGAAAACCCTCCGTCCCGAATACATGCGGGATGGCGCTGATCGCAGTATCGAGTTGGAATCTCTCGCCGCCGATCTTTTGAGAGGAGGTTCAAAGCCGTCCTTCTGGCCTATTCTCGACACGGAAATCCGTGACCTGGAAAACCTGGATATCCCCTATTTCTCGGTCTTGCCAGAAAGCAGGTCCCTGAAGGTCTCTGCCGGGCGGACCATCGATGACTGGTTCGAGGAATCGGGCCTTGAACGCGTGACGGCCCGAATCGGTGATCTCGACGAGCGGGACATGAAGCGCCAGATTGATGTCATCCGTCTTTCCTTCCATACGCGGGCCCGGGTTGGAGCTGTCTCGTCTGAGCTCAGCACGGAACTGTCCCGGCAGATCGTCAACCTGACTCCGGAGAAGGCGATCGCGGAAGCCGTTGCCATCGCCTCGGACCTGCAGGAAAGGGCGATCGTGGCGCCCGACGGCAGCGCGACCTGGATTACTTCGGCTCCCGTCCCCCCCGCGGGCAAGTTTCGGATTCAACCCATGGGAGTCGATCTCTACGGCGGCGTCTGCGGTGTGGCCCTTTTTCTTGCCGCCCTGGAGAAGACGACAAGCGGGGCGGGATTTCGGGAATTATCCCTAGCGGCTCTGCAGCCGGTACGCGAGCGGCTGCATGACGCCGAGCAGGCCCAGGCTCTTGCCAGGGGCGCGCTCATCGGCGGGTTGACCGGCCTCGGTGCGTTGATCTTCACTCTGGTGCAGACGGGACGGTTCCTGGGAGACCCTTCCCTGCTCGGAGACGCCTGTCGAGCGGCCTCCCTGATGACACCAGACCGGATAGAGAACGACAGCGCACTCGATATCGTCTCCGGAGCCGCCGGCGCTGTCCTGGCGTTGCTTGCCCTGTACGACGCTACGGATGAGGAAGAGTTCTTGCGACAATCTGTCGTCTGTGGCGAGCACCTGCGTGCGCAGCTTCTCAGGCGCGACGACTTCGCCGGGAATGTGGCAGGTAGAAGAGACGGCGTGCTGTTGAGCGGTCTATCCCACGGCGCAGCGGGCATGGCCTATGCGCTGGCTCAACTCCATAACGCAAGCGGGAGCGCTCTGTTTCTCGAGACCGCCGAGGACCTTCTGGCCTACGAGCGAACCCTTTTCTCTCCGGAGAAAGGGAATTGGGAGGATCTCCGTCAATTCGATGATAGCCGGCCTGAACCGACCTTCATGACCACCTGGTGCCACGGTGCCCCAGGAATCGGCCTGGCCCGCCTGGCGGGAACACCGCTCACGCGACTCACGGCGATCCGGACCGAGATCGAGATCGCCTTACAAACAACCCGGGATTTCGGCCTGCAGGGGGCGGACAACCTCTGTTGTGGGAGTTTCGGACGGATCGAGTTCCTGTGGACGGCGGGGCAACGGCTCGACCGGCAGGACCTGATGGATCAAGCGCTCGGGCAGGCGGCCCGGTTGATGAGCAGGGCCCGGGAGTCCGGCGGCTATCACCTGGTTACGGCACTCCCGAAAGGTGCGTATTCCCCCGGTCTCTTCCAGGGCGCGTCGGGTATCGGCTATCAGTTGTTGAGGCTCGCGGATCCCGCGTCAATTCCGTCGGTGCTGTTGATGGAGGGATCGGTCCAACCCCGCAAAGCCGAGGCGACGGATCGCGCGACCCCCTAGCCTTCCGTCCGCCCCAAAGCGCGCTTGACGTGGTCGTCCAGAGCGGAGTTCCCCGCGAGAATCCGCTACTGGTTTGTGAACTGGACTTCGATCTTTCTCGCTTCTGTCAGCGTCCCCCTGATCAACCCCGTCACGGCAACTGTAAAGCCGACTTTGAGGCGGCGGAAACTAATTGCCTTGCCGTCGTGCTCGATGACCGTATCGTCGGTAACGAAAACGCGGGAGGTGACGTAACGCGTACGCTCCGATGGTGCAGACGGCAGGGGTATCGGAACAGGAGATGGAGCCCGGGGATCGAGGCGTGGGTCGGGCAAACCGGTCCGAGGGTCATTGCGGGGGTCGGGTACGGGTTCACCGGTACTGGGATCGTTCGGGATGGGAACACCACGTTCGCGCGGAAGGCGACGCCCGAGTCCGACATGAACCTCTCCACCCTATCCTCCAGACCCGGTCCTGCGAGCCTGTGCCGGTTCGGATGCCCGGACCCGGAGTTCAAACCACTGGTCCCTGGCATTGATCTTCGTGATGCGGCCGATGTCGACCAGTTCCGGCGCGCCCGCCTCCTGCCGTTCCTGGGAAAGGAGCGGCGCTGCCAACAATGCGACGATCGCGAGTATCCGAAGCATGCTTCTCCCTCGAATGGAAAGGATATATGAGAAAAGCTTATCAACTGATGGGATACGCGGCTAGCAATTGTTGTCGAGTTCTCGGTCTCTAAGGTCCGTCCTGGGACTTTCTTAGCGGCGAGAATCCGAGCGGTGGTTACATCCGGTTCGGCCGTCGTTTCTTCATGTCGGTCGCCAGCTGACTTCTGAGCCGTTGTGGCAGCGGAATCATGGACTGGTTCATGGGGACTTCTCAGGGTCAATTCTGCTCGAGGCGACGGTGTAGGTGCGGTCTATGACCGCACTCTTTCCGAACCGAAACACTCTCTTCCAACCGAAACACGTGCGCTCATAGAGCGCACCTACACCCGATCCCGAAGTTTCGTTTGGCTTGGGCGGCTCTGGAGCGAGGCCGAAAGGACGATTCCTAACCCACGCCGGCCTCCTCGACGTTGCGGATGTCGTCGATGTCGTAGCGCAGAATCGCGAGGCGTTCGAGGCCGTAGTCCACGCGATTCGATCCGGATACGCACTCCTCAAAGGTTTTGCCTTCCTTCGGGAATCGGCTTATATTATTTAGATCGCGACAGCGCGGTTAAATATCTTTTTGACCGGTGGGTCAGGAGCAAATTCGATGCGCATCCACACTATCAAATTCCCATTTGTCGGTGCGGTCGGCGATCAGCCGATGGCAGCCCGAGCGGGTGCGTAGAGGAGTCTGATCCATCTGCCCGCTCGAGGACGAGCGGGCATCCATCCCGGCCTTCGATTCCGAGATAATCCCGTTCGTTGAGTGTTCTGCAAGCGCCTGGTCGTTCAGGCATAGCGACGTCTTGTGAACGGGATGACTTCGAAATACAGAAGATACAGATTGATATGGCAGCTCAGCGAAGGCGAACGCCTTCGGTACGGAGCTGCGATTGCAGCGATGGTGGTGGCGTCCTGCTTTCTCTACCTCGTGCCTCTCGTGCCGGCGATGGTGCTCGACGGCGTGCTCGCCTCCGACCCGGCTGCGGCGTCCCCGTTCGTCCTGCGCGCCCTCGAGTGGTCGGGTGGGGCGGACTTCCTCGGCGCGAACTTGTGGCTGTCGGCTGTTGCCATAGTTGTGCTGACCATGCTGGCCGGGGTCTTCACCTACCTGCGCGGCCGCTGGTCGGCTCTGGCGAGCGAACAGATCACGCGGCGAGTCCGCGACCGTCTGTACGATCAGCTGCAGCATTTGCCTTGTTCTTTCTATGACGAGGCACGGACCGGGGATCTGATCCAGCGTTGCACATCCGACGTCGACACGCTCCGGCAGTTCCTCGCGAGCCAGGTCGTCGAGATCGGACGGGCATCGATGATGCTGGTGATCCCGCTTCCGCTGATGTTCGCCATCGATGCCCGAATGACTTTGGTTTCGCTGGTGCTGGTGCTTCCGATCGTTGGTTTCTCGGTGACGTTCTTCCGGCGGGTGCGGACCCGCTTCCTGGCCGTGGACGAGGCCGAAGGACGCATGACCAGCACCCTGCAGGAGAACCTGACCGGAATTCGGGTCGTACGCGCGTTCGCCCGGCAGGACTACGAGATCAAGAAGTTCGCGGCGCGGAACGGCGAGCATCGCGATCTGAACTACGGCCTCTATCGGCTGATGGCCGGGTTCTGGTCAGCCTCGGATGTGTTGTGCATGGGACAGGTGGCGGTCGTTATCCTCACCGGCGCCGTGCGTTTGGCCTCGGGTAGCATGGGACTCGGGGCGTTCTTCTTCTTCTTGATGGTCGTAAACATGTTCATATGGCCGGTCCGGATGATGGGCAGGATCCTGACCGAACTCGGAAAAGCGACCGTCGCCATCGGACGCATCAATGAGATCCTGGGACATCCGAGAGAGAAGGATCCTGTCGAGAGCGTCAGGCCGTCGACGGTTCAAACACCAGGCCAGATCGTGTTCCGAAACGTCACCTACTCGCACGACTCAGGGATAGCGGCCCTGTCGGCAGTTTCGTTCCAAACAGCGGCCGGCAGCACGCTGGCGCTGCTCGGGCCTTCCGGTTCGGGAAAGTCCACGATCGTCAACCTCCTGCTCCGTTTCTACGATCCCGACGAGGGAACGATCGAGATCGACGGTCAGGACATCACTGCCATGGACCGCAAGGACGTGCGCGCACAGATCTCCGCCGTCATGCAGGAGCCGTTCCTGTTTTCAAAGACTCTGCGTGAGAATATCCGGCTGGGCCGCACGACGGCCACCAAGGAGGAGGTCGCCGACGCCGCCTTGACCGCGTGCGTTCACGACACGATCGTCCGATTTGACAAGGGCTACGAGACCCTCGTCGGAGAGCGCGGCGTCACCCTGTCCGGAGGTCAGCGCCAGAGGGTGGCTTTGGCCCGTGCGCTGGTGAGGGAACCGGTACTGCTCATTCTCGACGATGCCCTGAGCGCGGTGGACACTGAAACCGAGGCCCTGATCCTCGAAGCGCTCGACAAGCGGCGCGGGCGGCAAACCACTATCGTAATCGCACACCGACTGTCCACGTTGATGAATGCCGACCACATCCTCGTGCTCGACCAGGGGCGTGTGATCCAGCAGGGCGATCACAGCACGCTCGTGGCCGGTCCGGGTATGTACCGACGCATCTGGGAAATCCAGAACGCGCTCGAAGACGAACTCCAGCGTGATGTTGACGCGGCTGCAGGGTCGACCAAGCAGGGGGGAGCATGAACGCCTATCAGGACGAACACGACTACTACGATCACCCGATCGATCCAAAGCTGTGGAAACGAATCGTCGCCCGTGCCCGCCCCTACCGCTGGTCGCTGGCTGGACTCGCGCTCGCCGGGATGGTGGTGGCCGTGATCGACGTCCTGTTGCCGCGAATCACCGCCGCCGTCATCGATGACGCCGTCACTGCCGGAGGAGGGCGAATCTGGATCTATGGAAGCGTCTACGTCGCGCTGGCCGCCATCATGGCGTCGATGGTCTGGGTGTTCATCGTCCTTGCCGGCATTGCGGCCACGGGAGTTGCACACGACCTGCGTCACGCCGGGTTCACGCGGCTCCAGGAGCTGTCGTTCTCCTTCTACGATAAACGGTCGGTGGGATGGCTGATGGCACGCATGACATCGGATTGCGCCCGCATCTCGGGCATCCTTCCCTGGACTCTGCTCGACGTCGTTTGGGGCGTGTTCCTGCTGTCGGGGGTCACGGCCATGATGTTCTGGATGAACTGGCGGCTGGCGTTGTTCGTGTTGGTGATCGTCCCACCGCTGTCGGTGGTGACGGTCGTATATCAGAGGAAACTCATTCGCGCGCAGCGTCAGGCGCGGCGCGCGAACTCCAGGATCACCGCTGGTTTCAACGAAGGAATCGTCGGTGTGCGAACAACCCGGGCACTGGTCCGTGAGGAGGAGAACCTGGAGGAGTTCGAGGTCCTGACGCGTCAGATGTTCCGGTATTCGTTGCGGAGTGCCCTCCAGTCGGCGGTGTACCTGCCGATCGTCATGACACTGGGTGCGGCCGGCTTAGGGCTGGCGCTGTGGCGTGGGGGCCTCGTCGTCGGCAGTGCCATCGGCCTCGGTGAACTGGTGGCGTTCATACAGTACGCCGGCCTGTTCCACATGCCGATCCAGGAAATGGCAGAGCGTTTCACCGGTCTGCAGGAGGCACAGGCATCGGCGGAGCGGTTGCAGGGGCTGTTGGACACCGAGCCGGAGATCGACGATGCTCCCGAAGTGCAGGCGGCGCTGGAGCGTCAGAGGGCCGAGCCTCGACCCGGTCGGGCCCTCGATGGTGGAGAAGAGATCATCCGTCAGATCGCCTTCGATCACGTCCACTTCGCTTACATCGATGAGGAGCCGGTGCTTAGAGATATCGATTTCAAGATTCATGCGGGTGAGAGCGTTGCCCTGGTCGGAGAGACCGGAAGCGGCAAGAGCACGATCGCGAGCCTCATGTGTCGTTTCTACGAACCGACTTTGGGCGCCATCCGGATCGACGGCATCGACTACCGACAGCGGAGCCTGCACTGGTTGCAATCGAACCTGGGAATGGTCTTGCAGGAACCCCATCTGTTCAGCGGGACGATCCACGAGAACATTCGGTACGGACGGTTGGACGCCACGGACGAGGAAGTGCGCGCCGCAGCACGTCACGTCGGAGCCCACACTTTCATTGGTGATCTTCGGGACCGATACGGGACGGAGGTCGGCGAGGGTGGCAGTCGGTTGTCTACCGGTCAGAAGCAGTTCGTATCTCTCGCACGGGCGGTGCTGGCCGATCCGCAGATCCTGGTGCTCGACGAGGCAACATCATCGGTGGATACAGAAAGCGAAAGGCGGATCCAGAAGGGAATCGAAGCCGTGCTCCAGGGCCGGATCAGCCTGATCATCGCGCACCGGCTCTCGACGATCCGCGCAGCGGACCGCATCCTGGTAATAGATCGGGGTCGTGTGGTCGAGGAAGGAGACCACGCCACGCTGCTGGCGCGTCAGGGCACCTACGCGCGATTGTACTCCCGGCAGTTTCACCGCGACGCGGAGACCAGGGCACTCGGATCTGCGGCGGAAATGATGAAAACCAACTGAATCGTTTGTCTCCATCGGGCTACCCGCGCCGTTGTTCAAGGTTGGCCTACCCTGCTAAAATCCAAGGTGATGCTCAGAGTCCAACCCATCCCGCACCGTATCTTCAGTATGGCGGCCCCCGCCGCCTTATAGACTTTCTGCGCCCAATCTAGTGGCCTGTAACAGTGAACGCTGGTACCGATAGCACTGTTACAGGTCACTATTGTCCGTTTACAGAATCAGTTCTAATTGTGAGGAGGCCGCAATGGCCGACCGAATCTTCGTGGGTGTAGCCTGGCCATACGCAAATGGCCCGTTGCACGTTGGACACCTTGCCGGGGCGTACTTGCCGGCCGATATTTTCGCCCGATTCCATCGGCTCTGTGGGAACGAAGTCCTGATGGTTTCCGGGTCGGACTGTCACGGAACGCCCATCACGCTCCGGGCTGAACGGGAGGGAGTGGCGCCCGGTGACTTGGTCCGCAGATATCACGAATCCTTTCTGACTACCTTTTCGAAGCTGGGGGTCTCTTTCGATCTTTTCACGCAGACGTATTCCGAGAATCACTATCAGGTCACCTCGGAGTTTTTCCTGCGCCTGTCAGAAAAGGGTTTCGTGACGAAAAGGAGCGTCACTGGTTCCTATTCCGAGACCCTGGGCCGGTTCCTTCCCGACCGTTACGTCGAAGGTCGCTGTGCCAATTGCGGCTTCGAACGGGCGCGGGGAGACCAGTGTGACAACTGTGGGCGTGTCCACGATCCAGAGAACTTGATCGGGCCAATGTCAACGCTGGACGGTGCCCCTGTTACGTTTCGCGACACAGAGCATTTTCTCCTCGATCTTCCGGGGATCGAACCAGACATCTCGGGATGGCTGAACGGCATCGATCGATCCCATTGGCGCAAGAACACACTCGCATTCACCCGGAACTGGTTGAGCAGCGGCCTGGAGGAACGTGCGATCACGCGGGATATCGAATGGGGAATCCCTGTTCCGGTCACTGAGACGGGCTTTGAACGGAAGAGACTGTACGTTTGGTTCGACGCGGTGATCGGATACCTTTCGGCGTCCATCGAGTGGGCGCAAGGACGGCAACACGCCGATCAGTGGCACGCCTGGTGGAATCCGGGCGAAGCGCAAGCACAGCAGGTTCGGTCGTACTACTTCATCGGCAAGGACAACATCCCGTTCCACACGATCATCTGGCCAGCCCTGCTGATGGGTCACGGCGGTCTCGTCCTGCCTTATGACGTGCCGGCGAACGAGTTCCTCAATCTCGAGGGCAAGAAAATGAGTACGAGCGAAGGCTGGGGCCTCAGCCTCTCTGACATTGAGGATCGTTACCAGGCCGATCAGCTACGGTACTACCTTGCGGCAAACGCGCCGGAGACGCGAGACGCGAACTGGTCCTGGAAGGACTTCGTTGAACGCAACAACAACGAGTTGGTTGGTGTGTGGGGCAACCTCGCCAATCGCATTCTCGGCCTGGCCTGGCGCTCATACGGTCGAGTCCCTGAACCGGGGTCGCTGGAACCCGGCGATCGGGAACTTCTACTGGCCGGCGAAAGAGCGTTCCAGGCCGTCGGGTCTCGCCTCGAAAGGGTCGAGATTCGAGCCGCTTTGCAGGAGGCGCTCGCTCTCGCGCACCGGGCTAACCTGTATCTCACTCAACAACAACCCTGGAAGCTCCTGAAGACTGATCCGGATCGAGCCGCCACTGTGCAATACGCGGCTCTGCAAACCCTCGACCATCTCAGCGTGGTCCTCTCGCCCTTCTTGCCCCACAGCAGCCACCAGGTCAGCAGGCTGTTGGGCTACAGAGACACTCTCGTCGAGCCAGCCGTTGAAAGGGTTCATGACGCATTTGGTGAGCGAAGTGTGCTTGGGGGCGAGTATGGTTCCAACGATTCCACTTGTCGTTGGAAACCCCGGCGACTTGCCGTAGGGCAGGGGCTCGAGGAACCCAAACCGCTCTTTCGAAAACTTGAGCCAAGCGTGGTACAGGAAGAGTTGGCGCGATTGAAGTCTGTGTAGGTGTGATTTGTGCGCCGTAGCCCAGGGTGATGGGCTAGTTAAGGGCAGCGACTTGATTGCGACCTCCACGCTTAGCCGCATACAGGGCCTCATCCGCAGCCGCGACTAAATCTTCCCCGGTTTCAGCGTTGGCCGGAAAATTGGCAACCCCGATTGACACGGTAATCTTGGTGTCGAACCGCTCGATTTTCTCAATATGTTGGCGCAGCCTCTCCGCTGCCTTCATTCCGTCGTCCAAGTCTGTTTCGGGAAGAATGACGGCAAACTCTTCTCCTCCGCAGCGGGCGCCCACGTCGATATCTCTGCAATTGGAACGAATAGCATCTGCAACCGATCGAATCACGCGGTCGCCGACAGGGTGACCGAGCTCGTCGTTGATATTTTTGAGCCAATCCAAATCAACCATAAGTAGCGAGACCGTGCGGTCATGTCTTTTCGCTCGATCTATTTCGTAGGAAAGCTGTGTCTTGAAGAAATCGTAGTTTGCAAGCTTCGTCATAGAATCCGTGTTCGCCAGAAGTTTCAGCTCGTCGAAGCGCTCGGCGTTAGCCAGGGCATTCGCCGCTGTACTGACGACGATCTCAATGAGACTGAGACTGCCTTCCCACGGGCTATCTTGATCAACAATCTTTTCGAAGTAGACCGATGCAATGACTTCATCCCGACTGACCATGGGCACTGCAAGCGTGTCCGTTCCGGGTTTCAGCGGGGCGCTGGTCCTCTTTTTGCCTTCCAAGGCCTCTCGGAGCGCTGGAGCATCGTCGAGAGAGACCCTGGGCGCCATGTCCGGGTCGGAACTCGCCACGATCACCGCATCTTCTGCGGGACTCATCCTGACAATCGAACATTTTGCTGCGGGGATCATTTCCGCGAACCGCTCGACCAGCATGGTCAGGATTTCCTTGGCTTCCAGAGAAGTCGATAACTTTCGCGTAATGTCCGAGATGTTCTCGGCGTTGCGCTTTTCCTGGATCAACGCTTCCGAAATCTCACTGTCGCGATCAAATCGGTCGACCATGAAGATATAGAAAATGGAGACGACAAACAGAAGGGCCAGCGCCAGAAACTCGTCGAGCTGGACATTGATGCCGGCACCAAACAGCTGGAAATTGGTTAGCAGTCCGAACAGAAGGCTGACGACAAACAACGCGAAGAGAACGACTCGCAAGTCTGGCCAGAGGATAGCCAGCACGACCACACCCATAAATGGCAGATGCAACGACGCCTGATCCACGCGGAGGTAGTAGAGGAATGCGCAGACAAAAACCGCGTCGATGGCTGCCAGTATATGCCGCGACTTGAGCGCCACAACTAGTGGTAAAGGTGAAAGGCTTATCAGAACATTCGATAACGCGAAAGCGGTGACCAGAAGGAAATTGCCGACCAGAGCCTCCTCGTTGATATTCGTAAACATCGTGAGATACCCGGCAAGTATGATCAGCAGCCAGCGCAGGAGTAGGAACGATTTACGATTCGCTGCAGCCGGTCCGAGCGATGGGTCTTCCGAGATCACGTGCATAGGGCACTCAATTCCTATTGGCAAGAATCGATGAGGAATCTCGACTCAGAGTGAACTATAAGCTCGTGGCTCGCAAGTTATGTCTGTGGGCAACCCAGGTTGTGAGGGAAAAGCTCTTCAAGTACAGGTACAGAAGTGGACCATATTCTACGACCAGATCGGTGATCCGCGGGCAATCGGCGAGAATGTGGGGCAGTTCTTGCGACGCTGTCACTATCTCTGTTACAGGCTACTAGCTCCCGGGAAGAAGGTTCAACCGGTGGGCTGCCGCTCCTTCCACCGCGCCCCTCGTGAACAGGAGCGGGGCATGCTCTCCGTTTCCAAGGTACTCGCGCATGTCGCCGTAGTATGGGCTTCCCGGCTGACCCGATTGTCCGGGGGCGTTCGTCCAGACGGAGTTGTCGAGATTCGACAGATCGATGATGCGCCTGAAGTTCGCCCCGCTGGCGTTCAGGGATCCAAAGGCGCCGGGCCGCTCGACCGGAGGCAAATCGAACTCCGGAATGAACGTGTGCCCGAGGTTGCTCTGGTTGATCCTTCCGTAGCGCCACTCGGACCAATCCTCCCCATAATCGCTCGTAAGTCTGGCGAGGGCCGTTCGGAGGCCGTCCTCGACCATCGCCTGCTTCTGGGCAGCCGGGGTCTGTGGGGCCTGGATTGCCTCGTCGGCCTCGCTCGTCCAGCGTCTGTAAACCGCGGCGGGAACGCTCTCGCGACCCAACACGCCATCCCAGTCCGCGATCATGGCGCGCGCCCGCTCTACTTGTGGGTCCTGGGAAGTCCAGCCCTGAAAGTAGGGGATGTCCCGCGCGGTCCGGAGGATGTATGCGTCCATCTGGATCCGCTTGTGATCCTCGACGGAAAGGATCTCTTGCGATGCGAAGATCTGATGGAGTCGCGTGATGCGCGAGGTCTCCACGCCCCGGGTCGAGTGGTAGAACACAGGGCGGCCCTGGTAGCCATCAGGATGCGTATTGTTGTTCGCCGTCGCGATGTAACCCCGAGCCGGATTGAATTCGCGCGGGAGGTCGTCCCTGAAGCCCCTCCACTCGTATTGACCGTTTCCGGGCACGGGCAGACGGCCGTTCCAGCCATCCCGATCGGGGGTAAGCCCCGTCACCTGGAGGGCGATGTTTCCCTCGCTGTCTCCGCAAATCAGGTTGTGGGTGGGCACCACCCAGTACATAGCCCGTTCGAAGAAGTCCTCACAGCTGGTCGCCTGGGCGAGCTTGAAGCTGCCCAGGTAGGGAGCCGTCCCGTGCTCCTGGTTCACGGAGCGCGCGGCGTACGCCAGGTCATTCTCAATATCCTCGTGGAAGATCGGGCCGTGGCGGCTGAACTTGAGGACAACCGTGCGCGGCTCGACTTCGCCCTTGACCCGGATCTCTTCCTCGATCTCGCGGATGGGCTCCCATCCGTCCTGCCACCGCACCCGGGTCGGATCGTCCGGGTTCAACTCTTCCACGTAGAGGTCCACCATGTCGGTACCGGCAAAGGTAAACCCCCACGCCACATTCTCGTTGTTCCCAGCCATCGTGCCCACGAAGGGGGGCTCACCGCCCCCGATCAGGCTCCAGCCGGGAGCGTTCAGATGCACGAAGTAGCGGAGCGCTGGCATCTCGATGCGCCTATGTGGGTCGTTCGACAGGATCGGCACCCCGGTCGAGCTCCGCTCACCGCTCACCACCCAGTTGTTGCTCCCCGCGTCCGCCGGGTCCCACGGGGCCGAAACCATCGCCGTGCGGACCTCCGAGAGAAGAGATCGATAGGGCTCGACGACCTCGAGCGCGGGAAGGTTCGACCCCGCGAACGGATCTCCGTCACCCGCGCGCGCGACGCTCAGAACCTCCTGCGTGATCAGGTTCACGTCGAGGCCGTCGGGCACGACCAGGTCCGCGTAGGGATCGGGTGACGCGCGTCGGTTGGCTTCCTCCGCGCCGTAACGGGCCACGTTCATCGCGAGTTGGATTTCGCTTATGGCGTGCCCGCGAACGCTCGACAAGCCGATCTGGGCCCAGCGAAGGACCACCGTTTGCGCTGTCCAGGGATCCGGGCGAACTCCAGTGAGCTTGAACTCCAAAGGCAGGTTATCGGCGTTCTGTTCGATGAACGCATTCACCCCGTTGGCGTAAGCAGTGAAGATTTGTTCCGCCTCGGGGTGGTAGCGCGACCACTCCTCCACGTCCCAGGGACCCCGGAACATCATGAGCCGCGTCCGCCGGTCGTACTCGAAGGCCTCCGGGCCGAAAATCTCGGAGAGGCGCCCTTCATGCCAACGACGCCACAGCTCCATCTGCCAGAGCCGATCCTGAGCCATGACGTACCCCTGCGCGAAGAAGAGGTCGTCCGTGTTCTGGGCGTAGATGTGCGGCATGCCCCACTGGTCTCGGATGACCTCGACGGGCTGCCGCAACCCTGGCACGGTGAGATCCCCGTCGATCCGAGCCAGGGATTGCCGCGCGAGCTCGTCCAGTGTGGCCGGAACGGACGACTCATCGGTGAGTCCTGCGCAGCCGGTCGCGATAAGAAACAAAGTCGGAATGACGGAATTGGCGAGCCATCGAATGGGGGACATCGGACCTCCTCGGGAAGCGCGGACGACCTCGGCACGCTGTACCGCTCGAGCAGCCGGCTCAAGGTTCGGTCCTTACAGTAGCTATCAATGCCGGAGGGGGGGACTTGAACCCCCACGGGAGTCACCCCCCGCCAGATTTTGAGTCGCTTTACGAATGTTGTGAAAGACTGAGTTAACTCAGTCAACTTGTCAAATTGTTTCGTTTATGCGGGTTTGCGCCAACTTCAGCGCGTGATTCATTTAGTTAACTCCACCGGAATTTCCGACTGGGACATGTTCTCGCTATGGAGGGTACATCATGAATCCGGCCCGCAACTCGACGGAACTATCTCAACGACGACCGATTGTCTAAGAGAGCATGAGCAACGCGAAGACGATTCTGTGGCTGGCCCTCCTGGCTGCAGTGATCCCCTCGATCCTCGCTCCGTTGATGGCGTCGCACTCCGAGACAACCGAAACCGAAACGCGTCCGCCAGGGTCAACGGGCGCTGGGTCCAGGTCGAATTGATCGGTGCCCCGCGACTGCGCCCGCTCAGTAACTGCTCACCACGAAGTCGTCCAGGTCGATGGTCATCGTGAAATCCCGCCGGATGTGCGCGACCGGCTCCCGGTATATCACCGTGATCTGCTGGCCGTCTCTCAGACCGTAGCTGACCAGTTCGCCGTCGACAATTCGCCTGTAACCGAGAACCGGGCGCCTCCAGACGCGGTTGAGATCAATGCCTGCTGGAAACGGCGAATAGGTGGACGCGCCCTCCATGTCCCCAATCTCTTCGTCGTCGAGCCGAAGGGACATCTGAAATGATGGAGTGCGGAAAGGCAGACGACACGTGACACCTATCTCAGATATGAACCGAAGTTGCTGTGAGAAACACTGCAGACAGCGTCGAAGATCCACGGGCTAGCCAGAAGACGCTGCCTTCCGAGACGTCCAGATTCAGACCGTTGAGGGCGTCGACGCCCCCGCGAAAGAAGTTTCGCCAGGTCTTCGGTGTGGATGACGAGTGTCACGGCTTCCTCCTCGTCGCTGTGTTCGCTCCGTCCAGCCGGTACCAGTGTGCCTCGATCGCCCCGTTCACATCCTCTCGCTCGAGACCGAGCCGCTTGGCCTCGACGACGAGCTGCTCCAATTCTTTCTGGAGCAGGTTGCCCCGTTCGGCGGCGGTCGATGGCGGCCGCGCCGTCACGACGGTGCCGCGCCCGGGCCGGACCTCGATCAGCCCTTCGTCCACGAGCTGGGCAACGACCTTGTGTGCCGTGTTGGGGTTGATCTTGAGCGCCTTGCTCAGGGCCCGAACTGACGGAAAGGCTTCACCGGGTCGCATCTGGCCGGAAATGAAAGCCTTCTTGGCCGCGTAGACAACCTGCTCGTAGATGGCGACACCAGGTTGGAATGTCAGTCGGAACGGGATCATATGTGTACTAGTACGCCTAGGACACTTATCGCGTCAAGCAGAAAAGTTGGAGGATGAGGGAATTCTCTTTCAACGTTCGACGCCCCTCCTGGTCTGCTATCCTTCTTCGCATGTTTCGCAATTCGCGAACATCCCGATTGACATTATCGCAGAATGCGAATATTCTGGGTTTGTATTCGGTCGCACAAAACCTGATGCACATAGTTTCCCTCAAACGACTGAAAGGATTCTGGGAGAAGCATCAGGACGCGGAAACGCCATTGAGAGCGTGGTACCGCGTGGCAAAGCAGGCCAGCTGGACTAGTCTGGTGGATGTTCGAAAAACCTACCCTTCCGCCGACTACGTGGACGGGCTGACGGTGTTCAATATCAGCGGCAACAAATACCGCCTCATCGTCACCATCCGCTACAAGAAAGGCAGGATCTTCATCCGCCATGTGCTCACCCATGCCGAATACGATCAGGGCGACTGGAGGAAGTAGTATCGGTCGTTCCTGATGCTGTATCCACTTTTGGGAGGGAGAGAGACGTGGCTTCGAGGACCGCATCCGGCGAATACCTGGGATTGATAGGGAGGTTTCCGCTCCGCCCGATTCGATCGGACCGAGAGCTGAAAATGGCAAGCAAACTGGTTGATGAGCTGGTTGATCGCAAGCTGAAGAAGGACGAAGATGCCTACCTCGATGTACTGGGCACGCTGATCGAGCAGTATGAAACAGAGCACCATGAGATCGAGCCGGTCTCCGATCGTGAAATGCTCCAGCATCTGATCGAGGCCCGTGGCGCGAGCAAGCGCCAGGTCGCCCTCGAGTCGGGCATCGCCGTGTCAACGATGTCCGAGCTCGTGTCCGGAAAGCGGCCGATCAACCGCACGCACATTCAGAAGCTGGCAAAATACTTCAATGTCGAGCCCGGCGTCTTTCTGAACGGTGATGGCTCTCCGAGACGTGGTATTCGCGCCATCCCTGCGGCTGCAATGAAAATCGCCGCAAAGTAGGGAGACGACGGGAGAAGACACAGCCATTCGCGCCGCCTCCCACATGCGGTCGGGCCTGAAGGAAGCCGAGGGTGGCCGCACAAAGCCCCTTAGTTTGCGAGCGGGTCCGGCCGGACCTGGAAGTGAACGACCCGGGGTTTGTTGGCCTTGCCGCCTTCCATGAGCCAGGGCGTTCGGTCGCCTTCCGAGACCCACAGTCCCCGGCCTTTCCAGCCGGCTTCGGGGTCGTCGATGCGGCCGTCGAAACCCTTGCTGTAAAAACCGAGGGGATACGGGATGCGAAGCGTGACGAACGCGCCGTCCACAAGCGCGTGGACCCCGTCCATCAGGTTGCCTGTGGCGATCGGTACGTTAGCGCCAAGCCCCGAGGCGTTGCGCTGATCGACCCAGGTGTAGTAGCTCGACTCGATGCTGAACTCCGGCAGGTCGTCGAACCCCGGTCCCGGCAACCTGTGGAAAGTCCAGCCCTCCGGGCAGTGGTCGCCGGTAGCGATGGGACCGTTGAGAGAGCCTGCGCACTTCCGCCGGTCGAATTCACCGAGGTGGCCGCTCCCTAGAGACACCCAGACGACGCCGTTACGGTCGATGTCGGCGCCGCGGACACCGAACCCGGGCAAGGGCACGTTGTAGATCTCGCCGAGTGCGGTTTCCGGGGGGTTGGGACCGGGATCCAGCCTGACGATGGAGCCGGGATAGCGAAAGCTGTTCGATCCCCAGATCGAGCCGTCGGCCGGGTTGGGCATCACGGCGTAGAAGCCGGCGTTGATGCGTTTGTCGCGCGCTGGATCCACCGGTTCGTTCGGCTCCACCCAGGCATCCTGTTTGCCGTTTCCGTTGGTATCCAGGATGAACGGCGCCCAACCTTGAGACGCGGCCGGGTCCCCGGTCTCGTCGTACATCTTCGTGTTGAGCCAGCCGACGACCGGGCCGCCGCCGCTGGTCCACAGCGTGTGGTTTTCGTCCTCGGCAAACTGCAGGTGATGCGTTCCGAAACAGGTCGGAATGGGCGTGTACTCGCCCGTTTTCCGGGTCGTAGAGCGACAGGTGCCGTCCCGCCCTGACACTGGGAAACAGTTTCGCAGACGGATGGTCGGAGCCTTCCTGGCAGAAGTCGGGGGTCTGGGCAGGGCGGACTCTCGCCGTATACCAGACCCGACCCTCTTGATCGATCATGGGGTTATGAGCGTTCGCCTGGCTGTTCCAGATGACCTCATCGCCCCAGTAGGGCGATGGCGCGGTCGGCGGAGTGCTGCCGGTCGTCGGGGTGTCGGCCTCTAGGACGGTGGCCCTGAAATCGGTTGCCGAGTTGGCCACCGGATCGAGGATCGGAAAGTCGTCGGTGCTGAGTTCTGGCGCTCCATAGATGGGGCCGTAGCCGTTGACGGTCGGGTCGCGCCGGTCGGTGGATATCAGGTCGTGCAGGTAGGCCGAGTTGGTTGACCAGTCCCGGACGGTGGCTACGATATTGCGTTCGAGACCGGACGGGCGTTCCGGTTGGGTTGACGGAAGCTCGCCGGCGGCGAGACGGTCGGTCCAGTCGGCGAGGTATTTGGCGGGAAGGCCCTGCAGCAGTCCGGTAACCTGTCGAAGCATCTGTCCGCCGGCCTGGCCGGACTGAATACGGCGCAGCCAGGCCTTCTCGGAGGACTCGAACTCGCCCAGGCCCTCAGGGATGGTTCGCGTCGAGAGTTGACCCAGTTGATGACAACCGATGCAACCGAGGTTCTTCATCCAGGCGAGGTATTCGTTCTTGCACGGCAGATTCTAGCACCGAGTTCCAACCCGGAGGTGTAGGTGCGGTCTATGACCGCACATTCTTCGAGCCGAAACGATGTGCGCTCATAGAGCGCCCCTACACCCGATCCTGAAGTTCGGCCCTCTCACGCCCGAGATTCTCCGAAGAACGGCGCAGGCTGGGTCTCAGGAGAGGATCACCGTCAAGCCAGGAAACGGTCCCGCTGCTCTTCTGTCGGGACATAGCATTCGTTTCGGCGACCGAACCAGCGGTATCGATTTCGCGCGACGACGTCGTAGCAGAAGTCGCGCAACGGCCTCGGCACGATCAGAAGAACGTAGAGGAGAGGCCAGAAACCGGAGAGCCGCCGGGCAATACGGAGCGCTGCCGAGCTCTTGATCCTGTAACTGTTCCCTTCGACCAGGACCAGCGTTTCGTTTTCATGGAGGGGCATCCCGAGCCGGCCGAGAATCTTCTGTCCGACCTCCGATTGCAGCGGCGCGAACGCGAACCGCCGGGACCGGTCTCGTCTCAGGATGAAAACCACCGCCCCGCTGCACAGATGGCATACGCCGTCGAACAGAATGAGAGGCTTATGCCCTGCTGTCGAATCCATTGCGCTCGAGCAGAGCCGGCGGGCAGAGTTTTGGCAAAGCTATTTATCCTGCCTCCCGGCATTCAGATTCAATGATTCGGCAGAACCTTCCTCAACCCCACCTGGCGGTTCACACCGACCCGGCCGTTGCTCATCACCAGCAGTGGGTTATGCAGCACCGACGGCTGCTCGAGTGGGTTCCTGTCGAACGCGAGGAGGTCCGCGTCGAGCCCCGCCTCGATCGCCGGACAATTTACCGATAGCGTCCAATCGAAAGTCCGCATTACCGGGAAAATGCCCCGACGGGCACATTTTGAAAGGAAAAACACCGCCGCGTCTATTCCCCGCGTGTAACGCCGAAGTGACGAGCGACAAGTTACGAGTCGGAATCTGTTCCTGCCACGCGGGCCTTCTTCAGCCTCCCAGAGACGCGGCGAAGTCGGGCTTGGTGGCTTCCAGAATCTCCAGGATCGCTGTCCGGTCCGTGTCGGAGAGGTGGGTGAAGTCTTCGCTCCTATCCGTTCCGCCGAGAACCTCGCGCAGCCGCCAGTAAACGTAGTCTTTGGCCGGGTCCGGCAAGGCGTCGAAAGCGTCGGAGTAGATGAGGTAGCTCATCGGGTAGCGGAACAGCCGGTCGGTGAGATCCAACTCGCGTAGGGAGCGGCCCTCGGGATCGCTCCGGCCCCGGCTCATGAATACGGACGAGAAGCCGGACGTGCCAGAGATCGGTCCGGCGAGCGGAGCTTCGCCGACGAAGACCATGGCCCGCACGAGCGGTTCGGCCGCATCTTCGATCCGCTTCATCGTGGCGCTGTCATCGTCTTCCGATCCTCCGGCCCCCGGCTCATAGAGAGCGGACCGCGCCTGCCAGTTCAACCCGATGATCAGATTCTGGACGTAGACCTGGTGTTCGAGGATGAGGAGCGCGACGATGTCGCTGTGCTTGCTCAGGTAGGGCGCGGTGTCGATGAGCGAATCGAGTGCGGTCACATTCGCGCCTCGATCCAGATCGAACTGGCTCCTGTCGGTGGGGTCCGCGACGACCAGGTTGCCCATGTGGCGTTGGTCGCCGTGCGTGCCGGTGACGTACCATCCGCCCCATCGTTCCCGGATCGGGCTCTGGTCGTTTGTCAGAAACCAGCCTTCGTGGGAAACGGCCTCGCCATTGGCGTCGGGGAACATCGAGCCCATCAGGTAGCGGGGTACCCCTCCGCCGGTCAGCGAATAGCTGTCGTGGCATCGGAGACAACGAAACGTCTCGCGCCGGAACTCGGGCGGGGATTCTGTCTGCTGATCGAGACTATAGAAGATCGGGCCCAGCTCTGGATCCAGTGCGGAGACCTCGATGACGCGGCCGCCCTGCACCCAGCCGACGTAAGCGTCGTCCTTGAAGTAGAGGGCCCGTGGTCTCTCTGGCAGTATCCGACCGATCTGGTTGCTGGTCTTGGTAAAGACGAGCACCTGCGAGGCCACGTCTATTTCCAACTCGCGAAGCAAGGAGGCCAGATATCCATTGTCGCCGTCATGTTGGAGCTGCGCGTCCCCGCTTTCGATCCTCTGCCGCAGTCGGCTGACGTCGTCCTCTGGTGTGCCGGTCGAGTATGGGATGGCGGGGTATTCCGTGTCGTAACGGAGTTGCAACCCGGCCAGCAGACCGGCTGGGATGAGGACGGTCGCGCAGGCCACCGCAGCGAGTCGCCGGGTTCGACTATCCCGGCCCGGATCTGTGCGAAGCACGATGCCCATCAGAAGTTTCAAGATACCTAAGATACTACCTTCCTTCACAGCACCATCATTATAGTAGAAGCCGAACCGGCAGTGAATATGGGTGACGCGGATTTCGAGTCGGGATGGCTCCGGCTTCAGGAGCTCTTCGCCCGCGATCGCCTTCCGGTCGGTCGGACCCGGTATGTGCACCTCCGATCACCGGCGAGGATATGCTCGTCGCGCTCGATCCGGGTTTCCGGGCCCAGCACAGCGCGAAATACGTCCAGTTCGCCGGCGCACAATCCGCTGCACGCCGTAGCGGCGGCACAGATGGAGCAGTGATTTTCCACGAACAGGAACGAGCCGTCGCGTTCGGCGACGACTTCGGCCATGTAGCCCTCGCCCGTTCGGACCCGGGCCAGGGCTTCCAGTCGTTTTCGCAATGCACCCCGCTGTGGTATCCGTTCGCGATAGGCAGACGCCTGCCGGCGGGCACGGACTTCCAGCAGTTTCGTTATACCTTCGTTGCCGAAGGCCTGGCGCAGGCCCGCGAGGAGATCGAGGGTCAGATCCGAATGTCCGTCGGGAAAGAAACCCTCGGCTTCGGCCGTCAGTTTCCAGAGTTTCGCCGGCCTCCCGACGGGCCGTGGCTGCGGCTCGCTCTCTACGAGCTGCTCTTGGTGCAGGGCGTACAGATGTTGCCTCACCGCCATGGCCGAAACGTCCAGGCGATCGGCCAGAGCGGTCGCGTCCTGGGGACCTTTGTGTTTGAGCCACTTCAGGATCTCTCGGCGCGTTTGAGACTTGGCAGGCACGGGCACGCTTTGTTTATAAAGAAAATACTTTACAAATTCAAGAGGCGAGACTAGCCTATAGTTTCTATAGGAAATACTTTAGAAACGTTGGGAAACGAACATGGCCTGGACTCAAGCCGTCTCCCTGAGCGACCTCGGCGATAAGCCTTTCGTCTTCAACCATCCGCCGCGACAGATTGCGGTGTTCGCGATCGACGATCGCGTTTTCGCTGTCGATAACCGCTGCCCCCATGAGGGATACCCACTGGCCGAGGGCAGCGTCACCGACGATTGCGTTCTAACCTGCAACTGGCACAACTGGAAGTTTCGACTCTCCGATGGGGAGTGTCTGCTCGGAGGGGATAACGTTCGAAGCTACCCTACTAGGCGGCAGGACGGGCACGTCTGGGTCGATATCTCGGATCCGCCGCCCGACGAGATTCGGCGTCAGGTTCTCCGCGGGTTGAAGGTTGCGGTCAAGGACCGTGATTTCGGCCGCATCTGTCGCGAGATCGCAAGGCTCCACTACCATGAGCTCGATCCCAAGGATGCCGTCCTGGCCGCGTTGAAGTGGACGCACGCGCGATTGGAATTCGGGACCACTCACGCGATGGCGGCCACCGCGGACTGGCTGGCGCTAGCCGATACCTTACCTGGGCGATTCGAAGATCGCCTCATCTGCCTGGCGGAGGCCGTCGACCACCTCGCGTTCGACAGACTCCGGCATTCCGAATACCCCTACGCTGCAGCCGGAGAACCATTCGAGGCCACGGCCTTCGGCGCAGCAATCGAGTCTGAGCAGAATGATGTTGCCGAAGGGATGGTGTCCCGGGGGTTGGCCGATGGGCTGCACTGGAACGACATGGAGGAGGCGTTCACCGCCGCTGCGCTGGCGCACTACAACGATTTCGGACACAGCCTCATCTACGTCGCGAAGACCGGGCAGTTGCTGGAATCGCTGGGAGCGGAGGCCGCCCCGTTCCTGTTGCCTGCACTCGCGCGGCACATCAGATACGCGACTCGTGAAGACCTGATACCGGAGTTCAAGGACCACGGTCCGGCTCTGGAGAGCCTTCCCTGGCCTGGGACCAAACACGCCGACGGAACCAGACTCGATATCCCTTTTCCGAAAACCACGTCGCAGGCTCTAGGCTGGCTCCGTGACAACATCGGCACCTTCGGAAACGAGGCGGTGTACGACGCGTTGCTGGAAGCCCTCGCCCTGAACCTCCTGCACTTCGACACCGGTTACGGGACGGCCCACGACCGGCCTGTCAGCCAGAACATCGGATGGCTGGACTTTACTCACGGCCTGACTTTTTCCAACGCGGCCCGCACGCTCTGCACGAAATATCCCCACCTGTGGCCGCAGGCACTGGTTCAGATGGCGTGTTTCCTGGGCCGCAACCGCAGGTTTGTCGATCGAACGATCGATCAGGAAGAGTGGCGCGTCGAAGAGCCTTCGTCGTTCTTTGTCGAGGCACGCGACCGGCTGCTGGACCACGGTCTCCGCGACCCGATCTTTTCGGCGCACCTGCTCAAGACCAGTGCCGCTGTCCAGGCCGAGCTGCCTTACGTTTCAGATTCGTGCGCGGATGCGTTGCTGGCGGGTCTGAACCGATTCCTGCACTCACCGATCAAGATGAAGCACGTCCGTCGCCTGGCGCGTCAGGCGATCACCCTTGTGGCCCGAGATTTCGACACTGGGCCCCGCGAGTGAGAGTCCTTCTTGCCGGTTCAGGGCGGACGTCCGGAAAGACAGCTACGTTTCGGGCCGATGGCGGCGTCTTACGGGCCGCCTTCCTCGCTCCACCGCATTAGCGCGAGGGCGTCGAACTCATCGTCGATCTCGAGGACATCGGTGTTCGAGGAAGTTGGTTCTTCGACATCGTTCGCGCCTCTCGAAGATTCGTCTTGTCTCTCAACCGGATTCTTTGCAGGACCCTGTCGTTCGAGTCTCGGCGCGCGGCCACCCATCGGAAACCTCCCACGAATTGATTCCACGACACCTTGAACGAGGGTGTCCAGACAATTCGGCCGGGTGAACGGGCTTCAACATGCACCCGTGCGGTTTATAATACGCTCGGCGCGTCAGGGCGCCGCCGTGTCCGCGGGAAGGACTGCGTCCTCCTGAACTGAGCGAGAGTCACATCTGTTTTCGATGATCTCTTTTCCGTCCGAGCGAGCGGGCACCGGGCGCCATGGCTGACGGGATACGCGCAGCCGGGGAAGGAGTTCATTGTGAAGAGACACCCGCCCACCCGCTCACTACCGGAACGACCGAACCTCCCTCAACTCAAGCGTCAAGCGAAGGAGCTGTTGAAGACGTTCCTTGCCGGTGAGGCCGACGCCTTTGCCGAGGTGAACGCCCATTACCACGAAGCGGACGCATCGAGCTTCGCCCTGCATGACGCACAGCTCGTGCTGGCGCGGTCGTATGGCTTAGAGAGCTGGCCGAAGCTCAAGGCCTTCGTGGATGGTGTGACGGCAGGCCGGCTCTGCGATGCGGTCGAGCGCGGCGATGCGCTCGCGGTCGGGGACATGCTGCGCCGGCGGCCGGAAATCGTCAATCTCGAGCGGCCAGGGCACGGGGAGTACCGGGCGTTGCACTTAGCGGTTCTGCGTCGCGATGCGGCGATGGCCCGGCTCTTGATGGAACACGGGGCAGACGCCCGAGTCGGGATCTGGCCGCACCGCGAAGCCACGAGCGCGCTCCGCCTGGCCCGCGAGCGCAGCTATGACGATATCGTTTCCATCATCGACGAAGCAGAGACGCTTCGCCGCGGTTCGAACTCGAGCGCATCCCCGGTTCCAGAGCTGGAGGAAGCGATGAGGCGGGACGACGAAGATCGGGCAGTCGCGATGATGGAGGCTGATCCAGCGCTGATCCAGGCCAGCGACCCTGCCGGATGGACGCCGCTCCATCGAGCGGCGGCGATGCTCCAGGAAAACACAGTAGCCTGGCTGCTGGCGCACGGCGCAGACGCGAATCGGACCGGCAAGGACGATTGGACGCCGCTGGGCCTGGCGGCCTCCCAAACGGGATGGAGGAAGAAGACCGGTGGCCCGGAGCGGTTCAAATCCGTCGCGAGGCTTCTTCTACGGCATGGCGCCGAGCTGACGTCCGTTTCAGCCGTGGCCCTGGGCGACGCGGCCTGGGTGCGAACGCGGCACGCTGAAGGCAGGCTGGCCAACGCTACCGTCTTCGATGTGTTCGGCCCATTCAGCGGCTTACTCACGATTGCAGTGAAGCACGATCGGCCCGAGATGTTGGAACTGCTGCTGGATCTCGAGCTGGACCCGGACGAGCGGGTGCGCCTGGCCGGAACCGAGGAGGTGGGCTACTCGTGGGGCATGCCGCTCTACAGTTGTGCCGGCGTCGGCAAGCTTGCCATGGCCGAAATGCTGCTCGAGCGGGGGGCAGACCCCAACGGCCAGGTGTTTACCTCGGGCACACCGGTCGGCAGGGCGTATGGCGAGCGGGACCCGACGATGGTCCAGCTGCTGGCGCGGTATGGTGGCGTGGTGTATGCGGCGAACGCCGGATACTATCGGGACACTGATCTGGCGCGGCAGATGCTCGCCGAGGAGGCGGCTGGTCGCCTCCCCAACGGGGCGGCAGGGCCTGGGAAGACGCTGGCCGAGACCCTGCTCGACAGCGCGGCGAGCGGCGGCGATCCCGAGATCGTGCGTATGGCGCTCGACGGGATCGACTGGCCGGCCGATGATCCGCGATGGTACCGGATCCTATGGTCACCCTTGGTCTTCTGGAATCACATAGCGCGAATACCCACGGCGAACCCGAAGTTGGACCGGGGCACCTACCTCACGTGCTTCCGTCTCATCCTGGAGCGGTGTGGCCCTGACGTGCGACCCGAACGGGGTGGCCAGACGATCCTGCACGAGGTCGCCGCGATGGGCGCTCACGTGACCGGAGAGGAGGTTGTCGCTTTCGCGACTCTGCTCCTGGATGCGGGTGCCCGGCTGGATGTACGCGACGATCTGCTCCAGAGCACGCCGCTGGGCTGGGCCTGCCGGTGGGGTCGGCTCGAGCTGGTGAAGCTGCTGCTGGAGCGGGGAGCCGACCCGGTGGAGGCCAACGCCGAGCCCTGGGCGAAACCCCGGGCGTGGGCGGAGAAGATGGGACATCATGGCGTGCTTGGGCAACTGCGCGAGCCCGAGCCTTGAACAAACCCAGCATTCCTGCGACAACCTACTGAGCGACGAGTGCTACTTTTCCGAAAGAATGAAGTAGACGGCGAGAGGGGCCAGTAAGAGGCAGCAGCCGATTCCGAGGATAGCGGGCAGGGCAAAAGGCACTCCCGCCATCGGCAGGAAGCTGGCTTCGGCGCCAACCGTCGGCGGTAGAATCGTCGATAGCCCGCCGAACCAACCCTGAATCACGGGGACGAGAAGCCCCCCCAGCGCCAGGATGACTCCGACGGCAGCCGCTGCGGCAAAGGCGTGTACGACAGTGATCGGACGAGCCGCGGTTCGGGCAGCTTCGTGGCGCGCTCGCAGTTCCGCACGCCACCAGACGAGGGAAGCCGAGGGCACCTGCACCTCGGCGATCGCCGAACGATAGTCGTCCTGCATCGAAGAGGCTACTTCCAGGACGTCCGCACAAACGGCACATTGGTCGGCGTGCCGTCGCAGGTCTTCGTCGCACGCATCCGGCCAGCGGCCCTCGGCGAAGGCCTCGACCAGTTCCGGTTCCCGACTGCATTCGGTCAGTCTCATCGTGCGGTTCTCCCGTCCGAGCCACGCAGCAGAGCCGCGAGCTTTCGCCTGGCGCGGAACAGCAGCAGTTTGACGCTGTTTGTCTTCATGCCCAGTACCCCGGCGATCTCCTCGTGCGAAGACCCTTCGGCGTAGGCGAGCCACAGGGCCTCCTGCTGGCGGGCGTTCAACTGCTGCATAGCGCGGGCCAGGTCGGTCCGTTTCTGACTCTGGCCGGCGACGTCGGTGGCCGCGGCCACGCCCCCCTCGTCGGCCAGTGCGAAAAAGGAGCGGTCCCGCCTTTGTCGCAGCGCGTCATTTGCCACGTTGGAAGCGATCCGAAACAGGTAGTTCCGCCGGTGGGCTTCGTTGTTGTACTCGCGGCGCGTTCGCAGGAACCGGTAGTAGGTCTCCTGAAGCAAATCGTCGGCGAGATGCTCATCGCTGGTTCGCCGGAGAAGGAAGACCCATAGCGGCCGCGCAGTCCTTTCATACAGGGAGCAGAATTGGTCCTGATCCATCTGCAGTGTGTTTTCCGCTTCCGCCGGCTGCGCCGCGAGAGCCTCGATTTCGAGCAGAGCTGGGTTAGGTATCATCAAGTCTCAACCAATCGTCATGACGGCGGCGCCGCGGGTGCCTCGTCGGATGCCGACCCGGGCTGCCATTGTTCGATCAGACCGAGTTTTCGGGAAAGGAACATTGCGGCCACGCCCGACAGCACGAACCCGATTCCGAGAGCAATCGCGATCACCCCGACCACATAAAGTGGATCGGCAGCGCTCTGGTCCGTCAGGCGCGGGATCGCAAAATGGATGCCCGTCCCCCCCAGCGTGAGCACCAGGCCGGCCTGGATGGACCACATTATCCGGTTGGTTGGCGCGCCCAGCGCCGGGCTGCCGCTGTCGAGGGAAATCGGGGCCGATTCCAGGAATCGACGGCCGGCGGGCGTGCCGATGTAGGCGAGGAGGTCTTCGCTGGCTGTGAAACGATCCAACAGCTTCGAATGCACCTCCGTCTGGACGCGGGACAGGCGGTTCCAGCGCCGGTAGTCGATAATGGTTCGGATGAGCCAAACGACCACGCCGACCATCGTCGCGAATACCAGGAACGCTATGAAGGCTTCCATGATGTCACTGCCGTCCTGGTACCGAGAAGTACCGACGAAATAGCCGGGGTTGTGTGCGACCTCGGGATACTCGGCCAGGAACGCGGCCAGAGCCGGATACGTCGCCAGGTAATCGGCGTCGGTCATCAGCGCGGGGTCAATCCGAAGGACCTCCTGCAGTGTCGAAGGATACTGCGCCAGAACTCTTCGGAGCTGTTCACGCACGGTGGTCGCCCTCTGGTCCGCGGACGGCGCCGCCTGGCGCGCTGGAGGTGTTTGCACAGGGGGCGACGAAGTCGTCGTCTGCGCGGCAGCGTCGATGGCCAGCAGGGCCGTCAGAACCGGGATCGTCCAGAATGTTTTTCGCATCAGGTTCTCCATTAACAATCTCACTACCTTAATACCGGTTCCGCCCCTGATCGGTTAACAGCATTCCGGGATTCCGAACGAAACTTTCCGGGCAGGGTGATTCTTCCAGCGTAAGCTTCTTGGGGCCGTCACGCCAACACTCTTCGATCGGCGGGCCCGCGAGCCGATAGGTACTTCCTCCCCGGTTACGCTCGCCCCGGCCTACCGCCGGTTCGCTTCACGCTCTCGAAGATCGGTCTTGAGCACTTTGCCGTACTCGTTTTTCGGCAGCTCGTCGATGAAGCGATAATCCCTGGGGCGCTTGAAGCGCGCGATTCTCTCCAGGCAGAAGGCGTCGAGGTCCTCGGCGCGAACCGCCGCGTTCTCGCGTGCGACGACATAGGCGACGACCGCTTCGCCCCACTCCCGGTCGGGACGGCCGATGACCGAAACCTCGGCGAGGGCGGGGTGACCGCTGAGCACTTCCTCGATCTCTCGCGGATAGATATTGGCACCGCCTGAGATGATGACGTCCTTGGAGCGATCTTTGAGAGTCAGGAAGCCTTCCTCGTCCAGCACCCCGACGTCGCCGGTGTGCAGCCAACCGCCGCGCAGGGTGCGAGCGGTCGCGTCGGGATCCTCCCAGTAGCCCAGCATCACCGAGTCGCCGCGCACGAGGACTTCGCCGATCTCGCCGACGGGTAGGGTTTGATCGTCCTCGCCGGCGACGCGAACCTCCACCACGCTCTGGGCAACGCCGACCGATGCCAGCCGGGCCAGCCAGCGCGGGTGGTCGCTTTCTGCATGCACGCTTCGCCCCAGCGCGGTGATCGTCATCGGGCTCTCACCCTGACCGTAGAGCTGCGAAAGCTTGGGACCGAATCGTTCCAGCGCCGCGCGGCAGTCCTCGACGTACATCGGCCCACCGCCGTACATGAGGGTCTTCAGATTGCGCGTGTCCGCGTCGCGCGGATGGTCCAGGAGGCGCTTGACCATGGTCGGCGCCGCAAAGAACGAGCTGTCGGCGTAGGTCCGGATCAGTTCGTAGATTTCGGCCGGGTCGAAGCCCCCGCTCTCGGGGATGACGTGACAGGCGGCTTGCATCACGTTCGGCACGCCGTAGAGACCGGAACCGTGACTCATCGGCGCTGCATGCAGAATGGCGCCCCATGGGCTGCCGGGATCGACGTCCGAGACGTAGCAGAAGCTCATCGCGGCCAGATTACGATGAGTGAGGGTCGCGCCTTTCGGGCGTCCGGTAGTGCCACTGGTGTAGAACAGCCAGGCCGGATCGTCCGGCGCACGCGTTTCGACTGGGAGCGCCGGGCTCTGGAAGAGCCCGGCATACTCCGCGCCGCCGACCTCGATGATTCTCTGCAAGATTCGTGTGGCGGCGACCGCCTCCGCAAGCTCTGGGGTCGCGAAGCCGAGCCTCGCGCCGCTGTGCTCGAACATGTACGCGAACTCGCTCGGATGCAGCTTGGAGTTCATCGGTACCGCGACAAGCCCGGCGTGCCAGCAGCCATAGATCAGCTCCAGGTACTCCGGGCAATTCTTGAGCGTTAGCGCGACGCGGTCACCGGGCTCGAGGCCGAGACGTCCGCGCAACGCACCGGCAATCCGCGACGCACGGGACGCGAGCTCGCTGTAGCTCCGCAGGACGCTCGTTCCGAAGGCGATGGCCGGAAACGCGCCACGGTAAAGCCCAGCGCGGAGGAGGTGGTTGGCAAGGTTCATCGTCTCAACAGGCGCGGATGCATGCGCTTCGACCGACCCGAACTCCCACTACCGGATGAGAGCAATTCTTGAATTCTGTGCGACTCCCGACTTCGGCTCGCATGGAAATCGAACGTCCCCTGGGATCTGGCGAAACGAGACGCACGGATCATATCGCGCACGTTTTTGGCCCACAACCGGGCGGTGCCTCGGGCGACGGTCGGATCTTCACGTCGCGACCGCAACCTCAGTCGGGCCTGGCCGGTTTGTCGCCTGCCCGGTACGAGCCTGTACAATGCTCCGCGACAGACAATGGCAGACCGCGATTCGAGATCTCAAGAGTTCGACCCCCAGATCGTCCAGGGCCCGCTTTCCAAAGCCGTCTGGAAGCTCGCGTGGCCGACGATGTTGCAAAACGTGATCGCCGGCTTCCAGGGCATTGTCGACCACACCCTCGTCGGGCGCTACGTCGGCTTTACCGGTAACGCCGCGATCGGTGTGAGCTGGCAGATTTTCCTCGTGGTGATCGTCTTTGTGGTTTCTGTGTTTACCGGCATGAGTATCCTCGTCGCCCGGTTCGCCGGCGCCGGCGAACCCGAGAAGGTCAACCGCGTCGTCCTCCAGGGTATCTTGACGGCCATTTTGATGGTCGTCTTGTTCCTGGCGCCGGTTGGGATCTTCTTTGCGCCACAGCTGCTCGGCTTGTTGAACGCGTCGCCGGAAGTTCGTGCCGAGGCCCTGCCTTACCTCAGGACGCTGTTCGTTTTCTGCCTCGGCATGCTGCTGTACTACATGATGGCGGGAGTTCTGCGAGCGGCGGGCGACGCGAGAACCCCCCTCCGTCTCGGAATAGCGATGACTGCGCTCAATTTCGTGGGGAGTCTTGTGCTGATCCGTGGTCTGGGCCCCATCCCCGCGTTCGGAACGCTCGGCGCCGCACTCGGCACCGTCATCGCGTCGGGCCTGGTCGGAGGCTATGCCGTTTATCTTCTGGTGACGAACCGACTCATAGTCCGGCTCCCCGAAACAGTCTCGTTTCGTCCCGACTGGGGAATCATCCGCGAGCTCTTTCGATTCGGGTTACCCACGGGTTTCCAAGGGATTGCGATGAATCTCGGTGGGGCGGCGCTCGTAGGCTTCGTAGGCTCGCTTCCTCACAGCGGGGAGGCTCAGGCGGCCTACGCCGTCGGCTACACCCAGCTGTTTTCCCTCGTCACGTGGACGTCGGTCGGATTGATGGCGGCCACTTCGACGGTCGCCGGGCAGAACCTGGGCGCGGGTTTTCCAGAACGCACCAAGAAGGCCGCACGGACCAGCGCGATGTTCGGCTTGCTCCTCGCCGCAGGCGTCGGGGCTCTTTTTGTGTTGATGCCCCAACGGCTTCTCGGCGTCTTCGGTCTCGAGCAGCCAATCGTGCTGGAACTTGGGACCGAGCTTCTCAGTTATCTCAGCGTTTCGGCCCTCTTCGTCACCGTCGCCCTCAACTACACCGGCGCCCTCCAGGGAGCCGGCGACACGCGGAGCCCGCTGGTCATCACTCTCATTTCTCAGCTCGCCGTACCGATCGGCTACCTGACCGTTGCGCAGATGAGCGGGGGCCTGGAAAGCGCGGACGTTTGGGGCGCGATCCTGGTGGGCCACATCCTGCGATGTGTCCTCTCGGTTGCGCGCTTCGAGCAGGGTCGCTGGGTGCACATCGAGGTCAACATCGGGGAAGCGGAGGCGGACTAGCTACTCCTCGTGAAGACGAAGCCGACATTCCCGTCAACCGGGATCCTGTCTCGAACGGGTTTGAAGAACTAACGAGGATTTCTCATAAGAAGTCTGGGCTCCCGCGTTTTCGCGCGCGATGACTTGCCCCGACTCCATCTTTAGTGTAGGTGTGCTTCTATGAGCGCATACGTTTCGGATCGAAGAGTGTGCGGTCATAGACCGCACCTACACCTCTGTTTGGACCGCCGCTGCTGCGGCAGATTCAACCCACCTCATAACCCACAAACTCTGCGATGACCTCTGGGGCGCTCGGTCCGAGAAGGATCCTGTCCCCGTCCGTGAGCACAGGTCACTAGGCCTTGCGAGAAGAATAACTACGGAGACGCTGAGGCACGGAGGAGTGTTTGTCGTTGACGGATGCAAGTCTGGCCTACGTGCCTGGGCGTCTCTGTCATGACAAGTTCGTGCGTCGATCGATCCTTGTAGTCGTCCTGTTGGCGCTGTCGACGTCGCGGGTTTCGGCCGCACCGCAAGATGTCGCCACGGCTGTTCCAATCGACCAGGCGCCGGCGATCGACGGCGTCCTCGATGAACCCTTCTGGCAACGGATCGCCCCGATCACGGATTTCAAACAACGCGAGCCGAACGAGGGTGCGGCACCGAGCGAACGGACCGAGGTCCGAATCGCATACGACGACGATTCCATCTACTTCGCTTTCACGATGTTCGATTCCGAACCGGATCGGATTCGGCGTACCATCCTGCAGCGTGAAGGACGCATCGATCAGGATGATCGCGTCATCATCGGCCTCGACACCTACTTCGATCGCCTCAACGCCTACATCTTCGAGCTGAACGCCTTCGGCACCCAGGGTGATGCGCTGGTGACCGACGAGGGTCCGGTCAACTGGAACTGGGAAGGTGTGTACCGCAGCGAAGGCCGGGTCACCGACTTCGGCTGGGTTCTGGAGGTTGCCATCCCGTTTACGACGCTGCGTTACGACGAAGCGGCCCAACCTCGGATGGGCATCGCCTTCTACCGCTCAATCCGACGGAAGGAAGAGGAGGTCTTCTGGCCCCTGATCGGCGTCGACTTCCGGCGGCAGATTTTCCAGGTGTCCCAGTATGCGGAACTGCAGGGCCTTCGGAACCTGAAACGTCAGCATCACGTGGAGGTAAAGCCGTACGGCCTGGTCGGCGCGACAAGGCCGGGTCCGGATGGTCCCGAGTCCGCAGCCGTCAAGGACGTCGGCCTGGATGTCAAATGGGGCTTGACCCCTAACTTCACGCTCGATCTGACCGCGAACACGGACTTCGCGCAGGTCGAGGCCGACAACGTCCAGATAAACCTGAACCGGTTCAACCTGTTCTTTCCCGAAAAGCGCGAGTTCTTTCTGGAACGTGCCGGTCTCTTCTCGTTCGGAAACCCAAGGGAAGCGGCGACCTTCTTCAGCCGACGAATCGGTCTCACGCAAGGCATTCTGGGAGGAGCGCGACTCGCAGGGCAGTCGGGCGCCTTCTCCCTCGGGCTGTTGAACATCCAGACCGAGGATGAAGGCGATCTGGAAGGCCAGAATTTCAGCGTGGCGCGGGTGCGTGCCGACGTGCGCGCTCGCGCGACGGTGGGAGCTATCTTCACCAACGTACAGGGAGGCGGTGAGTACAACCGGGTTGCGGGCGGGGACGTGGCATTCCGCTTCTTCCGGAGTTCCGAGTTGAACGCCTGGGTTTCGAAAGTGTGGACGCCGGAACGGTTGGCATCTTCAAGCGCCGGTAGCGTCAACCTCTTCCTCGCGAACGATCTCTTTGCATACGAGGCGGGCTATCTCAACGTCGGCGAGCACTTTGATCCCGGTATCGGCTTCGTCCGGCGCCGGGACATGATTCGCTACCATACCAACGCGGCGTACACCCCGCGACTCGGGTCGGGTGACAGCCTCGTTCGCCAGCTGCTCTTCAATGCCGGTGTCAACTACATCGAAGGACAGGACCACCGGAAGCAGACGACGAGCCACTGGGGTTCGGTGAGCGCACGATTCGAATCCGGGGAACAGATGGGTGTCGACGTGAATCGGGAGTTCGACCGTCCTGCAACAACGTTCCAGCTGTTCGACACAGTAACGATCCCGGCGGGTGACTACACCTTCTCCGACGCCCGGCTCTGGTTCCGCTCCAACGTCAGCCGGCGCCTCCAGGGCGGCGCCAGCCTGAGGAAAGGCGGGTTCTTCAACGGAAACCGGACCAGCTACGGCGCCAACACCTTTTACAAATTCTCCGAGTACCTGTCCCTTGGCGCCAACGTGTCCCACGACGTCTTCAGGTTTCCCGACCAGGACCAGGATATTTCGACGACCCTGCTGGGGTTCAACGTGGGAGCGGCCGCCAACCGGGGCCTTTTCTCGAGCGCCCTGATCCAATACGACACGGTCTCTCGCGACCTCCAGGCCAACATTCGGGTGAACTGGATTCACACGCCGGGAAGCGACCTGTTCGTCGTTTTCAACACCGCACACCGTTTCTTCGACGGTCCCCGCCCCTTCGATGCACCCCCCGACGCGAGGGCCGGCGTCGTGAAACTCACATACCTGCTGGCGTTTTGACAAGACCACCGCGACGTTTGGTGATGGGCGACTGTAGGTGCGGTCTATGACCGCACATCCCTCAGACAGCAACAATGTGCGGTCATAGACCGCACCTACACCTACTCAACAATGTCCCTGTAGGCGGGGTAGCCGGGGATTGAGGTTGCGCGTTTAACGCCACGGAGGATCGCCCCGGCGAGGGCGTCGGCGGCCAGAGCACCGATCGTGCCAAGATTGGCTTCTGTTTCCGTCGTTCCCGTCGATAGTGCGAAAACGGTGTCGCCGTCGAACGGGGTGTGGGCGGGATAGATTGTTCGCGCCAGGGCGTCCTGCGCCATCTGTGCGACTTTGGTCATCTGGGCCTGGTTGAAGCGGGCGTTCGTCGCGACGATTCCGATGGTTGTGTTTCCTTCCCCTCCTCGAGTCCGGCCTCCCGCCCGGATCACCGCTCTCATGTCCTCGAAGCCCTTGCCGTCTGCGCTGCGAGCGCCGGCGACGATCTTGCCGGTAGACGGATCAACAACGTCGCCGACACAGTTGACCGCGACGATCGCCCCAACTACCAGATCGGGATCGATCCGGATACCGGCCGTGCCCAGTCCACCCTTCATGGCCCGTGAAGAGCCCAGCATTTTCCCAACTGTCGCGCCTGTTCCGGCTCCGACGTTTCCCTCCGCGACGCTTCCTGTGCCGGCGGCTTCGCAAGCCGCGTATCCCGCTTCGGCATCCGGACGGATGGTCCCGTCGCCGACGCCGAGATCGAAGATCACGGCTGCGGGCACGATCGGAACGTGCGACGCGCCCATCGGGAAGCCGATGCTGCGTTCGCTCAGGTAGCGGACGGCGCCGCTCGCCGCGTCCAGCCCGAACGCGCTCCCTCCCGACAGCATCACGGCGTGGACTTCCTGAACGGTCTTTACCGGATCCAGTAGATCGGTCTCCCGGGTGCCCGGTGCGGATCCCCGTACGTCGACGCCGGCCACGGCGCCGCCCTCGGTGATCACGACCGTGCAACCGGTCGGACGTTCAGAAAGCGTGAAATGCCCGACCTTGATGCCCGCGACATCGGTGATACCGCCTTCGGCGGCTTGTTTCGGGGATTTGGGAACCATCAGGTATGCCGCTCCTCCCAGTAATGTATTTCCGAATACTCTGCGATCCATCATGCGATGTTCACGACCCGGTGTCGGCGATCCACATCATGCCCAACGTCAATGCTAACGCACAAATGATCCCGATCGCATAAGGAGTCAGGATGCCGATTCCCGCACCGCCTGTGCCGGCGTAGACCGCGACGGTCGCTAGGACCGAACCGACGACACTCCACATCGCCGTCCTGGCGCCGGGCCTGGTCGAGTAGAGGCCCGCGATCGTGGGGACGAACAGGGCGACCGCCATGAGGCCGTAGAAAATCTCCAGGGCCGAAATGATCGAAGGCAGCACGATCGCGAGCAGGATTGCGAACGCCGCGCCCGCAATTGCCGCGAGGCGGCTCACCCTCAGCAGGCGTTTCGGACTCGCTTCCGGGCGCAGGAAGCTCTTGTAGAGATCGATGCTCAGGGAGCTGGAGAGCATCAGCAGAATCGCGTCGCAGGTACTGATCTCCGCCGAAAGAATCGCCGCCAGCGCGAGCAGCCCGACCCCCGTGGGCAGGAGTTCGACCAGGACGGTGCCCATCGCGTGGTCCGGGTTGGCGAGGTCGGGGAAGTTGGCCGCGGCAATCATCCCGAACACGGCCGGGACGAACGCGAACCCCAGCAGGCATACCGCGTTCAGATTGATCCCCAGACGGACGGCACGTTCGTCCCGCCCGCCGTAGAGCTTTTGTATCAAGCCGGGCGAGACGATGAACGACGGCACGAGAATCACCAGGTACCGGAGTATGCCTGAAACTCCCACACCCGTGATGCTCCCATAGCCCGGTTCGCGCGATGTTACGACCGCATCCTGAACCGCTCCCCATCCCCCGCTTGCACCGAGAGCGAACGGTATCGCCAGCAGGAAACCGGCCAGCATTATGACGAGTTGAACCGCGTTTACGCGGGCTGCGCCCAGGAGACCGCCCGCGGAGAAGTACGCCATCACGACCGCGCCTCCGGCGAAGCAGCTCTGCCAGCGCGGAAGCCCTGCGACGATCTCCAGGATGGTTGCGATGGCAATCAACTGCCCGGCCAGAATCGCCAGGGTGCCCACCCACAACAGCGCCGCGACGGTACCCCGGACCGCACGACTGTAGCGGAGGTCGAGATAGTCGCCCATCGTCTGGAGGTCGTGCAGTTTCGCCAGCCTCCATATCCTGGGCCCTACCAGGTTCGCCAGGATCAAAGATCCGAGGCCCGCCGAGCCCACCCACCACCAGGCTGACAGACCCAGTTCGAACCCGATGCTGGCAGCCCCGACCGTCGTGCCGGCCCCGAGGTTTGCGGCCAGAAACGTCGTGAACATCAAGCCGGGCCCCAGGTTGCGTCCCGCAACCAGGAAGTCGGAAGCGCTCCGGACCCTCCGTGAGACGAACAATCCAAGCGCAATGATCCCGACGGAATAGAGGGCGAGAAGCCACAGCTGAAGGTTCATCGAAGGAAGGTCTCAGTTATCGAGACCGAAGACCAGGATGTGCTGCCACGGCAGGAAATCAATGTTTTCAACGAAACGGAACCCCAGCGGCTCCAGTTCCGCCCGGACCTCCGCTTCGCTCATCTTGTGGAGTGGCAGGATCGGCACCTCCGGATCCTCTTTGCGGAACTCCACAAGAACTATGCGGCCTTCCGGTTTGAGCGCCGTCCGGACAGCGCCCATCACCGCCCGGTAGTCGGAGAACTCATGGTAGACGTCGACCATGAGGACCAGGTCGATCGAGCCTTCCGGCAAGCGTGGATCGGTCGGTGTCCCCAGAACGATGTCGACGTTGGAGAGATTGCGGTCCTCGATGTTTCCGCGCAGGAGCTCCAGCATTCCCGGCTGGATGTCTTCAGCGATGACCCGTCCGCCCGGACCGACGATTTCTGACAGGCGCCACGTGTGATAGCCCACACCGGCTCCGACATCGGCTACGACGGAACCGGGCTCGATCTCCAGCGCGGCCAACATTTCGTCGGGCCGTTCTTCGACGATTCGTTCCGGGCGCACCAGCCAGTCGGCACCCCGGACGCTCATCACCCCGGCTGGCGTCCGTTCCTGGTTTTCGGATGAAGCCTGGGGCGCGGCCGCGCAGGCCAGCGTCGCGAGGCAGGCGAGCAGTATCAGTGTGATGCGAAATCGTCGAAACCAATTGTAGGTGCGGTCTATGACCGCACATCCCTCGGTCCCACGACAACGTGCGCTCATAGAGCGCACCTACACCCGGTCCTCGTGTTTTTCAAATTTCCCCCCGTAATGAAAATGGGGCGGCGAAGCGCCGCCCCAATGTGCTTGCCTCGACGTCAGACCTAAGGTGACGGCGGACGATACTTCTGGTGGCAGCTGCTGCAATTCTTACGTGCCAGTTCCAGCAGGTTCAGCGCGTAGGCGACATCGTTGAGTTTCATCTTGCCCTGCGCATCGACCATGAATTCTTTGGACTCTTTAGACATTGCCGCCGCATCCTCGATACCTTTGGCTTCCCAGTGCGTCTCCATCTTGCCGAACCTGTCGACCAGGACGTCCACGGCTTCGGTCGCGTTGGCCATGTTCATGTCGTTGTAAGCGTTGGTGAAGCCACGGATGCTCTGGCGGACATCCTGCATCCATTGCTTGTAGTCGTCACCCTGTGGCTCTTTTTGCGCGTAAACGATACCCACCGCCAGAATCATGGCGATCAGTACCAGCATTGTCCGTTTCATATTAGAACTCCTTGACCGCTGAATCAGCTTATGAGCTTGAATGTTAGACTGAACCCGCAGTGATACCTTCCCTTCAGGAAAACGTAGATCTCTCTTCGTTTACGACCCTGGCAATAGGCGGGCCGGCACGTTATTTTACTCAGGCTCTCTCGGAAAATACAGTTTTCGATGCTATCGATTTTGCGCGGCGGAAAGAGTTGCCTCTCTTCATCCTTGGAGGTGGCAGTAACCTCCTGGTATCCGATGCCGGTTTCCCCGGATTGGTCCTTCAGATCGCGATCCGGCACTCGTCCTTCACGGAATCCGGCGGTAGTGTGTCCGTTCGTGCGGGCGCCGGTGTGGATTGGGATCCACTCGTCGCAGCATGCGTGGAGAAGAACCTGGCCGGTATCGAATGCTTGAGCGGAATTCCGGGCTGGGTCGGAGGCACGCCAATCCAGAACGTCGGTGCGTACGGTCAGGAAGTGGGCCGGGTGATTTCCAGCGTTCGAGCCTACGACCGTCACAGCGCTTCGGTCGTTGAACTTTCGCGTCCGGAGTGTGGTTTCACGTACCGTACCAGTGTTTTCAACACCATCGCGCGTGACCGCTACATCGTGCTGGGGGTCGAGTACGAACTCGAGCGTGGCGGCGCTCCGACGGTGGATTACCCCGATCTGGACCGGTTCTTCGCGAGCACGAGGGACAGACCGAGCCTGCGAGAGGTTCGGGAGGCCGTCCGCGAAATTCGGGCGAGCAAGGCCATGCTCCTCGTCGAAGGCGATCCGGACTGTCGCAGCGCCGGATCGTTCTTCAAGAACCCGATCGTCTCCGAAGAGCAGTACATCGAAATCGACAATGCCGCCAGACGCCGCGACGTGCTCGGGGCCGGGGAATCGCTTCCTCGTTTTCCGGCTCCGGGACAGGGGGTCAAGGTGCCCGCAGCCTGGTTGATCGAACGCGCGGGCTTCACGAAGGGCTGCGACCGAGGGCGAGTCGGGCTGTCGACGAAACACACCCTCGCCCTCGTAAACCTCGGCGGCGCCACCGCCGACGAGGTTTTGGCTTTTGCAGGCGAAATACAGGAAGGGGTCGAGGAGGCTTTCGGCGTCCGTTTACGTGCAGAACCGGCGTTCGTCGGCCTTCCCGCAGATATCCGAGAGCGATTCCAGGCGTGCGGCTCCGACGCATGTTAATTCGGGGACTGTTAATTCGGGGACGGAGACCGAATTCCGGAAATGTGTCAGTTCGGGGACGGAGACCGATTTCTGAGGACCAGGAATCTTGGACTTAGCGTCCAGTGGAATTCGGTCTCCGTCCCCGAACTGCCGTCGACGTCCAATTCGGTCTCCGTCCCCGAACTCCCTCGCGCTCGTCCCCCTCTGGTATATTGAGAACAAGAAGCGTTGGGTGTGAGCCAGCCCGTAAACTGAGCTTCCACGGGGCCTGAACACAGATGACGTACCTGCTCCTCTTCTTCGCATTTTTCTTCTTCCAGGACGACGAACGAGCTTATGAGATCGCCAAGGAAGAGGTCGAGCTCGCCGTCCGGGCATTTGTGGACCCGGATTCCTCCATCGCCATGCCACCGAAGTCTCACTGGGAGGCTGCCATGCTGGCCGGCGACATGGTTCTGGATTTCGAGCCCTCCCGCCTTATCGAAGGCCGATACCTGTTCTTCTCGGGCATGAATCTGCTCCATGAAGGTGACCTCGAAACGGCGATATCGGACTTCACTCGCTCCGCCCAAATCGACCCGAACGAAGCGGCCCTGGCGCGATACGGAATAGCGCTGGCGCACTCGTTCAACCGCGAGCTCGACAAGGCCGAAGACGAATTTCTCGAGGCGTTGGAATTGTGGCCGCACTGGGCTCGGCCTTATGCCGCGCTGGGGGCCCTCTACCTGGACGCGGAGCGCCTGACGGAAGCGGAAACCGCTGTCCGCCAGAGCCTGGAACGAACCGCTGCTGAAACTGCCAAGGGGCGGCAATACCTTCTCCTGGCCCAGATTCTGAAATCGCAGAATAAGCAAGAGGGGGTGGAGGAGTCGCTCAGGCTCGGGGTCAGTGCTACGCATGCCGATCTGATGCTCTACGACTATCTCGGCCTTTTCCTTTTCCAGCAGGGTAGGAGGGATGCGGCGATGGAGACATGGCGGGAAGCGCTGGCCCTCGAGCCGTCCTACGGCCCGATCCGCAGGAATGTTGCCATCGCGGAACAGGGCCTGCGCATGTCGGGCAGCGTCCCGTTTGCTCCGGGTGAGTCGTCGCTCCGGATCACCGATGGCTTACTCGTCGGGGGGACCCGCTTCAGGGCCTATGAACTGTCTGGCGAGAGCGGCGAGAGGCTGCATGTCCGGATCGATTCATCCGAGTTTACGCCCCTCGCCTTCCTGGTCTCGTCCGCCGGTGAATTGGTGAATGTGCCCGACATCCGCAGCTCGTACTTTTCGGAGATAAACCACACCTTCGAGGACGCTGGTTCTTACTTCCTGATCGTCACGACGGCTCGCCCCGGGCCGGTCGGCCTGTTCGTCATGGAATCGCTCCGCTAGGGCCTCGTTCCAATGTAATTTCAGGGACGCTTTCCGGAACGATTTCCCCCACCTCGTCCCGTCGATAAGCTGTTATTAAAACATTGAGGTTGCAGGACTATGGGAGTATATTGCTCTTGAGTCAAGCCAACATTTTCCTGCATCTGTATACATAGATCAGCGACGGAGGAAACCAAGTGCTATGAAGAGACTTTCCTTAGTCTTCCTCGCCGTCTTTGTGATCGCTCTACTTGTGGTATCCACCACGTCGGATATCAGCGCGCAACAGCGTCGAGGCGGACAACAACAGCAAGCGGCCGCTCAGCAGCAGAACACGCCGCAGCGGATCGCGAATCGTTATGCGTCTGGCAACAACCCGTCCGGGGTCAATACAGCGGGACTGCCCAAGGTGGCCGGCCCGCTTGGTATGATCATGGGGCCGACCGACGAAGTGCGTGACGTGCGTGGCCCCGGCTTCCCGATGGCGCCAGGTACGGACACGTATTATTCGACTGACGCTGTCGATCCGATCATGGATCCGATGGATTGGCCGGTCGACGAGTTCATCTCGAACCCGGACCGCGAGTTCGACTGGCGCGACTTGAAAAGCTGGCACTACGTGCCGGTCGTCAAGAGCGCCAAGATCCTGGGCAAACGCCGAATCCAGGCTGGAGAGTCGGTCGCTTTCGAAGCGGTCGTCGAGGATTTGACAGGTACCCAGGGCCGCCTGAGCATGCGATATTTCGGTCCCCATGGTCGCCGGACCGTGATGGGCGCCAGCCTGACGCCGGTTTCGCCGGGTTCGCCGATCATGCGCGGCGCGCTCAAGACCAACGAGTGGACGGAACCGGGCGTCTATTACCTGACTTATGCGTCGCCGGGAAATTCGTCCCGCAGTTCGAAGATCTACCACTCGGACCACCATCCCGGACTCCGCGGTATGGAGATCGAGGTTCTGCCTAATCCCAACGCCGACGTGATTGCGCCGACCGTGCACTGGGTGAAGGTGAATACGCTGAACGCCGAGGATGGCGAAACTCGGACCCAGGCCGTGAGTCAGCCGCTTCCGGTGTTTGCGAAGGTGACCGACAACAAGTCGGGTGTGGACACGGTAACGGTGCGCTTCAACACACCGGAAGGCAAATTCATCGAAGCCAAGCTGAACAAGGTCGTCGGCCAGCAGGACGTCTATGGCGCGATGCTGTCGATTCCGGAATGGTGGGGGGCCGGCGAGTATGAACTCCTGTCGATGTGGGCGTCCGACAAGGCGGGCAAGACCGTGCACATGTTCCGCACGACCCATCCGCTGCTCGAGGACGCCGTCATCAACATGACCCAGGATGATGCCAACCACGACACGCAGCCACCGACCCTGTTTTCGGTGTGGGTCGATCAAACCGAAGCGCGGCTGGGAGAGCCGGTCACGGTGAACGCGATCATCACCGACGACATGTCGGGTGTGGGCACGCTGGCGGTGAACTTCACGCCGGTGCCCAGCTACATCAACCGCTCGCGCGTCCACCTGAAACCGGTCGCACGGCCGGACGTCATCCAGAAAGCGGGTCTCGATGTCTCCCAGAATCTCTGGAGGGGACAGGTTGAAACCGACGAATGGATGGAGCCCGGTGAGTGGAAGATCGACCGCATCATGGCTCGGGACAACGCCGACAACTATCTGGACCTGTTGCCGGAGTACATCCCCGAGATCGACACGGTGCGCATCACCTACACCGGTGGTCATCAGCTGCGTGACGCGATGAAAAAGAACCGTGAAGGGCAGGCGACTGCCGGGTCGGGTGCAATGGCAGCTCCGACCGCTCAGCCGGCCCGGGCGGGAAAGATCCGCAGAGTGGATATGATTCCACCGCACCCCCCGCGTGGCGCATGCCTGAATTGCCATGAACCGTAGGAAGTAAAACATTCTTTTTAAAGGGAGAGATTCATGAATAGACGTGATTTTGCAAAGTCCCTGGGAATGGCCGGCGGCGCGATGGCAGTCGGTGGCCGGATGACGCCCGAGGCGTTGGCCCAGGAATCGAGTCTGAACCTCAAGACCAAGCACATCATCTGGATCATCAACGGGAACGGATCCCGGAAGTCGGAGTGGTATGAGAAGAAAGACCTGTCGCCGAACTACCAGCGGCTGGTCAACGCGGGGTTCGTCTACGAGGAAGACCACAACGAGACGGTCTCGGACCACGGGCATTCATGGACGGAGCTGCTGACGGGGAACCGGATACAGAACGGTATTCCGTTGCATCCGACACCACCGCACTACGTCCGGAAAGCGCATGGCGACGCGGCGACCAACTACTGGTACGTCAACGGCGTCAGCTACTACCGGCAGTGGCGTTACAACCAGAAGTACTGGACGGCGCATCCGGACTTTCGCGAAGATGCGCGTCCGGTATCGCTGACGGCCACACACGTGTATTGGCCGGACATGAAACGGACGCCGGCCCAGGTGGTCGCGGATGAGTTCCCGGACATGGGCGTGACGGCGGCAGAGAAGAAACAGCTTGAAGAGTTCATCGAAGCGACCTATGCGAAGCGGTACTGGGAGTTCGACCTGAAGTTCCAGCCCATACCGCGCGATCCGTTCATCGGGGATGCGCTGGGGTTGGCGGTGCTACCGGATGTGCTGCAGACATTCAAACCGAAGATGATCCTGTATCAGCAGGTCGGGCATGACACGGGCCACGGCAATGGTGGATACCTGCGTCAGCAGACGGGCTACTTCGAGTACGAGAAGGTCCACAAGACGACCGACGAGCAGTTAGGCAAGCTCATCGACTTCGTCGAGAACGATCCGTACTTCTCCCAGAACACCGCGATCGTGATACGGCCGGAGTTCGGACGGGACGATGAGGTGAACATGTACGGTGCGGTGAACCACAGCACGGGGTACTACCAGTGCCATCGCTCGGCATCTATCTTCTGGGGACCGGACTTCAAGAAGGGAAGTACGGACCTGCTGGTCGACCGGAAGGACATGGTTCCGACCCTGACCGGGATGTTCGGCGTGAAAGCGCCGTATGCGATCGGCCAGATGAGGGACCATCTCTTCGCCTCGCACGTCGGAGACGTACCGAAATACAAGCCCTGGGTTGTTGGATAGGATCCGAGGCTAAGACACTCAAAAGGGGCGGCCACTGGCCGCCCCTTTTTATGTGTAACTCCAGGTGTAGGTGCGGTCTATGACCGCACGACTGGTGGTTCCGCGGGCATTTGTGCGGTCATAGACCGCACCTACACTTCCGCAGGTCTTCGCCGTCCTAAAACCCGAAGATCCGGCGGTCAGCGACCGCCGCACCAAAAACAACTGACTACTGACAACTGACTACTGACAACTCGGGATTTCCGTGTATCCCGACCCCCCGCCAGACCGTATACTATTGATGAGTCCCAGGTAGGGGTGCGCCCCACCGTTCAGGATGCTCGGATCCGCGCTCAAACCCCTTGTTTTTGTTGAACTTCCTTAACGGAAAATGATAAAACATTTGGATTCATAATAGGCTCTGGAAGGGGCCGGAGTGGACTAAAGGCGGGATACTAGATACGGGATACTAGATAAATGACGCGATACATTCTTGGAGTTGTGGGCGGCGCGCTGGTTTGCATGCTCGCACTCGGTGGTATGAATCTGGCTGTGGAGCAGGCGCCGGGGGCGGGGGAGCAGACTGCGCCGATGTCGCTCGAAGCGCAGGGTGAGTTCATCGCCGAGTACTGCTCACACTGCCATAACCCGGTCGACCTGTTCGGTGGAATGACGCTGACAAACTTGGACTTTGCCCATCCGGAGCAGAACGCCGAGCTTGCCGAGAAAGTCGTCGGGAAGGTGAAGGCAGGTTTGATGCCCCCGGCCGGCGAATACCGCCCGGAGAAAGGGCCCCTGGATGCTTTCGCCAGCGCGATCGAGATACGGCTCGACGAGGCGGCGGCTGAGGGACCAAATCCCGGCACCCGAGGGTTCCAGCGACTCACCCGGGACGAATATGCGAACTCGATCAAACACCTTCTCGGCGTCGAGGTGGACGTTGCCAAGTACCTGCCCGCCGACATGCTCAGCGAAGGTATGGACAACATCGCGGACTCGCAACCGCTGTCGGCGTCCCTGATGGAAGGCTACATGAGGGCTGCCGGCGAGATCACCAACCAGGCGTTGGGCGATCCCAACGCAACTCCAACGTCGGTGATGTTCAAGGCCACGCGATTGGCGTCGCAGCTGGAACATGTGCCCGGCACACCGTTCGGTACTCGTGGCGGCATGTCGGTCATGCACAACTTTCCTGCCGACGGTGAGTACGACATCCGGGTCTTGCTGTTTGCCACCGCGACGGGCCGATTCTTTGCCAACGTCGAAGACGAGGAGGTCGAGGTTTCGCTCGACGGAGAACGCATCGCGTTGCTCGAAGTCGACCCCGAAATGACGGAAGCGGATGAAACCGGCCTGAACCTCACGACAGGACGGCTTTTCGTGAAGGCAGGCCCCCACCGGGTCGCGGTCGCATTCGTGAACAAGCACTCACCCATCGTCGAAGACGACATCCGGGAAATCGCTCAGACGATGGTCGACAGCGACGCCCCGAACACGAACGATCTCACCATCTACGCGCACCTTCGCGAGTTCGAGATCAGCGGCCCGTTCAACGTTTCGGGTGTTTCCGACTCGGCACCGCGGCGCGCGGTTTTCAACTGCCGTCCGCTGAGTCCGGCCGAGGAAACCCCCTGCGCGAGGGAGATCATCCGAGCGCTCGCCCGGAAGGCGTACCGGAGACCGGTGACGGACGAGGACATGGAAGGCCTCATGCTCTTCTACGGCCAGGGCCGTGAAAAGGGCGGAGACTTCGAATCGGGCATCCGGTCGGCTCTTCACGCCATGCTGACCAGCCCCTACTTCGTCTTCAAGTTCGAGGTTCCCCCGACCGATGTTGCGGCTGGCCAGAGCTACTACGTTGGGGATCTGGCCCTGGCTTCTCGCCTTTCCTACTTCGTCTGGGGTACACCTCCTGACGACGAGCTGGTAGACCTGGCCGACCAGGGTAGGCTCCAGGATCCGGTAGTGCTCGAGGCTCAGGTCCGAAGCATGCTGGCCGATCCGCGATCGATCTGGCTGTCCGAGAAGTTTGCGAACCTGTGGCTTCATCTGCCGGACCTTATGAATATCGAGCCGGATCCTTTCTACTTCCCCTTTTACGACCACACGCTCGCGCTGGCGCTGGAGAGGGAAGCGGAGCTGTTTTTCGACAGCGTCGTGCGTGAGGATCGAAACGTGCTCGACCTGATTACCGCGGACGACACGTTCGTCAACGAGCGCCTCGCCGACCACTACGGCATCCCGAACGTTCGTGGGGGGCAGTTCCGCCGCGTTACGGTCGCCGACGATTACCGCCGCGGGCTGCTCGGCAAAGGCGCCATCCTGACGATGACGTCCAACGCCGATCGGACGTCTCCGGTGCTCCGGGGCAAGTGGGTACTGCAGGTGCTGCTCGGCACGGATCCACCGCCACCGCCGCCCGTGGTGCCTTCGCTGGAAGAGACCGAGGCGGTCGATTCGGGCAAAGTTCTGACCGTGCGTGAGCGGATGCAGTCGCACCGGGCGAACCCCGCGTGCAGCTCATGTCACCGGATGATCGACCCGTTGGGTCTGGCCCTGGAAAACTTCGATGTGACCGGCAGGTGGCGGACCTGGGACAAGACTTTCGCGCTCGACGCCGAGGGGCTCCGGATTCACTCGGCAGGCATTCCGATCGACTCGACCACTGAGTTGTACGACGGAACGCCGCTGGACGGTCCGGCCACGCTGCGACAGGGAATACTCAAATATTCCGACACGTTCATCCAGGGGCTGACGCAAAAACTGATGTCGTTTGCGATCGGCCGGAGGATCGAATATTTCGATATGCCGGCGATTCGGACGATCACGAGGGAAGCAGCCCTGAACGACAATCGCTTTTCTTCCCTGATTCTGGGCATCGTGGACAGCCCGCCTTTTCAGATGAACACGGAGGCGGAGCCTGTCACCGAAGCAAGGGAGAGGTAATCGATTGCGAAATCGCAAATTTGAAATTCCAAGATTCGAAATCGCAGCTGGACGAATACACAATCGTAATTATTAATAAGAATCGAAGTACTTAGCTACGCTCGGTTTCAGTAGGGAGGAAGGATGTTCATCACGAAGAAGCGCATTTCCCGGCGCGCAGTGCTCCGCGGCATGAGTGCTACGGTGGCTCTACCGTTCCTGGAGGCCATGGCGCCGGCGATGCCCTCGTCGAGGCAGGAAGCCGCCGCGCCGACCGGGAGGCCCATTCGGCTGGCGTGTGTGGAGATGGTCCACGGTTCTGCGGGGTCTACCCGATGGGGCGCCACCCAGAACCTGTGGTCTCCGGCCGAGGCTGGCCGCGAGTTCGACCTCGCGCCGAGCAGCCTGCAGCCGCTCGAGCCGTGGAAAGACTACCTTACGATCGTCAGCAACACCGACATGAAGGGTGCGGAGGCGTGGATCGTCAAAGAAATCGGCGGCGATCATTTCCGTTCGGCCGCGGTGTTCCTGACACAGTCGCATCCGAAGCAGACTCAGAGTTCCGACATCCATGCCGGCACCTCCCTCGACCAGCTCTACGCGCAGCGGTTCGGTCTGGACACACCGCTTCCGTCGATCCAGCTCAACATCGAGAACATCGACAATGCGGGAGGGTGCGACTACGGCTACTCCTGTGCGTACACGAACTCGATCAGTTGGGCATCGCCCACCACGCCGCTGCCCATGGTGCGCGATCCCCGTATGGTCTTCGACCAGCTGTTCGGGGTCGGCGGGACGTCCGAAGATCGGGCCGAGCGCCGGGTGATGGACCGAAGCATCCTGGACTGGGTATCGCACACGGTCGCAGACCTGAAGACGAAGCTCGGCCCGGCGGACCGCCACCGCCTGGATCAGCATCTCGAGAACGTCCGCGAGATCGAGCGGCGGATTGCGCGCATCGAGGAGAAAAACGCGAGCGGTGAGCTCCGGGAGTTGGATTCGGCCCCGATCGGCGTGCCCGATTCCTGGGACGAACATGTCAAGCTGATGATAGACCTGCAGGTTCTCGCCTTCGCCAGCGACACGTCGCGGGTTTCGGCCTTCAAGCTGAGCCGGGACGTATCCGGACGGACGTTTCCGGAGAGCGGTGTGGAAACCGGGTTCCACCGGGCTTCTCACCACGGGGAGAACGAGCAGCGCATCACGCAGTTCTCCGAGATCAACAAGTACCACGTCAGTACAATGGCGTACTTTGCCGACAAGCTGAAGGACACGCCGGACGGGGACGCCTCGCTGCTGGATAACACCGTGATCCTTTACGGGTCCCCGATGGGAGATTCGAATCTGCACAATCACAAGCGGGTGCCGCTATTCCTCCTGGGGCACGCCGGAGGCCGGGTGAAGGGTGGTCAGCACTTCATCATGCCGGACGCGACGCCGTCTGCGAACCTGCACCTGAGCGTGCTGCACCGGCTTGGCTTCGACGAACTCGAACAATTCGGCGACAGCACGGGCGAGATCGATATCTAGGGAGGAAACCTTTATGTTGCGCAAGAACATCACGTGGGCGGTCTCGCTCAGCCTGGTTGGCGCCCTTACCCTGACCCTTGTCCTCCTCGGCGCCCCCGCCGACACACGGGTCGCAGATGCTGCGATGATGCGCGACGTCGATGCTGTGCACGCTCTGATACGGCAGGCTGTCGACGTGAATTCGGCCCAGGGTGACGGTATGACGGCGCTGCACTGGGCTGCGTACAACGGGGACTCGGAGCTGGCTCAGACCCTTCTGTATGCGGGAGCGAACACAAGGGCCACGACCCGGCTCGGTGGGTACACGCCGCTGTACATGGCGAGCAAGAGCGGCCATGCCGACATCGTGGACGTGCTGCTGAAGGCAGGTGCAGATCCCGATACCGAGGCGACGGGGGGTATTACTCCGTTGATGATGGCGGCCAGCGCGGGAGACGCCACGTCGGTACGATTGCTGACTGAAGCGGGCGCTGATGTGAATGCGACCGAGACCGAACGCGGACAGACCGCACTGGCTTTTGCGGCGGCGTTCGATCGTCCCGAGGCGATAAGAGCGCTGGCGGACGCCGGTGCGGACATCAACAAGGCGAGCAAGCAGATCGAACCACCGCCACCGCGGAATCGACCGGGCCAGAATTTTACGTTCGGGCAGGGCCGAGGCCGGGGCGGTCAAGCGGGTCAGGCCGGCCGGGGTGGACGGGGCCGCGGCCAGGCCGCGCAGGCTCAGGAGGAGGCCGCCAAGAAGCCCGACGAGGAAGAGAAGTCAGACGAAGCCAAGAAGGACGAGAAGCCCGAGTTGAGCACCGAGAAGGGGCGCAACCCCAAGGGAAAACTGACCCCTTTGATGTACGCCTCCCGTGATGGCGCCTACGAGGCGGTGCGCGCCTTGGTCGACCTCGGAGCGGATTTGGATTCGGTTAACGGTGACAACAGTACCGCGCTGTTATTGTCGACGATCAACGGGAACCTGGATATCGCTGAGTATCTGGTCGAGAGCGGTGCAGACGTGACGATCGCGAGCGACGACGGGGCGACGCCCCTGTACGGCGCCTTGAGAATCCAGTGGACTCTGAGAACAAACCGTCCTCAGCCGACCACCTTCTACGAGAAGACACAGTATCTCGACTTGATGAAGCTGATGCTGGAGAAAGGGGCCGACCCGAACGCCCGGCTGCGGAAGAACCTGTGGTATATCGGCTACAACTTTGCTCTGGAGAGAAACAACTCCTCGGGGACGACGCCGTTCTGGAAGGCTGCCGCCGTCGGCGATGTGGACGGGATGCGCCTGTTGGTCGAACACGGTGCCGATCCGACGATTCCCAGCATCGAGGGCATTACGCCTCTGTTGATCGCATCGGGGGCCGGCTTCCACGGCAACGACTCTGTCACGACACCGCTGGGTCGGATGCCGGCCGTGAGATACCTTGTCGCGGAGCTCGGCGCGGATGTCAACGCGGCGGATACCGGTGCGCCTGAAGATCCGAATGCGGCAGGCAACCAGTTCCGCCGAAGAGGCCCTCGCGGCGGACGCACCGCGCTCCACAATGCCGCGGGGCGGGGTGACAACGAAATGATCCTATACCTGGTGTCCCAAGGTGCCCGATTGGACGCGGTCGCCAAGAACGGCCAGACGATCGCCGACATGGCGAACGGCAGCCGGCAGCGGGTTCAGCCGTATCAGGAGACCCTGGCTCTGCTGGATATGCTGGGCGCCAGGAACAACCACAAGTGCATTTCCTGCTAAGGAATCTATGAACTCGAACCAGACTATAAAGTTGGCTGAGTTTCGCGGGACAGGATCTCCGGCCAGATTCAGCCGCCTTTTCATTTTTGCTCGGTAGAATTCTCATGAGAATCGGAACGAAGCAACTACTTACCCTGATTGCGCTGCTCGTGTTCGCAGGTTTTGCCACCGGGCAGCAAGCCGACCCAGTCGGCCTGACCGACTTTCCGGTGCCTGCCTGGCCGGCGGGCGGAATCGACCCGGAGCCCGGTGTCATGCCGCCGGAATTCAGCGAGACCTACGTCTTCCTCGATCTGGAGAACAACGAATACATTGTGGCCTACCCGGTGGCCCTCGAAGAGGAGGAGGAAGAGGAAGAAGAGCAGCAACAGGCGCAGCAACAACAACAACAGCAGCAGGGACAGCAGGCACGCGGCCGTGGGCGCGGTCGCGGAGGGCAGCAACAACAGCAGGCACGGGGTCGCGGACGAGGAGGCCGCGGTGGAGGGCAGCAGCAACCGGCAGAACCGGAAGAGCCCGAGGAAGAGCCGGAAGACACCGGGCCGGTTCCGCTGAAGATCACTCACTATGACTTGCTGCGAGCCGTCGAGCCGGCGGTGACGCTGGCCGTCTCTGAGATAGGCTCCGACCGGTACCGGTATACCTACACACTCGCCAATGGCCCCGGTGCCATGCAGTCGATCGATCAATGGGCGATGGCCATGCCTCTTGCGGCGGCCGGCGACGCGATCGAACATCCGGAGGGATGGTTCGGAATCGTCCAGCCGGAGAGAACCTACAAACTTAAAAACCCCGAATGGATACCGAACGGTGCAGGGGCGATTTGGTCGTACCAGAATCCCGAGAACGTCATCAGCCCGGGCGATGTCGCGACAGGGTTTGAGCTCGAAAGCGGACTGCGCCCTGGATTCACGGTCGGTTTCTTCCGGGAGGCCGAATCGACGGGGGTGAAGGTCGCCACCTCCGGCTATGTGCCCGACGTGGTCAAGGAACAGATGGACCGCCTGCTGGTCCTCGAGTACAACAGCAAGACGGTCCTGACAATCGGACCCAAATTCGACAGCAGCGCCGACTCCGGCGCGATCGCTGAAGACTTCATCCAGGGTATCTTTACGCTGAGCCGGATGGGGGTCCTGGATCTGGGTTCCGAATTTGTTCGGACCACGCTGAATGAACTGACTGGAATCGGGCCCGGAGCCGACGGATCCTCTATTCGTCTGACCGCCTCGGCGAGCAGTCGGGTCGAGACCGAGATCCTGAACGCCCTCAAGGTAAGTCTCGGGACAGATTAGAGAATCCAGCTTGCTTGCAAAAGGGGCGGCAGTTTGCCGCCCCTTTTTTTGTTGCAAGGCGAAACTTCAGGCCTGGGTGTAGGTGCGCTCTATGAGCGCACGGGTTTCGCTTTGAAGACTGTGCGGTCATAGACCGCACCTACACTTCCGTTAAGGAAGTAAACTTCTCCAAAATCCCTCCGACGGCGCACACGACTACCTGTCGTCCTCTGGAATCACTGGTTAGACCGAACCGGGCTCGAACGCCCCTGTGTGGCGTGTCAGGGGGCCAGTGGGACCGATGCGAGATGCATTGTTCAGGTATACAACAGGGGTACGTCTACGGGTGGTAGCGTAATCAGAAAGGTTGAAGCGCAAGGCTTTGGTCCAGACGAGCGAGACCTTTGTTTCCCGCCGTCGTTGCGCACCTGAATGTTTGGACGAGTGCGGAATCGTGAAGTTAGAAGCGAGTCCGCGTCATGGGATGAATGCTGGTCGGCCCGTCAATCCTGATCGGGCGGCCATATGAGGAAATGCGAAATGCTTAAACGAATGATGTTGGTCGTGACCCTCGCGCTGATGATGGTCGGTGGCGCGATCGCACAGTCCACGACCGGTACGATTACCGGAACCGTAAGCGACGTCACCGGTGCGGTATTGCCAGGCGTCGGAGGTTACGGTAACAAACGAAGGAACGAACCTGACTCGAAACTTAATCACGAACGAGTCGGGAAACTACACTGCTCCGCAGCTACCGATCGGTAACTACCGGGTGGAAGCGGTGCTTCCCGGTTTCCAGACCGCGGTCCGCAGCGGCATCACCCTGAACGTTGACGAGCGCGCCCGGATCGATCTTGTGCTCCAGGTTGGCCAGGTGACTGAGGTCGTCGAGGTCAGCGCCGAAGCGCCGCTGATCCAAACCGAGGACTCGTCGGTCGGCACTGTCATCGACCAGCGGAAGGTGACTCAGCTCCCGTTGAACGGAAGGAACTTCGAGAGCCTCGTGCAGCTGGTTCCGGAAGCCGTGACCGCGCATCAAGGATCGCATCTCGGTGCCCGCGGCGGTTTCGTCGTGGCCGGGATGGACGAGCACTACCAGAGCTTCTACGTTGACGGCGTCGACAACGTCGACACGATCATCCGGAACTTCGCCTACCGTCCGTCGATCGACGCGATCGAAGAGTTCAAGGTCCAGTCCTCCGGCTACAACGCCGAGTTCGGCCGCAACGCCGGCGCGGTGATCAACGTCACGACGCGCTCGGGAACCAACGAGTTCCACGGAGCGATCTTCAATTACCACCGCAACAAGGCCCTCAACACCGCGACGCTGTTCGCCGAGGAAGCGGGGCTGGAGAAAGAAGGGTTTCTGAGGAACCAGTTCGGTGGGACGATCGGCGGGCCGGTCGTTCGCGATAAGACGTTCTTCTTCGTGGCCTACGAAGGCCAGCGTCAACGCGAGCAGATCATTCGTCGTGGCACGGTCCCGACCCTGGCGATGCGCGCCGGAGACCTCTCCGAGCTCGGTCCGGTCACCGATCCATTGACCGGCCAGCCGTTCCCGAACAACGTGATCCCGCGCGATCGGTGGGCGGCACTCTCTAGCGAGGTGCTGGATGGGAACTTCTGGCCGACACCGACTCAGACCGGCACCGGACGAAACCTGGTCACGGGCGGAAACAAGACCGAGAACTTCGACAATATCTCGATCAAAATGGATCATGCCTTCCCGGATGTTCACCGTCTCTCCGGTCGGTACAGCTACGCGAACGAGGACATCTTCAACCCCTACGGCAGCGAGACGTCTTCGGGACGGAACCTTCCGAACTTCGGCCAGTGGAACCCGCGGTTCCGGACCAGCTCGGGTATGAACTTCACCAGCGTGATTTCGCCGACGTTGATCAATGAAGTGCGGGTCGGGTTCAACCGGTTTGCGCAGCCATTGACCGACGTCTACAACTCGCTGACGTCGCTGGTCGGCGAGCAGCGCATCCCGTTGCCGCCGGTGATGGCGGCGATTCCTCGGAACCGCGACTCGTTCGACGACATCCGGCTCAGCGGACAGTTCGACAACCTGGGAGCCGGCGGCGGATTCCACCGTCTGAACAACACCTGGAACATCATCGACGCCTTCACAATCAACAGCGGAAACCACTCGTTCAAACTGGGTGTGGACTACCGGAAGATGGATTTCCACAACATCACGGGCGCGGTGAACCGCTACGAGTTCGACGGACGGTTCACCGGTGAGCCGTTCGGTGATTACCTGCTGGGTGTGCCGTTCCGCACAACGACTCAGGTCGGGATCACGGCGGCCGGAATACCCCCGCGCGAGTATGGACGGGAGCGCAAGAGCGAGCTGGCTTTCTACGTCCAGGACGACTGGAAGGCGAGCCCGCAGTTGACGATCAACTGGGGGATCCGTTGGGACTACTACGATCCGTTGTATGCGCTGAACGGTCTTTCGGGATGGACGATCACGGACAACAAGATTCACGTGGTCTGTCAGGAAGCCTACGGCGATGAATGTGGCCGTGGGGTGATCGACCCGGACCTGTTCGTCATCCAGAATGGCGGAGACGGCGTCGTGCCCCGTGGTTTGACCAACCCGGACAAGAATAACTTCGCGCCGCGCCTGGGTTTTGCCTACAGCCCGTTTGCAAGTTCGGGAACAGTGATCCGGGCCAGCTACGGAATCTTCTACGACTCGGACGACCGTCACAAGTCGTTCTGCTGCGTGAAGAACGCACCGTTCAACACGTCACTGAGCTTCGGGCCGGTGGTGACTCCGGAGATCGACCTTGATGTGACTCCGTTCCCGTCGTCGCTGAGTCGTGCCGGCTCGGTGACGACTGGCGCCTACGATCCGAACATGCGGGACACGTACGCGCAGAAGTGGAACCTGGGCGTCCAGCACGAGCTGGCAGGCAGCCTGATGATGGACGTGAGCTATGTCGGCTCGCTGACACTCAAGGGTCGACGAAACCGCCGGATCAACCAGCCGTTCACGCCGGAGGCGGGGAGCATCGGTTCCCGGCGACCGTTCCCTCAATTCGGGGCGTTCGCATCGGGCGGGTACTTCGAGAACGCAGGTACCTCCAACTTCCATTCGCTCCAGACCAAGGTCGAGCAGCGGTTCGCCTCCGGCTTGACGTTCATCAACTCCTTCATGTGGGGGAAAGCGATGGACAACAGGGCAATCGGAACGGCTGGTGCCGCGAGCGGAGCCCAGGATCACTACAACTGGGATGCGGAGTATGGCCGGTCCAGCTTCGACGTTCGGTTGAAGTACAGCTTCAGCTACGTCTACGAGATCCCCGGCGGCAACAGCGCCCTTACCCGGGGCTGGCAGCTAAGCGGCATCGTCACGGCGCAGAGCGGCCGCCCGTTTACGCCCCGACTGGGCGCCAACGTCGCCAATGTCGGGAACACTTCCCGACCGAACCGCGTCTGTGACGGATCGCTCTCGAATCCGACCCAGAACCAGTGGTTCGACGCCAGCTGTTTCGTCCGGCCCGATGCTTTCACGTTCGGTAATTCCGGACGCGGCATCCTGGAGAGCGACGGGTTCTTCAACTGGGACATGTCGGTCATGAAGAATACATACGTGATGGATGAGCGGTTGAACATCCAGCTTCGAGCCGAGATGTTCAACCTCACCGATCACACGAACTTCGGATTCCCCGAAACCCGTGTCGACCGGTCCAGTGCCGGATCGATCGGCACGCTGCTCGGCAACCCGACCCAGGTCCAATTAGGCCTGCGCATCGTCTACTGAGCGGTTTTACAAAAGGGGCAGCCGCAAGGCTGCCCTTTTTTTGTGATTGAATGTGCGGTCTATGACCGCACATTCTTCGAACCGCGAAACTTCACGGCCGGGTGTAGGTGCGCTCTACGAAGCTGTGAACGAATTATGGGAACGGAAAATCGGGTGACGGGGCTTTTCACGTGTAGGTGCGGTCTATGACCGCACAACTTTGTGGTCCCGCTGGTATTTGTGCGCTCATAGAGCGCACCTACACTTGAGGATCGCAGGTTCTTCATGAAAAGCCCCGCCACCCGATTCTCAAACAGGCATTCGTTCACAGCTTGTATGAGCGCAGGTTTGCCCCCGAAGAGCTCGGGGTCAGGGCGAGTCGTTTGAAGCGGCGCGATCAGCTGGATCGTTTTCGGAGGCACACACAGGAAAGGGCGGCCGTACGGCCGCCCCTTTAGGTGTAGGTGCGGTCTATGACCGCACAGCTTTCATTTAGCGTTCAGGTTCCGGTGCGCCGTGAAAGGCGCCATTCCCCAGCGGGTGCGAATCATGTTGGCACCAACATGATTCGCAGAATGTTGGGAACTCGGATATGTTGGGGGTCCGGTGTAAGTGATTGCAACCACTGACTCACTTGCCAAATCCCCCAACATAATTTTGCTCAAGGCCTAAAGAGCCGAGAGGAAGGCCAGTAGGTCCGAATCGTTGTGCCAACTCGGGGCGACAGGGGCCGGTTCAGGAATGTTGCTGGCGCATGTACGCAGGGCGCGCGCCTTCATCTCCAAGTCGACCTCTGCGTAGCGGTGGGTCGTTTCCAGAGAGACGTGCCCAAGCCAGGCACGGATCGTATTGATATCGACGCCAGCTTGGAGCAGGTGGACTGCGGTGGTGTGTCTCAGGGTGTGGGGGCTGACCCGCTTGGTTCGAAGCGAAGGCGTGGTTTGCGCAGCCTTTTGCGCGATGCGGCACACGAGTTCGTAAATGCCAAAGCGCGTGAGCGGCAGGCCACGCTGGCCGACGAAGACAGGGGTCTGGGGCGGGCCGTCGAGACGCTCGCCGAGGACCTCGCGCAAGACCCCGACGGTGCGGGGCCAGAGCGGGCAGAGACGGTGCCTGCCGCCCTTGCCGACGAATCGCGCGGAGGGCGAGCCGTGCAGGCTCAGGTCGGCCAGAGAAAGTCCGGCCGCCTCGCTGGCCCGAGCGCCTGTGTTGTACATCAGGAGTAGCACGGCGTAGTCCCGGCGGCCCTGGACCGTGGCCCGATCCGGGACGGCGAGCAAGGCCTCGATTTCAGGCTTGTCCAGGTAAGGGATGACGGGAACCGGGGTCTTGCGTGCCGGGATGGTCCGGACTTGCGCGGCCTGATCCACCAGTTCCGGGGCGAGACGCGCGATGAAGCGGAACAGAGAACGCAAGGCTGCCAGGCGCTGATTGCGGGTGGCAACGGAGTTGCCACGGCGTCCTTCGAGGTCGCTCAGGAACTCGCGTACGAGTGTGGCGTCGACCTGCTCGACAGTGACGCGCGTGGGGTCGGTTCGGTGGCGCTCGGCGAGGAAGGCGAACAGCAGTTTGAGGCTGTCGCGGTAGCTCTTGCGGGTGTGCGGGCTGAGGTTGCGATCCTGTACGACTTCCTCGAGCAGGAAGCGCCGGACGAACGGACCGATCAGGTGCTTGGATGTCATGAAGCGTCTCCTTGGGCCAAGGATTCGGCAAAGCGCTGAAAGCGCAGCGAGGCCTCGGCGAGCAGGTCGGGTGTCATCGTCAGGTAGGCTTGGGTACCGGACAGGTCCGCGTGACCGAGGTAAGTCGCCAGCCAAGGCAGGCGGGCTTGGACATCGACCCCTTCGCGGTACCAGTGAAGGAGTCGGCCGGTGGCGAATGTGTGCCGGACGTCCTGCAGGCGGTGCTGGAGGCGATTCTGCGGATTGCGGATGCCGGCGCGCTTCCTCATGCGGGCAAATCCCGAAGACAGAGAGTCGGCGGACAGCGTCTTGCCGCCCGCTGTGGCGAAGAAGGCCGAGCGATCGCCAGAGGGAAGTGGCAGGGCCAGCCGGATCTCGCGGTAAGCTCGCAAGACATCCCGCAGGGAAGCGCCAAACGGGACCAAGCGCGATTTGAAGAACTTCGTGTTCCAGACGGTGAGGATGCGGTCGTCGAGATCCGCATCGCAGAGCCGCAGGCGTCGGGCCTCGCCTGGGCGCAGACCAGTGCCGTAGAGCAGCAGCAGCAAGGTGCGAAAGGTCTCCGGGCGGAGCGGACAACGGCGGTCGCGCAAGATTGCGGTCGCATCGAGCAGGTGCTGGATTTCCTCGCGGGAGTAGATGTACGGCTTGAAGGTGGAGCGGATGCGTGGCGGCGGATCCGGTAGGGGTGACGCGCTCAAGTGCCCTCGGCCAACGAGATGCTTGAAGAATGTTCGGAGTGTGCTGTGCTTGTGCACCTGCCAGCGGGTGGCCGGGCCGGAGCCCGAACAGAATGCCCGAGCCTGTTCGTAGGAGACCTCCCCGACGGGGATGTCGCCTGTTGCGCGCACGAAGGAGAGCAGGATGGGGCCCTCTCGTTCGTAAATCGCTCCACGCGAGCGCTTCGCGGAAACGTACGAATCGACGGCAGTGGCGAGCGTCATGCCAAGCCCCCGAGATCGTCCGGCGCCACTTGGCGCAGCGAGCGCAGATCCACCTTCGCGTAGATTCCAGCGCTGTCGGGACTGCGATGGCCGAGGTGGTCACCCACTTCCTTGAAGCTGTGACCAGCCTCGACGAGATGACGGGCGCACGCGTGTCTCAGCCCGTGCGGGCCCCGTCCCCGTGACGGCCTTTCCGCTTCCGGATAGCAGTGGTCAACGATGGCGTGGAGCGCGCAGGTGGTGAGCGGCGTGTGCGGGGGACGTACCCGGAGGAAGACAATCCGGCTGTCCGTCCGGGGCCGGGATTGTGACAAGTAGCGGGCAATCGCTTCGCCGACCAGAGGATGCAACGGGAGCAAGTCCCGGCGGTGGCTCTTGGACCGCTCGAACGTGATCCGGTTCCCGGTCCAGTCGATGTCGTCAAGGCGCAGTCGGCGCACTTCGCCCGAGCGCACGCCATAGACCGAGAGCAACAGCAGGATCGCGTGGTCGCGGATCGCCGCAGGATCGTCCCCCTCGGTGGCGGCAAGCATGCGCGAAACCGTGTCCCAGGTGGGTCCGAGTGGCAGCCCCTCGCGGCAGTACAGACGCGGCACCAAGACTGCCGCGTCCAGTCCGGGTCGAGCCCAGCCGCGTCGGCCGCTGTAGTGCAGCCACTTACGGATTGCCCAAGCGGCTGTGGCTAACGACTTGCGACTCCAGACCTGAGCCATCTCCTCGAAAAAGCCATCGATGTCTGCGGGCGACACAGCGTCCAGGACCACACCCCGCTGGTGCAGGTAGTTTAGGAATCGCTGGATCCGCGGGCGCGCCATCAGGCACGTTTCCTCTGACTGCCAACTGGTTTCGCGCTGGAAGGCGATGAAGGCATTCAGCTTGTCGTCGTGCTCGCACGGAGGGTCCGTGCGCAGCCGCCCCAGACTGCTGAGCAATTCCAGCGCAGTGGAGCGGAAGCCATCGACCGGTGGGCGGAGAGCCTTTCCAGACGCAAGGCGGCGAGTATCCAGCGCCGCTACCTCGTCCGTAGAGAACAAGTGGTCAGGCGGCCAGGTGCTTAGGCTTGTCGCTATCCGGAGGCAGTGCCTAGCCCGGACCCGGAGCGTGCTGGGAGCCAATCCGCAGGACACCAGGTCCTGCAGGTAGGCGGCGCGCTGTGCGGCGAGCGGGCCGTCCCGATGCCGGCGTAAGACACGCTCGGCAGAAAACAGTGTCTCGAACATGGTGAGAACCTCCTTGAAAGAGGCTCTACCATGGGCGAAATCTGTCGTCCCCCCAACTTACGCGTCCCAAAAGCGTCGTGAAGTTATGTTGGGAGGTCTGGCCTAGCAGTTCAATACTGACAAGTACTTACACCGGGCCCCAACATATCCGAGCTCCCAACATTCTGCGAACCCCGCCCGGCAACTGTCGCTCCAGCCGGTAGCAGTCGGAGCGGACGATGGAGGTAACGACATCGGCTGAAGCACTCCGATGACAAAGGGCCGCCCTGGGCGGTTCAGCGACCACGCGGGCCGCAACGATGTGAACGCTGCGCAGGCCTCGGAACGAAGCGATGCGGAAGCCGATCCGCCCGGAATACGGGGAAGGCTGCCAGCGGTCGGGAAGCGAGCGACGCGAGCACCGACCGGTTCCGCCGGGGTAGTAGCGGCGGCACGTGTGGAAGGGGGGGATGGACGCAACACGGGAAGCCCTGCCGGTGGCGGTTCTCCTCATGCCCTTCAGACCCCACCAAAGATGGGGAATGGTCGAGCCCGCACTATGGGGGCGAAGGCGCATTGGTTCCACCCCATCGCACCAAGGTGTGTGCGGGCGACACGGTGGAGAAGAGACGCGAGTGACCCAGGGAGGCCTGGTATCGTCCGGGCGGAAGGTAAGGTCGAGATTACACTCAGGAACGAGACGGCAAACATAAGGTTTCGGATCGTTGCTTCGAGCAGCGGCGCTGGTGGGTTCAAAAGGCCCGCTGGAGGGGGAAGTCCCCGTACTCAGTTGTGAATGTGCGAGCGATGGGAAACGCGGAGATATCGTGAACTTGGATAGTTCCTTTAGTGAAAGACCCAAACGCGGTACGGATGAAGCCGCCGCCCGCCGCCCCACAGCGACATTGGAAAGCAGACAGGGAAGGAAGCGAAAGGTCCACTCGCTGATCGACAAGGTGTTTAGTCGCAAGAATCTGGAGTTGGCCTGGGAGAAAGTGAAACGGAACCGAGGTAGCGCGGGCATCGACGAAGTGACCATTGAGCAGTTTGAAAGGCGCAAGGAGGAGTATCTGGCCTTGTTGCATCAAAAGCTGCGGGATGACACCTATCGACCCAAGCCGGTAAAGCGAGTCGAGATCGGGAAGTCCGACGGAGGAATGCGAAAGCTGGGGATACCGGCCGTAATGGATCGGGTCTGTCAGCAGGCGCTGGTCCAGCGGATGGAACCAATCTTCGAGCCGTTGTTTCTGGACTGCTCATTCGGGTATCGCAAGGGGCGTTCACCCCATGATGCGATGCGGAAAGTCTGGGCAGAGCTAGGCGCCGGAGACCTCTGGGTGGTTGATGCTGACCTACGGCAGTTCTTTGACACGATCGACCAGGAGAAGCTTCTCGACTTGATCGCCGAAGAGATCAGCGACGGCCGAGTTCTGGGGCTGATCCGGGCAATCCTGGGTTCGGGGGTATTGGAAGGAGGTTGCTGGCAACCCACGCGGACGGGAGTTCCCCAAGGGGGAGTGGCCAGTCCGTTGTGGTCGAACATCTTTCTGACGCCGTTTGACCGTGCGATGACCCGGCAAGGTCAAGACTCACACGCTGGGCGGACGACTTTGTGGTGGTTTGTAGGACACCGGCCCAAGCCCGGCAGGCGCTCGCATTTGCAGAGCGGTTTCTCTGGGAGGAACTTGGAGTTCGACTTCATCCGAAGAAGACGCGGATTGTACACGTTCGACAAGGCTTTGAGTTCTTGGGGTACAAGGTGAAACAAGGGAAAGGACTGCGTCTGTCCGATACACAGAGGCGTGGTCGCGGAATGCACCCCCATAACCTGTATGCCATTCCACGGGAAAAGTCGGTCGAGAGGTTCCGGACGCAAATCCGACACCTCTCGCGCCGTAAGGCTCCCCTGAAGCTGGGCGAAGTCATCGACCAGCTCAACCCGGTGATTCGGGGCTGGGGGAACTATTACCGCAAAGCGAGGGTGCGCCGACTCTTCAACGAGCTGGACCGTTGGATTGAGCGCCGTATCTACTCGTTTCTCGCGAAACGGTGGAGAAATACGATGTGGCGCCGTTATCCGACGCGACGACTTATTCGAGAGTTCGGTCTGGTCCGACTGACGCATCTGATTCCCGGTCTCGTGGACCGGTGACTCCGTGCGAGGAGCAACTGAGGAAAGCGGCTTGCGGGAAAACCGCACGAGCCGTTTGATTGAGCGGACGGTGGAAGGGCAGACCAGCCCGACCACTTTCGACTCTACACCAGGGAAGCCGGGTAATGCCGGTGGAGGGAAGGGACCTCAGTTCGAGAGCAGCGCATGACGGAGGAAGGGACATGAGGACTGGCGAGAGCCTAACAGCCTCGGAGAGAGTTCAGCGACTCCAGACGGCGCTACATGCGAAAGCGAAGGAAGCTCTGGGCTTCCGGTTCTACTCTCTGAGCGACAAGGTGTGGCGCGACGACGTGCTCGCAGTCGCCTGGCAGGCCGTGCGCCGCAACGGCGGCGCGGCCGGGGTGGACGGCGAGACGGTCGGAGACATCGAGGCGCTTGGGGTAGACCGGTGGCTGGGAGCACTGGCGCGGGACCTGAAGGAAGGGACCTATCGGCCGCATGCGGTTCGGCAGGTTCTCATCCCGAAGAAGCAACGAGGGAAGTTCCGGCCGTTGGGCATTCCGTGTCTCCGGGATCGGGTGGTGCAGACGGCGGCGATGCTGGTGTTATCGCCGATCTTCGAAGCCGACCTGCAACCGGAGCAGTATGCGTACCGGCCGGGCCGAGACGCGCATGACGCAATCAGGCGCGTTCATCGGCTGCTGAGGACGGGCCACAGCTTCGCCCACACCATCACGGATTCGGAAATGTCATAGGACTGTGCTACGCCATCGGCCGTGGATTCACCCGGTGCGCCGATGCCAAATTCCTCCAGCGTCGGGGGCATGACATCGGCATCGGTACTGGGAAGGACCTCCAGCACCAGGTTCCTCGTCGCCGGAACGTATTCCGGGAAATACCCCTTCAAGTGGCCCAGAACGTTACCCAGCGCCATGTCGTAGGGCAGGTACCGCCCCGGTTCGATCCATTTCGGGATCGTCAGCGTCCCGTCGAACAGCGACTTGTTGTTGGCTCGCGGCGTGAACGACATGCGCATCGTCGTCCGGCGGCCCATCGGTCCCTGGAACGCCACGGCGAAGCGTGCGACTCCGGCGGGGTCTTCGACCATCGCCTGGCCGCGAATCGTGTCGCCGGGTTTTACGATTTTCTTGTCGATCGTGAGCCAGCGTATGAACGGCGTCAGGTCGACTTCGTTCCTGCGGCGGTAGAGAACGCGGTCGTATTCCCACGGCTCCAAGCGGTTGCGCTTGGGCGGCACGACGGGAATCCACCCAAAATCCAGAGCCAATTGGCGGGTCTGGTCGTCCTGGTAGGCACGGTCCATCAGCAGCGGCAGCGGCGCGGGCAACGGCCCCAGGCCGGCGAGCAGCTCGCGGCCCTGCGGGGCGTCGTGCGCTTGGCCGGGCGAGAGCGCAAACGTTATCGCCGTTCGAGCGTTCGCGGCAACCAGATGAATCTTGGTGGTCCATCCACCGCGGGATTTGCCGATCGCTTGCGGACCGTTTTTTTTAACGCTCCTGTGCCGTCGGGATGCACCTTCACAATGGTCGAGTCCATCGAAACGGCTTCCACCCGGATGCGCACCAGTTGCTCGCGCTGGAGTTTTTCGAAGACGGCGTCGAGCACCCCGTTCTTGGACCAGCGGTTCATCCGGGTGTAGATGGTGTGCCAGTTGCCAAAGCGCTTGGGCAGACCGCGCCACTTGCAGCCCTGCTCAGCCACATACAAAATGGCGTTCAAGACCGTCAGGTTCGAAAGACTGACGTTGCCCCGCTGACGCGGCAGTTCCGGCTCGATGCGACAATACTGCTCCTGTGTGATCTCCATGCCTGATTATAAAACATTCATGCTCATTAGTGTTAACACGCAAAAGACCAGGGAGGCAAGCTGCCCCCCTGGTCTGAATGATCAAGAGATCAGTAAACGATCCGCAAGCCTAACTGCACCTGCGTCGGGTTGCCGAGCAAGGCTCCGATCGTTCCTGCGCTGGACCGGTCGACACGAGTCTCGGGGAAACCGTAGTTCGTGTGATCGGTGAGGTTGAAGACCTCGACACGGAACTGAACGTTCACCCGCTCATCCATCACGTATGTATTCTTCATGACCGACATGTCCCAGTTGAAGAACCCGTCGCCCTCCAGAATAGCGCGTCCGGAGTTGCCGTACGTGAACGCGGCCGGGGCAACGAAGCAGCTGGCATCGAACCAGCGGTCTTCCGTCGGGTTCGAGAGCTTACCGTCACAGATCCGGTTCGGATACGACGTGTTGCCTACGTTGGCGACGTTGGAGCCCAGCCGCGGCGTGAACGGGCGGCCGCTCTGGGCCGTGAGGATGCCGCTCAACTGCCAGCCGCGGGTGAAGGCGTTGCTGCCTTCGGGAAGCGCGTAGACGTAGCTGAAGCTGTACTTCAACCGGACGTCGAAGCTGGAGGGCCCATACTCCGCATCCCAGTTGTAGTGGTTCTGAGCACCACTAGCCGCTCCGGCGGTCCCGACTGAGCGGTCGTCCATCGCTTTGCCCCACATGAACGAGTTGATGAAGGTCAGGCCGCTGGAGAACCGCTGCTCGATCTTCGCCTGCAGCGAGTGGAAGTTGGAGTGGCCGCTGTTTTCAGTCAGCGTCAGCCTCCCGAACGGTTGGAATGTCCGGCGCCCGGACACGCCGCCCGGCCCCGGCGTCAACGGCTGGTTGACACGGCGACTCCGGCGTTGCTTCTGAGTCACCGAGCCCACGTAGCTGACGTCCATCATCAGGCTCCCGGCCAGCTCGCGCTGGACACCCAGGTTCCACTTCTGGGCGTACGTGTCTCGCATGTCGGGATCGTAGGCGCCACCCGTCAACGATCCGCTTCCCGCCAGGCTCTGCGGGAACGGATCCATAGCCAGATCCAGATCGTTGAAGTTGGTCGCCCGGAAGCTGAACGACTTGTTGAACGGCGCGCCCTTCACGCAGCAGAACGACTTGTGACGGTCGTCCGAGTCGTAGAAGATGCCGTAGCTGGCGCGGATCACCGTGTTGCTCCCGCCCGGACTCCAGGCCAGGCCGAGCCGCGGCGCGAAGTTGTTCTTGTCGGGCCGGGTCAAGCCTTGCGGCAGAATACCGTTGCCGTCGTCCTGGATGACGAAGAAGTTCGGGTCGACGGCCCCCTTGCCGCACTCCGCCTCGTAGGCTTCGCGGCAGACGACGTGGATCTTGTTGTCTTCCGCAAGCCATCCCGACAGCCCGTTCAGAGCAGTCAGAGGATTGTAGTACTCCCACCGCAATCCCCAGTTGATCGTCAGATCGGGATTCACCTTCCAGTCGTCCTGGACATAGAGAGCGAACTCGTGCTTCCGCTCGCGTCCGTACTCCCGAGCCGGGATGCCCGCCTCCAGGATACCGGTCTGGGTGGCCGTGGTGATCGGATACCCGAGCAGGAAGTCGCCGAAGGGGTTCCCTGTAAAATCACCGTTGAACGTGTAGGTGTTCGGGCTTCCGGTGATGTTGTGGAAATCCATCTTCCGGTAGTCCACGCCCAACTTGAACGAATGGTTGCCGCTGTTGATGGTCAGCGAGTCGATGATGTTCCAGGTGTTGTTCAGACGCCAGAAGCCGCCGCCGACACCCAGGTTGGTAACCACTCCGCTCAAGTTGAACGTATCGAACGCGTCGCGGTTCCGCGTGATCGCCGCCTGCAGCGGCGGCAGCGGGGTCCGCTCCTCGCCGACCAGGGACACCAGCGAGCTGAAAAAGTCAGCCAGAGGCTGCGCGAACCGGTTGAAGCCCACGCGAACCTCGTTGATGACGCGCGGCGAGAACACGCTGGTCATGTTGATGCCGGAGCTCGTCCGGTAACGCGGGTTAAACTGGCCGAAGGTCGGCAGGACCGACCTACCCTGAAACCCGAACGGGTTGAAGATGAACTCCTTCGCATAGCTGTAACGACCCGACACGCGGTGAACATCCGTGAACGCGTGATCGATCTTGATCGAGATGTTGTCGAAGTCCGCGGTCTCGCTACCCGCCACGCTCAGGTTCCGCGATGTCCCGCTGGAGTTTGGTGCGTCCCAGAAGCCGAGCGCTTCTTTCGATAGAGGGTTGATCCGATTCGCCGGGATCGTGGCGTTCGGGAACGGCTGTCCCGTTACCGGATCGATCAAATTGCTGGTGAGCTCGGACAGATCACCGGCTCGCATCTTCGTGGTCGGAACGTTGCCGCGTCTGACGACCTCCGATCTCTGCCGCTGCCCTTCATAGGCGAAGAAGAAGAACGTCCGGTCGCGAACGATCGGACCGCCCAGCGTCGCGCCGAACTGGTTCCGCAGGAACCCTTCCTTCTTGAGCCCCTCATCTTTGGCGAACTTGGTCGACGTGTTCAGGGCCTTGTTGCGGTGGTAATCGAAGATGGCTCCATGGAACTCGTTGGTTCCGGAGCGCGTCGTCACGTTGATCACCGCGCCGGCATTGCGGCCGAACTCCGCCGCGTAACCGGTCGACTGGACCTTGAACTCTTCGATCGCGTCGATCGACGGGCGGTATGCGAAGTTCCGGATGATCGTGTCGACGTTGTCGACACCGTCGATGTAGAAGCTCTGGTAGTGCTCGTCCATGCCGGCGATGACGACGCCGCCGCGGGCGCCAAGATGCGAGCCCTGCTGCGCGGTCACGGCCTCGGGAACCAGCAGCACGAGGCTCTCGAAGTTCCGCCCGTTCAGGGGAAGCTCCGTGACCTTCTGCTGGTCGATGACCGTGCCGATGGAAGAGTCTTCAGTCTGGATCAAGGGCGCCTCGGCGGTTACCTCGACGACCTCGGTCACCTGACCGACCTCCAGGACAAGGTCAATCCGGGCACGCTGGTCGACGTTCAGCGTAATGCCGCTTCGGACCGCCGTTTGGAAGCCGGGAAGCAGTGCTTCCACGCGATAGTTTCCGAGCGGAAGCTGCGGCGCTGTGTAGAGCCCCGACTCGTTCGTAATCATGCTGCGAGTCAGGTTCGTGCCGACGTTGGTTACCGTGACCTCGACGCCCGGCAGTACCGCACCGGTGACATCAGTCACGGTTCCCGTAATCGTACCGGTAGTCGACTGGCCTGCAGCGCTTACTGCGAGCAGCAGAACGACGGCTACCGAAAGAAAGGAACGATAAACCATTGGTTACCCCCCATAGAGTACGCCGGTCTCGACTGGCGGACCCTACAGTTACTTACTCAGTTACTGGCTCAAGAATGAAAACCGGTTGGACCGATTTCCTCCTCCTGGTCACACTACCTCCCGGCCCGCAGTCCCGGCCGGGCGGCCGGGGTTTCGACGGGTCTAGGGACAGGGAATTCAGAACGAGCGACGAAGGAACGGTATCGCCTTACCTGGCGGTCAACTGAAGCGTCCCCTCTTTTTGTCCATAAACCCTTGAGCGTGTGACACTAATCCCTGTACGGTAAGGTACTAATCGTATATTGATGGTGTCAAGTTAAAATGGGGGTTGTACACGACGTCGCCAACGACTGTCTCGCGCCCGGATTCTCTGATTAACATACGTCGAGGTATATAAATGGGTGTAGATCGGGAACCAAATCCCAGGGGATCCTCGGACGACACGCCGTTCCTCTTCTTGCCTTTTTGTGTCCGCGTGGGATTCGATGGCCGTTCCTACGCATCCCTCTTCAAGACTTCGGCCACCTTCCGCAGCAACTGCGTGGGCGTGAACGGCTTACGTAGTATCACCCCGACCGTCCAGCGCATCGCTCGTGTATCCGGACATGTAAAGCACCCGAACCCCGTCCAACCCCATCGTTTCCATGCGGTCGATCATCTCTGCGCCGCTCATTTCCGGCATCACAACATCGGTCAGTATGAGATCCGGGCTCGAACCGGACAGACGACCGAGCGCGTCCACTGGCCCGTGCGCCTCGATCACCCCGTAACCTTTCCCCCGAAGGATTTCGGCCGCGAGCCTTCGAAGCGGTTCGTTGTCTTCCACCAGAAGCACGCGGGCGTCGGCGGCCGGGACGTTCCTGATCATCTCTGTCATTTCAGCCGGGGAAAGGGGCTCATCGACGACGGGAAAATACACGCGGAAGGTCGTCCCTTCGCCCGGTTTGCTCGAAACGCCGACCGCACCGCCGCACTGGCGAACCGTGCCGTAAGTTGTCGCCATGCCAAGTCCCGTGCCTTTCCCGGGCTCCTTGGTTGTGAAGAACGGCTCGAAGACATGAGCCAGCGTTTCCTCGTTCATGCCGAAACCCGTGTCTGTCGCGGCCAGCAGCGCGTAGCGACCGGGTTGGATCGAGTTGTGCGAGTCCGCGCGAGGCTCTTCGAAGGTGGCTTCCGATGTCTGTATGATCAGCCTTCCTCCAGCCGGCATTGCGTCCCGAGCGTTCGTGGCCAGGTTGATGATCACCTGCTCGAGGAGTGTGGGGTCGATCGCGATGTTGCCGAGTCGGCCGTCGAGTTCGGTTTCGAACACGACGCTTTCACCCAACACGCTGCGCAGCATCCGATCCATGTCCCGAACAGTTGTGTCCAGGTTCAGTACCCTGGGCTCGGCATCCTGTCTGTGACCGAAAGCGAGTAAGCGGCGTGTGAGATCGGTTGCCTGTTCTGATGCCTTTCGGATCGCCTGGATCCGCACTCGGGCCGGATGATTGGCCGACATTTCTTCACCGAGCAGGCTGCTGTACCCGGTGATAACCGTCAGCAGGTTGTTGAAGTCGTGGGCAACGCCACCGGCGAGCCTCCCGATCGCATCCATCTTCTGGGCTTCGTGAAACTGCCGCTCCATGAGCTTCTGTTCCGTTATATCGCGGCAGATAACCGCGATGCCGACGATCCCGCCGTGCCGATCCTGTACGGGCGAGAACGCCAGCGACACGTCGATGCTCTTTCCACCCTTGCCCAGGCGGATTGTCTCGGGGACGACCACCCTCTCCCCTTTCAGAATCCTCCTGTTTATGAGGTCGCGTTCTTCGGAGGGGAAGGAATCGGGAATCAGGACCGAAGCGGGTTGTCCGATGATTTCTGTAGCCGTGTATCCGAAGGTTCTCTCAGCACCCTTGCTCCAGCCCGTGATGGTTCCGTCCAGCGTCGAGTCGATGATGGCGTCTTCGGACGCGTCGATAAGAGCCGCGAGTTTCAACTGCGCCTCCATTTGCCGGAGGCGCTCGGTCAGGTCCCGAACCAGTGCGATGGTGCCGTGTTCGGGACTGCCCTCGATCGGGTTCAGGTGTATCTCTGCCGGGAAGAGCGTCCCGTCCCGTCGCTTCGCCGACATTTCCAGTCTTCCGCGGACCGGTTGTTGGTCACGTTCCTTTCCCCGGCCAGGACCAAGTTTCGTGCTCCCCCTGACAAGCTCATCGACCGGGAGCTTCAGGAACTCATCGCGTTCATACCCGAACATCTCGACGGCCCGAGCATTCACCAGGGTTATCCGCCCGTCGACGTCAAACACCACCACGCCGTCGGGCGCCGATTCGACGAGGTCGCGGAAACGTTCCTCGCTCGCCCGCGCCCTCTCGTGTGCCCGCCGGAGCGCCTCTTCAGCTTCCTTGTGCTCGGTGATATCGGTAACCGTCCCGATGTAGCCGGTAATCCGGCCATCGAGGGAACGCTCAGCGACCGCCTGTCCGTAGAGCCAGGTCGTCACACCGTCGGGTCTCCGGAACCGGAACTCGGAACGGTAGGGCCGGCGCCCCCGGTCGGCCTCTTCCCATTCGGCAAAGACCCGACGACGGTCCTCCGGGTGGAAAGCCCGGAGCCAGCCGAGACCTCGAGCCTGCTCGAGCGTGTGGCCGGAGATCTCGGTCCACTTCTGGTTGATGTAGGTACAGTAGCGGCGAGGATCGGCACGGAGGATGCCGACAGGGGAGACCGAGGCGAGCGTCTTGAGGAGTTCGACGTCCGGACTCGGGTCAGCCGCGGGTTTTTCGTTTTCAGAACTGGGTGACATCGAAACGCACGCGTCCTCTCGTGCTCTAAATCCCTGCTTTCAAACCTTTCACTCCTCTCCTCAGATGAGAAGGGGTGGCGCAAAGAACCACCCTTCTGCGCCCTTGGCGCATCCACCCCTGCCCATAAGGGAGAGGAGTTCCTACTCGATAGATTGTCGCACGGTGTCAACGACCATGTCGCCGATCTCGGTCGTGCTCAGCCCGCTCCGGGCGTCGAGCGAAGGGATTCTCTTCGAAGACAACAACTTCGCGATCGCGTTCTCCACGCGGTCGGCCGCCTTCTTCTCACCAAGGAAGTCCAGCATCATGCTGACCGCCGCTATAGCGCCGAGCGGGTTCGCGACGTTCTTGCCCGCGTACTTCGGCGCCGAACCGTGGATCGGTTCGAACATGCCGTGCTTGCCGGGATGGATGTTTCCGGATGCCGCGATGCCCATGCCACCCTGGATCATCGCTCCAAGATCGGTGATGATGTCGCCAAAAAGGTTGGTCGTAACGATCACGTCGAACCATTCCGGGTTCTTCACCAGCCACATGCAGCAGGCGTCGACGTAGGCGTGGTCCATCTCGATGCCCGGATGTTCCTTCCCGATTTCGGCGAAACGGCGGGTCCAGAGATCGTGCGACCGGATGGCGTTCGCCTTGTCGACGAGGGTCAGCTTTCCGTGGCCCCGGGCTTTCTTCCGACCTTCGGCGAGGTCGAACGCGTAGCGGATGGCCCGCCCGACACCGCTACCGGTGTAGACGCCGACCACGGTCGCAACTTCATCGGGCATGCCCTTCTTGACGATGCCGCCGACCTGGGAGTACAGGCCCTCGGTGTTTTCGCGAACGACGATGAGATCGACGTCCTCGGGCTTCTTGTCTTTGAGCGGGCAGAGGTGCTCGGCGTAGAGCTTGATCGGTCGCAGGTTGACGTAGAGGTCCAGGCCGAAGCGCAGTCCGAGGATCACGGACCGTTCCACGAGCCCGGTTTCGACATCGGGGTGACCGATCGCGCCAAGGAACACCGCGTCGAGTTCCTTCCACTCGTCGATCACGCTGTCGGGGACCAGTTCTTTCGTCTTTAAATAATGTTCCCCACTGTAGGGATAGTCGACGGTCTCGTAGCTGAAGCCGTCGATCTCGGAAACAACTCGGAGCACCTTGAGTCCTTCGCCGGCGACTTCGGGACCGATACCGTCGCCGGGAAGGGCGCCGATCTTATAAGTCTTCATAAGTCTGTTCGTTCCTTTATGAATTGAGTGGTCGGGTCGAGACGGAATAGAGGAGAAGCGGCGCAAGTCTGCGCCGCCCGTCGGTATGATCCGAACCAACGATAATAAACCGCTATGCTGGAATCTGCTGCAGTTATTTGGTTGGAAGAAGTGACAAGTGGGTGTAGGTGCGGTCTACGACCGCACATCTTCCGGCCGGCACAAACCTGCGCTCTATGAGCGCACGTACAATCAATCGTCACTGAGGGGCCACCAGGCCCCGCCCGTGTACAATAGAGAGTTTGGAGAGGTGACGTAAGCGAAGCATATAAGGAGAAGGAACCATGGCCTGCCAGGACAACCAGAACGGCTCGGCAGGGGCATCCGTTGAGGAGCGGGTGCTCAGTGAGCTGCGCAAAGTGCTCGACCCCGACCTCGGAAAAGACATCGTCTCGCTCGGGTTCATCCGAAACCTCAAGGCCGAAGACGGTGCCATCACGTTCGACCTGAACCTGACCACTCCGGCCTGCCCGGTGAAGGACCAGATGCGCGACGAGGCGGCTTCGCTGGTCGAGTCCCTGCCCGGGGTGACCAGCGTGAACATCAACTTGACCGCCGAGGTCCGGCAGGCGCCGCGTATGGAGAAGGGAACGCTCTCGAACGTCCGTAACATCGTCGCGGTGGGAAGCGGCAAAGGCGGGGTCGGGAAGTCGACGATTGCCGTCAATCTGGCAGCCTCCCTGGCCCAGGTTGGCGCGCGAGTGGGACTTCTCGACGGCGACATCTACGGTCCGACGATCCCGATCATGCTCGGAGTCACTGCAGCACCGGCCAACGTGGCCAACAAGATAACGCCGCAGGAGTCGGCCGGCTTAAAGTTCATGTCGATGGGACTTATGGTCAAGTCGCCCGACCAACCCCTGATCTGGCGCGGCCCGATGGCGCACAAGGCGTTGCAGCAATGCCTGTTCGATGTGAACTGGGGCGAACTGGACTACCTGATCGTCGACATGCCGCCGGGAACCGGCGACGTCCACCTCACCCTGGCCCAGTCGGTGCCGCTGACTGGCGCCGTGATTGTCTCGACACCACAGGACGTCGGGCTGACGATCTCGATGAAGACGCTCCGAATGTTTGAGCAGACCAAAGTGCCAATTCTCGGGATCGTCGAGAACATGTCGTACTACATCTGCCCTCACTGTGATTCGAAGGACTATATCTTTGGAGAAGGCGGAGCGCGCCGTGCGGCCGAGCAACTCGACATACCGTTCCTCGGCGAGGTGCCTCTCGACCTGCCGATCCGAACGCACGGTGACGCGGGGTCCCCGATCGTCACCGCTCAGCCGGACGCGGCAAGCAGCATCGTTCTTCGCGAGATCTCCGAACGCCTGGCGGCGCAAATCAGCATCCGAAACTACAACGCACCGGTCCTGGAGGTCGAATAGATGGCGGCCCCCGGAGGGTCGACCGATCCGGTCAAGATCAAGAAGGTGACGCCGCAGGAGTTGATGATCCAGTGGTCCGACGGTCATGAGAGCCATTACGTCGGACCCGTCCTTCGTGGCCTCTGCCCGTGCGCAACCTGTCAGGACGAAGACACCGGACAACGACTGATACTGCCCATCCACGTCCCGGATTCACTCGAGTTCAGGCAGATCGAATTGGTCGGGCAGTACGCCCTGCAGTTTGAATGGAGCGACGGACACCGGACCGGTATCTACAGTTTCGACAGGCTGCGAGCGCTGTGCCCGTGTGGGGAGTGTGCGGACAAGTTATGAGTAGTTGTAGGTGCGCTCTATGAGCGCACATCGTTGCGGTCCGAAGAATGTGCGGTCATAGACCGCACCTACACTGAACCATGAGAATCATCATCGGCATCTCCGGCGCATCCGGCGTCATTTACGGCATCCGACTCCTGGAACTCTTCGCAGAGCGGAGCGACATCGAGACGCATCTTGTGATAACCGAGATGGGTCGAGCCACGATCTTGATGGAGACCGACTTTTCGATCAAAGCGGTGGAGGCCCTTGCCGATCAGGTTCACGGTATTCGGGACATGGCCTCATCGATCTCGAGCGGATCGTTTTCCTCAGATGGGATGATCGTCGCCCCGTGCTCGGTGAAGACCCTGTCATCGGTCGCAAACTGTTCCAACGACAACCTCCTGACGCGTGCAGCGGATGTGACGCTGAAGGAACGCCGTCGACTCTTGCTACTGTTTCGAGAAACCCCCTTGAACGAAGGCCACTGTCGCCTGATGCTCGACGCGACACGGATGGGGGCCATCATCATGCCGCCGCTGCCGGCCTTCTACACCAGACCGGAATCGATCTCCGAAATAGTGGACCACACTGTCGGTCGGGCGTTGGACTTCTGGGGTTTGGATCTGGTCCCGATAAAGCGTTGGGAAAAGGGGAGAAGTAGGCCGTAGCCCGTTGCCCGTAGGCCGTTGAAGACGCCTGGCCTTGATTGCTGATTCTAATCTCGTAGTTGTCATTCATCGTCACTCGTCACTCGGGCGCGGTTGCTTCGTCATACTCCGGAAACCGGCGGTCCAAGACCGCCGCTGAGATTCCAACGGCCTACGGATTACTTTCTTCCTCTTCCGTTTTCGAAAACTCAATCTTCTTCTGTGCCTGATACTTACCTTTTCGGTCCTTGTAAGAGACCTCGCACGGCTCATCGGATTGGAAAAAGATCACCTGGCACAGTCCCTCGTTGGCGTATATGCGAACGGGAACCGGCGTTGTGTTTGCGATTGAGACAGTTACGAATCCCTCCCACTCCGGCTCGAACGGCGTGACGTTGATGAGGACGCCGGCCCTGGCGTAGGTGGACTTGCCCGTCGACAGGGTCAGGACGTCGCGCGGGATTCGGAGGTACTCCAGGGTCCGACCGAGGACGTAGCCGTTCGGTGGTATCTCGCAATGGGGACCTCGATGGTCGCGGTAATACTCTGGTGGGATTGACTTTGGATCGATGATGGCATCGGGCGGCGGAGTGAATATTTTAAACTCGTCGGCCAGCCTCAGATCATATCCGTACGACGATAACCCGTAGGAAATCATACCTTTCGCGATCTGCTCCGCGCTGAAAGGCTCGATCATTCCTTCCTCGGCTTTTTGGCGGATCCACGAGTCGGGTTTAATTGCCATTGCCTAACGCCCCTTTTCGATGGTAAAAATATGTATTCAAAAGAGATAGCCTAAGTGAATGGAGGTTAACTGTGATTAAGGTCGATCTTGTCAATCAGATCGTCGCCCGAACGGGTGTCAGTAAGACCAAAGCCGAACAGGCGGTCGACACCATCTTTGCGTCCATGAAGAACGCCCTGAAACGCGATGATCGGATTGAACTTCGTGGCTTTGGCGTCTTCTCCGTCAAACCGCGGAAGACCGGCATCGGGCGCAATCCCCGCACAGGCTCCGAGGTTAGTATTCCTCCAGGCAAGGCTGTGCGTTTCAAGCCCGGCAAAGACTTGCAGTCGTTGTAGCGGCTTGGAACGTCCCCCCTCGGTCATGGACCACGACGTTCTCAACGGTTATTCCGAGCCGACGCTGACCCTGCGGGCCGAACCGTTTCCGTGGCTGAACGTTGCCCTCTTTATCGCCACTGGTTTCACGACTTTGGTGGTCGGCACGGTCATGATGGCCGCATGGGAGCAAGACCTTTCGGCTGCTCCCGGTGGGACGCTTCAAGAGATTTTCCGAAACCCCACCGTTCTGTTCCGCGGCCTCCCCTTTTCGATCGCGATCCTGTCGATCCTGCTGGCCCATGAGATGGGCCACTACCTTACGTGCCGCTATTATGGCATTTCTGCGACGTTGCCTTACTTCATCCCTTTCCCGTCGCTGATTGGCACACTCGGGGCGTTCATCCGGATCCGATCGCCCTTTCACGATCGGGCGTCTCTGCTCGAGGTTGGCGTGGCCGGGCCGATTGCGGGTTTCGTACTCGCGATTCCGATCCTGGCCCTCGCGCTGACGCAGTCCCGGTTCGGACCGATGGAACCCGCGGAAGGGTTGATTATGTTCGGCGAACCCCTCGCCTACAAGACAATCTCCTTCCTGGTCGGGGCGACGCCACCGGCAGGGCAGGATGTGTTTCTCCACCCCGTGGGGCTCGCAGCGTGGTTTGGCTTCTTTCTGACCGCGCTGAACCTGCTTCCCGTCGGGCAGCTCGACGGAGGACATATCGCTTACGCGCTGTTCGGGCGCCTCCACAGGCGGATCTCCCAGGTCTTGATTTTTGCCCTGCTCCCCATGGGGGTCTTCTTCTGGCCCGGCTGGTTGGTGTGGATTTTCCTGCTGGCGCTGCTGGGAACGCGGCACCCTCCCACTCTCGACGACACCGTGCCGCTTGGCCCGCGTCAGGTTGCCCTGGGTTGGATCGCACTCGCGATGCTCGTGTTGTGCTTTACACCCGTACCGATCACGATCTACTGATCAACAAGAAGTGGCAAGTTGCTGCGCAGAAAGGTTCGTGAAAGAGCCAATGTGAGGGGGACAGGGCTTGCCCTGTCCCCGGGTGTTCCGTACGCAGACAAGTTGGCAAACGACGATCCTGATTACCGACTACCGACTACTACTCCCCACAGCTCTCTCCCCCGGCCGATACTGCCGCAGAAAGTCCATCAGTGCTGACGTCGTGGGGGTTAGGAGCTTCTGGCGGCGGTGGATGATCCCGACGGGACGAATCAACTCCGGCATGTCCAGAGGAACCGCGGTAAGGACGCCGTCCTCCACTTCGCGGTTGACGCTTGGGCGTGGCAGGATGCTGACACCCGCCTCGGTGGTGATGGCCTGTTTGATCGTTTCGATGTTGTCGAACTGCATCGCGACGTCGGCCTTGAAGCCGCGCACCCGCAGCGCGCGGTCGATTGCCCGACGGATCGAAAGCGTCTTGTCGAACGCCACAAACCGTTGGTCGGCGATTTCGGGAGCGCCGACGAGTTCCCGGGCCGCAAGCGGATGGTTGGATGAGCATACGAAGACCATCGGTTCCGAGTGCCACGGAATGACCGTGAGCGAGCGGTGCGGGCTTGGGAAAGACAGGATACCGAGGTCGGCGCCGTTCGATATAACCGCCTCGACCACTTCTTCCGGATGCAGGTACGCCAGCCGGATTCTTGCGCGGCTGTAAAGACTGGTGAACTGCTGCGTATACCATCCCATATCCTGCAACCCGACCGAGTAGATCACCGCGACGCGAACGGTGCCTTCGATCCGGGCATTCTCGGAAGTGATCTCCGCCTTCGCTTTCTCGAAACACTCGACAATCTCCTGGCATGCTTCGAAGAAGACGCCTCCCTCACGGGTCACCATGAACGGACGCTTCGTCCGGTCGATGAGCTGGACTCCCAGCTCCTGCTCGAGTTGCCGCACCGCCTGGCTGGCTGCCGATTGCGAAATCTGATGTGCCGCGGCTCCCAGCGAGAAGCTGTTCGAGCGAATGACGTCGCAGTAGAGGAACAAGGTTTCAAAATTCATCCGGTAAGGAATGTACAGAATAAGCGTCTCTTATGCAAAGTAATTGTATTTTTCGAGATGACTTATTTTCTTAAATTAAGTAAAGTGTAACGCTACCCGTAGCATCGGAAGATCCAGCCGGGCTTTCCGATCGAGGGAGACTCAGAGAACTGAGTCGCCGAATCGAGAATCCCCGTGTACATGAATCCAGCAATGCCAGCTAAGCAAGGGTTGTACGACCCCAGTTTCGAACACGATGCCTGTGGTGTCGGTTTTGTGGTCGACATGGCAGGGCATCGTTCGCGTGAGATCGTCCGGCAGGCGCTGGAAGTCCTGAACAACCTGGCCCATCGCGGCGCCAAGGGCAGCGAGGCAAACACTGGTGACGGCGCCGGAATTCTGCTGCAGATTCCGCACGAGTTCTTTAGGGAAACCTGGGATAACGGGATCGCGCTCCCCGAACCCGGCGACTACGGTGTGGGCATGATTTTCCTCCCCCCCGACGACGGCGAAACGCAGAAGATCCAGGCTCTCGTCGAGGACGCCGTCTACCGCACCGGCCAGAGGCTGCTCGGCTGGCGTGACGTCCCAACCGACAACACCCCGATCGGAAACACAGCGAAGGCGGGAGAACCCCGCATACGTCAGGTATTCATCGGCCGTGGTGATGAGACGGCAGCCGATCGATTCGAGGGCACTCTGCTGCTGGTCAGGAAGCGCGCCGAGCGGGCGGTTCGTGAATCGTCAGTCGAAGGTCGCGATGCGTTCTACGTTGCCAGCCTTTCGTCACAAACCATCGTTTTCAAGGGCATGCTGTCGGCCGAACAGATCGAGACTTACTTCCCCGATCTCGGAGACCCCCGGATGGTCTCCGCGCTGGCGCTGGTTCATCAGCGTTTCAGCACCAACACCTTTCCGAGTTGGCCGCTTGCCCATCCGTACCGTTACCTGGCGCATAACGGAGAGATCAACACCCTTCGTGGAAACATCAACTGGATGCGGGCGCGGGAAGGCCTGTTCTCGTCGGAGTTGTTCGAGGAGGACATCGCCGACCTGTTCCCCGTGCTTGTCGAGGGCGGCAGCGATTCGGCCGTGCTCGACAACGCGCTGGAAATGCTTGTCTTGTGTGGCCGCTCACTGCCCCATGCGGTGATGATGCTCATTCCCGAGGCCTGGGACGGGCATGAGAGCATGAGTGAGGAGAAGAAGGCGTTCTACGAGTATCACTCCTGCTTGATGGAGCCCTGGGATGGTCCGGCTTCGATCGCGTTCACCGATGGCAGGGTGATCGGAGCGGTTCTGGATCGCAATGGCCTGCGCCCGTCCCGCTACCTGGTCACGAAACACGGCATGGTCGTCATGGCATCGGAAGTGGGTGTGCTCGACATCCCGGCCGAAGAGGTGGCCTTCAAGGGTCGTCTCCAGCCTGGAAAGATGTTCCTCGTCGATACCCGTGAGGGTCGTATCATCGACGACACGGAATTGAAGCGTGAGATGGCCTCGGCCAATCCGTATCGCGAATGGCTCGACGAGAACATGGTCCGGCTCAGCGACCTTCCCGAAGCGCCGCGAGTTCCCGAACCGAACCATGCGACGGTTCTCCGCCGTCAGCAGATCTTCGGTTATACGCACGAAGACCTGAGGATTCTGATGGCGCCGATGGTGGTAAACAGCCAGGAAGCTCTGGGCTCGATGGGCAACGACACGCCGCTGGCGGTACTGTCGGATCGCGCACCCAGCCTGTTCAACTACTTCAAGCAACTCTTTGCCCAGGTCACGAATCCTCCACTGGATGCGATCCGGGAAGAACTCGTGACGTCGACGATCAGCTACGTCGGCGCCGAGCGAAACCTGCTCCATCCCGATCCCGAGAGCTGCCAGCAGATCAAGATGCTGTCTCCTATCCTCGACAACGCCGAGTTGGCCAGGCTCAGCCAGATCAGCCGGCCCGGCTTCAGCGCTGAGACACTGTCGATGGTGTTTCCCGTCAGCGAGAGGGCCGCAGGCATGGAGCGGGTTCTGGACGAATTGTGCCGGGACGCGAGTCGCGCAATCGACGAAGGCGTGAACATTCTTGTCCTTTCAGACCGTGGAGTCGACCGGGAGTTCTCGCCGATTCCCAGCCTGCTCGCCGTCGCCGGTTTGCATCATCATCTTGTACGGGAGGGGAAGAGGACACGGGCTGCCATCGTCGTCGAGACCGGCGAAGCCCGAGAAGTGCATCACTACTGTCTCCTGATCGGCTATGGAGCAACGGCAATCAACCCGTACCTGGCGTTCGAAACGCTGGACGACCTGATCCGCGAGAACCTCATCGAGGTGACGCACTCGGAGGCGATCAACCACTACATCAAGGCGGTCAAGAAAGGAATCGTCAAGGTGATGTCGAAGATGGGCATCTCCACGCTGCAGAGCTACCGTGGCGCTCAGATCTTCGAGGCGATCGGGTTGAACCAGGAGTTCGTCGATCGGTACTTCACCTGGACCGCGTCCAGAATCGACGGCATCGGGCTTACCGAAATCGCCGAAGAGATCCTGGCCCATCACCGCAGGGCGTTCCCGGAGCGCCCTGTACGCAGTCCGGACCTGGAGTGGGGTGGCCAGTACCAGTGGCGTCGGGAGGGGGAGTACCACATGTACAACCCCGCAACGATCCACATGCTGCAATACTCCACGCGCCGGAACGACTATTCTCTCTTCAAGAAGTTCAGTGAGGCGGCCAACCGGACCGACCGCCGTCTCTGCACGCTCCGCGGTCTCCTCGATTTCAAGTTCGCCGATGAACCTGTCCCGATCGACGAGGTCGAACCCGTCGACTCGATCGTCACCCGCTTTGCCACCGGCGCCATGTCGTTCGGGTCGATCAGCAAGGAAGCGCATGAAACGCTCGCGATCGCCATGAACCGCATCGGAGGAAAGAGCAACACCGGTGAGGGCGGCGAGGATCCCGCCCGCTTCACACCCGACCCGAACGGGGACTCCCGCTCGAGTGCGATCAAACAGGTGGCTTCGGGACGGTTCGGGGTGACCGGCGAGTATCTGGTCAACTCCCGGGAACTCCAGATCAAGATGGCGCAGGGAGCCAAGCCCGGGGAAGGCGGGCAGCTTCCCGGATACAAGGTCGACGAGAACATCGCGCGGGTACGCTATTCCACGCCTGGCGTGGGACTCATCTCGCCGCCACCCCACCACGACATCTATTCGATCGAAGACCTGGCGCAACTGATCTTCGACCTCAAGAACTCCAACCCCCGCGCGCGCATCAGCGTGAAGCTGGTCGCCGAGGTTGGCGTGGGAACAGTTGCGGCTGGTGTGTCGAAGGCGCACTCCGACGTGGTGCTGATCTCCGGTGACAGCGGGGGCACGGGTGCCTCCCCCCTGACAAGCATCAAGCATGCGGGCATTCCCTGGGAACTCGGCCTCGCCGAAACGCACCAGGTACTTGTGGCGAACGATCTCCGCAGCCGGATCATCGTGCAGACTGACGGCCAGCTGAAAACCGGTCGTGACGTGGTCATCGCCACTCTGCTGGGCGCAGAGGAATACGGTTTTTCGACCGCTGCCTTGATCGTTACCGGGTGCATCATGATGCGCGTCTGTCATCTGAATACCTGCCCGGTCGGGATAGCAACGCAGGATTCCCGTTTACGCAAAAAGTTTGACGGCGACGCAGAGCACGTCGTGAACTACTTCCGCTTCGTCGCAGAGGAAGTTCGTGAGCTGATGGCCAGGCTTGGATTCCGCACGGTGGACGAGATGGTGGGCCGGATGGATCGGCTCGAAACAAGAAAGGCCATCGACCACTGGAAGGGAAAGAAACTCGATCTGACGCCGATCCTCTACCGTCCGAACGTCTCGCCTTCGGTGGGGACACGGAAGATGAAGGAGCAGGATCACGGGATCGCCTCGGTCCTCGACAATCGACTCATCGAGCTCGCGTCCGAAGCTCTGGAGAAAAAACACCCGTTGGAGATCGAGATGCCCATCCGCAATTCGAACCGGACGACGTGCACGATGCTCGGCAGCGAAGTGTCGCGCCGTTACGGCGCGGACGGTCTTCCCGAGGACACCATCCGTGCTCACTTCACGGGCTCCGCAGGTCAGAGCTTCGGCGCATTCGTTCCCCAGGGGATGACGTTGACTCTGGAAGGAGACGCCAACGATTACATGGCGAAGGGGCTATCCGGTGGCCGTATCATCGTGTATCCGCCCAAGGAATCCGATTTCTTACCCGAGGAGAACATCATCGTCGGTAACGTGGTCCTCTATGGAGCGACGGGCGGCGAGGTGTTCATCCGTGGCGTCGCCGGCGAGCGTTTCGCCGTACGAAACAGCGGGGCCGTAACCGTTGTTGAAGGCGTCGGGGACCACGGCTGTGAATACATGACCGGCGGGCGAGTGGTGGTTCTGGGCCGAACCGGGAGAAACTTTGCCGCCGGGATGAGCGGTGGGATCGCCTACGTCCTCGACCTCGAGGGGGACTTTGCCCAACACTGTAACCTCGAGATGGTCGACCTCGAACGCCTGGACATAGCAGCCGAAGAGAGCTTCGTGCGTTTCGTCATCGAGCGTCACGTCAACTACACCGACAGCGATTACGCGCGGGACATACTCGAACACTGGGGGGAGAACCGGAGTCGATTCGTCAAGGTGATGCCCCTGGATTATCGGCGCGTCCTGAACGAGCGAAGCGGCAAGCACAAAGAGATGGTCCAGCATGGGTGACCCGTCCGGTTTCCTCGAGATTGCCCGCGTCGTTCCGGACCGCCGCCCGATCGCCGAGAGGTTGAAGGACTGGGGGGAGGTCTACCGGGACTTTCCTGAAGATGAGCTCCGACGCCAGTCGGCTCGCTGCATGGATTGCGGCATTCCTTTCTGCCAGGAGGGTTGCCCGCTGGGAAACATCATTCCGGATTGGAACGACCTGGTTCACCGCAACCAATGGAAGGAAGCGATCGAACGACTGTCGGCGACCAACAATTTCCCCGAGTTCACCGGCCGCCTCTGCCCGGCTCCCTGCGAGGGTTCCTGCGTGCTGGGCATCAACGACGATGCCGTCACGATCAAGCAAATCGAGGTTACGATCGTCGACCGCGCGTTCGAGAATGGTTGGATCAAGGCCAAGCCTCCGGAGTCTCGGACCGGTAGGAAAGTCGGGGTGGTCGGTTCGGGGCCGGCCGGTCTGGCCGCGGCTGACCTGTTGAATCGCGCCGGCCACACCGTTACCGTTTTTGAGCGTGACGACCGTATCGGGGGCCTGCTTCGTTACGGCATCCCGGATTTCAAGATGGAAAAGCGACTCCTCGACCGTCGGCTTGATCTGCTGGAGACAGAAGGCGTCGAGTTTCGAACCGACGCCAACGTCGGTGTCAACATCCAGGTCGACGAGCTGCGGTCCGACTACGACGCGCTCCTGCTGGCCGGGGGCGCGACGGCGTCGCGCGATCTGTCCGTGCCAGGCAGGGATCTCGACGGTATTCACTTTGCGATGGACTACCTCCCCCTGCAGAACCAGCGCTGCGAGGGAGATGACATACCCGAAAAGAAGTTCATCACCGCGCGCGACAAGAAGGTTGTTATCATCGGCGGCGGCGATACCGGGGCGGACTGTCTCGGCACGGCCCATCGCCAGGGTGCTCATTCGATTCATCAACTCGAACTGCTCGACCGGCCGCCCGGCGAAAGAGCGCCGGACAATCCCTGGCCCACTTGGCCCAACATCTTCCGCACTTCCTCGGCCCACGAGGAGGGGGGAGTCCGGGAATACAACGTTTCCACGACGCGGTTTTCGGGCTCGGATGGAAACGTCGAGAAGCTGCACGGGGTCAGAGCCCAGATCAGTAGGGACGAGGTCGGCCGCCTGCAGGTCGACCAAGTTCCCGGTTCGGAATTTGAAATGGAAGTCGATCTCGTGCTGCTGGCGATGGGCTTCGTCGGCCCCGAAAAGGAAGGCATGCTCTCGCAACTCGGCGTCGATCTGACCGATCGAGGCAACGTGGCCACCGACGAGCGGATGATGACGAATGTCGACGGCGTCTTTGCGGCAGGTGACATGGCGCGCGGCCAGTCCCTCATCGTTTGGGCCATCCAGGAGGGCCGTGTTGCCGCTCGCGGGATCGATGAGTATTTGATGGGCACTACGGAGTTGCCGTAAGAATGGTGTAGGTGCGGTCTATGACCGCACATTTTCCGGACCGACACGACGCGCGCTCATACAAGCTGTGAACGAATGTCATTTGTTGGAGAATCGGGTGGCGGGGCTTTTCATGAAGAACCTGCGATCCTCAAGTGTAGGTGCGCTCTATGAGCGCACAAATGCTCGCGGGACCACAAGTTGTGCGGTCATAGACCGCACCTACACGTGAAAAGCCCCGCCAGCCGATTTTCCGTTCCCATAATTCGTTCACAGCTTCATAGAGCGCACCTACAACCACTCGTCACCTTCCGCAGCCTATGCCATACTCCCCTATGTCTTCCTTCCAACGTTGGCTCTTTTCCTGCCTGATTCTGAGCCTCTTCGCGGGTTGTGCTACCCAGCCGGCCGATCTCTCCGAGCCCCGATCGATTCCGATGATAGACGCGCCGGCGGGCGCCGGCGCCGCCGAGCCAAACCTGTCGATGGACTCCGAAGGACGGGTTCTGTTGAGTTGGATCGAACCGGGACACGAGGGTCGGGACAGGCTGCGGTTTTCCGTTCTCGAGCGGGGTGGCGTGGAATGGTCGAGTCCGGAAACGGTGGCCGAAGGAGCCGACTGGTTCGTGAACTGGGCCGATTTCCCATCGTTGATCCCGTTGCCCGGAGGGCGGTTGGCTGCCCACTGGCTCGCGAAGACCGGTCCGGACACGTACGCGTACGGCGTCCGTGTTGCGTTGTCGGACGATGGCGGCCGAAGCTGGGACGATCCGGTCACACCTCACAGCGACGGAACCGAAACCGAGCACGGCTTTGTTTCCATGCTTCCCACAGAGGATGGTTTGGTGTCGGCGGCCTGGTTGGATGGAAGGCAGATGGCGGATCCCGACGGCGGGGACATGTCCCTGATGCACGCGCTGATCCGTCCAGACGGGTCGGTCCACTCCGAGACCCTGCTCGATGATCGTGTCTGTGAATGCTGTCAGACGTCGGCCGCGCCGGTACCCGGGGGGCAGCTCCTTGTCTATCGCGATCGGTCCGCTGGCGAGATCCGGGACATTTCGATCCTGAGCTACCGGGACGGTGCGTGGTCGGAGCCCCGCGCACTATCCGAGGACGGGTGGGAGATATACGGCTGTCCCGTGAACGGTCCCTCGATATCCGCGTCGGATGAGGACGTGGCGGTCTCGTGGTTTACGAGTGCTCGCGCCGAGCCCGCAGTGTGGCTGGTCTTTTCCGACGACGCGGGAGAAACGTTCCAGACACCGGTCCGGATCGATGACGGCCGACCGCTGGGCCGAGTTGAGGTCTTGAGGCTATCCTCCTCGGCGTTCGTAGCGTGGATGGAGCAAACCGACGATGGCGCCGAGGTACGCCTGAAACAGGTCGATCACGGCGGTACCGTGGTAGGATTCTGGACCGTAGCCAACAACAGTGAAGAACGTTCCAGCGGATTCCCGCAACTGGTCGGAGATTCCGAGCGGTTGGTCCTGGCATGGACAGAGGCCGGGAATCCTTCTTACCTGCGAACGGCAATCATGTCATCGAGGGACTATTCGGACTGATTGGTGTGGGGCATCGCCGGAGAGCCACGGGTAGAGAGTCAGTTGAGGAGGACGTAATGAGACAGGTATTGTCTGTCGCGGTGATCGTGGCGTTGGCGTTCGGAGTCGCGACATTTGCCGATGCGCAGCGGGGCAGAGGGCGGGGCAACTTGACCCCGGAACAGCGGGCCGCCCGGCAGGCGGAACAGGCACGCCAGCTTGCCGAGACGCTGAAATCGCCACGACCGATCGCCGCCCTGGATTCGATCTGGATTGAAGAGCTGACCTGGATGGAAGTGCGGGATGCGATGGCAACCGGGAGAACGACCGCTTTGATCCCAACCGGCGGGATCGAGCAAAACGGTCCGTACCTGGCGACCGGCAAACACAACTACGTGTTGCGGGGAGCTTGTGAGCGCATCGCGAGAAAGCTCGGAAACGCGTTGTGCGCCCCTGTTGTCGCGCTGGTGCCGGAAGGGGACCACAACCCCCCGTCGGGCCACATGCGCTACCCGGGAACTATCAGTCTCCGGCAGGAGACTTACGAGATGATGCTCGATGACATTGCCAGCAGCCTGAAGGCTCAGGGCTTTGAGCACCTCATCTTCTTCGGCGACAGCGGTGGAAACCAGAGTGGCATGGAGAACACCGCCAAAGCCTTGAACGAGCGCTGGGGCGAGGCTGCGGCCCACTACATCCCTGAGTTCTACCGGTACCGCGAGGTGACCGAGTGGATGGAGAGCGAACTGGGGATCGTTCAGCCGACGAACGACGGTATTCACGACGATTACGTGATCACCTCGCTTATGATGGTCACCGATCCGACGTCGGTTCGCTACGATCAGCGCGTCGCGGCGGGCAAGGCGACGATCAACGGTCTGAGCATCGACCCGAAGGACGAGACGATCGAAATCGGCAACAAGTTGATGGACTTCCGTGCCGATCAGACCGTCAAAGCGATCAGAGCAGCGATCGCCGGAGAGACATCGAACGAGCCCTAGCAGCAAGCCGCACGGGGTCCGAGAACAGCCGATGATTCGCCTGTCCTCTGCCCATTTGAGCTTACGTTGCCCACGACCCCCTCAGTGATAGTCTCAAAACCATGATTGTGATGAAGTTCGGCGGGACCTCCGTCAAGGACGCTCAGGCGATCGATCGGGCATGTGCCATCGTTGCCGATCGAGTAGAACTCGGCCCAGTGGTTGTCGTCAGCGCCCTCGGCGGGGTAACTAACGATCTGATCGAGGCGTCTCGATTCGCGGCAGAAGGGTCGCGCGACGCAGCCCTTGGTATCGTTGCTGCCCTGCGGGAGCGCCATACGGATCTGCTTCCCACTCTCGCTCCCGAATTCGAAGGGCTCGAGGCGGTCCTCGATAGCGTCCATGCCTCGGGTGCTCTGACACCCGCCGAGGAAGACGCGATTGCTTCTTATGGCGAGATCCTGTCGGCGAAGATCTTCGAACGACGATTGGCCAGCAAAGCGAAGACCGTTCACCTCGATCCGAGGGAGTGCATCGTCACCGATCGGAGTTTCACGAAGGCAAATCCGCTTCTTGCCGAAACGCAGAAACGGGTCGACGACCGTGTACGGCCCCAGATCGAGCAGGGACGGGTGGTCGTCACGGGAGGTTACGTCGGCTCGACCACATCCGGTGAAACGACGACGCTGGGACGTGGAGGTTCAGACTTTTCTGCGGCACTGATCGGAGCGTGCCTCGGCGCCGACGAGATCCAGATCTGGACCGATGTGGATGGCATGATGACGGCGGATCCGCGGATCGTGACTGACGCGTGGAAGATCAAGCAGATGTCATTTGACGAGGCCTCGGAGCTGGCCTATTTCGGCGCCAAGGTCCTACATCCCTCCACCGTGTTACCGGCTGTGGAGAAGGGCATAACGGTACGCGTGCTCAACTCGCTCAAGCCCGATCGAAGCGGGACGTCGATCAGTGATCACGCACCGGCCGGGCTCAACCCGATCAAGTCGTTCGCCTGCAAGAAAGGCCTGACGGTCGTAACCATCACGTCCTCCAGGATGCTCGGGGCGCATGGTTTCCTGCGGGTCCTGTTCGAGGTGTTCGATCGACATGGCGCCAGTGTGGACGTGATTACGACTTCTGAGGTGTCGGTGTCGCTGACGATGGACGACGATCGCCCGCTGGATAAGATCGTCGCCGACCTGGGCAAGCTCGGCGATGTTCGGGCCGAGCGAGCCATGGCTCTGGTGTGTATGGTGGGGACGAACCTGAGGAATACGCCAGGCATCGCGGCGCGGGCGTTTGGCTGCCTCAACGACATCAACATCCGGATGATTTCTCAGGGTGCGTCCAACATCAACCTGAGCTTCGTCGTCGAAGAGAGTCAGGCCGACACGGTCCTGCGCCGGCTACACGAGACGTTCCTCCAGGAGTTCGAACCGGAGATATTCGAGCGCGTGTAGTGGCCTGTAACGTAGGAAAAAAGTAACCACGGAGGCACAGAGGCACCGAGATCCTGTTCAGCCTCCGTGTCTCCGCGCCTCCGTTTTAATACCCTCGACGAATCACTCGCGACCGCCCGGCTTGCGGGACCCGACGCATAGCTCGGCACCACACTGGATTCCGGTATACTCGACAGCAGATGCTCGGACGTAAGACAGAAGGCTCGGTCGTATGCCCGTCCTGCGGTTTGCTGGTCGGCGTCAACGATGACGAGTGTCTCAACTGCGGGCGACGGAACCCCGGCTTGTGGGGGTTTGCGCCCGTCCTTGCGCGGCTCGGACGCGGCGACCTCGCCGAAACCTTTCCCCAATTCGTCCTGGTGTCCTGCTCGATCCTTTTCATCGCATCTCTCGTTGTCGACCCGGGCGGTATCCAGATGGGCGGTATGCTGGGTTTCCTGTCTCCGAGCATCCGAGGTCTGTTCCTGTTCGGCGCCAGCGGGGCCACCCCGGTTTTTGAGCTCGGTCGATGGTGGACGTTTTTGAGCGCGTCGTGGCTTCACGGCGGCCTCCTGCACATCTTCTTCAACATGATGTGGGTCCGTCAGATCGGCCCGGCTGTCATCGAGTTCTACGGTCTCAGCCGCATGATCATCATTTATACCGTTTCGGGTGTCGTCGGGTTCTTTGCCAGTACCATGGCTGGTCGGTTCCTGCCCGGGTTCTTCAGTGGAGCGGGATGGACGATCGGTGCTTCGGCGTCGATATTCGGACTTCTCGGCGCGTTGATCTACTACAGCCGGCGCGGAGGCAGCAGCATGGTCGGACAGCAGGCGAGAATGTATGCGATCTTCCTGTTCATCTTTGGGTTCGTCATGCAGGGTGTGGACAACTGGGCCCACCTGGGCGGATTCGTGGGCGGGTATGCTTCTTCGATGTGGTTGGATCCTTTGAAGCCCGAGCGGGGAGACCACCTGTTCGGGGCCATCGCCTGCCTGGGCCTGACCTTCCTGGCGGTGGTCTTCTCCGTTATCCATGGCCTGGGACTCTTCATCGCCAGTGGTTGACCCGAGACAACAGCGACCCTCGGTACTGTTCCACCATGGGCTTCTGGCGCTCTCTCTGCTCTTCTCAGGAGCCTGCAGTCCTGAGCCGGCCGGTTCGCTCCAGGACAATCAGGCTCGCCTCCAGTTCGTCACCACCGTCCGTCAACGCGGTCCCGTCGGTTACCGGGATCCGCTCGGCTTCATGTCTCCCGACGGTGTCTGGCTCGCATACACCACGGGGACCCGACTCAGATTTCAGCGTGTCGCAGGCGGCGCGGTCCGCGACCTCGGTTCCGGGGGGAACAACGTCAGCCATATCTCGTGGCTTCCGGACAGTCGGACGTTTGCGGCACGAGAAGTCCCCCCCGATCGCGGAACCGCCAGATGGTTCCTCTACGACATCGAGGACGGAGGCCGACGGCCATTGTGGGAGCAGCCGCAACTGGAAGGGACCCTCGACTCGGGGATCGATGGCGCCCCTCCGACGACGATCGCCGACGGGGAACTGACCCAGTTGGCGTGGGCGCCCGACGGAAAGACCTTTGTCGGCCTCGCACCCGGACAGGCGGGTTCCATGGTGTGGATCTTCGACGCAGACGGAGGTTCCGCCAGGATCCGGCTTTCCGACAAACGGCTGACTTTTCCGGCGTGGCGACCGGATTCTTCGGGTTTCGACTGTCTTTCGAGAGCCGGTGACGTCCAGCTCATCGATCCGTCCTGTTCCGGGGGCGAACATGTCGCTGAAGCCCCCGAAGCGTATGGACCCCTCGCCTACTCGACCGACGGTCGAAGCCTCTACTACGGATCGCCGAATGAGGAGGGTACCCTCGACCTTTGGGCCCGGGATCTGGGAACGGGCCGGGCAGAGCAGCTCACCCACTTCGACCGGGACACTTACGGTGCAACCGTCGGGGCCGATGGCAGCGTGCTGTTCAAGACCCAGGACTATCGTGTGTTCATCGCCGTGTCGCCGGCGGGCGGTGGTGCCACGAGTGCCGTCACGACCTTCCAGTCCGAAACACCTTCCTGGGACTGGGACAGCCGGAGCATCGCGTTTACCTACGGCACATGGAGACGCGCGATCGACGACATCAACTATCCCGACATCGCCCAGAACATCGGTTTCGTCCGGCTCGGCGAGGGTGCGGCCGATGTCCCCGGCACCGTGGTGCGATCATCGTATTCCGAAGACCAGGGCATGCACTGGTCCCCGAATGGCAAGTGGATCGTTTTCCATACTCACGCCGATGGATCCGACGACGTCTGGCTGCAACCCGCCGACGGTTCCTCGCCGGCCCGGCAACTCTCGTTCGATGGTTATGAAACCGGCTGGCCCCGGTGGTCTCCGGACGGGCGTTGGATCGTATATCCGAGCATGGTGCCCGAGGGAAGCGGATGGCGCGGCGTCCTTTTCGTTGTCGGCATCGATCAGGAGTCGGGACAGGTCACCGGCCGGCCGAGACAGCTCGATCTCGGAACCTATGACGGAGAGCCGTTCCAGGCGGAATGGGCGCCCGACAGTGAGCGGCTCGTGTTCGAGGGCTACGACGGTGGCGTCGAGCAGGGGATTTACGTCGTTTCGCGGCAGGGTGGAACGCCGGAACGGGTTCACACATTCGAGAGCGATCAGATTTTCTCGGGAATGAGTGTCTCTCCCGACTTCCAGTGGGCAGCCTACATCGCTCCGGCGCCCGACGGATATTTCCAGATTTTCCGTGCCCCGATGTCGGGCGGTCCGGCCGTACAGCTGACGTTCGATCCCTCCGACAAGACGCAGCCTGCATATTCTCCGGACGGTGAACAACTCGCGTTCACGGTTTTCAGCTACCTGGCACATTTCTGGCTCTTGCAGGAAAGTGACCACTGACTACTAACCACGATGATCGCCCTGATTCCCCGAATACTGTCGGTCTTCGGCCCCCTGCTGGTCTATTTGTCTCTCGGGCTTTTGCTGTGGGCGCTATTCAAGAACCGTGAACGGCTGGACCGCCACGTTCCAGCTGTTGTTGCTCTCGCCCTTGCCACAAGCTTTGTCTTCGTCGAGGCATCCCACCGACTGTTTTTTGATGAAGACATCTACATCCAGATCGCATCCAACCTGTCCCGGGCACCGGTGGCGCAACTGACGCTGCTGGGTTCTCCCGAGACGGTCGAGGTGTCCACCTACTACAAGGAGCCCGTCGGCTATCCCACCCTGCTGGGTCTGCTATTCGCGGTATCCGGTCCATCGGAAGGCGCTGCGTTCGTTTTTGCCCGCATCCTTTTCGCTTTCGCAGTTGGCGGAATCTACCTTCTGGCAAGAGATACTTTCCGGCAGTCATGGATGGGTTGGATGGCAGCCCTCGCTTTTCTGACCACCCCGCCTGTGCTGGAATACTCCGTGTCGGCGGGAACCGACCTGGTGACGGTCCTCTTTGCAGTTCTCGGTGTGTGGGGACTGGTTTCGGGCGCCTACCCGGTGGCGGTAGCGGGTCTTGCGCTCGCGGCTCAGATGCGACTCGAGGCGGTCGTTCTCACTCTGTTCCTGTTCGCGAGTCCCGCCCTCGGCCGGCGATGGAAGTTGATCGGACTTGCGCTCATCTCCGGTCAGCTGTTCCACCTGGGCTGGGTCCTCTCGGCGGCTCCCGCCTACGCTGGTCGGAGTCGAGGCGGCCTTTTCCCCTGCTTATGTACCGGCCAACTTCGTCGGGTCACTCGGATACCTGTTGAACGGGGGTCGTTTTCCGTGGGGCATCTCGGTTCTGGCCGCCCTTTCTCTTCTGGCCTGGGGAGTGAGGACGCTGCGATCTCAGTCTGGAAAAGATACCCGTCCAAAGTTGGGGGAGTTTTACTTTGTGGCGTGGATCGGCTTGATGATGGCCGTGTACCTCGCTTTTTACGAAGGCAGCTTCGATCTGAACCCGCGATACAGCATACAGATCGCCGTTCCGATGATTCTCCTCGGGGTGACGGCGTTGAAGCTTTTCAACACTCGACAGGGCCTCGTCGTTGTGATGGGCGTCGCGTTCACGTTGTTGTACTCCAATCTGTCCCCCAAGCCGCCCGACCAGGATCACTCCGTGGCGGTCGACGATCTCGCTGCCGACCACCGCAGAATGGCGCAGATCGCCGGCGAATTGGGTGAGGGCAGCATTGTCATTGCCGGCGAGCCCGAAGTCTTCCTCAACCACGGTGTAGCGGCCCTCCACGCGATCTTTGCCTCGGAACGGCCGGGGGTGATCGGGGCGCAAGCAGGCAGGTATCCAAACGTGCGGTACTACTCCGGCGTGCGCACCAGTGATGCTGGAGGTGAGAACTGGCGCGCAGATCGCCGGATCAAATCGGAGTATTCCCTCCGGCTGATCGAGTCCTATTCTGTCGGCACAGGCCGCTCGGCGCTTTACGAGATCCTACTGGATGCGCCCAACAGGGAAGGTCGCCTGATTGGCTCCTTCGAAAACGAGTGACGTTGCCGCAAGAGAAGCGGTCGTGGACTCGAAGACCATATGGGAAACAAGCGCAAAAGTCCGGGCAGAGGTGTGGTTCAACCTCGATGGTGGGGAAAGGAGAACCCAGCTAAACGTGGAGGTTCGACGTCTGAAGCGATTGGGTGGCGGCCGGCAGAGAGGGCCGGCCGCCGACATCGGCGTTGCGATGATTTACTGAAGCTTGTCGACCGGGAACGTGGCCTGGTTGCTGCCTTCAAAAACGAGGGCGGTGCGGCCAGAGTCGCAGTCGTCGACTCGAATATCATGAAGGAGAACGTGTCCACGGTGGGTTCGTTCGTCAGTGTGAAAAACTCCTTGGCGAACTGGGCCGTCTGGTTCTTCGCGTCCAGCGTCAGGGTTTTTGTTCCCGCGACCTGTCCCGCCGAATAGAGCGTGGCTGTGACGGATGCAGTCGCATCTCCCGTGTTCGCGATGGCGAACGCGGTGCTCGTACCCTTGGTCGGGTCGGCGTTTCTCAACCGCGGAATCAAGAGCTTCGTGCCGTCGGCATCAGCCGAAGGGACACCCACACGTGAGACGAGCCTTCCGTTTGCGTCCTTGATCTCGAACTGCGCAGCTATCGTGACCGCCCCGTCCGTCACGAGCCGGGCCCAGTTGACCGCTCCCGCGGCTACGCTGCCATTCTGAATCACGATTGCAGCGTTGGACGGTATGGAAATCGAGCTGAGCGTCCCGGTGAAGGTCGGAGCCGTCACGTCGGTCGTCGTGAAGGGTATGGTCGACACGCTGCCGTTTTGGTTGAAGAAGTCGGCGGTCAGGCTGACCGCGCTCGTTCCGACGTTGATCACCTGGATGGTTGTCGAGAACGTCGTTGCTCCTGCGTCGAATGAACCGGCGGCCACCTGAGGGATTATCTTGGTGATCGTCGTTGTTCCGCCGCCGGTGCCGCCACCTCCCGATCCGGACCCGGTTCCACCGGTCTGTCCGAAGACCAGAAACTCGGCATCGAGTGCTTTGGTCCAGTTCCCGACAACTGAAACGAAACCGAGCACTCCCACGACCACGAGCGTTACTGTCATGACTCGTTTCAACATTGGATACCTCCGCTGTAGATAGAGCACCTATTGAAAGGCAAGAGCAGGCCGGAAACAAGCCGAAAATCGGCAACAACGCAATTCTAGTGGCCTGTAACGGAGAGATCGGCACCATCGCCGATGGGTCTTGCCAGTCGAGGTCGAGGAGAGAGGAGGAATTGATGCGGTTTCATCAAGACGACGAACGACAAAGAGATCGACGGCAACCCCCATCGGCCCGGAGGGTTGCGGCGGAACGGCACCGTCTTCGTTGTCGCTCCTCCTCGCAATGTAGGAGCATTACCTCGTCGTCGACTCCTAGAATCCGGTGCCGTTCCACCGCAACGCTGGTACCGATATCTCCGTTACAGGCCACTAGCGTCCTCGTAAGACAGGACGGTAGTGCCCAAGACCTCAAAAGGAATTGTCGTGCTTGTAATTACTTGCAGTAACTCCGAACACGAATGCCGCGTATCGGGGAGGCTTCCTTCGTTCCGTTGGCTGAGATTATTGCAGCCTGCAGACCGGTACCGATGGCTGGATGTTGCCCTGGCACACCAGGGCGGGCGCCGCGAGCGCCGCTCGAGAAGACTCGAGAGGACTCCAGTACAGCCAGCGTAAACGTAATCCCGGTTGGACAGGTAGAATGGATCCGCATGAGGATCGCTGAATCTATTGGAGGCTGTCGTGCGTGAAGCTGGACGGCGGAGGATCGAAGCCTGTAAGGGAATCGGCCTGGAGCTGGACAAGGGGCAGTCGCTGAAGGTGATCGATTCGGAAGGAGGCCAGGTTGCCGACCTGGTCTGTTTCAATCGACAGGACGTGGGTGAGGGCTTGTCGAACGGCCGAAGCTTCCATTACAACGAGACGCTGTTCCTGACCGAGGGGCATACTCTCTATTCGAACCGGAGCAACCCGATGCTCAAGATCGTTGACGACACCGTCGGCCGACACGACTTTCTCTACAGCCCGTGCAGTACGGCGATGTTCGAGCGGAACTACGGACTGAGGGACCATTCGAACTGTCTCGACAACCTGACGGCCGCCCTGGCTCCGTTCGACATCGGTGCGGACACGATCCCGACTGCGTTCAACGTCTTCATGAACGTAGGCGTCCTGGAGTCCGGGCAACTCGAGATACGACACCCCCTCTCGAAACCCGGCTCCTCGGTCACGTTCCGGGCTGAGATGGATCTGGCAGTGGGAGTCTCTGCCTGTTCGGGTAAACGCTGCAATGCTGGCGGAACGACCCCGATCGATATCGAAGTAATAGACTCTTGAGCCCTGCGGATCAAGCGTAATGTCAGCGATCAGCCTCAGCTGCTTCCGGAACACGACGATCGTCCATCCGATTGAGCCGATAGCAGAAAGCTGATGGCTGATCGCCTAACCCAAGAATTCAGAATACTCCTGGGTAGCACTGTTACAGGCCACTAGGCCGATTGGAAGAGCCCCGCATAGGCGCCCGCCGGATCCTTGATGACGCAGTATCGTCCGTGCGCGCCCATATCCTTGGGGCCTTCGATAATCGTCCCACCCGACTCTGTGCAGCAGCGGACACTCTCGTCGATATCGGCCACCGTGATGTAGACGAGCCAGTAGGGCGGAAAGTTTGCGTTCGAACCACGGGACCAGCACACCCCCGCCGTTGGTGTACCGCTTTCCGGTTGCGTCATGTTGTAGTCCGAATACCCTCCCATGTCGACCTCGGCCGGTTTCCAGCCGACGACTTTGCTGTAAAAGTCCCGGATGTCGCCGGCGTTCTGGACGGTCAGATCGACCCATCCGATCGCTCCTACCTCTGGCTTTCGAGATTCCCCCATCAGTTCGCTCTCCCGCTGTAAAATTGGTTTCCAAAGTCTAGCCTATTGAGCAGCCCGGTGCCTGAGACACACATCTTAATCCGTCGGGAGAATCCTTCCGACATCGATTCTGTCCACGAAGTGCACACACTTGCCTTAGAGATCCGGTGTCGGATCGCAACTCGTGAGGAGTGGACTGGAGATATTGCGGCAGGATGGCTGTGAGATCGTCGTCGTCCTGGGCCATCCCGCCTACTACCCGCGTTTCGGTTTCGAGCAATCGGACAGGCACGGGATCGCGTGTGAGTTCAGCGCTCCCGCCGAGGCCTTCATCGTGATGGAACTCCGGGAGGGAGTGCTTGACGGGGTTCGTGGAACGGCGTGCTATCGCCCGGAGTTCAATGATGTGTAGGTGCGGTCTATGACGTCTATGACCGCACACTGTTCTCGTCAAGGAGGGCGTGGGGGGACCGGACCAACTGTCTTTCTCCGCGAATCCACGCACTGCAATTCGGTCCTTGAACGTTCGGCCTTTCGGCGTGAGGGGGACGGTGGGCCCGACGCTAATAGATGGTTCCGCTCATAGAGCGCCCCTACACCCGATCCTAGAGTTTCGCTGCCTCACGTGCTGACGCCAGGGGCTCGCCACGGTGTCGTTTCACCTTAGGCCGTAGCTCGCCGTTTTCCGGCCAAGGCGTACAGTCCGAGGGCGCCGATCATGCCCGTAACGGCAGAGGAGACCGGCCCGAATGTCAGCAACATCCATTCCTGGTCACCCATGAGGATTGCCAGGAGTATTCCAATGAACGCTCCGACGATGCCGATCGCGAATCCGCCCGCTGCGGCATCTTTGACCGTTGCCGCGCGCGCCAACCCGAAGACCGCACCCACGATGAGCGGAATACCAACTCCCAACACCGCGGACAGATTGATAACAGCCTCCGAATAGTGACCCGACACAACCATCGCCACCTGCAACATAATTCCAACAACGATGTATGTACTCATGACCTCTTCACCTCTCTTGCATTCCGACCAACGGCCAACGGCCTACGGCCTACTTCTTCGTTCCCCAGGGGCCAATTCTCCGACAGTGATTTCTTCGGAGTAAACGGCACCGACAGCTTGCACATCAGAAGGATGAACTTGGAATAGAGCGGCAGCGGTTTGCGCTCCGCCACGGCCTTGAGCGTCTGGACGATGTAATCTCCGCCTTGCTTCATGTACTTCCCCGTCTTGCTCGCGGCCGGTATATCGTCGGCGATCAGCGTGAATTCCACCGCACCCCCGACTTCCTCGAGTTCGTAGGTCACCTTGCAAGGCGGTTCGTCCAACTGAGTGAACCGAAAGGTGTGCGAGAAACGATGCGGCGGGCTGTATTCGAGGACCTCGCCGATCACTCCGGTGTATTTGCGGGCAGGAGTAACCATGCGGATACGCCCCCCGACTTCCAGACCGGTCGTTTCCATCCTGGAATTGAAGAAGAAAGGCAGCAACTCGTTCGTGGTGGTCAACTCGCGCCAGACCACCTCGATGGGCGCCTCGATCTTAACCTTGAATACCGCTCGTTCTCTTTCGCTCATGTTTCCTCGATTCGACTCTGTTCTTGAAGCGCGTTATCTGACCCGCCCAGATGGCGCTGTACTGGTCGGTCCAACGCTCGTAGATCATCTGGATGGGGATCACGTTGAAGTACAGCCGACGCACCCGTCCTTCTTTGTGGGAGACGATAAGGGATGAAGCTTCCAGCTTGCGGATATGCTTCATTACCGCGATCCGGCTGCTCGAGAAATCGACGCAGACATCGTTGATACTCGACCCCGGATTCGCTTTGACAAAATCGAGGATCTTGCGCCGGCTCGGATGAGCCAGAGCCTGGAACACGGCATCGAATGCGTCACCCATAATATGTAACTAATAGGTTACATATAGAGGCCTATCTCGTCAAGCTTGAAACTCAGTGGAAGAAGGGAAAAGCCCTCAGCGAAGGCTGAGAGATCTCAAAGTCAAGACTTATCAACTGAAACTCAGTGGAAGAAGGGAAAAGCCCTCAGCGAAGGCTGAGAGATCTCAAAGGAAAGACCGGGCGGTCATAGACCGCCCCTACACGTATCAACTGACAACTGACTACTCGACCGGAGCCCCCGGCTCCCGTCGCCTGTACGCCCTAACGACACCGAAGGAGATTCCGCCGAGTATGGCGTAGGGAGCGGCCAGCAGGAACAGGATCCCGTAACGAAAACCCTCCGCGATCTCGGCACCCTCTACCGAGTTCTCAAGAGCCGTGCGGCACATCGCGCACTGGCTCCATCCCGTTCCCTCCAGGAGGAGAACCACTAACGCCACTATGAACGCCCCGGCTACCCTACGCATGATGGATCACCGTACGGAAAGAACCCGGGTCGCCGTGTCGGCGGTGTCGGGCGCGATAAAAAAGAACAATATCAACGACAGGACGAGTGGCGTGAACGTGATCATCACCAGGTTCAGTCTTTCGAACCGCAGGTGCATGAAGATTGCCGCGATCAGGACGACCTTTGCCAGAGTGATGCCGACGAGGAGCACCGCCTTTATCCCCGTGTGCATCTCCACGTACCCGACACCGAGAGCGAGCAGTGTCATGACAAGAAGCCAGGCCCACGTAACCATGTAAACTCTGTAACCGTGGGATTCAGCCATCCATTACCTCCCTACAGTAAATAGAAGAACGCAAAAATAAAGACCCAGACAACATCGATAAAGTGCCAGTACAGGCCGGCGATCTCGACGCTGTCGCCGGAATACTTTCCCATGCCGGCCCGCATTGCGGTGTAAGCCAGCAGGACGATCCCGCTGAGCACGTGCAAGCCGTGGAAGCCCGTCATGACGAAGAAGCTCGCGGTGAATTGCGGCACTTCCGGCAACCAGGGGTTGACCCAGGGGCGTGCCCCTTCGGCGATGAAGTGCGACCACTCGTAGACCTGCGCGCCGAGGAAGATTATCCCTCCGACAATCGTCATGAGCAGGAAACGCACCGCAGCCTTCGCATCCCCTCGTTGAGCCGCGCCGACGGCCATGGCCATGACCGCGCTGCTCGAGATCAGGGCAAACGTCATGAAGGTGATTAGCCGCATATCGAAGACTTCCGTCTGGTCCGGCCAGGCCGGGCTCGAGGCGCGCATGAACCCGTATGCGACGATGAACCCCGCGAATGTCAGGGCGTCGGACACGATGAAAATCCACATCATGAATTTTCCCCATGTCGTACCGAACGGGGACTTCCCGCCCCCCCAGTCCGAAGCCAATAGCCGTTCTTGTTCCGCTATGGTCGCTTCCATCGAAACTCCTCAATCAAGCCAAAACAAACATCAGGAAGAGATAGACCCACAGGCCGTCCATGAAATGCCAGTACGTGGCACACAGGCTGACCGGTTCGTGGTCTGTCCTTGTGTAGCGATTCCGAAGAGTCTGCCCCAATACATATGTCAAACCCCCGATCCCCCCGAGCAAGTGCACGGCATGCGCCCCGGTCAGGATATACAGGAAGGAGCTGTGCAACGTAGACGGAAGATAAACGCCCGCATCCACCATCTGCTGCCAGGCGAGGACCTGGCCTGCCAGAAAGGCGAAACCCAGGACACCGGTCGCCACGATCCACTTCTTCGTGGCACTCTGGTGTCCCTGACGGACCGAGCGGCGGGTCCATTCGATCGTGACACTGCTGGCGAGCAGGATGATGGTGTTCACCCAGAGGACCGGAGGGATCGCGACGTTCTGCCACGCCGGAACGCCCCGCAACACGATGTACGCGCTTGAAAAACCGCCGAATAGCATCACGATGCCGCTCAGCAGGAGCCAGAGCCCGATCCGTCCTTTGGAGACGGGAAACGTCGAGCCCGGCTCGAGCGGCTCACCATCGTCGCCACCGCCGTGCCATATTGGCGGAGGCGGCGGTCCCACGCTCAGTTTTTCTTCGATCTTCTCTTCGGTAACTACAGGCATAAAATAACTTCACGGAACTGCGACGGGAGGCTCTCGCCGCTCTATCCGTCGTTATAACATTTGTCGTACCACTACCCCGACCTTGCGGAAGTCGAGGGCTGATCCTGCATCACGAAGTCCTCGGCCGCTTCCGGCAGGCTGTAGTCGAATGCCCAGCGGTGCACCGTCGGAAGCTCGGCCGGGAAGTTTCCGTGTCCCGGTGGAGAAGGAACGGTCCATTCCAGCGTCGTCGCCTGCCACGGGTTCTTCCCGGCTTTCTTCCCGGCCCAGATGCTCATCAGGAAGTTCGCGATGAACAACAGTTGGGCTGCGCCGGTGATGAATGCGGCAACCGACACGAACGTGTTCATACCCGCGACCGGCGCCAGGAACTCATACTGGAGCGGGTCGTATATACGCCGCAGATGGCCCACGATTCCCATGCTGTGCATGGTGTGGAAGATGCAGTTCACGCCGACAAAGCTGATCCAGAAGTGAATCTTCCCCAGCGTGTTGTTCATCATCCGTCCGAACATTTTCGGGAACCAGAAGTAGATGCCCGCAAAGCCCGCAAACAGCGGCGCGACCGCCATCACGAGATGGAAGTGCCCGACCACGAAATAGGTGTCGTGCATCGCGATGTCCGCGGCGGACGTCCCAAGGAAGATACCGCTCAAGCCGCCGCTGACGAACGTCGACACAAACCCCAGCGCGAACAGCATCGGCGTGGTAAACCGTATTCGGGCCCCCCAGAGGGTACCGAGCCAGTTGAACGTCTTCACCGCGGAGGGAACAGCGATCAACAGGGTGGTCAGCGTGAACAGCGAGCCCATCACCGGGCTCATGCCGCTCAGGAACATATGGTGGCCCCACACGATGAAGCTCAGAAACGCGATGGCGCTCATCGAATAGACCATCATCCGGTAGCTGAAGATGGGCTTTCGGCAGAAGGTCGCCAAGACATCCGAGGCGATGCCCATCGCGGGCAGGACGACGATGTAGACCTCGGGATGGCCGAAGAACCAGAACAGGTGCTGCCACAGCAGCGGGTGGCCGCCGGTGTGCTCGATCAACTGCTCGTTCAGGACGATACCGCCGGGCACGAAGAAGCTCGTGCCGCCCAGTCGGTCTGCCAGGAGCAGGATTCCGGCGGCGAGCAGCACCGGGAATGCCAGGATACCCAGCACGGCGGTGATGAAGATGGCCCACTGTGTCAGGGGCAGCCGCATCATGGACATGCCCCTGGTCCGCATGGTCAGCAGAGTGGTGACATAGTTCAGCCCGCCCATGAGTCCCGATGCGGCAAATAGCGCGATCGCCACAATCCACAGCGTCATTCCCAGGGCCTGTCCCGGACCGGCTTCGGGGATCGCACTGAGAGGGGCATAGGCCGTCCAGCCTCCAAGCGGCGCGCCGCCCGTCGCGAACAGCGCTCCCAGGATGACGACGCACGACACCAGAAACACCCAGTAGGAAAGGGCGTTCAGGAACGGGAACGCCATGTCCCGGGCTCCGATCTGGAGCGGGATGAGGAAATTGCCAAATCCTCCGGTCAGAATCGCAGTGAACAGGAAGAACACCATGATGGTCCCGTGCATCGTGACCAGCGACAGGTAGAACTCCGGCACCATGACACCGCCTGGCACGGCGTTGGGAAAGATCGACCCCAGAAAGGACCAGACCGCGGTGACAATCGGTCCCCGGCCGGTCGGTGTCGGCCAGGCCAGCTGTAACCGCATCATCATCGAGAGCGCGCCGCCGATGAGCGCCATGAACATCGCCGTTACGATGTACTGGATCGCGATGATCTTGTGATCCGTGCTGAAGATGTATTTGCGCAAGAAGCCCAGTTCGGGATGGGCATGTTCTACGGTTGTACTCATTGAATTGATCCCTAATCGTCAGCCGGCTGGAACTCGATCTGTTCCTCGAGCCACTGCTGGAACTCTTCTTCGGTCTCGTCTACCGTCAGGAAGCCCTTCATACGGTAGTGACCGAGGCCGCACAGTTCGGCGCACGCGATTTCGTATTCCCCCGATTCGATCGGAGTGAACCATAACTCGATCACCATCCCGGGCACCGCGTCCTGCTTGACCCGCATCTGCGGGATGTGAAAGTTGTGGATGACGTCGGTCGAACCGACTCTCACCCGCACAGGCTGGTCTTTGATGGCATGCATCTGGTTCAGCGTCATGATGTCGTCCACCGCGGCCGGATCGCTGCGGTCCAACCCGATGTAATTGGTGGCCGTCACCCGGGTGAGATCCCGGTTTCCGAAGACACCGTCGGGGCCGGGGTAGTGGATGACCCACTGAAACTGCTGGCCCGTGACCTGGACGATCATCGCGTCCTCGGGCGGGTCCGCGAAGAAAATATCAGCCCAGACGCTCTGGCCCAGGAAAACCAGGACGGTCAGCGTGATCGCCGTGATCCCGATCAGTATGGCTTCACCCTTCGGGTGGTCGTGCCAGTAGGTGGCTTTCTCCTCCCCCCTCTCTCCGAATCGCACCACGAAATAGGCCATCACGCCCTGGACGAGCACAAAGGCAATCCCGGTCACGACCAAGACGATCACGAAAATTCGATCGATCGCGCCGCCTTCAGCTGAAGCCAATGGGGTGAACCAATAGCGGTCGCTCGTGAAAAGCCAGAGCGAAACCACGATCAAAATCAGGAGCATGCCGCCTAGGACCGCTCCCGCCACCGTGACCCGGCCGTTCCCGCTTCCGTCGGCCATGTCAATTCCTCCTAAGCTATTAAGAACAGAAAGTTTACGTCCTGTGCAGAATCAACGGAGAAGTCTACCAGAAAACCAGCATACAACTCCATCCCTTATTGGGCGTTTCCGGAGCACCAAACCTGGAGCTTTGCGAAAGCCGCCTGAAGGCGGAAGAAAGCGAGTTGCGAGTGTCCTGAGTTAGAAGTACGTTTGCTATATTTCGGAGCGCAACGACGCTGGATTTGGCGGAGCGACGACGAGCCAATGCTCATTCATTGCGAGGAGGAGCGACTCCAAAGACGGCGCCGTTCCGCCCGAACCCGCAGGGCCGATGGAAGTTGCCGGTTGCAAGGGCAGAGCCGGCAGCGTGCATACGACCGTTGTCGACCGGTTCAACGTCCACCCAGCGAGTGGCAACATCCATCGGAGATAGTGAACGTACTTCTAACTCAGGACACTAGACCAGGGGACAGGCTACCGATCGGCCGTTTTTTGCCTGAAGGGCAGGAACCTCGGCCGAGCAAGACTCTTGTGCGATGGGGCAGCGGGTGTGAAAGCTGCACCCGGAAGGTTTGTTGATCGGGTTCGGGACGTCGCCGACGAGCCTGATGCGTTCGTGGACCCGTCCTGGAACCGGTCGGGGTACCGCCGAAAGCAGCGCGCTCGAGTATGGATGCTTCGGGTCGGTGTACACCTTGTCGGCAGGGCCGAGCTCGACAATGTTTCCCAGGTACATCACCGCGATACGGTCGGAAATGTGCCGCACCACCGACAGGTCGTGGGCGATGAAGATGTAAGAGAGATCGAATTCCTTCTGCAGGTCCTGCATCAGGTTGATCACCTGAGCCTGGATGGACACATCGAGAGCACTCACGGGCTCATCGGCGATGATGATTTTCGGGTGGGTGGAGAGAGCGCGGGCGATGCCGATGCGCTGCCGTTGACCGCCCGAGAACTCGTGAGGGTAGCGGCTGGCCTGCTCGTGGGTTAGACCCACCTTGTCGAGAAGCCGGAGGACATGCTCCTTGCGTCCGGCGGCGGTCGAGCGGGTGTGGATCTTCAACGGCTCCTCGACGATCTGGCTGACGGTCATTCGGGGGTTCAGGGACGAATACGGGTCCTGGAATATCATCTGGATGTCGGACCGCAGCGGCCGCATGTCGGATCGGTTCAGGGAATTGAGGTCGACGACCCCGTCAGGGGAATGGTAGAGAATCTCGCCCGACACCTCCACGCCGTGGCTCATCGCTCGCAGGATGTTGACGATCGCCCGCCCGACGGTGCTCTTGCCGCAACCGGACTCGCCGACCAGACCCAGTGTCTCTCCCTTATAAAGATCCAGGCTGACCCCGTCGACGGCCCGGACCGCCGCCCGCTTCCGCAGCAAGACCCCGCCGAATATGGGGAAGAGCACTTTCAGGTTTTTCAGTTCGAGAATCTTTTCCATTAGTCTGTGCGCATCCGCAATCCGCTTCGATGAGGCCGTGTAGGTGCGGTCTATGACCGCACAACTGATGGTTCAGCAAGAATTTGTGCGCTCATAGAGCGCACTTACATCTCTCTCTCGGTCACGTTGGTCTGACTGAACACTGATCACTGACCACTTTCCACCAGATGGCAGCGGGACCGGTGGTTTGGCGCGACTTGATGAAAGTCCGGCTCGATCAGGTCGCATCGTTCGAGTTTCTCTTCACATCGGGTGGCGAACTTGCAGCCGATCGGTAATTCGTGGATGTTCGGGACGTTGCCCGGTATCGTGCGCAGCCGATCGTGTTTCTCTCCCTCGACCTGCGGGAGTGACGCCAGCAGGCCGCGCGTGTAGGGGTGTTGCGGGTTGTTGAAGATTTCCTCAGCGGACCCGATCTCCTGCATCTTACCCCCATACATCACGGCGACGCGGTCGCAGGTTTCCGCTACGACTCCCAGGTTGTGCGTGATGAGGAGTATCGCCGCGTCCTTGCGCTTTTCCTTGATCTGGAACATCAACTCCAGGATTTGCGCCTGGATCGTGACATCCAGCGCCGTGGTGGGTTCGTCGGCGATCAACAGCGATGGATTACATGCAAGCGCGATCGCAATCATCACCCGCTGGCGCATGCCCCCGGAAAAATGCTGGGGGTAGGCCCCCATCCGTGAGGCCGGCTCCGGGATTCCGACCAGCTTGAGCATCTCGACGGAGCGATCGAAAGCCTCTTTCTTTGAGCACTTCTCGTGCTCGAGGATGATCTCCATCAACTGCATCCCAATCGTAAACACCGGGTTGAGCGACGTCATCGGCTCCTGGAAGATCATGCTGATTTCGTTCCCGCGAATCTTGCGGATCTCCTCCCACGAGAGCTCGAGTAGGTTCTGTCCTTTATAGAGGATGGATCCGTCCACGATCTCCCCGGGAGGGTTCGGGATCAATCGGAGGATGCTCAGCGCCGTGACGCTCTTCCCCGATCCGGATTCGCCGACCAGGCCCACGACCTCGCCCTTGAATATGTTCAGATCCACGCCGTCGACGGCTTTGGCGATGCCTGCTTCGGTTCTGAAGTAGGTTTTGAGGCCCTGGATTTCCACGAGTTTTTCAGCCATTCAAATTCCGTTCTTACGTGATAGAGACCGACAGGCGGGGGCTACCGCAGCCTCGAATACTCCTTCGGATCGAAAGCTTGGCGTATGGCTTCGCCGATGAAGACGATCAGGAGAAGAGTCAGAAAGACCGCGCCGAGAGGGAAGAAGACCAGCCACCACTTCGTCAGATACTGCGTTCCCTGTCCGATCAGCTCCCCCCAGCTTGGTGTGGGCGCAGGCAGGCCGAAACCGAGAAAGTCCAGGGCGACGAGAGCCGAGATGTTGCCGACGATGGCGAACGGCGCAAAAGAGACGACCGGGGTAAGCGCGTTCGGAAGGATATGCCTGAACATGATCGCGCGTTCGGAAGCGCCCATGGCGATAGCCGCGCCGATGTAGTCCTTTGCTTTCTCCCTGTAAAACTCTCCGCGCACGTAGTAGGTGATTCCCATCCACCCGAATGCCGAAAGGATGATGATCAGAAGCCAGAACGAGGGTTGCAGCAGCTGATTCCGCCCCTGAATATATGTTGGGACGATGATCGAACTCACGATGATGATCATGTACAGGAAGGGTAGGGACGACCAGATCTCGATGGCGCGTTGGCCCAGGATATCGAGCTTTCCTCCGAAGTAGCCGATCGAGGCCCCGACGACGATTCCGGCCACGTAGCTGAACACCAGAACGAGCAGGGCGAAGGACAGTGAGATATTGAACCCGTAAGCCAGCCTGGCGAGGATGTCCCTTGCCCTGTTGTCCGTTCCGAAGGGATGCTCCGCTGACGGAGAGTGCGGCGGCACTCCTTCCATATCGAGAAGGTTTTCGTTCGGGCTGTAGGGGAAGGGCGGCATCAAGACCCAGTTGCCCTCGCCCTCCGAGGCGAACCTTTCCCTGAGCGCCCGGTAGTCGGGCTCACCGAACGAGTCGGGATCGAACTCCGAAGCATCGACGTAGGTTCGGATCGGGAAGTGGTACTCGCCGTTAAACTTCAGCGCCAGGGGCTTGTTGTTAATCAGGATCGGTAGGATGAACGAGATCAGGTACGCTGCGACGACGATGAGGAAGGAATAGTACCCGCGTTTCAGAGTTCGAAACTTGTGCCACCGCTTCCTGAATATCGAAACGGATCGCTTCGGCTCTTCCGGCTGCTCGGACGAGGGCTCGGTCAGGACCTCCCTCAGTTCTTCTTCCCCTACTGCCATCTACATTCACGGGTCGGCACCTTTGCCCCCCGATCTAGGTTGATCATTTGAAACGAATCCTCGGGTCGACGACGACGTAGATCATGTCGGAAAGAATGTTGCCGACCAGCATCAGGACGCTGCTGATCATGATGATGCCGAGCGCGACGGGATAGTCCCTCTGCAAGACCGACGTGTACCCCAGGTAGCCCATACCGTCGATGTTGAAGACCTTCTCGATCAGGAACGATCCGGCCAGAATCAGGCTGATGAAATGGCCCAGACCCGTAGCGAGTGGGATCATCGAGTTCCGCAGCGCGTGAACGAAGATGACACGCCTCTCTCGCAGTCCTTTCGCAAAAGCCGTTCGCACGTAGTCCTGGCCCATGTTTTCCATGAGCGCGTTCTTCGTCAGGATCGTCAGCGTCGCGAACGACCCGATCATGTAGCAGACAACGGGCAGAAACATGTGATGAGCCTGGGCGATGATCTTTTCCCCGAAGTTGAGGTACTCCCAGTTGTCCGGCCGGAATCCTCCCAGCGGGAACAGGTCCCAGAAGCTCCCGCCGCCGAACAGGACCAGCAGGGCCGTGCCCAGGGCCCAGCCCGGGATGGAATAGCCGAGGAAGACGCTGAAGGAACTGACGAAGTCGAATCTGGATCCGTGCTTGATGGCTTTGAAGACGCCGAGGGGGACGCAGACGAGATAACTGAGGAGGAAACCGGTCAGACCGAGGAAGATCGAGATGGGAAACCTCGTCTTGATGACGTCCCAGACCGGCTGGTGGTAGATGTAGGACCGCCCCAGGTCCAGGTGCAGGACACTCCACAACCAACTTGCGTACCGGATGTGGACGGGCTTGTCGAAGCCGTAATAGCGGCGGATCTCCTCGATCGCTCCTTCGGGCAGACCCTCGGCTGTCAGCCCTCCGGCCGCTCCGCCGGCCCCGCCCTCCTGCGCCAGCGCCATCTTGAACCGGAGAACCTGTTGCTCGACCGGTCCCCCCGGGACGAAGTGGGTGATGACGAACACGGCCATGCTGATTCCCAGGAAGGTCGGGATGATCAGCAGGAACCGTCGGATGAAATAGCTTGTCACTGATCCTTCGGAGTCGCCGCCTCGGTTCCGGAGAACTCCAGCCAGTAACGATTGTCTGTCTCTCCGACGTCCAGCGTGATCGACTCGTCACGCATGGCTCCTGCGATGGCCTGCTCCTTCTCGGGTTCGACCCACCAGAAAGCGATCGGGTCGCTGTAGTCTCCCGTTCGGGAAACGTAGCCTTCCGGAGTCCCGAACCTGTTCCAGAACACAAACCGCTGGTAAGGGGCATACCACGACAGCACAAACGGATAGGTGTCGGCCATGAGCCCGTCGATTTCCTGGATCGCCGCGATGCGCTCTTCGACATCGAACATCTTGTCGTAGGCTCCGAGAATGTCGTCGATCCGGGCGTTCTTGATGCCGGTGATGTTGTTGGAATTCTCCTGGTCGGCCAGGCTGGAATGAACGGAGGTTTCCGGGTTCGGGAACAGCAAGCCGTTGTAGGCGAGCGTCACGAAGTCGAAACGCCTCTCATCCAGTAGCTTGACAAGCGTTGCGAACGTCACCAGCCGCAGGTTGAGACCGATGCCCACACGCCGCAGGTCTTCCTGGAACACCGTCAGATAAGGTTCTTGAGTGTTGGAGTAGTAGACCAGCTCGAGGCTCAGAGGTTGTCCGTTCTTCACCAGCCGTCCCTGTGAATCCCTCGAATCCCAACCTGCTTCCCCAAGCAGGGCCAGCGCCCGTTCCGGATCATACAGGTTTTCGGGGTTGTCGGCGTTTTCGTAGACTCCGCCCGGGTAGTAGGAATTCTGGGGCAGGTATTCGTTGTAGAACAGCTTCTCGATCATCTGTCCGCGGTTGTACAGGTAGTTCATCGCCTTCCGGACGCGGATGTCGTCAAACGGTGGTCTTCGCATGTTCATCGCGAGGCCGCCCATCCCTTGCGGATCGTGGTTGAAGACCTTCCTCTTGTGAATGAGGCCCCTCTGAATCCGGTCGAACTCCAGTTCCTCGACCCACATCTGAGCTCGAATGACGAAAAAGAAGTCCAGGTCGCCGCGCTTGAGCATCTCGAAGGCCAGGTTTTCGTCCCTGACGATGACATTCCGAATCTCGTCGAAGTTGCCCAGGCCGACGTTCGCGCGATGGTTCTCGGCCCAGTAATCCTGACGCCGCCGGATCGTGACCGACTTACCCTGCTCCACATCCTCTTCGTTGACGATGTAGGGACCGGATCCCGGGAACATCTTGAAGTTCCAATCGGTCAGGTAGTCGTCGTCTTCGAGGGTGCGGATGACGTGGGCAGGCATGATCGACGACGTCGAGATGTAGAGGAAGTTGCGCCAGTTGAGTTCCTTGCTTTCTACCCGAACGAGGTATTTGCTCTCCGCGATCGGCCGCTCGTACTTCTCGAAGACGAGACGGTTCATCGGAGCCTGGATGTTGGGATCCATGCGGAATTCCCAGCTGGCGACGACATCCTCGGCCGTGACGGGCTCCCCATCCGAGAAACGGGCGTTGGGATTGATCCGGAAACGGTAGGTCATCTGGTCGTCGGATACCTGCCAGTGGGTGGCGAGTGACGGGATGAATTCGAGCGTCGTCGGGTGAAGGCTCACGAGGCCCTCGTATACCATGCCTTCGACGTGCTGGTTCCACAGGATGACGTCGGGGCCTTCGGTTCGGAGTGTGCCGGGGAAGTCGATCTCGTGCTTCGTAAAGCTGCCGCCTTTTACCGCCCTTGGGTCGCCGATCAGATCGAAGTCGGTGTTCGTGTCCCAGCCCTCGCCCGTAAACCCTGCGCCCCCCTCTTCAGCGGACACAGAGGGGTCGGCACCGGCATCGGCGTCCGGGAAGACGGGGTAGTCATTTCTGTCCATCGAGACCGGTCCCCGCGGCGTCAGGACGGTGGACGAGGTGTCGTCGCCGGGTCCCGTCGATGAACCACAACCGGACAGCACGATCACAGTCGCCAATAAACAGATGTTTACGGTCTTGCGCATCACTTCTAATCCTCCGAGGGAAGAACCCCAAAAAATCGATCTATTGCTCAGGAAAGGGCAATTGTAGTCCGCGCAATTAGAGATGTAAACGTGGATCGAGCGCTCACAAAAACCTCTCACTTCCCTGTTTACTTGAGTTTAGACTGTGGCATGCCCGGATCGTCTACGAGCGCCGTTCCTGAAATCGAAGAGTCCACAGAATACCAACTCGAGAGCCTCTACCACGTCATCCTCCTCAACGATGAGGACCATACCTATGAGTACGTCGTCGAGATGCTCCGGAAGCTCTTTGGCTTCGGCGAAGCCCAGGCTTTTTCCCACGCCGTCGAAGTCGATACCAAGGGCACCACTATCCTGATAACCTGCGAGTTATCGAAGGCGGAGCAGAAGCGTGACCAGATCCACGCTTACGGCGCCGATCCGCTCCTTCCCCGGTCGATGGGTTCTATGTCGGCGGTGATCGAGCCGGCCGGCAACTCATAGAACAGTGCAGCGCTCCGTGCGGTCAGACCGTTATCCGGGTTACAACTTTTTACACGGAACCCTCCCGAGCCAGGAAGCGGAGGCGCAGCCGGAACACTGACAATTCACCGTCAAATCCTTGAGCCCGTCCGGCACCGCTAAACCGTAAGTAGTTGATTCGTATTAACGAATCCTTTGGAAGGCTGCTTGCATTTCCCCCCCCGACGCAGTGTCCCCGGAACGCCTGAAAGGATTGCAGTCTAATCAAAGATGACCACGGTGCCCAAAGTCAGCGTCATCGTCCCCAACTACAACTACGGTCGTTTCATAGGGGAGGCCCTCGACAGCGTCATCCGGCAGACCCTCACGGATTGGGAGTTGATCGTCGTGGACGACAACTCTACGGACGACTCGCGAGAAATCGTCGGGTCCTATATACAGCGCCATCCGGATCGGAATATCTCACTCGTCGTCAACCCGCAGGGCCCTTCCGGCGCGCCGGCGCCGATCAACCTCGGAATGCGCGAGGCGCGCGGACACTACCTCGCGTGGCTCAGTTCGGACAACGTGATCGAGCCGGACAAGCTCGACGCGCAGGTCCGCTTCCTGGATGAGAATCCGGCGGTCGGGCTGGTTCATAGCGCCTACATCACGATCGATTCGGACGGCTGTCAGATCGGCGACTGCCACCCTCCCGGCGAATTCGAGACCGACGCGTTCACGACGCTGCTGGACGGAAACTTCATCAACGGCAACACGGTCCTCATCCGCAGCGAGGTGCTCGCCGACGTCGGCCCGTTTGTCGAAACCGACGTGAGGTTCCCGGGTTTGGGACGTGCCTCCGAGTATCATCACTGGCTCCTCATCGCCCTGCGCCACCCTATCGCGTGTATCGATCGTCCGTTGCTCCGGGCGCGACGTCACGCTGGAAACGCGCACGACAACAGTCGCTACATCGAATCGTGCCTCGAAAGCAGCTTCGCACTTGGCTGCTTCGAGCAACAGCGTGTCGAGTTGACACCGGGGATAGTAGCGGCGCTCGGCCGGCGAGGTGTGATGAGTGTTTTCATCGAGGCGTTCGCCCATCTCCCAGACGAGGACCAGGCTCGCGCGCTCCAACTCTACGAGGCCAGTGGCGTCGATGACGGGTGGTTCGCCAGGCATTCAGTGGGGTGGAGGGCTCCGTCATCCATCGAGCGGTTCGGCGATCGGTGCGAGGAGGGTGCATCCGGCGTCGTGCACAGGACACCGGGTGGCTCTGGGCCGGTCCATTGCCAGGGTGTGAACGAGCTGAGCCGGGAACGTCTGGCCCTCGAAGAAGTACCTGCTACTACTGATGCTACGTTGAGGCAGCAGCTTCTGATTGAAATCGACGGCCTTGGAGATGCACTGGTCACGGATCGGATGCTAGCGGCCCGGATGCTTTTGAACTGGGCCTCCAACGCTGGAAACTATGCCCAGAGCAGTGATCTTGCGCAGGTCACAACCGACTCTGTTCTAAAGGCGTCGGTCGCGGAGATCTATTACGATCAATTCCTGCCGAACAAGGGGGCCCTCTATTGTTCCGGCATGGCGTTGTTCTACGATCGGCTGCTGAAGATGTTCGGGTACGACGCCTTTACGATCAACTTCGGTGACCTGAGGGACTGGCTGACCCACGTGGCCGTCATCGTGCCGGTTTCCGATGGCACGGCATGGGAGCACCATATCTTCGATCCGACCTTCAACACGACGTTTCATGACCGCGTCACCGGATGCCAGTTGGGCATGTTCGAACTGATCGATGCGCTCGACACCGACAGCATGGATTCGGTTGTCGCACACTCCGAAAGCATGGACTCCAGGGATTGGATATCGATCGGTCCCCTCAAAGAGTCCTTCTTTTTCCTCAGGGACGTTGTCGGCGATCGCTACGTCTACGGGAGGAGTGACGGCAGATTCGTCGACTTCCTCGACAGAAACACACGGGAACTCGCCGCTAACGGATATGCCGGCGGTCTGAAAGGACTCGCGCAGTTGATGCGCGCTCGGATGTTCAGCATCGGGCCCTGCGGGAACGCGACGGCGACGCAGGATTTTACCCGACAGCTGGAAGCCCGAGGCATACCTCTCGGAAACCGCTGAAGACCGTCTCGACTCCCACTCCATCATTCACGACAAGCGGTAGTCCCGGCGTGTTCCATACGCGTCAGGAAGCGTTGCTCTGGGAATCGGGCTTTGCGGGCTTCTTGCCGATGAACAGGACAAACTGTGAAAGGAACTCTTTCGCCAGGGGGATACGGTAGAAGAAATCATAGAGATGATACTTTACGACCCTGCTCCTCGATATATTCCGCTTCGTCATCTTCAACGTTTCAATCTCGAAATCATGCCGCCCGATTATTTGCACGAAGTCGGAGTAGTCCAGCCCGTTCAGGTTGGCGGTGACACATTTGTGATACCGCGTCGAAACGGTCTTGTAGAAGGGGGAGAAGTTCAGAACATCCCGGTATCTTTCGTCCAGAAGCAGATAGTTCAGGCCGGCCGCCCACGTCTTCATCGACAGGAGATAGTGGATGCCGGGCCAGGTGATTGCATTGTCAAGATGATGGGCGTCCATCATCTTGAACGAGGGCGACTTGATGATTAGCGTGCCTCCGGGCTTCAGGACGCGATAAGCCTCCGAGACCGTCTTTTCGGGGTCTTGCACGTGCTCCAGGACGTCGTCGATGATCGCCACGTCGAACCGGTTGTCGTCGTAGGGGATGTCCTCGGCGTAAGCCGCCGTGAAGACGCAGTTGTCCAAGCCCTTGGACCGGGCAAATGCCTCGGAGACCTCCGGCTTGTACGGCGGGACGTCGAATCCATAGATCGTGTTGAGCTGGGTGTTGGCTGCGTAATTGATCATCTTCCCGCCCCATCCGCAACCGACGTCGAGCACGTCCTTGTGGTCGAGGAAGTCCATGGTGACGTAGTCCTGGAGCCAATAGAAGAACGAGTTGTAGGCGGTGTCGTACTCGTACTGGGTGCGGGGATCGAGCACGTCACCCGAGCTTGCATCTTCAGGTGGTTCGGCTTCAGCTAGCTCGGCTTCCCCATCCTTTTCGAAATCGGGTCGAGTGCTGTGAGGAGAGGAGTAGCGGTCTTCCTTCAACCTGAGGAAAAGGCCCATGACCAGATTGACCATCAGGCTCTTACGCGGCTGTTCGTACATGTCATTGAGAACGAGCGGCTCGGTGGTGCTTTCAGACACTGTGACTCTCCTCGGAAGAAACCGATTCCGGCATCACAAACTCGATGTCGTCAAAGGTGGCGCTCTGGAGAAGCGGCGAAGACCGCCAGATCCCCATTTTTTCGAAAAACTGGTCTATTCTCCGTTTTATCGCTTCAGGGTCGGTCACGGCGAAATACCGGTATGAGCCGGCGTCGAGTTCGTGAAAGAGATGATCGAAGTGTAAGACGTGTACATACACTCCAGGCCCCGATTGATTGGTCTCAAACGGCGACGGCGCTTCGGGCGGCAACTGCCCGCAATCCAGTGCGGAATTCGGCGCAACTTCGATCAAGTTAGAGTCCAGCAGGAAGACGTTTGATTGGTAGTCGGCGCCCATCCGCCACGAGGGCGTACCAAACGCGCCCGAGCAGGCGCTGCTGTCGACTTTGTATCCTGCCTCGGACAGAGCGTCCAGGTATATCCGGAGGTCCTCTGAAGTGGAGCCGTAGTCCCATCCGCCCGCGCGAAAGGCAAGCATGTGGGGCGGCGGAACACCCGCATCGGCGAGAAAACTCTCGTAGCCTGCTTTCACGGTACCCATCCAGGAGCCAAAGTCCACTCCGTGCTGGTAGTGGGCGCGATGAAACATACTGATGCGTTTGGTATATCCTTCGGGCCGCTCACTGTCGGTATCGGCGAAACCGGCTCCGCTTTCCGGATCGAAAACGCCGTGATTGTGAGGATGAAAGCGCGTTCCTGACTGATATAACAAGTCGACGCACTCCAGGAAATCGCCGTATTCAGTAGGGGAATTCACTTTCAAGATGACGACATCCTCGACCGACATGAAGAAGGAGAACCGTAAGCCGTAGTTCTTCGCCTGGGCCGCCCAGTGACGCATGGCCGCCATCCAAGACGCGATGTTGTCCGGATTGGTGAACGCCTCGAAATCGACGGTGAGCAGCCAGTAACGTCCCCGGACCGGAACCGGACCCCGGCTGTACCCGTACTCTTCGAAATCAGTCGTCAATCGGCCCATCTTCCAAACCTGCCCTCTTTCGCACCTGGGCGATGAAACGCCTGTCGAGTTCCAGAACTGCATCCCAGTCCGGCTCATGGGCTTCCGGTGTTTCCAGGGGACTCAAGGATGGCAATACCAGGTCCGCCATCGACAGAAGCGTGAGGAAAGGTCCGTACCGATTGGCGGTACCGTCGACTTCCTTCTCTATCTCCTCGCGCTGCTGACGAGCAAACCCTTCAGGCGGGCGGACCTCTATCCACGCTCTGAACCTGTCCCCGATCTCTCGAAATTCGCTCGGCACCGCCAGGTAATCCGGGTCGGTGCCGTCGGGTTCCGTTTCAGAAGGGTTTCCGTCTTTAACGAACAACATCCTCTCTCCGAACGGTAACCCGTTCCAGCGGTTGATGTGACCGGACACGGACCTCAGCCCCAGGGCCGCCAGTAGCGGCCGAATGCTCTCCGAGGCAAAGAATCTGAAACCCGGCGCTCCCGTGAAACCCCGAAGCAATTGCCGCAGGCGTTGTGATAGCCCCGCAACATCCCGCCGCTCGGTGGCCCGGTGGATCTCCAGAGGAGCATAGCCTTCCTGCTCCTCGGCGTAGTTCAGCCATCCACCCTCCTGCAGGGCCATTGCCATTCTCACGCCAAGCAGGCATCGGGAACCGACGTTGTGAGACATCAGGTTACAGAAGGCGAAGTTGAAGAGCCTGGAAGTCTCGTACTGTTCGGCGTTGGCGCAATCAAAATGGACGTTGGTGATTCCGGCTTCGCCGCTGATCCTGACGGCCTCCTCGATCGCTTTCTTGTCTGTGTCAACGGCAACAACCTGGTCGAAGTGAAGGCCCATCGCGAAGGAGTCGAAGCCCGATCCGCACCCAATGTCGAAAGCGGCGTTGTAGGAAAGGCCCTGTGTGTCCCCGAGTATCCCTCGGATGCGGGGGTAGCTCTCGGTGATTCGCCGGGCAGTATAGTCGGAAGCGATCCCGCCGTGTTCCTGAAGCCAGGAGCGGAGGTCGCACTCTGGATGCCGCAGCGGAAGATCCATTTGACTCGTCGTTAACCGTGGTCGGTTCGAAAACGATTGATGAAACTCGTCAGTCGTCAATCGGCCCCTCTTCCAGACCGGCCCGCTGTCTCATCTGTCCGATGAAACGCCCGTCGAGATCCTGCAACAAGCTCCAATTCGGTTCCGGCTGTGCCTGTAGTCGGCCGCGATCGTCCTCATCCAGGGACGGAAGAACCAGGTCTGCCATCGACAGCAGCGTCAGGAAAGGTCCGTAGCGATTAGCCGAAGCCCCCGCTTCCTCCTCTATTTCCTCACGCTGGTGAGCGGAAAACCCCGCCTCCGGTCGGCCGGAAATCAACGCCCGGAACCTTCCCCTCATCTGCTGGAACTCGTCCCGAAGGTCGAGGTAATCGGGATCCGTTCCCTCAGGCTCGGGTCCGAGCGGCCTTCCTTCGCGGACGAGGGAAATCCTCTCGACGAATGGGATGCCGTTCCACTCTTCGGACTGGCAGGATACGGTCCTCAGCCCCAGGGCCTCCAGGAGTGGCGCCATCGAACCCGAAGCAAAAAACCGGAACCCCTTCATGCTGCAGAAGCCTCGAAGCATCTGCCACAGGCGGTATGTCACCGCGGAGAGATCCTTCCGTTGGATTGCCCGGTGGATCTCCAAGGGAGCATACCCTTCCTGTTCTTCGGCGTAGTTCAGCCATCCGCTCAGATCGAGGGATTGGGCGATGCCCGTCGCGAGCAGCCGCCGTGAGTCCACGTTGTGCGACATGATATTGCAAAAAACGAAGCTGAAGAGCGTTGAAGGCACGTAGCCCAGCGCATCAACGCATTCGAAATGGACGTTGGAGACACCCGCTTCGCGGGCGATGCTGCGCGCCTCCTCGATGGCGGCCTCGCTGGAGTCGATGGCAAGAACCTGGTCGAAGTGAACGCCCAACGCGAATGCGTCGAAACCTGCACCGCACCCTATGTCGAGGGCGGCTGTGAAGGAAACACCCCCGCTCTCGGTGAGTATCTGTTGGATTCGTGGGTAGCTCTGGTTGATTCGCTGAACCGTATAGTCGGAAGCGATCCCGCCATGTTCCTGAAGCCACGAGCGAATGTCACACTCTAGATGCTGCAAGGGGATACTCATCCTGTTCCTCTGATTGTTCTGAAAGACGCCACGGGACAAACGCTGTTACTAGCCACTAGATCTTACCGACGGAATCCTGACATTTCACGTCAAATTTTAGATTCGGAAGCGCCTGCCTGACACCGTAAGTGGCTGATATTTAGAACCTATCCTTTGGACACCGATCTGCATTTTCATGGCGGAGGCCGTGTCGGTAAACCTCTTGTAATCGGGCGGAGGCCGTAGAAAACAGATCACTATGACGCCCAGAGTCAGCATTGTCGTTCCGAACTACAACTACGGTCGGTTCATCGCGGAAACCCTGGATAGCGTCATCGGTCAGACGTTCACGGACTGGGAGTTGATCGTCGTGGACGACAACTCGACGGATGAATCGCGGAAGATTGTCGAGGGCTTCATCCAGCGGCATCCCGAGCGGAGGATATCGCTCGTCATCAACTCGCAGGGCCCTTCCGGTACCCCTACGCCGATCAACATAGGCATACGCCAGATGCACGGGGATTACTTCGCATGGCTGAGTTCAGACGACATCTTCGAACCGGACAAGCTCGAAGCGCAGGTTCGTTTTCTGGATGAGAATCCGGCGGTCGGACTTGTTCATACCGCTTACGTCGCGATCGACGCCAACGGCCGCCAGATCGGCGACTTCCATCCTCCGAACGAATTCGAGACCGATGCCTTCACCGCGCTGCTGGACGGGAACTTCATCAACGGCAACACGGTCCTGATCCGTCGTGACGTGCTCGAAGAGGTCGGGCCGTTCCTCGAAACCGACCCCGAGTTTCCCGAGTTGTGGCGAGCCGCCGAGTACTACCATTGGCTCAAGATCGCCCAGCGCGGCCCGATTGCATGCGTCGACCATCTACTGCACCGCTCGCGTCGTCATGCTGGAAATGCCGACTTCAACGGCAGCTCAATGGGATCGGCGTTGGAGAGGATGTTCATCCGCCGTTGTTTCGAGGAGCAGAGTGTCGAGGTGACACCGGAAATCGTAGCCGCCCTGGGCGGGCGTGGTCTGATGAGTGTCTTCGCCCAGGCCTTCGAGCGGCTCAGCGACGACGACCGGGCCCGTGCGCTCCAGCTCTTCAGGGACATCGAAGCCGATCGGGAGAGCTGGGATTGCGGCTGGCATCAAGGCGTGCGCAGGCTCGACACCGGCCGGATCCGAGGAGCCTTCCACACGAAGAATCCGGCTCACGCTCGATCCATGCTGGAGGCTCTGGCGGGGCTGGATCGCCCCCAGAACAGACCCTGCCAGGTCGCAGCGGCGACCAGGCTCGCCAAGATGGACCTGCAATCTGAACGAGCCGCCGTTTAGCAGCCCGTGGCAGAACTCTGCAGGGCCGCGTTACGGCCAAACGGGGCCGGATTCTAGGAGGCGAGGACGAAACAATGCTCATTCATTGGGAGGAGTCGGCGACAACGAAGACGGCCCCGTTTCGCCGTAACCCGAAGGGTGCAGGGGTCTTCGGGCCGCAGGCTTTGTCGCTCGTCGGTCACGATGAATGATCATCGCTCCGCTCCTCTCTTCGCGCCTGCAACCCGAAGACCCCTGCGCGCGACCCTGCAGAGTTCTGCCACGGGCTGCTAGCCGTCCGACCCAGTCTTATCATGTTCGATGAACCGTCCTCCGTCAGGCTCCGACGACAACTCCTCGAGGAGATCGACGGCCTCGCCGACGCGCTGGCTTCCGACCGTCTGCGCGCTGCGTGCCTGATCCTGAACTGGGCGGCGAACGCCGGAAACTACGCCCTGGTGGATGAGCTTTCCCAGGCGACGACCAGCTTCGTTCAAACTGCGTCGGCGGCAGAAGCGTACTACGATCAGTTCCTGCCCAGAAACCCCGTTTGGTGGGTCCTTTTTAGGCGCCGTCTACTGCGCGGGCATGTCCCTGTTCTTTGATCAGCTGCTGAAGACGTTCGGGTATGGATCGTTTACGATCAATTTCGGCGACACACGGGACGGGCTGACCCATGTTACCGTCGTCGTGCCGATTTCAGACGGCGCCGCATGGACGCATCATGTTCTCGATCCAACCTTCAACACCACGTTTCACAATCACGAGACCGGGTGTCAGCTCGGTTTTTTCGAACTCCTAGACGCACTCGAAGGCGATGGCGGCACGATGGACGAAGTCGTCGCTGTCGCTGGGGATATCGACTCCAGGAATTGGATGTCGATCGGTCCATTCAGGAAGCGCCACAAGTTCACCCTGAGGGGCGTGATCGGCGATCATTACGTTTACGAGCGGGCCGAGGACAACACGTTTTTAGATTATTACCTCAACAACAGGGCAGGCGCGCTCGCCGCGAACGAGTATTCCACAGGACTGAGAGGTTTCGTTCAGTTGATGCGAGCACGGCTGTTCGGCATGGGAGCGAGTACCAATGACGACGCGTTGCGGGATTTCACCAGCCAGCTTCAAGCTCGCTCGATCCCCTTCGGCGCGCCTTAGCTAGGGTTGCCGGCCCGGCGGGCCCAGCGAGCTCGTCATCTGGCTGAAATGGTGTCGATTCCGCGCAGGATTGTCTTCTCGACCTCGGACTCATCCCTGCTCAACAGGTGTTCCTTCGCGGCGAGCTCCAGAAAACCGTCGAGGCAGGCACAGTCCGTGCGGCGGTACTTCAGAACCTGATGCAGGTGTTCGAGAGCGTCGGCCGAAGCCTTCGAAGGCTGATGACTTTCGGCGAGGACGCCGGCGATGTCCACGGGATCGAAAAGGATCTGTTCAAACGCAACCCAGAGGGGCAGCACCTCCGCACCCTCGGTGAGGATGCCGCCCTCGGTGGCATTGATGAAGCGAACTCCGGACTCCTGCTTCATCCGACGTACAAAGTAGTCGCGGTAGGCGATCATGTTTTCCGTCGTGTGGGCGGTGTTGCCGAAGATGTCGTCTGCCTGCTCCGTTCCGGACCGTTCGGGGTAGAAGGGGTTGCCGTGATAGATGGTGTTGCTCGCGTAGTCGCGATACCAGGAGTAGGCGAAGTCCTGGCCTGCAAAGACTATCGGATTGGCGCCCATCCGGCACGCGAGGTCCAGGGCGGTTGTGGCCACCGAGCCCCAGGCATCGAGGCTGCTCTTGCCGAAGCCGAACTTCGAAAAGAGTGAATCGGGAAACAGTCCGAGGCCGAAAACAAAACGTCGTGCGGCCGCGTCAAGCGCCGACCGGTGGACTGCCTGCTCTGCGATGAGATATACCGATTCCGGTATCGCGCCGACGACATGTTGTGCGTTCAGCTCGCTCGGATCCTCGGTGATGACGGCGTGAGGCGTGATTCCGGCGGCCAGCAATGGCCGCAGTGCCGTGTCGACCGACAGGATGAAACACCGGTCCTGCCGGTCCCGCAGCTGGCCAATATTGCGATCCAGTGACGGCCCGGCGGAAACGAGAACCAGGGGGATGTTGCGGAAACGCCCGAAGAGACGGCCCGCATCGGCGTCGCCTTGATACTCGAAGTTGCCGATGACATGTTCGAAGTAGACCTCTCCATTCTGAAAGTGCGTCAGGAGGTTGGCTGCCCGATCACGCAGGTGGCTCTTGAACCGGGCTTGTAGAGACTCTGCCACCTGGGCGTATTCACGAAGAGCTGCCGGCCACTCCACCCACAGGATCTGGTCGGTTTCCCGGAAGTTGACCGTTTCCCAGTCGTCGAAAAAATGAGATACGTTCGCACCCACGACAAACTCGAAGCGGTCTTCTTCGAAGACATCGCTGTTGACGGATTCGGCACGCGACAACTCGAAGAGTTCTTCGTCTGGCTCGAAAACGACGATGCGAGCGCCGGGTTTGGTCCGCTCCCGGAGTGTTTCGCCGCAATAACCGAGCCCCCAGCCGAAATGCAGGATCACGTCGGCGTCCTCGAGCTTCAAAGCCGAGTAGAACCGCCGGACCTCACGCAACGGGTCGTGCACACTGTGATACGCAACGCCGTCCACCTCGACTGTCGGTTGCCCGGATCGAGAGAGCACGCGTCGGAGTCGCTCCGTAGCCATGGAAACAATTCTAATGCCACAAAGCGGCCGCAATGCAATTCCACGCATACAATCTCAGGAATCCATTAATATGACTCCGCAATACGAGCCGCTTGTTGCCACCGGACAGTGTGTGTAGTGCACCCGTAGTCGAGATTCAATCATCAGATGCCTGCTATTCTTCCGAAGCGCTTTCGAACACAGGGGTGGATGGTCCACAGGGACGCATAAGTGCCAGCGAAACCTTACATCTCCTTCGTCCTGTACAGCCGGAACGATGACTATGGCGGCGACCTCGTCTTCAAGCTGGAGCGGTCGCTGAACTTTCTCATCGCGCAATTGACGGATCATGCGCTCGACGCAGAGATCATCGTCGTCGAGTGGAACCCTCCGCAGGATCAACCGCTGCTGCGTGGCGTTTTGCGACTGGAACAGAATCAGCGTGTCAAAGTTCGCTTCATAGTGGTTCCCCCTCGCCATCATCGCCGCTTGCGCCTCTGGAACCAGTTTCCAGGGTCCGCGGGTACCGTCGCGGCGAACGTGGGCATCCGTAGGGCGTGTGGGCAGTTCATCGTAGTTCGGGCCAGCGACGTTTTCTACTCGGAGCCGCTGATGGAGTTCCTTGCGCGGCGTGAACTGCGTAGCGATCGGGTGTACCGCGTCAACCGCGTGGATGTTCCCGCCGAGGTCCTGGACACGCCGACCGATGACCGTTTCGCCTTCCTCGATCGCTGTTCCAATGATGCTGCGCACGAGTATCGCGCCCTCGAGGCTCCCACAGTTCCCGCGGGTCTGTCCCTTCATACGAATGCCAGCGGCGACTTCCTGCTGGCTTCACACGCATCCTGGCAGACAGTGCGCGGCTTTCCTGAGACCGGCAGTGTCGTCTCGATGGACAGCGACGGCCTTGCCCTCTACGCGCTCGTCGCCAGCGGCCTGGAACAGCAGATCCTGCCGCCCGACCACTGCCTGTTCAAGGTCCGGCACGGGGACCTCACTCCCGCGAGAACCGGGAAAGGGCCACTGACGCCGTTGGTAGGCCAGCTCGAAGATACGCTCCTCGAGGACTTGAACTACGAGTTCCAGCGATCGGATCTGTATTTCCCGAAACTGGGAGACATCGTGCGATTCGGGGTGCGCCTGACATTCAACGAACCGCGCCGCGGCCTAAGCGGGGTGGCTGTGTCTGATTACCCGTCTTACGCTGAGTATCTGTACCGGGTGTGGTTGCTGTCGGAGCGTCGTCCGCGGCCGCTGATCGCGAAGGTGGGCCATGTGCGGCGCCTCTTGAAGGGAATGCCCGCTGCGGAAGTCGAACAACTCCGCAAACTGCGTGGCCGCTTGATTCGCCTGTTGTGGGATCTCTGGGCGGCCTACCGCGCGCTCGACCGTCAGCTCTTTTCTTACCGTCGTCTGGCCGGTAGGGTATACCGCCTCCTCTCGTTTGGCCTGGCACGACGACCTTACCTAATGAATGGCCGTCGGTGGGGTCTCGGAGAGCACGACCTGCCAGAGCGGGGACTCGCACGGACTTCGGACGGCTCGTAGTACGGGACAGATGGGAATGGCCTGGCGTCGGCCCGCTTTCAGGTCGGGGATAGCTCGATGGATACAACCGCGACCATACTGATTGCGGCGAGGGATGCTTCGGCCACGATCCAGCGGGCGGTGCGCTCCGCCCTCCTTCAGGAGAACTGTCCGGTAGTCCTCATCGACGACTTTTCAACGGACGACACTGTTGCTCTTGCCCGAGAGGCCGGGGGAGTCCGCCTGAACTGGGAGATCGTTTCCATTTGAAACTCATTGAACGGTCTCATCCAGGCATCGAGTATGGGCGTGGCTTGGGTATTTCCTTGGATGTGCACGCCGCGGAACTGGCCGGTGCCATTGTCCATGTTGAAGTACACGGAAAAGCGCTCATGGTCGGGCGTGGTGCCTTCTTGCGGACTCCCGAAGTGATTCTTGATATAGCCCAGGGAGCCCCTGTGACCCGTCTCCTCCTGACTCCACAGGGCCACACGAATCGTGCGCCGCGGACGGGAGTCGATGGCCCGGAGTATGCGCATCGCTTCGAGCACGACCGAAACGCCACTCGCGTTGTCGGTTGCACCGGTCCCGGCGTGCCAGGAGTCCAGGTGCGCCCCGATCATCACCACCTCGTCTGCTAGATCACTCCCCGGAATCTCGCCGATCACGTTGTACCCCCTCGGATCCGATTCGTCGAACGCGACCCGGACTTCAACGTCCATCGTCACCTCGATCCCCCGTTCGAGAATCCTGTAGATGCGGTTGTAGTGTTCGGTGGCAACGGCGAGGGTGGGAAGGGCATTCTAGATCCCTGCGCGGGTCCTGTCGTTACGTGTCGTGGGATGTCCGGTCGCGAACACCGTTCCGTCGCTACCGATACTCGCGGTCAGAACCACCGCTACCCCCTCGGACTTGTAGAATTCCTCTACCTCGGCCGCGGAGATTCCTTCTCGCCGGAGGGTCGATTGGTCGGGCTGACCCCGTCCGTGGCGGTTGATGAGAAGGTCGGTTCCCTCTGTCTTGAACACGCGCAACGATTCCTCAGTATGCCGGAACGCGTCCTGGACGAAGCGGGGACTCGTCGGTATCGGAGGTGTGGCCAGCACGATCGCGCCATCGAGACGACCGCGATATCGATCCAGATCTTCAGGGGTCCGGATCGGTGCAGTCACGGCATTTGCGGTGACCGGACCCTGCGTCCCGGGCGTCAGGGCAAGCGGGTACGCGATCACCATCTGGTAGTCGGGCGCGTTCATATGAACGGAAACGCGCTGCACCTCCCACCCGACGGTCTCATCGCCCCACGGCTCCTTCTCCACCTTGGACAGCCCGACCTCCGTCATGCGGTCCATCGCCCAGTCCTGAGCCTGGCGCATGTTGGGTGATCCTGTGAGACGTGGACCAATCACATCGGCCAGGTAGCCGGCGTTGTCCATAACCTGCGAGTTCTGGAATCCCTCACTGCGAATTCGGTCGATCACATCCCAATAGACGGGTTCCTGCGCCCCAACGGGTGTAGGGACAACAGAGAGAGCAACGACCATGATCAGGCTTCGACGAGATTTCGTCATGTGATTCTGGTCCTCCTGAAGTCGCATGGTTAAACTTCCAGGTTTATAGGAAACCCTCCAGCCTACAAAGGCTGAGTATCGCGGCAATCTTTGCCTGATGTTCACTCATTGCGAGTTCTTGTCACTGGCAGCACCTGGGCCTCGACGACTTCTTTGACGAGACTTAGGCGAGTCCGGTGCTATGCTGACCGACCCGACCATCTATGTCCATCAAATCGGTCCTCCTCGAAGTCGATCATCCAGATGCCTGGGAAGTCGTTAGCGTTCATCGGAAGTGCCGCGGCGAGCGCGGCCACAGGATGAGCGAGAAGTTCCCACCGCGGCAGTTTCGATAACAAGACTTGAAGGAGGGCGCTGGCCGAATGCGGCGGACGCGGTGGGCTATGGAGAAAGTAGCCGGAAGCGGGCCGGATCTGGAGTGGCGTTGGGGCGAGGAGGGGGACCGGCGGTCGATGACCGCGTCGATGGTGTGAATCGGAAAGCAGTTGGGTCGGGGAATCGGTGGGTTGAAAGGACGGGATCTGAGGGGATTTTGCAGCGGAGGCACACTCCGGCGAGGACGTGGCTGAACCGCACGTCGGTCGTCGGTTTGTGAAGGAGGATTAGGACGTATCGCATTGGAAGGCGAGCCTCGCTACGAGTTGCAGAGCGGTGAAGCGTTGGATGAGAGTCATCGGTCCCTGACAGTGCGGACACGACCAGGAAGAGTTCGAGGTGGTGGTTTCGTCAGATTCGACCCTCGGCATGGCATCGAGGAGTTGGCGACAGAGAGCGAAGGCGGCCGACCGGCGGTAGTTGGCCATGAATCCGAAGTGTCGGATGCGGACGAAGCCCTTCGGCAGAACGTGCAATAAGAACCGTCGGATGAACTCGTCGGCCGCGAGTGTCATGATGCGACTCTTGTTGCCATTGCGGTAATCCCGCCAACGGAACCGGACCCGGTTACCGTCAAACGAGATCAATCGATGGTTGGAGATGGCGACCCGATGGGTGTAGCGGCCCAGGTAGCGGAGCACCTGTTCGGGGCCACCAAAGGGTCGTTTGATATAGACGACCCAGTTGCGGGAATGGATCTGGCGGCGGAACCGCCGAAAGTGTTGCGGTTCGCCGAAGGGTCGAATCGAGCCGGACAGTTCGAGCGAACCGTCGGCGATCGCTCGCCCGAGCCCGTCGATGAACTTGCCACGGAAGACTCGGGCGAGCACCTGCTTGGGGAGGAAGAAGCGCCCAGAACCCGGAATCCAACGGGACTGATCCGGAGCCAGTCCGCCGGCCGGTACCACGCAGTGGATGTGGGGATGGAACTCCAGGTTCTGACTCCAGGTATGCAGGATGCCGAAGAAGCCGATCCGGGCGCCGAGTCGTTTCGGATTGGCCGCCACCTCGATCATCGTGTCGGCCACGCTGCGAAACAGCAGGCTGTAGAGTAGGGCAGGGTTGTGGAAGAAGAACGGATGGAACTGGTGCGGGACGGTGAACACGACGTGGAAGTAGGGGGTGGGCAGCAGTTCGGCTTCTCGTGCTTCGAGCCACCGTCGTCGGGCCTGGGTCTGACACTTCGGGCAGTGGCGGTTGCGGCAGGAGTTGAACGAGATTCCGGACTCCCGGCCACAATCGGCACACCGGTCGATGTGGCCACCCAGAGCCGCAGTACGACAGTTCAGGATGGCGCGCAGGACCTTGAGCTTCTGGATGCCGAGGCGGTGACGCTGGAGGAAACCTCGAACCCGGGCGCGGACGATGTCGGCCACCTCGACGGCGGGCCGGCTCATTCGCCTTTCTTCTTTCTCAGACGGGGAGACGGTCCCAGATCGGGAACCGGAAGAGAATCGATCGGGTTCACCACGCGCTGCATGTGCGCCTGAGACAAATGGAGATAGAGGGTCGTCGCTTCCAGATCGACATGACCCAACAGGAGCTGGATGGTTCGCAGGTCGGTTCCCCTCTCCAGCAGGTGGGTGGCCCAGCTGTGGCGCAGCGTATGTGGGGATACTTTCTTTTTGATGCCGGCACGTTGGGCGGCTTGTTGGACGGCGTACCAAACCGTCTTCACATCGATGGGCTGTCCGGGCCGGGTCCGGAGCAAACTGGGGAAGAGGTACTCGCCGGGTTTCCGCCAACGCCAGTAGTCGCGCAGGACTTCCAGCAGTTTCGGTGACAGCGGCACGTCGCGGTCGCGATTGCCTTTACCCTGCCTCACATGGATCACCATGCGTTCGCTATCGACGTCCTCGACCTTCAGACGACACAGCTCGGCCCGCCGCAGTCCCGTCGAATACAAGGTCATCAGGATGACGAAGTGATAGGCACTGTTGGCGGAGGCCAGCAGTTGCGCCACTTCCTCTTCGCTCAGAATCGTGGGCAACCGGGACGGCTGTTTCGGATAGACCAGATCGACCTGGTGATAGGGACGGCGAAGCACCTTCACGTAGAAGAACCGGAGTGCGGCGATCCGTCCGATGATGGTGTCGACAGCGAGCTTGCGCTCCTGAAGCAGATGCAGCTGGTACTGCCGCATCTGTTCCTGTTCGAGCTTGTCGGGGGACTTCCCGAAGTAGCGGGCGAAGTCTTCGACCGCGTGAAGATACAGCCGAATCGTAGCGGGTGAGTAGTTCCGGCGCTGGAGTTCCTCCAGCATCCGTTGTCGCAGCTTCGTCATGTGAGCCTCCTTGTGAGGCTCACACTCTAGTGCGCCGGGCATGGCACGCCAACCGAAGGCAGGAAAGCCACCGTGATCGGACGGAAGGCGAACGCCAACAAGGCAAGGGCAGTCTCAGAGATGGGATGTCCGGAGGAAGCATGAGGCAGAACTCGTGTACGTAGCGAACAGCGAACCGGCTAGATGGGTGCCCGGAGGGGGGCGAGCAGGCTTGAGAGAGCGAGCCCCGATATTCGATCGGAGTTACCGAAGGGAGCTGAAGCCGGACGGGATACGAGGAGGGGGCGTGTCTTACCCCGGGAAGCCCTACTGCTTCGATGTCGGGACCCACAGCGGGTGCGCCCGCCCAGGCGCTCAAAGGACATTGGGTTATCCAGTCCGCCGTGACCTGACGTTCGAAAACCGAGCCGCGAACGGCGATTCCGTAGCGGGCAGGGAGCAGAGGGTGGCAGATCCATGGATAGTGCGTGCCTGGCAGCACGCGTTTCCGGCGGGTTAAAGTCCCGCTCGGCCCGAGGCCACGGGTCGATATCCAACAAGTGGGGGTAATGCCTCACTGGCCGGAGTGTAGGCAGGTATGGCAGATGCCTAAACGGGCACGAAGGCGAAAGCCGGAAACGGCCAAGGCAGAGCTGGAGCCACCTACGGAAACTTTGGAGGGCAGGGCGCCCACCGCGAGGTGGGGTCTGAAGGGCATGAGGAGAACCACCGGGTCGTAATCGAAGGGAGCGATCCCGAGGATGAACCGGTCGGCCAAAGATGGGGAATGGTCGAGCCCGCACTATGGGGGCGAAGGCGCATTTGGTTCCACCCCATCGCACCAAGGTGTGTGCGGGCGACACGGTGGAGAAGAGACGCGAGTGACCCAGGGAGGCCTGGTATCGTCCGGGCGGAAGGTAAGGTCGAGATGATGTGGCACCCGCAGACGAAAGGGCGGGCAACCGAGAAGACAAACATCGACCTAGAGCCCCGCAAGGTAGGTGCGGATATAAGCGAGAGCGAAATTCCGGCCGACGCGGTGCCAGGAATCGGATCGGGGAATAGTACTCAGGAACGAGACGGCAAACATAAGGTCTCGGATCGTTGCTTCGAGCAGCGGCGCTGGCGGGTCCAAAAGGCCCGTTGGAGGGGGAAGTCCCCGTACTCAGTTGGGAATGTGCGAGCGATGGGAAACGCGGAGATATCGTGAACTTGGATAGTTCCTTTAGTGAAAGACCCAAACGCGGTACGGATGAAGCCGCCGCCCGCCGCCACACAGCGACATTGGAAAGCAGACAGGGAAGGAAGCGAAAGGTCCACTCGCTGATCGACAAGGTGTTTAGTCGCAAGAATCTGGAGTTGGCCTGGGAGAAAGTGAAACGGAACCGAGGTAGCGCGGGCATCGACGAAGTGACCATTGAGCAGTTTGAAACGTGCAAGGAGGAGTATCTGGCCTTGTTGCATCAAAAGCTGCGGGATGACACCTATCGACCCAAGCCGGTAAAGCGAGTCGAGATCGGGAAGTCCGACGGAGGAATGCGAAAGCTGGGGATACCGGCCGTAATGGATCGGGTCTGTCAGCAGGCGCTGGTCCAGCGGATGGAACCAATCTTCGAGCCGTTGTTTCTGGACTGCTCATTCGGGTATCGCAAGGGGCGTTCACCCCATGATGCGATGCGGAAAGTCTGGGCAGAGCTAGGCGCCGGAGACCTCTGGGTGGTTGATGCTGACCTACGGCAGTTCTTTGACACGATCGACCAGGAGAAGCTTCTCGACTTGATCGCCGAAGAGATCAGCGACGGCCGAGTTCTGGGGCTGATCCGGGCAATCCTGGGTTCGGGGGTATTGGAAGGAGGTTGCTGGCAACCCACGCGGACGGGAGTTCCCCAAGGGGGAGTGGCCAGTCCGTTGTGGTCGAACATCTTTCTGACGCCGTTTGACCGTGCGATGACCCGGCAAGGTCACAGACTCACACGCTGGGCGGACGACTTTGTGGTGGTTTGTAGGACACCGGCCCAAGCCCGGCAGGCGCTCGCATTTGCAGAGCGGTTTCTCTGGGAGGAACTTGGAGTTCGACTTCATCCGAAGAAGACGCGGATTGTACACGTTCGACAAGGCTTTGAGTTCTTGGGGTACAAGGTGAAACAAGGGAAAGGACTGCGTCTGTCCGATACACAGAGGCGTGGTCGCGGAATGCACCCCCATAACCTGTATGCCATTCCACGGGAAAAGTCGGTCGAGAGGTTCCGGACGCAAATCCGACACCTCTCGCGCCGTAAGGCTCCCCTGAAGCTGGGCGAAGTCATCGACCAGCTCAACCCGGTGATTCGGGGCTGGGGGAACTATTACCGCAAAGCGAGGGTGCGCCGACTCTTCAACGAGCTGGACCGTTGGATTGAGCGCCGTATCTACTCGTTTCTCGCGAAACGGTGGAGAAATACGATGTGGCGCCGTTATCCGACGCGACGACTTATTCGAGAATTCGGTCTGGTCCGACTGACGCATCTGATTCCCGGTCTCGTGGACCGGTGACTCCGTGCGAGGAGCAACTGAGGAAAGCGGCTTGCGGGAAAACCGCACGAGCCGTTTGATTGAGCGGACGGTGGAAGGGCAGACCAGCCCGACCACTTTCGACTCTACACTGAGGACTCAGGGCCGATGAAGCCTGGCAACAGTGCGGAGGATAAAACCCTGACGACCGGGAAACAAAGAGAGAAACGGGCGCCCTGGCAGCAGCCGGAGCAACTGAATCTCTGGGACAACCCGGACGGCCGGAGATCGCCAACCGGCGGTGGGAAGTCATGGACGAGAGGCGAGAGTGACACCGACAGGGAGTCGACTCAGTGGATGGAGCAAGGGGCCCAGAAAGCCATCGGGGGCGGCGAGTTCCACATGGGCGCCGAGGCGGAAAACCGCCGCGGTCATCAGCCGTCCGGGTCCGGCGACAACGCCAACCACCCCCGGCCATCCCTGGCGGAAGACAGTCACGGAGGAAGTGAACTGAAAGTTGTTGGAGTGATGAAACGGGTCTACGACCGGAGGCGACTGGTTCAGGCGTGGCAGCAGGTACGGGCCAACGCCGGAGCCGCCGGGGTGGACAACATGACGGTCGAAGCCTTCGGGGAAAGAGAGGATGAATTTCTCTCACTCATCCACGACAAGCTGAAAGCCGGGACATACCGTTTCAAGCCCGCAAAGAGGGTTCTGATCCCCAAGCCGGGCAGTTCGAAGAAGAGGAAGCTGGGTATTCCCGTCGTGATGGACCGCGTGGTCAGTCAAAGTCTCCATGCTGTGTTGACGGAAATCTTTGAGCCGGACTTCAGCGGGTCCAACTTCGGGTTTCGGCGTGGTAAGAGCCAACACCAGGCCATTCGCCATGTGCGGGAAGGCGTGATGGAGGGCTATGAGTGGTGTGCATCCCTCGACATCCAGAGCTTCTTCGATGAGATCCCCCACAACCTGATCCTCAAGCTCATTCGACAGAGAATCCGAGATGAGCGGCTCGTTACGTTGATCGTGCGGGTGCTGAAGGCAGGAGCTGCTGTGGATGGTGTTATCGAGAAGACGGATCAGGGATGTCCCCAAGGCTCCCCGGTCTCGCCGGTCCTGTCCAACATCGTGCTCAATGAGCTCGACCAGGAACTGGAACGGCGGGGACACCGGTTCAGCCGGTGGGCCGATGATTTCGTCATCCTGTTGCGAACGGAGCGGGCGGCTCTACGGGTGATGGAAGGTATCACACGATTCCTCGAAGAGGAACTCGGACTGCGCGTCAACCGGGACAAGAGCCGCGTGGCCCCGATCAAGGATGTGGAGTTCTTAGGATTCCAGATCCTGCGGGGTCAGATTCGGGTGAGTACGCGGGCGCGGAAGCGCTTCGTGCAAGAGGTCCGATCCCGGACACGGCGGAATAACGGGCTATCGATGCACCAGGTCATTGGCGAACTCAACGAATATCTTGAAGGATGGGTCGGGTATTACCGCATCCAGGAGTTCCGGAAGATCTTCCAAGAGCTAGATGGATTCATCCGTAGTCGGCTCCGGTCCATGCAGTTGAAGAAGTGGAAGAAGCCGGCGAAGTTCCAGCGGATGATGATTCGCGCCGGCGCCCCGGTGTATTACGCCCGCCGAACCTGGGTGCGGATGAAGGCGTGGCAATCCGTCATGCGGCGGGAGGTCCGTTTCGTCCTGAGCCTGGAGTGGTTTCGGCGCCAGGGACTCGTCTTTCTCCACGACTTCGCGCAGCGGAATCTCAAACTGGAGTTTGCTCGCTGATCGAAGAGCGGCTTACCTGGCCGGTACGAGCCGTTCTGTCCGGAGGGGGTGAGGGTCACTTCACCTCCTACCGGGATTCGGGGGCTCATCACTCTTCGCTCAGCACACGCGTAGCGTCCGCCGCGCCAGCGGCTTCGTTCTAGTCGCCTACACTTCCTTGTGGATCTCGTCGGGAAAGCCGGGGGTCTGAATGTTCATCCAGTGGCCTTTGTCGTTCCGTTAGCAAGAGGACACTTTCTATTCGTTCACAAATGACTAGAATCTGAATGCTGAATTATGTGAGGTGACAAATGTCTGCAAGAAATGGTGACAAGGCGCGCTTCAACCGTCTGCGCAAGGCAAAACTTCGGATGAGAGAACGTAGCCGGGAAGTTCGAAAAGCACTGCAGGAACGAACCGCACGAGCAAATCCGGAAAAGAAGGGTACGAGGCAAGGGGCTTGAGGTCAATGCAGTGGGCACTTTTCTGGTTAGCGCCCATGCACATCTACGAGTAGCCGACCGACCGCCGAAACCGGTTCGATCCCGATCACAGTTGTTCTGAACTGGTTCGAAGAACTGAAGGAACGTGTGCCAGTGCCTTAGGGATCTGTGTTCGAGCCTTCTGCCCCCGACAAACCCTCTCGATCCGCCCCACTGCCCTCAATCCACCTTGCTGTATAGTCGGCTACACTGCCTTGTCGATCTCGTCGGGAAGGCCCCATTTCAGGCATGGGACTGTTTGATTGCGTTTAACTCCCACCTGTAGTTATAGTTGCCGAGATTTCTAGCATCTAATCCGACGGGCTCTAAAACATGCAGCCTGGCACGGAGCTTGGCCACTACGAGATCCTCTCCCCCTCGGCAACGGCGGCATAGGCGAAGCGTGGAAAGAGACGGACACGAAGTAGGCGCTTCCTATCGTCATTGCCAGGGAGGCTGTGGGTCTGCTACCGTGCCACGATCGCTTGGGCCGGGAAGACGACACGTCGCAGGATTGCTAGTGCTTCCTATCGTCTAATCACATGACGCCCGAGCTCAAAGGAGTGGCCTCGTATGTCTGTCATCGCTTTGCTCCTGGTCCTGTCGGCCCAGCAGCTTCCCGAGCCCTTCGAAACCGAGTGGAACCGAGCCTTTCCAACGATCGTGGAGCGGCCGGACGGCGCTAGGCTGTCCGTTCCGGCGGGATTCGAAGTGAGCGTATTCGCCGAAGGGCTCTCAAACCCGCGCCGACTGGCCCTTGCTCCGAACGGAGACGTCTTCGTCGCCGAGACCGGCTTCGGTAGGGTCCTGATCCTCCGAGACGCGGACGGCGACGGCGTTGCAGAACGCCGCGAGACGTTCGCCACGGGGCTGGAGCGACCGTTCGGCATGGCGTTCCTCGATGGGTTCCTGTACGTCGGGAACAACGACGCTGTCGTGCGCTTCCCATACGTTGCGGGACAGCTTCGGGCGCAAGGAGTACCCGAGCACGTCGTGGACCTCCCGGTGGAAAGCGACGCGCTCGATCACGAGACGGCGCAGCGGCTCGGCATCGACGTCAGCCGGACGCGGGCGGAGCGCCTCGGGATCGACGACCGCCGGGTGGAGCTGATCGAACGGTCCGATCACCCGACGAGTGGTTTCCGCCACACGACGCGGAACCTGATCTTCGGGCCGGACGGCCGGAAGATGTATGTCGCGGCGGGCTCAGCGACGAATGCCAAGCCCGGCACCGATCCCCGGAGGGCCGCGATCAGCGAATACAACACGGACGGCTCAGGACATCGGGTATTCGCCGGGGGCCTGCGAAACCCCGTGCCCATGGCGTTCTACCCGGAATCGAGCACTCTGTGGACCGCGGTGCACGAGCGGGACCACCTGGGGGATGAGCTTGCTCCCGATTTCGTGACATCAGTGGTGGACGGCGGCTTCTACGGCTGGCCGTATGCCTATACCGGTCCGAACCCCGAGCCGCTTCTCAACGGAGCGCGACCGGATCTTATCGAGAAGACGATCGTTCCCGATGTGCTCCTCCCCGCCCACGCCGCCCCGATGGGATTGGCCTTCTACACCGGCGAGCAGTTTCCCGAGACGTACCGCAACAGCGCGTTCGTTGCGCTGCGAGGGTCCGTCAACCGCCCGTACCTCGTCGGGTACAAGGTCGTGCGCATCCCCTTCGAGAACGGGATGCCGTCGGGTCCACCGGAGGACTTTCTGACCGGCTTCATCCTCAGGGACGACGAGACACGTGCTTTGTCCACTTACATTGGCCCCTCTCCGGAGAAGGAGGTGTGGGGTCGCCCTGTCGATGTACTGCAGTCGGCGGACGGCTCGCTGCTGGTCGCCGAGGACGGGGCCAATCGGATCTTCCGTGTCTGGTACAGCGGCGACGGGAGGTGAGGCTGGTCGGCTAAGCGCGGCCCGAAGCCGGAACGGGCGCATGGTCAGCGCTACCAGTCTCGGCCCTGACAGGCGCATGGAAACGGGCGGGGGGAAGCTGGCTTGCCCGCCCGTCGGGCCACCCTGACTTCGTCCCATGATCCGCGTCCATCGCTCCGCTCGCCGTCTCTATTGGCTGTTCCGATCTATTGGGTCCTCACTTCGGAGGGTATGCGGTAGATCAGGCATGTGACTCTTCGATTCCGTTCAACTCCCACCTGCAGTGTGATTCAACCCGGCTCCAAACTTGCACAGTATGAAGTCGTTACATCATCGACGGAATTCGCCTTCGATTGGAGCTCAAATACGTAAAGTACTTGATATTTCAAAGTTTCTGGGGCTATACTTCATTCTCCTCCGCGGACGGCGGCTAACGGATCACGCCATCGCGGCCGAGACAGCACCGGAGGTACCGATGGAACACGTAAAAAACCCGGCCGCGCCCAACGAGCATCCCGCTCGAGGGGTGTTCGCACTCATCAGCGAGGACCGGCTTGCCGCCGCCGAAGGGACCTTCTTCACCTGGCTCGGGCGCATCATGCTCGCTGCCGTTCTGATAGGGTCCGCCGAAATCGACGACGCGCCACCCCTTGGCCTCGGCGCCATGCTCATCGCGCTCTACGTGGCGGTGCGCGCCGTCTCGAGACTCTCCGACATCGTTGCTGCGGTGCCCTTCGAGAACCGAGCCGCCAAGGCGACCGTCGGCCTCGGCGTTCTCGTTCTCTACTTCTTCGCATTCGCGATCGTACTCATCTTCGTCGGACGCCTTGCGGCACTCGTGACCTGACGATCGCGCCGACCAGTCTCCACCGTCCGAATCTCCGAGCTCGCCTCGCCCGCCGGAATACTCCGAGAGACCTACGGATCGCCCCTGACACCCAGTCTAGAGCCATCCGTTGGCGGATTCGTAAACCCTTGGCGACAACGCAGGAGTAATCCCGCGTCGGCCCGCCTCCAAGTGTAACTCTAGGGGGAAATGGCACAGTTTGAGGGAGTCCAAGAATGGGAGTCTCAGTTTTCCAGAAGGCGACTTCGGTAACACTTCCGCAAATTCCCGGGAGCTAGTGGCCTGTAACAGAGAAAGTGATAGTGGCGTTGCGAGCGCAACGGTACCGGATTCTAGGAGCGCCGCCCGAGGTAATGCTGCTTCATTGCGAGAAGGCGCGACAACGAAGACGGTGCTGTTCCGCCGCAACCCGAAGGGACGATGGGCCTTGCCAGCCACGCAGAGGAGCTAGGAAACAGCGACGCTTTCCATCTGCGACGAGTCGGGAGAGGGCCCGCAAGGCCCATCGTCGACGCTGTCACTATCTCTGTTACAGGCTACTAGGGAACGACTCAGCTCGTTGGTGCGATTCCATCAATCACATGTCAGCCGTAGGCTGCGGGTGGCGTTGCGGTTCAAAAATATGCGCTGGTATAATCGCTTCCGTTCCAGTTCCGAGGTGTATGCAATGAACGAACCAGACGAAGATTTCGCCGCGATGTTCGAAGCGTCGGTCGGGGCCAAGCGCTTCGACCGGGGCCAGACCGTCGATGGCACGATCGTGGCCATCGGCGCCGAGGTGGCCCTTGTCAGCGTGGGCGGCAAGAGCGAGGCCCAGATCGACGTCGCGGAACTGAAAGACGCCGACGGCAACCTGGAAGTCGCGGTTGGCGATCCCCTCCAGGCCATCGTCGTCTCCACGACCAGAGGCATCACGCTGTCGCGGAGGGGCGTACGCAACGCTGCCACCCAGCGCGAAATCGAAGATGCATTCCAGGACGGCCTCGCCATAGAGGGTAAGGTCGAGACTGCGATAAAGGGCGGCTACGAGGTGCGCATCGCCCGAGAGCGCGCGTTCTGCCCGATGTCGCAAATCGACATCGCCCGCACATCCGATCCGGCCGTACACGAGGGGCAGGTCTACACGTTCCGCATCATCGAGTACAAGGAAGGCGGCAAGAATATCGTGGTCTCGAGGCGCAAGCAGCTCGAAGAGGAGCAGCGCGCCGTTGCGGCCGAGGTTCGCAAATCCATCGTAGCCGGCGCGGTGCTCACGGGGCGCGTCGTCTCGGTGCCCGAATTCGGCGCGTTCGTGGATTTGGGTGGCGGCATCCAGGGCCTGCTGCATGTGTCCCAGATGAGCTGGTCGCGCGTGAGCAGTCCCAGCGAAATAGTGGCGCCCGGCGATCAGATCACTGTCCAGGTGCTGCGCGTGGACGAGGACGCCGACAGGATTTCGCTCGGGCTGAAACAGCTCCAGAAGGATCCGTGGACCGGGGTGGCGACCCGCTACGAAGTGGGCCAGGTGTACACGGGCCGCGTCACCCGAATGATGGAGTTCGGTGCCTTCGTAGAGCTGGAACCTGGCATCGAGGCGCTTGCGCACAGCTCGACGTTCGCCCCAACGGCGCGCGCCGACGGGTGGACGAAGTCCATCGCTGTGGGCGACACCGCCGCGTTCGAGATTTTGAGCATCGACTCCGAGAAGCAGCGTATGGGTGTCGCAATGCTGGAGGAAGGCTCCACCCGCACGGCCGGAGCCCGAGCACCGCAGAGTGGCATCGTGGAGGGGGCGATCCTGGTCGGAAAGGTGGAGCGGCACGAGACGTTCGGCGTGTTCGTGTTCCTGGCACCTGGCAAGACTGGCCTCATACCGACTGCGGAAACCGGGGTGGACCGCGACCAGGACATGCTGCGGGCCTTTCCCCTGGGCAGCGAGGTTGAAGTGATGGTGCTTGAGGTTGATCCGGCCGGGGGCCGGATTCGCCTCAGCAAGACGGCGGTCGCCAAGCAACGGGAGCAAGCGGAACTACGGGAGTACGCCGAGCGTCCGGATGCCCCGGCGACGGCGTCCTTTGGATCACTAGCCGACAAACTGCGAGGGGCGCTCGGCAATCGCTAGCCGATACCGGGGCTTCCCAGAATTTTAGTTACGGGTTAGTGGAAGGGTTACGATAACTAGAATTAGTTACCGACGGACACCTGACCCGCCCGAACCGGCTTCTACGACATCCGTCTTCCGGACAGCTCCTGACTAACGCCGCAGTGATGGGGAATTGTTGACGGCGCATAGGTCATCCCTTGGCGACTTATGGCAGGTAATCCCGCTGCTCGTTGCTAAGGGCACTTTTCGGGGGGCCGCCATTAATGCCAGAGGGTAAAGTCCTACAACCGCATTTGTAAGGACCTGACGACCCGAATCCCGACACTGGTACTTGTTGTTTGAGTTCCTCTGGATTTCGACCGATAGAACGGATACATGAGAACGGGTGATAATGCCCCTGAGAGGTGCACGCTGTCGGCCTTATCGTCTTGAGAGCCGGCTCATTCGGCATTTACGGCAATGGGGTGGTCAACCATGGCTACAGTTTGATGTCTCTTTACAGCCACCTCTCCTCGGTGGACGTCAGCGAGAGGCAGGAAGTTGCCCGCGTCGATACTCTGGGCCGCAAGGGCGAGACCGATCTTGCCGGTGGTGACCCATTGCACTTCGCGATGTTCCTGCACGGTCTGCCGGCAAACCTGGTGGGATGGCGGGATGACCACAGGATCGAGGACCGCCTGCGACTCAAGCTGGGCAAGGCCTTGAAGGGATAAGCGGACACTCCATGACGGAAATCGAGCCCACCAAACCCACGCCGGAGATCCCCTCCTGCGTCAAGAAGGTAGAACTCGAGGGCCGGCAGATCTACCTCGTCGCCACGGCCCACGTCTCGAAGCAGAGCGTTCAGGACGTCCGAGATACCATCGCCGCCGTCAATCCCGACTCGATATGCGTCGAACTCTGCGAGTCGCGCTACCGCAACATCATGGATCGCGAGCAGTGGAAGCGAACCAACATCGTCAAGATCATCCGCGAGAAAAAGGCCATGATTCTCCTGAGCTCCCTCATCATGAGCTCGTACCAGCGCCGCATCGCGCAGCAACTCGGCGTCACTCCGGGCGCAGAAATGGTCGAAGGAATCCGGCTGGCGGAGAAGCGGCAGGCAGCGTTGGTGCTGGCCGACCGCGATATTCAGATCACTCTGCGCCGGACCTGGGGCAATCTGGGTTTCTGGAGCAAGCTGAAGATGATGGGACAGCTCATGATGAGCCTGTTCTTCGTCGGCAAGATCGACGCGGAAACCGTCGAGGAGATCAAGCAGGAGGAACAGCTTGCCGACGTGCTGGGGCTCCTGGCCAAGGAATTCCCCACCGTCAAGGGCACATTGATCGATGAACGAGACGTCTACCTGTCGCAGAAGATCCGCAGCGCCGAAGGCAAGACTGTCGTCGCGATCTTGGGCGCAGGCCACGTTCCCGGCATCCTGCAGGAGATCCAGAAGGACACCCCCTTTGGGCCCCTTGAACAGCAACCCAAGCCCTCGTTCTGGCCGCAGCTCCTCAAGTGGGGCATCCCTGTGGCGATCGTCGGACTGATTGTTTACGGTTTCTTCATAGGCGGAGCACAGCACTCGCTGGAGTCGGTGGCCATCTGGGTGCTGGTCAACGGCACGTTCTCCGCACTCGGTGCACTCCTTGCGCTGGGGCATCCGCTGACCATTCTCACCGCCTTCGTAGCGGCGCCGCTTACCAGCCTGAACCCAATGATCGCCGCCGGTTGGGTCTCGGGCCTGGCGCAAGCGGTCCTCAAGAAGCCGACGGTTGAAGACCTCGAGAATCTGTCCGAGTCGATCAGCACGGTCAAGGGTTTCTGGACCAACCCGGTGAGTCGCATTCTGCTGGTCGTCGTGCTCTCGAACCTGGGAAGCACGCTTGGGACGATCATCGGAGGAAGCTGGATCGCCGGTCGCTCGCTGGGCTAGTGGATTATGACAGTCCGCTAGTTGATCAAGCCGCGAGAGTCTGCCGCAGGACATACTGCAGGATCCCGCCGTGCAGGTAGTACTCGAGCTTCACGGGAGTATGGCTTCGCATCCGCACCGAGAAGGTCTTCTCCCCGGCTGTGTCCCTGGCAGTCACCTGGACGATTTCACTGGCCTCGAGCGCATAAGCGGAACAAGCAGAGTCTGACGACCATGGCAGGGCTGTCAATGTCGTCGTATGGGTGTAAGGTTTTACCCGGCCGCTAGCCACAAACGCGTTTGAATGCAGCCTGTAAAATGCTAAAAAATATTCCTTTCCCGTGGGTTGCTCCTGATAAACGCCGAAGGGTAGAGCCATTCACTTCGGCAGGATGGATAAACCCTTGGCGACAAGGGAGGAGTAATCAGACGTTTCACTTTTCCAGGTAGTTGGCACTTGACGTAGTTGGCCCGTGACTGCCACCGCCCGAGGCCCCGGCTATCAAAAGGGGAGGGAGTCCGGGTGCAGGAAGGCAGAGGCTTTCTCCCTGCTCCGGGAAATCGTTCCAGGAGATCTCAAGAGTCAAGACTGACCAGCATAATTACGCTCATCCCGAGCGCTGTCTGAGCCGGCCGCTCGTCGCGATGCCATCGAGGAGGATTCAAAATGCTTCAACTCATTGACATGCTTCAACTTTCTGACCCGACTTTGCAATACACCGCTGCCAAACCACCCTGGGCAGAAGGATTTTTCCGGGAAATCGGCGTGATCGTCTTCCGTCCAACGGTCGCCGACGATTTTAAGCATGTGGAGGGCCAGTTTGCGCTCCCGATGTATCGCGGTGCTCTCGCCAAGGAAGAGCTCGTAAAGGACGTAGGCCAGCCCACAGGGGTTTGGGACGGCACCTATAAGTCGACAACATTGACTCCCGAGAAGAAAGAGGCGGCAACCGGAACAGTGGAAATCCGGTTGATGAAAACGGACTTGCCAATCGAGCCGAACTCGACCTTCGGATTTGCCCACTGGATCAAATGGGACTTCGAGCCAGAGGAATGGCTCAACGAGGCGGAGGGCTATGCTTCCGGGACCCGTCTACGGTACGTCGGGGTAGGGATCGAAGATCCCCCGGGCGCCTGGCCGCGTCTGGCAGCCGCGTGGAGCAACAACGTGTTCACTAGAGTCTGGGAGCTTGAGCGCCATGACCTAAACAAGAAGCAGATGATATACCAACATGGCGTGTGCGACTCCTCGACTGCGTCCGTGGAGCAGCTCGGGGACAAGAACGCGTAACCCGCGCCGCCGCCAACTTGGACGGGTTCCGTCGAAGACCCGGCGCAGAGAATACAGTCATGGCGTTTGAAACCGCTTGGCACATCCACGTCCCCGGTGCCGGAACCGTGGGCTCAACGAAGCGAGTGGCTACGCTTTAACCGAGCTCCACCTGAAATACGTCGGGGTGGGACTCGAGATCGCGGGTGTGAAGGGGCGACTTCGGGCGGCGACCTGGACCAATAACATGTTCGCAAGAACCTGGAATTCTAAGGGCGTTGATATGATGCGGTACGGGGTCTGCGGCAACGCAAACCCGATGCCGAGTGGAGCACGAACTGCTGGCGCATGACAACTATTTTACTCACCGTTCGTGAGTGTGTAGGCTTGGCAAGATGTGATTCTGGCCACGGCAGCGCATATGTTCCCTGAACAGGCAGAGGCTTTCGTCTTGATTTGAGAGGTCCTATGAACCGATCGCGACCGCGCGCTCCACGAAGAGTCATGAGGCGCCTCAGCGCGAGGCATCCCCTCGTTCCGCGTCGCGTCCTGCTCATCGCTGTGATGGTCATGGCCTTCGTCACAGCCTGCGCGGCTTCTAGGAGCACACCCACGCGTGGGTCCGAGCAAGGAGCCGCAGTGCCGGCGGCGTTCTGGGTCCTGCCCTACCTGCAGAATCCCTCGCCCACTGGGATGACGGTGTTGTGGTGGACGCATGTGAGCCAGCGGAAGAGCTTTGTGGAGCACGGGGTGACAGAGCTGGACACGCAGACGCCGGCGACGAACGAGTACGTCGAGGAGATGGACAAGTGGCTCCACGAAGCGACGCTCACTGCGCTGACTCCGGAAACCCCGCATCTCTATCGCGTGCGTTCTGGCGACGCCGTGAGCGACAGCTACCAATTCCGGACGGCCAAACAACGACACAGCAGCGTGAAGTTCAGTATCCTCGGCGACGGCCGCACCGACGATTCTCACGTGATCGCGCGTCATCGCAGCATGGTCGCCAAGGCCGCCTCATCGGACCTGATCTTCGAGCTGGGGGATATCGTTGAGTATGGCTCCGTCGACCACTGGGGACGTTTCCTGCGCCGGATCATGACGGCCACCGACGCAGCTGACCCCGGTGCTACGACCGGGAGCACTGTGCCGTACCACCTCGTCGTCGGCAATCACGAGATCGCGAACCTGCCGCAGTATCCCCCCGGTGACGCCGACTACTACGACTTGACGGTCGACTCGATGGAGCGGTTTAAAGCCATCGTGGCACACCCTTCCAACGGGTCGACCGACAGTCGGTGGGACGAACGCTACTACGTGCTGACGTATGGAGCCGTGACGTTTGTCGTACTCGACGCCAACAACACCTCGGACGACAAACTCGACAATCACGACTTCCTGCACGACGGCTCGACGCCTGACTGGGAACCCGGCAGTGAGCAGTATCGATGGCTCAAGGCTCAGCTGGCGGACGCGCGGGAGCAGAGCGTAATGACCGTGGTGCTGTCCCACCCTTCGCCGTACTCCAGCGGCGTGCATGGAACTTCTGAGAAGAGGAACGATACGCAGCGAGGCCACGAGCTTCGGGCGCTGGATCCGCTCTTCCGCGAGTACGGCGTCGACGCGGTGATCTCGTCGCACGACCATCTGGCCGAGCGCAGCCTCGTAGGATTGGGTCCGTTGCGAGACGCGGGCGACGAACGCAACATCAACTACTTCGTGGTCGGCAACTCGGGCAGCGTGTCGCGCCAGGCACAGAAAGGGTGGGAGAAGTGGATGTCGGTCAATGGCGACGACCAGGCACCGTTCTTCCGGCAGTGGCACTACGACTGGGCTGAGGACGACCGGTATGCGAGCATGCTGGAGATGGAGCTGATCAACAACGCCGACGGCACGTGGACGGCCACCTTCCGTGTGCGTCGAAACGACGACGCGGTCTTCGACGAGTTTTCGATCGAGAGGCGCGATCCGCGACCCGGTCCGCCGACTGGCTGAGACTCGCGCCCCGACCGTCCGGACCTTTTGCGATAGCCTGGATCTCGACGCGGCGTTCGATTCCAGAAGCGAAAACTCGCGTTTTGAGCCGTCCCGCCACCCCCTGCACTGCGAACCCCTTTTGTTTTACTTATCGGCCAAAGTCTTATAATGAGCGCCGGATTTTCACTGGTTACGACCTTGGGTGCAATCGACGACGATTAGTCCTGAGTAACGCCGCAGCGTTTACCGATTCTTCCACTCCTGAGCAGTCGGCTACTTGTAGCAGTGCCTCCCCCCCCAAGTCGTAGAGATCGTGGGCAAGGTCAGCTTCATCGCGCTGTGACCATGTTCCCGGTTGCTCACTTGAACTCATGGGACCACGCTTCATGAATGCGTCGCAACAACGACGGGTATACCAACCAGCGCCGGAAGGGATCGATCACCGCAAGATACGGCTTTGTCCAGGCGCTGACTGGGAGGATGTGAATCGCCCATAAGAGCTGATAACCATCCGGCGCTGGCTCCAGGGACCAAACTAGGAAGGCATGGACCGTCGCGTTCCGGATCTCATCGACTGCCTCCCTCGGGTGCACGTACAAGACAGAAAACGGTCCCTCGGGCGTCCCGGGCTCGACAATCGACAGCTGGCGGTCAGCCTCGGAGAGTCGCGTTCGAAAAGACCAGACTTCCGGCTGTGCCAAAGGAACATCCCATCGAAACAAACGTCCGAGAAACCATCGGAGCGCGAAGAGCGCGCGAACGGTTGAGTTTAGAGGTTGTGTCTTCCTCGGGGCTTGGAAGACCGAGCGAACATCCTTGATGGTGCGGGAGGTGTGCCCGCCCCGGAGGGAAACTCGCCAGACGTCATGCAGAGGCACATCGGCCAGTATGCTGTGAGCACGCAGTGTGAGTCGCTGGTACTCTTCTAGAGTTGCTCGCGAGGGCGCATGTGAGTCGCTGGTACTCTTCTAGAGTTGCTCGCGACCAAGGGCGCATCCTTACCCTTTTCATGTCCGCCGGCTAACAGTGCAGGAAGCTGCAGTCAGCTGGACGCTGTTAACTACCTGTCTTGAGTCTATGACAAGGAGCGCGAATATCGTCATGGAAGTGACGGCTTCCTTGCGGCGCAGCTCGAGTCGGACCTAAGTTCTGGGGAAGGTCAGTGGTACAAACCACTCCCCAAAGTTAAAGGGTTCTGAAGCCTGCGCTCTGGTGGGTAGGCGCGTGTTTGTTTGCGTTCCGATTGAATCAATATGGTTCACAGCGTTCGCCAGTATAGGAAAAATAAGCGTCGTCCCGAAATAGAATCCCGCCGGAAGATCATGACGGAAAGTCGATATATTATACGTGCGTCCGCTGGGCCACGAAGTCTGCTAAAGGCTCTTTTAGCCGCCGATCAAAATACAACAGTCGAGTAAACACTTATTCTGCGCCGAATGAACAGTCGGCGACAAACAAAGAGGTGGAGATAAATTTATGCCTAAAGCAACACTGAGTCCAATGGGACACCATTACCGCCCAGCTCGGGGATATGATTGAAGTCGGGGCGGGTCCGAAGGGGACGCGGCTCGTGGTCGATGTACCTGAGATCAAGCTCGAGAGCGACCGCGTAAATGCCACTCTTGCAACCAACGACGCTGCCGACTGGCTAACGATGAGTGAGGACGGAACCCTTGGCTCTCTCGACGTCCGTTTCACCTTGAGAACCGACGACGGAGCAATCATTTACGTTGAATATGGGGGACGCGCCGACATGGCTACGGGACTGATCGCTTCCGCCCCTACCTTCCAGACCGGCGACGACCGTTACAAGTGGCTGAACCGCGTTCAAGCGATTGGCGCCGGCCAAGTCAACCTTGAAACTGGCGTGTTGGTATACAACCTCTACGAGCTGCAGGTCACCGCCGACTAAAGGCAGTCGATCAGGTTTCTCAAGGGGCCACAGCGACCTATCAATATCTCCACGGATAGGAAGAAGAAACGCCGTCCCGCCACCCCTGCCCAAGACATATAACCCGGTACCCATCCCGGCACAATCTCCTTGGTCTTCTCGGGAAGACGAGGTGCGGCGGCGCTAACTGTGCGCACTCCCTTTGATGGGGTCAACATTTGGGCGACGAATCAGTCGCGCGACACGTTGAGCAAACTGCGGGCCAGCGACGGAACGGTGCTGTTCCGCGGCAACCGGAAGGGACGATGGGTGGGTCTTGTCAGCCCCGCAGAGGAGCTAGGAAGGCGATGCCTTTCGATCTACAACGACTCGGGAGAGGACCCGCAAGACCCATTGGCGACGCTGTCACTATCTCTGTTACAGGCCACAAAGATGCATCGTTGGCACGGGTGTTCCGCCGTCGTCTCGAACGGGATTGAAGAACTGAAGGAACGGTTGCCTCAAGCCGCTGGAACCAACTTCCTCAAGGATTCCCGCTGAGTGACGACTCTATTTTTCGTCTCGATCACGGCTGCTAAGGAGCCTGCCATCGGTTCCGCCGCAGCAGTTGTCCGCTTCCCGCCGTGGCGCGAAATTCGCCGTTCTCATACACGATCTCACCCCGACGGATCGTCACGACGGGCCAACCCGTGACTTCTCTGCCCGCATAGATCGAGTAGCCCCTGTTCGAGAACATGTCCTCGTCCCGGACCGTCCGAACCGCGTCGGGATCCCAGAGCACGATGTCGGCGTCCGAGCCGACGGCGATGGTCCCCTTGCGGGGATAGAGGCCCATCAGGCGGGCAGGGTTGGTCGCGGTCACCGCAACGAACCGCTCCGCCGAGATCCGGCCGGTGACGACGCCATCGGAAAACAACATCGGACGCATCATCTGCAGGTTGTCGATGCTGCCGTGGTCGGTGGCCACCACGTGGATGGACCCGTTGGCGATTCCCGTCCAGAGGGCGTCCTGATCGCGTGCGGTCCGGAGCGGCGGCATGGTGCGAAAGCGCTCGCGATCGGGACGGTCCAGACTCTCCCGGGTGAAGTGCAGATAGATGGCCCGGGTCTCGACAAACACCGGCAGACCCCGAGCCTGTGCCTGTTGGGCGACCCGCAGCGCCCCCTCCGCCGAAAGGTGCACGATGTACATCGGTGCTCCGGTCGCCTCGACCATGGCCATGGCCCGCTGGGTGGCGACGACCTCAGCGAGCGCCGGTCTGCTGTCCGCAAAGTGCCGGAACGCAGTCCGACCCGCAGCGGCCAGCTCCTCGACGGCGCGTTCTACGATGGGCCCATCCTCGCAGTGAAACATCGTCAGAATGCCGGCCTCCCGTGCCGCGTCCAGTACCGCCAGGTAGCCGCGGACGTTGTCATCGAAATCGGGACCGGCCATGAAGACCTTGATGGTGGTCTGGCCGGTGTCGGCGCTCAAGGTAGCCAGCTCGTGCTGCTGGGCGTCCGGGTCGTCGATAACCGGATGGAGCATGAAGTCCGCGATCGCGTCCCGGCGGATCGACGGGACCTCGCCTTCGATGGCTCTGGCAAGGGTCTTCCGCACCGGGGGGAACCCTCCGGTAAGGACCGGCGCCTGTTGGAACGGGAAGCTCGAGATCGTCGTCAAGCCGCCCGCCAGGGCAGACCGAGAGCCGCTTTCATAGGTGTCGACGGAGTTGTCGCGCACGTGCACGTGGGGATCGATGCCGCCGGGAATGACAAGCAGGCCCGTGGCATCCAGTTCCCGGACGCCGGCCCCCGCTTCCAGGTTTTCGCCGATGTCGACGATGATGCCGCCGCGGGTGCGCACGTCGGCGTCGTAACGGCCTTCCGAGGTCACGACCGTGCCGTCGCGAATGACGATCTCCTCGGGTTGCTGGCTCCAGGACGGAACCGCGGTCCCGAGGACAACAAAGAAAACTGCCATATGGGTGCTCACGATCCGACGCATGGGGAAACCTCCGGGGATTGGGTCATTTCGGTGATAGTTCAACGTACCTTTTAGCGTCCTTGCCTGATTCGAGATCTTTTGCTTACTACTCCCAAATCTCGTGCCTCCCCGCACATGAGTCCAGATCTACTAACGTTCCTCACTGGTCCCGGGGCGGCTGGGCGCTATGGAACATCCTGCGCGCTATTTTCGACGAGCCATAGGCCTGTTTCTCCAGAATCTGCAGGTTCAGGAAGCTCGGCTTCGCTGGCGATTGGCCCTTTCATCAACGAATGGGCTGAGCGCTATGCTGACCGATCGGACCATCTATGTCCATGAAATCGGTCCCTGGCCCTGGCCCGTGATCGGGACGAAGCCACGTGGCCGTAAAGTCGTGCCGGTAAGGTGGATCGTGGTCGTCACCCCCTGGCTTCGAGGATTGCACTCTTCTGTAGCTGCGGTAATACGACCAAGTGCCTTCCTGATTGACGTGAGGTCCCATCCGTAGTTTTATTTCAGACGGCTCTTGAGGAGGGACTGATGAACATGCGACGGTTCGTTGTGGCTGCCGCTCTTGTATCGGCAGTTGTCTCTATGGCGGCCCACGCACAGGTTCCGGCCGATGCCGGCCAGCGCGTGGACGAGATCTTCGAGCGATGGGACTCGGTCAGCTCTCCGGGTTGCGCGGTCGGGGTCACCGATGGCGGCCTGACCGTTCTGGAGCGTGCCTACGGGATGGCCGATCTCGAGCACGGAATAGGGAACACATCCGACACGATCTTCGAGGGCGGATCGCTTTCGAAGCAGTTCACGGCCGCGGCCGTCGTGCTGCTCGCACTCGACGGAAAGCTTGCCCTGGACGATGACGTCCACAAATACGTTCCGGAGCTGCCCGACTACGGAGCCACGATTACGCTTCGCCACTTGATGAACCACACGAGCGGCCTTCGCGATTGGGGCAGCGTCGCCGGGATCTCCGGTTGGGGACGCGGCGAGCGCAGCCACGACCATGACGATGTCGTGGACATCCTGAGCCGGCAGACCGCGCTCAACTTCGAGCCGGGGCACGAGTATTCCTACAGCAACTCCGGCTTCAACCTGCTGGCGATCATCGTCGGCCGGGTCAGCGGCACTGCGTTCGCCGAGTTTTCGAAAGAGCGAATCTTCGAGCCGCTCGGCCTGCGGAACACACAGTGGCGCGACGACTACAAACGTATCGTTGCCGGCAGGAGTAGCGCGTATGCCGCGCGGCCTGACGACACCTGGGAGATCAATCGCCCCATCGAGTACGTACACGGCAACGGCGGCATTCTGACGACGGTCGGCGACCTGGGAATATGGAATCAGGCCCTCACGAACGGGCGGTTGGGTGGCGAAAAATTTGTCCGAATGATGCACGATCAGGGCCGTCTGAACGACGGCTCCGAGATCGTCTACGCCTCAGGGTTGCGGATCCAGAAGTTCGCCGGAGTTCCGTCGATCACCCACACGGGATCGACCGCCGGCTACCGCGCTTATCTCGGACGCTTCCCCGATCAAGACCTGTCGGTGGCGATGCTCTGCAATGCGTCGAACGTGTCGACAGGCGGAACCGGGGGCCGCATCGCGCGCGTCTTCCTGGGTGGGGAAGCCTCCGACGCCGAGCTTCCGATGGGAGTCGACATGTCTGCCACCGCGCTGGAGAAATTCGCGGGATTGTACAGGGACCCCGTCACCGGAAACCCGCAGGAGCTTCGTTTCGTCGAAGGCGAACTCCGCGACGGGAATGCCCGGCTGATTCCGCTGTCGGACCGCGAATTCGCGATTGGGGCCAACGGTAGGCGTTACGTCTTCGATGACGCCGGCAGGAGCAGTTTTCGGATCGAAGACTGGCAGTACTCGGATCATCGCCTGGATCCGGTGGAGCCGTGGGAACCGAAGGCAGCGGAGTTGGAGGCGTTCACCGGAACTTACCGCAGCGAAGACGCGGAGACGACCTACGTGGTCCGCTCGGAAGCCGGCGAACTCGCCATATGGCAACGCCCCAGCCAGACAAACTCGCTGGCACCGATCTACCGCGACGCGTTTCGCATGGGCGGCAACATCGTGCGTTTCCGTCGCGAGGGTGGAGGTCGGGTCACGATGCTGTCGCTCAGCCTGGGCCGTGTGTACGACATGCGCTTCGATCGCATCGAGTAGCACCGGCGTGCGGCCCTTCCTCGAGGGTTTTCTCAAGCGGTGTTGGTGAAAGTGCGAAGGGATTCAGTCCGAGAAACGCCGTGGCGTCTCGATTCCTGCGTCTAACCGGCCGGACACGACCTTTCTCGCCGAACCTCCCAGGGACAAATGACGTATCTACCTTGCCCAGCGGACCAGAGTGACACCACCGGGAAGCCAACGTGAATGAGACAGTGCTAAACGAGAACCTTGCAGGACTGTCGGGGATGGTCGGAAAGGAGCGGTCGCTCAACGAGGTGACGCAGGCGCTGCATTTCTTTGCAGACAGTCTGCGCCCGGGCGCCGTCGGGGCGGTTCACGTTACCTGCGCCGACGAGAGCGAGATGGAATGCGTCGAAGCATTCCGTAAAGGCTTCGCGCACTATCTGCTGCCGCCGCTGAAGTTCGCACACCGGGAACCCATGCGGCTGGCGAATCTGGGAGGGCAATACGAATGGGGAGCTGCCCGGATCGCCGAAGAGCACTATGTGGCGCCGGGCGGGTTCAAGCTGATCGTCGTCAAGATCAACAGTCATGTCGGTGTCCAGCTTCCCACCGACCCCGCCACGCCGGGGGAAATCCCGGAAGTGCGTCTTGGAGTCCTTCGCCGCTACGACTCGGAGTCTCCCTGTTGCGGTGCCCTCCACGCTTTGCTCGAGGGTTCAACCCTGCCCTTCGCAGAGAGAACGCGTGAATTACTGGGTTCGGAAGGCCTCGACAGGGAGTCGATTCTTCGCGACGATTCGAAAGTTGATCCGGCAACGCGGATGCTGACTGCGGCGCTGGTTTCCTCGCGCCTTCAGGCCCGAAAGGCGATCCTCGATATTCAGGACTTTCTGCCCTCGACTCCAACCTATTGGCTGATCGTGTCATGCGTAACGCTCAATCGCGCAGCACGGGACACCGAGATCGTCACCGGGTTTTATGCTGTCGACACTCGAGGCGGCGATCACACGCCCACCTATCACGGCCTCGGTGACGACCCGTCCACGTACCGGATCACCCGCCAACGTCATGGTTTCATCATCGAGGACGAGGGTTCCGGATTCACCCGCGCGGGTCGCGACCATCGCACCCTGGCAATGAACCGGTTGCGCGAGATTCAGGGTGAGGATTTGTTCGTGGCAGACGAACGGCTGGATCGAATCCGACAGGACGTGGCTGCCAACAAGCATCGGGACCCACGCCATGCGCGGACTCTGCTGCGACTGGCGCTGCCCGTGCTTGCCGAGGTCGCTCCCGTGCCTGTAGCCGTCCTGTTGTTCGCGGAGGGCGCTGTGGGTATTCACCACGCATTCAAGGTGGACGCGCTCACTCGGGAACTGTCCAACTCCGAGGAGGCCCGTGCGATCCTGGAGGACATTCACGCTCGGATCGACCAGCTCGACCCGGACCGGGCCGAGGCGATGGTCGAGTTGCTGGTTCGGGAGTATTCTCAGTGAGTTCTTCCTATCGTTTCAGGCCGCAAGTGCCGTGTCTGATGAGACGGTGGATGCTGCCATCGCCGAAGATCTGGAGACCCTCCGCCGTCAAGCGGAATTGGCCCAGCCGGTTCGGGGTTCTCGTTTACCGATCGTTCAGTGTCTGGACTAAGTGAGGTGAAGTCGCCATCACTCCGATCCTGGCGGGCACAGGAAGCCGAACCACAGAGGAGTCTTCCATTTCTAAGCCCTGAGTGACTTTTTAAGCAGCCTGCCGGGGCGACAGAAAACCGACGATCTACGCAGGGACCGCCATGACCAAGAAAGAGGACAAGGATACGAGATACTTTATCGACTTGGACTTGCGAACAAGAAAAGTTCTTGCTTGGGATTATGGCAACCGACATCACTTGGCACTCCAAGACCCGGAGCAGCCTTTTCATCACAGAGTCTTCTTGTCAAAGGGGCAGTTCAATAAGCTTGTGAAGAAGAATCTGGACCTCTAACGCTTGAAAGACAGAAGTGGTAGGATTCGTCCGTAAAGGAGGCCCAATGCCACGTGAACTGCGTGCTTTCGTGACGGCGTTGACAATTGCCGGTTTAGCGTTAGGGCTGACGGGAGTTTTCGTCGAGGCCCGACAGGTGCCCGTCCAGGATCGGCAACCCGCGGGATCTGCGCTTCGACCTGCCGTGATGGGCCCGTCCGGCGGCGTATCCACCGGGCACCCGCTGACGACGGCTGCAGCCTTTGGCATTCTCCTCAAAGGCGGAAATGCTTTTGACGCCGGCGCCGCATCCTTGCTCGCGGGTGGGGTGCTCGAACAGGATCTCTACAGTCTCGGAGGCGAAGCACTGGTTCTGGTCTACCCGACGACGGAAGGAAAAGTCACTTCGGTGGTCGGCCAGGGTTGGGCGCCGGGCGCGGTAAGCGTGGATTGGTACCGATCGAGGAACAAAACGCTCGAAGGTGAAGGGCTCGATCCTGCCGTCGTCCCGGGAGCGGTCCATGCGGCGCTCACGGTGCTCGAGCTCTGGGGAACGATGAGCTTCGAAGAGGTCGCTGCCACGGCGATCGAGTACGCGGAGAAGGGTTTTCCGCTCCGCCCGAGCACCGCGCGGGCAATTCGGAACCAGCTTCAATTCTTCGAGGGCTGGCCGGACAACCAGAAGTACTGGTTGAAATCCGACGGGTCTCTCTACGAGGCCGGTGAGACAATCAAGCTGCCTACGCTGGCCAGAACACTCAAGCGAATGGTCGAAGCGGAGCGTGGGGCGAAATCCAGAGGACGCGAAGCCGGTATCGTCGCCGCGCGCGATCGCTTCTACAAGGGTGACATCGCGCGCGAGATGGTTGCGTTCCTGGAGAGTAACGGAGCGCCGTTCACGTATCCCGATTTTGCCGAGTTCTTTGCAAGAATCGAGGAGCCCGCCAAGACGACGTATCGCGACTACACGATATACAAACACGGTTTTGGCAGTCAGGGCCCCGCTCTTCTCCAGGCGCTCAACATCCTCGAAAACTTCGACTTGAATGCGATGGGATACGCAAGTGCAGATTACATCCACACCGTGGTCGAGGCGATGAAGCTGGCGTACGCAGACCGAGACACGTACTATGCGGATCCTGCATTCGTGACCGTGCCGGCCGAAGGGTTGCTGTCAAAAGAATACGCCAGAGAGCGCGCGAAACTCATCGATCCGCTACACGCCTCCAGGTCCTTTGTCGCCGGAGATCCACTGCCGTACGATTCGAGCGTCAAGGAGTGGAACTATTGGAAAGCCGAAATTGAGGATGCCTCGGGGGACCGGGCCGCGCTGGAATCCTCCTTTCCGGACGCACCGACCTCGTTCGGCCAGGATTCTGCCGGCGTCATGAAGGACACGACACACATGGCGATCATCGACAAGGAGGGGAACATCTTCGACGCAACGCCCAGTGGCGGCTGGATTGGCGGCGCAGTCGTTCTCGGAGAGACTGGAATTGGCATGAGCGTCCGAGGCGAGCAGTTCTGGCTGGACACTACTCGCGCCAACCAGATCCGCCCCCGCGCACGGCCGAGGTACACGTTGACGCCGAGTCTGGTTTTCAAGGGTGATGTGCCGATGATGGGCCTGGGAACGCCGGGCGGTGACAACCAGGAACAGACGATTCTCCAGACTTTTCTCAGCATCGTTGAGTTTTGGGACGATTGGTATCCGAATCTGCACGCTGCCATCGAGCGTCCGCGAGCGCAGACCCAGCATCTGTACGGATCTTTCTGGCCGCACTCGTCCGGCTTCAACAGGCTGAACATCGAGGCGCCGATCCCGGATAGCGTTTATGACGAATTGCAAGCCCGCGGGCACGAGGTGAGCCGACTGCGTTCTTTCGGAATGTCCGGGTGTGCGACGGCCGTGATGATCGATCCGCTGACGCAGAATCGCCTGGCGGCTGCCGATCCGCGCCGCTACTGCTACGCGATCGCATACTAGTTGGCACCACCGTGGAAGGGTCCACGATGATGCCCCCTACTCGCTTTGTTCGGCCAACCAGTCAAGCGCCGTTTGCGCGCCGCCAGGTTTGAACGGTACTCCCGCGAGCTTGAGGCCCATCTCCACACCGCAGAGCGTACCCGCTAGCATCAGCTCGTTGAGCCAGCCCAGGTGACCGATGCGAAAGACCCTGCCCTTCACTTTGCCCAGGCCCGTGCCCAATGTCATATCGAAACGCTCCAGGATCACCTTGCGGAACGCATCAGCGTCGTGACCTTCCGGCATGAGCACAGCCGTCAAGCTGTTGGAGTGCTCGTTCGGGTCCAGGCTGAGATTCTCCAGGCCCCAGGCAGCAACGGCTTTACGCGTAGCTTCGGCGAGCCTCGCGTGGCGGGAGAACACGTTTTCGAGCCCCTCCTCGAAAAGCATGGTCAGTGCTTCATCGAGACCGAAGAGCAGATTGGTGGCCGGCGTATAAGGAAAGAAACCGGTCTTGTTCGCCTCGACGACCGCGCTCCAGTCCCAGTATGACCTCGACAGGGTTGCGTCGTTGGCAGCGTCAAGCGCCTTGTCACTTACCGCGTTGAAGCCGAGACCCGGAGGCAGCATGAGACCTTTCTGGGACCCTCCAACGGTTACGTCCACGCCCCACGCGTCCTGTTGGTAGTCGGTCGAACCGAGCGAAGAGATCACGTCCACCAGAAGCAGAGCAGGATGAGCTGCCGAATCCATGGCTTTTCGGACCTGGGCGATATTACTGGTGACTCCGGTGGACGTCTCGTTGTGGACGACGGCAACGGCTTTGATCACTCTATCGCTATCCGCCGATAGCCTCGCCTCGATGGTCTTGGGGTCCACCCCATGCCGCCAATCTCCGGGAATGAACTCCACATCGAGCCCGAGTTTCATGGCGATGTCGCGCCAGAGCACTGCGAACTGTCCCGTCTCCACCATCAACAGGGTGTCGCCGGGGGAGAGCGTATTCACCAGGGCGGCTTCCCAGCAGCCCGATCCCGACGAAGGAAAAATAATCACCGGACCCGCGCAGTTAAAAACCTGCTTCAGCCCGGACAGGAGCCGTTCGGTCAGCTCTCGGAACTCCGGACCGCGATGATCGATTGTGGGCCGATTAATGGCCCGCAACACGCGGTCGGGCACATTGCTAGGGCCAGGAATCTGCAGGAATTGCCGACCGGATCTCGTTGTCATTGGCTTCTTCATATAGTCAGCGCGACGGTAACACAATAAAAACTTGGAGGGGACGAGCGCCGCCTGGAACTGAAAGAGTGCCGCTGCCGAGACGGCGTTCTGTGGCCTCAACAGCCTTGAAATCCATTCTCAAGTCCTGATAAATCCTCTTGTCGGAAGTTGAACCACCCGTACTCGTAGACAGTCACTACCGTATCGATTTGCCGACTGTCACATGTACGGATACGCGGTTTTCAAGCATGTGACCTTCTGATTGACCCCAACTCCTTCCTGTAGTCTTATTTACGGGTGATTCAACCCGGCTCCAAGCTCGCACACTATGAAGTCGTTTCTCCCCTCGGCAAGGGCGGCATGGGCGAAGTGTGGCGTGCCCGCGACTCCAAACTGGGACGCGAAGTCGCGATCAAGACTCTCCCTGAAGAGTTCGCCAAAGCCGAAGAGCGCCTCGCGAGGTTCGAGCGTGAAGCGAAGCTGCTGGCGTCGTTGAACCATCCGAACATCGCAGCAATCTACGGGTTGGAAGAAGACAACGGCACCCGGTTCCTTGTCCTTGAACTTGTCGAAGGCGACACGCTGAGGGACCGGTTGAAGCGCGGCGCCGTCGCTGTGGAAGAATCCCTCGAACTCGCGCTCCAGATCGCTGAAGCGTTGGAAGCCGCACACGAGAAGGGTGTCATCCACCGCGACCTGAAGCCCGAGAACATCAAGGTCACGCCCGACGGGAAGATCAAGGTCCTGGACTTCGGACTGGCAAAGGCGTTTGCCGGGGATGGTGTGGACGTGAGCCTGTCGCAGTCCCCCACGCTCAGCATGGCCGCAACCCAACAAGGCGTGATCCTGGGAACAGCCGCATACATGTCCCCCGAGCAGGCACGGGGCGTGACGGTCGACAAGCGCGCCGATATCTGGGCCTTCGGCTGTGTCCTCTACGAAATGCTTTCGGGCCGCCAGGTGTTCCGGGGTGAGTTGATGTCGGACGTGATGGCGTCGGTGTTGAAATCCGATCCCGACTACAAGGGATTGCCCCCGACGATTCATCCGAAGTTGCGGGATCTGCTCCGGAGGTGTCTGGAGAAGGAGCCGAAGCAGCGATGGCATGACATTGGGGACGTGCGTGTGGAGTTGGAGCAGGTTCTGGCAGACCCGGGCGGTAGCCAGGTCATGCTGGCTTCAGGCGAGCTTGGACAGCGACCGATTCTTCCGTGGGTTGCCGCCCTTGTCTTCGTTGCAGTCGTAGCCGTCATCGCCACGTGGAACCTGAAGCCCGAACCGTTGCCGGAAGAAAAGCGCGTAGTCCGCTTCCCGTTTGTCCTGCCCGCAAACCAGGTTTTCACCCGCCAGGGGCGTCCGGTGTTGGCCGTTGCGCCCGACGGATCGCAATTCGTCTACGTTGCCAACGACCAGTTGTACCTTAAGAAACTGGATGAGCAGCAAGCCCGTCCCATTGCGGGTACAAACGAGGTCCTGGCGATGCCGTTCTTCTCGCCCGACGGCAACTCGATTGGGTTCTTTTCCGCCAGGGACAACCAGATCAAGAGGGTCTCGGTGGAGGGTGGTATTCCAGTGCCCATTACACCGGCCACTAATCTGTTTGGTGCAAGTTGGGGACCCGACGGCAGGATCCTTTACGGACAGCCCGGAGGGATCATGACGGTTCCGGCAGACGGCGGTACGGCGACGATGCTGATCGCAACCGAACCCGGCGAACAAGCCGACGGACCCCAGATGCTACCCGACGGCGAGACGGTCCTGTTCTCTCTGACGTCGGTAACCGGTATTGCCCGATGGGACGAAGCCCAGATCGTGGCTGAAACTCCCGGAACCGGAAATCGAACGGTCATCTGGGACGGGGGCAGCGACGCTCGTTACATTGAGACCGGACATCTTGTGTTCGCGCTGGAGAGTGACCTGGTCGCACTTCGATTCGATCCGCAAACACTCACGACTACCGGAGGGCCGGTGCCCATCGTTGCCGGAACCCAGCGAGCGAATGGTATGGATTTCGCCACCGGGAGTGGGCAGTACGATGTCTCTGCCCAGGGAACTCTCGTCCACATTCCGGGTGGTGCCAGTGCGGAGCGGGGCCTCGCATTCCTGGACCGCGACGGAACGCCTGAAGTGCTCACGGCTGACCCCCAGCTTTACATCTTTCCGAGATTCTCTCCAGACGATTTGCGCGTCGCTGTACAAGTTGACGACGACGACGGATCGAACATTTGGATCTACAACATTCAAGATGACCAATGGAATCGGATTGCGCGTGGAACACGCCCTTTATGGTCACATGACGGGGCCGACATCACGTTTCTAAGTGGCAAAGCGCTGTGGACAACTCCATCGGCTCCAGGCGGGACTCCGACGTTGCTCCCCGGAACCGAGGTGGATGAACCCTTCGGACCCTTCGCCTGGTCGCCGGACGGAGATGTCCTGCTGTTCGTTTCCGGTGAGGGGATTCATGCCTGGGAAAGAGGCACCCGGTACGATGACTCTGCTCCCGCGGGAGTCATCGTACCGAGAGGTCGCGATGCCGATTTTTCGCCGGACGGCCGCTTCTTCGTCTATGAGCTGGGCGAGGGGCAGCTTTACGTGCAGCCGTATCCGGTCGAGGGTGATGCGGGTCCGATATCCATCTCGACCGACGCTGCGTCGGCTCCCGTGTGGATCCGGAACGGACAGGAACTCGTATACGCGGACACTGGCGCTCGTGATTCGTTTCAGGTTATCGAGGTCGAGACCGAGCCGACCTTCGACCGTGGCAATCCCGTGGAGTTGTTTCCCCGCGACGCGAGCGTTGCGCCTCCGAATATGTTTGGTCGGAGAAGCTACGATGTCACTGAGGATGGCCAGAAGTTCGTCGTAAGACTGACAACCGGTAGTGCCGCCGCCACGCAATCCCTGCAAGTCAACGTCATCATCAACTGGATTGAAGAACTGAGGGAACGGGTGCCGTGACGAAGAGTAAATGATCGGAAAGACGCTGGGACATTACGAAATTTACTTCTGAGCTCGGCCGTGGCGGAATGGGCGAGGTGTATCAGGCGACCGACCAGAAGCTGGGACGCCAGGTGGCGATCAAGACCCTTCCCGAAGAGTTTGCCCGAGAGGAAGAGCGACTCGCCCGGTTTGAACGCGAAGCCAAGCTTCTCGCATCGTTGAACCATCCCAACATTGCCGCCATCTACGGCCTTGAAGAAGACAGCGGCACCCGCTTCCTCGTCCTCGAACTCGTCGAAGGGGACACGCTCGCGGATCGGGTGAAGCGTGGTGCGATGCCTGTCGAAGAGTCCCTCAGGCTGTCACTCCAGATTGCCGAGGCGTTAGAAGCCGCGCATGAGAAAGGCGTCATCCACCGGGATCTGAAACCTGCGAACATCAAGGTCACTCCCGACGGCAAGACACATCTTGCCCCACTACTTGCCCGACGGGGGCGGCGTCGTTTTTACCGTGGTGTCTTCCTCGAACAGCGTCGGGGTCCTTTCGTTCGACACGATGCAGTGGGAGAGTGTACTAGTCCCAGGCTTTGGCTATGATGTTTCCTACATCCCGACTGGCCATCTGATCTTCACCCAGACCGCACAAGTTACAGCGACACCCTTCGATCTGGAGAGTCTGTCAACGGTTGGTAATAACGTCGGTATCCTGACGGACGTTTTGGGCGGCCCGGTTACCGGTTTTGTCTATTCGATCGCGAGTAATGGAACCCTTTCTTATGTCCCGCGCCCGCTGCGGGAAGCATTGGTGTGGGTGGATCGAGAGGGAGACGTGGAGCCACTGGGTATACCGGCCGGCCATTACCGAATACCCCGGCTGTCCCCAGGTGGCGATCGCGTCGCCGTGAGGAGGGAGGACCGGGCGCTCCTCGTGACCGACATTGCGAGCGGGGTCCCGACAAAGATAGCGGATCGAATTTTAAGCTTTCTCTGGATGGACAGCAGGAGTCTCGTGTTTGCCCAGAACACGTCCGGGAGCATGAACCTCTACTCCATTGATGCGACCGGGGGCGGTCAGGCCCAGGAAATCCTGAACCAGGAGTTCAGTCAACAACCGGAATCCTGGCTTCCGGAGAAGCGTCTGCTCGCATACGGGAATGTCCACCCGGACACGGGCGCCGACATCTGGCTGTTGTCGGTCGACGACGACAAGACCGAACTCCTTGTCCAAACCGCGGGTTCCGACCGTTTCGCCCAGTTTTCTCCCGACGGCAACTGGGTGGCTTACACATCCGATGAAAGCGGTCGCGACCAGGTATTCGTATGCGCTTTGCTCGATTGCGTCGGGGACCTGCACACGGTTGATTTCGGGATCGAACCGCTGTGGTCGCCCGATGGCCGGGAGTTGTTCTACCGCAACGGAAACCAGATCTGGGCGACAGAGATCACGGACCCGTCAACGATGACCTTCGGCGAAAGGGTTCGGCTTTTCGATGGCCCGTTCCGGTATCCGGACTCCACCTTCCGTTCATACGACCTCCATCCCGACGGGGACCGCTTCCTGATGATCAGCGACCCGTCGGACGATGAGATCCGGGTGATCCTGAACTGGGATGAAGAGTTGAAGGAAAAGGTGCCGGTGCCGTAGGTGGCCCGGATTTGCATTCCAACTCCCGATAAGCCGCAGACTAGCCGGCTGCGCCAGCTCGACAGGTTGCCAGGGAATTTCCCGTCGAGCGGCAGATTGACCGGTTTTCCCGGTTTTTGGCCTGCCGTGATTTATCAATACCTTAGGGTTCTATTCCTTGGGAGCAGTCGCCGACAGGTCGGAAAGGGTGTGGGCATACCGGTCGGATGGCAGTTACAGCCCGAATCGACATTGGTGCTTGAAGTAGCCCGCTTGGGAGCATGGGTCCGGGGTTGCCAGATGATGACCCGAACGCGTTGCTCGTTTCGATTCGAATCGTGAAGCCCGACGCCGCGGGAACTATCCTGGCTTCGCGGATCAACCCGGTACGCAGCGGCCATGAGCGGCCGATTGGCTTGATCAAAATACGGACGACCAGCGTCGAAGGTGTAAGATCCTGGACCCGATTTGAGGTGTGCTTGGTCAATGCCCAGTATGTAAAGAATGTCCCGGGCCGAAAAAGCGATGTGTCGGACTGCCAGTGGATCCAGTACCTCCATTCGTTGCGAGCCAGCTTCAGACCACCCGGTGAAATCTGTGCCATACGCGCTGTGGCGACTGATCCAGATGGCAGCAGAGCACGTGCTGCACATGCAGAAGTCGGATCAGATGAATCTGCAGGTTCTTGAGCGATCCCGGTGTCAGCGGACTGCGCATTATCGACGCCATCCTTGCTGGCGATCGCGACCCGGTCAAACTGGCCAAACTGTGTCACGCGCGAGTCCGGAGTAGTCAAGACACGGTAGCCCGATCCCTGGAAGGCGACTAGTTCCGAGCACGTGTTCAACTCCGGCAATCGCTGAGCGGTTACCGGTACTACCAACAGCTGGTTCAGGAAGTCGATGGTGAGATCGAGCGTCGGATGGCCGACTTGAAAACCGAAGCGTCGGAATCGACACCTCCGCCCCAGACAAAGAACAGGTACTATCAACGCCGACACTACGAACCGACAACGTTTGATTTGCGTGGAGAGTTATACCGGGTTTTCGGAGTCGACCTGACCGATGTCCCTGGCATCAGTGCGGTCACTGCACACACGATCCTGTGTGAGGTCGGGACCGACGTATCTCAGTTCCGAAACGCTTCAGCTTTCGCATCCTGGCTCGGCTTGTGTCCGGAACGCCAGATCACTGGTGGGAAGGTCCTCTTCACCAAGACTCGACGTGTCCGCAACCGCCTGTCTCTCGCACTCCGTCTGGGTGCTCATTCGCTTCATCACGCCGACAACTATCTCGGAGAGTTCTTCCGACGCGTGTCCCGCCGTCTGGGTCGACCACAAGCCATCACCGCGACTGCGCACAAGATCGCGCGTATCGTGTTTCACCTGCTCGACACGAAAGATCCCTTCGACGAAACTGTCTTCCGACGACACGAACAACAGCATCGCGATCGAGACGAAGCCCGTCTTCGTCAACATGCGAAACGAATGGGCTTCGATCTCACTCCCGCGTGAACTCATGACTCCGTTCTCGGGAGTCGCCGACTCGGAAAGGTGGATTTTTCCCCAGATGCCGAACGCGTTGCTCGGATTCGAACGTGAAGCCAAACTCCTGGCTTCGCTCAACCACCCGGCCATCGCTGCGATCTACGGACTCGAAGAACACGACAACTCTCGCTTCATTGTCCTCGCACTTCCCATCGACATACCGACGAATGACTCGTTGACGATCCACAGCCGCGCAACGACCAGGTCAGGATCGTTGATCAGATAGTAATTCGCCAGGGACAAGTCGGCGAGGAGGTTCTTTCGATCCGCGAGGAATTCGCTACACACAGGCTCAACTTCGAATGCGATGGAGAGTCTGGTAGGGACAGGGTCCGGGGCAGAGCCCCAGTTGATCATGGACAGCTTTGGCCGGTCCGTTCGCCCCGCACCCATCCAGCCAGCATCTGCCATTCCGGGTCGTCACGCGACTGCCAGCGTCGCGGTCCATTGTGCGTGTAGCCGCCTCCGCCGTCGGGATGGAGCGGCTTGAGCAGGAAACGGCTCTGCTCGGGGTTGCCCGGAATGATCACGCGCGAGATCGCCCGGTAGGCCCGCCGCGCCTCTTCGTCGCTCCACGCATCGCCGCTCTGAGGAGCGGGTGCAAAGCCCATGAGCCCCCCCGAATGGCAGCGGCTGCAGCGGAGCTGGCCCTCCCGGGGGTTGGCGAAGACCTGCTGCACGCACGCGCGAAAGAACTCGAAATCAAGCTCTGGCTCGGGCCCGGAAACGTACCGGTCTGCGGGCAGGCTCTCGATCCACCCGAGCAGAGATAGGTACTCGGGATCGCTCGTCGACGTCCAGTAGGTCCCCCCGGTGTGTCCGAGGCCCCCCGCGTTGGCGGCGAGCGGCTTCAGCAGGAGCCGGCTGGTCTCGGGCTTGGCCGTGTTCACCAGTTGGGTCACCACGTCGAAGTTCCGCCGCGACTGCTCGGTGGTCCAACCGGCTTCGGTGGTGGGCGTCTCCAGGCTGAAGCGCACGCTCGTCTGCCAGGTGTGGCACATCACGCACGACGCGTAGCCGGCGATGGTGCCACCGCGATCGGCCATGAAGACGCTCTCGACGGTGTTCCGGTAAGTCTCGATATCCGATGGGCCCGGGAACGCAGGCGACTGTGCGGCGGCGGACGAAAGCAACCCAAACGAATCCGCAGACGTGGACAGCGCCAGGAAGAGGCCGAGCGTGAGGATGAAATGTTTGGCACTCATGGCTCGCTACTCCTGTAATCGCATGCCGGTTCCCGGGGGATTCACGCGGTCGGGTGGCAGAATCGCCGTGCTGATGCGCGCCGGCCGCGCACCGGTCTTGATGGTGGCGACGACCTCCAGGCTCTCGAGGTCCACGGCCAGCGTGTGGTCGCTGCCAGAGACCGCCACGTACATGTACCGGCTGTCTGGCGTCGCGGTCATCCAGTTGGCGCTCGGGCCAACCTTCACGGCGCCGATGTAGTTCAGATCCGGCAGGCTCCAGCCGTAGATCCGGCTGTCGAGGCGGCTCGACGCCCACACCGCCGACCGGTCGGGGAGCACCTCGAGGCCGTGCATGTCGCCGCTTTGGATCCCATCGGCGTTCTTCTCCCACAGCGGCAGCGGCGGCGGCCACAGCATGTCGACCACCTGGCGGGTGTTCCAATCGATCACCCATACGGCGTTGATGCCCGTCGCCTGCGCAAAAATGCGCCGGGTCGAGCCATCATCGGCTGCCTCGAAGGCCATCGGGCGCACCTCGTGATGCGTCCTGCCGTACTGTTCGTACCCGGACATCTCGATTCCCCAGGCCACGGTGTCGGTGACCGGGTCGATCACCTGAATCGTCGGCTCGCCGGGCCGCACGGTCCCCCTCATGCCGACCACCACGTAGTTCTCGTCCGGAGTGGCGAAGACGTTGTGGATCCGTTGGTGGACCTCGATGCTCTTGATGAGCGTGTGGGTGTCGATGTCGATCACGTCGAGCACCGCAGGCAGCGGGCCGTCCGGGTCGTCGGCCTGGAAGCCGGGCCCGAGCGGATTGGCTGAGCGGCTCACGATGCCGGCGTAGATCTTCCGGTGCTTCTTGTGGACCAGGATCTTGTTCGGCCGTGCAGACAGTGGAATCTGCAGAACCAGCTCGAGCGTCCTCGTATCGAAGACGTCGACGGTCTGGTCCATTTCGTTCGAACAGTAGTAATAGAGCCCATCCGGGTGGACGGTCAGGTTATGGGGGTTCGGGCAACCCCTGATGAGCCCGACTACCTCGTTGGTCGTCGGATCGATGATGTGATGGATGTCGCCGGCGTTGTTACTCTGGAGGATCCGCACGGCAACTCCATCGTAGGAATCGAGCTGAGGGACCTGCTGTGTCGCGGCTGATGTTGCCAGGAGCAAGAAGCCGGCAATCGCCGACAGCGCCCGGCCGATGAAGGGATTCGCCATTATAGACCTCCGTGTCGGAGGAGGCGGGCGTGCGCGACCCGCCCCGCAACCGCTCGTGTGGTGTGAAGACGGGCCTATTATAGGACAGAACGGGGCCGACATCTTTGTCGTTCACTCGTCATGATGAGAGAGCATCAGTCCTCGCTCACTCCGCGATCTCGGCTCGCAAGCCCCATCGGTAGGTGTAGCGATACTCGGGTTACGGGACACTAGAGCGCACGCCGAGTCCGCACGCGCGACCGAGCCACCTACACCGCAAGCGCTACGACTCTGAGAGTCCGGTTGACGCAGAAGAGTGGGCTCTTCTCAAGGACGGCGAACGCCAGGCTCTGGTCGAGCGCTTCCACAAGAATGTATAGTCGCCATCGCGGTAACTTGGATTCTTCGAGCGAGGGCCGTTTTTCGGAGGTTTCCTACTTACCCCGAAGGCGTTTCACGACCATGTGACTGTTGATTGCTGTTAACCCGTGACTGTAGTTATATGTACGGGTGATTCAGGCCGGTTCAAAGCTCGCGCACTATGAAGTCGTTTCTGCCCTCGGCAAGGGTGGCATGGGCGAAGTGTGGCGTGCGCGGGACTCCAAGCTCGGGCGTGAAGTAGCGATCAAGACCCTCCCTGAAGAGTTCGCACAGGACGGAGAACGCCTGGCACGGTTTGAGCGTGAAGCCAAATTACTCGCTTCCCTGAATCACCCGAACATAGCGACCATTCACGGACTCGAGGAAGACCACGGCACACGGTTCCTGGTCCTCGAACTCGTCGAAGGCGACACGCTGGCGGATCGGCTGAAGAGCGGCGCTATCCCTGTCGAAGAATCGCTGAAGCTCGCCCTCCAGATTGCAGAGGCACTCGAAGCCGCCCACGAGAAAGGTGTCATCCACCGCGATCTCAAGCCGTTGAACATCAAGGTCACACCCGAAGGCAAAGTGAAGGTCCTTGACTTCGGACTCGCCAAAGCTTTTACCGAGGATGGTTCAGACTTGAACCTATCGAACTCCCCGACCCTGAGCATGACCGCAACCCAACAGGGCGTAATCCTCGGAACGGCGGCCTACATGTCGCCGGAACAGGCGAAGGGCCGCACCGTCGACAAACGCACCGACGTCTGGGCGTTCGGATGCGTCTTGTATGAATTGCTGACGGGCAAATTAGCGTTTCAGGCCGCGGATGTGTCGGAGACGTTAGCTGCGATCCTGATGAAGGAACCCGATTGGGAGGCAATCGCTTCCGCCCCGCCAGCAGTCGCGAACACAATTCAGCGATGCCTACAGAAGAATCAGAAGCAGCGTATTCGTGACGTTGGCGATGTTCGCCTGGCACTAGGGGGAGCATTTTCGCCACCCGTGGTCGATGAAACTGCACCGACTGTTCCCGGAAACCTTCGTAAAGAACGAATGGTGTGGGCCCTTGCACTACTGCTGTTAGTTGTCGCTGTTGTGGGACAGCAGTTTACGGGACCTTCAGAACCTACCGCTCAGCCGACGCGGCTGTCCGTCGTCCCCGATACCAAATCCATGCGTTTCGGCTTTGCCCTATCTCCTGATGGTCGCCGTTTCGTATATGGCGGTGTGCCTCTTGACGGTGGTGCAAGGACACCACAATTGTGGATCCAGGGGCTGGATCAAGAGGTTCCCCGTCTGCTAGCAGGAACCGAGGGGGCCCTGTATCCATTCTGGGCGCCGGATGGGGAATCCATAGGGTTCTTTGCTGGCGGATTGCTCAAGCGAGTCCCGGCCAGCGGAGGGGCGGTCCAGACGATCACCGAAACTCCGCCACGGCCATCCGGTGGGAGTTGGAGTCAAGACGATGTGATCATATTGAGCCTGGACCCTCCTCCCGTCACGATCATCGTCAACTGGACCGCGGAACTAGAAAACCAATGACCCCCGGCACCCAACTCGGCAGCTACGAGATCCTCTCCGCCCTCGGAAAGGGCGGTATGGGCGAGGTTTGGCGTGCGAAGGATTCCAAGCTCGGGCGTGAAGTTGCCATCAAGACGTTGCCCGACGAGTTCGCCAAGGATGAAGAGCGGCTGGCCCGGTTCGAGCGTGAAGCGAAGCTGCTGGCGTCATTGAATCATCCGAACATCGCCGCAATATACGGACTCGAAGAACACGAAGGCACCCGCTTCCTCGTCCTCGAACTCGTCGAAGGCGACACGCTGGCGGACCGGCGAAGCGCGGTGCCATCCCGGTCGAAGAAGCCCTCAAGCTGGCTCTCCAGATAGCCGAAGCGCTGGAAGCGGCACACAAAAAAGGCGTCATCCACCGGGATCTGAAGCCCGCAAACATCAAGGTCACACCCGACGGCAAGGTCAAGGTGCTGGACTTCGGGTTGGCGAAGGCCTTCATCGGCGACGGTGCCGATGCCAGCCTCTCAAACTCACCAACGTTGAGCATGGCTGCGACGCAACAGGGGATCATCCTCGGAACCGCCGCCTATATGTCTCCTGAACAGGCGAGAGGGCAGGAAGTCGATAAGCGGGCCGACATCTGGGCGTTTGGGTGCGTCCTGTTCGAGATGCTGATCGGGCGTCAGGTCTATGAAGGCCCCACCGCGTCCGACACTCTCGCCGGGGTGCTTGCGAGGGAACCGGACTGGAAAAGCCTGCCACCGAACCTGCATCCACGCATTCGGCTGCTCCTCGAGCGTTGCCTGGAGAAGGAGGCCAAGGACCGGGGCCACGACATCGCGGACGTCCGGGTGGATATTCAGAAGGTTCTTGCTGACCCCGACGGCGTCATCGTGCAGCCGGTTGCTGATCGTGTTTCAGAAACGCCCCGGTCGCGTCTTTCTGTTTCGATTGTGATGTCTGTTGTCACGGCCATCGTAGTGGGTCTTGCGGTCTGGTACGCAAGGCCGGAACCGCCTCCAGGAGATCCTTCACACTTCGTCATTTCGGGTTCGCCGAGCGTGCCCTCCGTGGTTCTTGGGTCGTTGTCGTACACGCATCTGGCGATCTCACCGGATGGTCGTCATATCGTCTACAACGCAGACTTGGAGGAAGGACCGGGCTTCTACCAGAGACCAGTGGATCTGCTTGAAGGAACCGCTCTAACCATCGGGGAGAGAATGGACAATCCGTTCTTCTCACCTGACGGCCTCTCGTTGGGTTTTGGAGTCCCAAGCGATTTAAGCCTGAAGAAAATCTCGATCTATGGTGGTCCGGCGGAAACAATTACCAACATGCCTGACACCTATCAGTTTCGCGGCGCGAGCTGGGGCCCTGACGAGGACATCATCTTTGCAAGCGGTGCCGTGTCCGGTTTGATGCGTGTCCCTGCGGTTGGGGGCGATCCAGAGGTGATCACCAAGCCGGCGGAGGGTACGCAGCATTTCTGGCCGCATATCCTCCCGAATGGTAGGGCCGTTCTTTACACCATCCGCTCACAAGCGGTGAACTATCAGATTGCGATGCTGAATCTCGAGACCGGAGAAGAACGTGTGCTGATTTCGCTCGGTAGCCATCCGATCTATGCCGCCAGCGGACACATTGTTTACGGAGTTGAAAATACACTTCATGCAGTCCCATTTGATGCCGACGAGTTGACCGTTCTGGGCGATCCGGTGCCCGTTCTTGAAGACGTTTCGACAGTTCCTCCCGGTGCAACCCAATTCGGCCTTTCCAGCAACGGTTCGCTTGTCTATGTTGTGGGTACTGGCTCGGCTGCCTTACAAGGTCTTGCACTAATAGACCGCGACGGTGTGGTAGAACGCCTGAACGTGCCTCCAGCAGATTACCGCCGTCCCCGCGTGTCTCCAGATGGAACTCAGGTGGTGGTTACGTCATTTGACGATGACCGAAGGTTCATCTGGATATACGACCTTTCCGGCGAAACCGCCATACGGCAAATGACGTTTGACGGTCAAAACTTGGCGGCCATATGGACACCGGATGGAGAGTGGATCACGTTTGCGTCAACTAGAGACGCAGAACAGCCCGATACCTTTACCACGTTTAGCATTTATCGGAGGCATGCAGACGGAACCGGGGTGGCCGAACGCCTGACGACAGCAGAAGAGGGGCACATACATTTTCCAGAGTCCTATTCCGGCGACGGACGGCTGTCTTTCCGTTCCAACGAAGGCGGTATAGCTCGGCATCTGGACCCTGTCGGGTGAAGATGGGGCTGGCACCCGAGGTTGTCATAGACCTGCCAGAAACCGCTCAGGAGGCGTCTGTATTCTCACCGGACGGGAACTGGATCGCCTACCAGTCCAACGAATCTGGGCGACGTGAGATCTATGTGCAGCCATTCCCCCCGACGGGACAAAAGAGTCAAATTACTCAGACAGGAGGGAGATTCCCTTTGTGGTCTCCTGAGGGCAGCGAGTTATTCTTTAGGGTCAGTCCACAGCAACTGATCGCCGGCGACATCGAAACTAGGGCGTGTTAACACTAATGAGCATGAATGTTTTATAATCAGGCATGGAGATCACACAGGAGCAGTATCGTCGCATCGAGCCGGAACTGCCGCGACAGCGGGGCAACGTCAGTCTTTCGAACCTGACGGTCTTGAACGCCATTTTGTATGTGGCTGAGCAGGGCTGCAAGTGGCGCGGTCTGCCCAAGCGCTTTGGCAACTGGCACACCATCTACACCCGGATGAACCGCTGGTCCAAGAACGGGGTGCTCGACGCCGTCTTCGAAAAACTCCAGCGCGAGCAACTGGTGCGCATCCGGGTGGAAGCCGTTTCGATGGACTCGACCATTGTGAAGGTGCATCCCGACGGCACGGGAGCGTTAAAAAAAACGGTCCGCAAGCGATCGGCAAATCCCGCGGTGGATGGACCACCAAGATTCATCTGGTTGCCGCGAATGCTCGAACGGCGATAACGTTTGCGCTCTCGCCCGGCCAAGCGCACGACGCCCCGCAGGGCCGCGAGCTGCTCGCCGGCCTGGGGCCGTTGCCCGCGCCGCTGCCGCTGCTGATGGACCGTGCCTACCAAGACGACCAGACCCGCCAATTGGCTCTGGATTTTGGGTGGATTCCCGTCGTGCCGCCCAAGCGCAACCGCCTGGAGCCGTGGGAATACGACCGCGTGCTCTACCGCCGCAGGAACGAAGTCGAGAGGCTCTTCCGCCGACTCAAGGGTTTTCGGCGTATCTTCTCCCGTTTCGATAAACTCGACGTCATGTTCCTCGCCTTCCTTCACTTCGCACTCATCGTCGAGGCACTACGTTAGTGTTAACACGCCCTAGTCCAGCCGTGACATTTGGTAACCCACAGCCTATCCCCATAGGTAACTCCCCCGGTAGTGGTAGGAATCTTGACACCATGCCCAACGGGGAACGATTCGTGGCGACCGTACCGGTGGCCGATGGGGGAACCGAGGGCGAGCAGGCCCCGGCGCCAAAGATCAACATCATTCTCAACTGGTTTGAAGAACTGAAGGAACGGGTGCCGGTGCCATAGGCGGCAGGATTCGTATTCTCAACTCCCGTATAAGTCGCCTGTGCTCCAAAAGTGGAATCACACCGGAAGAGCGCTGTTCGCGCAACTTGACTGTTTGATTGCCACCAACTCCTGCCTGCCGTAGTATTTACGCAAGTTTACCCAAACCCGGCGAAGGAACCAGACTGTGTGAAAAGTCCAAGTCGTGGATCGCTGATCCGGCAACACCGAAGGGCAAGCACGATGACGGACCCGTGGCGACGCAGATCACTCGGGGCTGCCAGCCTTTTCGGTGGCGTGAGGTGTTGCTGTGACTGGGAAACGCGGGATGGAGGCGGATTGTTGCGCCAAAAACGGGCGGATTACCCGGTCAAACCGCTGCGACGGCAATCAAGGCGGGAATTCCTACGAGGTTGATTGCGCGGCGCATGTTGTAGGCCAAGGCGGTGAGGCTGAACTCCCCGCGGACATTGCCGAGTCGGCGCGTCAGGAACGCGCCTTGGCCCATCCACTGCTTGATCGAACCGAAGGGATGCTCGACCGACTCCCGGCGACGATCCATCACCTCGGGCCGGGCGGCGAGACGGTTCGCCATGCGCTCCATCGTTGCTTCGTTCTCGAAGCGCGTGATGCGCCGATAGGTGTTCTTGGTACATCGTTCGCGTAGACCGCAGCCTCTGCATGCGGCGCGGTTGGCGTAACTGACAAGATACGTGCCTGTGCGCGACTTACCGACGCTTCCGCGATACAACGGCACCAGGCGCTCACCAGCGGGGCACCGGTAGGTGTCCGTGGAGTCGTCGTATTGGAAATCGGACTTCGGAAAGTGGCCACTGCGTCTGGCCGTGCTCCGATCGGGCTTCGGAACGTAGGGCGTGATCCCGGCGGCTTCGCAGTCCTCAATGTCTTCGATCTTGTAGTAGCCTCGGTCCGCGACCGCGTCGATCTCGTCGACAGCCAAGTTCTCCCGAGCCGCTGTGGCCGTCTCCGCGAGCAGACCGAGGTCCGAGACCTTGCTATGGACCTGCTGTTCGGCGATCAGGTTGTGCTCAGTGTCGACAGCGATCTGGACGTTGTAGCCGACTCCGACCCGTGTCCCGGAATGCATTGACCGGGAGTCCGGATCCGTAAGCGACAGCTGGGCTTCTCCGGTATCGTCCAGCGTCTGCCGATGCCCCTCCAAGGTCTCCTTTCTCTTACGGATCGATGCGATCTTCTCCTGAAGATCCGCCACGGCAGCCGCTCTGCCGCCGGCATCATCCGCGTCGGCCTCGTTCACCTGGTCGAGGTAGCGGTCGAGTCGGTCGTCGATACGCTGCAGGTCCGTCTTCAGCTTGGCCCGCGTGAAGTTGCGGTCCCGGTGGTTCACCGCCTTGATGCGCGTGCCGTCCACGGCGATCAACTCCCGCCCGTACAGGTCGAGTTCCCGGCACAACCGCACGAACCGCCGAAACACCGCCCGGAACGCATGCCGATTGTCGCGCCGGAAGTCGGCGATCGTCTTGAAGTCGGGCTTCAGCTGGCGTAGCAGCCAGATCGCCTCGAGGTTGCGCATGCGTCTCTGTCTCCAGCCTGCGGCTCGACCGAATACGATTCAGATACCCGTAGATATACAGCTTCAGCAGATCCGCGGGATCGTAGCCTGGACGGCCCTTGTCGTTGGGCCGAACGCGCTGGAATCCAGCCGCCTCAAGGTCGAGACCGTCGACGAATGCATCAATGAAACGGACCGGGTTGTCCGGTCCCACGTAGTCGTCCACAGTATCGGGCAGAAGCAGAAGCTGGGAACGGTCTTCACCGGTGATATGTGCCATGACACATTTTACCAACCGCCATGGGGAACCTGATGCCAGTTCACCGACTCCCGCCCGGCTGTCGCCGACTTTTCACACAGTCTGGAACGCTTGAGAGACAGGATCGCAGCCTATGGCTCTCACGGCAGGAACACGCTTAGGCCCATACGAAATCGGCGATCAACTCGGCGCCGGTGGTATGGGAGAGGTGTATCGCGCCACTGATACCCGCCTGAAGCGTACCGTCGCGATTAAGGTCCTTCCCGAGCACCTCGCTTCCGATCCGCAGCGCCGGGAACGCTTCGAGCGTGAAGCCAAAGCCGTTAGCAGCCTGAACCACCCGCACATCTGCACGCTCCACGACATCGGGGAACAGGACGGGACGCACTACCTCGTTATGGAGTTGGTGGAAGGCGAGACGCTTCAACAACGGTTGGAGAAGAAACGGCTTCCGCTCGACCAAGCGTTGGAATACGCCGTCCAGATCGCCGACGCATTAGATAAAGCCCACCGGCAGGGTGTCGTACACCGCGACCTTAAGCCCGGTAACGTCATGATCACGAAGTCGGGGACGAAGTTGCTGGACTTCGGGTTGGCGAAACTGAAGGGCGATGCGGGTGCGGTTTCGCCACTGTCCCAAATGCCCACCCAGGACCCCTCAGCGCCCCTGACCGCTGAAGGCACGATCATCGGCACGCTCCAGTACATGGCCCCAGAACAGTTGGAAGGCAAGGAAGCCGATGCCCGGACGGACATCTTCGCGTTCGGTGCCGTCGTCTACGAGATGGTCACGGGCAAGAAAGCGTTTGAGGGAGCGAGTCCGGCGAGCCTGATCGGGGCGATCCTCAAGGACGTGCCCCCACTCGTGAGCGATTTCCAGCCAATTTCCCCAACTACTCTGGATCGCACAGTGAAGAAGTGTTTGGCAAAGGATCCTGACGGCCGTTGGCAGAGTACAGGTGATCTCCTGGACGAGTTGAAATGGGTCACCGAGGGCAGCGCGTCTGTCGAGACCGGCCCCGTCGAGACTGGTTTGAAAAGCCGAGAGCGGATCGCATGGATTGCGGCAACCGCTGTGCTGGTTGTCTTGGTCGTGGTGCTTGGCAGTTGGGAAGAACCAAGGGCAGTACGCTTTAGCGTTGCTGCGCCCGAAGGAGCGATATTAAGGGCGCCAGGCGCCTGCCGAACTTGTCCGGCCGTGTCACCTGATGGACGGTTAGTTGCTCTTCTGGCTCAATCTGAGGGCAGAACCCTTCTCTGGATTCGCCCGCTCGATTCCGTTACCGCTCAGGTGTTGTCTGGAACTGAGGGAGCCTCCTACCCTTTTTGGTCACCCGACAGCCGCTCCATCGGATTTTTCGCTCAAGGCAAACTCAAAAAAATCGCGATCTCCGGCGGGCCACCACAAACGCTTTCCGATGCGAACCCTTTCTATGGTGGTACCTGGAACGGGAATGAGATCATCGTCTTCACGAATCAGAGTCGCCTGTACCGAATCTCCTCATCGGGTGGACAGGCAACTCCGGTGACGGATCTCGACACCTCCAGGGGGGAGTTGCTCCACGTCGGCCCGCACTTCTTACCGGGCGGTCGCCACTTCCTTTACCGTGCAAGAAGTAGTGATTCGGAAAATTCGGGAGTCTACGTGGCGTCGCTGGATTCGCAGGAGTCCAGATTGCTTCTTCGGTCAGCTTCTAGAGCGGAGTACTCACCCCCAGGATACCTTCTGTTTGTTCGAGGCGGAACACTTATGGCCCAGTCATTTGATGTCGAGCAGATGCAGGTTTCCGGCGAGCCGACGCTTGTCGCGGAACAGGTGGTCAACCGTCCCAACGGAGTTGCAGATTTCTCGACGTCCGAGAACGGAATTCTCGTGTATTTGGGTGGGTTCGATACCGGCCTAGAAGAATTCGTTTGGTTCGATCGAAGTGGTACGCAACTCGCAAGAGTCGGTGCGCCGGGTGCCTACGCGAACCCTGAACTGTCGCCCGAGGGGAAGCGACTGGCTTTCGAGTCAGTAGATCCGCTGACCGGAAATCGGGACATCTGGACGATGGACTTGGACCGTGGTGCTTCATCGCGTTTCACGTTCGACGCCGCACGAGAAACTCGGCCGATCTGGTCCCACGATGGGATCCGGATCGTGTTCAGCTCGAATCGGGATGGGCCGTTAAGCCTTTATCGGAAGACCTCCTTTGGTTCTGGCAACGACGAACTGCTCCTTCAAGCGGATGCCAGTGGCTTTTCGCAGGATAACGTTCTCTCTGCGATGGATTGGTCTTCCGACGGCCGTTTCCTTGCCTATCAGCGTGGCAACGCCACTAACCGGGCCGATATATGGGTGTTGCCGCTGGAGAGGGATCCGGAGCCTTATGTCTTCCTGCGAACCGAATTCAACGAATTTCAGGCGCGATTCTCGCCCGACGCACGTTGGATCGCTTACGCCTCTAACGAATCCGGCCGTGATGAAGTGTACGTGCAGCCATTTCCCGCAACTGGTGGCAAATGGCAGATTTCGATTAATGGTGGGAGGCACCCTCGGTGGCGCGGGGATGGAAGAGAGCTGTTTTATCTCACACTCGACGGCAGATTGATGGCAGTAGAGGTCCGGGCGGATAGGACCTTTGAACCTGGCGTTTCGACCGCGCTATTCGAAATGCCCATTGGTACAACTGACACCCCGAATAGTGCTGATTACGCTGTCACGACCGATGGCCAGCGTTTCCTGATCGTCGCGGCTTCTGACGAAGAGAGTCCGACGTCGAGAGAGATGGCCTCACTCACGGTCGTCCTCAACTGGATTTCTCTGCTCGAAGAAAACCAATGACCCCCGGCACCCAACTCGGCAGCTACGAACTCTTTGAACCGATTGTACGGATTTGCACGGTCAACCTCAGTGCAGCCAACCACCAGGGGGGATTGACAGGATGATCAAGCAGTCGTCCGCGAACGACGTTGAGCATGACGCATCGCAAGCAGAGGGTATGTCACGGCGGCAATTCATCGGTTTCTGTGCCGCCGGAGTTGCCCTGCCGTTGGGTGCTTCCTCTTTTCGCGAATCACCGAATCAGGAACCCGCATCGGGCATCCCAGGCGACCAGCCGCTGCATTACCTGAGCCTGAAGGAAGTTGCGAGATTGATAGAATCACGGCAACTTTCCCCCGTTGAACTCACCCGCTTGATGCTCGATCGCATCGATGCTGTCGATACCCGGCTGCTGAGCTACGCAACCGTAATGGGCGATCATGCAATGACCGCCGCCCGTCAGGCCGAAACAGAGATACAGGCTGGAAACTACCGAGGCCCGTTGCATGGCGTGCCCATAGCCGTCAAGGATCTCTGCTACACAGACGGTGTCCGCACGATGGGGGGCACGGGTGTTCTCGCAGATTTCGTGCCCGATTTTGACGCGACGGTCGTGGTGAGACTCGAAGAGGCCGGAGCGGTCATCCTCGGCAAGTTGAACCTATCCGAAGGGGCGTTCGGACCCTACCATCCGGATTTTGACGTTCCCTTGAACCCTTGGGATGCCAGCCGATGGAGTGGTGTCTCGTCCAGCGGATCCGGAGTCGCAACGGCTGCCGGACTTTGCTTTGGATCGCTCGGCACCGACACAGGGGGATCGATCCGCTACCCAGCCGCTGCGAATGGAACCGTCGGCCTCAAGCCCACATACGGACGAGTCAGCCGATATGGAGTCCTGCCCCTGGCAGAATCCATGGACCATGTTGGTCCCATGACCCGGCGCGTGGTTGATGCCGCACTCATGTTCGAAGCGATCGCCGGGGTTGACCCGAACGATCCGACTTCATTGAGGGAACCCGTTCCTAGAATCCAGGACGAGTTGGACAGGGGTGTTGGCGGACTACGCCTTGGATACGACCGGCGATACGCCACCGAACAGGTCGAGTCCGGGCTTGCCGCAGCGATTGAGAAGGCGGTAGCCGAACTGACATCCATGGGAACCGAAATCGTCGAAGTCGAGATGCCGGACGTTGGCGAAGTTGGCGCAGCGTGGTTCACTCTCTGCCTCGCGGAAGCGGTCGCGGCCCATGAGGCGACCTATCCTTCCCGCGCCCTTGAGTACGGAGACGGCTTCAGAGGCCGTCTCGAACAGGGTGCCCAGATCACGGGAGCCGAGTACGCAAAGGCGGATAAAGTCCGGGCAGAGTTCACCGGGCGCTTGAACGCACTACTTTCGACGTTCGATGCCCTCGTGTGTCCTTCTCTTGGTGGCCCTGCATTCCCCACTTCCCGGGAAACTCGGGATGCAATTTTGGTGGAAACCTATGGATCGTCTGAATTTCTTCGTAATGATGTTTTCACAAAGCCATTCAATTTCTCTGGAAGCCCCACGCTATCGGTCCCGTGCGGTTTTTCGCACGATGGTTTGCCCTACAGCATCCAGTTCGTCGGCAATCGGCTGGATGAAGCGACAATCTGTCGCATCGGTCACGCTTATGAAGAGGGTACGGACTGGCACACGAAACATCCCACTGTATAAGGGAACGGCGAGGTCGGGAGCTACTGGATGATCGGCAAAACACTGGGCCACTACGAGATCACTGACAAGCTCGGTCAGGGCGGGATGGGATCGGTGTGGCAGGCGCAGGACGCCAAGTTGGGGCGTCAGGTTGCGATCAAGACGCTGCCTGAGGAGTTCGCGCAGGACGAAGAACGACTCGCCCGGTTTGAACGTGAGGCGAAGCTGCTGGCGTCATTGAACCACCCGAACATCGCCACCATCCACGGCCTCGAAGAAGACAACGGCACGCGCTTTCTCGTCCTCGAACTCGTCGAAGGCGACACGCTGGCGGATCGACTGAAAGGTGGCGCGATCTCCGTCGAAGAATCTCTCAAGCTCGCCCTCCAGATCGCCGAAGCCTTGGAAGCCGCACATGAGAAGGGCGTCATCCACCGGGATCTGAAACCGGCCAACATCAAGGTCACGCCCGAGGGCAAGGTCAAGGTACTGGACTTCGGGCTGGCGAAAGCATTCGCGGGTGACGGGGCGGACGTGAATCTGTCGCAGTCCCCAACGTTGAGTGTGGCTGCCACACGGCAGGGCGTGATTCTCGGCACGGCAGCGTACATGTCCCCCGAGCAGGCAAGGGGACAGGAGGTCGATAAGAGAGCTGACGTATGGGCGTTCGGTGTCGTGCTGTTTGAAATGTTGACCGGTCGGGGAACGTTCGACGGAGGCACGGTGTCGGATGTGCTGGCCGGCGTCCTCCGGGCGGACCCCGGCTGGAACAACCTTCCCCTTCATCTCCATCCCAGAATCCGATTGCTCCTTGAACGCTGCCTGGAAAAGGAATCGAAAGACCGGTACGGTGACATTTCCGACGCCCGCGTGGATGTTCAGAAGGTGCTGGCCGATGCCGGTGGCGTGATCGTTCAGCCGGTTGCCGAGATCGCTCAGGTGGCAACGCAATCGAAACTGCCGTGGGTGGCAACATTCGTCCTTGGATTGGTCATCGCCAGCGTGGCCGTCTGGACCCTGAAACCTGAAGCGCCCCGTCCGGTGAGTCGCCACGGGCATGACCTCCCCGAGGGGATCGCCTTCAGATATGCCGGAGTAAACACCATCGCCGTGTCACCGGATGGCCAATACTATGTCTACAACGGCACCGGTGGACTCTATCTGCGATCCAGGAACGATCTGGAAGCCCGCGTGATCGCAGGAACCGAAGGTCCTGGTGTGGCCAACCCGTTTTTCTCCCACGACAGCCAGTGGGTGGGTTTCTGGAACCGGGAGGGCCGGATCCAAAAGATCGCCATCAATGGCGGCACGCCGGTTCCGATCGGTCCTGTCCCCGAGAATCCAATAGGAATTAGCTGGGGGGCGGACGACATCGTTCTCTTTTCCCAACTCGACGGGATCTATAGCGTCTCGGCCAACGGCGGCACGCCGGAACGGATCATTGACGCCCGGGACGGTGAACAGTTGGGCAGACCCACGTTCCTGCCCAGCGGACGGGAAATCCTGTTCACCGCAGTTCCCGGTGGTCAGTGGGACAACGGCGAAATCGTCGTCGCGTCGTTGGACGCAACCGAGGATCGAACGGTGGTGTGGAACGGAAGCGCGGCCAGCTACGCACCGACCGGACATTTGATCTACGCCCTGGGCAATGACCTGTTTGCGATCGCATTTGATCCAGACACGCTGGAAACCTCCGGGACAGCGGTGTCATTAGAACAGGGACTGGCGAGGGCGACATTCGTTGGTGATAGTGCGAACTACGGGATGTCTGAGGACGGTTCGCTGGTGTACCGGGCGGCGGACGGTGGGCAGGCTGCGCCCCGCACTTTGGTGTGGGTGGACCGGGAGGGTCGCGAAGAGGTTGTTGGCATCGAACCGGGCCTGTACGTCTATCCACGCGTCTCGCATGATGGTCGCCGCGTCGCCCTCGATAACCGAAACGAGGTGAGTGACTTATGGATATGGGACTTCACGCTGGAAACACGGACGCGTCTGACGGTAGGTGAGGTTGGCGCGAGGTACCCAACATGGACGCGGGACAACCAACGCATTGCGTATTCCAGCAGCCGTGGAGACATCTATTGGAAGGCCGCGAACAACACCGGCAGTCCAGAACGACTTGCGGAGCACCCCGGGGCACCGGGTAGCACCGATGCCAATCCGTATTTTTTCACCCCGACGGACGCAGAACTGGTGTTCCGAGAGCAAAGCAACCCGGAGACTCGTCACAACATCGGCATGATTTCGGTGGACGCCAAGGCGGAGCCTGTGTGGCTCTTGCGCGAGCCATTCAACGAGCGGAACGGTGAGTTGTCGCCGAATGGCCGCTGGATGGCATACGACTCGGATGAGTCCGGGCGATACGAGATTTACGTCCGCCCGTTTCCGAACGTGGATGACGACCGCGTCCTGGTGTCGAACGCCGGGGGACTCGAGCCTCTCTGGTCACGGGATGGGCGGGAACTCTTCTATATTGAACCTGCTGGTGCTGGTGGTGTTCGCAGACTGATTGCCGTCACACTAGACGATGGTGGGGCTGGCTTCTCCGTGAACGCCCGCAGGTCGCTCATGGACTGGCCGTACATGGAGAACATTGCAGCTGCTGTCGGGCGAAACTATGACGTGTCATTCGACGGTCTGCGGTTCCTTGCGATTAAGGATGCGCCAATCGACGGCGACAGCGCGGCTCCGTCAGCTGAAATCATCGTCGTCCAGAACTGGTTCACCGAACTCGAACGCCTCGTCCCGGTGCCGTAGCTCCCGTTCATCGAGCCTTCTGATCCCCCCAAACTCTCCGATACGGCACACGTTTCAAATCGACCTGACTGTAAAGATCGCCTTCGCGGAGAAGTGCCAGACGGTTTGTGGCTTACCTGCGGCGCCACTAAGGTTTCACTTCAACCAAAACAACGTTGCCGCCGTCTGGTGAAGCCACTTAGATTGCTTCTTTAGGTTCGAGCTTTCCAATATCCGGGGCGTCGGTGTCCGTGCGCCACGGCTAGCACTTCGATGACGCCATCAGACTTCCGGTAAACAACTGAGAATGGAAACCGATGCAGTAGGTAACGCCTGGTTCCGTACAGGTGGCGCGGCCAACGATTCGGAGATTGGCCGACTTGCTCAACAGCGTGGTCCAGTTCCTGCATGAAGGACTCGGCAGCAATCGGGTTGCGATGTTCGTACCATTCTCTGGCCGCCCGTGCTTCGATGACGGCCTCTGGATGAAGGCGGAGCTGAGCAGGCATCACTGCCCGATGATCATTCGGCGAGCTTCAGACCAGGGCACGGTCTTGACTTGTCCCGACTCGATCTCCCTAATTCGACGCTGGATCTCTTCTGCCCAGGCCGACTCGGCATCGTCGTCAACGACTTCATCCAAGCTTTCGATGAGTGACCCAGCCAGTGCTGCCCGGGCTTCATCTCGTTGGAAGCCTTAATGCTTCGTCCAGGAGTTTCTTGACGTCGGATGTCATTGCGCCAAGTCTAACAGACGGCAAACCTGCTTCTTACGATAATGCGACTGCAATCATCGCGGTAGAACGGCCAGTTTCCCGAACCGCCCCCGCACAGATCCCGGCGTGCCGTTTTCCAGCACCGGGCTCCTCAGAAGTACTCGCTTCCGCGTCCAGCATCAAGAAAGGGATGTTTCCTTTCCTCAGCCTTCTTTGCTATCGCCAGCAGTGAGGTTGGCATTGTTTTGTTCCGGCCCTTCATCGCCGGACAATGTTTCCTGTACCAGCTACGTACTTCTGTCCGCCCCTTCCCCATGTGATCGGCGCTACCGTCTCCGAGTAGTATGAGCGGATCTGACTCCCTGCGAATCATCGATGGCTCTTCTTTTGGTCGAGCCTGTCTACCCGTGGCCGTCGTCGATCAGGCGTCCAGTTCGTTTAGGCTCCGGCCTACCTGGGTCTGGGTTTCCCCGTGTGTGGGCTCACTAGCCGTATGCCCTGCGATCTGTCGTTTCCGATCGCGTCTCAGCTCGGGAACCCGCAGGGTCTCCCAAGTTCCTGACGCTTCTCTGCATACATGCCACGCTCTAAGGTGGACCCCGGCAGACCCTCGCGAACCTCACCACAACGGTTCGTCTGTGTTGGCTTCCGGTACCGTTAACACCGTCGCCGTCTGCATCAAACGCCATGACGGGGCTGTATCAAGCCTTGGAGGTCGCGGTCCCTCCTGCGGCCTGCATGCTTCCCTGTGTACGCTTCAACTGACTTGTTCGGCTTTCACCTCCGCAGTCGCAGTTGCAACACTCGGTAGGAGTGGGTGGTTAACCCTTTCTCCGCAGGGACTCGCACCCTGCAAGAAGCGCCAAGCTTCGCTTGGCGCACTAACGGATCGGCAATAAGCTGCAGGCCGAGGTGGCGTGAGACGTGCGCACGCACGGACCGTGAAACCGCGGGACTGGCAGCTTCATTGCCTTGTTATACGGTACTTTCGGGTTGATCAACTTCTTGTGCGCCGTGCCAGACGGCAACGATCCAAACCGTTTTTTTCTCTACGCGATAGAAGAAGCGATAGGGCCGGACAATGAGCTCCCGATGTGGTAGCTCCGGAAACTCTGGAATCGTACGACCCGACTCTGGATAGTCCCGCAGCCGTTTGAGGATCCGTTCGGCATGATCGCGAAATCTTCTGGCCGCTGCTGGATTGTCCCTCCTGATGTATTCTAGGCCTTCGAGGAATTGCTCCCGCGCTGACGGGGTGAAGCGAACCCTCACGGATCAGTCTGTCCGAAGCAGCCGGTCTGCATCTTTCATCACGCTATCAAGAGAGTGCCCTTTCCCCTGGGCGATCTCCTTCTCACCGACCGCCAGGAGCCGAAGCAGTTCGTTTTCCTGTTGCGAGCGCTCGTAGGCCTCGACGTTGAGCAGGACGGCCGTGGCCCTCCCCCTTTGGGTAATGATCCAGGGCTCGTCAGCCTTCTGAAGTTCCTCCAGTACCGATGCCGCATCCTGGCGGAGATCGGTCACAGGTACAATCCTCGGGATTTTCCGCATATCACCTCCAAACGTACTGTTAATAATACATTCAGAAGTGTCGTTCAGCAAGCGGCTCGATCGCCTGTTTCCGTATAACGCCCTCGCAGTTTGAGGATGGTCCAATAGAAAGTGGTGTTTTCATGAACGAGTCAGTCTGAGCGCTATGCTGACCGATCCGACCACCTATGTCCATCAAATCGGCCCGGCCTGAAGGCGAAGGGCGAACCACATTCCCTATCGTCGATACTTCCATGTGGATCTCGTCGAAAAGCCCCGTCTTACCTCGGTTTTTCCACTCTTCCGACCAGGCGGTGATCCATCCATGCGGCTGTTTGATTGCTACCAACCCCTTCCTGCCGTAGTATTTACGCAAGTTTCAGCAAATTGGCGAAGTGATGCTCTGTAGCGGCGGTCTATGACCGCCGGCCTTTACTTGGAGGCAACCCGTGTCGCTCGCAGCAGGCACACGTCTGGGTCCATACGAAATCGCCGACCAACTCGGTGCCGGCGGTATGGGAGAGGTGTATCGCGCTACCGACACCCGCCTGGAGCGCACGGTCGCCATCAAAGTCCTGCCCGAACACCTCGCCTCCGACCCGCAACGCCGGGAACGCTTCGAGCGCGAAGCCAAGGCCGTCAGCAGTCTGAACCACCCGCACATCTGCACGACGTGGGGGAACAGGACGGCGTTCACTACCTCGTCATGGAACTGGTGGAGGGCGACACGCTGCAGCAGCGGTTGGAGAAGGGACGCCTCCCGCTCGACCAGGCCCTCGAATACGCCATCCAGATCGCCGACGCGCTGGACAAGGCGCACCGGCAGGGCGTCGTGCATCGGGACCTCAAACCCGGCAACATCATGCTGACGAAGTCGGCGGGTGTGAAGCTGCTCGACTTCGGGCTGGCGAAGCTCAAGGGCGAAGCGGGTGAGGTCTCACCACTCTCGCAGATGCCCACGCAAGATCCGTCCGCACCCCTCACAGCCGAAGGAACGATCATCGGCACGCTCCAGTACATGGCACCCGAACAGTTGGAGGGCAAGGAAGCCGACGCCCGGACAGACATCTTCGCGTTCGGGGCGGTCGTGTACGAAATGGTGACCGGGAAGAAGGCGTTTGAGGGTGCGAGTCAGGCAAGTCTGGTCGGGGCGATCATGAACCACCAGCCCGCGCCGGTCACTGAGGTTCAGCCGGTCTCGCCGCCCATGCTCAATCACGTCATCAAGGCATGCCTCGCCAAGAATCCCGAAGATCGGTGTCAAAACGCCGCCGACCTGATGCGCGAGTTGCAGTGGATCACAGATGGCAGTGCACAAGTTGGAACAGCCCCCGTTGAAACCCGATCAAAAGGCCGTGAACTTGTCTTGTGGTCCGCAATTGGAGTCCTTCTGATTGCAACGCTGATCCTGGCCGTGGCTTATTTTTCCGTCGCACCCCCGGAGCAGACGGCTTTCCGATTTTCCTTCCCCCAACCCTTCGAGGCCCGTGCACAAGTGCTGGCCATTTCACCCGACGGCGAACGAATTGCATTCCTCGCGCCAGAACCCACCGGTCGGCCGGCGGTCTGGGTCCGCGAACGCGGGTCGGGTGAAATGCGGATGCTGGCGGGTACGGAGGGTGCCGTCAGATCTTTGTTCTGGGAGCCGAATGGGCAGTCCATAGGATTCTTCACGTCGACAGACCTCCGGGTTGCGGATCTCTCCGGCGCGGCTCCCCGGATTGTCTGTCCTGTGGTCACGGCTGGAGGCGGTACATGGAACGCCGATGGGGAAATTGTTTTCCGTGGCAGTGGGATCCTGCACCGCGTATCGGCGACGGGCGGCCAACCCGTCCCGCTGACGCTGGAAGTGCAGGGCGGGCGCCCGCACTTCCTTCCCGACGGAATTCATTTCCTCTATTCGAGGGGCGGGGGTCGCCTTCAGCCGTCTTCGATTTACCTGGCGTCTCTGGAATCCCCAGAAACGCGTCTTCTGTTGAACGCCGACCGCAACACCAAGGCCGTGTTCGGTAGCGCTCATATCCTGTTCGTGAGCGGGGGCGTCTTGATGGCGCAGCCGTTTGACGTCGATCGCCTGGAGCTCAACGGAGAAGCCCGCCGAATCGGTCCCCAGGTGTCTACTCCTGGGATCAATGCCGGGGATGACATGCCGCTTTCGGTTTCGAATAACGGTATTCTCGCGTTTCGGTCCGGGAACCGTGTGGACGGACAACTCGTGTGGTTCGATCGTGACGGAAACGAAACCCGACGGGTTCAGCAGCCACAGACGGGCGAATATCTGAACCCGTCCCTGTCACCGGACGGGCAACAAATCGGGGTGAACCGCAAGGATCCAGCGACCGGGAATGTCGATATCTGGTTGATCGATGTGGGAACGGGTGTTCCCTCGCGGTTCGCGTCAACGCCTTCGTTCGATGCCGACCCGGTCTGGTCACCCAACAGCCAGGAAATCGCCTATCAGTCCTACCGGAACGGGAAGTGGGGTATCTGGAAGAAGAACATCCGTACGGACCAGGACGAGCCTCTCTGGGAAGCTGCCGAGGGGACCGGATCACTGCTTCCCACGGACTGGTCGCAGGACGGACAGTTCATTCTGTTCAATCAAAGCGGCGACGTTTGGGTGTTGCCCGTTTCCGGGGACGAACCCTGGCCGCTTTTCAACGATCCGAATTATACCGAGCGTGCCGCTCACTTTTCGCCGAACGAGGAGTGGGTCGCCTACTCTTCGAGAGAATCCGGCGAGGATAGCATCTACGTGGCGCGGTTCCCGGACGTGACCGACCGCCAACGCGTCTCCGACGGTCCAGGCAGCCATCCCAGGTGGAGGGACGACAGCAGGGAGCTGTTCTACAAGGGCGGCAGTGGGGACGCAAACCTCATGGCGGTCCGTATGGATGCTGGTTCCTCGGGTCTGGAGTTTGGCACAGTGGCACCGGTTTTTAATCCGGCGGCGTCAGGGCTGATAGACAGTCGGCATCACTATGCCGTGACCGGCGACGGGGCCAGTTTCCTGCTGCGCCGCCCGAGCCTGGACCCACCACCGGTCACGATCATCGTCAACTGGACCGCTGAACTCGCTAACCAATGACCCCCGGCACCCAACTCGGCAGCTACGAAGTTCTCTCCCCGCTCGGAAAGGGAGGCATGGGCGAGGTGTGGCGTGCGCGGGATTCCAAACTCGGACGGGAAGTCGCCATCAAGACACTTCCTGAAGAGTTCGCGCAGAACGAAGAACGTCTGGCCCGGTTTGAGCGTGAAGCCAAACTTCTCGCCTCCCTGAACCACCCGAACATCGCCACCATCCACGGTCTGGAAGAAGACAACGGCATTCGGTTCCTCGTCCTTGAACTCGTCGAGGGCGACACGCTCGCGGATCGGCTGAAACACGGTGTCATCCCCGTCGAGGAATCCCTCAAACTTGCCCTCCAGATCGCCGAAGCTCTCGAAGCAGCACATGAGAAGGGTGTGATTCACCGTGATCTGAAACCAGGGAACATCAAGGTCACACCCGACGGGAAGGTGAAGGTGCTGGACTTCGGGCTGGCGAAGGCTTTCTTGGGGGACGGGTCGGACGCGAACCTGTCGCAGTCACCGACCTTGAGTCTGGCGGCAACCCAGCAGGGTGTGATTCTTGGCACTGCCGCTTACATGTCACCGGAGCAAGCGCGTGGACAGGAAGTCGACAAGCGGGCTGACGTGTGGGCATTCGGATGTGTGCTGTACGAGATGCTGACAGGCCGTCAGGCGTTCCGGGGCGAGTTGATGTCGGACGTGATGGCCTCGGTCTTGGCTCGGGAACCGGACTACTCAACACTTCATAGCCAACTGCACCCTCGAGTTCGGGAGCTGATTCTGCGGTGCTTGGAAAAGGATCCGCGTGATCGGTGGCGCGATGTGGGAGACCTGAGGATCGAACTGTCCCACATTGAAAGCGGAGTACAAGTTTCAGTCGCTACCCCCGGCAGGGAGCGACCGTTGTTCGCCGCTACTCTGGCCTTTGCCACCCTGTCTGTGGTCCTTGCGGTTGGACTCGTCTATTTCTATCTCAATCAGTCCGAAGCGGCGCACAACGTAGTGAAGTTCTCGGTCTTTCCGCCGGACGAGACAGTCCTTGCCGGTCGGGGTGGCGCTCCCCGAATGGCCATATCGCCGGATGGCTCTCGCCTGGTTTACCAAGGTACGACCGATGGCATCATCCAACTGTGGGTGCGGCGGATGGATTCGCTCGAATCCGCTCCGATACCGGGCACGGAGAACGCCACCATGCCCTTCTGGTCACCCGACAGCCAACAGGTGGGTTTCTTTGCAGATGGGGAGCTTCGCAGGGTGGATCTTGAAGGCGGCCCGGCGTTCACGATAAGCGAGGCACCAAGGGGCGATCAGGGCGGTTCGTGGAATAACCAAGGCACGATCATCTTCGGGGGTCGGAACCCGAGCGGTCCGATCATGCGTGTTCCCGCTTCAGGCGGCGCGCCGACGCCGGTTACGAATCTTGGTGAGACGCCGGGCGAAATACTTCAGACATGGCCCTCCTTTCTTCCCGACGGTCGGCGATTCGTCTACCTGTCGAGAACTGACGGTCTCACAGACTGGACCCTCTACGTCGGAAGCTTGGATGATCAGCCGCCGCGGGCCATTATGCCGTCCGCGTCGATGGCTCAATATTCCGAGCCAGGGCATCTGCTGTTTGTCCGAGACTCGTTCCTGTTGGCGCAAGCTTTCGACGCGACGCGGGGAGAACTGTTGGCTGGAGATGCGATCGCGGTGGCAGGCGATGTCGTTCTCGCCGCGAACGGTCGAGCGGCTTTTTCGGTATCGCGTGACGGTGTCCTGGCCTACGCGCGAACTCCAGGTTCTGGGGGCGAGCCGAGATTTGTCTGGACAGACCAAAGCGGAGTCACGTCTGCGGCCGTGCTGGAGGTTCCGGCGGCAAGACCGCGGCTCTCTCCGAATGGGGATTCCCTACTCTACGAGCTCGCCAATCAAGACGGGGTCTATCTCATGGATCTGGAAAGGGGTATTCAGAGTCAGCTGCGAATACCCGGCCTCCGAACAGGATTTGCCTTGAGACCAATCTGGGAGCCAGGTGGACAACGGATTACCATCACGGACGGCGATAGCCTCTATTCTCAGTCCATTGAAAGCCTGGTCCCTCCTGAGAAACTGCTCCCCGAAAACGCCAACTCGCCTATACCCGAGTCCTGGTCGCCCAGCGGCCGTTACCTCGCATACACGGTGAGTGATCCGGGATCGCGTGATCTCTGGATTCTGGATCGCGAGACGGGGCAGGTCACCGCGTTTGCCGATCAGCCGTTTCCTGAGTACCAAGCGCAGTTTTCGCCAGATGGAAACCGGATCGCATATCGCGCTGGGCTCGAAACTGGCGCGACCATTTTTCTCTCCGAATTTCCCAGACGAAGTCGTCCGTTGCAGGTTGGAGGACGCGGCTCTAATCCAGCCTGGTCACCAGATGGCGATTCCTTGTACTACAGTGACCAGCTTCAGCTAGCCCTGATGTCAGTGCCCGTCGGAGCAGATGGCCGGCTGGGTTCCGCGTCTGAGGTGCTCGATATGCCGCCCTCTCCTTATCCCTCAGTTCATCCGGACGGCAATCGTTTCCTTTTCCGCCAGCTGATCGAAGCTGGTTCACCAAATCCTATCAACATCGTCCTCAACTGGTTCGAAGAACTGAAGGAACGGGTGCCGGTGCCATGATCGGCAAGACGCTCGGCCACTACGAGATCACCGACAAGCTCGGGCAGGGCGGCATGGGGTCCGTGTGGCTGGCGCAGGATGTGAAGTTGGGCCGGCAGGTGGCTATCAAGACGCTTCCCGAGGAGTTCGCCAAGGACGAAGAGCGCCTTGCCCGGTTTGAACGCGAAGCGAAACTGCTTGCTTCGTTGAACCACCCGAATATCGCCACGATCCACGGCCTCGAAGAACACGACGGTACCCGGTTCCTTGTCCTCGAATTGGTCGAAGGCGACACGCTGGCGGACCGGCTGAAGCGCGGGGCCATCCCGGTCGAAGAATCCCTCAGACTCGCCCTGCAGATTGCCGAGGCGTTAGAAGCAGCGCATGAAAAGGGTGTGATTCACCGGGATCTGAAACCCGGCAACATAAAGGTGACGCCCGACGGTAAGGTCAAGGTGCTGGACTTTGGTTTGGCGAAGGCCTTCATAGGCGACGGTGCCGATGCCAGCCTGTCGAACTCCCCGACCCTGAGCATGGCGGCGACGCAGAAGGGAGTGATCCTCGGGACGGCCGCGTACATGTCTCCGGAGCAAGCGAGAGGGCAGGAAGTGGACAAGCGTGCCGACATCTGGGCGTTCGGCTGCGTCTTGTTCGAGATGGTAACCGGGCGGCAAGTCTATGAAGGCCCCACCGCGTCCGACGTTCTTGCCGGAGTGCTTGCGAGAGAACCGGATTGGAAGAGCCTGCCGCCGAACGTGCATCCACGCATTCGGCTGCTCCTGGATCGTTGCTTGGAGAAGGAGTCGAGAGACCGATACGGTGACATTTCCGATGCTCGGGTGGATATTCAGAAAGTAATGGCTGATCCGGGGTTCAGACATGGGACCGCCGATGGGACTGGAGTCCCTGCGGGCGTCGGTCGGTGGAAACGGCTGGCGGTTGCGTTCGCTGCAGTCGCCGCCGTCCTGACGGGGACCCTCGCCTGGTCGCTCCTCCGTCCCTCGGCCCCGGAAGCGAGGCCCGTCAGCCGCTACAGCATCGAGTTACCTGTCACTCAGCGGGCCAACGGCAGAGGCTCGAGCGTCGCGGTCTCACCGGACGGGACTCAGATGGTCTATGTGGGTCCGGGGGAACAGAGCGGCATACAGCTCTGGCTACGCCGACGTGATCAACTTCAGGCGACGCCCATCGCGGGCACCGAGGGAGCGGAGAACCCCGTATTGTCTCCCGACGGCCAGAGGGTGGCCTTCCACGAAGGTGGCGGGGTCCGCGTGGTCTCACTGAGCGGTGGGCCACCGTTGGCGATCGTGGAGAGTGGCGTTGGAGTTGGGGGGCTCGCCTGGGGTCCCGATGGCTACATCTACTTCCGGGCTCAAGGGAGTAGTGCTCTTGTCCGCGTGCCGGAGACGAGCGGCGAGGTGGAGCCGTTCACCGTGCTCGACCCGGCACAGAGCGAGACGGGTCACATCTGGCCGCAGGCGCTCCCCAACGGTCGCGGCGTGCTGCTCACGGTGGCCCACGAGCCCAGTGGCGACGTCAGCCAGCACGACATTGCGGTAGCGGACATGGAGACCGGGGAGCACGAGATCCTCGTGCGCGGCGTGTTCGCCCGCTACGCGGCGTCGGGGCATCTGGTCTACGTGACGGCGGACGGGACGCTCCTGGCCGCTCCGTTCGACCACGACGGGCTGCAGTTGGCGGGAGACCCAGTGGCGCTGACCGAGGGTGTAGGTGTGCGCTCCCTCGGTTCGGTCCACCTCGCGCTGTCGGACGACGGCACGCTCGTGTATCAGGCCGGAGGCGGGGCCCTCCAGTCCGAGTTCGTCTGGGTAACGCGCTCGGGCCAGGCGACGTCCGTCGATCGTGGATGGACATTCGTTAGCCCTACCAACTTCGGGTCGAGGCTATCACCGGACGGGACGCGGATGGCGTTCAACGCCGAGGTTGAGGGCAACCGGGACATCTGGATCAAGCACCTGCCCGACGGACCGCGGGAGCGTCTCACGTTCTCCGAGGATGATGACATCAGGCCATTCTGGACGCCCGATGGTCAGACCGTGACGTACTTTTCGGGTCCCCTGAACGAAGGGACCGTATGGTCTAAGCGTGCGGACGGAACGGGAGAAGCGGTGCTGGTGCTCGACGAAGAGCGCGGCTTCGCCCAAGGGTCGTGGAGTCCCGATGGGGAGTGGCTCGTGCTCCGCGCCGCGGCAACCGTGGCAGTGGGTCTTGGCCTGCGCGACATCCTGGCTTTCCGTCCGGGCGAGGACAGCGCGGCCATACCGCTGGTGGCGACACCCGAGTTTGCCGAGGGAGCGCCGGCATTGTCGCCGGACGGCAGATGGCTGGCGTACAGTTCGAACGAAACAGGCAGCTACGAGGTGTTCGTGCGTCCGCTCCCCGATGTGAACTCGGCCAGGGTGCGGGTCTCGAGGGACGGGGGGCTCGGGCCGCTCTGGGCGCACAGCGGGCGTGAGCTGTTCTTCGTGGATGAGGACCGTGGGCTGGTGGCTGCCCAGTTCGATCCAGGCTCGGGGCAGGTGCTGGCGCAGGAGACGCTGTTCACCATACCGGCGGGATATCAGGTGAGCCCGGGCGACAACTTCTACGACATCACGTCAGATGATCAGCGGTTCCTGATGGTCCGCCCCTACGAGGGCGAGGGCGAGGCGGCTGCGACCGAGGTCATCGTGGTCGAGAACTTCTTCGAAGAACTGAAGGAACGGGTGCCGGTGCCATGATCGGCAAGACGCTGGGCCACTACGAGATCACCGACAAGCTCGGTCAGGGAGGCATGGGATCGGTGTGGCTGGCGCAGGACTCGAAGCTGGGTCGGCAGGTTGCGATCAAGACTCTACCCGAGGAGTTCGCGAAGGACGAGGAGCGGTTGGCGCGGTTTGAACGTGAAGCCAAGCTACTCGCTTCGCTAAACCACCCGAACATTGCCACGATCCACGGCTTGGAAGAAGACAGCGGCACGCGGTTCCTCGTCCTCGAACTAGGGCGTGTTAACACTAACGTAGTGCCTCGACGATGAGAGCGAAGTGAAGGAAGGCGAGGAACATGACGTCGAGTTTATCGAAGCGGGAGAATATACGCCGGAAACCTTTGAGTCGGCGGAAGAGCCTCTCGACTTCGTTCCTGCGGCGGTAGAGAACGCGGTCGTATTCCCACGGCTCCAAGCGGTTGCGCTTGGGCGGCACGACGGGAATCCACCCAAAATCCAGAGCCAATTGGCGGGTCTGGTCGTCCTGGTAGGCACGGTCCATCAGCAGCGGCAGCGGCGCGGGCAACGGCCCCAGGCCGGCGAGCAGCTCGCGGCCCTGCGGGGCGTCGTGCGCTTGGCCGGGCGAGAGCGCAAACGTTATCGCCGTTCGAGCATTCGCGGCAACCAGATGAATCTTGGTGGTCCATCCACCGCGGGATTTGCCGATCGCTTGCGGACCGTTTTTTTTAACGCTCCTGTGCCGTCGGGATGCACCTTCACAATGGTCGAGTCCATCGAAACGGCTTCCACCCGGATGCGCACCAGTTGCTCGCGCTGGAGTTTTTCGAAGACGGCGTCGAGCACCCCGTTCTTGGACCAGCGGTTCATCCGGGTGTAGATGGTGTGCCAGTTGCCAAAGCGCTTGGGCAGACCGCGCCACTTGCAGCCCTGCTCAGCCACATACAAAATGGCGTTCAAGACCGTCAGGTTCGAAAGACTGACGTTGCCCCGCTGACGCGGCAGTTCCGGCTCGATGCGACAATACTGCTCCTGTGTGATCTCCATGCCTGATTATAAAACATTCATGCTCATTAGTGTTAACACGCCCTAGTTGAAGGCGACACGCTGGCCGATCGGTTGAGGCGTGGGGCTATACCCGTCGAAGAATCCCTGAAGCTCGCACTCCAGATTGCCGAGGCTCTTGAAGCAGCCCATGAGAAGGGTGTGATTCATCGAGACCTAAAGCCCGCCAATATCAAGGTCACACCCGACGGCAAAGTCAAGGTGCTGGACTTCGGGCTGGCCAAAGCATTCGCCGGAGATGGCGCTGATGTGAACTTGTCGCAGTCGCCGACATTGAGTCTGGCGGCAACGCAGCAAGGGATCATTCTCGGCACCGCGGCTTACATGAGTCCAGAGCAAGCACGTGGTGTGCCAGTGGACAAACGGGCGGACATTTGGGCATTCGGCTGCGTTCTGTTCGAGATGCTGACCGGGCGGCAAGCGTTCCAGGGTGAATTGGTGTCGGATGTGATGGCATCCGTTCTTGCCCGCGACCCTGAGTACACGGCATTGCAGACGAGCCTGCACCCGAGTATTCAGCATCTACTCCGACGGTGTCTGAACAAGGAACCGAAGGACCGGTGGCAGGCTGCTGGGGATGTGCGGATTGAGATTGAACAGTCGTTGAGCGATCCAAAGGTCTGCTGGTCCAGCCGGTTGCCGATGTCATTCAGGCACCGCCGAGACCGATACTGCGATGGATCGCACTTGCGGTCGTTCTCAGCGTAATCGTCGCTGGGGTGGCAGGCTGGTACCTGAAACCGCCCGAACCCCGTCCCATCAGCCGGTTCTCCCATGTGCTACCCGGCGATCAGGATTTCACAAACGCAGGCCGTCCTCTTGTAGCGGTATCCCCCGATGGGTCCAACATCGTCTATGTTGCCAACACGCAACTGTACTTGCGTTCGATGGACGAGTTGGAAGCGCATCCCATACCGGGGACTGATGAAACCCCGACCAACCCGTTCTTCTCGCCGGATGGTCAGTCGGTTGGCTACTGGTCCCAGACGGACCAACAGTTGAAGACGATTGCCATCAGCGGCGGAGCACCTGTGAAGCTATGCGATGTGGCGACCAATCCTTTCGGGGTGAGTTGGAGTGAGGACGACATGATCGTGTGGGGTGAACCCGGCGGCGTCATGTGGGTTTCGGCCAACGGTGGAACTCCAGAAACGCTCGTATTGAACGAGGAAGGGCAAGTCCATGGACCACAAGCATTGCCGGATGGGAAATCGGTGCTGTTCACACTGACAAGCGCAACAGGGCTCGGTCGTTGGGACGAAGCACAGATTGTGGTGCAGTCACTGGACACGGGCGAGCAGAAAGAGTTGCTGAGCGGCGGCAGCGACGCCCGCTACGTGCCGACCGGACATCTCGCCTATGCGCTTGAGGATGGACTGTTCGCAGTTCCGTTTGATTTGGCGAGTCTGGAAGTGACGGGTGGACCGGTTTCGATTGTGGAGGGTATGGCAAGAGCACCAGGAGCCCAAACCGGCACGGGACATTTCAGTTTCTCTACCGATGGTTCGCTTGTTTACGTTGTCGGGGCGGGCACATCAACTGCCAACGGTACTCTCACATTGGCAGACCGTAACGGCGGCGTGGAACCGCTCAACGTCCCGCCCGCTCAATATTTGACGCCCCGCATTTCGCCGGATGGAACGCAGCTTGCGGTACAGACACCTGAAGGCGAGGGGCAAGTCTGGGTTTACGATCTGTCTGGTAACTCAGCTATTCGGCAGCTAACGAGGGAAGGCACCAACAGCCGACCCATATGGACGCCTGATGGTGAACGCTTGACCTTCGCCTCAGACAGAGATGGAACCACGGGCATTTGGTGGCAATCCGCAGATGGAAGCGGGGTCGCCGAACCCTTAACGAATGCCGAAGAAGGTGTCCGGCATTGGCCGGAGTCCTGGTCACCGGATGGACGCACTCTTTCCTTTCAGGCGATTGGTAGCGACGGAGAAAGGGAGATCTGGACGTTATCGCTAGATGGTGAGGCCGCACCGGAAGTGTTTTACTCCATGCCCGGTTCCCTCCCGGCCGGTTCGGTGTTCTCCCCTGACGGGAACTGGCTGGCGTACTATTCCAGCGAAAGTGGGCCCAACCAAGTTTACGTCCAGCCAGTTCCGGCGACAGGTGTGAAATATCAGCTCACACAGAACGGCGGGGTGTTTCCGCTCTGGTCGCCAGACGGAAGTGAGTTGTTTTACCGACGGGTTTTCCAGGCTGGGGCTGGGGCACGGAGAATAATTGGCATCGACGTTTCAACTAACGGTGCCGTCACAGTCACGAACGAGCAGGCGCTTCCTATCCAGGGGTTCCTGGCATTCGGCACTTACCGAAGCTACGACATCATGCCTGATGGGGAACAATTCGTGGTCATCATACCTGCGGACCAAACCGAAACCTCGGAATCCGCACGGCCCCAAATCAACATCGTCCTCAACTGGTTCGAAGAACTGAAGGAACGGGTGCCGGTGCCATGATCGGCAAGACGCTCGGCCACTACGAGATCACCGACAAGCTCGGCCAGGGCGGTATGGGATCCGTGTGGCTGGCGCAGGATGTGAAGTTGGGCCGGCAGGTGGCTATCAAGACGCTTCCCGAGGAGTTCGCCAAGGACGAAGAGCGCCTTGCCCGGTTTGAACGCGAAGCGAAACTGCTTGCTTCGTTGAACCACCCGAATATCGCCACGATCCACGGCCTCGAAGAACACGAAGGCACCCGTTTCCTCGTCTTGGAACTGGTCGAAGGCGACACGCTGGCGGATCGGCTGAAGCGTGGTGCCATCCCGGTCGAAGAATCCCTCAAACTCGCCCTGCAGATTGCCGAGGCGTTAGAAGCCGCACACGAGAAGGGTGTCATCCATCGGGATTCTGAAGCCTGCGAACATCAAGGTCACGCCGGACGGCAACGTGAAGGTGCTGGACTTCGGGTTAGCAAAGGCATTCATAGGGGACGGTGCCGATGCCAGCCTCTCAAACTCACCAACGTTGAGCATGGCGGCGACGCAGCAGGGGATCATCCTCGGAACCGCCGCGTACATGTCCCCGGAGCAGGCGAGAGGGCAGGAAGTCGACAAGCGTGCGGATATTTGGGCGTTCGGATGCGTCTTGTTCGAGGTGCTGACCGGGCGGCAAGTCTATGAAGGCCCCACTGCGTCCGACGTTCTCGCCTGGGTGCTTGCGAGAGAACCGGACTGGAAAAGCCTGCCACCGAACCTGCATCCGCGCATTCGGCTGCTCCTTGAACGTTGCCTGGAGAAGGAGGCCAAGGACAGGTACCACGACATCGCGGACGTCCGGGTGGATATTCAGAAAGTACTGGCTGATCCGGGGTCCAGACATGGGACCGCCGATGGGACTGGAGTCCCTGCGGGCGTCGGTGGGTGGAACCGGCTCTCGGTTGCGTTAGCGGCAGTCGCCGCCGTCCTGGCGGGGACCCTCGCCTTGGCGCTCCTCCGTCCCTCGGCCCCGGAAGCGAGGCCCGTCAGCCGCTACAGCATCGAGTTACCTGTCACTCAGCGGGGCGACGGCTTCGGCTCGAACGTCGCAGTCTCACCGGACGGGACTCGGATGGTCTACGTGGGTCCGGGGGAACAGGGCCGACAGCTCTGGCTACGCCGACGTGATCAACTCCAGGCGACGCCCATCGCGGGCTCCGAAGGAGCGCTGAACCCCGTCTTCTCTGCCGACGGCCGGAGGGTGGCCTTCTACGCAGGTGGCGGGGTCCGCGCGGTCTCACTGAGCGGTGGGCCCCCGTTGGCGATCGTGGAGAGCGGCGTTGGACTTGCGGGGCTCGCCTGGGGTCCCGACGGCTACATCTACTTCTCGGCTCCTGGGGGGAGTGCTCTTTTCCGCGTGCCGGAGGCGAGCGGCGAGGTGGAGCCGTTCACCGTGCTCGACACAGCACAAAACGAGACGGGTCACCTCTGGCCGCAGGCGCTCCCCAACGGTCGCGGCGTGCTGTTCACGGTGGCCCACGAGCCCATTGGCGACCTTAGCCAGTACGACATCGCGGTGGCGGACATGGAGACCGGGGAGCACGAGGTCCTCGTGCGCGGCGTGTTCGCCCGCTACGCAGCGTCGGGGCATCTGGTCAACGTGACGGCGGACGGGAGGCTCCTGGCCGCTTCGTTCGACCAGGACGCGCTGCAGCTGGCGGGAGACCCAGTGGCGCTGGCCGAGGGTGTAGGTGTGCGCTCCCTCGGTTCGGTCCACCTCGCGCTGTCGGACGACAGCACGCTTGTGTATCAGGCTGGCGGTGGGAGCGGCGACTCCGAGTTCGTCTGGGTAACGCGCTCGGGCCAGGCGACATCCGTCGATCGCGGATGGTCATTCGGTAGGTCTAACTTCTCCGGGCCGAGGCTTTCACCGGACGGGACGCGGATGGCGTTCGCCACCGTGGTTGAGCGCAACCAGGACATCTGGATCAAGCACCTGCCCGACGGTCCGCTGGAGCGGCTCACGTTCGCCGAGGATGAGGACTTCAGGCCATTCTGGACGCCCGATGGTCAGACCGTGACGTACTTCTCGGGTCCCGTGGGTGACAGGAACGTATGGTCTAAGAGTGCTGACGGAACGGGAGAAGCGGTGCTGGTGCTCGACGAAGAGCGGCCCTTCGCCCAAGGGTCGTGGAGTCCCGATGGCGAGTGGCTCGTGCTCCGCGCCGCGGCAAACGAGGCTGTAGGTCTGGGCCTGCGCGACATCCTGGCTTTCCGTCCGGGCGAGGACAGCGCGGCCATACCGCTGGTGGCGACACCGGAGTTTGCCGAGGGTGAACCGGCATTGTCGCCGGACGAGAGATGGCTGGCGTACAGTTCCGACGAAACGGGCCGCCGCGAGGTGTTCCTGCGTCCGCTCCCCGATGTGAACTCGGCCAGGGTGCGGATCTCGAGGGACGGGGGGCTCGGGCCGCTCTGGGCGCACAGCGGGCGTGAGCTGTTCTTCGTGGACGAGGACCGTGGGCTGGTGGCTGCCCAGTTCGATGCAGGCTCGGGGCAGGTGCTGGCGCAGGAGACGCTGTTCACCGTACCGGCGGAATACTACGTGAACCGGGGCGACAACTTCTACGATATCACGTCAGATGATCAGCGGTTCCTGATGGTCCGCCCCTACGAGGGCGAGGGCGAGGCGGCCGCGACCGAGGTCATCGTGGTCGAGAACTTCTTCGAAGAACTCAAGGAACGGGTACCGGTGCCATGATCGGGAAGACTCTGGGCCACTACGAGATCACCGACAAGCTCGGGCAGGGCGGCATGGGATCGGTATGGCTGGCGCAGGACTCGAAGCTGGGGCGGCAGGTTGCGATCAAGACTCTACCCGAGGAATTCGCCAAAGATGAAGAACGGCTGGCCCGGTTTGAGCGTGAAGCAAAGCTGCTGGCGTCCCTGAACCATCCGAACATCGCAACCATCCACGGCCTAGAGGAACACGAAGGCACGCGGTTCCTGGTCCTCGAACTCGTAGAAGGCGACACCCTGGCCGACCGGCTCAAGCGTGGTGCGATCCCTGTCGAAGAATCCCTCCAGCTCGCACTCCAGATCGCCGAGGCTCTCGAAGCGGCCCATGAAAAAGGAGTGATCCACCGGGACCTGAAACCCGCCAACATCAAGGTCACTCCCGACGGCAAAGTGAAGGTGCTGGACTTCGGGTTGGCGAAGGCATTTGCGGGCGATGGGACGGATGAGAGCTTGTCGCAATCTCCCACGCTGAGCCTGGCGGCGACGCAGCAGGGGATCATCCTCGGAACCGCTGCCTACATGAGCCCCGAGCAAGCCCGGGGGAAGGCGGTCGACAAGCGCACCGACATCTGGGCTTTCGGGTGCGTGGTCTACGAAATGTTCACTGGACAACGTGCCTTCGAGGCCGAAGATGTGTCGCTCACTCTGGCAGCGGTGCTACGGGGGGAGGTCCCCTGGAAGGCACTGCCGTCCGATCTGTCGCCCACGCTCCGTGTGTTTCTCACGCGGTGCCTCGAGAGAGAGCCGAAGCAGCGGGTCTCCGACATGGCCGACATGCGGCTGGCCCTGGAAGGCGCGTTCGACACGGGCGGCGAGCTGTCGGCCTCGACACCGGAGGTGGGGCGCTGGAATCGGCTGACGGTCGCGATGACGGTCTTAGCCGCGATGTTCGCCGTCGTCGCCAGTTGGTCGCTGCTTCGTCCTGTGACCGAACCTTTGCGTTCGATCGCCCGATTCGATACGCCGTTCCAGGACGGGCAGACCCCGACCGGCTGGCTTGAGCTGACCCGGGATGGTTCGGCTCTCATCTATGTGGGTCCTGCAGAGACGAGCGGAGGGTCGCAGCTGTGGATGCGGAACTGGAACGGACTGGAGGCACGGCCGATTCCGGGAACTGCAGGAGTCGGAGGAGGCGCTGTCTTTGCGGTTTCACCGGACGGGAGAGAAGTGGCGTTCGTCCAGGGCAATCCGGGCCCGCTGCGGGTGGTGCCGGTTGCCGGGGGACCGGGCCGGACACTGGCAGAAAATGCTCGCACTGCGTCCTGGTCCGACGATGGATGGCTCTACTTCATGGGCCTGGACTTCGCCATCAGCCGCGTGCCGGATACCGGCGGCGAGATCGAAACGGTGACCCAGCGTTCGGAGGGAGACCTCGCCCACGTCCCCCATCCCATGCCCGGTGGGAAGGTCTTGCTGCATACAGTGCTGCGCGATTCATCCAGCAGTGACGCAGCCATTTGGTCGATGGACCTGGAGACGGGCGAGCGGAAGATGCTGAAACCGGGAGGATGGGCGCGTTACGCGGCGTCAGGGCACTTGCTGTTCGGTACCCCGGACGGGCAGCTCATGGCCGCGCCGTTCGATGTGGCGCGTGCGGCGTTCACAGGGAATGCCGTTCCTGTTGTGGACGGCCTGACGATCGGCCTCTTCGGTGACATGGCCTTTGCCGTGTCGGAGGACGGCAGTCTCGTCTATGCTGCGGGCGGGGTTTCTGGCGTGCGCGAGTTCGTGTGGGTGACCCGTTCGGGTGAGGCGAGCCCGGTCAGCCCGGGCGAAACGCTCCGTTGGACAAATGAGGGGCAGCACAATGGACTGCGGCTGTCTCCGGATGGCGGCCGGGTGGTGTTCACGAACGAAACGGACGGGAATGTGGACATCTGGACCAAGGTACTGCCGGATGGCCCGATGTCCCGTCTCACCTTCGATGATGCTCTGGAACAGCTCCCGGCCTGGACGCCCGATGGCCGGGAGATCACGTTCGCGTCGAGGCGGGGGAACTCGAATTCTGTCGGTCCCGGCCAATTTTATCGCGTGTGGCAGCGGCCGGCCAACGGCACGGCGGAGGCCGAGTTGGTCTACGGAGACTCGGACTCCCCGAGTGGGGAGGGTGTCTGGAGCCCGGACGGGTGGCTGGTGGTCCGCAGGAACCCCGCCCCACCCGAACACCCCACCTCAGACATCATCGGGCTGCGACCCGGCGAGGACGGCGAAGCGGAGCCGCTGGTCGTGAGCGACAGGTTTTTTGAGGCGTACCCCGCAGTCTCGCGGGACGGCCGCTGGCTGGCGTACGTGTCCAACGAGACGGGCCGTAATGAGGTCTTCGTGCGGCCGTTCCCGAACGTCAACGATGGGAAGTGGCCGATTTCAAACGGCGGTGGTGTCGAACCCGTCTGGGCGCATAACGGGCGGGAGTTGTTCTTCCGGAACCGTGCCACGAATGAGATCGCGGTGGCGACGTTCTCGACAACGGAGAACTCGTTCGAGCTTGGCTCTGTCACGCCCCTGTTCCGGATGCCGGGCATTTTCTACAGTGGGGGTAGGCCGAGAGTGTACGACGTCGCACTGGACGACCAGAGCTTCCTGACGACCCGACCAGTCGACACCGAAACCGCCGCGACCTCCGTGATCCTCGTCCTGAACTTCTTCGAAGAGTTGAAGCGTCTGGTTCCGACGGACAATTAGCAGGAATACCCCGACAATCCACTCGGCAGCGATCGAGGTCCTGACTCCGGTCGGTCAGGGCGTATCAATCCACATGACTGTCGATTCTGGAAAAGGAACGGCGAGCGTTCCACCTGAGAATCCGAAAGGGTTCGGAAGTTTGACCCGCATTTTCCCAGAGCTCAGGGAGTCGACGGCGAGAGGTGCGGTAAAGTGTCCATATGACCTCGTTCCGGAAGGCGTTGGATCGAATCCTTCGGGGCACTTCAGACGCCGGAATCGACTTCGGCGAGCTGTGTAGGGTCTTGGAACGCCTGGAATTCCAAAAACGAATTCGTGGGGATCACCATATATTTACGCGGGAAGGAGTGAGCGAGATTCTCAATCTGCAACCCCGTGGGCGGAACGCAAAGCCCTACCAGGTAAAGCAGGTCAGGGATGTTATCCTGAAGTACCGACTCGGAGGTGATCCCAGTGAAGAGTAAGTACCGCTACGAGATCATCATCTACTGGAGCGACGACGATAACGCTTTCATCGCTGAAGTGCCTGAACTCCCTGGATGCGCCGCGGATGGCCAGACCTATCAGGAAGCCCTCGCTCAGGCGGAAGTCGTAATCGGCGAGTGGATCGAGACCGCCAAGGAACTCGGCCGAGACATCCCTCAGCCTCGCGGCCGCCTGACATTCGCATAGTCCCTGGGAGCCACCTATCACCTATAAGGCCCCGTAGAGTCAAGAGCGACACCAATCCTCATGGCTCACGACAGTGAGCCAATTCGAAGTTGAGAGACGTGCTCCGACTTGGATTCGATTGCCGGTGCAGCCGAGATGCGCTGCACCAAACACCTATTGAGGTTCAAGCGCTGTCAAGACTCAGCACTGCGGTTCAGGATCGAACCGCGACCTAGAAATTCATCAGTACCCTCGTACCGTCCTACTCAAGTGTCGGCGTGTGCCGCCAGTTAGCTCCAGGCTCGGGTGAGGGGCAGAGCACCAGTCGGGTCGGAACGGGAGCGGGAACCAATCAAGCGAGATGGCTGTCTGGTCTAAGGTCCATGAGAATCGGTGATCGCGGTCGGTGCCGCACGCATGATGATTCTCGATGGAGGATGAGACCGTAGCGACGCCAGTTAGGCATAGGGTTCTCCCGCTCCCTTCCGTCAAGCCGCAAGAAACTTTCGCATGTCGAAAGTTGTGTGCGTCAAGTTCTGCAAAAAGTATTTCCGAAAAAGTCAGTTCTTGAGTGTTGATCGCCGTCGGGCCTGTGGGAATGTGGGAAAGCTGAACGTTCTTGGCGAAGCTTTTCCAAGCCTCAGAGGGAATCCGCGTCTTGTTGCGGATTTCCTCTGAGGCGTCATTTCCATCAGGCCTCTGCCTTTCTTTCTTTTTTGGTTCTCTTTCTTTCGCCCTTTGAAAGTTTTCCACAGAGATTCCTCGCTCCAGGATGCGCTGTAATCGACGATCGGCTTCCGAGCCGATCCTTGGGTCGGTCCGTTTTGACGCGTTCACGCGGCAGGCGTCTGACGGTGCCAGTCCTTCTTGTGTTCCTTCAACAGATCCATGTTCAAATAACGGATCGCTTCGATCCAGTTCTCGTGCATCTCGGTGGTCAGTGCCCGAATCAAACGCAGACAGCTGGCCGCGTTGGGGAATATCCGCACCACACGCGTTCGCCGCTTGATCTCTTCGTTGAGCCGTTCCAGCATATTGGTGGATTTCATGTGCTTGTGATGCTGAAGCGGCAGCGTGTAGAAGCTCAGCGTCTCGTCGATGTTGTCTTCGACCCAGTCGCAGAGTTTGGGATATTTCTGCCCCCACTTGCTCAACCACGCCGCGAGGTCCTGCCGCGCTTCCTGGAGGTTCCGCCGATCGTAGAGCCAACGCAGTTCCTGGAGGCAATCGTCATCGCCTTTGCGCGGCAGATAATCCAATGCGTTTCGGAGAAAGTGCACGTAGCAGCGCTGCCAGATCGCTTCGGTCAGGACTTCCGCGATGGCTTTCTTCAACCCCGGATGATCGTCGGTCACCACGAACTCCACCCCGCACAGGCCGCGTTGTTTTAAACTCAGCAGCAGTTGCCGCCAACTGGTCGTGCTTTCCCGTCCCGCCAGCTCCACCGCCAACACACCGCGCCGGCCGTCCCAGTTGATTCCGATCGCGACCAGCACCGCCCGGCTCCGGATGACCCCGTCTTCGCGCACCTTCTCGTAGCGCGCATCCAAAATTAGGTACGGGTATTCTTCCTCCAATCGTCGCGTTGCAAACTTTTTCAGCTCCTTGTCCAGAGTCTGATTAATCCGGCTGATCGTGCTGGCCGAAAACGAATGTCCGCATAGTTCTTCGGTGATGGCTTTCACCTTGCGCGTTGACACGCCCTGCACGTACATCTCGGCCAAGCTGGCCACCAAGGCTTTCTCGCTGCGTTGGTAGCGTTCAAACACCTCCGTACTGAACCGGCCGGCCCGGTCCTGCGGCACGCGCAACTCCAGCTTGCCCACCCGTGTGACCAGGTCCCGTCCGTAATAGCCACTCCGATATCCGGTGCGACCCCCTGTTCGTTCACTCTTGACCGCGCCCACGACCTGGTCCATCTCCGCCTCGAGAATCTCTTGAACCACCTCCTGTACGACGCTTTTCAGCAAATCCTTTTCCTCTCCTAACAGTTCTTTCCAATCCACTCCCTTTCGCTTAATCTGAGGTCGGGCCATCGGTTCATCTCCTTCGTTTCAAAGTTGATTCGTTACCAACTTTTCGGAGATACCCTGGCCCTTTCCTATTTCAGGACCTTTTTGCAGAAACTCTGAAACATAACCAACCTCAGCCCGAACGCCCGCGAATTACCTCGGATCACGCTCATGATGGCGCGTGTGTATTCCTGTACACCGGCGTCGTTCGGATGTGCGATCGATGCCCTGTAATCGCTGAACTTGGAGCCGTCGGACTTGTCGCCATCGTGGCTACGCGAGTTATAGAACTTATCCCAGGCCGTCTTGCGATAGCGCTTCTGAGGGTCCGACACCTTTACCCACTTCTCCAGGTCGGACTTCTTCTTCGGAAACTTCGACGAGAGCGTGAACTCGTACAGGTACGACTTCTTCGCGAACCCGCCGTTATCCTTCCCGAACCTGGGCTGCGCGAAGAAGCAGGCCCGACTCCCGATGGACTCGTTCGCGTTATCCACCGCCTCGTCCAGCCAGTGCCGTGAGCGTTTATACCAGTAGTCGTTCCGCTCGATAACCAGTTTCGACAAAAGTGCGTATGCGGCCGTGAGCGCCGTCAGAGTCGCCACCCTGAGAGGTCTCGGCCTGCGCATCAGGACCAGCAGCATCGCCGCCAGGGTCCCGCCGCCGCCCACCGCACCGAGCGCCGATCCCTTCGTGAAGATCGGGTAATATCCCGTCACCACCATCTTGCTCGTGGGATGCGCCCTGTGTACCGCCACCAGCAACCTTCGCATGCGCTCGTAGCAGAACTGCTTGATCTCCCGCTCGAACTGCTTCGGCTCATGCCGCCAATCCGCCACGAATCGCCGCACGTCCCGCAGCGAATCGGGTAAGTCGATTTCGTTCTTGTCCTGGTCCAGGGGGTTGAGAATCTGGGTGGCGCCCAGGTCGTTGATGCCCCCGTCCAGCAGGATCAGGTCCGGGTCGCCCGAGTTCATCGCATCCAGAGTCTTCTTCATCCGCTTCTTGTGCGTCGACTGACGCGTCGAGTCGAAGCTCTGTGCCGTGAGGTAGGTCTTCGGGAGCGTGTCACTGGATCTGTACTGAAACTTCGACGCTCGGAGCTGGGTGTACAGGTCGGGATACGTTCGAGGCAGCTCTCCATACAGATACGGCTGCGCCGAGGCGCTCTCGGCCCGCGTAGTCCCGATCACCGCTCCGGAATGCGCCAGGTTCGCCACCTGCACGGAGCGCTTGCCGGCGTCCTCCTGAATGTACTTCGCCACCTTCTCGGCGAACGTGTCCTTCGCAAGGTGGCCCTGCCCCCACATCACCGAATCCCCGATAGCCAGAACGTTGTACGGGCGCTCGGTCGACTTCTCCCTGGCTGCCTTCCCTACCTTTCGGCTCGTCATGTTCGCCTCCCACTCCCAGCTAGGTGGTGGCTCGCTCTCGGTTCGCCGCCTTGCTTGGCGACACCCCCTTGGTCGTGAAGTAAGTCTTGTCCGCTCCCTTCTTCACCAGCGCGTCGATGGCCTTTTTGTATACGTCGCGGCCGTGATACTTGAATTCAGACTTGATCTTCAACAGGTCTAGTTCCCATGAGCGCAGCTTTATGTTGAGCTTGCCGTTGATCTTGTTCAGCGGCACCTGCACGCCGTTCGGATACAGCTGGACGAGCCGTCCGGCGTGCGTGTAGTCGTACGCCCAACCAGGCGGCACGCGCGGCACCGGGTCCTTGTTCACCGTCAACCGACAGGTATTCGGGACCACCTTTTCCAGCGCCTTACGGAAGTCCTTCCCGCCCACGCGCGCGCAGCCGCTCACGTACAGGTGCACTGTGCGTTTCGTGCGGGTGGCGATATCGAATGCCGCAAGCAGAGCCAGCGTCCCTCCCAAACTGTGCCCCGTCACGTACACGGTCTTCTTGCGGTGCTCCTTCGCGTTCACTCGCTTCAGGACGGCGTCTTGGAGTCGCCCGTACTCCCTGTGAAACCCTCTATGAATCTTGATTTTGCGATACTGCTTTGCGTATCGCGCCTTCGGGTCCACGAAGTCCATCTTTTCCTGGAATGCGATCGCGTCCGTGATCACGTTCGAGACCATGTCCATCCCTGCTTCGACATCCAGAGTGTCTGGGTCGTCGAAGTCGACTGTCTTGGTGCCCCGGAAGGCCACGACCAGGTTCTTGTCGTCGGCCACCACGTAGCCCTGGGACCCGCTCAATTTGGGACCTTTTATGAGCGAGCCAACCAGCTCAAACCCGCTGCCCTTCAACGCCTTCTTCACCGCGGCGGTGCCGTCCTGGGAGACCCACTCGGTGTGCAGTTGAAGGCTCTGTATGGTCTTGAGCATTGGCAGGCCGAACGCGCGTGACGTACTCAATGCCGCCCCATCGGGGATCGCGGGCTTCTTTTTGGCCGGAGGCGGTGCTTTCTTGGTGGTCTGCCTACGGGCGGTACTCTTCTTCTTCACGCGAGACGAGACTCTCCTGGTGGTCATGGCCCCCTCCTGCAACAGAATGTTGGCAAACGTTTGCGTGGCTGATCACCGAGGATACACCCCCGAATCCGTTCCTCCAAACTGTGCGAGCAGCCCCTTGGCTGAATCCGGTGGAGCGGTACTGGAGGGCCTCGGCGACGTGGGGGAGGCCGATGTCGCGCTCGCCGGAAGTCGGCGATGGTCCGGGCGACCTTGAGTATCCAGTGGGAGCCACGCGCCGACAGGTTCATCTGCCGCATGGCGGCCTGCAAAAGGCCCTCGGCCGACTCTTCCGGCTGGCAGAACTTGGCCCCATGTCAGCGTTGGCAAACATTTTGAAGACTGCGTCGAGAGATATTTCGACGCGGCAGGAGCCGGCAACCGACCCCCCCAGCTATCGACAGGGCGACAGCGGCGTCAAACCGGCCAAGGTCAGCGTATGGCTCCGACGCCACCGGAAAGCCGGGCCATCGCGGCGTCGATCTGCTCGAGATAGGCTGAATTGAGGGCGGCCCCGGACCCATCGGTGCGCGGTGTCTGGCCCAATAGCGTTGCCGCTCGCCCTGCTTCTCCGCCGCGCTCGAGGATATGTGCGAGCCACAGGTCCCGCTCCCACCGGTTTACACGGTACGCGGCGCTGTCGGGTCCGAAGAAGCGCTCGAAAACGGCGACGTGATCCTGGGGCGCCACAGCATCCAGGACCGACTGCTGCACCAGCTCGAGGCGGTTGCTCCAGGCACGGCGATAAACGGAAGACCACGATCGTTCCGCGAAACCGTCCGGTGGCGATTCGTCGCTGCGAGCTATCTCGAGGGCCATGCGCACCAGCTCGACGCCGTTTTCGATCGAGCCGACGTTCGTGAGTCCCGCCAACTGTAGCCGCCGGATGAAGCTCTGCTCCCGACGGCTTTCCAGGCCCGCGGCAAAGTATGCCGTCGCTTCGGCTGCGGAACCGTGGCGCCAGAGAATCCAGTGACCGAAGAAGGCGTTGGCGAAAGGGTTCCCGGGGTCGATGGCGAGTGCTTCCTCATAGTAGCGCTCGAAGTCTGAATCGAATCCGTCGCGCGAGCGCTGAAAGTCCGCCCAGCCCACGTGGGCCAGCAGGTCAGCTTGCCGCGACCCCTCGCTTTCGGCGACGCCGCGCGTGACGACCGGCAGCAGGGGGGAAACGACATCGCTGAAGGTTTGGCCCGATGGCACGCGCAGGTCACGAAGCCAGACCATCGCCACGTCTTCGAGCCGCATGCGCACGCGGTCGGACGGTTGGATGGCGTCGGCCGCGCTCACGCTCTCCCAGGCGTCCGGATAGTCCGCGCCGATCAGTTGCACCTCCGCCGTCGCCAGTAGTTCCTCGACCTGCCGCTGCCGCTCGCCATAGTCGGCGACCGCGATCCAGACACGCGACACGCCGAAGGCCAGTGTCAGCAGCGCTGTGGCATACCCGACAGCCTTGAACATTCGGGCTGTCCTACTCGGGGGTGGGTTGTCGTTGCCCATGGATTCCATGCTCCGGAGGTCTCCCTCGCTCGAAGAGAGTTCGTGGTCCCGTTTCGCTTTATGCTACACGGTGAAAGGAGTTGGCTGAACTTCTTTTGCCAAACCGTCGGGTGCGCAAGGATCCTGTCCAGTACCTGCTCGAAACTGGCATTGTCAGTCTGACTGAATCGGAATGCAGCTCGGGTGGAGAGGTCACTGCGAATCAGGCGGCTGCAATCTCCTGCCGAGTGGCAAAGAACCCGATCGAAGCATCCGGTGGTGAACCGACCTCACGGTGCGCCAACGCAAACCGAAAAAAATTCTGAACAACGCCGTGGACCAAACGTAACGATTCTTTTCGGAGAGCCACTGTCGACTAACCTGAACAAGAGCTGCGCAATTTTCGATTCACTGGGATCGACTTCCAGGTATGCGAGGCCTCAGTGGCCTGTAGCAGTGCTATCGGTACCATCGCCGATGGGTCTTGCGGGCGAGGTCGAGGAGGGAGACGGAAAGCGATGCTCATTCATCGGTGACGGCTTCCGACAAAGAGATCGCCCGCAACCCCCATCGGCCCGAAGGGTTCGGCGGAACGGCGCCGTCTTCGGTGTCGTAACGCCCTCGCAATGAAACAGCATTGGCTCGAGCGTCACTCCTAGAATCCGACGCCGTTCCGCCGAACGCTGGTACCGATAGCACCGTTACAGGTCACTAGCGCTCCCGGAACAGGGACCATCTCAATGCCGGCGGCGTGATCAGCGTCGTTACGATGACCATGACGACCAGGGCCGAGAACACGTGGTCCGTCACGACGCCGAGACCCTTCCCGATGCTCGCGAAAATGAGCCCGACTTCGCCTCTCGGGACCATGCCGAGCCCGATCGAGAGTCGGTCCATCTTTGCCCCCGCCACGGTTCCCGCAATGGCCTTTCCGACGACCGCGGCCACGGTCAGGACGAAAGCCAGCACCAGTGTGCTCGTATCGAGGAAGGACTCCAGGTTGACCTGCATACCCATCATCACGAAAAAGATTGGAGCGAAGATCGCTTCGAGGGGTCCGATCAGCTCCTGCATCGATGGGGCGGAGGGATTCCACTCGTCCCCAAAGTGTTCGTCGCTGAGGATAAGCCCGGCAGCAAAAGCGCCGACGATGGCCGCGAGTTCGATCATGTTGGCGAGCCAGGACATCAGGAAGGCGACGACGAGAGGGAAAAGGAGCTTGCCGTGGGGCCGGTCGAGGTACTTTACCCCGCGGACCAGGCGTCGCATCAGCCTTTCGCCGAAGAAGATCACCGAACCCAGGAATAAGAGGGAGAGTGTCGTGATCCTCGTGAGGGCCGACGGATCGAATTGACCGGTCGCGACTATGCCGACGACGACGGCGAGAATGATCAGCCCCAGCACGTCGTCGATCACGGCTGCTCCCAGGATGACCTTCGCTTCGCCCGTTTGAAGCTTGTTCAGATCCTTGAAAACCCTCGCAGTGATGCCGACGCTGGTGGCGCACAACGTCGCCGCGAGGAACAGGTGGGTCGGCATGCCGGCGTCGGGAAGCAACCAGGTGCTTGCGAGTAGTCCCAGGAAAAAGGGGCCGATGATGCCCAACGTCGCGACCATCAACGCACGCGGTCCCACTTGCAGCATTTCCGCGACACTCGATTCCAGGCCGACACAGAACAGCAGTATGATCACGCCGAGGCTCGAGAAGATCCACAAGGCGGTTCCCATCAGGACCAGGTTGCCTCCTTCGGAGCCGCTGAGAATGCCCATGAGTTCCTGACCCCTACCGCCGAGGGCCATTTCTGTTTCGGAAAACACCTGAGGAGCCGCTTCGGCGATCGATTGACCTGTAGCCCATACCTGTTCGAACAAGTCTCCGGCGCTACCGAGGTTCATGACGAGGATGAACAGGGGTATGCCGAGCCAGTAGCCGACGTTTCCGACGACGACGCCGGTCAGCAATTCGCCGAGGACCGGAGCCTGATTCAATCGCCCGGCGACCCACCGGCCGCCCATCGCAAAGGCGATAAGCAGTCCGAATTCGAGCATGATGAAAGCGAAGGGATCTACGTGTCCGCCTCCCACGGGCTCCGCGGGAGCTTCCCCTGCATCGTCGGAAACCGTCTGCGCCATGGCCGTCGCGCCGGTGAGGGCGATCGCTTCGGAACCCGCCCCGGATAGAACGAGGGCAAGCAGCATTGTTAGAAGGAGCAAGCGCCCGCACCGTTTGCCAAGAATCATCCAGAACCTCCCCCCAGATATGCACCATGATACATCTAGTGGCCTGTAACAGTGCTATCGGCACCATCGCCGATGGGTCTTGCGGGCGAGGTCGAGGAGGGAGACGGAAAGCGATGCTCTTTCATCGGTGACGGCTTCCGACAAAGAGATCGCCCGCAACCCCCATCGGCCCGAAGGGTTCGGCGGAACGGCGCCGTCTTCGGTGTCGTAACGCCCTCGCAATGAAACAGCATTGGCTCGGGGGTCACTCCTAGAATCCGACGCCGTTCAGCCGAACGCTGGTACCGATAGCACTGTTGCAGGTCACTAGTCCGGTGTGCGAGTCTTTTCGTCCTTCGACCAGGGGCTACTAGCTCCGGATCGGTGGCTGCTTGCGTATATAATCGATGCCGATCAACCGGCGACAGGGATGCACTACTTCGATTACAGGAACGACGAGCTCTGCTGTGAGGAAGTTCCCCTCGCCCGGATCGCACAGGAAGTCGGGACTCCGGTGTATGTCTACAGTCAACGAACGCTGGCCCGGCATATACGCGTGTTTGAGGAGGCGTTCAGCGCCGCACCCCACCTGATCTGCTACGCGGTCAAGGCCAATTCGAACCTGACCCTTTTGAAGCGATTCCTGGACTGGGGCGTCAGCTTCGAAGCCGTGTCGGGCGGGGAGCTCTATCGGGTCATCCAGGCCGGAGCGCCGGCTGACCGCGTCATCTTTTCGGGGGTCGGCAAGAGACGCGACGAGATCCGGTATGCGCTGGAGGCCGAGATTCTGTTCCTGAGCGTCGAGTCGTCAGCCGAGCTCGATCTGATCGCCAGTGTCGCCGCCGAGACGGGTCGGCGAGCGCCCGTCGTGTTTCGGACCAATCCCGATGTCGATGCGCGCACCCATCCCTACATCTCGACCGGACTTCAACAGCACAAGTTCGGGATCGCCCTGTCGGAAGCGCAAGAGTTGTACCGGTATGCCCGAGGGCTTCCCGACATCGAGGTTGCCGGCGTCGGGTGCCACATCGGGTCTCAGATCACTGAACTGACGCCGTTCGAGGATGCCCTCGCCAGCGTCACCCGCTTCACCGCCAGGCTGCTCGATGACGGCTTCGAGCTGAAGTATCTCGATTTCGGTGGTGGATTGGGGATCCCCTACGCCGGCGAAGAGCCGCCGTCACCGCATGAGTACGCACAGACTGTGATCCGCTCGGCCGGGAAACTCGGACTGACTCTGGTGCTGGAACCGGGGCGCGTGATCGTGGGCAACGCCGGCATCCTGCTGTGTCGCGTGCTTCTGAAGAAACAGCAGGGTGGCAAGCAGTTCGCGGTCGTCGACGCCGGCATGAACGATCTGATCCGCCCCGCTCTCTACAGATCGTTCCACCAGCTGCAGCCCGTTCGTCGGCGAGCCGACCGCGAGGTCGTCGATGTCGTCGGTCCGATCTGTGAGTCATCAGACTTCATCGCCCAGGAACGGGAGATGGAGCGGCTCGAGGCCGACGACCTGCTCGCCGTGATGAGCGCCGGAGCTTACGGCTTCAGCCTGTCGTCCAACTACAATTCCCGCCCGAGAGCCGCGGAAGTACTCGTTGACGGCGACACGTTTACCGTCGTTAGAAAACGGGAGACTTACGAGGACCTGGTACGTCTGGAAAGGTAGGAGGGATTCCTCACTCACGGACTCTTCAGCTTGAGCCAACACCCGGGGACAGGGCCAGGCCCCTGTCCCCCTCACAGTGGCTCCCGCGCGTTTCGTTACGCTGGCGGAAATCGACCGGACCTTTCTTTCGTCAGGGATCAAACCGATCTATCGCAAATTGGTTAGTGGACAAATCCGCATTGGAAATTGGAGATTCGAAATTGCTCGATTTGTTATCGCTCGGAACTTCGAGCAGAAAGATTTGAAATGAAGCAATTTCCAATCAGCAACCTGCAATGGGGATTGTTCAAATACCGCAATTTGCGATCCGTACACGGACCTCTGGGTGTTGGTTCAAGCAGAAAAGTTCGGGAGAGACGGTTTCCTCCCTTTACAGGCCGAGCTCTCGGAGGGCGGAACCGAGCGTTTCCAGCAGTCCGTCGTCCCTCAGCGAGCCTCTGAGATGAGGCGTGCCGTCCGTCCCGACGACGACGAACTCGCCGGCCGGCGTGTCCAGCAACGAGGATCCGCGGTTGGTCATCATCGGAAACGTGATTCCCGGGGGTCGTGCAGTCGCGACGGTCGAGACGCCCAGGATACGAAGGTTCGCCGCCAGAGGGTAGGAGTCGTACACCTCCTGGAACCGCGCCGCTTCCCCGTGAGACTCATCGAAGACGGCGAAGACCAGCACCGAACCGGCGAAGTCGTCCAGCGAGTAGGAATATCCCGCGGTGTCGGTGACGTAGAAACGGGGATCCGCCGATTCCGGGAGGTCCGGCGTGGTGGTCACGGGTGCGGCTGGAGCGCCTTCCGCTGCATCTGCATCCACTCCGGGCTTTGCTCTTTCCGATCCGGGCGCATCGGCCGCCTTGTCGATATCGACCGCGGCGTTTGACGCGTCGGTCACGGGCACCTCGGCCAACGGAGGCGCTTGGGTGACGGGCTGGTCTGCTACCGAAGGCTGCCAGAGCACAACCGCAAGCACTGCGGCTGCGGCCACCGCAGCGGCTGCCAGCTTTGAGTTCGAGAAGCCCAGTCGAGGGACCGCATACGCTCGGATGGTCTGCTGGTCCATGTACGTGCCCACCAGTCGATCGACCTTCGCATAGCCCTCGATTTCTCCCCGGCAGTGCTCGCAGGCTCTCAGATGCGCTTCGAAACCCGACCTCTGATCCGGATCGAGCTGGTCGGCAAGTACAGCCTCCAGGTTGGAATCCACCCATTGGCAGTCGACATTCATAGCTTCAAAGCCTCTTTGAGGCGCTTGCGCCCGTAGAAGATCCTGGACTTTACCGTTCCCTCCGGTATTTCCAGGACAGCTGCGATTTCGGGAATAGTCATACCCCTCACCGCGAGCATCAGTAGAGGGACGCGGAATTCATCGGGCAGTTTTTCGACTTGCCGTCCCGCGTCCAGCATGGCTTCCCGGTCGAAGTCCTTAGACCGGTCGGGGGCGTCGAACGCACTGGTCTTGCCCTCCGAGTCCCGGCGCTCCAGATCACTGAACAGCGTCCAACGCTTCACCATGCGCACGAAACGGCGGCGGTGATTGATCGACACACGCACCACGATGCGCGCCAGCCATGTGCGCAGCGGGCAGTCACCGCGGAAGTTGCCGATGCCGCGGTGAGCGCGCATCAGAGCTTCCTGGACGATGTCCTCGGCGTCGTCGACGTTGCGGGTCGAAGCGACGGCGATCTGCATCAAGAACGGGCGGTGTTCGGTGGCGGCAAGCTCAAAATTGCCCTCGAAACCGACCGTCTTAGACGAGGCTGGTTTCCTCTCGTCGTTTTTTAAGACACTGTCGGGGGCCAAAGAGTTCACGTTTTCTGGGTGATCAGGCCGGGTGCGGCTCAGTTCGGGTTGTTTCGGGAACCGAGATCGTTCAACTTCTTCTGAACCTTGTCGCTCTCTTGCTCGTCTTCCGCCAGCTCGATAGACTTTTCGTATTCCGCACGGGCTTCATCGATCCGATCGGTCTTCAGGTAAAGATCGCCCATGTGTTCGTGGATCGTCGGGTCGCTGCGGGCGAAAAGCAGCGCCCTCTTCAAGTACTGTTCGGCCAGATCCATCCGGTCGAGCCGGTAATAGACCCATCCGAGACTGTCCAGGTAGGCGCCGTTGATCGGATCGGCTTCAACCGCTTTCTGGATCATCTCCAGCGCTTCTTCGAGCTTGACGCCGTTGTCCGCCAGCATGTAGCCGAGGTAGTTCAGCACCGCAGGGTCGTCGGCCTCGATCTCCAACGCCTTTCGGAACGCCGCTTCAGCTTCCTCGTAGTTCTTCTGCTGTTCGAAGATCGCACCCTGGAGGAAGTGTGCCTGCTCGTCGTCCGCGAATTGTTCCATCGCATCATCGAGCACGCTCTGAGCCGCCTCGAAGTCCTTTTCCCGCTGGTAGATGTTGATTATCGAGGAGAAGATCTGCAGGTCCTCCTCGTCGTCGGTCGTCATTTCGCGAAGCGCCGCAACGCCTTGCTCCACATGCCCCTCGAGAGCAATGAGGTCGGCGTTCTGAATGAGGAGTTGACGGTTCTCAGGATAGTCCTCGAGCGCAGAGTTGCTGTGTTCGAGGGCACGATCCACTTCATCAGCCGAGCGGTACATGTCGACGATGTAGGAATCGACGGTCCCGTCCGAATCCCTTTCGATCGTCTTGATCTCGCCGAACGCCTCGATGGCGCGGTCGAAACGTTCCATCATCGAATTCAGTATCGCGACATGCGTCAGGAAGACCCGCCGGTTGCGGCGTTCCCCATCCGTATAGCGCGACTGTTCGGTTTCCCTGAGAAGTTCCCGAACCTGAGAGAGTGCCTCATCGAAACGGCCGCTGTCCCTGTTCACTAGGGCCAGGTTGAATCGGATCTCCGTGCTGTCCGGGACCAATCGAGCCGCCTTTGCCAGGTGCTCGCGCGCCTCGTCGTACTTCATCTGATCCCGGTGGATCTGCCCGATCCGCAGGTACGCGAGGGCGTCCTCCGGATCTTCGACGATCAGCCGTTCGTAAAGCTCGACGGCCTCCTCGAAGCGGTCCGCGAAGAAGAGAGCCTGGGCCAATGCGCGCATCAAGTCGATGTTGTCTTCGTCGAGCAGGAGCGCCCCGGAATAGGCATCGGCGGCGCTGTCAAACTCCTCCAACTGTGCGTAGGCGTCACCAAGCGTTGTCAGGACGTTCAGTGAGCCCGGCTGTTCCTCGTTGAACTTCTTCAGGATCTCGACGGCCTCTTCGACATTGCCGGCGCCGATCTGCAGTTCCGCCAACGAGATGGCTCCCTCCTCCGATCCCGGCGCGATTTTCAGAAAATCCCGGTAGACCTCGGTCGCTCTCTCAGGGTCGTTCTTGAAACGGTACAGTCGCCCCAGCATCAGGTAGGCGTCGCGCCCGTTCGGGTCCAGGCGGACGATGTGCTCGAACTCTTCGATCGCCTTGTCGACGATCTCGGGTGGCACGCCGCGGGCGCTCGCCTGCCCGAGCATATTCGAGTAGATGGTGCTCAGCAGCTGATGGGCATCGAGGTTGTCCGCGCCGGCGCGAATCGCTCTTTCGGCATACTCAGTGGCCTGGTCGACCTGGCGTCTGCGGAAGTAGGCTGCCGCCATCTCGGAATAGATCATGGAGTTGGTCGGGTCGATCGCCAACGCCTTCTCGTATTCTTCGAGGGCTGCCTCCCACTGGCCGCTGCCCTCCAGCGCCATCGCCCTGCTGAAGTGGTAATAGGCCTCGGCCTGTTGCTCTTGCTCCGGGATTTGAGCGAGGCTGTTTCCGCCCATGAGAGCTCCGACAATGAGTCCAATCAGCGTCTTCTTCATAATCGATCCACTAAGACAAGCTATGAGTTTTGTTCATTATAAGTCGAATTCGCCCATTGTTCATGAGTAGATTCCGAATGGCCGCTTTTTTTTAGACGGAGCCGGGTGAGATTCAGTGTTTGAAGTGTCTCGTACCGGTGAATACCATCGCCATACCGTGTTCTTCGGCGGCCGCGATAACCTCATCGTCCCGCTTCGATCCGCCTGGTTGGATCACTGCAGTGACCCCCGCCTTGGCCGCCTCGTCGATCCCGTCCCGAAACGGGAAAAACGCATCCGATGCCAACACGGTGCCGCTGGTGCTCGGTCGAGCTTTTTCCACGCTGATCTTGACCGAATCGACCCGGCTCATCTGTCCGGCTCCGACCCCGGTGGTCCTTCCCCCTCGAGCCAGGACGATCGCGTTGGACTTGACGTGCTCGGCGACCTTCCAGGCGAAACGCAGATCTCGCCACTCGCCCCTGCTCGGTTCGCGCGCCGTCACGACCCGGGTCGCGGAGCCGTCCAGTTCGTCGGATTCGTCGGCTTCCTGCACAAGGATGCCGCCCGTCACCCTTTTGATCTCCAACCTTCTCACGCCGTTCGCCGAACCGGACGCCGATGCGTCGAGCAGCCGGAGGTTCTTCTTCTTCGAGAACACTTCGCGCGCACCCGCTGCGACCCCGGGCGCAATGATGGCCTCGACGAAGATCTTGGAGATTTCCTCGGCCGTCGCAGGGTCCAGTTCCCGGTTGACCGCGATGATGGAGCCGAAGGCCGAAACCGGGTCAGCGTCGTAGGCCTTCTGGTATGCGTCGCGTAGATCGTCCCCGATCGCGGTACCGCACGGATTGGTGTGTTTGATGATGCAGCAGGCGGGTTCGTCAAATTCGTGGATGAGGCCCCAGGCAGCCTCCAGGTCGACCAGGTTGTTGTAGGAGAGCTCCTTACCCTGCAGCTGCCGGGCGGCCGCCAGACCGTGGCTCGGCCCGCCTCCCCACTGGTAGAAGGCGGCCTTCTGGTGGGGGTTTTCGCCGTAGCGGAGCTCGGAAACTCTCTCGAAGTCCAGGAACAGTCGGTCGGGAAACCCCGCTCCCGACGGCAACTGCAACGTTTCTCCATCCGCCTGGACGGCGGACAGGAACTGGGCGATCTGCCCATCGTACTGGCCGGTATGGACGAAGGCCTTCCGGGCGAGCGCGAACAGGCGAGTTCGAGACAGTCGGCCGTCGCCCTGCCGCAGTTCATCAAGAACTTCCTCGTAGTCGTCCGGGCTGGTCACGACAACGACATCAGGGAAGTTCTTGGCGGCGGCGCGAATCATGGAGGGTCCGCCGATGTCGATGTTCTCGATGATTTCTTCGAATGTTGCGTCCTCCCTAAGTGTCGTTTCGACGAAAGGGTAGAGGTTGACACATACCAGATCGATCGGTTGAATGGAGTTTCTCTCGAGGGCCTGCATGTGCTCGGCGTTGCCGCGAACGGCTAGCAACCCGGCGTGGATTCGGGGATGCAGCGTTTTGACTCGCCCGTCCATTATCTCGGGGAATCCTGTCATCTCCGACACTTCCCGCACGGCGATCGCTTCGCGGGCAAGAAGCCGGGCGGTGCCGCCCGTGGAGAGGATCTCGACACCCAAGTCCATGAGGCCGCGCGCGAACTCCACCACCCCGCGCTTGTCGAAGACGCTGATTAGAGCGCGCTCGATTCTGTTCAACTGTTGACTCCTTAGACAATCCAGAGAATTTCTGAATTCTTTGGATTGGCAGTCAGCCCTCAGCGTTCAGCTTCTGAGCGACGACCCCCAGCGTTTGGTTCCTGGCTGAGAGCTGGAAGCTAATAGCTGACCGCTGTCTAATTGACGGATCCGTTGACCTTCGTCCAGACATAGAACCAGACATTGGCAACGTCGGTCACGGCGTGTGAGAAAGCGATCGATGCCACACCGAATTCCGGAGACAGCTCGACCTGCTCGGACCGGCTCGGAAGTTCGATCGACCGCTCCAGGCGACCTGCGAGCCGCTGTTGCGCCTCGCGTCTGATCGCGAGGTAGCCGGCGAGGTTCCCGTCGCGGACGAAAGGATGATAGCCGTAGAAAACAACGGGAAACTTCCCGCCGTGAGATTGAACCAGTCGATCCATTCGTGGATCATTCATCGCCGCTGCGGCACAACCCGCGTCTCTCAATGCTTCACCAGCTCTCTGGAGACTGCCGTAGCGATTCGAGAACTCCGCGATGGCGCGATCCACCGACTGCTCGAGGACCTTCGGTTCGCAGGGCTGTTCGAAGACGGCGTCCATATCGACGAGAAGCTGGCGAAGAGGCGGCGGCAATACCCTGTGAGCGTTCAGGAAGATCTCCCGATAGTGGGATGAAGGCCAACCTTCCGAAGTCGCCGGCAGTGCCAGCCAGAGCGTGCAGAGAATCACGATTCGCTTTTTCATATTGAGATGCGCGGCGCATCTCAATTCTAACCCGGCAAATTCGGGGACGGAGACCGAATTACCCATACTAATTAAACCGTTGGTTTCAGGATCCTGGGAATTCGGTCTCCGTCCCCGCATTCCGATTCGCGTCCCCGATCTCGGTTTTCAAGCTAATTCGGTCTCCGCCGAGAATTCCGAACCGAATTGTAAATGGGAGACCCCTATGCTGAAATAGCGCCATGGAGGCGCTGAAGAAGATTCCTCCCGTCAACGACATCTTGATGCAGCGGGAGTTGTCCGACCTTGGCTCCGTGCTGTCTCAGCCATTCGTTTCCAGCCTGCTCGATGACGTGTTGGCCCAGACCCGGCGGCGTCTCAAGGCCGGCACGGAGATAGTCGAGCGCGAGGAACTCACAGGTCAGATCGCCGTCGAGCTGCGCCGGCGGATCGACGCGTTTCTGTCGCATTCGCTCCGGCGAGTCATCAACGCCTCCGGTGTTGTCGTCCACACCAACCTGGGCCGTGCCCCTCTGCCGGAAGCTGCAATCGATCACCTGAGGGACGTATCAACCGGGTACTCGAACCTGGAATTTGACCTCGAGAAAGGAGCCCGTGGGCGTCGTGACGTGCACGTGGCGCGGTTGATCGACGAGCTTCTCGGTTCGGAAGCCGCGATCGTCGTCAACAACAACGCAGCGGCTGTTCTGCTCGTGCTGAACACGCTCGCCGAAGGTGGAGAGGCCCTGGTCCTCGGCTCCGAGGGAGGAGAGGTTGTCGCTTCCCGCGGCGAGCAGATCGAGATCGGCGGTTCGTTCCGCATCCCCGAAGTGATGGTCAAGAGCGGCGCCCGCCTGCGGGAGGTCGGGACGACGAACCGGACGCGGATTGCGGACTACGAGGCGGCAATCGGACCGGACACGCGCCTGATGCTCCGCGTGCACCCCAGCAACTTTCATATCGTCGGCTTTACCGAGAAGCCCACGCTGGAGGAGTTCGTGGCGCTGGGACGAAGTTCGGGAGTTCCGACGTTTGAAGACCTCGGCAGCGGATGTCTCGTGGATCTGACTCGCTCGGGCGTTCGCGATGAACCGCTCGCGACTGAAAGTATCCGTGCCGGAGTCGACATCGTCTGCTTCAGTGGAGACAAGCTTCTCGGTGGCCCGCAGGCCGGCATCATCGCCGGTCGCAGGGAACTGATCGAGCGCGTCCGGAAGAACCAGTTGTTCCGAGCGTTGCGCGTCGACAAGCTGACGCTTTCAGTGCTGGAGGTCGTGCTGGGATCGTACCTGCGGGGCTGTCCCGCCGAGGTCCCGGTTTCGCGCATGCTCACGCTCGATGAATCGGAACTCAAGGCGCGCGCCGAGACGTTTGCGGCGCGCTCGGATGGCGCCGCAGGTGTGGTATCGATGATTTCCGTCGTCGGTGGAGGATCCGCTCCCGGAGCCGAATTGCCCTCATGGGGCGTCGCCGTCAAGGCCGGCGGTGTCTCCGAGGTGGACCTCGAGAAGCGTTTCCGCGACGCGACCCCGCCGGTGCTCGTCCGTGTTGAAGATGAAAGCGTGTTGCTTGACCTGCGCACCGTTCAGCCGGAGGAGGAGAACGAACTACTGGCCGTCTTGCGTGGGGTTGTCTCCGGCTGACGCCGGTCCCTCGAAGAACGTCGCTTTAGCTTTTTTTAAAAGCCAAGAAGGAGGGAAGGTGAGATTTACGGCGACCATCATATTCGTAGCCGTGCTCAGTATGCAGAACCTCAACGCCCAATCCTGGACTCCACCCGGTGAAGAAGAGCGGTGTCCGTCGAAGTGGGGCCAAGGCGACGAGCGCGGCGCAGGGAACCACATGGGGGCCGAGACTGTCCTTCGCGCGACGCGGTTGATCCGCGAGGGTGAGGTGATCGAGCTCGGACACGTCCTGTCAGGGGCGATGCCGCTTGGCGGCCGTCATTTTGACTTGTACACCAAGCCCACCAGGATCGGATCGCAGTCGAACCAGCGCGGTTCCAACGAGGAACTCGTCGTGTCGGAGATCGGTCAGGTGGGCACCCAGTTCGACGCCTTCAGCCACCAGACCATCGGTGACAGCATGTACAACTGTTTCAGGCGCGACGAGATACTAACCCGGACCGGGTTCACGCGATTGGGCGTCGAGAATGTGGGCGCGTTGATGACCCGGGGTGTCTTGATCGACGTGGCCGCTCTGAAAGGCGTAGACATCTTGGAACCGACTTACGAGATCACGGTCGAGGATCTCGAGCAGGCGCTGGCGAGGCAGGCTCTGTCGCTGCAGGCTGGCGATGCCGTCATCATCCACACCGGATGGGGCACACTCTGGTATCAGGACAGCAGCCGCTTTTCGAGCGGCGGACCGGGAATCGGGATCGCCGCAGCCGAATGGCTGGTGGGCCAGGATCCAATGCTGATCGGATCCGATAACACGCCGGTGGAGATCTCACCCAACCCGGATCCCGATCTCTCACTACCGGTGCACCAGATCATGCTCGCGATCAACGGCATCCATCTGCTTGAGAGAATGAAGCTGGATGAACTCGCAGCGAAACAGGTATACGAGTTCGCCCTGATTGTGCAACCGCTGAAAATCCAGGGCGGTACCGGCTCGACGGTTGCGCCGATCGCCGTTCACTGAGAATTGCGCCCAGGCTGATCCTCCATAGGTTCTTTGCATAATGCGTCCGCACCATTACACGAAAGGTTTTGACGGCAAACGCGACACCTGTTCACGTGAGAAAGCACCGCCCTCGGTGCTGCGATAAGGGAAGCGTGGGAGACAGAACGTGAGGACGGCTACCTGGACCACGGTTTTTCTGGGAATATCCGCGGGGCTGGCGGCCGGGATCTCCGGTTTTACGTTTGTCTACGCCGAGGGGTACGCATACCTGACAGACGATCCAGCCGCGTGCGCGAACTGTCACGTCATGCGCTCCCAGCATGACGGATGGATGAAATCGAGCCACCGAGCGGCGGCGACATGCAACGATTGCCATACGCCCTCCGGCTTCTTCGCCAAGTACGCGACGAAGGTTTCAAACGGGTTCTGGCATTCTTTCGCGTTCACGTCCGGTCGCTTTCCCGACCCGATCCAAATCAAATCGCACAACCGGGAGGTCGCCGAAGGATCCTGCGCCAAGTGTCACGCCGATATGGTCGAATCCATCGGGGCGGCGCACCCTCAGAGCGAATCCGTGTCCTGCGTCCGATGCCACGGTTCCGTCGGACACTTTCGATAGAGAGGCCGAACATGTCGGATCAGAATCGATCAGGTGCTTCAGGCTATCCGCTTCGCCTGGTACTGCTTGCCTCCCTGGTGAGTGTGATCGCGGCCGTGGCCGGCGTGGCCCTGCTGTTGAACATCTTCGAACGGCGTCAGGAAGCGCGTAATCCCTTCTTTCGCGTCGTCGAATTGACCGATGAAACCGAAGATCCGGCTGCCTGGGGTAAGAATTTTCCACTGCAGTATGATGCGTATCTCCGGAGCGTCGACCAGGTTCGAACCCGTTACGGCGGCAGCGAAGCGATGCCTCGGAGACCCACCGACGCGGACCCGCGTTCCCTCGTGGCCCAGTCGAAGCTCGACGAAGACCCGCGTCTGCGAACGATGTGGGCAGGCTATTCGTTCGCGGTCGATTTCCGTGAAGAGCGTGGACACGCGTTCATGCTCGACGACCAGACCTTCACCCAGAGACAGCAGGCAGCCCCGCAACCCGGCACCTGCATCCATTGCCACGCATCCACGTACGCTGCCTACCGTCGGCTTGGTGAAGGGGACATGACCGTGGGGTTCGAGCGGCTGAACCAGATGACTTACCCGGAGGCACGCGAACAGGTGTCGCACCCCGTCGGCTGCATCGATTGCCACGATCCCGAAACGATGCAGCTTCGTGTGACGCGGCCGGCATTCATCGAGGGCATTCGGGCCCTGAAGGCGCGGGAGGACATGCCCGACTACTCGGTCAACGCCGATGCAACCCGACAGGAGATGCGCAGTTTCGTCTGTGGTCAGTGTCACGTGGAGTATCACTTCCGGGGGGCCGAGAAGCGCCTGGTCTATCCCTGGGCAAACGGGCTTCGGGTGGAGAACATCCTCGCTTATTACGACGAAGCCGATTTCGTCGACTGGTCACATGCCGAGTCCGGCGCCGGGGTCCTCAAAGCCCAGCATCCCGAATTCGAGATGTGGAACCAGGGGATTCATGCCCGCTCCGGGGTGACGTGCGCGGACTGCCACATGCCCTACACCAGGGAGGGCGCCATGAAGATCAGCGACCATCACCTCCAAAGCCCCGTCCTGAACATCAGTCGTGCGTGCCAGATCTGTCACAAATGGCCCGAGGACGAGCTTCGCGCACGAGTGGAGACCATCCAGACGAGCCTTTTCAGTTCCCGCGACCTGGCGATGGATGCGCTTGTGGACTTGATTGCAGACATTCGCGGAGCCGTCGTCGACGGCGCTTCCGAAGAGCAATTGTCCGCGGCGCGGGGCTTCCAGCGGCGGTCACAGTTCTACCTGGACTTTGTCGAAGCGGAAAACTCCACCGGGTTCCACGCTCCACAGGAAGCGACCCGAATCCTTCTGGAATCGATCGATTTCGCTCGACGAGGACAGGTGGCCTTGAGGGACTAGGGAAGCAGGGAGAAAAGCCACGGATTACACGGATTTAGCGGATTAGGAGTGGGTCTTTCGGACAGGAGACCACAGGCTTCTTCCTATCCGTGCAATCTGTGTAATCCGTGGCTTTCCGAAGTCTGAAGAAGCTATCCGCGCGCCCGCTCGACGTACTTCCCTTCGCTCGTATCCACGCGGATCATCTCGCCTTCCTGGATGAAATGGGGAACCCCGACAACGAGTCCGGTTTCTGTCTTCGCCGGTTTGAGCACATTGCTGACCGTGGCGGTCTTCAATCCCGGTTCGGTCTCGACAACTTCGAGATCGACGGTCGCGGGGAGTTCGATCCCCACGGGGCTGGTGTCGTAGAACTCCACTTCGATCCGGGCGTTCGCGACCAGGTACTGCATGCCATCGCCGAGCGCTTCGGAGCTGAAATGGAGCTGTTCGTAGGTCTCGGTGTCCATGAACGTGTGGATATCCCCCTCGCTGTAGAGATACTCCATCTCTCTCTTGTCCAGCACCGCTTTCTCGACCGAATCGTCTGACCGGAACTTGTGATCGATTGTCGCTCCGGACCGGAGGTTCTTCAGCTTGGTCTGCATCATCCCCCGCTTGTTGCCCGGGGTCAGGTGGTGGAACTCGACGACCCGGAACAATTCGTCCTTGTGGAGGATGATGTTGCCGCGCCGCAACTGTGTCGCCTGAATCATGTGTGAACGCCTTCCGTGTTGATACTAGTGGCCTGTCCTTAGACCTCAGAGGCACGGAGTCTTCGAGTTTTCTCGTTCCGCGCCTCCGTGTCTCCGTGGTTGAGATCTTCTTTCGACATTCTACTGGTTTCGCTGCCGCGCCATCAGCGCCTCGATCTCATCGATTTCCCGGGGAAAGTCCGACAGTATCCGATATCCCGTTTTCGTCACCAGGACGTCGTCTTCGATGCGGACCCCGATGTTCTCATCCGGGATGTAAATCCCGGGTTCGACCGTGATGACCATGTTGGCCTCGAGCGGACGACCGACGGGTCCCACATCATGAACTTCGAGACCGATGTGGTGGCTCGTTCCGTGGATAAAGTAGTCTCCGTAGCCCTTCGACTGGATGTGTTCCCGAGCCGCTGCATGGATACTCCTCGACCCGCGTCCTCCGATTGTCGCTCCAGGCTTGACCCGTTCCAGTGCCGCTTTCTGGGCGTCCAGGACGATCTGGTAGATCTCCCTCTGTCGTTGGCTAAACTTGCCACTGACCGGATAGGTCCGCGTGATGTCCGCGGTGTAGCCTCCGTACTCGGCGCCGACATCGGCGACAACGAGGTCGCCCGCCGCCATTTTTCGGGTGTTGCGATCGTAGTGCAGGATCGTCGCATTCGGGCCGGAGCCGACGATCGAGGGGAAGCCGGGCCGTTCGGCGCCGTTGCGTCGGAATTCGTACTCGATCATCGCTTCGACTTCATACTCGCCCACGTCCGGAGCGATGACACCGGCCGCGGCCGCTTGGGCCTTCATCGTGATGTCGATAGCCTTCGTGAGGATCACCAGCTCGGACGCCGTCTTGACCTGGCGGTCGAGAGCCAGCGTCGGGGCGAGGTTCTCGATGTCGGCGTCTGGAGCGACCTCACGCAGTCTCGAGACATTGTCTTCCTGATCCGTCAGCGTGTAGACCGTATGACCCTTCTCCAGCGTGCGTTCAAACCGCGAGGCAAACCTTTCCAGCGCTTCGACCCTCGTCACGCCGGTCTCGGATACGGCGCGTGGACCGGGACCGAGTTTCTCACCGGTCCAGCGTTCTTCATCGAGGTCACGCTGGGGGATGAACAGAATCTCCTCGAGACCGTCACCGGTGCCGTCGAGAAGCAGGATTGCCGCGGGCTCGTCGAACCCCGTCAGGTAGTAGAAGTTGTCTTCCTGCTGGTACTGGACCAGGTCCTCGGCCGGTGCCGCAAACAGGACGATGACACCGTCCACCTGCGACGCCAGTTTTTGCCTTCGTTGCTTGTACTGTTCGAGCGGCTCGCGTTCCAGGGCTGTGGCCGCGAGGGTGGCCAGCAGGGTCCAGACGAGGGCGAAACGTTTCATCAAATCTCCTACATCGCAAGGATGTCGGTTGCGAACGCGGCCAGAAGCAAAAGGCTGACGTAACCGTTCAGGTTGAAGAATGCGACATTCACGCGGCTCAGGTCGTCCGGGCGTACGATACGGTGTTCCCAGTAGAGTATCCCTGCAACGATCGCGATGCCTCCGTACGCAATCGGCCCAAGATTGCTCTCTCGAGCGATCAGGACCAACAGAAAAACGGTGCCCACATGCAGGGCGGTTGAGATCCGAAGCGCCGGCCCGATACCCCACCGCGACGGGATGGAGAAGAGGTTGGCCCGTCGATCGAAATCCGAGTCCTGGCAGGCGTAGATGATGTCGAACCCCGCAATCCAGAGCGTCACCGCGAACCCCAGCAAGACCGGGGGCAGAGCAAAACTGCCGCTTACCGCCAGCCACGCGCCCAGCGGCGCCAGACCGATGGCGAATCCGAGCGCAATGTGGCTCAACGAGGTGAAGCGCTTCGTATAGGAGTAAGACAGCAGTATGGCCAGAGTCGGAAAGGAAAGGTAGAAGCAGAGGGGATTCAGCAGCGCAGCCGAGGCGATGAAAAGAACCGACATCGCCACCGTGAACGCGACGGCGAAACCCATCGAGAGCGAGCCGGTCGGAAGCGCGCGGCCGCTTGTCCGCGGGTTGTCCCGGTCAAAGCGGTAATCCACAATCCGGTTGAAAGTCATCGCGGCGCTCCGGGCTCCGACCATCGCGGCCAGAATCCACACGATCTGCCAGGCACCGGGCAGGCCGCCGGCTGCGAGCAGGGCCGCGATCAACGCGAACGGAAGCGCGAAGATCGTGTGCTCGAACTTAATCATCTCGAGCGTTATCTTGAGTTTATTCCAGACCAAAGCTTCTTCTCCGCCGGGCTCAAACAGCCCGTGGCAGAAGGCTGATGGCTCGCGTTACGGCGGCGTTGCGCCAGATGTTAGGCGCCGCGCCAACGGCGATGCTGGTACATCGTTGAGGTGCGGCAACAACGCAGATGGTGTGACGCCGCCGTAACCCTCCGGGCGCACGGGGGTTGCGGTCGGATACTTTGTTGCTCGTCGTCATGATGAAACCGCATCAGTTCCTCCTCGCGCCTCGTCTCCGCCTCGCAAGACCCGTGCGCGCGAACCATCAGCCTTCTGCCACGGGCTGCTAGACACGCCGATTGTTCAACATAGCCGCCCCGTCGCTTTGAACGCCACAATTTTCTGATTTCTGTCCCTTCCATGGTTATATTGAATACTTTGTCATCGGAGCAAGTGACTGGTGACAAGTAAGAAGTGGTCAGTGACAAGTGACGAGTCGGAACGCGAACCGTGGCATCATCATCTAACTGACTACTGACTACTGACTACTTCCCCATCCCAAATGACTGAAGACCAAATCAAACGGGTTCTGGACGAGCATAAGAGCGGATCCATTTCCACCGAGGGTGCTCTGGGACGGCTGAGGGTTCTTCCGTTTGAAGACCTCACTTTTGCCAATGTCGATCACCACCGGTCTCTGCGTCAGGGCTATCCGGAGGTCGTGTTCGGCGAAGGCAAGACCGACGATGAAGTCCACGGCATCGTCGCTTCGATGCTGGAGAGCGGGCACAACATCCTCGTGACGAGAAGCAAACCGTCCGCTTACGAACGCGTTCGGGAACTGGATACCCACGCCCGCTTCCACGAGCGGTCGCGTGCCATTTCCGTCATCAAGGATCCGACCGTGCTTGGGAAGGGCACGGCGATGATCATCTCGGCCGGAACTTCCGACATCCCTGTCGCCGAAGAGGCCGCCGTGACGCTGGAGGTGATGGGAAACCACACCGATGCGCTCTATGACGTCGGTGTGGCAGGTCTGCACCGGCTGCTGGATCGTCAGCCGCGTTTGACCGAAGCGCGCGTCATCGTGGTGGTCGCCGGTATGGAGGGCGCCCTCCCCAGCGTCGTTGGCGGTCTCGTTGCGGTGCCCGTGATCGCCGTCCCGACCAGCGTCGGTTACGGCGCAAGCTTCAAAGGGGTCGCCGCCCTGCTGGGTATGCTCAACTCGTGCGCCTCCAACGTCAGCGTCGTCAACATCGACAACGGCTACGGGGCCGGTGTTGTTGCCAGCCTCATCAATCGCCTTTGAGGCTAGAGATGGACTTCTCCCTCCGAGCGCTCGAATACGATCGGCTCAAGCAGCTGCTGGGTGGTTATGTCACCGGTGAGGGCGCACTGGAACTACTTGCAGCGTTGGAGCCCATCCGCGACCGCGAAGTCCTCGAAGCCCAGCATGCTCTGAACCGCGAGGCGATGGATTATCTGCGCGAGCACCGGGTCTCGTTTTCCGACATTCCGTTGCTGGGTTCGCTGGTCGGAAAGCTCGACCTTCGCGGCGTGACGCTGGACGTGTCCGAGGTGGAAGCGCTCCAGGACTTCCTGGGGCAGGCTGAAGGTTTCCGGACACGATGGAAGAGCGATGCCGGAGACTTTCCGCTGCTGGCCGGCAAGGCCCGAAGGTTTCCGGACCTCCGGGAACTCGCTTCCCTGCTCGGTCGGGCCGTTCGGAGCGGGGAGATCAACGAAGACTACAGCCCGGCGCTGAAACGTCTCCGGCGCGCCGCGGAGACGGCACGGGTCCGGCTGAACCGCAAGCTGGAAGGCATGATCAAGAGCCCCGAGTTCGCCGATCAACTCCAGGATCGACTCATCACGATCCGGAACGGCCGCTACGTGATTCCGGTGCGCGCCGAGCAGAAACGAACCTTCGACGGCATCATGCATGGGAGCTCCTCCAGCGGCGCGACGGTGTTCATGGAGCCGCTCGACACGCTGGAACTGAACAATGAGATCGTTCGGCTTGAAGAGGAACAGCAGCGCGAAATCCAACGGATTCTCGGGGAGCTGACGGATCGGATCCAGGAGCAGGTCGACGATCTCCACTTTGCCAGAGAGCTCTGGTCGGAGATGGAGCTCGTTTTCGGACGCTGCCGGTTCGGTAGGGATTTCGATTGCGTGGCGCCGACGTTTTCGGACAAGCGCCTGCGCCTGGAGGGAGCCCGGCACCCCCTTCTCCAGGACAATCTTCGTCCGGATGGAAAGCCCGTTCCCCTCAACCTCGACATGGATGGCGATGATCGGGTCCTGGTCATCAGCGGTCCCAATGCAGGGGGCAAGACGGTCGTCTTAAAAACGCTGGGGATGCTGTCGTTGATGGCCCAGTCGGGAATCCCGCTTCCTGCCGCAAAAGCGGTGCTTCCGATCATGGACCGCGTACTGGCCGACATCGGCGATCTGCAATCGATTACGAACCAGCTGAGCACCTTTTCCGCCCACGTCCTTGCGATCAAAGACATGGCTGAACACGCGAGTGCCGGCTCGCTGATCCTGCTGGATGAGATCGGAAGCAGCACCGAACCCGCCGAAGGCGCCGCGCTGGCGACAGCGGTCCTGGAACATTTCCGGACCGTCGGTTCGTTGACGCTGGCGTCCACCCACTACAACCGTCTCAAGATGTATGCCGAGACCCGTCAAGGCGTCCGAAATGCGGCGATGGAGTTCGACGAAGAGACTCTCGAACCCACCTATCACCTCATCGATGGGCTTGCCGGGTCGTCCAGCGGGTTGAAGATCGCCGAACGGTTCGGTCTCCCCCGGCAGTTGCTGGCCGAGGCCCGCGAATCGCTGGACGACGCCGAATTGCAGGCCGCGCGTTATGTCGACGAACTGAAGACCCGTATCGAGAACCTGGAACGGGAGAAGTCCGAGCTCGAGAGCGATCGGAACGAATTCCAGACCTGGAAGGAAGAGATGACCCGGCGAGTCGAGGAGGAACGCCGCGCCGAACTCGACCGGGTCGAGGAGCGCCTGGACTCGATCGTTGCCGACATTCGCGAGAGGGCCGCCGCGGAGCTCGCGACGGCGAGCAAAGAAGCCGCGAAGCGGTTCGAACGCAAACTCGCCGATGCCCGGGCCCGGGCCAGCTGGGAGATCCACCGCGAACTCCACCCCGAGGACCAATCGAAGGTAGCCACCCGGACCGAGGGTCCTGCTTCCAGGATGCCGGAAGCCGGTGATCGTGTGCGTGTCGTGTCGCTGGGTGTCAGCGGCCCCGTGTCGCGGGTATTGAAACGGGAAGTCGAGGTCACCCTCGGCAACATGAAGGTCCGTCGCCCGATAAGCGACATCGAGCTCGTCGAGGAGGCCGGCGTCAAGCTTCCCGAGGGCGTGCACTTCGACTTTTCGGAGAAACATCTGGAGTCGATCGAACTCAACCTGATCGGTTGCACGGCCGAAGAGGCCGTCTCCCGCCTGGACAAGTTTCTCGACGACGCATTCCTTTCGGCAGCCCCGACGGTTCGCATCATCCACGGCTTCGGCAGGGGCGTGCTGCGCAAAGCCGTCTCAGAATTCCTGGAGAGCCATCCTCATGTCGCCCGGTTCGAATCGGCCCCCCAAAGCCAAGGCGGAGGCGGCGCCGTCATCGTCACGTTGAAGGATTGAGTTCCCCCACTTCTTTGCTCAACCGAACACCCGGGGACAGGGCCAGGCCCCTGTCCCCCTCACATTGGCTCTCTCACGGACCGTAAGCGAAACCAAAGACCGCAGAAAAATGGTACGGCGGGCCTGTGGAACAAGCGAAGACTCTGGTGAAAGCTCCGGGCGTGGGGGGACCGGACCAGCTGTCTTTCTACTTAGCCGTCCGCAATGCGCGTGTGTCGTCGAACGCCGTCGTTGGGGTCAGAGGGGGACGGTGGGCCCGACGCTAAAGAACGGTCGGGTCCTGTTTGGGCCTTTCCCTGGACGAAAATCTCCCTATTCGTTGCGATTCCCCGGGCCGGTAGTATAAATTGTTTGATTTTCTTTTTTGCTGAGGCTCCTTCCCATCCGCTGATGAAAAACTTGGCCGAATCGATCCGGTTCTCCGCCGATATCGCCCGCGTGGTGTCCGACTACGTGGCGCTCAAGGGCAGCGGGAACAACCTCAAGGGACTGTGCCCGTTCCATTCGGAGAAAACACCCTCGTTTTCGGTCCATCGTGAGAAGCAGATCTTCCATTGTTTTGGTTGTGGGGTCGGGGGAGACGTATTCAAGTTCGTCATGCTGGTCGAGCAGGTTTCCTTCCCTGAATCCATAAGGATAGTGGCCGAGAAGTGCGGCGTTCCGATACCGAAGGTTTCCGTGGGCGATGATCGCGCCTCGAGGGAACGAGAGTGGCTGCTGGACCTGAACGAAAAAGCCGGCGCGTATTTCCGGAAGAAACTCGATACTCCGGAAGGCATTGCCGCCAGGCAGATTCTGGAGCGCCGGGAGATTCGTCCCGAGTTTATCGAGCGGTTCGGGCTCGGGTATGCGCCGCCGGCCGGCCTGCTGAAGCTTCTCCACCCGAAGGATCCGGTCAGGACCGGCCTGTTCATCCGGAACGATCGCGGGGAGACATACGATCGCTTTCGCCGTCGTTTGATGTTCCCGATCTGGAACGAACGGGGAAAAGTGATTGCCTTCGGGGGACGCATCGTCGGCGAAGGAAACCCGAAATACTTGAACTCACCCGAATCGGCCCTCTATTCGAAATCGTTCGTCCTCTACGGTCTACACCTGGCCCGAAGCCAGGCCCGGAAGAGCGGCCGAATGGTTGTCGTCGAGGGATACTTCGACTGCCTGAGCCTTCACCAGAACGGGGTCGAGAACGTCGTGGCATCCTGCGGAACCAGCCTTACTTCGCAACAGGTTGCAGTGCTGTCACGCTACGTGCCGGAAGTCATTATCAACTACGATCCGGACGCCGCCGGCCAGAGCGCCGCCAGGAGGTCGATCGAGTTGCTTCTCGAGCGTGGCCTTACCGTCCGGATTCTCAGTCTGCCTGGCGGCCTGGACCCGGACGACTATGTTCGGAAGGAAGGGGCCGAGGCGTACCGGCGGCAGCTCGACGGTGCGCCTTATTTCTGGGAGCATCTGATTTCCGAAGCCCGAGCCAGCGGCGACCTGTCCCGGCCCGAATTCAAGTCGCGCGTCCTTGCCGAGATTGCCGGATACGCGAGTCACGTTCCGGATCGGGTCGTCCAGTTGGAAGTGGCCAGGGCCATCGCGGAGGGCTTCTCGCTGCCCGACGAATTGGTACTCGAACAGCTGAGGGGCGGTAGGAAAGCTGTTCCTCCGGTTTCGCCGGCTAGTCCGGCAAGCCGCAGGCTGACGCTGGCCGAGAAGCAGATTATCCAGGCTCTCCTTCAAGACCCCGGCATAGCGGAGCCACTTAGCCGTTTTCTCGAGAACGACTTTCTGAAGGGGGTCTGGTCGGGTCCTCTCCTTGAGCGACTCATCGCAGAACCCATTTCCGATGTGGAGAACGCCCTGGAGGGTATAGGGGATGAGGACCTCCAGCGGGAGGTCCGGGCCGCCGTCCTGGAACCCTTCGGCCAGATTCCTCCGGAAGTTGCCATTGTTTCGATGGGCCAACTCTACCAGGACCACTTGGTCAAGAAGGAGAAGGAAATCCGCGAGAAGCTGAAAGAGTACGGTCCGGGTGCGGCACCGGCTGAGCTTCTGGAAAAGCAGATGGCGATCGCTACCGAAAAGTCGCGGTTGAAGGCCATCCGTCCCTAGACGCTTGATCCTCAAGGTTGAGGACTTTGTTATCAGATTGTAGGGATCAAGCGTGCGGTCAGCGATCAGCGCGCAGCTTGCAGCTGCTTCGCGGGACGATAGTCCCATCCGATTGAGCCGATAGCTGACAGCCGACGGCTGATCGCCTAGCCCAAGATTTCAAATATTTTTTGGGTAGCTTTTAACATGCTTAACTATTTGAAAATGAGCTGTCCCGGCGTATTCTATAAGTTTGCGGGAAACTCATGGAGGGTTTCGTCTGCCCTCAAAACACACCAAATCCCACAAGCCACGTCCGCGAGGGTTCGGTTCCGGTTGGAGCTCCATGTCTAACCGCAACTATAAGAAGTAGATACGACCTGGAGGATCATGGGACTCGAAGAAAAATACGACGAAGTACAGAAGCTGATGGATATGGGAAAGGAGAAGGGGTATCTCCTCTACGATGAGGTGAGCGACCTTCTCCCCCCGGAAATCACTTCTTCGGCTGAAGATCTCGATGATCTTTTCTCGGCGTTCGGCACGGCTGGAATCGAAGTCATCGAGACCGAAGATCAGCCTTTCTCTTTCGAGAAACTACAGCAGGACAAGGCGAAGTTTGCAACGGACCAGGCAGTGGCGGTGGAGCTGGATCTCACGCCCGGGGCGCTCGAGAAGACGAACGATCCGGTCCGCATGTACCTCAGAGAGATGGGTACGGTTCCGTTGTTGACCCGCGACGGCGAGGTCGAGATCGCCAAGAGGATCGAAAGAGGCCAGTTGCGGGTCTTGAAGGCCCTGTCGCGATCTCCGCTGGTCATCCGCGAAATCATCGTTGTCGGCGACGAGCTGAAGAAGGATCCCAGCGTTATCAAAGACCTGATCCACTTTACCGATGACGACCTGACGGACGAGAAGATCGAGGCCAAGCACGCTGAGACGCTGGAGACCATCGCCGAGATCAAGAAGATCTACCGAAGAGTCAACACGCAGCGGACGAAACTGGCGTCGATCCCCCGCACACGCAAGCCGAAGGAACACCGACGAGCCCGCTGGAGACTGGGCCGCAACCGCGTGCGTCTGTCGGAGCTGATCCGGACTCTGGACTATTCGGGCAACGAGAAGATGTCGCTGGTCATCATGATCCGGGAGGCCGTCAGTACGATCCGGCCTCTCGAGCGGGAGCTCGCTCGGCTGCAGCGCAAGGCCGATCACACTAAGAAGGAGTACCGGAAGAACGTTCAGAAGGAGATGCGGGCGGTCAAGGTCAAGCTGAAGGCTTTCGAAGAGGATGCCAAGTGCAGCGCGCTCGAAGTGCGCCGGACTCTGCAGACCATCGTGCGTGGTCAGATCGAGGCCGAGAACGCAAAAAGGGAACTCGTAGAGGCGAACCTTCGCCTGGTGGTTTCGATCGCAAAGAAGTATACCAATCGCGGACTACAGTTTCTCGACCTGATCCAGGAAGGCAACATCGGTTTGATGAAGGCGGTGGACAAGTTCGAATACCGCAGGGGCTACAAGTTTTCAACGTACGCGACATGGTGGATTCGTCAGGCGATCACGCGTGCGATAGCGGATCAGGCGCGGACGATTCGTATTCCCGTGCACATGATCGAGACGATCAACAAACTGATCCGGACTTCTCGGGCTCTGGTCCAGGAGTTGGGTCGGGAGCCGACCAGCGAGGAGATTGGCGAGCGGATGGACATTCCGGTCTCGAAAGTTCGGAAGGTTCTCAAGATCGCTCAGGAACCCATCTCGCTCGAGACGCCGATCGGGGAGGAGGAAGATTCCCATCTGGGCGATTTCATCGAAGATCGCGGTGTGGTTTCGCCTTCGGACGCGGTGATAAACATCAACCTCAAGGAAATGACCGAGCACGTCCTCAACACGCTGACTCCCCGCGAAGAGCGGGTGATCAAGATGCGATTCGGTCTTGAAGATGGGACCGAGCACACCCTGGAGGAGGTCGGGCAGAACTTTGCGGTGACCCGGGAGCGCATCCGCCAAATCGAGGCCAAGGCGCTACGCAAGCTGCGCCATCCGAGTCGAAGCCGGCGGCTGCGTGCATTCCTGGATGGCACGAGCCGCGAATAGTTACACGGATTACGCGGAATACATAGCCACGGATTACACGGAACGGAAGAAGTTGTGCCAATCGAAGGACATTCGGTCCGGTAAATCCGTGTAATCCGTGGCTGGATTCCTCCGAGCGATCGGTGGTTGGGGCCCATAGCTCAGTCGGTTAGAGCCCCCGGCTCATAACCGGGTTGTCGTAGGTTCGAGTCCTACTGGGCCCATTTTTTGAGTGGCCAGTGGTCAGTGACCAGTGGCCGGTTTTCGGTTTTCCGCCTCATGTGTGAGTACGCACCACTGGCACCTGTCTGTTCTTCGACCAAAGAGGACTCCGTTTCGCGAGGAAAGGCGCGATCCTTTCGAGACACCCCTTCGCTGACCGCTGACCGCTGGCCACTGACCACTTCTTCAGGGCTCGACGTTACATGATGAACTCGGACCTGAAGAACCTCATCCGCCTTCAGGCCGTCGACCTGGAAATACAGGAACTGCGCCGGAAGACCGAGGCTTTTCCGGGGAAGTCCAAGGCTCTGGACGATCAGCTGAGTTCGGCCAAAGCGGTAGTGACCACGGCGAAGGACGACATCGGGCGCAACCAGGCGAAGCGCAAGCAACTTGAGGCTCAGGTTGCCGACGTCGAGTCCAAGATCTCGAAGTACAAGGAACAGCTGATGAGTGTGAAGACCAATGAGGAATACAAGGCGATGATCAAGGAGATCGAGTACGGCCAAACGTCGATCGGCAGCGTGGAAGACGAGATCCTGGCGCTGATGGTCGAGTTGGAAACTCTGGAGGAAGAGGTGAAGGCTGCCCAAGCGCGACTTGCCGAAGACGAAAAGACCGTCCAGGCTGAGCGCAGGCGTTTGGAAGAGTTCAATGCCGCCGACACGACTGCCCTCGAAGCTTATCTTGCCGAGCGGAAGGTTCTGGCGCAGGGCATCTCCGAGGACGTTTTGTCGCGTTACGAGCGTATCGGGAAGGCGCGCGGGGGTGTCGCCCTCTCGAAAGCCAGCGACGAAGCCTGCGAACTCTGCAACGTGCGAATGAGGCCTCAGAAGTTCCAGGAAGTTCGCAAGAACGACCAGATCATTACCTGCGACAGCTGCGCTCGCATACTCTACGATCCCGAGAATCTCGACCACCCGTTCGAAGTCGCATGACGGAGGTATACATCGACGGTGGGTCCCGAGGAAATCCCGGACCTGCCGGCGTAGGAGTGTACTTTCCTGGAGTTGTCGAAATCGCCGAGTACCTGGGCCGTCAGACCAACAACTTTGCCGAGTATTCGGCTCTGGTTCTCGCCCTGCGGTTTGCCGTTGCCCGACGTTCGAGCAGGCTGAGGGTTTTCTCGGATTCCGAGCTGGTCGTCAAACAGATCAACGGGGCCTACAAAGTCCGCAATGAGAACATCAAGCCCCTGTACGAGGCGGCGCAACGCTGGATCGCTCTGATACCGGATTTTTCGATCGTACACGTCCGCCGGGAAGCCAACAAGGATTCGGACCGTTTGGCGAATGAGGCGATGGATGCCGAAGATAATCTCGTGAGATGGGTCGACGGAGCTGACGCTTGATCTTCAAGATCAAGCGTGCTGTCAGCAACAGCTTTCAGCTCTCAGCAACGGACGGGGCCCCGGCAGCACAGTCACCAGCGCCGGACAAACTACGGCGCAGTACCCGAGGAGCTATTTCGGGAATGCGACGATAGTCGCGTCCGATTGAGCTGATAGCTGATTCCATGACCGACGAAGGGTATCGTTTCAAGAAAATCGAGGAGAAGTGGCGGAAGTACTGGGCAGAAGCACGTCTCTATGAAGCCAGCGACGATGATCCGCGCCCGAAGTACTACTGCCTCGACATGTTCCCGTACCCTTCCGGTTCGGGTCTGCACGTCGGTCACTGGCGCAGTTACGTGCTCCCGGACGCCTGGTCCCGGTACAAACTGCTGGGCGGTTACAACGTTCTTCATCCGATGGGATGGGACGCGTTCGGTCTGCCGGCGGAGAACGACGCCATCCAGAAAGGCATCCATCCCGAGACCAACACGAGACGAAACATCGAGAACTTCAAGCGACAGCTGATCGAGATGAGCCCGATGTATGACTGGTCTCGCGAGATCAACACGACCGACCCCGACTACTACCGCTGGACGCAGTGGATCTTCGTGAAGATGTTCAAGGCAGGATTGGCCTACCGGGCGGCGATGCCGATCAACTGGTGCCCGAGCTGCAAGACCGGCTTGGCCAACGAAGAGGTCGTCGGCGGTGAGTGCGAACGGTGCGGGACGGCAGTCACCAAGAAGGATATGCAGCAGTGGATGCTGCGGATCACCGTGTACGCCGAACGACTGCTGGCAGGACTGGACGGGCTCGAGTGGCCCGACAAGGTCAAGACGATGCAGCGAAACTGGATCGGCAGATCCGAAGGGGCTGCCGCCACGTTCAAGGCCGTGGATCGCGATGGCCGGGAGCACCCTGTAGAAATCTTCACGACACGGCCGGACACTCTGTTCGGGGCGACCTACATGGTGCTGGCCCCCGAACATCCGCTTGTCGCGGAGCTTACGGCACCGGAGAAGCTGGCTGAGGTCGAGGAGTACGTGGAGAGGGCCCGGAATCAATCTGACATCGACCGGACCGGCGATCGGGAGAAAACCGGTCTGTTCATCGGCGCTCATGCCAGAAACCCGGTCAACGGGGAAGAGATCCCGATTTGGGTCGCCGACTACGTCCTGATGGGGTATGGGACCGGAGCGATCATGGCGGTGCCGGCGCACGACCACCGGGACTACGAATTTGCCCGCAAGTTCGACCTGGAAATCCGCGAGGTCATCTCATCGGAGGCCGGTGTCGCCGAAGAGCCGTACCTGGGTAGCGGGAGAATGGTTCGATCCGGGCAGTTTTCCGGCATGGACTCCGCCGACGGTCGCTCCGCCGTCATCGCCTGGCTCGAGGAAAACGAACTGGGGGAGGGAACCGTCCAATACAAGCTCCGCGACTGGGTGTATTCCCGCCAGCGATACTGGGGGGAGCCAATTCCGATCATACACTGCGAGGAATGCGGCGAAGTCCCGGTCGACGAAGCCGATCTTCCGGTACGCCTTCCCGACGTCGAACGCTACGAACCGACCGGAACCGGGCAGTCGCCCCTGGCGGCGATCGAAGATTGGGTCCGGGTTCCCTGTCCTGGCTGCGGCGGAGAGGGGCGTCGGGAGACCGACACGATGCCGCAGTGGGCCGGGTCCTCGTGGTACTTTCTCCGCTACACATCCCCCTACGAGCAAGACACGTTGCTGGGCGAATCGGGAAAACAATGGCTTCCCGTGAACATGTACGTCGGTGGCGTCGAGCATGCGATCCTGCATCTGCTTTACGCGCGCTTTTTCACGATGTTTCTCCACGACATCGGCGTCGTGGATTTCCAGGAGCCGTTCACGCGTCTCTTCAACCAGGGCATGATCACGCGGCTGGCCACGAACGGCCGCGTGGAAAAAATGTCGAAGTCGAAGGGGAATGTCGTCAATCCCGACGAGTTGGTGGAACGCTACGGGTGTGATTCATTGCGGTTGTACGAGCTCTTCGTAGGCCCACCCGAAATGGATGCGGAATGGAACGACAAGGGCATAGACGGCGTCCATCGCTTCCTGAAGCGGGCATGGAAATGGGTGCTGGGTCACGAAGGGAACTGGGCCGAGGCCGGGTCCGATGACATGCTCACCGAGCGCCACTTGCTCGTGAAGAAAGTCACCGAGCGTCTGGATTCGTTCCGGCTCAACACGGTGATCAGCGCAATGATGGAGTTCCTCAACGAGGTGCAGCGCCTCGGCACCCCACCCGACCGCCAGACGGTCGAGACCTTCATCACCGTCCTGTCCCCGTTTGCGCCCCACTTCGCCGAAGAACTGTGGGAGCGGACCGGTCATGCGCCTTCTATCTTCGAGCAGAAGTGGCCGGATTGGGACGAGGCGTACACCACGTTCGACACGGTGACGGTCGCAGTTCAGATCAACGGAAGAATGCGAGGCAAGATCGCCGTCGCGGTGGATTCGGCAGAGGAGGCCGTCGTCGAGGCGGCCCTCGAGGACGCGGCCGTCAACCGACATCTCAACGGCAAAGAGATCCGGAAAAAGATCTACGTCCCCAACAAGATCCTCAACCTGATCATAAGGTAGGTGTAGGTGCGGTCTATGACCGCACATTCTTCGAGCCCCGGGTGTGGGCTGAGCAGAAATGTCTAGACTGGAAGTGTTCTCGCTGCAGAAGATAGTGCGGTCATAGACCGCACCTACAGATCAGTTCCCCTCCAGCCCCGCGACTGCGAGGATGAGGGTCAGCACGACCTGTACGCCTTCGACCGTCGACGACTCTTCAACATCGACCCACTCGTCGAGGGAGTGAGCCCGCCCCCCGCTACCGCCCCGCCCTATCGTCATCGCGGGAATTCCCATGCTGATCGGGATGTTGGAATCGGTACTGGATATCCGGTAGGACGGCTCCTTCCCGAACGCCTTCAGGGCGCTCGTGGCTTGCTGAACAATGTCGGCATCGTGCGGGGTTTCTCCCGACGGCCGGTCACCGATCATCGTCATCTCCAGTTCGATTTCCCCCTGGGAGGTCGACCGCGCTTCGTTCTCCTCATCAACCGCCTCATGCATGAGGCCGATGAATGTTTCTGCCAGCATGTCGAGTTCGTCGCGCACCTCAGACCGCATGTCGACTTCCATCCACGACTCGAAAGGAATCGAGTTCACGGACGTCCCACCTCCGATAACGCCGACGTTGAAAGTCGTCTTTGGGTCCTCGGGCACATCCAGCAACGAAAACTTCCGCATCGCGTTGCCCATGGCGAATGCGGGGCTGACCAAACCGAAAGCACCGTAGCTGTGACCCCCGGGTCCCTTGAACGTTACGCGGTAACGTTTGCTGCCCAGCGCGCCGTTGGTGATCGAATTCTGTCTTCCGCCTTCGACCGAGATGAAGCCAGCAATCCTGTCCTTATACTCGCCTTCGCGGAACAGGTATTTCATGCCCCGGAGGTCGCCCGGACCCTCTTCTCCAACATCTCCGATAAACAGGATGTCTCTTTCGGTCTCCAGACCGGCGGCATCCATCGCCCGAATCACCGACAGCAGGGTTGCCAGCCCGGACGTATCGTCCCCGATTCCGGGCGCGGACAACCGCGTACCCTCGCGCTTGACCGTAACGTCCGTGCCCTCGGGGAATACGGTGTCCAGATGAGCCGCGACGGCTAGAAGCGGACCGCCGGCACCCTTTCGGATCCCCATCACGTTGCCTTCTTCGTCCATCGCGACATCGGTCAGACCGACCTGCCTCAGCTTTTCCAGGTAGGCCTGCGCTCTCTGCTCCTCTTTGAATGGAGGCGCGGGGATTTCAGTGAGTTCGATCAACTCGGCCACCCATCGTTCGTGGTCGTTCGCGATGAATTCGAGTGCGCCCTGGTAGGCGTCGTCGGCCCGGATTCCGGCGACGCGTTCATCTGCAGACTGTCCAGAAGCGATGCCCGCCGCGAGTATGACCCACAAAATGACCTTAGCGATGCTCTTCATAAACGATCCTCCCTCCAACGATAGTGGCCATGGCCCTACCCTTCAGCTTCCAGCCGTCGAATGGACTGTTCCGGCTGAGCGAGCGCGACTGCCCGACGTTGAAGGTCCATTCATGGGCGGAGTCGAACACGGTCAGGTCCGCCGGGCTTCCCTCGTACAGCCCCCAGCCATCGACCCTCATGATTTTCTGCGGGTTGATCGAGAACAACTCTACCACGCGAGGCAGCGGCAGATTCAAGTTTGTGATCGCCAGCCCGACGGCCGTCTCCAGGCCCGTAATCCCGAAAGGCGCACGGTCGAATTCCAGCATCTTCAGGTTCGCGTGATGCGGGGCGTGATCGGACGCGATGGCGTCTATCGTGCCGTCCTCGATCCCGGACACGACTGCGACTCGATCTGCTTCCGAGCGCAGCGGCGGCTTCATTTTCGCGTTCGTGTCGTAATCTCGAACATCTTCTTCGGTAAGAGTGAAGTGATGCGGTGTGACCTCCGCCGTGACCCCTAACCCGGCCTCCTTCGCCCGGCGGACCATCTGGACGGCTCCTGAGGTGCTGAGGTGGGCGACGTGGTATCGGGCCCCGGTCACTTCTGCGAGAATCAAGTCGCGCGCGACGACCGAGTCTTCGGCTGCAGCGGGTATGCCCTTCAGGCCCAGTCGGGTCGAGACAAACCCCTCATGCATCACCCCGCCCGAAGACAGATCCAGGTCCTCGCAGTGTTGGATGACAGGCAGGTCGAACATGCGGGAATATTCCATCGCGCGCCGGAACAGACGGGAGTTCATCACGGGCCTGCCGTCGTCCGAGATCGCCACGATCCCGGCCTCGACCATGTCCCCGATTTCAGCCAGGGATTCGCCTTCCTGGCCCTTCGTGATTGCCCCTATCGGGAAGATCCGAGCCGGAGAGTGGCGTCTGGCCTCCGAGACGATGAACTGCGTCATCGAGGCACAGTCGTTGGGCGGTTTCGTGTTGGGCATGGCCGCCAAGGCCGTAAAACCGCCAGCGACCGCCGCCTCGCCTCCCGACCGGATCGTTTCCGCTTCCTCGGTTCCGGGCTCCCGCAGGTGCACGTGGATGTCGAAAAACCCCGGCGCAACGACGAGTCCAGTCGCATCGAGTGAAGCGGCGCCGTTGGCTTCGAAGCTGCCGATGTCCCGGATCTTTCCATCCTCGATCAGGACGTCCGCGACGCGATCCACGCCTCGCGCCGGATCGACGAGATGACCATTCTTTACGACGAGTTTCATGAATCTCCCAGCAGCCAGCACAGAATCGCCATTCGCACAGCCACCCCGGCCGCGACCTGGTCCAGTATGACCGAGTACGGGCCGTCGGCGACTGCGGCCGAGATCTCGATGCCCCGGTTGATGGGACCCGGATGCATCACTATAGCGTCGGGTCTCGCCAGGCGCATGCGCTCTTCGTTCAACCCGAAGTACCTGCAGTACTCGCGTGTAGACGGGAAGAAAGACTCGATCATCCGTTCAAACTGGATGCGCAACATCATGACGACGTCGGCTTCGGCGACAGCCTCATCCATCGAGTTCGTGATGTGCAGGAACGGGTTATCCGAACACGTGATCCTGTCCACCTCCGGAGGCATCAGAGTTGGCGCGGCGCAGAGCCAGACGTGGGATTGGAAGGCGGTCAGTGCGAACAAGTTGGAGCGCGCGACCCGGCTATGGAGGATGTCGCCGACGATGGCGACCTTAAGGCCGTCGAGCCTGCCCTTGTGCCGGCGGATCGTGTGGGCATCGAGCAGCGCCTGAGTTGGATGTTCGTGGGAGCCGTCCCCGGCATTGACGACCGATGCTTCAGAGAACCGGGCGATTTGATGGGGAACTCCTGAAGAGGCATGACGGATCACGATGCAGTCGGGCGACATGGCGTCGAGCGTCTTCGCGGTATCGACGAGAGTTTCGCCTTTCACGATGCTGGTGCTCGATCCGCCTACGTTGATCACGTCCGCGGAAAGCCTTTTGCCGGCGACTTCGAACGATGTGCGGGTCCGGGTTGAGGCTTCGAAGAACAGGTTGATGACCGTCTTGCCCTTCAGGGTCGACAGCTTCCGTGCCAGCCCCGGGGCTTCGAGCGATTCGGCCGAATCCAGTATCTCGAGCATCTGTCCTGTCGGCAGGTTCTCGATTCCCAGCAAGTCCCTTTTTTCAGCCATTTCGCTCAGAGATTCCGTGCCGAATGGAGGGGAGATCCCGATCGGGTTTCGGGAGGCAAACGGTCGCCGGCATCTGCTTTCTCATCAATCGGTAGCCGACCTTCAGTGTCATCCGCCGGAGGATTATATGATAGATTCGTGCCCGTATGAGCACGGTTCCTGACCTCTCCGTGGAGATTGCGGGTATCGAGCTTCGCAATCCGGTCGTCCTGGCGAGCGGAACGGTTGGCTACGGTGAGGAATTCGAGGGACTGCTCGATTTCAGCCGGGTTGGGGCGATTTCGGTCAAAGGGACCTCGGCTCGCCCGATTGCCGGCAATCCCGCGCCCCGCCTCTTTCCCACTTCCGCCGGGATGCTGAATTCCATCGGCCTTCAGAACGTGGGCGTCGACGCCTTTATCCGAGACAAGATGCCGTTTTTGAGGAAGGCCGCCTGCCCGGTTTTCGTCAATGTCTTCGGCTTCAGCATCGACGAGTACATCGAGGTCGTGGAGAAGCTGAACGAATGCGATGGGATTGCCGCCTACGAGCTGAACATCTCGTGTCCGAACACGAAGAAAGGCGGCATGGTCTTCGGCACGCATCCCGACGCCACCGGGGAATTGACCAGGGGGGTCAAGAGTCTCGCGACGCGCCCCGTAATCGTCAAGCTTTCACCGAACGTCACCGACATCGCGGAGATCGCCGTTGCTGCCGAGGCGGCCGGCGCCGACGCGCTGACGATCGCCAATACCTACCTGGCGATGGCCATCGATCCCGTGACATTCCGCCCGCGGATAGAAACGATCACGGGCGGCTTGTCGGGACCGGCGATCCGGCCGATCACGCTGCGGATGGTATATCAGTCCGCCCGCGCCGTGAGGATACCGATCTTCGGGTTGGGTGGCGTCTGCTCCGGAGACGCCGCTGCTGAGTACTTGCTGGCCGGGGCTTCGGCCGTGCAGGTCGGCACAGCCAACTTCGAGGACCCGAAGGCGTCCATCAGGATCATTGATGAACTGCGGAGGTACATGACGCGCAGGCGCATCGCTTCGGTTCGGGACCTCGTCGGAAGCGTGAAAGCGTCGTGACCGCGAACAAGGGCCCCGCCATCGTCGGGATCGACGTCAGCTCCCGTTCCAAGGCCCTCGGGCTCGTGGATGCTGTTTCCGGCCTGGCTGGGATGCTCAAGGTCGGACACCAATTGTTCATGGCCGAAGGCCCGGCCATCGTCGCCGAGATCGTGGAGCGAGGCGAACGCGTGTTCCTGGACCTCAAGATCCACGACATCCCCAATACCGCGTCCCGTGCGGCGCTCGAAGCAGCCCGGCTCGGCGTATCGATGATGACAGTTCACGCCTCGGGCGGACGCGAGATGATCGCTGCGACAATTCGCGACCTAGAGGCCTCCTTCGCGGGGAAACGCCCGCTCATCGTCGCCGTCACCGTCCTGACGAGCATCGATCCCGCCACGCTTGCTGCGACCGGCGTTCGCGGTAGGCTCTCCGACCAGGTCCTGCGCCTGGGTCGGATGGCCCTCGATGCGGGCGCCGACGGCCTGGTCTGTTCGGCTCATGAGATCGGAATCCTGCGGACGGAGTTCGGTGCCGCCCCGACCATCGTTACGCCCGGCGTCCGGATGCCCGGCCAGTCCCCCGACGACCAGCAACGTGTCGCCACGCCCGCTGAAGCCGTAGCCGCCGGCGCGAACTACGTGGTGATAGGCCGATACGTGAATCAGGCCAAGAACCCACGCGTCGCGCTGGAAGAAGTGATCGGCTCGTTTGGGTCGTAGGCCGTTGTCCGCGCATGGCGCCTGACAAGCCCCCTCCCAGATTCAAAGTTCATTTGAAACGGGCTTCGGGGCTTGGAGCCGACCTTGGACATCGCCCTGGACACTCTGGAGCATTGGACTCCGCCTTGCGAGTGCGACGTCGAGGCTCTTCTAACGGCCTACGGACAACGGCCTACGACCTCTGAAACAACCGGATTGCGGCGATCCCGGACGCGCCAGCTTCCATCACCAGCGGGGTGTTTTCTTCATTGACTCCACCGATGGCGAGAACGGGAATGTCGACGGCGGAGCAGACCTGTTTCAGACGGCCGACGCCTACTGGGGTCTTGCCTGGGGTGTCGAACACAGGTCCGAATACGATGAAGTCGGCGCCCGCGCGTTCGGCCTGGAGGGCCTCTTCTGGTGTGTGGGTCGACACACCCAACAGGTCCACGAGTGCTCGCACCGGGGCAACCGGCAACCCGTTGGCCGGCAGGTGAACGCCGGAAGCGCCGGCGGCGAGGGCCACGTCGAGCCTGTCATTCACCAGGACACGAGTCTTCGAGCCGTGTGCGAGATTCCGAACGCTCCGAACCAGACTCACAAGATCCAGCGTGGGGAGGTCCTTTTCGCGGACCTGAATCATGTCGACGCCGCGTTCGACGGCGCGTCGTGTAGCCGCCATGACGTCACCCTGGTTTTGATCAGTGACGTAATAGAGGATCATTCCCGAAGCCTAGCAGCCCGTGGCAGAACTCTGCAGGGTCGCGCGCAGGGGTCTTCGGGTTGCAGGCGCGAAGCGAGGAGCGGAGCGATGATCATTCATCGTGACCGACGATGGACAAAGCCTGCGGCCCGAACCCCCCTGCGCCCTTCGGGTTACGGCGAAACGGGGCCGTCTTCGTTGTCGTCGACTCCTCCCAATGAATGAGCATTGTTTCGTCCTCGCCTCCTCGAATCCGGCCCCGTTTGGCCGCAACGCGGCCCTGTAGAGTTCTGCCACGGGTTGCTAATCGGCCCGGACGACGGCTGAACGGCGGAAGAAGCGGCGGACTTCGGAGACCCCGATCAGGAAATCGAGGATGCCGAGACCCGAGACTGACGCGCGGGCGATGTAGCTCAAGAAGAACGGACGCAACCCGGGAGCGTAGAGAAAGAGAAGGTTGTTTTCCCAGAGCGTGGACCACGGGACGACGATCAGGAAGAACCCGATCTCGAAGCAGAAAAGGATGACTGCAATCGCAAAGACTCGATTCATGTTCATCCGAGGGTCGATGCTATCCGGTCAGTGGATCCCTGCCCTCGTGCAGGAACTCCGGCTGCTCGGCACCCGGCTGCTCCGCCTAGCGCCTCTTGGCCTCGCGGATCCGTGCGGCTTTGCCACGCAACTTGCGGATGTAGTAGAGCTTTGCGCGCCGTACGCGACCTCTTCGGATCACTTCGATTTTGTCGATGACCTTCGAATGAAACGGAAAAACTCTCTCCACTCCCTGTCCGAATGAGATCTTGCGCACGGTGAAGGTCTCTCGGACGCCACCATGCTTCTGGGCGATACAGACACCTTCGAAGACCTGAATCCGCTGCTTCTCGCCTTCCGTGATGCGGACGTGGACACGGAGAGTGTCTCCCGGTTTGAAGGCCGGTAGATCGTCGCGAAGTTGCTGTCCTTCGACCATATCGATGACGTTCATAATCTCCTCACCTTACCATCGGACCGCTCGGAAGAATCAAACGCGTGATTCCCAGGGTCCGCCTTTCTTTATTTGCTCGTTTTCCGCGCCCGGTGAATCGTCCCTCGACAGGTCCGGCCTGTTCTTCGACGTTTTCTCGAGCGAAGCGCCCCGGCGCCATTCCTCGACTGCCGCGTGATTTCCTGAAATCAGCACCTCGGGCACCCGAAACCCCCGGTATTCCGCGGGTCTCGTGTAGTGCGGGTGCTCCACCAAACGTGTTTCGGCACCCGGGTCCGAGAAGGAATCTTTCAGTATGGATTCCTCTTTTCCGACGGCTCCCGGGACGTAGCGCGTCACGGCGTCGACGACGAGGGCCGCTGCAACCTCTCCGCCGGACACGACGTAGTTTCCGATCGAGATCTCCGTCGTTGCCAGGTGCTCGACGACCCTTTCGTCGACCCCCTCGTAGCGTCCGCAGACCAGAACCACCTGGTTGGCGCGCGAGAGCCGAAGAGCCTCGGCCTGGGTAAAGAGCCGCCCCGCGGCGCTCAGCACCGCAACTTCGACGACGCGCGCCTCGGGGTCCCGTGCCGCTTCGACCGCCTCGAATATCGGTTCCGGCTTCAGAACCATTCCTGCACCGCCGCCGAATGGCCGGTCGTCGACCGTACGGTGACGATCCCCGGCGTAGTCCCGCAGGTCGTGAGTAGCAGTTCGTATCAATCCACGCTCCCGAGCCCGACGGATGATTCCGTGTTCGAAAGGCCCATCGAAGAACCCCGGGAATATTGTGAGGATGTCGAATGCCAGCATTACGTCTGCGGTGTAGGTGCGCTCTATGAGCGGAACCATTCATTAGCGTCGGGCCCACCGTCCCCCTCCCGACGTGAGTTTGAGCGTTCAAGTGCCGATCGGGGTGCGCGGCTTTGTGGAGAAAGACAGCTGGTCCGGTCCCCCCACGCCTCCCTCAAGCCGGAATCAGGTGCGGTCATAGACCGCACCTACACTTGATTACTCGTCACCTCTTCTTCCTGTTCAACTCGATCAGTCCTTCAGGCAACTCGACTTCGATGCGTTTCGCGTCCGGGTCGACCTTCTTCAGAAAAGCCTTCGCGAAGGGAATCAGGATTTCCTCGCCGTCATTGTCCAGGCTCAGCAGTTCCGTGCCTGAATAATCGAGGACCGCTTTCACGGTTCCGATCAAGGCGTCGTCAGCGTAGACGCCGCAACCTTCCAGATCGAAGCTGTAGAATGCGCCGGCTTCTTTCGGTGGCAGATCGTCTTTCGCCACCAGGATTCGGCCTCCGATCCACTCTTCCGCCTCCGAGATCGAGTCGACGCCCTCCAGCTTCAGCACCCATCGGCCATGTTGGGTCCTGAAGTCCTCGACCGTCGTTTCGCGCTTCCTGTCGTCGAGAGTCAGAATGACTCGGCGTCCCACGTCGAAGAGCCGGAACTCCTCGAATTCGATCTGAACGCGAACTGCCCCGACGCGGCCCTGTGTCCGCGTGATTCGTGCGATGGAGATGAAAGGTTCCTGGTGGCTGATGATGCCTACTCCAGGATTTCTAGCGTGAACCGCTTCTTCAGCTTCATTCCGGCAGCACTGAGAATGGTTCGAATGGATCGCGCCGTTCTACCCTGTTTCCCGATGACCTTCCCGAGGTCGCTCTGCGCGACCCGCAGTTCCAGAACGGTGGTCTGCTCTCCCTCGATGGGACGCACAGAGACTTCATCGGGATTGTCCACAAGCGCTTTAGCGATCTGTTCGATGAGCTCTTTCATGCCACCTCCTACTCCAACGTCAATTGCGTCGTTTCGAGCCAGCGGCTGAGTCCGAAATGCCTGGGTTCCCGACAGACTCTCGCAGTTCTACGCGATTTCCTTCTTGCGCAGAATGCTCAGAACCGTTTCTGAAGGCTTTGCCCCCTTCGAAAGCCAGTATCGGGCTCGATCTTCGTTGACTTCGATCTGAGCCGGATCGGAGAGGGGGTTGTATTGGCCGAGAACCTCCAGAAAACGGCCGTTCCGTGCCCGCCGCTTTTCGATGACGACGATCCTGTAACAAGGGCGCTTCTTTGACCCGATGCGGGTCAGACGCATCGCTACCAATAGACTATGCCTCCTGTTTACTGCTGTCTGAACACAAATAGACACCGTACCGGTAGCGACTGAAGACAGTACGACCAACGGAGTCTCTACTAAATATCGTAAAATTATAGTTTTCCAGACGAAAAACGTCTACAGATTTATATGCTGTGTGTGGCCGCATTACATGGGCATTTGCGGCAGTCTGAAGCCCCTTCCCCGACCCTTCTTGCCTTTCTTGCCCTTCTTCTTCGATCCCCCCGCCAGGCCCTTCATCATCTTCCGGGTCTGGACGTACTGCTTGAGCAGTTGGTTGACCTGCTGGACGCTTGTGCCGCTTCCCCTGGCAATCCGCTTCCGGCGGCTGCCGTTGATGATCTGGTGGCTTCGCCGCTCCTTCGGCGTCATGGAATCGATGATGGCCTCAGTTCGCGTCAACTCCTTCTCGTCGACCTGGACCTTGTTCATGCCCTTGAACGGACCCATGTTAGGCAGCATTCCGATGATCTGCTCCAGAGATCCCATCTTGCGGATCTGTCTGAGTTGATCGCGGAAATCCTCCAGGGTGAATTTATCGGAGAAAACCTTCTTCTGAAGTTCGACCGCCTTCTTGTGGTCGATTGCTTCTTCGGCCTTCTCGATCAGCGACAGGATGTCGCCCATGCCCAGAATACGAGACACCAGCCGATCGGGGTGAAACAGGTCCAGAGCGTCGTATTTCTCACCCGTGCCGACGAACTTCACCGGCTTGCCGGTGACAGACTTGATCGAGAGCGCGGCGCCGCCGCGTGCGTCACCGTCGAGCTTGGTCAGTATGAAGCCGTCGAAGGCGAGGTGTTCGTGGAACTGCCCGGCACTCTTGACCGCATCCTGGCCCAGCATGGCGTCGGCGACGTAGAGGATCTCATGTGGCTTGATCGTTTCGTTGATTTCCCGAAGCTCCCCCATCAGCGTCTCGTCGATGTGGAGGCGGCCTGCCGTGTCGATGATCAGGACATCGTGCGCGGAATCCCTGGCTTCCTTCAAAGCGCCCTGGCAGAGGCCGAGCGGGCTCTGATCGGGACCGCCTTCATAGATCCGCGCATCGACTTCACCCGCGATCACCCTGAGCTGCTCCCTGGCAGCGGGCCGGTAGACATCCACCGAAACCAGCATCGGACGCCGGCCCTGTTTCTGAAGCCAGCGGGCCAGCTTGCCGCTCGAAGTCGTTTTTCCCGAACCCTGTAGCCCCACGAGCATGAGAATCGTGGGCGGCTGCGACGCGAAGTCGAGCCTGGCGGTTTCCACCCCCAGGAGATCAACCAGTTCGTCCCGGACGATCTTGACCACCTGCTGGCCCGGGCTGAGGCTGTCGAGAACCTCCTGCCCCAGCGCTTTGGCCCGGAGACCTTCGGTGAACTGCTTGACGACCTTGAAGTTGACGTCGGCCTCGAGCAGGGCCATGCGGATTTCCTTGAGGGCTTCTTCGATGTGTTCGGCGCTGAGCCTGCCTTCACCTCGAAGGTTCTTTAGGACCTGCTGCAGCTTGTCAGAGAGGTTTTCGAACATTGTCTTCGCCGTAACGCGGCCCTGCAGAGTTCTGCCACGGGCTGCTAGAGCTAACCTCTTTGGATCCGCTCGATCGAGCGCGCCTTCCCCGTTTCGGAATCGACGTCCACAACGGCGGCGTTCAGGCGGGCGTCCTGGGAGGCCGGTTCGAACTTGACGGGCATCTGGCTCAGGAAGCGCTTGAGCACGCGATCGGTCATGACGCCGATCACGGACTGGAACGGTCCGGTCATGCCGACGTCGGTCTGGTAGGCGGTCCCGGCGGGCAGGATCGTCTCGTCGGCGGTCGGAATATGGGTGTGAGTTCCCAAAACTGCCGAAACCTTTCCGTCCAGGTACCAACCCATGGCGACCTTCTCGGCCGTAGCTTCCCCGTGCATGTCGACGATGATTACGCTCACGTCGGAGGGAATCTCCGACAGGATGCTCTCGATGACCCGGAACGGGTCGTCGATCGTCGGCATGAACACCCGTCCCTGGATGTTGATGACCGCGGCCTTTTCGCCGTTCGCTACCGTTAGCACAGCGATTCCTCGACCGGGGTTGCCTTCGGGATAGTTTGCCGGTCTCAGGATTCGTGGGTTGGAGTCCAGGTACGGCAGGATCTCCTTCTTGTCCCAGATGTGGTTGCCCGAAGTCAGCACGTCCACGCCCCAGTCGAAGAGCTGGTCGGCAATCTTCGGTGTCACGCCGATTCCTGCCGCCGCGTTCTCACAGTTGAGTATCGTCAGGTCGATTGCGAACTCGTTCTGGATGGACTTCAGGTGCTGGTGCAGTATCGAGCGTCCTGCCCGTGCGACGGTATCTCCGATAAACAGAACCTTCATGGTTAGCGCGGTCGCAAAAAAACCCCACTTAGCCGTGTGACACTCCCTATTTGAACCTGTCCAAAACAGGTGGGCGTCCTATCCTCGCTTTAGGGAGTCATCAACCCTCTTCGGGGATGGCTCGCGCACCACGCGGAAAATCAGACCCCTTTCAAATAAGACATCGGTCAAATAATGTCGGTGCCAAGCACGTGCTTCGCAGGGCCAGTTTGATTGTAGGGAAGGGAGTGACAGGTGACAAGGGGTAAAGACGTAGGCCGTTGCCCGTAGTCCGTTACCCGTTGGGAAGCATCCGGGCCCTTTCTGCTAACGGCCTACGGCCTACGGACAACTAATAACGTTGTCCAACTCTCGGATCCACTTCTGCGAACCTGATGCCACTGCCTTCTCCAGGCTACGATCCCCCTCACTCTGTTCGCGTTGTTCCTGTGCCAGATGCAGTGCGGTCAGGATCGCGACCTTGAGCGAATCGACCGTTCCGGACTGCTGGGCAATTGCCCGCATCCTGAGATCGACCTGTTCGGCAACCTTCAGGACTTCGGAGCGTTCGGCCGGCGTGTTGAGCCGGAGTGGATATCGCTGGTCGTAGATCTCGATTTCGACGATTTCGGCTTTGCTTTTCTTAGACAAGTCGTTTTTCGGTGAGCTCGGAGATGCTGGCGATGAGGCTTTCCACCCGACCTCGAACCGCTTTCCGTTGTTCGCGCAGACCATCGAGTTGATCCTGGAGTTCGCGTACTTCACGTCGGGCGGCGGCCAGATCCCTTGCCAGTGTCTCCTTTTCGGAGCGCGTCGTGTTGATCACGTCGATGGCCCGCGCAATCCGTTCTTCCAGAGACTTGAACTCATCGAGCGCGTCGGCCATATCGACACCAGGTTCGGTTAGCTTCTCAGTCTGGCACCCAGTTCGGTTTCGAGCCGGGCGACGATTCGCCGGTCGAAATCCTGGACCTGATCGTCGGTCAAGGTCCCCTCAGACGACTGGTACACCAGCTTGACCGCCAGACTGTAGCGATCGTCGGGAAATGGGCCCTGCTCGAGCAGGTCGAACGGCTCGATTTCGATCAACTCCTCGATGCCCTCCCCGTCGATGGTTCGGACAACCGCCGCGTAGTCGGTCCCGCGGCTGAGGACCAGGGACAGATCACGTCGGATGGAAGGGTACTTCGGAATCGCTCGCGCTGCAATCTCTGAGGGCCCCAGCGCGTAAAGCTTTTCGATCTCGATCTCTGCGAGGTACACCTTCTGGCGTAACTTGAAGAGGTCGGTCTGATCCTGGTGGAGCTCCCCGAGAACGGATACTTGTCCCAACCGGATGCGACGGCCGGGATGATAATAAGCCGGCAGGTTCGAGGTGCCGGGCGCCTGATCGACGTCAAAGCCGTTCAGCAGCGCTTCGACATCTCCCTTCAGTTGAAAGAACTCCAGGTCGGTCTGGTTGTGATGGAGGGTTTCGGCTTGGAGGGACCCGGTAGCCCCGAGGACGAGCTGCCGCCTCTCGCCGTCAGTCGGGTAGATTTTGCCGATTTCATACAGTTGGACGTCCCTGGTTCCGCGGTTCAGGTTCCACAGAAGCGATCGCAGCATGCCCGGGACCATCGACGTACGGAGCGCCGGCGCTTCCTCGGAAAGAGGATTGAGGATGACGACCGGGTCCAGGTCCGGAGCGAAGCCACGTTCCATCTTCTCGCTGCTGAAAGGGATGGTGCAGGCCTCGGAATAGCCTAGTCCTGAGAGAGTCGCATGTATGCCGCGTTCCCCCTCCGCCCAGGGAAGGGCGCGGCCCTGGCCGGCCCAGGCCGGCAGCGTCGAAGGAAACCGGTCGTATCCGTGGTGTCGGGCGATTTCTTCCATCAGATCTTCTTCGGTGGAAATATCGTGGCGGTGGGTCGGTACCCGGACCGACCAGCCTTCCTCGTCGCTATCTACGGGTTCGAAGCCCAACCGCGTGAACGTCCGGACAACCGCCTGGTCGGGAACCTCCATTCCCAGGTACTCCAGAATACGTCGTCGCCGGAGTCTGGCCTCCGGAGCCCCCTGCCGTCCAGGATAGACGTCTATAACATCGCGATAGATCTTCCCGCCCGCAAGCTCGTGGATCAACATGGCGGCCCGATCGCACGCATGCAAGGCCATCTCGATGTCGGCCCCGCGTTCGAAGCGGTAGGACGCTTCCGTACTCAAATTGAGCGCGCGAGCGGTTTTGCGTGTCGTCATCGGATCGAACCACGCCGACTCCAGCAGGACATTCGTCGTCGGGGAGGATATTTCCGTGTCGATCCCCCCCATGACACCGGCCAGGGCTACGGCCCGATTCGAGTCCGCGATCACGAGCATCGAAGGATCGAGCTCCCGCTTCTCGCCGTCCAGGGTTTCGATCGTTTCTTCGAGCTCCGCGCGTCGAACGATGATTTCCTGGCCCTCCAGAGTGTCCGCGTCGAAGGCATGGAGTGGATGTCCCAGCTCCATCAGGACGTAGTTGGTGACGTCGGCGACGTTGTTGATCGACCGGACGCCGACCGATGCCAGCCTACGAACCATCCAGTCCGGTGAGGGGCCGATCTGGACCCCCTCTATATAGCGGCCGCAATACCGGCGGCAGAGATCGGGCTCCGCGATGGAGATCGAGAAGATCTCTTCGGCCGAACGATCAACCTCCTCGAGCTGGAACTCCGGACGACGCACGTCGAGATCGAACGCGGCGCAGACCTCTCGTGCCACCCCGAGGTGGGACAGGCAGTCACCTCGGTTTGAAGTGATGTCGAGTTCTAAGATGGTGTCGTCGCCTGAGTCCTCCACCGCGTCGACGGCCAGGCCCGTCATTGTGAGTTTTTGACCGAGCTCAACCGGCTCGACCTGGACGTCGATGAATTCCCGAAGCCAGTTGAAGCTGACTAACATCTGAGAAGCAGTCCTTCAGAATTGTTCTAGAAATCGGAGATCGTTCTGGAAGAGTAACGTGATGTCGTTGATCTGGTACTTGAGCATCGCGTACCGGTCGATACCGGCGCCGAAGGCGAAGCCGCTGTGGGTTTCCGGATCGTAATCAACGAATCCGTAGACAACCGGGTTCACCATTCCCGAGCCCATCAGCTCGATCCAGCCGGTCTGCTTGCAGACGCGGCAGCCGTTTCCGGAACAGAAGATACAAGAAATGTCGACCTCAGCGCTGGGCTCCGTGAATGGAAAGTAGCTCGGGCGGAAGCGAGTCCGTGTCTGTTCCCCGAAGAACTGGCGGTGGAAGAGTTCCAGCGTGCCCTTCAGATCGGCAAACGTGATGCCCTTGTCGACGACGAGGCCCTCGATCTGGTGAAACATCGGGGAATGCGTCGCATCCAGGTCGTCGTGGCGGAACACGCGACCAGGGCAGATGACCCGCACCGGTGGGCGCGTCTTCTCCATCGTTCGAACCTGGACGGGCGAAGTGTGGGTCCGCAGGACCATCTCATCGGAGACATAGAAAGTGTCGGACGCGTCTCGCGCCGGGTGTCCCGCGGGAATGTTCAGCGCTTCGAAGTTGTAATAGGTCGTTTCGATCTCGGGACCATCCTCCACCGTGTATCCCATCGAGGTGAAAATCCGCTCCATTTCCGCCCGCGCAAGAGCAGCGGGATGACGATGGCCGAGGCGGCGCCGGATGCCGGGCAGAGTCACGTCGAGCGCTTCGGTCTCCCTCGTGTGTGACCGCTCAGTCTGGTCGATCGTTTCGGAAATCTCCGCAAGCTTCGATTCGATCGCTTTCTTCAGCTCGTTGCCGAGTTGACCGAACTCGGAGCGCTGATGTTTCGGAAGACCGCCCAACCCCTTCAGCTGGAGCGTCAGAAGTCCAGCCTTCCTGGAGAGGTAGCGGGCGCGGATCTCCTCCAGCGATCGGCGATTCTCCACGGAGCGCGCCTCTCGCTTGAAGTCTTCCCCGATCTTCCGGAGTTGGTCGATTCCGACCTCGGGTGTCGGTGTCGCCATCGGCCTATGCGGGTTGGCCGATGGTTGCCTTCGCTTTCTCCGCGAGCTGGGCAAAACCGGCCGGATCTTCGACGGCGATATCCGCCAGGACTTTGCGGTCCAGTTCGATCCCAGCCTTCTTTAGCCCGAACATGAATTGATTGTAATTGACACCGTTCTGGCGTGCCGCCGCTCCGATCCGGATGATCCAGAGGCGGCGGAAGTCCCGTTTGCGAGCCCTGCGGTCGCGGTAGGAGTACTGGAGCGCTCTGTCGACGGATTCCGTCGCGAATTTAAAGAGCTTGCTCTTGCCCAGGAAGTATCCCCGGGCGAGTTTCAGAACCTTCTTGCGGCGTTCGTGCCTCTTGGTTCCGCGTTTAACTCTTGGCACAGTTATTAGTCCTCAAATCAGTGACAAGTGAAGAGTGATAAGTGACTCGGAGCAATGTGCGGTCATAGACCGCACCTACAACAATTACTCATCCGTACGGCAACATTTCCTTGAGCTTCGGCGTGTCCGCGTGCGACACGATGGCGGCCTTGCCCAGGTGCCGTTTCCGCTTCGGGGATTTCTTGGTCAGGATGTGACGCGTCAATGAGTGCCGGCGTTTCACCTTCCCGCCGGCGGTCAGTTTGAACCGCTTCCGTGCACCTCGGTGTGTCTTCAGTTTGGGCATGATGTATCTACTTTTCCTTCTTCGGAGCGAAGATCGCCACGAGGTTGTTTCCTTCCATCTTCGGCCTGTTCTCCACGAAACCGATCTCTTCCAGCTCCTCCATCAATCGTGCAATCAGGGCTCGACCGATTTCCTTGTGGACGATCTCGCGCCCCCGGAACCAGACGTTGGCCTTGACCTTGTCGCCCTGTTTCAAGAACCGGATGATGTGGTTCTTCTTGAAGTCGTAGTCGTGCTCATCCGTATTCGGGCGAAACTTGACTTCCTTGATGTGGACGCTCTTCTGGTGTTTCTTCGCCTCGTGAGCCTTCTTCTTCATCTGGTAGCGGTACTGGCCGTAATCCATGATCCGGCACACCGGCGGATCCGCTTGCGGTGCGACCTCTACCAGGTCGAGGCCCTTTTCTTCCGCGTTTCGTATGGCCGTCTGGGGCGGCATGACTCCGAGTTGGGTTCCGTTCTCATCGATGACACGGACCTCTCGGGCGCGAATTCGGTGATTCACGCGTGTCTTATCTACAAAGCGCTGGCCTCGGGAGAATCTCTTCACTTTTGACAAACGCTAAACATAACAAAACAACGGAATATTTGCAATCACAACCCCCTTCTGGTAACGGGATCGCCGCCCGTTGTCCGACGAGTTGAGCGACCCGGGGAACTGCTCGAAATCCCCTTTCCGGCCCGTCCGAGGAGAATCTTCACCTCGGGAGCTTGGGGGATAGTATGAACGCTGTTCGCCCGATCATCCAGTATCACGTGAGAATAGTCTTTTTTTTGTTCTGTTCCCCAGTCGTGCGCGCATCTGATGCCCTCGAAGCGAGTGCCACCTGTTTCCCCTAGTAAGGAGCTCGCCGAACAAGGGTTCCTGCTCCCGCAAGTCTTGTACGGGCCGACAGATTGAGATACCTTGGGCGTGTGAGCGATCGCATACGGTATGAAGTCATGGACAGTCCAATCGGCCCCTTGACGCTCGTCTCTGCGGAACGCGGACTCCGCTCGATCGAGTTTGGTCGTTCGATTCCGGAAGAAGCCGTTCTGGACGCCCAGGCCAACCAGGTGGCGGTTCGCCAGCTGGGTGAGTATTTTGCAGGGACCCGGCAGGAGTTCGATGTCGATCTGGATCTGGCAGGTACTCCGTTTCAGCTGTCCGTCTGGCGGGCGCTCCTCAAGATCCCCTACGGACAGACCCGGAGCTACGGCCGAATCGCGAGAGACCTCGGTAAAGCCGGAGCGGCCCGCGCAGTCGGGCTGGCCAATCACGACAATCCGATCCCAATCATCATTCCGTGCCATCGAGTTATCGGCCAGGACGGATCGCTGACCGGTTACGGGGGCGGATTGGACATCAAGCTGCAACTTCTCACCCTGGAAGGGGCCCTGACCGTAAAGGAGCAAAAAGCCGCGGGCGCGACTGCCCGTGGCCGTTCGACGGTTTCCCAGCCTGCTCTTTTCGCGTAGCGGGCTTGCGTCCATCCCGACCCCGCTCGCCCGAATCCCGACTTGTAGAGTTATCAAACGGAACGGAAGACGACCCCATCATGTCCAAACAAGAGAATCTGGAAACGATACGTCACTCGCTGGCCCACCTGATGGCGGCCAGCATTCAGGAGTTTTACCCGGGAGCCAAGTTCGGCGTGGGACCCGTCATCGAGGACGGTTTCTACTACGACGTCTACCTCGAAAGTTCCCTCACGCCCGAAGATCTTGAAAAAATCGAAAAAACGATGCGTCGCAAGATGTCCGAGAAACTGGCATTCGAACGATCCGAACTGCCGATCGATGACGCGATAGAAAAGTTCGGCCGCATGTCACAGGACTACAAGGTCGAACTGTTGAACGATCTCAAGAGTCACGGAACGACGGCGGTTGCCGACTTGGAGGACGAGAATCTGGTCGGTGGAAGCGTCGATACCGTGAGCATCTACAAGACCGGCGAATTCGTCGACCTCTGCCGTGGACCGCACATCGAGGACACCGGTCAGATCCGGGCTGATGCTTTCAAGCTGACCCGGGTTTCGGGCGCCTACTGGCGGGGCGATCAAGCCCGCGACCAGTTGCAGCGCGTCTACGGCGTTGCGTTCGAGACGAAAAAAGAGCTCAAGCAGTATTTCGTCCGCCTGGAGGAAGCGAAGAAGAGGGACCACCGGAAGCTGGGCGTCGATCTGGACCTGTTCAGCGTCCACCCGGAGACGGTCGGCGGGGGGCTGGTTCTGTGGCATCCGAAAGGAGGACTCGTCCGCCATCTTGCCGAGGAGTATTGCAAGAGGGAGCACCTGGAGAACGGATACGACTTTGTTTACACCCCACACATCGGGCGGGCCACGCTCTGGGAGACCAGCGGCCATCTCGATTTCTATGCCGACGGTATGTACGCCCCCCTCACCATCGACGAACAGGAGTTCTACCTGAAACCGATGAACTGCCCGTTCCATGTGAACATCTTCAGGACCGGCCTTCGTTCCTACCGGGACCTCCCGATTCGGCTCGCCGAATGGGGTACCGTCTACCGCTATGAGCGCAGTGGGGTGCTTCACGGCCTCACACGCGCCCGCGGCTTCACCCAGGACGACGCTCATCTGTTCTGCCGTCCCGATCAGATGCCCGCCGAGATCGACAAGGTGCTCGACTTCAGCCTGCATATCCTACGGGCTTTCGGTTTCGATACCTTCAAGCTCTACCTGAGCACCCGACCTGAGAAGAAGGTGGGTGCCGATGAGGACTGGGAAGCTGCCGAGAATGCGCTTCAAGCCTCCCTGGAGCGTTCCGGTCTGCCGTTTGAGATCAACGTCGGGGACGGTGCTTTCTACGGCCCGAAGATCGACATCTACCTGATGGACGCCATCGGGCGGCCCTGGCAGCTCAGCACGATCCAGTTCGACTTCAACCTGCCGGAGCGCTTCGACCTGAGCTTCATAGGTGAGGACGGTGCCGAGCATCGTCCCTATATGATCCATCGGGCTCTGCTCGGGAGCATGGAGCGGTTCTTCGGCATCCTGATCGAGCACTACTCGGGAGCCTTCCCTGCCTGGCTTGCCCCGGTTCAGGCGACGCTGATCCCGATCGCCGACCGTCACATGGAGTACTGTCAGCAGGTCCGTGAACGCCTGAGGGCGGCAGGACTGCGTGTGGAACTCGACGCCGGGGTCGATCGGATGAACGCGAAGATCCGGAAAGCCCAGGTCCAGAAGATCCCCTACATGCTGGTCGTCGGAGACAAAGAAGTCGAGGCCGAGTGCGTAGCCGTCCGACTGCGATCCGGCGAAGACCTCAAAGCCAAGACCATCGACGAATTCCTCGCTATCGCCCGGGAAGCCATCGCCAACCGAACGTAGAGAAGGAATAACCACGGAGGCACAGAGGCACGGAGTTTCTGTTCCGCCTCCGCGTCTTCGCGCCTCCGTGGTTAATCCCGGCTCTGAAACCATTGGTCCTCGCCGTGGAGGCTCCAGGAGGTTGCACGTCGACAGGCAAACGATTTGGAATTGCTCCCGTCTGACAATTGATGAAGTTCGGTGGTTTGTAGTCCGCCTCACATTCCGGGGGTTGGTCTCCTGCTTCGGAGGAAGACGTTTCAGATCATCGGAATCGCGACCGATCCGGACAGCGGGGGTGCGATCTCTGGACTGGTCGCGGAACTCGGCGTCAACTACACCATCCTGCTTTCCGACGGCGACATCGAGGCCGAGGTCGGGGGCGTCTACGCTATTCCTACTACCTTCATCCTGGATCGGGAAGGAGCGGTGCGCCACAGGCACGTCGATCTCATTCAGAAGGAAGTCCTGCAGGACGAGATACGGGCACTGTTCTGAGGTCGTCGGATGCGCGGCCTTTGCGGTCCGGGAGTCAACAGCCACCGGTGGCTAAGGTGTGGCGCTCGGGATTTCGTCTTCGACAAACTCGGTGTATTGCCGAGCAACTCCTCGATCTAGCGCACAGACGTCCGTCACGCGCAAACGTGTGCGGTCATACACCGCACCTACACCACTGACTACTTCTCAGCGCCCGCCCTTCTGCATGTTGCGCATTTCCATCATCATCTTGGCCATCGGGTCCGGCAGTGCATGCACGTCGGCCGCGTCGACTCCGGGCAACGTTCCCATACCGGCCTGCCATCCCATCCTGCATTCACCGTAATGGGAGTTACAGTGCGTCTCGAATGACATGTATCATCCTGGGGTATATGACAAAGCTCGCCGCGGTCGTTGCCGTTGTCGCGATGACCCTGTTCCAGTCTCCGGACTCCGTCCTCGTCGACGGCGATCCCATGATCCGCGTCCTCGGAAAGGACGCGATTCCAGCCATCGACGAACCGGTTTTCGTGTCGGCCAAAGAGGCCGACTTCATGAGCGATGAAGAGTTGGTCATCGGTGTCTTCGACGGAGGACAGGCAAAGGCCTACTCGACATGGCTGCTCGACAGCCACGAGATCGTCAATGACAAGATCGGTTCTGCGGCGATCGCGGTCACGTGGTGACCGCTCTGCTACACGGGCATCGTGTATGTCCGAACCGTTGGTGACAGGGAGCTGACTTTCGGCGTCTCAGGACGCCTCTGGCGCGAGAACCTGATCATGTACGATCGCCAAACTGATTCCCTCTGGGCGCAGGCCTACGGCCGGGCGATACAGGGCCCAATGGAGGACGCTCAACTGGAAATGCTTCCTTCCAGCATGATGACCTGGGGCCAGTGGGTCGCGCTGCACCCGAAGACGCTCGTGCTATCCAAGCGCGTGAATGGTCGTCTGGATGGGATGGGAAATGGGTATGCGAGATACCACAGCAGCCGGCAGGTCGGCGTGACACAGACGTTGCGCTTTCGGTCGAATGCTATCGATCCGAAAGCCAGGGTTGCGACGTTCGTCATCGGCGGAGTGTCTTTCGCCGTGCCACTCGCAGAACTGTCCTCGGTCCCAATCCTGAGCGTGCTTGCCGGAGACCGGCGGGTTCTGGTCGTGGGAACACCCGATCGGAGGACCGCCAGGATCTTCCTGACGGAGCTGGCGGAGTGGTCTCTCGAGGCCGGCGAAAGCGGTCGCATGCTCGTCACGGACGGCCCGACCGGTTCGAAGTGGGACGGCGCTACAGGAAGGGCGCTGAGCGGCCCGGCCGAGGGACAGCAGCTCGTGGAAATACCTGTCACGTTATCCTACTGGTTTGCGTGGAAGACCTTCTACCCCGAGACACGCCTGCTTCGCCGATAGCCTCTCCGGCGTTCCGAACCTCGCCTTCCAAAAATCACCGCCCTGCTTTTCTTGACTATTGATCCTATCGGCAGTAGTAAGGTCAGGAAGTTCATCGCAACTAGGGGGAGACCATCATGTGTAAACGCGTACCCATCTGGATTCTTGTTCTCCTGGTCGTGCCGACCGTGTCATTTGGACAGTCGGACGACAGGCTATCGCTGGATCTGTACCTGGAAATGGAACGGGTGTCGGGTCCTCAGATCTCGCCGGACGGGAGCCAGATCATCTACACCAGACAGTGGACGGACAAAGTCAACGACAGCCGGGAATCGTCTCTCTGGATCATGGACGCCGACGGCGGCCGAAACCGTTTCTTGATTGATGGGTCGAACGCCCGTTGGTCGCCCAGCGGCGACCGCATCGCTTTCACGGCTTCCGGCGAGCCGAAGGGGGCGCAGATTTTCGTTCGCTGGATGGACGGCGAGGGAGCGGTTTCACAAATCACGCACGTCGATAAGGCTCCGGGAGCCATCGAGTGGTCTCCCGACGGCAAACAGATCGGTTTCACGATGACGGTCGAAGACAAGAACCTCTGGTCGATCGACCTGCCCCCCCGACCTGATGGCGCCAAGTGGACCGAGACGCCGAAAATCGTCGAGCGGCTGAACTACCGGCGGGACCGACAGGGCTTCACCGACACCGGCTACCGCCACATCTTCGTCGTCCCCGCCAGCGGCGGTACGCCGCGGCAGTTGACGTCGGGGGACTTCAATCATTCTTCAGTCGAGTGGACGCCCGACGGCAGGAGCATCCTCTTCAGCGGTCTTCGTGCCGACGATGCGGAGTACCAGTGGCGTGAGAGCCACATCTACGCCGTCGACGTCGATAGGCGCGAGATCCGGCAGATCACAGACCATCATGGGCCCGACAGCGGCCCGGTCGTTTCACCAGACGGACGCAGGATAGCCTACGCTGGATACGACTGGACCAGAGACACGTTCGTCGAACGCAAGGTCTACGTCGTCAACAGCGATGGATCGGATCTACATCTCGCTTCGGGCGATTGGGATCGGTCGCCTTCGAGCATCTCCTGGAACGCCGGCAGCACGGGCGTCTATTTCACGGCGAGCGATTCCGGTACCCGGAACCTCTACTTCCTTCCCGTCGATGGCCCCGGCGCCGGAGAGGTTCGGCCCGTCACGACGGGCGACCACATGCTCACGACGACCGACATCCACCCGTCCGGTACGGCTGTCGGCATCCTCACGAGTTTCCACAAGCCCGCCGACATCATCCGGTTCCATGTCGAGAGTCCGTCCGAGATCGCCCAGCTCACCGCCGTCAACGACGACATCCTGGCCGATATCCAGCTCGCCGACGTTCAGGAGATCAAATACACGTCCACCGGCGGCCTGGAGATCCAGGGCTGGTACATCACCCCGCCCGACTTCGACCCGGAGCGGAAGTACCCGATGCAACTCCACATCCACGGCGGTCCCCACGGCATGTACAACGTGGGCTTCAATTTCGGCTGGCAGGAGCAAGCCGCGAACGACTACGTGATTCTTTACACGAACCCGAGGGGCAGTTCCGGATACGGCAGCTCGTTCGGCAACGAGATCATGAGGGCTTACCCGAGCAGGGACTACGACGACCTGATGGCCGGCGTCGACTCTCTGATCGAGAAGGGTTTCATCGACGAGCAGAACCTGTTCGTCACCGGGTGCAGCGGTGGCGGGGTCCTCACCGCCTGGGTGGTCGGACACACCGACCGTTTCGCGGCTGCGTCGGCGAACTGCCCTGTTGTCGATTGGGTAAGTTTTGTCGGTACGACAGACGGGGCGAACTGGTACCGGAACTTCGACAAGCTTCCCTGGGAAGACCCGAGCGAGCACATCCGGCGCTCGCCGCTCACCTACGTCGGCAACGTGACCACGCCGACGATGCTGATGACCGGTGTGAATGACCTGCGGACGCCCATGCCCCAGACCGAGCAGTTCTACAGCGCTCTGAAGTACCTGAAAGTTCCGACTGCGATGGTCCGGTTTAATGCCGAGTGGCACGGGACGACCTCCAAACCGTCGAACTTCATGAGAACGCACCTCTACCTGCGCTACTGGTTCGACAAGCACAAACGGGGATCCGGGACCACTTCCGACAGGCAGAACCGCTAGCCTAAACGCAGGAACGGAGTTTGTCTCCGACGAAAGGAGTAGGGTGAGCCCTACAACCCCCAGGGCTCGCCCTTCCTTCCGTTTAAGGCGATTTTTTTAACCACGGAGGCGCGGAGGCACGGAGGTCTGAACAGATTTCTCTTCTTCGTCTTTCCGTGTCTTCGTGTTGAAAAGAGCAACCTTCCCGGCCGGCGCGAAGACAGAAACAGAAACTCCGTGCCTCTGTGCCTCCGTGGTTCCTTCTTTTTCCTCATTCGCAGGCAAGCAGGCCCTTTTCCTTTCATTGGTTTAATGCTCTCGGCTGTACCGCACTACGGATCCGCAGCCGTATACCTGTGTGCCGACAAAGAGCCCACATATTCAGTTTTTGGTATTCTGTATCCCAAAATCCGTATTTCAGTCCGCTCCATCGTCTCAACCGTATGAAAACGCTTGGCCTTGTTTGGTAAGTCGATTGCCAGTAAACCGTGCATTAGCGGGGTCCACTCAAACTCCCGCGTAACACCAGATGTCGGTAATGGTCTAGACCATTACCCAGATGTCGGGACAATTGCTACAACCCATACGAATTGGTATAGTTTTTGGTCGTCTTTATCACGCAAATTGTCCGGTTTCTTTAGCTTTGCGCAGCAATCGTCCATTTATCTCAATGACACAAGAGAAGCTGCAGTCCGTTTCGGGCTGATAGTGGAGGTTCAATGAATCGCTTACGATTTACAGTTTTGGCGCTGGTTACGGTACTGGCGCTTGCGCCGTCGGTGATGGCGCAGTCGACCACCGGGTCAGTCCTGGGTGACGTGTCGGATCTGTCCGGCGCAGTGTTGCCGGGCGCGACGGTCCGAATCACCAACAACGCCACGGGCGCGACCCGTGAGGCGTTGACCAACGAGGTGGGCGCTTTCCGGTTTTCGGGCCTGGCCCCAGCAGGCTACAGCGTCACCGTCGAGTTTCCGGGGTTCCGGACCGCGACACGGCCAAGCGTGACCTTGGCGGTCGGCGGAACGACCAAAGTCGATTTTCAGCTTGAGGTCGGACAGATCGCCGAGTCGATCACGGTGACCGGAGAAGCGCCGCTGGTCCAGACAACGGAAAACACGATTCAGGCTGTCGTCGACAACCAGAGAGTCCAGGAGCTGCCGACCAAGAGCCGCGACTTCATGGATCTGATGCTGCTGTCACCGGGAGTGACGATCGACCAGAGTTCGTTCCGCGGCGGAAACAGCGACTCGGTCAGCTTCTACGGCATGGACGAGCGGAACAAGACGGTCTGGCTCGAAGGCGTGGATTTCAACGACGAGGTGACGATGGGTGGCTCGGGTATTTCCGAAGCGACCCGGACGCGCCTGGGACAGGAAGCCATTCAGGAGTTCCAGGTGATGTCGTCGGGTTACTCGGCCGAGTTCGGCCGGACCGGCTCCGGTGCGATCAACGTGGTGGTGAAGTCGTGGAAATCAGGTCCACGGCAGTGGATTCTATTTCCTCCGTGACGACGCGTTCGACAAGGACCCATTCAGGATAAGAAGTGGCAAGGCCGAGCCGGACACCAACGCGCTGCCATTCAAGACTCAGCAGTACGGGGTGACGGTAGGCGGTCCTTTCGTTCGCGACAGGGCTTTCTTCTTCACGTCGCTCGAGCGGCGGACGGACGAGAACAGCGTGCAGATCACCATTCCGGATTCGGTGAAGGCCTTTGTGGACTCTCTGAACGCCGGCTACGACACCAGCAGTTCACTACCCCTGGAAGCGGATGAGAGGAACGTCGTGGGCAAGTTCACGTTCAACCTCGCGCCCGAGCACACGCTGAACCTGATGTACCTCTACGACGATCGGGAGTTCAGCAACAAGCAGGCAGGCCAGGCCAACGGGTTCGACGACGTCCGTAGCTCTTACAACGCCACCGCGAACGTGACATCGCTGTTCGGCAACAGCGTGGTGAACGAGTTTCGCACGAATCGCTCGATCCAGCGCCTGTTCCGCAGCCTGCAGGCCAGTGCGACGGGCGGCTTCATTCCCGAACTGGACTTCCCGTCGGTCGACTTCGGAACGGCCGGCAACGTTCCTCAGGGAAGGGTCCAGAAGAACTGGATCTTCGCCGACACGATGAGCTGGGAGTTCGGTAACCACTCGCTGAAGTGGGGAGGGGAGTCCAACCGTGTCGTGGCGACCGCCGATGCCAACGTGACGTTCCAGGGCATCTACCGGTTCCCTTCCGACACGGCCACGGTCCCGGACCGCTACACGGCGAACTTCAACCTGCCGTTCCAGCGCGGAGAGATTGCCGACCCGACGTTCATCAGCATCCGGCGCGACGTCGCGTCTTACGCCGCCTTTATCAATGACACGTGGCGGGTGACGCCGCGCTTCACGATCAACATGGGTCTGCGCTACGACAAGCGGACCTACCTCGGCGTCCCCGGTGTGTCGTCGATCGGCGGTCCGGACGCGTTCGAGCAGCCTGGGTTCTCAAGGGATCGCCCCCAGGACGTCTGGGTTGCCGTCGCGGTCGGTGGCGGCGCGCTCGGGCGCCAGACAGACTGGCGGCCGGGTGTCGAGGACAACCTGGATCTGTCGCCGCGGTTCGGCTTCTCCTGGGACGTCAGCGGGAACGGCCGCGCGGTCGTTCGGGCCAGCTACGGCCTCTACCACGATCGGATTAACTCCAGCACACTGCGGAGCCGTGTCTTCAGCTACAACGGATTGTTGACTTCGGGGACGCAGCTGAACGACGATGACGCGGCAGAGAACGCGATCATCCAGGGGAATTTCCCGAGGCTGATCGATACAAGCCTGCTGCCGGGAACGACAGGTATCAGATTGAGCGGGACGCCGGACGCTCCGACGCCGACGATGAACACGCCCTACACCCAGCAGTCGAACGCGGGCTTCCAGTACGCGATCACACCGGATATGGCGTTCTCGGTCGACTTCATGCACATCCTGGGTCTGTTCTACGACACGGCCACTTTCGAGCCGAACTCGCCGCTCCCGGGCGCCACGTCGTCTTCAACGCGGGTCTGCCCGTTTGCGGCGCAGATCCTGGCGGCCGCCGGCCGCACGCCGACGGCTTCCGCACTGCGTTCGTCCAGCGGCGGCTGCCTGCGCATCCAGATCCTGGACTTCTCCAACCGTACGCACATCAACACCTTGGGTTTCCGGCTGGAGCGGCGGTTTACGAACAACTTCGGTTTCCTGGCCGGCTACACGCTCGGCTCGGCGAAGAACTTCGACCGCGTCTCGACTCACGAGAAATTCGGTGAAGCCAACTTCGGTCCGACCGACAACGACGTGCGGCACCGGTTCACGGGTAACATCATCTACGGGCTGCCCTTTGACGTGCAGGTTTCGTCGATCTTTACGGCCAACAGTTCACCGCCGTACGACATCACGACCGGTCGGGACGACAACTTCGATTTCAGCCGGAACGATCGGCCTGCGGGCGGCGGTTCCTGGACGGGGCGGGGCGCCAACTTCTTGCAGCTCGACCTGCGTCTGACCAAGAAGTTCGTGGTCAATGAAGATGTGACCGCCGAGGTTCTGTGGGAGATGTTCAACCTCGGCAACCGAGCCAACCTGGTGAACTTCCAGGGGAACCAGCGTTCGTCGAGTGCAAATAACGCTCGAGGCGTCGTGCCCAGCGGCCAGTTCCAGGGTCAGTTCGGACTCCGGCTGACGTTCTAAACGGTTAGCTGTTAGCAGTTAGCTTTTGGCAGGAGCATTCCAGCCTCGCTCGTCGGGGCTGGAATGCTCTTTTTTCTTGGCGACAGGAAAGCAGTTATTACACTGTAGGTGCGCAACGCTCTGTGCGCTCACATAGAGCGCACCTACAGGAAACACCCCCAGGTTCCAATGCATCGTCTTCGAAGTCTTCTCGTAACAGCCATCGCGGTCCTGACTCTGGCGCCCAACGCCTTGGCACAGTCGACAACCGGCTCAATTCTCGGCGACGTTTCCGATCCGTCCGGCGCAGTGCTTCCGGGTGCGACCCTCCGTGCGTCAAACGAACGGACGGGAGCCTCTCGCGAAACCCTCACAAATGAAACCGGCTCGTTCCGATTCAGCGGACTCGCGCCGGACCGGTACACGGTGTCGGTGGAGCTCAGCGGATTTCGGTCCATGACGCGACCCGGCATCACCCTGCCGGTGGCAGGCGAAGTGAAGGTCGACTTTCAACTGGAGGTCGGGCAGGTTACCGAATCGGTCACGGTGACCGAAGTCGCGCCTCTGGTGCAGACGACCCAGAACACAATCCGAACCGTCATCGACAACCAGCGGGTCGAGGAACTGCCGCTCCGGAACCGTGATTTCATGGATCTGATGCTGCTGGCGCCGGGCGTCACGCTAGACCAGTCGTCAGTTCGAAGGGATACCACCGATTCGGTCAGCTTCTTCGGCATGGGGGAGCAGTACAAGAGTATCTGGCTGGAAGGTGTCGATTTCAACGACGAGGTGACGACGGGCGGGACGAACATCTCTCGCTCCACACGAACGCGGCTCGGCCAGGAAGCGATTCAGGAATTCCAGGTGATGTCGTCGGGCTATTCGGCCGAGTTTGGTCGAACGGCTACGGGGGCCGTCAACGTCGTGATCAAGTCGGGCGGAAACGACCTCCATGGGAGCGGTTTCTATTTCCTGCGAGACGATTCCTTCGACAGACCACCTTTCATCGTGCGCAACGGAGTCGCCGGACCCGTCTCCGATCCGCCCCAGCGGAAAAAGCAGCAGTTCGGCGGAACCATCGGTGGACCGATCGCCCACGATCGGGCGTTCTTTTTCGGTTCCGTCGAGCGTCAGGTCCAGGACACGAGTACGGAAGTGACGATACCCGACGACGTGGAATCGTTCGTCAATTCTCTCAACCTGGGCTACGACACGAGCCGCGTTGTTCCTCAGAACAGGGAGGAGATCAACGCAGTCGGCAAACTCAGCTTCAACCTCAACCCGTCAAATACACTGAACCTGACGTATCTCTACGACGACAACGACGAATTCAACAAGGACGTGAACTCGTCTATCGCGGCCGACGGCGGCTTCGACGACTTGAGCAGTTCTTACTTTGCTTCGGCGAACGTGACGTCATTGATTGGAACGGGCATCGTCAACGAGTTTCGCCTCAACCGCTCCATCCAACGACTGTTCCGGAGCGCGCCGGGGGGTTCGACAAAATTCCTGCCGACACTGGTGTTTCCATCGGTAGAAATCGGGACCTCGGACAGCGTTCCGCAGGGCCGCATCCAGAAGAACTGGATTCTCGCCAATACGATGAGTCATCAGTTCGGCAACCACGGCCTCAAGTGGGGCGCCGAGATGAACGACGTCGAGGCGCTGGTCGATTCGAACAATGTTTTTAACGGATCGTATCTCTTCACGTGCGAAGAAATCACTTGTGCCGAATTTGGAAAGCCCGTTCGCTACCGTGCCAGCTTTAACTTGCGGTTTGACCGCGGCGAAACGTCGGATCCGACGATCGCCAGCATGAGCCGCGATCTGGACATGTACGCCTTCTTCGTGAACGACACCTGGCGGGTGAGGCCGAATTTCACTCTCAATATGGGGCTTCGCTACGACCTCCGGGTGTTCGAAGGTGACATTGGTGGACCGGACCCGTTCGAACAACCGGGCTTCTCGCGTGACCATCCCGAAGATGTATGGATCGCCGTGGCGCTTGGCGGGACCGGCGCGCTTGGCGTTCAGAACTGGCGCCCGGCGCCCAACGACACCCTGGACCTGTCTCCGCGTTTCGGTTTTTCCTGGGATCTATTGGGAACCGGAAAGACCGTCGTTCGCGCCAGCTACGGGATTTTCCACGACCGGATCAACACGATCACGCTCAGGGGAACCGTTTTCGGTTACAACGGCCTGATCACACAGAGCGTCCAGGTATCGAACCCGGATTTCTTCCCGATCATACCGAATGCCGCCCAGCTCCCTGCCGTGGCCAGCGGGCGCCCATCGGTGCCCAGTCCGACAGGGAATACGCCCTACACGCAGCAGAGCAACGGCGGGGTTCAGTACGCGATCACTCCGGACATGGCATTCTCCGCGGATTTCACGCACATTCTGGGCTTAAAGTTCGGAATGAACCGGAACGTGAACGCGCCGCTTCCGTTGAGCCAGACTGGGGGGAAAAGGGTGTGTCCGTTCGGCGCCAGGCTCAAACTGGCAGGTGCCGCGGAGTGTCTGCGCATGCGCCTGTCTCTGGATCAGGGGAATCGAATCCACATCAACACCCTGTCGTTACGTTTGGAACGGAGGTTTTCCGACAGGCTCGGCTTCCTCCTGGGCTACACCATAGGCGATGGGAAGCAGTTTTCCGGCGCGACATTCGGTCCCGCCCAGCCCGGCGACGCTTACGATAAGTTCAACGATCTGGATTTCGGACCTCTGGAAAACGACGTCCGGCACCGGTTTACCGGCAACGTCATTTACGCTTTCCCATATGAGATCAATATCTCATCGATCGTGACCGCAAACAGTGCCCCGCCTTACAACCACACGACCGGCAGGGATGACAACTTGGATTTCATCCGAAACGATCGTCCACCCGGAGTCCGTTTCAACGCGTTGAGAGGAGACGATTACTTCCAGATGGATCTGCGTCTGTGGAAGAAGTTCGCCTTCGACGAGTCGAAAAACGTGGAAGTTCTCTGGGAGATGTTCAACGTTTTCAACACCCAGAACCTGTCGAATTTCAACGGGAATGCGCGGTCGTCCACCTTCCGGAAAGCCCGCGCCGCGCTGGCTCCCTTCCAGGCGCAGTTGGGGCTGAAGTTTACGTTTTAGGAGAGTAGTCAGTGTAGGTGCGGTCTATGACCGCACAGTGTTTCCGCTTGAGGAATGTGCGCTCATAGAGCGCACCTACAGTCACTCCACCACCAGCCGATAACCGTCCCCGTACGCCGTCTGCAAGTACTTCGGTTGTCGCGGGTCCACCTCGATCTTCTTTCTCAGCCTCACGACCAGCGTGTCGACGGCGCGGGATTGCGTCGTCGTGCTGATGCCGGCATCCAGGTAGCGGACGCCCAGGTCGGCGGATGCCTGCACCAGGAAGACGCGATCGAAGAAGACCATCGGAAACTCCCGCGTCTGAAGCGGGCTTTCTGTAGTCGGCCCCGTTGCGGCGATCGTCCCTTCAGGGCCGTATACGGCCAGAATCAGATCATCGCTGACGTCAGCGATGCGAGCCACCTGGGAAAGCATTTCAGGGAAGTAGTTCGCCTCGACCCAGTCGAGGTTGACCGCAAAGCCCACGAGTCCCGACAGGCGATCCTGGACCGGCGTCTCGTAGAGCAGATGAGCCACGACCTGGTAGGGTGTGCCATCCAGGTCCATTTCGAACAGTGCGAATTCCCGGCCGCGGACGGGGTCGTCGACGACCGTGACCGGAAACGGGTTCGTCATCGCCGCCACCTCCCCCCAGGGCGGCGGGCGGTCCGTGCGGTTGAAGAACGTCAGCTCTTCCGCGGTTCCGGCCCCTGCCGTCCACGCGAAAAAAGATTCGGGGTATGGGAACCGCGCGAAAGCCTGGGCCACGCGGCGGGTGAGTTCATACGTCGCGGACTGCGTGAGAGTTTCGGACTGAATCGGCCGCAGGATGAGTTCCTGCGCACCTTCCATGTCCCGTGCCAGAGCGGTGGTCAGCAGCGTCAACGCGTTCTCGGCACGTCTCTCGACGAGCAAGCGCGCGCTTTCGACCCACTGGCCGGTGGCACGATACCCGAGAACGACCAGGGCAGCGGTTGCCGCGAACAGGCCGACCGACAGGACAAAAATCGGGGCCAGGCTGCGAGTCCCTCGGCGATCGCCAAGTCGTAGGTTCTCGAGTTTCACCAGCTCAAGAATGAGTGCTGATCGAGCAGGCCGGCTCGAAAGAGTGCTGATCGAGCGACCCGGCTCGCCGTTCAGCGAAAAAGTTCCATCTCACGGTAAAAACGGGCGGCGCCGGGATGCAGGGGGATCGGTGTTGCCGGCGCGGCCTCGATGTCGAGACGGCCGAATGCTTCGTGGATCGGCGCAACGCCAGGGAGCGTGTCGAACAGGATTCGGGTCAGGTCTTCGAAGTTCGAGATTCCGCTTTCGGGTCGCGCGACCAGGTGCATCACGTTCATGAACAGGGTGGCGATGCCACGAAGGTTCGTGCGTGGTTTGTCCTCTCCGTCCGTGCTGCCGGTGAAAGACAGGTACGCCACGTCCGCCTGGAACCAGTGTGAGTCCTAAAACCGCTCGAATCGGTCGCGAGAAGCCTGGTCTTGTCATTCCGAGAGGAAGTATAACTTCTGTGACGTCAACTTGGTAGCGGACTGCCGATTGCCCTGAGAGAGCGCTCTCGTCGGCCGGTTCGAGTCGCGCCACACAAGATTCCGGCCCGTGCGCGTACCTGCTTTGGCCGAAGTGTGGAATTCCCCTCGCTCAAATGCTCCGATTTGCTGCCCGAATTGGGGTAGAATTGGCGTCGCACTGTAACAACTTGTAACATTTGTTTTGTTGCGTCTGAGTCGCGCAAACGACAGTCTTGTAAATGGATGGGAATCCCTCCGCTCCGTCCGGCGCGGTTCGGCTGCTGGTCCGACGTTCGGGGGGCTGGAGAGCGACTATTTCCAGGACCGTTTGAATTATCGTAGTTGAATGGGAAACAGGAGAGAGCACATGCAATATGTCCACACCTCATGGCGCGTCGCGCTCGTTCTGCTGACTGCGGTCGCGATCGCTGTCCCGATTGTCGCCCAGCAACAGGAGAAGGTTCCGGTGACGGACCGTGTGAAGCAGGCGGACATCCTGAACAGCGGTGCACGAACCGGCAAGATCGGGCAGGCGCCCAATCTGATGGAGTTCTACTTCGACGAGCGTCCCGAGTCGGAGTGGATACCTGACGAGTTCATGTCCAACGCCGATCGAAGGGTCGATGCCGCGAATCTGAGGGGATACCACATTTCGCCGCAGATCATCGAGATGGAGCTGTTGACTCCGAAGAACGTCGCGGTCGGCGACACGGTAAAGGTTCGCGTGCTCACGCGGAGCAAGGCGCCGGTCAACCCGAACAACCTCATGTATGAGGGTCCCGATGGCCGCGAGACCCGGATGAGCCTGCGCATGGCGAGGGCCATCAGCTCCGAGGAGCGCGACGACGGGATGGTCTACGAGACCTGGGAAGCGACAGGGTCGGTGCCGCCCTACCAGGTCGGCGGTATCTACTACCCGCTCGCGATCCAGAACCTGAACAACCAGCTCGGCCACGGGAAATCGTTCCGATCCGACTATCACCCCATCATGGACAAGATGACGCTGTCGTTCGAGATCGAGGACAATCCGAACTACGACCTGTCCCCGCCGGTGCTCAAGAAGTTCGTCCTGGGTTCACTCGACGGTTCCGCGCCCTCGCAGCCGCTCCAGGCGAGGATCACCGACCTCATCCCGGTTTACGCGGAGATCGAAGACAATCTTGCGGGTGTCGATAGGGTGACCGTCACCTTGGCTTCGCCGATACGGAACCTGTACAGCGACGTCGCGCTCACCCCGGTCCTCGACCAGGAAGCCCATCCGAATGCGTACGTCGGGTACTTCCGGATCAACAAACACTACGAGAGCGGTTCCTACCGGATCGCGCGGGTCCGAATCGGCGACCACGCCAGGAATGAGATGACGGTGTTCCCGATCAGTAATCCGATCCTCGGAGACCAGCGGATCATGATTATCGGCGACCAGGAAGACCTGACGCCGCCACAGTTGATCACGTTGTCGATCGACAAGCGGTCCGCCCAACCGGGCGAAGGTGTGAAGCTCACCGCCGTCGTGACCGATAATCTCTCGGGTATCGACAACATCACGGTGACCATCCACAGCCCCAACTCGATCGACAAGCGTCGCGTGTCGCTGACCCCGAAAGCGAAGCCGGATGTACTGATCAAGCCGGCTTACGACGTTCAGGAGAACATCTACGAGGGCTCGTTCTCGATCCACCCTCTGGATGAACCGGGCTGGTGGACGGTCAAACGCGTCATCGCTCGCGACCTGGCCAACAACTACCTGGACATGATCTCGAGAGATTTCCCGACGATCGAAACGGTCCAGGTGCGGTTCTCCGAGAGTGACGCTGGTGCGGGTGCTTACGGGAATACGGGATACGCGGATCGACAGCGTCGTGCAGGGTCGGGCACGGTGCCGACCCTGCGCAGGGTCGACATGATTCCACCGCACCCGCCGCGTGGCGCGTGCCTGAACTGCCACGTTCCGTAGAAGGTGTGGCCATCGATTCCAGAGTTAGGAACTTATAAGCAACAGCAAGGCTCAACAAAACGTAAGGAGAAATCATGAACAGACGTGGATTCCTCAAGACCGCGGGCGGCGCCGGCCTGGGCGCTGCCGCGATGACGAAGCTGGGGCCGGAGGTCTGGGCCCAGGGTTCGGATCATGGCTTGAAGACCAAGCACATCATCCTGATCATGAACGGCAACGGCGCGCGCAAGAAGGAGTACTACGAGCGCGAAGACGTCGCCATCAAGATCAGACCGATGTTGGAAAAGTCCACCGTGTTCGAGGAGGATCACGGAACGCACGTGTCCAACCATGGATACATGTTCACCGAGTACCTCACCGGTCTGGATGTTTCCAGCGACCAGCCGATGTTCCCGACCTTCCAGCATTACGCCCGGAAGGCAAACGGGGATGCTGCGAGCAATTACTGGTACGTGAACCCGGTGTCCTACTACCGCCAGTGGCGGTTCCACCGGAAGTACTACACGTCCCACCCGGACTTCGGTCAGGAGACCCGAGGGGCGAGCCTGCAGGCTCACGACGCATTCTACGATGGCCAGGACATGACGGCGGCCGAGATCGTCAAGCAGCAGTTCACTCCCGACATGGACCTGACGGCGAAAGAGTTGAGCCAGATCGAGGACTTCGTCGACGGCGTCCAGAAGGACCGGCTCTGGGAACCGAAACTCGAGACGCCGTATCCACAACGGACTCCGCACATGCAGGAAGGCCACGCCCTGGCGCTGGTTCCGCATGTTCTGCAGGAGTTCAAGCCGCGGATCATCACGGTGCAGATGGTCGCCCACGACACCGGCCACGGCGCCGGCGGCTACCTCCGTGATGAGACAGGTTATCTGGATTACTCCGACGTTGCGCGATCGACCGACGAGATGTTCGGTCAGATCTACGACTTCGTCCGGAACGACCCGTACTTCAGCACGAACACCGCGATCGTCATCCGTCCGGAGACGGGCCGCGATGACGAGGTGAACCTGTACGGTGAGATCCATCACTCCGACGGTTACTACTACGCGCACCGCCCGGCCAGCGTCTGGTTCGGTCCGGACTTCAAGGAGGGCGTGCGCATCAAGGACGTCGTGAACCGGATGGATATGGCTCCGACCCTGGCGTGGATGATGGGTGCCGAGAAGACCATGGCGAAGGGCCACGTCCGGAACCACATGTTCAAGGATCACGTAACGGGTCTGCCGGAGTACAAAAGCATCAGCCACTACTGATCGCAAACCGATAGCGTCCGGCCCGCTCGTTGGATCGTCGGGCGCCGTCGAATGATTTTCCTTATCGAGCCAGAAACGGGCAGCCTTGGTCCTGAAGGATCGGGGTTGCCCGTTGTTGCGTTTGAGCGAGGTCAACGACTTGCGCTGGGGTTCGGGCATACCATGAAACCGCGCTTTTCATGTGCTAACATGTGCCTTCCTGAGAGCGAGACCCGAGCCGTTCCTCGTGGAATTCCGGAAGAACATGCTCAGCTCTGCGTCAAGGTTCTAGGGAAGTGATGGTTACAGATCTGCTGAGAGAAGGCGCCCAACTGATGCTGGTGGGTATGGGTGTCGTCTTTTTTCTGTTGGGCATGATGGTGCTTGCCGTCAAGGCAATGTCCCGCTTCGCCGCACTCTTCCCGGAACCGGCGGTCGCGGCCGAACCATCCTTGATCCAGGGTTCCGCAAGCAGCGACGCCGAGGTGATCGCAGCCATTGCCGCGTCGATACACGCGCACCGGACGAGTGTCGGCATGAAGGAATGAAATGTGGCCGCCGCTCCGGGCGGATGGCCGATAGATACACATGAAGAAACCACTCGGCATTACCGAACTTGTACTTCGTGACGCGCACCAGTCGCTGCTGGCGACGCGCATGCGAATCGACGACATGCTGCCGATATGCGATCGGCTGGACAAGGTCGGCCTGTGGTCGGCCGAGATGTGGGGCGGCGCGACGTTCGACGCGTGCATCCGTTTTCTGGGAGAGGACCCGTGGGAACGTCTGCGACTGATACGGGCGGCGATGCCCAACACCCGGATGCAGATGCTGTTCCGGGGCCAGAACATCCTCGGTTACCGCCACTACGCAGACGACGTCGTCGAAGCCTTTGTCGAGACGGCCGCCGAGAACGGGATGGATGTCTTCCGCATATTCGATGCGATGAACGACATGCGGAACCTCAAAGCCGCCATCGCGGCGACGCTCAAGGTCGGAAAGCACGCCCAGGGGACCATTTCTTACACGATCAGTCCGGTCCACACTATGGATATGTGGGTCGAGATGGGGAAGAAGCTCGAGGATCTCGGTTGCCAGTCGATCTGTGTCAAGGACATGGCAGGCCTGCTGAAACCCTATGTCGCCCACGAGATGGTCTCGAGACTGAAAGATACGGTGTCGGTACCGATCGCGATGCAGTCTCACGCGACGACCGGGATGAGTACCTCGACGCTGGTGAAGTCCATCGAAGCGGGTCTGGATTTTGCCGACACTGCGATATCGTCGATGAGCCACACCTACGGCCATCCGGCGACCGAGTCGATCGTCGCGATATTGCAGGGCACCGATCGGGAAACCGGTCTCGACCTGCATCTGCTGGAGGAAATCGCCGGCTATTTCCGGGATGTCCGCAAGAAGTACGCCAAGTTCGAAGGCTCGCTGCGGGGGGTCGATTCGCGCATACTCATCGCGCAGGTTCCCGGAGGAATGCTCACGAACATGGAGAACCAGCTGCGGGAGCAGGACGCGGCCGATCGGCTGGGCGAGGTCCTCGAAGAGATGCCCAAAGTTCGCGAGGACCTTGGTTTCATCCCGCTGGTAACGCCGACCTCTCAGATCGTGGGCACGCAGTCGATCGTCAACGTGCTGTCCGGTGAGCGCTACAAGAGCATCACGAAAGAGACTGCGGCGGTGCTGAAGGGCGAATACGGGCGTACCCCGGCCCCGGTCAACGAGGCGTTGAGAACGCGTGTCCTGAACGGCACCGATCCGGTGACGTGCCGGCCGGCGGACCTGCTCGCGCCTGAAGTCGAGAAACTCAGCGCGGAGTTGAACGGTGAAAAAGGAATCCGGCGAGCGGCTAATCGGATCGAGGATGTGTTGATCTACGCGTTGTTCCCTCAGGTGGGCCTGCGCTTCCTGAGGAACAGGGACGACCCCGATAAGTTCGAGCCACCTCCGTGGAAAGAAAAGGCTGAACCCCCGTCCCCGGCCGCCACGCAGGCCGCCGGGTCCGGCCCCAGCCATCCGGTGCATTACCGCGTCGCCGTCAACGGTAATCCTTATGACGTCGAAGTGACCCCCGCAGGAGCCGTCACGTCGGTCCAGCCGGCGTCGGCCGCGGCTGGCCCTGTACAGGTGCCGGCCCTAGCGTCCAGTCAGGGCGAAGCGCTCCCGTCTCCCTTGACCGGCACCGTCTTCAAGGTCGCCGTTGCCGAGGGGCAACAGGTGCAGGCAGGCGATGTCGTCATCGTCCTCGAAGCGATGAAGATGGAGAACGAGGTCCGGGCCGCTCGCGCGGGCCGTATCACGTCTATAGTCGTCCGCGAAGGTTCATCGGTTCACGCCGGGGACGCTCTTCTCTACATCGCCTGAGGCAACGGGTGGAACTCCTCACAAGACTGTGGGCCACGACCGGGCTCGCCCACTTCGAATTCGGCCAGTTGCTGATGATCGCCGTCGGCGGCGTACTGATCTACCTCGCGATCTCCAAAGAGTTCGAGCCTCTTCTGCTGATCCCGATCGGATTTGGTGCGATCCTGAGCAACATCCCGGTTGCCGGGATCAGCGGCTCCGAAGGGCTTCTGGGGTACATATACACCGTCGGGGTCGAAACCGGAGTGTTCCCGCTCTTGATCTTCATGGGCGTCGGCGCTCATACCGACTTTGGCGCCTTGATCGCCAACCCACCGACACTGATCCTGGGGGCCGCCGCCCAGTTCGGAATCTTCTTCACATTGATGGGATCGCTGGCGATGAACCTCATTCCGGGATTGGATTTCTCCCTCGCCGACGCCGCTGCGATCGGCATCATCGGGGGAGCCGATGGCCCGACCGCGATCTTCCTGGCGTCTCGACTCAGCCCGGCGCTCCTCGGCGCGATCGCCGTGGCTGCCTATTCCTACATGGCTCTGGTTCCGATCATCCAGCCCCCGATCATGAGAGCGTTGACGACCGAGAAGGAACGTTCAGTCGTGATGGAGCAGCTCCGGCCGGTCTCCCGCCTGGAACGCATCCTGTTTCCCTTTACGGTTCTCCTGCTCGTCGTTCTGTTGCTTCCCACCGCGTCTCCGCTCATCGGTATGCTGGTCTTTGGCAACCTCTTGAAGGAGTGTGGCGTGGTCGAGCGTCTCTCGAAGTCCGCTCAGAACGAGATCATCAACGCAGTTACGATCTTCCTCGGGCTTGCCGTCGGCTCGAAACTCCGTTCCGAAGAATTCCTGACCGCTGAAACGATCGGTATCCTTTCGATCGGTCTGGTCGCTTTCGCCGTCGGTACCTCGGCCGGGGTCCTGATGGGCAAAGCCATGTACCGCCTGAGCGCGGGCAAGGTCAACCCCCTGATCGGCGCGGCGGGAGTTTCGGCCGTGCCGATGGCGGCCCGCGTCGTCAACCGGGTCGGCCTCGAGTCGAACCATCACAACCACCTCTTGATGCACGCGATGGGCCCGAATGTGGCCGGTGTCATCGGATCCGCCGTTGCGGCCGGTTTCCTGCTGGCCGTCGTGGGTTGAGTGTAGGTGCGGTCTATGACCGCACACCCTTCGCACCGCGACAACGTTTTACGGACTTTTCTGCTCAGCAACCACCCGGGGCAGGGCCAGGCCCCTATCCCCCTCACATTGGCTCTCCTAGGGATCATTTCGCGAAACGCAGACACTGCGTCGATCGCAAATTGCGGTATTTGAACAATCCGCATTGCAGGTTGCTCATTGGAAATTGCTTCATTTCAAATTCTTTCTGATCGAAGTCCCGGCCGATGACAAATCGAGCAATTTCGAATCTCCAACTTCCAATGCGGATTTGTCCACTGATCAATCTGCGATAAATGGGGTTTCATCCTTAACGCAAGAAGAGATCCATCGTTCCCCGACGCTTCGTCCTTGGCCAAAGCTCTCTTATGGGCCCTTCCGATTAGTGTCCGTGGACCGCTCTCCTGCAAGGGGGTACCATATAGCGACCAGGGGGGGATTTCGTGATCGGCCGGACGGTCTCGCATTACAACATAGTGTCGCAGCTCGGCAGTGGCGGCATGGGTGTCGTCTACAAGGCCGACGATCCGAGGCTCGGGCGCGCAGTCGCCCTGAAGTTCCTGCCGGATGACTACGCGAAGAATCGCCAGGCGATGGAACGCTTCGAGCGTGAGGCCAGGGCTGCCTCCTCTCTCCATCACCCCCACATCTGCACTATTTTCGACATCGGCGAGCATCAGGGCCGGCCTTTCATCGTAATGGAATTGCTCGATGGTGAAGACATTCGTGATCGCGTGGCTCGCCGCCCGTTGCAGCCCGATGAGTTCCTCGAGGTCGCGATTCAACTGGCGGATGCTCTTGATGCCGCGCACGCCAGCGGGATCGTCCACCGGGACATCAAACCGGCCAACATCATGATCTCGTCGCGAGGGCATGCCACACTGCTCGATTTCGGCCTTGCGAAACTGGCGGCCGACCGCCCGGGATCGACCGGGGCCGACGAGCTCACGTTGACCGGCGACCCCCAGTTGACGAATCCCGGTTCCACCGTGGGCACGATTGCCTACATGTCCCCCGAGCAGGTCAGCGGTGAGGAGCTGGACGGGCGGTCGGATCTGTTCTCCTTCGGTGCGGTTCTCTACGAAATGATCGCCGGCCGCCCGGCCTTCAATGGAAACACCTCGGGGCTCTTGTTCGACGCGGTCCTGAATCGGGTGCCGGTGCCCATCGCCCAGTTGAATCCCAAGATACCGGCAGGTATACCACTGGTCATCGACCGCGCGCTGGAGAAGGATCGAAACGTACGCTACCAGACCGCGGCCGATCTGAGGGCCGATCTAAAGCGTGTCCGTCGCGACAGCAGTTCGATGCATGCCCTACCAGTGCAGCCGACTCCACTGCAGGTCACGCCACAACCTCCACCTCCGAGGACCGCCGAGATCTCGACCGGTTACACGCAAACACCTCCTCCCGCAGGCGGTTCTGCGCCGCACCCAGGTTACCCCCCGACCCCTCCGGGCGCCGGCGCCCAAGGCAAAGAGTGGAACATGCCGCGCCACATCAAGGTGAATGGATGGCTGATGATCGTCATGGGAGGATTCACCATACTGGGAGGGTTGCTGGGAGCGATTATCGGACGGCTTGCACAGATAACGGAACTGCCGGTATTCTTCCTGGTCCAGTCGGTCAGCGTGTTCTCCATCGCCGTGGGCGCTGTGATGGTCTGGGCGGGTAGGGGACTGCTCCGCTACAACAACCGAGCGCGCATCGTGACGCTGATCGTCGCGGTAGTCCTTCTTTCGATGTTTCCGTTCGGAACGGCCATGGGCATCTATGCGGGATGGGCCCTTCTGACGAAGGAGGGAAGAGCCTATTTTGGCAAGTAGCCAGCTGTCAGTAGTCGGTAGTCAGTTAGTTCTTGCGATCTTCAACTGACTACTGATTACTGACCACTGACTACTTTTCAAACCGATCGATGTCGCCCGGCTTGCGCAACATCTTGTCGACCTCGCCGATGTGTTTCACTTCCAGCGCGATGTGGTCTCTAGCAAACTCTTCCAGCATCACGTCGGCGCCTTCGACCAGATCGAGCAACTCTTCGTAGTATTTCAACGTCGCCTTCTCGTGTCCGAGCGACTCGCGCAGAATATCGCCGATGTCGTGCTTGTGCGTTTCCAGCAGCGGTCCGATCGACAAAGATGGATGGGCTCCGAGCTGGGTGACCATCTCGCCCGCTTCCCGAGCGTGCAGCATTGATTCATCAGCCTGGCTTTGCATCCAACTTACGATCGGGATCCTGGTGTAGCCGAATACCATGAACGAGTAGTGGGTGTAATGAATGGAACCGGCGAGTTCGTACTCCAGAATCTTGTTCAACGTTTCGACGACCTTCTTCTTCTTTCGTGCGTTCATAATGCCTCCATCACGGCCGACAGTTTATCTGAAAGTAGTCGGTCGTTAGTAGTCAGTAGTCAGTTGAAGATTGGGTAGCGCAATGTTCTGACTGCTCAACCTACAACTGACCACCGACCACCGGCCACTAACTACTGACTGCCCCCCGGCGGCTGGCTAGCCGGTCGGCGCGCTCACTGAGATAAGGCGCATTCATCCGCTCGCACATGCCGGCGAAGTCAGGACTCGTAGCCTTCCAATGCAGTTCGTCGATGTCGGCGAAGACGACAAAGTCGGTCCGAAGGGTTGCCAGATCCCGGAACAACAGGGCAGCATCCATCTGCTCGGACAGGACCTCGGCCAGCCGCCTCGCGCCGCGCACCGAGACGGTCCACTCCTCGGCTCTCGGTGGGATGTCTTCCAAGTGGGGGTAGCGTGCGAGCACGCCGGAGGTTCCCTTGGCTCCCCAACCCGGTAGTCCGGGAAATCCATCCGCGCTGTCGCCGACAAGTGCCAGGTAGTCCGGGATCGAGGCCGGGGCGACACCGAACTTGTCCCAGATCCCGCGTTCACCCCGAACGACGTTCTTTCGGCGATCGAGTTGCACGACACGGTCCCCGACGACACATTGCGCCAGGTCCTTATCGGGCGTGCAGAGGAAAACGCGTTCCACCCGGACATCCTCCGCTCCTCGTGCCGCCGCCGCAGCCAGGGCATCGTCGGCTTCCTGGTCCACCATCGGCCAGACGCGGACACCCAGCGCTTCCAGCGCGTCTTCGATGGGAATGAACTGACCGAAGAGGTCCGGATCGATTCCCGCGCCGGTTTTGTAGCCGGAATAGAGCCCGTTTCGGAAGGACTCAATGACGTGGTCGGTCGCGACCCCGACATGAGTCGCCCCGTCTTCGAGCATTCCAAGAACCGAGCCGACCACCGCCCGAACCGCGCCAATCTCGTTGCCCGCGTCATCTTTAGATGAGGGGACCGCAAAGAAGTGCCGGAAGAGCTCGTAGGTTCCGTCGACGAGATGGATGTTCAATGCTGCCTCACGGCTTCAATGACCGGAAAACACCACACTACACCCGTTTGGAAGCCGTTGTAACGGCCTGTCGTCAACTTCGATTCTTGCTGAGGTGGGCATGCGGCTGCTATTCTCCAGCGGAACCTCGCCTGAATGCCGCTATGAACTACGCGAGATATGCCGTCATCCACGCGCGGCATCTGCCCCGGAAGGTCTGCCTGATCGAGCGCACACCCTCGCTGGCCCGGCGACGCACGCTTACCTGGAAACAGTTCAACGGGGAGATCAACCGTGTCGCGAATTATCTGTTCAGTCGCCTCGGGATAGGGAGGGGCGATTACGTCCTGCACTTGCAGCACAACTCGCTCGAATGGCTGGTCAGCTACTACGCGATAATCAAGATTGGCGCCGTAGTAGTCCCGTTGAACTTCCGCTTCGCCGCTCGAGACGTCGTGTTCGCGGCGGAGGTCTGCCGCCCCCGCCTTTTCATATTCGGGTCCGAATTCAACCCGCTCGTCGAGGAATGCCGGGGCGAGCTTTCGAGCGTCGAGGTCTGGATGTTGGTTGGAGCTGCAACCCCGGATGGAGCCGTCGATTTTCGGACGGCTTCCTCCTTCGAAGATGCCTCCGAGGCCATCGTCGACGTCTCCCCGGATCACGAGCTGGCGATGATGTTCACATCCGGAACGACCGGCGCACCGAAGGCCGTGCTCCATACACACGGTTCGATCGACGCGACAGCGATGGGCAACGGCATGAGCTACTTCGTCGAAAAGGACGACAACTACCTCCTCTTTCTGCCGCTTTACCACAGCGGGACGATGTTCCTCTGGGCACCGTTCTACGCGACAGGGGCGACGGGGACTATCCTCCGCGAGTTCAGCGATCCCGCATGGATCCTCGAGGCGATCGCCGAGGAGAGCGGGACCGATACCCTGTTTGTGGTCCCGGTAGCGATCGCGCTGCTCAACGCGCTCGATGCCGGACATATCGACATCTCCCGCTACGATCTGACCCGTTGGAAGTATCTCGAGATCGGTGCACAGCCTGTGCCGTTCGATGTGCTGAGGGGGCTTGTCGAGCACCTTCCCTGCGGGGTTTCGAACATCTACGGGATAACCGAAGGCGGGGGCGGTGGAACGTTCAATCTGTACCCCGGCGACGTCTTGCGAAAACCGGGATCCATCGGAAGACCCACGTTCGGGGTCGAGGCACGGATTGTCGGCGATGCGGGGAAAGATGTTTCCGCGGGAAAGGTCGGGGAATTGACCTTCAGAACGCCTCGAATGATGAAGGAGTACTTTCACAACACGCAACTGACCGAAACGGCACTCGAGGAGGGATGGCTGCGGACAGGGGACCTGGTCCGGATGGATGATGAAGGCTACTTCTACATCGTCGATCGGAAGAAGGATATGATCTCCAGCGGCGGCGAGAATATCTACCCGGTCGAGATCGAAGATGCGCTGATGAATCATCCGAAGATCGACGACGTCGCCTGTATTGGGTGTCCCGATCCGCGGCTCGTGGAGGTCGTTCTCGCGATCGTCCAGACGAAAGAAGGAGAGTCGATGACCCAGGGCGAGGTCATCGATTTCGCCAGGGAGTGTCTGGCGCTTTACAAAGCTCCCCGAAGGGTGATTTTCGACCAGGTCATGAGGAATCCAACCGGCAAACTGATGAAACCACAGATGCGGGAGAAGTACACGGGGCGCCCCGAGGCGTTCTAGCTAATAGGGACAGGCACCTCTGCCCCTATTTCTTGGAGGGGGCCAACATGCAGCTTGCCAACATGCGATGGGCTCGAGACGGTAAGGTGGCGCGCCTCACCTTCGACCGGCCCGACCTGTTGAATGCCATGGACTACGCGTCCGTGCAGGATTTGAATCGCGCCGTCGAGTCGATTCGCGATGACCCGGACGTGCGGCTCGTCCTGATCCGGGGATCGGGGCGCGCCTTCTGCACGGGGATCGATCTGAAGGAGTTGTCGGCCGGCAATACTCCGCGCGACTACTTCCGTCTCTGGGATAGCGCGCTGTTCACATTGGAGCGGATGGAGAAGATCGTTATCAGCGTGATGCACGGGTACGCGCTGGGCGGCGGTCTGCAGGTCGGACTGGCGTCCGACATTCGCATCGCTACCGCCGACTGCCGGATAGGCCTGCCCGCGATACAGGAAAGCATCATTCCCGGCCTGTCGACGCTGCGTCTGCCGCGGTTCGTCGGGATGGGGCGAGCCAAGTGGATGATCGTTTCGGGGGATAACGTCGATGGCCGACGCGCATTCGAGATCGGTCTCGTCGACCACGTCACCGAGCCGGAACGGCTGGAGGAGGAGACCGAAGCGTTGGTCGAGAAGTATCTGGGCACCTGCTCGGAAGGAACCCGCCAGTCGAAGGGCCTGCTGGCTTCGAATGGAGATCTGTCGCACGGAGATTTCTTCGCTGAATATCTGCGACGCCAGAACATCTGCCTGGAGTCGGCGGATCATGAGGAAGCCCGGGCGGCTTACGCTGCGGGCCGCCCACCGAAGTGGCATTGACCAATACGAAGGGTGTAGTTAGCGACAGGGTTTCGAGAACGACGGCTGTTTCCCGATGAAAAGATTGGACTCGTTCCCATCTGCTGTAGAATGTGCGCGATCGCAGCCGGCTGACGAATTCTGTTTGCCGACCGGCCCAAGGAATTGAGGAGGATGGATGAACCTGAAGACAACAGTTATTGCTCTCTCTTGTCTGCTATTGGCCGCGGCGTGCGGAGGCGCGCCACCCGAAGCACCGGCCGAGCCGGAACCGACCGCCCCCGAGCCGATCGTGCACGAGAACGTGCTGCTGAACTTGTGGCAGGACAACCTCACGGCGTTCGGCGTCTATGTTCCCAACGAGGCGCCGCCTCCTCCCGGAGGAAGAGGGAGGGGTGGAGGCCGCGGACGAGGCGGAGAGAGACCCGCGCCGGTCTATACGGTGGAAGGCGGTGAACGCCTTGCGCAAAACCCGCTCTATGACTACGCATTCCTGAACCTCGAGGGACGATACGACGGCGACGCAGTCCGTGCGATCGCCGAGGGCCTCCGCAGCCCGACTGCCGTCAGCCGGAAGAGCCTCATTGTGCGGATACCGTCGCTCGAGGATGCCGGCGTGGAAACCACGATGGAGCGCATAGCGGAAATCTTCGAAGCCGGTGCCGATGGAGTGACGCTGCCCCATGTGCTCAACCTGGAACAGGCTCAGGCGATATCGGTTTTGTTCGCTGGCCTCGGCGTGGATGTCTGGACTCCGGCAAATCCGACGGGCGAGAAGATCGCAATGATCATGCTCGAGGACCCGGAAGCCATCGAACAGGTGACCGAGATCGCTGAGGTCCCGGGGATCAGCATCCTGGCCTGCGGTATCGGAAGCCTGACAGGTGCCGTCGCGCGAGCGCGAGACCCGGAAGCGGAAGGGCGCCCAGAGACAACAGAGGAAGATCGCGTTACCGCCGAAGCGATGAACATGAGGGTGCTGGAAGAATCCAAGCGGGTCGGTATTGCCGACATGATTACGGCGAACGCGGACAATGTCGAGCAACGGGTCCAGGAGGGATTCCTGGTTCTGCTGATGTCGGGCCCGGAGGCGGATTCCACGATCGAGCTCGGTCGAGCTGCAGCGGGTCGGCAATAGCTTCGAGCGACCATCACCACATACAGCTGAGAGTTCACCGTCTCTTTTCGAGAGGCTCGGAGGAGCGCCCGCAATCGACGCGGCGGTCGACAAGGTTCTACGAGAAGGTTCTCGCCGACGACCGCATCAAGCATTTCTTCGAGGGCGTCAACATGGACCTCCAAGCGGCCCAGCAGAAGCGTTTTCTGACTTACGCCTTCGGCGGCGCACCGGGCTATCCAGGCAAATCGATGCGCGATGCGCACAAACGGCTGGTCGACGACTTGGGGCTGACGGACACTCATTTCGATGCGGTGATGGAGAACCTCGGGGCTACGCTGACCGAGCTCGGCGTGCCGTCCGATCTCATCGGCGAAGCTGCTGGGATCGCCGAATCGGTTCGCGACGAAGTGCTCGGTAGATAGTCGGTCGTAGTGGGAACGAACGCCTCTGGAGATATAATAGAGGGGTGCGGTAGACCGCTATCAATCTCCATGGAGGTACTGGGCAGCAATGCCGATGTTCGACTACACGTGTCGCCAGTGCGGGCACGCTTTTGAGCGTCTGATCCGACCGAAATCACCCGAACCCAGCTGTCCGGAATGCGAGAGTCTGGATGTCGAGAAAATGATATCGGCTCCCGCCGTCAGCTCGGACGGCACGCGGGAGCGCGCCCGCCAGTCTGGCCTTGCGCGGAACAAGAAGATCGGTAAGGAGAAAGCGCACGCCGAACACGAGTACTTCCACAAAGAGATGGACGGCCACTAGCTAGTGGCCTCTTACAGGTCACTAGGCGCTCGAATCCCGCGATTTCGTACATCAGAGAGTTAGAACACTTCCTCTGATAACGTCAGTTCGAAGCTTCGAAGTCGAGGTTGCGCGTGATCCGCTCGCCGTTCGAGCGAAACCCCTCGATGTACATGACGATCCGCTTCTTTGCGGTTTCAAGGTCGTGATTGTTCAGGTTGATGTTTAGAAGGTCGACGTACCAGGGCGTCTTGATTGGGTCGGTTACGTAGCTGTCGACGATCTCACGGGCAATCGGCAGGGTCGTATCTTTCGAATCGTCGTGGACGTTCCGGTTGCTTGCGCCGCGCAACTTCTCGTACTCCTCGGACAGGAGTCGATGGAACAGATCCCCGGTGAAGGAGTCCCCCGCCTGGATGCCCGTTTCGGGGTCGTCTTCGGTGAGGCGGGCGCCCTTGTGCAGCCACTCCCAGAGGATGCTGAGGCGGATCTCGCCCGTGGCCATGTCTTCCATCAGGTACAGGACGTCATCGTTCTCGAAGAAGTCGGCCGGCTTGAGTGCTGCAGCTTGAAAACCCCGACCGAAGGCGTTGCCGTACTGAAGGGCCACACTGAGCAGGTCCCGTGCCCCGCGAATGGTCCGTGGGGCCGGCTCGAGCATCATCAAGCCCTCGGCGTCCTCGTCGGTGTAAGTCAGCGGTGGGAAACCTCGGCCCAGCTGGTTTTGCTTGCCCACCTTTTCCCAGACCGGTCTGACGATGTGAACCATCTTCCAGTGGGCGACCCACTTGCCGCTCGCGCCTTCCCTTTCTTCGCGTTCAGCACCTGCGACAGCTTTATTCATGCTGGCTTCGATTCCCGCTTCGGAGCCGACCGGGATGTTCGGTTCCATTCCGCCCTGCCACAGAGCGTGACGACCGTTGCGGTCGACGGTGTTGACGGCGCGCCGGACGCGATCCTCGTAGGTCCGCATGTAGCCGTAGGTCATCACGATCGCGTCGATGTTCGGGTTCAGAAAGTCGGAACCCCACGCCATGGCGTCGGAGACGCTGTTGATATAGTCCCATCGGCCTGTGTTGTAACCGACGAAATGGGTGCCGAGGGCTGCACGGATCTCCATCAACTGAAAGCAGGCTTCGACCTGCTCGACGAGGACGTAGACTTTGATGGTGCCGAGGGTCAGGCCCAGGTGTTGCTCGAGCGCAGCCAGTAAATCGTTCCAGACGGCGGCTTCTTCGGCGGTTTGAATCTTCGGGAGATACAGAACGATCGACGAGCCGTCCTCACGGAGGCGCTCGTGGTTGTTCACCACGTAGAGAACCGTGTCGACGAGGGAAGCCGAGAATCCGGTGCCGTCGGCGCACCGGACGTGGCGGTCGTCGAGGTGCAGGGCCCTGGCCCGGAAGATCCTCGTGGTGAAGGCGAGCTGTTTCGCCCAGTCATCGACGATCGGACGGCCGAAGAACGAGCCGGCCCACTCGTTCATCTCTCCGGCGACCCGCTCCGCAGCCGCGAGAAAGATCGGATCCCTCGCGAAGGCCAGCTTCAGGTTCCGCTGGTTGTCCAGCGACATGGTCGAGACCTGCCCGAGGGCATCCTCACCGTCGAACATCCATCCGTCCGCGCCTGACAGGAGAGCATAGGCGACGTTGCGGATACTGCTTTCGACCGTCGCGCGTGGTTTCGCCGCTGGTCCGGTGCCCTGGATCCACTGTCGTTGGAGGTCGTCCGGCATCTCGGACCCGTCGAAATCCCCGGACCGTGCGTCCTGCACTGTCAGCGTGGTTCCCGGGACCACCGAGTTGGGTTCCAGAAAGCTCATTCGCTCGTGATCGCGAGCCCTTCTCTGGCGGCGCTCGATACGTGCGCTCATGACCTCCAGACGTTGTCGATTCAAGTCCGCGAGCGCCGACAGGGCGTCCAGGGCCGCCGGCGTGTAGACGTCGGAGTAGGAGTCCCTGAGGTTTCCGCGGATCTCCAGATCGCTGGTACCGGCCATCGTTAGCCCTCCTGGTTGGGTTTCATCCTGGTGTTCGTCGGGCCGTCGGGTCGCAAACCGGGAAGCGGACGGAGTGGCGTGGTTCAATCGACGCGTTGCGTCGGCCGGACTAGTCCGTCTTCGTGAAGGTGAGCGGAAGGCGAGCGTCCGCCTGTCTCCATGTTCCGGAGATCGTTTCGTCGCCCTCGTCCAGTGTCCCGACGTAGACGGCGCCGAGCGCGGGGACGTTCAACCGAACCTCATCACCCTGAATCATGATAGCCACGATCAGGTTCCGGACGTCCTGGGCCCCGGTCCCCATCGTCATCGCAACGCCGTCGGTGGATTCCGGTACCGTCAGGAGGAACCGAAGTTTCAACGAGCCCGCGTCGAGTGTTCCGTCCCACACTCCTCGAAACGCCGCGGTATCACTCGACGAGCCTTCCATCGCTGCCGCCCGCTTGGCGAGCGTAAACGGAAAGGTCTCGCCGGCCTGCGTGAAACTTCCGGTGTAGCTGCTTCCGTCCACGGAAACGGCACCGTCGAAGAGGGGATTGCCGGAAACCCCGGCGACCTGGAACGAAACATACTGATCGCGAACGTCGATGTTGATCAACGGACGTAACTGGGCACCTTGACCCGGTATGTCCGCCGTTCCAGTGAACTCGCCCTCACCGTCGATCCGGATGGTGACGGAAACGGCTTGCACCGAGCCCGGCCCACGGATGCTGCCTTCCCAGGTCCCGACCAGATCAGAGCTCTGCCCGCGGACAATGGAGGGCCACAGCACGGCTGCGGCGAGTACCAAGATGCATGAAAGGAAACCTTGACGCATGAACCTCCTTGGGCACCCTGTGATCTTGCACTGGATGAGGAAGACATTCTGCCGGAACAGTGTCCGTGCGTCAAATCTCAGGGCCGGATGATCGGGGCTTTTCTCAAGGGGAATTTACGGGGGTATCGTAAGGAAGGCTTCGTCGCCCGATGGCGGGGAGTTCCGGCGGACGTGGGTCAGTTCCCGGCGGGAATCAGGCGCGGCTGGACCTGTACCTGACCGGCCTGTTCCACATGGATCCGCTCGCCCCAATCCTCGTAGCGACGAACAAACTCCGGATCCCGGTAGGCGCCGGACGGTGCATCCTCCCAGGCAAACACGCGGTAGTTCCCCGGAGAAATTCCGCGCATCGAGAAACGGCCGTACTGGTCGGCGCTGGCAGTCTTGTAAAGATCGGTCCGTAACGGGTCATCCGGAATCAGGACGACCTGGGCTCCCGTGAAGGGCGCGTCACCGACACCTACGATTCCTTCGAGGCGCGCCCCGGAAGCACTGACCCAGAACTCCAGGCCGGGCATGTCGGGTACGACCTGGATTCCGGAAATCAGTACGTCCCGGCCGCCGACCCGGGCTGAAGCAACGTAGGCGTCCCTCGGAAGACCTGTTATGGAAACGCGGTGCGGAGCCCTCGGCACGTTGTCGACAACGAAGCTGCCGTCGTCGTCCACACGTGCATTGGGTTCGCCGATCGGGAGCCCGGTCATCGGCTCGAGCCGGACGCGCAACCTGGAGACGTTGAGCTCATTGGCGCTTTCATCGACCAGGACCTTGCCGCCGAGCTGGATTCCGGGTTCGACGGGAACGACTAGTCCTTCGACATCTTCATCCCGGACCTCAATGTCGACGAAACCTGTGAACAACCCTCGGTTACCGCGGTCCCGCCGACCCACGCGCAGAATGGCCGCAACGGTGTAAGACCCCGGGGCGACGCCCGTCAGTTCGAAACTGCCGTCCCGGCTTCGCCGATTGTTCCGATCGCCATCTCGACGAAAGTTGATCCTGTTCCGAGTCACACCGCCCCGAGGGACGACGATCACGTTCGGAGACACGCCGTCCTCCGGTGAGAAGGGTCCGACGACCGTTCCGCGGACAGCGCGGGCTCGGGTAGGCAGAAGCGTGAAACTGATGGCCCGAATCTCGACCCCGGGATCGACGGATATCGGCGAGGCCGAAAGCGGATCGTGGACGCCGGGGTAGTACGTGTCAACGTAGATTTGCTCGAGTGTTTCCGGCACGGGATCCGGAGGAGCGTGCGGTGCGCCCCTACCAGGTAGGGCAAGCGGAGCCGATGCCGCGACAGCTTCGCGCAGGGTTCTCAATTCCCGAAAGCCGTCTTCGTAGGTTGCACTGACGTAGTATTCGTCGGGGATCAGCCAGTACAGGCGGTACTCGCCCGGACGAGCAGGGCTGACCTGCTCTTGACCGTTCGAGCGGGACCGGGAGAGGACCTATCCTCGTCGGGCGATCATCGCCGCCAGTCGACAGGCGGCACCAGGCTGATGACGACGTCTTGTACTTCATGCCCGGGCTCCAGTACCAGAACAGTGCCGGGACGAGCAGGGCTGACCTGTCCGTACTGCTGGTCGACGTAGCCATCCCGTTCGACATGGAGTCGGTAGCTACCCGGCCTGATGTTAGCCACCCGGAACCGACCGCCCGAATCGGTGAGAGCGCCGAACACAGGTCGTCGGCCGCGCGCGGGTCGAAGCATCACCTGCGCCTTCGCCAGGGGTTCTCCCGAACCCATGCGGACGACGAAGCCTTCGATCACGGAGGTCTCCTGCGGGCTCTGAGCCGGGGTTTGGGCGAGCGAAATCGAGCTGATCAGCAGAGCCGCCAGAATCCATATCTTCCAGCCTTTGTTCATCGCGATCACTCGACTTCCGTAACGCCGCCCGGATGGCCGTCGGAACCTCACACCATGATACGCCGCAGTTCGATGTTTTGTTATCGTGGGTCTAGATGATTGCTTGACTCGAACCGGCTCCAAGCTTAGCGTGCCGTATGCACCCCGGGAAGAACGAAGGGAAGGAAGGAACCCAGGGAGCCGCCGCCCGACATTCTCTCCGGCCACTGAACTACGAGTCATGACGCGATCTATCGGGATCCTGGTGATGATCCTCTGCCCCACAGTGGTGCGGGCGCAAGACATTGTGCCCGGGTGGGCCGGGCTGGATCGACGAGCCTTGCCACCGTCTACGTCCTTGACGATCAGGGCAGCGAGACGGCTGGAAGACTCATTCGCCTGGACGATGACGCCATCGTTCTGCGGGTCGACGGGAATGAACGTCGTTTCGAGGCCGCCCGCGTCAGGCGAATAGACAAGCAAGGCGACTCCCTCAAGAATGGGAATTCTAGTGGCCTGAAACAGTGCCATCGGCCCGAAGGGTTCGGCCCAACGGCGCCGTCTTCGGTGTCATAACGCCCTCGCAATGAAACAGCATTGGCTCGGGCGTCACTCCTAGAATCCGACGCCGTTCGGCCGAACGCTGGTACCGATAGCACTGTTACAGGTCACTAGGGGCGTTGGTGGGCCTCGCGATGGGAATCCTCACCGCAAACATCGCCGATTGCGTCGACGATGAGGGACGTGCTGGCGGCTGCGGTGCCGGGACCAAGATGGCTTTTGTCGGTGTTTCCACTGGGATATACGCCGGAATCGGTACCGCTATCGACGCCATCTTCACAGGGCGTACCCGGCTGTATGAAGCACCCGTGGGACCCGATTCAGCTCACTGGGAACGCGTGGCCGGCCCCCAGCCTGCCCGACAGGTGCTGCTGAACTTCAGCTTTAGCTGGTGACTGCGGGCTGGACGCGTCAACGCCTGTCCCTGGATTGACCACAGCTCTTCCCTCGCGTACCATTTACAAGAGGTATCGGTGCCATGATCGGTAAGCTCACAATCGTTTTCGTTCTATTGTTTCCCTCCGTGGCGGCTGCACAGCAACAACCCCTGTCCGACATCATCCGACTGACGATAAAGGGTGTCGAGGAAAGATTCCTCGCACTGGACGAGGCGCGCCGACTCAAGAAGCTCGCGGAGGAGGGCGGTTTCCAAGACACCTCACGCGAGTTCGGGCGCCTGGCTCGAGATCTTGCCGTCTATAGATACGCTCCGGCTTCGGCAGATTGGGCACACGAGGCGGTCGAAGTCGGAGTGCCAGAACTGGAAGCGGCAGTGGAAAGTATGATCCGCTTCCTGGCTGGGGACCGCAGGCTTAGGTCTTCCAGCCGGTTCAAGGACGAGTCGTTTGCCAAGCAGCTTGCTGCGCTGTCCGCTGTGTCCATACGAATCGAATCCCAACTCGACGAGCTAGCCGTATCCCACACCGTAGGTGTCTCGACGCTCGAGCTGTTGATCCAGGACCTCGTCACCGTGAAGGGCCTGTGCGCGGAATTGCGGAAGGACTGAGAGCCGGCAGGGAGGCTCTTGAGCTCAGCCCTCCTCGGCGAGTTTCAGGAGGGCGCGGCGCAGGCGACGGTGTTCGTTGAAGAGGCGTACGAACTCGGATTCGCGTCGCCCCCCTTGGCGCGGATCAAATCGGCGAGATCCCGCTTCTCGCTCGAGCTCCACTGTCGAAGACGGGGGAGCGTCATGACGAGCGGGCTCCATCTCTGCCAGGCGAGACGCTCTCCCGCTACGAGCCGTCGCCACGACCGCACTCCCAGAAGCGCTGCTGCCTCGTCCGAGCAGGTACGAATCCCCCGCTCGCGGTCGGGTCCGAAACGCGTCGCAAGTGTACCGGTGATGCGGAGTCCGATCGCCCCCAAGTCGACGCGGCCTAGTGCGTCGCGACGCCCAGGAGTTCGCGGGTCCAAGAACATGGGTTCAGCCGCGAGATCTCTGAGCGTGGCGATCGAGGAGCGATACTGCAGGTTCGCTTTCATCTTCCGCATCTCCTTCCGTACGATGCGTCGAACGCCACGATCGTCCGGACGGAGGCCGAGTTTGTAGTAGAACCACCATGCCCCCGACTTCAGGCCTTCCGGGTTCCCGTGCCCGAGCTGGTACCGCTCGACGGCGAACGTGTCGCTCCCGAACAGGTGATGCGCGGTGGCGAGGACACGAAGGTAAGTCGATGCAGCCTGGCCTCCGCGGTAAGTGTCGAATATGTTGTATGCGACCTCTGAGGAAGCAAAAAGGGCGCTCACGAGTACGTATCCGATCGGCACTCCGTTTTTGAGGGTGAGGAATCCGTACACCGATTCGAGCAGAAGGCGACGCTCCGGAATCGCTCCCATGCACGCGAACTGGAGACCGTCGCCCCAATCGACCAAACGGACATCGTTTCGATCCGCGTGAATGAATATGTCGAGATCGCGGCTCCGCACCACCATAGCTTCTCGGGCGAGATCGATGAGGTGCTGCGCATCCCGTGGCCCGATCACGCGCACGGCTTTCGGAGGGAGCCGGAACTCCCTTCGTAGCGAAGGACGCTCCCGCCTCAGAGGACCACGCTGGAACACGACGGGTACCCCCGCGTACCGGGCGTGGGTCCGGGAGGGTGTATCCGGCCCCGGCTCGAGACGAAGGGGAACATCGAGGCTGTCGTATGCAACCTCCTGCCCGAACCCATCGGTGCGCAACGCCTCGAACCTTCGAATGAGGAACGCGGCGTCCGTTTGCGCGGATCCCTTGAGCAGATTGATCCATTCTCGCGGGGAGAAGTCATACGAGTCGATGGCCGGAGTCTCACTGTAGGGGAGAAGGAGATGGAGAAGATCTGGAATCCTGGAGCGCTCGTCGAAGATCGCCCAGTCGATGCTGATCCGATCCGGCCAACGCCGGGCGAGCCACAAAGCCGTGAACCAGTAGAACGAAAAATCGATACGGGTGCCCGCGATTCCCGTGTCCGCCAACTCGTCCCGGTGACGACGCAGATCAGGACGTTGGGCAAAACCGTCGAGCATCAGCCGGACCTGGAGGAGCACCGCTTCGTCGTCGGGGTAGGCGTGAAGAAAGCAGAGACATTCGTGAAGGCGGAGAACCTCACTGGCACGTCTGAGGGGACGGCGCTCGAGCCCGCGCAAGAGATGCAGCCGTTTCGAGGCAACATTCCCTCCAAACGCGTCCTGGAGGCGCTGGAGGTCTTTCAGGAGAGTCGCGGATTCCACCACAGTGCGGCTACCAAAAAGGAATTGGATTCTCCATGCCGTCAGTCACCTGACTCGGGCCTCGTCAACACGTCCCAGTTACCCTTAATTTCTCCGCCGGTCAGTTCGCACTTGTGGGGAAATTCCAGGCTGCAGTCGGCGATCGGTTTGCGCAATTGAGGATCCATCAGTTCATGGATGTCCAGCTGCATGGCCTCGCGCGAGTAGGCGGCGACATCGAGGATACCCGTGTCCATCCGGATGGCGTCCTCGGGGCACACCTCGACGCAGTAGCCGCAGTAGACGCAGACGCCCAAGTCGATGTCGAAGCGGATCGGGTACTTCTCCACCATGGGGTCGGGATGCTCACCGGGCACGATGGTGATGCATTTGGCCGGGCAGACCGTTTCACAGAGCATGCACCCCACGCAGCGCGGGGTCTTGTCCTCACGCAGGGTCAGCCTGTGGCGGCTGCGGAACCGAGACATGAGGGGCCGGAGCTCCTCGGGGTACTGGATGGTGGCCGCGGCGGAGACGTTCGTGTAGCGGCCCGCCTGGTGGGCGATGTGCAGAAAGAGGTTGCGGAAGAAATGTCGGAAGGTGATCTTGAGGCCCGACACGATCTGGGGAATGTAGAGTTTCTCCCAAAAGGTCAGCTCGGGCCTGCGGACGACCTTTACCTTTGCAGCCACTATGACCCCTCCCCGAAGAAGAGTCTCGTTCGAAAACTTAGTTTCAGTGGGTTCGATTGCAAATTGCGATATCTCAACAATCCGCATTGCAGGTTGCTCATTGTAGATTGCTTCATTTCAGATTCTGGGAAGCTTGCCGGGGACGATTCCAGGCCTCCGACCGATGACAGATTCAGCAATTTCCAATCTCCAACTTGCAATGCGGATTCGTGCAATGACCCAATCTGCAATAACTCTTCACGGGCCGCTCACTCAGAAAACCCTTGCCCGAAAAAAGACAGCACCACGGCTGTCACGACGACGTTCGCCACCGAGATCGGGAACAGCCCTTTCCAGCCCAGGCTCATCAGCTGGTCGTAACGGAAGCGCGGCAGCGTCCAGCGCAGCTGCATGAATACAAAAAGGAAGACGAAGCTCTTGAACGAAAAGCTGGCGACCCCGAGCAGGACGTAGACAATGTTGGAGACCAACAACTCCCCACCCCAGGGGAAGTGGAAGCCGAAGGTCGCAGTCTCGTAATCCGCCACAAGGAAGGGCACTTGCCAACCGCCAAAAAAGAGTGTCGTCGCCAGGCATGCCACCACGATGGTTTCCAGGAAATCCGTGAGGAAGAACATTCCGAACTTCATCCCGCTGTACTCGACGAAATAGCCGATGATTTCCGACTCGCCTTCCGGTATGTCGAAGGGAAGTCTCTTGGTCTCAGCGAGGGCCGCGGTCAGGAAAATGAAGAAAGCCACCGGCTGGGTGACGATACCCCAGAGAGGGATCCAGCCGCCGATCAGCTGCCCCTGGGCCAGGACCAGCTCATTCAGGTCCATGGTCCCATGGACCATGATCACTCCGAGGACGGCGATGCCCAGTGCAATCTCGTAGGAGATCATCTGCGCCGTTGCCCGCAGTCCGCCGAGAATGGCGTAGTTGTTTCGCGAGGCAAAGCCCCCCAGGATCACTCCATAGACCCCGAGTGAGAGCATTGCAAAGATGTAGAGCAGCGCCGCGTCGATCTTGGCGACCTGGAGTTCGATGACCCTTTCCCCCAGGATGAGGCTGGGTCCAAAGGGGACTGCTGCAAAAACGACCAGGGCGAAGAAGACCGAGAAAAAAGGAGCCAGCGTGTGGAGGGTCTTGTCCGCGCCGTCCGGGACGATGTCCTCCTTGGTGAACATCTTGATCACGTCGGCCACGCCGTGAAGCATTCCCAGCAGCCGAAAGCCGAAAATGTCGGCGCGGTTGGCCCCGATCCTGTCCTGGATGAGGGCCGATTGCTTCCGCTCCACCCAGGTGTGAAAACCCGCCAGGTTCAGGACACCGAAAAACACGATACTGACCAGGACCAGCTTGATGACCAGGGTCTCAATCATGATTCGATGGTCCCCGCGGGCGCGGTCGGGCGGACATCGACCCCCTGAGATCCGATCGTGTCATAGCTCAACCCTTCGAACGCCGTCTCGGCTTCGGCGAGCGCCCGGAAAATCTCCTCCGGTTCCTTCCAATCGAGCCCGAGGCCGAGCTTTCCAGCCAGTTCAAGCAGGATGCGCCACTCTTCTCTCGAGTCATCCAGGGGCGGAACGGCAAGACCGATGCGTTGGATCCGACCGTGGCAGTTCACGAAGGTGCCGTCCTTTTCCACGTAGGCCGCGGTCGGCAGGACCCAATGAGCGAACGGTACGGTTGGGTTCTGGTTTGTCCCCGAGAAGACGAACAGACCCACCCGCTCCGATAGCTCTCGGACCCTCTCCTCCCCGAAGAGGGCCACCATGTCGTGCCCGATAACCCACAGGACGTCGACGTTCCCCGCCAGCGCCTCGTCGACGATCAGCGCGCCGTCAGTTGCATCCCCGCCGGTCAGGCCCAGGATGGTGGTTCCCGCGGTGTTGGGATTCTTGTCCGCCTTGATGAGGAAATCGTCCGAGGTTCCAGGCTCATCCGGAACCACAGCGCTGACTCGCGCGCCCAGACCCCGCTGGAAGACCTCCCGGATCAGGAAAAGCTCCTCGTTGGTGAGCTGAGCCGACGCGAGTACGCCGATCCGAGCGCCGTCCCCATAGCCTTCGCCGAGGGCTGTCGAGATCGCGTTGAGGGCCTGATCCCAGGTTGCAGCTGCACTTGCCGCTGCCGGCCCGCGAACTTTCTGTAATCTGTCTCGATCCAGCCATCCGAAGCCGTATCGCCCCTCGTCGCACAGCCACCATTCGTTTACATCCGCGTTGTAGCGGGGCTTGAGACGCACGACGCGAGCCCCATCGTTCAAGTGGGGACGGTCGAGGACATAGTGCATATCCACGTTGCATCCCTGGCTGCAGCCATTGCAGATCGTGGGGGCGCTGGAGAGGTACCAGACCCGGGCCTTGAAACGGAAATCATTCTCGGTCAGTGCGCCGACCGGACAGATGTCGACGACGTTGGCCGAGTAGGGGTTGTCGAGTACGTCACCCGGATAGAGCCCCAACTCGGCACGGTCCCCCCGATTGAAGATGCCGAACTCGCCGGTTTTCGTAATCTCGTCCGTGAAGCGCACACAGCGCGAGCAGAGAATGCAGCGCTCCTGGTCCAGCATCACATGGGGGCCGAGTTCGACGGCTTTCTGCTTTTTGACCTTGTGTTCACGGAAGCGCGGGTTGTAGAGGCCGAAGTTCATGTAGAAATTCTGCAGGTCGCACTCACCGGACTGGTCGCAGACCGGGCAATCGAGCGGGTGATTGGCCAGGAGGAACTCCAGGACCGCCCGGCGGCCGTCCTCGGCCTTGTCGTTGGTGGTGTGCACCACCATGCCTTCCGTTGCGGGCGAGTTACAGGCGATCTGGAGCTTGGGGGCCTTCTCCACATCCACCAGGCAGATGCGGCAGTTGCCCGCAATGGACAGGCCGGGGTGGTAGCAGTAGCGCGGAACGAAGATTCCCAGCTGTTCGGCCGCCTGGATGACGGTGGATCCGTCAGCCACGTTCACCTCGCGGCCGTCGATGGTCAGCTTAGGCATGGGCGGCCTCCCGGCTCCCGGCCCTCCGACCGCTGCGGATGAACTCTTCGAACTCGTCACGGAACTTCGCGATGTAGGACTGAACCGGCCAGGCTGCCGCGTCGGCGAAGACGCAGATCGTATTTCCTTCCATATCGCCGGCGATGCCGAGAAGATCGTCCAGGTCCTGGACGCTCCCGTTGCCGTCCAGGATACGGCCCAGGATGCGATGGACCCAGCCGGTTCCCTCGCGACACGGCGAGCACTGGCCGCACGACTCGTCGGCGAAGAACTTGGCCGCCCAATCCAGCGCCTCGACGATGGAAGTCGTCTCATCCATCACGATGACACCGCCGGAACCTGCCATGCTGCCGGCGGCCATGAGGGAGTCGAAGTCCATGCCCACGTCGATCTCATCCGACGTCAGGATTTTGGCCGAAATTCCGCCGGGGATGACGGCCTTCAGCTTGTTTCCGTCGCGGACGCCCCCGGCTTTCTCGATCAGTTCCCTCAGGGTCACGCCCACCGGCTCTTCGTACACACCCGGACGGACCACATGTCCGCTCACGCAGAAAAGCCGAGTGCCACCCTGTTTGGCCGTGCCGATTGCGGCGAAGCGTTCGGCACCGTAGCGCATGATGAAAGGCACGCAGGCCAGTGTTTCCACGTTGTTGACGATCGTGGGACAGGCGAAGAGACCCGAGATAGCTGGGAACGGGGGCTTCAGGCGGGGAAAGCCCTTTCCGCCCTCGAGCGAGGTAAGCAGTGCGGTCTCTTCGCCGCAGATATAGGCACCTGCCCCGCGGTGGACAACCACGTCCAGATCGAAGCCTGTTCCCTGTATGTCCTTGCCCAGCCAGCCCTGGCTGTAGGCCTCGTCTATGGCACGCTGCAGGCGCTTGGCAGACCGGAAGTACTCACCGCGGATGTAGACATAGGCCTTGTGACTTCCGATCGCGTAGGCGGCGAGGATCATGCCTTCGAGCAGCGCGTGAGGATCCCGCTCCATGATGTAGCGGTCCTTGAAAGTGCCGGGCTCGCCCTCGTCCGCGTTTACGACCAGATACCTGGGCTTGTTTGAACCCTTCGGGACGAACGACCACTTCCTGCCCGCCGGAAATCCCGCGCCGCCCAGACCGCGCAAGTTGGCTTTGGAAACCTCGTCGATCACGTCTTCGGGCTTCATCGTACTCAGTACCTTCCTGGCCGCTAGGTAACCCTCGTCCGCCGTGTAGGCTTGGAACCACGTTCCCTCGGTGTTGCCGAGACGTGTCGACAGCACCGGCCCGTCCGAGCAGATGAAGGGGTTCGGCTCCGGCGTCGATTCGGGGTTGCCCGGTTCGGTGAGCGCGTCGGAGACAATGGCATCGACGCTTTCACCTTCGAGAGGTCCGACAAAACGTTCGTCAAGTTGGGCCATGGGCGCCATCTCGCAGGCGCACAGGCATTCGACCTCCGTGAGCGTGACAGACAGGCCGGAGGTGGTCTCGCCCGGACCGATCTTGAGACGCTCTTTGATCTGCTCCATCAGATCGTCGGCACCGCGCAGCATGCACGGCGGAGAAGTGCAGACCCGGAGCTCTCGCCGGCCCACGGGTCGGGTGTGGAACATGTTGTAGAAGGAGACCGCCTCGCGCACGTGGGAGATCGCCACCCCAAGCTTGCGCCCAACCCAGGCCTCGTCTTCCGGGGAGACCCAGCCGCGGTCTTCCTGGACGAGCCACAACAGAGGCAACATGGCGGCCTTGGGGTACTCGTAGCGCCCTATGATCTCGTCGGCTTTGCTTTCAAGGTCTGCCAATTCAGCTCTTCCGAAAGCTTAGTGGTCTAGTTGCAAATCGCGTTTTTGAATGACGTATCGCAAATCGCGATATCTGAACAATCCACATTGCAGGTTGTTCATTGGAAATTGCTTCATTTCAGATTTTCTGACCAATAACAACTCCAGCAATCTCCAATGCTACCGGTCCAGTTCTCCACCGATCATGTTGACCGACCCGAAGGTGGGGACCATGTCGGCGATCATGTCGCCGGTAAGGAGTTTCGATAGAGCCGACATGATGGCAAAGCAGGGCGGCCGTACCCGGACCCGGAATGGGTTCCCCGCTCCGTCGCTGATCACGTAAAATCCCAGCTCGCCGTTGGCCCCTTCCACCGGGAAGTAGACCTCTCCAGCCGGAGGCCGCACGCCGTGGCCGTGCATGACCAGCTTGAAATGGTTCATCAGTCCTTCGATGTTGCCGTAGGTGTCCTCCTTCGATGGGAGGAAGGCCCGCTTCTCGTCGGCTGCAATAGAGGGACGTTGGGCACGCCCCGAGCCCTCGAGAGTAGGGCCCGGCACGGCGCAACCGCCCGAGATCGCCGCGATGTTTCCAACCTTCGCAAGATCCACCATCTCTGCCGCCGGGATGTCGCGTCCGGTCTCCGGATCAACCTGGACCGCGCCGGCCGGGATGTCCGCGAGCGCCCTTTCCACGATGCGCATGGACTGCTCCATCTCTTCCATGCGTACAAGGTACCGGTCCATGTTGTCGCCCTGGCTTCCCACCGGCACTTCGAAAGGGATCTGGTCGTAGACGGCGTAGGGGCAGTCCTTGCGCACGTCGTAATCGGCGCCTGTGGAACGAAGGAAGGGGCCCGTAATCCCGTAAGAGATGGCGTCCTCCTGCGAGATCACGCCCGTTCCGTTCATGCGGTCTACGAAGATGCGGTTTCGTGTGAGAAGTCCGTGTGATTCGGAGAGGACCTTGCGGGTCTCCTCAAAAGCCTTGCGGCAGGGTTCGGCGAAATCGTCGGGGAGGTCGGCCTTCACCCCGCCGACACGGCAGTAGCTGACCGTCAGGCGGGCGCCGGTCACCTTCTCCACGAGTTCCCAGAGATACTCGCGCGCCTTGACCATGTAGAGAAAGACGGTGAAGGCCCCCAGTTCCATGGCGCTCGCCCCGACGCAGGTGAGGTGGTCTGAGATCCGCGAGATTTCTGAAAGGATGACCCGGACATAGTGGCAGCGTTCCGGGACCGAGATTCCCAGCAGTTTCTCCACGCTCATGCAGTAGCCCATGTTGTTGATGAGCGGCGAGACGTAGTTGAGCCGGTCGGTGTAAGGGACAACGCCGTTGTAGTCGACCACCTCCGACATCTTTTCGAAACCGCGGTGGAGGTAGCCGATCTCCACGTCGGCCTCCTGGATCTGTTCCCCATCGAGTTTGGACACGATCCGGATGATGCCGTGCATGGCCGGGTGCGCGGGACCGATGTTGAGCATCATGTCGCGCGTTTCGAGATTCTCGGTCTGGCTCTCGGGTGTCGGGTTTGTCTCGGGCATTGGAGTCGTGTCCATCGGCGCGGATCAGTTGACGGGTCCGATCAGGGGCTGTCGTTTGTTGACGGGATAGTCTTTGCGCAACGGGTGACCTTCAAACTCGTCGTACATGAGGATGCGCCTCAGGTCCGGGTGGCCCCGGAAGTCGATCCCGAACATGTCCCAGACCTCGCGCTCGAGCCAGTCGGCTCCAGGCCACAAAGCGGTCACGGAGTCCACCACGGCATCGGTCTCTTCGACGGGAACCACCAGACGGAGTCGATGCTTGTGGGCCATCGAGTAGAAGTGGTAGACGAGGGCGAAGCGCGACCGGGCGGGCGGGCCGGGCCAGGGGTCCTCGTCGGGAATCTGAGAAGAGGGCTTCACCGCCACTCCGGAGGACGCGAAGAAAGCCGGAGTCGGCCGTTTTCCGAAGGTGAGGTAGTCGACGGCGGTCACGTCTACCAGGAAGTTCATGCGGAAGGCCGGGTCTTCCTTGAGAAACCGCGCCACTTCGACCAGGCATTCGGGCCGCAAGACCAGGGTGGCATCACCCCGGTAAATATGCGACCCCCGGACCGCATCCGGGAACTGGTTCTTGACGGACTCGATCAAAGAGGCCGTATTCATGCTTCGAAGATGTCCGGGCGAGGTTCGGCTTCGGCCCGCACGCCGGTTGTTCGCTCGTCCTGGATCTTGTCCTGGAGCTTCATCAGCCCGTCAAGGACCATCTCCGGCCGCGGCGGGCATCCGGGTATGTAGACATCCACCGGCATGATCGTGTCGATACCCATCACCGTTGCATAGTTGTCATAGAAACCGCCCGTACATGTGCACACTCCGAACGCGACCACCCACTTGGGGTCGGCCATCTGCTCATGGATGCGTTTCAAGACGGGCGCCATCTTGTGACTGATCGTGCCCACGACGAAGAGCACGTCGGCCTGGCGCGGCGAAAACCGGGGGAAGCCCGCTCCGAAGCGGTCCACGTCGTAGTGAGAGCAGGCTGTCGCCATGTACTCCATCCCGCAGCACGCCGTCACAAAAGGGTATTGGAAGATCGAGTATTTCCGAGCCCAGCCGATTGCCTTGTCAAGGCGGCTGGTTAAGAACGATGTGGTCGTGTCCGTCATAGCTTCACTGTCAGTCGATTTCGCTCGTATTCGAAGATTTCAAATGGAGCAATCTCCAATCTCCAACTTCCAAAGCGGATTCGTTCGATGACCAATCTGCGATGGATCCCGTCTTTCAAGCACCCAAAGAAGATCCGGTCCTATCGCAAATTGCGATATTTGAACAATCCGCATTGCAAGTTGCTCATTGCAAATTGCTTCATTTCAGATTTCCGAACAATGTAGAAATCGAGCAATTTACAATCTCCAACTTCCAATGTGGACTCGTCCGATGACCAATCTGCGATAGAGCCCCTCTCCTTTATTGCCAGTCAAGTGCGCCGTTGTCCCAGGCGTAAACGAAACCCACCATCAGGATGCCCAGGAAGACGCCCATCTCGGTCAAGCCCAGGAATCCCAGCTGTCGGAACACGACGGCCCACGGATAGAGGAAGACGAGCTCGACGTCGAAGAGGATGAACAGGATCGCGGTCAGGTAGAACTTGATCGCCAACCTTCCCATCGGTAGCGAGAACGGATCCTTGCCACATTCGAACGGCGACATCTTTTCCGGCGTAGGGTTCTTCTTACCCAGCACGGAGCTCAGGAACACCATCGCGCCGGCGATCCCTGCGGCCACAACAAAACTAACAGCGATACCGATGTATTCGTTCACGAGTCTTAGTGTCCTGAGTCAGAAATAACATCTAGCATTGTACATTGTTAAGCATCAGGGTGACACCGCCCACGGCACGAAGCTGCCCGGGGAAATGCCCCCGGCTAGAGTGACTAGCGCGGCCACTGCAAGGGCTGCGGATATGGCGACCGGTAAACGCGAAGGTGCCGGTTCCTCCGGCTCTCTCATGTACATGAGGACGGCCACCCGCAAGTACACGAACGCGGTCACCACGCTGCAGGCCACGGCCAGGACCGCCAGCGCCGTATGGCCCGCACGGACCGCGCTGAGGATCACGACGAACTTGGCCACGAACCCGGCCGTCGGAGGGATGCCGGTCAGGGACAGCAGGAACAGGAGCATGAGCAGGGATGTGCCTGGCCGCTGGGCTGCCAGTCCCTGGTAGCCGTCCAGTTTCTCGCCCCGCTCGCCCAGAGCGATGACCACTCCAAAAGCCCCGAGCGTCATGAAGACATAGAAGAAGGTGTAGGTCATCGTCGCCGAAACTCCCTCCGGAGTTCCGGCGATCAGACCCAGCAGAGCGTAGCCCGCATGAGTGATCGAAGAATATGCGAGTAGCCGCTTCATGTCGGTCTGGGACAGCGCGAGGAAGCTACCCACGACGATCGATAGGGCCGCGAGCCCGATCAGGACCATGGACAGGACGCGGGCTTCCGCTCCGAAGGCGATCAGGCCGACCCGTCCCAGTGCCGCCAGGCCGGCCGCCTTGGAACCGGCAGCCAGAAAAGCCGCCACCGGTGCGCTCGCACCCTGGTAAGCATCCGGCGCCCAGGAATGGAACGGTACTGCCGCAATCTTGAAGGCGAGCCCGGCCGTCACCAGCCCTACTGCTATCAGGAGTATCGGGTTGCCGCCCATCCCGCCCTCGGAAATGGCCACGGCTATGGCTGCAAAGTCCGTAGCGCCGGTGACGCCGTAGGTCAGGGCGATCCCGTAGAGAAGCACGGCCGAGGCGAAGGAAGCGAGGAGGAAATATTTGATTGCAGCCTCGTTCGACGCCGGTCGGTCCACCCGAATCCCGACCAGGATGTAGGAGCAGAGCGTCATGAGCTCCAGGCCCAGGTAGAGAGTCAGTAGATCGAGAGCCGACACCGCGAGCATCATTCCCGTCGCGCCCAACAGCAACAGGGCGTGGTACTCCCCACGCGGGATCTGATCTCCGTCGAGGCTCCGTACCGAAAGAAGCGCGGCCAGCGCCAGAGTGGCGGCGATAAGGACCTTGAAGAATTGGGAGTACCCGTCGAGGGTGATCATGCCCCCAAAGCCGGTAACGGTGTCGCCGGACAACATCCACGCGGAGGCCACGGCTGCCCCCAGCGCCGCGATCACAGTGCCCACTGCGGCGACCGGCGTTGTCTGGACTCGACGCGCCACAAGAATCAGTACGAGGGCCATCCCGACAAGAATCAACTCGGGCACGAGCAGGGCGAGGTCGGCGACGGTTGCACCCTTCACGGCGTGACCCCGGCGAGCAGCTCCGCCACGGGAACATGAAGATAGGAGAGCACCAACTCGGGGTAGAGGCCGAGGCCCAACGCCAGCAGGGCCAGCGGAGCCAGCGTTGCCACCTCACGCGCGTTGAGCTCGAGCTTGAGTCCATCAAGACCCGGGTTGATCTCGCCCATGACGACCCGGTAGTAGAGCCATACCAGGTAGGCGGTTCCAAGGGCGACACCCCAGACGGCCATGGCTCCGAGCCAGGGCTGGGTCCTGAAGGCGCCGCCGATGATGAGGAACTCTCCGACGAACGAATTCAAACCCGGGAACCCTGCGGCGGCCAGACAGAACAGTGCCAGCAGGGTGGAGTAGACCGGCGCGGTTCTGGCGACGCCGCCGTAGTCCTTGATCTCGCGGGTATGCGTGCGTTCGTAGATCATCCCGACGCACAGGAAGAGCGCCGCGCTGAGGATGCCGTGGTTGATCATCTGCAGGAGGGCGCCCTCGACCCCGTTGCCGTCGAGAGTGAAGATGCCCAGAGTGACGAAACCCATGTGGCTGACGCTCGAGTAGGCGATGAGGCGCTTGACGTCGGTCTGAACCAGGGTCACGTACGCGCCGTAGACGATGGCGACCGCGGAGACGATCAGCATGGGCGTCGCGAAAAGCTGCACAGCGTCTGGAAGTATGGGAAGCGAAACACGCAGGAAACCGTAGGCCCCCATCTTGAGGAGGATCCCGGCCAGAATAACGCTACCCGCCGTGGGCGCCTCGGTGTGGGCGTCCGGGAGCCACGTATGTACGGGGAACATCGGTACTTTGACCGCGAAGGCGGCCAGGAATGCCGCGAAGAGCCAGGACTGGTGTGTGGAATCGAGGTCCCCGCTCGCCGAGGCAAGAGCCTTGAAGTCCAGCGTGCCGAAGGTCTGGTAGAGGGCGATCAGACCCACGAGCATCAGGACGCTGCCGGCCAGGGTGAACATCAGAAACTTGACCGCCGCGTAGATGCGCGTCGGACCTCCCCAGACACCGATCATTAGAAAGATCGGAACGAGGATGAGTTCCCAGAATATGTAGAAGAGGAACAGATTCGATGCGGCAAAAAGGCCGATCATCGCGGTCTCCGCCACCAGGAGCGCGGAATAGAACTCGCGCACTCGCGTCCCAACCGCAGTCCACGAGACGCTGACGCACAGGACGCTCAAGACCGAGGCCAGGAAGATGAACGGCAGGCTGATGCCGTCCACGCCCATGCTGTAGGCGATGTTCCACGCCGGGATCCAGTCCGCAGACTCGACGAACTGCAGCGCGCTCGAGCTCTTGTCGAAGTTCAGATAGAGCGGGCCCGAAATCGCCAGAGTCGCCAGAGTCGTGGCCAGCGCGATCCAGCGCGCAAGCCGATCACTGCCGAGGAAAAGGATCAACACCGCACCCACAAGGGGCAGGAACGTGGTCGCCGTCAGGATGGGATAGCCAGTCATCGCGCGAGCACCGCCAGGACCAGGAGCGCGAGGATGCCGGCCGCCATGAGCAGCCCGTACTGCTGCGTGTGGCCGCTCACCACCCTCCTCAGGATCTGGCTCAAGGATTGGCTCGAACGGCCCACGCCCAGTGCCGCCGAATCGACAACGAGGGTGTCGAACTTGCGCAGGACGCTCGCCGCACTCAAGACGGGACGACGTATCACAAACTCATAGATCTCTCCGACGAAGCCGTACTCGAGACGCGTCAGAGGACTCTGGACAAGCTTCAAGAAGCCGGCCGAACCCCGACGGTAGAACCAGTCCGTGTCGAGGCTGATCTTGGGTTCCGGGTCCAGGTGCTTCAGCAGAAGGAAGAATCCCAGCGCCGTGAAGGCCAGGATCCCGAGCGTGTTCGTCACGTGGGCAAGGGTATACGGAAGGTAATCCGCCGGGTACGGAAGATGCGGGTACAGGAGTCCCGGGAAAACGCCGATCAACACACACGCAGCCGCGGCAAGCCCCATGGCCACGAGCATGTTCCTGGGCGGCTCTGCGGCGCGCGTACCCGAATCCTTGCCGAAGAACATGTAATAAGGAAGCTTGAGACCGGTGTGAAGGAAAGTCCCGGCCGAGGCGAGGGTCAGCATGAGAAAGATCGCCGCCAGGTGTTCTTCGCCGGCGGCGGAAACCACCATGGACTTGCTCACGAATCCGCTGAACAGGGGTACGGCCGAGATGGCGAAGGCGCCGATCATGTAGAGGCCGAGCGTGACCGGCATGGTCTTGTAGAGTCCGCCCATTTCGTTCAGCTTTCTGAAACCCGTCATCTCGAGGACGGCGCCGGCTCCCATGAATAGAAGCGCCTTGTAAATGATGTGAGCGAAGGCGTGGGCCGAGGCGCCGTTCAGGGCCAGGGCTGTGCCGATTCCCACCCCGCAGACCATGTAGCCGACCTGGCTGACGATGTGGTAGGCGAGCAGCCGCCGCGCGTCGTTTTCCAACACGGCGTAAACCACGCCGTAGATGGCCATGATCGCCCCCAGCCACACCAGGATTTCCGTACCGGCGAAACCGCGGATCAGTGCGTAGACGGCGGACTTCGTCGTGAAAGCGGTCATGAAAACCGCGCCCGTGACGGTGGCTTCGGGGTAGGCGTCGGGAAGCCATGCGCCGAGGGGCGGAACCGCGGCGTTCAGCAGAAAGGCGACGAGGATCAGGGCCCATGCCATGCTTCCGGAAAACGCTCCCATGTCTCCGAAGGAAAGTGAGCCGGTCTGGGACCAGTGAAGCACGATTCCCGCCAGGAGGATGAGCCCGCCCACCAGGTGGACCAGAAGGTACCGGAACCCGGCCGCCGTAGCGCCCGGTTCGCGGCGCAGCCACACCAGCAGCGCCGATGAAATCGCCATGAGCTCCCAGAAAACGTAGAAGGAGAGGAAGTCTCCGGCGAACGTCACCCCCAGCGCACCCCCCGCGTAGGTCAGGGCGGCCACGTGCTGGGAATCGTCTTCCACATGGAGGGCGTAAACCATTCCCAGGAAAGCCATCAGCGAAAAGACGTAGGAAAAGACCAGGCTCAGGCTGTCGACCCTGCCGAACACGACGTCCTGACCGAGGAAGCTCGCCACTCCGTAGGTTCCGGGTGTCATTAGCAGGCAATCGATGAGGGCTGCGGCGGGAAGGGCGAGCATCGCCGCGCGCTTGACCCGGCCCCTGAGAAGCGGCAGAATCCACGCGCCCAGGATGAGCAGGAGTCCCGGGTGTACCCATTCCAGATTCATGGACGCACCCGCCTAGCGGTCATAGTAGTCCTCGCGGCGCATGAGCCACACCTTTCCTATCAGCTTGGACACGACGATGATCGCAACGCAGGAAACCAGGCCGTAGACCGAACCCCAGGCGGGAAAGCTCTCGAACGAGAAGTGGTGTTCGCTCCCGTGGAAGATCAGTGGCAGAACGATTTCCGCCGCTGCCACAACAGCCAGGACAATATAGAACACGCGCTTTATCCGGGCGAAGCGAACGGGATCTTCCAGATGTCTCTCGAGGAAGTTCACGGGATCACCCTTCCGGCGAGTTCGAGGACAGGAGCAGGGAAGAGGCCCAGCAGCAGGCTGGCTGCCGCGCTGATGGCCAGGGGCGCGACCATCCATGGAACTTCGCGAACCTCCTCGCCGGACGGCGATTCCTCGCCGAAGTAAGCCTGGTAGACGATCGGGCCGAGGTAGGCCGCACTCAGCAGCGAGCTGGCCAACAGGACGCCCAACAGGACGAGGGTCTGGCTTTCCACCGCGCCGAGGACCAGATACCACTTGGATACGAAGCCGCTAGTGAGGGGAATGCCCACGATGCTCAGCGACGCGAGCGAGAACGCAGCCATGGTCCAAGGCATGCGCCGCGCCAGGCCGGACATCTGGCTGATTTCAGTCTTGTGCGTCGACACGTAGATCGAGCCTGCGCACAAGAAGAGCGTGATCTTCGACACGGCGTGGTTCGTAATATGGGCAACGCCGCCCAGCACCCCGCTGGCGTTCAGGAGCGCCGCTCCCAGGATGATGTAGGAGAGCTGGCTCACCGTCGAAAAAGCCAGCCGGGCTTTGAGGTTGTCCTGGCCCAGGGCGAGGAGCGAGGCGACCAGGATCGTTACCGACGCGGCCCCCAGTGCCAGGTGGTCCGCTCCCAGTTGGCGCATGGCGTCCGCTCCGAAGACAAACAGGAAAACCCGGAGCGTGGAGAAGACCCCGGTCTTGACTACGGCAACGGCGTGCAGCAACGCGCTCACGGGCGTGGGCGCCACCATGGCCGCCGGAAGCCAGCTGTGCAGCGGCATGAGCGCGTTCTTGGCGAATCCGAACAGGAAGAGAGCAAAGATCATGAAGAGAAGCGTGGACTGCTCCGCGATCTGGCTGGCCGGCAGGATGCCGCCGCTCTTGAAGTCCAGAGTTCCGGCTACGTTGTAAGTGAGGATGATCGCGGCGATCAGGAACACCTTCGCCGCACCAAGAAGATAGATGACGTACTTGCGGGCCCCCGCACGGGCCTCGGCAGTCTCCTTATGACCCACGAGAGGGTAGGTCACCAGCGTCAGGCCTTCATAGAACAGAAACAGCGTGAAAAGGTTCGCCGAGAACGCGACGCCGATGGTCGCGGAAAGGGCCAGGGCGAAACAGGCAAAGTAGCGCGTCTGCGCGTGCTCTTTGAGCGAACGCATGTAGCCGATCGAGTAGAACGAAGTCAGGACCCAGAGCAGCGATGCCCCCGAGGCAAAGAGCAGACCGAATGCGTCCACCCGGAAGGCGAGTTCGACCCCCGGGAGGATCCGAAAGAGCACAAGGCCCGGCGTTCGGCCGGCCAGCGCCTCCGGAATCATGGCGGCGACCAGAGCGAACATCACAACACCGGCCGCCACGGACCAGAACTCCCTCAGGTTGGCGCGACGCTCGCCAGTAAATGCGATCAGGAGCGCGCCCAGGGCCGGGGCGAGTACCGCGAGAAGGGGGATGACGGAAGAATTCACCATTTGAGCTTGGTCAGGTCCGCCACGCCGGCTCCGGGCTGGTTCCGGTTCAAAGCAATCACGAGCCCCAGCCCCACCCCTGCCTCCGCGGCCGCGACGGCGATCACGAAAAGGGCCAGGACCTGCCCCCGCGGATCTTCGAAGTACCGGCTGAAGCCGGCCAGGCTGAGGTTAACCGCATTGAGCATGATCTCGACAGAGACGAACATCAGGATGATGTTGCGCCGTGCCAGGAAACCGAACACACCGATCCCGAAGAGGATAGCGCTCAATCCCACGATCGTACCCAGCGGAACAATCATGCTTCTGTAGTCCTCTTCCTTGCGAGCACGACCGCGCCCACGATCGCGGCCAGGAGTATCAGCGAGGCCATTTCGAAAGGTAGAGCGAAAGGACCGAAGAGTGCCATACCCACGTCCGCCAGACTTCCCAGAGGCGCACCTCCCTCCGTAGCGGCTGCGGGCGGTGCGACCCCGGCCGCAATCGGGTCGATGCTTTCGACTTGCGAGAGCCAGGCCAGGACGGCGAAAGAAAGGCCCGCCAAGGCGGCGAACGGCCAGTGGGCGCCGAAGGGTGTTCGCGCCTCCTCGCCGGGAAGGTCGAGCAGCATCAGGACAAAGAGGTAGAAAACCAGGATCGCGCCCGCGTACACGATGACCTGGACTGCTGCAAGGAACTCCGCACTCAGAAGCAGGAAGATGCCCGCCACGTGCAGGAAGAGAGCCAGAACCCAGAGCATGCTGTGGACCGGGTTCTTGCGTGTAACGGCGAGGAGGGCGCTTGCGACACTGGCGGCCGCCAGGTAATAGAAGGTTGCGGTAAGCAAGGTCATTAGCCGGGTTGATTGCCGGAGATGTGAATCTCGCAGTAGTGGACCGCGTGACTTCGAGCTCTGGTCCAGTCGACAACGTTGCCGAGCGACAACCTTCTCATGATTTCTGTTGGTCCCTTTCCAGTAGTCCGACCGGGGTTTTGGTCTTTTGTGCGGAAACGCGCGGATAGTCTACAACGCTTTGCGGCCTCCGTGGAACCCAAAGGTCCGGCCGCATTCGAAATCGGAGATCGGAAAATGCCCGATTCGTAATTGGCCGGAGTTTCGGCCAAGAAATAGATCTGAAATGAAGCAATTTCCAATGAGCAACCTGCAATGTGGATTGTTCAGATATCGCGATGTGCGATAGGACAGACGAGTCCATCTATCGCAGGTTTATTAATGTACAAGTCCGGATCGGAAGTTGGAGGTTGGAAATTGCTCGATTTGTCATTGGCCGGGAATCTGAGTGAATGCTAACCTCATAGCCGCAACTCCCTGACGAGGCAGGTTTCCATGAAGCTGATCTCCCATCTCCTGAACGACAAGGGTCGGGAAATCTGGTCCCTGACCCCGGACGCCACGGTCTACGAGGCGATCGATCAGATGGCGAAGAGGGGTGTCGGAGCGCTGCTGGTCATGGAGGCCGAGCGGCTCGTCGGCATCGTTTCCGAGCGTGACTACGCTCGCAAGGTGATTCTGCAGGGGAAGGCGTCGCGGGAAATCCAGGTTCGCGAGATCATGTCCTTTCCGGTCATCTGCGCTCGTCCCGAGCTCACGATCGAGGAGGCGATGGCCCTCATGACCGACAAACGGGTCCGTCATCTGCCGGTGGTGGTCGACGAGAAAGTCGTCGGCGTGATCTCGATCGGCGACGTGGTGCGGGGCATCGTCGAAGACAACGAATTCCACATCCACGAGCTGATCAACTACATCACTGGCCGGTGAATTAGCCGGTCAGCGTTCAGCCTTCAGCTTTCAGCCAGGCAGGCCAGTACAGGTCTGCGGAGCACTACCGGTTCTCAAAAGCTGATTGCCGAGAGCTGATCGCCGATACTTCAGGCGGAAGGCGGGGGCACGTAGCCGGGAATCTTTGAGAGATCCACATCGTCGATCTGGTCGGAGTCCAAGTACTGCCTGGCATACTTCAGGTAGACTTTTTCCCACACGAACACGTCGAACAGATCCGGGTCGATATGCCCGTCGAGTTTCAGCCTGCCCAGAATCTCGAGCGATTCCGACAGGGTCTTGGCTTTCTTATAGGGCCGATCCGCGGCGGTGAGGGCCTCGAAGATGTCGGCGATCCCCATGCACCGGGCCTGTACGGACATCTGTTCACGAGTCAGACCGCGCGGATAACCCTTGCCGTCCATACGTTCGTGATGGCCGCCCGCGTACTCGGGCACGTTCTTGAGGTGGTTCGGCCACGGCAGCGCCTCGAGCATCTGGTTTGTAACCTCGATGTGACGGTTGATGATCTGACGCTCCGCGTCGGTCAAGGTGCCGCGGCGTATCGTCAGGTTCTGGACCTCGTCGTCGGTCAGGAAGTCCCTCCGACGGCCCTCGGGGTCGCTCCAGCGGTACTTCTCCGAGATGTCTTTCACTCTCTGAACGTGTTCCGGCTTCATAGCCTCGCCGCCGACGTTGCAAAAACGGAGGAACTCGCGGTCTTCTTCGATTTCCTGCACACGCTGTACGAAATCGGTTTCGATTCTGCCGGCGCTCTGGGCGTCGAGCTTTGCCTGAAGCATGGCGATTTCGGCGTCCCGTCGAATCACTTCGAAACGAGTGTCGATCGTCGCGATGCGATCGTGAATCGTTTCCAGCTTGGTTGCCTTGTCGACGACGTGTACCGGAGTGGTGACCTTGCCGCAGTCGTGCAGGAGTCCGGCGATCTTGAGCTCGTGCCGGTCCTTGTCGCTCATCGTGAAGCTTCGGAGCGGTCCGACGCTGCAGTCGTTGACCGCTTCTGCCAGCAGCATGGTCAGCAGCGGTACGCGATCGCAATGTGCGCCCGTATATGGTGACTTGTCGTCGATTGCGCCGTTGACGAGGTCTATGAACGACTCGAACAGGTTCTCCAGATGGGTGATCAGCAGGCGATTGGTGAGCGCGATCGCAGCCTGTGACGCCAGCGACTCGGCTAGTTGCTGGTCCTCCGATGAGAATCCTACGACGCTACCGGTTGCCCGTTCCGTGGCGTTCAGCAACTGCAGGACGCCGATGATCTCGTTCTGGTGGTTCTTCATCGGTACGGTCAGGAAAGACTTCGAGCGATAGCCGGTCTTCCGGTCGAACTCCCTGGTACCGGAGAAATCAAAACCCTCTTCAGTGTAGGCGTCCGTGATGTTGAGCGAAGTGTCGTGGTGGTAGGCGTAGGCCACGACATTCGAATGGATCGGCTGACCTTCCCCGTCGTACAGTTGTAGAGGGCCGAACGGAACCTCTGAACCAGTTGCCCCGCCCATCGCGATGTCGAGCGAATCGGTTCGCAACATCTCGAACTGGAGCGTGCGCTCCTCGGTGACACGGTAGATCGTCCCCCCGTCGGCATTGGTCGTTGTCTGCGCCGCAACCAGGATGGTTTCCAGCAACCGATCGATGTCGGTTTCCCCCGAGAGCGCGACACCGACCTGATTGAGTTGCTCCAATCGCTCGACCAGATCATCCGGGTCCGGCGAGCGCTCGCCCCGGACCAGACGCAAACGTGGCGCAAACGGCACAACCTCGCCACCCTCGGTCGCGCCCTCGAATACAGGCTCGATCTCGTCCTTCCTTAATATCCGCATGTCCTGCTCGATGTCGCTGTATGTTCCTGAATAGACCGGGACTTTCAGCGGTTCCCCAAGTTTCTTATCGGCAGGGCTTTGAAGTTCACTTAGCGACCCGGCGCAGCGGCAGAAGAGCTGATTATTGGAAATCCGAGATTGGAGATTCGAGATTGCCGATCGCTTGGATCCCTACAATTTTCATTCTCGAAAAATTGTGAACCTGGATTTAGTGAATTTCCAATGTGGACTCTGCGGTCGAAAACCTGCAATGTATTGAGACATTGAGTCTTCGCGTCGGATGGGGAGGTTACCGAACGCGAAACGAAAATACGCTAGAGGGAGGTTGGTGAGGACATGGGTACGTTTGTAAAGGTGGCGAGGATGGACGAGATTCCGGCCGGGCAGGCAAAGAAGGTCGAGGCCGGTGGCAAGCAGGTCGCTCTCTTTAACGTGGACGGGCAGTGCTATGCGATCGACGACACGTGCACACACGTAGGTGGTTCGCTCTCGGAGGGAAGTATTGCCGGCAAGGAAGTCAGGTGTCCCTGGCACGGTGCAACCTTCGATGTTACGAGCGGCGAAGTACTCGGACCTCCAGCGGCGGCCGGAGTTTCCTGCTACGCCGTTCGTGTCGCCGAGGGTGACATCGAGATCGAAGTGTGAGCGAGGTCTGTCCGTGGCCACAGAGTTCGTGGTGCGAATAGCGTGGGGTCCTCGAAGCCTGGTGACCCCAAGCTCATGGAAGACGTGAACGAATCATAGAGCCCAAACGTGTAGGTGCGGTCTATGACCGCACAACTCGTGAATCCAGGGCCATTTTGTGCGCTCATAGAGCGCACCTACACCGGCGTGGGGGACCGTCCGGCGTAGGCGTTCCCTGAATCCGCAGTTGAGATCCATGTTTGTCGGCTCGGGACGTGCGATGAGAGTGGGACGGTGGGCCCGACGCTAATTAAATGGTCTCGCCGCCGATCTTGTTCATGTACATATTCTGATCAGCGAGCTGGATGAAAGAGAGGATTTCGGTGGCGTCGGAAGGAATCTCGGCGTGACCGATGCTCAGGCTCAATCCTGGCGGCAGAAGGTTCGAATCCACCGCACCGGCCAGGCTCTGCCGCAGTTCCCTCGCCTTGGCAGCCGCTTCCTCGCCGCTGCACGTCATCAGGACGAGGAACTCGTCCCCGCCCCATCGGACCACATAGTCGGCTTCGCGTATCTGGTGCCTGAGGAAGTCGCCGACGTATTTCAATACCTGATCGCCGACGGCGTGGCCGAATGAATCGTTGATGTTCTTGAATCGATCGATATCGACAAATAGAAGCGACAGCGGCGTGTCGTAGCGGCGGTGACGCTCCAGTTCCCGGTCGAGGTTCTGCTCCAGGGAGTGGCGATTGTTGCACCCGGTCAGTGCGTCCACCGTCGCCATGCGTTCCAGCTCTCCCTGCGCCTCTCGCAGTTCGCGGTTGGCCCCCCGCAGTTCGTGAACTATTTCTTCGAAGACAGCCAGATGCATCCCGAACGCCGCAAGGAGGAAGCTCAGAGAGTTCACCGTGAGAAAAACAAGGAGCGCCTGGTCAGAAGTGAGGGTGCGTTCGAAAAAGGTGCCGAACGCCAGGTTCGCGACACCGATCGCGCCCAGGCTGAGAGCCAGCATCAGGGCTCCGAGCAGCCTGCGTTGTCGGAAAACCGACGCGAACAGGGTCGCGGCCCGGGTGTGGATCAAGCCTGTCAAAATGTACGCGGGCGCCAGAACCATGGGGACGCTCAAGCGGTCGTCGCTGACGGCAAGCCACACCAGGAGGCCAGGAATGAGTACCCAATCCTTGTTCGAGTACGCGGTCGTTCCCCCGAAGCTGTGCGCGCTGCGAAGGAGCAGGAGCGCCGCCCCCACCTTTAGAATCTCGAGCACCCCCATCGCCAGCCCCGCCTCGTCGGCGTTCGCATAGCCCCGGGAAATGATGTAGCCCACCAGCGCGACGAGCAGCCACGCACCGATCCATTCCGCGATATACCTCCGGCGGCGGTAGGCATACAGGATCGACAGAAGCCCGGCAATCAGGATGCCGATGTAGGTAGAGGTTCTTCTCGGATTGTCTGTCGATGGTAACGGGTTCGCCAGCGGGCCCTCGAAGCTCCGGTCCAGCAAACGGCCCGAAATAGCCTCCCACTCGGACTCCGAGTCCTGTCCCGGGTCGTCGAACAGTGACACGGACAGACCTATGGCGATGAGCGCCACAGCGGACAACAGAATCGCAGTTCTGGACCTGGTTACCCCATGTTCGGTTACCTGCTCAGCGCGCATTATAGCGGTGTCTATCCGTTCCTCGCCACGCCAGTTCGCCCCGGCGCGAACTTACCTGATAGTGGCCTGTAACAGTGCTATCGGCCCGAAGGGTTCGTCGGAACGGCGCCGTCTTCGGTGTCGTAACACCCTCGCAATGAAACAGCATTGGCTCGGGCGTCACTCCTAGAATCCGACGCCGTTCCGCCGAACGCTGGTACCGATAGCACTGTTACAGGCCACTAGTGAACCCCCGACCCGTTTCGTCCTGCGACCGCGTGCCCGTGTTTGTTCATTGGAATCGGCCAGACCCGTAAAATGATGAGATCAAATCGAGGTCCGGGGGCTTAGAGCCTCGACGCGGCAATAGCATGCGCCGGGCCCACAGCGGGCATTTGACCCGAACCCCTTCCTCCCGTACTATTTACGGATTCTAGTGGCCGGAACCTGGCAAAGGAACGCCTGTTACGCGTATTGACGCGGATCAAGCGTCAGTGCGGTCTGTGGCGGTACACGTTGAGGAGGCAGTCGGTGGCGCTCGCAGCTGGCAAACGCCTGGGTCCATACGAAATTGCCGAGCAACTCGGCGCCGGCGGTATGGGAGAGGTGTATCGAGCGACCGACACGCGTCTGGACCGCACCGTTGCCATCAAAGTCCTTCCTGAACATCTGGCAGAACGAGTGGATCTCCATCAGCGTTTCCAGCGAGAAGCCAGGGCGGTGTCCAGTCTGAATCATCCTCACATCTGCATGCTCCACGACGTGGGCGAACAGGATGGCATTCATTACCTGGTCATGGAATACGTCGAAGGCAGGACCCTCGCAAACCGATTGGGAGACGGAAAGCTCCCCATCAAGGAGCTGCTCCAGTATTCGATCCAGATCGCCGACGCCCTCGACAAGGCACACCGAAAGGGAGTTGTGCACCGGGACTTGAAGCCGGCGAACATCATGCTGACACAATCGGGCGTGAAGCTGCTCGACTTCGGGCTGGCGAAGTTGAAGACTGATTCCGTATTCACCCAGACCCCTCCGTCGGAATTCCCGACGGACTCGCAGTTGACCAACGCCGGGACGGTCGTGGGCACGCTCCAGTACATGTCGCCGGAACAACTGGAAGGGAGAGAAGCGGACGCCCGAAGCGACATCTTCTCTCTCGGCCTGGTCATGTACGAGGCTACCGCGGGAAGGAAGGCTTTCGAAGGGAAGAGCCAGGCGAGCCTCATCGGCGCGCTTCTGCATCTCGACCCGCCTCCGGTATCGGAACACTCAGACGTTTCGGCCGAGTTCGAGCACATCATCCACAAGTCCCTCAACAAGGATCCCGAGGATCGCTGGCAAACCGCGCAGGATCTGTGCGGTGAGCTGAACTGGGTCTCCCAGGGACGGCAGTCCGGCCGCAAACCTGAAAGCGAACCGAAAGCGACGCGGCAGATTCCGTGGGTTGCGGCGGCCGCGGCGGTGGCAGCCGTTCTTGGTCTGGTCGCGTGGGCATACTTTCCCCGGCCGGAGTCCGATTCCTACACGACGCGCTTCTTCGTCGGCGCTCCCGCTGGAACGATGATCAGCCCCGCCCCGGCCGATCTCAGTATCTCGCCGGACGGGCGCAAGATCGTGTTCGCCGCGCTCGGCGACGATGGTAGTAAGTCCTTGTGGGTTCACTCGCTGGATTCCTTCAGCGCGATCGCGTTGGGTGGGACCGAAGACGCCTTCTCTCCTTTCTGGTCGCCCGACAGCGAATACGTGGGCTTCTTCACCAAGGGAACGATGCAGCGAATTCCACTCTCGGGCGGGCCGCCGTCCATCATCTGCGATGTCCCGGACGGCCGCGGCGCTACATGGAATCGGGACGGCGCCATCGTGTTCGCCCCCAACCTTCGGGCGCCGCTTTTCAGGGTCGCGGCGATCGGCGGAGAGCCGGTTCCGATCACCTCGCTGGATTCGTCTCGGACCGAAACCGCGCACCTCTGGCCACAGTTCCTGCCCGACGGCCGGCATTTCCTGTACCTCGCGTGGAGCGATGAGCCCGAAAACCGGATGATTCGGGCAGGCTCCCTCGGCGGCGACATTGCTGGAGAGGTGCTGAGGGCCCAATCCAACATTGCGTTGACCCCCGGACATGTTCTTTTCGTCCGGGCTGGACGGCTGATGGCACAAGCCTTTGACCCGAAAGCCCTGTCTGTCGTCGGGGAGCCGTTTCCGGCAGCGCAGGACGTGTGGCTGAATCCCGCTACAGGCCGGGCATCGTTTTCCGCTTCTGCGACAGGAGCCATCGTGTACCGCAACGGGATCAACTGGGGCATTGGTCAACTGGCCCAATTCGACCGTGAGGGCAACCGCCTGGAGGTCTTCGGCGAAGCCGGACGCGGAGATGTTTGGTAAAGAGAGGCTCGTCGAAGTAATAGAGAAGGAAGCCCGCAACGGTGCGACGCAAATGGAGTATGCCCTTGGCGAAGCCTACGAGAATTTTGTGCAGGGCCAGCCTCAAATTGACGACGTGACCGTGATGCTGGTCGAACGCACACTCTGAAGGGTTCGAACCCCAACCCTGGTCAGTCAGGAGATTTCTCCAACCTCAAACCCGGGTACCAAGTATGAAAAACTTCCACTTCCCTTGCTGCCGGGCTTTCGTGCTGCTGCTGGCTCTCACCGCCGTTGTGATCCCGGGCTCTGCGCTGGCCCAGGAGGTTCCTTCACAGAAAGGCTCGATGGAATACGCAGATGACGTCGTCTCCATCGACGCTGTCATTGCTGCGACATACGCTTCGATTTCGGGCCCCGCGGGCGCTGTCCTTGATGCCGACCGTTTTCGAAACCTGTTTGCGCCCGGCGCCCGGTTCATCCCGACGCAGCCCAGGCCCGACGGCACCTACGTCATGAATGTCCGGGACGTCGATCAGTTCGTGCAAGCGGTGTTTGGTCAACCAAGACAGAGCGGGTTCTTCGAAAGGGAAATAGCGCGCCAGACGGAGCGATTCGGGAATGTCGTCAGCGTGATGAGTACCTACGAAAGCCTCAGAGCCGAGACGGACCCCGCGCCTTTTCAGCGCGGAGTGAACAGCACGCAGCTCATGTTTGATGGGATCCGCTGGTGGATGGTCAGTATTGTCTGGGACACCGAACGCGCCGGCAATCCTATCCCCGAAAGGCACCTTCCCCGGTAGGGTGCGTGTGTAAGGGATGGCAGCCCCCGCACAGAGGACGAGGAGACAGAAGCCGTAGACCGTGACGAGATAGGTGGCGGGGACCCCGGCGGTGTATTCCAGGGTCTCGAATTCCGAAGCTATCCAGTCGTTCGAGAGCTAGTCGGGCAGGCTGATCAGCCAGACGTCGGCTTCCGGTTGAGGTCGGGAGACATAGTACAGCGTGCGGTTGTCGGGGGAAGGCGCCGGCAAAAACGACATACTTTCGGGACCAGACGACAGAACCTCCTGAGTTTCTTTAGATGCTCGATCCACAACATAAATAGTGCCGCGGTCGGCGTAAACCAGCGTCCGACTATCACTGAGCCATCGGGGATAGCTGCCCGACTCCGTCAGCTTTTCGTACTGCTCAGACTCTAACGAATACACGTAAATCCCCGTTTCATCCGGAGTCCGTGTCTCGTCGTAGCCGAAACCGGCCAGCCAGTTTCCGTCGGGAGACCAGGAAAACGCCGCAAAGATCTCGTTACCATCCGTAAGCCGCGGCAATACTGCAACAGACTGGTCCTCCCAGGCCGTCCCAGCACTCATGATGAAGGAGCCGGTCAGGAAGTCGGTGTAGGCAATCCGCGAGCCGTCTGGCGACCATACGGTGTGAACCGGCTCCGACGGTTCCCTGGTCAACTGATGGATCCCGCTACCATCCGGGTTTATCGTCCAGAGTTGGTAGCTGCCGCTACGGTTGGAAAAGAAGCTGATCTTACTGCCGTCGGGGGACCACCTGGCGTATCGATCAAAGTAACGATCGTTCGTTAGCCGACGGGTGCCCGTTCCATCCGAGCGGCTGGTGAAAAGGTCCTCCTGAACACCGACCCTGTGGAAAGTCAACGCCTTCCCGTCTGGCGATACTTCGACGGCACCGACCGAGCGCGATCCTTCGGTAACAGGAACAGGTTCCCCGACAACGGTTCTCGTCGAGGGATTGAACTCCACCTTCATGACGTTTGCTCTGGTGTCCCGAATCCCATAGGCAAGTCGTTTCCCATCCGCAGCCAAGGTCAAATACATGGCGTCGCCCGACGCTCCCGTCGTCACGGGCTCCGGCTCGTCGAGGGTCCGGCCAGTTTCCTCGTCGATCCGCACCCGCCACAGATTCATGCTGCCGCGGCGGTCACTCGAAAAATAGAGATATTTCCCATCCGGCGACCAAACCGGATTCCAGTCCACCGCAGTATCATTCGTCACTGCAACCGGCTCACGGCCGCTTGAGGTAATGGTCCAGATATCACGCTGGCCGCCGCTGATGGCCCAGTAAGCGATGCGCGAGCCGCTAGGGGACCAGTGTGGTTGCACTGCATCCCCTTCGAAAACTTTTTTGGGCTCTCCCGAAGGAAATCCGACCGTCCACAGTTCACTGTCACCTGGTCTTTTTCTCGGATCGGTATCGATCAACTCGGCAGCAAAAAGAATCTCGTTTCCATCGGGCGACCACACAGGATTGAAGCCAAAATGGGTGATTCGCCTCACCGATTCACCGGTTGCGCCCATCACAAAGATTCCCCCGCCGTCGCGACTCGATCAACTCGGCAGCAAAAAGAATCTCGTTTCCATCGGGCGACCACACAGGATTGAAGCCAAAATGGGTGATTCGCCTCACCGATTCACCGGTTGCGCCCATCACAAAGATTCCCCCGGATTGAAACGCGATGAATTCACCATCAGGCGAAAAACGCGGCTGGGAATCATAGTCCTTTGAATCCTCAGTCAGATTGATTACGTTCTCGCCGTCGACCCGGCGCGAATAGATGTCGACGTTACCTGAAGCTATACCGGAGTAGACCAGCGATCGGCCGTCAGGGGAGAGACTTGGATGCAATTCTTCGCCCGGCAGGGAAGTCAACTGAGTGAAGGTCGCGCTGAGTTCCGAAAACCGTGGTGCCTCGGACACAGAGCCGAGAAGGTTGAACATCACGTAGACCAACGCGATCAACGCCAGCAACGCGCCAAGGACGAGCTCATGCCGACTCTTGTCTTTCCGTCGAGGATGCGGTGCGGTCTCGGTTTGCAGCGTTTCAAGGTCCGACCTCAGCTCCGACGCCCGCTGGTATCGCAGCTCCGGATCTTTCTCCAGCGCTCTCGCGATGATCAGCTCCAGCTCGGGATGGGCATCGGGATTGTGTTCTTGCGGCGCTTGCGGCTCCCTGTTGAGGATCGCGTCGTAGACGAGCGGAGCGGTAGCGCCCGTAAAAGCCCGTTTCCCTGTGGTCATCTCATATAAAACGGCCCCCAGCGCAAAGAGGTCGGTCCGGGCGTCGACGGTCCGGCCGCTAATCTGCTCGGGGCTCATGTAGGACAGGGTCCCCACTACGTTTCCGCCCACTGTCAGGCCTTCACCGGCCTCCGAAAGGGTCTCCAGCTGAGCCTTCGCGGTCTTCGTCGCGATGGACTTCGCCAATCCGAAATCCAGAAGCTTTGCCTTACCCCTATCGGTGACGAAAACGTTTTCCGGTTTGATATCGCGATGGACGACTCCTTCCGCGTGTGCGGCCTCCAGAGCATCCGCCAGTTGAATTCCCAACCGCAGTACCTGGTCCGTCCTCAACGAACCCGCAGACAATTTCTCCCTCAAAGTGCGACCGTTCAGCATTTCCATGACGATGAAGGGTTGGCCTTCGTAGTCGACGATGTCGTAGATGACACAGATGTTGGGATGATTCAGCGAGGCCAGCAGCCGTGCTTCGCGCTCGAACCGGATCATCGACGCTTCGTCATCCTTCAATTCGTCCGGTATCGTCTTGATAGCCACGTCCCGTCCGAGCCTCGTGTCCCTCGCCTTCCACACCTCCCCCATGCCCCCCTTGCCCAGGGACGCGAGGACTTCATAGTGCGTCAGCTTTCTGAACGGCATCATTTCTCTAAGAATTCCTGCAAGCGCGTTTCTACTCCCGGAGCCTGCGTTGGTTCAGCCTCCCGCAATCGGGCTGGGCGTGATCACGCCCACCGACCTGCGGCACGCCTACTGCAGCGGCCAACCGGTCAACACATAGTCGTTGCCGGAAGAGTGGCATCCGAAACACAAAGGAATGCCGTTACCCGACATGAAGGGATCGGCGCCTGGCTCCGTGCTGGTCGCTTCGTACCAGAACCACCCCTGGCCGCCGTCGCTGTCATCTTGAGTCTTGACCATGACGGCCCACCCCTCGAGGTTGCCGTCCGGAAGATACATTTCCTTGACGGCCTCGGAGCCGACGGGATGCTCATCGTTGCCCGCCTCCAGGGACACGGCCAGGGTCTCGTTCAGGAAGACACGCACAGGTCGACCGTACTTGGCATGCGGGCCGGCCGACGGGTGCCAGCTCGATTCCATGTGCGACATCTGTCTGTACGAGCCTGCCCGAAGGTAGTCGTGCAGTGCACTGTTATCCGTCGGTACGGCGCCCGGCGCGCTCCCAGTCGGGACCGTGGCCTCCATGCCGACGTCGAGAGCCGCGGTCATCGCCGCAGCCATCGCATTGAACCGCTCGTTGTCGCCATCCATCGAACCACCGGCGCCCCGACCCTTTTTGGCGGCAGCCAGAATCGGATAGTACTGGGTAAAGACGAAATCGTCCGCCGCACTCGACTCGTGGCAGGCGTTGCAGGCGGCAGTGGGAAACGCGGCTGATGTGTCCGCCAGGGGGTACTCATGGCCGAAACTGAAGTAGGCCCAATTCCCGGGCTCGTCGGGGAACCGCTCGGCGTCCTTGATGGTGAACTCCAGTCCCGTACTCGCCCATAAAATAGCCACGCCCGCTCACCGCCTGAGTCGACCCGACGGTCACCAACTCTTTAACGATTACCGTTCCGTCCGGGAACTCGCCGGTCCGGCTGTAGTGATCGAAATCGTCCGGGTGGATGTAAACATTGTGGAACTCCGGGAACGGGGCCTCTGGCGGGTTCAGTTCATTGGGAGTCAGCGGCGTGCCCACATAGACCCATTCCCGATAGCTGAGGTCTGGACGAATCAACTTGCCGTCAGCGGCAAAAGTCGGTTTTGGATAATCCTCAGATTGTGGCACGGGCAGGGCTGCGGTCGCCGCGAGAACGACTCCCGCCACGAGAACCGGCGCGAACGTCAGCGCGAGGGCCCGTTTCACGGACGCTTGCGGAATACTCGACATGACATATCTCCCTTCAAGTGAAGATTGTTGTGATGGCTGGCGTTGTCTAACTGGACACAGACGCCCACCGCGCACCAGACGGTATAGATTAGGTAGATCCATCGGTTCCTCAGGGCCCGACGATGTCCGGCTTGAGCGTGTTGATGATCGCGAGCAATTCCTGCTTCTCCTTGGCGGGTACCTTGAAAGCGTTCAGGGTATCCACCAAGTGGTCCTCAACGATTTTGAACTCTGTTTCCGTGATGCCCAGCCCGGCGTGAACGGTTTTGGCAGCTCTGCTGATGATCTTGCACGGCCCACCCGTGACGTTGCAGACCAAATTGATGTTCTTCTGGATGAACGACTTCCGGGTGTCGGTGCCCATTCCCTTGAAAAAGGACCCGACTTGCGGATCGGCGAAGAGCTTCTCGGCGAACTGGTTCACCACCGCCGAGATGGCTCTGTAGCCGCCAAGCCGTTCGTAGAGCGACTTCTCCATAGCTGCCTGAGCCCGGGTTGCCGGCTCCGCCGCTGACGGAGCTGAAGCAAAGAAGAGGAACAGGGTGGCAACGAGACCCACGGTTAGAGGGCGAGCGATGTGATTCATGAATCGGTTCACGATTTTTCTCCTTTTGCGGTTTGGTTGACTTCCATGTTTCGCGGTATCGCGCCATTCTCGACGCCGTCCCGCTGACGGGTCAATCCACTCGAGGTCAACTTGGGGTCAATTTCAAGTCTCCTGTTAAATAGCTGTTATTTGGCTACTTAGGGGGTGGAGTCACGCGTAGTTTCCAGGAGTGTTCAAGTGTTCAAATCTGATGCGGGCTGTAGTAAAGTCAAATCCTAGTGAACGCATCGGCTGCTTCCCAACAGGTCCTCCGGTTTGGCGATTTTGAGTTGGATCCTCGCTCGGGAGAGTTGCGCAAGCGAGGCATCCGGATCAGCCTCCAAAATCAACCCCTCGAACTTTTGACGCTACTGGTGGAGCGACCGGGAGAATTGGTCACCCGAGAGGAAATTCGAGAAAAATTGTGGCCCGGAGAAAAATTTGCCGATCTCAATCACCGGTTAAATATCGCTATCAACAAGATCAGGCAGGCACTCCATGACGCTTCGGACGTTCCGCGCTTCGTAGAGACCGTCCCACTTCGGGGCTATCGTTTTATCGCGCCCGTCGAAAGCGTAGGCCAAGCAGAAGGGCGGTCGAGGCCGACCCTGCCGCTCAGGGTCAAAGTCGGAGTTGGGGCTTTTCTCTTTGCCATTCTGGCGGGTTATTTTGTCCTGAAGAGCTTTCAGGGCACCGACGAAGTGCTTCCGACCCAAGTCAGAATCGCCGTGCTCCCATTTGACAATTTCACTGGAGACCCGGAGCAGGAGTATTTCAGCGATGGGTTCACCGAAGAGGTCACCGCGGAATTAGGCAAACTGAACCCCGAGCGCCTTGGGGTAATCGCGCGTACCTCCGTGATGCCATACAAAGGGACTCAGAAGGGCGTCGAGCAGATTGGTCGGGAGTTGCAAGTGGATTACGTGTTAGAGGGCAGCGTTCGGCGCGAGGACGAGCGTATGAGAATAACAACCCAATTTATCGATGTCGGAGATGAAACGCATCTTTGGTCCGAGGTGTTCGAAGGTGAGCGACAGAATATGCTTGCCCTGCAGAGGACGGTCGCCAGGCGCGTCGCGAACTCTCTGGCAATTGAGGGGCTGTCTTCTTCCCCGGCGGGGCCGAGCGAACCTTACACCGATCCGGCGGCCTACGAGGCCTACCTGAAGGGACGGTATTTTCGTGCCAGGCACTCCGAGGAGAGCTTCAGGACAAGCATCCGTTACTTTCAAGAAGCAATCGAAATCGATACGAACTATGCATCTGCTCATGCAGGATTGGCCAGCTGCTACTGCCTGCTTGCCGGTCACGGTTTGGAGATCCTGCCTCCCAGTGACGCAATGCCGAGGGCCAGAGTGGCGGCGATGAAGGCCTTGGAGTTGGACGATACGCAGGCTGAAGCCCATGCGGTTTTGGGGATGGTGGCGCTGAAGTACGATTGGGATTTCTCGGCTGCTGATAGAGCCTTCCGGAAGGCTATTGACCTGAATCCGAGTCTTTCCACTGGGCGCCAATGGTACAGCATCTTTCTGGAGGCCATGGGGCGGTTTGAAGAGGCTGTGATTCAGGCAGAGATGGGGCGTGACTTGGATCCGCTTTCGCTACAGGCCAATGTCAACTTGGGACTGCAACTCCTTCACGCGGGTCGCAGCCAGGAAGCGCTACGGTGGATCGAAGAAGCTCTCGAGTTCGACAATGATTTCTGGGGGGCCCACTGGGCCCTGGGGAACTACTACCGTGAACAGGGCAGCTATCGGGAGGCCATCGACGAGTTTCGTCAGGCGGTTGCGCTTTCGGACGGGAATACCGTGTCGCTTGCGTCCCTTGGATACGCCCATGCTCTTTCCGGCCAAAGATCTGAGGCCCTCGAAGTTGTGTCGCGGTTGGAGGAACTAGAAAAGAGAAGATACGTTTCCCCTGCCTTGATCGGTTACATCTACGCGGGGCTTTCTGCGTGTCGGCAGAGAAGATACGTTTCCCCTGCCTTGATCGGTTACATCTACGCGGGGCTGGACGAGACCGATTTGGCATTTGAGCGGCTGGAGGAGGCTTTCCCGCAGCACTCTCGTTATCTGGCCTGGCTAAAGGTGGCGCCCGAGTATGAAAAACTCCGTTCGGACCCGCGGTACCAACAGATGCTTGCCCGCATCGGCCTCTCCGGAGGGCAGACAAACTAGCTTCGCATCTTCCTGGCAACAATGACCGCTACTTGCAAAGAGTAGCGGTCATTCCACATAAGTCCTTGTGAAGTGATCCGTCTAGATGGCTACAACAGCGGCGGGAATCTGAGCGTCAGCATGACAAACTTCACTTGACTCCGTGGGTTTTCGGGTATCTCATGGAACTCCAGTGATGTCGCGCGCCGTCGCTTGTAGACGGGGCGGTTGATCCTCGAGAAGTCGCAGCCTCTCTCGACTGGATCCAAAGGGAGGGTAGCAAAGATGTTCAACCGAGTACTTTTTCCGACTGACTTCTCCAAGGAAAGCAACAACGCACTCCGATACGCGATCTCTCTGGCGAAGTTCAATGGGGGTGAGCTCATCGTTCAGCATGTGGTCAATAACTTCTTCGGGCCGCATTCGCACTGGGCATCGCTGTTTGATGTGCACCAGCTGCAAAAGCAGATGGACTTCCACGTCGATACAGAAGTGATGGAACTGCTGCCAGAGGAAGTGAAACTCAAGACAACTGTCCGTCGGCTTATGTCGCAGGGTAAGCCACCTGAAGAAATATGCAAGCTGGCGATTGAGGAAATGGTGGACTTGGTCGTCATGGGTAGCATGAGAGGCGTCACGACGATGCAGGTCGTGCGAAGCACTACCCGGCCAGTCCTCGCGGTTCCGGTCAAGAACGTAGACTCGGAGGTGGATCCGTCGGTCGAAAGAATTCTGGTGGCGACGGACTTCTCGCGCCAGTCCAAAAAGGTGACTGACTACGCCTTCAAGATAAAGAAGACACTACTCAAGCGCCCGCTACATTTCATCCATGCTGTGAAAACGCCGACTGCGTTGGAACGTCTGGTGCGGCAGGAGCAAGTTGATGCTTCACTCGACCGATCACGGGAATGGGCTCAGAATCAGATGCGAAACATCACCCCTGAGGAGTTCCTGTCGGACGGCACGGTGAATACTCTCGTAAAACTGGGTCGCACGAGCGACTGCATCGTCGAGGCCGAGGAAGAAATCGACGCGTCGCTGATCATTATGGGCGCCAAAGGTTACAGTGCAACCCACGGGTACTTCTACGGCACGACCGTCGATAGGGTGCTGAACAAAGTCAATTGCCCCGTCTTGACCATGCAAGTCGGGGAGTAGGCTTGGCGGGAGCCACGGCAGCCAGGAGAGGACCGCGTGGCGCGAAAGGGCATCGTCTCATCTCTAGCCAAGAGAAAACCATCCTCGGCGAGAGCGGAGAAATCCGTTCCCGGTAAACACCCACCCCCAAAAAAGCGATCACGGCTCAGGCAGGGTGAGCCGGATGGATCCCAAACCCCGAAAGCCGCAACAAGAAGCGCCAGCCCGTCGCCCGAAGATGCCGGGGCAGGACTGACGGTTCCGTTAGCTCTGAAGCAAACAGAAGACGCAATATACGTGATATCCAGGGTCTTTCGGGCCGCCGCTGATCCGATAATAATCAGGGACATGGATGGAACGATCATTGACCTGAACGCGGAAGCGGAACGGGCGTACGGGTGGAAACGTGATGAACTGATCGGGCAATCTATCAAACAGATCTTGCCACCCGAGGAGCACGAACGAGTCGACGATCTTGTGCGGCGCTGCCGCAGTGGACAATCGGTGCGCGACGTGGAGATCCTGCGATGGAACAAGGCGGGCAAACGCATTCCTGTGCTCCTGACGTTGTCGGTCATCGAAAACGAAGCAGGTGATGCAGTGGCAGTCGCCACGCTCGCGAAACATATCGTGAGACTGAAGGAGGTCGAGAACGCCCTGAGGAGAAGTGAGACGCGGCTTCGTCGAACAGAAAAGGACCTCCGAGCACTGGCCAGCGAGTTGATACAAGATCGAGAAGAGGAGAACAAACGTTGGGCACGAGAGCTGCACGACGTCTTCAGCCAGACTCTTGCGGTTCTAAAGATGGACGTGGCGACACTCCGGGAGCAGATCCCGTTAACCGATCGCATCGTCCGCAATGAGTTGGAGCAGTTGGCGGCGCGGATCGGGACTCTGGCGAAATATACCCATGAAATGTCCCGGCGCCTCCATCCTTCCATCCTCCATGACCTGGGATTGGGGGAGGCCCTGAAGGCCGAGTGTCTGACGTTCTCGAAGCGTTACGGGCTTCCAGCGAAATTCAAATCTCGGGGAACACCGGAATCCTTTTCCCAGGATGCTTCGTTATGCCTCTACCGAGTTGCACAAGAGTGTCTTCAAAACGTTGCCAAGCACGCTGATGCGAAGGAAGTAAGTGTCACGCTGGTCGGCAAGTCCGCAGAGGTTTCGCTTTCGATTGCAGATAACGGTAAAGGCTTTGATCGGTCTCGAGTGAGAAGAAAGGCGCGGCTCGGTCTGCTCAGCATGGAGGAACGGGTGAGACTGCTTGGCGGCGAGCTGTCCGTACGGTCCAAGCCCGGGGATGGAACACAAGTGCGGGCTCTCCTTCCCCTGAAAAAGCGCAAAACATGAGTCGCCCAAAAGTGTTGCTAGCCGACGACCACGCCATCTTCCTCGAAGGCCTGTGTCGAATCCTGGAAGACAATTTCGATGTCATCGGAACAGCTGCGGACGGTCGGAGCCTGCTGAAGGCCCTCGGTAAGCTGAGTCCCGACGTGATTGTTGCAGACATCTCGATGCCTGCGCTAAACGGCATCGAAGCGGCGCGCCAAATCAAGAAAGCGGACCCCCGTGCGAAGATCATCTTTCTAACCATGCATCATGACGCATTGTACGCGGCAGCAGCTTTTCGGGCTGGGGCATCGGGCTACGTCGTGAAAGATACGGCCGCTAGTGAACTCCAGACCGCAATCCGACACGTCCTGTCTGGACGAACATATATGACTCCCTACGTTGCCGACGGAGTCTTGCAATCCTTCACTAATGAATCGCAGGAGCCTGAGATCGGCGTTAAATTGACAGCTCGGGAGCGGGAAGTGTTGCAACTGGTCGCGGAGGGCCATGCCGTCAAAAGCATCGCGGCAATTCTGGGCATATCTCCCAGAACGGTAGAATTCCACAAGTACCGCATCATGGAGAAACTGGGCGTTCACAGCATCGCCGAACTTGCAGTATGGGCTTCCAGGCACGGCATCGTCTCTCCTGAATGATGGTCCTGCGACTCATACGTACTTTCCCTACTCAATAACTGGAACTTTTGCGGATAGCGCCCAACATCCGGCTAGTGTAAAAAACATCGCAGTGCTGAATCCCAAGGAGCTGCCAAAGAAATCGCCCGACTCCGAATGAGTACCCACCGCGACTGATCGGCAAAGAATCGGCACTCGAATACAAAGGCCCCTGGGTTGTGGGGACGATGGGGCCCCTGGTTGGGGCCACGCGTCTTCTTCTTGCACGGAAGCTGGTCCATTTCTTTTGTTGTCTTGGAGAAAGGCAATGAGACGCACGGTGATAATGTTTGGATTATTGCTGCTTCTTCTACTCAGCTCTGCGCAACCATTGAGGTGAACGCATGCAGCAAGAGAAGCGGAAGAGACTTCGTGTTCTCTTAGCCGATGACGATCAGGAAATCCTGGAACGCGTTCGGAAGCTGCTGGAACTTGAGTTTGATGTCATTGACACGGTGAGAGATGGAGGCGCTTTGCTTCGAGCGGTTGAAGAACTGGAACCCGACATCGCAGTCGTGGATATCTCGATGCCGGTTCTGAACGGAATTGCGGCAACCCGTCGGATAATGAAAGCCGTTCCAAGTACAAGAGTCATTATACTGACCGTTCATGAGAGCCCCGCGTATATGAGCGCTGCCTTCACTGCCGGCGCTGTAGGGTATGTGGCGAAACTTTCCATGAGGTCTGATCTGCGCCATGCGATTCGAAAGGTCATGGATGGCGTTACCTTTCGCTCATCCTGCCGCGCTTAGGCGCCCGATTCCTGCCCACGACCCTCGCGCCTTGAGAATCTCGCAAATCGTTTCTAGGAAACCCCGTATGTTTTGCGGGCCTGGAACCCCGTATTTTTGCCAGTTACGCGAGTCTCGCTCCCTCTGACAGAATGTAGCGGTCGTGGAGGTCAGGAAACTCCGACGCCGTTGCTGCCTCCGCCGTGGCGAGCGACGCGGAGCTTGGCTGACCGCGCGGCAATGAATCGGGACCATGAGGGCCGTCTTCGACGATTTTCAGAAGAGGAGACGAGGCATCAAGATCAAAAATCGGTGCAGCCGCGACACCTGGTGAGGGCTCGCCTCTCACCGACCCTGTTCCTGGCATGAAGTTACGTGCACTGGAAGGAACTTGGAACAGGGGTAAATTGACAGTCCTTTCTACCGGAGGAGAGTCATGAATCGTGCATTGAAAAGGCTTTGCGGATTACTGGTGGTTTTCTTCCTTTGTTCTGCCACGTCCAACCCCCGTGCCAACCAGGCTCCAGAACAGGACCACCCTTTGATCGGGACATGGATACAAGACGTCGAGCGGTCGATTTATGACCCTGGGCCTCCGCCTCAGAGCCAGACGCGAACCTATGCGAGAACCCCTGAGGGGCTGAAAGCAACAGTCGAAACTGTGCACGCCGACGGGACTACGTCGTCCTTCGAATACGTAGCGACTTACGAAATGTTCGATCCGGTAATAGGTGCCCGGACTGTGGATGACCGGACTGTGGATGCCATCAAGCTGAGAAGGGTCAGGCCCAACACGGATGAGGCCATCTTGAGGCATGCTGGTCGGGAGGTCGGCTTGCTCCGGCGGGTCGTCTCCGAAGATGGCCAGCTGATGACGATCTCACTGCGGCTGGGCGAGGACTACACGAGCTTGAGGATTTTTGACAAAAAGAAGCCTGAATCTCAGTAGCCGGAGCTGATCTTACGGGGCCGAACTGCGTGACTGGCGAGGATCAGGACCGCGGGCAATGACATGCTCCGGAATGGAGGAGGGCGAATGAACATCCTCAAGATAGCGAAGATCCCAGCTCCAGCGATCGAGTCACATTGCACTGTGATGGACGGCATTCGCCTGATGGAAGAGGAGAAGGTTGGGGGCGTGCTTGTCCTCGAAGGAGGTAGGCTAGTCGGTACCTTTGGCGAACGGGACGTGATGCTACGGGTCGCGCTGACGAAAAAAGATCCGCAGAGGACACCGATCGCCGAGGTCATGACGGCGCCAGCGGTGACGATCGACAAGAGCACGACCGTGGGCGCTGCTCTGAAGATCATGCTTGAACACCACTTCCGCCACCTGCCGATCGTCAGCGAAGGCGGCACGGTGGAGGGGATGGTGTCCATGCGATACTTGCTGCGTGATCGAACGGAAGACCTGACACAGGAACTCGATTCTCTCGCGTCCTACCTCTCTGCCGACGGTATTGGCGGGTGAGGCTTGATTGTCAGGCTCCTGGCCGCGTAAGACCCGCGGTCGCGATGTTAACTCTTGACAAGGAGGGTGCTATAGAAGACGCAATACCGGTGCGGCGACCACGCGCTTGTTTGAATGCTTTTTGGCTGTGCCTTTCGCTTCCCGGCCGAGAATCCGATAATCGGTACAGCGGCTGTCTGCCGCCGCGAACAGGTGCAACCCGCGCGACCATAAACTCAGACTGAACGCCGCAAAGGCGCAGCGCGGGATTCTTATCCCACGGGTCGCGGAGCGGGAAAGGCCGTGGTCGCCGAAGCCGTCAAGTCTTCCGGTTGCTCCTTCAATTGTCATCCCACCGAACCCTCGACAGCAGTTCCTGCGCATTTTGGACTTTCAGTCCGATGAGCCAGCACTCAGCCGGCATTCTCGTAACGAGGCCGTCCAGGCGTCGAATGATGAGCGGCCTCTCGCAGTCTTCCTTGCGAGTGCGTGCGGCGAACGATGTCGGGTCTGAGGTAAACGGCCACGCGATACCCGAGCAGCAGAGCAAGCGCTGCGGCATACGCGACCGGACCCGTTTCGACCACCTTCGTGACCCACAAGTAGTGCAGCACTCCACCGATAGCACTCACGTAGACAAGCCGGTGGAGCAGTTGCCACCGTTTTCCACCCAGCCGGCCAATCCATTTCTTCGTTGAAGTTATGGCCAGTGGAACCATAGCCACGAAGGCCGTAAACCCCGCTGCAATAAACGGCTTTTCGGGAATCTCTTGCAACATAGCGGCAAAATCGAAGAAATAATCCAGCACAACGTACACGCTGACGTGGAGCACGGAGTAGAAGAAAGCGAAAAGTCCGAGCATCCGGCGAAATTGCATGATGCTGCCGATCTTGGTGATCTGACGAGCCGGTCGCACCGCGAGTGAAATCAGCAGGAAGCGCAAGGTCCATCGGCCGGTCGTGTCCGTTATGTCGTCGATCGGATTGGCGCTGAGGTTTCCCGAAAAGGCATTCCAGACGAGGATGGCCAGGGGAAAGAGACACAACAGGAAGACGGCCGGTTTGAGACTACGCTCGAGAAGTCGGTTCTTGTTCATGATTCGAGATTTCATCCTCAAAGAGCCGGGCCCGGCCCGAGCGGCGCGGTCGTGAAGTTGACGCTGAAGCGCTTGCACCAGATGCTCACGGAGCGATACTTGTCGAGATCGATGTCCCGGGGGACGTCGTAATTCTGGTCGCCCGAATTCCCCTTGAGCGCCCCTAGATCCACAACGTCCGCGCCACCGACGGTAGCGCTGTCGGCCGCATCCGCGGCAGCCACGAGATACACGCGCAGGTCCGGGCCCTTGGACGCGTGAAACTGGGTCAACCCCAACGTCCTGCTCCCGTCGGCCAGTTCATACACCGTCGCGACGCCCGTTCCCTCGTGCGCAACATCGTGAAAGTGTCCTGAAACCAAAGTTTCGGGCTGCTGGACGGGCGCTGCGGTTGGGGCGGAAGACATTACATCCACCTGCCGGTTCGCGGCCGGCAGTTCTGGCCGGAACAGATACGAACTCGTTACGACGATGACGACGGCTAGTGCAATGAAGGCATATCTTCGCGACATGAGTCTCTCCTTGCTCTACAGACCAGCGTCGGTCGACAGGTTGTTTACGATTTCCAGCGCGCTGAGACCAACGAGAGCGGTTTCCGCGAGCCGGCGTTCGACTGTAGTGGCCACGGTTCCCTCGAGGCTGATCCGGCCGCGGTTCACGATAATGTGGATCGGCGGGTGGGACCGGGACGCGTACCGGACGAACCGGGGATTACCGTAGATCCGTCGCGTGGCAGCGATTCTGAGCTCGTCATCATATAATGCAACCGGCAAGACACCGATTTCGTTCTCTATGGAAACGACACCGTCTAATTCTTCCAGACGGGCTTCGTATTGCCTCTTCCGCCACGGCTCGCGGACCCATCCCCTCAGCGTGACGACCCCGTCGTTCACTTCGCCGTCGATCCAATCGTAAATGTCGTAGAAAGGATGGCTACGTACCTTCCGTCCGACCCTGTCGGCGATTTGCTGGTCGGTCCGGTCTCCCCGAGCCACAACCAGGTGATTCATCACGTGCGAGGCGCCATCGGCTTTCATCGCGGCCTCCGTAGCCTGGCGCTTCTGTCTCAGATTCTGAACCGAGCCATCCAGAAAGACTATGAGATCGTCTACGCGGACTTCGATGTCGTTGCCCTCAGCCAAATCTTGCTTTGTCAGGCGCTTTTCCACCTCCGCCTGAACCGTCGCATCTGTGGGTCTTGCGGATTGTGCGCCTGCCGGCGAGGCTGCGAGAATCAGTGCCAGGATCAAACCCTTAAACATCTTCTATCTCCTTTGTCCGCCCACCGAGTGTTTGCTTCCACGGAGGCGGTTCGAGCGGTTTCATCGACAAAGTCCTTGTCGACTGTCATTCTCTTTCCTTCTCATCCACCTCCTACTTTCACATGAGGCCCTGTGCGAAGTGCTCCGGCAGGTGTGCCAGATCGTCCAAGCGCGTCCGTGGCGTCCGGATGCTGTGTCAAATCGTCCAGCCGGAGTCTTGCCACCGAAGTTGTGAGCGGAATAGAATCCGGTGATGTCTGCTGGAAAGCTACTGGACAAACTGCTCTTGAACCTGAACGTCCACGCCGAGCCTTTCGCGCGATGCACCATCAGTACGGGCTGGCGCTTGGGCCTGCCGGGTCCTGCAGGAGTGATGCTCCACTTCGTTCTCGAAGGCCACGGTATGTTGCGGGACGCGGCGGGCCAGCGTTCCGAGCTGCGGCCCTGCTTTCTGGTCGTCGTTCCACCCGGAGCCAGACACGACTTGGAGTCGCCGGGCGATATCGAACACGAAGTCCGCGTCGACGGCCCCCCACCAAAAGGGGTCCGGAATCCTCTGTTGCTGGCGGGTTCGGTGGACAACGAGGCCAACATGGTTGTCGCATGTGGCCTCGTCCGCGTGCAGTTCGGTGAATCTTTGGGGTTGTTCGACCTTCTTCGGGAGATGTTGGTGGTGCGTCTGGTCGACGTGCCCCAGGTCGGTGCCGCGTTCCAGGGCATTCTGGCCGAGCAGTCGCAACCCGGCCCGGGCAGCGAAGCCATGACCGCCGTTCTGATGAGCCAGTGCATGGTGTACCTGCTGCGGAAGTTGTGTGAAGACGAGCCGTGTCCCCTACCCTGGCTGGCAGCACTCGAGAACGAACGGTTGGCCCGCGTGATCGATCGGATTCTGGATGAGCCCGGAGCAAACCACACAGTGGAGTCGCTTGCGGAAGTGGCGGCGATGAGTCGTTCGGCATTCGCCGAGAACTTCACTGCCGCGTTCAGCCGTCCACCGATGACGCTCGTTCACCACATTCGTATGCAACGCGCGGCACAGTTGTTACGGCAAAGAAGTGTCACTGTCGACGAGGTCGCAGACCGGGTGGGCTTTTCCAGTCGAAGTCATTTTTCGCGGGCCTTCAAGAAGCACACTGGCCTTTCACCGCGTGCCTACAGCGAAGGTGGGGAAGGGAGGTCGACGGCCTCCGTTTAACCAGCAGTGTCCGAAACTGCATCGATCAGACCTGGCTCGAGACTCAAAATGGCCTCGCGTGGGCCACGGGTGCACCCAAAGCCGGCCAGCCGGCCGAGCGATCACGGAGTTGCTCGAATTCCGAAGCTCTCAGGTCGTTCCTTTGCCGACGCTGTTCCCGTATCATGACAACGCTATTTGAACCCTCAGACTCAAGTTGAGATCACGTCATGGCCTTTAGACTCCCGACCTTGAACCCCAAGCTGGCTTTGTGGGGTGTGGCGATCGCTATCGTTGTGGCGGTGGCCAGGTATTTCAACCTGCAGGAAGTCCTTCGTGGCCTGCTGGTCTCGATCGCCGGCCTCGGACCTCTGGGAGTCGTCGCTTTCATCGGGCTTTACATCCTGGCTACGGTCCTCTTCCTCCCGGGTTTGATCCTCACCCTCGGAGCCGGCTTTGTCTTCGGAGTCGTGCGCGGTTCGATCTACGTTTCGATCGCTTCCACGCTGGGAGCCACTCTGGCTTTTCTCATCGGACGCTACCTGGCGCGCGGGTGGGTTGCGAAGAAGATCGAGAGCAACCAGAGGTTCACTGCGATCGACGAAGCGGTGGCCAAAGAGGGATGGAAGATTGTAGGGTTGCTTCGGCTTTCTCCCGTTTTTCCCTTTAATCTTCTGAATTATTCGCTGGGAGTAACCCGAGTTTCCTTGAGGCACTTTTTTTTGGCCTCCTGGATCGGGATGATGCCCGGAACAGTCATGTACGTCTACATCGGCTCTCTGGCGGGAGACCTGGCCACTCTGGGGATGGAGGGTCAATCGCGAACGCCGGCGCAGTGGGCCCTCTATGTCTTAGGTTTGCTCGCGACGGTCACCGTGACTGTTTTTGTAACCAAAATTGCCCGCAAGGCGTTGGACAAGAAGGTTTCCTAAGGAGAAACTGAAATGAGCCGGACGGCCCTCGAGACGACTGTGACCGTACCCCCGATGGATGAGCACAACCAGGCTCTGGTTGCCAACGTCCACCCCGCCGATTGGGTCAATCCGGAACCTGCTCCTCGCTACAATCTCGTCGTGATCGGAGCCGGCACCGCGGGCTTGGTCTCAGCAGCCGGTGCGGCGGGAGTTGGAGCGAGGGTTGCTCTGATCGAAAGAGGCCTTTTGGGAGGAGATTGTTTGAATGTGGGGTGCGTTCCCTCCAAGTGCCTGATTCGCGCCGCTCGAGCATTTGCGGACGTCCGCGACGCACACGAGTTCGGAGTCCGTGTCGGTGAGGCAGTCGAAGTGGATTTCCCGGCTGTCATGGAGCGGATGAGGCGCCTGCGCTCGAGGATCAGCCACAACGATTCCGCCCGCCGCTTCCAGCAGTTGGGAGTCGATGTGTTCCTGGGCGAAGGTCGCTTCAACGGGCCGGACACGATAGAGGCGGGAGGCCGGACGTTGCGCTTCAAGAAGGCCGTGCTGGCGACGGGCGCCCGGGCCGCAGCGCCGCCGATTCCCGGCCTGGCGGAAACCGGATACCTGACCAACGAGACGGTCTTTTCGCTTACCAGACTGCCCAGACGCCTGGCGGTAATCGGCGCCGGCCCCATCGGCTGTGAGCTGTCCCAGGCGTTCCGCCGCTTCGGCTCGGAGGTTTCTCTACTGGAGACGAAGTCTCACATCCTGATGCGAGAGGATCAGGATGCGGCCGAGGTTCTGCAACGTTCGATTCTTCGCGACGGAGTGAACCTGGTGCTCGGCTGCAAGATCCTGAAGGTGGAACAGCGAAACGGCGACAAGGTCATCCAGTTGGAATGCGGCGGAGAGAGCAGAAACCTGCATGTAGACGAGATCCTGGTCGGTGTTGGCCGAGCCCCGAACGTGGGCGGACTCGATCTGGAGGCGGTTGGAGTGAAGTACGACGAAAGGAAGGGCGTCGAGGTCAACGACCGTCTACAGACATCCAACCCCCGCATCTTTGCCGCCGGAGACATCTGCTCCGCTTACAAGTTCACTCACACCGCCGACGCCCTGGCACGGATCGTCATCCAGAACGCACTCTTTTTCGGCCGGAAGAAGGCAAGCACACTGACGATTCCCTGGTGTACCTACACAGACCCCGAAATCGCTCATGTAGGAATGTATGAACGGGACGCCGAAGCCAAGGGTATCGCCCTAGACACGTTCGTGAGACCCATGAAGGAAGTCGATCGCGCCATAACCGAATCAGAGGATGATGGCTTCGTCAAGATCCATGTGAAGAAGGGCACGGACCAGATTCTGGGAGGCACCATCGTGGCGCGGCACGCCGGCGAGATGATCAGTGAGATCACGTTGGCCATGGTGGGCAAAATCGGCCTGGGCAGTGTCGCCGGCGTGATCCATCCCTACCCGACTCAGGCGGAAGCGATCCGCCAGCTCGGAGATGCCTACAACCGGACGCGCCTCACGCCGACGGTCAAGAAGGTCTTCTCTCGCTGGTTGGCCTGGACCCGGTAACCGAAGCGCCTTGGCGACTCAATCCGAGATCTACTTCAATAGCTGACCCGGTGCGGTCGCTCCTGCCGCCACGACTTGCCGACTCTCACGCTCTTGAACGAAAACGGCGACTCGAAGGTTTTCCGATTGCCAGTCCGGCTCGATGACCACGGTTGATTCGACGCTCACCGGACCCCGTCCATCGACGGTGCCGATGACTTCGAGCCTGCGAACAACCGGGGCATGTCTCAGCACACGGCCCGCATTCTCGCCGGCTCGCACGGCCGACTGGAGGCGGCTCTCCGTCAGGGCCAGATACACGTCCAGGGTGGATTCACCGGAAGTGGGCAGTTGGCCGATCCACGCCTGCAGTCGAATATTCTGCCTGTCTTGGTCGGCCCAGGACCTGAGATAGTGGATTCGAACAGGGGCTTTCGGCATCCGAGCGCCCTGTCTAATCGCCTCGGTCGCACGATCCTTCCGTCCTCCGACGAACTCGGTGCGACCGTCGACGATCATCTGCGGGGTATAGATCCGATTCGTGCCCCAGGCTTCGGCGTACTCCCGTTGACGCTCGCTGAACCCCGACGAGGAGAAGCGATCTTTCCAGCCGAGGTAATCCCAGTAGTCGACGTGTTCTCCAAGCGCAATGACGTCCGCGCCTTCGACGGGCTGCGTCTCGTGCAACTCTCGAAGCAATCGATCCGCCGGAGGGCAACTGGAGCAACCCTCTGACGTAAACAGCTCCACGATGACGGGCACGAGGTCATTTGCAGGATCCAGGCCCTGCGAGGGCCCTCCAGCGACGACACGCGTTGACGCCGCCGGGAAGAGGGCGAACATCGCGACCCAAAGCGTGACTCTGGACAGGGTTTTCACTCCCCCCTTTTCTCCTTCAACGTGGGATTCGACGTCGACAGGGCCTAACAGGCTCGATGATCATATCTCGGGTCGGGACCGTGGAGCCGCGGGAAAATTAACGAGAAACTAGCGACATCCTGTGAGGCGTCAACCGTGTCTTCGTCACCAGAGTTTTGGGATCGGTAGGAGCCCGACCCCTCAGGGGTAGGGCTCCATACCCCGATCAAAGAGGGTTATCCGGCCTCGTCGAGTTTCAGGTTGTTGACCACGCTCAGGCTATTGAGGCCCGAGAGCACAGTGCGGGCCAGCCGCTGCTCCACCTTTGTGCCCACGAATCCTTCCAGCGTTATCGTGCCGTTCTTGACGATGATGTGAATCGGCGGAAACCGTCGAGAAGCGTATCTCACAAAGCTCGAGTCGCCGTAGATCCGCTGAGTAGCGGCGATGCGCAGCTCGTCATCATACAGGGAGGTCGGCAGGACATCGATGTTGTTGCCGATGCTGGTCACGCCCACCACTTCCTCGACTCGCTTTTCGTAGTCTCTCCTCCTCCAGGGTTCTCGAACCCATCCCTCGAGGCTCACCACGCCGTCTTCGACGCGAATCTCGATCCAGTCGTAGATGTCGTAGAAGGCATGGGTGCGTATCTTTCGCGCAGCTTCCTCCGCAATGTCGCTCTTCCACGAGCCACCGCCAGATGATTCATCACATGGGAGGCGCCCTTGGCTTTCATGGCGACCTTTGTGGCCTGTTGCTTCTGCTCGAGGCTCTGAACGAAGCCCTCGAGGGAGATCATGTGGTCGTCGACGACGATCTCGATGCTGTTGCCTTCACTCAGACCCTTCTTGGCCAGGCGCTGTTCAACTTCCGTTTTGATGCTCGCGTCAGTGGGTCTGTCCTGGGCGGATTGAGGGACGACCGCCCGGGCAACCTTCAAGGACAGGCTGGCTTCCCACTAAGACTAGGTGACGAATGCCGTCCTGTTCACCGATGTCGTGGAGCGTGCAGATGTGCGGGTGGTTCAGGCTGCTGACAGCACGGGCCTCTCGCTCGAAGCGTTCCCGGCGCTGGGGGTCCGAGGCTAAGTGTTCGGGAAGGACTTTGATGGCAACCGTGCGATCGAGTCGAGTGTCGGTGGCGCGATACACCTCTCCCATACCACCTGCGCCTAACTGGTCGGCGATTTCGTAGGGGCCGAGTCGCGTTCCTGCCGTGAGAGCCATAGGCTGCGCGGTGCCTCGATGGCGGTCCGTCGCCTTGTGTTGGGAAAACTTGCGTAAATAGTACGGTAGGAAGGATTTGGGGTCAACGAAGGAGGCGGGGACCAGGAGCATAGGTTGGAGTCATCGTCGCTGCCCTGCTCAGCCGACCCGAGCAACTACTGCTCGTCGAGATCGATCGAGTCGCTGGACCCCAGATTCTCTTCGCTGTCCAGGCGAGCTTTGAGTTCAGGCGGTTACCATGCGACGTTGTGAAATCAAGGGGCTTCAGTGGGCTGATATGGATTTGCTCGGCCGACTGGTAGTCGTCCAGCGTAGCAAGACCTCGGCAGGCCAACGGACAATTCCTCTGAACGATGACGCCTTCTGTGCACTGATGGCAATGCGTGACCGGGCGCTGGTCCTGGCTGACGATGACGTGGTCGCCACAGGCCCCGACTGCTACGTATTTTTTAGTTGTGAGAATGGCAACGTCGATCCCGCCCAGCCTCAGAAGTCCTGGCGCACCTCTTGGCGTCGGCTGACCAAGGAAGCCGGATTAGCTGGTCTCAGGTTCCACGACCTACGGCATGCTGCAATTACCACACTCGCCGAATCGGGGTTGCCCGATCTAATTATCATGGGACTCGCTGGGCACGTCTCACAACGAATGCTGGAGCACTACAGCCACATCCGAATGAACGCGAAGAGGGGAGCGGTAGACGTGCTTGGAACCAAGCCGAAGGATGATGAGGAGTTCCGAAAACAGCCCACAGAGCAGGGTTACGACACAATCCACGTCACAAACCAGCCTTCTGAACAACCTGCCAGCCTGCAACCTGTTGAAAAATAAAATGGGCGCGACCGGGCTCGAACCGATGACCTCTACCGTGTCAAGGTAGCGCTCGTTCCAACTGAGCTACGCGCCCTGCGGGGCATCACGTTCTTCGATTCTACGGCCACCGAAACGACTGCGTCAACTTGGCGTTCGGGCGGCTGGGAACGCCGTACACCTCAGTTCAGAGTCACATACCGCTCGAGGCGGGCGACCTCCTTGTCGTCGACGTACTTGCCGATCTCCCGCCGAAATTGAGCCATGGCCCGGTAGGGCCGATACTCCTTGAACTCGTGAAGCATCCGGATTCCGAGACCTGGGATGGATAGAATGTGCTCGTCGCTGGCGGCGTTCAGATCGATCGGGACAAAGACGTGCTGCTCGAGCCGGGCGACCTCCTCGTCATCGACATACTTGCCGATCTCCCGCCGGAACTGCGCCAGGGCCCGGTACGGCCGGTATTCCTCGAACTCGTGGGCCATGCGGGGGCCGACGCCGGTGACCAGCAGGATCTCCTCCCGGCTCGCGGTGTTCAGATTGATCGGCAGGAATAGCCTTGCCCGCAGTTCGGCGGCCGCTTCCTCACCGAGCGATTGCCGGAGAAATGCGTTGAACTCCGTCAGGCTCAAGAAGGGCCGGCGTTCGATAATTCCATTGACGATACCGGAGGTCACATGCGGTAACGCCCGCAGCTGGCTCTCGCCCGCGGTGTTCGGGTTGACGACGCCCATGTTTTTGCCGACCTGGGCTGCGGAGTCGACGGCGATTCCGGCGATCAGGACGAGAGCGACAATGGCGCAGACGGCGGTCTTCGGTATCATGGTTTTCCTCCTAGGATTCAGGACTTCATCGTCAGTTGGCGAAAACTGGATGCTGGTACGTGAAGAGCAAACCCAGCAGGCCGAGGTAGGCCATCGTTCCGGGAGCCAGGACGGGCATGGCCCCGGTGAGCGAGGCCCAGAAAAGCTCCATCCCGCCGATTGCCGGATACACCTCCAACTCGAATTCCGCGTTGCTGCGGTAGTGCAGCAACAGTCCAACCAGTCCAGAGACGATGAACAGCATCATCGTGCCTTGAAATGCGCGCAGGCCGGCGCGGGTATGCCAACGGGCCCACAGGCTGAGGACGACCAGGCTCGTCCCAATCAGCAACAGGGGAATGAGTTGCCAGATGTTTTCGGTGTGCCCCAGCAGCAACAGCTCCGTCCCGGACCCGATCGCACCGATCAGGAAGATGCTCAGAGCGAAACGGCGGATGGCTGTGATGGATTTTCCCTGCATTTCGGAATCGAAGCAAGGTCGGTGCCTCGACCGAAGACGAGTGCAGTCTCTTGCGGAACGAATTATGGGAACCGAGTCACTCTGTCGTCAAGATGAAAATGAGATTCATTTTCATTTACTGGAGTCCTTTGTCGCCGCTTGATGCTCAAGGGAAAACGGGCAGGAACACTTCACTTCAGATCCTTCCAGTTGGGGCCGGTCTTCGTGTCCACCACGAGGGGCACCTTGAGTTCCGCAACGCCGGACATCCAATCGCGGACCAGGTCGATAACATCCATCTCGCTCGCGGGAACCTCGAAGAGCAACTCGTCGTGTATCTGCAGGACCATCCGGGTCTCGATCTTCCGCTCCCGAAGCTCGTCGGCGATCCGGATCATGGCCAGTTTGATGATGTCGGCGGCCGTGCCCTGCAGCGGAGCGTTGATTGCCATCCGTTCGGCCATACTCCGGCGCATTCCGTTGCGGGAATTAATCTCCGGAATCTGCCGGTGGCGGCCGAACAGCGTCCGTGTGATTCCCGTTTCGCGGGCTTCGACCAGGGAGTTTTCGATGTAGTCCCGCACGCCCGGGTAACGATTGAAGTAGCGGTCGATGAACTCCCCGGCCTCGTCGCGGCCGATGCCCAGTTGTTGGGCGAGTCCAAAGGGCGTCAGCCCGTAGACGATCCCGAAGTTGACGGCCTTTGCGCGTCCGCGCTGTTCCGAGTCCACCTCTTCGGCAGGCACGCCCAGAACCTCGGCGGCCGTACTGCGGTGAATGTCCGCGTCATTCGTGAACGCATCGATCAAGCCGGCGTCCCCGGACATATGGGCGAGGATCCGCAGTTCCACCTGCGAGTAGTCGGCCGAAAGCATCGTCGTATGGTCGCGTGGGACGAAAGCGCTCCGGATTTCCCGCCCCATTTCCGTTCGGATCGGGATGTTCTGCAGGTTCGGGTTGCTGCTCGAAACACGGCCGGTTGCTGCCCCGGCCTGGTTGAACGATGTATGCAGGCGCTTCGTTTTCGGGTCGATCAGCTTCGGCAGGACGTCGACATAGGTGGATTTGAACTTCGAAAGCTGGCGATAGTCGAGCACCATGCGCGGCAGCTCATGGGATTCGGCAAGCTCTTCCAACACCTCCACCGCAGTCGAATATTGCCCGGACTTCCGCAACTTCCGGGAGCGGGGCAAGTTGAGTTTTTCGAACAGGACTTCGCCCAGTTGTTTCGGTGAATTGATGTTGAATTCGCAATCGGCCAGCTCGTAGATGCGCGCCCGCAGCTTCTCCTGTTGCTCCGTCATGTCGCCGGACATCGACTCCAGTACCGGCACGTCCAGCAGGATGCCGTCCCATTCGATACCGGCGAGGACGCCGACGAGCGGCATCTCGATATCCGTGTAGACGGTTTCGACCTCATGCTCCACTTTCGGTCGCAGTTCTTCGGAGATCCGGTGTATCCACTCGACACCGCCGCCGGACGCCTCGCCGAACAGCTCCGTCGTCAGGTCTTCGATGCCGTACCGGCCCCGGTTCGGCATCAGCAGGTAGGCCATCAGCATCGGGTCGTCGTAGGGCGGAGCGAGGTCTATCCCGCGTCTTCGCAACCGGAGCAGAGCCGTCTTGACGTTGTGGGTGACTTTGCGGATATCGGGGTTCGAGAGCAAGGACGCGGCGGAGGCGATGGGCAGGTTGTACACCGACCCCTTTCCGTCCCAGACCGATACCCGATCATCGGCCAGCTCGAATGCGAAGTAGCCTTCGATGTCGGGCGCTTCGCTGGTTTCGATCACCTCCACGGGAGCGGATTCGTGTACCGATTGAAGCTGTTCCTTCAGCATGCCGCTGAACTCCAGTTCGCGTAACAACGGCACCAGAGCGTCGCGGTCCGCCGGCTTCGCTTCAAACTCCGCCCAGTTCAGGTCGACCTGGACGTTCGTGTCTATCGTGACGAGCTGTTTGCTCATCAGTATCTGCTCCCGGTTTTCCTTGAGCGATTCCCTCTGTCTCTTGCTCGTGACCTCGTCCGCGTGCTCGAGGCATGCTTCGAGGGACCCGAAGCGCTGGATCAACGCCTTCGCTCCCTTCTCTCCGATACCCGGCGCGCCGGGAACGTTGTCGGACGTATCGCCCCAGAGCCCCAGAAGGTCCGGGATCTGCTCGGGAGTGACACCGAACAGTTCCTCGACCTGGTCGGGACCGATCAACATGTCGTCGCGCGAAGTGTTGAGGACGAGAATCTCGCCGACGAGCTGCATCAGGTCCTTGTCTATCGTCACGATGACCGGATACAGGTCGTCCTCCCGCGCTCGGCGTGCGATGGTTCCGATCACGTCGTCGGCTTCCTGGCCCGGGACTTCGATCATCGGAACCTGCATGGCGGCGCAGAACCGCTTGATGTAGGGGATCTGCTGGCCGAGGTCGGTCGGCATCTTCGCGCGGGTCGCCTTGTACAAGGGGTACTGGATGTGTCGGGCTGTCGGCTCGGCGCTGTCGAACACCATTGCGATGTATTCGGGCGGAAACTTTTCCAGCACGCGATTCAGCATCAGCGCGAAGCCGTAGGTCGCGTTCGTCGGTACTCCCTGGCTGCTCGCGAGCCCCCGGATCGCGTAGTAGGCGCGGAACACCTGCGACATTGCGTCGATGATGAGAAACAGCGGCTGTTTGATCATGGATGTGAACAGGTGTGCACAGGAGTCCACACTTTCGATCTTCTTCGGATCCTTAAGTCGTTCAATTCACAATCAGACACTTTGGGAAGGTCAATTGCCATAGACTGATATTGATGTATGAGCGAACGCTAGCCGACGCTATTTCCTTCACCGGTGTCGGCCTCCACACGGGCGAGCCGGTGTTCATGCGGATCGTCCCGGCTCCGGAAGGCAAGGGTATCGTTTTCCGCCGCGTCGATCTCGACAATTTCGAAATCCCCGCCGATGTTACCTCGGTTGCCCGGGTCGCCTACGCCACGACCTTGATGAAGGGCGGTGTGTGGATCTCGACCGTCGAACACATCCTCTCGGCCCTGTATGGCTTCGGCGTGGACAACGCGTATGTCGAGATGGACAACCTCGAAGTCCCGATCCTGGACGGAAGCGCCCGGCCGTTCACGGACGCGATCGATGAGGTCGGTCTGGTCACCCAGGAACGGCCTCGTGAGTACATGCGCATCACGGAGCCTTTCGTCGTCGAGGAAGACGGCAAGTCGCTCGGCATCTACCCGCACGACTGTTTCGGCGTTGAATACGCGATCGATTTTCCGCATCCCTTCGTCGGGCCACAGAGCCTGTCGGTGGATTGTACCGACGAAGGATACGCGGCTTCGATCGCGCCGGCCCGGACGTTCGGCTTTTCGAAAGATATCGAAGCGCTTCAGAGCAGCGGCCTCATCCGGGGAGGTTCGCTCGAAAACGCCATCGTCCTGACCGAGACCGGCATGCTCAACGAGACGCCGCTCCGTTTCGCCGACGAGTTCGTCCGTCACAAGATCCTCGACCTGCTTGGCGACTTCGCCCTCATCGGACAGCCGGTACTGGGGCGATTGGTCGCCAACCGCGCAGGCCATGCCCTCCACACCCGTTTCGTTGCCGGACTGCTCGAGAGCGGCGATCACTGGGTCAGCGAGACTCGAGAAGTTCAGTCGGCTCCGGCTGCAAGCTCGTAGCGTCGGCGACGCGCGCCAGCGTCAGCACCTCGATCCGCGAAGCGCCACCCCGCTGGAGAACCCTCGCGACCTCGTTGATGGTCGATCCGGTCGTCTCGACATCGTCGACGATCAACACCGAACCGGATACCTTCCGTCGGACTTCAAACGCTCCACGAACGTTGAGGGAGCGCTGGTGTCGCGTCAGGCCTGTCTGAGTCGCGGTCGGCCGCCTCCGTCCGAGCAGGCTGCGATCCACAGGCCTTCCCAGCGTTGCCGCCAGCAGCTCCGCCTGGTTGTATCCGCGTTCTCGCTCGCGGGATCGATGCAGCGGTACGGGAACGATCAGTTCGGCGTCGAAGTCCTCATCCTCGAGGCATGCTCGAAGGGCGGCCCCAAGCGGTCGGGCGAGGGAGACGCGATCGTTGTATTTGAAGTGGTGGATCGCGAGACGGAGGGACTCATCGAAGACGAGTGCCGCCCGCCCGAAGTCGTAGCGGGTGTCGCCTGTTCGACACCGACCACAGAGACCGTCAATCGCCGGAGCCTGGTAACCACACCGCGGACACATCCGCCCGCCAACAGGCTTGAACGCCGTAGCACATGTCCGGCACAGCACCCCGCAGGCCCACTCCTTTGCCGGTTTCCCACACAGCACGCAGTCCACCGGGAAGAGTAGATTCAAAATCGTATCAATCAATGGATTTAGATTCAGAAAAGGAAGGGCTCGACCAAATATATCACGCCGGCCGGGGTGGCCTTGGCGCAAAGACGCTAAGACGCAGAGAGAGACTCTGTCAATCCGAACATATGACTCTGCGTCTCTACCGCCTTTGCGTCAGCACAACGCGGAGACAAGCGAAACTCTTGGATCGGGTGTAGGTGCGCTCTATGAGCGCACATCGTTCGGGCTTGAAGAATGTGCGGTCATAGACCGCACCTACACTTCCGTTTTGGACTTGGGCTTCTCCAATAATCCCCCCCCCCCCTCGAACTGTCTAGGTGCGAACGCTCAGCGCTATCGCCGCTACTGTGGGTGTGGGCTGGACAGGGGTAGAGCGTCGCCGCCGCTCCAGCCCGCCACCGATCCGTCACGCCGCCAGCATGCGCCACCGTGGATCAGTCCGGTCTCGGGGTCGATGAGGACCCCGTTCATCCCACCGGCCACCGTGCGGACACGGAGGACGGAATGCCCCATCTTCTCCAGGGGTTCAACGAGCGCCTTCGGGAAGCCCTCCTCCATATTCAAGTCGCCGTACATCATGCTCCAGATCCGCGGGGCCTCGACAGCCTGCTGGATGCTCATCCCGTGGTCGATCACGTTGATGATCCCCTGCAGGACCGTGGCGTAGATCCTCGTGCCACCCGGCGTGCCCAGGGCCATGAACGGCTTTCCGTCCTTGAGGACGATGGTCGGCGACATGCTGCTGAGCTGCCGCTTCCGCGGGGCGATGGCATTCGCACGCTCGAAACCCGGGCGGGGGTCCGGGTCGAACAGCGTCATCGTGTTGTTCAGGAGCATCCCGGCGCCCGGCTCCGCTCCTGGCACGGCCACGCCGGATCCGAAACCATGGTTGAGCGTTTGAGTCATCGAGACCACGTTGCCCTCCGAATCGGCGGCAGTGGCGTGCGTGGTGTTCGCCGACTCCACCAGCGGAGCTCCCAGGGGCTCGGGAGTTTCCTCTCCGAACTGCCCTGGTGGGTAGCGCCCGGCCCGCCCGGGATCAATCTCCTTTCGACGGCGAGCCGCGTAACCGGGATCGATCAGCTCGCTGACGGGCGGAGGGGCGTACTCGTAGGACGGATCCTTCCCCGCATAATCGGGGTCGCCCATATAGGCATCCCGATCTGCCCAGGCGATCTTCATCGCCTCGGTCATGAGATGCAGCGTCTCCGGGGTCCCGAAGCCGAGCGCAGCCAGGTCGTAGCCTTCGAGAATGTTCAGGATTTCAACGATATGGGTGCCTCCCGACGACGTCGGGGGCATCGCGATGATCTCGTATCCCCGATATGTTCCCCGAACAGGTGTGCGCAGGCGCAGTCCCTGCCCCTCGGACAAGTCGTCAAGCCCGCGACCCCAGTACCAGGCCAGATCCTCCATCGAAAGGATTCCGCCCTCCGACCGCACGTATCCGACCACGTTGCGAGCGATGTCGCCCCGGTAGAAGCGCTCCCCTGCGGCCTCGAGCTGCTCGTCGAAGGTCGCCGATGCCGGACCGGCGTTTGCCAAAGCCTCGAGGGTGACGGCGTACGCAGGCCGGCGAAACAGCTCGCCCGTCCGAGGCGCTCGGCCCCCGGGGAGAAACTCCGCGGCCCAGCCGGGGAATCTGCTGTTCCGATCCTTTCTCTCCTCGATGATCCGCGCTGCGGCCGGGGAGAGCAGAACGCCGTTCTTAGCGTAGTCGATTGCCGGGGCCAGGATCTGGTCGAACGACAGCTTCCGACTCCCGTGGTTCTTGAGGGCCCATAGCCAGGCCTTCAGGTTGCCGGGAACCCCGATCGAGCGGTACCCGACTGCGTTTGCCTCGTCGCGGGTGACGTGTCCCGCCTCTGCCTGTGCGGTCTCGTCTTCCGGGTGCACGAGCTCGTACATGTGCGGGGTCGCTTCGCCCGGCGCAACGGTGTAGTTGTCGAGCGTCACTGCTTCTCCATCAGCGGTGTAGATGCTGATGAATCCGGAGCCGAACGGACTCGACATTGCGGGCTCCACCACGGAGAGTGCGAAATAGGCCGAGATGATCGCGTCCACCGCGTTCCCGCCCTTGGCGAGGACCATCTGGCCGGCAGCCGACGCGAGTGGGTGATTGGTTGCAACCACCCCCCTGGAAGCCACCACTTCGTCCTTGTAAGTCGGGAAATCCCGCCAGTCGCCCGGGAGCGTGTCCTGAGCAGTGAGGGTCGAGGGCAGGAGCACGAGCAAGACCATGGAAAAGAGCCGTACCATAACGAACCTCCGAAGGGCTGTCGTTGGGGTGCCGAACGGCATATATATCACTCGTTCCGAACAGTACGATACAAACTGGCGTGGGAAAAACAAAGCCTTTCGTATCGAGGGGAGCTTAGGCCGGCCAGTTACCGGGCGTAGGGGTGATTGCGGATGATTGACAGAGCGCGGTAAAGCTGTTCCAGAAGTACGAGGCGGGCCAGGTCGTGGCTGAAAGTCAGATCCGACAGCGAGAATAGTTCATCGGCGCGTTTCTTGACGCCCTCGGACAGGCCATTGTGGCCTCCGACGACGAAGGCCAGGTTGCGCGAATCTTCGGTCATGTGTTTGTCGAGGAACTTCGAGAAGCCGCTGGAATCATAGGTTCGTCCATTCGGATCCAGGGCGATGGCGAAAGCCGGTTTGTCCAGCGCGGACAGGATCCCTTCGCCCTCGACCTCGGTCCTCTTCTTCTCGTTCGTGACCCGCGGATCTTTGATCTCGATGACTTCCAGCGGGACGAAGCGGCGAATCCTCCCGACAAACTCCTCGCACACGTGTGCGAGTTCTGCGCTCTTGTTTCTTCCCACCCAGATCACCTTCAACTTCACGAGTGGCCTGTAACGGAGACATCGGCACCATCGCCGATGGGTCTTGCCAGTCCAGGTCGAGGAGAGAGGAGGAATTGATGCGGTTTCATCATGACGACGAACGACAAAGAGATCGACCCCAACCCCCATCGGCCCGGAGGGTTGCGGCGGAACGGCACCGTCTTCGTTGTCGCTCCTCCTCGCAATGTAGGAGCATTACGTCTATCAGGGGAGATTCGTCGTAATAGACGAGGGGGTAACGGGACGGTTCGTCCGATCTATGTGCAGCCCTTTCCTCTGCCATGAGCTGTCTGGAGTAATGGTGACCGAATTCTCAGCAGTCAGTTATCCGATTGCGAGTGCAGACTACCACCTCTGCCAACGGCCTACGTCTTCTTCACACCGCTTCGATCAACTCCTGCGCTTCGCGGCGCTTTCCCGCCCGCCAGAGGCGTTCCAGGTTGTAGAACTCGCGGGCACGTTCGGTGAAGATGTGGACGACAAAGTCCAGGTAGTCCATCAGGATCCACTCGCCTTCGGAGTACCCCTCGATGTGAGTGGCCCGGATTCCTGATTGTCTCAACCGTTCGTCGATCCCGTCGGCGATCGTCTGGTTCTGACGGATTGAGGTTCCCGTGCAGATGATGAATCGATCCGAGAAAGAGCAGATACCTTCGAGTTCCAGGACGATGACATTATCGGCCTTCTTGTCGAGGGCCGCTTCCAGTAATTCCTGCAGCGCGTTATCCTTCGTTCTCTCTTGAGACGTAATACTCTCCTTATGCGTAGAGCTTATGTTTATCGATGTAAACGCGTACGGCCGGCTGGATCCAGCGTCCGGCATTGCCGCCGCGCTTCAGTTCTTCACGAATCTGAGTGGAGGAAATGTCGCATTCGACCGACGGAAAGTAGTAGACCGCCGGCCCAGCGCCCGTCCTGGCAGTTGCGCCCCGCTCGATGAGCTCCACTGGAGCGATGTCGTCGCGCATCGCGAAACCCGGCCGGTTTACGACCGCGAAGCTGGTGAGATCGAACAGCTGTCGATACTCCCTCCAGCTCTCGATTTCCTCGTACATGTCGGTTCCCGTGATGAAGACAAACCAGGAATCGGGGTATCGCTCGTGCATCAGTTTCAGCGTATCCACCGAATAGCGGGCTTCCAGACAATCGACCTCGCTGGTCGAAATCGTGAATCGCTCGATGTCGGCTGTCGCGAGGGCGACCATTGCGAAGCGGTGGAACGGTGAGGTAATTCCCGATGCCGGTTTGTGAGGAGAGGAGAATGTTGGGATGAATTGAACTTCATCAAGGTCAAAGGCTTCAGCGACCGCCCGAGCTGCAGCGAGATGTCCGTTGTGAATGGGATCGAAAGTCCCCCCGAGAATGGCTATTCTCACGACCCCCCGGTCTCGTCTCTCGGCGCGAGCTTGCGGACCACCGTTTGCTTCAACTCATCGAGCCCCTTACCAGTGATTGAAGAAATTCTAACCAACTCGAGGTTTTGGTGTCCACACCATTGCTCCAGGGCTTCGAGCTTCTCACCTTCGACGCTGTCCATTTTCGACGCGACTACAGCCGCGGGCTTCCGCACGAGCATCGGGTCATGCTCTTCGAGTTCGGACTGCAGCACTTCCAGTTGGGAGACCGGATTCGCTTCGTTGCCCACCGACACGTCGATCAGGTACAGCAAGAGATGCGTTCTTTCGATGTGACGGAGAAACTGCAGGCCGAGTCCGTGTCCTTCGTGCGCGCCTTCGATGAGGCCCGGGATATCGGCCATCACGAAAGTCTCGAAGTTCTCGGCTTCAACGACGCCGAGGCTCGGCTCGAGCGTTGTAAACGGGTAGCCGGCGATCTTCGGGTGGGCGGCCGAGATCGACGAAATCAACGTTGACTTGCCGGCGTTCGGGAAGCCGACCAGCCCGACGTCGGCCAGCAGCTTCAACTCGAGCCGGAGCGCTTTTTCTGCGCCCGCTTCACCGTCCTGCGCTTTCCTGGGCGCCCGGTTCACCGACGATGCGAAGTGCGCGTTCCCTTTGCCGCCGCGTCCACCGGCCGCGGCCATCCAACGCTCGTCTCCGCGGTCGAAATCCTGCATGAGGGCACCGGTCTGGTCGTCGTAAACGAGGGTGCCGACCGGAACCGTGATCAACAGGTCCTTACCGCTCTTGCCGTGTCGATCGCTGCCTTCACCGTGTCGTCCTCGATCGGCCCGGAACTGACGGTTGTAGCGGAACTTCAGGAGGGTGTTCTCCTGGGTGCTCGAAACGAGGTAGACGTCGCCGCCGCGCCCGCCATTGCCCCCGCTGGGCCCTCCCTTTGCGACGAACTTCTCGCGGCGGAAGGCGATACAGCCATGCCCGCCATTGCCGGCGCGGACGCTGATCCTGGCTTCGTCGATGAACATGGGATGCGGCCTGCTATTGCAGAAAGACGACTGCTAATGCAGAAAGAGCCAGGACCCGGACTCTGCCGGACCTGGCTCCCGATTTTCTCTTGCGAGCGCGCTATTCAGAGGCTGGAGCGACGTTGATGAAGCGGCCCGCTCGACCGCGATCCCGGAACTCGACGACTCCGGATCTCTTGGCGAACAGCGTGTCGTCCTTGCCCCGCCCGACGTTGGCGCCGGGTTTGAAGCGAGTGCCCCGCTGCCGGACCAGGATCGAGCCGCCGGTGACGTACTGTCCGGCAAAACGCTTCACGCCGAGCCGTTGAGAGTTGCTGTCGCGGCCGTTGCGTGAGCTTCCGACGCCTTTCTTGTGGGCCATGAAAAACTCCTACCTCAGCTTGATGTCGTCCACCAGCAGCTCGGTGTAGGGCTGCCGGTGTCCGCGTGTCCGGCGGTACTGCTTCTTCCGTTTCTTCTTGAAGACGATGATCTTCTTGTCTCGATCCTGGCCCAGTACCGTGGCCTTCACTTTGGCCTTGGTGATAACAGGCTCGCCGAGGGTGACCTTGCCGTCCTTCTCGACCATCAGGACGTCGCCGAGCTCGATCTTGGAACCCACGTCGCCTTCCAGCTTCTCGACCCTGAGCCGATCACCCGGTTCCACACGGTGCTGCTTACCGCCCGACCGTACTACTGCATACATGTTCGGAATCCTCCGGATAAGACAAAACTCAATTTTACTTAGATCTAAGCGTAGGTGTCAAATTCGCGTAGCGACCAGGTGCCGCGAGAGAGCCGACGTGAGGGGGACAGGGGTATAGCCCTGTCCCCGGGTGTTCACTGCGCAGAAGAGTAGGCAGAAGTGTCGGTGCGGTCTGTAACCGCACATCGTTTCACAAGTCGAATTCGTGCGCTCATAGAGCGCACCTACACGTGGATTAGCGTTCGGGGCGCCACCGGCCTTCGGACTCCCGCCCCGGTCCGCCCACGATCGTCACCGGTCTAGCCGATCCGTCCAGCGGCATCTTCACACCTCCACGAGGCATCGTGATCGATCACTGACTACTGACAACTGACGACGACTGACCTTCGGTCAGTCGTCGTCCACCTCTCCAACATGGACTTGATTCCGGCCGCCTTCCTTTGCGCGGTAGAGGGCCTGATCGGCCGCATGAATCAATGTGTCTGGGTCTTGAACCGGTCCGCCGACCCAGCAGGCGACCCCGGCGCTGATCGTGACCGTAGCCGTAATGCCCCTGGCGGTCACCGGAGTGTCGGCGATCGAAGTGCGCACGCGTTCCGCGATAGCGGTGGCGGTGTCGACGGAACAGCCGGGAAGAACGATCAGAAACTCCTCGCCGCCCCACCGCCCGATCGAATCGTAGGTTCGCAGAGAGGAGTGGAGCCGGTGAGCGACTTCTTGAAGACAATCGTCTCCTGCCAGGTGACCGTGTGTGTCGTTGAGTTGTTTGAAGTGGTCGACGTCCACCATGGCAACACCGAGAGGGGTCGTCATCCGCTGCGCCCGCTGCAACTCCCTCCTCAGAATGCTGAAGATCGCGGTCCGATTGCGCAAACCGGTCAGTGAATCAGTGGAAGCCTCGCGCTGGAGTGCTTCCTGCAATTCGACGATCCGGCGACCGGCGCGCAAGCGAACTCCCAGTTCCTGTTCGTCGAAGGGCTTGACGACGTAGTCGTCGGCGCCCGCGTTGATGCCTTCGATCATGTTCTCGCGGCCGCTTTCCCCCGTCAGCAAAACGATGTAGTAGTGGGCGCCATCCGGTTTTCCGCGTAGACGGCGGCAGGCTTCAACACCCTTCATGCCCGGCATCATCCAATCGACAAGAACGAGCCTGGGCGGGTCCTCGCCGTCCAGGTATCGCCAGGCTTCGGCAGCGTCGGCCGCCATGACGACCTCGTATCCCCACTTCGAGAGCCATCGTGCCAGAGCGGTCCGCAAGGACTCATCGTCGTCTGCGATGAGGACGCGCATGCCGCTAGCTTCCCTCCCCGGACGCGGCACCCTCGGAGTGAGCCCTCGGGTGGGCCTTGTCGTACTCCCGGCGGAGGTGCTGCAGGCTTACGTGGGTGTATTTCTGCGTCGTCGAGAGACTTGAATGGCCGAGCAGTTCCTGGATGCTGCGGAGATCGGCCCCGTTTTCGAGCAGGTGTGTCGCGAAGCTGTGTCGCAGGGTATGCGGTGTGACCTGGCGTCCCGGCTTCAGGAACCGGCGATAGCGCTCAAGGAGCCGCTCCACCGAGCGGGCGCCGAGTCGGGTGCCGCGCAGGTTGATGAACAGGGGCAGGTTTCCCCTGCTGTCGGGCAGCATCTTCTGTTCCCTCTGTCGCTCCGACATATAGAGGTCCAGAGCTCCGGATGCGAAACTGCCGAACGGAACAATCCGCTCCCTGCCACCCTTTCCGAGAACCCGAACGAGCAGTTCTCCGCGATCCAGGTCGGAGGCATTGAGTCCAACGAGCTCGCTCACGCGGAGACCGCTGGCGTAGAGGAGCTCCAGGATCGCCCGATCCCGGAGGTTTTTCAGCGTGGCTTCTTGATCGACGTCCATCATCTGGCTGACTTCGGATTCGCTCAAGTAGGTCGGTAGCTGCTTCCCCAGGCGCGGCGATGAAACTACTTCCGCCGGATTCCGCCTAAGACGCTGCTGCCGTACCAGGAATTTGAAGAACGTCCGGATGCACGCCAGCGTGCGCGACACGGAGCTTTTCTTGAGTTTCTGCTTGTACAGGGAATTGAGAAAGTCGCGGATGAACAGGTGATCGACGGCGTCCAGTGTCACCTCCCGGGAATCCATGAAGGCCTCGAATCGTCTCAGGTCCCGACCGTAGTTGAGGACGGTATGGTCAGACGCGGCCCGGGCTCGGAGCGATGCGAGGAACGATTCGATCTCCCTCTTCATCGCACGTCGACCGGCTGCTGCTTGAGAGACGCGAGAGCACGCTCGCAGGCCCGTTTTTGTCGCTCGGCCTTGGGCAGCCTCTCCGATGTTTCGAGAGGCGGCAGAAGCCCGAAATTGATGTTCATTGGCGCGAAGTGGCTTTGGGGCGTACTGACGTACCGGCACAGCGCGCCCACCGCCGTCGAGTCGGGAAAGGTGAGCAGCGGATCGCCTTTAGACAGGCGTGCGGCGTTCATGCCCGCCACCATTCCTGTTGCGATGTTTTCGATATAGCCCTCGGTTCCAGCGAGCTGCCCGGCGAAGAAGATTCTTTCTTCCTTGCGCGAGGCCATCGTGGCCGACAGGATCGCTGGAGCGTTGATGTAGGTGTTTCTGTGAATCTGTCCCAGACGGAGGAATTCTGCATTCTCAAGGCCGGGGATCATCCGGAAGATCCTCCGCTGCTCGGGGAACTTGAGGTGGTTCTGGAAGCCCACGATGTTGTAACTGGTTTCCATCAGGTCTTCCTGCCTCAGCTGGACGATCGCGTACGGGCGCTTTCCCGTGCGGGGGTCTTCGAGCCCAACCGGTTTCATCGGGCCGAATCTTAGAGTGTCGACGCCACGTCGCGCCATTTCCTCGATCGGCAGGCAGGCTTCGAAGTAACAGGTCTCCTCGAATTCATGCATTTCCACGCTCTCGGCGGAAACCAAGGCTTCGTAGAACTGTTCGTACTCCGTCCGGTTCAGTGGGCAGTTCAGGTAGTCCCCTTCCGCCTTGCCGTACCGGGAAGCCCGAAACACCTTCCCTGCGTCGATCGATTCCGCATCCACGATGGGAGAGATGGCGTCGTAGAAGTAGAGATGTTCCTGTCCGCAGAAGTCCCGGATGGACCGGGACAATGAGGACGAGGTCAGGGGGCCGCTCGCCACGATGACGATCCCGTCATCGGGAATCACGGGTGCCTCTCGCCGTATCAACTCGATGTTCGGTTCCGCCTCGATCGCTTCGGTCACGGCCCCCGAGAAGCGGCTCCGGTCGACGGCCAACGCGCCCCCGGCCGGCACTCGCGCGCGATCGGCCACCTCCAGCAGGAACGAGCCGAGCGCGCGAAGCTCTTGCTTCAGTAACCACGACGCGTTGTAAGGTGTGTCGGATTTCAGCGAGTTGCTGCAAACGATTTCGGCGAGCTGATCAGTCTTGTGCGCGGGAGTCCCCTGTTCCGGCCGCATCTCGAACAGTCGGGCCCGCCCTCCCTGACGCACCACCTGCCAGGCTGCCTCACAACCGGCCAGTCCACCCCCGATGATGGTGATCTCCCCAGACATCGATAGTTGGAGCGATTATAGCTTGCCGGCGACAGCGTGTGGTCTATCACCCGTTACAGCGAAGCGTCCGCGAGAGAGCCACTGTGAGGGGGACAGGGGTATAGCCCTGTCCCCGGGTGTTCAATAAGCAGAAGAGTGCAGGAACGAATTCCGATCTCCGGAAAGCCTAGCCTGCGGGGGCGGTCTCCAGAGAGATCTTGTAGTCGCAGGATTCTTCGTTGCAATAACGGATGGGGCCTCCCCGTTTGGTGGTCTTTTCGAGCAGGTAAGGGGAGTTGCATTGCGGGCACGCTTCGGCGACGGGCGTCTGCCAGAGGACGAAGTCGCATTTCGGGTAGTTCGAACAGCCGTAGAACGTCTTTCCCCTCTTGGATCGCCGTTCGATGATGTCGCCCCCACAATCGGTTTTGGGGCACCCTACGCCGACCAACTTGGGTTTGATGTACTTGCACTTGGGATAGTTGCCGCAGGCTGTGAACTGGCCGAAGCGCCCATCCTTGAGAACCAGGTTCGTGCCGCACTTCGGACACTCCTCTTCCAGAGGCACATCGGGCGCCTTCGGCTTGGCTTCGCCCGGACCCATTTTTCGAGTCGTCTTGCACTCGGGGTACCCGGTGCAAGCGTAGAACTGACCGTAGCGTCCCCGCTTGAGCGTCATCGCGCGTCCGCAGTTCTCGCACGGCTCGATCGTCTCCTGTTCCTTGTTTTCCTCTTCGGCGTCGTCTTCGTCTTTCTGCAGTTCCTTCGTGTTGGTGCAGTCCGGATATCCCGTGCAGGCGAGGAAGCTGCCGAACTGACCCCACTTGATCACCATCGGCTTGCCGCACTTGTCGCAAACCTCGTCGGTCGCGATCTCCTGCCGCTTGATGTTCTCCATGTTGACCTTGGCTTCAGACAGGTCTTTTTCGAACTTGGAGTAGAATTCATCGAGCGCTTCGACCCACGTCATTTTGCCTTCTTCGACTTCGTCCAGTTCCTCTTCCATTCTGGCTGTGTACTGAACGTCGAAGATGTCGGCGAAATGCTTCACGAGTTGATCCGTGACGACTGTTCCGAGTTCGGTCGGCTTGAACTTGTTTTGTTTCTTCTGGGCGTATTCACGATCCTGGATCGTCGTCAGGATCGTGGCGTAGGTGGACGGGCGCCCGATGCCCTTCTCTTCCAGCGCTTTGACCAAGCCGGCTTCTGTGAAGCGCGGCGGCGGTTCGGTGAAATGCTGCGCGGGATCCAATTCGAGCAGGCGCAGGGCCTCGCCTTCCGTCAGCGGCGGGAGTTGGACGTTCTCATCTTCGGGCGCCGTCTTGGCGTCCTCTTCTTTCGACTCCTCATATACCTTCAGGAATCCGTCGAATTTCTGGACCCTGCCGTTGGCCCGGAACAGGTAGCCCTTCGTTTCGATCTCCACCGTTGTCTGGTCGTAGACGGCAGGATTCATCTGTGATGCCACGAACCGGGTCCAGATCAACCAGTAGAGCTTGTACTCGTCTTCGCTGAGATAGCCCTTGATCTCGTCCGGAGTGTGCTCGACGAACGTCGGGCGGATTGCCTCGTGGGCGTCCTGTGCACCCTTCTTGCTCTTGTAGACAACCGGTTTTTCGGGGAGATAGCCAGAGCCGTAGTTCCCGGAGACGTAACTGCGAACCATGCCCATCGCGTCGTCGGATATCCGTGTGGAGTCGGTCCGCATGTAAGTGATGAGACCGACGCTGCCTTCTTCGCCGATCTCCTTCCCCTCATAGAGCCGCTGGGCCAGCATCATCGTCTTCTTGACCGTGAAGCGGAACCGCCTGGCCGCATCCTGCTGCAGTTTGCTGGTCGTGAACGGCGGAACCGGCCTGCGCTTTCTCTCCTTCTTGACGACCGATTGAACCAGGAACTTCGAATCCCGCACCGCCGAAACGATGTGGTCGGCCTCGGCCTGGCTGGCAACCGCGATGTTTTTGTCCTGGTACTTGACGAGCCGGGCTTCGAACGGCGGCGGCTCGTGCCCTTCGAGTCTGGCTCCGATCGTCCAGTACTCTTCGGATTTGAATTCCTGGACTTCGCGCTCGCGTTCGACGATCAGGCGCAGTGCCACGGTCTGGACCCGTCCCGCCGAGATCCCGCGCCGGACCTTGTCCCACAGCAGCGGGCTGACCTGGTAACCCACAAGCCGGTCGAGTATCCGGCGCGCCTGCTGGGCATAGACGACGTTCGAGTTGATTTCCGACGGTTTGTCGATCGCGCCACGGATGGCTCGGGGCGTGATCTCGTTGAACAGGACCCTGAGGATCTCCCGGTCCTTGCCGTCCAGGATTTCTTTCAGGTGCTGGCAGATAGCCTCACCTTCGCGGTCGTTGTCCGTAGCCAGGAAGATCTTGTTGGCGGAGCGAGCGGCGTTGCGAAGCTCCTTGACGACCTTTTCCTTCCCGGGTATCAGTTCGTAGGCCGGCTCGAACTTATGTTCGATGTCGATGCCGAGCTTGCTCTTGGGCAGATCCTTTACGTGTCCGACCGAGGCCTTGACGACGTAGCCCGACCCGAGATACTTGCGGATCGTATTGGCCTTCGCCGGCGACTCTACGATCACGAGCGCCTTCTTCGGCGTGGCCTTCTTTTTCGTCGTCTTTGTTTTCTTGGTGGTCTTAGTTGCCATCGTTGTCACGCGGTCTTTCGGTCAGATTCCGGTCACGACTTGTAAGTTATTAAGTATTGTCACGGTAAAAATCAACCCCGTCTTTTGAACTTCCTCGTTCGATCGCCACCTAAGCCCTTTCATAACTTTCGGATGTATCGTTGTCCCGGAAGTTGCCGAATAAGGTCCAACAGCTCCAGTTCGACCAGAGCCGCATAGACGTCGGACGCTTCCAGGGACAGTTTCGAAAGCAGAGCGTCGATCGGAATCGGACAGGACGCGGACAGGGCGTCTCGGACCCGACGTTGCCGCTCGTCGAGCGTGCCGCCTTCGCGGGCCGCTCCGGGATTCGGTTCCTCGAATGTCGGTATTTCTGCCGAAACAGCGGCAGGGAGTTCCTCGATCACATCCCGCCAGTCCGACACCAGGCGCGCCCCCTGACGAATGAGCAGGTGAGGCCCGACACTTGTCGCGGAGTTGATCGGCCCCGGAACCGCGAACACTTCGCGATTGGCATCGAGGGCGAGACGCGCCGTAATGAGCGAGCCCGACCGTTCCGCCGCCTCGACGACGACTGTCCCCAGGGTCATCCCGGCCAGGATCCGGTTTCGGAGGGGAAAGTTCTGGGGCAGTGGTGGAGTTCCCAGGGGAAATTCCGACACCAGAGCGCCATTTTGCGCCGCCAAATCAGCGAGTCGGCGATTTTCTCGCGGGTATGCCTGGTCCAGTCCGGTCCCGAAAACGGCCACGGTCTGTCCTCCCGCGAGTGATCCGCGATGGGCCGCCGCGTCGATGCCCCGGGCCATTCCCGACGTGACGACCAGGCCGCGATTCGCAAGGTCTTCGGCCAGTCGCTCAGCGCAGTTGACACCATAGGGGGACGGCCGTCGCGTCCCGACGATGGCCACCTGCGGCCGGATGATCTCCGACACGCAGCCGCGAACGTACAACACGAGCGGTGGGTCATATATCTCCCGAAGCAGCGGTGGATAGGCGTCGTCCAGGATGTCGACGACCTCAATCTCCGCTTCGACAGTCCTCTGCCATTCGGCCTCGGCTCTCTCGGCGGACTGGCCGGACAGGAGATCGTCGATGACGTCGTCGGAAACCGGACAACCGACGCAGTTGGTCTCGACCGGCTTCTACCACAGACTCCGGCCGTTCGAAGTGCGACGTCAGTTTCTTGAGGGTTTGCGTTCCGAGGCCCGGTACGAGGATCATCCGGAGGAATGCTTTCTTACGACGGAGTGCTTGAGCGTGGATGGGGTTCTCTGCCATCGTGGGTCTAGCAGCCTGCTGCCACGGGCTGCTTAGCCTCGCTATGCGCCACGTGCACGCTGAGTGCCAGGTGACTGATGAATGAGCCTGAAGACTTCATCGTTCGATTCTCGAAGCTGGTAGAGCCCGGAGCGCGAGTCTTGGACGTCGCCTCCGGCGGAGGGCGCCATGCGCTCCTGTTTGCGCGGCGCGCTTGTGCGGTTCTGGCGATGGAGCGCAACCCCGAATTCATCTGTGATCTCGGGGAGACAGCGCGGGCAGAAGGTCTGGATCTGGAAGCCGTCGAAGCCGATGTGGAGAACATGTCGCTGCTTCCTGGGAGCTGCGACGCGATTATCAATACCCTATTCCTCGACCGGTCGCTTTTTCCCCAATACCTGTCCGCGCTTCGGCCAGGCGGGCTCCTGTTTTTCCGGACTTTTACGACCGACAACGCCGAAGTTCTAGGGCATGTTCGACCACGCCGCGAATATTTGCTGGACCCGGGAGAACTCCGTCGGGCCTTCTGCGACCTGGAGTTGATCCACTACGAGGAGAGTGTCGTCGAAGGTCGAGCGGTGGCGACGCTGGTGGGGAGGAAGTAAATCGCGCTCCCAGACACTTCTGCTTAGTAAACACCCGGGGACAGGGCAAGCCCTGTCCCCGGCGTTCATTAGCGTCGGGCCCACCGTCCCCCTCTCACGGACAGTAAAAGCGTTCGACGACACACCCGCATTGCGGACGGCTACGGAGAAAGACAGCTGGTCCGGTCCCCCCACGCCAGGGTCTTTTGCGAAAGTCTCGGCTTAGCAAGACAACCGGGGGCAGCGAGGCCCTGTCCCCCCTACAGTCGTCCCGTTCGCTTAACGAAAGGCTAAATCTGTGACAAAATAGGCTTCTATCCCAGCGAAACGGAGAAATCATGCTTCGAAGACTTTCCTGTGTCCTGTTAGCGGGCCTGATCCTGCTGCCGGCCGCGGTGCTGACGGCGCAACATGCTGACGATGCTTTTGTCGGGCAGAAGGCGCCGGAACTCAAGACCAGCGAATGGATCAATTCAGAGCCACTTACCCTGGAGGGTCTGCGGGGGAAGGTTGTCCTGATCGATTTCTGGGCTTTCGCCTGCCCCGAATGCGCGAAGACGATGCCCCATCTGAAGGAGATGCATGCCAAGTATGCAGACGAGGGTCTGGTCATCATCGGGGTGCATACCCCCCGTGCCGAGTTCGAGGAGGACGTTGCGAAGGTGCGTGAGACCGTGGCTGCCCGCGGACTGGAGTATCCGGTAACGATCGACCACGACTACCTGACCTGGACGGACTATCTCTGTGCCGCCTGGCCGACGCACTATGTCGTCGACCAGGAAGGGGTGATCCAGCTGAGCCACACGGGTATCGGTCGCTATGAAGGCACCGAAGAGGTCATCCAAAGACTGCTCAAGAGAGGATCGAATTGAGGGGCCCACGGTGGTGAGGTCGGGATTCATCGGGGGTGCCCTCTCATCTGTCGGCATCCTGCTGCTTGTGGCGAGCCTGCAGGTCGAAGCGGCCGCCCAGGAAACCGAGGACTACGCACTCGTCAAGGGAACCGTGTTCACGTTCGTCGGGCGTTCTTTCCCGGGGGTCGAAATCGAAATCGAACGCGTCGACGTGGACGAGAAGGACCGAAAAAAGACCCGAAGGGAAGTTCGGAGCGACGCGATCGGGGAGTTTGCCTTTCGGCTGCCTCCAGGGCCTGCCAAGTGGGCAATCACGTTCCGGGCCGAGAACTTCGCAGAGGACAAACGGGAGATAGAGGTTTTTGCCGATGAGCGTGTCGATCTTACTGTTCTTCTCAAGCCCGAGGGTTAGGGCCGCTGCTGTTTCCGGCCTGCTGCTATCTGGAATTCTGCTGCCGGGGGGCGCCATCCCGGCCTCCGCCCAGCGACCTGAGCCGCGCCCCAAGAACGTTCACGGCGTGGTTCGAGACCTGCGCGGACAACCCGTCCTGGGAGCGCGTGTATTCGTCCGGAACACCGAAACCGATATCATTCGTACGCTGACGACCGACGACGACGGGTTGTACGCGCTCAACGGTCTCCCGCCCGACGTCGACTACGAAGTCCATGCCGAGTTCCAGGGTAAGGAGTCCCGGAGGCGGATCGTCAGCTCGTTCTTGAGCCGTCCGGACAACGTCCTGAACTTCGAACTCGACGTCGCGATCGTTCCCAGTGACTCCGATCTTGAAGGCAACGACAACGGTCCCCGGTTCGACACGTTTGACCTGGTGCAGATTCGCGGCTCGTTCGAGCTTCCAACCGGGATTCCGGCTCCGATACCGGCCGTGTTGCTTCTGCACGGGTACGGAGAGAACCGGGCGGTCTGGGGCGACCTGGAGACCCGTCTGTTGACGGACGGATGGGCCGTGATGTCGATCGATCTACGCGGTCACGGTCTCAGCAAGACACGAAACCGCGAACCGATCGAACCGGAACCTGATTGGCGGATGGACTCTCGCCAGTTTCCGCTGGATGTCGGGCCGGCGCTGGACTGGCTGAAGTCTCAACCGCGTCTGGCGTCGAACCGGATCGTGGTGATCGGGGCTGACGTGGGGGCCAACCTTGCCCTGATCGCCAGCGGTCGCTTCAGCGAGGTCTACACCGTTGCGGCGCTCGACCCCGACATGGGAGAGGCTCTCTCGATGTCGGGCAGCGCGCAGGACTTCACTCCGCGTTCCGCCCTCCTCATGGTCAACGACCAGGCGGTCGGGAACCGGATTCGCAATTACATCAGCGGACCTTCCCGAATCGTCACCCTTCCCGTAGACGGCGGCACCGCCGCCTGGCTAGCCGATCCCAGAGCGATCGACGAGATCGTCCGCTGGCTCCGGGACGTTTATTAGTTGTTCGTAGGCCGTAGGCCGTTGTCCGTTCGGTGACCGCGGGTCTTGACTAAGCGAAGAAGTTGATAAACGGGTGTTCTTCAGCGTAAACGACGGTGAACGCCAATACAAATGCCCGCGGAAGCACAAGTTGTGCGGTCATAGACCGCACCTACACCCCCAACGCCGTCAAATCGATTTCCGGACGCCCATCCGCCCATTTCTTCTTGAGCTGACCGCACGCGGCCGAGATGTCGCTGCCGCGACTCTTGCGGATAAAGGTCGGAACGCCGGCCTCCTCGAGGATTTGCTGGAAACGGCGTATGTCGGGATCGGGAGATCTTTCCAGATCCAGGTCCGGCGATTCGTTGAGCGGGATGAGGTTCACCTTTGCCCGGACTCCTTCGACCGCACGAGCGAGGCGTCTGGCGTCCTGGACCGAATCGGTAATGCCCCTGAGCAGGACGTACTCGAAGGTGATCCGTTGCCGCGGCTTGAGCGGGAACCGGCCGAGAGTGGACACGAGAGCCTCGATCGGGTAGGTCCGGTTGATCGGCATCAGGCGGTCGCGGTTCTCGTTCGTGGTGCCGGTCACGGAAACGGCCAGGTTCGGAATCAACGGTTCCGAGGACAGACGCTCGAGCTCCGGTATGAGCCCTGCCGTCGACAGGGTAATCCGCGACATCGACATACCCAGGCCTGCCGGATCATGCAGGATCTCCAGGGCCCTCATGACGTTGTCATAGTTGTGCAGGGGTTCGCCCATGCCCATCAGGACCACGTTGAAGTGGTCCCGCTTCTCGGAGGGCACGTTCAGGCGCTGCACCAGGATCACCTGCCCGACGATCTCGCCGGCCGTCAAGTGTCTGGTGAATCCTAGCTGCCCTGTCAGACAGAAGCTGCAGGCCAGGGCGCAACCCACTTGCGACGACACGCAGATCGTATTTCGGCTTCCGTCCGGAATAAACACGGTTTCGGCCATCTCACCGTCCGCGAACCGGAGCAGGTATCGCTCGGTGCCGTCGTCGGAGGAAAACGAGCGGTGGATCGCGGGCATCCCGATGTCGAAGCGGTTGCGGAGCTCCGTCCGGAGCGGTTTGGGCAGATTCGTGATTCGATCGAAGTCGTCCGCCCATTGGGCGTAGACCGCTTCGAAGATCTGGGTGGCGCGAAAGTCCCGATCCAGGCTGTCGGCCAGTTCGGCGCGTGTAAGGCCGAAGAAGCAGTCGAGTGTTGGCACGGATTCTGAGCCGGTGAACGTCATGTGCGGCGAGGCGGCGGCAGGGTTGCCTGGTGGCCTGTAACAGAGATAGTGACAGCGTCGCCGATGGGCCTTGCCGGTCCTCTCACGAGTCGTTGCAGAACGAAAAACGCCGGTTTCCTAACTCCGCTGCGTGGCTGGCAAGACCCAGCGTCCCTTCGGGTTGCGGCGGAACGGTACCGTCTTCGTTGTCGCGCCTTCTCGCAATGAAGCAGCATTAACTCGGGCGGCGCTCCTAGAATACGGTACCGTTGCGCTCGCAACGCCTCTATCACTCTCTCTGTTACAGGCCACTACTCGGTGGAGCCTTCTCGGTCGATGATCGGCTGATCCATCATCTCCTCGATCTGAGCGACGACTTGTGGATGCGCCCACAGTTCCGGGCCGATGACACGGCGCCGGATATGGCCGTTTTGATCGATCAGGAAGGTCTCCGGGAAACCGGTTGCCTTGTAACGGCCCCGGCTGACCGCCTGAGCAGGGTCGAGCAGCGTCGGCAGGTCCAACTCGTACTGGGCGTAGAACTCCTCGATCGCTTTCCAACTTGTGTCGACACTGACGGCCAGCATCTGGAAATCGCGGTCCTTGAGGGTCTCGTTCAGCGTCATCATCGCGGGCATTTCGTCGACACACGGCTCGCACCACGTGGCCCAGAAGTTCAGGAAAACGAACTTGCCGCGGAAGTCGCTCAGACGCACGAGTTTGCCGTCCGGATCTTTCAATTCGAAGTCGGGCGCCACAGAGCCGATCGCCAGGTTTGGGCCCCCGCCATTGTAGATGGCGAATGCGGCCAGGAGACCGATCAGGCCGAAGAAAAGAATGGGTTTCAGACGCATCGCGGTACCATGATTGTACTGGATTCAAGAAATTTATGGTAGATGCCCCGGACCTGTCCCCAGCCATCTGAATACTGTGGGTGGGGCGGGGTTTCGACTGTCGCTGCTCAGGAAGGGAACGGAGCAATGCTCCACACTTTCTTCCGTCCAGGGACCTCAGGGTTGGAGTGAGCAGTCCAGACCGGACCGCCCCGCCAAACTTCTCTTTACGATTCTTGCAGTTCAGCCCGCTCCCGCCCCGGAGCTGTCTGTTCTCTTTTTAGGGATGTCTATCAAGGTATCGGTTCTCGGCAGCGGAAGTCGCGGCAACGCCACCTACGTGCGCACTGATAAGACGCGTGTGCTGATAGACTGTGGGTTGAGTCGCCGGGCAATCGGAAAGCGCCTGTCCGCCCTCGGAGAAGACCCCGAAGCTATCGATGCGGTCCTCGTCACGCACGAACATGCGGATCACATCGGCGGGCTTCCGGCCATGTTGAAGGAGTCCTCGGTAGTGGCGTATATGTCCGAGGGCACGATGGAGGGCGGCCGCACCGGTCGGTACGAGAAGAACGGCTCGACGGTCCTGCCGATCGCTCCCGGCAGCAGCTTTCAGGTCGGCGACGTGGAAGTCATCCCGTTTTCGGTTCCGCACGATGCCGAACAACCGGTCGCGTTCTCGATTCGCTACAATGGCGTCAAGGTGACGCAGCTGACCGACCTCGGGTGGATCCCGGGCGGTGTTGCCGACGCGTTGAACGGATCGGATGTCCTGATTCTCGAATCGAACCACGACTTGGACATGCTTCGGGTCGGCCCTTATCCCTGGAGGCTCAAGGAACGCCTGATGGGGAGGAAGGGCCATCTGTCGAACTCCGCGGTCGGACGATTCCTTCGGGGGCCCTACGACGGCAGCGCCGCCCATATTGTCCTGGCGCACCTGAGCTCGAAGAACAATCATCCCGAGCTGGCGAAGCAGGAGGCCCGCCAAGCCCTGGCATCCAGGGGTTTGCGACAAACTTCCCTCAGCCTCGCGGCTCAGGATTCGCCCAGCGCTCCGATCGAGCTGGGCTGAACACCGAACATCCTCAGACCAGGAGTGAGCCGACTTGATCCCGCGCTACACCCGACCCGCAATGGGTCGTATCTGGGAAGACGAAAACAGGTACGGGCGGTGGCTCGAAGTCGAGCTCGCGGCCACCAGCGTTCTTGAAGCCGAAGGCGTCGTCCCCAGCGAAGCCGCACAGCAAATCCGGGACAAGGCGGCGTTTTCCGTCGACCGGATCAACGAGATCGAAGCCGAAGTGCGCCACGACGTGATCGCCTTCACGACCGCCGTCGCCGAGCAGGTCGGACCGGCGTCGCGCTATTTTCACTACGGTCTGACTTCATCCGATGTACTCGACACGGCGATGGCGCTCCAGGTTCGCGAAGCTTCGTCGATCCTGATGGAGGGAACCGACCGCCTCAGCGAGGTCCTCCGGTCCCGCGCCCACGAGTTCAAGGCCACAGTGATGGTCGGTCGCACACACGGCATCCACGCCGAGCCGGTGACCTTCGGGCACAAGCTCGCGATCTGGTATGACGAGGTCCGGCGTCACCGTCGGAGATTCGAGCAGGCGGCCGAGGGGATGCGGTTCGGAAAGCTGTCGGGAGCAGTCGGAACCTTCGCCCATCTCTCGCCGGATGTCGAACAAAAGGTGATGGAGAAGCTTGGCCTTCGACCGGCTCCAGCCTCATCCCAGGTGATCCAGCGCGATCGCCATGCCCACTACATCTCGACCATCGCGCTGATCGGAGCCACGCTCGAGAAGATCGCCGTCGAGATCCGTCACCTTCAGCGCACGGAGGTCCGTGAGGCCGAGGAGTATTTCTCGTCCAGTCAGAAGGGTTCCTCCGCGATGCCTCATAAACGGAACCCGATCACGTCCGAGCAGATTTCAGGCCTGGCCCGTCTTCTGCGGGGCAATGCGGTGTCGGCCATGGAAAACGTCGCTCTGTGGCACGAACGGGACATCTCGCATTCATCAGTCGAACGCGTGATCTTTCCCGACTCGACGATCATCCTGGATTACCTGCTGGACCGGTCGTCGAGTCTCCTCGAGCGACTCGTCGTGAACACCGACCGAATGCAGGAGAATCTCGATCTCACCCACGGCTTGATCTATTCGGGCCAGTTGCTGCTCGAGCTGGTCGAGAAAGGTGCCACCCGCGAGGATGCCTACCGCTGGGTCCAGCGAAACTCGATGCGCGTCTGGGACGAGCAGGCCGAATTCAAAGAGTGTGTTCTGTCCGACGACGATATCGCTCAACATCTCAGCGCGAGCGACATCGATCGCGTCTTCGATTCCTCGAAGTTGCTGGAAAACGTCGACCGGATATTCGAGCGGGTGTTCGGGGAGTAGGCAGGTGTAGGTGCGGTCTATGACCGCACAATCGTCCGAACGCGAAACCTTGTGCGCTCAAGCATGTCCGACGTAGGGGAGCTTCCGCACGCGAAGATCGACATGATCGGGGGGTTGCTGGAGAACCTCGACGAGCATGGCGGGCGGATCGATATCTACAAGCTGACGCAAGCCCTGCAATTCGAACTGGACGATCTCATGCCGATTACCGAGGCCGCCGAGATGCTGGGTTTCGCCAGCGTCGAGGAAGGCGACATCCAGATCCTCGACCTCGGACGGCAGATCATAGACGGGGACGAGAACGCAAAGAAGGAGATCTTCAGGCGCCAGATGGTTGCGAACGTCGGTTTGATTCCTCATATCATGCGGGAGCTCGACCGGGAGGCCGATCATCGTGTCGAGCGCGAGCGCATCCTGGATCAGCTCGGCAGTTCCTTCTCCCCGCAGGAATCGGAACGTCAGCTCGACACGGCGGTTGACTGGGCCCGTTACTCCGAGTTGTTCGACTACGATCCCGACGCCAAGGAATTCTTCCTTCCACAGGGAGCCGAAACTGGATGAAAGCGACCGTGATTGTGACTCTGAAGGCGACCGTCCTGGACCCACAGGGCATCACGTTGCACCGGAACCTGGAATCGCTGGGGTTTTCCGGGGTGGATGGTGTACGGCAGGGCAAGTATTTTGAAGTCGAGCTCGACGACGAGATGGCCGAGGCAGATCGAAGCTCGCTCGTCGATCGGCTCGCAAGCGAAGTCCTGACCAACCCCGTCATCGAGCACTACCGGATCGTGTGGGACTGACATGAAATTCGGCGTCATTGTTTTTCCAGGCTCCAACTGTGATCGCGATTGCTACTACGCGATCGAATCGGTCATCGAAGAGCCCGTCGAGTTTATCTGGCACCGGGAGACCGCCGTCGGCGGGTTCGATGCGATCATCCTGCCGGGCGGATTCGCGTACGGGGATTATCTCCGCACCGGTGCGATAGCACGCTTTTCTCCCGTGATGCGGTCGGTTCGTGAATTTGCCGACAGCGGAGGACTCATCATCGGCATCTGTAACGGGTTTCAGATCCTCATGGAGGCCGGCCTGCTGCCCGGCGCCCTCCTGCCCAACGTCGGGATGAAATACGTGTGCCGCTTCCTTCATCTTAAGACTGAGACGGTGTCGACGCCGTTCACGAATGCGCTCGTTCCCGGGCAGATCGTACACATCCCCATCGGTCACGGGGAAGGGAACTTCTACGCGGATGAGAAGACGCTCAGGCGGCTGGAGGACGACGGGCAAGTGGTGTTCCGCTACGTGGACGCACAAGGGGAGCCCACGGGGGAGGCGAACCCGAACGGTTCGCTGAATAACATCGCGGGCATCGTCAACGAGAAGCGCAACGTCTTGGGGATGATGCCGCACCCGGACCGGTCGAGCGAACAGATCCTCGGCAGCGTCGACGGAAAACTGATCTTCGAGTCCATGGTAAACGCCTTGTCCGTCGCGTAGCGAAACGTACGCAGAAATCTATTTGAACGTGATCACAGACGAACTGCTCGAAGAACACGGTCTCACCGAAGACGAATACCAGAAGATCGTCCGCGTCCTCGGTCGCGAACCGAACGTGACCGAACTCGGTGTCTTCAGCGTCATGTGGAGCGAGCACTGCAGCTACAAGAGCTCGCGAGTCCACTTGAACCGGCTCCCGACCGAAGGCGCAGCCGTGCTGCAGGGGCCGGGCGAGAACGCGGGCATCATCGATGTCGGGGACGGGTTGGCCGTCGCCTTCAAGATCGAATCCCACAACCATCCTTCCTACATAGAGCCGTTCCAGGGAGCTGCTACCGGAGTGGGGGGGATCCTGCGGGACATTTTTACAATGGGAGCCCGGCCGATTGCCGCGATGAACAGCCTTCGCTTCGGATCGCTCGAGCAGGCCGAGAACCGCCGCATTCTCGAGGGCGTGGTCGGCGGCATCGCTTTCTACGGGAACTGTTTCGGTGTGCCGACCATCGGCGGTGAAGTCTATTTTTCCGACTGCTACGCGCAGAATCCCCTCGTGAACGCGTTTGCCCTGGGGATCTTCCAGAAGGACAAGATCTTTCTCGGCCAGGCCAGAGGCGTCGGCAACCCCGTCATCTACGTCGGTGCCAAGACCGGTCGTGACGGAATCCACGGCGCCACGATGGCTTCCGCCGGTTTCGGTGAGGATGCGGGCGCGAAACGACCGAATGTGCAGATTGGTGATCCCTTCATGGAGAAACTCCTCCTGGAGGCCTGCCTCGAGGCGATGGAAAAGGGACTCATCGTCGGCATACAGGACATGGGTGCGGCCGGCCTGACCTGTTCCAGCTCCGAAATGGGTGCCAGGGCCGGCACCGGCGTCGAGATGGAACTGGACCGGGTGCCCCAGCGGGAGTCGGGGATGAACCCCTACGAGGTGATGCTCAGCGAGTCGCAGGAGCGCATGCTCCTGGTTGCCGAAAGGGACCGTGAGGGCGAGGTGTTTGAAGTCTTCCACAAGTGGGGACTCGATGCCGTAAGGGTCGGCCAAGTCACCGACGACGGTCTGCTCCGGGTCCGCAGTGGAGGTGAGACCGTCGCGGAAGTTCCAAACCTGGCGCTCGTCGACGACGGTCCGCTCTACCGCCGGCCGATTCTGCCGCCGAAGGCAGCGCGGGTCGATGCCAAGCTGTCGCTCTACAGTTTCCTCGACGGCTGCCCGACCGCCACGGTCCAGTCCTTCCTCAACGCCGACCGCGACCCCGGAGCACAGGACTATGCCGCGCTGCTGAAGCTCGCGCTAGGCTCTCCCAACCTTGCCAGCCGTCGCTGGATCTGGGAGCAGTACGACCACATGGTAGGGTCGAACACCGTGGTGGGGCCCGGGTCCGACGCTGCCGTCATTCGAATCAAGGGCACGACGAAAGCCCTGGCGATGGTTCTGGACGGCCCGGGATTTCAGGTAGCCCGGGACCCCCGAGAGGGCGCTAGACGCGCCGTCGCCGAAGCCTGCCGCAACATCGTCTGCTCAGGCGCCCGACCGCTGGCTGCGACCAACTGCCTGAATTTTGGCAACCCCGAGCATTCCGAAGTCATGTGGCAGTTCAGTGAGGTGGTCGACGGGATGTCGGAAGCCTGCGGAATCTTCGGCACTCCCATCACCGGAGGCAACGTCAGTTTCTACAACGAGACGTTCGAGGAGGACATCTTCCCGACACCGGTGATCGGGATCGTGGGCCTGATCGAAGATATCGGCCTCGTCACGACGTCGGGCTTCAAGGAGGCCGGCGATCGAATTGTTCTCGTCGAACCCGGCTCCAGAAGCGAGCGGATCGAGCTGGAGGAAGAGCGGGCGCTCCAGAACCTGGTGTCCACCCTGATCCGGGACAGCCTGGTCCGATCGGCCCACGACCTGAGCGAAGGAGGCTTTTCCGTCGCGCTGGCCGAATGCTGTTTCTCGAACATTCACCGCGCCGGTATCGGCGCCCAGATCGTTGTGCCGTCGTGCCTGGAGGTCTGTCGGGACCTGTTCGGAGAATTCCCCTCCCGCGTCCTTCTGACGACGACGGACGCCGAGGGGCTGGGCAAACGGGCTGCAGAACACGGGCTGTCCGCATATGAGTTGGGTCAGGTGGGCGGCGACCGGCTGATTCTGGATTACGAGGGTGCCAGGGCAATCGACGAGAGCGTCGAAGGACTCGAAGAGGTTTGGCGCGACGCCCTGCCGCACCTTCTCGAAAAGAGATGACCGTTCGGTTAGACTAGGGATGTGACGAGTGATGGTCTGTAGGTGCGCTCTATGAGCGCACGTTGTTTCGTTTCGAAGAATGTGCGGTCATAGACCGCACCTACACCTCGTCACTTGTCACTTTCCAGACCACCTGCGGCATCCGGAGAGATAGCTCAAAAACCATGTGTGGAATCTTTGGTATCGCAAACCACTCCGAGGCAGCGCGGATGACCTATCTCGGCCTGTACGCCCTCCAGCACCGCGGGCAGGAGAGCACCGGAATCTCGGCCTCCGACGGGGAGCAGGTGCAGACCTACAAGGCGATGGGACACGTCGCGGACGTCTACACCGAAAGCAAATTGCAACAGCTGGCCGGGATCAATGCGATCGGCCATACCCGCTATTCCACGGCCGGTGACAGCTCTGCCGACAACGCCCAACCGATCGTCGTCAAGGGTTCGTACGGAGAGTTTTCCCTCTGCCACAACGGAAACCTGATCAACGCGATGTCTCTCCGGGAAGAGCTCGAGTCGCAGGGCGCCGTCTTCCAGTCCACCAGCGACAGCGAGGTCATCCTCCACTTGCTCGCCCGGGCCGAAGCCGACGATCTACCCGGTGCGCTGGCGGCCGCGCTGGGTCGGACGCAGGGCGCGTTTTCTCTGCTCCTCCTGAACGAACGAACGCTGATCGGTGCGCGGGACTCCTACGGCTTCCGGCCCTTGTGCCTCGGTAAAGTGAACGGCTCCTACGTTCTGGCCTCGGAATCCTGTGCCTTCGACCTGATCAACGCGACCTATATCCGGGAGCTCTACCCGGGTGAGATCGTGATGATTCGAGGCGGCGAGGTCGAATCGATCCAGGCTTTGCCCTCAGTGCGCGAAGCCAAGTGCATCTTCGAGCACGTTTACTTTTCGCGTCCTGACAGCATTGTTTTCAACCGAACCGTCCAGGCTAGTCGCGACCAGATGGGGCGCATCCTCGCCGAGGAATCTCCCGTCGATGCCGACCTGGTTGTCCCGGTCCCCGACTCCGGCGTGACAGCGGCGATCGGCTATTCGCAGCATTCGGGCATTCCGTTTTCCTTCGGCCTCATCCGAAACCACTATGTCGGCCGGACTTTCATCGAGCCCAAGCAATCGATCCGCCATTTCGGCGTGAAGGTCAAACTGAATCCGGTGCGCGAACTGCTGGCCGGGCGACGCGTGGTCCTGATCGACGATTCGATCGTTCGCGGCACGACGAGCCGCAAAATCGTAAAGATGGTGCGCGCGGCTGGAGCCCGCGAGGTACACATCCGAATCACCTGCCCACCGACGATTTCCCCCTGTTTTTACGGCATCGACACACCCAGCAGGAGTGAGTTGATCGCCGCGAGTCATACGGTCGAGGAGATTCGGAAGTACGTCGAGGCTGACTCGCTGGCTTACCTCTCGATGCCGGGACTTCTGCGTTCGGTCGAGGGCAACCAGGGGGAGTACTGCACGGCGTGTTACAGCGGGAACTATCCCCTCGAGCTGACCGATGCCGTCTTCGACGCAAAGGCCGACGACCGCCAACTGGATTTGTGGCAGAAGGCCCAGGAGGAAGAACCCTGGCCCGTGTTGACGCCCCCGGACTCGGCTGGCGACGCTTGAAGCTTCGCCTGACCCTGCGTTTTCACCGCTCTTCATGACGAACCGATCCATTACCTACAAAGACTCCGGCGTCGACATCGACGCCGCAACAGCGGCCACGGACAGGATCCGCGATCTGGCCGGAAAGACCTTCACTCCCGGGGTTCTCAGCCAGATCGGCGGTTTCGGCGCCATGTTCTCGGCCGATTTTGCTGGTATGAAGGAACCGGTGCTCGTTTCCAGTACCGATGGCTGTGGAACGAAGTTGAAGGTTGCGTTCCTTGCGGGCCGTCACAACACCGTTGGGGGCGACCTGGTCAACCATTGCGTCAACGACATTGCAGTGCAGGGTGCGCGGCCTCTGTTCTTCATGGACTACATCGCGACAGGACGCCTGGACCCGGATGTGATCGTGTCCATAGTCGAAGGCATTTCCGAAGCGTGCGGGGCGGCCGGATGCGCGTTGATCGGCGGCGAGACCGCAGAGATGCCCGGTTTTTACGCTGACGGAGAATATGACGTAGCGGGCTTCATCGTCGGCGTGGTCGAGCGTGGGAAGATCATCGATGGAAGCGGGATTCGTCCGGGAGACGTCGTGGTCGGCTTACCGTCGGTCGGCTTGCACACGAACGGCTACTCCCTGGCCCGCAAGCTCTTCTTCGAGGTGTCTCATTTCTCGGTGGAAACCGTGGTTCCGAAGCTGGGTATTCCTCTCGGTGACGAGTTGCTCAAGCCCCATGTTAACTACGAACCCATCCTTCGCGCCGCCCTCGACGCAGGCCTCGTCCAAGGTATTGCACACATCACCGGAGGAGGAATCACCGACAATCTGGCGCGAATCCTTCCGTCCGGATGCCAGGCTGAAATCCAGCTCGGGTCGTGGCCGGTGTTGCCTGTCTTCGAGCTGATGCAGATGATCGGAAACGTTGAACGCGACGAGATGCTTCGCGCCACCAACATGGGTATCGGGATGATTGCCCTCGTCCGTGAGGACGCGGTCGAGGAGTTCGGCCGGCTGGTAGAGTCCGCCCAGCACCCGATCGGTCGTGTCGTCGCCGGTGATGGGGTCTCTTACCGTTCATGAGGGTCGCGCCGTCGAACCGCAGGATCGGCATTCTTCTATCGGGACAGGGATCCAATTTCAACGCAATCGCGGAACGCATCGCCTCACACGAGCTCGACGCCGAGATTGTCCTGGTTCTGAGCAACAAGGAGTCGGCTCCCGGCCTCGAGAGCGCCTGCGGGAGAGGTCTCCCCACCGCTTACATCCCCTCGAAAGGTGTTCCTCGCGAGGAGTTTGACGCCCGGGTTGTCGAACTGCTCCGGAAAGCCGATGTGGGGCTGGTGTGTCTGGCGGGTTTCATGCGCATCCTGAGCACGGTCCTGATAGGCGCGTTCCCTTACGGTGTTCTCAACATCCACCCCTCGCTCCTGCCGGCTTTTCCGGGACTGGGGGCCCAGCGTCAGGCGCTGGAACATGGGGTAAAATTCAGCGGCTGTACGGTCCATTTCGTAGACGAGTGCCTTGACGGTGGCCCGATTGTCTGCCAGGCCTCGGTTCCTGTGCTCGATCGAGATAGCGTGGAAGATCTCTCGAACCGAATTCTTGCCGCCGAACACCGTCTTTATTCCGAGGCAATCGACCTCGTTCTGTCGGGCCGCTGCGAGATCGAAGACCGGCGAGTACGGATCCATGGCTGACGACTTCAGGACCATTCCCATCGCTGAACAGATCGAGTACCTACGGAAGGGCGCGGTGGAGATCATCCGCCCGGAAGAACTCGAGGCCCGTCTCCGGAAGGCCCGGGAGAACGGCACGCCGATGCGAGTCAAAACCGGCTTCGATCCGACTGCACCTGATCTTCACATCGGCCACACCGTCGTCATCCGCAAGATGAAGCACTTCCAGGATCTTGGCCATACCGTGATCTTTCTCATCGGTGACTTCACGGGAATGATCGGCGACCCGACGGGCCGGTCCGTCGTCCGAAAGCAGCTGACGCGAGAGGCGATCGACGCGAACGCCGAGACCTACAAGAATCAGATCTTCAAGATCCTCGATCCGGACGCGACCGTGATCGATTTCAACAGTCGGTGGATGTCGGGACTCGGCTCCGATGGCTTTGTCCGTCTTTGTGCCCACTACACGGTTCGGCGAATCCTGGAACGTGACGATTTCGAAAAACGGCTGAAGCAGCAGCAGCCGATATCGATGCATGAGTTGCTGTACCCCCTCGTCCAGGGCTACGACTCCGTCGCCCTGGAAGCCGACGTGGAGCTGGGCGGGACCGATCAGAAGTTCAACCTGCTCGTCGGTCGCGATATCCAGCGCGAGTACGGTCAGCCGTCGCAGATCGTGCTGACGATGCCGCTGCTCGAAGGCACCGACGGTGTCCAGAAGATGAGCAAGTCGCTCGACAACTACATCGGCATCAACGAGGCGCCGAACGAGATATTTGGGAAGGTCATGTCGATTTCCGACGACCTGATGTACCGGTATTTCGAGCTGGTTACCGATGCCCCGATGACGGAAATCGAGACATGGAAGAGCGAGGTCGCCGGGGGGACCCGACATCCGATGGACCTGAAGACCTCACTGGCAGAGAAGATCATCACCGACTTTCACGGTGCGGCGGCCGCGAAGTCCGCGGGCGATGAATTCCGGCGCGTCTTCCGACAGCGAGAGACGCCCGAAGATGTCGAGGTTCGTGAGGTTCCGGTCTCCGAGGAGATTACGCGGATGCCGAAACTGCTCGCCTCCCTCGGGATGGCGCCGTCCGTTTCGGAGGCTACTAGGTTAATACGGACCGGCTCGGTCAGCATGAACGGCGAAAAGGTGACGGACGTACGCTCGGAGTTCCACTTCTCCTCGCGGGGAGACTACCTGTTCAAAGTCGGAAAACGCCGTTTCATGAAGCTGAGGGTCCGATGACGAAGCTCAGCGTCAACCTCAACAAGTTCGCCCTACTGCGGAACTCTCGCGACACCGATTATCCGCACGTGCCCACGATGGCGCGCCGTGCAATTGCCAAGGGTGTTCACGGCATCACCGTCCATCCACGACCCGACCAGCGCCATACGCGCTATTCCGATGTTCGCGACCTGTCCCGGTTGACGGGTGAGCACGACGGGGTCGAGTTCAACGTGGAAGGCAATCCCGGTCCAGAGTTTATCGAGATCGTCGAGGAAACGCGGCCCGATCAATGCACGCTCGTTCCGGACGCCCCCGACCAGCTGACTTCCGACCACGGATGGAATCTGGAACAGGATGCTGAAAGAGTCGCGCCCCTGGTTGGCCGGTTACAGGATTCCGGGATCCGTGTGAGCCTTTTCATGGACCCCGTGCCGGTGCAGATAGACATCGCAAAGTCGATTGGAGCGGATCGGATCGAGCTCTACACGGAACCATACGCCAGGGCATACGGCGGTGAAGAGTTCGATAGCACCTGGAGCCGTTTCGAGCGCGCGGCTGCCCACGCCCGTGACATCGGCCTGGGCGTCAACGCCGGCCACGATCTGAACCTGGAGAACCTGGCCCGCTTCCTCGAGATCCCCGGGATTCTGGAAGTATCGATCGGCCACGCCATCGTCGTCGAATCTTTCGACTTCGGCTTCGAGCGTACGCTGGAACGGTATTTGAAGATTATTGAAGAAAGTGAGAGACAGGTGTAGGTGCGGTCTATGACCGCACAGGCCTCAAGCTGGGACATTGTGCGGTCATAGACCGCACCTACAGCTATTATTTACTGATACTTTCCCCTCACCCAGTTCCATCGAATCAGGAACAGATCGAGAAACATCTGAAGACCGTCGCTGAGGAACCGGACCTTCGATCCTTCGTCGTGACTCCACGCCACGGGTATTTCCCGCATATGGAGCCCTTGCTTTCGAGCCAGAAACAGCAGTTCGGGATCGAAGCCGAACCGGTGGATCGTTTGCTTCTCGAAGATCGGGGTGAACCTTTCCCGGTTGAATAGCTTGAATCCGCACTGGGTATCCCGGATTGTGAGCCCGAGGATGATCTGCACGATCCAGTTGTAGAGGATGCCTCCCAACTCCCGGGGCCACGGCTGATGAACGACGATTTTGGTTCGGTCGACGGCGCGCGACCCGATAACGACGTCGCTCCCGTCTTCCGCCACCCGCAGCATCCGCTCGAGTTCGTCGATGGGAGCCGATAGATCCGCGTCGGTGAAGAGGACCCACGTGCCTTTCGATTCCAGGAAACCTCTGCGGACGCTGTAGCCTTTCCCACGGTTGGACTCGTTGGAAACGACGCGGAGTCCGGTGCGGGTGAATGACGCCGCGATTTCGGACGTGTGATCCGCCGACCCATCGTCGACGACGATAACCTCGGCTGCGAGGCCGCGTCTATCGACGAAATTGCAGATTCTTTCGAGGGAAGAACCGATGCGTTCGGCTTCGTTAAAGGCGGGAACAACGATCGAAACCAACGGGGATGCGGCATCTTGAACCGTCACGACCGAACCCCCTTATTCCGGTTTCAGATGTTTCCATAAACTCGGTATTGTATCATACGGGTTTGGTCTGACTTGGGCGTCCAAAGGGTTGAACTGTTTGGTGTTGCAGACGTTCGCATCGGCTTTCCGGTCCTCCAATTCCCATCGGATTCTATGAACGATCTAATACTGAGAGCTTGCCGTCGCGAGAGTGTGCCGCGCACTCCGGTTTGGATGATGCGACAGGCCGGTCGATACCTGAAGGAGTACCGGGACATCCGGAAAGATGTTCCTTTCCTCACCCTGTGTAAGACGACGGAGCTGGCTGTCGAGGTTTCGCTCCAGCCTTACCGGATCCTCGGAGTCGACGCGGTGATCGTCTTCTCCGACATCCTGATACCCGTCGAAGCGATGGGCATCCAGGTGGAACTGACCGACAAGGGACCGGAGATCGGCAATCCCGTGCGATCGCAGGCGGACGTCGATCGACTCGCGATACCTGACCCGTCGAGCGAGTTGGCGTTCGTGGGAACCATTCTCGGGACGCTCCGCAGGGAACTGGAAGATGCGGTGCCGCTTATCGGGTTCGCCGGGGCCCCGTGGACACTGGCGGCGTACATGGTGGAGGGTCGGGGTTCGAAGAACTATATGGAGATCAAGGGGATGGCCTTCCGTGAGCCCGGCTTGTTCCACCGGCTAATGGAGAAACTGGCCGAGACGATCACTGCGTACCTCCGCTTCCAGATCGAGGCCGGCGCCCAGGTAGTACAGCTCTTTGATTCCTGGGCGGGAGAGTTGAGCCGGCCGGACTACGAAGAACTGGCGTTGCCCTACACGCGCCGGATCTTCGACGCGATCGGAGACAGCGTCCCCCGGATCCTCTACCTGAACGGAACATCCAGCCTGGCAGAGGCGATGGCCACGTCCGGGGCCGATGTTCTCAGCGTCGACTGGCGGACTCCGATCGGTGAGATCCGACGTCGAGTCGGAGACGATGTCGCGCTTCAGGGCAACCTGGACCCATGCCTGCTCCTCGGCGACACAGAGCACATGCTGGCCCGAACCCGCGAGATACTCGAACAGGCCGGCCCTCGCGGACACATCCTGAATCTGGGGCACGGCATTCTGCCGCCGACCCCGGTGGAAAATGCCCGAGCCTTCATCGAGTTTGCGAAGAATTACCAGAGGGAGTAGTCAGTTGCCAGTAGTCAGTTGCCAGTTGGAATCACGGGCCGTATTTTCGCTCCGACAACGGCCTACTGACAACGGCCTACGGACAACTTCTTCAACATGAAAACGGGTATTTTACTATTCAACCTCGGCGGCCCCGAGACCCTCGACGAGGTCAAACCCTTCCTCTACAGCCTGTTTTCCGACCCGGAGATCATCCGGATTCGTTCGGCCGCGTTAAGAAGAGCTGTCGCCTACACGATCGCGACCCTACGGCGCCGGCGGTCGCAGGGATACTACCGACAAATCGGAGGCGGTTCGCCACTGAAGCGCATCACCGGGGAGCAGGCCGACGCGTTGGCCGCCGAGATGCGGTGGGCGGGAAAGCAGGTCGAAACGTTCGTCGGCATGTGTGCCTGGCACCCGTTCTTTGACGAGACACTCGACCGGGTCGAGCACTCCGACGTCGACCGTCTCGTCGTTCTCCCCCTGTTTCCGCAGTTTTCGGTCACGACAACCGGATCGGGGTTTTCAACGTTGAAGAAGTTGATTGCGCACCGGGGCGGACTGGGCGGACTGGAGGTGCAATGGATATCCTCCTGGCACGATCAACCGACGTACCTGGAAGCCTTCACGGACCTGATCCGCAAGGAACTCGCGAAGTTCAAGGATCCCAACAACGTCCAGATCCTGTTCAGTGCCCACAGCATTCCGGAGCGCTACGTCCGGGAAGGAGATCCCTACCTGGATCAGACTCGGGAGACAGTCGAGTTGATCGCCGACAGGCTCGGGAGAAAGAATCCGTACCGTCTTTCGTTCCAGAGCAAGATCGGCCCGGTCAAGTGGCTGGAACCTTCGACTAACGACGCCCTCGTCGAGCTGGGAATCCAGGAGGTACAGGAGGTTCTCGTCGTCCCCATCAGTTTCGTGTCCGAACACATCGAGACGCTCTACGAGCTGGACATCCTTTACAAGAAAGTTGCCGCTGATGCCGGCATCAGCGAGTTCCGCCGCGTGCCCGCCCTCAACTGCGATCCCACTTTCATAAGAGCGCTGCGCGAGATCGTGGAGGAAGCAACGGGAGGTGACGAGTGATGAGTGGTCAACCACCCCGTCTGCACCTTCGGTGCATCCACCCCTCCTTAGTCAAGGAGGGGAGTCGGTTCCGTCTCCGCGACAACGGCCTACGGCCTACGGCTTACGATCTGCTTCTTCACCATGCCTGACGTCATCGTTGTCGGAGCTGGAATATCCGGCCTGGTCTGCGCCTCGGATCTCCGGCGTGCCGGAGTCGATGTGCTCGTTCTGGAGGCTGCTCCCCGCGTCGGAGGTGTGATACGCAGCCATCGGAGGGACGGGTATCTCGTGGAGTCCGGGCCGAATTCGATCCTGCCGACCCCCGAGGCGACGGCGATCATCCACGAGGCCGGTCTCGACGGGGAAGTAGTGACGGCGCCACCTCGCTCTCCCCGGTACGTTTATGTCAAGGGTCGCCTGCGGAAGGTTCCGTTGTCGGTCCTTTCCCTTGGGGGGATGTTCCGCGCCGCCATGGAGCCGTTCGTACCCCGCGGCAGGGAGGAGGAGGAAACGCTTGCCTCGTTCTTCACGCGTCGGTTCGGCAAACAGGTGCACGACCGTCTCGCTGCGCCGTTTGTGACGGGAATCTATGCCGGGGACACGCAGCAACTGAGCCTGGAGGCGACCTTCCCACGCATGGCCGAGCTCGAAAAGCGGTACCGCAGTGTGGTCGTCGGCATGATTCGCACGCCGCGTTCGGGACCAAGGTCGAAGCTCTCGTCATTCAACAACGGCATGGAGACGCTCCCGCTCCGCCTGTCGGAGAACCTTGATGTTCGCTGCGGCGTCAGGGACATGCGCCTGGACGAGGATCTGAGGGTCGCCTGGGGCGGTGAGGCGAACCGCCCGAAAGCCCTTGTTCTGGCCGTCCCGGCCTACGTCGCAGCCAGCCTGATCCGTCCGGTATCGGCCCCGCTGGCCGATCTGCTCGCCGGCGCAACATACGCGCCGATGGTGGTGGCTGCGATGTCGCTCGATGAGCGACACCTTTCCCGTCCCCTCGACGGGTTTGGCTTTCTCATTCCGCGGAGCGAGAAGCTTCACATCCTGGGGACGCTGTTCAGCTCCAGCCTCTTTCCGGGACGCGCGCCCCCAGGGCGCGCCCTGCTTACGAGTTTCATCGGTGGCGCCCTCGAGCCCGAGGTATCCGGCTGGTCCGACGACCGAATCCGCGATACTGTCAACTCGGAGCTTCGGCACGTATTATCCCTCTCAGTGGATCTCGAAGAGGTAGCGATGTTCCGCTGGCAGCGAGCTATTCCGCAGTATCGGCTCGGGCATCGACGGTGGGCGGATGGTGTCTCGTCGCTGGCGGCGCAGGTGCCGGGCCTCTTTCTGACGGGAAGTTACTTTGATGGTGTGTCGGTGCCTGGTTCAATGGAGCGGGGCCGTCGCTCCGCCACCCAGGTAATCGAATATATTCGGAGAAGACCATGAAGCGAACTGCTGGAGAAGTTGCAGATTTTCTCGGCGTTGAGGTGTCGGGAGATTCTGCCGCCGTCATCGAAGGTGTTGCGAGCCTGGAGGACGCAGGCCCCGGGGACCTGAGCTACGCAGAGTCGCGCTACCTGGATCGCGTATCCGCAAGCAGTGCGGCCTGCGTCCTGGTTCCCGAAGGAGATTTCGGGTCCCGGACGACGATTGCCGTGGCGAATCCGAAGGCTGCATTCGCACGTGCCGCGTACTGGCTGTTCCCCGAGCGGCGTCCGGAACCGGGTGTCCACCCCACGGCGGTCGTTGGCCAGAACGTGGTGCTCGGTGATGATGTCAGCATCGGGCCGTGGTGCGTGATCGAAGAGGGTGTCGAAGTCGGAGAGTCCACCGCCGTCCAGGCTGGGTGTTATATTGCAGAGGGGTGCCGGATCGGTGTGGGTTGCCGGCTCCATGCCAACGTGGTGCTCTATGCCGGATCCCGCCTGGGTGACCGAGTCGTTGTCCACGCCGGAGCGGTGATCGGTTCCGACGGTTTCGGGTACGTTCGAGACGGTGACGGATATGTAAAGTTTCCCCAGATGGGCCGGCTCGTCGTCGAAGACGACGTCGAAATCGGTGCGGGCACCTGCATCGACCGTGGCTCGCTTGGGTCGACCGTCATCGGGAAAGGCACCAAGCTGGACAACCTGTGCCATGTCGCGCACAACGTGAGCGTGGGGGGTGCCACTGTCATCGCGGCTCAGACGGGGATATCGGGCAGTTGCACGGTCGGCGCCGATGCCGTGCTGGCCGGACAGGTTGGCGTAGCGGATCATGTCCGGATCGACGACGGGGCTGTCGTCGGTGCGCAATGTGGCATCCCGAGCGGAAAGCGCATTCGCGCCGGCGAGGTGTTCTGGGGAACGCCGGCAAGACCCCTGAAAGACATCAAAGTCCAGCAGGCGTACATATCCAGGCTTCCGAAAATGGCGAAAGAGTTGGCAAGGCTGCGGCAGGAAGTTGAACAACTGCTTGGGGAACCTACCGAATGACGACCACCGGTTTCGGGAGCTTGGGGGCTACTAAACAGAGAAAAGCAATGAATCCGATTAAGACGGTCCAGCAACACATTCTCGACGAGCAGCGCCGGCATCCCGGCGTGAGCGGCGACTTTACCGACCTGATGACTAGTCTGATCGTGGCAGCCAAGATCATCTCACGCGATGTGAATCGCGCTGGACTTGCAAAGACAGTGCTGGGCGAGACCGATAGCGTAAATGTCTACGGCGAGACGGTCATGAAACTCGACGACTTCGCCCAGCGGATGATCTGTCAAGCCCTCGGCAATTGCGGTCGCGTCTGCGTTATGGCATCAGAAGAGTCGGAGGGCATCATCCCGATACCGGAGGGCGGCCAGAAGGGGAAGTACGTTGTTCTTTTCGACCCGCTTGACGGCTCCTCCAACATCGACGTCAACACGAGCATCGGCACGATCTTCTCCATCCACCGAAAGGTATCCGATGGCGACGACGGAACCGCGGCAGACTGTCTCCAGCCCGGCTTCAAGCAAGTCGCCGCCGGGTATTTCATCTACGGGTCGAGCAGCATGATGGTTTACACGACCGGCAACGGTGTCCACGGGTTCACACTCGATCCGGCGCTGGGCGAGTTTCTGCTCTCTCACGAAAACATACGTACGCCAAAGCGAGGCAAGATCTACAGCATCAACGAAGGCAACCTCAAGAAGTGGGACGAAGGGACGAAGAGATACGTTGCCTACCTGAAGGAAGAAGATGAAGCAACAGGCCGGCCTTACTCCATGCGCTACATCGGATCTCTCGTCGCCGACTTCCACCGGAACCTACTCAAGGGCGGGATCTTCCTATACCCGGGTCCTAAGGCGAAGCTGAGGCTGCTTTACGAGGGTGCCCCCCTGGCGTTGGTCGCCGAACAGGCGGGGGGGATGGCCACGACCGGCAGGGAGCGGATCCTGGATATCGAACCCACGTCGCTGCAGCAACGGGTACCCCTGATCATCGGAAGCCACGACGACGTCGTGAAGTATGAAGAGTTCATCCGCGCGGAGACGCCTCTCGGCGTGAAGACGTAGGCCGTTGGGCCCTACGGGCCCGTAGGCCGTTGTGGGTCCAAGCTAACCCAACTTTCCTTCCGCAAGCCTTCGTTTTAGCGAGCCGCTCGTAGGCCGTTGTCCGTTGGGACTGACCAGCACGACTCTCATAGCCTATTGTTCGCTCAGCGGTAGAGAAGTACAGACAACACGCCCACCTGTACCGGGCCCGAAGGGCCCAAACGGCCTACGACCTAAGGGAGCGATACTTTACGGAATGGAGTGAAGTGGGCAACGGCCAACGGCCTACGACCTAAGGGAGCGATACTTTCCGGAGTGCAGTGAAGGGGGTGACGGCCAACGGCCTACGATTCCCCTACTCGGCTATCGAGATCACGCCCAGCACGGCCTCGACGGTGGTCAGCCCTTCCTTCAGCAGGAATTCGGCGTACTTCTGGAGCGTCATCATCCCGCTCTTGACGGCGCAGTCGCGAACTTCGTCCGATTTCGCGCCCGAGGAAACCAGGCGGCGGAGTTCGTCGTTCATGATCAGGACTTCGTAGACACCGACACGGCCTTTGTATCCTGTGCCCCCGCACTTGTCGCAACCTTTTCCCTTGTAGAAGTTCGGAAGGTCGTTCATGTCGTAGCCGAAGTACTTCGCCGTCGCCTCGTCGGGCTTCACCGCTTCCTTGCAGTTCGTGCAGATTCGACGCGCCAGCCGCTGGGCCAGGATACCGATCGTCGAACTCGACATCAGGAACGGCTCCACGCCCATCTCTTCCAGGCGGGTGAACGCACCAGGTGCGTCGTTGGTGTGGAGGGTCGTGAACACCAGGTGGCCTGTCAGAGCTGCTTCTACCGCGATTCCCGCCGTCTCACGGTCTCGCGTCTCACCTACGAGGATGATGTCGGGGTCCTGCCGCAGGAAGGCTCGCAGGACTCGGGCGAAATCCAGGCCGATTAGCTTGTGGGTCTGGATCTGGTTGACGCCTTCCAGGTCGTACTCGATCGGGTCTTCAGCCGTCGAGATGTTGGTGCCAGGCGAGTTGATCTCGCCGAGGGAACTGTAAAGCGACGTGGTCTTGCCGGACCCGGTCGGGCCCGTCACGTAGATGATCCCGTATGGCTGGTTGATCATCCACCGGACTTTCTCCATGCTTTCCTGATGGTTGATGATCTTGTCCAGCGGCAGCAGCGACGCGCTCTTGTCGAGAACGCGCATGACGATCTTCTCCCCGAACTTCGCCGGTACTGTCGAGACGCGGAAGTCGATGGCCCGATCGTCGATCTTGATCGAGATGCGGCCGTCCTGCGGGAGCCGTCGTTCTGAGATGTCGAGCCTGGAAAGAATCTTGAAGCGAGAAATGAGCGGAAGCATGATCTTCCGCGACAGGACATTCTGGACTCGCAGCACACCGTCGACGCGGAGGCGGAGCCGCACGCCGGTTTCCTGGGGTTCGATGTGGATGTCGCTGGCCCCTTCCTTGATAGACAGAGCGAGGATATTGTTCGCCAGGCGGACGACCGGCGCGTCTCCCGAAGCCGACTGCAACTCCATGTCCGATGGCTTCTCTTCCACTTCCTCCTGCACTTCGATACCGCCCAGAATCTCCGCCTCGAGATCTTCGAGGCTTTGTTGGGGCTGCTGGACCGCGGCGACTTCCTGCTTTTCCTTCTTCTTCCTCTCTATGTCTCTGCGGCGTCGCTCGGCTTCCTTTTCCTTCTGCGCTTCGTCGACTTCCTCCTCGACGTTCATGAGCTTCGGGTATTCTGCGATCATGAACTTGTTGAATTCGTCCTCGGTGCAGACCCGTGGCTCGATGATGATGCCTTTCACGTACCGGCGAACATCGTCGAAGGCGACCAGGTTCGACGGGTTGACCATCGCGAGAGTCAGCGCGTTGTTCCCGTATGCGATCGGGACGACCTTGTGCTGCATCAGGATGTTTTGCGGGACCAGGCCGACCACTTTTGGATCGAAGTTGATGTTCTTGGTCAGGCTGACGAATTCGACACCAACCTGCTTGTTGGCTTCTTCGAGGCGGTCGGCCAGGACCCTGGCGAGTCCTAGGGAAATTTCCGGGTATTGTGTCAGAAGGTTGCGAAAATCGGTCCGGGTCAGAGTGTAGACCGAGGTCGGTTCGACGGTCGTCACGCTCGCCGAGCGCGGCTTGCCGGTCAGCAATGACATCTCTCCGACCGCGGCTCCCTCGCCGAGCTGGGCGACCAGGAAGTCGATGCCGGTGACCGGATCCTTCTTTCGGACCTCAACCAGGCCGTCCTTGATGACGTACATCGACACGCCTGGCGCGCCCTCGCGCATGATCGTTTCCGAAGGGGGAAAGTCCGTTGTTTTCAGGCAGGTGCCGAGCTTCGCCAGGCTCTCTTCCGGCAGATCGGCAAACAGGCTGACGTTCTTGAGAAAGCCGACGAGTGGATCGGACTCGGTAATCGTCGTGGACATGAATCCCGCTGTGAACCTACTTCGATAAAAGTAGTCTATTCTTCGGCGCTTCTAAAAGTCAACGTCGCACGCCGGAGCCGGACCGAGAGCCTCCATAGCGCGGACCGGCGCGGGACCTGGGCAAGGAATATCACTTATTCGACAGATAACAAAGAAGATATCGCGTCTCTTGGTTTTCCTTCATTCCCCGCCTTCCCTCAGCTCCTGCTTCCAGCCGAGCACCCGTGCGACGTTACCTTCCTTCTCGGCCTCTTCGATCATTCCCTTGGCCTGGTAGAACATCGAGAGGCTCGTATGCGCGAGGACGTCGTCGGCATCGATCTCGGTCAGGCGCTTGGCGGTCGCGATCGCCTCATCGACCTGCCCATGATCGAATTGCGCCCGGGCCAGACCGTGCAGCGCGTCCTGGTAGGTCGGGTCGATTTCCAGAGCCCTACCGTAGCTTGCGATGGCTTCCTCGAGCTTCTCCTCACCGAAGAATTCGACCGCTTCGATGAATAGATCCTCTTTGTCCATATCTTGCTCGCCCACAACTTCCCCCTTAAGACGCCTGATCTCTCACTTCGGGAACATTGCTCTCACATTCCGGGGAGCAAGCGTGCTGTCAGCGCTTAGCTCGTAGCAAAGAAACTCGTTGACGCTCGCTTGCAATCGACAAGCTGAAAGCCGAAAGCTGACAGCTGATCGCCTACCCGGATTCAACTATTTCTTGGGTAGGCGCCGTGACCTATTCTACGGGAGTTCGGCCGGAGGATGGGTTAGAATCCCGCTGGTTCAACACGCGATAGACGCTTGATCTTCAGGTTTGAGAAATTCTGCTCTCAGACGTGTGAGGGTCAAGTGTGCCGTCAGCTGATGGCTGATCGCCTGCCCAAAGATTTCAACAAACCTATTTTGGGTGGATTCTCTAACAGGAGGCACCAATGGCAGGAGCAGTCGTCACTCGTGAGGCCAACATTCCCTTCGATGGAAGCGAGATCGAGGCGTTCATCGCCACACCCGAGCCCGAAGACGGGTTCCCGGCCGTTGTGGTCGTCCATGAGTGGTGGGGGTTGAACGACCACATTCGCGACGTCGCGAATCGTTTGGCGTCGGAGGGTTTCGTCACAATCGCTCCCGACCTGTTCGACGGGCGAGTCACTACCGACGCCGAGGTTGCCGGATCGATGATGATTGGCTTGAACCAGCAGGAGGCGCTTGCCAGGCTTGGTGCCGCGGTCAGGTTCATCCGTCTGGAAGGCATCGAAAAGATCGGCGTCATCGGATTCTGCATGGGCGGCTCCTACTCGCTGATGCTTCCCATCCACGACTCCAGCGTGGCTGCCGCCGTTCCCTTCTATGGCCAGGTGCCCGGCAACGATATCCTGGACGGGCTCAATTCTCCGGTTCTCTACATCTATGCCGGGAAGGATCAGTGGATCACGAAAGACGAAGTCGACCGGCTGGGCGCCCACCTGTCTGAGAAAGGCAAGCCCGGGGAAGTCGTCCGGTACCCCGACTGCGACCACGCCTTCTTCAACGACACGCGGCCGGAGGTGTATGACGAATCCAACGCTGGTGACGCCTGGAATCGAGCGGTGGCGTTTCTGAAAACGAATCTGGGGTAGGCAGGAGTCACGAGTGACAAGCGAGTGTAGGTGCGCTCTATGAGCGCACACTCCTCGACCCCAAACAATGTGCGGTCATAGACCGCACCTACACCAACGGGCCTACTCATACCGTAACGCTTCTATCGGGTCCAGTTTGGCGGCCTTATAGGCTGGGTACAGACCGAATATCAGGCCGACTGCGACTGATGTCGAAAACCCCAGCGCGACCCAGAAGGGCGACATCGCGGCGGGCAGGAAGGGCGCGGCTGCGCGGATTCCGCTGGTTACGAGCGCTCCCGCACCGATGCCCAGTATGCCCCCGAGCGTCGTCAGGCACACCGCTTCGAGCAGGAACTGGATCATGATGGTCCGGCGGGTTGCGCCGATCGCCTTCCGGATGCCGATTTCTTTGGTCCGTTCCGTGACCGAGACGAGCATGATGTTCATCACCCCCACACCGCCGACCATCAGTGCGACCGACGATATCGCCAGCATGACCGCGAAAATGCCCCCTGATACTTGGTTCCAGAGATCCGTAAAGGCGTCCTGCGTGAAGACGGCGAAGTCGTTCGGCTTGTCGTAGGCGAGTCCCTGCCTGCGTCGGAGCAACCCTTCGGCCTGGTCGATCGCGGCAGGCATGGCTTCCTGGCTTACAGGCTTGAGCGTGATCCAGTAGTCGTCAACCTCCGGATGGAGCTTCGTGAACGCACCAATCGGTATCTCTGCCATGTTGTCTTCAGCGTTGTCGCCCGGGTTGAGGCCGCTCTTGCGTTTCTCCAAGACCCCGATCACGTGAAAAACCCTGCCCTCGAGTTCGACCTCTTTGCCGACGGAGTTGTCCATGTTTGGGAACAGAGTCTCCGCTGTGTTGTAGCCCAGCACCACGACGTTGGATCGATGCCGATGGTCGCTCTCGTTGATCCAGCGCCCGTCGCGCAAGTCCAGCCTGAAGACCTCTTCGTGTGCCGGAGTGATTCCCTCGATGATCGTGTTGGAGACCGTCCGGTCCCGGTACCTTATGCTGTAGGACGAAGAGCTCATCGCCGGGCGGAACCATCTCAGCATGGGCGCCACAGCCTGGACCGCGGGCAACTCGCCCAGGGCCATCGCATCTTCCAGGGTCAGCTTCTTCCGCGTGCGCTCATCAGCAGATCTGCGGCCCACCGTGAGGTCGAAGCGCGTTACGAAGATCAAGTTCGAACCGATGTCTTCGATCTGGGAAGTGATGCCCGTGTTCAGTCCGCTTACCACCGACGACATCCCGATCACGGTCATCACCCCGATGACCACGCCCAGGACTGTCAGGACCGACCGAATCTTGTTGGCCCGGATCGAATCCAGCGCCATGAGAGCGATGTCATTCATAGCGCAACGCCGCTATCGGATCCAGGCTCGCCGCCTTCTTTGCCGGCCAGATTCCGAAGAACAAACCCACTGCAGTGGACACGACGAGGCCGAGCGTGACGGCCCACCACTTAATCGCCGAAGGCAGAGCCGTCGCCGCTGAAACACCGGTTGCGATCGCGATCGCCAGCCCTACCCCGATGACCCCACCGACCAGTGCGAGCGTGGCGGACTCGACGAGAAACTGAAGCATGATGTCTGCCCGACGCGCCCCGGTCGCCTTCCGGATGCCGATCTCCCGCGTCCGCTCCGTGACCGACACCAGCATGATGTTCATCACGACGATTCCACCGACGACGAGAGAGATCGACGCGATTGCAATCGTGACCGCGAAGAACGTCCGGCTGATGTTGGCCCAGAGCTCGAGGAACGTTTCGTTGGTGGATATGGAAAAGTCGTCGTCGTCGTTGTAGGCGATATGGCGACGCGTTCTCAGAACCACCCGCGCCTGATCTACCGCGGTGTCGATCATCTCCTCCCCGTTGGCCTTCCCGTAGATTCGAACCGACCGTCTGGACCCGAACATGCGCTGGAACGCCGTGATCGGTATGGTTACCCAATTGTCTTGAGATTGACCGACGATAGAACCGCGCTTCTCGCCGATGCCAACGACCTCGAACTCGCGGCCGTTGACCTGGAGCATCTTTCCGATGGGGTCGACGAACGGGAAAATGTTGTCTACGACATCGCTGCCGATGACGCAGACGCGCCGGCTGTGCCGGATGTCATACTCGGTTAAGCCTCGGCCCGCGTCCAGGTCCTCACCGAGTATCGCCGGCACTTCCGGCGTCAGCCCACGAATCTGCGTACCGTCCAAATACTCCCGACCGGACTTCACCCACGCGCGCGCATTCAGACGCGCGCCGACCGCCTGGCACGCCGCACACGATTCGCGGATTGCATCAGCGTCCTCCAGGTACAGGTTCTTCCGTTTTCGCGCGGCGATCCAATCCTCGCGGTTCGTGACGACATTGGGGGTTCGGGTGACCACGAAAACGTCCGCGCCGAGGTTGAAGATCTCCTGCTCGACAAAGTCATTCAGTCCCGAGATGAACGAAATCACGGTGATAACCGTCATCACGCCTATGACGATTCCCAGTAGGGTCAGCACCGAGCGGAGCCGGTTCACCCGCAACGACGAAAGCGCGATCCAGACTGCTTCGCGGAAATTCATCCCTTCAAATATCTTAACCAAATTGACGCCCGCCATCGGCGGATTGTTAACAGGAATACGTGCGGGGAGCGAGGTTTCTTGCAGATGGGAGGCGTAGGTGCGCTCTATGAGCGCACAGACGTTTCGAAACCGGAAGATGTGCGGTCATAGACCGCACCTACAGCAATTACCGATTCGAACCCTTAAACTTCTGCTGCAGCAGCTTCAGCTTTTCCTCCATCGACGGCTCGGGCCGCTTGGGCTTCGGTTTCCGCTTCACGGCGACAGTGGCTTCCTTTTTCCCAGGTTTGTCCAGCTTTGCCTTCCGCGCCTTCACTGGTTCCTTTGGCTCCGGCTTCCGTCGCGGCTTGGGCTTCGGTCGCGGTTTAGGCTTTTGCATCGTGGCCTTCCGGGACAGGCTGATGCGCTTCATGTCCGGGTCGACTCCGATCACCTTGACCTTGACGACGTCCCCGACTTTGACCGCCCGCCGCGCGTCCTGGATGTAGCCGTGGGCCAGTTCGGAGATGTGAATCAGCCCGTCCTGATGGACACCCAGATCGACGAAGGCACCGAAGTTCGTCACGTTCGTGACGTTGCCTTCGATTTCCATGCCTTCCTTGAGGTCGGTAATCTCTCGAATATCCTCCCGGAAGTGCAGCACCTTGAACGTCTTTCTCGGATCCCTGCCCGGTTTCAGCAGCTCGTTCCGGATGTCGACCAGAGTGTATCTGCCCGCTTCCTTCTCGAAGTTTTTGAAATCGACGGCGGCTACGCGTGAACGGTTCTCTATCAATTCCGAAACCCGAATGTCGAGGGAGGCGGCTATGCGTTCGACCAGCGGGTATGACTCGGGATGGACGGAGGTTCGATCGAGAGGGTTTTCTCCGTCCTTGATGCGGAGGAAACCGGCCGCCTGCTGGAAGGTCTTTTCTCCGAGGCCTGGCACCTGTTTCAAGTGCTCACGGTTCTTGAAAGCCCCGCTGTCGTTGCGGTACGCGACGATTGCCTTCGCCAGGCTTTCCGACACCCCGGAGACGTACTTCAGGAGGTCGACCGAAGCTGTGCCGAGGTCGACGCCGACGCTGTTGACACATGATTCGACCACCGTACCCAGGCTGTGGCGGAGCTTCTTCTGGTCCACATCGTGCTGGTACTGGCCGACTCCGATGGACTTGGGATCGATCTTGACCAGTTCCGCCAGCGGGTCCTGCATTCTGCGGGCAATGGAAATCGCGCCGCGGACCGTGACGTCGAGCTCGGGGAACTCCTGCCGGGCCCGTTTCGAAGCGGAGTAGACCGAGGCGCCAGCCTCGTTCGTGACCACTGTGAAGGCGTCGAGTTTGTGCTTCTCGATGACCGACCGCACGAATGTTTCGGTCTCTCTGGAACCGGTGCCGTTGCCGATGACGATGCCCTCGACCCTGAGCCTGGGGATCAGATCCACGAGAATCTTCTCTGCGGCATCCAGGTCCTTCTTCGGTTCGGTGAGGTAGATCGTTTGCTTTTCGAGAAACTTACATGTGTCATCCACGACCGCGATCTTTGAGCCTGTGCGCAGACCGGGGTCGATGCCCATGACGACGATCTGCCCGGCTGGTGCCGCCAGCAGCAAGGCGCGAAGGTTCTCTTCAAACACCTTGATCGCTTCCTCGTCGGCCCGGCCGCGAAGGTAGCTGCGTACCTCGTTCTGGATGGAAGGCTCCATCAACCGATCGTATCCGTCCTGAATTGCTCTTTCCACGAACGACGCGAATCGAACTCCTTCTTCGCCGATCACGCGCGATCTCATCTCGCCGACAGCACGGGCCTGGTCGATTTGAACCGAGTAGGTCAGAACCTTCTCACGGGATCCCCGTCTGATAGCCAGCACGCGGTGGGAAGGAATCTTCGAAACCGGTTCCTGGAAGCTGTGGTACATGGAGTACTTGGTCTTCTGGCTTTCCTTTTCTCTGGTGACCCTAGATTGGACCACGCCCTCCTTAAACATGAGGTCGCGGAGCCACTTGCGGGAATCGGCGTTTTCGCTGACGCGCTCGGCCAGGATGTGCAGCGCCCCTTCGATGGCGGCTTCGGCGGTTGGGACTTCCTTCTCCTCGTTCACGAACTTCGCCGCTTCGTTCTCGACCGACTCCTCCCCGGACCCCGTCATGAGAAAGTCTGCGAGGGGCTCCAGCCCACGCTCGCGGGCGATGCCGGCCTTGGTCTTCCGCCTCACCTTGTAGGGGAGGTAGAGATCCTCGAGCTCGGCCTTGATGTAGCAGCTCTGGATTTTGTCGCGCAGCTCGTCGGTCAGCTTCCCTTGTTCCTCGATCTTCGAGAGGACGACCTTACGGCGCTCATCTAGCTCGTTGTAGTAGATTCGTCGCTCGGCGATGTCCCGAATCTGGACTTCGTCGAGATTGCCTGTCGCTTCCTTTCGGTAGCGGGCGATGAAGGGAATCGTCGCCCCTTCTTCGAGCAGCCGGTTGGCCGCCTCGATTCGGGACACAGCGACACCGATGTCCTGGTTGATCTTGCGGATGATTTCCGGATTCATTACTCCGTATTTATTGAGGAAGGCGACAGCCGTTCGCAGTATGCCCCCAGGCCGCCTGGGGAAGCAACAGATACCCGCTACATTGGAGATTGTAGATCGTAGATTGCAGATTCGAGATTGGAGACCGCGGATCGCATATTTCAGATGCTCGCGTTCCGGTCTCCAATTTCCAATCTCAAATCTCCAATGCGCCCGGACCTACGGTTCAGGGCCCTGGGACCGTATGTCGAGTCCGTACCTGCCGCCGTCCGTCTCGACCCAATCGAATAGTGCGCGTACCGCTCTGCGGTAGCGTGCCGAGTTGGATTCCAGCCGCTTCATCTGGCTGGATCGGGGGCCTGCACCGCGGCGAACATCCTGGACGATGGCGTACTGCTCTTCCATCACGCGGAGGAGTTCGGTCACGAGCTCGTCCGCGGAAGACGACAGGGAAGGAAGGTTGCGGAGCTGCTCGATGGAGGCGGCCAGTCTGGATGTCGTTTCTTCGTAGGTCCGATCGTCGGGGGGTCGTCGCAGAAGTCTCTGCGAAGCCGGAAACGCCTCCTGCGCGGAATTCATCGTGTCGATGAACTGCTGTGTTGCCGACCTTCCGTTGAGGATCGACGCCCATCCGCGCCCGAGATTGGCCAGGGATGGAGAGGAGCCGTCGTAATGGAGACCGACCTGGACGAAAGCAAAGAGGATCGCCGCTAGGGCCGCGACCTGCGCAAGCCGGTACGAGCGGGGAGTCCGTTCACCGGGCTGCTTGAATCCGACGAAGGCGGCCAGGACGACGCCGGCGACCAGGCCGCCGATGTGGGCGGCGTTGTCGATTGCGGGAATCGAGAAACCGATGATCAGGTTGATGACGATGATAGGGAGGATCCCGACTCGGACCGCACGCCTGAAGAAGGCCGGTACTCTTTGACGGTGACGGATGCCGAAAATCAGGAGGACTCCGAACAGGCCGAAGATCGCACCGGACGCGCCAGCCGACAGCGCATTGGGATGGTAAAGGTAGCTGCCGGCAGCTCCCGCTGCTCCCATCAAGACATAAAGAAGGACAAACCGGGCACTGCCGTAGAGGCGTTCGACCTGCTGTCCGACGATCCAAAGCGCGTAGGAATTGAATGCGAGATGAAGGAGTCCGATGTGGATAAAGACAGGCGTCAGGAACCGCCAGAACTCGCCGCCGTCGATTGCTGCGTTGGACTTGACGCCGAATGCGAGCAGCGTGGCCTCGTTCGTCGTCCCGCCGGAAAGTTCCATCAGGAGGAAGATCAGGAAGTTCAGGGCGAGAAAGAGGTATGTGAACGGGGTTCGGCGAGTCCACAGCTCGAGAAGAAAGGCGCGGTCGGGATCGAACCCGACGGGGGCCGTGTCGTTTTCATCAGGGTTCATCGCGCAACGTCTCTGCGATCTCTCGGGCGGCTTTACGAGCCTCGTCCAGTGCATCGGGCTTGAACGAGATCGCCGCGACGACGGCGTGCCCGCCACCGCCGTACTGCTCGCACAACTTCGCCAGGTTGTGTCGCTTCACGACATCGGTCCACGGATTGGTGCCGACCGACACCTTCGACCGCGTTGGACCCAGGCTCACGCCGACCGTGTAGACGGATTCGGGAAACAGGTAGTAAGGGATGAACTTGTTGTGTCCTTCCATCTCCCGAGCGCTGAGGTCGAACTCCACGACGCCCCCCTCGCAGGTCATAGTGTCGCGGAGTATGTCGATGGATTGCAGATGTGCCTCGTAGAGTTCATCGAAGACGGAGCGAACCCCGGGTTCGGCTGCAACCTCGTGCAGCGAATGGGTCTGGACCTTGTGGATGATGTCACGGATCAATTCGTCATCCCGGACCGCCTCGATCACCTGCATCAACTGCAGCGCAGGTTCCTTCAGCTCCACTGCCGTGCGGGCGTCTTTGAACTGAGCCCCATCTATGATGTCGGCCCATTCGATGAGCTCCTCCAGATCCGCCATCGAGCAGTCGAACAACTCTCTGGAAACATGTGCGATGTATTTCGTGCACGAGCGGAAGGTCGGGTCGTGGAATTTCTGACCGCTCGTGTCCTTGCGGAAATGGACTTCGTCTTCAGGGGAGAGGAAGGCGCTCTCATGGTGATCGAACCACCACGTCAGCCGCTTTGAGGAGCTGTATTTGAAGTCGACGATGACGTTCTCATCACCCGAGAAATAGCTCTCGAAGATGTATTGCCCCGCTTTGTGGGCGAGACCCTGGTACTCGAAACGCGCTTGGGGATCGATCGATCCTCGGTAGAAGCGCGAAAAGACTGCCGCCGACGCAATGCCGTCAAAGCAGTTGTCATGGTGGAGGACCCGTACCGTCTTAGCCATCAGCGTAGGATAATCTTCGCGATCGTCTGCAGTTGCATGTTGGAGGTCCCTTCGTAGATCTTGCCTATCTTCGAATCGCGGAAGTATTTTTCGGCGGGATAATCTTTTGTGTATCCGTACCCGCCGTAGACCTCGACCATCAGGGAAGTAACGTGCTCGGCCACGACCGAGGAGAAGTACTTTGCCATAGCCGCTTCCTTGACGAAGTCCTTGCCGCAGTCCTTCAACCGGGCGGCGTTGTATACCATCAAACGCGCGGCCTCCAACTGCGTCGCCGTTTCGGCCAGTTGGAACTGAATACCCTGGAACGAGGCGATCGGCTTGCCGAATGCGTGCCGCTCCTTTGCGTAGGCGGCCCCGCACTCCCAGCTGCCCTGCGCTATCCCGACCATCTGAGCCCCGATGCCGATGCGTCCCTCGTTCAGCGTTTCGATGGCGATTTTGTAACCCTTGCCGATCTCGCCGAGAACAGCGGACTTCGGCACCCGGCAATCCTCGAGGATGAGCTCGCAGGTGCTGGAAGCGCGGATGCCGAGTTTATCCTCCTTGTTGCCCACACGAAATCCAGGAAAGTCTTTCTCGATCAGGAACGCGGTGATTCCTTTGTACGCCTGTTCGGGATTCACGTTCGCAAAGACGATAAACAGCCCCGCCTCGAGCGCGTTCGTTATCCAGAGCTTCTGTCCGTTCAGCACAAAATGCTCTCCGTCTTCGACAGCCCGGCAGCGCAACGCGAAGGCATCGCTGCCCGACTCGGCTTCGGACAGGGCGTAGGCGCCGACGACGTCTTTTGCCAACCGTGACAGGTAGTGTTGTTTCTGGTCCTCGTTCGCCCACCGCATCAGAGCGTTGTTGACCAGAGTGTTCTGGACGTCCACGAAAACCCCGAACGACGCATCGACTCGGGAGATTTCCTCGACGGCCAACACCGACATGAAAAAAGAACCGCCGGCGCCGCCGTATGGTTCGTCAACATGAATGCCCATCAATCCGAGATCGAACAACTCGGGGATTACGTCGGCGTCGAGAGCGGCTTCTTCGTCCATCCGGCGCACGAGCGGGCGGATCCGCGTGTCCGCAAATGCGCGACAGGAATCCCGGAACAGTTGCTCGTCCTCGGACAGAAGCGTTAGCGGAACCCCCGTCTGATTCTGAACGTCCAGTCCTTCACTCATTTGTACCTCCGGCCGATCAGCCATCAGCTTTCAGCTATCGGCTCAATTGGATAAGACATCATCCCTTTCCGGAATAGCTGAAGGTGAACGCTGAGGGCTGACTCACGCTTGATCCCACAGTCTGAGAGTAAATCTTGAAACCAGAGGATCAAGCGTCCACCACGTCGAAAAACTGGCCATTATAGCAGACGACTATCTCGCGATAGCAGATGACCATCTCGAGCCCGTCCGGCGGCGCGGACTGGGGGGCGGCGTTTTCGAACAGCGACTCGCAGCGGTCCGAAGCCCCTGCAACCAACACTTTCCAGCATACGCCGGATAGCTCCCACGGGGAGAGGCCGGCAGGCGCCGTAGTATAATTGTCGCTATCGTGGGACTGCACGCTCACCAGCACAACGGCTCCGCCCATGAGCGCTCCGCCTCGGCCAGCGGAAGCATCAAGACCGCCCTGATCATCACGGGCGCCGTGCTTGTGGTCGAGTTGATCGGCGGCATCTACAGCAATTCACTGGCGTTGTTGGCCGATGCCGGCCACATGCTGACTGACGTCGCCGCACTGGGTCTGAGTTTCTTTGCGATCTGGTTTGCCTCCAAACCGGCAACGCCAAACAAGACATACGGCTTCTACCGGGTGGAGATTCTCGCGGCGCTGCTGAACGGGGTGTTCCTGGTTCTGCTGGCTCTTCTCATCGGCTACGAAGCTTACGAAAGGATGTTGGAACCCCAGGCCGTGAGAGCGAACCTGATGCTGATCGTGGCCTCGGGTGGCCTGTTCGCCAATCTGGTCAGCGCGTACATTCTGTTCGGCAAGCAGTCGGAGAGCCTCAATGTCAGGGGGGCCTTCTTTCATGTCCTGAGCGACGCGATCGGCTCGGTCGGGGCGATCGTGGCCAGCCTGCTGATCATGTTCCTGGGTTGGAACTTCGCTGACGGGTTGATCAGCGGAGTCGTGGCACTCCTGATTCTGTCCAGTTCGTGGATTCTGATTCGAGATGCCGTCGACATCCTGCTCGAGAGCACCCCGTCACACATCAACCTGACGAACCTGAAGGAACACCTGATCGGAGCCGAGGGTGTGACATCGGTCCACGACCTGCACGTCTGGACGTTGACTTCCGGCGTTGTCGCGATGAGTTGCCATGTGGTTGTGGACGGATCCGGCTCACCCCAAATCGAAGTCCTGGGAAAGGTCCACGAGATCGCTCACGACCGATTCCGTATCGATCACACGACCATCCAGGTCGAGCCGGAGGGATTGAGCGGAGGGGATTTCGATTCCTGTAACTGCCACTTTGGAGCGCATTGAGACGAACTGGCAGCTGCGGAAAAGAGGGACCTGAACGGGGAGTCCGGTACGGGTAGACTCTCAATGAGGGCCTGTTCACCGGCCGCCGCGTCGAAAACAAACCAGTAGCAGCCAGTGGCTTCTCTAAGCCACCGGTAATTCGAGGAACCCTGCCATGCAACAGATCCTGCTAACGGCATTCGCTCTGACGTTTTTCGCTCAGACTCCGTCGCTCGACAGCCTCAGCCCCAAGGAACGGCGCGAAGCCATCGCCTCGACCGCTGTCCTCGGGAACCGCGAAGCTGTGCCCGCACTGGTCGAGGCCTACCAGAAGGAGCCGCGCAAGGATTTGAGAACGTCCATCGTTGCCGCCCTGGGCCAGATTCGTGATCGTTCAGCGATTCCCGGCCTATCCGAAGCCTTGTTGGGCGATTTCGAACGGGATGTGCGCTTACAGGCGATCGACTCTCTTCTCCGCCTGTATATACCGGTGGCGGACGACGAAGGCTTCTGGAGCTTCATCGGTCGCGTCCGGAATGTGTTTTCCGAAGAAGAGCGACTGATCGTCGGCGTCAATACCTACGTCGATCAGACTGCAAAAGAGGTACTCGTGCAGTCGCTCGAGAGGGACTTCGATCCTGAAGTACGGATTGAGGCCGTCCACGCCCTGGGTTCACTCCGGGCTGTGGACCAGTTGCCCGCACTGATCGAGCAGTTGGAAGGTCCCAGGAACCGCGAAGCCCGGAACGTCCGGGTGGCGATCATCCAGGCGATGGGTGTGATCGGAAGCCAGGAAGCCGGGCCTGCCCTGACGAGGATGCTCAAGGACGAGGATGAGCGGATCGTCGAAGAAGCGATCCAGGCCGTCGGGGTCACGGGCTACCAGGCCGCCTACCCCGGCTTGGTTAATCTGTTCAAGACCAGTAGAAACGGTGACCTTCGAGAGTATTCTCTCCAGTCGATCGCCCTGATGCGGGAACCGGCGGCGGTCTCGCTCTTCGAGTCCCTCCTGGACGATTCCGACGATACCTACCGCGAGCTTGCCGCCGAAGGACTCGCTCGTCTCGACTATGACGCGTCTTCCTTCTCGGATCGGATCGACGCTGAACGGCGTCAGAATGTGCGCCTGGCCCAGGCTTTCGCACTGGTTTCTTCGGGCCGGACCACCTACATGGAACAGCTGGTCCTGGCACTGGATTCGCGACTCGATTACCAGGCTGAGACCTACCTTTTCGAGCTCGGCAAGTACGACGGGAAACTAGCCCAGATGTATCCGTACCTGCGAAGTCCGAAGGCAGAAATCCGGGCGAAGCTCGTTCGTGTGCTCGGTGAGATCGGCGAACCCGACGCCCAGCCCTATATTCAACCGCTGACGGAGGATCCGAACATGGACGTGATGGAAGAAGCGGTCGAGGCCTTGAGGAACCTGAACCCGAGTGGTCTTTGACAGAGCGCAGCTGGTCTTGCCGGTTCGTTCCACACGTGGCGGTATCGCTCTCGTGATGCGGCGAGGCCGATCCCCCAAAATCCTCCGTCGGAGCAACAGTGCTATCGGTACCAGCGTTCGGCGGAACGGCGTCGGATTCTAGGAGTGACGCCCGAGCCAATGCTGTTTCATTGCGAGGGCGTTACGACACCGAAGACGGCGCCGTTCCGCCGAACCCTTTGGGCCGATGGGGGTTGCGGGCGATCTCTTTGTCGGAAGCCGTCACCGATGAATGAGCATCGCTTTCCGTCTCCCTCCTCGACCTCGCCCGCAAGACCCATCGGCGATGGTACCGATAGCACTGTTACAGGCCACTAGTTGAAGATCCAGCGGATGACTTCAATGGAATCGATGACCGACCCCTCTTGAATCCGGTCCACCACTTCCATCCCCTCGATGACCCGTGCAAAAACAGTGTAGTTGTGGTTGAGGCGGAAGTTGTCGACGAGGTTGATGAAGATCTGGGCGTCGCCTGTATCTCTGCCCCGAGTCGAGATGCCGACTGTTCCCCGCAGGTGCGACACGAGGCCGACTTCATCGCGCATGAACGGCCCGTCCCCGACGTATTCGTTGGCTCCAGAGCTTCCACCCTGCACGACGAAATTCGGTACGACGCGGTGGAAGGTCAGGCCGTTGTAGAAACCCGCCTCCGCCAGCAGGGCAAAGACGGAGGCCGTAGCGGGAGCTTCTTCCGGTATCAACTGCAAGGTGAACTTCCCTTCCCCCTCCATGCTGACCAGCGCCGTTGCGCCGGCCAGGCCGGTAACGAAGGACTCATCGGGCAGCGACAGCGGTTCGTAGCGGCTGTTGCTCGGGCTGACGACCCGCCCGGTCCACTCCGACAGGATCTCGGCGGCCTGTGCGGCGATCACGGGATCGAAGTCTGCGAGCAGGGATTCGAGCTGGTCCGCCATCGACGGATCACCGTACTCCCGCACGCGCTGTAACAGCCGGGTGCGCGGATCTCTGGAGGTGGCACGACCTTCAGCAGTGATACGCGAGAGGGCGCTGAGTACAGCGGGTCCCGGGTTGAGTTCCGCAGCGTCGTCGAGCATCGAAGTTGCTTCCATGATCAAACCGTAGTCGCCCGCGGAGAGCGCGGCAACGGCGTCGGCGGCGTTCCTCAGAGCCGCGGCGCCGACGTTGGGGTGGCGATCCTGGACGAGAATACCCAGAGCCTCGGCGTCACCGAGCAGCCGGGCGGCGCGGGCCGCATACGCTCGAACCTGCCAGCGACCATCTGCCATGAAACGGTAGATCCGGTCTCGCGCCGCGACGGCGTCGATGTTGGCGAGCGCGAGCAGAGCCCGCGAGCGATGCCTCCACGTCGCCCCGCGATCGGCCACGCTGGCGATGATCGCTGCGGGGCAGCCCAGTTCGCCGAGCTGATCGACGGCGAGAAGCGAGACATGGTCGCTGGGGTCGGCGAGAGCCTGCCGGGCCCGATCGCATGTCGGGTCGAGCCGCAGAGCGTCGTAGCGCACGATGTGCGATGGATCGTCGCGCCATTCTCCCGATGCGATCACCCCCAGGCGACGGACCTGGGGGTCGGCGTCGGAGAGCGCCGCCGCGATCGTGTCCGGGTCGCGGTCATCGGCCGCGTTCAATGCCAGAAGAGCGAGCTTTCGGACGTTTGCGTCGTCTGTTTCCTGGACCGCGGTTCTGAGCGCCGCGACCGTTTCCGCAGACGGGGCCTCGCCGCGCCGATGGAGTCGAAACTGCGCTTCGATCCCCGCTGCAGCACCCTGGCGGACGCTCGGATCGTCTTCCCCCAGTCCGGCCGCAAGCACCGTCTCGTCGGCTCCCGGCAGACGCCCCATCGTCCGGTAGATGACCGCACGGACGTCAGGGTTCTGCTCGTCGGCCAGGAGTCCGGCAAAATCGACCGCGGTGCCCATCTGGCCCAGGGCGTTGATGGCTTCCCGCCTGACGGAAGGGTCATCGGATCGAACCAGAACCTCGACGGCACCTTGGTGCTCCGGACGCTCGAAGCGGCCCAGGGCGCGCGCCGCCTGCCGTTGGATGTTCGGGTCCGGGTGTGCGAGCGCCTCGATGAGAGCGGAGACGTCTTCGGGCCGCGAATCCTCGATTTGTAGCAACCCGTAATTCAGCGACGACTGCATCCAGAAGAGAGCGATCCAGAGAAGCATGAGCCCAGACGATAGCACAAGGCTGGTGACCCCCGGTGTAGGTGCGGTCTATGACCGGAGCTATTCATTAGCGCCGGGCCCACCGTCCCCCTCCCGACGAAGACGTGAGCGTTCAAGAACCAATCGCAGTGCGCGGATGTGTTGAGAAAGACAGCTGGTCCGGTCCCCCCACGCCTCCCTCAAGCCGAAACGATGTGCGCTCATAGAGCGCACCTACACTTACTTGTCACTCGTGACTTGCTGCACTCGCTTTCTTGTTGATTGTCAAACGCAACGGGAGCAGGATGGTGGCTGGCAGGTAAAGCAAGATGCCGATAGTCGCACTCCTTCTGTTCCTGTTGATTCCAGCCATGACGACTCCTGTTTTGGGGCAGGCCTCCAACGAGGCCGAATTCCGTCGAAGAGCCTGGAACCTGCGTATGTCCGAGAGGCTGCTGACAAGCAGGGTGGCAAGGCCCGACGAGACCTCTATGGCACTCGCCGCGCTACAGCTCAGGGAGTTCCAGAAGAATATCGAAGCCTTCGAATCAATGGGCCGGGATCTTTCGACGTTTCTGTATCTCGCCGGGTACGACTCCGCAAACCGCCGGGCAATCGCCCGTGGGGCCAAAGAAATCGAAGAGGTCGTCGATGGGCTGATCTCCTACCTCGGCGGGGACCTGGATGATTTCGACGAGGAACCGGATGGCGGCGGCGGCCTCCCGACCCTGGTGGAGCAACTGTCGCGACAGATACCCCGATTCTGGCCCAGGCTGGACGAGGTGGTGACAACCGCGCGCCGGAACCTGATCGACGTCAAGCTCCAGCGGGAGATCCTGAAGGACTTCGTGACCGTGAAGCACCTTTGCCGCTTACTCCGCGACCAGTAGTGTAGGTGCGGTCTATGACCGGAACCATCAATCAGCGTCGGGCCCACCGTCCCCCTCCCGCCGAAACGATGAGCGTTCGACCACGAACCGGCGCTGCGGGCTTTGGGGGGAAAAACAGTTGGTCCGGTCCCCCCACGGCGGGCGTGGGCACGACTGTTCCGGCTTGAGAGATGTGCGCTCATAGAGCGCACCTACACTTTCGCGCTCTCGTCACTTGTCACCCCCTCCCAAAGATGTAGAATGTGGGTCCTTACGAACTGAGGAGGAAAGATTCATGAGCAGAAAGTTTCTCGTCATCGCCATCGCAGCCGTGGTCGGGGCGGGCGCAGCGGGCCTGGTCGTTCTGACGCAGCAGCAGGGGCTGGAGATCCAGGAGGTGGCCGACGGTCTCTATATGATCGTCGGCGACGGTGGGAACGTGGGAGTCCGCGTTACGTCCGAGGGTGTCGTCGTCGTGGACGACAAATTCGAGCAGAACTACGACGACATCATGTCGAGAATACGGAGCGTGACGGATCAGCCCGTGAAATACGTCCTCAATACTCACCATCATGGGGACCACACCGGCGGCAATGAAAAATTCTCGGCCGTCGCACAGGTGATCGCACATTCCAACGTCCGGACGAACATCCTGAACGGGAACCAGTCGGGTGCGCCGTCAATCGTCTTCACCGATCAGACAGCCGTCTTCCTGGGCGGCGCGGAAGTTAGCGCGCACCACGTCGGACGCGGTCACACGAACGGCGATGCGGTCATCTTTTTCCCGGACCTCCGGACCGTTCACACGGGCGACCTCTTCGTCGGTGGCACGCCGTTCATCGACTACGCCAACGGGGGAACCAGCGTCGAGTGGCTGACGACGCTCGACAACATTCTCGAGTTGGACTTCGAGACCGTCATTCCCGGACACGGCGGTGTGATGACCAAGAACGACGTCCGGGAGTTCCGCAGCAAGTTCGAAACGCTTCAGAACCGTGCCCGAGAGCTGATCTCCCGGGGCGTGACGAAAGACCAGTTCGGCTCCCGCTTGAACGGCGACGATCTGGGCTGGCCCATCGAAGGCAGCCTCTTTGGACGCCGCAGCCTGCCCGACTTCTATGACGAACTAGCGGGAAGCCGGTAGTTCGATAGGTGTAGGTGCGGTCTATGACCGTACATTATTCCAGACCGAGGGATGTGCGCTCATAGAGCGCACCTACACCCACCTGTCACTCGTCACTTAAAAGTGGAGGGAACCAGCATGCGCAGAAAATTCCTTGTGATCGCCGTTGCGGCCCTCGTGGGCATTTCCGCGGCCGCGCTCAACGGCCTGACCCAACGGGGAGGCCGGGGCCAGGCTCCACCGCTGGACATTCAAGAAGTCGCTGACGGGCTCTACGTCATCGTCGGCAGCGGCGGCAACGTCAGCGCAAGGGTCACGTCGGAGGGTGTGATCATCGTCGATGACAAGTTCGAACGGAACTACGATGAGATCATCGCCAGAATCAAAGGCGTGACAGATCAACCCGTCAAGTACGTGTTCAACACGCACAACCACGGAGACCACGTGGGTAGCAACCCGCGGTTCGGCCCGGTCGCGCAGATTCTGGCTCATACGAACGTTCGGGCCAACATGTTGCGAAACGATCAACCGGGACCGCCGACGATGGTGTACACCGACCAGGCATCCGTGCATCTGGGCGGCGCCGAGGTCCGAGCCATTCACTTCGGGCGCGGCCATACCAACGGCGATTCGGCGATTTACTTTCCGGATCTGAGGATCATCCATACCGGAGATCTGTTCGTCAGCGCCGGGACGCCGTTCATCGACTACGGCAACGGGGGCGACAGCACCGAGTGGCTCGACACGATCGACGGGATCCTCTCGCTGGATGCCGACAAAGTGATCCCCGGCCATGGGGACGTGGTCACGAAGGCCGGATTGCGTGAATTCCGGACAAAGTTTCAGACGACGCAGCGGCGGACGAGTACGGCGATCCGCCAAGGCGCAACCAAAGAGAACCTTGCCGAACGCGTCGACCTGGAAGACATCGGCTGGGCGTGGGAAGGTCGTCTGTTGCGAAGCCTGGAGGGGTTCTACGACGAGATGGCGGGGAATAGGGAATAGTAGTCAGTAGTCGGTAGTCAGTTGGTGCAGGTGCGGTCTATGACCGCACATGGTTCCGGCTTGAGGGAGGCGTGGGGGGACCGGACCAGCTGTCTTTCTCTACACACCCGCGCACCGCGATCGGCACTTGAACGCTCAAACTCACGTCGGGAGGGGGACGGTGGGCCCGACGCTAATGAATGGTTCCGCTCATAGAGCGCAGCTACACTACCCTGAGAGCTTCCCTCCATTATGCGTTTTTCCAACCTCGCTGACCGCTTTCCGGGCTCCAGGAACCGGCTCTACCAGGTTCGCGACAGGTTCGTTGAAGAAGGCCGGCCGATCGTTGATCTGATTTCGGGGAACGTAAATGAGCATGGAATCGTTTTCCCGGAAGGCTTGCTCAAAGAGATACTCAGCGAGGCTGCAGAAAAGTCAGCGGTGTACAAGCCGGACTCGTTCGGTCAGCCCTCTGCCCGGGCCGCCATCGCCAGTCACGACCCGTCCTGGATCACCCCCGACCGCGTCCTGCTCACACCCGGTACCAGCGTCGCCTATTGGTACTGCTTCAAGCTGCTTTGCGACACAACCGACGAGGTTCTCTGCCCGACACCTTCTTATCCGCTCTTCGACTACATCGCAAAGACCTGCGGCGTTCACGTCAGGAACTACCGGTTGATCGAGCCGCAAGGGTGGATGATCGATCTCGACTACCTGGAGGACCAGATCAATGAAAGGACGCGGGCGATCGTCGTCATATCGCCGCACAACCCAACGGGTATGGTCGTCGATTCCTCGCAGGGCGACGCTCTGGCTGCCATTGCCCGGCGCCACGACCTGCCGATTATCGCGGACGAGGTGTTCAGCGAGTTCGTATTCGAAGGTCCAGGCGTGCGCCTGGCCGATGGCGACACCCCGCTCGTGTTCACGCTGAACGGTTTCTCGAAAACGTTCGCGCTCCCCGGGATGAAGATCGGGTGGGTGGCAGTTTCCGGAACTTCGAATCTCGTCGGCAAAGCCCTCGCCACCCTGGAACTGATCTCGGACACCTTTCTTCCCGTGAACGAGATCGCCCAGTTCGCCGTTCAGGCGGTGTTCGAAAGGGGAGCCGATTTCCTCGAAGACTACCGACACCGGATGAGCGAGCGTCGAAACACGGCGCTTGCCGCTTTGAAAGGCCTGGACCTCGTCGCACCGCGAGGCGGTTTCTACCTGATACTCCCTTACACGCGGGACATCGACGAAGAGAATCTTGCTATCGAACTGCTCGAAGAGGAGCACCTTCTGGTCCACCCCGGCTACTTCTACGACACCGACGGCCGCCACCTGGTCCTGAGCTACGTCCAGCAACCTTCCGTTCTCAAAGACGCACTGCAGCGCCTCCGGCCTCACCTGTAACTTGTCTAGAACTGAACCATCTTTTTAACCACGGAGGCACAGAGACACAGAGGAAAGACAAGAGATCAGTCCGTGCCTCTGTGCCTCCGTGGTTAATCCTATTCTGACGGCTTTCTATGTCGTCGGGGTCAGGTTTCGGCGCGGCGGAGGACTTCGAGAGGTTTCTGCCCGAGGATACGGTAGCTGGCGGCCCAGCCGGTCGCGACGGCGAGTAATGCCGTCAGGGCGATTGCGGCGACGAGAGGCAACCAATCGATGACATATGTCCCGTCCATCAACTGGTCGACGACGAAGGCGGTAAAGGCGGCGGCCAGAAGGCTTCCGATCAGGCCGGCCACCAGCCCGAGGATAAGGAACTCCACCGAGAAGACACCGACGATCCGGGAGCGTGTCGCGCCGACGGTCTTCAGTATCGCGACTTCACGGATACGGCGGTAGCGGGTGCCGGCGACGCTCGAGGCGAGGATGATGATTCCTCCCAGGATCGCAAACGCGGCGACGAAGCGAACGGTCAGGCTCATCCGCTCGATCGTCTGCTGAACGATGGCCAGGATGTCGGCGGCATTGATGACCGTCACCGACGGGTAGCGTTCAAACACGGCGCGTTGCAGCGCGCCCACGGCTTCGGGTTCGACAAGCAGCGCGCCGTAATAGACGCCAGGAAACTCATCGAGCGTACCGGGGGTCAGAATGAACTGGTTGTTGGCCCCAGAGCGGGTTCCGTCGGTCCGACGAACGTTGGCGACACGCGCGCCCACGACTCTCCCTCCGACATTCCACTCGACGGTGTCACCGGGGTCCAGGCGCAGGATCCCCGCGGCATTCTCTTCCACCGAAACCAGGCGGTCTCCCGTCCCCTCTTCCCACCACTCGCCTTCCAGAATCTCGGTCGCCGGTGGGGGTTCGTCCGACCAGGTGAGCGCAAACTGGACCCGCAGGTAACGACGCTCGCCTTCGACCAGGTTCATGTCCTCGATCGCCACCTCGTTCACGCGATGCAGCATTCCGGACACCGCCGGAGACGCCGGTTGTGCCTCGATCACGCCGTCCTGTTCTCCGAGCAATTCCCACAGCCCGTCCTTCTCCCGATCCGTGATGTTGATCATGTACACGTTCGGCATGTCGGGAGGCGCGCTCGTCCGCAACTGATCCACGAGAGAGGTCTGCAGCAGTTGCACCGAAAGCGTGAACATCACGCCGATGCCCAGGGCAACGAGGACCGCCACGACGTGGGTTCCGGGCCGATACAGGTTCGCGACACCGTGTCGGAGGGACGGGTGCCAGCTCCGCGAGTAGCGATTGAGGACGCGGCGCATCAGCACCATCAATCCCTGTCCGACCAGCCCCAGCAGGATGACGCTGACGAGCAGGCCACCCGCGAATATGGATCCGACGTAGAGCGACGAACCGATCCACACGGCCATGGCCCAGAGGCCAAGGGCGATAACGCCGAAAGCCGCGTAAGGCCGCAGATCCCGCCCTCGAACCTGCGCCTCGGCCATATCGCGCCGGAAAATCAGTGCCGGACGGATTCGGGAGATCGACAGCAGGGGGGGGATCGTGAACAGCAAAGCGGTCAGAAGCCCGGCCAGAACGCCCTGCAGTATCGGGGCGATCGATACGATCAGGTGGATGTCGACGTCGAAGTAACCGGCGAGAAACCGCGGAAATACCAACTGCGCGCCGAACCCCAGCGCGACGCCGATCAGGCTTCCTGCGAGGCCGAGTAGGGTTGCCTGGACGACGTAGATCCTCATGATCTGGCGCGAGCGGCCGCCCAGGCATTTGATCATCGCGATCGTATCCATCTTCTGACGGAGGTGGCTTTCAATCGAGGTGGCAACGCCCAGGCCTCCCACTATCAACGCAATCAGGCTCACGAGGCTGAGGAATATCGTCGCCCGCCGAAGGCCGCGGGAAAGCGTTCGGTTCTGCTGCGTAAAGTCCGACACCCGGGCGCGGCGGCCGAATACTTCCCGGATCTCGGCACGGGTTCCATCCAGGTCGGTTCCCTCTGGAAGTCGCAGCAAAAGCCGCTGTGTCGCACGGCTTCCACGAACGGCGAGTCCTGCCTGCTCGTAACCGGCCGGCGTCATAAGGACGCGCGGACCGAGCGTGAATCCGGTCGTCATGCGGTCCGGCTCTCGGACGGCGACAGCCGCGATACGGAATTCCCCCGCACTGACCTTAATCGTGTCGCCGACATCGACATCCAACCGCATGAGAAGGTCGTCCGAAACGATGACCGTGTCGTCACCCATCGACGCTTCCGCCGGCTCGAATTCCAGCGTTCCGTAGTAAGGATAGACCGATAGATCCGCCGCTTTGATCGAGCTCAACAGGGGTTGAGGATGGGACGTCGAAGACGACATCGAGACCGTTTCCGTCACCCGCGTGAAATCGATTCCCCGCTCACGAAGGCTCTCGAGGAAGGCCAACTCCTCGTCGGTAGGATCGACAGAGAGGCGGATCACGAGGTCGGCGCCCATCAATGTGCGGGCTTCGGCGAGCAACGTGTACCGGACGGATTCGTTAAAGCCCTTGACTCCGCTCAGGGCAGCCACTCCCGCCGCAATCGCCAGGATCACGAACAGGAAGCGTCCCTTCGATGCGCGGGCTTCGCGCCAGGCCATTCGGAAAGCGAATCTCATATTCAGCTGTAGGTGCGCTCTATGAGCGCACGACGTCCCGTTTCGAAGAATGTGCGGTCATGGACCGCACCTAGACGTCTTCCACTATCCGCCCGTCCTTCAGGAAAATCCGCCGGTCGGCATGGGAGGCTAGTTCCCGGTTGTGGGTGACCAGGACGAGCGTCGTCCCCTGGTCTCGGTTGAGCTTCAGCAACAGCTCCAGAACGTGGCTCCCGTTCTCGCTGTCGAGGTTGCCGGTCGGCTCGTCGGCCAGCAGGATCGCCGGCCCCATCATGAAGGCCCGGGCAATCGCGACCCTCTGCTGCTCCCCGCCCGACAGTTGTGCCGGATAGTGATCGTGCCGCTCGAGCAGGCCCACGCCGTCGAGCAGTTGCCGCGCCCGGTCCAGCGCTCCGTTCGCCGTCCCATCCCCGAGCATCTCGGCAGGGAGGAGAACGTTCTCCATGGCGGTCAGCGTCGGAATCAGCTGGTATGCCTGGAAGACGAACCCGATCTTGCGTCCACGGACCCCGGCGAGCTCATCCTCGCTCAGGCCGGTGATGTCGATCCCGTCGAGCATGACGGATCCGGACGTGGGCCAATCCAGTCCGGCAATCATTCCGAGCAGGGTGCTCTTGCCACTGCCCGACGGACCCATGATCGCAACGACCTGGGAGCTGGGAACCTCGAAACTGATGTCCTTGAGGATCTCGACCCGGTGGGTCTCGGTTGCGATTGTCTTGACGAGATTCTTGACGACGATCATTAATCTTGTTTCACGGGGTCGACGGATTGGCCGTTCGATCGGGCGGACGCATCCCCGTTCGAGGGGTCGCATCCGCCTAACGGTATCGTACACTATTGAAAGGTCTTCACTATGTTGACGAACGCCACCGTTCTTCGGTCACTCACAATCTTCGCCCTGCTGGCTCTCGCTGGGGCATGCAGAACCGAACCGGAAGCCGACCGAAGTCCGCCGCCGAGGGCTGCCGCCGCTGTTCCCGCCGCATACGATCCGGATCTGCCCGTCATACTGGCTTTTGGCGACAGCCTGACCGCAGGCTATGGCGTCGACGCCGACGTCTCCTATCCCGCCCAATTGCAGGGGGAACTCGACCGACTGGGGTATTCCTACCGGGTCGTGAATCAGGGGATAGCCGGGGACACGACGAGCGGTGGGATCGCTCGGCTCAGCGGCGCACTGGACCTTGAACCCGAGGTTGTCATTCTCGAATTGGGAGCCAATGACGGTCTTCGTGGCATCCCGATCGAGGTCGCCCGAGCAAACCTCGCCACGATGATCGAAGCCTTCAACGAGATCGGCACTCGCGTAGTCCTGGCCGGACTCACCCTCCCGCGCAACTACGGACCGGAGTACGTCCAGGATTTCGAGGACATGTTCGTCGGGCTCGCCGACGAGTACGGCGTAGAACGGATCCCGTTCTTCCTCGAAGGCCTGGCGGGCGTTCGGAGCCTGAACCTCCCTGACGGCATCCACCCCACGGGCGAAGGCTACACGATCGTCGTCGAAAACGTCCTGGAAACGATCGAACCGTTTCTGACGAAATAAGAGTCGGGCACGACTGGCCCCTGCGTACTTTAAGGGTCGGGTGTAGGTGCGCTCTATGAGCGCACCTACACAGGGATGGATCCGGGGGTTTCGGCGGGGCAGCCGCCAACTGGCAACTGACTACTGACAACTGGCTACTACCTGCTAGAATCAACGTTTCCTTTTTCAGGAGGTTGTCAACATGCGTAGTTTCCAGCGCTGCACCTGGACATTCGTGCTGATCGTCGCTCTCACGCTGCCCGTCGCTGCTCAGGACGACAGCGAGCTGGCCGGCCTCAAGCAGGAGTCCGTCGAGAAGGTAGAGGGCCTGCGGGATTTCACCCAGCAGATGGTCGACATGATCTACAGCTTCGGAGAGCTGGGTTTCCAGGAAGTCGAAACGTCACGCTACATCACCGAGATTCTCGAAGAGAACGGCTTCACGATCGAACGCGGCATCTCGAGCATGCCGACAGCATGGATGGCGACCTGGGGATCCGGCGAACCGGTCATCGCTCTCGGCAGCGACATTGACGGCATACCGAAGGCTTCACAAAAACCCGGCGTGGCGTACCACGATCCCTTGATCGAAGGAGCTCCGGGGCACGGTGAGGGTCACAACTCCGGACAGGCGGTCAACGTGACGGCGGCGATCGCAGTCAAGGAGCTCATGGAGCGAGAGGGCATTTCGGGAACGCTCAAGCTCTGGCCGGGAGTCGCCGAAGAGCAACTGGGCTCGAAGGCCTACTACGTCCGCGACGGTTTCTTCGAGGACGTGGACATCGTCCTCTTCTCGCACGTGAGCAACAACCTGTCTGTGCGCCACGGCCCCACGGCCGGGAGCGGGCTGGTTTCGATCGAGTTCACTTTCCATGGTGAAGCCGCGCACGGTGCGGGCGCGCCATGGCGAGGTCGCAGCGCCCTGGATGCGGTCGAGTTGATGAACGTCGGGTGGAACTACCGCCGGGAACACCTGCGCCTCCAGCAGCGATCGCACTACGTCATCCCGAACGGCGGCGACCAGCCGAACGTCGTGCCCTCTGAAGCGTCGGTCTGGTACTTCTTGAGGGAAACCGACTATCCGCACATTGCCGACATGCTCGAAGCGGGTCAGACGATGGCGAAAGCGGCAGCCATGATGACCGGAACGGAAATGGAGTACAGGATCCTGGGATCGGCCTGGCCGGGACACTTCAACAAGATCGTGGCCGAGACCATGTATGAAAACATCCAGGCCGTCGGCTTGCCGGAGTGGAGCGAGGCGGACCAGACACTTGCCCGTGCGGTCCAGACGGAGCTGGGCAACGAGGAGACGAACGGTTTGAATACGGAGATCGAGCCACTGCCCGAACCGATCGAAGCGCCGCGGGGCGGCGGGTCCGACGACATCGGAGACATATCCTGGAACGTGCCGACCGTCACGCTGCGTTTCCCGTCCAACATCCCCGGTCTGCCGGGACACCACTGGTCCAACGCGGTCGCTATGGCGACACCGATCGCCCACAAGGGCGCCACGGCTGGAGCGAAAGCTCAGGCTATGACCATCCTGGACTTCCTGCTCAGAGATGATCTCCTCGACGAGGCGTGGCAGTACTTCCGCGAGGTCCAGACCAAGGACATGACCTACACGCCCTTCATCAGCGACACAGACACCCCGGCAGTCCATCTGAACCGGGAGATCATGGCGGCATACCGGGACCGGATGCAGGAGTACTACTTCGACCCGACCCGGTATAAGACCTACCTGGAACAGTTGGGGATCGAATACCCGACGGTGAGGAACTAGCTCGCCGGTGTAGGTGCGGTCTATGACCGCACACGTTTCGGGTAGAAGGATTGTGCGGGCATGACGAATCCCTTTGGAGAAAGTGAAACTCCAGGATCGGGTGGCGGGGCTTTTCACGTGTAGGTGCGGTCTATGACCGCACAACTTGTAGTTCCGCGGGCATTTGTGCGCTCATAGAGCGCACCTACACTTGAGGATCGCAGGTTCTTCGTGAAAAGCCCCGCCACCCGATTCTCCAACAAATGACATTCGTTCACAGCTTGTATGAGCGCACCTCGTTTCGGCTCGAAGAATGTGCGGTCATAGACCGCACCTACACCTGCTCGCTACAGATGCATTCCGCCCCATATCCGTTGTAAACTTCGGAATCCAAGGTAGGCCGTCCGTTGAGCGAAGAACGACCCATCAGGGCTGCACTGATCGGGATGGAAACACCATGAAGCATCTCACGACGTGGCGCTTCGACCCTGTTGCGGGAGAATACTGCGAGATCGACGAGGAGGCTTCTCCGGGCGGAACCGGAGAGATCTCGGCGATCGATCAGTTTCACAGCAAAACGATTCTGCTGCTCGGAGCAACAGGTTTCGTAGGGAAGGTTCTGCTGGCCCTCGTTCTCGAGCGGTTTCCGGAACTGAAACATCTCGTCGTGCAGGTACGTCGCAAGAAATACCTGTCCGGCGAGCAACGCTTCTATTCGGAAGTGCTCGGGTCCCCGCCGCTACAGTCGATCGTGAACCGGGTGGGTGTGGATTCCATCAGCAAGAAGGTGACGATCGTCGAAGGCGACTTGAGTCTGCCCATGTGCGGCATCTCCGCCGAGCAGCTCGCCGGCCTCACCGATCGCGTCGATCTGATCGTCAACACTGCCGGGCTCGTAGAGTTCGACCCCCCGCTCGACGAATCGCTGATCACGAACGTCTACGGCATCCGGAACGTGATCGAACTGGTCCAGGTGCTCAACGTCAAGCTTGTGCACGTTTCCACCTGCTACGTCGCGGGCAAGCGCAACGGACAAATCCCCGAGGACACCGCCATCGCCGGTTATTACCCGAACCGCAAGGACGAGAGCGACGACAGCTTCGACGCCGAGGAAGAGATGGAGTGGTGCGAGCGGTTCATCAAGGGCACCAACGACCGCGAAGTGCTGCGTAGCGGCGGCATGGAACGCGCGGAATCGTGGGGATGGACCAACACGTACACCTACGCGAAGAGCATGGGCGAACAGTTGATGGCGCAAACGCCCGGGCTCGAGTACTGCATCGTACGCCCCGCCATCGTCGAATCCTCACTGAGTTTTCCTTTCCCGGGCTGGAACGAGGGCATGACCACCTCGGCACCCCTGGTCCTGATGGGCGGTGAGGGCGTCAAGAGCTGGCCTGTCAGGAAGGACGGACCGCTCGAGATCATCCCCGTGGATCTCGTTGCCAATGGGATCCTCATCGCGACCGCCGCGATGCTCGCCGACCGCGGCGAGAAGGTGTACCACCTTGCGACGGCGGCCGACAACCCTGTCATGCTCCCGCGTCTAGTCGCTTTTCTGGGGATGAACGCGCGCTACAAGCACAAGCACAAGAGAGACGGAAACAAATTGGCCAGGCTCTGGAAGACCTACGTCGAAACCGAGGTCGTCAGCGTCGAGCAGCTGGAATCGAATCGCCGGCGCCTCCGCTGGGGTCTGGACATGCTGCAGGCCACATTCAATTTCCTGAAGGTCGCGCTCGGAAAAAAGAAGATGGAACCCTACCTCAAGAGCCTGCGGGTTACACGACGGCAAATCCGCCAGCAGCAACAGACTCTCGACATGTTCCTGCCGTTCATGATCCACAACAGCTTCATCTTCGACACCGGTCACATCCGACGCGCCTGGAACATGCTGACGCCCGAGGACCGCGAGCGGCTCAGCTGGGCACCCGAGCAGATCGACTGGGCCGATTACTGGGTGAACATCCACACCAAAGGGATCGAGAAATGGATCCGCCCGATGTTCGCCAAGCAGACCCGCCCCGCCGCGTCCGCCCCACCCCGCGCAACCGTCTCATGAAGACTATCCGCGACACGGTCGGCTTCCTCGAGCGTCACGAGAAGCAGGCTTCGGCCGCCTCATAGCCAGTCCGAAGCTATGACCGCTTCGACATCGGCTGCGGCGATCGTCAATCCCAACTCGGCGGGAGGCAGGACCGGCGCGTCCTGGCGACGCATCCGCGGACAGCTCGAAGACGTGTGTGGCCCGGTGACGGTCTACGAAACAAAGGAGCCCGGGCACGCCATCCAACTCGCTGCCGCTGCGGTCGATTCTGGTCACCGGACGCTGATCGCGGTGGGTGGAGACGGGACTGTCAACGAGGTCGTCAACGGCATTCTCCTCAAGGACGAATCCACGGCGTCCGGTATCACGCTCGGCCTGATTCCCCAGGGGACCGGTTCCGACCTCAGGCGGGCTCTTCGCGTCCCGCTCGACGAGAAAGCTGCTATAGAGACGCTGAGGCGTGGTACCGCCACCAGCCTCGATGTGATGAAAGTGATCTATCGTCAGCCCGACGGTGCAGACACGACGCGCTTTTCCGTGAACCTGACAAGCTTCGGGATGGGCGGTGCCGTGGCAGCTCGTGCCAACCAGTCGTCCAAGCCGTTGGGCGGCAGGGTGACTTTCCTGGTCGCGACTGTCCTCACCACGCTCGGATTCCGCGGGAACAGGGTTTCTATCGAGCTTGACAAAGACGAATTGAAGGACGTTCTCATCACGAACGTGGCCGTTGGTAACGGCCCGTACCACGGTGCGGGGATGATGATTTGTCCCAGGGCCGTTATTGACGACGGCCTTCTGGATGTGACGATCATCGAAAAGATGTCCCCGTGGGAGATCGCCCGCAGCTTCAGGATGCTCTACGACGGCACCGTCTACGGTCACCCGAAAGTGCACTTCAGACGAACGAAGCGCCTCGTCGCCACCTCCGCCGAACCATCCTCGATCGAAATCGACGGCGAACCCCTTGGCCACCTCCCCCTGGAAATCACCATCCTCCCCCGCGCCCTCCGCATGATCGTCCCGTGAACAACATCGAAGGCTGAGGATTAACCACGGAGGCACAGAGGCACGGAGGCTGCTGGGGGTATGAAGAGACAATTCCCTCCGCGCCTCCGTGTCTCCGTGGTTATTCCGTCCTCCCGCTGGCGCGATTGTTCAGGAGAAGAGGGCTTTGATGTTGGAGGCGTGGCGGAGGACGACGATGCCCAGAGCGACCAAGGCGAAGACGCCGTCTTCGGGTCCACGGAGGACGATTATCGCAACCGATATTACCGTCATCGTCGCCATCGAGGAGATGGCACCCTCCTGCGCCCAACCCATCTTGCGGCCGAAGGCGCGGAGGGTCGGGTAGAGCGGCAGACAGACGAGGGTGATCACGAATTCCAGGTACAGGAGAGCGCCGACCATCGTGGCCACGCCCTTGCCACCGTTGAATCTGAGGAACGGCGTCCAGCAGTGGCCCGCAACCGCAGCAAGACCGAGCGTCCAGAGAACCCAATCCGAGTCCGCTCCGCTTGAAAGAAGGAACACCGCCAGCGCGCCCTTCGTAAGATCACCGACGAGTGCGATAGCCGCTCTCCAGCGGGACGAGACGCGGAGCACGTTGTTGAACCCGGGGTTTCCCGAACCGGCTTTCGTGATATCGATGCCGGTGCCCCACACGGCGATGACCGCGAACGGGATCGCTCCGATAAGGAAGCTGAGCAGGAACTTAAAGCTGACGAGGACCCAGGGATTCATCAAAGAGCCGGGTATCGGAAGACGCCGTAACTATAGGCAAAAGAACGCTATGCTAGAATCAGCAGTCAGCCCCCACAGAAGTTCGAACCTCCACTGAGGGCCTCGATCCGATTGGAAATGATACGCTATTACGCAGCAATCGGTCTCCAATTAGTCGGCCTCATCATCACGATAGAGGCGCTCCTGCTCTACTTCGGAGACATGGGCCCAATGATGCGCATGGCGTTCGTCGGGATCGGAATTTTCTACGCCGGGCGGCTCATTCGCCCTGAGGACGGTTAGGTTGTCGCGACACTACGCGGGCGGAGGTCGACCCTCCTACACCCACATCGGCGGAGGTGGATTACCCAAAGCCATCAAGATGATCATGATCATCTCGGGCGGCGTTCATCTGCTTTCGATGCTGGGCGGTGGCGGGTTCACGCGGGCTTTGTGGATGAGCTTCGGTCTCACACCCGCCGCGGTGACCGGTAGCCTCGCCGTCTGGCAGCTGGTCACCTACATCTTCCTCCACGGCGGCTTCTTCCACATCCTGTTCAACATGTTCGCGCTGTGGATGTTCGGAAGCGAGCTCGAGCGGACCTGGGGCACACGGGAGTTCACGAAATTCTTCTTCATCTGCGGCGTCGGCGCGGGTATTTCCAGCGTGATCGCGAGCCCGGGTTCCACTATCCCCACCATCGGCGCCTCCGGATCGATATACGGAATTCTGCTCGCTTACGGCTTGCTCTGGCCGAATCGAACGATTCTTCTGATCCCGTTCATGATTCCGGTCAAGGTGAAGTACTACGTCATGTTCATCGGGGGAATGGCATTCATGGCTTCGTTGTCCGGAGGAGGCGGCGGAGGCGTTGCCCATGTCGCGCACCTGGGCGGTATGATCTTCGCCTACCTCTACATGAAGGGCGGCAGGCACACGAGAGGTTTCAGCCTCAGAAGCTTCCGTCGGTACTACGACCAGTGGCAGCGCGAGCGGCTGCGACGCAAATTCGAGGTCTATTACAATAAGCGTCAGCAGCAACGCAAACCCGATGATCCGGACGACGAGGAATGGCGGCGCTGGCGCAATTGAAGAATCGCTACCGGACCTACAACTCCTGGCTCAGGGGAATCTTCGGCGAACGCGTCCACAAAGTAATCGTCGACGCCGGCTTCACCTGCCCGAACCGCGACGGCACTGTTGCGGTCGGTGGTTGCTCCTACTGCAACAACAACTCGTTCCGTCCGCCTCTCGCCATCAAGACCGCGCCGATTCCCGATCAGGTCGAAAACGGCATCCGCTACCTGCGCCAGCGCGTCGAAGCGGAAAAGTTCATCGTCTACTTCCAGCCCTTCACGAACACCTACGCCGAGACCGAACACCTCCGAGGCCTGTACATCGAAGCTCTGGAGCACCCCGATGTGGTCGGCCTTGCGATCGGCACCCGGCCCGACTGCATCGATGAAGAGAAAGTCGCGATGATCGATGAGATCGCGCGTGACACCTGCGTGTCGCTCGAGTTCGGTGTGGAATCGATCTACGACGAAACGCTCCGGCGAGTCAACCGCGGGCACGATTACGGGGCGTTCCTTCGGGCCATGGAACTGTCGAGAGGACACGCGTTCCACCTCGGGGCGCATATCATCCTTGGTTTCCCATGGGAAACGCGCGACCAGTGGCTGTCGATGGCGGACGAGATGTCGCGCGTCGGCATCGACATGCTGAAGATCCACCACCTGCACTTGGTGAAGGGGACCGCGCTGGCACGCGAACACGAGGAAACTCCGTTTCAGCTGATGACGTTCGAGGAGTATCTGGAGGTAGTGTGCGATTTCATCGAGAGGCTCGATCCGAAGATCGTCATCGAACGACTATTCGGTGAAGCGCCACTTGGACTGCTGGTGGCTCCTAACTGGGGTTTGAATCGGAACGAAGTGATTGCCGGAATACGAAAGCGGATGGACGAGCGGCGGGTTGTGCAGGGGTCGAAATGCCGTGCAGGTGCGCTCTATGAGCGAACGTTGTTTCGATAGAGGTGTAGGGGCGCTCCATGAGCGCACGTTGTTTCGGATCGAAGAATGTGCGGTCATAGACCGCACCTACACCTCCTTCACATCGTTTCGGTTCGACCAACTGCGCGGTCATAGACCGCACCTACACCGGCGCCTCGATTCCCTCAATCTTCGCCAGCACCTCTTCCTGCTTCGCTTTCAACCCATCCAGCGTCATTTGATGGAAGTTGATTTCGGTCAACAGGAGCGTGCGAGCGTGATCCTTCGTGATCAGCTCGGTCTGGACCTCATCCAGACACGGCCCTGACTTCACAGCCGTCGAATAGAGCTTCCCCGCGTGCAGATCGATCGATCCCGTCCCCATCGCCGTTCCGAGCAATGCCGGCAATTCCGCCAGAATCTGCGTCTCATTCCGCAGATGTCGCGTCAGCTCATTCGACTCCAACTCGACGCCACAGTAATGACACTTCTCGATGATCTCGGGGTACTCTTCTCCGGACATGGGGGGAGTCTAGCACAGGGATGAGACAGCTCACTCGCCTGCCCTGATGATGAAATCGATCTTCCAACCAGTAGCGAATCGATGACGTTGAACTGGGTCCGCCGTTCCAGAGCGTCAAAAGCGGCTTCGCGGCTTACATAGTACTGGTCATCGGGAAACGCAGTCAGTAGCTGCGCAAGGGCCTCCGAGCTGGGCGCAATTACGATATCGATGTCCTAAAGCAAGGAGTAGGCGCTTGGGCCCGCCAAGCTGACGCTGGATTGCGGCCTGTCGGGCGCTTGCTTCGGAAGAAGTGTCTGCCTGCATGACGACGTCAGGCACCACACGACTGTTCGGGGACAGACGCCTCTTGGAACAGTCGGTAGCCGCTCGTTGGTACGAGTCGCCTTTCCTTGGTAGCACTTTTGTTATACTGAACAGAGCCTTATGCCAAAGGAAATCACGGTTCGACGCGTCGGGGGTTCGGTGGGAGCGACTCTGCCCAAAGACATGGCGGATCGATTCCATCTAGAACCGGGAGATCGGCTTCTTGCCATCGAGACCGAGGAGGGGATCCTGCTTTCGCCCTACGATCCGACAACCGAGAAGGCCCTGTCATTGGCTGCAAAGGCCGCGAAGCGATACCGCAATGCCCTGCGGGAACTCGCGAAATAACAAAACCACATGAAACGAGAGCCTCTTTGGCTCAGCCGGCTGATCGTCGAAGTGATCCATTTTGACGTGGTCCGCGAACACGGAGGCCGCCGGGGACTTCGCGACTTGGATCTGCTGGAATCGGCTCTGGCGCGACCACGAAGCAAGTGGTCCTATGCCCACAAGCCAGACCTGGCCACAATCACAGCGGCGTACGGGTTCGGGATAGTCAAAAACCATCCTTTTGAAGACGGAAACAAACGGGTCGGATTCCTGGCTATGGTTGTCTTCCTGGGTGTGAATGGCTACGAATTCGAAGCACCGGAAAGTGATGTCGTGTCGAACATCGTCGCCCTCGCCGCAGGACGATTGACAGAGGACAGCCTCGCGGATTGGGTACGCTCAAACATGAAACGATCGCCGCGTAGCCGCAGGCCTTGACCAATGCGGACATGACCTCGAGTTTTTGCGGTTTCGGATGCTCATGGCCCGAAGCCGGGATTGCACGATACGTACGTAATAACGTACGATATAAACATGAAGACTCTAACCGCCAGCGAAGCCAGGTCCAACCTGTATCGGCTACTCGATGAGGCAGCGGCGTCTCACGAGCCTGTCCAGATCACGGGCAAACGCAACAACGTTGTCCTGGTATCCGAAGAAGACTGGAATGCGGTGCAGGAGACTCTGTACTTGCTATCCGTGCCGGGAATGCGCAAGTCCATCCGGGAAGGCATGGAGACGCCGGTCGAGAAAACCTCTGACGAGCCCGGGTGGTGAGTCGACCCTGGCGGGTCGTCTTCACGAAGCAAGCCCAGAAGGATGCGAGAGAGCTCGCCAAATCAAATCTGCGTCCAAGAGCCGACGAACCGATCGACATCCTCCGCCAGGACCCCTTCAGGACGCCGCCACGTTACGAAAAACTCTTGGGCGACCTTTCCGGCTCTTATTCCCGTCGCATCAACATCCACCATCGGCTGGTGTATCAGGTTCTGGAAGAACAGCACACTGTGAAGGTGCTGCGTATGTGGACCCATTACAAATAGGACGTTACTCAGCTCCCCACTTCGTGCCCCTGTAAGGCTGAATCAAGGTCGGTCCAGCCGTCGCCTCCGTTGACTTCCTTTCCACGGGAGGCATAACATTTCTGGAAGGACGACAACCCTCGAAATCACACCCGGTTTGTGATCGACAGCAGATAGTGCGTGGGTGCCAGTTTGCAGCGGTAAGCTTTCTGGAGCGGCAACCCTCATCAGGAGCGCCACGGCGAATGATCGGTCAGACCATATCTCACTACAGAATCCTCGAAGAGATCGGCGTCGGGGGTATGGGTGTAGTCTACCGGGCCGAGGACACGTCGCTCCGGCGCTATGTGGCCGTAAAGTTTCTTCCCGAGAGCATCGCGACCGATAGACAGGCAGTGGAACGGTTCAAACGCGAGGCCCGTGCCGCGGCGGCGCTGAATCACCCCAACATCTGTTCCATCCACGAGATCGATGACCACGACGGCCGGCCGTTCATCGTGATGGAGCTGATGAAGGGCCGGACGCTCAAACAAAGGCTGCTCCGTGGTCCTCTGACGCCCGATCAGACTATGGAACTGGGGATTCAACTCGCCGACGCGCTCGACGCCGCGCACGCGGAAGGGATCGTCCATCGAGATATCAAGCCTGCCAACATCTTCATCACGGACCGAGAGCAGGCGAAAATTCTCGACTTCGGGCTGGCCAAGTGGGTTCAGAAGGACGAGACCCAGCTGGAGATCGCGGATGGCACGGAAGTCGGAGGAACTCCGACCGATCTCACCGAAGCGGGTGCGGCTATTGGCACCATCGCCTACATGGCGCCGGAACAGGCGCTGGGTCGAGCGCTCGACGCCCGGGCCGATCTCTTCGCCCTCGGCGTGGTCCTCTACGAGATGACGACCGACCGCCCCGCGTTCGGGGGAGCCAACGCGGCGGCCATTTGCGAAGCGATCATCCATAAGAAACCCACGCCTGGGATTCAGCTGAACCCTCGCATCGGACCCCAACTCGACCGGGTTATCAGTGAGCTTCTCGAAAAGTCACCGGCCTTGCGCCCTCAGACGGCAGCCGACGCGAGGTCGGCCCTCGAACGAGCCCGCAGTCAGACTGAATACAGTCGCTCCTCTTTTCGGTCCGCTGCCGGAACAGGAGGGTCGCAACGTTCGGTTGCCGTGCTTGCCTTCACCGATATGAGCCCCAACAGGGATCAGGAGTACTTCTGCGACGGGCTTGCCGAAGAGATGATCAATGCCCTCGCAAGGGTGGATGGCCTGTCCGTCGCTTCGCGTACGTCCGCTTTCACGTTCAAGGGCAAGGGCGTCGACATTCGCGAGATCGGCCGCCAGTTGGGCGTGGAAAGCGTCCTCGAAGGGAGCGTCCGGAAGGCCGGTAACCGCCTGCGGGTAACCGTTCAGCTCGTCGACGTTGCCGACGGGTACCACCTGTGGGCTCACAAGTACGAACGCGAAATGGAAGACGTTTTCGTCATCTACGACGAGATCACGCAGGCGATCGTCGACAAGCTCCAGGTGACTCTCCGCGACGCGTCCGACGCACCGATCGTCCGGCGGTACACCGACAACCCTGATGCTTACAACGCCTACCTCAAAGGGCGCTACTTCTGGAACAGGCGAAGCCGAGGGCTCCTCAAGAGGGCGATCCGGTATTTTGAACAGGCCGCCGAACTGGACCCTGTTTTTGCGCTGGCACAGACAGGCCTCGCAGACTCTTATACCGTGCTCGGAATCTATTCGCACCTGCCGCCCAGGGTGGCACGTGCCAAGGCAGAAACAGCGGTCATGAAGGCGTTGGCCGTAGACGCCGAGCTGGTCGAAGCCCGCACGTCGCAAGCGTTGATCAAGCAGTACTTCGACTGGGACTGGGCCGGGGCCGAGCGCGAGTTCCAGCGGACCATCGAGCTGGATCGGGGGTACGCCCTCGCCCGAGGCTACTACTCGATACTGCTCGTCTACTTGAATCGGTTCGAAGAAGCGCGAAGCCAAGTGGAACTGGCCTTGCAGCAGGATCCGCTATCGGTGATGGTCAATTCGCTTTCAGCGATCGCCTACTACTACATGGGCAACTATGACCGGGCCTTGAGGGACTGCGAACGGGTCCTCGAAATCGAACCCGACTGCCTGATGGCGTTGTGGATTCGGGGCTGCAGCTCTTCGGAGAAGGGACTGCATGAGGAAGCGATCGCTGCCTTGAAGAAAGCGGTCGAGGTGTCGGAAGGTGGCCGCTTCTTTCGGGCAGTGCTCGGCGTCACCTACTGCCTGGCGAACCGCAAGAACGAGGCCAGGGAGGTGCTCGCCTCGCTGCTGGAGCGCTCGAAGGAGGAATTCGTCGACCCGTTCCTGATCTCGCTGATTTACCTGGGACTCGGCGAGCGGGACACGGCTTTCAAGTACCTCGAGAACGCCTACAACGAACGCTCCTGTGTCCTGTGCCAGCTGACGACAGTCCCGCATCTGAAAGAAGTCGTGCGAACCGATCAGCGCTACGCCGATCTGGTAGACCGGTTGAAGCTGGAGATCAAGGCTTCTTGAGAACAGCGCTTGAGTGTAGGGGCGCTCTATGAGCGCACATCCCACGATCTGGAACAACGTGCGGTCATAGACCGCACCTACACGTTACTGACTTTTCTTTATCTCCGATCTCAAATCCAGGTTCCGGATGAGCCGGTGCAGGTAGTTCGGGTGGAGTCCCAGGGCCTCGGCTGCCGCGGTGATGTTGCCGGTCGCCTTCCGGACGGCGTTGATAATGAGCTCCCTCTTGAGTGTCACGATCTGCTCGTGGTACCCGTTCGCTTCCGCATCGAGCCCGACGCTTTGTTCGATGACGGCCTCAGGAAGGTCTTCGGGAAGGATCCATTCGCCCTGCCGCATGACGACCGCTCCCTCGATGGCGTTCTCCAGCTCCCGGATGTTTCCCGGCCAGTCATAGCGGGAGAGCAACTGCTCGGCCTCGACCGAGATGCGGGGAACCTCGGCTCCCGACTTCCGCCCGTGCTTCGAGACGAAATGGCGAGCAAGCGCCGGTATGTCCTCCCGGTGCTCCCGCAGCGCAGGTAGCCTCTGCGTGACAACGTTGACCCTGAAGTAGAGGTCCTGCCGGAAGGTTCCCGATTTGATACCTTCCTCCAGGTCGCGGTTCGTCGCGGCGACGACGCGCACGTCGACGCCGATCGGCCGTGTGCCGCCGACCCGTTCGAACTCCCGTTCCTGGAGCACGCGCAGCAACCTCGTCTGAACCTTCGGACTGAGCTCACCGATCTCGTCGAGAAACAGCGTGCCGCCGTCAGCGACCTCGATCTTCCCTTTCTTGAGCTTTCGGGCGTCGGTGAAGGCCCCCGGCTCGTGTCCGAACAGCTCGCTCTCGACGACTCCCTCGACCAGGGCGCCGCAGTTGATCGCGACGAACGGTTTGTCCGCCCGGTCGCTGTTGGAATGCACGGCTCTGGCGACCAACTCCTTGCCCGTGCCGCTCTCGCCGCATATCAGGACCGTCGCGTCGCTGGGCGCGACCTTCCGGATGAACTCGTAAACCTCATGCATCCGCTCGGCGTCACCGATCATGTCGTGGTCGATGCCGATCTCGTCCCTGAGCCGCTGGTTCTCACTCTCCAGCCAGTCGACGTGTCTGGCGTGTTCGAGCGCGACGGCGGCGACGCCTGCAATGCCGGTCAACAGATGGAGATGGTCTTCGTCGAACCGCGTCGCGGCATGGGTGCTGACGAGATAAATCACACCAAGCTTCCTGCCGAAGTCGATCAGCGGGACGCACAGCACGGACGTCGCTCTCGAAGCGATCAGGCTCTCGCTGGAATCCACGGCATCGTCGACACCGATGGTGTTACTCAAGACAGCGACGCCGTCCCTCAGGACCTGATCGACGAGAGTTCGGCTGTATCGGAAGGGATCTTCATCGCTCTTCTTTTCCTTCAGGACGCGCGAAACGAAATCGTCGGTGCCCTGCCCGACTAGGGCGTGTTAACACTAACGTAGTGCCTCGACGATGAGCGCGAAGTGAAGGAAGGCGAGGAACATGACGTCGAGTTTATCGAAACGGGAGAAGATACGCCGGAAACCCTTGAGTCGGCGGAAGAGCCTCTCGACTTCGTTCCTGCGGCGGTAGAGCACGCGGTCGTATTCCCACGGCTCCAGGCGGTTGCGCTTGGGCGGCACGACGGGAATCCACCCAAAATCCAGAGCCAATTGGCGGGTCTGGTCGTCCTGGTAGGCACGGTCCATCAGCAGCGGCAGCGGCGCGGGCAATGGCCCCAGGCCGGCGAGCAGATCGCGGCCCTGCGGGGCGTCGTGCGCTTGGCCGGGCGAGAGCGCAAACGTTATCGCCGTTCGAGCATTCGCGGCAACCAGATGAATCTTGGTGGTCCATCCGCCGCGGGATTTGCCGATCGCTTGCGGACCGTTTTTTTTAACGCTCCCGTGCCGTCGGGATGCACCTTCACAATGGTTGAGTCCATCGAAACGGCTTCGACCCGGATGCGGACCAGTTGCTCGCGCTGGAGTTTCTCGAAGACGGCGTCGAGCACGCCGTTCTTGGACCAGCGGTTCATCCGGGTGTAGATGGTGTGCCAGTTGCCAAAGCGCTTGGGCAGACCGCGCCACTTGCAGCCCTGCTCAGCCACATACAAAATGGCGTTCAAGACCGTCAGGTTCGAAAGACTGACGTTGCCCCGCTGACGCGGCAGTTCCGGCTCGATGCGACAATACTGCTCCTGTGTGATCTCCATGCGTGATTATAAAACATTCATGCTCATTAGTGTTAACACGCCCTAGAAGGATTGCGCCGCTCTCGGCCGGTATGGATTCAAACACAAGCTCCAGCAGCACCCGCTGGAGGGCTTCGGGGTTACGAACCGAGTTGATCGAGCTGCCCACCCGAAGCAGCGTGTCGAGATCGGACGCGACTCGGGCAATCGGAGCAAGCTCGCTGGGCGGCCGATCGCTTTGCTGATAGCGGGTCTCGCCATACTGAACCTGGATCGTTTCCTGACCTGTCAGATCCACTTCTTCGATCTCGATCCGGGCGCTGGAATCATCATCGTGGGCGAGAAGGATCAGGTGGGTGCCGCCTGCCTTGATTCGATCGCCTTGTTCCAGCCGGGATTCTTCGACGCGGTTTCCATTGACGAAGGTGCCGTTCAGGCTCCCCGAATCTTTGATCCGGAACCCGTCCCCGTCGCCCTCGATCGTGCAATGTCGTTGAGAGAGTAAAGGATCGGCGATCGCCAGTCCGTTAGAGGCGTCTCGCCCGATCGTCAGAGAGCTTCCTAGACGGAACTCCTGACCTTTCAGCAAGCCGGCAACTGCGACGAGTTTGGGTGTCATAACGAAAGCCCTGGCACCGGGGGTTGGCGCCTGTTTTGCAGACGACATAGTACACGAACCGTTAGCCGGACTATCCAATCGGATAGATTGCTCGAAGCCGGGCGGCTCGCGCCCGAGCTCACACACCCTCCCGACGACTTTTTATCTCAAGTCTAATCAATGTCTTACGTGATCCGTCCCCGCGCTGCCGGATGACTGGCAAGACTTTTTATCTCAAGCGACGCGCTTGCCACAACCCTTTCAAACATCAAGATAAGGACGAGGTGCAGGATGGTTCGAAAACAAACGCTCTTGCTGCCGTTGGTTTTGCTGCTGGCCTTATCGACCACGGGATGTTCGATCCGCCGTTACGCCATCAACAAGATTGGCGACGCGCTGGCCGAAGGGGGGTCGACGTATGAAAGCGACGACGACATCCAACTCGTGGGTGAAGCGCTGCCTTTTGGTTTGAAACTCATCGAAAGCCTCCTGGCTGAGTCTCCCGAACACAAGGGGTTGCTGACGGCCGCGGCCCAGGGGTTCACGACCTATGCCTACGTCTTCGTCCAGCGTGACGCTGACTTGATCGCCGACGAGGATCTCGACGCGGCCCGACAGATCCGCCTCCGGGCCCGCAGGCTCTACCTCAGAGCCCACCGGTATGGCCTGCGTGGCCTGGAGGTGTCCCATCCCGGTATCGCCGAGCCACTCCGGACTGCACCCGAGACGGCGGTGGCAGTGCTGGAGAAGAAGGACCTCCCCCTCATCTACTGGACCGCTGCGGCTCTGGGCTCGGCGATCTCTGTCGGACGGAACGACGCGTCAATGCTTGCGCGGCTGCCGGAGGTGGAGGCGCTCCTGGATCGCGCCATTCAACTGGATGAAGGCTGGCAGGACGGCCTTCTTCACGAGTTTCAGGTCGTCTTCGCCAGCGCGAGACCGGGAGCCGTGGACTACGAAAAAATCCGAAGACACTTCGAGCGCGCGCTCGATCTGTCGGACGGGACGCATGCCGCCCTCTATGTGGCCTACGCCGAAGCGGTGTGCGTTCCCAAACAGGACAGCAAACAGTTCCGCGCAATGCTGGACCGGGCGCTGGCCATCGACCCGGATGAGACGGAGCGAATCCGGCTGGCGAACCTGATCGCTCAAGAACGGGCCAGGTACTTGCTGGCTCACATCGAGGACCTGATTCTCGAAACGGAAGCTCAATCGACAGAAGGAGGTGTGTCGTGAAGAAGACATCGACAATTCTCGGGGGGTTGATTCTCGGTTTGATCCTGCTGGGGATCGCTCCACCCGCCTACTCCCAGAGTGTCGTCAAGATCAAGCTGGGAACTGTAGCGCCGAAGGACACGCTCTGGCACCAGGTCCTGCAGGAAATGGCCCAGGACTGGAAAGAGATCTCCGGCGGAACGGTGAAAGTCACGATCTACCCCGGCGGGAACATGGGAGACGAAGTCGCCATGCTTCGAAAGGTGCGCCTGGGCCAGTTGCAGGCGGTCGCACTTTCCGGAGCCGGCCTGTCCCATGCCGAACCCGGTGTGTCCTGCCTGCAGGTGCCGATGATGATCTCTTCGTACGCGGAGCTGGATTACGTGCGGGAACGCATGGCGCCGAAGCTCGAAGCCAAGCTCGAAGACAAGGGTTTCACGGTCCTGAACTGGGGCGACGTCGGATGGGTTCACTTCTTCACGGAGAAGCCGGCCCGGACGCTCGACGACATCCGGAAGATGAAACTCTTCATCTCGGCGGGCGACCCCGAGACCGAGAAGCTTTACCGGGAATTCGGGTTCCATCCGGTCCCGATGCCTGTCACCGACATGGTTGCGGCTCTTCAAACAGGTTTGATCGACGCCTTCGACGTGCCGCCGCTGTTTGCTCTGTCTAACCAGTCGTTTCCATTCGCGAAAAACATGATCGACGTCAAATGGGCCGCCCTCGTCGGCGCAACCATAGTCCACAAGGACGCCTGGGAGCGGATCCCCGCGGCCTTGAGGCCGAAACTTCTCGCCTCGGCACGCAAGGCGGGCGAGAAGCTGCGCGAAGACATCCGTCGGCTCGGTGACGAGTCAGTCGTTGCAATGCAGATGTACGGCCTCAAGGTGACTGAGCTCGACGAAGCGGCCCGCAACGAGTGGCGTGCGGAGGCGGAAGCCGCTTATCCCAAGCTCAGGGGTCGACTTGTTCCCGCGGAACTCTTCGACGAAGTCCTCCGCCTGCGCGACGAATACCGAAGCAAGCAGAAATCGACCGACGGCGCCGGTGGATCAAAAAACGAACCGTAGCCGGGCCCGGGTGTAGGGGCGTTCTATGAGCCCACACCCCTCGAACCGGGACAACGTGCGGTCATAGACCGCACCTACACCGGCCTGAGGAAACCTCGTGATCGGATGTAGGGGCGCTCTATGAGCGCACATCCCTCGAGCCGGAACAATGTGCGGTCATAGACCGCACCTACACCGGCCTGAGGAAACCTCGTGATCGGGTGTAGGGGCGCTCTGTGAGCGCACACCCTTCGAGCCGGAACAACTTGCGGTCATAGACCGCACCTACACCGGCCTGAGGAAACCTCGTGATCGGGTGTAGGGGCGCTCTGTGAGCGCACATCCCTCGAGCCGGAACGACGTGCGGTCATAGACCGCACCTACACCGGCCTGAGGAAACCTCGAGATCGGGTGTAGGGGCGCTCTATGAGCGCACACCCTTCGAGCCGGAACAACGTGCGGTCATAGACCGCACCTACACCTCCCGAGAGGCAAAGATGACTGCTGCGACGTGGCGAAAACTCGAACCGTTCGAGAATGCGTTCTCGATCACCGTCCTGGCTGCGATGTCCCTGCTTCCACTGCTGGAGATCGCTGGCCGCCAGGTGATCGGGCGCGGCATTCCCGGTTCGATCCCACTCGTCCAGCACCTGACGCTCTGGATCGCCTTCCTGGGGGCGGCCCTGGCAGCGCGTTCCAACACGTTGCTGGCGTTGTCCACCGCCGATTTCCTGCCCGCGCGATGGTCGGGACCGGTGCGCGTTTTTACTTCCGCAGTCGGAACGGGAGTTGCTGCATGGCTCCTGGTCGCGAGTGCCGACATGGTGCGGGTCGAACGGGAATTCGGTGACCAGGTGGCACTGGGAATCCCCGTCTGGGTCGCGATCACGGTCATGCCGGTCGGTTTCGCCCTGGTCGCGGGTCGGCTGATATGGCATGCATCCGAGGGCTGGAGGGGACGTCTGCTCGCCGCCGGCGGGATGCTCGTTCCCCTCGTCTTCGGGTTGAGCCCTTCTCTGCAGGGAAGCGGTCTCGTTCTTCCGGCCATCCTGATCATCCTCGTGGCAACCGCCCTGGGTCTGCCGATCTTCGCGGCCCTGGGCGGCGCCGCTCTATTGCTGTTCTGGAACGAAGGCGTTCCAGTTTCCGCCGTCCCTGGCGAAAGCTACCGGCTGAGCGCTTCGGCGTATCTGCCGGCGGTCCCTCTCTTCACTCTCGGCGGGTACATCCTCGCCGAGGGTGGAGCGAGCCGGCGGCTGCTTCGGGCCTTTACTGCTCTGTTCGGCTGGATGCCCGGCGGCCTGGCGATCGTGACGACGCTGATCCTGGCCTTCTTCACCCCACTGACCGGTGCATCCGGAGTGACCATCCTTTCAATGGGTGGACTGCTGCTGCCGGTGATGACCAAGGCGCGTTATCCCGAAGACACTTCCGTCGGTCTGGTGACGGTCTCCGGATCTATCGGACTGCTCCTGCCGCCCAGCCTGCCGGTCATCCTCTACGGGATCTACGCCAACGTTCGCATCGACAAGTTGTTCATCGGCGGCCTGGCGCCGGGCATGCTCTTGATCCTCATGGTCGCCGGCTGGGGCGCGGGCCGGGGTTGGTGGGCCGGAGCCGAACGAACGCCGTTCCGTGCCGGCGAAGCCGTGAAGGCGGTCTGGGAATCCAAATGGGAACTCTTCCTTCCTGTCGTCGTCCTCGTCGCGATCTTCGGCGGCTTCGCGACGCTGGTCGAGACCTCGGCATTGACGGTGCTCTACGCGCTTACGGTGGAATGTTTCATCTACCGGGACCTCGGGTTTCGGCGTGACCTGGGGCGGATCGCCGTGGAGTGCGCGACACTGGTCGGCGGTTTCTTCATCATCCTGGGCGTCGCACTCGGCTTCAACAACTACCTGATCGACGCCGAGATACCCACTCGCGCGCTGGAATGGGTGCAGGCGCAGATCAGCTCGCCGCTCGTGTTCCTCCTGGTGTTGAACATCTTCCTGGTGATCGTCGGAGCGCTGATGGATATCTATTCGGCGATCTTCGTCGTTGTGCCTCTGATCGTGCCGATGGGTCTGGCCTACGGGATCGACCCCATCCATCTGGGGATCATCTTCCTCGCCAACATGGAACTCGGCTACTTAATGCCGCCGATGGGAGAGAACCTGTTCCTCTCGTCGATGCGCTTCGAACAGCCGCTCGGACGGATCTACCGTTCGACGCTGCCCTATGTCGCGATACTCATCGTGGCGGTGCTGATCATTACATACGTCCCGAGTCTGACGCTGGGGCTCGTGAATTTCCTTGGAGATTGAACACATTGAAAGCAATCGGCCATCTGGTAAACGACATCCACTCGCGGCTCAACCCGGCCGAAGTCCGCGGCATCGAGCAGGTCGAGACGGTCGAATCGATACTGGACGTCATCCGACACGCTCGAAACAGCGGAAGCGCGATTTGCGTCGCCGGAGGCCGACACGCCATGGGAGGCCAGCAGTACCGGCAGAACGCGACGCTCATCGACACGTCGCGTTTGAGCCGCGTCCTGAGCTTCGATGCGCAAAGAGGATTGGTCGAGTGCGAGGCCGGCATCCAGTGGCCCGAGTTGATCTCCTACCTGCTCAGAATTCAGGAAGGTGAATCCCAACAATGGGGCATCGTCCAGAAACAGACCGGAGCGGATCGCCTGAGTCTCGGAGGAGCGATAGCGGCGAACGTCCACGGCCGGGGACTGGCGCTCAGACCAATCATCCAGGACGTGGAGTCTTTTACGATCGTCGATTCCGCGGGACAGATACGTTCATGCAGCCGACGGGAGAATAACGACCTCTTTCGCCTGGTGATCGGCGGCTACGGTTTGTTCGGCATCGTCTACTCGGTCACGCTGCGCCTGGCGCCCCGCCGCAAGCTGCGACGTGTCGTTCAGGTGATCGATGTCGAAACCCTGATCGAACGTTTCGAAGAGCGCATCGACGACGGGTTCCTCTACGGGGACTTCCAGTTCGCGATCAATCCGGATTCCGAGGACTTCCTCCGGAAGGGCATCTTTTCCTGCTACGAACCCGTGCATCCCATGACCGAAGTGCCCGAGGACCGAATGGCCCTGTCGGAAGCGGACTGGCGGAATCTTGTCTATCTCGCCCACACCGACAAGGAGGAGGCGTTTCGCCGCTATGCGGACTTCTACCTGGCGACCTCCGGGCAGGTGTACTGGTCGGACACTCATCAGTTGAGCGTCTATGTCGACGACTATCATCGGTCGCTCGATTCACGGGTTCAGGCGGTCCACCCAGCTACCGAGATCATCACGGAAGTCTACGTACCGCGGCGGGAGCTCTCCGCGTTCCTCGGCGAGGTACGGAGGGGGTTTCGCGACGGAAACGTGGATCTGATCTACGGAACCATCCGGCTGATCGAGCGCGACGATGAGAGCTACCTGGCATGGGCGAAACAATCCTACGCCTGCGTCATTTTCAACTTGCACACCACCCATACGAGCGAAGGAATACAACGCTCGGCAGGTGCGTTTCGGAGTTTGATCGACCTGGCGGCAGTTCGGGGCGGGAGCTACTACCTGACCTATCACAAGTATGCGCGGCGCGATCAAGTCGAGCGCTGCTATCCGCAGTTTCGGGAGTTTCTCAACCTGAAGGCGCGTCACGATCCCGATGACAGGTTCCAGAGCGATTGGTACGCCCATCACCAACGGATGTTCGAAGAGGGACGATAACTTTCGAAGACGAACGATGACAAACGAATCCAGTTCGACCGCGCTGCTGATTGCCCAGAGCACCTACTTCCTGTCGCTCGACCCGGAGCTGGGAAGGTTCGTGCCTCCTCTGTCAGCGAACGCCAGCCGGTGGTTTGTCGAAGACCATATGCGGCGGGCGGGCCTCTTTCGCCGAATGTGTCGACGCAAGCCACTTCGCTATCTGCTCACGCTCCTCGAAAGCCTCACGTTGCCCGGCATCCAGCTCCACTACGCGTTACGCAAACACGCCATCGACGACATTGTCCGAGAGTCGATCGCGGAAGGTTTCTCGCAAATCGTCGTCCTCGGCGCCGGGTTCGACACCCTCGCCCTGCGAACGTCGGTCGAGTTTCCCGATGTCAAATGTATCGAGTTGGATCACCCCGCAACCCAACGTCTGAAGAAGCAATCTCTAAGGTCCCGAGATCGTGGCAAGGATGTTCGCTTTGTTGGTGTCGACCTTTCAACCGAATCCCTGGACGTCCTCACTGCTTCCGGGCTTACGGTCGAGGACGAACCGACACTGTTTGTTGCCGAAGGACTATTCATGTACATGGACGAAACTCGGGTCAAAGCGATTCTCGGTTCCATGACCGAAAAGTTCCCGACGGTGCGGTGCGTGTTCACTTTCATGGAACTGGATCGAGACGGCCGGATGCGTTTTCACAACTCGAGCAGGGCGGTGGATGCGTGGCTTCGACTCAAGAAGGAACCTTTCCTCTGGGGCTCTTCCCGACACGCACTAATGGAGTCCCTGGCCGAATGCGGTTTCCACCTCGATGAATTGATCTCACATGACGAGCTCCACGCGCGGTTCCTGGCCGGCAACGGACTCGGTCAAGTTCCGTTGGCCCAGGGAGAGTGCATTTGTGTGTCGAACAACGGTCCTGAACTCACGCCGGCGTGACCTAACAGAAAGGCGGAGAGATCCAATGAAAGCGCTGCAGCCTTCGACAATTCAACTGAGCCTCTTCCGCCGTCCGACTCCCAACGGGACAAAGTTCGGAATCGTCTCATGCGTCCTTTTGTCGCTGTTGGTGACCGGTTGTTTCCCACCACCCGAACACCGGATCGTTCCGATAGAGATCCTCAGGAAAGGTGGGTTGAACAGCATCAGGAAGGGCTTGATGGACGAGTACCTGACAGTCGGCTCAACGACCCGAGAGGAGGTTGTGTCGAGGCTGGGCAAGCCAACTTCGGCGCTAGGCACGGAACGTTACCTGCACTACAGCTGGTACTGCGCCGACGGGTCCTGGTGGGAAGGGGGAGCGGATATGGGCAGCTACGGCCCGGTCATTGAGTTTGACGAACAAGACATCGTCAAACGCTACCGTGTTCTATACGAATGCGAGAGGGAATTGTTCTTATCGAGACCGCTAGAGATACCGGTCGTTCTCGAATATGAGACAACTTCGGATCAGGAGGCCACTCTCATACTGAGCAAGAATTCTGTCGAGTTAAGAGGTCCCGCGAACAGCTTCGAGATTTCACCCGAAGAAATCGTCAGGCTACGATCCTGTTGGGAAGATGACGGTAGTCTCGCGGATGGCTTCTGCTTAGAGCTCGGCTTCAGCGAAAAAACTGAGGTCGGTGACAGCATCCGTATTCGGCTGGACGCCTTCGACGCGTACCCCTTCGCGAGATACATACTGCGAAACTGCCCCAATTACGTCCCCGAGTTTCGCGGTCCGGAAGCTCAGGTAGAGGAGACACCCTCATGGGACCGGTAAGACTTCTAACGATCGAGATTCTATGCCTTGCCTGTTCGGGTTGTCTCTTCTGGATGCCGACCCAGCGATTCGTCCCGGGCAATTACCAGAGCCGCCGAATCATCGACGACAAGGCGCTCGCGTTCATTGAGCTTGGCACGACGAGCCGCCCAGCCGTTCTGCTCAAACTGGGCGAACCAGACTCCGTGTCGGAGGATGAGCGATACCTGCTCTATCGATGGATGACTATCCAAGGATGGGGCTTCGCCGCCGTAGGGGGCGCCGCATATTCCGCCCCGGTCATGGGGCTCGCGGACGGAGGGTACACGGGAGAGCAAACGGAGTACCTGCTGATCGAGTTCGATGAAGAAGGGGTACTGAGCTGGTACGGCGAGGTAAGGTCGTGGCCGGAGAGAAGCCCAAGGGGGACGCTCGAACTTCGTGTTCCTCTCACGATACCGATCAGTTTCTGGGACGAGGTCGAATACAAGGTTGCCCGGATAACGCTGGGTGAAAGCACTTTCGAATTCGAAGATCGGACATCTTCGCAGCGCAACTTCAGTATCGACCCCGGCAAGATCGTCGGGTTCGAACTCCCTCCGTGGTACTCGCGACAGCGGTACGAAACACCCGTCGGGGAAATCAAGGGAAATTGGGAAGGTCATCGGCAAACGCTTGCTGCTCAAATGAGGGCCATCCACGTCCCCGATCGCGACGTCGTCTACGCCCTTCGCTTCAGTGAGGAAACCCCACTCGGCGACTCGCTGGCCATCGCGGTGGACGTCTTCCGTGTTCCAGCCGTGGTCGAGTATCTGCGGCGTTACTGTCCCAATGCCGTCTACGAACCGCGCAACTAGACGAGGAGGATCTCATGCGAACTATCCGGCTGTTTCTCTGCGCCGTGTTACTCCTCGACATCACCGGCTGCGCCCGGAAACTGCGGCTTGTAGATCCGACGGAGGTTCGCTCCAGCGCCATCTCGTTCCTCGAAGATGGTCACAGCAGTCGGGAGGCGGTGATCGCGCAACTCGGCGAGATGTTCGCCGAGTTCGAGAACGGGCGCGTTGTCGCGTATCGACTGGATGAGTCCTTCAAGTCCGTAGGCGCCCACCGAAGATCACTCCAGGGGAGGCCGGCCAGGTGGGATCGACCTTGGGGTGGCGAACAAAGATACAGCCTGGTCCTGGTGTTCGATGAAACCGATATCCTGGTCGATCACAGTCTTGTGTCGGTCCGGTAGTCTGGAGGTCCGTCAAGAGATCCACACGCGATCTAGGGTTAGAAGGCTGATTCAATTCGGCCAATAAACGTTTTCCAAGTTTGACCGACAAATCTTTCTTTCATAGTATTGGCCTAACTTTTAGCCTCGTTCGAGCCAAAGGACACGTGTAGGTGCGCTCCATGAGCGCACAAAAGTCAGGACAGCAAAGACGTGCGGTCATAGACCGCACCTACACGTAACGAACTTATGATCGGCAAGACACTGGCTCATTACGAAATCACCCGGGCCATCGGCAAAGGTGGCATGGGAGAGGTGTATCAGGCGACCGACGCGCGTCTGGACCGCACCGTGGCGATCAAGGTCCTCCCCGAACACCTCGCCGGCGATCCCAGGCGCCGGGAACGATTCGAGCGCGAAGCACGGGCCGTCAGCAGCCTGAACCACCCGCACATCTGCACGCTCCACGACATCGGCGAAGCCGACGGCATCCACTACATCGTCATGGAGTACGTCGACGGGGAGACGTTAGCCAGGCGACTGGAGAAGGGACCGCTGAAGCTCGACCAGGCGCTGGAATACGCCATCCAGATCGCCGACGCACTCGACAAGGCGCACCGGCAGGGTGTCGTCCATCGGGACCTGAAGCCCGGCAACATCATGCTGACCAAGTCGGGCGTGAAGCTGCTGGACTTCGGCCTGGCGAAGCTCGAAGCGAAGTCGGCTCCGCTGGAACAGCAATCCACCGTCGAAGAAAAGGAACCGCTGACGGTGGAAGGAGAGATCCTAGGTACGCTCCAGTACATGGCCCCGGAGCAGTTGGAGGGTCGCGATACCGACGCCCGGACGGACATATTCGCTTTTGGCGCCGTTCTCTACGAGATGGTCACTGGCAAGAAGGCGTTCGAAGGAGAACGCTCGGCAAACCTCATCGCGGCAATTCTTCAGTCGGAACATACACCGATGTCGTCCGTGCGAACTGGCGTGCCGCGCCTGCTGGACCGAGTGGTCACTAGATGCCTGGCCAAAGACCCGGACGATCGATGGAGTGCCTTGCACGACGTCGTTCTGCAGCTCGACGGGATACGTGAAGAAGATGGGGGAGTGTCGCCCCCTACGTCGAGGGACTCCAAGACCCGGGAAAGGGTCTTAGTAGCTGTCACCCTGGTTCTCTCAGTCGCCTTCATCTCCTCGACACTGTACCGGCAGACCGTAACAACGGAACCACCTTTTCGACGCCTTGAAGTCACACCTCCAGAAGACCTCATCCTTCTCGGCCCACCTGCTGTGTCCCCGGATGGACGGAAGATCGCCACAGCGGCACGGGATCGTTCTTCCGGCGAGGTGCAAATCTGGCTGCGGGATCTCGACTCCGCGGAAATGCGACCTGTGCCCGGAACCGAAGGGGCGTACCCATTTGGGGCCTTCTGGTCACCCGACAGTCAGTTCATCGGTTTTTCGGATGGGAGTACGCTTCAAACAATCAGCCTGGCCGGCGGTTCGCCCAAGCTGTTGTGCGCGGCCATCGGATTGGTGGGAGCAACCTGGAATACTCAAGGCGATATCGTCTTTGCACCTGCTGGACCGAGCGGAGATGTCCTGTACAGGGTTTCCGAGGAGGGCGGCGAGGCAACACACCTCACCGCGCTCGACCAGACTTCGCCGGACCGGTGACCCGATACCGGTCGCTACAGGTCTGGGCGGTATTCTGTCGGCCTCGATCAACGGCGTCATAGCCGGCACTCCCGCGGGATCGGTTACCCTCTCGCAGCTCGTTTGGTTCGACCGCGAAGGACAGGAGTTGGGCACCGCAACCGCAGCCGACAACGCCGGGCACTACTTCCCGTGGTTTTCACCCGACGAACGGACAGTCGTCTTTGAACGGCATGCCGAAACTGGACTGAACTTGTGGCTGCTCGAATTGTCACGGGGCACGACTTCGCGATTCACATTCGACCAGGATTCGCATGATCAATACCCTGTCTGGGCGCCGGACGGGAGCTCCATCGTCTACACAAGCGAGAAGGCCGGCGTCTGGTCTTTGAATCGGAGACCCTCGAGCGGCACGGGTCAGGACGAACAGCTGGTCGAGTCCACCGGGCTAATTAGTCCGACCGATTGGTCTTTGGACGGCTCTATCGTTCTCTACGACAAGCTGAACAGAGCGGGCGACCGGGATGTATGGCTTTTGTCCCTGACGCGGGATCAAGAACCGGAACCTCTGCTGGAAACGCCTTTCGATGAAGGCCAGGCTCAATTCTCTCCGGATGGGAAGTGGATTCTCTACACGTCGAACGAATCCGGGCGAGCGGAGATTTACGCGCAGACTTTCCCGACGGGCGGTGGCAAATGGCAGATTTCCACGGATGGCGGCAGCCAGCCGAAATGGAGACGTGACGGAAAGGAAGTGTTCTACATCGCTCCGGACACTAACCTGGTGGCCGTTCAGCTTGCAACCGGTGGAACGGCGCTGGAGGTGGCTTCTCCACAAAAGCTGTTCGAACCGAACCTCCAACCAACGGCCCTTGCAGGCCCGCTCGGCGGCAGGAACCAATACCTCGCCACCAGTGATGGCCAGCGCTTCCTCGTCGATACGCTCGTCGATGATGCGGCGCCCACGTCGATTTCAGTCCTCCTCAACTGGACGTCCCTCATCGAAGAAAACCAATGACCTCCGGCACCCAACTCGGACCGTTGTTTAGCATCCCAGCAAGTGTAGGTGCGCTCTATGAGCGCACAAAAACAAAGACGTGCGGTCATAGACCGCACCTACACGTAGTGAACTTATGATCGGCAAGACACTGGCTCACTACGAAATCACCCGAGCCATCGGCAAAGGTGGCATGGGAGAGGTGTATCAGGCGACCGACGCGCGTCTGGACCGCACCGTGGCGATCAAGGTTCTCCCCGAACACCTCGCCGACGATCCCAAGCGCCGGGAACGATTCGAGCGCGAAGCACGGGCCGTCAGCAGCCTGAACCACCCGCACATCTGCACGCTCCACGACATCGGCGAAGCCGACGGCATCCACTACATCGTCATGGAGTACGTCGAGGGGGACACGCTGGCCAGCCGGCTGGCGAGGGGACCCCTGAAGCTCGACCAGGCGCTGGAGTACGCCATCCAGATCGCCGACGCCCTCGACAAAGCGCACCGACAGGGTGTCGTCCATCGGAACCTGAAACCCGGCAACATCATGTTGACCCAGTCGGGCGTGAAGCTTCTGGACTTCGGCCTGGCGAAGCTTGAAGCGCGACGCGCCCCACTCGAACAGCAATCCACGGTCGAAGAGAAGGAACCGCTGACGGTGGAAGGAGAGATCCTCGGCACGCTCCAGTACATGGCCCCCGAACAATTGGAGGGCCGCGACACCGATGCCCGGACGGACGTCTTCGCGTTTGGCGCCATGATCTACGAAATGGTGACCGGAAAGAAGGCGTTCCAGGGAGAACGCTCGGCCAACCTCATCGCGGCAATTCTTCAGTCGGAGCCTGCGCCGATGTCGTCCGTGCGAACCGGCGTGCCGAGCCTGCTCGACCGGGTGGTAAGGAGATGCCTGGCGAAGGATCCGGACCGGCGCTGGAGTGCAATTCACGATGTGGTATTGCAGCTGGAAGGGATTACCGATGAAGGCTCGACGTTGTCCCCATCGGTCACGAGGCGAAACAAGCTGCTAGAACGCGTCCTGCTCGTGACGACGGTGCTGGCTTCGATCTTGGCCATCTTTTTCGGATTCGCCCTCTACCGCCAGTCGCAATCGACCGCGCCACTGACTCGTTTCGAAATCTCACCCCCTGACGGACTTATGTTTCGCCTTCCAGGCGCGGTCTCTCCGGACGGTCGGCACATCGCTATCGTGGCCAACGAGTCGGGGAGCTCCAAGATTTGGCTACGCGATCTCGACTCTCGTGAGTTGCGACCCGTGCCCGGAACCGAAGGTGCCGTAGGTATGGCTTTTTGGTCGCCTGACAGCCGGTTCATTGGCTTTTCAGATGGGGCAATGCTTCAAAAAGTTGCGAGATCCGGCGGGCAACTTCGGCAGGCACAGCCGCTGTGCGCCGTCAACGCGTTTTTGAGCGGGACCTGGAACGCAGAGGGCGAAATAGTATTTACAGACAATATCTCGACGGGAGGTGGACTGTATCGAGTGTCAGAGGATGGCGGCGATGCGATCCCCGTGACAACGCTGGACCAGGCGAGGCGGGAAGACAGACACCTGTGGCCGCATTTCCTGCCTGATGGCCGCCATTTTCTCTATATCGCTGTAAATAGCGAGGGCGCAGGTGTCTACGTCGGGTCGCTCGATTCGGGAGAAACGACGCACCTGATGGACGGTTTCCTGATCGTCAACTACGCACTGGGACACCTTCTGCTCGCACGCGCAGGTACGCTGGAGGCTATTCCGTTCGATGCAGCAAACCTACGCATCGAAGGTGAGCCCGTACCAATAGCCACCGACCTCAGTCTTGCCGTCTCGTCATCGGTCAACGGAGTTGTAGCCGGGATTCCTAGTGGTCAGCTCAACCTTTCAACCCAGCTTGTTTGGTTCGACCGTAAGGGACAGGAACTGGGCACCGCAAGCCCTGTTGTTAGGAGTGGTTACTATGGCCCGTGGTTTTCACCGGACGAAGAAAGAGTGGTCATCGAGCGGCACGCCGAAACCGGGATGAACTTGTGGCTACTGGAGTTGTCACGGGGCACAACCTCCCGATTCACATTCGATCAGGATTCTCACGATCAGAGTGCCGTCTGGGCATCCGACGGCAGCTCGATCGTCTACTCCAGTTCAACAGAGACTGGTTCCTGGTCTTTGAACCTGAAATCGTCGAGCGGTTCCGGTCAAGCCGAAGAGCTATTGAGCGCGAGCGATGAAATCTATCCGACCGACTGGTCCCCGGACGGTCCGGTCGTTATCTACGAAAAGTTGAATCAGGCAGGCAACTGGGACGTGTGGCTGTTGCCGTTGATCGGAGACAGAGAACCGGAGCCCTTGCTGGAGACATTGTTCGACGAACGCCACGCTCAATTGTCGCCGGACGGAAGATGGATTACGTACGTCTCGAACGAGTCGGGCAGCCATGAGGTTTACGTCCAAAGTTTTCCGACTGGTCTTGGAAAGTGGAAAATTTCAACCGATGGCGGCGGACAGCCAGGGTGGAAACGCGACGGTACGGAGATTTTTTACCTTGATCCGGATTCCAATTTGATGGCGGTTCAGGTTGAAACGACCTCTTCGACACTCGAGGCAGCTTTACCGGAAACGTTGTTCGAACTGAGCCTGGAACCCTCGCCATTGGGTCCATTCGACATAAGGAATCGGTACGCGGCAGCGGGTGACGGCGAGCGCTTCCTCGTCCCAACCATTCGCAATGAAGTGCCCGCGTCGATTTCGGTCTTCCTCAATTGGACATCCCTCCTAGAGGAAAACCAATGAAGCACGGCGCGTTGTTTCGAATCCCAGCGAGTGTAGGTGCGCTCTATGAGCGCACAAAAGCAAAGACGTGCGGTCATAGACCGCACCTACACTTAGCGAACTTATGATCGGCAAGACACTGGCTCACTACGAAATCACCCGGGCCATCGGCAAAGGTGGCATGGGAGAGGTGTATCAGGCGACCGACACCCGCCTGGACCGCACCGTTGCGATCAAGGTTCTCCCCGAACACCTCGCCGACGATCCCAGGCGCCGGGAACGCTTCGAGCGTGAAGCCCGGGCCGTCAGCAGCCTGAACCACCCCCACATCTGCACGCTCCACGACATCGGCGAAGCCGACGGCATCCACTACCTCGTCATGGAGTACGTCGAGGGAGAAACGCTAGCCAAGAGGCTGGAGAAAGGCTCGCTGAACCTCGATCAGGCGCTGGAGTACGCCATCCAGATCGCCGACGCGCTCGATAAGGCACACCGGCAGGGCGTCGTCCATCGGGATCTCAAGCCCGGCAACATCATGGTGACGAAGTCGGGCGTGAAGCTGCTGGACTTCGGTCTGGCCAAGCTCGACACGAAACGAGCCTCGCTCGAGGAACGGTCCACGGTTGAAGAGAAGGAGCCGTTGACGGTGGAAGGGGAGATCCTCGGCACGCTTCAGTACATGGCCCCCGAACAGCTTGAGAGCCGCGATACCGATGCCCGGACGGATATCTTCGCGTTCGGTACCGTGTTCTACGAGACAGTCACAGGGAGGAAGGCCTTCGAGGGAGCGAGCCAGGCGAGCCTGATCGCTGCGATCATGCAGAATGACCCGCGACCCATGTCCGAGCTTCACGAGCTGGTACCGGCAGCGTTGGATCGATTGGTACGTCAGTGCCTCGCAAAGGACCCGGACGACCGCTGGCAGAGCGCCGGCGATTTGATGCGCGAGCTGAGGTGGATCGTCCAAGGCGCGGCGGACGCTGCGGCCGTAGTCGACCGCGAGTTCACAAGCTCGAGACCAGGTCGGGAACGGGTGGCCTGGGCGGTCGCCGCCGCCGCATCGCTGATTGCCCTATTCGTGTACCTACCCTACTTTGATCGGATGCCGGCGACCGGGCCGGGTTCCGGCTTCGAGCTCACCGTCCTTCCTCCCGACGGAAGCTCTTTTCGCCCCGTCGGCGGCCTGGCCGCAACTCCTGAGATCTCCCCGGACGGCTCTTCTTTGCTGTTCCAATCGGGTGGTGGAATCTGGGTGCGCCCCCTCGATTCCTTCGAACCCCTTCCACTCGGCGGGATCCCGATCAGTAACGCGGCATTCTGGTCCCCTGACTCCCGGCACGTGGTGTTTCCCTCGACCACTGGCCTCATCAAGGTTCGCGTGCCCGATGGCGCGCCCGAATCCATCGCGGAGTCAATCGGCCCTACTCGCGGCGGCACGTGGAGTCACGACGGCACAATCCTGCTTTCTCATGTTGGTGAAACTTCTTTCGAGTTGTTCGCGACGGGAGACTCCGGTGGTGAATTCCGACCGGTGGAGGTGCCTGGTCTGGAAGAAGGTGCTTTCTTTTATCCGCACTTCCTGCCGGACAGTGAAGACTTCATGTTTCTGTTCGTGCCCATCGATTCCGACAGAGAAGAAGACGAAGGGGGAGACATCTATCTGGCGACGTTCCAGGACGGCAACGCCACCAATCCTGTCCGACTGCTACCGGCGACGACGGCAGCCCGTTACACGCCGGCCGGCGGCGGGCGGCTCCTCTTCATCCGGAACGACAACCTGTATGCCCAGACTCTGAACGTCGACCAGCGGCGTCTGGAAGGCGATGCCGAGCTCGTCGAGGAGAATGTCGCCTCGATGCCGGGTATCACCAGTTTTACAGCACACTTTTCCGTTTCGCACTCCGGAACGCTGGCATGGCGGCCAGGACGGGCCGCCCTGGCTCAGGTGACGGTCTTGACCGTCAGGGCAACGAGATCGAGACGGCCGGGCCAGAGGGCGCTCTGGGCTCAATCGTTCTCTCGCCGGATGGAACGCGTCTGCTAGCCGACGGCAAATGGCTCCTGCGTCCGAACCAGTCCGGCCGCAACCCTCTCGGAGCCGGTGTTTGGTTCTGGGTTCCGGACGGCTCCGGCCTTCTCGGGTTGGCCTCGGTCGAGGACGGGCCTCCGTGGCGGATCTTCGAACGCCCCGTCGACGGTTCGGCCGATCCCCAGCAGATGGGGCTGGTGACAGCCGGCTTCCCGGAGGACACTTCGCCGGATGGCACCGAGATTCTTTACACGGGGCCGGGCTTAACCGCTTCTTCCGCACGGGTTGGGGCTGGCGAGGGCACCGATAGGCTTCTTGTCGACACAGGAGACACAGTCTATACGCCGAGATTCTCCCCCGATGGCCAATGGATCGTTTACGGGATAATTGATGAGAACGGAACGAGTGCGATCTACGTCCAGCCTTTTCCAGGCGGGGTCGAGAACAGACAATCGATTGGGAACGGCCTCAATCCCCAGTGGCGCGGGGACGGGAAGGAAATCGCCTATCTGGACTTCGAAGACGCTATGCGGTTCGTCTGGTCCGTACGGGTCAGGGCCGAAGGGAGAACCTTGAACTTCTCACGCCCGGAACGGCTGTTCTCCGTCCGTGCGCCCGCGTATCTTGTGCCACGAATGAGTCCTCTGGCCGTATCCCCTGATGGTTCTCGCTTCTACTTCGTCCAGGGTGTCGAACAACCCGGCTCCGACGTAATCCATGTCAGGAAGGGCTGGCCTGGTAGCAGCTGATGCGGAGAGAGGTCAACCGATTGAATTCAAAACAAGCGACGCTATGTCGCATCGCCCCAGGTGTAGGTGCGCTCTATGAGCGCACAAAAGTCAGGCCTGCAAAGACGTGCGGTCATAGACCGCACCTACACGTAACGAACTTATGATCGGCAAGACACTGGCCCATTACGAAATCACCCGGGCCATCGGTAAAGGTGGCATGGGAGAGGTGTATCAGGCCACCGATACGAAGCTCGGCCGGAGTGTGGCGATCAAGGTTCTGCCTGAGGAATTCGCGAGCGACGCCGAACGGGTCGCACGCTTCGAACGTGAAGCCAAGCTGCTTGCGTCATTGAACCATCCCAACATCGCGGCTATCTACGGGCTGGAGCAATCCGAGGGAACACGCTTCCTCGTCCTGGAGTTGGTCGAAGGCCAGACTCTTTCGGAACGACTGGTCCGCGGGCCCCTTCCCGTCCAGGAATCCCTCGAACTCGCCCTCCAGATCGCCGAAGCCCTCGAAGCCGCCCACGAGAAGGGCGTCATCCATCGGGACCTGAAGCCCGCCAACATCAAGGTCACGTCCGAAGGCAAAGTAAAGGTGTTGGACTTCGGGCTGGCGAAGGCCTATGCCGGTACGGCGATGGGCGATGAAACGGTCCTTGAAACGCTGGCGGAGAATGCCGAGAGCGCCAAGGGAGTGCTGCTTGGCACGCCGGCGTACATGAGCCCGGAGCAGGCGCGACGGCAGCCGGCCGATCATCGGTCTGATGTCTGGGCGTTCGGGTGTGTGCTGTTCGAAATGTTAACAGGAAGAACCCCTTTCAAAGGGAACACGCTCTCCGACACGATCGCAGCAATCCTTGAGCGCGAACCGAATCTTGCTGACCTGCCACGCCACCTCAATCCAGGCATTCGACGACTGCTCGAACGTTGCCTGGACAAGAACCCGAAGCGTCGGTGGCATGCGATCGCGGACGTACGGTTGGAGATCGAAGAAACACTTTCCAGTCCGGCGGGAGCCCTTGGGGAAGCGACACCCCAGCGGCGGCACTTGCTTCCCTATGCGGCGACATTGGCGATGGCCGTAGTAGTCGCAGCCGTTGGTGGGTGGTACTTGAAGCCGCCAGTCCCAACTGAACCGAGCCCCATGACGCGTTTTCATCTGGAGCTTCCCGACGATCAAGCTTTCGGACCTAGCCTTACGCTACCCGTCCTCACGGTCTCGCCCGATGGGACCCAGATCGTCTATGTCGCAAACGGACAGCTCCACGTCTGGGACCTCGGCCGGGATGCCGTCACGCCCATTGCCGGAACGAATGGCGCGCAAGATCCGTTCTTTTCGCCGGACGGGCGGTGGATCGCGTATTTCTCGGGCGCGACACGTGAGCTCAGGAAGGTTGCGATCGAGGGTGGCGCCCCGGAAGCTCTCACAGAAGCACCCCGGTACAATATGGGCAGTTGGTTGGACAGCGATGCGGTCCTCTACGGGGATCGAGGCGGAATACTGAGAGTTTCTGCCGGCGGCGGCACTCCAGAGTTGTTGATCCCGGCGCGCGAGGGCGAGTTCCTTGGCGTGCCCCAGATGTTGTCCGACGGAAAGTCGGTGCTTTTCGGGCGATATCATGGGTTTGAACCGGCTCTGCGGATCGTCCAATCGGTGGGATCCGACGAACGCACAGTCTTGTTTGAGGGAGGCATCGACGCTCGCTACGCGCCAACCGGCCATCTCGTCTACGGACGGGGAGGCGAGTTGGTCGCAGTTCCTTTCGACGTCGACGACCTTGAGCTCCGAGGAACACCGATGTCCGTGATGAAAGAGGTTTTCACCACCAGCAGTGTGCACGCGTCTTTCGGTGCTTCCGGAACGCTTGCCTACCTGCCGGGTCACTGGACAGGTCAGACGTCCAGCGTTCAGTGGGTGAGCCTCGATGGCGAGGTCACCACCCTCCTCGACGGACCGCAAACGTATCGCAGGTCCGTTAGTTCACCCGATGGTCGGCGGATCGCGGCCCTTGCCGACGGCGAGGACGGAAGGTCAAGGTCCATCTGGGTCTACGACGTGGAAACCGGAACTCCTGTTCAGCTGACGGATGAGGACCAGCCGGTTCTGGCACTGGCCTGGTCCGCCGACGGCGAACGGGTGACGTATGCGATCGAGGAACGCATCTACTGGCAGAAGGCCGATGGCAGCGAACCGCCCCAGCTGCTCTGGGAGCACGAGCAGAGAGTGCTCGAGACGAACTGGTCCGCCGACGGCCGATTCATGGTTTTTACTTCGGGGCTGCGGGGGCAGGGAACCGTCTGGGTGTTTTCCGTCGAGGAGGGCAGTGCAAAATCGCAGACCGAGAACGCAGGAGCAGCCAATTTTTCCCCGGACGGAAGATGGATTTCTTATTTGCGAGTGACAGACGATGGGAACCAGTTGTGGGTGACGCCCTTCCCCGGGCCTGGATCCGGCCGCCTGGTTTACACCGCGAACGGTCCCCAGGGCGGCTGGAACACCTGGTCGCAGGACGGGAACCGGCTCTACTTTCGCGGTGTAGGTCCGGATTACCAGAAGATGATGGCCGTGACGGTCCAGACCCAACCGGATTTCAGGCGAGGTGAAGTCCAAACCCTTTTCGAACTCCCGTTTGACTTCCGCGTGGACGGCTTCGATCCCGAACACGAACGCTTCTTGATTATCCCAGGAGGAGCAACGGGCGCGCTCGCAACTCCACGCCGGATCAACGTCGTCCAGAACTGGTTCGAGGAGTTGAAGGAAAAGGTGCCGGTGCCATGATCGGCAAGACACTGGCCCACTACGAGATCACTGCTGCCATCGGCAAAGGTGGCATGGGGGAGGTGTATCAGGCTACCGATAGGAAGCTGGGTCGCAATGTCGCGATCAAGGTCCTGCCTGAGGAGTTTGCACAAGATACAGAACGAGTCGCACGCTTCGAGCGTGAGGCCAAACTGCTTGCTTCGCTGAACCATCCGAACATCGCGGCGATCTATGGGCTCGAACAATCTGAGGGAACGCGCTTCCTCGTTTTGGAGTTGGTCGACGGCCAGACTCTTTCAGAACGACTGGTTCGCGGTCCCCTTCCCGTCCAGGAATCTCTCGAACTCGCCCTGCAAATCGCCGAAGCCCTCGAAGCCGCGCATGAGAAGGGTGTCATTCATCGGGACCTGAAGCCCGCCAACATCAAGGTCACGTCCGAGGGCAAAGTAAAGGTGTTGGACTTCGGGTTGGCGAAGGCCTATGCCGGCACGGCGGTGGGCGATGAAACCATCCTTGAAACACTGACGGAGGATGCCGAAAGCGGCAAGGGCGTCCTGCTTGGAACCCCGGCCTACATGAGTCCGGAGCAGGCTAGGTGTCAACCGGCTGATCATCGGTCCGATGTGTGGGCTTTCGGGTGTGTGCTGTTCGAGATGCTGTCCGGCAAGACCCTCTTCAAAGGAAACACGCTCTCCGACACGATTGCCGCCATCCTCGAACGCGAGCCGGAGTTCGGCACCACACCAACCGATCTCAGCCCAGCCATTCGCCGACTCCTCAAGCGTTGCCTGGAAAAGAATCCTAAGCGCCGCTGGCAAGCAATCGGCGATGTGCGGTTGGAAGTCGAAGCGGCGTTGACGGAAGACGTCTTCGTGCCAGCGGACCTCCCAGACAATCCTCGCGCACGATCACTTCCCTACGTTGTCGCGATTCTAGGCGTTCTCATGGCCATTCCCCTGGGCTGGTACCTGAGAACTGTGCTTCGGCCCGAACCGCGTGCGGTCACGCGTTTTGAGTACGAGTTGCCCCCGATCGAACGTTTCGAAGGGGGGCTCTCGCTCGCCATTTCACCGAACGGCAGGCAGGTCGTCTCCGGCTCGAGCGACGGACTAGTCGTACGCTCGATGGACGAAATCGCAACCAGACACATCTCCGGCACCGAGGGAGAGTTGATCTCCGCTCCCTTCTTTTCACCGGACGCTCAATGGGTCGGTTACTGGTCGCCGAACGAGGGACTGCTGAAGAAAGTTCCTATCGGCGGCGGCACGCCGATCGTTCTGACCGGAGCGGAACAGCCTTACGGGCCCTTCTGGACTTCAGACGATTCGATCCTATACGTCCAGACGAACCAGGGAAACAATTCCGCAATCGTGAGCGTTTCCGCAAACGGAGGGATTCCGGAGATCCTCTTTGAGCGGGAGGGATCGATTTTCAATCCGATTGTGTTGCCGGATAGAAGATCGGTCCTGTTTGCAATTGGCCCGGCCTACGACGCTCGGGTTGTGGCGCGGTCGTTAGAATCGGGAGACGAAAAGGTATTGTTCAGCGGCGGCGGCGTTTTTTATTTTGTGACGACCGGACATCTCGTTTACCAGTTGGAGAACGACGTTGTCGCCCGTCGGTTTGATCCCGAAACATGGGAGGCAGGCCCACCTGTAGTCCTGCTCCAGAATGTGTTACGCGGGGGGGTTGCTGGGCCGTTGTATTTTGACGTTTCTGAGTCGGGTTCGCTGATTTATGCGCAAGGCATACAGCCGGGATTGGGAACACCGGTTTGGGTCACGCGCGACGGACACGAAGACGAGGCGTTGGCTGATTCGCCGCTCACGAGACCTCAGCATCCCCGCCTCTCTCCGGACGCCAGCCGGTTCGCGATGAGCGAACTGGGTGACATTTGGGTGTACGACGTGGCCGGGCGGCCCCCCATGAAGGTGACGTTTGACGGATCAAATTTGTCGCCACTCTGGACGCCGGACGGGCAGCGTATCGTGTATGAGGGCGCCTCCGGTTACGGTTCCGGCTCCCCGTCGTCGTTGTGGGCGGTCTCGGCCGATGGCAGCAGCGCTGTCCCGGAGCGCGTATCCCCGGAGGGGCACTTCCATCCGCACGGGTGGTCTGGGGACGGCTTGGAATTGCTGGCAGACTTCGCCGAAGGAGCGAACGGAATCGACATCGTGCGCTGGCAGATCGCCGAGCCCGACGACTTCGAATCGGTTGTCGCGACGCCGGCCGACGAGGGTCGTTGGGGAGCCACGCTATCGCCCGACGGGCGATGGCTTGCCTATGATTCCAATCTGACCGGCAACCAGAAATCTGGGTCCGACCATATCCGGGGCCTGGTGCGCCAGTTCGCGTGTCCCCAAACGGCGGCATCGAACCGGTTTGGGCCCGCGATGGACGAGAACTCTATTACCTCGAAGGCAACTCCGTGATGGCCGTGGCGGTAGACTCCAAGGACACCTTCAACTTCCAGCCACCCGAACGGTTGTTCGAGAGAATTTTCCTCAGGCGTCGTCAAGCACCGTCCTATGACGTAGGCGCTGATGGCCGATTTCTCATGATTCGTAGCGACAGCGTGACAACGCGGCGGATGGTGGTTGTACAAAACTGGATCGAGGAAGTGAAGGAACGGGTTCCGGTCCCATAACTATGATCGGTAAGACACTGGCTCACTACGAGATCACCGCAGCCATCGGCAAAGGTGGCATGGGGGAGGTGTATCAAGCCACCGATAGGAAGCTCGGCCGCAATGTCGCGATTAAGGTCCTGCCTGAAGAGTTTGCACAAGATAACGACCGCGTTGCACGCTTCGAGCGTGAGGCCAAGCTGCTCGCCTCGCTGAACCATCCGAACATCGCGGCGATCTACGGACTGGAAGAATCCGAAGGAACGCGCTTCCTCGTCTTAGAGCTGGTCGAAGGCCAAACTCTGTCGGAACGACTGGTTCGCGGCCCCCTCCCCGTTAAGGAATCACTCGAAGTCGCCGTACAAATCGCGGAAGCCCTCGAAGCCGCGCACGAGAAGGGCGTCATCCATCGGGATCTGAAGCCCGCCAACATCAAGGTCACGTCCGAAGGCAAAGTGAAGGTATTGGACTTCGGGTTGGCGAAGGCCTATGCCGGCGCTGCTCTCGGCGATGAGACCATTTTGGAAACGCTGGCCGAGGGTGCCGAGAGCGGCAAGGGCGTCCTCTTGGGAACGCCCGCCTACATGAGTCCGGAACAGGCCAGTCGTCAGCCGGCCGATCATCGGTCGGATGTCTGGTCGTTTGGTTGTGTCCTGTTCGAAATGCTGACTGGCAAGGTCGTCTTCAAAGGCAACACACTGTCGCACACGATTGCCGCGATCCTTGAACGTGAGCCGGACTTCGGCCGGCTGCCGAACAACCTCAGTCCCGCCATTCGTCGACTCCTCGAACGATGCCTGGAAAAGAATCCAAAGCGTCGTTGGCACGCGATCGCCGACGTGCGGCTGGAAGTCGAAGCGGCGCTAGCCAGCCCAGGTTCAGGTGAGCCGGGTACCGACTCCAAACCGCAGGCCCGACCGATTCTTTGGTGCGCGGTTGCGATCCTGATGATCGCTCTGGTCGCAATTCCTCTCACCTGGTACTTGAGACCGCTTCGGCCGGAACCCCGGGCGGTCACGCGTTTTGAGTACGATCTGCCCCAGGGCGGAGGGGAGTCCCCCGAAACCTCCGTTCGTCCGTCCATACTTGCCATCTCACCGGACGGCAGCCAGATCGCAATGGTCCGGGGCGACGGACTGTACCTGAGATCGATCGACGAACTCCAGGCCTCCAACTCGGAGGGGATACCGGAAACGACATCGTCCGCTGGCCGATCGCGGAGCCCGACAAGATCGAACCGATCGTCGCGACGCCGTCCGACGAAGGGTTTTGGGGAGCCGCGCTCTCACCAGACGGGCGATGGCTTGCCTACGTTTCCGACCAGACCGGTCAATCAGAGATCTGGGTCCGACGCTACCCTGGGCCCGCCGCGGCGGTCCGGGTTTCTCCGAACGGCGGCATCGAGCCAATTTGGGCCCGTGACGGACGAGAACTTTACTACCTCGAAGGCGATGCAATGATGGCGGTGGCGGTTCAGACCGAAGACAGCGTGGATTTTCAACCACCAGAACAGCTATTCGAGACAAGCTTTCTCAGTACAAGCCTTCTCAGGGGTGTACAGCCACCGTCGTATGACGTAGGCCCAGATGGCCGCTTTCTCATGATCCGTCCCGACGGGGACGACAATCTCGCACCACGGCGGGTTGTCGTCGTACAGAACTGGATCGAGGAAGTGAAGGAACGGGTTCCGGTCCCGTAACCATGATTGGCAAGACACTGGCCCACTACGAAATCACCGCAGCCATCGGTAAAGGTGGTATGGGCGAGGTGTATCAAGCCACGGATGGGAAGCTCGGCCGCAATGTCGCAATCAAGGTCCTGCCTGAAGAGTTTGCACAAGATAGCGACCGCGTCGCACGCTTCGAGCGCGAAGCGAAGCTGCTGGCGTCGCTGAATCATCCGAACATCGCGGCAATTTACGGGCTCGAGGAATCGGAAGGTACGCGCTTCCTCGTTCTGGAGCTGGTAGAAGGCGACACGCTCGCAGATCGCCTTCAACGCGGTCCGGTTCCCGTCCAGGAATCCCTCGAACTCGCCCTCCAAATCGCGGAAGCCCTCGAAGCCGCGTACGAGAAGGGCGTCATCCATCGGGATCTGAAGCCTGCCAACATCAAGGTCACGTCTGAAGGCAAAGTAAAGGTATTGGACTTCGGGTTGGCGAAGGCGTATGCCGGCACTGCGCTGGGTGACGAAACCGTCCTTGAAACGCTGGCGGAGGATTCCGAGAGCGGTAGGGGCGTCCTTCTCGGCACGCCGGCGTACATGAGCCCCGAGCAGGCTCGCAGACAGCCGGCCGATCATCGGTCAGACGTTTGGGCTTTCGGGTGCGTGCTTTATGAGGTGTTGACCGGAAAGACGCTCTTCAAAGGCAACACGCTCTCCGACACCATCGCAGCCATCCTTGAACGGGAACCGGACTTCGGCGCGATGCCGGACGACCTCGATCCAGCCCTTCGACGACTTCTCGAACGTTGCCTGGAGAGGATCCCGAAGCGTCGGTGGCAGGCCATCGGTGATGTCCGCATCGCCATGGAACTCGCTGCGGAGGCTGAGCGAGACCCGTTGCCGGTCAAGGTTGACACGAGGGGCTGGGAACGCGTCGCATGGGTTACGGCAACTTCAGGGTTGCTGATCGCTGTCCTGGCTCTGCTGGTCACCGGGGTCGGGGATTCGGACCGAGAACCAGAAGCGGTGCGTTTTGTCGTCCCTTTACCGCCGGGAGCTGGCGGCGAGGAATTCGCCTTGGCACGAGACGGCCAGCGGATGGCCTTTATTGGACCAGACTCCGACGGAGAAAGGGTGATATGGCTACGGGCGTTCGAATCCGAGCATTCCGAAGCGCTCCCGGGGACCGAGGGTGCCGCCAGCGTGTACTGGTCACCGGACAACCGTTTGTTAGGGTTTTCGACCGATCAGGGTCGTGTGAAGAAGCTTGATCTTTCGGGGGGAAGTCCTCAGACGCTATACGATGGACGGTCCTTCAATGGTACCTGGAACAACGACGGCACGATTCTCCTGGCGGGACTTAACCGCTTACCCGAGGACGGCGGCCCGCTAACACCGGTGGCCGTACAGGATGGGTTCAGCCCGGAGACGCCCCGAGGGTTCCCGTTCTTTCTGCCCGACGGGAATCACTTTCTGTATAGCGTTTACCCGGATAGGGACCCTGGTGCTGTTCACGTTGCTTCGTTGGAATCCGGGCGGGCGAGCTTTCTGCTCGATGCGAACTCTGGAGCCCAGTACGCCGATGGTCACATCCTGTTCTTACGAGGTGGCACCTTGATGGCTCAGCGTTTCGATCCTGCAACCCTCGCGCTTGATGACCAACCGCAAACCATCGGTCGGTTGGTTGTGTCTGGTTCGGTGCTGGGAGAAGTCAGCGTGCCGTTCTCGGTTTCGGAGAATGGAATGTTGGCCTTCAGGCCCGGTCCCGGGGTGGATGGCCAGCTCGTCTGGTTCGATCGACAGGGAAAGGAATTGGGGACGGCTCACCAACCTGAATCTGGTGAGTTTGTGAATCCGGCGCTGTCGCCGGACGGGCGACGGGTGGCAGTGAACCGTCGGGATCCCGCGTCTGGAAACGTCGACATCTGGCTGATCGATGTCGAGAGGAACACAACAACGCGTTTCACATCGAATCCATCGTATGACATGGATCCCGTTTGGTCGCCACAGGGAGATCGAATCGTTTTTGCTACCGACCGGAATGATCGCTTTGACCTGTGGGTGAAGGATGTGGTCAGCGGAAACGAAGAATTGGTGTTTGAGGGAGCCGTCGACACGGAGTGGATCAGACCGACAGATTGGTCCGGTGACGGCCGGTTCATTCTGTTTGAAGACTCACCCGCAGACTCGGGTGACGTGTGGGTCTTGCCTGTCTTGGGTGATCAAGCACCCTGGAGACTCCTGGACTCGGACTCCTACGAGTATGGCGCCGTCTTCTCGCCGGATGGAAACTGGGTCGCTTACGCATCCGCAGAAACCGGCACTATGGAAATATACGTAACGAGTTTCCCGGCGGGAGAGAACACCAGACGCGTATCCAGCGAGGGCGGATTCCATCCGCGTTGGAGGAACGACGGTGAGGAGTTGTTTTTTGGCGGAGAAGATCGACGTGTCATGGCGGTTCGTGTAGAGCTCGATTCCGGTGATCTTCGCGTCGGTCCGCCCGAACGGGTATTTGAGCCGCAGATCACAGGGTTGGTTGACAGCCGCAACCATTATTCCGTGACTCTGGAGGGTGATAGATTCCTTCTGAGGCGGCCGCACCCCAATCCTAAACCGGTGAGTGTGGTCGTCAATTGGACGGGGGAACTCAATCGCAAATGAGGCAACACCGTTTTTTGCATCCCAGCAAGTGTAGGTGCGCTCTATGAGCGCACGTTGTCGTGGTTTGAAGAATGTGCGGTCATAGACCGCACCTACACGGGACAAAGGCATGATTGGCAGGACACTGGCTCACTATGAGATCACCGCTGCCATAGGTAAAGGCGGCATGGGCGAGGTGTATCAGGCAACCGATAAGAAGCTCGGCCGCAGTGTCGCGATCAAGGTTCTTCCGGAGGAGTTTGCACAAGATACCGAACGGATCGCGCGCTTTGAGCGCGAGGCCAAGCTGCTTGCTTCGCTGAATCATCCGAATATCGCGGCGATCTACGGGCTGGAAGAGTCCGAGGGAACGCGGTTCCTCGTTTTGGAGTTGGTCGAAGGGCAGACTCTGTCGGAACAACTGGATCGGGGGCCGCTTCCCGTCCAGGAATCCCTCGAACTCGCACTCCAGATCGCCGAAGCCCTCGAAGCCGCGCACGAGAAGGGCGTCATCCATCGGGATCTGAAGCCCGCCAACATCAAGGTCACGTCTGAAGGCAAAGTGAAGGTCCTGGATTTCGGGTTGGCGAAGGCCTATGCCGGCACTGCAGTGGGCGATGAGACCGTCCTCGAAACGCTGGCCGAGGATGCCGCAGGCGGTAAGGGCGTACTGCTGGGCACGCCCGCCTACATGAGTCCGGAGCAGGCGCGGCGTCAACCGGCCGATCATCGGTCTGACGTCTGGGCGTTTGGTTGCGTGCTCTACGAAATGCTGACGGGAAAGACACTCTTCAAACAGCAGACTTTGTCGGACACGATTGCGGCAATCCTTGACCGTGAACCGGACTTCGGCAACTTGCCCACTGACCTCAACCCAGCAGGTCGACGACTTCTCGAACGCTGTCTGGAGAAGAATCCGAAGCGTCGGTGGCACGCGATCGCGGACGTACGCCTCGAGATCGAAGCCGCGCTCGTCGCCACGGCGGGTGTTGAAGGCGAACCGCGCGCCAGAACGATAACTCCTTATGCTGTGGCGATGCTGGCTCTGGGAATCCTGGTGGCAGCTCCACTGGGTTGGTACCTGAGGCCCGTGCCTGGGCCGGAACCCCGGCCGATCACGCGCTTTCACTTCCAGCTTCCAGACAGCCAGGAGTTCGACGCCGAGTTCGGATACCCAGTCATCGCGGTCTCTCCAGACGGGGGCCGGATTGCTTACGTCGCTGACTCCCAACTCCACCTATGGGATTTGACTGCGGATGAGGTGCGGCCGCTTCCAACGGACGACAATCCCGCGGATCCCCTTTTCTCGCCCGACGGACAATGGGTCTCGTATTGGTCTCTTGACGATCGTCAGCTGAAGAAAGTTGCTGTGGCGGGCGGCGCGCCGATGAAGGTGTGTGATGTCGACCCTTACTTCATGTGCTCCTGGCCCGACGAAGATACGATTGTCTTCGCCAACAACGAAGGGATCTTCCGCGTGCCGTCGGAAGGTGGAACGCCTCAACTGCTCATCGCGGCCAAGGGAGAGTTCATGGCAGTCCCACAGATCCTGCCTGGTGGGAACGCGGCATTGTTCGGAACAGGATCTGCTGAAAGCCCTCAGACCGTCTTGCAGTCTTTGGAATCGGGCGAACGCACCGTTCTGAATCTAAGAGGAATCGATGCGCGGTACGTACCGACCGGCCATATCGTATATGGAATGGTAGATACGCTACACGCGGTCCCGTTCGATAGCGACAACCTCGCTTTGACCGGGAACCCGGTCGTGATCCAACAGGATGTCCTGCATTCGACCAGCGCGAATTACGCCTTCGGGGCAAACGGTACGTTCGCCTATGTGCCCGGTGGCGCGGCTGATTTTCGCTCGACGCTCGAATGGATGGATGGGAGCGGGCGCGCCACTCCGCTCAGCCAGTCGAACCTTGAATACCGGGGCGCCAGAGTGTCGTCAACCGGCGATCGTGTGGCGGTCTTGGTTTCCGAAGACGGCGGAGGCAATATTTGGATCGTCGACGTGGAGAGCGGCACGCCGAGCCGATTGACAGACGACGGTCGCGCCACGGTTCCACCGGCGTGGACACCGGACGGCGGGCGAGTGACTTTTGTGGCCGGCCGCGACATCTACTGGCAGGCTGCAGATGGCAGCGGACCGTCTGAACTCCTCTGGTCGCATCATACGTCGCCGGTGAGCCTTTCGTGGTCCCCGGACGGCCGTTTGCTGGCGTTTGATGCCCCGCCCGACTCGGAAACAACCCGGCGCGACCTTTGGGTGTATTCCATCGAGCAAGCTTCGGCCGAACCGTTTCTGGCCACGGCCGACGCTGAAACGGCCCCCTCGTTCTCGCCCGACGGAAAGTGGATCGCTTACACACGGCAAGGAAGCGAGATATGGGTCGCGCCCTACCCTGGGCCCGGAACCCCTCATCGGATCGCCGATGGACGCGGCTCTCCTCCGCTCTGGTCTGCCGACGGGCGCGAACTCTATTACCGCGATCTCGACCGCAGGAGAGTGATGGCCGTACCCGTTGGATTCGAGCCCGCCTTCACGCGCGGCTCTCCACGTGAACTCTTCGCCAGTCCGTATATTCTTCTTACCTTGTTAGGCGTTCACCCGGACGGAAACCGTTTTCTCGTCGGCCGGGCAGGAACGAGCGGGGTGACTGAAGAGAGCAACCGGATCAACGTCGTCCTGAATTGGTTTGAGGAGTTGAAGGAGAAGGTGCCGGTGCCGTAATGACTGTCCGGCGCCGATCTTTCCGTTGCCACCGCGAGAACTCTCAACGAGTGTAGGTGCGCTCTATGAGCGCACGTCGTCGCGAATCGAAGAGTGTGCGGTCATAGACCGCACCTACACGTCTGGGGGACATAAGCACTCCAAACCCTTTTAGCCTTTAGCCGTCGGACGCGGCTAGACTGTTGTCATGCAGGAAACGTACACGGCCGTCATCAAGCACTCTGATCCGTGGTGGATCGGGTGGATCGAGGAACTGCCCGGAATCAACTGTCAAGAGCGGACGAGGCCAGAATTGATCGAGTCTCTGAAGGTGACGCTACGCGAAGCTCTGGAGCTGAACCGCCGGGAAGCACTCGACGCGGCTGGTGAAGACTTCGAGGAAGCACCAATCGACGTGCGAAGCGCCGAGAACCTACATCCCACCGAAAAGTAGAGGTCGGGTGTAGGTGCGCTCTCTGAGCGCACGTTGTGGCGGTTTGAAGGATGTGCGGTCATAGACCGCACCTACACGGCCTGGGTTCAAGGGCCCTGCCATGACGAGCGAACCACCTTGCCATTCCTGTCGATCCAGAACATTCTCACTGCCGTGTCAGTATGAACCTTGGGAGGGTTGAGCTTAAACTCCTCCGGAGGTCGTCCCAGCGTTCCGATAACGTCAGGCATCGATTCAGTACCCAGATAGTCTGCCGGTATGGGTTGGCTTGTCCCCTGATCTAAAACGTAAACCAGCATCCTGATGGGCCCGTTATCTATCCGTTCTGTCCAGATTCCCGGTTCGCCGGCTCTCCATATGAAGGTTGGAGGCCCCCAGGATGACACCAGTTCTGCCTGGGTGTGGCCCATCCAGTAAGCCAGTATCTGCTCGACATATACATCCCTCGCTGCGCAAGAGCAGAGCATGAGGATGCCGAGAATGGGTAGCAGGCGCTTTACAAGCTGGTCCTTCATACGGGAAGTGCGTCGCATCCCTGTTTAGACAGGGGTTCTCGCTTTTGGTGAATGCACTTGAGTTACCGTTTGCGCTGGATTGGGCATTCGGGCGCTTTCTTTTTCCCAGACGAACGGAAGTCAGCTGACATCGACTATCAAAAGAGGCGATCCGAGTACGATCGAGACAGTGCAACTACGACGTCCATGGAGCCTCTTGAGAACAATGAAAAACCGCGATGACATCGATCTGAGCCTTCTTGATCCGATAGACGATACGATGCGGACCCTCGATGACTTCCCGGACCTCCGGGTGGTCGAATTCGGGTACGATCCGTCCCGACTGCGGGAATCGTCCTATCTGCTGGGAACGTCGCGTGAGCCGGTCGACGACTCTCAACGCGTATGTCGGTGAGTCACGAGCAATGTAGTCGTGGATGTTCTCGAGGTGGGCGACAGCAGTGTCGGTCCAATGAACCTTCACTTCGTGAGTTTGAAACGCCGACGAAGATCTTCGACTTCCGTCGTGCGGTCAGCATCACTGTCAGCGAGACCTGATTCGATCGCTTGCCGAACGTAGATCTCATGCATCAGATCATCCCAACTTGCCCCTTCGGGCAAGCGATCGATCAGCTCTTGAGCCTTTAGCTTGAGGTCCCGTTCCATCGTTCAATTCTATCGGATCCTCAGTGGTCACTTCAAAACCGGCCAACGGGGATGGCCCGGGACGGTGTTGTTCTACCTCTTTGGGACTGGACTCGGCAAGCCCGTTTTAGTCCTCCAACTCCGAGGGCCGCATTTGAGGATGTGGCCGTGATGGAGCAGCCGGTCCAGCATGGCTGTGACGGCGGCGCTATCACCCAGTAGTTTTCCCCAGTCTTGGACGGGTCGATTCGATGTCAGTAACGTACTGGTCCGTTCATAGCGTCGCATCACGATCTCGAGGAGTTCCTCTGCTGCAGTGGGAGGAAGCTTCCGCATCCCCAGATCGTCGATGATCAGCAGCGGGACCGTCGCCAAAGCTTCCATGCACTCCTTTCGGGTACCGTCAATGGTGGCTTCGGCGATGTCGTCGAGAAGCGCATGAGTTTCACGGTAGACGACCCGATAGCCCTGCTCAATGGCAGCCAAGCCGATGGCCTGAGCCAGATGACTCTTGCCGGTGCCAGGAGGACCGAGAAACAAGGCATCGTCGTGCCTGGAGATGAAGGCGCCCGTCGCCAGGTCGAAGACCAGACTACGATTCATCTTCTTGTTGAAAGTAAAGTCGAAGGAGTCGAGCGTCTTCTGGGGATCGCGGAACCGGGCCTGTTTCCGACGCCGTTCCAACAACCGGATGCTGCGACGGTCCAGTTCATCCGAGACCAGACGAGAGACCAAGTCGATCGGCGCCATGGCTTCGGTCTGGGCCTGGTGGAGGCGTGTTTCCAACACCTCGGCAATGCCGCCGAGCCGGAGTTGTCGGAGAGCCCGCTGGAGTTCGATCAGATTCATGAGTGTTCCTGCTCCTGGATTTTGAGGTTGATGAGATCGCGATACTGAGTCAGTTCGCGAATGAGAGGATCGACCTGACGCAGGGCGAGTGGAGGTCGCCGCTCCAGATAGCGGCGGACGAAACGATACTCGTAGACGTGGAGTTCCAGTGCCGCAGCCGAAGCATCCTCCACGGCGGAGACACCGTACTTCTTGGCCAGGGAGAGCACACCCAGGATGCGGCGGACCGCAGCTTCCCCTTGTCGGCGGTGAATGGCGTCACAGAGTGTGCCGATGTGGGTGCCAGCGCGGCGGGCTCGGGCCAGCAGTTGCACCGTCGTTAACGGGGTTTTCTTCGGGTTGTCTTCAGCACGGACACGGTATCCACCCCGCTTCTGGCGGACATGCTCGCGGAGGAGTGGATAGGTGTTTGGGTCCAGGATCCGGACGTGAAGCGTGTCCCACTGGACCTTGACACCCCGTCCGATCCAGCCCGGCGGTACACTGTAATAGGCGGCTTCGACTTCGACGCAACCGTCGAGATGGACGACACGTTCACCGAATTGGTAATAGCGAAACGGTTCGATCGGCAGCGGCTTAAGAGATGGTTTCTCTTCGGCGAACATGGCCGCCACCTGCCGCTTGGTCGTGCCGTGGATGCGGGTGTCGGCCCATCGGACTTCCCAGCGATCCAGATACCCCTGGGCCTGGTCGAGGCTCTCGAAGCGCTGTCCCTTCAATGGGGTCTTCTGGGCGTGCCCGACACCGGATTCGACTTTGCCTTTGCGGTCTGGATCGCGCACCCGGCATGGCATGGCCACCACGCCGTAATGGGTCAGGACATCTCGAAACAACGGATTCAGGGTGGGGTCGTAATGGTCCGGGACGATCACGCCTTCGCGCAGGTTATCCAGCACGATGAGGCGGGGAGTGCCGCCGAGTCGGCGGAACGCGGTCTCGTGCAACTGGGCCCAGATGCGGGAACTGGACTTGAACGTCAGCAGCCGGACCGATTTGCGGCTGTAGCCCAACGTCATCACGAACAGCCGCGTCCGTCGGTACTTGCCCGTCTTCGGATCCCGGACCATCGGTCCGGTCCCGTAGTCGACCTGCGCTTCCTCTCCAGCTCCGGTCTGGATGATTCCGACCGCTTCCGGGGATCGCACTCCCCGGAGTTTGCGAACGAAACGCTTGACCGATTCGTAGCTGCCGACAAAACCGTGATCCGTGACCAGGTCCTGCCAGATCGCCATCGCGTTGCGGCCACGCTCCAGCGCCTGTTGGATGGTCTCCCGGTACGGCTCGCAGGAACTGCCCGACGGTGGGCTTGGAGGGGGAGCCGACGACTCTGCCGAGACCGGATTCTCGGCCTCCGGGTCGGTGGTCACTTCGTTGGCCGGTTTTGAAGTATCGGAACCGCCAAACCCCTCAACGACACCATTTACGCCGTCCGGGTCGGTGGTCACCTCGTTGGCCGGTTTTGCCGGTCGCCGGCCCCAACTCCCGGGCGGCCGAATGGGGATTCCGGCCGCTCTCAGATACGCACTGGCCGTCTCACGACGCACGCCGGTGGTCTGTTCGATCCGACGCAGCGGCCATCCAAGCCGCCCCAATGCAACAACTTGCTCTCTCTTTTCTGTGCTCAAGACATTGCTCATGCCGACGGAGCCTGTTTCGGCTTCCCGTCGGTGTCAATGTCCCGGGCTTATCTATGTTCGTTGGCCGGTTTTCAGGTGACCACCATTGGCCGGTTTTGGGTGACCGCCGAGGATCGGATCAGCGGACTTATCCAAAGCAGGTCACATCTGTCAAGACTACGGTTCATAGTTGTCGTCCCTTAAGTTGGCACTCTCGCTCAGTGGTGAGGCTACCCCGAGCCGAAGAGCGAGCGACTGTGAGCCCGGTGCCGTGCCGACCAATCTACAGATACTCGACCCAGTTCAGCGTTCGAAGCTTCGAGTGCGGGGCAATCAACTCGAAATCAGAATCGCAGTGGAGCAGAGTCGCGCCGTCCTGTGCTGCGATCGTAGCGATCAAACAGTCGGCTGCGCTGGCGGAGATGCCGTTCTTTCTCAGGCGGGCGGCAAGGTTCCATGCCCGATCCCAACTCTCATCAGAAAGTGAAAGTCGATAGACGGGCGCGAACTGTTCCAGAAGAGTGGAAGCTTTCTCGTGAGACCGTAAGCCCGTCATTAACTCGAGAATAATCCACTCTGTTACGGCAATGTTTCCGCTGTGGATGAGGGGCTTCAGCCGTCTTTGAATCTCCGAGCTTCCAGACGGTCGAAGGAACTCGATCCAGACCGACGTGTCAACGAGATGCACTCGGCGTCCTTTTTCTGCGCTGCCGCCGTAGCCTGGCTGCGGTCAGATCTAACTCGACGGTGCCTGCCGACTCGGCCAGACGCTCCAGGGCTCGCTGTCGGATGACCGCGCGGAGGCTTTGCTCAACGGTATCTTTGATCGTCCGGGTCCCGAGAATCTCTTTGACCTCATCCAGCAATAGTTTATCGACTTCTAGTGTGGTCTTCATGGATATACGATTATATGTGATGATATGGCTCCTTTATATATCAACCTGTGACGCCGTGGGAGTTCCGATCTCGGTCTTCACAAATCCCCAGGTGTTGGATTCACTCATTACCAGACCACCCGCGGGTACCTATGCGGGCTATCCCAATGGATAGAGCGTCTATCCTGAAAGCTCAGTTCCCGGCCTCAACGGGCGTTTCAAAGTCTCCACGTCAACCTCGCCAGGCACCCCTATCTAATCGGGCAGCAATCAGTTAACAAAAAAACGACCCACCCTCCCGGGCAAGGCGCATGGATTGCACCTAGTGTTCATCGAGAGAGAGACGAACTCCGGTCAACCCCTTGGAAATCGATCAACAGTAGAGGCCCTCAATGAGAATCGTCGCCGCAGCTATGGTCGTTCTGGTCGCGTCGCCCAGCGCCCTTGCCCAGGTGCCGGAACCGATCCTGCCCGACTCCTTTGCGTCGGAAACCGAGTGGCGCGGAGCATATCGGCAGACCGAGCAAGATCTGTCTGCGTCCCGCAAGATGACCTGGATCGGCGCGATTGTGGCGGTCGCGGGCGTGGCCGTCATGGCCTACGGAGAGGTCGCCGGTCCGGAGGAATACCAGACGCGAGGGTTGGCCCTGTTCTCGAGAGAAAAGGTGAGCTGCCGGGACGACCCTCTGACCGGTGTGTCGGTTTGCACACGGGAGACAATCTCGGAGCCGGGTTCCGTCCGGGGCACCCGGGACTGGAGGATCTTCGGTCCCGGACTGGCAGTCTTCGGAGGCGGGGCGTTCTTTGGTCTGAAAGGCTGGAGTAGGATGGACTCCGCCCGCGAAAACCTGCAGCGACTGGAGTGGATCGGAGAGGACCGCGGATGGAGCCTCTCCCTAGCCCCACGAACAAACAACGGTGTCGCCCTTCGACTGGCCTTTCGATGGTGAGTCTGGGGGCTGTGACGAGAATTTTGAGACGAGTTCCGGGAACCTCGAACCTGGAACAAAAGGAGATGACGTCATGAAACGAATCGCTGCTCTGCTGACGATTGTGTGGTTGATGGGGGTCGCATCGGCCTTCGCCGACGACATCCAGTTCCCGAAAACCAAGTACGTCGCCCAGAAGGACGGAAAGGACAAGGAGGTCAAGGCCAACCTGGTCTTCGCGGACGGTTCGGTCATCGTCAAGGACCGGAAGAAACCGAACGTCTTCGCGACGATCCCGTACGAGGACATCCAGAGCGTGGTCTATGAACGCTCTTCCCACGCCAGGACTAAGACAGCCATCCTGATCTCGCCGCTGGCGCTGTTTTCCAACGGCAAGAAGCACTGGCTGACGATCACTTACAAGAACGGAGAGGACAGCGAGTTCGTGCTGCTCAAGCTGGACAAAAAAGAATACAAACGCATCCTGGCGACCGTGAAAACCGAAACGGGACAGGAGGTAGAGCGGATCCTCGACAACTAGCCGCGGATGAGGACGTGTAGGTGCGGTCCATGACCGCACCTTCTTCGGGCCGAAACGATGTGCGCTCATAGAGCGCACCTACACGATTCACCGAGACCGAATTTTGACGAAGGGAGTTCTTGTGATGATCGATCGTTCGATCCTGGTCAGGTGGTTCTTCCTGGTGCTCCTGTGCCTGGTTGCGTGCCCGTCGGTAGCAACGGCTCAGACGGAGGTCTTCGACAGAACGGAAGTTTCCTTCGGAGCGGGTTGGAGTCGTCTGTCCGACGAATTGGGGTTTCTGGGGACAGATACGGACATCTCCGGCGGGCTCGCATTCTTCGTGACCAACCGCGTGGCGGTCGGAGTTGAAGTCAATCACACGAAACATACGGGCGTAGTGCCGCTACAGGATCACAACAGGCGTAGCGACGGACAGTCTACTTTCGTCTCCGGTAACGTCCGCTACCGGTTTGGTGAGGGGAGTCCTTCTGTCGGCAGCTTCAGCCCCTACGTCGTCGCCGGTATCGGAAGCCTGCGGCTGAAGCGATCCGACAAGCGGGTTCGGACTGTAGAGGGGCCTGGTTTTTTCTTACTCGGAGGTCCGAATTATCGTGAGGAGACCCTGAGCCGGAATGACTTCCGCAGGAGCGAGGTCGCGTTCAACGTCGGTGGAGGTGTGGAGTATGCACTGAACGCCAGCGTTTTCGTTCGGCCGGATTTCCGATTTTTCGTCGCATCCAGCCAGCGCATGATTCGGGCCTCGGTGACGCTCTAGGAGGCGGCCATGAAGCGATCTGGCACGAACCTATCGAACTTATAGCTCTTCGATGGTGAAACTTGTGCCACTCAGAAAACCTAAACTAGGAGGCGGCCATGAAGCGATCTGTCAGGACAACGGTGGCGATCAGCGTACTCGTACTGGCGGTATCGGCCTGCCCGCTGCCACTGCTCGCTCAGGACGCTCCACCGGTTTCGTCGTTTTCAGAGTTTCCGATGAAGAAGCCGCGGGCGTCAGCCGTGGTGGGCACAGACGAAATCGTGTTCTTCGAAAGAGACAGCAGGACCGAAATCCAGGTCTCACAAATCCTCGAAGTGACTTACGACAACCTGAACCGGCGGCGCTCCGAACAGGTGGGAGGAAGTCACGGAGAAGGATCTCTCCTCTTTCTCATCCCCGCGCTGGCAATGCTGCCGTTCAAGTCGACGAACCACTACGTTGGGATCGTATGGCAGGACGAGGAGGTACGGGAGACGATCTTCCAGGTGGGCAAGGGCGAATACGTCGATTTCCTGTCCAGGCTGAAGGAGGTGACCGGCAAGGATTGGAGAGACCTGCCTGCGGAACGGGAGCGGTTCCGGAAGGCTGCGGTGAGTGCCAAACTGGACAACGACGTCTGGATTATGGGCCGGATCGTCGCGGCCGGAAACTACAAGCTCGTGCTGGTCCCACACGACGAGAGCGCCGACAGTGGATCGGGTGATCTCTACGTCTTTGCGGGAGCAGGACGGACGCAAACCAGGAACCGCAGGTGTTCCCAGTTGACTATGCCCCAGCGCCGGACAACAGGTCGGATCGGGCGGAAATCTCATACACCAGGCTCGACGACCATGCCGCCGCGGGACGGGGTGTATACGGAGTTTCCGACATCCGTCTTCCGAACGTCCTCATCCGAACGCCCAAAGCAACCGATCACGTCCACCGTTTTATGTCAGACGGAACGTTTGCTCTGGACCGGGATTTTCCAACGTTCAAGAAGGACGGCCTACGAATCGTCAGCCGCGTGGAGTACGAGGGTCAGGAGGCACTCCGGTTTCCGGTGAAACACAGGCACATCGCAGACTGTCGCGGTTTCCTCTACGTCACCCGTGACCGGATCGCCTACGACCCGTACTACTCGTGGATGTACCGAAAGGACGCTTTCGATGTCCCCCGAGCGGACGTCGAGATCGATCGGAACGAAATCATCACGCCGGACAGGACCTATCACTTCAACGTTTCCGCCCAGGAGAAAGCCTTTTGGATGTTCTTCGATCTGGCCCTCGATGACTTCGACGCCGTGATCGCAGAGTTCAATCGGACCGCGTTGCGGCCGTGACGAGGAGGATCGGGTGTAGGTACGCTCTGTGAGCGCACAGCGTTGCGGCCTGAAGACTGTGCGGTCATAGACCGCACCTACACTTGCCTGCCGATTGTCCGCCCTCGTCAAATCCCTCATACGGCCACTTGCGGCTCGCAGAGCGCTACACTGTTGATAGAGGCGTTCGTGTCCTACAACGTAATCAAGGCAAAGAGCGGTGGGGTCGTCAAGGCCTGGACCGAGGGCGTCGTCCTCGACGAGAAGGCCCGACGTCAGTTGGAGAACGTGGCGTCGATGCCGTTCATCCATCGCTGGGTCGCCGCGATGCCGGACGCCCATTGGGGCCTGGGCGCGACGATCGGTTCGGTGATCGCGACGAAGCACGCCGTCATCCCGGCGGCCGTCGGAGTCGATCTGGGTTGCGGCATGGTAGCCGCCCCCCTGAACCTGGCCGCCGATGACCTCCCCAGCAACCTGAAACCGATCCGGGAGGCCATCGAAAAGGCGGTTCCGCACGGAAGAACCGACCGCGGAGGCAGGAACGACCGGGGAGCCTGGCACCACATTCCGGCGGACGTCGCGCGGGCATGGCAGGCTCCCGGAATGAAGGACGGCTACCGCGCGATCGTCGAAAAATATCCGAAGCTTGGCCGGGGCAACGACGTCAACCACCTCGGAACCCTGGGCACGGGCAATCACTTCATCGAAATCTGTCTGGACGAGACCGACACGGTCTGGGTCATGTTGCACTCCGGTTCGAGGGGAGTCGGAAACCGCCTGGCGTCCTATTTCATCGCGGCAGCAAAGAAGGACATGGAACGATGGTCCATCAACCTTCCCGATAAAGACCTCGCCTACATTAAGGACGGTTCGGAGCTGTTTCGTGATTACGTGGCGGCCGTGACTTGGGCACAGAACTTCGCCGCCCTCAATCGCTCGATCATGTTGGAGAACGTCGTCAAGGCCGTCGACTCTGGCTTCAAGAAGGAAATCCGATTGACGGGTGAAGGTGCGGTCAACTGCCATCACAACTACATCGCCAGGGAGAAGCACTACGGCGACGAGGTCATCGTGACTCGAAAGGGTGCCGTGAGGGCCAGGAAGGGTGACCTGGGAATCATCCCGGGTTCGATGGGCACCCGCTCCTACGTCGTCAGGGGCAAGGGCAACCCCGAGTCTTTCGACTCGTGTTCTCACGGCGCCGGCCGGATGATGTCCCGTCGCGAAGCGAAGCGACGGATCACTCTCGAAAATCACGAGAAGGCAACCGCGGCAGTGGAGTGCCGGAAGGATTCGGAGGTGCTCGATGAGTCTCCAGCAGCCTACAAGGACATCGACAGGGTGATGGCCGCACAGGCGCACCTGGTGGAGATCGTCCACACTCTGAAGCAGGTGGTCTGTGTGAAAGGGTAGAAGAATAGGGACAAGCAAAATAAGGAATACTCGTGTAAGCTATACACATGAAACGTACGAATCTTGTGCTTGATGAGCAACTGCTCAGGGAAGCCGTTCGCTTGAGCGGAGAACGAACGTATTCGGCTACCGTCACCCGGGCGCTGGAGGACTTCGTGCGGCGGATCAAAGCCCGACGGATTCTCGAGCTCTCGGGTTCAGGTCTGTGGAGCGGAACTCTGTCGGAAATGAGGGTCGACCGGCCGAAACGAAAGTCCCCTCACAGGAGATCGCGTGTATCTGGTTGACACCTCCGTTTGGATTGAGGTGTTCCGGAAGAAAAGCCGCTTCCGTCTGGAGTCTCTGGTGGACTTCGAGGAGGTAATCACATGTCTTCCGGTGGTTCAGGAGGTGCTCCAGGGGCTGCAAGACGAGCGAGCGTTCCGGATCGCTCACGGGGCGATGTATGCCCTGCCTGTAGTCGAATCACCTCTCGACTCCGACGTGTTTGATGAAGCGGTCCAACTCTACCGATCAGCCCGTCGTGCGGGTTTGACCGTACGCTCCAGCGTAGACTGCTTGATTGCGGCCTGTGCCCTCCGACACCAGCTGACGGTGTTACACCATGATCGAGACTTCGACTCGATTGCCCGGGTCTCGACTCTTCAGACGCGACGTATCCTGAGCTAACGGCAACATAGGCTTGTAGTGACACATTGGTCGCCTTTCCCAACTCAGCGACCCGTTATCGAAATCGAACTGAACTTTTGTCAGGCTGAGGGAGGCAGTGCCTGGCTCTCCGTTCGCGGTTGGCGATCATTTCCCGAGGGCTGAAGTCCTCCTTTCAGTCAGGAATGAAAGCTTTCCAGGCAACATAGGCTTGTAGTGACACATTGGTCGCCTTTCCCAACTCAGCGACCCGTTATCGAAATCGAACTGAACTTTTGTCAGGCTGAGGGAGGCAGTGCCTGGCTCTCCGTTCGCGGTTGGCGATCATTTCCCGAGGGCTGAAGTCCTCCTTTCAGTCAGGAATGAAAGCTTTCCAGGGCACGCTCGACAACTTCCAGACCTTGCTCCCACACCGACTCCTCCCAGTCCGGCGCGGCGGGATGGAAGGCTCGCAACAAGCAGGTCTTCAGTTGCTGCCTCCTGGGATTGTCCGGGCCGCCGTTGTGGTGGAGCCAGTTCTCGGCCCGCAGTGCCTTGAATGCGTCCAAGATCGGCACCGTGCCGAACTCCAAAGTCACCGCCGTTACCTCCGCCGCCGGCAACATCCCAGGCACGGCAAGCTTCAAGGAGGCTTCGAGGTGCTTGGATACCGAGTTGCCTTCGACAGTGGTCCTGGTCCGCTCCGGTCCCCACATATCCAGAGCACGCCGGTATTCCGGCGAGTGAGCCGGGACGTTCAGTATCACCTCGCCGCTGGCGTACTCCCCGAGGCCTGTGTGGAAATCGACGAAAACGACCCGACTCGCATCGGAGAGATACTTAGGAACCATGGTCTTCACCGTCGTGTTGGACCACGCATCGGCCGTACCACCGTGGAAAAGGCCCTCGGGGTGGGAGTACTGGCCCTCGGTCACTGCGGCCACCGCAGCTTCTCGCGCGGTCAACCACAACCACCCCACTCTCGACCACGAAGCCACCTCTCTCCAAAAGGAGATGGACACAGGCGCGATGACATCGGCCAGCTCCTCATACCCCCGGTTGTTCGGGTAAAGGGTTGAATGGTCTCTGAAGTTGCGATTCAGATCGACATTGTCCTCGTTGACCCGGCGCCAGTGCGCCATGCCAAACGGGTTGATCCCATGAATCATCATGAGCCCCACATCGGAGGGCAGGCGCTCTGCGATACCTTCCCGGAGCAAGCGGATTTGAATCCCGGACCCGGCAAACCCCTCAACACCGTGAGTGCCGGAGCTAACCAGCAGGACTTTGCCGGCGTCTCCAGGCCCGAAGTACGCCACGTCCATGAAGAGGGGTTCGCCCTCAGGTCCGAGATGGGGGTTCCTTACACTCTCGATGCTGCCGCCCGAGGCACGGGTCGCATCCAGGAGCCTCTGGCGGGCAACTCTGTAGCTGGTGGAGAAGTGCGGACCCTCCACGACAGTCGTCGCTTCGGCCCCGGCGGACATCGCCTGACATGCTCTGGGCATCATCGTCCCGAGCTGTCGCACGCCGAAACCGACGAGTGCGACGCTGAGTAATCCAAGTCCCACCGCAAGTTTCTTCTTGATTGACCAGTTCATTTCATCTCCTGAAGAGTGTTCGGAGGGCGGCACTCCATGGCTTGAATCGCTTTCGTGCCGCGCAGCTCGGGCCGATCGGTCGAGCGATATTCACAGTAAATCATCATCCCGACAAACCATAGTTCTGAAGCTACCCTCGTCCCCGCTCCATGGCGGCAAGCGAACTTCTGGCGTCGCCTGCGCACTCCGAGGATGGGTCCTCCCTCATGATCCTTTCGAACAGTCGTCGAGCCGCTTCAACGTCGCCCCTCACTTCCGATTGCACCGCCGTCTCGAAAAGAACGCTGAGTTCCGCACTATGCATTTCTTCCGGATCTTGTCGTCTCTCGTGGGCAAAGGTTGCCCTCATCCCATTGAACAGAAGAAGTAGTATCAAAGCTGGTATCAATCCGAAGCTGTCAGGCAGGGTCAAGAGGACGTAGAAACCGTAGAGGCCAAACGCGCCGACAGCCGCGACTCTTGACTTCTTGCCAATCCCTAAACCGAACGCCGCAAACAGCGCAGCATCGATCAACCCAGCATACACCTGAGAAAGCAGCGCAAAACCCGTACCCAGAATCGCGACGGCAAGACTCGCGAGCTTTGCAAGATGAACAGTGCTGTCAATTTCTGGGCCCACACTCAGGTCCGGCCAGATCCAGGTCCGTAACCGTGACGTGGGCTTCGGGGTGGGAGACAGTCCAAGCGTTTGCATTTACCTTGTCCTTCTGTGGAATTCGGTTGACGGTCTAACTAACTGAGCGCAGGCGAAACTTCGCAGCGCCAAGAAACCTTCACGCTTACCTCTCCCAACTGAACAAGCCGTTATCGAAATCGAACTGGACCTTTGTCAGACCCAGGGTGGCGATGGAAAGCACACCCTGCTTGTCGACACCCGGCAACGGCGGAGCAGACGTCACGTTGGCGCGCAGCTCGTTCCAGTGGGTCGACCCCAACCGCACGTCGCGTAAGCGAACCTCGGTCAGCTTCGCCGTGCCGGCGATGTAGCTGCTGCGTACCGGTCGCCTCAAAGGCGACCGGACGACTTTCTTCAAATCGTCAGTCTGGTGGAGTGTGATCCGGCTTGCACCGGTGTCCACTGAGAGCCGCAACTTGTGTCCACGGACTTCGAGCAGCACGATAACCAGTGAGTGCTCCAGGTCGAATTGCACCGATTCGGACAGCGCTTCCATTTCTCCGAACACGATCTCTTCCGCCGCGAAATCGATCCGGAAATCCTGACGACTGAGCACATCCATTCCGATGATGGCGTCGACTCTCCAATCCGACAGATCGGACACGAGCGCGAGCGCCGCCGTGTGGATCGGTCCGACCTGCAGGCTGCGGATGATGACCCGCTCTACCTTCGAAGTCTTACCGTAGGCGGCCATTTCATTCGAGGCGACCTGACGGAGGCCCAGACGTTTCGCGATCCGGGAATCGACAACCGACCGGTTTGCGCCCGTGTCGATCAAAGCCCGCACCGAGTGCCCTTCGACCTGGGCCTCGGCCACGATCAGGTGACCGCGGCGGGTTTCGAAGCCGATGGTCCGCTCGATCGGGTCTGCCGCCCAAACGCCGGAGCTGGTTGCTGTTGCCATGATTGTGAGAAGCAGGAAAGATGCGATTCGATTCACGGTGTCGACCTCCCAGGACGGGGTGTTTGTCGTCCTCAGTCCGGGAGGCGGAAACCGTCGTCAAAAACCGGAAACGTTCTTGAAGATTTCTAGAGAAAACGTGGGACGGGTTCTCTGCTAGAATGTGGTTACTCGTAAGTTACTGACAAAAAAGGACTGTTCCGATGAAGGCGCCGTCATCTGCAGAGGTAACCGGACTGCTCCTGGCCTGGAGGCAAGGCGAAGATGCGGCTCTGGAGCAGCTGATGCCGGTCGTATACGAGGAGTTGCGCCGGCGGGCCTACCACTACATGGCTGGGGAGAGAGCCGGACACACTCTGCAGGCCACGGCGCTGGTCAACGAGGTCTACCTGAAGCTCCTCGACTCGAAGCGGGTCGACTGGCAGAACCGCGCACACTTCCTCGCGGTCTCCGCACAACTGATGCGTCGGGTCCTGGTTGATTTCGCGCGCTCCAAGCAGTCTCAAAAACGAGGTGAGCGGGGTCAGCGCGTGACGCTCGACGACGCCATGGCCGTCATTCCGGAACGCGGGCAGGACCTGGTCGCGCTGGATGACGCTCTCAAAGCCTTGGAGGAGCTGGATTCCCGAAAGGCCAAGGTCGTTGAGCTGCGTTTCTTTGGGGGTTTGACGGCGGAAAGAAACAGCAGAAGTGCTTGATGTGTCAGCGGATACGGCCCTGCGTGACTGGAAGCTGGCTAAGGTCTGGCTGCTGCGCGAGCTGAACCATCAGAGTTCGTCAGCGGGAAGCTAGAAAATAGGGACACAGGAGTCTGTCCTTATTCTCTTACAGAGAGCCTCGAACTCGATTGCGCGACAAGCCACTCATTCGCGTTTCTTCCTCCGCGTTCCCCGACCTGATCAGACAGACAAAGCCCCCCGACACGGGCAACGACTACGAGTGGCCATGTGCAGTCAGAATTGCATTTGGTTGAACGATATGAAATCAGAGGTTGAGAGTTTGATTGCTTCCATCTCATTCGTTTCGTACCATTTACGAGATCTTTCATCTGCACAAAACGCACGAACGGGCACTAACTTTATAGCCTTCGCCAGGACGGCCAAGTCTGATACAGCAGAAAGCTGAGTTGGAACCGGTCGATGAAGTCTGATCGCTGGAAAGAAATCGAGCGGATCTACCACGCTGCTCTGGAGCGTCGGGAAAACGAGCGTGCGGCCTTCCTCGATGAGACTTGCCTGGACGACGCCGGACTGCGTCGGGAGGTCGAATCGCTTCTCGGCTACGAAACCAGGGCGGAAGGGTTCATCGAAGATCCCGCTCTACATGTGGCCGCCGAAGGTATGTCCCAGCAGACGGCCCGGCCGATGATCGGACGGCGCGTCGGGGTATACGAAATCACCTCCCTGATCGGCAAAGGTGGGATGGGCGAGGTGTACCAGGCCCGGGACACCCGCCTGGACCGCAACGTCGCGATCAAAGACATTACCAGCCCTCTTCAGCGAGGACCCGCAGCGACTGGCTCGGTTCGAGCGCGAAGCCAAGATCCTCGCTTCGCTGAACCACCCGAACATCGCAGTCATTCACGGCCTCGAAGAATCCGACGGAAACAGCTTCCTGGTCCAGGAGCTTGTCGACGGCTCCACGCTCGCCGACCGGCTCCGGAAAGGGCCTGTTCCAGTCGAGGAAGCGTTGCGAGTCGCTATCCAGATTGCGGAAGCGCTCGAGGCCTCGCATGCGAGGGGGATCATCCACCGGGATCTGAAGCCGGCCAACATCAAGGTCACATCCGAGGAGAGGGTCAAGGTTCTGGATTTCGGTCTGGCCAAAGCCACCCGCGGTGAAGAAGGCCGCGATCTATCTACTCTGACAGCCGACCCTGAGCGCGCGCTTTTGGGCACGCCGGCCTACATGAGTCCCGAGCAGGCGCAGGGGAAAGAGGTGGATGGACGGACCGACACCTGGGCCTTCGGGTGCGTGCTGTTCGAGATGCTCGCCGGCAGGCGCCCGTTCGGGGGAGCCACGCTGTCCGACACCATCGCCCAGGTGCTCGAACGGGATCCCGACTGGGATACTTTGCCAAAGGGAACGCAAGCGAAGGTGCGCGACCTGCTGGAACGTTGCCTGGAGAAGGATGCTCGAAACCGGCAAAGGGATTTCGGAGATGTACGGATCGAGATTGAACGCGCCCTGTCGGAGCCGTTGATCCCGTCACACGAGGCTGCTGCCGCGCCGGCGCCATTGAGTCGGATGAGCGCAGCCGTCCTCGTGGTCGGACTGATCAGCGTCGTGACCGCCTTCATCATCTGGAACTCGAGGCCGCCGGGGTTGGACACGGCTCCCAGACCGCCACGATTGGAAAACATCCGCCGCGTCACAAGCCTACCCGGTAACGAGGATCAGCCGGTGCTGTCTCCCGACGGTCAGTTCGTTGCGTTCGTGTCGGAAACAGCGGGGAACCTCGACATCTGGATCCAGCCGATCCTGGGGGAAGACCCGATCCAAGTGACCAAGGACCAAGCCGATGATTACGACCCGGACTGGTCGCCGGACGGAGCCACGATCGCGTTCCGATCCAACCGGACGAACGGTGGCCTGTACACGATATCCGCGTTCGGAGGAGATGCCACGCGCATCGCGGACTTTGGTTACCAGCCACGATGGTCGCCGGACGGCCGCTGGATCGCCTTTCAGCTCAGGCGGGGCACTTTGGTAACAAACGAGATCTTCGTCGTGCCCTATCCGCCGGGTCCCTCACCTGAAAAACTATTCGCGTCAGACGTGGAAGTGGGGTCCGCCTTACATGCCGAATGGTCGCCGGACGGACATCACCTCGTTTACCATCAATCGCCTGGTGGTCCGTCTACATTGTTGACCACGAGGGTAGAACATGGTCTGGCCGTCCTGCCGCGGGCGGACCCAGAAAACAGATGGATGCTTGAATTCGACGGAACGGTGATCGACGGCCTGATGCCGGTCTGGTTGCCGGACGGTCGTGGAATCATTGCTTCAGTCCCGGTACCGGGTCAAGGACCGCAACGCCTGCAGTATATTGCTCTCGACTCGGACCTGAAGGCCGCCGCTCCACCGTTTCAGCTGACAACGGGCCCGGGAGACCACTATTCATCTATCTCGGGAGACGGTCGGCGTGTTGCCTACAACAATTCCTCGGGCCAGACAGACATCTGGAAAGTGGAACTCGATCTCGAGACACGGCAGCCGGTCGGGGAACCGATCCGTGTGACGGCAAACCCTGCTAATGAGACTAGACCGCTCCTGTTGCCCGACGACCAACATGTCCTCTTCCTTTCCAATCGAAACAACCAGAATCACATCTACGTTGCCGACACGAGCGGCGAGAACGAGCGTCTGGTCGACGATACGCGATCCTGGGAGGGGGCCATCCGGTCTATTTCTCCGGATGGCAGATGGATCACGATTTTTCCAGCCTCGAGACCTTTCTGATTCCATTCGACCCCGTGAGTCTGCAGAAAGTGGGTCCGCCGAGATCGCTGGGTCCGGGACTGCCGATGAACTGGTCGCCGGACGGAAGGTACATCTTGATGCAGGGAACCCCCACGCGGGATGGCGTGGGAATCGAGGTCATTGAGAATCCAACCAGCGACGAACCGAAAAGAGTTTTCTGGCCGTTCAATGCCGAGTTCGCAGAGCAATACCCCGGTTTCGCTTATGGTTACTTCTCGCCGGACGGCCAGAAGATCGCTTTCGGAGGATATAAGACGCGCGACAACACATCAGTTTTCGTCGTGGAGACGGGATCGGGCAGCCCGGAGTTCATCTGGGAGGGTTCCGGTTTCCCGAAGTGGCATTCCGATTCGGATCGAGTCTACATCATGTCGGAACGGGGAGACGAAACACAGGGCAAGTTGGGTTTCGTGATGATCGATTCCGACACGGGCCAGCCTGATGGGGATTTCACTTCAATCGGTCTCAAGGGTTTTCTCGTCCCATCGCCCGCACGCACGTCGATGACGAGTGACGGAAGATGGTTGTTTGTGGAAGGCGTCGAGGTCGAGGGTGATGTCTGGGTCGCGGATCTGGTTTGGAATTAGCTGTTCGCTGTTGTGGCGCCGATCGTGGGCGCCGGCGGGGGTTAGGAAAATAGGGGTACAGGGGCCTGTCCCTATTTAATTCCGATGAAGTCTGATCGCTGGAAAGAAATCGAGCGGATCTACCACGCTGCTCTGGGGCGCAAGGAAGACGAGCGTGCGGCCTTCCTGGATGAGACCTGTACCGACGCCGGGCTGCGCCGGGAGGTCGAATCACTGCTCGGCTACGAAAGCCGGGCCGAAGGATTCATCGAAGAACCCGCTTTGGACGTGGCCGCTGAAAACATGGGGCGAGGGCAGGCACAGCCGATGATCGGCCGTCGGGTCGGGGTCTATGAAATCAGCGCTCTCATCGGCAGGGGCGGGATGGGTGAGGTGTACCAGGCCCGGGACACCCGGCTGAACCGCGATGTCGCGATCAAGACACTGCCGGACCTGTTCAGCGAGGACCCGGAAAAGATGGCCCGGTTCGAGCGGGAAGCCAGGATCCTCGCGTCTCTGAATCATCCCAACATCGCAACGATCCACGGTCTGGAAGAATCCGACGGAGACCGCTTCCTGGTCCAGGAGCTGATCGACGGCGCCACGCTCGCCGACCGGTTCCGGGATGGGCCCATACCCGTCGAAGAAACGCTTCGATTGGCGGTTCAGATCGCTGAAGCGCTCGAAGCGGCGCACGAGAGAGGCATCATCCATCGGGATCTGAAGCCGGCGAACATCAAGATCACATCCGAAGAGAGGGTCAAGGTTCTGGATTTCGGCCTGGCCAAGGCCACGCGCACCGATCAACACGCCGGCCTGTCCACTCTGACGGCCGACGAGCACGCGGTGATGGGCACACTGGCCTACATGAGCCCTGAGCAGGCCCGAGGCAAGGAGGTGGATCGACGGACCGACGTCTGGGCCTTCGGGTGCGTGCTCTTCGAGATGCTCGCGGGCCGGATGGCGTTCGAGGGAGGCACGGTCTCGGACACGATCGCGCAGGTTCTGGAGCATGATCCGGACTGGGATGCGTTGCCGGAGGGAACACCGTCCAAGATCCGGGACCTGCTGGAACGCTGTCTGGAAAAGGACCTTCGAAACCGCCAGCGGGACGTCGGCGACATACGGGTCGAGATCGATCGGGTTCGCTCAACCGGCGGCATGCCCGCCCAGCCGGTTGCCGATGTCGTTCAAGCACGACCGCAGACAATGCTTCCGTTGGTTGCCGCGGTCGTGATCACGGCCGTGCTCGCCACGGTCGCGGTCTGGAACCTCAAGCCGGTTGAGTCCGGGCCGGTCAGCCGCTTTCACCATGACTTACCCGCAGAACAGGTACTCATTGGCCCCCCAACGACGGCCCTCGCCATCTCGCCCGACGGCAGCCAGTTTGTTTATGCCACTTACGGGGGGATGTATCGGCGTTCGATGAATGAGCAGGAAGCGACTCTTGTGGCGGGGACCGAGGGGAATCCAAGCCGTCCTTTCTTTTCGCCCGATGGGAATTGGGTGGGCTACTTTACCTTTGGAGACCGCCAGTTGAAGAAGATCCCTGTCAGCGGTGGGCTCGCGGTAGCCGTCTGCGCCGCTGACGGCCCGTCGAGTGCGAGCTGGGAGTCCGACGGCACCATTCTGTTCGTGCAGCGCGAGGGCATCATGCGGGTTTCCGCGGACGGGGGCGATCCCGAGTTGCTCGTTCCCGCCGGAGACGGGGAGCAGTTTTTCGGCCCCAAGCTCCTTCCGGATGGCGAATCGGTTCTTTTCACGGTGACGAGCGCAACCGGGCAGGGCATCTGGGACGAAGCGCAGATCGTGGCGCAACCGCTGGCAGGTGGGGGCCGGAAGGTTCTCGTTCGGGGTGGAACCGACGGTCGTTACGTGCCCACCGGGCATCTCACGTACGCATTCCGGGACGTGCTCTACGCCGTTCCGTTTGACCTCGCGGCTCTGGAAGTCGTGGGCGAGCGCGTTCCCATTGTCGAGGATTTCGGCCGAGGCAGGGGCGGAACAGTCCCCAGCGCCCAGTACGCCTTCGCCGCCAACGGATCTCTTGTCTACGTGGTCGGCGATTTGTCGGGCAGCGGTCCGGGAGTCAATGTTCTGAAGATTGTCGACCGCGATGGAGTAGGAGTCGAGCGTCTCCCAAAACTGGGGCCACGACGATATTACAATCCTCGTGTGTCACCCGATGGAACGCAGCTTGCGATCCAGATTGCTGACGAGGCAGTCGGGCTCGATCGGGGCGGGGTCGGCGAGGACGGTCAAAGTGACATATGGGTTTACAACCTGTCGGAGATGCACACCCGGCGGTTGACCCAGGAAGGCAACAACACTTCGCCGATCTGGACACGAGACTCCGAGCGCATCACGTTCGCCTCCGACAGAGATGGCACGACGAGCATCTACTGGCAACCCGCCGATGGGAGTGACGTCGCCGAACGCCTGACCTGGGCAGAAGAGGGAACCGTACACATCCCGGGTTCGTGGTCTCCGGAGGACAAAGTTCTTTCCTTCACTGGGGGAATACTCGGGCGAGCTGGTGGCGGATTCGACGTATGGACGCTATCGCTCGACGGGACGGACGCGCAGGTTCTGGCTGGTGGGCCGGGGCTCCAAGGCGGTCCCGCGTTCTCCCCGGATGGGAACTGGGTTGCCTACACTGCCAGCGATGACGGACTGGGGCAACTCTACGTCGAGCCCTTTCCCAACCCGAACGGCGTGAAGCATCAGATCACCCAGGACGGTGGTTCACGGCCTGTGTGGTCGCCGGCCGGGATCGAGTTGTTCTACCGTCGGTCTGACGCACGGTTCCTCATTCGTGATGCATTTCAATTAATTGGCGTCGATATCACGACCGAACCTGGCTTTTCATGGTCAAACGAGAGTTTGCTCCCGATATCCGTCGTCCCTGCTGGTACAAGCTTCGACATCATGCCCGACGGTCAACGATTCCTGATCGTTGCTCCGCCAGAAGAAATCCCCCACCCCAGAATCAACGTCGTCCTGAATTGGTTTGAAGAGCTGAAGGAACGCGTGCCGGCGCCATAGGCTCTATCAACAACTAGTCGCGTGGTCGAGGAGAGGGGATTTTGGGAAGCCCGCATACAAACGGAGGTGTAGGGGCGGTCTATGACCGCACACTCTTCGAACCGAAACACGTGCGCTCATAGAGCGCACCTACACCCGATCCTAGAGTTTCGCTTGTCTCCGGCATCGAGACCTCTTCAGGCACTTGACGCTGCTGCAATCTCAATCGTATACACTTGGAACAATTGACCCTAAGTCCCCCCTCCTGTAGCCTGTACTCAACTTTTTCGTGAAGAAACGAAAACTGGGGCGGTCGTCTCCGCGCGTCGTCTGTTGGTCGGCCCGTCAGCTCGCCTCGTAATGCACCGAAGGATTCTGGAATCGTCTCCGGGACGGAGTTGTGCGGATCAGGGAAAATCTCTCACAGCTCGCAGCACTGGTCCCAGTGGAGATGGGAGGAAATCGCGTGGTGAACGCACTTCGGTGTTTCTCGTCTGCAGCACTCCTTTTGCTTCTCGCCTTCCCCATCACCGCCCAGGAATTCAGCGGCAACATCAACGGCCGTGTCTCGGACACGTCCGGAGCCGTCTTGCCCGGCGTCGAGATCACGTTGTCGAGCCCGGCGATCCAGGGCGACCGCGCGACGGTTTCCGTCGAGAACGGAGGTTATCTCTTTCGCCTACTATCGCCCGGCACATACTCTCTCGTCTACGAATTACCGGGGTTCAGGACCCTCGTCCGCGAGGAAGTGATCGTCGAGGTCGGGATGACGGTCACGTTGCACATCGACCTGGAGATCGCCGCGCTCGCCGAGTCAATCACCGTCATCGGCGAGACGCCGGTCGTCGATATTCAGAACGCGGACCTCGGTGTGACCTTCAACAGACGGTTGCTGGACGCCTTGCCGAATGCCCGCGACATCTGGGTGATCCTGGCCTCAACGCCGGGGATTCTGACCACGAGATTTGATGTCGGCGGGTCGACGATGGGTACCCAGACGTCATATATGACCTATGGACTGGAGTCACAGAACAACATCTATGTCGATGGGATCAACGCAACATTCCGGCAGGGTGGTGCGGGCTACTTCGACTATGGCGCGTTCGCCGAAATCAACGTCTCGGCGGCCGGCAACAATGCCGAAGTCGCGGCCCCGGGCGTTTTTCTCAACGGGGTGATCAAGACCGGCGGGAACGACTTCAGGGGACAAGTCTACGTGGACTGGGAAGACGATTCGTTCCAGGGAGAGAACCTGACCGAAGAGTTACAGGACCGGGGCGTCCTGGTGGGTGACAAGTTTGTCCGATACAACGATTTCAACGTGCGCCGTGAGAAGGCGCCAATCCTCAGCGGGTGCGAATCCCGCCCGGCAACTGTCGCTCCAGTCGGTAGCAATCGGAGCGGATGGTGGAGGTAACAACATCGTCTGAAGCACTCCGATGACAAAGGGCCGCCTCGGGCGGCTCAGCGACCACACAGGCCACAACGCGAGTAAACGCCGAGCAGGCCTCGAAACGCACCAATGCGGAAGCCGACCCGCCGTTGAAACGGGGAAGGCTGCCAGCGGTCGGGAAGCGAGCGACGCGAGCACCGACTGGTTCCGCCGGGGTATTGGGCGGTGGCATGTATGGAAGAGGGGATTGGACGCAACACGGGAAGCCCTGCCGGTGGCGTGGCACGCGCCAACCGACAGCCCGCGAGGGTCAGGTTGGGCCGACAGGGTGGCGGAGAGGTCCGCAGTACCAAGAAAGCCGGGTAATGCCGGTGGAGGGAAGGGACCTCAGTTCGAGAGCAGCGCATGACGGAGGAAGGGACATGAGGACTGGCGAGAGCCTAACAGCCTCGGAGAGAGTTCAGCGACTCCAGACGGCGCTACATGCGAAAGCGAAGGAAGCTCTGGGCTTCCGGTTCTACTCTCTGAGCGACAAGGTGTGGCGCGACGACGTGCTCGCAGTCGCCTGGCAGGCCGTGCGCCGCAACGGCGGCGCGGCCGGGGTGGACGGCGAGACGGTCGCGGACATCGATGCGTTCGGGGTGGACCGGTGGCTGGGAGCACTGGCGCGGGACCTGAAGGAAGGGACCTATCGGCCGCATGCGGTTCGGCAGGTTCTCATCCCGAAGAAGCAACGAGGGAAGTTCCGGCCGTTGGGCATTCCGTGTCTCCGGGATCGGGTGGTGCAGACGGCGGCGATGCTGGTGTTATCGCCGATCTTCGAAGCCGACCTGCAACCGGAGCAGTATGCGTACCGGCCGGGCCGAGACGCGCATGACGCAGTCAGGCGCGTGCATCGGCTGCTGACGACGGGCCACCGGGAGGTGGTGGACGCCGACCTGTCGGACTACTTCGGCCAGATTCCGCACGCGGACCTGATGAAGTCCATCGCCCGGCGCGTGAGCGACGGGCGGCTGTTGGGCTGGGTCAAGGCGTGGCTGGAGATGGCGGTGGAAGAGGACGACGGGCGCGGCGGTCGCCGCCGCACGAACCGGGCGCGTCACGAGCGGAAGGGGACCCCGCAAGGGTCTCCGATCTCGCCGCTGTTCAGCAACATCTACATGCGGCGCTTCATTCTGGGCTGGAAGGTGCTGGGCTACGCCCGGCACTTCAAGGCGGAAATCGTCAACTACGCGGATGACTTCGCGGTTCTCGGTCGCGCGCCGGCAGCGGTGATGCTAGCGGCGGTCGAAGCCCTGATAAAACGTCTGAAGTTGGCGATGAACGTTGAGAAGACCCGCTGCTGCCGGGTGCCGGAGGAATCGATGACGTTCCTCGGCTACCGGATCGGTTGCAACTACCGGCCGGGTACGGGTGCCGCCTACATAGGCACACATCCGAGCCGGGAAAGCGTCCAGAGCATCTGCCGTCGTGTGAGCGAGTTGACCGCGCCGCGCCACGTGCTCCTGCCGTCGGGAGTCGTAGTGGGACGCCTCAACCGGTTGCTGACGGTTGGGCGAACTATTTCATCCTGGGACAGGTCCGCCCGGCCTACAAGGCGATTGATCAACACGCGACCCGGCGGCCGCGCCAGTGGCTCTGCCGTAAGCACAAGGTGCGGACCGGGAAACACGTGCGCTTCCCGTCCGAGCGGCTCTGGTCCGATTACGGGCTCACGCATCTTGCGCCGCGTACGGCGAGCTTTCCGTGGGCGAAGGCATGATCTCGTCCGAGAGCCGGATGCGGGAAATCCGCATGTCCGGTTCGATGAGCGGCGACTGGAAACGAAGCCACGGCGAGGAGTGAGGCACCGGAATCGGCGAAAGCCACCGGCAACAGCTACCCCCTTTGCCTACCGCCACCGCGCCAGTCGTCGACTCTACGGCAATGCCGGAGGCCCCATCGTCCGGGACAAGTTGTGGTGGTTCGTCTCGGTTCGAGATCAGTACTCGGCTCTACAGACCCAGGTCCTGCAGAACGACCTCACGCCGGGAGGGACCTTCACGACCCGGCTCCAGAACTACACCCTGAAGCTCAACCACCAGATCAGCCCGGACCATTCGCTGGTTTTCAGCGGCGGGGCGACCCGGAAGTTCCAGCCGTTCGTCGGTGGCAGCGGACCGGGCGCAAAAAACAGGACCCTCGAGTCGACCAGAAAACAGGACGCCTGGGCCTGGAAGTACAAGTTCCAGTGGATGGCCATGTTGAGCGGTAGATCAACTCTGGATGTCTCCGCCAACACGACTGGGGTCAATGTTTCCGCCAAGTCTCACGTCAGCCAGACGCCGACGCGGGATCTGTTCACGGGTGCCCAGCGGGGGGGGCTGCAATTCCCGTTTCACACTCAGGAGCGCCGCTGGCAATGGAACGTGAACTGGAGTTACTTCACCGGCGACCACGACGTCAAGGTGGGGTACGCCCTCCAGTGGGAAGACTCCCGGTTCACCTGGAACGAGGCGCCCGCATCGCCGGGAACACTCGGCGCTATCTGGCTCTTTTCCAGAGGCGGTGTACCCGACTTTTTCCAGACGACAACCACACCGTTCAAGTCCCACAACTCCCTGTACCATAACTACTTTTTTGTGCAGGACAAGTGGCAGTTGAACAACCGCCTCACGTTGAACCTCGGGCTCCGATTCGACCGTTACACCAACTTCGCACCTGAACAGGGGAATCCTGGAACCGGCCCTTTCGCCACAAAGATCACCTACCCCAGGACCCACTACGCGACGTTCAACGATCTCGTGCCGCGTATCAGCCTCGTCTACGACGTGTTCGGCGACACGAGAACAGCTCTGAAGGCCAGCTATGGCCGGTTCAGCGACATCACGAGCTTCAGGGTGGCGCAACTCGGCAATCCGAATTCTCTCCCGGTGACGACACAGTACACCTGGGATGGAACCCTCCCGATCACGCACGAACTGATCGCGAACTCCAACATCGAGCGGATCACCGGCACTCCGAACCCCGCTGACGTGGATCCGAATCTGACGAACCAGTACACCGACGAGTACACGGTAGGAATCGAACACGAACTGTTCCAGGATTTCGCGGTGAACGCGAACTTTGTCCGAAAAATCCAACACAACCTGTGGGACCGCATCGACCAGGCCCACCCCACGCTGACCTACCGGCCCGTTCAGGCGGTGGATCGCGGGCCTGATGGAGCGGTCGGCTCGGGCGACGATCGATTGGTCACGATCTACGAACGAACCCGATCACCACGCCCGGGGGAGAACCTCGTAACGAATCTCGACCGCGGCGGCCACTTCTCGACGATCGAGTTCGGTGCACGAAAACGGATGAGCAACGGTTGGATGATGATCACGGGTGTCGACTGGACGAAACGCAACGATCCGTTCGATGTCGGACCCGACCCCAACAACCTGGTCTACGGCGGGAATCGTCACATAGACCTGTGGTCGTTCAAGCTACTGGGTCAATACGAACTGCCGAAAGGGATTTCGGTATCGGGTACCTACAACGCCCAGAAAGGCGTCGAGTACAACCGGCGCGTGCGGTTCACTCCGGACCTGCTCCGACGGGAAGCGGACGATCCCCGTTGTCGGACGGTGACGAACGGAGACTGCACGAGCGCCCAGGGTCTCGCGCAGGGCAGCCAGGTCATCATCATGGAACCCGAGGGAACGTACCATCGCCCGAGCGTCCACCTGACCAACATCCGGTTTGAGAAGACTTTCGCGATCGGCGATCGCCAGAGTGTTCAGGCGATGTTCGATCTGTTCAACATCTTCAACGCCAACACCGTCCTGGGAGTTGAAACCTTCAGCAACCTGGTCCGGGATCGCAACGGCAACACGGTGCCGCGGTTCGGCCGCGCAACGCAGATCCTGAATCCGAGGATTTTCCGGTTGGGCTTGCGGTATGAATGGTAGGTGGTGAGGTTTTCTCATCACCGGCTCGGAGACGGAGAATTCTCAACCCATTACGGCCGTCCCGAGCTGACCGGGTGCGGAAAAGCCTACGGTTTAAACGATCCAACCACTGGCAGGCTTCCGTTTGACCGAGCTTTTTTAAGTCTCGTCGGAAGCACGGATCATACCAAAGCGACCAGACTCCGGAAACTCTTCGTCCGCCATGTCCCCCGCGACACGCTAGGGCCAAAGCCGGTCCCCCGCAACCGCATCGAGGAACGATTGCAGCGGCCATACCTCGATTCCGTCATCGGTGCGAAGCCTTTCCGTACCCAGGTAGATCAGCACACGTCGCACGGTGCGCCCCAGATCGGCGATCGCTCGCAATCCTGTAAGCTGGGATTTTGAGAAGCGGGACTGCGCCTTGACTTCAATAGCCAGATGTTCGTTTCCCCGACGGAGGAGGAAATCGACCTCCGTCCGGCGCGCCTGTGCCGGTGCCCAGTAGGACACCTCCTCAAACACCTCCGACAACTCGTTGTGCGCTCGCAGCACTGCAAGGATCCATCCTTCGAGCAGCGGCCCCCGTTCCTCGGCTCCGACCGGACCGGTATGACGCTTCGCGGCCCGTACGATGCCCGAATCGGTCCAGTAGAGCTTCGGGTGCCGGCGTTCCCGGACTCGCAGCTTCGGTTCGAACGCGGGCAACAGAGTTGCCAGCAGCGTGTCCTGCAGGATACCGAGGTAGCCCTCCACCGTGGTGCGGGCGGCGGCCGCGTCGCGAGCGAGGCCCGATATGTTGATGACCTGACCGTGAAGGAGCGCCGCCACCGGCATGAAACGAAGGAAGGCGGGAAGGTTTCGGACCAAAGCCTCGCCTTTGATTTCCTCTCGCACGTACAGCTGGACGTAGGCCTCCAGGGTCGCGCCCGGATCATCGGCCTGCCAGACGATGGGAACACTGCCGAAACGCAGGCCGCGTTCCAGGTCGAAGTCGTCGCCGAGTTCGGCCGGGAGGAGCGGATACATCGTGTGGAGGGTTGCCCGCCCGGCCAGAAGATTGGTCCCTGCCGTCTTGAGACGGCGCGCGCTGGAACCGACCAGCACAAATCTGCGGCGGCTCGCTTCGATCGCCCGGTGAACTTCGTTCAGCAATGCTGGCACGCGCTGGACCTCGTCCAGGACGACGACCCTTTTGGGCGCCAGGTCTGAAAGCTCCAGGGCAAGCAGCCCCGGGTTGGCCAACAGGTTCTGATAACGAGACTCGTCGAGCAAATCGACGTAGTAAGCATCTGGGAACCGCTCGAGGGTCCAGGTGCTCTTGCCGACTCCGCGGAGGCCAAACAGGAAGAAACTTCTTTTCGGCGGAGCGATCAGGCGCGCGTAATTCTCATTTGACATATCGTCGTCATTTTACCATGCAAAATGACGACAGCATCTACAACTAGTGCGGGCACCCTAACCCGACCCTGTTGCGGGCTGTACGGACTTCCACCCGGCACCAGCGCCGGGCAAGTCCCCGGGGGGAACGTGTCGGGCAAGAACCTTGCTCCTGCGGAAAGTGAAGTATAGTATCGGCCTATTCTAGCGGCTTCCAAGATGAATCAAGTTTGCATCACCCGGCCGGGCTCATCCGTAACGGACTCTCACAATGGCGACGCGGGCCGGATCGTTATCTCTTAACTTCGAGGTAGAAACCCATGCGCGGCAAAGCATTCTCAATCCTGATGGTGGTGATACTCCTTGGCCTGGCCCTTGGGGCGCCAGGGAATGCCCAGCGCGGCAGAGGGCGCGGCCGTGGCCAGCCCATCGAGTTGCCGGCGGGCTCTGGTCAGGAACTCGTCCAGAACCACTGCACCACGTGCCATGGACTCAACCAGATCGTCAGGTCATCAGGATATTCCCAGGACGACTGGGAGGCACTTGTCGCTTCGATGGTCGCACTTCCGGACGCCCAGGCTCACACCGTGGCCCGGTACCTGACCGAGCATTACCCCGAGCGGCCGGGGCGGCGCCCCACGCTGGTTTCGGGTGACACGGAGATCGAGATCACGGAGTGGATGGTTCCGACTCTCGGCCAGCGGTCCCGCGACCCGATAGAGGCGCCGGACGGCTCCATCTGGTGGACCGGGATGTGGGCCAGCCTCGCGGGGCGGCTCGATCCAAAGACGGGCGAGATGGAGGAGTTTCGGCTGCCGCCCAGCTCAAGACCGCACAGCATCGTTCCAGACGCGGACGGAAACATCTGGTATACGGGAAACAGCAACGCGACCATGGGCAAGCTTGATCCCAAAACCGGCGTGGTCACCGAATACGAGACTGAGGCCCGGGATCCCCACACTGCGGTCTTCCACCCGAACGGCAGGCTCTACTTCACCGCACAGGGCGCCCATATGCTCGGCCGCCTGAGCCCTGAGACCGGCGAGGTCACCGAGATCCAAACCGAGCCGAGGCCGTACGGTATGCAGGTGGCGTCCGACGGCACGGTCTGGGTTGCCTACAACGGCATCAACAAGATCGGAGCCCTCAATCCGGAGACAATGCGTGTCCGCTACTACGAGGTGCCGAACGAAGAGTCCCGCATTCGCCGGCTCGGGCTCACCAGCGACGGCATGGTCTGGTACGGGAACTCCACCCAAGGCCGCATCGGAAGGCTCAACCCGGAGACGGGTGACATCAAGGAGTGGCCTTCACCCAGTGGGCCGGATTCTCATCCCTATGCTTTCAGCGTCGTGGACGACATCATCTGGTACAACGAGTCGGGGATGAGGCCTGACGCACTGGTGCGTTTCGACCCGAAGACGGAAAAGTTCCAGAGCTGGGCCATTCCCTCCGGCGTCGGCATCGTCCGGAATATGTGGGTGACGGAGGCGGGCAACCTTTTGATTCACCAAACCAGTTCGAACCGCATAGGCCTGGTGGAAATAGAACGCTAGACCGGAGAGCTGCATACAGGGCGGGCGCCACGCCCGCCCTCGCTTTCCTCAATCCGGTCGATCTCGTTCTTTCCAAAATCTTCGACGACAGGAGACAACCATGAAATGCAAAGCACACGTCGGCACTCTCGCTGTCGTAGCGCTGGTGGCCGGGCTCTTCAACTTCAGTTATGTCCGTCGGGCGGCCGGGCAAGCCGGAGCAAGCGAGATTGTCATCAGCACGGAAGGAAAAGTTGTTGGCGAGCTAGGCACCGTCTCGAGCGTGCACCCCCTGGCTTCCCGCGCCGGGCTGGAAATGCTGCAAAAGGGCGGGAACGCCGTGGACGCAATTGTCGCAACCGTCCTGGCCGTTTCGGTCGTCGCGCACGGTTCAAACGGGATTGGCGGCTATGGCGGGGCGATGGTCATCCATCTCGGGGATCTGGACGAGCCCGTCGTCGTCGATTTCAACACGCGCGCGCCGCTGGCTGCCACGCTGGAGATGTTCTACGAGAAACGGGAGGGCCAGGAACCCGGTATCCTCTCGGTCTCCACGTGGAACGTGGTGGCCGGCCTGGCTGTTGCGCTCGAGAACTACGGCACGATGACGTGGGCCGAAGTCCTGCAGCCCGCGATTCGGTATGCCGACGAAGGCTTCATCGTCACGGCGAGCTATGCCGGGTCGATCGACCGCACCTTCGACCGCATACTCGACAAATGGCCGGCCTCACGGGCGATTTACAGGCCGGACGGCAGGGCGCTGAGAGCCGGCGACCGCTTCGTACAGAAGGACCTGGCCCAGTCGCTGCGGACACTGGCGAGCGAGGGGCCCGACGCCATCTACACAGGGTCACTGGCGAAGCGGATGGTCGACTACATCCAATCGGAAGGCGGCTTGATCACGATGGAAGATCTCGCCGACTGGCGCCAGCGACACGTTCAGACGTTGCGACCGGCGCACACCGACTACCGCGGCTACGACGTCTACACCTCCCCGGTGGGCACGGGCGGGCAGAATCTGATCGCGATCCTGAACCTGATCGAGGGATTC
>CBDAOY010000005.1:0-911064 GCA_965198225.1 Terriglobia bacterium | reverse complement strand
CCGAGTCGAAGCCGACGCCGAGGTCGCCTACCTGAAGGAACTCTCCACCCGAGGGGTGGACTTGTGGGACCAGGGCATCCGGGTCGAATCCCTGGACGGTTCCCTGATCTACGCCGACCATCACGGCGACCGGGTCTTCAACCCCGCTTCCGTCATCAAGATCGGGACGACCCTCGCAGCGCTGGAACGTTTCGGTCCGAAACACCGGTTCGAAACTTCCTTTTATGTCAATGGCACGATCGACGAAAAAGGGGTTCTCGATGGTGATCTCATCCTCGAAAGCGACGGGGACCCGGAAATGGGCACGACGGATCTGGTGCGGCTGGCGCGACAGCTCACCCGCAAGGGACTGCGACGCGTCGAAGGCCGGCTCCTGATCGCCGGACCTTTCACGGTCGGAAACCTGTACTCGAAGAAGTGGGTCACGCGCCACCTGTCTCGAACGCTTCGTCGCATCGGGTTGAGAGTCCCGACCGAGGTCGGGTTCGGGGAGCGTCGGGGCACACTGATGGCTCAGAGGTTTTCAGAGCCACTGCGGGAGATCCTGTTCTACCAGAACGCCCGCAGCAACAACACGATCGCCGATCGGCTTGGTGTATCCCTGGGAGGACCTCGCGCAGTAGAGCGGTATCTGGAAACGGAAGTCGGCATCCCGGCCAACCAGGTACGCGTCGTGCGTGCATCGGGACTTAGGAGCAACAGGATCACACCGACCGGAACGGTCATGATGCTCCGGAAAATGGTGCGGTGGCTGGAAAAGAACCAGATGTCTCCCGAAGACGTAATGCCCGTCGCCGGCATCGACCGCGGCACACTCCGTCTGCGATTCAGCGCGCGTGCCCACCGAGGGGCGGTTGTCGCAAAGACGGGCACGCTGGTGGCCACCGACGAAGGCATCAGCACTCTCGCCGGCATCCTCTACACGAAAGATCACGGCCCGATGTTGTTCGCGATCTTCAACACACACGGCCCGGTTTTGCAGTACCGGAAGTTCCAGGACAGGTTCCTGAAAGGACTTCTCGCGGAATACGGTGGGATGCCGCTGGTCAACGCGTCGTCGACCCGATCGGGCAACTAGTTGACCCAGTGCCCTCCTTAACCTCGTCTCCCTGACCTCTCGGCAGGTCCTAAGTTGAGCGGCAATCCCGCTTCCTGGTGTAGGTGCGGTCTATGACCATCCCTGTCAAAACAGTTCGAGGGAAGGGCATCTTGGAGACGCCCGTGTGCAAACGGAGGTGTAGGTGCGGTCTATGACCGCACACTCTTCGAACCGAAATAGGGGCGCTCATAGAGCGCCCCTATACCCTCGGTAGGGCAAAATGAGTAGAGCATGAGCTTGTTTGATCGTCTGGTTGTCTCCACCCTTCCCTTTGTCCCCAAGACCGTCGTTGGGATGGTCGCGAGGCGTTACATCGCGGGTGAAACGCCGGAAGAAGCGCTCGCTGCCGCTACGGAGCTCGGCGGCCAGGGCTTCCTGACGACGCTGGATATGCTCGGAGAAGACGTCCCCAGCATGGCTCAGGCTCGGGAGGCCGCCAACACGTACGGCTTCCTGCTGGAGGAGATCCAGCGGCTCGGCCTCGAAACCAACGTCTCGCTCAAGCCGACTCAGTTCGGTCTGAGATTGGATAAGAACGCATGCCGCGACCTGCTGCGATGGCTGATCGAAAAGGCAGGCGGACACAACAACTTCGTCCGTATCGAGATGGAGAACTCGACCTGTACGACCGACACGCTAGAGCTCTACCGGTCGCTGCGGTCAGACTTCGACAACACCGGAATCGTGCTGCAGGCCTACCTGCGCCGCACCAAGGACGATGCTGCCGCAATCGCGGACATCCCGCCGAACGTGCGGATCGTGAAAGGAGTCTACGTCGAACCGCACAAGATCGCCTACAAGGAGCCCCGGATCATCAACCAGAACTACATGCACCTCGCCGAGACTCTTCTGCGGAAGGGAGCCTACGTCGCCTTTGCGACACACGATGAGTTGCTCGTGTGGGAAGCGTCCCAGCTGGTCGACCGGCTCGGGCTTCCGCCGTCTGCCTACGAATTCCAGATGCTGCTCGGAGTCGAACCACGGCTTCGCGACGTCGTCCGGGACGCGGGACATCGCATTCGTGTCTACATCCCGTTCGGCAGGGACTGGTACCCGTACTCAGTTCGACGGCTCGGCGAAAACCCCAAGATCGCCGGATACGTCATGCGGGCAATGCTCCAGCGCCAGTGACCTGTAACAGCTGTTACAGGCGACTAGTAGCGTGGTCCCGAATATACGGGCGTGTTAATCTAAGAATTTACGGTTGGGCTGGAAACAAGAACCCATTGTCAGGCGGAATTCGGGCCACAGGAGGGTTTCAACCGATGCCGATCTACGACTACCGATGCGGCGCGTGTGGCCAGGTCTTCGAGAAACTGGTCATGCCCTCGAAGGAACCCGAACTGATCTGCCCTGACTGCGGTTCGAAGGAGGTCGAACGTGTCGCATCGCTTCCGACACTGACGGGTACTTCGGCCAAACACGACGTCCTGCAGCGGGAGTACAAGCAGTATCGTAAGAAATGGGTCGAGAACGCCTATATGCCCAAACCTCCCAAGAAGAAGTCGAACGATTAGTCCTCTCACTCCTCCAATGAAGATCATCCTGCTCGGGACGAGTTCTGCGACTCCAACGCTGTACCGGGGCCTGTCTTCGACTGCCTTGATTCGTGAAGGAGATGTTTTCCTTTTCGATTGCGGGGAAGGGACACAGATCCAGTTGATGCGTGCCGGCATCCGGCGAAGCAAGATCCACTCCATCTTCATCGGACATCTCCACGGGGATCATCTTTACGGGATCAACGGCCTGTTGAGCACGCTTCACCTGGACAACCGCGAAACCCCCATCCGCGTGTTCGGTCCGGAGGGTCTGCTCCGCTTCCTTCATGCCTCGTTCCGTACGAACAACCTGCGTTTCACCTATCCGATCGAGGTTCGGGAATTCCCAAGGGGCTTTGAGGGTCGGGTCCTGGACGAACGGGAATTCTTCGTCGATGCGATGCCGCTGGATCACTCTATCTTCTGCCTGGGCTGGCGGTTCCAGGAGAAAGATCGGCCCGGCGTATTCAACCTGGAGAAGGCCCAGGAGTTGGAAATTCCCCCCGGTCCTCTCTTCGGTCGGCTGCAGAACGGTGAACCGATCGCGCTGCCCGACGGACGCACGATCCAACCGAGCGAAGTACTCGGTGCTCCTCGACCGGGCAAGTCGGTCGCGTACTGCCTCGACACCGAGTTTTCCAAGCGGTCCATAGCGCTTGCCGAGAATTGCACGGCCCTTGTCCATGAAACCACGTTCGGACCTGACGGCATCGACATGGCCAAAGATCGAAAGCACTCCACGATGGAAGACGCCGCCCGCGTCGCGGCGGAAGCCGGTACTGAGCTGCTCATCGCGACGCACTTCAGCAGTCGTTACGATCATCGTGATGTGAAGCGAATCGCCGACGCCGCACGGCCGGTTTACGAGAACATCAAGGCCGCGCGGGATCTTCAGGAAATTGAGATTTGATTTGTAGGTGCGGTCTATGACCGCACGACCTTTCGGTTTGACAAATGTGCGGTCATAGACCGCACCTACACAGAAAAGTCGCGGGTGTTTGCTTACGCAGGGGTTCGGAAACGTTACGCGGGCACTTCTTCGCTAACCACGGCTCCTTCCAGCGTCACGCGTTCGGCGTTCGTGACGAGGGCACGGACGGTTCTGCCGGGGCGAACTGGCCGATCCACCTGCATCTTGTAGTTGCCGCGCGTGCGGCCGAAGTTGTCTTTTTCGACCAGAACTTCTTGAGTTGAACCGATCAGGCCACGCCGCTTCTCCAGACCGATCCGCTCCACCAGTTCCAGACACTCCCGGTGTCGCTCCTCGATCAGTTCGGTCGGAAAGCAAGGCAGATCCGCGGCAGGAGTTCCCTGTCTCGGAGAGTACTTGAAGACAAACCCCCAGTCGAACCCGACCTCTTCGATCAGAGACAGCGTCCGGCGAAAGTCTTCTTCCGTCTCGCCGGGGAAACCCACGATCACGTCGGTTGCGATCGCGATGCCGGGCATCGCCGAACGCAGTCTGCCGACCAACTCGAGGTAGTGCTCGCGCGTGTAGTTGCGCAGCATGGACTTGAGGATCGAATTCGAACCCGATTGAACGGGCAGGTGGAGCCCTTCGCAGACCTCCGGCACGCCGGCCATCGCTTCGATGACCCGCACGGTCATGTAGTAGGGATGAGGGCTGATGAAACGGACACGTTCGACCCCGTCGACCCGGGCGACGGCTTCGAGCAGGTCGGAGAAATCCGTATCGCGTCCCTTCGACCCGTCGCGGTGGTAGGAGTTTACGGTCTGACCGAGCAGGGTGATGTCGCGGGCGCCTTCGCCGACACGCTCACGGACTTCCTCGACGACCTCATTCATCGGCTGGTAGCTTTCGCGCCCCCGAACGTAGGGAACGATGCAGTACGTGCAGGAGTAGTTGCATCCCCTCATGATGGTCACGAACCTGGAGACCTGGCCGTCTGAGGTGCCGAGTGCGTATTCCAGACTCTCGTCGGTTTCCCGACCCTCCAGCAAGCCGTCCACGATCGGGCCGAACTCTTCGATCGAGCGCGCACCGACGACGAGATCGATGTGCGGGAAGCGCGTCTCCAGGAACTCCTTGGTCCGCTCGGCCGCACATCCGGTGATGACGACCTTCCGGTTCGGCTGCTTTGCCTTCCAGCGGCGAAGCCGGCCGATCTCGGAGAGCGCGCGGTCTTCTGCATGCTGTCGGACCGTGCAGGTGTTCATCAAATAGACGGACGCCTCGTCCGGGTCCGCGGTGGGCTCGCAGCCTCGTCGGGCGAGATGACGGCCCATCTCATCCGAGTCCGCGACATTCATCTGGCAGCCGTAGGTTCTGACGAAATACTTCATCGCAACCCTGTGATCTTACACGAGCGCCCCGAAAATTGGCACGGACCCGAACGAAAACAGCCGTTCATACAGGTAGCGTGCAATCCTTACTTTTATTGTTTTTCAATAAATATATTGACTGTTTATCGATAAATATTTATTGTTTATCAATAAAAGGAGGTTGATCTTTATGGAGGTCATGGGGAAAACATCGATTGCCTCGGTGCTGAAGATCATCATGGACGTACTGTGGTATCTGTCGTTTGCCGGACTCGCCCTGGTCGGGTTGCTGATGGTCGCCGGGGCATTCACGAGTCCGTCGCTGAACCCGTCTGCACCGTCGATCGACCGCGTCTGGGCAACGATGACGGTTCCCGTCGTTTTTGAGCTCGAGGAAGGCAGTTACGAAATACGGGCCGACGCGCTCGGTATCGAAACGGCCGAGATGGGTCAGGCGCTCTCCGAACTGAGTTTCGAAGTGCCGCCCGGCTGGTTCTACCAATTGAACATGATGGTCGCGGCGCTGGGTCTCGTGATCATTATGTGGGTCCTCTACCAGCTTCGTGCCGTGTTCGCGACGCTCAAGGCCGGAACTCCGTTCGTTGGGGCGAACGCCGGCCGAATCCGATGGATCGGTATCGCCATCATCGCGGGAGAAGTGCTGAAGTCGTTCGTCGTCGGGCTGGAACACTACTACGTCATGACACACTTCTCGTCCGATGGCTTGAATTTCGGCACTTCGTTCGAGATCCAGGGCGTGACGATTATCGTCGGGTTCACGGTAATCGTGATCTCTGAAGTCTTCCGCTTGGGCAGTCAGCTCGAACAGGATCAGTCACTGACCGTGTGAGGCGGGACGATGTCCATCAAGATCAACCTGGATCGCCTGTTACTCGAAAAACGGGTAACTCTAACGGAGCTGGCCGAGCGCGTCGGGATAACGATCGCGAACCTGTCCATCCTGAAGACGAACAAGGCCAAGGCAATCCGCTTCTCGACGCTGGAGGCCCTGTGCCGGGAGTTGGACTGCCAGCCCGGAGACCTGATCGAGCGCCCTGCCGAAGAGGAAAAAATCGAATAAGATGGGTCGGTGCACGAGATTCCAATCGAAGACACGATCGACCTGCATACTTTCCAGCCAAAAGAAGTTGCGATCGTCGTCGAGGAGTACCTCTACCAGGCGCTACAGAAGGGACTGACCCAGGTGCGGATCATCCATGGAAGAGGAATCGGCGTGCAGCGCGAGATCGTACACTCCATTCTTAGAAAGCACGCCGACGTAGTCGAGTTCCACGATCTTCCGGACCGGGGCTCGACGGGGGTGGAGCTGAGGGAGGACGCTTCGCGTCCGTAGGCCGTTGTCCGTTGGCGGCTGCGCCGCCGGGAAGAGGAGTCTCGGTTCCGACGGTTCCGCTAACAGACACCCCGGGGACAGGGCCAGGCGCCTGTCCACCTCACATTACCTCTCCTCACGGATCATCCAGCTAGTAAAGCTTGCTTGACATATAGTCGAGGGTTATTTACACTACAAAATGTAAAGTGACATTGATATTTTGTCAAGGAGGCTTAAATCATGGAAAAGACGTGGTGGGAAAGGTTTACGTGCGACGTCGGGCTCTCCGAGCGGGACCGACGCAACCAGAGGATCCTGCTGGCCTGGCTGTTCGCGTGGATGGCGGCCTGGGTGGGGGCAAGCCTCCTCATAGACCGGGTGCTGGTGCCCGGAAGCGCGGCCACGCTGGTCGCCGCCCTGGCTCCGAACCTTCTCGGGGTTGTGGCAGTCCGCGCCTTCATGACGTTCCTGCGGGAGGTCGAAGAGCTGCAGCGCAAGGTGCAGTTGGACGCGCTTGCCTTCGCATTCGGTGTCGGGGTGATGGCGATCATCGGCCTCGAACTGGCCAACGAGGCCGGCTTCTACGAAGGCAGCCCTACCGATGCGTTGATGTTCATGGCGGTGTCCTATTCCCTCGGTGTGACTCTTGGATGGCGGCGATACCGATGAAAAACCGGATCAAGGTGTTGCGCGCCGAGCGTGACTGGACTCAGGCAGACCTGGCGGTCCAACTCGAAGTATCACGGCAGACCGTCAATGCGATCGAGACCGGTCGATACGACCCGAGCCTGCCCCTCGCTTTCCGCATCGCCGATGTCTTCGAGCAGTCGATCGAAACGATATTCACTCCGAACGGCCGGGAAGTGAACACGTGATGGGCCCCACTTTCCCCGCGGCGCAGCCGCCAACGGCCCACGCACAACGGCCTACGTCTTCTAGATCCTTCCCTCTTCCCTCAATTTCTCCAGATGTGCCGTCACCGACCGCTCGGCCAGGCTCCACATCTTCGGATGGACGTCGGTGTAAATCTCCGGAACGATTTCGTCGGCCGTCCGGGTTCCCCGCTCCCAGGCTTTGAGGATGTTGGCCTCACGCTCCATACGATGATCGATGTATTCGCGGAGCTTCTCGGGCGCCGTGGCCGACGCCGGGCCATGGGCGAAGAACAGCGCTTCCGGGTTGAGCGCTTCTACTTGCCGCAGCGATGCGAGGTAGGTCGCCATGTGTCCTTCCGGCGGGTCGATGAGAATGGTCCCGATGCCCGCCATCAGGTCGCCGGTGATCACGGACCGACGCTTTTCCTCGAGAACACAAACGTGGCCGCGGGCGTGCCCTGGCGTATGCAGGACTTTCAACGTCCAGCCCGGGTCGCCGGCCAGTTCCACCCGTTCCCCATCGACGAGAAACCGATCCACTTCGACGATCCCTCGAATCTCGTCCGCGGTGACTTCATGCGCCGCGATGGGGATCTTCCATCGATCACGCAGATGGTTGGCACCGCTGATGTGATCGCTGTGACGGTGGGTCAGCCAGATCTCCCGGATCTTGCGACCCTCCGCAACCATGTCCTCGAGGACGGAATCCAGGATCGCCTGCTCTTCCGGGTAAGGCGAAGCCGGATCGATAACGATCAGCTCGTCGCCACCGACGAGGTAACAGTTCGTATGGGTGGCCGGCGGCAGGGTGGGTGTCCGTACCGGAACGAGGACGATGCCCTTCCGCATCTCGATCGCACTTATTTCCCCGCCTCGAGCCCTGGGATCCTGGGTGATTCGAGATTCAATATCGTCGAGTCCCGACGACAGGGCCTCCAGGGCATGTCGGATGGGCGGCGCCATCATAATGGAGCCTTCTTCCCACAGCGCGACGGCATCACCGGGCCGGACCCATTCGCCATGGTCGAGTTCAGGAGTGTTCGGGGTGGGATTCTGCCCCTCCTGACATTGCGCAAGGAAGAAGCACGTATCGAAACGGCGCGGAGCGAAGGCGGGTGTCACCCAGCGGCCGACCGGACTCAGTGCGGCCTCCTCGACCCGAACACCGAGTTCTTCGTCGAGTTCCCGCGCCGCGCAGGCCGTCATCTCCTCTCCCGGCTCGCACTGGCCACCGGGAAAGGCATAATAGCCGCCCAAGAACATCATTGTTCGGGACCGCCGAACCCAATAGACCTCCAGCTCCGGACTTTCGCGGTACAGGATCACCGCCGCGGCGTTGCGTGGTGGCACATCTCCTCCTAAGGACCGGGCAGTATAGCAACCTTTCGAGGACGCGCCCACTCCGGGAGAGTGGCGAGGGCCACGGCCGGCGGCAGTCTTGGCAAACCACTCGCTTCCGGCGGCGGCATACGTCAATTGAACTTTATATGTGCCTTTGCTAGGGTAGTTGTCAGTTCCGCATACGCGGCGCACGACCGTCAGTGCACCCACGTGCCAATGATCCTCAGTAGCTCAATTGGTAGAGCATCCGGCTGTTAACCGGAGGGTTGTAGGTTCGAGTCCTACCTGAGGAGCTTTATTTTCAGTGTATTAGCTCGCTCGTCCCCTCGCCCGACTGAACAATACTGAACAATTCCTCGCCGATGCGGTCTGCAGCAACACGTACCGAGTCGTGCAGGACCTGCGTGTACACGTTGAGGGTGGTGCTGACATTGGAGTGGCCCATCAGCTCCGCGACGACCTTTGCTGGAACATTCTTGTCGTGAGCCCAGGAGCAGTAAGTCCTGCGGAACGTGAGCCACGTGGCGTGCGGCAGATTCACTGCCTCACATGCTGGGAATACCCAGGTGCGCAAAACGTTGTTAGGCGAAATCGGCTTGCCGGAGCGTGTGCAGAAAACCAGACCATCAGGATTGGTCTCCCTGGCCATGGATTTCCACTCATGAAGGAGGTTGCAGCCGAACTCCGATAGTGGAATCCTTCTCTTTCCCGCTTCTGTCTTCGGCAATCCAAACCGGCCTTCGTAGACCGCTTCCGAGACCGTGATGCAGCATGAGTCCTCGTCGAACGACTTCCAGCGCAGCGCAAACAGCTCACCCCGCCTCAGTCCAGTCAACAAGGCAACGCCCCGATCCTGTCGGCGGCTGTGTCGATCCTTCAGGTACTCTCGGATTTGCTGCAATGGGTTCAGGGAGCCCAAAAACTCCCAAATGCCCGGTGACTCAATGCGGACTCGTTCAAGCGTGAGTCTCGCATTTGGTGGAAGCGCATCAGTTGTCAATGGAACAAATTGCGGTGAGCTGAAAGGCGGAAATGGGTACGGGAGAGGCCACCGTCCAGCCGGAAGCAACAGTAGATCTAATGTGTAGAGCGCCAAGTAGGCATTCTCAAGATCCGAGAGAAACGCCGAGATCTCGGCAACAGAGCCGCCGCGTTCCGCGACGATTACGAGTTTGCCGGTTTCTTCCGCCATGATACGCCTCCCTGCGCTTAGGTACGGTTGGGGTTACCGCGAAATGCACAAACGGTCGCCGCGCTGGAGGGCGTTCATCAGCTCGTCGAGCCGCCGGCGCCTTTCAGAAGGCTGTCCAGAGGCGGTCGCCTCGATGAAATCGTCGATGCGGAAGTCGTGTTTGCGTGCGTACTCGAGAATGGCGAGGCGCTGGCTGCGCAGGTCCTGCTGCGCGGTCGAGACCCTCAAATAGGCAACGGTTTTCACGGGCTGACTATAGAATACGGCTTCTCGTATTTTATCTGACAGATACGAAACATGGAATGCGTCACGTTCCATACTACTGAACTGTTCGGTCAAGACGTTCGTTTGTTCCTGACAGAACCATGCCGGTCTCCGACCCCGACGTTTCTCGCCCCCGTCTGATTCGCGATGCCTGCTTTCTCGAGGCCGACCGAGATCGCCCTGCGGCGGGGTCGCCACCTTATTCTCCGAGTTCGGAAAGATCCGCACGACGCGGGTCCGACGTTTAAACTCCTCGTTGAGTCTCTCCAGCATGTTGGTCGGCTTCATGTGCTTGTCGTGTTGGCGCAGAAGCCAGTAAAAGCTAAGTGTTTCCTGGATGTTGGACTCGCCCAGCCACAAGCTAGGGATACTTGCGCTGCCATTTCTTCAGCCCGGCAACCTCACAGGTCGCGGCGGGCTTCGGGGAGATCGCGGCGCTCATAGAGCCACCGCAGCTGGTGGATACAATGTTGTCGGCCCGTCGAGCCAGATAGCCGAAGGCATTGCGAAAAACCTGCTACCCATTCAGCATGGTCCAATGTTTGCGCGCGACCTTGGCGCCGGCAACTACTCGACATCCTGCCAAACGGGCGAATCCGGCCCCGGCCAGACATCGCATACCAGGGCGGCCATCCGCTTGCTGCGAGCGAGAATCATCTGCTCGTCCCATGGGACACCTCTGGCTTCGGCCAGGAGAAAGTGATTCAGGAACAGGACGCTGTGTTCTTCGAGGGTTTCCCGCTTACGTTCCCAGGAATGATGGGATTGCACCGAGTTCAAAGGTCTTGTGACCAGCGTCAGGTTGCCGATCGTATGAAGCAGCAGATTCCGATTTTGCCGTGCTTCGTCTTCATCAAGGTTGGTTGGCAGGGGCCAGTGCGCTTCCCAACTCTGCGGGAGCACATGCTCAATCGTCAGTCTTGGAGGAACCGCGTTCTCTTCGGCTAGGGACATCTTGCGGTACTGCTCCTCGATTCCCTCAAGGAGCAATCTCAATCTGCCCCTCGTCAGCAGACGATATAGCGGCAAAGTACTGAGGTCGCGTTCCAGGTCGTCGTTAGTCGGCCATCTCCTGGAATCGGCTGTCTGACCGCTCAGGAACTTGGCCACTACCCTGTCAGCATCTTCAGGCTCGCATCGATCAAGTTCACGGACGAGCTCAAGCGCCAGCCTGTTATAGTCCTTGGTGGTATCCCGGCACACCATCCGCCGAACAAGGAAACTCTCCAGAGCTTGTAGAGCACCGCCTCGCGCTTTGACCGGCTTGCGCAGGATGGCCAACAGGGCTGGAGTAAAAGCACCCATCTGCATGATGCCGGCACGATAGTGGAACACATTTTCAGCGTGCTCTCGCGGGCCTTCCTCATAACGGCGATAGTTCGACAGATCGTCGCGGGCCTTCCTCATAACGGCGATAGTTCGACAGATCGTCCAGAAGAGGTTGACTTCCGAGATGACCTCTTCGATCGGACGGTCAGCCGCAACCTTCCTGAACACGTTGAAGACCTTACCGGCAGAAACGTCGTCCGATATGCGCATTTCAAGCCAGTAGTCCAAAAGTGCATCAATGCGTGGTCTGAGCAGACGCCCCTGGCGGAATTCTTGCCGCCACCAATTGTTGTCAAGGTCGCCCCAGATGTCACCCTGGCTGGTCTTGGATAGCGCGTAGTTCTTGATGAGGTCGGATTCCAGAAGAGGTGTTCCACGCGCATTCAGCGTTTCGAAAATAACGTGAGGATCATCATCGGGCCCCAAATCTATCACCACCATCTGGAGCATCCCGGTTGTTGCCGTCTCAAGCGCTTCTGCACGAACCTGAAACGACCCGGTGTTCGAGCCGAGCCAGTGCCTTGCCTGCAATTGGAAGTACTCATGTGCCTGTACGATCAGAGAGTACTCGTAGTCGTCTGCTGCCAAGCCGTTGTGCATGGCGTGCTTGAACGCTTCCCTGTCATTGCTTGTTGGCCACAACTTGAATATCTCGTCTTCATTTCCAACGAGATTCTCGTCGTTGATCACTAGCTTGGAAAGACGCGTCGCCACACCCTTTATTCCATTGTCTTCACAGACATACTGAACCGCATCCAGCAAGAGCTGCAGTGTCGTGAGTCTCTGCTGGCCGTCTATGACTTCGCGTCGCTCCACGTCTCTGGTTGCCGTATGCACTTGCTGAACGACTACGGCGCCCAAGAAATGGCGAACGGTCTCCTGCTCAGCCTTGACTCCGTCGCCGTTCGAAAGATCAAGCTTTTCCACATAGTCGTCGGCAGTGTTCCTCACATCCTCCCAGAGAGGTTCCCATTGGTCGTCTTGCGTCCATACATAGCGCCGTTGGAATGCCGGAATGGTGTATCGAATATCTTTCTGGAACAATGCCTTGGGACTCAGAATGCTGGTGTCCAAAACGCTTCACTCCTTGTCAATTAACTGCCAAACGAGGTGATGCTGAATGCTGAATTAGTCGGGCTGTTTGTTTAGGTTGTTGAGTTGGTCGTCTACACAGTGCCTCAGTCGTTACTGCCCGGAGTGGCGGAGCGTTTTTCGCTTCGATCTGAGCCGCCTTCCCCAAGCAACAGCGCGAGCTTCTCATTCGCCCGCTGCCGATGCTCCGCTTTTATATGAATGAGTACGATGGCGAATGCCATCGCCAGTACCCCAAGATCGTCCGCGTAACCACCTGGCACGAAGTCTATAATGGCGTCTAAGGGCACAATGAAGTAGCCAAGTGCCGCCACGATGATTGCCTTCGCCTTGGGCGGCGTGTCAGGATCTTGGAGGCAGTAGTACAACGTTAATACCATGAGCAGAATTTCCCTTCCCGCTCGGATTGCCGCCGCCGCGATCTTCTTCCAGAACGCCTCCTCAGAGTACGCCGCTTCGTAGTCCTGGTTCACCGCCTCTTGGTTCACATCTACTGGCGGCGATTTGGTGTAGTCGCTCACGTTGCTGGACCCCAAAGTCAGATTTGCTACACAGTACAACAGATGCGCGGTCTGCGCTGAGAGCGTTGATCTGCGCCGCAGGCCTGACACGGTTTTTCCCCAGAAACCTGGCACTGTAGACCCGAACGCGACCTCGGCCAGTCCATAATCCCTCTCCACTCTGTAAAGCGCGTTTCAAGTGCCTCCCACCATTCAGGCGTTCGCCGTGTAGTAGTTGCACTTGTTGCAGAGATAACAGTCTGCGCATTTCGGATTCGTTCGCTTGCAGATAAATTTTCCGAGAGAATACAGTGGCTGGTCAAGCATCCAGGATTTATCGGGCTCCATTTCTTCCGCAATACGAATCGCTTCATCCGCAGAGACGACATCGCCGGTGAAGACACGGCCCAGCACTCTCCGGACGTGAATGTCAGGCGCTAGTTCGCCGACTCCAGATATTTGTTTAGTGTCAGACAGTACGCCGATGATCATCCGCGAGATTTTCTGGCCGACCCTCATCCCATTCAAGCGGCTCAGGACCTCGTTCGGTGTCTGGTCCTTCCAGATCACGCTGGCGTCGCCTTTGTAGTGCTCGACGATTGCCTTGCCGATTCGCCGGACGCGTTGGTGCGCCGCCGGGAAGCGGTGCAAGTGATAACGGCGGAAGACTGTCGGGGTGTTCGGTGAATTCAATCGGTCGTCGCAACATCTCGAAAGTGAGGAGTTGCGATGGGAACGAGCAAGCGTCGACGAAGTGATCGAGCTGGACGTCTTCCGATGCCGTCGCCGGGTCGTCCGCCGGTGGGGCGGCGTGAGCATCGGCAGCGATTCTGGGAGGCGATTGCCCGCAGGTTGTCGAGTGAGGAAGCGGGGGTGGTGGCCGGCGTGTCGCCGGCGGTCGGAACGAGGTGGTTCCGCGAGAATGGCGGCATGCCGTCAAGCAATATGGCCTCGCTTTCGGGGCGCTATCTGTCGTTTGCCGAACGAGAAGAGATCGCGATCTTACACGTTCAGGGCTTCGGGATTCGTGAGATCGCGCGTCGGATCGGCCGATGTCCATCAACGATCTCGCGGGAACTGCGTCGGAACGCTGCGACCCGCAGTGGCGACCTGCAGTATCGAGCCACAACGGCCCAGTGGCACGCCGACCGGCGCGCCACTGGGCCGAAAGTCGCGAAGCTGGCCGCGAACAACAAACTGCGCCAATATGTGCAAGACCGACTCGCAGGCGTCATCACCGCCGCTGACGGGATCAGTGTGCCTGGACCAGATGTGCGCTGGATCGGCCGGCGGCACGGGCACCGGCAGACGCGACGCTGGGCGAGTTCGTGGAGTCCGGAGCAGATTACTCGCAGGCTCCGGGTCGATTTCCCCGAGGATCATTCGATGCGGATCTCCCACGAGGCCATCTACCAGGCGCTCTACGTGCAAGGCGGCGGGGCACTGCGGCGGGAACTGGTCGCGTGTCTGCGCACTGGGCGAGCGCTTCGAGTTCCAAGGGCGCGTACCCGGGGCCGCGGCCAGAAGTTCGTCAGCCCCGAGATCATGATCCGTGAGCGGCCGGCAGAAGCAGAAGATCGGGCGGTACCCGGGCACTGGGAAGGAGACTTGATCCTCGGGCTGGGCAGCTCCGCTATCGGAACCCTGGTCGAGCGCACGACCCGGTTCACGATCCTGCTACACCTGCCCCGTATGGCCGGGCACGGCGCCAAAGCTGTCCGAGACGCCATCGTGTCATCGATCACTAAGCTCCCAGAACAGCTTCGCCGAACACTGACCTGGGACCAGGGTGCCGAGATGGCGCAACACACCCAACTTCGCGTCCACACCGGCCTGGGGATCTTCTTCTGCGACCCCCATAGTCCGTGGCAGCGCGGCACGAACGAGAACACCAACGGTTTGCTGCGCCAGTACTTCCCGAAGGGCACCGACCTGTCGAGGCACTCCCGCGACGACCTCGAGGCTGTCGCCTCTGCTCTGAACAGTCGCCCCCGCAAGACTCTCGGATGGAAGACACCTACTGAAGTCCTTGACGCCTACCGACGCTTACCCCGAGAGTAGTGTTGCGACGACCCCTTGAACCTGGGTTCCACTTGCGAATCTTTATGATGGCAGTCCAAAGATCACCTGGATTTTTGAGGGTTTCTTCTGCAAACTGCTGAGCGTTATCCCATACCTGTGCCGCATGCATCTGGTAGTTAAGGATGCCGGCAAGCATGAATTTGTTGGCGGATTGTTTGCTGTGTATTCCGCTGAACGTGATCAGCAGTTCCGGGATCCTGATCACGGATTCCGGTGATTGTGATCACCCGCCGGAGCGAAGCGAAGTTTAGGATCTCAGTTTAGACCTCCCGAAGTCCACGATTCTTGTTTGAATCCTTTCATAACGTTGTTGTTGGTCGCCGGGCCTGTGTGTAAATGTGGGAAAGTCGCAGGCTTTTCCAAGGCTGTGGGAATCCACGTTTTTTGTGGATTCCCATAGGCGTCATTTTCCACAGGCCACTGGTTTGTCTTGTTCCGTTCCGTTTTCATTCCGACTCGCCTCAGAAAGAGATTCGGAGGACGAGAGCCGTCCGAGGATGACATCAATTGGAGCCTTGCAAACGAAGCTCTACTGACGCACGCAGGCGAAGGAGACTGGGGCCTGTATCGGAACGCCAAGTTCCAAACCGGAGAAATTCTGCGGCGTCGAATGAAACTCGACGCAGCCCTTCGAACCTATCTTGAAGTCTGCTATCTCGATCTGAACGGGCCTAACAACGTGGGAGGAATGAGTGACCCGGATCTAATGAGTCGTTTCCCGGCATTCGATCCGGAGCACAGCGCTTTCCTGGCTCCGGGCATCGTTGATCGAATCCATAAAATCTCAAAGAAGCAGGGACTTGAAGAGCGATGTCGAGACCATATTCCTCGAACATTGTTCTCGAATAGCAGAAGCAATGAAGTTGCCGAGGTCGGTCGAAGACTGCTGGCTGGCTTTGGAAAAAGAGCTTGCCTGACTCTCTACCAGGGATCTAAAGTCCGATTCAGTCAGAACTCGAATCGGCTGTCCTTCCGAGATCAGTTGCTCCGCTTTTCGGTGCTTCGAACTCTTCGTCTTACCGCCAAGCTTCCTTATGTCCTGATCGCCGACGACCAGAAGCGTTGTGGTCTTCCGAACGGAACCCGGTACAGCACAACCCGCTGTCGCGGCCAAATCAGTAGCTTCGCGCCTGGACATTGAAAGGGCTCCAGTAAATACGACCTCTTCACCGAACAGCTCACCGTCTGGATTGCCAGCCCGGGCATGCGCCTCCCCGTAGGAGTCAATGGGTTGCTGGATCCGCACCAGCCAATCATGGAGCCCGAGACCGGTCTCCGAGATCGCCCGGACCAGGATTTCTCCGGCCGCTCGGGCGTCCTCGACAGCACTGTGGTGTTGAAACTGAATGCCACAGAACTCAGAGACTTGGGCAAGCCCGTACCCACGCTTCGCAAATTGTGTCCAAGCCCTGCGAACGACCCGAGCTGTATCCAGCCACCGGCACTCGACCATCGGAAGCGCGTACTTCGTATGAACACGGTGGAGGGCCACACGATCGAAAGAGGTATGGCTCGCAACAACCTGACCTTCGAGTGTCTTGCCAATATGGACAGCAAGGTCGTTGAAGTGCGGAGCGCCTTGAACAGAGGATTCGTCGATGCCATGAATTGAGATATTGATCTCGTTGAACTCGTCTTCCGGGTCGATCAGCGACTGCCACCCGGACACGATCTGTCCGTCGGCAAACGTCACCAGGCCGATCTGGCAGATACTGGCAAGGTCCGCATTGGCGGTCTCGACGTCAATGGCTACAAAGCTGTCTGTGCTCATTCGGCTATCGGGATCTGGACTTTCTTGTCACCCCTTCTTCCCCTTCCCCGCCGCTTTCTTCCCACTCCCCAACTCCAGCACCACCGGACAGTGATCCGAGCCCTCAACCTCATTCAGAATATCGGCGTGGGCGATCTGGTCGCGCAGGGCCTCCGACACCAGAAAGTAGTCGATTCTCCAACCCACGTTTCGCGCCCGGGCGCCGGCGCGGAAGCTCCACCAGCTGTACTTGACCTGGTCTGGGTTCTTGTGCCGGAAGGTATCGACCAGTCCGGAGTCGATCAGGCAGTTCATGCCGTCGATCTCGGCCTGCGTATAGCCGGGGCTCTTGTTGTAATTCGCCTGGGGACGGGCGATATCCATCTCAGTATGGGCTACGTTCAGGTCACCGCAGAGGACCACGGGCTTCTCTTTTTCCAGTTTCTTCACGTACTTTAGAAAGTCCGCATCCCACTGCTGGCGGTATTCCAGCCGCCGCAGCCCCTCGCCCGAATTGGGCGTGTAAGTCGTGACGAGAAAATAGGAATCCATCTCGACGGCCAGGACGCGCCCCTCCCGGTCGTGGACTGCCACGCCCATGTCCTTGCGGATCGAGAGCGGTTCGCGGCGCGTGAGGATCGCAGTACCGGCATAGCCTTTCTTTTCCGCCGAATTCGTGTAGATCCGATAGCCACCGATGCCGGCCAGGGCCTCGAGCACCTGTGCGTTCTGGGCCTTGGTTTCCTGCAGGCAGAGAACGTCCACGGCCATACCCTCGAGCGCGGCGGCGAAGCCTTTCTTGATCGCGGCCCGGATGCCGTTCACGTTCCAGGAGGCTAAGCGCATCGACTCTTCTTGCAGGTCTTCATGTTCACGATTGCAGATTCTGCTGGTGGCCGTTGCCGCCGAATACAATACAGGATCTGCGTGTCGGCGGTGTAAGGGAATGCCCCGGGACCTGGCATGAACCCCGCCTCGATGAGAATTACTCCCACACCATGCCCAACCTCTTTCCCACCCGTTACATCGCCTTCGACATCGAAACGGCCCAGGTATTGCCCGAAGGCGCATCGGAGATCCTCGCATATCGGCCGCTAGGGATCAGTTGCGCTGCCGCATCTCTCAGCGATACGGGCGAGACCCTCGCGTGGCACGGTTGGACATCGAGCGGCGATCCCGCGCCGCGGATGTCGGAAACGGAAGCCGGAGGCATGATCGACGACCTTGAGCGTTATGTCGACGACGGCTATACGCTCGTCACCTGGAACGGCGCGGGGTTCGATTTCGACATCGTTGCCGAGGAATCCGGCAGGCGGGCCGAATGCGTCGAGCTGGCCATGAACCACGTCGATATGTTGTTTCACGCGCTCTGCGTTCTCGGCCATCCGATCAGCCTTCAGAAAGCCGCCGAAGGGATGGAGATCGCGGGCAAGCTCGCCGAGATGAGCGGAGCAGAAGCGCCGGCCGCATGGGCCGAGGGGCGGTACGATGACGTCCTGGCCTACGTGACCCAGGACACGATGGTGACGGCCGAACTGGCCGTATTGTGCGAGGACCTCAAGGAACTCGCGTGGATCACGCGCCGCGACTACAGGCACACGATGCCCCTGCCAGGCGGCTGGCTGACGGTGAAAGAAGCCCAGGACCTGCCGCTGCCTGACACTTCATGGATGAGCGATCCGCCAAAACGAGAAAGGTTCACAGCATGGATGGATTAGGAGAGTGCTGACCGGCGCTTCGTGGAGGTAAGGTCGGTAAAACGGAAACGAGAACGACGTCTCCTCCCCCCCCCCTATAACTGATCGTAGACGGCATCCGCGTCGTTGTTCCAGAATCCGAAGCTCTTCTGCGCCAGTTTAGGGTAGCGCCCACATTCGTGTAGAGTCGACGACTGGCGCGGTGGCGGTAGGCAAAGGGGGTAGCTGTTGCCGGTGGCTTTCGCCGATTCCGGTGCCTCACTCCTCGCCGTGGCTTCGTTTCCAGTCGCACCGGGTGGCCGGAGGCAGTTGCCCGCCTCCGGCTCCCACAGAACGCAGCGTGCGGATTTCCCGCACTGCGCTCTTCAGAATTGGATTTACAGCACAGCGAGAGACTGGAACTCCCGATAGCGGAGAGCCAACTTGGGACGCTGTAACGGAAAGTGCAGCTGAATCCGGTTGAATACTTCCCACCGGACGAAGCCTGCACGACTACGACTGCTGAGCATTTGGCGCCAGTAACGTTCCACGGCCCGAGCGACGTGCTGCAGAGCCCGGAGGTTCCCGGCAATGCCATAGTAGGCGTAGTGCCCGCGCAAGACTCGGTTCAGATTGTGCACTTGCTCCCGGACCGGCAAGTGACGCATTCGCCTCATCACGCCGCGTAGATGAGCCAGACTGCGTCGAAGTCGAGACTTCTCTGTTCGCAGTCCCACTCTAAAATTGCCTTTGCGATTACGCGTACAGTACAGGGTCATGCCCAGAAAATAGATCGTCTCTGGACGTTTTCTCCCGCGCCGGACGACATCGCGCTGGGCATAGCGGCCGAATTCGACGAGCTTCGTCTTGGTCGGCTCCGGAACCAGTCCAAACTTTCCCAGTCGCTTGCGCAGAACGTTCTGGAAACGAAGCGCATCGTCCCGATATTGGAAACACACGACAAAGTCGTCGATGTACCGCACCAGATACGCTTCACCCTTCAGGCGTGGCCGGACCATCCGGTCAAACCACAGGTCAAGCACATAATGCAGGTACAGATTGCTCAGCAGAACGCTGATCGACCCACCTTGCGGGGTTCCCTCTTCGTTCGAATGCAATTCCCCGTCTTCGAAAACGCCCGCCTTTAACCATCGTCGTATCAGACTGATGATCCGCGGATCTCCGACTCGATGCTCCACAAAGCGGAGTAGCCATCCATGGTCTAAACTCCCGAAAAAGTTCTTCAAGTCCGCCTCCAACACCCAACTCACCTTGCATCCGGAAATCACCTCATGGAGGGTTGCCAGTGCATTGTGGGCGCCCAGCCCAGGCCGGCCACCAAAGGAACAGGGCAAGAAGTCCTGCTCGTAGATGGCGACCAATACCTCGGCCACGCTGCGCTGAAGGGCCCGATCTTGAACACAGGGCACGCCCAGGGGACGTTTCTCCTGCTTGCCGGGCTTGGGGATATACACCCGCCGAATCGGCGGAGCGCGATATCCCTTCTGGTGAACAGACTGGAGCATTGGCTCCACCCAGACTCCGAATTCCTCCTTCGCCTCCGGTACCCTCTGACCATCACATCCGGGAGCCGTGTTGCGGGGCACTTGACACAGGTTCTTCCACACACGCTCTCGGGTGACATGATGCGCCAGTGACGTGAACCGGAGCTTTGGCTCACTCCGAGCTTTCGCCGCTATTCGTTCCAGTTTCGTTTCCATGACTGGTTGTTCCTCTCGTTGCATAGAGGACCGTATCCTCCCGTTGCATGGAGCTCATGTTTCCCAAGAACGAGTCCACTTCTGCTGGCCGCTTCCCCATGTGATCGGCTCTCCCGACCTCGGAGTGTAGAGTCGAAAGTGGTCGGGCCGATCTCCGCCCTTCCACCGTCCGCTCAATCAAACGGCTCGTGCGGTTTTCCCGCAAGCCGCTTTCCTCAGTTGCTCCTCGTTCGGAATTCGCTGTGTGGCGGCAGGTGGCGGCTTCGTTCGTACCGCGTTTGGGTCTTTCGCTAAGGGAACTATCCAATTCCACGATATCTCCGCGTTTCCCATCGCTCGCACATTCACGACTGAGTACGGGGACTTCCCCCTCCAACGGGCCTTTTGGACCCGCCAGCGCCGCTGCTCGAAGCAACGATCCGAGACCTTATGTTTGCCGTCTCGTTCCTGAGTACTATTCCCCGATCCGATTCCTGACACCGCGTCGGCCGGAATTTCGCTCTCGCTTATATCCGCACCTACCGCGCAGGGCTCTAGGTCGATGTTTGTCTTCTCGGTTGCCCGCCCTTTCGTCTGCGGGTGCCACATCATCTCGACCTTACCTTCCGCTCGGACGATACCAGGCCTCCCTGGGTCACTCGCGTCTCTTCTCCACCGTGTCGCCCGCACACACCTTGGTGCGATGGGGTGGAACCAATGCGCCTTCGCCCCAATAGTGCGGGCTCGACCATTCCCCATCTTTGGCCGACCGGTTCATCCTCGGGATGGCTCCCGTCGATTACGACCCGGTGGTTCTCCTCATGCCCTTCAGACCCCACCTCGCGGTGGGCGCCCTGCCCTCCAAAGTTTCCGTAGCTGGCTCCAGCTTTGCCTTGGCCGTATCCGGCTTTCGCCTTCGTGCCCGTTTAGGCATCTGCCATACCTGCCTACACTCCGGCCAGTGAGGCATTACCCCCACTTGTTGGATATCGACCCGTGGCCTCGGGCCGAGCGGGACTTTAACCCGCCGGAAACGCGTGCTGCCAGGCACGCACTACGGGCCATTCCGCCCCTGAGACTCCGCTTTCGTACTCTGGCCCTCGTGGTTCTTCCACTTGTGGCGTCTCCGTTAGCATCGGAATCTCAGGTTCCCACGTTCCGTTTCACCGCCTCTCGGCAAGCTCAGGCCACCTTTATGCCGGATGCCGCTCAGCCCGTAAGCAGATTCTCGTCTGAACTGATCCCGCGGTAATGACTCCCCACGGTTTTGACATCGTCCCTACGCTTTCGACACGTCATCAGTGATTCCCTTGCGGTCCTCTTCTTGCCAGCCACCTGACCCGGTTCTTCCCGGGCCTTTTCCTTCTGCGCTCACGACCATGGCTTTTAACCACAGCCACCGAAGGTGGTTTGAAGCCGGCTCCTGCACGCCGGCTCCGAGGGGCCCTCCCTCATCAGTGAAACAGTTGCGCACTGACCCGACTTGCGCCCGTCAGTGCTCGTGGCACACGTCGAGTAGCCCGGGGGAACTTCCCCCCCGGGCCCTCCCAGAACCGGACGTGAAACTCTCGCCTCATCCGGCTCCTACTCTCCAGCCTCGGGTACGATGCCGAGTTGCCACAGGACAAACAGCTGCCTGTCCCGTCGCGCGATGCGCCCCAGCCAGTGCATCGACGCACGCTCACGTCGCCGAAACCGCTTGTATTTCCATCGCGCCCATGCCGCGAGGGCCTCGTTGAGATGGCGAAGGACCTGAACACACTTCGACCGGTAGAACCGTCCGTAGTAGTTCATCCAGCCACGTACCGACGGGTTGATGAGCCGTGCCAAGTCCTCCAGACGCTGGTTGTTCCTGGTGGACGCCATCCGCCATTCGCGGATGGTGGCCCGGATCTTCTTGGCGGCCTTGGCGCTGATCGCCGGTAGGAAGCTCACGAAGAATTTCCAACAGCGATTCTTCGCCCGCCGAGGTTGGAAGGTGTACCCGAGGAAGTCGAACTTGACGTGTTCGTAGTCCCCAGGCCGGTCGTCGTCCTTGCAGTAAACGATACGGGTCTTCACAGGATGAAGCTCCAAACCGCACTGCTCGAACCGACCCCGAATGGCCTCCAATACTGCTCGCGCCTGCCGTTCGCTCCTGCAATGGACGATGGCATCGTCCGCATACCGCTCGAACTGGACGCTCGGAAAGGTCCTTTGCCCGCCCCGGCCCAGCAGCGAGAGGATTTCGAAGGTCCCGATTCTGCGTCCTTCCAGACCCGGCCGGTTCTCCTGGGCCAGTTCCCGCGCCTCGCCTTCCATCGCCGGTGTTTCCATGAAGCCGGACTCGGCCTCCTCAACGAGCAGTGATTCGACGTCCCGGCGCAGGGCCTCGTCGCCGGCGCAAGCCTCGTCCAGAAACGCAGACCGATCCGGCTCCTCGCGCTCCAGCGCGCGGTGAAAGAGTTCCTCGACCTGGCGCCACCTGTCCGCCATCGTGTGATCCTCGCCCTGTTCGACCAATCCCGTGGTGTGAATGCGGTTTGAATGTGGGACCAGTATAGCACCCCTAGAACTCCTGACAGACACCCTTAAACCCTTTGAACGCTGAGCTTTGACCGTCGACGTGCGTGTTCTCGGGCGTTCTGGCCGGCAGACGCGAGATCGGTACCAACAAGAAATTTCCTGGAACGTTCAAGTTTTCCCATTCGGTTCTCGCTTTCCCGGTGAGCGCACAACGCGCTGAGACACCGGGAGGCAGCGATGACACGATTGGGACACGGTCTTTTCACTTTGATTCTGGTTTGGACTTTGAACGCCTGTTTGCTTCGATCAACGGCCTTCGCCGAGCCGAACGATGCGGTCCGAATACTGATCCTGAACGTCGTGAACAAAGCTGGAATACCGAACAAAGTCCTCACCCCGGCAAGAGATCACGTCGAACGGATCTACCGGAACATCGGAATTCAGATCGTCTGGCGGATGGACGGTGACGAAGGAATGTCCGAGGGGAATGCGATCGAGCTGACCATCGTGCTTCTGCCTCCACACCTTGCCGGCCCGTTCGAACAGGCAAGCGCCTGCACCGGTTTCGCCGTCGGCAACGACGGCCGGGGCGCTCGCCGGGCGTATGTTTTCTCTCGCCGCGTCAACGATCAGGCCGACCAGGTGCTCCGCAAGACGCACGTTCCGAACTTGAAAACCGCCCGGGGGCTCGTCCTCGGCCATGTCATCGCACACGAGGCCGGACATCTGATGCTTCCGCACGGCGCCCACAACACCAAGGGGATCATGAAGGCGCGCACGGATCTGAAGAGCTGGGAAAAGGCGTTCCGGGAGAGTCTTCTCTTCACGCCCGAAGAGGCGGAGTTGATCCGCGCGGCGCTGTTCGGACAGACCGCGCAGCAGTGAACGGCAGGGGAGTCAGTCCTGGTCCCCTTGTATTCATACTTCAGCGTTCCCAAGGAGGGAGTTGCGCCGAGTGAAAGACATCGATCACTTCAACCGATTCAGAGCGTACTCGATACACGATGCGGTACGGACTCTCGACCAACTCACGGATGTCGGGCTGGGCGTAACGCTCGACGACACGACCGAGATGTGGAAATTGAGCCAGCCGGTCCCCACGCTTCAAGATGGCATCGACGGTCCGGTTCGCAGCGTCCAAAGAATCGGCTGAAATGTGAGAGTGGATATCGGCCAGGGATCGAAGCGCCCGATCGGACCAGACGACTTTCACTTGGGGATACTGAGCTTCTCTCGAATCTCGTCGCTGCTCCACGTAATGCCGGCGTCCAGATCAGCGATTCCGTCTTTGACACGCTGCCGCTCGATGACCAGCCGCGCGAAATCCGTCCAGGTGGCGTTTTCCGGTAGCTCGTCAACGAGTCGGCGGGCTTCTTCTTTGATGGGTGTTGCCTCAGACATGATTCATCGACTTCGAGGGCAATTTTACCACTTCCCTTCCCTAATCCGCTCCCGGGAACGGGGATCCGGACAGTCAAGCTCGCACAACACCACAGGGATTCATGAAGGCGCGGACGGATCTGAAGAGCTGGGAAAAGGCGTTCCGGGAGAGTCTTCTCTTCACGCCCGAAGAGGCGGACTTGATACGCGCGGCGCTGCCGGCTCAAACCGCGCAGCGATGACCGGCGGGGTCGGTCAGTCCTCGGCGCTCTGTTGCTGTTTCAAATGGCGCTTCAACCAGGCCTTGGCCAACCTCCAGTCGCGGAAGACCGTGTCCTCGGAGACCTTCAGCGCCTCGGCTGTCTCCCGCACGCTCAGGCCGGAGAAGAACCGCAACTCGACAATGCGTACTTTCCTCGGATCGACCTCGGCCAGGGCGTTCAAGGCATCATCGATCGCGATCAGGTCCTGGGGTTGATCCGGGGCCCCGACCAACTCCTCGTTCAGTGTGACGGGCGGCACGCCCCCGCCACGTTTCTGATATCGTCGTCGCCGGGCGAAATCGACGAGAATCCGCCGCATCAGCTGGGCGGACACCCCGAAGAAATGCGCCCGGTTCTGCCATTCGACGCGCCGGACATCGACGAGTTTCAAGTAGGCTTCGTTGACCAGCGCCGAAGTCTGCAGCGTGTGCCCCTGACGCTCCCCGACCATATACATATGAGCCAGTCGGTGTAGCTCCCGTTCGACGAGAGGCATCAGCCGCCCGAGGGCGTCCTTGTCCCCGTCACCCCAGGCCAACAGCAGCTTGGTTACTTCCGCCGATGCAGGCTTCGTCACTCGCGTCTTCTCACTATCAGAGGGTCCGCCCCTTCTCGCTGGCCAAGAACCGAAGGTCTGCGACCACTTTTCGGTGTGATGAAAAGCTCAATATATACTGTAAACCGTGGAAACACCCGACACCAACCAGGCTCTCGAGGTTGCGATACGCGCGGCACGTAAGGGCGGCGAATTGGCTCGGGCCCGCCTTGGCGAACCGGGCTATCTGAAATGGAAGGGCCTGCGGGACGTGGCATCCGAGGCTTCCCTGGAAGTTCAGGAAGCGATCGTCTCGGTCATTCTGACGGAATTTCCTGAGGCCGGGATCCTGGCCAGAGAAGGGCCGGAGGACGCGCCCATGCCCGTGGACGCTCCCCAACTCTGGATCGTGGACCCGATCTGCGGCAGCCTGAACTTTGTCCAGGGCATCCCTTACTTTGGAGTTTCGGTGGCTCTACGGTCCGAGGGCGCCATCCACGTCGGTGTCGTTTACGATCCTTGTCGGGACGAGCTGTTTGAGGCGACGACCGAAACCCCGGCGATCCTCAACGACAAAAAGATTGTCGTTCAGCAGATATTGGAAGGCACCGAAGCCTGGGAGAGCGCAATCGTCGGAACAGACTGGCCTCAGGGTGGTGAGAGTCGTGAACAGACCAGGCTGATCCTGGGACTGATGGCCGACCAGGTCAACCAGTGCACCCTGATGGGTTCGCCGGCGCTGGGACTCTGCAACGTTGCCGCCGGCCGACTGCACGCTTACTGGCATCTGGATTTGACGATATGGGACGTTGCGGCGGCCAGCCTGATCCTCGAGCGTGCCGGTGGAATACTGACCGACGCCGATGGTCTCACCTGGCTCTACTCCGACGGGGGCTACATCGCGAGCAACGACGTGATCCACGGCTCGGCGCTCAACTGCATACAGGCCGTGACGAGTCTTCCCCGGCCCGACCGCACGAGCGCAGTCCAGAAACCGGAGCCTGACTAGCCGGGTGCCGCAGGTCGGTGTAGGTGCGGTCTATGACCGCACGGTGCACGGACCCCCGAGTGGACAGCACGCGGTGCCACGAGTTGTGCGGTCATAGACCGCACCTACACCGGGTTCTGGGCGACAGGTGCAGACGGGGATGGTTTTCTTGGACTAGATACGCCTCAGACAGACGGGATGGTTTTCTTGGTCAACACCACCCCGGCGCTTCGCGCCACCCCTCCTCATCTGAGGAGGGGAGTGCAACCTGCGCTCACGAAGCACACCTACACCCGATTCCGAAGTTTCGTCACTTCCCGATTAGAGTGGAAACGTAGGTCGGTGTAGGTGCGGTCTATGACCGCACGGTGCACGGACCCCCGAGTGGACGGCACGCGGTGCCACGAGTTGTGCGGTCATAGACCGCACCTACACCGGGTTCTGGGCGACAGGTGCAGACGGGAATGGTTTTCTTAGTCTAGATACGCCTCAGACAGACGGGGATGGTTTTCTTGGTCAACACCATCCCGGCGCTTCGCGCCACCCCGGGCTCCCCTCCTTAGAATAAGGAGGGGTGGATGCACCGAAGGTGCAGACGGGGTGGTTGTCCTATCCGAGCCCCTGCAGGATGGTTCGCTCCACCATGTTCTGGGCGATGTCCACCTTGTAGGCGTTCATGCTCATCGGGCGCGCGACGGTGCGGATCAAGGCGGCGGCCTGCCTGGCGCCGCTCCTGGCGTTTGTGCCCCGAAGCTGGTCTTCGATCACCGTGGCCCGGTACGGGACCGGCGCCACACCGCCCAGCACGATGCGACCCTCGTTCCAGGTGTCGTTGTCCGCCGTGAATGCCGCGGCGACCGAGACGAGGGCAAAGTCATAGACCTGGCGGTTCTTCAGTTTCATCCAGGCTTGCTTCGTACCTTGGGCAGGAGTGGGTAGGAACACCTCCATCAGCAATTCGTTGTCCTGGAGGATGTTTTCGCGCAGGATGTCTTGGCTCGGACTGATGAAGTAGTCGTCGAAGGGGACTATCCGTTCACCGTCGGGTCCGGCAATTCTCGCTTGGGCATTCAAAGCGAGCAGGGCCGTGGCCGTATCGGACGGATGGACGATGTAGCACTGATCGCTACCGATGATGGCATGGTAACGATTGTCGCCGCCGACGGAGAAGCAGAAGTCGCCGCCTTTCTTCAAGCAATCGAAATCCTTCCCCCTGAAGAACCAGCAGCGCGGCCGCTGGTTGATGTTGCCGCCCAGCGTGGCGAAATTGCGTATCAGCTTCGAAGCCACGCTGGCAGCAGCTTCGGTGAGCAGCGGGAACCGTTCGACGAGCGCCTCGGATTCGACGATGGTGGTCAGGGTCGTGTTGGCCCCGATCGTGGCACCGCTCTCGTCGAGGGTTATGCCTTCGAGTTGAGGGATGGTCGTCAGGTCGACCAGCGCCTCGGGCAGGGGCATGCCGTCGCCTTCCACCCAGTCCTTCATCACGCCGGAAACAAGATCGCTTCCGCCCGCAAGGACTTTGGCCTTGGAACCGAGCCTGTCTAGCGTTTCGACCGCTTCGCGAACTGTCGTGGGTTCGTGGAGTTCAAAGCTCTTCATCTCGGTTACCTCACGTTCCTGAGTTGGGCGAACAACTTTTCCCGTGTTATCGGCATGTCGTCCATCCACACTCCGACAGCGTTGTGGACGGCCGCCGCCACTGCCGGCGCGGGGGGAGACATCGGCGGTTCGCCGATCCCGTGCGCACCGAAAACTCCGTATGCCTTGGGCTTCTCGATCAGGACGACTTCAATCTCGTCGGGCACGTCCAGGATGCTGGGCGCCCGATAGTCCAGCATGTTCGCATTCAGCGGCAAGCCCGTCCCGGAGTCGACCAGCAGTTCTTCGTTCAGCACGGCGCCGAGCGCCATGACGACGCCGCCCTCGATCTGTTGTTCCAGCGCGAACGGGTTGATCGCCCGTCCAACGTCGTGGGCTGCCACATACCTCGTGACGGTGACCGTTCCGGTACCGGTGTCGACTTCGACTTCAGCGGCATGCGACGCCCAGGCCGTTCGCTGCCAGTCGGTGTCCTGCCTGTAGATTGCCCGGCCGAGGATGGAGAAACCGGCCGACTGCACCACGACTCCCATCGGGAGCCTGGTCGATGGATCCGCCTTCACAAAGACCTCGCCGTTCTCGATGTCCAACTCCTCCGGGGTGATCTGGAGCTGCTCGTTGCGCCGGCTCGCGTCCCTGATGAGTCTTTCGGCGGCGTATCTCAGAATCTGGTTCTTGGCATCGACGGCCGCTTCGTACATACCGCGACCGCCGGTATTGGTCTGCCGGCTGCCGCTCGTGCTTCCCGTATCGGTCGTGTTGTCGGTGTCCACATACGGAGCAATGCTGACCGTTTCCAGGGGCACGCCGAGCGCCTCGGCGGCAATCATGGCCATCTGTGTCCGCTGTCCCGGTCCGATTTCTGTGGAGCCGGAAACGCACTGCACGCTCCCGTCTGTGTTGACGATCACCTGACCGGTTGCCGGGTTTGTTCCGCCGCCATGGCTGCAGGCGTGGGCCGAGAGGCCGATGCCATGGTAGACGCCGGGCCGCAGCTCCCTGGCGCGGGGAGCGTGCCAGGTCTGCGCCCAGTCGATGCGGTCGGCTGCGGCGTTGATGCAGTCCCGGATGCCGGGGTTGCTGAACGGCCTGCCCGTATCGAGGTTCCCTTCCTCGTTGAGGTTCTGGAGCCGAAGCTCCACTGGATCCATACCGATAGCGTCAGCCGCCCTCTCGACCATCATCTCGAGGGCGAAGGTCCCGTTCGGATGGCTCACGCAACGGTAGGGTCCGGACCGGTAGCTGTTTGTGAAAATGTCGGTCGCCTCGAGCTTCAGGTTCGGGATCGAATAGAGGTGCTGCATCGGATACCACGCCCCATTGGCACCGCCCCCACGCTGGGCGCCGACATTGGCAAACACCCGGAATTGACCGAATTGAATCTTTCCTTCGCGGTTGACGCCGAGCCTCATTTCGTTACGGAATTGCGGCCGGTGTGTGCGCGTGATGAAGTCTTCCTCCCGGGTGTACATCGTCTTGATGGGACGCCCGGTCATCCGAGCCAGGATGGCCGCGTGCACCTCGGCCACGTCGTTGCGCGACCGATAGCCGTACCCCGATCCCATGTAGCCGGGCTGGATCACACGGATGCGGTTCGCCGGAATCTTGAGCGCCTGCGAAAGACCGGCCCGGGTGCCGTGCGCGTGCTGGTTCGTGTAATACACGACCAGACGATCCTGATCCCAGTACATCAGGGAGTTGGTCAGCTCCAGCGCCAGGTGCTGTTCCGTGGATTTGGTCAGGACCTCATCGATCGTGGTGTCGGCGCGCGCACCGTCCGGTTCACCCCGGACCAGGGGCGGTGTCACAGAGATAATCGTCCCGTCTTCCGTGTTGTCCCATTGCTTGAGGGCGAACGGCCCGGCTCCTTCCATCATGCCCAGGGTGGCCGGAAGGGTCTGGTAGTCGACGTCGATCTCGCGGACGGCCTCATCGGCGATGTGTTCGCTTTCGGCCGCCACGACCGCCACCGGCGCCCCGACCTGAAACACCTCCTCGTTGAACAGGTAGCGGTTCGGGGGGCCGCTTCCCAATCGCACATCCCGGTACTCGGCCGGAAGGTTGCCGCGGTGCAGCACGGCCACCACGCCGGGCATCCGCTCCGCCCTCTCCGTCCGGACGCTCGTGATCCGCGCATGGGGATACGGGCTTCGAAGGGTCCGGGTAAAGAGCATTCCGTTCATCCGCATGTTCTGGACGTATTGGCCGAGGTTTGTGACCACGCCCAGACCGTGCAGGCGAGGAATCGGCTTGCCGATGACCTCGAACCGTTCCGGCTCTTGTTGAGGCGGCGGGCCCGGAGCGACGGCACGAGGCGCCGGCACACCCAGGTTCGAAGCATAGAGCTCCATCACAGGTTCGACCATCTCGGCGTATTCTCCGACGAGCTCGTTCCATTCGGGGTCGTCGGCAAGGGTCCGCCATTCGGCGTCCGTCAGCCGGGCCGCGTAGGCGGGGTCTTGAACGACTCGCAGGGCGTCAACTTTTTGCTCCATGTCGTTTCCTCCTTAGTCCGGCCTCACGGCGTGGCCCAATTCCTCAAGGATCTGTCGGACCCTGGCTTCATCGAGCCTGGCGGGGTCCCAGGTGGGCGTGATCGTGCGTTCGGTCCCCGACACGTCCAGGATGCCGGGCCTCAGAGCCAGCTCGGCAGCCAGTTCGTCATAATCCTCGATCGTGCCCAGCGCTGTTGCGAACGAGAACTGCCTGGAGGTTCTTCCTCCGGCGACCTCGGTGGGCGCGGGCTCCTCGCCCGAAATCAACGGCGCGGCGTATGTGATCTGCTCGCCCCGTAATTCGGCTGCCGCTTTCCTCACCGCGTTCAGTATCTTGGGGTATTCGCCGCAGCGGCAGATGTTGCCCGCGAGCGCTTCTTTGATTTCTGCCGTCGTCGGGTTCGGGTTGTCCTCGAGCAGGGCGTGGGAGGCCATGATGAAACCGCGCGTGCAGATGCCGCACTGGAACCCCCCCTCGAACCAGAAAGCGCGCTGAAGCGGATGCAGCCCTTCGACGCCGGGCCCATCCGCGAGACTGGCCACGGTCACGATTTCCTGGCCGCGGCCGCAACGCGCCGTCAGGAGAGCACACCCGTTGACCGCCCGGCCATCCATGACCACGGTGCACGCGCCACACTGGGCACGGTCGCAGCCCAGGTTGCAGTTGGACAGGCCCAACTGGTAATTCATGGTCTCCCACAAGCTCTCCCGCACATCGACCGTGACATCGTGTTCTTTTCCATCGATGTCGAGCGTCACTCGGCGACTCGTTACAGGATCGGCCGGGGTGGATTGGGTCGCTGTCGCCGGTTCGGGAACCAGGGCGGCGAAGCCGGCGCCGCTCATGACACCGACCGCGACGGCGCCGGTATTGCCCTTTTTCAGAAAGTCGCGCCGCGTCATCGTCGGCCGCGGTTTTTGAGGTTGGGCCGCGCCAGGTGCTTTCTGTTCCTTGAGTTTGGATTCGGAGAACTCCTTATCTTGTGCCATTGCGTCTCCTATTGAACCTTCGCCGGACGTACTGGTTGCTCCACGGTGGCAACCCTACGTCGCTGCCTGGATCAAGATCGCATTCAGAACCTTTCGTTGAGCGTTTCCCGATTCTATGCCCGGCGTCCTACCCGGTCAACGTGGAATGACCAGGCGCACAGCCTGGAAGTGGGGCTCCTGGCCGCCAACAAACCGAACGCCCTGTGAAGCCACTTCCCTTCGAAACAGGCTCGCCGGCCCGTTCGCCTATCCGAGCTCGGTAGTGCTACAGTTTTCTGTTGCACTACCCCGATCTCTATTTACTTCTCAACCACATGGTCGTACACTCCCTTCGGGTTTGTTTGCACGAACGCGCCTTTGAGGCAGGACGCGCTAAAGGGACGCACCATCCCTCGGACCTGAATCCTCAGCATCGGCCCCTATGAACATCCTTCTATATAACCCCGACAACGGGGTCACTCGGAACTTCATGCCGCATCTATGGATGTTCCTGCTGAAGTCTCTGACGCCCGCGGAACACCGTGTGTTTCTCATCGACGGTAACGCCCGGCCGATGTCGGAGTCCGAGCTGGCCTCCTACGTCCGGACCAACGAAATCGAGCTGGTCGGGATCGGTGCGATGACCCGTATGGCGGCACGCGCATACCGGGCAGCGGACGCCATACGCGCGGCGGGAGCCAAGGTGGTGTTCGGCGGTCCCCACGTGACCGAAGTACCGGACGAACCTCTGGGCCGGAGCGGTGAGCCGAGACACGCGGACGCCGTTGCGCTGGGAGAGGCCGATCAAACCTGGCCCAGGATCGTCGAGGATGCCGCCCGGGGACAACTGCAGGAGATCTACGCCCCGGTCGATGCTTCGGGAACCGAGATCAAGCCGGACCTGGCTGAGTATCCGAGAATTCCCTGGGACACACTCGACCTTGAGCAATTCAACTTGCTGCGGCCGATTCCCTCGGCTGTGCGGTTTGTGCTGCGGAAGCTTGGGTGGTCGTGGAAGACCCTGCACGTCGTTCCGATCGAGTCGGGCAGGGGATGCCCCTATGGATGTGATTTTTGCACCGTGACCGGGTTCTTCGGCGATTCCATCCGCTTCCGCTCCAACGAAAGTGTCGTCGAAGAGCTGTTGCTGCTGAAAGAACGCGCAGACCGAGACCCCGGCAAGATCGCGGCTTTCTTCATCGACGACAACTTCGCGATCAACGTGAAGCGAACCAAGTCGCTGCTTCGTGAAATCATCGCGAGGGATGCAGTCATCCCCTGGGTCGCGCAGATCAGCATCAACCTCCTGCGCGACGAGGAACTGCTGGATTTGATCGCCGATAGCGGCGGACGCTGGGTCTTCATCGGAATGGAGTCGATCGACCCCGCCAGCCTGAAGGAGGTCAGCAAGGGTTTCAACAAACCGGCGGAATACGGAGGGATTCTGAACCGTCTGGCCGATCGCGGTGTGTATGCGATCACCTCCTTCATATTCGGAATGGACGGCGATACGCCTGGTGTCGCAGATCGGACGGTGGAACAGATTGAGAGCTGGCCCCCCGGTCTGCCCGTCTACGGCCTGCTCACCCCGTACCCGGCCACACCGCTCTATGATCGATTGGCCGATGAAGGCCGCTTGACGCGCCCGACACATTGGCTCGACTTCCGCCCGTTCAGGATGGCTTTCACACCCCGGAACCTCACGATCCCCCAGGCCGAGACCGAGGTGCGCGGAGCCTGGCGACGATCCTATTCCCGCTCCGGCATCACGGCGGGACTCCGGAAAATCGCCCATCGTCCGTTCGTCGAGCGAGCGACCCTGTTCTGCGCCTCCCTCGCGTTTCGGGGAATCTATTTCCCACAGATGCGGAAGTCGCAATGGTTTTCTCTGCTCCTGCAGCACTCGCCGAACATCTTCGGGCTGATCGTGGAAGGGCTGCGTTTGAGTCTGAAATCGAAGGGCGGGCCGCACGAAGAAGGCTCGGCAGGTGTCGAAGCTCCCCATCTGTCCTCGGGGAGGGACGAGACTCCGCTAAAGCCCCATCTGCCAGGATTTGATCGCCTCGAACGGGTAGATCAACATCACAATGTTCAGCAACAGACCGTCTCGGATCCAGAACGCCAGCACGACCTCGGTCGCCGCAAACAGCACGATAGAACGGCGTAGACCCAGGTAGACGCCCAGCACGAAGCCCCCCGTACAGATCGCAATGTCCGCCATGGAGTTCACGATAGTGTCTCCTTCATAGCCGAGCGCTATCGTCGCCTCACGGTAGCGGTCGATGATGAAGCGGGAGTTTTCGACGACCTCCCAGACAGACTCCATCAGAACGGTCAGACCGACGTGCAGTTCCGAAGAGAGTCGCCCCGCCGCCAACGTCAGGAGCCAGAAGAACGCCAGGCCATGAAGCAGGTGGGTGAAACTGTAGGGATCGAGGAGATGCTGCGAATTGTGCGCGCTGTTGATGTCGCCTGCCCAGAGGTACAACTCGCCGCAGGAGCACAGCCACAGACGACCCTGGCTATTAAGCTGGAGGGCGGTCAGAACGAGGAGGACCACAATCACCGCACTCAGCCATAGCCTTCGCTGGCGGGAAGTGAGTTCGGCCGGCATTCAAGGACCGATGACGATGCCCCAGGGGCCGTCTCCTGTCGCTATTGTTCGGACAACCTCCAGCGTTTCGGTATCGATGACCGCGATCTCGTTACCCAGACTGTCCGCCGCGTAGAGCTTTCGGCCGTCTGGGGTCAGGGCAATGCCCCAGACCCGTTCCCCGGCAGGGATGTAGCTGATCGCCTCCCCGGTCTGCAGGTCGAGCACGGCGACATCCGCTCCGAGACCATTCGACACGTAGGCTCGGCTGCCGTCGGCTGACAGCACGATGCCGTTGGGTCGGGAACCCTCCCGGAGCTCGATCGAACCGACAGGCTCATGGCGACGGGCGTCGATGATCGCAACGCTCGCGCCATCCGCCGAAGTGACATACGCCCGCGCTCCATCCGGCGAGAATGCAATACCCTTGGGTCGGGGCCCGGTATCGAACGACCGGGTATCGTGAAGCGCCTGACTGTCGATGACGGTCACCTGATTCGCAACCTCCGAGGCCACGTACGTCCAGCGGCCGTCCGGTGATGTCGCGACCGCCTCGGGTTGGGCTCCGACCGTCACCTTCGTGAGGACACGAAGGCCCGCGACGTCCACGACCGAGGCCGTCTCGGCATTACCGTTCGCCACAATGGCGTATTCGCTGATTCCCAGGAAAGAGAAATTCACGGGTTCCGACCCCACGTCGAGCAGACGCAGAACTTTGTACGAGCTGAGCGCGATGATGGCGAGTTTCTCCTCGAAAGGTGAGATAAGGTCATCCGGCGGTCGGGAGAGCGCGACGTAGAGCCCCCGTCTGCTGGGCAACAACTGAATCCCCCGAGGGCGAGAGCCCACAAAGATCGAGTCCACGACCGAATCGGTCGACGTGTCGATGATCGTGATCGTACCGTCACGTTCGTTGGAGACATACGCCCGCTGTGCGTGCGCAGTCCCAGCAAAGACGAACATCGCGACGGGCAGCGCAACCGCATACCGTACGAATCGCTTCAACCCGGCATCGGCGGACAAGCGTTCTTCATGCTGCATGTTATCCTTCCGGCCGCATCAGGATACAGCCTCTGACGGTCGGGGCGCAATCGAGCACGCCGGCCGAGGCCGGGTGACGTTTGGCCGTCACTCGAAATACAATATGCGCTGCAATTAAACGTGCCAGGAAGATGGCGTCAAGGAGTTCCGAATGAGCAATGAGAATCGCAGGAGAATTCAACCGACCGAGAACGGACCATACATCGTGGAAGGAGCCGGCAGCTTGCGAAGTTTCTCCGACGGCAAGGTGCATGAACTGGGCGATCGGGCTGCCCTGTGCCGGTGCGGCGCGTCGGGCAACAAGCCATTCTGCGATGGCTCCCACAAGCGAGTGGGATTCTCGAGTGCCAAGGAACCCGACCGGATGGCCGACAGGCGGGACAACTATGAGGGCAAGGGGATCACGATTCACGACAACCGCGGCGTGTGCGCGCACGCGGCAAAATGCACCGAGGGTCTAGGGACCGTCTTCCGCCTGGGCACAGAGCCCTGGGTCGATCCGGAGGGAGCTCCCGTCGATGAAATCATACTGACGATACGCGGATGTCCCTCAGGCGCGCTGAGTTACTCCACCGAGGGTGAAGAGCACCGGGACCATGGTGGCGATCCCGGTATCGCGTTCGTGCCGAACGGTCCCTACGTCGTGACGGGGGGTGCCGCTCTTGTCGGCGTCGAGCTGGGCGAGGGTGCGACGACCGACCATCTGACGCTGTGCCGGTGCGGGGCGAGCAAGAACAAGCCGTTCTGCAACGGCGCCCATTGGAACGTGAAATTCGACGAAAACGCAGCATCCGCGACGGGCTCCCGAGAGGGGTAGGCCCCGACAGCGAAGCTAGGAGTCTGCGCGGCAGAGCGCAAAGAACTCGGACTGATTGGGATTTGAGAGGGTCTTCGGAGGAGAATCGACCGATTCTTCCGATACGACGAGTTCAGAGTTGTACGGACACCCGTAATTGGCCGTGTATCGGGTCTGCCGGGTTGCGGTTTTCCGGATTATGCCCATTCGATCTTCCCGTTCATCCGTCGTAAGTTCACCGCCAGAGTGACCAGATTCCACTCCCCGGTCACTTTGTCCAAACCGCGTAGACTGAACTGTCGGAATCCGAGCACCGACTTGATCCACCCGAAGGGCGGCTCACCAATGTGCTTTCGGGCCCGGTAGCGGTCACGCCCACGCTTGGTTTTCATCTTTCTCATCATCCGACCAACAGCGGTGTCTTTGGGTGGGAGTGGGGCACGGGCGAGATCCTTCTCGCGACCCATCGCAACATACCCGTCAATCTGACGTTGTTCCAACATCCCCAGATTTGACTCGGATCGATATCCCGCATCGGCCAGCACGCGGTCGGGACGCTCCCCCAGATTGTCGCTCAACGCATCCAGCGTGGGTTCCAACTGCCCCACATCCGATGCATTGTCAGTCACCGTTGTTGCCACGATGATCCGGGCCTGGGAATCCACCACCGCTTGCGCGTTGTAGCATTGCTGGAACCCTTCGGTGGAGGTCTTCATCATCCGGCTTTCCGGGTCGGTGAAGTTGTCCTGGGCCGTGGGTTTAGGTTCCCCCATGGGACGTTTGAATGGCTTCTTTCCGCATCCGGGTTTGTGATCTTTGGTGTTCCGTCCCGCTTCCTTGTCCGCGGCCATCTGACGTTCTTCGAGCCGCTTCATGGCCGCCTGTATCGTGGCCAGGCGCTTCTTGCGCGTGGCCAACCCGTCGGGCAGTTCGTCTCCGCGCCGGTCCTTGCCGTATCGCTCGTCTTCGTCCTCATCGGTCGCCTCGGCCCGGTTCAACAGATCCCGAATCTGTTCACCCAATTCGGTCTCCTGCTTTTTCATGCGTTCGTAGCTCATCGCTTTGCGTTTGCTTGCATTCGCCCGCATCTTGGTCCCGTCCACCGCCACGGTTCCCATCTTCACCAGTCCCGCTTCCCGCGCCATCATCACCACTTGCACAAACAGGTTTCCGAACTCCTCAAGATGCAGTTTGCGAAAATCCGAGATCGTTCGGTGCGCCGGAAAGTTCTCCGCTCCCAACATCCGGAACGCTACGTCGTCGGTCAACTTCGCCGCGATCTTCCTGGACGAGAACACTCCGGTCGCGTACCCATAAATCAGCACCTTCACCATCATCCGCGGATCAAACGCCTGATTGCCCGGACCCTCGGTTCCATACCGCTGTTCGAACGCGCTCAAATCCATCGCGTCCACCGCGTCCGATATGAAGTACGACAGGTGATCTTCGGCCAACCAATCTCTCAACGACGGTGGCATCAGCAGTGTTTGTTCTGGGCTATAAGTCCGATAGGTTCGTGCCATGACATATCTTCGATCTTTATCCGCCCAATTCCGGTCCTTCTGCCGCGCAGACTCCTAGCCCGGATTATTCATGAATTGTCTACTGCAGCGGCGGATACACTCGCAGATAAGGCGTTCGGCTAACGGGTCGGCCTCGGCATTGGATCCAGACACGCCGGCCTCGCGCGCCTTGTCTCTACGGCGTCTCCACCGCTTCGCGACGACAACCAGGAATAATCCGGGCTAGTGGCCTGTAACAGTGCTATCGGTACCAGCGTTCGGCGGAACGGCGTCGGATTCTAGGAGTGACGCTCGAGCCAATGCTGTTTCATTGCGAGGGCGTTACAACACCGAAGACGGCGCCGTTGGGCCGAACCCTTCGGGCCGATGGGGGTTGCGGGCGATCTCTTTGTCGGAAGCCGTCACCGATGAAAGAGCATCGCTTTCCGTCTCCCTCCTCGACCTCGCCCGCAAGACCCATCGGCGATGGTGCCGATAGCACTGTTACAGGCCACTGGTCAGGTCAGAGCCCGAAACGCACCCGAAGGATGTCCCTGCGCGACAGAACACCCACGATCTTGTCGTCCTCGACGACGGGCAGCCGGCGCCAATTGTGACCGATCATCAGTTCCCGAGCCTCGTCGAGGCTGGTATCGGGACTCACCGAAGACGCGTCCTCGGTCATGATCCTTGCGATCGGCACTTGTTCGCCGACGTGATCGAGCGCAAGCAGCAGGTCGAATTCGGTCACGACTCCGACCATGCGAGATTCTTCATCAACGACAGGGGCGCCGCTGATGCCTTTTGTAACGAGTAGCTTCAAGCCATCCAAGGCCGAGTCTGATTCTCGAACGGTAATCACCTGGGTGCTCATGGCATCACGAACAGTCATTGCTAGCCTCCCGAATAAACTCCGATCACCTCACTCGCGTCCTTGTAATATTGAAACTTCGCACTTCGATGGTCTTCTACGATTGCCAGCTCGCCGGGACCGATTCGAACGCGCACGCCCGAATGGACGGCCCGGCTCACGGTTATCCGGCACTCTGACAGCCCATCGCTTTCCTTTTTTTCCAGTTCGGCCAATGCCTCAGCGCTCTTTTCCTCCGTAGTTTCGTGGCTCGAAGCCAACTGATCCAGGCGGTCATGCTGATCCGGCTTGGCGAGATCCTTGATCTTCTCGATCTGGACCTTGACGGCTGCTGTCCGCTTCATCCGAGCCTTGAGTTTCGCTTCCTCCAATTCCTTCAGAGGGGTCACCCCGGCGGCCAGGACAGTCGCAACACCGTTTTCGTGTCCGGCAACACCGATCTCGATTCCTTTCTTTGCCTGCAGGCTGCCCCCGACCGCACGGCCGGAGCCTGGGACCGCGATTGAATCCCCGGAAACCACGGTACTGTGCATCGCCTCCTTCTGGATCGTGACCTTGGCATCACTCTCCAGGTAGGATCCGCTTACATAGCCAACTCTTAGTTCTCCTCCGGCCGAAATCCGGCTACCACGGACGACACCCTGACGGACCGTCACGCTACCGGCGGCTTTGACTTCGGCGGAGTCCACGATACCTCCGATCGTCACGTCCCCCTCGGCCCGTATGTGGAACCCGGGCAAGACGTCCCCTTCCACGGTTACCGAGCCCTGACATTCGATGCTCCCCATCTTGTAATCGAGGTTTCCCAAGACTCGGATGAGTTCCGAAACTTCGATCCGATCTCCCACAAAGCGCAGGTCACCTGCTCGAGTTGCGCGCAGTTCGGTGCCTCCCGCTGCCATGGCCGTGCCGGATCCGGTATTGAGGCTCGCCTTCGTTCCGGGCTCCGCGTGGAGTTCCTCCCCTCGAACGTTCTTTCCAGGCGTCCCCTCCGTTGGTGGGACGACACGAGCGATCAACTGCTCTTTTTCGATAGGCGTGAATGAACCGCGTTCATGGAAGTCGATGCTGCCCGACTCCCGCGCGACACCGACCTCTTCCCGCCCGGTTTCGACCGTCATCTCGATGCTGCCGTCATCTCCTTTTACAGGGGCCGTGCCCCGGGCGACAGCCTGGCGAATCCTTCCACCCGGCGGCGCCTTGCTGACGGAGTCGATGAACTCGGTGCAGAGGGCTTCATCGATGCCGTGGCAGACTCCGGCTTCGTCCAGGCAGGTTCGTCCAGCAGCTGTTTGATCAGCTCGAGACCGATCGATTCTTCCTCCTGTCGCTGCACCTCGACAACCGCTTCCATTCGGTCCCTGTCCAGTTTGACCTCGATCGACATCGCCCCGACGATGGCATGCCATCGTCGGGGAGTCAACTAGTGGCCTGGCCGGTCGGCGCCCGCTCGATCTCGTTTCGAAAACGGGGCGATAGTCCCAACCGATTGAGCTGGTAGCCGACGGCTGATCGCCTAACCGAAAATTTCGAATATTTTTTCGGTAGAATGAACTAGTGGAGAAAACACCGATGCCGAACGAACCCAGCCCACCGCCGGGTCCCGCTCCCGCTTCGTCGCGACGGTGGACCGTCCTCGCCATCGCCCTGGCGACAATTGCGATCGGAGCTGGCGCACTGACCCTCAACGAGTTACGGGGATTGCGCCGGCAGATGGCGGCATTGAACCAACACGTCGAATCGGTTGCGCTCGAGAGCAGGACGGCTGCCGGGATGGCGCAGGATTCCGCCGCCGCCGCTTCGGCGGCACTGGAGCGGGCCGGCGCGTCCGCCCGCCGGGCGGACGAAGCCGCCGGGGCCCGTAGGGAGGCGGAGGACGAAGCGGCCGCGGCCCGCGACGAAGCCGAATCTGCAAACCGGGATGCCGAACTGGCGCGCCAGGAAGCAGCCACGATCCGGGAGGAACGTCAGCGAGAACTGGACCGTCTGTATGAAGCTTTGAGTGAGGTCGCAGAGACCAGGCGGACGGCGCTGGGGCTGGTGATGAACCTGGGAAGCGACGCCGTCGAGTTCGATTTCGATCGGGCCGAACTGCGGCCGCAGAACCGCGAGTTACTCAGTCGCATCGCGGGCATCCTGTTGACGTCACCCGGCCATTCGATCTACGTCTACGGCCACACCGATGATGTAGGCTCGGACGTCTACAACCTGGATCTGTCTGAGCAGCGCGCGCGTGCCGTCACGGACTACCTGATCGAAGCGGGCATCGATCCAACGATCATCAGCGCGAAGGGATACGGCAAATCCAGCCCCCGGGTTGCCGAAACCACCTCGGCGGCTCGCGCGAAGAACCGACGCGTCGAAATTGCGATCGTCGATATCACCCTGGAATTCAAAGGCGAGGTTCCTCCGGGCGGATGAGGGATATTCAGTCCCAGATCACCTTCTTCCCGACGACGGATCTTGCCCGGACGGCCGCGTTTTACGAGAACGTCCTGGCCCTGCCGTTGGCGCTGGACCAGGGATCGTGTCGGATCTACTCCACGAACGGCAACGCGTTCATCGGGTTCTGCCGGCGCGACGAGGTTCGAGACCCGGACGGCATCTTCATAACGCTCGTCACCGACGACGTGGACGGCTGGTACGAGCAAATCCGGGAGCAGGGCGTCGAATTCGAAAAGCCCCCGTCCCATAACGCGGAGTACCGGATCTACCACTGCCTCCTTCGGGACCCCAACGGATATCTGATCGAAATACAGCGCTTTGAGGACCCCCGGTGGACGCACGAGGGTCGACACTGACGCCTCCCAGGCCTGCACGGCATCTCACACGCTATGTCCGAATCCGACAGCAAGACTTCCCTCCACCAGCTTCGAAGCGAGCTGGATAATTTCCAGGACATCGCCGGAAACATCACGCCGCTGCCGGGTGAGATTCCGAGGCTGGCCGGAATCGACGTCTTCGGCGACACGATCCCTCTGAATGGAGTGGTCGGTGGCGACCACATCATTTACGTCGATTTCAAACAGCGCTACGACATGGAAGCCCGCATCCGGCAGGCTGCGGCAGACGGAAGAAGCGACGTCGTGGCACACCTCGAACGCTGCCGCAGGATGGCCGGGATCGCACTCATCGACGTCGCCGGCCACAGGGCCACCGACGCGCTTCTGGCGGCCATGATGCACCAGGCCTTCCTGTTGGGTGCGATCTATGAGCTCGACATGTTCGGTCACATCACGAAGCACCTCTTCGAGAACCTGAACACGAGATTCTACGATTCCTCCAGCGTGAGAAAGTTCGTCACGATGATCTACGGCGAGATTTCCGAAGACTTCACCTTCCGATTTCTGACCGCGGCCCATCCGCACCCTGTCGTGTTCTCGAGCGAGCAGGACCGGTTTATGGAAGTTCATGAGGACCTGGCCGTGACGTTTCCACCCATCGGAACGCTCCCGTCTCAGGGGTTGATCGATAGTGGGACGAGGGGGAGCGTTCTCGGTTTCAAGGACCAGTATCAGCTCAACGAGTGGAAACTGATGGGAGAGGGCGACATCCTGCTGCTTTACACAGACGGTCTGGCTGAACATACCAACGGTACGGAAGGCTACTTCCCCCATCATCTCGAGCGGACCCTTCGCGACGCTAAGGATCGATCGGCCCGCCAAATCTACGATGCGATCACGGAAGACATGATGAGCTTCGGCAAACCGTCGGACGACGTGAGCCTCGTCGTCTTGAAGCGGGCGTAGAAGACCGCCACCCACCCTTTTCCCGGGCCACCGCCTCTCCTCGCTACCGTTCCAGATAGGTTGACTCCGGAGGAGCGTTCGCCATATAGAGGAAGCGACATGAGAAGTGGTCGCAAACCAATCCTGGTCTTTGGACTCTGCCTGCTGGCGGGATGCGCTGAAAAGCCGGTATTGGAGCTACAACAGGTCGAAGAGGCCCTGGCCCAGGCGTTGGATGCCGAAGCGGACATCTACGCTGCCGACGAATACGACTTCGCCTTGATGAATCTCGAAAGTGGAGCGATGGCGATCGAGGAACAGGAAGCCGAGCCGCCCTGGCGTCGGGACTACAGAGCTGCGGTCGATCTCCTCGACCTGGCGTACGAGCGTACGAGCAGGCCGGTCAAGCCGCGGTGCTCGCCATGGAGAACAGGGACCGTGTATTTCGGCAGGCCCAGAACGCGGTGCCCGAAGCCGAGCGCCTGTTTCAAGTCGCCGTCGAGACCCTTGAGAGGGCGCGGGCCGGCCCGGTGACGAGACGGGATCTACAGACACTCGACGATGAACTCGCCGGCATCTTCGCGACGCTCACCCTGGCTCGGGAAACTTTCGAAGGCGGAAACTACCGGGACGCCTTCATCTTGCTTCAAGAGGTCCAGGAAAGATCCGTCGCGCTCGAAACCAGGGCGCGTCAAATCACAGAGCTTCGAGATCCACCACGCTAGCCGGATGCAAGCAAAGCTCTTGGATCAGGTGTAGGTGCGCTCTATGAAGCTGTGAACGAATTATGGGAACGGAAAAACGGGTGGCGGGGCTTTTCAAGTGTAGGTGCGGTCTATGACCGCACAACTTGTGGTCCCGCGGGCATTTGTGCGCTCATAGAGCGCACCTACACTTGAGGATCGCAGGTTCTTCATGAAAAGCCCCGCCACCCGATTCTCAAACAAATGGCATTCGTTCACAGCTTGTATGAGCGCACGTGTTTCGGTTCGAAGAATGTGCGGTCATAGACCGCACCTACACAGCTAACATCGCTCGATTCGAGCCCGGACCGACTTGAAGGCAGGTGTTCCAGAAAGCTTGTCGACGCGCCTTGGCACGAGCACATTGGCTTCGGGGTAGTACATGGCAAGGTTGCCGGCCCGGATGTCGACGATTGCGACCACGACTTCGAGACGACCTGTTCCGGTAACGACTGCCACACGATCGCCCTCGGCCAGGTTCATCCGGCCCGCGTCCGCCTCGGCCATCATGACCACGTCGCGGCGCGTATTTCCGCGGTACAGGTCCTCTTCCTCGTAGACAACGGTGTTGAACTGCCCCTCCGAACGCAGTGTCATCAAGCGGAACTCGCCCTCAGCTGCACTGAAATCCGGCAACGGTGTCACGTGAAAATGGGCTTTGCCGTCGGGAGTCGAAAATGTCGGTTCGTGGAAGGTTCGGCCGTTGATCTGGAATTCACCGCCCCGTCCGTCGATCTCGCCGATCGCTTCGTAGCCGGGAACGGTCGCCGAGATGGCTGTACGCAGTTCGCGATGCGAGCGCAACGAGGTCCAATCGAACCGGTCTTCCGGGAGAATACGCTCCGCCAGGGATGCGATGATTTCGACCTCGGAGCGCATCTCGCTTCCCGCGGCCTGAACACCACCGGCCGACAGGCGCACAAAGTTGAACATCGACTCCTGTGTCGTCGCCTGCAACTCCTCATCACGCGCAAGCGCCGGCAGGATCATCGTGCGGCTCCCACGGCCGTGGACGTGGCCTTCGTTGAGCTTTGTCGACACATGGATGGAAGTGGGAATCTTCCGCAGACTCGCGGAAGCCCAGTCACGGTCCGGGTTGCTCGCAAACAGGTTCCCGCCGAGCAGGAAAGCCGCCCGGATTCGGCCTTCGGATGCCGCTTCCATGGAACGGAACGTGTCCATGCCGACGCCTTCGCGCTGTTCGATGCCGTAAAGTCTCTCGAGCCTCTCGGCGAACGCCTTCTTCAGTACAGGGGTGACCCCGACCGAACCCACGCCCTGGACGTTCGAGTGGCCGCGAATCGGGAGCAGACCGGTTCCGGGCCGGCCCAGCCAGCCACGGGCCAGGGCCATGTTGGACAGGGCAAGGACGTTGTCGACGCCGTGCTCGTGATGGGTCAGTCCCATCGCCCAGCAGAAAACGCCGCGCCTGGCTCGGATGAGCATCTCGGTGGCGGACGCGACCTGATCAGATCCGACTCCGCAGGAAGACAGCAGGTCGTCCCAGGACTCCGCTTCGATGTCAGCTTTTACCGCGTCCCATCCGCCCGTGTAGTGACGCACGTAGTCCTCGTCCACCCCGCCGCGCTCGAGGATCCCCTTCAGCAGGGCTTTGAAAAGCGCGACGTCGGAACCCACGTGGGGCTGCAGGTACAGATCCGAAACCGTCGACCCGAACAGCATGCTCCGCCAATCCGACGGCACGCGGAAACGGGTCAACCCCAGCTCGCGAAGCGGGTTGACGACGATCACACATCCGCCGCGCCGGCGCAGTCGGACCAGCTGGCTGATCAGCCTGGGGTGATTGCTGGCCGGGTTTGCGCCCGCGATCAATGCCAGATCCGCCTTTTCCAGGTCTTCGAGTACGACCGACGCCGTCCCCGAACCGTAGACTCGAGAAAGGCCGACTCCGGAGGCGTTGTGACAGTAGCAGGAGCAGTTGTTTATGTTCGGCGTGCCGTAGGCGCGTGCCACGACCTGCATCAGGAAGGCCGCCTCATTGCTCGAACGGCCTGAGGAATAGAAGAACACCTCCTCGGGTGATGCGTCGCGAAACGCCTCGGCCGCAAAGTCCAACGCGGCATCCCAGCTGATACGCCGGTAATGCGCGTCGCCGTCTTCGGCGATCATGGGAAAGGCGATTCGGCCCAGGCGGTCGAGCTCAGCGGAAGTGAGAGTTTTCAGGTGGGCAAAGGGGTAGGCATGAAGCAGACTCTCCGTAATCGGCCCCTGCATGTCGCCGGCCTGAGCCTGCAGAGACTTCTTGCACACCTCCGGGAACCCACCCGACTCGTTCACCATCCCGCCACTCCGACCACCCATCCCGAGCGCACAGGTCTTGCAGGTGTTACGCGTGCGCATACGCCGGTAGAACTTGAACAGGCCGCCCGTCTCCAGGCCCTTCCGGATGGCGTAGTCGATCGCGGCCCAACCTCCGCCGGAGGATATTCTAGGCTTCGCCATGGCCGTTTTTCTCCGCCGGGCGGTTCAGGTTGATCAACTCGTCCCAGTCATCGGGAACCGGCATCGATCGAGTGGGCAATCGGTCGAGCAGGTGTTGCATCTTCAGATCGTCGTCATGGATATGACGCAGGACGTCGTCCTGTGCGGCCGTATGATACAGGCCGAAGAGCGGATGATAACGGTCGGAACGATAGACGACAGCCCGGACATCTTCCCTCCGCGCGTCGACCAGTTTGCGAGCCCACCCGACGCGGATTCCGACCCAGTCGCAGGCGGTAAGAAAGAGCCACTCGGCCGGACCGGCATCCTCGAAGGCCGCAAGGAGCCCTCCCATCGGTCCCTTGTCGGGTATCGAGTCACGGATGGTCCTCAACCCCAGGTCATCATAGTCCCCGGCCGACCTCGCGACGACGGTCATGGACGACGCCAGGTCGGCCAACTCGCGCGCGACCCGAACCAGGAGGGGCTGCCCCTCGATGACGAGCCGGGCCTTGTCGCTTCCGTAGCGCCGGCTCCGGCCTCCGGCAAGAATGTATACCGGCACGGTTGGACTTCGCACATCGTTTCGGTCCGAAATGTGTGCGGTCATAGACCGCACCTACAGTTGCGTGACACTACATTCACCCACCGCGTATCTTTCGCTGGGGTGTAGGTGCGCTCTATGAGCGCACAAAAGTCTCACCAATCGAAACGTGTGCGGTCATGGACAGTCATAGACCGCACCTACACCCTAGCCCGAATAGGGTATTCTACCCCGTTGAAACCCTGGGTCTGAATCAACCGCTATGTCAGAAGACAACGCCCCGTTCGTGCCGGTCGAATTTCTCCCCGCCAGAGTCGATCTCGAAGCCAAGGACGACGGCTCCCTCGTCGCCCGGTCGCCGGTGGCCCTTCCGTCCTACCCGCGATGCCTGGGCGAGTACCTGGAACGGTGGGCGCAGGAGAAAGCGGATGCAACGTTCCTTGCACAGCGTGAAGCGGGGAGTTGGCGGACCCTGGCCTGGGCCGATGCCAGGAGCCAAGTGCGGGCGATTGCCGCCAATCTCCTGAAAAGAGATCTCTCGGCGGATCGTCCGGTCGTGGTCCTGTCGGATAACTCCATCGAGCACGGTCTCGTCGCCCTGGCCGCGATGCACATCGGCGTGCCGGTCGCGCCGGTCTCGCCCGCCTACTCGCTCATGTCGAAAGACTTCGGCAAACTGCGGACAGTCTTCGACCTGCTGCAGCCCGGCTTGGTCTTCGTCCATGATGCAAACCGGTTTGCGCATGCAATCGACGCGCTGGGTGAACGCGAATTCGAGCTGGTCGTTTCAGGCAACCCGGAAGGCGTCCGGAGGCCGTCTATGCCTTTCGAAGGGCTTCTCGAAGACTCCCCTCAGGGGGCGGTCGACGCGGCCTTCGCGACTGTGAACGGCGACACGATCGCGAAGTTCCTGCTCACCTCCGGTTCCACCGGCCAACCCAAGGCCGTGATCAACACGCAGCGCATGCTCTGTTCGAACCAGGCGATGCTGGCCGTCTGCTGGCCCTTCGTGACCCAAGAGCCGCCGGTTCTGGTCGACTGGCTCCCCTGGAACCACACTTTCGGCGGCAACCACAACTTCAACCTCGTGATGGCGCAAGGCGGGCAGCTCTACATCGATGACGGCAAGCCGGCGCCGGGACTGATCGCGAAGACCGTCCGTAATCTCAGCGAGATCTCGCCTACCATCTACCTCAACGCGCCCCGCGGATACGACCTCCTGATGCCCCACCTGGAATCCGACGCGGCTTTGCGAAGCAGTTTCTTCGAACGTTTGAAGCTGATCCTGTACGCTGCAGCCGCGCTTCCGGCAAGCCTCTATGAGCGCCTCGACCGTCTTTCGATCGCCCAACTGGGTAGGCGCGTGCGGCTGACTTCATCCTGGGGATCGACCGAGACCGCGCCGCTGGTGACCTCGGCGCACTTTGAGCCCGTTCGACCGAGTGTGATCGGGCTTCCGGTTCCGGGATGTGAGGTCAAGATGGTTCCCACCGGCGATGGCGAAAAGTACGAGTTGCTCGTACGGGGCCCGAACGTCACACCCGGGTACTGGCGGAGGGACGACCTCACCGATGCGGCGTTCGACGACGAGGGCTTCTACAAGATCGGCGACGCCGGCCGTTTCGCGGACACCGATGACTCATCGAAAGGCATCGAGTTCGCTGGCCGCCTGGCCGAAGAGTTCAAACTGACGACCGGCACATGGGTCCACACCGGCGCGCTTCGCGTGCGTGCGATTTCGGCTCTGAGCCCGGTCGCACAGGACATCGTCATCGCGGGCCACGACCGCGACGAAATCGGCTTCTTGATCATGCCGAACCTGTCGGGATGCCGCGGCCTGTGCCCCGAACTCGACGACGAAGCTTCCCTCGCTGTAGTGCTGGCAGACGAACGCGTTCGGGAACGAATCCGGGATGGAATGGAATCGCTGCGTGCGCAAGGTTCCGGCAGTTCGACCTACGCCACGCGGGCACTGGTCCTGGAAGAGCCACCCTCGATCGACGCCGGCGAAATCACCGACAAGGGCTACATCAACCAACGCGCCGTCCTGGACCGCCGGGCGAGCCTGGTCGAGGTGCTGTTTCAAGAACGGGAGAGCGAGGTCGTGATCCAAATCACGTAGCCCGATCCCCCAAAGCACCCCTCCTCAGCTGAGGAGGGGTGGCGCGAAGCGCCGGGGTGGTGTTGATCAGAAATTCAACTGCCCCGTCTGCACCTGGCGGCGCATCCACCCGGTGAATTCGAACCACCCCGTCTGCGCCTGGCGGCGCATCCACCCCTCCTTATCTATCCAAGGAGGGGAGTCTTGGCAGCAGCCGTGTGCGGTCATAGACCGCACCTACACTCAATCTCCAATTTCCATTTTCCAATGATGAAATTTCCAATGCGGATTTTCCGACAGAAAATCTGCAATGCATCTAAGACGGATTCGTGCGCGGTCATTGCAGGTTGGCTAACGAACATTCCACATTGGAAATTCGAGATTGGAAATTCGAAATCTCAAATTGAGTCGGCCTACGGCCTACGTTCCCCTCCCCCCTCCCCTACACCTGCAGATGCCTGTGTATCAGATCCGAAGTAAGGTCGGCGGTAGGCCCCTCGGCAACGACCCGACGGCGATCCATGAGGTAGAAGCGGTGACCGACGTCCTGGACGAAGGCCAGGTACTGCTCCACCATCACGACCGTGATCTTCAGCTCATCGACGAGCCGGTGCAGGACCCGGCCAATCTCCTGGATGATGTTTGGTTGGATCCCTTCGGTCGGCTCGTCGAGCATCAGTACCTTGGGACGACCGATCAGGGCTCGCGCGATCGCGAGCTGCTGTTGCTGCCCTCCGGACAGATCTCCACCCATCCGGTTCGACATGGTCTTGAGGACCGGAAACAGGTCGTACACTTCTTCGGGAACCTCGGTAATGCCATCGCCTCGCGCCTCGAGACCGATCCTGAGGTTTTCTTCGACCGTCAGTCGCCCGAAGATGCGTCGACCCTGCGGCACCAGCCCCAAGCCGGCCCGGGCACGCGCTTCCGGCGCCATTTGCGTCATGTCGGTGTCCCCCAGAAGGATGGAACCCGTCGTCGGTCGAAGGACACCCATGACGTTCATCAGAAGGGTCGTTTTCCCGACTCCGTTGCGACCGATGATGCAGGTCACCTTCCCTTCGGGCATGCTCATGTCGATCTCGTCGAACACCAGTGCGGCGCCGTATGAAAACGACAGGTTCTGAATCTGAAGCATCGTCTATCAGCGTCCCAGGTATGCCTCGATTACGAGCGGGTTCGTCTGCACTTCCTGCATCGGTCCCTCGGCCAGGACCCTTCCTTCGTTGAGCACGGTCACGCGGGAGTCCAGATGCCGTACGAAATCCATGTCGTGCTCGATCACGATCATCGTATGTCGTCCTTTGAGGCGGAGCAGCAGCTCGGCGGTTCCGAACGCCTCCGCATCGCTGAGGCCGGCGGCGGGCTCGTCGACGAGCAGGAGCTTCGGCTTGGCGATCAGGAGCATCGCGATCTCCAGCGACTGCCGTTGGCCGTGACTCAGGTTGTGGGCCTTGACGCGTGACGAATAAGCCAGACCGACCGCTTCCAGCACCTCGAAGATCTCATCCTTGACCTTCGGCGAAGGACGGCTCCACATGTTCTCCAGCACACCGTGAGAGTCGGGCAGCGCCAGCTCGACGTTCTCGTACACCGTCAAGCTGCCGAAGCCCATCGGCGTCTGGAACTTTCGTCCCACCCCCTTGCGGGCAATCTCGAATTCGCTGCAGCGCGTGATGTCACTGCCATCGAACATCACGCTTCCGCTCGACAGGCGCGTCTTCCCGCTGATCACGTCGCACAGCGTCGTCTTGCCCGCCCCGTTCGGACCGATGACGACCCGCAGTTCGTTGCTCTCAACATCGAACTTCCCGACGTCCAGGGCTTTGAACCCGTCGAACACGACGGAGGCTCCCTCTAGCCGCAGCAGCGTGCCATTACCCGCCGGTTCCGTCGTCGATGTTTCCTGTGTTCTACTCATCATTTCAGTCCCACCGCCATCAGCACCCTGGATGCGAACGCCGGTCTATCGGCACCCGGTCTCGGCGACTCCGACCAGCGCAGGTACGCGTACAGCGTCCCTGAACCGAGCAGGATGGCGTACTTCACGATGTCGAACGAGCCGGGCATGATGCCGAGCGCTTCGGTCAAGATGAACCAGACCAGCGCCGTTAGAGGTATGGCCGTGTGCGCGACGCGCGTCCAACAGATGAGCGCCGCTCCGGCGAGCATGACCAGATACTGCACTTCTATTCCGGCCACCAGAAGGTTGGCGCCGGCACCAGGCAGGTACCCGAGTTTGTCGACGATGAGGAAGAGTTCGACGAACACGAGAGCGAGCAGGAGGCGCCGGATGCTGTCTCCGGATCGGACTTCGCTCTCCAGACGCTCCCACAAACCTGCGATCCCGTTCGGGAAGAACAGGACCGCAAGAAACAGCGCACCCTGGATGAAGGGCCACGCCCTGGGCATGTCGCTCGTCAATGCCGAGTAGGTAAAGTTCACCAGCAGCGCACCGAACACCGCGCCCCACAACTTACCCCTACCGCCGACCGCCACCCAGATGACCATCCAGATCGAATCCTCCACGCGCATGACGTTCGGGGTGATGATCCCGTTCTGCGGCACGTAGAGCAAGCCGGCGAGCCCTCCGATCAACGCCGCCGTTGAAAAGGCGAAGACCTTGTAGAGGTCGGCTCGGTAGCCCGTGAAATACAGACGCGTCTCGTTGTCCCGAACAGCAATGAGAACGCGGCCCAGGCGCGAGCGCGTGATGTGGCTGCAGGCCCAGAACGCCAGGCCCAGGGTCGTCGCCGCCAGCAGGTACAGGCCGAGGATCCACGTGTTCTCGGTGTTGAGTGGCTTGTAGAAATTCGTGAGGCCGTTCGTCCCCCCGAGCAGCATTTCGTTCCGTGAAAAGGCCAGGAACGCGCCCCAGGCCAGCGCCTGCGTGATGATCGCAAAGTAGACGCCACGGACGCGATTCCTGAAAATGAAAAACCCCAGGGCCAGGGCGAGGGCGGCGGGTAGCACCAGGGCGGCGATCACGGTCAACGGCAGCGACGAGAACGGCTCCCACCACGCGGGTAGCGTGTCGACGTTGTTGAAGAAGAAGAACTGCGGGATGTTGTTGTATTCCGGGCGGACGTCCCCGCCACCCGCCGGCAGGCTCAGGTGCATGGCCATCGCGTAACCGCCGATGCAGAAGAAAAGGGCGTGGCAGAGCGACAGCGTGCCGGTAAACCCCCAAATCAAATCGAGCCCGAGCGCCGCTATCGCAAAACAGAGATAGCGCCCGATACGGTTGAGGTCATGCGGCTCGATCACTCCGGCCAGGTTCATCGCCGGCACGACGAGAAAGGCAAACACCAGGAGCGCGACGACGGCCCGCTCCCGAAACCGCTGAACCTCGGGGTAGGGGGACCGAACGGAGGGAAATTCGAACTTCAGACGCTGCGGCAGCTGCATGGCTAGTCTTCGGCGATACGCCCTCTGGGCGGGAAGAGCCCCGAGGGACGCCATTGGAGGAACAGGATGATCAGGCCGAGCACCGCCAGTTTCCCGTACACCGCCTCGAGCCACGGTTCGATGTACTTCGTCAGGAAGCCGAGGCCGGCGCCGGCGCTGATGACCCCCGCCAGCTTTCCAACTCCCCCGACGACGACCACCATGAAACTGTCGACGATGTAGCTCTGCCCCAGGTTCGGGTTGAGTTTGTCGAACAGCGGCACGGCCGTCCCGGCCAGCCCGGCCAGGCCGGCACCGAAGCTGAATGTCAGCGCGTCGATCCTGCGCGTGCGGACTCCCAGTGTGGAGGCGATCTCACGATCCTGTGTCGTCGCCCGGAGCAACAGGCCGAACTTCGTGCGCAGAACGAGAAAGTACACGGCCGCGATCGCGCCGCCACAGAAGACGATGATGAACACCCGGTTGAGCGGAAACACCAGGTCGGGCGCCACCTCCCACCCGCCCTGGAGCCATCCCGGAGGTGTGAGCGACGTTGTGTCCCCGAAAATGACCCGCACGCTCTGGATCAACAACAGGCTGATACCCCAGGTCGCCAGCAGCGTCTCCATCGGCCGCCCGTACAAATGCTGGATGACGAACACCTCACAAAGCAGGCCGACGAAACCCGCCACCAGGAACGCCAGCGGGAGGGCGACGAGGAAGTAGTAGTCAAAAGCGCCCGGCGGCAGCCATCCCTTGAAGATCTCGCTGACGACATAGGTCGTGTAGGCGCCCACCATCATGAACTCGCCGTGGGCGAGGTTGATCACGCGCATCAGCCCGAAGATGATCGACAGCCCCAGCGCCAGAAGGATCAGAATGCTGCCCAGCGAGAGTCCGGCGAAGGTGTGGTGTGCCAGTCGGACCTTCTGCTGGTAGGATTCGATCTCCCCGAGCGCCGCTTCAACGCGCGCCGCAAAAGCGGCGTCTCCATCGGTTTCGGCGGCCTCCAGGCTGCGCCGCAGTTCTCCCACGCCACGGCTCGAACCCAGCTCGGCGAGTGTTTCGACCGCGGTCGCCCGGGCCGAGGCATCCCCGTGAACCAGGCCTATCCTTGCGATCGATTCACTCAGCACCCTCGTGAAGGGCCCGCCATCGTCGGCCTCGAGCTGCGACTTCAGTTCGTCGAGCAGTTCAGGATCGCTCCGGGTCGCGGCATCGACGATGGCCGCGCTGCGCCGGTCTGGATCGGGATGGTAGATCGACAGCTCCGAGATCAGGGGTCCCAGCAGCCGTCGGGCCGAAGCGTCCGCCCGCAACATATCGCCGGAGAGTCGCCCCGCATAAGCGGGGTCTCCATCCGGCGCGATTATGGGTTCGAGCGTGAAGGCGTCGACGAGAGGATAGAGGGTTTCGCCGAGGACCTCGACACGGCTCCGGTAGATGACGAAAAGACCGTCCGCCCGCTGTTCGAGCAGGCCGGCGCTGTAAGCCTCGAGCGCCGGGACCAGGACCGCCTCCTTCGAGGCGGCAATCTCGCCGATGGCGCTCTGCCGCGCTTCGGGGTCAGCGCTGATCACGTTCAATAGGGCGTTCCGCATGTCCGCGCTCACCGCGGGCACCTGCGCCAGGGTCTCGGCGCAGGTCACCCACAGGAGGGAAACAGAGATCAGAGCGGGAAGGAACGCCCTCTTCACGCCAGCGCGCCTACTGGTTGCTGGCCTGCTGGAGATACCGGCTGAACGCCTCAGGCTCGACGAGCCCGGGGGTCTCCCAGATGACGTCGAACTGGCCGTCGGCCAGGATCTCGCCGATATACACAGGCTTGTACGTATGGTGGTTCTCCGCGTGCATCCTCTTCGGGCCGCCCGGGGCGTCGAACTCCAGCCCGAGGACCTCTTCGCGCACCGCGTCCACCTCGAAGGAGTTGGCTCGTTCGACCGCAGCTTTCCAGACGTACACCCCGAAGTAGGCCGCTTCGATCGGATCGTCGGTCACACGGGATCGGCCACCGGGCAGTCCCTTCGCCTCGGCATACGCCTTGAAGGACTCGACGAAAGCGTTGTTGGACGGGATATCGATCGACTGGAAGTAGTTCCAAGCCGCCAGGTGCCCCACGAGGTGCTCGGTTTCCATCGAACGCAGTTCGTCTTCCGCGACCGAGAAGGCCATGATCGGAATGTCGGCCGAGGTCAGCCCCTGGTTGGCGAATTCCTTGTAAAAGGGAACGTTGCTGTCGCCGTTGATCGTCGAAAGCACGGCCGCATCCCCGTCCTGGCTGAAGTCCTTGATCTTTCCGACGATCGTCTGGTAGTCGGCGTGACTGAACGGGGTGTACTCCTCGATGATGTTCTCCTCGGGAACGCCCTCGGCGAGCAGGAAGGCCTTGAGGATCTTGTTAGCCGTCCGCGGGAACACGTAGTCGGTGCCGAGCAGGTAGAATTTCTTCTTCTCCCCACCTTCGGGGCCCATCAGGTACTGGGCCGCCGGGATCAACTGCTGGTTCGGAGTTGCGCCCGTGTAGAAGATATTGGGGCTCTGCTCTTCGCCTTCGTACTGAACGGGGTAGAACAGCAGGCCATTGTAGGACTCGAAGACCGGCAGGACGGATTTCCGGCTGACCGACGTCCAGCAGCCGAAGATCGCGGCCACCTCGTCCTGGACGAGCAGTTCGCGAGCCTTCTCGGCAAAGAGGTCCCAGTTGGAGGCCGGGTCGACGACGACGGACTCGATCGGCCGACCCAGGACGCCGCCTTCGGCGTTGATTTCATCGATGGCCATCTGGACGACGTCGCGCAGTGACGTTTCCGAGATTGCCATGGTTCCGGTCAAGGAGTGCAGAACACCGACCTTGACCGGCTCGACCCGCGTGGTACATGCCGAAACCGTCATGAGCGCGAGCGCCATAAGGGCGACGAAAGCGCCGACCGACCGCGGACGGCGGTTTCCTTTGAGAGTGCGACTGAACATTTCGTTTTTTCTCCTATAAAAGCTGTTCGGGAAGTATCAGAACTGGAATTGAGTGCCCAGGATAAAGCGATTTCGTTGACCGCCATCGGCTTTGAGGTCGCTCCTGGAATACATCAGCGACAGACGGGCGCTATGCCCACGGATAACGTAGTTGACTCCGGCATCGAACATGGAATCACCTTCGAATTCCTGGAAGCGAATCATGGGTTGAAACTGACCGGGCCCTACCTTCGGCGGAAGCAGGTAGCCTGCCTGAGCCAGATAGGCGTCACCCCCGCCGGCCGCGGCGCCGAGATCGTAGTCGTAGTAGGCGCCTTCGAGGCTGATCACGCCGTCGTTGGGCATCTTCTTCTCGAAAAGGACGTCGAAGTTATAGCCACGGAAGTTCTCGAAAGCAGCCGTTGGCCCGTCGATGGCTTCGTTCTGAAACTGGACCGCGAACGCGACAGCCAGGACGTCCTTTGCCCCATAGTAGCTGCTGCTGGTGTAGTAACCGGGCTCCGGATCCAGGAAGTTGTATGTAAAGCGTCCGGCGTAAAGCGAGCTGTCGTCCTGGCCGACGATCGCTGGAATCCCTTTGTACACACCGAATGCATACTTGAAGACTCCGCCATCGACCTGTCCCGAAACGGAAACCCCGTCGTCACGGCCCGCAAAAATCGCCGGATAGCGGGACACGAGGCCCGGGTACTCGTAGGCCGACAGGAAAAACGGTCCGTCCAGATTGGCCCGGTCCGATGGCGGCAGATGTCGGCCTGCCCACACGTTGAAGTACTCTTTGGGCCCGAACTTCGCCACGGCATCCAGCACCTTGATATCTGACGTCGACTGCACGTACTCGGTGTTCAACTCGACGAGGAAGGACTCGTGAGCCTGTGCGTTGAAGTAGAGCCGGGCGTTATCGAGGTCGACCTCGTTCGTGTAAGAACCGCCGGGCTGCTCGGCCGCCCGGAACGTGGCGCGGATACCTCCGCCTACACTGACCCAACGCCCATCGTCGAGTTCGATCTTAGCCTGTCCGTTCACCGTCGTCGCGCCAAGGCCCAGCCTTGTCGCGAGCAGCGCGCAGAAGATCAGTCGTCTCAACAGAATTCGTTTCATCAACTCATGTCCTCCAGACTTTCACCAGAAAAGAAAAAACGCCCTGAGTGAGAGCTTTCCGCTCACGCCAGGACGTCGATGTCCAATGGAAGACTTCGGTGTCGCGTACAAAAAAAGTCCTCGGACCGACTGATCGGCCGAAGACTTCAGTGTCGCACCCGCCGCACGCCGTTGTGCTGGGATGTAAGAGTTATAAGTGTCGCCCCGAGGACGGTCAAGCGGTTTTTCTCTATCTGTTGATCACAAAAGCTCTTACCCCGTCTTGCGATTCCCAGAACTGGTCCCTGTCCTTGCCCGGTTCTTCAGGAAGAACGCCACGTACACGGAGATCAGGACCACGAGACAGAACTCACCGAGTCGATTGTACGTATCGATGATACGCTCGCTTCCCCACCCGTACTGGAAGGCCAGGGTGTTCATGTCTCCGCCTGCATCCCCTTCCCCGAAGATCGATCCCCAAGGAATCTGCGCTTCGCCCGCTCGAATGCGATGCCACTGGATGAAACTGTCCCAGAACGTGCTCGCGGCGATGACGAGTACGGGGTAACGCCAGAAGTCCCAGCGCCACCGATCCGGCATCGGGAAATAGAAGGCGGCCATAAGAAACGCGCTGAGGTAGAACTCCCCGCCGATACCGCCGAAGGTGATCCACAATTCGATCGTCAACGGCGAGACCATCCAGGTCATGTAGAACTGCAACAGCAGGAACGCGCCCGCGAGCCCCATGGCCCAACGGAGTCGTTCCCGCCAGGCGGTGTGGAACAAAACGGCGAGCAGGAAAGCCAGCGCGATGTAGACGATCGTCGATCGATCAAACTGAACACTGGTCCACCCGAAAGGCAACGGCAGCGCTCGACGCCCGCTAAGCCAGGCGACGGTCGCGTGGCCGAATTCATGGGTCCACACGTGAAGCGGAACGAAGAAGAAGACGAACGGAGTGGCGTTGATGACGATTGCGATGACGAACGCCGAAGGCAGTGCAAACCGGTGGCTGAACGGGGTGTCGAAGGAAAGTCGATCGAACCGCTCGGCAGGCTCCTCGGGAGCATGGACATCTGTCTCCGGCTCGCCTGGCGGAGTTCCGTCGCCTGCGTAGGGACCCAGGAGGTTATCCAACTCGCGGGCTTCGAGCCACATCCCACCGCACCTGAGACAGACGTCGACCACCACAGCACCGGTCTCGCGTTCCTCCAGCGGCACGGAACAGGACGGGCACCGAAGCGACTCGGAAGATCGCTCATTTGATGAAGTGTCCGGCGACCGATTGACCGCGAGGAGAGACTCCCGGAAGTCCGGGTCGTCAACAAGTCGTTCGAGACTCTTGAAGGCTACGAGACTGGTGTGACTGATCCAGAGGCCGTTGCATTCGGAACAAGAACCAACGCACAGAGGGCCGGAACCATGGTCGGTCAAGTCGTGATGGTCTACGGGACAGAGCATGGGAATCGCTACTCGTGTAGGTGCGGTCTATGACCGCACATTGTCTCATTGCGAGGACGTGCGCTCATAGAGCGCACCGACACTTAACAATCTGGCTCGGCTACTAGATGTCGGGAAATCGTAAGCTCGTAGCGTTCCCTGGCCTTTCTGAAGGTTGCTCCGTTGTCTGCCAGGAAACGGCCGATCATTAGTCGTTCGAAAGGAACGTCGAGGCCGCAGGCGAAGCAATCGTCCGACGAGACGATGTCGGAACGGATGGATGCGAGTCTTTCCTCGTCGATAGATGGAGCGTAAGCGACCGCGGTCGCCATGTACCCGTGCTGGTCCATCGCCCATCGCCCCGTGGGAGACTCGTCGGATCCTCGCAGCTCAAACCGGTCCAGGTAGGCGAGTTCGGCATCTACAAAGACCGAGGTCTCCGAGCGTAGTTCGGCGAAGCGCCAGCTCTCGCCTCTTCGGACGCGGCCGGCCATCAGTCCATCCCAATAGTAGAAACGGGCACCGGTTCCCAGTTCAACCCGGATGTCCTGCCGGAGGCGGCTGTCGGCAAATGGGATGACCGGGTCGACGTAGTAGTGCAGCTCGCCGCCGGTCTCGACTGCGATTCGAAGCGACTGGCACGCCGGCGCGATACCGGAAGGGTGGATCTTCATCGCCGACTGCGAGGTCACGAGGGCCCGGGCGCCGGCCTCGACGTGAATCCGCGCCTCCAGCCGATCGCCTCCGAATAGGCCGGGGCTCGAGTGCATCACGATCACGCGAGCCAGGGAGGAGGCGGGAGAATAGTGCGCCCGGGTCACCTTGAACGGGGATTCGTGATACAGACGGCCCAGGACCGTCCGGCCACGTCGGACGCTGAAGCGCATGTCGAGACGGCCGGACCGCCCGACGTCTCGGACAGGTAGAGGGTTGACCCGCCCCTCAGGCTCGGGAGACGGAAGAGGAAAGCTCGACATCTTCAAAAAGGAGCTCGCGACGGATCCAGGACGCGACGCCGTCGACGCCTTCCTGCATCTTCAAGTTTGTGAACACGAACGGCCGGTCCCCGCGCATCCTTCGGGAATCACGGTCCATGACCCCCAGATCTGCGCCGACATGCGGTGCGAGGTCGGTTTTGTTGATGACCAGGAGGTCGGAGCGCGTGATGCCCGGGCCGCCCTTCCGTGGGATCTTGTCGCCGCCCGACACGTCGATGACGTATATCGAGGCATCGACCAGCTCCGGTGAGAAGCTGGCAGCAAGGTTGTCTCCCCCACTCTCCAGGAAGAGAATCTCCAGGTCCGGAAACCGGGCAACCATCTTCTCGATCGCCTCGAAGTTCAGCGACGCGTCCTCACGGATCGCCGTGTGCGGACAACCGCCGGTCTCGACCGCCATCAGCCGGTCTGGCGGCAGAGCCTCACTCCGGACAAGGAACTCCATGTCTTCGCGGGTGAAGATGTCGTTCGTCACGACCCCTAGACGGTAGTCGTCGCGCATGTTCTTGCAGAGACAGTCCACAAGAGCGGTTTTTCCCGAACCAACAGGTCCTCCGATTCCGATACGCACGGGCTTTCTCATTGCATTGTTTCTCCGGTTGCAGGCGAGCGGTCCCTACACACTGGTAGTGGCCTGTTATAGGCGTTTTCTCCTCCGCATCGACACCAGGAAGATCGTAACTACCACATACATGATTACACCGTAGATCCCCGGCGTCACGGCCAGTTCGCGGCGATCGAGGATCGTCATGGCAACGACGAGCGCTACTGCCACGTTTTGCACCCCAACTTCCACCGAGATCGTGACTCCCTGTTGTTTGTCCAGACGGAAGATCCGGGCCAGCAGGTAGCCTAACGACATCGTCATGACTACGAGTCCGAGCGTCGCGAGAACCATGCCGAAAAGGTTGCTCGCCAGGAAATCCACCGACGTGAAAGTTCCCACCGAGACCATCGCGATCATCACGAGCAGGGTGAACAGGCGCAGCGATTTGCGCCATGCGGCTTCGATGGCAGGAGCCCACCGCTTGAAAGACATTCCGATCGACATGGGCAGTATCGTGAACAGGAACAGCCGGATCATCGTGTCCAGCACCGGCATCGAGAATTCCTGTCCGCCGCCGGCATGAAGCCGCAGGCCCGCAGACACGATCAACGGAACGGTGACGGTCGTGAGGCTGCTCGACAGCGCTGTCAGCGTCACCGACAGGGCAAGGTCGGCGCGGGCAACGAAGACGATCGCGTTGGACGTCACGCCACCGGGGCAGGCCGAAAGAATGATCAGACCGATCGCGACCGCCGGGTCCATCGGGACGAAAACGGTAAACAAGAACGCCGTCGCTGGCATCAGGATCATTTGCCCGACGAGACCCAGGACCACGGGCTTCGGCTTGAACGCCACCCGCTTGAAGTCTGCGCCCTCGAGCGTCGTTCCGAGAGCGAACATGATGGTGATGATGCAGAAGGGGAAGAAGATCTGGTTGACGAGGACGGTGATATCCATACGGGGGTGTCTCTCCCAAACTCAAGACCGGAACAGGCGGCTGTAGAGATGTCGGTGTTCCATCTGGGCAACGTCCATCACGGGAACGAACGACGTCATGCATCTCAAGGGGTTTCGCAGGATCTGGTCCACGACGTCCGGGACGCGCCCAAGAACGTTGCTGAGAACCCCCTGTATCTCCTGCTGCCCGACCGGGGCAAGCCTCAATGCCGCCGACGCAGTTCCCGACAGACGGGAGTACGCAAACGCGAGGAGCGCTTCCTTTTCGTCGAACCCCAACGCGCGGAACACGGCGCCGTGCACGAGAGCCACGTTTCCATGGCACTGCCCGGACCCGATTCGCTCCAGCAGGTCTTCCAGACCCCGACCGGGATGGAGCTCGACGCACGTTTTCAACAGACGAAGGCCCAGCGATCGGCTGCTCGCACGCGTCTCTGATGAAGGTCTCAGCGCGGTCAGTTCGCGGTCCAGCCGCTCGAGCCGCTTCCAGTCCTCCGGAAAAGCGGCCATGGATTGTACGAGCGCGGGTCCTTCCGAATTTCCGAAAACGTCACGGACATAATGTTCGAGCCAGACACGAACATCGTCCGCATCCACGACTTCATCACGCTGGGCAGCTGTCTCCAGTCCGTCGGAAAACGCGAACGCCCCTATCGGGAAAAGGCCGTCGCTAAGCTGGAGGATCTGGAGGAATTGAGTTGAGTCCAACGGCGTTTTCTCCAGAACGGTGTAGGTGCGGTCTATGACCGCACATCTTCAAACTCGAGACTTCTGTGCGCTCATAGAGCGCACTTACACTTCGCGGTGCGTTCCGTTCAGTGGCTATGATGGCCCGCTACTGTAGCCGGGGTGAAGGGTCTGCTGTCCTCGACGTACTCCACATGCAACTGTTCGAAAAGGCTCCGGACGGCCGGGTCCTGCAAACACACCAGTTCCTTCTCGCTGATCATGAGTTTCTGATGCCGGTTGCCGATCTGGTACGCGAAATACGCCCACTCCCGTGCGGACCGCGGACGGACGACATACACCGCTTCGGCGGCCTCCCGGACGACGACAGCGACCCGCTCGTCTTCGAGAAGCAGACAGTCCCCGTCCCCGAGTGTCAGGCCCGGCTCGAGTGAGATCGCGAATTCGATCCCGTCGTCGGACCGCCGTCGACCGTGTGTCTTCTGACGCTCTTCAAGTGGGAGCGTCATCGTGGTCCGCCGATAACCGGACGGCTCTCCCTGAAGCGCGTACTCCCGTGCCACGTGTTCGACCACCGTCATGTCAGAAAAGGAAGTAACGTTGCGCCAGGGGAAGTATTTCGGCCGGGTCGCAGGTCAGCAGCTCACCGTCGGCGCGCACTTCGTAGGTCTCCGGGTTGACTTCGATATTGGGTGTCGCATCGTTCCACTTGAGATCTTTCTTGCCGAGTGTACGGCAGCCGCGGACGGGGTCGAGTCTGCGGCGCAGTCCGTCGAGCCCGTTGGTCTCCACCCCGGCCTGCGAAACAAAGTGCACGGAAGTCGAATCGAGCGCCTGGCCATGATGGCCGAACATCGGCCGGTAGACGTAGGGCTGCGGCGTGGGGATCGACGCGTTCCCATCACCCATGGCAGCCCCCGCGATGAACCCACCCTTCACGATGACCTCCGGCTTCACGCCGAAGAAGGCCGGTTTCCACAGAACCAGGTCCGCCATCTTCCCGACCTCGACCGATCCCACCGTTCCGGCAATGCCGTGTGCGATCGCCGGGTTGATCGTGTACTTCGACACGTAGCGCTTGGCCCGGACGTTGTCATTGTCACCGGTTTCGTCGACACGTCCGCGCTGCTTCTTCATCTTGTCGGCTGTCTGCCAGGTCCGGCAGATGACTTCACCGATCCGGCCCATGGCCTGGGAGTCGGAGGCCATGATGCTGAAAGCACCCATGTCGTGCAGGATGTCCTCGGCCGCGATCGTTTCGGCTCGAATCCGCGAGTCGGCAAACGCGACGTCTTCAGGGATGGATGCCGACAGATGGTGGCACACCATCAGCATGTCCAGGTGCTCGTCCATCGTGTTCCGCGTGAAGGGCATCGTGGGATTGGTCGAGGAGGGCAGGACGTTCGATTCGCCGCAGAGGCGGATGATGTCGGGAGCATGGCCGCCCCCGGCGCCCTCGGTGTGGTAGGTGTGGATCGTTCTTCCCTTGAACGCAGCGATCGTGTCCTCTACAAACCCGGCTTCGTTGAGCGTATCGGTGTGGATCGCGACCTGGACGTCGAACCGGTCGGCGACTGTCAGACATTGATCAATCGCCGCCGGCGTCGTTCCCCAGTCTTCATGGAGCTTCAGGCCGAGAGCGCCGGCTCGGATCTGTTCTTCCAGAGCTCCTGGCAGCGAAGAGTTCCCCTTCCCGAGAAAGCCAAAATTCAGCGGGAATGCCTCAGACGCCTCGTACATGCGTCGGATGTTCCACGGGCCGGGCGTGCAGGTCGTCGCGTTCGTCCCCGTCGCGGGCCCGGTGCCACCGCCGATCAGGGTCGTGACGCCGGAATAGAATGCCTCCGGAATCTGATTCGGCGATATGAAATGGATGTGGGCGTCGATACCGCCGGCCGTGACGATGCGTCCCTCGCCCGCGAGAATCTCCGTGGATGCGCTGATCGCCATCCCTTCGGTAACGCCATCCATGATGTCGGGGTTCCCGGCCTTGCCGATTGCGGAGATCCTGCCGTCGCGAACGGCGATGTCGGCTTTGAAGATACCCGTATGATCGATGACGAGCGCGTTGGTGATCACGAGGTCGGGAGAGCCGGCTTCGCGGGACGCTGACGCGGATTGCCCCATGCCGTCGCGGATGACCTTGCCTCCGCCGAACTTGACCTCCTCACCGTAGACGCTGTGGTCCGATTCGACCTCGATGAACAGGTCGGTATCCCCGAGCCGCACCCGATCGCCCGTGGTGGGTCCGAAATGTTCCCCGTAACTGGACCGGTCGATCTTCATTCCGGTTTCCTCTCGAAGGCAGCAGCAGCGGCAAGAGCACGGGCCTTCACCTCGGCATCATCCAGCTTGCCGTTCACCAACCCGTTGATCCCGTGCACGACACGGTCGCCGGCCAGCGCAACAAGATCGACCTCCCGCGTGTCGCCCGGCTCGAAGCGAACCGCAGTTCCGGCGGGAATGTTCAAGCGCATCCCGTAGGCTCTCTCGCGATCGAACGCGAGCCACCGGTTGGACTCGAAGAAATGGCAGTGGGAGCCAACCTGGACGGGTCGGTCGCCAAGGTTGGAAACCTCCAACCGGACGGTATCCCGGCCCGCATTCGCCTCGATCGCTTCGTCCCGGAGTTGGTATTCGCCTGGAATCATCGGGGATTCTCTAAGTGATCGGGTGGTGAATCGTAACCAGCTTCGTGCCGTCCGGAAACGTTCCTTCGATCTGGATCTCGGGGATCATCTCGGGCACGCCTTCCATCACTTCATCGGCCTTCAGGATCGTCCTTCCGAACTCCATCAACTCCGCAACGGTCTTCCCGTTGCGGATCTCTTCCAGGACTTCCGACGTGATCAGCGCCACCGCCTCCGGGTAGTTGAGCTTCAGCCCGCGGCCGCGGCGTTTGCGTGCGACTTCCCCGGCGGTAAAGATCATCAGCTTCTCGATTTCTCTTGGCGTCAGATGCATGGGCTACGGTCGAACCTCTGGAATGAAGTGTGAATACTAGTCACGTTGCCTGCTGGAATCAAGGGCTTGTGAGTGAGCAGCCGTAAGTCGAGTCGAAGCCGCGTCGTCATTTGGAGGGAAGTGCTCGGCCAGCCGCCGGCTACGGTATGCAAAGATGCGCGCCAAGTCGCGTGCGACCAGAAGTCGATTTGCGACGACGCCTCCCCAGACGGCGTAACGGACGTGATCTTCGACCATGGTGCCGCCGTCGGTCGGTCGGAAGTGGTGTTCATGGATCCAACTTCTATAGGGACCGCGGACCTGTTCGTCGACGAAGAGATTCGGGGGATCCCACGTTGTTATCCGGCTCCGCCAGCGGAGAGGCAGCCCGCGAAGCCGCAGGTAGTAGTCGATCTCCGTGCCTTCCGCCATGGCGATCGGGCGTGGTGTCAGGATTCGGAAGTGCAGCCACTCCGGGGTCAGATAGTCCAGATTGCCGGCGTCGGAAAAGAAGCCAAAGATTTCGTTCGATGTTCGTGGAATCCAGATCTCGTTGCGGAATTCGAATGTCTTCACGGTTGGCGTCGGAACGTCCGGGTCTGATCCAGCATCTGCCTGATCGTTTCCACACGCTTTCGGTTCACCCCCAGGTCACCATAGCCCAGCCTCGAGGCAGACCGCATATGGATGGTCTGTTCGTCGGCAACGAGCAGGAACTCGACATCATCGATAAATCGGAAAATGAACGTTCTTACCTCGAAGTGCAGGTAACCCGAAGACTCGCCCACGATCGTGCTTCGCGGCAGCGACGACACGCCCGACTTCAAAGCCGTCCAGGCCTCTTCGGTAAGTCCCTGGAATCGGAAAGGCTCGATGAAATGGGTCGAATCGTCGGCTGAGGCGCGACTCGACACGCAGTTCGGACTTTCCGGGCACGGGAGCAGCCCGTCGTGGGAACCCGATGGCGGTTCAGGTGAAGACACGACAACGACGAGGACGCCGCCGTAGCCGATCACGGTGAAGATAAGAATGCCCGCGAGTATCTTCCTGACGAGGCTCACAGCTGGTTCAACAACATCAGTTCATCCGGGTGCGGATCGAGATAGACCTGGCCCTGCAGGTACCCGATCCGCAGCCGCCGCACGTAGTGACGCAACAGGGTCACGGGGACGATCAAGGGCGTCAGCTCCAGTCGGTAGTGCTCGATCGCCTGCTGCAGTTCCGCACGATCCTCGGCGTCGATCCTGTCGGAAACGAACCCGGCGATATGCTGCAGCACGTTCGTGTGATTGCGGCGTGAGGGCGTTCGCTTCATGATCTCGGAGAACTCCGCCCAGTAGGCGTCCGTCAGCTCCCGCGTTCCGGGATACTCCTTTGCCCCGCCCAGCATCGCACCCAGCCGCCGCATGCCCTGCTGGCTGTGCGACATCAACACGAATTTGTGTGCGGCGTGGTATTCCATCATTGCCTTGCGGGTTTTTCGACCCAACTCGTGCCAGCGATGGTGCGCGAAGACGCGGGACACGAAGTTCTCCCGCAGCCGGGGGTCGTTCAACCGCCCCTCTTCTTCCACCGGCAGGGTGGGGCTCGCCTCGATCAACGCCGAGGCGAACAGGCCGCGGCCCCTTCCGCCTGGGATTCCGTCTCTGTAGACCTTGACCCGCTCGACGCCGCAGGACGGCGAACTGCGCTTGAAGATGTACCCGGACAGACTTTCCTGCGACAGCGTCCGCACGCGCGCCCGGGCAAAACGCCGCATCTGTGCCGTGTGGTCCCGGCCCGTGTTCGGCGCGACCATCCGAACCTCCCCGCCGACGTCGACCAGTCGGAGGAAGTCCCTGGGTATCGACATCCCCGCCTCTACCTCGGGACAGACAGGCACCCATTCGACATATTTCCCAAAACGGTCGACGAGGAAGGTGTCGCGCTTGTGGCCCCCATCATAGCGGACCCGGTCTCCGAGCAGGCAGGTCGAGATGCCGATACGGACGCGACGCGGTCGCTTGGGTGTCATTCGACGTGTCGAGAACCGATTGGGATGATGATCCAACCGACCAGATAAGCAATCAGGAAGGGTATCCCTCCGGTAGCGAGTCCAAGGAAAACCAGGGCGACTCGAACCAGATTCGAGTCGAGCACGTAGGCCTCCGCGATTCCGCCGCAGATGCCGGCAATCTTCTTGTCGGTCTGGGAACGAAACAGTTTTGTCAAAACTCAACTCCTTGTCGAAACCAGGTCCTCGGCCGCTTGCCGTAAGTCCTTCAATAAATATACGTGCTGGAGCCTCACAATCTCGCAGTGCTTCCACAGAAAATCTTCCATAAGAGGTAAGAGCGACTCACCGGCTGTGTGAGCCCACCTCACGTAGCGAGATGCTATTTCGGACCATCCTTATCCAAAACAGATCGAGGGGAGGGGGTCCTGGAGAAGCCCGCGTCCAAGCGGGCGGTGAATTCCTTACTCCTCGCGCAGCGCGACGACCGGGTCCACCTGTGTCGCGCGGACGGCGGGGACGATCGCGGCCATCAGGCCAACGAGGACAACCACGAAGACCGCCGAGACATAGGTCGGTGGGTCCGTTGGCTGGACCTCGTAGAGCAGGCTCTGGATCAGGCGAACCAGGCCAAAAGCCCCGGCCAGACCGATAGCAGCGCCGACCGCGACAACGCGTAGGGCTTCACCCACGATGAGCTTGAGCGTCTGGTCCCGGCTCGACCCAAGCGCCATCCGGACCCCGATCTCCATCGTCCGTCTCGCCACGGCGTATGAAACAACGGCGTAGATGCCCACGGCGGCAAGCACCACGGCGCAGAAAGCCAGGCCGATCAGCAGCGCCATGTTGAAACGGGGCTGCGCGATCGATGTCGAGAGCAACCGTTCGATACTCGAAGACTCGGTGATCGGCTGCTGAGGGTCGATCTGTAGAATCTGTGAGCGGATCGTCGAGATCATGCTGTTCGCATCGCCGGTCGCGTGGGCTACAACGTGCATCTCGGGCTGGGGAAACACGTTGAACGGGACAAAGATTTCGGGACCGGCTTCGGCCTGCAGGCCTTCGTGGCGGACGTCGCCGACGATGCCGACGATCTCGATATCGCCCATCATCGGTACGGCGAGAACCTGACCAAGGGGCTCGACCTCCCGGAAGTAGAGGCGGGCCATGGTCTCGTTTATCAGCCCGCCACGGCGCGCGTCTTCCCTTCCGTCGAACTCGTCGAGAACGCGGCCTCTGATGAGCGGGATGCCCATCGCCCGGAAGTAACCCGGGATAACGATGCGGGTTCCGGCGCGCGGTCTCTCGCTGGGTGAAGCAATCTCCTGGCCCGGCGGGGTAAACGGAAGATTGAAGTCGGTTCCGACCGCGCTCATCGGAAGTGCCGAAACGGCTCCGGCTGATTCGACGTCGGGAAGCGCGTCGAGACGCCCCACCAGGTCGCCGTAGAACTGTCGCATTTGTTCACGTCCCGGATACCGCGCCCGGGGAAGCGACACGACCGCGGACACGACGTTGCTCTTCCGGAATCCCGGATTCGTGTCGAGCAGGTGAAGGAGGCTGCCCACCATCAGACCGGCCCCCACCAGCAGGACGACCGCCAGGGCCACCTCAGCGGCGACCATGAAGTCGCTCAATCGCCGCACCCCCCGGCTGATCGACGTTCCCCTGCCCGACGCCTGTAGTACTTCGATCAGATCCGGACGCATCGTTCGCAATGCCGGCACGACTCCAAAGATCATTCCAGCTACTAGCAGCCTGTCGGACTTGGCAATGACAGTGGAGCATCGACGATCCGATAATTGAACATTGCCGAGGTCATTCGCAAGAAAAGCGTCGAAAGTGATTGTGATTTTGGATCCACGGGCTTGTGCAGCGGTCCAGCCAGGCGGCTTTCCGGCCAGGATCGGGCGTTGGAGCGTGGATCGGCTGTGGGAGGGGACTGCTGAGTGAGATTGAAGAGCCGTTTCAGATTCCAGGCCATGCTGACCAGCGTCCATTCTCCGGATGCCCCGTCGAGTCCCCTGAGGTGAAACTGCCGAAATCCCAACACGGACTTGACGATTCCAAATACCGGTTCGACGGTGGACTTGCGTTTGGCATAAATGGCCCGGCCATCGACGCTCGACAACCGATGCGCCATCGCGTCGACCGGACCCGCATCGGGCGCCCCAGGCGGGGGCTCGGCCCAACGTTGTTCCACCGTCAGATGATGGCGGTCGCGTCCCATCGCTATGTACGGCGTCACGCCCGCCGCCTCGCAGGCCCGGACGTTGGCTTCGCTGTAGTAACCGTTATCGGCCAGTATCGCCTCGGCTCGTCCAAGTGGTCCTGGGAGTTCTTCCAGCGCCTTTAGTGTCGGCTCGACTTCTTGTTTGTCGTTGGCGTGTGTGGTGACGGATTCGGTGACCACCAGCATGCTTTCGGTATCGACGCCCGCCTGCACATTGTAGGCCTGTTGGAAACTCTTCCCGCCCGCCGGCATGATCCGCGATTCCTCATCGGTAAGATTGATCTGGTCGCTGTTCCGCACTCCCGGTGCCGGCGGTTGGGGGGCCCGCCCGCCGGGACACCGTCCCTGCTGTTTGACCCGAGCTTCACGTTTGGACCGCTTGGCCTCGTACTCGGCTTGCTCAGCGGCATGGCGTTCGGCCGCCCGCGCTTCCAGCTTCGCTTTCGCCTCGGCGATCGCTTTGAGACGGTCCTCACGCCGCTCCAGTTCGGCCGGGATGTCCATTCCATCGGGCACGTCCGCATCGGCCGCCGACGCCAACTCCATCAGCCGCGCCACTTCCGCCTTCAATCGTTCTTCCAGTTCCGTCGCGTGCCCCCAACTCAATGCGCTATGTTTTGATGCATTCGCCTGGACCTTGCTCCCATCCAGACTGATCTTGCCCAGCTTCAAAAACCCCATCGTCCGCGCCAGGAGAAGAATCTGCACGAACAACGGCTTCAACTGCTTCAGGAACCGCTTCCGAAACGCCGCGATCGTGTCGTGATCCGGATGCGTGTTCGCCGCGATATATCGGAACGCCAGCGAATCCCACGTCGCCTGTTCCAGTTTCCGGCTCGCAAACACTCCCGTCGCGTATCCGTAAAACAGCAACGCCAGCAGCATCTCCGGATGGTAGGCCTTCGAACCCCGCCCCGCGTACTCCTTCTCCAGGTCACGCAGGTCCAGCTTCGACACCACCTCTACAACGAACCGCGCCAGGTGCTCTTCCGGAAGCCAGTCCTGGACCGACGGCGGCAACAAGTACGGCGTGTCTCGATCGACCGCTCGGAATCGTTCGCTCATGCCCCTGTTTCTGGCATGCCTGGCGTCCAATTCCGGTCCCAAAAGTCCGACAGGCTGCTAGGCGGTCCCAAGAGCGCCCCTAAACGTGCGATTTTGCTCCGTTACTGTCGGAACCCCTACTACAAGGACACGAGGAAGCGAGGCGGCAGGCTCAAAATGGGATATGGACCGGGTGGCTCTCCAGTATTTGAAGTGGAGGATGTTGTGGATTTTGTAGCCCAGATGATTGAGCGTGGATGCCTTGACGCGGCCGCCGTCAAGAGCGCGTTGGAAAGTGCCGCCAAGAAGCCCGGAGGTTGGACCAGTTCAGGGTGAAAGCCGGGATCGCTGACACCCAAAACCGGCCAACGAAGAGTAAGGCTCGGGACATTGACAACGGCGGAAAGCCGAAACAGGGTCCGTCGGTATGAGCAATGTCTTGAGCGAAGGCGGGCAAGACAAGGGAGGGATACCGTATGGCGAGCCGGAGCGGCTATGTCCGGGTCGGAGCGGATGACCAGAACCCAGCCTCCAGCTCGACGCAGTTGTGTGCGTCAAGTTCTGCAAAAGTAATCTCCGAAAGCTGGTGGCGATTCGGAATGTGGAAAAGCGGAGCGGAGCGAAGCTTTTCCACATTCCGTGGGAATCTTGGGCCTCCACGAACATCGGTCCGCAGAATATTTTGCTCCAGGATGTGCTGTGAGCGACGATCGGCCCGCCAGTCGATCTTCGGGTTCACGTTTGCTGACGGGTTTTACGCCGCTGTCGTCGATCGGTGCCATTCCTTCTTGTGCTCCTTGAGCAAATCCATATTCAGATAACGGATCGCTTCGATCCAGTTCTCGTGCATCTCGGTGGCCAGTGCTCGAACCAATCGCAGACAACTCGCTGCGTTGGGAAAGATCCGCACCACGTGGGTGCGCCGCTTGATCTCTTCATTGAGCCGTTCCAGCATGTTGGTCGACTTCATGTGCTTGTGATGCTGCAGCGGCAGGGTGTAGAAACTCAGCGTCTCGTCGATGTTTTCTTCGACCCAGTCGCAGAGTTTCGGATACTTCCCCTGCCACTTCGTCAACCAGCCCGCCAGGTCCTGCCGCGCTTCCTGGAGGTTCCGCCGGTCGTAGAGCCAACGCAGCTCCTGCAGGCAATCGTCATCGGCTTTACGTGGCAGATAATCCAGCGCATTTCTCAGAAAGTGGACGTAGCAACGTTGCCAGATCGCTTCGGGTAGCACTTCCGCGATCGCTCTCTTCAAGCCGGCATGATCATCGGTCACCACGAAGTCCACTCCGCACAGGCCGCGTTGTTTCAGATTCAGTAGCAACTCCCGCCAACTGCTGGTGCTTTCCCGTCCCGCCAACTCCACAGCCAGGATGCAGCGCCGGCCATCCCAGTTGATTCCGATCGCCACCATGACCGCCCGGGCCCGGATCACCCCGTCTTCCCGCACCTTTTCGTAGCGCGCGTCCAAAATCAGGTACGGATACGCCTCCTCCAGCTCTCGGGTGGCGAACTTCTTCAGCTCCCCATCTAATGTCTTATTGATCCGGCTGACCGTGCTTGCCGAAAACTCATGCCCACACAGTTCCTCGGTGATCGCCTTCACTTTCCGTGTCGACACTCCCTGCACGTACATCTCCGCCAAGCTGGCCACCAGGGCTTTCTCGCTCCGCTGGTACCGCTCGAACACCTCCGTGCTGAATTGGCCCGCCCGGTCCTGCGGTACCCGCAACTCCAGCTTGCCCACTCGCGTGACCAGGTCCCTCCGGTAATAGCCACTCCGATACCCGGTCCGCCCGGCGGTCCGCTCACTCTTGGCGGCCGCAACGGTCTGTTCCATCTCCGCCTCGAGAATCTCCTCAACGACCTCCTTAACCGCGCTCTTGATCAGATCCCGGTCTTCACTCAACAATCCTTTCCAATCCACTCCCTTTCGCTTAATCTCGGGTCGGGCCATCGGTTCTTCTCCTTGATTTCAAAGTTGTCCATTAACAACTTCTCGGAGATACCCTGGCCCGTTCCTATCTCAGGACCTTTTTGCAGAGACTCTGAAACATAACCCTCGACGCGTTGAAACAGACCGGCTACAAGCATCTGCGCCCACGTTCAAGTCGCGACGGAACTGCTGGACTGCCTGCTCCGGTTTCAGAAATGCCCGGCTGGATATCGTTTGAGTCCCTGCGGGCGCATACACACCAATGTCCAATATGAAACGTCAACACGAGGATTACTGGGGAAGCTGCTGGGCTGTTGCGCTGGGGCAGCATATGGACGCCGAGGTTCGTTCGACCCGGCCCGATGAAGATCCACCCGACATCGACTTCCACATTCGAAGGTGCGATGGAACTGTCATGACCTCCTGGGGAGAGGTTACAGGCGCCTATTACAACTCGAACGAAGCTAAGTGGTTGTGGGGCGCGGAGCCCGGAAACGTGGGCGGAGGATATTGGGAACCCGATGCGGTGATGGGAGTCAGAGCGCGGGATCTGGTCGAACGCAAGCGCAAGAAGTACCGTGAACTGGCCCGGCGGCGGGGACGCGGGCACCTGTTGGTCCTGCTGAACAGCCCGTTGACGACGCGCAGCACGCGAGTTGGAGCCGAAGAATCCATACTGGAGCTGCTAGAGACCGGAACGCGCCCGGAGTTCGATCCGTTCAAAGCCGTGTGGCTTGGATATCGCTTGCCTTACACGATCCCGGAGGAAAAGGAAGATCCGCGGTATGCATTCCGGGACGCGGCGGACGGAGAGCGATTCAACTTCATGAAGTGTATCTGGAACAGCCCGGGCGCTTGAGCCCACGGACGCGACGGAAATGTGAAGCGGCCGCAAGCCCACCCGGACGAGGGCGTTTAGGGCGCCGGCCTGCAAGTCGCCGGTTCGGCAATGAGCGGAGCTTCCAGAAGCGGGCCGGTCGCGGTCCGTCCTCCCTCATATTGTGAATGGAATCGCGTCGCGGTAAGAGCAGCGCATCCCCAGGAAGCAAATCCCCGAAACCGCTTACGCCGGACCTTCGTTCATGCTCTCCGCCATCGCGTTGTGCGCCTCGGCGTCGAGTTCAGTACTGCTGAGCGTTGTTGCATGGATCGGGGCGGAGATGGAATTCGCCCTTTCCCAAGCGGTAGCGTCAGGCGATACGTTCGAACACAGGCCGTCCGAGTGCGGTCATTGTGTTCAGAACTTTCTGGCCGACCTGGATCTCCGTGATTTGCCTGGAGAAGCTGCGGGATTTGAGCTTGGGGCCGATGACGCTCTTCCAACGGCCGATCTGCGTTTCTATCCGGCTGCGCTGGTTGTACCCTGTGGCCAGTTGCCAGGCCATGCGTCCGTTGCTGCGGATCTGAGCAATATGGCGATCCCGATCGGTTGGATCCCGCGCCGATTGCGGTCGGATCACTGCGTTCTTTGGCGGCGGTATAACCACATCCAGGGTCTCCCCATACCGTTCCCTCAGCAGATCTCGTGTAGAGCTCCATCATAGGCGCCGTCAGCCAGAAAGCCCGTGACCGGGGCATCGAGTTGATCCAGGAGCCGTATCTGGACTCCTCCTGTCAAGTAGGCGCAGCTGTCCCATATCCTTTTCCCGAAGATTCTTTTCAGCATCCTGATATTTGATTTTCGAGTTGAGTGACAGATCGACTGCATCCGTATCTTCGGCCTCTCGAATGGAACGTTTGAGTTCCGGGCCATGATGAAATTCGCGCGCGGGGTGCCAACCGGGTAAACGGCCTCCAGGGGCCACGGCTTCTCCGGCGTTTCCCCGCGCCGGTCTGACCGGTACGTCATCAACTCGAACGTCGTCGCAGTCTACTGAAAGGATGTTCCTACAGTCATGGTGTCAGGCCGCCCGTCGGTCAGCCTCGTACGCCGTGTCCTGTGTCCAGACGGCCCAAACCGTGCGGGCCAGTTTGTTGGCTAAAGCAACCGTGGCCGTGTTGTGCCCGCGGAGTGTGTGGAGACGGAGACCCCATTTCTGCAGAGCCGAAGGTTGCGCCCCTTTTCGATGCGCACTCCATAGCAGAGTGCGGCCACCGTGTATGAGCAGCATCCGCAGGTAGACGTTGCCTTGTTTGCTGATCGCTCCCAGCCGACGCCGGTTTCCGCTCGAACGCTCACGCGGGGTGAGTCCCAGATAACTGGCAAAGTGGCGACAGGATCGAAACCGTCGGGGGTCACCGACAAAACCTACCATCGCCGTGGAAGTCAACAGCCCGATTCCAGGGATCGAGCGCAGACGGGCCACCTCGGGCATCTGACGGGCCAGGGCTTCCAACTCCCGCTCCACCGATTGAATGCGTGCCTCCAGCTCGCGGATTTCGGTGCACACTTCCGAGAACATGACGCGTACGGTCATGGGGATCTCAACATCCGCATCTTCGATCAACCCCATGACTCCGGGCACCAGCCGCCGGGCTCCCGTCGGCAGCACGAGCCCAAACTCTCCCAGCAGCCCCCGCACCATGTTGATGCGCGCCGTCCGGGTCCGCATCCAGGTCGACCGGATGCGGTGCAGGGCGGTGAGTTGCTGTTGCGCCACCGTCTTAATGGGTACCGCCCGAATATCGGCATTCCGGTGGGCCTCCAGCAACCCTTTTACATCCGCCCGATCCGTCTTACTCCTCGGTACGTAGGGCCGGACATACTGCGGTGAAATCAGTACCACTGTGTGCCCCAGTTTCTGGATCTCTCGTCCCCAGTGATGGGCGGCACTGCAGGCTTCCATCACGACCGTCGCCAGCTCCTGATTCGCAAAAAACGACAAGAACTTTCCCCGGCTTAAACGGTATGTCTTCGTCATCTGCCCGGGGCGGTCGGAAATCCCAATCTCGAAAACATTCTTTGCCAGATCCACTGCGATCGTTTTACTCTTCATCTCGGACTCCTTCTTGTTTACACGTCCTCGTGTTTAGCCCGCACCATCGCGAGGCTTCACAATGACTTTGGCACTACGATGCCGACTCAGTCATCAAGGAGGAGTCCATCCCATCAGGTAATGCAGTGCTGTCTCCAACGTCATCGTGAGTCAGATTGGCGCAAACAATCGCACCGCTGGCCAGGTCCAGTCCGAGGTGGAGTTTGCGCCAGCGGCGGCGTATTCCCTTGATTTTATGCTTCTGCGCGAGCCATTCCCCTTCGCCGAAGATCTTGAGGCCGGTACTGTCCACCACCAGATGGACAGCCACAGACCCGGCTTGCCTCATCACCTGAGCGATGCTCAAGCCGTTTGCACGACGCGACAGTGTGGAGAAGTCCGGCACCCGTATATCCAGCCCCATGAGCGTGCCGATGGAACCCATCAGCCCCTGCGTTTGTCGCAACCCAAGCCGATACGCCGTGCGCAGCGTCAGGCATGTCTCGATCGCGAGATCCGAGTATCTCCGCTGGCCACCCCGTGACGTGCGGCGCGGCGCGCTCCACACACTTTGAGCCTCCTCACTGACCCAGATCGTCAGATCACCCCGCTGGCGCAGGCTCTCGTTATATTCCGCCCAGTTGATCACCCGATACTGCGCCTTATCAAACTTGTGCCGTCGGGCTGCGTTAAACTTATGTGGCATCTAAGTTATCCCCGGTGTTGAAAAACACGATGATAAGGCATCCTTCGGGATGATCCATGCAACAAGGTTTCGCGGCCTCCATGAGACGGCGACCTTATGACAGTACACCGTCCCTCTCGCACGCACGGTCCGCCTAAAGGCGAGGGGTTTCACCCATCCCGGAGGGGGACACTAATGGGGGAATGACCCCCACTTGAACAATCCCGAAGGTGCTGCCGTCGATACCGCCGGGGAACTTCTGCATCCATTACTTCTCGTCTTGGAGGCCAACTCCTTGAAAATGAAAACCGTGACCACGATTTCGCTGTAAATCCGATTAACGTCACAATGCCGGCCAGTCCCCGTCGAGATCCCGCCATGATGCTCGGCTCTGCCCACATTTCTCCTCTTCATTCTCGTGAGTCTCAAAATCGGCGTCACTATCCAGCTTCATGCGAGGTCAAACTGCAAGACCGGACTATCTCGTGCCTCGACGACCGCGCCGGCTCTCGATGGATTACGATTGATCGTTTCCCCCCGGGGGCGGTCACTGTGGGCCAGTCATAAACACCGGCAATCATTCGGAAGGACACCCAGCATGCCCTCAAAGTCCACGTTTTCCAGAAAAAAGAAAGGGGCGACAATGGCCCAGCGCTCCGACCGGCGCCTCCTATACGAGGACGCCGTCCAGTGTGTGGATGCCGAAATCGACTTCGTCGACGACACCTATCGCCAGTTGCGCCGGCGTAAGGCAAAGTGGCTGCGCGAGGATTTCTGCGGCAGCGCGAATACGTCGTGCGAGTGGGTTCGCCGGCGAAGAGCCAACCACGCGATCGGCGTCGATCTGGATGCTGACGTTCAGCAATGGGGGTGCGAGCATCACATCGCAGAACTGACCGCCAAAGCTCGGGAGCGCATCGAACTCATCAACGCCAATGTGATGGAGGTGTCATGCGCGCCCGTCGACATCGTGTTGGCGATGAACTTCAGTTACTGGATCTTCAAGACCCGGGACTTGCTACGACAGTACTTCCAGAACGTCTACGACGGGCTTCTGGATGACGGTCTCTTCATGCTCGATGCCTTCGGGGGCCCGGATGCGCACCGGGAAATGCGCGCACGCACGAAGCTGAAGCGGTTCATCTATATCTGGGACCAGGAAGTCTACAACCCCATCACCGGTGACATGCTATGCCACATCCACTTCAGCTTCCCCGACGGCTCAAAGATCAAGAATGCCTTTACCTATGACTTGAGGCTCTGGACTTTGCCCGAGATTCGGGAGCTGCTGCTCGAAGCAGGATTCCAGCGTGCCACTGTCTACTGGGAAGGCACCGACGAAGAGACTGAGGAAGGAAACGGAGAGTTTACTCCCTCCGAGGAAGGCGACGCGGACGACACCTTTGTGGTTTACATCGTCGCTGAAAAGTAGATCGGCGTCCGGTTCCCCTGCACACGAGGCATACATAGAAGCCTGTGAGGGCCATTTGCTCGTGCCCCTCCGGAACCTTCGGTTAATCCGTTGATCGATGGCTCCGGATGCTGGCAGATGCGTTTTGCTTGAGACGACGCTTCGAGGAAGGTCGAACCGATCCGGAGACATCTGTTGGAAGCTATGGGACTCGGCCGGGCCGGGATCATCCCTGAGGCTTGATCGAGCCTAATCAACCTCAATTTCAAACTGACCCACTACCGCCGTTTTTGCTGCCTTGTTGTTGTATGGGGTCTCCGACCTTGACGTTCAGAGTCTCAAAGAGGAAGATTCTACATACAATTTTGTGACGGCGCTTTGATTGATCGGCGTCGGTTTCCGGAAAAGTCCGCTTCTTTCAAAAAGAGGAGGTTCCAGCATGGCGATCTCACGACGTAAAGCAATCGCGATCTCAGGCTCGACACTGGCGGGCTTGTCGCTGGGGATAATTAAGCCCGAAGCCCTGACGGGGAAAGCTCGAATGCAGGAAGACTGGCCCGACCAGCTCGTGGAACGACCGAGGCGGGAAGGCTTTCCGGCATCCCTTCCACTCAATGCGGATGGCTCAGCGCCGGAACACCCCGAGAGCGAGGCGGGCCCCATCACGGACCCGCTCATGTGGCGAACCCCGGGCCGCCAGGCCCCTGAAATCGAGTTCGACTACCGGCGGATGGCGATCCGAGTCGATACCCGCGGCATGGCTCGGCTGGGCGGCACACTGCAGTTTTCGGATCTGGAGCCGCTGCCACGGGTGTCCGGGACCTTTCTCCTGCAGTGCGGAGCGCCGAACCCCCGCGGGATCGTCAAGTGGACCGGCGTCCGTTTCTCCGACTTTACCGACATCCTGGGCCTTTTACCCGAAGTGCATTATTGCCGTGTCGTCGGCTCGGACGGACGCTACGCGGACGAATCCGTGGAGACGCTCCGACACCCCCAGGTGATGCTTGCATGGATGATGAATGACGAACCGATTGCGCCACGGCACGGCGCACCGCTTCGTCTCATTGTTCCTTTCCGGTACGGAGCCCGAAGCATCAAGGCCATTACCGCGATTACCTTCTCGACGCCGGCTCTTCCCGCGCCAGCGTAGTGGCCTTTATGCGAAGCCCATAACCCGGCGAGGGAGAGCAGCATGTCCGAGGTGTCGATTCCCTCCTCATAACCAGATTCGGTTATAACTCTTCGTCTCCTCCACAGATACAACTCAAGCTCCGGGGCTCTGACTTCTACCCCGGTGGGACTGCCTCCCACTGAACATGCCAGCCTTCACTGGACACACATTTTTGCAGCAATCTGGGCGGTACCCCTTGCTATCGTAACCCCTACTCGTCTGAGAAGAAGGTCCGGATCGTGTTGGAAAGGCTGCGACCACTTCCAGCATCCCACCCGCGGTGTGAACGAACTCTGGCAGACCGACTTCACCTATTTCCGTGTGGTCGGCTGGGGCTGGTATTCCGGATGCAGCTGGTCGGCTACTTCGAAGGCCTCGATTCGGAACGTGGAATCGCTTGGCGCTGCGCCGATTCGCTGAGCCTGCGGGAATTTCTGGGAACAGGACTGACCGGATCGGTGCCGGACTATTCGACGGTGTCGCGGACCCGTCGGCGGATCGATCTGGAAACCCATGGGGAGGTGTTCTCCTGGATGCTGCGATGGCTGGCCGGGGCCGGCCTGATCGACGGCAAGACGATCGGCGTGGATGCGTCGACGCTGGAAGCGAACGCGGCGATGCGGTCGATCGTGAGGCGGGAAAACGGGGAGACCTACAATGACTTCCTGCCCCGGCTGGCGTCGGTGGCGGGGACCTGGTTGGCCGACGCAACTCTCAAGCCAGACCGGGAACCCGCTTCGCGGGGTCTGGCGAAAGCCCTTCATCTTCAAGAATGCCGGTGATGCGGGCGGCCAGAGTTGCTGGGTTTGTCCACCCGGTCTGGCCCACTTTTGATCATCTGATTTGGCCCACCCCTTGGGTTAGTAAGGTCCTGTGGATGACCGCCGGGCCTGTGGGAATGTGGGAAAGCTGAGCGTTGTTTGCGAAGCTTTTCCAAGCCTGAGAGGGAATCGGCGTCTTGTGCGGATTTCCTCTCAGGCGTCATTTCCATCAGGGCTCCGAATTTCTTTCTTTTTGGTTTTTTTCTTTCTTTTGCCTCCGTGGAGGTTTTCAACAGGAATTCTTTGCTCCAGGATCCCCGGGAATCGACGATCAGGGATCCGCCCGATCCTCAGGATCTGGATTTTTTCGCCGGTTTCTCCGTTCCGGCCGGACGCCGCGGTTTCTGTCGGTTCTCCAATGTGCGACGGAAGCGGTAGGATTCTGCCCCGGTCTCGATGATGTGTGCGCGATCGGTGATCCGGTCCAGCAGCGCCTTGCAGAGCCGCACATTGGGAAACACCTGGGTCCATTCCGAGAAGGGTAGATTCGTTGTCAGGATCACCGTGGCCCGCTCCGCACGTTCCGAGATGACTTGAAAGAGGAGTTCCGCGCCCAGGTCCGCCATCGGGACGTAGCCGACTTCGTCGATGGCAATCAATTCGTATCGGAACCATCGGGCCAGGACCCGGCGGAGCTGGTTGTTGTGCTGGGCTTCGACGAGCTCGTTGATCAAGCCGGCGGCCGTCGCAAAGCGAACACGCTTCTTCTGCCGGCACGCGGCCACGCATAGTCCTGTGGCCGGTGCGTCTTGCCGGTTCCACATTCCCCAATCAGGACGACGGGTTCGGCGCGTTCCAAATATCCGCCGTCAGCGAGTCCACGGATGCGGGTCGCTGGAACCTTCGACTGCGAGAAGTCAAAGTCTTCGAGCGTCTTCATGCGAGGCAGACGCGCGCCTTGAATCCGGCGAGCCACCGTGTTCTCGCTCTTCAACTTCCATGGCCAGCAAGGCTTCCAGATACCGCGTGTAGGTGTGGTCTTCCCGCTGAGCCTGCTCGGCCAGGGCCACAAACTGCGCTCCGATCGTGGGTGTGCGGAGCGCTTTACAGTACTGCTGAATCGTTGCCTGTTCCACGGCGTGGGCTGCGGCCGACATCAGACCCTCTCCGTGGTGAGCAGTGCATCGTAGGCATTTACCTCGGGCAGGGGCCGTTCGTAGGCGCGTAGTGCGGCCACTTCCAGCCGCGGCGCCGCCGGCTGGCCGAGTCGGGCCTCGGTCATCAGATAGCGCGCCGCGGCGGCATCGGAGCATCCCAAGTCGAGGGCTTGTTGGAATGCGGCATCCAACTCGCGATAGCCGTGCTCCCGACCCATTAGGAGCAACTCCACCATCTCGCGGGTCCCACTCTGTTTCCCGTGACGCGCGATCAACCTCTGCCAGAACTGGTCATAGCTGGTCGGCCATCGACCCTGTTGCCGCCATTGCTCCAGAGGCTTGCTCCCGGCCAGCGCGACCGGCTTCCGCTCCAACACCTCCAGATAGTGTTCCAGATTGAAGAACTGCTGGCCGTTTCCATAACCGCGCTCATGCCGCGCCACGCATCGGCCATCGTGCCAGACCTTCACGTAAGCCGGCAATACGCTGGCCCGCACCGCGGTTCCGGCCTTGACCGGCACCGAGTAGAAGTTGTTCCGCACCCCTACACAGCCTTTACCGTCGACTCGTGGAAAGCTGTCCTCGGCTAGGAGCCTGTCGGGAATAAGAAGTCTGCAACCAAGAATCAACAACTTACAGGCCAGGGATGGCTCGTAAGTTGTTGATTCTTGCTTCGAGGGAGCCAATTCCCGACAGGCTCCTAGAGAGAAACCTTCCCTCGATAACGCGAGCAGATGGGGGTGTTCGATCTGCATCCCTTCACCCACCGTCTGCACCCGGCCGCCGATCTTGCGCCCCTCGTCGGCTCGGCAACCGGCCAACAGCTGCGCGTTCAGATCCGCCAGGTCCCGAGCCTTGGGCACCGGCACCAGGTGATTGCGCCGGAAGTAACCGGCTTCGCCCTCCACACCCCCTTTCTCATGGCCCCGCGCCGGATTACAGAACCGCGATTCAAAGGTGTAGTGGGCTCGTAACGCCGTGAACCGGTCCTGCTCGATCCGGGCCTTCCCCCTCAGAATCCGCCTCACAGCTGTCTTCAGGTTATCGAAGACCACGGTCGGGAATACGCCGCCGTACCAGTCGAACGCCCGGATGTGACCGTCCAGGAACATCTCCTGCCATTCCCGCGGATACGCCCGCACGAACGACTTGCCCGAGTACCGGCTCCGCATGCAGAACAGTTTGACCTGAACGTCTTCACTCTTCATCCGGACCCAGGCCGTGCCCCAGTCCACTTCGGCTTCCAATGCCTGTTCCGGATCCAACGGCACCACCGCCCCCGGCCGGTGCCAGCCCAAACGCATCTTCCGTTCCCGGACCCACCGGCGCACCGTCGGCTCGGCTCCGGTGAACCCATGCTCATCGACCAGGCGCCGCCATACGCGGTGCGCCGTGTGCCGCTGCTTGGCCGGCTGCTCCCGATCGGCCCGCAGCCAGCCCTCCACGATCCCGGCCACCGGATCCATCACCGGACAGGCCGGCTCCTTCTCCCGCCGACACTTCGGATCCTGCCCGGCCAATACTTTCCGGGCCGTCCGTCTCGTGTGCCCGGTCTCCCGGGCGATCTGTCGAATGCTTTTCTTGTAAACCCGATGTGCGGTCCTGACCCATTCGTACTGATCCATCCCTAACAACTCCTTATCCTCCCTCCGCCGTGCCGGTTCATCCAGGCACTCGCCGGGGGAGGCTATCAGGGGTGGGTCCCGTTTCCTCGATCAGAACCCCGTTTGGTGGATCCTTTTTACGTTATCGAAATCAAGCCTGATGACAGGCATACCGCCCGCAAATCAGGCTGAACGAGGGCCGATTCAAGCACCTGTGGCGCACCCAGCGGCGCGGCGTCGTCCAAAACGCCCATTCCCCGGTCACCGATGCCGATTGATCGCCATCTCGCGTAAGTCGCCGAGTCGAAAATCCTCCTACGGCGCAGGCTCCTAGGTCAGAAATTGAGTGATCTTAAAGAGGGATCGAGCCGAGCGGTAAAAAGAGCCGCATGGGATCGTCCTGCATCGGGGCGAAACCATACACCTCGTAGAACTGTTTCGCTGCATTATTCTTGGCATCTACGATCACGGCATGGATTGCCATAACGTCACTAGCGCCCATGGTTCGCTTGATCGCATCGACGAGAAGCATACGCCCCAAACCGTGCCCCCGTACTGACTGGTCGACAGCAAGTCGACCGATAAGGGCACAGGGCACCGGATGTCGGGGTAGCTTTCGAGACAGCTCTTCGGGTAGAGAACTCAGGTCTATCGCGAGGGCGCTCAACGTGTAGAAGCCGAGGATGGTATTGGAACCATCGGTAGTGCAGACAAACACCCTGGCAATACGACGACGAACATCCTGCCCAGCCTGCCGAGCAAGGTAGCGGTCTAATTCTGGAAGCCCACAAGAAAAAGCCGCTCGGTCATGTCGCTTCCCGAGCGGCTCTATAATGAGCGCGTCCAGGTCTCTCATCGCGAGGCAACGCGTTTCCCATGCTCATCCATAGCCGTGCGGAGTCTATTGTTCAAGGCTGGCGGATTGATGATGACATCGAAGAAGCGCTTGGCATCACGCTGGTCGAGAGCCATCGTTTCGTGCTTCTGGATGGCCTTCTCTGCGTTTTCCAGGGCGCTCGACACAATAAAGCCGCTGACGGTTTTCCCTTCAAACGAAGCCGCCCGTTCGATCCGCAGCTTCGCCGTCGCGTTGAGCCTTAGATTTACTCGCTCGCTCTTGGTCACGTTCGCCTGAGCCATGATCGTGTCCTTTTCTTTTGTTGAACACTCTATCGTACATCATTGTGGTGCCTTGTGTGCGATCTCGGGCGGTGAACTGGTGGATCGGGAGATCTGGGCCAAAAACGATCCAGCGCGGAGCCAATAATCCCTTCTGTTTCTCTATTGATATGGGTCAGGCAACACAGCAGCGAAGGAGAACCCAATGACAGATACTCGCCTACTTGACCGAGCCTGGCCAGCGGCATAGCTTCGGAAAATGACCCGTGTGCTGGGTGTGACTCTGGCGGCCGGGGCATTGGTGGCGGCGGAGGGACAAACGAAGGACGATTTCGCGTACTGGGACGCCAACGGGAATGGGGATTGGACTTGCAGTGAAGCGCGTGACCGAGACGAGGCCATTCCCATACCAGACGGCTTCAGCGAAGGATCCGCGACCATGTCTTGCGATCAGGGAGTCTCGGTTATCGGACTGCAATTCGAAGGGGCCATCTTTACGACTCTGCCCCCCCGCCATCCTCGAGTAGCACGCAAACACAACTTCCGCATCGACGATCGAGTCTGCGCTCTGCTTTTCCGCTCGCTTATGGGCGCGGCCACGCTCCAGGGCGAGGAAACCGGCATTCGGCTCGCGCCGCCGCAACTGGGATGCGTATTCCGACGCGGATCGCTTTCACCGACCCGCCCAGAATGGTGTAACAAAAGGAGACTGGCTGCCGCATCTTCTTGTCAGTGGGTCCACCATTCCTTGTTCAGCCGAGCGATCTGTTCAAGCATCTCGCGCTTGCTCTTGACCATCTCCGTTGTCATTTGGAATCTGAAAGCGGATCGACGTTCTTGGAAGCTAATGCCGTTAGATTCAAGCAACTCCTGCATCTCATCACGCTTCGCGCCGTATCTGAATCTCAAGAGCACATTCTTTCCAGCACCTTTTCGTATAGATAACTGGTTATATCCCGCGTGCATTCGAGATCGGATAACGATTGCGATCTTGTTGTATCGCAGTTCAGGATCGGTGTAGACGGAACTCGTGAGCTCAAAAAGATACTGGGCAGCTTCCAGTGCCTCTTTGGACCTTTCACGCCAGTACGTTTCGTCGTACGTTCCACTGTCGGTGGGTATCTCGTCGTCCGGCTCCTCGTAAACATCCAGAATCACGTCGACGAACACGCGAATGGCGCCGGCCTCCCGCAGCCGATCCTGCTGGCTGGCGGCATCCTGTGCCGCAGTCGAGACCCGGGCATAACCGAGGATGTCACCGTTGCGGGCCGGGCCGTCCGTCTCTTTAACGTTCCAGACTGTGTGAAAAGTCGGCGACAGCCGGGCGGGAGTCGGTGAACTGGCATCAGGTTCCCCATGGCGGTTGGTAAAATGTGTCATGGCACATATCACCGGTGAAGACCGTTCCCAGCTTCTGCTTCTGCCCGATACTGTGGACGACTACGTGGGACCGGACAACCCGGTCCGTTTCATTGATGCATTCGTCGACGGTCTCGACCTTGAGGCGGCTGGATTCCAGCGCGTTCGGCCCAACGACAAGGGCCGTCCAGGCTACGATCCCGCGGATCTGCTGAAGCTGTATATCTACGGGTATCTGAATCGTATTCGGTCGAGCCGCAGGCTGGAGACAGAGACGCATCGCAACCTCGAGGCGATCTGGCTGCTACGCCAGCTGAAGCCCGACTTCAAGACGATCGCCGACTTCCGGCGCGACAATCGGCATGCGTTCCGGGCGGTGTTTCGGCGGTTCGTGCGGTTGTGCCGGGAACTCGACCTGTACGGGCGGGAGTTGATCGCCGTGGACGGCACGCGCATCAAGGCGGTGAACCACCGGGACCGCAACTTCACGCGGGCCAAGCTGAAGACGGACCTGCAGCGTATCGACGACCGACTCGACCGCTACCTCGACCAGGTGAACGAGGCCGACGCGGATGATGCCGGCGGCAGAGCGGCTGCCGTGGCGGATCTTCAGGAGAAGATCGCATCGATCCGTAAGAGAAAGGAGACCTTGGAGGGGCATCGGCAGACGCTGGACGATACCGGAGAAGCCCAGCTGTCGCTTACGGATCCGGACTCCCGGTCAATGCATTCCGGGACACGGGTCGGAGTCGGCTACAACGTCCAGATCGCTGTCGACACTGAGCACAACCTGATCGCCGAACAGCAGGTCCATAGCAAGGTCTCGGACCTCGGTCTGCTCGCGGAGACGGCCACAGCGGCTCGGGAGAACTTGGCTGTCGACGAGATCGACGCGGTCGCGGACCGAGGCTACTACAAGATCGAAGACATTGAGGACTGCGAAGCCGCCGGGATCACGCCCTACGTTCCGAAGCCCGACCGGAGCACGGCCAGACGCAGTGGCCACTTTCCGAAGTCCGATTTCCAATACGACGACTCCACGGACACCTACCGGTGCCCCGCTGGTGAGCGCCTGGTGCCGTTGTATCGCGGAAGCGTCGGTAAGTCGCGCACAGGCACGTATCTTGTCAGTTACGCCAACCGCGCCGCATGCAGAGGCTGCGGTCTACGCGAACGATGTACCAAGAACACCTATCGGCGCATCACGCGCTTCGAGAACGAAGCAACGATGGAGCGCATGGCGAACCGTCTCGCCGCCCGGCCCGAGGTGATGGATCGTCGCCGGGAGTCGGTCGAGCATCCCTTCGGTTCGATCAAGCAGTGGATGGGCCAAGGCGCGTTCCTGACGCGCCGACTCGGCAATGTCCGCGGGGAGTTCAGCCTCACCGCCTTGGCCTACAACATGCGCCGCGCAATCAACCTCGTAGGAATTCCCGCCTTGATTGCCGTCGCAGCGGTTTGACCGGGTAATCCGCCTGTTTTTGGCGCAACAATCCGCCTCCATCCCGCGTTTCCCAGTCACAGCAACACCTCACGCCACCGAAAAGGCTGGCAGCCCCGAGTGATCTGCGTCGCCACGGGTCCGTCATCGTGCTTGCCCTTCGGTGTTGCCGGATCAGCGATCCACGACTTGGACTTTTCACACAGTCTGGTTCGTTTCAGGGACGGTTTCAGGATGGGCCATTTCACCTCCATTCCGGGCTTTCGAAGTGTCTCTTTATTCGTTTCTATATTATGGGCAGTCTCAAAATAGACCCCAGCATTTTTGGGACATGCCATGGCTTCACGACATCTAGTGTCGGCCTCCGTTCGCGAAACCTTGTTCGGGGTTCTCTCCGACACCGCCTCGCTGGAACGGAATTACGTTCTGGCCGATGACGATCTGGATCTGATCTGCACGCGGAGAAGCGCTGAAAACCGGCTTGGATTGGCGATTCATATCGCGCTTCTTCGTCACCTCGGCCCTGGCTGGTTACGGCACCCGGAACGCGACGCGTTCGTCCCACAGGCAGTTGGCCATCCGGCACCTTGGGCTGCGGCCCTTCGTGCCCGACGACAGGGGAACGGCGATTGATCTCGCCGCCCGGGCGGCATTCCATACCGACGAGGGCCGCAGCATCCTGATCGGATTGATCAACGAGGCTCCGCAGTCCAATTATTCGCCAGATCCTCCCTTAGAGTAATTTCAGGTACAAACCTTGCGATGACCCCAACGACGCGGGAGCGATCGTCGAGGCGGCCCAGCGGCCGACGATGCGGTTCGTGGCCGTGAAGACCGAGGAGGAGCAGGCACGATCGGTGGTGTTCCGGGCCCGGGCAATGCTGGTGCACCAGCGGACACAGACGATCAACGCGCTGCGGGGTCATCTCGCGGAGTTCGGACTCGTCGCTCCGCTTGGGACCCACAACGTCGGGAGGCTGGAGGAGGTGTTCGCGGAGCGTGAAGAGTGTTTCCCGGCGCTGGTGCCTCCCGCTATACGCCGCCTCATCGAGCGGACCCACGATCTGGATGCGGAGATCGATGAGCTGGACCGGGAGATCCGGCACATCGTGAGGGAAGATGAGGCGCTCGGGCGCCTGATGACGATCCCAGGGGTGGGAGAGCTCACGGCAATGGCGGTGCACGCGTTCGCGCCACCAATGGAGAGCTTCCGTAATGGACGTGACTTTGCGGCATGGGTCGGGATCACGCCGCGTGAATCCTCGACGGGTGGTCGCCAACGGCTGGGGGGGATCACAAAGATGGGACAGCGCGACATCCGGAGGCTCCTGTGCCTGGGGGCGACGGCGGTCATCTCGAGTGCCATCCGGCGGAGGGAGGTCCCCGATCCCTGGCTTGGCCGGATGCTGGACGAAAAGCCGAGGAAGGTGGTTGCGGTGGCTCTGGCCAACAGGATGGCACGCATCATCTGGGCCATGACGGTGAAGGTGGAGAGCTACAGGGCACGGGGAATGACAAAGGCCGTTGCGGCTACAGCGTAGGGTTGCGAGTCAGATCAGTGGAGCGAAGAAGGGTCGGCGAGATCAGAAACGCGGAGAAGAGAGAGGAACTCGTTCGGCTGGCAGCCTGGGCGGATGGACACGGGCCACGGAGGTTCCAACTGGAGAGTGCAAGCAGGACGTCGGACAAGGTAGGGGCAAACGGTCGACAAGACGGGATCGGAAAAACCAGTAGGCCTCGAAGGGCCATCGAGCCCGTCGTTTCGATTTGGATCCGATCTCACGAACACCATACGGGCCCGCGGCCAGCAAGTGCCGCATCAAGAGGCCGCACATACGACCGTACCTGACCTGAATGCCACCGATCCTCGGTTCGAAGTCAGGCTTGCCAACCAGGGGGGCGTCCACATACGAGGCCTGCTCGGCGTTTACTCGCGTTGTGGCCTGTGTGGTCGCTGAGCCGCCCGAGGCGGCCCTTTGTCATCGGAGTGCTTCAGACGATGTTGTTACCTCCACCATCCGCTCCGATTGCTACCGACTGGAGCGACAGTTGCCGGGCGGGATTCGCACCCGCTGAGGATTGGCGCCTTCTCACGGTGCACGTTGAAATACAACATAAGTGCGGTCCGAGCCTTGGGGTCAGCCCGGAGCGATCTTGCGGGTCTCGATAAAGTGGTAGAGGGCGGAGCGGGAGACGTTCAGGATCTTGGCGATCGAGGCCTTGGAGACATCCTTGCCCAACAGCGCCCGGATGTCTTGCTCCTTGCCGTCGAGCCTGGATGTTCCCAAGGCCCCCTTGGGTCGGCCGAGCCGTTTCCCCTTGGCTTTGGCAGAGGCGAGTCCTTCCTTGGTCCGTTCTGAGATCAGGTCCCGCTCGACCTCGGCAAACAATCCGAACAGCGCGATCATCACCTTAGTCCGCAGGTCCTGCTTGCCGTCGAACTCGATCGCCTCCTTGATGGCGATGAAGCGGATCTTGCGCCGGACCAGGGTCTCCACGAGCTGGATCACCTGAGAGAGGCTGCGGCCGAGCCGCGACAACTCGCTGACCAGCAGACGGTCGCCGGGCTGAAGCGTCCCCAACATCTCGTCAATGCGGCGCTCGAGCGGACTCTTGCGCGACGAGATCCGGGACTCGATGAATTGGTCGATCGGGAATCGGCGTTTCTGGCTGAACTCGAGGATCGCCAGCTTCTGGTTGGCGAGGTCCTGCGAACGAGTGGAGACGCGGAGGTAAGCGACGGTTTTCAAGGCGGCGTCCAAGAAAAGGTAGACACCTGGCCATGCTCTTTCCGTCTCGAAGCCAATTGGCTAGCCAAGCAACTCACGCGGACGGTGTGAACGAGGGCTGTCACCAAGGAAGGCATTGACGCAACCCTGCTCCAGCACGTCAGCCCGATCGAATGGGACAACGTCATTCTCTACGACCAGTACGCCGGAAAACCCGGGGCGGTTCAGGTAACTATTGTCCGGCTCCAGAACGACAACACGCCGCCTTGACTGCGGCTTCTCCAGTGGGCACCCCTGCCTTGCCGGCCGGCCACGGCTATCCGCTGGCCGTTGTTCCACACACGCCCTAGCCTCTCAGGGTTGGGCTCGGGTGATGGGTAGAGCCAGCGGTTGACCGGACGCATCGGTAAAAGTGAGTGTTCCCGACGAGGCCTGGCCTGCGGTTCCGCTGAACCTGTCACGGTGATGCTCGCTCCGGCGGACGAAGCGGCGTTCCTAAAAACTGAAGCGAACGTGGACCTGGATGATCCGGCCGTCGTTCAGTGTGTTGGTGATCTGTCCGAACGACGGGGAGGTGAGGTTCGAGTTCGGGCTGTCGAACTGCGGGTGGTTGAACGCGTTGATCAACTCGGTTCGGATGAGCAGCGTCCGGGTCTGATCGGAGGAAAGCGCGAAGGCGCGCGACACACCGACGTTGAAGTTCGTTGTCCCGTCCTTCCGGAACGCCCCCCGGGCCAAGTTGCCGTGGCCTTCTCGGAACCCGGCTTCCGCGTCGAAGGCGTCCCGGCGCAGGATGCTGAGCGCCGTGTCGGGATCGTCGACGCTCGCTCCCAGGATGCTGATATCGAGGATCGACGGGCGGTCGCTCCGCTCGCCGTCCGCGTTGCCGAACGGCGGTGCGTCGGTCCCGGTTTCGACGTTAAACGGCGTGCCGTCCTTGAGGATCGTCGAGCCGGACAGCGTCAGGCCGCCGAGCCAGCGCGGCAGGCGATGGGCGTATGCCAGTGTGAACGCGTGGGGAGCGTCGAAGCGGCTGTGCTGCTTCAGATCGATGTCGGCCAGAGCCTCGATCTGGGCTCGCTGTTCGTCCTTCCCGACAGCCGTCGAGGAGAAATCGGCGCCGGTATCGAGGGCCTTGCTGAAAGTGTACGTCCCGCGGAAGAAGCCCTGCCCCATGACCTTCTCGAAGCGCAGCTGCGCCGCATCGAAATAGGCGCGCGCGCCGTTCCGCATCTGCCCGACCGAGAGGAATCGGGAGTCTGGGCGCCGGAGGTTGATCGTGCTGGTTTTCGTGGGTACGCCGTCGACGCGCCGTGCGCGGTTCGAGCGCGTGTTTCGGATCAGCTTCCACATGCGGCTGCCGGCGTACGCCGCCGTGACTTTGAAATCGCCCGCCAGCTCCTGTTCGATCTCCAGCGCGTACTGCTGCATGTAGGGCGTGACCAGGTCGGGGTAGAGCAGATTGAGCGCGGACCGCGCGTTCGCCCCGCTCACGTCGAGACCCCGCAGAGGCTCCAGCAGGTTGGGTCCGGTGCCGTCGGCGGTGGACGGATCGGGGAAGTTGGCGTCGATCCGGACGACCGCCGGAGGGTTGAGGCGTCCGACGCGGTACGTGGCCGGAAATATCCTGCCGTAAGCAATGCCGTAGCCTGCGCGGACGACCGTCCGCGCGCGCGACCAGGCCAGGCCGATTCGCGGGGCGAAGTTGTTCGCGTCCGAATCGTAGGGGAACTCGGTCAGGTTGTTGACTTCCGTCGGCTTGCCCGCGAACTCGTAACGCAGCCCGAGCGACACGGTCAGGTTCGGCGTCAGCGCGAACCGGTCGTTCACGTACCCGTGGACATCCCACCGCCGGAACCCCCGGTAGAGCTCGCCGATCACGATCGAATAGCGCGACGGCGCCCCGTGTCGGAAGTTGTCGATCGCAGAACGGCCGTAGTTGTTGCCGAACTGCATCATCCCGCGCGATCCGTCGGCCTGGAACTCGTTGGCCTGCGTCCGGATGACCTCGGCGCCCCAGTCGAACTGGTGGCGGCCAAGACTAGTGGCCCCGGCGACAAGGTACTGGAAGCTGTTGTCGGCCCGGTGAATTGGGAAATCCCATGAGGGGCCAAGATGCTCGAAGTCCCGGCCGAAGTGAACCCACTGACCCACCGAGCCCGGGGGCACGAGGACATCGACGTTGGCGCGGACGTAATTCACGCCGACCCGCAGTGTGGTCTGGGGGGAAAGCGCCTCCTCCCACGCCAAACTCGCCGTCTGTGGCTTCAATCGTTGATTCGGGTTCTGGCCGACAACAAACTCAAAGGAATCGATGAAGTTGTCGTTCAGCGAGTACCGCGCCGAGAAGCGGCGTCCCGGGTCCGCTTCCCAGTCCATCCGGAACGAGCCCCCGGTGTTGTGGACGACCTGAAGGGCATTGGTGTTCAGGAGGTTCGGGTCGATCTCGGGCCGGTTCGGCGCCTCCACCGGATAGGCGTCGAGCCAACTCTGTATGAGCGCGCGGATCGCCGGGTCTTCGGCCAGGGCCGTGCGGTCGCCCGGCATGGGCACAAGAACGTTCCCGTTCACAAAGCCGGACTCGCGTGTCTCCTCCAACGTCAGCAGGAACGAGAGACGGTCCGAGCCCAGGGGCCCTCCGATGCGGAAACCGTATTGATTTCGCCGGGACGGCTTGACGTCCCCCACCTGGAAGAACGTCCGCGCGTTCAGGATGTTGTTGTTGTGCGTCCCGTAGAATTCTCCGCGCATTCCGCTCGCCCTCGCGGCGCGCAGTATCTGCGGTTGGCGACCGATGCCGCCCAGCTCGATGGCGTAGTTGCCCTGGGCCGCACTGAACTCCGTGATCGGGGAAACCTGCGCTCCCTGCCGGCCGAGAGACTCTGTCAGCTCCTGGTTGTCGACCAGGTTGACCTGGATGTTCTGATTGCGACGCGCACCTGTGGGAGCGGGCCGGTTCGCAGCCTCGGCCGCTCCGGCGCCCTGCGGGAAGGTCACCTCGATCGACAGGATCTCGGGAACCTTGATCTCGGGAACCGACGCGAGGACGGTGTCTCGAACCATCGCGCGGATCGTGTAGGCGCCGTCGGCAAGGTCGAAGCTGTATTCGCCGGGTTCGGGCGCCGGAAGTTTATAGACAACCTTCCCTGAATCGTCGACAACGACGAGCGTCAGGTCCGCGACCGACTGGGGCAGGTGGACTGTGAGCCCGGCAAAGAGAGCAAGAAAGACTGCGATCATAGGCGCTTTATGTTACCCCCAATTCAGACCGCAATCCCGTGGGATATGAAGTTGGAAACGTGAGATCCTTGGAACGCGCCGCTTGCCAGTGTCTAATAGATCGACGCGCTCCTAGCTGTTTTACGGCGTCCTCACTGCCAGCAAATGAGGTCGCACGATATGGTCGATCAACCGGAACATCCGCTATGCGACAAACCAGACCACTTTGGCCGCCATATTGAGCATCCAATGGCTGCGGTCCACTGCACCCACTTCATCAATGGGCGACATGTTGACGGTCGCATGAACTGAGGCCCAAGTCCGTCGAGTCTAAACAACCTTTTTGAGCCCAGACGGTGGGGTGTCGATTGCGTTGCGACCGTCGGCAGAAATTGAGGAGAAGGTATGGCTGATTTGGCTTTGATCTATGGTTTGCGGCTGTTGCCAACTGAGGATCTGGATGCTGTCGAGGATGCGGTTGTTAAGTTAAAAAACGGGAAGACTGCCCGTGTCAGCATGCACTTGCTTAACGGAGACCCGAGCAGTATCCAGAAGCAACTCGCTCAAAGTCTCGAAGCATTCTTCGACATTTATCCGGAGATATATTGATATGTTCGGCTGGTTTCGAAATAAGCGGCGCGCGAGGATCCGGGCGAGTCCGTTTCCCTTGGCCTGGAGTTCGGTGCTTGAAGCGCTCCCGATCTACTCGCGGCTTCCCGAAGAGGATCGCGACGAGCTGGGAGGGCACATCCAGATCTTCCTCGAAGAAAAGCGCTTTGAAGGCTGCGGAGGTCTGGAGCTCGACGATCGCATACGAGTCACGATCGCCGCCTATGCCTCGGTCCTTCTGCTACACCGGAATACCGACTATTACCCGCAACTGGAAAGCATTCTCGTTTACCCGCACGCCTACCAAGCGCCAAGCGAACGCCACCACGGAGACTACCTGGTCGAAGAAGGCACAGAAGTGCGCGAAGGCGAATCCTGGTACCGGGGCTCCATGGTTCTCTCTTGGAAGGACGTCCGGCGGGGTGCGGATGACCCTGCGGAAGGAGAAAACGTCGTATTCCACGAGTTCGCTCACCAACTCGACGACGAATCCGGCGCGGGGGACGGCACCCCGCCTCTGGAAGGACGCGACAAGTGGCGAGAATGGGTGCGGGTATTCGAGCACGAATACGGAGAACTTCAGAACGCCGCCGACCTGGGCCGCCCGAGTGTACTCGACCCTTACGGAGCCGAGAGCCCTTCGGAGTTCTTTGCGGTAGCGACCGAATGCTTCTTCGAACGTCCCCGCGAATTACGTCGACGTCACCAGGAACTCTACGACCAACTTCGAGGTTTCTACAGGCAGGATCCAGCCCAGTGGTAGTGCGTCGACCGACGGATACGCCATGTGTCGGACCCCGCTTCGTAACCCGCTGTTACCCCTTACCCCTCCTGCTTGGGTAAACACTTTACCCTAGCAGCCTGTCGGACTTGACCGTAGCAACGGCGCGTCTCCGAGCGTGTGATTGAACATTGACGAGACCATCGACCTGAGACGTCGCAAGAGAGAGCCGGATTCGGACGCCGGAGATCCACGCAGGAGCCCGGAGTCGCGTTTTTGGCGTCCGGACGGGCGGCTGGAGCGGGGATCAGTCGGGCAGGAGACCTGCCCGGAGAGATTGAACAGGCGTTTCAGGTTCCAGGCGATGCTGACCAGCGTCCATTCACCGGATACCGGGTCGAGTCCCCTGAGGTGAAACTGCCGGAATCCCAGCACGGATTTGACGATTCCAAACACCGGCTCGACCGTGGATTTGCGCTGAGCGTAAACGGCCCGGCCCTCGATCGTCGATAGCCGATGGGCCATGGCGTCGACCGGGTTCGCGTCGGGCGACAGCGGTGGCGGTTCGGTCCAAGGCTGTTCCACCGGTGGATGATGGCGCTCACGGCCCATGGCGATGTAGGGCATCACGCCGGCCGTTTCGCACGCCTTCACGTTCCCTTCGCTGTAGTAGCCATTGTCGACCAGTATCGCCTCGACCTTTCCCAGCGGTTGAGGCAGTGCATCGAGAGTCCCGAGCGCCGGTTCGATTCCTGTTTGTCGTTGGCGTGCGTTGTGACGGATTCGGTGACGATGAGCAGGGTCTCGGTGTCGACCCCCGCCTGCACGTTATAGGCTTGCTGGAAACTCTTCCCGCCCGCCGGCATGATGCGCGATTCCTCGTCGGTCAGATTGATCTGGTCGTTCGGGCGCACGCCCGATTGGGGCGGTTGCGGCGGCTTGCCTCCCGGCCGTTTCCCGGTCGCTTTGGCCCGGGCCTTGCGTTGGGCCATCTTGGCCTCCTACTCGGCCTGCTCGGCCGCATGGCGTTCCGCAGCGCGCGCCTCGATCTTCGCTTTCGCCTCGGCGATCGCTTTCAGCCGGTCCTCGCGCCGCTTCAGTTCGGCCGGGATGTCGATTCCCTCCGGCACTTCCGCGTCGGCCGCCGCCGCCAACTCCATCAGGCGCGCGACTTCGGCCTTCAACTCTTCTTCCAACTCCGTCGCGTGCCCCCAGCTCAACGCGCTATGTTTCGATGCATTCGCCTCGACCTTGCTCCCATCCAGACTGATCTTCCCCAGCTTCAAAAATCCCATCGTCCGCGCCAGCAGAAGAATCTGCACGAACAACGGCTTCAACTGCTTCAGAAACCGCTTCCGAAACGCCGCGATCGTGTCGTGATCCGGATGCGTGTTCGCCGCGATCGGAACCTGAACTCGACCGTCTCTCGAGCATCCTCAAGGCCTTCAACGACCAGTTCAGGGATATCTCCTGGGAAGACGAGGACCGCGTCCGCCGCCTCATTACGGAGGAGATTCCGGCCAAGGTTGCTGAGGACACTGCCTACCGCAACGCCAGGGAAAACTCCGACAGGCAGAACGCCCGGATCGAACATGACGAAGCTCTGAGGCGCGTGATGACCGCCGTGCTCAACGACGACATGCAGCTCTTCAAGCAGTTCACAGACAACGAGGAATTCCGGCGATGGCTGACGGATAACGTCTTCGGACTGACCTATGCGCAGCCAGCGGCCAAGAAACAGACGACGCTCCTGGATTAACAGCGTTGCTCCCCCCCCGGCGGCTTGAGCTTCCAGCTGGAAACTGAGGGGAACCAGAAAATCTGATGCGGTTTTCCAAGTGCGCCGCAGGCGAACTCGTTGAAGCTATTGTGGGGCTGCTCCACCTCGATGTAGGAAGGGGTCGAGTCCGGCAGGGGGGTAGAGTCGACGACTGGCGCGGTGGCGGTAGGCAAAGGGGGTAGCTGTTGCCGGTGGCTTTCGCCGATTCCGGTGCCTCACTCCTCGCCGTGGCTTCGTTTCCAGTCGCACCGGGTGGCCGGAGGCAGTTGCCCGCCTCCGGCTCCCACAGAACGCAGCGTGCGGATTTCCCGCACTGCGCTCTTCAGAATTGGATTTACAGCACAGCGAGAGACTGGAACTCCCGATAGCGGAGAGCCAACTTGGGACGCTGTAACGGAAAGTGCAGCTGAATCCGGTTGAATACTTCCCACCGGACGAAGCCTGCACGACTACGACTGCTGAGCATTTGGCGCCAGTAACGTTCCACGGCCCGAGCGACGTGCTGCAGAGCCCGGAGGTTCCCGGCAATGCCATAGTAGGCGTAGTGCCCGCGCAAGACTCGGTTCAGATTGTGCACTTGCTCCCGGACCGGCAAGTGACGCATTCGCCTCATCACGCCGCGTAGATGAGCCAGACTGCGTCGAAGTCGAGACTTCTCTGTTCGCAGTCCCACTCTAAAATTGCCTTTGCGATTACGCGTACAGTACAGGGTCATGCCCAGAAAATAGATCGTCTCTGGACGTTTTCTCCCGCGCCGGACGACATCGCGCTGGGCATAGCGGCCGAATTCGACGAGCTTCGTCTTGGTCGGCTCCGGAACCAGTCCAAACTTTCCCAGTCGCTTGCGCAGAACGTTCTGGAAACGAAGCGCATCGTCCCGATATTGGAAACACACGACAAAGTCGTCGATGTACCGCACCAGATACGCTTCACCCTTCAGGCGTGGCCGGACCATCCGGTCAAACCACAGGTCAAGCACATAATGCAGGTACAGATTGCTCAGCAGAACGCTGATCGACCCACCTTGCGGGGTTCCCTCTTCGTTCGAATGCAATTCCCCGTCTTCGAAAACGCCCGCCTTTAACCATCGTCGTATCAGACTGATGATCCGCGGATCTCCGACTCGATGCTCCACAAAGCGGAGTAGCCATCCATCGTCTAAACTTCCGAAAAAGTTCTTCGAAGTCGCGTCCATGCGCCGATAGGTGTTCTTGGTACATCCGGAAATCGCGTCATGACCGCAGCCTCTGCATTGCGGGCGCCCAGCCCAGGCCGGCCACCAAAGTAACTGACAAGAAGTACGTGCTCGTAGATGCGCGACCAATACCTCGGCCACGCTGCGCGATGAAGGGCCCGATCGCTGAACACAGGGCACGCCCAGGGGACGTTTCTCCTGCTTGCCGGGCTTGGGGATATACACCCGCCGAATCTGGCCGTGCGCCGATATCGGGCTTCTGGAACAGACTAGGAGCATTGGCTCCACGGCGGCTTCGAAGTCCTCAATCGTCTTCGATACTTGTAGAGCCATCACATCCGCGACCGTCGATCTGCGTCGCACTTGCCACAGGTTCTTCCACGACCGCTGTCGCCGTGACATGATGCGAGCAGTGACCGAGAACCGGAGACCTTGGCTCACTCCGACCTGCTGTTCGGCGATCAGGTTCGTGCTCAGTGTCGTTTCAGCGATCTGGACGTTGTAGCCGACTCGTTGCATAGACCCGTGTCCCGGAATGCATTGAGCTCGGGAGTCCCAAGATCCGAAGTCGACTTCTGCTGGCCGCTTCCCCATGTGATCGGCTCTCCCGACCTCGGAGTGTCCGCCTTCCCCCTAGAGCGACAGGGTCGGCTACTTCAACCACGTTCGATTTCGGGGCTATCTTTCCGTTCACTGGTGTTCCGGCCTACTCCCTCCCTGTCTACGCTTCGCAGTGTCCGTCACCGACCACCACGCAAGACTCGGTACGTGGCTGCCGGCTAGCCCCTATATTTCACGGATAGGACCAGAAAAGGCCGCCCTGTTTGGCATAAAGCGTTTGACGAGAAACGTTTAAAAACCCAAACGGAGACGGCCCTTATGAGAACAGAGTGTAAGCAAGCCACGTTCGAATTTCACGGACTTTTTCAACGGAAAGTGAAGGCGCGATTCGACGGCGGAAAGATCACCTCCGACGCGGGTGTTCTGCTGTTGAGGGAAGTCGAGAAGCGGACGGGTTTGATCGCCGGACTGGAGCAGTGTTTTACCGATCACCGGGACCCGAGGTTGATCGAACACAGCGTGAAGGAGTTGTTGGGCCAGCGGATTTATGGACTGTGCTTGGGCTATGAGGACCTGAACGACCACGACCAGCTACGGACCGATCCGATGCTGGCCGTGGCGGTGGAGAAGGCCGATCCACTGGGAAAAAACCGGCGGCAGGCCGGAGACCGGGGAAAGGCGTTGGCAGGCAAGTGCACGCTGAACCGGTTGGAACTGACCGCAGAGCAGGTCGATGGCCAGGAGCGGTACAAGAAGATCGCCATGGATGGCGACAAGATCGACCGGTGGATGGTCGACGCGTTTATCGCGGCCCACGAATCGGAGCCCTCTGAGATCGTTCTGGACCTGGATGCCACCGACGATACGATCCATGGCAACCAGGAAGGACGGTTCTTTCACGGCTACTACGGCAACTACTGCTACCTGCCGTTGTACATCTTCTCGGGAGAACATCTGCTGTGCGCCCGGCTCCGGCGTTCCAACATTGACGGGGCCGACGGAGCGGTGGATGAGTTAGAGCGCATCGTCGGTCAGATCCGACAGGTGTGGCCCACAGTATCGATCATCATCCGGGCCGACTCGGGCTTTTGCAGGGATGAACTGCTCGCCTGGTGTGAATCCCATCCGGTCGATTATGTGATCGGGTTGGCCAAGAACAGTCGTCTCAAGCAAGAAATCGCTGAAGAAATGGTTCAGGCGGAAGCGGAGTTTAACGCCACCGGGAAACCGGCGCGGGTGTTTAAGGATTTCCAGTACCGGACTCTAAACAGCTGGACCCGCGCGCGACGCGTCGTCGGCAAGGCGGAGTTCCTGGACAAGGGCGCCAATCCCCGATTCATCGTGACCTCCCTGCCGCCGGAACGCTTCCAAGCCCGCGCTTTGTATGAGGACTTCTACTGCGCGCGGGGCGACATGGAGAACCGTATCAAGGAACAGCAGTTGGACCTATTTGCGGACCGGACCAGCGCGGCGACCATGCGCGCCAATCAGCTCCGGCTCTATCTCTCCTCAGCTGCGTACATGCTCATGCATGCCCTGCGACGCCTCGGGCTCAAAGATACCGCGATGGCCCATGCCCAGTGCGGGACCATCCGTCTGAAGCTTCTCAAAATCGGCGCCCGAATCCGCCCGGGTGGCCGGAGGCAGTTGCCCGCCTCCGGCTCCCACAGAACGCAGCGTGCGGATTTCCCGCACTGCGCTCTTCAGAATTGGATTTACAGCACAGCGAGAGACTGGAACTCCCGATAGCGGAGAGCCAACTTGGGACGCTGTAACGGAAAGTGCAGCTGAATCCGGTTGAATACTTCCCACCGGACGAAGCCTGCACGACTACGACTGCTGAGCATTTGGCGCCAGTAACGTTCCACGGCCCGAGCGACGTGCTGCAGAGCCCGGAGGTTCCCGGCAATGCCATAGTAGGCGTAGTGCCCGCGCAAGACTCGGTTCAGATTGTGCACTTGCTCCCGGACCGGCAAGTGACGCATTCGCCTCATCACGCCGCGTAGATGAGCCAGACTGCGTCGAAGTCGAGACTTCTCTGTTCGCAGTCCCACTCTAAAATTGCCTTTGCGATTACGCGTACAGTACAGGGTCATGCCCAGAAAATAGATCGTCTCTGGACGTTTTCTCCCGCGCCGGACGACATCGCGCTGGGCATAGCGGCCGAATTCGACGAGCTTCGTCTTGGTCGGCTCCGGAACCAGTCCAAACTTTCCCAGTCGCTTGCGCAGAACGTTCTGGAAACGAAGCGCATCGTCCCGATATTGGAAACACACGACAAAGTCGTCGATGTACCGCACCAGATACGCTTCACCCTTCAGGCGTGGCCGGACCATCCGGTCAAACCACAGGTCAAGCACATAATGCAGGTACAGATTGCTCAGCAGAACGCTGATCGACCCACCTTGCGGGGTTCCCTCTTCGTTCGAATGCAATTCCCCGTCTTCGAAAACGCCCGCCTTTAACCATCGTCGTATCAGACTGATGATCCGCGGATCTCCGACTCGATGCTCCACAAAGCGGAGTAGCCATCCATGGTCTAAACTCCCGAAAAAGTTCTTCAAGTCCGCCTCCAACACCCAACTCACCTTGCATCCGGAAATCACCTCATGGAGGGTTGCCAGTGCATTGTGGGCGCCCAGCCCAGGCCGGCCACCAAAGGAACAGGGCAAGAAGTCCTGCTCGTAGATGGCGACCAATACCTCGGCCACGCTGCGCTGAAGGGCCCGATCTTGAACACAGGGCACGCCCAGGGGACGTTTCTCCTGCTTGCCGGGCTTGGGGATATACACCCGCCGAATCGGCGGAGCGCGATATCCCTTCTGGTGAACAGACTGGAGCATTGGCTCCACCCAGACTCCGAATTCCTCCTTCGCCTCCGGTACCCTCTGACCATCACATCCGGGAGCCGTGTTGCGGGGCACTTGACACAGGTTCTTCCACACACGCTCTCGGGTGACATGATGCGCCAGTGACGTGAACCGGAGCTTTGGCTCACTCCGAGCTTTCGCCGCTATTCGTTCCAGTTTCGTTTCCATGACTGGTTGTTCCTCTCGTTGCATAGAGGACCGTATCCTCCCGTTGCATGGAGCTCATGTTTCCCAAGAACGAGTCCACTTCTGCTGGCCGCTTCCCCATGTGATCGGCTCTCCCGACCTCGGAGTGTAGAGTCGAAAGTGGTCGGGCCGATCGGCCCTTCCACCGTCCGCTCAATCAAACGGCTCGTGCGGTTTTCCCGCAAGCCGCTTTCCTCAGTTGCTCCTCGTTCGGAATTCGCTGTGTGGCGGCAGGTGGCGGCTTCGTTCGTACCGCGTTTGGGTCTTTCGCTAAGGGAACTATCCAAGTTCACGATATCTCCGCGTTTCCCATCGCTCGCACATTCACGACTGAGTACGGGGACTTCCCCCTCCAACGGGCCTTTTGGACCCGCCAGCGCCGCTGCTCGAAGCAACGATCCGAGACCTTATGTTTGCCGTCTCGTTCCTGAGTGTAGAGTCGAAAGTGGTCGGGCCGATCGGCCCTTCCACCGTCCGCTCAATCAAACGGCTCGTGCGGTTTTCCCGCAAGCCGCTTTCCTCAGTTGCTCCTCGTTCGGAATTCGCTGTGTGGCGGCAGGTGGCGGCTTCGTTCGTACCGCGTTTGGGTCTTTCGCTAAGGGAACTATCCAAGTTCACGATATCTCCGCGTTTCCCATCGCTCGCACATTCACGACTGAGTACGGGGACTTCCCCCTCCAACGGGCCTTTTGGACCCGCCAGCGCCGCTGCTCGAAGCAACGATCCGAGACCTTATGTTTGCCGTCTCGTTCCTGAGTACTATTCCCCGATCCGATTCCTGACACCGCGTCGGCCGGAATTTCGCTCTCGCTTATATCCGCACCTACCGCGCAGGGCTCTAGGTCGATGTTTGTCTTCTCGGTTGCCCGCCCTTTCGTCTGCGGGTGCCACATCATCTCGACCTTACCTTCCGCTCGGACGATACCAGGCCTCCCTGGGTCACTCGCGTCTCTTCTCCACCGTGTCGCCCGCACACACCTTGGTGCGATGGGGTGGAACCAATGCGCCTTCGCCCCAATAGTGCGGGCTCGACCATTCCCCATCTTTGGCCGACCGGTTCATCCTCGGGATGGCTCCCGTCGATTACGACCCGGTGGTTCTCCTCATGCCCTTCAGACCCCACCTCGCGGTGGGCGCCCTGCCCTCCAAAGTTTCCGTAGCTGGCTCCAGCTTTGCCTTGGCCGTATCCGGCTTTCGCCTTCGTGCCCGTTTAGGCATCTGCACTACCTGTCTACACTTCGGCCAGTGAGGCATTACCCCCACTTGTTGGATATCGACCCGTGGCCTCGGGCCGAGCGGGACTTTAACCCGCCGGAAACGCGTGCTGCCAGGCACGCACTATCAGCCAGTCTGACTTCCGACAGGCCTTCGGGTCTTCCTCGCGTTGTTGGCTTGTCCAACCCTACAAGCTCCGCTTGAACCTGACGGATCTCCCTTGTTCCCATGAAATCCTTGGTTGCATGCCGGCGGTACGAACCCCGGAAGCACCCCAGGGCACTTGCCATTGCGTGCCCTGCGATTCCGCCTTCCCCCTAGAGCGACAGGGTCGGCTACTTCAACCACGTTCGATTTCGGGGCTATCTTTCCGTTCACTGGTGTTCCGGCCTACTCCCTCCCTGTCTACGCTTCGCAGTGTCCGTCACCGACCACCACGCAAGACTCGGTACGTGGCTGCCGGCTAGGCTCTGCCACGGCCGCCATCTCAGGCGACTGGATCTCATGCGCTTGCAAGGCGCAACGCTCATCGAACCGGACATGCAGATTTCCCGCATCCGGCTCTCGGACGAGATCATGCCTTCGCCCACGGAAAGCTCGCCGTACGCGGCGCAAGATGCGTGAGCCCGTAATCGGACCAGAGCCGCTCGACCGGGAAGCGCACGTGTTTCCCGGTCCGCACCTTGTGCTTACGGCAGAGCCACTGGCGCAGCCGCCGAGTTGCGTGCCGGTCAATCGCCTCGTAGGCCGGGCTGACCTGTCCCAGGGTGAAGTAGTTCGCCCAACCGGTCAGCAACCGGTTGAGGCGTCCCACTACGACCTCCGGCGGCAGGAGCGCGTGACGCGGCGTGGTCAACTCGCTCACACGACGGCAGATGCTCTGGACGCTTTCCCGGCTCGGACGTGTGCCTATGTAGGCGGTACCCGTGTCCGGCCGGTAGTTGCAACCAATCCGGTAGCCGAGGAACGTCATCGATTCCTCCGGCACCCGGCAGCAGCGGGTCTTCTCAACGTTCATCGCCAACTTCAGACGTTTCATCAGGGCTTCGACCGCCGCTAGCATTACCGCTGCCGGCGCGCGACAGAGAACCGCGAAGTCATCCGCGTAGTTGACGATTTCCGCCTTGAAGTGCCGGGCGTAGCCCAGCACCTTCCAGCCCAGAATGAAGCGCCGCATGTAGATGTTGCTGAACAGCGGCGAGATCGGAGACCCTTGCGGGGTCCCCTTCCGCTCGTGACGCGCCCGGTTCGTGCGGCGGCGTCCACCACCTCCCGGTGGCCCGTCCTCAGCAGCCGATGGCACGCGCGTAACACCAGATCGCCGGTGGCCCGTCCTGCGATCATGCGCGTCTCGGCCCGGCCGGTACGCATACTGCTCCGGTTGCAGGTCGGCTTCGAAGATCGGCGATAACACCAGCATCGCCGCCGTCTGCACCACCCGATCCCGGAGACACGGAATGCCCAACGGCCGGAACTTCCCTCGTTGCTTCTTCGGCATTCGGATGAGAACCTGCCGAACCGCATGCGGCCGATAGGTCCCTTCCTTCAGGTCCCGCGCCAGTGCTCCCAGCCACCGGTCTACCCCAAGCGCCTCGATGTCTCCGACCGTCTCGCCGTCCACCCCGGCCGCGCCGCCGTTGCGGCGCACGGCCTGCCAGGCGACTGCGAGCACGTCGTCGCGCCACACCTTGTCGCTCAGAGAGTAGAACCGGAAGCCCAGAGCTTCCTTCGCTTTCGCATGTAGCGCCGTCTGGAGTCGCTGAACTCTCTCCGAGGCTGTTAGGCTCTCGCCAGTCCTCATGTCCCTTCCTCCGTCATGCGCTGCTCTCGAACTGAGGTCCCTTCCCTCCACCGGCATTACCCGGCTTCCCTGGTACTGCGGACCTCTCCGCCACCCTGTCGGCCCAACCTGACCCTCGCGGGCTGTCGGTTGGCGCATGCCACGCCACCGGCAGGGCTTCCCGTGTTGCGTCCATCCCCCCCTTCCACACGTGCCGCCGCTACTACCCCGGCGGAACCGGTCGGTGCTCGCGTCGCTCGCTTCCCGACCGCTGGCAGCCTTCCCCGTATTCCGGGCGGATCGGCTTCCGCATCGCTTCGTTACGAGGCCTGCGCAGCGTTCACATCGTTGCGGCCCGCGTGGTCGCTGAACCGCCCAGGGCGGCCCTTTGTCATCGGAGTGCTTCAGCCGATGTCGTTACCTCCATCGTCCGCTCCGACTGCTACCGGCTGGAGCGACAGTTGCCGGGCGGGGTTCGCACCCGCTGGGGAATGGCGCCTTTCACGGCGCACCAAAATCCAACGCTAAGGGGCGTCGCCTTGTGTCCTTAGCGGTCTCAATGCGGCTCCGTGGAGGTCCTCGTCCAAGTCGAAGCGGGTACTTCCCGTAGGGGTTGAGGTGGCCGTAGAGCGCTGCCGGCGTTGGTCTGAAGCCAAGTCTGGAGTTCGGGCTCCTGAGAATCGGAGGTTTTGGCGGCTCGTGGATACCCGGAGATAGACGGCGATGGCCCGGAGGTTCACCCGACCATTATGTACGATTTCATCGGTCGATCAAATCGGGCACTCTGGGGCTCACAGAAACCCCAAAGAATCACGACATAGCCCAATTATTTCAACGAACCCTTCAAGTCGGACACTGCCTGATCGCTTCAGGTCCAACTGCTCTGGATCCGGCACTTCCGGTCCGTCGAGGAACTGGCCCCCGCTCGCCCCGAAGGTGCTCCATGCCATCCACGGCAGGAAGAGCTATCGTTTTCTAGCTCCTGGGTAATCCTATGCTTCAAGGAATTCTTCTGTTGTTACACCTGCTTGCTTCAGAACCGCCGATAACGTTCCTTCCGGCAAATCTCCAGGGTGATTGGGAACAGTGGTTCGACGGCGCGTAGTAGGATTCCACCAGATCTCGTGACTTCCTCGTGCTTGCCGGTCGAACTCAAACCCCAACCGCCGCAATTTGCGGGTCACCTGGCGGCCAGTACAACCTGCCAGCCGACCCATCAGCCGCTTACGGGAACGTCTAACTCAACGATCTCCGCATCCATGGCATGCAGCCCCTTCGGAAGAAGATCGCCATGTTCCCGGTAGGATTCGATGAGTTTCCTTGCCACATCTCTAGCAATTTCAGCCGCTTCAGCCACGGTTCTCCCTTGAGCGACCAGACCAGGAAGATCATCTGAGGTAGCGAGGTGCTGGCCATTTTCGACTCGCCTGATCTGAAGATGCAGCCGATATTCCTCTACCATCTTTTGCGCTCCTTTCTCCAAGATTCCGCCGGTTGCTGGACACGAGTGCCGTGGCCGTTCCCCTTCCATTTTCTCTCAAATCGAAATCCTTTCAACGATATTGCGGGGCACACTTTTGGCCACTTTCTAAGCGCGCTTAAAGCGACTACAGTGATTGGAGGAGTGATGTGGGACGATTTAGCGCGGCTGCCACGGATCAGGACTGCGGATAAGTTCCGAAATCTCGCCATAGATCCTGCCGGGAAATACCTGTACGCGACCAATTTGAACGCTGGAAGCGTTGTCGTCATCGATATATTGACGGGCAAGAAAATCAACGAGATTCAGAACGTGGGCGAGACGCCTGGATACATGATCGTTGCACCCTGAAGTCACGGCTCTCCCCGCTAGTGCTTATGGCGTCATACCCACGGGCCGGGTCACGTACTTTCCTCCCGCTGCGCGCCGACCATTGTTTCCCGGTCCTGTACGGTCCCACCTATGGATCGGCACGGCCGGGGCGACCCCAAATGCCTTCGCGCTCCGGCTGGGACAAAGAGGGAAGTCTTACCGAATAAGGTTTCGCGCGGACCGGAGAGAAGGAATGAGGTTGGTAACCGACAAATGAGGGCACTATGATCCGATCGATTCTGGCCACCCTCCTTTGTCTGCTGGTAGTTACCCCTGCGGGGATGGCACAGCAACCTTTGGCGGAACCGCAGGTAGGATCAATTTCAGGCGTGACCCTGGACTCCGGGGGTCAGCCTGTCCGGGGTGCGAGACTAGTTCTCACCCGACTAGAAAGTCGGGCCGAGTGGGACACAAGAAGCGGGGCGGGGGGCGTTTTCGGATTGAGGAACTCGAGCCCGGGCGCTACCGACTTCAGGCTCAACACGCGGCCTACGTGCCACAACAATACGGACAAACGACACCGGATCGGCCAACCGCGACTATCGACGTCACTCTAGATCAGCCAGTTCCACACGTCGTGTTTCCGCTGATGCGGGCTGGCGTCTGAGAGTGAAATCGTAGGTCTTCATGCTGATAGAAATGCCTATTCGGAAGATAGAAACAAAGTCTTAGACGGATCAGCACGCCAGGCGCAGACTAAGCGGTAGGAGGTCGTCAATGTTACGAAGCAAGTATCGTGGGCTGCCAGTCGTTGCAGTCTGCACGACGATCGTGGGGGTTCTCGCCATCCGCGCCACAGCTCACACACAACAGTCCGAGCTGTCAAGCTTCGCTCCTGTCCAGGAGCTACCCTCAAAAGGTGTGTAAATAGCATAGGCGGTGATTATCCTTCCGGGTGAAATAAAAACCCGGGCGGAAGAGCCCGAAAGGAAGGAGTCACACCGCCATGAGCAAGAAGAACATTGATCGAAGTGTGGAGTCAAGAGTCTGCTTTGAACAGCTGGAAGAGTGGGTGCGAGAGCAGATCCAGTTTTACGTACAGGAACTGTTGGAGGATGAAGTGACACAGCTGCTGGGACGAAGAAAGAATGAGCGTCGCCGAGAAGTGGACGCACCCGGGGGCTATCGCAACGGCTACGGTAAGGAGCGGCGACTGACGCTGAGTTGCGGAACGATCAAGCTGCGGCGTCCCCGAGTGCGGGATCTGGAAGAGCGTTTTGAGAGCCGGGTCTTGCCGCTGTTTGCCAAGCGGACGCAAGAGGTACGAGACTTGATTCCAGAACTCTATTTGCATGGTCTGGCCGAGGGGGATTTCGATCTGGCCTTAAGAGGGCTTTTAGGGGAAGAAGCGCCGCTGTCCCCCAGCACCGTAGCCCGGTTGAAGGAGAAGTGGCAGGGAGAAATGGAGGCCTGGCAAAGCCGTCGGCTGGACGATCTGGAAGTGGTGTATCTGTGGGCAGACGGTGCCTCAGTGGTCACTTCAAAACCGGCCAACGGGGATGGCCCGGGACGGTGTTGTTCTACCTCTTTGGGACTGGACTCGGCAAGCCCGTTTTAGTCCTCCAACTCCGAGGGCCGCATTTGAGGATGTGGCCGTGATGGAGCAGCCGGTCCAGCATGGCTGTGACGGCGGCGCTATCACCCAGTAGTTTTCCCCAGTCTTGGACGGGTCGATTCGATGTCAGTAACGTACTGGTCCGTTCATAGCGTCGCATCACGATCTCGAGGAGTTCCTCTGCTGCAGTGGGAGGAAGCTTCCGCATCCCCAGATCGTCGATGATCAGCAGCGGGACCGTCGCCAAAGCTTCCATGCACTCCTTTCGGGTACCGTCAATGGTGGCTTCGGCGATGTCGTCGAGAAGCGCATGAGTTTCACGGTAGACGACCCGATAGCCCTGCTCAATCGCAGCCAAGCCGATGGCCTGAGCCAGATGACTCTTGCCGGTGCCAGGAGGACCGAGAAACAAGGCATCGTCGTGCCTGGAGATGAAGGCGCCCGTCGCCAGGTCGAAGACCAGACTACGATTCATCTTCTTGTTGAAAGTAAAGTCGAAGGAGTCGAGCGTCTTCTGGGGATCGCGGAACCGGGCCTGTTTCCGACGCCGTTCCAACAACCGGATGCTGCGACGGTCCAGTTCATCCGAGACCAGACGAGAGACCAGCTCCAGATAGCGGCGGACGAAACGATACTCGTAGACGTGGAGTTCCAGTGCCGCAGCCGAAGCATCCTCCACGGCGGAGACACCGTACTTCTTGGCCAGGGAGAGCACACCCAGGATGCGGCGGACCGCAGCTTCCCCTTGTCGGTTGCGTATTCCGGCCCATCCTGAACACTGATTCCAATCCATCGTGAACATCGATTCCGGGCATCCTGAACGCGGATTCCGGGGATCGTGAACACTCGTTGGTAGCGAAGTTTGGAGCCGTCAGGTTCTCCTGCAGCACAGGAGGCTGTGATGGCAACGAAACGACTACTGATGAGACAGATACGCGAGATTCTACGACTCAAGTACGAGCAGCAGTTCAGCCATCGGGCGATCGCAGGTGCGTGCCAGGTGAGCCTGGGAACGGTGTCGGAGTACCTGGGACGGAGCAGGCGGGCGGGTCTGGCCTGGCCACTACCGGTGGAGCTGGACGATACGGCGCTGGAAGCGCGGCTGTTCCCGCCCTCAGGATCGACTTCTCGAGAGCGTGTGCCTCCGGATCTGGAGCACATCCACCAGGAGCTGAAGCGGGTCGGCGTCACCCTGCATCTGCTCTGGGAAGAGTATCGGGAAACGCATCCAGACGGATACGGGTACAGCCGGTTCTGTGAGATCTGCCGGCGTTGGGCCAAGAAGCTGAGGCCCTCAATGCGGCAGGTGCATCGCGCCGGGGAGAAGGTCTTTATCGACTTCTCGGGCAAGCGACCGCACTGGGTGAACCCCCGGACCGGCGACACCGTTGCCGCCGAGCTGTTCGTGGCCGTGCTGGGCGCCAGCAACTACACTTACGCCGAAGCCTTGCCGAGCCAACAACTCCACGATTGGATCGGCGCGCACAACCGGATGGTGGAGTGCTTTGGTGGATCCGGCCGGATCTGGGTCCCCGACCAGCTCAAGAGCGGCGTGACGGTTCCATGCCGGTACGAACCGGGTATCCACCGCACGTATCAAGAAGCCGCCCAACACTACGGCGCCGTGGTCATTCCCGCCCGGCCCCGCAAGGCCCGGGACAAGGCGAAAGTCGAAGTTGGGGTCTTGGTCGCCCAGCGCTGGATCCTGGCGCGGCTGCGCAATCGCACCTTCTTCAGTCTGGGGGCGCTCAACACCGCCATCGGCGAACTGCTGGTGGAACTGAACCGGCGGCCGATGCAACAACTCGGCGCATCCCGCCGGGAGCTGTTCGAACGGCTGGACCGGCCGGCCTTACAGCCGTTGCCGGCGGGCCGGTATGAAGCCGCCGAGTGGAAGATCTGCCGCGCCAACATCGACTACCACGTGGACGTGGACAGCCACCTCTACAGCGTCCCGTACCAGTTGCGCGGGGAGGGGCTGGAAGCCCGCTATACGGCCAATATTGTCGAGATTTACTTCAAGAACCGGCGGGTAGCGTCCCATCGCCGCCGCTATGACCGCCAGCCCTCGACCCTTCCCGAGCACATGCCCAGCGCGCACCGGGCCCATGCCGAGTGGACCCCGTCGCGGTTAATCGGTTGGGCACAACAAGCCGGTCCGGACACAGGCCGGCTCGTTGCCGGGATTCTCGATCGCCGGCCGCATCCGGAACAAGGCTACCGCGCCTGCCTGGGACTGATGCGGCTGGGCCGCCAGTACGGCACCGACCGTTTGGAGGCCGCCAGCGCCCGGGCCTTGCGCTTGAACTCTTACAGCTACCGCACCGTCAAGAACATCCTGGCATCCGCCCAGGACCGGTTGCCGTTCCAGGACACCGAAATCGATCCGACGCCGCATCACGCCAACATCCGTGGCGCCGCTTACTACACCAACCCCGAGGAGGACCTCTTCCATGCTCATTGAACAAACCCTGGAGAAGATGCACGCCATGAAACTGGCCGGGATGGCCGAGGCCGTCACCCAACAACGCCAGTCATCCCAGTACCCGGAACTCAGCTTTGACGAACGGCTGGGTCTGCTCGTGGATGCGGAATGGACCGCCCGTGAGCAGCGCAAGCTCACCCGCCGTCTCCGCTCGGCCAAGCTCCGCTATCCGGCTTCACTGGAAAACGTCAACTTCAAACATCGACGGGACCTGGACCGTTCCCAAGTCCTGGCTCTGGGAACCTGTGGGTGGATCTCGGAGCGGCACAATCTGATCGTGACCGGGCCCACCGGCATCGGAAAGAGCTTCCTGTGCTCGGCATTCGTCGAGCGGGCTTGCCGTAGCGGCTGCGCCGCCGCCTACACCCGCATGCCACGCCTCCTTCACGACCTGGGGGTCGGTCGCGGCGATGGCTCTTATACCCGACTGCTGACACGTTTGGGCAAGCTCGATCTGCTGGCTATCGACGACTGGCTCCTGGCGCCTCTGCGCGATAGTGAACGCCGCGACCTGATCGAGGTCATCGAGGAACGCAGCGAACGCTCTTCGACCCTGATCGCCAGCCAACTCCCCGTCTCGGACTGGCACGGCGTCATCGGTGATCCGAACCAGGCCGATGCCATCTGCGACCGTCTCTTACACAACGCGCACCGGATCGAACTGAAGGGGGCGTCGATGCGGCAGACTAAATCCGCACCGAAGAAGTCGAAGGTATCCCGATGACTGTCACGGCATCCTGGCTCAGGGGCTACTCCAGCTCGGACCGGAACCGAATCGTCGCTCCTCGGTCGCCCTCGCGCGAAGTAATTGCAGGAACCGGCACGTACGCACCCGCTCCGGGCTGCAGGATGCTCCCGCAACAGGTGGCCTGTGGAAACTGCCACAGCCGTGGAAATGAATATGGAGGGCCTTCGGCCGACTTCTTCAGAATCATTCCCACCGCTGTTTGCAAAAGCCTCCGCAACCAACGCTCCGGCTTTCGCACAGTTCCCACAGACCCGGCGGCGGCTCCGTAACACGACCATGGGAAACGAGGATCAAGACTGCAACCCTGGACTCTGGAGGCAAGAACTGAGACCCTAATCGTCGCTTCGCTCCGGCGAGCGTTCACCATCACCGGAATCCGTGTTCACGTTGCCCGGAACTGGCGTTCATGATCGGCGGAATACGCAGTCGGCGGTGAATGGCGTCACAGAGTGTGCCGATGTGGGTGCCAGCGCGGCGGGCTCGGGCCAGCAGTTGCACCGTCGTTAACGGGGTTTTCTTCGGGTTGTCTTCAGCACGGACACGGTATCCACCCCGCTTCTGGCGGACATGCTCGCGGAGGAGTGGATAGGTGTTTGGGTCCAGGATCCGGACGTGAAGCGTGTCCCACTGGACCTTGACACCCCGTCCGATCCAGCCCGGCGGTACACTGTAATAGGCGGCTTCGACTTCGACGCAACCGTCGAGATGGACGACACGTTCACCGAATTGGTAATAGCGAAACGGTTCGATCGGCAGCGGCTTAAGAGATGGTTTCTCTTCGGCGAACATGGCCGCCACCTGCCGCTTGGTCGTGCCGTGGATGCGGGTGTCGGCCCATCGGACTTCCCAGCGATCCAGATACCCCTGGGCCTGGTCGAGGCTCTCGAAGCGCTGTCCCTTCAATGGGGTCTTCTGGGCGTGCCCGACACCGGATTCGACTTTGCCTTTGCGGTCTGGATCGCGCACCCGGCATGGCATGGCCACCACGCCGTAATGGGTCAGGACATCTCGAAACAACGGATTCAGGGTGGGGTCGTAATGGTCCGGGACGATCACGCCTTCGCGCAGGTTATCCAGCACGATGAGGCGGGGAGTGCCGCCGAGTCGGCGGAACGCGGTCTCGTGCAACTGGGCCCAGATGCGGGAACTGGACTTGAACGTCAGCAGCCGGACCGATTTGCGGCTGTAGCCCAACGTCATCACGAACAGCCGCGTCCGTCGGTACTTGCCCGTCTTCGGATCCCGGACCATCGGTCCGGTCCCGTAGTCGACCTGCGCTTCCTCTCCAGCTCCGGTCTGGATGATTCCGACCGCTTCCGGGGATCGCACTCCCCGGAGTTTGCGAACGAAACGCTTGACCGATTCGTAGCTGCCGACAAAACCGTGATCCGTGACCAGGTCCTGCCAGATCGCCATCGCGTTGCGGCCACGCTCCAGCGCCTGTTGGATGGTCTCCCGGTACGGCTCGCAGGAACTGCCCGACGGTGGGCTTGGAGGGGGAGCCGACGACTCTGCCGAGACCGGATTCTCGGCCTCCGGGTCGGTGGTCACTTCGTTGGCCGGTTTTGAAGTATCGGAACCGCCAAACCCCTCAACGACACCATTTACGCCGTCCGGGTCGGTGGTCACCTCGTTGGCCGGTTTTGCCGGTCGCCGGCCCCAACTCCCGGGCGGCCGAATGGGGATTCCGGCCGCTCTCAGATACGCACTGGCCGTCTCACGACGCACGCCGGTGGTCTGTTCGATCCGACGCAGCGGCCATCCAAGCCGCCCCAATGCAACAACTTGCTCTCTCTTTTCTGTGCTCAAGACATTGCTCATGCCGACGGAGCCTGTTTCGGCTTCCCGTCGGTGTCAATGTCCCGGGCTTATCTATGTTCGTTGGCCGGTTTTCAGGTGACCACCATTGGCCGGTTTTGGGTGACCGCCGAGGTGTGTGTACATCAAAGCAGGGCTGGAGAAGGAAAAGGCCGTGATCCTGGTAGTGATCGCCGCTTTAAGTGATGGCACTAAAGTGGTGGTGTCGGTCAGTAGTGGTTATCGAGAATCGACCCAGAGCTGGTCCGAAGTGCTGAGGGATCTCAAAGAGCGGGGGATGAACCCACCGAGACTGGTGATGGCTGACGGGCATCTGGGGATCTGGGGAGCGTTGCGCAACGTTTTCCCAGAAGCCGACGAGCAGAGATGCTGGAATCATCGCATCGTCAACTTGCTGGCTAAGATCCCCAAGGGTCGGCACAAAGCGGCGTTGTTGATGTTGCGGCAGATCCCTTATGCAGAAACACGGCAGGAAGCCGAGCAAGTCAAAGGACGATTCCAACATTGGTGTGGCAAGAGAGGACTGGAGGCAGCGGCTGATCTGATCGACCAGGACTGGGATCGGATGGTGACGTTTTACAACTATCCCAAACAGCAGTGGAAACATCTGCGGACTACCAATCCAGTGGAAGTCTCCCTTCTCTGCTCTGCGACTGCGAACCGATGCCTCTCGAAGGTAAACAGCTACGACAGTGGCAATGGCGGCGACACGATCACCAGTGGCCTGGAAGGTGCGTGGACGATCAACCCCGCAGCCTGGACCCATAACTACCTTGAAACTTTGTACGCCTATGAGTGGGTGCAGACTCGAAGCCCTGCCGGTGCAATCCAGTGGGAGCCCGCTGGCGGGGCTGCATCGAATTTAGTGCCGGATGCCCGCGATCCGTCCGAACGGCATGCGCCAATGATGTTGACCACCGACCTTGCACTGAAGGTGGACCCGGCCTATCGTGAGATCACTTCGCGCTGGCTCGAGAACCCGGAAGAGTTCGAAGGCGCTTTCGCCCGGGCCTGGTTCAAGCTGACTCACCGCGACATGGGTCCGGCGTCGCGTTACCTCGGTGATCTGGTACCGGACCAGGAATTCGTATGGCAAGACCCCATTCCTGAAGTGGATCACACCGTGATCAATGCACAGGATGCGGTCGAGCTGAAAGCTGAGATTCTTGATTCCGGGTTGTCTACCGCTGAATTAGTCAGGATCGCCTGGGCCTCGGCATCCACTTTCCGCGGGACCGATATGCGCGGAGGCGCCAACGGGGGCCGTATTCGTCTCGCGCCCCAGAATGACTGGGCTGTAAACGATCCGGCTGAACTGGACCGCGTGGTGGAGGCCCTGGAGGAGATCCAGAGTGATTTCAACAGCGCGCAATCAGGCGGCAAGCGAATCTCTCTTGCCGACCTGATCGTTCTCGGAGGTGCTGTTGCCATTGAGCAAGCGGCTGCAAGGGCCGGGGTCGACGTGGATGTGCCCTTTGTACCTGGTCGCATGGACGCCTCCGAGGGGCAGACCGATGTGGACTCCTTTGCTCTGCTCGAGCCGACTGCGGATGGGTTCCGCAACTACTTCGCCAGCGTTAACCCCCGATCTCCGGCGGAAATGCTGGTGGAGAAGGCGGCTCTGCTGAACCTGACCGTTCCTGAAATGGCCGCACTTGTCGGCGGCATGCGAGCGATGAATGCCAATGCTGGAGGCTCTGCTCACGGCGTGTTCACAGACCGTCCTGGCACACTGAGCAACGACTTCTTTGTCAACCTGATCGACATGTCAACCCAGTGGACCGAGTCATCCACCGAGGGCATTTACGAGGGCTCTGATCGCGCCACCGGCGAGCTCAAGTGGACAGCTACTCCGGTTGACTTGATCTTTGGTTCTAACTCTGAGCTGCGCGCTGTTGCTGAGTTCTATGCCGCGGACGACGCGCAGGAAGAGTTCGTGCATGACTTCGTTGAGGCATGGACCAAGGTGATGACCCTGGACCGCTTCGATCTGAAATCGTAGTGGTAAGGTCTTAGCGAGAGTAAGTGCTTCAGGGCCGCTGAAAAGCAGCTCACATTGGGCGCCGGGTCAGGAAATAACATGGTGCAATTAATCCCATGTTCATAAACGGCTTGACTTCCCACTCCTAAAGGCACTGGTGAAGCCTCTATGGCCCGGCTCTGAGGGCATACTCGCGCACAAGCATGTCGGCCGGAAGGTTCCATTCAGCCGACAAGCCGGATCATTGGCAGGGTCAGCGGACGGCGACGGTTGAGCACCTCCGAGGCATGAGACTGGGATCCGATCAGGACGCCGAGGTCCTTTTGCCGGAGGTTGCAGGCCTCCATTGAGCATGTCAGGTTGATGTATACCCTAAACTGATGTCAAGCAACCCCCCGAATCGCGTCGAACTAGGCTCGTGTGTTGCATTGATTTACACGCCCCGCCCACGGTCTTAGATTCTTTATTGACAGATTCGCAGCAGGAGGAACGCCGTGCCAGGCCAACGCATCGCCTACGTCCGGGTGAGCAGCATCGACCCGAACCCGGAACGCCAACTGGAGCAGCTCCCCCTCGACCAGGTCTTTACCGACCAGGCTTCGGGCAGGGACACAGAGCGTCCGGAACTGGAACGGCTGCTCGCCTTCGTGCGCAAAACCGACACGGTGGTGGTCCACAGCATGGATCGGCTGGCTCGCAACCTGGACGACCTGCGGCGCATCGTGGGCACGCTGACCGGGCGCGGCGTACGCATCGAGTTCGTCAAGGAGAACCTGACCTTCACCGGCGAGGACTCCCCGATGGAGGACCTCATGCTGTCGGTCATGGGGGCCTTCGCCGAGTTCGAGCGGGCCTTGCTCCGGGAACGGCAGCGCGAAGGCATCGCCCTAGCCAAGCAGCGCGGGGCCTACCGGGGCCGCAAGAAAACGCTCGCGCCGGCGCAGGCGGCCCAGCTCCGCCAACGGGTCCCGGTCGGAGAGGGAAAGACCCGGCTGGCCCGCGAGTTCGGCATCAGCCGGCAAACCCTCTACAAATACCTGCGCACAGAAGACTGCCGATGCCTGACCGCAGCTTGCGGACACCCGCTGCGCGGGCTATTTGGGATCCGTGTCCTTGGCCGCAAGGATGGCGCGGGCCTGTTGGGTGAGGAGTTCCTTCTCTTTGGGCGTAAACCGGATATCTCCGCTGACCCACTTGGTGAGATCCCGGGTGGCGATCTCGGTGATGCGCATCTCCTCACCCCGAAGAGTGATGGAAATGGCTCCAGCAATCTCAATCGCTTGCTGGCACTCCCGGATGGATATCGTTGGCGGGAGAGGAGGAAACCGCTCGAGGAACTGGCGTTCGTCTTCTGCAATGATGGCGCGCGCCTTCCGGGTGAGTTCTTCCCGGCTGGCGCGCGGAAGCCGGATATCTCCGCAGATCCAGTTCTTCCCATGGACGCGGAGGGCTCTGGTGATGAGCACCTGCTCCCCACGGATCATCACAGGGATGCCAACACCGGCGGTTGCGCTCGCCCTTTCCACGAGAGAAATCGCCCTTTGGCAAGTTCCGATGGATATTCTCGGTTTCATCCTTCCGCCGTGGGGTGAACCCTCGAAGCTTTTTCTACAAGCGAAAGCTGCTGAACCGGAGCGATGGCCGGGGCCGAAGGCAACAGGATCAGGACGCCCGGAGCCGTGGTGTAGTTCAACTCCGGCCAGGCCAGCTTGATCTTCTTCAACTCACGCAGAACATTTTGGCGGAAGCTCCGAACGATGAATTTGTCGCTGGCTTTGGCCGGAGCCGTCCCGAACTGGCCGTACAGCTGCGGCCAAGGGATGTGGAGCGGAGCGCGCAATGTGGAGATCCGGTAGGCCACCCACAGGTAGAGATCGAGGCACAGCGAAGAGCTTTTGAGGGCCGTGAGGGTGTTCATGTCGAGCGGCACCGGGCGGTTGACAATCTCATTGAACAAGTCTTCGCTGAGTTCGATCTTGCTCTCCCACAGCATCGGCACATCGAGACGCTTCGGATCCCACCAGAGCTCGGTGCGGGCGGCGATCCGCGAGTTTACGGTGGCCTTGCCGCGCTCATCCGAGTAGATCAGCGAAACGTGTGCGTTGAACAGGCGGTCCATCTGGTTGCAGAGCCTCGATTGGGTTCTCCCGTCAGTGCTGGTGATACCCAGCTTGCGCATGAACTCGGAAAGCGAAGAACCGAGGATCAGCACATGGCTTTGAGTGCGTACCGCCTCCGTGCAAAGCCAAGCCAGCAGCAGGCGGGAAATATTTCCGTAGGGGAGTTTGGTCTCACCGCTTGAAAATATGACCAGCTTGTACGTGCCGTTGAGGCGTTGGTATTCCTTCTGGTTGCCGGGGTTGGCGCGGGGCAAGCTGCACAACGCCAGCATTCGCGCCATGAAACCCATATCGGGGTCTCTTTCGCTGACCCCGATCAACTGGTCCACTTGATCGGCAATGGTGAAGCTCCGCCGCCGCGGCGGTGATGGGCGGAGCTCCTGGCCCGGCCCGTCATCCAGGCCGGAGAGGGCATCACCGATCGGAACCAATCCGTCTCGCTTACGCTTCATGGCTTTTCATTCTCCCGTGTTCCCGGACAAGGCAGGGGAACCACGGGCGTCTATTCCCGGACCCCGAGCGGCAGCCGTGCGAAAAATTACTCTAAGGGTCCGTGTGTGACCCTCCTGGAGTAATTCCCGCCACCGCTTCCGCTATATGAGAAGCGCCAGTTCTGCGGGGTGTCCAACGTCAATCAAAATTCCCGCCCCTAACGACAAAGAAAATTCCCGATTCGAGTAGAGAGTTTCCTTCACCGTCGAGCCTGTGGGAAACGTGGTAAAGCCGCAGGCTTTTCCAAGCAGCGGTGGGAATCCGTGTTTTTGCGGATTTCCACGGATGCGGCGTTTTCCACAGGCGCGTCGCCATCATTTTTTTCGTCCTTTCGATTTCTTTGCGGCTTCCATGCGGTAGCTGGAGAGATTCAATTCCAGAATGACGCTGTGGTATACCAGGCGGTCAATCGCTGCCGCGGCAATCGTGAGCAAGCCGGGGGCGCAATAATCGAAGGGTGCAACCGCGCCTTGCGAACAGCCTCTGTTTGCCGTTCCCCCGAAGGAGAGGGTCACCGTCACGTCGGACTCGGGTGCGGGCGCGGCCGTGTCGATCCAAACAGTGATCGCCGTACTATTTCCGGCGATGAGCGTAGTCGCCTCGGGAATGACGTATAACGGCGGCTCGGCGTCGCCGAGGAGAGTGAGGGTGAGCGGGCTGCTGGTCGTATATCCGGTGGCACTGGCTATGATGACAATCGTATCCTCGTCGTCCCAGCCCCCTCGTTGCCACGTCAGCAGCGTTGTACTCGCAGAGGCGAGTCCCGCCGGAATGGTGAGTAAACCGTTGACCTGGTAATCCCCGCGCCCGGAGCCCCCGCGTGTGGCCGTGCCGCCGAAGGCAAACGTGACGGTCAAGTCGGTGGTGAGCTCCGCGCCAGCGGGGACGCGGATGGTGATTGTCGCGTTCTCACCGCGCTCGAACGTCGTGGCATTGGAGATCAACGTCAACGCCGCGCCGTCGTCATCGGTGAGGGTCAGCGACAGGGACGCGCTGTCGGTATAGCCGGTGGCGGAGGCTGTGAGCTGGATCGTCTCGTCCCCTTCATAGGTGGAATCATCGACGACGGTGAGCGTGGCGGTCCTCGAGCTCTGTCCCGCCAGGATGGTCAGCGCCGCGACGGTGTAGTCATCAGGATGCGTGGCGGAGCCGGAATGGGTCAGCGTAACGGCCAAGTCGCTACTCGGTTCCGCGCCCGCGGGAACGCTCACGGTCAAGGTGGTCGCGCCGCTCGGTTCGGAGACGCTGGTATCGGCCGCGGCCAGGCTCAACGAAGGGGCATCGTCATCGCTCAGGGTGATCGAGAGCGCCGTGCTGGAGGTGTACCCGGTGGCGGAGGCCACCAGGGTAATTGTTTCATCTCCCTCAAAAGCGCTGTCGTCGGCAACGCTGAGCGTGGCGGTGCCGGAGCTCTGACCCGCCGCGATGGTGAGCGTGCCGACGGTGTAGTCGGTGGACTGTACGGCGCTCCCCGTGTGGGTCAACGTCACGCTGAGGTCGCTGCTCGGTTCCGCGCCGGTGGGAACGCTGACGGTTAGAGTCGTCGTCCCGTCCGGCTCGGCCACGCTGGTATCGGCGGCGGTCAAGGTCAATGGAGTGCCGTCGTTGTCGGTGAGGGTCAGCGACAGGGACGCGCTGTCGGTATACCCGGTGGCGGAGGCTACCAGCGTAATCGTTTCATCTCCCTCAACAGCACTGTCGTCCACAACGCTGAGCGTCGCGGTCCCCGAACCCTGGCTGGCCAGGATGGTCAACGTGGCGACGGTGTAGTCGTCGGAGTTGGCGGCCGAGCCGAAATGGGTCAGCGTAACGGTGAGGTCACTACCGGGTTCCTGTCCCGTCGGGATGCTAACGGTCAGGGTGGTCGCGCCGCTCGGTTCGGAGACTCTGGTATCGGCGGCGGCCAGGCTCAACGTGGCGGTGTCGTCATCGCTCAGCGTGATCGATACAAACGTGCTGTTGGTATAGCCGGTGGCGGAGGCCCGGAGCCGAATCGTCTCATTCCCTTCATAGGTGGAATCATCGGCGGCTGTCAGGGTCGCGGTGCCTGTCCGCTGCCCAGCCGCGATGGTCAATGTCCCCACTGTGTAGTCATCCGGGTGGGCGGCCGAACCGGAGTGAGTCAGCGAGACGGTCAGGTTGCTGCTGGGCTCGTCGCCGCTGGGAACGCTCACGGTGAGGGTCGTGCTCCCGAAGGGTTCGGAGACGGTGGACGGGGCGGCAGTGAGCGTTAAGGTAGCCGGGTCCGGCTCCGGTTCGGGGTCGTCATCCGCGAGGGTAATCGAAAGAATCGCGCTCGTCGTATAGCCGGTGGCGCTGGCCCGAAGCCGGATCGTCTGGTTGCCTTCATAGGTGGAATCGTCGGTAACGGTGAGCGTGGCGGTCTCCGAGCTTTGTCCCGCCGCGATGGTGAGCGTGCCGACGGTGTAGTCGTCGGTGTGGGTGGCCGAACCGGAGTGAGTCAACGAGACGGAAAGGTTGCTGCTGGGCTCGTCGCCGCTGGGAACACTGACGGTGAGGGTTGTGGTGCCATCGGGCTCGGACACGCTGGAATCCGCCGCCGTCAGCGTCAAGGATGGCGTCGGCCGGATGGTGATGGTCCGGGAGCGGCTTTGATATCCCGCGGCGCTGGCTCTAATCACCGCCGTCACGTTGCTGCTGTTCCCCTGCGGGTATGTGTTGAGGGTGGTGCTGGCCGAGTGGTTGCCCGCTAGAATTGTCAGCGAGTCGTCCATACAGTAATCGAAGCTGTGGATCGGGCTTGCCGGGCATCCTTCGCTTGCAGTTCCCCCGAAGGAGAAACTCACTGTCACGTTAGACCCGGGCGCGGGTGCCGCGCTTTCGATACGGACAGTAATGGTCGTACTGCTGCCCTCTATAAGAGTGGTCGATCCAGCGGTGACGTATAACGGAGGGTCGCCGTGTTCGAGGGTGAGGGTGAGCGAGCTGCTGTCTTGGTACCCCGTCGCACTGGCCGTGAGGATGATTGTTTCCTCGGGGTGCCACCCGGATCTTGTCCACGTTGAGAGCGTCTGAGTCGCCGTGCTTTCGCCTGCGGTAATAGTGACCTGACCCGGTCATCTGGTAATCGCCAAGCCCGACTCCGCCACGCGTCGCAGTTCCCCCAAAGGAAAAACTCACGGTCAGATTGCTCGTGGGCTCCGACCCGGCCGGGACGCTGACGGTGATCGTGGCGTTGTCCCCGCGCTCCAGCGTCGACGTGCTGGAGCTGATACTTAGTTGAGGGGTTTGAGCGGCCGCGACCTGGCTGGCACCGGCCGCAATTGAAAGAATTAGCAAGATGCGCCCCGCAGCCATGTTCATTTGGTGGCGGCCCGTCCGATTATTAAGACCGTAGCCATTCCGATGGCATACGGACCTTCGCCGGAATTGGAGTAGCCGACAAAGCCCGGTTGGATTCATCGGCGGCCCCACAAGCCCCGGCCCCCGGCGCGGGCCTGATTCTCAAGGGCAATGAACTCCCGCCGCGTGGCGTAGTCGAAACCGCGAATCGCGTGGGCGTAGCCTTCGCGGATCAGAATGGCATTGAAGTTCTCACCGCCTCCGAGATAGACATGCCGCAATAGCCGCCCGTAGGCGTCCCGTGTGTCTCCGGTACGGTCGGGCACCAGGAGCACCGTCAGGCCGTCCAGCCGTGCCCTGGTGAAAGCGGATGCTTCCGCCCCGAAATACTCGACGGGCCGGGTGGGATCGACCGTCTCCGGGGTGTCGGCTCCGATGAGCCGGATGGTGTAACTCTCGCCTGCATGCCGCACAACGAGCGTATCTCCATCGATCACCCGCTCGACCTGGGCGGTGACTGGAGCCTGTTGAGCGGCCAGCGCCAGAATCCCGGCCAGACACATCAACCCGCCGATCCATGCGGCCCGTTGCTTCCGCAATCGCTGCGCTGTTGTCATCATGGCTTTACCTCTCTGAGTGGTGTGGGTGAAGTCGGGAAGGGCACGGGCCTGGAGTCCCACCGCCGCTTGTCCACGTCGTAATCGCCGACGTGGAGCGCTTCTTCCACGTACCGCTGTCCCTCGCTCCGTGTCATGTGAATCACCATCGAGATTCCGTCCGTCACACCCCTACAGGTGACTTCCCACGGAAGATCCCCGCCGCCCTGCATGGCGCAACTGGCCAGCCGGGACAGGGCGGACTCGGCATTATTGGCGTGGAGGGTGGTGAGTGAGCCGCCATGTCCGGTGTTGAGCGCCTGGAGCAGATCGGCGGCCTCCCCGCCCCGGACCTCACCGACCACGATATGATCCGGGCGGTGCCGCAGTGCGTGGCGCACCAGGTCCCGGATCGTCACCGCTCCTTCCTGCAAGCCGCGAGCCTCGAAGCGGACGCAATTCGACTGCTCAATGCGAAGCTCCAGCGTGTCCTCGATAGCGACAATGCGTTCGTCTTCGGGCAGCAGTTCGATCAGCGCGTTGAGCAGGGTGGTCTTGCCCGATCCTGTCCCGCCCGAGACCAGGATGTTTTGCCGCCCCTGCAGCACGGCCCGCGCCTGGTCCAGTACTGCGCCGGGCAGCGAGCCCATCCGCACCAGATCCTCGGGCGAAAAGCTCCGTTTGCCGAACCGCCGGACGGTGATGGCCACCCTGGGTCTGGCCGGGGGGACCGATATCGCCACGCGCGATCCGTCTTCGAGCCGTGCGTCCACAATGGGGTTTTGCGCCGGGTCCAGACCGAGAGGCCGCGCGATATGGATGGCCGCCCGTTCGAGCGCTCTCTGGTCGAGCCGGGGGGCCGCATGGGGTTCGAGCTTCCCGTCCCGCTCGATCCAGACGTTATCCGGGCCGTTAATCATGATCTCGCTCACGTCCGGGTCCGCCAGCACGGGTTCCAGTCCCGGCAGGAACGGCTTAAGATATTCCAGTCCGCTGGCCCCGCTCATATCTGCCCGGCCCGCCACGCCGCCCAATAGGATTCATCGCGGGGAAGGTAGTGCGGTTTGAGATAGACACGCCGGGGTTCAAGCGACTGCGCCCCGTCATAGGGGAGACAGATCGCCTGGCAGTTCGAGAGCAGGGCGAAGTCCCGTGGATGAAAGACGGCCTCCCGGCGCTCCTGAAAGGATTTCGTGGCCCCGATGTGTCCGCCCCCGCCCCCGGCGCGTCCCGACAGCGGGGAGATTCCGGCCCGCTTCGACGATTCGCTGATCGTGTACGATCCCTTGATCTTCGCCACCTGGCCGCACAACTCCGATGCGATGCGGGCCGAGGCGTCATCGCTCAGGGACAGGAAAATCCGGGTCCGCAACGTCTGAAGCAGGGTCCGCCACGCCTCTGAACTCCCCAGCACCGACCGCAGAGAGGAAATAGATTGGGTGGCGACAATCGGAATGACGCGGCATTGGCGGGTGAGAGCGAACGCTTTTTCATCGCCCGATGGGTCGTCCTCGCCGACCGAGGCGAACGATTGATACTCGTCGCACATGAAGACGGCGGGACGGAAGTAGCGCTCCGGCGATTCCTTCCTCCATGCCGGACGCCGCAAGAGGGATTGGAGCCATGCGTTCTTGAGCATCACGCCGATGGCGCGGGCCAGCGCCGGATTGGTTCCGACCGGCATGTTCAGGGCCAGCACCTTCCCGTCCTCGATCAGTTCATCGAGCGGGGGCAGATGGCGTCTGATTGTCAGCGCTCCGAGTCCGCCGCCGCTCGTGACTGGTTCCTCCGGCCCCGGCTCCGCCTCCCCTGTCGGGGGCGGGGGCGGACAGAACACACGCGCCACTTCGGGGAGATCGAACATGGACAGGAAGACAGCCACGCCTTCAACAACGGAAGTGCGGACCTTGTGATCCAGCTGCAACCAGTCGTTATCGTGCCGGCGTTTGATTGCCGTCACGCGCTCCAGGGCTTCGGCGTCGGCGTAGCCGGTCCATTTTCCCTCGGCCCCAATCTTTAGCTTTTCGAGTGTGGCTTTCAGTTCCGGCGAAAAATTGGCCCGGAGATATTCCAGCGTGTCCCCGGCAGGGGTCCAGTTCCACTCCGACAACGCCTCGCTCTGTTTCCCAAACGCTTCCGCCGATATTTGCAGCCAGCGCTTATGGTTCCGACCGGCCCACATCTCGGCCTGTTCGATCTTTCGCTTGAGCTCGTCCGGGCTGATCGTGCACCGGTAAACGTCCTGCAACGTGACCCAGCCTCCGGGCAACGCCCGGTGAAGCTCGATCACCCAGCGGACGACATTCGTATAGGCTTGCTGCCAGAACGGGTCCTTGCCCTTGCCGAACAACTGGTTGAGCAAGCTGGAAACGGTGTAAGCCAGCGAGTAGGAATCCAGCCACGTTGCCGAGAGGGGATTCCAGCGCCAAGGCCCGTCCATGCTCAACTCGAGGTAATCCGATCCCCGGCCCGCGTCGGTGAGAATCCGGCGTATGTCGTGGCAGAAATCGCCCTTCACTTCCAGCACCAGAGCGGTCGCCCGCTTCTGTGAATTCTCGGCTTGCCAGCCGAGAAGCTGCGAGGCGAACGGGTGCATGCAAGCCGAGGTTTTCCCCGATCCGACCGCTCCGAAAATGGCGACTCCGGTATACAAGCCCCGCTCCGGGACGGTGAGCCATAAGGGGTCGGCTCCGATTGCGTGCGCGCAGGAGCAAGATCCCGGGATGAGATCCGGGCTTGTACCGGCGAACATCGGCAAAGCCCAAATCCATGGTGATGAAGAACCGTCCTTCGCTAGAAACACGCTCCCAGACAACCGGATCAGCCGCTCCTGAAAGGCCCTGATCATGCACTCGGTCTGTTTGATGGCCTGCCTCTAACAGCAGCGCAACGTGGGAACGGCCGAGATTCTCGTCAAGCTTCACGAGCATGGAATCAACGCAAGGGCAGGATCTCTTCTTCGCGTGCGAGAGTTGCGGCGTATGCAATGGCCGCACTCACGTCGTCCGAAGTTAACGGCGGGTATTCACGGACGATCTCATCGACAGGCAAACCTTCCGCCAAATTGTCCAAAATCACCGAAACCATAATTCGCGTTCCACGAATGCACGGCTTTCCGTGGCATATACCGGCATCCACACTAATTCGTTCCTTCCACTCGCTCATTGAAAATCCCTCCGAACGAAGCCAACATAGCATGGTGTGGCCCTGCAAGCGCATGGCCGGGCAGTACTGGATACAGCGACTGTGGGCAGACACCCCGTCCAGGGACCCATTCATAGGATCTAATGGTCGACCCCCGACAGCTGGTTGAATAGGGCCGGATCGGGGACGTGTGCCACGCCGTGCAGCGAGTCGCTCTTTCGGCCCGACACCCCCTTCGGTGGCGCGCGCGACGCGCTCAGCGAGTTCGTCCCGCGGCACTTGCGCAAAAAGCTTCGCGCGCAGCCCGTGCTCCGGGAGCGTCTCATCGAGAATCAGCGGACCCATGCGCGCGAGGGCCCCTAAGGGTCGGCGCAAAAATAAGTTCTGGTTTTCGCTACGTGGGTAGCCACAAGAGATCTAATATCAAAATGAGGGATAGCCTTCGCTCGGCTCCGGCTGGATCTTCAGCTATGGGAGGTCGGCCCTGCGGCCCACATGGGCTCGCAGGGCCGTGTTGGTGGTAATTCAGAGAAATCAGAAAACGAGTTTTAACCCGAATTGAAACTGTCGCCCCTCAGCAGCCGTGAAAATGTGGCCGGCCGACGAAGTATCGACTTTGTTGTTAGGGAGATGAAAGTTGGTACGATTGAACGCGTTGAACGCTTCTATACGGAACTGGAGTTCCGAGGTATCGCCGATCTGGTTTTTCTTGATAAACGCAAAATCGATCTTCCTGTAACCTGGTCCCCTCAGCGTATTGCGACCCAGGTCCCCATAGGTCCCCCGCGCAGGGATGGAGAATGCGTCCGTATTGTACCAGGCATCCACCGACCGCTGGCTTTTGGGCAACACGGGGTCACCGACTAAGTTCGGACGATCATTGCGTACACCGTTGTTGCTTACATCCTTGTTCAGCTTGACGGTAAACGGCGGTCCCGACTGTAAGCTGGTGATCCCGGAGAATTCCCACCCGTCGATGAACCAGGAGCCGATCCCCGAGCGGCCTGAAGAAGGCACCTCGTAGACGTAGCTAATCACCAACCGGTGGCGAATATCATTGCTCGCTGGCCCCCACATCGTTCCGTGGATGTCGTAATTATTGGGAGCCCAGGCATCGCCTGCGCCGTCCCGAAATCTGTCCATCCACTTCGCGAACGTATAGGCTCCGGCCAGAGTGAAACCTTCCACGTTCCGTGACTCGACTCTCGCCTGGAGCGAGTTGAAGACAGCGGGAGCTACTGAATCGCCCCAGCTGATGTTGCCGAAGCCCTGATAAGGCCGCCGCGAACCGATGGATTCCGTGGCCGACATACGAATCGGCTGATTTATGTTTCGGCTTTCATACAGCTTCCTCGAAGTGCTGCCCACATAGGCCATGTCGACGAGGATATCGTTCGCGGGCTCGTACTGGATTCCAAAGTTGTAATGCTGCACGTAAGGGGTCCGATAATGAGGGGTCGAACTCGACGGACTGACGGCTGACTTCGCAAGGCGCCTTGGGAACGGATCATCCATCGAGATTGCGTTTGAGAATTTGAGCCCGCCATCAAAATCCTGCTGAATGAAAAATGGGAAACTCTTCCACCCCCCGTGGTTGCCCCCCTTGCTGCCTATGGCCTGGTCGTAAAAAACTCCCCAACCGGCCCGCAGAGCCATACGATCTGATAACCCGTAGGCCAGACCCAGACGCAGAGCGATGTCATTACGGTCAAAAGTGTAAAGGCTCCGCTTCCCCAGATCGACCATCGGAATCGTCGCGGCAAGCTCGGCCAGCTCCGGGCGGTAGTGGACGCTCAGTGGGTTGTCCACCCGGTCAATATCCCGGCGCGTACTGGCAACTCCCGCAATTTCGATGTTTCCAGTGTCGGGATTGAAACGGGCCAAACGGTCATGTGCGCTCCGATTAGTGGTACCCACGTCATAACGGACGCCCAAATTCAGGGTCAAACGCGACGTCACCTTCCAATCGTCGTGGAGGTATAGGGAAAAGAACTCGTGCCACATCGGGTTCCGGCTGTCGCCTAGGCGGCGTTTGGTCTGTCGTGGGTATCCCAGGAGGAGATCCCCCAATCCATGACCCGTATATGTCCCGGTAAACCGGAATTCCCCTCGGCCACCGCCATTGTTCATCCGCATGCTTCCAGCCTGCCATGCATCTCCACCCACTTTGATGCTGTGGTCCCCCTTGGTGTAGTTGAGACTCGCGGCAATCTGGTAGATGATATCGGTGCGATCCGATGGAATATTGAACTTACCGATCGATTCGAATCCCGAAACGCGAATGGCCGGAACTCCATGGTCGCGTGGATTTGGGCTCTTGGTCGTGCCCGTGATACCCCACTGCGCCGGGATGTCTTCGAGGACAAGATTCGTCCTAACCTGCGTGTAACGGTTGTATCCGATCCGCAGTTCCCCGACCAACGTCGGACTAAATACCTTCGTGTCCGAAATCGCGACATTCATCGTCCGCTCATAATCCGTTCGCCCGTAACCGGGCAGGTTGGTCATGCTACTCCAGTTGTAGGGGTCGATCTGATTGCTGTTATTGAACGTGTAACGCACACTCAAATTATTGTTATCGGAAAATCGGTGATCGATCTTACCCGTGAACTGGTAAACATCCCGAGTGAGAATCGGGGATGCAACGAAGTTGCGTACTGTTCCGGCGAGATTAGGCGCGGGATATTGGCTAGCGATCGTCTTCCCGATGGGGGACATCCGGTCCTGCGGAATGATGTTGCCCGGAAATGGTTTGCCCGTCAGCGGATCCTTTACCGGCTTCGAAGAGCTTGAGAAATCTCCCCCTATCATAGCCGGAATCGGCACGGTAGAGGACCGCGTCTGGCCTTGTCTTAAATACAGGCCATCGTAATTTCCAAAAAAGAAGGTTCGGTCTCGGACAATCGGACCGCCGATGCTGGCACCAAAATTGTTGCGTCTGTATTTGGGCTTTTTCTGACCCTCAGGATGGAAGTAATTCTTCGCCTCGAGGATGTCATTCCGCACAAATTCGAAGAGGGTCCCGTGCACTTGGTTGCTCCCCGACTTTGTGGTAACCCTTATCTGACCACCTGCGTTGTGACCAAATTCGGCGGAATAGGTGCTCGTGTCGACCTTGAATTCCTCTATCATATCAACAGATGGGTAGAACGTTGTTACCTGCACCACAGTGGTCACCATGTCGACGCCATCCAAGCTGAAACGAGTCTGGCCATCTCGCGCACCTGCAACGGAGATCCCTCCACGGAACCCCTTGTGCGAGCCCTGGGCGGATGGTCGCACTCCCGGCACCAGCATCGTCAGGTCCTGAAACTTCCGCGAGTTTAGTGGGAGCTCCGTGACTCTGCGGTTCTCGATTACAGTACCGATAGAGGAAGTTTCCGATTGAATCAGAGGAGCCGAATCCGTGACCGTGACTGTCTCCGCTAAATTCCCCACTTGAAGTTGGAGGTTAACCGTGGACCGGCTCTGGTTGTTCAGCACAATGCCCGTCCGAATAGCGGTCTGGAATCCCGGCAGTACAGCCGACACGGTGTATCCACCGATCGGCACCAACGGTATGACGTAAGCGCCTCGCTCGTTAGTAAGGACCGTCCGGGACAGGCTCGTCCCTACGTGAGTGGCCGTCACCTCCACTCCGGGTATCACCGCTCCGCTTGGGTCCGAAACAGTTCCAGAGATCGTCCCGGTCTGAGCGAATGCTCCGGTGCCCAGCAACAAAATCATGCAGGACGCCGCAAGTAAACGTTTCATGTTGTTTCCTCCTTCCATGAGTTCTCTAGCAGCCTGTCGGACTAGGGATAGCCGATTGACCCATCTCATTGATATTATTGCACTTAAAATTTCGTTCCGGAAAGACCCCGTGTTGACAACAAAGGACTTATGCCGAAAGTCCGACAGGCTGCTAGTCGATATTACGCTCCAGTGGCGGACGCAACGGACAGTTGGACGGACACCGTGCAAAAGGCACTTCAGATACTTACTCCTTCCAGCTTGTAACCTGAATTTGTGTTGTATGCGATTAATTTGATCGTTTTATACAACAACCACGGTGCCCAGGCAAGGTTTTTCAGGGGCACGAGCTTGGGTGCCGGCTTTGGCTCTGAAGTTCAGGTCGCGTGTGCTTTCCTGACCCGGCGTCGGGTCGCTATTGCCATCAACTTCATTCTCGTTGCAGATTGGTAATCGGCAGAGTAACATTTGGCGAAATAAAGTGTTATCTCTTTCAAAATAAAGTGTTATCTCTATTTCACTGAGGGGCCGGTCCGCTTTTGGAGGTAACCCCGGCCACTTCCGCGTCGGGTATTGCCCAGGAGAAGGTCAGTCATCTGGATCTGATGAAGGCGCTCCTGGAGCAGGGCGCCGAATCGAACGCCAGGATACTGGCTTCCGTGTGGTTCAACCCGCCCCATCACAAGGAGGAGTGGGAAGTGGTGTCCGGAACGACGGCGTTTTGGCGGGCAGCGCAAGCGACGGATATCGGCGCGATGAAACTTCTGGTCGCCTATGGAGCCGACCCGAAGATTCCGTCGGACGACAATTTGACGCCGCTGGCGGTCGCCGCGGGAATCGGCTGGGCGGGAGAAAACTCCGTCAATGCGCCGGACGGTTTCCTGGAGACCGCCAGGTATCTGGTCGAGCAGCTGGGACTCGACGTCAACGTCGCGTCTGATGAGGGCGGTTTTACAGCGTTGATGGGTGCGGCGTGGAGAGGAGACAGTGAGCTCGTCCAATACCTGGTCGACAAAGGTGCCAGGGTTGACGTCAGGACCAAGCTTGGCTGGGCGGTGACGGACATGGCAAATGGTCCATCTCTGGTCAGCAGCGTTCCCAGGAAACACCCTGAAACGATCGCTCTGCTGCAGAAGTTGGGCGCTCCGGAACCGATCCAGGTCGACGATGAAGAAATCCTGGGCATCATCAAGGGCCGCAGGTTCGACCCCGTCACAGGGCAATTTGTCAAAGTGCCAGAAGAGAAATAGGATTTTCGCACTACAAAAAGTAATGGAAAGGACAAGTGGCGCCTTGAACGTGAGAGGCGCCACCTGCATTTTTAACGGGGAACTCCAGAACTCCCATAGCCACGGTCCGCTCACTTCAACTGCTCCAGCATTCGCCGGGCGATCGCGTCGTTCGGTTTGATTCGCAGGACCCGGCGGAAGTGGGATGTCGCCCGCTCCAAGTTCCCCGACTGAAGATCCATCGTTCCCAGATTGCTCAGCGCGACGGTGTTGAGAGGATCCAGTTCGAGGGCCTTCAGGTAAGCTGCCCTCGCCGATTCCGGACGGTCCAACTGGGCGCGCGCCACCCCGGCGACGACGTGGTTGTCGGCGCCGTTCGGCTGGAGGCGGATGGCCTCCTCGAACAGCTCCAGGGCCCTCCGAAAACGTCGGTCTCGGAGGTGGACGAGTCCCAGGTTGTAGTGGGCTTCCGCGTAGGCCGGATCGATCTCTATCGCTCTGCGGTAGTTTTCGATGGACTGCGCGGATCGGCCCAGTTCCCCGTACGCGGCCCCCAGATAGAAATAAGGTTCGGCCGTCGCCGGCGGGGCGCGTTCGATCGCCCGTTCCAGCAGCTCCACGCCGCGTTGGGTATCGGGCCCCCGAATCAGTCCGATTCCCATGTAGAGATCTTCGTCCTCCTCCGGAAGGTAAAACACCAGGTCGCCGCTGTAACCACGATTGTCCTTCTCTTCTATCGGTGCCAGCGGGTCGGGAGGAGCGAACCGCTGGATGTAATGATTGGTCATCACGACCTGGACGATGTCGTCGGTGCGCCGCTGCGGCATATGGCAGGCCGTACAATCGTCGCCGTTGGCACTGGCACGGCGGGCGGCATCGAGCGAACAGCCCGTCTCGCCCTCGTGGCACGCCAGGCAGCGGGCTCTGAAATACGCCTTCGGGTCGTCGGGCGTGCGATGCGGATCGTGGCAGGTGATACAGGTCATCTCGCTGCTCTTGAAACACGCGGAACGCACGAGCTGATAGCCCTGATGCACGATGTTGAAGTCGTCGTCGTGTCCGACACCCTTCGGGAAGTCGAAGTAGGCGGCGTAATCGGTCAGCCGCTCACCGGGACGGAACGAAAACATGCCGCGCCCGAGCTTCAGCGTGGAATTCGGAAGGGGAGCGCTGGTTGTTTCAAGGTGGCACTGGAGGCAGACGTCTATCTGTCGGTCTCGATCGAGACGGGAGGGGTTGACGATGCTGCCCCGGATCTCGTCTGTTGACGCGCCTATCGTAGCGCTCTCGAGGTGTAGGCTTCCCGGGCCGTGACAGCGCTCGCAATCGACTCCCCGGGCCACATCGGTTCTGAAGAACGCGGTCTGCGCTTCGTAACGTCCCTGTCCCGGCTCCAGATCCGGATAGGCGGCATGACAGAATACGCAACGGTAGTTGATGTGGCGGGAAAACCCGTCGTGATCGGCGTGATCGTAACCCGGCGCGATGGACCACGAGGCCTCGTCCGAATACCAGACCACGGGCATCTGAACCAGTTCCCCGCCGGGAAGCAGGGCCAGGTAGTCCCGCTCCTTGTAGCCGGAGCCCAGCGCGTAGTGGATCTCCATCTCGAACGCGTTGGTCTCGTTGCCGTCCTCGTCCAACTGATATCGTTTCTGGTAGTACCTCCCGTCGCGACTCGTCATCAAAAAGTGCTGGTCCGAGGGAGGGTGGTAGTAACGATTGTTTACCGTCCAGTCTTCGATCGGCTGTACCGCATTGACCGGCGCAAACGTCCGCGCCATCCCGACCGTTGCATAACTCTCCGAGATCGTCGCATGACACGTGTAGCAGGCCTCGGCGCCGACGTACCCCGCCTCGGACCGGGCCGGCTGCCCCGTCAGCCAGATCACGGAAAAGCACAGCAATCCGGAGGCAGCGACAAGAAGCCTCATGCCGTGAAGATAAACGATGAACTGTGGGGATTCAAGCGAGGGAGAGCGAGGGTGCGGAGCCGGGTTTAAACCACAGCCAGAAGCAGGTATCCGGGGCGGTCCTTGATACTTCAAAAACGAACAGCGGGAAATGACAGCCCGAGGCCGTTTTCAAGTCGTTGATATTAAATCCCCTGTGGACAATGCTCGACGTGGTTGATTCTAGAAAAATCCGACCCCATTGGGAGCGTGAAACTTGGCGGAACCGGTCAGAGTACCATGCCGGTTCCCCTCCTCTCCCCGCCCTATCCTTCCGTGGCTGGTTTCGTGGCGTAACTATCGCGGGTTCGGTTGCTTTTGTGGCTGTTCCGGGATCTCGATCTTCCGCTTGATGATCCCGAGTATCTCCTCGTCGTCGACCTGGATCAGTTCCGGAGCACCGAGCTCGCGCAGGAGAGCCACGGTCTTGGGGTGTTTCACCGGAACGCTGCTGCGCAGGTACGGGCCATTGGCCATGTCCGTGACCGACCATCCAAACTCGGTCCTCACGTCCAGCCTGGCACCATGATCCACCAGGTACTGGACCATTTCATTGTCGCCCCTCCACGCTGCGCCCATCAGTGCGGTGTAGCCCGTAGCGTCCGCGACATTCACGTCGATGCCAATTTCCTCGACCAAATACTCGATGGCCACCATGAACAAGTCGGGCGCATTGGTGGAAAAGTTTCCCGCCCAGCCGACTCCCGTGGCGACGGCCAGCGGCGTCAAGTTGTCGTCCGACGGAATCTTCGGATCGGCACCATAAGCCACCAGCAGCTTCATCGCGTCGACATCCGTCGCTTGCGCGGCCCGCCAGAACGCTGTGGATCCTCCCCTCGGCCCGCAGCCGTTCAATGGCGGCGTTCATGTAGACGGTGTTCCAGGTGACGATGGCATTCGTGACCAAGTTTAGGCAGAGGATCTGATTCGCCTTCATCTCGGCGCCCGCCCGGCGGCGTGCGCGGGGCGGCGTGCGGTTCATTGCGGCAGTTACTGTCGTGTTGCTGGCGTCGCTGCTCACCCCCGCCGTCGAAGGGCAGGGCCGCGTGCAGCAACCGTCGGCACAGACTGACGGCGAGTTGCCGGTGAAGGCCGTGCGGCAGATTGAGGCGCTGCTGGCCGAGAAGGCGCAGCGGACAGCTGCGCAGCGGAAGGTGAGTTCCCAGCTTCTGGACGCGTGGCGGGCAGCCGTCGCCCACCGGCGGGCGCGGACACCGCAGCCGAGATGGTGACGGTGGACATCCGGGCCGACGTGACGCCGGAGGTCCTGGCACGCATCCGGGACCTGGGCGGCACACTGATCAACAGCGTGCCGCGGTACCGGGCTATCCGGGCGCACCTGCCGCTGGTCGCCGTGGAACGGCTCGCGGCGTTGGACGCGATTCAGTCGATCCGCGCGGCCGACAAGGTGGCCACACCCGGGTAGGCGACGGAGACGCCGCGGGACCCGCACGGCCAACGCGTCGGAGGGGGAGACACCCTCCACCAAGCGGCTGCGGCGCGCCAGGCCTCCGGTGTCGACCCGCTCGCTGCCTGCCAGACACAAGGCGACCTGCCGGAGGTGTGGAGAACGCCACGCCGAAGAACTGAAGCAGGTCGCCAAGCGCTAGGGACTGCGGTTTCTGGAGGAGGCGTTCTTTGTCAAGAGCTACGCCGCCAACAAAAAGTTCTGGCTAACGGACCCCCGCTGGCTAGTGATGAACGATAACAATAAGGGGGATTTTAGAGACATGAACGATAAATCAAAACCTGCGCTCTCGCTGGTGCCACCCCGGGCGCGGCATCACTTCACTCTGGCCGATCAGATGAACCAGCTTGTCGGCGCCAGCGAAGCGGACCCCGATCTAGGCTTCATGGGGCGACTGCTGGCGCTGTGTTCACTCCCCCGTACCAATCCCGGCGAGCAGCTCCAGTACAAGCGCGTCAACGGCCCGTACAAGCTCATCATGATTGCAGGTGGTGACAACAAATTGCCCTATGGGAACATTCCCCGCCTGCTGATGGCTTGGGTTTGCACTGAGGCGGTACGAACCCAAAGCCGTGTGCTGATCCTAGGGCCTTCGCTTTCCAAGTTCATGCGGAAGCTGGGCATGAGCGACGACAGCGGCAGCCCTCGCGGTGACCGTGCCCGGCTCCGAGACCAGATGAAACGGCTGTTTGCTTGCACCGTGTCACTCATCTACGAGGACACGTCAGGCTTCAAACGAATTAGTTCCTTGGTCGCCGATACTCACGAGCTTTGGTGGGACCCGAAGCGTCCCGACGAACGCACACTGTGGGATAGTAAAATCGAACTCGGAGAGAAGTTCTACAACGAGATCATCAGCCACGCCGTTCCACTCGACATGAACACCCTCAAGGCCCTCAAGCGATCCTCGCTGGGCCTTGATCTGTACCTCTGGCTCACCTACCGGGTGTTTGCACTTCGTGCGCCGCTACGGCTCTCCTGGAAAGAGTTGTACTTCCAGTTCGGACCGGACCCAGCCAAATCCAGAGACAAGTTCATTGTTCGAAACTTCCGTAGCAAGGTTCTGCGCGAGTTGAAGAAAATCAAGCTCGTCTGGTCCAGCCTGAACTACTCGACGTCCAGGGGGGTCTTGATCCTCTTGCCTTCGACCCCCGCGATCCCTCCAACTCAACATCTTTCACTTGTAGAAAATGCTCCGAGGGTTCACCCCACGGAGGAAAGATGAAACCGAAAATATCCATCGGAACTTGCCTAAGGCCGATTGCTATCGTCGAAAGGGCCAGTACGATCGCCGGTGTTGGCATCCATGTGATGATCCGTGGGGAGCAGGTGCTCATCACCAGAGCCCTCCGCGTACATGGGAAGCACCGGGTCGGCGGAGATATCCGGCTTCCGCGCGCCAGCCTTGCAGAAGACGAACGCCAGTTTCTCGAGCGGTTTCCTCCTCGCCCGCCAACGATATCGATCCGGGAGTGCCAGCAAGCGATGGAGATTGCCGGGGCCATCTCCATCACCCTTCGGGGTGAGGAGATGCGCATCACCGAAATCGCAACCCGGGATCTCACCAAGTGGGTCAGCGGAGATATCCGCTTCACGCCCAAAGAGAAGGAACTCCTCACCCAGCAGGCCCGCGCCATCATTGCGGGCAAGGACACGCCTTCCCAATAGCCCTTCCCGGGCCCTTAGCGGCGTTTCAGCGCCGGGTTGGATTTTCGGGAGTATCTTCATCACACTCCCCTGAATTGTCAGAATCCGCAAATCTTCTGTTTCCACAGGCTTATGTGATTTGCCATAGTTTTCCACGGTGAAACGGGATCACTATACACGCCCATTTTCCGGTGAAACGGGATCACTATACACGCCCATTTTCCGGTGAAACAGGATCACCATACATATATAAAGACAAGTAATAAGAATCCATGTATTAGGAACGGCGGGGTCTGTTGAAAAGAATTATTTAACGAAATCTGCAGGGAATACAGAGTCGCACTCAGGACGATTCAAGTACGGCCCGGAAAGTGCAGTTCGGCGGCGGATGGTATGGTTGTTCCTCAGCGCAGTGGCGCTGAGGAACAACGCACCGCACAAGACGGCCCGGCTAGAGCCGGTGATAGCATTGATCAACGGGTTCCATCACTGCCTTTCTTTGGAATGGACTGAGGTGTTCCCCAATGGTTGTCCACGCCGACTCCCAAGGCCGCTAAACGCATGTGGAGTTCTTCATCGCGCGAGTCAACAACGACCACACACGCAAGTACTATCTGAAACGCCCCGCGTCGGTTCGGCACTTCGTGCGACGTTCACGGCCTCAACCAGTTCCTCGACGAGGCGTTAAAGTCTCTGGTCGCCCGGTGCGATCTCAGGCTTACTGTACTTGGCGAAGAGCATGTTGAAGCTCTCACCTACAAGCGTCTGCAGCGTAGTTCCCTGCTCTACGGCCAGAATCTTGAGCTGGTCGCGAACCTCTTTTGGGAAGTGAACGGTAATGGGTTTGGTCCCTATTCTGCTCGGCTGTGGTGCTGTCGCGACGGTCGGCCGACGCGTTGCCGCTTGTACTGGCTGCGGCGCGGCTTTGCGTCGAGTGCCTCCGCCGGCATCAACGAGTGCTTCTGATAAGTCTACTTTGCTCATTTCTTACCGCCCCCAAAACTGGACAGATTTCGTCAAAGATTGAGAATAGGCCGATCGGCGCGTTTCAAGTTCACGAGCTGCTCGAACTCGATCGGCGGACGATCCCCGATTGAGGAGTGCAGCCGCTGCGATTGTAGACCTCCTCGATGAAGTATGGGACACGTTCTTCACGTCCTCGTAGGTCTCGTAGTTCCAGAGATGGATCTCCTCGTACTTCAACGTCTTGAAGAACGACTCCACGAAAGCGTTGTCCCCGGGATTGCCCTTCGCCGACATGCTGATCTGGAAGCCGTGTGTTCGCAAGATGTCGATGTAGTCGTCGGAGGCATACTGCACGCCCCGATCTGAATGATGGATGCAGCCCCGGGTGTCGAGACGCGCTGCGATGGCCATCTGTAACGCCTCGATGCAGAGCTGGCGGTCGATCCGTTTCGAGATCGCCCAACCGATGACCTTGCGAGAGTGGAGATCCAGGATGGCGGCCAGGAACACGAATCCGGTGCGTATCCGGATGTAAGTGATATCGGCTGCCCACGCTTGATTCAGACCGGTGACCGTGTGCCTCTTCAGCAGATTGGGGTAGATGCGGAACCGGTGATTGGAATCGGTCGTGTGGAGGAAACTCCGCCAGGTGATCGGCTTCAACCCGTACCGCTTCATCACGCGCCGAAGCCGTTTCGTGTTGACGATCTCGCCCTGGCGTTCCAGTTCCCGATACACCCGGCGGTATCCGTAGCCGGGAAATTCGGCCTGGATCCGCTCGATGCGATCGCGCAGATCGGCGTCCTGTTGCGCTTTCAGTTTGGGATCGACCTTCGGCCTGTAGTAATACGTGCTACGTGCCAGGCCCGTCATTTCGCACCCTTTCGATATCGATCCCAGTTTTTCCCAGTGATTACGGCAGTATCGACGTTTCGATTCCGCTTCATCCAGCTCTGCAGTTTTTTTTGATGATCGATCTGCATCACCAGATCCCCAACCTTCGCCTTCAGGCGTTCATTCTCGGCCTCCAACGCCCGTTCCCGGCTCGAAGGCCTATCCACCAGTTGATTCGCCTCGTACTGCGTCCGCCAACGCTGAATCACGCTGGGCGAGATCTGGTACTGCCGCGCTGCCGCGCTCAGCGTCATCTGGCCGGTTTCAATCTGCTCGACCAGGCGTCGCTTGAATTCCACTTCAAACTTCCGTCGGATCTTTCCCATCGGTGTCGGACTCCCTGGCCCACTGCTGAAAAATCGGCGCGCGTCACGCGCTGTGGAAACGGTGGAAAAGCTCCGCACAATACGCTCCGCTTTCCCACCGTTCCCACAGCGCCGGCGGGGGGATAATATTCCCCCTTCCAGCAGCAGGACCGGCTAAGCCGCACCTATTCTCTAATTCTTGGGAAAAATGTCCAATGAAGGGGCGCAGTCGGTTTCTTACCTCTCCGCCCTCCCCGATAGAAACAGACTTATATACTTATATACTTTCTTGATTTCATCGGCAGCTTTGCCGAGTGGTTGATGTTCGAGCGCCACGAGTCCGCGAACGCCGGCGTCGCCGAAAGCTGCGCGATGGCCTAAGCTCGGGGGACACACTGCAAGACCGAAGCCTGTTAGGGCGTGTCGTGCTTGATCGCCACGCGCGCCACGGGCCGGCACGGCGATTAAGACAACCAGGGTAGGGATGTCACCGGCAAGAGTGATTAGCTCCCGACTGTTGGGTACGGTTTCGAGATCGTAAATCTGCGGTCGGCAGGGAATGATTATCAAGTTGGCACACTTCGCCGCAGCCAAAGCGGTCTGTTCCGATCGCGCTGGGGTATCGATGATTGCAAGATTGACGCCCGCTTCCATCGCCTTTTCAAGCGCCCTGGGAAGCCGTGTCGGCTGAGCATCGACGACTATTGGTGTGTCAGCGTCCCGACGATCTGCCCAGTTACAGGCGGTGGCCTGCGGGTCGAGGTCAATGACGACGGTTCTTCTGCCTGCTTGCTCTGCTGCCACGGCCAACGCTAGTGCAAGCGTCGTCTTGCCGGTACCGCCTTTCTGTGCAATCAGTGCGATGGTCTGCATGGTGCCCGTTATCGAGAAGTAGACTTATATATAAGAAATCTATACGGATTGTATACTATCGGGCTTGTCAAGTGTAGTAACCGTCGCCCGGTATCCTTTGTGTCCCATCATCGTTCTGTTTGTCGGCAGCGAGCGGAGGCACGGGGGGTCAGATACTGATGCGCTCGCCCTCATCGAGGGAGACGGGGTCGGAGCGGCGGGCGGGCTCGAGGTCCCGGGATTTGTCAGGAGCCATTCGATATGTATGATAATGTCCTTTCAGCTGGATGTTCGAACCTGCCGACAATGCGGCGAATGTCGTCCGGGACATCTTGTTCCCGCGTCTCACGTGGCGGCGGAGCATCGTCGAAGACAAGGTCTGGTCCGGTTAAAGATTCCTAAGAATTACGCTTGGCCCCCACGATTTCCCCGTTCAGGAGGGAATGAAGCTCGGGGTCCCTGCTAAGACTTGCTTCAACTGCCTCGAACAGCGCCTTCTGGTAGTTCCTATACGGCTTGTAACCATCTACGTAAGGCAAACCGAGCCGCGACCAGGACCGCGCTGATATTCATGTGCTTGCGCTCGATTGAGCCCTCTGATCGAGCTATGGTTTTCATGAGCGCTCGCCGGTGCTCAGCCTTGCTAAAAACTCGCCCTTCCTGCTCATGCTCGAGGATTTCGAAGTAGTTTTCGACGATGGCGTCGATCTCGCTGTCGGACCAGTTTTGCGCCATAGGCTGTCAGCCAGTATTTTCCGTGGGATCGCGCCCGGAATCATCCATGAGTTCGGAAGCCTGCGGCGCCGTGGCATGCGGCGCCCCTGTGTTGCCGCTGGTATAAGCCAGAATAAGCCAGAATAAGCCAACCCAAGGTATTACACGTGGTTCCAACGCGCCCCCCGGCCGCGACCCGTGGATCTAGCCAGTCCCCGAGTTTTTAGAATGGCGAGGTCTTCCCGCAGTCGCCGCTCATTGGTTTGCGGCCCCAACTGCGAGCGGATTTCCCGCAACGCCAAGGCTCGATCTGACTGATTTAGCAGTTCAAGTATCGCCCGCTGCCGTTCTGTGAGGTCGCTTATGTCTCGTTGGGGCGGCATGAACTGACCGTGGCGGAAGCATACCGTCACGCATCCTCCAGAATCCTCGATCTCGGGACGAGGAAGGCCTGCGGAAGTCGTCAACTCAGCTATCTTGAGCGTCCCGCGGCCCCATTCCTCGATGATGCCACGCCGATAGAAGGTGCGAGCGATCAGCGGGTTCCAGGGCAAGGACTCATGCGGCGCGAACAGCTTCTCCGGGGTCAACCCGAAGTGCAGTGTGCCCGAGGAGGTCACCTCCAGGCGGTCGTCGTAGACCGCGACGCCAACAGAGCCACCGCCAATGGAGTAATCGCGATGACACAGGGCGTTTGCCAGCGACTCCCGCGTCGCCAGCGGTGGGTAGAGCGGCTCGTCGATCCTCTCAATACGATCCGACTCGATCCGCCCGGCGATGGGCAAGGTCTCGCGCAGGAAGCGTTCCGCATTCGAGAGGAGGGTGAAGGCGTTGCCGTGGAATTGTCGATTGTCCAGAAACTCCGTGCGGTCGATGCCCCGAAAACGAGCGACACGGAGCAGGCACTGCGGAATCTCGAACTCGATGTGCTCGGTGTTGCCGAACAGCACCACGGCCGCGCGCCACAAGACCCCGTCCCGGAAAAGCCCCAGGCCGCGCAGCAACTCAGCTGGCTCCTGGGTCCCCGGGTCCTCTAGTCGGCCTCGGCGGACCGCCTCCGTGACCGTGCGTCGGATCTCCGAGACGTCGAGATCTTCGACCGACCATCCGGTCGCGGGTTGGTTCTCCCAGCGTTGCTCGCTGTGCATGCGCTCGAAGAGCATGCGGTTGTACTCGTCGGCTGACATGGCGACCGTGGTGTTGCCAACGCGGCGATAGGCGGTTCCCCTGTACTGGTATGGCCGCGCGGAGTCCTGATTCACGCGAACCGCGATCACCTCAAGACCTCCCGCTACCTGAACCCGCTCGATCTCCGGGAATGCCGGCGGATCGACCCGTTGGATCTCGGCACTCACTTCCTCAATCGTTCGTTCGCTCACCTGTTGGCCGACCACATCTCCGATCGGTGTGACACCGAACAGCACGTGCCCACCGCGTTGGTTGAGCATGGCGCACACGGTTTGGGCCGCCTCGCGGCGCGTTCCTGTCGTGTGCTTGAACTCCAATGTTTCGGACTCGCTCCTCGCGGCCGCAGCTCGAATTTGGTTAGGTGTCATGCGCCCAGCTCGTCCTCGCAACGATCAACCCGTGCCCTGGGCGCCAACATCGTCGGGTTCTCGAGAAACGCAACGATGCGCGATGCCAGTCGATCCAGATTGGAAGGTTGCGTCTGGCATTCCCAAATGATCAGAACCGACCATCCATCCTTCTTCAGGCCGCTTTGGCCACCAATGACGGCTGGCCCTACGATCGCTACCTGCTGACGCTCTGTGAGCTGGAACTGGAAGAACGCCGACAACGAAAGACCGAACGGCTCCTGCGAGAGTCGAAGCTGCCCAGAGAGAAGACCTGGTCGGCGTTTGAACGATCACGACTACCCCGAACCGTCCATCGACGCGTCGATACATTGCTCGAGGGAGACTTTCTGGATCGCACCGAGAACGTTCTGGCTTTCGGTAACCCGGGCAGCGGCAAGACCCATCTGCTCTGTGCCCTCGGCCACGAACTGATACTGAAGGGTCGGAGAATCTACTTCACTCCATGTGCGCTGTTAGTCCAGCGGCTCTTGCGAGCCAAGGCCGAGCTCGCGCTCGAGAAGGAACTGAAGCGACTCGACAAGTTCGACGCTCTCATCGTCGATGACATTGGTTACGTGCAGCACAGCCGTGAGGAGATGGCGGTGCTCTTCACTCTGCTCGCCCATCGGTACGAACGTCGCAGTATTCTGATCACCTCGAACCTGGTCTTTTCCGACTGGGAAAAGATCTTCAAGGACCCGATGACCACCGCGGCAGCGATTGACCGCCTCGTATACCACAGCGTCATTCTGGAATTGAATCTCTCCAGCTACCGCATGGAAGCCGCAAAGAAATCGAAAGGACGAAAAAAATGATGGCGACGCGCCTGTGGAAAACGCCTCCGTGGAAATCCGCAAAAACACGGATTCCCACCGCATGCGGCTTTACCACGTTTCCCACAGGCTCGACGGTGAAGGAAACTCCGCAAAGAAATCGACAAGGCTGTCGGCGATCGGGGCCGTGGCAGGACGGCGATGCGCGGTGTCGGCTGTTGCGGCAAAAAATGATGCAGCAGCAAGAGATGGTCCCTGTTGGGTTGGGTGTAGCGGCGGACGAGGTGGCGCCGTGGAACATGAACAACGCCGCATCTGTATGGTCGAGAATGTGTCGAGGATTGCGCGGGGTGTCAGCCCCGGGGCGTGGGGGCGGATGAGGGTTAGGGTGATGCAGGCACCAGGCGAAAGGCAACACGGATGCTTGAGTTCCTTGAACGCCGCTGCTTGGAAAAGCCTGCGGCTTTACCACGTTGAAGGCAAAGCCCACAGGCTCGACGGCGCGTGGCCTCCTTCTTTGCGGCGCCCAGCTTGATCAGCAACGCATCCCGGCTGAGGGATTGTCGCTGCAGGTCATGAATCGGGAAGCTTCTTCTCGCCGCCGCATGCTCGTTCCTTCGAGATCCGTTTTTCGCTACGGACCAGCGACGGAAGCTTGATCGCAGGCCCGAGGCGGCGCGCACTGGCCAGGGTCTCCTCGAACCGCGATCCATGATCCAGGGGTCGGGAATTGCGATTGACGTTGGACACCCCGCAGACGCTTTCGCTGTAGCCGAACTGGCGTTTGCCCGCCAAGGGCGCTTCTGGTCAGATCGTAGAGCAGAACATAGGGCGGCGCGCCTTGAGGAAGAGAAGAACTCGGTGGCGGGAAGCGGTTCGGAGATCACGCGGTCACTCCAGGAGCTGTGTTCATACCAGGTCACACAGGTGATAACAGACCTGCACCTTGAGGATATCGAGCCATCGGGTGCCCTTGCGGCTGGGCGGCAGCCGCGGGCCCCAGAAACGGTCCAGCCCGAGACGGTCCCACAACGCCAGCGCCAGCCAGCAGGCGCCCCACTGGCGCGGATCGCGCAGTTCCAGTTTGTCGAGCTGGATTTGCACGGCTGCCGCAATCCAACACCGGCGCGGGGTCCGGGAAACAGATCTGCTGCAGCGCCGCGCCGCCGCTGAGAACCTCGATCGAGCGGCACCACCGTGGCTCTCCCGAGATAGAGAAGCTGCTCTCGACGACACTCCAGTAGCGGTGCTCCTTGCCGTCCTTGAATCGCTTCTTGCAGCGCACGAACATGCACGCATCGTCGGCATATCCGAAAAACTAATCAAGGGGGTCGGCACTACACGCCCACCCAGGAGGTCAAGGCACAGAAAACAAACGCGATTCGTGCTCCAAATGGAATTAGATGAAAATCGGGAGAACCGCGGAAGTCGGGTTAGGGGCGGGAATTTTGATTGACGTTGGACACCCCGCAGAACTGGCGCTTCTCATATAGCGGAAGCGGTGGCGGGAATTACTCCAGGAGGGTCACACACGGACCCTTAGAGTAATTTTTCGCACGGCTGCCGCTCGGGGTCCGGGAATAGACGCCCGTGGTTCCCCTGCCTTGTCCGGGAACACGGGAGAATGAAAAGCCATGAAGCGTAAGCGAGACGGATTGGTTCCGATCGGTGATGCCCTCTCCGGCCTGGATGACGGGCCGGGCCAGGAGCTCCGCCCATCACCGCCGCGGCGGCGGAGCTTCACCATTGCCGATCAAGTGGACCAGTTGATCGGGGTCAGCGAAAGAGACCCCGATATGGGTTTCATGGCGCGAATGCTGGCGTTGTGCAGCTTGCCCCGCGCCAACCCCGGCAACCAGAAGGAATACCAACGCCTCAACGGCACGTACAAGCTGGTCATATTTTCAAGCGGTGAGACCAAACTCCCCTACGGAAATATTTCCCGCCTGCTGCTGGCTTGGCTTTGCACGGAGGCGGTACGCACTCAAAGCCATGTGCTGATCCTCGGTTCTTCGCTTTCCGAGTTCATGCGCAAGCTGGGTATCACCAGCACTGACGGGAGAACCCAATCGAGGCTCTGCAACCAGATGGACCGCCTGTTCAACGCACACGTTTCGCTGATCTACTCGGATGAGCGCGGCAAGGCCACCGTAAACTCGCGGATCGCCGCCCGCACCGAGCTCTGGTGGGATCCGAAGCGTCTCGATGTGCCGATGCTGTGGGAGAGCAAGATCGAACTCAGCGAAGACTTGTTCAATGAGATTGTCAACCGCCCGGTGCCGCTCGACATGAACACCCTCACGGCCCTCAAAAGCTCTTCGCTGTGCCTCGATCTCTACCTGTGGGTGGCCTACCGGATCTCCACATTGCGCGCTCCGCTCCACATCCCTTGGCCGCAGCTGTACGGCCAGTTCGGGACGGCTCCGGCCAAAGCCAGCGACAAATTCATCGTTCGGAGCTTCCGCCAAAATGTTCTGCGTGAGTTGAAGAAGATCAAGCTGGCCTGGCCGGAGTTGAACTACACCACGGCTCCGGGCGTCCTGATCCTGTTGCCTTCGGCCCCGGCCATCGCTCCGGTTCAGCAGCTTTCGCTTGTAGAAAAAGCTTCGAGGGTTCACCCCACGGCGGAAGGATGAAACCGAGAATATCCATCGGAACTTGCCAAAGGGCGATTTCTCTCGTGGAAAGGGCGAGCGCAACCGCCGGTGTTGGCATCCCTGTGATGATCCGTGGGGAGCAGGTGCTCATCACCAGAGCCCTCCGCGTCCATGGGAAGAACTGGATCTGCGGAGATATCCGGCTTCCGCGCGCCAGCCGGGAAGAACTCACCCGGAAGGCGCGCGCCATCATTGCAGAAGACGAACGCCAGTTCCTCGAGCGGTTTCCTCCTCTCCCGCCAACGATATCCATCCGGGAGTGCCAGCAAGCGATTGAGATTGCTGGAGCCATTTCCATCACTCTTCGGGGTGAGGAGATGCGCATCACCGAGATCGCCACCCGGGATCTCGCTGCTCTCACCAAGTGGGTCAGCGGAGATATCCGGTTTACGCCCAAAGAGAAGGAACTCCTCACCCAACAGGCCCGCGCCATCCTTGCGGCCAAGGACACGGATCCCAAATAGCCCGCGCAGCGGGTGTCCGCAAGCTGCGGTCAGGCATCGGCAGTCTTCTGTGCGCAGGTATTTGTAGAGGGTTTGCCGGCTGATGCCGAACTCGCGGGCCAGCCGGGTCTTTCCCTCTCCGACCGGGACCCGTTGGCGGAGCTGGGCCGCCTGCGCCGGCGCGAGCGTTTTCTTGCGGCCCCGGTAGGCCCCGCGCTGCTTGGCTAGGGCGATGCCTTCGCGCTGCCGTTCCCGGAGCAAGGCCCGCTCGAACTCGGCGAAGGCCCCCATGACCGACAGCATGAGGTCCTCCATCGGGGAGTCCTCGCCGGTGAAGGTCAGGTTCTCCTTGACGAACTCGATGCGTACGCCGCGCCCGGTCAGCGTGCCCACGATGCGCCGCAGGTCGTCCAGGTTGCGAGCCAGCCGATCCATGCTGTGGACCACCACCGTGTCGGTTTTGCGCACGAAGGCGAGCAGCCGTTCCAGTTCCGGACGCTCTGTGTCCCTGCCCGAAGCCTGGTCGGTAAAGACCTGGTCGAGGGGGAGCTGCTCCAGTTGGCGTTCCGGGTTCGGGTCGATGCTGCTCACCCGGACGTAGGCGATGCGTTGGCCTGGCACGGCGTTCCTCCTGCTGCGAATCTGTCAATAAAGAATCTAAGACCGTGGGCGGGGCGTGTAAATCAATGCAACACACGAGCCTAGTTCGACGCGATTCGGGGGGTTGCTTGACATCAGTTTAGGGTATACATCAACCTGACATGCTCAATGGAGGCCTGCAACCTCCGGCAAAAGGACCTCGGCGTCCTGATCGGATCCCAGTCTCATGCCTCGGAGGTGCTCAACCGTCGCCGTCCGCTGACCCTGCCAATGATCCGGCTTGTCGGCTGAATGGAACCTTCCGGCCGACATGCTTGTGCGCGAGTATGCCCTCAGAGCCGGGCCATAGAGGCTTCACCAGTGCCTTTAGGAGTGGGAAGTCAAGCCGTTTATGAACATGGGATTAATTGCACCATGTTATTTCCTGACCCGGCGCCCAATGTGAGCTGCTTTTCAGCGGCCCTGAAGCACTTACTCTCGCTAAGACCTTACCACTACGATTTCAGATCGAAGCGGTCCAGGGTCATCACCTTGGTCCATGCCTCAACGAAGTCATGCACGAACTCTTCCTGCGCGTCGTCCGCGGCATAGAACTCAGCAACAGCGCGCAGCTCAGAGTTAGAACCAAAGATCAAGTCAACCGGAGTAGCTGTCCACTTGAGCTCGCCGGTGGCGCGATCAGAGCCCTCGTAAATGCCCTCGGTGGATGACTCGGTCCACTGGGTTGACATGTCGATCAGGTTGACAAAGAAGTCGTTGCTCAGTGTGCCAGGACGGTCTGTGAACACGCCGTGAGCAGAGCCTCCAGCATTGGCATTCATCGCTCGCATGCCGCCGACAAGTGCGGCCATTTCAGGAACGGTCAGGTTCAGCAGAGCCGCCTTCTCCACCAGCATTTCCGCCGGAGATCGGGGGTTAACGCTGGCGAAGTAGTTGCGGAACCCATCCGCAGTCGGCTCGAGCAGAGCAAAGGAGTCCACATCGGTCTGCCCCTCGGAGGCGTCCATGCGACCAGGTACAAAGGGCACATCCACGTCGACCCCGGCCCTTGCAGCCGCTTGCTCAATGGCAACAGCACCTCCGAGAACGATCAGGTCGGCAAGAGAGATTCGCTTGCCGCCTGATTGCGCGCTGTTGAAATCACTCTGGATCTCCTCCAGGGCCTCCACCACGCGGTCCAGTTCAGCCGGATCGTTTACAGCCCAGTCATTCTGGGGCGCGAGACGAATACGGCCCCCGTTGGCGCCTCCGCGCATATCGGTCCCGCGGAAAGTGGATGCCGAGGCCCAGGCGATCCTGACTAATTCAGCGGTAGACAACCCGGAATCAAGAATCTCAGCTTTCAGCTCGACCGCATCCTGTGCATTGATCACGGTGTGATCCACTTCAGGAATGGGGTCTTGCCATACGAATTCCTGGTCCGGTACCAGATCACCGAGGTAACGCGACGCCGGACCCATGTCGCGGTGAGTCAGCTTGAACCAGGCCCGGGCGAAAGCGCCTTCGAACTCTTCCGGGTTCTCGAGCCAGCGCGAAGTGATCTCACGATAGGCCGGGTCCACCTTCAGTGCAAGGTCGGTGGTCAACATCATTGGCGCATGCCGTTCGGACGGATCGCGGGCATCCGGCACTAAATTCGATGCAGCCCCGCCAGCGGGCTCCCACTGGATTGCACCGGCAGGGCTTCGAGTCTGCACCCACTCATAGGCGTACAAATTTTCAAGGTAGTTATGGGTCCAGGCTGCGGGGTTGATCGTCCACGCACCTTCCAGGCCACTGGTGATCGTGTCGCCGCCATTGCCACTGTCGTAGCTGTTTTGCCAGCCGAGTCCTTGTGCTTCGATATTGCCAGCCTCGGGCTCAACACCTACGTACTGGGACGGATCAGCGGCGCCATGGGCTTTACCGAAGGTATGACCACCAGAAATCAGTGCAGCCGTCTCTTCATCATTCATCGCCATGCGACCGAAAGCCTCACGTATGGCGTCGGCGGCCGCCTGCGGATCCGGGTTGCCGCCCGGGCCCTCGGGATTCACGTAAATCAGGCCCATCTGCGTCGCACCGAACGGATGATCGAGTTCTCCGTCCTCATTGCGTCGCTCGGCGGCGAGCCACTCGCCCTCGGGACCCCAGTTCACTTCTTCGGGTTGCCAGGCATCGATACGACCACCAGCGAAACCCAGGGTCTCGAAGCCCATGGACTCCATGGCGACTGTGCCCGCAAGAATCATCAGATCGGCCCAGGAAATCTTGCGACCGTACTTCTGCTTGATCGGCCAGAGCAATCGGTGCGCTTTATCCAGGTTTGCGTTATCGGGCCAGCTGTTAAGCGGCGCGAAGCGTTGCATACCCCCATCAGAGCCGCCCCGGCCATCGATGGTTCGATAGGTGCCCGCACTGTGCCAGGCCATACGAATGAAAAACGGCCCGTAGTGACCAAAGTCAGCTGGCCACCAGGCCTGAGAAGTCGTCATCAGCTCTTCAAGATCTGCCTTCAGAGCATCCAGGTCGAGACTTTCAAACTCTTCCGAATAGTTGAAATCTTCGCCCAGTGGATTGGATTGCGGAGAGGTCTGGCGCAGTGGATCGAGGCTCAACCGGTTAGGCCACCAATAGCCATTGGTCGGCGCACCGTCTTGGGCAACCGCCACGTTGACTGGCAAGACCGGAGAGACCCCAATCGCCAGCAGGGTAATTACACATATCGTTCGTTTAATCATTTGAGTCGTCTCCCTCAGATTAGAAATACAGATTTGCGCGTCCGCGGACGCCCTTCCAACAGTAAACGTATTGTAGAATGCTGGCCCCCCCCTGCCGTCCATGACACTTTCGAAGCTCTCCGTGATCTGGACAGGGAGGTTCCGTCAATAAGTGTGTAAATAGACATCAGGCGGCTTTCTCCTCGGTGACTTGGTTGACTGGAACTCCATTGACATATTGGGCGCCTTGGTAGACATCCTTCATCAAGTGCGGAGCCTTCAAACGGCGAAATCTTTTCTCAGCGACCAGCAGCATCTTCCAGATGACAGCCCGTGCGTTGGCCACTTTCTTGAACCTTCGAGAGGCATCGGTTCGCAGTCGCAGAGCAGAGAAGGGAGACTCCACTGGATTGGTAGTCCGCAGATGTTGCCACTGCTGTTTGGGATAGTTGTAAAACGTCACCATCCGATCCCAGTCCTGGTCGATCAGATCAGCCGCTGCCTCCAGTCCTCTCTTGCCACACCAATGTTGGAATCGTCCTTTGACTTGCTCGGCTTCCTGCCGTGTTTCTGCATAAGGGATCTGCCGCAACATCAACAACGCCGCTTTGTGCCGACCCTTGGGGATCTTAGCCAGCAAGTTGACGATGCGATGATTCCAGCATCTCTGCTCGTCGGCTTCTGGGAAAACGTTGCGCAACGCTCCCCAGATCCCCAGATGCCCGTCAGCCATCACCAGTCTCGGTGGGTTCATCCCCCGCTCTTTGAGATCCCTCAGCACTTCGGACCAGCTCTGGGTCGATTCTCGATAACCACTACTGACCGACACCACCACTTTAGTGCCATCACTTAAAGCGGCGATCACTACCAGGATCACGGCCTTTTCCTTCTCCAGCCCTGCTTTGATGTACACACCCCTCGGCGGTCACCCAAAACCGGCCAATGGTGGTCACCTGAAAACCGGCCAACGAACATAGATAAGCCCGGGACATTGACACCGACGGGAAGCCGAAACAGGCTCCGTCGGCATGAGCAATGTCTTGAGCACAGAAAAGAGAGAGCAAGTTGTTGCATTGGGGCGGCTTGGATGGCCGCTGCGTCGGATCGAACAGACCACCGGCGTGCGTCGTGAGACGGCCAGTGCGTATCTGAGAGCGGCCGGAATCCCCATTCGGCCGCCCGGGAGTTGGGGCCGGCGACCGGCAAAACCGGCCAACGAGGTGACCACCGACCCGGACGGCGTAAATGGTGTCGTTGAGGGGTTTGGCGGTTCCGATACTTCAAAACCGGCCAACGAAGTGACCACCGACCCGGAGGCCGAGAATCCGGTCTCGGCAGAGTCGTCGGCTCCCCCTCCAAGCCCACCGTCGGGCAGTTCCTGCGAGCCGTACCGGGAGACCATCCAACAGGCGCTGGAGCGTGGCCGCAACGCGATGGCGATCTGGCAGGACCTGGTCACGGATCACGGTTTTGTCGGCAGCTACGAATCGGTCAAGCGTTTCGTTCGCAAACTCCGGGGAGTGCGATCCCCGGAAGCGGTCGGAATCATCCAGACCGGAGCTGGAGAGGAAGCGCAGGTCGACTACGGGACCGGACCGATGGTCCGGGATCCGAAGACGGGCAAGTACCGACGGACGCGGCTGTTCGTGATGACGTTGGGCTACAGCCGCAAATCGGTCCGGCTGCTGACGTTCAAGTCCAGTTCCCGCATCTGGGCCCAGTTGCACGAGACCGCGTTCCGCCGACTCGGCGGCACTCCCCGCCTCATCGTGCTGGATAACCTGCGCGAAGGCGTGATCGTCCCGGACCATTACGACCCCACCCTGAATCCGTTGTTTCGAGATGTCCTGACCCATTACGGCGTGGTGGCCATGCCATGCCGGGTGCGCGATCCAGACCGCAAAGGCAAAGTCGAATCCGGTGTCGGGCACGCCCAGAAGACCCCATTGAAGGGACAGCGCTTCGAGAGCCTCGACCAGGCCCAGGGGTATCTGGATCGCTGGGAAGTCCGATGGGCCGACACCCGCATCCACGGCACGACCAAGCGGCAGGTGGCGGCCATGTTCGCCGAAGAGAAACCATCTCTTAAGCCGCTGCCGATCGAACCGTTTCGCTATTACCAATTCGGTGAACGTGTCGTCCATCTCGACGGTTGCGTCGAAGTCGAAGCCGCCTATTACAGTGTACCGCCGGGCTGGATCGGACGGGGTGTCAAGGTCCAGTGGGACACGCTTCACGTCCGGATCCTGGACCCAAACACCTATCCACTCCTCCGCGAGCATGTCCGCCAGAAGCGGGGTGGATACCGTGTCCGTGCTGAAGACAACCCGAAGAAAACCCCGTTAACGACGGTGCAACTGCTGGCCCGAGCCCGCCGCGCTGGCACCCACATCGGCACACTCTGTGACGCCATTCACCGCCGACAAGGGGAAGCTGCGGTCCGCCGCATCCTGGGTGTGCTCTCCCTGGCCAAGAAGTACGGTGTCTCCGCCGTGGAGGATGCTTCGGCTGCGGCACTGGAACTCCACGTCTACGAGTATCGTTTCGTCCGCCGCTATCTGGAGCGGCGACCTCCACTCGCCCTGCGTCAGGTCGATCCTCTCATTCGCGAACTGACTCAGTATCGCGATCTCATCAACCTCAAAATCCAGGAGCAGGAACACTCATGAATCTGATCGAACTCCAGCGGGCTCTCCGACAACTCCGGCTCGGCGGCATTGCCGAGGTGTTGGAAACACGCCTCCACCAGGCCCAGACCGAAGCCATGGCGCCGATCGACTTGGTCTCTCGTCTGGTCTCGGATGAACTGGACCGTCGCAGCATCCGGTTGTTGGAACGGCGTCGGAAACAGGCCCGGTTCCGCGATCCCCAGAAGACGCTCGACTCCTTCGACTTTACTTTCAACAAGAAGATGAATCGTAGTCTGGTCTTCGACCTGGCGACGGGCGCCTTCATCTCCAGGCACGACGATGCCTTGTTTCTCGGTCCTCCTGGCACCGGCAAGAGTCATCTGGCTCAGGCCATCGGCTTGGCTGCCATTGAGCAGGGCTATCGGGTCGTCTACCGTGAAACTCATGCGCTTCTCGACGACATCGCCGAAGCCACCATTGACGGTACCCGAAAGGAGTGCATGGAAGCTTTGGCGACGGTCCCGCTGCTGATCATCGACGATCTGGGGATGCGGAAGCTTCCTCCCACTGCAGCAGAGGAACTCCTCGAGATCGTGATGCGACGCTATGAACGGACCAGTACGTTACTGACATCGAATCGACCCGTCCAAGACTGGGGAAAACTACTGGGTGATAGCGCCGCCGTCACAGCCATGCTGGACCGGCTGCTCCATCACGGCCACATCCTCAAATGCGGCCCTCGGAGTTGGAGGACTAAAACGGGCTTGCCGAGTCCAGTCCCAAAGAGGTAGAACAACACCGTCCCGGGCCATCCCCGTTGGCCGGTTTTGAAGTGACCACTGAGGCACCGTCTGCCCACAGATACACCACTTCCAGATCGTCCAGCCGACGGCTTTGCCAGGCCTCCATTTCTCCCTGCCACTTCTCCTTCAACCGGGCTACGGTGCTGGGGGACAGCGGCGCTTCTTCCCCTAAAAGCCCTCTTAAGGCCAGATCGAAATCCCCCTCGGCCAGACCATGCAAATAGAGTTCTGGAATCAAGTCTCGTACCTCTTGCGTCCGCTTGGCAAACAGCGGCAAGACCCGGCTCTCAAAACGCTCTTCCAGATCCCGCACTCGGGGACGCCGCAGCTTGATCGTTCCGCAACTCAGCGTCAGTCGCCGCTCCTTACCGTAGCCGTTGCGATAGCCCCCGGGTGCGTCCACTTCTCGGCGACGCTCATTCTTTCTTCGTCCCAGCAGCTGTGTCACTTCATCCTCCAACAGTTCCTGTACGTAAAACTGGATCTGCTCTCGCACCCACTCTTCCAGCTGTTCAAAGCAGACTCTTGACTCCACACTTCGATCAATGTTCTTCTTGCTCATGGCGGTGTGACTCCTTCCTTTCGGGCTCTTCCGCCCGGGTTTTTATTTCACCCGGAAGGATAATCACCGCCTATGCTATTTACACACCTTTTGAGGGTAGCTCCTGGACAGGAGCGAAGCTTGACAGCTCGGACTGTTGTGTGTGAGCTGTGGCGCGGATGGCGAGAACCCCCACGATCGTCGTGCAGACTGCAACGACTGGCAGCCCACGATACTTGCTTCGTAACATTGACGACCTCCTACCGCTTAGTCTGCGCCTGGCGTGCTGATCCGTCTAAGACTTTGTTTCTATCTTCCGAATAGGCATTTCTATCAGCATGAAGACCTACGATTTCACTCTCAGACGCCAGCCCGCATCAGCGGAAACACGACGTGTGGAACTGGCTGATCTAGAGTGACGTCGATAGTCGCGGTTGGCCGATCCGGTGTCGTTTGTCCGTATTGTTGTGGCACGTAGGCCGCGTGTTGAGCCTGAAGTCGGTAGCGCCCGGGCTCGAGTTCCTCAATCCGAAAACGCCCCCCGCCCCGCTTCTTGTGTCCCACTCGGCCCGACTTTCTAGTCTAGTCGGGTGAGAACTAGTCTCGCACCCCGGACAGGCTGACCCCCGGAGTCCAGGGTCACGCCTGAAATTGATCCTACCTGCGGTTCCGCCAAAGGTTGCTGTGCCATCCCCGCAGGGGTAACTACCAGCAGACAAAGGAGGGTGGCCAGAATCGATCGGATCATAGTGCCCTCATTTGTCGGTTACCAACCTCATTCCTTCTCTCCGGTCCGCGCGAAACCTTATTCGGTAAGACTTCCCTCTTTGTCCCAGCCGGAGCGCGAAGGCATTTGGGGTCGCCCCGGCCGTGCCGATCCATAGGTGGGACCGTACAGGACCGGGAAACAATGGTCGGCGCGCAGCGGGAGGAAAGTACGTGACCCGGCCCGTGGGTATGACGCCATAAGCACTAGCGGGGAGAGCCGTGACTTCAGGGTGCAACGATCATGTATCCAGGCGTCTCGCCCACGTTCTGAATCTCGTTGATTTTCTTGCCCGTCAATATATCGATGACGACAACGCTTCCAGCGTTCAAATTGGTCGCGTACAGGTATTTCCCGGCAGGATCTATGGCGAGATTTCGGAACTTATCCGCAGTCCTGATCCGTGGCAGCCGCGCTAAATCGTCCCACATCACTCCTCCAATCACTGTAGTCGCTTTAAGCGCGCTTAGAAAGTGGCCAAAAGTGTGCCCCGCAATATCGTTGAAAGGATTTCGATTTGAGAGAAAATGGAAGGGGAACGGCCACGGCACTCGTGTCCAGCAACCGGCGGAATCTTGGAGAAAGGAGCGCAAAAGATGGTAGAGGAATATCGGCTGCATCTTCAGATCAGGCGAGTCGAAAATGGCCAGCACCTCGCTACCTCAGATGATCTTCCTGGTCTGGTCGCTCAAGGGAGAACCGTGGCTGAAGCGGTTGAAATTGCTAGAGATGTGGCAAGGAAACTCATCGAATCCTACCGGGAACATGGCGATCTTCTTCCGAAGGGGCTGCATGCCATGGATGCGGAGATCGTTGAGTTAGACGTTCCCGTAAGCGGCTGATGGGTCGGCTGGCAGGTTGTACTGGCCGCCAGGTGACCCGCAAATTGCGGCGGTTGGGGTTTGAGTTCGACCGGCAAGCACGAGGAAGTCACGAGATCTGGTGGAATCCTACTACGCGCCGTCGAACCACTGTTCCCAATCACCCTGGAGATTTGCCGGAAGGAACGTTATCGGCGGTTCTGAAGCAAGCAGGTGTAACAACAGAAGAATTCCTTGAAGCATAGGATTACCCAGGAGCTAGAAAACGATAGCTCTTCCTGCCGTGGATGGCATGGAGCACCTTCGGGGCGAGCGGGAAGGCAATGGACGTATCGAACGCTTCTTCAGGACGCTCAAGGAGCAACTGCTCTGGATCCGGCACTTCCGGTCCGTCGAGGAACTGGCCCCGGCACTGGAGGAATTCCGAGTGCTCTAGAACCATCACTCACTTGCTGATCCAGCGCCTTGGCTTCCAGTCCCCGGTTCAGGCCAGACATCGTCTTGCCATCGAACCGGCGGCTTGATTATGGCGTTGTGAATCTGTCCAGGAAATCAGGGGCGGTACAAGAGTAATTCGGACAGAAGAGCCGTTTTTCTAAGAGACGGTTTTCAAGTTATAGGGGTTACGATAGCAACGGTGCAAAATCCAACGCTAAGGGCTGCTGGACCTGAAGCGATCAGGCAGTGTCCGACTTGAAGGGTTCGTTGAAATAATTGGGCTATGTCGTGATTCTTTGGGGTTTCTGTGAGCCCCAGAGTAATGGTCGGGTGAACCTCCGGGCCATCGCCGTCTATCTCCGGGTATCCACGAGCCGCCAAAACCTCCGATTCTCAGGAGCCCGAACTCCAGACTTGGCTTCAGACCAACGCCGGCAGCGCTCTACGGCCACCTCAACCCCTACGGGAAGTACCCGCTTCGACTTGGACGAGGACCTCCACGGAGCCGCATTGAGACCGCTAAGGACACTAGGCGACAACCCTTAGCGTTGGATTTTGGTGCGCCGTGAAAGGCGCCATTCCCCAGCGGGTGCGAACCCCGCCCGGCAACTGTCGCTCCAGCCGGTAGCAGTCGGAGCGGACGATGGAGGTAACGACATCGGCTGAAGCACTCCGATGACAAAGGGCCGCCCTGGGCGGTTCAGCGACCACGCGGGCCGCAACGATGTGAACGCTGCGCAGGCCTCGTAACGAAGCGATGCGGAAGCCGATCCGCCCGGAATACGGGGAAGGCTGCCAGCGGTCGGGAAGCGAGCGACGCGAGCACCGACCGGTTCCGCCGGGGTAGTAGCGGCGGCACGTGTGGAAGGGGGGGATGGACGCAACACGGGAAGCCCTGCCGGTGGCGTGGCATGCGCCAACCGACAGCCCGCGAGGGTCAGGTTGGGCCGACAGGGTGGCGGAGAGGTCCGCAGTACCAGGGAAGCCGGGTAATGCCGGTGGAGGGAAGGGACCTCAGTTCGAGAGCAGCGCATGACGGAGGAAGGGACATGAGGACTGGCGAGAGCCTAACAGCCTCGGAGAGAGTTCAGCGACTCCAGACGGCGCTACATGCGAAAGCGAAGGAAGCTCTGGGCTTCCGGTTCTACTCTCTGAGCGACAAGGTGTGGCGCGACGACGTGCTCGCAGTCGCCTGGCAGGCCGTGCGCCGCAACGGCGGCGCGGCCGGGGTGGACGGCGAGACGGTCGGAGACATCGAGGCGCTTGGGGTAGACCGGTGGCTGGGAGCACTGGCGCGGGACCTGAAGGAAGGGACCTATCGGCCGCATGCGGTTCGGCAGGTTCTCATCCCGAAGAAGCAACGAGGGAAGTTCCGGCCGTTGGGCATTCCGTGTCTCCGGGATCGGGTGGTGCAGACGGCGGCGATGCTGGTGTTATCGCCGATCTTCGAAGCCGACCTGCAACCGGAGCAGTATGCGTACCGGCCGGGCCGAGACGCGCATGACGCAATCAGGCGCGTGCATCGGCTGCTGAGGACGGGCCACCGGGAGGTGGTGGACGCCGACCTGTCGGACTACTTCGGCCAGATTCCGCACGCGGACCTGATGAAGTCCATCGCCCGGCGCGTGAGCGACGGGCGGCTGTTGGGCTGGGTCAAGGCGTGGCTGGAGATGGCGGTGGAAGAGGACGACGGGCGCGGCGGTCGCCGCCGCACGAACCGGGCGCGTCACGAGCGGAAGGGGACCCCGCAAGGGTCTCCGATCTCGCCGCTGTTCAGCAACATCTACATGCGGCGCTTCATTCTGGGCTGGAAGGTGCTGGGCTACGCCCGGCACTTCAAGGCGGAAATCGTCAACTACGCGGATGACTTCGCGGTTCTCGGTCGCGCGCCGGCAGCGGTAATGCTAGCGGCGGTCGAAGCCCTGATAAAACGTCTGAAGTTGGCGATGAACGTTGAGAAGACCCGCTGCTGCCGGGTGCCGGAGGAATCGATGACGTTCCTCGGCTACCGGATTGGTTGCAACTACCGGCCGGACACGGGTGCCGCCTACATAGGCACACGTCCGAGCCGGGAAAGCGTCCAGAGCATCTGCCGTCGTGTGAGCGAGTTGACCACGCCGCGTCACGCGCTCCTGCCGCCGGAGGTCGTAGTGGGACGCCTCAACCGGTTGCTGACCGGTTGGGCGAACTACTTCACCCTGGGACAGGTCAGCCCGGCCTACGAGGCGATTGACCGGCACGCAACTCGGCGGCTGCGCCAGTGGCTCTGCCGTAAGCACAAGGTGCGGACCGGGAAACACGTGCGCTTCCCGGTCGAGCGGCTCTGGTCCGATTACGGGCTCACGCATCTTGCGCCGCGTACGGCGAGCTTTCCGTGGGCGAAGGCATGATCTCGTCCGAGAGCCGGATGCGGGAAATCTGCATGTCCGGTTCGATGAGCGTTGCGCCTTGCAAGCGCATGAGATCCAGTCGCCTGAGATGGCGGCCGTGGCAGAGCCTAGCCGGCAGCCACGTACCGAGTCTTGCGTGGTGGTCGGTGACGGACACTGCGAAGCGTAGACAGGGAGGGAGTAGGCCGGAACACCAGTGAACGGAAAGATAGCCCCGAAATCGAACGTGGTTGATCGAACGTGGTTGAAGTAGCCGACCCTGTCGCTGGGGGAAGGCGGAATCGCAGGGCACGCAATGGCGTGCCCTGGGGTGCTTCCGGGGTTCGTACCGCCGGGGAAGGCGGAATCGCAGGGCACGCAATGGCAACCTTCCGGGGTTCGTACCGCCGGCATGCAACCAAGGATTTCATGGGAACAAGGGAGATCCGTCAGGTTCAAGCGGAGCTTGTAGGGTTGGACAAGCCAACAACGCGAGGAAGACCCGAAGGCCTGTCGGAAGTCAGACTGGCTGATAGTGCGTGCCTGGCAGCACGCGTTTCCGGCGGGTTAAAGTCCCGCTCGGCCCGAGGCCACGGGTCGATATCCAACAAGTGGGGGTAATGCCTCACTGGCCGAAGTGTAGACAGGTAGTGCAGATGCCTAAACGGGCACGAAGGCGAAAGCCGGATACGGCCAAGGCAAAGCTGGAGCCAGCTACGGAAACTTTGGAGGGCAGGGCGCCCACCGCGAGGTGGGGTCTGAAGGGCATGAGGAGAACCACCGGGTCGTAATCGACGGGAGCCATCCCGAGGATGAACCGGTCGGCCAAAGATGGGGAATGGTCGAGCCCGCACTATTGGGGCGAAGGCGCATTGGTTCCACCCCATCGCACCAAGGTGTGTGCGGGCGACACGGTGGAGAAGAGACGCGAGTGACCCAGGGAGGCCTGGTATCGTCCGAGCGGAAGGTAAGGTCGAGATGATGTGGCACCCGCAGACGAAAGGGCGGGCAACCGAGAAGACAAACATCGACCTAGAGCCCTGCGCGGTAGGTGCGGATATAAGCGAGAGCGAAATTCCGGCCGACGCGGTGTCAGGAATCGGATCGGGGAATAGTACTCAGGAACGAGACGGCAAACATAAGGTCTCGGATCGTTGCTTCGAGCAGCGGCGCTGGCGGGTCCAAAAGGCCCGTTGGAGGGGGAAGTCCCCGTACTCAGTCGTGAATGTGCGAGCGATGGGAAACGCGGAGATATCGTGGAATTGGATAGTTCCCTTAGCGAAAGACCCAAACGCGGTACGAACGAAGCCGCCACCTGCCGCCACACAGCGAATTCCGAACGAGGAGCAACTGAGGAAAGCGGCTTGCGGGAAAACCGCACGAGCCGTTTGATTGAGCGGACGGTGGAAGGGCCGATCGGCCCGACCACTTTCGACTCTACACTCCGAGGTCGGGAGAGCCGATCACATGGGGAAGCGGCCAGCAGAAGTGGACTCGTTCTTGGGAAACATGAGCTCCATGCAACGGGAGGATACGGTCCTCTATGCAACGAGAGGAACAACCAGTCATGGAAACGAAACTGGAACGAATAGCGGCGAAAGCTCGGAGTGAGCCAAAGCTCCGGTTCACGTCACTGGCGCATCATGTCACCCGAGAGCGTGTGTGGAAGAACCTGTGTCAAGTGCCCCGCAACACGGCTCCCGGATGTGATGGTCAGAGGGTACCGGAGGCGAAGGAGGAATTCGGAGTCTGGGTGGAGCCAATGCTCCAGTCTGTTCACCAGAAGGGATATCGCGCTCCGCCGATTCGGCGGGTGTATATCCCCAAGCCCGGCAAGCAGGAGAAACGTCCCCTGGGCGTGCCCTGTGTTCAAGATCGGGCCCTTCAGCGCAGCGTGGCCGAGGTATTGGCCGACGACTGCATCCGCAGCTCCAGCCGCTCCAGTGGAATTGTAGGATTTCAGGCCACGATGCAAGGTCGCACGCGGCGCCAGGCGTCAAATGACAGCCCCGAAGGGGCCTGAAGTTTGTCGGCGTGTGCCCGCGCCGACCGACCGATACGCCAGCACAGGAACGTCAGTGCGGCCTGCTGCAACGAAATCCGGTCTGGCCTCCGGATAGTCGGAATCGCGCTTCCAGGCGGCGCAGATCGTCGGCACAGCTTGTTGGCGAGCGCCACCGCCGCCTGGTTATGCCCGCATTCTTCATGAATGCGGAGCCTCCACTTCAGCAGAGTCGCCGACGTGATACTGTGTCCGTGCGCCGACCACAAGAACATCCGGTAGATAGGAATTCCCGCCCTTACGGATCCGGCCCAGCCCTCCGGGGTTCCCGCCAGAATTCTCCCGCAGCAGCGGTCACCGGTAGCTGGCAAAGTGCCGGCATCGTGAAACAGGTTTGACTCTTCAAGTGAGGACTCTTGAAAAGCCGGGGTAGTGCGCACAATTGCTCCGGGTCCAGGATGATAGCGCCCCGAGGTCCAGACGAAATCTCCTCAAAGACGCGGTCCGGAGGCGAGAGAAGCTCCGAGCCCTGGGCGCGGGAATGGATGTGCAGCGGAAAAAACCGGAATATTCCGGTGAGAGTTTAACAACAGATCAAAACCATGAACGATACACTAACCGCAGAACGCAGAACGCTACATTCATCCATGACTCAATTATCCAGCATACTTTCAGCGCTGCGAGCGCGCGGTTGGCGAGTCTACGCGTTTGCCGTCGGCGGGCGGGCATGCGCCGCCGATGAGTTCTTCCCGGACCGGCCCGGTAATCCCCGCCCACGTCGGGCCTATGGACGGTCCGGGGGGCGTTTCCTGGCCAGGTTCACTTCTCTTATCGGCTGCCTGGCACTGCTCACTCCAGTGGCCTGGGCGCAGCTTCAGACCAGCTATAGAATCGATACTTTCGCCGGGCAGCGAGTGCTTGAGGACGGCGGCCCTGCGACTCAGGCGCGGATCGCCCGTCCCGAGGGTGTGGCGGTGGACGGGGCAGGCAACCTCTACATCGCCGACAGCAGCAACCACCGCATCCGCAAGGTCGATTCCAACGGGACGATCACGACCGTGGCGGGCACGGGGGAGCGCGGTATCAGCGGCGATGGCGGACCGGCGACTCAGGCGCAGATCAACTCTCCCTATGGCGTGGCGGTGGACGGGGCGGGCAACCTCTACATCGCTGACAGCAGCAACCACCGCATCCGCAAGGTCGATTCCAACGGGACGATCACGACCGTGGCGGGCACGGGGGAGCACGGTATCAGCGGTGACAGCGGACCGGCGACTCAGGCGCAGATCGACTCTCCCCGTGGCATGGCGGTGGACGCGACGGGCAACCTCTACTTTGCCGATGAGCGCAACGACCGGATCCGCAAGGTCGACTCCACCGGGACAATCACGACCGTGGCGGGCGGGATGGGTTCCGAATTTTTCCGGAATGGAGACCCGGCGACTGGGGCGCCGCTCAACTCTCCCACAGGCGTGGCGGTGGACGGGGCGGGCAACCTCTATATCGCCGACAGGCGCAACCACCGCATCCTCAAGGTCGATTCCGCGGGGACGGGCACGACCGTGGCAGGGAGACCGAGGGCGAGTGGTTTCCACGGAGACGGCGGGGCGGCGACTCAGGCGTCGCTCTCCTGGCCCGAGGGCGTGGCGGCGGACGGGGCGGGCAACCTCTATATCGCCGATACCGGCAACCGCCTCATCCGCAAGATCGATTCCACCGGAACGATCACGACCGTGGCAGGGAGACCGAGGGTGATTGGTTCCGGCGGAGACGGCGGGCCGGCAACCCAGGCACAGCTCACCGCTCCCGAGGACGTGGCGGTGGACGGGGCGGGCAACCTCTACATCGCCGATACCGGCAACGGCCTCATCCGCAAGATCGATTCCACCGGAACGATCACAACCGTGGCTGGCACGGGAGAGCTCCGTTTCAGCGGGGACGGCGGACCGGCGACTCAGGCGGAGCTCAACTCTCCCGATGGCGTGGCGGTGGACGGCGTGGGCAACCTCTACTTTGCCGACAGCAGCAACCACCGGATCCGCAAGGTCGATTCCACCGGGACGATCACGACCGTGGCGGGCACGGAGGAATTCGGTTTCAGCGGGGACGGCGGTCCGGCAACCCAGGCGTGGTTCTCCTCTCCCGATGGCGTGGCGGTGGACAGGGCGGGCAACCTCTACATCGCCCATAGGAACAACCATCGCATCCTCAAGGTCGATTCCAACGGGACGATCACGACGATTGCCGGGACGGGGAAGAGCGATTTCAGCGGGGACGGAGGACCGGCGACTCAGGCGACGCTCTCCTGGCCCGAGGGTGTGGCGTTGGACGGAGCGGGCAACCTCTACATCGCTGATATGAACAACCACCGTATCCGCAAAATCGACTCCACCGGGATGATCACGACCGTGGCGGGCACAGGGGGGCTCGGTTTCAGCGGCGATGGCGGTCCGGCGAGCCAGGCGCAGATCAACTCTCCCGAGGGTGTGGCGGTCGACGGTGCAGGCAACCTCTACATCGCCGATACCGGCAACCACCGCCTCCGCAAGGTCGACTCCACCGGGATGATCACGACCGTGGCGGGCACAGGGGGGCTCGGTTTCAGCGGCGATGGCGGTCCGGCGAGCCAGGCGCAGATCAACTCTCCCGAGGGTGTGGCGGTCGACGGTGCAGGCAACCTCTACATCGCCGATAGGGGCAACCGTATCCGCAAGGTCGATTCCACCGGAACGATCACGACGCTTGCGGGGACTGGGGAGCGCGGTTTCAGCGGCGATGGCGGTCCGGCGAGCCAGGCGCAGATCAACACTCCCACAGGCGTGGCGGTCGACGGGGCGGGCAACCTCTACATCGCCGATAGGGGCAACCGTATCCGCAAGGTCGATTCCACCGGAACGATCACGACGATTGCGGGGACTGGGAAGTTCGGTTTCAGCGGCGATGGCGGTCCGGCGACCGAGGCGTGGATCGAGCTTCCCACAGGTATAGCGGTGGACGGGGCGGGCAACCTCTACATCGCCGATTTCGGCAACGGCCGTATCCGCAAGGTCGATTCCACCGGAACGATCACGACCGTGGCGGGCACGGGGGGGCTCGGTTTCAGAGGCGATGGCGGTCCGGCGACCGAGGCGTGGATCGAGCTTCCCACAGGTATAGCGGTGGACGGGGCGGGCAACCTCTACTTCGCTGACGCTGTCAACGACCGGATCCGCAAGGTCGATTCCACCGGGACGATCACGACCGTGGCGGGCACGGGGCTCCGCGGTTTCAGTGGGGACGGTGGGCCGGCGAGCCAGGCGCCGATCAACACTCCCACAGGCATAGCGGTGGACGGGGCGGGCAACCTCTACTTCGCCGAGACCCGCAACCACCGGATCCGCAAGGTCGATTCCGCCGGGACGATCACGACCGTGGCGGGCACGGGGCGGCGCGGTTTCAGCGGGGACGGCGGGCCGGCGAGCCAGGCGGGGCTCAACTCTCCCTATGGCGTGGCGGTGGACGGGGCGGGCAACCTCTACATCACCGACAGGAACAACTTCCGTATCCGCAAGGTCGACTCCACCGGGATGATCACGACCGTGGCGGGCACGGGGCTCCGCGGTTTCAGCGGGGACGGCAGTCCGGCGAGCCAGGCGCAGATCGAGCTTCCCACAGGCGTAGCGGTGGACGGGGTTGGCAACCTCTACATCGCCGATGCGGGCAACTTCCGCATCCGCAAGGTCGATTCGACGGGGGTGATCACGACGATTGCGGGCACGGGGGAGCGCGGTTTCAGCGGGGACGGCGGTCCGGCGAGCCAGGCGCAGATCAGCCATATACGGGGCGTGGCGGTGGACGGGGTTGGCAACCTCTACATCGCCGATGCGGGCAACTACCGGATCCGCCTGCTGAGTCCGACCGGTACGTCCGCCACGCAACGGTTCTCCATTCCAGACCAGGGCGGAGTTTCCCTCACCTCCCAGGGCGCCTCCCCCGCGCTCGTTGCCGGATATGGACAGGTGGCGGCCGGTGCGGGCATGACGCTGCCAACCGGACTGGCCATATTTGGTTCCCGGCAGGACGGGATTCTCGTCTCGGAAGCCGGCGTCCCCGCCGCCGCCGCCGTACTGGAAGGCCGGATCTTTGCCGAAACCGACGGTGCTCTCCGGACCGGGATCGCCATGGCCAATCCCAACGGCACCGCCGCCACGATCGGGTTCTTCTTCACCGATAGCCAAGGCATCGACTCCGGACACGGCACGTTCATGCTGGGGCCCCGGGAACAGATCGCACAATTCCTGGACGAGGATCCGTTTAACGGAGGCGACGCAGTGTGGGGCACGTTCACCTTCAGCTCCGACCTGCCGGTCGCCGTCATCGCGCTGCGCGGGTTCGTCAATGAGCGCTCCGAGTTCCTGATGACGACGCTTCCCGTCGCGCCGCTCACAGTCCCCACGCCCGCCACGGTCTACTTTCCGCATTTCGCGGCGGGAGCCGGATGGACGACCCAGGTCATTCTCGTCAACCCCACCCATGCCCCGATCCAGGGGAGCGTTCAGTTCCTTGGCCCCGGCAGCGAGACTGCGAACGCCGGGCCGGCCACGCTGACGCTTGCCGATGGGAGTAATGGATCGGCATTCCCCTATGCGATCCCCCCACGCAGTGCAACGCGGCTCCAGACCGCCAGTCCCACCGGCCCCATTCAGACCGGCTCAGTCCGGGTGGTGGCTGACCCCGGCCACGCCGCCCCGTCGGGAGTGAGCATCTTCTCTTACCAGAACGCCGGCGTGACCGTGTCCGAAGCCGGTGTCCCGGCCTCCATCTCCGGAAACGCGTTTCGTGTTTACGGGGAGACGAGCGGCACCCCCGGCCAGCCGGGCTCGGTGCGCAGCGGCATTGCCCTGACCAACACATCGGAGACGGCCACCGTCGTGTCGCTCGAATTGACGGCATTGGACGGCTCAGCCTCGGGACTCACCGAGTCCCTCACCCTCCCCGCATCGGGCCAGGCCGCTCGATTCATCGACGAATTCTTCCCCGCATTGGCCACGCCTTTCTCGGGAATTCTCAGGATTGCCTCCCCGACGCCCGACATCGCCGTCGTCGGCCTGCGGTTGACAACCAACCAGCGGTTCGACATTGTGGTCACGACGACACCGCCGGCCGACGAAAACGCGGCCGCCCACGCATCCGACCTGTTCTTCCCCCATTTTGTGGATTCCGGCGGATGGACAACCCAGTTCGTCCTCTTCAGCGGGACAGCAGGCCAAACCTCGTCCGGATCAATCCGCTTCACGGGGCAGAACGGTCAGCCGCTGGAGTTGGCCGTGGAACCGACGACGCCTCCAGCGAGTCCCTGAGGGCTCCGGCCTGGAGGCCCGAGCCCTCGGTACAAATGCGCATGAATGCCGGGTATGGGCTGAAGCAGGGTGCGGAATCCAACAATCCTATCCGCCTTTCCGGATTCAGCGGCATCATGGATTCCCGACGCCCCCCTGACGGAGGGACCCCGCGCGGGGCAAAGAAGGGGAAGGCTCACGCCCTCTGCGTGAAACGTAGCCGGCCCACCAGCGCGAGAGCGCTGCCGTCACCCATTCGGTGAAGTGATGCGCCTTGATCGTAGAGCGTCGAAACTAGGCAGCCGCCCGCGATCACGGTCCGCTGACCAACGGTGGGGTGACGAAGATATCGGTGCCTGGATCGACGCTATCCGACACTGAAATGATCTGGATACTATGGCCAGCAACTGTCGTAAACAGGCTGTTTTTGACCTTTTCTTAGGCGCTGCCTTGAAAACCGTCGCCTGCATTGGCGGCGCCATTCGTTTGCGAGGTCGCTCCGGGTCGACCAGAAAGCCCGGTTCGCCCTGATGTTGTATTTCAACATGAATGTGAGCGCTACCCTTTTATCGACTTTTCCGGCAAAGCGCCACATCTGACGGATCCACAGACGGGCGAAGCGGTTCGAGTCGAGTTGTTCGAGGCCGTGTTGGGCGCCAGCGGTTACGCCTACGCGGAAGCGACTCCGAGCCAGACCCTCCCCGACTGGGTTGGCGTGTGGAGATCGAACAAGACGAATCGACTCACTGTCGCGACACCTGACTGTTGGCAGATGTGCGATCTGGCAAGGCTGCAAGCTTAGAAGCCAGCACCCCGATGGTCGAAACGTGTTCGGCCGCGTGGGATCTAAGAAGATCCCATGTCCCCTGTTGCGGTTCAAGAAGATCTTCAGTCCGAATCTCCCCATGGGAGACGCTCTCGTTGGGGAACGTCACCCAAATAGGGATATGTCCCTTCTGCGCTGCCCGGACAGTATGCATCGCACCGCCAGCAACACCACTCTCAATGACCAAGACAGCGTCCGACAGCCCTGCCTGAATGCGATCCCGTTCGACGAAGTAGTGCCGTCTTGCCTCCTCGTCAGGAGGATATTCGCTAATCAGGGCACCGCCCTTTTCAAGGATCTCCTCGGCCAAGACTCGGTTGGACGATGGCGATACGGTATGGAGACCATGTGCCATGACGGCCCAAGTGGTTCCAGCGCTCTCAACGCTAGCCGCGTGGGCTGCAGCGTCTATCCCCAACGCCAACCCGGAGACAACTACTCCACCTCGTTCAGCGATCCGACGAGCGCAAGCTGCGACTGTAGTCAGTCCCCACTGCGACGGGCGGCGTGTGCCGATCACGGCGACACGTGGCGCATGATCAGGTTCGAACGCGCCGATGGAAAAAAGAATTGCTGGGGGGGCCGCTATCCGACGCAATTGGTTCGGATACTCAGGCCAACCGTAAGGCCGCACGGCGATGCCAAGGTCGTCGCAGCGCCCTGCCAGATCGTCGGCTCGAGCGATGGCGCTGTCAACATCGCCATCGGAAAAGGGAGGCAGCTTGACGGCGTCGTGGGACTCAGCCAGAGTCTGCCGAACCGTGAGTGGCGGCGAGAAGCCCTTGTCGTGAATGCACTGCAAAAGCGCACGCAGTCGAACCCGGCCGACCTTCGGTAGCTTTGACAGAGCCAAGATGGTTCGGATGTCGTCGGTCACCATGGGTTCAGTACAGCGACCTAGTGCGTCCAATGGCTACGGCTGCGATCCGTTCAGCGCTCGCTGCTTCTAGTAGCTGTCTAGCCGCTGCGATGGAATTTCCTGTCGTCACGATGTCATCAATGATGACGACTGTTTGCCCGCGTACAATCGTCGGATCAGGTATCGCCATCGAGGTGACGTGAGTGTTTACGCTCCTGTCACCACCATCAGCGAGTTTGTCTATTGACCTCGTCCTGACCAGGCTGTCCGGTGCCGCTGTGTAGTCGGATGCAGCAGCGATTGCCTCAGCCGCACGGGCCAGCGGCGTCTCCCTATTCGAAGCGGCCGCTTCGTGACCAGGAATGATCGCCACGACAGCGTCGAGAAGATCGAGCTTCTCGATAGCATTGAGCAAGACGGTCGTTTCGCTCTTGATCGCGTCGTTGTCGCCAACCTTGAAGTCTAGCAGGCGACCGTCAAGGCCAGGACTACTCTTGAAGGCTGGGTTTCGCCCTCCATACGCGCGGTAGGAGTTATACGGACGCTGGCAAAATACCGTCGTCCATGCATCGTCCGGCGAGTCAGCCATTCGTTTCCTTCGCAGCTCCTGCCGCTCAACAGATCCAACGTGCGAATGAGATGTTAGTGCGAATTGGGTCACTCGTTCGCGCCGCAACGTCAGAAGATTGCGGCGTCCAAGAAAAGCCGAAACGCGGCCTGTTTGCGGCTGATAGCGATTGTACTATCCAGATTATTTTGTGGCCATATATCGTCGAGTAAGGCGGACATTATTCTAGACACAGGGCCATGACTTATGGCGCCTTGGCGGACCTGGTGACGAGCGCCGATCCTTTTGCCGTAATAGCAGCTTCACGTCGACCACCTTGCCGCCCAAGCGAACCTTGGGCAATGCCACGAGCCCTTTTGCTTTTTCAAGGTCCTCAACAACGAGTTGCTGAAGCGTGCGCTTGAGATCGAAGGCCCCACGCATGGCCTTTATCGCTGCCTTCAGTGCAGGGGCTTTCGGCGGCAGTTCCAGCCGTAACTTGAGGGCGACCGCGGACAGGCTTGCGTGGCTCTCGCTTACCGTTCTAAGCAGGTCCTGGCGTTCGTCTTCGGTCATGTTCGCCGGAAATTGTAGATAATGGGCACGGTCTTCTGAAACCTATTTCGCCGATCTGGGAAGGCCACCGCCTGCGATCGACCCGTTGCGCTGGCGGATGAATTCGCGGATGCTTAAGTACCGGGCCTCGCACATGACATCGAAGAAGACGCTGTATCTGGCCAATCCCTATGGTTTCTCCCTGCAGCAGCGCGCGGGGCCATTGGGAGGGATTGTGGCGGCTCTGGAGGCGCTGGGGGCCGAAGTCTGGGAGCCGTTCACGCGCAACAACCAGATCGACCGGGCCCGCCCGGGCTGGGCGTATGAGATCGGTCAGGCCGATCTTCGGGACGTGCGGCAGGCCGAGGGATTGTTCGCGGTGGTCAACGGTTGTCCCCCGGACGAGGGAGTGATGGTGGAACTGGGTATGGCGGTCGCCTGGGAGAAGCCGGTGTTCCTGTTCCGGGACGATTTCCGCCGCTGCACCGACAGCGAGGTCTATCCACTCAACCTGATGTTGTTTACGGGTCTGCCGGAAACGGGATGGGAAGCCTACTGGTACGGCGCGGTCGAGGAGATCGCCGATCCTGGCAAGGCGCTCGTGCGATGGCTCAAGGACGGCGTGCCGCCTGCATCACCTCGACCCGAGGGTTCGGAATAGAACGGGGTACAGGCTGGAGGAGGCGCAACGCGATTGTCGAGTTAATCGAAATCCGGTCGTTCTCGTTAGAGAACCAGTCGACACCAGAACTAAAAATCAATAACTTAGCATTAGCAAACGACCCCGATAATGTCGTCAAACAGTTTAACTTGACAATGCCGCCGGCCCGGCCCGCCAACTGGCAGCCGGTTCAGAGGATGGGGTAGATCCCCATCAGGGACCGATCATGGTTTCATGACCAGCTTCCGAATTTCGGTGACGGTGCTCGCTGTGATCCACGCTGCCTTCGTAGGACTCACGTCCATGGTTGGAGCATTCGCGAATGGTGGAGACGTCTGGCAACGGCTGCTCCTGATCTTCCTGCACCCCCTGGGGGCCGCGGGCGTGCTTCTGCTCGTGTTGCGGCCCCGTCTCACCACGAAGACGATCCTCGCCTTGGTGGCGCTCCTGACGGCGAACGTGATCGCCGACCTGGGCCTTGCGCAGCTGATTGCTGCGGGTAGCGTGCGGGGCGATTGGGAGCTTGCGCTCGCATTTTCGGTGGTTCCGGCCATTGGCATTGTCTATGCGCTGGCGCGGCTAGGAACGGCCCGCCGAACGGCCGACTAAGGCTCCGTCTGGAACCGGAGCCGCTCAGGATGGCATGGAACCGTCTCATCAAACGTCCGTCTTGACCTAACAGTTTAGTAGCATGGAACGTGACGCATTTCATGTTTCTTATCTGTCAGATAAAATGCCAGAAGCCGCATTCCATGGTCAGGCCGTGAAAACCGTTGCCTATTTGAGGGTCTCGACCGCGCAGCAGGACGTGCGCAGCCAGCGCCTCGCCATCCTCGAGTACGCACGCAAACACGACTTCCGCATCGACGATTTCATCGAGGCGACCGCCTCTGGATAGGCTTCCGAAAAGCGCCGACGGCTCGACGAGCTGATGAACGTTCTCCAGCGCGGCGACCGTTTGGTCGTCAGCGAACTCTCCCGGCTTGGTCGGTCGCTGGGTCAGATCGTTGCCATCCTCGACGCCCTCGCCAAGGCCAGATCCTCGGGCCGGAAGCTCGGGCGCCCGAAAGGCTCGCTGGGCGTCTCACGGCTCAACGGCAAGGAGGACGACATCCGGCGCTTCCTCAAGCTGGGGGTTTCCAAGACCGCCATCGCCAAGCTCACGGGCGTGTCCCGTACGACCCTCTACAGCTTCATGAGGAGCCGAGGGCTCAAGCCGCGCCGTGAGAAGGCGCCAATCCTCAGCGGGTGCGAATCCCGCCCGGCAACTGTCGCTCCAGTCGGTAGCAATCGGAGCGGATGGTGGAGGTAACAACATCGTCTGAAGCACTCCGATGACAAAGGGCCGCCTCGGGCGGCTCAGCGACCACACAGGCCACAACGCGAGTAAACGCCGAGCAGGCCTCGTATGTGGACGCCCCCCTGGTTGGCAAGCCTGACTTCGAACCGAGGATCGGTGGCATTCAGGTCAGGTACGGTCGTATGTGCGGCCTCTTGATGCGGCACTTGCTGGCCGCGGGCCCGTATGGTGTTCGTGAGATCGGATCCAAATCGAAACGACGGGCTCGATGGCCCTTCGAGGCCTACTGGGTTTTCCGATCCCGTCTTGTCGACCGTTTGCCCCTACCTTGTCCGACGTCCTGCTTGCACTCTCCAGTTGGAACCTCCGTGGCCCGTGTCCATCCGCCCAGGCCGCCAGCCGGACGATTTCCTCTCTCTTCTCCGCGTTTCTGATCTCGCCGACCCTTCTTCGCTCCACTGATCTGACTCGCAACCCTACGCTGCAGGCGCAACGGCCTTTGTCATTCCCCGTGCCCTGTAGCTCTCCTCCTTCACCGTCATGGCCCAGATGATGCGTGCCATCCTGTTGGCCAGAGCCACCGCAACCACCTTCCTCGGCTTTTCGTCCAGCATCCGGCCAAGCCAGGGATCGGTGACCTCCCTCCGCCGGATGGCACTCGAGATGACCGCCGTCGCTCCCAGGTACAGGAGCCTCCGGATGTCGCGCTGTCCCATCTTTGTGATCCCCCCCAGCCGTTGGCGGCCACCCGTCGAGGATTCACGCGGCGTGATCCCGACCCATGCCGCAAAGTCACGTCCATTACGGAAGCTCTCCATCGGTGGCGCGAACGCGTGCACCGCCATTGCCGTGAGCTCTCCCACCCCTGGAATCGTCATCAGGCGCCCGAGCGCCTCATCTTCCCTCACGATGCGACGGATCTCCCGGTCCAGCTCATCGATCTCCGCATCCAGATCGTGGGTCCGCTCGATGAGGCGGCGTATGGCGGGAGGCACCAGCGCCGGGAAACACTCTTCACGCTCCGCGAACACCTCCTCCAGCCTCCCGACGTTGTGGGTCCCAAGCGGAGCGACGAGTCCAAACTCCGCGAGATGACCCCGCAGCGCGTTGATCGTCTGTGTCCGCTGGCGCACCAGCAGTGCCCGGGCCCGGAACACCACCGATCGTGCCTGCTCCTCCTCGGTCTTCACGGCCACGAACCGCATCGTCGGCCGCTGGGCCGCCTCGACGATCGCTCCCGCGTCGTTGGCGTCATTCTTCTGCCTCTTGACGTACGGCTTCACATACATCGGGGGAATCAGGCGGACCTCGTGGCCGATCTCCTGGATCATCCGCCCCCAATGATGGGCGCTGCCGCACACTTCCATCACGACCCGGCAGACAGGCTGCTTGGCGAGGAACTCGAGTAGCTTCGGGCGCGTGAGCTGCCTGCGCAGCACAGGCTCACCGCTTGCCGTGGCTCCATGCAGTTGGAAGTACCTCTTTGAAATGTCGATGCCGATGATGGTGATCACCTTGCCCATGTATCCCTCCCTCTCTCGTGTTCTGAACGCACCCCTTGTGCGTTCTGCTGACCCGGCCCATTCTGCCGCCGGGGAGCGGGGGCGTCCACTCCATCGAAACGCACAATGCGGAAGCCGACCCGCCGTTGAAACGGGGAAGGCTGCCAGCGGTCGGGAAGCGAGCGACGCGAGCACCGACTGGTTCCGCCGGGGTATTGGGCGGTGGCATGTATGGAAGAGGGGATTGGACGCAACACGGGAAGCCCTGCCGGTGGCGTGGCACGCGCCAACCGACAGCCCGCGAGGGTCAGGTTGGGCCGACAGGGTGGCGGAGAGGTCCGCAGTACCAAGAAAGCCGTATCTGGACTCCTCCTGTCAAGTAGGCGCAGCTGTCCCATATCCTTTTCCCGAAGATTCTTTTCAGCATCCTGATATTTGATTTTCGAGTTGAGTGACAGATCGACTGCATCCGTATCTTCGGCCTCTCGAATGGAACGTTTGAGTTCCGGGCCATGATGAAATTCGCGCGCGGGGTGCCAACCGGGTAAACGGCCTCCAGGGGCCACGGCTTCTCCGGCGTTTCCCCGCGCCGGTCTGACCGGTACGTCATCAACTCGAACGTCGTCGCAGTCTACTGAAAGGATGTTCCTACAGTCATGGTGTCAGGCCGCCCGTCGGTCAGCCTCGTACGCCGTGTCCTGTGTCCAGACGGCCCAAACCGTGCGGGCCAGTTTGTTGGCTAAAGCAACCGTGGCCGTGTTGTGCCCGCGGAGTGTGTGGAGACGGAGACCCCATTTCTGCAGAGCCGAAGGTTGCGCCCCTTTTCGATGCGCACTCCATAGCAGAGTGCGGCCACCGTGTATGAGCAGCATCCGCAGGTAGACGTTGCCTTGTTTGCTGATCGCTCCCAGCCGACGCCGGTTTCCGCTCGAACGCTCACGCGGGGTGAGTCCCAGATAACTGGCAAAGTGGCGACAGGATCGAAACCGTCGGGGGTCACCGACAAAACCTACCATCGCCGTGGAAGTCAACAGCCCGATTCCAGGGATCGAGCGCAGACGGGCCACCTCGGGCATCTGACGGGCCAGGGCTTCCAACTCCCGCTCCACCGATTGAATGCGTGCCTCCAGCTCGCGGATTTCGGTGCACACTTCCGAGAACATGACGCGTACGGTCATGGGGATCTCAACATCCGCATCTTCGATCAACCCCATGACTCCGGGCACCAGCCGCCGGGCTCCCGTCGGCAGCACGAGCCCAAACTCTCCCAGCAGCCCCCGCACCATGTTGATGCGCGCCGTCCGGGTCCGCATCCAGGTCGACCGGATGCGGTGCAGGGCGGTGAGTTGCTGTTGCGCCACCGTCTTAATGGGTACCGCCCGAATATCGGCATTCCGGTGGGCCTCCAGCAACCCTTTTACATCCGCCCGATCCGTCTTACTCCTCGGTACGTAGGGCCGGACATACTGCGGTGAAATCAGTACCACTGTGTGCCCCAGTTTCTGGATCTCTCGTCCCCAGTGATGGGCGGCACTGCAGGCTTCCATCACGACCGTCGCCAGCTCCTGATTCGCAAAAAACGACAAGAACTTTCCCCGGCTTAAACGGTATGTCTTCGTCATCTGCCCGGGGCGGTCGGAAATCCCAATCTCGAAAACATTCTTTGCCAGATCCACTGCGATCGTTTTACTCTTCATCTCGGACTCCTTCTTGTTTACACGTCCTCGTGTTTAGCCCGCACCATCGCGAGGCTTCACAATGACTTTGGCACTACGATGCCGACTCAGTCATCAAGGAGGAGTCCATCCCATCAGGTAATGCCGGTGGAGGGAAGGGACCTCAGTTCGAGAGCAGCGCATGACGGAGGAAGGGACATGAGGACTGGCGAGAGCCTAACAGCCTCGGAGAGAGTTCAGCGACTCCAGACGGCGCTACATGCGAAAGCGAAGGAAGCTCTGGGCTTCCGGTTCTACTCTCTGAGCGACAAGGTGTGGCGCGACGACGTGCTCGCAGTCGCCTGGCAGGCCGTGCGCCGCAACGGCGGCGCGGCCGGGGTGGACGGCGAGACGGTCGCGGACATCGATGCGTTCGGGGTGGACCGGTGGCTGGGAGCACTGGCGCGGGACCTGAAGGAAGGGACCTATCGGCCGCATGCGGTTCGGCAGGTTCTCATCCCGAAGAAGCAACGAGGGAAGTTCCGGCCGTTGGGCATTCCGTGTCTCCGGGATCGGGTGGTGCAGACGGCGGCGATGCTGGTGTTATCGCCGATCTTCGAAGCCGACCTGCAACCGGAGCAGTATGCGTACCGGCCGGGCCGAGACGCGCATGACGCAGTCAGGCGCGTGCATCGGCTGCTGACGACGGGCCACCGGGAGGTGGTGGACGCCGACCTGTCGGACTACTTCGGCCAGATTCCGCACGCGGACCTGATGAAGTCCATCGCCCGGCGTGTGAGCGACGGGCGGCTGTTGGGCTGGGTCAAGGCGTGGCTGGAGATGGCGGTGGAAGAGGACGACGGGCGCGGCGGTCGCCGCCGCACGAACCGGGCGCGTCACGAGCGGAAGGGGACCCCGCAAGGGTCTCCGATCTCGCCGCTGTTCAGCAACATCTACATGCGGCGCTTCATTCTGGGCTGGAAGGTGCTGGGCTACGCCCGGCACTTCAAGGCGGAAATCGTCAACTACGCGGATGACTTCGCGGTTCTCGGTCGCGCGCCGGCAGCGGTGATGCTAGCGGCGGTCGAAGCCCTGATAAAACGTCTGAAGTTGGCGATGAACGTTGAGAAGACCCGCTGCTGCCGGGTGCCGGAGGAATCGATGACGTTCCTCGGCTACCGGATCGGTTGCAACTACCGGCCGGGTACGGGTGCCGCCTACATAGGCACACATCCGAGCCGGGAAAGCGTCCAGAGCATCTGCCGTCGTGTGAGCGAGTTGACCGCGCCGCGCCACGTGCTCCTGCCGTCGGGAGTCGTAGTGGGACGCCTCAACCGGTTGCTGATCGGTTGGGCGAACTATTTCATCCTGGGACAGGTCCGCCCGGCCTACAAGGCGATTGATCAACACGCGACCCGGCGGCCGCGCCAGTGGCTCTGCCGTAAGCACAAGGTGCGGACCGGGAAACACGTGCGCTTCCCGTCCGAGCGGCTCTGGTCCGATTACGGGCTCACGCATCTTGCGCCGCGTACGGCGAGCTTTCCGTGGGCGAAGGCATGATCTCGTCCGAGAGCCGGATGCGGGAAATCCGCATGTCCGGTTCGATGAGCGGCGACTGGAAACGAAGCCACGGCGAGGAGTGAGGCACCGGAATCGGCGAAAGCCACCGGCAACAGCTACCCCCTTTGCCTACCGCCACCGCGCCAGTCGTCGACTCTACGGCAATGCCGGAGGCCCCATCGTCCGGGACAAGTTGTGGTGGTTCGTCTCGGTTCGAGATCAGTACTCGGCTCTACAGACCCAGGTCCTGCAGAACGACCTCACGCCGGGAGGGACCTTCACGACCCGGCTCCAGAACTACACCCTGAAGCTCAACCACCAGATCAGCCCGGACCATTCGCTGGTTTTCAGCGGCGGGGCGACCCGGAAGTTCCAGCCGTTCGTCGGTGGCAGCGGACCGGGCGCAAAAAACAGGACCCTCGAGTCGACCAGAAAACAGGACGCCTGGGCCTGGAAGTACAAGTTCCAGTGGATGGCCATGTTGAGCGGTAGATCAACTCTGGATGTCTCCGCCAACACGACTGGGGTCAATGTTTCCGCCAAGTCTCACGTCAGCCAGACGCCGACGCGGGATCTGTTCACGGGTGCCCAGCGGGGGGGGCTGCAATTCCCGTTTCACACTCAGGAGCGCCGCTGGCAATGGAACGTGAACTGGAGTTACTTCACCGGCGACCACGACGTCAAGGTGGGGTACGCCCTCCAGTGGGAAGACTCCCGGTTCACCTGGAACGAGGCGCCCGCATCGCCGGGAACACTCGGCGCTATCTGGCTCTTTTCCAGAGGCGGTGTACCCGACTTTTTCCAGACGACAACCACACCGTTCAAGTCCCACAACTCCCTGTACCACAACTACTTTTTTGTGCAGGACAAGTGGCAGCTGAACAACCGCCTCACGTTGAACCTCGGGCTCCGATTCGACCGTTACACCAACTTCGCACCTGAACAGGGGAATCCTGGAACCGGCCCTTTCGCCACAAAGATCACCTACCCCAGGACCCACTACGCGACGTTCAACGATCTCGTGCCGCGTATCAGCCTCGTCTACGACGTGTTCGGCGACACGAGAACAGCTCTGAAGGCCAGCTATGGCCGGTTCAGCGACATCACGAGCTTCAGGGTGGCGCAACTCGGCAATCCGAATTCTCTCCCGGTGACGACACAGTACACCTGGGATGGAACCCTCCCGATCACGCACGAACTGATCGCGAACTCCAACATCGAGCGGATCACCGGCACTCCGAACCCCGCTGACGTGGATCCGAATCTGACGAACCAGTACACCGACGAGTACACGGTAGGAATCGAACACGAACTGTTCCAGGATTTCGCGGTGAACGCGAACTTTGTCCGAAAAATCCAACACAACCTGTGGGACCGCATCGACCAGGCCCACCCCACGCTGACCTACCGGCCCGTTCAGGCGGTGGATCGCGGGCCTGATGGAGCGGTCGGCTCGGGCGACGATCGATTGGTCACGATCTACGAACGAACCCGATCACCACGCCCGGGGGAGAACCTCGTAACGAATCTCGACCGCGGCGGCCACTTCTCGACGATCGAGTTCGGTGCACGAAAACGGATGAGCAACGGTTGGATGATGATCACGGGTGTCGACTGGACGAAACGCAACGATCCGTTCGATGTCGGACCCGACCCCAACAACCTGGTCTACGGCGGGAATCGTCACATAGACCTGTGGTCGTTCAAGCTACTGGGTCAATACGAACTGCCGAAAGGGATTTCGGTATCGGGTACCTACAACGCCCAGAAAGGCGTCGAGTACAACCGGCGCGTGCGGTTCACTCCGGACCTGCTCCGACGGGAAGCGGACGATCCCCGTTGTCGGACGGTGACGAACGGAGACTGCACGAGCGCCCAGGGTCTCGCGCAGGGCAGCCAGGTCATCATCATGGAACCCGAGGGAACGTACCATCGCCCGAGCGTCCACCTGACCAACATCCGGTTTGAGAAGACTTTCGCGATCGGCGATCGCCAGAGTGTTCAGGCGATGTTCGATCTGTTCAACATCTTCAACGCCAACACCGTCCTGGGAGTTGAAACCTTCAGCAACCTGGTCCGGGATCGCAACGGCAACACGGTGCCGCGGTTCGGCCGCGCAACGCAGATCCTGAATCCGAGGATTTTCCGGTTGGGCTTGCGGTATGAATGGTAGGTGGTGAGGTTTTCTCATCACCGGCTCGGAGACGGAGAATTCTCAACCCATTACGGCCGTCCCGAGCTGACCGGGTGCGGAAAAGCCTACGGTTTAAACGATCCAACCACTGGCAGGCTTCCGTTTGACCGAGCTTTTTTAAGTCTCGTCGGAAGCACGGATCATACCAAAGCGACCAGACTCCGGAAACTCTTCGTCCGCCATGTCCCCCGCGACACGCTAGGGCCAAAGCCGGTCCCCCGCAACCGCATCGAGGAACGATTGCAGCGGCCATACCTCGATTCCGTCATCGGTGCGAAGCCTTTCCGTACCCAGGTAGATCAGCACACGTCGCACGGTGCGCCCCAGATCGGCGATCGCTCGCAATCCTGTAAGCTGGGATTTTGAGAAGCGGGACTGCGCCTTGACTTCAATAGCCAGATGTTCGTTTCCCCGACGGAGGAGGAAATCGACCTCCGTCCGGCGCGCCTGTGCCGGTGCCCAGTAGGACACCTCCTCAAACACCTCCGACAACTCGTTGTGCGCTCGCAGCACTGCAAGGATCCATCCTTCGAGCAGCGGCCCCCGTTCCTCGGCTCCGACCGGACCGGTATGACGCTTCGCGGCCCGTACGATGCCCGAATCGGTCCAGTAGAGCTTCGGGTGCCGGCGTTCCCGGACTCGCAGCTTCGGTTCGAACGCGGGCAACAGAGTTGCCAGCAGCGTGTCCTGCAGGATACCGAGGTAGCCCTCCACCGTGGTGCGGGCGGCGGCCGCGTCGCGAGCGAGGCCCGATATGTTGATGACCTGACCGTGAAGGAGCGCCGCCACCGGCATGAAACGAAGGAAGGCGGGAAGGTTTCGGACCAAAGCCTCGCCTTTGATTTCCTCTCGCACGTACAGCTGGACGTAGGCCTCCAGGGTCGCGCCCGGATCATCGGCCTGCCAGACGATGGGAACACTGCCGAAACGCAGGCCGCGTTCCAGGTCGAAGTCGTCGCCGAGTTCGGCCGGGAGGAGCGGATACATCGTGTGGAGGGTTGCCCGCCCGGCCAGAAGATTGGTCCCTGCCGTCTTGAGACGGCGCGCGCTGGAACCGACCAGCACAAATCTGCGGCGGCTCGCTTCGATCGCCCGGTGAACTTCGTTCAGCAATGCTGGCACGCGCTGGACCTCGTCCAGGACGACGACCCTTTTGGGCGCCAGGTCTGAAAGCTCCAGGGCAAGCAGCCCCGGGTTGGCCAACAGGTTCTGATAACGAGACTCGTCGAGCAAATCGACGTAGTAAGCATCTGGGAACCGCTCGAGGGTCCAGGTGCTCTTGCCGACTCCGCGGAGGCCAAACAGGAAGAAACTTCTTTTCGGCGGAGCGATCAGGCGCGCGTAATTCTCATTTGACATATCGTCGTCATTTTACCATGCAAAATGACGACAGCATCTACAACTAGTGCGGGCACCCTAACCCGACCCTGTTGCGGGCTGTACGGACTTCCACCCGGCACCAGCGCCGGGCAAGTCCCCGGGGGGAACGTGTCGGGCAAGAACCTTGCTCCTGCGGAAAGTGAAGTATAGTATCGGCCTATTCTAGCGGCTTCCAAGATGAATCAAGTTTGCATCACCCGGCCGGGCTCATCCGTAACGGACTCTCACAATGGCGACGCGGGCCGGATCGTTATCTCTTAACTTCGAGGTAGAAACCCATGCGCGGCAAAGCATTCTCAATCCTGATGGTGGTGATACTCCTTGGCCTGGCCCTTGGGGCGCCAGGGAATGCCCAGCGCGGCAGAGGGCGCGGCCGTGGCCAGCCCATCGAGTTGCCGGCGGGCTCTGGTCAGGAACTCGTCCAGAACCACTGCACCACGTGCCATGGACTCAACCAGATCGTCAGGTCATCAGGATATTCCCAGGACGACTGGGAGGCACTTGTCGCTTCGATGGTCGCACTTCCGGACGCCCAGGCTCACACCGTGGCCCGGTACCTGACCGAGCATTACCCCGAGCGGCCGGGGCGGCGCCCCACGCTGGTTTCGGGTGACACGGAGATCGAGATCACGGAGTGGATGGTTCCGACTCTCGGCCAGCGGTCCCGCGACCCGATAGAGGCGCCGGACGGCTCCATCTGGTGGACCGGGATGTGGGCCAGCCTCGCGGGGCGGCTCGATCCAAAGACGGGCGAGATGGAGGAGTTTCGGCTGCCGCCCAGCTCAAGACCGCACAGCATCGTTCCAGACGCGGACGGAAACATCTGGTATACGGGAAACAGCAACGCGACCATGGGCAAGCTTGATCCCAAAACCGGCGTGGTCACCGAATACGAGACTGAGGCCCGGGATCCCCACACTGCGGTCTTCCACCCGAACGGCAGGCTCTACTTCACCGCACAGGGCGCCCATATGCTCGGCCGCCTGAGCCCTGAGACCGGCGAGGTCACCGAGATCCAAACCGAGCCGAGGCCGTACGGTATGCAGGTGGCGTCCGACGGCACGGTCTGGGTTGCCTACAACGGCATCAACAAGATCGGAGCCCTCAATCCGGAGACAATGCGTGTCCGCTACTACGAGGTGCCGAACGAAGAGTCCCGCATTCGCCGGCTCGGGCTCACCAGCGACGGCATGGTCTGGTACGGGAACTCCACCCAAGGCCGCATCGGAAGGCTCAACCCGGAGACGGGTGACATCAAGGAGTGGCCTTCACCCAGTGGGCCGGATTCTCATCCCTATGCTTTCAGCGTCGTGGACGACATCATCTGGTACAACGAGTCGGGGATGAGGCCTGACGCACTGGTGCGTTTCGACCCGAAGACGGAAAAGTTCCAGAGCTGGGCCATTCCCTCCGGCGTCGGCATCGTCCGGAATATGTGGGTGACGGAGGCGGGCAACCTTTTGATTCACCAAACCAGTTCGAACCGCATAGGCCTGGTGGAAATAGAACGCTAGACCGGAGAGCTGCATACAGGGCGGGCGCCACGCCCGCCCTCGCTTTCCTCAATCCGGTCGATCTCGTTCTTTCCAAAATCTTCGACGACAGGAGACAACCATGAAATGCAAAGCACACGTCGGCACTCTCGCTGTCGTAGCGCTGGTGGCCGGGCTCTTCAACTTCAGTTATGTCCGTCGGGCGGCCGGGCAAGCCGGAGCAAGCGAGATTGTCATCAGCACGGAAGGAAAAGTTGTTGGCGAGCTAGGCACCGTCTCGAGCGTGCACCCCCTGGCTTCCCGCGCCGGGCTGGAAATGCTGCAAAAGGGCGGGAACGCCGTGGACGCAATTGTCGCAACCGTCCTGGCCGTTTCGGTCGTCGCGCACGGTTCAAACGGGATTGGCGGCTATGGCGGGGCGATGGTCATCCATCTCGGGGATCTGGACGAGCCCGTCGTCGTCGATTTCAACACGCGCGCGCCGCTGGCTGCCACGCTGGAGATGTTCTACGAGAAACGGGAGGGCCAGGAACCCGGTATCCTCTCGGTCTCCACGTGGAACGTGGTGGCCGGCCTGGCTGTTGCGCTCGAGAACTACGGCACGATGACGTGGGCCGAAGTCCTGCAGCCCGCGATTCGGTATGCCGACGAAGGCTTCATCGTCACGGCGAGCTATGCCGGGTCGATCGACCGCACCTTCGACCGCATACTCGACAAATGGCCGGCCTCACGGGCGATTTACAGGCCGGACGGCAGGGCGCTGAGAGCCGGCGACCGCTTCGTACAGAAGGACCTGGCCCAGTCGCTGCGGACACTGGCGAGCGAGGGGCCCGACGCCATCTACACAGGGTCACTGGCGAAGCGGATGGTCGACTACATCCAATCGGAAGGCGGCTTGATCACGATGGAAGATCTCGCCGACTGGCGCCAGCGACACGTTCAGACGTTGCGACCGGCGCACACCGACTACCGCGGCTACGACGTCTACACCTCCCCGGTGGGCACGGGCGGGCAGAATCTGATCGCGATCCTGAACCTGATCGAGGGATTCGACCTGCCGGAGATGGGCCGGTCGGCGGAGTCCCTGCACGTGGTCCTGGAGGCGTACAAGCTGGCGTTTGCCGATCGCCTCTGGTACGCGGGAGATCCGTGGATGGTCGAAGTGCCGTATGTGGGGATGATGTCGGAAGAGTATGCCGATGAGCGGCGGCAGCTCATCGATCCGGACGTGGCATGGCCGTATGCGCGGCCGGGTGACCCGTGGAAGTTCGATAGCGACGGGCCGGCGACGTTTCTGAAGAGCCCGAGCTCCGCGGAAGGAGCGGCCGCCGGGCCGTTGGCGGATCTGCCCCAGATGATTGCCCGGAACATCCCGCCGATGGCACCGGAAGGAGATACGGCCACAACCTCTGCCATGGACAAAGACGGCAACATGGTGGCGCTGACGATGACGATGAGGAACTTTCTGGGCAGCGGTGTCACCGTGCCGGGGACGGGCATCACCCTGAACAATGGAATGGGGCTATTCCATCCGACGGAGTTCGATCCGGAACCCGTTTCGACTCATCCGAACCGGATGCAGGGGGGAAAGCTGGCCTTGAACAACATGAACGCGTTCCTGGTGCTCAAGGACGGTCGGCCGTTCATGACCGCCGGCGGGGCGGGCGGACGGCGGATCATGACGGAGTGCGTCGAGCTCATTCTCAACACGATCGATTGGGGCATGGACGTGCAGGAGGCTGTGAGCGCGCCGCGGTTTCATGTCGAACAGAAAGAACCCAGCCACGTCGAAGCGGCTTTGCCTTACGGGATCGGCACCGCGCTCGAACGGATGGGGCACCAGCTCGAGGCCCAACGCGCCTGGGGGAGCGTCCATGCGATCATGATGGATCCTGTCACTGGTGCGCAGCACGCCGCAAGGGAGTCCAGGCAGGAGACCTCGGCGGCGGGTGGGCTGGTCCGCGCACCGAAGTAACCCACAGCAAGACAGAGCTTCCTGGGACCTCCAGACTGGAAGGATTGCGGCCGTCGTCAGAATCGGTCATGGTGTGTTCGTCTGTTTGACTCAAACGAAGCGCCGGTTCGAAGACCCTTCCGCGGCTACCGCTTCAATTCCTGCCACCTGATTTGGAACAAACGCAAAAATGAAGTTTGGAATCAACATCCTCAACTTCGGTCCCGGAGCGGGCCCCGACTCCTTCCTCCGATGGGCACGGCTTGCAGAGTCACTTGGGTTTCACTTTGTGATGATCTCAGATCACGTCACCGTCACGCCGGACGTGGACGCCATGTACCCAGCGCCTTTTTATGACCCTTTCACCGTACTGTCCTGGCTCGCTGCGAAGACGCGGAAGGTCGAGCTCGGGACCACAGTCACGATCCTTCCCTACCGCCACCCGCTTCAGATCGCAAGAGTAGCAGCCAACATTGACCAGATGAGCGGCGGACGCTTCATCCTCGGCGTGGGCGTAGGTTGGGCCAGGCAGGAATTCGAAGCACTCGGTGTGCCGTTCAATCAGAGGGGTGCGATCGCCAATGAATATCTCGAAGTAATCCGAAAGTCCTGGGCCTCCGACGTGATTTCCCATGACGGAAAGTATGTTTCCTTCACGGATGTTCACACGGCGCCACGCCCGGCGAGATCGCCTCACCCTCCAGTCTGGGTTGGGGGCTCGAGCGATGCGGCTCTCCGGAGGGCCGTTCGATACGGCAACGCGTGGCATCCGATCCGAACTCGAGTGACGTGGCTGAAGGACGAGGGTATGCCGCGACTACGGAGAATAGCGGAGGCGGCAGGAACTCCGGTGCCCGATCTCTGCCCCAGACTCAGCCTCCGGCGTACCGAATCGACATTGGACGACAACGAGCGAACGGCCGGAGAAGGAACGCTCGATCAGATTCGGACCGATCTCGAGGGTCTTTGCGCACTCGATGCAAAGTACGTTCTCTTCGACACCTACGCGGGAGATCCCGCAGCCACCCAGCACCCGGAGGCGGATTGGGCCCTGCTGTCGGTGCTGGCTGAGGTTGTTCTGAACCTCGAGCAGCAGGCCCTGCGTTAGCAATTCCGTCTGACTGCGAAACCCGCAATTCCCTTCCTCTAACCCGACTTCCGCGGTTCGGCACGATTTTCATCTAATTTGGCCCATTTGTCTGACTGACGAAACCCGCAATACCGCCTCAGAGCCAAGTGGCGTTAGATTGCTTCCAACTCCTTCCTCTAACTAATACCATTTGCGCAAGTTTTTCCGGACATTGCCGAAGGAACGGCTGGGAGACAGTCGCAGCAATGGCTCTCACGGCAGGGACACCCTTAGGAGTGACGGAAACACGATGTTGCTTTCCGAGGTCTTCAACGACACCACCGGTTTCGACATCGGTACCTTGTCGATGGACGGAGACCGCGAGTTGAAACATCTCTTGACCGAAGAGTTCATCGAGGCCGGCGCCCTCGTCTCACCAGATGGGCGGTCCAACAGATGGACGTCCGCGCCGGGGCTCCCGAACCCGCCTTGTACTTCCAGCCCAGGATTCTTCCGTTCGAAATTGAAGTGACGTCAAGGCTCTACGCGTTATATGTGATTGAAAAATAAGTCATATGTGTGTGTGGCAACGACGTGTTCTTTTCAAGCTGATATGCTAGCATATACATACGCAGGATTAGCCCTATGCGAACCACCATTCTTTTAGAGGACACCGTGATGCTCGAAGTCAAAGCATTGGCAAGCAAGAAGGGCACGACCGCCACCCAAATCATTAAAGAGGCCCTGACGGAGTATCTCCGGAAGCAACCGCCCGGGGGGCTGCCATCATTCACTGGCGTCGGGAAGAGCAAGGGGACGGGAGCGGGTAAGATCTCCGAAAAACTTGAGGGAACGCTCGGAGCGACGATCGATCCTCACGAGGGATCTGGTGGCCGCCGTCGTTGACACAGGAGTCCTCTTTGCGCTGGCCGACCAAAGAGACTTCCGACATAAGACCGTCCGCGAACACCTGATCGCAAATCCCGATACCCTGATCGTGCCGGGTCCAGTCGTCTGGGAAACATGCGCGATCGTGCTGGAACGTTTGGGCCCGGAAGCAGAGTTGAGTTTTCTTCGGTCTTTGGCGGCGGAGGAGCTAATTGTCGAGCAGCCGACGACCGGAGATCTGAACCGAGTCATCGACATTCTCGACCAGTACCGGGACTCCAGGTTCGGCCTTGTGGACGCAACTGTCATGGCGGTCGCAGAGCGGCTGAAGATCCGGGACATCCTCACGCTGGACCGCCGGGACTTCGGTATATACCGGCCGAAACACTGCTCAGCCTTCCGACTTCTGCCCGAGCTGACGGAATGACATGAGCGTTGTCACTTTGCCCGCGCTGTTCGGGCTCGGAAAATAGGGACATTGGAGCCTGCCCTGAGCCTGCCCCTATTTTCCCGCCCTATTTTCATGGAACCTGCCGAACACTGATCTTTGCGACCGGGTTCCGCCAGTCCCGCATGGAGGCGTTCATATCCCCGATTCCGTGCATCCCTGCATGGACGTGGACATAGCCTTCGCCTCCCGCCGGGGGTCCTCCCAGGCCGGGTCCCTCACATTCCGTAAAGAACGGGCCGGGGATCGATGCGCAAAGCTCGTCGTTCGGTTCGCCACCGGCATCGTAGGCTGTCGCCATTGAAGTCAGGCTCCGACGGAAAACTGGAAGCTGGGCGCCCTGCACTGCAAAGAAGGCGTCGTTCGTGGGTATCAGCATCGCAGCGACGCTGAACTGAGCGAATCTCCATGCTGAGCTGACCTGTACGGTCACCGAGGCGCCCGGATTCAACAGGCCCACGGATGCATTGACGTCAAACACGCCCTCTGTCGCTCTGAGCAGCGTGGTCAGCGGAGCGGTATTACCCTCCTCGGCTAGGGTCTCGAGTTGCGTACTTGCCGGAGAGCCCAACTCGAAGAGTTGCACGTTCGACCTGTGGGTCGCGACCAGGATGGGCGTAAACTGCTGCCCTCGGGTCAGATTCGTAATGGTGACTTCGTAGGAGAAACTCTGTGCCGAGGCGGTTTGCACCCCAAGCAGGAACGCCAGCGCCGGCAGCGCCGCTCTGATCCACAGTGGCCAGCGTCGGGATCGGGTTGATAAGCGTTTCATTTGTAGTCCTTTCTTTTCCTTTTGGAAATACATCTCCGCGTCGCAAATGAGCGCACGGCAACGCGCTTCGGCGGTGCCGCGCGCCGGTAAGGGCTGTTGTGGATAGTCGTTCTGAAACGTAAAATCCCCCTTGCCTGGTGAGAATGTTTTCGGATCTGCCGGTAAGCCGTTCTGGAAGTCTCGGGAAGGATCAGACATGACGAAAGGACTTGGGGTGCTCCTGATCGCTCTTGGTTGCCACAGCGGTCTTTTTGCGCAGGGCGCCGGCTATGCCGGAGTTCTGGTCGGCATTTCCACGCTTTCGGCCGACGGGCGATCCGTGATCGATTCCAGTTCCGCCGCCGTCTCGGTCTACAAGCCCGAGAACGGTGCCGCGATGAATCTCGTTGGTGGAGTGGACCTCACCAGATTTCTGACCCTGCAGGGAAACTACGTGTGGAATCGGAACAGCCTGGTGCTCACATCCACGGCGGTGTCCGAAGACGGCGATAGGTTCTACGAACAGGCGAGAGACAGCGTCCAGCACAGCGTGATCGGAGACCTGCTGCTCTACTTCCGGAACCGGGAGGATACTCTACGTCCGTACCTCTCGGCCGGGTTTGGTTTTGCTTACTTTGAGAGCAGCCGGCGAGAGCTTCTGGCCATCCGCGGTATGCCGTCTGCACCGCCCATGAACTTCAGCTCGAGCAAGCCCGTCCTGCGGGTCGCTGTCGGGATTGATCTCGCTGTCGGTTCGGGCTGGTACCTGCGCTACAGCTTCAGCGAAACGATTCGAGGAAACCCGATCAGTGCCGAGCTTGCACCGCCGGGCATGCGGAACCTGGCGAATTTTCAGAATCTTTTCGGGTTTATTCGGCGTTTCTAGTCTGCACTTGGAGGGCGGAGATCCTAAGTAGGTGTAGGTGCGGTCTATGACCGCACATTCTTCGAGCCGAAACGATGTGCGCTCATACAAGCTGTGAACGAATGCCATTTGTTTGAGAATCGGGTGGCGGGGCTTTTCATGAAGAACCTGCGATCCTCAAGTGTAGGTGCGCTCTATGAGCGCACAAATGCCCGCGGGACCACAAGTTGTGCGGTCATAGACCGCACCTACACGTGAAAAGCCCCGCCACCCGATTTTCCGTTCCCATAATTCGTTCACAGCTTCATAGAGCGCCCCTACACCCGATCCTAGAGTTTCGCCCTATCAAACCGAATGAGACAGGTCACTAACGGTTCTGGAAACCCACATACGGGCAACCGGGCCAGTAGATGGGCGCCTTTTCCATTCTCTCGGCCAGAAGCCGGGCATGACACAGGCTGCAAAAATTGAACGATCCCATATTCGCTGCCAGGGGAGAGATCTCGACGAGGTTCTCGAAAACGCACAGGCCGCGAGTCGGCTTCGTCCTGGACACATTGAGGAGTGGACCCGACTCTTCCTGGCGATTCAGCAGAGCTGAGTAAGTTTTCGACTTCAAGGAGGCGGGCGCTGATGGCCCGGGCAAGTCAGCGGACTGATCTTCCGCGGCAAGCCATTGAAAAAAATTATCCCCGGTATTACGAATCGTCTCCACGATTCCACCTCCCGTTTGAATGCTTTCCGGGCTCGTGCCAGAGTCCGTTCCACGGCTTTTTCAGTCTTATCCACACTCCGAGCGATGTCCCGTACGCTCCTCTTTTCCCAATAACGCCACAGGAGAACGAGGCCGTAGGTTTCAGGCAGGCTCTCGAGTATCTTCCTGGTCCTCGCCATCAGGCGTTCGCGGTCCAGGCTCTTTTCCAACTGCGGGTCATCCGCATACGGCGCCGAATCCGGCTCGTCCTGGGCGATAGGCCCCGGTTCCCGCAACCGGCGGCGATAATAACTCTCCACCTTGTGTCGAGCGATGCCAAGCAGCCAGGTTCGCAGAGATGATGTTCCCTTGAATTTGTGGAGATTGTCCCATGCGGCCAGGAACACCTCCTGGACAATGTCATCCACCAGATCCGCCCTCGGTATGAGCCGGTGGTGAACGTAGCCATAGATACTGTCGGCGTGAAGTTCCACAAACTCCGCGGTCGCTTTCCGGTCTTTCTCGAGTACCGCCGCGACGAGCTTCAAGTCACGCGCACCGGGCATTCCTTCGGCTTGCGCAAGATCGGGCGATGACTTGATTGCATCCAAGAGCTGCTTGCCTCCGTCCTATTTCTGCCTATTAAAACCATAGTCGCCTGAGGAGGCATTTTCCCCCCTCTTCTTGTCGGGAGGAGCGGGGAGGGTCGGTGGCGCCGATGTTTTGATTCTTCCGCCAGGCTGACCGTGTCCAGAAAAACAGGTGTAACCAATCTCTTTTTCTTGGAGTCTTAGAAATTAAAGCCCCATTTTCGGGGCTTTCTTAAGAAGCCGAAGAAACGATCCGATCTCACGATGAGGCATCGAGATCGAAGAAGGCTGATACAACTGCGAGAGCTCTGGCACAAACCGTATCGAGATTTGATCAAGGAGTGCCTTTCAATGAACCGAGTGTTCACGATTCTTGCGACGCTGAGTGTAGTCGCACTGATGGGAGCGGGTTCGCTGTACGCCCAGAGCGAGCATCTTAGAGTTAACGTTCCCTTCGATTTTGATCTGGGCGGTCAAACCTTTCCGGCCGGCGACTACACGGTGGTTCGAGTCCTCGACCATTTGGCACCGAGTCGTTTCAATAACTGAATCTGACCGGCATGGTATAGATCGTGAGCCGATATGCCGGTGAGCAGGGACAGGTTGTCGACCTTGCTTCCCGACGGCTTCCTCGACAGATCCTGAGCATCCAGGCCAATAACTGCCCCTCGCATAGAACGGTGAACGTCCAGGAGAAGACGAACATCTCTTTTCCAGGCGGCGTCGCTGACATCCTCCGGCGTAAACCAATCGGAACCCTTCAACGGGAAGGAACCCCGTTTTTCGTTCAAGATTCGGCGGCGAACGACGTATTTCCAGTAGGCCGCATGCAGGACTATCTCCCAGATGTTGTGCCGGTTCGGGGCCGGGCGCCAGGCGGCCTCTTCGAACGTCACGCCCCGGATCGATCCTCTCAGATTCGTGCCATGCCAGGATTTCTTGTCAAAAGCCTGGTCTATCGCCGTCACGAGAACTTCCATCATGTTCGCTTTCCTCCAGCCTACGGGCCTGTACACGAGAGCTTGATTGCTTCCAACCCCTTCCTTTCATACCATTTACTCAAGTTTATCCAGACATTGGCGACGGAATGCCCCAGAGACAGGATTCACAGAGGAACTGAAGGAACGGGTGCCGCTGCCATGAAGGGGCGTGCGCCCGATGGGGGGACAGTTCGCGTCGCAACGGCATGTACGTTCATGCTAGCTGGAAACCAATCACACGACACGTGTAGGTGCGGTCTATCAAGCGGTTTTCTCTGAAGACCTGAATGACGGGTCCCCCCCCCCCCCCGCAGCCACTCGGATTCGCTGTTCTGGGTCGGGGTCAAGCGCTGGTCAACGTACGCACCCTGTCGCCAGTGGTATCATCCGAACATGCCAAGAGCGCTGGAAGTAAAACCACTTGAAGGGTTTCGTCTCAAACTCAGGTACAACGACGGTACCGAAGGCGAGATCGACCTGTCCTATCTCAAGGACCGGGGTGTCTTCACAGCCTGGAAGGATCCCGGAGTGTTTGACTCGGTGAGGATCGGTGAAAACGGTGAAATAGTCTGGACTGAGGAAGTGGAGCTCTGTCCAGACGCCCTGTACCTCCAACTGACGGGGAAACGCGCAGAGGAAGTCTTCCCGAGTCTCAGAAACTCTCGGGTGGATGCCTGAGCTCAGCCGGTTCTATGGGATCGTCATCAAGATGTATTTTGATGATCACAACCCGCCTCACTTCCACGCCTACTACTCCGGCGAGGAAGCGATCTTTGAAATCCATACACTCGCTGTGATATCAGGCCGCCTTCCCGCTCGTGCTCTCGGCCTGGTCGCGGAGTGGGTTTCGTTACACCGAACGGAACTGCTCGCCGCGTGGGATAAGGCCAAGGATCTTGAGGCTCCCGGGAAAATCGAGCCTCTTCCGTAATCCAAACACACGATCTTTGGTCGTCGTTCTGAATACGACAGCTGCTCACTTCTTTGGCGTCCGCTTCAGCCCCTTCTAGTACCTCCCCACCGCTCCCCGCACCGAATCGATCAGCTTTGCCGAATCGTAACCGATCCCGCCTTTGAACACCGTCTCAACGTTCAGGATGTCGGAGACCTCGGCGGCCGGGTTGCCGCGTATTACGACCAGGTCGGCCTCACGGCCGACGGCGAGCGTTCCGATCCGTTCCGCCTCGCCCAGAAGCTGCGCTCCGTTGGACGTCGAGACCTGAACGGCCTCTTCGGGCGTAAAACCGGCTTCCACGAGCAGTTCAATGTTGCGCAGATCTCCAAACCCGGGCAGGGCTCCTCCGTTGCCTGTGGGGTCGACGCCCGCCACCAGCAGTCCCCCGGCCTTCGCGAAGGCGTACTGGAACTCCATCTCTTTCCTGAAGAGCACGATCGAAAGAGCGTTCGGGTTGAGCGCGGCGCGGGCGCGGCGGCCGAAGAAAAGGTTTTGCGAGTTCGGGGACATGGTGTCCAGCGCCCGTTGCGGCGGGATCGGTCGACCCGGCAACGAAGCCTCGTTGACGACCAGAGTGGAGGTGATCGCGACGCCGTGGCGGACGAGGTTGCGGATCGTTTCCTGGGCTTCGGGGCTCTGGATGTCCATCGCGGCGAGTGTCCGGCTGGTCTGGCTACCCGGGGGGCACTGATCCGCGTTTTTCCCGGGCGTGTATTCGGTATTGGTCCGCCAGCCGTGCTCCAGGTTGTCGATGCCGATCTCGGCGGCTTCGCCGAATCCGATCGAGCACAGATGGCCGGTCACCTTGAGACCGCGTTTGTGGGCCTCCTCGACCGCCGCCCGGAGTTCGTCGCGCGAGATGTAGTTATAGGCCTTGAACGACGTGAAACCAAGGTCGGCCCAGTAGTTCACCATCTGGCGCGCCTCATCGGGCCCGTTCAGCTGATGCAGTTGCAGGATCGGACTGCCCTGCCCTTCCAGGTACGGTCCGGTCAGATGGATCTCCGGTCCCGCCATTTGGCCCGCATCGATGCGATGCTTGATGTTCTGGTCCAGGTAAGGCTCCATGCTGCCGCCGGTTCGCATCGTCGTCACGCCGTTCGCCAGGTAGAGCTTCGGGAAAGTCACCCCCAGTGTCGGGTACAGCGCGGGGCTGCTGCCGGCTGGATAGAACAGGTGCTCGTGCATGCCGACGATGCCCGGGATCACGGTGTGACCTTCGAGTTCGAGAACTTCGGCGCCGGCCGGAACGCGGGTGCTCGCGGCATCGCCCATCGCCTGGATGCGCCCTTCCGCGATCACGATCGTCTGATCCTCGACCGCAGCCGTGCCCGTCCCGTCGATCACGCGGACATTTGTCAGGGCGATGACCGGGGCATCGACGCTGATGAACTCCCGGACGGCAGGCGAGAGTTCCGGAGCCTGGGGCATCGCTACAGCGGCCCCAATCAAAAAGAGTATCGCGATTGAACACGTGGTCTTTCGTGACATGATTCGTCTCCTTATTGGCGATCGTTGCGGAGCATGTCCTCCAGCTCGGAAATTCGGTACACCTTACCGGCTCTCACGACCGTATCGATGTTCGAGATGTTCGTGATGTCCACGAGCGGGTTGCCGTCGACCGCAACGATGTCGGCCTGCTTGCCGACTTCGATCGACCCGAAGCGGGTTTCCCAACCTAGTATCTCGGCCGCCATGATCGTCGCGGTCCGAAGCGCCTCGAGCGGCGTCATGCCGCCGTCGACGAAGTACTGCATCTCCTGGTGGATCGAAAGGCCGGGGACGATCGGCGGCGCCGGGTTCAGATCCGAACCCGTACCGACGATTCCTCCCATGTGGAGGAACTTCGCCATCAGTCGCGCCTGGACGCGGATGCTCTCGGGCCACTGGTCCTCGACGTTGCTGAAATCGTAGGCGTCCGGAACCCGTTTCGGATCCGCCTGGAATGACTCATAGATCTCGGGCTGGTAATAGGGAAACCAGTCGGCACTGCGCCGGGCGATGCCTTCCGGGTCGGCCACGACGTTCTGGATCGTCAGCGTCGGAACGACGGCCGTGCCGTGCTCGATCAGAACCTCGAAAATCTCATCCAGTTTTTCCTCGTTCACCGAGGGCCACAGGACGAACAGTCGATAGTAGCCGATGTCGGTCATCGAAATGCTGTCTTCGTAGTCCAGAGCTTTCTGCAGCAGCGCCACGGTGTGTTCGAGGCTGTCGACGCCGAGCCGTGCCGCATCGGCGGCTCCGAGCGTGGCGAAGTGCCCGAACACTTTCCGTCCGTGGCTGTGTGCTTCATCGACAACAGCGCGAACGATCTCCTCGTCGCCGTAGTTGTAGAACTTGATCCAGTCGGCGCCCTCGTAGGCATAGTTGCTGACCAACTCGCGCGCCTCGGTCGGGTTGTTGACGATGTCGGTCCGGGGGAGTTTCGGGAAACCGGGCGACTGTTCGAAGGAATTCGACCCCACGATGATGTTCGGCCCGTCCATCGCTCCGGCATCGACCGCGGTCTTGTCGCGGATCAACCCCGCCATGTCGCCCGACATGGCACGAATGGTCGTCACACCACCCTTGAGGAACAACCTGAAGAATCGTTCCTGGTCGACCTCGATACCCCTGAACTCGGTGCCGGTGTGAGCGTGCAGGTCAATCAAGCCCGGCAACAGGTACTTACCGCCGACGTCGACGCGGACGGCGCCTTCGGGGATCAGGTTATCGTTATAGGAAAAATCGAAGAAGAGCCCGGTGATTTTACCGCCTTCGCAGACGATGCCGATGTCTTCGTAGATCTCGCCCCGGACAACATCGACGAGGTGGCCACCAGTCAGGTAGACGGGCTGCTCCTGGGCGGCGAGATTCGATGCCACCAATATGCAGACAAACACGGCCAGGGTAACTTGCCTCATACGGTCTCCAGAGAGATTCGGAAGAATGGTCGCACTTTAGCCGAGCCTAAGGGGACAGTCAATTCCAACCTCGTCGGGCATCGGCGGGACACAGGGCTACAGGAGTGAGGGTTGGGGAGGTGTAGGTGCGCTCTATGCGCGCACATCGTTTCGGCTCGAAGAGTGTGCGGTCATAGACCGCACCTACAGCTATTTCATTTGGATCACGATGCTTTCGATGTTGTCCTCTTTCAGCAACGTCTGGAGTCGCCGGGCTTCTCGCAGCAGGGCACGACCGATCCAAACCTTGTAGAGGTTGTCTCCGCCGCCTGGCTTGTCGACGTACACACCCGTGTACTTCTTCTCGATCCGGCGTCTCAATGCCTGGGCGGCACGCTCCTCACGAAACGCTCCCACCTGGACGACGTAAAAGACGCTCTGAGGCCGGGCGGCGGATCGTGCTGCTTTCGGCGCTTCCTTGATGATTTCCAGCCGAACCGGGACGACACCGGCGCGCACCATGTCGATCTTTCTTGCGGCTCCCAGCGAAAGGTCGATGACCCGGCCCGCGACAAAAGGCCCGCGATCGTTGATCCGAACGTCTACTTTCTTCCCGTTCAAGCGGTTTTCGACACGTACCCAGGTATCGAAGGGCAGAGTCCGGTGGGCGGCGGTCGTTTTGTTCTTGTCGAAAGTCTCGCCGTTCGCTGTCGGCCGTCCGTGGTACGGGTCAGCGTAGTAGGAGGCATCGCCCTCGAACTCACTCGTCCCCCGAGAGGAGGATCGGACGCTCTCATTCGAAGCCGCGACGGTACCCGTCGGAGCAGACACGCGAGGGCGCTTCGCACAGGCCGAAGCCAGGGCCGCCACGACGAAGATGACAACTACTCGACGCACCCGAACTACATACCACAGGTGAAGTCGCGCACACAACTGCTTGAATCGCTCCAGTCCGCGTACCCATCATCTTGCGGTCCGGACAAACCTTGTCCGTTCCTGGCAAGGGCGTCAACCGATGCCCCGAAAGGTGCGTGGTAGAATCTCCCCCGCTCATGGTATTGGCACTATTAACCGCTTCCCTGCTCGGGATCATCTCTCTTGTAATCACGCTTTATCTGGGGTTTGCGATGGACGGCCGCGTGGGCCTGTCCGATCATTTTCTGTTCGCGATGTTCTCGACATTTATCGTGGTTCTCGCCCAGAGCATGTCGATGTTTTTCTTCATCGGAATGGGCAAACAGGTCAAGGATCTGGTCGCGTCACGCCCGCAGTCGGGCGACTTCATCCAGCGGACCCGCGAATTCAAATCGAAAGTGTTTCTGCCCGCGACCCTGGCCATTCTGTTCACGATGGCCGCGTGGATCGTGGGCGGTGGGGTCGACACGCGCGTCATACCGACCTGGATCCACACATTTCTCGCACTCGGCGCAGTCGTGACCAACCTCTTTGCGTTCGTGCGTGAGGTGAAGTACATGGCGCAGCACAACATGCTTCTCGACGAGGTCATCGGGCTACTCGACGAATCTCCACAGGAAGAATGAAACTACCGACATGACGGCGTCCCGTGTATCCCTGGCGGGAGTCGCCTCGCGCTTGATCCACCCGGCCAGGGTCCTTGCAAATCAAGCGGCCATCAGCGACGAAGAGATCGACGCGTGGGTCGATGCGGCCGCCCTGGAATACTTTTCGGAGCAGGACCGGAAGTTTGTGGACCGAGCGCTGGCGCTGGGCGTCGACAGCGGGATGGTTCTCGATATCGGGAGTCAACTGGGTCTGATCCCGCTGAAGATTCTCTGGCAGAAGGACGACCTTTTCGGTATCGGACTGCAGCGTGTCGGCAAGATTGCGGAGCGAGCGCGCGACACAGCCGACGCCTGGGAGCTTGGTGAACGGATGTTCTTCCAGGTCGGGGATCCGCAACTGATGAAATTAAAAAACGGCTACTTCGATCTCATGGTCTCGGATGCGGCGCTACATCGTTTCGAGAACCCCCTGGAAGTGCTCGTCGAAATCAATCGCGTGACGAAGCCAAGCGGCGCGATCCTGATCCGCGACTGGCTCCGGCCCTCAAGCCTGAGGTTGTCGCGTCACCTCGCCGACCACGGCCGGCATTACACCGGAAGACTCCGGTCGGTGTTCGAAGCATCGGTGCGGGCAGGTTTCACGCGGAGGGAGCTCGACGACCTCGTCGTCGAGGCCGGACTACGCGCACGAGTGTCTTCCGATCGCACGCACGTGTTCGTCGAACGGCGTGGCTCGAACGATCCATCGTCCTGGATAGCTGAAAGAGAAAAGTACTTTTAGGATGGAAAAGATTCTGATCATCGGGGGGAACGCCGCTGGCATGACGGCAGCTTCTCGCGCTCGACGTCTGAATCCCCGCGTCGGCATCACCGTGCTCGAACAGGGCCCGATGATTTCCTACAGCACCTGCGGGATTCCTTACTTCCTTGCCGGGGCTGTCCCTTCCGACGATCTGATCCGCTTTACTCCCGAGACTCTCCAGAAGGAACGCGACATCGACGCACACGTTAACATGCGAGTCGAGGCGATTGAGCCAGCACGCAAACGTGTTACCGGCAAGCGCCTCGACACGGGCGAGGCCGCGAGCTTTGGGTTTGATCGTCTGCTGGTCGGAACTGGCGTTACGCCACGGCTGCCCGACATTCCCGGCACCGATCTCGGCAATGTATTCCCTGTCACAACCCTCGAAGGCGCTCTCAAGGTTCAGGAAGCCTTGTCCGACGCGCAGAGAATCGCCATCGTCGGTGGCGGCTACGTCGGCCTGGAACTCGCCGAGAGTCTGCGGACAGTGGGCAAAGACATCACGATCTTCGAGCAGCGACCACAACTTCTCGGAAGCGTCGATCCCGACATCGCCCGCATCATCGAATACGAACTGGCTCGTCACGGCGTCGGGCTGCGGACCGGTTCTCGCGTTCAGGCCCTGGTGGGTGAAAGCGAGCACGTGACCGGTGTCAAGTCTCTTGGCAGCCTTGGCGTCCAGCCGGTCGACATGGTTCTACTCGACACCGGCGTTCGACCCAACAGCGAGTTGAGCCAGGCGGCCGGCCTCCGCACCGGCCCAACCGGCGCCATCGCGGTGGACGACTACCTGGAAACCAACATCCCGAGTATTTTTGCGGCTGGTAACTGTGCCGAAACCTACTGCAAGGTGCGACACCGACCTGTGCTCTACTACCTCGGCACGGTTGCGGCAAAGCAGGGGCGGGTAGCCGGAGAGAACCTTATCGGCGGGCGGAGTAAGTTCAGCGGGTCGATCGGCACGACCGTCCTCAAGGTCTTCGACCTCGCCGTAGGCAGCACGGGGTTGAGTTCTCACGAAACAGCAGAGGAAGGCATCCGCGCTGCTTCGGCCCGAATCGAAGCCTACGACCGCGCCGCCTACTACCCCGGCGCCCAGAAGATCTGGGTGAAGCTGATCGCGGATCGCGACACCCGGAAGCTGCTCGGCGCGCAAGCAGCCGGCTATGGCGACATCACGAAGCGTATCGACGTTGCTGCGACCGCAATCACCGCCGGCATGAAAGTCGACGAACTCTCCCAGGTCGATCTCGGTTACACCCCTCCTTACGGAAGCCTATGGGATCCGCTGCACGTCGCCGCTCAGGCGGTTATGCGGGAACTGTAGGAGGAATGCGGTCACAGACCGCAATCCTTCTCGTAGGCCGTTACCGGTAGGCCGTTGTGGTGTCGCTTGCCGAAGTTTCGCTGATGACGGACGAGGGTGGGACGCGCGACTACGACTCTGCCGGAGAACAGAGATATTTCTCGCCAGTCACCAATGAATCGTCGGTTAGCGAAACCGCAACGGCCTACGGATAACGGCCTACGATCCCGGCCGCGTCAGCGGCCCAACGGCCTACGAATAACGACTTCTCCCCAATGTCCCCGTGCTAAAATGCAGTTTTGGTGTTCGGGCGCGGCGTATCGCCCGGGAGATGCTGACCGGAGACTGAGACTGATGAAGTCTGGCCCTCGCGCGCTGCTTCTTTTTCTGATCGTTTCAATCGCTGCAACCACACCATCCTTCGCGGAACTCCCACCCGGATTCCCGTCCGCCGGTCTTGAAGACCGCGTTGCGTTCTGGGAAAAAGTCTTCACGATCTACGGCGAAGACGACTACATCATCCACGACAACTTCCGCGTCAACCTGATCTACGACGTCGTGCCAGAACGGGAACGTCGGTCCAGGATGCGCTCGGTCCGGGCGACGCTTGATCAGATTCGGCGGAAGATCTCCACGCCGGAGGCGATGAATGCCGAGGAACGTCGGATCTACGACCTCATCGCAGAAACCGACGTGAAGATGACGGCGGGTAACATCGCTGTCCTTCGCCAGCGAGTTCACGCTCAACGTGGCATCAAGGAGCGTTTTCGGTCCGGGATCATCAAGTCGGGTAGATACCTGCCCTACTTCGAGCAGGTCTTCGAAGAGGTCGGCGTTCCGACGCTCATCACGCTGCTGCCCCTCGTGGAGTCGTCTTTTGAGAACCGTGCGTACTCAAGCGCGGGCGCGGCCGGTATCTGGCAGTTCACCAGCAGCACCGGACGGCTCTACATGCGCGTCGTCCGCGGGCGGGATGACCGGCTCAACCCCGCTATCGCGACACGTTCGGCCGCACGCCTGCTCAAGAACAACTACGAGAGACTCCGATCGTGGCCGCTGGCGATCAGCGCGTACAACCATGGACGTGCCGGTATGGCCCGGGCGCGATCCAGGCATGGATCCGACCTGCCGACGATCATCCGCAACTACAGGAGCCGGTCGTTCGGCTATGCGTCGAAGAACTTCTACGCGGAGTTCGTCGCCGCCGTGAACGTCTACCAGAACTATGAGAAGTATTTCGGACTGCTGGCGCTGGACCCTCCCGAGGACTTCTCGAACGTCCCGACGCAGGTGGCCCGGCGAAGGTCGGTGGCCGATTCCGGAGTCGACGGCGCCCGCTACCGGGTCCGGTACGGCGACACGCTGGGCGGGATCGCAAACCGGCATGGAACGTCGGTGAACCGCCTCATGGATCTAAACGGACTGCCGACCGACGTGATCTTTGCCGGCGAGACTCTGCTGGTCTCGGTTTCCGGCGCTCCGGCGGCGGCGCCGTCAGACGGACGATACCGCGTCCGATGGGGCGATACGCTGTCCGAGATCGCCAGACGTTTCGGGGTGGGACTCCGCGAGCTTATGGATCTGAACGGACTGCGGAACAGTACGATCTACGCCGGACAGATTCTGGTCGTGCGTTGACGTGTAGGTGCGGTCTATGACCGGAACCGTCCATTAGCGTCGGGCCCACCGTCCCCCTCTCGACGAAAGTTTGAGTGTTCAGGTACCGTTCGTAGTGCGTGGGTGTGTGGAGAAAGACAGCTGGTCCGGTCCCCCCACGCCTCACTCAAGCTGGAACAATTGTGGGGCTCATAGAGCGCACCCACATTTAATATCCTGCCGCTCCGCCACGCAGTCGTCTGTCGACTCCAGCGTATAACCGTCCGTCCAGAACCATGATCGAATGCGCGTCTCCCTGCCGTCGCGCCATCCGTGTCCTGTGCCCACGCCCCTGCATGGCCCCTTCGATCGCGCCGAGTGCCTGTTCCATGTTCACGCGGTCGGGCATCCACTGGTGATGGATCCGGGGTTCGTCGACGGCCGCCTGGACGTCCATACCGAAGTCGATCGCGTTGACGATCACCTGCAGGACCGTGTTGATGATCGTCCGTCCGCCGGGGCTTCCTGTTGCCAGGAACGGATTGCCATCCCGCAGTACCAGGGTCGGCGACATCGAGCTGAGCATCCGTTTGCCCGGCGCGATCAGGTTCGGCGGAGTCCCGATCATGCCATTCGTATCGGTCACACCGGGATTCATGTTGAAGTCGTGCATCTCGTTGTTCAGGAGGAACCCGGTTCCCTTCGCGACGACTCGCGACCCGTAACCCTGTTCGATCGTGTAGGTGTTGGCCACCATGTTCCCGGCGCGGTCGACGACAGAGAAATGGGTGGTTTCCGTGCCTTCACCCCGGGTGATGATGTCGTCGCCCAGGTCCCGGCTGGCCATGGCCGCTTCCAGGTCGATTCGTGACTGGAAGGGTTCGGCGAATTCCTTCGAAGTGAGGCGGGTGACATCGACGTCCACGAAATCGGTGTCGCCGAGATACTTCGCCCGGTTGTAGAACCCGATCCGCATCGCTTCGGCCAGAAGGTGGATCGTCCCGGGGTCGCGGCGTCCCCAAGCGCTCAGGTCGTAGCCCTCCAGCATGTTGAGGATCTGGACGACGGTCGTTCCGCCGGAGCTGGGCGGAGGCATGCCGTAGACGTCATACCCCTTGTAGGTCCCGTGAATCGGTTCCCGGATCGGCGCCGTGTATGAAACGAGGTCATCCAGCGTGATGATGCCGCCGTTTGCCTGGAGGTCGTTGACCAGGCGCTCGGCAACTTCTCCCTGGTAGAACCCGTCGGCTCCGTTATCCCGAATCTGCTCGAGGGTCCAGGCGAGATCGGAAAGGACCATGCGCTCTCCCGGCTCGTAGTAGGAGCCGTCTTCCTTGCGGTACGCCAGCCCGAACTCCGGGAAGCGATCCATGTTTCTTTCCTGCCCCCTCAGCGAATTCGCCAGGTATTCATCCACCACAAAACCGTCGCGGGCGAGTGCTAATGCGGGCTCGACCAACTGGGCCCACTCCAGCGTCCCGAAGCGTTGACTGGCCTCCCAGAAGCCACGAACGGTACCCGGAACGCCGATGACAAGGTAGCCGACTCCCGACTTCTCGCGGTCGACCTCCCCATCATCACCGAGGAACATCGGCGGCGTGGACGCTGCGGGGGCTTTCTCACGGTAGTCCACGGCATGAACCTCGCCGGTCTCCGCCAGGCGCACCATCATGAACCCGCCTCCCCCGATGTTTCCCGCCGACGGGTGCGTGACGGCCAGAGCAAAACCCGTGGCGACGGCCGCATCGATCGCGTTACCGCCTTTCCTGAGAATCTCCAGGCCGACTCCCGAAGCGATGGGATCGACCGAAGCGACGAGCCCGTTCTCGAACGGCTCCAGGACCGCACCGTCCGCACCGTCGTCGGTCGACAGGATGACTTCCGGCGGCGCACAAGAGAGCAGCAGAGCCAGGCTGAGCAGAAGCACCGGCAGGACGCCGTATCGGCAAGGCAGAAAATATCCAGTCATGGTGTGCGGGATTATAAGGGATTCGCCCGTTCGCGCGAAACGAGCCAAGAGAGAGCCACTGTGAGGGGGACAGGGGCCTGGCCCTGTCCCCGGGTGTTCGATAAGCAGAGACACTGAACACGGGGGGTGGTCGGAAATATGAAATGAAGCAATCTGCAATGAGCAACCTGCAATGTGGATTCTTTCAAATATCGCAATTTGCGATCGGGCAGAAGAGTCCAGCCACTGCAGATTGGTCAATGTACGAATCCGCATTGGAAGTTCCAGATTGGAAATTGCAGATTCCGAAATCCGGGTTCGGACTCAGAATCGGGTAGGCGGGCTTAACGCCCGCCTCCCACACCACCGTACGTACGGTTCCGTATACGGCGGTTCATAAAGATTGAAGTCGGGAATGCACCTCGGAGAAGGATTGCAAACCCAGGCGACGGAAGGCAGAGGCGGGGACAGCCTGATTCATATGGCTGGCGCCCGCATTCCACCAAGGCCCGCGCCCGTTGGAAACCGAGGTCCGAGCCCGAGCGGTCGCAATACCGCGTCGAGTGAGTTCCCGGAATCGTGTTCGGTTCCGCTTCCACTGCTGCCACAAGATCGACCGCAGCCGGCGGCGCAACCACTGATCCAGTCGCTCGAAGCTGCCTCGAACCTCCGCCAAGCGATAGTAAGCCACCCAACCCCGAATGATGGGAATGAGTGTTCCGATCGTGCGAGCGAGGCTTCGGCCTCGCCCGGCTCGCGTGATCTCCCGAAGTCTCATTTTCAGTCGTTTTAACGACGAATCCGAAACCTTCAGTTTGGCCTCGCGATGCGCCGTGAAACTGTACCCGAGGAACTTTCGCTTCCACGGCCGCGCCACGGCGCTTTTGGCCCGGTTCACCTTCAGCCGGAGTCTCCTGTCCAGAAAACATTCCAGCGATGCCATGACCCGCTGACCCGCTGCCTCGGAGCGAATGTACACATTCACATCGTCGGCATAACGAACGAAGCGGTGCCCACGTTTCCCCAACTCCCGATCCAGTTCATCCAGCAACAGGTTCGACAGCAGAGGCGAGAGGGGGCCGCCTTGCGGCGTCCCTTCTGCCCGGGGCGACACCAGCCCGCCCTCCATCAGTCCGGCCTGTAGATAGCGCCGAATCAATCGAAGCACCCGTTTGTCTTTGATTCGTCGCGCCACGCGTGCCATCAGCACGTCATGGTTGACGCGATCAAAGAACTTCTCGATGTCCAGGTCCACCACCCAGCGATGTCCGGCTCGAATGTGTTCCCGAGCACGCACCACCGCCTTTTGGGCGCTTCGTCCCGGTCGGTAGCCGTAGCTATCTTCCGAGAACGTCCGATCCCATAGGGGTTGGAGAACCTGAAGCAGAGCCTGTTGAATCATCCGGTCCATCACGGTCGGAATGCCCAGCGTCCGTATCCCTCCGTCCGGTTTCAGAATATCGACTTTCCTCACCGGTTGGGGGCGGTACGTCTCGTCGAGCAGTTCTTGACTCGCGTCCAGACTCAGGTCCTCAACGGTCATCCCGTCGATTCCCGCGTCCGGCCAGAACGTTTTCCCGTTCCAGCAGTAGCATTCCCTCCTCGATCCCGACTTGCTGCCGTGCGACGCCCCTCATCCGTATCTGTCACGGTTCCGCCGCTATCCTTCCGGTTCGGTTCCGGCTTCTCAGCCCTCTTGTCTGCGTCTCCGTTTCGCATCGAACGCTCCGTGTCGGTCTCTTCTCCATGTGTGGTCCTTCACCCCGGCTCCGCCGGGCTACTATGGTGGCTGACTTCCGCCGCATCAGGTCCTCAACGGTCATCCCGTCGATTCCCGCCGCCCCGCTATTGGCCTTGACGCGTCGGTATGCGGCCAGAACGTTTTCCCGTTCCAGCACCTTCTCCAGTAGCATTCCCTCCTCGATCCCGACTTGCTCGTGACGTGCCGTGCGAGTTTGACGCCCCTCATCCGTATCTGTCACGGTTCCGCCGCTATCCTTCCGGTTCGGTTCCGGCTTCTCAGCCCTCTTGTCTGCGTCTCCGTTTCGCATCGAACGCTCCGTGTCGGTCTCTTCTCCATGTGTGGTCCTTCACCCCGGCTCCGCCGGGCTACTATGACCGTGGCTGACTTCCGCCGCCCCATCGCGCCGCCTCTCGACGACTCTAGCTGTTCCCAGCAAGACAACGGATCTCCCAGGGTAAGGCACGTGACTTTCACTCCATCTACCCGCCGCATCTACAAACGCCCGGTCCGGATGACATTGGGCTTCCGATCTGTTGGCCTCTTCGCCCACCTGACGCCTGCCTCTTATGCGGTTCGTGTGCCTCGGGCCAGAGTTTTGCCTATGGCTTCCTTCCCACCCCCGATTGCTCGGACGCAGTTGCCACATCGGCTAAGGGTTCCTGTCATCAAGGCCCCCAGAGGACTCTCACCTCCTAGTCACTTCCCGGTTCGCTTTCGCTCCCCGGTTATCCAGCGCCAATTCATGGCGCTGCGCGCCATGCCTGGCGCACCAAAAAAAGCGGCGGTCTTTCGACCGCCGTTAGAGTTGTTGTTTGGACGGAAAATCAAAAGCGGTTGGATGGACCGCTGCAAGCTTTTTCAATACGCGGTTTTCAGTTGACGAACTTGTTCACCAGCACCTGGCTGAAGCTCGCCGTGACGACCTGGTTCCGTCCACGGCCTTTGGCGATGTACAGAGCATGGTCGGCTTGTTCGATAAAGTCTTCCGGGGTGTAATCCGACGAAAAGGAAGCAATCCCGCAACTGAACGACAGGTTGATATTAGCCCGGCCGTCAAGGGAAAGATCGACCCGATCGAGTTTGGTTACCACCCGTTCAAAGAAGATCTCGGCGCGCTCAGCGCTGGTATCGGGGAGTATCACGGAAAACTCGTCCCCCCCGATCCTGCAGAGGATGTCTTCCTGGCGTAGGTTCACCCGGAGAAACTGCGAGAAGAATCTCAGAACCTGGTCGCCTGCCCGGTGCCCGATCTGGTCGTTGACTTCCTTGAAGTGATCCAGATCGAGGAGTGCGAGTCCGAGTGGATTCTGGCCCCGTCGCGCACGGGCCATCTCCTGGACAAGCCTCTCGTGGTAGAACCGGCGATTCGGGATCTCGGTCAGCACATCGGTGTATGCGTAGTCCTTGTAAACCCGAAGTTGCTGGACTTCTGCTTCCAGCAGCTGGTTCCTACGTTCCAGTTCGGCGAGCCGGATCTGAGCGCCTCTCTCTGCATCTGTACCGGCTAAACTCATTACAGTCATATCCTCCATGTCTCTGGCGATGATCTTGTTCGCAAGGCCGATGCCAAACGCACTGGCCTTTGAAATCAGTCATTTGAATTCTCTCCGAGGGGTAAATCGTGCCGGGTGGGAAAAATTGGACTGCTGGCGCGCGGGTGTTTGACCGAAGAGGAGGCACGCCACTCCAAGATCGAAGGGAAGATTGGACGCGAAAAACCCGAGCCTATTCGGAAATCTCGTCAACGCGTGTTCCCTTTCATGGGAAGTGACTTTCCAACTCCACATTTGCCTGTTTGGGCACGCGATTCTCACTCCCGGAATTCCTGCAATTTTTGCGTATTTTCACTTTTTTGAAGGTATTGCGAATTCCGTGTTGACAGTGTCTGCCGGATCGGCGATTATCCCGCGTCAAGATGCTCATTCTTGTGGCGGAAGACGACGCGAACATCCGAGAGTTGATCGCATCGATTTTGAGGAACGATGACTGTGAAGTCGACCTGGTTGCAGATGGCCAGGAGGCGATTCGGGCGTTCGCGGACCGGGGGCACAACCTCGTGATCACGGATCTCGACATGCCGCAACTGGATGGCATCGAACTGGCTCGCGCTATCCGGGATCTGGGTGCCGAAACACCGGTCGTCATGGTCACGGGAAAGCCGCTCAGCGACGCGCAGACTGACGCGATCGCCGACGTCGGAATCGTTCAGATCATCCGCAAGCCCTTCCGAACCTCCGAAATCGTCGAACTCCGACACACCTACCTGGGTTACACCACACCAGCCCCCGCTCGGCAGGCCTGAAACGTTACTCCAGCAGTGTCCCGATAATCTAGTGACCTTGATTTGACCCGACCCAAGCGGTATCTTTGCCGAATCTTATCTTGGAAGGTGCTGATATGGCAGGTACCAAATGCACATCATCGTCGGACTGATTCTGACCCTCGTCCCTCTACCGCCCGCGACACCAGCCCCCGCTCGGCAGGCCTGAAACGTTACTCCAGCAGTGTCCCGATAATCTAGTGACCTTGATTTGACCCGACCCAAGCGGTATCTTTGCCGAATCTTATCTTGGAAGGTGCTGATATGGCAGGTACCAAATTGCACATCATCGTCGGACTGATTCTGACCCTCGTCCCTCTACCGCCCGCCTACTCGCAAGACAGTCCGCAAGCACCGGAAGGTGCCGGCTCGGAAGCCGCTCTCGACCCGGAAGCGCTGGTGCGAGAATGGTTTGCCCGTTTGAACGCTCTCGACGACTGGTCCCCCGAGAACGCCGAGAACCGCGTGGCCGAGTCTCAAACGGAAGAACCGGAATCGGAGGAACCGGAACCTGTGGAGCCCGAACCGGAACCTGAACTTCTGGACCCGGAACCGTTCGTGGAGAGCTTCGTCGAACTATACCGCCCTGACGCCTTCTTTTTCGTCCGACCCAACGAACACCAACTGGGACCGGTGATGTACTACGAACATTCGGGAGTTCGAGCCTGGGCCGACTACTACGGCACAACGTTCTTCGACCTCTTCTACCGTATCAATGACCAAACGGCCAGGGAGATTACCGCTAACCTGTTCTACGCGACCCCGTTACCGTGGGGCGGACTGGCCGTTTCAGTGGAATTCACAGCCATCTACACGTTCCGGGATGGAGAAAAGAAGTTCACGGTCCCCGGCGCCGCCTTCTTCCAGTTTGCCGAAGACGGAAAGATCCAGAGGTTGCGACTCTACGAACTCAAGGACGAAACCTTCGAAGTGTTCCGCTAACCCGCATCTCTCACCCGGATACGCCGGCCGACCATCGAAGCGTTGAATTCGGGGACGGAGACCGAATTCGCCAACCTGACGAGATCGGGGACGGAGACCGAATTACCAGGACCTTAAAACCGTCGTTTTCGGTTCCCAAGAGTCCGGTCTCCGTCCCCGATCTCGGTCCACACTGGAATTCGGTCTCCGTCCCCGAATTCCCCGTACCCGAATTCCCCGACAGCAGGTCACTAGTGTCGGTGGCAAAGGGTGCCCGAAGATTCGTGAGAAGTTCGGGCGAATGCTCCTGTTTTTCTTGCCACCGACAGGGGACAGTTATATAAACTAGGGCAGTTACTTCTAGTACTTACGCAAACAGCACTCATACGAAGTTTCCGAGGGAGGACCCAACATGCAGCCATGGAAAGTGGCGGTGCTATCGATTCTTTGCCTATCGGTCACACTGACCCTCTTCGCGCAACAGCAAAAGCCGCCTCAGAAGCCGAAGGCCCCGACGATCCAGCAGCATGACGCCATCGAGAAGGCGCACGAAGGAATCTTCGCGAATGCCGAAGATAAAGCTGCCGAAGCCAGTCGGTTGACGGAAGCGGTCGCGGGCTCGCTTCCCGCCTCATTCGACGTGGGAGAGATTCCACGGAAGAACCTCGTCGATGACCACATCTTCGGTCGTATCGAGCGCGATGGGATTCCTCACTCTCCCCTGGCGAGCGATCAAGAGTTCATCCGACGCGCCTATCTGGATGCGACGGGCCTGATACCGAGTCCGGACGCCGTGCGGGCGTTCGTCGCCAACAGCGAAGCGGACAAGCGCGACAAGCTGATCGACTCCCTGATCGGCACCGACGAGTTCGCCGAGCAATGGGCCTGGTTCTGGGGCGATCTCTTTCGCGTGCGGGACCAGTCGTTCCAGTGGTTCAACAAGCAGTGGCTGAAGGTCGACCGACCCTATGACGAGGTCATGTACGACATGCTCACGACCGCGGCAAAGAGCCACACGATGATGCCCGTACTCGAATTCTACAGAGGACCTCTCTATACCGCTACGCGCGCGGTCAGCCCGACCGACGCGGACAACTACCACCTGATGGATCGTCTGGATTTCGTGGACGAAGTCTCAGTCGAAGTCGCCCGGATCTTTCTGGGCCTCAACCTGGATTGCGTCTCATGTCATGACGGAGCTGGTCATCTCGAAAGCATCAATCTTTACCTGACCGAAAAGACGCGAGAAGAGTTTCACAAGAACGCGGCGTTCTTCGGGAAGATGCGTGCCGTCGTCAGTTACAGCGATCGTGCGCTGAACGTGTCGAACGCGAACACGATCATGGACAACGAGGCCCCCGGCTACGGCACGGGAGATGACGCCCCCTTCTACACCCTGGCCAAAGCGCGGTTCCCGCGCGATGGGAGGACGTACGAGCCCGCATTCCTCCTCACGGGCGAACAGCCTCGGCCGGACGAGGATCCACGAAAGGCTCTGGCACGAATCATCCCGACGCACATCCAGTTCGGTCGTGCTGCGGCGAACCTCATCTGGGGCAAGCTCATGGTGGTTGGGTTTGTCGAGCCCTATGATTCGTTCGATCTGGCTCGCCTGGATCCGGACAATCCTCCACCCGCCCCCTGGACGATTCAGCCCACGAATCCGGCACTTCTCGATGCGCTGGCCGAAGATTTCCGGGCGAACGATTTCAGTATTCATCACCTGATCAGGACGGTCATGAAATCCAGCGCCTACCAGCTGTCGACGAAGTTTCCAGGTGAGTGGAAGGATGAGTACACACCTTACTACTCCCGCCGGTTCGTACGGGTATTGACCGGGCCCGAGTTGGCGGACGTCATCGCTCAGGCGACGGACCAACCCTACAATTTCTCGCTCAAGGGCCAGCCTGTTTCGCGCGTGAAGGAGCTTGCCGCCCCCAACGGCGTATCGGGCCGGCAACGGGGCTCAGAAGGACCCAATGAAGGAACGGCCCTGTACGCGCTGATGCAGGCATTCTTCCAGAGCACGCGTGAGACACCGGCGTTTCAGGGGAACAAGGCATCCCCGCTGCAAGCGATGCTGATGATGGTTTCAGACGTGGTGACGAATCGTTCCACGGCCAGCGAGGGAAGCCGATTGCAGCGTCTGCTTGAATCAGGTCGGACCCAGCAGGAAATCGTCGAGGACATCTTCATGTCGACCCTTTCACGACAACCCACGCCGGAGGAGATCGACGTGGCGCTGCAGTTGATGGAGAGGGACCGAAAGGTCGGCCTGGAGAATGTTCAGTGGGCGCTGCTGAACAGCACTGAATTCCTGCTGAACCATTAAGAGCATCAGAAGAGATTATTTCGGGAGAGTACAAATGCGAAGGCGATATCAACCAACCCGCCGCGACATTTTGAAGTTCGGGGGAATCGCGCTGGCCGCAACCGCGGCCGACCAGATCGGCTGGCCCAAACTCGTAAGCGCATCACCCCAGGCCTCGCCGCGCGGTACGGCGCGCAACTGCATCTTCATTGAACTGCCGGGCGCGATCAGTCCGATGGAGTGTTGGGACCTCAAGGAGACGCGACAGACACCGAAGGATCTCGACATACAGCATGTTGTCGGCGACCTGTACATGTCGAAGATGCTCTTCCCGAATTATATGGACTGGGCTCCCCGTACCAGTTTTGTGCGGTCGATGCGCGCGCCTGAACTGGCGCATTTTACCGGTCAATACCACACACAGACGGGCCGATCCCTGAACCAGGCAGTGGCCAAGGAAATCCCCGCCTTCGGAAGTGTGGTTTCCGCGGAGTTGGATGATGAGCGCCGAGATTCAGACACTTTCCCGACCTACATGAGTATGGGTCTGGGAAGGGCGCGCGTGGGCGCCATCGGATCGGGGTTTTTCCCGCCTCAATTCACGGGTATCGATCTCGATCCCGCATCCGCTTTCGACAGCTTCGCCGGCAAACCCGGCGAAGCGGCCGATACGGCGCTGATAGAGCGCTACGACGCGTTGTTGAAACTCTCGGAAGTTTCTCCCGCAGTGAGAGCGTCGCTGGGGAAAAAGGCGTCGGATTACAAGGCCTTCTACCAGAACGCCTACCTCACCCTCGACGACCCGCGCTGGAAAAAAGTCTTCGAAGTCAGCGAGGAAGAGAAGGAACGGTACGCGAACGGGTTCGGCATGGGCTGCATCATCGCCAAGAATCTCATCGCCGCCGATGCAGGTACCCGCCTTGCCTATGTCATCGACGGCCGCCAACCCTGGGACCACCACAGCTTCATCTTCGATCGCACGAAGAGGTCGAATCATTACGTGACGTGCCTGGCGTGGGACAACGCGTTCAGCAACCTCATCAAGGACCTGGACTCGATGCCGGGCCATGAACCGGGCAAATCGCTGCTGGACGAAACCCTTGTCGTGGCCGCGAGCGAATTCGGTCGGATGCCGTACATGAACAACGTGGAGGGTCGCGACCATTACGGCGAAACCTTTACGTGTCTGTTCCTCGGTGGCGGCGTGAAGAAAGAGACCCAGATCATCGGCGCCACGAACGAGGATTGCTCCAAGTGCATCGACCCCGGTTGGAAGCACCCGGAGCAGCCGGCGATGGACAACATCATCGGGACCGTCTATTCCGCTCTCGGAATAGACTGGACGAAGCGCTACGAGAATACGCCGTCGGGCCGCGCTTACGACTACGTGCAGACCGCTCCGATCGGCGGCGGGGAATTCATCAGCGGCGACTCGATCGACGAAATATTTGGATGATCTGTAACCTATCAGCGTTCAGCTATCCTGCCTGAAGCCTGAGCGCTGATAGCCCCATAACTATGCGACAACTCCCTGCGGTTCTCCTGATCTTGACGTTCGCTTCCGCGGCGTATCCACAGACCCCCGAACCCCAGACACCGCCGGCTGAACCTGCCGAGGTCGAGCCCGCGGAACGCGAACCCCAAACTCCTCCGACCCCGCCGGACGGGATGGAGTTTGTACCTGCCGGGGAATTCTGGATGGGCAGGGTGCACTTCTTCCTGGTCGACGCGATCGGGTGGTTCGAACGGGACCGGCAGGACAACACGCCGGCCCATCGAGTGTACCTGGACGGGTTTTTCATCGATCAGAACGAAGTCACCAACGCAGAGTACTCGAAGTTCGTCGATGCAACCGGCTCGTTGAAGCCCTGGCAATGGCCGAAGGGAGCGATCGCCCCCGGAGACGAGCGCCTTCCGGTCTACAACGTCAGCTGGGAAGAAGCCGACTCGTACTGCGCGTCGGCGGGTAAGCGGTTACCCACGGAAGCCGAATGGGAGAAAGCGGCCCGGGGTGGTCTGGACCGGAAGAAGTTCCCGTGGGGTGACGAAGGGCTCGGTCTGGAAGGATACGAAGTCAACGACGACAGCATCGCCGCGAAGACAGGAAACCGGGCCCACACGAACTATCCCTTCGGTCCGGCCCCGGTCGGTTCATACCCGTCGAATGGGTACGGTGTCAACGACATGTCGGGCAACGTCTGGGAGTGGGTCAACGATTGGTACTACCGCAACTATTACAGCGTCAGCCCGCTCGAGAATCCTCAGGGGCCCGACGGGAAGTACAAGATCATTCGAGGCGGCGGCTGGTCCGACAGCGACGATCGCAACCTCATGAATCACTTCCGCAGCTACGCGGACCCTGAAGTCCGGTCGACGACAGTCGGCTTCCGCTGTGCGGAGGACGTTGTCCGTAGTCCGTAGACCGTAGGCCGTTACCCGTTGTGGTTTCGCCTGGAGGGGATTCGTCGGTAACCGGCGACGCATCTCCAGTGCCTGACAGGAATCTGACCGCAACGGCATACATGAAGGGCGGCAATTCCTCGCCAGTCACCCTCAAAATTGTCGGTAAGCGACACCATAACGGCCTACGGACTACTGACTACTCCGCACCTACATGGATTCTCTGATCGCTTCGACCGTCTCATCGATATCCGCTTCGGTGTGGGCTGCGGACACGAATGCCGCCTCAAACTGAGAGGGGGGCCAGTACACACCGTGTCGGAGCATCGCCTGGTGGAATTCCGAGAAGCGGTCGGTGTCCGAGGTCTTCGCGGTCGCAAAGTCCGTGACGGGTTGCTCGTTGAAGAACAGGGTCAGCATTGAACCGACTCGATTGACGACAACTCGGGCTCCTTTCTCCACTGCCGTCTCATTGATCCCGCGCTCCAGGCGCGCACTCAACTCTTCGAGCCGATCGTAGGGATTCTCCGATCTGAGCGTTTCGAGTGCGGCCAGCCCGGCCGCGACCGCCAGGGGGTTGCCTGACAGAGTCCCCGCCTGGTACACCGGCCCGACGGGCGCAACTCGATCCATGATGTCGGCCCGACCGCCGTAGGCTCCCACAGGCAGGCCGCCGCCGATGATCTTGCCCATGGTGGTAAGATCCGGCCGAATCCCGAACAACTTCTGTGCACCGCCGAGAGACACGCGGAATCCGGTCATGACTTCGTCGAAGATCAACACCGTTCCCGACCGAAAGGTCAGCTCTCGGAGGAGTTCCAGATAGCCCGGTTCCGGCGGGACGCAGCCCATATTTCCCGCGACCGGCTCGATGATGACACAGGCGATCTCGCCTCCCGTTCGGTGGAACAAACCCTCGAGTGCGGCGGAATCGTTGAATGGCATGACCAGTGTCAGTTCGGCCAGCCCGGGTGGAACACCGGGACTGTCGGGCAGACCCAACGTCGCGACTCCGGAACCGGCTCGAACCAGGAGACTGTCGCCGTGACCGTGGTAGCAGCCATCGAACTTGACGATCTTGTCCCGTCCGGTGAAACCCCTGGCAAGACGGATCGCGCTCATCGTCGCCTCGGTGCCGGAATTGACGAGCCGTAACTTGTGGACGGACGGCAGCAGCTCACAGATCAGTTCCGCCAGCTCGATCTCGGGTGCAGTGGGAGCGCCGAAAGACGTCCCGACTTCGTCCAGGATTCTCGCCAGGGCTTTCGTCACCGCGGGTGGACGATGCCCGGCAATCAAGGGTCCCCACGATCCGATGTAGTCGATGTAAGTGTTTCCGTCGACATCCCGGAGTCGCGGTCCCTCCCCGCTCTCGATGAAGACGGGCTTACCGCCGACAGCCCGGAAGGCGCGAACAGGCGAATTGACGCCGCCGGGCATTACTCGTTCCGCTCGTTGGAACAGGTCTTCAGATTTGCTCATGGGTCAGTGTAGGGGCGGTCTATGACGTCTATGACCGCACATTGTTCCAACTTGTGGGTTGTGCGCTCATAGAGCGCACCTACAATCACTTGTTCAGTATTCGGGCTAGTTCCAGGGCGTAATACGTAATAAGGACGTCGGCACCCGCGCGCTTGATTGCAGTTGCGGCTTCCAGGATTGTGCGGTCTCGATCCAGCCAACCATTCGCTGTAGCAGCTTCGATCATGGCGTATTCGCCGCTGACCTGGTAGGCCGCCAGGGGCACTTCGAACGCGTCATGCGCTCTGCTGATGATGTCGAGGTAGGGCATCGCGGGTTTGACCATGACGATATCGGCGCCTTCCTCGATATCGAGCTCGATCTCCCGCAAAGCCTCGCGGGCGTTTGGAGGATCCATCTGGTAGCTTCGTCGGTCGCCGAACTGCGGAGTCGATCCAGCCGCCTCGCGAAACGGGCCGTAGAAGGCCGAAGCGTACTTTGCGGCGTAGGACATGATCGGGATGTCGTCGAACCCCGCCTCGTCCAGCCCGAGCCGTATCGCTCCGACACGCCCGTCCATCATGTCGGACGGAGCAACCATGTCGGCTCCCGCCTCGACCTGGCTTACTGCTGTTCGTCTGAGAAGCTCCAGCGTGGGATCATTCTCAACGTCCCCATCCTTGACCACACCGCAATGACCGTGGGAAGTGTACTCACACAGACACACATCGCCGACCAGGATCAGGTCGGGCACGTTCTGGCGGATCGCCCGGAGAGCCGTCTGGACTATTCCGTCTTCGGCATAAGCGCCGGAACCGACATCATCTTTACTTTCAGGTATGCCGAAAAGCATCACCCCGCCGACGCCGACCTTCGCGACGAGCTGTGCCATCGAAACCGCGTTGTCGACGGAAAAATTGTACTGTCCCGGCATCGACGGAATATCGGTTCGAACGCTCTCGCCAGGGCAGACGAAGATTGGAAAGATGAAGCTCTCCGGAGTAAGCTGGGTTTCGCGGACCAGAGCGCGAAATCGTTCGTTGCGTCTGAGCCGGCGCATGCGATGGAGGGGAAAAGGCATCTTCTAAACCAGGAGACCAGTTCGGACGCGGCCTCCACTCAAAACAGCCGGTCCTGGCTTCGCAGGGTGCCGATTGATCCGAGATTTGTCAGTGAAAAGGAAAACCGAATACGACTTTCCCGGCGGGGGCCCAGATCGAACTGATTGAACTCAATATGCAGTCCGTAACAGTCGGTATTATAGCTAACCTGTGCGGTCGTAGCCTGGAAAAACGCCTGATCGATGTTGTAGGCGAAGCTGAACGCACCGTTCAGCCCGCGCCTGGATGAATCCCCGTACCCCACTGTGGCGCGAATCTGGTTGCTCGGCAACTGGATTGGACTCCTCCGGGTGAAGAAGTACGCGACGTTGAAGAAGCTCGGACCTTCCTGGTAACCGCCGATGACCCCGGCACTCCTGAAGTGGTTTCGGACCGTATCGTAGTCGATCTGCAGATCGGTCGTGCGGCCGCTCCGGGGAGAGAAGCGGAGAATCGAAACGAGAGGAGAAAACCGGCGTTCCTCGTCGGCAAAACCGAAGCCGGTCAGGTCCATCAGGGGGCTCAGAAGGTTCTTTCGTCCCGGAACTAAGGCACCACCAAAAGTAGGATCGCTGAAGTACTTCTGGGACACGGTCCAGCTCAAGATCTCCCTGTCGGTGAAGAATCGATTTGTTATTCCGTACCGGACCTCGTTGGTGTCGGTATAGAGATCGGTCTCGTCCACCAGCAGGGTGTCGAGGAATCGATCGACCCCGGTCACGTACCGGTACTCGACATGCGGTTCGATAACGTGCTTCCACCTGCCGAAGTCACGTTCCAGTTGAGGCCCCGAGAATTCGAACTGGTAGTCGAAAGACGTACGGCTCAACGACTCTCGCTCGACGATGGGCCGCTGACTGTGCGAGTAGAAGGTTTCCCGGATACCGAGACGGTGGCTCCAGCTGAAGCCGGCTCCACGGAGGACGGGAATCTCGATACTGGGGTGGAAGTCGATCCGCTCGACAAAAGCCGGGGTTTCCAGTGCTCCGTCCCGGCGATGCATTCCGGAGAAACTCCCATCAACGCTGAAGTAGATAGGCAGATTTCCGATCTGCCGAGCATGGAACGACACGTCGGCCGAGGGAAACTTGCGCAGTATCGCCGTGGGTTGGTTGACGAAGAACGTGCCGCTGCGGCTGTAGAGGAAGTTGTACGTCGCTGGACCTGTTTTGTAAGTCGCGAACGCGCGGGAGTTTTCCGTCGGGGACGAGATCAGGTCGAAGCCTTCCTCAAACACCTGCCGGAAGGCGAACGAGCTGACCAGATCCATGTCCGCGACGGCGCGGAATCCATCGCCCAGCTCCGTAGTTCCCAGGATCGTCGCGCTCAAACCACCTTCACCCTGCCGGTCGTCGGCAAAGAAGGTGTCCACCTCGACGCGGGTGCGAGTATTGGGTACCGCGCGGAAGTCGACCGCTCCCGCCATCCCTCGCTCTGTGAAATACTCGCCGGTCAGCATGACGTCGGCGCTGCGGTTGATGACGTAGTAAAAGGACTCCCGCAAACTGCGCCCCTTCGTCGTGGATGTCGAAGTCTGGGGCAGCAGGAAACCCGTCGACCGGGGCCTGGTCTCGACTGGAGCGCTCAGGTAGGGCAGGTAGAAGATCGGAACGCTCTTGATCCTGAATAGTGAGTTCGAGGCGCGGACATGCGCGGACGGATCGATGCGTGCCCGTTCCGCGGAGAACTCCCAGCCTTTGTGACCTGCTTCGTCGCAGGTCGTGATCGTGGCATCGAACAGCTCGTAGAGACCGTTCTCGTCGCGACGGATTTCGGACGCAGTGACCAGGAACCCCGGCCCGAGCGAACCTTCCCCGTCCAATAGAACGCCCACGAGAGTGTTCAGGTTCATCTCGAGCCGACTACCCGAAAGCCGCTCTTCGCCATGGATGAACGTGACTCCCTGGTTCGCTTCCAGATCCTCCGTGGCTCGGTTGACAGTGATAGAAGCTGCTCGGACCTCGAACTCGCCGTATGTCACGACTACGTTGCCGGTGTAAGTAATGACATCGCCGCTGCGCTCGAGAAGTTCGGCGGAAACCGTGATGTCGTCCTGTTGGAGCGGGATCAGAAGGAGGGCCAGTAGTAGTGCGTGCATATCAAAGGAACCGCAGTAGTCGCCTTTCCCCGCCGGATGGCGCGAAACACAGCTCCCGTTGAATAAATCACATAAAGAGGTCGGTCGCAAGAACCGTGATAGAATTCCGCCGGCATGCTACGCAAGGGGCGTCGTCGGATCATCGATCTATCGAAGATCCAACCTGCGCTGGACTTCGACGAGGCCGCCCATGCCGCCGAATTCACGCTTCCGTCCTACCAGCGCGGCATGCTGATCGTGCGCGCCTACGCGTTTCTCGTCGACATCCTGATCGTTTCCGGCGTCTACCTGATCTTTGTGGTCGCCACGGTCTCAGAGATGTCGGCCGCTACCCCGTTGGATCGGACAATCCTTGGGATATACGGAGCCGCCTATCTCCTGTTCCTGGCCGTCTACTTTTTTCTGTTCATGCTGAGCATGAGCCAGACCACCGGGATGCAGTACTACGGGTTGGTGGCGGTCAACCGCCACGGCGATCCCTTGCGGCCGCGTGAGGCCTTCATGCGAAGTTTCGGCTACCTCATATCGATCATCCCGCTGCTGCTGGGTTTCCTGTGGGCGTTCGTGGACCCGGAGCATTTGACATGGGCGGACAAGGTTTCCGGGACGTTCGTAAAGCGAATTGAGTAGTTGGCCGGTGGGTCGTTGGGCCGCTACGCGGCCTGTAAGCCGTAGGCCGTAGGCCGTTGAGGTGTTGCTTGGCGGGAATTGGCCGGTAATTGGCGACGCATCTCCAGGGCCCGGCAAGAATCTGAGACGCCTCGCCAGCCACCCTCGAATTGTCGGTAAGCGACTCCTCAACGGACAACGGCCTACGGATAACGGCCTACGCACTACTGCGGGCCCAACGCCCGCACCCTTCAGTTACAATTGCTGCAATGGAGAATTTCGCTCTCATCTCCCTGGTCGAGGAGCTCAAACGCGTGACCGATGGTCTGGTCGTGCGTCGTGTGGTCCAGCACCATAAGAGCGGGTTCATCTTCCAGACCCGCCGTACGAAGGTCCCGGCGCTGAAGGTATGGCTCGACGCCCGCACTCCGGCGCTCTACATCTCCGATGCCCGTCCTCCGGTCAACTACCCGACCACAGACTTCACCATGGTGCTCCGGAAGCATCTCAACGACGCCAGGCTGAAGCATGTCGAGAAACCGTTGTCGGAGAGAATCGTCGAGATGACGTTCCAGACAACACTCCCGGCCAGGGAGCTCGAAACCCTCGTTCTCGTGATAGAGCTACTCCCGAATGCCCCGAACATGGTGCTCCTCGACGCCGAACGCCGGGTGCTGGATTCGTTCGCGCCTCTGAGTCCGCAGCACGGCATCGGAGAGTATGAGGAGTACCGGTACCCCGTAGTCGCGGGCAAACTGGATCTCGCGGAAGCCTGCGAAAGCGATTCCTGGTTCGATACGGAGGAGTACGCGAGGAAAGGCAAGGGTTGGCTCGTCGAGAGTATTGCCGGAGTCGGCCCTGTGTTCGCGGCTGAAGTCGCTCACCGCGGAGCCGGTAAGGACCGAAGCGTACCCGACGAGGTTCGACGTCTCGTCGATCAGCTTCGGACTCCCTCGGAGGCCGCCTGGCTTTACACATTCAGGCCGCTCCGCGTCGTGCTCGAAGAGAATGACCTCAACCTGCTGCGTCGGGCGCGATTGAGCCCGATCGAGCTCGAATCCTTCGGCAAAAGTCACAGCCACACGACCTACACCGGCATACTTCAGGCCGCTCGCTTGCTGTACGACGAGTTGGAATCGAGAACGTTGCTCGAACGCGCCAAGACCCCGAAGCGACGGGCACTCAGAGATCGGGCTCGGAAGCTTCGAGCGCGGAGAAACCGGTTGCTGAACCAGTTGGAGCAATTCGAACAAGCTGCCGAACTTCAGGATACCGCGAAGATGCTGGTCGCCAGCGGCGCCCCGATGGACCAGCATCATGATTCTGTGGAGGTTACCGACTACTTCGGCGAAGAAGCTCGCAAACGTGAGATCAAGGTCGATCCCTCGGTGACGCTTCGCCAGAACGTGTCCAGGATGTTCAAGAAATACCAGAAGGCCAGACGAGGGAAGTCGCTGGTCAATCGTCAGCTGAAAGAGACGAGCACCCTCAGCCGCAACCTCGAGCAGGAAGAGGAAAAGGTGCGCTCGATCAAGGACTGGGATTCCTGGTTTGCACTGACTGGAACGGCCAAGGAACGGACCGATCCTGGAGACAGCAAGGCCCCCTCCGAGACAGCTCGCACGAAACGGGCGATCCGCATCGACGGAAAGGAAGTTCTCTTCGGCCGCAACGGTAAGGAGAATGACGAACTGACATTCAAGGTGGCGGCTGGAGATGACTTCTGGCTCCACGTGGCCGGCTACAGCGGTTCTCACGTCATAGTCAGGAATCCGGCCAAGGACCGGGAGTTGGACAAACCTGTGCTCCTGCGGGCCGCCCAGTTGGCCGCCTACCATTCACAGGCTCGGAACTCGAGCAAGGTCGAGGTGCATTACACACGGCGCCGCTTCGTTTCGAAGCCTCGAAAAGCGAAGCCCGGTCTCGTCCGTCTTCGGGAGTTCAAGTCGATTACCGTGGAGCCGAAGAACTGGACTCCGGACGAGGAATCTGTAGAAGCCTCGGAGCTGGGGAACCAGCAACTCTGAAGAAAGGACCGGGAGCGAATTGATCGAGCTGGATTTCACGAACGTCCTTGAGGACGCCGTCGGGAGCAACGGCATTCCGGCTGAAACTTTCGAACAGGCCGCGGCATCCCTCTTGAGGACGGTCGACAAACTGGAAACGGAACGGGCAGCGGGTCGACTCGGTTTCGCGGATCTCCCATCCCGCCAGGATGTCGTCGACACCGCGTGTGCGTTCGCGGAAAAACATCCCTACCCTCACGTCCTTGTTGTCGGCATCGGGGGTTCCGCTCTCGGCCCGATTGCGTTGGCGGACGCCCTCTATCAACGCTCCCCGGGACGCAGCCTGGCCGCTCTGGACAATGTCGACCCGGACTTCATCCGCGGCACACTCGATCGACTGAACCCTCGGGATGTCGTCGTCAACGTCATCGCGAAGTCCGGTGTTACGGCCGAGACGATGGCAACCTTCAGCCTCGTCCGGCGCTGGTTGATCGATGCGCTGGGACCCGACCAGGCGCGTTCGCGTTTCGTGGTGACCACGGATCGAGAGAAAGGCGACCTCCTCGGGATTGCTCGCCAGGAGCGGTATCCGGCGTTTGAGATACCGTCCAATGTCGGAGGACGGTTCAGCGTCCTGTCTCCCGTCGGCATACTCCCGGCCGCCCTGCTGGGGCTCGACGTCGCGGAGCTCATGTCCGGTGCGATGCGGGCTGGGGAACGCGCGCGACGTCCACCCGGTGAGAACGCGGCCCTTCAGATGGCCTTCATCCAATGGTTCCTCGACCGCAAGCGCGGCAAGTCGATTCTCACGCTTTTTCCGTACTGCAAGGCGTTGTGGAAATTCGCTTTCTGGTACAAGCAGCTCTGGGGTGAGAGCCTGGGGAAGAAAGAAAACCGGCAGGGACACACGGTCCACGTCGGGCAGACTCCGACAGCGGCTCTTGGTGTGACGGACCAGCATTCCCAGCTGCAGCTTTTCATCGAGGGACCCAACGACAAGTCATTCGTGTTCTGGGATCTCAAAGACTTTCGCAATAAGATCTCGGTGGACGGAGACTTCTCCGATTACCCTTCGCTGGGTTATCTCGAGGGTCGGGACATCGGCGAGTTGTTGCATTCGGAGAGAGAGGCCACCGAAATCGCGTTGACCGAAGCCGGTCGCCCGAGCGTCGCGGTTTCGACGGACCGCCTGGATGAAGCCAACCTCGGAGAACTCATCATGTTCTCGGAATACGCAACCGCGTACGCTGGGGAGCTGTATGACATCAACGCATTCGACCAGCCCGGAGTCGACTACGGAAAACGATTGACGTTTTCGATGATGGGACGAGACGGCTACTCCGCCTACGACGAGAAGGTCTCCCAGCACCGAAGAATAAAGCGGATGGTGATTCGATGAAGCTGCCGATCCGACTCTCCGTCCTGTGCTTCATCGGGGTTCTCATAGCCGGATCGACAGCCCTGGGCTATTACTATTACTACGTCTACAGTCCCCCGCTGACCGCCGCCGAGCTGTTCATGGACGCCATGGGGTCCGGCGACCCCGCACGGGTGGAATCCATGGTGATCTTGAGCGTCGGGATCGACTCCGGGAACCTTCGCGAGGCGACGGGGGAAGAGATTGCCGAGCTGCTCCGGCCCCCGTTTACACGGGGCCGTGTCCTGGATCAGCGGAAGAGGGAAGGTAACAGTCGCACGTACCACTACCTGGTCTACCGGGAGCCGGACGGGCAGGTGTATGCCCTGGTCGTGACTGAGTTCGAGGGCCGATTTCGCGTCGTCATACCGGAGTCTCCGATGAGCGACCGGCAATGGTACCTCTGGGATTACACTTGGACGAACTGAGTTCCATCCGATATACTTTTTTTGTCGGTAACGTGTCCATTCACGCTTAGCCCGAGTTCGGAGAGCCTGGAAGGATCGAAGCGGAGGAACTCCATGTTTAGACTGGGTTTGCCGGAACTGATGATCATCCTGGTCATCATTTTCTTTCTGTTCGGTGCGAAACGACTACCCGAGATGGGTAAAGGAATCGGGGAAGGCATCAAGAACTTCAAGAAGTCCATAAAAGGTGATGACAGCGGCGAGGAGTCGAACTCGGAGCAGGCATAGAGCGGTTTAACAGGAATGAGATGAGAGGGCGGCCAATGGCCGTCCTTTTTGTTGTTCTTCGTAGGCCGTTATCCGTTGAGGCGTTGGGCCGCTCTGCGGCCAGTAGGCCGTAGGCCGTTGTGGTGTCGCTCAGCGGCGGTTAGCAGGTGACTGGCGACACATTTGTCGCAGCATCGAGGTCTTGGGGTCCACACCTCGCCAGTCACCAACGACTTGTCGGTAAGCAAGACATCAACGGCCTACGAACAACGCGTCCACCCCTCGCCAGTCACCAACGACTTCTCGGTTAGCAACACATCAACGGCCTACGGCCTACGAAACAAAGCGCCAACCCCCTCGCCGGACACCAACAAATCCTCGGTACGCAACACCCCAACGTCCAACGGCCTACGGCCTACGGACAACTTGTTCCCTTACAGAATCTCCCTCGAATCCCCTACCCTCCGCGTAACCCGCTCCCGGTCCAAATACTCCAACAACGGAATCGCATACTTGCGGGACACGCCGAACAGGTCCTTGAACTCTCCGACTCCGAGTTTCGCGCCCGTTCCTTTCAGGGAGCGGACCCTTTCGATCACCCCGTCCATGGCTGCCTGGTGCATCATCAAGTCGTCGTTGACCTTCACGACGACACCGTCTCGGAGCATCAACTGCAGAATCTGTCTTGCCGTACCCGGGTCGACCCGGGCTTTCCGGATCAGTTCATCCGGCGTGGGGACCTCGACCCCGTAACGCAGAAACTCATCGGTCAGCTTCTTCTTGATCGACTCTTCGTGTTCGCCGAGCGTCACCTTCCGGCCGAAGATACGGATGAGGTCCTGCGCAAACGCTATTTCTTCACGGGACGCAAGCTCTTGGAGCGCGGTCTGGAAAACAAGGTTGGAAGACTTCTCATACACCTTCGTCTTGAGCTCCTCCCGGGAAATGCCCACCGTCAAGGGGTTGGCTTCGTGGAAACTCTGAACCCGGGAGAGCGTTTGATCGAGAGCTCGCTGGAATACGTCCCGGGACACGACGGTGAACGGGCGTTCCGAAAGGATCCGAATCGAGCCTTGTCTGGCCAGGGCTTCCAGCGCGGATCGGATCGTCGAACCAACCGCGCCCACTTTTCCGACCAGGGCTTCCAGCGTCAGCGCCCCGAGACCGGCTTCGTCGACCAGGATCATAAGGCGGTCGGCGAGGCTGCCTTCCTTGAACGTCTCGAGACGCCTCAGGACGCGCTCGTCGTGGCGCCGATGCCTACTCGGGTTGCCTTCCAGTATTACCCCGCCGCCGATCGTGACCATAGGGGAATACTGCCGGATGATGAAGCGGTCGCGAGGAAGCGCAAATGTGGCCTCCTCCAATCGGATCTGGACGAGGGATTGACCTCCTGGTTCGAGCCGCTCACGACCGAGTAGTGAAACATACCCCATGATCTCGGCCGTTCCGACGTGGAAGCGGATGCGCTTGCGCTGACGGATCGGCCCGGGTGCCGATTCGAGCAACTCCAGATGACAATCGAACATCGAGGTCGGCTCGAACAGATCCGGTTCAGTCAACACAACTCCACGATGAACTTCCCCAACTTCGACTCCCAGGAGGTTAAGCGCTGTTCGCTGCCCGGCCTTTACGACGTCCGCTGCCTGCCCATGCACCTGTATCCCGCGAATCCGGGTCTGACGGCCGGACGGAAGCAACTCGACTTCCTCGTCCTTGTGGATGGAACCGGATATCGACGTCCCGGTTACAACGGTACCGAACCCCTTCATCGTGAAACACCGATCCACGGGCAGCCTGAATATCTGGGAGGCATCCTTCGGTTCGACCCCGGCACAGAGCGTCTTCAGCGTCCCGACAAGTTCGGGGATCCCGTCCCCACGCTGTGCACTGACTCTGACGATCGGCGATTGACCGAGGAACGTCGATTTCAGATAATCTCGGACCTCGAGTTCGACCAGGTCGGCGATCTCTTCGTCAGCCGCGTCTATTTTCGTGATGACGGTCAGCCCGTGCCGGATGTGGAGCAGCGAACAGATATCGAGGTGCTCCCGTGTCTGGGGCATGATCGACTCGTCGGCGGCAACTACCAACATGACCAGATCGATCCCACCGATGCCGGCGAGCATGTTCTTGACGAACTTCTCGTGACCCGGAACGTCGACGAAGCCGATGCTGGTTTCTTGATCCAGGTCGAGGTTGGCGAATCCCAGGTCGATCGTGATCCCCCGCTCCTTCTCCTCTTTCAGGCGATCGGCATCGATGCCGGTCAACGCCTTGACGAGGGCAGTCTTGCCGTGATCGATGTGTCCGGCGGTGCCTACGATGATGTGGGGCATGGCAGTCCGCACGAGGCGAGCAGATCGGAAGTCAGCGGAAAAGGGAGTCCGACGACGTTGGGATAGTTTCCTTCGATCTTCGGGATGAAGATCGAGGCATAGCCCTGGATAGCGTACGCGCCGGCCTTGTCCATCACGTCCTCGCGACGGATGTAGGAATCAATCGCGGCGCGGTCCAGTTCGCGAAACCACACCTTGGTCTCCTCGATGCCTTCGAGCCTGGAACTCGTATCGGAATCGACGACGGCCACAGCAGTGTAGACGGAGTGCCGTCTACCCGATAGCAGTTCAAGCATCCGGACTGCGTCGTCGTCGTCGACAGGCTTTCCAAGAATCTCGCCATCGACCACAACGATGGTGTCCGCGGACAGGATGATAGAAGCCGGGACCCGGGCGGCCACTTCGATCCCCTTGTCGCGCGCAGCCCGTTTCACGAAAGCAGTCGGACTCTCTCCCTCCGCCGGCGTCTCGCTCGCCCTGGAATGGACAACGGTAAACGGGAATCCGAGCAGAGCCAGAAGCTCACGACGACGCGGCGACTGCGAAGCAAGCACGAGTTGTCGCTGCACAGGAGGTTCCATAGAGCGGGAATTCTAACATCAAGTGACGAGTGACAAGAATGGATCGTCTCTAGCGGATTCTGGGGCCAGTGGTTGTCGTTCGCCGACATTTCTGCTTACCAGACACCCCGGGGACAGGGCCAGGCCCCTGTCCCCCTCACAGTGGCTCTCTCACGGCTCGTTTCGCCTCACGGAGGAGTGCGTGTAGGTGCGCTCTATGAGCGCACATCCCTCATGCTAGAACACTGTGCGGTCATAGACCGCACCTACACCAACGGCCTACGTCTTCTAGTCCGCCCGAAGGGCGGACATCGGATCGATGGTGACGGCACGGCGGGCCGGTATGAAGCATGCGGCCGAGGCGACCGACACGACCATGATCGCGACGGCCAGGAAGGTTACCGGGTCGGTGGGTTCGACCTCGAACAGGACCGCGGTCATGAATCGGACCAGGGCGAGAGAGCCGACCACGCCAAGGAGGAGACCCGCAGCGATGAGTGTCAGGCCCTGCCGCATGACCATCCATAGAACTTCGAGCGACGACGCGCCCAGAGCGGTGCGGACGCCGATCTCGTGTGTACGTTGGCTGACGGCCAGGGCGATTATCGCTCCGATTCCGGCCGCTGTGATGGTCACCGACAGGGCCGCGAACAGGCTGATCAGGATGGTCGTCAGACGAGGCGAGGAAATCGAATCGCTCCGTACCTTCTCCAGCGTACGGAAGTTGTCCACAGGCTGCTGGTCATCGATGTCGCGGACCAGGTCCTGGACGACGCCTGCCAGGACGGTCGGTTCTCCTGCCGTTCGGACGAGGACGGTGCTGCTGAGCGGTGTCGCCTGGTCGAGCGGGACGTACATCTGGTCCTCTGCCTCGTCGATTAGACTCTCCTGCTTGACATCGCCGACGACGCCCACGATCTCGAACCAGCCCTCTCCATCCGGGGAGATCCGTTCCCCGACCGGACTCCGCCCACCCCAGTGGTGACGGGCCAGCGATTCGTTGACGATCACGACGGGCGGACTTTGATGCAGGTCGTCGCCCGTGAAGGCCCGGCCGCTGATGACGGGAACGCCGACCGTACGGAAATAGTCCGGACTCACGGCAATGAAGTCGGCCCAGAATCGATCCGGCATGTCCGCCACCGCTGGTCCTTCGATCATGAACTGTTCCGAACCGGGACTGATTTCGTTGAGCGGGAACGTGCCCGATACCGCTGCCGTAATCACGTCCGGATGTTCTTGAAGCCTGTCGAGGAGGCTCGAGAAGAAACCGATGTTTTCTTCGTAGTGCGTGTACTTGGAAAAGTTCAAGTCGATCCGCATCGTCAGGACATTCTCCGGGTCGAAACCCGGGTCGACACGGTTCAACTGGATCAGGCTGCGAACCATCAGTCCGGCGCTGATGAGCAGCACGAAGGAGATCGCCACCTGGGCCACGACGAGCCCGTTGCGGGCGAACTGCTTGCCGACCGAGGCGGATGCATCGCTGAAGCCTTCCCTAAGCGACTCCGCCGGGGACCGACCGACCGGCAATGCGGGCAACAGACCGAATATCAATCCGATCAGGACCGAAACGCCCAGCGCAAACGCCAGGACCCATCCGTCGATGGCCATATCCACCGCGCGTGGAGTAAACCGGTCTGCGAAGGAGACGAGCAGGTCCAGGCCGTTGATTGCAAGGATCAGACCGAGTCCCCCACCGGCCAGTGTCAGCATCAGACTCTCCACCGTCATCTGACGTAAGAGTCGCGCACGGCCCGCTCCCATCGCGACGCGGATTGCCATCTCCCGTTCACGGCGCATCGCGCGGGCCAGCAGCAGGTTCGCAACGTTGGCGCTGGCAATGAGCAAAACCATTCCGGCCGTGGCCAGCAACAGGACGAACGTCGGGCGGGCCCCGTGTGTCAGTTCCTCCCGCAGCGGGACAGACTCGACCTCGAGCCCACGGTCGTTCGGGTATGACTCAGGGTACTTCGACGATAATTCATCGGTGATCGTCGCGAAGTCCGCTTCGACGTCATCGATCGACACACCGGGTTTCATCCGGCCGAAGGCCTGCGATGCCCGCGCATCTCGGTCCGCCACCGTGTCAGGATCGGACCGGAAGGGACAGTGTGACACCGGCATGTACACGTCGTTGTCGTTCGGGTATTCGGGAATCGGCGGTAAAACTCCGATCACCCGGTGCGGCTGGTCATTCATCTCGAAGAGACGGCCGACGACATTCGGGTCGCCTTCGAACGCTTCGAGCCAGTAGTCGTGGCTGAGGATCAGAACCGCTTCCGAACCGTGTGTCTCATCTTCGGGCCGGAAGCTCCGGCCGAGATGCGGTTCAGTACCGAAAACGTCGAAGAAATCCCACGACACGACCCCTGTCTGGACCCTGGCCGGGCGCTCGCCACCGAGAAGGATGAACCACATCATGTGGTACTCGACGATGGCGTCGAGGGTCTGGCTCATCTCTCGGTAGTCGATCAGCTCTTTCGGAGAGAAACCGATGCTCCGGATACCTGCGGTGGGTGCCTGCTGCCGCAGAAGGAGGAGGCGCTCCCCGTGCTCGTAGTCCAGGGGTTGGAGCAGGACGCCGTTGACCGCGCTGAAGATCGCAGTGTTCGCCCCGATCCCGAGTGCCAGCACAGCGATCACGGCAATGCTGAACCCGGGCCGCTTGGCGAGGGTCCGCGCACCGAACCGCAGATCCTGCCAGAGATTGTCGATCAACCGTGTCCCCCGAGCGTCACGACACTCTTCTTTGATCTGCTCGAAACCTCCGAAGTCCTTGTTGGCTTGCAGCTTGGCCTCTTTGCGGCTCATACCGTTCCGCACGTGGCGCTCGATCTCCATCTCGAGATGGAAGCGCACTTCTTCGTCCAGTTCCCGCTCGACCGATGGCCGGCGAACCAACGATTTCAAGACTCGGAACAGTTTCCCAACCATACGATCAGGCGGTCTCCAGCACTCGGAATACAGCTGCCGACAGGCGTTCCCAGTTCTCGGTTTCCTCGGACAATTGCCTGCGTCCCGTGCGGGTGAGCTTGTAATAGCGTGCGCGCCTGTTGTTCTCGGACGTGCCCCAGTCGGAGTCGATCCAGCCTTCCAGCTCCAGGCGATGGAGAGCCGGGTAGAGCGAGCCCTGCTGAACGTGGAGCACACCGTCTGAAATCTGCTGGATGTGCTGCGAGATACCCCAACCGTGCATGGCCCCCAGATCGAGGGTCCGCAGTATCAGCAGGTCGAGTGTTCCCTGCAGCAGGTCCGCTTTTCGCTTTGGCATAAGTTTCCTCTCCACTAGACGTTCGACAACACCAATGATAGCGAATCACCCCTGTAGATTGTCAAGGGAAAGCCTTGGCGGCGATTCAATCGTCGAGGACGGCGACGGCTTCGATCTCGATCAAATAGTCGGGATGAGCCAGTTTGTTTACCTCGACAAGCGTGTTGGCGGGGGGATTCGAACCGAGGTAGCCGGACCGAATCTCACGAAGTGTTTGGATCGCGGACATGTCCAGGACGTATGTCGTGGTCTTGGCGACGTCGCCGAAATTCGCCCCGACGGCCTCGAGTGCAGCCTTGAGGTTCTCGAACACCTGTCGAGCCTGTGAGGCGAAGTCGTTGCCGACGACCCGGCCTTCCCGATCCTCGCCGACCTGCCCTGAGATGTATACGGTTCGCACCCCGCGTGTCTCGACGACGTGTGTGTACCCGTGGGGTGGGCCCAGTGTGTCTGGATTAATGTGACGGTTCATACGGTCCTCATTTCTCGGGTCGTCACGCGAAAACGTGAGAATAGGTTTCTTCGTGGAATCCGACGATCAGTGTCTTGCCTTTGCGCAAGGCGGGCGCTCGCAGTTTACCGTTCCGGCAGATTGCCTTGAAAAGCGCTTCGCTTTCGGGCTTCTCTTTCTTGAGGTCGAAGAAAACGACTTTCCTGCCGGCGCTCGCATAGATGCGATCGACCTTCTTGACGAGGTTCAATACCTCTTCCTCGAGCAGGGCCACCTTGCGTGCGTTTAGTTGCTCGGCGATTTCGATTCCGTTCTTCGCAAGAAACTCCTGCGTTCGTCCGCAGGTCTTTCATGCAGGGCGGTGGTAGCTCCATTCAACTCGTGCCATATGGACTCCGAATCAGTTATTGCTCCTGGAAATTCTGTCGACGCCACAGTTGAAGTCGGTGCAGGTGCGGTCTATCAAGCTGTGACCGAATTATGGTAACGGAGAATCGGGTGGCGGGCTTTTCACGTGTAGGTACGGTCTATGACCGCACAACTTGTGGTCCCGCGGACATTTGTGCGCTCATAGAGCGCACCTACACCTGAAGCCGCACATTTCTGCGGCTCCGCTCAGCCGAACTTTTTCTTCAAGTCTCCGAGCATGCTCACGTAGAGAGGACTGCAGAACTCAGCCGTCTCTGCGTCCTTCCCGTGCCACCTCGAAGACCACTCCACGTATGCCGTGTTGTCGTCGGTGACCGCGGACACCTGCAGAAGACCGATGTAATCATCCGCGTCGCAGACAGGCGGGGGACCGTTGTCGATGCTGTATCGAACTCTGTGATCGATGTCGCTCAACTCCAGCAGCGTCTCATGGAACGCGTCGTTGAGAACCCGCTTGGCTCCGACCTGATCCCCTTTCAGATCTCCGACCGGTTTGCAATCGGAGACGATGCTCGACGCCCAGGACATGTCATGAAAATTTCGGATCGTGGCCCACACTTCATCCGCGGAAGCGTTTACGGTTGTCGACTGGTAGGTTTTTCCCATGATTCTAGCGATCCTCCTCGGTTGAATGGCTTGTCGAAGTTGGACAACCTACTACAGACTCCTCGCGATTGTCCAGTTGGCCCAATCACCCAGTGGCAGAAGCATGATAGCGGAGAGCTGAATGCTCATCGTTGACGACACCGTTAGTCCCTTGGATCGGATCAGCAACATTCTCAAACTTGGCCATCAAGCGCTTATGGCAGCGTCAACGTGAGCTTCTGACCGGTTTCCGACAGAAAGCGGAGCTTACCCCGGGTAATCTGACCCGTGGAGCCTGCGAAGAAGACGAACTGGGCGGAATCGCTCTCGCCGACCTCAAGGTAGGGAAATGTAATTCCCGACGTCGAGGGGATTGTCTGCGCCAATGCTGGCGCCGTCGCGGCGATAAGGAAGTCTCCGCGCTCGTTCAGGCGCCCCCGAAGACCGGTGACAGCAACGGACTCGTCGGCGGACGTTTCGACGGCGAGCACGCCCTGGAACGGTTTCGAGATGGACTCGAACCCGGGAATCTGATCAACGAACATCGTCATCTGACCGAGAGCCGGTATCGTTTGCGCCCCGGTCGCATCGAGTCGGGTTCCCCCGAGAGTATGGAGATCGAACGCCAGGGAGACGGGGTTCGAAGATGGGTTCGCGACAGCGATTCCTGTCCGCGTGGAGCCTCCCGCCTCCTCCGTTATTTCCGCGTACATCCGGAACGCCCTTCCGAGCGAAGATGCGCTAAGAGCAGCTTCCGAGACGGTGAAGGGACCGTTGCGGTATCGGACGATAATGAAAGCAAACGGAGACCCCTGGTTGAGAGAAGGAGCAACTTCGAGCGATCCGACAACGACAGCGGACTCGAAGGCCTCGACTCGCATTCGTGTCGCGCTGCGCGGTGGGATGGAATACGCAAAGGTTTCTGCGCGCTTGCCGTTCACGACCACCGAGAGAGGATCAAAAGCGGTGTCCTGCCCCCGGATGCGAACGGATCCGTCGATGGTCTGTTCGCTTGGATTGACGATCACGAGTTGCGAGACCCAGCCGCCGCCGCCGGCGAAGAGGGGGAGATACTGTGTCTGGCCGACTGTCACTCCGGGAAACCCGGTCGTGGTGATCGAAGCAACCGGCAGGCTCGTGGTCAAACGCTCCGCCCGCTCGTTGAGCAACTCTCGGAGACCGGCGATCGCGACGGGAACCGTTGAGTTGAACGTGAATGTTGCCAGCAGAGGCGAAGCGATCTCGAACGGACCCTCGTCGAAGAAGCGCAGGAGGCGGGCCCCCGGAGGAACATCGAGGACCCCGCCGCCGAAACGATCTCCCGTCGGGTATGTGAATTCGAATGTAAGGGATGCGGCAACCGCGTCCGGGTTTGCGATTGCGACGCCCGTGCGGACCCCTCCGCCCATTTCGACGAAAATACGGCCCGAAGTGCCGAGGGAGATCGCACCAAAGGCCGATTCAGAAACGAGTACGCTCCCCCGGCGGGAACCCAGGATCGCCAACCCGGCCGGAGTGGTGCTGAACGGAAGCGGGTCGATCCTGGCGTATCCCCTCGCCTCCGCCCCCGCGGTAACATTGACCGAGGCGCCTCCCCGATCCGGAACTGAAAACTGCACTTCGCTGCGAGAAAACGGCGGCACCCACGCAACAGAATTACCTCCTTCGAACGCGGTGGCCGCCTCCAGAGCCTCGTCGGTCACAGTGACCATGCCCTCGACAGAGGCCAGCACGAGCCCGCCGGTACTGGAAAGATCGATGTCGCCGAGGGTGCCGGCAACCGAGAGGCTGTCGAGCGTGGATCTAGCGTCGTTCCCGTCAAGGCGATAGATTGTACCGTTGCCCGTTGCACTGAAAATGTCGCCCGCCCTGTTGACGGCGATCGCCCTGTGATCGCCGGTTCGCAGGGGGACGTTGCGAATCAGTGCGAGGGTCTCCGGGTCGTATACCTTGATGAGCTGCAACCTCGTCAGACCATAGACCAGCCCATCCAGCCCGACTGCGACGTCCACCAATTCGGAGCTGTCAGCCGATCGCTGACACGAGAAATCCCGGGTATCGAAGCGAACGACGCCCGCGGCAGCTGCTTCGGGTGTGTTCAGCGTCCGCATGTCCGACACGTAGACATAGTTCTGCCAGGTCGCAATACCTCCATAGGTGGGGTGGTTCACCGTACTCCAGCCCGAACACTGGGGCTGCGCGCGGGTCCCGCTGTCGGGGGCAACCGTGCTCAGAAAAGGCCGGAACGTACCGTTGAAGCCCTCGATGTTTCCCTCAGGGTCGACGACGATGTCCCTGAGGAATTCGGTCAGACCCGCATCTTCCGGGTAAGGGACACCGATGCGCTGTACCTCGACACCGAGAGGCGTGTACTCGCGAACGCCAGCGCCGGAAACGGCCAGGATGTTGCCGGGTGTCAAGGACACCCCGGGAAACTGCGCGAAACCGGGTATCGCCAGGGACAGAATCACGGCGAGACCAACAACCCGAATCAATCTTCTTGACCAGCCCTCGTTCAATGCCGCCTCAACTCAGACAGGCCGTCTCGGACACGGCCTGGGGGTTCTTCCCTTATTATTCTGCACGGTAAGACGGGACAGGGCAGGCCAAACTACCCGGGATTGTTTTCAGACCCCAAGTTGCGTGTAACGTGCGATGTTCAAGCTTTGAACGAGAAGGTGCGCGAACTCGGAAAGAACAGCGCCTTCCAACCTACGGCCCAACGTAGGACGATGATGCGCGGTCATGGTCGAGTACTTTCACAACGGGTTCCTGAAGGGGCGGACCAGGATCGGGTGGGTATCGGCATCGCGCACAAGGTGAAGTAGCTAACATTACGTGTAGGTGCGGTCTATGACCGCACATCCGTCGAACTGCAACAACGTGCGCTGATAGAGCGCACCTACACTCGCTGAAAGATTTGGAGTTTAAATGCCGGCAGGCTAGCTCAGGTTGGCGTACTCGGATCGGAGCTCCAGCAACGTCGGCAGGTCGGCGTCAGCATCCTTCCAGTAATCGAAGATCTCTTCATAGGTTGCGGCAGCTTCCGCGTTCCTGCCTTCGCGCGCCAGCAATCGCGCCGTTTCTATCGACGCCATCATGTTGATCATCCCGTTCCCAACAGACAGATACGCGGCTCCGGGGTTGTCCAGGATCTTCCGAAACTCGGCGAGCGCCTCGTCCGGACGATCGGCTCGAGCGTAGGCCAGGCCTCGGACATAGGGCACCGGAAGCTCGGCGCGTTCGAATTCATGCTCGTCTTCGAGCAGTTCCAGCGCTCGATCCGGCTCGTCGCGATTGACGGCGATGAGCGCCTCGATTGCAGGAAGCGTAGCCTCGTTCAGGACTTCATCGGAAGGACTGCCCTCCGCGATCTCCTGGACCAGAGCTTCCGCCTCGTCGTTTTCACCGAGTAGAGCCAGGAGCCCAGCCACAGCTAACTTGGATGCCGCGGCATTTTCCGCCAGGGCCTCGCGAGTGGCTTCCCTCGCACGATCCTTGTAGCCCGCCATCAGGTAGACTCCGGCAACGTCGGTCAACACGAACACCCGGCCCTGCTCCACCGGAACCGCCAGCGCCTGCTCGTACAGTGCCGTTGCTTCCTCAACCCGGCCGAGCATACCCACGATCGTCGCGCGCATGCCGATCATCAGGTGTTCGGTTGGTTTACCGCGCGCCCACTCCACCTGCGCGTCGGCGACCTCCCGGTCCCCGTGTATTTCCGCCATCCCGTACACCCAAAGCCGCCAGCGGACATTCTCCGGATTGTCCTCGACGGCCTGCTCGGCCAGCGATCTCGCCTCCGACACGCGGTTCAACCCGAGGTTCGCCTCAACCAGGGGTTCGAGATGCTCCGAGGTTCTTTCGTTGCGGTAAGCGATCTCGGCGGTTTCGAGAGCCTCCTCGAACTGCCCGCGTTGGACTCGGTACTGGGCCATCCGTGAATGCGGAGTGCCATCCTCGGGAAACTCCTCCATCCATTCCTCGAGGGTCTCCAGCGCCTCGTCCCCTTTACCCAGGTTCTGGTACGCGTTGACGAGCTGGCCGTAAGGGATCGGGTGAGCTTCCAGCTCGAGGCTGATCCGGGCCCATTCAACCACCTGCTCCCACTGACGCCTCCGGCTGTAGATGTTCGCAAGATTCGTGGGCGGGGTAGAGTCCCGTGGATAAGTCTCCCTCCAGAGGTTGTATGTCTCGATCGCCTTGTCCGTGTCTCCCTCCACAGTCGCGTGGTAGTGCGCTGTCAGGTAGAAGCGCTCCCTTTCGCTGGCTCTCTCGCGAAGTTCGAAGGCTTTTCTGTAATTCTCGATCGCGGCCTCATGATCGTCCATGTTGTTCAGCACGGTCCCGAGCCGGGCGTAGGCAACAGCAAACTCGGGGTCGAATTCGAGCGCCCGACGGTAGAACGGAGCCGACTCCTGATCCCGTCCCATCGCGCGCTGGGCCTCGGCCAGGGAGAACGCCTTCAGTGCGTCGAGTGAGGACGTCGTCGCCTCGATCGGGGTGTTGAACGACTCGATCATGGGCAGGGACTCGCCCAGCTGGCCGCGGATGTTCACGGCCGCCTGCCCCAGGACGGACAGAACCTGTTCCGCGCTTTCGGCCTGCACCTGCTCTGCCGCGATCGTCTCACCGGTGGCGCAGTTCAGCGCTGTCAGCGTGATGACGAAGCTGCTGCCGAGCGGGACGATCTGCCCGGTCATCATCGCCTTGATGCCCTCCCGCTCGCAGATCTCGCGGCCGATGTCGGGCGTAACCCTTTCGTCGGGGGAACGATCCATGAACCGCAGCGTTTCCCGGACACGTTGGTCGGCGACGACGTTTAGGAACGGGGACTCAGCGAGCTTCACGGCCAGGGCCTGCTTGAGCGTATCGTCGAAAACAGGTTCTCCGGTGGTGTTCTCGAAATCCGTCAGCAGGATCAGATCGCTCTCCTCCAGAGCTGACCCTCCGCCCAACTGGAAAGCCACGATGAATATCACCGCCAGCAACACGACGGCCACGGCGACGATGCCCATCGCGACCTTACTCCCCGACCGCGCACCGGAAGGATATGCCGGAACGCTGGTCGTCGCCGACGAGAGCCCGGAATCGGTGTCCCGTCTCAGCCGCTTGATGTCGGACCGGATGTCGGAGGCATGCTGGTAACGGAGGTCCGCCCTCTTCTCCAGGGCCTTGTTGATGATCGCTTCGAGCTGAGGCGGAACATCCGGATTGAGGTGAGCCGGAGCCGTCGGCGCCCGGTTGAGGATGGCCTCGAAGACCACACCGGAAGTGCTGCCGCTGAACGGCTGCCGACCTGTCGCCATCTCGTATAGAACGAGGCCGAACGAAAATAGATCCGAACGGGCGTCCAACTCCTCACCCCGGACCTGTTCCGGAGACATGTAGGCAACCGTACCGACCGCCGAACCGGCACGCGTCAACTCCATGTCGTCTACGGTCGCCCGTTCGTCCAGCGTCGACGCCTCCGCCGGTCCCGCGACTGTCTTGACGAGACCGAAATCCAGTACCTTGACGCTGCCTGCGTGGGTCAGGAAGATGTTGGCCGGCTTGATGTCCCGGTGGACCATCCCCTTCTGATGGGCCGCGTCCAGCGCGTCGGCGATCTGCGTACCCATTTCGAGGAGGTCATCGACACTGAGCGATCCGGCTTCGAGCCGTTCCTTCAGCGTCCGCCCTTCGAGCAGCTCCATCACGATGAAGGGTTGGCCGTCGTGTTCTCCGATCTCGTGGATCGTGCAGATGTTCGGGTGGTTCAGGGCGGCCGCGGCGCGTGCCTCGCGCTTGAAGCGTTCGACGGCCCGCTCGTCGGCTGCGATGTCGGGTGGGAGGAACTTCAGCGCGACCGTACGGTGCAGTTTCGTGTCTTCGGCGCGATAGACGACGCCCATGCCGCCGGTCCCGAGCTGTCCGAGAATCTTGTAATGTGCGACTGTCTCACCGATCACGGCGCTCTCCCACGCTTTCGGCTATCCGTCGAGTGATGCTTTGATTGCCGTATTGTATCAGCACCTCAGCGCGCCCTCATCGTAACTACGATGGATGTCCGGTCCGGGTTCCCCGTCAGAGCGAAGTCTCCCATTCAACCAGCGCAAAATAGGCGAAGAATACGGCGATGTAAGGTTGATTGAACTGCCACGCCGCAAAAGCCGCACCACCGGCTGAGACGAAGGACAGAATCGAAGAGATCGAGAAACCGCGATCGCCGGCAAACTCGACCATGAGCGAGCGAACCATTTGGCCTCCATCCAGCGGCCACACCGGCAGCAGGTTCACGAGGCCCCAAACGATGTTCACCCAGAGAAGGTGGAAATAGAGCGCTCCCAGTACTCCGCTTCGCGTGTCGACCAGCAGCGGCATGAACGTGTACACCACTCCCGCTAGGATGAACCCGGCGAACGGTCCGCAGAAGGCGATGAACGCCTGCGGCCATCCGAGACGCATCGGACGCTTCTCGTCGAAAATCGTCAAGCCGCCGAGGCTGTGGAGGACGACATGGGTCCGCCACCCGAGAGCGCGCGCCGAAAACGCGTGGCCCATCTCGTGAACGAGGATCGAGAAGACCACGACGACGACCCAGAGAACCTGCTCGGCAACAGGCAGGCGCCACCCCAGTAGTAAGGCGATCAACCAGAACATGGGGTGGACGCGTACGGGGATTCCAAGAAGACGAAAGCGGAGATCCAGGCGGCTCGATGGAGGTTCGGCGAACATCTTCTGAACGTACGCCATAAACGCCGACTCGAAAAGAGGAATCAGGGCAGCAGGGTTGGTCGGTTGTCCGTCCCGGGGAGCCATGGCAAGATACCGCGGTGAAGATCCTCATCATCGGAGCCAGCCGCGGCATAGGCCTGCAATTGGTACAGCAGGCGCTCGAAGGAGGTCACACGGTCACGGCGATGGTGCGGCGGCCGGGAAGCTCGATCGAAGACGAACATCTAAAGGTCCGGCAGGGCGACATCCTGGACGGGAAATCGGTCTCCGAAGCGACCGCCGGCCAGGAAGCGGTCTGCGTCGCGGTCGGAATCAAACCCACCCGTCAACCCACCCGGGTCTTTTCTGACGGAATTCGGAACGTTATTCGGGCGATGGAGCAGCATGGCGTACGGCAACTGATCTCCGTTTCAGGTATCGGCGCCGGAGACAGCCGCGGCCACGGCGGGTTTCTTTATGACCGGCTCCTGTTCCCGCTCCTGCTCCAGCGAATCTACGAAGACAAGGAACGGCAGGAACAGATTATTAGAGATTGTTCACGAGACTGGATCATCGTCCGCCCTGGTTTCCTGACGAACGGCGAGTTCACGGGTCAGTATCGAGTCCTGACGGATCTGGCCGGCGTGAAGGCCGGCCGGATCTCCAGGGCGGACAGCGCCCACTTCATCCTCGAACAACTTCGGTCTCCTACCTGTTTGAGGCAGACGCCGCTGATCACGTACTGAGGCCCGAGTGGGCTCTACTCAATTCTCCCATCGGGTGTAGGTGCGCTCTATGAACGCACGTGTTTCGGTGTTCGAAGAGAGTGCGGTCATAGACCGCACCTACACCTCCGTTTGGAAAGTATTGCTAGCGCTGGAGGGTCCGAATGATTTCCTGCACTGCTCGAAACTCGCTGTGGACTTCCTTGAGAAGCGCGACATCGACGATGTCCTTCGACTGGACAACCCGGTTCAGCTTCGGCCGCAAGGCCTCCAACAACCTGGAAAGCAGGTTCAGCTTCCTGAAGAGCGGCATCCCCGCAAGGTCCTTCGGGAGTGGCGCCCTCGGAGCTTCGGGTCTTCGCTGAGGCCGATCTTTTCCGTGTCAGGGATGAAACCGATCTATCGCAAATCGACTAATGGACAAATCCGCATTGCAGGTTCGAGATTGGAAATTGCTCAATTGGTGATCGTTCGAGCAGAAAAATCTGAAATGAAGCAATTTCTAATGAGCAACGTGCAATGCGGATTGTTTCAATACCGCAATTTGCAATCCGGACACCGGTCTCTGCTGGCGTCTACTCGTAGCGTAAGGCGTCGATGGGATCCAACCCGGCCGCTTTGTGGGCCGGATAGTATCCGAAGAAAACGCCGACAGCGGCGGCAAAGCCGACGGAGAGAATGACCGCAGCCGGTGAAACCAGCGTCGGCCACTGGAGGTATTGCCCGACACCGTAGGAGGTGCCCCCTCCGATCACCACTCCGATAATACCACCGGCCATGCTGAGGATGATCGACTCGGAGAGGAACTGGAGACGGATGTATCCGGGTCGGGAGCCTACCGCCATCCGGATGCCGATCTCACGGGTCCGCTCCGTGACCGACACCAGCATGATGTTCATGATGCCGATCCCTCCGACGATCAGCGAAACGGCCGCTATGCTTGCCAGAAGCAGCGTCATGATCAGGCCTGTCTGCTCGGCGGTTTCCGCGACGTCGCTCAGGTTTCGCACACGGAAATCGTCTTCCTTCGGTGGGATGATGTTGTGTCTTTGCCGGAGCAGGTCGGTGATCATCTTCTCGGCGACCGTGGTCGCGTTGGGCGTGACCGCCCGAAGCATCACCTGGTTGATCCGCGGAATCGACTGTCCGAGCAGCTTCTTCTGCGCGGCGGTGTAGGGCATCAGAACCGTGTCGTCCTGGTCCTGTCCCATCCCGGACTGGCCCCGGACGGTGAGCACACCGACGACGCGGAACGGCAGGTTCCGGATGCGGACGGTCTGACCGATCGGGCTGACCCCGGCAAACAGGTTCTCGGCGACGGTGTTGCCGATGACGACAACGCGCGCGGCCGATCGGACGTCGTTCTCGGTGAAGAACTCACCGTCGGCTACGGGCCATTCCCGGATCTCGGGGAATTTCTCGCTCGTGCCCTGGACCGAAGCCGACCAGTTCTGGTTTCCGAAGACGATCTGACCGCTGGCGCGGACGATCGGCGTGGCGCCCGCCACGACGGGAACCTCGTTCTCGATCGCGTTCACGTCTTCGACGGTCAACTGGCTGCCCTCGTCGGCCCCCATGCGGGCCCCATGAAAGCCCCGGCGGCCGCTGGGGAAGACATACATGATGTTGGTGCCCATCGCTTCCATCTGATCCTGGACCATCGCCTGGGCTCCCTGACCGATCGACACCATCGCGATCACGGCGGACACACCGATGATGATACCCAGCATGGTGAGGGCAGACCGCATCTTGTTCCGTCCGAGCGCCCAGAACGCGATCCTCAGTATCGCCATACCCCTCATTCTTCTTCCTCCTCTTCCTCTTCTTCGGGCAGAGTCGCGAGCGCCTCTTCAGCGTTACGCCTGTCCTCGACCGCGTAGTCCTTCTTTATACGCCCGTCCCGGAACAAGAGGACGCGTTTTGCGTATTCGGCGATGTCCTGCTCGTGCGTCACCACGATGATCGTCATGTTCCGTTCTTCGTTCAGCTTCTGGAACACGCCCATCAATTCCACCGACGTTCGCGTGTCCAATGCGCCGGTCGGCTCATCCGCCAGAATGATCGCCGGATCGTTCACCAGAGCCCGAGCGATCGCAACCCGCTGCTGCTGGCCACCCGAAAGCTGGTTCGGCAGGTTGCGCTCTTTGTCGGACAGGTTCACGATGGCGAGCGCCTCCCGCGCCCTTTCGGTTCGTTCCCTGGCCGTCACACCGGCATAGATGAGGGGGAGTTCGACGTTCTCGAGGGCCGAGGTTCGCGAAACCAGATTGAAACTCTGGAACACGAAACCGACGTTCTGGTTCCGGATGTCGGCCAGTTCGGCCTTTGAAGCCTTCGAAACGTCCAGGCCGTCGATCAGATACGCCCCTTTGGTCGCGTGGTCGAGACATCCGATGATGTTCATCATCGTCGACTTGCCAGAGCCCGATGGCCCCATGATGGCGACGTATTCCCCATGCTCGACCGTCAGCGACACGCCACGGAGGGCGTGAACATCGATGTCGCCCATGTGGTAGACCTTGCGAACATGGTCCAGAACGATAACCGGGTGCTCTTCCGAGGGGCCCATCGACCGCTCACGCTCGACACTCTGTTGGGACGTCGCCTGGATCACCGGCGCCCTCCCCGGCCACCGCCACGGCCGCCGCCAAAGCTGCGGCCTCCGAAAGCGAACGGATTAAATCCTTGCTGGGTCTGCACGTCGGCACCCTGGGACGAATCCCCGATGATGAGCTGATCTCCTTCCTGGAGGTCCGACACCAAAAGCTCCGATCGAGCGCCGTCGGTGATGCCGAGCGTGACGGTGCGCGCTTCGGGAACGCCTTCGGCATCCATCACCCAGACCAGTCCCGGGCGGGGAGCCATCGGTGGCGCGTCCTGGAACTGGATCTTCTGACCCGTGTCCCACATCTGTCCAGGTGCCGCTGCGCGGGAGTCGCCGCCGGTAAACTGAGCGCCACCCGTGTTGCCGGGACTCGGGAAACCCGTTCCCCGGTCGCGACCACCCCGGCGGCCTCCGCCCCCGAAGCCGCCTTCCCTCCCAGCCCGCTGGCCCTGGCCTCTACGCCCGCGACGAGCACTCTCTTCGCCAGCCTGTCCTTCACGCTGCCGGAGGGCTTGCGCCTGCTCCCCGTCTTCGCCCGGCGTGTGGCCACCGCGGCGTCTCTGGGCTGTTTCGGCCGGTGCATCCGGACGCTCATCCGTGGAGGGGAGGGCCATCGCCCCACCACCTCTGCGACCGCCGCCCTCGACACCCCGTGCCAAAGCACGTACTTCCTGAGGATCGACGTCGGGGGGAATGTACCGGAGCGCCGAGTTTGGAATGCTCAGGACGTTGTCCTTCCGATCCACCGTCACGGTGATGTTGGCCGTCATGCCCGGCTTCAACTTCAGGTCCCGGTTGTCGACTCCGATGATGACGCTGTAGGTGACGACGTTCTGCGAAGTCTGGGGGTTGAGGCGGATTTCTTCGATGAAACCCCGGAAACGCTCTCCGGGATAGGCGTCGACCGTGAAACCGACCTGGTTGGACTGGGAAAGCTTACCGATGTCGGCCTCGTCGATACTGGCGTTGACGCGCATCAGGGCCAGGTCGTTCGCAATCATGAAAAGCGTCGGGGCGGACATACTGGCCGCGACTGTCTGGCCGACATCGACCTCCCTGGAAATCACGACGCCATCGACGGGCGAGTAGATGTTGGTGTATTCGAGGTTGATCTCGGCACGATTGACGTCGGCTTCGGCCTGAATCACCTGTGCTCGAGATTGTTCGAGTCCCGCTTCCCGGGAAATGATCTGGGCCTCGCCCTGCTTGATTGTGGCCTCGGCCTGTTCGACCCGCGCAACCGCAGACTCCGCTGTCGCTCGGGCGTTGTCGTAATCGGTCTGCGAGACGAGATCCTCGGCTTTCATTTCCTCGGACCGTCGGAACAGGATTTGGGCCTTCTCGGCGTCGACCTGCTCTCCGCGAAGATTGGCATGAGAACTGTCCAGGCTCGCGTGACTGTTCGTCAAATCGGCTTCAGACGTCTTCACGCGGGCGCGGGCGGACACCAGGCTGGCCCTGGAGTTCTCCAGCGTCGACTCGAAGGTACGTGGGTCCAGCTTCGCCAACAGCTGACCGGCACTCACGATTGTATTGAAATCGGCATAGAGCGTCTGGATCTGACCGGACACCTGGCTTCCGACCTGAACTGTCACCACCGCTTCGACCGTTCCGGTTGCCGAAACGGTGTTCTGAATCGTTCCGCGGGTGACCTCCGTGGTGAAGAACTCAAGCTCTTCAGAATCGCCGCCGAACACGCTGAAGGAAACGAGCCCGATCACGACGGCGAGCCCAACGACCGCAATACCAACCTTAATTTTCATGACCTCTCAATGCCTCTCCTACGCTTTCGAACCTATGGCAGCCGAATCGGGACCTCCGTGGAGCGGAACCTCAGGACCCTCTTGATGCCTATAGTCGAGTACGACAGCGGAGCGCAGAAGGTTACGATACCAACACTTTACAAGAATTAACACATGGATCGGGCGGGGTCACTTCATGAACACGGTGCCAAGGATGGAACCACAGGAGCCCGCTCCCAACCGGCAAAAATCGGGGGGACTATCTCGCTGACTTAATTCACCCGTAAGGCGGTCATCGGACTGATCGAGACTGCCCGACGGGCCGGCAGCAGACACGCCAGCGCTGCTACACCGGCCAGGGCGAGCAAGACACCTGTAAAGGTCCAGGAGTCAGTAGCGTCAATCCCGAACAACAGTCCCGCATCAGACCGCCCAGGGCGAGCGCTCCAACGACACCGATGCCGAGTCCGATCAGAACGAGCTTCATGCCCTGGCCGAGGACCATCGACAGGACGCTGCTGCGAGGCGCGCCAAGCGCCATCCGGAGGCCGATTTCGCTAGTTCGCTGGCTGACACTAAACGCCATCACGCCCCCGATTCCCGTTGCGGTGATCGCCAGCGCAAGACCGGCAAACATTGCCATTAGCGTCATCGTCAGCCGCGGCGATGCCAGCGACTCACTCCGAACTTCGGCCAGCGTCTGGATCTCGGCGAGCGGCTGGGCGGGATCGATCTCGCGGACCGCCTCGCGCACCTGCAAAGCGAGCGCCGCCCTGTTGCCACGGCTCCGAATCATCACGCGCATATCCCGGAAGGGAAAGATCGAAAAAGGAGCGAATACCATGTCCGACTCTTGCTGGTCGAGGCTGTACTGCTTGACGTCGTCGACGACGCCGACAATCTCCAGCCAGTCCTGATTCCCACCCTGGGGCCGGATGCGCCTCCCTATCGCCTCGCCCTCGGACCAGTACTTTCGGGCGAAGGAACGCGTGACGACGACCACCCGGGACGATTCCTCCCGATCGAACACGTCGAAGGTCCGACCCTGAAGAAGGCGGGTTCCGACAGTCTGGAAGTACTCGGGACTGGCCGACGTCATAACGGTGCGCGGCAAGGGCTGGCCTTCGTCGACGACCTGGTCTTCGATCTCGAACCCCTGCGTGAAGGGGGTGCCGCCATTGAGCGGGTAGGAGTTTGAGAACGCGACCGACATCACGCCCGGGTGCGCCTCGAGTTTCGGCTGCAGTGCCTCCACGAACGAAAGACGGCTCTCGGAGGTGTTGTATTTCGACCAGTTGAGATCGATCCTCGCCGTCAATACGTTCTCGGGGTTGAATCCGGGATCGACCGCCTGGAGTTCGATGAAGCTTCGGATCATAAGCCCCGCGCCGATCAGGAGCATGAACGAAATCGCCACCTGGGAAACGACCAGGATCTTCCGTAGCGACTGATGACCTCCGACCGACGACGGGGCGTTCCCGGCCTTGATTTCGGTCGTGATGTTGGTCCGGGATCGAAGAGCCGGCAGGACGCCAAGAACCAACCCGGTCGAGAGTGCGACCCCGAGCGTGAACAACAAGACCGTCGGGTCGATGGCAACCTCGGCCGCACGCGTGGTGAAACGGGAAGCGAAGGCCTTGAGCACGTCCAGCGTCAGGGCGGCGACAACGAGGCCGGCCGCGCCTCCGATCAGCGCCAGGATAGTTCCCTCGGTCACCAACTGTCGCGCGAGCCGCCCTCTTCCGGCTCCAAGCGCCGTCCGGATCGACATCTCCTGCACGCGACCCACGTGTCGCGCAAGAGTAAGGTTCACCAGGTTCGTGCACACGATGAGAAGCAGAGCCAGAGACGTACCCAGCAGGATCCACAACGTCGGCCGGGCCTGTCGGGTCAGTTGCTCCTTCAGCGGTATGGCCAGGGTCTGGAAGCCCCGCGTCTCAGGGTAAGCTTCCGGATACTCGGTGTGCAGCCGTCCGGCCACGGTCGAGAGGTCGCCTTCAAGCCCCGCGAGACTCTCGTTCTCCCTGAGTTTTCCGAAGACAGTCAGCCCCCGGGTGGTGCGAGTCGTTCTCCATCCCTCGCCGTTCCGGAACGGGCACGCCGTGACGGGCATGTAGACGTCGTTCTCGTTGGGGTATTGCGGTATCGACGGCAGCACTCCGATGACGGTGTGCACACGGTCGTTCATCTCGAATTCTTCGCCCACGATGTTCGGATCACCGCCAAAACTGCTCTGCCAGTAGTCGAAGCTCAGAAGCAGGACCGCGTCGGCCTCGTGCGTCTCGTCGTCCGCCCGGAACATGCGACCCAGCAGGGGACCTACACCCAGCAGGTCGAAGAAGTCCCACGAGACGACGCCGGTCTGGACACGCTGCGGCTCCTCGCGCCCGACCAGATTAAAGGGCATCGAGTGATACTCGACTACGGTCTCCAACAGCCGGCTCTGCTCCCGGTAGTCCTCGATTTCGAGCGGCGAGAAACCCGCGTTCTGGACTTCGATCAACGGTGCGGGTTGCCGCAGGTTGACGATCCGATCTTCGCTCTCATACGGCAACGGCTGCAGCAGCACACCGTTGACCACGCTGAAGATCGCAGTGTTCGCTCCAATCCCCAACGCAAGCGTCAGGATAGCCACGAACGTGAAACCCGGACTCTTCACCAGCGTTCGCACTCCGTAACGTAGGTCTTGAATAAAAGAACCCATCGAATCTACTCCAGTCACCCGCCGCCTGTTTCGTGACCTTGGACGCCTTCCCCCAGAGGCCTATCGTCCACTTCCCTAGATGATCTACAAAAACTAAACGCTCTTTTGTAGATTGTCAAGGGGAAACAAAAAAGGGGGGGTGCGGCAAGGAGGAAAATCATTGCTGTGCGCATTTCGCGATCTGCGTCCCAAGGAATGGCTTGGCAGAAATCCTGGACCTCGTGAAATCTCCAAGAATTCAGTCGACTTGACGATGCGTTCGGAACAATTCAAGGTCGAATTGCGTTTCATCCCCTATGCCAGCCTCGGCAGCGACAGATGGAGGGTTCGAATGAGCTTGGGTCAAGACATCCGTTACGGTCTACGTATTCTGGCCCGCAAACCCGGTTTCACGCTCATCGCGGTCGACCAGAGAGACGGCGAGGACGGCCCACCAACACTCGTTATCAATGAGGTGTTCGCGGACCGTTTCTGGCCGGGGGAGGACCCGATCGGAAAGCGAGTGGAGACCTGGCGTGACGACCACCTCATCATCGGCTTGGTCAGAACCGGCAAATATCGCACTCTTGGCGAGGATCCCACGCCCTACATGTACTTCTCCGCCTACCAGCACTACAACTCCAACACGGTCCTGATGGTTCGGACTACGTCGAACCCGTTGTCGGCGGCCGGACCCCTTCGCGAAGAGATTCGACGGCTGGACCGGACGCTCGTTTCGAGTATCACGCCGATGCACGAGGCAATGGGCTTCGCGCTCCTTCCCGCCGAGATGGCCGCTAACGTCGTGTCCGGGTTCGCCGTCCTTGCCCTGGTCCTGGCCGCGGTCGGACTCTACGGAATGATTTCCTACTCGGTCAGTCAGGGTCTTCGCGACATCGCCATCCGGATGGCCATCGGCGCACGCCCCGGTGACGTCCTCCGACGAGTGGTCCGCGGCGGGATGACGCTCACTCTAGGAGTCGACAACCCGTGAGAAGCGGGTCTTACAAAGAAATGGTAGCGGCAACGAAGACCCGACCGTTCCGCCGCAACCCCCCGGACCGATGGGGGTTGCCGTCGATCTCTTTGTCGTTCGTCGTCATGATGAAACCGCATCAATTCCTCCTCTCTCCTCGACCTCGACTGGCAAGACCCATCGGCGATGGTGCCGCTATCTCCGTTGCAGGCCACTAGGTTGCCCTTCATTGACCGTCCCGGTGGGAGGTATACTTTCGGACCTGAGGAGGCCTCCCCGTCATGATCAGACTTGCCCTTGTCCTGTTGCTCGTCGGAGCACAGCAGCTGCCCGAACCCTTCCATACCCCCTGGTACCGGAAGATCACGCGGATCGTTCCCCAGCCCGATGGAACACACTTGCAGGTGCCACCCGGATTCAAGGTCAACGTTTTCGCCGAGGGTCTCCGGCATTCCCGTCGGATCGCGCTGGCACCGAACGGCGACGTGTTCGTGACCGAAAGCGGGTTCGGAGAGATCGTGGTTCTTCGCGACGCGGACCGGGACGGCGCCGCGGAGCGAAAGGAGACGTTTGCGACCTTTGAGACGGATCGCGTACGACCCTTCGGCATCGCGTTCCAGGAAGGCTTCCTCTACATCGGGAACAATGCTGCGGTCGTACGCTTCCCGTACACCCCGGGTCAGATGAAGGCGGAGGGACCCCCGGAACATGTCGTCGATCTACCGCCGAGCAGCGCGGCAGTCGATCGCGACACGGCCGAGCGACTGGGCATCGACATAAGCCGCACGCAGGGGTACAACCACTGGACGCGGAACGTGATCTTCAGCCCGGACGGCAGAAAGATGTATGTCACGGTCGGCTCGTCGACGAACGCGACGCCGGATGACGACCCCCGACGCGCCGCTATCAACGAGTACAATCCGGATGGGTCCGACCACCGTGTTTTCGCCGGAGGATTGCGCAACCCGGTCGGCATGGCATTCTACCCCGGCAGCGATACCCTGTGGACGGCTGTCAACGAACGAGATCACCTCGGCGACGACCTGGTGCCGGAGTTCGCCACCTCCGTCGTGGACGGTGGTTTCTACGGCTGGCCCTATGCCTACATCGGACCCAACCCCGAACCGATCCTGAACGGCGCACGCCCGGACCTGATCGAGAAGACTCTCGTCCCTGACATCCTTCTCCCCTCGCATTCGGCCGCGCTTGGAATCATCTTCTACACGGGTGACCAGTTCCCCGCGGAATACCGGAACAGCGCCTTCATCGCGCTGCACGGATCGATCAACCGATCAGAGCTTTCCGGCTATAAGGTCGTGCGAGTGCCCTTCGAAGACGGCAGACCCTCGGGCGAACCGGAGGACTTCCTGACTGGGTTCATCGTCCGCGATACCGACGACGAGAAGGAGGTCTGGGGACGACCGGTCGACGTTCTGCAGTATATGGACGGATCCTTGCTGCTCTCCGATGACGGCGGGAACCGGATTCTGCGCATCAGCTACGGCAACTGAGCGTCTGGGCACATCGGAGAACTCTCGGCGTCACATCGGCACCACCCCGACGTTAAGCTTCATGGGAACACGATCCGTCGTCCTCGTCATCGACAGCCAGAAGATACTGGTCGATCTCGTGATTCAGGCTTTGCAGGGCGATCGGCTGGACGCATTCGGCGGCACGTCGATTCGCGAGGCTGCGCGAGCGTTCGAGGAGCACCGCCCGGACCTGGCGATCGTCGACCCGACAATTGACGGCTTGCCGGAGTTTCTGGAACTGGCTCGAGGCGGCCTGAAGCCGCCGAAGTTTGTCGGGCTCGTGGACTCCGACGAGTCTCGCGCGGCGGCCGGCGAAGCGGGCATCGAATGCGTGGCGGACAAGGCCGCGGGCTTCGATGAACTGGTTGCGACGATACGGGGGATGCTCAACCCTGAACTCGCGGTTCAAGGCAGCGACAGCGGTGCCCGGGTTCTCGTCGTCGTCGACGACGACGAGGGTCGCCGAAGCGTGATTGACTTCCTGAATCGAAGAGGATACCTGGCTTCAGGGACCAGTTCGGCCAGGGATGCGCTGCAGCTCCTACAGGACCCGCCGCCGATACGCGTGGTCCTGTTGGAAATGTCGATGCCGGACATGGGCGGCATGGAAGCGCTTCAACTGATCATGAAGAGAAAGTCGCATCCCGACGTCATCATGCACACTCAGGTCGCCGACCGGGAGGTTGCCAAACAGGCGCTGAGGGCGGGAGCCTTTGACTATGTCCTCAAACCGGCGGAACCGGAAGCGATCGCATCGAGTATCGTCGCGTGCCTGGACTACGCGGATTACCAAAACCAGCCGTGGTGGACGAAACTAACGAGAATTAGGAGAATTAAATGAAAAAGCGGCTTGACGGAACCTAGGTAAAACCGGGAAGATTTAAGCCCGTTCGCAACTGGAATGGACAAAAGAGGCGACGAGATGAAGCTGCGTTCCAAATTCTCATCGGAAGAAATAAGCGGGTTCCTCGACCAAGGCACTTCGGTCACCGGAGAACTCCAGTTTTCGGGCACATTGCGTATCGACGGGGAGTTCCATGGGTCGATTACGACGAGCGACAAGCTGATCATCGGAGAACGGGCCCAGGTCCACGCCGACATCAAGGTTGGTGAAACCGAGGTTTACGGAAAGATCTCAGGCAACATCGACAGCAAGAAGCGCGTCGAGATTCACACCACCGGACGAGTTCAGGGAGAGGTTCGCACCCCCGTGCTCGTGATCGAAGAGGGTGGAGTTCTCGACGGAAACAGCAATATGGCCGGCGACGGCAAGTCGGAGGAACTCTTCGAAAGCCCGGGCGCTTCCCGGAAAGAGTGGCCGGGCGCATAGCCTGTTCAAGACTGTCAGGAGTCTTGGGACAGGCAATCAATTCAGCTTGAGGATCAAGCGTCTAGGCAGTTCCTGCCTCGCTTTCCTCGAGCCGCCCCCCCTCAACCCTCGCGGCGGTCAGGGCGCCCTTGGCCACGGCCCCGAACGGGTCTCTGGCTACCTGAACCCTGGCGATCTCGAGCGGAAAGTCCCTCTGCTTCAGCGCCGCGGTGAACCGCTCGGCAAAACCCCGGGGAGCTGCCGTTCCTCCCGACAGTACGATCGGCAAGGGATCCTTCATCGACGAGACGGCCACCATTTTCGAAACTTCGTCCTTCATCGCATCCGCGGCGTAGCCGATGAGCTCATCGTAGGCGATCGACAGAGCGTTGTGCGCATTGGAGCCGTCTTCTCCCTTGCTCAGGTCGAGCGAAGACTCCTTCAAGAGACAAACCTGGCTGGAGCTCTCGCTGAGAGCGAGGGCGGCCTTCTCGTCTATCCAGTCCCCTCCTCGGGCCAGGCTGAAAGTCAGCAGCGGCAGTGACCGGTAAGCGAAGCCCACGTTGACCATACCGCCGCCGAACGACATCCCTATCCCGGTGAATTGCTGCTCGGCGAGCTCGGAAAAGACAACGGCAAGCCCTTCATTGATCGGCTTGGCGTTGTAGCCCAGCTTCCTCAAGATCCCGCTGATGGTTTTCTCGTGGTAGGCCAGGTTCACCTCAGCGTCCAGAGGCTCGCCCGGAACCGAGAAGTACAACGGTTCCCCGCCCTGCCTTGCCTCACCGGCAACGTTTCTGACGATGAGTTCCATCATCGGAAGGGCTTCATCTTCCGACGGGCTGATCAAACCGGTCCGAAGGGGTCTTCGGGCATCCGTCTGGGAAATGTTTGCGAACTCGATGGCTTTGGTCCCGACGATTCGGAGCTGGTCGCCGTTCTTCGCGTAATCGAGCTGCGCCATCCCGAGCATGCCTTCGGTGAAGTCCGCCGCCTGGTTCAGGTCGATGAACGCGCTTCGTTCGGAACGCGACACGATCTCCTGGCCCTGCATCTCAGCACAGCGAACAAAAGAGGTCCCCACGTCCAGTCCCCTGCCAAAATACCGCCGCCGCTCTCTCGACATCTTGATCTCCCCATTCCGTAAAGAATTCTAAAGACGCTCTCCGTTGAAGCTTTCAGAAACGACCACCTCTGAGATCGCCCTCCAGCAACCCACTGTCCGAAGGACAAAGGCTCAACGTCGGGACCGTTTCGCAAAAAGCGAAACGAACCCTCTTGTCTTCAATAGGTTAAGACACGCCTGACCAAGTGTACTGCAGGATTCCTACCGGGACAACACTTTGGGTTGTGGCGGGCCACGGTCTGGGGCTTACAGGCTGAATGGCCTGTATGACCTCAAATCTCCCCGTTCGTCGTCCTCGTCGGCAGCGAGGACGAAAAATCCGCGGGCCCTTGCCAATTGTCAGAAAGGCGTCGATCTTTCATATACCAATCAGCTGGCTGCCGCAACTAAAAACTATTGAGCCAGCAGGACTAGCGGCCCTCGGACCTCGTTTTCACGGTCGGGGATCCCCCCTTTCCCAAGGACCCGGCGAGAGCCGCCCGTCTGTCGGCTCAAGCTCCCAAACGCAAATCTTTCGCGGGCAATCGGGAGCGGCACCGCCGCGCAGTCGAAGTGGCAGTCTCGAGCCGTTCGGCGAACTAGTGGCCTGTAACGGAGAGATCGGGTGCGGTCTATGACCGTACATTCTTCGAGCAGAAACACGTGCGCTCATAGAGCGCCCCTACACCCGATTCCAAAAATTTCGCCTCTCTCCGGCGCGCTCCCTCGCTTCATGGTCAGTCCCCGCGCATCGCCACCAGCGGTGGAACTCTTGTGGCCCGACGCGCCGGAAAATAGCTCGCCGTGAGCGAAACTACCAGAACGAGCACTGCCACGACGGCGAAAGCAATCGGATCGCCCGCGCTCGTGTTGAACAGCAGGTCCATCAACAAGCCCGCCGCGAACATCGCCGCGATGGCTCCGATAACGACTCCGGAGACGGCAAGCCGCAAAGCTTGCCCGACGATCATGCCGAGGATCTCCCGCGAGCGGGCACCCAGTGCCATCCGGACGCCGATCTCGTGGGTGCGCTGGCTGACCGAATAGGACATCAGCCCGTACAGCCCGATTCCGGCCAGAAGCAAGGCAACGGTCGCGAAGGAACCGGTGAGCAGGGCCCGGAACCGGGGTGTCAGGAAATGGTGCGAACCGAGGCCATCGAGGCTCGTCACCGTCGGCACGATGATCGACCCATCCATCGCCCAGATCGACTCGCGGACCGACCCGGCGAGTGCTAGCGGATCGGAATCGGACCGGACGAAGAGCGCCATGGCCGGCCACGCCCGTTGCTGGTGCGGCACGTACATCTGGGCCCCGGCCGGTTCGTGCACCCCGAAGTGCCGGACGTCCCCCACAACCCCGACGATGACCCGGGAATTGACCTCTCCCGGGACGATTACCAGGTCGTGGATGATCCGGCGGCCGATGGGATCTTCACCGGGGAAGAATCGCTCGGCCATCGATTCGTTGATCACAGCGACGGCTCGTTCATCCAGAGCATCGCCCGGTTCGAAACCGCGCCCGCGCACTACCGGCACCCCGATGGTTTCGAAAAACTCGGGACTGACAATATGGATCGGAGCAGAGTGACGTTCTGCCGCCGGAAGCACCGGGCCGTTATCCAGGCTGAAGGTCGTCGGGTCGACAGGGAAGTGGGCCTCGGCCTCGAGCGGGACACCGATGGAAAGGCTCGCGTTACGCACGCCCGGCAAGCTGCCGACCCGCTGCCGCAACTGTTCGAAGAAGGGCCCGCTGCGCGACGGGTCGAAGTAGGCGCGCGGCAGTTCCACGCGGGCGACAAGCACCCCATCGGATTCGAAACCCGGCTCGACGCTCCGAAGCTCTCGGAAGCTCTCCAGCAGCAGCGCAGAGCTTACCAGCAGAACCATGGCCAGCGACATCTCGCCGACCACAAGGACCCGGCGGAATCCAGCGCTCGAACCACCGGCAAGCCGATTCGTCGCCTGTCGGAGCGTCTCGTTGAGGTCGGACCGCGCCGCCTGGAGTGCGGGCCCGAGGCCAAAGAAAATCCCCGTCAACAGCGTGACCGCCAACGTGTAGAGCAGGACCGACATGTCGACCCCGACTTGCTCCAGTCGGGGTATGGGAACCGGCACCAATGTTAGAAAGAGGGGCATCGCCCAGAGCGCGACCACACAGCCGAGGGCTCCTCCCACCAGCGCCAGGAGCATGCTCTCAGACAGCAGTTGCGCTACGATGCGCCGGATGTCGGCGCCCATCGCGACGCGAACGGCGATCTCCCTGCGCCGCTCGGATCCACGTGCCAACAGCATACCGGCCACATTCACCGACGCGATCAACAACAGGCAGGACACCGCACCAAGCAGCAGGAGCAACGCGACGCGGACGTCTCCGACCAGGAACTCGTGAAGGGGCACGATCTCGGCCGAGTAGCCGTCGTTACTCTCCGGGTACTGCCGCTCCAGCCGAGCCGCCACGGCCTGCAGATCGGCGGCCGCCTGTGTCGGGCTGACGCCGGCTTTCAACCTGCCCACGACGTGCAGTATCCGAAAGGCCCGGTACCCCGCGGTATCGAAAGCCGGATTCGGGGATTGGGTCGGAGAATAACGACCCGGCAACCACACCTCGGTGCCACGCGAGGGAAAGTCAAAGCCTGGCGGCATCACACCGACCACGGTCCGGACCACCTCGTCGATCGTCATCGTTTGTCCGATGATCCCGGGGTCGCCCCCAAAACGGCGGTGCCAGAGCCCGTCGGAGATCGCGACGACTCGGTCGCCGCCCGGCGTGTCTTCCCTGGCCGTGAATCCACGGCCCAGGGTCGGCGAGACCTGAAGCAGCGGGAACAGCGTCCAACTGACGATCGCGCCCCGCAGCCGTTCGGGCTCCGCCGTGCCGGTGATGTCGAGTTCCGGGCTCCAGTAAAAACCCAGCTCATCGAACGACACGCTCTGCTCGCGCCAATCGAAGTAGTCCGGGGGGGACACCCATCCCGACTCGGGTCCGCGCACCCGGTGTGTCTGGCGAACGACCACCAGCCGTTCGGCGTCCTCATAGGACAGGGGTTTCAGGACGACGGCGTTGACGATCGAAAATATAGCGGAATTCGCACCGATACCTATCGCCAGCGTGAGGACGGCAACAGCAGTAAAACCCTTACTGCGCAGCATCGTCCGAAACGCGTACTTCAAGTCTCCCGCGAGGTTCTGCATCGCACCTTCTTCCGGTTCTCGAATGACTCCCTGATGACGAAAACCGAGCCTTTCACTCCCTCACAGATCCTCCAAGACGGGCTCGAGTCCTTCCCGCATCTGAGACAGATCATTGAGGGACCGCCGGAGTGCCTGAACGCCGATCGGCTCGAGCCGGAAGAAGCGTTTGGCGCGCCCGCCGCGAACCGCGGTCGGGTCGCCCATCCACGAGCGGACATAGCCTTTCCGTTCCAGACGTTCAAGCGTGATGTAAATGGAACCCCGGGACAGCTCGCGCCGGGTTCGAGCCTCGATCTGTTTCTTGATCGTGACGCCGTAGGCGCCCTCCCCCTCCTGGAGGATCGCCAGCAACACCACCATCTCGAATTCCCGCAGATTCTTCGAGCCAGCTTCGGACATAATGTCAACAAAGTAAGCCTTATAGTATCCGACTGTCAAGGCCCCATCGTCCGGGACCGTCAAGCCGGGCGAGGGCCGCCTCGGGAGATCCGGCCCGACGAAGGAGCGCCGGCAGGGGGTTGCGTCAGCGGATCGAATTTGGCTAAACTTTTGCGCGCGAAACGAAGGGTATCGAACTATGGAAACGACGTCGCCAGTGATGATCGAAGCCCAGGGGATCTCCAAATACTTCGGACCATTCGTGGCTATCGAAGACATCTCGTTCTCTATTCCGACGGGGCAGGTCGTTGCGTTTCTAGGCCCGAACGGTGCCGGTAAGTCCACCGCCATGAAGATTCTGACGGGTTTCATGGCCCCGACGGTGGGGCGCGCTTTCATCGGCGGATTCGACATCCATGCCGAACGGATCGAGGCATCGCGGCGGTTGGGTTACCTGCCCGAGAATGGCCCCCTCTACATGGACATGACGCCGTTGGAACTGCTGCGTTTCTTCGGCGAGGCGCGGGGGTTGTCCGAAGAGGAATTGAAGAGCCGGATCGACTGGGTGACGGAAAAACACGCCATCGAGGAAGTCCTGGAAAAACCGATCGGAAAGCTTTCGAAAGGCTACCGGCAGCGGGTCGGCCTGGCTCAGGCGCTGATTCACGACCCGGAGGTCCTTATCATGGACGAGCCGACCGTCGGGCTCGATCCGAACCAGATCCGCGGCTTCCGGGAAAGCATTCAAGAATTGGGTTTGACAAAAACGATCCTCATCTCGACGCACATCCTCCAGGAGGTCGATGCGGTGGCCGATCGCGTGCTCTTCGTAAACGAGGGGAGGCTGGTTTTCGACGGCACACCCGAGGAACTCAAAAGAGACGGGTCCCTTGAGGAGCCGTTCTACCGTATGACCGAGCCGGTCTCGAGCGACGCGTCGACACCGGCGGCTGAAGAGTCAACGGTCGAGGAGTAGGAGGGAAGTGACCATTCAATTGAACACCGGGTTCATCCGCGCGCTGGTTCGAAGGGACCTGCGGAAGTATTTCACGAACCCGACGGGATACGTTTTCATCACGCTTTTTATCTTCCTCAGCGCGGCCGGGGCCTTCTGGATGGATCGGTTTTTCCAGAACAACCTGGCCACCCTTGGACTCCTGAACGCGATCTTCCCGTACCTCCTCGTGTTCTTCGTCCCGGCGCTGACCATGGGCGTGTGGGCGGAAGAAAGAAAACAGTCCACCGATGAACTCCTGCTAACGCTTCCGGCGACGAGTCTGGAAGTCGTTCTCGGGAAGTATCTTGCAACGCTGGGCGTTTACACGGCCTCGCTGGCACTGTCGTTGAGCCATGTGTTCGTCCTGTTCTGGCTGGGGAGCCCGGATCTGGGCTTGGTTCTGGGCAACTACATCGGCTACTGGCTCATCGGAGCGGCCATGATTGCGGTCGGGATGCTGGCGTCGCAGTTGACCGCGAACCTCACGATCGCGTTCGTATTGGGATCGTTGTTCTGCTCGCTCCTCACCTTTACTCCCTACACGGCAGCCTTTAGTGAAAACCTGAGCGAACTCCTCAGCCCGCTGGGTGTCTGGAACCATTTTCCCGACTTTGCCAGGGGGGTGGTGAGCCTGTCCGGGGTGCTCTACTTCCTCTCCCTGGGTGGCCTGATGCTGTACCTCAACGTGCTGATGATCGACAGCCGTCACTGGCCTCGACAGTCGGCAGGCTATCCGATGTGGGCGCACCACTCTCTCCGCGCGGTGGCGCTGGTCCTGATCGTCATCTCGGCCAACACCATCATGGGCAGGGCGAGCCTGCGCCTGGACGTCACGGCCGAACGCCTTCATTCGCTCAGCCCTGAAACCCGGCGGTTGATCGGGGAGATCCCCGAGAATCGACCGGTGTTCGTCCAGGCTTTCATCAGCCCCGAAGTACCGGAACAGTACGTGCAGACTCGCGAAAACCTTCTCGGGCTCCTGCGGGAGATCGACTCCATGGCCGGCCCGAGAGTGGAAGTGATCATCGAGGAAACCGAACCCTTCACGGAAGCAGCCCGCGACGCCAGGGAGAAGTTCGGCATCAACCCTCGACAGGTTCCCAACCTCGTGAGCGCGCGAACGAGTGTCTCGGATGTCTTTCTGGGCGTGGCCTTTACATCCGGAGCCCAGGAACAGGTGATTCCCTTCATGGATCGGGGGCTGCCGGCCGAGTACGAGATCACGAGAAGCATACGCGTAGTGGCGCAAGCGGATCGGAAACGGATCGGTGTCGTCAACACCCAGATCAACCTGTTCGGTGGAATGGACTTCCAGACCATGCGCAGCACCCCGGAATGGGGTGTGCTACGAGAGTTGAAGAAGCAATACGAGGTGGTGCCGATAACGCCGGACGGTCCGATCACCGAAGAGGTTGACGGGCTCCTGGTGGTGTTGCCGTCTTCGATGTCCCAGGAGGAGATGGACGTCGTCCACGCCTACATCGAGACCGGGAAACCGACACTCCTTCTGGTCGACCCCCTGCCCGTAGTCAACGTGGGGCTGTCTCCTTCCGAGCGCGGCGGCAACACCAATCCGTTCATGGGAAACCAGCCCCCGCCGAAGGAAAAGGGGAACGTTTCCGAATTCATGGCATCAATCGGGGTGGCCTGGAACTCGAACCTGATCGTGTGGGACTCCTACAACCCGCACCCTGACCTCGCCCACCTGGCGCCGGAGGTGGTTTTCCTCGGGGAGGGCAACGAGAACGAGTCCGTCTTCAACGTCGACAACCCGAGTAGCGCCGGTCTGCAGGAACTCGTCCTCCTCTATCCCGGCCACCTCAGCGAATCGGTGGATTCCAGTATCGAATTCCAGCCTCTCGTGCGGTCCGGTTTCGCGTCCGGGCAGCTGGCTTACTTCCAGATGGTCCAGCGAAGCTTCTTCGGGGTGCAGATCAACCCGAATCTGCCCCACCGCCCGGACGAAAACGACTTCGTGCTGGCGGCGCACGTCCGCACTACGAATGAACCCGCAGAAGGGAGCGCCGACGAGCCAGGTGAAACGAACGCCGATTCCCCGCAGGAACCTGCCGAACCGGCCGGCAAGAGTATCAACGCTATCGTCATCGCGGATCTGGACTTCATCTCCGAGCAGTTCTTCATGATTCGGGAACAGGCTCCGGAGGACTTCAGCTTCGACAACGTCACATTCTTCCTCAATTGCATCGACGTGCTGGTGGGAGACGAATCGTTCGTCGCCCTGAGAAACAAACGGATGCGCCACCGCACGCTCCAGCGCGTCGAGGAGCAGACACGGAACCACATCGAAACCCGGCTCGAGGAAGAGCAACAGGCCGAGGCGGACGCGCAGACCGCGCTGAATGAAGCCCAGCAGCGCCTGAACGAACGCGTCGGTGAGGTGCAGCGGCGGCCGGATCTGGACGCGCAGACGAAACAGATCATGGCCCGCAACCTCCAGGAAGTGGAAAACCGCAGGCTGGAAGTCCTTCGCACCAACATCGAAGCCGAGAAGGAAGCAAAGATCGCCGGCAGCAAGGAAAATATGGAAACGCAGCTTCGACGCATCCAGAACAACATCAAGACACTCGCGGTGCTGCTTCCGCCGCTACCGGTGTTCGCGCTGGGCGTCGTGATTTTCATGCGACGCAGGCAGCGCGAACGGGAGGGTGCGGAAGCGGCCAGGAGATTGCGGGCATGACCGAAGAACGAAAAACCATGGCGTACGGTGGGATCGCCGTCTTTCTGGTCCTGGTCGCTTTCCTGACCGCGCCAGGCAATGTCACACCGGAGGACTTTCTGGATCGGGATGAGCCATTCTTCCCCGACTTTACAGACCCAAACGCCGCCACGACCCTGGAAGTCATCGATTTCGACGAGGCAACGGGTACCGCACGGCCATTCAAGGTGACCTTCAACGACGGGACGTGGACCATCCCGTCGCACCACGAGTATCCCGCCGACGGAAAGGACCGTCTCGCCCAGACAGCCGCAGGCCTGATCGACATCAAGAAGGACGACTATCGTTCAAACATCATCGCCGACCATGAAGCGCTGGGTGTGGTGGATCCGCTGGACGAATCGGTCAGCACGCTTTCCGGTCGCGGCAAGCGCGTGACGGTCAGAGACGAGAACGACCAGGTTCTCGCCGACCTGATCGTCGGCAACGAACCCGATGGCCGACCCGGTCTCCGGTTCGTCCGGCTCCCTGAACAGACGCGTGTCTATGTTTCCCGGATGGATATGGATATCTCGACTCAGTTCCAGGATTGGATCGAGCGCGACCTGCTTCAAGTCGACAGGGACAAACTCGACAGGCTGCTGCTGAAAGACTACTCGATCAATGAGCGCACCGGATCGGTCAATCAGCGAGACACCCTGACGCTGGAAAAAGTCGAAGACACCTGGCGGGCCGACCGAATGGCTGCAAACCAGGAAGTGGCAGCCAACAAAATGAACGATCTGTTGGGAGAACTCGACGGGTTGTCGATCGTGGGAGTGCGACCAAAACCGGAGGGACTCTCCCAGAGTCTGATGCGATCGAGTGGAGGCATCACCATTTCCCAATCGGATCTGCTCTCCCTGCGGGGTGCGGGATACTATTTTGCCAACACGGGACAACTGCTGTCGAATGAAGGCGAGCTCGAAGCGCGCGACAGCGAGGGAGTGACCTATACGCTTCGCTTCGGAGAGGTTCTCTACGGAACGGGAGACGACGTAAGCGCGGGTAGCTCCACGGACGTTGACGATCCTCAAGGCCCGGGTGAGAATCGGTATCTCTTCATCACCACGACTTTCGACCCCCGCCTGTTTCCCGAGCCGGCGGAACCTTCGAACACCGGCTTCGCGGAAAAGGCGGAGGACGATTGGACCGATGCCGACCGGCGGAACAAAGAGCGGCGGGACGCTCACGACGAGTGGCAGAAGAAGGTCGAAGACGGGCAGGCACGATCGGACGATCTCAACGCCCGATTCGCCGATTGGTACTACGTCATCTCTGCCGAGAGTTTCGACAAGATTCGCCTGACACGCAGCGACCTGGTCCAGCGCAAGGAAGAGGAAACGGACTCGAACTGAAAAAATATGTAGGTGCGATCTATGACCGCACAGTCTTCAGTGTGTAGGTGCGGTCTATGACCGCACAATCTTCAGCAATGAGGGATGTGCGCTCATAGAGCGCACCTACACCTCCTTTTTAAGACTTAGTTTCTCCATCAAAACAACTGGACATTGAAATGAAATACATCTCCCGGCTCGTGCTACTGACAGCATCTCTTGCTCTGACCAGCGCGTCAGCGGCGGCTTTTCAACGAACCCACGATCTGGGTGTGACTCCGGAACGGGTTCACTGGGGCTACTACGACGGCGGACTGGAGCCGGTTCTGACGATCGCGTCCGGCGACACCGTTCGCGTGGAGACCCTCCTTGCCAGGGGACTGGAACGACTTCGACTCTCCGGCGCGCCCGAGGATGAGATCCCGGAGGCCTTGAAAGTGGTCGAGGAGGCGGTCCAGGATCGCGGCCCGGGCGCGCACCCGATGACGGGTCCGATCTATGTCGAAGGCGCCGAGCCGGGAGATGTGGTCGAGGTGCAGATCCTGGCTTTCGAGTTCCTCCATCCCTTCGGCGTGAGTTACTTTCTGCCGGGGTTCGGAACGCTCCCGGATGAATTCCCGTACATGCGTTTGAAGTTCACGCGGTTCGATCCCGAAACCGGGACGGCGGCGTTCGCTCCGGGCATCACGCTGAAGCTCGCACCCTTTTTCGGTTCGATCGGCGTCGGCCCGCACCCGCTTCTCGGCCGGATCAACACCAACCCGCCGGGACACCATGTCGGAAACATCGACAACAAGGATCTCGTCGCGGGATCGACACTGTACCTGCCTGTCCACGTACCGGGAGCCCTGCTTTCGTTCGGCGACGGTCACGCGCTACAAGGCGACGGCGAGGTCGCACTGACTGCACTCGAGACCTCCCTGCGCGGGACGGTCCGAATCATCCTGCACAAGGACCGTACGCTCACGCGGCCCCGCGCTGAGACCCCCACGCACTACATCACGATGGGGCTGCATCCCGACCTGGACAGGGCGGCCGAAATGGCCACACGCGAGATGATCGACTTCCTGGTTACCGAAAAGGGACTGGAACGAGGGAGGGCCTACATCCTGTGTTCTCTGGCCATGGACCTGGCCGTCACGCAGCTCGTGGATGGGACGAAAGGCATCCACGCGAAGATCGCGAAGTCGATCTTCGACTAGCTAGCTAGAGCCCGGCCGGGGCCGACGGCTGAGGACATGACAGATGTGGGTATTTGATCCGGGCTCAGGCGTATTCATCGGCTATTTTCTAAGACTGATCGCGGTGGCGTACCTCTTCGGTGGCCTGGTCCACCTCGGCAACCTGCTCGGCTTCGGGAGCATCCCCCCTTCGCAAGCACCCGTCGGCTTCCTGATCCTCGACGTCGTCTGCCTGACGCTGGACGCGATGGTTGTCGTTGGAGCCTGGCAGCGTACCCACTGGGGAGTGGCTTGTTTCTTCCTTGCCTCCACTTCTCAACTGGTTCTGTACCTGGGCTTCCCGACTCAGTTCGTGACTACCGCTGAGGATCTCGCGAACATTCGGGGCCTGGTGGGTTTTCACCTGGTGACACTCGCAGCATATGCAACGTTGCGCCTTTCGAAGTGGTGACACTTATCGGATAATAGCGAAGTCGTCAATACGACCGCGGTGCTCCAGTCCAAAGGGTTTGCCATGACCCCACAGGTGTTCCGAAAGCTGGATACGGCGACTCGGAAGGCCTTCAAGAAACACACGCCTCCGATCACATACATTCCGACCGAGGAATCTCACTGGGATCCGCATCCGCGACAGCGTTGACGACGAGTTCGCCTGCAGCGTGTTGCAAAAGCGCACGGGTTCTGTAAACCTGTTCTGCACTTCGCGGCAGGAAAAAACGTGGACGAATACGCCAGACAACACGCGAACCCCACGAACCTCCTGATCCACATCGTCATGGTTCCCGCGTTCGCGGTCGGGGCGCTTTCGGTTCTTTATGCGATCGTGATGATTGACGCGGCTCACGGGATAGTCGGTGTCATCATGATGCTTGCCGGCCTCGGGCTTCAGGGATACGGGCACAGGAAGGAAGCAGTCCCCCCGAAGCCTTTCGCGGGCGCCGGCGATTTCATCCGCCGCCTCTTCATCGAGCAGTTCGTCACATTTCCCAGGTTCGCGCTGAGGGGAGGCTGGCTACGTTCCTGGAGAGCGTCACGCAGTTGATGGGTTTGTCAGACCGCACATTCTTCGAACCGGAACACGTGCGCTCATAGAGCGCACCTACACTACTTTTAACTCTCTGATTGGAGTCCTAACCATGTATATCGCAATGAACCGGTTCCGGATTGCACCGGGACACGAAGAGGATTTTGAAAACATCTGGCGCGGGCGTCAGTCTTTCCTGGACGAAGTGGCCGGGTTCAAGGATTTTCATCTGCTCAAGGGGGAAAGCGAGGAAAGCTTCACGCTGTACTCGTCGCACTCGGTCTGGGAATCGAAAGAGGCCTTTGTCGCCTGGACGGAATCGGAGGCCTTTCAGAAGGCCCACGCCCGGGGCCGGGCTCCGGAAGGAACCTACCTGGGACCGCCGCAATTCGAGGGGTTCGAGGTTGTCATTTGATATTTCTTCGTTCGGTGCCCGTGCTGTCTGCGACGATAGCCCTGGGAGCGTGCGGCGTCACGAACGAACCGGACCCGCCCGTCGAGACACCGGACGAGGCCGGAGAAGTCTTACTCGACCCGGCGCACCCTGCCTGGAAGGAGGAGGCGCCCGAATCGTTCCAGGCCCGGTTTGAGAGCAGCCAGGGAACCTTCATCATCGAGGTCCATCGAGTGTGGGCCCCTATCGGTGCGGACCGTTTCTACAATCTGGTCCGTCACGGATTTTACGACGGCCAGCGATTCAGCCGCGTGATCCCGGGCTTTATCGCGCAATGGGGGCTGTCGGGCGATCCAGAAGTGACGCGGGTGTGGAAAGGTCAAGAAATACCCGACGACCCGGTCGTCGAGAGCAATACGAGAGGAGCCATCGCCTACGCCATGACAGGACCGGACACCCGGTTGACCCAGGTTTACATCAGCCTGGCCGACAATTCCCGTCTGGATGAGCAGGGTTTCGCGCCGTTCGGACGAGTCGTCGAAGGCATGGATATCGTCAACCGGCTCTATGGCGGCTACGGGGAGGAAGCCGGCGGCGGTATGCGGGCCGGCAATCAGGGACCGGTCGAGGAAGGCGGCAGCGCCTACCTGCTGGAGAACTACCCGGAATTGGATTACATAAACCGTGCCTTCGTGGAATGAGTCCGTCTAGTGACCTGTAAAAGAGAGAGTGATAGTGGCGTTGCGAGCGCAACGGTACCGGATTCTAGGAGCGCGGCCCGAGGTAATGCAGCTTCATTGCGAGAAGGCGCGACGACGAAGACGGTGCTGTTCCGCCGCAACCCGAAGGGACGATGGGCCTTGGCAGCCACGCAGAGGAGCTAGGAAACAGCGATGTTTTCCATCTGCGACGAATCGGGAGAGGACCCGCAAGGCCCATCGTCGACGCTGTCACTATCTCTGTTACAGGCTACTAGTAGGCCGCTTGCCAACACCCGTAGGACTCTGGCCAGAACTGTTCCGACAAGGCTCGGGGTGTTCATCCTCGAAGCCGCACCGCTATAGCCGTTGCCCAGACGAGACATTCTTACTGATTTCGGGGCCACGCCTTCCGAGGTCGACGAGCTGCTCGGGTACGGCGACAGGACTATCCAGGAGCCCCCAAGCCCGATGGAGTTCCCGATGGAAGACGAGCCCTTCGTCGAACGGTGGGAGCGCTACACCACGAGGGCCCAGGAGGAAGGCGCTGCCGTGGCGCTTCGGGAACCGATCGTCCAGCTCGGCTTTCCGATCCGGGAGGGGATCAGCGAAGAGCCCGCCTACCGCGCGGTCGTCCGGCGCGGCCAGTCGCTGAGCTCCTGCCCGCTCGCGACAGGTTTGCCGTTGAACCGGCCCGATCGGATCCGGCTTTTTCTGCACCCGACCGCCGCGGGACGGATCCCGGTGATCGCGATCGCCGATCGAGATGATTTCGAGAACATCTTGAGGGCCACGACGAGACGGAACGAGCCGGATCCGATTCCGGGGTCCGTCGGTGCGATGACCGTCACTGGTTACAACAACTGGGACCGGCTGCATCTCTACCGGCGGAGCTGGGAAGAGCGAAATCCAGGCGCGGCATGGGAACACGAATTCAAAAACGTGCAGGATAAGAAGGAACTCTACCAGGATCGCTTCATCCTCCTGAGCGAGGGACCATACAGCGCGGTGGCGGCGTCCGACCTCGGCCTGGCCGATGCCGAATGGCTTCGGTTGTCCGAGAAGATCCGTCTCCACCACGAGTGCACACACTATTTCACGAAGCGCGTTTTCGACTCGATCGGCAACAACGTCGTGGATGAAGTCGTGGCCGACTACGTCGGCATCGTCCGCGCGCTCGGACACTACCGCGCCGACTGGTTCCTTCGTTTCATGGGACTCGAGGACCACCCGGCTTACCGGCCCAGCGGCCGCCTGGACTACTACCGCGGCAAACCCGGTCTGAGTGACGGCGCTTTCCGTGTGTTGCAATCGCTCCTGGTCCAGGCCGCTCGAAATCTGGAACGGGTCACGGTGTCCGACGACGGCGACGGCAGGAGGGAGGGCATTCTGGTCTCGGCGCTGTTTCGCCTGACCCTGGAAGAGATGGCGACGGCCGACCTTCGGGAAATATGTTGACTCCCCTCCGACACCGAATGATTCTGGAACGAGTTCGAGCGCATCACCGCTCGCGATTTAAGGAGTGTGGCATGAGTATCGAAAAGACGTTGAAGTTCCTCGAGACCGCCTGGGCAGACGCTGCGATGCAGGAGGAAATCCGCATCGCAGTCGACGGGAAAGAAGGTCTGGCTGCGGCTAGCGCTGTGTCCGGAGTCGGAGTGGCTCGAGGATTTGATTTCACTGCCGAGGAGATCTTCGAAGTTCGCGCAAGCCTCAAGCGGGACATGATCCAGAAGGGCGTCTTGGAAGCTGAACTCTCCGACGAAGAATTGGAAGCCGTCGCCGGCGGCGTATCTGGTGGGGATAACGTATTTGACCAGTTCAAGCCCGAGCCGGGAGGACCCGGAACCGTATTCCCTGGTTGGTAGCAATGACTCTTCCAGAAAAAGGGGCAGGCCCGTATGTCCCTATTCTAAGGTGTTGAAATACTGCTAGTTTAAAACAGAGACATACGGGCCTATCCGCACTCTACCTACGTCTGCTGCCTGGCCATCAACGAGGAAAAAACACCTTCCGTTTTCGACAACTCCGCGAACCTCCCCGTCTGGACGACTCTTCCGCGATCCAGTACATAGATTCGGTTGGCATTCTGAATCGTGCTCAGCCGGTGCGCGATGACCAGCCGCGTGACCCTGCGCCGTTCGAGACTCTCGCTGACGATCGCCTGGGTCCGGTTGTCCAGCGCGCTGGTCGCCTCATCCATCAGCAGGATGCTGGGGCGCGTGACGATTGAACGAGCAATCAACAAACGTTGACGCTGACCGCCGGAGAAGTTCCCGCCGCCATCGCTGACCATCGTGTGCATTCCCATCGGCATGGCGCGGACGTCATCGGCCAGCCCGGAATCTTCGGCGGCCTCCCAGGCCTCGTCGAGCGTGATCAGCGCGCCGGCGCCGATGTTTTCGAATATGGAACCGGCGTTGAGCACGCCCGACTGCAGAACAGTGCCGAGCTGACGCCGCACCGCGGTTACGTCCAGGCCGACCAGATCCTGACCGTCATAGGTGATCACGCCCGACTCGGGCGATTCAAACCCCAGCAGCAGCCGGAACAGCGTGGACTTCCCGCTCCCGGACGGCCCCACGATGGCAACAAACTCGCCCGGCTCCGCGGTGAAGCTGACGTCGTCCAGGATCATCGGACCATCGGGAGAATACCGGAAGTGGATGTGGGTCAGGGCGATCGCCCCGGCCAGGCGTCCGGGATCGGCCTTCGACTCGTCGGCCTCCGGCTCGGCTTCGAGGATCGGTGTGATCCTCTTGCTCTTGGCGAGCGTGTCGAGGATCTGAACGAATGAGTTTCCCAGGGCTGTTGTACCACCGACGAAAACCCCGAGGGCCGTGTTGAAGGCCAGGAAGATGCCGACGCTCATCCGGCCTTCCCCACCCGCCCCGGTCAGCAACTCGACACCGAACCAGAACAGGAGCATCGTGCTGATGGTCGGCACCAACTGGTTGACGACGATGACATAGTCTTCCGCACTCTGCGACTTCCGGATCAGAGCCAGCTGCTGGGAATACTTCCGCACCCAGAGTGCAAAAGCCCGCTCCTCGGCCCCGGCGACCCGAATCTTGCTTACCGACCGAATCATCTGCGTCACCAGTCCAAAGAACACCCCTTTCAATTCCAGAAGCGTCAGGTTGTAGCGACGAATGAAGTAACCGCCCACGACCGTCACCGTGGCCGTCACCAACGCCATCCCCACCGCGATCCAAGCCAGACTGGCGCTGTAATAGAGCAACAAGCCGAGGTTCAAGACCGCCATCAGACTCGCAAGCATCGTCTTCAAAGTGGTCCCGTTGAGTTCCCGCGTGATCTCGCCGACGGCTGAAGCTCGTGACAGCAGGTCGCCGCTGGAAAAGCGTTTGTAGAAGGAAGGCCGCAGCGCCAACAGGCGGTCCCACATCGCGGACTGGGTGACCGCATCGGTGGCGATCGACATCCGGATCGCGACCACCCCCTGGGCCAGCGCCAACAGCCCGACGCCGACGCTCGCGGCAATCAGCCCGAGTCCAAGCTCCAGCAACAGTCGCCGGTCGGAGTCCGGAACCGCCGTGTCCAGTACCAGAGCCGTCGCCATCGGCGTCAACATGCCGATCATCGAGACCACAACAGACAGCCCCAGAACAAAAGCAACATCACCACTCCGGCCCCGCATCGAAAAACCGATCAAGTGCCATGCCCGCAGTGCCCGGTCCGGCAGCGGGCGGTAGATCATCACCGCTTCGGGGTCGAGCAAACCCGCCACCCGGTCGTCGATGAGCTTCCGCTTTCTGGTCTCCGGGTCGACGATCTCGTATTGCGAATACCTTGTGCGCAGCAGAGCGACCGGCCGATGCCCATCGGCGAGGTAGCCGACGAGCGGCCCGCAGTCGTTTTCCCACCACCGGCCGCGCAACAGGACGCGACGGTGTCTCACACGCGAGGCTCGCGCGATCGCGTCCACTGGATCTTTCACCCGTTTCAGGTTCTCCGATGTCGCCGGGGGGTGAATCTCTATGCCCAGAGCGTCGCCCACTGCCGTGACTGCGGTCAACAGGTCGGTGTCGCGATGAGGCAGCAGGGTCCGCGGGTTCAGAACGGACGCCATCTCGTCCAGCGCCGATTCGCGCAGCTGCGCCTGCAGAACGCCGCGTTGCTCCAACCGTCGCACTTCCGCCTCTCGCTCGGAGGCGTCCAGAGACTCCAGGTGTGCTGCCACAAGGGCATGGAACTCGTCGAGGCCGTCGAGCATCTGCTGGACCTCGAGTTCGGCGGCCCTGGCGGCCGTCAGCGTTACAGCCTCCGAAGCCTCGATCCACGCACCTGAACCGAGTGGCACCCGGGCGCCGGGACGAATCCCCATGTACTCGGCGCCGAGCAGGCCGGCCCTTCCTGTTTTCGGGCTGAGCCAGAAAACAGTGTCCCTGGCGGGACGGGTCCGCTGCCCCTCATCGAGACAGATCTCGCCGGACTCGGTGATTCTTTCGATTTCTGCCGAACCCGATTCGGCACCGACGAAAGCCGACGAGCGGCTGACCCAATCTTCCAAACGCTCCGAAAGAGGGGCCCCGTCGATGAGATAGTCCGCGGGAAGACCGTTCAGCGGATGTTCGACCAGCGTGAGGTCCTCGATCGCCAGAGCGATCAACTGGATCGAAGAATCTGCAGTACCCAATCCCAGCAGGGAGCCGCCGCTCCCTACTCGTCCGACGAAGCGGCGTTCCCCAACCGGCGCGCCGTCTTCGATGCGCGCCGCAAACACTGCCGCCGAACCGGTACGTACGACCCACATCGCCCGGGGTTCGTCGAGAACGAACGGGTGGTGGCCCCGAACGGTATGCGTTCGGCTTCCCGCCGAGCTGATACTTCGATCCTCAAACATTTCAGTCGTTGGCGGTCCGGATCAGCCGCGCGTACTGACCTTCGAGCTTCCACAGTTCGTCGTGGGTCCCGCGTTCGACGACCTTCCCCTTCTCCAGAACGATGATCTCGTCACAATCGCGAATGGTACTGAGCCGGTGGGAGACCACGATGCAGGAACAACCGCGCATCCGGAGCCGCTCGATCACGATATTCTCGGTCTCGGCATCGAGCGCGCTGGTCGCCTCGTCCAGAATCAGGATCGACGGGTTGTTGACCAGTGCCCGGGCGATCTCCAGACGCTGCCGCTGGCCGCCACTCAGGTTGCCGCCGCCTTCGAGAAGCACGCTGTCGTAGCCGCCCGGCAGTTCCAGGATCGTCTCGTGGATGGCGGCATCTTCGCAGGCTCGGATCAGGTTTCGTTCCGGAACCGTGCTGTCCCACATGGTCAGGTTGTCACGCACAGTTCCGTCGAAAAGAAAGATGTCCTGGGCGACGGTTGCAAGCGGCGGGCGTGACGCCGTACATAGCGATGGGACGCGACCGCCATCATCTGACGGTGGAACAACGTTGGACCGAGCCCCCGCCTGGGGCGCCCGATGCGGGTCCGGTCGACGCGATGGCGCATCGGTTGTCGAGCGTCGATGGCCGGGCCATTTATGCCAAACGCAAGTCTACCGTCGAACCGGTATTTGGAATCGTCAAGTCCGTGTTGGGATTTCGGCAGTTTCACCTCCGGGGACTCGACGGGGCATCCGGAGAATGGACGCTGGTCAGCATGGCCTGGAATCTGAAACGGCTCTTCAATCTCACTCAGCAGTCCCCTCCCACAGCCGATCCACGCTCCAACGTCCGATCCTGGCCGGAAAGCCGCCTGGCTGGACCGCTGCACAAGCCCGTGGATCCCAAAATCACAATCACTTTCGACGCTTTTCTTGCGAATGACCTCGGCAATGTTCAATTATCGGATCGTCGATGCTCCACTGTCATTGCCAAGTCCGACAGGCTGCTAGTCGCCTGTTACAGAGATAGTGACAGCGTCGCCGATGGGCCTTGCGGGTGCTCTCCCGACTGTTCAGACACGGAAAAACTCGCTCCTTCCCAGCTCCTCTGCCTGGCTGGCAAGGCCCATCGTCCCTTCGGGTTGCGGCGGAACAGCACCGTCTTCGTCGTCGCGCCTTCTCGCAATGAAGCAGCATTAACTCGCGCGGCGCTCCTAGTATCCGGTACCGTTGCGCTCGCAACGCCACTATCACTCTCTCTGTTACAGGCCACTAGACCAGTTTGACCGCACTTTGGATCTCTTATAGAATTTGTCTCCCAGACCCCCCGAACCCTATTTTTGAGACGACTACGGAGCGGACCCAGGCGGACCATGATCGACAAGATGGTTTCACACTACCGGGTGCTCGAAAAGTTGGGCGGTGGCGGTATGGGGGTGGTCTATGAAGCCGAGGATACGATGCTCGGCCGCCATGTCGCCCTGAAGTTTCTGCCGAACCCCGGGGACAAGGAGGCCGTCGGGCGTTTCATAAAGGAAGCCCGGGCCGCGGCATCGCTCGAACACCCGAACATCTGTGCCATCTACGACCTGGGAAGCTACGAGGGCAGCCCCTTCATCGTGATGGAACTGATGCGCGGCGAGACACTCAAGTATCGAATCGGTCGCGGAGCCCTGAAGCTGGACGACGTCATCGACCTTTCTATTCAACTTGCCGATGCCCTCGACGCGGCGCACTCCCTGGGCGTCGTCCATCGTGACATCAAACCGGCCAACATATTCGTCACCGAGCGTGGTCAGGCGAAGGTGCTGGATTTCGGTCTCGTCAAGCTGGCGCGTCAGGCACAGGTAGGCGACCGTCCCTACCGCACGCCAACCTTGAACGACGAAACCCTCACGCGACCGGGCACGGCGGTGGGCACCCTGGCCTACATGTCTCCGGAACAAGCTCTGGGCGAAGAAGTGGATACGCGGAGCGACCTGTTTTCGCTCGGGGCGGTGATCTATGAGATGGCAACCGGCGTTCGCGCGTTTCGGGGCGACAACGTCGCGGCCCTCTACGACTCGATCGTCAACCGACAACCGCCGTCCGCCAAGGCGCTGAACTCGAAGCTTCCGTCCAAGCTCGACGAAATCATCTTGAAGGCTCTCGATAAAGACCGGATGCTTCGATACCAGAATGCAGCCGACATGCTGGCGGACCTGAGACGGATGCGGCGGGAGACCGGGCCTCGGGGAAGCTCCGCGGCCAGAGCGGCCGTGGCAAGTCCCTCCGGTCTTGCAGCGCCCTCCGCAGAGCCGGAGAGCGGCGCCCGGAAAAGCGGCGCGATCGAGGCCCTTGCGGTTCTGCCCTTCGAGATCGCAGGCTCCGATCCGGATTCGGAATACCTGAGCGACGGAATCACCGAAAACATCATCAGCAACCTGTCCCAACTGACCCACCTCCGTGTCGTGCCTCGAAGTACCGTGTTCCGGTACAAGGAAAGCGAGGAAGATCCACAAACAATCGGACGCTCCCTCGATGTCACTGCCGTGCTGACCGGCCGGGTCTTCGAACGCGAGGGGACCCTTGTCGTTCGGGTCGAGTTGATCAACGTTGTCCGCGATTCCCAGATATGGGGCGGCCAGTACCGCAAAACTGTCTACGACATATTCGAGGTCCAGGAAGAAATTGCCCAGGCGATATCCGAGAAGCTCAAGATCCAACTGAGTCCGGAGGAGAAGAAAAGCCTGACCAAACGGCCGACTGAGGACACCGGCGCCTACCAGTCTTACCTGAAGGGACGCTACTGCTGGAATAAGAGATCGGAGGGTGGGAGCAGGCAGGCCATCCGGCATTTTCAAGAGGCGATCGACCAGGACCCCAACTACGGACTGGCGTACTCGGGCATGGCGGACGCTTTCATGGCACTGGGCTACTACAACTATACGCCGCCGAAGGATTCCTACCCGAAGGCGCAAGCCGCCGCCCGGCGGGCTCTGGAGCTGGATCCGACTCTGGCCGAAGCTCATGCGTCCCTGGGATTCGCGGGATTGTTTTTCGACCGCCACTGGGCGGAGACAGAACGGGAATTCAAGCGTGCGATCGACTTGAAGCCAGGTTATCCCACCGGCCATCAGTGGTACGCCTGGTACCTGCTCGTCATGGAACGTTTTGACGAGGCGCTCGAAGAGATGCGGCGCGCACAGGAACTTGACCCGTTATCCCTCATCATCAACGATCATCTGGGCTACAGCCTCCTGCTGGCCGGTTTCCCGGACGATGCCACCGTGCAGCTGCGCAAGACGATCGAACTCGATCCGAAGTTTTCACTCGCATACTGGCGCCTGGGGTTCGTGTTCATCGAGAGCGGGCGCTACGCCGAAGCTGTCCCGGAATTCCAGCGAGCCGTAGAGCTTTCAGACGGGCGTCTCGCCCTCGGTTATCTCGCACTGGCCCACGGGTTCGCCGGGAACGACGAGATGGCCCGCGAAGCCATCCGCCGGCTGGAAGATCTGTCGAAAGAGCACTACGTATCGCCGCTGGAGTTTGCGCTGGCCCAGGCGGGAATCGGAGAATTGGACCAGGCGTTCGAAGCGCTTGATCGGGCCTACGACGATCAGGTTAGCGACCTGTCCCGCGTGAAGCTGCTGCCGTGGCCCGAAGAGCTGCGTCAAGACGGACGCTTCGGCAAACTCGTCTCTCGACTGGGCCTGAACAACTAGTGGCCTGTAACGGAGATATCGGTACCAGCGTTCGGCGGAACGGCGTCGGATTCTAGGAGTGACGCCCGAGCCAATGCTGTTTCATTGCGAGGGCGTTATGACACCGAGCCTTCGGACCGATGGTGCCGACAGCACTGTCACGGGCCACTAGCCGGGCTCGCCCCCCTCTAAGTCCGATCGAAGCGGCAGCTAGGAGCCTGTCGGGAATAGATTCACGGATCGGAAGAGCAGTCCGGACCTGAGATGGCTGAAGAGATTGGTAGAAAGAGGCATTATGAAATGCTTTCTGATCGACGATCTGGACCAGGGCTTGTTGATGCCGCCGTCGTTACACGACTGGCTACCGGAGAATCACCTGGCGCGATTCGTGGTGGATTTGGTGGACACGTTGGATCTTTCGGCATTCTACCGGTCCTACGAGGAGAAGGACGGGAGGGGGCAGGCGGCGTACCATCCAGTGATGATGGTGCGGTTGTTGATTTATGGCTATTGCACCGGAGTGGTCAGCTCGCGGCAGATCGAGAAGCGGACGTACGAGGATGTGGCGTTTCGGTACCTGAGTGCGGATTCCCATCCGGATCACAGCACGGTGAGCGAGTTTCGGAAGCGGCATTTGGGAGCACTGGCGGGACTGTTCCTGCAAGCGCTGCAATTGTGCCAGAAGGCGGGGCTGGTGAAACTGGGGCATGTGGCGGTGGACGGGAGCAAGGTGCAGGGGAACGCAAGCAAACACAAGGCGATGAGTTACGGTCGGATGTGTGAATCCGAGGAGAAGTTGAAGGCCGAAGTGGAAGAGTTGCTCCGGCAGGCCGAAGCGGCGGATGCGGCCGAGGATGAGAAGGAACGGCGAGGACAGGCCGACAAGTTACCCGACGAGTTGGCCCGGCGTGAAAGTCGGCTGAAGAAGATCCGGGAGGCGAAGGCGGCACTGGAAGCCGAAGCCCAGCAGAAGGCCGAGGAGACGAAGGCGGCCGCGGAAGCCCGAACCGCCGAACGGCTCCAGAAGGAGGCTGAGACAGGTCGGAAGACTCCGGGACGCCCACCGCAGGTTCCCGATCCCGAGCAGGCGGTGCCGGAACCAAAGGCGCAACGGAACTTCACGGACCCGGACAGCCGGATCATGCCCGACGGGGCGCACAAAGGCAGCTTCGTACAGGCCTACAATGCACAGATTGCCGTGGATAGCGAAGCACAGATCATCGTGGCCGCCAACATCACGCAGCAGAGCAACGACAAACAACAACTGGCACCGATGTTGGAACAGGTGAAGCAGAATACGGGAGCCTCCCCGGTGGCGTGCAGTGCCGATACCGGCTATTGGAGCCCGGAGCAAGTCGCCGACAAGCGGGTTGAAGGCATCGACCTGCACGTGGCGACAGGCAGGGATAAACATGGCGCATCGGCCGCACCCATCCAGGTATCGGATGAAGGTGACCTTCTGCAGCAAATGAGACAGAAACTCCAAAGCGAGGCCGGCCGGGCGGTTTACAAGATGCGCAAGGCGATTGTGGAACCGGTATTCGGACAGATCAAGGAATGCCGGCACTTCCGCCGGTTCAGTCTCCGCGGACTGGAGAACGTGCAGGCAGAGTGGACGCTGGTGTGCCTGACACACAATCTATTGAAACTGTATCGCGCGGGACGGGGTGATACAGATGTCGGCAGCATGAATCAAGGTCCAGGGTTCTTGGAAAGCAGCTTCTACAGACAACATACAGGCTGTCTCCGCTCCATTTGGATTGTCTGTGACTCTTTTCGCCGCCTCTTCATCCAATACGCCGCCTTGCATCCTTCAATAACCTTATTGCCGACAGGCTCCTAGGGCCGGCCAATCCGGCATGTCGTCTAAATTCCTAGAAAAAAGTAGGAAACGCATGGCGCTGCCCGGTTTTTACGTCATACTTAGTTAGGGGGACGCTCTCCTGCGGGAGGGTTCGGTTGTGTTGGAAGGTCTGCAACGCTGGCTGACGGGCTATGCGCCGGCTCCAGTTGTCGCGAGTCGCCTGGAGGTCCAGGAGAATCAGGACTTTCGGCTTCCCGGTGACCCACCCCACCTGATCCGTGTTCGCCAGAACCCACCTCAAGCCGCCGACCGACTATTCAGCTCCGTCAAAGTCGCGGGGATATCCCGAACCCGAGAAACCGTGGACCTGTTCATCTCCGGGCGCTCGCGCGAGATCGAATTCCGGCATGTCGCGGCCGGCCCGAACGACCTGACCTCGATTCAGGTCATCGGGTTGTGGGCCGACGACTTTGGGATTCTTCACCGAAGAAAACTCGGATGGTTATCTGTAGAAACGATCTCCGAAAGTGAGAGACGTTATCCCGGTGTCGAGCTGGCAGGTCGGGTCCAGTCACTCACCCAGTCCCACCGAACCGACCGCGGCGAGATCCGCATAGAGATCTGGGGCCGCTTCAGCCCGCCGGGTGACGCCGCTGTCTAGCTAGTGACCTGTAACAGTACTATCGGTACCAGCGTTCGGCGGACCGGCGTCGGATTCTAGGAGTCGACGACGACGCAATGCTCTTTCATTGGTAGGAGTCGACGACAACGAAGACGGCCCCGTTCCGCCCGAATCCTTTAGGCCGACGGGTGTTGCCCCCGCTACAGCAAAAACCTTAGGGTCGCTGAAGCGACATAGCTTTCCAGATTCCGCCCGTGCACGAACAACACCCGTCGGCGATAGTGACGTTATTTCTGACTCAGGCCACTAGACTCAGGTTCTTGTGAAGTTCTCCTTGGAAGCTTTTTTTCGCAATCGCACGCCCCCTGGTTTATAACTAGTGGCCTGTCACAGGTCACCAGGCACTCAGCCGCACGCGAATTCTTCTTCCGAAGGAGGGACTGCGATGTCGCGTCCCAGCCGATCGAGACTCACGCAGGTGATTGCCGCCACCGCCGTAATCGCATTATCTGGACTGGCGGCATCCGGCCAGAACCATGCCCCCAATCCGTATCGCGCGGTCGAAGGCTGGGCTCAGCTACCCGACCAGCGGACCTGGGGATCGATGAGCGCAGTATTTCCGGCTCGTGACGGAAGCGGCAAGATCTGGGTCGCCGAAAGATGAGGTCAGAACAACTGCAGCGGCAGAGAAGATGTCGATCCGGTTCTCTTGTTCGACGCGTCGGGAAGGCTTCTAGCGAGTTTCGGCGCGGGAATGATCGTACAGCCGCACGGGATCTTCGTCGACCACGAGGACAACGTCTGGGTCACAGACACCGGAAGGGCAGAAGAAAAGGGGTACCAGGTGTTCAAGTTCAGTCCGGATGGAGAGGTCCTGATGACCCTGGGCACGCCCGGAGGCAGGGGTGACGGGCCCGATAGCTTCAACGGGCCGTCCGATGTCCTGGTCGCCCCCAACGGCGACATCTTCGTCGCGATCGGCCATCTCGGGCGGGGCGACGACAACCGCATCGCCAAGTTCTCGAGTACTGGAGCCTTTATCAAGTCGTGGGGGAAGACGGGATCGAGCGACGAAGAGTTCCACGACCCTCACGCCCTGGCGATGGATTCTCAGGGACGCCTGTTCATCGGCGACCGGTACAACAGCCGGGTCCAGATCTTCGACCAGGACGGTAACTACATCACGACATGGACACAGTTCGGCCGGCCCAGTGGGCTCTTCATCGACGTCAACGATATCCTCTATTCCGCCGACTCGGAATCGAACACGCGCCGGAACCCGGGCTGGAAGCGGGGTATCCGTATCGGAAGCGCCAAGGACGGCTGGGTGACGAACTTCATCCCGGATCCCGAGCCGAACCCGGACAACTCCGCGACAAGCGGGTCGGAAGGAGTCGCGGTGGATGCGGCCGGCAACATCTACGGTGCCGAAGTCGGTCCTCGGGATCTGAAGAAGTACGTGAAGCAGTAGCAAAACACCAGGCGAAATCAAGGGAGGACTGCGATGTCGCATTCTGAACGAGTGAGATTCACGCAGGTGGTCGCCGCGACGGCGGTGATCGCGTTACTGGGGACTGCGGCGCACGCGCAGAACCACGCCCCGAACATCCATCGCACGGTCGAAGGCTGGGCGCAGATGCCCGAAGGAAGAGAGTGGGGATCGACAAGCGCCGTCTATCCCGCCCAGGACGGCAGCGGCAACATATGGGTCGGAGAACGATGCGGCCAGAACAGCTGTGTCGGCAGGGACAACGTCGACTCGATCCTGTTGTTTGATTCCTCGGGAGAGCTTTTGAAGAGTTTCGGCGCAGGAATGATCGTGTGGCCTCACGGCATTTTTGTGGATCCCGACAATAACGTCTGGATTGCCGACGCCCGCGGCGAAGGTGATCAGGGCCATCAGGTCATCAAGTTCAGCGCGGAGGGCGAGGTTCTGATGCGGCTGGGCAAGGCCGGGATCGCCGGTGACGGTCCGGATACATTCAACCAGCCCTCCGACGTGCTGGTCGCTCCAAGCGGCGACATCTTCGTGGCCGACGGCCACGGCCGGGGCGGAAACAACCGCATCGTCAAGTTTTCGAGCGACGGGACCTTCATCAAGGCGTGGGGACAGACAGGAACGGCACCGGGCGAATTCCAGGATCCGCACGCGCTGGCTATGGATTCCGAGGGCCGCCTCTTCGTCGGCGACCGCAACAATCGTCGCGTCCAGATCTTCGACCAGGACGGCAACTTCATCGCCCACTGGTACCAATTCGGACGACCGAGCGGCGTGTTCATCGACGCCGGCGATACCATCTATGTGGCGGACTCGGAATCGAACTCCCGCAGCAACCCGGGCTACAAGAGAGGTATCCGGATCGCCAGCGCCAAGGACGGCTTCGTCACAGCCTTCATCCCTGATCCCGTACCCGACGCCGATCGGGCCGGCACGAGTGGAGCCGAAGGCGTTGCCGTCGATCGAGCGGGTAATATCTACGGCGCAGAAGTCGGGCCGCAGGACCTGAAGAAGTACGTGAAGCAATAAACGGGGCTGGTGCACGCCCGATGGACCCACGCCGGGAGCTGTAGGAAAGCGCAGCTCCCGGCTTTTTGCCGTTCGCGATCGTTCCAACCCGGACGAGGAGAAGACATGCTTCAGGAAACCCTCGAAGCCTGGCGCACCAACAACCGGATCAACCTGTTCCTGATCGACAAGATCAGTGACGCCGGGATGAACTGCACGCTTTCGAAGCGCGGAGGCCGTGATGTTGCACTGCAGTTCGCCCACATGCACAACAACCGGGTGTGGCATCTCGAGAAGCGAGCGAAAGACCTCTCCGTCAGCCTTGAACAATTCCCATCCAAGATACCGCCCACAAAACGTCAATTGAAACGTGCCCTGAATGCCTCCGCCAAAGCTTTGGAGTCTTTCTTCGAGGATCTGATATCGGGAAAACCCAAACGCCGCGGATTCAAGAAGGGGACACCGACGACGCTGGCGTACTTCATCGCTCATGAGAGCCACCACCGCGGAAGCATCCTGCTGACGCTGAAGGAGTGCGGGCACAAGCTGGACAACGCGACCGGCTACGCGATCTGGAACTGGGACGGGATGTAAACGCCCCGCTTTGGCATTCCACTATGAGAACGCTTAAATACTACGTGGCGATGACCCTGGACGGGTTCATCGCCCACCGAGACGGGTCCTTCGATGGTTTCGTGTGGGACGACGAACTCGTGGCCGATTTCTTCGCGTCCTACGAGTGGTTCGATGTCGTCCTGATGGGCCGAAAAACGTATGAAGTCGGCCTGCGGGAAGGCAAGACGAACCCTTATCCGACGATGCGCCAGTTCGTCTTCTCGCGCACCATGGAGGAGAGTCCCGACGAGAACGTCACGCTCGTCTCGGAAGGGGCGACGGAACTCGTCCGGGACCTGAAAAACGGAGACGGCAAGGACATCTGGCTCTGTGGCGGCGCAGAGCTGGCAACAATGCTGTTTCGAAGCTGTCTCATCGACGAATTGATCATCAAGCTGAATCCTGTCCTGTTCGGCTCGGGCATCCCGCTGTTTTCAGGTGAGATCCAACAGTGCGAGCTAGAACTTACCGGCAACAAGATCTACGGCAGCGGGATCGTGGTACTGCACTACCTGTTGAAGCGATAATCATCCGTGAGCCATCGGGCGCTTTACTCTCCCCGGCCGGAAACCGCGTTATAGATCACGCCCGCTCCCATCGCGATGAGCGCTGCCGGGAGCAGCCAGTTCGCCTCGGGTATCCATCCGACGCGTTCCGCGAACATTGCCAGCCCGATGAGAATCAGGAAGGCCCCACACCCTATACCCTTCTTCTCTGCATCTGCCATGATCCTGTTCCAGCTCCTCTCTGAGTTCTCACAAGCTCAGGCGTCGCCTTTGCCTACTCGAGGCGAACGCGGTCACCACGGTGGACCCTTCCTCCACGAATCACGAACGCATAGACGCCCGCGCTTGGCAGGTTCTCTCCGTCCAGGACGGGAACAGGGACCGTGTTGTGCTCAGCCACCGTGCGCAGAATCCCGGGATCTCCCGGCAGGTCGCCCTGACCCAGAGTAGGGATCGAGCATCGTGGGCACGGATCGGTGATCCGAAGGCGAACTTCGCCGCCGATCGCAAGCGTTCGACCGACCCAGGCATTCTCCACGAAGTCCGGCCGGTCGAGGGGAGACTCTATGACGATGTTCGGACGGAACCGACGGGGTTCAAAGCGCCCCTGCGGGTAGAGCTCCCGGAGGCGGTCCAAGGTGGCGGTGGTCAGTACGTGGAGGGCGGCATAGTCTGAGAATCTTCCCTTCATCATGAACGGCCCGATGTCCATGATCGCTTCAGGGTCGAAGGGGTCCATGCGCTCGACGCTGGGGGACTCCGGGCGCGTCGCGGTCAGGGTCACCGAACGACCCAATTCGCCGGAGAGGACGGTGTCTACGTTGTCCTGGTCGCCGGTAACGACTCGGCCGTCGGGCAGGGTGATCCGGGCAGTCGGCATCGGTCGATCAGGCACAGGCGGCTCGGTCAAGGAAGCGCGGAATTCGAGCAACGGGCCCCATTTGCGCGGGTGCTTGGCGCTGGCAACCCTTCCATTGGACGGGTCGGCCAGCGCGTAGACACGATCCCCGAGGAGGCCACCCTCGACGACGTCGGCCTCGTTCAGCTCCTCTCCCGACATGGACTTGACGGGATAGCGCCAGATCGCGCCGACAGGACCCGTTCCATCGGAACTTCCGTTCCGCTCAATCAACAGGCTCGATCCTCAGAACGGCCCCCGTGGCACCTCGACGGGTGAGGTCGCCGTCGGCCACGACGTAGAGCAAACCGTCCGGTCCCTGTCGGACATCGCGAATCCTGAGCCGTAATTCCGTGAGCAGGGGTTCCCGCTCGAAGCCACCGCGCTGGTTCAGGGGCGCCACCCGCTGAACGACGTAGTGTCTGAGCCCGCCCACAAACAGGTTCCCTTTCCATTCCGGAAAGCGATCGCCGGTGTAGAACGTCATCCCCGAGATCGCGATGGACGGCACCCAGTAGTACTTCGGCGGCTCCAGACCTTCCTTCCACGGCTGATTGGTGATGATTTCGCCCGAATACTCGCGGCCGTAACTGACTATGGGCCAGCCGTAGTTCCGGCCCGGCAGGATCAGGTTTGCCTCATCGCCCCCGCGCGGGCCGTGCTCGTTCTCCCAGACCTCCCCGGTCTCGGGATGGACCGTCAGGCCCTGGGGACTTCGGTGCCCGTAGGAGTAGATCTCCGGTAAGAAGCCGGCCCGGCCGATGAACGGGTTGTCGTCGGGAACACTGCCGTCATCGTTCAGGCGCAACACGGTTCCCGCATGGTCGGTGGTGTCCTGGGCCCGGTCCCGCTGTTGCCGCTCCCCGATGCTCATGAAGAGCTTGCCGTCGGGGGTGAACGCGAGCCGCGACCCATAGTGCCCGCCGGTCTCCGCCCAGGCATTGGCGACGAACAGGTCTTCGACGTCGGTGAAGCGAGATCCATCGAAGCTACCGCGGGCAAGAGCGGTAGTCGCATTGTCGTTGTCGCCCTCGTCGGGTTTCGAGTACGTCAGGTAGACCCAGCTGTTCTCGGCAAACTGGGGGTGCAGAACCACGTCCATCAGGCCACCCTGCCGCCTCGGGTCGACCTCGGGCACGCCAGGCACCGCATCCGGCATAAGAACACCGTCGCGGATCAGTCGGAGGCGCCCGGGCTTTTCGGTGACGAGCATGTCGCCGTTCGGAAGAAACGCCAGACTCCAGGGATTCGCGAGTCCCTCGGCGAGTCCCACCACACGAATGCGGTAGTCGGCCGTCTCGAAGACTTCATCGACCGCCGCCGGGGGGCTTCCCATGCCTTCCGCCTGCCAGACAAAACCTGCGGTCGCAAGAACCAACACCAGAGCGGCGACGGACCAACGCGCCGTGCCATAGACCTGTAAGCTATTCATCGCCTAGTCTCCTCTCCAAAGGGTCTATTCTATGCTGTTTTTTGACCGATCTCCGACCTGAATCCGGAAGCGGGTTCAAGAGATTCGCGCGTCAATCGTCCGACTCCCGCGCTGCGGAAACGATCCAGGCGTGGATCCACCGGACATCGTCGGTGGACAGCCGGCCCTGAAATGCAGGCATACCGCGTCCGGATCCACCGAGGACGATCGATTCGTAGTTTTCGTGGACCTCTTTCGTGGAGAACGCCAGGGCAGGGATGACCCCACTGGATGACTCCATCGTGGCACACGTTGCAGTGCCGCCGGTAGAGAATGGCGCCGGTTTGGATCTCCTCTACGGTGGCGTCGACCTCGGCAGCGTAAACCTCTCGCTGCAGTCTCGTGAAGCGCGGGAGCGCCGCTTCGCCTACGAGGGCGAACGTGTAGATCCTGCCGTCCTGCTCGTACCGGGCTGCTTCACCAGCAGGCGCGCTGCGAAGCCCATAGGCGCCGCCCCAACCTGCCATCACGGTCACGTACTGGCGGCCGTCGACCTCATAAGTGATCGGTGCAGCGATGATCCCGGTGCCCAGGAAACTCTCCCAGAGTTGCTCGCCCGTCTCGGCCTGATAGGCGACGAAGCGTCCGTCCGCCGCCCCCTGAAAAACCAGACCGCCGGCCGTCGTCAGGATGCCGCCGTTCCAGGGCCCAGCCTGCGGAACGCGCCAGGCTTCGGACTGGCGGGCCGGATCCCAGGCCAGGAGGTGACCCGTCGGCTCCTGATCAGCGTTACCTACGCGGGCGGCAAGGTTGAGCCCCACCGGCCGGTAGTCCCACCCGGGATCGTCGGCATAGGTGTTGGAAAACTCATGTGTGGGGATGTAGACGAGCCCGGTATGGGGGTTATAGGCCATGGGCTGAAAATTATGGCCGCCGAGCGGTCCGGGCGTGATCTCCATCGCGCCGTCCATGTAGTCGCTGTCGGTAGCTTCGACGGGCCGACCCGTTTTCGGATCGACGCGCTCGGCCCAGTTGAGCCCGATGAAACTCTCGGCGGAGATGAACTCGCCCGTCGCCCGATCCAGCACGTAGAAGAAACCGTTCTTCGGCGCCTGCATGATCACGCTTCGCGGTTCACCTTCGATCTCCAGGTCAGCGAGAATCATGTGCTGGGTGGCGGTGTAGTCCCAGGTGTCGCCGGGAGTCGTCTGGAAGTGCCAGACCATCTCGCCGTCGGACGGCCGCAGCGCGATGATCGAAGAGAGATAGAGGTTGTCTCCTCCGCCCGGACTCCGGTGCGCGCGGTTCCACGGCGAGCCGTTGCCGGTGCCGACATAGAACAAATCCAGGTCGGGATCGTAGGCCATCGAATCCCACGCGGTGCCGCCTCCTCCGGCGATCCACCACTCGCCGGTCCATGTATCGGCGGCTCTGGCAATCGCGTCGGACTCGAAGGGTAAGGACGGATCGCCCGGCACGGTGTAGGTCCGCCATACCTGTACCCCGGTCTCGGCGTCATACGCCGTGACGTAGCCGCGGACCCCGTATTCGGCGCCGCCGTTGCCGATGATGACCTTGCCGTCCGCCACACGCGGCGCCCCCGTGACGGTGTAGGCTTTCGAACGATCGATCGTGAGCGTTGCCCAGACGGGTGCTCCCGTTGCGGCATCCAGCGCGACGAGCCGACCGTCGAGGGTCGCCACGTAGACCTTCCCCCGATACAGGGCGACCCCGCGGTTGACCACATCGCAGCAGGCGAGCGGGCCGTACACGGCCGGGACCTCCGGATCATAGGACCAGATCAGCTCTCCGGTCTGGGCGGCGATAGCGTACACAACGCTCCAGGTCCCCGTCGTGAAGATCACCCCGTCGACGACGAGCGGTGTGGCCTCGAGTCCTCGCCTCGTGCCCAATTCGAGGCTCCAGACCAGGCCCAGGCCCCCGACGCTGTCGACGTTGATGTCGTCCAGGGCGCTGTAGCGGTCCTCGGCGTAGTTCCGGCCGGTCGAGAGCCAGTTGCCCGGATCGTCGTCGGCGCTGGCCAGTCGAGCGTCGTTCACCGACGCGGTCGCCGCCCGGATCCGAGCTTCGAGTTCCGAGAGGGTGTCGGTTTGGGCCCCGCCACACGCGCCCGCCATCAGTATCGGGACCACGGCAACGAGAACGGGGATGGTCCGCCAATTGCGCGTCGCGGCACGGAAGTAAGACAGGAGAAGGCGGATACCGCTCATCGGTCCTCCTCGGATTCGGTTTTCCAGGCTCGATTCTCCGTTATCCGTTGAGGTGTTGCTTAGCGAATATTTACCGACGAAAGCCGGTTCTGGTGCTCACCGCGGGTCCTTCACCATCAAGAAACGCCAGAATTGCGTCAAGCTGATCGGGCAGGGTGACAGAAAAGAGGGCTGCTGGCTAACGCCATCAGATGTCAGAAGCGATCCGGAACCGAAAAAATCCGACCCTTGAAGCCTTTGGATGTTGTGGGCTGGGGACGGGTCTTTCGTTCTTTTCTAGAAGCTCCTCCTGTCGTAGAGTTGGAAAATGGATTTGGGTAGCTTGCAGGATTCTCGCGAAATCGACGCCCTGTGCGAGCCGGTCCCCGGTTTCGACAAGTGGGCCGGGTGTTTCGTCGATGAAGCCCGGTGGGAACGCCACAAGTCGAGGCTCGAGGAACTGGACAGGAAGTCTGCGGACCTTTTTGACCGGTCACGGGAAGTCGTGAAGCGAGCGACGGCAATCGACACTGGAGCAATCGACGGACTCTACGAGGTTAATCGCGACTTCACCATTGCCGTGGCCATGAATGCGGGGGGGTGGGAAGCAAAACTTATCGAGAGAGCCGAGGGCACACGCGCCTTGATCGAGTCCCAACTCCACGGCTACGACTACCTGCTCGACCTGGCGACCGGAACTGTCCCTTTCGTTGAAACCTGGGTGCGCAAACTTCACCAGGAAATCTGCGCTGGCCAACAGACCTACAGGCTACTGACCGGTGGGGCGGGATGGCAGGATGAGCAACTTCCCCTGGGTGAGTACAAGAACTATCCGAATCACGTCACAAACAACGGCGTGGTCCGCGCGTACGCTCCGGTGGATCGGGTATCCGCCGAGGTGCACCGACTCTGTGAAGAGCTCGGCAGCGAGAGTTTTCTAGGGGCACACCCGATTCTACAGGGTGCCTATGCTCATTCGGCTCTCCTCTGGATTCATCCGTTCTCGGGTGGTAACGGACGAGTCGCGCGAGCCGTGGCGTCCTTTTACACCCTTCGCGCACTTTCGATCCCGATCATGTTCCTGATGGACCGGCAAAAGGAGTATTTTGCCTGCCTGCGTCTGACCGATGACGGCATGCACCAGCCTCTGGTTGATTTTCTCTTCGAGCGGACCGTCGACGCGGTCGAGTTGGTCGAAGATAGTTTCGCCGAAGCGCAAGCTCCCGAGATCGAGGATCTGGTGAATGACATCAAGGGTCTCTACCTGGCGCGAACCCGCCAGGGCATCCACACGCCGGAGCGAGTCGAGGAGGCGGGACTGCTGCTGCTGACGGCGCTTTATCATGAAGTGGACAGGCTCGAGCGAGAGTACAAGAGAGGGCCACAGCTCAGCGCCAGCGCCTCCGTCGACACGACACCTTACGAAACGGCGGCAGGATCCAACATGCGTTCCTCCAAGCCCGGAGAGACAAACGTCGTCCGGATACATTACCAGTTTTCGAAACCGGCAAAGGCCGAACTGGAACTCGTCCTCGCCCTGGAACTGCCGAAATACTGCGAAGGGAACGATCCCGTGGCCGTCCGGTGCGAACAGACCGGCGACGCTTTTGAGGTGCGCACGGCGGACCTGATCCCGAAGCTCTCAGAATCCTCGCGCTTTCGCATCCGGATGTTCGCCAAACAAATCTTCGGAAAGGGGCTCGAGAAGCTGCTTCAATTGGCCAAGTCCACCCTCGCGAACAACGGACGCTGACCCTTCATCACGCCATTCACGTCCTCGCCGCATGTTGCTTTCTCTCGTTCGGGTCGAGGTGACGCTTGCGGAGCCTGAGACTCTTCGGAGTAACCTCGATGAGCTCGTCGTCACGGATGAACTCGATGGATCGTTCCAGCGACATCCGGAGCGGCGGAACGATCTTTTCGTAGGTCTCTGAAACCGAAGCGCGCATGTTCGTCAGCTTCTTTTCCTTGGTGATGTTGACATCGAGATCGGCGTCCCGGCCGTTTTCTCCCACGAGCATACCGCGGTAGACCTCCTCGGTGGGCGCGACGAAGAGTTCGCCGCGCTCCTGCAGGTTGATCACCGCGTAACCGGTGACCGGGCCCGGCCGGTCTGCGACCAAAGCTCCGGTCCCTCGGTGTTTGATGTCGCCCGCCCACGGTCTGTACTCGTTGAATGTGTGTGTGAGGATTCCGGTGCCTTTCGTGTCGGTGAGGAACTCCGTCCGGTATCCGATCAGCCCCCGGCTGGGAACGTCGAACTCGAGGCGGACGCGACCCGAGCCATGATTGACCATCTTCACCATCACGCCTTTGCGCGTGCCGAGCTTCTGTACCACGACGCCCATGTAGTCCTCTGCCATGTCGATCAGGGCCAGTTCGAACGGTTCGTGCCGGCTTCCGTTGAGAACCCTGGTGAGGACGCGAGGCATCCCGACCGAGAACTCGTAGCCCTGGCGCCGCATCTGCTCGATCAGGATTGCCAGCTGCAGCTCCCCCCGGCCGAACACCTGGAAACGGTCTGGCGAATCGGTTGTTTCGACGCGTATCGCGAGGTTGTTGCGGGCTTCCTTCATCAGACGTTCGCGGAGGTGACGCGAGGTGACGAACGGCCCGTCCCTGCCGCTTAAGGGGGAGTCGTTGATCGAAAACTCCATCGACATCGTCGGCTCATCCACGTGCAGGGGCGCGAGAGGGTGAGGGTCGTCGCCGTCGGCGATGCTCTCACCGAGCCTGACGCCGGTCATGCCGGCCACCGCAACGATTTCGCCCGGACCGGCCTCCTCGGTCGACACGCGTTCCAGTCCTTCGTAAACGAACAACTCGGTCACCTCGGCCTTGGTCTGTGAATCGTCCCGGTGGCAGAGTGTCACGCTCTGCCGATTGCGGATGGTTCCGGCAACGATGCGTCCGATCGCGAGGGGCCCGCGGTACTCGTCCGGCCCGACGGTCGTCACCAACATCTGAAACGACTGGTCCGCCTCGCCCCCCGGCGCCGGGATGTGGCCGACGATCAAGTCGAACAGCGGTCGCAGGTCTGTGAGCGGCTCCTGGAGCGAGGGGGCGCATTTGCCCTCCCGCGCGACCGCGTAAATAACAGGGAATTCGATCTGGTGTTCCGCAGCGTCGAGGTCGATGAACAGGTCGTAGATCTCGTTGAGTACTTCTTCGGGCCGGGCGTCCTTCCGGTCGATCTTGTTGATCACGACGATGGACGGGAGCTCGAGCTCCAGCGCTTTGGACAACACGAATCGCGTTTGGGGCAGGGGCCCTTCAGCGGAATCGACGAGCAGCATGATGCCGTCGACCATCCCGAGCGTGCGTTCCACTTCACCGCCGAAGTCGGCGTGTCCCGGCGTGTCCACGATGTTGATCTTGACGTCGCCGAAACGGACGGCCGTGTTCTTGGCCATTATGGTGATGCCCTTCTCACGCTCGAGATCCATCGAATCCATGACGCGATCCTGGACAGCCTGGTGCGCGCTGAACGTTCCGCTCTGCCACAGCATGGCGTCGACGAGCGTGGTCTTGCCGTGATCGACGTGTGCGACGATTGCGATGTTACGAAGGTCCATTCAGTTCCGTCCTTGTTCGAATCAAGCGGGGAGTCCCGCTGCCAGTCGTTTCTCCCGTGGTCAGTCCAAACCTTTATTGTGCCACAGCGCGGCGTCCACTTATTCCCGTAGCCGCGCCGGTCGATCCTGACTTCGAGTCCTGCTTCAGCCGTTGGGATGTCGGAAGGGACTCGGGAAGGATCCCGCCGGTAGTGGGCGGCGCGCCGGCAGCTCGATCGCTTTCGACAAAGTCCTCGAACTCTGAGAAAATCAACTTGACTGCCCCAGCCTCGCTTCCTGGATCGCAGGCTCACAACAGGTTCCGGCTCTGTTCTGCCCTTCGAAGCAAACCAGGAACGAAGAAGGCTGATCTACGTAATGTGCTCCATGAGCAAAGGACTGCCTGCCCCCCCTTCAGGCAAGACGGTGACGCAACTGGTCCAACGAGCCCGCACGGGGGACGCCGGGGCCATGTCGAAACTGTTCCCGTTGATCTACGAGGAGCTGCGCGGGCTGGCGGCGAAATACATCCGACGGGAGCGACCGGGTCAGACCCTTCAAGCAACAGCCCTCGTTCACGAAGCTTACTTGCGGCTGATTCCGGACGGTGGTTTGCACTGGAAGGATCGCACACATTTCCTCGCCATCGTGGCAAGATCCATGCGCCAGGTGCTTGTCGAACGGGCGCGGGCGCGGATGGCGCAGAAACGGGGAGGGCCCGCGATACCGGTAACGTTCACCGACGAAATCCTGGGTCGGGACGAACGCTCGGTCGATTTACTCGCTCTTGACGAAGCCCTCGGAAAGCTGGAGGACCTCGATCCCAAGCAGGCTGAACTGGTGGAACTGCGGTTCTTCGGAGGGCTGACTGTTGAAGAAACGGCTGAAGTGCTGGAGATTTCACCCGCAACCGTGAAGCGGAGGTGGGCCTTCTCCCAGGCCTGGCTCCGGCGTGAGCTGCAACCTTGAATCCCGCGAGCGCAAGGTTCCGCCAGCTGAGGCAAATCTTCGAGGCTGCCATCGAAATGGAGCCCGGGAAGCGCGAGGCTTTTTTGGAAAAGGCCTGTGCGGGCGACGAAGGCCTGCGACGGGAACTGTCTTCTCTGCTGGCCTCCCATCTCGAAACCCGTAGTTTCCTCGAGACCGCAATGTTGTCCGAGCCGGGCGATCCGCTAACGGAAGGCCAGTATGTAGGCCCGTATCTGGTCCAGCGGGAAATCGGCAGGGGTGGGATGGGCGTGGTCTACCTGGCTGAAGATACACGCCTGCGACGGAACGTGGCCCTGAAGGCGCTGTCACCGAATCTGCTCTTTGACGACAAGCAGCAAGCCCGATTCCGTCGGGAGGCCACCGTGGCGGCTTCCCTGTCCCACCCGGCGATTGCGACGATCTACGCCCTGGAGGAAGTCGAGGGTCGCTTCTACATCATCAGCGAGCACGTACCGGGCCAGACGGTGCGAACCGAACTGGAAGGGGCCCCGTTCTCGATCGATACGGTTGTCGGCTCGGCGCTCCAGCTGGCCGAGGGCCTCGCCGCTGCTCACGAGAAGGGGATCGTTCATCGAGATCTGAAACCCGAGAACGTCATCCGGAATGACGAGGGCAACCTCAAGATTGTCGATTTCGGACTGGCCCTGATCCCCGGGACCGACCCCATGCAACAGCGTTTGACCCAGAAGGGCATGCTTCTTGGAACGCCCGCCTATATGTCGCCAGAGCAACTGCGAGGCGAATCCGTGGACCACTTGAGTGACGTTTTCTCCCTGGGCGTCATGCTCTATGAGTTCGCCAGTGGAAAGCACCCGTTCCAGGCCCCGACTACCGCCGCAACCACTGCCAACATCCTCGAAAACGAACCCCCGCGACTCGAAACTCTATCTGGAAGGGCGCCGGCGCTCGAACAACTCATCCAGAAGTGTCTGAGAAAGGAACCGGAACAGCGGCCGCGATCAACCCGGCAGCTTGCGACCGAACTCCGGGCATTCGCTTTAACCCGGATGCACGGAACGACCGAGCAAACGGACGTCGCCGCGGCCCACGATTCTGCTGACCGACAAACCGCCGCGACCGGCCTTCGGAGCTACTGGTGGGCTGTTCACCAGATCCTGGTCATACTGCTTTACAGCGTCATGGTGGTCGTCCTGTGGCAAGTCAAGGAAGAGAATCCCGGCCTGTCCCTGCTGCTTTCTTTCTTCGGGGTGCTGGCTTGCGCGATAGCGAACGGCATCGTGCGAGTGCATCTGCTGTTCACCTCCCATTTCAACCGCGTGGCTCTCGAAGAGGAGATGAACCGGGCGTCACCAAGGATGCGGCTGGTCGATCGGTTCTTCGCTGCGGTCCTGCTGGGGGCGGCCGTCGCAGTGTTCCAAGACCATCTGATGGCAGGTATCCTTGCTTCGGTCGCGGTGGGCTATTTCGTCGTTTCCGAGGTCATCGAGCCGTCGACGGTCCACTCCGTTTTCCCCGCGGCGAACCGATCCGACCGCTAGACCGAGGCCTATCTCGGCGCTGAGAAACGCGAAACTCCAGGATCGGGTGTAGGTGCGCTGTATGAGCGGACGTGTTCTCGGTTCGAAGAATGTGCGGTCATAGACCGCCCCTACACCTCCGTCTGGACGCGGGCTTCTCCAAAGTCTCCTCCCCTCGAAAAAAAAGCTGAGCCCGTTTTGGTCTCCTTTTCACATTAATCAGTGAAGGGAATCAGGAGGTGAACCCAATGGCGGCGACTATCCCCCACGTTCGCGAGCATCGAAGCATACTGATGGCGATCGAGAAGCGAGTACTCGTCTGGATCGCTCGAAGACTCCCACGCTGGATCAAATCGGACCACCTCACGCTGGTGGGTTTGATCGGCATGTTGCTTGCCGGCCTGGCCTACTGGGCCGCGCGGTGGGACGAACGAGCGCTGCTGGTCGCTGTCGCGGCGCTGGCGCTCAACTGGTTCGGCGACAGCCTGGACGGAACCCTCGCGCGGGTCCGTGACTGCCAGCGACCCCGATACGGCTTCTACGTCGACCACGTCATCGATACGGTCGGGGCCTTCTTTCTCCTGGGTGGGCTGGCAGCTTCGGGCTACGTGAGTCCCGCCGTGGCCTGGGGGGTACTCGTGGGCTATTTGATGGTCGCCGCGGAGTCGTATCTCGCCACCCACGCCCTGGGAGTCTTCCGCCTCGCGTTCATGCGGATCGGTCCGACCGAACTGCGGGTCGTCCTGGCCATCGGCACATTGCGCCTGCTGTTCAAACCGGTTGTCTGGTTGGGCAGTCTGGGGCCGTTTCTTCTTTTCGACGTGGGAGGGGCCTGCGCCATTGCGGGAATGGCCGTAGCGCTGACTGTTTCAGCTGTCAGGAACACGAGAACACTTTCCCAGGAAGAACCCCTTGTCCGGGGCCGCACCTCCGGTTGAAGAGGATCGATATGCCGGGGTGCGAAATCCAATTGAATTCTACCTTCCGTCGCTGGATCCACTTCAACCTCGTCGGCATGACGGGTGTCGGCGTTCAGTTGTCCGTCCTGAGCGCACTGCGCCTCTGCGGGGTTCACTATCTGGGGGCTACCGCCCTCGCGGTTGAAGCGGCAGTGCTGAACAACTTTACGTGGCACGAGCGCTGGACCTGGCTGGATCGTGCGGACGGTGGGCGTGCTGGAACCATCTCCAGACTGATCCGGTTCAACTTGACAGTCGGTCTGGTCTCGATCGCACAGAATCTCATCTTCATGAGTATTCTGGCGGGACACTTCGCGATCCACTACCTCGCTGCAAGCGGCATGTCGATAACCGCATGTTCAGTCATGAACTTCTTTTTCAGCGACCGCCTCGTGTTCAAGAAGGCGGTCACCGGTCTTCTGACGGAGCCGGGAAGCACCATGGAGGAGAGCGTCATGCCACCTTCCGTCGTTTTATGGAAGTACATTCGTACATATCTCGTGGTGTGCGCTGTAGCCGGTTCCCTGACCACGCTGCATGCGCAGGGATTACGCCCGGAAACGCTCGAAGCCTGGAGCGAGTACGTCGACCTCACGGAGAGACGGATCGAGGGAGAACTCAATTCCGAAAGTGGTTTCTTCGCACAGGATTTCGAAGACCCGACCCAGGCGCGAACAGACCGCAGGACGGTCGTTTCCGGCAGGCTTGTAGTTTCGAAAGCGAAGACGGCGCGGGCCGACGGCAGCGACATCAAAGTTCGTGGAGGGATGATTCACCACTGGCGAGGCTCGGTGTTCATTCCCGGAGTCACACTGGAGGTCGTGCTGGACGCTGTCCGACGTCCCGACGCTCCCGAACATCTGCAGGAGGATGTCCTCGAGGCCCAGGTCCTTGAACGGACAGACGACTCGATTCGCGTCTACCTCAAGCTGGTTCGTTCGAAGATCGTCACCGTCACCTACAACACCGAGCACGTGGTCCTCTACAACCGCCATGGCCCGGGGCGGGCGTCGAGCCGTACCATTGCGACCAAGATCGCTGAACTGGCAGACGTGGGCACGCCGTCGGAACGCGAGAAGCCGGAAGGCTCGGACCGGGGGTTCCTGTGGCGCCTGAACTCGTACTGGCGCTACCAGGAAGTGTCGGGAGGCGTGCTGGTCGAGTGCGAATCGCTGACGTTGAGCCGGTCGATTCCGGCGATCCTCAAGCTGTTCGTGCGTCCGATAATCAGCGGCGTGGCGAGGGAGTCCCTGGACCGCACCTTGTCCTCGATGCGCGAGCGATTGTCCAACGCCGGGACGGACGAAGGAAATCCTGCCGTGGATGAGAGGGAAAGTGTCGGCAACTAGCATTGGCGTTAACACTATTACCGGGAGGTGAGATTTTGCTGCCCACAACCACTACGCTTCATAACATTCACGGAGTTTTGTTCAGGTTTGTTCATCAAAGAGGGTCATGCCCTTGAGAAGGAGTTCTCCGCCCCTGAGAGCTCTGGCGCTCTGCGTGATGTGTTTCTTCCTCACGCCGGTAGCTCTGGAAGCTCAGGACGAGGGACTGAACCTGACGTGGGACGAGTTGGGAAGCGTCATCAACAGGGAAATGGTCGCGTTGACGCTCACCGACGGACCACGCATCGAGGGAAGGGTGCGCATCGTCCGGGAAACTGGTATCGAAATCAACATCAGGAAGACGGACGACGATGGGGCATATCCGAAGGGGCTCAGGTCCATCGATCGCGCGTCGGTCTCTTCCGTGCAGCTGATCGAGGAAAGTATCCGCTGGCGCTGGATTGGAGCGGGCGTCGGTTTCCTCGGAGCCACACTCATTTCAACCTTCGCGATCACAGGCCCAAGCGGCACCGATTCCGACACGCGAAACGTAGTGGCCGGCCTCGTGACCGTCGGCGGTGGTCTAGCCGGGTACTTCATGGGGCGCGAGAAAGACCGCAGGAGTACGAATATCACGGTCGTGACCGACCCGGCTCGCGCCAGATGGTTGCCGACGTTGCGATGGGCCGCTACCCGCCGGACCGAAGTCCAGTTTTTTCGGTGGGAGTTCTGAGCAAGAGACTAACTAACGTGCTGTGTGGCCCAGCGCCACTGAGTTCTTGCTCCGCAACGACGGGCTTTGGCGATGCAAGCGACGCCGTTCAAGTCCTTGCAGGATCATTCCAAGACGTTACCCAACGGTGAGAAGCGTAGGCAGGAACAACCGCGAGTCGAATGCCGAGAGGACTCGAACCTCCACGGGGTTGCCCCCACTCCTGAAGCCGTCCAGGAGAGTACCTGAAGCCGTCCTGCCGGATTTTTCGCCGACAGAAGATGTGAAAGGTTACGAAAAGCTGCGTTTCGGGGAGGGCAACAAACCGGAGGTGGCCAACTTCTTAGTATTGAGTACGAATCACGTGATTCGTTGAGGGAGCGTCAAAGCTTTGAGTCGAGCGAGATTTTCGTGGGTTACTTGGCGTTCCCGGATTCCGTTCGCCCACAGAAAGTTGGAATCGTGAAATTCAGGTTGCGAGAAGCTGTCGCACTTCTAGAAGACTTTTTGTCGAAGTCCGTCAACGCGGTTCTCATACACAGTTTGGTCACACTGACGGTCGGAACTACCGGGAGGGTCGCGATATTTCAAACGCTGCTCCGGAAGATTGCTAGGGACATTGGGCTGAAATAGAGGAGCTTGCGGTAGGTGACCTACAAACTGCAGAGTGCCGGGTCGAACCTCCACGACTAGATCCTGAAGCCGTCTTCCGGCGCGTGGTTCGTTGAGTAAAGGTTTTTCGTCTTCGTTCCCGGATTCTTCTGAAAAGGTGCGAGAAGCTGAGCTTTACTGCGGGCGATAAACGGGAGGGACAAGCCTCGCCAATCGCGACTTGCTACGAACTAGCGCTTCGCTTTCTTCGATCGAGCTCTTGTCGCTCGCTCTTGCTACTTTTCTCGCTCTTCTCACTCTTCTCGGATTTCTTCGACGGCTTACTCGGCGAGGCGCGTTTGCCCGATTTGACTTTCCTGTGACGAACGCCCCTGGCCCTCCGCTCGGAAAGGACCGAAACGGGCTGAACCACGGGCTGAGTGACGGCGCCTTCCAATCTGGTCACGTCCGGCCTGCCGAGCCCAGCTCCAGCAACCAGCGCGCTCGTCAAGAGCCAAGGAGCAATCGATTCCCCCAGACCCGCTTCCGCACTTGCCTGCTTGACGCGCAGAACCTCTTTGTCACCCTCACTCAGGGTGAATGCAGATTCGGACGATTCATACACGGTGACGTCGTCCTTCAAGACCTCCAAGCTGGCAAATTCATCACCGGAGTACTCGATCAGCCCGACAGCTCCTCCACTGCCAACGACGTGGGCACCTGCGACCGTCACGATAATCGGTGGGCTTCCGGATTCAGCGAAGCCAAGAACCCCCGAATCGAGCACAAGCTGAACGCCTCGACCTTCGCTAACCAGGGTCAAACGGCTTTTGTCGCCCAATTCGATCCTGGCGCCCGTGGCGAGTAGGACTTTTGCGTAGGCCCCCGCGGGTACTTCAAGAGAGTCGTTCGGGAATAACGTGCCCTCTCCGCTTATGAGCACACCCCGCAGGTGGACCGGTCCGACCGTGCTCACTGATCCGAGAACCTGAGCTTCAGCATGAGGTACGAACACGCTGGCCGCTGCTAGAGCCAGCAACAACAATACGAACTGCGTTTCAGGGCGATCGAGTAAGCGTGCCATACGCGGCCTCCAAGAGCGGCAATACCCGCTGAATGGTCTTCTAACCGATGCTGCGTAGACGTAGGGATTGAGATTAGGAAGAAGGATGCGTTGTCCCGAGCTGTTTGTCCACTGTTAACTGATTCTCAGCCCAAAAACTCAGGCAGTTAGAGTGACTGAAGGGAAACCCGTTTCGGATTCTTACTCAGAACGAGCCCGTGTGGCCCTGGTGCCCTCGAAAGGAGATGCCGAAAAGAGGACTCGAACCTCCACGGGGTTGCCCCCACTAGATCCTGAAAATCCGCTCTGCGATTCCTGTCCTTTTCGAAACTCTTCCTACCTTTTTGAAAACACAGAAGCTAACGAAGACTGAAGCTTCGAAGCGTTTCTGTGCGTTTCGAAGCTTTTTGGTGTCGTCGTTACCCAAAGCGTTACCCAAGAAGGAGGAAGCATGTCTTCACCTGTTCCGATCAAGCACGATGAAACCACCCAGGACCCCAGAGATCTCATCCGCGAGGAAGTCCGGCGACTCGAAGCTGAGAACGCCCGACTTTCGGAAACGATGAAGACCAACAAGTTTCGGATCAGACGCCGTAGGAAAGCCCTCGCGGCATTGAGCGACACCGACGACCAGTAGTAACTGATCAGTTGAGAACTAGGGCGGAGGAAAAGAGAACGGCGCGAGGGGGTTTATACCCCTCCTCGTTCCCCCCTCCCCCCGCCCTAGCTCGACCCGCACAAGGAGAGGTTTAGTTATGGAAGAGAAGAATTCAAGAGAATGGCGCTGGACGATGTCACGCAGCAACAACCCGCCGAGTTGGATTACGGATCCTGGTTCAAACACAGAGAATGATGATGAAGAAACGAACGAAACCAAACGTGAATCCGACGGCGAAGAGGACGAGATCGATGACCAATCCGTTTGGTTTTCGGGTGAACAGAATCTCTGGATCGCAGGAGCCCTTGCGCGTCACGCTGAACGCGAAGGATTGATCCAGCCCGCCGACGATTTCTCGCAGGATTATCACGAGATGTTTGACATAGCAATCGCACAGGCAACCGCCGAAAGCACATCCGAGGGTTCATCCTCGCCCGGCCCGAACCGAGAAGACGGCGCAGCAATAGCAGATAGTAATTCTACAGGAACTCCCTCGTCGGGATCGGAGTCAGGATCGTCCTTTGGATCCAGTGCCGATTGGGGCGGATTCGACTTCGGTGGAGGATTTGGATCCTGGGGAGGAGATTAGAGATGTTCTTAAAAAGATTAATTGCTCTGCACAGGATCATTCTGAGCGTCCCACCCCGCCCTTGCGAAGTCTCCTCCATAGTCTCTTACGAGAAGTCCAGTAGGCACAGGCGCCATTGGACGGACTCGCGCTGTCGCAAAGAGCTTGATTCTGAGCTGCTCCTGAACGAGCCTCAGGAGGTCAACAGGTCGTGCCGACCGGGCGACACTTATCAGTTCGTCGCTGAGCCAGTCGAACAGGCGTTCTCTGAGCTCAGGAATCCTTTCCAGCCTGCCTTGCACGTCTTAGGAGTTCCAGCATACTTCGCTTGCTGTCGAAGTCTAGGCGGACTCGGCCAGCCATGGCCACTCCGAACTTCTCGAAATCGCGGTTCCTGACAGCTTCTCTGAAACTTCGGTCTACCAAGTCTTCAGCCGTCCGAATGTGCTTCAAGAGTTCTTCGATATCTACGTCCAGTACTTTGGATATCCGATAGAGGGCAAACGCGGAGGGCACGTTGATTCCCTTCACAGTCTTCTCAATGCGCCGGATGAACTGATCAGAAACTCCAGCCAGTTTAGCCAACTCCGCTTGCGTGAGGCCTGACGCCTTCCTGTACTTCTGGACAAGCCTGGACAACGTGTCGAGATCAGACTGAAGGCGCTCTGAGATCAGTTCTTCACCAATTCTTTTCTGCTTGACCAACGACGAGTTCTCTGTTATTCGTTGAACGGTCCCGTATATCGCGGGTGCCCCCTATGTTACCAAAATGCAACCCAGATGATTCGTGTCCTCGTTGCCCAGAGCCGCAGCGTGCAGGGATGTAAGGAGGCGGCCACAGGGTACAACCAGCGCAGCCGGATAGAAACGCAGATCGGCCGTTGGAAGAGCGTCATCGGCCCCAAGCTCAAATCCCGCAGCTTCTCCAGGCAGATCACGGAAATCAAGGTCGGCCAGAAAGTCCTGAACACAATGACCGCACTCGGACGGCCTGTGTTCGAACGCATCGCCTGACGCTACCGCTTGGGAAAGGGCGAATTCCATCTCCACCCCGATCCATGCAACAACGCTGGGTGAAGTCGGTTTGCCAGAGTTCGTTCACGTGCCGGGTGGGATGCTGGAAGCGATCACTGGCCGACATCACGATGTAGGCCGGGTGCGCGCCCTCCTGAACTGCCCATCAGTTCCCGTGAAATCGAGCGGCGAACCAGACGATTGTTGCGGACGTGGTGGTTCCGCCGCTTCCGAGCGCGGCGCTTCCGCAGGCGGCTCGGCTGTTCGGAAACTGCCCCATTGGAGCAACTCGCCAGCTGGGCACAAATTGATCAGCGTAGGGCAGCGCTGACGACCCAACTGGCAAACAAACAAACCGAACGCCGCCAACTGAAGTCCGCAGTCGGCGACCCGGCGATCAGCGTGCGGGACGCCGACCAGAAATGGGCCGATGCTAGCCTTCGCGCGATCCGCGTGGAGGCCGCAGGGCGAGTCGCCTCTGGCGCCGACCGTCTCGCGGCTTTCAACACGATTCCCGCCCACAGCGATCGTTTCAAACGTGCAGTCGGCAATTCGTTCCGTCACTTACGAGGCTGGGCGTGCACGGCACTCACAGCGGATTCCAATTTCCCATTGGAGTCCGGGCTGTTTGATCTTGTGATCGTCGACGAGGCCAGCCAGTGCAGCCTCGCCAATGTGCTGCCTTTGGCCTACCGCGCCAAACGTCTGGCGGTCGTGGGAGACCCCTGCCAACTGAATCCAATCGTTTCCCTCAGCGATGGACTCTTGCAGGAGATCGCCACGCAAACCGGGTTCGACAACGACGATCTGCGCGAGCGCGGCATCCACCACAAATCCGGTTCGGCCTACTCCGCGTTTGAGTTTGCTGTGAGACCTGAAACACCGGTTCTTCTCAACGAGCATTACCGCTGCCACCCACACATCGCCCGTTGGTTCAACAGGACGTTCTACGCTGGTGAACTCACCGTGTTGACGGATGTCTCCGACACATCCCAGCGGGATCGCGCTATCTGCTGGGTTGATGTCGACGGTGCGGCAACACGGCCCCCCGCTGGGAGTTGGCTCAACCGAGCGGAGGCGGAGCAAACGGTGAGACAACTTCGGGCCGTCATCGAATCCGGTTATGACTCCGTTGGCGTGGTGACTCCGTTCACCGCGCAGGCGAAACTCATCGAGCGGATCGCCAAGAGGCAAATCGGCCCAGATCGCCTGGAAGAAATCGACTTTGAGAGCGGAACCGCACACCGGTTTCAGGGAGGCGAACGTGAGGCGATCTTGTTGTCTTCCGTGCTTTCTCCCGGCATGGCCCCGAGCGGCGCCCGTTGGATAGAACGGGAAAGAAACCTCCTGAACGTAGCTGTCAGCCGCGCGCGTCGAGCCCTGATCGTTCTCGGCCACCCGCGCATTCTAGATTTGGGGAGTCCAACGCTGGCCTCCCTGCGCGCCTACCTGCGCGATGAGGTTACACACAATGAGGGCGCGGGTACGCCGGTTGCCGACTTCCGCACGGACAGCACATCCGAGGCAATCCTGGAGCTACCCTCAAAAGGTGTGTAAATAGCATAGGCGGTGATTATCCTTCCGGGTGAAATAAAAACCCGGGCGGAAGAGCCCGAAAGGAAGGAGTCACACCGCCATGAGCAAGAAGAACATTGATCGAAGTGTGGAGTCAAGAGTCTGCTTTGAACAGCTGGAAGAGTGGGTGCGAGAGCAGATCCAGTTTTACGTACAGGAACTGTTGGAGGATGAAGTGACACAGCTGCTGGGACGAAGAAAGAATGAGCGTCGCCGAGAAGTGGACGCGCCCGGTGGCTATCGCAACGGCTACGGTAAGGAGCGGCGACTGACGCTGAGTTGCGGAACGATCAAGCTGCGGCGTCCCCGAGTGCGGGATCTGGAAGAGCGTTTTGAGAGCCGGGTCTTGCCGCTGTTTGCCAAGCGGACGCAAGAGGTACGAGACTTGATTCCAGAACTCTATTTGCATGGTCTGGCCGAGGGGGATTTCGATCTGGCCTTAAGAGGGCTTTTAGGGGAAGAAGCGCCGCTGTCCCCCAGCACCGTAGCCCGGTTGAAGGAGAAGTGGCAGGGAGAAATGGAGGCCTGGCAAAGCCGTCGGCTGGACGATCTGGAAGTGGTGTATCTGTGGGCAGACGGTGTGTACATCAAAGCAGGGCTGGAGAAGGAAAAGGCCGTGATCCTGGTAGTGATCGCCGCTTTAAGTGATGGCACTAAAGTGGTGGTGTCGGTCAGTAGTGGTTATCGAGAATCGACCCAGAGCTGGTCCGAAGTGCTGAGGGATCTCAAAGAGCGGGGGATGAACCCACCGAGACTGGTGATGGCTGACGGGCATCTGGGGATCTGGGGAGCGTTGCGCAACGTTTTCCCAGAAGCCGACGAGCAGAGATGCTGGAATCATCGCATCGTCAACTTGCTGGCTAAGATCCCCAAGGGTCGGCACAAAGCGGCGTTGTTGATGTTGCGGCAGATCCCTTATGCAGAAACACGGCAGGAAGCCGAGCAAGTCAAAGGACGATTCCAACATTGGTGTGGCAAGAGAGGACTGGAGGCTGCGGCTGATCTGATCGACCAGGACTGGGATCGGATGGTGACGTTTTACAACTATCCCAAACAGCAGTGGCAACATCTGCGGACTACCAATCCAGTGGAGTCTCCCTTCTCTGCTCTGCGACTGCGAACCGATGCCTCTCGAAGGTTCAAGAAAGTGGCCAACGCACGGGCTGTCATCTGGAAGATGCTGCTGGTCGCTGAGAAAAGATTTCGCCGTTTGAAGGCTCCGCACTTGATGAAGGATGTCTACCAAGGCGCCCAATATGTCAATGGAGTTCCAGTCAACCAAGTCACCGAGGAGAAAGCCGCCTGATGTCTATTTACACACTTATTGACGGAACCTCCAATCCTGCTCGACGCCATGCAACTCGGGGATCTCTTGCCCTACGCCAAGCTCGAGGTGGAGGGGTACGAACTGGACTTCGCGTTGCTGGAACAAGGGATCAAGCTGAACGTCGAGGTGGACGGCGACCAGCACCTGGACGCCCGAGGGCGGCACCGCCGCCAAGACCTTGCACGAGACCGCGTCCTGGACAAACTCGGTTGGACTATCCTGCGGATACCAGCGTGGCGATGCCATGAGGAAATCAATTCTGTGATTGACGAAATCAACGAAACACAGAACCGATTGCTTGCCAACAATATGCTGGAATGAGCAAGGTGATTGGGTATCCGGCCGGCGACACCTGGAAGTCCGGCATGAGGGATGCTCGGGGCGCCGGGCGGAACGGCCATGCGCTGAACGCCTTATCTTCCGGTGTGGTGGACCGAAGCGGTGCGGGTCGCGCCGGATGCGGCAAGGAAGACCCTGCGATTGTGTGGGTTGGCGCGCCTTCTACTCTCCCTGAGGTAGGCCATTCAGCCGCTTCCAGTGACAGCTTCAAGCCAATCGGCAACGGGATCTTGCGGGTAGGTGACGCCGTGAAAAATGAATTCCCTGAGTTTGCCGTCTTCAAGTTTCTTCCTCCGTACGTGAGACATCATGAGTAAGATTCTGTATGCGGGACCCAGCCTTCGACCAAGTGAGGAAATCACTGACCTTGTAGTGAGTCTTGCTAGTCTGGTGAGTTTGCACTCGTTTCAACGCGTCACTGTACCGACGAAAGCTTCGCAACTCGGGCACTCCTGAAGGTAATGTAGCCAGAGGCTGGAGGCGATGTTGTCCCGGCAGAGCGATCACGTCGATTGATCGTCGATCCACATAGATTAAAGGTGACGTGAGGTGTCCATACCGACGTGCAAGATGCGAACGATCAGAATGTCCCCTTCGTCCTCGGCATAGAAGACCGTGTGTGACCGGTGCTCAAAGCGCCGCAGGCCCGGTGAGAGCAGTTCCGCACTTCGCCCCAAGTGTGGGTTCTCGGCGAGGGTTCGGAAACAGGCATCCAGAGTATCCCGATACTCGCGTGCCTGCTCGATGCCGAAGGTCTTGATGGTGTAGTCGGCGATTCCGGCAAGGTCAGCTTCGGCCCGGACCGATAGGCGATAGTCAGCCATGCCTGGCTGTATAGCGCTGCTCCGCCTCGGCCCAAATCTCTTTCACGGTCTTGTCGCTAACGCCACCTTGCAGACCTTCCTGAATCGCTTCCTTCAAGGCACGGATTTGCCCGTTCTGTTCCTGGTCGCGGCGGATCAAGTCGCGGAAGTATTCGCTGTCGTTACCATATTCGCCACTCGCGATTTGTGCCCTGATCCACAGCTCCTGCCGATCCGTCACGGTGATGCTCTTCTTGACCAGCGCCATCCTTAACCTCCCAATGAAATACGAATATATAGGATAATATCGGAATATATAGCTATTTACGCGCCTTATGCGAACAGCTCTTTCGTGGGGGTCCTGGTGCAGATAGAACGATCGAAACGAAGAACCGAGGCACGTAGCGGCAGGTCGGGGTCGAACGTGAAGTCCGGCGCAGCTGCAATCCGTGAGATCCCCCCTGGCCTGCCAGTAGACGTTGCAAACAAGGATCAGAGTCGGAGACCGGTACGGGTCTGTCCAAGACAAACGAACGTCTTTCTAAACGATATCCGACTACAGATTGTTCTGGAGTCGATAGTCGTTAATTGTCGCAAACAGACCTCGGTTCGCCTTTTCTTGGACGCCGCGTTGAAAACCGTCACCACCGCTGCATCTCCACTCGTTCGCAGGAGCTCGCCAACCAGAAGTTGGAGATCCTCCAGTTCAGCCAGACACGCCACTGCCAAAGCCAAGTGGAAACTGCTCGGCCGGCCCAAGGGGGCCTTGGGAACATCTACTGTTGGGCAAGGATGTCTCCAAGGCCTCAATCGCCAAGATTTTGGACGTCTCCTGCTCCGCCCTCTACCACTTCACCAAACCCGCAAGATCGTTCCAAATTGACCCTAAAGCGCCTGGGCGCCCTTATGCGGTAGTTAAACAGCAATCCAGGCGGCTAGCCTGTCAGTCCGTGCTGGAGTTCCGTGGTCAACCGCCTCGGCGGTCAAGTGGTGTAATCGGGAATCAAGCCTCCCTTGATAAGCCTGCGGCAATGCCGCACAATTAAGGCCTGTGCGTATCTTCACCACCAGAACCTACGAGCGCGCCGTTCGCAAGCTCATGTCCGAAGTGGAGCGCCAGAAAATGGAGGCGGAGATCGTTGCCGATCCCGGCCGGGCGCCTTTGCTCCGAGGAACGGGAGGTATTCGCAAGCTGCGTTGGACAGGATCGGGACGGGGAAAGCGAGGCGGAATTCGGACAATTTACTTCCATCACGCAGGACCGGAGGCCATCTATATGCTGACAGCCTATGCGAAGGCCGACCGAGACGACCTGACTCCGGCAGACCGGAAAACCCTATCGCGGCTGGTGGCCGCGATCAAGAAAGAGGGGAGGTAAGACGATGACGACGAAACGAACCCAAGTGGGTCGAGAGGTGGAGGCAGCCTTGGGGGAGGTTCTTGCCCATGTGCGCGGCGAAGTGGATCTGCCGTGCCGCATTGTCGACGATCCCACTGCAGAGCACATTCTTGCGCTACGGAAGCGTATGAAATTGAGCCGCCAGAAGTTCGCGGACCGATTCGGTCTCGACGCACGTGCCGTGCAGGAATGGGAACAGGGGCGCCGCGTTCCAGATCGCGCCGCCCGCGTTCTGCTGACCGTCATCGACCGCGACCCTGAGGCGGTCGTGCGTGTGCTCAGCGAGTAACGGGCGCGAGAGAATGCGCAGAACGTCAAGCATGGCCTGAAATGGCTGGTTACCATCACAACCGACTGCGCCCCTTCATTGGACATTTTTCCCAAGAATTAGAGAATAGGTGATCGGCTTAGCCGGTCCTGCTGCTGGAAGGGGGAATATTATCCCCCCGCCGGCGCTGTGGGAACGGTGGGAAAGCGGAGCGTATTGTGCGGAGCTTTTCCACGGTTTCCACAGCGCGTGACGCGCGCCGATTTTTCAGCAGTGGGCCAGGGAGTCCGACACCGATGGGAAAGATCCGACGGAAGTTTGAAGTGGAATTCAAGCGACGCCTGGTCGAGCAGATTGAAACCGGCCAGATGACGCTGAGCGCGGCAGCGCGGCAGTACCAGATCTCGCCCAGCGTGATTCAGCGTTGGCGGACGCAGTACGAGGCGAATCAACTGGTGGATAGGCCTTCGAGCCGGGAACGGGCGTTGGAGGCCGAGAATGAACGCCTGAAGGCGAAGGTTGGGGATCTGGTGATGCAGATCGATCATCAAAAAAAACTGCAGAGCTGGATGAAGCGGAATCGAAACGTCGATACTGCCGTAATCACTGGGAAAAACTGGGATCGATATCGAAAGGGTGCGAAATGACGGGCCTGGCACGTAGCACGTATTACTACAGGCCGAAGGTCGATCCCAAACTGAAAGCGCAACAGGACGCCGATCTGCGCGATCGCATCGAGCGGATCCAGGCCGAATTTCCCGGCTACGGATACCGCCGGGTGTATCGGGAACTGGAACGCCAGGGCGAGATCGTCAACACGAAACGGCTTCGGCGCGTGATGAAGCGGTACGGGTTGAAGCCGATCACCTGGCGGAGTTTCCTCCACACGACCGATTCCAATCACCGGTTCCGCATCTACCCCAATCTGCTGAAGAGGCACACGGTCACCGGTCTGAATCAAGCGTGGGCAGCCGATATCACTTACATCCGGATACGCACCGGATTCGTGTTCCTGGCCGCCATCCTGGATCTCCACTCTCGCAAGGTCATCGGTTGGGCGATCTCGAAACGGATCGACCGCCAGCTCTGCATCGAGGCGTTACAGATGGCCATCGCAGCGCGTCTCGACACCCGGGGCTGCATCCATCATTCAGATCGGGGCGTGCAGTATGCCTCCGACGACTACATCGACATCTTGCGAACACACGGCTTCCAGATCAGCATGTCGGCGAAGGGCAATCCCGGGGACAACGCTTTCGTGGAGTCGTTCTTCAAGACGTTGAAGTACGAGGAGATCCATCTCTGGAACTACGAGACCTACGAGGACGTGATCGAACGTGTCCCATACTTCATCGAGGAGGTCTACAATCGCAAGCGGCTGCACTCCTCAATCGGCTATCGTCCGCCGATCGAGTTCGAGCAGCTCGTGAACTTGAAACGCGCCGATCGGCCTATTCTCAATCTTTGACGAAATCTGTCCAGTTTTGGGGGCGCACTCCCCAATGCCACTTAATCAACTCGGTTTCGTTAAGCACAGAAGTAGCATTAGTGAGCGAATAGAGGACCAGATTCGTAGGGTTTTTCCATGCTTGACCAATCCGGGGAGGTCTGTCGCGATCCAGATCTGGGCCGATTCGAGCAAGTAGAAGAGTAAGAGCACGTAGTAGCCCCTGTGGACCCTGTGAAAAAAGCAGAATCGAAACATTTTAGAGCCGGAATCGGAGTCGGAAAAAGACCCTTTTAGGTTGAAAACCGGGGAAATCGGAATCGGATGGAGGTAAGGCCTGTCTGTATGGGAGAGGCGAGAGCACCGATGCCCTAACGACTTGCCGTAGAAGGCCGCTCACGACGTTTAGAGCCTTGGAGACGTAGCAGAAACCCCCTTGACGCATCCCCTCCCACCGTCCAGGCGAGCCTAGGAGCCTGTCGGCAATAAGAAATCTGGAGAAGTCTGAAGCTGAAAGCCCCATCGCGATTTCAGGATGAAGGCCACCTTGGGAAGCGTTTGCTCAGACAGATCCATGAGATGAGATTGCGGCAGCCCCCATTGAGCGCGATACGTATTTTTCATCCGCGGATTCTGTGTTTGCCAGGATCTCCCTGCTTCGATTCAAGCCGCCAGTGGCTTGAATCCTCCTCCGTAACGAAACAACTTCAGGATGTTGTGGGTCAAACAGACCAGTTGCCATTCCGCCCGCACGTTCTCGAGACCGCGGAAACTGAAACGCCGGAATCCCCGGCATTCCCGGGTCTGTCCGAATACCGGTTCCACAATCGCCTTGCGCATCTTGTAGACGGCCCGCCCCACATCGCTGTCCAGTTTCTGTTTCATTTGCTCCCGTACGCCGGCGCCTTCAGCCGCTCCGGGCGGGCCGCCGGAAGACTTCGGGGATGCGCCGGTCCGGACTCGCCCCGTGGCCCCGTGTAAATCGATCCCTGCGGCTCGCGGGTCGGTCACCTGCCTGGGGCTCCAATACCCGGCATCCGCGCTGACCGCGACGGGCCGGGTCCCCGTGTTCCGCCGCACTTGCGCGACCATGGGCGCCAGTTGCTCTTTGTCATTGGCGTCCTGGGTGATCTCGGCCGCGACGATGACTTGCGTGTCATCGTCCACAGCGATCTGGGCATTGTAGGCCTGCACGAAACTGCCTTTGTGCGCGCCGTCGGGCATGATCCGGCTGTCCGGATCGGTGAAGTTGCGCTGCGCCTTCGCATCCGGCGCCGCCTGCTTCGGATCGGGAACCCGCGGTTGGCCTCCACCCGTCTTCTTCCCCGTTCGCTCCTCTTGCTTCCGCCGCTGGGCCATCCGCGCTTCCGCGTCCGCCTTCGCCTTCCCCGCCTTCTGCCGGGCTTCCGCTTCCAATTCCGCCCGGGCCTGTCGAATCTTCTTCAACCGGCTTTCCCGCCGCGCCAATTCCTTCGGCAACTGGTCGGTCACTCCGTGCCGTTGCTTCTCATCCTCGACTGCGTCGACCGCCACATGCCCCAGTTTCACCAGCCCCGCCTTCCGGCACAATCCCAGCGCTTGCAGAAACAGTCCCGCCAACGCCTCCAAATGCCGTTTCCGAAACTCGTTGAACGTGCTGTGATCCGGATGCGTGTCCGCACTCAAATACCGGAACGCCACGTCCTCATGCGTCCGTTTCTCGATCTGCCGCGAACTCACCACCCCGGTACAATATCCGTACACCAACAACCGCACCATCAGCACCGGGGAGTAGGCCGCCTGACCTCGTCCATCCTTCGCCTCATAGGAACGGTAAAACGCCGACAGATCCAGCGTCTCCACCAGGTCGGCCACAAATCGCGCCAAATGATTTTCCGGAAGCCAGTCGTGTAACGACGGCGGCATCAACAAGCTCTGATTCAGGTCATCGGATCGGAAGCTTTTCGTCATGCCTTCTTCTACAAATCCACCCGTCCAGCTTAGGTCCCATCCGGTTCTTCCCCGACTTCTGTCGCCACCCATCCCCAATCTATTCCCGACAGGCTCCTAGAGCCCCATGTGCGGCCGTTTTTCTTCCTTAGAGTAATTTCAGGTACAAACCTTGCGATGACCCCTCCTACCAGCGCGATGCCGAATCCGGTCTGGACTATGCCATCCACCGCTTCGACGCAACGACCCGCGGCGTGTTCATGTCCGTGGATCGGGGTCCGATAAATCTGATGCTCCCGCAAAGCCTGAATCGGTACATTTATGCAATGGCCGATCCGGTCAACTATACGGACCCCAGCGGCCTCAGTATAGAGACTCCACTTCGGCCGCCATTGAGACCAATTTACTGGCCGTCATTGCTGAAAGGGACTATCGGGTCGTATGTCGAACTCCCCACGTTTCCTGAATTTCCGCAAACCGTTTCTCGCGTGAATTGCGCATTCGTTAAGAGATTATTGCTGGGTGGCGAAGCGGCCTTCATGGGACTGAGCGCGCATCGACAACTTGTATTCCAGAGCATCATAGTGGCCGGGGTCGGGGCTGGATTGCACTTCAGAGAAAACTCAATTGTGCGTGGTAATGTAATGGATGATCGAATTCTGTTTAGTCGCGAGGTAGGCCGCAATTTACGGAGTCAGATCGAAGGCAACGACAACTTCACCGTGTCGGGTTGGTTAGAAAAGGGGTTGACCAAGGTCGTCGGCTGGTTCGGAAGAGCACATCGCGGGGGGGATAACTTTCTGGCAAGGGAGAATGTATACCGCAACGCACTGCAATTTGGAACAGGAGATGCTTACGCATTCCTGGACATCGATCGGTTCAACCCGAGGCCCGACGTGGTTTCCTTTTTTAGCCATCAGTTTCCGCGCTTGAATCGCGTGGACTATCGTTCATTCCTAAACGAGCGGGGGGGGGTGCGCCATGTCCCTGAGACGTTCGCACCACGGCTGGCGGATCGCAATCGTTAGCCTGGTTCTGGTTGCCCTGATCAGTCTCCCCATCCAAGCCGTCTCTCAGGACAGCGGGTGGCAGTTCAGTCTGGTCGCCGAGCACGAAGGAGGCTTCATACGGGGTGGTCTTGGGCCGGATATGATCGCACTGGTCCAGGACGCTTGGGGGAAGGGTGAGTTGTCACTGTACAGAATCACGATCGAAGGGGGCCGGACGCGCGGGACGCAAACCCGTCGGGGCCCGGACGATGGAACCATTCGGATCGTCGATCTACTGGCGGGTAAGGTCTTGGCGACTGCGTCATCGGAGCCGTCGGTCTTCGGAAGCCAATTCCTTCCTGGAACCGCCGAGGTACTATTTTATGAAGCACATGATGATGATCGATTAACCACATGGCGGTACCTGGAAGGCGAGCCCACCGACTGCGTGGAAGTCGATCCTGGAATTTATCTGTTATTGGTCGACAGTGGGACTGCGTTGGTCTTTCGTAGCGGCGAAGAAAGACCGATCGGGCGGGTGGACCTGGGGGCGTGCGCACTTGAGTGGGGTGCGCCCATGAGACCGATAAACATACTCTGGTCACCACTCCTGTTGCCGGACCGCTCCAGGTTTGCGTACGTCGACTTGACTGGGGATCTGGGTCCGAAGGTCGTCATTCGGTCTGTTGACGACATCGATCACGAGTTAGCGAGAATTGAGGGGGAACCGGGCACATGGATCGCGCCAGAAATATTCGTGATGACGAACTACTTGGGAGTGAGTATCGGCACACCGGACGATCGATTCCTGCCGGGGATCACGCCGCGGGAACTCCGGCTGTTTCGATTGTCGGACTACACGTTGGCGCGGCGGTTGAGCATCGGCAGTTGGGATCGTTCCTACGACAGTGGCTTCAGCCGCCTGGGAACCGCCGTGGCCGGGCACCCGCTACGGGATATCGTGGCTGTGGCAACCACCACCGACCCCCAAAATGCCCGGGTTAACCTGTATGACCTGTCCGACGGACGGAAGATCACGACGCTTCATCTCCCTCCCTTTGAGCCTTCGGAGGAATTCCCCAATGCGGTAAACATCGAATTCCTTCAATTCTCAGCAGACGGCCGGTATCTGGTGGCCACAAACGGCGAACCGCGCATTCGGGTCTGGGAAATGGTGAGGGACGCGGAAATCGTCCAGTAAAGAATGCATTCCACTGCGGCCAGGACGAATCCAGCGTTGGCGCTCCGACGCCGCGTGAAGTCTACGCGGCGATCCGGATCGCGAGAAGTCGATTCGTTGTTTCGCTCCTCGATCCGCCGGACGCCAATGCACTCTAGTGGAGTGCTGACCAGTAGTGTATGAAGAAGCGCCAATTTCTTGATTGGTACCCGTCTCGTTCTGGAGTGAGGTTGCACGATAATTCACGAATATCTCTGCTCAACCAGTAATTCTCCAGGCTACTATGGTGGCCTGTTTCAGAATCGGGAGCAACCATCATGGTTTTCCCAGATTGCCGACGGCACGGTTTCATGAAACTCCGCTTGGCTCTTTATTTTTGGGCGGTCGTTGTTTCCCTGGGTGCCGGGTCCCGGCTGCACGCGCAGGAGGGCGCGACAGTTCAGGCACGACTGGCACAGGACAATCTCGACGCAGTCCGGCAAGCTGCGGACCAGGGTGACGTAGCGTTGTTGCATGGATCGGGGCGGAGATGGAATTCGCCCTTTCCAAAGCGGTAGCGTCAGGCGATACGTTCGAACACAGGCCGTCCGAGTGCGGTCATTGTGTTCAGGACTTTCTGGCCGACCTGGATCTCCGTGATTTGCCTGGAGAAGCTGCGAGATTTGAGCTTGGGGCCGATGACGCTCTTCCACCGGCCGATCTGCGTTTCTATCCGGCTGCGCTGGTTGTACCCTGTGGCCACTTGCCAGGCCATGCGGCCGTTGCTGCGGATCTGGGCAATATGGCGATCCCGAACGGTTGGATCCCGCGCCGATTGCGGTCGGATCACTGCGTTCTTTGGCGGCGGTATAACCACATCCAGGGTCTCCCCATACCGTTCCCTCAGCAGATCCCGTGTGGACGCTCCATCATAGGCGCCGTCCGCCAGAAAGCCCGTGACAGGGGCATCGAGTTGATCCAGGAGCCCGGGCAAGGCGGTGCTGTCTCCAACGTCATCGTGAGTCAGATTGGCGCAAACAATCGCACCGCTATGGAGGTCCAGTCCGAGGTGGAGTTTGCGCCAGCGGCGGCGTATTCCCCTGGTTTTATGTTTCTGCGCGAGCCATTCCCCTTCGCCGAAGATCTTGAGGCCGGTACTGTCCACCACCAGATGGACAGGCACAGACCCGGCTTGCCTCATCACCTGCGCGATGCTCAAGCCGTTTGCGCGACGCGACAGTGTGGAGAAGTCCGGCACCCGTATATCCAGCCCCATGAGCGTGCCGATGGAACCCATCAGCCCCTGCGTTTGTCGCAACCCAAGCCGATACGCCGTGCGCAGCGTCAGGCATGTCTCGATCGCCAGATCCGAGTATCTCCGCTGGCCACCCCGTGACGTGCGGCGCGGCGCGCGCCACACACTTTGAGCCTCATCACTGACCCAAATCGTCAGATCACCCCGCTGGCGCAGGCTCTCGTTATATTCCGCCCAGTTGATCACCCGGTACTGCGCCTTATCAAACTTGTGCCGTCGGGCTGCGTTGAACTTATGTGGCATCTAAGTTATCCCCGGTGTTGAAAAACACAATGATAAGACATCCTTCGGGATGATCCATGCAACAAGGTCGGACCTCAGCGACAACGAGCTGGCGGGACCGATACCGAGCAATCTGGGCATGCTGTCCAACCTCTGGTGGCTGGACCTCCGGGACAATGCGTTGACCGGGCCGGTCCCGCCGGAGTTGGCGAGCTTGTCCGAACTCGTGTGGCTCGATCTCGCGGGAAACCGGTTGGCCGGACCGATTCCGTCGAGGCTCGGAGATCTGGAACCGCTGACGAGGCTGTCGCTCTGGCGCAACGACCTGACCGGATCGATTCCGGGCAGGCTCGGCACGCTGCCCAACCTTGAGCAGTTGTACCTGGGCGAGAATAAGTTGACGGGACCCATTCCGGCAGAGTTGGGGAACCTGGCCCAGCTGCAGTACTTGTACCTCAACGACAATCAGTTGACCGGAACGATCACGCCCGAAATAGAAAACCTGACCCGGCTTCAAGTGTTCGACATCCGCAACACAGGGTTATGCGTGATGCCGGGATCTGAGTTGCACGCGTGGCTGGCGACGATCACTTTCCATGGGGCCGTCTGCGCCACGAACGGTGGCCCCAGCCCCCCCCCCGGGACCGAATCGTTCTCAATCCCGGATCGGGGAGGATGGTCCACGACGAGCAGCGGAACGGCGGAGACACTGAGAGTGGGCTATGGGCGCATCCGTGCGGCGGCGGGTTCGACCACACCTTCCGGGCTCGCCATTTTCCAATTCAGGGACAGTCAAGGCGTCCTCATTTCTGAAGCGGGAGTCCCGGCCACCGTGCCTGTTCCGGAGGGCCGGATATTTGCCGAAGTGAATGGTCCGGTCAATACCGGACTGGCGATCGCCAATCCCAACGACCTGCCGGCAACCATCCGCTTCTATTTCACCGACACTGGCGGCGCCAACGTGGGTAGCGGAACCGTCGAGCTCGGGGCGCACCAGCAGACTGCGAAATTCCTGGATCAACCCCCATTCAACGGGGGCAGTTCCGTAATGGGGACCTTCACGTTTACCTCATCGGTTCCCATCGCGGTCATCGCTCTCCGGGGGTTCACCAACGAAGCGGGTGAGTTTCTGATGACGACGCTCCCGGTCGCGCCCCTGTCGTCGTCGGCTACGGAAACGGTCGTCTTCCCTCATTTTGCAGCGGGTGGCGGATGGGTGACCCAGGTCATTCTCTTGAACCCAACGGATCGAACAATCACGGGAACGGTCGGGTTCCTTGGACGGGGCAGCGGCACGGCTGCGGCCGCTCCCGCGATCCTGACGCTTGAGGATGGCTCTACGGGATCGAGCTTCGAGTATTCAATTCCTACCCGTAGCTCTCAGCGATTCACAACCGGGAATCCCTCCGGAGCACTGAACAGCGGCTCCGTGAGAGCAACTCCCCACAGCGGAAACGTAGCGCCTTCCGGTCTCGTCGTCTTTTCTTATGCCCCCGCTGGAAAGACCCTTTCGGAAGCGGGCGTGCCCGCGCTCTCCAAGGGATCGGCATTCCGTGTCTATGTTGAAACGTCCGGAACGCCCGAACAGGCCGGGTCGGTAAGAAGCGGACTGGCCATCGCCAACGCGGCGGTTACAGCCAATACCGTGACTCTGGAGGTGACAAACCCCGATGGATCGCTTGCTGCCGCCCCGGTCACACTCACGCTTCCACCATCGGGTCAGGTTGCCCGTTTCCTGGACGAGTTCTTTCCACTGCCGGACAACTTTTCCGGGGTGCTCCGGGTCACTTCCACGGCCGAAGTCGTCATCGTTGGACTGCGATTACGCGTCAACGAGAGAGGCGAACTGAAGGTAACGACGACCCCGCCATCCAACGAAACGGGTGCGTCTACGACGGCGGACAGATTCTTCCCACATCTCGCGGACTCCGGGGGTTGGTCCACGCAGTTCATCCTGTTCAGTGGGACCGCCGGCCAGGCCTCGTCCGGAACACTCACTTTTGTCGATGTGGCCGGTCAACCGCTGGATCTGTCCGTGTCGCCTTGATCGAACTCTTCTTTTTCGACGAAGTGTAGACGAGGGATTGAGCCGCTACGTTGAGGCGAGTGGGGCCTGTAAAGTTCTCCGAAGCCGCGTCCGAATCGCGGGGCGGGCTTGGAAGGGTTGCGTGAATCCATCACTGGAGGGTTCAGGCCGAGTGAGGTGGAGCCAGGAAAGCGTGCTGCCCCGATCCGGATAGAACCTGAAATTTGATACCGGGAGGAGAGAGAACCATATCGCCATCCGGTGACGTGCGTGAGCTGGAATGATGCGCAGGAGTATCTATCGTGGCTGAGCTGGACGGCGGCGGCGACACATTGGTTCTTTTCTTGGGAGGAGTCGCAATGCGAGAGGTGCAATTACGTGAGGCCAAGGTCAAGCTGTCGGCGCTCGTGGAGGAAGCTGCCCAAGCCGAGACGGCGGTCATCACCCGCCATGGCAAGCCCCGGGCCGTCATCCTGGGCGTTGATGAATGGAATCGTCTTCGGCAGGTACCGTCCTTTGGCCGGTTGCTGCTTTCTTCGCCTTTGGAAGACGGTGACCTGCCATCACGCGACACAAACCCTTCGCGGGACGTCGCACTATAGGAACAGGGTTTGTACCTGGCATTCAAGAACTGCGAACCATCGCGGAGTGCTGTGCCAAGCTGTTAAGCTTGGGACCCTCGGGCCGGGGAGCCTGGCGATGTGTTCTACGACGAGCTGGGGATTGCCCAAGTGATTACTCCAGACGAGGAGCGCAACCGGACTTCTCCTGTAGGCGAACGGACAGATTCGGGATTTCATTCTCCAGCGTCTACGGCGACCTGGATTATGAGGAGGCGCAACGATGGCTGTCACTAATCTAAAATCTGCGGGCGCCGGTGAAAAACGCGTCGCCGCTGACCCCGAACACGCTTATGCCTTGCCGGCGCGCTACTGCCTGGACGATGAAATATTCGAGCGTGAAAAGGAAACGATCTTCTATCGCACATGGCAGGTGGTCTGCCATACAAGCGACCTCCGGGAGTTCGGCAGTTACGTCACGCACGGCGTGCTCGACCAGAACATCATGGTTATACGCGGTCGCGACTCCACGCTGCGCGCATTTTACAACGTGTGCTCCCACCGGGCGCATGAACTCCTCAAGGGCCGCGGCACGACCAGGACCATTGTCTGCCCTTACCATGCATGGTCGTATCGCGCAGATGGTAGCTTACGCACAGCACGCGGCAGTAAAAACGTTACGGATTTCGACGCCAACGCATTTTGCCTGAAGGCGGTCCGGGTCGAGGTCTTTGTCGGCTTCGTGTTCATCAACCTCGATCCGAACGCGCCAGCACTCGCCAGCCAAGCCCCCGGCCTGGACGACGAAATCCGAGACGTAGTGCCCGGCTTCGACAGCATGGTCAAGGTCGCGGAGCTACGCTCGGAGATCAGGTGTAACTGGAAAGTCGCGGTCGACAACTACCTCGAATGCTACCACTGCAAGTCGACCCACCCCGCCTTTGCGGACCTCGTAGACCTGGGCAGCTATCGCTCCAAGATCTGCGGCATCCATTCGAGCCATATCGGGGAGCGTGTAAACCCGAAAAACAAGGCCTACGCATTCTCTCCGGACGATCCAGTGCAGCGCGCCGCGTTCTGGTATCTGTGGCCTTTCACCGTTTTCAATGTCTATCCAGGCCGGCCGATCCTGAGCGTGGGCGCCTACGCGCCGACAGGATCGGAGACGACCGCGGTTCAGTTCAGCCGCTACGCACTGTCGGAGGCCTTGGACGAACGGGATCTGGCACGAATCAGCTACTTCGACAACGTGCTTGGCCCTGAGGATTTCGCGATCTGCGAGTCCGTGCAACGGGGGCTGCACGCGCGCTGTTACACGCAGGGACGCTTCATTGTCGACCGTGACCGCACCGAGATCAGCGAGCACGCGTTGCACCATTTCCACAGGCTCGTACAGACGGCACTCGGAGATTGAACGCCCCCCCCTGGCGTGGTAGCCGTTTCGACCCTCGCGAGTACACCTTGGCGGATCTGGCGCAACGGCCCCTACACGCCTCAGCGCACTTTTGCCAAATCCGAGGCAGAGAGAAGCCCCGTCCTTGGCTGGCAGCGACTCGGCCGGTGGTGGCCACGCGCAATTCTTCCAGCTTCACCAACGGTGTTAGACACTGCCGGTGGGTTGCACAAAGGAGCGGTTGTGCAACACTCTAGTATTGCCTAAGCTTTACGGGTCGCGAAAAATGACCGGCCTTTGGCCAGCGGCAGTATCAGACGTGCACGGCGCACGTCATTGCCCCGCCGCTTACCGCCGTGGTGGCGGTGGAACGGCTGTGCTGCGGCACCGCTGACGAAACCGTATGGCTGAGATCTCGAAGATCGACTACAAGCCGGGTCAGGACAACGTCCAGTTCCTCGGCCTCGACATCCATAATCCGGTTTTCGTCGTCTCCAGCCTTACCATCATCGCATTCGTCGCCGGGGTGCTGGCGTTCCAGACCGGGGCGGCGGTCGCCTTCGGGGCGTTGCGCGCGTGGCTCATGTCGACCTTCGACTGGGTGTTGATGGGCGTGGCCACCCTCTTCGTGCTCTTCTGCCTGCTATTGCTGGTGACGCCGGTCGGCCGCGTGCGCCTGGGCGGCGCAGATGCCCGGCCGGACTATTCCAGATCGGCTTGGTTCGCCATGCTGTTCGCCGCCGGGACGGGCATCGGCCTGATGTTCTTCGGGGTGTCGGAACCGGTGGAGCATTTCCTGCACCCGCCGCTCGGTCTCGCGGCGGGCGACCCGGCGGCGGCGCGCCTCGGCATGGCCAGCGCCATCTACCACTGGGGAATCCATGGATGGGCCATGTACGCGGTGGTGGCGGTGGCGATCGCCTTCGCTTCGTACAACCTCGGCCTGCCGCTGGCGTTGCGGTCGGCGTTCTATCCGCTCATGGGGGAGGCGGTGTGGGGCCGGTTCGGCCACGGCATCGACATCCTCGCCGTCTTTGCCACGCTCTTTGGACTGGCCACATCGCTCGGCCTGGGCGCCGAGCAGTTGGCGGCGGGGCTGGCCCGCCTGTGGGGCGCGCCGGCGACCGACACCACCCAGGTGCTGCTGATCGTCGGCATCACCGGCATGGCGCTGGCGTCGGTCGTCAGCGGGATGGAGAGGGGGGTCAAGCGGCTGAGCGAGGCCAACCTGCTGCTCGCCCTGCTACTGCTGGCGTTCGTGCTGACGGTCGGGCCGACGCGCGTCATCGCCACCGGCGTTGTGACCAGCCTCGGCCAGTATCTGGCATCGATCGTACCGCTCAGCAACTGGGTGGGCCGAGAGGATCTCGACTTCATGCACGGCTGGACGACCTTCTACTGGGCCTGGTGGCTCTCGTGGTCCCCCTTCGTCGGCCTGTTCATCGCCCGGGTTTCGCGTGGCCGGACGGTGCGCGAACTGATCGCCTGCATGCTGGTCATCCCGACGCTGACTGCTACGATCTGGATGAATGCCTTCGGCGGGACCGCGGTGTCGCAGTACGTCGAGCGCGGCCATCCCGCCGTGATCGCGGCGGTGCAGGCGCAACAGCCGGAGATCGCCCTGTTCGCGCTGCTGGAGACGCTGCCACTTGCTACGGTCACCTCGTTCATCGGCCTCGTGCTGGTGGTGGTGTTCTTTGTCACCTCCTCCGACTCCGGATCACTGGTCATCGACACCATCACCGCCGGCGGCAAGCTGGATGCGCCGGTTGCCCAGCGCGTGTTCTGGTGCGTCTTCGAAGGGCTGATCGCCATCGCGCTGCTGCTCGGCGGCGGCCTCGTAGCCGCGCAGGCGGCCACCCTCGCCGCCAGCCTCCCCTTCGCGCTGGTGCTGGTCGCCATGTGCTACAGCACCTGGAAGGGCCTGCGCGCGAGCACGGCGGGCAGGGTCCGTTAACCCGCCACGTGCATCCCTGCTCGGCGACGTACAGGATGGCGCGGCTCCGAGCCGGTGCATCGGAGCGCGTGCCTTGCATTGGCAGGGTATGTAGATCAGGGATGTAGATTGCGCCGCCGGGCCCGAGCGCAGTATTGCTCGACGAGGGTCCTTATGTCTTATTTCAACGTGCGCCGTGAGAAGGCGCCAATCCTCAGCGGGTGCGAATCCCGCCCGGCAACTGTCGCTCCAGTCGGTAGCAATCGGAGCGGATGGTGGAGGTAACAACATCGTCTGAAGCACTCCGATGACAAAGGGCCGCCTCGGGCGGCTCAGCGACCACACAGGCCACAACGCGAGTAAACGCCGAGCAGGCCTCGAAACGCACAATGCGGAAGCCGACCCGCCGTTGAAACGGGGAAGGCTGCCAGCGGTCGGGAAGCGAGCGACGCGAGCACCGACTGGTTCCGCCGGGGTATTGGGCGGTGGCATGTATGGAAGAGGGGATTGGACGCAACACGGGAAGCCCTGCCGGTGGCGTGGCACGCGCCAACCGACAGCCCGCGAGGGTCAGGTTGGGCCGACAGGGTGGCGGAGAGGTCCGCAGTACCAAGAAAGCCGTATCTGGACTCCTCCTGTCAAGTAGGCGCAGCTGTCCCATATCCTTTTCCCGAAGATTCTTTTCAGCATCCTGATATTTGATTTTCGAGTTGAGTGACAGATCGACTGCATCCGTATCTTCGGCCTCTCGAATGGAACGTTTGAGTTCCGGGCCATGATGAAATTCGCGCGCGGGGTGCCAACCGGGTAAACGGCCTCCAGGGGCCACGGCTTCTCCGGCGTTTCCCCGCGCCGGTCTGACCGGTACGTCATCAACTCGAACGTCGTCGCAGTCTACTGAAAGGATGTTCCTACAGTCATGGTGTCAGGCCGCCCGTCGGTCAGCCTCGTACGCCGTGTCCTGTGTCCAGACGGCCCAAACCGTGCGGGCCAGTTTGTTGGCTAAAGCAACCGTGGCCGTGTTGTGCCCGCGGAGTGTGTGGAGACGGAGACCCCATTTCTGCAGAGCCGAAGGTTGCGCCCCTTTTCGATGCGCACTCCATAGCAGAGTGCGGCCACCGTGTATGAGCAGCATCCGCAGGTAGACGTTGCCTTGTTTGCTGATCGCTCCCAGCCGACGCCGGTTTCCGCTCGAACGCTCACGCGGGGTGAGTCCCAGATAACTGGCAAAGTGGCGACAGGATCGAAACCGTCGGGGGTCACCGACAAAACCTACCATCGCCGTGGAAGTCAACAGCCCGATTCCAGGGATCGAGCGCAGACGGGCCACCTCGGGCATCTGACGGGCCAGGGCTTCCAACTCCCGCTCCACCGATTGAATGCGTGCCTCCAGCTCGCGGATTTCGGTGCACACTTCCGAGAACATGACGCGTACGGTCATGGGGATCTCAACATCCGCATCTTCGATCAACCCCATGACTCCGGGCACCAGCCGCCGGGCTCCCGTCGGCAGCACGAGCCCAAACTCTCCCAGCAGCCCCCGCACCATGTTGATGCGCGCCGTCCGGGTCCGCATCCAGGTCGACCGGATGCGGTGCAGGGCGGTGAGTTGCTGTTGCGCCACCGTCTTAATGGGTACCGCCCGAATATCGGCATTCCGGTGGGCCTCCAGCAACCCTTTTACATCCGCCCGATCCGTCTTACTCCTCGGTACGTAGGGCCGGACATACTGCGGTGAAATCAGTACCACTGTGTGCCCCAGTTTCTGGATCTCTCGTCCCCAGTGATGGGCGGCACTGCAGGCTTCCATCACGACCGTCGCCAGCTCCTGATTCGCAAAAAACGACAAGAACTTTCCCCGGCTTAAACGGTATGTCTTCGTCATCTGCCCGGGGCGGTCGGAAATCCCAATCTCGAAAACATTCTTTGCCAGATCCACTGCGATCGTTTTACTCTTCATCTCGGACTCCTTCTTGTTTACACGTCCTCGTGTTTAGCCCGCACCATCGCGAGGCTTCACAATGACTTTGGCACTACGATGCCGACTCAGTCATCAAGGAGGAGTCCATCCCATCAGGTAATGCCGGTGGAGGGAAGGGACCTCAGTTCGAGAGCAGCGCATGACGGAGGAAGGGACATGAGGACTGGCGAGAGCCTAACAGCCTCGGAGAGAGTTCAGCGACTCCAGACGGCGCTACATGCGAAAGCGAAGGAAGCTCTGGGCTTCCGGTTCTACTCTCTGAGCGACAAGGTGTGGCGCGACGACGTGCTCGCAGTCGCCTGGCAGGCCGTGCGACGCAACGGCGGCGCGGCCGGGGTGGACGGCGAGACGGTCGCGGACATCGATGCGTTCGGGGTGGACCGGTGGCTGGGAGCACTGGCGCGGGACCTGAAGGAAGGGACCTATCGGCCGCATGCGGTTCGGCAGGTTCTCATCCCGAAGAAGCAACGAGGGAAGTTCCGGCCGTTGGGCATTCCGTGTCTCCGGGATCGGGTGGTGCAGACGGCGGCGATGCTGGTGTTATCGCCGATCTTCGAAGCCGACCTGCAACCGGAGCAGTATGCGTACCGGCCGGGCCGAGACGCGCATGACGCAGTCAGGCGCGTGCATCGGCTGCTGAGGACGGGCCACCGGGAGGTGGTGGACGCCGACCTGTCGGACTACTTCGGCCAGATTCCGCACGCGGACCTGATGAAGTCCATCGCCCGGCGTGTGAGCGACGGGCGGCTGTTGGGCTGGGTCAAGGCGTGGCTGGAGATGGCGGTGGAAGAGGACGACGGGCGCGGCGGTCGCCGCCGCACGAACCGGGCGCGTCACGAGCGGAAGGGGACCCCGCAAGGGTCTCCGATCTCGCCGCTGTTCAGCAACATCTACATGCGGCGCTTCATTCTGGGCTGGAAGGTGCTGGGCTACGCCCGGCACTTCAAGGCGGAAATCGTCAACTACGCGGATGACTTCGCGGTTCTCGGTCGCGCGCCGGCAGCGGTGATGCTAGCGGCGGTCGAAGCCCTGATAAAACGTCTGAAGTTGGCGATGAACGTTGAGAAGACCCGCTGCTGCCGGGTGCCGGAGGAATCGATGACGTTCCTCGGCTACCGGATCGGTTGCAACTACCGGCCGGGTACGGGTGCCGCCTACATAGGCACACATCCGAGCCGGGAAAGCGTCCAGAGCATCTGCCGTCGTGTGAGCGAGTTGACCGCGCCGCGCCACGTGCTCCTGCCGTCGGGAGTCGTAGTGGGACGCCTCAACCGGTTGCTGATCGGTTGGGCGAACTATTTCATCCTGGGACAGGTCCGCCCGGCCTACAAGGCGATTGATCAACACGCGACCCGGCGGCTGCGCCAGTGGCTCTGCCGTAAGCACAAGGTGCGGACCGGGAAACACGTGCGCTTCCCGTCCGAGCGGCTCTGGTCCGATTACGGGCTCACGCATCTTGCGCCGCGTACGGCGAGCTTTCCGTGGGCGAAGGCATGATCTCGTCCGAGAGCCGGATGCGGGAAATCCGCATGTCCGGTTCGATGAGCGTTGCGCCTTGCAAGCGCATGAGATCCAGTCGCCTGAGATGGCGGCCGTGGCAGAGCCTAGCCGGCAGCCACGTACCGAGTCTTGCGTGGTGGTCGGTGACGGACACTGCGAAGCGTAGACAGGGAGGGAGTAGGCCGGAACACCAGTGAACGGAAAGATAGCCCCGAAATCGAACGTGGTTGAAGTAGCCGACCCTGTCGCTCTAGGGGGAAGGCGGAATCGCAGGGCACGCAATGGCAAGTGCCCTGGGGTGCTTCCGGGGTTCGTACCGCCGGCATGCAACCAAGGATTTCATGGGAACAAGGGAGATCCGTCAGGTTCAAGCGGAGCTTGTAGGGTTGGACAAGCCAACAACGCGAGGAAGACCCGAAGGCCTGTCGGAAGTCAGACTGGCTGATAGTGCGTGCCTGGCAGCACGCGTTTCCGGCGGGTTAAAGTCCCGCTCGGCCCGAGGCCACGGGTCGATATCCAACAAGTGGGGGTAATGCCTCACTGGCCGAAGTGTAGACAGGTAGTGCAGATGCCTAAACGGGCACGAAGGCGAAAGCCGGATACGGCCAAGGCAAAGCTGGAGCCAGCTACGGAAACTTTGGAGGGCAGGGCGCCCACCGCGAGGTGGGGTCTGAAGGGCATGAGGAGAACCACCGGGTCGTAATCGACGGGAGCCATCCCGAGGATGAACCGGTCGGCCAAAGATGGGGAATGGTCGAGCCCGCACTATTGGGGCGAAGGCGCATTGGTTCCACCCCATCGCACCAAGGTGTGTGCGGGCGACACGGTGGAGAAGAGACGCGAGTGACCCAGGGAGGCCTGGTATCGTCCGAGCGGAAGGTAAGGTCGAGATGATGTGGCACCCGCAGACGAAAGGGCGGGCAACCGAGAAGACAAACATCGACCTAGAGCCCTGCGCGGTAGGTGCGGATATAAGCGAGAGCGAAATTCCGGCCGACGCGGTGAGAAGTCTCGACTTCGACGCAGTCTGGCTCATCTACGCGGCGTGATGAGGCGAATGCGTCACTTGCCGGTCCGGGAGCAAGTGCACAATCTGAACCGAGGCTCTGCAGCACGTCGCTCGGGCCGTGGAACGTTACTGGCGCCAAATGCTCAGCAGTCGTAGTCGTGCAGGCTTCGTCCGGTGGGAAGTATTCAACCGGATTCGGCTGCACTTTCCGTTACAGCGTCCCAAGTTGGCTCTCCGCTATCGGGAGTTCCAGTCTCTCGCTGTGCTGTAAATCCAATTCTGAAGAGCGCAGTGCGGGAAATCCGCACGCTGCGTTCTGTGGGAGCCGGAGGCGGGCAACTGCCTCCGGCCACCCGGTGCGACTGGAAACGAAGCCACGGCGAGGAGTGAGGCACCGGAATCGGCGAAAGCCACCGGCAACAGCTACCCCCTTTGCCTACCGCCACCGCGCCAGTCGTCGACTCTACGGTGTAATACGGTAGCTTACGATTCTCATTCGAGTATGATGCCGGGAACGTCGAGCAAGAGAAAAGAGTCCCCCGCGCGCGGAGGTGATCCTGCTCTCCCCGCCGGACGTGCTTCAGCCTGTGGCGGTCCGGGTAAAGGTAAGGAGAATTTAATCAAATGGAACCAATTCGATTCTACTCTCTGTTCTTGATCTTTCTGATGGCAATCACCCTCGCCGCTCCAGATTCTCACGCTCAATCCAGCAGTTTGAGCGGACGGGTCACCGACGAGAGCGGCGCCGTGTTCCCCGGCGCCGAGATCACCGTTACCAACGCCGCCAACGGCCTCCAGCGAACCATACTGTCCAACAATGAGGGGCTGTATATCTTTGCCCAGCTCCCACCCGGCTCCTACACGCTGTCGGCGACCCAGACGGGTTTCCAATCGGTGACTATTGAAGGCGTCACGTTGCTCGTCAACACGAACGTCGAGCTTCCCGTGACATTCGAAGTCGCGGCGCTCACCGAATCCGTCACGGTGTCCGCCGTGGCCGAACAGCTGAATACCACTGATGCGTCAGTTGGGAACGCGTTTGGAATCAGGCCGATCAGCCAATTGCCGCTGAATGCAAGAAATCCGGCCGGGCTGCTCTCGCTGCAGGCGGGTGTCACCTTCATCAGCGCGGACCCGCTGGACACCCAGCGATCGGCGGATATCCGGAATGGTTCGGTGAACGGAGCCCAGAGCGACCAGTCGAACGTGACGCTGGACGGGGTCGATGTGAACGATCAGAACGGACGCACGCCGTTCACCAGCGTGCTGCGCAACACGCTGGATTCGATTCAGGAATTCCGTGTGGTGACGACCACGGCCAATGCCGACCAGGGCCGTTCGTCGGGTGCGCAGGTGTCGCTGGTGACGAAAAGCGGGACCAACGAGGTCCACGGATCGCTCTACGAATTTCACCGGAACACGATTACGGCGGCGAATGATTTCTTCAACAACAGGGCCGGTGTCGATCGTCCCAAGCTGATCCGCAATGTCTTCGGCGGCTCCATCGGCGGCCCCGTCAAGAGGGATCGTCTCTTCTACTTCGTGAACTACGAAGGCCGCCGGGACGCCAGCGACGGCAGTGCAGTGCGCCGGGTTCCGACGGCTTCGATGCGCGATGGATTCGTCCGGTACAGGAGCGCCAGCGGGGATGTCGAGACGCTCGATCCGGAATTCATCCGCACCCGGATCGATCCTCTGCAGGCGGGTCCCAATCCCGCCACTCTCGAATACTTCGGGTCCTTTCCGGAACCGAACGACTCCACCGTCGGAGATGGCTTGAACACGGCGGGATACCGGTTCACGGCCTCGACGCCCCTGGCCTGGAACACATTCGTTTCCAAGATCGACTGGGCGGCCGATAGCACCGGTCTGCACCGCATGTTCCTGCGTGCCAACTACCAGAACGACCGCATCTCGAGCGTGCCCCAGTTTCCCGGCCAGCCCTCTAACAGCGAGACGGCCGACACCAGCCGCGGGTTGGCATTCGGATACGACGGCACGTTCGGCGGCAACGTCATCGGCGCCTTCCGCTACGGATTCAGTGCCCAGAAGCTGAATGTTTCGGGTGTCCAGACAGCATCCCGGGCCAGTCTCGGAGACAGCATCATTGACGATATCCTGGGCGCGACGACTCCCCGGGACACCTACGTGCCGACGCAGACAGCGACGGCAAACTTCTCCGTCACACGTGGCCTGCACTTCCTGCAGTTCGGCGGGGCATTCTTTTCGACTCGGAATCGCAGCTTGAGTTACGACAGCAGCTATCACTTCGCGAAACAGGCCGCCTGGGCATTTCCCGACGCCTCCACGATCTTCGACGGGCCGCTCCCCGTCCCGCCCGCCAACCCCGGAGTCTACCGGGAGACCATGGCGACCGCCCTGGGGGTCCTCAACTTCTACGATGCCAATTACAACTACGACCTGGAGGGCAATCCGTTGCCCCTGGGAGACCCCACGAGCCGAACTTTCGGTGCGGAACAATTGGAGCTCTACTTCCAGGACATCTGGCGCGTCAGGCCCGGCTTGACAATCACGGCCGGCCTGCGTTGGTCCATCATGCCACCGGTTCGGGAGGTGAATGGACTCCAGGTCAGCATCACGCCGGATCTCGACTCCTACATCGCTCAGCGCCTGGACTTGGCGGCGAACGGCCGTCCCTCCCGCGAAGCAGGACCCATCGGCTTCGTGCCGGCCGACGATGCGCAAGGGGGCCCGCTGTGGGCCACCCATTACAAGAATTTCTCGCCCCGACTTTCCGTGGCCTTCTCGCCGGATGTCTCCGATGGTTTTCTGGGCAAGCTGTTCGGCAGCCCGGGCCAGACATCGATCCGGGCCGGGGTGGGCATCTTCTACAGCAGCTTCGGGATGGGCATGATGCAGATGCTGGACCGGAACGCGTTCGGCCTCACCAGCAAGGTGACCAAGCAGGACTTCACTGTGGCGACGGCGCCTCGCTTCGCCGGGATTTCAGACCCCCCCGCTGGAGGGATCTTGCCGCCACCGCCAGGAGGGCCGGGCACGCCAAACCCAACCGGACTGGGATGGAGCCAGGGAGTCGACTCCAGCGTGCGGCCGCCCTATAGCATCAACCCCACCTTCTCTATCGCCCGTGAGTTGGACGGCGGGTTCCTCGTGGAGGTCGGCTATGTTGGCAGACTCGGTCGCAGACTGCTCGTCAACGACACGGCCGCGGCTCAGTACACCAACTTCAGGGATCCCGCGTCCGGCGAATATTTGATGGATTCGCTCCAGGAACTCGAAGGCATGGTGCGCCGCGGGGTGCCGACCGGAGACGTGTCGCCCATCGGGTTCTGGGAGAACGTCTATTCCGGAGCCGCCAAACCGGAGGCCACGGCGACTCAGCGCGTCTACGACGTCATCCGGTCCAGCAGTCCCGATACCGGCACGGCGCTCTACTATCTCGATTACGCCTGCGCCCCGTTCTGCAGCGATCTGGGGCAAGGGACGTTCATGAACCCCCAGTTCTGGGCCTTCGATGCGCTCCGGTCCTTCGGAACCTCCACCTATCACTCGATGCAGGTATCGCTGCGCAAGGCCTTCTCGCAAGGGTACCAGTTCCACCTGAACTACACCTTGTCCAAGTCCACGGACTTGGTGTCGGTTGGCGCCCGCCGCAGCCAGGGTGAAAGGTTCGGCCAGATTCCGGGAGACACCTATTGGTCGACGTTCAGCGTCATCAATTCCTGGGACCGGGAGGCGCAGCGGGCCGTCTCCGATTTCGACATGCGCCACCAATGGAACGCCAACTGGGTCGTCGAGTTGCCGGTCGGCCAAGGGAAGCCTCTGCTGCCCAGCCTGGGGCCGGCGGGCCAAGCCGTGCTTGGCGATTGGCAGGTCAGCGGATTGTTGCGCTTGACGTCAGGCCTTCCCCTCAGTGTGTTGAACGGTCTGGCTTGGCCGACATGCTATTGCTATCAGCATTTTGCCGAACCGGTGGGACCGGTCCCGGAACAGACGAACACGAAGAACGCCCGGTTGATCGGAGGGGGCACGGGACCGAACGTCTTCAGCGATCCCGCAGCGGCATTGGCCTCGTTCCGGCAAGTCTTGCCCGGCGAAATCGGGCAACGGAACAATCTGCGCGGCGACGGGATATTCTCGATTGACATGGCCATCGGAAAGCGCTTCCCGATGCCGTTCGAGGGACACAACCTTCAGTTTCGGGCCGAGGCCTTCAATGTGACGAACAGCGTTCGGTTCAACCCCGACGCTTGGGAAACGCTCTCGTTCGTCTTCCCCGGCAGCTTTGGCAACTACTCCCAGGTGCTGATCCCGCCGCGCGTCATACAGTTTGGCTTGCGCTACGAGTTCTAGAAGCCTGTGGTTAAAGTCCACCCCATTAGATCCAAACATGCTGAAGAACGATCCCGCAATTGGCCAGTCCCGTCTGAGCTGGCTGCGCGGCCGTCCGCATTCAACCAGCGCGACGAGCCTGCATTCCCTTCTGGAAAGGTTGCGATTTTTGCGGGCGATCGGGCTGCCGCCGGATCTGGGCCAGAACATTCACCGGCCAGACTGGCCCGGTTTCCTGGGATGGCGGACCTCGGTCGCAAGTTCTATCGGTATCTGCTGTTGGGGCTGTTTTTAGTTATCGCCTTCTACGTCTCGTTGTGGTTGCTGGTGCGGTTCTTCTTCACCGTGGCTCTGACGGTTTTTGTGGTCCTGCCTTTCACTGTGCTGGTGCTCTATCTGGTGTGGAAAGGATGGATTCAAAAACGCCTCTGACGGGCGGACCGGGCTTTCTGGTCGGCCCGGAGCGATCCTGCGAACGAGTGGCGCTGCCGATGCAGGCGACGGTTTTCAACGCGGCGTCCAAGAAAAGACTAAACGCGGCCTGTTTGCGACAGTTAACGGCCATAGTATCCAGAACATTATGTAGTTCATATATCGTCTATCAAGACGTTCGTTTTCTGAGACGGTTCCATAGACGATTATTCTCAGTCGTACCGCTGCGCCGAGGGGCCGTTCGCGAAGCGAAAGGCCATGAATTTGGCGTACGCGCCCACGATTCTGCCCTATTCAAACATCTGCCCGGGGTCGATCATTGTCTGTCACGATCAATGCCCATCACCGACGGCTCCTAAGCGGCCAGCCGTCACTCGCATTCGATAGCAAATTGGATAGCCAAACCCCTTGGGCGGTCGGACGGCAGCAGAGGAAAGCCTTGGGGCTTCGGCCAATCCGATCAGGTGCACCAGCCTCTTTCAGCGCGTCACTTGAGCAGCGGTACTGTGGGTTACTCCGCCCGCCACGCCACGAACCCCGGGTCGGTGTCCTTCAGGATTTCGAGGATCGCTCTACGGTCTACCTCGGACAGGTGCGCAAACGTGCGGCTCCGGTCCTCACCCCCGAGCACATCCCACAATCGCTGGTAAACCTGATGACGGGCGATCTCGGGCAGACCCTGGAAAGAGTCGGAATAGATGAGGTAGCTGAGCGGGTAGCGGAAGAGCCTCCGGTTGAGGTCCAGTTGCCGGAGCGACCGGCCCTCGCTGTCTAGCGGCCCCCGGCTCGCGAAATGATCGGTGAAGCCCGACGTGCCGTCGATCGGGGACGTCAGCGGCTCCTCGCCGACAAACAGCATCGCTCGCACCAGCAAGTCGGCCGCTTCCTTGATGCGACTCCGCGCTTCCGGCGATAAGTCCCCTGCCTCGCGGTCCTGCTCCGCGTGGAGTGTCTTCCGCGTTTCGTAGCCCAGGTTCGTGATCAGGTTGCCGACGTTCACCTGGTGACCCAAAACCATCAACGCCACGATATCGCTGTGATCACCCAGGTAGGGCGTGGTGTCCACGACCAACTCGGTACGGTTGGCGCCTTCGCTCCGGTCCACCTTCACCGGGGTGCGCGATATTCCGGGCGGGGACGGTGGGACGTCGGCGATCAGGTTCCCCATATGCACCTGGCCGCCATGCGTGCCGGTGACGTACCACCCACCCCATCGTTCCGGAAACGGGCTCTGGTCGCTAGTGCTGAAGAGACCGGCCGTGAAGATGGGCTGGCCGCGCGGGTCCGGAATGACCGAAGTCATCACATGGCTCGGCAACGACGGATTGTGACACTGAAGACAGAGGCCCATCTTGCGTTCGAACTTCGCTCCCAGGTCCGGCTCCCGTTCGACGGTGTAGAAGACTGCCCCCAACTTCGGGTCGACCGTCGAGATCTCCAGGACCGAGCTCCCCTGCACCGCCGCGATGTAGACGCTGTCATTGAAGTAGATGGCTCGGGGAGTCCGGGGCGAGATGAGGTCGATCTGGAGGCTCGTCTTGGATGCGACGAGCAGTTGTGACGACACGTCGATGTCCAGCTCGCTCAAAAGAGACGGCAGGTATCCGTTCGCATTGTCGTAATCGAGCGCGACCTCTCCCTCTTTCACTTGGGCCATGAGTTTTGCGACCGGGTCGGTGGGCGTGCTCGTGTAATACCGGATAGCTGGATGCTGCAACTCGACATAGGGTCGCGTGACAGGGGAGCGCTGCATCATTGCCAGCCCGGTGGCGGGAATCAGAAGGAGCAGGATCGCCCCCGCGACGAATGCCAACCGGAGGGATCGCGCGTCCCGGTTGCCAAAAAACGTCCGACCGGGCAGTTGGAACATGGTTTTCCAAGAGCTCATGGGTGGATTCCTCCGATAATCGAAAGGGCATTATCAAGTTCAAGCTATTTCCGGGCGTAACGGAATTCCTTCGCTGCGGTAAGCTTGCTGTAGGAGCCGAATCGCTCGTCGGCGTCTTCGACGAAGTCCAGCGGCGTGACGCCCTCGGCCTCGGCCGTGTCGCTGTCGTATACCTTGAGCAAATCGTAGTTGGTCTTGCGTTGGGCGGGTATGCGTCCCACATCCCGGATCATCCGCCGCAGCTCCCGGGGCTGAATCAGCTGACCGTACTGCGCACCGGCCGAGGTCGAGATGCTTTCGTTGATCAGCGTACCCCCTACATCGTTGGCGCCGGCCGCGAGCAGGTACTGCGCCATCTTCGGACCTTCCTTTACCCAGGAGGACTGGAGATTCGGGATCGAAGCTCCCAGCATCAGCCTCGCGACCGCATGGAGCTTGATAACCTCCATCCCGGTGGGACCGGGGCGAATATTCTCGAACCGGCGATGCTGATACATCGGGGCTTCCTCGGAGATCATCGAAAGCGGAACGAATTCAGTGATGCCATGGGTGTCGTGCTGAATATCCCGCAACAGGTCCATGTGGCGGACCCAATGCCTCGGTGTCTCGATATGGCCGTACATGATCGTCGAAGTCGTCGGGATGCCCAGGCCATGAGCCGCGGTGATGACTTCGATCCACTCATTGACCGTAATCCGTCCGGGGGAAATCATGTCGCGGACTTCCTGGTCCAGGATTTCGGCCGAAGTGCCGGGCAGGGATCCGAGCCCCGCTTCCTTCAGGGCTTCCAGATACTGGAGGATTGAGGTCCCCGAACGCGTCGCGCCGTAGAGCACCTCTTCGGGAGAGAACGCGTGGATATGGACCTCCGGAACCGCTTTTTTCACTTCTCGCGTCAGCTCGACATACAAATAGCTATCCATGTCCGGGGGCATGCCGGCCTGCATGCAAACCTCCGTCGCCCCCATGTCCACCGCCTCACGCGCGCGCCGAACGATCTCTTCCGTGCTCAACATGTAGCCCTGTTCGTTGCGGTACGTCCGGCTGAATGCGCAGAAACCGCAATGCTTCACGCATACGTTGGTGAAGTTGATGTTGCGGTTTATGACGTAGGTCACCCGGTCGCCCACCTGGCGCTGCCGGAGCTGGTCGGCAGCAAACACCGTCGCGTGGAAATCCGCTCCGCTTGTCTCGCACAGGCGGAGCGCCTCCTTCCAGGAAATCTCTTCGCCTTCCAATGCACGGTAGAGAATCCGGCTTACATCCGAATCGACGTTTCCCGGCAGAGACGGAAGCTTCTCGCGTGTCATAGGGTCCCTCTTTTCTTGTTGCGTCATGCAATCACGCCCTGGAGTTCTGAAACGAGAGGCCGTAGACCGGCGGGGAGGAAGTGCTCTCGTTCGATGTACTCGTCGTAGATCGCCAGCCGCTCCCGCAGCGTAAAGCCTTCCTCGCGACAGGTCTGGGCCAGCGTCTCGATGTGGGGCCAGGCTGCCTCAGGATTGATGTAGTCCTGGGTGACAGGGGAGATTCCGCCCCAGTCGTTGATGCCGGACCGCAGCAGCAGCCGGTGATCGTTCGGACTCAAGTTCGGCGGCGCCTGAATGTTCATGTTGCCCCCGAGCAAGAGCCGGGCGGTAGCCACAGTCCTGGCCATTTCCACAGCCTCCGGCTCCGGTGCTCCGGCCATCCGGGTGTCCGGCTTGGCCCGGAAATTCTGGATGATGACTTCCTGGATGTGCCCGTAGGTCGCGTGGATCTCCCGGATCGCGATGAGACTGTCGACGACTTCATCGCGGGTTTCTCCAATTCCAATGAGGATGCCGGTGGTAAACGCTATCGACAGCTCTCCCGCTTCGCGCAACATCCGTAAACGGACGGCTGGGTCCTTGTCCGGAGCGGAAAAGTGAGGCATCCCTCGCTGGGAGAGCCTCGGGCTGACGTTCTCGACCATGAGACCCAGGCTTGCATTGACCGGCTTGAGCTGCTCCATCTCTTCGTAACTCAGGATGCCGGCGTTCGTGTGCGGCAGAAATCCATGCTCAGCGGCAATCGTGCAGGCCCGCCCCACATATTCGGCGGTGGTGCGGTGTCCGAACTCGTCGAGGGTTTCCCGATACTGGGGAAACGCCAGCTCCGGCTTGTCGCCCAGACACATCAGTGCTTCCTTGCAGCCCTGCGCGCTCCCGAGTCGCAAGGCGTGGTCGATCTCCTCGGGCGTCATCGTCCACGCATCGGGATCGTTGGGGTCCTTGCGGAACGTGCAGTAGGAGCAGCGGTCCCGGCACAGGTTCGTTACCGGCAGGAAAATCTTCAGCGAATGGGTGACGGTCCGGCCTTTGAACTGATCCCGCAAGGTGCCTGCAACTCGGATCAGGGCATCCACTTCGGAATCCAGACAATTCAGCAGCCGGTACCCATCCTCCGCCGAAAGGGTCCCCCCGCCCAGACCTCTGTCCAGAATCGCTTCGATGGGCGCCGCCATCTCCTGAGCCGGGATTTCCATTTTAGCTACCTCGGATTACGACTCTTATACTCCGACACCCTGACAGCAGAACAGATCTTTCATGAATACGTTCTTCCAGCGGCCCAAGCCCCGTCAGTGCCCTCTGAATCGAGGATCAGACCCACACGATGTGACGACTCCGGGGCATTCATCGACACGTTTCCACTCGTGTGTGATTCGCCAACAAGGTCTTTGGTAAATCGTTCACCCTTCAGCCTGCCGGTACCGGCAGAACCCAGATTCGTCGGAGTATCGCCTCAAACAGACAGCGGGTCAGGTGACTCTCCGCCAGTAGCAGCCAATAGTATCGCGCATGTTTCACCAAGCGGCCGCCGGTCTTGACGAGGCGCTGTTGCACGCTGGTCACGGACCAACTGCCGATGCGCCGAGGGAGCACCAGGCGCCGCCAAAGATTCCCAAAGTTGTAAGCCAGGACACTGAGCTGGAGTCGAACCTCGTTCGCGCGAAAGCGATGGCAGGATAGCCGTGTCCAGTTCGTGGCCTGCTTGCCCTCCTTGATCCATTGCTCCGCCGTGCCCCGCTTGTTGTAGAAGGGGTCACCTCACGAAACGGAGAAAATCGTACGCTAAGAGCCATCCGAATGGCCGCTCGTGGCCAACAACAGCCCTTTTTCCCGCATTATCTTGCTCTGTCCAGTTGAGGCATACCCTAGCCTGTTGTCAGGGACGGACGGCGAATCGCGTCAGAATAGAATTCTTTTTTTGGATGAATGACACCATGCCGTCCCGGGTGATAGATCTCTTCCTGACAGCTTAGATTCACGGAAGGGAGGGACTCCCCGTCATGCCGAGGGCCGAGCGCGGCGATGAGGGCTCAGGCGCCACGCCTGGTCCACACCTCCCATCCCTTGCCTATCAGTCTGGGAATCCCCACCAGGAATAGGTAGGGGAACAGGCCATAGATCAGGACTCCGGGGGGGGGGGGGGGGGGGCGAACAATCCCCCCACGAGGCTCAAGCCAATCGCCAAAGGGGTGGCCAGGACCGTCGCGACCACCAGCAGGTTGCGGAACCGGCCGGTCGTGACGTGGAGCAGGCGTTCAATCACTAATCCAAATGGATGATCCGGCCACCGCTGCTCAAATGGCGGCGCTGAAGGCGACGGGCAAGAACACTTCTTTCGCGAGAAGGCTTTCCGGCCCTGCTGGCGCTGGCGTCAGAGCGGCTTCAGTCTCTCGCGACCGCGAACAGACTCTTAACCGCTACGACCAGGACCGCGCCCCCCAGAAAGAGCACGAGATTCGCGATGACCCGAGTCACCACTTCCCCGATGAAGGGGATCGCTCCGACAGCGTTTGCTGCTACGATCAGCGCTATCGCCGCCAAGAGGAAGGTCTGACTCTCCTTGTCGCTGATATTCAAGAATCCAACGATCAGACCGAGCACTGCGAGTACCCAGCCAAACCAGGCCTGTTCAAAGCCTATGCCTCCGGCCGCCGCGATCACCAGTCCAACGATAAAAGAACCCTTGCCTACTCGTGCCATTGTTCCTCCTTGGCTAGGAAACAGAATTGCAGATACAGGAACTGCCCCGGGGTACCTATTCCGGAGACTGTCTTAGTGGATTCTCGCCACCATGGCGAGAGCCGCCTGATTCCGATAGTGCATCTTAACTCGAACGAACCGGGGAAATGCAGCTGATCGGCTCGGGTCGCCGGCGGTGATTGAAGCAGTCAACCCACTCCATGGTGGCGAACTCCACCGGCTGGAGGGTACGCCACTGTTAATCCCGGCAATTGTGCGCTCCACGAGCAGATGAACTCCTGCAGCTGCCTGACGTTAATTCTGGCTTGCATTATCGATTGGCAGGCCAAGGAGATCACAGAGAGGGAGCGGTCTGGGGTAGCAGAGGAAGACATCGACATGAGGCTCTTGCAGCATGTTAGTCCGATCGAATGGGACAACGTCATCCTGTACGGCCAGTAAGGGCTACACCAGGCCGACGCTATCTGCGATCGCCTCCTCACAATGCGCACCGTATCGAACGCGCTCTTCCGTTCTTGCCGCTCCTGCCGCGGCATTGTGGCCCCGCTGGTCAATAAACTATACAGACTGTGTGAAAAGTCGGCGACAGCCGGGCGGGAGTCGGTGAACTGGCTTCGGGTCCCCCATGGGGGTTGGTAAAATGTGTCATGGCGCATATCACCGGTGAAGATCGTTCCCAACTTCTACTTCTGCCCGATGCTGTGGACGACTACGTGGGACCGGACAACCCGGTCCGTTTCATTGATGCATTCGTCGACGGCCTCGACCTTGAGGCGACTGGATTCCAGCGCGTTCGGCCCAACGACAAGGGCCGTCCGGGCTACGATCCCGCGGATCTGCTGAAGCTGTATATCTATGGGTATCTGAATCGTATTCGGTCGAGCCGCAGGCTGGAGACAGAGACGCATCGCAACCTTGAGGCGATCTGGCTGCTACGCCAGCTGAAGCCCGACTTCAAGACGATCGCCGACTTCCGGCGCGACAATCGGCATGCGTTCCGGGCGGTTTTTCGGCAGTTCGTGCGGTTGTGCCGGGAACTCGACCTGTACGGGCGGGAGTTGATCGCCGTGGACGGCACGCGCATCAAGGCGGTGAACCACCGGGACCGCAACTTCACGCGGGCCAAGCTGAAGACGGACCTGCAGCGTATCGACGACCGACTCGACCGCTACCTTGACCAGATGAACGAGGCCGACGCGGATGATGCCGGCGGCAGAGCGGCTGCCGTGGCGGATCTTCAGGAGAAGATCGCATCGATCCGTAAGAGGAAGGAGACCTTGGAGGGGCATCGGCAGACGCTGGACGATACCGGAGAAGCCCAGCTGTCGCTTACGGATCCGGACTCCCGGTCAATGCATTCCGGGACACGGGTCGGAGTGGGCTACAACGTCCAGATCGCTGTCGACACCAAGCACAACCTGATCGCCGAACAGCAGGTCCATAGCAAGGTCTCGGACCTGGGTCTGCTCGCGGAGACGGCTACAGCGGCTCGGGAGAACTTGGCTGTCGACGAGATCGACGCAGTCGCGGACCGAGGCTACTACAAGATCGAAGACATTGAGGACTGCGAAGCCGCCGGGATCACGCCCTACGTTCCGAAGCCCGACCGGAGCACGGCCAGACGCAGTGGCCACTTTCCGAAGTCCGATTTCCAATACGACGACGCCACGGACACCTACCGGTGCCCCGCTGGTGAGCGCCTGGTGCCGTTGTATCGCCGAAGCGTGGGTAAGTCGCGCACAGGCACGTATCTTGTCAGTTACGCCAACCGCGCCGCATGCAGAGGCTGCGGTCTAGGCGAACGATGTACCAAGAACACCTATCGGCGCATCACGCGCTTCGAGAACGAAGCAACGATGGAGCGCATGGCGAACCGTCTCGCCGCCCGGCCCGAGGTGATGGATCGTCGCCGGGAGTCGGTCGAACATCCCTTCGGTTCGATTAAGCAGTGGATGGGCCAAGGCGCGTTCCTGACGCGCCGGCTCGGCAATGTCCGCGGAGAGTTCAGCCTCACCGCCTTGGCCTACAACATGCGACGCGCAATCAACCTCGCAGGAATTCCCGCCTTGATTTCGGCCGCAACGGCGTGAAGGGGAATTTCGCCCTTCTTTGACGCCAGAAACGCCCGCTTCCAGCACTACTAGAGGCCAAAAGGATCGCCGCGGCGAACCAGGGAGACAGAACCAAGGTCCTGCGTAGCCGCCGGCATCACGTCGTCGTGCTTCCATTTCGCACTACTGACGGGACCGGCAGCTTCATGGCGACTTTTCACACGGTCTGTATAGTTTTTGGACCGGCTGGATGGCATGTCCAAACCACTGAAAATACAGGATCCTTTATCCTCAGATTCAGGAGGGTTTTTGGGCCGGGGCAAAAGCGCTTCGCGGCGGATCTATGCCCGCCTCTCAACTCACGACCAGAAGACACTCGCCTTGCAGCTCTCTGCGATGCGGGATATGCAAAGAAAAGGGCGGCCCATGACAGATGGACAGCTCGTGCCGGAAATGAAGCAGCTTCGCAAGGATGGGCTGCGTAAGAGGGAAATCACCAAGCGCCTCTGGGCCAGTCGCACCCCAGTGATCCGCTTGCTACGCACCGAGAAGCGCCCTTAACGCCTTATCGTGCAATTTTTGACCCATGGAGCAGTGACCCCATGTGGTTGATTTACACCACCCCAAGATGGTATCTATCGTTAGGATATATCAATGGACACTATAGGAAAGACCGCTAAGGTATTCATGTCAGGCCGTTCACAGGCCGTTCGCTTGCCCAAAGAGTTTCGCTTCAAATCCAATGAGGTTCGGATCAGAAAAGATGGCGACACCGTCATCCTCGAGCCCCTGCCAGAGGATTGGGCGTGGTTGAATACCATTACACGCCCGATTGATGAGGATTTTATTGAGGCCGTGTCGGAGAGGCCCGACGATCAATCTCGTCCAGAACAGACCGTCTTCGAGTGAAATTCCTTCTCGACACGAACGCCGTGATTGCTCTGCTCGAAGGCAATCAGACGTTCGTCAATCGACTTCGAACCTACCAGCCGTCCGACTTTGGAATGCCTTCGATCGTACATCACGAGTTGTGCTTTGGTGCGTATAAGAGCAAGCGGGTGGCAGCTAACTTGCAGAACGTCCACTCCTTGCAATTTGAGGTGATTCCGATATCCAAGGGCGACGCTGAACGGGCGGCAGAAATCCGCGCAAGACTGCAGGCCAGGGGAACACCTATAGGTTCCTACGATGTGTTGATTGCAGGCCAGGCCGTGGCCCGTTCTCTGACTTTGATAACACACAACGTAAGTGAATTTGAACGCGTGGAAAATTTGACATTCGAGGACTGGCTGGCATGAGTGAGCACGCTGCGGCAAATTGGCCGGTGCAAGCTCGAATCGGATCGCTACAACGAACGAGTCTTTCTGGTTGCAATCCGCCCCATGGGGAAAACGGATGTTGGCTGGGGCTGGATGACATGGATGCCGATGAACAAGAAAAGCCTCAGTGAACGCGACATCTGCACCAAGTTCATTACACCGGCCCTGCGAAAGGCTGGGTGGGACGAGATCGCGCAAATCCGCGAGGAAGTCAGCTTCACCAAGGGCCGTATCATCGTGCGTGGAAAGCTGGTCAGCCAGTCCGCTGTTCTTTCAGGTTCAGGAAAACTCCACAGGAGCAGCGGATCGGTGACGATCCACTAAACAGTTGAGGTAACAGGCCCGGCCCAGGCCTGACTCGTCTGCCCATCCAGCGCCTTTTCCCCGGACCGTTCACTAACAGGGAACGGGTTGACCTACAGCGTCTCGGCGCGGGTGGCGTGCGTACGATCACATTCCGGTGCGGGTGCGATGGACCGTGGTTGACTCGGAATCGCTCATAATGCCGGGCAGCCGCTGCCCTGAAGGCGGGCACGGTTTGGGGACTGAACGGTGACGATCGACTGGGCGAACGGCCTCCCGTACTGGCTGCTGTGGATGGCATTGGGAATGGCCATGTTCTCGCGCGTCCGATGGGGGTGGCCGATCCTTGCAGGTCTTTCCGTCGTCGCCGCCGTCGTTGTCAGCATTGTCGAATGGGCGGGGCTCATCGTCATCGCCGCGTTTGCGGGGGCATGTCTGGCGGCCGAACGGTCGACGCTGTCCAAGACCGTGCGCGCCTTGGCGTGGGGTGTGCTCGTGATCGTCGCCGCGGCTCTGACCGCCCATCAAGTGCCGTGGATCCACAACGTCCGCGTCGTCGATGCTGTGGTCCTGTCACCGTCGGCGGCACCGTATACGCTCTATTGGAATTACGACACGGCATTGGCCGGGTTCTTGCTCTACGCCGTGTGCGTGCAGCCGCAGCGAAGGATGGCGTGGGGCCGGTCGGCTGCGGCCACCGCGACGGCCACTGTCCTCACGCCCGCCTTGTTGGTCGTACCCGCATTGGCGATGGGGTTCGTGGCTTGGGACCCGAAATGGCCGGGAATCCTGATCCTGTGGGCGCCGGCGAATCTCCTGGTGACATGCCTCGCCGAGGAGACGTTCTTCCGCGGGCTCCTGCAGCAACATCTGTCGTCAGCGTTGAGGGCGAAGGTTCCCGCGGCAGGCCTCGTGGCGCTGTTCGCCGCCGCCGCCGCATTCGGTCTCGCGCACATGGGCGGGGGCATTCGGTACGCCGTCCTGGCCATGCTGGCCGGCATCGGCTACGGCGCGGCCTACCACGTCACGCAGCGTGTCGAGGCCAGCATGCTCGTGCACTTCAGCCTGAACCTGGTGCACCTGACATTGTTTACCTACCCCTTTGTGGCATCGGGCTGAAGGCCAGTGCCGTCTTTCGGTGAGGTGACCATGATTGAACCGACCGACGATCAACAGATGGTGGCGCGGATGGTTCGCGAGTTCGTCGTGCGGGAGATCATGCCCGTGGCCGCCGAGAAGGAGCACTGCGACGAGTATCCGCACGCGCTGGTCGAAACCATCAACTCACGCGCGACTGCCGGCCCTTATGGGGTGCAATTAAACAAAGGTACCTAATCCGTCATAGCGATCACGGTTAACCTTTGTTGCCTCTAGCGTTTGCGCCGAAATCCATACTCCCAGTTTCAACCCACCTCGAGCTGACGGATTTTGGGCACCTCCAAACCGACCGAATCTTGCAGCTTCTCGGCCGAGAAATCGTACTCGCCGTGCAGGTTGATGTGCTGCCAGGCAACGACCGATCCGGATCGGATGGCGGCGACGAGGGACTGCTGACGCTCGCTGTCCGTTTCGTCGAGGATTCGTTGCGAGAGGTAGAGGTAGTTCCAGCAGATGATGGCGTTCTTGATGAGGCGGCGGCACGATTCGGCGATCTCTTGCTCGGATTTCTCGCCCTGCAGAAACTCCTGACTGTTGCCAAAGCAGACAGCTCGTGAGAAGCGGTTTGAGCTTTCGGCCTTGTTCAGCTGACGCTCGATGGACTGACGCAGTTCGACGCTGTCAACGTACTGAGCTACGAAGACCGACTTGATGATTTTGCCAAACTCTTTCAGGCCTCGGTAGAGCGGATGTTGCCTGGAGTAAGAGTTTAGCCGCTTAAACAGCTGCGAAGCGGTTGTGACCTTGAGCTTGATCGTAGCCACAAATCGCAAGATGTCCTGCCAGTTGTCTTGGATGAGCCGCGTGTTGATGTAAGCGTCTGGCATGAGGCGATAGTCGCGGCCCTGGTACTGTCGCCGTCGCTGATTTGGGAACGCGTAGATTCGTTGCTCATTGAGATTTTTGATTCGTGGAGCGTAGGTGAATCCCAGCAGGTGCATCACGCCGAACAAGATCTCCGTATAGCCATGGGTATCGGTGGAGTGGATATCGCTCTTGACTACTTCGTTGTGCAGCAGACCATCAATCACATAGGATGCCTCGCGTTCCGACGATGAGATGACTGTTGAGTAGAACAGGAAGTGCCGCTCGTCGATGAAGTTGTAGCTGCTAACGCCGCGCCCCTGACCGAAATACTTGAAGGAGTAGTTGGCGTTCAATGAATCAACGGAGACCTCGTATTTCTGACCATCGCTCGAAGTGTGGAGCCGCTGCAGGTCTCCGCGATAGAGATTCGGCAACGGGAGCTGGTCCAAGAACCTCAGCACCCGATCGTTAGCAGCGTGGAGATTGTCGAGCGAGAAATACCAGTTGACCGTGTTGTCCAACTCAGACTCGCTGATGAGGCTGGAAATCCGGGCAATCTTCCGCGGCCCGATGTTGCATCCATAGCCGATGATGCCGGCAAAGAACGTGCTTTCGGGTGGCTTGGGCCGATTGTACTGGGTCTGCCAGTGATGGAACTCGTCGATGAATCCGGTCACACGCTGGACTGTGGCCAACACCTCCAGGAGCGAGATATACCGCTTGTCAGGGAACACGTTCTGCGCCCTCTCGGTCTCCTCGGCGTCGCTTCGCGGCGTGGAGACGATAAACGAACCATCCTTACGGAACTGGACATGATCGTTCTCCCCGCTCAGCAGCGATTGATTCGTCCGCTCATACTGTTCGTCTACGGTCTCGTAAAGTCCTGCGAGCATCACATCACACTCCGCAGCCACGGACAGGTCGGCTTGGCGAAGCAGGGCATCAGACTCGATGCGCCATCGTTGAGTAGAAATCAGGTAATCATCAAGCGAGCGGTACCGGTGTGAGCCGGGCACGTTCAGGGCACCCGCCTTTATGGCGTCCGCCATCTTGAGGAACAGTAAAGCCTTGTAGAGCGAGATTCGCAGCTGGCCCGATTCGCCGAGAACGGCACGCTGTTCGTCATCCGTGAGGAACTCGCGTGGGGCACTTTGGCCGATGACGCCGTTTTTCTCGCGGAAGTGGTCAATTGCGGTCATCAGTTCACTGCCGCCATCGAATTGGACGTGTTTGGCAATCTCGGACACCTTGTTCTGTAGCTTCAGACTCCTGGCCTGCAGTAGGTCGAGGAACTCGGCATCCTCCAACTCGTGCTGCGGTTGTTGCTGCAGCTGGCGGACCTGCTCCCCGACCCGTCTCCTCTCTTGTCCTCGGGACGAAAGAACCAACTGAATCTGCTCAACTTGGGGCGTGAGCCGCAACGGTGTGAAAAATTACTCTAAGCGAGACCGTTGGTCCCGAAATCGGTAAGTTCCGCTGGGGATGATGTGGCGGTGGACGAGCGGTGAGACCCGCGCGAACGTCTTACGAGAGACGGCTTCGCCGCGCACCTTGCGTCCATTGATCAGGACCCCGATCTGGACGGTGTTCCATGCGAGGGCGGCGTTCCAGGAACTCTCGCGGCTGCCGCAGCTGCATCCCGATCGTGTGCTGATGCGGCGTCGAGACGCGGGCGTAGAGACCGACGCGAGGGAGTGGGCCGACCTGGCTTTCGGGGTGGCCAAAAACCTCATTGCGCGCGTCTCTATTTTGGCCAGGTTTTCCGGGCCTTCTCGGGGTCGATTCCGGCATGGCCATAATCTATACGTTTTGGCCATGACTGGGCAGTCGTTCCCGAGGCCCAAGCCCCGAAGAACGGGCGCTTCGTAGCAGCGGAAGCGGTGCCGAGAGTTACTCCAGGAAGGTCACACACGGACCCTTAGAGTAATTTTTCACACCGTTGCGGCTCAAACCCCTACTTCGATCGTGGTTGGACGACGAAAAGGCTTCAGGGTTCCCAGGGCCGAGTGTGACGGTCCTAGCCCGCATAGATCAGCAAAAGGGCGAGAAAAGGCGGCCCAATTTGGGATAATGGAGTTGACCCGTTTTGGTGGACAGTTTCATAGTTGGGTTTCAAGCCAAGGCGGCCCCTAAGAGAACAGAGTGGAGTCAAGCGACGTTGGGATTTCAGGGACTACATCGTCGAAGAGTGAAGGGAGTTATTGTCAAAAGTGGTGTTTGACGATTGAGACCATGGAACGCCTGATCGCTCTACGTGTCGACCGTGAAAACGGTACTAATCTAAGGCAACCGAAATTGCCTCTGCAGAGGCCGATTTGCGAGTTCCTGCAGAATCTCTCCCGTCACGGCACCTCCAATCAACGCAAACGACTTCTCGAGACTTGGAGCGGTGAGGAAAAACTTGTCATAAGCCGACCGAGCGATGCAGTATAACTTTCAGACAGTTGGCATAGCCCCAGTGTTTTCAGACGGTCGTGATGGGCCTTGCGTTGCTACGAAGCGTAGCTCGCAGTATTTGGCCTGAGAGGCGGAACGTCGCCAGTGCCGACGTCGGCCACGAAACTACCCATTCCTGGTCCGGCGGCACCTGGTGGTGCGGTGCCGATGGCCGAAGAACAAGAGGAATAAGAAATGTCTCCGATCATGATGTCTCTCCTTTCCCTCTTCTTGGTGGTGGCGCACACATCGGCCGCCGTTCCGTACCAGGGAGCAGGGATGGAGGTTGCAGGCAAGATTTCGTTCGGGTCGGGCATTGCGCCGGATCAGCCGTTTCTCATCGATCTGCAGACCTTGAATGGGACCCCGATCCAGACGACGCGCACGCTGGATTTCGGCAACTTCAGTTTCAGGAACGTCCGTGAGGAACGTTACTTCATCCATGTGAACATCGAGGGTTTCCGCGAAGTGAAACAGCATGTGTGGGTCACGGGTCAGACATGGGTCGACGTCGTCCTCCACGAAATACCCGAGGTCGTCGCGACAGGGGGCGGGTCTGCGGACCCGGATCGCGTGGATGTCAAGACACTGGCCATGCGGCATCCTGCAGAAGCCGTGGAGGAACACGAGAAGTCGCTCAGAGACAGCGGGAAGGGAGATACGAAACGGGCCATCGAGAGGCTGGAGAAGGCTCTTCGTATCGCGCCGGATTTCTACGAGGCGCGGAACAACCTTGGGGTTCAGTACCAGAAGTCGGGCCGTTTCGAGGACGCCGAAGCCGAATTCAGGCGAGCCCATGAACTGAACCGGAACGCGGCGCAACCGTTGATCAACATCGGGAGCCTCTGGTTGGAACAGAGTGATTTCGAGCCGGCTCTGGTGGTCCTACGCGAGGCCGCACGACTCGAACGGCGCTCGCCGGCCGCACGCTACTACCTGGGGTATGCGTTGTACAAGCTGGCGCGGCTCGACGAAGCTGAAAGCGCCCTCATCCGGGCGCTCGAACTCGACCGGGCAGCCACGACGCGGCTCATGCTGGCCAATGTCTACGTCCAACAGCAGAAGCACGACCGAGCGCTCGAGCAGCTCGACGCCTATCTTGAAGAGAATCCCGAAGGCGAAGATAGCGATGCGGTTCGAGCCCTGCGGTCCAGATTGCTGAAGCAGTTGAAGCAGTGAGCAAGCCTACACTGGACGCGTCGCCATACACCGCGGCCAGTATGTCCGACCCCGTCCTTCGTGGTCGAGCCCTGAACAAATCGCCGGAACACTCCGGATAACGTTTCGCTCGCATGAAGTTCGTCGGGCCCAATCCGAAAACTTATCGAGATGCCAGCATCGACCGGGGATGAAATGGGCAAGATCTACCAGTCTCACGGGGATTTCTTCGGTTTCCACTTCACCGGAGAAAGCACACCGCCTTGTATTGTCCACGCTTTGCGGGAATACCTCGATTTCGCTTGACATGAGCGGACCGGGTCCTTATACGTGTCAACAAGTTTATTACCAATAAGTTGTTGCAGAATAGCCGGCTAGAGAATCGCCAGCTAAAGAATGGCAAAGTAGCAGAGATCGATGGCACAGATCTCTCGGGGGAGGTGCATGTGATGTATCGATGTGTGCGCGCAGTTGCGGCGTTTGCGCTGCTCGCTGGGATTGGTGGACTACCAGTCTTTGGTCAAACTACAACGGGACGAATTACCGGAACGGTGGGCGATGTCACCGGAGCCATGATTCCGGGCGTGGAGGTCGTGATTCGGAATCCGGCCACAGGCTTGACGCGTACTGTCCTTACCAACGAGACCGGCACCTACATCGTGGCGGCGCTGCCGCCGGCGGCCGGTTATGAGGTGGAAGCGTCATTACCGGGCTTCAGGCGGGAGGTCCGATCGGGCCTCACGTTGGCTGTGGAAGCGGTGATCCGTGTGGACTTCGTCCTGCAAGTCGGGCAGGTGACCGAAGTTGTGGAGGTGACAGCCGAGGCTCCGCTGCTCGAGAGCGACACGGCGGTGTTGGGCCAGGTGATCGGCGGCAAGGCGATCAGCGATATTCCGCTCAACCAGCGCCATTTCATGAGCCTCACCCATCTGACAACGGGCGTGCTGCCGGACGTGCAGGGCGGCTCTCGCCAGTCTCCGTCCTTCTACGCCAACGGCGTGAGCCGCTCCAAGAACGATTTCTTGCTGGACGGTGTCGACAACAACGACACGGGCAATGCCCAGCTGGTGATCATCCCATCTATAGACGCCATCCAGGAGTTCAAGCTCTCCACCAGCACCTACGGCGCCGAGCTGGGCCGGGCCAGCGGTGGAGTGTTGAACGTTCAGACCAAATCGGGAACCAACGACTTCCATGTGGTGTTGTTCGAGTTCGTCCGTAACGACCGTTTCGACGCGCGGAACTTTTTTGCCTCGGGTAAGAAGCCTTTCAAGCGCAACCAGTTCGGCACGGTCGTGAGCGGCCCGATCATCAAGGACAAGATGTTCTTCATGTTCAACTACGAGGGGAACCGGATCCGGAGCACGGAAACCGCGTTGCGCGTGGTTCCCACGGCAGCGGAACGGGCCGGGGACTTTTCCCAATCTAGCTTCAGGCGTGGATTCGATGCGTTGACGGATCCGCTCACCGGTCTGCCGTTCCCCGGGAACATCATTCCGGCGGATCGGATCGACTCGATTTCGAACGCCGTGGCGGGGTTCTATCCCATGCCGAACCGTGCGGGTAGCCAGAACTACGAGGCCAGCTCGGTAAGGCGGACGGATTTTGACCTGTATACATACAAGTGGGACTACCGCTTTTCGGACAACCACAGCATTTTTCACCGCGGCACATGGCAGGAAACCTTCGAGATCCAGACGAACTTCGATCGGGGGGCTCTGCCCGGGGGCGGCAACACGTTCTTTCAGCCGATCGGCCGCAACTTTGCGCTGAGCGACACCTACGTGTTCGGACCGACCGTGGTGAATGAAGCCCGAATCGGGTTCAACCGCCTGATCGGCGGTATCTACTCCGAACTCTACGGGACCGACCACGCGAAGGCCCTGGGAGTCACCGGCGTGCAGAGCTCGTTCCGTCCCGACGACAGGAGATTCGGCTGGCCGAGAATGAGCGTGACGGGGTACGCCCCGGTCGGCGGGGTCAGTTTCAGCGCGCAACTGCGTTTCGACAACACCTGGCACATGGCCGACATGCTTTCAATCACGCGCGGCAATCACCAGCTGAAGATCGGTGGCGAGGCGCGCACGTACATGCTGAACATCTTCATCGACAGTAGCCCGAACGGCAATTTCCGGTTTGACGGCCGGTACACGGGCCACTCGTTCGGCGACGTGTTGATGGGTTTTCCAAATCGAACTCAGCGGGTGGTCGGGGATCCGTACGACCAGAATCGCAGCCGCTCCTACGCGGGGTTCATCCAGGACGACTGGAAGGTGGCTCCCAACCTGACGCTCAACCTGGGAATGCGTTGGGAGATGCAGACCCGCTCGATCAACGTGCTGAAGGACGAGGGCGCCGGTCTGGCGGTGTTCCACATCCCGACCCGGCAGATCGTGATCGGTGGGGAAGAGGGCCCGAGGCAGTTCCGCGACCCGATCACGGGCGAACCGAACGCCATTACCATCGAAGGCGGAGCCCAGTTCGGGATTCCCGAGGGGCTCTATGAGAACGACCTGAACAACTTCGCGCCCCGGATCGGTTTCGCCTGGTCTCCGGAAGCGCTGAACCTCGTCTTACGCGGCGGTTATGGCATCTTCACCGAGCCGGAAATCGCCGCCGAGAACCATTCGAATCGTGATCGCGCATATCCCTGGAACCTTCCCCAGACCTTCAATGCGCCTCCAGGAGCGCCGGTTCTCAGCTTGAGGGACCCCATCAACACGGCGTTCCCGGCAGCTCTGGCGAGCGGCTCGATTGTGGCCCGCGCGGCCGATGTCGACCAGGCCGACGGCTACCTGCAGCAGTGGCAACTGAGCATCCAGCGGCCGCTGGGCGGCAACATGGTGCTCGAGGTCGCCTACGTCGGCACGAAGGGGACCAAGCTGGACGGCCGCGGCCGCAATGTCAACCAGGCGCGTCTGGGCTCCGGTTCGATCAGCTCGCGCCGACCCATTCCGGAGTTTGGCAACATCACCCAGACGGAACGGGTAGGTCTTTCGACCTACCACTCGTTGCAGACCAAACTGGAGCGCCGGTTCTCGTCGGGCCTGGCGTTCGTTTCCGCCTGGACGTGGTCCCATGCGATCGGGTGCTGCAATCGCGACCGCGACACTCGAGACCCCGACAACGCGCACCTCGAAAAGGCTCAACAGAGCTTCGATATCCGCCACCGGCAGGTCAACAGCTTCTCCTACGAGCTGCCGTGGGGTGCGGGCAGGCCTTTCCTGTCCAACCTTTCAGGAGTCGCTAATGGGCTGCTCGGTGGATGGCAGGTGGCGGGCATCGCCACGTTCTCGACCGGGCAATCCTTTACACCCGGCTGGGGTGGAGACATTGCCAACGTCGGCCAATCTACGACACGTCCAAACCGGATTTGCGACGGCGTCCTTCCCCGAGGCCAGCGCAGTGCGGACCGATGGTTCGACACATCGTGTTTCACGAGGCCCGCGGACGGCACCAACGGGAATTCCGGATGGAACGTGCTGAAAGCCCCGGGATTCGTCAACTGGGATCTGACGCTGACGAAGAACACGCTGATTGGAGACAATCACCGCGTGGAGTTCCGCGCGGAGTTCTTCAATGCGTTCAACCAGGCGCACTTCTTCGTTCCCAACAGCAGGGTCAACTCGAGTGCATTCGGTCGAAGCACACAGACCCACCAAGCGCGGCAGATCCAGTTCGGCATAAAGTACTACTACTAACCCCCTTCCGCGGATGGCGCGCAGCCGCGCGCCATTCGCGCCATTCGCCTGAGATCCCCCCCATTACGGAGGCGAATCTTCGGCCCTCCCGCCCTCTCGACTGGTTCTTTCAACATCACCACTTTGCCTACTTCCACGGTTTCCAGGAAGACTAGGAAAGATCTTCATTTTTCTTGACCTGAATTGACACGAAGCAATTAGAGTGAGGAGGTGCGACAGAGTGATCTTCGCTAGACCCGCTCCTCCCATGCGCTGTTTCAAAGAGAAGCGGTGAGTCCCATTGGCTACCTGAGACGCCAAGCTGAAAGGCTAGCAATGAAACGAGCAATGCGCAGGAGAATGAAGCCGTATGTGGCTTGGGCGCTATGTTGTGGCTTCGCGGCTTCGCTTGGCGCGGCTCAGACCGATCCCTTGCCGCGATTCGTCGATGTAGCGCAAGAGGCGGGCTTGACCCTCTTGAATGTCTCCGGAACCGCCCGTAAGGACTACATCGTCGAAGTGAGCGGAAACGGGGCAGCCTTTTTTGACTACGATAACGACGGCGACATGGATGTCCTGATCGTGAATGGTTCGACACTCGAGAGGATCGGACAGGGAGGCGATCTCATGGCGGCCCTCTATGCCAACGACGGCCACGGCAGCTTTTCAAACCTCACTTCAGGGAGCCAACTAAACACCAAGGGATGGGGAATGGGAGTCTGTGTAGCCGATTCTGTTGCGGGAGCATCCTGCAGCCCGGAGCGGGTGCGTACGTGCCGGTTCCTGCAATTACTTCGCGCGAGGGCGACCGAGGAGCGACGATTCGGTTCCGGTCCGAGCTGGAGTAGCCCCTGAGCCAGGATGCCGTGACAGTCATCGGGATACCTTCGACTTCTTCGGTGCGGATTTAGTCTGCCGCATCGACGCCCCCTTCAGTTCGATCCGGTGCGCGTTGTGTAAGAGACGGTCGCAGATGGCATCGGCCTGGTTCGGATCACCGATGACGCCGTGCCAGTCCGAGACGGGGAGTTGGCTGGCGATCAGGGTCGAAGAGCGTTCGCTGCGTTCCTCGATGACCTCGATCAGGTCGCGGCGTTCACTATCGCGCAGAGGCGCCAGGAGCCAGTCGTCGATGGGAACGGTGGGAAAGCGGAGCGTATTGTGCCGAGCTTTTCCACGGTTTCCACAGCGCGTGACGCGCGCCGATTTTTCAGCAGTGGGCCAGGGAGTCCGACACCGATGGGAAAGATCCGACGGAAGTTTGAAGTGGAATTCAAGCGACGCCTGGTCGAGCAGATTGAAACAGGCCAGATGACGCTGAGCGCGGCAGTACCAGATCTCGCCCAGCGTGATTCAGCGTTGGCGGACGCAGTACGAGGCGAATCAACTGGTGGATAGGCCTTCGAGCCGGGAACGGGCGTTGGAGGCCGAGAATGAACGCCTGAAGGCGAAGGTTGGGGATCTGGTGATGCAGATCGATCATCAAAAAAAACTGCAGAGCTGGATGAAGCGGAATCGAAACGTCGATACTGCCGTAATCACTGGGAAAAACTGGGATCGATATCGAAAGGGTGCGAAATGACGGGCCTGGCACGTAGCACGTATTACTACAGGCCGAAGGTCGATCCCAAACTGAAAGCGCAACAGGACGCCGATCTGCGCGATCGCATCGAGCGGATCCAGGCCGAATTTCCCGGCTACGGATACCGCCGGGTGTATCGGGAACTGGAACGCCAGGGCGAGATCGTCAACACGAAACGGCTCGGCGCGTGATGAAGCGGTACGGGTTGAAGCCGATCACCTGGCGGAGTTTCGTCCACACGACCGATTCCAATCACCGGTTCCGCATCTACCCCAATCTGCTGAAGAGGCACACGGTCACCGGTCTGAATCAAGCGTGGGCAGCCGATATCACTTACATCCGGATACGCACCGGATTCGTGTTCCTGGCCGCCATCCTGGATCTCCACTCTCGCAAGGTCATCGGTTGGGCGATCTCGAAACGGATCGACCGCCAGCTCTGCATCGAGGCGTTACAGATGGCCATCGCAGCGCGTCTCGACACCCGGGGCTGCATCCATCATTCAGATCGGGGCGTGCAGTATGCCTCCGACGACTACATCGACATCTTGCGAACACACGGCTTCCAGATCAGCATGTCGGCGAAGGGCAATCCCGGGGACAACGCTTTCGTGGAGTCGTTCTTCAAGACGTTGAAGTACGAGGAGATCCATCTCTGGAACTACGAGACCTACGAGGACGTGATCGAACGTGTCCCATACTTCATCGAGGAGGTCTACAATCGCAAGCGGCTGCACTCCTCAATCGGCTATCGTCCGCCGATCGAGTTCGAGCAGCTCGTGAACTTGAAACGCGCCGATCGGCCTATTCTCAATCTTTGACGAAATCTGTCCAGTTTTGGGGGCGCACTCCCGATGGTCACTTCAAAACCCCTCCAGGTACGAGAAAAACTTATTCGACATGTTTCGGCGAGAAGCTAGGGAATACGTACCTGCTGAATATCACCCTCGCCTCCCCCGAGCTTGAATCGTGGCGGAAAGAACGGCCGGGATGCCGCAGAATGGATGCCGCCCCTGAATAGGTGCTGGTTTGCCGGCCGGCGCGCCAGGGCTTTCGACCCTCTCGTCTTCGGCAGCCCGTGGCCGCACCCTGGACCGGGCCCTGGCGGGATGCGCTTCCGACGGCCATGATCTTTCAGCGCGGAGGTGCGAGGACGGCCGCGCCCCGGCAGGGTCCGCCTCCTTCGCGCGGCGCGCCCCGCCCTCGAACGCTGGGACGAGAACGGTAACGGCCGGATTTCGTGCGCTGAAGCGCGGATGCACGGGATCGCACCCGTGAGGCGAGGACACCCCGCATATCCCTACATGACCGATGGCGACGAGGACGGGATGGTTTGCGAGTAGTAACCCGGTTGCGGATTCGCCTGCGGTACGGTTACGATCTCGCTTAGTGCCCGCCCTTGCCTTCCGCAGCGATCGGGTGTCGCGGCGCCGGGCATCGCCCGACGCCAAAGGTCCGGCTAGTCCCCGTCCTCGGCCGCACCAGCCGGGTCAGGATCGAAGTGCCTCTCAGCAATGAAGCTGTGCCCTTGGTCGGCGAGCTTCGCGAGGATCACCGGGCTGTTCCCGACGAAAGTGTGTGTGGTCTTCCATTGCTCGCCAACGCGGTAGAGTCGCGAGAAGACGACGTTGTGCGTCGTGAGATTTTCGACCTTGTTCCCCAACATCGTCGCCTTGACGGATCCGATTCTGAGTTCCGCTGCGTGTTTAAAGTTGCTAGCCATCGATCGAATCCTCCTGCTTAAAGAGTTTGGAGCGGCGGCGGCTCATCCCGAACAAGCGGCCCCCCCCCAGGGGTCCGTTACCGGCGTGCGGGTCAGCGCGGAATAACCGCCTTAGACCAGGAGCCGTGACAGACGCCCGGACGGACGCCTGTCCGCTCTGGCACGGCTCCTGCGCCAACCCAAGCGAAGCAATCGAGGCCACGGGAAAATGGTGAGATTAGAAAAACCGTGAAGAGAAGCGGCGACCAGCAAACGACACACCGGAAACGCAAAGAATATCACCGTACGCGCTCAGCGGCGCGGGCTGGCAGATCAGCGAGTAAGGAATCACAGTCGGGGAATAAAGACACACAACGACAGTGTCGCTATCTGTCTCTATTCCTCCGCCCCACGATTTCGCGGCGACAGTGATTTGAGAAACTACAGGCCAGGAGGATCCCAATATTTCCAGAGGAACGACGAGAGCATCTCGCGCCGCTTCACTCGCCCTACGGACTCGCTTCGCACCCCCAGATTAAACGCGCGGCGGCAAGGGTCGCGATGGTCGGCGCGGCTCAAGGTGACCGTGGTACTGGAGCTGTTGCGGGAACGGATCCGGCAGCGGGAGGACGAGAAATCTTTTCTACAGTGGAGGTCGAAGAAATGAGTCGGGCGAAGTTGCCCTCCAGAGGAAAACCGTATGGTCTGGCGCGTGTCGCAGCGGCTTGGGCAGTCCCACGGTCGACGGATGATGCGCACGTCATCGCCGAAGATTTCCGGTGGAGTTGTAGGAGAGCGGGCCCACGACTCGATTCACTGATGAAGAATTAACCGAGCGGATCCGACAGGAGATCGCCGCCTGGCCATTTATCGCGAAAGGGCACCGGAAGTTCTGCGCACGCCTCCGGGCGGCGGGTGTCCGGACTTCCAAGACCCGGGTGCTGCGCCTGATGCCGGAAGCCCAGTTGCTGGCACCGGAACGTCAGGCCGTGTCGGCCGCGACACGGTCGCATACCGGCACCCTCACGACCGATCGTCCGAACCAGATGTGGGGCATCGACGCCACGGCGACTGTAACAATCGACCAAGGCCAGGTCACCGTCTTCGCCGCGGCCGGATTGCAGTTCCGACATGATCACGGCTGGCAGTTCATGAGCGACGACTTCCAGAACGAGATCCAGCGCTGTTCCCTTCCGGATCGGGGACGAAGGCCGGCGACGATTCGATGCCCAGAAAACGTATCGAACGCTTCTTCAAAACGCTCAAGGAACAACTGCTCTTGGTCCAGCACTTCCAATCGATCCCGGATCGGGTCGCGGTCATTGGAGACTTCCGTGCGCTTACACGCCGCGCTGCTTGATCGAGCGCCATTGATTGAATCCTCCCGGTTAAAGGGTTTGGAGCGGCGGCCGCTCAGCGGCGCGGGTTCCCCTTCTGGCGCGAGAGGTGCGCCGGGCCACGGTCCCCGCCAGCGGGCGGCGGCACATCGTCGGAACCGAACCGAAACTCCGACTGGGGCAAGGACTCGATTGGCGCGCCCGCCGAGGCGCGTCCCGTTGGCTCGCCCCGGCGTTGGGAGTTCACGATGCAAAGGCGCTGCCCACTGCTGGCGGCCGACCCTCAAGATCGTGTGCCCGGATTGCGCGCGGCGGCGCGGAGTGCGGCCAGAGGGAAGGGAAGGCCCCCAACGTTTCGTGTTCGGCATCACCCGGCCTGGCGCGGCGCCCATAAGCCCCGCCCCTGAATGCGCGCCGGATTTTCGAGCGCAATGAACTCCGGCCGCACCGAGTAGTCGAATCCGCGAATCGCATGGCCGTAGCCTTCGCGGATGAGGGTGGCATTCGAAAGCTCGCCGGCGTCGAGATAGACGAACTGCGGGAGCCGGCCGTAGGCGTCGACGGTATCGCCGGTCCGGTCGACCACGAGTTCGACCGTCTTACCGCCCGGCTGCGCTTTCGTGAAAGCGGAGGCCTCGGCCCCGAAATACTGCACAGGCCGGGTGGGATGCACAGTCTCCTGCGTGTCCACTCCGATGAGGCGGACGGTATGGCTCCCGCCCTGATAGCGGCCGACGAGGGTAGCGCCGTCAACGACGCGCTCCACGCGCGCGGTGACGGGCCCGGCCCACTGTCCGGCCATTGTCAGGGCGATAATTCCGGCGACGCCGATCAACGCGCCGATCCGTGCAGCCTGCTTCTTCCGTCTTGCTGTATCCGTCATGGCTTTACCTTTTCCGGTGTGGCGGGTGAAGACGGGAAGGCGACGGGCCGGTAGTGCCAGCGCCGCATGTCGACGTCGTAGTCGCCGACATGCAGCGCTTCCTCGACGTACCGCTTTCCGTCGCGCCGCGTCATGTGAATGACCATGGAGATTCCGTCCGTGACGCCCCGGCAGGTGACTTCCCAGGGAAGATCGCCGCCACCCTGCATGGCGCAACTGGCCAGCCGCGAAAGGGCGGATTCGGCGTTGTTGGCGATGTGATCCGGTCGATGGCGGAGTGCGTGTTTGACGAGATCCCGGATCGTCACCGCTCCGCTGTCGATCCCGCGCGCCTCGAAGCGGACGCAATTGGATTGGTCGATCCGCAGCTCGAGCGTGTCCTCGATCGAAACAATGCGGTCGTCGTCGGGCAGCAGTTCGATCAGCGCATTGAGCAGGGTGGTCTTGCCCGATCCGGTTCCTCCCGACACGAGGATGTTCTGTTGTCCCAGCAGCGCCTTGCGCGCCGCGGTGAGCACCTCCGGGGGCAGGGAACCGAGGCGCACCAGGTCGTCGGGAGAAAAGCTCCGCTTGCCGAAGCGCCGCACGGTGATGGCCACCTGGGGGCTGGCCGGCGGGACGCAGATGGCCACTCTTGATCCGTCATCGAGCCGGGCATCCACGATGGGCTTCTGCGCCGGGTCCAGACCCAGGGGCCGCGCAATATGGATGGCGGCGCGGGCCAGCGCCCGCCGATCGAGCGCGGGCGCTTCATGGGGTTGGAGTTTCCCTGCCCGTTCGACCCAGACGTTGTTCGGGCCGTTGATCATGATCTCGCTTATGTCCGGGTCCGCCAGCACGGGTTCCAGTCCAGGGAGGAACGGCTTGAGGTATTCGAGGCCACTGGCTTCGCTCATAGCTGCCCGTCGCTGAGTTGCCGCCAGTAGGAATGGTTCCGGGGCAGGTAGTGGGGTTTGAGATAGACGCGGCGGGGTTCGAGCGACTGCGCCCCGTCATAGGGGAGGCAGATGGCCTGGCAGTTCGACAGCAGGGCGAAGTCCCGGGGATGGAAGACGGCCTCCCGGCGCTCCTGAAAGGATTTGCTCGCGCCGATGTTCCCGGCGCCGCCACCGGCCCGTCCCGAGAGCGGGGAGATACCGGCCCGCTTCGCCGACTCGGTGAGCGTGTAGGACCCCTTGATCTTGGCCACCTGCCCGCACAACTCCGATGCAATCCGTGCCGAGGCGGCATCGCTCAGGGAGAGGAAGATCCGGGTGCGCAATGTTTGAAGCAAGGTGCGCCAGGCCTCCGAGCTCCCCAGCACCGACCGGAGAGAGGAAATCGACTGGGTGGCGACAATCGGAATGACGCGGCATTGCCGGGTGAGGGCAAAGGCCTTTTCGTCGCCGGACGGATCGTCCTCGCCGACCGAGGCGAACGACTGGTATTCGTCGCAGATAAAGACGGCGGGCCGGAAGTAGTGCCGCGGGGATTGCTTCATCCGGGCCGGCCGCCGGAGCAGGGTTTGGAGCCATGCGTTCTTGAGCATGACGCCGATAGCGCGGGCGAGCGCCGGATTGGCCCCGGCCGGCATATTGAGCGCCAGCACCTTGCCGCTCTCGATCAGTTCATCCAGGGGAGACAAGTGGCGCTTGATCGAAGTTGCCAGCACCCCGCCGCCGCTCGTGATCTCGTCGTCCGGGTCCGGGACCGCCGCCCGCCGTTTCGCCTCAACCGCGGGGTCCCATTTCTGGGGCGGGCCGGGACAGAACACCTTGGCCACATCGGGCAGGTCGAACATGGACAGGAATACGGCGACCCCTTCAACGACCGAGGACCGCACCTTGTTATCGAGCTTCATCCAGTCTTCCCGGTACCAGCGCTGGACCGCCCACACGAGTTCCAGCCGTTCCTGGCCCGCGCCTTCGCTTTGGGGCCAGTCTTCTTCGTAATTCACCTTCAGTTCGATCAGCTTGTTCCGCAGTTCCACCGAATACGCCGCCTCGGTGTAATCGGTGTTCTCGATAGGGGTCCATTTCCAGGCATCGAGCCCTTTGGCGTTGGCGAACGCCTTCCGCGTGATTTGCAACGTGCCGTCCTGCCCGCGCAGGGCGACCTGTTCGGCCTTCTCGATCCTTGCCGCCAGCAGGGCCGGGCTGATCGTGCAGCGGTACACGTCCTGCAATGTGACCCACCCTCCGGGCAACACCCGGTGCAGCTCGATAATCCAGCGGACGAGATTGGTATAGGCCTGTTGCCAGAACGGGTCCTTGCCCTTGCCGAAGAGTTGGTTGAGCAGGCTGGAAATGGTGTAGGCCAGCGAGTAGGAATCGAGCCATGGAGCGGCGAGCGGGTTCCAGTACCACCGCCCGTCCATACTCAACTCGAGGTAATCCTCCCCGCGCCCCGTCCCGGCCAGAATCTTGCGGATGTCATGGCAGAAGTCGCCCTTGACTTCCAGTACCAGGGCCGCCGCCCGTTTCTCCGGATCCCCGGCCCGCCAGCCGAGCAACTGGGAGGCGAAGGGGTGCATGCAGGCCGAAGTCTTGCCCGATCCCACGGCCCCGAAGATGGCGACTCCGGTATAGAGTCCCCGCTCCGGAATGGTGAGCCAGGGGGGGCGGCGGACCTCGCGGACGGCGACCGGATGGTGAACCTCCCCGACGACGATTGAGGGTCCGTCCGCTTCCGGGTCCAGCGGCCACGCCGGGAGCTTCGCGCCGCCCGAACCCCTTCGGCCCCACTTCTCGAAATAGACCCGCCAGAGGGACAGCAGAATGAGTCCTCCGCCCGACACGGCCACACCGGGTAAGGCGTAGTACCAGACCTTGATGGCCAGGAGGGAATTGGGGTAGTAGATGTCCATGATGACGAAAGGGGGAATCGTGGCAATCGGCGGGAAGGGCCGGTAGTAGAATCCCCACCCGGAAACGAGTGCGCCCACGAACATCAGGAAGAAATGCTGCCATCCCATTGAGCTATCCTCCGACTGCTTTCCAGGTCACAACCCGCCCCGATCTTCGGTCCGGCCGGGGCCCGTTTCCGGTCCGCGCCCCGCGCCGGTTTTGGTTCCTGCTGCCCGCGCCGGCCCCGGCGCTTCCCGCCTCCCGTTCCGCCCCGGATCCGAGCCTCCCCGCTCTTTGCGTTGCGTCACGCTCGGGCCGGGTATTTCGGGATAAGAACCGGAGAATGAGCAGCCTGATGGAAGGGGGTTTGTTACATACCGCCCCGGAATCGTGTTACATACCCCCCTCTGTCCGCGTAACAGAAAAAGGGGGTCTTTGTAACAGGAAAACCCCCGGATTAGGACCCGGCCGGCCCTCAAACCGCCTCCCCACGCCATGTCTCCTCCCGCTCGTCTTCCGCCTCGGCCCGGGACCCGTTTTCGAGCACCTGAACCCGCCTGGAACAGATGGCGCGGTAGTCGGTAATCGACACCCCATCACCCAAATTCAGCTCGGGGTTTCGATCCAGCTCCTCCTTGCGCCCGTAGGCCGCATTGAGCCCCCCATAGCTGTCCAGTACGGCCTGGTCGCGATGATTGCCCGCTTGATATGCTCGATTTCCTGCTTCGCCGTCATCCCCTTCTTCCGGGTCCCCGGCGTGGCCTGGGCCCAGATCGCGCACCTTTGCCCGGCACGCGCCCTGGCTTCCCGGCTCCGCGCAATCGCCACGACCCGGACCGGGATGCCCTGCGCCAGAAGGGCATCCCAAAGCCGCCGATGCGCGCTCCCCCATGCGCGGATTCCGTAAGCGGTTTCATGTCCCGGATCGACATAGACGAACGTGGCGGTTTCGGTGTCCACGGCGATGGGAAGTTTCAGCGCGAAGAGCCGTTTCTGTTGGCCGGCCGCTCCCTTGTAGACCCGGCGCGGCAACAGGTCCCGGCCGATCCCCAGGCCGTCGAAACATGCGACCTTTTCCCCCTCGGTGCCACGCTCACCGGGGGGGTCTGGACCTTCGCGTGGCATGGGTGCATGAGTCAGTGTCGGCTGCCACGCTGGCATCGGCACGGGGTTCGGGTCGATCATGGAGATCGAGGCGGCAACGGCGCGTAGGGTTTTTAGTTGTGCCGTGCGCGGAATGAGACAGAAGCACACTGGCGTGATTCGAGCCCGACATCAAGTTTAGTCCGGAGACTATTTGGAACAACGAATTGCGGGCGGTCCTTTCCAATATGTTGAAGGGAGAGAATCAAGCAGCGGACCCTGGCTCATCGCAGAATCGTCGATCTTAAAGACTGGAGTCGTATAACTTGAAAACCACCTCTTCGCAAAACGAGGTTTTTGTCCGAAATGTTCTGACGACGCACAGGCAGAGGAATTGGAGGTAGGCATGGGCATCTTAATCGCACAGTTTGTGGCTGATCGTCTCCCCCGAATTTCCGGCTGGGTGAAGCTAACCGCAATCGCCGGGCTGCTCTTGATCTTTGCAGCTCTGCAGTCCACGCCCGCCCCGCGCGCTCCCCGGGCGGGAACCGAACCCCTGTCTTGCGCGGATAAATCCATTGTCGCCAGCGCGGTAAGCACAACGGAGGACGTTCAAGCGTTTGTCCAATGCGCCTATGAGTATGTCCAGGAAATGGGATTTGAGGAGGCCCGGCGGGCCTTTCACGAGGATACGCGTTGGAAGAGCGGGGCCATCTATGTCTTCGTCTCCGAAGCGACCCCGATGAGCGATCAGGCGCGACTGTTCGTTTGGCCGCCCGCTCCTCCAAGGGTAGGATCCTCGCTAGGACTCCTCATCGACGCCTTCGGCAACGACTACTACAAGGAACAGCATCGTATCGTGAGCGGCTTCGGTGAGGGCTGGCTCTATTACTCGTTCCCAAACCCCTCAACGGGCCGGGAGGAGCCGAAGGCGACCTACATCAAGGGCATCGACTGGGAGGGAAACCTGGCCGCGATCGGGGCGGGGGTCTACCGCCGTGACCTTCCCGTCACCTGCGAGGCGGAAGAGGTCCACGCCATGGGGCTTGAGGCGGCGCCTTCCGTTGAGAGGCTGCAGGTGTTTGTCCGCTGCGCGGCAATGGAGCTGGAATCGCAGGGGTACTTCGCGACCCGGGCGCTGTCCACCGATCCGCACTGGAACAGTGGTTCGATCTATGTGTTCGGCCTGGATACCTACGGCTACACGCTGTTCAGCGGCTATCCCTACAGCCACACGTATGGCGTCTTTTCCCGCGCTTCCGAGTTGAACGACGATCTGGACGGCCCTTTCGCCGGTCGGGATGTGGTGAGCGTCGGCGATGCGTTCGGTGAAACCTTCCTGTACTACTCGACGCGCAATCCCGCCACCGGAATGTCGCAGGGCAAGGTGGCTTTCGTCAAGAGGGTCGTGTCCCATGGCCTGCCGATCCTGGTCGGCTCCGGCTATTATGAGCGCCTGTCGCTGCCGGCGCCGAACGCGCAATCGGTCTGGGGCTATCTCCAAAGTGAGATGTACACGGACTGGCCGCTGTTCCCCGGAACGAGCCGCTTCCAACCGGGCATGTCGCCCCATGGCGCCCTGCTCATCACGTACGTCAACGATACCGCGCGGAACGCATTGATGCGCAGAACGGGCCCGTTTTCTTCTGGCACGCTGCCGGCCGGCTCGATCATCGTCAAGGAGAACTATACGCCGGACCGCACGCTGGCCGCGGTGACGGTCATGTACAAGAGTGCCGGCTACAACCCGGAGCACGGGGACTGGTACTGGCTGAAGCGCGCGGCAAACGGAAACGTGGACGCTGAGGGCATGGTCGAAGGATGCCAGAATTGTCACAGCGCCGCCGCGCGCGACTACGTGCTGACGGAGATCCAGTAGCAGGCTGTCCGGATGAGGCCGCGGCCGGGTGGGTGCGGCTCCTGTACAGGGACAGGTCCGGAGTCGCTCAGAATCGGCGTTCGGCCCTTCCCAGGCACTGGCGAGTTGAACGCGTCCGGGCGTCAGACAATTGGCTTTTCAGGTCGATCGGCCCGCTGCTTATGGCCACCGCTTTACCGCTAGGTTCCCTGCTACTCATTCCAACCATTTGCGGCGCGGTCGATTCTTTAGCCGGTTGATCAACCAGCTTGCGCCCTCGACGGTCGACGGTTCGATATCGGCCAAATCATCCGCGTTGCGTTCCTTCTTGAGCCGCGCGATATGGGCCAGTTGCTTTTGAGTCGGGGGACTTGGCCCGGTACTCCGAAAGAACCACGCCAGCGAACCGACAACGGCCACGACGAACACGACAGCCAGGAAGATCAGAAGTCCCATAATTTACTCGCCCGCAGCCTTTGTTTCGGCCCCGGAATCTCGCCCTGGATCGCGTTTCAGAGGCGTCCCCAGAGGTGGAGAGCCCCGCTGACTGAAACAACCGCCTTCGCGAAGCGTTGCAACAGGCTTCTATCACAGCTTCATGGCTAAACACCGCTCGCTCGGCACGGTTGAGCGCCGCCCGTTAGTGCGCCAAGCGAAGCTTGGCGCTTCTTGCAGGGTGCGAGTCCCTGCGGAGAAAGGGTTAACTACCCACTCCTACCGAGTGTTGCAACTGCGACTGCGGAGGTGAAAGCCGAACAAGTCAGTTGAAGCGTACACAGGGAAGCATGCAGGCCGCAGGAGGGACCGCGACCTCCAAGGCTTGATACAGCCCCGTCATGGCGTTTGATGCAGACGGCGACGGTGTTAACGGTACCGGAAGCCAACATAGACGAACCGTTGTGGTGAGGTTCGCGAGGGTCTGCCGGGGTCCACCTTAGAGCGTGGCATGTATGCAGAGAAGCGTCAGGAACTTGGGAGACCCTGCGGTTTCCCGAGCTGAGACGCGATCGGAGACGACAGATCGCAGGGCATACGGGTAGTGAGCCCACACACGGGGAAACCCAGACCCAGGTAGGCCGGAGCCTAAACGAACTGGACGCCTGATCGACGACAGCCACGGGTAGACAGGCTCGACCAAACAAAGAGCCATCGATGATTCGCAGGGAGTCAGATCCGCTCATACTACTCGGAGACGGTAGCGCCGATCACATGGGGAAGGGGCGGACAGAAGTACGTAGCTGGTACAGGAAACATTGTCCGGCGACGAAGGGCCGGAACAAACAATGCCAACCTCACTGCTGGCGATAGCAAAGAAGGCTGAGGAAAGGAAACATCCCTTTCTTGATGCTGGACGCGGAAGCGAGTACTTCTGAGGAGCCCGGTGCCGGAAAACGGCACGCCGGGATCTGCGCGGGGGCGGTTCGGGCAACTGGCCGTCCTACCGCGATGATGCACAAAGCTTGTCCCTGCCAAGGAATCGGGCATAGCATGTAACTATGAGTAAGCCCTTGGTTTCCACGTCGAGCGACGTCATGGGGGGGGCCTGTTTTATCCGGAACACGTGTGCCCGTGCAGACCCTCTTCGAGTACTTGGAGCCTGGTCAAAGCCACGTACTTCACATCGCCGTCGAGGACGTAGCCGAGCATGCACCCCACGGGTAGATTCTCCGAGTACTGCCCTGTAGTGAAACGAGAGAGTCCATCCATCACGTACTTCTTCGCCAGCGACCTCCTGCCGTTGTCGCGGGGTACGTTCAGGCGCTTACCGCGCCGCATTGTGCTAGGCTGCTCGGGAACGGGGGATCCCATGAAGGCTACCATCTGTCTGATCGTCACGCTCCTGCTCGCGGCGCCCGCCGCGGCGCAATTCGCCGAGGTCGGGTCGCTCGACTTTCCGACGTCCGCGCGTTCGGAGGAGGCGCAGCGCCATTTCCTGCGGGGCGTCGCCATCCTGCACAGCTTCGGCTGGAAGCAGGCCATCGAGCAGTTCCAGGCCGCGCAGGCCATCGAGCCGGACTTCGCTCTCGCGTACTGGGGAGAGACGCTAAGCTACAACCACCCGCTGTTCGGCGGCGGGCCCGGCCTCGACGAGGAGAATCCCCGCGCGGTGCTCGCGCGGCTCGGTCCGACGCCGGCGGCGCGGGCCGCCAAGGCACCGACCGATCGCGAGAGGGGCTTCCTCGAAGCGGTCGAGGTCCTGTGGAGCGACGAGGGAATCTACAACGAGCGGCGGGTCGGCTACATGGAGGCGATGGAGCGGCTCTACGAGCGCTACCCCGACGACGACGAGGTGGCGACGTTCTACGCGCTCTCGATGCTGTCCGGATCCCGCGCACTCGGCGATCAGTCGTTGCGGCTTGAGGTGCGGGCCGGCACGATCGCGATGAAGGTGTTCAACGAGAACCGCGACCATCCCGGAGCGGTGCACTACACCATTCACGCCTTCGACGATCCGATCCATGCCCCGCTGGCACTCGACGCGGCCCACCGCTACGCCGAGATAGCGCCGGCGGTCTCGCACGCGCGGCACATGCCGACGCACATTTTCATCCAGCACGGCATGTGGAACCTCGTCTCGCAGCACAACCAGTTGGCGCACGACGCGGCCATCGCTCTGTGGGAGCCCGACGACAGCGTCAGCGACGCGGTCCATTCGCTCGACTGGGGTCAGTACGGCGATCTGCAGCGCGGGGACTACGACAAGGCCCGAGTCTGGATCGAAAGGCTGGAACGGCTCATCGCCGACAGCGACGGGCAGGCGCGAGCCGTCAGCGCGCTGCCCCTGGTCAACGCCCGCTACGTGGTGGAGACCGAGCAGTGGCGCGTCGAGCCGATCACGGACGACTCGTCGATGCACGAGCTGCTGGCCACGGGCCTGAGCGCGGTCCGCAGCGGCGATCTGGCCACGGCGCGCCAGGCCGAGGCGGCGCTGGCGGCGCGGGCCGAGAACGGGGGCGCACAAGATCGCATCGCCCACAAGGAGGTCACCGCCTCGATTCAGGCGGCCGAAGGCGAGGCCGAGGCGGCGATAGCCTCGATGGACGAGGCTATCGCCATCGTCGAGACGCTGCGTCTGCCGAACGGCGCGGCTAGCCCGGTCAAGCCGCCGTACGAGCTGTACGGCGAGATCCTGCTGCGGCTCGGGCGCCACGACGACGCGCTCGAGAAGTTCGAGACCTCGCTGCTCCGCATGACGAACCGGATGCGTTCGCTGCTCGGCGCGGCCCGCGCTGCCGCAGCCGTCGGGGATCGCGCCACCGCCCGCGAGCGCTACGCGACGCTCGCCGACTTCTGGATTGGCGCGGCCGACGATCCGGGCTACGCCGAGGCGCGTGAGTTCATCGCCTCGACGAACGACAACTGACGTAGCCCGGAGCCCGTCGCGCCTTGCGCTCACGGGCTCCTGATCTTGCAGCGAAGCCGGCTTCGCGCCTCGTGCGCGGGGCCGGCAGACTAGTCTCGGCCCCCCTGACCTGCCTCAGCCCGAGACACCTCTAGGGCCAGTCGTGCCACATTCACAACATCGTCGAACGTGGGGTGCAATTAAACAAAGGTACCAAATCCGTCATAGCGATCACGGTTAACATTTGTTGCCTCTAGCGTTTGCGCCGAAATTCATACTCCCAGTTTCAACCCACATCGAGCTGACGGATTTTGGGCACCTCCAGACCGACCGAATCTTGCAGCTTCTCGGCCGCGAAATCGTACTCGCCGTGCAGGTTGATGTGCTGCCAGGCAACGACCGATCCGGAGGCGACTCGAGGGCTTCCTTCTCGTTCGCAGTTAGAATGCTCATCCGTGGCATTTCATGTCTCCCTACCCACCCGAGCACGCGCCAGGCGGGATCCTGTTTCGGCAGTCTGGGGGTGACAAATAGGGTTTCCAGAGATTTCTGCCGACACTGAGTGCGAAAAACCGGGCTTTCAGCAGCTCGAGATTACTGCCAACTAGACCATACCCTACTTGGCAGCCCCGCTCCTGCTTTCAGCCCCCGCGCTGAGGCCATAGATAGCCCCGCAATGCGGCCCGATTTCTGTGACGGATTTGGTACCTTTGTTTAATTGCACCCGTAGCATGTCAACGGGATCTTCGGATTGCCGCCAGCGCGGCGTTCGAGATTTCGGCCAATGTTTCTGGGCCGTGCTCGACGATCCGCTCAAGGCCGGGGACCGCCCGTTGCTCCTTGAACTCGGCGAGTTGCGCGAGGATGGTTTCCCCCAGACCGATCCCGAAAGGATAGCGATCTTCGTCCGTGGCGGCCTGCATCGACTCGAGCAGGTCAAGCAGGTGTTGACGGATTTCCTCGGTGTCCGGCGAGCTTTGCCACACAACACGCGGCTTCGAGACGAAACCCATTCCGTCGGCCCATCCCCCATGAACAGTCACACGGGTCCGATCGGTATGGAGTCGCGATCGGGCCTCCGGTGCGGATGGTGGGCGCAGTACGTGTAGAAGGGGTCGTCGATATTCACGCGCAAAAGGCCGGAACGTAAAACGCGTTCCAGGCCTGGAATCACTTTTCACACGAGGACAACGTCATGCCGAACGGAGGCTCGGACTGTTGCGGAACCTGCTGGTTCAATCGAGCGAACCGGGGCCAGGCCGGATACCCGGAACACGGCGACGAGCGGATGCCCTCCGCTTGCGAAATCCGCAATCTTGGTGCTGTATCGACGACTGCACCCCAATCGATATAAGTCTGACCGTCAAGCACATCTATCCGGATATTTCGGATATAGCTCTAATTTATGGTGACCGTTCTGCTCGCACCGGAGGCTTCGAAATAGTGCACTATGACAATGCTTCCGACAAAGAATTTTTTAAGCTCACCGGGCATCCTGCACCGTTGATTGCTTACAATGAAAAGAGCCGTGTCAATGATTCACTATTAGACCTTCTCTCCGATCCGTTCAGATTTCTATTCAGACCGTTGCACGGGCTTCCAACTTTCCAAAAGATCCACGGCGCGGATGTCTTCTATGCGATTACTTATCATTGTTATCGACTTGCAACCGAAGAACTCAGGCCACTGTGTAGGTACATGGACCCCGTACGGACGGTAAAGCAAATCATGGACCGCAACCCGAACGCTAAGAATGCCATCGACAGTATGTTGAAGTGAGACGTTAGCAGCGACCTACCGTACTTTCGGGACCCTAAACAGCCAACGGGGGGTATAAGAATGCGGGCATGAGCGAACGATTTCGAACGGTCGATCGAGAGACGCCACATTTCTTGCCATCATTGGTCCAGTACTGGTTTCTGGAGCCGCATCTGGCGCGGTTCGTGGTGGAGGAGATTTCGATACTGGACCTGCTTGAACCGGAGATGCCGTACCGCGAAGTCCCCAACAACAATTCGGGTTTTCTCTTCAGCCGAATGCTTGCGCGGCGGCGGGCGGCGGAGTTTCCGAACCAAGCAGTTCTGCCGGGTTTTGAGACTCATGGATTCCTGCCACATCTCCACGTCACCAGGCGTCCGCGCCCTCGTCTGACGATTTGCTCACAACTACTCTGCCTTCCGCAAACCCGCGAGCACCTCGCGAAAACTATTGAGGCCGGCTCCGAGGTTCTCGATGATGTCTTCGGCGAGATCGTCGGGTTCGGGCAGGTTGTCCAGGTCGGTCAGGCTCTTGTCCCTGAGCCAGAAGAGGTCCAGATTCGTCTTCTCGCGCGATACGATCTCCTCATAGCTGGACCTTGTTGCATGGATCATCCCGAAGGATGTCTTATCATTGTGTTTTTCAACACCGGGGATAACTTAGATGCCACATAAGTTCAACGCAGCCCGACGGCACAAGTTTGATAAGGCGCAGTACCGGGTGATCAACTGGGCGGAATATAACGAGAGCCTGCGCCAGCGGGGTGATCTGACGATTTGGGTCAGTGATGAGGCTCAAAGTGTGTGGCGCGCGCCGCGCCGCACGTCACGGGGTGGCCAGCGGAGATACTCGGATCTGGCTATCGAGACATGCCTGACGCTGCGCACGGCGTATCGGCTTGGGTTGCGACAAACGCAGGGGCTGATGGGTTCCATCGGCACGCTCATGGGGCTGGATATACGGGTGCCGGACTTCTCCACACTGTCGCGTCGCGCAAACGGCTTGAGCATCGCGCAGGTGATGAGGCAAGCCGGGTCTGTGCCTGTCCATCTGGTGGTGGACAGTACCGGCCTCAAGATCTTCGGCGAAGGGGAATGGCTCGCGCAGAAACATAAAACCAGGGGAATACGCCGCCGCTGGCGCAAACTCCACCTCGGACTGGACCTCCATAGCGGTGCGATTGTTTGCGCCAATCTGACTCACGATGACGTTGGAGACAGCACCGCCTTGCCCGGGCTCCTGGATCAACTCGATGCCCCTGTCACGGGCTTTCTGGCGGACGGCGCCTATGATGGAGCGTCCACACGGGATCTGCTGAGGGAACGGTATGGGGAGACCCTGGATGTGGTTATACCGCCGCCAAAGAACGCAGTGATCCGACCGCAATCGGCGCGGGATCCAACCGTTCGGGATCGCCATATTGCCCAGATCCGCAGCAACGGCCGCATGGCCTGGCAAGTGGCCACAGGGTACAACCAGCGCAGCCGGATAGAAACGCAGATCGGCCGGTGGAAGAGCGTCATCGGCCCCAAGCTCAAATCTCGCAGCTTCTCCAGGCAAATCACGGAGATCCAGGTCGGCCAGAAAGTCCTGAACACAATGACCGCACTCGGACGGCCTGTGTTCGAACGTATCGCCTGACGCTACCGCTTTGGAAAGGGCGAATTCCATCTCCGCCCCGATCCATGCAACAACGCTGGGACCCGGCCCGTCGCGGTCAGCGCGGATGCCGGGTATTGGAGCCCCAGGCAGGTGACCGACCCGCGAGCCGCAGGGATCGATTTACACGGGGCCACGGGGCGAGTCCGGACCGGCGCATCCCCGAAGTCTTCCGGCGGCCCGCCCGGAGCGGCTGAAGGCGCCGGCGTACGGGAGCAAATGAAACAGAAACTGGACAGCGATGTGGGGCGGGCCGTCTACAAGATGCGCAAGGTGATTGTGGAACCGGTATTCGGACAGACCCGGGAATGCCGGGGATTCCGGCGTTTCAGTTTCCGCGGTCTCGAGAACGTGCGGGCGGAATGGCAACTGGTCTGTTTGACCCACAACATCCTGAAGTTGTTTCGTTACGGAGGAGGATTCAAGCCACTGGCGGCTTGAATCGAAGCAGGGAGATCCTGGCAAACACAGAATCCGCGGATGAAAAATACGTATCGCGCTCAATGGGGGCTGCCGCAATCTCATCTCATGGATCTGTCTGAGCAAACGCTTCCCAAGGTGGCCTTCATCCTGAAATCGCGATGGGGCGCTTCAGACTTCTCCAGATTTCTTATTGCCGACAGGCTCCTAGGCTCGCCTGGACGGTGGGAGGGGATGCGTCAAGGGGGTTTCTGCTACGTCTCCAAGGCTCTAAACGTCGTGAGCGGCCTTCTACGGCAAGTCGTTAGGGCATCGGTGCTCTCGCCTCTCCCATACAGACAGGCCTTACCTCCATCCGATTCCGATTTCCCCGGTTTTCAACCTAAAAGGGTCTTTTTCCGACTCCGATTCCGGCTCTAAAATGTTTCGATTCTGCTTTTTTCACAGGGTCCACAGGGGCTACTACGTGCTCTTACTCTTCTACTTGCTCGAATCGGCCCAGATCTGGATCGCGACAGACCTCCCCGGATTGGTCAAGCATGGAAAATACCCTACGAATCTGGTCCTCTATTCGCTCACTAATGCTACTTCTGTGCTTAACGAAACCGAGTTGATTAAGTGGCATTGTGATGGTAACCAGCCATTTCAGGCCATGCTTGACGTTCTGCGCATTCTCTCGCGCCCGTTACTCGCTGAGCACACGCACGACCGCCTCAGGGTCGCGGTCGATGACGGTCAGCAGAACGCGGGCGGCGCGATCTGGAACGCGGCGCCCCTGTTCCCATTCCTGCACGGCACGTGCGTCGAGACCGAATCGGTCCGCGAACTTCTGGCGGCTCAATTTCATACGCTTCCGTAGCGCAAGAATGTGCTCTGCAGTGGGATCGTCGACAATGCGGCACGGCAGATCCACTTCGCCGCGCACATGGGCAAGAACCTCCCCCAAGGCTGCCTCCGCCTCTCGACCCACTTGGGTTCGTTTCGTCGTCATCGTCTTACCTCCCCTCTTTCTTGATCGCGGCCACCAGCCGCGATAGGGTTTTCCGGTCTGCCGGAGTCAGGTCGTCTCGGTCGGCCTTCGCATAGGCTGTCAGCATATAGATGGCCTCCGGTCCTGCGTGATGGAAGTAAATTGTCCGAATTCCGCCTCGCTTTCCCCGTCCCGATCCTGTCCAACGCAGCTTGCGAATACCTCCCGTTCCTCGGAGCAAAGGCGCCCGGCCGGGATCGGCAACGATCTCCGCCTCCATTTTCTGGCGCTCCACTTCGGACATGAGCTTGCGAACGGCGCGCTCGTAGGTTCTGGTGGTGAAGATACGCACAGGCCTTAATTGTGCGGCATTGCCGCAGGCTTATCAAGGGAGGCTTGATTCCCGATTACACCACTTGACCGCCGAGGCGGTTGACCACGGAACTCCAGCACGGACTGACAGGCTAGCCTCCTGGATTGCTGTTTAACTACCGCATAAGGGCGCCCAGGCGCTTTAGGGTCAATTTGGAACGATCTTGCGGGTTTGGTGAAGTGGTAGAGGGCGGAGCAGGAGACGTCCAAAATCTTGGCGATTGAGGCCTTGGAGACATCCTTGCCCAACAGTAGATGTTCCCAAGGCCCCCTTGGGCCGGCCGAGCAGTTTCCACTTGGCTTTGGCAGTGGCGTGTCTGGCTGAACTGGAGGATCTCCAACTTCTGGTTGGCGAGCTCCTGCGAACGAGTGGAGATGCAGCGGTGGTGACGGTTTTCAACGCGGCGTCCAAGAAAAGGCGAACCGAGGTCTGTTTGCGACAATTAACGACTATCGACTCCAGAACAATCTGTAGTCGGATATCGTTTAGAAAGACGTTCATTATTCTAGACACGTGGCCATGACTTATGGCGCCTTGGCGGACATGGTGACGAGCGCCGATCTCACCAAATATATAAAGGTCATTCAGGAACTATAGGAGTGCCGGGAGCCGTTCTACATCTCGCTGACCGCCGACAGCCATTCATGGCTCCTCGCGCCGATCCTTTTGCCGTAATAGCAGCTTCACGTCGACCACCTTGCCGCCCAGGCGAACCTCGGGCAATGCCACGAGCCCTTTTGCTTGTTCAAGGTCCTCAACAACGAGTTGCTGAAGCGTGCGCTTGAGATCGAAGGCCCCACGCTCAGCCTTTATCGCTGCCTTCAGTGCGGGGGCTTTCGGCGGCAGTGCCCGCCGTAACTTGAGGGCGACCTCGGACAGGCTCGCGTGGCTCTCGCTTACCGTTCTAAGCAGGTCCTGGCGTTCGTCTTCGGTCATGTTCGCCGGAAATTGTAGATAATAGTCACGGTCTTCTGAAACCTGTTTCGCCGATTTGGGAAGGCCGCCGCCTGCGATCGACCCGTTGCGCTGGGCGGATGCATTCGCAAGGAACAAACCATCGATCATGAGAACCCGGACACCGTGATCGAAACCGGATGGGAGGGCGACGCGCACGAGAACGCGGAAGCGGTGGTGCAGGATTTCAAGCAATATCTGGAAGCCAACCACGACGAAAGCTCACGGCCAAGTGGCGCGAAGAGAACAAAGACAAACTTGAGAAGCCAGAGCAATTGCTCGCTCGCATCAAGCAGGAGCGGGAGGCTATCTACGAACGGCAACACCAGGAGTGGGAGACATCTGTCAAGGGGTGGGGAACACCGGGGAAGAAGACGACAAAGCCAAAGAAGCCTATGGACGTTTCGCCTTTAGACGAAACGGATATGTCTTCATTGCCGGCGTTACCGCGCGGTTGGGCATGGCAGAAACTGGGCGAGTTGTCTTCAAAAAGGGCCTTACAGATGGGGAACATTTTAGACCTCCGGTACAAGACTATGGTATCCCTTTCTCGTCTGCGAAAGACATTAGGGAAGGCGGGATTTCATTAATTGATCCACTCTATATTACTAAATCGACCGCACGCGAAGCGAGGTTGCGGTGTGACCCAGAAAAGGGTGACATTCTGATAGTAAGCCGCGGGGCAACAGTAGGCAGGATGTGCATCGTCGATACAGATGTGACATTTTGCCTTCTTGGGAGCGTAATTCTGATCAAGGTATCTGATCCGATTGATAGCAGGTTCTTGATTGACGCACTCAAGTCGCCAGAAATTAATAGGCGCGTAGTGTCATCATCGGGGGCGACCGCTCAACAAGCGATCTATTTGCGCGACATCCAACATGTGGTAGTTCCCGTCTGTTCAGAAGAAGAGCAACAGGAAATTACCAGGCTTCTGGATGAAAAACTATCTATTTGTCGTGATTGTGGCACAGCAATTGAAACAGAGCTTCAACGTGCCGAATCTCTTCGCCAATCGATCCTGAAAAAAGCCTTCACCGGACAACTGGTCCCCCAAGACGCCAACGATGAGCCCGCGTCTGCATTGCTCGGACGAATCAAAGCCGAAAGAGCAGTACATCCTGACAAGACCGTCACCCCAGGAAGACGTAGACGCGCCAAAGCAACAGCATGACGGGTAAGCTTCCCATCAACATCGACCACCTGCTGCGCCAACGCACCATTGAAGGCGAGCGCATCGAATACAAGGCCGGTTGGAATCCCAAGAGTGTGTTGCACACGATCTGCGCCTTCGCCAACGACTTCCACAATCTAGGCGGCGGTTATGTGGTTTTAGGTGTCGAAGAACAAAACGGACGCCCACTGCTGCCACCCAAAGGCATCGACGACGAGCGTATCGACGCTGCGCAGAAGGAGTTGCTGAGTCTGGGGCATTCCGCTATGCAGCCCCATTACCATCCACTCACTGCCAGCTACAACGTTGAAGGCAGGACGGTTGTCGTGCTGTGGGCGCCCGGCGGGGAAACTCGCCCTTACAAGGCCAAAGTCAATCTGACGACGAAACGGCCGGAATGGGCCTACTTCATTCGCAAGCACAGCAGCACCGTCCGGGCCAAGGGCGGCGACGAACGAGAATTGCTCGGCTTGGCCGCCACCGTGCCGTTCGACGACCGTTACCACCAGGCGTCCTCGATGGAAGATCTGTCCCTTCGACTGATTGAGCAATTTCTCGGGGAAGTTGGCAGCGACCTTGCCGCAGAAGCCGCAGAGCTTTCAATGACGGCCCTGGGGCAGCGCATGAACATCGTCGGCGGTCCTCCCGAAACGATGTTCCCCAAGAACGTCGGCTTGCTGTTTTTCAACGACCGGCCGCACGATTTCTTCTCCGCGACCCAGATCGATGTCGTATGGTTTCCCGACGGGGCCGGTGGTGACCGCTTTGAGGAAAAGATCTTTCAGGGTCCTCTGTCGATCATCCTCAGCGAGGCGATCAGCTACATCGGACGAAACTACCTGAAGGAAACTGTCGTCAAGCATCCACACAAGCCCGAAGCGGAGCGATTCTGGAACTTTCCCATTGGTGCCATCGAAGAGGCGTTGGTGAATGCGATCTATCACCGTTCATATGAAGAACGAGAGCCGGTGGAGGTGCGCATCACCCCACAAGAACTGCCGATCTTGAGTTTTCCCGGCGCCGACCGGTCAATCCGCATGGAAGACCTGCAAAAGGGCAGGCCGATCGGCCGCCGCTACCGCAATCGTCGAATTGGAGAGTTTCTCAAGGAACTCGAGTTGGCCGAGGGCAGGTCAACCGGAATACCCAAGATTCTGCGAGCCATGCAGCAGAACGGCTCCCCGGCGCCGGTGTTTGAAGGCGACGAGGATCGCACCTGGTTTCTGGTTCGTCTGCCAGTGCACGAGCGGGCGTCACATGTGGCGACCAAACATGAGACCGACCAAGTCACCGCACAAGATACGTCTTTGATAAAGCAGGACAATACTCGGCATACCTCACAAACGACCGACCAAGTCACCGCACATGTCGAGCAACTGATGACTGCGCTCACCGGAGAGATGAGCCGGGCGGAACTGCAAATGGCACTGCAACTGAGACACCGCCGCCACTTCGCCACGGTCTATTTGCGGCCCGCCCTTAAGGCCGAACTGGTTGAAATGACCCTCCCCGACAAGCCGAATAGCCGAAACCAACGCTATCGCCGAACCGCTCAAGGCGAGGCCCTCGCTGAACAGATCAAGGGGAAGAACACCTCCGCATGAACACCGCCCCCATCGTCTCCCAAGTCTGGAGCTTCTGCACCACCCTGCGCGATGACGGGGTCGGCTATGGCGACTACCTGGAGCAGCTTACCTATCTGATCTTCCTGAAGATGGCTGACGAATATGCGAAACCGCCTTACGACCGCGATGTCAGCATCCCCGCCGAATACAACTGGCAGAGCCTAAAGTCCAGGAATGGCGCGGAACTGGAAAGCCACTACATTGCGCTGCTCCGCACACTCGGCACCAGGAAGGGCATGTTGGGGCAGATCTTTACCAAGGCCCAGAACAAGATCCAGGACCCGGCGAAACTGTACCGCCTGATCGACATGGTCGACGACACCGAGTGGGTCACCATGGGCGCCGACATCAAGGGCGATATTTACGAAAACCTGCTGGAGCGAAACGCCGAGGACACGAAATCGGGCGCCGGACAATATTTCACGCCGCGTGCTCTCATCCGCGCCATGGTCGAATGCGTGCGGCCCGAACCGGGTAAGCTTATCGCCGACCCGGCCTGCGGTACCGGGGGATTCTTTCTGGCGGCCTACGACTTCATCACCAATCCGGATAACTTCACGCTCGACAAGAAGCAGAAGGCCTTCCTGAAGCACGATGCGTTTCATGGCAACGAGATCGTTGCCAACACGCGTCGTCTGTGCCTGATGAACATGTTCCTGCACAACATCGGTGAGATCGATGGCGGCGCACCCATATCGGCGAATGACTCGCTTGTGGCCGACGCCGGCAAGCGCTTTGACTATGTGCTCGCGAACCCGCCTTTCGGCAAGAAGAGTTCCATGAGCTTTACCAACGAGGAAGGCGAACAGGAAAAGGACGACCTGACCTACAACCGGCAGGACTTCTGGGCGACCACGTCGAACAAGCAACTCAATTTCGTGCAGCACATTCGCACGATGTTGAAAACCACCGGCCGTGCGGCCGTCGTCGTACCCGACAACGTGCTGTTCGAGGGCGGTGCCGGTGAGACCCATCCGAAAGAAGCTTCTGGAAAACACGGACCTGCACACCATCCTGCGACTTCCGACCGGCGTGTTCTACGCGCAAGGGGTTAAGGCCAATGTGATCTTTTTCGATAACCACGAAGCCAGCCCGAACCCCTGGACGAAGCAGGTCTGGTTCTACGACTACCGCACCAATATCCACCACACACTGAAGAAGAAGCCGATGCGCTTCGAGGATCTGTCGGATTTTGTCAAATGCTACAACCCGCTGAACCGGCACGAGCGCAAGGCGACCTGGGACGAGCAGAATGCGCCCGGAGGGCGTTGGCGGAGCTACAGCTATGAAGCGTTGTTGCATGGATCGGGGCGGAGATGGAATTCGCCCTTTCCAAAGCGGTAGCGTCAGGCGATACGTTCGAACACAGGCCGTCCGAGTGCGGTCATTGTGTTCAGGACTTTCTGGCCGACCTGGATCTCCGTGATTTGCCTGGAGAAGCTGCGAGATTTGAGCTTGGGGCCGATGACGCTCTTCCACCGGCCGATCTGCGTTTCTATCCGGCTGCGCTGGTTGTACCCTGTGGCCACTTGCCAGGCCATGCGGCCGTTGCTGCGGATCTGGGCAATATGGCGATCCCGAACGGTTGGATCCCGCGCCGATTGCGGTCGGATCACTGCGTTCTTTGGCGGCGGTATAACCACATCCAGGGTCTCCCCATACCGTTCCCTCAGCAGATCCCGTGTGGACGCTCCATCATAGGCGCCGTCCGCCAGAAAGCCCGTGACAGGGGCATCGAGTTGATCCAGGAGCCCGGGCAAGGCGGTGCTGTCTCCAACGTCATCGTGAGTCAGATTGGCGCAAACAATCGCACCGCTATGGAGGTCCAGTCCGAGGTGGAGTTTGCGCCAGCGGCGGCGTATTCCCCTGGTTTTATGTTTCTGCGCGAGCCATTCCCCTTCGCCGAAGATCTTGAGGCCGGTACTGTCCACCACCAGATGGACAGGCACAGACCCGGCTTGCCTCATCACCTGCGCGATGCTCAAGCCGTTTGCGCGACGCGACAGTGTGGAGAAGTCCGGCACCCGTATATCCAGCCCCATGAGCGTGCCGATGGAACCCATCAGCCCCTGCGTTTGTCGCAACCCAAGCCGATACGCCGTGCGCAGCGTCAGGCATGTCTCGATAGCCAGATCCGAGTATCTCCGCTGGCCACCCCGTGACGTGCGGCGCGGCGCGCGCCACACACTTTGAGCCTCATCACTGACCCAAATCGTCAGATCACCCCGCTGGCGCAGGCTCTCGTTATATTCCGCCCAGTTGATCACCCGGTACTGCGCCTTATCAAACTTGTGCCGTCGGGCTGCGTTGAACTTATGTGGCATCTAAGTTATCCCCGGTGTTGAAAAACACAATGATAAGACATCCTTCGGGATGATCCATGCAACAAGGTCCACGAGAATGGGGTCGTGAGCATCCCCGACTTCATCGCCAACGCCGGCGGCGTCATCTGCGCGGCGGTCGAATACCACGGGGGTGGCCCGACCCAGGCTCTGGCGACGATCGAAGAGAAAGTCGGCACGAACACGCGTGAAACGCTCGAGCGTTCACGGGACAAAGGGCTGCTCCCGCGAGCCGCGGCGGAGGAGCTGGCCGAGGCGCGCCTGCGCGAGGCGAGGGGGTACCGGCGGTTCAGGTGAGGGCGGCGCGGTGCCTCAGCCCCCCGATCCCAGGCGGCAGTCCGCGAAGCCATCACCGAACGGCGGTTTTATCACCATGAAACAACGCGACAGCCTGAAACCGGGTCTTCAAATCGTGCGCCGCGAGCCGAGGACGCCGGACACGTCGCCCTAGGCACGGCACCCTTTCACCCTCCTTGACTAGGTGGACGCGATGGCCGAGACCCGCGAGATCGATCCGGACGTCGGTTTCATGGGGCGGGTGTAGTGCTGAAAGCGACTGGGCGAGAACGCCTCTTTCGTGAAAAGTCTTTCCGGCCCCGTTGCCGCCTGCGTCAGAGCGACTTCAATCTCTCGCTACCGCGAACAGACTCTTAACCGCTACGACCAAGACCGCGCCCCCCAGGAAGAGCACGAGATTCGCGATGACCCGGGTCACCACATCCCCGATGTAGGGGATCGCTCCGACAGCGGTTGCCGCTACGATCAGCGCTATCGCCGCTAAGAGGAAGGTCTGACTCTCCTTGTCGCTGACATTCAAGAATCCAACGATCAGACCGAGCACTGCGAGTACCCAGCCAAACCAAGCTTGTTCAAAGCCTAAGCCTCCGGCCACAGCGATCACCAATCCAACGATAAAAGAGCACTTGCCCACTAGCATCATGGTTCCTCCTTGCCCGGGAAACGGGAATTATGAATTTTTACATGAACTACCCGTGCCAGGACAGCAACTCGTCGGTCTTAGCATCGAAAAACTCGTTCAACCGAGCCAGCGCATCAGGAACGCGCCTTGGCCCATCCACTGCTTAATCGAACCGAAGGGATGCTCGACCGACTCCCGGCGACGATCCATCACCTCGGGCCGGGCGGCGAGACGGTTCGCCATGCGCTCCATCGTTGCTTCGTTCTCGAAGCGCGTGATGCGCCGATAGGTGTTCTTGGTACATCGTTCGCCTAGACCGCAGCCTCTGCATGCGGCGCGGTTGGCGTAACTGACAAGATACGTGCCTGTGCGCGACTTACCCACGCTTCGGCGATACAACGGCACCAGGCGCTCACCAGCGGGGCACCGGTAGGTGTCCGTGGCGTCGTCGTATTGGAAATCGGACTTCGGAAAGTGGCCACTGCGTCTGGCCGTGCTCCGGTCGGGCTTCGGAACGTAGGGCGTGATCCCGGCGGCTTCGCAGTCCTCAATGTCTTCGATCTTGTAGTAGCCTCGGTCCGCGATTGCGTCGATCTCGTCGACAGGCAAGTTCTCCCGAGCCGCTGTAGCCGTCTCCGCGAGCAGACCCAGGTCCGAGACCTTGCTATGGACCTGCTGTTCGGCGATCAGGTTGTGCTTGGTGTCGACAGCGATCTGGACGTTGTAGCCCACTCCGACCCGTGTCCTGGAATGCATTGACCGGGAGTCCGGATCCGTAAGCGACAGCTGGGCTTCTCCGGTATCGTCCAGCGTCTGCCGATGCCCCTCCAAGGTCTCCTTCCTCTTACGGATCGATGCGATCTTCTCCTGAAGATCCGCCACGGCAGCCGCTCTGCCGCCGGCATCATCCGCGTCGGCCTCGTTCAGCTGGTCAAGGTAGCGGTCGAGTCGGTCGTCGATACGCTGCAGGTCCGTCTTCAGCTTGGCCCGCGTGAAGTTGCGGTCCCGCTGGTTCACCGCCTTGATGCGCGTGCCGTCCACGGCGATCAACTCCCGCCCGTACAGGTCGAGTTCCCGGCACAACCGCACGAACTGCCGAAAAACCGCCCGGAACGCATGCCGATTGTCGCGCCGGAAGTCGAAGATCGTCTTGAAGTCGGGCTTCAGCTGGCGTAGCAGCCAGATCGCCTCGAGGTTGCGATGCGTCTCTGTCTCCAGCCTGCGGCTCGACCGAATACGATTCAGATACCCATAGATATACAGCTTCAGCAGATCCGCGGGATCCTAGCCCGGACGGCCCTTGTCGTTGGGCCGAACGCGCTGGACTCCAGCAGCCTCAAGGTCGAGGCCGTCGACGAACGCATCAATGAAACGGACCGGGTTGTCCGGTCCCACGTAGTCGTCCACAGCATCGGGCAGAAGTAGAAGTTGGGAACGATCTTCACCGGTGATATGTGCCATGACACATTTTACCAACCCCCATGGGGGACCCGAAGCCAGTTCACCGACTCCCGCCCGGCTGTCGCCGACTTTTCACACAGTCTGTAACGTTTACAATACATGCTGATCGGCTATGCACGGGTCTCAAAAGCGGCTGGCTCCCAGTCGATGGACCGGCAGCTCGACGTCCTTCGGGCCGCGGGCATCGACGAGGCGGCCAACCTCTACCGCGACTTCGCTTCCGGCCTACGCGACGACCGGCCGGGACTCGACAGCTGCTTCGGCGCCCTGAGGAAGGGCGCCGTGCTCGTGGTCTGGGAACTCGACCGTCTCGCCGCAGCCTCGCCCATCGGGTCAACACCGTGCAGGACCTCTCCGCCCGCGGCGTGGGCCTGCTGGTGCTCGCCGGTCAAGGCGCTCCGATCGACACCACCACGGCGGCCGGCCGCCTCGCGTTCGGCATCTTCGCGGCGCTGGCCGAGTTCGAACGGGAGCTGATCCGTGAACGCACCCTGGCCGGGCTCAAAGGCCGCGCGGGCGCAAAGGGCGGCAGGAAGTTCGCGCTGTCGAAGGCTCAGGTACGGCTGGCCGAAGCCGCGATGGCGCAGCGTGACACCTCCGCGTCCGAACTCTGCACTCAACTCGGGATCAAACCCGTGACGCTCTACAGGTACGTCGGGCCGCAGGGCCAGAAGGTCCTCGCTACCTGAACCGAGTGCTTGGACAGTGCCGCTGGAGTAGCGCGGGGAAGCCTTAAATCTTGGTCGTTGCCCCCCTGTCCTGACCACATGGTGCGATACCAAGTGTGTCAGGCTCTCGCACCATGCTTTTACTCGACGGGAGAATCACTATGAATGATTGGATTGCCGAACTGCCTAAGGTAATCGCCAACTTGGTGGCGATCAAGCTACTCCACTGCCTTGCACGAACCCTTCCGCGGTTGAGGGAGCCGACCGTCAGCAACTACTACCGCCATTGCTACTATCCGGGAAGCACGTTGATGAGCATCGTGTGCTGGTGCAAGCACCCTATCAGTGCGGCAAGGCGCGCCGAGGCGGAGTTCAACGCAGGCTGGAATTGGCCGGATCCTGACGACATCGCATTTCGTATCGGCTAGGGCACTGTCAAGTGAACTGATTTCCTGGACATTCCGCTGAGTGACATGCCAGCTACGTCGCTGATTCTTGGTGCTGGCTAGCATTGATTTCGCCTCGACAAAGAGTGAATTCCGGTTAACTTCACAGTGCCGCTATGTATTATGGCGGCGCCAGTTGATACGCTGGTTTTCTGATCGAAAAATAGCAATATATTCCTTCCTTCCCGTGCAGAGTTTCGTATCGGGTCAGGTGTTGGTGTTGGTTGAGTGCCGGCGGGTCTGGGGGGTCTGGTAACAATGGAGAACCTGGCATACAGGCTCAGCCAATTATTTTCGCCAATGAGTTATGCGGATACCATCGGACTGGCTGGGCTTGTAGTTCTCATCGCCAATCTTGTTGTCTTCTACTTTGTTCTGAGACAAACCAGGGGGCAATCCGCCACCGCCCAAGAAAATCTGGTATTGGCTCACAGGGCTTACGTCAGCCCCGATATCGAGGATTGTCGCGTCGAAGATGCTGGCACATCCAAGGTTCTGTTCTTAAAAATCAAAAACTATGGCGGGCGGCCCGGCAGGATCATGCGGATTGATTACAGAGTCAGTGACGAAAAAATGAGATCCACGGCCTCCAAAGTATCTACTGATGTCTTCCCAGGAACCAATGGGGTTGAGCGAGATGTTACGTTCGGCGAAGGCCCTAACAAGGCTCGTGGAAGAATCGTCGGTCGCATCGAGTATTTCGACGGGTTCAAGAAGCGATTCCGCTACTTCGACTGGTGCGTTCGCCGGATCAATCACCCCTTGGACTGGAAAATCGATATTCTCGAAGGCCCATGGAACAACGAGACAGATGGCCATGAAGAACTAGATGCGAAATGGAAGTCGAAAGAGATTTAGCGGAGCATCATGTCCGGATCGAGGGGTGTCCCTAGTACCAGTGTTCCAATACCGACAAAATGGAATCCATGTTCCACTCTCCGTACAGCGTATCGTAGACGTCGAAAATTCCGCGATTTCAGCCCATGCGCCAGAACTGGTCGTACAGGAAACAGCGCCGCCGGGGTCTCGTACCAGCGCATGGAGTCGTCGCGGACCAGGACATCGCCAACCAGCCCGAGCGCCAGACCGTACGTTGAGAGCCCGACAATAGCGTTAGCGGCCAGCGTGAAATACCGCCGCCGGCCTTTGGCTTTGTCCGTCTAACGGATAAGAATATGGGCCAACGCACATGAAGATCTAATCTGCCGCATCGATTGTTCGGACGTGTCCGCCGGCGGCGTATGCAAGGATGGCGCGGTCGGCGGTGACAAGCCAAGCATCGCAATGGCGGGCTGTGGAGACAATGAAGCGATCAGCAGGATCGGCATGGAAATTGCCAGGCAGCCTCACACTGTCGATCGCTATCGTCGGGCCGATCGGTACCAGATTGATACCCGGCAAGGCAAGCGCGGCTTCGATCCACACTCCCACCTCACGCCCGAGACGCAATCGGCCTCTCTCGGCCAGCAGGGCAATTTCCCAGGGCGTGATGGCCGAAATCCCTATGCGGTCCGTTTGCGCCGTCTCTTCAATCGCCGCGCGCGCGGCGGTTCCGAGCCGTATGTCGTCATTCATGGCCCAGATCAATACATGTGTGTCGAGCACGATCACCGGGCGGCGGCCCAGTCGGATGGATCAGCCGCAGGGCGGAAGGGATCGTCGTAGGCTAGCACCGAACCCCGCATGGCTCCGATAATTGGCACCACCGCGTTATTCGACGGTAGTGGCGATAATATCGCGACCGGCCGGCCACGCTTGGTAATCGTCACTGGTTCATGGTCCTTGTTCAATTGTGCAATCACGCGCAGACACCTAGCCTTGAACTCAGTCGCCCTGATTGTCTTCATTTTGACCACCCGCGCTATCAAGTTCTGTACATATGAACTGTACGCTATATAGTGGGCAACTCAAACCCATTCCCTCCACACCAGCACCTGGAAACGGTCGTCAGGGAATCGAAGGACGGAACCGCCTGGGAAATCTTCGTGGCAGTGCACGCAGGCCTCGTGTCCTTCGCCCCACCCTCGGACGGCGTGACCCTGGTCGTCATCAAACGGCAGTAGGCTATCTGGGCCCCGCCCACGGTCCTAGACTTCCTCTCGGCGGTGCAGGGCGCGGCGGCAGATGTTGGCACGGAGGCGCGGGTCCCGGCGGAACGGGGAATTGCGCACGTCGAATCGGAGGCCCGGATAACGACATGGATTCAGATGGCGAAGCGAAGTCCCTTCCTCTGGCCTGTCGAAGGTAACGGTTCTTTTGATTTTGGCCTTTGTAACGTATCCGTTTCCCAATGCTTCAATTGCAAGAAGGTCTCCATCTGGGTTCACGACCGACTGGAGTATCCACGAGCTGGTGGGGCTCCACCTGCTTATCCTGATCTCGCCGACGATATACGCCGAGACTACGATGAGGCGAGCAGCATCCTCGATGAGTCACCCAGAGGAGCAGCTGCATTGATGCGGCTCGCTATTCAAAAGCTTTGTAGCCGCTTTGTGATTCCCGTGACGCCCGGATACCCGGCTTTACGCCACGCCTGAACGCGCGGGCGGATTCGGTTGACCCGCGGGATTTCTACAAAGATACCGGGGTCGTCAAATGCCTTGGAGTCGCCCGATGCGACGACGTAGCCGGCCGGGCGACGGCCTTTCATGCGGGAGAAGGTGCGCCGGTCGCGGTTATAGCTCCAGTGTTCGCCTGGTTCCTCGTAGGGCGAGTTGATGATCAGGCGGTCAATAGTTGCCTGTTCCATCATGCGTTGTCCGGCGGTACCAGAGGTTCGATGCGGTCGATGAGACGGGGAATATCCTGTTGTGCGGTCTCCCACACACGCTTCAGGTCCACATCGAAATAGGCATGCACGAGGCGGTTTCGCATTCCGATGATTTCCAGCCAGGGAATCCTCGGATGTGCCTGCTTGGTTTCCTCGCTGATACGCGCCGCAGCCTCGCCGATGATCTCAATGGCTTTGAGGATAGCGTTCTGATGCAGGCGGCTCCTCTCGAATTGCGGGTACGTCAGCCCAGCCGTGAATTCCGTTGCATCCCGCGCCGACAGCAGTATGTCGAGCAGATAGGCAGCATCGTCACGCCGCATAAACCACCACGGCGGTTTGGAGTATCGCCCTGCGGCGAATGTAGTTGCGGCTCCCTTCGACAGCCGTGCGCTCAACCAAATCCACCTCCCGGCCGAGCATCCGGCTCAGCTCTTGCCGCATGCGTGCCATGTCCAGGAGACGGTGCTGGACCTCCGGGTGAAAGCGGATCAGCACGTCCACATCGCTTTCCGGTCCGAAGTCGTCCCGTAGCACGGAACCGAACAGCGACAGTTCGACGACCCGCCAGCGTTTACAAAAGTCAGCGATCTCGTCTCGCGGCGTGTCGATATGTACACTCATGGCGAGAACACTTGGTTCGCGTCGACCTTGAAGCCGACACTCTTTAGCTCCTTAATAAGTCTTAGCTTCCAACCATCCGAGCCGTCCAACTGAATGTAAATGACTCCATCATAGTCCGAGGGCGTCTCTACGTTGCCTTTCACCAAAGCGCAGACTCGCTCTCGACCGAGTTTGCCAATGAAGTACCCGAATTCGAAAATCACGTTCTGTCTCGCCCGTGGTTTTTGATTATTCTTGTCGTTCGCAAGCGCACCTACGTCGTCAGGGGTCAGCAGGACCACCGCGAACCCGACTTGCGCATGTTCTTCGAACTTCTCGATGATCGTGCGGCCCTTATTCGGTTGTTCGTGCAGGATTACCGGCTCGAGTCCCAGCCTTTCTAGGAATCTTGCAGCCGTTTCCCGAGAAGATTCGTCGTGGCCATGGATAACGAAGATTCGTACTTTTCGGTATCTTCGTGGGATTTGGAAGTTTTTGACATGGATAACGAAGACCTTGTTCGTACTTTTCGGTATCTTGACTCGGGACTTGGAAGTGTTTGACGAGTGATCCGGCAGTCTCTTCAATTCAGATACTTCATTCAGTACTTTCCGCAAGCGTTCAATAGCCTTGGCTTTTGTCGGTTGCGCCATCACCTTTATCTCTACACTTTTCAGCCTCTCAATTCCCCGATCATCGATGATCTTGACCGCCACCCGGCTGTGTCAGCCGGCTTCGAAGGGCAGGGAGACCGTTCCGCGATAAGTTTCGATCAGGTCCGTGTCGATCTCGGTCTTGAGATTCCGGGCGAGCTGCGCCCAGCCGTGCTTGTCGCCGGCCATCGGGAAGAACACCTGGCGGGGAAACAGGCTCCGCCCGTCGTAGTCGGTGTCGAGCATCCACATGGCGATCTTGTCCGAGCCGCCCGATTCCACGTTGCCGGTCTTGGTGTTGTAGTAGTCGAAGCCCTGCACCGAGACGCGGAACTTACCCTGGTCCCCGCCGTCTGAGAGCCGTTCCACCGCCACGTCGGGCTGGCCGATCAGCCAGAAGCTTTCGTTACTCGCGTGTTTCTTCTTGAGGTCGTCGGTCAGCAAGTCGGCGTTCATCTGCGCCTTCAAAAGCGTCACGCCGGGCCAGCGGGTCTCATCAATGTCCTTTGACGCCTCGATATCGAACTGAAACGCCGTGAAGACGATAATCTTTGGCATGGGGACAAGGCTTTGTGCCTCCTCGATGGCGAGTGCCACCTGCCGCTGTTCCAACGGCGCATGTTCGGGGCCGAAGGAGATCACTAGACGCTCTGCACCGGTATCGTCGGGGCGCATCTCACCATCAGCGTGCAGCCACCGGGTTCCAGGCAACGGCTCCAGTCGGGCGAACGAAATGCTCTGCCCGGCCTTGCCGCGAATGCCGGTCTTGAGAAGCTCGTCGCGCCAGTCGCCTTGGCGAGCGTCTCGCCCGAGCGCGCGACCGAAACGTCGTCCGCCTGGGAGGTCGCCTCCTCGATTGCGTCGAGCGACTTCACCGCCGGCGCGGGCACGGCCTCGACCGTAAAAGGACCGGTGACACGGGCTTTTTGCGTGTCGCGCTGCGGCTGGCGGCATTGACCGTCGGGCAGTTCGACCATCACATGCCAGCTGAAGGACTCGATCACCTCCGCCCGCGTGAGCGGTTCATACAACTGCCGGTATTTCATGCGCCTGCGGTCCCTGGCATACCACCACAGATAGTCGGCTATCTGTGGTAAGTGCGATGTAGAACTGCCTCCGGTCGTCGCATAGGAAATCGTCGCCATCCGGTTTTCCGCGCCGAAGATTTCGTCCATGACCATGCCGGCGCGGTGGACGTTTTCGTCGCCGATCTGCACAAAGCCGCTGCCGCTCTCATGCAGCAGTTCCCGCGCTAACAGCAAGCGGTCGCGCAAATAGGCCAAGTAGGAGTGAATTCCGAGCTCCCAGGTGCGCTATCGCCGCCGAGAGAAAGGGCTGACTCTCCTTGTCGCTGATATTCAAGAATCCAACGATCAGACCGAGCACTGCGAGTGCCCAGCCAAACCAGGCTTGTTCAAAGCCCACGCCTGCGGCCGTAGCGATCACCAGTCCAACGATAAAAGAACCCTTGCCTACTAGTGCCATTGTTCCTCCTTGCTAGGACATCGGATTGCGGATACAGGAACCGCCCAGCTCAGTCTAGCGTTTCTTGCGTCATCGGAGTAGTGTCCCACCAGAAGGACCCGTACGGCGTGGGCCCGACGCTTGATCTCTTCATTGAGCCGTTCGAGCATGTGGGTGGACTTGATGTGCTTGTGGTGCTGGCAGGGCAGCCGAGAGACGCTGAGCGTCTCATCGACGCGTCGGAAGGGGCCGGTCATTGCTCAACCGCTCGCATAAAGCCGCTCCAGTCATGGGGTTGCGTTGCAGGGTTCCCGTCGCTATCAGTGTCCCGACCTGCTTTCCCCTCGTTAGCCGCTTTTCGGTGACCGCCCGGGGAGAGCGCAATGGTGCAAATAGGAAGACGGGAAAAACGCCATCGCATTGCGCGCCCAGGTTAGACCCATTGAGTGGGACAATGCCATTCTGTACGGACAACCGGCGACAGTTCATCATGTCTAAAGGGTGAGCAATTGGGAAGAATTCGAGGGGCAGTTGGAAAGCTTCGACAGCAGTCAACTCTCTCGGATCAGCATCCGTCACGACTTTTTTTCCGCGGCCAAGAAAGCTCTGCTTGGTCGCTCGCCACAACGCTTGAGCGTAGCGCTGGAAACGTGATGTCGCTAGACGAATACTACCGCTTAATAACTCGGGTTAAACCAAGTATTGAGGCCTTTGTCGGGACGCAATGGGACATTCCGGAATACCCAGCAGTAAAGAAATCCTTGCGCGAATACGAACCTATTAGCTTCGCACAACTACCGGCTTATGAGTACATGGTGTATTTGCGGCACCATGGCTTTCCATCGCCGCTTCTCGATTGGACTCGTTCGCAATATGTTGCTGCGTTCTTCGCTTTCCGGCACGCAGTTGAAGCTGAGCAAATAGCTTCTATTTACGTATATTGTGAACGTCCCATGGGTGTGAAGACCCATTCGAGCAGCGGTCCCGTGATTAGTTCCCTCGGACCATACATCCGGACTCATAAGAGACACTTTCTTCAGCAATGCGAATACACGATCTGTTTGAGTTGTGACAGCAATTCTGGCTGGGATTTCGCTGCCCATGAGGAAGTATTTGCTGGCGATGATTATCCGCCTCGCAGCTTTGCGCAGGATGTTTTGTGGAAGATTAAGATTCCGTCGACGGAGCGACTGAAAGTTCTGAAATTGCTAGACGCACACAACTTGAACGCATATTCGCTCTTCGGCTCAGAAGAAAGCCTTATGGAAACAATGGCTCTTCGAGAGATTTACTTCCGGCTCGCACCCAGCCGTTTGCGGCTTCCCACCTGAATAGCGGTGAATCGCAACGTCGTTGAGCGGATTTCGCTGTGAAAGAAAGCTTATTGAGGGTTGCTGCTACAAAAGATCACGGCGCAAGCCCCCTCTCTCCAGAGGGGCGAGGTTCCACGGCTAGTGCCAATAGTACCCGACCATGACGCAAACAAAGAAAGGCAACGCACTTTACCGGCTTGTCCAAGTTTCAGACATACACTTCGGTCAGGAACGAAACGGAGAGCTTGTGGTGCAAGATGATGTCCGGATCTATGAATGGGGATGTCAAGAGAAACAGCTCCCCGACGGGTTGCGGCCCCCACGCCGGGTCCTTGTCGAGGCAGCCAGCCCATTATTCCGCTACTCGTTCCGACGATTCAAGAACAGGCCGTGCAACACCGTGACGGAGTTCGGAAACTGAACAGCAGGTTAGGGACGACCCCGACTGCGCCCCTTCATTGGACATTTTTCCCAAGAATTAGAGAATAGGTGATCGGCTTAGCCGGTCCTGCTGCTGGAAGGGGGAATATTATCCCCCCGCCGGCGCTGTGGGAACGGTGGGAAAGCGGAGCGTATTGTGCGGAGCTTTTCCACCGTTTCCACAGCGCGTGACGCGCGCCGATTTTTCAGCAGTGGGCCAGGGAGTCCGACACCGATGGGAAAGATCCGACGGAAGTTTGAAGTGGAATTCAAGCGACGCCTGGTCGAGCAGATTGAAACCGGCCAGATGACGCTGAGCGCGGCAGCGCGGCAGTACCAGATCTCGCCCAGCGTGATTCAGCGTTGGCGGACGCAGTACGAGGCGAATCAACTGGTGGATAGGCCTTCGAGCCGGGAACGGGCGTTGGAGGCCGAGAATGAACGCCTGAAGGCGAAGGTTGGGGATCTGGTGATGCAGATCGATCATCAAAAAAAACTGCAGAGCTGGATGAAGCGGAATCGAAACGTCGATACTGCCGTAATCACTGGGAAAAACTGGGATCGATATCGAAAGGGTGCGAAATGACGGGCCTGGCACGTAGCACGTATTACTACAGGCCGAAGGTCGATCCCAAACTGAAAGCGCAACAGGACGCCGATCTGCGCGATCGCATCGAGCGGATCCAGGCCGAATTTCCCGGCTACGGATACCGCCGGGTGTATCGGGAACTGGAACGCCAGGGCGAGATCGTCAACACGAAACGGCTTCGGCGCGTGATGAAGCGGTACGGGTTGAAGCCGATCACCTGGCGGAGTTTCCTCCACACGACCGATTCCAATCACCGGTTCCGCATCTACCCCAATCTGCTGAAGAGGCACACGGTCACCGGTCTGAATCAAGCGTGGGCAGCCGATATCACTTACATCCGGATACGCACCGGATTCGTGTTCCTGGCCGCCATCCTGGATCTCCACTCTCGCAAGGTCATCGGTTGGGCGATCTCGAAACGGATCGACCGCCAGCTCTGCATCGAGGCGTTACAGATGGCCATCGCAGCGCGTCTCGACACCCGGGGCTGCATCCATCATTCAGATCGGGGCGTGCAGTATGCCTCCGACGACTACATCGACATCTTGCGAACACACGGCTTCCAGATCAGCATGTCGGCGAAGGGCAATCCCGGGGACAACGCTTTCGTGGAGTCGTTCTTCAAGACGTTGAAGTACGAGGAGATCCATCTCTGGAACTACGAGACCTACGAGGACGTGATCGAACGTGTCCCATACTTCATCGAGGAGGTCTACAATCGCAAGCGGCTGCACTCCTCAATCGGCTATCGTCCGCCGATCGAGTTCGAGCAGCTCGTGAACTTGAAACGCGCCGATCGGCCTATTCTCAATCTTTGACGAAATCTGTCCAGTTTTGGGGGCGCACTCCCACCATAGATCTATCTGAGCCTCGAGGGCTATCGCTGTTTCCGGTCCTGCAAGGGGGGATAGAGACAGTACGTGTCCTTTGGACAGAGTCCGTGGACGACAAGTTAGCCAGATCCTCACCCTCGATCCGCACCCTTTCCTGCTCTGTCGGCCGTGCCTGTTTAGCCGGCAGTGGACTCGAAAACGGCTATGGTGTCGCGTTCAGTTTCTTGGGATCGAACGTTTCTCCCTTCTTCCAAATCGTTAGAGCCACTGTGGCAATCTTCCGCGCCAGAGTGAACCGAGCCATTTCCGGCCGCATCCCGTGAGTCTCTCCAGATACTCGGACCAGGGATCGCTCTGACCACCCGCAACTGCGGCAGAGACGAAGACCGACTTCAGGCGCCGGTTGCAGTTCCGGTTCAACCCCCGTGTGGCCACCGGCTTGGATCGCCGCCGAACACGACCATCCTGAAAATCGTATTCCGCGCTGCTGTGGGTCACCACGGCCAGACCGCTATAACTCCAGAACTGCCGCTTGGTTCGGAACCGGTATGGCGTATCGGCGGTGGCCACAATCTGAGCCGCTCGTATCGGACCCACCTGGGGAATGCTTCCCAGCAGCCTCGGCGGTCACCCAAAACCGGCCAATGGTGGTCACCTGAAAACCGGCCAACGAACATAGATAAGCCCGGGACATTGACACCGACGGGAAGCCGAAACAGGCTCCGTCGGCATGAGCAATGTCTTGAGCACAGAAAAGAGAGAGCAAGTTGTTGCATTGGGGCGGCTTGGATGGCCGCTGCGTCGGATCGAACAGACCACCGGCGTGCGTCGTGAGACGGCCAGTGCGTATCTGAGAGCGGCCGGAATCCCCATTCGGCCGCCCGGGAGTTGGGGCCGGCGACCGGCAAAACCGGCCAACGAGGTGACCACCGACCCGGACGGCGTAAATGGTGTCGTTGAGGGGTTTGGCGGTTCCGATACTTCAAAACCGGCCAACGAAGTGACCACCGACCCGGAGGCCGAGAATCCGGTCTCGGCAGAGTCGTCGGCTCCCCCTCCAAGCCCACCGTCGGGCAGTTCCTGCGAGCCGTACCGGGAGACCATCCAACAGGCGCTGGAGCGTGGCCGCAACGCGATGGCGATCTGGCAGGACCTGGTCACGGATCACGGTTTTGTCGGCAGCTACGAATCGGTCAAGCGTTTCGTTCGCAAACTCCGGGGAGTGCGATCCCCGGAAGCGGTCGGAATCATCCAGACCGGAGCTGGAGAGGAAGCGCAGGTCGACTACGGGACCGGACCGATGGTCCGGGATCCGAAGACGGGCAAGTACCGACGGACGCGGCTGTTCGTGATGACGTTGGGCTACAGCCGCAAATCGGTCCGGCTGCTGACGTTCAAGTCCAGTTCCCGCATCTGGGCCCAGTTGCACGAGACCGCGTTCCGCCGACTCGGCGGCACTCCCCGCCTCATCGTGCTGGATAACCTGCGCGAAGGCGTGATCGTCCCGGACCATTACGACCCCACCCTGAATCCGTTGTTTCGAGATGTCCTGACCCATTACGGCGTGGTGGCCATGCCATGCCGGGTGCGCGATCCAGACCGCAAAGGCAAAGTCGAATCCGGTGTCGGGCACGCCCAGAAGACCCCATTGAAGGGACAGCGCTTCGAGAGCCTCGACCAGGCCCAGGGGTATCTGGATCGCTGGGAAGTCCGATGGGCCGACACCCGCATCCACGGCACGACCAAGCGGCAGGTGGCGGCCATGTTCGCCGAAGAGAAACCATCTCTTAAGCCGCTGCCGATCGAACCGTTTCGCTATTACCAATTCGGTGAACGTGTCGTCCATCTCGACGGTTGCGTCGAAGTCGAAGCCGCCTATTACAGTGTACCGCCGGGCTGGATCGGACGGGGTGTCAAGGTCCAGTGGGACACGCTTCACGTCCGGATCCTGGACCCAAACACCTATCCACTCCTCCGCGAGCATGTCCGCCAGAAGCGGGGTGGATACCGTGTCCGTGCTGAAGACAACCCGAAGAAAACCCCGTTAACGACGGTGCAACTGCTGGCCCGAGCCCGCCGCGCTGGCACCCACATCGGCACACTCTGTGACGCCATTCACCGCCGACAAGGGGAAGCTGCGGTCCGCCGCATCCTGGGTGTGCTCTCCCTGGCCAAGAAGTACGGTGTCTCCGCCGTGGAGGATGCTTCGGCTGCGGCACTGGAACTCCACGTCTACGAGTATCGTTTCGTCCGCCGCTATCTGGAGCGGCGACCTCCACTCGCCCTGCGTCAGGTCGATCCTCTCATTCGCGAACTGACTCAGTATCGCGATCTCATGGAACTATCATGGGCCCTTCAAAGGGACCTCAGTATTGGGGCCGAGCTTTGGGGCACTGCCACTTCTTCCAAGTTGGGAAGATTCAACAGAACACTCATACGGTTGGCGCTGGCCGCTCTCCCGCTTTTTTTCTTTCTCGGAATACTTTTAGGCGAAAACGTGGGAGAGCCCAACGAAGATCCCCCCATCGTACAGGTAGGGGTAGTCTGCGTTTCCTTGTCGGCGTGGGTGGCCTATCGTATGTGGAGGATTCGGCGGCGCGTCCCTTCATCGCTAGTCGGGAACATAGATGAAGGCGAAAATGATCGGACCGCTGTGTCCACAAGCGGCTCAACTTGACAATATCTCCAGCAGCACCTCCTCCCTGATAACCTGAGGCCAAACTCTGCTTCGCCTTGAAACTCTCCGTCCCAAGTCTCTGTTAAATCGCCTGCTGCCTGGCGACACTGTCTTGTCCGGGACCACTGGAAAATGACGAAATGCCATGCAGCGTAAACGAGACGGATTGGTTCCCATCGGTGAAGTTGTCGGCGAGCTGGCAGTGCCGGTGACGGCGCCCCTTTCCTCTTCGCCCCAGGTGCGGCACCACTTCACCATTGCCGATCAGGTAAACCGTTAGGTCGCGGACCGCGTAGCGGGTCCCGATCTCGGTTTCATGGCGCCGGTTGATTTCGATAACGTAAAAGGACTCCCCACCATTTTACAAGGGGCGTTTTGGGGCCTCTTCGACTGCGCTGATTGCCAGAAACCTGCGCCCCATGCGACGCGCTCCCCAGCAAACCCGTGGGAATCTCGATGCGGTGGGCAGTGTTATGAGTTGGATCGAACCCCTGGCGGTCGAGTTGGCTCGTGTCCATGTCGCGAAGGACGTCGAGGATTTCCCCAAGTCGGTGAAACCAAGTAGGTTTGGAAGGCATGGGGCCGGGGGTGATTTTACCCGATGTGAGGGAGTGATCCGGCATTATATGATTTCCGGAAGAGTGGCGGGCCGGGCTGGACATGAACGATAAACGCCATGATTCTATCGGAGATCGTCAGGCACCGACAGTGACAGAAAATGATGCCGGGCGATGTCGGATAGAATGGTTTGAAGTGAGCCGGAGGCGCGTTAAGAGGATGCGGGCCAGCGCCTATGGGTTTTCAATTTTAACCGGCTTTTAATGAACGGCTTACGACTTTGTGTCGAAAAGTGACTCACGTTGGGGCGTGATTTGCGAAATACCTTCATCGTCTGATCGCACCAGACCATACCACACATGTAGCATCCGAGCGCCTGCGGCTTAGTTCATACAACCTTTTCGTTCATAACCTCATAACCTCCTTTACAACGGTCCCTACACGCTAACCATGACCCTGCGCGACCTTGACCTCGCGGGCCACCTGGGCATCCTTGCGGCGCTCGGCCATGTTGGACGTGATCTCGTCGCCGGCACGGCGAAGCTGGCCCCCAGTGGGCCGTGGACGCTGCCCGTCAGCGGTGGATCGCGGGACTGGCCCACAGCAACGCACCACCGCTTAAATCCTGCACACGTGCTATGGCTCACACCTGCAGATTGGTATACTTGATATTGTGCATATGTTCAATCCAGCAAACATGGAGTCCATCTCGTGAAGACAATCGCCATTGTCAGCCAAAAAGGTGGGTCCGGAAAAACAACAATTGCGCTGCACATGGCTGTGGCTTCCGCAAGGGCTGGGCGCAATACGGCAGTGATCGACCTCGACCCCCAAGCCTCCGCTGCCAATTGGGCTGACCGCCGCCGAGACGAACTGCCCGTGGTGCTCTCGGCCCACGCGAGCCGCCTCCGCCATGAGGCTACTCGTGTGGAGGAGACGGGCGGTGAAATCCTTTACCTAGACACGGCCCCCCATTCTGACAGCGCAGCGCTAGAGGCAGCTAAAGCCGCCGATCTTGTGGTGATCCCCTGCCGGCCCGCGATTTTGGATCTGGAGGCAATTTCGAAAACACTACATTTCGTTCGCACCGCAGAAACACCTGTTTATGTGGTGCTCAATGCAGTGGCCCCTCTGGGGCAGGATGCCACTCAAGCTGCCGATGCGATCGCAGACCTCGCCGTCGAAGTCTGTCCCGTGAGGCTCGGCAACCGCGTGGCGTTTGCACGGGCGTTGATTAGCGGCCAAGCGGCCCAAGAATTTGAGCCAGGGGGAAAGGCCGCTACCGAAGCTGAACATTTGCACGAGTGCATAGTTGAGCGTGTTCACACATTCAGGACATCATAAACAATGGAGTTCAATCCAATGGCCAACAAGTTCGCGAAAGCGCTTCAGACCGCCCAGGAGTCCGTGACTCCCGCCGCCACTCCCGCCGCGCGGTCACGCAGTGGACGCAACCGGAGTAAGCACGTTGGTGGCTATTTTGACCCCGCCGTCTCGACGCAACTACGTCACTTGGCGGTGGAAGAAAACAGCAGTGTCCAGAAGCTTCTTGAAGAAGCGCTCGACTTGCTCTTTCATTCCCGCGGAAAGCCTCTAATCGCGCAAATCCTCAAGCCTTGAATCGGCTATCCTAACTTTAGTGCTGGACCGCTTCCTGGCTTTGCTGTTGGAGATCGAGTGCGGTGGCGCTTCTGACGATTGAAGAACAACCCAGAGGCCCAACACGGGGCGAAAAGGCCTCTGAGGGCCGGAAATGGGTTATTCGGATGCCATGTCCTTGCCCGCAATGATGGCGCGGGCCTGGTTGGTGAGGAGTTCTTTCTCTTTGGGCGTGAACCGGATATCTCCGCTGACCCACTTGCTGATATCCCGGGTGGCGAGCTCGGTGATCCGCATCTCCTCGCCCCGAAGGGTGATGGAAATGGCCCCGGCTATCTCAATCGCTTCCTGGCACTCCTGGATGGATATCGTTGGCGGGCGAGGAGGAAACCGCTCGAGGAACTGGCGTTCGTCTTCTGCAATGATGGCGTGCGCCTTCCGGGTAAGCTCTTCCTGGCTGACGCGCGAAAGCCGGATATCTCCGCAGACCCAGTGCTTCTCCTGGACCCGGAGGCCTCGGGTGATGAGGACCTCCTCCCCACGGATCATTACAGGGATGCCGACATCGACGGTCTGCCTCGCCCTTTCAACGATAGAAACCGCCCTCTGGCAAGTTCCGATGGATATCCTCGGCTTCATCTTTCGTTCGTAGAGTGAAGCGGCGGAGCTTACTCTGCAAGCGAAAGCTGCTGAGCCGGAGGGATCGCCGTCACCGTCACGTCCAGTTCGCCGATAACTTCACCGATCGGAACAAATCTGTTTTGTTTATGCAGGATGGCTCATTCTTCCCAGTTACGGAGAAGGCAGGGACACATGGTGTCCGTCGGAAAGGGGCAGTTGAACAGCAAGGAAGTCTGTTCCCTGAAACCCGACTGGCCAAAAGGCCTTAACCCGGCGCTGACGATCGGGCGATTCACAGACGGAGCCGTCAGGCATGGAGGGTGATTTGCAAAAGGAAAATGACAGCCTCCAGAGACTGTTTCAATTGGGCCCGCACGGATCATGCGCCTGAAGCGAAGGTGCAGGTCAGGCTGTAGAATGCGTAACCGCTCCTTTATGCATTCCATTCAGTCGAAATTCTCGAAGGCAAGATTCCCGCGGCTTCACACGTCCTCGTTGAAGCTGGAGCGGACGGAGAGTTGGTCTTTGAAACGGTCCCGGTCGACGTCGAGGCTTCCAGTTAGTTCGGTTTATAGCCTACCGTACACCTTCGTCGCCTGTCGGCACGATCGCCGGTGGCACAATCCCGTTCATGCGCGCGTACACTACCATCTGCCCGTAGTGGTCGAAACTGTGGTATGCCACCCCCGCAGCCGCTTCCGACCGAGGCCTCCGGCCAAAAACGGACGGTACCGGATACAAAGGATTCTCAACGGTCAGGGAAGCCATGGCCCGGCGTGCCTACGCCAGCGACCCTTTGAGAAACGCGATGATCTCATCCTTGGATCTAACGTCGTCCGGACCGTTGTTGTGAGTGCCGGGGCGGTAGGGTGATTCCTCCTCCATGACAACCGCACCCGTCATGTAGATCATCGTCGCGACGTGCTTCACCTGTTCGCCGAAGCTTCGAACGCCGGCGAACTCTCCACTGGTCGGAGCAAAGTCGTAGGCCTCAGCCGGCATGCCCTCGGCCAGCGACAGAACTGCGTCTTCAACGAGAGTTACCTGGTGGTCGTACATGGCTGCAACTGGTTTGGTCCAGAAGCGATCCGAACAGAGTAAGAAGCAGAGTGGGTGCACTGATCTAAACCTCACATTTTGGGAGTCAAAATGGAGCTCATCGACGCCGCTCCGAAACCAGTCCAGCCGACCCAGTTCCGCCGGACTGTTCGAGCACGCACGGGCTCATTTGCGACGATTCGTGTTCCCTTCGAGGATAGTGATCTCGTGCGCGAACCGACAAGGAAAAAGGGAGCGAACCTCCCGACCGTCGGGAGGCTTCCTTTCTTGATTCGATCCTCCACGAACGCGAGAAATCTTTCGGTCTCATTGTCAGATGAAGCAGCTTCGCGTACGAACTTTTGTCTTTGGACCTCGCCGAACTTCGTTTGAGCTGAGCCGCGACTGTATTAACACTGGATTGCGGCCTCGGCCTAGTCATGAGGTAATCTGTAAGTCCAATGGAAAATCCGGAACTGTATTACCACCTGCGCGTCGACTGGGTGGGCGAGTCGTCCACCCAGTCGATTACGCTGTGCGGCGTCACGGGTAAAAACATCGGGTCGGGAATGACACTTTGCCCTGACTGTGTTCATGTCGATGCTGCCTTGAATGTTTGTGGGTTGGGGCCGGGGCTCTTACGCGAATTAGTTGACACGCTCCGGGTGGCCGACCCGGCCGCGCTGAATGCTCAGATTGAGACGCTGTACGCGGTTGGGGCACTACTGGATATGCGAGATCGGGAGCTTCTGCACTAACAGAGTGTCTCGATGGTCTTCCTGGACCTAGCTGTCCCTCTTTTCCATGATTTCGGTTTCTTTGAATTTATCTCCTTGTTTTCAACAGATCCCGCCGTTCCTAATACATGAAGAATCTTATTACTTGTCTTCTATATGTATTAGTGACCCTGTTTCAGCGGAAATCAGGGTGGATTAGTGACCCTGTTTCAGCGGAAATCAGGGTGGATTAGTGACCCCACTTCAGCGTGGAAAACCGCGAAAATGAACATAAGCCTGTGGAAATATGTTGTTTACTGATTCTGACAATTTTGAGATTGGGAGGACGTTGACCGGCTTGGCGGAAGAAAGTAATGACGGGGCGCTGAGAAGACAAGAAACCGCTATTCCGCAAGCCGCAATGGCTTGGGTGCTGGAGGGATCGCGGACTTTGAGGGGTACAGGATCAATACGCCCCTGGCCGTCCCATAGTTCAGTCCCGGCCATGCCGTCTTGATCTTATTCAACTCGCGTAGCGCCTTTTCACGGAAGCTGCGGACGGCGAATTTGTCGGTGGCGTTGGCTGGATCTGCGCCGAATTGGCGGTATATCTGACGCCATGAGAGGGATAGTGGCCTCGTGAGAGAGAAGGTTCGATACACTAGCCACAGGTACATGTCCAAGCCCACCGAGGAACGCTTGAGCGCCTTCAGGGTGTTCATGTCGATCGGCACGGGGTGGCTGATGATCTGGTTGAAAAAATCCTCACCGATGCGGATTTTGCTACTCCACAGTGGGCGCTCATCGGACCGTGTCGGATCCCACCAGAATTCACCCCGGTCGGCAATGGGCGATGTGACAAATCGCTCCCCGTGCGCGTGCTCGGAGATCAGTGAGACCGTGCAATGAAACAGCCGCTTCATTTGATTGCGGAGGCGGGTGCCCTCGCCCCGGCTCCCGCCGCTGTCACTGCCGATCCCTAGCTTGCGCATGAACTCGGCCAGCGACTTTCCTAGAACGATCTCGCGGCTTTGTGTCTTTACCACCTCGGTACATAGCCACGCGAGGATCAAGCGGGGGAGATTTCCGTAGGGGAGTTTGTTGTTTGCCGTAGCGTTCATGTAGAGAGTGTACGGCCCATTGATCCGCTTGTATTCCTTCTGGTCACCGGGGTTGGTGCGGGGCAGGCTGCACAGCGAGAGCAGCCGCGCCATGAAACCTATATCGGCGTCCGCTTCGCTGGCCGCGACTAACTGGTCCACCTGATCGGCCAAAGTGAAGTGATGCCGGGCCTGGGGTGGCACCAGCGAGAGATCAGGTTTTGATTTATCGCGCATGTCTTTAAAATTCCTCTTATTGTTATCGTTCTTCGCTGGCCAGCGCGGGTCCGCTAAGAATAAGTTTTTGTCGGCGTCGGAGCTCTTGAGAAGCAACGCTTCGCCCAGAAACCGACGTCCCCAGCGCCTGGCAACCTGCTTCAGTTCTGTGGCAATGAATTTGTCGGTGTAAGCTCGGATCAAAGCGACGGCGACGCCGAGAGCTTTAATGTGGTCGACCCTGCGCATCGCTGCCAGTTTTCCGAATTGCTCATCGACCATCAGTAGCCTCCCTTGCAAAGCGAGCGATAGCCGTGGACCCTGACAGCGCCATAGCTGCGGCGGGGCGTGATCCCCGCCGCAGCCGCGTTGGGTTATGCCACTGGGGTGTCGTCCTCCGGGGTGGCTTCGGCGCCGTCGGGAAGCGGGAGCTGGAAGATGCGCGAATGCGCCTGGTCGGCCACCTTCGCCAGCAACAGGAGATCGTTGCGTCCGAAGCCCTGGGTGGACTTCCAGGTATCGCCGTCCTTGTAGAGTCTGGAAAAGGTGACGTTGTGCCGCGGCTGATCGGCGGTGCCATTCCGCCAGATCGTGGCCTTGACGGCCCCGATGCGGATTTCGGTGATAGGTTTCTGTGAAGACATGTTGGATCCTTCTGAGTTAAAGGGTTTGAATTTTGTCGTTCACAAAGACAGGCGACAAAGGCAAGCCCGGCGGGAAGGGGATAGCCAGGGCGCTGACGGGGACAGGCCCGCCCGGCATAAAGCACATCGACTGACAGACGCCGCGGAGCGGGTTCCCGGTCTGGCGTGAGAGGTGCGCCGGGCCACGGTCCCCGCCAGCGGCCGGCGGCACATCGTCGGAACCCAACCGAGATTCCGGCCGGGGCAAGGACTCGATGGGCGCACCCGCCGAGGCGCAGCCTGTTGGCTCGCCCCGGCGTTGGAAGTCCGCCGTGCAAAGGCGCCGCCCTACGAAGGTGGCCGACCCTCAAGACCGTGTGTGCGGATTGCGCGAGACAGCGCGGATTGCGGCCAGAGGGAAGGGAAGGCCCCCAACATTTCGTGTTCGGCATAGCCCGGCCTAACGCGGCGCCCATAAGCCCCGCCCCTGAATGCGCGCCTGATTCTCGAGCGCGATAAACTCGCCCCGCATGGAAAACTCCAGCCCCACCCGGCGCCCGCGCTCGATCGGCGGGCGCTGGCCCGCGCGGCCATCCATATTGCGCGGCCCCTGGGTCTGGACCCGGCGCAGAAGCCTATCGTGGATGCCCGCCTGGATGACGGATCAAGAGTGGCCATCTGCGTCCCGCCGGCCAGCCCCAGCGTGGCCATCACCGTGCGGCGCTTCGGCAAGCGGAGTGTTTCTCCCAACGACCTGGTGCGCCTCGGTTCCCTGCCCCCGGAGGTGCTCGCCGCGGCGCGCAAGGCGCTGCTGGGACCTCGGCGCTTCCCGCCTCCCGCTTCGGCTCCGAGCCTTCCCGCAGGGATAAATAGGACGGGAGCGATCCCCCCACCGGGGAAAGGGCGGGGGCACCACCGGGGCCCACAGCCATGACCAGGACAACGCGCCAGAGGGGGGGTCGCTCCCGTCCTCTCCGCTCCTCCTGCCTCGTAACGGTCGGGCCGGGGTATTCGGGGATAAGAACCGAAGAATGAGGGACCTGATGGAAGGGGGTTTTGGAATGCCCGCGACCCGGATTCTGGAATACCCCCGCTGTTGACCCTATTCCAGGAAACAGGGGGGGGTATTCCACCGGATCGCCCCGGATTCGGCCCCGACCCGACCCTCAAACCGTCTCCACGCGCCATGTCCCCTCCGGCTCGTCTTCGGTCTCGGCCCCGGACCAGTTCTCCAGGACATGGATCCGCCCGGTACACACGGCCCGGTAGTCGGTAATCGACACCCCCTCGCCGACGTTCCGCACCGGATTCTCCATCAGTGCATCCTTCCGCTGTATGGCCGGATTCAGACCCCCATATCGCTCATCCAACCCGGCCCAATCTCCGTCAAGGATGGCCTGGGTGATATGCTCGATTTCCTGCTTCGCCGTCATCCCCTGGGGCTGTGATTTCGGGGTGGTTGTTGCCCAGGTCCGCAACCATTTCACGGCCCGGTCCAGCGCCTCCCGGTTCCGGGCAATCGCCACGATCCGAACCGCGATACCTTTCGCCAGAAGGGCGTTCCAAAGCCGCCGATGCGCGCCCCCCCAAGAGCGAATCCCGTTGTCGGTTTCATGCCCCGGATCGACATAGATGAACGTGGCGATTTCGGTGTCCATGGCGATGGGAAGTTTCAGCGCGAAAAAGCGTTTCTGGGCCCCCGCCGCTCCCTTGTAGACCCGGCGCGGCAAGAGATCCCGGCCGATCCCGAGGCCGTCAAAGCACGCGACCTTTTCCCCCTCGGTGGGAAGCCATCGCAGGTTCGGATGTTCCAGGACGTAATCGAAGGAGAGCAGCCGCCGCAGGGTGAGGTCGAAGGTCGCTTCCCGGCGATGCTTTACGTCCTGGATCCCGAGCGCCCGGTAGATCCGTTTGTCGAATATTCGGCAAGCCCGCGCCGCGCCTTCATACCGGGGCGTGTTGGGCTCCGCCGCCGATCCGCGCTGAACCAAAGCCCGTACGAAGCGATGGGCGCGATTAGGCCGCACGTCGAAGTAGAAGCAGAACTGCGACCGGGTAAAGATGCCGCTATGGAGGCAGACCAGGGCGATCCACTCCGCCTCGGCCCCGGTCCATCCCAGCGGTTCCAGCGCTTTCTCCCGGCCTCGAAGGTGCGCGATCGTCATTGTCCGCCGAAGGCCCGATCGCCCTGGAGATAGGTAATCACCAGGCCCATCGGGTTGTAGACGATCAGGTCCGGGGGGACCCGGTCGAGGAACATGAATTGGAGCGAGAGCGACCATCGCTCGCGCGCCACCTCAGACGACTGAACCAGCCGGACCAGATCGAAGTCGGCAACCGCTCCGTGGGGAGGGGCAGGGTTGGCCTGGATGCGAAGCACGACGTTATCCACCTGCAACTCGTCCCGGGCGCCGCCGGCCGCGAGCAGGGCGACGTTCTGGCCCTCGGCCTGGAAGGAAGCGTTGGCGAGGGGCGCGGCGAGAAAGCGGAGCGAGCGGCTCCAGCCCTCCTGGACGGTGGCCCGCCGCCGGGAATAGAAGTCGTGGATGAAGCGGTTGAGAAAGTATTTGGTGGTGGAGTCCAGGGGATTCGCCTGGGCCTCCACCGCTTCATAGGCCAGCGCCTCGGCCCGCCCGATCTCGTCCACCCGGATGACGATGGGTTTGGGGGGATCGACCCCCACAATCCGAATGATGACGATGATGAGCAAGACGCACACCGCGCCCAGCCCGATCGAGAACACCCGCAGATGACGATTCGAGTGGATGGCCTCGCCCCAGATCTCGGCGTATTCGGCCCCGGCGTCTTTCGGTTCTTTCCTGCTCATTTCAAGCCTCCTGTCGCCCCGGCTTTCCCGCCGCTGGCCGCCAGCTTCGCGCCGCCGCTGGCCGCTGCCGCGCCCGCTGTCGCGACTCCCCCGATCCCGCTGCCGGCGGCCCCGCCTCCGGTGACCAGCATCGAGGCCAGCGCCCCGACCTTGAGACTGGCCAGTATCCCGGCCACGAAGAGGGGAGCACGACCAGCAGCCACCGGCCCAGGTCGGCCAGCGAGTCCCAGTTGAGCGTGGTGGAGTTGAGCGTGGTCACGAAGCCCAGCGCCACGCCCATGAACACGCGCATGACGACGCCGGCGACGAGGCCATAGAGCGAGTAGGTGATCATGGCCTTGAACCAGCCCCAGAACATGAAGGCCAGCGGCTCGAACACCATCCAGGGGATGAAGATCGGCCCGATGAAGATGAGGATGTAGATGGCGATCTGGGCCCAGATCACCTGGGCGTAGGTGACGGCGAACAAGAGAACGAGACAGAGCACCACCAGGAGCATGATGATGGCTCCGGCAACCAGAGTCAGGGTGCGCCCGACGCCGGTCACAACCATGGAGATCAGCCCGCCCTGGCGGGCGGCTTCCAGGTCGGCGGCGAGATTGTTGACGAGGTCGCCCAGCTGGGTTTGCATCGAGGAAACCGTGTCCTCGAGAAACATCCGTTGCAGCCACGTCCCGCCTCCCGCAATCATTTCCGGAAAGGACAGGGCCATTCCCGGCAAGGGCACCGAATAGAATTGCAACATCACCCACGGAATCCATAATCCGAAGACGAGCCGCACGATCTCCCATGCCTCGATGCTCCCGCTGAAGGCGATCTTCAATCCGGTCCAGACGATGACGATGACCGCCATGCCCCGCCACAGATCGCGTCCCAGATCGAGGACTGGATTGGCCGCACTCCCCAATACGGATTCCAGTACCCGGTCCAGGAACAGCTTGAAGTTGGCCTGATCGCCTTCGGGTATCTGTACCGGCACAGCGGGATCAATCTGAGTCGGCACCTGTAGCAGCAGGACCAGAAACAGTGCGCACACGATCCGCTACGGTCCCGCGTAAAGGTTCAAGGGACGCCACGCCAATCCCTCGCCCATGGCGTCGCTGTGTGCCGCGATCCCGGCCTGATGCGCATTGAACGTCGCCTGGGCGCGTTGCTGGGCCGCCACCCAGCGGGCGAGCGCTTCCCGGCGTCCGATCTCGGCTTCCAGTGCCTCCGCGTTCCGCCGCGCCGCCTCCACAGCCCCCATCTGCGCGATGGCGGCATCCAGGTTGCCCTCGGTAATGGCTCCGGCAACCAACTGTTGCTGCAATGCGGTATTCGACAGGTTCGTCCTGGCGGCCATGTCCGCGTAAGCGGCCGCCGCCTCCTCGGCCGCTCGCAGCAGCTCGGTGGCCGCGTCGCTGGTGGCGAAACTCAGGACAAGGCGCTCGTCGGCCTGTTCCCGCTGTGACTGATAGGCCGACGATGCCGCCGCGCTCCGATCGGTTCCAAGCGGAGCGTAGAGGGCGAGAACTTCGGTTTCCGTCACGGTGTCGACCGCAGCCAGACGCCCTTGCCACGTCTGGGTCAGGGACGTGCCCGCCGCCATCGCCTCGATGCCGTTCGCGATCTGGGCCGCGCTGCCGGTGAATGTGTCCTTCCAGGTGAGCGCCGTCCCGATCATCCGCGTGGGCTGGGAAACCATGTCGGTGAACGGATCGGTGAGTTCCCCGACCGCGCCCAGCGCCTGGTCCCGCAGGTGGTCGAACTGATCGGTCAGTTGAAGCAGTTGCCCGTCCATCGTGAGCTTGGCGAGTTGCTGCTCGTAGATCTGCAGGCCCTGATTGACGATCATCTGTGCCCGCTGGATGCCCGCGATAATGCCGCCGATGATTGCCTGGGCCTCGACGGTCATCGAAACGATGAGGACCGGCAGCAGAATGAGCACGGGAATGATTCGGGTTTTCATGTCAGCCTCCTACTGTCCGCCGTAAAGGTTCAGGGGTTGCCAGGCCAATCCCTCGCGCATGGCGTCGCGGTGCGCGGCGATCCCGGACTGATGCGCGCTGAAGGTGGCCTGGGCCCGTTGCTGCGCCGCTACCCAGCGTGAGAGCGCCTCCCGCCGCCCGATCTCGGCTTCCAGCGCCTCCGCGCTCTGCCGCGCCGCCTCGACGGCCATCTGCTGCGCGATCCCGGTCTTGAGATTGCCCCGGGTGATGCGTGCGGCCACCAGCTGTTGCCGCAATGCCGTATCGGAGAGGTTCGTGTTCGCGGCCATGCCCGCATAGGCCGCTACGGATGCATCCGCCGCCGCCAGTAGCGCGGTGGCCGCGTCACTGCTAACGAAGTTCAGAACGAGCCGCACGTCGGCTTGTTCCCGCTGCGTCTGATAGGCCGCAACACCCGCCGCGCTCCGGCCGGTTCCAAGAGGAGCCCAGAGGTCCAGGACAGCGCTTTCGGTGACGGTAGCGGCCCCCGTCAAACGATTCCTCCACGTTTCGGTCAGGGACGCGCCTCCGGCCATCGCCTCGATACCGTTCGCGATCTGGGCTGCGCTGCCGGTGAATGTGTCCTTCCAGGCGAGCGCCGTCCCGATCCGCCCACCTTTGTTGGAATAGAACCCTTCAGTTGGAATTCCCGAACGAAATCGGGCGCCACACATGAAACCCCGGTGACGGCGGCATTAATGGGCCTGGAAGCAACGAGGAAGGCGAGTCCGCCGGTCTAATACAGGCAAAAACTCTACGTTCTCCCGCAGTGTCGGTACGAGATAACGGAACCGCAAAACCCGCAACGGTTAAACCATGGAAGCTGTCAGCAGAGCCAACGCCTTGCACTCATTGGGGGTGTTCTTATAGGCCGCTGGTAGCGTTCATCAATCCGGTATGGGCGAGGCAGTCGAACCGGTGTCGAGAGTATCGGAACCGACATTTGCGAGCGGAGGCGTCTGCTCGGCCGAAGTGCCGACGTCCGGAGTGTCGACGTCCGGAGTGTCGGCGTCCGGAGTGTCGACGTCCGGAGTGCCGGCGTCCGGAGTGTCGGCGTCCGGAGTGTCGAACGCATCCCGCAGAGCGGTCAGCAAGGCCTCACCCTTCTCCGCCACTCCGGTCGGAAGGAAGTGGACACCCTTGCACTGGATCAGATCCCGGCGGATCAGCTTGCCCACCGCCCTCTTGTCGAGGTCCACCTTGAGTTTGTCGAAGCACTGCTGCAGCCGTGGCAGGACGGGGCCCGAGCCGCTCAGTGTGATCGCATCAGTGGTGAGCCCCTTGCTCTTCAACTTCAACGCATGCGACTCGCGCACCTTCTCCATATAGTAGGCCTCCGTGAAGAGGTCTTCGATCGTCGCGCCCTCGTCCGGCATCCCAAGCGCGTCACCAACCCGCAACGTCACCGCCCGTGCTCCCCTATACCGGGTGATCCACGTCTGCCGAAGCCCATCCTCGGCCTCCTTCCCCGCCGAGTCCGAATTGAATAGCGCGACGATGTTGAGTTCATGGCCGATCATGAACGTGGCGGTCGGGACGATCTCCGATGCCCCGCCGACTACTGTGATCAAGACATCTTCTGGCAGGCAGGCGCGCTCCTCACGCTCGAAGATGTTCGAGAGCTCTCTGATGATCCAGTAGTCGTGGACACCCTCGACGAGAAGATTCCGCTTGGAAACAAGGAGACTCTGGTTCGCCCGCATCCCGAGCGCGGCCTGAAGCGTCAGCCGCTCGTCGGTCTGAGTTCCGCCGAGATCATCCGATACTACTGCCCCCAGCTCAGTTTGCTTGATGATCTTGATCCGCTTGGGCTCGCGCAGATCGACGAGGGACGGCAGGTGCGTCGTATAGATCAGCGTGTTTTTCTTCGCGTATGCGTCCAGGCGCGAGAGAAGATCCCTTTGCCCCCCCGGATGCAGGTGGAGGCCAGGCTCGTCTAGCAGAAGCACGCAGCCCTCGAAGGATCCTTCGCTGTCGTGCATGAAGTGCAGATCGAACGAGAAGAACCACTGGAAGCCCTTCGACTGCTCCTCGAGCGGGATCATCCCAATGTTTTTGGCCGTCTCCTCAATCTCTGTGAAGAACAGAGGTCCATCGGCCCGGAACTGCACCTGGTACTCGTTCTGGCCCCAGCGTCCGGCGACGCCGCTGGTCAACGTCGTGGCGGCGTCCTGGAGATCGATCTGGCGATCATGGATGACGTCCTGATCTTCTGACTTGCCCTGCTCGATCAACTTGTCCAGGTCGAGACCGCCGAGCTTGAGGATCATCAGGAACGTCTCGTCCTCTTCGGAGAGGGCCAATTTCTTGTTGTTCCGGCGCTCTTTGAGTTGCTCCAGGTTAGCGCAGCCCTGGAATCTCTTGTAATCATCCATGTAGATGAAAGTCGGGAGCCGGGAGATGATGTAGTCTTGGGCCTGCTGATGTTTCGTGCGCTCGACGCCGAGCGCGGTCAAGGCCTCCGTCAGCTTCGTCTTGTAATCCTCAATGAACTGTTTTTCGTTCGCCTGTTGGCGCGCCACCTTCACGTCGGTGCGTTCCTCTTCGAGCACCGCTACGTGCTGGTCGCGGAGCTGGGTGAGTTCCTCGAAGCGGCGCTCCCTTGCGTACTGCCTGGCCTCCAGGATGCACTTGTCTGCCGCCGCCTGGAACTTCATGCCGACCGGGTAGGTCGGCTCTGGCAGTTTTTCGCAGATAGCATCGATCGGATCGGAGTGCAATTCGTCCGGGAAGAGATCCGAATCTTCTGGGAGCTGAATCCCGAACTTCCCATCGTAGTCCTTCGTGACGACGACATCCGCGCCGCTCAATTCCCGGCCAGCGATCTCTCCAAGCTTTTTCAACTCTTCGGGCGAGAGTGTGAATCGCACCTGGCAAACGACCTGCTTCTTGTCGCGCTTGGTGCGCTGGCCACGGGGCCAGTCGCGGCGCATGTCGTACGGCGCCGGGCGATGCGGGTTGAACTTGTGCAACCCGCGTAGGAGGGCGCTCTTCCCCGCCTGGTTCTTCCCGACCACGCAAGCGAGCGCATCGGTTAGATCGACCTCTCCCGAGTCCTCAATATTTCGAAACTTCTGCACACGGAAGGCTTTCAGCTGCACGGAGGGCTCCTCTCCTTCGGTCCCCATCTTTTTCTTCAGCAATGGAAACCGAATCGTCTCGTTTACGCTGGATGCCTCATTCTGCCATATTCGCCCGCACCGGAGCGATGGAAGGACGGATCTTTGCCGAAAGGGACGGCCCGCTCCGGACCGGGATCGCCATGGTCAATCCCAACGGCACCACCGCCACGGTCGGCTTCTTCCTCCGTGGTTTGGACATGCCACCCATCTTAGCGTGCAATGTTTTCCCCGCCCCACGATTTCTTTGGACAGTGATTTGAGAAACTACAACGCAGGAGGATCACGCTATGTCCAGCGAAACGAGATGGACTGTACCGCCCCTGATTTCATGGACAGAGTGAACCCACCATAATCAAGCCGCCGCGGCGATAGCAAGACGTTGTCGCGCCTGACCCGGGGATTGAAATCCGAGGCGCAGGATCAGCCCGTGCATGGAAGGGGCAGATTAAGAAGCAAAGAATGCCCACAGCAAGGGGATACCGCTCCCGGAATATCCGCCACATGCTGTCCGAAGCTGCGGGTGGAAACTTGCGCCTGGCGCACAAAGGAACCAGACTGTGTGAAAAGTCGGCGACAGCCGGGCGGGAGTCGGTGAACTGGCATCAGGTTCCCCATGGCGGTTGGTAAAATGTGTCATGGCACATATCACCGGTGAAGACCGTTCCCAGCTTCTGCTTCTGCCCGATACTGTGGACGACTACGTGGGACCGGACAACCCGGTCCGTTTCATTGATGCATTCGTCGACGGTCTCGACCTTGAGGCGGCTGGATTCCAGCGCGTTCGGCCCAACGACAAGGGCCGTCCAGGCTACGATCCCGCGGATCTGCTGAAGCTGTATATCTACGGGTATCTGAATCGTATTCGGTCGAGCCGCAGGCTGGAGACAGAGACGCATCGCAACCTCGAGGCGATCTGGCTGCTACGCCAGCTGAAGCCCGACTTCAAGACGATCTCCGACTTCCGGCGCGACAATCGGCATGCGTTCCGGGCGGTGTTTCGGCGGTTCGTGCGGTTGTGCCGGGAACTCGACCTGTACGGGCGGGAGTTGATCGCCGTGGACGGCACGCGCATCAAGGCGGTGAACCACCGGGACCGCAACTTCACGCGGGCCAAGCTGAAGACGGACCTGCAGCGTATCGCGACCGACTCGATACCTCGACCAGGCGAAGCCGACGATGATGCCGGCGGCAGAGCGGCTGCCGTGGCGGATCTTCAGGAGAAGATCGCATCGATCCGTAAGAGAAAGGAGACCTTGGAGGGGCATCGGCAGACGCTGGACGATACCGGAGAAGCCCAGCTGTCGCTTACGGATCCGGACTCCCGGTCAATGCATTCCGGGACACGGGTCGGAGTCGGCTACAACGTCCAGATCGCTGTCGACACTGAGCACAACCTGATCGCCGAACAGCAGGTCCATAGCAAGGTCTCGGACCTCGGTCTGCTCGCGGAGACGGCCACAGCGGCTCGGGAGAACTTGGCTGTCGACGAGATCGACGCGGTCGCGGACCGAGGCTACTACAAGATCGAAGACATTGAGGACTGCGAAGCCGCCGGGATCACGCCCTACGTTCCGAAGCCCGACCGGAGCACGGCCAGACGCAGTGGCCACTTTCCGAAGTCCGATTTCCAATACGACGACTCCACGGACACCTACCGGTGCCCCGCTGGTGAGCGCCTGGTGCCGTTGTATCGCCGAAGCGTGGGTAAGTCGCGCACAGGCACGTATCTTGTCAGTTACGCCAACCGCGCCGCATGCAGAGGCTGCGGTCTACGCGAACGATGTACCAAGAACACCTATCGGCGCATCACGCGCTTCGAGAACGAAGCAACGATGGAGCGCATGGCGAACCGTCTCGCCGCCCGGCCCGAGGTGATGGATCGTCGCCGGGAGTCGGTCGAGCATCCCTTCGGTTCGATCAAGCAGTGGATGGGCCAAGGCGCGTTCCTGACGCGCCGACTCGGCAATGTCCGCGGGGAGTTCAGCCTCACCGCCTTGGCCTACAACATGCGCCGCGCAATCAACCTCGTAGGAATTCCCGCCTTGATTGCCGTCGCAGCGGTTTGACCGGGTAATCCGCCCGTTTTTGGCGCAACAATCCGCCTCCATCCCGCGTTTCCCAGTCACAGCAACACCTCACGCCACCGAAAAGGCTGGCAGCCCCGAGTGATCTGCGTCGCCACGGGTCCGTCATCGTGCTTGCCCTTCGGTGTTGCCAGCGTGCCCTCGAAGAAGCGGTCGAGCGCCCAGAAGACGACGACATCGAACTTCCGCTGGTGCGCGTCCTCGAAGAGCGCTTGGAATCGAGCGCGGCTCCCGGTGGCACCCGATTCCTCATCTCGATATTCCTCGACCAGCTTCCAGCCCTCGTGACGGGGTTCCGACAGTAACGGAGCAAAAGCGCACGCTAAGCGTCGTTTCCCGGACTCCTTAGGGGTCGGAGGCCTGGCGCTCGACCCTCGATCTCGAATCGGTACTTACCGTAGGGATTGACGTGCCCGTAGAGGGCAGGCGACAGATGGCCGAGATCGATGTCGCGGCCGATCCTCCCCTCGGCCCGCAGGCGTTCGATGGCGGCGTTCATATAGACGGTGTTCCAGGTGACGATGGCATTCGTGACCAAGTTTAGGCAGAGGACCTGATTCGTCTGCTGATCTGCTTGACGGCGCTGCACCTTCCCTTCGTGAGCGAAGAATAGGAAGCGGCGCAGTGCGTGGAGGGCTTCTCCCTTGTTCAGCTGGCGGTGGATTCGACGACGATAATCCGGGTTCTCAATCCACCTTAGGATGAACGGGGTCTTGACGAGGCGTCCGAGATCGCGGAGGGCTCGGGACAAGACGTTCTCTCTTGCGCCAGCCTGGAGCTTCGAAATCAGGAGCGATGCGGTCACCCAACCCAACTGGAGTGAGCCGGCCACCCGGAGGAGTTCGTCCCAGTTGTCGAGTAGGGTCTTGCTCCGAACCAATCCCTTCAGCAGAACCGCGACCCCTTCTTTCCGCGGAGGAGCATCGAGACGATACAAGCGCTGAGCGCCCAAGTCCCGGATGCGCGGGGCGAACTGCAGCCCCAGAAGCTGAAACAGGGCGAAGACGATCTCGGTGTAGCCAGCGGTGTCGGTCGTGTGCTCGAGGATCGGAAGATCGGTCTGGTTATCGAGGATCTCGTCGAGGACATAGGTCGCGTCACGAACCGTAGACGAGATGACCTTCGACCCGTACTGCGAGTACTGGTCCGAGGTCCAGGTGTAGAAAGTGAGGCCCCTTCCGAGGCCGAAATATTTCGGGAGCGCGGTCGCGTTCTCCGCCGAGCCTCGAACGGGGAATCGCTGGCCATCGGAGGAGGAGAGGGTTCCACCGCCCCAGGCCTCGGCAAGAGGCAGCGGGTGCTGGAAGTCCACGAGAGCCGAGAAGGCAGCTTTGAGCGTCTCCTCGCGCAGGTACCAGTCCGTGGTCCATGCGAGCTGGCGGCTGCGGTCTACGCGAACGATGTACCAAGAACACCTATCGGCGCATCACGCGCCCTGCGTAACAGGTATGCGCACGCCCGTAGCAAGGATCTCGAAAAGGATGCACTCGAAGCGATCCAACAGCTTCACACACTCGTTGAGGGTACTGTGTCTGTATTCAAGGATTTTGAAATTGGGAATGGTGCGCTCGTTCGAAAGGGCGGTGCCCGCAAAGTTGGCGGTGAGGTCTAAGCCGGGATTTCCGTTTTGCCTGATCTCCCTCCACACCCGGACATATTGCAGAAAGGAACGGTTCTGCAATCCTCTGGCCCCGGACGTATTTTGTGCAATGTCCGAGGACCTGCACCTCTGGTAGATTTGGCGCAGCACGGAAACGGGAATTCGGACCACACACGAGGAATTCATGACCGCGACCCTTGAACGCTACTTCGGACTGGCGCAGCGGGGCACTGACGTAAGGACGGAGGTGGCAGCAGGCGTGACGACGTTCCTGACGATGGCCTACATCGCCTTCGTCAACCCGCAGATCCTCTCCGACGCCGGCATGCCGTTCGAAGCGGTATTCGTCGCCACCTGCCTCGCGGCGGCGCTGAGCACGCTCGTGATGGGGCTGTACGCCAACTACCCGATCGCTCTAGCGCCTGGAATGGGACTCAACGCATTCTTCGCCTACGGCGTCGTCCTCGGCCTCGGCCACACGTGGGAGGTCGCGCTCGGCGCGGTATTCGTCGCCGGCGTGCTGTTTCTCGTCCTGAGCGTGCTACCGGTGCGACGCTGGATCATCGAGGCGATCCCCCGGGGGCTGAAGCTGGCCATCGCGGCCGGGATCGGCCTGTTCCTGGGCGTCATCGCGCTACGGAACGCCGGCATCATCCAGGCCAGCGAGGCGACGTTGGTCACTGCCGGCGAGTTGAGGGCGCCGGCGCCGGTGCTGGCCCTGCTCGGTTTCTGCGCGATCGTGGCGCTCTCAGCGCGCCGCGTGCCGGGGGCCGCGATTATCGGGATGCTGGGCGTCACCGCCGCCGGCCTCATCATGGGCGTCTCCGAATGGCAGGGTATTGCATCGCTGCCGCCCGACCCGACGCCGACGCTGTTGGCCCTCGACATAGCTGGTGCGCTGCAGGCGGGTATGATCGGAGTCATCCTGACGTTCCTGATCGTCGACCTCTTCGACACGACAGGCACGCTGATCGGCGTCGCCCACCAGGCGCAGCTTCTAGACGACCGCGGTCAACTTCCGCGCATGCAGCGCGCGCTGATCGCCGACTCCACGGGAACGGTGGGAGGCGCCCTGCTCGGCACCTCGCCGGTGACCAGCTACATCGAGAGCGCCACGGGGGTCAGCGCGGGCGGACGCACGGGTCTGACAGCGGTCGTCGTGGCGGGGCTGTTCCTCGCCTGCCTGTTCATGGCGCCGCTGGCCGGGTCCATCCCGCCCTACGCGACGGCGGCGGCCATCCTCTACGTGGCGTGTCTCATGGCGCGCCCGCTAGTGGACGTGGACTGGAGCGACGTCACCGAGTCAGCCGCCGCGGTCGTGACCGTCATCGCCATCCCGCTAACGTTTTCCATCGCCGACGGCCTCGGCCTCGGCGTTCTCACCTACGTGTTGATTAAGGTGCTGGCGGGACGCCGTAGCGAGTGTTCACCAGCCTTGATCGCGGTGGCGCTGCTCTTCGCGGTGAAGTTCGCGTGCCTGTGAGCGTCCCTTGGCTTCGGTAGCTTGTATGACGTTTCGGAGCTTGGGGCTTTCAGTTCGTCCGATGAACTCGATCTCTTGCCCTCTCCAACGGCAATAACACTTTCGCATGGATAGTCGGTGCAGGGAGGGTGCAACCCCGCCCTGCTACCCTGATCACTAAGAATATGCTAATCCATCCAAGGCCGTTGCTTCGGACGGTTTCAGCGAGAGGCAGCAATGTAGAATATTTCCATGCAGGCGCGCTATTACGATGATCCCAGAAGTGGACAACCTCACATCTACGGTCACAACGTGTCCGAATACGAAGTTGAGGCAGTCCTTGATCGTCCAATGGAAGACCGGCCCGGAGAGGGAGGAGCGAGAATCGCGCTCGGCCAAACGGCCGAAGGCCGTTATTTAAGGATCGTTTACGTTCCAGATCCCATTCCGAACTCGGTCTTCGTGATCACTGCGTACGAACTCGGACCAAAGGCGAGGCGAGCTCTTCGCCGCAGACGTAAGAGGGCACAATGAGTAAGAAGCACTTTCCGGCCGGGTGGGACGAGAGCAGGGTCCAACAGGTACTCGAACACTACGAAACACAAAGCGACGAGGAAGCCGTCGCGGAGGACGAAGCTGCATTTGAGAGTACCACTCACACGGCGGTCGAAGTTCCAGTTGATCTCGTTCCAGAAGTTCGGGAGTTGATCGCGAAACGCAAGGTCAGCTGATTGAGAACAACGCATCGCCCCGTGAAGGCCCGCGCGAACTTCAGTTGTCTCGAACGACACTGTGAACCGCCCCGGATGCGACATAGGTTTCGGACCTTTCGGTCGAAGGTCATGGTTCGCGGCCCAGCGTTGCCGGCCCGGATGCCGGAAAACCCGGCCATCAATTGCCGGGCGCGGCGCTCACCGACGCCGAAGAGTTTCTCGACCCCCTGGCGGTCGCGGTGACTCGCGTCCATGTGGTCGAGCACGTTGAGAATTTCCGGAAGTCTGTGAACCCCCGCCGGTTTTCGAGGCATCGTGCGGGCTCCGATTCTACTCAAGGTGAGGCCGCGATCCGGCATCATATGATTTTCGGTAGACTGGCGGGGTGGGCTTTAATATGAATGATAAACGCCATGATTCTATCGGAGATCGTCAGGCACCGACAGTGACAGAAAATGATGCCGGGCGATGTCGGATAGAATGCTTTGAAGTGAGCCGGAGGCGCGTTAAGAGGATGCGGGCCAGCGCCTATGGGTTTTCAATTTTAACCGGCTTTTAATGAACGGCTTACGACTTTGTGTCGAAAAGTGACTCACGTTGGGGCGTGATTTGCGAAATACCTTCATCGTCTGATCGCACCAGACCATACCACACATGTAGCATCCGAGCGCCTGCGGCTTAGTTCAAAGGACATTATCATACGTATCAAATGCCTCCTGAACGAGACGGGGATCTCCAGCCTGCCCTCCGCTCCAGGGCGGCCTTACCGGCACCGCCGATCAGCCCAGGCCGACTCTCCGCGCTGCTGCGACCGCCAATGCACCAGAACAAGAAATCAATAACTTAGTATTGGAAAACGATTTACCTTGATGTGTTTCGTCCGGGACCGAGGTCACGCTAGTCCGGGCTGGGAAAGGCATCTGCCAGTTCTTCCAACGTATCCATCTCTGCCTTCGATATCTTGGAGCCCAGGCCCAGAATGCCCCCGCTGGCCTCGGCCATATCCCGCGCTCGCCTCAGCAGGTCTGACTTCAAGGCCTCTCGTTGCTCGGGATTCAATTCGTCGCACAGCCCCTGGATATACTCCCGCCAAGCCTGGCGCAGACGGCGATCGGGCCGTTTGGATAGCCAGCCTTCCAACAGATCGTAGTTGACGCTCCCTGCGGAGAGTCCTAATTGATCAGCAGCCTGCAAGAAGGCCTGCTTTTCCTTTTCATCCAGATGACCATCAGCCCAAACTACCTCGACCAAGGGCACCACCGTCAAGGCTGCCACCGTCTGAGCGGTAATCCCCAGTTCCAGAAGACGATCCAGGATGGCCTCGTTCTGGATACCCGAAGCCTGAGACAATTCCTCCCTGGATTGTTCCATGACGCGCACCTGGCGCAGATTCTCCAGCTGGCGCTGATTCTCTCGGTGAAAACATTCCTCTTCCAGGCTCTTGCTTTTCTCTTCAAACAATCCTTCACTCTGGGTCATGTTCTATCGGGCTCCTACTTCATCCACAGAAAGTAAATCGGGATTTCATTTTTGGCCATCCCTGCACGGTCAGGGTACTCAAATCCGCGGCTCGGTTGCAAAGTCTTCGTTCTTCTCTCACGATCGAAGCTCCCTGCGCTCCAGTGTCGGTTGCGTATTCCGAGCGATTGCTGCGTATTCCGGCCCATCCTGAACACCGATTCCGGGCAGCCTGAACGGGATTCCGGCGATCGTGAACACTAGGGTATCAGGCAGATCGGTGCATAGAACTTCTGGCAGGCGTCCTCGACGAATCGGTCGAACCCGTTCTCTTCGAGAGTGCGGTTCACCCGTTCATAAAAAACATGGCCGCTCGTCCGCGGCAGTTCCTGCATCGCGATCCAGCGCGAATCTTGCCGACGCTTCTTCCGTCCCAGTCCCATATCGCGTTCTCCTCTCGTCATTCTCTTCGCGATACGGACGCGCACGGTCCCTTTGACGTTTTGGGTCCGACTTTAACCTCGGACTGCTAGTCTCCTGTCCCAGAAATAATTGAACTAATTAGAGGCCTGTTTCGTACTAAGATCCGAGGAGGTCTTAGATGCGAACCGGTCGTCCCAAACAACCATTGATGTTAACCGAAGAAGAGCGTGAGCGACTCCAGTCGTTGGCGCACCGTTCGCGCAGTCAGTCGTTAGTGGCGCGACGGGCCCGAGTGGTGCTGGCCTGCGCGGAAGGATTGGATAACAAAGTGGTCGCAAAGAAACTGCGTTGCTCGCTGGGCATGGTGGGCAAATGGCGTGCGCGGTTTCTCGAGTCACGTCTGGAAGGGCTGTATGATGAGCCGCGCCCGGGAGCGCCTCGTAAAGTCAGTGATGAGCAAATCGAGCAGGTCATCATTAAGACGTTGGAGAGCACACCGCGGGGGCAGACGCATTGGAGTACACGTGAACTGGCGAAAGCCAGTGGGCTGAGCCGCATGACGATCAGCCGGATCTGGCGGGCGTTTGGATTACAGCCGCATCGTGTGGAGACATTCAAGCTGTCACCCGACCCGTTGTTGGTCGAGAAGGTGCGGGACATCGTGGGACTGTACATGAACCCACCGGATCACGCGCTGGTCTTATGCGTCGATGAAAAGAGCCAGATTCAAGCGCTGGATCGTGCGCAGCCGATGCGGCCCATGCGGCCCGGACAACTGGAGCGCCGCACGCACGATTACAAACGCCATGGAACGACGTCTCTGTTCGCGGCCCTGGAGTTGAAGACCAACCGCGTCATCGGTCAATTGCATCGCCGTCACCGTTCTCAGGAATTCCGCAAATTCCTGGATACGATCGAGGCGAACGTGCCCGCTGATTTGGACATTCACATCGTGATGGATAACTACGGGACGCACAAGACGGTCATCATTCGGAAATGGTTTGCGAAGCGCCCTCGTTTTCACGCCCACTTCACCCCGACCTATGGCTCCTGGATCAATCTGGTCGAGCGCTGGTTTGCTGAGATCACCAACAAACGGATTCGTCGTGGGATATTCCGAAGCGTGAAGGAATTGGAAGCCGCCATTCGCGACTACATCGACGTGCACAACGAAGATCCCAATCCCTTCGTTTGGACCCGGACTGCCGACGATATTCTGGCCAGCATCGCACGTTTCGCCCAGCGCACACGACCCGCTGAGCAGGGATAATTTATGTCACGAACCATTGGGACAGGAGACTAGCGTTTCATCCTGACGGACACTACGTTTTCGCAGTAGGTTTCACGGTAGAGGTCTTCCGGCCCCTGGCCTTCTTGCCAGCCCCCTTCGCTGTCTGTTTCCTCGAGGATGTCTTTCTGTTGGAGATCGCTTTCTGAGTCGAAACCTGCTTCCGGGTCGGAGCCTTTTTGCCAGTGGCTTGATTTGCTGATTTCTTGGCCCCCGGTCTTACCTGGGCCTTACTGTTCTTCGTAGCCTTTAGTCGTTTTCGGGTCCTCGTAGTGCGTGTGGCGATATGGGTTGGCTTTGCCGCATCTTCCGACGAGGTTCCGTCGATATCGACACCGAAGACTGAAGACAGGTCGTCTAATGCAAGGGCCCGGCTCTTCTTGGGCTTGCCCACGGGCGCTGGCTGATCAACGGCGGCGGCGAGCATCTCGGTGGGGTCGACTCCTCGCAAGGTGAATAACATCTCGGGCTCGCGGTCCAGGCGAGCACCTACACCGTATAGAGTGGCCGCCACATGCTTGCACATGGTGGCCCAGTCCGGGCACGAGCAGTTCAACGAAATCTCTTTGGGGGACGGAAACAGCCCCTTGCCTTTGAAAGTCACGATCTCCATTACACTTTTGGATATGGCCCCCCGCAGCAGCTCCACCAGCGAATTGATCTGACCCGCACACTGGCCCTTGATCTCGGTCCATCGGCGCTTCGCGAGCGGCTTTATCCGGATGTCTATTTCGTAGATGTCTGAGCCGCTGACCAGTGCGCGTACACGCCTGGCCTCGATCTGCAAATCGATCACTGAACGGTTGCGCAGATAGGTCCGCCCACGCGGCAAGCGATTGGCATAGTCGCTATAGGACTCAAGGTTCCTGCACCAGGCGTCGCCCCAGAAGGTCGAAGCTATCTTGCGGCTGGCGACCTCGACCGGCGAGAGTTCCCGTCCGGCTTTCTTCATCTTGAGGATTGTTTCCAGTGCCTTGCGGCGGCGCTCGGCTGCAGAAACATACGGGCGCCATGAGTACCAGTCCATTGTCCTACCTCGCTACGGTGCCGTTCATGCCTGCGACACTTCGAGAGAGCTGCTTACGTTGAGCGACACGATGGAGATCAACTCCTCGTTGCTGAGCTCGGTCAATACCGACTCAGCTCCCACCGACAGGATCTCATCGGAGAGCTTCTGCTTGCCGGCGATCAGCTCGTCGATACGCTCCTCCACTGTGCCCCTGCAGAGGAACTTGTGGACGAGGACGTTTTCCTTCTGGCCAATACGAAAGGCTCGGTCGGTAGCCTGGTTCTCGACGGCGGGGTTCCACCAGCGGTCGAAGTGGATCACGTGGGACGCTGCCGTGAGGTTGAGCCCGGTGCCGCCCGCCTTGAGTGAGAGTGCCATGAACGGAATCCAGTCATTGCCCTGGAAACTCTCAACGAGCTCCTGTCGTTTCCGGACTGGTGTGCCTCCGTGCAGAACGAGGCCTTTGCGCCCGAAGATCTCAGCAAGGAAGCCCGCGAGCGGCCCGGTCATTCCGCGAAACTGAGTGAACACCAGCACCTTGTCCTGTCGGGCGGCAACGGTCTCGCATAGCTCGCGCAGTCGTGAGAACTTGCCGCTATCCGCCGGCTGGTACTTTCCGTCACCCAGCCACTGGGACGGGTGGTTGCAGATCTGTTTGAGGCGCATCAAAAAGGCCAGAACTACGCCCCGCCGCTCGATACCGCCCAGCGCCTCAATGGTTCTCTTCATTTCTTCAACCGACTGCTGGTAGAGCAAGGCCTGGCGCTGGGTCAACCCGCAATAGGCATTGACTTCGGTCTTGTCAGGCAGATCCGCGATGATGCTCTTGTCGCTTTTGAGCCTGCGCAGGATGTAAGGCTGCACCAGCCTGCGTAGCGGTGCGTAGCCGCCCTGCTTGCCTGACGCCATGGATTTCGAGAACGCGTTGAACTTTTTGGCCGACCCTAGAAGTCCCGGGTTTAGAAAGTCGAAGATCGACCACAGATCGCCGAGCCGATTCTCCACCGGCGTTCCCGTCAGAGCCAGACGCCATTTCGATTGCAGCGCCTTGACTGCCCGGGTCTGCTTGGCACCCGGGTTCTTGATGGCTTGGGCCTCGTCTAGGATCACGGTCCGCCATGGATGGGTTTTCATCCAGTCGGTCCGCGTGGCCGTACCGTAGGTGGTAATCACCGCGTCGTGCGCCTCCACTTCCTCTTTTGACAGCTTCCTGAGATCGGTTGAGGGGATGCGCGACGGATGCGCGATCAGCACCTTCAATTCCGGGGCGAATCGCTCAATCTCCAGGCTCCAGTTGTCGATGATCGATGCAGGAACCACGAGCAAATCGGCGCCCGCTTCCTTGTTGCGCAGGCTCAGAGAGAGAACCGCCAGCACCTGGATTGTCTTGCCGAGGCCCATGTCGTCGGCCAGGCAGCCGCCGAGCCCCAGGCTACGCAGCGTCCAAAGCCACCGGACGCCGAGTTTCTGGTAAGGACGAAGATCCGTCTTGAGTCCAGCGCTGGCGTCAATTGCGGTTTTCCATCCGGGTCGACGGAGCGCATCGATCTTGGATGAGAGCCACTTGCCAGCGATTACCTCCGACCACTCCCGTCGAGCGTCCGTGGCGTTGTCGGCCTCACCATCATCGAGTTGAACGCCGGCCAGCATGCGCATGGCCTCGCCGAAGCGGACTCCGCCCGCTTCAGCCTGCTGCTGGACATTCCGCCACTGTGCGAGAACTTGGCCGAGTTTGTCGCGGTCGACCTCGACCCACTTGCCCTTGATCAACACGAGCCCTTCGGTGGAGCCGAGCAAGTCCTCCATCTCCTTTTGCGACAGGGTCTTGCCATCGGCGGTGAGCCTGACGTCAAAATCCAGCAGCGCCTCCATGCCGAGTTTCGAAGGCACCTTGCCGCCCACCGTCACCGAGACTTTAGGCCGGTGCCGGTCTCGGGCATTCCACCAGTCGGGCATACGCACGACCAGGCCGGCCTTCTGGTACAACGCGGTATCGCTGAGGAAACGATGCGCCTCCCCTGGCGTCCAGGACAGTGGATGATAGATGTCTCCTGAGTCGACAAGCTCGCGGATGAGATCACTTTGCCCAGCAGCGCGCGACAGAGGAGACAGCAGTGAGAGTAGTTTTTGGCGGTTTCTGGCTCCGGCGTAATCCTTGAGCGCCCGACCGAGCGGGAGGTGCTGGGGCTTGGCCTCGATCGAAACCTTGTGGACGTACGTCGCGATAAACGCGAAGGGGAAGTCCGGTTCTTGCTTGTTCTCGGCCAGGTGGAAGCAGACCCGGCCGACCACGTTCCAAACCGAGCTTTGCTCCCTGAGGTACCCTTGGACTCCGTCCTTGAACCTCGCAGCTTCGGCGACGAGGGCCTTGCCAATGTCGAACCAGAGGTCTTCGAGCAGTGGGGGTCCGATCAACTCCGCGCCCCGCATGGGGGGCGCGGCCTGGACAAATGCCGAAATCTCGTCAGAGTCTGACTGCGGCAGGACGAGGGAACTCGGGTCGGTGGGGTCGAGCTCACCGCATGCGCGGGCCACGAAGGCCTGCCCGATGTCACGCCAGTACGATAGCGTTGGATGGAGGTCGCGGCCCAGTTCTCCCGCGCCCAGGTGCAGAACGCCGTGTCCGCGCCCGGTGCCGAATGCTTTGAGGATTCGTTGTTGCGTGGCAGCGGGCATCGTTGGGTCCCCATTGGTCAATTCGGGTCGGACCTCGATGTGCCCACTTGGCGTCAACCCACAGACGAGTGTGGAGTCGGTGTTGGAGATGCTGTCGAGGGAGCGCTGTGTCATTTTGGAATCATGGCACCCGCGGTCAAGATGTCATCGTCGGAATCGTCGCATACAGGCCCGGCAGCGTTGGAGATTGCCCAACGATTTCTCCTCCACCTTCAAAAATGTCCCTCAGTCTACCTCCGGCACAGGTTCTACAGCGACCTTCAACCCGAATCTCTGTAACCGTTTTACGTAGTACCGTTGGAGTTGGGCCGTGTTGATCTGCTTCCCCCATCGGCAATGTCGGCGTGAGTCGCTTCGACCTGAACCCGGGGAGCGTCCTATAAAGCCAGTGAGACACAAGACCCGAAGCAGTATCTCGTCCAGCGGATATAGGGAGCGCCTTAGCGACACTTCAATATTATCCTCTCAAAGGAACAAAAGAAGGGACCGTTGCGAAACGCTGCGGCTTCAACTCCAACGGAACATTTACTCCACTCTTCGCTAAGAGTCGCGGGGAAGCCGGGCGTGTGATATGCACGATCTGAGCGGACGGTTCTGTCAAGTCTGGTTTGAGTCCGGGCTACAGAAACGAGGGCGGCAGGGAAGCTGCCGAAGTGGCCTGTTTCGGGACGAAGCATCTGGGCCTGGAACGGGCGGCCCAACCGAAGATGCACTGGACCCGCGTCAGTTCGTTCTGTTTCCGTGATCTGGACGGTATCCCCATTCACGTGGCCCACACCCGCCGATCAGCGGGAAGCAGCAGCTGGTGCGGCATGCGATGATATAACCCTCCAAATTGACGGAGGTCATCCATGCCTTTTCTCTCCGAGAAGTTCGATCAAGCGGTCGGGAAGAACCGCTCCCGCACCGCGCTCGTTGACGAAGCCGGCCGGTCGTGGACATTCGGCCAACTCGACGATGAGGCGCGTCGCCTTTCAGCCAGAATCCGCGATGAGGTGCCGGGAAACACCGTCGGAATCCTGTTGCTTAACTCGTAACGCTACCTGGTCTCCATGCTCGCCATCTGGCGCGCGGGGAAGACGGCGGTGCCCCTCAACTATTTGCTTCCGCCCCATGATCTGGGTTTCATACTCCAGGATTCCGGCATGTCGGGACTCATTGCTTCGAAGTTTTCCGACGAGGCGGTGACGAAGATTCGGCCGTTGTTTGACACCCGGGGCAAGATCCTGATGGCCGACGACCCCGACTTCGTTCCCGCCGGTGGTCCCGACGGTGGCGGCGACCAGGATCCCGCGTTGCTCCTGTATACGTCAGGGACGACGGGGCGGCCCAAGGGGGTGGTCCTGACCCACGAGAACCTGACGGCAAACGTGGACTCCTGCCAGAAGGCGGGGAACTTCGACGAGAACGACAGTGTCCTGTGTCTGTTACCGTTCTCCCACACTTATGCCATCACGGGAACATTCCTGCTGCCGATGCTCAACGCCGCGAAGATGGTCCTGGTGGACCGCTTCCAGCCGCTGAAGGTGCTGAACCTGATCGCCGAGCATGGGACGACCTGCTTTCTGGCGATCCCCTCGATGTACCGGGTACTTGCCGCGACCGAGGGAGATTTTGACTTCAGTTCGGTACGTTTTCCGATTTCCGGTGGGGAGCCACTTCCGGTGGCCGTGGCCGAAGCATTTCAGAAACGATTTGGAGTCGACATCTTCGAGGGTTACGGCCAGACCGAGGCGGCCCCGGTTGTTTCTCTGAACGTTCCCGGTGGACGCAAGCTCGGCACCGTGGGCCGTGCGCTGCCCAACGTTGAAATAGCCATACGGGATGATCAGAACAAGCCCCTCACTCCGGGAGAGGTTGGCGAGATCATGGTCCGCGGCAAGAACGTGATGGCGGGATACCATGATCTCCCCGAAGAAACAGCCAAGACCATCACCGATGGCTGGTTGCACACCGGAGATCTCGGGTACATGGACGCGGAGGGGTACGTCACCATCACCGGCCGCAAGAAGGATCTCATCATTTCGGCCGGAGAGAATATCTACCCGCGCGAAATCGAAGAAGCCCTCGGCCAGCATCCGTCGGTGAAAGAAGTGGCGGTTATCGGAATTCCGGACGCGGTGCGGGGCGAAGTGCCCAAGGCGTTCGTGATCCCAGAGGAAGGCGCCGCGATTGACGACAAGCAGTTGCGGAGTTTCTGCAAGGAGCGGGTGGCTGCCTACAAGGTCCCCAAGGCCTTCGAGATCGTTCCAGACCTCCCCCGCAACCCAACGGGCAAGGTATTGAAGCGGATGCTAAAGTGAATCGGACCGATCCGGGCGCATAATCGCGCAGCATTGCATAAAAGTGTCGCCAATCAAATCAATAGTGCAATACTGTTTCGCACCGCCAACCTACTTGAAAACCCATTGGGGACCGGATCGCCATCGGCGGGGTCCGGGTCGACACCTTCGAAACCGGGTCATCGGACCGGATTTCCTCCCACGCTAGCCTACGCACCTAGACGCCTGGAACAAGCCGTACGGAAATCGAAGCGCGGCAGTGCTCAAGAGATCTTCGAGGCCGTGCGGACTGATCTCGAAGAATTCGCACCGCCGTCCGATGACGTCACGCTGGTTGTGATCAAGAAGCAGTAGCGACCCCGGAAGACGATATTCCGGGTACTCTAGTGGTCCCCCGTCAAACAGACTGTAACTTATCGGAATAGTTCTGCCAACCGGACCGACACACTGCTGCTGCGTAGCCGCTCCAGTTCCTTTCTAACAGGGATATCCGACTTAATGGTCGGTGCTTTCCTCATATAAACCCGGATCTGGAAAGCGCATTGCGTTACGTCAATTGTGACGGCCTACACTAGGACGCTGAGTTAGGGTTGACGGGGTGCCACATATCATTCGCCATAGCTGATAGCGGATTCGATTTTCCATCTTCCCAGTGACGAGCGGACCGGTTGGGGAAACGACCGCTTCTCGCACAGGCTCCAGGCCTGCGCCACCGCGCCCATTTTCTCAAAAACGAGTCGAGCCCCCAAGCGGGCCCGAGCAGGTCCGGCTGTGGGACGATGGAGCTATACACTCACCGATAAGTATCTTTATCGTTGGGTTTGTCCCGCGCTGAGCGGCGCGGGTCACCCCACAACCACCGCCTGTGGGGCGATGGCGACGCCTGTGCCAGTGTCCAGGTCGACGGCCTGATCGGCGTTGTGGGCCAAGTACTCCGAGGCGTTGCTCTCCGATGCCACTGCACATGCCCATAGGTGTCGAACATCCACGCCGAACAACAGCTACTCCTTCCTTTAAAGGTTGCGCATGATTCCATGCGCGCGCATGACCTTTGGCTGGCTATCTTCCCGGGTCACGAAATATTGCCGAAAGGCTGCCAGCGGTGCCGTGTGGCCGTCACGGTAAACCTCGTAAAGCTCGTCAATCAAGTTGAACCGCCCCGGGTTTTCCGGAGACTCCATTACTTGAGACGATGGGAGTCACCACGGGAAGACCAGCCAGATATTCACCCGAGGCCCGGAAGCGTGCGGTGCTGCCTTGCCAATTGGCTTCGAGACGGAAAGATCATGGCCAGGTGTCTAGAATAACGAACGTCTTGCTCGACGTTAATGGACTACACAATGTGCTGGATACTGTAGTCTTTAACAGTCCGAAATAGACTCTATTTGACCCTTTCTTGGACGCCGCGTTGAAAACCGTCGCCTACCTCCTACAGAGAGAAGCTCAGTCGGCGTAAGGATCAGAGCCAGCCACGAGTGAAGAGGGGAGGCCGTTCTTGATATTGTGCATTCTAAATGCATAATATCAATCCATGAATTTGCCGTACATCCAACGCTCGCTGGAACCGGTCCTCAAGAAGGCGGCATCCGAGTTTCCTGCTGTGGTCCTGACCGGGCCGCGCCAGTCCGGCAAGACGACTCTGCTGCAACATCTCTTCGGAAGGCGTTGTCGTTATCTATCTTTGGAACCGCCGGATGTTCGCGCGGCCGCCGCGGAAGACCCACGCGGTTTGCTGGCACTATACCCGCCGCCAGCGATCTTCGATGAGCTGCAGTACGCCCCCGACCTGCTTCCCTACATCAAGGAAAAGATCGACGCGGACCGTGCCAAGACCGGCCAATACCTGTTGACCGGCTCACAGAATTTGTTGCTCGCTGAGAAGGTGACCGAGTCGTTGGCGGGCCGCGCGGCCATACTCCACCTGTTGCCGCTGTCCAGGCGGGAAGCGGAAGGACGACCGGCGGTTTCCCTTGCGTGGGAACGCAAGCGCCCATCGCCTTCGAGAACGCCGCACATGTTTAGCGACCTATGGAAAGGCTTTCTTCGAGGCGGGTACCCGGAACTCGCGATACAACCTGACCGGGATGCCTTCCTTTGGCATGCCAGCTATATTCAGACCTATCTCGAACGGGACGTGCGCACACTCCGTCAGGTCGGGGACCTGACTCAGTATCAGAATTTCCTCCGCGTCCTGGCGTCCCGAAGTGCGCAGCTTTTGAGTCTGACCGACGTCGCCCGAGACCTCGGGGTTGCGGTCAACACCATCAAGGCATGGCTCTCCGTGCTCGAAGCCACCTACCAGGTGATCGTGCTGCGCCCTTACTTTGCCAACGTCGGGAAACGGCTTGTGAAGACTCCGAAAGTGTATTTCACCGACGTTGGCACGCTTTGCTACTTGGCGGGTCTCAAGGACCCCACCCATGCCGCCTCAGGCCCCATGCGCGGCTCCATCATGGAAACGGCGGTGCTGTCAGAAATCATCAGAACGTTGACGCATCGTGGGATGGACCCCCAGGTCTACTTTTGGCGCACCATGGTGGGAACGGAAGTGGATTTCGTGGTCGAAACCGCCGGAGGGCTTGTCCCCATCGAGGTGAAGCTGTCCGCTACACCGCGACCGCCCATGGCCAGAGCCATCAAGACATTCCAAGGGGACATGGGAAGTGCGGCGTTACCCGGATACGTGGTACATCCCGGTGACATACGTCTGCCCCTCGGTCCCGGTGTGACTGCGCTTCCCTTCGCCGATCTGTAGCGTTGCGATTCCCCAAAGGATTGAAAGGTAGGATTGAGCTGGTGTGAAGACAATCGCGTGGCTCCAGGAACTCGGCCTTGCCGACGACGCGTCGCTCCGAGGCCGCCGGATCGGTGGAGGAGCTGGGACGGATCATCGGTGTGTCAAACCATTCGCTTGAAGCTAATTCTTGGGAAAAATGTCCAATGAAGGGTGCCTTGATTTTCGAATCGGTGAAATAAAGGGGCTAGGAGTCTGCGCCGTAGGAGGATTTTCGACTCGGCGAATTACGCGAGATGGCGATCAATCGGCATCGGTGACCGGGGAGCTACCCTCAAAAGGTGTGTAAATAGCATAGGCGGTGATTATCCTTCCGGGTGAAATAAAAACCCGGGCGGAAGAGCCCGAAAGGAAGGAGTCACACCGCCATGAGCAAGAAGAACATTGATCGAAGTGTGGAGTCAAGAGTCTGCTTTGAACAGCTGGAAGAGTGGGTGCGAGAGCAGATCCAGTTTTACGTACAGGAACTGTTGGAGGATGAAGTGACACAGCTGCTGGGACGAAGAAAGAATGAGCGTCGCCGAGAAGTGGACGCACCCGGTGGCTATCGCAACGGCTACGGTAAGGAGCGGCGACTGACGCTGAGTTGCGGAACGATCAAGCTGCGGCGTCCCCGAGTGCGGGATCTGGAAGAGCGTTTTGAGAGCCGGGTCTTGCCGCTGTTTGCCAAGCGGACGCAAGAGGTACGAGACTTGATTCCAGAACTCTATTTGCATGGTCTGGCCGAGGGGGATTTCGATCTGGCCTTAAGAGGGCTTTTAGGGGAAGAAGCGCCGCTGTCCCCCAGCACCGTAGCCCGGTTGAAGGAGAAGTGGCAGGGAGAAATGGAGGCCTGGCAAAGCCGTCGGCTGGACGATCTGGAAGTGGTGTATCTGTGGGCAGACGGTGTGTACATCAAAGCAGGGCTGGAGAAGGAAAAGGCCGTGATCCTGGTAGTGATCGCCGCTTTAAGTGATGGCACTATGAGTGGGCTCCCCATTCTTCGGACAGCAACCCCCGGGTCTTAAGGTGGATCGCTGCCACTGAAATGGGTTGATATTTAGCCCGTCGCCCGAGCCTGTGGGAACTGTGAAAAAGCCGAGTCTTCGAGGCTGTTTTCAAGCAGCTGTGGGAATCCGAGTTGTGTGCGGATTTCCACTGCGGAGTCAGTTTCCACAGGCCCCTGGCGCGCGCTGAAAGTAAACGGTCTCGGGCGTCTGATAGTCGAATACTTGATGGCCGCGTTCCTGATTGTAAAACCTGAAATATAGGTTCAGGTTCGAGATCGCCTCGGAAACGCTCAAGTAGTCCTTCAGGTACACTTCCTCGTACTTCACGGTGCGCCATAAGCGCTCGACGAAGATGTTGTCCAGGAACCGGCCCCGGCCGTCCATGCTGATCGTGATGCCCTGGTCTTCCAGTCGGCGCGTGAAGACATCGCTGGTGAACTGAGCCCCCTGATCCGTGTTGAAAATCTCCGGTTGCGCTTGCCTCAGCGCCCAGTCCAGTGCCGACACGCAAAATCCACTGTCCATCGACGTGGACACTTCCCAAGCCAGCACGTACCGGCTGAACCAGTCCATGATCGCCACCAGATAGATGAATCCCTGCCGGAGTCGGATATACGTGATATCGGTGGCCCACACCTGATCGGGACGCACAATCTCCAGATTGCGCAACTGGTATGGGTAAATCCGGTGTCCCGGGGCTGGCATCGACAACCGCGGTTTGGGATAGATCGCTTCCAGTCCCATGAGCCGTAGCAGTCGCCGAACCCGCTTCGCATTGACCTGCCGACCTTGCGTCTCCAACCACCAGGTCATACGCCGAATCCCGTAGAACGGGGTCCGCGTATACTGCTCGTCCAACAGACGCATCAACGCGATGTTCTCGGCGCTCTCGCCCACCGGTGTGTAGTAGAGTCCGGATCGGGACACTCCGGTCAACCGACACTGCTCGACGATGCTCAGCTCGTCGTGATTTGATTCGATCCATGGCCGTCGTTGCTCTAACGGGAAAGTCCCGACTTTTTTTTGAGCCACTCCACCTCGATCTGTAATTTTCCGATCTGTTGGTAAAGTTCGGCCTGTACTTGCTCATCGACTTCACTGGCCGGGGATCGACCATTGGAGAAGATCTCCGATAGGCCGTCGAGCACTTGCTTTTTCCACTTCGTCACCATGTTCGGGTGAACTTCGTAGTGGGACGCGAGCTCCTGGATCGTGCGCTGTCCCTTGACCGCTTCCACGGCGATCTTTGCCTTCAATGCCGCGCTGTACTGCTTCCGTCCTCGCTTCTTCATCTGCCTCTCCTGAGGCAGCGATCTTACACCTTAGCAACCTGTCCGAATTTTGGGGAGCACCTCACTAAAGTGGTGGTGTCGGTCAGTAGTGGTTATCGAGAATCGACCCAGAGCTGGTCCGAAGTGCTGAGGGATCTCAAAGAGCGGGGGATGAACCCACCGAGACTGGTGATGGCTGACGGGCATCTGGGGATCTGGGGAGCGTTGCGCAACGTTTTCCCAGAAGCCGACGAGCAGAGATGCTGGAATCATCGCATCGTCAACTTGCTGGCTAAGATCCCCAAGGGTCGGCACAAAGCGGCGTTGTTGATGTTGCGGCAGATCCCTTATGCAGAAACACGGCAGGAAGCCGAGCAAGTCAAAGGACGATTCCAACATTGGTGTGGCAAGAGAGGACTGGAGGCTGCGGCTGATCTGATCGACCAGGACTGGGATCGGATGGTGACGTTTTACAACTATCCCAAACAGCAGTGGCAACATCTGCGGACTACCAATCCAGTGGAGTCTCCCTTCTCTGCTCTGCGACTGCGAACCGATGCCTCTCGAAGGTTCAAGAAAGTGGCCAACGCACGGGCTGTCATCTGGAAGATGCTGCTGGTCGCTGAGAAACGATTTCGCCGTTTGAAGGCTCCGCACTTGATGAAGGATGTCTACCAAGGCGCCCAATATGTCAATGGAGTTCCAGTCAACCAAGTCACCGAGGAGAAAGCCGCCTGATGTCTATTTACACACTTATTGACGGAACCTCGTGACCGGGGATTGGGCGTTTTGGACGACGAGGCGCCGCTCCGGGCGCCACGGGTGCTTGAATCGGCCGTCGTTCGGCCTGATTTGCGGGCGGTATGCCTGTCATCAGGCTGCTTGAAGCCCCTGCAACCGCTTGACGTTCAATGCCAGACACACCAAGTCCCACTCGCCCTGGACCTTGTTCAGGCCGCGCAGGCTGAATCGGCGGAAGCCGAGCACTTCCTTGATCCACCCGTTGGGCGCCTCCGACAGCCATTTGCGTCGGGCGTACTGCGCCCGTCCCGGCGCGGTCGCCAGCTTCTCGGCCATGCGGGCCTTCGCCGGATGCTTGGCCGCGTCCACCGCAACCGCGCGCCGGCCCTCCCGGCCCAAGGCCACGTAGGCGTCCACGCCGCGCGCCTCCAGCGCCTCAAGGTCGTCCTCGTTGCAGTAGCCCGCATCCGCCAGCACCGTCTCCGACCGTTCCCCATGGGTGGCCTCCACCTCGTCCACCAACGGGACCAGCCGACCCTGGTCGCTGGCGCTCGACGACACCTCGGTGGCGACGATCAACTGGTTCTCTCCCTCCACCGCCACCTGCGCGTTGTAGCACTGCTGAAATCCCTCCGACGCGGTCTTCATGATCCGGCTTTCCGGATCCGTGAAGTTGTCCTGCGCCTTCTCGTCCGGCTCGCCGTACTCCCGCTTGTAGGGCCGCCCGCCCTTCCGGTTGCGCTTCGAACCGGGCTCGCGTCCCCTCGCCTGGTCGGCCTCCCGCTGCCGCGCCTTAAGGCGCGCCTTCGCCGCCCGGATCGCCGCCAGTCGGTCCTCCCGCCGGCGCAACTCCTCGGGCAACTCGTCGCCCCGAAACGCCTCTCCAAAGCGCGCATCCTCCGCCGCGTCGGTCTCCCGCGCGCGCGACAGCAACGCTTCGATCTCGCCCTCCAGACGCCGCTCCTCCTCCTGCATCCGACCGTAACTCATCGCCTTGCGCTTGCTGGCGTTGGCTCGAACCTTCGTCCCGTCGATCGACAACTTGCCGAAGTTCCCAACCCCGGTCTCGCGCGCCAGACCGATCACCTCCACAAACAGCGCCTTGAAATCCGACAAATGACGGCGACGAAACTCGCAAATCGTCCGATGGCTCGGAAAATTCCCCGCCGCCAACACCCGAAATGCCACGTCCTCCTCCAGCTTCCGCGCCAGCCCTCGGGACGAAAACACCCCCGTCGCGTACCCGTAGATCAGCACCTTCGCCATCATCCGCGGCTCATACGGCGACTTGCGACGACCGTCCCCCTCGTAACGCGCGTAAAACGCTGTCAAGTCCAATCCGTCCACCAGATCGCTCACATGGTGTGCCAAGTGCCCCTCCGGCAACCAATCCCGTAAATCCGGCGCCAGCAGCAACCCCTGATCCGGCTGGTACGGGCGAAACGTCGTCGGCATCGCATTCTCCTCCTAACTGCGACACAATTAGCTCATTCACTTCCTACGGCGCAGGCTCCTAGGAGGGGTTTGAGCCGCAACGGTGTGAAAAATTACTCTAAGCGAGCCCGCTGGTCCCGAAATCGGTAAGTTCCGCTCGGGATGATGTCTATCTCGCGCCGCCGCGCAGCGTCGAGTAGACGGTCTCTCTCCGGGCGGCGCCTGGATCCGGAGACGCCCTCTTCGACAACAAGGACCTCCTGCCAGCGACGGCGTTCCAGGAACTCTCGCAGCTGCCGCAGCTGCATCCCGGTCGTGTGCTGATGGGGTGTCGCGACGCGGGCGTAGAGGCCGACGCGAGGGAGCGGGCCGACCTGGCTTTCGGGGTGGCCAAAAACCCCATCGCGCGAGTCTCTATTTTGGCGAGGTTTTCCGGGCCTTCTCGGGGTCGATTTCGGCATGGCCATAATCTATACCTTTTGGCCATGACTGTGGCAGTCGTTTCCGAGGTCCAAGTCCCGAAGAACGGGTGCTTTATAGCAGCGGAAGCGGTGCCGGGAGTTACTCCAGGATGGTCACACACGGACCCTTAGAGTAATTTTTCACACCGTTGCGGCTCAAACCCCTAGGAGAGGCTTTCTGGTACAGGGGGGAAATCTCCTCAGTGGCACTTGAAAACCGGCCAATTCGGAGAGACGTGAAGCACGGCATTCAGGCAGACCGCGGCCTGAGCAATCGAAGTGGGCAGCCGATATCAGTGTGCTGCAGCAGCGCAAAAGGGAGGCTCAGAATGAGTTAACCCGGGCGTGAGAAGCTGCGCGAGAGATGGAGGATTATGGCCCTCCGGGGTCGGCCTGCAGGGGCTGATCTCAAACCGCCCTGAGCGGCGATCCGTCGTCGTGAGCGTCAGGGAAAAGGCGTGATAAACGCGTCAGGTATGGATCGAGAAGGCGAACACCAGTGAACCATCATTCAAGTGTCGAAAGTGCCTTAGACGACATCAGAACCGGGGAGGTGATGTTGCCCCGGGATGAGCCCATCGGAAACCTGTTTACTGGGTGGGCGGTGTCCGGCATAGAGATGGCGCGAGTTCGGTCCGGGCTCTTGTGCGGAACTGCAGGAACCTGCGACTGCGATGTCAAGGGAGACGGCCAAGAGAAGCCCTCTCAAGGTCTGAGTACCGAAGCGCAGCGCGGGGGCGGACGAACCCGTAATGCGTGCCTGGCAGCACGCGTTTCCGGCGGGTTAAAGTCCCGCTCGGCCCGAGGCCACGGGTCGATATCCAACAAGTGGGGGTAATGCCTCACTGGCCGGAGTGTAGGCAGGTATGGCAAATGCCTAAACGGGCACGAAGGCGAAAGCCGGACACGGACAAGGCAGAGCTGGAGCCACCTACGGAAACTTTGGAGGGCAGGGCGCCCACCGCGAGGTGGGGTCTGAAGGGTATGAGGAGAACCACCGGGTCGTAATCGACGGGAGCGATCCCGAGGATGAACCGGTCGGCCAAAGATGGGGAATGGTCGAGCCCGCACTATGGGGGCGAAGGCGCATTGGTTCCACCCCATCGCACCAAGGTGTGTGCGGGCGACACGGTGGGGAAGAGACGCGAGTGACCCAGGGAGGCCTGGTATCGTCCGGGCGGAAGGTAAGGTCGAGATGATGTGGCACCCGCAGACGAAAGGGCGGGCAACCGAGAAGACAAACATCGACCTAGAGCCCCGCAAGGTAGGTGCGGATATAAGCGAGAGCGAAATTCCGGCCGACGCGGTGCCAGGAATCGGATCGGGGAATAGTACTCAGGAACGAGACGGCAAACATAAGGTTTCGGATCGTTGCTTCGAGCAGCGGCGCTGGTGGGTTCAAAAGGCCCGCTGGAGGGGGAAGTCCCCGTACTCAGTTGTGAATGTGCGAGCGATGGGAAACGCGGAGATATCGTGAACTTGGATAGTTCCTTTAGTGAAAGACCCAAACGCGGTACGGATGAAGCCGCCGCCCGCCGCCACACAGCGACATTGGAAAGCAGACAGGGAAGGAAGCGAAAGGTCCACTCGCTGATCGACAAGGTGTTTAGTCGCAAGAATCTGGAGTTGGCCTGGGAGAAAGTGAAACGGAACCGAGGTAGCGCGGGCATCGACGAAGTGACCATTGAGCAGTTTGAAAGGCGCAAGGAGGAGTATCTGGCCTTGTTGCATCAAAAGCTGCGGGATGACACCTATCGACCCAAGCCGGTAAAGCGAGTCGAGATCGGGAAGTCCGACGGAGGAATGCGAAAGCTGGGGATACCGGCCGTAATGGATCGGGTCTGTCAGCAGGCGCTGGTCCAGCGGATGGAACCAATCTTCGAGCCGTTGTTTCTGGACTGCTCATTCGGGTATCGCAAGGGGCGTTCACCCCATGATGCGATGCGGAAAGTCTGGGCAGAGCTAGGCGCCGGAGACCTCTGGGTGGTTGATGCTGACCTACGGCAGTTCTTTGACACGATCGACCAGGAGAAGCTTCTCGACTTGATCGCCGAAGAGATCAGCGACGGCCGAGTTCTGGGGCTGATCCGGGCAATCCTGGGTTCGGGGGTATTGGAAGGAGGTTGCTGGCAACCCACGCGGACGGGAGTTCCCCAAGGGGGAGTGGCCAGTCCGTTGTGGTCGAACATCTTTCTGACGCCGTTTGACCGTGCGATGACCCGGCAAGGTCACAGACTCACACGCTGGGCGGACGACTTTGTGGTGGTTTGTAGGACACCGGCCCAAGCCCGGCAGGCGCTCGCATTTGCAGAGCGGTTTCTCTGGGAGGAACTTGGAGTTCGACTTCATCCGAAGAAGACGCGGATTGTACACGTTCGACAAGGCTTTGAGTTCTTGGGGTACAAGGTGAAACAAGGGAAAGGACTGCGTCTGTCCGATACACAGAGGCGTGGTCGCGGAATGCACCCCCATAACCTGTATGCCATTCCACGGGAAAAGTCGGTCGAGAGGTTCCGGACGCAAATCCGACACCTCTCGCGCCGTAAGGCTCCCCTGAAGCTGGGCGAAGTCATCGACCAGCTCAACCCGGTGATTCGGGGCTGGGGGAACTATTACCGCAAAGCGAGGGTGCGCCGACTCTTCAACGAGCTGGACCGTTGGATTGAGCGCCGTATCTACTCGTTTCTCGCGAAACGGTGGAGAAATACGATGTGGCGCCGTTATCCGACGCGACGACTTATTCGAGAGTTCGGTCTGGTCCGACTGACGCATCTGATTCCCGGTCTCGTGGACCGGTGACTCCGTGCGAGGAGCAACTGAGGAAAGCGGCTTGCGGGAAAACCGCACGAGCCGTTTGATTGAGCGGACGGTGGAAGGGCAGACCAGCCCGACCACTTTCGACTCTACACCTGTGAACCAGCCGAACAAAGAGGATGAGTACTCGGCGGAGGTTGGGGAGGGAAGGGCGTGGACCAAGGAGAACATCGTTCCAATTCCACACGGTCCCGACTCAGAGCGGGCGTTGTCCGTGTCCCAGGGGTTGTTCGGTGTGCGGCACGTTGTATCGCCGCAACCATCCGAGGTAGGAGCCGTATGCGGTAGTTCCGCACGTGCGGATCTGCGGGGGGTGCCGGGTGACCGGCATCCCTACCGCGATCAAGTGAACGCGAAGTTAAGATTGGCGTTGAAGGGCAAGTTTTGTATTGGATGCTTCGCCTTCTTAACAGGCGGAGATTTTCTGAGCAGACACTCGTTGATTTGTCTACTGCCCTTCAGTCGTTTATCATCGGACGACCCACTCATTGGGAGCGCGACCATGGTCGGCCAAACCGTCAGCCACTACAAGATCCTTGAGAAGATCGGACAGGGCGGCATGGGGGAAGTGTACCGTGCCGAGGATCTCAAGCTTCGCCGGCAAGTTGCTCTCAAGTTCCTCCCCGGAGAATTCTCACGCGACCCGACAGCCATCGAGAGATTCCGGCGTGAGGCCCGAGCCGCATCCGGGCTGAATCATCCTCATATCTGTACGATCCACGACATCGACGAGCACGAGGGCCGACAGTTCCTTGTGATGGAGCTGCTTGAAGGTCAGACATTGAAGGACCACATCGCCGGCCGAAAACTGTCGAGTGAAAAAGTGGTCGAGTGGGGCCTTCAGCTGGCCGATGCTCTCGATGCTGCCCACGATAAGGGCATCGTCCACCGCGATCTGAAGCCGGCGAACATATTCGTAACAGCTCGCGGCGAGGCGAAAATCCTGGACTTCGGCCTGGCTAAGCTGACTGGGCCGAGAAGGGAAGAAGCCGAAACGCGGAGCCTGTTAACCGAAACAGATGCAGTGACCGGCACGCTTCCCTACATGGCCCCGGAGCAAGTGCGGGCGGAGGAGATAGACCCACGTACCGACCTGTACGGATTGGGCGCCGTTCTGTACGAGATGGCGACCGGCCGCAGACCGTTCCCCGAAGCGATCTCTACTCGATTGGCCGACGACATCGTGCACAGATCGCCAGCACCCCCAAGCAGGACCAACACAGATCTGCCGGTGCGATTGGAAGAACTCATCCTGAAGTGCCTTGAAAAGAACCGCGAACATCGTTATCAGTCTGCTCGGGAGATTATGGCCGACTTCCGGCGCATGGGCGCAACGGAGGCTGTTTCTGGAGATGGGGGACCACTGCGTTGGAGACTACAACTGATCGGCGTCGCGATCGTCCTGCTGGTGGTAACACTACTCGTATGGGACGTCGGGAACTTGCGGGAGAGGATCGCAGCTGTCTTCGATGGAGACGTCTCGCTGTCTCCGATAACAGAGGAATCTCCTTCTTTAGCCGTGTTCCCGTTCGAAAACCTGAGTGCCGACCCTGAAAACCAGTATTTCAGCGACGGGATGACAGAAGAACTCGTCAGCAAGCTATCCCGAATCCAGGGTCTCCAGGTTGCTTCACGGAGATCCGCGGCCCACTTCAGGGAGAGGATCGGAAGCATTACGGAAATTGCTGAGGAACTCGGTCTTACGCACGTCGTCGAGGGGAGTGTCCGCAGGGCTGGAGGTCGCGTCCGCGTCAGTGCGCAGTTGATCGACGCCGGAACCAGTTTCCAGCTCTGGTCAGACGATTTCGAGGGAGAGCTGGACGATGTGTTCGGTCTGCAGGAAGAGGTGGCATTAGAGATCGCCGCGGCCTTGGATCTCCAATTGAGCCCCGAGGAAACCGCGAGGGTCAGCGTCCGCCATACCGAAAACTCCAAGGCCTACGATACATATCTTCGAGGTTGGTCACTGGTACAGTCGGCCCATACTGTTCTCGACTTCCCTGAGGCGCGGATTGATGCTGCCCAGGAATATTTCGAACAGGCTCTCGCGTTGGACAGCAGGTATCCCCTGGCCTTGGCGGGTCTGGGCGCCGCCGAGTGGTTATATCGCTATTTCGGATACGACCGCAGCCCTGAACGTTTGCAGAGGGCGGAAGAGTTTGCTCTCGAGGCCCTCGCTCTCGACCCGGAGCTCTCGGAAGCGTACATCGTCCTGGGGCAAGTCTTTTTCAGCAGACGGGATTATGGACGCTCCATCGATGAATACGAGCGGGCCGTAAGTCTGAACCCCGACGACGCGTTCACTTGGTGCGAGCTCGCTGCGGCGTGCAGCGGGGGGAATGAGTTCGAGGCGGCGGAAACGGCAGCGCGCAACGCGATTCGGCATGACCCGGATTACTTCGAGGCGTATCACCAGCTCGGCCGCGCGCTTTTCGAGCAGGAGCGCCACGAGGAAGCCATAACCGAGTTCGAACATGCTTTGAGACTGGAACCAGGTCGTGGCGTCGCTTGGTTTCGGCTCGGCCTAGCACACCTGGCTTTGGACAACTACGAACAGGCCCTGGGGCCGTTCGAAAGAGCTCGCGAATTGGGTGGTCGCCCAGGGTCAGCGCAGGTGCGAATGAGCGCCGTCTATGCCGGCCTGGGAGACACGGAACGCTCTCTTGTCGAGCTAGAAGGGGCTTTGGCCGACGGTTTTGATGATTTCACATTCTTCGATGAAGTCCATTTTGATCCTTTTCGCTCCGATCCGCGATTCCAAGAAATCCTGAACCGTTACCGTCCTTAGGTGCTTCTTGCCAAGACGTAAGAAATTCCCGACCGACGTTTAGCGCAGGCAATTTCAGCCGGCTGTGTAGACGGGGACCTTTCCGTTTGTCGGACAATCCGGCGCAGCAGTCACGGACACTCCAGAAACCCTCGGACGACTAGCCGGCGCCACCCCCGCCGCCCCCCGCACCGCCACCGCCGCCTCCGCTCGCACCACCCCCGGCGCCGGACGCGGAGCTCATCGACGTCGATACCGACGTGACCATCGAGGAAACGCTCGAAGCCAGCGACGAAACGCTGTCGCCGAACGAATCTCCAGGCCCGCCGACGAAGAACACGGGACTCGCAGGCTGGCCGTGCTCGTCGATCGGCTGCAGTTTGGGCAGGAGTTTCTTGTGCATGCCGAAGACCACTGAAGCCGCAAGGTACCGTCCCCAGGTGTCGGCATCGAGTGAAACGGATCCGAGGGATCGCCCCAGCGACTTGAGATGCGAACGGAACCCCGTCCAAGCGAGATAGAGCCGGCGGCCTTCGACGGTTCTTCGGTTCAGGGTCGCGGTGAGACCGGCGACGAGGACGCCTCCAATGATCGCAGGAAGACCCGCCGGCGACTGCGACACCACGCTAAAGAGAATGCCGGCGACCACCATCGCCACGCCGATCCCGGCGTTTCGAACCATGGAGCCGACCGCGTACGGTTCGTAGAAGTCGAGCACTTCACCGCTCGCTTTGACTTTCTTCAGCCAGGCCGCGAACCACTTGTGGAACTCCCGACTTCGCTTGGACGCCGTCTTCCGGATCACCGACACCGCGAACCCGGTCGACGAGTCGCTCTGGCCCAGGAGGAAGTCGACGAGATCGCGCTCGAAGGGCTGCAACTCGTCGAGTGGCTTCTCCGTGCGTTCAAACCGGTAGTCCACAGCACGTTTCTCGCCGAAGAAGCCGCGCCTGATCTCGACCGTCTCACGAATCTGGAAGTGTCCCCGATGCGCCAGATCCAACAGGGTCGCGACGATACACGAGGCGCCCACATTCCGGGACATGAGGTAAGCGAGGATGGCGGGTGTGTGATCGCTCGGGAACTCGCCGGGAACCGCGTGCACGGGAACGTCGTGTGGGCGGTCGTAACGCCGAAAGGCCAGAAACCACGCCAGCAGGCCCACGGGCACGAGTGCCAACGCGAGCGGGAAAAACCGTCCCGCCAGCTCGTCGCGGCTGGCTCTGAGGGCCGCTTGTTCCTCGAGTCGTCGCTGATTGGCTTCGCGCCGGGCATTGGCTTCTTCGACCCACACGCGCTCCTCGTTCAAGACCTGGTCGACTCTAGGATCACTGGAGGCGAGCGCCAGGTCGGCCACGAGGGTCGCGGGAAACAGGAGCCGACCTTCCCAGAACTGGCCGGCGGGCAGAGGCGATACGTCGAATGCCACGGTGCCGTCCGCATTGATCCGTGCCGAGCCGTTCAGGGGGCCGTGGGCCCATGCCCGGAGATCGGTAAACGCGGGCGGAGACGGGAACCGGACCGTCGCGCGCACGTTACCGATCGGGCGATCCCAGTCGTCGCCGACGAACTTGTAGTAGAACTCGGCCGTGTCTGGATAGCGCCGAACGCCTCCCGCGATCGTGTAGGCGAAGTCGAACGTCCGGCGCTCGCTGTCCGCCCGGTAGTACCACGTCACCCGCGTCGTCGCAGCTTCCTGTGTGATGAAGAACGTGCCGGGTTCGTTCGAGTCCGATTCGCGGTAGTCGCGTCCGTTTTCGCTGACGCGAGACTTACCGAGCTCCCTCGCCGGAGGCGCCCCGAGGGATGTCGCGAAACGCGAAGGTGAAGCGGCCGCGGAAGTCGTAGGAGAGGGCCTCACGGATCTCCATCGAGCCATCCGCCTGGACGGTCACATCGACGACGATCGCCTCGACCGCATACCGCCGTTGCGCGCTCGCCGTTTGCGCGAGGGCGAGGAAGCTCAGCAGCAGACAGGCCGCTCTGATGCTCTTGGATTTCATGGGTTGATGTCAATGTTATACCCGCGGCCCGTGCCACCGGAAACAGTGAATGTGTCCCGGTGCTGCCGGCCGCTACAGCTCAGGTTCTGCCAATCGTCGATGTGATCAAACCGCTCCGCCCGGTGGATACCATGGGAGGAAGGAGTTGGCGCTCAGGGAGCTGTTGGAACTCGGCTTCGAGGTTGCGGTCGTCAGGGACGCAACCGCGGCCGCGAAGATCCCGGATGGTGATGGCTATCTTGCCGCCATCACGAACTTCCGTTTCATCGCGAATGCCGTATGGAGCACAGACGAGGCAATCGCTCAGTTGGGCACCTAGCAAACATGGCGGACTGAACCGGGCGTTTGTGAGCTGGCTGAAGCCCACGGTGTCTTGTGCCCCTCATGGCTGGATCAGATCCGTGCCCTCAGGCCCCGATACCCGTCCACGGTGGAGGTGATAACCTTTCCCACGACCAAGCACATTGCCCGGCTACGCAGCCCCTGCGCTGGCGCCGAGCGACAGGAGCGCGCTCGCCAACTCAGCGGGCACAGATAGCAGAGGGAAGTGACCGGCCTCGAGGGTCACGACCTGCTCGACAGGCCAGTTTCGAATCATGCGCTCCTGGAGCGCCGGCGTGAGGATGCGGTCGATCCCGGTGCGGACGTAGAACTTGGGTACGGAGCCGAAACGCTCGTCGGTGAGCTCGAGGTTAGCAAGGAAGGGTTCGGTGGCCTGCTTCTCGGCGAGCCTGGGCAGCGCCGCTTCGATAGCGGCAGCCGGGGCGTCGTGGAACGCGACGTCACGCCATACGTCTTCGGGCACCGCCGCGTAGGACTCGTCCTCGGCGAAGACAAGCTTTGGCAGGAGCTGACCCGCTGGGTCGCTCTGCATCGTTTCAAGCGCGTTTTCGCCGCTCTTGAGCAAGAACGCCGTCACGTAGACGAGCCGCTCGATGCGTTCCGGGAACCGCTCGGCCACCTGGGAGATGATCGTGCCGCCCAAGCTGTGGCCGACGAGCACCACTTTTCCGTCGATGTTTGCGAGCACCTCCGCGACCGCTGTCACATAGGCGTACTGGGTGACCTTGTCAACCGGTTTCCTGTTGCTCGAGCTGCCTGGAAGCTCGACGGTGACGACTTCGTGCCCCTTCTCCTCAAGGAGAGGGACAACCTTTTCCCAAGACCAAGCACCTTCCCAGGCGCCGTGAACGAGTACGTAGTGACTCATGATGCTACTCCCTTCAGCCCTTCCCCGTTGAAGGCTCAGAGCCCCTTTGTCATTCGATAGAACGTCAATCCCGGCATAGAGAATCGCTTCGGCCACTGCGACTCGACGTTCATCCCGCGGCGCTCGTAGAATCGGCAAGCTCCCTCATTCCTAGCTGAAACGTCGAGGGATAGTCGAGTCGATCCGCTGGCGCGGGCCCGCTCTTCAACGAAGTCCATCAAGACGGAGCCGACGCCATCGCCGCGAAGTTCCTTATCAACAGCGATGGACAGGAGGTAGAAATCGCCATCGGCGATTGAATCGACAATCCGCATCATTGGAGCAAACAGTATTTCCACGATCCTCATTCGTAGATTAAGCCTTCCGGCAGCCCGCTTCAGGGGCTGGCGCGAGGAGCGGCGATGCTGCGCCGCCGTGTACGCCAATACCATTCCCACGATGATGTCGTCACGTTCTGCGAAAGTCACATACTGGTGGGAGAGGTCGTGGTCGGGCTCGAGGAACGCCGTGGCGATTATGTGCCCGGCGCGGCGACCGAGCATTAAACGAAAGAACCCCTCGGCTGCTTCGTCAAGGTAGTGGGCGCATGCCAGACCTTCATCGAACGTGGGGTTGGCGGCCCTTAGGACTATCGAGTGCCGATCCATATGGTCCTTCTATGCCGAACGTTGTATAGGCGGACAGTGCCAACTCGCCTCAGTTCCATGACCAGTGCGTGCCGTCGTTTTCCTCGAACCCATGGATACTGCGATGTTGGGATGGTTCAACGACGCGAGCAGTTTAGCTTCGCGCTCAAACCATGCGAGCCTGTCGGCTTCTCGAGCGGACTCGGGAGGGAGGCGGCACGACTACTCGTCCATATAGAATCAGGTGCCCGCCTCCAGGCCACACCGGGCGTCGAGCGACATCGGTGCGGCTGGAGGGTTGATCGGTCACCGGCGCTGGCGCGGCCCCCGTCGGTACAACATATTGGGGCCGTCGGAGTTCGCGGTAGCGATTTCCGGAATACCGTCACCATCGATGTCGGCCAGGGCGATGCCGTAGGTCACGAGTTTCGGATCACCGAGCGTGACGGCCTCGAAGCGCCGTCCCTGGTCACGATTCAGGAACATCGTGTTGGCTTGCCCGGCGTTGCCGACGACGATATCGAGCGCGCCGTCGCGATCCATGTCAGCCACCGCCAGCGTGTATGTACGGCCGTCGTCGCGCCCGAACGTCACGCGACGCTCGAAGCTCCCTGCCCCATCGCCGAAATACACCGCGTTGGCCTCCTCGATGTTGCCGTTGATGATGTCGAGGTGGCCGTCGCCGTCGAGATCGGCGACCTCCACGGCGCGGGTCTCGTCGCTGCCGGTGCCGTACGGACGCGAGGTCGGGAAGGAGCCTTCACCGTCGTTGAAATAAACCACGTTGGGCTGGCCGTCGCGATTGGCCAACGCCAGGTCCAGGTAGTCGTCGCCGTTCAGATCGGCCGCGGCGACGTCGATCGTCGAGTCGGCCCGGTTGCCGAACGATCCCCGTCGCTCGAAGATCGGACCCCGATCGTTAAAGTAAATGCCGTTTTCCATGCCCCGGTTGTTCACCAGAATGTCGATGCGCGCATCGCCATCGAGATCGGCCAGCAAGATGCTGCGCGTGCTGTCGATCCCACCGAAAGACGGACCCGGCGTGAAGCGGCCGTCGCCGTTGTTCCAGTACACGAGGTTCGGAGCGAGGTCGTTGCCGACGGCGACGTCGAGATCGCCGTCGTAGTCGAGGTCGGCAATCGCCGTTGCGTAGCTGGTGGCGGCATCCTCACCGAGCGGGCGCTCGACGGTGAAGCCGCCGGTTCCGTTGTTCACGAATATGCGGCTCCGGCCCGGCCAGTGCCGGCCGTTGGCAACTACGATATCCCGATCTCCATCGCCGTCGATATCGCCGAAGCTGAGCGATGCCGACCTCTCTTCGTGTATGCCGAGTTGATCGTAGGCGCGGTAGTTCGGCGGTTCACTGGATTCGCCGGCCGTCGTCGCCGGCGATGCGCTTTCCGCAAAGGCAAACAGGTGCCGCGTCGTGCGCACGAATACCTGCCCCTCCGAGATGGCGGGCGTTGCCAAGATCACCTCGCCGACCGGGTTTACCGCCAGAAGTTCGTGCTCATCGCCGGCCTTGAACACGAACACGTCGCCATCCTCGCTGGCGGCATAGATGCGACCCTCGGCGGCAATCGGCGAGGCGGTGTAGGCACCGCCGACGTTGCCGAGCCGCGCCTGATACACGCGTTCGCCACTGGTGGCTTGAAACGTGGTCACCACGCCCCCGTCCGAAACCACGTACAGCTGATCGCGATACACCAGCGGCGTGGTCATGTAGGGGCCGAAGCGCGGCGAGCTCCAGGCGACGAACTCGTTAGCCCTTTCGTCCTCCGACAGCGAGATGTCGCCGTTGGCACCGGGGCGGATCGCGAAAATCGGCCGGATCCGATAGCCGCTCGCCACAAAGAACAGGCCGTCGCCGATGACCGGCGTCGGTGTGGTGTTGAACGAGCTGCCGCGCAGCATCCAGAGGAGCTCCCCACTGAGGGGGTCGTAGCCGTAGATTCTCTCGGGACCGTTGGTGATCAGCTCGGTTCGGTCGTCGCCCTCGTATACCGTCGGCGTGGAGAACGACGAGATCACATCGCGCGCCGTGCGCCACGCCTCGTCACCGCTCACCACGTCGTAGGCGGCGATAAACGAATCCTCCTGCTGATCGGCCTGCACGATGACCAGGCCCCGATAGATGATCGGCGAGCTGGCAGACCCCCAGTGATAGGTATCGTCGTATGAAGCGCCGCCGTCGATGGGCCCCAGATCGCGGCTCCACAGCAATTCACCGCCGAGGTCGTAGCAATAGAGCCCCTCCGATCCGAACATCACGACCAGGCGCTCGCCGTCGGTTGCAGGTGTCGCCGAGGCGTAGCTGTTCTTGGGGTGCCGCTGGATTCGCGGCACGCCCCGGAAGGCCTCGTGTTGCCACAAGACCGCGCCGTTGTACCGATCCAGCGCATACACCGTCCAGATGTGCTCGGAGGTGTCGGTGCGCCGGTCGATGCTTCCGTCACGGCCGAATTTGAACACCGAATTCAGATCCGAGCTGACGGCGCTGGTGACGAAGACGCGGTCGTTCCACACCACCGGACTCGAATGGCCGAGACCCGGGATCGGCGTCCTCCAGGCGACATTTTGCTGCGTGGCGGCGTTCCAGCGAACCGGCGGTGCCTGGCCGTCGGCGATTCCTGAGGCGTTGGGACCCCGGAACGACGGCCAGTTGAAGCGGCCACCGGACTGACTCATTGAAGCCCCGGGTTCTGCCGCCGCTTGCACGCCGGGTTCGAGCAACAAGCGCCCGGCCGGGCCAGAGAAAAGAACCGCGGCAACAGCAACTAGAAGCGTCAGGGCTTTCATGTGGCCTTCCTTCCTGAAGGGCAGTTTAGAAGAGGCGGACGCGGTTACCTACCGCCCCGTCGGCACCCGCTGCTTCGAGCGGATAGGCAGAATATGAGGCCCAGGCATATGAAGATGGGGTGAGTGTAGGGCAATTCCGAGGCTCCAGTAAACGGAAATACGATCCATGTCGTGCGCGCGCCACGTGAATCGAGCCCGGTGGGTGCGGCCCGCGCGAACGCTTCGAGTAGCCGTTGTCGATGGCAACACCGAGGTCGTAGCCGGTGAAAATCCAGCGGTCATGATCAAAACTCTGGTCGACAAGCAGAACAAGTGAGGTTCGCAGTGCAGTGTTTGGCAAGACGCACGGCGGATCCGTCGCCGTTGGGCTGTCATGTTGACTTGCAGGAAGCAGAACGCCAGAATCCAGGCAGCAGAGGACGGCGGCCGCGATCCGACCGACTCCTGCCCGAGGGTTTTTTCGGATAATCTGCTTTCCGATAGAGGTGGCTCAAGTGAAAAGAAGAGAGTTTTTGTCGTCCGCCGCCGCGGCGTCCGCTGCCGCGGTGTCCGCCGCTGCGTACGGGTGCGAAGCCGGCGAGCAGGCGACTTCCGACACGCATGATCTTGTTCTAAAAAACGGCCGAATCCTGGACGGTGCCGGTAACCCGTGGTTCAAGGCGGATATCGGCCTAAAACAAGGACGGATAAGCAAGATCGGCAGAGTGGATGAGACAAAGGCCGGCAGAGCCATCGACGTCGACGGACTCTACGTCAGTCCAGGGTTTATCGACGTCCACAGCCACTCTGACACGAGGATGTTCGTTGATCCATGGATGGAAAGTAAGATCCGACAGGGCATCACCACAGAGGTAAACGGCAATTGTGGTGGAAGCCCAGTACCACGTAGAGGTGCGCCAGACGAGGACGACAACTGGTCGACCTGGGACGAATACTTCAATCGGGTTGAACAAAGTGGGATCGGCCTGAACATGGCCACGCTGGTTGGGCACGGCTCCGTGAGGCGGTACGTGATGGAGGGAAACCACGGTGCACCCACCGAGAAGCAGCTCGACGAGATGAAAGACCTCGTAAGAGAAGCCATACAACAGGGCGCAGCAGGACTCTCCACGGGTCTCGCATATTCCCCGGGTGTCTACGCCCACACCGATGAGGTTGTAGAACTGGCCAAGGTCGCTGCCGAATATGGGGGCATCTACGCGACCCATCTCAGAGACTTCAGCTCAAAAGTTCTCGGGTGGTCAGGGGAAGAAGGTTCCGTGTATCGGGCGGTCGATGAGGCCATTGAGATTGGAAGGAGGTCTGGAATAAGGGTTGTCCAGATTTCCCATCTCAGCAGCAACTCGCCCTACTCCGGAGATCCAGACCTCGATGACAAGGTTCACGACCTGATCTTCGCCGCAAGGGAGGAGGGAATCGACGTCCTGGTAGACATCCTTCCCAGTAACTGGGGCTCGGTAGCCAGATGGCCAGGTCGGTCGGTCTTCTCCCCTGCCTATTTCGAAGACGGAAGAGAGGGCCTCCTCGAAAGGCTGCGAGACCCGGAGCAGCGGGCTGCACTGAAGGAAGAACTGCTCACGAAGTCACCTGCGGAGATGGGTTTCGAGAACACGACGGCGCGGCTACTCCTCATTAGAACTGGAAGGGGGGATGGCGTCTGGATATTCCCCCCAGTCAATGGGCGTTTTGAGAACCCCGAATACGAGAGAAAAACACTCGATGTAATCGCCGAAATGAAGGGGGTCGACCTGCTTGACGCCCTCTTCGAGATTCTCGTCGAGGAAAACGGGGAGATCCATGTCGCGAACAAGCTCATGGAGGACCGGAATAGCCAGTTGATGTGGTCGAACGCCATGCCGAGTACCGATGGTGGAAGCACGGCCAAGCCAGGTGAATCCGATCGAAGGGTCCGCCCAAGCGCATACAGTGGATTCAGTGACGCTCTCATCTGGGTCCGGGAAGAGAGGCTGGTTCCAATTGAGGACATGGTGAGGAAAATGACATCTTTGGCGGCACACGCCCTGCGCCTCCAGGACAGAGGTCTAATCAAGGAAGGCTTTCGGGCGGATCTCGCCGTATTTGATCTCGACAACGTCGCGAGTCTTTGCACGTATGAGAACGACGCGATGCCGGGATACCCGGCAGGGATACCCTATGTCATCGTCAACGGCGTACCGGTGATCGATAACAATCAGTTGACAGAAGCTCTGCCAGGAGAGGTCTTGAGACACTCCGTTGCCTGACTCAGACTTGTGAAACAACACGCGGAATCTGAAAGTAAATCCGAGCAAGCGAGCACATCACTTTACATAACAAAGTAATTGTCGGTAGACTCGCGGCCTTCGATCTCGATGAGTCTGGAGACGCTGGAGACGGCCAAGCGAAACACACTCTGGAGGTTCCCAAATGAACGTCCCATCGATCAGGCAGCCGAGCGCTTTTCTTCCTCTGGCGATGTCGCTCGTCGCACTCACCATGGTGCTTGTTCACGCTGCAATATTCGGCATTGTCCACGAGGCCGACGAAGGGACTGCTGCACACATCTTTCAGATACTCATGGTGGCTCAGGTGCCGGTCGCGGCGTTTTTCGCGATCAAGTGGCTGCCACGCAGTCCGACACAGGCGCTGCAGGTACTCGCCATGCAGGCTGCCGCCGCGTTCGCAGCAATTGCCGCCGTTTTCTTTCTCACTTGAGCAACATATGGCTCCCGCCATGCGTACACCCGTGCGCTCTGACACATGGCTGCACAGGATGAAATTGGGGTTAAGCAGCGTGAGGACCATGCCGGCCGACAGCGCCAGTCGAAAGAGGGTTGTCGCGTCTACCGTTCTCCCCTGACGGCTTCAAACCCGTGCCGGGAGTTCCTGCTAGCCTGAGCCCTCATCGTCTATCGCTGCCGCGATCGTGCTCAAGAGATTCCTCTGCGCTGATGATCGTTCCCGACCCGTCGCGGCCGGCCATGCACTGTTGAGCACCACAACGAGCCGCCGTGCAGGATCGATGTGGATGAGCTGACCGTGAATACCGATGGCATCGAAGGTCCCGTCGTCGGCTGTCCACCACTGGTATCCGTACCCACGACCGGCGAAACCCGTCGACGCCTGCGTCCGAGTGGCTTCCTCAAACCAGCCGTCGGGAACGATCGAGCGGCCGTCGATCCGCCCACCTTCGAGGACGAATTGACCGTACCGCGCGAAGTCCCGGAGAGTCGCCTGGAGACAGCAGCCAGCCAATTCGTGATCGGTCCGGTCGATTGACCACGAAGCTGATTGCTCCATGCCGTACGGCCGCCAGATCTTCGATGAGAGGTACTCGGCCAGTGGCTGCCCAGTCGCGGAGGATACGAGGACGCCCAGGAGGTGCGTCTCGCCGGTCTTGTAGACCCACTTTGTGCCGGGCGCCGCCTCCCGCCCCAGCCCGCGCATGTAGCTTACCGTCGCATCCATTCCCGGCTCCGGCGGCGCGGAGTAGAAACGGGCGATGTCGGACGCGGGATCCGTGTAGTCTTCCCTCCACTGCGCTCCCGAGGTCATCGTCATCAGATGACGGACGGTGACACCCTCGTAGGCGCTGCCCCGGAGGTCAGGGATGTATGTCGTGACGGGGTCGTCGATACTAGAAATGAAGCCATCCCTCACCGCGGCGCCGACGAGCGTACTCGTAACGGACTTCGCCATGGACTGTGACGTCCAGCGGCCGGTGACGCTGTGCCCAAGCGCGTACCGCTCCAGCCGGACCATCCCTCGGTGCAGCACGATCAGGCCCGCGACCCTCTGTTCGGCGATGAACCGCTCGAGCTCCTCTTCCCAGGGTCCGCCCGCCGAGAATGGCGCGAGCGCATTGCCAGGAGCGAGCTCATTAACCTGCGACCCCCGCCGCACCTCACGTCCGGGAAAGACTTCGTCCCAGTGCGCGAGTCCCGCCTCTAACTCTGCCTGGTTCCACGCGAAGGACGACCGCGGAAGAGACGCGGAGTCCGGTGTGCTCGAAGATGGAGTACGGGTACCGAAGAACGCGGCAAGTACAAGCGCCCCCAGGGCAGCAATAAGGAGGACCCGCCGTAGGATCAGACTCATGTTGGAATGCAACTCCCGAAGTTCCGCTGGCGGGCAGAAAAGGTACCCGCGACTGAGGCCGGGGAAGACTTCGCTACCCAAGTCTGTCGAGCGGTTTGTCAGGCTAGTTTACTCTTCAATTGATCTCCCGTCCCACCTGTGCTTTATTTGCGGGTGATCGAGCCCGGAGAGAGTGGGCCTGCACCGACGGTGATGAAGGTTCAGGCTCCCGCCGATGGAGGAACTCATGTGCGACGAAAAGACAGTTAAGGACACGAACAAGTACCTGAGCCGAACCGGGAGTCTGACAAGGCGCCAGTTCAGCACACTATCGGTCGGAATGGGTTTGGCAATGCTCTTGCCGAGGGCCGCCGATGCGCAAGCCGTGACGGAAGCGGATGTCGATGTTCCAACACCTGATGGAAGCGCAGATTCCTATTTCGTGCATCCGTCGAGCGGCGAACATCCTGGCGTCATTGTTTGGCCGGACATACTCGGCCTGCGCCCGGCATTCAGGATGATGGGCCGGAGGCTCGCCGAATCGGGCTATTCGGTGTTGGTCGTCAACCCGTTCTACCGGAACAGCAGGGCCCCGGTGGTTCCCGATGGCGCAAGCTTCCAGGACGAGGAGATTCGCAATATCGTCTTCCCGTTGGCGCGTTCGCTGAACGCCACAACCCACATGAGGGACGCCCGGGCCTTCGTGACCTTCCTGGACCGGCAGGCAGCCGTCGACACGAACCGGAGAATCGGCACCACGGGGTACTGCATGGGCGGTCCGATCACGATGCGTACCGCAGCCGCTGTACCCGGGCGTATCGGGGCAGGCGCGTCCTTCCACGGTGGCGGATTGGTGACGGACCAGCCCGATAGTCCGCACCTGCTGGTTCCCGACACGAAAGCCCACTTTCTGTTCGCGATTGCGGAGAACGATGACGAGCGCGATCCGGAAGCAAAGAATGTGCTCCGTGAAGTCTATGCCGGCGCCGGACTCCCGGCAGAGATCGAGGTTTATCAGGACACCCTGCACGGCTGGTGCCCACCGGACTCGGACGTGTACAACGAGGCCCAGGCGGAGCGGGCATGGAGCCGGCTGCTCGCCCTGTTCGATACCGCCCTGGCGTAGCTGCCCGGGTGGAGCTCCGAAACTGCTGCCCGCATCCAGGAGGAGTTCCGCCTCCAAACGGCGAAGGCCTGGAGCAGTTTTAGCCTGGCGGTTCAGGAATACTGGAGTATGCAATGAGACATTGGCAGATCGTGGTCGCCGCGATCGCGGCCGTGGGAATCGCCGGGCTGGCGCCGCTCCGCGCTGCGTTGCAGGATGTCGTCGCTGGACAAACGCCGGCCGGGCTTTCGGTGGTCTACGGGATCGATCGTTTCGGCTGGCTCCTGGTCCTGGTGCTGGCCGGCGTCGGAGGCGGTGGGATTCTCCATCACCGGCGGAAGGCTGGGGGCCGTCTGATCCTGATCGCTCCGCTGCTCGGGCTGATCGGTGCGACGTGGCTGTTCGTCGACAGCCAACGTACCGTCTTCGCGCCCATGGACAGCGTTCGCTACGCCCGGCTTCAGGACGTGGACTTCCTGGACGACGCCGACATGGTGCTCGGCGTCGTTGTGGACGGACAGGCGATCGCCTACCCCAACGCCGTGGTCGCTTACCCCCACGTCGTCAACGATGTCGTCGGGGGGGTGCGGCTGCTCGTCACCTATTGAGGGATGTGTCGCACCGGTCTGGTGTGGCGCGGCGAGTTGGACGGACAGTCTCTCGACTTCGAATACGCCGGGATGAACAACCAGAACTTCGTCATGCGCGACGTTCGGACCGGAACGTGGTGGCAACAGGTAACCGGAAAAGCGATCGTCGGCCCCATGAAGGGCCGGCGCCTGGAGATGTATAACTGGGATGAAGTGAGCTTCGCCATCTGGCGTCACGAGCATCCCGACAGCCTGGTCCTGCGTCCCGACCCCGAATACGCGGCCATTTATCCCTTCGCGCGCTACCGGCAGGCCGATCCCGAGCGGGCCGCTTATTACACGACCGGTCTCTGGTACAGTCCCGATCCCGACGTCGCCCTGGAGCCGCGCGATCTGATCGTGAGCGTGCACGTAGGCGACCGGGTAAAGGGCTACCCGGCGACGCTCCTGGCCGAACAAACTCCGCTCCAGGACCGGGTCGGAAACACGCCGATCGTCGTGCTCCTGGCCGCGGACGGACGGTCCGCCCGAGCATTCCAGCGGGTGGTCAACGGCGCCGAGGCCGAACTCTACGGCCTCGAAGATTCTGAGACGCTGACGCTGATGGACGCCGACACCGGCAGCCGATGGGATTTCTCGGGCACGGCCGTCGCCGGCCCTCTCACGGGCACCTCGCTTCCCCGACTGCAGACAGTTCTCGACTACTGGTTCGACTGGCGCCAGTACAACCCGGATGCCCCTGTTTACATGCGCGGCAACTGATGGCCTGTTCGAGGCACGTTGCGCGGTGCGTCCGCTCTTGTCCGGGCTGCCGCCTTTCCACAAAGGGTGCCTGCCACAGTGCCCTGGCGATAAAGTAGGTCGTTCGTCCCCACGTTTCGGTAAACCTATTCTCATCCATTGTGTCTACTTGGCCAGGACCGAAATCACTGAGCCTCATGGGTAAGAGCGGCAGCATGAGAGAAGTGGGGCGTATCTAATATGATGAAGAAATCAGAGAGGTGAGGAACGCGGTGACTGGAGTGAATGATTGGCTTCGTGGAGCCCGGTGGGCTGTACCGGCCAGATTAGGCCTGCTTGGAGTGATGAGTTGTTCCATTGCGTTTGCGCAGTCGCAAACCCACACCGTGACGGTGAATGTCGACGGGACATTCACACCTCAAGTGACCTATATCAGGAGCGGTGACACCGTCCGTTGGGAGCAACTCACGCGCGTGGACTCGATAATTCCAGCCGACGGCGCGCAAGGCTTTCCTGCCATGTGTACCAGCCTGAAGGCCTACGGTCCATCCGATCCGAACGAGTTTACCGGACCGATGCCCGTTGCGCCTTCGGGCGTTTACACGCTGAGCCCTCTCGATGGGGGTTACATCGAAGCCACTGGGACTTGCCCGCTCGAAGGGGCTACGATTGAGACCGGCGACAACGGCAAGGTACTGTGCCGTGGCGGCGCATACCAGGCAACTGCGGACTCGATCTGGCAGAGTGCGAACGTCTCCGGAGTGTTCATCCGGTTGTTGTGGAGCGACATCAACCCCGCGCCTGGTGTGTTCGACTTCACTATTCTCCGGCGCGAGATCGAACAGGCGGTGCAGAACGGCAAACTGTACAGCCTGGGTATCAAGGCAGGCAAGGACGGCACTCCCGACTGGATCTTCTCGACCAACACCGATGACACACCGCGGACCGGGGGTGGCGGCGGCGTCACGCGTCTGCATTTACGAGATGTGGCTGATGGGGGCGCCACGGGCTGCGGCGTGCGAATGGACCTGGGCAACCCGACCGGCCTCAGGTACAGACAGCTTTACGCCTCGATGCTGACTGAAGTGGCCGAGTTCATCAAGAGCCGGGCGGACTGGTACCGCGCCCTGGCTTACATGAAGATCTCGGGTGCCAACCAGATTTCTCACGAGAACCGGCTCCCGAAGAACTGCACCGAGGGCTGCCCTTGCAACCCTGCCATCTTTGCCGCCGATGGATACCGCCCCTCGGGGCTGTACGCGTTTTACACGGAGCAGACTCAGCTGTTCAATGATCTGTTTCCGGGCAAGTCCATGAGCTACGCTCTGCTACAGGCCGGTTTTCCGAGGATCAACGAAACCGGCGGATATCTGACCTCCACGGGGAGCTCGTCCGACGCGTCGCCACTGATCGCAGGCTTCGAGCAGACCGAGAGCATATTGGATCTCGGGCAACAATCCCGGGGAACAAGTTTCGTCGTTCAGCACAACGGCCTGGGACAGAAAGCCGCCGGCTGCCCTTTCGACGGCACCCATCCCAAGCCTCTCCGACCTCGGAACGACTACCGGGGGACTCAGGACGACAGTAATTGTCCGAACCGGTGGGTCCTGCAGGAAGGTGCTCAGGGCCAGGTCACCGGCTATCAAACCAACAACCTGTCGCAGGTGGCGACTCCGTCCGACCTGGATCTCACATTCCAGAACCTATGGGACAACTCTGACGGGGTCTTCCTGGAGGTCTATGAAAGAATGTTGTGGCGCGCCGAGAACACCAGCGGGGGTGTGCTCCCCAACAGCGGCAAGACGATCGACGACTGGACGGATGATCTCCATCTGCGCCGCAACGATCCCATCTATCAGCATTTCACGGCGGCCGGAAATCCCTTTCCTGCCGACTACAGCCACACGTTCACCAACACCGGGACCACGACCGAATACCTTTACTATGTCCACGGGATGAAGTGCGGCGATGGTGGCGATAGCAAGCAAGAGTGGGGGCTCATCGTCATCGATGCCAATCCATTTACGACACCGGATCGGGGAGGCAGTTCGCTGACGACATCGGGGAGTGCGCCTTCCATCAATGTGGGTTATGGCCGTATCCGGCCCGACGTCGGCAACAGCACGCCCGCAGGCGTGGCAATCTTCGGCTATCGCCCGGGCGAGAATCTCGTGAGTGAGACCAGCGTTCCAGCCACGGCGTCTTTGAGATCGGGACAGATTTACGCCGAAGTCGACGGCTCCCTCAATACGGGGCTGGCCATCGTCAATCCGAACGACCAGACGGCATCCATCAACTTCAACTTTACGGATGCTGACGGGATCGATCTTGGCTTCGGCACAACGACGATCCCGCCAAACGGGCAAGTCGCGAAGTTTCTGGATCAGGCTCCTTTCAAGACGTTCAGTGGTTCGGCATTTCAGGGCACGTTCAGTTTCACATCCGACCTGCCCCTGGGCGTCATCGCGATCCGGGGTCTTTTGAATGAACGTCAGGACTTCCTGATGGCCACCCTCCCCGTTATCGACACCACGGCGCCGGCCGCAAGCGGCACCGCCGTCATTCCGCACTTCGCTGATGGAGGAGGATGGACGACCCTGGTCCTGCTGGTGAATCCCACCAGCAACACTATCGCGGGAAATCTGGAGTTCAAAGACGGCAACGGCGACCCATCAAACGTGACGATTGCGGGCCAGACCGGTAGCATTTTTGCGTATTCGATCCCGCCTCGAAGTTCTCGACGGCTGGCAACCGACGGATCGCCTGTGGTCGCGGCGACCGGGTCCGTGCGCGTACTTCCCACCGGAGGTGGGACAGCGCCTACCGCCCTGGTCGTGTTTCCCTACAAACCAGCGGGAGTCACGTTGTCGGAACCCGGCGTTGCCGCGACAGACGGCACGGCGTTCCGCATGTACGTCGAATCCTCCGGAACCGATGGAGCGCCTGGAAATATCCAAAGTGGAGTGGCCATCGCCAACAGCTCATCGACGGCGGCCACGGTGACGCTTGAATTGACGGATCTCGCCGGGTCATCCAGCGGATTACCCGCACCCGTAGTCCTGCCTGTGTTGCCCGCCCTCGGCCACACGGCCCGGTTTCTTGCGGAGTTTTTTCCGGATCTTCCAGATTCTTTCCAGGGAATCTTACGCGTCTCCTCCGTTTCGACGGAAATCGCCGTCGCAGGGCTGCGCACCCGGTACAACGAACGCCAGGATTTTCTCATCACCACGACCCCGCCGACGAACGAGGCGGCTCCCGTGAGCTTGTCGGAAAGCTTGTTCCCTCACCTGGCCGATGGCGGCGGATATACAACACAATTCATCCTCTTCAGTGGGAGTCCGGGGCAGTCATCTGCAGGATCGCTGATCCTCGTCGACCAATCGGGACAGCCACTTGTTGAGACCCTGGCTGCCGGATCCCAACCATAGAATAACTGCGCCTCCACGGCTGTTCCCGTTCTTGCTACCATTCTTGCTTTCGTTGTTCACCCCAAGCGATTGGGTCTGGGCTCGGTGGAGAACTCTGACCTCTGGAGGTGTAGGGGCGGTCTGTGACCGCACACTCTTCGAACCGAAACACGTGCGCTCATAGAGCGCCCCTACACCCGGGCGAGAGAGGTTGTTCAGGCAAGTGTAGGGGCGGTCTATGACCGCACACCCTCCGAGCCGAAACATATCCGCTCATAGAGCGCCCCTACACCCGGGCGAGAGAGGTTGCTCCAGCAAGTGTAGGTGCGGTCTATGACCGCACATTCTCCGAACCGAAACAACGTGCGCTCATAGAGCGCACCTACACCTGATCCTGAAACCTCTCCCGTCCGATCGTCCGGTCGTGCTACGCTCCCCTTGAGGCTCGACGGCCTCAGAGAGCTTTATGACGACAGCCCTTGTCCTCTAAGACGGAGATCCTTTAACGGTCGCTCGATCGTCGAAGCCGGCGTTGTGTGTTCGGCGGATCCCGTCCCTTCGCTTCTTTTTCCCTACACAGATTTGAACGATGGTCGACGTGCGTCGTTCGGACGTCAGCCGTCATGAACAGAACGGAGTGCGAAATGGAGTTTGAGGACATCGGATGGAGCGGGGCACTTGATTTCCATATGACGGAGTTGGACGATCTCTCGCTGGAGCCGGCTCGGATCAACCGCCATGACCGAGAGTTCTACTGCGCGATCGGCCGCGAGGGTGAGTTGCGTGTGTCGGTGCCGGGCCGCATGCGCTACAGCACCGGCTCAGTCTCGGAGCTTCCGGTTATCGGTGACTGGGTCGCTGTGCGGCCACATGAGGACCGATTCATCATCGACGCCGTGCTGCCGCGCAAGAGCTGTTTGACCCGGCAGGCTGCCGGGCTCCGGGTGGAGGACCAGGCGTTGGCGGCCAACGTAGATACCGTCCTGGTTGTGACCGGGCTGGATGCGGACTTCAACGTGCGCCGCCTGGAGCGCTATCTTTCGCTCATCTGGGAAAGCGGGGCGTTTCCGGTGATCGTACTCAACAAGGCGGATGTGTGTACCGAAGTTGACGCCGCTATTCGGCGCGCTGAAGAAATTGCGGGCACCGCCGATGTCCACGCGATCAGCGCGTTTCGAGGAACGGGAGTCACGGCTCTCGGTCGCTATTGGGCGGCCGGACAGACGGCCGCGCTGGTGGGCTCCTCCGGGGCAGGAAAGTCGACGCTGACCAACCGGATACTCGGCGTGGACCTCCAGCGCGTCGGTCCGGTTCGGGAGGACGACTCCAGGGGACGGCACATCACGACGCGCCGCGAACTATTCGCTCTGTCCGGAGGCGGCGCCATCATCGACACGCCGGGACTGCGGGAGTTGCAACTGTGGGGCGACCCGGATCGTCTTGGTGAGACCTTCCCCCGAAATCGTGGCATTGGCCCCGGATTGCCGTTTTCGAGACTGCAGACACGAAGCGGAACCCGATTGTGCGGTCCTGGCCGTTATGGAACAGGGGGACCTCGGGCCGGATCGCTATGCGAGCTTCATGAAGATGAGAAAAGAACTGGAGAGTCATCAGATCCGGCAGGAAGCACACAAGGTGAGAGCCCGCGAGCGTAGCTTTTCCAAGATGGTGCGGCGCGTCAAGAAAGACGACAAGAGGAAGTGACCCGGAAACAACGTCGAAAGGGATTGCAGCGGCCGGGGCACCGGCGGTCGAGAGCTTATGCGACCAACGGATCCTCTTTGTAGACTTCAAAATTCACATTGTCTATTCGGAATGCCCGGAAGCTCATTATTGCCAAGAGCTGACAATACACGCTGAAGGAGATAGGTTGGAGATAGCCCAGGTCCAGGGCCTTAACGATTATCGCTGTCGCTACAAACACGGTCGCGGCGATGCTCGAACAAATCAGTATTTTGACACTGAGCTCTATATGCCTTATTCGATCTTCGTGAGCCTGGTATGGATCCTTTTTCTTTCCATACAAATTCTGGATGATTATTCCTGCGAACAAAAGGTTGATAGCCGTCACTCCAAAAATATTCCAATATCCGCCAAACCAGGGAAACTCGAACTGCCTGATATAGAGGACGAGCCAGATGAAGGCGAGATACACGACGATCGCGAGGCCGACCATCGCGGGTGAAACAAAATCAAACAAACGGCGAGGATGGAGTTCTGCTTTTCTGGTGGTACGTGAATCAATTCTTCTCTTGAGATTGAAATATGTGAAGCCCGAGGTCGCCGCGATCAGAAGCGCGGAATATTGAACGGCCATATAGATTGTGAGAACCGAAATCGTATCCCAATTGAGCATTTCTTCGCTCGGTGAATAGACTCCAATGAACACCAGTCCAAGACCAGCCAGGAGTGCCAATAAATTCATGTTCCTGTAATTGCGCTGTGCCTTCTCTGCAGTGTCGATGGGCACAGGATAGAGCCTGGGATATTTCGATGGGGATACGTATCGACCACATGCCTCACGCGGCTGAGTATTTTTCTTGGAATATAAAAAGAAACAAGTAGAACCTGGCTTAAGAATACAAAGTAAAACAACATTTGCTCTGGCATGTTTATCTCCTTAACCGCCGCGACGATTCATCACATCGCCGAATGCAATCCGAATCTCGGAGTCCGTGACGCCCGACTCTCGAAGTGCATCTATTGTTTCGCCCAGTTTCGTAGCAGCCCACGCATTCAAATCGACAGTGCAGTTGACCTTGGCGTCCGGGTGAATAAAAGTCCCGCGATACCCTTTGGTCTGAATGACTGAATCACGCTCCAGCAGACGGTAGGCTTTCGCCACCGTTTTGTTGTTGAGCTCCAGGTCGTTTGCAAGCTGTCGAATCGAGGGCAAGGCATCCCCCGGGGACAATTTGTCGCCGAGCACGGCCTTCTTTATCTGCTCCATCAATTGACCAAACAAGGGGACTGCATCGTCGATGTCGATGACTATTTCCATGGAAGGCGTCTCATAGTTGTACCCATTGATGTAAGGGTACAACTGGATTGGTGTCGGAGCAAGTCAAAAATGTGAGAACCGACTCGCAAGGGCGGGATCAGAAATTGAAAAGGTTGGTGAACTTGAACACCACGCCCCGGTCCAGAACTTCGCCCGTGACGGTGTCCCGACGCTCGTTGAACACGATGAAGATGTCGCTCAGGGGGTGGTGGATGATGTTGAACCGAATGTTGGAGCTGAACTGGTTCCGCTCGGCGTTGTACTGAAAGAACGTGTTCAGGAAGGCCCGACTGGTGAACGCATACAGTACTTTGACGCCGACCAGAGTCGTGACGAAGTCGCCGGCCGGCACCTCGATGTCGTTCCGGCTGAAGCTGGTGTCGATCTGCCAGTGGTAGTTTGGCTTGAGCGTGACCGCCCCGCCCGTCGAACGGCGTGTCCCGGTCCAGAAACCGCCCCAGTTGTAACTGATCCTCCCTCCGACGACCCGGCTCCGGTCGGAAGTGTAAGAAACCGAATAGTTCCGGAACTTGTAGTCGCCCACCGGTATGGAATAACGCCGGAACTCTTCTTCCAGGCGCTCGAACGTTTCCCTCGTCGTGAAATTGAGTGAGGCGCTGTTCTCGAAAGAGACCCCGAAAGTTGCGCTGTGTTCCCGAGTCTCGATCTCGCCGGTCAGGCCTTCCCAGTAGTCGTAATTGGTCCGGAGCGTGAGGTTCCGGACAAGATCGCTGTCATCGAACCGCGGGAGGAAAGAGAAGTTTGCCGAGTAGTGGGAGTTGTCGGGGCGACGGATAAAACCCATCTCCGGGTTGAAGTCGTCTTCGACCTTCTCGTAATCGGCTGCGAAAGAGAGGTCGTTGTCTCTCCACCCGATGGCGAACTTGCGGGCCTGGCTCGGACCCTCGCGTTTCGGTGTGTCGCTCTGGAGGATGTATCCGGAAATGTCCAGGTGGTTGTAGAACTGGAAGACAGCGTCCGCCCCGTAAACCCGGTTGTAGTCGCCCGCAATCGATGAATCTCGATTCGTGAAGATCGCGCCGAGGAAGGAGTTGTTCAGGAGGTTCTTCTTGACGCGGCCTACCAGGAAGTTGTTCGAGGGTATTCCGCCTTCACTTTCGGTCTTCATGGCCAGGAAGCCGACTTCGTAGCTGCCGGCCGTCCCGGACACGCGGGTGCCTCCGATGATCGGAATGGGCGTCCCCGAAGGGCTGAGCCCGATTCGGCGGCTGAAGAACGGGATGAGGTTGGCTCCGCCGCCGCGCCCGAACGCGGCCGCCCGGCGGCCGCCGAAACCGAACACACCGGCGTTCTCGAGGAAGAACTCCCGCTTTTCGGGAAAGAACAGGTTGAAGCGCGTCAGGTTGACCTGATCCTGGTCCACTTCGGCTTGCGAGAAGTCCGTTCGGTAGGTGACGTCGAGCGTGAGCGACTGTGTAAGGCCGTACTTGGCATCGAAGCCGCCATCGTAGTCGCCGTTTGTCTCAAGCCCGTTTCCGGACCGCTGCTGGGTGAAGCCCGCCTTACCGTACGGTTTGACCTTCAGGTTGCGCCCCTGGCTGATTCCTTCCAATCCAGTCAGTGTTCCGGCCATCGAGATCCGGGTTATGTTGTACCGCCGGGGAAGTGGCGCCCAGTTGGACTCCTCGTTCGCACGCCGGATCTTCCGGAACATGTTCAAGCCCCACTCCTGCGACGGCGAGTTGGAGAAGCGCAGCGTCTTGAACGGGATCACGAACTCTGCCACCCAACGGTCTTCCTCCAGGCGAACCTTAACGTCCCAGACGCCATCCCAATCTGTATTGGCCTGGCTGTCATTCGCGACTTGAACGTCTCGCCGGGCGCCTGCAGGGTTTGTCCCGAAGAAGAACCCGGAGCGGTCGTCGTTGAGCGAGTCGAACATCAGACCCACTTCGTCCCCCTGGTTGGTCGTGTAATCCCGTTTCAGACCGTTCACGATCATGTTGGCAACGTCCTTTTCCCAACAGATCGCTCCGACGTAGAGGTTTTCGGTGTCGTAGAGGAACCGCACTTCGGTCTGTTGGGAAGCGGGGTAGCCTGGATTGGGGCTGCGCCCGCTCTGGGTGAAATCCCTCGCGGGTTCGGCTCGCCGCCATGCTTCCTCATCCAGCCGCCCGTCGATTGTGATCTCTACCTCAACTGGAATGGCCCGGACCACACGACTGAAGCGCGCGGTTTCGTAGTCGACCGGTGGACCATTCGTGGAGGTGGACTGCGCGAACCCGGTCAGAGCCATCAGCAGGCATGTGGTGATCAACTGGCCCCAAAATCGCATAGGTGCTGACAATCGTATATGAGAAAGGGCGGTACGAGCATTCCCGATTTGTGGCTGAAACTATAGGGGGGATAGGTCCAATATGGCCCGTACATGCAGATTTGTCCCCGGCGCTTGAGCGATAGCCGGAATCAGCGGAAGTTGTGACCTCCGGACATCGACCAACCCACTGTCACATGTCAGATTTGGCGGCAGTCCATCCAGGTAACAGTTTGATTGCTTCCAACCTCCTCGTTTCGTAGTATTTACTCAGTTCCACAGAGATCGCTCGAAAGTGTAACGGGGTGCGGTGTGTCTCTCGCTGGCGGTACCCGCGTGGTTCCCTACGAAATCGGCGACCAACTCCATGCGGGCCGTAGGTGAGAGGTGAATCGCGTCACCGGCACGCGGCCGGAAGGCGCGAGGAATTGTCGCACCATCAAACCCTGGTGAACGGGGACGAAACACGAAGGAGATCCGATATGACGATAAGAACAATTCTGGGCTTTGGCATGGCCGCCGTCGGCGTCGCGGTGCTCCTGGCCGCTTCGCCGGTCGGGATGAACGCCGGCCAGGTTACGGGTCGAGCGGTCGACATCGACAACGACGACCTCGGCGGAGTGGTCACCAGCGCGAACGGACCGGAAGCGGGTGTGTGGGTGATCGCCGAAACCGCCGACCTGCCCACCAAGTTCGTCAGGATCGTGGTCACCGATGACCAGGGTCGCTACCTGTTGCCTGACCTTCCGAGCGCGGACTACAGCGTCTGGGTTCGTGGCTACGGGCTGGTGGATTCGCCCAAGGTTGAGGCCGCACCGGGCCGGATCGTGAACCTGACGGCGGTGGTGGCGCCGAACGCTCGCGCGGCGGCGGAATACTATCCGGCCGGGTACTGGTTTTCCCTGCTCGAACCGCCCGACAAGAGCGAGTTTCCCGGCACAGGGCCCGAGGGTAACGGTATTTCGCCGAACATGCGAAGCCAGGCCGAGTACCTCCGAAATGTGAAGTCAGGCAACTGCATGGCCTGCCATCAACTGGGCAACAAGGCGACGCGCGAGATCCCGGCCAGCCTCGGTACCTTCGATTCCTCGGTCGCCGCCTGGGACCGGCGCATACAGTCCGGACAGGCCGGCGGAGGGATGAGCAACGGCCTCAACCGGCTTGGCCGAGGACGGGCGCTCGAGATGTTCGCGGACTGGACCGACCGCATCGCCGCGGGCGAGCTGCCGCCGTCACCGCCCCGGCCGCAGGGTCAGGAACGAAACATCGTCATCACCCAGTGGGACTGGGCCGACGCGACTGACTACCTGCACGACGAGGCGGCGACTGACAGGCGGAATCCGACCGTCAATGCCAACGGACCCATCTACGGAGCGCTCGAGCTGAGCGCGGACTATCTGCCCGTTCTGGATCCGATGACCCACACCGCGAGCCGGGCAAACTTGACAGTCCGCGACCCCAGCACTCCGCCGGCGTCACCGAGGATGCCCGAGCCTTCGCCGTACTGGGGCGATGAGGTTCTCTGGGACAGCAAGAACAACGTACACAATCCGATGTTCGACGGGGAGGGTCGGGTCTGGATCACCTCGACCGTGCGCCCGTCGGGTAACCCCGACTATTGCAAAGAAGCGTCGACCCATCCGTCGGCGAAGTTGTTCCCGCTCGACGGCGCCCGCCGACACCTCGCCATGTACGATCCGGAAACCGAGCAGCTCACACATATCAGCACATGTTTCAGCACCCACCACCTGATGTTCGCAGAGGATGAAGACAACACTCTCTGGACGAGCGGTGGCGGGCAGGTCGTCGGCTGGCTGAACACCAGGATGTTCGAGGAGACCGGCGATGAGGAGAGGTCGCAGGGCTGGACCGCTCTGATCATGGACACGAACGGCAACGGCCGGAGAGACGAGTATGTGGAACCCGATCAACCGCTCGATCCCACCAAGGACAAGCGATTCGGACGGGCCTTCTACGCCGTCGCGCCGGCTCCCGACGGATCTATCTGGGGGACCGTGCTCTACCTGCCGGGTGCCGTGGTCCGACTGGATCCGGGGACGAACCCGCCGGAGACGGCGCTCGCGGAAGTGTACGAGCTGCCATTGGACAACCCGGCGGTGCCCGTTGAAGGATTCTCACCGCGTGGAGGAGACGTCGACCGCAACGGCGTCTTCTGGGCAGCCCTGGCGAGCGGACATCTTGCCAGTTTTGACCGTCGCAAGTGCGAGGGACCGCTAAACGGACCGACTGCAACGGGCCAACACTGTCCGGAGGGATGGAGCTTCTACCCGGAGCCGTTACCCCAAATGAAGGGCGTCACGGATTCGGGGAGCTCCGAGTCCAGCTATTACACCTGGGTCGATCAGTTCGACACGCTCGGGCTGGGCAGCAACGTGCCGATCAACACCGGCAATGCGTCCGAAGGACTGCTGGCGCTGAAGGACGGCCAGTGGGTCATTCTCCGCGTCCCGTATCCATTGGGGTTCTATACAAAATGGATGGATGGGCGCATTGACGATCCCGACGGCGGCTGGAAAGGCCGGGGGATCTGGTCGACCGTGAGCACCCGGGCTCCCTTCCACATGGAAGGCGGCAGAGGGACGACGAGCAAGGTGATGAAATTCCAGCTCCGCCCCGACCCACTCGCGAACTGAGCGGGCCCGTCGAGGACGACAGACCGGGTGCTTCAAAATCGTGTCTTCGTGAGGAGGTGTAGGTGCGCTCTATGAGCGGAACCATCTATCAGCGTCGGGCCCACCGTCCCCCTCACGACGGAAGACTGAACGTTCACGGACCGAATTGCTGTGCGCGGGTTCGCGGAGAGAGACAGTTGGTCCGGTCCCCCCACGCCATCCTTGACCAGAACAGTGTGCGGTCATAGACCGCACCTACACTTAATGAACATTTAGTGATAGCTTGCGGATAGAGATGAAGCGACTGTTACAGATCGTCGGTGTAGCGCTGCTCCCACTGCCCCTGCTCGCCTTCCAGTTCTTTCCCGCCCAACCGTTGGGCAGCTACGGCGGAATAGACGGTTCGGAGTTCGTTTTTGCGCGGCTGATCTACAGCGAAGGACTGGGCAACTTCCGGGGGTGGGGGCGCGGATACGGTAGTTGGTCAGTCGACTGGCCGAAAGCCGACAAGCAGTTCATCTTTGCCATCGACCGGCTCTCCAATGTCCGGGTCGTTGTCGACAAGGATATTGCGATCGACATCATGGATCCCAATCTGTTCAGCTATCCGTTCATCTATGCGCTCGAAGTCGGAAGGGGTATGGAGCTCAGCCCGCAGGAAGCGGAGCGTCTCCGCGAGTACATGCTGCGTGGCGGTTTTCTCGTCATCGACGATTTCTGGGGAACGTATCAGTGGCAGAACTTTTACTATCAGTTGAAAAAGATCTTCCCGGACAAGGAACCCGAGGAGATCCCGATGTCGCACCAGATCTTCCACTCGTTCTTCGACATTGACGAGATCCTGCAGGTCCCGAACGTCGGAAATGGCTGCCGTGGGGGTCCGACACATCAAGGGGATGGCTTTGTTCCCTATGCCCTGGCGATTTTCGATGACGCTCGCCGCCCGATGATGGTGATCAATTTCAATACCGACATAGGGGACGCCTGGGAATGGGCCGACGTGGAGTGCTATCCCAACAGATTTGCCGGGTATGCGTTCCGTATGGGAATTAACTGGATCGTCTATTCGATGACCCACTGACGGCACGCACGCACGCCGTCTATTACCACACAGAGTTGTTTAGTCAGGAATGTGCGCTCATAGAGCGCCCCTACACCTCAGCGAGAGATGTTGGTCTAGCAGGTGTAGGTGCGGTCTATGACCGCACATGGTCGCAGTCTGTGGAACGTGCGCTCACAGAGCGCACCTACACCTGAGCGAAAGAGTCGACGTCGGGGAAGAAACTAGTTTCGCTGCTCGGTTCCTTTCGCCTTGATTGCCCTCTGGATGGCTTCAACCGCGTGACGGACGCGGAGCTCGAGGTTCTGCTTCCCGATCTCGATCGTCTTGGCGGGCGGGTTGATGCTGATGCCGTGCCTACCAAGAAGCGTCGATACTGGCTTTGCCGGCGGCAACCCGCTGCTCGAACCGGACTTTCACGGGGTCCTGCGACAACAGAACCGAGTTGATCCGGTAGCTGTCGTGGATGCCCTCCGATTCCGGGACGATACCCATATCGGGAAAGACTTGTTCGTCGATGATCCGCTTGGTGGCGTAGTATTCGCGAACGAAGTGGATCGCCGTCGATTCGCCGGTCCAGGCGGCGCTCAAGGTCTCGGCCACTTCCTGCATCCGGCTCTGATTGCCCCCGCTGTCGCCCATCATGACGATGTTCTTGAACCCCTGCGCCTTCAAACTGACCGCCAAGTCGCTCAGGACCGCCTTGTAGGTGTCCGGTGAAAGCACAACCGTCCCTGGCGAACTGGCCTCTGCCGGCTGTCCGGGCTCGTACCGCAGAATCGGGACGACCAGCGCGTTCCCCAGCCCGCGGGCGATGCCTTCGCCCGTCGCTTCCAGAATGTAATTGTGCTTGCCCGTGGGCACGTACGGCCCGTTGGCCTCGACGCCACCTGTCAGGATGAGGGCGGTCGTCTTTCCGGAAGCAAGGGCATCGCGGATCTCCATCCACGTCAATTCCTCTGTCCAGACGCTGTCCAGCGCTGCGATAGGTCGGGGGGCGTCCGCTTCCTGAGCCAGGGCCGACATCGTCGTGCCCGACATCAGGACGAGAACGAAAACCAACAGAAACGATCTGGATAATCTCATGACTGTCTTTCTCCTTCAGTCTCCAACCGTCCGGTCGTAGCCGCGCTCCAGGAGCGCCGGAACTATTTGTGCGGTAGGGCTGACGAGAGGATATAAAACCAGGAGGTGAGGGTCAATGAAACTGCGACGTTTGTACGGCTGATCGCAAATTGAGATATCTAACAATCCGCATTGCAAGTTGCAGATTGTAGATTGCTTCATCTCAAATTTTTTGGAAGCTCGTGGAAGAACCGGAGAGTTTTGCTATTCAGTCCGAGGGAGGGAGCACTACGGGTTTTCCGTGAGGCGTGTGCCGGTATGCGTCGGCCCAGGCTTCCTTACGCGCCAGCAGCGCCGGAGAATCACTCAAGCCTTTTGCCGTCACGAGTCGCTCGAGGGCAGCCACCCAGTGGTGGTAGTACTGCGAGCCATCGTCCGGTTCGCCGCGGGCCTCGGCCGCTTTGAGCTCGTCGGCGAGCGCGCCCGCCCACTCCTTCCAGGTGAAGTGTCCCTGCTCGGACAACTTGACCGCCAGCGCGAAAGCCTGTGCTTGCCATGGTTCGGCAAACACCGGTCCTTCCTCATCGCGAGGCAGCGGTGGCAGCGCACCGAGCCGCTCCGCCTCGACCTGTCGATCAGGCGGGCTCAAGGTAGTCCTCCCACAGGTCGACAAATACCGTGTCGCGAGCGGAGGCTCGATCGCCCCAAAGCTCGACCGCGGTGAAGCGTACGGTATACACGTGCTGCGGCCGACCCCGGAGCGTCTGCCCATTCGGGTCGGTGTCCTGCAGGGCGAAGACGCCGTGGTCGCGCACCACGGTACCGCGCTTGCCGCGGGTGTAGCGTGCCAGTCGTATGTGGCCTCGCGGGTGCAGGTTGCGCGCGCGAACCTGCTGCTCCGGGCGAAACTGCGGGCTCACCGGAGGGTCCCCACGCCCGGACCCTGGGGACGCACCTCCCGCCGCCGGGAGCAGTGACGGTGGCGGCAGATCGGGGTCGGCCTCACCGCTTTCGAGCTCGGCGGGCGTGACGAGGTTGCTCTCGATCAGCCGGTTGACCAGCAGCGCCGTGAACCAGCGCTCGTAGTAGGACATGCGCAGGTAGTCGGCAGCCGGGATGCTTTCGAGCTCGAACCGAAAGCTCCTCCAGTTGCGGCCCCGGCCCCACGGACCGAGCCCGAGAGTGAGCGCGAAGACCCGGCCTTCCCACGGCTCGTGAAACACAGGCTCGTTCGGCTCCGGCTCGATGGGGCCCATGCCGTCCATCCCACCCATATCGTGCACGCTGTTCATGCGCCGCCTCCCGCTTCCGGCGACGGGACGGTCGCGACGCCAATCATCGAGTCGCGCGTGACGATTTCGGCAAGCTCTTCCTCGGTCATGTTCCCCGTACCGTCCGGCCGTTCCGGCAGCACGAGGTAACGGATCTCGGCCGTGCTGTCCCAGACACGTATCTCGACGTCTTCCCCCAGCTCGAGCCCGAACTCGCGAAGCACTCCGCGCGGATCGATCACGGCGCGGGAGCGGTACGGAGCGGACTTGTACCACACCGGCGGCAGGCCGAGCGTCGGCCAGGGATAACAGGAGCAGAGCGTGCACACCACGAGGTTGTGGACCTTCGGTTCGTTCTCGACCACCACCATGTGCTCGCCCTGGCCCCCGCCGTACCCGAGTTCTGCGATCGCCTCGGTGGCCTCGGCAAGCAGGCGCGCCCTGTAGGCAGGATCGACCCAGGCGCGCGCGACGACCCGGGCGCCGTTGCGGGGACCGACCCTGTTCTCGTATCTGTCGACAACCGCATCGAGCTCAGCAGGGTCGACCATCTCTTTTTCGACGAGCACCGATTCGAGCGCCTTGACCCGCAGCGCGAGGTCTGACGGCACGGCCTGGTGTTCATGTTTCTCGGCGGAGGGTTGTTCTGCGCCGTCCACCTGCCCTTGTCCGGCGATGGCCGCGGCGGTCACGGCGGCACCCTTGAGGAACTTGCGGCGGCCGACCCCGCCTTCTTCGGATTTCCCCATGTCTGATGCTCCCGTCAAGTGAGGAATCGAGTATACACTCCTTCCGGCCGGGCGCATCGCAGACAGGCGATGATGTTCCGGGGACCGGTTTTTCGTCCCATTCGACCATCCTCGTCAGGGCTTCTGGACCCGACTGCTGTTTCTAGTGGCCTGTAACAATGCTATCGGTACCATCGCCGATGGGTCTTGCGGGCGAGGTCGCGGAGGGAGACGGAAAGCGATGCTCATTCATCGGTGACGGCTTCCGACAAAGAGATCGCCCGCAACCCCCATCGGCCCGAAGGGTTCGGCCCAACGGCGCCGTCTTCGGTGTCGTAACGCCCTCGCAATGAAACAGCATTGGCTCGGGCGTCACTCCTAGAATCCGACGCCGTTCCGCCGAACGCTGGTACCGATAGCACTGTTACAGGTCACTAGCCCGTCGAACCCAGCAGCAGATTTCCGTAGCGATCGACACGAGCCTGGTAGTCGGGATGGATGAGCGTTGTCGAATCAAGCTCCTCGATCACTGCCGGGCCGGTGACGAGGTCTCCGCTCGACAGGCGCAAACGGTCGAGAATCGAACAGTCGATGAAATCATCGGTTTCGCTGAACCACACCAGCCGGTGTCCCTTGACAGCGCCCGTGACATCGCCGGTTCCCTCGGGGCGTGCCTTTAACTCGGGCTTGGGACTGACACCCAGAGCGGTGAGGCGGACGTTCACCACTTCGATGTCATCTTCCGGGGCGGCGTAGCCGTATGCGCGTTCGTGGGCCTCGTCAAAGTGTGTCCGCAACCGGGTCAGGTGCTCCCGGGTCAGGGATCCCGATGACACGGAGATTGGCAGTTCATGCGATTGCCCCCGGTACCGCAGGTCGACACTGCGCAGCATCCGTTGGCTCGGTGTCGGCACGCCTTCGCGCTCGAGCAGCGCGGCGCCTTGTTCGACGAAGTCGGCGAACAGCGACTCCAGCTCATCGGGTTCCAGGTCGGAGAGGCGTTCCCGGCGAGTCGCAACGAATTCGTGCTTGATGTCGGTCATGAGCATTCCCAGTGCCGAGGCAATACCCGGACTCGGTGGGACCAGCACTGTGGGAATATCGAGCTCGCGAGCCACTGCATTGGCGTGCAACGGGCCGGCGCCGCCGAATGCCACGAGAACGAAATCGCGGGGATCGTAGCCCCTTTGAACCGAGATCAGGCGCATGGCGCCGATCATGTGGGCGTTGGCGATCTCGATGATACCGTGGGCCGCCTGCAACAGGTCGAGGCCGAGTGGGGTGGCACACTGGCTGAGAATCGCCTGACGGCTCGCATCGATAGCCAGCGCGATTTCGCCGCCCAGAAAGAAGGCCGGGTTGAGACGTCCCAGGACAAGATTTGCATCGGTGATGGTGGGAGTCGTGCCTCCCTGGCCGTAACAGGCGGGTCCGGGCGAAGCCCCGGCGCTTTGAGGCCCAACCCGCAGGGCGCCGCCGCCGTCGATCCAGGCTTCGCTGCCACCGCCCGCGCCGACTTCAACCAGATCGATGACGGGCGTGCGAACCGGGTAACCACTGGCGCGTCCTTCTCCCATCGGCGTGATGGCCTGCCCGCCCACTTCGAATTCGGTCGATAATCGGGGTTGTCCGTCCTGAATGAGTCCGACTTTGGCGGTTGTGCCGCCCATATCAAAAGAGATCACCTGTTGATAGTCGTGCGGCTGGGCAAACGCCCCGGCAGCGATGACACCGGCGGCGGGTCCGGACTCGACCATGTAGACGGGTTTCTCCTTGGCAGCAGGCACGCTCATCACGCCGCCACTGGACTGCATCACGTAGAACGGCGCGGTGATCCCCCGACTCTGCACTTGGGATTCGAGAGCGGAGAGATAGTTTGAGACCAGCGGCATGATGGCTCCGTTCACCGCCGAGGTGCTGGCGCGGAGGTACTCTCGAAACTCCGGACAGACATCGGCGGAGACCGATAAAAACGCTTCCGGATATTCCTCCCGCACAATGGCGGCAACGCGGTGCTCGTGCGTCGGATTAATGTAGGAGTGGAGTAGACAGCAGACGACGACCTCGACGCCTTCCTGCTTGAGCTGGCGTGCTGCCTGGCGGACAGCTTCTTCATCGAGCGGCTCGAGCACTCGACCGTTCGCATCCAGCCGTTCCGGTACGCCAAAGCTCCAGCGCCGCGACACCAGGGGGCGACGTTTGGTGAGATGGACGTCGTAGAGACGCGATCGGATCTGGCGGCCGATCTCGAGAATGTCGCGAAACCCCCGGGTCGTGATCATGCCAAGGCGTGCGGTTTTTCCTTCAATCAGCGCATTGGTGGCCACCGTGGTCGCATGGACGAGGAGGCGAATGGCCTCGCCTGTGGCGTCCGGGTGCAGTGCCCGCTCCACTGCCGCCATGAATCCTCGAGCGGGATCGCCGGGCGTACTGGGAACCTTGACGATCTTGACGGCGCCGGCCTCATCGACCAGAGCGGCGTCGGTAAACGTTCCGCCGATATCGATGCCGAGACGGTACGACCTCATGACGAGCCATCACTTCCGGACAGGAGGGCACGCTCAATGCTCGTTGCCGTCTCGTCTACGCTACCGGTCGTCGGGTCGATGACGACGCCATAGATCTCCCGCGCGCGGTTGGCCGAAATCTTGCCCAGGGCGACGTCCGCCGCCGCGTCCTGGGGGGGGCGTCGCCAGGCAGGTTCGCATCCGCCACCCCCCGGAGTTTGGACGCTGACGATATCGCCAGGCTCTAGGCGTAGCGTGATCTTCGAGGGCAAGATGCGTGGCTCCGAGTCCGGGTTGAGGATATAGTGAGCGGCCCGCGACGGCCCGCCACCGAACAATCCCCACGGCGCATAGATCGACTTGTCGGAAAGAATCGAAAAACTGGGTGTGTGACCTGGAAATGAATAATCCCGCCGGACGCCCAGCCCGCCCCGGTACCGTCCGGGGCCTTCGGAATCCTCGATCAGCTCATGCCGGAGAATTCGCACCGGGTAGTTCGTTTCAGTCTCTTCCACCGGCGCGTTTTCAGTGTTCTGAAAGTGGGCCTGTACTGCGTCCATGCCGTCGTTGCGCAATGTAGCGCCGTAGCCGCCGGCGATGGTTTCGTAGTAAGTAAAGTACTCGTCCGTCGCCGAGTTGATACCACCGAAGGCGATGTTGCAAATACACCCCTTGGTGCCGGCCAGGACCCGATCCGGTAGGGGGTCGGCGAGTGCTCTAAAGAGCAAATCGCACACTTGCATGGCGACTTCCCACCCCGCAGCGACCGCGGCGGGGTGCCGTGCGGCCACGACACTCCCGGGGCGGGTGCGCATGTCGACCAGGCGATAGAAGCCATCGTTAACGGTGATATCGGGATCGATGAGGCACTTGAGGACGTAGACAACGCCCGAATACGTTTGAGCGTGTGTGGCGTTCGTCGGCGACGGGCGTTGGTCGTCACAGCCAGTCAGGTCGACCTGGACGTTGCCGTCTTCGATTCGTACCGTGGCTGCGAGCTTGATAGGTTCGTCCCCGACCCCGTCGCCGTCCATGAACGATTCGGCCGAGAACGTTCCGTTTGGAAACTGTTCGAACGCGCCCGCCGCCCGGCGTTCGGTGTACTGCAGCATTTCGTCCGAATACCGCTCGAGGTTCGCTGCGCCATACTTGTCGAATAGAGCCGTCAGGCGCTGGACCCCCAGGCGATTGGCTGCAGTCTGGGCTCGAAAGTCACCCGAAATTTCGCGTGTGCCGCGGAAATTGGATCGGATCATGGCGAAGAGATCGCGGTCGATTTCACCGGCTTTGACGAACCGTACCGGCGGGATGACCATACCCTCCTGGTAGATCTCTTCGGACATGCCGATACTGCCCGGCGCCCCGCCACCGACATCGACGTGGTGCGCGATATTGGCCACGTAGCCGAATAGGGCTTGCTGATCGAAGACGGGCGTGATCAGCGTGATGTCGTTGAGGTGCACGCCCCCCAGGTAGGGGTCGTTGATCAAGATGCCGTCACCGGGGCGCAGCCGGTCGGCGCCGTATTCCCGCACAGCATGCGGCACAATATGCGCCAGCGACCCGAGATGCGAGGGCTGCGCAAAGGCCTGGGCGATGGTGCGGAGATCGCGATCGAAGAAGGCGCAGGAAAAATCCGCACGTGTTTTGATATTGGTCGAATACGCAGCCCGCCGCAATGTTGCGCCCATCTCCTCGGTGATCGCGAGCAGAGCATTGCGAATGACCTCGAATCGCACCGGATCGATCTCGGAAGGAAACAACGGAGTACTCATAATCGGACCTCGCAGTCTCAAACTGTAGGTGCGGTCTATGACCGCACAGGGTCGCATTGTGGCAGGAATGTGCGCTCACAGAGCGCCCTTACACCTGAGCGAGTGTAGGTGCGGTCTATGACCGCACACCTTCGTGCCGAAACATGTGCGCTCACAGAGCGCCCCTACACCTGAGCGAGTGTAGGTGCGGTCTATGACCGCACACCTTCGTGCCGAAACATGTGCGCTCACAGAGCGCCCCTACACCCGAGCGAGTGTAGGGGCGGTCTATGACCGCACATCCTTACGGGCGTTCAACGCCCGATATCACCGATTACACGCACGCGTACCCGACGAGCATCACCCGGCAGGTACGAGATGGGAAGATCCTCCACGTCGACCACCTTCAGGGTTTGGCGAGCGGCACCGGCGTCCACCGCATCCTGTTCGGCGAGGGTGGTCGCCTCCTCGATGGCCGCGTCGCGGCCAATTCCGTGAAACACGCGATCTGTCTCACCGCTCACCTGCGCGATCGCCGCCCCGATCGCATTTGCCACCGTGTGATGTTCGACACGTATCACTTCTGAAACACCCGGTATTCGGTCGGGCACGAGAAACGCGCCACCGCCGACCGCAATCAGAGGCGCCGCCCGTGCATCCGTTCTCATACGATCCACGCCATCGGAGATCATGTCGGCCATGAGGGCAATCGACCGCGTCACCACCTCGCCGCTCAGGTTCACGACCTGGCTCGGGTCTCCGAACGCGGTCATCCCGGCCGCCACCCCAACATCGCTCGCAGTGAGCGTGTTCCCGCCGAAGATCCGCGCTTGCTCGGTGATGCGGTGACCGACACTCACCGGTCCTACCGTCCTTCCGTCCCTCTCGATCACCGATCCCCCACCCAGACCGATCGATAACAGATCCGGCATGCGGAATAGCGTGCGGACGCCGCCGACTTCCACGACATTGTTCGCCTCCCGGGGAAAACCTGCGCGCAAACAGCCGATATCGGTCGTGGTCCCCCCCACATCGATCACAATTGCGTCATCCATGTCGGAGAGGAAGGCTGCGCCACGCATGCTGTTCGTCGGTCCTGACGCAAAATTGTAAACCGGAAACGCCGAAGCAGCGTCGGCGTTGGCAAGCGTGCCGTCGTTCTGAGTTAGGAAGAGTGGGGCACGAATTCCGCTGCCCTCGAGAGCATCTCGTAAACTACGCGTGGTACGTCGCGCCAGATCGATCGTGCCTGCATTCAGCAGAGCGGCGTTCTCACGCTCCAGCAGACCGATCCGGCCCAGTTGGTGAGACAACGTCACCTCCACGTTCGAACAGACAGAGCGAAGAATGTCGGCGGCACGGGATTCGTGTTCGGCAGTCAGCGGCGAGAAGACACTCGATATCGCTGCCGCCTTCCACCCGCCGTCCTGGACACGGACCGCAACCTCGCGCATGGTCGTTTCATCGAACGGCACAATCTCCCGACCGTCGTATTCATGCCCCCCTTGAACGAGGAATACGCCGCCTCGGACGATATCGGCGAGGTCTGCGGGCCAGTCGATGAACGGGACAAGCGACGCGCTTGCGGGAAGTCCGATTCGTATCGCAGCCACCCTGGTCAGGTCCCGCCGTTGGACAACGGCGTTCGTGAAATGGGTTGTGCCGAGCACCACCGCGTCAACGTCTCCGAACCCTCCGCCTGTCGAGGAAACCAGTTGCTCGAGTGCGGTGGCGATCCCATCGGTAACGGCGGGCGTGGTGGGAGTCTTGATCGCCGAAATAAGGGTGTCCCCTTCTAGCAGCACGGCATCCGTGTTCGTGCCGCCCACGTCAATACCAATGCGTCTCATCGGTTGAAGCAGGAGCGAAAATCCATGTCGTAACCGAACGCGCGCGGCCCAACGTGCTCCAGTCCCTTTTCCGTCATCTGGATCGGCGGCGCCGGGAGCACCACGACACACACCCGCTGGCCGTACCGCAACGTTTCGGTCCCCACCGCTTCTCCCGACTCCGCGTCCATCACACAGATGATCTCGGGAACCATCGCTTGCGCGACGCCGTCTATCGACGCGATGGCGAACTCATTCTGGAACTCCAGCCGAAGCTGTTGGCCAGATTGGTCATCCAGCCCTTCAATACTGGCGCTGCCGCGCAGGAATCCTTCGGTCGTTCGACGATCGACATCGACCACCTTACCGGAGAAGAGTGACTGGCCGCTCGTCACATCCAACACGGCCGCGATCGGGTCTCGATGATCGGCACGGGCTTGATGCAGGGCCTGTCCGATCCCTATCGCTTTCGAGACGGTATAGAGAATGCCAAACTCCCGTACCTCACGGCCTGTGCGCGGCGCCTTGCACGTGGCCGCAATGGAACCCACCTCGGTACACACTTTTCGGCTGATACGCTCCATCCATTTCCAGCTCGCTGCGCGCGAGACGATCACTTCGTTATCCCGCACGTCGCCCAGCGTGAGTGGAAACATGGGAAGGTCCGCAATCGCGAAGCTCGTCATCTGCGCTTCGGGGTAAGCTCGACCCATCGTGTCGGCGTCGACCACCGGTATATCCATGAGGGCGGCAACGAGAAGAGGCTGGATAGCGTTTCCGCCCCCAATCTCCAGGGACATGACCGCCCGAAAGCGACGACCCAGGTACGCCTCCATCATCCGTACCGGTTTCGCCGCCAAAGCAGCGTCCGCGAGCCTTTCCTGGCCGACCAATGGCGCACCCATGTTGGATACGACCGCGACGAGATCTTCATCATCAAGGGCGGCGGGATCCAGGAGCGTGACGCGTCGCCCCTTCTGATAAAGCTCTCGAATACCCAGAAAGGCGTGGTACGGGCTACCGCCCCCGCCGGCGCCCAGGATCCACGCACCCGCGGCGAGCGGCTCCAGTTCGTCCGACTGTATTTCGCGGTGAATAGTCATCGGGGCAGACAATCCTAACGGCGCTCAAACGATCCGTCTCACCGCGAAAGCCGGGCGAGTAGTAGCACCGGACACGCCATGATATCGTATGCGCCGTGAGAGTCACATTCGTGACGATTGGTCAGTCTCCTCGAACGGACCTTGTGCCTGAGATGTTGCCCTGGCTCGGGGCGTCGCCGAATATCGAGGAACGTGGCGCCCTCGACGGGCTGAGGGATGAGGAGATCCATGCGCTTCGACCCGACGATCATGACCCCAGGCTCGTCACTCGCCTGCGCGACGGACGCGAAGTGCTGCTCGGCAAGTCGAAACTCGAACCACGCGTGCAGAATGTGATCGACGCGGCCGAAGCCGACGGTACCGATTGCGTCGTCCTGCTCTGTACGGGTCGATTCGGCAACCTTACGTCGCGAGGGCTCTTGCTCGAGGCCCAGGAGATTGTCGATCGTGGAATCGACACGATCGCGCGCACAGCTTCGACCGTGGGTATCATGGTTCCTTTGCAAAGCCAGATCGGGGAGCTCCACTATCGACCCCATGACAATCAGGCTCTCCTTACGAGCTTCGCGTCTCCGTATTCAGCGGACCGTTTAGAAGCTGCGGCCCGGGAACTCTCCCCGGCCGACGTGACCGTCATGCATTGCCTGGGTTACTCCGAAACGATGCGATCCACCGTGGCCAAGGTTTCCCGACGACCTGTGCTGCTCGCACGCCGTCTCGTCGCCTGCGCCGTCGCTCAACTGCTTTGAGCTCCAGAACGGCGCCAGGCCCCGATCCCCCGGACCATCCTTCTATCTTCGAACCGATAACGCTGTTTCTCGGAGTGTTGCTGGCGATCCTCGGTGTGGTGATCGGTCTCGAGCTGCTCACGCGCGTGGGCATCACCCCCAACAGTTCGATCATCGCCGCGGTCATAGCGATCGCCGTGTCCCGTGTTCCATTGCAGATCGCCCGGCCCTTCGCTGATGTATCGCGGCAAAACCTGATGCAAACGATCATCTCCGGCGCCACGTTCGGCGGGGCCAACGCGATCCTGCTGCCCATCGCAGTGCTGTGGCTGATCGGAGCGCCGGAACTCGTTCCGGTCATGATGATCGGCGCGTTTGCGGCCCTCGTGCTGGACGCCACCATACTCTACCGCGTGTTCGATTCAACCATATATCCAGCCAGAGGCCTGTGGCCGTCCGGTGTCGCCACGGCGGAATGCATCATCGCCGGCGATCGAGGAGGAAAACGCGCGCGCCTGCTCGGAGTCGGTGGACTGGTCGGAGGATTTGGCCAGTATCTGGGCGTTCCGATGGATGTGTTCGGGGTGTGCTGGATTGGCAACATCTGGGCTTTGGCGATGTTTGCCCTGGGCCTGTTGACACGCGGTTACACTACGGCGGTGTTCGGGTTGGATTTGAATGCGTTATACATGCCACACGGGGTCATGATTGGCGCGGGCGTGGTTGCCATCCTGCAGATCGTATACGTGACAAGAACGGCATCGGCCGCGGCTGAGAGTGCATCTTCGCCGACCGTCGATCGACATGGCGTTCGCCAAACCCTCGGTCGAGGATTCCTCGCTTTCGGCGCTATCGCCACGGGAATTGCGTTGCTCGGCGGTATCGCGTCGAGCCTGACCCCGGGCATGTTGGTTGGGTTCATTCTCTTTGCCGCCCTCGCGGCTCTCGTGTCGGAACTCATTGTCGGCATATCTGCAATGCACGCGGGCTGGTTTCCGGCGTTCGCCACGGCACTGATATTCCTCGTGGTCGGCATGTTGCTCGGCTTCCCTTCCGTGCCGTTGGCGTTGCTGGTCGGGTTTACGGCCGCAACCGGTCCAGCCTTCGCGGATATGGGCTACGATCTCAAAGCGGGATGGATTCTCAGGGGGAATGGACGCCACCCGGCTCTGGAGCGAGAAGGGAGAAAACAACAGTATTTTGCCGAGCTGATTGGTTTCACCGTGGCCGGACTGGTCGTTCTTTTTTCGTACCAACACTACTTCGGGAACGATCTTGTTCCCCCGGTCACCCGAGTCTTCGTGGCCACCATCGAAGCGGGGACGACACCAGGCCTGGCTCAGTCGCTCTTGAAATGGGCCATACCCGGTGCGCTTGTGCAACTCGCAGGTGGACCCGCCCGGCAGATCGGAATCCTGTTCGCAACAGGCTTGCTGATATACAACCCGATCGCCGGCTGGACCGCCGCCGTTGCGCTGATTGTCCGGGGGCTGCTCCTACGCAAGTATGGGGAGTCAGTGCAGAATCCGATGTACGTGCTGGCAGGAGGGTTTATAGCGGGAGCGGCCCTGACGAGTTTTGGTGCCGCGGCCCTCAAAGCCCGATAGAATCGGGCCCGTAGTTATGGGAGGACTAACGATGAAAGTACCCGTCGCATTGTTGGGCGCACTGGTAATGTTCGGGCATGCATCATACGGCCAGACACTGAGTTGTGACCTTCAGGAGTACGAGGCCGCGCCAGGCCTCCAGGCCGGGGTCGACGGCGACACGCTCGAACTGAGGTGGGACGGGGACAACAACCAGGAACTGCAACTGCGTTTCGAGATTCGCGCGGGTACGCCCACGATCAGCGATCTTGCCATCAAACGCAAGGACGCCTCCGAATGGGTCAACGTGGCCAGCAACCTCACTCCCGAGTTTCGCGTGGTATCCGGTGTCCGCCGCATGACCGGACAACAGCTCGCTCCCCTGAGAGACCTCGGCATCGAGATCACTCCCGAGGTCGTCGAGCCGCTGAAGTGGGGCGCCTTCTGGGATGCTCCGCTCGACGTCCCGGGGATGGACGGACGCGGCACCACCAACCTCAATATGCCGAGAACGCCGGAAGAGATCGATCGCTCAACTGCCACCTACCAGGCGGATGGCTGCAATGTGAAAACCGACGGAGCGCGTCTGGAAATCTCGTTCCCCGGCATGGAGCTCGGCGTCTTTCGAGGGCGCCTGCAATACACCCTCTACAGGGGCACGAACCTGATTCGGATGGAAGCCGTCGCCCGGACCCAGGAGCCCTCGGTCGCTTACAAGTACCACGCCGGCCTCCGGGGCTTGAGAGTGCGGGACGGCGCGCGCGTGGTCTGGCGCGACCTGTCGAACCTGTTGCAGGACTACCGGTTTGGCGGAACTCCGAACGAGGACGAGGTACCCCTGAAAGTCAGCAATCGCGTCATCGTCGCCGAAGGCCCGACCGGGTCGATTGCGGCGTTCCCTCCGCCGCATACTTTCTTCTGGTCTCGGGAAGTAGAAACCAACCTCGGTTACGCCTGGTACCGCAAGGACAGTGATTCGTCGTTTTCCTTCGGGGTTCGCCAGGCCGAGCGCGAGGAGGACCCACGCTGGAAGGCCAATTTCGCGCTCTACAGCGCCCGCCCAGGGACGTCACAGCGGATGGCCGTGTACTTCTACGTCAGCCCCGAACCTGCGACGTCTGCGCTCCAAGGAGCACTGGCCTTCACACGCGGGGACCGCTACAAACCCGTACCGGGCTTCCAGGTCATGGCCAGTCACTATCACATGAGCATGGGGCGGCGGTTGCGGGAATCGGGCAACCCGGACACCAGGCTACCCGACTTTCACGCTCTCAAGGCGACGGGGATCAACATCATCAGTCCGACCGATTGGATGAGAACCCCTGAGCGTCTCGAGGTCCTGGCCGAGTACTTCGAAGGTGCGCGGAGACATTCCGACAAGGATTTCCTGATCATGCCCAATGAGGAACAGATCGAGCTTCTCGGGGGGCACTGGGACATCCTGTTCTCGCACCAGGTCTTCTGGACCACAGACCGTGCCCCGGGTCAGCCCTTCGTCGAGGAGCACCCCACCTATGGCACGCTCTATCATGTGGGCAGCGCGGCAGATGTGATGGAAATGGCGCGTCGGGAGAACGCGCTGATCTTCATGCCGCATCCCCGCACGAAGGGATCGACGTACTACCCGGACGTGGTCAAGGACACGCCGCACTTCCAGGATGAGAACTATCGCGGGATCGGGTGGCGATGGGGTATGGGCCTGGACCTGTCCGAGCGTCGCATGTCGGACTATCGCGTCATGCCCCTGTTCGATGACATGAGCAACTGGATGGCAGACCTTCCGACCCCTCTGAAATACATTCTGGCCATCACCGAAACCTATGCAAAACAACCGGGCGACGACGTCTACGCGAATAATCCAGTGAACTACCTGAAGCTCGATTCGGTGCCGACGCCAGACGACATGAGTCCCGTGATCGATGCGATCCGGCGCGGTGACTATTTTGTGACATCGGGCGAGGTACTGATCCCATCGTATTCCGTCGAAGGGACCGGAGCTGTACGGACGGTGGTGGCCGAAGTGGAGTGGACTTTCCCACTGGAGTTCGTCGAAGTGGTCTGGGGCGACGGGCAGAATACGGACCGGCAGATCTTACCCGCGACCGATCTACCTCCGTTCGGTCGCCATCGCTTCGAGATCCCCTTCAACGTCACTGGCAAGAAATGGGTACGTTTTGCGGTGTGGGACTCGGCCGGCAACGGTGCGCTCGTCCAGCCGATCAAGCTCCCGGATGCAGTGAGCCCGGAGGGCTGATCCCCGAGTACCTCGTCGACGTCAAACTTCCTGGTTGCGATATATGAATCAACGAACCGCGTTGATCGCTCTCACGGTGATCAGCCTCCTGAGCTATCTGGACCGCTACGTGCTGAGCGCGGTCCTGCCCTGGATCAAGGAGGACTTCGCGCTCTCCGACAGTCTTGGCGGTCTGCTCGGGAGCGTGTTCATGGTCATGTTCCTGGTTGCCTCGCCGCTTTCCGGGTACCTGGGCGACCGCATCGTCCGAAAGTACCTGGTGTCGGGCGGAGTGCTGCTGTGGAGCCTGGCTACCATCGGCAGCGGTCTGGCGCCGAACTACGAGGCACTGCTCCTGACCAGGGCTCTGATCGGCATCGGCGAGGCGGGGTACGCGGTCGTGGCGCCGGGCATCATCGCCGACCTGTTCCGAAAGGAGCAGCGAGGCCGCGTCCTGGCTTGGTTCTATCTGTCGGTGCCGGTGGGCAGCGCCATGGGTTATCTGCTCGGTGGCTACGTCGGCCAGCAGTTCGGCTGGCGGAGCGCCTTCTACGTAGCCGGTGCCCCGGGTCTCGTGATGGCGATCGTCGCCCTGCTGCTCGAGGAGCCGGAAAGAGGCGCCACCGACGACGACATCGAAGCCGGCCCGCGGCTGTCGGGTCCCCAGAGTTGGCGACGGTTGCTGCACACCCCGGGCTGGCGGTTCAACACGCTGGGCTCGGCCCTGATGCTGTTCACCGTCGGGGGCATGGGTTTCTGGATGCCCACCTTCCTCGTGCGAACCCAGGGCCTGACACCCGAGGCGGCAGGGATCTATTTCGGCGGCGTCATCGTAGGAGGGGGAGTCCTGGGAACGATCGTCGGAGGTGTGTTCGCCGACCGCGCCTTCCGGCAACATCAGGGCGGCTACTTCGCGGTCTCGAGTTACGTCATGCTCGCCGCAGCGCCGCTGTTGATGCTGATGCCCTGGCTGAGGTCGGTGCCCGCCGTTCTGACCCTCTCGTTCATGTCCGCTGCGCTCCTGGGCGCCACCCTTGGTCCTCTCAACGCGTCCCTCGTCGGCTGCGTACCCGCGAGCCTGCGCGCGTCGGCGGTGGCGATCAGCGTCCTTCTCAGTCACATGCTCGGAGACGCCTTGTCGCCCTATCTGCTCGGAAGGATCAGCGACGGTTGGAGCCTCGAGCTGGCGATCGCCATGACGGCCGTGCCGGTGGCGGTGGGAGGGCTCATGTTGCGATCAGCTGCGCGCGTGATCGATCGCCAGCCGCAGGGACTGTTGGCGTATGAGGGCTAGGAAGGTGTAGGTGCGGTCTATGACCGCATAATCTTCGAACCGAAACGCTGTGCGCTCATAGAGCGCACCTACACCCGATCCTAGAGTTTCGATTGTCTCCTGCACCGAAACTTCATCGCAGACTCGACGCGACGACTTCCGAATCCCCCGGGCTTATCCCGCCAGCGGGGCTCAATCCAAATTGTTTGGACAGCACTGCTAACCGGGTCCCCAATTCTCAGGCCTTGGCGGCCCGAACCTTCGGTTTCACCGTCGAGGAACCCTTGTCGCCGCTCCCGCCCTCGGGCTTTTTCATTTCGGGGATCAACTCGAAGGGTTTCTTTCTCAGCTCCTGCCAGTCGTCTTCCAGCTTCTTGTAGAGGCTCGCCAGGCCGCTGTCCTTCCCGGCTGCGCGCAGTTTGTCAATATGTTCGAGGAGGTTGTAGCACATGGTGAACTGCCCGCAGGCGACCAGGTCTTTCAACTGGGCGTCATCGTCGTACCAGAGTTGCGTTTCCATCGTGGAGGCACGTTGAGCCACCGCGAGCATCTGGGCCGACGGCGCATGTTTCGAACCTTTGTTCTCCTGCTCCACTATGCAATAGATCTCGTTCTTGATGACCCGGTCCTTGATGTCGTCACGATTGTGGAGCAGCGAGTACCCGAGCGAACGGATGCGGTCCAGGAAAATGGTGCTGGTCAGAGCCCAGGTGGAAGTCAGGCGCAGGTCCATCATTTCCATCAGCATGCTCACCCTCAACCCGCTCAAGCTCTTCCATCGATTCCACGCGACACGGCGACGCGCAAACCAGCCGAGAGTTCCTGGTTTGGGTTTCGCCTTTTCAGATCCAGCCCCCTCACCTGCATCGGATTCGGGTAGCTTCAACAGGGCCGCCCGCACGCTGGATCGGACCCGCGAAAAGATACTGAGCATCAACAGCCCGACGATGACCGGCATGCCCGAGGCGAGGAAGTTCACGGCTTGGTTTATAGTGATCTCACTCCAGAAGAACTTTACGGCCGACCACACGGTGGCATCGGCAAGCGCAGCAGCGTCGGATATTTCCTTCCCTAAATCGTCTATGGCCGTGACGAAAGAAACGATGTTCATGAGAACCATCACCAATCCGAGAACCGTCAAGGTGAGCATCGCGCGGTTCAGATGGCCGAGCGTCAGTCGACCCTTCGCGGCGGGGCGGGCCGGATCCGGTGCCGGGTAGACGTTGTCGTTCAGGATCGGGGTGTCCGATATGATCAGGAGTCCGAGCTCCGCCGTTACCGGTATTTCGTCATATTTGCGGACGAATCTGGCGGCGATCATGTCCGCCCTCTCCAGGTCCTGGCGCGAATCCGGCCTGAGCGCGATCGCCACCGAGTCGGTGCCCTGGTTGTCGTACACCCCGCCGTCCATCAGGGACACGGACGCCACCCTGTTGCCTTGCGTGTCGCTGCCGCAGTGGTACGCGATGTAGCCTTCGATCTCACCGCATAGCTTCGGTTCATCTTCCGGCCAGCGGAAATCTTGCGGGAAAAACATGGGCTCGAGTCCGACCGGAATGCAGGAGGACGCGGCGACGATGTCTGCCAGGCGGGCCTTGCGCGCGTAGTCCTCGGGCAGCGGGACAAAGCGGTTGCCGCTCCTGCGGCTGGACGCGCCCTTATGAAAGCGGAAGGTCATCCCCGTTTTGAACTCCGTCGTGTTGATGATGATTTCCTTCAGATGGATTTCCCTGCCTCCCCAGAACACATCGAATCGGGCGCCGTTCAGAAAATTTTCCGACTCGTCGTAGATGTCCGCCAACGCCAGTACCGCATTCTGGCGTTCGGATTTGCGGGTTGAATCGGGTTTGGACCGTGCACTGAGTTTCTCGAAGGCCCGCGGCACCAGGTTCGCACGCATCAGAAAACCGAAGTACTCCTGATAGAAACGACTAAATGTGACGGGGAGGGGTTCCTCCTCAGGCGCCTTCTTCAGTGTCAGCGCGTACTTGGCCGCAACGTGGCTGCCACCGGACACCGACGAAAGGATCGTAACGTCCTTCAGCAAGTCGACGCGATCCAGGTAGGCGAGGGCCCCCATGTGGAATCCGGCTGCCCGACCTCCACCGCCGGACAGGGACAGGGCAATCTTTCCAAGAGGGCGTTCGTCGGTTTCTTCCTTCTTGTCAATCTTGATCTGGTCGTTCATGAACTCAACCCTCCGCTTGTTCGATGAGGTGTACCGGTGGGCCACGGTCGGAGTCCATCGATGGCGAGGCCTGCGCATCAACCGGAGAATCGGCTTGACTCTCAGGCTTTGGCTACCCGAACATTCGGTTTCGCCGTCGAGGAATCCTTGTTGCCGGTCCCGCCCTCGGGTCGTTTCACTTCCTTAATCAACTTGAAGGGATTCTTTCTAAGCCGCCTCCAGTCTTCTTCCAGCTTCTTATAGAGGGCCGCCTTCGGGTGCCGGTCAATGCCCAGGTGGAGGACAGGCGGAGGCCCATAACCGTTCCGCTCGAGCGTCAGCTGGAGCAGTTCGAGTTCGTCCATGTCGTGGTCCACCAGGAGAACATGCGGCCCGCTTGGAGCTTTCGAGACTTTATCTTCGACGGTTTCGCCAAGAACCCGCTCGACCTCTTCGAGTGTCGTCAGGCCCTCCGCTACCCTGTCCAGACCCATCGAGACCATCGGCCTTGCCCCGCCCTCTCGAGCAGCCTTGCCCAATTCCAGAGCGGTGGCTCCGCTCCCGATGAGTTCTTCCAGCTCTGCGGTCTTGACGACGATTTCGATGACGGGAAGACGGCCGCGATAGCCCGTCCTGCCGCAATGATCGCAGCCATGCGCCCGAACCGTCGGCCGGACGTCGTAGCGATCCGCCAGGCGCTGTTCCCGGGGGGTCAGCGAATCGACCTTTTCGCAACAATGACTGCAGACCTGTCGCACCAGCCTCTGCGCCAGGGCTCCGCGGAACGCCCCTGCGACGGCCGATGGGTGCAAGCCGAGCGCGGACAGACGCGGGATCACGCCGATGGCGTCGTTGGTGTGAAGCGTCGCCAGGACGAGGTGACCCGTTACGCTGGCCTGGACTGCGATCCCGGCGGTTTCGAGGTCTCGAATCTCGCCGACCAGTATCACGTCCGGGTCCTGGCGAAGGATCGCTCGAAGCGCGGAGGCGAAAGTGACGCCCCGGCGCGGAGCGACCTGGATTTGAGTCACGCCGGCCAGCTCGTACTCCACCGGATCTTCGACCGTCATGATGTTGATCTGGCCGGAGGCTGCAAGTTCACGAATCGTCCCGTACAACGTCGTGGTCTTACCGGACCCCGTCGGGCCGGTCACGATGACGATACCGTCGCGCTGCGAAATCAGATGACGCACCTTGTCCAGGTCCGTCCCCGGCAGACTCAGTTCTTCCAATCCGTGCGAGCCCTCCGGGCTGAGGACGCGAACCACCGCCTTCTCGGTGTCACGCGTGGGGACTGTCGAGATCCGAAGGTCGTAGCTGGCGCTGCCCACGCTGATGCGGGTCCGACCGCTGTGGGGCCGGAGCCGATCCGCGATATCCATTCCGCCGAGCACCTTGACGCGCGAAACGACGCGATTCAGTATCGGACGAGGCATCTTCAGGTAGTTTCGGAGAACGCCGTCAACCCGCATCCTGACACACCCCCCCTGCAGCTCCGGCTCGATGTGTATGTCGCTGGCGCCGCTGGCGATGGCATCGTGGAGGATCAAGTTGGTCAGCTTGACGACCGGCGCTCTTTCTGTTTCCCCGGCCGTGACATCTTCAGGCGCGGACGACTCCAGGACGCGAACCGATTCGGCGAGTTCCGTCTGCACGTGGCTCATGAGGCTTTCGGTCAGTTGGTCGGCCGAGTAATGCGTCGCTATGGCGTTGGTGATCGCGCCGGGACAAGCCACTTCGAAGATCGTGTGTCTTCCTGAAGCGAACCCGATCGCCTGTTCCGCGACGAGATTCCCAGGCTCGCTCGTGGCGACGATCAGCCGATTGTGCTCTTCACGCAGTGGAAAGACCTGAAATCGCCGTCACAGGCAGCCTGGGCACCTTCTCGGGGAGCAACTTCAGGGCGCGGTTCTCTGAGGTGGGAAAATCGGCAACCGCGAGACGCTGCTGTGCTGCCACATGGCCGGTCAGTTCCACCTCGTCCACACCGCAGGATCTCTGGACGGCCTCCCATGCTTCGTCGGTGGGAACTCCTGCCCGAATGTCCAGTGCGTTACTTCCTTCCAGGCCGGCCTGGACGGCCGTCCGGACGATCCAGTGTTTCGGCTGTGCCGCTTCCTTCAAGACAGACCTCCTCTTCGGGTGACGTCCCACGGGAAGCTCTATCCTAGGCCGTCACAGGCAGCCTGGGCAATCAGATTTCGGCTGACTGCGAACCGTACCACCATCCAAACCGATTGACGCCGCCGTTCCGGACTCTCCAGGGGTGCTATTGACCAACTGGCGGCTTCTGTGGTGTCATGGCTGAGCCCGCCTTTTATCGCCCTTCTTTCAGGAAAACATGTCTCAAACTCAGGTTGTACCCTCGCTCCTTCCCGACGACGACGCGATCGATCTCCTCTCCGCCGATCACGCTCGGCGCTATCACTGCATCCCTTTGAGAAAGGATTCCGGGTCGCGGCTGTTGGTCGCGATGTCGAATCCGACAGATCTCACGACCATCACCGAAATCGAGTTCCTCACGGGTATGCGTGTCGAGGGTGTCGAATCCAGCGCGGTCGCCATCGACCGCGCCATCGAAAGCCACTATGCCCCCACGCTGCTCCCGGCCCTTGTTGCCCCTCAGAAGAGGGCCGCGCTTCCCGAGTCGCCGGTTGTGCGAATCCAGAAACTCGTCTTCGCCGAGGCCGTGCGACGGGGTGCCAGCGATCTGCACGTCGAGCCCGGGGATCGATTGACACGTATCCGGTACCGTGTCGACGGCCTGATGCAGGACGGGTTCGAGATTCCGCGGTGGTTGACAGACCGTCTCGTCGCGCGGATCAAGGTGATGGCCAGGCTCGACGTCAGCGAGAGGCGCGTTCCCCAGGACGGTCACATCCCTGAGTCGTCGGCCGGATTCGAAGCGCGCTTGTCGACCCTGCCCACGCACAGGGGCGAGGCGGTTGTCGCACGCATGCTGGGTGGCCGTCTCAGCAGTCCGAAGCTCGCAGAACTCGGGATCGGGAGCGATGTTCAAGAACGGTTGCGTGCGATCTCGCGGAGAACGCAGGGCATTCTACTGGTTGTGGGCCCGACGGGCACCGGAAAGACCACCACACTGTACGCCCTGATCGATGAGCTGCGGGAGCGGCCGCTCGGGATCGTGACGATCGAAAATCCCGTCGAGTACCGGGTAGACGGGATCCGCCAGGTTCAGGTCGATGAAAAGACCGGCCTCACCTTCCACTCCGCGTTGCGCTCGACGCTGCGTCAGGACCCCGACGTGATTCTGGTAGGGGAAATACGCGACCGCGAAACCGCTCAGATTGCCTTCAACGCGGCATTGACCGGGCATCTCGTCCTCTCGACATTGCATGCGACCGACGGGGTGTCCGCCCTCCGACGCCTTCGCGAACTCGGCGTCGACCGCCATCTGGTGTCATCGGCGTTGGTTGGCGTCCTCGCCCAGCGTCTCATCCGGACGAACTGCCCGAATTGCCTGCGACCGGACTATCCGGAGGCTTTCTATCTTGAACGCCTCGGAATCCCCCCTTCCGAGGCCGAACGACTGCGGCGAAGCTACGGCTGTCTGGACTGCCGGTTCAGCGGCATCCGCAGTCGTCGTCCCCTGTTTGAAATACTGGAGGTCGACCGGAGTCTCCGCGCTCTCGTCGCCGCGGGATCGGAGGGAGGCCTCGAGACCGAGGCCCGGCGCTCCGGTTTCGTTCCACTCATCGACCAGGCCGTCGCCCTGGCTCTCGACGGGACCGTTTCCGTCGAGGAAGCCTATCGCACGTGCTATTTCGGTGATTCGCGATGAAGTCGAGCGTCGATTATTACTCCATCCTGAAACTGGTAAGGGACGCCTCGCCGGATCAAGTCCACAACGCCTACCGTACGCTGGCAAGGGAGTACCATCCCGATCGCAATCCGACGCCGGCGGCCCGTTCGCGGATGACGTTGATCAACGAGGCGTTTGAATGCCTGAAAGACGTCAAGAAGCGGCGGGCCTACGACCGGCGTCTCGTGGTCGCCGCACCGCCGGAGTTGCAGGACGCGGTGTTGGCCGCCGCAGACGAGGTCATCGGAGGATCGGGCTGGAGACGGCGAATCGCCGGCGACGGAGACTCCGTTCTGGAACTTGACGGCAGAAAGATTTTCCTGCGGCTCTCCCTCGTGCTGGGCGACGCGGAACTCGACGCCTGGGTCCAGGCCAGCGTGCGGGCGTTCCATGGCGGTCTTGCGGACTGCTCCGTGGTGCTCGCGTACAAACTGCTGGTCGCCGATCGTGTGCCGAACGCCATCCATCACCTCGACCGGCCGGCGATCGCGGTTGATCTGCTCTCTTCCTCGGCCGTCGGCGCACAGTTTCCCGACAGTCTCTACAAAGCGGTCTTCGAGAAGCTTCTGATGGGGTGAAAGCCTCTTTTGCACGAATCGCGGTCTTCGAATCCGTGTCGAGGAAACCCGGTCTTCAAAACTGCGGGCGGTGAGCCCGCCCCTTTCCCGCTTGCAGATTGAAGAGGGATACTAACCACGGAGGCGCGAAGGCACGGAGGTTTGGATGACGGATGGATCGATCACGGTTTCCTCTGTGGCTCCGTGCCTCCGTGGTTAGTATCTTCCCCTCACCCACGGAAGTCGTCGACGCACATGGCGATCTGCAATTGGACCCACTAGGTCTCCGGAAGAGCCTTTTTTACATAAGCTTGCGGGCCTTGATGACTCCCGGAACGGGTCTTGTTCCGTGGTATCATCATCGCGATGAACAGGGACTCCGTCCTCTTGCTTCTGGTCGGCTTTCTGCTCGGTTTTCTGATGACCTATTTGTGGGTTCGGGATCGCGATCTCGGACCGATCATCATTCGTGACGGTGCGGCCCTTGCACGCGGACCGGTGGAATCAGAAGCTGCCGCCGAGATGAGAGAGCAACTCGAGAACCAGCTCGGAAGCGATCCGACGAACTTTCAAGCGCTCGTACAGATGGGGAACCTCCACTTCGACAGCGAGAACTTTCCTGGCGCGTCGGAGTACTATAGACGGGCTTTGGAAGTCAGTCCGGACAACGTCGACATCAGTACGGATCTGGGAACTGCGTTGTACTACTCCAACCGTATCGACGATGCCATCGCCGCCTTCGAGAGATCACTCTCAATCGCCCCTGACCATCCGCAGTCTCTCTTCAACATGGGTGTCGTGCTCCTCGAAGAGCGAAACGACAGGGAAGGGACGATTCGCTTGTGGGAGCGACTTGTTGAAGCCAATCCGGAATACCCGCAAATCGAGATGGTGAAGGAAGAGATCGCAAGGCTGAAACAGGGGCCGTAAGACAGTCGGACTGGGAGTCTATTTTCGAAACCGGACGGTTGGCGGATGAGCCTCCGCCGGTTTTTTTGTTTCTCCTCTTCGAGATGAATCGAGAATTGCGTTTTCGGATCGAAGGAATGCATTGCGGCGCCTGTGTCGTCACCCTGACCCAGGCGTTGATGGAAGTTCCGGGCACCGAAGATGCGCGTGTCGATCTTCGCTCCGAGACCGCAACCGTGGTGACCGCGGAAGACGCGCCAGAGGAGACATACCTTAACGCGGTCGAGCGTGCCGGCTATCGTGCGGTCTTTGGATTCGCGGCGCCGCCCCGTGGGGAAACGCGCTCCGCGCGGTGGGGCGTGATGATCTGGGGCGCCGCCATCGTCGTGTTGCTCGTTGGGTTGCTGCTCATTTACGGAGAGGTGTAGGTGCGCACTATGAGCGCACATCCCTCAGCCTGAACAATGTGCGGTCATAGACCGCACCTACATTTGATCACTATGCAGGACGAAGTTCTCGCGAAGCTGAAATCGATCGTAGGCGACTCCGGCGCCACAGCCGATGAGACGGATCTGCTCGTCTATGAGTGCGACGCCCTGGCCCTGTTCAAACACGCTCCCGACGTCGTCGTCTTCCCGACTACGACGGCCCAGGTTTCAGAGATCGTGAAGGTTGCCAAAGCCTACCGGATCCCCTTCCTGCCACGAGGGGCCGGCACGGGGCTTTCCGGCGGTGCGTTGGCGGTGGAAGGCGGAATCATCATTGAGCTGCAGAGAATGAACCGCATCATCTCCATCGATCCGGACAACCGGATCGCCGTTCTGCAGCCCGGCGTCGTCAATCTTCACGTGTCTGAAGCAGCCGCTCCTCACGGCCTCTACTACGCGCCCGATCCTTCGTCTCAGATGGCATGCAGCATCGGCGGCAATGTCGGAGAGAATGCCGGCGGACCCCATTGCCTGAAGTACGGGATGACCACGAACCACATTCTCGAACTCGAAGCTGTCCTGCCGGACGGCGACATCGTTCGCATCGGAAACCCGGTCGGGGAACCGATCGGCTACGACCTCGTCGGCATGGTCGTCGGCTCTGAAGGTACGTGTGCGATCGTGACCGAGGTGACCGTCCGGCTGCTCGGAAAGCCGCAGGCCGTCAAGACGCTGCTTGCGGCCTTCCACACTGTCGAGGAATGCAGCCAGACAGTCTCCGACATCACCGCCGTCGGGATCGTTCCGTCCGCCCTGGAGTTCGTCGACCAGAAGACGACCGAAGCGGTTGAAGCTTCGGTCTACAAGGCAGGGTACCGTCTCGATGCAGCGGCCAGTCTGCTGATCGAAGTGGATGGCTTCGACGTTGCTCTCGAAGATACGACGGCGTCGATCCTGGCGCTATGCGAACGGAACGGTGCCTACGACATCCACGTTGCCGCCGACGAAGACCAGCGGGCTCGGCTTTGGCTCGGCCGCAAAGGGGCGTTCGGAGCGATGGGTCGGATCAGCCCGGACATGATCGTGATGGATGCGGTGATTCCACGTACGCGGCTTCCGGAAGTGCTGTCCCGGATCTCGAACATCTCGGAGCGACACGGCCTGCCCGTCGCCAACGTCTTCCATGCCGGCGACGGCAACCTGCATCCGCTCATCCTGTTCGACAGCCGCCGATCAGACCAGGTCGACAAGATATTTGCGATGGGTGAGGAGATCATGGATGTTTGCGTCGCCATCGGCGGGGCGCTCAGCGGCGAGCACGGCATCGGCGTCGAAAAGAAAGAGTTCATGACGATGACCTTTGACGAGGAGTCGCTCGACGTCATGAAACGCACGCGAAACGTCTTCAACCCGGACGGCCTCCTGAACCCCGGCAAGATCTTCCCCACGAGGGGTTCGTGTACGGAGGTCGGTCCCGGCGTCACGAGCACGGCGGAGGCCGCTCGACGGATCGATCGCTACGTCGCGGGTAGCGGGGGAGGGGCCCGATGATTGTCGACTCGGTCCAGGTGGGACGTGTGGAGCGACCCGAAAACGTCGACGACCTTGCCGAGATCATGCGTGGGGAGACCGGCACGATCGCACCAGTCGGTGCGGGCACGCAACTGAACTTCGGTAACCCGCTCCAGCCCATCGATTGTGCGATCGATACCCGTTGCCTGTCGCGGGTCACCGAGTACGTACCGGAGGACCTGACCGTTCACGTGGAATCCGGCGTCACCCTGGGGCAGCTGCATGCCGCCCTCGAAGAGCACGGCCAGATTCTGCCGCTCGATCCGTGGAACGGCCCGGACGCGACGATCGGCGGCATCGCGGCGACCAACGCTCAAGGATCCTTGAGGACCGTCGGCAGCATCCGCGACTGGATCATCGGCATGCAGGTGGTGGATGTTGAAGGCCGACGTTCCCGGACCGGAGGTCGTGTCGTCAAGAATGTATCCGGCTACGACCTGGCCAAGCTCTACACGGGTTCGCTGGGGTCGCTGGCCCTGATATCGGAAATCAGCTTCAAGCTCAGAGCCCGATACGAGACGACCCTCACGGCCCGTCTGCGAGTCGGGGGTCGGGCCCACGCTCTCCAGGTGCTTGCGGCCATTCGTACCGGACCCTGCGATCCCATATCACTGATCTGGCTCGGGCCGGCCGACACCGTCTTCATCCGCTTCGGTGAACATCCTGACGCGGTGGAATGGCAGTTCGAAAACCTGCCCGCTGGAGATTGGGAGCGCTTCGGTCCAGACGCCGAGCCCGATCTCTGGCGGGAGGTCGGCCAGTGCTATCGTGAACTCGGCGACATCGTGGTCCGGGTTGTCGCGTTGCCCTCCAGGATCGGTGACGTCGTCGAGCGCTTCAAACCCGCGTCCTGGATGGCCCATGCTGCGACGGGCGTCTTGTTGCTCGGGCTTCGGGATCCGGAAGAAATCCCGAAGATCCGCGAACAGCTTCCGACGGTGATCGAGCGCGCCCCGATCGACGTGCGCCGTCGTGTGTCGACCTTCGGTGTCGGCGGACGGGAGTACGAACTGATGAAGCAGATCAAGCATTCGTTCGATCCCGAGCGCCGTCTGAACCCCGGCCGACACGTTGACGGGGAACGATGAGGGCGGAAGTCGAAGCCCGCCACGAAGAGCTGTACCTGGACTGCGTCCATTGCGGGCTGTGTCTGCCCTCCTGTCCGACTTACCGGGTTCTCGGCAGCGAGATGGACTCCCCAAGGGGGCGCATCTATCTCATGCGAGCCTTCGACGAGGGCCGTACGTCCATCACGGACTCGTTCGCCGAACACATGTTCCGGTGCCTCGACTGTCGGGCCTGCGAGACCGTGTGCCCTTCAGGAGTGCAGTTCGGGCACATGATGGAGGAGATGAGGGCGACGATCGTCGAGAAACGCTCGACGGATTGGATCTCTCGTCTGATGCTCCAGCATGTATTCCCGCATCCGGGCCGCTTTCATCTGCTGGCGCGCCTGCTGCAGCTCTACAGCAAGTCCGGCCTGTCTTCGTTCCTGAGATCGACGGGTCTGCTGAAGCGAATCGCTCCGGAGTACGCGGCAGCCGAAGAGCTGATGCCCGAGCTGGAGCCGGCCACGGGCTTGGAGCCCGGCAACGTGTATTCAGCCGTTGGAGGAGCCAGGGGGAGAGTCGCTCTGTTTGCGGGTTGCGTCATGAACTCTCTTCTAGGAGGCGTGAACCGATCGACCGTCGGCCTGCTGAATGCGGCCGGCTACGACGTCGCCGTTCCCGCGGAACAGATCTGCTGCGGCGCCCTGGCCAACCACTCCGGTCTTCAGTCGACTGCATCCGAAATGGCGCGCACCAACGTTGCGGCTTTTCCGCTCGACGGCCTCGACGCGGTCATCGTGAATGCTTCGGGATGTGGCGCCATGCTCGCCGAATACCCGCTGCTGGTCGAAGGGGCGGCGGAGCTGTCGTCCCGCGTGCAGGACCTGTCCTCCTTTCTGGTGTCCACTTCGATTGCAGAACGTCTAACTCTTAGGATGGAACAGCGTGTGGGATACGATGACCCGTGCCACCTCCTCCACGCCCAGGGCGTCCGACAGCCTCCACGTGCACTGATCGAGGCCGTTCCGGGAGTCGAACTCGTCGAAGTGGAAGGGGCCGATGAGTGCTGCGGCAGCGCCGGCGTCTACAACTTGACACAACGCGAGCTGTCGATGGAGATCCTCGATCGCAAGATGGAGCGGGTACGCCGGGCCGAACTGGACGTTCTGGTCACGGGCAACCCGGGATGCCTGTTTCAGCTCCAGTACGGCGCGAGACGCCATGGATTGACCCTCGAAATCGTTCATATTGCTGAATTTCTAGCCCGAGCGCTCCGACCTGCTGCCGGTATCGTTTGACAAAAGAGGTGCAGGTCATAAACTTTCATATGTATCGCGCCAGCCCGACACCGGGCGCGAATCCAGGGGAGAAAAATGAACACCGCAAAGACCGCTGCTCTGATGGTCGGACTCACCGTCCTGCTCGTGTTCGCGGGCGGGGCACTCGGCGGCCAGGGAGGCATGATTTTCGCATTCGTGTTCGCGCTGGCGATGAACGCGTTTTCGTACTGGTTCAGCGACAAGATCGTCCTGAAGATGTACCGCGCGAAGGAAGCCACCGAGCAGGAGGCCCCCCAACTCTATGACGTCGTTCGAGACCTGGCGATGCGGGCGAACATGCCCATGCCGAAGGTTTATGTCATTCCCGACGACGCCCCGAACGCGTTCGCCACAGGAAGAAATCCGAACCACGCGGCCGTCGCCGCGACGACAGGGATCCTGCGTTTTCTCAGCCGTGAAGAGTTGACCGGGGTCATGGCCCACGAACTCGCGCACGTGCGCAACCGCGACATCCTGATCGGCACGATAGCGGCCACGATTGCGGGTGCGATCAGCCTGCTGGCGCACATGGCCCAGTGGGCGATGATCTTCGGCGGCGGTCGAAGCGACGACGACGACGGGGGCGGCATCGTGGGGTTGATCGCGATGATGATCATCGCCCCGATCGCCGCGATGTTGATCCAGATGGCGATCTCGCGTTCCCGCGAGTACCAAGCCGACGCGACCGGCGCCCGTTTGTGCGGAAACCCGATGTGGCTGGCCTCCGCGCTCCGCAAGCTGGAAGCCGCGTCCAAGCGCATACCCATGAACGCCAGTCCCGCCACGGCCCACATGTTCATCGTCAACCCGCTCCGCGGCGGCGGCGTAGCGAAGCTGTTCACCACCCATCCCCCGATGGACGACCGAGTCGCCCGCCTGGAGAGCATGGCCTACGGAGCCATCGAATAAGAGTTAACGACGGAGACGCTTCGTCGACCGACGTTTCTGCGTACCGAACACCCGGGGACAGGGCAAGCCCTGTCCCCCTCACATCGGTTCTCTCGCGGGACTCTACGCTCCGTGAAGAAGAGCAGGTATTAATCTTCTTTCCTCCGCGTCTCCGTGGTTAGTCTTCTTTTCTTCTGCTGGCGGTTTCAGTACAGGGAGGGTTCGCCTTCGGGGCGGGTTTTCCACCGGCGGTGGATCCAGAGCCATTGATCGGGGAACTGGCGTACGAAACCTTCCAGGACCTTGTTGAACATCTTCGTGTTTTCCACAATGTCGACCCGCCGGTCTCCGGTACGGATCAGGTCCAGCGGAGGGTCGAAGTGAAGGATGTGGCGTCCCCGCGCCTCGTCCCAGCGCAGGTAGACCGGTATCACCGCGGCCTCGGTCCGGACCGCGAACGTTGCCAGCCCCGGCGTCGTTGCCGCCGGAATCCCGAAGAAATCCGCGAACACTCCCTCGTCCCGAGTTGTGTTCTGGTCGACGAGAAGGCCGACCGCTTCGTTGTCGCGCAGCGCTCTCAGGACGTCACGGGCTGCGTCGGTCCTGTCGATTACATCGTTGCCCGAGCAGGTTCGGAAGCGGGTAATCAGTGTGTCGATCATCGGGTTGTCGATCGGTCGAACGAGGAACTTCAAAGGGTAGCCGTAGACGGAATGTGCAAAAGAACAAAGTTCCCATGCGCCCATGTGCGCAGTCAGGTAGAGGATGCCTTTACCGCGCCGGTGTCCCTCCAGATAGTTGTCGAAGCCCTCGTAATCGACCAGTTGGGGTATGTTTTCCTTCGTCAGCCTGGGGAAACGGCTGAATTCGACGAGCAGGCGGCCCAGGTTGCGGAACACGGCCCGGACGATTCTTCGCCTCTCCTCCTCCGACAGGTCGGGCAGTGCCATCCGGAGGTTCCGCATCCCGGATGCGCGTTGCCGTCGTGAGAGCCCGTAGCCGATCCATGCCGCCGCATCTCCTGCGCGGTAGGCAATGGGGTGGGGCAGGGCACCGAACGCCCAGAGCACGGCCCTCGCTAACGCATACTGCATGAACGCTTTTGCACCCACTCGCATCCGTGTTATTTTCACATACTTTTAAAGATGCGACCGAAGCTGGACCAGCACCTCGACTACTTCATCGTTATCGCCCTCGCCGCCGTCTGTTACCTGATGTTTTTCCACCAGTTGGGCGGCATCGGTTTTCTTGGGCCCGATGAACCCCGCTACGCCGCAGTCGCCCGCGGCATGTATGAGACGGGGGACTACGTCACTCCGCGACTCCACGGAGAAAACTGGTTTGAGAAGCCGCCGTTGCTGTACTGGTTGGCCGCCCTGGGCTTTGCCTTGTTCGGCGTCGGCGAGACGGGAGCTCGGTTTCCTGCGGCGATGTGCGCAACGCTCTCGGTCTTCTTCATCTACTGGTGCGGTCACCGTCTGTTTTCCCGCGGCATCGGGTTCGGAGCGGCCCTGATTCTTGCCTCATCGGCCGGGTTTTTCGCCCTGGCCCGTGCCTCTTCAACGGACATGCCCCTGACCGCCGCGTTGACCGGAGCATTGGTCTTCTTCGTTCTCGGGATGGATGCCGAGGAGGCGGCGCGGCGGTGGTATCTCTACGGCTTTTACGCCGCTCTGGGTCTCGGTGTGCTGGCGAAGGGGCCGGTTGCCGTGCTACTTCCGGCTCTCGCACTGGTGCTCTTCCTGTTGTGGCGCGGAGGTTACAGCGAGTGGAAGCGGTGGCACCCGGGGGGTATTCTGATCACGCTGCTTGTCGCGGCGCCCTGGTATGTCGCGGTCACCTGGGTGAACGGTCGGGAATTCATCGACGTCTTCATAATCAACCAGAACCTGCAGCGCTTCACTTCGGAAATACACGGACACCAGGAGCCGTTCTATTTCTTCATCCCGGTTCTGTTGCTGATGATGTTTCCCTGGACCTTTCTGCTCATACCCGCCCTGCGCCGGCGTTTCTCCAGGAGCGAACAACTGATCCTGGTGTGGGCCGTGGCGCCTCTCGTGTTCTTCTCACTTTCCGGTTCAAAACTACCCGCCTACATCCTGCCGATGGCGCCGCCTATAGCGCTGTTGTGTGCCCGTGAAATCGGTTCCGAAAAGACGGGCGGCTTTCGGGTTGCGGTCTTGTGCCAGGCGGCTTTCTCGATCGCCATAGGTGTCACGGTCGGCTTTTTCGGCGATGCCATCAACATCGATGTACAAACATACGGGGTTCCGCTGGCCGTAGCGTCCTTCCTTGCGGCCGGCGCGCTCGTGGTCCTCGCGATCTGGATGCCCGCCCCGGCTCTCGGCGCATTCAATACAGCGATGATGGCGATCGTCGTACTCGTGATCACGAGCGTGGTCTTTCCCCGTGGACCGAGGGCGGAAACGATGGAGCCGTGGACGGAGGAACTGGAGCGGTTCGTCTCGGACCAGCAACCAGTCATTCTGTACAGGCCGGACCGGTGGATGGATTACGGACTGCGGTATTACCGGGACAACAACGCGGTGACCGCTCTGTCTGGCGAGGAGCTGGCCGAGCTCACGCAGTCGGGTAGCCGGCTTCTCTGTATCGCCGAAAGCCGGATGCTCGACGAACTCAGTACCAGCAACGACGTGGCGATCGAGGTGGTTCACTCGATCGGAAATCAAGTCGCTTTCTGGGCCTGGAAACCATGAAGCTTCCGAACAGATCTCCCCTCCTTGACTGAGGAGGGGTGGCTGCGGCGAACAGGCGCAGACGGGGTGGTTCTTCGTCTGACGGAGCGGGCAGTTGGTGGGATGGATTTCTTGATCAACACCACCCCGGCGCTTCGCGCCACCCCTCCTCATCTGAGGAGGGGAGTTTGGGTGGATGCACCGCAGGTGCAGACGGGGTGGTTGTCTGGTGCAGCATTGTACGGATGTTTAGGATAGTTCGGAGTTTTTCTGGTCAGCACCACCCCTGCGCCAGCCAACGCCAATAGCTAACAGCTAATTAAGAAAAAATACCACTCCCGCGGTGGCGGAGACGTTGTGGAACGCTCCCCCAGCCGGGAACACCGTTGCGTTCGGATCGTCAGATTGACGGGCCAGCCCGAACGCGGGTGTTCTCGCCAGGAAACCCTTGAAGTCGAAACGGAGTCCCATTCGGCCCGCCATCCGTGCCTTGAGGCCGAAGCCGTAGTTGAACGCGAACGAAGTCGATTCGCCGAAGCCCGGGAGGTTTCCTCTCAATGGATCGCTTGCGATGGACTTGGCCTCGTCCGTCGGTCGGTACAGCGTGCCTCCGATGCCGAAGCTCAGGAACGGCCGAACCGTCAGGTCCTCGTTGGCGTCGAAGTAATACAGGGTGTTGACGGCGAACTGATGGATCTGTGTCCCGAGCTCGAGTTCCGATCCAGCCGGGTTGATCGTGATGAATCGAGCATCGTTCGTTTCGAAGCTGTAGACGAATTCCTCTCCCCAGTGACCGGAGTTGAAAACGTTGAACCGGGCGCCGCCCCGGAAGCCCTGGTTGAACTTGAATTCCTGCTGGATCGGCGTGACCGCCTGAGGAAACCCGATCTCGTACTTGTTCGTGGAGTGCCAGGACCCGCCGAAGAACAGATTCAACTCCAGGTCGCCCGCGCCCTGGGCGAACGCCTGGCCTGGGGTCAACACGAACATCGCCGCCAAAAGGACACTGATAGTGAACCTTCGCATTCTTGAAACCCTCAATGTGCTGGTTTTCGAAGGGCGCAGAAAACTCGACCGAGTCTTCGCACATTAACGGAAAGGACGCGGTAAAGTCAAATGGACCGTTGGAGTTACCGGCTCGACACGGGTGTTTGAACCGATCGCGGTCTGTGCTCGCGTCCCTCGCGGGTAGAGCGTGGAGCATCCCGTTTTTCGCTCGCCCGTCACAGGCGGCACCCCACGCGGCGCAGGCGGGGTCTTGTTGACAGGGCGTCGAGGCTTCCATTAATATGAAATTTCCGTTTTCGACTGAAAACATTAGGTTTACACGCCAAGCTCGGCGGCTCGGGCAGCGAGACGCCACGATCGGCAGCCCGGGGGGCAGTAACCTGTGCGCAGTCGCGAAAACCGGACCGTGTCGGAGTAATGCTGAAGAAAGTCCTGTTCGCTTTACTACTGGGTGGGGTGGCCGTGAGCCTCGCGTTGCCTTCCTACGCCCAGAGCCCGGAATTCTTCCAGGTCGACGATCTGCGCGAAGGGATGAAAGGCATCGGCCGCACGGTATTCCAGGGCACGACGATCGAAGAGTTCGACGTTGTGATCCTGGGAGTGCTGAAGAACTCGTCGCCCAGGCGGGACATGGTCCTGGCCCGAATCTCAGGGGGCCCGCTCGAGCACACCGGAGTCCTCCAGGGCATGAGCGGCAGCCCGATCTACATCGACGGCAAGTTGCTCGGCGCGCTGGCCTTCGCGTTCGAGTTCTCGAAGGACCCCATCGCGGGGATTCAGCCCATCACCCAGATGGTGAGCGTGCTCGAGCAGGCAAGCGAAGAGAGAGTCGTCCAGGGCTCGTTTCCCGCCGAAGGCCCGCATGCTTATGTCAACAGGCTCATGGTCGGCGCGGCCGCCGGGGACGGTATCGAAGAGTACTTTCTTCCGCGGGCCTGGATGAGGTCGAACCCGGTTCGTGCATCCTTCGCGACGGCCGGACTGACACAGATCCGGACGCCCCTGTTCATATCCGGTGTCTTGCCTGTGGCCGTCCGCCAGTTTTCAGAACTCTTCGAAGACTTCGGCTTTACCCCGGTCCAGGGCGGCGGATCCGGGAGCGGGGCGAACCTGGCCGCCCCGGACGGCCCGATCGAGCCGGGTGCCTCCATCAATGCCGAACTCGTCCGTGGAGACATCAGCGTCAGCGCGAACGGAACCGTGACTCACGTCGACGGCGACAAGGTCTTCGCCTTCGGCCATCCCTTCATGTCGACCGGCCCAACCGACGTGCCCATGTCGAAGGGCTATGTGATCTCGCACATTCCCAGCGTATCGACGTCGTTCAAGATTGCCGTGCCGCTGGAGGTGGTCGGGGTATTCCAGCAGGATCGGTCCACCGGGATCTTCGGAACACTGGGCGAGTCTCCGCGGATGATTCCGGTTCGGGTGGATCTGAGCACCTCGCGCGACACTACCGAACGTTATGAGTTCGAGGTCGTCAATGACCGATTCCTGACGCCGTTCATGATGAACTTCACGGTCTTCAACGCGATTCTGGCGAGCGAACGCGGCCTTGGAGAGTCGACACTCGAAATCACCGGGACGATTCATCTCACCAGTGGGGAACGCGTCGAAATCGGCAACGCTTTCGCTGGTGACATGAACGGACCGGCCCAGGCGACCATCGCGACGGTCGCGCCGATCACCTACCTGTTGTCCGCTGGGTTTGAGGAACTGGTCATCGAGTCGGTCGAACTGGACATCGTCTCGACCGACCGAAAGCGCAGCGCCCGCCTGGAGTCACTGAGGATCGACCGCACCGAAGTGCGCGCCGGCGACATGGTGACGCTGTCAGCCGGCCTTCGCGCCGGGAACGGGGACGAACTTGTCGAAGAATATTCATTCGAGGTGCCTGACGGGCTGGCCCCGGGACGAGTCCAGTTGCTGGTGGGTGACGGCGTTACGATGACCGGTTCGGACCTGCGCCGCGCGCCCCCGGGCGCACCGCGGGACATCCAGCAGATCTTGAGAGAGTTGAACAAGCTGCGCAAGACAGACCGTCTGTATGTCCGGGTCTTGAGCGCGGTCCCTGGTGTCGTGATCGCCGGTGAGGAGCTTCCGTCGCTGCCGCCTTCGATGATTGCCATGATCCGGACGGGGCGGTCTTCAGATGGCAACACGTCAGGTACGCGCAACTCGGCGGTCGGCGAGTTTGAGCTTCCACCGTCCGACTACGTCATTCAAGGGCAGCGGTCGTTGAACCTGACGATCGTCCCCTGACGGCGAGCGAAGACGTTCGAGGAAAACGCGTCGGCGGGGCGTCTTAGGCTTGTTTGGAAGAACTGATGAAAAAACCATTCTGGATGATTCCGCTTCTTGTCGCGCTACCCGCGCTTGGGGTCATCCCCCAGTTCTGGGAAGTACGTTCGTACGACGAATTCCGAGAGGGCGAGTTGAACGGACTGTCGATCACGAGCGATGGGGAGCTCGTGCTCGCCCCCCGCTTCGACATTCTCTTTGACACCGACGAGACGCTGATCTTCAGCGCCGTCGCCGACTCGGCAGGCGCCGTCTACCTGGGGACGGGTCATGACGGTAAGGTCTACCGGGTCGGCGCGGACGGAAACGGTACCTTGCTCGCAGATCTGCCCGAATTGGATGTTCTGGCCCTGGCCCTCGACACCGAGGATGGCCTTTTTGCGGCAACGTCTCCCGACGGGAAGGTTTACCGGATCGGGCCGGACGGAAGCGAGCAGGTGTTCTTCGACCCCGAAGACAAATACGTCTGGTCGTTGCTCTTCGACGAGATGGGCAGCCTGTTCGTAGCAACCGGGGACGAGGGTGTGATCTATCGTGTCGCGCCCGACGGCACGTCAGAAGTCTTCTACGATAGCGAGGAGACCCACATCATCACGATGGCTTTCGATGCCACTGGAAACCTGATCGCCGGCGGCAATCCGAAGGGCTATGTCTACCGGATTTCAGACGACGGGAGGCCGTTCGTTCTTTATGACTCGGGAATGCAGGAAGTCCATTCTCTGGCTCTGGCGGCGGATGGGACGATTTATGCGGCGGTCGTAAACTCCTCGGGAGCCGCAGTCCCGCCACAGGCGCCCGCGACGGCTGCTCCGACTACGGATGGAACGACCGTCAGCGTTACTGTCGGTCCAGCCGCAGCCGCGCAGCAGCCTCAGGCCCGGCCCGCCCAGCAGGGATCCGGGCCTGGACGTGGTGGCGCAGGGGGGGCTGGGCGCCGAGCGGCCGCGCCGCAGGGTGCCCTACTCGAGGTCCGGACCGACGGTGTCGTAACGACTGTGTGGCAGTCCTCGAGTGAGATGATCTTCGCCCTGCTGCCGCACGACGAGGGGTTGTTCTTCTCCACAGGCACGAAAGGGCGCATCTACAATTATGAAGGTCCGCGCCGGACGACACTCGTCGTCGAATCATCCGAGGAGCAAACCACGCAGTTGCTGGTCCACGGCACTCGCGTGTATGCCTCGTCTTCCAACGCCGGCAAGCTTTTCGAACTCAGCAACCAGGTAGCCGGCACCGGCTTCTACGAATCGAAGGTGAGGAACACCGGGGCGACCTCCAGTTGGGGAAAAGTCAGCTGGAGAGGCGGGACCGGAGGTGTGGAGATCCTCACGCGGACTGGGAACACGGGCAGTCCGGACTCCACGTGGTCGGACTGGGCGCCTATCGGCGACTCCGGTGAGGTGTTCAGCCCCAACGCCCGCTTTATCCAGTGGAAAGCCGTGTTGGACGGCGTGGACGAGGACGCTCCCCTTCTGTCGTCGGTCCGGGTTCCTTACTTGCAGCAGAATTTCCGGCCGGACGTCACTTCGCTTGTCGTCCTGCCCCCCGGGGTCTCCCTCCAGAAAGTCCAGACCACCAACAACGCCGCCGCCCAGGCCGGCAACGGTAGCGGAAATGCCGCGCCCCGGATTCCGCCGCGCCGGCTGAACCAGAAGGGCGCACGCTCGCTCCAGTGGACTGCGACCGACCGCAACAACGACACGCTGACCTATTCCCTGCACTACAAGGCGGAGAACGAGGCGGCCTGGAAGGTGTTGCAGGATGGTCTCGAGGACGCGTTCTACACGGTTCGATCCGACATGTTGCCCGACGGAACCTACGTTTTCCGGGTCGTCGCAAGTGACGGGGGATCCAACCCGGCCGAAATCGCCCTGGCGGGGGAGAGAGAGACTGCTCCGTTCGCCATCGACAATTCTCCGCCGAGCGTGACGATGCGCGAAGAAGGGATCGAGAACCGACGCGTACGGCTCCACGTCGAGGTCGAAGATCAGACATCTACGTTGAAACAGGCCGAAGTATCGGTCGATGCCGGGAATTGGCGCCCCATCTTCCCCGTGGACGGGATTGTCGATTCTCTCTCGGAGGTCTTCGAGTTCTCGTCGATCGAACTCACCCCGGGCGAGCATACGGTCGCGTTCCGGATCTACGATCAGAACGAAAACGTCGGTATGGGAAAAACAATTGTGAGAATTCCGTAAACGGACCGTCTAAGAACCCATGGGCCGGTGGCCACCAGAATTGTCCACACCAACCATAGCCATGAGAAAACTTTCAACCTTTATGATTTGCGCGCTGTTTGCGGTTTCAGCATCGGCGCAGACGCTCATTCCGCAAGCCGGGGACACGGACCGGCCTCAGATCGACGTTGAATCCTATTCCATCGAGGCCCGGATCGATGCCTTCGAAGGCGAAGTGCTCGCGAGCACCGAGATTCGCTTTGTACAGCTCGATCGGCAGAACTACGCCGTGTTCGACCTGGATCGTCGGCTGCGGGTTCGCGACGTTTACCTGGGAGAAGAAGAACCGTTGCCGGTTCGGTTTCGTCAGTTCGACCTGGATTCCACCCTCGAGGTGGATCTGAGCGACCTCGGCCAGTTCGACCAGCCGGTAATCCGAGTCGAGTACGACGGGGTGTTGAATCCTGAACTCGGACGACGTGAACCAATCCTGGGACGCATTTCCGCCGAGAGTGCTTTCCTGCTCTATGAAGCGAAGTGGTTCCCGACCAACGGTCTCCACAGCGATCCAGCGACAATGGACGTTCGGTTGACGGTTCCTTCCGACTGGCAGGTGATCACCAGTTTCCCTGAAGTCGAACCGGGGATCACGGATGTCGAGAAGCTGCTGGTGTTCAGCAGCCCCACGCCTACCGCGTCCGGAACCATCGTTGCGGGAAGCTACGAAACCGTCACTGCTTCGATCGACGATGGGCCGGGGGTTGAAGTGATGGTCTTCGACGACGTCGATTCAGCCCGGGAAATGGGCGAGGCGGCGGCGGAGATGATCGCCATCTACACGGATACCTTCGGCGAACCGGTCGCGGATTCGTTCCGCATGATCGAGATCGATGGCGCGAACTGGGACGCGCGTTCGGCTCCGGGCATGCTGCTGCTGCCCTCCAACGAGGTTGGGCCCGGTTTCGATCCCTGGGTGCTCACTCGATATGTCGCCGCGCAGTGGTTCCCGTTGAAGTATCCCGTCGATAATCCGGAATCGGATGCATGGCTGGCCGAAGGCTTGGCTGTCTTCGCCGGCATGATGTACTTCGAGGAAACGCTTTCGCCCTTCGAGGCTGACGAATACGTCCAGCGAACGATCGTCAAGGCGCTCAGCTATGAAGGCGACACCCCCATCAGCCAGGCAAGCGGTTTTGGGATGGATTCGGCGGAATACCGTGCGCTGGTAGCGTTCAAGGGTGGTTTCATCGTCCGGATGCTTCGCGACGTCATGGGAGACGAAAAGTTCGCCGCCATGCTGGAGGAATTCCCCACGCGGTTTGCGGACCGGCCCCTTTCGACCGCCGCGTTCTTCGACGTTTCTACCGAGCTGGCCGGTGAAGACCTCACGTACTTCTTCGACCAATGGCTGAACTCTGCGGGGATACCTGAGTTTACCCGGGAATACACCGTGTTCCGGCTCCCGGACGGTTACAAGATCATGGGGCAGATCAACCAGGATCTGGACCTGTTCCGGATGCCCGTGGAGGTCGAAGTGGCGACCGACGCCGAGCCCGAATACCACACGATCTGGGTCTCGGGACCGTCGAGCGATTTCGACCTGATCACGGAGAGGAAGCCCCGATCGATCTCCATCGATCCGAACAAGAGGTTGTTGCGCCTGTCGCCGGACATGCGTGTGGCGGTGAATATCTCTCGGGGTGAGGATTACGCCGACGCGGGACGCTACAACGAGGCGATCGACCAGTACCAGGCGGCCATCGACGAGGATCGCCTGAGTTCGCTGGCCTTTTTCCGGATGGGCGAAGCACTGTTCGAACTCGGGAACCTCCAGGCGTCGGCCAACGTGTTTCGGGAAGCCCTGAACGGCGACCTGGAACCCATCTGGGTCGAAGTGTGGTCCTACGTGAACCTCGGCAAGATCTTTGATATCCGCGGCGACCGGGACCGCGCGCTGGGCGAGTACCAGAAGGCGCTCAACACCGACGACGACGCCTACGGCGCACAGGACGAGGCGGAGCAGTACATCAACGCCCCGTTCAGGAGGTCGGGACGGACGATCGGGTAGGAACAAAACAGGGAAGGGAAGAAGCTGAGAAACGGCGGCCGATTGGCCGCCGTTTCTCGTTCGCGAACGTTATTGCTCAGAAAACGGTTCCGCGAAACGTTCCGTGGGGGAGCCAATGTGAGGGGGACAGGGGTATAGCCCTGTCCCCGGGTGTTTATTGAGCAGAAAAGTTGGTGAAGGACAACCGCCGGCCTCCTACTCCAACTGATAATTCGGCGCCTCTTTCGTAATGAACACGTCATGGACGTGGCTCTCCTTCAGCGACGCGTCCGTGATCTTCAAGAACTGCGTTTGCGTCTGCAACTCCTCGATCGAACTGCAACCGCAGTAGCCCATCCCGGACTTCAGTCCGCCCACCAACTGAGTGACGAGGGAAGCAAGGGAGCCTTTGTGGGGCACCCGCCCTTCGACTCCTTCCGGAACCAGTTTGTTCGGCTGAGCCCGATCCTGCGCGTAGCGGTCGCTACTTCCGGTTTGCATCGCGCCGAGTGAACCCATACCACGGTAGGATTTGTACGTTCGGCCCTGGTAGAGAATGATCTCGCCCGGGCTCTCGTCGGTTCCGGCGAACAGCGATCCGATCATGATCGCGTCGGCGCCTGCAGCGATGGCTTTCGTGACGTCCCCGGAAAACTTAACGCCCCCATCCGCGATGAGTGGAATCTTGCGTTCACGGCAGACAGGAGCACACTCCATGATCGCGCTGATCTGAGGTACGCCCACGCCGCTGACAACCCGGGTCGTACAGATCGAGCCGGGACCTATACCAACCTTGATCGCGTCCACGCCGGCATCGATCAGGTCGGCGGCAGCTTCGGAAGCCGCGATGTTGCCGGCAACGACGTCCATGTCGGGAAATCGGCTCTTCACGGTCTTGACCGCCTCGAGGACCCGCGACGAATGTCCGTGAGCGGTATCGACGACGATCACGTCCACCTTCGCTTCGATCAGCGCGGAGGCGCGCTCGGCATAGTCTCCGGTCGCTCCGATGGCCGCCCCGACTCGCAGGCGTCCGTGTTCGTCCTTGGCCGACAAGGGGTACTTGATCTTCTTGGTGATGTCTTTGACCGTGATCAGGCCCTTCAAGTTCCGATCATCGTCGACCACCAGCAGCTTCTCGATCCGGTGCTTGTGCAGGATTCGCTGCGCCTCGTCCAGAGTCGTGCCGACCGGCACCGTGACGAGTTTGTCCTTGGTCATCACGTCCTTTATCGGAAGATGGAAGCGATCCTCGAAGCGCAGGTCTCTGTTCGTCAGGATTCCGACGAGGCGGCCGTTCTCCGTGATCGGAACGCCCGAAATCTTGAAATGGGCCATCAGCTCGACCGCGTCCTGAATCTTACGATCTGGAGACATCGTGATCGGATCGACGATCATGCCGCTTTCCGAACGTTTGACTTTGTCCACTTCCGCCGCCTGGCTCTCGATGGACATGTTGCGGTGCACGATGCCGATTCCACCCTGCTGGGCCAAGGCGATCGCAAGGCGTGATTCGGTTACGGTGTCCATCGCCGCGCTCGCGACGGGGATGTTCAGTGAGATGCGATTCGTCAGTCTCGTGCTCGTCTGGACTTCGGTGGGCAGGATGTCCGATTTCCTCGGTGCCAGAAGGACGTCGTCAAAGGTGTAGGCTTCCTGGAATGTCTTTTCCCTCAAGCTGTCACTCCGCAACATTTTTTGAATTTCTTGCCGCTACCGCAAGGGCAAGGATCGTTTCGTCCCACCTTCGGGGAGCCGCGTTTCACGGGCTTGCGGGGGCTGTCGCCTCCCCCCTGGTTGGACGCGATGAACTGCTGCCTCTTCTGACGGCGCTCGATCTGTTCGGCCTGCTTTGCCTGGTCCACGGGCTGGAGCAGGAACAGGAACCGGATCGAGCCGTCCTCGATACGGTTCATCAGGTCTTCGAAGAGATCAAACGATTCCTTCTTGTACTCGATGAGCGGGTTGCGCTGGCCGTATCCGCGGAGCCCGATACCCTCCTTGAGGTGGTCCATGCCGAGCAGGTGGTCCTTCCACTGCGCATCGACTATCTGAAGCATCAGCATCCGTTCGTGTAAGCGCATCGACTGGGGGCCGATCAGCTCTTCTTTCTCTTCGTACTTCCGCTGAATAAGATCAGTCAGGCGTTCTTCGAGCTCTTTCGAGCTCAGCTGATCCTCGTCGGGGCGAATGCCCTCCTTTATGTGATCCAGGCCGTACTGTCGCAACACAGAGGTCTGGAGCCCTTCGAGATCCCACTCGCTCGGATGCGTCTCTTCGTTGGCGTGTTGCGCCACCAGCGACGCCGCGATGTCCTCGGCGACCGACATCACGTACTCCCGCTGATCATCCTGTTCCAGCAGTTGCTTGCGGAGCCCGTATATCGCCTGGCGCTGCTTGTTCATCACATCGTCGTATTCCAGAACGTGTTTCCGCGAAGAGAAGTTCTGGCCTTCAACGCGCTTCTGGGCGCTCTCGATCTGCTTGGAAACCATCTTGGACTCGATCGGCACGCCTTCTTCCATCCCCAACCGCTGCATGATTCCCGAAATGCGCTCTGCGGCGAAAATCCGCATGAGGTCGTCTTCCAGCGACACGAAGAACCTGGAGGAACCCGGGTCTCCCTGACGCCCGGAACGCCCCCGGAGCTGGTTGTCGATGCGTCGGGCTTCGTGACGCTCTGTCCCGATGATGTGGAGTCCCCCGAGGCCGACCACCTGTTCGTGTTCGGCTTCGACCTCCGGCCGCACTTCTTCGAGCGCCGCTTCCATCTGTTCAGGGGTGGCTTCGCCGGGATCGACCTTCTGCTTCCGCAGTCGGTCGCGTGCGAGAAACTCGGGGTTCCCGCCCAGAAGGATATCGGTACCGCGTCCCGCCATGTTGGTTGCGATCGTGACCGCTCCCTTCCGACCGGCCTGCGCCACGATTTCCGCCTCCTTCGCATGGTACTTGGCGTTCAGGACGACGTGCTTGATGCCCTTCCGCTTGATCATCGAACTCAGTTTTTCCGACTTATCGATGGAAATCGTGCCGACCAGGACCGGTTGGCCCCTGTCGTTCAGCTCACGAATCTCGTCGACGACGGCGTTGTATTTTTCCCGTTCCGTGCGGTAGATGACGTCAGGGTTTTCGATCCGGCCCAGCGGGACGTTGGTGGGAATGACCAGCACATCGAGGTTGTAGATCTTCAGGAACTCCTCAGCCTCGGTCTCGGCGGTTCCCGTCATCCCGGCAAGCTTGTCGTACATCCGAAAATAGTTCTGGAACGTGATCGACGCCAGCGTCTGGTTCTCCTGCTGAATCTTCAGGCCTTCCTTGGCTTCCACCGCCTGATGTAGGCCGTCGCTCCAGCGGCGCCCCGGCATCAAGCGACCGGTAAACTCGTCGACGATCTGGACCTCTCCGTCCTTCACCACGTAGTCGACGTCCCTCTTGAACAGCGTGTGTGCCTTCAGGCTCTGGTTGATGTGATGGAGGATCTCCATGTTGGACGGATCGTAGAGGTTCTCGACCGAAAGCAGACCTTCGGCGCTTGTCACCCCTTCCTCCGTCAACGTCGCGGTCCGGTGCTTCTCCTCGACCTGGTAGTCGATATCGCGACGGAGTCGGGGGACGACCTTGTCGATGCGATAATACTTGTCCGTTGCCTCGTCGCTGGGTCCCGAGATGATAAGGGGCGTTCGGGCTTCGTCGATCAGGATCGAGTCCACTTCATCGACGATGCCGAAGTTGTGACCGCGCTGGACGCAATGCGCCAGCTGGAACTTCATGTTGTCGCGTAGATAGTCGAATCCGAACTCGTTGTTGGTCCCGTAGGTGATGTCCGCGCCGTATGATTCGTGTCGCTGCGCCTCGTCCAGCCCGTGCTGAACGACACCAACGTCAAGTCCCAAGAAGCGGTAGATGTTGCCCATCCATTCCGAGTCCCGTCGCGCAAGGTAATCGTTGACCGTCACGACGTGGACACCCTTGCCGCCCAGGGCATTCAGGTAGGCCGGGAGAGTGGCAACCAGGGTCTTGCCTTCGCCGGTCTTCATCTCGGCGATTCGGCTGGTGTGCAGCGCGTAGCCCCCGATGAGCTGAACGTCGAAGTGCCGCATGTTCAGGACCCGCTTGCCCGCTTCCCGTCCCACGGCAAAAGCTTCGGGCAACAGGTCGTCGAGGGATGCACCCTGATCGATTCGTTGCCGGAATTCGGCGGTTTTGGCTCGGAGCTGCTCGTCGGTGAGGCTCGACACGGTCGGTTCCAGCGCGTTGACTGCTTCGACGACCGGGCGGATCTTCTTCAACTCACGGTCGTTTCTGGATCCGACGAATTTCTTAACGATGCTGGCGAACATAAAGTGCCTGAGTCTGAAGTTTAGGGTAAAGGAAACCTGAATACAAGCGACTCCAACCGGCGTCGAAATAGCCCGTGGATGGGTTTGGGCGGCGGTTCCGATCTTGCTCAAACCCTTCCGGGGCAGGCGTTTGAGCCCATCCGTCGGAAACGACGTGGCTCGATGACGGGTTGTTGACTGGGTAGAGGAGTCTGGCGAAAAGCGGGGCGAAATTCAGGCGAAGATAAGGTTGGTCTGTAGAGGTGTTCAGTCTGCAATCCGTACCGATTTTGTAGGAAGATAATTCCGTGGGTTGACTGTTCTGTCGTTGAGCCGCACCTCGTAGTGCAGATGGGGGCCGGTGCTGCGGCCCGTGTTTCCGACGTAGCCGATGAGGTCGCCCTTTTGTACCTGGTCCCCGACCGATACAGCAAACCGGGAAAGGTGTCCGTAGCGGGTCGTTATACCACCACCGTGGTCCAGCATGATCAAGTTGCCGTAGCTCGATTTGCGACGGGCATAGACCACTCGTCCGTTTGCCGGGGCCCGGACGACGGAGCCGTAAAGGCCCCCGATATCCATCCCCTGATGTATCTCCGCCTGTCCCGTAAAAGGATCCCGCCGCCGGCCGTAGGAACTCCGGATCGGGCCACTGACGGGCCACGCCGAAGGCGTGAGCGTCAGTTTTCCGAGGCGCCGTTCTGCTACCTGTTCGACGAGTCGCAACTGGATCTCGAGTTCCGAGGTGCGATCACGGACCAGATCGATGTTGTCCCTCACGTTGACGCTCGCGATCATCGCCGCCGTCGGATAGTCTTCGATCGCCCCTCCGACGCCACCCGTGTCGAGCAACCCGAATCGCTCGTTCCAGGTATCGCTCCGCATCAGATCGTGTATCCGGTCTGAGATTTCTTCCAGGGATTCGATCTTGGAGTTGAGCTGCCGCGTCGAGACTTCCAGGTTCTTGTTCTCGACCTTCAGGTCATGGTTCCAGGTTTGAAGCTGGCCGTGATCGGCGGTCTTCAACGCCATGCGTGCATAGCTGAAACCGAGCCCCACAACCGTGAAGACACCGATCAGGGCAAGCAGGCAAACGGCGTAGAGAACGGAAAGCGGGATACGTACCTTGTGGAGTCCGGAACTCGCGTTCGGTACGATAATGAGAGTATAAAAATTCTTTGCCATCGGTTTTTATGACCGACTCAACTCAAACAGCGCGTAAATCCCGAGGCGCCGTCCTTATTCAATTGATTTGTAAGGACTTATCTAACAAGAAAGCGGAATCGTAGCAAATGCTGTCCAAGCGGGTCAAGATAAAACTGCAGCAACCGATCTCCATCTGGTCGATCCTGTTGGCCCTAACCTCGTTCCTCGCGTCGTGGGCCGGCTTGTTTCCCGCACGTTTGGTCGAGAGCTGGTACGCGACCGGTCTGTACCCGCTGCTCTCGAGAGCCATGGCCCTGGCTGCGAATTCAATGCCCGCGTCGTGGCTGGACGTGCTAATCCTCTTCGCCATCCCGTTGGTTCTCTACCTTCTTTACCATCGAAAGTTACGGACACTGTTTGGGGTGGCAGCGGTTGGCTACCTCATTTTCTTCTGGACCTGGGGCTTGAACTACCACCGCACACCTCTCGTTTCGAAACTCGATTTCAACAACGAACTTGTCACTGAAGAGAACGTCGCCCGATTCACCGCAAAAACTGCGTCCCACCTGAACCAGCTCTATCCGGCAAAGGAAGCACAGGCCTTCGACGAACTGGAGCTCGGTGCGCTTGCGGGCGCCCGAGTCGCGCAGGTCGTCGAGGAGTTGGACGGCGTCTCCTGGACGGCGAGCGGATTGCCGAAGTCGTCTGCGCTCCTGAACCCGTTCTTCAAAGCTGCCGGAGTGGACGGCATGTTCAACCCCTTCGGACACGAGGCCCTGGTGACGTCTGGCCTGCTGAGGTTCGAGCGCCCGATGACCGTCGCGCACGAGATTGCCCATGTCCGCGGCTACCCTAACGAAGGGGATGCAAATTTCATCGCCCTGATGGCCTGCGTCAACTCGAACGATCCCTCGTTCCAGTACAGCGGTTGGCTGACCCTCTGGCTTTACCTGCGCTCCGCAGAAACGGACGAGTGGCTCGACGAAGGGCCGAGACAGGATCTGGAGGCGATGTTCATGCGGAGGCGAGACAACCGCGTCGAGTGGGTCAACGACATCCAGGCACGAACGTTCGACCTGTTTCTCAAGGCCAATCGAGTAGAAGGTGGAATCCGAAGCTATGCGCGGATCGTCACCCTGGCTCTGGGAACCGAGCCGTCGTGGGAGCGGTTTGCGGAGCAGAGGGATCCGGACCCGTAGTTTCCGGTGTAGGTGCGCTCTTATGAGCGCACATCGTTTCGGCTCGAGGAACGTGCGGTCAAAGACCGCACCTACACCTATCGCAAATTGCGATATTTGAAAGAATCCACATTGCAGGTTGCTCATTGGAGATTGTTTCATTCTAGATTTCCGACCAATAAGAAATCGAGCAATTCGCAATCTCCAAATTTCCAATGCGGAATCGTCCAATGACCAATCTGCAATAGCTGTCGGACGAGGTCCCAGCCACCTCCCTCGATCGAGTAGAATGTGCGGTCAAAGACCGCACCTACACCTCCTTTGGACAAGATCTCGCAACGGTCCCACACGTTTACCAGAAGCGTCGCTCGACGTAGCCGTAGAAGTTGTTGACGCCGTCGGTGATGTCCCGCCCGTACAACACCGTGAACGACCCTGTCGGCGTTTCGAACCGCATCCCGACACCGACGTCGTTCATCCACTCTCCCTGACGGAAGATCCGGTTGCGGTCGAACACCTTGGCCGAATCGAAGAAGCCCATCGCCTTGACCATCAAGTAAGGGATGCTCAAGGTATTGAAGAGGGGAACCGTCACCAGCCTTCGTTCGATATCGGTGTTGATCAGGACGAAGTCCGTTCCCATCGGAGCCCGACCGTAGCGCCCGCTGTCGGAGACGACGTGGCCGCGGAGCGGGTGCGCGCTCCCGCGGCCGATGCCCATCATGAAGTAGCTGTCGACGGGCAGTTCACCGCGCGACGTGCCTCCCGACACGGACCAGTCGAAGGTGGTGTCGGATACTTCATCAATCACGTATCGATTGGCTATTTGCGCCGTGCCGCCGCCGAAGTCGAAGTCTCCGAGGAGGCCTTCCCTTGCGAGGAAGGCTTCAAAACGCAGTTGGCTGCTGTAGCGTCCCTCAACCGGACGAACGCGGACATCGAATTGAAGTGTGCCCGAATTGCGCGCGTCCATCGCGAGCGGTTCGATTGTGCCGGCTGCCGCTCGATTCCGGTACTCCAGCCCGGCGCCCACTTCGACACGGTAGTGGGGGACCGCGTGGATTCCAAGACGCACGCTATTTACCTTGTAATCGAAACGTGCCTCGGGAAGAAACTCCTCTCGTACGGATTGCGACATGTCCCAGCGTTCGGACCTCCATGTGTTCGTGAAGTCCAGTACAGGAACACCGGGAAGTGGGAGCGGCACCACCAGTTGACCGCGAGCCCGCCGCCGATCCTCGTCCCAGCGATAGCTCGACCTCCAGCTGACCCCGGACAGGCCCACGTCCCATAACTCGAAGTACGTTGTCTCGACAAGAAGCCCGCGAACCAGATCGAGGAGGATGTCTCCGCGCGTGTTGGCCCGGGGGGTTGTGCGGACGATCGCGTTGTAGAGTTGGGGGACGGAGGAGGGTTCCATTTCCAGACCGACATTCGAGAACAACTTCGTCGCGTACAGGCGCTCCTGGGTTGTCCGCCACCGGTCGTAATCGAGGACATCGCCCTCGGCGAAGGAGAGTGAGCGCGGCACGACCCAGTTGAGGAAGCCCGGAGAAAAATTCTGGAAGACTTCGTCGATTCGAGGCCGGCCAGCTTGGTTCCAGGTGTCGAGCGCTTCTTCCACATCCCCTTCCGACAGGTTGATCGAGGCCAGCAGGTCCGACGCGTAATCGTCATCCGGTGCGAGGGCCAACGCCCGTGTCAGCGCCTCTCGCGCCAGCGCCACATCCCGGTTGGCGAGGTGGACGCCCGCGGTCTCGCTGTGGAAGCGCGGGTCGTCGGGATATCGGCGAGATGCCTCGGAGAACACTTCCAGAGCTTGGTCGTATTGCTCGAGGTTCGCATGTGCGAGCCCGAGGTAAAGGTACACGTCCGGGGTAGGAGCGTCCTCGAGGGCCGTCGTCAGAATTTCGACCGCGCGGAGAGAATCGCCTTCAGCCATCGCCTGTCGTGCTTCCCCGACCTGTGCCGACGAAGGGTGGGCCAGGAGGAGTAGCGCTAGCATGAAGAGGGCTTGCCTGAGCGGTCGACTCCGAGGCTGCGCGGCCGGAACGACAGGTGTGCCTGAGTTGAGCATGCGTTTGCTCGAGGTCTCTGACGCTGGAACATGATCGCTGTTATCAACCATTCGATTGATTATAATTTCTTGATGAAATACTTCTGCCGTTTTCTTGCGCTGCTGTTCCTGATGCCCGTCGCCTTACAGGCGAGCGACCTGACCCTGTTCGGCGGCTTCCACCATCCAGGCAAGATTACGCTTCAGCCGTCGGCCGGAGCCATCGGTTCCGTCGCCGGTCAACTGCTGACCGACCCGAAAGACTTCGGGGTTTTCGGGGCGCGTCTCTACCGCTCGAACCTGCCGGTCGGTGCGGAGTACACGGTGGCCTACAGCCCAAGCTTTATCGACAGCCAGGCCAACGCATTTATCTACAACGTCAACTTGCGCGCGAGCCTGCTGCCAGGCCCTGTGACGCCTTACGTGACGGCGGGTCTCGGCGGTATCCGCGCCGGCGGCGATGGCCCGGGAGCTTTCGGAAACAAGTTCGCGTTCAACTACGGCGGAGGATTGAAGGTCGGTTTGATTGGTCCGATCGAGGCACGTTTCGACCTTCGTGGATATTCTGTGAGAGGTATCCAGGATCAGAGCCTGAATCTGGTGGAAGCCAGCGTCGGAATCGTTTTCGGGTTCTAGTGCCTTCTGGCTTCCACGCCGTCTAAAACATCACGATGATGAGATCTCGCAGATTCGCCAACCTTTCCGTGCTGCTCATCGCGCTCCTGTCAGTCTCGGCTATCTCCGTCGATCGCCTCCAGATGACGGTGGAGTGGTTGGCGGACCCGGTTCGAGACGGGCGTCTGTCACAGAGTCCCGGAGCGATCGAGAGCGCCGACTATCTTCTGGATCGATTCGAAGAACTGGGTCTCGATGCACAAATGCAGGATATCGGACCCGGCCGGCGAAACGTCGTGGCGCGCTCCGGCAGCGCGCTTGAGCACGTCATCATCGCAGCCCACTATGACGGTCAGGGTATGGGGCGCCCTTCAGCCAGCGACAACGCGGCCGGTGTGGCTGTCCTGCTGGAACTGGCCCGGGAGTTGAAGGAAGCGAACACTTCCCGGTCTTTCGTTTTCATCGCCTTTGACGATGAGGAGCGAGGCTTGAACGGGTCTCGGCATTACGCCCGGGAACCGGTCTATCCCCTCGAGAATGCGACGGCAGTCGTGGTCCTGGATACGTTGGGTCGCAGTTTTGGGGACCTGGAGGAATGGACCCTTGTCGTTTTCGGGACGGAGTTTTCGCCGGAACTCCGATCGGTCATCCAGGGCCGACAGACGCCGGAGATGCTTCTGCTAGGCACGGATTTGCTCGGTCCGAGAAGTGATTTTGCCCCGTTTGCGGCCCAGCAGATCCCGTACCTCTTCTTCACGAACGGGACGCACGAGGACTACCACGGCGCTGGCGACGCTCCGGACCAGATTCGCTACGACCGGCTTGCTGTCGATGCCGAGACGATCCGAAGGGTCGCCCTGGACATCGCGACTCTGGATACCGCTGCAACGTACCTGGAAGAACCTGTATACCCGGACGGTGAACCGGAACGATTGACTGCCTTCATGGACGCCTTCGCGGCCGTGCACCCTGACCTGTCGCCCGCCTACTCGCTGCTCTTCGAGGACCTGCGCAAGCGGCTCGCTCGGGGCCCTTCCCGCGAGAACCTTCGATTGACCACCTCGATCGTGCTATCGGCCGCCACGCCACGGGTCTCGTCCTTCTCGCTCACTTACCTGATCGGTCCGTTCTACGAGACCGAGGGTGAGAAAGAGATCGCCCTGGCGGTCTACCGCGAAGCGGTCCGATGGACCGCGAATCCATTCGCTCGAAAATCCATCGAAGAGAAGATACAATCGCTGCTTCAGTAAGGGAATAGTAGTCGGTAGTCAGTAGCCAGTAGTCAGTTGGAGGAAGCCTGACGGGCGAGTGCTGACGCTGGTAGGAGGTCTCATGAAGGCACGATTAAGCATCGTGGTGCTGTCGCTCGTGTTTCTGGTGGGTTTTCAGGGGACAGACACGGCGCCGTTCAATGATTCGATCACCGAGGACGACCTGCGCGCGGATTTGTTCTTCCTCGCGTCGGATGCCATGAACGGGCGTCGCACCGATACGCCCGAGAACCGGCTGGCCGCCGAATACATCGCGTCCCGGTTCCGCAGGATGGGCTTGAAGCCCGCCTCGGAAGAGTCCTTCTTCCACACCTACAACTTGATGACCTCGACGCTGGGGGAGGACAACCTGTTACAGGTTCTCGACGGCGACAACGCGATTCAGCGGCTGCGGCCGGGGCAGGACTACTACCCGTTGAACTTCAGCGGAAGCGGTCGAGTGCGCGGATCGATGGTGTTTGCGGGTTTCGGGATCGTTGCACCCGAGCATTCCTACGACGACCTGCGAGGGGACGACGTCGCCGGGAAGATCGTCCTGGTCGTGGACCACGAGCCCGGTGAGCGTGATCCGGACAGCCCGTTTGATGGTGTGGTCCGCGCTGAGGCGTCGAACTCCCTGCGCAAAGCCCTCTCGGCCCAGCAACGTGGAGCACTGGCGATCCTCTTCGTTGCCGACGTACACAACCACGAAGACGGCAACTTCGCGGGAGCCGCGGCGAACTACTGGCAGGAACGGCGATTCCCCCGTTACACGCTGGCGGACTGGATGGAGAAGGTCCGGATTCCAGCAGCCCAGATTTCACCTGCTCTGGCCGGGCAGCTACTGGGCCGCGGGAGCCGAACGCTCGCGGAGTTGTCCGCGTCGTCGGAAACAGCCGGCGGGGTGACTCCGGTGCCGATCACCGGCCCGGAGGTCGAGCTGACGACTTCGATCAACCGGATCGCGATTCCGGACCGGAACGTTATCGGGATGATCGAAGGTTCCGACCCTGAGATGAAGGATGAGGTCGTCATCGTCTGCGCCCACTACGATCACAACGGCGCGGACGGGAATCGCATCTTTGCGGGCGCTGACGACGATGGTTCGGGGACGGTTGGCCTGATCGAAGTTGCCGAAGCCTATGCCGCCGCGGCACGGTCGGGTCGGGGACCCAGGCGCACTGTGATGTTTGCGGCCTGGAACTCCGAGGAGCGAGGTCTGCTCGGTGCCTGGGCGTATACCATGCGCCCGGTCCTTCCGCTCGACGACACCGTTGCTGTCCTCAACATGGACATGATCGGCCGCAACGAGGAGGTTCCCATCGGAGGAGGCGGCCGTTTCCGAGGCCTCGAGGTTCAGACAGCCGAATCGAACGCGAATGCCATCAACATTCTCGGAACGACCTTCAGCGACGACATGAAGCAGCTGGTCCAGAGCGCGAACGAGAATATCGGGCTGGAACTGAAGATGCGCTACGACAACAACACCTCGAACCTGATGCGGCGGAGCGACCAGTGGCCATTCCTCCAGAATGGCGTCCCGGCGCTCTTCTTCCATACCGGTTTGCATCCCGACTACCACACCCCCAATGACCGTCCCGAGAGGATCAACTATTCCAAGATGGAGAAGATTGTCCGGCTCGTGCATCAGATGAGCTGGGATCTGGCACAGCAGGACCCCCGCCCCGAACTGATCAAGGGACCGATCCGCTCCAACCAGTAGGGCTGACGAAGGATTCTCTAGGCGCAGAGACGCAGAGTCTTATTTGCAGAAGAAGAGACGAAGGGCTCCTCGTTGACCTCCCTCCGCCTGTCAAAAAAACAATATCGGCCAAGCCGAACTTTGGCGATCAAAACTCGCGGGTTCAGGTACGCAAGAAGAAAAGACCTCTGCGCCGTTTACGGCCTCTCAATTCCTCAAACCAAGCGAATCGAATGATTTAAGCGATTAGTTGAATCAAATGATTGAATCGTTTGTTTTAATTCGCTACGATCTTCCTATGGCAGATACCAAAGAACAGATTCTCGACGCAGCCGAGTCTCTCTTCGCGGAGCACGGAATCAAAGCCGTCGCGCTCCGGCAGATAATCGCCGAAGCGGGAGTGAACTCGGCGGCCATTCACTATCATTTCGGGTCGAAAGAGGAACTCGTCCGGGCTGTCTTTGCCCGCCGGATCGAGCCGCTGAACCGGGAACGGCTGACCCTTCTGGACGAGTCCGAGGGCCGTGCCGTCGACGGTCCGGTGCCGATCGAAGAGATCATGTACGCCCTGGTGGCACCCGCGTGGCGCCTCCGAGGCAGCGAGGAGGGTTTTCGCTTCATGCGCCTGATCGGCCGCATTTCTTCGGAAACGGGTTACATGGAGGTGCTCTTCAATGAGTTCTTCCAGACCCTCTACCGGCGGATTACCGCCGCATGTCGGAAGGCACTGCCGCATCTCTCAGAAAAGGAGCGGGCCTGGCGTGGTCATATGGCGGTCGGCGCGATGTTGCACACCCTGCGCGAGCACGAATGGATTTGTCGGGCCACCGATGGCGTGTGCGACACCTCCGATGTCGAAGGATCGATCCAACAGATCGTTCATTTCATGGCAGCCGGTATGAAAGCTCCGGCTCTGGAAACGGAAGGTGGAGATGAAGTACTCGTGACGGCAGAAAGGAAAGAAGCGTGAAGCATCGTGCTGGAACCCTCGTCCTGTTGAGCACCCTTGCGGTGGCGGGCTGTACGCGTCAGCTGCCCCCGCCGGAGCACACCTTTCGTGTGATCGCGCCGGATCAATGGAGCGGCGGCGAGCTGGCGCCCGTGCCGGCCGGCACGGACTGGTGGACTTATTTCGGAAACGCGGAGCTCGAGCGGATCGTCGCCGAGGCTCTGGAAGGGAACCACGATCTGCGTGCCGCGGCGGCACGGATCGAGACCGCGCGCCAGGACGCGGTCATCGCAGGAGCGGCGTTGCTGCCCGACGCGAATGTCACGTTGAGCCGCAGCCAGCAACGACAGAACTTCATCGGGTTTCCGATACCGGGCAGGGAAGACACGGTCTTGAGCACGACTTCCACCAACTATGGCCTGCGCGTGAATGCCGGCTGGGAACCGGACCTGTGGGGGCGCATTCGATCCGGAGAGCGGTCCGCCGTAACGAACACGAGGATTCGCTTCGCCGACCTGGCAGCGGCCCGGCTCTCGCTGAGCGGGCTGGTTGCCAAGACCTGGTTTGTGGCCGTCGAGGCGCAGCGGCAGGTAGACCTGGCGGAGGCGACTCTGGAGAGTTTTCGTTTTTCGTCAGAGCGGGTGCGTGCTCGATTTCAGGGCGGACTCCGGCCGGCACTCGACCTGCGGCTGGCCCTGGCCGAGGTTGCCAGGGCTGAAGCATCACTGGAACAACGCCGCGAACAGCGAGATCGTGCAGTCCGCCAGCTCGAGTCGTTGATGGGCCGGTATCCCGGCGGGGACTATGCCCTCGGCGCGGACCTGCCGGTGCTTCCCGAAGTGGTGCCGGGCGGTCTTCCGGCCGAACTCGTGCATCGCCGTCCGGACCTTGTCGCAGCGGAATTGCAATTGTTGGCGGCCGACACGCGCATTGCTGCTGCGCAGGCCGACTTGCGCCCACGCTTCAGCCTGACGTCGGGCACCGGAACGTCGAGCGGCAGCCTGATCGATCTGATCGACAACGACCTGTTCGTCTGGAACTTTGTCGGTAACCTCGTTCAGCCGCTGTTCAACAACGGCAGGCTGAAGGCGACCGTCGCCCGGAACGAGAGCCAGGCCGAAGAAGCCGTGGCGAACTATGAGAGTCGGCTCCTCCAGTCGTACAGGGAAGTCGAGTCGGCCCTTGCGTCCGAAGATGTGCTCGCACGGCGCGAACGTGCACTTGAAGAAGCTGTCCTGCAGTCGAGCGCCGCGCGCACTCTGGCCGAGCAACGATACCAGGCGGGTCTGACCGGCATTATCACGGTTCTGGCCGCGCAAAGGACCGCGTACAACTCTGAAAGCCAGCTGCTCGGCATTCGGCGGACTCGGCTGGACAACCGGGTCGACCTGCATCTGGCGCTGGGAGGGGGATTCGACATGGATGACGTTCCCTCCGAGACCGAAGCGCGCCGTACAACTTTGAGTGAAGGTGGGAACAAGTGATCAAGCTGATTCTCAGGATTATTCTTCCGATCCTCGTCCTGGCAGGTGCCGGATACGCGACAGTCACGATGATCCGCAATCGGCCGGCTCCGGAAACCCGCGCGGCCGACATACCGCTCCCACTCGTGGAAACGATCGAGGCTGAATTCTCCAACGTCACCCTCAGCGTGTTTGCGGAAGGGACTGTCGCACCACGAACGGTGAGCGAGTTAACGCCCGAGGTATCGGGTCGCGTGATCGAAGTTGCGGAATCCCTTGTTGTCGGCGGTTTCTTCGAAGAGGGTGAGGTGCTGCTTCGGCTCGATTCCCGTGAATACGAATTGGCCGTGATTAGGGCTCAGGCGGCGATCGCCCAGTCGAAGTTGCGTCTGGAGACCGAGCGCCAGGAGGCCGCCGTGGCCATGGAGGAATGGGAGCTGCTGGGCACTGGACGTCCGACGCCGCTGGCCATTCGAGAGCCACAGATTGCAGAGGCGCAGGCCGCGCTCGCGTCTGCGGAGGCCACATTGCAGCAGGCCGAATACGACCTCGAACGGACGGTCGTTGGCGCGCCTTTTGCGGGGAGGGTCCGGCAGGAACGGGTCGATGTCGGTCAGTTCGTCGCCCGCGGAAACTCCGTCGCGACGTTGTATGCCGTCGATGCCGCGGAGGTCCGGTTGCCGATACCGGATTCGGAGCTGGCTTTCCTGAATCTCCCATTGGCCTACCGTGGCGACGGGGTGGCGATCGGATCGGTCCGAGGCCCCAGAGTCATTCTCCGGTCCGAATTCGCCGGCCGCCGGCACGAGTGGAGAGGGAGGGTTGTGCGAACCGAGGGCGAGATCGATCCCCGCACTCGGATGGTTCATGCCATCGCCCGCGTCGAAGATCCGTACGCCCGTGGTGACAGCCCGAACCGTCCGCCCCTGGCGGTCGGTATGTTTGTCGAGGCCGAAATCATCGGCCGCTCTTCCGGACGGGTGATGGTCCTGCCGCGAACGGTTCTTCGCGGTGCGGACCGGGTTCTGATCGTGGACGACACCGACCATGTCCGCTTTCGACAGGTCGAGCTCTTCCGTCAAGAACGCGACCGCATCCTGGTACAGTCCGGTATCGAAGAGGGTGACCGCATAATCGTTTCCCCTTTGGAAAACGCGGTCGATGGGATGCAGGTCGAGGTGGCCGAAACGGCCGGAGTCGTCGCTCCGGTGCAGGAGTAACCGATGAAGTCGTTGATCGAGTGGTTTGCCAACAACGGTGTGGTTGCCAATCTCCTGATGATCGTCATCATCGCGCTCGGACTGATGGCCGTAACGAGCGTCAACCAGGAAGTCTTTCCCGAGTTTGAAGCCGAGCTCATTTCGGTCGCTGTTCCCTACCGCGGCGCCGCGCCCGAGGAAGTCGAAGAAGCTGTCTGCGTTCGCATCGAAGAGGCCATCCAGGGCCTGGAAGGCGTGAAGCGAATGACCTCGACGGCGGCCGAAGGAGCCGGCTCGGTCCTGATCGAGGTCGAGACGGGTTATGACGTTCGCGAATTGCTCGACGACATCAAGGCGCGCGTGGACGCCATTTCGACCTTCCCGGTCGAGACCGAGAAGCCCGTCGTACAGGAGTTGCTGCCGCGTCTGCAGGTCATCAACGTGTCTCTGTACGGCGACACGGATGAGTTGACGCTGAAGCGCCTGGGAGAGCAGGTGCGGGACGAGATCACCGCGCTGTCCGAGATCAGTCAGGCGGATCTAAAAAGCGTCAGGCCCTACGAGATCGCCATCGAAGTCTCTGAGGATGCTCTCCGGCGTCACGGCCTGACCTTCGATGATGTTGCCCGGGCGATCCGCCGCTCTTCGCTGGACATGCCGGGCGGGTCCGTCAAGGCCGCATCCGGCGAGATACTGCTCCGGACGAAGGGGCAGGCTTACCGCGGCGAAGAATACGAGGACCTGACCCTGCTGACGCGGACCGATGGCAGTCGGCTCCGACTGGCCGACGTCGCCAGGGTCGTGGACGGTTTCGAAGAGACTGATCAATGGTCCCTTTTCGACGGTCAGCCGACCGTGATGGTTCAGGTTTACAGGGTCGGGGACGAAGACACACCCGAGGTCGCAGCCGCTGTTCATCGCTACGTCGAGCAGGCGCGACCCAACCTTCCTCCGGGCATCTCCATCGCTACCTGGCAGGACAGTTCGGTGATGCTCGGTGAACGGACAGACCTGCTGGTGCGCAACGGTAGGAACGGATTGATCCTGGTGTTCATCATATTGACCTTGTTCCTGCGGATGAGGCTGGCCATGTGGGTGGCAATCGGGATCCCGGTGGCTTTTCTCGGCGCGTTTGCGACCATGCCTTATACCGGCATCACGATCAACATGATGACGCTGTTTGCGTTCATCCTTGTCCTCGGAATCGTGGTGGATGATGCCATCATCGTTGCTGAGCGGATCCATTACCGGCAGGACGAGTGCAGCGAGGGTTTGCAGGGAGCCATTCTCGGTACCCAGGAGGTTGCCATTCCCGTCATATTCGGGGTCCTGACCACGATGGTCGCGTTTTCACCATTCATGATGGTCCCCGGTCTGATCGGTAACTTCACGCGGGCCATCCCGCTGATCGTCATCCCGGTTCTGGCCTTTTCCGTGATCGAGTCGCAGCTCGTTCTTCCCTACCACCTGTCCCACCACCGGCAACGGCCGCAGGCGCACAAGAAGAACGTCCTGCAGCGCGCGTGGGACGGTTTTTTCGTCGGCTTCGGCCACATGGTTGACGGGTTCATCCGGATCATCTACAAGCCTTCGCTCGGTTTCGCACTGGACTGGCGTTACCTGACGGCTGCCGGCGGCATTGCGTCGCTGCTCCTGACCGTCGGCTTGATCCAGGGAGGCGTCGTCGAGTTTGTCTTCTTCCCGGAAATGGACTCGGACATCGTGATGGTCAAGTTGACGATGCCGCAGGAGACCCCGTCGGAGGTCACGGCGACCGCGATCGAAGGCATCGAACGCACCGCGATCGAGCTGGGGGCGGATCTGGAGGCCCAACACGGTTTCCCGCTGTTTACCCACGTCCTGTCCAGTGTAGGAGAGCAGCCTTCGTCCAACAGGGGTCCCGGCAACCCGGGAATCGCGCCCGCGCGATCCTACCTGGGTGAAGTCGGCATCGAGCTCGTTTCCGGTGAAGGCCGGCCTTATGCGAGCGCGCAGATCGCCAGCATGCTGCGAGAACGCCTCGATCCGATTCCGGGCGCAGTCGAGCTGGAGATCGTCAGCAGCCTGATGGGGGGAGCCGGCAAGCCGATCGACTTCCAGATGGTGGGACCTGACATCGAGGAGTTGCGTGTCGTAGCTGCCGACATCCGCGCCCGGCTGGCGGAGTATCCCGGGGTCACCGACATAACGGATTCCTTCCGCGGCGGAAAGCCTGAGATCGAACTGGAGATCCGACCGAGCGCGGAGTCTCTCGGTCTGTCACTGCAGGATCTCGGCCGCCAGGTGCGGCAGGGGTTTTTCGGAGAGGAGGCCCAGCGCATTCAGAGGGGACGAGACGATGTTCGCGTGATGGTTCGGTACCCGGCGGAAGAACGACAGTCGCTCGGCTACCTGGAAAACATGCGAATCCGCACGCCCGACGGAGGTCAGGTTCCTTTCCAAACGGTGGCCGACGCCGAGTTCGGCCGGGGCTTTTCCAGCATCACCCGCGTCGACCGGCAGCGTGCGATCAACGTGATGGCCGGAGTCGATGAGGAAGTCGCCAATGCGAACGCGGTTCTGCTTGATTTCCAGACGCGCCACATGCCCGAGGTTCTCGCCGACCACCCCGGCGTGACCTACAGCCTGGAAGGCGAACAACGGATGCAGGGAGAGTTCATGGAGGGTTTGTTCCGGGGTTTCTTCATTGCGTTGTTCGTGGTTTTCGCCTTGATGGCGATCCCGTTCAAGTCGTATTCCCAGCCCTTGATCGTCATGTCCGCCGTCCCGTTCGGACTGGTCGGGGCCGTCGCCGGGCACGCGATCCTGGGAATGACGATGAACTTCATGTCGATGATGGGCATGGTCGCGGTTGCCGGCGTGGTCGTCAACGACAGCCTGGTACTCGTGCATTTCATAAACCGGAACCGCAAAGAAAGCGAGTCGCTGAAGGACGCCGTGCGTGACGCAGGCGCCGCCCGCTTCCGGCCGATCCTCCTGACTTCATTGACCACTGCGGCGGGCGTTACGCCGCTGATGCTCGAATCCAGCATACAGGCCCAGTTTCTCATCCCGATGGCGGTCTCCCTGGCGTTCGGTGTCCTGTTCGCGACTCTCATCACGCTGGCTCTGGTCCCGTCGCTGTACCTGATCCTGGACGACATCAAGCAAGCCCTGGGTTTCCGTGGCTACGCTGCGGCCGTTGAACCAGCCCTGGAACCCCCGGTTTCCGCAGACTAGCCTAGCCCTGAAACTGGCCGCATAAGGACTGGTGGATTAACCACGGAGGCTCGGAGGCACTGAGGCCTTTCGTTCTTTGCGTACCAGGGCGCGTCCGCTTGACCCGTACAGCATGACCAATAAACCTCCGCGCCCTCTGTGCCTCCGTGGTTAAAAGCATGTGTCAGCCGGAGGATGTTCCAGGTCCAGCAGGTTCAAGGCTTCAGGGTCAGGGTGACGGGGGTGTGGTCGGAGGCGTTGGGGCGTTTCCGTTCCTCGACGTCGATGTCGACCGATTGGATGCGTGCCCGGAGGGATGGGTGCACCAGGTGGTGGTCGACCCGCAGTCCGCGATTGCGTTCGACGGCGCCGACGCGATGGCTCCACCAGGTGTACAGGCCCGATTGATCGGTGCATTGGCGTAGCGCATCCACGAATCCCGTTTCCAGTAGAGCGTGGAAGAGTTCGCGTTCCGGGGTGCTGCAGATCAGTTTCTCCCGCCGCATTCGGGGGTCGTAGACATCCCGGTCGTCGGGTGCGACGTTGAAGTCCCCGCTGACGAGGGTCGGTTCGTCTCCTACCTCGCCCAGCACTTTCCCGAGCCGGTCCAACCATCGAAGTTTTCGGGCGAACTTCTCCGTCCCGACCTTTTCGCCGTAGGGCACGTAGACGTTGACGATCCGGATCCCGTCGATCGTCGCTGCGATGGAGCGTCTCTCTGGATCCTCTGACCATACGGGGTGTAAGTCGATATCGGTCTGCTCGGATCGGGATACGATCGCAACACCGTTGTAGTTTCGCTGGCCCGTGTAGGAGAGCTCGTAGCCCAGGCCTTTGAAGCCGATCCAAGGGAATACGTCGTCCCTACACTTGGTTTCCTGGAGACAGAGGACGTCCGTACGCTCCCGCTCGAGCCATCGGAGGACGCCGTCGAATCTTCTCCGAATCGAGTTAACGTTCCATGTAGTAACACGCATGGGTTTAAGTGTAGGTGCGGTCTATGACCGCACATTTTTCTCTAAGCGGCCATGTGCGCTCATAGAGCGCACCTACACCTTTCATCACGTTAAGCTCCGTCGGCCACCTCCTGCATATGCGTCTCTTCCCGAAAGATCCGGAACCCACGGGCTTTGTAATTCCCCAGCGCGTTGGGATGGTCTAGCGTGCAGGTGTGGACCCATACGCGGGTCGCGTCCATGTCCCAGGCCCGGCGAGTGGCTTCGGTCAGGAGATGGCCGCCCAGGCCCGCTCCGATGAAACGGGGAAGGAGGCCGAAGAAGGCGATCTCGACGTTGCCGTTCTGGAACTCCAGCTCGAAATAACCCGCGGGAGCCCCTTTGACATAAGCGACCCAGGTCTGGAGTTCATCCCGTTCCACCCAATCGGTCCACTCCTTTTCCGTCCAGACCAGCCGATCGATCCAATGCCATCGGTGTCCGACTGTGACGTAGAGGAATCGGTTCAGTTCAGGGGAGGGGATGCCGACCCGTTCGATTCTAAGCCCATCGATGTCCGCCACTTTGGGCTGTAGATCCGCGGGCCGGTTCATTTCGAGGTGATATGTCGTTACCTCGACCTTCATCGTATGTATTTCAATTCGGTGTAGACGTAGAACGCACCGGCGAGCGCCATGCACACGATCCCCAGCAACGCCCACACGCGCATCAAAGAGCCCGACCGGAACAATGGGTCGTCGATCAGGCGGGTCACGCAGAAATAGTTCAGGCTGAAGAGTACCGGAGCCAGCAGGAGACTGAGCACGCCGACCAGGCTGACCATCAGTACGGGGTTTGGTAGCAAAGTATTCGCGACGACTGCGAACGCGAATATCACCGCGATGAAGATCCAGTAGGTCGGGTTGCTGTCTCGTGAGACGAACTCACTGCCGGGAAACAGCCTGCGAAGGATCGTCGAGAACGCCCGCGGGAACCCATCCATGACGGCGTAGGTCGTGGAGAATATCGCCGCGAAAAACGCCAGCATGAATAGAGGGTAGATCCACGATCCCAGCAACTCGGTATAGATGGTTGAAAGCGTCAGCGCCACTTCGATTCCATCCGGCGTGAGGCCGCGTGGCTGCAGCAGGTTGGCTCCGAGCGAGATAAACATGACGGCCAGCGCCATCGAGAGCCCGTAGCCGACCCCGAGATCGATCATCCCCATTTTGAGGATACGTTGCTTGTCGGTTTGGGCGTCGACAGAGACAGGACTTCCACCTCGATGCCGACCCGATCCATGTCTTCCAGTCGCTTTGCCGGGTCCGACATCGGCGGGGTAATCCCGAAGAATCGGGCTCCTCGAAACTTGATGATCGTCCGGCCCGTCGGATCTTTGTCGAAAGAGAACTCTGACGACAGGTCGCGAATCATTTCAAAGAACGAGCCCGGGTAGTAGTGGGTGTGCAGATCGTATTTCATGGCCAACGAGGTGTAGGTGCGGTCTATGACCGCACATTCTTCGAGCCGCAACAACGTGCGCTCATAGAGCGCACCTACACAATCACACTTGTGCAGTCATAGAGCGCGCCTACACAAATGTTGCGTCAAAGTACGTGGTCGCAGGGGGGATGTCAAGAGCCGGGATGGCTCTCGGAAAGGGATCCGATCGCTTCGGTTACGACATCATAGATATGGTGCAACTCGTCGGGCTGAATGACGTAGGGCGGCAGGATGTAGACGACGTTGCCGAGTGGGCGAAGCAGCACGCCCTTGCTCAGGAAGAAATCGTACAGCTTCGGTTTCAAGTCGGAAAGGTAGCCCGCATCGTCGGCTATCAGTTCTATCGCGGCCACTGTGCCGACCATGCGTGCGTCGCCCACCAGCGAGTTCTCCTCCAGCAGCGGGAGCCGCTCGGCGTGGATGCGTTCGACGGTTCGGATCCGATCGAACACCGGTTCGGTCTCGAACACCTCCAGGCTGGCGATCGCGGCGGCGCAGCCGAGAGGGTTTCCGGCGTAGGAGTGGCCATGGAAAAGCGTCTTCAGCCGGTCTCGTACGTGGAACGGGTAATAGATCTCATCCGAGCACAGTGTGGCCGCGAACGGAAGGAATCCACCGGTGAGGCCCTTCGAAACGCACATGATGTCGGGAATCACGTCGACCCCATCGCAGGCAAACATGGTGCCGGTTCGTCCGAACCCGGTAAAAACCTCGTCGGCGATCAGCAGGACGCCGTGGCGGCTACACAGTTCGCGCGTCCGTTTCAGGAAATCCGGGGGGTGCATGATCATTCCACCCGCCCCCTGGATCAGCGGTTCGACGATCATGGCCGCGACTTCACCACCCTGTTCCTCGAGAAGTCCTTGGAGCTTGTCCAGACACTCGATGTGGCATGTGCTTCGCTCCATGCCCACCGGACATCGGTAGCAGTAAGCAGAGTGTGAGCGCAGGACCGGAAAGAGCATGTCCTTGAAGGCGTCGGTGAACGCCGACGCTTCGCTGAGGGACATCGCTCCCACCGTGTCGCCGTGGTAGGCGTGCTCCAGCGCGATGACCTTGCGCCGTTCCGGGTGCCCGGTGTTCTGCCAGTACTGGACAGCCATCTTCAAGGCCACCTCGACAGCCGTGGAACCGTTGTCGGAAAAGAAAACGTGAGACATGGCGCGCGGAACCACCTGTTTCAGCTTGCAGGCGAGTCGTTCGGCCGGCTCGTGCGTGAACCCCGCGAAGATGACGTGCTCGAGCTGTTCGGCCTGCCGGGCGATAGCAGCCGCGATGCGGGGATGTGCGTGCCCGTGGATGTTGACCCACCACGAGGAGATACCGTCGATCAGACGCCGACCGTCTTTCGTGTGCAGGTAGACTCCTTCGGCCCGCTCGATGGGAATCGGCGGAGGATCGAGCGCCTGTTGCGTGTAGGGCTTCCAGATGTGAAGATCCTGGGCCATCAATCGAAGCAACCCCGGTCGAAATGCGCACCAAACACTTCCAGCAGGCTGGCGCGGTTGAGGGTTTCCAACAACGGTATCCAGCCCACGACCGGTACCTTTCCATAGCGTTCGATCGCGCTTCGATTGTCGGTGTTCTTTTCGCCGATCAACACGACTCCCAGCAAGTGCAGCCCGCTCTCGCGGATCGCCTTCACCGTCAGCAAGGTGTGGTTGATCGTACCGAGCGTCGTTCGGGCGGCGACGATCAGGGAAGTATCCAGATGACGGGCAAGATCCAACATCAGGTCTTCGGCGTTGATCGGAACCATGACACCGCCGGCCCCCTCGATCACGAGGCGCCGTCCATCCGGGGACGGCTTGCGTATCTCTGCGAGGTCGATTGTCTTTCCGCATCGTTCGGCCGCCAGGTGCGGCGACACGGGAGGATCGAAGACGTAAGCCTCCGGCAGCAGTCGGTCATCGGGAAGCTCGGCGAACCGGGCCACCGCATCCCGATCGCTCGGCGTCGCGCCTCCCTGCACTCCTGTCTGGATGGGTTTCCAGTAGATGGCGTCCAGTGCCGCTGTCAGCGTGGCAGCGAGGACCGTCTTACCAACCTCCGTATCCGTCCCGGTTACGAACAGGTCCTTCATTTCGCCTCAGCCGGAATCGCACGAAGAACGTCGACGAGCTCGTCGATCACCTGTGGTGGAATCGTCGTGTTGAGCGAGAGTCGCAGCCGGGAAGTGCCCTCCGGCACAGTCGGAGGCCGGATCGCCCGCACGAGGAGGCCCCTGCGCTGCAGTATGTCGGATACCCTTAGAGCTTCCTGGTTGGTTCCGAGCAGCACGGGTATGATCTGTGAATCGCTCCTGCCGCAGTCCAGGCCCCCGTCACGGAGCCGAGTCCGGAGTCCGTCGGCCATCCTCGACAACAAGGTTCGTTTGTCACCGGCCCCTCGGGCCAGCCGCATCGCCGTGTGGATCTGGGACGCCATGTAAGGGGGGAGAGCCGTGCTGAATATGAAGGTGCGGGCGCGGTTGATCAGGAAGTCCTTCAGGGTTTCGGAACCCGCGACGAAAGCCCCGGCCGACGCCAGGGCCTTTCCACAGGTGTGGATGGTCGCAAACACATTTCCGGGCCGCCGGGCGGCGGCGACTTCTCCGCGACCCTCGGGACCCGACACTCCGGTGGCATGGGCCTCGTCGACGATCAGGTGGGCGTCGTACCGGTCGGCAAGCATGGAGAGATCCGCGATCGAAGAGCGGTCCCCGTCCATGCTGAATATGCTCTCGACGACGATGAACCGCTCACCCAGGAGGTCGTTCTCGTTCTTCAGAGCTTCCTCCAGGGCATTCAGATCCAGGTGAGGCACAATCACGCGGCGTGCTTTCGAAAGACGCAGGCCGTCGATGAGGCTCGCGTGGTTGGCGCTGTCGGAGAAGACGACATCACTGTCTCGCAGGATCGAGCCGAGCAGACCCGTGTTTGCGGCGTAGCCCGAACTGAAGAAAAGGGCAGCATCGGAGCCGATCCAGGACGCGAACTCCGCCTCGAGCGCTTCCCATGCGGGGACGTGTCCCGACAACAGACGAGAACCGGTGGACGCCACGCGCCCGCACTGGGCGATCGCTTCCGAGACGGCGCGGCCCAATTCGGGATGCCTGGCCAGTCCCAGGTAGTCGTTCGAGCAGAAGTTCGCCGCTCCCATCGATTCCAGGCGGCGGAACTCGGAACGGGACCGGAGCAAATCAAGCTCGGCGGCGAGGCGTTCAGACGCCCGATCAATCATTGCTGAGGGGGATGAGGTCGAGGTCTTCCAGCAGCTGGTCGTCTTCGGATCGTTGTGGGTTCGGTGTGGTGAGCAGCTTGTCCCCGACGAAGATCGAGTTGGCACCGGCTATGAAGCAAAGCGTCACGCATTCCCTGCTGAGTGAGCGCCGCCCGGCGCTGAGGCGGACCCGGGATACCGGCATGAGGATGCGTGCGGTTGCGATCATGCGCACGAGAACGAACGGGTCCACCGGCTCGGTCGGGGTCACAGGGGTTCCTTCGACTTGCACGAGAACGTTGATGGGAACGCTCTCAGGGTGCGGTTCCTGGATTGAAAGCTGGTGGAGGAGTCCGGTTCGGTCTTCGTCGGATTCGCCCATGCCGATGATTCCGCCGCAGCATACGGTGATGCCGGCTCTTCGAACCGATTTCAGAGTCTGCAGCCGATCCTGGTAGCTGCGCGTCGTGATGATCTTCTCGTAGTATTCCGGTGACGTGTCCAGGTTGTGGTTGTAGGCGTGAAGACCAGCATCCGCCAGTCGCCGAGCTTGCGAGTCGGTCAGCATACCGAGCGTGCAGCAGACCTCCATACCCATCGATGAGACACCGCGGACCATCTCCAGCACCTTGTCGAACTCCGGACCATCTTTGATCTCGCGCCATGCGGCACCCATACAGAACCGGCTCACACCTTGCTCTCGAGCCTTTGACGCAACCTCGAGGACGTGGAGGACGTCGAGTAATCCTTCGTTATCCACATTGGTTTCGTAGTGGGCGCTCTGCGGACAGTAGGCACAGTCTTCGGGGCAGCCGCCGGTCTTGATCGATATCAGCTGGCAGAGTTGCACCTCCCGTGCCTTGTGGTGCTGCAGGTGAAGTCGCTGCGCGTGAGCGATCAGGGTCAATAGCGGCTGGTTGAAGATCCCCCGCACCTCGTCGCGGCTCCAGTCGTAGCGCAGCGGTCCGGTCAACGTCGTTTCTAGCGTCGAACTCATTCCCTCTCTCACATCACAGGGTTCAAAGAAGAAGCGAATTATACCGGAATTTGCGAAGAGCCGTGGTGGGGAGCCCGCCTCTAAATGAGAATGGTTTTCATTTTCACGTTGACCGTCCGTGGCTCCTGCTCGATAATGGTACCGGTTGGCGGGTTGAGAAACACCCAACAAGGGGAAAAGGGATGCACTGTTGGTGGCAGCACATCCCTTCGGTAGCGCGGTTGTCAAACAGGTAAAAACGCGCGGGGCCATTATACCAGTTTGGCCGCGCCCATCCTTCGAACGGCAATCAACTCCGCTCATCCGCTGCTCGTCGCTACAGCTTCGCAAGCTGGGCTTACGGAGGACCATGATTTTCGGTTCGCGCGCCTGTTTTCGCTCATTCGCTGTCTTCATACCCCTACTGCTCCTTTGTCAATCGCCTGTGCACGGTCGGGCGCAAGACGCTGGCGCTTCGTTGTCGGGAAGAGTACTCGATCCATCGGGGGCGGTGATTCCGGGAGCTTCGGTGCTCCTGATTTCACCGGACGGTTCAACTCGCGTGATGACCAGCGACGATGTCGGCGCCTTCCGGTTCGAGGGACTTGCAGCCGCGGCATACGAGCTGCGCGTCGAAGCGTCTGATTTTCGCACCGATCTGGAAACCGTCATAGTCGGTAGAGGAGAGCACCGCATTGTTAACCGGAGTCTCGAACTGGACCCCGGCCTGATCATTCAGGAGCGCATGATGGTGGTTGCCAGCCCGTCTGAGGCCACCATGATTCCAGGTTCCGCGCACTACGTCGCCGGCGAACAGCTGGAGAAACAGAAGATCTCCTTCGATGACATCCACAAGTTGCTCGCCCCGGTCCCCGGCGTCAACATCCAGGAGGAAGAAGGCTTCGGCCTGAGGCCAAACATCGGTATGCGTGGGACGGGTGTCGAACGGAGCGCGAAGATCACGGTCATGGAGGACGGCGTCCTGATCGCACCGGCGCCCTATGCCGCTCCGTCGGCTTATTACTTCCCGGTTCCTGGACGCATGGAAGCCATCGAGGTCCGAAAGGGGTCGAGCCAGATCAAGTTCGGTCCACAGACCAACGGTGGAGCGCTGAACCTGATTTCCTCTTCGATACCCGATTCCCTTAGAGCAGCCGGGACGATCAGCGGTGGGGCGCACGGGACCGCGAAGGGATACGTCCGGTTCGGAGACTCCCGCGATCGATTCGGCTGGCTTTTCGAGACGTACCAGATCGACACGAAGGGTTTCAAGCAGCTCGACGATGGCGGCGACACGGGATTCAAGATAAACGATTACGTCGGTAAGTTCCGCTTTAACTCCGGACCCGGAGCCGACCTCTACCAGGCCATCGAGATCAAGCTGGGAAAGACGAACCAGACCTCTAACGAAACCTATCTCGGTGTGACTGACGACGACTTCGCCCGACACCCGACCAGACGATATGCCGCCTCACAAAAGGACGTCTTCTATGGTGACCACGAACAGTACCAGGCGCGATACTTCGCGGGTCTGGCCCCCAATATCGATCTGACCGTAACGGCCTACCGGAACAACTTTGCCCGGAACTGGTACAAGCTTCAGAGCATTTCCGGAGTGAGCATCGCCAATGTCCTGGGAGACCCCGTGTCCTACGCCGAGGAACTGCGTATCGCGAAAGGCGCAGACAGCGGCGTCGACACTCTACGTCTGCGTGCGAACAATCGCGCCTACGTTTCCTCCGGAGTGCAATCGGTGGTGGGTGTACGCACGAATTCGAAACGCATCGACCAGAGTTTTGAGTTTGGCTTTCGTTATCACCGTGACGAGGAGGACCGCTTTCAGCACGAGGATGGCTTCCAGATGGCTGAGGGCCGGATGACTCTGACGAGCGCCGGTGCCCCCGGTAGTCAGTCCAACCGGATCAGCAAGGGGCGCAGCTGGGCCTTTTTCGCGGAGGATGAGCTTAAGTGGGGTCCGTGGACGCTGCGGCCGGGTTTCCGCTACGAGCACATCGAGCTGATCCGGACCGACTATTCCAAGGCCGACCCGAATCGTTCCGCGCCCACTCGAGTGCGTCGGAATGCCCTCGACGTGTTCGTGCCGGGAGTCGGAATCACGTTTGATCTGAATGGGGCAATAGGGGTGTTTGCAGGGCTGAACAAAGGTTTCGGTCCGCCGGGCCCGGGATCGTCCGAAGACACCGAGGCCGAGGAGAGTATCAACTATGAAGGCGGCTTTCGCTGGACGCGCCGCGCCGCACGGGTTGAGCTCGTGGGATTCTACAACGACTACAGCAACCTGTTGGGGAGAGACACGCTCTCGACCGGCGGAGAGGGTACAGGAGAACTGTTCAATGGCGGCGGAGCACGGGTGATCGGCCTGGAGGCTTCAGCTGGATTCAACCCGGCGGCGGCCATCGGCACCGACTTCAGCCTGCCGGTGCGTATGGCCTATACCTTCACGGATGCCCGGTTCCAGAGCGACTTCGACAGCGACTTCGGACCCTGGGGTGATGTTCGTCGTGGAGACAAGGTGCCCTACCTGCCCGCCCATAACCTCCATGCCGGTGTGACGCTGGAGAAACCGCGCTGGAGCCTCGGCGTGTCGGCCGGCTACATGAGCCGGATGCGGGTGGAAGCCGGGAGCGGCCCGATCGCGCCCGAGGATGCGACCGATTCGCGATTCCTGGTAAACCTGACGGGGGATTACCGGGTCGCCGAGTCCGCCCGGCTGTTCGTCGGTATCCAGAACCTGACGGATGCCACCTATGTCGCGGCTCGCCGTCCCGCGGGTGTTCGCCCCGGCCTGCCCCGCACGATGACGGCCGGAATCAAGTTCGACATCAGCCAGTAGCCAGTTGGTGTAGGTGCGGTCTATGACCGGAACCACTCATTAGCGGCGGGCCCACCGTCCCCCCCCATACGAAAACTTGAGCGTTCGAGTATGCATCGCAGTGCGCGGGTGTGTGGAGAAAGACAGCTGGTCCGGTCCCCCCACGCCTCCCTCAAGCCGGAACAGTGTCCGCTCATAGAGCGCACCTACAACCGACCTGTCACATTCCTGCTTGTCACTTGTCACTTTCCGGATTGATCTAGACCCTGGACTCGTGTAGCGTTTGTCTTAGCTGGAGGGGAGTAGATCAAGATCCGGCAGGTCGTCAATACGGTCATCGGAGCAACCGACGATCCGGCTTGCTGGCGCGGCGTGCGAGGTATCCGCCGCGGATCCAGACCTTTTGCGGAGGTGCCGCAGAGGGTCTTTTTTTTGGCCCAGGGCTGAGAATCGATATGGAAGACGTCCAGTTATTTCCGTTTGCCGAGTACTGGTGGCTGTACGTTTCGTTCGTCGGCGGCGTCGCGCTGCTGCTCGCGATCGACCTGGGTGTGTTCCATCGCGAGGCCCACGAAGTCTCGATCAAGGAGGCCGGTGTCTGGGTTTCGATCTGGGTGTCGCTGGCCCTGCTGTTCAACTTCGGTCTCTGGCGCTACTCACTGTGGAAGTTCGCACACGACCCGCGCCTGCAGGCGATTCCGGGCTTCGATGCCGCGACCGAGGCATGGCGAGTGGCACTGGAGTTCTTCACCGGCTACGTTGTCGAGGAATCGTTGTCCGTCGACAACATCTTCGTTTTCGTGGTTGTCTTTACCTACTTCGGCATCCCTTCCCGCTACCAGCACCGTGTTCTGTTCTACGGCATCCTCGGCGCCTTCGTGTTCCGGACCATCTTCATAGTCGTGGGAGCCGTGCTGATCCAGTACCACTTCGTGGTCCTCCTGTTCGGCGCCTTTCTCATCTTCACCGGCGTCCGGCTGATGTACGCGCCGGAAGACAAAGTCGAACCGGAGAAAAACCCGCTCATCAAGCTGTTCCGGAGGTTCGTCCCAGTCACCACCTCGCTGCACGGCCAGCGCTTCTTCGTGCGACTCGACGGCGTGATGTACGGCACGCCGCTGGTTGTTGCGCTTTTGTTCCTGGAAGCGACCGACATCGTTTTTGCCGTCGACTCCGTCCCGGCCGTGTTCGCGATCACTTCCGAGCCGCTCATCGTGTTCACGTCCAACCTGGCGGCGATACTGGGCCTCCGGTCCATCTACTTCCTGTTGGCAGGGGCGATGGACAAGTTCCACCTGCTCAAGTACGGGCTTGCGATCGTCCTCATTTTTGTCGGCTTGAAGATGGTGTGGCTCAACGACCTCTACGACGGACACTTTCCGATCGGTGTTTCGCTCGGATTTATCCTGACAGTCCTGGCCGTCTCGGTCGTCGTTTCCCTGATTTGGCCCAAGGTCGGGTCCGAAGAAGTGTAGGGGCGCTCTATGAGCGCAAAGCGTCCCGGTTCGAAGGATGTGCGGTCATAGACCGCACCTACACAAAACGGCCTACGTCCCCTCAGTACCTCCACCACGACGTTGTCGTGCCGTCCGGCATCTTGTTCAGCATGTGCTGGCCGATTTCCTTCAGCCGCTCTCCCTGGGTCACCGGTCCGCTCCAGCAGTGTCCCTCGCCGTCTCCGTACAGGAAGAACCCCTCGTAGTGCGGGTCGCTCGTCGTCTTCATCCATTCCTCGAGCATCTTCGTCGAGTTGTTCAGGTAGAAGTTGTCCATTGTTCCCGTGTAGACGTGAATCTTGTCGATGAGCTTGTACCCGATCTGGGACCAGTTCCTTTCGAGGTAATGCATCAGGTCGAAGTTGTCCTTCCAGTACCGGGCGACCTCGGGATCGATCTCGCCGGTGAACTTGTCGAATAGCGGCTTGAAGTAACCGTCATCTCCCAGAGGACCGTTTACGGCCGACCAGATGTCGAGTTGCTGACCCGAACGGCCTTTCGTTCCGTTCACCAGCTCGAAGTGGTTCCGCTGCTGTGAGGTCAGTCGGATCTCGCCGTTGGTTTCGCGGGTGTTGGGCGTGGGAACCCTTCGCCATTCGTGCTGCTTGTAGAAGGCGTTCCCGTCTTCGTAGACGTTGATGCCTTCGACGTCGTAGAAGGTAACCGGGTCGGGGCAGTACGACCACGTGCCGCCGAAGAAATCGGGGTGGAATACCTGCAGGGCGAGAGCCTCCCATCCTCCGGTTGATCCCCCCGTGAGCGCGCGGGCCCACGGTTGATCGATGACCCGATAGCGGGCCTCGATCTCGGGTATCAACTCCTGCAGGATCGCGTCGCCGTACGGTCCGACGTTGACCGAGTTGACGGCGTAGGAGTCGTCGAAGTAGGGGTTCGGGTGCTGGAACGTGACGACGATCATCCTCGGGAAGTTGTCCTGCACCCAGTCGTCGTAGAGGTCGCCGCCCACGGTGAAGCGCATCGGGGCCCGGAGCGAGAAGTGGCCCTGCTCGTAGATGACCGGGTAATCGAACGTGGTGCGATCGTAATCCCTCGGGAGCAGAACCGTTGCCCCCAGGTAGACAGGGCGTCCCCAGAATTCCGAAAGCATGTCGCTCTGGAAACGGAACCGCCGGACCCACTGGGTATCGGGTGGTATCACCACGGGCGGGATGACGTTCTTCGCTTCCAGCCGGATGACGTCGTCGGAAGCTGGGGCGATGCGGACTCGTTGGGCGTCGCTGTAGAGGTTCCCCGGCGATCGGTTCCAGTGCTGGCCCTCCCACTGGTCGTCGTGCATCCACACCACGTGGCCGTCAGCCCGTTTGAACTCCGAGTAGATGTTCACGAACCCCTGGACGAAATACTCGCCGGGCGGGATCTCGCTCAGGCTGGGCACGGGCGTTCCCAGGTCGGTGGCGTCGATGATGCCTGCTTCGCCCGCGGGCAGCGCCTCGATGTCGCGGCCGAAAAAGGGTGTGCCCGTGCGTCCGATCTGCAAGTACGGCGCGGGCTCGTCTGTGCGCGAGATCATCAGGTAGACCCGACCCGTCGTCGGTTCCGGTCGCACGTCGGCCGGCACGGATATTTCGAAACGGAGACCGGAATCCTGTGCCGAAGCCGATGAAGCCGTCACGGCCATCAGACACAGAACGACCATTTCGCTCGTCAGAATTCGAAAGTTTGCCCGTGCGTTCATTACGATGTACCCCCTCGGTGTGTCCTGCCTGTTGCGTCGATCTCCGCCGGCATCGTGGTGCTCAAACGGGAGATTATCACAACTCTGAAACGGTCGGAAAACGTTGGCTTCCTGGCTGGAAACACGCTAGGTTTCAGGGCTGAACCGCTTTTTCTACCAGAGGTGAGCATGAAACGAAGTGCCCTGTCCGTGACCTTCGCGCTGCTGCTGGCGACCGCTCTTGGGGCTCAGGAGAGACGACTGATGTCGGTCGACGACATCTTCGAGCTGAAGACGGTCGGCGACCCGCGTATCAGCCCCGACGCCCGGTGGGTCGCCTACACGGTCTCACAGATGAATTCCCAGGAAGACAACTCGGACACCGACATCTACATGGTGTCGCTCGACGGCGAGGACACGCTTCAGGTGACATCGAGCCCGAAGAGCGAGAATTCTCCGCGATGGAGCCCCGACGGCCGATACCTGGCGTTTCTGTCCGGTCGGGAAGGCGACACCAATCAGGTATGGCTGCTGGACCGACGTGGAGGGGAGGCGAAGAAGCTCACCGACATCAAGCCCGGTGTTTCCGGCTTCACCTGGTCGCCCGACGGCGGCCGTCTGGCGCTGATCATCCGCGACGAGGATCCGGATGCCGCCGACGAGGAGGAGGAGGAGGAGGACAAAGCCGAGGACCCCATCGTCGTCCGCCGGTTGCAGTTCAAGCGGGATGGACAGGGGTATCTTGACGAGCGTCGTCGCCACATCTACGTCTTCGACATCGAAGAAAAGGAACCCACGCAGATTACCGACGGACCCTATGACGACTCCAGTCCCGTCTGGTCGCCCGACGGAGAATGGGTGGCCTTTGTCAGCAACCGCACAGAGGAGCCGGATTCCAACGCCAACAACGACATCTTCATCGTGCGTGCCGTCCCCGGCCAGCCCCCCCGCGCGCTGACCACATCGCCGGGCACCGATTCGTCACCCGCGTTCAGCCCCGACGGTCAATCCATTGTCTACGTTGCCGGAGGGGCCCCGGAAGACATCTGGTACGCGGTCAGCCACCTGGCCGTCGTCTCTTTGGACGGCTCGTCCAGCAGGGCGTTGACGCTGGAACTGGATCGAAACGGGCGCCGCCCTCGGTTCGATCCATCGGGCGAATGGATCTACTTTCTGCTGGAGGACGGCGGGAACAACCATCTCGCACGAGTCCCGGTCGCAGGCGGCGATGTCGAACGAGTCATCGACGGCGAGTTGAGCATCCGTCAGTTCGACATGGCCGCAGGAGGGGAAACGATTGTCCTCCAGAGCCAGCCCCACCAGCCCTATGAAGTTTCTCGCGTCGAAGACGGTTTGCTCGAGCGGATCTCTCGTGCGAACGACCAGTTCCTGGAAGGTATCCAACTCGGTGACGTTGAACGGATTCGTGCCAGAAGCGCCGACGGAACCATGATCGATGCCTTCCTGACGCGGCCGGCGGACGCGCCCGAGGGAGAGAGGCTTCCGCTGCTTCTGCGCATTCACGGCGGTCCGGTTTCGCAGTTCACCCCGGCGTTCAATGTGGAATGGCAGATCCTCGCCGCCCAGGGGTATGCCGTGGTGGCCGCCAACCCGCGGGGATCCTCCGGCTACGGCCGCGACTTCAGCTACGCCATCTGGGCCGATTGGGGCAACAAGGACTTCCAGGATGTGATGTCGGCCCTCGACCGAGCGATCGAAATGGGCGTTGGGGATCCGGATCGCCTGGGTGTCGGGGGGTGGAGTTACGGCGGCATCCTCACCAACTATGTCATCACGCAAACCGCTCGTTTCAAGGCCGCGATCTCGGGTGCAAGCGAGGTGAACTACCTGTCGAACTACGGGACCGACCACTACCAGCGCCAGTGGGAAGCCGAACTCGGTCTTCCGTGGCGGAACACCGATCTCTGGATGAAGATCTCGCCATGGTTCCGGGTCGACGAGATCGTGACGCCGACCCTGTTGATGGGCGGTGCGGAAGACATGAACGTGCCGACTCTGAACTCCGAGCAGATGTACCAGGCGTTGCGGAGACTCGGCCGGGAAACCGAGTTGGTGATCTATCCCGGTCAGAATCACGGTATCCGGAAGCCCAGCTACCAGGTGGACCGCTACAACCGGTACATCGCGTGGTACGACCGGTTTTTGCGGCCGGAGAAGGTGACCTCGAACGAGGAGAAGGGAAGAACCCCAGAGGCCACATCGTTGCTCGGCGTACCTCTCTTTCCGGTCGTCCTGGACGTCGATACCCGAAAGAGATTCGAAGACAACCTCAATGCCGCGACCGCGGAGTTTGCGCTGGATCCGGAGGACGAAGAGAGGATCATCTGGGTCGGACGGCGCATGGCCTACCTGGGCCGTTATCGGGATGCCATCGCTGTCTATTCGCGCGGGATCGATAAGCATCCCGACAGTTACAAACTGCTGCGGCATCGCGGGCACCGCTACCTGACGACACGTCAGTTCGACAAAGCCGCTGCGGACCTGGAACTCGCGACCACGCTGATCGCCGGCGTGCCCGACGAGGTCGAGCCCGATGGGTTGCCGAACGCCGAGAACACACCGGTGAGCACGTCTCATTTCAACATCTGGTATCACCTGGGTTTGGCCTACTACTTCCAAGGTGACTTCCAGGAAGCTGAACGGAGCTTTCGCGAGTGTCTGAAGTTCTCCGGACTCGGGAGCAACGACAGGCTGGTCGCGTCGACGGACTGGCTCTACCTGGCACTGACGCGCTCGGCCGCAGCGAGGACGCGGAGCAGATCCTGCGTCCGATCCACGCCGACATCCAGGTCATCGAAAATACCGCATACCTGGATCGACTGCTGGTCTACAAGGGCGAGAAGGAAGCATCGGACCTGCTCGCCACGACTGCCGGCGGTCTGGCGAGTGCAACCTACGGCTACGCCGTCGCGAGCTGGTACCGGGCCAACGGGCAGCCCGAACGCGCGCAGGAAGTCCTGGAGACGATCGTTAAGGGTTCACAATGGGCCGCGTTCGGCTTCATCGCGGCGGAGGCGGATCTGGCGAGGGAGCGTTAGGACGTAGGCCGTTGTTGGTTGTCCGTTGGTCGAACCACCCCGGCGCTTCGCGCCACCCCTCCTTGATGACCAAGGAGGGGAGCTAAGAGTGTAGGTGCGGTCTGTGACCGCACATTGGTGGAGCCGAAACCATGTGCGCTCATAGAGCGCCCCTACACCGACGAAGGGACGACGCTAGTCGTCTCGTCGTCCCGCCGCCCGCATCCCGAGGCGGTTCGCTTCCGCGTTGGCGATGATCACCCGGAAACCTTCAGATAGGCGCCGTTCGATGTCATTCGTATTCGCCGTGATGCCGCACGCGACGTCGAACTCCTTGCAGGCTGCCAGTACCGTCTGGATGGCATTCTCGACCGCTTCCATGTCGCCCTCGTATGCCTGGCGGAGGTCGCCTGGACCGGGAACAGCGATGCTGACACCCGGCGTCCGAACGATCTCCCTCGCGTGCCCGATGCCCTCCTGGTTTTCGATGAGAAACATGTTTACCAACTCACCGTTGGGGTTGATGGGCCAGACGTCGGCGCGTTCCCTGTATTCTTCCTGGGACATTCCCCAGTAGGAAGCCGCTGGAATCGGCGTCGGCGCGACCGCTCCCCGCCCGCCACGTCCGCCTCGACCTCCGCGGCCTCGACCCCCGCGTCCTCGAGCCTGCGGCGTCTGGCGCAGCTCCGAGTACCTCATCGAATCGATCGCCAGCTTCGCATCTTCCGGGGAGTTGAGCTGTGGGAAGACGACGCCGTGCGCCCCCGCGTTGAGAACCTCTCCCACCCGCCGCGGACCTGCCGCGCGGTCGTCCTCGAGCGGCGGAATCCGAACCAGCAGCGGATACTCCGTGCGGATGTCGTACCGGTTCTCCATCACGCCCGCCACGTTCATGAACTGGATGAACGCCCGGAGGTTGGGGATGTTGTACTGCCCGAGAGCTTCCATCGAGTAGAAGACGAAGTCCAGATCCCGGTTCTGGATCGTCTGCGCCGCGCCCGCCGCGTCGTGTGATCCCGAGAAGGATCCAAAAATCGACTGACCGCTTTCGAGCAGGTCGACCACCTTGTTCATGTGGCCCATCTGGCCTCTCGACGCGGGGGTGATCACGAGGCTGAGGGCGACCAGCACGGTCAGCGTGATCAGAAACAATCGGCATCGCATGAGTTCCTCCTTACGCCATCTGGGCGAAACTGGTTCTCAAAGATTTGAAATGAAGCAATCTCCAATGAGCAACCTGCAATGCGGATTACTCAAATATCGCGATTTGCAATCGGACTTACCTAGTCCCCCGCTGCGCCCGTAGACAGCTTTTCCCTGGCCTGCCGCACCGTTTCGACCAGCAACGGGTCCGGGTCATTTTCCCAGGCCTCCAACTCCGCTTCCATCGATCGGAGTCCGAGGGCGCCAATCGCGTATGCAGCGCAAGAACGCAACCACGGATCGCCGCTGTGGATCAGCATCGAGACGGCCTCTTCGGACGTTTCCACCCTGGTGCCAAGCAGGGCGTCGGCGCGACGGACACGTTCCTCGAGCCGAATTCCGCTGTCGACCAACGGAACCAACAGCTCTCTCAACTCGGGCCGCAGCGTGTTGTCGAGGAACTCCAGCACGTTGTCGTGAACGACGGAGTCACCGGCACGAAGCCCGATATGCGCCGCGTGGAGGTCGTGTTTGGGGAACAGTATTCCGAGCAGCCGGAAGATTCGTTCCACCTCCTGGTCGATCGACTCCGCGAGCGCCCGCATGGCAGGGTCTTCGCGATCGAGTTTTCCGGCCAGCGCGCCCAGGCCCTGGTAGGACCGGTAGTGTCCGAGGATCTCTGCCGCCAGTACCGTCTCGACCATCTGAGTGTCGAGCCTGATCTCGGGGTGGCCGTTTCGAAACTTGTTGAGTGCGGAGATGATCCGGAATCGCAACTCGGAGTTACCCTGGAACAGGTTTTCGACCAGCAGAGCCTGGGCCTCTTCGCTGCCGAGGACGACCATAACCATTGGGATCTGGCGCCGGACCTCTATCGGGATCTCTTCATCGGCCATGTAGTCCCGGAGTGTTCCGAGAATCCGATTGCCGAACCCAGCCAGAGATTCCGTGGCCGATTCCCGACAGTCGGGAACCGACAAATGCTCGAGCAGGTCCGGCACGAACCGACGTTTCCCGAGTCGGCCGGCTGCCTGGATCGCTTCGCGGGCGATTTCCGGGTCTTTGTCGCGCAGCGAGCGTGCCAGCTGTTCTTCGAAATCCTCAGGCATCGTCCCGATCAGCCGCGCCGCCTCCAGCCGTACCTGTTTTCCGTCGGGTCCCGCTTCGTCGATCATCATGTCCAGCATCATCCGAGATACTTCGAGGTTCTGGGCATTTCCCGGGCGAGCCAGAAACGCGGCGATCGATGAACGAACCGTGTGCTCCGGAAAGTCGACGATCTCCTGAATGCGCGCGACGGGGTCGATGTGCGAGTGATGGGCGAGGTAGAGTAAGGCCTCGGTACGGACCTGGAGGTCGTCGTCCCTCAGCAGTTCTTCCACGTCGTCAGCCACCGATCGGTCCCCCCCAGCGTTCAAGATCGCCAGGGCCTTCGCACGGACTTCGGGCGAGGGGTGTTTGATGAGCCCTCGCATCGATGGATGGGACGTCTGGTGGTACCCCACTTCGAACAGGCTCAATCCGTAGAGGATCTCCTCGGTGTCTGCCGAATCCAGCTTGGAAGCCATGATCGACGTAGTCGATCTGTCGAGGACGGGTGCGGCGGCGCTCTCGGCGTCGATGCGATGCTCCTGGATCCGTTCTCCAAGAGTCGCGACATATTGCCGGCGTGCGATGTCGGCGAGGACAAACCAGAGGCCGAGGAAAACCAGGTTGACCCAGCTGATCTGACTCGGCGTGAAGTTCAGGAAGGTCGCGAACACCAGCAGAGTAAGACCTGCGAACCCGTCCCCGAACCTCCAGATGACGGTATCGATCAACGATTTGACCTGCATCTTGACGGACGACGGAACCGGCAGGTAGAGCAGTTGGAGGGCGGAAGTGTCGATCGAATACCGCAGGACATTGTCGCTTCCCTTGAGGAACGTGGCCGCCCAGATGCCGCCAAAAACGAGGACACCTGCTGAACCCAGCGTCAGCGTCACGGGCAGGATGAACAGTGCGAGTCCCACGCCGAACCGTTGGAGAATACGCGAGGTCAGCAACAGCTGAGCTGCAAGCGAGAGAGCGCCGGCGTACCCCTGAAACGAACCGAAGAATGCGGCGAGCGCATCCGTTTCGACAATCGTTTCCTTCGCTATGGCCTTGAACTGCCACCCGGCCGCGGTCGTGACGATCGACGTCACGCATATCAGAGCGGCGATCGAGGTGAGGTGCCGCGAGGACAGCATCAACCGAAAGCTCTCGAACAAGTTTCGCGGACCTTCGGCGATCGGCACCAGAGGCTCGTCTTCCGGGACCTCGGCCTGGTGTTGTCGCCAGATCAGCAGCACCAGGACGACGCAGATGCCGAGGAACAGCGCCAGGACCAGCAGCAGGCTCTCAGTCCCGAGGTTACGCGCCGTGGAGTTCGATATGAAGCCCCCGAAAATACCGCCGAGGATCCCCCCGCTGCCGACCAGGCCGAACAGGCGCTTGGCCTCGCGTGTGGTCAACATGAAGTTGGCCAGAGTCCACACCTGCGTGATGGCAAGTACACCGAAGATACCGACCCAGATATAGAGCGCCGGGAAGAGCCAGTCCCATCGGAAGCTGATGAACGCCCACCAGAAGAAGACCGCGATGCCTGCGAAGGAGATCAAGCTTCCGGTCAACAGTTTGTGCATTCCGACCCGGTGGCCGGCACGGATGTAGGCTGCGATGACGAAGCCCACCAACACGGCGATGGATATGTCGACGTAGGGAAGCTGATCCGGCGCGAACCGGTCCAGAAAAAGAGCATCTCGGCCGATCTTGCCGACCACGTAGCTCGCGACGATCAGGAAGTAATAGGCAAAGAAGAGGATGCCGCGGGCCAGGTCGCCACGGCGCAAGTTCAACAGTCGTTCAACCCAGTGCGACATGAATGATCGGGGACGCTAGTGGGCGGAAGGATATAGCTGTACGGGGTCCCGATCCAGGTAGATCGCCCGAATTGCGCCATCCTGGAATTCCAGCGCCGAGGCTTGGCCGCCGCGGTACACGCTCGACAGCATACCGGTATCCGCCAGGAATATTTTGCCGTCGAAGCGGGACTGTATGCGTCCGCCAACCTGCGGCGTATGTCCGACGACAAAATGATCGGCGTCGTACGCGTCGAGAAGTTTTTCGATACCGGCGGCGCCCTCGACTTCGTTCCACTGCGCAAACCCCCGGTACCAGAGCACGCCGTCTTCATGGATGATCAGCCAGCTGCCCATCCCGAGGATGGTTTCGAGCACGTTCATATGGTTTTGCTCGTCGCGGGGCGGAGAGTAGGTCTTCCCGTCCTCCTCCTCCGCCGCCGTCTCTCGTGCGATGCGCGCTCGCCTCTTCTCGAGATCATCCTGCGTCGCTCGGATCAGTTCCCCCAGCGTGAAGAAAGGGAGGGCCAGTTCTCGATCGACCAGGTATTGCTTGTACTGGTCGAAAGCCCGGAGTTCTTCCTGAACTCGCGCGTTGAGGTCTTTGATCGAAATCTCGGACAGAAGCGGGTTGATGCCGGCATGCATGAAGATGACGTCTTCTTCTTTCGCAATGACCGGAAGTTCGCGCAACCATTTCCCGTACCGGCCTTTCGAGGAGAATGCTTCGCGGTGTTCGACGAACCCCGGCGGATGCGCCGCCATCCAGGCGGCTTCGGTTTCGGGCGTGGGCGCTGGTGAGGGCAGGTCGAGCTTTTCCGCGCGGCGCTTCTCGAACTTCAGGAAGTCTTCATAAGCGTCTTGCCGTCGGTCTTCGGATCGCGAGTCGACGAAGCTGGCGTAGTCGGCCTCTGTGACGTCCACCAACTCGCCGATGATATTCATGATCTCGTGGTTGCCGATCAGGACGACAGCTCGCCCACCAGCCTTCTGCGCCTGTTCTTCGAGATCCATCAGGAGGTCCATCACCCGTCGTACCTCGGGACCCCGGTCGGTATAGTCTCCGGTCTGGACAAACGTGGTCTTGCCGCCGACCCACCGCGCTTCGTCGTCGATCAGGCCGGTCTTTCGCAGAAGCGCGGTTGCCGAAGCGTAATTGCCGTGGATGTCGGCCATCGACACGATGCGTTCGCCGGCAAGGACACCGGAAAAGACGACCGACGCCAGTGCCAGAAGCAGCAGGACCGCCAGCGGGGTTCGGCCGAGATCGCGTTTCGTTAGGGATCTAAGAACCATTCAATCTTTGACTTCCGTCAGGGGAAAAGGACCCTTTCCTCTCCCCGTTCGGCGACCAGTTCTTTGGCTCGTTCGAGTAGAAGATCACGTCGGGCCAGCACGGCTCGGATCTGAAAGATCGTCAGGTGCCTTCCGACACGGTCCTTCAACGTATCTTCGTCCAGTCTAGCAATATTCTCCAGCAACGACCTGGAGAATAGCGTGATCCGCTCAGGCTCTCGCAACTCCTTTTCGGTACGGAAGGCACGTGAATGATCGATCAGGACGATGATCCAGTCCTTCGTGATCCGGATGTTCCGTTGATGGCGGTCCGTGTTGTAGATCAGGCTGTCGAAGAGCCGGACCTTCGACATCATCCGACCCCAGCTCTGGCGGTCCGGCGGCAGGATGCGGCCCTGTGCCCTGTCGGCCTCCGACATTTCGCTCTCGACCCACCATTGCAGAGATCCCATATCCCCGCGGTACGACCTCTCCAGCGTTGTCGGCACCATACCGAGCCCGATCAGGCGATCGATTTCATAAGCCGCGATCTCGGTCTTGTAGCTATCCTGGAAGTTCATCTCCATGGTGTCGCCGACCCTCGTCATACCTTCGCGGAAGATGTCGACGGTTTTGAAAACGCCGTGTTGCGTTTCCCCGTCAAGTTCCAGCGTCGCCTTCTGCGGTCGCGTGACGCCCTCTCCGATGTCGACCATCCCCGTGATCGAGGCTTCGGCCATGAACTGCTCGATCTCCGGCCCCTGGAACTTCACGCCCTCCTGGGCGCTGGTCCAGGAGGCGATCGGGCCCAACGCCAGAAGCGCCAGTAGGGTTCTCATGCGGCAGTTCGTACTATTCATGGAGGGGATCTCCTTGCGAGCCGACATCGACCCGTACATCCTTTTCTGTCACTGAGATACGGTTGCCTGCATGGTAGGGAGGGCGGGGTAGGGTGTCAAGCGATAGATGGTGGGATGTCAACAGGGGCGAAGTTTACCCGGGGAACAGTACCATTTTGTCGATTCCGTTCGACCTGTCCGCGCGGAGAGTCGGCATCGATTCGGTGGTAGAATCGCTCGCAAACGAGTGGCCTGTAACAGGTCACTAGCGCCCAGCGCTTTCCCAAAAAAAACGGAGGTGGAATATGGACCGTCGACACTTTTTGTCTCTGGTGGGAGCGACGACTGCGCTCCCAGCGACGACAGCGCTCGGCGCACTGGGAGAGCCGCTCGGAGCGACGCCTCGTCCCGGTGCGCTGCCGCAGGACGAGCGATTCTGGGAGGTCGTGCGAGGGCAGTTCTCACACCCCGAAGACGTGATCTACCTCAACAACGGAAGCCTGGGAATATCGCCGCGTCCGGTCGTCGATCGTATGATTCGCCATCTGCACGACACGGAGAGCTTCGAGGATCGCGAATTCAATACCTACCCGTGGTGGGGGTATGCCAACACGACGCTGAATACGCGCACCAAGATTGCAGCGTTCGTGGGTGCGGATCCCGACGAAATCGCTCTGACGCGGAACGCCACGGAGGGGATGAACACGGTCGGGACTGGTTTGGAACTCGAAGCCGGAGACGAAGTGCTCCTCAGCGACCAGGAACATCCCGGGGGGCGCAGTCCGTGGCTGCAGCGCGAGAAGCGCTACGGTATCGCGGTGCGCTATTTCAAGATACCTGTACCTCCTGAGAGTCCCGCCGAGATCCTGCAGGCCGTCGAGGACGCGATCACCCCCCGCACGAAAGTGATCAGCATCAGCCACATCACGACGTCGACGGGGGGGATGCTGCCGGTTCGTGAGATATCCCGCCTGGCCCGCGACCGCGGCATCATCAGTGTGATCGATGGCGCCCATGCCATGGGACAGTTGCCGCTGGACATGCACTCACTCGGCTGTGATTTCTACGCCAGCAGCCCGCACAAATGGTTGTTCGCTCCCAAAGGTACCGGGTTTCTGTATTGCCGCCAGGGAATGGCCGACCGACTCTGGGGACACACCGTCTCCAGCAATTGGGACAGGCCCGAACTCGGCGTCGAACGATTGAGCACGATCGGAACCTCGAACACGACCGTCCTGGCCGGTCTTGAAACCGCGATCGAGTTTGCCGAACAGCTCGGTCCGGAAACGATCCACCAGAGGCATCAATACCTGGCCAATTACGTCCGTCGAAAGATCCACGAAGTGGGTGACGTTTCATTCATGAGCGGTCCACCGCCGGACCTGGCGGCCGCGATGGTCAAGGTGCGGATACCGATCGAGAAGCTCAGAGCTCGCGGCGAGGCAATATGGAAGGAGCACCGAGTCTGGTTCAATATTTCCGACGGCAGAGACGGAGAGCAGGCTTCGATCCGTTTTTCGTGTCCCTACTACATCATGCCGCGTCAACTGGACAAGGCGATCGATATCCTTGCTTCGGAAATCCGGGCGTGAGGAACCCTGGTGGGGTGTCCTGACGGACATCCCCCGCTCGGCCGTTCGATCCCGCCGCTCAAACCCTCGATTGCGCCGCTCGCCCGAAACTCGGAGGGTCGCTACCCCGCGGCTGGGCTAGACTTTCCCCATCGAGAGGTGCCACTTGCTGGTCGGGACCTTGCTCTACACATTCGGTGCGCTGGCTTTCCTGTCGTTCTTTGTCTTCTGGCTGAGCGAACGTCATCAGAAACGACATACGCACTCCTATTGTTCCGGTTCAGAACATCTTGTCGGCGGAGTCTTCCTGCTGGTCTGTGCCGCGTGGTTCGGTCTGAATTTTCTGGAGATCCTCGCCGAGCAGGGGGGACGCCCCGCGCCGGTGGTCGACCTGATGCTGCTGATCGTCGCTTTTCTCTTCCCACCGACGATGATGCACAACCTCTACGTCGGAAACGAAGCCACGGTCGCCGGTTTCTGGAAACACGGCATCAGTGCGGTGTACGTCGTCAGCCTGGTTGCGATCGTCCTCGCCTTCGGTATTTCGCTCCAGCTCTTCGGCGCCCCGCTCGGCGGGCTGATGCAGCCGCTCATACTCATCCTGAACCTGCAGTTCATGATCGCGATCGGGTTCCTGATCTATCTCAGCCGTCGTTCGCGCAGAGGTCGAGAGGGTGGTCGGGAGGGCATGAGCCGAAAGTGGTTTACAGGTTTGATGTCGGTGATCTTTCTCCTGATCGTCGCCGAGGTGCTCGGCTGGAATGTCTTTGGTTCTCAGGGGGACGTGTTCCTCCGTTCCTGCCCTCTCTACTTTCTGTTTGCCAGCCAGTACTACCATTCGCGGTTCGGGTTCTTCGATGTCTTCGTCAAACGCGGCGGCTTTCTCTTCATCGTGCTCGGGCTGCTGGTCTCTTATTTCGCCCTTGTGTTCCCGAGCGTGGAAAGGCTCCAACTGGGTTGGGCCGCGGTCTGGGTGTATGCGCTCACGCTCCTGCCGGTGGCTCTGGCGGCGCCATGGATCCACAAACGGCTGGGCGAATGGCTCGACCATGCCTGGCTGGGGCGGCGATATCAGCCCGTGGAGGCCGTTCAGTTCTTTCTGGCAGGGCTGCAGGAAGCGACGACGGAGAGGGATCTCATTGAACGGGCCCAGCAGAGGCTTGGTGTCGTCTTCGAGGCGCCTGCCCGGGTCGAGATGGAATCCCGCTCCGCGGACAGCTTTGAAGCGGTCGAAGAAGTTTCCTTCGAGTCGGAGGGCGGCATCGCCGGCCGGATTCGAATGGGATCGCGTCGAAACGACATTCCGTACTTCGAGCGGGACATGACGCTGCTCGGTTCGCTTGCCAACGTCTTTTCGTCCATGCTGGACAATGTCCACCTGCAGGAAGCCAGACAGGAGCAAGATCGACGCGGGCGGGAGCTGAGCCTCCAGGCCAGTCGCTCCGAGTTGAAGGCGCTGCGCGCCCAGATCAATCCCCACTTCCTGTTCAACGCGCTGAACGCGATTGCCGGGTTGATTCCCAAAGATCCCGCTCGCGCTGAAGAGACGGTCGAAGGACTCGCCGATATCTTCAGGTACACCTTGAGCCGTTCCGACAAGGAATGGGCCCGGCTCGAAGACGAGATGGAGTTTCTTCGAGCCTACCTGGAAGTGGAGCAGGCCCGGTTCGGACCGCGGCTCGAGTTCACGATCGAGATGGATGACGACGTGCGGGATGCGCGGGTGCCGACGATGATCGTCCAGACGCTCGTCGAGAACGCTATCAAACACGGGGTTGCGGCCGTCCGGGGCCCGGGCAGGATCGAGGTCGCTGCGCGTCTCAGGGAAGACCGTTTGCAGATCGATGTTCGGGACAATGGTCCCGGTTTCGAAATACCCTCCGAACGAGATGAGTCCTCAGCCCCCGGCTATGGTCTCCTCAACATCCGGAAACGACTCAGTGGGTACTTTGGTGACACCGCCCTGCTTCGCGCACGTTCCGATACCACCACCGGTCTGACAGTGGTTTCGGTTGAGATGCCCGTCAAGCGGGTGGTTCGGACAGCCTGACGTGTCGTCAACAAAGACAGCCACACGCACGCTCATCGTCGACGACGAGCAACCGGCCCGCGCACGCCTGCGCCAGCTCCTGGAATCGATCGAAGGAATCGACATCGTCGGAGAGGCCGAAGACGGGCAGGAGGCCCTGGAAAAGATCTATGAATTGACGCCGGATCTCGTCCTGCTCGACATCCAGATGCCGGTTTCGAGCGGCCTGGAGGTTGCCGCCTCCCTGACCTCGCCCGCGCCCAAGATCATCTTCTGTACGGCCTACGACCAGTACGCGATCGATGCGTTTGATCTTCATGCTGTCGACTACCTGCTCAAGCCCGTGACGAAGGCGCGTCTCGTACGCGCCGTCGAGCGGGTCCGCGATGCTGCACCGGAGGAAGCGGATCGTATTGTCGAAGACCTGACGCGCGAACCGGCCGGGCGAGCCGTGCGGTTCCTGGCCAGGCGGGCCACAAAGTATCGAGTGGTTGCCGCCGTCGACGTCTTTTACTTCAGCTCCGACGAAGGTCTCACGAAACTGTGTACCTCCAAGGACGAGTTCTGGATGCAGCCGACTCTCCTCGACCTGGAACGGCGGCTGGACCCGTCCAGTTTTTTCAGAATCTCTCGTTCGGCCATCGTGAATCTGGATGCCGTGCACGAGGTCGTGCCGCTCGTCGGCGGCTACGGGCAGGTCACCCTGAAGGACGGCACAAAGCTTGAAGTGAGTCGGCGACGACTCAAGGAACTGCTGCAGAAGCTGGAAGGGGCCTGACTGACACCAATCACCGATCCGTTGAGGGCCGGATTTTCTCCATTCGGATCGTTTTCCCGACCGCTCACTCGACGCGCTTTGCCCGCACCCGAATAGTCCATCTATGATGTTCTCGAGGGTCACGAACGGCTCTCGAGGAGGTTTTAAATGTGGTGCGGCTACTTGATCGCGTTCATCGGCGTCGTGTTCCTGTTGAGTAATCTGGGGATGTTGCCCTACGAAGCCTGGGATTACATCTGGCCATTGCTTCTTATCATTTGGGGGATCGGCATCGCGCGAGGTCGGCCTGGGTTCTGGTGTGTATTGCCCGGCGCCGATGACGGAGAGAAGAGGACCTCGGGCACACAAACCGACCTGGCGAGACAGTGATGGCCGTCACCGAAACCGTCGAGGCGGGGACGCTGCCGCGGCCCGGACCGATCGGGCGCGGAGTCCGGCTCGCGATGGGCCTGGCCGTGCTGAGCCTGCTCCTGAACACGCTCGGGAATTGGGAAGGATTCTTCGCATTACGGAAAGGTTCGGAACTGCCCGTCAGCCTTCTGGTCGGCATGGTCCTTTCCTTCTTCTTCTTCGGAGCGGTCTTCCGGAGGGGTTTCGGACTGGAATCGGCCCAGCGCGGCCAGATCATTCTTCTGGTTCTCGCCCTCCTGGCGGTGGGATTCGATCTGATCGCCTACTGGGATTGGTGGGGACCGCCTTTCGGGGCGCTCGTTCTATCGCTGATGGTCTACATTCTGGGCCACCTCGGTGTTTCCTTCATCGTGGCCGCGGCGTTTGCCACCCCGGGGTGAGAGATGCGTTCGATACCCCACGTGATGGGGTCCGCGCTGAACCGCCAGGCCGCCGAGGCCACCTGAAACGTACTGTTTACCCCCCTGGACCGGTGGGAAGCGAGTTTGTGGAGAAAGAGCTAGAGTGGCGGCTGACAAGATCGAAGAAGTGGTCAGTGGCGAGGGACAAGTGACGAGTGACAAGTGACGACTAACGAGTAGCAAGCAAGAGGTGCACTTCTTTAGGCTGACCACTGACCACGACAACGGCCTACGGACAACGGCCTACGGATAAAGTGTTCTCTCCTGCCCCTGTTCCTGCACCCTCTCCTTTGCCAGAGCGAGTATCTTGTCGCGCCTTTCGAGCATCGCCCGGATCTGTGTGCCGGTGAGGTAGGCGCCGAGCGTTTCCCTCAATATGTCTTCGTCCAGGAGCTCGATCGCCCTAAGCAACGATCTCGAGAACCGCTTGAGATCGTCCGGCGCACGCAACTCGGTCCGCCGGCGAAACGTCCTGGAGTGATCGATCAGGCAGACCCGCCAGTCTTCTGTGATCAGCACGTTGCCCAGGTGCCGGTCGACGTTGTAGATCAGGTTGTCGAAGAGCCGAACTTTGTAGAGTTGCCGGTTCCAGGCTTCGCCGTTCGGAACCGGCACGCCCTGGCTCACTCGATCGTACTCGGTCATTATGCTGTCGACCCACCATTGCATGGATCCGCGCTGTCGAGAGTAAACCCTCGAAACGGTCGCCGGCACCATGCCCAGCCCGATCAGCTTGTCGAGTTCATATGCGGCGACTTCCGTTTTCCAGCTGTCCTGAAAGTCGATCTCGACCGTCCCTCCCCCCAGAGTCGTCACGCCCGGCCTGAAGACGTCGATGTTCTTGAAGACTGCGTTGTGGGTCGTCCCGTCGAGCTCCAATGTCGCCTTACGTGGCCGGGTCACGCCTTGAAGGGAGCTCTCCATATCCGTGATCAGTGCTCCAGCCAGGAAACGCTCGATCTGCTCCCCCTGGAACCGGACACTTTGTCCGAAGGCAGCGGCCCAGGGGGCAGTTAACAGAACGGTCAGGAATACACTCGACCAGATCCGGGTTCGGGAGCGGCGCATGGGCACGACTCTACCGCTCCGCAGGCTCGCTGAACAAACAAAAACGGCTTTCTTTGAAACCTGCTGGGCCCAATTTGCAAATCGCGATATTGAATAGTCCGCATTGCAGGTTGCTCATTGGAAATTGCTTCATTTCAGATCCGACCAATAGGAAATTGAGCAACCTCCGATCTCCAACTTCCAATGTGGATTCGTCCGATGACCAATTTGCAATAGATTTGGAGGAATTTTCGGCAGCCATTCAAGAACCTGAATTCCCATGGGAAAAGGGTGCTGGGCGAGATGGCAATTCGATTGAAAGGGAACTCTTTGGAGACCGCTAACGGCCCCGCGCTGCGACGACCGTCAAGTCGTCGTCCTGGCGGAACTCGGAGGCCTCAATCGCATCGGCGATTCGGGATGGCAGAACAGAGATGTCTTCCCGCGCGTGTTCTTCGAGCAGTTCGAGCAAACGCGCCTCGCCGAAGGGCTGACCGCTCTCGTTTTCCGCGTCGGTGACGCCGTCGGAAAACGCGATCATGGTGTCTCCCGAATCGAGGGTGATCTCGCCGACGTCACCATCCAAGTCCGGAAACAGACCAAGAACCGTGGTTGTCGGGGGCAGGCGATCCAGTTGACCGTTCCGGCGGAGAATCATGGGCGGATTGTGACCGCAGTTGACGTAGCGAACCGAGCGCGTGCGGTCGTTGTAGGCCGCCACGACCAGCGTGGCGTAATGCTCGGGCGCGGTCGTGTCGTAAAAGAGGCGGTTGACTTCGTCGACAGCCCGCCGAGATCCTCGAGCCCCCTGGACGACTGGCTCCGCAGGGTTGCCTGCAGGTTGGCCATCAGCAATGCTCCGGCAACGCCCTTGCCCGACACATCGGCCAGGACCAGGGCCATCCGTCCTTCCCCCAGATCCAGGAAGTCGTAGTAGTCGCCTCCGACAGCTCCAGCCTGGCGGCATTCGGCGCTGTAGTCGAGAGTGTCCAGCGGCGGTGCGTTGCGGGGGAACAATTGGCCCTGGACCTTCCGGGCAATCTTGAGATCCCGCTCCAGTCGGGCGCCCTGCTGCCGATCGCGTGCGTCCTTGGAAATCGGCTCTACGCCCCGGGCATGTTCCCGGACCGTGGCGAGAAGGCGCTGGTTGTCCCAGGGCTTGAGGACAAAATCTCTGGCGCCGCGGCGCATCGCCTCGACTGCCAGATCGATGCTGCCCCATGCCGTCATCACGACCACCGGCGGCGTCTGCGGGAGGGTCTGTAACCGCGCCAGCAGTTCCAGCCCTTCCAGGCCGGACGTGGTGTCTCGCGTGTAGTTCATGTCCATCAGGATCAAGTCGAAGTCTCCGTTCTCCACCGCCAGAAGTATTTCCTCTGGCGCCGAGATCGCCTCCGCTTCGAAACCCTCGGCTTTCAACATCAGTCGCAGGGCGGTGAGCACGTCGGCCTGGTCATCCGCGAGCAAGACTCGCGTCGGGCGATCGCGTGCCTTGGCCTGCGGCCCGGGCCTGACTATTTCTGTTTCGATAGCATGAAGGCCGATCCTGATTCGTCTATTCGCACGTCGATTCCCAGTCACCCTTCAAAGGCACGTCGTCGTCCAAAGTTGAACACCCGTCAACACGTTTACATTCAGTCGGTTGTAGCGTACGAGGGCGACCGATCAACCGGTGGGTTGTCCGCATCCACGACCAGGCGTCCCAATAACGAACACCGTGGCGCGGCCCACTTAATAGAAGACTGTCGTCGTCGGTCGGCGGTTACCAGTCCTGCGGGTTGAGCAGAGGTGACGCTTTCCCTGATTCGGTAGAAAACAGCCGCTTGCACAATGCCGGGAATGGACGCCCACGACGCGGTGGCAGGTGGCCTTGATGACGGTTCAACGTTATCTCTGATCGCGATCGAGACTCCGGTACTGGATCGCCTCGGCAACATGTCTGGTCTGGATCGTTTCGATTCCTTCGAGGTCGGCGATCGTGCGCGACACTTTGAGCACCCTATTCCATCCTCTCGCTGACAGGCCCAATCGATTTACCGCTCTCTCGAGAAGCCGGCTGCATTCCGGTTCCAGTCGGCAATGTCGCTCCACCTGGCGGGGGGACATCCGCGCGTTGACCAGTACGCCGTCGTTACCAAGTCGGGATCGCTGACGTTCACGAACACGAACGATTCGCTCTCGAATGGAAGCCGAACTTTCGACCGGCGTCTCCTCCCTCAGTTCACGATACTGAACGCGGGGTACCGCAACCTGGATGTCGATTCGGTCCAGCAACGGACCGGAGATCCTGGACATGTACCGCTGGATCTGGGCAGGGGTGCACAGACACTCGCGCTGCGGGTCGCCCGCGTAGCCGCACGGACAGGGGTTCATCGCAGCGACAAGGACGAAAGACGAGGGAAACGAGAGCGTCATCTGGGTGCGTGCGATCGTGATGCTCTGGTCTTCGAGGGGCTGGCGCAACACTTCGAGGACGTGCCGCGGGAACTCCGGCAGCTCGTCCAGAAACAAGACGCCGCTATGGGCCAGGCTGACCTCGCCGGGGCGGGGAATCGATCCACCTCCGATCAGGCCGGCGGCCGAAACACTGTGATGCGGCGCCCGGAACGGCCGTTCCTCCACCAGGCCGTTGCCGTTGGGAAGCAGACTGGCATTGGAATGGATCCGCGTCGTTTCCAGGCTCTCTTCAAACGTCATTGGGGGGATCACCGACGGGATTCGTCTGGCGAGCATCGTCTTGCCGGAACCGGGGGGACCCATCATCAGGATGTTGTGTCCGCCGGCGCCGGCGACCTCGATCGAATGCGAGGGGTCGCAGTGGTCGGTGACCGAGACTCGGAAGGGCTTGGTGGGGCCGTTCCCATTTACGAGATCGACGACCTCGGCGAGTGTCCTCACCGGGTAGACGGAAACACCTTCGACCACGGCGGCTTCCTTCGCGTTGGCTTCCGGCAGGATCAGCCGCTCGATAGCGGAGTCTCGAGCGAGCATCGCCATCGACAGCGCGCCCCGGACGGGGCGCAGTCGTCCGTCCAATGAGAGCTCGCCGATGAACAAGCAGTTGGACACGTCATTGTGAATCAGCCTCGTGCCGCCCAGTATGCCGACGGCCATCGAGAGGTCGAACGCCGAACCTTCCTTCCTGAGGTTTGCGGGAGCCAGGTTTATCGTGATGTATTGAACAGGGAACTCGAATCCGGAATTGCGGACCGCCGCCCGGATCCGCGGGCGGGACTCTCGAATGGCGGAATCCGGGAGACCGACGATTTTGAAGTCGCCGTTTCCGCCTGGGGAGATATTGACTTCTACCTCGACGGGACGAGCCTCGATACCGTAGACCGCACCGGTACGGGTCTTGAAGAGCATGGATTGTGTCCTGGGGGATAAGGAAAGGGCGAGCTCCAGTTTAGCAGATTAACCGTTGTGATACCGCTGGCTGACGCCGCATCGATTAGTGACCTGTAACAGTGCTATCGGTACCAGCGTTCGGCGGAACGGCGTCGGATTCTAGGAGTGACGCTCGAGCCAATGCTGTTTCATTGCGAGGGCGTTACGACACCGAAGACGGCGCCGTTGGGCCGAACCCTTCGGGCCGATGGGGGTTGTGGGCGATCTCTTTGTCGGAAGCCGTCACCGATGAAAGAGCATCGCTTTCCGTCTCCCTCCTCCACCTCGCCCGCAAGACCCATCGGCGATGGTACCGATAGCATTGTTCCAGGCCACTAGGATCCGAACACCACACCGACTGCCTGCTCAAACATCTCACATCCACGGGTCAGCACTTTCTGCCTCCAGGACTCCTGGTCCCGGCAGAAGGCTTCCTTCAACCCTATCTTGACCGGATGATCGATGCCGCCCCCGCCGTAGTGGTGCCAGCGGTTTTCCTCACGAAGAGCGTGGAGGACATGAATCGGGCCGTATGTCCCGAATTCCTGGCCGACGAAGTCGACATTGGGTAGCAGATCAGTAACCCTCATGTCGAGACCACCGCGGGTCTCGTAGGCGACGCTGCGATCCGCATCGAGGGGAGCGACCCGTCTGCCGAACAGACGACGTGCCCGTGCGTGCACGTTGCGGTCTACGAGCAGGGTGTCTTCGCCGGATTTTCCGAGACCCGTGTGAATATCCACCGCAAGGACACGCTCCGTCGTCGACAGATGCTTTCGCACCCATTCGAGGTACAATTGCGCCCCCTGTTCCAGCCGCTTTCCGCCGAAGAAAAGTCCCTTCGGGTACTCGTATTGGCCGCTGACGATTGCTTCTTTCATCGCGGCCAGGCCGTGCCGTGCGATGAGCCATGCGACGCGAAGCGAAAACAGGTCCAGCGAAGGCGGGCTGGCCGGATTCAGGAACGAGTTCAGCCCGGGGTATGCCTCAGGCGTCCCGCTGTAGCGCTCGTCTTCGCCTAGAAAATTACGGTTCAGGTCCACGCTGTTCTCGTTGAAGCGGCGGAGCCAGGCCATACCGTAGGGATTCAGAATGTGGACTATAGCGATCGCGTCACCTTCAGCAATGGCGGGCATTTGGTCGAGGAGCCGCAGTTGGATGGCGGAGCCCGCGAATCCCTCCACCCCGTGCAGTCCGGACGAGTGGACGAGGGCGCGTTTGGGGTTCACCGACCCGAACCAGGCAATGTCGATCGTCAGATCCGTTCCCTCTGGTCCTTCGGCATCTAGTTCGAGCGCATCGAGCCGTCCTCCCTCCCGCTCGACCGCCTTGCGAAACCGATCGCGTGCCGTGTTGTAGTCGGGTGAGAAGTACGGGGTAGTGCTCACAGAATCCGCTCCTCGTTCCATGTCGAGACGCACGCAAAGCGCCATGACGAAAATGATACCGATTCCAACAGTCAAAGCTGAAGTGAGTCGATCAACCGACTCTTGGTCGGTCCGCCTGCTGGATTTCGGGGCTGATCTGAAGGTGGCGGCGTATGACGGGACCGCCGGCCGGACGTGTGACAGCTCTTGAACTTCACACGTCCGGCCGAGGTTTTCTCATCGGCTACCAGAGAGGCGGCGTGCTCCGGGGAGCGCGGCGATGTTTCGTGGCCTGTTCGTAGGCGTAGGACAGCCGAATCAGGGTCCCTTCGTCGAAGGCGCGCCCCAGCAACTGCAAGCCCACCGGCAGGCCGTTGACGGTGAAGCCCATCGGGACGGAGAAGGCGGGGAAGCCCGTCGGAGGCGAGAGTGGATTGCTGTTCGCGCCCAGCGGCGTCGTGTTTTCGTCACCGATGAGTCGCGGGGGATACCGGAACGTCGGGTAGATCAGCGCTTCGACCGAGTTGTCCTCCATCGCTTTGAGAACGGCTTCCCGAAGCTGCTTTTCGACCTCCATGTTGTGCTGGTAGTCCGGATTCTCTTCGGGGGGACCGGGATTCTCCTTGGCCCGTTCCAGGGCGCGGTTCAGATTCCTTCTCAAGAAGGGGTGGAAGTCGCCCGTTTCGACGATCTCGTCCAGGGTCTTGAAGGGCGCGTCGGGTCCCAGCGTGGCGAGATACCGTTCGAAGTCGTACTTCATTCGGCTGGTTCCCTCCTTGAACGACTCTCGCATCTCTTCGAGGTCCGGTATCCGGACCGGGTCGATGATGATGGCGCCCGCGGCTTTCATGTCTTCCAGGGCCTGGTCCATGAGCCGCAAGACCTCGGGGTCCGTGTCGTCTTCCGGGAATAGCTGCCGGAAAGCCCCGAGGCGAGCTCCCTTCAGACCGTCCTCGACGAGAAACTGGCTGTAGTTGTCGGGCACCTTTCCCTCGCTTGCGGCCGTTATCGGATCCGCCGGATCGTGCCCCGCGATCAGTTCGAAAACGACCACCGCGTCGGTAACGCTGCGAGCGATCGGCCCTCCCACATCGCGTGCGGCATTGAGTGGGATGATGCCGTCGCGGCTCGTGAGCCCTACCGTCGATCGGAACCCGACCAGACTCTGATGCGAGGCGGGACCTCGGATCGAACTACCGGTGTCGGTGCCCAGGCCGACGGTCGCGAAATTCGCAGCAATCGCTGCGGCAGTGCCGCCACTGGAGCCGGCCGTCGCCCGACTCGTGTCGTAGGGGTTCCGCGTGTACCCGGCCAGGATGGAGCTGACCGAGAAACCACCGCTCATCGCGAACTCCGCCATGTTGGATTTGGCCAGGATGATCGCTCCGGCCTCTCGCAGTTTTCGGACCTGGTAGGCGTCATCGGGAGGTATGGAATCCTTGAGTGCGAGCGTTCCGTTCGTCGTGGGCATGTCGTGGGTGTCGTAGTTGTCCTTGATGATGACGGGAATCCCGTGCAACGGACCCACGAAGCCTGACTCGGCGAACTTCGCGTCCAATTCTGCGGCGCGGTCCATGGCCCTCGGGTTGATCATGATGATCGCGTTGATGGCCGGCCCCTGCTTGTCGTACGCCTCGATTCGATCCAGGTACATCTGCACCAGATCCTGGGCCGTCAGTTCACCCGCGGTCATTGCGGCGTGGACATCGGCGATCGATGCTTCCTTGACGTGAGAGACCGTGAACGGAGATGTCTGCCCCAGCAGCGGCAAACAGAGAGCTACCAGCGAGAGGACCGCAAATGCGGCGCCGAGCTCGGTCAGGAGAAACGGTCGTTTGGAAGCCATGGGTTGCTCCTCATCTGTGTTATTGAAGTGGGGACGAAACGGCTGGATGTTATAGGAACCGGGTGGGAATCGTCAAACTGGCGCCGGCGAGTGGCTCAACTACATGGAGATACGAACGTGGCTGCCGGAGAGCCAGGACTGCGCGCGACGCTTGATGAAGGCCTTGATCGGGTATCGGGTCACGGGAATCAGCAGGATCAAGCCGCCGATGTCGGTCAGCAGTCCGGGAGTGATCAGAACGACTCCGGCGAGCAGGACGAGAATACCGTCAAAAAGCTGCTCGCTCGGCATTGATCCCCGTTGGAATTCCCGTTGGATGCGGTAAAGAATCCGCAGTCCCTCGAGTCGAGCGAGGTAAGCGCCCACGACGCCGGTCCCGAAGATGAGCATCAGCGTCCGCACGGTCCCCAAACGAGATCCGATTTCGATTAGAAGTGCGAACTCCACCAGCGGGATCACGATGAACATCGACAGCAGGATGCCGAATATTTTCATGAGTTTATGATAGCATGCGCCTTGTGCGGCATTTGACGATCGCCCGAGCGCTCGTTGGCTTCTACTTCCGGATCGTACCTGGCGATTGGTACCGACGTTTCCCGTTCCTGCCCGTTCCAACGCGAAAGTACCTGGCATGGCGTTTCCAGACTGCCTATGGCCACCATCGACCTCCATTGTCGGCGGTGTTGAAGGATGTCTGGCAGTTCGGATCCTGGCTGTCAGAGTCCAAGGTATAGATTCCATTCGATTTGCAGGTTTCATCCGCACCCGTCGCGTGCCTCCCGAGTGACAATATGTTGACAGAGGAATTGGCTGTATAGCGGTAGCAGCAGGCCGTGAGTTGACGGAGTTGAAGGGAAAGAGCGGGTATCTTGTCCTGGAGTTCGATACTCGGACAAATAAAAAGCCCTCGCTGTGCGAGGGCTTTGGTGCCAAGCTTTGCGATCTATGATTGCTTTTCTCAGCCAGGGACGGTATCGGAAAAGTATCTCTTTTTAGATCAAAGCTCGGCTGCGTTTTCTAATGCCGCCTTACATAACAATAGATTTGACAGGGCTGTCAAAAATACGTCATTCAGTATTATTTCGGTTTTTCTTTGAAATAACTTTAGGCGCTTGATCCTCATGCTTGAGGATCGTGCTCTCTGAAGGAGGGGATCAGGCGCGCCCTCGGCGCTCACCGTCAGCTCCTTCGGAAACGAACGATAGTTCCATCGTATTGAGCTGACAGCTGATCGCCGACGGCTGATCGCCTATCAAGCCCCCCAGCGGAGGAGCAAACTGCCCCAGGTAAATCCTGCGCCGAAGCTCGCCAGCAAGAGTATGTCGCCGTCCAGGACCAGGCCGTCGTCAACGGCTTCGGACAGACAGATCGGTATGGTTCCGGCCGTCGTGTTCGCATAGCGGTCGATGTTGATCGCCACCTGCGATTCGTCCAGTTGAAGTTTGTCCGCGGCGGCCTTGATGATTCGGAGGTTGGCCTGGTGCGGGACATACAGCTTCAGGTCTTCCATCTTCAGGTTGTTCCGTTCGAGGATTGCCTGTGAGACTTCGACCATGCCCTTTACCGCATACTTGAACACGTTACGGCCGTTCTGGTGGACATAGTGCATTTTCTTACCGACCGTTTCGGTGGTCGACGGATTCAGGCTCCCCCCGCCGGGCATGTAGAGAAACTGTCCGCCGCCGCCGTCGCTGCGGAGAATCCAGTCGAGCACGCCGTTGGGGCTATCGGACGGTTCCAGCAGTACCGCACCCGCCCCGTCGCCGAAGAGCACACAGGTTGCCCGGTCCTCGAAGTCGATGATCGAACTCATGACGTCGGCGCCCACGATCAGCACCTTCTCGTGGCTTCCGTTCGCGATGAACTGCGCGCCGGTGGTCAGCGCATAGAGAAACCCGGAACAAGCCCCGAGCAGATCGAAACCCCAGGCGTTTGTGGCGCCGATCTTTTCCTGCATGACGCAGGCTGTAGACGGAAAGAACATGTCCGGCGTCACAGTCGCCACGATGATCAGATCGATTTCTTCGGGCCCAATCCCCCGGTCCATGAGAATCTGGCGAGCGGCTCCCGCGGCCAGGTCGCTGGTTGCCTGTCCTTTTGCGACGATTCGTCGTTCGCTGATACCGGTCCGATCCAGGATCCACTGGTCGGTCGTGTCGACCATCTTTTCCAGGTCCTGATTGGTGAGTCGGCCTTCGGGCAGAAAGTGTGAGACGGATGTGATCGCAGCGTGTTTCTTCGCCAAACTGGGGTCCCTCGAACCTTAAAAACGGGGCTCCTCAAAGGCAGGAGAAGCCCGAAATTAGCACAATCAGTGGTGTGTTACAATCGTTGACTTATGGGCCAGACGTACTTCCAAAAGGGGTTTGGACTACGTTCTCAGGTCCGTCCTCAACTCCAGGAAAACTACCGCAGCCAGATCGTCGACCTGATGAGAGCGCAGGGTTTCCGGCTCGAGGTCGGTGACCTCACGTTCCGGCTGGCGAACGAATTCGGGTTCTGTTACGGCGTCGAGCGGGCCGTCGAATACGCCTACGAGACGGTTGCCAAGTTTCCCAACCGCCGCATCTTTCTGACCGGCGAGATCATCCACAATCCTTTCGTAAACAACGAACTGAAAGAGTCCGGAATCGAGTTCCTGACTGATCCGGACAAGTACAGTCCTGTAACTGCGGAAGACGTCGTCATCGTGCCCGCCTTCGGAGTCCCCGGCAGCGAGTTGGATGTGCTGGCCGAAAAGGGCTGTGTCGTCGTCGACACCACCTGCGGTTCAGTTCTCAACGTCTGGAAGAACGTCGAGCGTTACGCGGCCGACGGGATCACGTCGATCATCCATGGGAAGTTCGAGCACGAAGAGACGCGTGCGACGTTTTCCAGGACCTCCCTGCATCCCGGTGCCCATTACCTGATCGTGCGAAACAAGGACGAGGCCGCCGACGTTTGCGACTACATCGAGCGAGGCGGCAGTCGGAAGGCATTCCTTGACAAGTTTCGGAAGGCTGCATCCGACGGGTTCGATCCGGACCATCACCTGAAGCGTGTCGGGTTGGCCAATCAGACGACTATGCTGAGTTCCGAATCGCTCGAGATCGCAGAGATGTTGCGCCTTGCGCTGATCCGTAAACATGGGAAGGAGGGGCTGGATCAGCGTTACGTTTCCTTCGACACGATCTGTAGCGCGACTCAGGATCGGCAGGACGCGATGAAGGCGCTCCGCAGAGAACCGATCGACCTGATGATCGTCATCGGCGGCTACAACAGTTCAAACACCAACAATCTGGCTCGGATCGCATCGGAGTTTACGCGGGTCTTCCACATCGAGGACGCCCGGTCGATACTCGACGTCGAGGAGATTCAGCACAAGGTGACGGGGCGGATGGAGGAGACAACGACTCGCCACTGGCTTGCCGATGGACCTCAGACGATCGGGTTGACGTCAGGGGCGTCCACACCGAATAGTCAAATCGGGGAAGCGGTCGAGCGCATCGTCGGTTTTCGAGATACAATGGGGCTTAATCGATTGAAGGACTTGATAGATGGCCGTCAATAAGAAGAAAGCGAATCCGACTGCAATCATCCCGGAAGCTCCGGGGAAGATCACCCGGAAGAAAAAGAAGCCCAAGATCCTTGCAGTGGTCAACCCCGACAACTGCACCGGCTGTGAAGCCTGTATCCCGTTCTGCCCGGTGGACTGCATCGAGCATGTTCCGCGCGACGTCTCCGATAACGTGCGTGTCATCATCGAGCCCGTGCAGGTCCGCTTCGACGAGTGCATCGGATGCAAGATATGTGTGAACGTGTGCGAGCGAATGGCTTGGGATGCTATCGCCATGTATCCGACGTCCCAAGTCGAAGAATACTTCGGCATCCAGCTCCACGATAAGTACGACGAAGCCGTCGAGGCCTACGAAGGAGTCGCGGGCGACTAGCCTGACTCGAAACCCCAGCACGGGAAGAAAAGGCGGCCAACCGGCCGCCTTTTGGTTTGTAAACGACGGCCCGACGCGGAGTTTTGTATGGCCCGCCAGGTGTTCCGTGAGAGAGCGAATGTGAGGGGGACAGGGCTAGCCCTGTCCCCGGGTGGTTGCTGAGCAGAAAAGTTCGAAAGACAAGAAAGCTTCGTCAGTTCTTGTGAATCGTCTTCAGACGTTCTTCGTAAGCCCGAACAGCTTCGTCAGGCTAGCTATGTCTTGCCGAGGCGTTCCGCTATCGTCTTCATGACGACGCGCCCGTTCTCGATGAATATCTCGCGGTTCTTCGTTCCCGCCACTATCGACCCCGCCAGAAAGACACCGGGCACGTTCGTTTCGTAGGTGTCGGGATCGTACTCGGGTTCCAGGATCTCGGTGTCGAATCGGACCCCCAGTTGTTTGAAGAACTCCGTGGAGGGACGGTAGCCGGTCAGCGCGAAGACCTGCTGCGCTTCGATCTCGAACGTGTGTGAATTCCTCCGGACGAGAACCCGGTCCGGCAGGATCTGCTCCACCGTCGTGTCGAAATAGGCTTGAATCTGCTTGCGGTCGATCCGATTCTGCATGTCCGGCCGGACCCAATACTTGATCGACGCCCCCAATTCGCTTCCCCGGTGAATCAGCGTGACTCTGGCACCGGTGCGAAAGAGCTCGAGTGCGGCCTCGGCTGCCGAGTTCTTCCCGCCGATGACGACGACGTCCCGATCGAAGAAAGGATGGGCCTCGGTGTAGTAGTGCGACACATGAGGGAGGTCCTCCCCGGGAATCTCCAGCGGGTTCGGGTTGTCGTAGTATCCGGTCGCGAGGACGAGCGTCCGGGCTTGGTAGTTCGCGGCCGAAGTTTCAACGGCAAATGTCTCCTCGTCACGCCCTACGCTTCGCACCTCCTCGTATTGGTGAACCAGGAGATCGGTGGCTCCGACCACCTTCCGGTAGTACTTGAGTGCCTCGTTCCGGTTCGGCTTCTCGCGTTCGCACACCAGGGGCATGTTCCCGATCTCGAGCAGTTCCGGCGTCGTGAAGAACACCATCTGCGTCGGGAAGTGAAAAATCGAATTTGTGACACAGCCTTTTTCGATGATCAGGTAATCGAGGCCGTATCTCTTTGCCTCGATCCCCGCGGCCAGGCCGGTCGGGCCGGCGCCGATGATGATTGCGTCAAGTACCTTGTTCATGGCGAGTTCGTTCAGGAATTCATGTACCGGCCTTCGGCGACGACTTCCGCCGTCGACGTCAGCTTCAGTTTGCCGTCTTTGGCCCACTCTACGTCGAGCTGTCCAGCTCGGGTGTGAACCCGGACCTGCCGTTCGGTCCTGCCGTTCAAGATCGAAGCCACTGTCGCACCGCAAGATCCTGTTCCCGATGCGAACGTCAGGCCGACCCCTCGTTCCCAGAACGCGACTTCGATTTCATGCCGGTTTCTCAGGTGCACGAACTCCACGTTCGTCCGGTTCGGGAAGGCCGGATGATTCTCCAGCTTCGGCCCCAGGCTCTCGATCATGCCGGGTTCGATCGAGTCGACAAACAGGGAACAGTGTGGATTGCCTGTCGAGCACGCGGTGATGCGAACCGGGCTTCCGTCGACGTCCAGTGCGTAGTCGACGATGCGTTCGAGCCCATCTGCGTCCGTGAACGGTATCTCCTCCGGTTTCAGCCCGGGTTCGCCCATGGCCGTTTCGAACGCGGTGCCGACCCGTCGAATCGGGTAGCTGCCTGAAACCGTCCTGAGCTCGATCTGCGCGTCGTCGAACTGTTCCAGGCCCATCAGGTAGACCGCGGCGCACCGCAAACCGTTCCCGGAGCACTCCGCTTCGCTGCCGTCCATGTTGAAGATCCGAATATCAGCGCCTTCGTCGCCCGGCTTCCATACGATCAGGCCGTCCGCGCCGACGCCGAAGTGGCGATCGCATATCCGTGTTGCCAGGTTTGAAGCGTCGCCGCTCAACTCGCTGTGCGCGACCAGGATGAAGTCGTTTCCCAGTGCGTTTGTCTTTATGAAGGGGATCATGGCTAAAGTGTTTCGAAGTGTGTCAGCTTTTTAAACTGTCTAAAGCGGAAATCGATGTCTGTGCGCGTGAGCTTGGATAGACCGTCGAGACTGAACTGTTCCACGTTGAAAGAAGCCATGACCGAGCCGAATATGATCGATCGGCGGAACACTTCATCGGTCACTTCTCCGGCCTGTGCGAGATAGCCTACGAACCCCCCGGCGAACGAATCTCCCGCCCCGGTCGGATCGTAGACTTCCTCCAGGGGGAAGGCCGGTGCCCCGAATACCGAGCCTTCGCTGAACATCAGCACTCCGTACTCCCCGCGTTTCACGATCAGGATTCGCGGGCCCATTGCCCTGATCTTGCTCGCCGCCCGGACGAGATTGGACTCCCCGGCGAGCATACGGGCCTCCCCGTCATTGATGATAAGGATGTTGACCTTGCCGAGAGTACGCTTCAGTTCGTCCAGCTTGCCGTCAATCCAGAAATTCATCGTGTCGCAGGCGACAAGTTTCGGGTGTTCGATTTGTTCCAGAACCTGGCACTGGAGTTCGGGGTCGATGTTGCCCAGAAACACGTACTCCGAAGCCCTGTAGGATGCTGGTATCTCGGGCTTGAACGCCTCGAAGACGTTGAGTTGTGTGTCGAGTGTTCGTGCCTCGTTGAGATCGTAGCTGTATTCCCCCTTCCATCGGAAGGTTAGCCCGTCGGCCCGCACCAGACCGTCGGTGTCGATGTTATGGCGCTTGAAGATCGCGGAGTGGTCCTCGCTGAAGTCGTCTCCGACGACCGCGACGACGCGGACCGGGGAGAAGAAGCTGGCGGCCACAGAAAAATAGGTTGCCGATCCGCCCAGTGCGTCGTCGACTTCGCCGAAAGGCGTCTTCACCGAATCCAGCGCCACAGAACCGACAACCAGTATCGTGGATTTCATCGCGCTCCTTGAAAAGTGTAAGAAGATAGCCTACCAATCATGATTGCGACGGTCCGGAAGTGTCCGTCAACGAACCCACGATGTCTTTCGTGTACACCTTTGTCGAATGATCCAGTAGAAGTTTGCGGAGGGTCGGGCTGATTTCGACCCTCCGGGTCATTAGCACGGCGCCGATTGCGGTGGTCATGACCACGGTGCCGAGGGCGCCTCCTTCCGGTCCGTACACACCCCCGGTAAACCAGTCCGCGCCCGACATTTCGGTCGTCCAGATGGAACTGATCTGGATGCCCGAGACGGCATACCCCGAAATGGGTCCGATCGCGACGTTCCAGCCGATGTGAATGCCGAACGGAAACCAGAGCGATCGGGTTCGCAGGTACGCCAGCGACAGGAGCATCCCGGCCAGAAACGTGTTCGTCGTCCCCAGCCACGTCGCCCCCGGGTTCAAGTGGTGCAGCAAGCCGAAAAGCCCCGACAGAAGAATCATCGCCGGCCACGCGCCGATACCGGCCATCAATACCTGCAAGGGGTAACCCCTGAAGACGAGTTCTTCGTTGGCGGCGGAAACGCCGAGCATCACGAGGATCAGCAGGAAGTTCAACCAGAAGCCGTCGCCATGTGCAGCGGTTTCTACGCCGAGGTTTTCGACGACGGCGCCAACGAGGTCGAAAAGCATCAACATTGCCAGGGCAATCAGCAGACCCAGCACGAGATCCCGCCCCCACTTCTCGTGCATCGCGACGCCGTAGGTGGAAACCGGGATGCGATCGACAAATCGAACCATGAACAGCAGGGCACCGACCGCCGGGATCAGCAGGGCGAGCGCATTGAGACCCAGCAAGCCGACCTCGATCTCGGCCAAAGAAGGATCCAGTAGGGCCGAGATCAAGGCGCCTGCGGCGAACAGAAAGAGGCCGAAGATCAAGAGATAGATTGCAAACTTCCAGCCGGATCGGAGTTCGCTCGATTCGTTGAAGAAGACGGACATTTCTGAATCTGACGGCCAGTGTAGGTGCGCTCTATGAGCGCACGTTGTCTCGGTTCGGAGAATGTGCGGTCATAGACCGCACCTACAAATACTTCCCCACCAGCAAGTCCAGACGTTTCCGCGTCTCTGCCGGTACTCTCGCTGGATCGGTGATCAAAGCGTACTTGAGAGCGTCCTTGCAGGCGCAGTCCCGACTCTCGGGCAGACGGGGGACGGCGGCACGGATGATCTTTTGCGCGCTGGCGCTGTTCTTCTGGAGGTTCTCGATGATTTCACTGACGGTCACCGAATCGTGATCCGGGTGCCAGCAGTCATAGTCGGTGACGAGTGCCATCGTCGTGTAGCAGATTTCAGCCTCTCTGGCGAGCTTGGCTTCCTGCAGGTTCGTCATGCCGATGACATCCATGCCCCAGCTGCGGTATGTGTTCGATTCCGCCTTGGTCGAAAATTGCGGGCCTTCCATACAGATGTAGGTCCCTCCGCGCTCGATCGAAATACCGGCGTCTGCGGCCGCGCTCTCGATGACGTCGGCCAGATCCGGACAGATCGGATCTCCGAAGCTGACGTGTGCGACCAGCCCGTCACCGAAGAAAGTCGAAACTCTCGTCCGGGTCCGGTCGAAAAACTGGTCCGGAAGCAGGATGTCCAGGGGGGCATGCTCCTCCTTGAGGGAACCGACTGCGCTCGCGGAAAGGATTCGCTCCACACCGAGTTTCTTGAAGCCGTAGATGTTTGCCCTGAAGTTCAGTTCTGAAGGCATGATCGTGTGGCCGCGCCCGTGCCGGGCGAGAAAGGCGACCCGGCGGTCCTCCAGGGTGCCGACGCGGTAGGCGTCTGACGGAGAGCCGAATGGCGTTTCGACAGACATGTCCTGGACATCGGTCAGCCCGTCCATTTCATAGAGGCCGCTGCCTCCGATGATTCCGATCTTGATATCATTTGCCATGTTCGACTAGCTCCAACAGAACTCCGTGAGTGGACGATGGATGGACGAACGCGATCCGCGTGTTGTGGGCGCCGGCGCGCGGCGATTCATCGATCAACCGGGCACCCGCCGCCTTCATCCTTTCGAGAGATTCCTCGATGTCGTCGACCCGTACCGCGATGTGATGGATTCCGGGGCCGCGCTTGGCCAGGAACTTCTCGATCGGCGACTCCGCTGTGACCGGCTCCAACAGCTCGATGCGGCTTTCCCCGATCGGAAGCATGGCGACCCGCACACCCTGGTCTTCCACGTGGTCGACTCCCTCGAGCTCCAAGCCGAGACACTCTTCGTATGTTTTCGTCGCCTCTTCGAGCGACCTGACCGCGATTCCGATGTGTTCGATGATCATGACTGGGACCCCTCGAGACCTTCAAAGCTCAGACGTTCGATCAATTCTTCGACAACCGAGTATGGATCGATCTCGCGCCTGGAAATGGCATCGACGACTCGCTCGAGCTCACCCCCGGGGAACGCCCTCTCCATCACCCTGCCGACGAGTCTCTCTTGCATCAACTTGACCAGCCGGTCCCGTGTGGCCTGGCGTCGACGTTCCGCCTCGATCGGCTGGCTCCCGAAGACGCGGTGGCAATCCGCGATCGTGCGCGACAACTCCTCGATCCCGTCGCCATCCGTTGCCGTTACTCGCACAATGGGCGGCTCCCAATCCCTCGTGTGTGGCGCCAGCGACAGCATCGCCTGAATCGCCCGCTCCATCTTCTCTACGCCCGGCCGGTCGCACTTGTTGATGACGAAAATATCGCCGATCTCCATGATTCCCGCCTTCAATGCCTGGATGTCGTCGCCCATACCCGGGACGAGCACGACGATCGACACATCAGCCAGTCTCACGATGTCGACTTCGTCCTGACCGACCCCCACGGTTTCAACAATCACGGGATTCTTGCCGGCAGCATCCAGGACTGTCACAACATCGGTTGTCGCCGCGGCCAATCCGCCCAGGTTACCCCGCGTGGCCATGCTGCGGATGTACACCCCGGGATCTGTCTCCAGCGCGTGCATCCGGATCCTGTCGCCGAGAATAGCGCCGCCTGTGTACGGGCTGCTTGGATCGACCGCGACGATCCCGACCGGATCGCCCGCCTGACGGTAAGAAAGGGCCAGCTTGTCGACCAGAGTGCTCTTGCCCGAACCCGGGCTGCCTGTTACGCCGAGGATCCGGGCCCTGCCGCTCTGCGGAAAAATTTTCCGCAACAGCGCGAGGCTGCCGTCAGCGCGGTTCTCGACTGTTGTAATGACCCTTGCCAGCGCTCGTACATCACCTTTCGAGAAACGCTCTAAGAGGTCATTCATAGGGTCGCTGAAGTTGGTGGGAGCGAGGCGCTAATCCCGCAGGATCTGTCTGGCGATCACCATGCGTTGGATTTCGCTCGTGCCTTCACCGATCGTGCAGAGCTTGACGTCCCTGTAGAACTTCTCAGCAGGATAGTCCTTGATGAAGCCGTAGCCGCCGTGGATCTGGACACTCTCGTTGGCGACGCGGACCCCCACTTCGCCCGCGTAGAGCTTGGCCATCGACGACTCCAAGGTCGTCATCATGCCTTTGTCTTTCATCCATGCTGCCCGGAACATCAGGAGACGTGCGGCGTCGATTTCCGTCGCCATGTCCGCAAGTTTGAACTGGATGGCCTGGAATTCAGAAATGGACTTGCCGAACTGCTTGCGTTCTTTGGAGTAGCTGAGCGCTGCTTCATAGGCCCCCTGAGCCATGCCGACAGCCAACGCCGCTATCGAGATCCGCCCGCCGTCGAGCACTCTCATGGAATCACGGAAACCGCCCCCTTCCTCACCCAGGAGGTTCTCGGCCGGTATCCGGCAGTCTTCGAAGATGACGGTCGAGGTATCGCTGGCTCGGAGACCGAGCTTGTTTTCCTTATGGCCGGGATGAAAGCCGGGCGTCCCCTTCTCGATGATGAAGGCGGAAATCCCGTCGTGCCCCTTCGTCGGATCTGTCACTGCCATGGCGATACAGACGTCGCCGTAGGTACCGTTGGTCGTGAATGTTTTCTGACCCTTGAGGACCCAGGAATCACCATCCTTCGTCGCGACGGTCTGTGTGCCAGCGGCGTCGCTGCCGGCTTCAGGCTCGGTCAAGCTCCAGGCCCCCAGCTTCTCACCCTTCGCGAGCGGTGTGACGAATTTGCGACGTTGTTCTTCCGTTCCCGCGAGGAAGATGTGTCCGGTACACAGCGAGTTGTGGGCAGCAATGCAGATCCCGACGGAACCGTCAACCCGCGACAGTTCCTCAACGAGTGTGATGTATTCCTGGTATCCGAGCCCGGCCCCGCCGTATTCGGCCGGGATGAGGACCCCCATAAACCCGAGTTCTCCGAGCTTGTCGATGACTTCCCGGGGGAAGATCTGTTTCTCATCCCACTCCATCATCTGTGGACGAATTTCATTTTCGGCGAACTCCCGGACAGTGCGCCGAATCTCTTGCAGCTCGTCCGACTGGCTGAACTCCATGCTTCCTCCGTGAAAACGTAACCGAGCTTTATACCATGAACCGGTTTCGAGTTGGAACGCGCACGACCGTCGGCGTCTATCCGTCAGGGGGCGTGGGTGGAACGCTCCACGACGCAGGCGCCCCGCGCAAGGACGCTTCGGATATATACCGGAATGGAGGTTGGGGGCGTGGTGTCGAACTACATGGAAGGATCGATCATCGTCCACGGAGTTTCACAATCGCCGCAGAGGTACCGATGCCCTGAGGGTTCGAACCCCTCCAGCTTGATGAACGAGGAGGAGCAGTACGGGCAATAGACGATCGCGCCTTCAGGCTGTGTCGCGTCGTCGATACGGTCCCCGAATTCTTCGACCGAAGACAGCAGCGCTTCGACAATCAGCGCCTGCCCGCGCCTCCAGTCGTCCTTCGACCCCCAGAAGACCTCGACGACGATCGGGAACCATCCGTGCTGAATGCGAACCGCCTCCGCATCTGTTCCGTAGTTTACGAGGCAGTCCGCCCGGCAGTCAGTACCGGCCAGCTTTCCCTCCAGCACCCTGAGCAGCTCCATCAATCTACTCAAACCGGAAGATCCCCGTACATGCACCTCGATCCACACGCTGTCTTCCGGTTCGTGCCCCGCACAGCAGGCCGTCACCTTCATCCAGGGTACGTTTGTCAGTTTGCGTAATACCGGTCGGAGGATCTTGTCCGCCTGGTTCAGGAGGTCCGGGTTCGACATGGTCTGAGGATAGCATAGAGTCCAAGAGTCCGAAGGAGCCAGAACTGGCACATCAGAAGTGTTTCCACCCCTTCGGATCCAGCACCTGTTCCCTCAGCCCTTCGATCAGCAGAATCTGCGGCTTCTCGCCCGAAGGCACGATTTGACCGATGCATGTTATCGGTACGCCGTCGATCTCCCTCGGCAGATCTTCAGCCGTCACGATCAGTTCGTATTCCTCACCGCTGTGCAGGGCTCGTGAAACATCCGCACCGGGGTGGAGTGGAATCGACTCGCTGGTGATCCGCGCGGAGACAGATGAAGCTTCCAGAATGTGTGTGAGGTCGGCGGAAAGCCCGTCGCTGATGTCGATCATCGCGGTCGCCCGGTCCGCGACTCTTGAGCCGATCCGGTGTCGGGGTTCCGGGTAAAGACTACGGCGGACCGCTGGATGGTCCCTCCGACCTTCCTCGAGCAACTCGAGGCCCATTGCGGACCCTCCAAGACTGCCCGTGATGTAAACGTTGTTCCCCGAACGGGCGCCCGATCGAAGTACCGCGCTGCCTCGCCGAACCTGTCCGATGACCGACACGTCGACGAACACTCGATCTGCAGCCGAAGAATCGCCCCCGACAAGGCTTATCTCGAATTCACGGCACGCCGCTGCTACACCATCCAGGAAAGCGTCGATCCATGATCGTTCCAGATCCCGGGGCAGGGCCACAGACAACAGACAAAAATCCGGGATTCCTCCCATCGCCCCGATGTCGCTGACATTGACCGCCACGGCCTTGAATCCCACGGAGTCCGGAGGATGGGTTTCGCGTCGGAAATGGGTGTTCTCGGCAAGCAGGTCCGAGCAGACCAGGGTAGAGAAGCCCGACGAGAGATCGATGACGGCCGCATCATCGCCGATCCCGACACGCACTGACGCGTCGCCGATCCCGACTCGCGCCGACGTGTCGGCGAACCTTTTCCGGATCATGTCGATCAACTCGTCTTCGGGGTACATGGGGGGGACCCAGTAGTCAGTAAAGAGTGCCGAGGACCACGTCACGCAGTCCCCTGAGCCGTCATCCTAGTGACCTGTTACAGGCCACTAGCGGCGTCTCTTTTTCGTTGCCCGCTTCGTGGCAGATTTCTTTGACGCCGTCGTCGACCGCTTTGCGGCTTTCTTCTTCGTCGTCTTCTTTGTCGGCTGTTTCTTTGCGGTTTTCCTGCGCGTAGTGCTCCGCTTGGGGAGGGGCTTAGGCTCGGTGATGATGGCCTCGGCGAACACTTCGTGGATACGGCCGACAAAGACGAACCGCATTTCCCGCCGCAGTTCTTCGTTGACGTCTTCAAGGTCACGCTCGTTCAGTGCGGGGAGGATGACCGAACGGATCTTGGCTCGCCTTGCGGCGAGAACTTTCTCCTTGATGCCTCCGACCGGAAGAACCTCTCCGCGCAAAGTGATCTCTCCGGTCATCGCGATGTTCCGGTGAACCGGCTTCCCGACGAGCATCGAGATCATCGCCGTTGCCATCGTCACACCGGCCGACGGTCCGTCCTTCGGAATTGCCCCCTCGGGTACATGGACGTGGATGTCGTTGCCGGCGAAGAAGTCCTCGTCGATTCCGAAGTCTGTCGCATGGGAGCGCGCGTAGCTCATCGCCGCGTGGGCGGACTCTTTCATTACGTCGCCGAGTTGTCCCGTCAGAGCCAGCCCACCCTTGCCCTTCATGGCCGTGGCTTCCACAAAGAGAATGTCCCCGCCCGTTGCGGTCCACGCCAGGCCGGTCGCGACGCCTATCTCGTCGTTCTTCAAGAGCTCGTCCTGGAAAACCTTCGGGCGTCCAAGATACTTGTCGACCTGCTTCGGATTCAGCCTGCGTGAGCGTGTTTGGCCCATCGCGACCTGGCGCGCAACCTTTCTGCAGACGCTCGCGATCTCTCGTTCCAGGTTTCTCAGACCGGCTTCCTGCGTATACCCGCTGATCACGGCCCGCAGGGCCGACTCACTGAACTCGAGATGTTTTTTCGTCAGCCCGTGCTCGTCCAGTTGTTTCGGGATCAGATGCCGTTCGGCGATTTCGATCTTTTCTTCTTCTGTGTAACCACTCAAACGTATGGTTTCCATTCGGTCCCGGAATGCCGGCTGGATCGGGTCGAGCGTGTTTGCGGTCGTGATGAACATCACGTCCGACAGATCGAATGGGACGCCGAGGTAGTTGTCGCGGAAAGAAGAATTCTGTTCCGGGTCCAGTACTTCGAGCAGGGCGGAGGACGGATCTCCCCGGAAATCAGCCCCGATCTTGTCGACTTCGTCCATGATGAACACCGGGTTTTTCGTGCCCGCTTGATGGATGCTCTGGACGACCCGACCCGGCATCGCTCCCACGTAAGTGCGCCGGTGTCCCCGAATCTCAGCTTCGTCGTGGACGCCGCCGAGACTGAGCCGGACGAACTTGCGGCCCAGCGCCCGGGCGATCGACCGGCCCAGCGACGTCTTGCCGACCCCGGGGGGGCCCACAAAGCAGAGGATGGGCCCCTTGGTTTTCTTTTTCAGTTTGCGTACGGCGAGGTGCTCGACGATCCTCTCTTTGATCTTCTCGAGGCCATAGTGGTCCTCGTCGAGTATCTTCTGTGCCTTCTTCAGGTCGAGGTTGTCTGGGGTTGAGGTGGACCAGGGTAGGCCGACCATCCAGTCCAGGTAATTGCGCAAGGTGGCAGTCTCGGCCGAATCGGGGTGCATCCGCTCCAACCTTCCGATCTGGCGCTCGGTTTCTTCGGCTGCCTCTTCGGGCATCTTCGCCTCGCGAACTTTTTCCCGGTACTGTTCGATCTCCTCGAGCAGTTCGTTGCCTTCACCCAGTTCCTGCTGTATCGCCTTCATCTGTTGGCGGAGGTAGTACTCCCGCTGAGTCCGGTCGATCTCGCCCTTTGCCTGTGTCGTGATGTCGTGCTGAATCTGGAGGACTTCCAGCTCCTTTGCCAGCATTGTGTTGATCTGCCGGAGTCGATCAACCGGATCGGTGATTTCCAGGACATTCTGGGCCTCTTCGATGCGCAGCTCCATGTTCGAGGCGATCAGGTCGGCCAATCGACCGGGGTCTTCGAGGTTTGCAGCGATGATGACGATGTCCTGGGAGATGTTCTTGCCCAGAGAAATCGCCCGCTCCAGCGCCGACTTGACGCTCCGTATCAACGCTTCCAGTTCCAGGGACTCCTGTCTAGGCGTGAATTCGGCCTCCGGGAACACTTTGGCCTGGAGGAAGGGTTCCGGGCCGGACAGGTACTCGACACTCGCCCGCGCGAAGCCCTGGACGAGGATCCGCACTCGACCGTCGGGAAGCTTCAGCATGCGCATGATCAGCGATACGGTTCCGAATGGGTAGAGGTCGTCCGCGGTGGGCTCCTCGACGTCCGGTGTCTTTTGAGACACCACCAGCACCATCCGGTTCTCGGCGAGCGATTGATCGACAGCCTGGATGGACTGCTCCCGGTTCACGAAGAGCGGGACGATCATGTATGGGAAGACAACAACGTCCGGCAGCGGTAAAACCGGCAGCGTCTCGGGTATGGAAACCTGTTGGTCTTCCTGCGTCTCTTCTGGTTCGTTGCTGATAATTTCCATTGTCTTCAAGAAGTGGCAACTGTAGGGGCGCTCTATGAGCGCACATCTTACAAACAGCACAACGTGCGGTCATAGACCGCACCTACACCGTTCACTCGATCGGAATAACCGTCTCCCCGTCCCGCTCCATCAGTTTGGGGAGCTGAATATTCAAGAGCCCGTCCCGTAATTCCGCCGAGGATTTCGAATAATCAACTTCGCTGCCGATCGCGATGTCTCGCCGGAAGTGGCCGTAGTTCCGCTCCATGCACAGGTATCGGCAACTCCCCTGTTCGGCGGTCGGGCGCCGCTTGGTGCCGGCGATCGTAAGAACTCCGTCACGCCAGCTCAGCTTGATGTCGTTCTTTTCCACTCCGGGCAGCTCCACCCGAACTATGATTGCGGCCGGCCGCTCGAAGACGTCGACGATCGGAGACCAGGTGGATTGAAAACGCTCTTCGGGCTCGAACTGGAAGTAGACCATGCCTGTGCCTAGTCCCGGCTCTTGAGGAGGTCTTTCAACTCCGCCATGAATTCCTGAACGTCCTTGAAGTCGAGGTATACGGACGCGAACCGGACGTAGGCCACCTTGTCGAGATCCTTCAGGTCCGTCATGATCGTCTCTCCGACCGTCCCGGTAGAAACCTCGCGGACGGGTGATTCCTGGGCAAGGAGCTCGACTTTGTCCGCGATAGCCTCGAGCTGAACCATCGAGACCGGCCGGCGCTCACACGCTTTCAGTATGCCCGATAACACCTTCTGGCGTTCGAAGCGTTCGCGGCGCCCGTCCTTCTTGATGACCATGTAGGGGATCTCGTCGATTCTTTCGTAGCTGGTGAAGCGACGGCTGCATTCCAGACACTGCCGGCGCCGCCGGATCGCATCGCCTTCCTTACTTTCGCGTGAATCGACCACTTTGTCTCTCAAGTGGCCGCAAAAAGGGCATTTCATAGCTTATGGAACTGTCAGGCCGGCTCTGGTGTGATCAGGTCCCGCGCCGATACGCCTTTCCACGTCATGTAGATTGCTGCGACGACAATAGTCGGAACGTAGGTAAAGAACCAGGCCACCAATGAGGCCCCAACCGCGGTTTCCAGTGGCACCAGGAAAAATGTTGTCAGGCAGAAAATGAATCCGACCTGGAAGCCTCCACCGATCCCCGGTACCTGTGCGATCGATCCGATTGCGGAGGCGACCAGTACCAGCGTCGCCGCCCGGAAGGTGAACTCCAGGTTCAGCCCGAACAGCATCAGCCAGAATTGTAGCGCAATCCCCAGCCACAGCAGCAGCGAGTATACTGTTGCAAGTCCCAGGTTTCGCCAGCTGCCCGTGATGGCCAGGCCGTCCGCAAACCGTTCGAGCGTGGCCGCCAGCCGCTCGAACGGGAGGCGCTTCGCGATTGACGAGACGTGCGCGCGGAACAGGATGAACACGAGAAGCGCGACTGAGGACAGAGCCAGAAGCAGCCAGACGGACGTCGTCAGCAGGGCGATCGCTCCAGTTTCCACCCGAACGACGCCGACGGTTGCGGCAAAGAACACGATCAGCATCAGGGTGTCGAAGACGCGCTCGACGGCGATAGTCGCGAAAGACCCGGCCATGGCGACGCCTTCGCGGCGCGCAATCCAAACCGGTCGGGCGAATTCTCCGGCCCTGCCCAGCAGGTAGATCACGCTGAAACCGAGAATTGTAGCGCTGAGGAGGGACGTCATTTTGATTAACTTCATTGAAATGAGCAAGATCTGCCAGCGAAGAGCACGGACGACGTAACCGACGAAAGTCAGCACGGTCGAAGCGGCCAGCCATATGGGTCGAACGTTCGTGACACTCTCGAGAAAAAGCTGCGAATCGAAGTCCCGGCGGAACAGCAAGTACAGAGCCACCGCAAAAGCCGCCAAGGTCAAAAAAACCAATAGTTTCCGGCCCATGTCGGTAGGAATTATCTCAAAAAGGTTTAACGTTCCTGAAACATTTCTTCGGGTGACTACGTTAACCCATTGTGAGTGCCGGCGAAGCGGATGGAGCCCCTAGTTGGACCGACCGGAAGCCGAACTGGTGAGGCAATGCCTGGAGGGTGAGCATGGCGCCTGGGAGTCCATAGTACGGCAGCATCACCAGCGGATCTACAACCTGGCGTACCGCTACACGGGACGGTTCGATGAGGCAGAAGACCTGGCTCAGGAGATCTTCCTCAAGGTCTACCGCACTTTGGCCTCCTACCGGCCGGAATCCGGAGCCCTGGTTACATGGTTGATACGAGTTGGTCGAAACCATATCATCGACCACTACCGGAAGTTCAAGACCGAGCGTTCCAGGACCGACGCGATCGATGCCGAGTTCGAGCGGGTCGAGGAAAACCCGGCCCGCTATGACAGCCCTGGGGAGGCTCTTCGGAAGCGGGAGCTTTCCGACCTGGTCCACCAGGGATTGCTCCGGCTGAGCCAGGACTTGAGAGAAGCCGTGATCCTGAGGGATCTGGAGGGTTTTACTTATGATGAAATGTCCGGCTTATTGGATGTCCCGATCGGGACGGTCAAGTCACGAATCAATCGAGGCCGCGGCGAACTCGCTCTGGTCCTGGGGCGATTGAGGGATCAGTTATGAATTGCGCGACTCTCGAAGCCAGGCTTTCCGACTATCTGGACCGACTGCTCCCGCCCGGCGAGCACCATTCCTTCGAAGCTCATCTCGCTTCGTGTGATAGGTGTCGGCGACTCCACGAGAGCATGGAGGAGGTCCTCGATTGGGGCCGGAGTTTCCCCGTTTTCGAAGCTCCCGAGTGGCTCGTGACCAGAATTCTGGCAAACACCCCGCGGAAGGAACGCGAAACCTGGAGGGACACGCTGGGGGCACTCGGACGTTGGGTCCTGGATACCAGAACCGCGATGGCCGTTTTCACCTCAATGATGGTGCTGGGTTGGATTTCCAACACCGTCGGAATAGCTCCCAGCCTGGCCGACTTGCGGAGCCCGGCAGCGATCTATCGGAGTGCTGGTGATCTCGTCAACGATGCATACGACGGGGCTGTTCGGCTTTATTACCGCGCTCCGCTGGTCACGCAGATTCAGTCCCAGATCGAGCGGTTGAGGGAGAGTTCTTGATGAATTGCGCTTACCACGCTGACGCTGAGAGTGTGGCTTTCTGTGTTACATGCGGCCGAGCCCTCTGTCCCTCGTGCAAACGAGATGTGCAGGGGAGTGTCTACTGCGAGACCTGTCTTGGGGAGAGGATGAGAGGGGGACCGGCCGCCCGCCCGCCGGCACCGCCGTCCAGTGTCGGCGGGGAGAGCCCGGGAGCCGCATTTGCTCTCGGCCTGATCCCGGGAGTTGGAGCCATCTACAACGGGGAATTCTTCAAAGCCGCCGTTCACATCATCATTTTCGGAGTTTTGATCAGCATCGTAGATTCGGCCCGTTCGCTTGAGCCCCTGTTCGGCCTGTTGATCACCGGGTTCTACATCTACATGCCGTTCGAAGCGTACTATACGGCCAAGAAGAGACGCCTGGAAACTCAAGGCATACAGTTGGAAACGCCGATCGATCGCCTTCACGAACAGGTCTCCGGCGTCGAGAATAAGGAGCTTTGGGGTGGCGTAGCCCTCGTCGTTCTAGGCGCGTTGTTCCTGATGGACAACTTCCGGTTCTTTCAACTGCGTCAGGTCTTCGAATTCTGGCCCGTGGCGTTGATCGCAATCGGTGTGTGGCTGATTTGGAGCAAGCAGGAGAAGGGCGAAACAAAGACTCCGGATGAAGGGCAGGCAGACAGATGACCGGCGCATTCGTGTTGATCACCCTGGGTGTTCTGCTCCTGATGAACAACCTCTACCCGACACGGTTGGAGTTCGGGCGGATGTGGCCGGTTATTCTGATCGTCATCGGCGTCGTCAAGATCGTCGACTACCTCCAGCGCCCGTCCCCGGTACAAGGCCCAACGGCTGCCAAATCACCGCTGCCGCCGTCCTCCCCGCCGTCGGCTCCGAAACCGGCATCGGCAGTACCGTCTTCGGGACCTGGCCAGCCCGTTCAGACCAACGCACCTCGTCAGTCGGCAGGCTACGGCGGTAGGGGAAGCGAAGCTTCAAAGCCTGTCGAGAAGGCGGACCCGGAATCGAAGGACGCTGAAGGAAGCTCGTCATCGGTCCCGGGAAAGGAGGATTGAGATGAGTCCGCGTCGTGGCCTGGGCACCATCTTCTGGGCGATCATATTGATCGCCGTCGGAGTGGTGCTGTTGCTCCGAAACCTCGGCTATGACATCCCGATCTGGCAGGGACTGGCCCTGTACTGGCCGGTCCTGATCATCGCCTGGGGGATGCTGAAGGTCGTGGATTACTACCGATTGAAGGGCGAGAATCGACGACTGTTTTCCGGGGGTGAGGTCGCCCTGCTGGTGTTGGTTCTCTTCGTCGGCAGCGCTCTGACTGCCGCCGCTCACCTCACTTCCGACCTGGGGTTCATCGACATCAACCTGGGCGAAGATTTCGATCTGTTTGACCTCCTTGGGGACAACTACGAATTCTCAGCCAACCTCGAGGCTGAAGCCGTGCCCGGACGGAGCGTCGAGATCCACAATATCTACGGTTCGGTGGAGGTCGAACCTGGAGAGGGCGACAGGATCATCGTCAACATCGAAAAGACCGTACGGGCAACAAGCCGTGAGCAGGCCGAACGCCTCGAGCCGGAAATGTACTTTACGATCACCGATCGGGGTGACTCCTACGTGGTCCAGTCGAATCGCGACGACCTTCGCTCATCGGTCCGACGGCGCTTCAAGACCAGCCTCACGATCCAAGTACCCGCCGAATCGTCACTCACGGTCAACAACAAGTACGGCCTGGTTCGCGTCACGGGCCTGAGGGGGGACCAGGCGGTCGAGAATCGCCACGGCGGCACCACGATACGAGGCGTCACCGGCAGTGTCCGGATCGAGGACGGCTACGGTCCTGTCGTCACGGAGAACATCTCGGGGAGCGTCGGGATCGTCAACAAGTACGGTAGCGTAACCGTCACCGAAATCGGCGGTGACGCTGTCGTCGAGAACAAGTACGGAAGCGTCCACGTGGCGGGAGTCGTGGGAGACGCAACGATCGACAACAAGTACTCCCTGGTCAGCGTCGAGAGAGTCGGAGGCCGGGTTCAGATCGAAGGGCGTAACAACTCGGTCGACCTGGAGGATGTGACGGGTCGGGTCGAAGTGGAGAGTTCCTACAAGGACATCATTGTACGAAACGCGACCGGAGAGATCGACCTCGCCAACCGGCACGGCGGCATTCGACTCCTGTTTGAGGTGCCACCGCAGAACGACATCTCCTTGACCGGCGACTATACCGACATCCGGATCGAGATGCCCGCGGCCTCGAACTTTTCGCTCGATGCCCAGACCCGCTCCGGCTCATTCGATTCGGATTTCGAAGGAATCGACCGCGTGTCGTCGGGACGCGACCAGAGGGTCGTTGGAGAACTTGGCGAAGGCGGACCCCGCATCACGATTCAAACCAGTCGGGGGGACATAAGGTTGATAGAGAGGGGGTAGGGAAGTAGGTCGTAGGCCGTTGTCCGTAGGCCGTTGTCGGCGAAGCCAGACATTCCTCGTCAGGAGAAATTAATGAATTGTCCGAAATGTGATTCGACGGTACTGGCGCACCATCGCTTTTGTGCCGCCTGCGGAAACGGACTGGGACATAGCGCTGAGGCGGTGCGACGCTCGGAGGAGCGGATGGACACCGGTCTGCTGGCCCTCGGAGCCGCTTTGTTGATCTGTTGCGGGTTTTTCTTTTTCTTACACTAACCCCTAACGGACAAGGGCCAACGGACTGGGGCCCGGAGGGCCCAACGGACAACGGCCTACGGCCTACTTCTTCCACAGGAGGCAACACCCATGTATTGCCCACAATGCGGAACCCAGGTCCAACCTCAACACAGATTCTGCGGTAGCTGCGGGGCAGCTCAACCGGAGGCGGGGGCGCCTGCCAAGAGGGTACGAACGCCCGAAAGCATGCAGCTCCATGTAAAGATCCTGGCCTGGCTCCTCGTCGGGTCGGGCGTACTCATGGGCATGCTGTCAACGATGGTTCTTCTCGCCGGTCGGATCCTGGAGTTTGTCGATTTCGGTTTCACAGGAGTCGACATGGATCTCGGGGTGTTCCTGACATCCATCATCTCGCTCGTGGCGATCTCGATGGTGGTGGTGTCGGGCCTGACGGCGGCTGCCGGCGTGGGCCTCCTGTACTATCAGACGTGGGGTCGTGTGATCGCGATCATTGCCGCCGTGTTCATGCTTTTCAAGTTCCCGGTTGGGACAGCGATCGGCATCTATGCCTTCTGGGTTTTGTTGTCGGCTGAAGGTCGAGAGCACTACAGGATCCGTTCGGCTCTGAGCGCGGCCTAGCTGCCGGCGATCCAGCCGTCAGCGTTCAGCTTCGACAATCTGCCACCACGAAGACGCGGGAAGACGTTCTCCTCCCCGTTTCGGGGAGACGTTCTCTCCGCGTTTTTTGGTTTCTTGCGCCTGAATCAGCGGCTCTGGACAGCGACACGAGGGCAGGATAACCTCGGCTTGATGGTACCGAGAGTGTACATGGTCGGCTTCATGGGCTCGGGCAAGAGCACAGTGGGGCGGCTCGTCGCCGGGGAACTGGGATGGCAGTTCCTGGATCTGGACGAGGAGCTCGTGCGTTGGGAAGCTCGTCCGATCACACGGATTTTCGAAGAATCCGGTGAGCCGTATTTCAGGGAGATCGAAAGCCGGTTCCTCCGGACGGTTTCCGGAGAGGAGCAATGCGTCATCGCCCTGGGCGGGGGAACGTACGTGGATCCCGACAACCGCACCTTCGTCGAATCTCATGGCCTGTCTGTCTACCTGGAAGCTTCTCTGACGCAGATTCGATCACGCATCTCCGATGACGGCACCCGGCCACTCTTTTCCGACGCTTCGAGGGTGGAGGAACTCTTCGAGCGGCGACGCCCATCGTATAGAATGGCACGGGTACGGATCGATACCGACCCCCTCGCACCAGACGAGGTCGTGCGGGAAATTGTCCGGGCAATCGAAGATTCATGAACACCCTGTCGCTACTCTTCTTGCTCCTTCTTCCAGTCCAGCTCGAGAGTGCGCGGTTCACGGTGCGCGTCGACGGCGAACGGGTCGGAACCGAAGAGTTCTCCGTTTCGAAGGACGGCAGCGGTTTCATCGCACGCGGTCACACCAGGCTGAGGATCGAGGGTAGTAGTGTTGACGTTCGGAGCCGGATGGAGCTCGATAAAGACCTCAACCCGACCTTTTATGAGTACCGGTCCGAAGACACTCTGATTCGTGTTCGACTTGCCAGCCCGGTGAGTGAAGTCGAATACACCGTCGAGGGTCAACGCACTCCATACGACGTTCGTATTCCGACGAACGGCATGATCGTGGACAACAACTTCTTCCACCATTACCTGCTCCTGCTGTACAAAGTCGGCAATGAGGGAGGGGAGTTGCCGGTTTTCGTTCCCAGCGCGATGCAATTGGGCAGCGTCCGGGTTCGTCCTACCGGATATCTGACCTCTGACCTATGAACTCGACAGCAGCAACTTGAAGCTACAGGCTACGACCGACTCCAACGGCCGCCTCCTGCGCCTGGTCCTGCCCGACTCAAACGTCGTCGTCGAACGCTAGCAGCCGGTGGCAGAACTCTGCAGGGCCGCGTTACGGCCAAACGGGGCCGGATTCTAGGAGGCGAGGACGAAACAATGCTCATTCATTGGGAGGAGTCGGCGACAACGAAGACGGCCCCGTTTCGCCGTAACCCGAAGGGCGCAGGGGGGTTCGGGCCGCAGGCTTTGTCCCTCGTCGGTCACGATGAATGATCATCGCTCCGCTCCTCTGTTCGCGCCTGCAACCCGAAGACCCCTGCGCGCGACCCTGCAGAGTTCTGCCACGGGCTGCTAAGAGTCTCTTCAACACGAAGAAGCGAAGAACACACGAAGAAAACTAATTCTTTTCTTCGAGACCTTCGTGCCTTCGTGTTGAAAGAGACCTGAGCATGTGTGAAGTCGCAGGCAGGGGTTGATCTACCTGAAGCTCTTGAGGGCTTCCGGCTCGTCATCGTAGACGTCGAAAACGGTGAGGAGCTTGGTGATCTGCATGAGGTCACGGACGCGGTGGGTCAGGCCCAGCAGTTTCAACACGCCGCCTTGATTCTTCACCGTGGTGAAGGACGAAACGAGTTCACCGAGCCCGGAGCTGTCGATGTAGTCGACGTCGGCGAGGTTCAACAGGAACTTCGTTTCACCGGCGTCGAGCATATTCTGGATCTTGGCGCGGAGCATAAGGGTGCCCTCACCGATCGTGATGCGTCCGGCGAGATCCAGGATTTCGACGTCGTCCAGGCGCCGCGCGCTGATTGCCATGCTCATGCCGGTTGAGAGTCCTGTAGGTTTTTGACCATTCTCAGACGACTTCCACCACCCTTACGCTCGGTAACTTCAACCTTGTCCATGAAGGAGCGGATGATAAGGATGCCACGACCTCCCGGTTTCAGAAGGTTCTCGACATCGGTCGGGTCCGGTATCTCGGCCAGCTCGAAGCCCGTGCCCTGGTCCTCGACGATGACTTCGATGTTCTCACCGTTTGAAGAAATGCTGAGGAAGACACTCTTGGAAGGATCTCCGCCGTTGCCGTGTTCAATCGCGTTGATCGTTGACTCGCTGACGGTCAGCTCTATCCAGTGTGCCAGCTCCTCACTCAGGCCGAACGCCCGGCTGGCCTTCTCAACGAGCTTCTGTACGGAGGTGAGCTCCTCCATGCGGCTTGGAACTGTGAGCTCGAAGACCGAAGAATCACTTTGACCCATCGGTCGAGAAGTAACATACGGTTTTTGAAAAATCAATGAGTGATTCCGCTCGAAACCGCTCCAACAAGCGTGCACGCAGAGCGTGCTATGCTGAGCCGCTCACCAGGTTCCGTCTGATGCGCGGTCTGAGCATCGGCGGGGTTGGACCGATGACTGCAAACATACGGGAAATCCAGCCGGCAAAGTCGTTTCGCGGGGACGTCCGTTTGCCTGGGGACAAGTCGATCAGTCATCGTGTCGCACTGATCGGAGCGATCTCCGAAGGCACGACCGAAGCGGAGAACTTTCCCCTCGGCGCGGACTGTCTCAGCACGCTTGCTTGCTTGCGCGCGCTCGGGGTGGACGTCGGGCTCGAGAGTCACCGACTCCGTGTCGAGGGTCAAGGTCTCCGTGGTTTGCAGGAGCCGCGGGAAGTACTCGACGCGGGGAACTCCGGTACTACTGCCCGCCTCTTGTTGGGAATTCTAGCGGGCCAGCCGTTTTCATCGACGCTGTCCGGAGACCCTTCGCTGTGCGAAAGACCGATGAGGCGCGTGATCGATCCACTCCGACGCTTCGGGGCTCACATAGAGGCGGCCGAGGGCGAGCGGCTTCCGCTCCGGATCCGGGGAGGTTCCCTTCAGGCGATCGACTACGCGCTGCCCGTCGCGAGCGCGCAGGTCAAATCTGCCGTTCTTCTCGCCGGGCTTTACGCCTCCGGGGTCACTTCTCTACGCGAGACGTTCGCGACACGGGATCACACCGAGATCGCCCTCGGCGGATGCGGGGCAAAGATATTCTCCGACGGCTCACGAATTGATTTGGAAGGTGGGGGGAAGCTTGGAGCGCGATCAATACGAATCCCCGGAGACACCTCCTCCGCCGCCTTCCTCGTCGTGGCCGCGTTGGCCCTTGCCGATTCCGAATTGCGCTTGTTGGAGGTTGGGGTCAATCCGACTCGTTCCGGTTACCTGTCCCTGCTCGAGCGTATCGGGGGAATCGTTTCGTTTGCATTGCTCAGAAGCGAAAGCGGCGAGCCGGTAGCCGACGTTACGGTAAGGTCGTCGACTTTGGGTCGCATCGACGTTCATCCGGCCGCGGTTCCGAGCCTGATCGACGAGTTGCCGGTTCTGGCGGTCCTGGGCAGCCGGTGTCGCGGGGGGGTGCACGTACGGGGAGCTGCCGAGCTGCGGGTAAAGGAGAGTGATCGAATCGCCGCGATCGTTCGCAACCTCCAGAGCGTTGGCGTCTCCGTCGAGGAGTTTCCCGACGGCCTGTCTGTGGACGGTCCTCAGACGATTGAGGGGGGCACGGTTTCTTCACACGGGGACCACCGAATAGCGATGGCGTTTGCAGTCGCGGGTCTGCTTTCCCGGTCGGGTGTGCGCATCCGGGACCCCGATTGCGTCGAGATTTCTTTTCCCGGCTTCTTTGAAGTATTGGAGGAGCTGGCCCAACGATGACCGGACTGTCACGGATTGCACGGAGGAATTCAGCCACGGATTACACGGATTTAGCGGATTAGGAGTGGCCTTTTCGGAGCGCAGACCACAGGTTTCTTCCTGTCCGTGGAATCCATGTAATCCGTGGCTTGCCTGTTCCTGTCTGTGTGATCCGTGGCTATGCCTTTTCTTTCAGGTCGATCGTTTCTTCCTTGACGTCGGACGAAGGGAGCATCCGGTTCAGCCGCACGCGCATGATCCTGCGACCGACCATTTGATCGATCCGGTACTTGTCTCCTTCGAACTCGATCTCATCGCCTTCGGTCGGCAGTCGGCCCGTCTTCATCAGGATGAAACCGGCGAGCGTGACGTATTGTCCTTCTTCGGGCACTTCCAAGCCCAATCGCTCGTTCAGTTCTCGGACAGATATGCCGGCGTCGATCAGGTAATTCCCATTCGCCTGCGGGACGATCTCGTCAACCTCAACGTCATGTTCGTCCTGAATCTCGCCGACGATCTCTTCGATGAGGTCTTCGAGGGTGACGATGCCCTCCACACCACCATGCTCGTCGACGACGATTCCCATGTGAGTCTGTGCCGTCTGCAGGACACTCACGGCATTGTTCAGCCGCGCAGTATCGGGAATGAAGATCGGTTTACGGAGCAAGTTCGAAATGCGGAACGTCTTCTTTTGGTGCAGGTAGGGCATCAGATCCTTGCCGTGTAAGATGCCCAGCACGTTGTCCATGCTGCCGTGGTATACCGGGAAACGCGTGAAACGTGTTGTCTCTACCACTTGCAGGACGTCTTCCAGCGGCGTCGAGATCGCGAGTGATACGGTTTCCATCCGCGGCACCATCACATCTCGCACTTGCCGTTCCGAAAATTCGAGCACCCGCTCGAGCATCTTCCTGCGATCCTGCGTGTAGCTGTTGATGATCGACTTGAGTTCCACGTCTGATATCGACGCCGCAAGCGTCTGGTGATTCTCGCGAACACTACGGTAGAAAAGACCCGCAAACCTGATTGCCAGTCGGGCCACGGGATAGACGACCCGCATCCACACCTCGATCGGGACGACGAGGCGGAGACTGATCCTTTCGGGCGTTCGCGTCGCGAACGCCTTAGGCCCCAGTTCGCAGAACAACAGAACAACAAGCGTCAGCACGATCGTTTCCAGCGCCAGGTAGAGGTCCCGCTGCTGCTCCTGGAAGGTGCGCGTGACGAGCGCTGCCGCCACGGTCGCGGCCCCGATGTTCGCAAAGTTGTTGCCGAGCAGGATCGTCGCAAGGAGTTTCTGGGGTGCGTCCAACCAACCAGCGAGCTTCCCCGCGTTCTTGTTCCCCTTTGACGCGAGGTGTCGGATGCGATAACGGTTACTCGACAACACCGCCGTTTCCGACAGGGAGAAGAATCCTGACATGAAGAGGAATAAAAGAAGGATAGATATTAGAAGGAAGGAAGACATGGGGCGCCCGGGTTAGGCGACGGGAACTCTTGCGCAGGCCTTGTTGACTGTCTTGTCGACTCGAGTTTCAATCTCGTCTTCGGCTACGCCCATGACGGAGGCCAGTTCGGAAACCAGCAGGAAACGGGCCCGATCCTGCATGCGCTTTTCTCGGAACGAGAGCGGCTTGATCTTGTTGAGGTAGACCAGGTTCTTGTAGACCTCGGCGACATGGGAAATCGAACCCGATCGCATCTTTTCGGAATTCTCTTTGAAACGGTCTTTCCAGTCGCGTTGGGAGAAGAACTCACCGTTGGAGAGGAACGAGAAAAGGCGGTCGACGTCTTTCACATCGATCGTTCGACGGAGACCGACGTCGCTGGCGTTGGCCGTGGGAACCATGACGAGGATGTCGTTGGAGCAGATTCTTAGAAGATAGAACCTTTCAAATTTACCTTGGACCAGGCGATTCGAGATTTTTTCGATAATTCCGACACCGTGGTTTGGGTAAACCACTTGGTCGCCGATTTCAAACTCTTCCATATAACCTGCCGAGTATGAATAACATTTTACGGGTTTGAGTCGTGGACCGTCAAGGCGCGATACGTCAGGGGTACCGGCGGGGGAACGCCATCGTTGCCGCCCGTAGAAGATATGGGAAGCCCTTCCATCGGTTCTTCGAAGATGGTATTTGTTTTCGCGACCTCACGCGAGATCGTAAGACGCTTGATCATTGAGTTGGAAGATCTGCTCCCAGATGTGGGGATCAAGCGTGCTGTCAGCAGTCCGCCATCAGCTACCTCGGAACCATCCGATTGAGCCGATGGCTGATCGCCGCTGGAAAGATTCAAGAATCTTTCGGCAGCCTTGTGAAGTTGAGAGGAAGTAATCATGAGTGATCCAGTTCTGTCGGACATGAGCCCGGAAGATTTTCGTCGCTGGGGACACTACGCGATCGATTGGATTGCGGACTACCTGGCCGACCCGGAGAAGTATCCGGTCCTAACACAGGTTGAACCCGGGGCGATCCGCGACCAGTTGCCGGCTTCACCGCCGGACGCGGGAGAGGAGATGGAAACGATCTTCGCTGACCTGGAGCGCGTCATTGTTCCCGGGATAACCCATTGGAATCATCCGGATTTCTTTGCGTACTTCGCGATAACAGGGTCCGGTCCCGGAATACTCGGCGAACTCCTCACGGCGGCATTCAACGTGAACGCCATGTTGTGGAAGACCTCGCCTTCGGCGACGGAACTCGAGGAGCTTGTCCTGGATTGGCTCCGCCAGATGCTGGGACTTCCGGAAGACTTCATGGGTGTCGTCTACGATACCGCCTCGATTTCCACATTCCACGCATTTGCAGCGGCAAGGCAGGCGATCGGAGAGCGAGACGTGAGCGAAGAAGGGATCTCTGGTCCCGGAGCACCCAGATTGCGCCTCTATACCTCCGAGCATGCGCACTCCTCGGTGGAAAAAGCAGCTCTGGCGATCGGGCTCGGCCGCCGGGGAGTCGTCAAGGTCGGCGTAGACGAGGGTTTTCGCCTGGACGTGGCGGGCCTGGAAGCAGCGATCGAGCGAGACTTACAAGATGGGTGGAGACCCTTCTGTGTCTCGGCGACCGTCGGCACGACATCGACGACGAGCATCGATCCGGTGGATGAAGTAGCGAAGGTTTGCGAGCGTCACGGGCTCTGGCTGCACGTCGACGCGGCATATGCGGGATCGGCGGCGATCCTGCCCGAACTGCGGCACGTTCTCGACGGTTGTGAACGTGCCGATTCGCTCGTGGTGAATCCCCACAAATGGATGTTCACCCCGATCGATTTCAGTGCGTTCTATTGCCGCCGTCCCGGAGTACTCAAACAGGCATTCAGCATGACGCCGGAATACCTGAAAACGGCCGAGGACGACAGCGTCACCAACTACATGGACTACGGGATCCAGCTCGGACGCCGGTTCCGGGCACTGAAATTCTGGATGGTCATCCGGTATTTTGGCGTGGACGGCATCCGCGAAAGGCTTCGCGAGCACATCCGTCTCGGCCAGATGTTTGCTTCCTGGATCGAAGACAGCCCGAACTTCGGATTGATGGCTCCGGCGCCGTTCAGCACAGTCTGCTTTCGACTCGAGGGATCAGACGACGAGAACCAGGCCCTGCTCGATCGGGTGAACGCCTCCGGCAAGGCTTTTCTGTCCCACACGAAACTCGACGGTCGGCTGACCATCCGTTTCACCGTCGGGAACCTGAGAACCGAAGAGAAACACGTCCGCGCCGCATGGGACCTCATCCAGTCAATCGCCGCGGAACTGGAGTAGTGGCGTTCACGGGCATTTCTGCTGAAGCGGACACCCGGGGACAGGGCCAGCCCTGTCCCCCTCACATTGGTTCTCTCGCGGCACTATGCGCTTAACGAAAGAGCAAGACCTCCGTGTCTCCGCGCCTCCGTGGTTATTCTTCTTCCCTGATCACTTCAGCGAATCGTCGGGCGGCAAGGTGGAGCCGGGGGCCGATCAGGAGAAGGTAGTCCCCCGCGAGGACGTGGACACGTTCCTGTTGAACTGCGGGCAGGGTTTCGAGCTGCCCCCAATCCTGGATTCGCTGGGCGATCTGATCGGGGTCATCCCTGTTGGACGGCAGCAGCTCGATGATGATCTCGGGGCGGCGTTTGAGAACCTCTTCCAGTGATGGCTGGATCGAGTCGTCCTCGACATCACCAAAGATGTTGACACCCCCGCCGATCTCGATCAGCTCGTTGAAGAACGATTCGCCGCCTCCGCTGTAGAACGACCCCATCGTGCCCACTTCCCGGCTGTGGGCCAGCAGGACACGGGGTCGATACCCGGACGCGCCACCTCGGATTGCGTCCAGTTCGCCGCGGATTTCGTCGACCAGGCGGCGCCCCTCGATCTGCATCCGGAGTTCATGGCTCAGTTCGAGCACGTAATCCAGCATTTCGTCGATCGGGCCATGCAGGAAAGAGCGTGAGCGGATTCCGGCGGCGTCGAGCCGCTCTCGCAGGTTGGCCTGGGTTCCGTAGGTGATCACCATTTCCGGTTGCAATTCGAAGATCTTCTCCAGGTTCGGGTTGATGAGTGCCCCGACCTTCGGCAAATCCAGGACTTCTGGTGGATAAGAGTCGTAGTCGCTGACGCCGACGACCCGCTCACCGGCCCCGAGTGCAAACAGCATTTCCGTCACGGCGGGAACGAGCGAGACGATTCGCTCCGGAGCCTCTGGCCCGGGGATTTCCACGGTCTGGGATCCCGAGCACGACAGCAGCAGGAGGACGTACATCAGCGTACCCGCGAATCGTCCGATGTGGTTCAACGTTCTCCACCCCAGCGGATCCGACTGCCGACGGCTATTCCGCGCCCAAGAGCCTCAAAACCCAGAACTTCCTGGTATGTCCGATCGAAGATGTTGTCGATTCGGACAAAGGTGGACAGCTGGGGTGTCAGCTCCAGAGTAACGGCCACGTCGGAGGCGGTGTAGTATTCGTTGCTCGTCAGCGGGGGGAAGTGGCTGAAGAAGTCGCTGTCGGCGCGACGCCCGACGAAACGAGAATTCCACGCCGCCGTCCAGCGATTGCCACGCCAGGACACCTGAAAGTCGCCGGAGTGTTTCGGGCGGCGCAATAGGGGATCACCCGTCCTGAACGGGAAAGACGCGGAGGAAGACTCTTCGATCCGGCCTTCGAGATAGGTGTAGTTCGCGCTGGCACGCACTGCCCCGGTTCGAAACCGGGTCCGAATCTCGAGACCCTGCGTGGTGGTCAATCCGATGTTCTGGTACTGGCTTGAACCGTCCTCGGTCCCTACCAGTTGAATCAGGTTGAGGAAGGTGTTGTCGAACCATGTGATGTCGGCCACGATATGCTCGCCCGCCAGTCCCTGCTCCCAGCCGATCTCCCAACTGCGGGAGCGTTCCGCTTCGAGGTCCGGGTTCCCGAGAAAGAAGGGGTTCCGGCTGAAGCTCTCCAGAAAACGCGGCTCCTTGATGCCCCGACCGAGCGCGAAACGCAGTCGGGCCGGTCCGAAAAAGCCATCGGGCGCCCAAACCCCGTAGGAAACACCGAGTCTCGGGCTTGCGACTGTTCCGAAGGAATCGTTGTCCTCGATACGCAGGCCAGCCGTGAGGTGGAGACCGCGGACAGGCTCCAACTGTTGCTGAACGTAGTAGCCGAAGTTGTCCCGGCTCTGCGGATCGCCGCTGACGAGTCCGCGTTCGCGATCGAAATCCACACCGTAGGAAAGCGTACCGCTTCGCGAGAGCAGCACGTCGCCACGATACTCGACCCGGTGTCGTGTGCTCGCGACCTCGAACGGACCGAATGCCCCGAAAAACGTCTGATCCAGGTCGTGTATACGATAGGCGACGTGCTGAGTGAGGCGGGCTCCCACCAGCGCGTCATAGCTCAGCCCGCCGGCTCTTTCCCGGCGCCGCATCCACGCGGTTGGATCGAAAGAAAAGAACCCTTCGGCAGTCGGCCCCGGCGTCCCGGCACGAACCGAAGTGTTCATCAGTGTGACGCGGAGAGTTTGATTCGGTTCCGGCGTGTATCCGAAGTTGCCGAAGTAGCCGGCATTACGGTAGTCGTCGTTCTCGGCTACGTTGTCGGTGTCAGAGCGGCTGAAAGTGTTGGAGAAATCCAGGCCCCGGAAGCTACCGCGTAGGGACGCCGCCTGACGCAATGTGCCGAAACTGCCGCCCTCGACCGTGTAGCCAACCTCCGGAGATGCCGGTCCCCCCCGGGTGAAGATCTGGACGACGCTCGACATTGCGTCAGACCCGAACAGTGCGCTCTGTGGTCCGCGGACAACCTCCACGCGGTCCACGTTGTCAGCCGGAATGTGAGCGAAATCGTAGGTGTCGCCCGGAAGGTTGACGGGTACTCCGTCGATCAGCACCTTGTTGTAGTCGGATTCACCGCCGCGGACGAAGAAATTCGTGATTCCGCTCGCGCCAGTCTGCTGGAGGGCGATACCGGCCATGGTCCTCAATGCATCGGATACGTGCCGGGTCTGCGATGCCTCGAGATCGGTTCGGTCCACGAGATCTATGCTCGAACCCAGGCTTGCAGTCGGAGCTACGGTGCGGCGAGCCGTGACGGTGACGGAGTTGCGGATCGGCTGCAGTCTGAGGATGATCGTCGGCATGCGTTTGGGTCCGTCTAGCTCGACTCTGCTCTCGTAGGCCTCGAACGCTTCGGCCAGGACGCTCACGCTTGCGCTTCCCGGAGGGAAGTCCTCGACAGCGAAGCAACCGGATTCATCGGATCGCGTTTGGACGAGATCCCCTCTCCCGAGATGCCGGACGAGGACGCGAGCCCCGGCGATCGGGGCGCTGGTCGAGTCCTCGACGCATCCCGCGACAGAGTCCAGTGCGGATGCATCGGTGCACAAAGTCAGAAAAGATATGGCGATCAGAAAACTGAAGGTACGGCAAAGCCGTAAACGGCCAGACTTGGACATGGTCCCTCTCCCTCGAAAGGTAATCTCCTCCGGGAGGTGTCCTGGCTTGACGACAGCGGTTTCGCGGGCGCCTTCCCGCCAGCGTAGCTGGCAGTGGCTGTAGCAGGGAAGAGTCGTCTTACAGTTGCGGGGCAGCAGCGGAATCTCACCGCTTTCCCTCATCCGAAGTTCGGGATGATCATATCAGCTTTCGTGAGGGTCCTTTAACACGGATTACACCGAGAGGAAGAAGCAAGCCACGGATTACACGGATTGCACGGATAGGAAAAGACCTGTGGTCTGCTCTCCGAAAGACCATTCCTAATCCGTTAAATCCGTGTAATCCGTGGCTGAAAGAACCCTCCGCGCAATCCGTGGTTTCCGTGCAATCCGTGGAAAACCCCGAACCCCGAACCGTTCGCTTATAATGCGTCGCGGAGGTTCAGACATGGATTATGTTCCCAGGGAAGAGCTCGAGCGGCGTTGGACGCGGGTCCGGGGCTTCATGGACTGCGATTCGTTGATCGTTCTCCAGAACGTCGACCAGTTCTATCTGACTGGAACGATACAGAACGGAGTTCTCTGGTTCCCCCGAGAAGGCGAGCCGGTGTTTGCCGTGCGGAAGAGCCACCAGCGGGCACTTACCGAATCCGCGCTCGAGAATATCGTACAGTTCCGTCGCTACGGAGAACTGGCTTCCCTGATCCCGGACGTGGGGGAAGTCGTAGGGCTGGAACTCGACATTGTGCCCGTCGCGTTACACCGGCAGATCACGAAAGTGTTTCCTGACTGCAGGGTCGTGGATTCGTCGATGGCCCTCCGGCGCGCGCGTGCCGTGAAGACCGACTTCGAGATCGAACACATTCGCCGGGCTGCCGCCATGCTGGATGAAGCGTTCGTCGATATTCCAAACCAGCTTCGGGATGGACTCTGCGAGTTCGAGTTGAGCGCCCGGATCGAGTATGTCATGCGAATGTCCGGCCATCAGGGGCTTGCGCGGATGCGGCGGTTCAATCTCGAAATGTTCTACGGTGCGGTCGCATTCGGTGATACCGCTGCTTACCCTCACAGCTTCGACGGCCCCGTCGGAGTTCGGGGACTCTATCCCGCGGTTCCCGCCATGGGAGGACACAAGGAACTCGTGCGCGGCGAGCCCGTCATGGTCGATGTCGTCGGCGGTCATGGAGGGTATCTTGCAGACGGATCCCGGGCCTATTCGCTCGGACCTCCGTCCCTCCGTGTTCAGGAGACGCATTCTTTCATCCTGGATTTGAACGGCTGGCTCGAAGAGCAGCTCAAGCCGGGAGAGATCCCGAGCGAAATCTACTCGAAGACCCAGGAACGAGTGGCGAACGCCGGTTTCGGGGAGCATTTCATGGGGGCCGGGGAAAACCGGGTTGGCTTCGTCGCACACGGCGTCGGCCTGGAGTTGGACGAGCTTCCGGTGATCGCTAAACGGTTCGACGACCCGCTGGAACCCGGTGTCGTCCTTGCGGTCGAGCCGAAGGTTTTCTACCCAGGACTGGGTGGGGCGGGAGTCGAGAACACCTACGTGATCACAGAAACCGGCTGCGAGCGATTGACCAATTCGCCGCAAGAATGGATCGCCGTGTAGGTGCGCTCTATGAGCGCACGTTGTGGCGGTTCGAGGACTGTGCGCTCATAGAGCGCACCTACACCGCAACCAGAGGGATTCCACGCCGGACCACCGGCGCCAGCAGCCTCAGCTCATCCATCAGGAGTGCGAAATGATCCGGAAGGAGTGCCTGCGGGCCGTCCGAGAGGGCCTTATCGGGTTCGTCATGGACCTCGATGATCAGTCCGTCAGCGCCGGCGGCGACTGAAGCCCGGCTCATCGGACCCACCTTGTGGCGCTTGCCCGTACCGTGGCTCGGGTCGGTGAGGATTGGCAGGTGTGAGATCCGCTTGACCGCCGGGATGATCGAAAGATCCAGCGTGTTTCGTGTGTGATCGGCGAAAGTCCGGACGCCGCGTTCACAGAGGATGACCTGGTAGTTTCCCTCCGACATGACGTATTCGGCAGCCAGCATGAAGTCATCGAGTGTCGCGCTCATACCGCGTTTCAAAAATACCGGTTTCGACGCCTTTCCGGCCCTCTTCAAGAGCGAGAAATTCTGCATGTTGCGCGCGCCGATCTGGATGACATCGGCGTACTCCTCGACCAGATCGAGGCTTTCGCCATCGACCGCCTCGGTCACGATTGGCAGACCCGTTTGTTCTCGGGCCTTGGCGAGCATCTTCAGCCCCTCTAGTCCAAGCCCCTGAAAGCTGTATGGCGAGGTTCGCGGTTTAAAAGCACCCCCACGAAGCATGTGAGCTCCAGCCGCCCGCACTTTCTCGGCGATACGGATCGTTCGCTCCTCGTTCTCCACAGCGCACGGTCCCGCGATGACGACCAGATCGCTACCGCCGACCGTCACTTCTCCGACCTGAACCAGAGTGTCATCCCCGCGGAACTCCCGACTGACCAGCTTGTAGGGGTGGGTGACCGGTATCAGCTCCACGACCCCAGGCATGTTCTCGAACGGGTCGGGCACGATCGGCTCGCTGTTGCCGGTGACTCCGATTGCCGTTCGGTTGGCTCCCGGCATGGGATGGGCCTTGAACCCCAGCTCTTCGATCTTCTTGCACACTGCCTCGGTCTGTTCCGGGCCCGCATGCGCATCCATCACGATCAGCATAGATTCGAAATGTTATCACGTTTGATCTACACTCGACCTCCGCCCGACGCGAGTGACGGCCAGCATCAGGGCCGTGTAGATGACGATGTTGAAGACGAACACCGTGCGGATGCTGAAACCGGCAAGAGCGCCGGCGATGATCGGCCCCGCCGCTCCGCCGAACAGCGAAGTGCTCGAAAGGACGCTGAAGCCCGTACCCCGATGTTCGCCTGGAATCACCCGACCGGCGGCGCTGAAGGCCAGTGTCATCGTACCCCCCGACAGCAGAGTCAGCGCCACCCGTAGCACGAAAAAGCCCCCGGGACTCTGGACACCGACCATGGGAACCAGTACCAGAAGCCCGAGTGCCAGCCGAATCGCCATCAGCTTCCGGAGTTCCACCCTGTCCGCCAGTTTTCCCGAAATCCAGGCCGAGAAGGCTTCACCGAAAGCCGCCATGGAGATCAACGCCCCAGATATTGCTGCGAGGCGCGTGGCCGCGGTTCCCAGTTCCTCGAGAAACAGGGGAACGATCGGATTGAACGTGCGGAAGCTCATGTGGATGAAGAACAGGAGAAACAGAGGAAGAACATACTCGGGGTGTTTTAGGAAGCTTCGGTCGACCCGCTGCCCGGGTTCGTCCGCTGTCTCCGGTCTTCGTTCGGCATCCTGATAGAACAGCATGATGCTGAGAAACGATCCGAACATCAGAATCGCGGTCGCGAAGAACGTGTTCGTGATGCCGATCGAGCCCGCCAGGACGCCGCCGACCAGTGGTCCGATCGCCGCGGCGAAGATCTGCGACGACTGCAGGGTGCCGATGACGCTGCCGATCTTTTCCTTGGGTGACAACTGGGTGACGGCCGCTACGGAGACGCTGTTGAACCCTCCGAGCAGACCCAGCGCGGCTCGCAGCAAAAACAGTTCCCAGACGTTGCCGGCAAACGCCATCCCCAACCAGCAGAGGCAGTTCACCCCGGTAGCCCGGAGGGCCATCGGCTTCAGGCCGATCCGATCCCCTATGCGCCCCCAGATCGGTCCCGTCACGGCAGCCATCGCGGGGCTGATGCTCAGAATCAGACCCGTCCAGAGCGCGATTGCGCCGGTGCCTTCGACTCCGAGCTGTCGGACATACAGCGGCAGAAACGGCATGACCAGTGTGAAGCCGAAAAAGACGAACGACCCCGACACCGTGACCGCGATCTGGTTCTTGCGCCACGCCTCGAGAGACTGCAACTTCAGGAGGGTCGTCCTCATACTGCAGCACTAACCATCAAGAGGCCGACCAGCGTTTTCGCGTCGCGAATCCTGCCGTCGTGCACCATCCGCAGGGCGTCCTCCCAGGGTGTCGGGACGACTTCGATGGCTTCGTCGTCTTCGAGCCGCTGTTTTCTTGCTTCCAGATCGGAGGCTTCATAGAGATGCATGAGCTCGTTGCTGAATCCGGGAGTGGTGTAGTAGGTGGAACGGTGCTTGATCCGGCCGGCGCGATAGCCGGTTTCTTCCTCCAATTCGCGCCGAGCAGTATCGACTGGATCTTCTCCTTCCTCCAACGTTCCTGCAGGAAGCTCGAGAAGCTCCTCACCCGTTGCATGGCGGTACTGCCGTATCAAGACGATCTCATCGGGTTTCGACCACGCGATGATCGAGACGGCACCGGGATGCAGAACGATGTCACGGATCCCTTCCTTGCCCGACGGTTCGATGATCCGGTCCCGCCGGACTGTGATTCGCCGCCCTTCATACTCAATTGACTGTTCCAGTATTTTCGACATCCAATTTTCCACATTACCTTTTCAACACGAAGTCACGAAGGGAACGAAGGAACACGAAGGTTTTCCCCCGGGGATCCTAGGTGATGAAAAAGATCCCTCTTCTTCGTGTCCTTCGTGACTTCGTGTTGAAACAAAAACGTTTCAAGACGGAAGCTGACTTCAGTCAGGAATCTTCCGCTGCCCAGATTTCATCCAGCTTGTTGTAACTCGCCGGGAACTGGCCCGAGTAGCGGACGAAAGAGGGGATCGGGTAACGGACTCCGCCTTTGTGGGTCCCATCGAGTCCTTCGACGAGTTCGTCGATCCTGGACGCGGGCAGGGAGAACGCCATCTCATGGTCTTCGGTCTGGCCGAACACACGGTCGCCGTAACAAGGGAGAATGACCTGGTACTCCCCGGTCTCGATCGGACGGATGATCTCGTCGGAGCAATCGATTCTTCCGGTAAACGCAGACGTGATCGACCCACCGTTTCTCCAGAGGGCTCCCGTAACCAGTCGCATCACCTGAGCCGGGTTGCCGTAGAGGATTATCACCTGCGGCTCGAAGGCATCCTTGGCGGCGGGGGCCGTGAGGATGCCTTCGTACCTGTGGTAAGGGAAGTGATAGGTTTCCGCCTCCGTCCGGGCTCCTGCCTCCGCTGACTGGGTGTACATCCCGGCGCAGCAGTGGCCCTCGGTGAAGTACGCTGGTTCCTCCTTCAGGCCGAAGGCCACTTTGGTCAGTGGGCAGTTGATGTCCTCGGTTGTTATAGCGACCGTCCAACCATACTTTCTCGCCATCGTAACAGCCTGACAGGTGGTGATCTGGACCGACATGTCGCGGTGGGGACGTTTGGCCCGCTCGGGTATCTCATCGCCATCCGACAGCATTCGAACGGCTATGGGGAACGTCGGCGGTCGGACGAACGATTCGATCTTGGCAATGAGTTCCTTGATGTCAGGCATTGTGGTTCTCCAGCAGGGATCTCAGGACTTTCACGAACCGATCCACTTGCTTCGATGTGATGATCAGCGGGGGCAGCATCCGAAGTACTCTCTCGCGGGTGCAATTGACGATGAAGCCTTCCGCGAGCAGCTTTCTGACGACGGGTTGGCCTGCGACGCCCAGTTCGAGGGCGAGCATCAGCCCCTCGCCACGAACCTCCTCGACTATCGGCAGGTCGGTAAGCTCCTCGAGCCGGCGCCGGAAGTGCCGGCCCACCTCCACGACGTGTTCAAGGATGCTGTCCTCCTCGAAGATCCTGAACAGTTCCAGGCTCAATCGACATGCGAGCGGCCCGCCGCCAAACGTCGTGCCGTGTGTGCCGACTTCAATCGTCCGGGCGAGATCTTCCTTCATCAGTACGGCTCCCAGCGGGATGCCCACCCCGAGCGGCTTGGCCACAGACACCAGGTCGGGAAGTTCCTCCCTCCGGTTCGGATCGGCGAATTTGTGGAAGGCGAACCAACGCCCGGTGCGTCCCAGACCGCACTGGATTTCATCGCAAATGAGGACACACCCTGAGTCCCTGGTAAGCCTTCGCGCCCGCCGGTAGTACTCTTCGGAGACGGGACGGACGCCACCCTCGCCTTGCATCGTTTCGATGATCACCCCGCAGACATCGTCGGAGAACTTCGATTCCAGGTCCGCGACATCGTTGAACCGGACGAACTCGAAACCAGGCACGAGCGGTTCGAAGGGTTCGCGGTATTTCTGCTTATTGGTCGCGGAGAGCGAACCCAGCGAACGTCCATGAAAGGATCCCTCCAGTGCAAGCACCCGGTACCTGCGTTCCGACGTGGGCTCGACCTTCCGGTTCGCGTAGACCCGGGCGAACTTGAGGCATCCTTCGACCGATTCCGTGCCACTGTTCGTAAAGAACACCCGGTCCAGCCCGGAGACCTGCACGAGCCGTTCCCCCAACCGCCCCTGGTAGTCGTGGTAAAGCAGGTTGGAGATGTGAATAGGCTTCTTGATCTGCTTTCGCAGGACTCGGAGAATCCGCGGGTCGCCATACCCCAGTGCGTTGACACCGATACCGGCCATCAGGTCCAGGTATCGTTTGTTGCTGCGATCGAACAGGTACGGCCCGCTACCTCGGTCGATCAGGACCTCGTAGCGGTTGTAGATACCCAGGAGGTAGGCTGCCTCCAACTTTTTGACATTTGCGAGTGACATTCGATCTAGAACCGGGGGGCGGGCCCGTAATCGGCCTTAATTATTGACAACTCAAGACTTCGCTGGTGCGAAACCTTGCATAAGACGGAAATCTTAGCATATCATCTACAGGTTCTCATTCCGGGTCCGGCAGGTCCCAGAGACTGAGTGCCGGGTCATTTCCACGAGGCGTCGAGCCCCTCGCCGCCGATTTAATAGGAGGACGACAGAGATGAAGAGGATTGCCGTGCTCCTTCCGATCGTGGCATTGGTGATGGCCCCGATGGCCTTCAGCCAGTTGTCCGCACCAGGTGCCGACAACACCCCGACGGTAGGAGAGAAGGCCCCCGACTTCGAGAGTCCAGCCGGTATCGCCGGACAGGAGACGATTGGACTCAAGGATTTCACGGGTCGCAGTAAAGTCCTGCTCGCGTTCTACCCGGCCGACTTCACCGGCGGCTGAACGCGAGAGTTCACCGAGTTCGGTGAGAGATATGACGAGTTTCTGGAGATGGGCATCGAGATCGTCGGAGTTTCCAGAGATCTTGCCCCGTCGCAGAACGAGTTCAAGAACAAGGTCGGGGCCAAGAACCGCTTCCTGAGTGACCCGGATTTGAAGGTCAGCGCCATGTATGGCGCAATCCGGGATAATCTCGCTGTTCGGGTTGCCAACCGCTACTACTTCCTGATCGATGAGGAAGGAACCTTGATCTGGAAGAACGTGACGGGTGGTTTGATCCCGGTCGACAAGCTGTTGACCGACCTGAGTGCGCTGCTCTCGGACAACTGATCCATTCGACGCAATCAAGGACGCAGGGCCGATGTGGGCTCTGCGTCCTTTTCGTTTTCAGGTAGCCCTCCCTTGACGAAGATCCTCACTTCAGCCGAGATCCGCGAGATCGACCGCATATCGATTGAGAGGTTCGGCATTGCCGGAAGCATTCTGATGGAGAATGCGGGCATGCGCGTCGTCGAGGCCATCGATGCGCGCGTGGAAGGGCTCGAGGCCCGGTCGGTGGCCATTCTTTGCGGCAAAGGGAACAACGGCGGTGACGGCTTTGTCGTTGCCAGGCAGTTGATGCAGCGTGGCTGTTTCCCCGCGGTCTTCCTGTTCGCTTCGCCCTCCGAGGTCACCGGTGACGCAAAGACGAATCTGGACATACTGGCTGCGATCGGATATCCGCCGGTCCAGATCCAGAGGGAGGAAGAATGGAATCAGGAGCGTCTGGAAATCATCGACGCGGACATTGTCGTGGACGCACTACTGGGGACAGGCCTGTCCAAACCGGTCGAGGGGTTGTTGCGGAACGTCGTTGAATCGATGAGGGACGACTTCCCGGCAGCGATGATCGTGTCGATCGACCTGCCTTCCGGATGTGCCGCCGACAGCGCGGATCTTGCCGGTCCCGCCGTCGATGCGGACTTGACCGTGACGTTGTCGGCCCCGAAATTCTGCCTGGTGTTTGCCCCGGCTCATGAGATGGCCGGCGAGGTCGTGATCGCCGACATCGGAAACCCGCGCGAGCTGTTCGACGATCCAAGCCTGAACGTCAACCTGCTCCTGCCCGACAGTTTTCCCGACGCTGCCTACACCAGGGATCCGGACACGAACAAAGGGGACTATGGCAAGGTTCTGGTCATCGGTGGATCTCGGGGCAAGGCTGGGGCGGCAGCGATGGCCGGACAGGCGGCGCTTCAGTCCGGCTCCGGGTTGGTGACCGTCGCCGGCCCCGAGGGCGTGCTTTCGACGATAGCTGGACACATGGCGGAGGTGATGACCGAGCCGCTTCCGGAGACAGATGCAGGGACCCTCTCCCTGACTGTGCTCGACGATGGGCGGCTGGAGACGGTGGTCGCCGGAAAGTCGATAGTGGCGCTCGGGCCGGGAATCAGCCGACATCCGGAAACAGCTGAACTGGTCCGAAGCCTGCTCACTCGTCTTTCAGTCCCGGTTGTTCTGGATGCCGACGGATTGAACGCGTTCGAGGGGCACGATGCCGAGCTACGCGGGACTGAGGGTGGCGTCATCGTCACTCCCCACCCCGGAGAAATGGCTCGGCTCAACGGGAAGGATGTCGCTTACATCGGTCGAAATCGGCTGGAAGTGGCCCGTGACTTTGCCCGTGAACACGACGTCTACGTCGTTCTGAAGGGTTTCCGCAGTGTCATCGCGTGTCCGGACGGCACCGCCTTCGTGAACCCGACTGGAAATGCCGGCATGGCGACTGCCGGAAGCGGAGACATCCTGACCGGAATGATAGCCGGCATCCTGGGTCAGCCGCATCTGGGCGGTTTAGAAGAGCGTCTCTGTCTCGCCGTCTACCTTCACGGATTGGCCGGGGACATCGCCGCCTCGGAACTCGGGGAAGAATCCCTCGTCGCCACCGACATCATCGGGTTCCTGCCCGAGGCTTGGCGGGAACTCCGGGGCGATTGATTCTAACCACGGAGGCACGGAGTTGAGGCAGTCGGTCGGGTTTGGTGCTCCGTATTTCGCTTGATTTGCCGCAGTGCCTGAACTCCCCGAGGTCCTGTCCGTTACCCGCCGTGCCTCCGCGCCTCCGTGGTGAAAATAGAATCCGATGACCAGCTTTTTGTCCAAATCCGAAGAGCAGACATTCGAGTTTGCCCGGGAACTGGCCGGCACGCTGGAACTGCCCGTTCACGTCCTGCTCTTCGGTGAACTCGGAGCCGGGAAGACAACGTTCACGAAGGGGTTGGCCGCCGGTCTGGGTCTGGACGACGTCGACGACGTATCCAGCCCGACCTTCACGCTCGTCAATCAGTACGCGGCGCGGATACCGATCTACCATGTCGACCTCTACCGCATCGAGTCAGGCGAGCTCGACGATCTGGGCCTGGAAGACATGTTCGATGAACCCGCGGCCGCGGTGGTCGTGGAATGGGCCGAACGTCTCGGCAACTTCGACCCCGGCCCCGCCACACGTGTTTCCCTGACCTACGTCGACGACCACACAAGACGACTGGAGATTGACCACGGAGGCACGGAGGCACGGAGCATCTGATTCGGATTTCATCGAGAACCTCCGTGCCTCTGTGCCTCCGTGGTGAAAAGGAAGCCTTGCTTCGAGCCAGCGTGTTCGGGTGGGGTAAACTAATGGTATGTTTCTCGCTTTCCTTCTTTTCCTGCAGGTCATTCCGCAGCTGCCGATACCGATTCCTGAAGTACCTATAGCCGGAGAAATCGTGGGACCTTATATTTTTCGAGAAGACGTCGGACAGACGACGAAAGTCATCCTGCAGAACGGTCTGACCGTGATCGTTCGAGAGCAGAACGCCATCCCGTTGACCAGCGTGACTACCCACGTCAAGGTGGGGTACTTCGACGAGCCCGATCGGATCTCGGGGATCTCCCACGTGATCGAGCACATGTTCTTCAAAGGGACGCCCAAGAGGCCGGTCGGCCAGATTGCGAAGGAAACCAAGGCCCTTGGAGGTTTCCTGAACGCCTATACCGCTTACGACCGTACCGTCTACCGGGCCGTCGTCCCGGCCGAGAACACCGTCGCCGCGATGGACATCCAGGCCGATGCGCTGTGGAACCCGACACTCGATGCCGAAGAACTCGCTCGCGAGATCGGAGTAGTCCTGCAGGAGAACGACCGAAAGCTTGACAACCCGCCTGCGGTGGCGTCCGAGAAGTTGTATGAGACGGCGTTCCGCAGTCATCGAATGCGGCGATGGCGAATCGGCAGCGCCGAGGGGCTGCGGGCGCTGACGCGTGACGACATCGTTGCCTACTACAGGAAGTACTACCAGCCGTCGAACATCATCCTGACTCTCGTCGGCCGGTTCGAGCGGGAAGAGTTGCTGGAGCAAGTCATCCGGGTCTACGGGGACGCCGAGGACACGACCGTTGAAAGGGATTCCGCCCCTTCGGAAGGACCCCAGGAAAGCTTCCGGTACAACTGGCAGCGTGGAAGCCACGAGCAGAGCCACATTGCGATCGGCTACCATGTTCCCGACGCCCGCTCCGATGACCGCCACACGATCGAGGTCCTCCGCTCGATTCTGACCATGGGACGGGCATCCCGGATGAACCGGTTTCTCCGCGATGAACAGGGCATCATCATCAGCGCTTCCGCTTCGCTGTCCGGTTTCAGAGACCTCGGCTATTTCGAGATCGCATTGGAAACCGCGGCATCGCCCGTCGATGCGGAGATCGCGGCACTGGCCGAGATCGAGCAGGTCAGACAGTTCGGGGTGACCGGCGAGGAACTGGCCCGGGCGAAGGCTCTCCTGGCCCAGGAGTTCTACCATCGACTCGAGACGGTCGACGGCATCGCCGACGCACTGTCGCGTCACGAGGCGCTCGGCGACTGGAAGCGCATGGACGGGTACCTGCCCGGCATCCTGAGTGTGACGGCCTCCGACGTCTCTCGCGTCGCTAACGCCTACCTTGGTAATGAGAACCTCGGCCTGTTCGAGTACCTGCCCGCGTCGGTGACCCGATCGTTCTCCGACGCGGATTTTCGCGAGAATGTGCTCCGGCTGGTGGGTCAGGCAGTGATCGAGCGGTCTGTGGAAGAACTGCCTGTTACGGCCGAGGTGCGGCTTCTGGACCAGGAGCTCGTTCAAGACCTCGTGCGGCCGGTCGTCCGAAGTTCGATCCTCCGGGGCCCCGATGTGTATGTTCTGGAGGACCATCGGTTGCCGCTGGTTTCGTTCGGGATCTTTTATCCCGGAGGGCGTCTCTACGAGTCCGCGACGAATGCGGGCATCACCGAGTTGATGTTGCGCAGTGCGTTGCGGGGCACCCGCCGGTACAACACCTCCGACATCGGACGTCGCCTTGAAAACGCAGGCGCTCGGATCCAGGTCGTCAACGAACAGGATTTCTTCGGTTACATCCTGGACGGCGTCAGCGGACAGATGGGCCAGGCGCTGGAGATTCTGATCGAGATCCTCCAGGAGCCGGCGTTTCCCGACGAAGAGGTGGAACTCGAGCGCAGCCTGCAGCAGGCTCGAATCAGCAAGCTCCGCGAGGACAATCTTCGCTACCCCGTGCAGCTGTTCATGTCCACCGTCTTTGACGGGCACTCCTATGCCCGTCCGGCGGTCGGCATCGAAGAGGCGCTTCGATCCCTGACCCGGGAAAACCTGGCCGAGTGGCATCAGCTCCATCAGCGAACGCTGGTTCCTCTCATCGTGATCGTCGGCGACACGCAGGGCACCGGGCTGGTGGCTTCGATCGCAGAAGCGTTGACCAACGAGGATCTGTTTGAGCGCGACATCTCCTCGCTGCCGATCCCCGACGTCGACCTGGAGCGTGAGGAGAACGTCGAGTCAGCCTCCAGGCTGCAGACGGCCCTCGTCTACGGTTTCGTCGGGCCGACGAACTCGAATCCGGATCGGTTTGCGCTGAAGGTACTTGGAAATGTCGTTTCGGGCCTGGGCGGGCGTTTCTTCGAGACGATCCGCGAGCAGCAGGGTCTTGCCTACACCGTTATGGCGTCGGATGTCCCGCTGGCCAAGGCCGGTGCCGTGTTTACCTACACGGCCTTTTCGCCGGCGAACGAAGCGCAGGTGCTCGAGTCGCTGGAGGCGGAGATCAAACGGCTGATTGCGGACGGGATCACCGAAGACGAACTTCAGAAGGGTATCAACTATTCCGTTGGCGCCCATGAAATCCAGCTCCAGACCCGTCTGGGACGCGTTCTGGCCTACGCGCGCTCGGTTTACGCGGGCACCGGCGTTTCGGCAGTTGATGATTTCAGCGGCAACATCCAGCTCGTCGGCCTGGATTTCGTCCAATCGGTCGCCGCCAGATACCTCAGCCCCTCCACGGCCAAGATCGCCATCCTCAGGGGAACGAACTAACCGAGGCAATAGAAGGAATTAACCACGGAGGCACAAAGGCACGGAGTCTTTGAGTCAATGGCCTCCGTGCCTCTGTGGCTGGAAAAAGTTGTTTTGCCGTAGTTTGGTTGTGCCACTACGGCCGGCGTCGGTTCCCGTAGCGCGGGCGCCAAATCCAAGATTCGCCTTGACGACAGAAACGCGGAGGCCCGGAGTTCATTGACACAATTCTCCCGACATCAGAATCTCCGTGCCTCCGTGGTTAAAACGGTCTTGGATTTAGTGTTGACGGACGGGACAGGTGTTACTGGCGGATTCGGCGGATCTCGATGGTGCCCCGGGATGTCTGGACTTTGATCGGGTTGCCGCCGCCGTTCAGGACAGTGGTGTTCCGTATGACCGGGGCGACCGTAAAGCGCTGGCCGAAGGTCGTGGTGTTGCTGTTTGAACCGACGTTACGGAGCGGAAAATCGGAGCGGATGCGCTGCTCCTGGACGATCAAGCGGTCGACGACAGCCTCGATGTCGGCCGGGAGGTTCTCGGGAATGTCGAGGCGGATGTTGCCTGAGGTCGTCCTCAGCGTGACATGGAGATCCCCATCGAAGGAAGTTGGCGCCAGTTGAGCCTGGATGTCTCCCATGCCGGACGTTGCTTCGACGGAAGCCTCGGCCCGATCGAGCCGGATGTTCCCCAGCTCGGTAAAACCCTGGAACGGGCCATGAATCACCAGTCCGATGATGTTTCCACCGGCCGTCTGAACGGTCGTACGGCTCGCGGTTCCGATGACGATATCACCGGCCAGTGTCACGGCGTTGAGATCCCCCTGGCTTTCCGAGATTCTGATCGTTCCGCCGGCCGTTTCTGCGCGGACCTGCCCCGCGATGGTTCCCGTCGTGATCGGACCGCCCAGCGTTTCCAACTCCGCGTTCCCGGTGACGTCGCCGATCTCGATCTGTCCACCCAGGCTTCTCAGCTCCGCATCGCCGCCGATGTTACCGACGAGGATCGAGCCGCCCTGGGTGATCATGGCAGCCGTCCCTCCGATGTTCCCCGTGACGACTGAACCCCCCGTGGTGCGCAGAGTGACGTTCCCTGCGGTAGTCGAGACCCGAATGCCTCCGGCGAAGGTGATGAGATCAAGGTCGACGGAACCGGGCACCAGGATCTGCCAGTCGACGGGTCCGTAAAACTGGGCCGGAGCCGTGCCGCCCACTTCGACGTGATCTTCGAAACAGTTCTCCTCGACTTCAATAGCCGAGTTCGAGACTTCGACCTCGACAAACCCGGACGCGGAAGTGTCGATCAACAGGTTACCCAGCGGTGCTCGAACGAACAGGGATCCGTTTTCCGGGATCGGGCATCGGGCGAGAGCCAGGGACTGGAGGGCGAGAATCGAAACTATGACCTGGGAGGTGCGCCAGACAGAACGCTTCAAACCGATCTTCATTGGTTACCCGTCCCCACGAACTGCAACGCCTTCATCCGGACGTATGCGTTCTCGTCTTCTCGCGTCGCTGCCTGGATGATCTCTCCCATGCCTTCATCCTGGGTCAGCGGCATCAAAGCCTCGATTGCCTCGACGCGAACCCCCGCATTGCCGTCGTTTTCGAGCGCATAGATCAGGGCCCGGCGGACGTCTTCGTCGGAAGCAAATTCTTTCAAGCCCTGCAGAGCGTAGAGCCGTACTCCGGCGTTCTCGTCGTTCAACAGAGCGCCGATCAATACATCTTTCACGCTGGCATCACGTGGATCCTGGGCCAGCAGCTCGACGGCCCGCAGCCGGAACCCGGGGTTGCTTCTCGATTGCAGAGCACCGAAGAGGAGGCGCCGAACGTTTTCATCCCGCAGGTTGCCCTGCAGCTGCATCGGCTGAACCATCTCGCCGGCGAGTTGAATCTGGCCGGTTGAGAGGTCGGAATCGATGATTCGGAGGTTGGAAACTGAGGCATTCTGCGGGATCGGGTTGACCAGGACTTGCTGGGTTGGGGGAGGAAGGGACGGAGCGGCCGGGCGCTGAGCCATGACGTAAACGCCTAGCGCCAGTCCGATCGAAACCAGCGCCGCGGATTCCAGCAGGCGCATGCGAGAGAAGACCGGCGCCATCGACGGCAGGTGCCACCACGAGCGGCGCGCGTCGATCCGATCCAATTCCTCCGACAGCGTTCGTCGAGACTCGACCAGAAGGTCGGAGGGAACTTCCCAGTCGGAGAAGTCTTCGGTCAGGCTGAAATGCAGCTGTTTCTCATTCTCATGGAAGCGCTGGCAGGACTCACAAGTGTCCATGTGAGCGCGGAGCTCGCTTCGCCGTCCTTCCGGCAATTCGTCGTAAAGAAAGAGGACGATATCGTGTTCGCGGTCTAGACAGTTCATGCTCTTCAAATCCGGGACAGATAAGCACGGAGTTTCTGGGTTGCCCGGAACAGGTAGTTCTTCGCAGTTTCCTCGGTGCTTCCCATGATCTCCCCGATCATTCTTAGTCTCAATCCCTGGTAATGCCTCAACTCGAAGACCAGTCTTTCCTTTTCGGAGAGTGTTTTGAGGGCCTCCTGAATCTTTGCGCCGACCTCTCGACCGTAGAGGCGACGCTCGGGATTGCTGTAGTAGCTTTTTTCTTCCAGCGTGTCCTTGAGAGCCGGGCGGTCGGGATTGGCCGCAGTGTCGGCTTCGTAGGAAATCTCCTCGCGTAACGTTTGCCGCTTGCGGAGACGATCCAGGGCCACGTTGGTCGCGATCCGGTAAATCCAGGTGTAAAAACTGGAATCAGAGCGAAATCGCGCCAGGGAGCGATAAGCCTTGAGAAACGTCTCCTGGAAGACGTCCTGAGCCTCCTCCCGATTGCCAAGCATATGAAATGCTAGGCGCAAGATATCACGGTCGTGGCGGTAAACCAACTGTTCGAAAGCTTCACGATCGCCGCTCTGGGCCTGCTGGACCAGAAGCCGCTCTTCTTCCGAATTCCCCTCGCGCCGCGGAGCCCTCTTCAAGGTAAGTGTGTCCATGATCAGGTAGTTTTGACGCCCCTGATCGAGAAAGGTTAAATGAGAAATTACAGAAAAATTACAAAGTTTTCCTGCCCGGGATCAGGCGGTATCGGACCAACGTCCATTGCGGGGTCCCCTCGCCATCGCCACGGCCCCCTGGAGTCCGGCCGGAACGCCAGGGCAGGCCTCTAAACCATTATATCTAAAGGCTGTCAGCACGCGCGAGCCCGGAGAGTCGGGGTGGCACCCACCTCTATGAACTAATGACACCGGCGATCGTGCGGGCGCTCATCGTTTTCTATAGATTGTAATCGGATCTCCAGGACGGATGATGGAGAGGTCGGATTCTCGATTCCACTCCCGGATTTCGGCCACCGAGGTGTTGTGCGACGACGCGATCCCACTGAGTGTGTCGCCCGGGCGGACAAGGTAGACCACTCTGCGGGTCCCTTCAGCCGAAACCTTGGACCCCGTGACGATGGCCGGCTGTGGAGCAAGTCGCAGGGTGCGGCCTGCGATCAGCCGGTTGGAAGACATGTCGTTCCAAGCTCTGATGTCCGCGATGGGAATGCCGTACCTTTCCGCGATCTCAGACAGGGTATCGCCCCTCCTTATTCGGTAGAGGGTGGACGGGGGAGCCGCGATCCGATCAGGCGGCGAAACCCTCGTGAAAGCGTTAGCCGGGACGGGCAGACCACTGATCGGAATCACCAGGGACTGACCAATCCTGATGATCCGTCGTTCCGAGATCTTGTTCGCGTCGGTGATCGCCCCCACCGAAATGCCGTACCGCAGCGCGATGTGGGAAAGGGTTTCCCCGCTGCTGACGATGTGATGGCGGAAAAGGATGCGTTTCTCCTCGGCTAACCCGGCCACCTTCGCGAAGTAGGGCTTGCCGTACCCTATCGGCAGGTTCAGTTCGAATTCACTGTCGCCGGGAGGTGTAGCCCAACGCAGAACATGGGGGTTGAGTTCCTGTATCCGCTCCAGCGGCAGGTCCAGATAATCAGCGATGACCCGAAGGTCCGTTGCCAGGTTGACCCGGACGCGCTCGGCATCGATGCTTTCGGCCGGGATGACATCGAACCCGTAGCGGTCCGGATGCTTCCCGATGATAGTCATCGCGATGATGGTCGGGACGTAGTTTCTCGTTTCCCGAGGAAGCCGGCGCTGCTCCGACAGGGTCCAGAAGTCGGACGCACCAGCCTGTCTCATCGCCCGGCTGACGCGGGCGGGTCCCGAGTTGTACGCCGCCATCGCAAGGTACCAGTCCCCGAACTGGTCGTAGAGATCCTTCAGGTGTCGCGCGGCTGCCCGCGTCGATTTCTGCGGGTCTGATCGCTCATCGATCCACCAGTTCTGCCGCAGGCCGTATTCCTTCCCACGCGACGATATGAACTGCCACATCCCCTTTGCCTTGGCGCTGGAGAGCGCCTTGGGCTTGAAGACGCTCTCCGCCTGAGCCAGGTAGATCAAGTCCAGGGGCACCCCTTCTTCCGCGAATATCCGCTCGATCAGCGAGCGGTAGAGCCCGATTCGCTCGAGGCCGGCTTCGATGGTGCTCCGACCCCGTCCCGCGGTGTAGTAATCCAGCATCGACAGCACGCGGTCGTTGATCTCGACGGGGAAATCGTAGGTCGTTTCCTCGACATCGGTCCGCGCCCGAGCTCGCAGCCCGGGATCAAGGTTTTCGGAGGAGGCCTCGATGCCCGCGAGGTCGTCGATAGCGGCTCGTTCGGTCCTCTGAGCGGTCTCCAGCGTCGCGATTCGGACTTGCAGAAAATCAATCTCCCGTTCGATCCGGAAGTTGCCGGGAGCTTGCCTCGAATAGTCCCGGAGCAGACCGAGGGCCGCCTCGAATTCCTCGCGGGCTCGTTCGACGAACCCGGCCCGGAGCAAGTCCGCTCCTCGCGACTCGAGCGCTTCCGCCCGGACAAGGACTTCGGAGGCGGGACCAACTCGCGAATCCCTCGGGGCCGGCTGCGGCTGCGTGTCCGCTTTCGCGGTCTCGACCGGTGGGGGCGGCACCGGACGTGCGGACGATCGCCTCGTCCCCGAACACGCCGAGACGAGCGAGAGCGCAATAATCAGTGAGAGAGCAGGAATGCGGTGGTAAGGAACCAAGGAAGACACCCCCAGATGTCGCGGTTGAGTACTTGGCGCGGGACCGGTCAGGCGGGCTCGGCAAGCGAGTGTTTCATCGCTTAGTGGCCGTCCTGCAACAAGTTAGGTTACACAAGAGCTGAAACCGAGTCAACCCGCATTGGCTCGGCAGGGGATTAACCACGGAGACACGAAGGCACGGAGGTTTTTCGGTGCGCGTACGGTGCCGTGAGAGAACGGACGTGAGGGGGACAGGGGCCTGGCCCTGTCCCCGGGTGTTCACTACAGCAGAAAAGTCGGTGAACGACCCTACCCTCCAAGACCTCTGTGCCTCCGTGGTTATTCTTCCTTCAGCCCAGGGAACGATACGACGGGGCCGTCCGGGGTCAGCACGACCTGGATGGCTCCCAGGATGTCGGTGCGGAGGGCCGGCAGCTTGGTCGGGTGGGGGTGTCTGAACGGGTTGTTGGCTCCGACGGAGATGACCGGTAGTTGCGCACGAACCCGGAGGTTTGTGTTCTTGCTGCCATGGTGCGGCACTTTGAGCACTTCTACGAAGTCCGGTGCCGGAATGGAACGTTCGAGATACCCGGTCAATAGCGCAGACCCGTCCTCGGTTCTCAAGAGCAAGACGAGCGAGTCGTCATTCTTTACCCTGCCGGCCGCTTTCCAGTCCCGCGGCGGGTTCAACACTTCGAAACCTTTGATTCGATCGTCCGCCCGAAGCCAGCGGATGGGAATCTGGTGTTCATACACCTCCTGCAACAACTCGCGGTAGCGCGCCGTCATGGGGTTCCGCCCGAGCCAGATCTCACCAATCCGGAAATTCCGGATCAGATCGAACAGACCGCCCATGTGATCTTGGTGGGCGTGGGTCAGCGCGACGACGTCCAGGCGGCGAATGCCGCGCGAGAAGAGGTAGGGCGTCAGGACGTCTTCTCCCACAGAAAACGTCCCGTGGCCCTCAGCTGACCGGTAGCGTGCCGTGGTGGAACCCCCTCCGTCGATGAGAACGCGCGTGCCATCGGTGAGTTCGACCAGACTCGAATCCCCCTGGCCGACGTCCAGGAAGGTCAAGGTGGCGTGTCGCGGCGGAACCGGGTCGAAATCCGCGCCGACGATCAAAGCCTGCAGAGTGTAGGCAGCTGCCAGGCTCAACAGCGCCGCCCGGGGCGAGCGTCGTCGGATGGAGAACATGAACGAGAGAACGGTCAGGGCGTAGATTGCCCAGACCTCGCCGGGAGGGGACGGTACCCGAAAACTGGCTCCTGGGACTCGCAGGCCCAGATCGACCGACAAGATCAGGAAATGGAGCAGCGCAGACATGAGTCCGGCGACGATAAGACCCGCGAAGTGGGGCAGGAGGATCAGGAGAAGACCGAGCGGCGTGATGACAGCGGCGACGACCGCGCCTACCACGTTGAGCGGGACCGTGATGGGGGAGAGCAGGTTAAAAGATTCGACCATGAACCCGACGAGGACCAATTGTACCGACAGGGTGACGAGGGCCGTTTCGGCGAACGCCGCGAGGATCGTCCACGGTAGGGTGATCGTCGTGTGCGGCCATCCGCCGAACTCACACCGGAGGCGTCTTGACACACGCCAATCGGCAACGTCAGACGGCACCGCCATGTCCGGTTCCGTCCTGGAGAAACTCCGCAAAGCCAGCCGCAGCCACCCGAGACGCCACCGAATCAGCGGCACTCCGAGTACTTGAATGGCCAGTACCGCCGCAAATGTGAGCTGGAAGCTGGGATCCTCCAGCGCCGACGGGTCCGCGATCAGAATCAGGATAGCGCTCGCCGCGAGCGCGTTTCCGATGGAGTAACCACGGTCCATCAGCTTTCCTAGAATCAGGATCGATGCCATCAGCGTGGCCCGCACGACGGGACTCTGGCCATCGACGAGAGCGGCGTAGGTCAGGATTGCGACGAGTGCGAAGAGATATCGTCCGGCTCGCTGGAACCGTCCGAACCGAAGCCGCCGCCCGAGCCACAGCGCACTCGCGGCCACGACCGCGAGGTTGAACCCGGACACGACGAGGAGGTGAATCAGGCCGGCCGCCTGAAACCGGCGGACATCATCGGCCGGAAGTCTCCGACGCTGTCCGAGCACCATACCCAGTACCAGACCCCGGATCGTTTCGTCAGAGTCGAAGAACCGGCCGATGCGTTCGGTGACCGACTTCCGGAATCTGTCCTCACCGTGCCAGGATCCGTTGAGGACCTGAATCAACCGGGGGTTTCGGATCGAACCAGCCCAGAATATTCCGTGACGGGCCAGGTAGCGCCGGTAGTCGAACACGCCGGGATTGCGGTAGGAGCGTGGAGGGCGAAGTCGGGTGAGGACTTCGACGCGGTCTCCGGTTCCCAACTCCAGTTTACTGAACAGGTCGTCCAGCCTGTCGTCGTCGGGGAAAAAGGAGAGTCGGGCTCGACCCCGCCATGGTCTTCCGTCGAGCGTCCGGATGTCGACATCGAAGTGGTAACCGGGATCCCTCCATTCGGGCGGTCCTTCCAGCACGGCGACGACCCGCCGGGGGTATCCGTCATCTAAGATTACCGGAGGCCGGACTTCCTGGTTTGCGCGATGGCCGGCTCCGATTAGACAGAAGGCAAGCAAGAGGCATTTGGGACGGAGGAAGGAAATCAGAAGCGTCGGAATCAGGGTCAGCCAGACGAAGAACGGATCCAGGTGGGGTGAAGCGACGATGCCCACGATCAGTGCGGCTAGGAGTCTGCGCGGTAGAACGATTTTGGGTCATTGTGACCACAGCATGTGTGTGTGCGCAGCACTTAGCACACAGGTACCGGGTTTCTTCTGCCGCGCAGACTCTAGGGTGGCCGCCAACATCACGAGGATATAGTGGTGCCAACGCACACAGGGATCTTGGCAGGGGGCGGCTTCATTATATCACCACGCCGGCCGCCCCTTCATGCTCGTTCAAACAGCCCGACGGTCTCTATGTGGTGGGAATTGGGAAACTCATCTATAAATGTGATCGACGTGAGGGCGTACCCCGTTTCCAGCAGCAGGCGTGCTTCCGGGGCGAAAGTTGTCGGGTTGCAGGAGACGTACACGACCCGCTTCGGGCTGAGGCCGGCGACCCTCTTGACGATATTCCGGCCGGCACCCGAGCGCGGCGGATCCAGAACGACCAGGTCCGGTCGGATGTCGGAGTTCGCCAGGAACGCCCATGCCGACGCCTTGATGAACTCCACGTTTGCGATTCGATTCCGACGGGCATTCCCTTGGGCGGTCCGGATCGAGCGCCGGTCGACGCCCAACAGCCGGGAGGACAGTTTTGCCAGGGGCAGCGAGAAGAAGCCGCTCCCACAAAACAGGTCCAGTGTGATATCGGGAGCCCCCGCCGCATTGACGACTACGGACACGAACCTCTCGAGCAGAAATCGATTGGGTTGGAAAAAGGTATCCGGGTTCAGCCGGAACTCTATCCCGCCGACCGTGGTCGTCGGATCCCGGTGGGTCCATCGCGCCCGTTCTCGACCCCGGAGAAAAGTCGCGGCGACCTCTCCCTTTTCGGGCGAGACAACGGCTCGGACGGTGTCGGTCCCCTCGAGTCCCGGCTGGGTCAGCGTCTCGGAGGCCACGCTGATGAAGCTGTTCAGTTCCGGCATCAACGCCGCGCAACGGTCGATGGCGACGACGTCATTCGTGCCCTCCTTCATGAATCCCAGCCGGCGGTCCCTGACGTGGAAGCTCGCTCGCAACCGATACTCGCGCTCCGGACCGTGAATGCACTCGATCGGTTCGGGCAATTCGACCTTGCCCAGCCGCGCGAGGCTCTCGAAGAGGATCTCCTGCTTTAGAGCACGCTGTCGCTCGTAGGCAATGTGATCCCAGCCGCAGCATCCCACGGTCTCGAAGTTCGGGCAGGACGGACCCCTGCGGTCCTCGGACGGTTCGAGTATCTCTACCAGCCGCGCGTGGGCATAGTCCTTCTTGCGGTCGACGATTTCCGCCTCGACCAACTCCCCAGGTATGGTGCGCGGCACGAACACGACCCCCGTATTGGTCCGGGCCATGCCCGCCCCACCATAGACCAGTTTCTCGATCTTGATACGCATTTGGCGTTTCACCGCGAAGGCACTGACATCGCGAACCTGTTTTGGACCCCGGAGACATGGAGGCGCGGAGGATCGTCTCAGGGTCTGCTTGAAATACTAAGAACTCCGTGCCTCTGCGCCTCCGTGGTTAGTCCTCTTCCGTTCGTGTCAAATCAAGTAGAAGAGGCTGAGGCGGGGGGCGTTGTAGCGTTCCATCAGTTTCCGCTTCCAGAGCTGCTGTTCGAGCATGGCCAGTTGCTCGGCGGTCATCGTTCGACGGAACGATGCCAGGCTGCGCTCGACTTCCCTCCCGACATCGATCAAGATACGTTCATCGGCTGCGATCTTGATGATGGCGATCAGTTTCTCTTCCAGCGCGTTGAGGGCCTGTTCACCTGCCTGAAGGTCCGAACCCTCCTGACTGCGGATGGAACTCGCGATCTGCGAGAACCGAGATTCGAATTCCGGAAAGGTTTTTCCCAGCGGTGCGATCTGATCAGCCAGTCCCGCGAGATAGGCGGCGACTTCATCCGTCGAGAATTCGGGCAGATCGGGGGCTTCCGTACGCAGGTTCTTCTGCTCGTTGACGACCTCTGAGATTGCGTTCGCGCAGTAGGCCAGCGAGCTCACCTTACGTTTGGCCTTGGAGAAGGCACGGTCCATTCCCTTGAGGACGAGTTCGAGCGGCACTCCCTGGTCCTTCCAACTCTCGATCAGAACCCAGTCCAGGGTCGAAAGGAGCGTGAAACTCTCGCGCTTGGACTGGTAATACCGTTCGATTTCGGTGAAGTAGTTGAAATAATTGTCCATGAACCTGGATTGCGCGGAGAGATCCAGCCACGGATTGCGCGGATGAATTCAGCCACGGATTGCCACGGATTGCACGGATTTAACGGATTGGGAGTGGTCTTTCGGAGGGCAGACCATAGGGTTCTGCCTGTCCGTGCAATCCGTGTAATCCGTGGCTAGCTTCTTCCTGTCCGTGCAATCCGGTTAATCAGCGCACGATCCAACCGCCGCCGACCACGACGTCGTCCCAGTAGAAGACGGCGGCCTGGCCAGGAGTGACGGCACGTTGCGGGGTGTCGAAACGGACGATCGTCCTTCCGTCTTCGATAAAGACGCTGCCGGCCTGCGGCTCGAACCGGTTCCGGATCTGGATGCTGCAGCGGATCGGGTCGGAGGGCCGCTCGATCGCGATCCAATTCGCATCCCGTACGGCAAAGCGCTGTTCGGCCGTATCCGCGTCGTCTCCGACAACGATCTGGTTCGAAGCCGGCTCGATACGGACGACGTATTGCGGCTTCCCGGTAGCCATCAGACCCTTCCTTTGCCCGACCGTGTAGCGGTGAATGCCCAAATGGGATCCGACGACGGCTCCCGCCAGGTTCACGATCTCCCCTCTATCACCTGATGTCGTCTCGGAGTACTTCTCCACGAAGTCGGCATAGGAACGGCCCTGAACAAAGCAAATTTCCTGCGACTCCGGCTTGTTGTAGGTTGGCAGGCCCGCGTTCCGGGCGATCTCCCGCACCTCAGCCTTCTGGAGCTCGCCGAGCGGAAAAACCGTCTTCGACAGTTGGGCTTGCGTCAGACCGAACAGGAAATAGGATTGGTCTTTCCCACCATCGCGTCCGCGAAGCAAAAGCCACCGCCCGAGTGCTTCGTCGAACCGGACACGGGCGTAGTGACCCGTGGCCACGCGGTCGGCGCCGATTTGTGCCGCCTTGTCCATCAGGTGATGGAACTTCACGTAGTTGTTGCAGAGGACGCATGGGCTTGGAGTCTCGCCATTCAAGTACGAGCTGACAAAAGGCGCGATGACGGTCTGCTCGAATTTGTCTTCGAGGTTCAGGACGTAGAACGGAAAGCCGATGTGGCTGGCTACCCGCCGGGCATCCCAGACGTCATCGATCGAACAGCAACGTCCCGTGCGGCGAACTTCCGCATCCGCGTCGGCGTCCGCGCCGAGTTTGCGCCGCTGATTCCAGAGTTGCATCGACAACCCGACGATGTCATGCCCCTGTGCCTTCAACAACGCCGCGGCGGCCGATGAATCGACGCCGCCACTCATAGCGACAGCAATCACAGGTCTCTCAAGGCCTCCCGTATCGCGTCCGAAGCCAGAACGCTGCAATGCATCTTCGATGCCGGCAGGCCGCCCAGGGCATCTGCGATTTCCTCCCGACTGATCCCCCGCGCCTGCTCGATATCCATCCCGATCAGCATCTCGGTCGCGAACGAACTCGTCGCGATCGCGGCGGTGCATCCCTGCGCTTTGAACTTTGCATCCGAGACGTGCTCACCGGAGAGTTTGATCCACAGCTTCATGACATCTCCGCAGACCGGATTGCTGACCTCCGCGACCACATCGGCGTCGGCGATCTCTCCCGCACAGCGCGGATTTTCGAAGTAGTCCAGGAGCTTTTCGGAATAACTCATCGTCAGCGTCTCTGGGCAGATCCGGACTTCCTGTAGTAGGGCGAGAGCTCTCGAAGTCTCTCGACAATGCCGGGCAGGGCCTCGAGTAAATATTCGACCTCCTCCCGCGTTGTCAGGGCGCTCAGGCTGATCCTGAGGCTCCCAAACCCCTCGTCGGGAGTCCTTCCGATCGCGGTCAGGACATGGGAGGGTTCCAGCGAACCCGACGAACAGGCCGACCCGGTCGAGACCGCGATACCCTTCAGGTCCAGCGAAATAACGAGGCCTTCGCCTTCAGCGTAGTCGACCATGAGGTTCGACGTGTTCGGCAGCCGCGGCCCGTTCTCGCCGTTGACGTGGATGTCGGGTATTGCCGCCCGCAGGCCCTCCTCCATGGTGTCACGGAGCCTCCCGACCCGGTTCATCTCTTCCGTCAGTTCACGTCGGGCGAGGTCCGCGGCCGCACCGAACCCGACAATCGCGGTGACGTTCTCTGTCCCGGACCTGCGGTTCCGTTCGTGTCCACCCCCGGTCATCTGGGGCTTGAGAGGAGTGCCCTTGCGGACGTACAACGCGCCCACACCCTTCGGACCGTGGAGCTTGTGGCCCGACATCGAGTACAGATGCGCGCCGAGGGCCTTCACGTCGACCGGGATCTTTCCGGTTGCCTGAACCCCGTCGGAGTGGAGGCAGATGCCAGCGTCGGCGGCGATCTGGCCGATCCGCTCGAGGGGCTGTATCGTGCCGATCTCGTTGTTGGCGTGCATTATCGTGATCAGAATCGTATCCGGACGAATTGCCCTCCGGACCATGTCCGCATCGACGAGTCCGTCCCGGCTGACCGGGAGCCATGTCACCTCGAAGCCCTGTTTTTCCAGCTCTTTGCACGTGTGCAGGACCGCATGATGCTCGATCTGTGACGTGATAATATGGCGGCCTTTGGGTGCCTGCGACTCGACGATCCCTCGGATCGCGAGGTTGTCAGCCTCGGTTCCGCCACTCAGGAAGACGATTTCCGCGGTCTGTGCTCCTATCAATCGCGCGACCTGCCCTCTAGCATCGTCTATCGCGGCCTTCGCTTCCTGGCCGAAACGGTGGATCGACGAAGCGTTGCCGTAGTGCTCGAGAAAGAACGGTTGCATCCGATCGAGCACCTCGGGCCGCAGCGCGGTCGTCGCGTTGTTGTCGAGGTAAACTTGTCTCATAGGTCGAGCAGTCCGACGTCCAAAATCACGGTAGTAGAGGCTCGACTTTGAACTTCGGACATTGGACCGATCTTAGCATGATCATCACTCTGACCACGGACTTCGGGACCGCCGACGGCTATGTCGGCTGCATGAAGGGCGTGATCTTGGGAATCGTGCCCGAAGCCCGGGTTGTCGACATCAGCCACGGCGTGTCGTCGCACGACGTCCTGGCGGGCGCCTTCGTTCTTTTTTCGGCGGCAAGATTCTTTCCGCCTGGTACGGTCCATGTCGCTGTTGTCGACCCCGGAGTCGGCTCCCAACGGCGACCGATTGCGGGGTCCGACGGGCGCAGCCTGTTCGTCGGTCCGGACAACGGGCTGTTGTCATTGTGCCTGGACGAGGACGGGGACCTGCATCACATCACGAACGAGGAGTACTTCCTGGATCCCGTAAGCACGACATTCCACGGGCGAGACATCTTTGCGCCCGTGGCGGCTCGACTGGCGATGGGTGCGCCGCTAGAGTCTGTAGGCCCCCGGATCCGGGATTTCCTGAGCCTCGCGCCTGCCAGCGACCGGCCGCGTGTTCTTCATGTCGATAAGTTCGGCAACATTGTCACCAGTCTCCGGCCGGACGACCTGAGCCCGACGTCCGTCGTCCGGCTCGGCGGTCGCGAGATCCGAAAGACACATTCCTCCTTTTCTGCGGCGCCGTCCGGAGAGCTGTTCCTGATCGTCGGCAGCAGCGGCTATGTCGAGGTTTCCATGAGTCAGGCGTCGGCGGCCGATCGCCTCCGCGTCCGGGCCGGAGCCGAATTGGAAGTAGAAACTCCCCCCTCAAACCAATAAAATGATGCCCCGGTACTGGCTGCTCTAGTGATTCAAACTAAGGAGGACGGCAAATGCCAGCAGGACTTCAAGATGTCATAGCGGGTCAATCGGGGATCTGCTACATCGATGGGGCGAAAGGGCTACTTTCCTACCGTGGGTACGACATCCACGAGCTTGCTCCTAATTCCACCTTCGAGGAGACAGCTCACCTGCTGTGGTTTGGAAGCCTGCCGAAGGCCGGCGAACTCGCCGACACTTCGAAGCAGATGGCGGACTCCCGAGCCATTCCCGACGAAGTCGGCGCGATCATCCGGCATTTTTCAAAGTCCGCACCCCCGATGGCGGCACTTCGGTCCGCCGTGTCTGCGCTGGCGTTGTTCGATCCGGATGCGGAGGACAGCTCAACAGAAGCGAACAACCGGAAAGCGATGCGGGTCACGGCCCAGACCGCGACGCTCGTTGCCGCGATCGCCAGGCTGCGGGATGGGGAGGAGCCCGTCGCGCCGCGCTCGGACTTGAGCCACGCGGGAAACTTCTACTACATGTTGAGTGGCGAGGAACCGAACGAGGTCATCGAGCGGGCGCTCGACATCGCCCTGATCCTCCATGCCGACCATGAGTACAACGCGTCGACGTTCGCGGCGCGGGTGACATCGGCCACGCTGTCGGACATATACTCGGCCGTGACTTCCGGTATCGGAGCGCTCAAGGGCCCGTTGCATGGCGGCGCGAACGCGAACGTCATGCGGTTGTTGCTGGAGATCGGTGACGATTCGAAGGTCGACGAAACCGTCCACGCGATGCTCGCCGAGAAGAAGAAGGTCCCCGGCTTCGGACACCGCGTCTACACGACGGAGGACCCGCGGGCGACCCATCTGCGCAGGATGTCTCAGGAAGCGGGCGAGCGTTCCGGCGATACGAAGTGGTTCGACATGTCATCGCACATCGAGAAGATCATCAACGCCGAGAAAAAGCTCAGCGCGAACGTCGATTTCTACTCCGCCAGCACATACTACGTGATCGGCCTCCCGATCGACCTGTTTACGCCGTTCTTCACCGTCAGCCGGATGGCCGGCTGGACCGCGCACGTTCTGGAACAATACTCCGACAATCGGTTGATTCGTCCAAGGGCCGACTACACGGGTCCGGAACCCATCCTGAAGTGGGTCCCGCCGGAGCAGCGGGGGTAGAGCCGCGATCGCCAGTGACTTCTAGGAACAAGTGGGAGATCGAACTCGACACCTGGCCCCGCAAGGTGATCGCGATCGTATTGACGCTGTCGGCGTGCGGTTTCATGTTCTACCAGACCTGGTGGCTGTTCCTGGCCGCGTGGATCACGCGGGACAGGACTCCCGATCCCGCCATCTACGAACGCGCCATCGAGTACGATCCCGAAAACGCCGACTATCGATTCGCCCTCGCTCAGATCTACAACTACTCGACCCTCTATCTGGACCTGGATAAGGCCAAGGAACAATACCTGGCAGCGGTCCGACTGAACCCGTACCGGTCCGGGCACTGGTTGGAGTTGTCGAAGTTCTACGAGCAGGAAGGCGATGTCGAGGCCTCGCGTGGTGCGATGGGGAAGGCGCTCGAGATGGATCCGAACTGGGCGCAGATGCACTGGGCGGCTGCCAACCTTTACATCCGGATGGGGGATCTCGAGGCGGCGGATTTCGAGTTGCGGCGTACGGCCGATCTGGACGTGAGCTACCTGACCCAGGTCCTCGATCTGGTCTGGAGGTTCTACGAAGACCCCGAGATGATCGTGGCGACCCATGTCCCGAACACGAAAGGGGCAAACCTCACTGCGATGGGTTACTTCATCGGCCAGAACAGCGAGTTGGGGGCCGAACTGGCCTGGAATCGATTGCGGACGTTCGAGACACGGTCTCAGGAGCGCTTTCCTTATGTGGAGTTTCTTGTAAACAAGGGGCAGCCCTTGGACGCCTACACGGTGTTCGTAGCCGACGGCCCGCCGTTCATCGGATTCCGTTCGAAATCGCCGTTGAACATCTCACCGGGCCGACCCCCGGAGAGTGGACCGAGGCTTGGAATTGGTTCATCAAGCACGACGATCCTGTCTACGTCAGCGAGCATCGCCGGAGTTTCGGCATCGACTACGAGATGGACGATCTGCTCGAAGATCGGGCGGACATCACGATTCTTGCGATCAGCGCAACGAGACTCAATGCGCTGGAGGCCAGGCAGCGACTCGCCTCGGAAGGCATCGTGTGCGACGTGATCCATCTGTTCTGGCTCAAACCGTTCCAAGTGACCGCGTCCATGACCGGTTCTCTCCGCAAAACCGGGCTCGGGCTGGTTCTGGATTCCGATTTCGAGACGGGCGGCCCTTCCAGGTGTCTGGCGCATGAGTTGATGCTGGCGTCCTCGTCGCCGGTTCATGCTCTGGCCCTGGAGGAGAGAACGGCGGGTTTTGCGCCTCATCTGGATAACGGCACGCCGAGCGTCGACCGGATTGTGGCGCGCGCCGCAGAGTTGGTCCGCCAGAAGTCCGAGTCCCCCGTTTTTTAGTTCGGACGCCACTCGAAAGGAGAATCATGGCCGTCAAGGTCGGTCTGGTCCAGATCAACAACAGCTTCTCAGGGCAGAACTATCTTCCGTATTCGGCGGGCATCCTTCAGGCATACGCTCAAGCGCACCTGGAGCGCCCGGAGGATTACGAATTTCTGCTTCCTGTCTACCAGCGGACACCCGTAGATGAGGCGGTGCTGCAGTTGGCCGAGGCCGAGGCGGTCTTCTTCAGTTCCTACGTCTGGAACATTCGACTCTCATTAGCTATCGCGGAGGCTCTAAAGCAACGGAACCCCGAGGTCCTGACGGTCTTCGGCGGCCCTCAGGTTCCCGATCGTGGAGAGACGTTTCTGCGTCAAAACACCAGCGTGGATTTAGCTTGTCACAACGAGGGCGAGCAGGCCTTCCTCTCGATTCTCGAAAACTTTCCCTCCAGGGAATGGACAAAGGTGCCTTCTCTCAGCTTTCTGGACCAGGATCTTGAATACCGCCAGACCCCCCGCGTGGCCCGGCTCAAGGATCTGTCCGTGATTCCGTCTCCCTACCTCGGAGGCGTTTTCGATGACCTGATGGAAAGGAATCCAGGTGAGCAGTGGCTGGCTCTCTGGGAGACGAATCGCGGTTGTCCCTTTTCATGCACTTTCTGCGATTGGGGATCCGCGATCGCCAGCAAGGTGTATCGTTTCGACATCGACACTCTCTACGCGGAACTGGAGTGGTTTGCCGCGCACGAGATCGAATTCATCTTCTGCGCCGATGCCAATTTCGGCATCCTTCCGCGAGATCTCGACCTTGTGAAACACGTGGCCGAAGTCAAAGCGCGCACCGGCTATCCCCACGCGCTCTCGGTTCAGAACACGAAGAACGCCACCGAACGAGCCTACGAGGTCCAGAAGCGGCTGGCCGCCGCCGGCCTCAACAAAGGTGTGACGATTGCTTTCCAATCGCTCGATTCGACTACGCTGGACAACATCAAGAGAGGCAACATCTCCCTCGATTCGTACCGTGAACTCCAGCGCCGGTTCACGATAGATGGAATCGAGACGTACAACGACATGCTGCTTGGGTTACCGGGCGAGACCTACGAATCGTTCGCCGACGGGGTCTCGTCGGCGATCGAAAATGGTCAACACAACCGGATACAGTTCGGAAACCTGTCGATCCTGCCCAACGCGGAGATGGCTGATCCCGTGTACCGCGAGCGTTACGGCACGGTGACGGTGGAGTCGAAAGCGGTCATATACCATGGGGTGATCGCTGAATCGGTCGATGGAGTCGACGAGATGCAGGAACTTGTCGTCGCGACAAACACCATGCCTCCGGAGGATTGGGTTCGGACACGGGCGTTCTGCTGGGTGACGGCGCTGATGCACTTCGACAAGATCATCCAGATACCGTTGATTCTTCTCCACGAAGCCTGCGGAATCCCCTACCGGCAGCTTCTCTCGATTTTTTCAGAGATGGACGACGCGGACTTTCCGGTCATCGAGGGTATTCGGTCGACGTTCATACAGAAAGCCCGCGAGATCCAGGCGGGAGGAGAAGAGTACTGCCCGGCACAGGACTACTTGAACATCTGGTGGCCGGCGGATGAGTTCGTCTTCATCGAACTGGCCAGAAGCGGCCGGCTGGAGCGATTCTACGAGGAGGCCGAAAGACTCCTGGTTCGGAGCCTGTCGGGGGCTGAAGTTCCCCGGGGAGCGCTTCGTGATGCTTTCGAACTGAATCGCTCCCTCATCAAAATGCCGTTCCAGACAGAGGATCTGGAGATCGCGTTGTCCACCAACGAGTCGGTGTTGAAGGGCGTTCCGATACCGCTCGAGCGGACGGTTTCCTCCCACCGGATCGACCGAACCACGGAAACGTGGTCCGACTGGAATCAGTGGTACCGTGAAGTCGTCTGGTACGGCAACAAGAAGGGCGCGTACCTTTACGGACATAGTCTTGTAGAGGCCGAGATCGAAGGGCATTTCTAGGGTGAAAGAGTTCAGAGGAAAAAACGTCCTGGTTGCCGGCGGAACCGGATTGATCGGCATACCGCTCGTCGAGTTGCTGCTGGCCGAAGGCGCCAGCGTCAGGATCGTGTCGATGGACGACCCGTCCCGGGCTCATACGGACGCGGAGTTCCGTCAGGTCGATCTGCTGGACTTCGGAAACTGCCTGGAATCCTGCACTGACATTGACTTTGTCTTCAACCTGTTGTGCGTCAAGGGATCTCCCGCGGTAACGACGCGAAAACCAGCCAGCTTTCTGGTTCCTCATCTCCGGTTCAACACGAATCTGATGGAGGCCGCCCGTCAGGCGGGCGTCGGCGGTTTTCTCTTTACGAGCTCCCTGGCCGTTTACAGCCCGGCACCAGTTTTTCACGAGGATGATGTCTGGAAGACCTTTCCGTCCGAGAATGACCGCTTTGCCGGATGGGCTAAACGAATCGGTGAGCTGCAGGCAGAGGCCTGCAGGATTGAGTACGGCTGGGAGGACGTCTCGGTGGCCCGGCCGGCGAACGTATACGGGCCCTTCGACAACTTTGACCTGGAAAACGCGATGGTCATACCATCGTTGATCAAGCGCGCCATCGATGGTAAGAGTCCGTTGAGGGTCTGGGGTGACGGTTCCCAACGGAGAGACTTCCTCCACTCCAGGGATGCAGCAACGGGACTGTTGGTCCTGGCGCGGTCTGAAGAGCGACGTCCCGTCAATATAGGATGCGGCGAAGGGGTTTCGGTCGCGGAACTGGTGGAAATCATTCTGAGCAACATGACGTCTCCGCCATTCGTGGAATGGGACACGTCGAAACCCTCCGGTGATCTGGAGCGAGTACTGGAGATCTCTCGCGCCACCGCCATCGGTTTCAAGCCGAAGATAACGCTGAAGGATGGGATCCGATCTACTATGGAGTGGTATAGGGAGAACGGAAGGAATCAAGGCAAGCGATACGACGTGTTTGCCCCCTCGACGGAAGTCGAGAAATGATGGAGTCGTGTTGGTAGATGTCGGGAGAAGCGGAGTCATGAGCGCAGGTGTAAACAGTCCCCTCAGCGAAGAGCAGGTTCAGTTCTATGGCGACAACGGTTACCTGGTCGTCGAGAATCTGTTGCCGCTGGAGGAGTGCGACCGTCTGATGACGATCTTCGAGGAGTACGCGGACGAAGACTACTCGGCCATCTTGAATCTCGACCGAAGTGAGCCTGAGATCCGCCAACTCATGAAGCGGCCGGAGATCGTTTCCAGGGTGGAGCAGTTGCAGGGAACCGAAGTGGTGGGCTTGATGAGCCAGATGCTTTTCAAGAAGGCGAGAAGTCGCTACGCCGTCCAGGCCTGGCAGCCGCACCAGGACAATTCGTACCCCCAGGCCGAGTACGGCGCCTATATCACGACGAATATCTTCTTTGAAGATGCCGACTCCGGGAACGGAGGGATGTTCATCTTTCCGGGCTCACACAAGGAGGGACTTCTTCCCTTCGCGCCCGTGAAGAGTTACCGGGAAGATGTCGGGGAGAGTCCGGGGAACGTCGTCGAGCCACCGAACAAGTACGAGAAGGTCGATCTGGTGGCAGGGAAGGGAGGTATGCTGGTGTTGAATGGTTGTGTAGTCCACGGTTCATACCCCAATGTGTCTCCTGAACGTTCGCGGCCCTTGTGTCAGCTGATCTACATCAAGCGCGGTGTGGATTTCATCCCCGGGAAGAATGCGAACCGAACCGCAATCCCACTACATTGATTCCTCGTCGAGATCCAAAACAGGGATCGCCGAAAGTCTCCGCCCGGCGGCGGATCTGAGCGGTATCGGCGTGGTGAAGGTGTGAGATCCTCTGGAAGATTCGAAGGCCGCGTGGCCATCGTGACAGGAGCTTCACGGGGTATAGGTAAAGCCATAAGCAGTGCGTTTGCACTCGAGGGTGCGAGCGTGGCGGCTTGTGCACGTAACAGGGACGAACTCGAGAGGGTCGCAGAGGGGATCGGTCCCGGTGTCTTGAGCTCCATGTGTGACGTGACGTCGGAGGCCGAAGTCGGGCGGTTTGTTCACGAAGTTCACAGGCGTTTCGGTAAGATCGATATTCTCGTCAATAACGCGGGAGACACCTCGAGTGCGCTGCTCAGAGAGATGGACAGCGATCTATGGAACCGTGTTCTTTCGGTGAACCTGACAGGTGTGTTCCTGATGACCCGGGAAGTGCTTGCCGTGATGACGAGTCAACAGTATGGCCGAATCGTGAACCTCGCTTCGATGGCCGCCAAGCGAGGTTCCCGCTACCTTAGTGCCTACTCGGCGGCGAAGCATGGCGTGTTGGGGTTCACGCAGTCCGTGGCCCTTGAGGTCGTGGATTCCGGCGTGATGGTGAACGCAGTCTGTCCCGGCTATGTCGATACGCCTGGACTTAAGGACAACGTGGAAAAGATCATGAAGGATCGCGGTCTCAGCGCCAAAGAAGTTCGGAAGTTGATGGCACAGAAGAATGCGCGGCGACGTTTCATCACGATGGATGAGGTGGCTCAGACGGTTCTTTCGCTTTCTGAAGAGGGCGTAAGGGTCACCGGACAGGCGGTCGATCTATGGTGAGCCGGGGCCTGGCCTTCCCGGGCGGACGATGCGAGTCGTGGACTCTGCTCGGCGCTATCTACGGTTTGGTTGATGAGTAACGATTGCGGCGAGAACACGAGGAAGTGGACGGTGGTCCGGTCGACCTACCTGGAAAAGAGTCGCTGGGTCAACTGGAGGATCGATGCATGCCGCCTGCCCGACGGCAGCACCATCGACGATTATCACGTGGCCGAGTTCCCACCCGGAGTGGGCATCGTTGCCCTAACTCCGGAACTGGAAGTTGTCCTCGTCCGCCAGTATCGTCATGGCGCGGGTCGAACGCTAACCGAGATTCCGGGCGGATATGTTTCCCCCGAGGACCGAACGCCGCTGGAAGCCGCGCAGAGAGAACTTCGTGAAGAAACCGGTTACTCGTCGGATCGGTGGGTCGAACTGGCAAGCCTTTCAGCCCATCCGACTTCGCATGAATACCCGGTATACTTGTTCATGGCGCTGGACTCGCGGTGTACCTCGGAACAACGACTGGACCAGACGGAATTCATCGACGTGGTGCGAGCCTCGCTCGATCGGGTTTCGACCATGATCGAGACCGGACGGCTGCAGAGCCTTGGAAGCGTGGCCGGCGTGTTGCTCGCACGCGAAAAGATCATGACTCTAGATGAAGGCTATGAGGCCGGACGTTCGGAGGGGGCTCGCCCCGACGAGCGTTAAGCCGGTATAAAAACAAAAGGGAAAGATCCTTGAGCGAACTCGAAATCGATCTGGCGACAAAGTATGGCGAGAGGGCGCTCATGTATACGGAGTACCCTCACAAGAAATTCTGGTCGACCGACTTCACGGACGACCGCTTCAGGAGTGCGCTCGAAACACTGTCAGGCTCGACCCGCAGACCGATACTGCTGTACGTCCACATTCCGTACTGCGAACAGCTGTGTTGGTTCTGTACCTGCCACATATCCATCACGCGGAACTACGACAAGGCGACGAACTACCTGAGCTTCCTCTACCGAGAGATAGACCTGTTTCGGGAGTTTTTCGAGGAGCATGCCATCACTCCCGATATCCGGGAAATCCACCTCGGGGGCGGTTCGCCGACCTTCCTGCGCAAGAGCGACGTCACAGACATGGTCGACAAACTCGGATCCATCGTCGACATCGAGAACCTGAGAGAGTTCTCGATTGAAATCGACCCGCGACGGATCGATAAGGAGATGCTGAAGTTCTACCATGAGGTAGGAATCGACAGGATCTCTTTCGGCATACAGGACTTTGATCCTGCCGTGCAGGAAGCAATCAACCGGGTGCAGCCGGCTCACCTGGCAGCAGACCTGCTGACCCCCGATGTCCGACAGTATTTCCACAGCGTGAATTTCGACGTCATCTGTGGCTTGCCCAAGCAGACTCCGGAAACGATGCGAAAGACCATGGAGACGGTCGTGGAAATGTCGCCCGACCGTGTCTGTTTCAACTACCTTCACTACTCCCCGGGATTTGCGCCGCACCAGAAGCTCATGAAAAGGGATGGCGAGCTCCCGAATTCCTACGAAAGGAAGGTGCTGTTTCTAACGGCTCTGGAGACTCTCGAGAAAGGCGGGTACGTCCGAACCGGCTACGATCATTTCGCAAAACCTTCCGATGCGGTGGCGAAATCGATGGAACAGGGGAAGATGCAGTGGAATTCTCTGGGCTACACCCCTGGAGAATGCCCCGATATGCTCGGGCTCGGAGTGCACAGCTACAGCAACCTCGGTGGGCGCTTCTACTCTCAGAATTCCTACGAAGAGTCCGAGTATGGAGCCGCTCTGGAGGAAGGGAGGTTCCCGATCTACCGTGGATACCAGATGAGCCAGGATGATCAGATCCGCCGGGACGTCATCAGCGCGTTGCGCGGCTACTTCCACCTCGAGTACCGGGATATCGAAGAAAGGTACGGGATCCGGTTCAGAGAGTATTTCAGAGAGGAGGAGAACCGGCTGAGTGAATTTGTCGATGACGGCATCGTCGAACTTTCCGAGCACGCGATTGTCATCACCGATTTAGGGAAAGAGTTCGCGGACCGCGTCTGCAGCAGTTTCGATGATTTCATCGAGCACGATTAGTATCTGTCTGGATTACGACGCCACTTCCAGTTGCAGGTTCAGGAAGTGCTAGGGATCGTAATCCCCACTAAGAACCACTCCGACTTCGTCATCCGGCAGTTGAACTACTACGCCAGCGTCGACTGTCCTTACACCATCTACCTGGGCGACTCCAGCGATCAGACCCATACCGATCGAGTTCTTTCGAGAATCGAAGAGCTCAAGGGGCGACTGAGGGTGGTTCACCGGTGGATCGATCCTGGCATCGTATCTCATGCAGTAGTGAAAAGGCTGGCGGACATGGTTGAGGAGAAGTACGTCGCATACCTGGGCGACGATGACCTCTTCGTCCCGGACGGGCTGAGGGACTGTATCGAGTTCCTCGAAAGCAATTCCCACTATGCCGCCGCGCAGGGGCAGGCAGTCGTGTTTGGGCTGGACAAGGAGGGCGCCTGGGGTGAAATCGACAACCTGGGCCGCTATTTCATCAAAGAGTGCGAGAAGGAGACTCCTGCCGAAAGGCTGAGTTCCTTCCTGAGAGACTATTGGGTCCTGGATTTTTCCGTTCATCGCACCGAGGAATATCGCGAGGCCTGCGATTGCAGAGACCTCGAAAGTCCCCGGTTTCTCTCGGATGGAGCATTTACCGAAATCGTGGTCGGCTGTCTGGCTCTCATTCGAGGCTAGCAGCCTGTCGGACTTTCGGCGTAAGTCCTTTGTTTTCAACGACGGCCCTTTTCAGCTCGAAACTGTAAACACCGTCATATGAATGACTTAGGTTTTCGATTTGGTGTTAGTCCGACAGGCTGCTAGGAGTCTGCGCGGCAGAAGGACCGGAATTGGGCGGATAAAGATCGAAGATATGTCATGGCACGAACCTATCGGACTTATAGCCCAGAACAAACACTGCTGATGCCACCGTCGTTGAGAGATTGGTTGGCCGAAGATCACCTGTCGTACTTCATATCGGACGCGGTGGACGCGATGGATTTGAGCGCGTTCGAACAGCGGTATGGAACCGAGGGTCCGGGCAATCAGGCGTTTGATCCGCGGATGATGGTGAAGGTGCTGATTTATGGGTACGCGACCGGAGTGTTCTCGTCCAGGAAGATCGCGGCGAAGTTGACCGACGACGTAGCGTTCCGGATGTTGGGAGCGGAGAACTTTCCGGCGCACCGAACGATCTCGGATTTTCGCAAACTGCATCTTGAGGAGTTCGGAAACCTGTTTGTGCAAGTGGTGATGATGGCGCGGGAAGCGGGACTGGTGAAGATGGGAACCGTGGCGGTGGACGGGACCAAGATGCGGGCGAATGCAAGCAAACGCAAAGCGATGAGCTACGAACGCATGAAAAAGCAGGAGACCGAATTGGGTGAACAGATTCGGGATCTGTTGAACCGGGCCGAGGCGACCGATGAGGACGAAGACGAGCGATACGGCAAGGACCGGCGCGGAGACGAACTGCCCGACGGGTTGGCCACGCGCAAGAAGCGCCTGGCCACGATACAGGCGGCCATGAAGCGGCTCGAAGAACGTCAGATGGCCGCGGACAAGGAAGCGGGACGGAACACCAAAGATCACAAACCCGGATGCGGAAAGAAGCCATTCAAACGTCCCATGGGGGAACCTAAACCCACGGCCCAGGACAACTTCACCGACCCGGAAAGCCGGATGATGAAGACCTCCACCGAAGGGTTCCAGCAATGCTACAACGCGCAAGCGGTGGTGGATTCCCAGGCCCGGATCATCGTGGCAACAACGGTGACTGACAATGCATCGGATGTGGGGCAGTTGGAACCCACGCTGGATGCGTTGAGCGACAATCTGGGGGAGCGTCCCGACCGCGTGCTGGCCGATGCGGGATATCGATCCGAGTCAAATCTGGGGATGTTGGAACAACGTCAGATTGACGGGTATGTTGCGATGGGTCGCGAGAAGGATCTCGCCCGTGCCCCACTCCCACCCAAAGACACCGCTGTTGGTCGGATGATGAGAAAGATGAAAACCAAGCGTGGGCGTGACCGCTACCGGGCCCGAAAGCACATTGGTGAGCCGCCCTTCGGGTGGATCAAGTCGGTGCTCGGATTCCGACAGTTCAGTCTACGCGGTTTGGACAAAGTGACCGGGGAGTGGAATCTGGTCACTCTGGCGGTGAACTTACGACGGATGAACGGGAAGATCGAATGGGCATAATCCGGAAAACCGCAACCCGGCAGACCCGATACACGGCCAATTACGGGTGTCCGTACAACTCTGAACTCGTCGTATCGGAAGAATCGGTCGATTCTCCTCCGAAGACCCTCTCAAATCCCAATCAGTCCGAGTTCTTTGCGCTCTGCCGCGCAGACTCCTAGGCGAAAAAAATGAACCGCTTGTACCTGTTTCGCCAGGCTGGACCCCACCGGCATGGGCTCACGAAGGGGGATCTTCTGGATTGGATTTCGCAGCCGAACTGGCAGTCGTCGTTTAGGATTTTCCAGGATACGGTGACGGAGGCTCTAGTCCGTCACACAAAGATGAGCCAAGATGCGGCCTGTGAACTGCTTCGGGCATCCTTTTCCGACTACCTGGCGACTGCGATAGGTTACAGGCCACATCCGACCGCTCTCGGGAAGAAGATCAACGCTCTGAGGAGAACACTTGAACAATCGCCGACTGCGCGGTCCGTGTACGATCAGATCCGAAGGATCAAACCTGGCTCTCGAAGCGATCTCCGACTGGAGAGGCTGTTGAGCCCCGCCTCTCCGTACCACGACGACTTCATGCCGGTGTACCGGGCGATAACGTCGGACGGTATTCCTTAGGGCGAAAATGGGGCAGTCCGATTTCTACAGCGATAAACAGGTGCTGGTCACCGGAGCGACGGGGTTGATCGGAGCCAACCTGGTCCAGGAATTGGCTCGTAGAGGCGCCAGTGTCCGGGCGACCCTTCATGTCAAGGATCAGGTCGTCGAAGATAAGAACATTTCCTACGTGAGGTGCGATCTGACCCGCGCGGAGGACTGCACCCGGGTCGTTGAAGGCGTCGATTATGCTTTCCTGTGCGCCGCGAACACCTCCGGCGCTTACGCGATTGCAACGAACCCGCTCGTTCATGTGACAGATAATCTGATCATGAACGTGCGGATGCTCGAAGCCACCGGCGCCGTCGATCGATGCCTGTTCATAAGCAGCTCGACCGTGTATCCACCCGTCGACTACGCCGTGAAGGAAGAGGAAGCTTTTTCGGGGGATCCTCATCCCAGTTATTTCGGGTCCGCATGGATGAAGCGATACTCCGAAAAGCTCGCACAGTTCTACTGCGAGAAGTACGGTCGGAAGATCATCATCGTCCGACCGACGAATGTTTACGGCCCTTTCGACAAGTTTGACTTCGGAACATCACACGTGCTCCCGGCTTTGATCCGTCGTGCAGTCGAGAAGCAGAACCCGTTCGAGGTGTGGGGCGACGGTAGCGCGGTGCGTGACTTTGTCTACGTTTCGGACATGGTCGAAGCGATGCTTCGAGCGATGGAGCGGTGGACACATTTCGATCCCTTTAACATCGGGTCGGGCAACCCTGTTACGATTAGGGAATCGTTGGAGCTGATCCTGAGGCTCGCGCAGCACACCGCCGCCGAAGTCATCTACGATCCTTCAAAACCGACGACGATTCCGGTTCGACTCGTAGACCTGACGAAGGCCAGAGAGCAACTGGGTTTCCAAGCCCGGTTTTCCCTGGAGGAGGGACTCCAGAGGACTATCGACTGGTACTGCGAGCATGGTAGCGTATCGTCAGACCAGGCTCTCGAATGAAGGGTTGTATTGATGGACAGCGCTGAACTGGGAAGCATCGGACTTACCACTGCAGCAGGAAAGGATTTTGCATGACGAGTAATGATCAAACCCGCGTGAGTTCAGTGACACAGCTGGACCCCCGGGATATCGTCGCGCAAAAGCTCAGGAGCCTTTTCCCAGAAGGATGCAGACGGATCCTGTTCGTAAACCCGCCCAACGTGCCGGAAGAGGACTTCGACCCTGAAGTCGCGAAAGGTAATCGATACCCGGTTTTCCCCCCTGCGGGCTTTGCGATCATGTCCCGGGCGTTACAGAACGGCGGCTACCCGGCCGACGACATAAGCATCCTGGATCTCAATTTCCTGCTTCAGGAGAATTTCAAGAAGCACCCGGAAGCTTTCGACTATGACACGTGGCGGTTTCTGCTCGAGAAGCGTGTCGAGGAGTTTCGCCCGGATATTGTCGCCCTCACATGCATGTTTACGGTCTATTACCGGCAGATGAAGCGCGTTGCTGCCCATGTCAAAAGCATCGACCCGGCCATGCCCGTGTTCGCCGGTGGAACCCATAACTCCGATGCCGCCGAGATCGTTGCCAGAGATTGCCCGCAAGTAGACATCGTGTGTCTGTTCGAAGGAAACGCGAGTTTCGTCGACACGCTGGATTTCGTCAATGGAGCCGTCGGAAAGGAGAAGCTGACCCAACTTGGCATGTTGGACGGCGAGCGGTATGTCGCGTTGGAACAGCGGGCCCCCAAGACACCGGAATCGATAAACATCATTCCGGATTATCACGATCTTCCCATCGACCAATACTCCCCGGAGCATGGGAGGATCGGGGCATTTCACTGGTTGTGGGCGGACAGGACTCGGGCCGCGACCGTCCTTTCCAACGTCGGATGCCGTGCTCAATGTACCTTCTGTTCGGTCAGAACTTTCAACGGGTACGGCGTTTCGATGAGAGACATCCACAACGTCGTCGATGAGATCGAGTTGTTGCGTGACCGTTACGGGATCGGGCACATCATGTGGCTTGACGACGACCTGTTCTACAACGCGAGCCGGGCCGTCGGTCTTTTCAATGAAATGGTGCGGCGCAACCTCGGTGTGACGTGGGATGCGTCGAACGGCATCATCGCCTCCGCGATGACGCGGGAAATCGCGCAGGCCGCATCGGAGAGCGGTTGCGTTGCGCTGAGCGTCGGCATCGAATCAGGAAGTCCGGAGATCCTTGCCGCTGTCCGGAAGCCGAGTGGAGTTCGACATTACCTGCAGTGCGCCGAAATCATGAAAGAATTTCCGAACGTCTTTGCGAAAGGTCTCTTGATGGTGGGATTCCCCGATGAGACGATCGGACAGGTCTTGCAGACCGTGAAGCTCGGAGTGGACATGGGCCTCGATTGGTACACGATCCAGCCGCTGAACTTCATACCGGGGGTGGAACTGACGAATCACGCCCTCGCAGCCGGCCTCCTGACCGAAGAGGAAATGATCGACGGAACCGAGAGGCCTTTCGTCGGTTCTACCGGCGGCCAGATCCGGAGGGAGGCGAACGAACGGATGTCTGCCGACGATTTCATCAACATGCTGGAGTGCGATCCGACCATTGTTCCCGAAAGGGCAGACATACGAGACGTCTGGATGGTCATGGATTACAAGGTCAATTACGAGAAGATATGGGCGCTGGAAAGTTCAACCAAGCTGCGGATGCTGCATCGACTATTCACCAACATGTGTGACCATACCCACGCCAACAACGCTCTCGGGAACCTTTATTTCGCTCTGATAGAAAAGAAGTTAGGAAATCACGAGGAAGCCAGAAGGCGCCTCGATCTGTCGCGGCGCTTCGCCGAATCGTCGACGTATTGGCGGATTCGCTTCGAAGCGCTCGACCTGTTTCCGCGGCTTGAGACAGTGGAGAGCCAGTTGGCTTAGGCGTACGCGCGATTCAGGGCATTTTCACGCGGCCGGCTGCTACCTCGAAACGACCCCGATTTGACCAGCCTGTTTGATACTCCTGAAGCGCGAGTGCGAAAGTACGTTCATCCGGTGGCGTTCAACTGCGGCATGGCCGGCTGACCTCGAGATCCTCGGCGCGGCCCGTTCCCCAGTTGGGCAGTCGTTGTGTTTGGTATTAAGCCCTTTATATCATAAGCTTATATGTTTGCCCGGTGGAACTGGGAGGCGATTTGTGTGTCGCCCTGCAAGCGCGAATTCCGAAGGAACCGGTCGGTGAGGAGAGGTACCTTCAAGATGACCCGGAATTCAGAATGAGCAAGAATCGTGTTCTTGTCACCGGCGGCGCCGGTTACCTGGGCTCGATCCTGTCGGAGCGGCTGCTCGACGCCGGCTACAGGGTGACGGTCGTCGACAACCTGCTCTTCAATCAACAGAGCCTGTTCCACCTCTGCGCAAATCCGGACTTTGCTTTTGTTCGCGGTGATGTGCGCGAGCCGGCATTGATGCAATCTCTCGTGCGCCACGCGGATGTCGTGATCCCGCTGGCCGCTCTCGTCGGTGCGCCGGCATGCGATCGCGATCCGTGGTTGGCCGAGGAGGTCAATTTCTGCGCCGTCGAGGCGTTGAACAAGATGCGTGACCCGGGCCAGTTGGTCGTCTTTCCCACAACCAACAGCGGATACGGCACGAAATCCGGGGAGACGTACTGCACCGAGGAGGCCGCGCTCGAGCCCATCTCCCTCTACGGGAAGACAAAGGTCCGAGCCGAGGCGGAACTGCTGGCCTCTCAGAACACGATCACGCTACGGCTGGCTACCGTGTTCGGAATGTCTCCCCGAATGCGGACTGACTTGATGGTGAACCACTTTGTGCTCGCCGCGATGACGGATGGCTACCTCGTGATATTCGAGAAGGACTTCAAGAGGAACTACATCCACATTCGCGATGTGGCCGATTGCATGGTTCACTGCATTGAAAATGCCGGCAGCATGGTGGGCAGACCCTACAATGCAGGCCTGGATGACGCGAACCTCTCGAAAGAGGAGCTCGCGAACAAAGTCAAAGAGTATCTACCGAGTTTCTACATCCATTTTGCGCCGATCGGCAGCGATCCCGACAAACGCAACTACATCGTCTCGAATCAACGTCTCCGGGAGGCGGGCTTCGAAGCCATACGGGGCCTGGACGACGGAATCCAGGAACTGATCAAGGGCTACCAGACGCTCGGCAGAGCCTCTCTGTCCAACGTATAGGCAGGCCCCTCAGAATGGCTAGTGGCCTGAAACAGTGCTATCGGCACCATCGCCGATGGGTCTTGCGGGCGAGGTCGAGGAGGGAGACGGAAAGCGATGCTCTTTCATCGGTGACGGCTTCCGACAAAGAGATCGCCCGCAACCCCCATCGGCCCGAAGGGTTCGGCGGAGCGGCGCCGTCTTCGGTGTCGTAACGCCCTCGCAATGAAACAGCATTGGCTCGAGCGTCACTCCTAGAATCCGACGCCGTTCCGCCGAACGCTGGTACCGATAGCACTGTTACAGGTCACTAGCAGGGTGCTGAAAAACGATTTTGACGGACTCCGGAAGCGTCAACTGCGCCCATAAGTCATTGACTCTTGGTCGAACAAATCGCTGGAAACGTCCTTTCAGCACCTGTTCGGAGAGTTTTTCAGCAGCCTGCTAGTACTCGGTTGTAGTGAGCATGAAGACTGTGGACCACTACCGCGTTTCATTCGGTCATATCGAGATCGGCGAGACCGCCCGCAAGTACCTCCAGAAGGCGATAGACAGCAACTGGGTGTCGGAGGGTGAGAACGTCAGAGAGTTCGAGGCCGCGTTTCGAAGTCGGTTTGGCTATCCCTACGCCGTCGCCACCAGTTCCGGCACGGATGCGGGAATGGTCGCCATGGCGGCGCTTTTCGACCGGGGTGCGGACAGGGGTGACGAAGTGATCACGCCGGCGCTCGCGTTCGTGTCCACAGCCAACGTGATCCTGGCGGCAGGTTTTGTTCCCCGTTTCGTGGATGTGGAGCTGATCACTCTCAACATCGATCCGGCTCGCATCGAGGAAGCGATTTCGCCGCGCACCAGGGCGATTCAACTGGTCCACACGATGGGCAGACCCTGCGACATGGCTCCCATCCTGGACATCGCCGCGAGATACGGCCTGACGGTGATCGAAGACTGTTGCGAGGCGCATGGGGCGACACTCCATGGGAAGGTCGTCGGCTCATTCGGAGCCATGGGTCTTTTCAGCTTTTATACCGCGCACATCATCTGCAGCGGCGAAGGCGGGATGGTCGTGGCGAATGACCCGCAGTCCGCCGACTCGTGCAGATCCATACGCAGCCATGGGCGCCGGGGTGGCGAGTTGTATTTCAACTTCGACCGCATCGGATTCAATTCGAAGATGAACGACCTCGAAGCGGCCATCGGCATCGAAGGCATGCAGGATTTCGATCGCACATTCGAGCGGCGACGCCGGCATCTGCTTCGGCTGCACGAGAGACTTTCGGCGCTGGATGACCGTTTGATCCGCTATCCTGACGGAGCCGGTGAAGTCATCTGTCCCCACGCGTTTCCCCTCGTCCTGCGCGACGATAAGGCACCCATGAATCAGCTATATGACAGCCTGGAGCAACGAGGAATCCAGTGCAAAACGCTGTTCGGATCTCTGCCGACCCAGCATCGCGCGTTTCGTTTTCTAGGCCATGGTGAAGGGGAGTTTCCGGTTGCGGAACGTATCGGGCGTACGGGTCTACACTTCGGCGTTCACCAGTACCTGTCCGATGACGACATCGAATACGCGGCCGAAGCGGTGGAGTCATACTTCGCTTGATCGTAGTCCGCGGCGCTACCTTTCTGAGCGGATCGCGGACGAGTCGGGGCTTTGACAGACTCGATCCTCCGTTCTTCGACCTAGAAACTTCGTTGCCATTCGACCTCCAGCCATGCTTCCAATGAGCGATAACCGGCCTGCTTCTGCAGAAACGGGCACGATCGCCTTCTACTGGCGAATCATCATCCGTCCCCATTTCTGGGTGGCGTTCCTCATCGCCGCACTCATGGCCACCGCCGCGGGACTCGAGACGGCAACGATCGGACTGACGGTGCCGATCATCGACGCCATAACCAGCGCGGATGAAGCAGCAGACAACCCCGTTCTGAATATCGCCACCGGAGTCCTTCGGTCGCTCGGGTCTTCGGGAGACCTCAACGTTGCGATACTGGCGGTGCTGGCTGTGGCGGTGTTGCTTTTCCTCCTCAGCGGTGGGTTTTCTCTTCTGCACCAGTACCTCACGGCAGCGATCGCGCACCGGCTCCGTCGAGAAATGAAATCTTCGTTGTTCGAAAGGCTTCTGTACGCTCGCTACGAGAACGCTTCGGCGAGGAATCGTGAGGAAACACTGCACGATATCAACGTGCCGGCCGACGCGGCTTACTCTACGATCCGCAAGCTCGGAGTCTTGTTCACCGGGATATTCAACAGCGTCCTGATGCTCGGCCTGATGTTGTACCTGTCCTGGTGGGCGACTCTCGTGATCGGTCTGCTGGTTGCCGTCGGTGTTCGGGGACTGAGAAAGCTTATGGATCGAAAGGCTGACGCCCACGGACGGACGATTTATTCTCTGCAGGGGAATCAGAAGAAAGTCGAAGGCGACGCGATCGACGGTCTGCGAGTCGTCAAGGCTGAAGGTCTGGAGCCTTCGATCGTAGAACGGCATCAGGGACTGTTGCTTGCCGAAGTCGTACCCACAATGCGGTTGACACTCTTCCGGCACGCGCCGACTTTCCTGAACGAAGCGGCGGCAGCAGTAGTCGTGCTCCTTCTCGGTGCGGCCACGTTTCTGTACCCCTCGCTCGGGATGGGCTTCCCGACGCTGACCGCCTTCCTGCTCGCGATCCGAAGGGTGAGTCCGGCGGTGGCGAGCATCAACACCGCGATGGTCGAGCTGAATGTGTCGCGGAAAAGCGTCGAGGTGATCGACGAAATACTGAACCGGACGGTCGCGGAAGAACGAGGGAGCAAGCCGATCCAGACGGTCGAGGAGATGAGGTTCGAAGATGTGGGCTTTGTCTACGCTTCGAGGGCGGACAACCCTGCTCTGCACGGGATCGAAATGACCCTTCCACGGGGGACGATCAGCGCAGTCGTCGGGGCCACCGGTGCGGGAAAGAGTACGATTGCGGACCTGGTCCTCGGTCTTCATAGGCCCACGTCCGGCCGAATCCTGATCGATGGCGAGGATCTCCGGGAAATCGACCTCGGTTCCTGGCGAAAACGCATCGGGTACGTGCCGCAGGACGCGTTCCTTTTCAACGCGTCCATACGCGACAACATCATCGTCTGGACGTCAGATACTGCGGAGGAAGAGCTCGTCCGTGCGGCTAAGCTTGCAGACGTCTACGACTTCGTGTCTGGCCTTCCGGATGGTTTCGATACCCCGATCGGGGACAGAGGAATTGCGTTGTCGGGAGGGCAGCGTCAACGAATCGCCATCGCAAGGGCGCTGCTGCGAAGACCGGATATCCTGGTCCTGGACGAAGCCACCAGCGCGCTGGACAACCGGACCGAGAAAGTGGTGTACGACACGATCACCACCCTACGGGACCACGCGATCATACTCGTCATCGCGCATCGCCTGAGCACGATCCGTCAGGCCGACCAGATCTTCGTGCTGGATTCGGGTCGAGTGCTCGAGCGCGGCACGCATGAGACCTTGATGGCTACCGGGGGGGCCTATTCCAGGCTCTACGGAATCGACGCCGCCGACGATGCCGCGGAGAGCTCTGTCCTGTCCGGCGGACAGGAGCACGGCTAGAGGATGTCTGCCCCCAATTTGAAACCCCGGGTCCTGGTGGTCTGGAGCAACGCGTACACGTTGCACGAAGAGATCGTCCCGCTTCTTCCCCGCCTGGCGGAAGAGTACGAAGTCTACGTGCTCCTCAGAGATTTCCATACCCGGAACATCGTGCTGGAATCCATGAAATCGCTCCGTGACTCCGGCGTCGTCCGCCGGTACTGGCTGGCTCCGGGTTTCGGCGACCGGTTGAGAGTCGTCTGGTATCTCCGGCGGCACCTCCAGGAACTGCGATCGTACGAGTTTGATCTGATGCTGGCCGGCACGGAAGAGGAGCTGATCGAACGTTGCATGTTCGAATGCGTGGCCTCGGATGCTTGCGTCCGGGTGACATATTGGCCTCAGGCCACGTACCTGTTCAGAAATGAGGAGCTGACGCGCGGCCTTCTCGGTGAGGAAGCTTCTCCGAGGGCCGGTCGTCGAATGCGGCAGGGCTTCTCCGGCTGGAAGCTGATCGAGAGGCTCCGTAAGGACAGCATGTCGATCCTCGCCTTGAAGACCCGTCGTCTACTGTGGGCGCGTGCGCGAAGGCTCGTTCGGCCGATCCTCGAATACTACGCGCGGGTTCTGCTGCCGTCGATCTTCCTGCGCCGGACGTTCCGGTTACGCCCTCTTGACCGCCTGACGCATGTCGGTTGCGGCAGGTCGGACGCTGTCATCTTCGTCGACGAGCTCGAAGCCAGAGCGCACGACGCACTGTTTGAGGAGACCGAAGTCCGTGTGGCCGAGCACCCATCCCACGGGAACTGTCGCTGTTCCGGTGAGGTTCCCAGAACCGGTGCGATTCTCTCGCCGCTGAGCGTATTCACGGATGAGGACTTCATCCCCGAAGTGTTCCTGGACTTTTATCGTCGGGACACAAAAACCGTGATGGATGAGACGGGGGCCAACAACGTGCATCTAAGGCTGCATCCGCGTGAGAGCGGGAAGTGGCCATACCGGTTGAGGGATTACCTAGCCGAAGCGGGAATTCCGGCTCAGATCGTCGGCAGCGACTGCGCGTTGCGCGAAATCGTCTGTGACTACGCGGCTGTGGCTGGACCTGCCTCGAACTCACTACGGGTTGCCAGCGCCAGCTGCGATCACGTGCCGGTCATCGGTTTTGTCGCCTTCTCGAAGAACCACAGGAATCCACGGTTCGCTGACGGAACCTCCGCAGGAATCGGATGGATCGAGAAAGATGGATCCTACGATCCTCGGATGTTCAAGCCGCGACTCTTCGATCGGCCCCCCAACCCGAGCATCAACCAGGTCTTACGCGAGGTGTCCGTCCGCGTTCAACGGTCCTCGGCGTCCGCCAGTGGCGCCGATACCTCAGGCGAGCTGTCATCGACACTCTTGTAGCGGCATGCAATCCAAACGTGTCCTGATCGTCGGTTGCGGCGAAATCGGAAACCGGCACCTGCAGGCGATTGCCGCCGTGCCTCAGGTGCTTGAAGTGGAAGTGGTCGAACCCCGCCCGGACGGGTTGCAGAAGGGCCGGGATCGCGTTGCCGAGGTTCCCGACAGGCAAGCGGGAATCACCTTCCGTTGGTTGCGATCCCTCAGTGACGCGTCCAGGGACGGCGATCTCTGTATCGTCGCGACTCAGGCGGACGTGCGATGCCAGGTGGTTCGCGACGTCGCCAACCAGCTCGGGTATTCGTCCTTCCTGCTGGAAAAGATCGTGGCCCAGTCAGTGGGGGATTACGAAAACCTGATGGAGTGTGCCGAAGGCAAGGCGTTGTCGATATGGGTAAATTGCCCAAGACGGGCTCACGAGTCCTTCAAACGAGTTAAGCACAATTTGGATCCAGAGCTCCCCGTGGCTTTTACTGCAGTCGGTGGGAACTATGGTCTTGCGACGGTCGGCGTGCATGCGGCGGACCTTTTCCTTTTCTACGATGGATCCGGCTCGATCGAGTGTGCTGGACAGCAAGTCGATCTGGTCCTTCGGCCCTCGAAACGTGGCAACGATGTGTTTGACCTGAGCGGGGCCATCTACGGGTCGAACGAAAAGGGAAGCAAGTTTGTTCTGTGCTCTTCAGCAGAGCACGACGCTCCGCTCTATTTTTCGCTCGTCACGGGAAGTTACCGCGCTATCGTCGAGGACCTCACGGGAACCTTCTACGAGAGTACTCCCGACGCCGGTTGGGCCTGGACACGAATTCCGTTCGAAAGTGACCTGCTTGCCAGTCGCATGACCCGTATTTTTGCTAAGGACATCCTGACCGAAGGCCGGTGTGATCTGCCTACGTTGAAGGAAAGTTTTCCAGCCCATCGGTTTATCTTGACCTCCCTGCAACCCCATTTCGACAAGTTACTTGGTGCGCCGCAGACGAGGTGTCCGGTTACCTGATTCACGCCGCCCGCCGGGTTTTATCGGGCGTCATCGCAGTCGGAGGTCCGTGTCTTCCGAACGCGTAGCCGAGCTCATTTCGACGGTCGACTTTTCTTCCCGTCCGATCACACTGGTCGGCTTTGGCTACATGGGGCGGCATTTCCTCGACGCCCTGAAGGCCCTAGGGGTGGGACGCATCCGGATCTGCACGCGGTCCGACCATGCGATTCCTGAGGACCCTGGAAAGGTCCAGGTCGTGTCCGGTGGTTTTGAGCGGCTGAGTCAAGACGCGGAGCCGGGCGAGTTGGGAATCGTCGCGACCCCGACAGCGGTAACGGTCGCCGCGGCGGAACGACTGCTGTCACTCGGGTTCCGGGACATCCTGATCGAGAAACCGGTGTTTTACCAATCGGACGTGATCGACTCTCTGGGGGCGAAGGCGGAAAAGAAAGGGATAAACGTGCGGTGTGCCTATAACCGACTGGCCTACCCCTCCTTCCTTGAAGTCGCGGCGCAAGCTGCTGAAGAGGGGGGGATCCGGTCGTGCACTTATACCTTTACGGAGATGGTTCAGGCCGATTGGGTTGAGAGGTTTCCGCCCGTAGAACTATCTCGGTGGGGAATCGCCAACAGCCTCCACGTGATTGGCATGGCCTACGGATTGATCGGAATGCCTGAGCGATGGAAAGGATACAGCTCCGGGGAATTGGAGTGGCATCCGGCTGGGGACGTTTTCGTCGGCAGTGGAATTACCGCGGCCGGGATTCCTTTTTCCTACCACGCTGACTGGCGTTCCAAGAGCCGGTGGTCTATCGAAGTGCATTCGGCCCTGGCGTCGTATCGATTGTGTCCGCTCGAAAGGGCTTTTCGAAAGAAGTCAGCTCGCGGCGATTGGGAAGAATTGCCGCTCGTTGTATTCGCGCCTGGGGTCAAGCATGGGATTGCGGAACAGGTGGCGACGATGCTGAAACCGGATCTGACAAGACTTGTCTCTCTGCCTACTTTGAAGGATGCGGCCACCCTGACCAGACATGCGGAAGATCTGTTCGGTTACGGGATGGCTTGAATCTTCGCTTTGCCGTCTACCGACCGATCGTTTTCGACTGTCGAGTCTAGAAGCAGTTCATTGAGCGAATCGCAGGATCAGTACGTGGCAGTACAGGGTACGGGCAGCGCCGGTATGAGGCATATGTCCGTCTTGGCGCAGATGGAGCATGTCTGTCCTATCGCCATACCTAAACGACCAGGACGACGTAGTGAACTGGATACGCTGGGTTACCGGACGGCTCGGAGCGTGAAGGAAGCCGCTGACCTGGGAGCCGGGCTCTGTATCGTCGCGACGAATACGGACCAACACGCTGCCGACGCGCATTTCGCAATCGAGGCCGGCCTCGACGTGTTGATCGAGAAACCAATCTCGAGCACATCGTGTTCCGCCGCCGAGTTGGTCCGAGCCGCTTCCGGCGCCGAGCGAAGCGTGTTCGTGGGTTGCCAGTTGAGATTCTCCGAATCACTCGACCGGTTCCGGTCGCAGCTCTCTGCTATCGGTTCAATCCACAGGGTCGGTATTGAATGTGGATCGTTTCTGCCCGATTGGAGGACCAACCGTCCGTACCGGGAAAGTTATTCTGCGCAGCCCGAACAAGGTGGGGTCTTGCGCGATCTCATCCATGAGATCGACTACGCGACATGGCTTTTCGGCTGGCCGGACGCGGTGGAAGCAAGGATCAGGAATCTCGGCCGGCTCGGCATCGAATCGGACGAAGTCGCGCAATTGAACTGGGAGGTCTCCGACGGCTGCCTGGTGTCTATCGATCTGGATTACCTGACGCGCCCCCCGAGACGTAACACGACGGCGTTCGGACAGGACGGCGTACTCGAGTGGGATGCAATCGAGGGTACGGTCCGGCTGACCAGACCGGACGGGTTTGAGCAAAGCTCTCATCCTGAGCGGCATGACGACTTGTTCGCGCTGCAGGATCGAGCGTTTTTCAATACTCACACCGCCCAGGTCGACCCGAGACTGGCTACTGGCGCGGATGGGGTGAACGCACTCGCGGTCTGCGATTCGGCCCGTCGGGCCTCCGAAGACCATTCCGCCGCTGCGGTAGCTTATTCATGACTTCGAGTCACGACCTACTGGCGGTCATACCCGCCCGAGGCGGCTCGAAGGCTCTTCCAGGCAAAAACACCCGGAGTTTCCTCGGACTGCCGCTGGTCGTCCATTCGATCTTGTTCGCGAAGATGTGTCCGGAGATCGATCGCTTGATCGTCTCCACCGATTCCGCCGAAATCGCGGCCATCGCCCGGGATTTCGACGCTGAGGTTCCTTTCACAAGACCGGCGACCTTGGCCGAAGATACCACCCCGATGTGGCCCGTCATCCGGCACGCGCTCTGTACCATGGAACAAGAGGAAGGCGGCCGGTACGATTTGGTGTTGTTATTGGACCCGACTTCGCCCGCCCGCGTGAGGGACGACGTCACGCAGGCTTTGGCCAGGCTGAGGGCCGAACCCGAAGCTGACGGCATTATCGGCGTGTCTCAGCCTCCCTTCAATCCGATCTGGCATTGTGTCGTCGAGCGCGAAGGGTTCATGGCCGATATCGCGAGCGACGGCATACAGTTTGACCGAAGGCAGGATGTTCCTCCCGTTTACCGCATCAACGGTTCACTTTACCTATGGCGAGCGGAGTTTGTGCGAGCGCAGGGCGAATCCTGGCGCGAAGGACGCCACCTCTTGTATGAGATGCCTGAACTCCGTTCGATGTCCATCGACGACCGACAGCAGTTCCAACATGCCGAGTTGCTGGTCCGAGGCGGTTTGATCGACTTTCCGTGGCTGAGCAGAGTCGATGATGCGACAGGTTAGTCAACTCCTGCTTGTCCGGTTGCTTCAGCTCGGCACCATATCTTGGGGTCAAGCCGCTGTGGGCTGTCGGACCCATGGTAGTTTGCTGAAAGAAGCGGATAAGCACGAGTCAACTAATCAGACTCGACGGCAGGAAGGCCATCGTCAGTGGGGGCGCGGGTCACGTCGGCCTCGCCGTCGATGAGGTGTTGCTGGAGCTGGGGTCGGAGTTGACCGTGCTGGACCAGACCTCTGAGGATTGCGATCGGCGCGTTGAGCTCCTGAGCAGCTACCCGGGTGCGGTGCGATCCGTTTCTTGCGACCTGTTGGACGAGGATGCCACCCGTGCTGCCATTAGAAGCTCAATCCGAGGGATGGGGGGACTGGACATCCTGGTGCACTGCGCCGGATATGTAGGCACGACCAGGGTGGCGGGATGGGCTGTCCCGTTCAACGAACAGACCGTCGACGCATGGGACCAGGCTATGCGTGTCAACGTGACCTCGGGGTTCGTCATGGTGCAGGAAGCGCGGGAAGCCCTCGTCGCTTCCGGATGCGGATCGGTGGTCTTCGTCTCGTCCATTTACGGTGTTGTCGGACCTGATATGAGGCTCTACGAGGGCACGGAGCTCGCCAATCCGGCAGGATACGGTGCGTCAAAGGCGAGCCTGATCCAGCTGGCCAGACATCTGGGAATGATCCTGGCGCCGAGGGTGCGGGTCAATGCGATCACGCCGGGGGGGATCTGGCGCAACCAGCCGGAGCTTTTCGTGAATCGCTATCGGGAACGCACGCCTCTTGCCCGAATGGCTTCTGAAGAAGACGTCAAGGGCGCTGTAGCGTACCTGACCAGCGATCTGTCGTCTTACGTCACCGGTCAAAACCTGGTGGTCGACGGCGGGTGGACGGCTTGGTAGATTGCATCAATATCCACGGACGGCAGATCGGGGAGGATCAGCCTTGTTTCATCATAGCGGAGGCCGGAGTAAACCATAACGGTGACGTTGGGATGGCCCGGCGCCTGATCGATGTGGCCGTCGAGGCCAGAGCCGATGCCGTTAAGTTTTAGACCTTCAGGGCTGAGAATATCGTTACTCGACACTCACCGAAGGCCGACTACCAGGTTCGCACGACCGGCGCAGCGGAAACTCAATTTGAAATGCTTCGGCGGTTGGAACTGGACGCGGCCGCCCATCAGGAACTCCAGGACTACTGTCGTGAGCGTGGGGTCCTGTTTCTGTCGACTCCGTTTGACGAGAACAGTGCGGACTTTCTCGAAACGTTGGAAGTGCCTGCGTTCAAGATACCATCCGGCGAGCTCACGAACCTGCCCTTTCTTTCCCACGTCGCAGCCAAGCGCAAACCGATGATCGTTTCGACCGGTATGGCTACACTCGAAGAAGTAAGAGAGGCCGTCCGTGCGATCGATGGTTCCGGGAACCACCAGATACTGCTCCTGCATTGCGTCAGCAACTACCCGGCCGATCCGGCTGTGGTTAACCTGAGGGCGATGCGGACGATGCGCGATGCATTCAATCTGCCGGTCGGGTACTCGGATCACACGTCCGGGATCCAGGTCGCGCTCGCCGCGAGAGCGCTTGGAGCGAGCGTGGTCGAAAAACACTTCACGCTGGATCGGTCGTTACCCGGGCCCGACCACGAAGCGTCTGTCGAGCCGGCCGAACTGGGAGCGCTTGTAGCAGGTATTCGGATCGTCGAGTCGGCACTGGGCAATGGCCGCAAAGAGCCGGCGCCAAGCGAGGCCGGTACGGCCGCGGTCGCCAGGAAGAGCCTCGTGGCCTCGCAGTCCATTCCCGCGGGAACGATGCTGACCGAGGACATGATCGCCGTCAAGCGACCCGGTACCGGTCTCCTACCGTCGCTACGCGGCGAGCTGGTCGGGCGACGCACGGTTCAGGACATCGCTGAGGGTGCGTTGTTCAGTCTGGACATGGTGTCGTGAGAACACTCGGGGTGGTCACAGGAAGTCGCGCTGATTACAGCATATACCGGCCGCTCCTCCGGACCGTACGAGCCGAGTTATCGCTGGACCTGAAGTTGTTCGTGACGGGGATGCATCTGTCTCCTGAGTTCGGGGAGAGCGTGCGTGACATCGAAAAGGAGGGTTGGGACACCTCGTTGCGGGTCCCGATTCCACTGGCGTCGGATAGCCCCGCAGGCATCGCGGAATCGATGGGGCAGTGCGTGTCTGGGTTCTCCAGGTTGTATGGCTCGGTCAGTCCCGACATGCTGGTGGTGCTGGGAGACCGGTTCGAGATGCATGCGGCTTCGCTGGCAGCTCTTCCGTTCAAGATCCCGATCGCGCACATTCATGGTGGCGAGGTCACCAGCGGAGCGATCGATGATGCCCTCCGGCATTCCATGACGAAGTTGAGTCATCTACACTTTGTTTCGACCGAGCAGTACGCTCGAAGGTTGATAAGGATTCTACACCATGCTGGGAACGGCCCTCGGGCCGATCGAGCGGCTGGCGAACGCCAACCAGTCGATCCAGGACGCAATGGTCGCTGCTGAACGTCTGGGAGAAATGTTTCAGGCCGAAGGCGAGAAGAGGCGTAAATCTACTTCAACAGTTGAACGCAGACTGGCGGGATCGATCGAATTTCGCAACGTGGGCTTCCGGTACGGGAGCCGCCATCCTGTTCTCGAGGGCATCTGCATGAGAATCGAACCAGGGGAGTGCGTCGGGATCGCAGGTGGAAGCGGAAGCGGGAAGACAACGCTTGTTCGCCTGCTCGGCCGATTCATTGAACCGTCGTCCGGACGCGTTCTCATCGACGGGATCGACGTCCGAGACTACGACCTGGAGAACCTCCGCCGGCAGGTGGTCTTCGTCTCGCAGGACGCCGACCTGCTCAGTATCTCGATCGCCGGCAACGTCAGCCTGGGTCGTCCGTCCGCCGATGCACAGGAGGTGCGCACGGCCGCCCGTCTGGCACACGTCGATGAGATCGTCAACCGGATGCCGCTGGGGTACGACACCGTGATCGGCGAGCGCGGCATGACGCTATCCGGGGGCGAGCGCCAGAGGATCGCCCTGGCGCGCGCGATCCTTCTCGAGCCGCCTATCCTGGTACTCGACGAACCGACAAACCACCTCGACCGCACGTCGACAGCCGCCGTCCGCAGCCTGATCGAACGGCGCCGCGGACACCGGACGACGCTCGTGATCTCCCACGAGCCTCTGCCCATCGACCGGACCTTCCACATCGAGGAACGTGCGTACGCGCTCGGGGCCTGACCTCAACCTGGGACGATCCCCGTCCCTCCTGGGTGCAACCCTGTACATGCTGGCAGGCATCCTGGCCCTCGCGACACTCTGGGCGCACTTCACGAAGATCGACGTTACCGTTCGCGCACTCGGTGTCGTGCGACCTGAAGGTGGAGTCGTCCGGATCGTCACGGAAGTTGCCGGGATCATAGCCGCCGTCTCTGGCAGAGAACGTGATCACGTCAGGGCCGGTGACATTCTCGTCCGGCTCGAAGACCGAGAGACCCGATCGCAGATCCAAACGCTCCAGGAGCAGATCCTCCTCGTAGAAGAACAACTCCGCGAAACAGGCCTCAGGAAGGCTGACGCGAGGCACGTGTTCGACCTGGAAATGCAGCGGCTGGAGCTCCAGATTCAGGCCGAGAGGGAAGCGATCAAGCGACGGCGCCAGGAACATCAGATCCAGTTGCACGCCGCCGAGCTGCGCATATCGGACGCCCTGGAGCGACGCGAGATGAACCGACAACTGCTCGAGGAAGGCGTCGTATCTCAACAATCCCAGTCCGAGGTCGAGCGAGCACTCCGACTGGCCAGAGCCCAAAAGGAGGAAATCGAAGCTCGCCCACCTGAAGAGGCGGTTCTCGAGGACCTTCGTCAAGCCCGCGTTCTCAAACGTTCACAGTTCAAAGGCCGCCAACGACAGCTTGGGAGCGAACAGATCCCGATCGAGAAACAGCTCGCCGACCTCAGGCTCCGGGTAGACCGTGCCGAAACGGACCGGCAACGGTTGATCATCCGGAGCCCGGTGACCGGAACGCTGGTTTCATTCGCCGCCCTCCACTCAGGCGAACACCTTCCCGCAGGAACGCTCGTAGCGACGATGGCACGCACGCCGACGGTCCAGGTGATCGAATCCTGGCTCCCGAACCGGGAGGCCGAAAACGTGTGCCCGGGGCAACAGGTCCGGCTCGTCATGACTGGCCCGGAAAGTCTCGGGGGAACCGTTCTCTCCATCGCTCCCGACGCCCGGATCGGAGACCCAGGCTCCGGAGCCTACCGTGTTCTGATTGACTTTGACGAGGCCCAGGATCTCCCCCTGGGCCTGGCTCTGGAGGTTCGTTTCACTATACGGACGGAGAGTCTGTTGTCGCTCTTGTTCAGCAAGTTCAGGAACGTACAAGCGTCGGAGCCGGGCCGCCACACCTCTGTCACGAACCCAGAGCCTTGAACTTTAATATGACTAGAATAGTCACTCATATTAAACTATATTAGTCTCATGTCGACCACAACCGTATCCAAGCTAAAAGCGACGCTCAGCGAATTCCTGGCACAGGTCAAAGCAGGCCAGGAGGTCGTCGTAACGGAGCGCGGCAAACCGATCGCGAAGATCATACCGTTCCCACAGGGGGACGCCAGACTCTCACCTCATTTGACTGAGCTGGCGAGTTTAGGCCTGGCACGTGTTGGTACCTGCAAGTTGCCTAAGAGCCTCTGGAAGATGCGGCGCCCCTTCGATGAAGCGGGAGCCGCCCTCAAAGCATTGGAAGACGAACGGGCCGAGGGGCGATGAAGTTCTGGGACGCTTCCGCAATCATTCCTCTCTGCCTTGAAGAACCCCGGACTGCCCTTCTGGAACGGATCGCTACTGACGACCCGGTGATCGTGGTCTGGTGGGGAACCGTAGTTGAATGCCACTCGGCGTTCGCCCGGATTCGCAGAGAAGGGGTATTCACCCGGCAGGACGAAGATGAGGCGCGCGCAGTACTCGAAGGGTTAAGAGCCTCGTGGGTCGAACTTGTGCCGAGCGAGCGGATCCGCGACGGGGCCAGCCGATCGGTGCTCCTGCATCCGCTGCGAGCCGCCGACTCCCTTCAACTGGCAGCTTCGATCTTCGGGAGCGGCAACCAGCCCCGGGGACTCGACTTCGTCTGCCTTGATTCCAGACTACTTCAGGCCGCCCGCAACGAAGGCTTCACCATCCTCCCTCAACTCTCTTGAGCCGGATCATTGGCGAACCAGATCCGAAGCTTGAATCAGTGTGGCTCAAGATCTGGGACCCCGTATCGCGGTGAATTCCTCCAACCTGCGACTTCGAACTCTGGACATTTGGATCCATTCTGAATGGGATGAAAGCGTGTCCTCGTGTGACTCGGAAGGATCGACTCTAGGTGGACAAGCTGAGCCGCGGCGCTCAGCAAGAACACAAAGAAAAACCGGGAGGATAGGCACCTCCCGGTTGCAATAAGTGAGAATTGATTAATTCGCCTATAGGGCCATCAGTTGCCCGACGGTTAACCGCCCTGCCAGAACTTCGTGTCCACCGAACCAGAGCAGGCCGAGACCCGAAGCTCCAGCCAGCAGTGCGGTCGTCGTCGATGAATGCAGGGCAAACATCTGGGCGCGAAAGCCGGCGTCGATCGTTTCCATCAGTCGTGCCTCGCCCCGGACCCGCAGCCTGTCTTCCGCGCAGAAGGCTTTGACGGTAGGCATGGCTCCGATGGCCTCGACCAGGTGGGATTCGAAACCGGCGGCGCGCTCCATCGCCGTCCGTTGCGCGCGTTTCATCGGTCCGGTCAGACCCCAGACCGTAGCTACCATTGCCGGCATCAACGAGAGCGATAGAAGCGCCAGCTTCCAGTGCATCCAGAACATGACAGAGGCGGTCAAAGCCAGCATCATAGAGTCCACGATTACGGCAAGGCCTGTCCCGCTGACGGCCGAACGAATTTTTGTCGCGTCGTTCAGGCGAGAGAGAATCTCTCCGGTGCGGCGTGACTCGAAGAAGGAGAGCGGCAGCCCCAGCAGATGGTGGTGGTAACCCAGAATCACATCTGCATCGATCCTCTGGCTGAGGTGAGCCAGTAGATAGGCCCGGAGTCCGAGGAATGCTACGCGCGCCAGAAGCACGAGCAGCATGCCCAGGCCGAGCCAGTTCAGGGTGGGTTCGCGTCCGATGACGAACACGAAGTCGACGAGGGCTTGGATGAAGAAAGACGAGGAGAGGCCGAGGACGGTCATCAGGACTGCCGCGAGCAGGGCATCCAGGAAGATCTTCCTGTGATGCCGTAGTAGAGACCAGAGTTTCGTATAGGAAGTCTCGGAGAGACCTTTCAGGTCGGGAGTCGGCTTGAGGAGGCCAAGCACGCCGGTCCAGTGTTTCTGGAATTCGTCGACGGGGAGCCTTCTGCGGCCGAGCGCGGGATCACCGATCGTTGCCTTGCGTCGGGACTTTTTGAACAACACGACGAAGTGGTTTCGGCCATCTTCGGACCAGTGTGCGATCGCGGGCAAGCCTAATTCGTCGAGCCCGTCCATGTCGGTCCGGACGCCTCGCGCCTGGAGGCCGATGTCTTCAGCCGCCTGGATCAGCCCGGCAAGGTTGGTGCCCTGACGATCTGTTCCGGATCGCTCCCGAAGACGGGCGATGGACTGACGTTCGCCGTAGTAGGCGGCGACCATTGACAGGCATGCCGGCCCGCGGTCGTTGGAGTCGTGTTGGTGGACGATTGGGTACCGCACCCCCACATTGAGGCAAATGGGGTTCCAACAACGCAACTGACTGAAATGGGTTGGCCTGATTCGAAAATGGTCCGTGTTGGGACGATTTTTTTGAACACGAAGGCACGAAGAACACGAAGTTTTTGTTAACCACGGAGGCACAGAGGCGCGGAGCTACCTGTAGTTGATCATGCGTTTGACCCCCTTCCGAAGTACCTCCACGTTGAAGTTGATCAAAAGGCCCACAGAGCAGCCCGTGAGCCGTAGGTAGGTTACTAACTGAGCTTCATGCACCGGTGTTATCGATTCGACCGCTTTGATCTCCACGATGACCGTGTTTCCAACAAGTAGGTCCAGTCTGAGCGCCGCCCCAACCTCCACGCCTTTGTATGTCAAGGGGATCGTCTTCTGGCGCTCGAAACGGACACGCCTTAATCGTAGTTCGACTTCGAGGCATTCTTGGTAGATGGACTCCAACAAACCCGAACCCATGGCCTTGTGAACCTCGATCGCAGCACCGATAACCTGTCGGGTCACCGGATGAAACCTCACCTCAGTGCTTCCGCGCCTCCGTGGTGAAAAAAAACGTCGATCCAGCGATCAGGGCGGGGGTCAGGAGCAGGGCCAGGGTGGCGAGGAGGAGGGGGTGGGATGTGAGGGTGCGGAAGAGGTCGAGGCCGGAAGGGTAGTAACGGTTGAGGAGGCGTTCAGAGGGGAGGATAAAAACCAGGAGCAGATAAATCGGGATCTGGGCGGCCCAGGGTTTGTCGGAGATGACGGTGGTGGCCATGAACAGTGTTGCCAGGGACAGAGCAGCGGCGTTGACGATGAAGATGAGTTGGAGGTTGGAGATGAAGAGGGCCGGGATGTTTACCGTGAAGAGAACCATCGAGTAGAGCGAGACGTATTTGGCAAGCACAAGGTCGCGGGGTTCAATCGGCAGGCTCAGTAGAAGATCCAGTGTATTCCGGAGGCGTTCGTTGAGGAAGCAGTACTGGGCATAGCCGAAGCCGGCGCCGGCGAGCAGGCCGGCGAGCAGACCTTTGGCGAAGTCTTCGGATCGGCCTGGAAATAAACGGACCAGTAGAGCGGGGACGAGCAAGGCCGCGGTTAGAGTCAGGATCAGTTTCCTGGACTCGCCCCAGTCCTTACGCGCGATGTGCAGCGCGAGTCGTGGAAACCCGACCGATTGCATGTAGGAACACTTCCTCCAGCTGGCATTTGTCGTACCTGTCTAACAGGACCGCCGCGGGAGCGTACTCGACAACCCGTCCTCCATTCAGCATCAATACGGAGTCAGCGATGCGGTCTAGATCGTCCGACACGTGTGAGGACATGACGACGCCGGTGCCGTCATCCCGCGACAGCGTGCGTAAGAACTCCAATATGTCAATTCGGATGACTGGGTCCAGGCCGGATGTCGGTTCGTCCAGAATCAGCAATTGCGGCCGGTGTGCGATAGCTGCGATCAGGCCGAGCTTGATCCGGTTGCCCTTCGACAGTTCCCCCACCTTCTTCCCGCCGTCCAACTCGAAGTCCTCGAGCAGCCGGTCGGCGCGCCTCCAATCCCAGCTTGGATAGAATCCCGCGATAAACGAAAGGAAGCGTCTGCCGGTCATCCACCCGTAGAACTCGGGAGCTTCCGACAAATAGCCTGCTCGGAGTCGAACCCAGACCTGTTCCAGGTGCGGCGACCGACCGAAGACAGATATCCGTCCCGCGTCGGGACGGAGGAAGCCCCAGAGCATTCTCAGCAGAGTCGTTTTACCGGCCCCGTTCGGCCCCATCACACCGAGGATCTCTCCTGGCGACATATGAAGGCTCAGCGGTCCGAGCGTGAAGTCGTCCCCACGGTCTTTGGTGACCTCTTCGAGTTGAAAAACGTCCATGTGCCTTGAACTAACGCGGAGGGGCATCCTGCCCCTCCCGTCCTTCGCGTTAGAGATAGTCCTCCATGACAAGAGCGGCCCCGGCCGCAGCAGCGACACCGAGTAGCCCGCCCGAACCCAGGAATCCGGCGGCGAAGGCGGTTCCGAGCATGATGCCGGCGGTCGTCTCGAACCAGTCACCGCCACCGATCTCCATCAATTCTGTCTGTGAGAGGTCTTGGATTTTCATTTATTTCCTCCTACAGGTACAAGCCGATTCCACCCGCGACGAGTGTACCGCCGCAGAGGAAAGGATTGCCCCCGCTCCAAAAACACCCAACGCCGAGACCGTAGGTGAGGCCATCCAGGAAATCACCCCAATCCCAGTCTCCTCCGGACGTCGCCAGCAGCTCCGCCTCGGAAAGAGCGTGGACCTTTATTGTCATCGTTTCTTCCTCCCTTTTCGGGGCCGGGATTGTCACGTTTAAGTTCACGTCGGGTACCATTCGATGACCCATTGAATTCAGCGACATGCGATTTTCTCAGCCGTTAATGTCTTGATCTGCGCGACTAATAGTCGCGGTCGCGTGGATGATTTCGGCGACCCGTCGTCGCCCACGGTGGAGGGCCATCTTGACGGCCGAGGTCGACTTGCCGTAGATCCGGGCAATCGTCTTGATCGAATAACCCTCCAGGTAGAACAGATAGACGGGTCCGCGGATTTCACACCCCAACCCCAGGATGGCTTCCCGCAGCGTTTCGATCGTTCGGTCCCGTTCCAGTTCAGCTTCCTGCGTGGACCCACCTGTGACGAACCGGTCCGGAACGCATTCGATCGGGTCCCATCGATGCCGCTGTTGAAGGCGCCACTGGTCGATGACGGTGTCCCGGGTGATCTTCCGGATGAGCGCCCGTGGGTGCCGCACGGGCTCGGACCGGCGAAACGCTCGCAGTACGCCCAGAAACGCCTCCTGCTCCAGATCCGGATCCGGCCGGCCGTTGAGTATTCGAACGGTCTTGCGGACTTCCCTCGAGATTTCTACCGTACCCAGCTCGATTTCTTGTGTGACCTTCTCCACGGCTCCTCCGGCTCTGTAGACATGACGGATACGAAACTGATCGGGCAGAGTGATGCGATGCAGATACTGAAATCGAGGATCCGGGCGGCCGCACGGGCGGCGAGTTCGGTTCTGATCGAAGGAGAAACGGGCACTGGCAAGGAACTCGTGGCCCGCTCGATCCACGATCTTGGCCAGTCGAACGGAGGCCGGTTCGTTCCGGTCGACTGCGGTGCCGTACCCGAAGATCTGGTCGAGAGCGAGTTGTTCGGCCACCGGCGCGGTGCGTTCACAACGGCCGTGGCCGACAAGCCCGGCCTGTTTGAAGAAGCCAACCACGGGACGCTGTTCCTAGATGAGATCAGTAACACTTCGAAGCGCTTTCAGGTGAAGTTCCTGCGTGTGCTGCAGGAGCGGCAGGTTCGCAGGCTTGGAGATCTGGTCGATCGAAAGCTCGAGCTCCGCGTGATCGCGGCCACGAATTGCGACCTGCGGGCGATGACCCGATCCGGTGAGTTCCGCGAAGACCTGCTGTACCGGCTGAACGTCTTTCCAATCCAGATACCGCCGCTCCGGAAGCGCAAAGGAGACATCCCGCTAATTGTCGCGAGCGTCATCGGCGAACTGAATATCCGAAACCACCAGGTCAGAACTTTGACGAACGACGCCATGAAGAAACTCGAGAGCTACTCCTATCCCGGCAATATTCGGGAGCTTCAGAACGTCGTCGAAAGCGCGTACTACACGGTCGAGGCCGAAGCAATCGGTCCGGACGCGATCGCCTTACCGACCGATGTCCTGACCCGGGAGACTTTCGACGAGATCATTGTGGACGATTTCTGGGAGTCGGTTGCTCGACCCTACACCGAGCGCTTGATCACGAAGCGTCAGGTCGAAGCAGTGATACGGCGCGGGCTTCTTCAGACTCAAGGAAACTACCGGAAGATGGTGCGCCTGTTCAAGATGCCCGACTCGGACTACAAGAGGTTCATGGATTTCCTCCGGCGTCACCGCTGCAATGTCGACTTTCGGCCTTACCGGAAGAAGGCCGAGTAGTTCCATTGCGAGTATGCGATCAGCCATCAGCGTTCAGCTATCGGCTCCACCGGATGGGGCTATCGCCCCGTTCCCAAAGTAGCTGAAGGCTGATCGCTGACAGCACGCTTGATCCCCGCCATCAGAGGGCGAATCCTCAAACTCGAGGATCAAGCGTCTAAACCGCGTTGAACAGCTTGACCACGAATTCGCCGGTCAATAGGTGATGTGTCTTTTCTACGAACTCGCGGTAGGCGAGGCTGGAGTGATACTTCAGGCAGTCCTCGCGAGAGTTCCATGCCGTCAGCGAAACAGCCATACGCCCCCCGTCTTCGATCATTAGATTTGCCGACCGAAACCCCGGCTCCTGCTGAAGCTTTGGAAGAACCTCGGAGTGATAGATGCCGGCAAACTCGGTTACCTGCTCCTTGTGGGCCGCTTCACCGATGACCATCCGCACGTACATCGGCAGGCCTACTGTGGGCCTCGCCTGGCTATGATTCGATCCTTGATCTCTTCGTAATGTTCGAACGTGATCAATTTTCGAGTCACCAACTGCCTCTTGTTGGCGTAAGGACGATTGTCGATGATCTTCTTCGCGAGAAGCTCATTCATCACGACGGTTTCGATGTCTTCCATTGGCGCGGAGTTGATGTCGACCAGCTTGACAGGTTCCGGCATCGGGTTTCCACGCTGTCCGGCGATGGCTGCCATGCTGAACAAAAGGGTCGCCACAATCGTGCCGGCAAGAATCTTTCGGGACATGGGACCTCCTTCTGAGGATAGGGTTTGCGATGTCTCCTCTCGGCGGTCTGTGCGACTGCGGCCCTTTGCATTGATAAATACACAGCCTCACCCCCTAACCGCCGAGAGGAACCTGGAGAATGCGCCGGCAGAGCCCTCGGAAGCACCGGCCCTTCGGTTAAATGAGCCCCCGAGGGCGACCACCGGAACATGCTGATAGGTGCATCGGGAGTACCAATGCTAAGTGGCTGATGTGATTGGAGCGGCGGGAGAAACTGTGCGCGGGACGCGACCTACTAGTTCGCAGATTTGAAGACTTTCTGAACCACGGAGGCGCCGAGGCACGGAGGATTTGTATCGGGATACACTTCCACACAGACCAGAAACGTCTGTGCCTTCGTGCCTCTGTGGTTAACGGATCCGCATGCGTTCGTGTGCGTATCAGGTTCAGGCGGGTTTCGTTGCAGTCAGGATCTTCACGATCCTCTCGGCCGCCTTCCCATCCCAGTACTCCGGCACCCTGGATTCCTTCCAATGGCCGGCAAGGATCTTTCGAGCTGCCTCCAGGATCCGCTCCGGGTCGGTTCCGACCAGCAGGTTGCTCCCTTCGGTGATCGTGACAGGTCGCTCGGTGTTTTCGCGGATGGTCAAGCAGGGAATGCCCAGGATTGTCGTCTCTTCTTGAAGGCCGCCGGAATCGGTGAGCACGAACCGTGCTTCAGACATCAGGTTGAGGAACTCCAGGTACCCGAGGGGATCACAGATACGGACGGCGCCGTGGACCAGAGGATCCAGTTCGAACTCCCGGATGCGCCCCGATGTACGGGGATGGATTGGAAAGACGACGGGCATTGACTTCGAGATTTCCTGCACCGATTCAAGGATGCCCTGGAGCACGATGGGGTCGTCCACGTTGGAGGGTCGGTGAAGGGTCATCACGGCGTAACCGCCACCGTCCAGCCCGAGGCCCGTGGCGACATCGAGCGACGTGGCCTTCTCGCGGTGTTGCAGCAGGGTGTCGATCATGACGTTCCCGACGAAGTGGATCTTTTTTTCCGGGACACCTTCCCGTTTGAGGTTCTCGTCGGCGTCGCGACTCGTTGTGAACAGGATTTCGGCGAGCGCATCGGTGACGAGGCGATTGATCTCCTCGGGCATCGTCCGGTCGAAGCTCCGCAGGCCGGCTTCCACGTGGGCCACCGGGATCAGGAGCTTTGCCGCGACCAGCGTGCAGGCCATCGTCGAATTCACGTCGCCAACGACTATGATCACGTCCGGCCGCTCCGAGAGGCAGACCTTTTCGAACTCCTCCATGATCCGGGCCGTCTGGACGGCGTGGGAGGCCGAGCCGACTCCCAAGTCGATATCGGGCACCGGAATTGACAAATCTCGAAAGAAAACGTCCGACATACCCTGGTCGTAGTGCTGTCCGGTATGGACCAGGTAGTGCCGGACGTCCCCGACATCTGCCAGGAGGGCCGCAATCGGCGCGATCTTCATGAAGTTGGGCCGGGCGCCCACGACCGAAGTAATTCTCATGCTATAATTCTGAACGACTTGCACCCCGATAGCTTCCCGCACGAGGTGTCAGTGCGTCGCATCAAAGGAGACTATTATGGTGAACTTTGCGGTTGGAATCATCCTTCTTCTGGCGCAGCTCTCCGGTCCGGGCGCCGCGTTGCCCCAGGTCATGGAGCCCGCTTTTTCCGAGAAGTCCATTCCGGCCGGCGAGACGGGAGAGGTCAAGGTTTCCTTCGACGTCAAGAAAGGGTACGTCATCAACCGCATTCCTCCGATTCAACTGAAACTCGAAGGGATCGAGGGTCTGACGCTGACCGACACCAGTCTGGTTTCATCTTCGGAAGACCCGAAATCGACGGACGAGTACTACGTCGACGTGCCGACATTCGATATCGTCGTCGAGGCCGCGGAGGCGGGAGCCTACGAGATTCCCGCGACACTCGTCTACTTCTTCTGCTCCAAGGCGGACGGCTTCTGCTCCCGCCAGGTGGTCGATACCGCGGTTCCGGTGACTGTGCAATAACCGAACGTCGCCCGGATCGAACGATTGAAGGACGCACGGACCCTGGTCCCTGCGTCCTTTTGTTTACGGGGACACTCTCTTGACAAGGCGAGGTAGTGCGCGGGTAGTTCATTCTCAAAAGAATCAGAGCAATCCGCGTAGATGAGAGCCCGGTGGAATAACAGGAACTAGAAAATGTCACCCAGCAAGACAGTCGAGCATTACGAGCCGAACATCCTCACGCTGGCGAACCAGCTGACGATCCTGCGGATCGTCTTCGTGCCTGTGTTTATCATTCTGCTCGTCTACAACCGGCTCGGTTGGGCGTTGCTGACATTCCTGGCAGCGGGTCTGACCGATGGCCTCGATGGAATCATCGCGCGGCGTTTCGGCCAGAAGACATCGGTCGGCGCGATTCTGGATCCGATCGCGGACAAGCTCCTGATGATCAGTTCCATCGTCGTACTGTCGCTTCCCGAGATGGGGTTTGCCAACGCAATACCTCTGTGGCTGCTGCTGCTGGTCATCTTCAGAGATGTGTTCATCCTGTTGGGCAGCCTTGCCTTCGTTCTTGTCCACGGTTTCAGAACCTTTCCGCCGACAATGTACGGCAAGGCGAGTACGGCATTCCAACTCCTGACGGTGTTTGTCGTTCTGGCCTACAACTGGATGAATGTGCAGGAGCCCGGACTGTACTTCCTGTTCATCCTGACGGGCTTGCTGACGGCGATTTCGGGCCTCAACTACCTTGCGATCGGCCGGAAACTGCTCGAGAACGGATGACCCGGAAGAAGCAGTTCTCCACCGGCGCCTACGTCCGTCGCACGAACGACCAGGACGTCGCGCGAAAGATCAGCGCGCAGCATGAGTACCGTCACGCCCCGCCTGCACGCAAAAGGGCCGGCCAACCGCTACGGGTTCTGTCTGTAGATCGACGATCTCTGGCCGAACGTATCGGACTGAAACCTGGAGACGAGGTGCTCGAACTGAACGGCGACCCGCTCCTGGATGTGGTTGACTTTCAGTTCGGGGTCGCCGGCGTCGGCGAGCGGATGTCGCTCCGGACGCAGGATCGGACTCTCGGGTTCGTCCGCCGGGAATGGGAAGATTTCGGGGTCGAGTTCGAACCGATCGAGCCTCTCGTCTGCGACAACGACTGCGTATTCTGCTTCGTTCATCAGAATCCCGGCAACACCCGGCGCTCGCTTCGGATCAAGGATGAGGACTACCGCCTGTCGTTCCTTTTCGGAAACTATCTTACGCTGACCAATGTTGCCGAAGACGAGCTCGAACGGATCATCGAGCAACGGCTCTCACCCCTCTATATTTCCGTGCATGCCACCGAACCGGAGCTGCGTACCGCCATGCTCGGCAACACGACCTATGACGGCCTCGATACCAAGCTGGACCGGCTGACGGAGGCGGGCATCATGCTGCACTGCCAGGTCGTTCTATGTCCCGGCCTCAACGATGGGGCGCACCTGGAACAGACGATCGAGGACCTCGCCGGGCGCCATCCGGGGGTTCAGTCCGTCGCCGTCGTACCGCTCGGGCTGACGGATCATCGCGAGAACCTGCCCAAACTCGATTCGGTTACTCCAGACTACGCACGAGCTACGATCGCGCACGTCGAGCCTATCCAACGCCACTACGAAGACAAGTGGGACACACCCTTTGTTTTTCTCGGAGACGAGTTCTACATACTGGCCGGGCAGGTCCTGCCACCCGAGAGTCACTACGCCGAGTTTCCGCAGATCGAGAACGGCGTCGGCATGGTCCGGACGTTTCTCGATGAGTTCGATCGAGCGATCCGGAAGTTCATGCCGCCCGCCGCATCACGAATGGGCACGATATGCACCGGCCGTTTGTTCCACCGACACCTGGAGGAGTGCGTGGCCAGGTTCCGCCTCGATCTGAAGACGGTAGCCGTCGAAAACCGGTTCTGGGGTTCCGGCGTTAATGTCGCCGGCCTGCTGACAGGAAGTGATTTCGTTCGGGCCTTGAAGGGCAAGGTGCACGGCGACTTCGTCGTCCTTCCCGCCGAATCAATGATCGGAGAGGAATACCTGTTCCTGGATGATCTGACGATTACCGAGGTCGAAGAGGAACTGGGGGTGCCGGTCGTCTCATCCGGCTACAGTGCTCAGGAATTCGTCGAAGTAATCGCCCGGGAAACTTCCCGCTAGAACGAGCTGTCCCCGCTCCGCACCAGCGTACCGCGAGAGAGCCACTGTGAGGGGGACAGGGCTTGCCCTGTCCCCGGGTTCGAGGCGCCCGAGCCTTTCTCACTCCTTCTCCTGCTTCCGCAGTATCGTCACCTTGTTGATCGTGACGTCCCTGATAGGCTTGTCCCGGTCGCCGACTCGAACTCTACCGATACTTCGGATGATATTGATTCCCTTGGCGACCCGTCCGAAGATGGCATGCTTTCCGTCCAGGAAACGAGTAGCTGCGAGCGTGATGAAGAACTGGGCGCTGCCGCTGTCCGCAACGTTCTTGTTGGCCATCGAAACGATACCTTCCCGGCTGTGCCGGAGTCCCCCGGCAAATTCGTCGGGGATCGTGTAGCCCGGGCCTCCGGCGCCGGTACCGCTCGGGTCTCCCGTCTGGATCATGAAATCTGCGATGACGCGATGGAAAATAATGCCGTCGTAGTAGGGGGTATCCTTGCGGACCTCGCCGGTCACGGGGTGTCTCCAGTCCTGTCGGCCCGTGGCCAGGTTGACGAAGTTCCCGACCGTCTTCGGTGCTTCCTCCTGAAACAGTTCGACGGTGAATTCACCCGCGGTCGTATCAAAGTGGGCGTAGAGTCCGGGATCCAGATCTTCGAGATCCTGAGCGACGGCCAGGGGCACGAATACGAGTAGGCTGATGATGACGAGTGTTCTCACGATGCTGCTCCTTTTGATCCCACGACGGACAGGATCTCGATGACACGGTCGTAGTCGTTCAACGGAGGAGAGATCTGCACCCCGTGAACCATTCCATGGATTGCCTGCAGTGTTTCCTGGGCGATCCGCACGCCTTCCGCCTTGGCAGCTTCGGGCGTTGCCGCGTTGCGCATTCGGTCCAGGATCGGATCGGGAATCGACGATCCCGGGACCTCGTTATTTAGGAACTCCGCGTTCTTGTAGCTGGCCAGCGGGATCAGCCCCGCGATGACCGGCTTCCGGTACTGCTCGATCTTCCGGACGAACCGATCGAGCAGCGTGCTATCGAAAACCGGCGGCGTGACCAAGAACTCCGCACCGGCTTCGATCTTGTAGTAGAGCCGCTTCATCTCACGATCGATATCGACGGCGCCGGGGTTTGCCATCACGCCGACCAGGAAACCGGTGGGCCGTCCCATCTCCTTGCCGCCGACGTCGATCCCCCTGTTCAGGTGTGTGACCATGTTCGTGAGCCCAATGGAGTCGACGTCGAAGACCGCCGTCGCGTCGGGGTAGTCCCCGAGCCGGGGAGGGTCGCCGGTGACAAGAAGCAGGTTTCTCAGGCCCAGGGCATAGGCTCCCAACAGATCCGCCTGCATACCCATCAGGTTGTGATCGCAGCAAGTGTACCGGACGCAGGTGGGAATCTCGGCGGCCCTCTTCAGCAGGACCGCCAGCGACACCGCGCTCATCCGGGCACTGGATAGCGCCGCCTCGACGATCGTGATGGCGTCGATTCCGGCGCAGCGGAGCCTCTTCGCATCGATGATCGCCTGGTCCGCCTCGTGGCCGTGCGGCGGCATCAGCTCGACAAAGTACACGAACTCATCGGCAGCCAGCTTCCTGGCGATTTCCGATTTTTCTTCGAACGGAACCGTCTCCGGATGGGGTGCGGGGGCGGGGGCGGCAGACACGATACGGTGTCGGACGCCGGGCTCTTCCGAACGAACGGCGGCGCGGAGGGCCTGGATGTGCTGCGGCGTCGTCCCGCAGCATCCGCCGACGATACCCGCGCCGTATCGGACAAACTTGCGGGCATAGGAAGCCATGTATTCCGGCGAACAGAGATAGAGGTTACGGCCTTCGACGTTTCGCGGACGTCCCGCGTTCGGCAGCACGGAGAGCTTCCTGGTCGTGATCAGGGCCAGTCTTTCCAGCCCATCCAGCATCGCCTGAGGGCCGACGCTGCAGTTGAGGCCGACGACATCGGCGCCCCACTCATCGAGCCTTCGGCCGAACACCTCCGGCGGCGTTCCCTCGAGGCTGTTCCCGTCCTCCTCGATCGTCATCTGGGCGACGATAGGAAGGTCGGATGCGTCACGAACACCTCGGATCGCGGCATGAACTTCGTTTAGGTCCGAAAAGGTTTCGAGGATGAACAGGTCGACTCCGCCTTCCCGCAGAGCGCGAGCCTGCTCGGCAAAAGCCGCCCGGGCGTCGTCGATCGATGTCTTGCCCCAGGGTTCGATACGGATGTCGAGCGGACCGATCGCGCCGGCGACGAAGGCGTCGTCGCCCGCGGCTCCCTTCGCGATTCGCGCTCCCTGGCGGTTGATTTCTTCCAGCTGCGCGCCCAGCCCGTGCATCATCAACTTGTGCCGGTTCGCACCGAACGTGTTCGTTTCGATGATGTCGGCACCGGCCGCGATGTATTCGGAATGAACCTCCTTGACCATTTCCGGCGAGGAGATGTTGAGCTCGTCAAAACAACGATTTATGAACACTCCCTTGCCGTAGAGCATCGTGCCCATCGCCCCGTCGCAAACGAGTACGCGCTCCTGGAGCGTGTCGAGAAAATCCCTCATAAGCTAAACATAAATCCTAACATACGCCCTTCAACTGAACAGCGGAGGGGACTTGGTTTGACCACGGAGACACGGAGGAGGGATGTCTTGTTGCCGATGTCTCTTGGCAATCTCCGTGCCTCCGCGCCTCCGTGGTTAAGACCTTTTTCCGACTGCGAACGGTTCAGGCCAGGCTTTTCTCGAACCATTCGAGGAAATTGGACAGGCCGTCTTCGATTGACGTGGTCGGGTGGTAGTCGAGCAGGCGTTTCGCCTTGGAGACGTCGGCGTAGTTGATTTCGACGTCGCCGGGTTGGTTGGGAAGGCGTTCGACATCGACCGACCGGCCCGAGAGACGGCCGAGCGCATCGATCAATTCCCGGAGCGTTGTCGTATTCGATTCTCCCAGGTTGATCACCTCGAAGTCGAAAGGGTGGTCTATCGCCGAGAGAAGTCCCGCCAGGATGTCGTCGATGTAGGTGTAATCGCGCGCGCTTTCCCCGTCTCCGAACATGGGGATCGGTTTCGATTCGAACAGCAGACGTGTAAATTTGTGGATCGCCATCTCCGGACGCTGCCGCGGCCCGTAAACCGTGAAGAATCGCAAGCAGGTAGTCGGTATGCCGTAGAGGTGGTGATAAGTGTGGCAGAAGAGCTCTCCGCCGTACTTTGTCGCAGCGTATGGAGAGATGGTTCGATCGATCCGGTCGTCTTCACTGAAAGGGACCTTCTTGTTTGCCCCGTAAACCGAAGAAGATGAGGCGAAAACAAATTGGTCGACCTCGTGCACACGTGCCAACTCGAGCAGATACAGGGTTCCACGGACATTGACATCTTCGTAGAGGAGCGGCTCGACAAGCGAGGGGCGGACACCGGCTCGTGCCGCCAGGTGGACGATCTTGTGAATCCCGTGACGCTCGAAGACGCTGGCGAGGGCCTTCTGATCCCGAATATCGGCTTCAACCAAGCGATACCGGTTCGATTCCAGATGGATGCTGATGTTCGCCCGTTTGATGTCCGGCGAGTAGAAATCATTGAAATCGTCGACGCAGACGATTTCCTCTCCTCGGTCAAGCAGACTGTCGATGAGGTGAGAACCGATAAAGCCCGCCCCGCCTGTCACCAGAATCATTGCGCCAGTCTAGCATGTGGTCTGACTCCGCTCTGGCAGGCGAAGAAGATGAACCACGGAGGCACAGAGGCACGGAGATCTTGCGATGGGCAGGTGGCATCGCTCACCGACTTTTCTGCGTGGCGAAAACCCGGGGACAGGGCCAGGCCGTGTCCCCCTCACATTGGTTCTCTCACGGGCCTCTACGCTCGGCGAAAGACAAAGATGTCCGTGTCTCCGAGCCTCCGTCGTCAAGTTCCTCCTCTCTCTGAATTGTGCGATAATTGTCAGTTTTGGAGGTCGTACATGAAAGACATTGTCATCGTTGCCGGCAAAAGAACCCCGATGGGGGAGTACGGTGGAGCGCTCCGGGACCTGAGTGCACTTGAGTTGGGAGCCATCGCGTCTCGGGCTGCGATCGAGCAGTCGGGGGTGGCCGCCGAGGACTTCGATCATGCCGTTTTTGGCAACGCGCTGCAGACCAGCGGCGACGCGATCTATGGCGCACGTCATGTCGCCTTGAAGGCGGGCCTACCGATCGAGACGCCCGCTCTGACCCTCAACCGCTTGTGCGGTTCGGGGATTCAGGCCATCGTCACCGGCGCGCAGTTGATCGAACTCGGGGAGGCCGAACACGTTCTGGCGGGCGGCATCGAGTCGATGAGCCAGGCGCCGCACGTTGTCCGCGGCGCCCGGTGGGGCCTGAAACTGGGTCAGGCTCAGATGGAGGACTCGTTGATGGTCGCGCTGATGGACACCTACTGTGGCTGCTACATGGCCGGGACGGCGAATAACCTGGCGAACAAGCACAACATCAGTCGCGAACAGCAGGATGAGTTCGCATTGCGCAGTCAGAGGGCGGCTGCAGCGGCGTGGCAGGCTGGGCGTTTCGCAGACGAAATCACACCGGTGGAGCTCAAGAGCCGCAAGGGCGTCAAGATAGTCGAGCAGGATGACCACATGCGTCCGGACACCACGATGGAAGCTCTGGCCAAGCTGCGGCCCGCCTTTGCCGAGGACGGGTTCGTGACGGCCGGCAACGCCAGCGGCATCGTCGATGGCGGCGCGGCCGTTGTCCTGACCACGGCCGAGAAGGCAAACGGCAACGCCCTGGGTCGAATCGTCAGTTGGGGGATCGCTGGTGTACCGCCTGAGATCATGGGCATCGGCCCCGTTCCCGCTACGAAGATAGCCCTCGAGCGGGCGGGACTGCAGCTCTCCGACATCGACCTCATCGAAGTGAACGAGGCTTTCGCCGGACAGTATCTGGCCGTGGAAAAGGAGCTCGGTCTCGATCGTGACAAGGTCAACGTCAACGGCGGTGCCATCGCCCTGGGACACCCGCTCGGCGCGACCGGTACGCGGCTGACGATGACGGTCCTCTATGAGCTCCGACGACGGAACGAACGATACGGTCTTGCGACCGCATGCATCGGCGGTGGGCAAGGCATCGCAATTATTGTCGAAGCACTGAGCTGATATGGGGTGTAGGTGCGCTCTATGAGCGCACGTCGTTTCGGTTCGGACAATGTGCGGTCATAGACCGCCCCTAGACCTGGCGTAAGTTTCGGGAGGCATTAATTAATGGCTATCAAGAAGGTTGGAGTGCTGGGCTGTGGCCTGATGGGATCCGGCATCGCGCAGACGGCGGCCGCGGCAGGGTTCGAAACCGTCGTCCGCGAAGTGGCCGACGAGTTTCTCGACAAGGGGATGGCATCGATCGACAAGTCGCTTTCGCGGCTGCTCAAGAAAGAAAAGATTACCGGGGAGCAGAAGGCCGAGATCATGGGGCGGCTGAGCGGAACCACAAACGTCGGCGATCTGGCCGATTGCGATGTCGTCATCGAGGCCGTCATCGAGAACCTCGACTTGAAGCGGGAGCTCTTCAAGGAGTTGGACGAAGCCGTGAAGGACGGAGCCATCTTCGCCAGCAACACGTCCTCGCTGGTCATCACCGAAATGATGACGGCGACCAGGCGGGTGGACCGCTTTATCGGCCTTCACTTCTTTAACCCGGTTCCGATCATGAAACTGGTCGAGGTCGTCGGCACCATTACGACGGCCCCCGGCGTCATGGACGAGGCCATGGACTTCGGCAAGAGTCTGGGCAAGGTTCCGATTCGGACGACCGACCGGTCGGGCTTCATCGTGAACCGGCTGCTCGTGCCGTACCTGCTCGACGCGGTCCGGGGCCTGGAGGAGGGTATCGGCTCAGTTTCCGACATCGACAACGGGATGAAGCTCGGCTGCGGCTATCCCATGGGACCCTTTACGCTGTTGGATTTCGTCGGCCTGGATACGACGTACTACATCGCCAACATCATGTTCGACGAGTTCCGTGAGCGCCGGTTCGCGCCGCCTCCTTTGCTGAAGCGAATGGTCCTGGCCGGCCACCACGGCCGCAAAACCGGCCGCGGCTTCTACGATCACAGCGACCCGGCCAACCCAAAGCCGTTGTATTAGGAATTTGCTAACCACGGAGGCACAGAGGCACGGAGAAACCCATGAGGTCTAATCAACTCCGTGTCTCCGCGCCTCCGTGGTTATATCTTCTTCATCCTACTGGTTAGAGCCATGTATGAAAATTTAGTGTGTGAAGTCCGGGACAGTATAGCCTTTGTAACCATTGACAGGCCCAAGGTGCGGAATGCGCTCAACGCGCAGACGGTGGCCGAGTTGCGGCAGGCTTTCGGGGAAGCGAAGAATGACGCTGCAGTCCGCGTGGTCATCCTTACCGGGGGCGGGGAAAAGGCGTTCGTCAGCGGCGCCGACATCAACGAGCTGGCCGTCCAGACTCCCGTGCCAGGTAAAGAATGGGCGTTGTCAGGCCAGGCCACGTTCAACTTCATCGAGGAACTCGGCAAACCCGTGATCGCTGCGGTCAACGGTTATGCCCTGGGTGGAGGTTGTGAGCTGGCCATGGCGTGCTCGTTCCGGATCGCCTCCGACAATGCCGTGTTCGGGCAACCTGAGGTGAAGCTGGGCATCATCCCGGGCTACGGGGGCACGCAGCGGCTGCCGCGGCTTGTCGGAAAAGGCCGCGCGATGCAGATCCTGATCACCGGCGAGATGGTCACCGCCGAAGAGGCCAGCCGGATCGGTCTTGCCAACCAAGTGGTCCCGCAGGCCGAGCTCATAAGCGCTGCCGAGGCTCTGGCAAGAAAGATCATCGCCAACGCGCCTCTGGCGGTACAGTTCTGTCTAGAAGCCGTTAATCGGGGTGTCGAGATGACTCAAGCGGAAGGACAGTTCCTCGAGGCGACCCTGTTCGGTCTATGTTGCGCGACCGAGGACATGAAGGAAGGGACTCGAGCGTTCCTGGAGAAACGTGGAGCGAACTTCAAAGGAGAGTAAAGAGTCGCCGAAGATTCCCGACAACCTCGACTCTTCGGGGCTCGGGTTTGCGATCGTCGCGAGCCGGTTCAACGCGAACATCGTCGATCGCCTGCTCGAAGGGGCTCTTGAAGCGCTCGAGAAGACCGGCACGCCGCCCCACGAAGTGCGCGTGGTTCGCGTACCCGGCTCCTTCGAACTTCCGGTGGCAGCTAAACGCCTGACCACTGACGGCGCCTTCGATGCGGTCATCGCGCTCGGATGCGTGATTCGCGGAGAGACGCCGCATTTTGAGCATGTCGGCCGCGCTGCCACGGAGGGTTTATTGCGTGTTTCGCTCGATGCGAACATTCCTGTTACGTTCGGTGTCCTGACGACCGAGAACTACGAGCAAGCCGCAGCCCGTTCTGGAGGGGATGCCGGCAACCGCGGTTTCGACGCGGCGATAGCTGCCATAGAAATGGTCCGACTGCTTCGCGATCTTTGACAATCGATATTCGATGGGTATTCGACGGCAAGGAAGGGAGTGCGCGCTCCAGATGCTGTTCCAGTGGGATCTGACGCGCGACCCGTTTGACGAGATTTCCGTGAACTTCTGGGAGGTTCACGAGGCGTCTCCCGACGCCCGGGAGTTTGCCGACCGGTTGCTGGAGCGGACCGTTGGGGCTATTGAGAAGATCGATCCGGTAATCGAGAGCCACGCCGAAAACTGGCGGCTCGATCGGATGGACACCGTCGACCGCAACATCCTGAGGCTGGCGACCCAGGAACTGCTCTACGACGAAGAGACCCCGAGCACCGTCGTCATCAACGAAGCGATCGAAATCGCCCGCCGCTACGGCGCCGAGCAGTCTCCCAACTTCGTCAACGGGATTCTGGATAGTATCCGGAAGGAAATTGAAGAGAAGAAGACATAACCACGGAGGCGCGGAGACACGGAGTTTTTGATTTCAGCTCGGACACAAAATTCGTTCCGTGCCTCTGTGCCTCCGTGGTTAGAATCTTTTCTTCTTATCCGTCGCTGACAGACCATGGAAGAACTCGAACAGGTCCGGCTCGAGAAGCTCAAGAAGATCGAAGAGCTCGGCTACGATCCATACCCGACTTCGTACGAATATACACACACGCTGCTGGCTGTGACCGACCAGTTTTCCGAGAGATCCGGTGAAGAACTGGAGCAGTCGTCCGAGACTGTCCGGGTGACCGGCCGGATCGTCGCAAGCCGTCCTTTCGGAAAAGCCGGGTTCCTGACGATTTACGAGGGCGGAGGCCGGATCCAGGTCTACGCCAAGAAAGACAAACTTCCGGAAAGGGATTTCCATCTCTACAAGCTGCTCGACATCGGCGACTTCATCGGTGTCGAAGGGGCGATGTTCCGGACGCGCACCGGTGAACTCACCGTGCTGGCGTCCGAGTTGACCTTCCTCTCCAAGGGTCTTCTGCCACTTCCCGAAAAGTGGCACGGACTGACCGACGTCGAGATTCGGTACCGACGACGGTACGTGGACCTCATCGTCAATCAGGCCGTTCGCGACGTTTTCGTAAGACGCAGCCAGATCGTCCGAGAGATGCGGCGCTTCCTCGACGACCGAGGGTACCTCGAGGTCGAGACTCCGATCCTCCATCCCGTCGCCGGAGGCGCGTTGGCGCGACCCTTCAGGACACACCACAACACGCTGGACATGCCGTTCTACCTCCGGATCGCGCCCGAGTTGTACTTGAAGCGGCTGATCGTCGGTGGGTTGAGCAAGGTTTACGACCTGAACCGAAGCTTCCGCAACGAAGGGATGTCGATCAAACACAACCCCGAGTACACGATGCTGGAGTTCTACGAGGCATACAGCGACTACACCGACCTGATGGATCTGACCGAGGAGATGATGAAGGCTGTGGTCGACAAGGTCTGCGGGTCGCGCCGGATCACCTATGCCGACAAAGAGATCGATTTCGACAACTGGACCCGGCTCAGTGTGAAGGAAGCTATCGTCAAGTACTATCCGCGCGAGATCCAGGAGTCGATGTTCGACGAACCCGAAAGCGTCGTCATGCTACTCGACGATGTGAAGGCCGACTACAATCCGCAGCTTCCCCTCGGCTACCTGATCGGCGAGCTGTTTGACAACGTCGCCGAAGAGCACCTGATCCAGCCTACCTTCATTTACGACTATCCGGTCGAGATGTCCCCGCTTTCGAAGGCGAAGAAGAGCGACCCCCGGCTCGTCGAACGCTTCGAGCTATTCATAGCCGGCATGGAGATTGCCAACGCCTATTCGGAGCTGAACGACCCCGTGGTCCAGCGAAAACGATTCGAGGACCAGCTCGAAGCTCAGAAACGGGGCGACGAAGAAGCGCACGCCATGGACGACGACTATGTCCGGGCCCTGGCCTACGGCATGCCGCCGACCGCCGGTGAAGGCATCGGAGTCGACCGCGTGACGATGCTGCTGACCGACTCCCGATCAATCCGCGACGTGATCCTGTTCCCGCACTTGAGAGCCGAAGAGTAGATCCACGGATTACACACATAGAACAAGCCACGGATTTCACGGATAGGAAGAATACTGGGGCCTGCTGTCCGAAAGAAATCCGCTAAATCCGTGTAATCCGTGGCTAGATTCCTCCGTGCAATCCGTGGCACGCGAAATGCTCCGGCGAGATCATGCGATCGGAGAGACTCACCCGCACCATTATCGGCGCCGCCATGGAAGTCCATCGTGTGTTGGGCCCCGGCTTCCTGGAAACCATCTACAGGAAAGCCTTCCTTCACGAACTGGGCCTTCGAGGCCTATCGAGAACCACCGAATCGGAAGTACGAGTCGCTTATAAAGGCCAGCTAGGGCGTGTTAACACTAACGTAGTGCCTCGACGATGAGAGCGAAGTGAAGGAAGGCGAGGAACATGACGTCGAGTTTATCGAAGCGGCCCTTATGAGAATAATTTCACGGACTTTGTCCAAACCGCGTGAGACGCCGGAAACCTTTGAGTCGGCGGAAGACCACGCCTCTCGACTTCGTTCCTGCGGCGGTAGAGAACGCGGTCGTATTCCCGGTGGCTCCAAGCGGTTGCGCTTGGCTGCGGCACGACGGGAATCCACCCAAAATCCAGAGCCAATTGGCGGGTCTGGTCGTCCTGGTAGGCACGGTCCATCAGGCAGCGGCAGCGGCGCGGGCAACGGCCCCAGGCCGGCGAGCAGCTCGCGGCCCTGCGGGGCGTCGTGCGCTTGGTTAGGAGGTCCGGGCGAGAGGTGCAAACGTTATCGCCGTTCGAGCATTCGCGGCAACCATCCGATGAATCTTGGTGGTCCATCCTCCGCGGGATGGTTGCCGATCGCTTGCCACCGGACCGTTTTTTTTAACGCTCCTGTGCCGTCGGGATGCGGACCTTCACAATGGTCGAGTCCATCGAAACGGCTTCCACCCGGATGCGCACCAGTTGCTCGCGCTGGAGTTTTTCGAAGACGGCGTCGAGCACCCCGTTCTTCATCACCAGCTTTGTATGAGGTTCATCCGGGTGTAGATGGTGGTGCGGACAGTTGCCAAAGCGCTTGGGCAGACCGCGCCACTTGCAGCCCTGCTCAGCCACCATACCGTCTGAAAATGGCGTTCAAGACCGTCCGCAGGTTCGAAAGACTGACGTTGCCCCGCCCTTATGACGCGGCAGTTCCGGCTCGATGCGACAACCGACTGCTCCTGTGTGATCTCCTCCACACGCCGAATGATTCGTAAAACATTCATGCTCATTAGTGTTAACCCGAAAACGCCCCGGGCTAGTCGGCAAACACCGGCTGGATGTCATCGTCAATGACGAGGTAATCGTCGAACTAAAGGCGGTCAGCGGGATTCACAATGTGCATATTGCGCAGGCCCTTTCCTACATGAAAGCCCGGGCCGTGCCGATCGGACTCGTGGTCAATTTCGGTGAGGAGAGCCTGACGTGGAAAAGATTGATCCGGTAAACCACGGATTGCTCGGACAAAGACCGCCACGGATTTCACGGATTACACGGATAGGAAGAATACTGTGGTCCGTTGTCCGAAAGAAATCCGCTAAATCCGTGCAATCCGTGGCTACTTCGTACGATCCCTGTTCCATCCGGTAATCGGGGTATCAGTCCAGGTATAATCCGGGTAATGAGGTTCGAGTTCCTCGTAGCGATCCGCTATCTCAAGGCCAAGCGCAAGCAGGCCGTCGTGTCGCTCATTACAGTGATCTCCATCGTTGGGGTCGCCGCCGGCGTTGCGGCCCTCGTCATCGCCCTGGCCATCAACGCAGGCTTTCGGCAGGATCTGCAGGAGAAGCTTCTCGGTGCGCAGGCCCACATCACGCTACTGAAGGCAACCCGTGACGGGATCAGCGACTACCGCTCGGTGGCGGATCAGGTAAGCCGCCTCGACGGTGTGAAAGCGGCCGCTCCGGCCCTGTACCAGACGGTCCTGCTGTCGAGCACCGTCCAGAATCGCGGCGTCTGGATGAAGGGGATCGTCCCGAAACTCGAGGCCGCGCGATCGGATGTCCTGAACACGCTGGTCGAGGGTTCGGTCGACGACTTCAAGGACAACTCGATCCTGATCGGAGAGGAACTGGCGCAGCATCTGGGATCTTTCGTCGGCGATCGCCTGCGGATCCTGAGCGCGGAGACGCGCTTGACCCCTGCTGGTCCGGCGCCCCTCTCCCGCTTCGTCGAGGTTGTCGGCATCTTCAACTCCGGACTGTACGAGTTCGACTCCGGTTGGGTATACGTTGCGCTGGGTAACGCCCAGCGGCTCTCCCGCGTCGGCGATGTGGCCTCCAGTATCGAGGTACAGGTTGAAGACCTCGACGAGACGGATACGCTGGGTCCACGCATTCTTTCCGCCCTGGACCAGGATCTCGAGTACACCGATTGGAAGACCCAGAACACAGCGATCTTCCAGGCCCTGCAGCTGGAGCGGCTCGTGATGATCATTACGATCGGCCTGATCGTCATCGTCGCTTCCCTGAACATCGTCGTGACACTCGTGATGATGGTGATGGAGAAAACGCGGGACATTGCGGTCCTCATGTCGATGGGCGCGACCGAGGAGAACATACGGCGGGTGTTCATCGCCCAGGGCGTGATCATCGGGGTGGTCGGCACGGCCATCGGTCTCATCGTGGGGAACATCGCTGCCTACGTCGCCGACGCCTACCGCCTCGTCAGCCTCGCCCCGGACGTCTACTCCATCGCCTATGTGCCCTTCAAGCTGAGCTCGATCGACTCGGCAATTGTGGCGACTGCGGCAATTTTGATCAGTTACCTGGCCACGATCTATCCTTCCCGCGCAGCATCCAAGCTCCAACCTGTGGAAGCTCTCCGCTATGAGTAAGCAGGAACACGGATTGCACAGACAGCAAGAATCGGTCTGTCCCAAAGGCACTTGATCCGAAAAATCGGTGCAGTCGGTGGCTAAACCCCTGATCTGTCAGTCCGATCCACGTATAATCCGCCTATGTTGGAAGCCCTTGAGCTGTCGAAGATCTACCGAACTCCTGCCGCCGATATTGTTATCTTCGAGGGTCTCAAACTGACGGTCGAGCGGGGCGACCTGGTGGCCGTAATTGGACCTTCAGGTGCTGGCAAGAGTACGTTGCTCCATCTGCTTGGCGGCTTGGACACGCCGAGTTCGGGCCAGGTGCTGTTCGAAGGTGAGGATGTCTTCGCCCTTCCCTCGGCCCGGCTCGCGGAGTTTCGTAACCGCCACGTAGGCTTCGTCTTCCAGTTTCACCACCTGCTACCCGAGTTCACGGCGGTGGAGAACGCGGCGATGCCGCTGCTGGTTCGGGGCAACACGAGAGACGACGCATTGTTGCGAGCCCGCCAATTGCTTGAACGGGTAGGGCTGGGGGCGAGGCTGGAGCACAAGGTGGGTGAGCTTTCCGGAGGAGAACAGCAGCGTGTTGCGATCGCTCGAGCCCTTGTCGGTGAACCCGAAATCCTGCTCGCCGACGAGCCTACGGGGAACCTCGATCTCCATACCGGCGAAGAGGTCTTTGACGTTGTCCGGGAACTCCATGCCGAACGGGGTCTCACTTCGGTGATCGTGACGCACAACGAGAGAATCGCCGCAAAGTGTGAGCAGGTCTGGAAAATCGAGGCTGGGCATCTCGAGGCCGTTTCACCGGCTCGTTGAGGTGAGGCGACCGGTAGGGCTCAGATCCGTGTGTCCGGCGGACTGATTCGGGGCTTCGACGCGTGGATCGACGCCCGGTTCTCTGTCGGAACATGCCCGTATTTGCTTGTTTCTACGGCCTGTTGCAGGAAAAGCCTGTTGTTTCTGCTTGTGCGCTTCGGCTAGAATCGAAATAGTCGTCAAAACTCGGTAAATCCTTAGGTAGACGTCCTTTTCGGGCGAGACTGAACGCAGAGATCAGATCATGTTCGAACGATACACAGAGAGAGCCCGGCGAGTGATCTTCTTTGCTCGATACGAGGCCAGCCAGTTCGGAAGCACGACGATCGAGACCGAACACCTGCTCCTGGGCCTGATTCGAGAGGACAAGAACCTCACGAACCGGTTTCTCCGCAACCAGTCCTCGATCGAGAGCATCCGGAAGGAGATCGAGGGGCGGACGACGATTCGCGAGAAAGTCTCGACGTCGATCGATCTCCCGCTGTCGAACGAGTGCAAGCGGATTCTCGCCTACGCGGCCGAAGAAGCGGAAAGGCTGAACCACCGGCACATCGGCACCGAACACCTTCTGCTGGGTATTCTGCGCGAGGAAAAGTGTGTCGCGGGCGAGATCCTGCACGAGCGGGGCCTGCGACTCAACGCGATTCGCGAGGAACTGGCGCGGTCTGTAGTCGACCGGCAGACTCTGGTCAAGCCCAAAGAAACGCCTCTGCTGAGCGAGTTTTCCCGCGACCTGACCCAGGCTGCGATGGACGGCGTCCTCGACCCTCTGGTCGGCCGTGGAAACGAAATCGATCGGGTCATCCAGATCCTGTGCCGACGGACGAAGAACAATCCGGTCCTGATCGGCGATCCCGGCGTCGGCAAGACGGCGATCGTCGAAGGCCTGGCACAGAAGATCGTCGACGGAGAAGTTCCTACTTTTCTTTCCGATAAGCGGATTCTGGTTCTCGACCTCTCCCTGATCGTCGCCGGCACCAAGTATCGCGGCCAGTTTGAAGAGCGTCTCAAGACGATCATGAAGGAGCTGGTGGACAACCCCAATACGATCGTTTTCATCGACGAGCTGCATACGCTGGTCGGAGCGGGATCGGCCGAAGGTTCGCTCGATGCGGCCAACATCCTGAAACCGGCCCTGTCGAGGGGGGAGATCCAGTGTATCGGTGCGACGACGCCTTCAGAGTTCCGGAAGTCCATCGAAAAGGACCGCTCGCTCGAACGGCGGTTTCAGGCCATCAAGGTCGGTGCACCTCCGGAGGACGAATCCATCCGGATCCTCCACGGCGTAAAATCCCGCTATGAGAAGTTCCACATGGTCAGCTACACCGACGAGGCGATCGACGCCGGCGTGTACCTGTCGAACCGCTACATCCCGGATCGGTTTCTGCCTGACAAGGCGATCGACCTTCTCGATGAGGCCGGTGCCCGTGTCAAGTTGCGCCAGGCGACTCTGCCTCCGGAGATGACCGACATCCAGCGCCGGATCAAGTTCATCGTGGCGCGGATGGAGAGTGCAATCTCCAGCAAGGATTTCGAGAAAGCTGAACACTACAAGAATCAGGAACAGGTCGAGCGCGAAAACCTGGAGCAGGTTCGCGAGAAGTTCAACATCAGCGAAACCGCCAGCATGGGGGTGGTGACCCGTGCCGACATCGAAGACGTCGTCTCCAAGTGGACCGGCGTCCCGGTGACTTCGATCAAGGAAGAAGAGATGATCCGGCTGACCCGCATCGAAGAGGAGCTCCACAAGCGGATCGTCAGTCAGGAGAAGGCCATCGGAGCCCTCGCACGAGCCATACGCCGTTCGCGTGCCGGCCTGAAATCTCCGAACCGTCCGGCCGGTTCATTCCTGTTCCTCGGCCCGACCGGCGTCGGCAAGACCGAAATGGCGCGCTCGCTCGCCCAGTTCCTGTTCGGCAGCGAAAAAACCCTCATCCGCTTCGACATGTCCGAGTTCATGGAGAAGCACTCGGTTTCCAAGCTCATCGGTTCCCCGCCGGGCTACGTCGGCTACGAAGAGGGCGGCCAGTTGACCGAAAGGGTCAAACGGAATCCGTATTCGGTCATCCTGCTCGACGAAATCGAGAAGGCCCACCCGGACGTGTACAACATCCTGTTGCAGGTGTTCGAGGACGGCCATCTGACCGACGGCCTGGGTAACACGATCGACTTCAAGAACACGATCATCATCATGACGTCCAACATCGGTGCGCGCTTCCTCAGCAAGCACACGAGCCTGGGTTTCCAGGCCCCGAGCGAGGCCGTGACCGAGGCCAAGATGGAAGACGCAGTGATGGTCGAAGTCAAACGGCTGTTCAACCCGGAGTTCATCAACCGTCTGGATGAGATCATCATCTTCAGCTCGCTGACCGACGATGATCTGGAACGCATCATCGAGATGATGATCGAACAGCTGAACGAGAACCTGGTGCACAAGCACCTGGAAGTCAGCCTGACCGAAGAGGCCAGACTGTGGATCCTGGAAAAAGTCTGCAAGGACCGCAACTACGGGGCTCGGCCGCTGAGGCGTGCCATACAGCGCTACATCGAGGATCCCCTTTCGGAAGCCTTGATTCAGGGCAACCTGTCCGAGATCTCGAAGGTCGAGGTCTACCGGGACGGGGACGAGCTCTGGTACCGGTCCAAAGACGCCGAGGAAGTCGGCGTACCGCTGACGATTTAGTGTAGGTGCGGTCTATGACGCACAACTCGTGATTCTGCGGGCATTTATGCGCTCATAGAGCGCACCTACACTCACTTGTCACTAAAGTCTCTCTTTCTTTCCCACCAAAACATCTCGCTACAGTCTAAGAATCAATGCTTCAGGGCGAAGTATACCTATCGGTAGAGGAAGTCGAATCCGATCCCATTCCCGGTTGCTTTTCCAGACGAGTCTGCCGGCTTCGGAGGCCTGACCATTCGGGACACTTATGATGCACTGTCCATTGGATTTACGGGAATGGTCGTAGTACAATTTAAAATTGTTTTTCCTGTTTGAAGGTTGGAGGAAGAAATGAAGCTGTTTGCCGTTTTCATGGCGCTGTTCTTGAACGGTGCCGAACCCCAGATTCTGCGTACTCCGAATCCGGACATGATCGAGGCCGTCGACGTGTTCGGGAACCGCAGAATCCCTTCCGACACGATCAAGTACAACCTCCAGACCAAGGCGGGTGATGTCGTGAATACCGTTGTCCTCCAGCGGGACATCAAGGCGCTCTATGCCCTGGGCTACTTCGACGACATCGTTGTGGAAGAGGAAGAAGGCGACCGGGGCAAGATCATCATCTTCAGGGTGGATGAAAAGCCCCTCATCCGGGCCATCGACTATGAGAACCACAAGTCGGTGACGTTGTCCGACATCCTGGAGCGCCTCCGTGAGAGAAAGGTCGGTCTGAGTATCGAGTCGCCCTATGACCCTACGCGCGTCAAGCGCGCCGAGGTAGTGCTGCTGGATCTGCTGGCCGAGAAGGGCCGCCAGAACGCCACGATCGAAGTTGAAACCTACGACATTCCTCCCAACGCGATCGGCGTTGCCTTCGTCATCGATGAGGGACCGAAGATCAAGATCGAGAATATCGAGATCATCGGCAACGAGGTTTTTTCGGATGGGAAGATCAAGGGAGCGATGCAGTTGCTCAAGGAGGCAGGCCCAATCACGCCCTTTACGAGCAAGGATGTCTACCACGAGCTGAAGATGGGCGACGACATCACGCGGATTCGCATGATGTACGCCGAGAACGGATACGTCCGGGCCAACGTCCTCGAGCCGCAAATCGAGGTCCGGCCGCACAAGGTCTACCGGACCCTGCCGTTCATCAAGCTGCCGGTTCCGTGGGGCATTCCGATTCCGTTCTGGAAGAAGGAACTCGATCGCTTCTTCATCACGATTCAGGTCGAAGAGAATGAGCAGTACCGGATCGGTGACGTTCAGGTCACAGGCAATACTGAGTTCACCGACCTGCAGGTCCTTGCCGTACTCGGTTTGATCCCGGGCCAGGTCTACAACGAAACCATGCTTCGCGAAGGCTTTGAGAGCCTCACGAAGCTGTACGGGGCCCGCGGTTTCATCAATGCGACGCCGGTTCCCCTCCACGATTTCGACGACCAGAACGAGATCGTGAACTTGACGATCGACATCGACGAAGACCGCCAGTTCTTCGTGAAGCGGATCAATTTCCGCGGCAACACGACGACCCGGGACAAGGTGATTCGGCGCGAAGTCATGCTGCAGGAAGGCAGTATCTTCAACTCCCAACTGTGGGACATGAGCCTGCTGCGACTCAACCAGCTGGGGTATTTCGAGGAAGTCACCGAAGAGTCGGCCGACATTCGGCCCAACCCGACCCTGCCCGAGGTGGACATCACTTTGACCGTGGATGAGAAAGGCCGGCAATCGATCGGTTTCAACGGGGGTGTCAGCGGCATCGGCGGAAGCTTCCTCGGGTTGAACTACTCCACGAACAACTTCCTCGGTTTCGGTGAGACGCTGTCGTTCAACATCCAGGGCGGTACGCGGCAGTCCAACTTGATCTTCAGTTTCAACGAACCGTACCTGCTGGACCGACCGATCTCTACGGGCTTTTCCGTATTCAGGAGCGAGTACCGGTTCGACCAGGCTCGTGACATCTTCGGCCTGAATCCGGACGACTTGCCCCAAGGGCTCGGCTTCGAAAACCGGTTGAATTACGAGCAGAGCCGTCGGGGTTTCAACGTGTTCGCCAGCTACCCCTTCCGCGTGTTTCAGCGCCTCGGGATGACGTTCCAGTTCGACAATTCCGAGACCTCCGCGGTGAACCCGGCGACCTCGGCCTTCTTCGACAACGTCAAGCAGTCCGAGGAAGAGCGGCTGATTACCAGCGGCAGCTTCAGCAATTTCAGAACCCGCTCGATCATACCGACCTACACCTACAACACGGTGAACAACCCGATGACCCCGACCCACGGGCAAAGTCTGACGGGTTCATTCGAATTCACTGGCGGTCCGTTGGGCGGTAACGTCAACTTCATCCGGCCGATCATGGAGTTTCAATTCTTCAGGTCGATGAACCTCTTCAAGCCGGACTACTACGGCCGGAATGTCCTGGCGTTTCGGCTGCAGACGTCGTACCTGAAGGGGTTCTCCAGCACGAGTGCCCCGTTCTTCGAACGGTTCTTCATGGGTGGAGACTTCGACATCCGGGGTTTCGAGTTTCGGTCGATCAGCCCGATTGCTTTTGTAGATCGGGAACTGACGGACTCGTTGACGGGCCAGCCGTTCGCCGTGGATGACATCGCCTGGGTCGGTGGCGATACCTCCGCGGTCGCAAACCTCGAATACCGGATTCCCATCGTGGGGCCGATCAATCTCGCCCCGTTCATCGACGTCGGGAATTCCTGGGTCACCGACAAAGACCAACTGCGGCGGCAGATCGTCGATGCCGACGGAAACATCACATTCAAGCCCGTGCAGTTCCTGCCGGGAACGAATTCCGGTGTTCGCGTGAGCACGGGTGCGGAAATACAGGTGATCATGCCGGTCATCAACGCGCCTTTCCGCTTGATTTTTGCCTACAATCCCCTGCGTATCAATCGCGCGTACTTGGGCCCGAATCAGGGAACTCCGTTCTTCCTGAGGGAGGATCTGCGCACGATAAAATTCACCGTTGGAAGGACTTTCTAGAGGTCGGCGCCGAGCTGACACAGACCTGGAGAGAAAGAATAAAAAATGAAAATGAGGTACCTAAAGCTAATAGCGCTCACGCTGCTGCTGCCGACCTCGCTGGCGGCACAAGTTGGCTCGAAGGTGGGCGTCATCGACATCGGAAGAGTCGTGCGCGACTGCGCCAGCGGAGTGAGAGCTTCCGAGCAAATCCAGATCTTCTTCGACGAGCGTCGTGGTCTGCTCGAAGCACTCCAGAACGAGCTGAATGGCCTGCAGGAACGGCTCCAGACGCAGGAGCGAGCCCTGTCGCAGTCGGCTTTGGCGGAGCTGAACAGGGATATCCAGACCAAGACGACACAGTTGACACGAAACCAGGAGGACGCGGAATTGGAGCTGCAGGCGAAACAGCAGGAACTGATTGCTCCTGTCGTCGACGCTGCCGGCGCCGCGCTTGAAGAGTACGCTCGCGAACAAGGGTACACGCTCATCCTGGACGCCTCCAGTCCTCAGTCCGGCATCGTTTTCGTGGAAGAAGTCGCCGACATCACCACTGAAATCATACGGCGGTTGGATGCAGCTGAAACTGGTGAGCCCAGCGAACCTGGCCCAAAGCCGCAGCCCTGAAGCCCGAGTTGACTGGCACGCGCGTTAGGAGGCTCTTTGGACCTGCGTATCGCGGAGATCATGCGGATCCTTCCGCATCGCTACCCGTTCCTTCTCGTGGACCGCGTCGTCGAGGTCGAACGTGACAGTCGGATCGTCGGCATCAAGAACGTCACGATCAACGAACCGTTCTTTGCCGGGCACTTTCCCGGCGCCCCGGTCATGCCGGGCGTTCTGACGATCGAGTCCATGGCCCAGACCGGTGCGATCCTCGGACTCCTCGATGAACCCGACCTGGAAAACGCGCTTGTTTACTTCATGGGTATCGATGCTGCGAAGTTCAGACGCCCGATCGTGCCCGGCGATCAACTGCGAATCGTAGTCGAGATCCTTCGACGCAAGGCAACCATCTGGAAGATGCGGGGGGAGGTCCACGTGGGCGACGAGCTGGCCGCGGAAGCGACCTTGCTGTCGTCAATCGGGAAGAGGCCGTGAGTCCGTTATCCGTAGGCCGTAGGCCGTTGGGCGCGCTTCGCGCGCCGGTCGAGACCAGGGATACAGACAGTGTCGACGAGTAGTTGCACAATTCATGAGACGGCCCTGGTGAGCAGCAACGCTAAGATTGCCTCCGATGTCTACATCGGGCCCTACTGCACGATCGGGGAGGACGTTCGGATCGGTGCGGGCTGCCATTTCGAGTCTCATGTAGTCGTCGAAGGCCCGACGACAATCGGGGACAACAATCGGTTCTTCCCCTTCTGCACGATCGGATCGCCGCCCCAGGACCTCAAGTTCGCCGGCGAGTCCACACCCCTGGTTATCGGTGCGAACAATGTCTTCCGCGAGTACGTGAACGTCAACAGGGGGACTGCCGGCGGCGGCGAGACGCGCATCGGCAACGACTGTTATTTCCTGGTCAATGCGCACGTCGCCCATGACTGCATACTGGGTGACCACGTCATGATGGCGAATGCGGCCACCCTGGGCGGCCACGTCGTCATCGAGGACTACGGGACGGTCGGCGCGTTTTCCGGAGTTCACCCGTTCTGTCGCGTCGGCACCCACGGTTGGATCGGCGGCTATTCGGTCGTGACCAAAGATGTCCTTCCGTACTCGAAGACCGTGACTCCTCGAGACACCAAAGCCTACGGCGCCAACACGCTCGGGTTGGAACGCCGGGGCTTTTCATCCGAACAGATCGCGAACGTCAAGAAGGCTTTCCGGCTGCTGCTACAGTCCAAGCTCAACACTTCGCAGGCGGTGGAGGCGATCCGCGAGCAGGTCGAGGGAGTCGAGGCGCAGACGATCATCGAATTCATCGAGAGCTCGCCCCGTGGGATCATCAAGTAGATTCGGTCTGATCGCCGGGAACGGCAGGTTCCCCTTCCTTGTCCTGGAGGCAGCCCGGAGCCAGGGTATCGAAATGGTCGTTGCCGCGATCAAGGAGGAAACGTTCCCCGAAATCGAGAAGGAAGCCGACACGGTTCACTGGGTGTCGCTGGGACAATTGGGGAAGCTGATCAAGACGTTCAAGAGCGAAGGTGTCAATCGTGCGGTCATGGCCGGGCAGGTCAAGCACAAGCAGATTTTCAGCGGCATCGTTCCGGACTTGAAGATGCTCCAGATGCTTGCCGGCCTGGCTACCAAGTCGACCGATTCCTTGATCGGCGGTGTCGCCCGGGTTCTGGAGGATGAGGGAATCGAGTTGATGGATTCCACGGCGTTCCTCGGACCGCTGCTGCCCGCTCCCGGTCTGCTGACCGGGCGCAAGCCGACCGACGACGAGCAACGGGACCTGGACTACGGCTGCCGGATTGCCCGGGAGTTGGGCCGTCTGGACCTTGGGCAGTCTGTGGTCGTCAGCGACGGCGCCTGCGTTGCATTGGAGGCGATGGAGGGGACCGACGCGATCGTGGAACGGGCGGCCTCTCTGGTCAACGGTCGGGACCTGAGACTGGTCAAACTGGCCAAGCCGAACCAGGACCCTCGATTCGACGTGCCCGTCGTCGGCCCGGAAACGATCGACGCGCTGGTCCGCCATCGCGTGACCGCCGTGGCGATCGAAGCCCGAAGGACCTTGATGATCGACCGCGACGATTTCATACGGAAAGCGGACGAGAATCAAATCGCCATCGTTGCAGTCGAATGACCGATACGGAGGATGGAGTGTAGGTGCGCTCTATGAGCGCACATTGTTTCGGTCTGGATGTGCGGTCATAGACGGCACCTACACCTGATAGCGGTTTCTTGGACATTAGCGAATTGTTGCCATGTTGAAAGTCGGTGTCATCGGAGTCGGGCATCTCGGCCAGCATCACGCTCGGATATATTCCGGGTTGGATGGCGTCGAGCTGGTCGGAGTTGCCGACATCGTGGTCGAAAGGGCTGAACGCGCCGCCGCCGACTGCGGCGGCCGGGCCGTGCAGAACTTTCGGGATCTACTCGCCGACGTCGACGCCCTCAGCCTCGCGGTTCCGACCGAGGAGCATGCGACCATCGGTCGTGAGTGTCTCACCCGCGGGATCGATCTGCTTGTGGAGAAACCGATCGCGCCGAACATCAGCGAAGCCCGATCGCTGATCGATTGTGCGCGCGAAAACGACAGGATCCTTCAGGTTGGGCACGTCGAGAGGTTTAATCCAGTGGTCCTCGCAGCACAGGGACTCGCTACCCGGCCCCAGTTTTTCGAGGTCCATCGCCTGAGCGTGTTTTCGATGAGGAGTCTCGACATCGATGTCGTGCTGGATCTGATGATCCACGACATCGACATCGTCCTGAGTCTGGTCGACTCGGAGGTGTCGGAAATTCGGGCCGTCGGGATTCCGGTCCTCTCCGAGAAGGCCGACATCGCCAACGCCCGAATCGAATTCCAAGACGGATGCGTTGCAAACCTGACCGCGAGCCGTGTCAGTACCGACAAGGTACGCAAGCTGCGTTTTTTCCAACCACACGATTACGTTTCCCTCGACTTTTCCGCCCAACAGGGGCATGTTCTCTCGCTCCAAAGCGGAAGAATTCACGAGCGCCGGCTCGAACCGGCTCACGAGGAGCCGCTGAAGCTGCAACTGGAAAGCTTCGCCGCCTGTGTTCGCAACCGCGAATCGCCAAGAGTCACCGGCGAAGCGGGTCTCGCGGCGCTCGCCGTGGCGGTTTCGGTCAACGATGAGATTGGCCGGAGGCTGGAGGCGCGCAGCATCTCACAGAGATCAGTATCTTGAAGGACGGACGACGGGCTAAACTGTTTTAGAGGGATGTCACTCGAAAACCAACCGACGGAGCGACGGCCTGCCGAAGCCGGCAGGGGCCGGCCTGCGGAACCTGGCAGGGATCCGGGCATCTTCACCCTTCACGAAGTTGCCCGGGAAGGGTGGTTTTCTTCGCTTCGCCGACAGATTCGAGAGCTGCTCGACGAGCGTCGGAACCCCCCAGAACCCGTTGAAACAACTGCCGCGAGCGATCCGGAAGCGCTGGCCCGGATGGTGGAGGCTCCCTCTCCGTTCAGTTCGATCCGTCGTCAATTCCTGGAGTTGTTCGCGGAATTTCGGAATCCTCCCCCGCGAGCCGAGATCACGGCCATTCCGGATCCGGGCGCGCTCGACAATCTGATCGAGCCGCGTTCGGTCCTGGTTTCCATCGTGCGTCAGGTACGGGCGATGATCGATGACTCTCTCCATCCGATCACGGTCGAAACAACGGCCGAGCCCGTCGAGGTTAAACCCCTGTGGTCGATCCGCAGGTTGCACCGCCCTGCCGGCGTGCTGGCACTGATCTTGATCGTGGTTTTCTTCGGCCTGAACCCGGACTTTTTGAGGAGTCAACCCCGTCGCGTCATCCGGATCGCGGGTCAGGATTTCGACCAGGACCGCTTCATCCTCCGGGACTTGGTGTTGCCGCCGGAGCTCGTACCGGCTCCTGAGCCGCCGCCTCAGATTGCCGAGAACCTCCCCCCCGCGATCGCCGTTCCTTTGCCTGAGGAGGCGCCTCCTGTTCCAGGACCGCCTCCGCCGGAACCGGAACCGACTCCACCGCCCGAACCCGAACCGCCTCCACCGCCGGAGCTTCCTCCACCGCCAATGATCGGTCCCGACGACGTTATCGCAGAGGGGGCGCAGCCGGATGCCGACCCTGCCGCCTCTGAAGGGGACACACTGGAGCCCCCCGAGGTGACTGAGAATGGCGCCGGCAATTTTGCGATCGAGGAAATCGGAGAGGCCGGGGAGCCGGAGGAGGTAGGCGAGGGCGGCGAGGATGTCGAAGCGGAGCCGGAAGAAGAGGCCGCCGAGGAGGCCGCCCCCCTGGCAGAGAACACGAACCCTCGGGCGCTCCCGCTGCCTGACTTTCGAAGACGCGCCGAGAGCATCATCGACGAGCAAATAGATCGGCGCAGGCAGGAGTCGGCTTCGGGCCGACGCCCTGGTACGCAGCAGGGCGTGCAGGAACTACCGAACTTTTCGACTGAAGACCCAACGATCCTCTCCGACACACGCGGGTATGATTTCGGCCCGTACATGAATCAGGTCATCAACCGTGTCCGGGTCAACTGGTACTCGCTGATCCCCGAAACGGCGCGCCTGGGGCGCCGAGGCCGTGTCGTTATCATCTTCACGATCCTCAAGAGGGGCGGAGTCGATGACATGCGTATCGTGGCGCAGTCCGGCGCCGATCCGCTCGACCGATCGGCGGCGGCAGCGATTCAGGCCTCAAATCCGTTTCCCCCGCTACCCAGCGATTTCGACAGCGATCACATCGTCCTGCAGTTTACGTTCATGTACAACATGCGATGAGGAGCAGGATCATTACCACAGAGGCCCGAAGGCACGGAGGGATCGTAGGCCGACTGTGGCCGCAGTTTGCGCGGGCCCGATTCTTGTTCGGGTTCCTTCTGCTGTCACAGGTGTCCTTGCCGGATGAGCCGGTCGTTCGGATCGGGATCCAGCAGAACATCAGCGATTTTATGCTGCGTTCGGCGGAGCCATTCGAGCTCGAAGGCGTCCGGACCCGCTCTGCCAAGTTCTCGATCGTGATCACGCTGGACGCCGCCGAAGGCACCTACTCCAGGGCCGATCTCCACCCTCGGATGGCGATCGAGCTCAACCCCGAAACGATTATGATCCGCGCGCTGGATTCGAGGGTGCGGGCCAGGCCGGCGGGTGGGGTTCCTCTCGAGGTTGAGGGCCGGACCTATCGCGGAGACATCGAGGTGTTCGGGAATTCAAGGGCGTCGATGACAGTGGTGAACGAGCTGCCGCTCGAGGACTACCTCCTGGGCGTCGTTCCGAACGAACTGGCTCCGGACGCTTTCCCCGAGATGGAAGCGCTGAAGGCTCAGGCCGTGGCGGCCAGGACTTACATCGTACGGAACCTGGGCCAGTTCGAGGGTGAGAACTTCGACATTTGCGCCACGGATTTCTGTCAGGTCTACCAGGGTCTGGACACCGAGCATCCACTGGCGACACAGGCCGTGGAGGAGACTCGGGGAATCATCGCGACCTACGAGGGCGAACCCATCAACGCGCTGTACAGTTCCACGTGCGGGGGTAGGACCGAAAACGTCGAGAACGTTTTTCAGCAGACGCTGCCGTACCTGGTTTCAACCATTTGTCACTACCGCCATCCGGAGCCGCAGCCGTTTTCATCCACGGCGGAGTATTCCAGTTGGGACGAAGGCTTGCTCGGTGTGGCCGGTGTCGGCGGCTTTGACGATGCCGGGCAGTTTCTCGGCCTCGACCCCATCGGTGAGCCTCCGTCAGCCGAACCCGACGTCCTGGCCCAGTTCATCCGCACTCGATTCTTCCCCAACATACCCACCGAGTCCGACCTGGAGTTTCTGCAGGAGCAGGGAATCCTGTCGCCCGCCGGAGGCGACGCCGTGCGGGATGTCCTGCTGCGCCTGATCCTCAAGAAGAACGCTTTCGAGTGGCAGAGTGCCAGACTGATTGCCTGGGACGGCCAAACGTTCAAGGTTCGTATGGGACCCGAGATCCACGAACTCTCGCTCAAGCCTGATGCGGCAATATTTCGGCGTATCGGAAACGAACGGATTCCCGTCGATCAGGGCGCATGGGTCGGTGGTGAAAGCATGGATCTCCGGATTCTCGACGGTCAGATTGAGGCTCTCGTCTACCGTCCTAACATCGGCAACCCTTCCGCGGATCGATACTCGCCGTTGGCGCGCTGGCAGACCCATCGAACTCGCGAAGAACTCGACACGGCAATCCGCTCCCTCGACATCGGCCTGCTCGAAGACATCCGGGTTCTGGCGCGCGGGCCGTCAGACCGCGCCGTCAGGGTCGAGTTTCGCGGAACCGACGGCAGTCGGGTCATCGCCGGCTCCCGGCTACGAACTCTTATCGGATTGCGTGACAGCCTGGTCTACATCGACGAGGAGCGTAACTCCCGGCGAGAACTGCTGGGTATGTCATTCTACGGGGGTGGCTGGGGGCATGGTGTCGGCATGTGCCAGGTCGGCGCCTACGGAATGGCCATCGACGGGGCCGCCGCCGAAGAGATTCTGAAGACCTACTACCGCGGAATCGAGTTGGACCGGGCGTACTAGTGGCCTGTAACGGAGATATCGGTTCCACCGCAACCCTCCGGGCCGATGGGGGTTGCCGTCGATCTCTTTGTCGTTCGTCGTCATGATGAAACCGCATCAATTCCTCCTCTCTCCTCGACCTCGACTGGCAAGACCCATCGGCGATGGTGCCGATATCTCCGTTACAGGCCACTAGCTTGAGCCCACCCGTTTCCGCCTCCCATCCCGCGATCGCCATCGCGGGCCCGACCGCCAGCGGCAAGTCCGAGCTTGCCCTGGGAATCGCGGAAGAATTCGACGGGGAGATCATCAATTATGATTCCCTCCACCTCGTCCGTCACCTCGACATCGGGACGGCCAAGCCCTCCGTGCGGGATCGGGAGCGAGTACCTCACCACCTGATCGACGTCCTTGATCCTGCGGAACGGTCCAGCGCTGGCGACTACCAGCGGCGGGCCCGCGCCGTCATGTCGGAGATTCGCGAACGTGGACGCGTCCCCGTTCTTGTCGGTGGGACGGGGCTCTATCTTCGGGCTCTCCTCGAAGGTCTGTTTGCGGGACCCCGGCGCTCTGATTACTGGCGGGAAAGGTTGGAACGCACGGCCGAGACCCGCGGCCGTGCGCACATTCATCGTGTCCTGGAGCGACTCGATCCGGACGCCGCCGGCAGGATTGCCCCTCGAGACAAGCCGAAGGTCATCCGTGCCATCGAGGTCCGGCTCGAGACCGGCAAACGCCTTTCCGAGCATCTGGACCAGGAGGCCAGGACTCCCCTGGTCGGCTTCAGCTTCACGCTGATCGGTCTCGATCCGCCCCGCCAGGCGCTTTACGATCGAATCAACCAGAGGGTAGTGGATATGTGGGAGCGGGGGCTGCCCGAAGAGGTGCGCGGCTTGCTCGCCTCCGATGTTGCCCCGACCTCAAAGGCGTTTGAAGCGATAGGCTACCGCCATGTTCTGGACTATCTTGATGGAAAAACCGCCCGTGATGAGGCGATAATGTTGATGCAACGCGATACCCGCCGGTACGCGAAGCGACAGTTAACCTGGTTCAACAGGCAGCATTCGGTTCAATGGTTCGATGGATTCGGAAATGATGAAAAGATCAGAAAAAGAGTCCATCAGTTTGTAAAACATGCTTTGAGCGCGCATTCCGGCCCCCCGCCGGACACCGCGTCTCGAAGTTAACTCTATCTTTTTGGGGGAGTTCCCTATGGAAGGCAAGTCTCAGAATATCCAAGACGTCTATCTCAACACCGTTCGGCGGGAAAAGTTGCCGGTCACCATATTCCTGATGAGCGGCGTCAAGCTGATGGGCCGACTTCGCGGTTTCGACAAGTATTCGGTCATCCTCGAGGCGAACCACCAGGAACAGCTCATCTTCAAGCACGCCATCTCCACTGTTACGACTTCGAAGCAAGCCGGAGGCCACGGTCCCCCGCGACCACCCCCGCGAGCGGCCAGCTGAACCGCGCGAGCGGCCAGCTGAACCGCGCGAGCGGCCGGCTGAACCGCGCGAGCGGCCAAGCGAACCAAGAGAACCCCGAGAGTAGTGACGAGTGAAAAGTGACTGTAGGTGCGCTCTATGAGCGCACATCCACCGAAACGGAACTAATGTGCGGTCATAGACCGCACCTACACCTCCCCGAGGCTCATGGGCGGCGCCCGCCAACTCTCTCAGTTTGGAGCAGAGGGGGACGGTGGGCCCGACGCGAATAACTCTGGGGCGTGGGGGGACCGGACCAGCGGTCTTTCTCCGCGACAGATCGAGCAGAGGCGGCGCCCGGCAACTCTCTCAGTTTGGAGCAGAGGGGGACGGTGGGCCCGACGCGAATAACTCTGGGGCGTGGGGGGACCGGACCAGCGGTCTTTCTCCGCGACAGATCGAGCAGAGGCGGCGCCCGCCAACTCTCTCAGTTTGGGCAGAGGGGGACGGTGGGCCCGACGCTAATAAATGGAATCAGCCATACTGGTCGGGTTTCACTCCCTCGACGAACTTCGGGAACTGGCCGGAGCCGCCGGCGCACGTGTCCTCAAAGAGGTCATCCAGCATCGGGACAAACCCGATCCCACGTTCTTCGTGGGTAGGGGGAAGGCCTTCGAACTCCGAGAGGAAGTCCTGGTCGAGGGCGCCGACCTTGTGATCTTCGATGCAGACTTGAGCCCGAGCCAGATACGAAACCTCGAGGACACGCTCGATGTCACGATCATCGATCGCACCGGCCTGATCCTAGACATCTTCGCCCGTCGCGCCCAGACGCGCGAAGGCAAATTGCAGGTCGAACTGGCCCAGCTCAACTACCGCGTGTCCCACCTCGCGGGCCGGAGTGAGTGGCTCTCCCGGCTTGGCGGCGGTATCGGAACCCGCGGGCCGGGTGAAACCAAGCTCGAAGTCGATCGCCGCCGGATCCGTCAGCGGATTGGTAAGCTGAAGCGGGAGATCGAACAAGTCCGCAAACAGCGGCAGCTCCACCGATCGCGCCGGAAACGGAGCCATGTGCCCGTGGTGTCGCTTGTGGGTTATACGAACGCTGGCAAATCGACCCTGTTTTCGAGGTTGTCGGGTGAGGAGACCGTCGTCTCGGGCCGTCTGTTTGCCACGCTCGACCCGCTGATCCGGCGTATCCGCATCGCGGGCGCCCCGGTTCTGGTTTCCGATACGGTCGGCTTCATCCGCAAACTCCCTCACCAGTTGGTGACCGCGTTTCGAGCGACCCTGGAAGAGGTCGTCGCCGCCGACTTGATTCTGCACGTCGTCGACGTCTCCGATCCCCTTTACGAGGAGAAGACACGTGTGGTCGTCGACGTACTCGAGGATCTCGGTGCGGGCGGCCACCCCTGTTTGACGATCTACAACAAGGCCGACCTGGTGGAGATCCCCCGCGCCACCCGGACGGGCGAGGCCCTGATCTCCGCCAAGACGGGCGAAGGTATTGCGCAGCTCAAAGACCTCATCCTGGAAATTCTCCCCACCGTCCCCGCTTAAGACATTAACCACGGAGGCGCGAAGGCACCAAGATTTTGCTCTTTCGCTGAGCGTAAAGCGCCGTGAGAGAACCGATGTGAGGGGGACAGGGCTTGCCCTGTCCCCGGGTGTCCAGCACGCAAGGAGTGCGTTTGCTTCGAAAAATTTACCGGACTTTCCACAGCTTCGCGCCCGCCTTGAATCAGCGCAAGACGCTATAAACCTTAGTTTTAGGGCTGCTTAGAGCGACACAGCACCGCTTTTCCACAAGCTTTTCCACAGTCCCTGTGAGTTTTTGTGGGGGAGAGACGAGTGACGAGTGAAAAGTGATGAGTGGGAAGAACCACCCCGTCTTCACCTTCGGCGCATCCACCCCTCCTTGGCAGGAGGGGAGTCGGTTCTGCCACGGACACCTGACTACTTCTTCAGTTTTCTTTCAACCAGAGGTTGGCGGCGTCGTAGTGCTCGAACTGCTTTTCTTCTTTGCGGAATTCGGGGGTGTGGACGATTTCCCGGAGATTGGAGATCCGGGGCTGGTGTTTCACGTGCAGCATTTCGTGAAAGAGGATGTATGCGACGACGTAACTGGGGATAGCCTTCGAATCGAGGAGACGGCTGATGAAGATGACGTCGTCGTCGTAGTTGTACCTGCCCAGCACCGATCGTGCTTTGCGCGGGGTCCATGACAACTCCGGCTTGCGGAGGGTACCGTCGAAGTAGCGAGCGTTCACTTCGGCGAACAGCACCTCCAGGTTCCAATGGGATCCGACCGGGCCTGTCGTTCTCGCTCGGCGACCCCTCTGAGACCGAACGCGCCGGCTGCGCTCGATCATCTCTTCACTCATCGTGAAACGACGGTACTCCCTGTGGTGTTGGGGATCGACTTTCTTGCGGTAGATTTTCGAGAGAAGGATCGTCGCGACGGTCTCCAGGACTTCCAGCGGCGCTTGGGCGAACAGGTCGCTGACGCGGACCCGGAGAACCCCATCCTCCAGCGTTGCGCTGTGGTTGGCCCCGACGGAGGGGAAGAACTCACTCTCTATCGAGGGCAGGGGCGTTCGCGGTTTCAGTCGACGATGGACGGTCTTGAAGGCAAACTCGAGGTTGCCCACGCCCGGAGGGAACTCCTCGAACCTGAGGGAAAGCTGAGACATCTAGGGCTTCGGAGTCTTGGGAACGATTTCGAGAGCGCTCGTGGCCCCTTCGAGCGCCAGTTCTGCCTGCTCGAGCGCATCCTGGAGCGCGGATTTCTCGCGTGAGGTTTCGGGTTCGAATCGCTTTAGCAGCGGTATCGTGGTTTCGGTGAACTGCTTCAGTTCCTCGAGCGGCCCACGGACGTCACCCCGTTTCCGCTCGTAAGCGTCGTCGATGTTGTCCATCGCCTCTTCGAGAGCCTGGTAGATGCCACGCAGCAGTTCGGTTCGTGTGAACTCGACCAGCTCCGCGTCGCTCTCTTCGGCCCGGGTCTTCGCTTCGGCTTCGGCCTTCTCGGCCTCGACTGCCATCCCGGGCTGGAACACGGACACGAGCGCCTTCGCCACTCTTGAAGCCTTACCTTCTTCTTTCTTCTCCACTTCCTGCAGCCCGAGGTACACGAGCCGGGTCTGGGCGATGTTGAGGAAGACGGGGACCCGCCTTCCGATCTCCTGGGCCTCCCGAATCTGGTCGATCTCCAGTACGGTGAAGTACTCTGCGGCCGCGACCACGGTCACGCTCAATGCACCCGCCACCAGGGAGGCGGCCAATAGACTAGTGGCTGCTCGAAGTCGCATTTCCGTCCGGAAACAAAGCTCTCAACAGCTCGTCACGAATCTCGGAAACCTCGGTAATGACTTCTTCGACCGGATCTCGGTACTGGAAGGTCAAGCGGCCCCCGATGTCGTCGAGCTGTCTCATGTGCTGCCTCAGGGCAATTTCCAACTCCCGAAAACCGCCCGACCGGCGGGATGCATCCCGTCCGGAATTCATCATCGTGTCGCGGGCTTCTTTGATGGTCGTCCGGTATCCCTCGAGGTGTTCCTCCATCATCTCGAAGTCACCAATATCTACGGCGTCGCCAACGAAACTGATTCTTAACTCCGAGAGTCGGATATGGATCTTGGTCCGACCGACGGGATCTGTAGTGCGTTGAAGTTGTGCACGCTCTCGATCAAACCTGCGCAGGCGTTCGTCGCGTGGCTCGGAAAACACATTGGGGCGCGCCGAGCAGGCGGCAAGGTTGATCGCCAATAGAAACAGAACGAATATTCGCAGGCGGCTTGGGTTAGTTCTTCTTGAGACGCAAACGGAGAGCTTTGGCCCTCTGTCGCACCTGGAAGGATCGTACATCGTCGCTCCCATCGTCGAGTTCGGTAAATCTATTATAGTGCAGCAGCGCTTTTTCGAAGTTGCCTAATTTGTCGAAGCAGGTCGCCAGCGCGAAGTGCGACGGTGCGTGGTCGGGTTCGAGTTCCAGGTACTTCAGCAACATCGCGCCGGCGTTGACCCAATCCTCGATCCTGTAATGAATAGCGGCGAGTGTCCCCCAGCCGGCGACCCGCCCGGGTTCGAGCACCAGCGACTTCTGGAGGTAGGGGATGGCCTGTTCTCGACGATCCATTTCGAAGAGGCTGCGGCCGACCAGATACCAATAATCGGCGTTGTCGGGGTTCGCCCCCACGAGACTCTCGTATACGAGGAGGGCGTGATCGTATGCTTCGCTTGCAAAATAGGCTTCTCCGAGCGCCTCCTTTGCTGTCGGCAGCTTCTCGAGGAGCTCGATTGCGGCCGGGAATTCCTCCAGATCTCGTAAGGTCAAGGCCAGGCGGAGTTGAACGTCTTCGTCATCGGGGAGGAGCCGGTTGGCGTTCTCGAAGTGATCTTTCGCCGCGGTCAAGTCGTTTCGATCAACCGCCAGATCTCCGAGGCTGATGAACACGGCAGGAGATCGGACGCCCAGGCGTCGAGCCTGGATCAACGCCTCGTAGGCTTCCTCGCCCCGTTCGGCACGGCGGTAGAGGAACCCCAGCTTCTCCCAGGCATCGGCCACTTCGGGGTCGATCGCGAGCACCCTGCGGTATTCCTGCTCAGCCTCCGCGTCGCGCCCGGACTGATCGAGAGTCTGTGCACGGTAAAGAACCGGAACAGGGTCGTCTGGAGCAAGGGCAGCCGCGCGGGCGAACTCCTCGATTGCACCTTCCGAGTTCCCGGATTCGTACAGCAGAATGGCCAGGTTCATCTGTGCTTCGAAGAGGGTTCGGTCAAACTCCAGGATTTCCTGATACAACGCGACGGCGCGATCGACTCGGCCTGTCTCTGACAGACTGATTGCCAGGTTGAACAGCGTCGGGACGTGATCGGGCTCTTCGTGGCGGATCGCCTCGAGCTGCTCGATCGCGTTGTCCCACTCCCCGGCCTCCATCAATTCCACTGCCTGCTCGTACATCTGTTCGAGCGGGAGCAGCTGCGTCGGTTCTTGAGCCAGGATGAGGAGAAGCGCCAGTCGAATAATCATTGCCTAACAGCAGCCAAACCGTTTTCTCGACGCCTTCAAATCGAGTCGTTCCCCTATCGCTTGACGCGGATGACAAGAAGAAACCTCAACCACGGAGGCGCCGAGGCACGGAGGGATTTGTAGGTTCGCGTCGAGAACATAACTCTGTGTCTCCGTGCGTCCGTGGTTATCTCTTCTTCTCAATTCCGATCGAGTTCCCGAGATTTACGAAAGTTTCAGTGCAGGCTTGAGAAACTGACCGGTGGTTGATTTTCGGCTCCTGGAGATCTGCTCGGGCGTTCCGACCGCCACGACCTGACCGCCGCCGTCTCCCCCTTCCGGACCGAGGTCGATGATCCAGTCCGCGGATTTCACGACGTCGAGGTTGTGCTCGATGATCAATACCGATCCGCCGGCTCGTATCAATCTCCGGAAGGCCACAAGCAGTTTGTTGATGTCGTCGAAATGCAAGCCGGTCGTCGGCTCATCGAAAATAAACAGCGTCTTGTTGCTCGTGTCCTTCGCCAGGTACGATGCTAGCTTGATTCTCTGGGCTTCACCACCTGAAAGAGTCGTAGCCGACTGACCGAGCCGCAGGTAGCCCAGGCCGATTTCCTCGAGCATCGTCAGCTTTTTTGTGATACGGCCGACGTTCGAGAAGAACATGAGAGCCTCCCGGACCGTCATCTGAAGCACCTCGTAGATATTCTTGCCCTTGTAGAGGACTTCCAGGACGCCGCTCTTGTAGCGCATGCCCTTACACTCCTCGCACACGAGCTCGACATCGGCGAGGAACTGCATTTCAACGGTGACCGTGCCGTCTCCCTGGCAGGTTTCACATCTTCCACCGGGGATGTTGAACGAGAAGCTTCCCGCCGTGTAGCCACGCGAATGGGACTCTCGCGAGGCGGCGAAGAGATCCCGAACCTGGTCGAACGCCTTGATGTATGTGACCGGGTTGGATCTGGGGGTCCGGCCGATCGGGCTCTGGTCGACGAGGACGACGTCGGCAATCCACTTGGAGTTTGTCTCCACACGGCCGCTGGCCGGAGGTGGATCGGTACCCTGGAGGTGCGACTTCAACGCCTCGTAGAGACAATCGTGGACCAGGGTCGACTTTCCGGACCCGGAGACTCCGGTGATACAGGTCATCAGCCCGAGTGGGATCTCGACGTCGATGCCTTTCAGGTTGTGCATGGCTGCCTGGCGCAGGATGAGCCTCTGCTTGCCCCTTTTTCGCCGCTGTTTCGGCAGCGGCACACGGAGCTCGTTGTTCAGGTACTTCCCGGTTAGCGAGGCCGTCGTCCTCTGGAGTTCGCGCAACGGACCCTGAAAGATCAGATTGCCGCCGTTCTCGCCCGCACCCGGACCAAGGTCGATGATCCAGTCCGCCGAACGAATCATCTCCGCGTCATGCTCGACGACCAGAACAGTATTGCCGAGTCCCCTGAGCCGTTTCAGGATGTCGATCAGCCGGAGCCCGTCGCGCGGGTGCAGGCCGATAGACGGTTCGTCCAGGACATAGAGGGCACCGACCAGGGTCGAGCCAAGGGAGGTAGCCAGCTGGATTCGCTGAGCCTCACCGCCGGACAGCGTGGAGGACAGTCGATCCAGCGTCAGGTACTGCAGCCCCACGTCGTTTAGAAACCGAAGTCTCGTCTGAATCTCCCAGAGGATTCTTTCGGCGATTTCCGACTGGGACGGGGATAGCTTCAGCCCGCGGAAGAAGTCGAATGCCTCGCTGGTCGACATCCGAGAGATGTCCGCGATGTTCTTGTCATCGACGAATATGTCGCGTGCCTCCTGGCGGAGGCGCGATCCGTCGCATGCACGGCAGACCGTGTAGCCGCGGTAGCGGCTCAGGAACACCCGGACGTGCAGTTTGTACTTCTTGGTCTCCAGGTAGTCGAAGAACTTCCGCACGCGTTTCACGACGAATTCCCGGTGCTGAGGTTCGAGGTCGCGGTAGGGCACATCCAGCGGGAAGTCCACCGCAGATGCCCGTTTCTTGAGGTCCGTCAGATAGCTCTTGTATCGCGGCTTGGTCCATGGCTCGATGGCTCCCTGAACGAGGCTCTTGCTTTTGTCGGGAATCACCAGGTTCATGTCGAGGTCTATCGTGTTGCCGAATCCCTGACACTTCGAGCACGCTCCGAAAGGATTGTTGAACGAGAACAGACGCGGTTCCGGATCTTCGTAGCGGATACCGCACTTCTTGCATTCGAAGCGCTCGCTGAAGCGATGAGTTTGGCCTGCACTGCCGCCGTCCGTGTCGGCAACCTGGAGGACGACTTCGCCCCGGTTTTCGTGGAAGCAGATTTCGACAGAGTCGACCAGTCGTTGCCGGACATCATCGCCGACCATGAGCCGGTCGACCAGCACGTAGGTCGCACGGTCGAACCTGACGTCGAGGAGCGATTCGGGTCGCGAATACTCGTATGTCCGACCGTCCTGGAAGATTCTCCCGAAACCGCGGCGCTTGAGGTCGCCGAGGCACTTCGCTATCTCCTCTTCGCCGTCCATCCGGGGCAGCGGAAACAGAACGTAGAAGCGCGACCCTTGAGACCAGGAGGTCACGGCATCGGCAATCTGATCCACCGTGTCTTTCTGCACAACCGTTCCGCACTCGCGACATCGCGTGACGCCGACACGTGCGAACATCAGGCGTATGTAGTCGTTGACTTCAGTCGAGGTGCCGACCGTGGATCGCGGTGTGCGGGCAGTATTGCGCTGACGGATCGCGATAGCTGGAGCGATTCCGGTCGCTTCGTCGATGTCGGGTCTCTCAATCCGCTCCAGGAACTGCCTCGCGTAGGCCGACAGCGATTCGATGTAGCGGCGCTGCCCTTCCGCATAGATGGTGTCGAACGCAAGCGACGACTTGCCGGAACCGCTCACGCCCGTAACCACGGTCAGCGCGCTGTGAGGAATCTCGAAATCAATGTTCTTGAGGTTGTGGACTCGGGCACCGGTGACAACGATCCGTTCCTGCTCAGACGACTTCAAGGCCTTGGACATAACCCACAATTATACCAGCAGCGCGTAGCTAGCGACTCCGCTCAGGTGTCATAGTTGGAACGTTCTTTCGACGCTCTGACCAATGACAAATTGAGCAATTTCCAATCTCCAACTTGCGATCAGGATTCGTCCATTGACCAATTTGCAATAGATCCAGGTCATCTCTGAGCGAAACGAAACCCGGTCCTATCGCAAATCGCGATATTTGAAATAATCCACATTGCAGGTTGATCATTGGAAATTGCTTCATTTGAGATTTCCGAGGTAGACGTGGCGAGGACGGTCTACAAAAAGCGCGTCTGGCTGGAGCTATGACAGTAAGAAGGAAGGCCACGGATCACACGGATTCCGCGGACAGGAAGAAGCCTGTGGCGCGCTGTCCGAGAGACGACCCCTAATCCGCTAAATCCGTGCAATCCGTGGCTGGATTCTGTCCGTGCAATCGGCGGTTGCGGGCTGTCAGCTAGCTGCCGGTGAAGCGGTCGATGTTGTCCGGGGTGATCGTCAGGATGCGCACCTGTCCGGCTCTGCCGAGTGGCGGGACTTCGCGATCATTGATGAGGAGAGACAAGCCGGCGGCGTTGCCGACCGTCAGCTCGATTGCTTCGCGTGCCGTGTAGCGCCGGCTGGTTCCGGCGCCGAGGACTTCACCGCCGATGACTTCTCTTCCGTCGGCCGCGAGTGCCACCCACGTCTCGTCATGGACCTGGATCTGAATGGTGACGCCTTCGAATGGGGGTTCGATCGTTGCGCGAGGCGGAGGGGGCGGGGGCTGAAGAGTTTCTGGGCGGTTCACAGCAGGTGCCGGCTCGGGACGGGCCATCGCCTGGGACGCCGGTGCCGTCGGTTCGGCCGCTCCCGTGGTCACGCTGCTATCGCGCGACGCGAAAATGTAGAAGAGAACAACTAGGACAACAAGACCTCCGACTGCGACAGGGACGATATGGCGTTCGGGGGCCAGCTCAGGTGATCGAGAAGGTTCTTCAACCACCGTCTCCTCGGTAAGGTCTGCGTACTCCGCGACGGCGATATCGGGATCCAGCCCGACCTGCGTGGCGTAGGTGCGGATGAACCCGCGGTTGAAGACACCGCCCGGTAGTAGGTGGAACGTTTCCTGCTCTATAGCACGCAAAAATCGCGCGCTGATGCGCGTTTCTTCCGCGATCTGATTCAGGGAAAGACCCTTCGCGTCGCGGGCCGATCTGAACTTCTTTCCGAAACCCGACATACTATCCCGAGCGCACCGTTCCAAGAAATAAGTAAGATCTTATAAATTAGACACTTAGGAGTCAATTGCTTTTATGTATCGATTCTGCTAGCGTACCCCACCGCTCGGGGGGTGTCGGAATCTTCCCGGAGTGTGGCCTTGCGGGTGCGAGGGGAGCCGTTTCCACTCCATCGAGGTAATGATGCGAGAAGCGCTCGGTATGGTTGAGACACTTGGGTTTATCGGCGCGGTTGAAGCGTCTGATGCGATGGTCAAAGCGGCCAACGTGTCTCTCATAAAGAGAGAATACACGTTGGGAGGCTATGTGGCCGTGCTCGTTCGAGGTGAGGTGGGGGCCGTCAAAGCCGCAGTGGATGCGGGTTCTGCAGCTGCCGGACGTGTCGGCGAACTGGTAAGCGTGCATGTCATCCCTAGCCCTTACGACGATGTGGACCTGATCGTCAAAGGTTGATCGCCGCTTCCTAACGCGCGAGTTTCTTGCGCTTCACATCGCAGGACTCGCGAGGCCGGACGTGTATGGACAAGGATCTCTCATCGATTCAAGAGGCTCGACGCCTGCTCGAGAAGGCCCACTCCGCGGGAAAACTCTTTGAGGATTTTTCCGAAGATCGAGTGGAACCAATCCTGGCGGCTATCTCCAAGATCACAATCGAGAACGCGGCCGCTCTTGGTCGCCTCGCTGTCGAGGAGACCGGTTTCGGCACAGCCGAGGATAAGAAAGCCAAGAACCTCTTCTGTGCCGACAACGTCTATCAAGCCATCCGCCCGCTGAAGACCGTCGGAATCGTCAGTGAGGACCGCGAAAAGCGAATCTTTGAAGTTGCGAGTCCGGTCGGTGTGGTTGCCGGAATCATTCCGTCGACGAACCCGACATCGACGACGATCTACAAAGCGTTGATCGCCCTCAAGGGTCGCAACGCAATCGTCTTCAGTCCGCATCCGTCCGCGGTGCGGTGTATTTCCGAAACAGCGCGACTGATCGCGCAGGCGGCCGAGCAGGCAGGGGCGCCGCCCGGGGTCGTCGGATGCATGACTACACCGACGATGGAAGGCACCGAGGAATTGATGAAGAACCGGATCACCGCAGTGATACTCGCGACGGGAGGTCCCGGCCTGGTTCGTGCCGCCTACAGCGCCGGGAAGCCCGCGTTCGGAGTCGGACCGGGTAACGTCCCCGCCTACATCGAAAGCTCCGCCGACGTGGCGAAAGCAGTGCAACACGTATTGACGGGGAAGTGTTTCGACAACGGAACTTTGTGTTCGTCCGAGCAGTCGCTCATCTGCGACGACTCCATCGGTGCTGCGACGCTGGAGCAACTGTCGAGGCAGGGGGCCTACATCTGCAACCCCGACGAGCGAACCCGTCTCGAGAGAGTGATTCAAACACCCCGCGGGGGACTCAACACCAAGATCGTCGGTCAGTCCGCACCTCGTATCGCCGAGATGGCAGGCATCGACGTCCCGGAAGGAACCCGGGCGCTGGTAGGTGCGGCCGACGGAGTGGGACGCGAACACCCGCTGTCGATGGAGAAGCTGTCGCCTATCCTTGCCTACTATACGGTTCGAGACTGGAAAGAAGGATGTCAGAAATGTATCGACATCCTCAGTTTCGGCGGCCTCGGGCACACACTGGCCCTCCATTCGAACGACGACGAAGTGATTCGCCAGTTCGCGCTACACAAACCCGCCTTCCGGATATGCGTGAACACCCCGGCTGCCCTGGGCGCAGTAGGCTACACGACCAACCTGTTCCCATCGATGACGCTGGGTTGCGGTGCCGCGGGCGGAAACATCACCTCGGACAACATATCCCCGCTCCACCTGATCAACCTGAAGCGGGTGGCTTTCGGAGTACGAGAAGCGCCCCTGTCTCCAGCCGTGGGTGCGACGCCAACCCTCACATCTTCGAGAATTGGAAACCCGGCCGGGTCGTCGGATCGAGAAAAGATCGCCAGTGTCGTGAACCGCTGGCTCGAGAAGAAGACCGTTGCCGCTCATCCACCTCCTGCACCGACCTCGCCGGCCCCACCGCTCGGCACCTATGCCGAGCTGGGGAGCGTCCCACCAGCGAGCCCGCCCAAACCGCCTCCCAAGCCTGCGGATGTCGTCTGCGAGGACGATGTTCGAGCCGCCTCGCAGTCGAACATCAAGATTGTCGTCGGGGACAAGACGATCATCACCCCCTCCGCCCGGGACCTGGGCGACCAACTCGACGTCTTCATCAAGTCCGACTGATCTGTAGCAAACAGTCTTCGCTAAGCGACACAGTCCGCGAGAGAGCCACTGTGAGGGGGACAGGGCTTGCCCTGTCCCCGGGTGTTGGCTAAGCGGAAAAGTTCGGGAACGCCGATTCCCTCGGTGTCTTCGTTAAGCGACACAGTCCGCGAGAGAGCCACTGTGAGGGGGGACAGGGCTTGCCCTGTCCCCGGGTGTTGGCTAAGCAGAAAAGTTCGGGAACGCCGATTCCCTTGAAGATTTTCCCTATCCGTCCAAATTGCTCGCCACGCACTTGAAAAACTGGCCGATCACCATCCGGGCGGCCCCGCCGACCATGCGTTGGCCTAACGCGGCAATTTTTCCGCCGACCGATACGTCTCCGGAATAGCGGACCCGCACTCCGTCACCCGCTTCATCAACGTGGATGTTTCCCACCCCCTCCATGAAGCCAGCGCTGCCCGTGCCCCGGACCTTGAGGGAGTACGCCGAAGGGGGGCTGAAGTCCTTGAGGTGGACGGTTCCCTTATAGGAACTGCGAATCGCACCAATCCCGACTTCGATGTTCATCCGGTAGCCGTGTTCATCAATCTGTTCGAGCTTGTCGCAGCCGGGGAGGCATTCCGCGATGCGGTCCGGATTCGTCAACGAATCCCAGACCGCATCCCGTGAGGCGTTCTGGAAGGAGAATGTCCCTTCGACCGTCATCCCGCGCGTTCGATCGCGGCTCCGATCGCGCGTGCGGCAAAGATGCGGGCCAAGTCGAGCCGGTAGTCGGCCGAGGCATGGATGTCGTCCAGCGCCGTGATGCCGTCGGCCGCTTTGGCCGCGGCGGCGCTGACCGCATCCGGTGTGGCGTTCTGTCCCCGGAGTGCGTCTTCGGTTCCGGTCGCGCGATAGGCGCTGCCCGAGACTCCGGTGATGCCAACCGACAATGCGGAGACCGTGCCGTTCTCGATGGCGACCCGTGCGGCCGCTCCACAGATCGCGAAACCCGACGCCATCTGCGCCATCTTCACGTAGGCGCTGCCGTTAGAACCGTGTGGTATCGGAATTCGGATCTCCCGGATGATCTCTCCGGGCTCAAGTGCGGTTGTCAGCATATCGACGAAAAAGTCCGTCGCCGAGATCTCCCGATCACCCTGCGGCCCCGCCGCGACGATCGCGGCATCGGAAGAGAGAATAGCGGCCGGGTAGTCGGCGGCGGGGTCGGCGTGAGCCAGGCTCCCGCCGATCGTGCCCTTATTGCGTACCTGTATGTCGCCGATCTGTCCGGCTGCTTCGGCCAGTGCCTGGCAGTGGTTCCTGACGACGTCGGAGTTCGCGATCGCATGGTGCGTCGTCAGCGTTCCGATCCGGAGCGTGCTGTCGTCCTCGTTGATGAAAACCAGTTCGGAGATCTTCCCGATATCGATGAGTCGTGTCGGCGCCGCCAGGCGCAGTTTCATCATCGGGATCAGACTGTGCCCACCGGCCAGCACTTTCGCGCTGTCACCGTGCTCTTCGAGCAGGCCGACGGCTTCGGACAAGGAAGCCGGAGTCAGGTATTCGAAATTCTCCGGGATCATGACGGACTACCTCCTTTCAGAATTTTCCAGATCTTTTCCGACCGGAGCGGCATGTCGATGTGTTTCACCCCGAACGGAGCCAGCGCGTCGACCACGGCGTTGACGACGCAGGGCGTCGAGCCGATCGTTCCCGCTTCGCCGACACCCTTGACCCCCAACGGGTTAACCGGTGACGGTGTCACGGTTCGATCCATCTCGATCATCGGCATGTCGTGCGCGCGCGGTAGCGCGTAGTCCATCAGGCTGCCTGTCACCAACTGGCCGTTGTCGTCGTAAACCACTTCCTCATGAAGCGCCTGGGCGACACCCTGGACGATTCCACCGTGAAGCTGACCTTCGACCAGAAGCGGGTTGATGACCTTCCCGCAGTCATCGACCGCGATGTAACGGGTAAGGTCGATTTCACCGGTTTCGCCGTCGATTTCGACGACACAGACATGAGTCCCGAACGGGAACGTGAAGTTGGACGGCTCGAAGAATCGCGTCGCTTCCAGACCCGGTTCTACCCCTTGCGGAATATCCCGCGCGATGTAGGCCGCGGTGACAACATCGTTGAAGCTGATTGACTTGTCGCCTTCTCCGGCGACGCTCAGCGTTCCGATGCCGAACTCGATCTTTTCCGGTTCGGAGCCTAGCTGATGGGCGGCGATCTTCTTCATCTTTTCCTTGAGATCCTGGATCGCCAGGTACATCGCGGTGCCGCCGACAGCCGTGCCCCGGCTGCCGAAAGTTCCGATGCCGTAGGGGATGCGGCCGGTGTCTCCGTGCAGGACAACCACATCGTCCATGTCGATGCCGAATTCGTCGGCTGCGATTTGCGCGAAGGATGTTTCCTGTCCCTGTCCGTGGGGCGACGCGCCAGTCAAGACCGTGACCTTGCCGGTCGGCTCGATGCGGACGGTCCCGCTTTCCCACCCGCCGGCAGGCATTGCCGTCGATGGACCCATCGCGCAGATCTCGACGTATGTCGAGATGCCGATGCCCATGTGTTTCCCTTCTTTGCGCATCTCGGCCTGCTTGGCCCGGAGTCCATCGTAGTCGGCGATCTCCAGCGCCCGGTCCAGGGCCTTCTCGTAGTCGGCACTGTCGTAAACCACGCCGCCCGAGGTCTGGTACGGGAACTGATCGGGCTGAGGGAAGTTCTTCCGCCGGAGTTCGACAGGGTCCATCCCCAGCTCCATCGCTGCGACATCCATGATCCGTTCGATGAGGTAGGTGGACTCCGGGCGGCCGGCTCCGCGATATGCGTCGGTCGACATCTTGTTCGTGAAAGCGCCGACCATGTCGACCTTGAAAGCAGGAATCCCGTAGGCGCCCGGGGCAAGCAGTGCTGTCAACGTCGGGATGATCGGTGTCAGGAGTTGGTGGTATGCGCCCAGGTCGGCGACGACTCCCAGCCTCATTCCGAGAATCGTCCCATCCTTCTCGAGCGCCAGCTCGACATCCTGGATCTGGTCCCTCCCGTGAATCGTCGCCGCCATGTTTTCACGCCGCGACTCGATCCACTTGACCGGCCTCTCTATCTTTTGAGCCGCGTAGGCCACCAGGGCTTCCTCGGCATAGACATTGAGCTTCGAACCGAATCCGCCTCCGACTTCCGGCGCGATGACCCGTGTGCGGTTCTCAGGAAATCCCAGCATCACCGCCACCTGTGTCTTGACCAGGTGCGGGATCTGGGTCGATGTCCAGACGACCAGCTCTTCCGCGGGCATCTGAAAATCGGCGACGACGCCACGAGTCTCCATCGAGATGGGCGCCAGGCGTTGGTTGATGAAGCGGTGCTTCGTTACATGTTCGGCGCTGGCGAAGGCCTCCTCGGTGTTGCCGTTCTCGAAGCCGAACCGGAACGCCACGTTGTCGTCCCATTCCTCATGGAGTACGGTGGCGCCGCTTTCGATGGCTTTTTCCGGGTCAACGACCGCCGGCAGGGGCTCGTAGTCGATCTCGACCGCATCGGCGGCGTCTGCTCCGACGTAGCGGTCGTCGGCAACGACCAGGGCAATCGGCTCCCCCACAAACCGAACCTTGTCGACGGCCAGGGGGGGGTGATTGGGGACCTTCAGGTCGGGGAGTTGACCCGCGCACGGAACGGAACCGAGCGCGTCCCTGGTATCTTCCCCGGTAAGTACCGTGTGGACTCCCGGCATACTCCGTGCTCGCGTCACGTCGACGCTCTTGATGCGGGCGTGAGCGTGGACGCTGCGCACAACCGTTGCGTAGAGCATACCCGGCAGCACGATGTCGTCGACGTAGGCCGAAGCCCCGGCAACCAGCCGCGGGTCTTCCTTTCGTTTTACTGCCTGACCGACAAAGCGATTCGTCATGCCTGCCTCCTACGATCCGACCGCTGCGGCTCGGTCTTCCCGCATCTTTTCGCCAGCGGATTCCACCGCGCGGACGATGTTCTGATAGCCGGTGCACCTGCAGAGGTTCCCGTCCAGCGCATCGCGTATTTCCTGCTCGGTCGGAGACGGAGTGTTCACGAGGAACTGATAACTGCACATGATCATGCCGGGCGTGCAGTAGCCGCACTGCAGGCCGTGCTTTTCCCAGAAACTTTCCTGCAGCGGGTGCAGCTTTCCGTCTCGAGCCATTCCCTCGATCGTCACCACTTCCGAACCATCGACCTGAACCGCAAACATGGTGCAGGACTTGACGGCGATGCCATCCACCAGCACGGTGCAGGCCCCGCAAATGCTGGTTTCGCAGCCGACGTGTGTTCCGGTCAGGCCAGCGAGGTCACGGATGAAATGAGTGAGCAGGACCCTCGGCTCGATCTCCCGCTCATGTTTGGTGCCGTTTATCGTGATGCTTACCCGGCGATTCATAACCATACTCCTTGTCTGCGACCAGACGGATTTCTGCTGGAAGGGCGGAATTATCCCTCTAAAAAGAGGGGAATACAACCCGTTCCAGCCTATCTTCCAAGCGACCGTTTCAGCGGATCGGAGCGATTTTTTTTCAACACGAAGACACGAAGGTCACGAAGAATGTCTATCAAAATGGGAATTCCGGTTTTTGAATGGGTTTCGGGGGGGGAAGAAGGAATCTATCGCATGGTCAATGGACAAATCCGCATTCGAGATTGGGGGTTGCAGATCGCTCGATTTGTCATTGATCGGAGCTTCGAGCGGTGTTGACGGATGCGGTGATGATCCAGCAGAGTTTACGGTTTTCCGAGAGAGCCGGTGTAGGCACTCATGCGCACTTCATGCTCAGCACGGCGCCTCCTTCGATTTGAAATAAAGCAATGTCCAATGAACAACCAATGCGGATTGTTCAAATATCGCGATTTGCGATAGGACACGAAGTTTCCGGAAGAACCATCCAAACAGTTCTCTTCGCGGCCAAATTCGCAAGCCTAGGCCCAATCTCCGGTTGGCTTTCCGACAACTGACAACTGACTGACTACTCGGCGGTCCGGAGCCTTCCGGCTCCGGACCGCCGTGGTACGATCAAGGGGATGCGCCTGGAGAAGATCTACACCCATCACCTGATTCGCGCACTCCGATTCGTCATTCCTGTCATCGTCGTGGCGTTGATCGCGGTGCCGGTCTGGAACTACTGGGATCGGCCTGCCGAAGATCCTGTCTTCGAAGAGCCCCTGCCAAGACTCGTGGAGAACATGTCGGCATTGACCGAGGGCTTCAAGCTGTCGCGGACGGACGGAGAGCGCATCTCGTTCACGATCGAAGCGCGGACGAACCTGGGATTTACCGACGGTCGGAACCTGCTCCAGGACGTGACGGTGACCATCTTCGGAGAGGCGGGCGACCCGGAGCGTCGAATCCAGAGCGATGAATGCGGTTACGACGCAGAGACCGACGACATCCGCTTCGAGGGCAATGTCGAACTCCATCTGGATGAGAACACCGTCGGGCGTACCGCCGAACTGATCTACAACCACCGAGCCCGCACGATAGAGTCTCGCCAACCCGTCCTCGTGACGCGCCCCGGGCAGTTCGAAGGTCGGGCCGACAGCCTGAGGTTCCTTATCCCGGACAGTATGGTTGTCCTGGATGGCTCTGTTAAGATCACGCTCGAGGATGGTTCCACACTCCAGACTGCCAGTGCCCGGTTTCACCAGCGCGATGGTTGGGCCCAGGTTTCCGGAGGAGTCGAGATCCTATCCGCGGGAGGGCGGCTACTTGGCGAGGAAGCAAGTGCGGAGCTGGTAGACGCAACTTTTCGCCCGAGCGCACTGACTGTCTCTGGCAAGGTGCACGCGGAATCCTTCGATCCCGGGCGAGACTGGATTCTGGATGCCGCCGCGCTGCACATGACGCTGTCGCCGGAAGGTGCTGCTCAGAGTATGTCCGCTCGTGGGACGGCGGCGCTGCACTCGGGCGAGGAAAACGATCCGCAGTCCCTGTTCGGTGACCGGATCGACGGCTTTTTCGACGGAGCGGGACGCATCGGAGCCCTTGAGGCGACCGGCAGCGCCCGTATGGTATTCGGGCCGGAAGAGGAGCTTCGATCCGCGCGGATTCGCAACCAGTTTTCCGGGGCGTTCGGCCTCGACGTTGGGAACGCCGTGTCGACTTCGGAGGATTCGTTTCTGCGCCTCGGAGATGCGCGACTCCGGGGCCGCGACTTTGAGATCGAGCGGTCGGGTTTGGTTCGGTTCCGGACCGACCGACGGGCAACCCTGGAAACCGCCTCGGGCCGCTCGACAGGGGACAGGACCACCGCGGCGTTCGATCCGGAGGGCGGGGGGTTGATCGAGCTGGTCCAGACCGGCGACATCCGCTTCGACCAGGGAGGCCGCAGGGGGACTGCAGGCCGCGCCGAAGTGTCCTCCGCCGGCGACAGAATTGTCCTCCAGGGCCGGCCCGTGGTTTCCGACGAGCGTTTTCGTGTCGAGGCCGACACGATCACTCTCGATCAGACGAAACAGTTTTTCACAGCCGTGGGCGACGCGCGGACCGTTTCGCTCGACCCGGCGGACCCGACTCTCATCGTCGGCGGGAAGGCGGAAGGCGACGGAGAGAAGATCGTGTACTCCGATACCGCCGAGTTATGGCGCGAGCGGATTCACGTTCGCGCACAAGCGATCGAGATTTTCCCCCGGGAACGGCGCTTTATCGCAGTGGGCGAGATCGACTCCACTGTCGAAGAACTCCGCGCGCGATCCGACAGGCTCGAGTTTGCCGATCCGACTGGTGTCGTGCACTATGTCGGCAACGTGCGTGTCCGATCCGACGACATGACACTGAGTGCGGATGATCTTGAGGCAACGCTCGAAGGCGGAGAACCTCGCCGGATCGTGGCGAAGGAGGATGTCATCATCACCGGGCGTGGTTTTGGCGTCAAGGCCGACGAGGCGATCTACAGCGAGGCCGCGCAGACAATCACGCTGTATGGACGGGAGGCCGAAGTTTCCGACTCGACGACCGCCGTGCAGGGACGGAAGCTGGTGATGAACATCGAGGACAACGGAGTCGTCGTGAACGGCGAAGACGGCAGTCGTGTCGTTTCGCGCCGGTTGGTCGGCCCGCGATAGGCTTTCAGTTATGGCGGTTCTGGAAACAGTCGGGGTAGGTAAGACCTATAAGAACCGTAGGGTCGTCCGCGATGTCGACCTGAAGGTCTCCCAGGGTGAGGTTGTCGGCCTGTTGGGTCCCAACGGAGCCGGCAAGACGACGACGTTTTATATGATCGTCGGGCTCACACGGCCCGATTCGGGATCCGTTCTCCTCGATCAGAGCAACATCACCGAACTACCGATGTACCTGAGGGCGCGCAACGGCATCAGCTACCTGCCGCAGGAAGCTTCCGTCTTTCGCAAGCTGAGTGTCGAGGCGAACATCATGGCGATTCTCGAGACGCTTCCCCTCTCCCGGCAGGAGCGTCGGGAACGCCTGGAGACGCTCCTTGACGAATTCGGGATCGGCCACGTCCGCAGGAGTCTCGCCGACACCCTCTCGGGCGGAGAGCGAAGGCGGGTCGAGATCGCACGCTCGCTCGTCATCTCGCCGAAGTTCATCCTCCTGGATGAGCCGTTTTCGGGAATCGACCCGATCACCGTGCTCGAGATTCAGAAGATCATCCAGCATCTGAAGGATCGCCAGATCGGGATTCTCATCACCGACCACAACGTTCGGGAGACTCTCCAGGTTACCGACCGAGCCTATATCATCAACGAAGGGGTCATATTCAGGTCCGGGACGCCCCGCGAGCTCAGTGCCGACGAGGAAGTCAAAAGGGTTTATCTCGGCGAGCGTTTTAGTCTAAATTAGATTTGCATATGCATTTCTTGCGTCCCTTCGGGGATTTGGTAGGGTTCTTGCTATGAACCTCAGGGGATTCGGTCCGCGCTGAACATGGCATTCTTAGAGCACAGGCTTGTCATCAAGCCCACCCAGAAAACGGTACTGACCCCGGGTCTCGTCCAGATGGTCAGCCTCCTGGCCCTGAACAAGCTCGAACTACAGGACATGATCTCTGCCGAACTCGTCGAGAACCCCGTGCTCGAGGAGGCCACCGAAATTGTCGAATCGGCCGAGGAAGAAACCGACCAGAAGCCTGCGGACGCAGAGTCGGAGGGGACGGAAGCCGACCGGACAGACGAGGCGTACGAGCTGCTCAATCAGCGCAGCGGAGAGAACGACGAACCGACCCCCGAGAAACCCGAACCGGATCCGCCCGCCGAGGAGGATGAGTTTCGTGACTTCGACCTGCAGGAGTTCGAAAAGTACCTGAACGACGGCGCATCGCGTCCGCGTGAAACCGAGGTGTTCGAGAAGCCTTCTTTCGAGAACTTCCTCGCCCGGCCGTCCAACCTGACCGACCACCTCGAATGGCAACTCGGTATGGTCATAATGGACGAGGAGATTCGGGAAGCCTGTCGTTCCATCATCGGTAACCTCAACGCCGATGGCTACCTTGCGGCGGTCAGCGACAAGGACCGGGAGATCCCGCTCTCGCTGGATGAGATTGCCTCCTCGGGCGGCCATTCAATGGGGGTTGTCGAGAGCGCTTTGCTGACGGTCCAGGGTTTCGATCCCCAGGGCGTTGCCGCGCGTGACCTGCGTGAATGTCTTCTGATACAACTTGCCTTGCTCGAGGAGGACAGCCCCATCTCGATGGAGATCGTGACCGACCATCTTCGCAAGCTGCAGAACCGGCAGTACAAGGAGATCGCCAAGGCATTGCGCTGTCCGTTGCCCGAGGTGCTCGGGGCCGTCGAGATCATCAAGCATCTGGATCCCCGCCCTGGGCAGAAGTACAACCAGCTCGCGGCCCGCCACATCGAACCCGACGTGTTTATCGTGAAGGTGGGTGATCAGTACACCGTCGTAACCAATGAAGACGAAGTGCCTCAACTCCGGCTGAGCCAGACCTACCGCCGGATGCTGGAGAAGGGCAAAGCAACCAAAGAAGTTCGCAACTACGTCAAGGACTGCTTCAAGTCGGCCGTTCAGTTGCTGAAGAATATCGAGCAGCGGAAGAACATCATCGTCAAGGTCTGCGAAGCGATCATCCGCCGACAGACGCCGTTCCTGGACGTGGGGATCGACGCGCTCAAGCCGATGATGATCAAGGAAGTTGCCGAAGAGGTCGGCGTTCATCCCTCTACGGTCAGCCGTGCAGTCGCAAACAAGTTTGCCCACACTCCCCAGGGCGTCCACGAGCTGCGATTCTTCTTCTCCGAAGCTGTCAGCGGAACCTACGGCGGAACCTCGCTGACTCTTGTCAAACTGAAGGTCAAACGTCTGATCGACAACGAAGATCCACGTAAGCCTTTGACCGACGAGAAGGTTGCCACTCTGCTGAAAGACGATGGCATTTCGGTCACTCGCCGCAGTATCACCAAGTACCGCGAAGACCTGAAGATTCCCAGCACGCACCAGCGTCGGGAAAGGCTGTGAAGAAGCGATCGGCTGTCAGCGTTCAGCTCTCAGCCCCCGTGGAACGAGAGGGTCGTCTGGAGCCGAAAGCTGAACACAGAGGGCCCACAAACATGGAGGTACTCTCGTGAGAGTGGAGTTTACAGGGCGTCACATCGACGTTACCGAGCCCATCCGGAAGTTTGCTCTCGATCGGCTGGATCGGCTGCCGGCCGTCGACGAAATGATAGAAGTTCACTTCATCCTTACCGCAGAGAAACATCAGCGGCATATCGCGGAGGTTAACCTCAAGACGCGAAACGGTTTTCATAATTCCACGGACGAGTCCACCGATATGTACACGTCCATTGCCTCGGCCCTGGACAAGATGGAGAAGCAGGTCCTCAAGTCAAAGAAGCGTTATGTTGATCGCCGACGTCACGCGGTGAGTCCCCGAGTCATCGCGGCGGATTCTGTGACCGAGATCGAACCTGAGCTTGCCGAACAGATTCCTGAAGTAATCCGAACGGACGGTGCCGAGGTGAAGCCGCTCAGCATCGACGAAGCGGCGACGCGAATCAGTGGTTCCGGCCACGGTTTTCTCGCTTTCAGAAACTCAAAGACCGATCGTCTGAACGTCGTCTACAAGCGCAAGGACGGCAACATCGGCTGGATTGAACCGGAGCAATAGCCGGCAGCGAAGATTATCTCAACCGGGCTTCGGCGACCATCGCCATGAAAGCCTCACCTCTCATCGTCATCACAGGTCCCAGCGGCTCCGGCAAAGGAACCTTCCTTCGCGCGCTGGAAGATCGGGGTTATTTCTGCGTCGACAACCTGCCGGTGGGGCTGTTGGGCAAGTTCTCCGAGCTGGTGGTGAAGGCCGAGGGAAACTTCCGCCGCGCCGCGCTGGTCGTGGACGTGCGGGAGGGTGCAGCTCTGGGCGAGTTCCCCCGGCTATTTGAGGAGCTCAAGGAAGCGCACAGCCTTGATGCGTCGCTCTATTTTCTCGAAGCTTCCGACGACGCGCTGATCCGGCGTTTCAGCGAGACCCGGCGGCCCCATCCTCTCGATTCGACACGGCCTGTACGGGAAGCGATCCAGATGGAGAGGGAGCGGCTGCGCCCCATCCGGGAAATGTCGGATCATATCGTCGACACCTCCCATTTCTCGATCCACGACCTGCGGAAGTACACTGATCGCCTGTTCGATGAGCAGGAGTCCGCAGGTCTGCTGTTGAGCCTGGTCAGCTTCGGGTATAAGCACGGGATTCCGGTCGATTCGGATCTGGTTTTCGACGTTCGCTTTCTTCCGAATCCGTATTTCGTGCCAGAGTTGAAGCAGCTTACGGGATCTGACGAACCCGTCATCAAGTACATCCGCTCGCATAGAGTCGCGATGGACTTTCTCGTACGCCTTCAATCGATGCTGATTTCCTGCTGCCGGAGTTCGACAGGGAAGGCAAGGCGTACCTGACGATCGCAATAGGCTGTACGGGGGGGCGCCACCGCTCGGTGATGATGGTCAACTCGATCGCAGAGGCTCTTGCGGATTCGGCGGTCCGAATCAAGGTGATCCACCGGGATGTGGAGAAGAGGTGAAGACGTAGGCCGTAGGCCGCTGAACGTTAGTCGCGCTTCGCGCGACACGGACGTTGGATTCGCCTGTGACCGGCATATAGAAGTAGTGGGTTGTCAGCAATCAGTTGGACACCGGGTACGGCCTACGGTCTACGTCCCAACAGCCTGCGTGATAAAATTCTGCGACAGGGAGCGAGCATGATTGGCGGTCTCATAGTGACTCACGGCAGGCTTGCGGTGGAGCTGTTGAACGCCGCCGAGGCCATTGTCGGCGACATCCAGAACATCGCGGCGGTATCGATCGGTTGGCACGACGACGTGGACATGGCTTCCGATATGGTCGAGAAGGCGATCAAACGCGTGGACTCGAGTTCCGGCGTCTTGATTCTGACCGACATGTTTGGGGGAACGCCGACCAATATCGCCTCGACCTTCCTCGACCAGGGGGCCATCGAAATCGTCACCGGTGTCAACCTGCCGATGCTGATCAAGCTGACTCAACTCGGCCCCGAAGACGACTTGGCGACGGCAGCGAAACTGGTACGAGAGACCGGCCAGGACAATATCCACATCGCCAGCGATTTGCTCTCGCCCAAATCATGACATCAAGAGAAGTCGTTATCGGGCACCGCCTGGGCCTGCATGCGCGGGCCTCTGCGCGACTTGTGCGGCTGAGCGAGAGCTTCTCCTCGGAGATCAGCCTGTCCAGGGCAGACGCTGGCAGCGACGTAGAAGCCGACGCCCGAAGCATACTGGGCATTCTTCTACTGGCTGCGGGCCAGGGAACCCGGGTTCAGGTTCGTGCCGAGGGAGACGATGAAGAGGAGGCCGTGGACGCCGTGTGTCAGTACCTGGCGAGCCGGTGAACCCGTCACCTGAGGGCTTCTCGTCGCGGCGACTTCGAGTTCAATGAGCATAGTCGAGCGCAAACTGAAAGGGGTAGCAGCGTCTCCGGGCATCGCGTTCGGTCACGCCGTCACGGCGTGGGATCCCGAATTGGTGACGCTCAACTATTCGCTGAAGCCCGAGCAGGTTCCCCGTCAGATCCAGAGCTTCCTCCGCTCCGTGGAGAAGTCCAGGGCCCAACTGCAGAAGATGCAGACGCGGCTGGAGCGTTCGCGAGGCGGGGACTCGACGACCCTGATCGATGCTCACCTGATGATTCTGGAGGACCGGATCTTCATCGACCGGATCGTCAAGAAGATCGAGAAGGAGCAGATCAACGCCGAATGGGCGATCCAGAGTGTCAGCGGGACGATTCTCGAGGCCTACGATCGTGTCCACGATGAATACCTGCGCGAGCGTCGCGGAGACCTGGAAGACATCGTTCGGCGGTTGCTGGTCAACCTGCGTTCCTACCAGCCTCCGACTTTCCGGTCGCTCCGATACCACTCCATCCTCGTCGGGAAGACGACCCCCCCTTCGACGCTGATCGAACTGAAGTCGTCCCGTCTCGTCGGCCTTGTGACGGAGACGGGCAGCCCCCTGTCACACACGGCCATCATGGCGCGTTCGATCGGAGTGCCAGCTGTGATGGGCGTCGCCGATGTGCTGCCGGGGTTGATCTCCGGCGAACTGATCATCGTCGATGGTGACGAAGGGGTTGTCATCCGCGCCCCATCCGACGAAACACTCGAGCGCTATCGAAGACGGGAACAGGAAGTCAAGAAGTCGCAGCGCCGGCTCGCACGCGCCATCCACGCACCATGTGTGACCAAGGATCGCATTTCCGTCCTGCTGGGCGCGAATATCAACTTCAAGGAAGAGATAAAGACGGTTGTGGCCAAGGACTGTGAGGCGATCGGGCTCTACCGGACCGAGTTCGAGTTCTTTCGGGATGCGAAGGAGCCGGAAGAGGACCGGCTCGTCGAGGACTATTCTTACCTGCTCTCGAAAGCACAGGCCCTGCCGATCAACTTCCGGACGATCGACGTCGGACTCCGGGACGGCAGGGGCGACGGAATGAGCCCCGACAGCGGACTCCGTGGGCTGCGTTTCTGCCTGGAAAACCGGGACGTCTTCCGCACTCAGCTGCGGGCGATTTACCGCGCCTCCCCGCGCGGCCAGGCCCGGATCGTGCTTCCATTCGTGTCCACGCTGGATGAACTGAGCGCGGGAATGGACATCATCGCCGACGTTCGCCGCCGATTGACACGAGGAGGGGTCCCGTTTGACGAGACCGTGCCCGTCGGCGTCATGATCGAGACTCCGGCCGCCGCGCATACCTGCGACCTGATGGCATCTCAGGTGGATTTCTTCTGTCTGGGTACGAACGACCTGATCCAGTACTGTCTCGCCATCGACCGCACGGATCGTTCCGGTTTTCAGCTCTATAGTCCGTACCAACCGGCGGTGCTCCGTCTTCTCCGGCTAGTCCAGGAGCTGGTTGCACCGACGGGTAAACCCATTGTGGTCTGCGGCGAGCTGGCAGCCGACCCGATGTCGGCCGCTGTGCTGCTCGGGCTGGGGTTTACAGCACTGTCGGTGAACCTCGGAGCGTACTCGAGGATCAAGAGGATGATTCGCTCCGTGTCGATCGCCGAATTGCGGGAGATGACCGAAGATCTGATGAAGATGAGGAGCTACACCAAGATCGAACAGCACGTCCGTTCGGTACTGGCAGACCAGTGAAGGAACCTGAGTCCAATGCGGACCGGTTCCGGGGTTACATCCGCCCCTACACCTGGGCGCTGGTTCTGTCTCTGCTGCTCGCCATCGTCGTGGGCGTCCTCGAAGCGATCTCCCCGTTCCTGATCGGGCTCGTCTTCGATACCGTGCTGGAGCAGTCTGCCGCGCCGACGCTGGACATCCCCTTCTTTGACGACATCACTCTCGATGTCCCGGCGGAATATGGCGTGTGGATTCTGGTAGCGCTCGTCGTGTCGACGATCTTGAAGGCCACGGCCGAGTACGGGGGGATTGCTTCGACGGCCTTCCTGGGCCAGTCAGTCGTACGCGACTTGAGGGTCGACCTGTATCGATCGATCGTCTTTCAACCTCTCGGGTTCTTCACGAACCATCCCACAGGCGGGTTGATCTCACGGGTGTCCGCCGATGTCGAAAAGGTCCAGATTGCGGTTTCCGAGACGCTGGCGGAGTTTCTCAAACAGAGCGCGATCCTCTTGGCCCTGCTGCTTGCCGTGTTCGTGATCGACTGGAAGCTGGCAATCATGTCTCTCGCGCTTGTGCCCCTGGTCTTCTATCCCACGCTCTGGTTTGGACGTCGGCTCCGGAATCTGAGTCGTTCGAACCAGGAGGAAATGGCCGGTATGGCGAACATCCTCTTCGAGACCCTCTCGGGCAACCGTATCGTCAAGATCTTCACGATGGAAGGGACGGAGTTGGGCAAGTTCCGATCCGTCGCCGACCGAATATTCCGGCTGAACCTGCGCCAGAGAATGACCCATGCCCTGTCTTCTCCCCTGATGGAGATCCTCGGAATCTTCGTGGTTGTCGCGCTTCTCGTGTACGCACGTAACGAGATCCAGGCTGGCCGAATGACCGTCGGGTTGTTCGCGGCTTTTGTCATTGCCCTCATCAAACTGTATGACCCGATCCGCCGAATGAGCGGGATCAACAACTCCTTCCAGCAGGCGATTGGCGCTTCAGGCCAACTGTTCAAGATCATGGCATCGGAGCGGGAGTCGGACCCCGGCTCGGTGGACCTCGATCAGTTTCGGCAGAGCATCGACTTCATGAACGTGCGTTTTTCTTACGACGGGGTCGACCCGACACTGGACGGCATTTCGTTTTCGCTGCCGCGGGGGGAAGTGCTGGCTCTGGTCGGTTCCAGCGGTGTGGGAAAGACGACCCTCGTCAACCTGCTCCCACGTTTCTACGACGTGACAGGAGGCCGTGTGGAGATCGACGGAATCGACATCCGTGACTTCAAGCTGCGGTCTCTTCGGCTCAGCATCGCGATGGTCACGCAGGACGTGATCCTTTTCAACGACACGATTCGAACCAACATCGCATATGGGAATCCCGATGCTGATGACCGCGCTGTCCACGCCGCTGCTCGCGCTGCCCTGGTCGACGATTTTGTTTGCAGCCTGCCAGAAGGTTACGAGACCGTGATCGGAGAGCGTGGATTGCGACTCTCGGGCGGGGAGCGCCAGCGAATCTCCATCGCCCGGGCCCTCCTGAAGAATGCTCCGATCCTGATCCTGGACGAAGCGACTTCCTCCCTGGATACGGAGTCGGAGTCTCTGGTCCAGCAGGCTCTCGAGAACTTGATGGCGGGCCGCACGACCATCGTCATCGCACACCGGCTGTCCACGGTCCGTCGAGCCGACCGTATCCTCGCGCTTTCGGACGGACGTATCGTCGAGGATGGCACTCACGAAGAGCTCATCCTCCGCCGTGGACTCTACTGGAAGCTCCACAACCTCCAGTTTCAGGACGTGACCAAGACGCTGGAAGAGCGGGGGTAAGACGATCCTCGGATTGCACGGGGAGGTTCAGCCACGGATTAGCGGATTTGGGGTGATCTTTCCGATAGTACCCAAGTATTCTTCTTTCTCCGTGTAATCTGTGTAATCCGTGGCAGTTCTTTTCCGTAATCCGTAGATAACGGGTGAAATCGATATGATATACAGCATGACCGGCTTTGGCTCAGGGCGAATCGAAGCGCCGAACCTGGCCGTTTCGGTGGAAGCCAAGACAGTCAACCACCGTTACCTGGATGTCCACGTGCGGCTCCCGTCTGAGTTTCAGAGTTTGGAGGGAGTCGTTCGAAAAGCAGTGTCCGACACCCTGCGGCGGGGTCGTGTGGACCTGTTCGTCAAGATCGGACTGACGCGCGAGAAGATCCGAATGGAAACCAACCCGGCCCTGATTTCTTCCTACGTCGAGCTGATGGACGAACTGCGGGCGAAGCATCCGATCGAAGGCGGGTTGACGCTGGAATCGATCTCAAAACTGCCTGGGGCGATCACCGTGTCGAATGAGAACTTGACGGCAGAGGAGATGAGCAAGGTTTCGGGTCACCTTGAGGAGGCCACGCTGGCTGCGTTGCAGCAAGTCAAAGAGATGCGGATGAAGGAAGGTGCGTCACTCCTCCGGGATCTGGATAACAGGATCGGAAAGATCCGCACGAATCTGGAAACAATCGAAAATGGGGCCGATGCCCTGTTGCAGCATCACAGGGAATCGCTCCTGACCCGGGCGGCGGAACTCGCCCCGGACCTGAAGGTCGACAGCAACCGGCTCGAGGTCGAAGCGCTGTTCTACGCCGAGAAGAGCGATATCGCCGAGGAAACGACCCGTCTGGAGAGCCACCTGAAACAGTTCGGAGACTTGAAGACACGCGACGAAGAGACGGGCAAGCGGATGGATTTCCTGCTACAGGAGATGAACCGCGAAGTGACGACGATACTGTCCAAGACTTCGGGGCTGAATCATGCAGGGATCCGGATCGGGGAGGCGGCGATCGAAATAAAAGTGGAAATCGACAAGCTCCGGGAGCAGGTGCAGAATATCGAATAGTAGTCAGTAGGTAGTAGTCGGTAGTCAGTCGCGGTAGGGCGATGTAACTGACAACTGACGACTGGCCCCACGTCTTACGCTATAATGAAGGATTGCGCGGAAACTTGTACATTGTTTCGGCTCCTTCTGGCTCCGGGAAGACCACTTTAGTCCAGCACCTCATACGAAACTTCGAAGATCTGACGTTCTCGGTCTCCTACACGACGCGGTCCCCGCGTGCGGGCGAAGCCAACCACGTCGATTATTTCTTCGTCGACAGGGCGGAGTTCAAGGCGATGGTCGAAGGCGGAGACTTTCTGGAGTGGGCGGAGTATCACGGGAACCTGTACGGAACTTCGCGGAAGTTTGTGGAGGACAACCTCGCAGCAGGCAGGAACGTAATCCTGGACATCGACGTCCAGGGTGCCCGGCAGGTGAAGTCGGCGATGTCGGGTGCGGTGACGGTTTTCCTGATGCCGCCGTCCTTCGACGAACTGGAACGCCGGCTCCGTTCCCGCCGGCTCGAGGATGAAGAGACGATCCGAAAACGGCTCGCGATCGCGAAGAGTGAAATATCGTGTTACCGCGACTACGACCATGTCGTCGTCAACGACAAGCTGGATGAAGCGATACCGCAGCTGGATGCCATCGTGCGTGCAGGCGCCGCTCCGCCGCCGGGCGAAGCCGACCGTATTCATCAAATCATCGCGACTTTTGGAGGCTTAGATTGATCAAGATACCTGACAATGTCGACAGTAAATACCGTTTTGTCATCGTTTCAGCGCTTCGAGCTCGACAAATCCAGGGCGGGGGCGCACCGAGGGTCGGCGATATGGCACAGAAACCAACGCAGATCGCCAAACGGGAACTGCTCGAGGGACTGGTGCAGTTCACGATTCCCGAGACAGAGGTTTTACTGCAGAAAAAATGACCACGGGCGACCGAAGTCCGGTCGCGGCGGTTCGCAGCGGGAGAACAAATTGAGCGCGGCGACGTCATCGAGGGCGAAGAGGGGAAGGATTGCGCTGGGCGTAAGCGGCGGAATCGCCTGCTATAAGGCTGCCGAAATCCTCAGACGGCTTCAGGATGAAGGTCTTGACGTTGTCGTGATCATGACTCGAAACGCTGCCCGATTCGTGACCCCGCTGACGTTCGAAGCTCTCTCCGGCGACCGGGTATACTTCGATCTATTCGACGGCTCCCGGTCCGAAACCGGCTTGCCGGATCCTTTCGATCACATCTTTCTCGCACAATCGATCGACCTCTTCCTGGTGGCGCCTGGGACGGCCAACTGTATCGCACGTATGGCCGCTGGTGTCGCGGACGACTTCCTCACCACCTTCCACCTTGCCGTCACGGCTCCCGTCGTCATTGCACCCGCGATGAACACACGCATGTGGGAGCACCCCTCGGTTCAGGACAACATCGCGACACTCCGCAGTCGAGGCGTTCGCTTCGTCGATCCGGACGTCGGGCAGATGGCGTGCCACACCTCAGGGCCGGGTCGGCTGGCGGAAGTGAGCCGGATCGTCGATTACGTGACGACATTGCTGTCGCACTCCCCCGACCTTGCCGGCAGGAAAGTACTGGTAACAGCCGGCCCGACTGTTGAGGACATCGATCCGGTTCGCTTCATCAGCAATCGTTCCTCGGGCAGGATGGGGTTTGCGATCGCCGAAGCGGCACGTGCCCGTGGAGGCGCCGTGACCCTCGTATCGGGACCGACCGATCTCGACTTTCCCGGAACCATCAGGGTTCGAACGACCCAGGAGATGCGCGATGCAGTCGTCGAGCACTTTGACACCGCCGATGTTGTCGTCAAGGCGGCAGCCCCGTTGGACTTCCGCCCTCAGAGTGTCGCTTCTCAGAAGATCAAGAAAGACGTCGGCCTCGACGTGGTCTTCGAGCCGACACCGGACATCCTGACCGAGCTCGGAAAGCAAAAGAACGGCAAGGTTCTGGTCGGATTCGCCGCCGAAACCGAGCGCCACCTCGAATTCGGCTTGGATAAGCTGAAGTCGAAGAACCTCGATCTGATTGTCGTGAACTCAGTATCGGGACCCGATTCGGCTTTCGCCAGTGATAGTAATCAAGCCAGTATCGTCGATGCCGATGGAGGCCGGGAAGAGCTGCCACGGATGTCGAAGCTGGAGATGGCGGACCGGATCCTGGACCGCGTTGTTGCGCTCCTGTAAGGGGCCTCGGTCCCCGCCAGAGTGGCTCAGCGCAGATTTCGTCGCTCGAGGACACGTAGGCCGTTATGGGTAGGCCGTTGCCGCCGTTAAACGTTGTCTCAAATGAATGCTGCTGGCGCCGAAAAAACCAGCCACGGATTGCACGGATTTAGCGGATTAGGAGTGGTCTTTCGGAGGGCAGAGGACAAGTTGTTCCTATCCGAGAAATCTGTGTAATCCGTGGCTATGTATTCTGCGTAATCGTGGCTTACTCACCACGTCATGAACAGAACCGACATTTCCGACCAATTAGCGTTCTTTCGCGACATCGGTATCGAGTCCGTCGATCTGGGCGGCGCGGACCTGAAGGATGAGAACAGCCGGTCGGAAGCCTTGACCCTGGAAGACATCCGTCACGAGCTGGGAGACTGCCAGCGCTGTGGGCTCGCGCCAACGCGCACAAACATCGTGTTCGGTTCCGGAAGCTCGACGGCGCGGTTGATGTTCGTCGGCGAAGCACCCGGCGCGGAGGAAGACCGACAGGGATTGCCTTTCGTCGGGCGAGCCGGAGGCCTGCTGACGAAGATCATCGAATCCATCGGTTTCAGACGGGAAGATGTCTACATCTGCAATGTCTTGAAATGTCGTCCACCGGGAAACCGGAACCCGGAAGCGGTCGAAGTCGAGACCTGCAGTCCGTTTCTGAAGCAGCAATTGGACGCCATTCAACCCGAAATCGTCTGTTGCATGGGGACGTTCGCGGCACAGACGATGCTGGGGATGAAGATTCCGATCTCCAGGCTGCGAGGTCGTTTCCACAACATCGACGGGGTGCGTTTCATCGCAACTTTCCATCCGGCGTATCTCCTGCGCAACCCTGAGAAGAAACGGGAAGTCTGGGAAGACATGAAGCAGATTCGCGCTGAGCTCGCCGGACACTGAGTCGGAGCGTGATGTACGCCGAGGTTGCGCTCTGCCTTCCTTTGTTCCGTACGTTCATCTACGAGATTCCGGATTCACTCGAACTACCCGCCAGGGTAAGCGTGCCGTTTCGCCGGCGTGAGGTCCAGGGTTTCGTGGTCGCGCTGCGTGACGAGAGGCCGGAGAATCTCGATGTCCGGCCCGTCAGCGAGGTTCTCGATCGGAACCCGCTCATCCGTCCTGACATCTTCGAGCTCTGCCGATGGGTTTCCGACTACTACATGGCGCCGCTCGGGGAAGTCCTGAAGGGCGCACTGCCGCCTGCGATCACCCGCAGACACGTCGATCGGTTCGAGACCCGCAAGCCGGGGCCGCTCACCGTCCGACACGGAGTCGAGCTCACCGACGATCAGCGTCGGGCGTTAGAGACGATCATCGGGAACGATCGGTTCAACAGTATGTTGCTTCATGGCGTCACAGGGAGCGGCAAGACCGAGGTTTACCTTCGCGCCGTCGAACACTTCCTCCGACTGGGGAAGACGGCTCTGGTCCTTGTTCCTGAAATCGGACTGACGCCGCAGCTGCGTGAACGGTTCGAGCACCGGTTCGGCTCCCGTCTGGCCCTCCTGCACAGCTCGCTGTCCCGGAAACAGCGTATCGAAGAGTGGCTCCGGATCTACACGGGCAACGCCCCGATCGTCATCGGAACACGGTCGGCGCTGTTTGCTCCCCTCGAGGACGTGGGGGTGATCATCGTGGACGAAGAACACGAGGGCAGCTTCAAACAGGAGGAAATGCCGCGCTACCACGCCCGAGATTCGGCCATCATGCGCGCGAAGATGGCCGGCGCCCTTGTCGTGCTGGGATCGGCGACCCCGTCGATGGAATCGTTCCGCAACGCCGAGCTCGGGCGCTACAGCTACGTCCAGCTTCCTGTCCGCGTCGAGGAGCGGCCTCTGCCCGAAGTCGAGATCGTCAACATGCGAGATGAATACGTGCGACAGGGAAAGCAGGCCCTGTTTTCCACTCGCCTGCTGGATGCGCTCGAAGATCGACTCGGGGGCGGAGAACAGTCGATGATCCTGCTGAACCGGCGTGGGTACTCGATGTTTCTGCTCTGTCGCCGCTGCGGTTACGCATTCACCTGCAACGCCTGCAGCGTGTCGATGACATACCACCGGTCGATCAACCGCCTCCTGTGCCACTACTGCGGCCTCACACGGAAAGCGGATGCCACCTGTCCCGAGTGTTCGAGCGAATACATCCACTACATCGGGGAAGGCACCGAGCAGGTTGAGATACGCCTTCGGGAAGCGCTGGGTGGGGCCCGAATCGGTCGGATCGATCGTGACACGATGCGGCACATTCGCGATTACGATCGACTGCTCGGGCAATTCCGGGCCGGGGAGCTGGACATCCTTGTCGGAACCCAGATGATTGCAAAGGGACACGATTTTCCACGCGTGACGTTGGTGGGCGTGATTGCGGCCGATGCGGCACTGTCGCTGCCGGATTTCCGGGCGGCCGAACGAACGTTTCAACTGCTGACTCAAGTCGCGGGTCGGTCCGGGCGCGGTGACTCTCCAGGCGAAGTGGTGCTCCAGAGCTACTTCCCCGATCACTACAGTTTCCAGCTCGCGGCCACACATCGATTTGAAGAGTTCTACGCCCGCGAGGTACATTTCCGGAAGGCGATGTTCTACCCTCCGTTCACGTCCCTGGCGAGTGTGATGGTACTGGATCGCAGTCGCGAAAGGGCCAGGGGTTTCGCTCAGGAGATCAACGATTTCCTGGACGGCCTTCGGACACGTTCGATCCGGATTCTCGGCCCTGCAGCCGCCCCACTCGAAAAACTCAAGCGAACCTACCGACATCAGCTGCTGATCAAGTCTGCATCCCGTGCGGACCTCCATGGCGTCCTGGACCGCCTTCGGACTCACCTCGAAGAACAGAAAACTTCCGCCACGAAAGTCATCATCGACGTCGACCCCGTCTCCCTGATGTAAACGATCGGTTCAAGAAGAAGGCAAGGAAGGGAATAACCACCGAGGCACAGAGGCGCGGAGTTCTTGGAAATCTGTTGTTCTCTCCGTGCCTTCGCGCCTCCGTGGTTATTCTTCCTATTCGCCGATGATCTTGACCAGGACGCGTTTGCGGCGGCGGCCGTCGAATTCACCGTAGAAGATCTGTTCCCATGGGCCGAAGTCGAGCCGGCCTTCGGTGACTGCGACGACCACCTCACGCCCCATCAGTTGTCGCTTGATGTGAGCGTCGGCGTTGTCTTCGCCGGTGTCGTTGTGCCGGTATTGATCGATCGGCGCGTGCGGGACCAGCCGTTCGAGGAAGTCGTCATAGTCCTGGATCAGCCCCGATTCATCGTCGTTGATGTACACACTGGCCGAGATGTGCATGGCGTTGACCAGGCACAAGCCTTCCCGAACTTCGCTGCGGCGAAGCGCCTCCTCAACCCGGGGCGTAATGTTGATATAGTCCCGCCTGTCAGCGGTCTCGAACCAAAGCTCTTCGCGGTAAGATTTCATCTTATCCCTCTTGGTATCAACCGTTTGATCGAACCTTAGGATCATTAACCACGGAGGCACAGCGGCACGGAAGGGATTTTTCAGTAAGAAATCTGTGCCACTGTGCTTCCGTGGCCAATCCCATGTTCTGTTTTGGGCCTAAAGTACCAGACTTGGTCGGTCGATGTGGTGATTGAGACGCAGCAATTCCTGTGGGAGAAGTGCATGTCCGAATTGGTTGAGTTGAATCCGGTCGAAGAAAAGCGTTCCACCAGGAACCTTTCGAACGAGTTACTGGACGTTATCGATCGCCTGCTGGCCCTGCTCTCAGATGTCGCGGTCGGTAACGAGAGCCTCAAGACAACACCGGAGTTCCGGTCCGAGCTCGGAGGATTTCGCAAACTCATCGCCGATCTCGATCTTGAAAGCGGCAAGTCGATCCAGGTGCTGGCAGAGTCGTGTCTCACAGCCTGCGAGAGGTTTTTCAGTCAAGCCCGCGAGCACGCTCTCAACCGGGAGATCGAGTTCATCGAGATCATCGATGTGCTGCGCGAGACAGTACGGACGCTCGCCGGTCAATCTGCGGAATTCAGCGATAGCCTGATCGCATCATCCCGGCGATTTCAAGGCCTGCTGGAGATCAACGACATCCAGCTACTCAAAGAACAGATCAAGACCGAAGCACACGACCTGAACCGACTCGTGGAGGAACAGCGGAAGAGCGACCAGGAAAGTCACTCCCATCTGTCCGGCAAGATCGAAACCCTGCAGACCCGGTTGGCTCGAGCAGAGGAAGACGCATTGATCGATCCCCTGACTCAGGTCGCGAATCGGGGCTGCTTTGACGACTCCATCCGGAAATGGATCCGGCAGCACCCTTCGACGGGGGCCGGCTTCGTTTTGGCCCTGCTCGACCTGGACAACTTCAAGCAAATCAACGACACGATGGGACACCAGGTCGGCGATCGCGTGTTGCTGGGAGCCGCGCAGATCCTGAAGAAATGTGTGCGTACCGAGGACCTGGTCGCCCGCTACGGCGGTGAGGAATTTGCGATTCTCCTGGACGGCGTTACGCTGGATCAGGCGGAGTCGAAGTTTTCCGAACTACTGCGCGAAATCGCCTCGACACGCTACGAACTCCGGTCGGGAGACCCCGAGGGTTTCGTCCGCTTCACCGCAAGCTGCGGACTGGCAAGCTTCACGGGCAGCGAGACGGCCGAGCAACTCGTCGCCTCGGCCGATGGAGCGCTCTACGAAGCGAAGAAGGACGGCAAGAACCGCGTGGTCGTCAGCCAGAAGAAATCCATCCTGAAGGGTCTGTTCGGGAAGAAGCGCCCAGCGGCCTAGTGTAGGTGCGGTCTATGACCGCACATTGGTCCTGCATGCGAGGTCGTGCGCTCATAGAGCGCACCTACAACCCGACAACGGCCTACGGATAACGGCCTACGATTTCTTCCTCCCCATCTCCATCTCATGGCTCCGCCAGCAATACCAGCAGGCGATGGTCGCGTACGGGCGCCATGGCTCGGCGATCTCCAGGCACGTCTTCTTGTCCGGAAGGGTCTCCAGACCATAAAGGCGCCGGATCGCGGCGCGAACGCCGAAATCGTCCCACGGCATGACATCCATGCGTCCGAGGGCGAAGATCAGGAACATCTGGGCAGTCCAGACGCCGATTCCTTTGACTCCAACCAACTCCCGGACCACTTCATCGTCGTTAAGGCGCCCAAGCCGATTCAGTCGAACCTGCCCCGAGTCCACCTTCTCAGCAAGGTCTAGAAGGTAGCGCGCTTTGGGCCGGGACACACCGATCGCACGAAGCTCTTCCACGCTCAGTCTGGCGATTCTCGCTGGAGTGAATCCACCGGGTCCGACCTGTCCGACCAGACGGCCTCGGACCGACCGGGCTGCGTATATGGAGATCTGCTGTGACAGGATCGAGTTTGCGAGCGAGCGAAAGCGATTTCGTTCCAGGCGGAGCGATGTCAGGGGTGGACACATCCGGATGACAGCCCGGATCACGGGATCATGGGACCGAAGGTGCCTTACCCCCGCATCGATCTTGTCGGCATAGCGTTTCATTCCTTGCCATTGTGGCCGTGGCTGTAACGCCAGAACTGGAAGGCGGCGGCCTGGACCAAGGAGAGGACTATCAGAATGGGATCGGTCGCAGTATAGAGTGAGACGAAGCGTCCAGCCGCGCGCGAAACAAGTGCGATGACGACGACGGCTGTTGCGTTGACGACGAAGAAAGCGACCGAGACGCCAATCGACTCCGCGAGCCTGCCCAAACCTTCACCCAAAGCTGCTCGAGAGAATCTCAACCGTCGGGTTCCGATCAGGTACGCCCCGAACGATGTCCCGATCCCAAGGGCTAGCAGTGTCAGTGTTGTCATTTAGAGATATCCCGAAGCTTGGTAGTAGAGCCGCGCTCCCTGTTCCCGCAGCACCCACTCCACGAGGCTGAGCCGCGCCGTTGGGCCACTGCTCAGGACCGACATGACGTCTGCGGGCGCGGTCAGGACTTCGAAACCCTCGTTTTCAAAAAGGATCCGCGCGCGAATGAGGTGCTGTGAATCGCTCACGAGAAGAATGCTCCGCACTCCCATCGGGGTCAGCACCTCTTTCATCAGCCTCGCCTCGTCCCGCGTGGTCAGGCCTCGCGGCTCTGTAACGATGTCCTCGGGTGGTATCTGCATGGTCAGAGCGAGTAACCGCCGGAGGGACGCTTCCGAGGGAGAGTTCTCGACGGACTGCGGGCCGAGCAGTGCCAGAAGCGGTGCGTATCCCAACTGGTAAAGTTCCATGCCACGCACGGCACGCTTCAGCGAGGCGACTCCCATTTCCCCGTCCGCACCCAATCCTCCGCCCAGAACGACGACCGCGTCGGCGGGCGCAAGCTCGAAGTCCGCCATCAGGTGAAAAGCGAGCACGTTCGCAAACGGAGTGAACCCTACGAACACGTATCCGCCGAGCGTCAGAACGCCCAGCCACCGGAGCAAATGTGTGATGCGCATAGCGCCCCGATTATAGCAACCGCAGCAGCAGCCGGTTTTGATTAGACACTCTTCCGGTCGGATGTTAGATTCTTCCAAACCCAAGCGATACAGGCGGTTCTGATTAAGCTGACGAAATGCGAATTCACTGCGACGTTGGAGGACAAACCATGAAAGCGATCAAGACGTTGGCAGCTGTCCTGCTGACGGCGGGCCTCGCCTTCGGACTACAGCATGGCGACCGGCCGGCGACCCACACGCAGGGTACCCGGTCTCCCGTGCTGGCGATGAACGGAATGGTGGCAACCAGCCAGCCTTTGGCCTCCACAGCGGCCCTCAGCATACTGATGGAAGGGGGAAATGCCGTCGACGCCGCGATCGCGGCCGCGGCCGTTCTCAACGTCGTCGAACCACCGATGACCGGCATCGGCGGCGACATGTTTGCCCTGCTCTACATGCAGGAGGACGGCAAGGTTACGGCTCTGAACGGCAGTGGTTGGGCGGGCTCGAAAGCCACTCTCGACTACTTCAGGGCGCACGGAATGAGCCGGATTCCGGGTGACATCCACTCGGTCTCGGTGCCCGGTGCCGTCGCCGGGTGGTTCAAGCTCCACGAGCGCTACGGCAAGCTGCCGATGTCCCGCATTCTCGAGCCGGCGATCTTTTACGCGGAGAATGGGTTCCCGGTCTCCGAGATCATCGCCGGTCAGTGGTCGGGCGCAGCCGGAAAGTTGAGGCGCAACCCCGCCGCGACGGAAACCTACCTGATCGATGGGAGGGCCCCCCGGCACGGCGAGGTGTTTCGGAGTCCCAACCTCGCTCGGACCCTTCGACTGATCGCCGACGAGGGTCGCGACGCTTACTACAAGGGCGAGATCGCCCACAAGATCGTCCAGACATCGGATGAGCTCGGCGGTCTGTTGACGCTCGCGGACCTCGAGGAATTCGATGCCCAGTGGGTCGAGCCCGTCTCGACGACCTACCGCGGCCATGAAGTTTACGAGATGCCGCCCAACACGCAGGGGATCGCCGCGCTGGAGATGTTGAACATCCTCGAAGGTTTCGACCTGAAAGCGATGGGGCACAATTCGGTCGATTATCTCCACACGATGGTCGAGGCCAAGAAACTGGCCTTTGCGGACCGCGAGGTCTTCATCGCCGACCCCGATCACGTCGACCTGCCCACGGCCACGATCATCTCCAAGGAGTACGCCGCCGAACGCCGTCGCCTGATCGATCCGGATCGCGCCCAGCGTGAAGCCCCGCCGGGAATGTCGGAGGAGGGCGACACGGTGTATTTCACGGTCGTCGACGGCGATCACAACGTCGTATCGTTCATCAATAGCCTGTTCTCGTCCTTCGGCTCCGGTGTCGTTGCGGGCGATACGGGCATCGCGCTCCACAACCGGGGCGGATCGTTTGTCCTGGATCCCAGCCACCGCAACCGCGTTGCCCCGCGGAAGCGGCCGTTTCACACTCTCGTTCCCGCGATGGTGCTCAAGGATGGACAACCGTTCTTCTCCTTCGGCGTGATGGGTGGGGACATGCAGCCCCAAGGCCATGTGCAGGTCGTGGCCAACGTAGTCGACTTCGGGATGGACGTTCAGCACGCAGGCGAAGCGCCGCGTTTCCGCCATTCCAGTCGTGGTGTCGCGCTCGAGTCGGCTATCGACGGGAACGTCCGTTTCGGCCTGTCCCGGAAAGGCCACAGCATCATCGATTCGTTCGGTGCTTTCGGTGGCTACCAGGGAATCATCATCGACCCCGTGTCGGGAGCGTTGATGGGCGGGTCCGATCCACGCAAAGATGGCCTGGCCATAGGCTGGTAGCGAACCTGCAAGGCCTCGTGTTCAACACGAAGACACGAAGTTCACGAAGGCCGGAAAAAGAAACATGATTTCCATCGTGTTCCTCGTGCCTCCGTGTTGACAAAAGACTTGGGCTGAAGCCATGCTTTCCGACCGGACGCTGTCCGGCAGGTAATCGCGTCAACACGCTCGCCGCATAGTCCGCGCAAATCCTTGCAAGGTCGGCTCATTCCGTTGCCAAATCTGCTATACAGTTTGTGGACGCAGAGATGGATTCGTTGACAAGACGATTACTGCTCATATTTGGCCTGTTGAGCGTCGTGCTCGCCGCCGGCACCATCGGCTTTCACGTCGTCGAGGGGTGGTCGTGGTTCGACAGTTTCTACATGGCTTTGATCACGCTGACGACGGTGGGTTTCGGCGAGCTACACCCGATGAGTACCCAGGGACGGGTCTTCGCATCGCGGGCGCCGATACCGTCCTGACCCCGTATCCGTTCATCGGGCACCGTCTCGCACAATCGTTGCTCCAGCCGCACGTGCTCAGCTTCCTCGACATCGCAACTGCGTTCAGCAAATCCTCGGAGAAGGATCTCGAGATCGGCCAGGTCGGAGTATCTCCGTCGAGCCCGGTAGCCTCAAAGACGCTCGAACAATCCGGAATCCGTCAGAACTACGGCCTGATCGTTCTCGCCATCCAGAAACCCGAGGAGACGATGCTCTTCAATCCCGCGCCGAGTACCCGGATCGAGGTGGGTGATTACCTGATCGCCATGGGAGAAGGTTCGGACCTCAAACGGATGGAAACGGATTTCAAGTAGTGGATTTTGGAGAAGTGTGCGTCCAAACGGAGGTGTAGGTGCGGTCTATGACCCGGACCATCAATTAGCGTCGGGCCCACCGTCCCACGCAGTCCCTTGGTTGCAGAGTGCGCCTACAGCATGCGTAGGCCTGTGTTTCGGGAACGCAAACGCCGGACGGTCCCCCCACCTATCTATTCTTTCCGCGGCTCCATCCCCAGGTCCGATACGATCGCGGCTCCCAGCTTCGTAAAGACTTCGGGCGAAGTCTTTATCTTGAGATCCCGTCCACCCCCGCCCAGGATGATCCAGTCACATTGCATCACCCGCTCATCGACATAGAGCGGGAGGCCCTCGGGAAGCGACATCGGCGTGACACCACCTACTTCCATGCCGGTCAACTCCTTCATCTGTTCCGCCGAAGCGAATGAAGCCCGCGAAACTTCCATCAGTTTGCGGACGCGCTTGTTCACGTCCAGAAAGTGAGTTGCCAGCACGACACATGCGGCATGTTTCTTGGGCCCTCTTTTCGAGACCACGATGATCGTGTTGGCGGACTTCTCGAGCGGATATCCGTATTTCTCGCAGAATGCAGCGGTATCGGCGAACGCTGGATCGATTGCGATGGTTTCGAAGTCGACGCCAAGCGCCTCCAACGTGGCGACGACTGGCGAGGGGGACGAGCTCATCAATCAACTCCTGGGCGCATGATACACTTGCCGTCACCCACGACGATAGAGGTCGAAATGCAAAGTTTGAGAAAGACGACCGCGTTCACGCTCGCGTTGGGAGCTGCCTCGACTCTTGTTCTTCTGGTCAGTCATCTGGCGCTCAGCGACATCCGGCGTGGCGAGGCGGACCTCCGTCTGGAGTGGACGATCCTTCAGGTCGGGGCCTTTGTCATCATCGCATTCCACGTCGCGACTTTCGTGACGCTGCGGCGCGTCCGGCGTTTCCCAGACCCCCTGGCGCGGGGCTGACCGGACTGGTCCCGATGGAGCTGGAAGTCGGACAGAAGGCCAGCCGGTCGCTCACCCTGGGCGTAGAGCACGTGAAGTCGTTCGCCGAGATCTCGGGTGACTACAACCCCCTCCATTTCGACGAGGCGTTCGTCTCCAAGACGAAGTTTGAAAGGCTCGTCGTCCAGGGCGGCTTGACGACGGGTTTGCTTCACGCCCTCGTCGCGATGGACATGCCGGGCCCGGGAACGGTCTTTCTCAGCCAGAACTGGAGGTTCACCGCTCCCGTCTTTATCGGCGACACCATCACGGCCGAAGCCGAGATCGTGAGCGTTCACGACACCAAGCCGGTGACGCAGCTCAAGGTCGAGGTTCGGCGCCAGGGGGGCGAGACGGTGCTGGAGGGTGAAGCCTGGTGCTACACCTTCCGGCCAGCAGACGGCTGATGTGCGCCTGCGCGCCGGCCCTCAATTGATGTTCACGCACGTCGCACAATCGCGCTACACTCCATATTCTCCGAAAAGAAACTATGACTTACCCTGAATCGCTCGTCAGCCCGGAGTGGCTCCATGAGAATAGAGGCGACGATTCCATCGTCGTCGTCGACTGTCCCTGGGAACAGTCGAGCTACGCGCGCGCCCATGTCCCCGGGGCCCTGTGTCGAGGGGGTCACGCCTACGTGAAAGGCGAGGACGACTCCGGAAACCCGAAGTTGCACCTGCCTTCTTTCGAGGAGTTTCAGAAGCTCGCCTCCGACCTGGGCGTTGGTCCCGAAACAACGGTCGTGGCCTACGACGACTGGGGAACGCTATTCGCGACCCGTCTCTGGTGGGTCTTCCGCTATTACGGGCACGCGCAAGTGAAGATCCTGGACGGAGGATGGCAGGGGTGGGTTTCGGCTGGACTACCCGTGTCTTACGAAACGGTTCCGGCTCGGGAGGCGCCGGCTCTGACAGCGCAACTTCAACCGGACCGTTTGATTTCTGTCGGGGAACTGATGGAGGGCCACGCCAGCCTCCATGTCATCGACGCTCGTTCCGACGACGAATACCACGGGAAGGCCGCTCACGGCAACGAACGTGTCGGGCATGTCCCTGGAGCCCTTCACCTGGAGTGGAACCGGTTGCTTGAAAACTCAAAGGACCCGCAGGCCGTCCGGCGCTTTCGGTCCCCGGAGGAGATCCAGGCCATTCTATCCGCGACCGGAATCGATCCTGGAGCCGAAACCGTTACCTACTGTCAGGCGGCGGTCCGGGCGGCATTCGTGGCGTTCGCGCTGGAACTCACCGGGCAGGGCCCGGTGCGGGTCTATGACGGGTCGATGGCCGAGTGGGCCAACAGGGACGACACGCCATTGGAGTAGTGCCGACAATACCGACCCAATCAAGCAATTCATAGAGTAAGGAGTTCACCATGCCACGCATCGTCGATTCAATATTGATGGAGTTCGACCAGGAAGCCGCGACGACCAGACGCGTCCTCGAGCGGGTCCCAGGCGACAAGCTCGACTGGAAGCCGCACGAGAAATCCATGTCGCTCGGCCAACTGGCGCAGCACATCGCCAGCGCTCCTGGAGACATCGCCGGAATGGCTGCCCAGGACGAAGTGGAAGTGCCCGACTTCGGTGAGGCACCGTCGGCGTCGTCGGTCGAAGATATGCTGGCCACGCACGACGAGGGTGTCAACAAGGCGCGGGAGATTCTAGACGGCATGGATGACGCGGCGGCGATGGCGACATGGAAGGCCATGAAGGGAGGGCAGGAGCTGATGGCGGTCCCTCGGATCGGCGTGGTTCGCTCGATCATGCTGAACCATTGGTACCATCACCGGGGTCAGATGTCGGTCTACCTTCGCCTGTTGAATGTTCCCGTGCCGTCGATTTACGGTCCGAGCGCGGACGAGAATCCCTGGGCATAGGGCGTGCAGAGGGTCGGGAGGACTTGATGAAGGAATCCTCGCGCAGGGAATTCCTTCGCGGGATAGGAGTCGGCGCCTGTTTCGCGGCGGGCTTCCCCGCCGGGTCGGTCGGAGGTAGTCCGTTCGAGAAGCAGGAGGACGATCGCTACGACGTTCTGATAAAGGGCGGTCGGGTGATCGACCCTTCCGAAAACCTCTCGGCCGTCCGTGACGTGGCGATCACTGGTGGGAAGATCTCTCGTGTTGCCGCCGATATTCCCCGATCCTCGGGCCGTCGAGTGATCAGCGCCGGCGGACACATCGTTACGCCGGGTCTCATCGATATCCACGTTCACATTTACGATGGCGTCGTGCGTTTCGGCATTCCTGCCGACGTGGTCGGCGTGGCGAAAGGCGTGACCACCCTCATCGACGGCGGGTCGGCGGGCGCGACAACATTCCCAGGGTTCCGCAAGTACGTCGTCAACAACGCTGCGACCCGGGTTCTGTCTCTCCTGAACATTTCCTCGATTGGCCTTACCCACTCCAACGAACTCGCCCTCCTGTCCTACGCCGACGTCGAGGCCGCCGTGCGGACGATCGAAGACAATCGGGACGTGATCGTCGGCATGAAAGTGCGGATGACACCGAACATCGAAGGCGGTCGCGATCGCGAGGCTCTCGCGCTGGCTCTCGAGGCCTGTGGGGCGACAGGATTGCCACTGATGGTTCACATCGGCGGATCCCCCTCTCCATTGTCGGAGCTTCTTCGAATGCTGCGGCCGGGGGATGTCGTGACGCATGCCTACCGGGCCCGGGGCAGTATCCTGGACGAGGACGGCGTCGTGTTGGCTGCGGCCCGCGAGGCTTCCGAGAGAGGAGTCTTCTTCGATATCGGCCATGGTCGCGGGAACTTTTCGTTCGGCACGGCCGAGAAAATTGTCGAACAGGGGGTGTTTCCGGACGTGATCTCGAGCGATGTCCATGAAGGCAATGCAGCCGGCCCGGTGTTTGGCCTCCCGACCACCTTGTCGAAGTTTCTGCACCTCGGAATGACGCTCGAGCAGGTCATCGCAAGCGCGACGAGCACTCCGGCTCGTATCTTCGGTCGGTCGCAGAGTCTCGGAACCCTTCGCGAAGGGGCCGAGGCCGACGTAGCGTTGTTCAGAGTGTCGGAGGGAGCCTTTGAATTCATCGACTCGGCTGGCGACCAGAGGACGGGGAGCCGCTTGTTGCAGCCGTTTGCGACGTTCAAGGGCGGCCGGGCATACGGCGCCATCACCGCGTGATCCCCGAGTTTTTCCTGGCCACCGCGACCTGTGAACACAGTCCGTAGCGGCACACCTGTCCCACGTGGACGATCTTCCACTCTACTTCCCGCAGGTATTCCTCGATCCGAATCGGACGGCAGCCGCCCACCCAGGCCGGCCGCAGCGAATGCGCCGCCATCCACACTCTTTCGATCAGTCGTGATCCCACCCCCTGGCTGTGGGTCAGGCTCGCGAGCCCGAGCAGGCCTCCCGACACTAGAACCCGGTGCGCCTCACTCAATGCGATTTCGATGTCTTCGACGGACAGGAGGTCGAGGACGTAGGTCGAGATGAAACGGTCGAACGACTCATCGGCCTCTTCCAGGTGCAGCGTGCCGGCTGTCTGGCGTACCCGGACGCGCGAGCCGAATCCCTCGAGTCGCTCCCGGGCCAGGCCGACCATCGCGGAGCTCACATCGACACCCAGATACGATGCGCTCTGGCGCAAGCGGTTCTCGAGCAGACGGCGGGCAAGACGTCCGGTGCCGCATCCGAGTTCGAAAACCGAACGGGCATTTTCGAAGTCGGCGTGGAGGATCATCTGATCGAATGCGGGGTCTTCGTAGAATCTCTGGCGGTCCTGTTTGGATCCGAACCGATCGTAGAACTCCCGAGCTTGCTCATGCGACAGCATTCCCGGGCATGGTATCAACCTTCCCCCAGAGGGTGGCGGTGAGATGAAGCCCCTTCGGTTCCGCAAGCCCTATCGGGTGGCGCGGGGCTGATGTAGGGATCCTGGCGTATACTGCCTGCGTCCGGCGATCGCTGGACGAAACGAGTTGTCCATGAGTGCTCCCGAGGCGCGATACCAAAAAAAGAAGATCGAGGTTCTCGGCCGCAAGATGGCGTATGTCGAAGTCGGCGAGGGGGACCCGATCGTTTTTCTTCATGGCAACCCCACGTCGTCTTTCCTCTGGCGCGACGTCATGCCGCACCTGGAGGGGCTCGGGCGCCTGGTTGCACCCGACCTGATCGGGATGGGCGATTCGGACAAGCTCGAACAGAGCGGCCCGGAGCGCTACCGATTCGTCGAACATCGACAGTATCTGGACACCCTGTTCGACCAACTCGGCATCACCGAACGCGTCGCCTTCGTTGTGCACGACTGGGGATCGGCTCTGGGCTTCGACTGGGCGAACCGACACCGGGAATCGGTGCGAGCCATCGCCTACATGGAAGCGATTGTTCGACCGCTCCACTGGTCGGATTGGCCCGAGGCGGCTCGCGGCGTGTTCGAAGGCTTTCGATCTCCGGCCGGCGAGACCATGGTGCTCGAACAGAACGTCTTCGTCGAACGCGTGCTACCCGGCTCCATGCTGCGCAAGCTGACCGACGATGAGATGGAAGTCTACCGAAGGCCTTTTGCGGAGGCCGGGGAGGGTCGGCGCCCGACGCTGACGTGGCCGCGCCAGATTCCGATCGACGGCGATCCGGCTGACGTCCACGACATCGTCGCGGACTATGCGGAATGGTTGAGCCGTTCCGATGTGCCCAAGTTCTTCGTCAACGCGGAACCGGGCGCGATCCTCACCGGCGCTCAGAGGGACTTCTGCAGGGGTTGGCCAAACCAGAGCGAAATCACGGTCAAGGGCGTCCACTTCATCCAGGAGGATTCACCGGTCGATATCGGGCAGGGAATACGGTCGTGGCTCGAATCCGGCGGTTAATGGGGGGGGGGGGGTAGCTTGTGGGGAGATTGTGTAATCCTCGTTACAGAATCCGGGATGGCACAGTCCTATGCTAGTTAGAGCCGTTTCTCGGAAAAAGCTGGGAAGGGCGATCACAATGGAACGAGGTTGACCGACGGGCTGGCTGGCGAGTTAAGTCGACCTAAGTCGACTACGCTGCCAGCTTTGCGGGCTGGGGTCCCGTGCCCGCCGGACAACCTTCACGATGAGTGGTGTACACGCAAACCATAGTGTGTATACGACTCGAATGCAAGTCTTTCCTGCAGGCTTTTCTACTCTTTAGCCATCCGTTACCAATCGCCGACCGCCATGAGCAATCAGCGTTTGGATATCAGCCATGAGCTTAGGCCAGCCAGAAGGCGAAGAGCAGAGCGAGGAAAGCTGACAGCTGCCTTACCGTAATCATCAATAGATTTTGCAAGACCTCACGCGATGCTATGATGTTTCAAGTCCTTTGAGATTCGAGGAGAGTGACCCTGTGAAACGTGTTCCCCCGTTCATCCTCGTGCTGCTTCTGTGGACCGTGCCAACCTTCGCGCAGCGCCAGCAAGATCCGTACGATCAGAACATCCGCACCGGCCCCGAAGTCGGCGAAAGGATCCCGGACTTTCGGGCACTCGACCAGAGCGGCCGCATGGTCGATTTCGATTCGATCAAGGGTACGAACGGCGCGATGGTTTACGTCAACCGTTCCGCAGACTGGTGACCGTTCTGCAAGACCCAGCTCGTGGAGCTGGAAGACACCCTGGATGAATTGGCAGAGCAGGGCCTGGGGTTGGTCGCGATCACCTACGACACCCCGGAGGTGATCCGGCACTTTGCCCAACGCGTCGGGATCACCTACCCGCTGCTTGCTGATCCCGACTCGAAAATCATCGGAGCTTTCGACATCCTGAATACGAACATCCCCGAAGACCACGAATGGTATGGCGTGCCGTTCCCCGGCACCTACGTCGTGGACGCAAACGGAATCGTCAAGGCCAAGTATTTTGAACAGGATCATCGGGAGCGTTACACGGCGGATTCCATCCTGACCCGGGAATTCGGCGTTGCGGGGGCCCGGCGTGTCGAGGTGCAGACCGACCACCTCAAGCTGACGGCGTACTCGAGCGATGATGAGGCGAGCTCGGGCAACCGAATTACGCTCGTCCTGGATGTGGAGCTGCCCGACAGGATGCACATCTATGCGCCCGGAGTGGAGGGCTATACCGCGAGCGAGTTCAACATCGCCGAAGATCCGCTCCTGATCACACACGAGACCGAGTTTCCCGGCGCGGAGATTCTTCACCTCCCCGCGATCGACGAGCGAGTGCCGGTTTTCCACCACACGGTACGGATCCGGAAAGATGTGACGATTTCGGCGCGCGCCCGGCAAGACGAGATCAGGATCGGCGGCAGCTTCAAGTACCAGGCCTGCGACGACACGATCTGCTACCTGCCGGCTGAAGTCCCAGTCGACTTCGTCGTGAAGCTCTCCCGGCATGATGGCAGCCGCGCGCCGGTCGAACTGCGCCGCAAGGGTCCTTAAGCAAGGAGGCCGGATGAGTCAATCCGAGCAGGATCGCCGGATCGACTATGTGGAATTTTCTGCGACGGATATCGAGGCGACCAAGAGCTTCTATCACAGCGTCTTCGGATGGGCCTTCCAGGACTTCGGGCCGGACTACACGAGCTTCAGCGACGGCCGCCTCGGGGGTGGGTTCAGTAGGGTCGAGGCCAACCAGGGTGGCGGACCTCTCGTGGTCATCTATGCAGTCGATCTCGAGGCGATAGAGTCGCAAGTCCGGGAATCAGGCGGAACGATTGTCCGCCAGACCTTCGAGTTTCCCGGCGGCCGACGTTTTCACTTTGCGGATCCGAGCGGGAACGAACTGGCTGTCTGGTCTGACAAGTAGTCGCGAAATGATCAGAAGAATCACGGTTTCGCTCCTCTTGCTGCTGGCCCCGGTGTTGCAGAGTCCGGAGCTGGTCCAGGCACAGGCTCAGGAAGGACAGCCGTTTCCCGCATTCGAACTCCCGAGCTCGCAGGGGAGCGTCGTCTCTTCCGACCAGTTCGACGGCGAAGTCCGGCTCATCAATTTCTGGGCGACCTGGTGTCCGCCATGCCGTGTGGAAATCCCATGGTTCATAGAATTCAAGCGGCAGTACGAAGATCTGGGTTTCGAGGTCGTCGGTGTCACGCTGGACGGGGAAAACAGCGAAGGCATCGCCAGGTTCATCCGCGATCTCGAGATCAATTATCCGATCGTGTTATCGAACGAGAAGATCCTCAAAGAAATAGGAGGAATCATCGGGGTGCCGACGACCTTCATACTCGACCGTCGAGGCTGGGTCGCTATGAAGCACGTGGGGCTGGCCAGCCGCGAGCAGCTTCTGGCGAAGATTGAAGAACTGTTGGAGGAGAAATGATGCGGATGCTGCTTCTGCTGACTCTTGCGTTCACCGTCCTGGAAGGTGGCCAGCGATGGCGGGAAGAAGCCGTCGTCGACGGTGATCCAGTCGTCCGCGGTGCTCCCAAGGATGGCATGGAGGTTCTGGATTTTCCTCCGTTCGTCGTAGCGGGTGAGGCAGGTTCCATGGAAGCCGACGACCTCGTGATCGGCGTGACGGCGGGAGACGCCGTCACGGCGTATCCGGTCCTCCTGCTATACGGCAGGGAGATCGTCAACGACACGATCGGCGACACGCCGATCACCGCGACCTGGTGACCGCTGTGCAACACGGGCATCGTGTATGTCCGAAGGGTCGACGGCGAGGAACTCACGTTTGGTTTCACCGGTGTGCTGTGGCGCGAGAACGTGGTGTTCTACGATCGTCGGACCGAGTCGTGGTGGGCCCAGGCGCTCGGCAAGGCGATACAGGGTGAGATGGAAGGCAAGACACTCGAGATGTATCCCTCTTCGCTGATGACCTGGAAACAGTGGCACACCCTCCATCCAGATACCCTCGTGATGTCGGTACCTCCGATGGGCGATCTGGATCGAATTCGGGCGTCGCGCCGCCGCTACCACCAGAACATGGTCATCGGAGCGAGCGGTACGACGAGTTTCGAGCAAGATGACATCGGTCCGAAAGCCACGGTCTTGAGCTTCCACATCGATGGCCGCCCGTTCGCTGTCCTGACCGAGGACGCGAATCGCGCCCGGGCGTTGGGGGTTTCCGCCGACGGCAGCGCACTGATTGCCGTCGCCACGCCCGACGGAACCACCGGGAAGGTCTTTCGGTCCGGGAACCACTCCTTCAGCTACAACCGGGACGAAGCTGGTCGCAGAATCCTGCGCGACGCGGCGACGGGTTCGGAATGGGACGGTTTCGAAGGCCGTGCGATCTCCGGTCCGCTCTCCGGAACCAGGCTCGACGAAGTGCCGTCGTTCGTTTCCTACTGGTTTGCCTGGAAGTCCTTCTTCCCCGACTCCACGATCCTGGGGCGTTGAAGAAAGTAGTCCGTAGGCCGTAGGCCGTTGACGGAGTGTGTTCGTGTAGTCAACCGATTCTCATGCTCCCGGACCGTTCTAGATCATCCCCTGCTCCCCGTGCGGGCCGCGTCCAGCCGCAGTCGAGCTGATCAGAGCGGGTTGCCGTAACCTGCCGCCATAACGGCCTACGAACAACGAGCTATCCCGCCCCATCCTTGGTTCCGACCGCGTCGTCGGCAGTCGAGCTGAAAAGCGCGGGCTGTCGTAACCTGCCGCAATAGCGGCCTACGGACAACGGCCTACTCATCTTCACTGGTCACATTCCGAAGAAGAGGCTTCTCAGTTGGTTCGCGAAGTTGTACCCGGGAACATCCTTCGGGGCAATCGACCTGCCTTGTCCCGGTACAGCCACACCACCGCGATCACGATAGCAAGCACAACGAGCGGGTATTCCAGAGCGAATTGAAATATGTCCCTAATTCCCATCAGGTCGCAACGATCCGGCAGCGGCTCGGGCTAGCCCTTATAGAACGGCCCGAAGGTGGTGTCAAGGAGTCGTGCCACCGCCCTTGTCGGGGGTTCTTGCTTGAAATCACCAGGAGTCGGGCGAAGAATCGAGTCATGTTGCGCATCCGCTGGGGACTGGCTCTAATCCTCGTCTCTTTGGTAACGGGCCTGGCACTCGGACAGTACGGCCGGTTCGGCCAGCGCTCGCGTCGCGTCTTTCAGAACGAACCTGCGGAAACCGAATTCATCTTTGCGCGATGGGCCTACGCCGGCAGGGGCGGATGGGCCCATGACTACCCGGACGCCGAACAACACCTCAACCAGATCATGAGTGAAGCCACGATCATCGATGTCGAGGAGATGTCGTATCGGATCGTTCCGATTGCCAGCGAAGAGATATTCGAGTACCCCTTCGGCTACATTTCAGAACCGGGCATGATGTGGCTCAGTGACGTGGAAGTACGGAATTTCAGGGAATATGTCGAGCGGGGCGGGTTGGTGATGATGGACGACTTCGATGGCCCAAGGCACTTCGAGATGATGGAAGCCAACCTGATGCGCGTGTTCCCGGAGCGGGATCTGGTGGTTCTCGACGACACCCACCCGATGCTGAGCACGTTCTACGACATCGACAGCCTGTACATCGAATCGCCTTATGCGGTCGGTGGCGCCGCCATCTTCTACGGCATCGAGCGCGACAACGGCGATCTGGGAGTGATCATCTGCTACAACAACGACGTCGGCGATTTCTGGGAGTGGATCGACCGGCCCGCGTTCCCGCTGAGACCCTCCACCGAAGCCCTGAGGCTGGGGATCAACATCGTCCTATACGCGATGACGCACTGACCCCGGGGGACTTTGGCACTCTTCTACAGCTCCAGCTCTCCGTGCACGACCATGTCTTTGAGGCTGAACTTCTTCTTGAACTTGAATCCGTCCAGTTCCACGACCAACTCGACGTCCTTGTCCGCTTCGGTGATCCCGGCAGACCTCGAAAACAGAAGATGGACCTCGCCGGCCCGGGGCTCAGCCCGGATCTCTTCCGGAAAGACGTTGTCTTTGTTTTTCCGTTTGAGCTAGATCTGCTCCCTGGCGTTGAGCTTGGGCCCCCTGTTCAGGTCATTTGCCCACAATATGCCCCTGCTTGCAAGTAAAGCGATGTTAACCGGGCCACCTGGTCTCAGATCAGGGACTCTGACTCGTTTGAGTGGGCTTCACGCCAGGTGGTTCCTTCGCGTCAGGGTTCGACGCACTCGAAGTTTGCCGCGTCGTCCGTGTTTCCCGACCCTGTGTATGCGGCAACCATCGGATAGGGACAGAGCGGACGCGTCCGAACAGCCGTCCGGTTCTCGTCGAACTTCGTGGCCAACAGTTCACCCGGCGCGGTGTCTCGTTCTACCCAATGGGTGATTGCGGCGAGCCAGTCGACGTCGTCTGGCCCGGGCCCGCCCGAGCAGTGAAGCACACCCGGCATCATGAACAGACGGGCGTAGTCGCGGACGTCAGGATCACCCGCCTCGACACCCTCGTAGTAATCGATGGTTCCGAGCGCGGTGATTGCGGCGTCGGACCAGCCTTGCCACATAATCATTTTTCCGTCGTTGGATTTGAAATGCGTCAGGTCCGTGTCTGTCGCGTTGAGAATCTCCGCGGCCGACGCGATGTCGGACTCATAGGTGGAAAAATCATAGGAAGTGTAGTCCCAGTTCGGATCGTCGAAGACCAGGTACTTGTACATCTCCGTGCCGAAGGCGTAGTGCAGGCTGGGCGCACCGGGCCCGTTCGCGCCTTCGCCTCCCGTGATCCAGCTGCCCCAGCCCTCCGGCTCGGCTTCGCCTCCAAAGGGGAATCCAGCGAAGACCTGTTCGCCATCGACAGTTGGTCCATCATAGACGGCATTGATGGCTTCCAACTGGGCGGCGGTCACACAGTCCGGCCCGGCGACACCGCCCGGGCATTGTGGGAGGCTGTCGGTGCCGAAGCTGCACCGGCGCGGATCCTCCATCACGCCGTCTTCGACGCCGTCCAGGGCATCGCATTGGTTCAGGATCTCCGATTGCAGCAAGTGTCGAGTCTCCGCGGAAATGACAGGGGCGGCGAGGTCGTGGGGATCCGGGTAGATTTTCTGCTGCGTCTGGATGAAACCAGCCCCGAGGCCGGGCCAGTCGTAGGCAGGCGCCCCGACAACGATGCCGTCGAAGTCGGCGGGATACCGTTGGGATTGCATCATGCCTTGGCCGCCGCCGCGCGAGCACCCGAAGAAGTAGGAATGGGCGATGTCGCCGTCGTAATAGTCGCGGATCAGGTTCTTTGCGGTATCGGCGGTCCGATGAACGGCCCGGTGGCCGAAGTCGATCTCCGCTTCTGAATTCTCCAAAGCCCAACCGGCCTCGATACCGGTTCCAGAGTGACCCGTGTCGGTACCGACGGTCGCATAACCCTGCGCCAGCGCGAACGGCTGTGCCTGGTTCTGGACGGTTCCGACAAAGCCGCCCCCGCCGCCCATGACGAACCGGCCATTCCAGTCGTCCGGAAGGAGCAAAGCGAACCGGATCCGCCCGTCGATCATCCCGTTTACGCTACAGTGGCCTGGCACTCCGTCTGCGGCTGCGACCTCGTCTGAAGACGTGACACTCACATCCGTCATGTTGAGGGCAGCGAGGTCGGCACAAGCCGATGTTACCTCGCTGGTACACGCCGCGGTGGCGACGGATACGACGACCAGAACCAACCATAAGCAACGACACTGCATATCTACCTCCAGGGCGGCTCAACGGCCCGCTTCACGTCCTCCGGCTGACTTTCAGGAAAACTTGGATGAATATTACGAAAGGCAGGGACCCGGGTCAAAGAAAAGACCTGTTTCCCGGCGAGTGTGTCGTCGCACGATCATTGCGTTGGCAGGGCGAATTATGCATTAAGATGAAGCACACCTCGCAAACGAGGGCGCTGGCGAAACGTTTCTTCAGAGAAACAAAACGATGGCAGAACACAAAGAGAGTTCCGTTGGCATAAGCCGTCTCCTCGGTTCGGGTGGCATGGCAGCAGTCGGTTCAGTTCTGGGAAACGTGATTGTTTTCTACGTTGCGCTCGGAGCGTCGATGGACCTTCCCGAGCAGGTAACCATCGATATCGTGCGGGTGAGCGGGGCCAGTGTAGTAGGCGTCCTGAGTGCGGTGGTCGCGTACTTCCTCCTGGAACGCTACACGGACAAAGCCACCCGTAACTTTCGGCTGACCGCACTGGTCGTCCTGGTTGTATCGTTCGCAGGGCCCGTTAGAACCGGCGCCGATAGCGCGACCGTCGTAGCCCTGTCGGCAATGCACGTCGTGACGGCGTTCTTCTGCGTGTGGCTCATTCCGAGCAAGCAGGAATGACCTTGGCGTGCTGGGCGAGCTCATTGCCCCGGAAGCGGGCGAGTTTGAACCTGACGACCTCGCTGCTGCGGCGCACGGTGTAGAGCATCTCTCGCAGGCCGCAAATCGAACAGGCACCCCGTGGACATGATTGACGGTTTCTACGACCGGTTGCGTGCGGCGGTTGTAGAACGGCGCACGGATGACCTTCCCAGGGTCGTGTCCGTTTTCAGCGTCGTAATCGGCTTCACGCTTACCTACATCATCTTTGCGATGATTCTGGTCCCCACCGGTGGGCCGCCGGAATATCATTTTGTGTACGAATATGGCGCGATAACGCCGTTGTCAGCGATTTTCCTTGCCGCCGCAAGTGCTTTTTCCCTGGCTTCAGCGGTGACGCTCATTCGCGCGCGCGATCCGCACCAATGGGTGTGGTTTGTGTTGGCACTGGGTTTCGCTTTTCTCTGGTTCGATGAATCGCTGGAATTCCACGAACGTGCCGGCGATCTGATGGACGGCTTCACAGGTTCGGGTCTCTTCAGGCATTGGAATGACACTATTGTCGTCTTCTATGGCGTCCTGGCGGTGGTGATATTGATCTTGCTATTACCAGGTTTGATGCGCTGGCGAATGGTTCTAGAGACGTTTGCGGTTGCATTCGTGTTCTACGGGATTCACACATTCATCGATTCAACCAGTGAACCGGCAACGACGGTTTCGATCATTTTGGAGGAGTCCGCCAAACTCTTCTCCGGTGCTTTCCTGATGATCGGTACCTTTGTTGGTTTTATCGGAGCGGTTTGGAAGAACACGAAGGTCGATCCATCCCGGAACGATGGATAACAATTCGTTGGATCGCATCTTGATTCCGAACGTCCTTCGCTTCGATATCCGTCAATTGATCGGTCTCGCGGTTGGGCTACTGCTGGGCTGTTCAGGACTCGACACGCCGAACGAGACATTGGACATTTACTGGATCGACGTCGAAGGGGGGGCGGCGACGTTGATCGTTACGCCAGCGCGAGAATCGATCCTGGTGGACGCGGGCTGGAATCGTGACGACGGACGCGATGCCATTCGAATCCAGGCGGCGATGATGGATGCGGGTATCACACGGATCGACTACTTCATCGCCTCGCACTACCACGACGACCACATTGGCGGCGTTCCGGAACTGTCCGCCCGTGCACCGATCGGGCAGTTCATCGATCATGGCGACAGGGTTGAGGGGGATCCTGACAGCAGTCGCAGGGTCTGGGAGGCGTACCTGAGCACCGCGAAGGGCAAGCGACGGACCGTCAAGCCTGGAGATACATTGCCGCTCGCCGGGATGGCGTTGATGTTCGTGACGTCGGCCGAGCGCGTTCTCAGCCGGACGGGGGGGCAAACTCCAAACGCTCACTGCCAGGGGACGCCACCGGGTAGCGACTCACCCGGAGAGAACAGCCATAGCATCGGCTACTTGGTGTCGTTCGCAGGATTTGAGTTCCTCGACCTCGGTGACCTGACAGTGAACATCCAACATGAACTCGCCTGTCCGGAGAATCCTGTCGGGGCGATCGACCTCTTTCAGGTGCCTCACCATGGCGACGGCGTCGCTCCGCAGTTGATTGGGGCGCTCATGCCGACCGTGGCGGTTGTGAACAATGGTCCCCACAAGGGTGGAGGAGCGGACGGATTCGACGTGGTCCAGAACACTCCCGGGGTGGAAGCAATCTGGCAGCTCCACCGCGCGCTGGACACTGACGAAGACCATAGCGCAGCGGAACAGATGACCGCCAACCCCACGGACGAGGATGAGTGCCTGGGATACTGGATCAAGGCAAGCGTCCAGCCCGATGGTCGCAGTTACATCATCACCAACGGACGCAACCAGTTCACCCGGACCTATGCCGCCAGGTAGCGTGAATTAAGGGGGCAGAGCCCCCATTTCCCCGATTTGTTCTCCACTTGTTGCAGTTTCGAAATGAGGTAAATGGGGGCTCTGCCCCCTAATTACTCACCAACTGTCCACCCGCCATACTGGGCTAGCGGGAACCGACGCAGCACACAGAGAGCCCTTACTCCCGCTGCTCCTCAATCACGAGGGTATCGGCGACCATGTCCATCTGGATGTCGAGCCCCTTCTTCACCCCGCCTCAGGACAATCATCACGCGGAAGATCGGCACTTGCCACGTTCCGCTACGGATGCAGGTCTCGCCGTCGACGGTGAGCCTGCACCCATCGCCGGCCTGCTAGCCCTTCCCCCACAGACCGAAAGTGATGCCGAAACTGTCGTGGATGATCGCCATCTCGTCGCCGTCGGGCAGGACCTGTTTGCCCATCACGACGGCCGCTCCCAGTTCGGTCGCTTTCTCGGCGGCGGCGTCGACATCGTCGACCTCGACGAACAGCTGCACGAGGGCGTGCCCCTCCGGGGGACCGGGCCAGATGCCGCCCGGCACGCCCTTGCCATCGGACTGGGTGTCGATCATCCGGTAGTTGAGCCGGTTGGCCGTATCGACCTTCCAGCCGAACAGCTCCTTGTAGAAGCCGGCCGCCCCGTCGGGGTCCTTGCTGATAATCTGCCAGTGCGTTAGCGGGTTACCCATCGTCTTTCTCCTTGATCGGTGGGGTTCGTGTGATCGGGAAGAGGCTGATCTCGAGTCGATAGACGTCATCGCGGGCCCGGTCGCGCTGGAGCAGTTCCAGCAGCTCGCTGCGAAAGCGCGCGATCTTTTCGGTGATCTCCGGCAGCCGTTTCGAGTCGAGGGCCAGCGTCGTCGAGCTGTGCTCGTGTATCCGGGCGGGATCCCGCATCGAGGCGAGGGCCAGCTCCCGCACCTGCGACCACAACCGGTCGATCGCCGCCTGAGTGAAACCCTCCATGCTGACGACCAGCCCTTCGGAACGGTCGACCCAGCGATCGCCTTCCATCGCGAGTAGCCCCAGGTGGCACAGCCGAACCAGCGCGATGTTGACCTGACCCGTCGAGATCCCCAGCACGCGTGCGACCCACGACGAGTCGGCCCGGAAGCTCTCGAGGCGCGTCAGCTCCAGGATCGCGTAGTGATACCAGTCGGTGATCATCTCGGCCGCGTCCCGGGTCAGGCGTGTCGCCTCGTCGAAGCTCGGATCGGCGACGGGCCATCGTCGGTGATTTGCGAGGTAGGACTCAACCTCGTCGGGGCCGAGCTTCAGCGCGGAGCCGAGCTTCCGGATCGCCGCCTCGGTCAGCGTTCGCTTACCGCGCAGCAACTGTGAGAGCGTGGAGTGGTCGATATCGAGATGCAGTGCGAACGATCGCAGCGAGTACTGCGGGTTGCCGGCACAACGCTCCGCCAGCTCCGATTGCAGCCTGAGTCGAAAACTGTTGGAGGGTGACTGCGGCGGCGAGGTTTGCGCTTCGCTGATCTTCACCGCCTGAGATCATACGGGAGCCCCCGATGTCCCACAAGGTTCCGAAAACAGAAAGCGGGGCAACCGCGCTGCCCCGCAACTTTCCCGCAAGTATTGTCAAGTCGAGCGGGCATCTTGCGGACTCGCCGGATGAATGATCTGTCAGCAGGCAAAAAATTCTGCCTTCACTTCGCTCGGGCCGGCTCCCCTAGCAGCCCGTGGCAGAACTCTGCAGGGCCGCGTTACGGCCAAACGGGGCCGGATTCTAGGAGGCGAGGACGAAACAATGCTCATTCATTGGGAGGAGTCGGCGACAACGAAGACGGCCCCGTTTCGCCGTAACCCGAAGGGCGCAGGGGGGGTCGGGCCGCAGGCTTTGTCCCTCGTCGGTCACGATGAATGATCATCGCTCCGCTCCTCTGTTCGCTCCTGCAACCCGAAGACCCCTGCGCGCAACCCTGCAGAGTTCTGCCACGGGCTGCTAGACGGATGTCGTACTTCCATTCCGCACCGAGGCAACCTTGTCTATGTTTTGCATGGTTATAATGGAAGCCTGTCTTGAGACATTCGATGCTTATCTACTGGATTCTGGTTTCCGCAATGACCATCGCCCTGATTCCGTTGATCCTTGCGTTGATCCTCAAACGGCTGGAAGGCGCTGAGAGCGGGAGCTGATGGACTACCAACTGCTGGCCGCCTTCATCGTCTATTCGCTGTTCATCCTCGCTGTCGGCGTCTGGGGTTACCGCAAAGAAACCTTTGCGGCCTACGCCGTGGCGGACCGGTCACTGGGAACGACCCTCGCCACCGGCTCCTTCGTCGCGACTTTCCTTTCCGCGATAACCGTTATCGGCACCTCCGGTTACGCATCACGCTACGGCTGGTCCGCGGTCTCGTTCGTCTGCTACGGAACCGCACTGGGTTGGATATTGCTCGTCGTGGCTGCCAAGAAGATGCATCAATCCGGACTCACGACCGTACCAGAACTTCTACGCACCCGCTACGAATCGGTCGGCCTGGGAACCTTTTCCGCTCTGGCGGTCATATCGCTCTATTCGATCACTCTGATCGTTCAGCTGCTTGGCGTGGCCATCGCCCTGAACACTCTCATCGGTTTTGCCGTTCCGCTGGCGATCCTTCTGCTGGGAGCGGTCTTCGTGACCTACACGGTGCTGGGTGGGCTCACGTCCGTCGTCCGGACCGATATGATTCAAGCCGTTCTGATGGGCGGCGGCGTTTTGACCGGGGCGATCGTGGTGCTCTGGAAAACCAATTTCGCGGTGATCCATGCCCCTCCCGAACCCCTGTCGCATTTCTTCGGCGGCGAAGTCTCAAACGCGGGAGATCTCATCGGCTGGGCTCTTGTCTGGGGTCTTGGCATTCCGACCCAGTCCTACTATCTTCATCGCTTTTACGCCAGCCGGGACACCGACGTAGCGCGGAAACAGGTTGCGTTTGGGGGCATCATCATAATGCTGATTACACTCTCGGTGATCATCTGTGGGGTCGGGGCCGGGATGCTCATACCGGAGGATCAGGTGGGCGATAGCGCGTTTCCTTACATGTTCAAGAATGTGATCGGAGGATGGGTCAGCCTCTTCATCCTGCTGGCCATTACGGCGTCGGTTCACTCGACCACCGACGGCCTCCTACACGTCGTCGGGTTGTATTTTGCGGTGGATGTGTACCAATCCGCCAAGGGGAAGGTCAGCCAGGCGCGATTGCTCGGCATCAGCCGCCGGGCCACGCTGGTTTTCGGGTTGACCGTCACGCTGATCGCGGCATACGTCTCATTGAACCCCTTTCCGTTGATTCAGGTGATCGCAGGTATCGCCTGGGGCGGCATGGCTTCAACACTCTTCGTTCCTCTTTTTTTCGGGTTGTTCTGGCGGCGCGCTACACGTGCCGGTGCGATCGCGAGTTCGGTGGGCGGGTTCGTCGTAGCGGCTGCCGGTTTCGTCCTGAAGCAGATGGGTTTATTTGAGTTTCACGAGATCTATCCTGGAGTCATCGCTTCTCTCGTGTTGATGGTCGGCGTGTCGCTCGCCACCCGGCCCAACACAGAGCATGCCATCAACCGCTTCTTTGTAAGAGGGGCAGCGACCGTCTGAGAGCTGGGTCCGACACCCCGAAGGGTTCCGTCTGGCGGTTCGAGTTCGGGTGCGATCGTGTCGCCTGCAGGAGTACTGAATGGATCAACGAAAGGCCAAAGTCGATTTTACCGATCCGGTTGCGCTCCGGCACGCGACCCGGTCGGGAGAATTTCGCGATCATACGACGGGCATGGTGCCGGGGTATGTTCAGGCCAACCTCACCATCCTTCCGCAGAGCTACGCCGATGCCTTCCTCCGATTTTGCCAGCGCAATCCGAAACCCTGCCCGTTGCTTGCGGTCTCCGAGCCCGGTGATCCGCACCTTCCAACCCTGGCGAAGGATCTGGACATCCGCACAGACGTTCCGAGCTATCGCGTTTTTCAGGATGGGAAAGAAGTAGGCGATCGCCCCGACGTCACGGACATCTGGCAGGACGATTTCGTTGTTTTCGCGCTCGGCTGCTCCCTGTCCTTCGAGCAGGCGATCGGTGACGCCGGTATTCCGCAGCCTTACCTGGAAGCGGATTACGTGGTCCCATGCTACGTGACCGACGTCGACTGCGCCGCGGCCGAGCCGTTCCGCGGCAAGCTGGTCGTTTCCATGCGCTCGTTTCGCGCCGCACATGCTATCCGCGCCATTCAGACAACGACCCGATTTTCAGCCGTGCACGGCGCACCCGTGCATCTGGGAGATCCGAAGCTCATCGGGATCGACAGATTGGATGAGCCCTATTACGGTTCCAGGCCCCGAGTGAAGGATGACGAACTCCCGGTGTTCTGGGCCTGCGGCGTCACACCGCAAATCGTGCTCGAGGCCGCGCGCCCGCCGATCTGCATCACGCACACACCGGCCCACATGCTGGTCACTGACATTCCGAACGCCAGACTGGCGTCGCTGTGAGCCGCGGAGCGCGAATGCAGGCGATATATGAAGAGGAGAAGTGATGCCCCGTCAGTCCGTCCCGGAAACCTTCAAGAGCAGACTCCGTGCGGGGGATCCGCTGGTCGCGACGTTCGTGAAAACGCCATCGGCGGCCCAGACGGAACTCTTGGGCCAGACCGCACTGGATGCAGTTATTTTCGACGGCGAACATGCGAGCTTCGACCGCACGGATCTTGACGTGTGTCTGTTGGCGGCCCGGGCCGTCGGTTTGCCATCGGTTGTCCGTGTCCCCGCTCTCCGGCGCGAGCATGTCCTCCAGGCCCTCGACTTGGGCGCTATCGCCGTGATGGTGCCCCACGTCTGTTCAGCGGAGGATGCCCGCGCAGCCGTTCTCGCCGCCCACTACGGTCCGGACGGCCGGGGGTACTCGGCCACGACACGAGCCGCCGATTACGGTGCCCGGTCGATGCCGGACCACTTGAAAAGCAGTGCGTCCCTGACAACGGTCTTCGCCCAGATCGAAGACCCCGATGCGGTGGACTCCATTGAAGAAATCGCCGCCACGCCGGGTCTCGACTGCCTCTTCATCGGATTGATGGATCTGACCGTGTCCTACGGTGCGGCAGGCCCGAACGATCCCGAGGTGGAATCCGCAGTTCAGAAGATCTGCAAGGCGGCGCGGGAGCAAGAGCGGCCTGTGGGGATCTTCCTGGACAGTCCCGTCGCGGTTCCGCGGTGGCGCAAAATGGGCGTTTCCTTCTTCGCCATCGGTTCCGATCACGGCTGCCTTCGTTCGGGCGCGAACGCTATCGTCGACGGATTCGCCAATGCCGTTCTTGATTGACCCAGGGACGCCAGCCGTGCGACACGCGCCCTTTCTCTTCCGTCAGTTGACATCCGCCTGAGGTCCCTCGCCAACGATCGGCGAAACAATCCACCCGTTCATGACGTAAAATGGCGCCTTGGTCGGAACTCGTCGCTCGAATGAAGCTCGCGGCCACTAGGTGCTCGGAAATGGTGAGAATCGGAAACATGCTAACGACATCGCTCGCCGCGGTGCTGGTCTTGACGGTTTCATCCTGTAGCGCTAGCGGACCGGAAACAAACACGACCCGGTCCGGGCAAACACATCGGTGGAACCTCGCCACGGTGTTCCCGCCGGGCAACTTCCACGTGAAGAACCTGAGAACATTCGCCCAGGAAGCGAGGAAGGCGACCGGGGGCAAGCTGGATATCAGCATTCACGCCAGCGGATCCCTTGGTTTAAAGGGGCCCGAGACTATCGCCGCTGTGCGTGACCGGATCGTCGACGCAGCGGAGTCGTCGCTCGAATGGCAGGTCGGTGAGGTGCCCTTGGCCGCTCTCGGCGCCATGCCGGCTCTCGCGCTGGGCTATCGAGAGACCCGTGTCCTGGCCGACGTTCTGCGACCCTACTTGAATGAAATCTTCGCCTCCCACAATCAAAAGCTGCTCTACATGGTTCCGTGGCAGGGACAGGGCCTGTATTCGAAGTACCAGATCGAAACAAAGATGGATCTCAGAGGCCTGAAGATGCGTGCCGCGAGCGCGGGGGCGATCGCGTTCTTCGAGGAACTGGGCGCGAGTCCGATCCAATTGCCGTGGTCCGAGGTCGTGCCGGCCTTAGCGTCCGGACTGATCGTCGGCGTTTCCACGTCGAGCATGTCCGGTGTGGACGGGAAGTTTGCGGAGTTCATGGGCTATTACAGCCGCTTCGACTGGGGCAATCCCATCAGCATCGTGGTCGTCAATCTCGATGCCTGGAAGGCGTTGTCGCCGGAAAGCCGGTCTGCCGTCGAGAAGTTGGCCCTGGAACTGGAGCCGAGGTTCTGGGAAATCAGCGAAGAGCTCGATCACGAGAATCTCGCCGTTCTCGAGAACGACGGCATGAGAGTTGCGGCGCCCGACCCACAGCTCCGGAGAGAACTCCTGGCTGCCGGGGAACGCGTCTGGCGGAAGTATCTCGAGACGGCCAGCCAGGAGGCCCAGGCCGTCGTCGGGGAGTTCCTGGAGCGGGTCGGCCGCTGAAATGGTTCTCGATGCCAGCCCGCTCTCCGCTTCGGACGTTTCCCCCGACAAGCGGCAGAGCACGCCCCAAGCGCATCGTGCCGCATGGACCTTTGTTCGCGCCGCGGAATGGTTGTCGGTTGTATCCGGGATGACGGCGGCCGTTCTCCTTGCCGCAATCATCGTCCTCATGCTGCTGGAGATCGTCTGGAGGACAGTCTTCGAGCAGAGCCTGCATTTCACCTGGGAGTACAGTGCCTACGCGATGGCCGGAGTGTTCCTCCTCGGCGCCTCGTACACCCTGCGCTGCGGGGCACACGTTCGTGTCACCGCCGTCCTCGAAGCTGTTGGGCCTGCGCTGCGCCGTCGAATCGAGTGGGTCTCCACCCTGATCGGACTCCTGGTTTCCGTGTTCCTCGCCCAGGCCCTGTTCGTGATGGCTCTGGCTTCCTTTCGAGGCGGAGTTGTCTCTTTCACCGTCAATCAGGTGCCTCTCGGCTATCCGCAGTTCGTCGTCACCGCCGGTGCCCTCGTTCTGGCGTTTCAGTTCCTCGCCCGACTGATCCGGTTGACGCTCGGAGCGGTTCCCGACGTGATACCGGCGGATGAAGGGCCTCGCGACTAGCTGCGGCGACCCATGGGTACGGCACCGCCACTTGTGCTCGGGATTCTTCTCCTAATCCTGGGTGTCGGCGTCTGGGTATTCGCGGGCCTTTTCACGGTGGGAATCGCCGGTCTCGCCCTGTTCACGAACGTTCCCGTCGCGCGGGTCCTGGCGAACTCGGTCTGGAATACCGCGATCACACCGGAGCTGCTGGCCCTGCCAGCTTTCATTTACATGGCGGAGATCCTCTTTCGAACGAAGCTTTCAGACATGCTGCTCCGCGGCTTCGCGCCCTGGACCACCTGGATTCCGGGTCGGCTGGCGCACGTCAACGTGCTCGCGTGCACCGTTTTCGCGGCTGTGTGTGGATCTTCGGCGGCGACGACCGCAACCGTCGGTCGGATCACGATCCATGAACTCGACGAACGCGGCTACGACCGCAGCATCGTTCTCGGCTCACTCGCGGGCGCCGGTACGCTGGGTCTGCTGATCCCACCCAGTCTGGTGATGATCATCTATGGAGTCCTGGCCGAGGTCTCGATACTGAAGCTGTTTATCGCGGGAATCGTCCCCGGGCTGGCGCTGGCGTTCGGTTTCATGACGTACATCGCAGTTGCCTCTTGGGCCAACCCGATGCTCGTTCCGAAAACACACGAGCGTTTCACCTGGCCAGAGCGGTTCCGCAGTATCCCGCTCGTTCTGCCGGTGCTGCTGCTGTTGGTAGGGGTTTTGGGCTCGATATACAGCGGAGTAGCGAGCCCGACCGAAGCGGCCGTCGTCGGTGTGGTCGGCGCTTTCCTGATCAGCCTGTTGACCGGAACACTCAGTTGGGAAAACGTCACGCTTGCGTCGATAGGTGCGGTGCGCACGACGTGCATGATCGGCCTGATCGTGGTCGCGGCCTCCTTCCTGGGCGTTTCCATGGAGTATTTGGGCATACCGCGGCTTGTGGCCGAGGCAATAGCGGCCCTCGAGCTTGGCCGTTACGAACTGATCTTCGTCCTGGTCCTCTTTTATTTGATGCTCGGCTGTGTGCTGGAGGGCATGTCGACTATCGTTATGACGCTGCCGATCACGCTCCCGCTCATCGAGGCGGCCGGGTTCGATAAAATCTGGTTCGGTGTCTTCTTGGTCATCACGATTGAGATGGCCCAGGTGACGCCCCCTGTAGGTTTCAACCTGTTCGTCATTCAGGGTCTGACCCAGGAACGGATCGCGAGGATCTTCTTCGCGACGCTTCCCTTTCTGACCATCATGATCCTCATGACCATTTTCATCACCGTCTTTCCCGAGGTCGTCACTTTCCTGCCCGAACAGTTGCGACTCCGCTGAATGGAGAAAGGTATGGGCAATCCCACCCCTCGTGCAAGGCTCGGCGTGGACATCGGTGGAACTTTCACCGACGTTGTGCTGGAAGTCGACGGCAAACGGCATACCGACAAGGTGCTGACGACCCATTCGGCGCCCGAAGAGGGTGTCATGGAGTCGATCGATACAATTGTCGGACACGCCGGAATCGATGCTGGCGACGTCCGCCTGATCATCCACGGCACGACGCTTGCGACCAATGCGCTGATCGAGCGGAACGGTGCGAAGACTGCTCTGATCACGACCGAAGGATTTCGTGACACGCTCGAAATACGGCTGGAGCACCGCTTCGAGCAGTACGACATCTTTCTGGATCTTCCCGATCCTCTCGTACCCAGAAACCTTCGTCTTACGGTCCCGGAGCGGCTCAGCGCGCGAGGAGAGATTCTCCTGCCACTCGACGAGGAGGCTGTCCGGCGACTTGCCGAAGATCTGGAACGCCTTGGAGTCGAGTCGGTTGCCGTCGGATTCTTGCATAGTTACGTCAATCCGGACCACGAGCGTCGAGCTGGAGCGATTCTCAAAGCGCTCCTGCCCGATCTTGCCGTCACGCTGTCGTCGGAAGTGGCGCCTGAGATGAGGGAGTACGAGCGCATCTCCACCGCTTGCGCCAACGCCTACATCCAGCCCGCGATGGCCCGCTATCTGGTCGGGCTTGAACGAAACCTCCGGAAACGGCGGTTTTCCTGCCCACTGCTCATGATGCTTTCCGGCGGAGGATTGGCAACGGTCGAAACCAGCCGGCGTTTTCCCGTTCGGCTTGTGGAGTCGGGCCCGGCCGGCGGTGCGATCTTCTCTAGTTTGATCGCTGCTCAATGTGGCCTCGACGAAGTTGTCTCGTTCGATATGGGTGGCACGACGGCCAAGATATGTCTGATCGACAACGGACGGCCCCAGACGGCGCGGAGTTTTGAGGTCGGCCGCGTCTACCGCTTCAAGAAGGGGAGCGGACTGCCGCTGCGCATTCCGGTCATCGAAATGGTCGAAATCGGGGCGGGCGGTGGCTCAATCGCGCGGGTCGATCCGCTGAAGCGAATTGCGGTCGGTCCCCGGAGCGCCGGTTCCGTGCCAGGCCCGGCTTGTTATGACCGCGGTGGATTCGAACCCACCGTCACGGATGCCAACGTTGTTCTCGGCCGAATCGATCCCGATAATTTTTCAGGAGGCCGCATCCCCCTCGACACCGAAGCCGCGCGACACGCGCTGCAGGAAGAGATTGGCAGTCGCCTGGATCTGGCAGTGGAGTTGGCGGCTCTGGGGGTGAGCGAGATCGTCGACGAAACCATGGCGAGCGCCGCCCGAGTCCATGCGGTCGAAAGCGGCAAGGAAGCGTCGACGCGAACGCTGGTGGCGTTCGGCGGCGGTGGACCCCTCCATGCCACACGGGTCGCCGAAAAGATCGGCATCGATCGCGTCCTGATTCCCACCAGTGCCGGTGTCGGTTCGGCCGTAGGCTTCCTCCAGGCGCCGGTTGCCTATGAAATCATCCGAAGCCATCACGGGCTGCTGAGTTCGATCGACCTGGAAGCGACGAACGCGGTGTTGACGGAGATGAGCGACGAAGCGGCGCGTGTAGTGGAGGCTGCCGCTTCCAGCCAGTTGCTCGAGGAGAAACGCATCGCGTACATGCGGTATTTCGGCCAGGGCCATGAGATTGCGGTCGAGATGCCGGTCCGAGTGTTCACCAACAGGGATGGGGATTTCCTGAGAGAGACCTTCGAGCGAGAGTACCAGCGCGTCTACGGACGCATCTTGAGCGGAGCAGATGTTGAAATTCTGACATGGATCGTCAGGGTCCGCACGATAGATGGGCCGCTCGAGGCCGTCGGGACCGATCCGGTTCCCTATAGTCCGAAGCCCGTGGCCAGACGCCAGGTATTCGACGCCGGTCGCTCCCGGTTCGTCCAGGTTCCCGTCTATCAGCGCACCGATTTGAAGCCCGGCGCCGAGATTCAAGGACCCGCGATCATCATGGAGAGCGAGACTTCGACCGTCGTCAGTTCCGGATTCGACGCGCGGGTCGACCGGTACGGCTACATCGAGTGCAACCGCCTGAAGCAAGGCGCACCGGCGAGTCAAGAGAAGGAGGAAGACAGTCGGCCGGCACTCATCAACCTTCAGATCATGTGGAACCGGCTGATCGCTGTCGTGGAAGAGCAGGCCAACACGCTCGTCTTCGCCGCCTTCAGCACCCCCGTCCGGGAAGGAGGCGATCTTTCGGCGGGTGTATTCGACACGAAAGGACGGATGCTCGCCCAGGCGGTCACCGGAACACCGGGACACGTCAACACGATGGCACGGGCGGTGCGGCACTTCTTTGAATTCTTTCCTCCGGATTCGATGAAAGAGGGGGACAGTTACATCACGAACCATCCGTGGAAGGCTTCCGGCCATCTCAACGATGTCACACTCGTGACTCCCGCCTTCCGTATGGGTCGCCTTGTTGGGCTGTTCGCCGCCACCGTGCATTTGACGGACATCGGCGGGCGCGGCATGGGGACCGACGCCAGACAGGTTTACGAGGAGGGGCTTTAGATTCCGCACATGCACCTCATGCGGGAAGGGGTTCTCAACGAAACCCTGGTGCAAATCCTGCTCGCCAACAGCCGCGAGCCACTTCAGGTCGAGGGCGATCTGGTTGCGACGACTGCTGCCGGCGAAGAATGCGCGCGGTGCTTGAACAGGATGATGGCAGAGTTTGACATCGAGACGCTCGACGAACTGGCCGAGCACATCATAGAGAATTCGCGGGACGCGACTATCGCGGCGTTACGCGGGATCCCGGAGGGTGTCTACCACAACCGGCTGACAATCGACGGTTACGACAGCCCCGTCGAACTCGACGCGACCATGACGGTATCGGAAAACGCCATCCATGTCGATTTCGAGGGCTCTTCCCCCCAGAGCCCACATGGGATCAACGTGGTCCTGAACTATACGCTGGCGTACACGTGCTTCGGGCTCAAATGTGTCGTTGCCCCTGACATTCCGAACAACCACGGTTCGCTCGAACCGTTTACCGTCGGGGCGCCCGAGGGATCGATACTCAATCCCCGCTGGCCCGCCCCCGTCAGTGCCAGGCACATCATCGGACATGCCCTGCCCGACACGGTGATGGGATGTCTCTACAAAGCGGCGCCCGAGAGCGTCCTCGCCGAGTCGGGTATGATGTGGAATCCTTATCTGCGCGGTGAGAGCTGGTTTGACGGAATCCATCGGGCATGGGAGATGTTCTATTTTCAGAGCGGCGGTATGGGCGCTCGAGCTAAGAAAGACGGACTCAACGCGACTGCGTTTCCTGCCGGTATCAAGAACATTCCCGTCGAGTCGGCGGAGGCGGTGGCGCCCGTCATCTTCTGGCGCAAGGAACTTCGTACCGATTCCGGGGGAGCCGGTCAGTACCGCGGCGGAGTCGGCCAGCTGGTCGAGATCGGTTCGGCCGTCGATGCACCGATGAGTTTCCAGGCGATGTTTGACCGTATCGATCATCCCGCATGCGGCCGCGCCGGTGGCAGGCCCGGAAAGCCGGGGTTCGCCGGCCTGCAGTCCGGCGAGATCCGCCACAGCAAGGGCAACCAGACGATCCCGAGGGGAGACCGACTGCGGCTCGAGCTACCTGGTGGAGGTGGCTTTGGGGACCCGTTCGAACGCGATCCCCGGAAGGTGGCCAACGACGTTGCCCTGGGGCTGGTGTCCCGCGCTGCGGCCGATGAGGATTACGGTGTGGTTATTGCCAGCGACGCAAGCGTTGACGACGAGGCGACCATCCAACGCCGTTCAAAGTGAGGCTCCAGAACATGTCCAGCCCGCGATACATGAGTGTCGATGGGGAGATCGTTCCGTCCGAAAAAGCGACCGTTCATTTCTTGAGTCCCGCGGCGAAGTACGGTACTTCAGTCTTCGAGGGGATACGGGCCTACTGGAACGCCGAGCACGACGACCTCTTCGTGTTCCGCCTGGACGAACACCTCCGCCGCCTTCGCAACTCGATGAAGCTGATGCGGTTCGATCAGGATTTCGAGGAGTCGTACCTGAAGGAGGTCGTCCTCGAAACCATTCGCGCCAACGAACTGAGAGAGGACATCCACGTCCGACTCAGTGCATTGTTGCTGGGCCAGGGCCTGTATGACAGTACCGGCCCCGTATCCTTGATGTGCGCAGCATTGCCAAACCCATCAAAGAGCCTGGAGGAGAAGGTCGTGCGGGCCGGTGTGAGCTCATTCCGGCGGATTTCTGACGAGTCGATCCCGGCACGGGTCAAGTGCGGGTCCAATTACCAGAACTCACGCCTCGGCTCGATGGAGGTGCAGGCAGGAGGCTATGACAAGGTCATTTTCCTGACCCCTGGCGGTAAGGTTTCAGAGGGTGCCGGTGAATCCATTTTCTTCGTCCGCGATGGAAACATCGGGACTCCGGCAGTCACGGAAGGGATACTCGAGAGTATAACGCGGGAGACGGTGATCGAGATCGCTCAGGGGAACATGGGCAGGCAGGTTGCCGAACGCGCGGTCGACCGCACCGAGCTCTATGTGTCCGAGGAGATCTTCTTCGCGGGTTCCATGGCGGAGATTCGTCCGGTTACCGAGGTTGACGGCATATTGATTGGTGACGGCCGGATCGGAAGATTGACGGCAGACATCTGGGAAAGGCTCGAATCGATCTGCCGCGGCCGTGTGCCCGATCACGAGTCCTGGCGCACGAGTGTTTTCGACGCATCGAAAGAAGACGCTTCAAACCGCAACTAGTTTCCCGCAGGAGTGGAAAGCTCAGAGGCTTTGCCCGTCAGGTCGCTCGTTTGTTGCCCTCTTGTGGCCCGATTGATTGACGCCAACCCCTTCCTCCCGTCCCATTTGGCCAGTTTCCCGCAGAACGCCTTCAGCACGAGGCGCAGGTGCTGATCGACAAATAGGAGAACACTATGTTCAAGAATAAAGCGGTAGCTCTGCTCGTCGTGACGATCGGCGCGTTTTCGCTGGCCCCGACGGCTCTGGCTCAGCTTTCCGACGCCGCCATATCGGCGGTTGATCTGGCACGGGAATACCGGATCGTTCCCAACATTACGTACCTCAGGGCGGATAATTGGGACGCGAAGCTCGATGTCTACCTTCCGCGGGACGTGTCGGAACCCAACCTCCACACTGATCTACATCCATGGCGGCGGCTGGGTCCGGGGCAGCAAAGAAGCCAGTGCTCTGACCTTCCTTCCTTTTCTCACCGATGCACGCTGGCAAGCTGGTCTTCGCACAAGTCATGGAGTTCGCGCCGTGGTATACGTTCCGTCGTCTGGTGACCAAGTACCGAATTTCAACGTCCGCACATTCAGTTGCCTGGATTCCTATGAGGAGCGTGGTCAACGTGGAGTATCGCCTCGGACCGGTGTCTCTGGCTCCGGCGGCGGTCGAGGACTGTTTGTGCGCCTTGAGGTGGGTCATTCGGAATGCGGAAGAATACCAGTTTGATGTCGATCGGTTGGTCACCAGTGGTCATTCTGCCGGAGGCCACCTGGCTCTGACGACCGGCATGCTGCCGGCCTCGGCTGGCCTGGATCGACAGTGCCCGGGTATGGAGGAGCTCAAGGTAGCGGCCATTATTAATTGGTTCGGTATTACCGACGTTCCGGACCTCCTCGAAGGGTCGAACGTTAAGAGCTACGCGGTTGAATGGATGGGCAGCATGCCAAATCGGAAAGAGATTGGAGAGCGAGTGTCGCCGTTGAACTATGCCCGCGGGGGGCTGCCACCCATTCTCACGATTCACGGTGATGCGGATCCCATTGTGCCATACAGCCATGCCGTGCGGCTTCATGAAGAATTAGAGAAGGCCGGTGTATCGAACGAACTGCTGACGATTCCCGGCGGCGAGCATGGCGGCTTCTCGAGGGACCGATACCTCGATGCGTTGTCGACGATTCAGGACTTTCTGAATAGACACGGCCTGATGAAACCCGTTAGCGATTCCTCCGAGCCTCGTCGATGAGACAGAAGATGACTGTATGAGCCACTGTGGTGATTCTATGACGTTGTTCTGACACCGGAGTTGATTCGATGCCGACACATCGCACGCATGCTCTTGTTTCGCTCGCCAGCATCCTGGTTATAACGATGCTGCTTCCTCTGAGAGGCGACGCTCGGCAAGACCGTCAGACACGTCCCGAGCGCTACCAGTTCACCTTATCCGACTCCGTTCGTGTGGTACGCGACCTGACCTACGCCAACTACGGAGATCGGCAATTGAAGTTGGATCTGTACCTGCCGAAAGGCCTGGTTGATCCGACACCGGGTGTGATCGTCATCCGGGGAGGTGGCTGGCGTTCGGGCGACAAGGAGGGCTTTGCCCACATCGCCGGTTTCCTGGCCAAAGAAGGATTGGCTGCCGCCTCCATCGAATACCGTGCCTCCGGCGAGGCGAAGTTTCCAGCCGCGATTCACGATGTCAAGGCAGCGATACGGTGGATGAGGGCCAACGGGGGGCAGTACGCGATCGATGTGGATCGGATCGGAGCGATCGGTGGCTCTGCCGGCGCCCATCTGGCGGCTCTTGCCGGCACGAGCTACCCAATCTCCGAGCTGGAGGGCGAGGGCGGGAATCCGGACGCTTCAAGTGAGGTGCAGGCAGTTGTCGCGATGGCTGTTCCGGCGGATTTTGGCTCGGGCCCGGGAGGTCGTCAGATTTCGGCATTCATGGGCGGCCCGTTTGATGAGCAGCTCTGGAGGCTGGCATCGCCCATCACCCATGTCCATGGTGGTTCGCCACCGATCCTGCTGATCCACAGCCGGACCGACCGGACCGTGCCTTATCGGCAATCGGTGCGCCTGGCGGAAGAGTACAGGGAGCGTGGGGCCTCCGTCGGGCTGGTACCGATACCCGATGCGCCCCATGCCTTCTGGAATCTCGAGCAGTGGCATGAGGACGTCATGAGCCGGGCGGCATCGTTCTTCAAATCGACTCTGGGTGCCGCTCCGAACAACTAGCGGACAGACTCCGTGGTCAGTCAGCTCTGAGTCGTCCTCTAAGCTTTTCCGTGGCGCGCCGGAAGTTGCGATGGCGATTCACGCCATGAAGAGATACGCGGCATACGGCACCCTGGTAGTCCTTGCGGGTCTGCTCGTCGTTCCCATTCTGATCGCTCCATTCACCGGCTCGGAGTCCCGAAGGTTCGAGGGCGTCCGGCTGGCCGATACGACCTTCCGGGAAGTTCGATTCTGGAACGCCGAGCAGGATCTCGATCTTTCCGGCATGCTGTTTCTGCCCGACGGTGATGGCCCGTTCCCGGCCGCCGTCATCATTCACGGATCCGGAACGAGCCAAAGAGACAGCGCCTGGTATCTGACGTTGACTCAACACCTGCAGCAGGGCGGGATAGCGGTTCTCCTTCCCGACAAGCGGGGCTCTGAACAGTCTGAAGGAAACTGGCACACCGCAAGCTTCGAGGACCTGGCCACCGACACCCTTGCTGGAATTGCGTTCCTCAGGGCGCAGGTAGAGGTCCCCATCTCCATTCCTCCTCAGCCCTTCCTTGACCGCCACGTAACATCAATCCGTGATCCGATCACCGGCGAGCAACCTTTACGCGTTTGAGGACACGAGTATCGGCTTTATCCTGCTCCCTTTTTTCTTGATGATTGGCCAATACTGCCGCAGCATAGGGTTGAGGCGTCCCGCCATGAAGACCGCCGTTATTTCATCGATACTCGTCGCGTTGTTTTTCTTGAGTGCCCCGGCCTCCTTTGCCCAGCAAACTCAGCGGACGGAAAAGGAGCGCGCCGAAGCAGAAGCGATGGAGGAGAGGGAGGAAGCACGGCGGCGGGAGGCGGAGCGCGCAGTGGCAGAACGGGAACGGAGACTTCGCGAGGAACGCGATCGTGACCTGAAGCTCTGGCTTGAAAGCGTCTCCCCCGAAGGTCGGGCACGCGCCGAGGCCCGCGAAAACTACTACCGGGCACTGCGGCTGGACGGATTCCAGAAAGATGTCGAAAAGTTCCACCGGCAGGCCGCCGAGCTCCATGCGCTCCGTTTCGCTCCCATGTCAGAGCGTTGGGCGAAGCAAGAGCTGGAGCGCCTGTCGAAGGACCTGGAGAAGGCGACCGAGAAGTTGTTGAAGTTCATCGACAGCGGTTCGGATGCGCCTGAGATCGAGGTTGGCCCGCTTCCTGCAGAAAGAGTGGAAACGCGACTGCGGCGCCTGGCGTGGACAGTCAACCGTTTGGTTCCTCGAATCGTACAACTCACCACCGGCGACGTTCTCGACCTCGAACTGCAACACGACGTGCGGGTAGATCTTTTTGTGATCCGGGCTCTGAGCCACGAACTACGGAACTGACTCACCGCCGCGATCCACCACCGGGTGAGCATCACTCCCTGACCCTGTCAAACCGGCGACTTCGTTGACCCCAAACCCTTCCTGTCATACTATTTAGCCGGTTTCCCCAAACTTGGTGACGGTACCCTTTTATGCGCGAGGTGCTACGACCGTTGAGATCTTTTGACGCCATCCGCTGACTATAAAGCGTCTGACAGCTATGGAAGACTTAGCTGCATCAAGTCACTTGATTGACCATTACGAGTCTGCATTTCTGCACTCGACTCGGTAGCCACGAAATCCTAGGAGATTCGCGAGCCTCCCACCATGTTGCGAGACCATGTACACCTTCGAGACGCAGAAGGAGCGCGTGCGAGAACTGCGTTAGCCGGAGCAACAGCCGTCTGCGTCTTGGTGCCCTTCCTCCCCTATGGTGGAATTGTTGGTTATCCGATCCTTCTTTTATCAACTCTTGCCCACGAATTGGGCCACGGACTGACTGCGATGTTGGTCGGCCTCGAGTTCAACTCTTTCAGCCTCTACGCTGACGGGTCTGGGGTGGCCATCATAGGTGGCCGTGCCGGCCGATTAAGCCGAGCAGCCACAGCGGCGGGCGGGCTCACGGGGCCAGCAGTGGCGGGGGCCTTGCTGTTTTGGTTGTCGGCCCGCGCACGCCTTGCACAGATCGCACTCATGGTATTCGGAACGTTAATGCTTGCTGCCTGCGTCTTGCTCATTCGCAACGTCTTTGGCCTTGTCTTCGTCGGGGCAGTGGGCGGAAGCCTGCTGTATGTGGGTATGCGCTTTGGTACCGGACTCGCTCAGTTTACTGCCGCGCTCCTAGCGGTACAAATGGCACTCAGCGTTTTCGCGCGCGCGGACTATCTGTTCACCGAGATCGCGATGACCAGCGCCGGAGCGATGCCTTCAGACGTTGCGCAGCTCGCAGACCTACTAATCTTGCCGTATTGGTTCTGGGGTTTCGTGTGCGGAGGGATCTCAGTGGGCGTTCTGGTCTTAGGCCTATCCGCGTTCTGGAAACATTCTAAGGCGCAGTCACCGATCTTAGGCTGAGATCCGAACCGGCGCGGGTCTGCCTGGCCCCATGCAGATAACGTGATCGCTCGCTTCGATCTTGTAAGCGTTACCTGGGTTGAGCCGTGCCTCGTCGCCGCGTTGTACCCCTAATACAAGGTACCCTTGTCGTGAAAGATGTGCCTGCAGCTCGGAAAAGTCCCAGGTTTGCATTTGTTCGACAGGTGCGATGTAGACGTGTTGACCAAATCTGTTTGACATCAGTTCGTTGACGACCGCCTGCGTGCCAGGATCGGAAACCTCCTGAACCAGGAAGGAAGATGCAAGACCGGCCACGCAGACCACGCTGTTACATCCCGATCGGCGCATCAGCTCTACACGCTCAGGATCGACACATTCGGCGACCGTGAAGACATTGGAATGGATCGATTCGATGGTGAGCGCAGCGGCTAGCGTATGGTCATCGGCGCGCACGTTGTTGACCTCGGAGGCAAGGACGATGGCATAACGTGCCTTGTCCACGCATGCGCGCCGCAGGACGCTTTCCTTCGATGGGTTGCCTCTCACAAAACGGACACCCAGTTGCCGAAATTCGACCGGCAGCTCGTCGAGGTGCTCGTCGACCAGCACTATTGCAAGGTCCTTCGTTTTAGAGTCCTCTCGCAGTTCCTTGACAATCTCCAGGTTCCGGCCGTGGCTCTGAAAATGGACCACGAGTACATGGGATTCGACGCGGAGGTCTGTCATGCCTTTCAACTCCTTTGACCGCGACTCAATCAACGCAGTTGCCATCACCGACAGTAGGTAGCCAAGGATGCCGATGCCGACAAGCATCACTGGCATGGCCACCAGGTAGCGACCGTAGGCGGTGGTGGGAAAATAGTCACCGTACCCCACAGTGGTCATCGTAACGATCGACCACCAAATGGCATCGCCCCAAGACAGTTCGGGTTTGACGGCACTCTCAAAATGCTTGAAACCAACCGCTCCCAGGACGATCAGGGCGAAAAACAAGAGGATTACCCGAAGGATTTCGCCGTGTCTCTCCGGCCTGAAGCGCCGGAAGAATTCCATGAGCAGCCTGAGCATGGTTATCGAGTCATTCCTTCCCTGACGGACGCCGCGCTTGCCAATACCGCCAAGAGGCGTTCGTTCGCCAGGTTCTGGGAAACTCGCGTAAATATTAAGAGAGGAGGGGGTTGAGGTCAACGAGTTGCCGAATACACAAGCGATAATCGTAGAGAGACTCGGACGAATGGGATCGCTGTCGAATCTTGAGTTATCATTCTATTCAGTACCGAAGGTCGTCGTGGAGAACCTGTTTTCTAAGGAGCTGAACCGTTGGACCTGGTGACACGCGTGATCCGCCTCATTCGAGCCCAGATCCGCGCTGACTCGAGCGGACGGGTTCGCGTCGAACGGGCGCGTGGGCGCCAGAGTCAAGCTCGGGCCCGCGGGTCGGCCCGCGGTGGCCGACAGGCCGCTGCCGCCAGTGGCGTCGATCCAGAGCTGGCCGAGCTGTATTCCAACCTGGAGGTGCCCTATGGTTCCGACCTTGCCACCGTTCGGAAGGCATGGAAACGGCAGTTGCGGAAGTATCACCCGGATCTGCATTCGAAGGATCCCGAGAAACGAAAAATCGCTGATGAACTGGCGCAACGGTTGAACGGTGCCTACGAACAGCTGCGGAAGCGGCTGGAGAGCGAGACAAACAGACAGGAGAAGTAAACATGTCCGAGAACCTAGATCTGGTCAAGGGCTATCTGCTCGATATCGATCTGAAGATCGTCAGCGAGGATGAGGCCGAGGAATTGGTCGTCGTGGAGGATGAGGAGAATGGAATTCGAAACCTCATCATTGACTGCGAGCCACCGATCGTCATCCTCGAACAGCTCATCATGGATGTCCCCAATGATGCTGGAGATTTCTTCAAACGCCTCCTTCAGATGAACCGAACGATGGTCCATGGAGCGTTTGTCCTCGACGACGAGGAAGGTCGCCGGGTACTTTTCCGCGACACTTTGCAACTGGAAAACCTGGATCGTAACGAATTGGAAGGCTCCATTCGGGCGCTGGAGCTTGCCCTGGCCGAAAACGGCGCAGAGTTGGTGGAATTCAGTCACCGATAGCTGGAGGGGAGCTGACAAATGAGTTTTTTTCAAAGAATTTTCAAGAACGTGCAGTCCCAGGCCCATTCTGTGGTGGATAAGCTCGAGGACCCGATCAAGCTGACCGAGCAGGGAATTCGCGACCTGAAGAAAGACCTGCAGGGTGCCATGCAGAGTCTGGCGCAGGTCAAAGCGATCGCGATTCGTCTCAAGAAAGACTCGGACGACCAGAAAAAACTCGGGAAAGATTACGAGAGAAAAGCGATGCTTCTTCTCCAGAAAATGAAAAGCGGGGATCTGCAGGAAGCTGAAGCGGAACGTCTGGCGACCGAGGCTTTGCACAAGAAGGAAGAGGCTCTTCAACGCGCAGGCACGTTGAAGAAGGATCACGAGCAGCAGAAAGGCATGGGGGATCAGCTTCAGGCAAAGGTACAGACGCTGAAGGAAACGATCAGCCGCTACGAGACCGAACTGGTCACCTTGAGAGCACGCGCCAGGACCGCCAGTTCGATGCGGAAAATCAACCAGCAGATGTCGAACGCCGACTCCACCGGTACGATCGCGATGCTGGAAAAGATGAAGGACAAAGTCATGGAGGAGGAGTCGCTTGCCGAAGCCTACGGGGAAATGACGGACGCGAGCGTAACCCTGGACGAGGAGATAGACAGAACCCTTGCAGCGCCCGGCTCGACCGAGACCAGCGACTCGCTGGCGGAGCTCAAGAAGAAAATGGGCATCTGAGCTACCAGCCTTCTCAGACTGAGAGCGGATTCGCCGGGCACCAGCAAGGTTAGTGTACCCAGATCAGCTGATCGACACCGTTGTCGCCCGGAAGACTCCCGACCGAATCTCGCCCGGCGAGTTTGGCTCGCCTATCGACTCCCGGCCGCCGACTCCGAGCCCGCCTAGCAGCCCGTGGCAGAACTCTACAGGGCCGCGTTACGGCCAAACGGGGCCGGATTCTAGGAGGCGAGGACGAAACAATGCTCATTCATTGGGAGGAGTCGGCGACAACGGAGACGGCCCCGTTTCGCCGTAACCCGAAGGGCGCAGGGGGGGTCGGGCCGCAGGCTTCGTCGCTCGTCGGTCACGATGAATGATCATCGCTCCGCTCCTCGCTTCGCGCCTGCAACCCGAAGACCCCTGCGTGCGACCCTGCAGAGTTCTGCCACGGGCTGCTTGGGCGCCTCGCCCTCGAGGAAAAGATAGTAACGGAGGTTCGGATTCGAACCGTCAAACTTCCAGATCTTGGCGTCGAGGATGTAGTGTGTCGCCTGCGGAACGGTGAGCAGGGGCACGAGTATGGTCAGAGCCATGGAAGGCACTTCGAAATTCAAGGCCATTCCCAGGAAAACTTCGGCGTGCTCCTGCCAGACGAAGAGCTCCCACAGGCCCTCCTCCGCGTAGGCGAGCGCGAGCAGGAGGCCGACGAACAAACCGACGCCTACCGGACGATGAATCGTCCCACGCCAGGAAGGGTTGCCGGCCCAGCGACGGCGACCGTAGAGCCACACCAGGGCCATGTACGGGACTCCGTGCGCGACAACGTTCGTCACGGTGAACGCAAAATCGGAATTCAGGAAAGCGATACCCACATACCAGACAGCCGCGGTGGAGCCCACGATGCCGATCTTGCCCCAGTTGACGGTGCCCCTGAGGGCGAAAACCTGTACCTGGCGGGCCGCGAAGAAAAGCAGTGATGCCGTATAGAACACCACGGCCCAGGTTGCGATCCAATCTGGCAGCTGGATGAAATCCCCTTCGACGAACCACTGAAAGTTTCGCGATGACGGATCCCGGTGCCAAAACACCAGGGGGTAGACCATGGTCGCGTAGATAGCGCACTTGTCCACCAGCGCTTCGCTCCGGGAGTGCTCACCCGCGCGGTGGCGGTAAACCATCATGAAGCCATACTGCTGACGGACGAAATGAAAGACGGCGACGTAGGCAAGCACCCTCCAGAACACCTGGTCGCCGAGGCTGTAGAGCGCGACGCCTCCCAGAAAGCACGCCAGAGGTGTCGCCAGGTAGAAGAGTCTCCTGCGGGCGAATTCGTCAGGCTGAAAATAGGTCCGATACAGCGATGCGTAGACATGCGCCACGTCTATGAAGACAACGAACAGCACCCAGCCCCAGACCGGAGTTTCCTGGGACCGCATGGCCGGCAGAGCCAGCACCAGAACCACGGCGGCGACCGGCGGCCCGATGATGAGCCCGAGGTCGAAACAGGCCGATGCAATCCAGCGAGAGCGCATACCGAAGTATTTTGCTCCCAGAACGCAGCCCTGTGAAGTGGCTTCGGGAATTGTTTGAAGCAAGATTCAAACAGGCGGGATATCATCCAGGAATGTCGTCCTTCACACGCCGGGAGTTCCTTCGCCTCTCCGCGACCAGCGGCCTTCTGGCGGTCGTCCCTTCGTGCTGGAATTCAGGCACTTCGCTTCCCAGGACCTTCGACGTCCCGGGGAGAATCGTGGGCGGAAACCAGCAGGTGGGGCATCTTCTTCGCGAACCTCGTGCCCGCGATCAGTTTTCCGACCCTGAAGCTCACACCTACGACGTCGCCATCGTTGGAGGAGGCGTTTCGGGGCTGTGCGCCGCGTGGAAGCTGAAGAAGGCCGGACTGGACGACTTCATCCTGCTCGAACTGGAGCCCTGGCTTGGAGGCACCGCCGCCTCCGGGCGCGCAGAGGGCACCGAATTCCCCTGGGCGGCACACTACATCAATGTTCCGCCCGCGGAAGCGGATTGCGTCAAAGAAGTCCTGTCCGACCTCGGAATAATCGAAGGCTACGACGAGGACGGACGGCCGAGGATTCCCGAACAGCATATCCTGCGATGGCCCGCGGAGCGTCTCTTCATGGACGGAAGGTGGATCGAATGGGATCTGCTGAGCGGGGCCTCAACCGAGGAAAGGGAAGCCATCCTTGCCTTCGAGGACGACATGCTGGCCTGGACGCTTTACCGCGGCTACGACGGCCGGCGCGCATTCGTCCTCCCTCTCAGCTACAGCACCACCGACTCCCGGGTTCGTCAACTCGACGACATTTCGATGGAAACTTACGTCCGCTCCAAAGGATTGGATTCGCCGCGGTTGGATTGGATGATCAATTACGCTTGCAGGGACGATTACGGAGGCACGATGGCGACCGTGTCGGCCTGGGCCGGCATTCACTATTTCGCCTGCCGATACTACGACCGGCGGCTGCAGAACGAGTACCCTTCCGACACCTTGACATGGCCCGCGGGGAACGGGTTTCTCGTCCAACGCTTGTCTAAAGACCTGGCGGATTCGCAGTGCCGGCTGGGATGCGCCGTGCTCCGGATCGACAACGATGATCCCGGCGTTCGGGTCGGTTACTTCGACACCCCCAGTGAGACCTATCGCAGTCTTTCGGCCCGCACCGTGATCTATGCCTCTAAGCTCCATACGGCGCCTTTCCTGGTCGATGGATTGCCCGGGCCTCAGGTCGAAGCGATCGAATCCTGCGACTACAGCCCCTGGCTGACCGCCAGTGTCCACGTGAGCGAGCTGCCCAAGAACGCGGAAGTCTCGATCGCGTGGGACAACGTACTCTACGGCAGCCGATCCCTGGGCTACATTGTCGCTGATCATCAAACCCGAAAGGTCTACAAGGACAATCCATCGGTCCTGGTTTACTATCTCCCGTTCGTCGAGGAGCTCGACCTCGCTCGCCAGAAGCTCCTGGAAGAAGAACATGCTTACTGGGTGAACGTGATCATGCAGGATCTGCTTGTGGCCCATCCGGACCTGGAGCGTAACGTCAGTCGAATCGACGTCTATCGGTGGGGTCACGCCATGATCCGACCGAGCCCGGGCCTCATATGGGGACGCGAAAGCGCCGTTCGGAGCGAGCCTTTCGGGAACGTTTATTTCGCCTCCTGTGACACGACTGGGCTGCCGCTGTTCGAAGAAGCGTGTTTTTCAGGCATCCGGGCGGCCGAACAGGTCCTGGAGCGCCTTGGCAGGACGTTCGAAACATCAATCAATGGTCTGTCCGGAGAGACGGCCACAGTCCAATGAGCTTCAGTAATGCACGTGACGACGATCTCGCGTCCGACGACGTAGAGAGCAGGGAGATCGGGCCCGACGAGGTAAGGATCTCGAGGCTGGGCTTGTTCCTGATACTCGCATCGGTTTTTGTTGCAGCTGCGTGCGGAATCGTCTACGAGCTGCTGGTCGGAAGTATCTCCTCGTATTTCCTGGGGAACAGCGTCGAGCAATACTCCCTGACGATCGGCTTCTTTCTTTTCGCGATGGGCCTGGGTTCGTGGGTGTCGCGGGGCGTTCATGGCAGATTGATCCGGCGGCTGGTGGCACTGGAAATCTGGCTCGGGTTGTTCGGTGGTTTGACAGTCCCCGCGCTGTACCTCGCCTACGCCTACACCGACGTCTACCAGTACCTGATGCTCGTCATCATCCTGATCATCGGCACTTTGATCGGGCTGGAAATCCCCCTCCTGACACGGATCCTGAGAAGACACGGATCGTTAAGGACGATCCTGTCGAATGTGCTTTCCCTCGATTACGTCGGTGCTTTAGTCGCGGCTGTTCTCTTCCCGTTTTTCTGTTTGCCGGTTCTTGGAGCGTTTTATACATCACTCGTCGCCGGCGCCCTCAACGTTCTTGCCGGTTCGGCCATTCTTCTGGCGGTGTGGTCCCAGCTATCGGCCAGGGACCGGGAAAGACTCTTCCTTCAGGGCGTCCTGGTTTCCGGTGTATTGGTCGTGTTCGCCATTCAAGCCGATCCCTTGATGGAGCGGTGGGAAGATTCCCTCTACGAAGGCCAGGTGGTTTTCAGCAGGCAGACCGAGTATCAGCAGATCGTAGTTACGCGTTGGAAGGACGAGACACGACTCTTTTTGAACGGGCGTCTGCAGTTCTCCTCGGTCGACGAATACCGGTATCACGAAGCGCTGGTCCACCCCGCAATGGCGTTGTCGCGGAACCGAGCGCGAGTTCTCGTCATCGGCGGCGGTGACGGTCTTGCTGTTCGTGAGATACTCCGGTATTCCGATGTGGAAGAGATCGAGCTCGTGGACCTCGATCCGACGATGACGACCCTGGCCAGGCGTAATCTTTATTTTACGGACCTGAACCGGAACGCCCTGAGCCACCCGCAGGTGCGGGTGACTAACGAGGACGGCTTTACTTTTCTGCAGAGGGAACACGAACCCTATTCGGTCGTGATAATCGACCTGCCGGATCCGCGAGAAGAGGCGATCTCAAAACTGTTCTCGGTCGAAGCGTACCGGCTGATTCGACGGCATCTGGCTCCCGGAGGAGTGGTGCTTACCCAGGCGACGAGCCCCTACTACGCGCGCCGGGCCTACTGGTGTATCGGCGAATCGATGGAAGAAGCGGATTTCGAGGTGCTCTCTTTTCACGCCTACGTACCTTCCTTCGGCGAGTGGGGCTTTCATCTCGGGTCAGAGGAGCCGATCGATCCCCGTAGCATTGAGTTCATACCCGGGCTCCGTTACCTGAACAAGGAGCTGTTCTTGTCCAGGCTCGATTTTGATGCGGACATGGCCCGGATCGAAGTCGAGCCCAATACCTTGGAACGGCCGACTCTCGCGGGGTATTATCGCGAAGATTTCGCTCGATGGTAGTCCGATATGCTCTAGCCCGCATTTCTCACCGGTTGTCGTCGCGAAGCCCGCCGGGCCACTTTGTGGCCCGGTTTGATGTCGACGCCGCCAGGACAAGGCGCGCGCCGGGAGGGCGACCGAGGCGTACTTTACTGTACGTTGAGGGGCCCGACCAAGCGCAACGCAGTCATGACGGATGGATCCGGCGCTGCAGCAGACAACTGGTGAGAAATGCGGGCTTTGGGGGAATGAACGATGGGATGGAAGAAATGGTTGGGCCGGGGGCGAGACGAAGCGGAATCCGACCCGCTGGTGGACTTCGAGCTGGGCGCCATGAAGGTCGGATACCTGGTCGACTACGATATGAAGACATGGGAGGTCACCGGGTACAACACCTACGACTATTCCGGCTTCGAGACCAAAGAATGGGTGATCGAGACCTCCGACAAGGTCGTCTACCTGGAGCGGGCTGATAGTGAGGGGGAGGTTACCTGGACGCTGACAGAAAGTATTTCCATCGGTCAGATCTCCGAGGACGTCGTGGAACATACCCGCCGACATGAGGATCCGCCCCAAAACTTGACCCACAACGGGCGGAGCTATAGGCTGATGGAAACCGGCGCGGGTTTGTTCCATGAAGACGCCAGGGGCCCGGGTAGGGAGTTCATCAGTTGGGCTTACTGTGACGATTCAGGAAGAAATGTGCTGTTCGTCACGCAGTACGGAGAAAGGGATTTCAAGTCGGTCGCCGGCGAATACGTTGAAGAGTATCAGTTCAACAACATCCTGCCGAGCGGGAACGCGTAGGAACTACCGGGAACAGAGATGATCGAAGGAGTCTAGGAATGTCCGGGCAGACAAACGAGCGACGCGGAATCCAGGTAGCGGCGGTTGTGGTCGTGATAGTGCTGGGATTCTGGCTGGCCGGCGGCTTTCTCTCGAGCAGTGACCCCGTTCCAGAGTTGGTACGGGAGCTTGCACAGTATTCCGAGTATTCGATCGTCGTGGACGATGTCGACGACGGATTTCTGCGGAACTCCATGACGCTCAAGAGCAGTTTCCTGGTCACCGAGCCGATCGGTGAGAACCCCGACGAGGGAGAAGCCGCCCAGTTTGATGAACGGGTGGACACCTATTCGATCTCCGACAGGTTGGCGAGCCGCTATGAACGATCCATCGGCATGGTAGTGGCTTCAAAGACGGCGGATGGCACCTTGACCGGCTATGGCCAAAGCTACCCTCCCTACTATCAGAATGTGGGTCGTAGCCAATACGGGTACTTTGGTCCCGGCGGTTTCTGGATCTTTTACGGGCAGTACGCGTTCATGAGAGCCGCGCTGGGTGGGCACCGGATCAGCCGGCAGGACCACGGCACCTACGTCGGCATGAGGAATCGCGGACAGCCGTATTACGGCCCCCAGACCGGAGGTCGGCCCACTTTCGGCGCGAACGGTACCGCGACGGCCAGAACGCGCCCATCGTTCTCTCAGAGGTATCAGGCCAAACAGGCTCGTTTCCAGTCCAGAGCCCGCAGTCGGGCAAGCTCGGGAGGGCGCAGTCTGGGAAAATGATCTGCGACCGACGTACGCGATAGGGGTTTCATTATGGTTAAGCAGCCGGTCTTTCTCGCTGTCGTACTTCTGTTAGTCGTCCCAGTATTCGCTGGGCCAGGATTTGCGCAGACCCCTGCCGCGCCGCCGGCTCAGGTTTCTCTGGTAGATAATCTCTACCTGATCGGCGAATCCCTCTTTTATATCCTCGAGGCGTTTGTTCTCCTCTGGATCGCGAAGCTCGCTTATTCCGGTCTCTATCGGCGTGTGGAGTTGAATGCGGAACTCTTCACGCGGGACAACCAGGCACTCGCAATCTCCACGGTCGGCTATTACTTTGGAATCCTGATCGCTTTCGGCGGCGCGATTTCGGGCGAATCACAGGGTCTCGGCACCGACGTGGTCATGATCGGTATCTACGGTCTTTCCGCGATCATCCTCATGCTTCTGGCGAGCTTCATGTGCGAGAAGATCCTTCTGCCGACATTCAACAACACCAAAGAGGTTGTCGAAGATCGGAACATCGGCGTCGGGTTTGTCGAGGCCGGTGTATACATCGCCAACGGCCTGATTATTCTCCGAGCCACTCAGGGCGATACCGGGGAAGCTTCCGCCGCCGCGAGCACGCTCGGCGCAGTGGGTTCGGGCATGCTTGTCCTGATGGCTTTCTGGCTGCTCGCCCAGGTGGTGCTGGTAATCGCCGGACGACTCTACGAGTTGGTGACCCCGTACAATTTTTTTGAAGAACTGGAGCGAGACAATGCCGCGGTGGGCCTGGCGTTCGGAGGGGCTCTCATCGGTCTCGGCAATATCATCAGTGTGGCAATCGGCGGCGATTTCACCGGCTGGACCGATAGCCTGGTCCTGTTTGCCGTCGACGTGACGTTTGGCTTCATCATGTTGTTCCTCGTCCACAAGTTCACCGACATCTTGCTGGCACCCGGCGTCAAGCTTGCCGACGAGCAGACGCAGGAACATCCAAACATCGGTGCCGGCCTCCTCGAAGCGTTCGGCTACATCGGTGCGTCGGTCCTGATCGTGTGGACCTTCTGACGGCGGGCCGAATCCCCGGCCCCCGACCCCGAACATTTCCGGGCTAGTGGCCTGTAACAGAGAGAGTGATAGTGGCGTTGCGAGCGCAACGGTGCCGGATTCTAGGAGCGCAGCCCGAGGTAATGCTGCTTCATTGCGAGAAGGCGCGACGACGAAGACGGTGCTGTTCCGCCGCAACCCGAAGGGACAATGGGCCTTGCCAGCCACGCAGAGGAGCTCGGAAACAGGCGATGTTTTTCGATCTGCGACGACTAGGGAGAGGGCCCGCAAGGCCCATTGGCGACGCTGTCACTATCTCTGTTACAGGCCACTAGGTATCCCTGTCTGCGGGAGTGTTGACGCGAGGCGTGCGGGTCAAAGTCCGCACGTCGACTGCTTCAGGACCCAGTTCTGCAACCAGCGCGTCCATGACGCAGGAAGGATCGATGCTGCCGCAAGCGAAGATGTCCAGCGCGAGATATTTCCGCTCGGGATAGGTGTGAACGGCGGCATGGGATTCCGCCAGAAGGAACATTCCCGTAAATCCCTGGCCCCGCTCGACGAAATGATGCTCCACGCTCTTGATGGAGTGAAAGCCTGCCTGCGCCAGTGCCTCCTTCAGTGCACGCATGATCCGATCGCCATCACGCAGGAGGGCCGTGGGCAACCCCGTCATGTCGGCAATGAGATGCCGTCCAAGGGCTTCTCCGCTCGCTTCTCCAGGTTCGGACATCCGTTACTTCTTACCACACTTCGCGAGTAGTTTCCCACTGCAGGGGAGCCTGAACGTTAACGCCGACGACTGTCACGTCTTCATCGTGACATCCCACAGGAAGCCGAGTACCCCCCCTTTACATCTCACCTGTCGGAGACCCCATGACGGAGATTCGATCACCCACTCTTAAGGGCACTCTGGATCTGATGGGGCTCAAGACGTTGGAGCAGTTCGGGCCGAGGCACGGATACGGCATCGCGCGTCCCATCGAGCAGGTTGGCCGGAACCCGACATGTACCCAGTTTCCTCCGCGGTCGATCGAGGGGCGTTCAGCGAATCGCGATCGGACGCACGGGCGAACCCGTAGCCCCTTTGAATCGGATGGGCGTCACGATGAATAGGAATTCGTTGGCACCGTCGGCCACGAGCTCATCAAACTGCATGTTCTCCAGGTTGAAGATGCCGTTCTTCATCATGAGCTCCTGATGTACCGGGAAGGCCAACCCCTGCCCGGAACTCGGCACGACCTCACTGCACCAGGAGTCGCTGCCGATCATCGTGGCCTGCCGCTCGGCGACCCACCGGGCGACGCCCAAGCCGATACCGGGCGGATCGACGTTGTACGCCTCCGGCTGATCCCAGAGCGACGACCACCCGTACCGGAAGAGAACGGCGTCGCCGGGCCTCACGTCGGCCTCGGACATACCCTGACGTTCGAGCGCACCGAGGACGTCGTTGACGGTCACTTCATACCTGTTGGGCAGGCGAGGCACGCCCTTGTAGCCCGCAATGTCGATCAGGACGCCGCGCGTGATGATCGGCTTGACGTGCTCTATTCCCAGCCTTTGTAGTCCGCTCGGCGTGTCCATCTCTGGTGCGGTGAAGCCGTTGTAGAAGATGTACTCGACTCTGCCGTCGTCCATCGTGATTTCCTGGCCGATGTGGCCCAGTCCGTCGAACTGTGTGCCCACCTGCCCGATCTGAGTCGACAGGAATTCCTCGTTGGCCACGAGTCGGTTCTCCGCGCTTGCAGGGCCCTTTGCGGGAAGCACCATGGAGTAGCTTCGCGTGCCGTACAACGGCATGCCCGGTTCGTAAACCTGCCCGAGTTCGTAGACCTTCCCGGTCGTCGCGAGCTGCAACGCTTCCATTACCTTTTGCTCGGTGATCCGGTTCGAGGCGCCAGCCTGATCCTCGGGGCCCCATTGTGCGTTCGGCCACCATGGCCCGGCCGCCCGCGTCTGAGCGCCCGCGGAGAAGGGCAGGAGCAGACTGACTATGACAACGAAAGCGCCCGTCAGCCTTCTGTCGGTCTCAGCGAATGTGAACCTCATGTGTCCTCCTTGGGGTCTCCACAGCAAAAAACGTCCCAAAGCAGAGAATCTGAAAGCCAAACTATCATCTGGCTGTTTAGTCATCCTACCGGCGCCATCACGTAAACAATAACCGCAGCCAGGTTGGCGCCGGCGTCTCGGTTCGAAGAGAGTGCGGTCATAGACCGCACCTACACCTCCGTTTTGGACGGGCTTCTAAGCGAAGGTTTCCCTGACGGCAGTGCCGACCTTCTCGGGGCCTTACGCTTAAGAGTCTAAGCCCAAGGCTATTGTTCAGCCGATGTTTCTAATCGCTTGATTGAAACGCGGTGCGGGTCGTAGGGTGAGGACTAACCGTGAGCAAGAAATTCACTTGGGGCGGCTTGTTGATCGGATCGACAGTTGGAGGATACATACCTTCACTGTGGGGCGGCGAAATGCTCTCCATCGCCGGCCTCCTGTTCTCCTTCGCTGGCGGTGTGACTGGGATATTGCTGGGCTATCGAATCGGGCGGTCCATGTAGTCGCTGGGGCTTCGACCCAACCAGGTTGATCCCCAAGGCACCGTCCTCGACCCGGACCGTATTCTCCTTGCTGGAGCCGCGAAATCGCCACATACTCACCCCAGCTTTATCAATCTAATGGCCTCTTATCTCGTCTTTCCTCAAGAGGTCGACGCCGTCCCGCCTCGATGAGTCACGAGTGAGGTGGTCGATGTGGATGCGCATCAAGGGAGAATGAAATGAATCGAGAGTGGATACGGACGAGCCTCCTCACATCCCTGCTGGCCGCCGCTTTCCCCGCGGTGGCCCAGGACCTCTCCAGGTATCCGGGTCCCTTCGTGGGCGGCTACCCCGAGAGTGGCTTCGGCGGTGCAGGGAAGATGTACATGGAGAGCTACTTTCCACCCCCGGTGACCGCGTCGCCGACGTACCCGGCCTGGTCGCCCGACGGCGGGTCCCTCGCCTTCGCGTATCAAGGGCGGATCTGGAACGTTCCCGTGGGGGGGGGAGTCGCCGAGCAGTTGACTACCGGCCCGGGGTACCACTCCCAACCGAGTTGGTCGCCCGACGGCCGGCGCGTGGCCTATGCGGCTGATGTCGAGGGGAACTTCGATATCTACGTCCTGGACCGGGAGAGCGGCGAAACCCGCCGGATCACGACCGATCCGTTCCTCGATTTGCGCCCCCGGTGGTCGCCGGATGGATCCCGAATCCTGTTCACGACCGCGCGCAACGGGTCGTTCGATCTGTGGGCCCACGACATGGAACGCGACGTCGCGGAACACCTGGTCGCGAACGATCAGAACAACATGGCCGGCGACTGGATCGGCGACGGCGGAGACCTGGTCTTCGTTTCCAGGCGCGGCGAAGCCGCGTTGGGCTCGGGCTCGCTCTGGCGATGGACCGCCGCGACCTCGCAGGCGGAGCTGTTGCTGCGGGTAGAGACAAACTATCAGGCAGCGCCGGTCGTCGCTTCCCACGGCGGGGCTGTCGCGTATATCACCGATTCGTCCGGAAACAACGACCTGTATCTCGTCCCGAGCGAGAAGTCGCCCCGAGGGATCCAGCCCGTCCGTTTGACTCACACGACGGCTGACGAATACTTCCCGACATGGTCCCCCGACGGCCAGCGACTCGCGTATGCGCGCAACGGAGGCATGCCCGATCAGGAGCGCACGGCGGACAGCAACATGGGATTTGGGCTCTACACCGTCGGTCGAGGTGGCGGGGTCCCACAACCCGTCCGCATCGAGGACTACGCCTGGTCCGAGCCGATGGGCCGCGCTCGGATCCGGGTGAGCGACGCCGACGGGGAACTCCTCCCATCGCGCATCTACCTTCAGGGCGCCGACGGCCGCAGCTACTTCCCCGACTCCAGCTATCCGCGCGTCGTGAGCGTCACGGAGGACTACTACTTCCACACCGACGGCAGCTTCACCGTGACTCTCCCGGTGGGCGAGGCCAATCTGGAGGTCTGGCGGGGCTTCGAGTACGAGCCGGTCCAGCGAACGGTCGATGTACGCGCCGGCGAGTGGACGACCCTCGAGGTCGACATGAGCCGCTGGATCGACATGGCCGCCGAGGGCTGGTACTCCGGGGACAACCACATCCATCCCAATTACGGTGGTCACTACCGCGTCCGACCGATCGATCTCAGGAACAAGGCCCAGGCCGAGGACCTGAACGTGGCGAACGGGATGATCGCCAACTACTGGGGCAACAGCAGGGTCGAGGACCTCGAGCACTTCCTCGGACACCCCCATCCGCACGGGGACGAACGGACCCTCGTCTACTACAACGAGGAGTACCGGGCCAGCTACTTCGCGCATCTCTCGCTGCTCAACCTCGTCGAGCTGATCACGCCGTTCTACATCGGCTCCATCGGCACCGCGCACCACGCCCTGTATCCGGACAACGCATCGGTGCTCGAACGGGTGCACGACCAGGGTGGCATCGGCGGATACGTCCATCCGTTCGGGCTGAATCACCGCGATCCGGTCGCAGCAGGTCCCGGAGGAGCGCGAGAGCTCCCCGTGGACGCGATCCTGGGGGTCGCGGATTTTGTCGACGTCTCCTGCATATGGAGCGACGAACTCGGAACCGCGGAGGTGTGGTACCGGCTGCTGAACACCGGATCCAGGATCCCGGCCACGGCCGGCACCGACACGATGACGGACATCTGGCGCCACCCGGCGGTCGGGACGACGCGGGCCTACGTCTACACCGGTGAGGAGGAGCTGGACTATGACGAGTGGGCGAACGCGATGGCACAGGGCCGCGCCTTCGTGACCAGCGGACCGATTCTATCCCTCGACGTTTCGGGTCAGGGAATGGGAGAGGAACTCGCCGCGTCCCGAGGTGACGTCGCGCACGTGTCGGCCACCGCGCGTTCGATCTTCGCCATGGACCGACTGGAGATCATCCGAAACGGCGAGATCATCCACACCGTCGAGGCGAACGGATCGAAGTCGATCGAGGCAGAGCTGGAGGTCCCAGTCGAGGCGAGCGGCTGGATCGCCGCCCGGGTTCTCGGCCCGACCCAACATGGTGCTATGGACAGCTACCTGTTCGCGCACACCAATCCCGTCTTCGTGGTGGCCGACGGGGAACCGATCCGCTCGGCGGACGATGCCGCGTTCTTCGTCGCGTGGATCGACGAGACGCTGGCCGAGCTCAGGGCGATGGATCGCTGGGACGACCCGGCGCACAAGGCGGAGGTCATCCGGACGTTCGAGAGGGGACGTCAACTGTATCAGGCCCAGGTAGGCGGTACGAGACGGCAGCCCTGACCCGTGCAAGTACTACGGCGGGTGCAAACCCAGGTGTAGGTGCGGTCTGTGACCGCACTCTCTTCGAAACGAAACAACGAGCGCTCATAGAGCGCACCTACACTCTTACGTGCGCTAGTTCTTCTGGAACACCGGCGGCATCTGGGGGATCGCCGCTCCGTCGTGGCGGGGCTCCGATGCGCCGTAGTGGATTCCCGATGGGTCGCTCATCACCGCCTGGCCGTAGCCAAAGGTCCCCGTCCGAGGAGCGACCACGTTGATTTCGTGTCCAAGAGCCGCCAGCTCTCGACGCACGTCTGCGGGGACCAGCGCTTCGATATTGACGTCGCAGCCCTCGAATGTCCCTTTTGTGAAACGGCCTGCTTCGAGCGACTCCTGGATGTTCATCCCGTAGTCGGCAACGTTGGCCACAAACTGCGCGTGCGCCTGGGGCTGGTTGAATCCGCCCATTATCCCGAAGCCGCACGCCGTCTTTTTCCATGAACGCCGGGATGATCGTGTGGAGGGGCCGCTTGCGTGGAGCCAGCGTATTTGGATGGCCTTCCTCCAATGTGAACAGGTCGCCGCGGTTGTGCAGCATGAAGCCGGTGCCCGGAGGCACGAGGCCGGACCCGAATCCGGAATAGTTGCTCTGAATCAGCGAAACGATATTCCCGTCCTTGTCGATGGCGCTCATGTAGATTGTGTCGTTGCCTTCGGCGTTCGTGTATCCCTCCAGATGAGACGGCTCGACGCTGCAGGCCGCTCTGGTCATGTCAATGTGGGTGGCGCGTTCCTCGGCGTGAGACTTGGAAATAAGAGTTTCGACAGGGAGCCGCGAAAGCCGGGGATCGCCGACGTAGCGGATCATGTCGGCATAAGCCAGTTTCTTGGCTTCAACCATGACGTGGAGTGCCTTCGTACTGTGGAAGCCCCATTCGTCCAGCGGAAATCGCTCCATGATGTTGAGCATTATCAGGGCGGCGATGCCCGTCGTGTTGGGAGGGATTTCCGATACCCTCCACCCGCGGTAGGTCGTCGTGATGGGCGTGACCCACTCCGGTTCGAATTCAGCGAGATCCCCCGCGGTGAAGGTGCCTCCCTGCTCCTTCGAGACCTGCAGGATCGCCTGCGCGATCGGTCCCTCGTAGTAGGCGTCCCGCCCGTTCCGTGCGATCAGCCGGAGCGATTGCGCGAGGTCCGGGTTGCGGAAGGTCTCACCCGCTTCGGGCGCACGGCCATCGATCAGGAAGGTGCTCGCCGAGTTCGGGTGGGCCGACAACATACTGAGGGATCGGGACCACGCGCCGGCGATCACTTCGCTAAGGGGAAATCCGTTCTCGGCGTAATAAATCGCAGGCGCCAGCAGCTCGGAAAAAGGCTTCGTTCCGAATCGACTGCGCAGAGCGTCCCAGCCGGCGACCACTCCGGGGACCGTTACGCTGTAGATGGTGCGTCTCGGCATTCGGGTCTCGCCCCTGGACCTGAGGAATTGTGCGCTCAGGCCCGTCGCTGACCATCCGCTGGAGTTCAGCCCGTAAGTCCTCCCGGTCTCCGCCTCGTAGTAGATAACGAAGAGATCGCCACCGATGCCGTTGCCGGTCGGTTCCATCAGCCCGATCGTGGCGTTAGCTGCAATGGCCGCATCGATGGCGTTGCCACCACGCTCGAGCATCTCGACACCGGCCCGAGCCGCCAGGGGCTGGCTGGCCGCCACAATGCCGAACTCGGTGGCAACCACGGAGCGCCCCACCGTGGGCGAGTGCCCGTCTTGGCTGTGTGCGAGGGCCCTCGCACAGAGAAGAACGGCAATCAAACCGGTCAGATAGAGAAGACGCCTGTTCATCACCACCTCCAGGAAATCGACAGGATGACGGTCATCTTATCCCGGAAGTAAGCCTCAGAGCGCTGTTTTCCCAATCCGTGACCATTGCTGTCCAAAACCTGTGGAGGAACCCGGCTAGCACGGGATAAGCCGGTTGGGATCAATAAACGCAGCGTCGAGTCTCCGAAGAGGCCTCTGTGCCCCAGACGAGCGAAACTCAAGATCACGTGTAGGTGCGCTCTATGAGCGCACAGCGTTTCGGATCGCAGAGTGTGCGGTCATAGACCGCACCTACACCTCCCTTAGGACTTAGGCTTCTCCAAAGTCCAGCTCTCCAAGAGCTGTCTTGGACAAGGACGATTCATGATCGAACCAACGCAGCGCCCCGAAGTCGATAGACGGTGTTGCCACCATCCACAATGCAAGACGTGTCAGAATAGTCGGGCTGCGGCAGTGTCTCTGGCTGGTTTGTTATGGAACACACAACTTTCCTTCGCGACCTGACCATCCTGTTCGGAGCGGCTGTGTTCGTCTCCTACCTTTTCCGCGCCGCTCGCCTGTCGACGATCACGGGTTTCCTGGTGGCCGGCGCCATCATCGGGCCGTCGGGACTGGCCCTGATTGCATCCATCGACGAAGTACAGCGGATGGAGAACATTGGCGTGATGCTCCTCCTGTTTTCGATCGGCGTGGAGTTCTCCACTGAAAAAATCCGGAAGATGCGGTGGGCGGTCCTTGGAGGAGGCAGCGGCCAAGTCCTGCTGACCGGGCTTCTCGCGGTTGCGGCCGTTTCCCTTGTCGGCGGATCGATGAGACTCGCGGTGTTCGTGGGCATGCTGACGGCACTCAGCAGTACCGTGATCGGCCTCCGGCTGCTGCACGAGAGGGGCCAGTCGCAGTCCGCCCAGGGCAGCGTCTCGCTGGCCATTCTGGTGTTCCAGGACATGGCGGTCGTGCCGATGATGCTTTTTCTGCCGTTCGTCACTGGTACCGTGGCTCTGGGGGCCGTCGAGCTGGCCCGTACATTTGCGGTATCGGTGGTCGCCATCGTGGCGATCCTGTTCCTTGCGCGGGCGATCGTGCCCCGGTTCATCTCAAAGACGGTCGAGGCGCGCAGCCGAGACATCTTCATTCTGTCGATCATCCTGACCGTGGCCGCAATCGCTTGGACCAGCTCACGCTTCGGCGTCAGCGAGGGCCTCGGCGCGTTCGTTGCCGGGCTCGTGATCTCCGAATCCGAGTACAGCCATCAGGTTCTCTCCGACGTGCTGCCTTTCCGCGAGACGTTCAACAGCCTGTTCTTCGTTTCGATCGGGATGCTACTCGACCCCCGTTTCATCTTCGACAACGCACTGACGATCCTCGGCGCGGCGATCGCCGTAATGGTTGTCAAGGGTGCCGTCACCACGGGTGTCGTCCGGGCACTGGGTTTCCCGCTCCGGATCGCCGTGGCCGTCGGCCTGCTGCTGGCTCAAATCGGCGAGTTCTCGATCGTACTCCTGCGCGCCGCGCAGCCGGATGCCCTGCTGGCACGCAACGTCGAACAACTGATACTGGCCACGATCCTCGTCACGATGGTTCTCTCACCAGTGGCGGTGGCGCTGGCCGAGCGAGTGCCCGGAACGCGGCGCAGCCGCGCCACCGGGACCGAAGGCAAGGAGCCCGGGCTCAAGGATCACACTGTCATCGTCGGATACGGGCTGAACGGGAGGAACGTTGCGTCGCTGCTCGAGGCATCCAATCTGCCGTACTTCGCGCTCGAACTCAATCCGAAAAGGGTCAAGACTGCACGCGCCGCTGGCGTGCCGATTCGTTACGGGGACGCTATCAGCGACGCTGTGCTCGAGAGTGTGGGCGTTGGGAACGCCAATTCGATCGTATTTGCCATATCCGACCCTGTCGCAACGCGCCGGAGCCTTGCCACCGCCCGGCGGCTCAACCGTTCGGCCTTCATCATTGCCCGAACTCGCTACGAGTCGGAGATCGAGCCACTTTACGAAGCGGGGGCCGACACGGTCGTCACTGAAGAGTTCGAGACGTCGCTGACGATCATGCGGCGCTTGCTCGACAGACTGGGATTCCATCCGTCAAAGATCGACGCAGCCATCCTCGGAATTCGTCAAGACCGCTACGAACCGCTGCGCGGCTCCAGGCCACCCAGCATCCGGACCGACTCTTCGATACGGCCGTTCGACGCGGTGGTGCGCGACGTCGCAGCCGGGTCCTCCATCGGAGAGCTCGCTATCCGCTCGAAGAGCGGCGCCACCGTCATTGCCGTGCAGCGTGGGGAAGAAGTCTTCATGAACCCAGCGCCGGATTTCGTGCTACAGCAGGGAGACCACGTCCTCCTGATCGGCAGTGAACACGAAGTCGGGCGCGCCATGACGCTGCTGTAGATGCCCCGCCGAACCTCAAAGAGGCGGTGTCAATTGAAGCTTTCGATTTCTTCAAACTGGAAAGAGACTCAATTGACCCCAACTTTTTTCTGTAGTCTTATTTACGGGTGGAATAAGTCCTCAAATGTCCGGGGCGTCGGTGGTTGAGTTACGCCCAAATCTGACCAACGATAAGGAGCTGTAGGAATGGCTGACAGAAGCGATCTCATCAAACTCATCAAGATGCCTATTCTGATCGCGCTTGCGGTGACCCTCGTCCGTGCAACCGTGGAAGTGTTTGGCGCGCCCACCGCCGTGAGTATGATTTTCGGCGTGGCCTGGCTGCACATGCTGTTTCCGGTCTACTTCGCGATAAAGATTCTCGAACTGGGATTCGAAAAGCCTTTCGTTACGCTTATCAAGACTACAGTGATGTGGGCCGTACCCGTCCGCGTGGCTGTGGCCATCACTTATGTTCTGGGTTACGTCTATCAGATCGACAGCTTGCGTTTTCAGACCGATAGCCTGGGACCGGTCGGCGAAGGCGTAACGCCGTTGCAAGGATACCTGCTGCTGCCGATGCTGAATTTCGGGTCGTGGATGGTTATCGCCGTAGTTCTCGCAGCGATAACCGGCGGCATTACCCTGAAAGTGAAGCAGCGGTCGGCTGCCAAGAGTATGGCGTAAGGAGTAAGTCGCAACTCCAATTGCCCGCTATCCAGCCTCGTCTGGCGAAACAGGCTCAGTGTCGCTACCCGAAGCGAGCCGCTGAAGATCGTCTCCAGTCAGCCGGTAAACGGTCCATTGATCCATGGCCCGCGCACCAAGGCTCCTGTAGAGTCGCACGGCCGGTTGATTCCAGTCGAGTACCGACCACTCCATGCGACCGCATCCACGCTCCACGGCTATCATTGCCACGCGCGCCAACAGCTGCCGGCCATATCCTCGCTTCCTCCACTGTGGCAATACGAACAGATCTTCCAGGTACAGACCCTGACGGCCAAGGAAAGTGGAATAAGTCTGAAAGAAGACTGCAAAACCGACCGGCTCGGTATCGACGTAGGCGATGAGCACCTCGGCAGCCGGGTTCCTCCCGAAAAGAGACTCCCGTAGTCCTTCCTCAGTGGCGGTCACTTCCCCGGAAAGCTCTTCGTATTCTGCAAGGCCCTTGATCAAGCGCAGAATGACTGGAACGTCTCGCTCGGTCCCACGCTCAATCCGGACTTCGCGGTTCTCTGTATCCACCCACGATCCCCCGCGGAACGCTCTTCCGCTTGTTCTGTATTTCCAGACACCTGCTGGCTTCCGCAAGAATCTAATCACGGGAGGAGACTAGGGACAAACAGAATCCCAAAGTACGAGAACCCCCTGGTTGAATGCTGACAAGATTGCGAAGACTTCGCTCAATTTTTGCGCGGCATACCCGGGTTAACCTTGGCAGGTGAGGAATGCCAAGCCAACTTCTCAGAGGTTTGAGGAATTAATCGCGGCCTCAGGAAACCTCGGCAGAGTCTGCCAATCGGTCCTGCACGCATCGAGATCGGATGCTTCGGTCGAGAGAGAATGAATCTACCGCTTGCACATGTATGGCAGCCGGCGCGTTTGTCCACCAAACAACTGGTAGTTGTGTTGCATGGACGTGGCGATTCGGCGAATGGCTTTCTCTGGTTGCAGGAGGCACTCGCAATCGATTCCCTGGACTTCCTTCTGCTCAGCGCACCCAACGCCTACTACGTGGGCTTCAGCTGGTACGACCTGCCACCGGATCAGCTTCCTGGAATCGTCCGGTCCCGAACGCTGCTCGAGGAGGTGCTTACGCAGACGGAGAACGACGGGTATTTGCCGGAGCGGACTTTTCTTTTCGGATTCTCGCAGGGCTGTCTCCTGACTCTCGAATTTGCAGCGAGGCACGCACGCCGTCTGGCAGGCTATATCGGGATCAGCGGATACGTGTACGATCCTGAAGCACTTCTACGAGAACTGAACCCAGAGGTGAATCAAGGAGACTGGCTCATAACGCACGGCACTGAAGATGAACTGCTGCCTGTGGCAAGCACCCGTGAACAAATCCGGCGACTCAACACCGGAGGTTTCAGAATAGATTACCGGGAATTCCCGAAGCCACATACGATCGACCTTGAACGGGAACTACCAGAGATCCGTCAATGGATGCAGTCCAGATGCCGACCATAGCCGGCCCCAATCGCCGTCGTCCGAGTGCCGCTGCCATATGGAACTGTAGGTGCGGTCTATGACCGCACATCTTCCGGTTCGATACGATTGTGCGGTCATAGACCGTACCTACACGTGGGTGGAACAATGGAGAGCTGTTTGCAGGACATGGTATTGGGACTGTTCGCATCCCCCGGGGGGTGACGCCGTTATGCTATTCTGAGTACGCCCTTCCGCAACCCATTTGGAGGTACGATGGGTCTCACCACAGTCAAAGCCTTCGTTGCGAACCCGGTGAATCCTGACCGTCGCGTTTCCGTCGAGTTCCTCGTTGATTCGGGCGCCATGTACACCCTCGTCTCACGCGAGGTTCTCCAGGATCTTGGAATTGAACCCCATTCCCGTCGCGAGTTCGTTCTTGCCAACGGAGAGCTCGTTGCCCGGGATGTTGGAACCGCTGTGTTCGTATACCGGGGACAGCGCGGAGATTCGCTCGTCATCTTTGGAGAAGAGGGGGACTCCCCGTTGCTTGGAGCGACAACGATGGAAGGATTCGGGTTGATCCTCGATCCTTTTCGGAGAGAGCTCAAGCCGATACCAATGCGGTTGTAGGCCCGGGCGCCCACCTTTCTCCCAGGTTGTCGTTGCGATGAGTGTTGTACTCGGATGCCGACCCTCTTCCACGTCTCTCTCATTCAGGTCGGCGAGAACGCCCTCATCGTCAACCAGGGGACTCGTGGCGGACCTCGACTCGAACAAAGCCGTACGCACGATGTATCATCCCGCGGTGCCCGGACAGATCCACCCGCTGAACATCACACTGCGCACGGCCAACGCGACCGGCGTGGCCGGCGGGCTCCGGGAGATCACCACGGCGCTGGACCCGACCCTGCGCGCGGACGATCTCCGCACGCTGGATGAAATCTACCGCCAGCAGGCGTTGGGTAAATATCTGGGGGCTTTCGCACTCGTGACAGTGACGCTGGCTGTTCTCCTCCTCTCGGCAGCCGGCACCTACGCGTTCATGTCTTTCACCGTCAACCAGCGTCGGCAGGAGATCGGGATTCGGTCGGCCCTGGGGGCGCAACCACGACGCCTGCTGGCGGGCATCCTCGGACGGGAGCTGGGCCAGGTCGCGGTCGGGGCGTGCGGCGGCGTTGTAGTGGCGCTCATAGTCGGCTATTATTTGCCGGTCGAAGAGATGGGTGGCTGGAACATCCCGGTGTCCTCCCCGCCGCTGCGGCGCTCATGATTGTAGTCGGCATGCTCGCGGTACTCGGACCGGCCCGTGGGGCTCTCCGGGTCGATCCCACCGAGGCGCTGCGACACGGTTAGCCCGACAGCGTCCGAGTTCCCGACGGCCGCCGTGACCTCAGTCTGGGGGTAGTGGCGAGTTGTCGCGATGGCCGCATAGGAGGGGTTGGCGTCCTAACCACCCGGCTCATTCGAGCAAGGCTTCACCCTCAATGCCAATCCGTACTTGCTCCGGGGACTTTGCGTTCCCGCACCGCGGACAGAAACCTGTTCGTTAGAGGCGCCTGAGGTCAGCATGGTTATCTGGTTATCGGTCGGATCAGCGTTTGTTGGAGTACTCGCTTATTGGGGCGGAAAGCGGGTTCTCAAAGAGCATGGGCAAGCAAGGGGGTTGTCGGTGAGTACTGCCAGCGTCGTTTGGCTCGTGTACGGAGGGCATCTGGGGCTCACCGCGGTCGCGGCGACATGGGGATTGTGGCCGTTGCCGGTCAACAACGGAATCGCTTTCACCATCGGGTGTTTGTTGAGTGGAATTGGTGTTCTCCTGTTTGTATCGGGCATCGCCGCTTTCGGGTCATTGCAGCGCATGAATGGAAGGCTTCACGATGGGTTGGTGACGAATGGAATATATCGTTGGAGTCGGAATCCTCAGAATGTCGGATGGTTATTGTTTTTGTTGGGCATATCGACGGCGGGCAAATCCGGATTCGCCCTCCTTCTCACAGCAATATTCTGGATGAGACTTGAGTTGTATTTCCTGGAGGAGGAAAGGCAGCTGGAAGGCTATTTTGGTGAAGAGTATCGTAAGTATCTAGAACAGAGTCATCGCTATTTTGGTCCACCCCGTGGTTTGCCCGAAATGGATCGAGCAGGGGGAAAACGATTGCGGACCAAAGTGGACGAAGCCCGGCGAACCTGAGCAAGCAAGTTGTCGCTATCCGCTCCTGAATACGCCAGCCGGTTCGCGAACCTTGATTAACGCGGCGCGTGCAGATCATCGAACGCCCTATGCCCATCGCTGTTTCGTGCCTCCAGAAGGCAAAGTTCCATTTACTATCGGTGATACGATGCCCTGCCTTTGAGTCGACAGAGAGGGGGTGCCCTGTGGCGAATACGCAAACCGATCTGTTCGGCGCCGCCGCGGTAGGGAGCGCGGGCGACGCACGTATGGACACGGGCGTGCACTTGCGTTGGGCATTCGACCCGGCGACCCTGACTGAATTCCCACCTCAAGGCTTTCGCGTATTCCGTACGGATCCACGATACCGGAAACCCCAGGTCGGTCGACTTCGTCGGCCAGACAGCCGCCCGACGGTTTACGATCGGCGACTTCACCTTCCTGGCAAACAAGGACGTCAGCGTCGGATCACGTCAGGTGCTCGGCGGCGCCCTGTTTTCAATGCTTCTCCTTGATCGTGTCTTCGGACTAAGCCGCTAGGCGGTCACCCTGGCTTCGTCTTTTGTTTGCACGGTTTCACCGATCGCTTACGTCTTTTTCGGTGAAGGGACAAAACCTCCATTCCGCTAGAGGCCCGCCTCGGCTAATGCGTTCTCCCTCTCGAGGTGGGCGTCGTCTTTGACACAGGACGGATGTCGGCGTCGAGGGTGGGGACGGATGACTCCATGATGAGCCAAAGGAACGATTCGCCGTGGGGAGCACTCTGAAAGGTGCGTGCGGCCGGAAAGCTGAGCACGAACGCTTGCGGCAAAAGAAAAGCAGCGTCATTTCTGTCAACACCGGAGCCCGCGTTCGCCGAGAACCCGGCTCCGGTCGACTCTAACCTGCTCCGGCATGTATTCGATCTCTCTAACGACCGACTTCCAGTTCTCGAAAAGGATCTGGTAGGAGAAAGGCAATGGCAACCCCTGCACTAGCTCGCATTTCGGATACAAGATTTGTCTTCACCAAGACCAAGGACTTCCTGGACGGTGACGTCGACGTGAATGTCGAAATCGACGCCACGAAGGACAAGAATGTGGCGCTCGCCCTGCTGAACAACGAGCCGTTCCCTGCGGGCCCCATCGTGTTGGGAAAGATCAGCGCCGGCGTATCCGGAGAGCACGACCTGGAGTTCTCGAATGGTGACAGGGGATCGATCTCTTTCGGGTTTGGAGCTCAGGCGTTCACCGGTCTGGGCGTCTACTCCTCTCAGCAGGAGGTCATGAACGACCTCGCGCTTCGCAATCCGGCGATCGACGGCCTGAACCTGGACGCTATCGGCGCAGCCCGCTACCTGGCCCTCAATTGGGGATACAAGCTGAGCGGCAAGGCTTCCGGGTCGATCGCGCTGGCCCCGGGCGCCACCGCCACGTTTGGGGTGGAGGGCAAGAAGGACGCTTTCTTTGCGGTCGTGCGGGCTTTCAAGGAAGACCCTAAAGCGGCTACCGCTGTCGCCGACACCCTGGCCAGTTGGCGGGTCCCCAGGCAGGTTCCGGCCAAGGGCCTGGACCCCGGAACGTGGATCATGACCGAGGTCAACGCGAGCGTGGGCGTCAAGTTGGGCGCCCAGTTCGGTTATCAATACAACTGGATTCGTAATGTTGGACTCAAGGGACTTTCCGGCGAGGTCGGCCTTCGCATCCAGTCGGCCGCCTCGGTCGCTCTTGGCTTCAACGCCTCCGGCAAGTTTGCTCTGGTTGTCGGGCGGGAGTCATTCGACCCAGACCAGAACAGGATCCGAATGCGACTCTACAAGCTGCGGAAGAAGGGTTGGAACTTCGCGCTCAATGCGGGGGTGAACGTCACCGGTGACACCGGCAAGCTCCTGCCGGCACAAATGGACGACTTCATCTCGGGCATATTCGGCGTGAGCGGACCGCAGATTGTCGAAGACCTGAAGCTCGTTCGGAAGTGGGTCGATCCTGATCGCTCGCTGGAGAGCCTGGCCAGCGAATTCCTGGTCGACTTCGCCGAGAAGAAGCTGAAGGACGAGGCGGGCATCGACGTGGAAAAGATCTACACCGAAGCTCACGAGCGGGTCAAAGGCTTCCTGGACGAGTGGGACAACCTGGGGAACCGCGCTTCGTCACTACTCTGGTCCACGCTTTCCGGGACCAGTCCTAAAGCCGCGAAAGAGTTCCGTAGTGCCCTTGACGCCCTGGCCGGCGACGACAAACAGAAGGTGTCGGACACGATCCGCGACGCTATTGGACGGGTCGACTACTTCGACACGCCGACCGGCCGGTGGCTTTCCACGATCGCCTCGAAGAGCCTGGTTGACATCCTTGTGAACACCAAGGAGTTCGAAGCTGTTCGCGACGCTTCCAAGACTGCCAAGAAGATTCTGGACGGTGAGGTAATCGATGAGCTGGTCAAATATGTAAACGACAAATTCAGCATCGACGTCATCCGGAAGACCGACTACGACGCGATGGACACCAGGCTCAAGAACAAGCTCGCGGAGTTCCTCAAGGGACCGATCGACAAGCTGAAGCTCGAGGAGATCCGGAGCGCCATCGACGAGATCCTCAAGAAAGCGGACAAGCTCTACGAGGAGGGAGTGAAGGCGCTCAACCGGACCTACGGTTTTTCGATCGCATACAGCTACCAGAAGTCCACCACCAGGACCGCGCTGATTGACGCCACCCTGGACCTCGGCACTAACGGCAGGATGGCCGACCTGCTTTCCGAAGCTATCGACGGCAATTTCAGGAACCTGCTCACGGACCCCGCCGTGACAATCCAGGAAGCCGTCTTCACACATCAGATTGAGCGTCAGAGCCACCTGCAGCTCAGCATGCCGTATTTCACCTCAACGACCGACAAGCTCAACAAGTCTTTCGCGAAGATGGAGATCCAGGAGCAAAGGGGGCGGGTGTTCGTCTACGACCTCGACGACTCGGACGAAGTCACCCGCAAAGGACGCTGGAAGACGGCGTTTGCCGCGACGATGGACCTGTCGACGTTCCCAGGGGTGAACGTGCGCTACTTCGGAAGCGAAGAGGACCGGGCGCCCGCCGCCACCACCAGCTATGTCTTCCGACAGGCATTCAACAACATGGGAACAGCGCAACTCAGGCGTCAATTGCAGCCGATCGTGCCCAGCTACTTCCGTAACGAATTCGCGCCGTATTCGCCGGAGAAGGCTTCACTGGATTTCTGGGTGTCCTCGCTCGACAAGTTCACCGACGAACTCAAAGACAACGGGACGGCCGAAATCGGCGATACGCTGTTCTCGCTCGAAGTGGGGCTGCCCGGCAAGGTGCTCGCTAACTGGCTCAAGGCTCCCAAGAACAAGAACGACAAGGTATACATGCAGATGTCGCGGAACATTCAGAAAGCGCTCAGACAACTGATCCCTTTCTGCTATTTCCAGAGCGCCAAGAATTATACGGAGATTAGCGGACCGGCCCCGGTTGTCCTGCTGTACTCCAGCCTGCCCTTTTCAACGGCCGCCCGCGTGACATCCTCCGGCGTTCTCGAAATGAACCGCGACACCGACGTCTACTGGAGCTACGACGACACGAGGGCCGGGCACGACATTCTGGCGACGCTGGCCCACCACCCCGCGACCGAGGCCCGGATGCGGTTCGCCATGCAGCAAACCCACGAAATGCTGTCCAATGCCGGGAAGCTGGCCAAGTTCGCCGGTTTCTATGAGGCTGATCAATTGGACGACCTGCGCCGCGAGGCGCTGTCTTACGGAGGACCCAATCTCCCTCACCTCCGCCAACTCTTGCTGCGTTTGGAGAACCGTGTGATCCGTAATGCCGTGGGGGCGGGCGTTGAGATGGCGAACTTTGTCGAACAGGGAGGTCGGGATCCCGAAGAGGCTCTGGAATCCCTGTCGAAGTTTGGCCTCGAGCTTACATCCACATTCAACGAAAAGCTCACAGCGGTCTACTGTCCAAACCAGAACCTGCGAAACCTCAGCCTGATGGTCTTCCTGGAGGCTTCGCGCGCCCTCGGCGGTGACGACATCGCCGGCGCAGAGCCCACTGCTATCCTCGACGTTCGCGTGCTCGAAGATTCGCCCGACTTTCCGCCGAAGGACTTTGTGGAAAAGGGTACGATCCCCGCAGACGTACCCATAGCCCAACGGATCATCGGTACCGGGACAGCCTGACACTCATGTTGTAGCCCCCTCGGAACGAGCGCGCGATCCGTTCCGAGGGGCTTGATCTCGCGGGGTCGGGTGCAGGTGTCCCGTAATGGAGCTACGATTCACTAATTCGACGTTCCGATCGACCCGGATACACAGGAGTCCAGGGCACGACTCCCTCGGCAACCACTGAAGCGAGGCGATTCAGTGTAACTTCCATAAAACCAATGCCGGAGGGGGGACTTGAACCCCCACGGGGAGTAATCCCCGCCAGATTTTGAGTCTGGTGCGTCTGCCAATTCCGCCACTCCGGCTGCGGCTCGAAACAAACTACTTACGGAATCCTACCACTTTGGGTTCTGCCGTCGATGGGTGAAACTGAGACAGTCGAGGTCGAGAATCCCACCACCATACTCGGGTAACTTTGGCGAACCCGGCCAGCCGGGCTTCTACTGCAATGGCGAAGCGCTCTGCTGACCGCCCTGCATGAAAAAACGGAGTACGCCGGCGGACGGGGAGTCCGCCCCGACTCTGTTCCACAGGATCAGCTGCGTCGTATAGCCGCCGCCGTCGACGACGTGGGGGAAGATCAGTTCTGAATCCACGGCCGCCTCCGACTCGTTGACTGGCGGTGTCGTCGTGATCAGAAAGTCTCCCCGCTCGTTGTAGCGGCTGCGAATTCCGGCCACATGGATCCCCGTCGTTGTGCTCGATATTCGCAGGACTCCCTGATAAGGGCTTGTCAGAGTCTCGAAGCCGGGAATCTGGTCCAGGAAGAGCGCCATCTGCCCTTGCGCGGGAATAGAGAGGTTTCCCGTGAGTCCAGTAGACGCGCCCGCCAGGTCGAACAACTCGAAAGCGACGGCAACCCCGGACGCAGAGGGATTGGCGATGGCGACGCCGGACTGGATCGATCCGATCTGGCCTGACTCCCCTGCAACCTCGGCGTAAACCCGGAACGCGGAACCGGCTGTCGTTGCCGAAATCGAGGCTTCGGTCGAGGTGATACCTCCGGCGCTGAACGAAAAAATCGCGAGCGCGGACGGAGTGGTTTCGCCTGCAGTGGGGACGATGCGGACAGAGCCGACGCGGGCCGTTGGCAGCCCGCCCGTGGTCTGGAACCGGCGGGCGCTTCGCGGACTCAGGGTGTAGGAGAAACTCTGGCCCGTCTGACCATCCAGCTCCAGTTCGATAGGCAGCCCGCCCGTCGTTTCGCTCCCCGGATCGATGAACTCCATCGTCCCGCTGATGACCAGATCGGTCGGATTGACAAGGACGATCCGGGTGGACCAGCCGCCCCCGTCTACGAAATGAGGAACGATGGCGGTCTCGGAACTCGTCGCTGACAACCCCATCACAGGAAGAGTCGTGAACAGGAACTCCGAGCGTTCGTTCGCCAGTCCGCGAAGCGCGATTGTCGATACCGGCAGCGATGAATTGAGCGTCACCGTACCTCGGAACGGTGACGTCGCGTCAAACGGAGATTCGCTCAGGAATCCCGCCATCTGGCTGTTGGCGGCGATGTCGAACGCGCGGGTGGCCGAGTCCACGCCGTCGGCGTCGGTGAAGAAGAACGACACGCTTACCGGCTCCGCGTTCGGGTTGGCGATCGCGAGGCCCGTCGTGACCGGCCCCTCGAGCGTGACGTAGATGCGTGCGTCGCGGCTCAGTGGAGAGGGCGGAACGCCCGCTTCGGTGACGAGGATGCCGTTCTGGCGGAAGCCCAGGATGGCCGCGCCCGCCGGCAGCGTCTCGCCTGAACCGGCGGCGATGCGGGTGTGGCCGATCACCGTCGACCCGCCGTCCACGGCGCTCGTCAGAGAGACTGCTCCCCGGCCGGGGATGGTCACGGACTGGTCCGCGGACGCCGCCTGGCGCAGCTCCCAGACATCGTTCAACAGGGCCCCGCCGCTTCCGCCGAACATGATGAACCGGTCCTGGGACTCGACGTAGGCACCCACCATGCCGTTGCGAGCCGAGGGTGCGGAGTCGATGTCGAGCTGCCGCCACTGCCCGGTGTCGAAACTGTAGGCCCACGTGGCGTTGCTGTTTCCCTGGGAGGTCGTGCCGCCAAAAATGATGAACGAGCCCTCGCTGTCGACGAAGCTTGTGGAGAAGTAGCGGCCCGGCGGCGATTCCGCCGGTGTCAGTTCGGTCCACGATCGCGAACGGATATCGAACGCCCACAGGTCACCGAGCGCGCCGAAGCGCTGGCCTCCGTAGACGATCAATCTGCCGGTCTGATCCCGCGCGGCCGTGTGCAGGCAGCGGATCTGTGGCTTGATGCTCGACGGCGTGATGTCCAGCCAGCTTGTCGATGCAATCCGAAACGCCTGCGTGTCCTGGAATCGCGCGGCCTCCTGGGTGAAGCCGGCGAACTGTACCAGGCTGTCATCGACCGGATCGTAGATGGCGGCCGAGCCGTACCGGGCCGCCGGCCGGGCCACAGGCGAGACGTCGCTCCACTCCAGGCTGGCCAGATCGAGCCGCCATGTATCGTTGAAGAAGAGGCTCCCCTGGCCGGCCCAGACCACCATCTGGTGTCCGACGGGATCGTAAACCGCATTGTGGCCGAAACGCGCTTCGGGAGAAGCGCCCGAGGTGACCAGACGACGCCAATCCTCCGTATCGACGTCGAACGCCCAGACGTCGTTCAGAAACCCGCTGCTTCCGCGGCCTCCGAAAATGACGACCTGCCCGCCGACCGGATCATAGACGGCACTGCCGTAGCGTCGCGCTTCGGGCGTCTCACCGGAGGTCGGTGTGATGTCGCGCCACTCCCAGTCCTGGGCGCTCGCAGCCGAGGCTCCGAAAAGGCAGACCGCAAGAGCCAGTGTTTTTGAAACGACCCACACTCGGTTCCATGCCCTCAAAGCGCTTTCACCTGGACCTTAGAAGCAGTTTGTTGCAGAAGCTGGAGTGTTACAAGACTATACGAATCCGGCCGACCTGCTGGATGTGCGATGGAAAGTTCGGATTTGTGGCCGATGCGGCAATGCGCTAGCATTCTGACTGCCCTTCAGGGAATGCGCCATGGCGACCTTGACGATTCGAAACCTCCCCGATGACGGATGTATCTGATTGACGGCAACAACGTGATGGGGCAGCGGGTGGGGTGGCACCGCGATAAACCCGGCGCCCAGCGGAGGCTGTTGCGCGAGACTTCGGAATGGGTTGTTGCGGACGGGGAAGAGGCGATCGTGGTATTTGACGGTCGACCGCTGCCGGATGTGAAAGATGGCGATCTCAGCGATGGTGTCACCGTCTTCTTTGCGCGTCCTGGCTCGGACGCGGATCACCGAATCGTCGAACTGGCCGAGGAGGTGATTGATCGCAGCGAGATTGTCGCCGTGACTTCAGACCGATTGCTGGCTGAGACCCTCCGAGGGATCGGGGTCCGGATCATGCGGTCGGGGCGGTTTCGCAAGATGCTGGAAGAAGAGCCGTAGCCGAGGACGCGCTTGACTTCAGCACTCATCACGCGTCTATTTGCATTGGAACAGGCGGAGGTAGTATAGTATTGATCCAATAGAAGTTACGCAAAGGAGCACGTCCCAATGGCCGAAGCCAAACCCTCCAGGAAGAAACCGATGAGCAAACCCAAATGCGTCCGCTGCGGCAACCAGCATACCGTTTCCGCGCTGGGTCATTGGCACGACGGGTGGTGGACCTGTTCCGTGTGCAACGTCCGCTGGCAGGTGTAACCCTTCTCCGAAATCCCGCGTCCGCGTGTAGGGGCGGTCTATGACCTCACATTCTTCGAGCCGAAACCCTGTGCGCTCATAGAGCGCACCTACACATAAAGTTTCGCTCGCTCATGCCTCGATTATTTCTCTCGCCTTCCTAAAAACCTCGTCGAACATCGGTTGGGTCAGTTTTCCCGTGAACGTATTCTGCTGGCTCGGGTGGTAGGAGCAGACGATCGTCACGCCGTCCGGCAGGCGGACCTCCCGGGCATGTCCGAACTTCGGAAGCGGCCTCGGGTTTTCCCAACCCAGTGCCGTTCGGGCGCGCAGGTATGTCTGGAATCCGATCTGACCCAACGGAACGACGACACGTAGTCTCTTCTTCAGTCGTGTCAATTCGTCCAGGAAATATGGCCGGCAGTTGGCCAACTCCTCGGGCGTGGGTTTGTTTGCCGGCGGGGCGCAGTGTGCGGCAGCAGTGATGAAACAATCGGACAGTTTCAGCCCGTCCTTGCGATCGGTCGAAGTCGGCTGGTTTGCAAATCCGAATCGGTGGAGGGCGCCGTAGAGCCAGTCTCCGGACCGGTCCCCGGTGAACATCCGGCCAGTCCGGTTGGCGCCGTGGGCAGCGGGCGCCAGGCCGACAATCAGGAGGCGGGCGCGGCGATCACCGAAGCTCGGGACGGGTCGACCCCAGTAGCTCCAATGCGCGAAACGTCGAACCCTGGTGCGCGCCAGTTCCTCGCGGTATTCGACCAGGCGCGGACAGAGCCGACACCCGCTGATCTTACTGCACGAAGGCCACGACGCCATTCTGGATGATGATAGTAGTGTGACCGAAAATCAGCGTCTCGCCCTGGGCGTTGTAGACCGTGACGTTCGGACGTCCGAAACGCCGGAGCACGTCCGCGCGTGGCAGGCCCGTGACGGTTCCCGCGTTGCGGATGCCCCTTCCGGGACGATTGACGACCACGCTCGGCACTCCGGGTTGAACGATCCGGGTCCCGCCGAAGCGCCCGCGTCGGCGTCGCGGGAAGACGCCGGATCCGCGCGGGGTAACCACGCTGACGTAGGGCGCCACGATTGGCCCGACCGAGCGGTTAACCCCCGGCCCGTACTTCACAGTGGGCGGCCCGATGAAGATGATCTGGCCTTGCTGGATGACCTGACCTCGCGGCACATGATGCCTGGGCGGTATCACTCCTCCGAAGGGAGGCGCAGAGACGAACGGTTGAACGACAGGTCCGACCAGGTGGGGCGAAATCGATTGGTGGACGGCTCCCGGCCCCAGGCCGACGACGAAACCGGCGCGTTGCGCTTCGGCGGTCGGGGACAAGACGACAACTACGGTTAGCGCGAGGATCGCGAGCGTAATCTTTGTCTTCATCGGGACACCTCCGGATGCTTTCGATGACGTCGGAGTAGTAGACGGTAACGAGAGGGAAACGTGGCGTCTTTCTGTCGCGTCCACTAACTGCTTGGATTATACGCCTCCGGGAGCTTCCTACCAAACCGGAGACGGCCGCATCCGAGAACTCCTTCACGACTTTCTCCATCTCGTCCCCATGGTAGCATTTCCCCATCTGGTTCCCGGCGATGAGTACCGCGAACAACTCGATTTTTGCCTCGTTCCGCCGACTTGCGGAAAAAGCATCCACCCTTCCAGGTCTTGCCTTCCTGGTGCTCGGTCCGCTTCTGTCGGTGGGCTTGTTGCTCGGCACCGCGGAAGACGTTCATGTCGTTATCCTGCACACCAACGACACTCATGGGCATCTCCTGGCCGACGGCGAAACGGGTGGCAGCGCCCGCATCGCGGCCATCGTCAAGCAGATCGAACCGCAACTGCTGTTCGACGCCGGGGACATTTTCACAGGAACACCCGTCGCGGACCTGTCCGAAGGCCGGGCGGTCATCGATGTTATGAACGCGATCGGCTACGACGCGGTCGCTCTTGGCAACCACGAATTCGACAAGGGCATCGACATCCTCCGGGAGAGGATGATCGACGCGGATTTCCGGTTTCTGTCCGCTAACGTGCAAGTGCCGCTCGAAGATCTCCAGCAGAGGGCGATCTTCAACGTCGAAGGCATCCGGTTTGGAGTGATCGGGCTGACCACCGAGGAACTGAAGACATCATCCCATCCGAAGAACATGGAACGGGTCCACGTGATGGATGTCGTCCGGGCGATCGAGAACTCGCTGCCCCGCCTCGCGGCGCAAACCGACTTCGTGATCGTCCTCGCCCACATTCGGCCCGACGAGGAGCTTCGCGTCGCCAATGCGTTTCCGGAAGTCGACCTGATCATCGGCGGGCACTCCCACCGGGAACTGAGGGAACCGATCCGGGTAGGAGAGACGATGATCGTACAGGCGGGCGACTACGGCCGTTTCGTGGGACGGATCGACATCGATTTCGAGGACACCGAGGTCGTGGGCATGACGGCGCGTCTCATTCCGACCAGGGATGCCCCCGTCGATGCCGAAGTGCGCGACATCCTGAGGCCCTATGAAGTCGCGGTTGAGTCCCACATGACGTCGGTCGTGGCTCATTCGCCGACGGAAATGAAGAGGTCGAGGGTCACCGAGTCCCCGGTCGCCAACCTCGTGGCAGACGCGTTCAGAACGGAAGGGAAGACTCAGATCGCAGTGACCAATCTCGGCGGTATTCGGGCCGACATCCGCCAGGGCATGATGACGCGCGCCCACGTTTTTGAGCTGTTGCCGTTCGACAACACCCTGGTCACGATGAATCTTCCCGGCCAGGTCCTCAGACGGATCCTCAGCCGCGGGCTGATGGCCGTCAGCGGCATTCGAGTTCGAGTGGACCTGGACCGGCCCCCGGGACAGCGGTTGTTGTCCCTCGAGTTGTCCGACGGTGGCGCGATCGAGGATCACGAAATGTATTCGGTCACTACAAACGATTTCCTCGTTGCCGGCGGCGATGGAATCGACGAGTTCGGCGACGGGGTCGATGTTCGCGATACCGGGGTCTTGATGCGCGATGCGTTCGCGGCCTACGTCGGCGACCTCGAGACGATACCGCGCCTGCTGGACGGAAGGGTCCAGGTGGCACAATGAAGTTGCTGGGCACGATCTTGATCGGCGCGCTTCTGGCCGCTCCCCAGATCGACGACATGGGAATTCTTCGGAACCTGCTCGGCAGCGATTTCGACCAGGCACTCGAGCTCATCGACCCATGGAACCAGGTTCTGATCCGGAACACCGAGCGGCTGGCACCGGCGCAAGCCGCCCAACTCCGCGCGCGGACGAAGCTGCCGACTGAGGTGTCGGGCAGCAACACGCTGTCGCTTGCGGATTCCAACTATGGTCTCGGCCTGGTCAGCATGCTGTTCGAACAGGACTTCATAGTCGAGCAGGTCAACCTCATCTTCTGCGATGACCGGATCGCATCGGTACAGGTGCTCTTTGACGACAGCCGCGCCTTCGGTAACACGGCCCAGTTGCTCGGCTCCATCTACGCTATGGGCCCGGCCGTGCCGTTTGGATCGCACACCCCGGCCTGGAAATATCCGCTGACCGGCGTCACCTATACCGACGAGGGCGAGTGGCAACTGGGTATGGGCGCCTCTCCCGTGGTGGTGTGGGACATGGGGCCTCGAGAGGGTCTCTACCAGCCGGTCGGCGGCGGCCGTCTCATCAGCGGTCAATTCTGGTTGACTGACAAGGAGTTGGCCAAGACGTGTGTGGAAGAGTCAGAAGGTCGCTGACGGTCGTTGACCTTCTGTCCAAGGCCCGAAGTCCAAGGTCCAAAGTCATAGTCCAAGTTGTCCTGACCTCGGACCTCGGACTTTGGACGGTCTGGACCCGTCTTGACTGTGGTCAATGCCACACTCTGTTCCGCCCTCATTTCCAGCCATGACTCAACCGGTCGCCAGCCTTATCGAAACGCTCAGCTCGTCGCCCGGACTGGGCGTGCGATCCGCCGGCGAGACGATGTTGCGGGCGCTCTCGGCCGGATCGGTTTCGACTGAGACCTTCCGCGAGGATCCGCGGTCTTTGATCGGTCCGGATCATGGCGTGTCCCGCTACCTGGCCCAGGTGATCTGGCGCGCCCTCGAGGACGACTACACCTCCATCGACGACGTTATAACCGCCTTGTACGGAGTCCTCGATCGCAATCCACCCACGCTGGAGGCCCGCGCCCGCGGCGGGGTGAGGGGCGGGGATCGTGTGGTCATCCCGGAGGCGAAGATTCTCCGCATCCGGCAGCCTGTTGAAACCGGGGACGGCCACTGGGAGGCCGGATTCGAGGCCGAGGTGACGACGGGTCCGCTGCGCGAACGTGAAATCGAGGTGCGGGCTCGGTCTGGGGTGAACCCGAGCGCGTGTTTCATCATTCCCTACTTCTGGGTACACGCATCCATCGCGGCCTACAACCTCGTCCCGGTTTCGGAGGGCAGTTTTGAAGACTGCCCTGAAACGTTTTTCGTTCTCGAACCCCTCCGGCAGGTGAACGCGACTTCGGTGGCCCGGGCATTGAACTGCCCCAAGCCGCTCGTCGATCAGACGCGGCGCGGTCGGGGTGACGTGACGGTGCATACGCTCAAGGGGATGATTGTGCACGCCATGTTCGACCGGATGCTGGAAGGCGAAGACGACATCGCCGCTTCCTACGAAGCCGTGCTGCCGGGATACCTCGTTCAGATGGCCGCCATTACGGACTCCGACTTCGACGAGGATGCGTTCCGGGCCGAAGCCTTGCGACATGCCGCAGCTCTGAAGGAATTCGTGGATCTGAATCCGCATATGAGAGAGGACCCGCAAGTCGAGTTGCGACGGTACTCGGCGACACTCGGCGTCCAGGGCCGGATCGATGCCGTCTTCACGACAGGGAATCGTCTCGACGTGGTCGAGCTGAAGACTGGGAAGCGCCTGCGCGAAGAAGATCATGCGCAGTTGTTCATCTACCGTCTGCTGCTGTCGGACTGGCTGCGTCGTCGGGAGCACATGGGTGACGAGCCGCTCGAGGTGACGACCCGCCTGCTGTCTTCCAACGATGGAACCAGTACGCCCCTGCGAACAGGCGCTGATTTTGCACGCGTTCTTGAAGCGCGAAACAGGCTCGCGGCTCTTTCCTACGCGCTGGGCCGGCCCCGCCCGCACGTTCCGATGCGCTACGCCGACTTCGACCCCGGGGTGTGCGGCGCCTGCCCGTCGTGGACTCGCCGTCGATGCATGGAGTCGACCGAAGTGTTCGGTGACCGTCCAGACGCCGCGCCCGGCCCTGATTTGGAGTATTTTCGGCGGTTCTCTACGCTCGTGCAGGCGGAGAAATGGACGGCGGACAAGGATCTGGCGGATCTGCTCGATGACAGCCGGCGCGGCTTCCGCGTGCGCAACTTCAAGACGATCTGCAATGCCCGTTGTTCCGGTTCGGAATCCGGACAGTTCGTGTTCGAGTTCGAGGAGAACGATTCGGACCTGGCGGTGGGTGACCGTGTCCTGATCCATTCGGGTCGAATCTCGAGCAGTCCCATCTTCCATGGTTACCTGCGATCGATCGGGGGCCGGGAGGCCCGCATCTCGATTCCCCTGAAAAACGTTTCCAAAGCCGCCTTCGAAGGCCCGTCCTGGACGATCGATCGCTTTCCCTCCGACCGCACCAGCGAGGCCAGTCAGACGGCCCTGTACGACTTCCTGGTCAGCCCCGACGATCCCCGCAAACGAATCGTCCTCGGGGATCTGTCGCCGGCGCTTGGAGAGGGGACCGGTGACCCGGATCCGACGACAGGCAAGTCGCTCGAACTGCGGAGCGAGTTGAACCCAAGTCAGGTCGAAGCGGTTCGCCGAGCCGTGGAATGTCGGGTGTTCCGTTTGATCTGGGGTCCGCCGGGAACCGGGAAGACGAAAGTCGTCCCCGAGATCGTCGCGAATGTCGGAGGCTCGGTCCTGCTCGGAGCGTTCACGAACACGGCCGTCGACAAGATGTTGCTGGCGATGCTGGACCACGATCCGCAGGCCCGCTTCCTGCGCATCGGACGGTCGAAGGATTCGCCGGAGCTCGCGAGCCGCCTCGGTGCCGAGTTCGCCACCTATTTTAGCGACGATCTGGCTTCGGCCACCGGCAGCGCCAGGGAACTACGGCAGAAACTCGACTCCGTTCCCGTTGTGGCGTCGACCGCTCACCGAGCGTCGAGCCATCCATACCTTCGAGGCCGGACGTTCGATATGGCCATCGTCGACGAGGCCGGACAGCTCACCGAACCACTCACGCTCGGCCTGATCATGCGCGCCCGCCGTTTCGTTCTGATCGGCGACGACCGGCAATTGCCGCCGGTGGTTCGCCTGCAGGATCTCGGACGATCGATGTTCGAACGCCTGAAGGAACAGGCCGAATCCGCCGCTCCCGGGATACTGACGCTGCTCGACACGCAGTACCGCATGCATCCCGAAATCATGGGGGTATCGAACAGGCTCTACTACTCCGGGCGCCTCACCTCGGGAGTCGCCTCCGAGGACCGGATACCGCCCGTGGGAGCTCCCATCGTTTTCCTGCCCGTTGGGTCGGATTCCGACGGCCGGTCGAATCCGGCCGAGGCGCATGTGGTCCGCGATCTGGTCGAAGCGTTGCGGGAACGGGTCCCGGCCGAAGCGATCGGCGTGATCTCGCCCTTCCGGGCACAGGTCGTGCTCCTGCGCCGGCTGCTCGAAGGTACCGGAGTCGTCGCCGACACCGTTGAACGCTTCCAGGGAGGCGAGCGCGACGTAATCGTCATCTCCTTCGTGCGTTCCCGCGGCACCGGATTCGTCTTCGATGATCGACGCTTCAACGTCGCGCTGACCCGGGCGCGGAGGAAGCTCGTCATGGTGGCCCACCCCGATCTCTTCCGCGACACACGCTACGCCTGGATTTGTGGGTACGCCGAGACCCCCCCGACGGAGGCTGCCTCGAGTTCCGCCTCGTAAGCGAACGCACGATGCGCCTCCGCTCAGTAGAATTGCAGGACCACCAAGATCTGTATTACGATGTATGACATGAATCGTGTCATGACCATCCGCCTGGACGAAGAGCTTGAAACCCTCTTGTCGGAGCTCGCCGACAGTACCGGCCGCTCCAGAAGCGAGATTGTCCGCGACGCGCTCCGGCGTCAGCTCCGCCTCCAGCGTTTTGAAACCCTGCGCCGCCGGACCCTGCCCTTCGCTGAAGCCCGCGGTTACCTCACCGACGAGGACATCGCCCGCGACGTTTCTTGAGGATCTTTCTCGATACAAATGTGATCGTCAGCGCGTTTGCCACTCGCGGACTGTGTGCCGACGTGTTCAGGCTGGCTCTTGCCGACCATGAACTGGTCACGGCCGGGATTGTCCTGGCCGAGGTCCGCCGGGCCCTCAAGTCCAAGATTCGCCTCCCTGTTGAGGATGTTGATGCCGTCGTTCAGTTCCTACGATCTGAATGCGAAGTCGGCGGAAGCCCTGCCAAGGGAGTCGCGGTGGGTCTGCGCGATCGGGCAGACCGACGGATTCTGGCTGCCGCAATCGAAGCCAGGGTGGACATCTTCGTGACCGGCGACCGTGAGATGTTGGAACTCGCCACCCCACCGGTCCTGATCGTGAATCCACGGGGGCTATGGGAGAGAATCCGCAGGAGAGATTCAGACAAGAGAGATTAGAGTCAGCTGAGGCTGGGATCCGCGGGCTGAGACCTGGCCAAGGTGCGCTCCCACCATGTGACTCGACCAACTCGAAGGAACCCATCGTGCTTGTGAAAGCACGAGCGTGTTCGTAGAGGGTCGCCGCTAAGCCCACGGCCACAGGGTGTGCTTGCCATTCGTACACCAATACGTGTACACTTGTGTGAAGCGCTGCACTCTGGAAAGTGAGCTCAGGAAACTCGGTTGGAAACTCTTGCGTCACGGCGGCAAACACGACGTTTGGACCGACGGTGATCGAACCGAACCCATCCCGCGACACGCGGAGATCAACGACAAGCTGGCGGAAGCGATTCTTAGAAGAGCATGGAGAACACGGAAATGAGATTTCACGGGCGAGTCTACAGGGACGGCGGCTTCTGGTTGGCGGAAGTACCTGTGTTTGAAGCATTCACACAGGGACGCACGCGCAAAGAAGCCCTGGAGATGATCGAAGACTGGTTTCGGACCATGGTGGACCGTCCGGGGTTTTCGGCAGCGGTCCATCTGGGCACCGACGGAGAGTTCGAAATCAGTTCTCCCGATCTCCCGGATATGATCCGCCTGCTCCTGCAACGGCAGAGGGAGCAAAGCGGGCTTTCCCTGGCCGAAGCCGCCGAGCGACTGGGCGTAAAATCACGCAATGCTTACGCCCGCTATGAACGTGGCGAGTCCCTGCCCTCGATCGAAAAGCTCGATCAGTTGCTGAAGGCGGTCTCCGGGGACCGAGACTTCGTCCTCAAGCAAAGCGTGGCGGGCTAAACCTTCCGCGCTAGCGTACAAACAGATGGGGACTGCAAGGGGGGCCAAAGGGGCTATTAGGGGGGCACGGCCCCCGTTTCCCTGATTGGGTCATCAGTTATTGCGTGTTCGGGCAGCTCTGCGCCCACATTCCCAGCCTGGTAGTCAGCCATGGCTTTTCCAAGAAATCCCGGAGAACGCCGCAGAAAGAGATCATGTTACCGGAAGAAAGGCGGCGTCACCACCGAGGGAGGAGCAGGCGATGAGTGATGTCCAACGTTTAGAACGGACACGTTTTTACGAAGGCAGGACAGAAGGACATCGCGAACTTGCCTCAATCTTGGCCTCGGAAGCGAACGCTGATGTTCAAATACGAGATCGTCATTTACTGGAGCGAAGAGGACGAACTCTTCGTGGCCGAGATGCCCACGGCGACAGCCAGGAAACGGCATCGAGGAACATCAACGACGCGATGGCCCTGTGGATCGACACCGCCAAAGAGGACGGCCACACTGCCCCCCGCCCGGCGGCCGACCGCTAAGGCTCTCGTAGACAGCTTTCTTCGGACTGTATCGTCCCGCGTTCTACGCAGGATCACCATGAGGTGATACCATCAGGACATGAAACCGGACGTCTCAGATCTGCTTGAAAAGGCGATGAAACTCCCATCGGAGGCGAGGGCCGCGCTTGCGAGCTCTCTCATCGACAGCCTTGACGAAGAGGTTGATGAGAACGTCGAAGAGGCTTGGAAGACTGAAATTCAAGAACGCCTGAAGCAGATCGACGCCGGTACCGTAGAGCTCGTGCCCTGGGCTGAAGTGCGGAAGAAACTGACCGAAGCCTAGGAGAGATCAGATGTCCGAATCCGCCAAAGACTTGAAAGAAAAAGCCATGGAATTTCCACCCCGCGATCGCGCGAAACTGGCCCGAGATCTGATCGACAGCCTGGATCCGATCGATGACGGCGGCATGGAATCGGAATGGATCGACAAAGCCGAACGCCGATACAAGGAACATCGGCAAGGTAGGTTAAAAGAGGCTCACCGCTGTTAGCTGGGCAAACCGGGACTTGGCGTCCAGCTTTCTTGACGAGGTCAGGTCCGCCTTCGACAGAGTTCGGCGCAACCCGAAAGCCTATCCGGTTCTTACACTCGACCAATCGGATCAATCTGGAGTTCTGACGACTGTTAGATCAGGACGGTTGACAAGTACTGCCACCCAGAAGGTGGGATCTGTGACGAGAGACGGCATTGCCCGTCGGGTTTACGGACTGCCGGCTTCATTGCCTTGGTAGGCTGCGTTACTTGGCTTAGAATGATTCCATGAGCGATCGCGCGCAAGCATTGCTTCGCGAGGCCCTAACGCTTCTTCCTGACGAACGCGCCGATGTCGCCGCCGAGTTGTTGGCGAGCCTCGACGACTCGACTACTGAGGACCCTGCGGCTGTGCAAGCTGCTTGGGCAAAAGAGATCGAGCGGCGAGCGCGTCGCGTTCTGGCCGGTGAGTCCGTAGGCGAGCCATGGGAAGAGGCGCGCGATCGCATCGTCCAGCGTTTGACTGGTGACACGTAGGCTTCGGACGGAACCCGAAGCCTCTGCTGAACTCGGCGAAGCGGCCCTCTGGTACGAAAATAAACGGGCCGGCCTTGGCGGTGAGTTTCTCGAAGCCGTCGATGACGCCTTCGAGTTCATCGACCGCTTTCCCGCCGCGGGAACACCGGTCTCAGACCTGCCGCTTGACTTGCCGGTTCGTCGGGTGCCAGTGAGACGGTTCCCCTTCCATGTCGTTTATCTCGAACTGACCGACGACGTGATCCGCGTTCTTGCATTCGCGCATGATCGACAATCGCCGGGATACTGGCTCTCCCGTGCGGCGACTTGACCTTGTTTTGAGTCGGCCCAACCAGCTGCGAGGTTCCGGGTAGGTTCGGTCTATGACCGAACAACTTCTGGTTCCGCGTTCATGTGTGCGCTCATAGAGCGCACCTACACCTTTTCCCACCTCAACGCAACAATCGGATCGACCCTTGTCGCCCGCCGTGCCGGCAAACTCGCCACCAGGACCGGGGCACCATCGAGTTCGCCCAACCCGGCATACCGCTCCGGGTAGCGAAAACGGGGGTGGATTCTGCTTGCCCGACCCGCCGTATAGTGATAAAAACACAGAAGTTTCAAAGCTCCGTCTACCGGCCGGGCGGACGACGTAGCGGCCCGCAATTAAACACATCACCCAACGGTTGAGGAGACTCAAACTATGTCCTACATCACTGGAAAATACATCCCCCGACGGACCTTTCTCCGCGGCGCCGGCGTCATGGTGGCGCTGCCGTTCATGGAGTCGATGGTACCGGCCGCCCGAGCCTGGCAAGACCCCGCGGCGGAGAAGTTCACGCGCCTGATCGGCGTCGAGGAGTCGATGGGGTGCGCGGGCAGCAACGAGTGGGGTGACGAGCGGCACTTCTTCGCACCAGCGAAGGTCGGCCGCGACTTCGAATTCATAGATGACAGCCATCTGAAGCCCCTCGAGGCGTTCCGGGACTACGTGACGGTCGTCAGCGATACCGACGTCCGAATGGCGAGTTCGCTGACGCCCGACGAGATCGGCGGCGGCCACGACCGCGCGTCCGCGGTGTTCCTGACGCAGGCCCATCCGCTGCGCAAGTCGGGCGCGGTCTACCTCGGGAAGTCGCTGGATCAGTACCATGCGGACCGCTTCGGACAGGATACGGTGCTGCCCTCGCTGGAGCTGACTACCGAGCTGGGGGGGCCCGGCGGTTGTGAATACAGCTACCACTGCGCGTACGGGACGACGATCGCATGGGCGGGTCCCACCGAACCGCTTCAGCCCGTCGCCGATCCGAGGACCGTGTTCGAGCAGCTCTTCGGCGTCGGTGACTCGGCGGCGGACCGTGCGGCCCGGCGGCAGACGAACGGGAGCCTGCTCGACTGGGTCGGGACGAAGCTGACCGATCTGAAGAGGGAGCTGGGTGCGACCGACCGTCGGGCCCTGGACCAGTACACGACCCACATCCGCGAGATGGAGCGGAGGATCCAGCTGGTCGAGGCGCAGAACAACAGCGGCGAGGAGCGCGCGATGCCGGAGGCGCCCTCAGGCGTTCCCGACCGGTGGGAGGATCACATGCAGTTGATGTTCGACCTCCAGCTGGTGGCGTTCCAGGCGGACCTCACGCGGGTGATCACCTTCAAGCCGGGAGCCGACCGCTCGAGCATGACCTTCCCCGAGAGCGGAACGAACAAACCATGGCACTCGGCGTCGCACCACGGAAACACGCCCGATGGCATCATGGCCTACCTCATGATCAACCGGTACCGCCTGGGTCAGTTCGCTTACTTCCTGGACAAGCTGAAGAACACCATGGAGGGTGACGCTTCGCTGCTGGACAAGACCGCCATCGTCTGGGGCTCGGCGATGGGGGACGGGAACCCCCACAACAACATTCGCTGCCCGCTGTTGATGATGGGGCACGCGAACGGAGCGCTGGAGGGCAACCTTCACCTGAAGGCCGAGAGGGGGACGCCGATGGCGAACGCCTTCCTGACCCTGATGCATCGAATGGGACACGACGACATGGAGTTCTTCGGCGACAGCACGGGCGAGTTCCCGGTGACTTACCCCGGGGAGTCGGTGGATTCGAGGGGGGCGGCATGAATCCAGGAAGAGGGACGTGCCTGACCGTTGCGGTCGTGGCAATCGCCCTGCTGACGGGGACCGCTGCGGCGGCCGACTTGCCGCTCCTCGACGCGACGAAGCGGGGTGACGTGGCGGGGGTCCAGTCGCTCCTGGCCGACGGAGCGGATCCGAACGCGGCCCGGGGGGACGGTTTGACCGCGCTGCACCTGGCTGCCGATGCGGGGAACCTCGAGATCGCCAGGCTCTTGATCGGTGCGGGAGCCCAGGTCGGGGTGACGACGCGCATCGGCGGCTACATGCCGATCCACCTCGCCAGCGGCGCCGCTCAAGCCCCCCTCGTTGACGCACTCATTGAGGCCGGCGCCGATCCGGGCGCGGTGACGTCAGGCAGCCGTGTGACGCCACTCCATCTGGCCGCGAAAGCGTTCGAGGGCGAGAGCACGGTCCGGGTGCTGCTGGAGCACGGCGCACCCGTCAACGGCCTGGAGGCTTCGGCGGGACAGACGCCGTTGATGTTCGCGGCGTCCTACGGCCGCACGGCGTCGGTCCTCGAGCTTCTCGGTCACGGCGCGGATACGGCGATCCGCACCGAAGTCGTCGATGTGCTGAAGAGAATGGTCATCGACCAGGCTGCGCAGGCACGCCTCCAGGAGGCGCAGAAGGAGATCCTCGAGAGCTCGCCGGAGGGGGCGGACCGGGCTTTGACCGCCACGGAGGCGCAGGCGGCCATCGCCGCCCAGCGCGAGTTCCTGCGCTCGGATGAGGCGATCGAAGAGTTGCTCGTGGACTTCCATCCCGACGATGTGGCGAACCGCCGAATGTACAGGGCGACCGAAGTCGAGTACCTGGCACGACCGTGGTTTGAGAGCCTGGTCGGGAAGACGGGCGGGTTGACGGCGTTGCTGCACGCGGCCCGCGAAGGCCACACCGAAGCGGCGAAGGTTCTCCTGGACGCCGGAGCCGACATCAACCAGATCAGCGGCGGCGACGGAAGCAGTCCCCTCGTCAGCGCCGTGCAGAACGGTCACTTCGACCTGGCGCTGGTGCTGATCGAGCGCGGCGCGGATCCGAACCTCGCCACACACACCGACAGGGTCGCACCGCTATTGGGTGTGTTGCAGACCCAGTGGGCGAACTTTACCAGTTACCCGGTGCCCCGGGCGCACGAGTACCAGAAGAGCGGCTACATGGACGTACTGCGCGCGCTGCTGGAGGCGGGCGCCGACCCGAACGTGGCGACCACGAGGCACATGTGGTACTGGGAATTCGTCGTCGGACGCGTCGGGCTCGACGTCAACGGTGCCACCCCGTTCTGGCGGGCCGCGTTTGCGCTGGACATCGAGGCGATGAAGTTGCTGGCGGCCTATGGTGCCGACCCGAACACTCCGACCCGGTGGGACGAGGTCGGCATGAGGGGCTCACGGCAGGAGGACGGGCGAGGCTCGGATGATTCCGGGCTGCCGCCGTTTCCCAAGGGCACGGCCAACATGTATCCCATACACGCCGCGGCGGGCGGTGGTTGGCTGGGGTTCGTCGCCGTCGACATGCGGCAGATTCCGAACAACTTTTTCAATACGGTGAAGTACCTGGTCGAGGAGCATGGCGCCGACGTCAGCGTGCCCAACTCCTGGGGCTACACGCCGCTTCACTACGCGGCGGCCAGGGGCGACCACGAGCTCATCGAGTATCTGCTGTCGAAGGGCGCCGATTTGCACGCAATCAGCAGGCTTGGCCAGACGACGGTCGACATGGCCCGCGGCGGCGGAGCCGGATTCCACAAGCGTTCGCCGATGCCAGAGACCGTGGAGTTCCTTTTGGGTCTCGGCGCCGAGTTCAAGTGTATCGACACCCACTTCCGGGGCACCGGAGCCTGGTGCGCGGGCGCCGGCGTGCCGCCGTTCGAGGGAGCGATCATAACGCTGCCACCTCCCAAGTAGCGCCATTCGCAAGTGGCGGCAGGAGCGTTATGGTGTAGGTGCGGTCTATGACCGCACATCCCCTGAATTTGAGCGGAGACGCTTACCTGCGGTTCTCTGAGGGGCCCGGGGTGAAATTCCCCGGGCCTACTCGGCAGGAGCGCCGGTGCCGGAAGGCCCACCTGATTACTTCCGAAAACTTCCCCAATAGCTCCCTGACAGCCTTGTAGAAACTCCATCACACCAGTTACACCATCACGCCCCGCCGCGCCGTCCCTCGTCATTTCACACCTACTTCGCATCTCGCTCTACGCATGTCCGGGCGTTGGCGGCCCACGTGCAAGCCTAGATCCGCTCGCCGTTGCTGGATGTTCACATATTTGTTAACCTAACATGCGAACCGTCGTCTTCTTCCGGACCGAATCGGGACGGTGCCCGACGGAGGAGTTTCTCGACTCACTCGAAGCCCGGCACGCTCAGAAAGTAGTTTGGATTATGCAGCTCATTGAAGAGTTGGATGCCGTTCCACGCCGGTACCTGAAAAAGCTGCCAGGCACCGATGAAATCTGGGAGATTCGAGTTCCGGCCGGAGATGTCGCGTTACGATTTCTGGGGTTTCTTGAAGGTTCTTTCCTGGTAATCAGCCACGGTTTCCCCAAGAAATCCCGAAAAACGCCGACTAAAGAGATCGCGTTAGCGGAAAAAAGGCGGCGTCAGTACCTCAGGAGGGGCAGGCAATGAGTGATACCCAGCGTTACATCAAGAAGCGAAAGCGAAGAGATCCCGACTTCGCTCGTGACTTCGAGCTTGGATACGAGAGGCTCAAGCTGGGTATCATACTCAAGCAGGCACGCATGCAGGCCGGGCTCACCCAGGAAGAACTGGCCAGGAAGCTCAAAACGAAGAAATCTGCCATCTCCCGGATGGAAAACCACGCAGAAGATATCCGTCTCTCAACGCTTGAAAAACTCGCGGAGGCGCTCGGCAAGCGCTTGAGACTTCAATTGCACTGACGAACGCTGATGTTCAAATACGAGATCGTCATCTACTGGAGCCAGGAGGACAAACTCTTCGTTGCCGAAGTGCCCGAGCTGCCAGGCTGCATAGCGCACGGCAACAGCCAGGAAACGGCATTGAAGAATATCAACGACGCGATGGCCCTGTGGAGCGCCACCGCCAAAGAGGACGGCTGCGCCGTACCCCCGCCCTGTGGCCGACCGCTAAGACTCGCGTAATCAGCTTTACGTAGGAGAGATCACATGTCGGACTCGGCCAAAGACTTGAAACAGAAGGCTCTGTTAGTGGAATCGGAATGGATCGACGAAGCCGAACGCCGATACAAAGAATATCGGGAAGGTAAGTTAAAGGCCCGCCCTTCCGACGAAGCCCTGCGATCTGCCAGAAATCACATTAAGTGAAATCTTGGTCGTTACCTCTCAATGGCCGCCACTGATGGTCTTTTGTTCCTCGGAATGCTATAAGAGTACGAGGAGCTTGAGTTTATGAGCGTCAAGGTTGAGTACGGAATGCTATAAGAGTACGAGGAGCTTGAGTTTATGAGCGTCAAGGTTGAGTACTCGAACGGTGTCTTCCGGCCGCTTGAGAAGGTCCAGGACGCGGCCCCCGGAAAGACTTACACCGTCTTTTCGGACGAGGAACTGCGTGACCTGACAGAGAGCATGAGCTGGCTGAAAGCGGCTGAGAAGAGCTTCGAATTCTGGAACAACAAGGACGATGCCGTCTACGACAACCTATAGACGCGGTGACCTCGTCCTCGTCACTTTCCCTTTCACCGACCTCAGCTCTTCTAAGAAGAGACCTGCCCTAGTGATCTCGCCTGATGCGTTTAGCGCTGCAAACCAGGATCTTGTCCTGGCAGCAATTACGTCGCAGATTGCCGATGACCGCAACGCGATTCTGATCGACGCCCAGGATTTCCAGAGCGGGCAACTACCGAGAAAATCTCAGATCAAACTGGCGAAGTTGTTCACGATCCATTCCGCTCTCATCTTGAAGCGAATCGCGACCCTCAACGACCGAAAGGTTCAGGAATGTTTTGCACGAACTCCGTCGGTTCTATTCTTGAATCCCGGGAATCTCGCGTGTGCGCTCATAGAACGCACCTAACCTACTCCCACCTCAACGCAACAATCGGATCCACCCGCGTCGCCAGCCGCGCCGGAATCAAACTCGCCACCAAAGCAACGGCCACCAAAACCACCGGCACACTCACAAACGTCGCCGGGTCGGTCGCTTCCACCCCAAACAACATCGACGACATCACCCCACCCAGCGCATACGCCAACCCAATCCCCACAACACAACCGATCCCGACCAGCAACATCCCCTGCCCGAGGATCATCCCCAGCACGCTCCCCCGCTGCGCCCCCAACGCCATCCGTATCCCGATCTCCCGCGTCAGGTACGACACCGCATACGACAACACCCCGTAAATCCCCACCGACGCCACGATCAACGCCAGCACCGCAAACGCTCCCAGCAACAGCGTCTGTGTCCGCCGCTGGAACACCTCGTCATCGATGAACGCGCCCAGCAAACGCACCTCCTTGATCGGCTGGTTCGGATCCACCTGCCAGATCTCCTCCTGGACCACCCCGGCCAACGTCATCGGGTCCCCCGATGCCCGGATCGCCAGATTCCGGGGACTGAAGAAGCTGAAGTTCAGATCCTGGTCGATCGGCAGGTATAACTGGGCGCGCACCGGCGCCTCGAGCCCCATTCCCCGGACATCGCCGGCAATGCCCACGACCGTGAACCAGGAAGCGGCCCCGAAACCGCCGATCCGCTGCCCGATCGGATCTTCGCCGGGCCAGTACTGGCGCGCCATGGTTTCGTTGATCACGACTACCTGCGCGGCGTCGGCGCGGTCGGTGTCCTCGATCCCCCGTCCCCGTTGGATGGGGATTCCCATCGTCCGGAAATAATCCGGCGTCACCAGCCGGTAGTTGGCATCGGGCCGGTTCCCCGGGCCCGGGGCCGGCCGGCCTTCGATCCGGAAACCCCGCGACCCGCCACGGTTCGTCAGCGGTAGAAACGACACGAAACCGGCGGACTGCACTCCCGGAAGGCGCTCCACTCGTTCAAGGACGTCGTAGTAGAAGGAGCGCAGGCGTTCCGGCTGGCCGCCGTACTTGGCCCTTGACAGGTCCATCCGCAGCGTAAGGACGCCCTCGGGCCGGTATCCCGGCTCCACACCACGCACCGAGGCAAAGGACCGAATCAACAGACCCGCCCCTACCAGCAGCGCAACGGTCAGGGCAACTTCGCCCACGACCAGGACGTCCCGGAATCGCCGCGATGCCGATCCCACGCCAGCACGGCCGCCTGCCGACTGCAGGGTTTCATTCAAACGGACCTGCGATACGGACAGCGCCGGGACAATCCCGAACACCACCCCGGTCGCGAGCGAAACCGCCAGCCCGACCACCAACACGCGGAGATCCATCTCCAGTCCGATCGCCCCGGTCACGCTTTCCGGGACCAGGGCTCCCAGGAACTGGAAACTCCACCACGCGAAACCGACACCGACGACGCCCCCGGCCAGGGCGAGGAGCAGGCTTTCGGTCAGCATCTGGCCCACGAGCCTCGCGCGCCCCGCTCCCAGGGCAGCCCGCACGGCGATCTCCCGGCTGCGGCCGCTGGAGCGGACCAGCAGCAGGTTGGCGATGTTGGCGCAGGCGATGAGCAGCACCGCGCCGACGGCGGCGAGCAGCAGGAGGAACCCGGACCGGACGTCGCCCATGTAATGGTCCTCGAGCGGCACAACGACGGCCCCGACGTTAGTGTTGCTATCCGGGTATTCGGCTTCGAGCGCGGCCGCGATGCGATCCATGTCGGCCGCGGCACCCTCCGTGGTCGCATCCGGATGGAGTCGTCCGACGACGTTCAGGTAATGGGACTGGCGCCTCGACGCCTCGTTGTCGGTGAACGCCATCGGGACCCAGACGTCGACGTCGCTCCGGGGATAGGACATCCGCGGCCCCATCACGCCGACGACGGTCCGGGGCGCATCGTCCAGACGGATCTCGCGCCCGACGAACTCGGGGTCGCCACCGTAGCGCTGCTGCCATAGACGGTGGCTGATGACGGCAACCGGCGCGCCGCCGGGCTGATCCTCGTCATCGGTGAAGAAGCGACCGAGCAGCGGTTCGATCCCGAGCACCGCGGCCAGGTTGGCCGTCGCGCGGATCGCTTCCAGGCTGAGCGGCTCTCCATCTCCGGTGAGATTCCGCGCGACGCTGAGGGTGGCCGCCATGTCCTCAAACGCCCGGGAGTCGGCCTTCCAGTCAAAATAGTTCGCCGGCGCCGGTGTGTTGCGCGGAAACCCGAAGGCAGATCCGTCCTCCCAGATCATCATCAACTCGTCGGCCTTGGCATAGGGCAGCGGCCGCAGCAGCGTCGCGTCGACCAGGGAGAAGATGGCCGTGGTGGCGCCGATGCCGAGGGCGAGGACGAGGATGACCGAGAGGGTGAAAGCCGGGGTTCGGGTGAGCGTGCGGGTGGCGTATTTGAGGTCTCGGGCGAGTGGGCTCATGGGGTACCTCCAATGGGGTTATTACTCGGAGAGGAGAGAGCGGTTACGGGCGAATGCGGATCAGCCGGGCGGCTCGACCTTTGGGTTGGACCACAGCGGTCAGTGGCATGCGTTTTCTTGTAATTTGAAACTATGTGTTTTGATTTACCAGGACGATTCTCGACGAGATCCACCGTGTGCCCGAGCTGTTTCAGGAACCGCGCGGACTGATCGATCAGGGCCGGAGACGGGGACGGGAGATTGAACTGCTCTCAGGACGCAGCACCATTCTTGATCCGTCCTGTCGATCCAGCCGACGTGGTGTAAAGGATGTCCTGGCGTCGACCGTAAAGGAACTGCCGGCGCTTGACGCTATGACCGCACAAGGGCGCTATCAGAGCGCCCTCTCACTCATACCTCAACGCAACAATCGGATTCACTGCGTCGCTCTCCTTACCGGAGTCAGACTCGCAACCAACGCAACCGCCACCAACACCACCGGCACACTCACAAAGGTCGCCGGATCCGTCGCTTTCCACTCCAAACAACATCGACGACATGACGCCACCAAGCGCAATAGGCCAAACCAATCCCGACGACACATCCAGTCCCCACCAGCGGCATCCCCGGCACACTCCCCAGCAGGTCGTGCTATAATTCCGGATATATTACTTCCTTTTTGAGACTCAAAATGGAATTACAGCGTCGGTTTTTTGAGCCGCCCTCACAAAGCTTCTTCCTGCTGGGCCCCCGTGGCACAGGCAAATCGACCTGGCTGCACCACATCCTGCCGGAAGCGCTCGTAATTGATCTTCTGGAGCCAGACGTGGCGCGTGAGTTGATGGCCAGGCCGGAGCGTCTGCGCGAGTGGATCCGAGGGGCGCCCCAAGACTCCACCGTTGTCATCGATGAAGTCCAGCGGGTGCCCGAGTTGCTCAACGTCGTGCACGCCCTGATCGAGTCTCCGGATAAGCGCCGCTTCGTTCTCACCGGTTCCAGCGCCCGAAAGCTCAGGAGGGGCGGCGTGAACCTCCTGGCCGGGCGGGCCCTCGTCCGCACACTCCATCCGTTTATGGCGGCGGAATTCGAACACTTCGACTTCGACGCTGCCCTGACCTCCGGACTGCTGCCCCTTGTCGTTGCAGCAGAGAGCCCGGCCGATGTGCTGCGTGCGTATGCCTCTCTGTATATCGACGAGGAGGTCCGGCTGGAGGGATGGGCTCGGAACGTTGGCGGCTTTGCGCGTTTTCTTGAAGCGGTCAGCTTCTCGCACGCGGCGGTCCTGAACGTCGCGAATGTGGCTCGCGAGTGCGAGGTTGAACGCAAGACGGTCGCGGCCTACGTGGAAGTACTGGAGGATCTGCTCCTGTCGTTTCGCGTGCCGGTCTTCGCACGCCGCGCGAAGCGCGAAACGATTCGGCATCCAAAGTTTTTTCTTTTCGACAGCGGCGTCTTTCGTTCCCTCCGGCCGAAAGGGCCGCTCGATCGACCCGAAGAGATCGAGGGGGCGGCGCTGGAAGGGTTGGTCGCACAGCATCTGCGCGCGTGGCTCGCCTACCGGCAAGCCGACGCGAAATTGTTTTTCTGGCGGACCCGGTCTGGCGTCGAGGTGGATTTCGTCGTCTACGGTAGCACTGCGTTCTGGGCTGTCGAAGTGAAGAACGCGTCCCGAATCCGCCCCGCGGACCTTCGCGGGCTCGAAGCGTTCGGGGCCGACTACCCGCAAGCCGACCTCGTTCTGCTTTACCGGGGAACACGACGCGAGCGCAGAGGCCGGGTCTGGATCCTTCCCGCCGGAGAGTTTGTGCGCTCTCTTGACCCAAGCCGGGACTTTCCGCTCGAGAGGTAAGGGCAGAGCCCTTTCACCACTCCCGGCCCGTGCCGTTCGAAACTCACCAAAAACCCTTCAATAAGCGGTCTGGGGGTTTGCGACACTCGACGAACACCTCGGTCGAACGGTCTCGACAGACAGGGCCGGCACGATACCGAATACCACCCCGCAAGGACATGAGCGCTTCCGTACGACAGCGGGAAGCTTGGAGGCAAAGGGAGGGTCATTTAATCAGTAACGCCCGCCGTTATTTTACGTTATAGTTGTTTTGTGAAATAAAAATTCCTATTTTGGCCCTTTATTCTCAAACCGCAAAATAAGCCGAATTCAAAAGACCAGTAATTATGCGTTCTGGGGAATTTATAAAACAACCTGCGAACTTTGCCGCATTCATCCCGACCTCCCTTCCATTCCATCCACCGGTCAATATGGACGATGCGCTCGTACAACTTCTGTCAAGGGCGGATCGCGCCCTCGGCCGTCTGGATGGGATGGCTACGGTCTTGCCGAATCCAGATTTATTCGTTGCCATGTACGTACGGCACGAAGCGGTCCTAAGTTCACAAATCGAAGGTACTGAAAGCACACTAGAGGACGTTCTCCAATTCGAAGTGAAGGCCGGCAAGGAACGGGTCAAAGACGTCGAGGAAGTCGTAAATTATGTCGAAGCTCTGAACTACGGCCTTGAGCGCTTGGAGGAACTACCTCTTTCGCTCCGGCTGATACGTGAGATACACGCCCACCTTCTACACAACGTCCGGGGCGCCAATCGGACTCCGGGAGAGTTCAGAACTAGCCAAAACTGGATTGGCGCGGCCGGATCCACTCCCGCAAATGCCACCTACGTTCCGCCTCCAGTCCCAGAAATGCACACAGCGCTCGACAACTTCGAGAAGTTCTTGCATACGGACGCCGATCTTCCGGACCTCGTACATTGCGGAATTGCTCACGCACAGTTTGAAACGATACATCCGTTCCTGGACGGTAACGGGCGAGTCGGCCGTTTGCTCATTACCTTTCTCCTGTGCCAGAAAGAGATTCTGAGGAGGCCCCTGCTGTATCTGAGTCTCTATCTGAGGGCACATCGCGCCGAATACTACGATCGCCTCATGGCAATTCGCCTGGACGGGAACTGGGAGGGATGGTTGAAGTTTTTCTTGAAGGGAGTGTTCGAGGTCAGCCAATCGGCGACAGAAACAGCTCAGGCCATTCTCAAACTGAGGGACAACCATCGCGCGATAGTCGCTGAGACCATGGAACGGCGGTCACCAATGGGTCTTCGGCTGCTAGACTTGCTCTTCATGCAGCCGATCATTTATGTGCCCGTAGCAGCGACCCGGCTTGAATGCTCTTATGTCACGGCAAACCGAATCATCGGTCAGATGGAAGCCCTAGGGATCCTGCGTGAAACAACAGGGGGCCAGCGGAATCGGCGCTTCCGGTATCAGCCTTATCTAGATCTTTTTGATCGACTTGCGATTGACGAACAAGATGAACCGGAAACTCCTGGTCGCTAAAGGGCTGACCGATCAAGCCAGAACCAGCTCGCAGGGCTAACTGGTATTCCTCAGTCCACCATCTCCGCGATCGAGAACGATAGGATCAGGCTTGGGGTCGGACGCGCGAAGGTCTTGGCCCGCGTTCTCAAATGCCATCCGGCGGTCCTGATCCTTCCCGGGTGGCCAGTCGGAGATGGCCCGGCGGCCTGAGGCCAGCAAAACTCATTCATACCTCAACGCAACAATCGGGTCCACCCGCGTCGCCCGCCGCGCCGGAAAACTCGCCACCAGCGCAACCGCCACCAACACCACGGGCACACCCACAAACGTCGCCGAATCCGTCGCTTCCCTACGCAACCCTTACGGCGATCCCCACTCTGTTCGGTTGGACGAACAAGATCTTTCCTCTGGCTTACTTGAAAGAACCAGCTACGCCAGACCGGGCAAACTGTTCACCGCCAGCAACGATGTCATGATTGTGGAAATTGGCAGACTCCGTCCGCCAGTGCTCGAGCAAATCATTCGGAGGCTGATTCAACTGCTGCGGCCGCGGCCGGCGTAGCCGGTCAATTGACGCAATAATAAGGACCTTCAACCAGACACCTTTGTCCCAACGACAATTAGAATTCCCGGCAAAGTAACTTTCTCAAGGAGTCAAGACCCAGGCTCGCCCCCTAACAGCGCCTACCCCACTCCCAACGCCTTGAAGACCGCATCGCTCGGATCGGCGTAGAAACTGGTCTGAAACTTGGTAAAGAGGATATCGCCGACGCTGGTCATCGGCAGGATCTACACGCAACCGGCAAGAGCCGGCAGCCTGTTTGACAGGTGTCAACTGACACCTTACACTGTGGGTGGTGATCAGGACTTTCCGTCATAAAGGACTGAAAGAGTTATTTGAGGCAGGCGCATCGAAATCCATACCGGCAAACATGCGAAAACGGATCGAAAGGCGGCTCGACGTGTTGGACGCCGCGCAAAACGTCGATGGCGTGAATGTTCCTGGCTGGAACCTGCACCCGCTCAAAGGCAAGCGCGCAGGCGAGTGGGCGATCACGGTCACTGGAAATTACCGGATGACCTTTCGGATCGAAAACGGCGATGTATTCGGCCTCGATTTGGAGGACTACCACTGAAATGAAGTCCGATGTTCTGAACAATCGCAAGCGGCGGCCGACGCATCCGGGCGAGTTGCTTCGAGAAGAGATCTTGCCGCATCTCGACATGACCCAGGGCCGTCTGGCAGGGTTGATCGGGGTGTCGCGTCAGACGATCAACGAGATCGTCACTGAAAAGCGCAGCGTCACCATTGATATGGCGTACCGGTTGGGCAGGCTTTTCAACATGGACCCGTCGACCTGGATTCGCATGCAGGAAGCCGTGGACGCATGGGACACGCTCCAGGCTCATCGGAAGGATTATGAGAAGATCCGGCCGATCGCAACTGTGAGCTGACCGCCCACTCCGAGCACTTTGTCCCAACATCTGCAGCTTCCAGAGCGGCATTGTCCGGACGATCTGGTTGACGTCCCGAACCAGGTGTTTCCACGCTTCTCGGTCAACCAGCCACCTTTGTCCCAACGACAATCTAAATAGGTTGAAGGTTCGATTCCTTCCGGGCTCATTGAAAGCTTTTCGACTCCGTTCAGCTGGCAGGAACGCAAGAGCACGAACGGCGCTTTTGGGCAGGCTGTAGTGATTTCTGTAGTAGTGCTCTTAAAACGTCTCGCGGTTTTTCAGTTCCACAAAGATAAGTTCAAATGGCGTGTCCCCCGTATTCTCCGGCAGGTGCACCGAGGCGTTATTGCACGTCACGCCTCCTGGCTGATCGACCGGTTCCTCTACCGTTCCGTCAGGGAGGGTGAACTGTACGCTCTGTTCTGTGAGAGACACTGCACATCCGGCCGGATGCGCATGCATGACGGAGGCCTCACCAGCACCGTACCGGATACGGAGCACGCGGAGAAGGTCGTTCTCAAACTCCACCGTGTAATGTTCCGGGTCGGCCGTCACGGCGTCCGGCATATCCGAAAAACCGGTCACTGCCGGCCCGGCCGAGTCCGAATCGAACGTCTCGCGACCTTTGAGCGCAATCATCACGATCTCCGCGTCCGCGCCCCCGACGTTTTCGGGAAGGTGAACCACGGCGTCGTCACAGCCGACGTTTCCCGCCGTGCCCTCATTTGTTGTGGGCTCCCCTGATTGGGGCGTCATCGTGAACATCGTGTCGGTCAACGCGACCGTACAATTGGCCGGATGCGAATGCATGACCGACTGCTCGCCCGGGCCGTATCCGATACGGATCACCTGAATGACATCGTTTTCGAACTCGGCGGGATAGTGATCAGGATCGGCCTCAACCGCATCAAGCATCACCTCCGGCATGGGAGGAGCATCCTCTTCGCCAGGTGCACACCCGAAAGAGAAAAGAAGTACCAGTGCAAGGCTAGACACAATAAGAAACCGTTTCATGGGGTTCTCCTAATCATTGAATGTACGCGAAACAAGTTGCGCGCATTGTACGAAGCCACCCGATGTAGTGTCCGACAGATTTAGGACCTCCCGGTCCTAAAGTTAGAACTGACGCGATGTAGCGCGCTTGTCAAGGTGTTAACGATTTGATTTCTGTGCGGCCTTCGCGGCAGCCTTTCCAGAGGTTTCTGGGAGGCACCGATGCACGCTGGCAAGCTGGTCTTCGCACAAGTCATGGAGTTCGCGCCGTGGTATACGTTCCGTCGTCTGGTGACCAAGTACCGCGGCAATTTCAACGTCCGCACATTCAGTTGCCTGGACCAGTTCCTATGCATGGCCTTCGCTCAGCTGACCTATCGGGAGAGCCTGCGCGACATTCAAGCCTGCTTGCGAGCCCAACCCGCCAAGCTCTACCACCTGGGGTTGCACGGGAAGGTCAGCCGCAGTGCATTGGCCGATGCCAACGAGTCTCGCGACTGGCGCATCTACGGAGAGTTCGCTCAGGCGCTGATCCGCATCGCACGCCGCTTGTATGCCCACGAGCCGCTCGGGATCGACCTGGACGAAACCGTCTACGCGCTCGACTCCACGATGATCAGTCTGTGCTTGTCGCTGTTCCCTTGGGCGCACTTTCGAAAGACCGAAGCCGCGGTGAAGCTTCATACGCTGCTCGACCTGCGTGGCGGTATCCCCAGCTTCATCCACATCTCCGAAGGCAGGCTGCACGACGTCAACGTTCTCGACCTGCTCATCGCCGAAGCCGGTGCTTTCTACGTGATGGACCGCGCTATCTCGACTTCGATCGCCTCTACACCTTCAATCAAGCCGGGAGCTTCTTCGTCACCCGTGCTCGATCCGACTTCGCGTTCAAGCGCATCTACTCCCAACCCGTCGACCGACACACGGGCCTCATCTGCGATCAGACTATCGAACTGACCGTATTTCGCTCCCGCCGCGGCTACCCCGAACGGTTGCGTCGCATTCGTTATCGCGATCCCGAGGGTCGGCGACTGGTTTTCTTGACCAATCACATGACGCTCCCAGCCCGGACCATCTGCGAGTTGTATCGCCTGCGCTGGCAGGTGGAGCTGTTCTTCAAATGGATCAAACAGCACCTGCGCATCAAGCGTTTCTTCGGCACTTCCGAGAACGCCGTCAAAACTCAGGTCTGGGTCGCCGTGAGCGTTTACGTGCTGGTGGCTATCGTGCGTAAAGAACTGAATTTGCCTTTGTCGTTGCACTCAATGTTACAGATCTTGAGTGTCACACCATTTGAGAATGTGCCTCTTTTTCAGCTGCTTACCGAATCCGGGCTCATCTCAAATCGACACTCTAACGCTAACCAATTGAATCTATTCTGAAACGTGTCGGACACTACTGCCACCCGATAAATGAACACGAAATTCCACCAGTCAATAACCCGACCGAAGACCGAATCAGGGTCCCCTATCGACCGGATCGCCCCTCGTGAGGTGATCGCCCCCGCACTTTCGTCTTCGGTGCCGGGCGCACAGTTGCTTCGCTGAAGTCACGCTGTGGGACGCGCGTTCTATCCCTGGGGCGATCAACCGGGCTTTTGGAGGATGTGTCCGCGACCTTCGCGAACATGTCGCCGTGTTCGGCATTATGTGGTTCTTTGTCCGGCAATTAGATGGTGCAAGAATCGGGCCCGGGAACCCCTCGCTACTCATCGAGATAGCAGCAAGACGACGGTCCAAAGACTGATGACCCGTTGAGTGTCCCGGGGAGGCTTTTCCCTAGGACGTGTCGCCAACCGGATACGCGGGAGGTACCCGCAGCGATCATTGGAGGAGCAGCGAATCGGGAAGCATGTTCGCCATCGTTTGCCAGTCGTCCTCGAAGAAGGCTGTCAAGACCAGGGTGTAGAAAGAGAAACCCCTCTCGATTGACGGTGTGGGGCGCATCATCCCAGACGGATATCGCGCCCGATGACGGCCGGATCCCCACCGAACCGCCGCTGCCGCAGCCCATGACTGATGACGGCGACCCGCGGCCCGCTGGGCTGATCTTCGTCGTCGGTAAAGAAACGGCCCAGCAGAGGTTCGATCCCGAGCACCGCGGTAAGTGACCGGCAACGGGAGTATCGCGAGCATCGCCGATGGGGATTGCCCGGCAAGATCGGGCAGTGGGGCGGGAGCCAGCGTTCATCAGGACCGACCGGCGACAAGGACTCGACGGCAATCCCCATCGGCCCTTCGGGTTGAGGCGGAACGCTACCCGCGATACCCCCGTCGCCGGCCACTGAGGTTGGCCGTCGCGCGGATCCCGTCCAGGGCCAGCGGCTCCCCGTCCCCCGTCAGGTTCCGGGGCTCGTTGTTGGTGGCCGCCATGTCCTCAAACGCCCGGAAGTCGGCCTTCCGGTCGAAATAGTTCGCCGGCGCCGGCGTGTTCCGCAGAAACCCGATCGCGGACGCCTCCTCCCAGATCATCATCAACCGGTCGGCCTCGGCATAGGGCAAGGGGCGCAGCAACGTCGCGTCGACCAGGGAGAAGATGGCCGTGGTGGCGCCGATGCCGAGGGCGAGGACGAGGATGACCGAAAGCGTGAAGGCCGGGGTTCGGGTGAGGGTGGCGTATTTGAGGTCCTGGGTGAGTGGTTGCATGGGGATCCCTCCATATGGAAGTAATACTGGGGGAGGGGGGGAAGGTTACGGGAAATGCCGCTCTGGCGAAAGGCTCTTGATCAGTAGGTCGAAGGTTCGATTCCTTCAGGGCTGATTGACTTAGAGAACCTTGGAAGGGGAACACAAGGGCACCACTCGGCGGTAGTCTTCGCCGCACAATACCGTTTCCCCATCTAGCTCGCCCAACCCTGGGCTCCATGCCGCCCGCGCACGGGTTGTCTTTCAGTTCGCGCGAATAACAGGGGCCGTTCTCGATCTATAGCCCTCCCGGGAGCGGCTATTACCCTTGCTTCTACGTTCTTTGGCTCAATGAACCTAAGGGTAACGACGGATAGCCCGGGCGAGATCGACCGCCCGGAGGAGACCGCCGGCTCTGTCACGGACGATTTCGTCCTTGTCGGGGATCTCTTCGTCAAGAAGGTAGTCGCCTGAGCGGCACGTTAGAAGAATGACCTGGATACTCTGACCAGTTCGGCGCAGCAGGGCTCGAAACCACTCGATCTTGTTGGGGTCGCTCTGGCTAAGGTGATCATCAAGAATGACTGTGCTCTGGATCTGTTCTGCTATACAGAGTCTGAAGAGGGTCGCCAACTGATCTTTGGTCCCAACCGAAAGAGCATCGAAGTGGCGGATCTTGCCCGCAGCATCGAGTCCCTCAGTCTCAAGATTAGGACCTATCGCAAGCTTTCCGTAGCGGCCCGTTGTGAGTTCCTTGAACCGCTGCGTTAGTAGTCCAGAAAGTGCCTCGCCGAGGTGCGCACCATCGCTGTTTTCGACGTCGCGAAGGGTCTCGGCCAACAACTGCCATGCTTCGTACTCAACTTCCACTTCGTGCTCGCGTTCGACAGCGACTTCAAGAGCACGATCGATCTCCTCCTTCTGTTCCCGGATGACGCCTCCGCCAACCTGTTCGAGCCCGCCTTGTGCCATATGGATCTCTCTCTGCTTCTCTTCGACGGCACGTGTTGCAAACTCAACTACATTCTGAGTCTCATCAACATCTGCCTCTGTAGCTGGACTCTCGGGCATTGGCATCTGCGCGAGCCTACCTTCGATATCCACGACCTTTTTCTCTGCGGCTGCAAGATCGAGCTTCTCGATCTGCTTCTGCAAACCCTCAAGCGTTCCTGTGGCCTTCGCGAGTTGCTCAGCTTTCTGGCGGCGCATAGCTTCTACACTCTCGCGGTTATTGGCCGCGTCCTTTAGCTTGGACTCCGCAGCGTGCAGCGCCTGGCGCGCATCGTCCTGCTGGCTCTCGGCTACTTTCGAAAGACTGTCGATCTGTGCCGCGAGACCGGAGATGACACGGTCAATCTCACCCAGCTGACCGCGTCCACTCTCCAACACATTGTGTACTTCGTCCGAGAAAGCTCCGGTGGCCGCGTCTGCTTGCGTCTTGGAGCGCTGGTAGTTCTCCTCGCGTTCCAAGAGGCGTGTTCGTAGCTCCGTACATCGGGAACTTCCGTTCTCAAGCTCAGCGGCGCAATCTTTTCTTTCTCTTTCGGCTGATGAGCGCTGCTGCTCCAACTCTACCTCCCATGATTCGCCAAAGTCCTCAAAGAGAGAGGCGAGCTGATTTTCGTCCTGACCTAGTAGAGCCTGTTCGCGTTCCGTGACGTGTAGTTTCTTTAAGTCGATCCCTTGGACCCGTTCGTGGAGTTCCTTCGCCCTCTGTTCGAGCCTCTGAGCTTCCGCTCTTCGGGCGGCAGCACGGCGGACCAGATCGTCCTTCCTCCTCCAGGCTTCCTCCAGAGCTGCCACGTCGGCAACACCAGCACGCTCCAAGCTCGGCTCACCTTCCTCTGACCATTGTCGGCGAAGGTCCTCCGTCTGCTTTCGCGCCGCCGCCGCCCCAGCTGTGATCGTTATGTCGAGGAGATTCTCCACGTGGAGATCGATGGAGCGCTGCCCCTCCAAATCGAATGGATCTCGACCTTGAGACTCATTAGGTAGTTCACCGTCAACGGACGCCTTCAGTGCAATGTCCTCTTGGCGTCGAACATGGACCGTGAGCCCCCCACCCAGGCGTGCTTCCGCCACCTCGAGCTGCTGTCGCAGCGAACGCAGCGTCTCGACAACCTGGTGGTCGGGTATCTCCAGACCGGCTGCCTGTTTTTCGAATGCTTCCGCCTCAGCTCGTTGCTCGGCGGCAGCGGCTCGATCTGCTTTGGCTGATGCTTCTGCGGTTTCAGCCTCGGCAAGGATTCTTCTCGCATCTACGAGACGGCCGTATGCTTCGACGTGCCTAAGCTGGTCGACCTGGGCCATCGCGGCCTTTGAAACCTCGGCAAGTGATGTAACATTCTCTTCGGCGTGTGCGAGTTCTTCTTGGAGGCTATTGAGCTTCTCGCGAGCTTCCCGCGCATCTTTACCCAACTGCTGGGCTTGCTCGGCGGCCTTCACATCCGCCTGGATCCCGGCACGTTCGTCCCTTTTCTTGTGTCGTTCGTTCTCGAGCTGGTGCCTCTTGAGCTCGCGGGCCTGGGCCTCTTTCTCGCTGGTTGCCGCTCGGAAGCGATCCTTTGTTTCATCCCGTGCGACGCTTGCCTGCTTCTCCCGGTCAACACTTTCGCTAAGAGCGACCTCGCCATGTTTGAGTTCTACCTCCAGGGTTTCGATGTGTTTGCTGAGCTTCTGTACCTCGGCGAGCTCCTTCCTAATTTCTTCGACCACTGGTCGAGCAGCACCCAGTTCCGCTTCCACGTTAGCGCGAGCCAGCCAGCGCCTGTGGGATTCCTGGACCTGGGCGAGCTTGTCTTTGGCGCCGGCGAGATCTTCAATCAGAGTGTCCAACTCAGCACCAAGAGTACGTAGGTGTTGCTCCGCACTAACGGTCGCGTTGAGCTTCGCCTGCAGCAAATCCTGCTGTCTGCCCAGCGCGCGAATCTCCTCGGCACCTTTCTGGAATGGCGAGCCTTGACGCCTGCTCTTCTTGCCTGTCGATGTAAACGCGCGGATGACATGGCCTTGCGCCTCGTCAAGGACGCGCTTAAACAACGGATCCTGTGCCAAAGCTTGGAGGGCCTCGTTTAGGAACTCGCGACCAGACTCGTCCGGATCTTGCGCGATGTCTCGCCCGAGAATACTGGGCACGTCCGCTTGCTCAGCCAATAGAACGTTCACCAGGAAACTGTCTGGGAAGCCCCTACTTCCGCCGAGCCCTCCGGGCTTCCGGATGCCCCAGCGGAGCAACTCACGAAGCTTTTCGTCTACCTGCCTGCCAGTCGAGTCCACTGAAAACGAGTTGCCATCTTTCGAGAACTCAAGTGCTGACGAGCCGGAGCGGCCTGAGCCAAAGCACTTGCGGACACGCCAGAACCGCTGCTGGTCGGTGGAGAAGGTTAGCGTGACACAGGGAGAAACACCCGAGTGCCAGGATAGAAGACTCTCATAGGCGCTCGATCCATGTGGCAGTAGCAGGACGGCGCGTACCGCCGACGCCAGGCTAGACTTCCCAAGATCGTTCGGTCCGTAGAGCACGTTCAGACCGGGACCGAACACGATTTCAGCCTGCTCAATACATTGGAACGCCCGGATGGTGACTTTGACGAGCCTCATAACTACCCTGCATCCTGGATGGTCCGGTAAATGTGCATGAGCGCCTGCTTCGCGATCTCGCCTTGGGCGCCCTTTTCCATTTGCTTGAGCCGTCTAACCGCCACGCGCAGGACATCCGGAACATCCTCAAAGACATTCTCGATGTTATCGGTATCAAGTTCCATCTTGCTTCGGTCGAGCTGAAGCACCCCTACTCGGCCATGCGAGGCGTCAGTCCCCTTCAGCTTGCGCAGGATTCCTTCCACTTCCTCATATTCGTCGGCAGAGAGACTCATTTCGATTCTGAGTCGGAGGACGCTGCGGCTTAGATCGGTCCCGTCACGAAGGCCACGTAGCTGGGAAAGACTCCGACACGTGGATTGCTTCCAAGTCCAATACGCCACCCGCTCCTGTTTCACTATCGCGATGCGCCGCCGCGTAATGAACACGCTAGCAACATACCCAGCGTCCTGTTCGCCAAAGGATGTGGGCTCCGGAGCGCTAGGATAGACTGTCGGCGGCTTTACTGCGGGCGGCACCTCACGAAAGCTGTGAGTATCCCCAATCGCGAGATAGTCCAGACTGCGTCGGACTGCTGCATCCCTCGCGATGGGGAAGTTCATCTGGCAGCCTTCAATGTCGAAGGTGCTGCCGTGGACAAGGCCGATCCGGATCCGCCCGTCACCATCCTCGCGCGAGGGAAGGGACAGAGCGAGATCTTTCTGACCGGCCTGGGAGCGGCAGGGCGCGGCGTATAGTACGGCATCCGGCGAGAGCTCGTACTCGAAATTGTCGTCGTCCACTACGTGTACCCAATTCGGGAGAGCACGGCGGAAGGGATGGTCGCGATGGTAGACCGACGCAGCAACAAGCGGATCATGATTGCCGGGAAGCAGAAAGATAGGGCGCAAGGGGTTCTGTTTGGCCAGTTTCTGAACAAGGGGCTCCCACCATTCGGGACCCGGGTCGGGTTCGTCGAAGAGATCGCCTGCACACAGGACAGCATCGGCGATTGTTCGCTCGGCGACACCGAGGATCCGGTCGATGACGTCGAGTCGTGCACGGCTTAGTTTGATTTGGTCGGCCTCGTCGAAACTCGGAAAGCGGCGACCGAGGTGCCAATCTGCAGTGTGTACGAGCTTCAGGGCCACGTCGTCGTTGTCCTCCGGCCTGGTCATTCGATGCTCAGTTCCGCCTCGAGCAAGCGCTCTACTCGTGGTGACGCGTAGCGGCGCTTGTGTGTTTGCTCACGGAACTGCTGGTAGATTTCATCGTCCCGGGTTTCGAGCAAACCAATCTTGGATTCGAGTTCTTCCGACCTAGCGCCGAGCTTATGAATCTGCCTCTCAACCTTAGTGCGCTGCTCAGATCCGACAGCCTGCGCGAGCCCTAACTGGGCGGAGGAAAGCTTGCTAGCGACCGCTTCTCGTTGGCGGTGGAGCAACAGCAAACGGTCTTCCACGAAGCGTTCGAGTTGAGTCAACGCGCCTTCGAATCGCTGCTCCTCTTTTCGAGTTACGTCGTCGGTGGTTGCGAAGATGAGCTGATCGAAAGCGTCCTCCATCACTTCGTCCGGTACACTGCACGAATCGGTCAATGGTGGGAGGTCATCTATAGGACACTCGAGAAGGCGCGCTGCCATTCCAAGTGCTAGTGGTTCGAGCGCACCGCGTAACACCAACGTCGGAAGCATCCTTTCGGTGGGTTCAAATCCGTCGTAGCAAACCTTCGCAAGAACAAGACGACCGGCGTGTCCTCGAAATCTTCGCAGTTCTTCATCATCCTCTGGCGTCCGAACCCTTATGTGAAAGAGCTTCTCGGTCGCCTCCTGTGCTTCCTTAAGCGCTGCCTTGATCAGTGGGTGACCGAGGTGGATTGGGTCGGCGTCCTTAGGCTTCTCCCTGTACCCGATGGTGACGGTCACGCCTTCCTGAAGACCGTCTGGAAGCTCACCAGAAGCAGCGATTCGGAGATCCGTATAACCATCGCCAGGATCACGCCTGTAGGCAATACCAATCGAGTCAAGATAGCTCAGTAGCACTTGCTCCAGATCTCGATCGAACTCCGCGAGTTCCTTCGGCAGTTCCTCTTGAATTCGGCGGAAGACCTGTTGCACCGATTCATCCAAGTGACTCTGTATGAGGTGGGCCGAACGGCGATAGGCTTCCTCGAACACCTTGCGCCGGTTCTCAAGGCTGTCGCGGAGTTGTCGGAGCTCGGCTTCAATATCGTCGAACGTCCTCGCACGCTCATAGATGCGGCGGAGGCGCGTCTCAAAGTCCGAACCAAGAGCACTCACCAACATCTCAGGTGTATCCGTGTGAGGGCGGTGAAGTACCTCGTCACTCGCGCCCAGGACGGTACCGAAAAGATCGAGCTTCTGGCTCAGGATCTCGAACGTCAGGCGTTGTGCCTCGTTGTCCTTTGCGAGAAAGTTGATAACCGTCACGTCCTGCTCCTGGCCGTACCGATGGCAGCGTCCGATGCGCTGCTCGATCCGCTGCGGGTTCCAGGGAAGATCATAGTTGATGAGGGTCGAGCAGAATTGAAGGTTCAATCCCTTTGCGCCAGCCTCGGTCGATATGAATGCACGAGAGCGTGTCGCGAACTCATGAACGAGTGCTAGCCGAATGGCAACGTCACGGCTGGGTTTATTGTAAGCCGGTATTTTCCCGCCGACTTCTTCTTCCCAACGGGCCAGCGCTTGGACCGCGCGCGGCGAGTTATTTGTCCCACGAAAGAGTGTTATCTCCTCGCCGTTCAGCAAGGTGCTCTCAATCAAAAGGTCTCTCAGGTAGTCCTGTGTGGTGAGTGACTCGGTGAAGATCACGACCTTGCCACTCCCTTTTCCCTCTTCCGCTCGCCGGAGGACAAGATCGACCGCTTGGATGAGAGCGCGCGCTTTGCTGTCCGTCGAGAGCGCTTTCGCACGGGCAATGAAGGACTCTACGCGCTCTAACTCGGAGCGAACACTCTCTTGGTTCGGCGCTGCCCCTTCATCGGAGTCCGTGAAGTCGAGCTCGTCATCCTCAAGATCTTCTTGAAAGACGACCACATCATCGGTGTTGTTCGGCACGCCACCGTCACTAAGCATGCGACCGAGACGATCGGCGACTTTTTCAAGGCTTGCCGAGAGCGCTCGTTTCGATGAAGCCATACGGCGGTGGAAACCGATGAGGAGCAACCGCCGCTGGTTGCCTCGAAAAGCGCAAATACCAGGTTCAAGGAGATAACTGGTCACATCATCGTAGAGCTGCTTCTCCTCGGGGCTCATTGAATATTCGAAAAGCTGCGCATATCGGCCAACAAAGGGACGTTCCATAAAGTCTTGGGCTTGACGGCGCAGTGTGCGCTGGACAACGCTACTCATACGCTGACGCAGCTCGTGCTCTTGGCCCGGGGCTAACAATCGATCATCCCCGTCGCAAAAGATGTCGCGAAAAGTCCCGAGGTCACCGAGAAGGGTGCCGGTCGAATCCACGTACTGAACGAGACCCCAGAGTTCAACGAGCGAGTTCTGGATGGGGGTGGCCGTTAGAAGCAGGACCGGCGTCCCACTACCGACGAGAAAGGCGCGGAAGCGTCCCGCCATGACAGCATGTGGCGAATCGTGAACGTACTGGCCCCAGCGATCGAACCGCTTATAGATCCCAGCGAAAACCTCGTGGGCTTCGTCCACGACGCAGAGATCGAAGCGTTGCGCGTTTTTTAGACTGAGTTCTCCTCGCTCGCTTCCTGCAAACTCGCGACCGACGAGAAACACACCCTTGCCCTCAAGGGCACCAGGAGCTGTGCCGCCCTCTCGCGTGTCGATGTTGAACAAAGAATAGAGCTCTTGTTGCCACTGACCAAGCAGCGGTTTCGGTGTCACAAGCAGGACACGGCGCGCCCCCTCCGCAAGGATTTGTGCAATCAGCAGGCCAGCCTCGATGGTCTTTCCAAGGCCAACCTCGTCCGCCAGAATGCACCCTCCGTCGGGAAGGCGGGACAACGCGAAGATGACTGCTTCAATCTGATGCGGGTTCGGGTCAACGCGCCCGGCGCGCTGTGAGGCGATGTAGCGTCGCTTATCGTCCGAGCGGCGCAGACGAACCAGATCTTCTGCCATGTATCGTCTGTGGATCGGATGCGTCAAGCTCACGCGGTCTTGTACCTCCACTTCTGTGGCTCACCTCACGGGACCCACTCGTGGTATACGCTCTATTCTCAGGCCGCAATTATGTCGAGAGGAAGCAGTAAGCTACCACTTTTTTTAGGACTGTCGTGTCGATTTCCACAAGCGTTGAGTCAGAGTTTCTCGCGACCTATTTGAACCTCGCGTCGAGATCTGTCACACAATTCCAGCCGTTCTTCGTGAGTGGCAATTCTTCGGGGAGGGCCTTGATGGCAAGCTGACGCCAACTTCGCATCGGTTGCCTGATACACTCCCCGATGCCACGCTTGCCGAGCCGGCAGGTAATTTCGTAGGAGAAAAATGCCGCAAGAGCCATGAGCTTCTGCCATCTCCTCGGCAATCGGAATCGCTGATCACAATCCCGGAATCAGTGATCAAGGCCGCCCCGGAATACGCAATAATGGGACCCACTGAGACCCCTCGATGGCTCTTCGATCGACTTTCATATAATGTAAGCCAGTTTTCTGGTTTGTCCGGACGAATGCCCGTCAAGCACGTCCTGTACGAACTAGTCCGCCAATAAACAGCATGGCTGGTTTCAAGACGGGAACCGAGGCGACTGCTGTTAACTTGTGAATGGTCGATGGCGTCGCCGTAGAAGAAAATGCTGCTTATCGCAGCATCAAGCGTGACGGCGTTTACAAGTGGATCACCGAAAAGCAGATGCGGCACACCGGATGGGCCGCCTGTGGAAATTCCGCAAGGAAGCGGTGGACGAATGGGTGAAGTCAGGCGGAGCTGACGAGGCCAAGGATAAAGGAGAACAGTGATGGCGGAGCCCCTGGCTGATCAGATCATGCGAAAGGTCAAGCTGGCCGCCGAGCTTTATAACCGGCTGATGTTGGTCATCGCACCGGCAGGGGAAGGTAAGACCGCTGCGCTTCAGGATGTCCGGGACCGCACAGGTGCGCCGCTGGTGAATGTCAATCTCGAGCTATCGTGCCGAATGCTGGACTTGACCGAGCGCCAGCGGGCCTTGCAGCTGCCGCGTGTTCTTCGGGATCTCGTAAGCAAGAGCGAATGCGAGATCGTATTACTCGACAACATCGAAATCTTGTTCGATGTCGGTTTGAAACAGGACCCGCTACGGCTGCTCCAGGGACTTTCGCGCAACAAGACCGTGGTTGCCGCATGGAATGGCACTATTGTTGAAGACTCCTTGATCTATGCTATACCGGCTCATCCAGAGTACAGGCGATATCCAGCACGTGATTTTCTGACAGCAACCCCAGACGTAACGACATGAAGACAACAGTTTCCATTGCGAGGGAGCGGACGCAATGAAATACGGTGACCTGATTCAGTTTGAACCCATCGAGTCTGTGGTCCAACTGCGGGATGCCGACGAGGCGACTGCGGCCCGACGGCTTGTCGAGACCTACGTCATTTCCGAGGAGATGGCGGACAAGTTGGTGGATCTGGTTATTCCCCAATTGCAGTTCGAGCAGCCCACCGACAACAAAGGGCTTCTGGTAGTCGGAAATTACGGTACCGGTAAATCCCACCTCATGTCGGTGATTTCCGGGCTTGCGGAGAATCCCGACCTTGCCGCAAGTCTAAGCAACGCCACTGTGAAGAATGCTGTCGGACAAATCAGCGGTCGGTTCAAGGTCGTCCGTACTGAAATAGGGGCCACCACTATGTCCCTTCGCGACATTTTGGTAGCGGAGCTGGAAGAGCATTTGGGCGCGATAAGCGTGAGCTACAGCTTTCCCTCCACCGATCAGGTATCCAACAACAAGAGATCCTTTGAAGAAATGATGGCCACGTTTCATCAGGAGTTCCCCGACCACGGCCTGCTCCTCGTGGTTGACGAGCTGCTCGATTACTTGCGCTCACGCAAGGATCAGGAACTCATCCTCGACCTGAACTTTCTCCGTGAAATCGGCGAGGTTTGCAAGGACCTACGCTTCCGCTTCATGGCCGGTGTCCAGGAGGCCATCTTCGACAGTCCCAGATTTTCCTTCGTAGCCGACAGCATCCGCCGGGTCAAGGATCGCTTCGAGCAAATTCGCATCGCCCACGAGGACGTTAAGTTCGTCGTGGCCGAGCGATTGCTCAAGAAGACCGGCGAGCAGCAGGTCAAGATACGCGAATACCTTGTGCCCTTCGGCAAATTCTACGGCCACATGAACGAGCGCATGGACGAGTTTGTCCACCTTTTCCCGGTGCATCCCGACTACATCGACACCTTCGAGAGGGTCATCGCCGTGGAGAAGCGCGAAGTGCTTAAGACCCTGTCCCTGGCCATGAAGAAGATGCTCAATCAGGACATGCCGGATGACCGGCCCGGCCTCATAGCATACGACACCTATTGGACCAATCTTCGGGAGAATCCGTCCTTCCGAGCCGTGCCCGATATTAAGGCGGTAATCGACTGCAGCCAGGTGCTGGAATCCCGCATCCAACAGGCCTTCACACGCCCTGCTTACAAGCCAATGGCGCTGCGGCTCATCTGTGCTCTGTCGGTGCACCGGCTCACCACCGGGGACATTCACGCCACCCTGGGAGCGACAGCCGAAGAGCTTCGGGACGGGCTCTGCCTGTATCAACCCGGTATCGAGGACCTGGGCGGGAATCCAGCCGACGACCTGCTTTCCCAGGTGGAGACTGTCCTGCGTGAAATCCTCAAGACGGTCAGCGGGCAATTCATTTCCTCGAATCCGGACAACCGGCAATTTTATCTGGACCTGAAGAAGACCGACGACTTCGACGCGCTGATCGACAAGCGCGCTGAAAGCCTCGATTCCCCTCAACTCGACCGTTACTACTACGAGGCCCTGAAACGGGTCATGGAGTGTACGGACCAGACCTATGTCACTGGCTACAAGATTTGGCAGCATGAGCTGGAGTGGCTGGAGCGCAAAGCCGCACGCCAGGGATATCTTTTCTTCGGCGCCCCCAATGAAAGATCCACTGCCGTACCGCCACGGGACTTTTACCTGTATTTCATCCAGCCTTTCGATGCCCCGCACTTCCCCAAGGAGAAGAACTCCGACGAACTGTTGCTGCGGCTCACCAAGATGGACGACGAATTCCGCACTGCGCTTAGGAATTACGCCGCAGCGCTAGACCTGGCTTCCACTTCATCGGGGCACGCCAAGTCTACATACGAGTCCAAGTCATCCCATTTTCTGCGGGACCTGGTGCAGTGGCTGCAAAAAAACATGACAGATGCTTTCGATGTCACCTATCAGGGACGCAGCAAGTCGCTCACCGAATGGGCCAAGGGAAAGTCAATCCGGGAACTTTCCGGCATCGGTTCCCATGAGCGCATCAATTTCCGCGACCTCGTGAACACGATTTCTGGCGTCTGCTTGGGAGCGCATTTTCAGGATCAGGCGCCCGAGCATCCCTTCTTCTCGGTCCTCATCACAGGAATCAACCGGGACCAGGCCGCGCAGGATGCCTTGCGGGCCGTCGCGGGTCAGAACCGTACCAAGCAGGCGACGGCAGTGCTTGATGGCCTGGAGCTGCTCGATGGCGGACGCCTTGATCCAAGCAAATCAAAATACGCCAAACACATCCTCGGCCTGCTCAAAAAGAAGGGCCACGGCCAGGTAGTTAATCGTTCCGAGCTGATCCAGGATGACAAAGGCGTGGAATACATGGACAAGGACCGGCAGCGGTTGGAACCGGAATGGGTCGCGGTCCTCCTGGCTGTGCTGGTCTACTCCGGCGATCTGGTTCTCGCCATCCCGGGCAAGAAGTTCGACGCCGCCGACCTGCCGCAGTTGGCCGGGACCGGAGTAGATCAACTCACGCAGTTCAAGCACATCGAACAGCCCAAGGACTGGAACCTTCCGGCACTCAAAGCTCTGTTCGAACTGCTCGGTCTCACGCCGGGTATGGCCCAACTGGTCACCCAGGGCAAGGAGGAACCGGTTCAGCAGTTGCAGAAGGCCATTTCCGAATCAGTGGAGAAGCTGGTGCTGCTGCAACAGAACCTGCAGAGCGGTCTTCTCTTCTGGGGCCGGAACTTGCTGGCCGAGGAAGAGGCGCAGAAACTCCGGACGCGGCTCGACGACACCAAGAATTTCTTGGAATCGCTCCAAGCCTATACCACGCCAGGGAAACTCAAGAACTTCCGCTATGACGCCCAGGAGGTGACGTCCCATCGGGCAGGGTTCAATTCTTTGGCCGAGATCAAATCACTTGAGGAACTGGTGGCCGATCTCGGTTCCACCGCGTCCTTCCTTTCCACCGCTGAAGCGGTGCTGCCCGCGGAACACCAGTGGGTAGGCAACATGAAGATCGTTCGCGATGAGGTCCTCGTTCAAATCAGCGACCCGGACAAGCGCGACGCTGGCACCTTCCGTCAGCAGACCCAACACAGACTGAACCAGCTCAAAAAAACCTATGTACAGACCTACCTCGGGCTGCACACCAAGGCTCGGCTGGGCGTGAACGAAGACAAGCGCAAGACCGGTCTCATGGGCGACGAACGGCTCAAAGTGCTGCAGAAGCTCTCCACCATCGAGTTGATGCCGCGTCAGCATCTGACCGACTTCCAAAACCGCCTTGCCGCCCTGAAGAGTTGCTTCGCACTCACAGAACAAGAGATGGACGCCTCACCCGTCTGCGCGAACTGTAGTTACAAGCCCAGCGCAGAACCGCCCACCGCTCCTGCGGGAACGGTCCTGGATGGTTTGGACGACGAACTGGATAAGCTGGCGGCCAACTGGGCCCTGACACTTCTGGCCAACCTGGAGGACCCAACCATCAAGGGCAACCTGGACCTGCTCAAGCCCGAGCCCAAGAAGCTAGTGAACGGCTTTATCAAGAAGCGAGCCCTGCCGGACGAGATCGACCAGGACTTCATCCATGCTCTGAGCGAGGTACTTTCCGGACTCCAGAAGGTGCCGGTCAAGATCGAAGACATACGAGCGGCGCTGCTCTCCGGTGGCTCACCGGTAACAGCCGTCGAGATGAAGAAGCGGTTCGAGGAATATCTGGACGAACTCACCAAGGGCAAGGAGCCTGGCAAGGTGCGCATTGTTTTGGAATAGGAACGGCCGATGGTAAAAGACTACCACGAACAACATCTTTTCGACCTGGAGTCTGACGCCAAGCCGCAGGGACCAGTGGAATGCCTCGGCATGACTTTCGAGAACGACGAGGAGCGCCGGGAGTATTTCTTGGGAACGCTACGCGAAAAGCTCAAGGACCCGGAGTTCCGCAAGATCGAGGGGTTCCCGATCGGCAGGGACGAGGACATTCTGGATTTGTCTGATCCGCCGTTATACACCGCCTGCCCGAATCCGTTCATTGAGGATTTTATCAAGCATTATGGCAGACCGTATGATTCAGGTAGGTCTTACAGCCGCGAGACTTTTGCGGCAGATGTCAGCGAAGGTAAAAACGACCCGATTTACAACGCGCACTCATACCATACCAAAGTCCCGCATAAGGCCCTGATGCGGTACATCCTCCACTATACCCAACCAGGTGACTGGTCCTTGATGGTTTCTGCGGGACGGGAATGACAGGTGTAGCTGCTCAATTGTGTGGAGATGCAAAAGAAATCGAGGCTCTCGGTTACCGGGTGAAGGATGATGGAACAGTTCTGGATGAGCGGAATAGTGCTATTTCTATGGTTGGCGAACGCCATTCGATTCTGTCGGATCTGTCCCCAATTGCTACTTTCATTGCTCGAAACTATGTTGACTTGTTTGGCCTCGAAGACTTCGAAAGAGAGGCTCTTCGAGTCGTTGATGAAATTGAGAGATCTCTGTCGTGGCTATATGAAAGTAGCTCCGGTGCAGTGTTGAGTGCCATCTGGTCTGACGTTTTCCTTTGTCCAAACTGTAGCAACGAACTCGTTTTCTGGGAAGCAGCACTGAAGAATGGAAAAATGCAGAAATCGTTTCCATGTCCTGATTGTGGTTCAATCGTCGGGAAAAGCGCTTCACGAACAACAGGTGCCGCTAAACTCGAGCGAGCATTTGTCACAAGATATGATCCTGTTCTTAAAGAAGTTGTTCGTGTCCCGGAATTCGTGCTGTTAGAGCAGACCATTAAGTCTGGTTCAAAGCGCGCAAAGCTCAAGATTTCGGAGGCAGACAGGAGGGCTCTTGACAAGCGATTCGACAATCGTCAGTGGCCGTCGGTTCCTACGGACAAGTTCTTCGCCGGGCGTCAAACCAACAAACTTATAAATGGCACTGGCATCTCCCATATTTGTCACATGTATACCCCAAGGGCTTTGTTTGCCTTGGGTGAATTGTGGCAACTTGAGCTGTCATCATTGCGGCATACATCACTCTTTCGCTTCTGCCTAAGCGCAATCAATAACTACGTATCCAGGAAGCAGGGGTATTTCGGCGGTGGGGGAGGAGTGTCAGGGACACTGTTTACACCGTCTCTTCACTTGGAGCGGAACGTATTCGATGTCCTGCGGCGGAAAATCCGAAAGATCTGCAAGCTAACAAGCGCCGTGAGCAGAACAACGGTTATCTCAACGCAGAGCATTGCCGATCTGAAAAACATCCCCAGCAATTCAATTGACTATATCTTCACAGATCCACCATTTGGAGAATCCCTTCAATACTCAGAATTGAATTCCTTTGTTGAAGCGTGGGTACGAGTCAGAAGCCTCACGGAAGATGATTGCGTTCTCAATTACGTTCACAAAAAGGATCTTCCATTCTATTCCCACATGATGGCTTCAGCATTTAAGGGATATGACCGGGTGCTCAAGCCGGGGCACTGGATAACCATTGAGTTCCACAACAGCCAGAATGCAGTCTGGAGTGCCATCCAGCAATCTATCGAAGCATCCGGTTTGGTTGTGGCAGATGTTCGTGTTCTTGACAAACAACAGCGCTCATTCAATGCCGTCAACAGGGCTGGGGCAGTTGATCAAGATCTGGTGATCTCTGCATACAAGCCCAATGGCGGACTTGAAGATCGGTTCAAGCTAACAGCCGGGGTTGAAGATGGAGTTTGGGATTTCGTTAGGACCCACCTGAAACAACTCCCCCTATTTGTGGTGAAGAACAATCAAGCAGAGGTCATTGCCGAACGTCAGAACTTTTTGCTTTTCGACCGAATGGTTGCTTTTCATGTCCAGCGCGGTGTGACAGTCCCCTTGTCCGCCGCTGAGTTTTACGCGGGCCTGGAACAACGCTTTCCGGCACGTGACGGTATGTATTTCCTGCCCGAGCAGGCTGCCGAGTACGACAAGAAACGGATTACTGTAAGAGAAATTCTTCAACTGTCCCTCTTCGTCTCCGACGAGGCGTCGGCTATCCAGTGGCTCAAACAACAACTCACGAAGAAACCGCAAACGCCAGGTGACCTGAAGCCCCAATTCATGCAGACACTTGGTGGCTGGCAAAAGAACGAAATAATGCTTGAGCTTGATGAACTGCTCGAGCAGAATTTCCTGCGCTACGACGGCAAGGGGGAGGTGCCCAGCCAGATTCACAGCTACCTCTCCTCGAACTTCAAGGAACTCCGCAACCTAGCCAAGGACGATCCGTCGCTCAAGGCCAAGGGCAAGGACCGCTGGTACGTGCCCGATCCGAACAAGGCCAGTGACCTGGAAAAGCTGCGCGAGCTGGCCCTCATGCGCGAGTTCTCGGAGTATTTGCCCGCCGAATACAAACGCGCGAAGCCGGAATCACAGGAAGTTTTCATCCCGGGGCTGGAGCCGAACTCAGCACCGATTCCCGAGGGCAAGAAGATGAAGGTCATCCGCCTGGAGGCGGTCCGCGCGGGCTTCAAACGATGCTGGCAGGATCGCGACTACCGCACGATCATCGCCGTGGCTCAGCGCATCCCAGAGAAGATTCTCCGGGAAGATCCCAAGCTCCTCATGTGGTACGACCAAGCGGTAACCAGGGCGGGGAGCGACCAATGATCATCAAATGGAAAGTGTTCAACTTCAAGTCAATTCAGAAAGAGACGGAGCTTGAGTTCGCTCCATTGACGGTGTTTACGGGTGCAAACAGCAGCGGCAACCCCAGTGGTCACTTCAAAACCGGCCAACGATGGTCACTTCAGAACCGGCCAACGGGGATGGCCCGGGACGGTGTTGTTCTACCTCTTTGGGACTGGACTCGGCAAGCCCGTTTTAGTCCTCCAACTCCGAGGGCCGCATTTGAGGATGTGGCCGTGATGGAGCAGCCGGTCCAGCATGGCTGTGACGGCGGCGCTATCACCCAGTAGTTTTCCCCAGTCTTGGACGGGTCGATTCGATGTCAGTAACGTACTGGTCCGTTCATAGCGTCGCATCACGATCTCGAGGAGTTCCTCTGCTGAAGTGGGAGGAAGCTTCCGCATCCCCAGATCGTCGATGATCAGCAGCGGGACCGTCGCCAAAGCTTCCATGCACTCCTTTCGGGTACCGTCAATGGTGGCTTCGGCGATGTCGTCGAGAAGCGCATGAGTTTCACGGTAGACGACCCGATAGCCCTGCTCAATGGCAGCCAAGCCGATGGCCTGAGCCAGATGACTCTTGCCGGTGCCAGGAGGACCGAGAAACAAGGCATCGTCGTGCCTGGAGATGAAGGCGCCCGTCGCCAGGTCGAAGACCAGACTACGATTCATCTTCTTGTTGAAAGTAAAGTCGAAGGAGTCGAGCGTCTTCTGGGGATCGCGGAACCGGGCCTGTTTCCGACGCCGTTCCAACAACCGGATGCTGCGACGGTCCAGTTCATCCGAGACCAGACGAGAGACCAAGTCGATCGGCGCCATGGCTTCGGTCTGGGCCTGGTGGAGGCGTGTTTCCAACACCTCGGCAATGCCGCCGAGCCGGAGTTGTCGGAGAGCCCGCTGGAGTTCGATCAGATTCATGAGTGTTCCTGCTCCTGGATTTTGAGGTTGATGAGATCGCGATACTGAGTCAGTTCGCGAATGAGAGGATCGACCTGACGCAGGGCGAGTGGAGGTCGCCGCTCCAGATAGCGGCGGACGAAACGATACTCGTAGACGTGGAGTTCCAGTGCCGCAGCCGAAGCATCCTCCACGGCGGAGACACCGTACTTCTTGGCCAGGGAGAGCACACCCAGGATGCGGCGGACCGCAGCTTCCCCTTGTCGGCGGTGAATGGCGTCACAGAGTGTGCCGATGTGGGTGCCAGCGCGGCGGGCTCGGGCCAGCAGTTGCACCGTCGTTAACGGGGTTTTCTTCGGGTTGTCTTCAGCACGGACACGGTATCCACCCCGCTTCTGGCGGACATGCTCGCGGAGGAGTGGATAGGTGTTTGGGTCCAGGATCCGGACGTGAAGCGTGTCCCACTGGACCTTGACACCCCGTCCGATCCAGCCCGGCGGTACACTGTAATAGGCGGCTTCGACTTCGACGCAACCGTCGAGATGGACGACACGTTCACCGAATTGGTAATAGCGAAACGGTTCGATCGGCAGCGGCTTAAGAGATGGTTTCTCTTCGGCGAACATGGCCGCCACCTGCCGCTTGGTCGTGCCGTGGATGCGGGTGTCGGCCCATCGGACTTCCCAGCGATCCAGATACCCCTGGGCCTGGTCGAGGCTCTCGAAGCGCTGTCCCTTCAATGGGGTCTTCTGGGCGTGCCCGACACCGGATTCGACTTTGCCTTTGCGGTCTGGATCGCGCACCCGGCAGGGCATGGCCACCACGCCGTAATGGGTCAGGACATCTCGAAACAACGGATTCAGGGTGGGGTCGTAATGGTCCGGGACGATCACGCCTTCGCGCAGGTTATCCAGCACGATGAGGCGGGGAGTGCCGGATGGCGTAGCCAAGACCCTGTTCTTCACGGCGTTGGCGCTGCCGTTAGGAGCCTCGCTCTGGATCGGACTTTCCGGTCGTCCCGTGACCGTGGACGGTCTAAAGGCGGCGATCCACTTCACCGCGCTCGTGACCCTGTCCCTCCTCTGGTTCATCCGAAAAAGAGAGCCGCTCCTCGGTTGAGGAGGGGCGGTATGAAGACCGACGCGGCCAGATCGCGTAAAGCGCGTATATAGATGATGACGGCCCGAACGAATCCCGAACTCGACGCTCGCAACGGTCTTGTGGGCGAAAGCGCCCCGATGCTCGAGCTGCTCCGGTTCATCCGCAAGGCGGCGCCGACTCCCGCCACGGTCCTGATCCAGGGCGCAAGCGGCACCGGAAAAGAGCGCGTCGCCCGCGCGCTGCACCGGAACAGCCAGCGCCCCGGCGGCCCTTTCGTTGCCGTCAACTGCGCCGCGCTGTCGGAAGCTCTCCTGGAAAGCGAGCTCTTCGGTCACGAAAAGGGCGCGTTCACCGGAGCCGTCGCCCGTCAGAAGGGAAAGTTCGAGCTGGCCAGCGGCGGCACGTTGTTCCTGGACGAGGTCGGAGAGCTGGGATCGGCCATCCAGGCCAAGCTGCTGCGTGCGCTCGAGGAGCGTGAAATCGACAGGATCGGCGGCGGAAGCCCGATCCCGGTCGACATCCGCTTGATCGCAGCGACGAACCGCAACCTCGAATCCGCGGTCGCGGCCGGCCGGTTCCGGCAGGATCTCTACTACCGCCTGAAGGTTCTTTCCGTGCGGACACCGACCCTCGCCGAGCGGCGTGACGACATTCCAGCTCTGGCCCGGCACTTTGTGTTCAAGTGCGCGAGGGAAGCGGGACGCGTTGTCCGCGGCATTTCTCCCGAAGCTCAGGCGATCCTCGGCAACTATGACTGGCCGGGCAACGTGCGGGAGCTTCGGAACGCGATCGAATACGCCGTCGTCCTCGGCTCGGCCGACCACATTCTTGCGGAAGATCTGCCCGACGACATCCCGGAAACCACCAGGGCGGAACCGCTGAAGTATCACGACGCGATCTACGAAACCAAACGCCGGCTCTTCGAAGCGGCCTTTTCCCGCAGCAACGGGGATTACAAGGAAGCCGCTCGGCTTCTGGGACTGCACCCGAAGGCGATCCACCGTTGTTTACAGAATCTGGATCTGTCGTATCTGCTGAGCGTGAAGTCGGTTCCGGCGCAGGAGTGACGTTGGTTGGGTCGGTCTCGCGCCGGACAGCGATCCCGACCCTTCAGGCCACTGGTGCCAGCTGAACACCCCCGACACGCTCGGTTTTTCACCCATATAGAAAAGACGCAGCAGGCCCAACGGATACCCTTGGCTACCTTCGTCATCGCTAAAATAGCCGATCATTTCCATGTCTGTAGACGTTCAGCGTTGACAGCGGGAATTTCACCGATGGTTGAGGAGCCGGCGACAGGTTGCGTGACGGTGAACCACACTCCGACGAGGGCCAGCACACCAATCCTGGCAAACGTCGCCATGATTCTTGCCAGCTTCATTCTAAGTATCTTTTCGATGACCTTCCGGCAGTAATGCCCTTACCGGCCCGCGTCCGCCGACGATACCAGGCTAGAGGATGACATGGACGCGATCCTGATCCAGACGTGGTAGCGCTAAGCCGTTCGTTTAGCCATGCCTTCATTGATAGCCTCTCGGGCAGCTACCCGCGCTCCGCTTGGCACACGGCAAGACCCGGCTCCGACCCGCACTCGACGGGTTCCGCAACTCAGCCAGCCGTTGCGATAGCCCCCGGGTGCGTCCACATTCTTTCTTCGTCCAATAAAATTGGATCCTCTCGGCAAACGTCGAGACAACGTCCGCACTGCGCGGTCCAGATCTTCCTGGCAGTGTTCGCTCGTGACGCTCGTCCGCAGACGTGCCTCCCCGTGCGGAACGGCCGGGTAGGTCACGGGCAGAACGTACAGGGCCTCCTCATTCGAGAGCCGGGCCATTTCAAACGCCAGGGACTCGCCTCCGAGCAGGATCGGGACGATCGCGGTCTGGGTGTTCCCGATGTCGAAGCCTGCCTCCACCAGTCGGCGGGTGAAGTAGCGCGCGTTCGTCATCAGTCGACCGCAGCGCTCTTCGCCTTCGTCTTCGAGGACCTCCAGCGCGGCCAGCGCCGCCGCCGCCGTGACCGGAGATAATGCCGCGCTGAAGATGAATCCACGGGCGTTGTAGCGGAAGAAAGTGACGAGCTCCCTGGAGCCCACGACATAGCCGCCCTGACACGGGATCGCCTTGCTGAGGGTCCCCATCAGGACATCGACCTGCCCCTTGCAATCGAAGTGCTCCTCGATCCCTCTTCCCCCGCGGCCCAGCACACCCAGGCTGTGAGCCTCGTCCACCATGAGAATCGTGTTCGCGTGCCGGTCCCGGATTTCAAGCAGCTCGGCCAGTGGCGCGATGTCACCGTCCATGCTGAAGACCGCGTCGACGACGATCAGCTTCCGTGCAGCCCTCGGCAGACTCCCGAGCTTGCGGTCGAGGTCCCCGACGTCATTGTGCCGGAACGTTACCGTCTCGGATCGGCTCGACCTGCAGCCGTCCACGATGCTGGCGTGATTGTGTACGTCGGAAAGCACATAGTCGCCCTTTCCGACGAGAGTGCCGATCACGGCCAGGTTGGTGGTGAATCCAGAGCTGAATGTGATTGCGGCCTCTCTACCGAGAAAGTTCGCGAGCTTCGACTCCAGTTGCTCATGAATTTGCAGGTTCCCTCCCAGAAGCCGAACTCCGTGCGTTCCGGTGCCGTACCGTTCCAGGGCCCCCATGGCCGCGGCGTCGACACGCTCGTGATGCAGCAGTCCAAGGTAGGAGTACGTGCAGAAGTTGAGTTTTCTCGCTCCCCGGCTCCGCACCCGTGTTCCCTCATATCCTTCGACAGGGCTGAAGAAAAAGTCTGCTGTGCGCCTCAACTTGCCGAATCGATCCAGTGTGCGCTTCATCTTTCTCCGGAATGCCTCTGGCAGATCGCGCGACTCCGTGGAACCCGTGCGCCGGGTTCTATCGATATCCAGGCGTTCCAGCTCAGTAAGGGCGGACGAGAGCAGCGGTTGGGCTTCGCTAACCGACGGACGGAAACGGGGGTCGAGGTAGCGCCAGGATTCCACACCCAGGAACGCGAACAAGCCGCGCCTTTTGTGCGACGGAAGGACCGGCTTCCAGAAACCGACCGTGAACGCGGAGCCCGTCTTCAGGCCGAGCAGTAGCGCTCCCACAACCAGATAGGCCAGGAACGTGACGCAACTGACGAAGAGGCCGAGCGCTCTCAGGGTCCATGACCGTGAAACGCTCTCGAGAAGCTTGAAGACGGTTTCCTTGTGCTCGATCTCCTCGGCAAAGTGCCAGAGGAAGAGCCGCCGCAGTTCGATTCTGCGGATGTCTTTGAGCAGGGCCTGATTGAGAAAGAACGTGGCGATCGTAGCGTTGTGGTGTTCGATCGCAGCGGCTGTTGCCAACCGCAGGCGGAGCGGCGTCAGGCTCTCCAGGAGTCCGTACAACAGCCATCGAACAAGCCGGTTGAACAGGTTCATTCCCAGGCCGTCGTCCTCCATTTTCCGGACGAGACGCCCATGTTCGCGGGAATGGGACCCTTCCTGAAAGAACAGCCGTTCCAACTCGTCTTTCAGCTCCGGGGAGACCCGGTCGAGGTAGCGACTGCACGTACGAATGATGAAACGCTCTCCGTCTGGCACCAGGATGGTGTAGGCGTTCAGAAGATGGGTCGTTGCCGGGTCCTCGCCGTACCAGGTGCCTGCAGCAGGGGCGTCTTCGGTTTGGAGGCGAAAAGACCTCCGTTCCAGCGTCGTCAAAGTGGCACTCATGCTGCCTCCTTCCGCGATCGAATCGACGGGATGAGAAAGGGCACCGCTTTCGAGTACCGGCGGTAGTCCTCGCCGAAATACCGACCGAGATACTGTGCTTCCCGAAATGCCATGCTCAGGTTGAACGCAACTGCGTAGAGCAGTGTCGCCGCGAGTCCGGCGAGCCAGTACGCTTGTGTCCCGGGCCAAACGACAGACGCCCGGCTCACGACGACCAGGGCGGCGCCGATCTCGCACTGAAAAACACCGAGATAAAGAGGGTTCCGGCTGAAGCGATAGATGCCCCGGGTCACGAGCGTCGGCTTTTCGAGGTACTCGCCGGTGAACGTGTGCGCCCGTCCCAGGGCTCGCTTCGCAGCGGCGACGCATGCGGTTCCGCTGGCCATCGCGACCAAGCCCAGCCAGTCGGTGGCATTCACCTCGTGAATCGTCAGCGTGATCCCGACGAAGGCGCCGATGAGTGAGAAGGAACTGATTTTCATCAGCACCTGCCAGCCGGCCGGCACGAAGTTCCTCGCTCCGAGTTTCCTGCGAATGTCCATGCCATAACCCACGAACATGACAAGCAGGACTGCTGCGATGGTCTGAAAGAGAATCGTCATTGGTTCGCCTCGACACCAACCTAGCCGTCAGCGAGCCGGGCGCTGGGTTCGGACGTGACGGTTTTTCGAGTGTCACAAGCGGCAGTCTGGGTAGAATCGGGTTGTTCCCCTACCTGAGGATCCGTATGCGACCAGGCGACATTTCGATCGACCGGGACAGCGACGTCTCGATACGACAACAGATCACCGATCAAATCCTTTTTCTCATCGCCACCGGCCGGCTCCGTTCGGGAGACCAGCTACCGAGCGTGCGGGAGTTGGCCCGGCGTCACGACATTCATGCGAACACGGTCAGCCAGGCCTATGGCGAGCTTGTGGACAGACATTGGCTCAAGCGACACCGGGGCAGACGTTTGGAGGTCCGGTCCCTCGAGGAACCTCTTATCCCCCGCGAGGAGGGTCTTGACGACTTGATCAACGCGACAATCCGGTCGGCGCGCGAGAAGGGTTACAGCCTGAAGCAACTGGAGGACAGGGTCCGCTACCGCCTGCTCGTCGAGCCCCCGGACCATGTCCTGGTGGTCAGTAAGACGGTCGAAATGGGGAAGTTGCTCAGGGCGGAGCTGACGGAATCCGCGCCGTTTGCAGTCGAAACGTGCCTTCTGGCAGAGTTCTCCGCGAACCGCGGGTCGGCCATCGGTGCACTGGTCACCTGCCTGCCCGGAGTCGTGCCGGAACTTGCCCCGCTGATGGTGACCGGTCGGGCGATTCTTCCCCTCGAGGCGTGCGGAGCCGACGAACTGGTAAGCATGGTGAGGGCCATGAAGAAGCCGGCGCTCGTTGCGGTCGTTTCGATCAGTCCGTACTTCCTGGAGACGGCAAGAGGTGTACTGGCGCCACACATCGGCAAGCGCCACTCCCTGGAGACGTATTGCCTCGGCGAAGGGGAGAACAAGGACCTCACGGCGGCGGACCTGGTCTTCTGCGACACGCTGGTCAGGGGCCGGGTGAAGGCCCGGAAACTTGTCGAGTACCGAGTCGTGTCTAAAGGCTCAGCCGAGGACATCGCCACTGCAATTGCGGCCGGAAGATCGGCAGATTGATTGGAACGAAGATTGTCTACCGCAAGGATGACGATCGGCGAGGGAATTTACGCCAACCAGAAATTCGATTTTCGAGGTTATACGTTTTCGTCCCAGGGGATCGAAGAACCGGTTGGTGAGCCTTCAGTCCACGGGCGCCAGCTGAACGCCCCCGATACATTCCGCAAAATCGCTTGTTGGAGTATCCTTATAGACCAAATGCCCGTGCCTGAACCACTCGTCACTCGCTCGGATGAAGTCCTCAGTGGAGCCGTTGTGTTTGCCGGGACACGAGTGCCCGTGCAGACCCTGCTCGACTACCTGGAAGAAGGGGATACCCTTGATCACTTCCTGGAGGACTTTCCGACGGTGAGCCGCGAGCACGCAATCGCGGTTCTGGAGTTGGCGAAGGAATCGGTGTTCTCGCATGCGGATTCTGCTGGATGAATGCGTCCCGCGGCGCTTTCTTCATCAACTCCCCGACCACCACGTCCGGACCTCTCCCGAAATGGGTTGGGCATCCTACACGAACGGCGATCTCCTCGCCGCCGCGTCTGTCGAGTTCGACGTCCTGGTCACCACGGATCGGCGCTTAAGCTACCAACAGAGCCTTTCGCGTTTTGATATCGCAGTAATCGTGCTCATCGCTCACCGTAACAAGCTCGAGGCACTCCTGCCGTTAGTATCGGAGGTTCTCGACATGATACCCGAGGTCAAGCCGGGCGAGGTTTATAGGGTTGGCGAATAGGGTTGATTCGGGGCTTGTCGATGGTGATCGACTGTCGATGGGTGAGTCAAGACCGACGCCTGCCATCGGGTCTCGATGCCACGAATTGCGTACAAGGGCTCGTTTCACATCCGGGAAGCCTTGGCACAGCTAGATCGTGACTTCGACTTCTCGGGTTTCTTCTCCCTTGGAGAGCTCGTTTACAGCGTCCAGGTATTCATGGATCGCTGTAATGTTCTCGAGCGCTTCCTCTTCCGTCGTACCTTGAGACCAGCACCCCGCTAAACCGGGGCAGCTCACGCTAAAGCCCTCTTCAGACTGTTTGAGTACGACTTTGTACTTCATGGTTCCCTCTATTCTGCCTCACCTCGCCCCGGTCTGCCAGTGTCCAGCTAACTCGGAATCGACGATCGAAAGCGAATCCTTCAGCTTCGAAGACTGCAACAAGCTTCCGGTAATGGACCGGACGAATGGGAGGCATTAATGGAGCGTGAGCGTTTCGTGATCGAGTGAGACAAACTCGGGAGCGCGCCACACGCCGGCTTCGAAGTGATATCCGGTTTCCTCCAGGATTTCGTTCAGATCACCTTTCTCTTCACAGGTTTCGAGAAAGCCTCGAACCGCGTCTTGGATGTTCCTGCGTGCCTCGTCAGGGCTGGCGCCACAACTGGACACGTCCAACTCGGGCACGTGGGCGACGTAGGCGTCGCCCTCTTTGAAGATATGGGTGGTGAAAGAAACCTGAATGCCGTCTTCACTTGTCGACATAGAGTTCATGCTAGCAGAAGACTACTTCTCGAGCCATCGAGCCATCCGCTTCTCGACCTCTTCTTGAGAGATCACCTGTCCTGCATCGGCGGCTTCGAGGCCTTTCTCGATCTTCTGACGAACGTATACGTGGTATTGGATGTCTTCCAGCGAAGCATCATCGGCTAGTGTGTCCAGAAGTTCCCGGACTTCGTCTTTTGGCGTTTTCATTGGTGTTCCGATGTCCATAGTAGTGCATGTCTGATCACATCCGATACCAAATGGGGCGGGCCATGCCTGCCAGTCGTTTGAACTCCAGGTTGCGCGTAAGACCCATACTTGCGCGTAGATTTTTTGATTGCGCGAAAAAGTGCCTTAATAGCGTATAAATTGTGCGCGCAACTAAGGAAACTGATGGCACAGTGCATAGACCGCCGACACAGGAGAGGGGCTTATTCTGAGAGGATGCGGCGAACCTCGACCTCCAGCGTCGGCAGTTTGTTCTCGACTATGTCCCAGACGATCTCCGAGTCGACACCAAAGTACGCGTGGATCAGAATGTCTCTAAGTCCGGCCATCTTCGTCCATTCGACTCGTGGATTCTTGTCTCGGACAGCCTGCGCACATTCTTGGTTGCTTCCCCGATTATCTCCAGGTTTCGGATAACGGCATCAAACGTCTTACTGTCGGCTGAGAATTGACTCGAAGAAATTCCAGAAGTGTATTCGCGGATCCTCTGAACCGCATCGAGGATGTCCTCGAGGAAAACCCTAAAGTCCCGGGACATCTACGGCTTCACTGAGGATCTTGGACCGCAGGCGCGGTTTGATCCCATCACGCAGGACCAGGTCGACAGGCCTGTCAAAGAGACGCTCCAGAAAGGTCTTCAGGTCCATGTAGGCGTCGAAGGTCTTGCTCTCAAACTCAACCAGGAAGTCCAGATCGTGGGTCTCGGCATCCCCGCGGGCAGCGGAGCCGAACAAAGCGAGGCTCTTAACGCCGAACGCACTGATAGCGTCTCGGTTGTCTTCCAAGAGCTTCAGGATATCGTCACGCCCGTTCTTCAAAAGAACCTCCGGCCTTGAAGCCAGTCTACCGGGATTCAAGAAAAACGGCGATACAGCTCCGCATTCTTCTGCAGCACCTTCTCAGCTGCTTTGTCGAATGCGTCGTCAGGACGGGCAAGCAAAAATCCTCAATCCCGGCACGCGCGAGCTCCTCAATCGGGACACCGTAGCGGGTCGCCAACTCCTTAAGCCTGGCAATCTGTTCGGTGCTCAACGTGACGGTGATCGGCTGATCTGCCATGGATAGAAGTGTATTCCGGTGATGGTGAAAGGCTATGTTCCTCCAAACATAATACACTTGCGATTGAAGAACAGAATATACTTACACAGATACAGCATAATATACTTGCATATCTGCTTCAGAATTCACTTGTGATTGCCCGGGCTAGGGTGGAGCGGTACCAAGCGGCGAAAGTGACATGGCGACACCGAAGGAAAAACTCGCAGCCTCCTTGAGCGCGCTGCAGAAACTCCAGGCGGATGGACGGCGCGTTTTCCGGTCCAAAGAGTTGACCCGCGTCCACCGCGAGCGGCTGCTCCAGAACGGCTTTCTACGGGAGGTCATCAAAGGGTGGGTCATGTCTTCCGGCCCGGACGTGAGCGAAGGTGACAGCACTCCCTGGTACGCGTCGTTCTGGGAGTTCTGTTCAGCGTACTGTAACTACCGCTTCGATCAGGATTGGCGCCTGTCACCCGAGCAGTCGCTGCTTCACGCCGCGGAGAACACCGTTGTTCCGGCCCAGGCGATCATCCACAGCCCCAGGGGAACCAACAACGCGATTCACCTGCCGTTCGGTACGTCCCTTTTTGACGTGAAGAAGGCCGAAGCGATGTCGGTCCGCGACGTGGTCGTGAGGGATGGGCTTCGGCTCTGTCCTCCCGAGGCCGCGTTGATTCGGGTGCCGGAGTCCTTCTTCACTCGCCACCCTGCCGAAGCCCAGATCGCGCTTTCGACCGTTTCTCACGCCTCGGACGTTCTCGGCCGGCTTCTCGATGGGGGGCACACGGTCGTTGCGGGTCGGTTGGCCGGTTCGTTCCGTCGCATTGGCCGTCCCGGGATCGCCGACGAGATCCTCACAACCATGAAAGGCGCCGGCTACGATGTGCGCGAGACCGATCCTTTCGCGGGCAACCAGACGTTCGGGATCCTGAGCCAGCCCCGCACTCCGATCGTTGGGCGAATCGAGGCGCTTTGGTACGCAAGGCGAAACGTCGTCGTTGAGGTGTTTCCCCCACCGCCCGGTCTTCCTGAGGACAGGACGGCCTACGTGCGAGTCATCGATGAGCTGTATGAGAGTGACGCCTACCACTCCTTGTCTATCGAAGGCTACCAGGTATCGGCAGAGTTGATCGAGAGAGTCCGGTCGGGCGACTGGAACCCGGAGGCGGACGCTGCGGACCGTAAGAACCGCGACGCGCTGGCGGCCCGCGGGTACTGGGATGCGTTCCAACTGGTCAGGAACGCAATCTCCGAGATCATCGGTGGTCGAGATCCCGCTGCCCTGGTCCGTGGCGTGCATCAAGATTGGTACCGCCACCTGTTTCAGCCCAGCGTAGCGGCCGGTCTGCTGGAACCGTCGGCTCTGGCCGGCTACCGCATCCATCCTGTCTACGTACAACGCTCGCGACATGTCCCACCGCGCTGGGAAGCGGTGGGTGACGCCATGGCGGCTCTGTTCGATCTTCTGGACAAGGAGACCGAGCCGGGAGTCTCCGCGGTGCTCGGCCATTGGTTGCTCGGTTACATCCATCCCTACCCCGACGGAAATGGTCGGATAGCGCGGTTTCTCATGAACGCGATGTTGGCGTCCGGAGGCTACCCGTGGACGATTATCCGGGTTGAGGACAGAACGAAATACATGTCCGCGCTCGAGAGTGCAAGTGTGGACAACGACATTCGTCCGTTTGCTCGATTCATCGCAGAATGCATGCGCCCATCGGCAGGAACGGACGACAGGGGTCGGCAATGAGGTGAGCGCGCGTCACCGCGATTTGTGCGATCACAGCACGCACCTGGACCTTCGGGAACCACGGCGGCGAATAGATCGTCTCTACAGAAGAGGAGTGATGTGGTCGCGTACCCACGCGGCGAATTGATCGCGAGGTAACTCCCCGGAAGCGAGCCGCAATATGACGGATTCTTGTTCCCCTACGGCTGCTTGCAATTCAGACCCGTTGAAAATCAGAAACAGCTCCATCGCGGCATGTCCGATCCGCTTGTTGCCGTCGATGAAGGGATGGTTCTGAATCAGGGAGAAACCCAGGGCGGCCGCCTTTTCGGCCAGCTCAGGATATAAATCCACTCCATCGAAGGTCATTCTGGGCTGCGCCAGGGCCGATTCCAAAGCGCCGAGGTCTCGAACTCCCAATGCACCCCCAGATTGCTGCACAACCCGGCGGTAGAGCTCCAGGAGTTCGCCCGTTGTGAGATAACGCACTAGGAAAGGCGGCGATACAACTCCGCATTCTTCCGCAGTATCTTTTCTGCTGCTTCGTCGAATGCGTCGTCAGGGCGGGCAAGCAAATCCTCAATCCCGGCTCGCGCGAGCTCCTCAATCGGGACACCGCAGCGGGTCGCCAACTCCTTAAGCCTGGCAATCTGTTCGGTGCTCAACGTGACGGTGATCGGCTGATCTGCCATGGATAGAAGTGTATTCCGGTGATGGTGAAAAGGCTAGAGGTTCGAGTTTTTGCCTTATGCGAGGTCGTGTCGAGCCGAGTCAACCCATATCATCCTTTTTTTCCGAGCAGCCACTTTTCACCTAGTGGTCATGAAACAGGGGTATCCGTTTCATTGAGCTTGGCGTGGTCGGGCGAAACAACTATCCCGACTGAGGCCAGCGGTGCGAATCAGGTTCTTGATCACGAACACTGGGACCGCATCGTGTGTCGGGATGACAAGGGGTCGTTTGACATCCGATCTGGTATAGATCAGGTTGATCGGATCTGCGATTGAGCTACAGCAGCTTCTTGAACTGTGCGATCGAAAGACCTGAATCTCGGACGATACCGCCCAGCGGTCAGTCGTCGCTCCAGTTGATTCAGTCGGTGAGCCAATTCCCTGTCCTGTCCGACTGCCTGACGGAGCTTCACAAATGCTCGTACCAGGAACACGCTCATTTCGACGGCCCGACGGCCATTCAGAACGCTGGCTGCCTTCAGAGCTCCGTGTTCAGTGAAAACATACGGCAGGGCCCAGGAAAACTTGAGCCTCTACAGGTGGTCGCGATTCGCGACTGCCTCAGCCCTCTCGGAACTCGTCAATCGAAATACGAAATCTGCCGGAAACCGATCCTTGTTCCGTTTGACTTGCTCATTCAACCGCTTTGTGGAGACGCCGTAGAACTTTGCCAAACGCATTGCGCAGTGAGACTCCCTCAGTGTATACAGGAGTCCCCAAGAACCGACGTGTCTGAACCACCGAAGATATCAAGGAGGAATTCATGAGGAATCTCCCTCGCATCCTGACGTTTACGGTCGTGTCCGCTGTGGCGCTTGGAGTCCTTGCGGCGCGGCCACAGCGTGATCGCGCACCCGCCGCCGGGGCCTCCCCTCCACCTTGGGCGTATCCTGTCCGGGACCCGGACGCGGCCCGTGCTCCCCGTCCGCCCGACGATGGCACTCCGCGACGCGTTCCCGGCAGCAGCGTGACTTTCACGCTGAGCGAAACCAGGGATTTGTTCAACCCCCCCGACTGGCATCCTGACGGCCATCCCCCGATGCCCGAAATCGTGGCCCATGGCAGAAGTCCGGAGGTGCGTGCGTGCGGTTACTGCCATCTGACTAACGGGCAGGGTCGTCCCGAAAATGCCAGTCTGGCCGGCCTGCCTGCCGCTTACATCGTGCAGCAGATGGCCGATTACAAGAACGGCCTCCGAATCAGCTCGGAACCCAGGATGGGGCCACCGAATGCGATGCTCGCCATCGGAAAAAGCGCGAACGACGCTGAAGTGAGGGCCGCGGCCGAATACTTTTCCAGTTTTGAATTCAAACCATGGATCCGGGTCATCGAATCGGCGAACGTGCCGAAGCCCTATGTCTCTGGAGCCATGTTTGTCCCGTCCGAGGACGGCGCCGAGGAGCCGATCGGCCAACGCATTGTCGAGCTACCTGAAGATTTGGGCAGAACCGGGCTTCGTGACGGGGCTTCCGGGTTCGTTGTCTACGTGCCGCCCGGCAGCATCCGCAAAGGCGAGGTATTGGTCACCACCGGCGGCGGCGGCAGAACGACTCCGTGCGGAATCTGCCATGGCCCGGATTTGCAGGGTCTTGGTCCCGTGCCAGGGATTGCAGGCCGTTCCCCCAGTTACAGCGTCCGCCAGCTTTACGACTTCCAGTCGGGCGCGCGAAACGGGGTGTGGGCAGAACTGATGCATGACGTCGTGGCCGAGTTGACTTTGGAAGACCTGGTGTCGATCGGCGCCTACACCGCCTCTCTGGCCCCGTAGGAAGCTGTCCCCAAAAGTCAGGCCCATTGACCGCGGCTCGTGTGTCGCGAAAACCCGAACAGAAGCGCTAAGGAGGCGGCGATCGTACACACCGCCGGTACATATAGCGGGGTGCTCTCACGGGGACTGGTCTGTCGAACGAACCGCGATCAAATCGGTGTCCTTAACGGGTCGGACGTCCTCGGTCTTGAGGGTGACCAGGGCCTGGGTCCGGCCACCTGCCGTGACGAACTCCACTTCGACGGCTTCACGACCATAAACCTGCACGACCGTGCCAAGATCGCCCTGACAAAGCCCGTGTTCAGACAAATCGTGGGTCAGGATGACTGTGTCGGGCACTTTGAATTCCATCGTTGCCCTCCAGGATATGCCGTCACAAAGCGCGGGACATCTTCCCGGTTCAGAACGATCCAAACGCTTGTTATTTCAGCTTCTTTTCCGGCCGGTCCCTTGAGACTAGCATGGATGAGATATTCGTCCCGAATTGCGTCGGGTCATTCCTCAATTTGATTCCGCCAATTCGCAAAATCTCGGGCGCTGTGGACAAAGGCCAGGAGCGTGACCTGAGTTTCCCCGACCGCGTAAATCAGTCGGTACTGTCGCACGAAAATCTCACGAATCGACAGGTCGTTCAGTTCGGGCACACTCCGGCCACGGTCGCTCAATGTTCCCAGCGAGTCCGCTGCCTCGAGTACCCCTTCGAGAAAGCGTGGGCTGCCATCGGAGACTCTTGGGCGATGTAGAGGATTGTATCGTCGACGGATAATCGAGCGGAGCTAGTCCAGACTACCCTTCTTTGCCGAGCAGCCACTTCTCACGAAGCTCCCGTGCCACTTGCTCGTGAGAAATGGTCCGACCGGACTCGGAGTCGGCTTGCCCGCGCTCGACCGCTTGCAACACATAGAGATGGTAGAGAACATCGTCGAGGCTGCAGTCATCAGGAAGACGATCGAGTAGCGCCTTCACTGTTTCCTTAGTTGCCAATGTCTTTCTCCACACTTCGAAAGGGCTGGTTGCCAGTATGCATCTGGGCGGAACGTGGAGGCAAGGGTTGGACGGGTTGATCTGACCGATTGCCTCTCACCTTCTGCGCGTCATGATCGCTCGGACCCGACCTGTCCGCACTGCATGGGAAATTGAATAAAGTCATCGGATCCTGTTAGCCGCAGTGGGGGACGCCCACCTCCGACGAAGGACCTTCGCTCTCCGGCGCGGGTTTTCCCACCGAGGTCATGAATGATTCGGCAGCTCGTTCCACAGTCTGAGCCTTCGGCTGAAGTCGCACATGGTCTCCTTCCCGCACCGGTCGTCACGGCGACGACCCGACTCGCGCGCGAGCTCCGGCGGCAGTACGACGACGAGCAGCTTGCGGCCGGCCGCCTCACGTGGCCGTCTCCAGAGATCCTTCCGGTCAATTCGTGGCTCGGCAGACTCTGGCGCGACTGGTTGTACTCGGGTCGGGCGAACAGTCCACTCCACTTGCTCCGGCCTGCCCAGGAAAGGGCGGTCTGGGAAGACGTCGTCCGCAGTTCTGCGGAAGGCGACGCGCTGTTCCGGGTTGCCCAGACCGCCCAGGCGGCGATGGACGCATGGAGTCTGGCCTGTGCCTGGGAGCTTCCGTTCGACTCGTCCGAGTGGAACGACTCGGACGACAACGAGGCGTTTTGCCGGTGGACCGGCGCGTTCCTCAGCCGGTGCGAGGCGAACGGCTGGCTGTCGGGGGCCAGTTTGGCCCGCTTCATCGCGGACCGGATCGATGACGGAGCCATCGCGGCTCCGGAGAGGATCGTGATCGCCGGTTTCATCGAAACGACACCGGCCCTCGAGCGGCTGAACGAATCGCTCCGTCGGAGGGGCACCGACGTCGAAGTGCGACAAGATAACGCCGATCCCTCCAGAGCCGTCCGAGTTCGGCTGATCGATCAGGACGAAGAAGTGCGAGCCGCCGCCGTCTGGGCACGCCAGGGCCTGGATGCCGCCGGTTCATCGGGTGCGTCCGGCCACCGCATCGGGATCATCGTTCCCGATCTGTCAGCCTGCCGCAGCCGGATCGAACACGTGTTTGCCGAGCAGTTTCATCCCGGCGGCCGGTTGACCCCCGAACGCGACTCGGAGCGGGTCTTCAACATCTCCCTGGGCATGGCGCTGGCGGAATATCCGCTGATCGACACCGCCCTGCGCATCCTCGGGACAACTCCTCAGTCGATCCCGATCGAAGACGCCGGACGGCTGGTGCGCAGTCCGTTCATCGGTGGAGCGAGTGAAGAACACACTCGACGGGGGCTCCTCGACGCTCAGCTGCGCGCCCTGAGGGAGCCGGAAGTGGGGCTGGGAGCAATCGTCGCGATGGCGCGGGCGAGGAGGGAACAGTTCGGCTGTCCCAAACTCGCCGTGCTCCTTTCGCGATGGCAGGACGAGTGGAACCGGTTGCCAGCGATTCAGAGGCCTAGCGACTGGGTCTCGTCGGTGTCAGCTCTGTTGAGGGCCATGGGCTGGCCTGGAGATCGGAGCCTCGGCAGCGCGGAGTACCAGACGGCGGATGTCTGGAACGAATTGCTGTTGGAACTGGGGGGCATGGACCAGGTGAGCGGCAGGATGACCCTGGGCACCGCCGTGGGGGTGCTGCAGCGCATGGCGGTTGCGCGGCAGTTCCAGCCGGAATCCGAGCCGGCGCCAGTGCAGATCCTCGGAGTTTTTGAATCGACCGGCCTGCGGTTCGATCAGCTCTGGATCATGGGGATGCACGATGGGGTGTGGCCGCCCTCGAGCGGTCCGAATCCGTTCCTCCCGCTTCGGCTCCAACGACGGTTCAACATGCCGCGGTCCTCGCCACAGCGGGAACTGGAGTTCGCGAAACTCCTGACCGGTCGGATGTTGTCCGCGGCGCCGGAAGTTGTCGTCAGCAGTTCCGACCGGGAGGCGGATTCGGATCTGAGGCCAAGCCCGCTGTTTGTGGACCTGCCGGAGACGAGCACGGCCGAGCTTGGAGTTTTTCCCGGTTTCGACTACGCCGAGGAGCTGCGCCTCTCGTCCCGCATGGAGACCATCGACGATCACGAGGCTCCGCGCTGGACCGGTTCGGAAGCTCGGGGTGGTACTGCGATCTTCCGCTACCAGGCGGCATGCCCGTTCCGTGCCTTCGGCCAACTGCGCCTGGGCGCCGACGCCCACGATGTAGCACGACCCGGCCTGAGTGCTCTGGATCGGGGCCTTCTAATCCACGGGATGCTCGAGCGGGTCTGGGCTCGGTTGCGGTCCCACGCCGGGCTGATGTCCACCGACGAAAACAGGCTTGCGGCGTTGGTTCGGAAGGAGGCCGGTGCCGTGATCCAGGAGATGTCGCTCAGGAGACGAGTGCTCCGTCACACTCGTTTCGCGGCGATCGAACAGTCGAGGCTGTCCCGGCTCGTTACCGAGTGGTTGGAACTGGAGAAGGTCCGACCGCCCTTTTGGGTTCTCAGCCGGGAAGAGAAACGGCGCGTCAAGGTCGGTGGTATCGACATCGGTATTCGCGCGGACCGTGTCGACGTCCTGGAAGACGGTACGCTCGTAGTCATCGACTACAAGACCGGGCTGAGCGGCCCGTCCCGATGGGAGGGCGACCGTCCGGACGAACCCCAACTGCCGCTTTATGCGGTCACGGCAGATTCAGGGGTGAGTGGCGTGTTTTTCGGAACCCTGCGGATCGGGAAGGTGGGGTTCCGCGGACTGGCCGCAGCGGAGGGGATTGTTCCGGGTGTGAGACCAAACGGTAAGCATGTCTCGCTTGAAATCGCGATCGAGCAGTGGCGTGCGGTCCTCGACCGACTAGGGCAAGAGTTCCGGGCCGGCAAGTCTGCTGTAGACCCGAAGAAACCCGGGAAGACCTGCCTTCATTGCCCTTTGACCCCTCTGTGTCGGATCAACGATGCGGGGCGTTCCGGAGGTCCCGCACTTCCCAAAGATTCGGAGCCCACCGGTGCCTGAGCCGAACGGACGCGTCCGGGACCAGGCCGAGCGGGTTCAGGCCCTGCGGGTCGATCAGTCGTTCATCGTCCAGGCCCCCGCCGGTTCGGGAAAAACCGAACTGCTGATCCAGCGCTTCCTCGCCCTGCTTGCCGTTGTGGAGCAGCCCGAATCGATCGTCGCCATCACCTTTACTCGGAAAGCCGCCGGCGAGATGCGGCATCGAGTGATCGAGGCTCTCGAAAGGGCTTCGGGTGCGGAACCGCAAACCGCGCACGAGCGGTACACGTGGAAGTTGGCCCGTCGGGCCGTGGCCAGAGACCGAGACTTGGGGTGGCGACTCGTCGAGCATCCGTCACGGCTCCGCATCCAGACGATCGATTCCCTCTCAGCCGGCATCGTGAAGCAGATGCCCTGGGTTTCGAGGATGGGCGCTCCGCCCCGACCCGAGGAGAATGTCGAACATCTGTACCGCCGGGCCGCCCGAGCCGCGCTGGAGCAGTTGTATTCGGAGGACCCGGAGGCGGAGGCGCTGGCCCGGCTCCTCACACATCTCGACAACGACGTCGCCATCGTCGAGGAACTCCTCGCCTCCATGCTCGCCCGCCGCGACCAGTGGCTGCGGCACGTCGTCGGGAACGCCGGTTCGGAGGGTTTTCGCTATCTATTGGAATCGGCGCTCGAGCGGATTGTGACCGACGCGCTCGAGGAGATCGTCGGGCTTTTTCCCGAGAATATCATTGCCGAAACGCTCGCCCTGGCGCGGTTCGCAGCGCGAAATCTCGATGACGCTCGAATCCACAGCCCGTTGGCCGCATGTGCGGAACTCGAATCGCCACCCGGCAAGGATGCCGAATGCCTCCCTCTCTGGCTGGGGTTGGCGGAAATGTTCTTGAAGAGAACGGGCACCCGCCGCACGCAACTGAACATCCGCCAGGGTTTTCCGGCCGGCAAGCAGGGGAGGGATGCGAGGCGTCGCGCCCTGGGGATCCCGCTCGACGACGTCCTCATCGCAAGGTTGCACGGTTTGAGGCCTCTTCCACGAACCGCTCTCGACGAGAACCAGTTCGAGATCCTTGACGCATTGATGGAGTTGCTTCCCCGTGCGGCGGCGTATTTGAAGGTGGTTTTCGAACAGGAAGGCGTCGTGGATTTCACCGAGATCGCACACGCGGCGCAAACCGCCCTGGGAGCATCGGGCAGCCCGACCCATCTGGCGTTCAGCCTCGATTACCGACTTCAGCATTTGCTCCTGGACGAGTTTCAGGACACCTCTCAGAGTCAGTACGAGTTGCTGGCCCGTTTGACCGAAGAGTGGCAGCCGGGCGACGGGCGGACGCTGTTTCTGGTCGGCGATCCCATGCAGTCGATCTACGGTTTCCGTGAAGCCGAAGTCGCGCTCTTCATGCGAGCCCGGAGGGAGGGCATCGGCAACATCCGGCTTATGGCGCTGAAGCTTTCGGTGAACTTCCGTTCGAATGCCGGAATCGTGGAATGGGTGAATCGCGGTCTGGGTGAGGCGTTCCCAGACGCCGAAGACACTTTTACAGGCGCCGTGACCTACGAGCCGTCCTATCCGTTTGAGGCTAGCGGCCCCGGGCGGGCCGTCTCCGTCCATCCGTTCTTCAGCGGCGATTCCGAGCCCGAAGCTGAATGCGTCCTCGAGATCATCCGGGGTTCCCGGTCGGCGGATCCGGATGGCACGATCGCGGTGCTGGTTCGCTCGCGCAGCCATCTTTTTGCGATCGTGTCCGCTCTGCGCCGCGCCGGGGAAAAATTCCAGGCCGTGGAAATCGACGCACTGGGTGAACGCCCGGTCGTCCAGGATCTCCTCGCCCTGACCCGGGCGCTGTTGCACCCGGCCGACCGCATTGCCTGGCTGGCGATACTCCGCGCGCCCTGGTGTGGCCTGACGCTCGCCGATCTGGACACGCTGGTCGGCGGCGACCTTTCTTCCGCGATCTGGGATCTGATCTGCGATCACGAGCGTGTCTCGGGTTTGTCTGCTGATGGCCAATCCCGGGTCGAGCGGGTTCTCGAGACGCTGAAGGACGCCCTGGCCCGAGGCGGAACCATGCATGTCCGCCGATGGGTCGAAGCCACGTGGATCGAGTTGGGCGGTCCGGCCTGTGTGGAGGATCGGACCGATCTGGAAGACGCGACCGCGTACCTGGATTTACTCGAAGAGTCCGTGACTGGCGCCGATCTTCGGGACGAACAGAAGTTCGCTCATGACGTGACCCGGCTGTTTGCCCGCCCCGACGTCCAAGCCCCGAATGTCGGCGAACAGGGCGGCCTGCAACTGCTCACGATTCACAAAGCCAAGGGGTTGGAGTTCGACACGGTCCTCCTGCCCGGTCTGGGACGCTGCACTCGCGATGAGGATCGGAGCCTGATGATGTGGCTCGAATACATCGACGGCCACGGTAAGACGCGGCTCCTGCTGGCGCCGATCAAAGAGACTGGCGCGGCCCCCGACCCCCTGTATGGATACCTGCGGCGAGTCCAGATGATCAAGCGGGACCACGAAAACACCCGACTCCTCTATGTGGCGGCCACACGCGCCCGCAAGCGATTACACCTGCTCGGTCACACTCGAATCGACGGCGATGCGGGTCGGGCCAGGGTTCCGGCTGCCCGTTCGCTGCTGGCGAAGATCTGGGATATCGTAGAGCCGGAATTTGAAAGAACGCTGGCCTCCGAACGCCCCGCATCCAACGCTGGCGCCGCTCTCGACTCGGTCGAAACCAGGGGAGTGCCGTTGCGCCGTCTGAGCCGCGGCTGGCAAGCACCTCCGCGGCCCGCCGACATCGACTGGGTTTCTCGCGTTACCGATTCCGCATCCGACGCGGAGCCGGCCACCGCTTCAACGCATCCGGCGTTCGAATGGGCCGGCGAGCTGCAACGTCGCGTCGGCATCGTCGTCCATGCGATGCTGCAGCGAACCTCGGCCCGGAACCCGGGGGATGGGAACCGCGCTACGATCCGCGCCGCCCTGGTCGCGGAGGGGTTGGACGGCGAAAGGCTCGACGAGGCTGTCCGTCGAGTCGAGCTGGCGCTGGAGGGAACCCTTTCCGACGAAAAAGGCCTGTGGATTCTGTCCGAGCACCTCGATGACCGGCGGGAGTATCCGCTGTCCGGGGTCGTGGCCGGACGCGTCCGCCGCTTCCTTCTCGATCGTACCTTCGTCGATGACGGAGTCCGGTGGATCATCGACTACAAGACCGGAACACACGAGGGCGGAGGAGCGGACGCCTTCCTGGACAACGAACAGGTGCGCTACCGCCCTCAGCTGGAAAACTACGCGAACGTGATGCAGCACATCGACTCTCGCCCGATTCGCCTGGGCCTGTATTTCCCGCTGCTTCAGGGATGGCGGGAGTGGGCATTCGAACCACGTCCGGCGGCGGGATAGTCTCCGATGCCTCCATGGATCGCAGCTCTGTCGGTGGCCGCTCTGGTGGCCACGGTCCCTCTGACCTGGATCTTTCGCGTCCTCCAGAATCTGCCCGATCCCCTGGCGCTGTCCCACCGGCAGTGGTCGATCGGGGGCAACCTGACTCTGATCGGGTGCGTGACCGCAATCGTGACGGTGTTCATCCGGAACGCGTACTACGGAACCGCCCCGGCCCCGGCCGTGATCGGGATGCAGTTCCTCATCGTCGGCCTGGTCTACGTGTTCGGGTTCGTCCTGCTGCTGCGTCAGTTTGCCGGCCTCTATCCCGAGTATTTCGTGTCCACCGGACGAACGGGCCTGGCGATGCGCAAGGCCACTTATCAGCACATCGTCAACGTCGAAACCCTCCGTGAGGGAAGGGGAGAAACCAGCCTTCTGATCGAATTACAGGACGGGGACCGCCTGCGGCTGGACTTGCCGACCCGCCACCTGTCCCTCCTCTACGACCAGATCGAATCCAGCAGAACGTTGGAATAGCGGTCGGTTGTGTCGGTAACACGTTTCGGTGTCTCTTCCGTCCAAAGAGGATTAACCACGGAGGCGCGGAGGCACGGAGCTAGGTGCATATCCCTGCGCGCTCTTCAACGGCCTACGGCCTACGTCCCACAAACAACGGCCTACGGCCTACGGACAACGACCTACGTCCCCAATGTTAAGGATGTAAAGTTTTGCGACCAGCCGAAACCTCCATCACGTCGGATGCTAAAATTTCATGATGGATCTGCTCCGGAAAAGGCCGCTGACGCTTGGCTTCACCGTCGTGTTGCTGATCTCTCTGCCGCTGCTGGCCGGCCTCCAGTACAACTGGCTCGGGCAGTTGAGCGAGAACGAGCACGAGCGCATGAAGTCCAACCTCCACGTCAGTGCCAACCGGTTTACGGAGGAATTCGACACCGAGCTGGCCCGTCTGAGGTTCGCGTTCTCCGCGGTCGCGTCGCCCCTCGATCGATCGACGAGCGAGGTCGACCAGGTCGTTGCCCGCCTGCACCGGAATTGGGAGGAGTCGGCCCCTCATCCCGGGCTGGTCGACGCACTCTACCTGGTCTCCCCGAACGAAGACGACTTCGACCTTCGCCGTTTCGTCCCCGACACGGAAGCGTTCATCGATGCGGAATGGGACGCGGAGCTCGATCGGATCCGGCCGCACCTGCGAACCTACGATGGGTATCGAGTCGGTCCGGGCGTCCGAGTGGCCCTGCCCCCGATGTCGGAACACTTGATCACCGACCCGATGGTCCTGCTGCTGCCGCAGGTCGCGGCTCGAAGGAATCAGTTCCGCTTCGACGGAGGCGAACAGTTTCACGAAGTCCACATCGCAGAAATCGTCGGCGGGCTGGGAATCTCGTCCTGGTTCGTGATCCGACTCGATCAGAACTATGTCCGGGATGTATTGATGCCCGAGCTGATGGAACGGCACTTCAATGCCGCTGGAGAATCCGAGTATCGAGTTGCCGTCCTCCGCAAGGACGATCCCGACACCGTGTTCTACGCGTCCGATCCGGAACCGCTGCCGGCGATAATGGCGGAGCCGGATGCGACTTCTCCGATCTTCAACCTCGGCCGTGAGGTTCGATTCATGTGGGCCTTCGAAGGGGATTCCTTCTCGGGGGACCGTTCCCGGGCAACGACGGCTCATGTCGTCGGGCGTCGCGGGTCGGACGTGAGAATCACGAACTCCGCTGCCGAGGAGATTCTCGTCGAACAGTTCGCCGGGGAGCGCCACATCGACTTCTCGGCGCCCGAGTGGGAGCTGGTCGCTCAACACCGGGCCGGCTCGCTCGAGGTTGCCGTCAATCAAATCCGCCAGCGGAACCTGATGATCAGCTTCGGAATCCTGATGGTGCTGGGTGCGGGCATGATGATCATTGTGATATCGACCCAACGAGCCCAACGGCTGGCCCAGCAACAGGTGGACTTCGTCGCCAACGTGTCCCACGAACTCCGAACACCGGTTGCCGTCATCAGCTCGGCTGGAGAGAACCTCGAGGACGGCCTGATCTCCGATCCCGACAAAGCCAGAAAGTATGGTGCCCTCATCCGTGCCGAAGCGCGCCGGCTTTCGGGGATGGTCGAGCAGGTGATGGATTTTGCGGGCGTCCACTCGGGAAAGAAACGCTATGAGATCCACCCGCTTTCAATGGAAACCCTGATCGACGACGCCATCGCGGATTACCGGCCCCTGATGGTCGAGCAGGGCTTCGACGTCCACAAGGACGTGCCCGAAGGGTTGCCCGACGTGCTGGCGGATGCGACCGCGGTTCGTTCCGCAATCGCGAACCTGCTCAACAACGCGATGAAGTACTGCGGCGGGCAGCGATGGGCGAAGATTTCCGCCGCGGCCGTGGAGGGAGAGGACGGTTCCGAGGTGGAGCTCCGGGTCGAAGATCGAGGGATCGGTATCACGCCCGCGGACCTGGATCAGATCTTCGAACCGTTCTACCGCGGCAAAGAATCCACGGAAGGTCAGATCCACGGAAACGGTCTCGGGTTGAGCCTGGTCCGTCAGATCGTCCAGGCGCACAAGGGAACGATCCGCGTCGAGAGCGAGCCCGGCAGGGGAAGCACCTTTTCGATTCGTCTTCCCGTCGTGGCCGGGGCCTCATGAGCGCGCCGCAGCCGCTGCCGACCAGCCAGACCAGCCCCCACATCCTGCTCATCGAAGATGAGCCGGGCCTGGTGGTGACGCTCGTCGACCGGTTGACCAGCGAGGGCTACAGCGTGGAAACCGTATCGGACGGCAACGAGGCGGTTCCCTCGGCCGCCCGAAAGACGTTCGATCTGATCATCCTCGATCTCATGCTTCCCCACAGGAGCGGATTCGACATCTGCCGGGATCTCCGGCAACAGGGTCTGGAGACGCCGGTGCTGATGCTGACCGCGCGAGGGCAGGTTACCGATAAGGTCGTCGGACTCAAACTCGGCGCCGACGACTACCTGACCAAGCCTTTCGAGATGATCGAACTTCTGGCACGGATCGAAGCCTTGCTGCGCCGCTCAACGACGGGCTCGTCCCGCTCCGGTGATCGATACCGGTTCGACGACGTGGTCGTGGACTTCCGCAAAGCCGAGATCGAGAAGGATGGACGCGAGGTCGAGCTCTCGGCCAAGGAATACCAGCTCCTGCGCCACTTCATCCAGCATCGCGGCGCGACCCTCTCGCGCAACGAGCTACTCGATGAGGTCTGGGGCTACAATTCGATGCCCTCCACACGTACCGTCGATGTGCATGTCGCCTGGCTCCGTCAGAAGCTGGAAACCACTCCCCGCAGGCCTCAGTTCATCCTCACCGTCCACGGGCTCGGGTATAAGTTCGTCGGCTGAACCGGGAGACCTGCAAAAACCTCACTCTTCGGGGCCTAAACCGGAGAATATCTTCCATGAATCCATGGCATTGGGTGCATACTGATTATATTGCGCCTCGGAAAGGGCGGTTGGATAAGCCTTTCCGAGGCGCATCTATCTAACAAGACGTCCTGACACAGGAGACGATAGTGGCTACACCGAAATATGCGTTTTTCCAAGGCCGCGTCGTTCCTTACAACGAAGCGAAGGTCGGAGTCCTGGCGCATACCCTGAATTATGGGACCGGCGTTTTTGGAGGACTTCGCGGGTATTGGAACGATGACGAAGAACAGATGTTTGTCTTCCGTCCGGAGGATCATTACCGGCGGTTTCTGCAGTCGGCGAACCTGCTATGCATGGAACTCCCTTACACGCTGCAGGATCTGACCCAGGTAACCCTGGATCTTCTACGGCGGGAAGACCTTCACGAGGATGTGTACATTCGTCCTCTAGCGTTCTTCCCCGACGAGGTCATCGGTGTAAAGCTACACGACATGAATCCGGATCTGTCGATCGTGACGTTTCCTTTCGGACTCTACGTCGAGAACGACCAGGGTGCGCACGTCACCGTTTCATCCTGGCGCCGTGTCGACGACAACACGATTCCGGCACGCGGCAAGATTTCCGGCGCCTACGTCAATTCGGCCTTCGTCAAGACGGATGCCGAGCGTGCGGGTTTCGACGAAGCCATCGTGTTGACCGAGGATGGGCACATCTCCGAAGGCTCCGCCGCGAACGTCTTTCTGGTTCGTGACGGCCGCGTCCTGACGCCGCCCGTCACCGACAATATCCTCGAGGGCATCGTGCGCCGCACCATGATCCAACTGTTGCAGGATGACCTGGGAGTGGAGGTTGTGGAACGCAAGCTGGACCGGACGGAACTCTATGTCGCGGACGAAGCGTTCTTTGGCGGGACCGGAGTTCAGATCGCAGCCATCACGAAGGTCGATCATCGGCCGGTTGGTTCCGGCTCGATGGGACCCGTGACGACGAAACTGCGCAATCTGTTCTTCAACGTCGTCCGCGGTAGGGAAGAGAAGTACCGCGACTGGTGCACGCCCGTCTTTGCCGCGGACAGAGCGCCAGCGCACTGAATCAGGTGCCGGTGCGGTCCTGACCGCAAACAACAAAAGCCCGGGGATGAAACCCCCGGGCTTTTCTTCTTTTGCGGCCGAATCGGCCACTCGTCCTTCGCTTTTTGCTACGCCACTGCGCTTTCTGCCTGGAACGGTGTACGCGCGCTCGACAGTCTCTTGCCGAATTCGGCGACACACTCGACCGCGCCGACCAGGTACACCGTCTTCATTGCATCGTAGATGTGGATGTAGAAACAGCGACCGCCCACCTCGACCTCATAGAAACCGTCTCGGTTCTGATCCGCGCGAGCCAGCGTGCCTTCGGCGAGGGTTCTTTTCAGGTTTTCGCGAAAGCCGGCCAGTCTCGAGTTCAGCGAAACGACCTTGTAGCCGGTTGCGTTCAAGGGGATTTCGTTTTTTGGCTTCATCGGTTTGCCCATCCGTTCTTCGTTAGTTTCGACACTCATCTAGTAAGACGTGGGAAAGCCGGATCGGTTAACAGGCCGGTTGGGTTCTGCGGATTCGGAGGATCCCGAGGGCCTGCAGTAGCGCGAATAGGAAGACGAAATCCGCCACCAGGATCAGGGCGAGGTTCCCAGACGGCGTGAGGAGTCCGGCCGCCAGGACGATCGCGGTACCCACCAACCAGGCAACGTCCAGCGCGACCGCCAGCTTGGCCTCGCCCAGGCGGATATCTTCGCGGGCCGCGTTACGAAGAAGACCGATGGCGAAGACAATCAGCGAGATGCCGACGCCGATCAAGATGAAGGGTTCCGAGAGTCCGAAGGCGGCGGACAACGGGATCGCCCCGGCGAGCAGGATCGCGGCCGATGCCAGTGAAAAGGCCCCGTTGGCCTGTAACGATCTCTTCAGAAGTTTCGAGTTCATGGTTTTCTCCGAGTTGGTTCGAGTTGTTGCTTTTGACCGGCCGTTCTTCGGCCGGGTTTCTTGCTGGAGTTAAGGATCAGTTCGTCGATGGACTGACGCGCCTTCTCGAACGCGGCGGGGTCGTTCAGGAGTTTGAACGCCCAGTTCGCCTCCTGCACGAAGGCGTGCAGTCCGAAAACCAGCCGGGCGGGTTCGATCTCGCTGCCCAACTGCGAACGGCTCTGAGCCTCCCGGACTTCTTCCTCCAGGATTCGAACCCAGGCCTGGCACAGTTCCGCTATCCGGTCCCGAACCGCTCCAGGCCGCGAATCGAATTCCGCCGACGCTGCCGCAAAAAAGCAGCCCCCGCGAAAGACGATTCGCTCGACGTAGGACAACCAGTTGTCCAGCAGGGCACCGAGTCGCTCCAGGCCCCGTTCCGTGTCCGCGGCGGGAGTGATGATCTCCTCGACGAAGACGTCCCCCGCCCGTTCCACCGCTGCGAGCTGGAGCTCTTCCTTTGAACCGAAGTGCCCGAACAGCCCGCTCTTGCTCATTTCGAGCTCTCTGGCCAGACGACCGATCGTCAGCCCCTCCAGGCCTTCGGCCGAGGCGCTGTCGACCGCGACGTTGACAATTTGACGACGGGTCGTCGCGCCCTTCGAGATCCGATGCGTCGCTGAACCCATACATTGCCTCCCAATCTCATTTACAAGCACGATCGTTCGTATTATAAAGAACGAACGATCGTGCTGTCAAATAGAAATGTTTCGCGGGTGCATGAACCAGGTGTAGGTGCGGTCTATGACCGCACATTGTCGGGCTACAACGACGTGCGCTCATAGAGCGCACCTACAGCCGACCTTGGGGAATTCGGGACAGAGAAAGATCTAGAGGTCTTACGAAAACTTAGTAGGGGTCTTATTGCAGATCGCGATATCTGAACAATCCGCATTGCAAGTTGTGCATTGGAAATTGCTTCATCTCAGATTTCCGACCAATAAGAAATCGAGCAATCTCCAATCTCCGACTTCCAATGCGGACTCGTCCGATGACCAATCTGCAATGGTTCCGAGACGAGGAGTTTCTCGGCACCCGTTAGGGCACCGGGGCTAGTCTTTCTGACGGGTCTGTTCCGCAACGGCTCTGGCTGCGCGTTCCACGGCGTCTGGATCTCCGAGGTAGAAGTGGCGGATCGGAGTCAGGTCGTCGTTCAGTTCGTAGACCAGTGGGATTCCGGTGGGGATGTTGTAGCCGACGATGTCCTCGTTGCTGACGTTGTCGAGGTACTTGACCAGCGCGCGGAGGCTGTTGCCGTGCGAGACGATCAGCACTCGCTTTCCCAAGGTTAAGTCCGGCGCGATCGTGTCGTGCCAGTAGGGCATGACTCGATCGACAGTCAGTTTCAGGCTTTCGGTCAACGGCACGTCTTCGGGGGCCAGCGAACTGTACCGGGGGTCGTTGCGGGGGCTTCGTTCGTCTTCTGCTTCGAGTGGCGGCGGTGGAGTGTCGTAGCTGCGGCGCCAGACGTGCACCTGTTCCGAGCCGAACCGTTCGACCATCTCCAGCTTGTTTGCGCCCTGGAGGTCTCCGTAATGGCGCTCGTTGAGACGCCAACTGCGCCGGACCGGGATCCACATCATGTCCATTTCTTCCAGCGCCAGCCAGAGCGTCTTGATCGCCCGTTTCAGCACCGAGGTGAACGCGATGTCGAAGTGGTAGCCTGCTTCGCTCATCGCGCGGCCGGCTTCCGTTGCCTCGCTCACACCTTTCTCGGTCAGGCCGACATCCGTCCATCCGGTGAACCGGTTTTCCTTATTCCAGGTGCTCTCGCCGTGTCGCAGCAGAACCAGCGTCCGCATGTGGTGATCCCTCTTTCCGAAGCCGTTTTGCTTCGGTTCCCGAAGCCGATTGCCGTCGGACGAACTCGTGAACTCGTCGCTATCCCATACTGATCAATAGTTTACCCCATCGACACGCACCCTGCACCCGGACCAGACCTGACCGCGTTCATCGGCATAATTATTTGATGAAGAAGCTTCGATTCATCCACACAGCCGACCTGCATCTGGACAGCCCTTTTCGCGGTCTGGCCCAGACGTCTGGGGCCCTCCGGGACCATCTCCACTCGGCAACCTTCGAAGCGTTGAATCGGATCGTCACGCACGCGATCGAGTCGAAGTCGGACTTTGTCGTCATTGCCGGGGACCTCTACGATTCCCGCGACCGAAGCCTTCGGGCACTGGTCGAGTTCCGTCACCAGATGGAACGGCTCGCCGAGCGCGACATCGGAGTGTATGTCGTCCACGGCAATCACGATCCGCTCAACGGCTGGGGCAGCGAGTTCAAGATGCCGTCGAACGTGTTCACCTTCAACGGTCAGGTACAGGCTTTGCCGGTCATCCGGGGAGGACGGGAAGTTGCGCGAGTCGCCGGCGTGAGTTACACGCGGGAGCGGGTGACCGACAACCTGGCGCGGTCGTTCAAGCGCACCCTTGGCGACGTGTATTCGATCGCCGTCCTGCATGCCAACATCGGCCGCCAGTCCGGTCACGCCGACTATGCGCCGGCCCCGCTCGACGACCTTGTCCGTGCCGGCTTTGACTATTGGGCCCTCGGTCATGTTCACAACCGATCCGTCCTGTTCGCGTCGCCACCCATCGTCTATCCGGGGAACCCGCAGGGTCGACATGCCCGAGAGACCGGGCCCCGGGGTTGCTTTCAGGTCGATGTCGACTCCAGCGGCCGGACACGCTTGACGTTCATCGAGACCGACGTCGTCCGCTGGGCCAACCTCGAATTCTCCATCGGCGGCCACTCCCGGATGGATAGCTTGATCGACGGGCTCAAAGAAAAAGCGAAGCGGATCGGCGCGAAGTTCGACGGCCCCACCCTCCTTCGCTGCCGACTCGTGGGGAACGGGCCTCTCCACTCCGATCTGCGCCGCGAGGGTATGAGCGAGGAGATTCAGCATCAGCTTCAGTCCCTTGTCGACGTCGAATCCGTCCGGATCATGACCGACCCGGGATCGGGCCGCGACGATCTGGCAGCATCTGAACCCGTCATCAGCGATTTCCTCAGCCTCGTAGAAAGAGCCCAGACCGATCCTGCCTACCGAGCTGAACTCGCCGAGAGTCTGACTCCCCTCTTCCGAAAAAGGGAGTTGTTTACGCCCGACGCCGCCCGCATCGGGGAGTGGATCGAGAAAGCGGGGACCCTCGGGGTGGACCTTCTCCTCGAACGATGAGGATCACCGACATTGCCGTGAATGGCTTCGGGGTCTGGCATGACCAGGTCTGGAGCGGCCTGTCGGAAGGCGTCAACGTCTTTCTCGGTCCCAACGAGGCGGGCAAGACGACCTTGATGAGCTTCGTCCGTTCGATTCTCTTCGGGTTTGAGCGGAGGAACCATCCCCGGAGGTATGAGCCGCTCGGCGGGGGCATCCACGGCGGTTCGCTCGGGTTGAGGCTCGAGGAGAAAGTCATTCGGGTAGAGCGTAAAGCCGGCCGTCACGTTCGTGGCGCCGTGGCCGTGCATCACGACGGCGGGACCGGCGACGAACAGATGCTCGAGTCCCTCCTGGGAGGCACGACACGCACCCTGTACCACAACGTTTTTGCGTTCGGCCTGGAAGAGCTCGAACAGTTTCGCACGCTGGAGGAAAGCGAAGTGGCCTCCCACATCTCAGGCGCCGGCATGGGTGTCGGTGCCTCGCGTTGGAGCCGGGTCCGGAAGGACCTCGAAGATCGCCGCGGCAAGTTGTTCCTGCCGCGCGGCCAGAACAGCACGATCAACCGGTCTTTGAAGGAGTTGGAGGCGGTTCGCGACGAGCTGGACCGTACCGAGCACGAACCCGAGGAGTACGTCGCTGCGCACGAAGAGCGAGCCGGTCTCGAAGTAGAGATTCAAGCTCTCGAAGAGTCGATGTCCCGGCTGGCGAGCCGGGTCGCGCACTACGAGAAGCTGCGCCAAGCCGAACCGTACCGCAAAAGGCGAAACGAAATCGAAAGACAGCTTGCAGGTCTGGAGACGATCGACAGCTTCCCCGAAGGAGGTGTCCAGAGCCTGAACCTCTTGCTGCACCAGCGACGGCAGCTCGAGGACGACTTGGAAAGACATCGCGTGGAGAACGAGCAGCGAAGGGCGAAACGGGCCGAATTGGCCTCGCGCTACACGCCGCAGGAGCTCATCCGCCGCGGACGTGGGGTCGAGTCCCTGAGACTGCTTCTGCCGCGCCAGGACGCCGCCGCCGAAGTCGTGGCGGCCGCTGCCGCCAAGCAGGAAGCCGTGTCGGGCGAACTCGCTGCGATCTCCTCCGCTGCCCGGGCGGCGCGCCCGCCTTCCGCGCTTGCGATGACGATCTTCATCGTCCTGGTCGGTGTCGTCGGTGCCGTCCTCTTCATGATGGCGCAGCCGGTCGCCAGCGGCGCGATCGGTGCGGTGCTGTTCGCGATGACGCTGTGGTACTACGGTCGCAGGCGCCGGTCGGCGCGCCTGCAGGCGCAGGTGGAGGCCTGCGAGGAGCGCTTGCGTTCTGCTGAAGAAGGCCTACGCAAGGTCGAGGATCAACGTTCGACGCTGCGATCCAGCATCGAGGCCCTGATCGGCCGACCTGATTTCTCGGGTGTCGATCTGGCCCGGGAAGAGGCGAGGGTTCGGGATTTGGGCGAGATGGCGGATGGCATCCGATCCCTCGACGAGGCGCTGCAGCTCGAAGACCGGCAGCGGGAAGCCATCATGAAGCATGTTGCGGACAACGAAAGCAAGATCCTCTCGCTGCTCGAAGCTGCCGGTGCGGCGACGGAGAGTGAATTTTTCCGTCGCGGAGAGCTCTTCAAACAGAGGCAAAATCTTCAAGTAGAGCTGGATCGAACCCCGTCGGGGACCATCGATCCGGAACCCGGGATGGAGGGCGTCGATGCAGTCGATGCCGCCGCCTACCGGGCTGAGACCGCCGAGCTGGAGGCGTCCAGCGCCCGTCTGGCCGAGACCCGACACGCTTGTGGCGGGGTCGAAGAACGGATCCGTGCTCTGGGGCGCAATGAGGAGCGTTCGCGGGTTCGCCTGCGCCAGGAATCCATCCTGGCTGGAATCGACGAAGCTTCCGAGAAGTGGGCGGTGCTGACCCTGTGCCGCACTCTACTGGAGGAAACCCGGAAGATCTACGAGACCGAGCGTCAACCGGAAGTCCTGCGGTCTGCCTCGGAGTGTTTCAACCGGATGTCCGACGGTCGATACACACGAGTCATCAGCCCGCTTGGGTCGGCCGACCTGGTGATCGAGCGTGAGGATGGGACTCGCATCGGCCCGGAGCATCTGAGCCGCGGCACCGCCGAACAGCTCTACCTGGCCGTCCGTCTGGCGCTGGTTCGCGAGTACTCCCGGCACGTGGAACCACTGCCCGTCATCTTCGACGACATCTTCGTCAACTTCGATCCGGAGCGCACCCGCAACTCGATCAAAGCCGCCCGCGACCTGTCGAAAACCCATCAGGTACTGCTTTTCACCTGTCACCCGCACTTCAGCGAGCTCGTCCGCGAAATTGTCACCGACGCCAAGGTCTTTCCACTACAATAACGGCTGTGGAGTTAAAGGACGTTCGCGCCTCGGTGGGTTTTTCCGACGAGAAGATGCAGAAGGTCCCCCTTTTCGGCTCCGAAAAGTACTTCTGCGACCTGTATTGTCTCAAGCCTGGGCAGGAACAGCGTGTCCACAGGCATCCCGAATCCGACAAGATCTACTATGTCATCGAGGGCCGTGGATTGTTCCATATCGCTGGTGAGGAACGCGAGTGCGGAGACGGCGAGGCCGTCATCGCGCGGCCGAATGAGGATCATGGAGTCCGAAACCAGGGTGAGGACAACCTGGTATTGCTTGTCTTCATGGCCCCCCGACCATAGAATCCTTCTCCAAAACGCTCACTCCTAGCAGCGCACCGCGCGGGTCGGTGGAGAGGTCGAAGATGGGACGAAATGCACAGTTGATCCGTCAATGGGCGATCCTCAAACAGATCGAGAGCACGCGCTGGAGCACGATTCCGGACCTTGCCTCACGCCACTCCGTCTCGACGAAGACGATTCGTCGCGACCTTGCAGCGCTCATGGAAGCCGGGTTCCCGCTCTACGACGAACGGTACGAGGGCAAGGTCTACTGGCGCCTGGCTGAAGACTACAAAGGCTTGCCGTTGGCGAACCTGTCGCTGTCGGAACTGGCCGCGCTCTACTTCAGCAGGAACATGGTCGGCGCGCTCGCAGCGCCTCCCTTCTCCAATGACATCGACTCGGCGTTCAAGAAGATCGAGGGGGCGCTTCCGGAGAAGAACATCTCGTTTTTCGACAGCCTGGACTCCATGATATCGGTCCGCGCCGACGCACCCAAACACCTGGATCAGCACAAACAGACGATCCGGACTCTCATGGATGCGATCGGCGAGGATGCGACCATCCTCATGGAGTATTTCTCCGTCCATAGCCAGAAGAAGAAATCCTACACGGTGAATCCTTATCGGCTGATGTATTACAAGGGCGGGCTCTACCTGTTCGGCTACGTCGAGGAATATGAACAGATTCGGACGTTCGCGATCGAGCGCATCGAGGAAATCGAGAAGAGCTCCGACCACTTCGAAAAACCCGCCGATTTTTCCGTGGAGAGCTATCTCGAATCGGCCTTCGGACTCGTCAAGGAAGATCCGATCGACGTCGAGGTGCTCTTCAAGGCCGAAATCGCTCAGTACGTTCGGTCACGCGCGTGGCATCCTTCTCAGAAAGTCCGCGATGTTGGCGGCGGAGAGATTGTTATGAGCCTTCACGTCGGTGGAGAGTTTGAATTGGTGGCGTGGATCATGAGCTTCGGCCCGTCGGCGGTTGTGCTGTCACCGGAACGCCTGAGGCGACGGATCGAGGCCGACCTCGATTCCATGGCCGCCGCCTACCGGAGAGAGGTTACCGTGGCACCGGCCCAGGGGCGGAAGCCGAAGAAGAAGGTCCGGAAAGCACCAGCCGTCGCCAAGCGCTGAGCGGTCGTCGAAGTCGGACGCGCTGGTCCGACTCTGCCTGCCTTCGGTTATCCTTCAAGGATGTCCCTGCTCAAAGCATTAAACGACCCGAAGCAACCTCTGCTGAACATCGAATGGTGTCCGCCGCAGATGGATCTGTCGCTCGATCAGAGCCTGGACGCCTGGATCGACAGCAACCACTTCATCCGGAAAGTCACCTCGCTCCAGCGCTTTGTCTTCATGACGGACGGGTCGACCGGGCGCCGTGAGGAACAGAACCTTCGGCACGTGATCATCAACCTCGGTACCGAAGCCGACCATTCCCTGATCGTTCCGATCCTCACTGCCAAGCACCCTCTCGACTATTGCCTCGACTTTGCCGAGAAAGCTTATGCGCTCGGGTTTCGATCCCTGGTCGTCCTGGGAGGCGATCGGTTCGACGGTGTTCCAAGATGCGTGGAACACGCATACGAGCTGCGCAAGAAGATTCGAGAACGCGTGCCCGGGCTGGCCCTGGGCGGATGGGCGAACCCTCACGGCGGCACCCGGCAGGTCGAGTTCATGGTCGATGCCGACTATTGCGCCGACTTCTATCTTTCCCAGATCAGTTCCCATCACAATGCGGAGGCGCTGGACAAGTTTCTGGAAGAATGTGGCGATCGGGGTGTACGAATACCCGGAGTATTCGGGGTCTTCTATTACCGCAGCGCCAACCCGAAGACGCTGAACGCGCTCGGCAGGTTCTTTCCGGTGCCGGTCGAAGGGCTGAAAGCGGATTTCGCCGGCGGGCGCCAACCCGAAGACATTTGCGCAGAGACTATTCATGCGTTGCTGCGGCGCGGCATGAGGAACATCTACCTGAGTAACCTGCCGACGACGGATGTTCAGGGACGCCTGGCGCGCATCGAAGCCCGTCTGCAGGACATAGAGGTTTCGTTCTGAGGGGGGATGACGGCGGCAGGTTGCGCGACGAGCAGGCTCGTTGCACTGTCGGGCGTCAGGTTCATGGCGTCGAAATTCGTTGACGCCACTCCTCGTGCCTTTCATAGTGTCGGAAAAACAGGCTATCAACCAAGGAGTGCCTATATGGATCGGAGAAACTTCTTTGCAGCGATCGGCGCGGCCGGTGCGACGTCGGTGGTGCCTACAGCCGTGCTCGCCGAAGCGCTTGAGCACCGGATGATCGAAGAACTCGAACCACAGGGCGGACAAGAGCGGGAACTCGAGCCGATGCCGGAGAAACCCACGCTCGAGGACTTCTTCAAACTGCGCTTCACTTCAAGCAACCACGTCTTACAGAGCGCGACGCGCGCGATGAAGACGGGCCAGGACGAGGAAGTCATCCTCTCCTGCCTGCTCCACGACCTCGTTTTGACCCTCCAGCGTCCCGATCATGGCTGGTGGGGCGGCCAGTTGTTCGAGCCCTACGTTCCCGAAACCGTAAGTTGGGCGATCCGATACCATCAGCCGCTGCGGTTTTACCCGGATCCCTCGGTCGATTACGAGTATCCGGAGATGTACTACCGCATGTTCGGCAGAGACTACGTGCCGGAACCCTACATCGAAGAGGCGTACAACTACGCGCGCAATCACAAGTGGTACATGCGGGCAAGGCTGATCACGATGAACGACGAGTACAGCTTCGACCGCAACGCCGAGGTGTCGCTCGATCCGTTCATCGACATCATCGGCCGTCACTTCAAGCAACCGAAGGAAGGGTTGGGGTTCGACAACAGCCCGGTGGCGCACATGTGGCGGACGATTATCAATCCGAACCGACGCCTGTGATCCCGGGTTGATTTTCGAACCTGGGAGGGAGCGGTTGAGTTTCCTCAGGGGACGGCGTTGCGGGTGGCGGGGCCTGCGGCGCCATTACCGGCTGTGTCCAGGCGGTTGATCAGCGTCGTGCGCAGTTTGTCTTTCGCCTCGGACGGGCCCTGGTAGTAGAGCGTGTTCGCCGGGGCCGGAAACCAATTCAGGACGGCGCCATCCTCGGCCTGGAACTGGTAGCCGTGAGCGATCACGGTCCACCCTCCTCTGTAGCCGGCTTCTTGAACCAGTCTCTTCAGCGCATCCAGGTTTCCGGCGAAGTTATCCACAGGTCACACACCTCGGTCCATTGCGAAGAATTTGTAGGTAATAGAATGTTTCCAGCCTACGATGGTCGACCGACACGGGTCAACGAAAATCAAAACTAATTCCTAGGCGTTTTTCTGGGACGAGACGTGTCGATTCTGGAGTTCGGTCCCACCGGTCATGGGGTCCTGACGAAGTCGTATCGCACTGCGTAGGGGAAGTGACGAGTGACAAGTGACCAGAAAAGATAAGGAAAAAACAGGGACAGTCGAGGCTGTACCTGTTTTTTCTTAGGACCGGTGGCCAGTGGTCCAGCCAGGGACGGACTAAGGATCACTGATTAGGACATGCCAGCTATGCTGCCAGGCGAGCTTCGAGCCGTCTCGACACGAACAGGATGACAACCAGCGAAACGCTCGACGCCGCGAACAGTACCCACCAGTGGGTCTGGAGGAACAGCGAGCCCACTACGGCATAAAACAGCGACGATGGGAGCGAGCCGATCGCGCTGGCAAGGAGAAAGCGGCCGAAACCCACCCCCGTCAGACCGGCCGCGTAGCTGACGGCGTCAAAGGGCACGGCGGGTAGCAGCCGGACAATGAATATGGCTCGGCCTCCGTACCTGGACATGAAGCGCTCGGAACGTGCCAGTGCTCGTCCGGCAAACCTCATCGCCACTGGTTTCCCGAAGGTCTTCGAGATGTAGTAGCAGAGCGAAGCTCCCGCCAGCGTCGTGGTCCAGGAAAGCAATGTTCCCCAGAATGCGCCGAACAGGAATCCGTTCGATGCCGAGATCACGTTTGCGGGCAGCGGAGCGACGACGGCCTGAGTGATCATCAAAAGCCCCGAAACGAGAGCGGCCCAACCGCCCATCGACTGAAGCGAGCGCTGAAACTGCTCCATCTCCGTCGCGCCAGGGGCGAACCAGTAGACGGCCACTCCGGCACCGAGGATCGAGGCCACTGCAATCAGGCGCAGCATGTGGTGTTTGTGCTCCATATCTCTAAGGGTTAGATCGGCGGTCGGAGCCTTACCTTTAATCCATCCGTCCTGGCGAATAATTCGCCCGTCCTGACGCAAAAACTGCGCGTTTTGGGGCCCGACTCAAAGATACCGCGATGGCAGCTCGACAACTCTGCAGCGCCTCCCCTGGCCGGGTCCGAATCTGGCCCGCCCTGCGGATAGAGTGTCGCCTTGGACATGCAACACTCGGCGATCTGCAAATCAACCGATCACCTGTTCCTTCCTGTTCTGGAAGTCCACATCCCTCTCATGCGCTGTGTCCACTGCAAGGTGTTTGCCTACCACGACACCGTGAAGCAGCTCGCGAAGAAGCGCGCTTACAAACTGGACGAAGAGGACGGTTTCATCAATCTCGAAGTGTCCTACTGGCAGAGGTTTTGGGCCGGGTTCAGGCGCGTCGTCAGAATCTGATGTTCCTTCCGTTCTCCTTTTCTTGACTCGTTACAGCAAACCCTTTATCGTGAGTGCGTTAAATTGTTTTCAGCCCAGTGACCCTGGCCGCGGCCGGTGTGTTTCCAGCGACCGGCTGCGTCTGGTTTCGGGAGGACGCGTCGTGGAGACATCTATGAAAACCGTTGCGATGGTGGCGATCTTTTCTTTGCTCGGCGTGGCTTTGTTCGCCCAGCAGAAGCCACCCCGGAAACCGGGCCAGGAACAACGGATCGAGAAGGCGCATGAAGGCCTGTTGGGACGAGGGCCCGACAGGGTAGAAGAGGAAAGCGGCTTCACCGACGCGATGGCCAGCGCGTTGCCGGTGTCGACTGGTTCGTCCGAAATACCGCACAACAATTTTGTCGATGACTACATTTTCGGACGGATCGAGCGTGACGGCGTTCCGCATTCGGGTCTTTCTGACGATTTCGAGTTCGTTCGCCGCGCACACCTCGATGCCACCGGTTTGTTGCCTCCCGCTGAAGCCGTTCTCGAATTCGTGGCGAGTGCAGACCCCGACAAGCGGGATCGGTTAATCGATTCCCTCATCGGGACCGCCGAGTTCGCCGAGCAGTGGGCGTGGTTCTGGGGCGATCTGTTTCGCCTGACAGGTCCGACCGGCAAAGGGAAGAACGCTTTCCACTACTGGAACAAGGAATGGTTGCGGGTCGACCGGCCCTACACCGACGTCGTCACGGACCTGCTCACGGGCGTCGCGAAGAGCCATAGCACGATTCCCCAACTCGGTGTGCTCGCGCGCAGCTACAGCGGGACGAACCAGCTGCCGAGGACGCCGGATGACTATGCCCAGCTGAACCGGCTCGACAGCATCGATGACATGAACGTGGACGTGACCCGTCTGTTCCTGGGCATCAACATCAGCTGTATTTCCTGCCACGACGGTGCCGGACACCTCGAGCCGATCAACCTCTACCTTTCCCGGAAAACACGCCAGGAGTTCTTCCGGCAGGCGGCGTTCCTGGGCAACATCCGGATGATTGCGGCATGGGACGAACGGAGCAGGAACAACTCCGGTTCCGACATGGTCTTTGACGAGATGGCTGCAGGCTACGACACCGCCTTCGACGCGCCTTGGATCACCGACAGCATCACGAAGTATCCGCGTTACGGCGGAAAATATCAGCCCGCCTTCGTCCTGACGGGCGAAGAAGCACGAACCGAAGCCGACCCGCGTGAGGAATTCGCCCGGATGATCACGACTCATCCGCAGTTTCGACGCGCGCTGGTCAACCTCGTGTGGGGTCGCCTGATGACGCTGGCTTTCGTCGAGCCCTATGACTCGTTCGACCTCGACCGGCTCGATCCGGACAACCCGCCGCCGGCGCCCTGGACCATCCAGCCGACCTACCCCGAACTCTTGGAGGCACTCGCGGAAGACTTCGGGGCGAACGACCACAGTGTCCAGCACGTCATCCGCACCATCATGAAGTCCAGCGCGTACCAGCTTTCGTCGCAGTTCAGCGGCGAATGGCGGGACTCCTACGCGTCCTACTACTCGCGGAAGCTCATCCGTGTCCTGAGCGGTCCGGAAGTGATCGATTCGATTGCGCAGGCGACCGGGCGGCCCGGCAACTTCACGTTCTCCGGGATGCCGGTCACTCGCGTCAAGCAGATGGCCAGTCCCGGTGACGTCGGCCGCAGGAGCACAGAAGGGGCGATGATCACCAACATCATGCAGAGCTTCTTTCAGAGCAATCGGTCGACGCCGCCCCCTATCGGAAACAAGGCGTCCACACTGCAGGCGCTGTTGTTGATGGACTCGGCCATCGTGAACGATCGAGTCCTCGCGTCCGATGACAGTCGGGTTCAGAGGCTCGTCGAATCGGAGAAGGCCGACGCGGATATTGTCGACGAGCTGTTCCTGGCCAGTCTGGGTCGCTTCCCAACGCCAGCCGAAAGGGAAGTCTCTCTCCAACACATGGAGCGCGACCGCAGGCGTGGAGCCGAAAACCTTCAGTGGGCGTTGTTGAACGGTGTGGAGTTCATCCTGAACCACTAGCAGCCTTCCGCCACGGGCTGCTGGACGAGGAACGATCAAATGGAACGCCAGCTCAGGGACCTGATTCCGACTCGAAGAGAAGTACTGCAGTGGGGGGGCGCGGCTCTTGCCGCGACCTGGGTCGATCGCCTCATATGGCCCCTCAACGTACGAGCCCAGGGTCGGGCGAACCCGCGCGGAACGGCACGGAACTGCATTTTTATCGAGATGGGTGGGGCGATCAGCCCGATGGAATGCTGGGATTTCAAGGAGACCAGGTTCACCCCCAGGGACCTGGACGTCGAGCAGGTGTCCTCGGAGCTGTCTCTCTCTAGGCGGCTGTTTCCGACCCTCATCGACAAGATGGATCAGGTGTCGCTCGTGCGTTCGATGTGGTCGCCCGAGCGCATCCACTTCCAGGGCCAGTACCACACCCAGGCAGGTCGTGCGCTGAACCCGGCCGTGGCCAAAGAGATTCCCGCTTTCGGCAGCGTCATCGCAACAGAGTTGGATCCCCTCCGCCGCGACACGGATCGATTTCCCACTTACGTCAGCACCGGGCTGACCCGGGCGCGGGCAGGCTCGATCGGTTCCGGGCTGTTTCCGGCCCAGTTCACGGCCCTCGATCTGGATCCGACGACGGTCTTCGAAGCCTTCCGCGGGAACAGGGAAGGCGTCGACACCCTGCTCGACGAACGCTGGACGCTGCTGGGCGAACTCGCCGAAGTCTCCGCCGCCCAACGCGCGTCGCTGGGCGAAAAGACGTCCGACTACAGGACTTTCTATCGGGAAGCCTACGGCCTGCTGAACGACCCGCGTTGGGCGACGGTCTTCAACACGAGCGAAGCCGAGCGCGAAAGGTATGGTGGCGACGAGTACGGTCTGGGGCTGATCCTGGCGAAGAACGTCCTGGCCGCCGATGCCGGCACCCATTTCGTGTACGTTTACGACGGTGACAAATGGGATCACCACAGCTACATCTTCGATCACGACCGATACCCGAGGAACCACTACTTCACCTGCAACCGATTCGACAAGGGGATCACGAGCCTGCTCGACGACCTGGCCTCGATGCCGGGTGTCGAGGAGGGCAAGACGATGCTGGATGAGACACTGATCGTGGCGGCCAGCGAATTCGGCAGAACGCCGGCCATGAACGCGGTTCGGGGACGGGATCACTACGGAGACACCTACACGACGTTCTTCGCCGGAGGAGGCGTCAAGGGTGGCCGGATCATCGGCAAGACCAACGAAAATTGCTCGAAGTGTATCGACACGGGCTGGAAGCACTTCGAACAGCCGGCCATGGACAATACCGTTGCGTCGATCTACTCCGCCCTCGGGATCGACTGGCTCAAGAGCATCGAAGACACGCCATCGGGTCGCTCCTACGACTACGTCGACGCTTTCGGTCTGGCACAGAGCCAGCCCATCGCCACCGACGAGATCGCCGAGCTGTTCGAGTAGCTACCATGAGTCGAGCCGGAGGGCCGTTCGCAATCCTCGCTGCCGCGATTCTTTTCGTCGCCAGTGCTGCCCCATTCCCTGCGCAGACACCTTCCAAGCCAGAACCGGCCGAACGAGCCGAACCCGGAATGATTCGCATTCCCGCCGGGGAATTCTGGCTCGGCCGGGTCCACCGAAACCTGCTCGATGAGTTGAACTGGCGGGCACGGCCCCGGATGGATGACCAGCCCGCTCATCTGGTCTTCATCGACTCGTTCTACATCGACGAGTACGAAGTGACCAACGAGCGTTATGCCGCCTTCGTCGAGGCGACCGGACGAGCGGCTCCCTACCATTGGGTTGAGGGCGCGGTTCCGGCGGGTCGGGAGCGATTCCCGGCCTACAACGTCAACTGGGACGAGGCCAGTTCTTATTGTGGCTGGGCTGGCAAGCGCCTACCGACTGAGGCGGAGTGGGAACGGGCTGCCCGCGGCGGCCTCGACCGGAAGAACTACCCCTGGGGAGACGACTTCGAAGTCGCCGATACGGCCGACTTCGAAGAGAGCGGACGCGGCGAGCGGACGACTCTGGCGCACTTTGGCTGGCCCGGCGGCCCGGTCGAGGTCGGATCTCTGCCCCCGAACGGATTCGGAATGTACGACGCCACCGGCAATGTCAGCGAATGGGTTTCGGACTGGTACGAGAGAGGGTACTACGCCGTCAGTCCCGACGAGAATCCGCAGGGCCCAGCCGAAGGCGTCTACCGCGTCTTCCGGGGCGGCAGCTGGGGCGATCCCGACAGCCGGATGCTCACGGTGAACTACCGGAACTACACGAAACCCTCACTGCGGACTGTGACGCTCGGTTTTCGCTGTGCGAAAACCGTAGTCAGCTGAAGAAGTGTAGGTGCGGTCTATGACCGCACACTCTTCGAACCGAAACATGAGCGCTCATACAAGCTGTGAACGAATGTCATTCGTTGGAGAATCGGGTGGCGGGGCTTTTCACGAAGAACCTGCGAGCCTCAAGTGTAGGTGCGCTCTATGACCGCACAAATGTCCGCGGGACCACAAGCTGTGCGGTCATAGACCGCATCTACACGTGAAAAACCCCGCCACCCGATTTTCCGTTCCCATAATTCGTTCACAGCTTGATTGAGCGCACCTACACTCAGTAATCAGTAACATGGGAGGTGCGCTGATGCGTCGATATTGGGTTGCCAGTTTCGTGCTGGTGTTACTGGTCCTTCCCTTCCTGCTCGCCCAGAACCCACCTTCCTACGAGGTGGCCTCCGATTGGGTCGAGCTGGGAGAGGGCATGGAGTGGGGGCCGGTTTCGTCGGTGTCCGTCGATCGTCAAGGCCGTATCCTTGCGATGCAACGCGTCGATCCAGCCATCGTCGTGCTCGATGCGGCCGGAAGGTTCATCGAGGGCTGGGCCGATGGTCTGTTCAAATGGGCCCATGGACTCCGCGTCGATGACGATGGATTCATCTGGGCCACCGACGGCCAGGGACATGTGGTGATGAAGTTCAGCCCAGACGGTGAACTGCTCCTCGAGTTGGGTCAACGCGACGTGACTGGCGATGGTCCCGACACGTTCAACCGACCGACCGATGTCGCCGTGGCGCCGAACGGAGATTTCTTTGTCAGTGATGGATACGGAAACTCGCGAGTCGTGAAATTCGATCGAAACGGCAAGTTCTTGAAGTCCTGGGGGAGTAAAGGGACAGGACCGGGCGAGTTCGATCTGCCGCATTCGATCGTGATCGACTCTCGGGGCCGTGTGCTCGTCGGCGACCGCGAGAACGGCCGCGTCCAGATCTTTGACCAACAGGGCACGTATCTCGACCAGTGGAACGACGTCAGCACGCCTTACGGTCTCCACATCACTGAAGAAGACATCCTGCTGGTTGCCGACGCCAACGGCGGTTCGATTACGATCGTGGACGGTTCCGGCCAGAAATTGGATGTGATCGGCGGCCTCGGCCGGCCACACTGGGTATCGATGGATGCCGGCGGGAACATCTACTTCGCAGACGTTCGCGCGCAGAATCTGGGAAAGCTAGTGCCGAAGAAGTGACAAGTAGCTGGAAAGGAAGGGATTGAAACAGGCACAGATTCCTACCTCCCTGTTCGCATGCGGAACTCGTTGAACGGGTTCATCCTCGTCCCTCGCGAGAACCCACCGATTTTTGCGGTACACTGATTCTTTACCTGTTTGATTAATTAGCCTCTCAATCGATGAACTTAGCGGCAACCATACCGGTCGAAGAATCCTACGTCGAGTTTCATGAGCGTTGCGCCTTGCAAGCGCATGAGATCCAGTCGCCTGAGATGGCGGCCGTGGCAGAGCCTAGCCGGCAGCCACGTACCGAGTCTTGCGTGGTGGTCGGTGACGGACACTGCGAAGCGTAGACAGGGAGGGAGTAGGCCGGAACACCAGTGAACGGAAAGATAGCCCCGAAATCGAACGTGGTTGAAGTAGCCGACCCTGTCGCTCTAGGGGGAAGGCGGAATCGCAGGGCACGCAATGGCAAGTGCCCTGGGGTGCTTCCGGGGTTCGTACCGCCGGCATGCAACCAAGGATTTCATGGGAACAAGGGAGATCCGTCAGGTTCAAGCGGAGCTTGTAGGGTTGGACAAGCCAACAACGCGAGGAAGACCCGAAGGCCTGTCGGAAGTCAGACTGGCTGATAGTGCGTGCCTGGCAGCACGCCGGCGGGTTAAAGTCCCGCTCGGCCCGAGGCCACGGGTCGATATCCAACAAGTGGGGGTAATGCCTCACTGGCCGAAGTGTAGACAGGTAGTGCAGATGCCTAAACGGGCACGAAGGCGAAAGCCGGATACGGCCAAGGCAAAGCTGGAGCCAGCTACGGAAACTTTGGAGGGCAGGGCGCCCACCGCGAGGTGGGGTCTGAAGGGCATGAGGAGAACCACCGGGTCGTAATCGACGGGAGCCATCCCGAGGATGAACCGGTCGGCCAAAGATGGGGAATGGTCGAGCCCGCACTATTGGGGCGAAGGCGCATTGGTTCCACCCCATCGCACCAAGGTGTGTGCGGGCGACACGGTGGAGAAGAGACGCGAGTGACCCAGGGAGGCCTGGTATCGTCCGAGCGGAAGGTAAGGTCGAGATGATGTGGCACCCGCAGACGAAAGGGCGGGCAACCGAGAAGACAAACATCGACCTAGAGCCCTGCGCGGTAGGTGCGGATATAAGCGAGAGCGAAATTCCGGCCGACGCGGTGTCAGGAAGCGAGAGCGAAATTCCGGCCGACGCGGTGTCAGGAATCGGATCGGGGAATAGTGCGTGCCTGGCAGCACGCGTTTCCGGCGGGTTAAAGTCCCGCTCGGCCCGAGGCCACGGGTCGATATCCAACAAGTGGGGGTAATGCCTCACTGGCCGAAGTGTAGACAGGTAGTGCAGATGCCTAAACGGGCACGAAGGCGAAAGCCGGATACGGCCAAGGCAAAGCTGGAGCCAGCTACGGAAACTTTGGAGGGCAGGGCGCCCACCGCGAGGTGGGGTCTGAAGGGCATGAGGAGAACCACCGGGTCGTAATCGACGGGAGCCATCCCGAGGATGAACCGGTCGGCCAAAGATGGGGAATGGTCGAGCCCGCACTATTGGGGCGAAGGCGCATTGGTTCCACCCCATCGCACCAAGGTGTGTGCGGGCGACACGGTGGAGAAGAGACGCGAGTGACCCAGGGAGGCCTGGTATCGTCCGAGCGGAAGGTAAGGTCGAGATGATGTGGCACCCGCAGACACCCCGCAGACCTAGAAAGGGCGGGCAACCGAGAAGACAAACATCGACCTAGAGCCCTGCGCGGTAGGTGCGGATATAAGCGAGAGCGAAATTCCGGCCGACGCGGTGTCAGGAATCGGATCGGGGAATAGTACTCAGGAACGAGACGGCAAACATAAGGTCTCGGATCGTTGCTTCGAGCAGCGGCGCTGGCGGGTCCAAAAGGCCCGTTGGAGGGGGAAGTCCCCGTACTCAGTCGTGAATGTGCGAGCGATGGGAAACGCGGAGATATCGTGAACTTGGATAGTTCCCTTAGCGAAAGACCCAAACGCGGTACGAACGAAGCCGCCACCTGCCGCCACACAGCGAATTCCGAACGAGGAGCAACTGAGGAAAGCGGCTTGCGGGAAAACCGCACGAGCCGTTTGATTGAGCGGACGGTGGAAGGGCCGATCGGCCCGACCACTTTCGACTCTACACTCAGGAACGAGACGGCAAACATAAGGTCTCGGATCGTTGCTTCGAGCAGCGGCGCTGGCGGGTCCAAAAGGCCCGTTGGAGGGGGAAGTCCCCGTACTCAGTCGTGAATGTGCGAGCGATGGGAAACGCGGAGATATCGTGAACTTGGATAGTTCCCTTAGCGAAAGACCCAAACGCGGTACGAACGAAGCCGCCACCTGCCGCCACACAGCGAATTCCGAACGAGGAGCAACTGAGGAAAGCGGCTTGCGGGAAAACCGCACGAGCCGTTTGATTGAGCGGACGGTGGAAGGGCCGATCGGCCCGACCACTTTCGACTCTACACTCCGAGGTCGGGAGAGCCGATCACATGGGGAAGCGGCCAGCAGAAGTGGACTCGTTCTTGGGAAACATGAGCTCCATGCAACGGGAGGATACGGTCCTCTATGCAACGAGAGGAACAACCAGTCATGGAAACGAAACTGGAACGAATAGCGGCGAAAGCTCGGAGTGAGCCAAAGCTCCGGTTCACGTCACTGGCGCATCATGTCACCCGAGAGCGTGTGTGGAAGAACCTGTGTCAAGTGCCCCGCAACACGGCTCCCGGATGTGATGGTCAGAGGGTACCGGAGGCGAAGGAGGAATTCGGAGTCTGGGTGGAGCCAATGCTCCAGTCTGTTCACCAGAAGGGATATCGCGCTCCGCCGATTCGGCGGGTGTATATCCCCAAGCCCGGCAAGCAGGAGAAACGTCCCCTGGGCGTGCCCTGTGTTCAAGATCGGGCCCTTCAGCGCAGCGTGGCCGAGGTATTGGTCGCCATCTACGAGCAGGACTTCTTGCCCTGTTCCTTTGGTGGCCGGCCTGGGCTGGGCGCCCACAATGCACTGGCAACCCTCCATGAGGTGATTTCCGGATGCAAGGTGAGTTGGGTGTTGGAGGCGGACTTGAAGAACTTTTTCGGGAGTTTAGACCATGGATGGCTACTCCGCTTTGTGGAGCATCGAGTCGGAGATCCGCGGATCATCAGTCTGATACGACGATGGTTAAAGGCGGGCGTTTTCGAAGACGGGGAATTGCATTCGAACGAAGAGGGAACCCCGCAAGGTGGGTCGATCAGCGTTCTGCTGAGCAATCTGTACCTGCATTATGTGCTTGACCTGTGGTTTGACCGGATGGTCCGGCCACGCCTGAAGGGTGAAGCGTATCTGGTGCGGTACATCGACGACTTTGTCGTGTGTTTCCAATATCGGGACGATGCGCTTCGTTTCCAGAACGTTCTGCGCAAGCGACTGGGAAAGTTTGGACTGGTTCCGGAGCCGACCAAGACGAAGCTCGTCGAATTCGGCCGCTATGCCCAGCGCGATGTCGTCCGGCGCGGGAGAAAACGTCCAGAGACGATCTATTTTCTGGGCATGACCCTGTACTGTACGCGTAATCGCAAAGGCAATTTTAGAGTGGGACTGCGAACAGAGAAGTCTCGACTTCGACGCAGTCTGGCTCATCTACGCGGCGTGATGAGGCGAATGCGTCACTTGCCGGTCCGGGAGCAAGTGCACAATCTGAACCGAGTCTTGCGCGGGCACTACGCCTACTATGGCATTGCCGGGAACCTCCGGGCTCTGCAGCACGTCGCTCGGGCCGTGGAACGTTACTGGCGCCAAATGCTCAGCAGTCGTAGTCGTGCAGGCTTCGTCCGGTGGGAAGTATTCAACCGGATTCAGCTGCACTTTCCGTTACAGCGTCCCAAGTTGGCTCTCCGCTATCGGGAGTTCCAGTCTCTCGCTGTGCTGTAAATCCAATTCTGAAGAGCGCAGTGCGGGAAATCCGCACGCTGCGTTCTGTGGGAGCCGGAGGCGGGCAACTGCCTCCGGCCACCCGGTGTTTCCGGCGTTGAGCCTGGTCGGGAACACCCGGATGGTGGAGATACTCTGCTTCAAAGAGGAGTTTCCGGGAGTTCGCGTATTCGCCAAAGCCGAGTACGCCAATCCTGGCGGAAGCCTCAAGGACCGACCCGTTCGACGGATGCTCCTCGAGGCGCTGCTGGCCGGCGAGCTGGAGGATGGCCGGGCCGTGCTCGACTCGAGCTCCGGCAATGCCGGCATCGCCTATGCGATGATCGGCGCGATGATGAAGGTCCCGGTTCACATCGTGGTGCCCGGGAACGCGAGCAAGGAACGAAAGCTTCGTATACAGTCCCACGGCGCCACGCTGATCGAGACGGATCCGATCGAAGGCTACGACGAGGCGCTGCGCGAGAGCCATCGGATCGTCGATGCCGAGGGCCATCGCTTCTTCCACTGCGATCAGTATTCAAACGACAACAACTGGCTGGCTCACTACGAGACGACCGCCGCCGAGATTCTGGTCCAGATGGAGGGCCGCGTCACCCATTTCGTGGCCGGCGTCGGGACAGGAGGCACACTGACCGGAGTCGGCCGCCGACTGAAGAAGGAGGTTCCGGGCGTCGAAATCGTCCAGATCATTCCCGAGGATTTTCCCGGTATCGAAGGTCTGAAGCCGCTCGAGTCTCCCGGCGACATCATTCCGAAGATTCTGGACACGAGCGTCGTCGACCACCGGGTTTGCGTTTCGAGCGACGACTCTGCCCGCATGTGCGCGCTGCTGGCCCGACACGGCCTCTTCGCCGGCCAGTCGTCGGGAGCCTACCTGCACGGTGTGTATGAAACCGCCAAACGGATCGGAGAGGGAACCATCGTGACGATCCTCAACGACATCGGCGAACGTTACATGAGCACCGCGCTGTGGGAGGCGCCTTCGGGAGTCCCCGCGACTTGACGCGACCCTGACCCGATCTGACTGAGCGCCGAGAACTCCCCCATCCCATAACCATTGCATTGCAGATTGGTCATCGGACGAATCCGCATTGGAAGTTGGAGACTGCTCGATTTCTTATTGGTCGGAAATCTGAAATGAAGCAATCTCCAATGAGCTACCTGCAATGTGGATTGTTCAGATATCGCGATTTGCAATAAGACCACCAAGTGTCCGGAATTCGGGGACGGAGACCGAAGTTCCCGAAGCGACAGACAATCAGTAGCGGGCTCATCTTACCTGCAGGCTGTAATTGCGGTACAACTCCGTGCCGACGATCTTCATGCTGGCCGCGACTGGCACGGCGATCAGAAGCCCCAGCACTTCGCCACCGAGTTCCGGATCCCCCAGCAACGCCATCTCCCCGAAGAAATCTCCGGCATCGAGCTGCGCCAGGTAGAGTGGCCTGTCCGACGCATGGTTCAGGATGATATCGACGCCGCCGGACTCGATGACGTACATGCCGGCCCCCGGCTCGCTCTCCATGAAAATGATCTCACCGGCCTGGTAGGAACGGGTGTGCACGATACCAGTCAGAATCTGAAGCTCACGGTCGTTCAAGTCCCGGAAGATCGGAACATGCCGAAGAATCTCGCTGACGTCTTCCTTGGTGTGACCGAGCCGGAAAATGTTGGCCCAGATTCCATCGGTCTGCAGGTTGAAGGAATGTACTAAAGCGAGAATGGATTTTCAATTTCGGAATTCCGCCCCGAGAAGCGCCGTGCCGACAAAGTCGTTGACCGGCCGTGTCGGCTTAACTTAAGTTGGGCGGATCATGAAAGCCATTCGCATACACACGCACGGAGGGCCCGAAGTCCTCAGTTTCGAGGAGACCCCGAACCCCGAGCCGGGGTCGGGAGAGGCTGTCGTCCGAACCGAAGCGATCGGTGTGAACTTCATCGACGTGTACCACCGGACCGGTCTGTACCATTTCGATACGCCTTTTACACCGGGCATGGAGGCGGCGGGAACGGTCGAGGCCGTCGGCCCGGATGTGACCGAGGTTCAGGTAGGAGACCGTGTGGCGTATGCCATGACTCCGGGATCGTACTCCGAAGCGCCTATCGTCGGGTCCTGGAAGCTGATCCAACTGACCGACGGCATGGACGCCCGCTCCGGTGCAGCGATCATGCTTCAGGGGTTGACGGCCCACTACCTGTGTCACAGCACCTTTGCCTTGAAGAAAGGGGACACGGCTCTCGTCCATGCCGCGGCCGGCGGAGTCGGTCTGTTGTTGATCCAGATCGCAAAGAGGATAGGCGCGACCGTCTACGGGACTTGTTCGACCGAAGAAAAAGCTGAGCTCGTCCGAGGTGCCGGAGCCGATGACGTCATTCTCTATACCCAGCAGGATTTCGAGACTGAAGTCCAGCGGTGGACCTACGGCCGCGGTGTGGACGTCGTGTACGATTCGGTCGGTCAGGCAACGTTCGACAAAAGCCTGAACTGTCTGCGCCCAAGGGGCTACATGGTTTCGTTCGGTCAGGCCAGCGGCCCCATCCCGCCTTTCGAGCCGGTCCGGCTGTCTGCGAAAGGATCTCTCTTCCTGACCCGTCCCACGCTGGCCAACTATGCGGCGACCCGCGAGGAGTTGATGTCCCGGGCGAAGGACCTGTTTGCGTGGCATGAAGCCGGCGAGCTCAAACTCCGCATCGAACACACGTTTCCTCTCCGAGAGGCGGCCGAGGCGCACCGACAGTTGGAGGGACGGAAGACTACCGGGAAAGTGCTTCTGATTCCGTAGCGGTTTCGGAGGCGAAGACGAGTGGTTCCAGTGCGCTCCTGTTGCCGGTCAAGGTGAAACCGGCCCAGTAATAAGGATGCGACCTTTCGGGAAAGTCCTGGAGGAAGGAAGTCCGGGCTTCACGGAGGGCTCGAGCCGGCGAGCTTCCACTCTCCAGAGCGCGGTGAAAGCGGACGACGATCTCTCGGGTCGAGTCGCTCTCGACCGGCCATAGGGAACCCACGACCGCGCCGGCACCCGCTATGAGGAAAGCCTAAGTGAGCCCGCGCACTCCCACACCGCCGGTAGAGTTTCCGACCGACGAATCACACGACGCTAGGACGACGACGGCATTGGCCGCCAACCGTCGATTCGCGATTTCCATCGCGGTGACGGCATTCGGCCCGGACCCGGCGCCGTCAAGCTGGATCGAAGACATCAGAGCATTTGCCCCGTCGATGGCCGAGTGTCCGGAGTAGTGAAACAGGCTGGCTCCGTCGACCGCCTCGAGGAACACGTCTCCGTCGACTTCGAATTGATCCAACACCTCCATTCCTCGGTGAATCCTGCTTACCTCTTCAAGTTCGGCCCGGATGGAAGAGTCTTGTGCCCGCGAGCCCATGGCGACCAGCGTACCCGGAGCGGCTGGGGCTGGCAGCGGGCTCATAAAATAGGCAGTGCTCGGGGTTTCGAGTAGTGTGTGGTCTTCCGCAAAGTAACGGCCGTCTGTTGACATAAGAGCGTCGAACGGCAGGCGGTTCAAAACCCGATCCGGAACAATCGAGACAACGTCGGTTCCATCCAGAAGATCTGCGATTGGCGCAATCAAGGCCCGATGCAGTTCTTTTGCCAGCTCGGTGATCTCCCGGCTTGCCGACTGATCGCGCTGGAGTTCGAGGAACCGCCCGACCTTCATCGTAAGCACGTCCCGCGAAACCGGGTGCTCACGGCCGGTTCGACCGGCTGACGATCCCACCCATATCAGCAGGCGATCCTCGAGCATGGTGTACTCGACAAGCGACAGGTCTTCGGGCGGAGCGTTGTCTCGGACCGCAAGCGACACGCGATCCGCAAACCCGTCCTCCCTTGGCGAGTACTGGTCGAGCATTTCGGTAATGAGCTTCTCCCTGTAGCGCTGTGCGTATTGCCAGGCGCGGTCGAGTTCACCTTGATCGAATTCGAACGCAATCGCAAATTCGAAGACATCCCGCCGCTGCTGGTCAAATGCAAGGCGGGCAGGTGGAGCTAGCATGTCGTCCTCGTACTCCACCGCCTCAACCGCGAGCTGAAACTCCTCGCGAGTTCGGACCGCATCACCCTGTTCCTGATAGACTTTGGCAAGCTCCAGCCTGTATTGATGCCTGTACACGATGTCGATGTCTGCCCTGTCCAGCAGTGGCAGGCTCCCCTTGAGCATCGCTTCGGACTCGGCCAGCCTCTGGCGTCGGGTCAAAATGCGCGCCTTTCCCAGATTTAGAATCAAGTCCTGTATGTTCTTGACATAAACAGTGGAGTCGGTGGCACTGGCTGCTTCTTCGGCCAGCCGGACATGGCGATCGGCTTCCTCACGGTCACCCGCGAGTTCGTAGAGTTCAGCCAGTTCGATCAACAGCTGGCTGCTGCGTAGCGGGTCACCCGCCAATTCCGCCTGCCTTGCCGCTTCCCGTGCAAAAAGCACGGCTAACGAACGGTCTTGGCGAAGCTCCAGGTTCATGCCCATGACCCAGCATAGTGAAGAGAGGACGGCGTGGTTCGTGTCAGGGGTCACGTCAAGGGCGCGGCCGGCAATCCTCATGCTTTCAGTCGCGCTCCCTTCGCGATGCAAGTGGGTCGCCAGATAGAACCGAGTTCCAGCGGACTCGACATTGGCTCCGACGCTCTCGTACAGGTCAATGGCCTCTTCGAGGCGCTCGATCATTTCCGGACGGTTTCTCAGGAGCTGATGCTGCAGGCCGAATACGGTCAGGGTTCTTGCGAGCAACCACTTCTGGCCATTGTGGCGTGTTGTTTCAACAACCGAATCCAGCAGTTCCCGAGCTTCCGAGAGTCCCTGAGTGGAAATGAGGACGTTGGCGCGTGCCACTCGCGCCCAACTCCGATCGAAGTCCGAACCGGACTCTTCCGCCAACCGTGAAGCGAGGGTCAGTTTTCCAAGGCTGTCGTCGAGGTTCCCCTGCCGATACTCTCCGAGTGCCTCGAAGACCGCCTTTCTGGATGCACTAACACGATCGCGTCGCTCTGACACAAGTGGCGACACAATCGCCCGGGGCGTTTCGTCGTGGAAGTGCTGCTCGAATAACTCAACGATCTGAACTATCGATGCGTACTCGTCAAAGGATTCCACCCTGTTGACTGCGACTTCCAACAGGACCTGCCAGAAGCTGTCCGGGCTATTCCTGGTGATGGCCCAGGCACGATCTATGCGGTCCTCGGCGAGCGCCGTCTTCAGCCCCGGGACGTCCAGTTGGTCGCTGCTTTCGGATTCATCGATGAGTTCTTGGACGGAACCATCATCCGCGCTGAGACCTCCGTACAACTCCAGGGCCGCCGCCTGCTCCATTGGGAGGTGTAGTCTTCGATACGTCAGGGCAAGATTGAAGACAGGCTCGACCCCCATCGGAGCCAGAGCCGCCGCGGACAGAAAGCGATTCAGGGCTCTGGGCAATGCCGACGGATCGTTTTCGGCGAGTTCAAGATATACGACGCCAAGATCGTTAAGGACTCTGGGGTCGCCGGGATTGCGAGCCGCGTGGCGCTCAAGTCGCGCTGCCGCGGACCGCCACGCTTGCATCGCAATATCGGAGTAGGCCTGGAGCAGGATTATTTCGTCCGAATCCTGCTCCAGGGTTCCCAGCAGAAATTGCGCCCGATTGAGCTCTTCAGAGAGCGGCCGAGCGGGTGCAAACTCTGAGTAAGGAACTCCGAAAAGGCGTCCTCCCGTTGTCCGTGCGTCGGCGAACTTGTCGAGGAGTAACTTCTCGACAGCTGCCTCGTCCGATCTGTCAGACGTCAGCGCGTAAATGCTGAAGCCGACGCTGACGGTCAGGACGAAACCTGCCGCGACACGGATCGAGGGGAAGAACATCGATTATCTCGCCAGCAAAAGCAGGAAGCACATCAGGTCCGGAAACACCGTGGCGTAGGAGTTGCCCATGTCGGTGGAACCGTCGGCTTCCGTCGTGGCCGTCCTAATCTCTTCGGAATTACATGAAAAGCCTCTGACGTCTCGACGTAGGGCAGGTAGTGCTCGAAGTGGTCGACGAAATCACCGATGTCGTCCCTGACCGGTATGAAATCCGTCCACAGTTCCCGGGCCCCGCTGAGAGCGACAGAAGCTTTCCCGTTGTTGAGTTTCAGCGTACCCGAAGATACTAGTTCAATCTTGAGCGACTCCGCAATCTTGCGTGGCCGAACCGTGTGTACTACTTCGCCCGTATCCGTTCGCACGAATGTCCACCGATCGTCGCTGACCGTGTTCGTGCTGACGGACCGGATCGCCGACCACGGAATCGATATGATAGACGGGCTATCATCGATCTTTGGAGTGGCGTCGCGGTAGATCTCACGGACGTCAAGCAGCTCCGGAAGTTTGAGATCTGGTTTCCGGCCGTTCGGCGCGATGCCTTCCAACGCCCCATGCCCTTTTATGGCCAAGGTTCGCTGGTCGCCCTCGTCGGGCACGATGCTCAAGGTGGCTTTGTGTCCGTGAGCCTCGGGAATCGCAAGCCGAAGATAGTTCGGGTCATCGAAGGTCAGCATGACGAGACCACGAACATAGAACGGAGTGGTTTCGCCATCGAATGCAAAGAGCTGGCGGTTTCCCAGCACTGTGGCGGCACTGACGCCGCCGAAGACTGTCATGAAATCACGTCGATTCACTGTTAACTCCTTTTGTTTGGTTGGTATGGGGGATCGTTCGAGTGGGGTAAGGGACGATGTGACGTCCCTGTTTTAAGAGACGTAACCAACACTGGCTCACTTGCCGAAATTTTTTTAGCGTGGTCACACACCGCTTTTTTCGTCTTTTTAGGCTAGGAGTCTGCGCGGCAGAAGAAACCCGGTACTACATGTCGATGCTAAGTGCTGCGCACACGCACTATGCTGTGGTCACAATGACCCAAAATCGTTCTTCTGCCGCGCAGACTCCTAGGGGAATGTAAATCCACAACCCAAGGGGAACAAAACGCGTGAACAACCAACAATGCCTAAAGGAAGACTCGTTGACCGGGTACCTCGAAGGCCAGCTCGACCCCGCCATCCGCGTGGCGACCGAGCAGCACCTCGTCGGCTGCGACGATTGCCGAAGCCAGCTGGCGTTCTACATGCGAATCCTCGACGATGACGTGCTCAAGGAGGAGGATTCGGCAGTCGAGGAAGCGCTTAGCCATTGGACCCGTCGGTTTTTGCCCACCCGAGCAAGGAAGAAGGCTTCAGGCACCGGCCCGTGGCTTGCTGCGGCCGCCGCGGTCCTGGTGGCTCTCACTGTCGGCATCTTCTTCGATGGCGGCGGGATCGACATCGATCCCGAATCCATCGTCAGGGATTATCTGGGAGAGAACCGGCCCTTCGAGTCGAGGCTGTCGGACCAGCAATTCCTGCGTTTCATCCTGACGCGATCGATTCCCGAGACAGAGGTCGAGCCGGCACAGCCTGACTTCGAGCGACTTCGGGCCGGCGACTATTTTACGGGTCTCTTCTACCTCACCCAGAAGAGGTTTGGTCTCGCAATCGACCATCTGGAACGCGCCGCATCGGAAACACCCGCGGACACCGCCGTCCGCAACGATCTGGGCGTGGCTTACCTGGAATCCGGCGCCGGGACTCCCGAGGAGAGAGCCGCGAACCTCGGAAGAGCCGAAGAAGAGTTCGTCCTGGTTCTAGAGCTCGACGAGTCTTTCCTTCCTGCGATGTTCAACCGGATCGTGCTCGCCGACCTGCGGGGCAACCCGGACCTGGTCGAGAGACTCTCCTACGGCTACCTGGCCATCGACGCGGAATCCGAGTGGGCGGATGAGGTTCGAGACCGCCTCGAACGGCTGAACTGAGTGACACTGATGACTAGTGTAGTTCGACAGCTGGGTCCGAAGGAGCTCGATGACGTCGCTTCTCCGGACCTCCTGCGTGAATGCGGTAATCGCCTGACCGATCCGGAACTGTGGGAGGAGTTCCAGAAGCGGTTCCAACGCCGGATCTTCCTATACCTGCTCCGTGCGTGCCGCATTTCCAGGGGACAACAGGATGCGCTAAGGGAGGTCATCCTCGATCTGGCACAGGAAGTGTATGTCCGTCTTGTTAAGAACGACGGTCGGATGCTGCAATCGTTCCGGGGTCAGACTGAGTTTTCCGTCAAAGCGTTCCTGGCCCGGGTCGCCGCGAGTGTTGTGTCCGATCACTTTCGGTATCAGATGGCCGAGAAAAGGCAGGCACAAGTGATTTCGATAGACCATGCCAAGGAAATGATAGAGAACGCCCGTGTCGACGGCACCGATCTGGACGCGAAGTCGGTCGGGGCCCTCCTGTCCTGGATCGACGTTGAACGCGTGCTCAACAATGATGAAGATCGCAAGAACGCCACACGCAATCTGCTGATATTCAAACTGCACTACATGGACGGTTTTACCGCTTCTGAGCTGTCGGCGTTTCCCGGTTTCGACCTGAGCGTGTCGGGCATCGAGGCAGTACTGAACAGGATGAGAAAGAAACTTCGCAGATGAACTATCCGAGTTGGTGGATGGATCGACTCACAGGCCAGGGCGCGTCCGTAGGACCCGCAGTCGATGACGCGGGCGAGGCAGAAAGGCTCATCCATCTCTCCCGGCTTGTCATGATCGGTGAACTTGCGGCCTGCTTCGCCCACGACGTTTCGAATCCTCTGATGCTCATCCAGGGTCATCTGCGTCTGATCGACGAGCAGATCCCCCGCGATCACCCTTTGCGTGACAACCTGAGGGCGGCCAATGACGCGTCCGATCGAATCGGGCGCCTGGCATCACGGATGCTCGATTTCAGCCGAAAGCCGTCGTCCAGGGTCGAGCGGTGTGACATCAGCGAGATCGTCGACGACGCGTACCGCTTCGTCAGACCTTACTTGAGCCTGAGGACGGTTTCTTTCGAATTCGACAATGAACCGAAGATGCGACCGGTCTCGGTCGACCGGAATCTCCTCGTCCAGGTTTTGATCAACCTGTTTCAGAACGCCGCCGATGCGATGGTGAACTGTCCCCAACGGAACCTCAAGGTCACCGCCGGCACCGAGTCCGATGCCGTCCGCATTGAGATCTCCGACACCGGCAGGGGGATTCCCGAAGAGGACTGCGATCGCGTGTTCGAACCGTTTTTCACGACGAAAGGGAACTCGGGAACGGGACTGGGACTCTACATTACACGTCGAATCGTCGTGGAGGATCTGAAAGGGGCGATCACGGTTGCCAGCGTGCCCCCGGGCACGACCTTCGCGATACGCCTTCCTCAGCAACCTGCTACAAGCGCCTACGCCGATCCGGATTCGCTGGACCAACCTGCCGTCTGAGCGCGATTTTCGATTACACTCGCCCGATCCTGTTTTAACCTGAGACCTAGTGGCCTGTAACGGAGCTATCGGCACCATCGCCGATGGGTCTTGCCAGTCGAGGTCGAGGAGAGAGGAGGAGTTGATGCGGTTTCATCAAGACGACGAACGACAAAGAGATCGACGGCAACCCCCATCGGCCCGGAGGGTTGCGGCGGAACGGCACCGTCTTCGTTGTCGCTCCTCCTCGCAATGTAGGAGCATTACCTCGTCGTCGACTCCTAGAATCCGGTGCCGTTCCGCCGCAACGCTGGTACCGATAGCTCCGTTACAGGCCACTTGATGACCCGAATCCTCTACCTGATCTTCTTCCTATCGGGCGCCACCGGACTTGTCTATGAAGTCATCTGGGTTCGGTTGACCGGTCTGGTCTTCGGCAACACCTCCCATTCGATCGCGACGGTGCTCGGGGCGTTCATGGCAGGGCTTGCGCTGGGAAGTTGGGTGCTCGGTTCCTATTCGGACAGGAATGCCCGACCGCTCCGGCTCTACGGGGTCCTCGAGATAGGGATCGGGATTTCGGCGGCCCTGGTCCCGGCTGCTTTTCGGGGCATGGACACCCTCTACTGGGGTCTGGTGCCCAGCCTGTCGGCGGTTCCGGGAGCCGAAGGGCTGGTCCGGTTTACAACCTCGTTCGTCATCATGCTAGTCCCGACGTTTCTGATGGGTGGAACGCTGCCGATCCTGGCCCGCTTTTTCGTCAGGCAGGTCAATGAGGTGGAGTCGAAGCTCGGGACGCTGTACGCCCTGAATACGTTCGGCGCAGCGGCGGGAACGCTCCTCGCGGCTCTGGTTCTGATCCCGGGTCTCGGCAATCAGACCACCACGATCTGGATCGCCTCGATGAACGTCACGATCGGCCTGGTTGCGATCCGTTTGGATCTCGGTCAGAAGTCTGGGACCGAAGTCTACGATGTGTCCCTCGATGAACCGGGCGAGACCGTCGTGGACCGGGCCTCGGATCGGCTCCTCCTGTTGACGCTGGCGATCTCCGGGTTCGCTGCGATGATCTACGAGGTGGCCTGGACCCGGGCGCTGAGCGCCGTGATCGGCAGTTCGACCTACGCGTTCGCGATCATGCTGGTGACCTTCCTTGTCGGCATTGCTGTCGGGAGTTCGTGGGCAAGCCGTTTTCGCCCCAGCGCCAGCATTCGACTGCTCGGGTTCTTTCAGCTGGCCATAGCTATCGGCGGCGTCGTGTTTCTCCTGGGCTATCTCGTTGCACCTTACCTGCTGGTCGCCCTGATCCGGGCGCTGTATTATTCGTTCCCCGCCATCCTTACGGTCCAGTTCATCGTGTGTTCGGCACTCATGATCCTGGCAACCTTCTTCATGGGAGCGACGTTTCCGATCGCGGGCCAGCTCTTTTCCAACCGGATGGAGTTTCTGGGCCGCCGGATCGGCGGCGTGTATTCCATCAACACTGTCGGAGCGATCTTCGGTTCCCTCCTGGCGGGCTTCATCCTGGTCCCGGTCATCGGCACCGAGCGGACGATCCTTTTCGGACTGTTCCTGAACTCCGCGATAGCGCTCCTTCTGCTGGCGGAAGAGAAGGGGAGGGGCGCGGTTGCGCGGTGGGTTGCCGTCGGCCTTCTGCTCGTCGCGACGGTGTCGATGAGCGGCGGGCTCTTCTGGAGCCCGAACTCCCTGGACCGGGGTGTCCTGATCTATGCCAGGCAGTTCGAGTCACGTCCAGAGCTCAAGATCGACGAGCACTACACCGACACCGACATCGTCTATTGGGCTGAGGGCAACAACGCCAGTATTTCTGTCCGTCGAGGAAACAACTACGTCGGCCTGCGAACCAACGGGAAGGTGGATGCCTCGAATGGAGAAGACATGACGACGCAGTTGCTGTTGGCCTACCTTCCGGGGCTTCATCATCCCTCCCCGGAAAACATCCTTGTCGTCGGCTACGGCAGTGGAGTCAGTGCAGGGGCCGCCACGGTTTTTCCGCAGGTGCAGCGTGTCGAGTGTGTCGAGATCGAGCCCGCAGTGGTCGGCGCCGGTCACTGGTTTGATGAGGTCAACCGGAGGAGCTATGACCATCCGAAGGTCGACATCATCTACGGGGATGCCCGCAACTACCTCAACATCAGCCAGAACACGTACGACATAATCATTTCGGAGCCGTCCAATCCCTGGATAGCCGGAGTCGGCAGTCTCTTTACCGCGGAATTCTACGAACGGGCGGCATCTGCCCTCAATCCGGACGGCGTGTTTGCTCAATGGCTTCAGCTCTACGAGCTTTCACCCGACGATGTCCGTATGGTCCTCGCGGAGTTCCAGCGCCAGTTTCCGGAGGTGTCGGTGTGGGACATGGGTGTTGGAGACATCGTGCTGCTCGGGAGTCGCCAGCCGTTACACATCGATGCGGATCGGATGGATCGTCTTCTGGCTTCGGACGAGACCGTGCGGAGAGACTTCCGCGAGCACCTGGCGCTGGACGACCCGATGGGACTCTATGCGCACTACGTCATGTCATCAGCTCAGGTCCGGGGATTCTCAGCCGGGGCGCTGCGCAACACCGACGATCATCCATTGCTCGAGTTTCACGCGCCGCGCAACCTGTTCTCTCAGACGTGGGATCTGAACATGGAGCTGCTCCAGGATTACAAGTCCGACCTCTTCCCCCCGGAGTTACCCGAGGAGGTCCGCGAACGCGCGTACGTTGCAGTCATGAAGCCCCTGATCGAGATGGGGGAGTCTCTGTTCGCCGGACAGGCTGTTCGTGAGCTCGCCCTGCTGGAACGTCAAGTCGAAGCCAGCCTTTACATCGCCATGGCGCGGCTGAATATCGACTCCTCGCAGTATGACGACGCCGAAGACGCGCTGAGACAGGCCGAAGAGCTGGCGCTCGATCCCGACCGTTTCGCGATCGAGCGGGAGGAGTTGTGGGCGCTGCTTCGGGAGAGGACCGGGGACCGTTCCGAGGCCGTGCGGCATCACACTCAAATCATATCGGCTGATCCGACGCGCTTCGAATCCTTCCGCAAGCTTGCCGAGCTGAGTGCCTTGTCCAGACAGTGGGATCAAGCGGTGATGTGGATGGAACAGTACATCCAGACTTCACCCAATCCGATTGCCTTCTATTGGGCGTTGCTCGGCGAGTACCTCGTCGCCGCGGAACGCTACGATGAGGCTCTCGAAGCCCTGCACACCGCTCTGGATCTAGAACCTTATTCCTACCTGGCGCGGATACGTCTGGCGGAGGTGTTGGAGGGGCAGGGCGACACTCCTCAGGCGATCGATCATCTGGAAATCCTGACCGTCTATGCATTGGATCGCGACGTCGCGATCTACACCCGCCTGGCGAATCTGTACATAGCCGACGAGCGTTGGGATGACGCGGAACGAGTGTTGCTGAAAGGCGCCCGAATTTTCCCGACCGATACGACGATTTACAGGACTCTCCGGAGTGTGGAGGCTTATTGAACCGCATGGCGAGCTCTGCACGTCGACTGTCCGTTCTGGCACTGCTCCCCCTGCTACTGCCTCTACAGCAGACGCTGAAGGTCGATGTCAACCTTGTCAGCGTGTTCGTTACCGCGCAGGATGATGCGGGTAATTTCGTTACGGATCTCGACAGGGGGAATTTCGTTCTGCTCGTCGACGATCGACAGCAACCGATCGAGGTTTTTGAGAAGCAGGATGAAGTCGATACCAGCGTGGGCGTTCTGATCGACAACAGCGGGAGCTCCGCCGACGTTCTGAGCTCGGTGAAGCTCGGTGTCGAGGAGTTTGTGGGCGGTCTGAGGGCGGACGATGAAACGTTCGTGATGTCGTTTGCGATCGAGGCGGATGTCATCCATGACTTCCGGCATGAAAGGGAAGCGTTGTCGGCACGGCTCGACGGTCTACGTTCGTGGGGGACGTCCGTTCTTTACGACGCGCTCTATAAGGGAATCGGTAAGGTGCGCACCGGCAGCCACCAACGCAAGGCGCTGATCGTCATTTCCGACGGTAACGACAACCGGAGCGAGTACGGCTACGGTGTGGTAGTCGACGAGGCCCAGAGCAGCATGGCGTTGCTGTATTTCATTGCCATCGGACCCCGTGTCCTGATCGACATGCACACGATCCAGGGTCTGGCGTCGATGACCGGCGGCAGCGTCACGCACATCGGAAAGGACGATGCTGTCGCGGAGGCACTGAGCGGAATCCGTCGCGAGCTACGCAACCAATACTATCTTGGATACCACGCCCCCGCCGAAAGCGGTTACCACTCGATCCGTGTCGAGGTTCCCGGTAGAGATTTGAAGATCCGTGCCCGCGACGGCTACCTGGTGCGGTGAAGTGTAGGTGCGCTCTATGAGCGGAACCATCTATTAGCGTCGGGCCCACCGTCCCCCTCACGACGAAAGACTGAACGTTCACTGACCGAATTGCCGTGCGTGGGTTCACAGAGAAAGACAGTTGGTCCGGTCCCCCCACGCCATCCTTGGCCAGAACAGTGTGCAGTCATAGACCATTGGTGTCCAAAACATCTGCAGGGAACCCCTCTGTACGAGACGAGCCTGTTCGAATCAATAGGCGCAGCGTTCAAGTCCCCGAAGAGGTCTCGGTGCCGGGGTCAAGCGAGACTCTCGGAGGGGGTGTAGGTGCGCTCTATGAGCGCACATGTTTCTGTTCGAACAGTGTGCGGTCATAGACCGCACCTACATTTCATTCCTCAAATTTCCGAAAAGCGAAAAATTTGCGTAGGCCCACTCCGATGATGGTCGTTCCACTCGGCCTCGAAAGTTTCTTCGTCCACGCGATACAAACTGAATAGCGGAAGAGGTACACAGAAGGAATGACTCGGGCAAGGCTCCCTCAGGTGCAGCGTCGCCTGCGGCGAGAGGTTCCTGAGCTTCTGAATCAGCAGGCGCTCCCTATCGGTGAAGGTCTTCATGTCAGCAGCCCATCGACATCGAAGATCTTAACAAACGGGCTGCTCAGGCGAAATGTGTCCACGCGCGATTCAAACCCGTTGGGGGACAATCGATGTGTGGGACCACTCTTGTCCTCTCTCTCCAGCATAAATGGAGGAATATCATGGGAGGCAGCTGATGGTCGAGTTACGGTTCCGTATCCGAAACACAGTTTTTGACGCTGGCGTTCGTAACCGCCGAACCACCATCCGGCCGATTACCTTTCAGTTTCCGACGCTGGAGGAAGCCGCGCTTCTCGCGTCGGTCGATGACGCTGGAAAGGTGATCCCGCGAGATGGCGTCTTCTCGTTGTCGCATCCGAGAACCGGCCCTGTCATCGAAGGATTCGTCGACTGTGCTCTCGGTGAGTTTGTGCGCGCGCAGCTGGAGGCTCTGTCGGCAGACGGCCAGGCTCCGGCAAAATGCGAAGTTCACGGGCTGGAGCCTTTCATGGAAACGTTCGAGCCCGAACAGACGGAACGATTGAGGGACCTTGTCAGCGTCTGCGAATTCCGAACGAATGAATTCACACCCGAATCGGCAGTTCGTTTTCTGAAAGACACCGGATTCTTCGATCAGTACATCATTATTGGTGTCAAACACGGCAAGGGGTGGAGAAGATCGCGTTGCATCACAACCTTTGAAGGCCGCCCTGCAGACGCTGCAGCAATCCTGGGTCATCTGGCCGAGTACTTTGGGAAGGAACAGCCGGATGATCAGCAGCAGGACGACAAATACTTGTAGGGGCGAGAAGACTTTCGTCGGCGAGGGCGCTCCACGAGCGCCTTTTTTTGTGCGGTCAAAGGCCGCGTTGCACTACCTCGCTCTGTTTCCCAGGCGGCAGTCATCCGGTATCCAATGGCGACGCATCTTTATCTTCTAGCCGTTCAGGTGATCTTTGCCGTGTCCCCGGTTGTTTCAATAATAGCTTTCCGACAAATCTCGCCATGGTCGCTCGCCTGGGTCCGGCTCGCGCTCGCCGCCTTCATCCTGCTGGTATGGTTCTTCGTGGCCTCGCCCGATCGAGTGGAGCTATCCGACTACGGCCGGCTGGCGATATTCAGCGTTTTCGGCGCCAGCGTCAACCAGCTGTGTTACCTGCACGGCCTTTCGTTGACGACGGCGATCAACGCGACGATTCTGATCGGAATGATTCCTGTCTTTACTTTTGTGATCGCTCTCCTGCTGGGTCGCGAAGCAACGAGTGTGGGGAAAACTCTCGGCGTCGTCCTCGCTTTCGCCGGAGTGTTCGTCCTGGCCGGTCCAGGTTCGATTTCCTTCGATTCTACCTACGGCGTGGGTAATGTGTTGCTGCTCAGCGCCGCGTTCGCCTACTCCCTCTACCTCGTCCTGGCCCGCAACATCATGTCCCGCTACCATCCCTTGACGGTGGTGACATGGGTTTTTACCTTCGGGTCCGTGGTGATGCTGCCGTTCGCATGGGGGGATGTCGCCCGGACCAGCTTTCTTTCGTTGAGCGCGCTGACCTGGGCATCGATCGCGTTCCTGGTCGTTTTCACAAGTATCCTCGCTTATTTTCTCACCGGATTCGTACTGAAGAAGGCATCCTCGACCCTCGTCGCGGTGTACATCTGCCTGCAGCCGGTAATGGTGGCTTTCCTGGCCGTTCCGATCCTCGGCGAGACCCTGACGTGGACGATGGCGCTTTCAGGTGTGCTGATCTTTAGCGGAGTGGTCCTGTCCGCCGCCGACCGGCCCCCGACGCTAGTGGAGGGTTAAGATGGAAACAGACCATGGGGCCGTTCCCGACCAGGAGGCGATCGAACGGACCTGCCCGAATTGCGACGCGGAGATGGATCAGGACCGGTGCAAGCTGAACTGCCCGAGATGCGGGTACTTCAAATCCTGCAGCGACTTCTGACGGCCCGCTATAGTGGCCTGTAACAGTGGTATCGGCACCATCGCCGATGGGTCTTGCGGGCAAGGTCGAGGAGGGAGACGGAAAGCGATGCTCTTTCATCGGTGACGGCTTCCGACAAAGAGATCGCCCGCAACCCCCATCGGCCCGAAGGGTTCGGCCCAACGGCGCCGTTTTCGGTGTCGTAACGCCCTCGCAATGAAACAGCATTGGCTCGGGCGTCACTCCTAGAATCCGACGCCGTTGGGCCGAACGCTGGTACCGATAGCACTGTTACAGGTCACTCGTGGCCAAGCGCCTTGTCCAGCGTTCGTGCAAGCGGGTACTCTGACTCGATCTGCAGGACGATATCCAGGTATTGGCGGGCTTTGCTGCGGATACCCTGGTCGAAGAACTGAGCGGCCTTCGCATACCAGCCGTTGATCTCACACCAGTAGATTTCCTCCAACCAGGGGTTCTCGCGCGGCCGTTCCAGGTAAATCGCGACCAGCGGGATCACCCCATCTCGCGGCCTCATCAGCCAGTCTTCCCTGAAGGACTCGATTTGCGCCTGCAACTCGGCTTCGTCGTGCCTGGGATTGAGAGATAGTTCTCGCATCATCGTTTCCTGTAGCTGCTCCTCGAATTCGGCTTCGAGCGCGCCCCGTTTAAACTGCTTTCTCCGCTGCCAGCCGAGCGACTCATGGAACGCGTCGTTCCAATCCCGCCTCAACTCATCGAAGCCGCGCTCAGGCTGTCGAGACACCAACGCATTGAAGTCCTCGTCACGAGCGACAAGGATGGAACGCCCGTCGTTCCACCGGTCCATTCCGGCTTCGACCTCTTCCGCCATCGAGGACTCCTCCAGCCAGTTTTCGAGGATCAGAACAGTAGGTTCCGTCGTACGCGCATCCGTCATCAGCCGCAGGATCTTGCCGACGACGCCCGGATCTTTCGAGGCCTCCAGCAGCGAGAGAATCGAGAGGAGGTCCTCCCTGAAGCGCTCGAGGCCGGAATGGACGGCCACCTCTTCCAGGATCCGGTCAGCCGCCCTGGTGTATCCGGTTGCGACCAGCAGCTCGAACCAGCGGTATGGGAGGTCCTCGTGCGAGTGCTTCTTGAGGTTGTAGAGAATGTAGGGCAGGGGAGTCGGCCAGATTTCGGCGAGCGTCTGCTGGGCTCGTTCTTCCTGTTCCTCTTCGAGGACGGGTTCCGACACCAGGTAGGCCAGTATCCTTGCCGAGGTGTTCGATTCCAGTGTCGACAGGAGCTCCAGGGCGGCGTCGGCAACGGCTCGATCGTCCGGCGACTCGAAAAGCAGGTCGGCTGCCGGCGCCACTGCCCCGGGACCAATTTCGCGCAGCTCTTCCATCATCGTCTGGCGTCCGAGCCTCCCGCCCCGCCACTCTTCGAGCAGACGTCGGGCCTCGTCTTCCGCCTCCGACGAGTCCGGCATGCCCTCCAGCTTCTGGAACAGTTGGTTGGTGTAGCTGCTGACGACCGCTCCGATCCTGTACAAGGGAAATTCGATATCTTCGACGCCACTGATCACGTCGAGCGTGATCTTGCGTGCTGCGGCATCCATTTCCGGGGTTGCGTCGCGCAGTCGTTCTACCAACCGGGCCCGGAGTTCGACGCTGGAATCCACGTGGAGACGAATGCCCTGTTCGAGAAGAAGGCGGAATTCTTCGTCCTTGAACAGCGGTGTTTCGTAATCCGCGGTCAGCCGTGCCAGCTCGTAGACCGTAAAATCGTCGGCGGGGATCGGGAATTCGATGTCCGCGATGACTTCGCTTAAGAGGTCGGTGCTGTCGACCATCGCGCGGTCGAATCTCGATTTTCTCCGACGGCTGCTTCTGTCTTTACGCCTCGCCAAGGGTCGTTTCTCGATGATCGGCCGCTTTCAGGCCGATCGGAATCGGATTTCCTGGCGTTCCAGGTCGATCGATTCTATTTCCACCATCGTGCTCTCGCCCGGCTGCCGCTGATGTTTGTCGGAAGCCTTTCCTCGCACGAGATAGTCGGTCAACTCCACATTTCCCTTGCGATCGAGGAGGAGCGCGGGAAGGGGACGGTTCATCTCTTCGCGTGCAAGGTATTTCAGAACCCAGTAGGTTGTCGATTCTTGCTCCAACCGGCGGTTCTCGAGTTCTGCCGATTCCGCGGTTGTGAGGATCCGAAGCAGCTCTTCGCTGTCGTAAGGAAACGGCTCGCCCGCCAGGGCCGAGGCGAACTGGAGCTGCGTCACCAGATCCGCATACCGTCGAATCGGCGAAGAAACCTGAGTGTAGGCCCTCAGCCCGAGCCCTGAATGCTCACCCGGTGTTAAGGACAGGCGTGACCGCTTGAAGCTCCTCCGCCTCTGGTCGAACTGGAGTGGCTCGGGCATGTCCTCCAGATCCTCGGGCACCGAATCAGGTGGCTCCTGCGTTCGGAAGATGATCGGGATTCTCGAAGCGGTCGCCTGGTCGGCTGCCAGGCGGTTGGCGAGGATCATCATTTCACTCACGAGTTGACGAGTTGGAGAGTTCGTGTCGATCTGCCTCACGGATATCTCGTCGCCACGCACACGAACCTTGAGTTCCGGACGACGGTGGATCTGGGCTCCCATGTCCTGCCGCATCGCGAGCAGGCTCATCGCGATGCCATGAAGCCGGACCAGGCCGGAATGGCCCTCTCTGAGCGCCCTATCCGCTTCCCCGTAGGACAGGCGTTCGGAGACCCGTATCACGCTCCGCCGGATCCGATACCCGGACAGGACGTTTTCGCCGTCAAACCGGGCTTCGAAGGTGAAGGCGGGGCGGGGAGACCCCTGGACGAGGCTCGCCAGATCCGTGGCCAATCGTTCCGGGAACATCATGACCGAGATATTCGGCAGGTATATGGTTGCCGACCGCCTGTAGGCCTCCCGAAGCAGCGGATCACCCTTCCGGACGAAAGTGGACACGTCGGCAATGTGAACACCTAATACGGTTTCGCCGGCGATCTCCTGAACGGTAATGGCATCGTCCACTTCAAGGGTGTCCTCATCGTCGATCGCGATAGCCGCAAGGGAGGTCAGATCCAGGCGGTCCTGGTCGGCTTCCGACCAGGACAGGGCAGCGCACGTGGCGAGGGTGTCGGGCGGAAATTCCGGATGGATGCCTCGAATCAGCAGAAACCGGTCCTCGTCGGCGCGGATTCTTCCCGCCCCGAGCAGAATCTCATAGGCCCGCGACCGTGCCTTTGAAGGACTCGTGATCCGCTCCAGGATCTCTCCGACTTCATCCTTGCGGCGATGGCGCAGCCACGCGTCCAATCGGTCCAGCACCTCCGTCTGGAACGGGCCGTCGGGAGATACCGGGTTTCTCAGGGCGCTGCGGAGCAATTCCTCCGCCCGTTTCCGAAAGTCCTGCCGTTTCTGCTCCCGCTCTTTGCGAAGCCGTTCCCTTGCGACCTGTTCCTCGGATCTCGGCTGGAATTGGGCGCTTTTCAGCTTGAAGAACAAAGGCGCCCGTTCCAGTTCTCGAAAGAGGGCCGCTTCGGCAGCGGGTGAGGTCTCGCCGAAATAGGCCTCGGCCAATTCCCGGAGGGAAAAGTCCCGAGATTCAGAATTGATGGACTCCCAGAGCAGCTCCACGTCGATCTCGCCGCGGTATTCTTCAACCTGTTCGAGAAGTAGGTCGGCGGCCTCGGGAAACTCGGCTTCGGACAGGGCTTGGTGAACGATGGCGACACGAGATGATGGCACACTGGATTGACGGCCTCGACGGTCGACGATCTGGACCTTGCTGCGGTCGTGCTTCCGCACGTATCCCACGCTCAGCGTCCCCGAATCGAGAAACTCGACGATGCGTCCTTCTAGTTCCACCGATGCCCATTATATGCGGGTGTTGAGGAAGTAGTCCGTAGTCGGTAGTCAGTAGTCAGTTGCCAACCCTCGGCTCACGGTAAGTCGGAGACAAGCGGCAAGTGACAAATGGGACAAATCATCAGGAGATTCAACCGAGCCGACTAACGGTCTACGGCCTACGGTTAACCGACCCCGCGTGTTACCCTGACCCGGATGACCGAAGATGTCCTGAACCCACTTATAGGCTCCACGCTCCGGATCCAGAACAAGCAACAGCTGGAAGAGTTTCTCTCCTTGCCCGACGCGTTGAGGACGGTCCGCGATTCCTCGTTCGAGCAGGTCTTCTTCACGATTAAGACCCTGGGCCTGGCCGATTCCCTGGAGTTGTTGGCCCTCGCCAGCGAGCGTCAGGTCTCCGCCTTCGTGGACCTGGACTGTTGGCGTAAGGACTCATTCGCCCGCAAGCCCTTCATGGAGTGGGTTGCAGCGTTCATCCAGACAGGTCCAGAGGGCACAGTTCGGGCACTCGAGGGAATAGATGAGTACGTCGTCGCGCTGTTTTTGAAGGATCTGATCGAGGTCTACGAGATCGAGCGAGATGAGCCACCCCCCGCCACCGAACTCGTTTATTCCCCGGATCAGCGTTTTGCGGTCCAACAGATTGAGACCGGCGACGTTTCCACCATCGCCTCGCTGATCCTCGACGCTCTCTTCCGCTTCATGCCGGACCTGGCCTACAGCATCTTGTGTCTGATCCGGTACACGACTCGAACCGATCTGGAGGAGACGGCTTACCAGAACAAGACCCGTCGTCTCGACGTTCACGGTTTTGTCGATTACTACGAGGCGCTGTCGATCTACGCGGGTCCGGAACCCAGCGAGACGGTGGCGGTGCCGCGTGACGACGATGCCGATGAAGAGATTCCGGGCGAGGAACCGCCGCAGCGGTTGCCGACGGTCTTTGCCGACTCGCTGGCGGGAGGAGGATTTCTGCTCAGCGCGCTCGGCAACGTGGGGCCGGGGGAGTCTGAGCGCCTGGCCGACGAGCTGACCGCCCTGGGGAATCGCATCCTGTCGGCGAACCTGGTGAATCTCGGGGACGTCGACAGCATTCGGAACGCACTCGGAGAGATGCGCGCATTTTTGACCATCGGGTTGGAGACGCTGTCGGGGCAGGACCTGGAATCGGCCGCACTGGCCTTCACAACGAACCACGTCCAGACCGTCTTCAAGGCCGGGTTCGACCAACTGGCGCGTCTCCGGGACCAGGCCGACAAACTGGCGCAGTTTCCGGCCTTTTCAGCCGAGTTGTTCGAGAGCCCCGATCAAGAGTTCCTGACCGGCCTCCGCCGGTTCAAGCCTTTACTATGGGATGGTAAGCAGTACAGAAACTTCGAGAGTCTCACCGACGTCCGGGATGCGTCGGTTCGCCTGGACCGGCTTCGCACCATGGTGCATGGCTTCTTGCCGATTCTTGCGTCGACTGAAACGACTCTCCGGAAGGCTTTCAACACCGCCGTCATCCGGCAAGCCCTCTCAGGCGAATTTGAGCCGACCGCGTTGAACCGCGAGGACCTGGAGAGTTTCCTGTCTGACGGGATCGAGTTTCCCGAACTGGATCTGCCCGATGAGCTCCGGCCGATCGCGGCGGACTGGTTGAAGGACTTGCACGGGGAACTGGAGCCTCTGATCGGCCAGAAAGTGGACCCGAGGTACGTCGCGTCGGTGTTGATGCGTTTGTGAGAGAACGTTTGTGAAATCCAAAACCGTCATTCTGGCGGGTGGATCCGGTGGATTGGGTTCAGCGCTTGCTCTGAGGCTTGCCTCGCGCGGGGCGATTCCCGTGATCGGATGTTCGAGCGATCGAGCGCGCGGAGAGCGGCTCGCTTTCGACATCTGGGAGCGGCACGGGATCTCCGCCCCGCTCGTCGTTGGTGATGTTCTCGTTTCCGAGACGCGGGGGCGATTGATCGAAGCTGCCCGCTCGTCGGGACAGCCGTACGGGTTGGTCCCACTTGTCGGAGAACCGGCCCGCGTACCGGTCGAGACGGCGACGGCCGAGGACCTGCTCGCTTCGATGCGAATCAATTTTGTCGCCCCGATCCTCCTGGCTCGCGATTTCGCCGCCGCGGCTGCCGGTGACGACGCCAGCATCGTTTTCGTTTCGACCATGCAGGCGATCGGGGTCTTTCCGGGCAGCACCGCGTATGCGGCGCCCAAAGCAGCGCTGGTTCATTCGGCCCGCATCCTGGCAAAGCAGTGGGGTGGATCGGATCGCATTCGCGTGAATGTGGTCGCGCCGGGCGTGACGTCGGCCGGGATGGCCCAGAAGAGCGTCGCCAGCGGCAAGTACGATCCGTTCATCGAGAAGGACGTGATCACCCGCCTTGGGCGTGCCGATGACGTGGCTCGTGCGATAGAGATGTTCCTGGAACCCGACAACTACATCACTGGCCAAGTCATAACGGTCGATGGCGGCATGACCGTCCGGATGTAGCACTAACCACTTCAGCTCAACCCCGGACCCTGCCGACCTGATCTGTCCTGTGGCCTCGTTAGCATCGTTTCGATGGCCAATCCCAACACCCTGATCGTCGACATTGAGACCGTGGGGCAGGACGTCGACAGTATCCCGCCGCGAGCCCTGGAAATACTGCTTCCCACCGAGGACGATGAGGAGCGTCAACGCGTGCTGGATAGCCTTGGACTGGACCCCTCCACCGGCCGCATAATCTGCATCGGGGTCTATTGGCTCGAGGTTGATCGATCTCGAGCCTACTGCCAGAGCGACGAGCGAGAGCTTCTGGCCAACTTCTGGTCCGACCTGGGTCAGATTCGTCCCAGCCGTTTCGTGACCTTCAACGGAAAGTCGTTCGACTTTCCCTACATCAAGGTCCGCAGCGCAATACTCGAAGTTCCCGTACCGCGGGATATCATGCTCGACACGCGCCGTTTTTCCACGGATCGGCACTTTGATGTGCGCGAGGCCCTGACCAACTACGATCGTTACCGGAAGGGCACACTGGAATTCTTCTGCGAGATTTTCGGTGTGCCGTCTCCGAAGGACGGCATCGACGGCAGCAAGGTCGGAGACTACTTCAAGCAGGGTCGCCTGGACGAGATCGCCCACTACTGCCTGGCGGACTGCAAGGCGACAGCCGGGTTGTACCAGCGCCTCCGCCACTACTACCGCTAGATCGAGTCGGAAGCGCCCCGGATCGTACCGGCCCTTTGCCGATCAAGCGACGCACACGCACTTGCGGGCAGTTTTCATTCGACCAGGCCGATACGCTATCATTCATAGATACACCTGCCGGACAAGTCAGGTAGACCCTGTTGTGTGTACAAAGTCAGTTGACTGAAGTTTGCCCGGCAGACTCGGGCCGGGTATGCCCTTCGGCAGCGAGTAGCGTGCCAGTACGTAGGAAGCGTAGGAATGGCGATTTCTTCCCCAGCCCGTGAATTCGTAGACCGTCTGATCCAGATTCGTGATGTCGCCGGCCAACGTGCGTTCATCTCGGAATCCGACTCCCCCCCCTCCCAGGAACTGGTCGAGGAGCTGAGCGAGCGCATCCGTCAACTGCTCCTGAAAGACCCCCCGCTGGCGGAAGCCCTCGCCGAGTCGAACCTGGAACTGGCGGCCCGGCTCGATACTCCTCTGGCCTGGGGGTATGCGTACAAGTGTAAGGCGTTTGCTTTTACAAATCTGAAGAAGGCTGCGGAGGCGAAACCGTTCTACGAGAAGGCCGGACAGGCATTTACGGAGGCAGGGGCCATGCGGGAGCTGGGACGGACGATGTGCTTCCAGGCCTATAACCTGAACTATCTCAGCGAATACGAGAAGGCCCAGGAACTTGCCGCGCGAGCCCGGGAGCTGCTCGAGGAGGCCGGGGACACCGAGTATCTGCCACGGGTGTACTTCGCACTGGGGGGTACCTTCTACCGCCTGAATCGGTTTGCCGATCAGCTGGCGCTGTACGACGAGATGTTGGAGAAGATCGGGGATAGCGACGACTACGTCGTGGTCGCCACCGCGCATCACAATCGCGGGCAGGCGCTGGTCGAGCTGAATCGATTCGACGAGGCCATGCAGGCCTATGAAATCGCCCGGGAATGCTGCGAACAGCACGGCCTAGTCCCCCTTCTGGCCGGTTTGGAGGGAGATATGGCGGAGCTGCATTTCAAGCGCGGTAACTACTCTGAGGCACTCCGGATTCGCGAGAAGGTCCGGCTTCGGTGGGAAGAATCGTCCAATGATCGTCAGGTCGCAATCTGCGACAGGGCCCGCGCCGAAATCTATCTACAGCTGAACCTCGCCGAGGAAGCTGCGGATCTGGCCGAGAGGGCGCATGCGACCTTCGAACGACAATCCAGCATGCTCGACGCGGCGAAGTGCCTGGAGTTGGTCGGAATCGCGCACGCGGAGAGGGAAGATAGCCGCGCGGCGGAGGAAACATTCCGCAGAGCCAGGAAGCTATTCCGCGAAGAGGGCAACGAAGTGTCCACGGCGGCCGTCGATCTGCAGCTGGCGAAACTGTGCTACAAGCAGCGGCAGTTTCCAGAAGCCCGGAAGCTCGCCCTTTCCGCAGCTGAAGCCTTCGAGGTCCAGGAACTTGCCGTTCGCGGAGCCTACGCGCGGACCGTGGCGGCCGATATTCTCGTCGCGGACGGCCGTCGGCCAGAAGCTCTGAAACAGGCTCAAAGAGCCCTGGAGCAACTCGAGGGCTATCACGCAACCTGGGTGTCCTACCAGTGTTACGACCTCCTGGGTAGGCTCCAGTCTGCCAACGGCGCTCTGGATGAAGCCGAACGGCTGTACCTGAAGGCGATCGACGAGATGGAATCGCTCCGCGGGAACATCCAGCTCGACGAGTTCCGCATGTCATTCGGGCGGGACAAGTATCAGGTCTACGAAAACCTCGTCGACCTCAAGATCCGGACCGACGCCGCGGTCGAGGCATTTCAATTCGTGGAACGATCCAAGTCGCGCACGCTGATGGATCTGCTCGAGCGCAACCTGGACACCATGTGGGGCTCGAACGGCTCCGGCTCGAAGCGCGCGGAGATCGAGAAAGTGCGACGGGATCTCAATGCGCTCTACAGCCGGTTGTCCCAGGCCGGCACGACCGTCAGCTCGCTGCGCTCCGATCAGGCGACCCAGCAGGAGATCACCCGGCGGGAACAGGAGCTGATGTCACTGCTCCGCGATGCGGGGTCGGAGAAGGAAGACTGGGCCAGGCTGGAGACGATGGGAATGCCCGGAATCGAAGAGATCCAGGAAATGCTCGGCTCCGACGAGATCCTGATCGAGTACTACGCGGTGGGCGACCGGTTCTGTGCGTTCGTCATCGGTAGGGACGAATTCCAGTTCGTTGCCGACCTGGCCACGAAGGACGCCGTGCGCGCGTGCTTGAAGGGTCTCAACTTCCAGTTGTCCAAGTTTCATCTGAGCGCCGACTACCTGAAACACCACGAACGGACCCTTCTGCGCGCGACACGACATCATCTGCGTGAGCTGCACAAGCTGCTGCTCGAACCTCTCCAGGAATGGATTGACGGACGCTCGCTGGTCGTCATCCCGCACGACGTGCTGCACTACGTTCCGTTCCAGGCGCTTTACGATGGATCCGGCTACGTCGCCGACTGCCACGACATCGTCTACAGCGCCAGCGCGTCGGTGATGAAGATCTGCCGTGAGAAGGAATCGCCCGACGCAACGGAAGACCTCATCCTCGCCGTTGCCGATGAAACTACGCCGGCGATTCTCGACGAAGCCGAAACGTTGAAGCAGCTGCTCCCGAATGCGCGTGTGTTCGTCGGCGAGGATGCTACGGTAGACCTCCTTCGGGAATACGGTCCCTCAGCCCGCAGAATCCACATTGCCGCCCACGGCGTTTTCCGGAGCGATAACCCGATGTTCTCTTCGATTCGTCTCGGCGACAGCTGGCTTAGCTTGATCGATATCTTCAACCTGCGGCTGGGAGCGGATCTAACGACGTTGAGCGCCTGTGAAACTGGTATGAGCGCACTTTATGAGGGAGACGAGTTACTGGGACTGACACGAGGGTTTCTCTACGCGGGCACGCCCTCGCTGCTGGTCAGCCTGTGGCGGGTCAACGATCGCTCAACCACCGTGCTGATGAGGCGATTCTACGAGGGGCTCGAAGAGGGCCTGTCCAAGCCCCGGGCGCTGCAACTGGCCGCTCGGGCCGTCAAAGAATCCTTTCCGCATCCTTATTATTGGGCCCCGTTCATCCTGCTGGGGAAATCGTAAGCGGGCATCCTGCCGGGGTTGTCGTTGGAGGCATTCATCATGGGATTCGTTGTCCGACCCCTGGAGCCTTTCTCGGATCCCAATGATTCGCCGGAAACGTTCGTGAAATCCCACGAGCGATCAACCGCCGCTCGTCTGTCGCATTCGACCTGTCGACTTTGAGAACAGAACCAGCCCACCCAGTTTTTGCCCTTCGTTGTTGACAGGAGCCCGACTCCGGATTTAGAAAGGATCCATGACTGGCGCCTCGGTCGGGTACGCGTTACTGTTTGTCTGCTGGCTTTCAGCGCTGGTCACACTCGTCATCTTCCTCGAAAGCTGGTTTGCGCTGACGCGCCGATCTCGCCTGTCGGTTCGCCGGTCCTCGGGAAGCTACGGGGTGGTCTCGGTCCTGGTGCCTCTCAGGGGAGCCGGAGCAGTTTCCCGCCGGGCGCTGGAATCGATACTCGAGCAGTCCTACCCGTTTATCGAGCTCTTAATCGTTTACGACGAAGACGACGGACGGCACGAAAGCCTGGCACGGGAGTTTCAAGCGATGCGTTCGCACATTCCCGTCCAGCAGATTCCCGTTTCGTTCCGGCTCGAAAGTGAAATCGATCGAATCCGGGCCCTGGACCAGGCCCAGGCGAGCGTCCGGGGGTCGTGGATGCTGGTGCTGGATTCCGACGTCGTACTGGAACAGTTTGCGGTCGAATCGGCGCTCGAGTTTGCCGGTACGGAGGACCTCACCGCGGTTGCGCTGTCGCCCGGTATCGAGTGTCGTTCCCTGCTGCAAAAGTTGCTGGCACCTTCGCTGGAGTGGTTTGTGCGAATGATCCGCGCTGTGGACCGCGGGAGAGAGAAGAGCAAGCGCATGAACCTGACCGAGCCGTTTCTGCTCCTGCACGGCCACACCCACACAGTGATCAATCGTCTGAATCGACTACCGGGGATACTCAATGAATCGGGTTGGACGATCTGGAGCTATCGCTCGGAAGGATTGAAGACGTTCCAGGGGGACGGCTCCGGATGGATCGCGCGCGAAGCGTCGGTGCGGTCTCTGATGTCCGGGCTCGACGCTGAATCGCTCAGTTTCGGGCGCGTCATGGCCTTCGTGCTCGGCAACGCCGCGATCTCGATCGTGGCGGTCGTCGGCATACTTTTTGGAATGTTTTCCACTCAGACCGGGTTTTCGAGCCTGGGTATCCTCTACTTTTCCGCCTTCAGCTACAGCTTGATGGCGACCAGTTACTTCTGCTACTCGCGACGTCTGAGAGCCGCTACGTGGTTTGCACCACTCTGGTTCTTCGCCCACGCCCTGGCGCTGGTTCTGACCGTTTACGAACTCGGACGCGCCGTCAAACCGCTGGCCTTTAAGTCCGTGCCCATCGAGACTAAGCCGGAAGTTCCTTCGAAGAAGTGACTTCGGAAGAACCACCCCGTCTGCACCTTTAGCGCAGCCACCCGCCGGCAGCACGGCTGCCGGCAGGGGTGGCTGCTAACGGCCTACGGTCAACGGCCTACGGACCCGGTCCCTTCCTCTTGACCGCCTCATACTCTTCCAGCAGCTTCGGGCTTGCATGGCCTAGTGCGATAGCGGCTTCGAAGTGCTCGACCGAGAGCGTGTATTCTTCGCGGTCCGCGTAGATGAGTGCGAGTTGGTAGTGTGCCGGCGCTAGGTTGTCCCCGCTTTCCTCCAGCGCTCGCCTCAGCTGCTCGATCGCCTGTTCCAACCGGCCGACGTATCGAAGCGCCATCCCATGGTTGAGGTAGCCCCCCGGGTCATCCGGGACCATCCGGATGTAGATCTCCCACTCCCGGGCCGAATTCTCATAGTCGCCGTTCATGAAATAGGCGACCCCGAGGTGTTGTCGGGCCAGCGGCTCCCCGTCGTTGGTCAGCTCGACGGTCTTACGGTAGTGGACGATGGATTCGTCGTGGGCTCCTTCGCCATCGAGAAGAATACCCAAGTGGTAGTGAGCCATCGCGTCGGTGTCGTCAGTCAGTTCGAGCACCCTCCTGAACTCGGAGATCGCTTCCTCACGCCGGTACTTCGAGTAGTAGGCGTTGGCCAGGTTGTAGTGCACGTCGGGCATACCCTCCAGGCCATGGCTCATTGCCCGGAGGTAGAGCTCGATCGAACGATCGATATCGTCCAATCGGTAAAAACAGTTGCCGGCCAGGAACAGAGCCACGGGATGCCCGGTCGCAGCGTGGAGCTCCAGGAACCGGTCCGCCGACTCCCGGTAGCGCTCTTCTTCGTAGAGCCTCCGGGCGTCGTCGAAAACCCGACCTTCGAGCCCTTCGTAGAACTCGAGCGAGATGGAGTCTCCCGGGGTGTTCAGGATCTGGGGCAGGGGTTGCTGCAACGCGGCCGCCAGAACCAAGAGCGACAGGTGGGTGCTCATCGCCTCTTCATCCTCATGGCGGTTTTCTTGGGAATCCGGGCATATCGCATCTTTTCGAGATTGTAGAAGGCCCCGACGGCTGAGGCGAGGGCTAGAGCGATCCCGACGATCATTCCGGTGGTGTCGGCCCTCTGAAACGAACTGATCGCCCGCGTCCCCCCGATCAGGAAGACGATGAGCAGTACCGCGACGATAATGAAGCGGTAGGCAACGGTTTGCCGGAACGGCAGGACCACTTCTTTCTTTTTGATTCGCAGCCGACCCATGACACGTATTATACAAGCCGCCGCCTGCTAGCAGCCCGTGGCAGAACTCTGCAGGGCCGCGTTACGGCAAAACGGGGCCGGATTCTAGGAGGCGAGGACGAAACAATGCTCATTCATTGGGAGGAGTCGGCGACAACGAAGACGGCCCCGTTTCGCCGTAACCCGAAGGGCGCAGGGGGGTTCGGCCCGCAGGCTTTGTCGCTCGTCGGTCACGATGAATGATCATCGCTCCGCTCCTCTCTTCGCGCCTGCAACCCGAAGACCCCTGCGCGCGACCCTGCAGAGTTCTGGCACGGGCTGCTAGAGGGTTTCACGATGGGTCTTGGCGAATATCACAAGAAGCGGAAATTCGACGCTACACCCGAGCCGGAGGGCCGGCTGAAAGGTAGCCGGGGGAACTCGTTCGTAATCCAGAAACACCGTGCGACACGGCTCCATTACGATCTGCGCCTGGAGATGGAGGGTGTATTGCGGTCATGGGCCGTACCGAAGGGGCCGTCGCTCGACCCCGGCGAGAAGCGGCTGGCGGTCCAGACTGAAGACCATCCTGTCGACTACGGCAGTTTCGAGGGTGTCATCCCAAAGGGAAACTACGGCGCCGGCAACGTGATCATCTGGGATCAGGGAACCTACCGAATGGTGGATCCGTCGACTCCGGAAGAAGGGTGGAAAAAGGGGAAGTTCCACTTCGAGATCCACGGGAAGAAACTCGGAGGCGAGTGGGTACTGGTCCGAACACGTCGGGAGGAGCGGCAGTGGATCTTCTTCAAGGTGCGGGATGACTTTGTCTCCACTTCCGACATCACCCAAGCACGGCCCGAGTCGGTCGTTTCCGGTGTGACCATTGAACACGTCGGAGACTCGGATACCGACACGCGACACTGGCATGTCGCCGTGGAGCGGGAGCTCGAAGGGCGGGCGATGAAATCCGGGCGCCGGACACCACTCCCGACGACGGTCTCTCCGATGCTGGCGACTCTGGCGACGGATCCTTTCGACGGTGACGACTGGGTTTTCGAACTCAAGCTGGATGGAATTCGGGCGATCGTGATCAAAGACGGCACGAACGTGGAGATCCGAAGCCGCAACGACCGATCTCTCACAAGGCGGTTCCCCGGACTCGTTCGGGAATTGAGAGAGATTCCCGCAGACCGTGCCGTCATCGATGGAGAGATCGTCGCGTTCGACGAGGAAGGCCGTTCCCGCTTCAGTCTCATCCAGCCCAGGATCAACCTGACACGATCCTCTGACATCGACAAGGCCGAGGAGTCGATTCCTGTGTTCTTCTACGCCTTCGATCTGCTCCACATCAACGGTCATGGCTTGACGGGTTCTCCATTGCTGGACCGGAAGGCGGTGCTTCGCAAGATGATTCCCGATGACGAAGAGTGGATCCGCTACACCGATCACGTCGAGGGGCAGGGCCGGGAATTCTACTCGGCGGCGGCGGCGCATTCTCTGGAAGGGGTCGTGGCGAAGAGAAAGGACAGCTCGTACCATCAACGCCGATCCCGCCAGTGGCTCAAGATTAAAACCACGCAGTCCGACGACTTCGTCGTCGTCGGTTTCACTCCTCCGGCGGCGTCACGGAAGCACTTCGGCGCACTGGTGCTGGGGCTCTATGACAGCCGGGGGGCGCTGGTTTATGTCGGTCGCGCCGGAAGCGGGTTCGACGATGCGGGCCTCGAGAACGCACGGAACATTATCAAACCGCTCGTCCGGAAGCGTGCGCCGTTCAAGCCCGTGCCTTCCGAACTCGCCGGGGCCACGTGGGTACGCCCGGATCTAGTCTGCGAGGTGAAGTTCAACGAGTGGACCCCCGACTCCAAGCTCCGGGCACCGGTCTTTGAACGATTCCGGGACGATAAGGATCCGAGGGATTGCGTTCTGCGCGAAGAACCCGCCGACGATTTCCCTCCTGTGGAGGACGCTCCGAAACCGGAGGAGGTCGAAGCCGCCACCGAAGCGGACGGAGCGGGAACACGTGTCCGATTGACCAACATGACGAAGATGTTCTGGCCCGACGATGGTCTGACGAAAGGAGATCTGGTCCGATACTACGACGGGATCGCCGGGGTGATGGGCCCCTACCTCGCCGATCGGCCCCTCGTCCTCAAGCGATACCCCGATGGGATCAACGGGGAGTACTTCTACCAGAAGGATGCCCCGGACTACACCCCCGACTGGGTTCGCACCCAGGAGCTCTGGAGCGCAGACGTCGAGAAGTACACGCGATATTTCATAGGCGCGGATCGAGAGATGCTGATCTATCTGGCCAACGCGGGTGGGATCACACAGAACCCGTGGAGTTCGCGCCTGGAGCACCTGGACCACCCCGACTACATCATCTTCGACCTCGATCCCGTCGATAAGGTTCCCTACCGGATGGTGCAGAAGGTCGCGCTGGAGCTGAAGAAGGTGCTGGATGAACTCGAGCTTCGGGCGTATCCCAAAACATCGGGAGCCAGCGGAATCCATGTGTACCTGCCGATTCTGGAGGACACGTTCACCTACCACGACGTTCGGGTGTTTGCCGAGGCCATCGCGACGATCATCGTGTCGCGGGCGCCGGACCTGGCAACGATCGAGCGCGTCGTGAGCCGCCGCCCGAAGAACGTCTACATCGACTTTCTACAAAACGTGAAAGGCAAGACGGTGGCCGGGGTGTACTCTCCGCGGGCCCGGCCGGGGGCACCCGTGTCGGCGCCACTGCGATGGGAAGAGCTGCGCCGGGCCATCGACCCGCGGAAGTTCAACATGACGAACATCCACCGTCGCCTGAAACGCGTGGGCGACCTCTTCGCCCCGGTCTTGACAGACCGGCAGGACATTCGCCCGTTTCTGGAAGCGCTTGCGGGGAGAGTGTAGGTGCGATCTAAGACCGCACATTCTTCGAACCGAAACGTCGTGCGCTCATAGAGCGCACCTACATTTACCGACCAATTATCCAATCGGTCCCAAACCAGAAAAGGTAGAAAAGGAAGAATCCAACCGCTGCGATCCCAGCGGCCACGGCCAGCGGAACCAGTGAGCCCAGGAAGACGGACAGAAAGGAGGGGTCTGCGTCTGGTGGGGGCTCAGACATCAGCTCCCAAGCAGCATGTTGAGGGCTTCCGACAGCTCGTCCCTGGTCTTGATATCACCGGCCCGGGTGGCCGCATCCATGCCGGAACGATAGGCTCGTTCAGCGTCGTTGTTGCGACCTTCGTGCTCGTACGCTTTCGCCAGTTGGTAGTAGGTCGCGACATAGTCGGCATCGTTCTCGACGACGGTCTCGAATTCGTTCAGCGCCTCCCGATAGCGGTCGAGTTTCACGTACTCCATCGCCAGCGCATATCGCGAGAACGAGTCTTTGGGATCGTCTTCGAGAAAACCTTTTAGTGCGTCAATTCGAGGCATGTTTGGGAATAGCCCTCAACGGATAACGGCCTACGGTCTATAGTTCCGCCCACTTACCGTTTCCTTCCCAGATCCGCAGGGTGAAGGAGAACTCCATCCGACCTTCGAGTTCGTCTCGGATCATTTCGCAGACATTCTCAACGGATGGGTAGTCCATGAAGTCGTTCAACGAGCGGTGATCGTATTCTCTGAGGACTGCCCGGAGTTTCTCCTTCACGTCCTCGAAATCCAGGATCATGCCGTCGGGGCCTTTCTCCCCTTCGATCATGAACTCCACCTTGTAGGTGTGCCCGTGCAACGCGCCGCACTTCGGGTGTCCCGGGAGGAAATGAGCGCAGTCGATATAATCGGTAACGCCGAGTTGCATAGACCGGAAGTTGCCAGTAGTCAGTGGTCCGTAGTCAGTTGCATTGTTCGTGATGAATCATAGCATGTGCGTCGGGGTCGGGCCGGAGGGGGGTCGTCGACGGCGCGGGAGTTGGAAGGGCAAAAAAAAATGCAGCCGAAGCTGCATTTTTTTAAGAGCCGAGAAGCAACTCCCCTGGGCTACCAGGGGAGTTGCCTAGATGCTAGCCCCAGGGGCCACCACCAGGGAATCCACCCCAATCATCGTCACCAAGGGCGATCTTGGGCTCTAATTCTTCGATAATCAGTTCGAGTTCGAGCTCGAATCCTTCGTTGTTCTTCGGTTCCATCCTGTTGTCCTCCTGACAATTTAGTAAGTACTTACCGGAGCGTTATCCACTGAGGACGCTCCCGATGTAAAGCTCTTTCTTCTGAAAGAGCTCCCGGTAACGAGGACCCCTCATCTTGGGAGCCCTGCTACTTGCGGGCAGCATACCACAAGCGACGCAAACAAGATCAAGACAAAAAAGCAAGATAATGGCCTTCTTGCCTAGCAGCCGTGGCAGAACTCTGCAGGGCCGCGTTGCGGCCAAACGGGGCCGGATTCTAGGAGGCGAGGACGAAACAATGCTCATTCATTGGGAGGAGTCGGCGACAACGAAGACGGCCCCGTTTCGCCGTAACCCGAAGGGCGCAGGGGGGGTCGGGCCGCAGGCTTTGTCGCTCGTCGGTCACGATGAATGATCATCGCTCCGCTCCTCCCTTCGCGCCTGCAACCCGAAGACCCCTGCGCGCGACCCTGCAGAGTTCTGCCACGGGCTGCTAGGCTCTGTCGGCCCTGGGCAGGACTCGCGGGTGTGGTGCGGATGTTACAATTACCGGCTTATCCATCATGGGAGAACACATGGCACCAAGAGTAGGCCACGTTAGTATTTATCTCGATAATAATCAGTTAGTTAAGGCGATTCAGCTCGACGGCCGACCGCTGTACCTGACTGCAGAAACAGGCCCTTTGGGCCGACAGTTCGCCGGAGAGACCCTGGACCCGGTTCCCGTGTCGGAACTCTACAGCCACGTCTCGACCGACGCCATCATTAAGGCCAATCCCGATTGCTATTACTATGATGACCGGCTCGGCACGCTCGTGCTCCGCTCGCTTGGCGGGGGAGGCATGATCGAGCCTGGCGACATCCGCAACGGCGGATTCGGGATGATCCTGGCTGGAGACGGCTGGGGTGAAGGATCTTCCAGGGAGGTCGCTGCTCTGGCCCTCCTCTATGCCGGCATCGGCATCGTTTTTGCCCCGAGCATCGCTCCGATCCATCGGCAGAACCTGGTTAACAACGGGATGTTTCCTGTGAGTGATCTCTCACTGGCTCAACGACTTGTGGCCAAGGAACGAGTTTCGGTGGATGATTTGACCAGCGGCTTTGACCATCTGACTCGACGAATCGTCCGGCGCGGAGGGCTCTTCCGGTTCATGGAGGCCCGAGCGGCGGGAGAAGAAGTTGATCAACCGATTTCGACTGCTGCCCGGAACATGACCATTGCGGAAAAAATCCTAACTGATCATATGAATGCCGCCAACGGAGCCGTCAAGCCCGGGGATGCTGGCTTCATCCGGGTCGATGCGGGCTTTTCCCACGACTACACGACGGCGCCCAGTGCCGCAATGCTCCGTTCCGCCCTCGGGCGCGCCCCGCGGGTGAAGGACCCGGCGTCGATCCACACCTTCCCCGATCACCTGACGCTTGCGCCGAGCCTTCCGGGCATCACGGATGAAGCCCTGGCAGGAATCCGCGACATGCGCGAGGGTCAACGCCGGTTTGCGGAAGAGGCCGGCATCCACTTTCACGCCAATGCCGCGGGCGGAAGCGACGGGATTTGCCACACTGTGATCCGCGAGGAAATCGCCCTTCCCGGCCAGGTGGTCCTGGGCACCGACTCCCACACATGTTCGGCGGGAGCCCTGAACTGCTTGGCCTACGGCGTCGGCAACACCGAGATCGCCACGATCTGGGAGCACAATGAAGTGGCCGGCCGGGTACCCCAAACCGTCCGGGTGCGGTTGTCGGGTTCACTGGCGCCATCTTGCACCGCTAAAGACGTGATGCTCCGCCTGGCGCGCCAGGGGAAGCAGGAAGGGACCTTCACCGGGAAGGTCATGGAATTCGTCGGCCCGGGACTGTCGACGCTCGAGTTGGAAGAACAGGCCGTGCTGTCGAACATGGCCGTCGAGTGCAACGCCCTGACCGCGATCATGGAACCCACCGAGCCAATGATTCGGTACCTGGTCGAACGCCGTGGGATAGCGCGCGAGGATGTCGAGAGCGGTCTGGTGTATCCGGACGCCGGATCGGAAGTCGATCGGGAAATCGAACTCGACCTGGGCGAGGTCCAGACGTTGGTGGCGTCGCCCGGGCACCCGGGCAACGGCGTACCTCTCGACGAGGTTCGTGGCAGGCCGGTCGACCTGGCCTACGCCGGGTCCTGCACGGCCGGCGATCTGACTTCGATCCGGATGTATGCGGAAATCCTCAACGGTCGTAGAGTGACGATACCCACTTTTATCCAGTACGGGTCCGAGCGGGTTCGTGATGAGGCGGCCGGAAACGGCGTTCACGACACGCTGATGGCGGCGGGAGTCACGATGATCACCGAACCCGGTTGCGGGGCCTGCATCAACGCCGGGCCCGGTGGACCGCAGAAGGGACAGGTTGCGATTTCAGCCACGAACCGCAACATGCCCGGCAGGATGGGCGAGGGCGACGCGTATCTGGCGAACCCGTACGTCGTCGCCGCCACCGCAATCAAGGGCGAGATCTGCGGTCCCGAGGATCTCTGAGGGAATTCCACACAGGCGATTTAAGGTTTGCGAGAAACGCCCGGACATCTGTTTGGGTTAGACCACTGCGTCCCCGGGAAACCAGCCACGGATTACACAGATTACACGGATAGGAATAACCCGTGGATTGCTGTCCGAAAGACCCCGCTGTATCCGTTAAATCCGTGCAATCCGTGGCTGGTTTTCTCTTGGCCCGTGCCGGCACGCTGCGCCGGACGCGTGCCAAGCCTCAACTTCTCGGTCCTGAATTCCCCTTCAGTTCCTCCATCGCGGTCAAGATCAAACCTTTCGATTCTTCGATCTGATCCATGATCAGCCGGACATCCATCGCCGGCTGTTCCGGCTGTCGGGCACTCCGGCAATACAGGCCGTGCTGCCCGACCAGGGCCAGGGCGTCGGTCAGGATGTCCAGCGCGGTAGCGAGACCTCCGCGGGTCGAACCCATCTGAAACTGGTAGCGGTCCAGTCGTTCTGAATACTCTTCACGCATCAATCTGCTCAAAGTAGTCGTTGAACCGTTCGGCCAGATCGATGAACGTCTTGGCCCCGAAACCGACGCCGCCGGCCTCATAGTATTTCCAGGCCTTGTCTTGGAACGCCGGGCCCGCGATGTCCAGATGAGCCCACGCGGTCCTTTCCGGCACGAATTCCTGGAGGAATAGTCCCGCCGTGGTCGCCCCGGCGAGCGAACCGCCGATGTTGTTGAGGTCGGCGTGGGGAGTCTTCAACAATGCCTTGTACTCGTCAGGCAGGGGCAACTGCCAGAACTCCTCGCCATGGTTCTGGCCCGAAGCGATCACGGACCGGATCAACTCGGGAGAATTTCCCATTATTCCGGCGATGCTGGATCCGAGCGCACGGACGCAGGCACCGGTCAAAGTCGCGATGTCCACGATGTGGGTCGCCCCCTCTACCCCGGCCTGAAACAGCCCGTCGATCAGGATCAAGCGGCCTTCCGCGTCGGTGTTGTCGACCATGACCGACTTGCCGTTGCGCGCGACGAAGATGTCACCCGGTCGCTGCGCTTCCGCGTCCGGGGAGTTTTCCGCCGTCGGAACGATACCGACCACGTTCACCGCCGGCTTCAGTTGGGCGATCGCTTTCATCGCTGCCAGCACCGCCGCACTACCGGACATGTCCGCCTTCATCTCCCACATCTTGTCAGCGGGCTTGAGCGATATGCCCCCGGTGTCGAACGTGACACCCTTGCCGACCAGCGCTAGACACTTGTCCGATCCCGAGGCAGTGTAGCGCAGCCGGATCAAGCGGGGCTTGTGGATGCTCCCTTTTCCGACGGAAATGAGACCGGTGAAGCCTTCCTTGGCGAGTTGTTTTTCGTCCCAGACCTTGACGTCCAGACCGCCTTCAGCAGCAATCTGCTTCGCTTCTTCCGCCAGACTCTGCGGCGTGACGACCGACCCCGGCTCGTTGATGAGGTCGCGCGCGAAGTTGACGGCCTCCGAGACAGTCTTGTAGCGGTTGAGATAGAACCGATTCTGTTCGTCGTGCGCCTTCATACCGATGACGTCCACCGCCATCCTGTCGAGGCGCTTTCGCTGCTCTTCGCTGTCCTTCTTGTAGCGGTCGAACGTATATGAACCCAGCAGCGCCCCCTCCACAGCCTTGCCGACGAAAGACACAGCCTGATCCGTGTTGAGCACCACAGAAACTCGTCGAAGACCCAGATCCCGGGCAAGCCGGATCGAGCGGCTGACGTAGATCTTGACGTTCTCCCAGACGTTGAACGCCGGATCGAGCGACGTCGAGTAGACCACCAGGCTTTGTGCCGCGCTACGGGGGCTGAGCGTCGTCAGTTGCTCTTTTCGAAGCCGTCGGGAGCGAAACGCCCTCCTGGCACTCTCGACAGTCTGCGCCAGCGGAGATCGACCGAGATCGTGCAACTTGGTTTCCTTGTCGAGAATGACCACCAGAAGATCGGTTTTCACTTTCTGGGGACTGTCGTAGTTAAGCCGGACTTTCATCGAAGTTCATCTCCTGCTGTGTGCCCGCTTCGCGAGCGTTGGAGCGGTAGTCAATCAGATCGCCTGAGGTCAGTTTGCCGGAAACGTCAACTCACCGTCCCGGTAGGCGGCGTAGACTCTGTCCGGGTTGCCGCTGGAAACGAACGCCACGGAGAGATCTCGATCCCTCCGGAACTCCGGAAGACTGTTAACCAACAGGGTACCCGACAGATTCACGACCCGTAGAAGACGATTCTGCCGTTCTGCTTCCGGGAACCCATCCAAGTCGCGGGCGGGGACCACGAAGTCCATGTGAATCTTCTTGTCGAGTGTATACCGTGCCCGGGAATGGTAGTTGATTCCTCCCTCGCGGAGCGCTTCGAGAAGCTGTTCGTCGACCAGGTGCAGCCTCCAGTCCATCTCGCTGATCTCCGCCGCTTCGAGATAGGCATCCAACCCGGGTTGTTGGGAGTAGACGGAACCCGCCGCAAAGGCCAGCGTCACCAGTGCCATAACTGTCAGCGGTTTCTTCATCTTATGCCTCCTGATGAATGTCCATCATACGGCGATTCGCGGTCTGCGACAAACTACATGTGTTTTGGGTCAGACCCCTGTTCCTGCGAAAACCAGGCCACGGATTACACAGATTACACGGATAGAACAACACCTGTGGTCTGCGCTCCCAAAGACCATTCGTAATCCGCTAAATCCGTTCAATCCGTGGCTGAATTCTTCTGTGTAATCCGTGGTTTTCGCATCCGGGTAATCCGTGGCGTACGTGGGACCTGATTTGGCCTGATTCGGGGCGATTCTGGCAGGTATGCGTCCCGAGTTGCAGGTGCGTCTGAAGGACCCCTCGCTGCCCCGGCCTCCAGATCGCGGAGACATCATGATGGAACTGCGAGGCAGCGACTGCGTGACGGGCTACCACCACGTTCCGGCACGCGAAGCTCAACTCGTGGACCTCCCCTCCTCGCTTCCGCCGGCGATCGTCCGGGTTCTGGAAGGCCGAGGGGTCCGGCGGCTCTATTCCCACCAGCGGGAATGCTACGAGCACGTTCGCGCCGGAGCGAACACCGTCGTCGTGACGCCGACCGCCTCGGGGAAAACGCTGTGTTACAACCTGCCCGTCCTCGAGAGAATCATCGACGACCCCGACGCGCGAGCCCTGTACCTGTACCCAACCAAGGCGCTTACCTACGACCAGATGGATGACCTCCTGAAATGGACCGACGCGCTGGATTCCGGCATTCGTATTCATTCCTATGATGGGGACACACCCCAGGATGCCCGCTCGGCGATTCGGGCGCGCGCGCACATCGTCCTGACGAACCCGGACATGCTGCACAAGGGGATTCTGCCCCACCACACCAAGTGGACGCGGATCTTCGAGAACCTGAGGTACGTGGTCGTCGACGAGTTGCACACTTACCGCGGCGTCTTCGGGAGCCACCTGGCAAACCTCTTCCGGCGTCTGGAGCGAATCTGCCGTTTCTACGGCAGTGCGCCCCGGTTCATCTGCACGTCCGCGACGATCGCCAACCCGCTGCAACTGGCCGAGAAGTTGACGGGAAAGCAGTTCGAGCTCATCGCGGATAGCGGCGCTCCCGAGGGTGAAAAGCACCTGTTCTTCTACAACCCTCCGGTCGTGAACCGGCAGTTGGGCATCCGGCGTTCTTACGTTCAGGAGACCCGTCACATCGCCTCCGGCTTCCTGCGGGGGAAGCTAGGATCCATCGTCTTTGCCAACAGTCGCCTGATTACCGAGATCCTGGTTCGATACCTGAAAGAAGACCTGCGCCAGGGTGTGGGGAAGGAAGACATCGTCGTGGGCTACCGTGGGGGCTACCTGCCGAACGAGCGGCGCCGGATCGAACGCGGTCTGCGGGAGGGCGATCTTCTGGGCGTGGTGTCGACAAATGCTCTGGAACTGGGTATCGACATCGGCAGCCTCGACGTCGCGATTCTGGCCGGGTATCCCGGAACGGTGGCTTCGACCTGGCAGCGCATCGGCCGCGCCGGGCGTCGAAGCGGCAGCGCCGTGGGCATCATGGTGGCTTCCAGCGCCCCGCTGGATCAATACATCGTCAACCATCCCGAGTACTTCCTGGCGCAATCGCCCGAAACCGGCCTCATCAACCCGGAAAACATCCATATCCTGATCAGCCACCTCCAGTGCGCGACGTTCGAACTGCCGTTCGAGGTCCACGAGTTGTTCGGTGGCCATGACGTGTCCGAGATTCTCGAGTACCTGTCCGAGCGCGGGTTCATTCATCAAGCGGGCGAGAGGTGGCACTGGACCAGCGAAGCCTATCCGGCCGACGCCATTTCGCTGCGAAGCATCAGCTCGGACAATTTCCTCGTGGTGGAAACGACTGAGGAAGCGCGGATCATCGGCGAGGTCGACTACTCGAGCGCGTTCACGACGCTGCACGAGAAGGCGATTTACCTCCACCAGGGCCGGCAGTATTACGTGCAACAGTTGGATATCGCCGAAAGACGCGCCTATGTGAAGTCGGTCGATTCGGAATATTTCACCGACGCGATCACTTACACCAACGTGCGGGTGCTGGACACGGATGAAGCCAAGACGACCCACCAGCACGGAGAAGTCCACGTGGCGCATCAGGTTGTGGGTTTCAAGAAGCTGAAGTTCATGACCATGGAAAACGTTGGGTCGGGAGACTTGAACATGCCCACCCAGGAGATGCACACGACATCCTACTGGTTGCGAATCCCGCGCGATGTTTTTTCCGAGCTTCCGTTTTCTCACTCGGTTCGCCTGGATGGAGTTTACGGGCTCGGCTACGCGCTCGCGCAGATCGCGGCGGTGTTCCTGATGTGTGACCGGAGGGACCTGGGATCATCAGTGCAGACGGGTCCACAGGACGGAGTGCGTCGATCGGATGGTTCCCCGAGCCCGCTTCCCGCGAAATGGGGAGCGGGGGACGATGGCGAATACGAGCCGACCATTTTCATCTACGACAACTATCCGGGGGGGATCGGGCTCAGCCGGCCGCTCTACGAAATCGCCGATCGGGTGCTCTCCGAGACGAGACAACTCATCGAGTCCTGCGCCTGCGATGAAGGATGTCCTTCCTGCGTGGGGCCCACACCGAGCGCGAAAGAGCCGGCGCTGGAGATTCTCGCCGCGATCACATCCAATGCCTGACTTTCGTAAAGCGCTGGATCAACTCCGGGGAAAGGCGCCGAGAGGGCAGTTCTCCTTTTCCGACCAACTGCGCTTCCTGAGACTCTCTCCCGCCGATTCGCCGGATCGCCGGATCTCTGGCATGCCCGGTGGATCACTCCCTGACGGCGAAGTCGAGGAGACGGCGGGTGGAAGTCACTACGTCATCCGCAACGTCTACGGGGAAGACCACTTTCATGGCAAGGTCCAGATCGGAAGGCTCTCCCCGGAAGAGCTTTCCACACTTCTCGATCTGGCCCGTTGCACCCACTCTGCCATCGAGCGGGATCGGATCGTGTTCCTCGACACCGAAACGACCGGTGTTTCGGGTGGTGCGGGAATGTGCCCGTTCTTGATCGGATTGGGGTTCTTCCGCGATGACGAGTTTCACGTGGTGCAGTACTTCATCCGGGATTTCGACGAGGAACCGTCGATGTTGCTGGCATTGGGAGAGTTGCTGGCCGACTTCGACATCATCGTGACCTATAACGGTCAGTCGTTCGATCTACCGCTCGTCGAGAATCGGTGCATCCTCTCGCGGCTGGATAAACCGTTCAGCCACATGGCGCATTTCGACCTCCTTTTCACGGCGAGGCGCCTCTGGCGCAACGGTCACGGTAGCTGCAGACTCACCGCACTGGAACAGAAGCTGCTGCGGTTCATGCGCGGGCCGGATATTCACGGTTCGATGATTCCCAGGGCCTATTTCGAGTACCTGCTGCATCGCGATCCGACGCCCCTCAAAAGCGTGTTCTCGCACAACATCTACGACATCCTGTCGCTCGCCGCCCTCGCGATTCATGCCTGCGACAGGGTGGTGACCGAGCCTGCCCCGCTGGATGATCCGCTCGACGTGTATTCGCTCGGGCGGGTTTTCGACACTGTCAAGGAGCGCGACAGGAGCGTTGAATGCTATGAGCTGGCGCTGACTTCGCCGCTGCCGCCGCTGATTCGGCTGCGGGCGCTCGAGCGGCTGTCGGTTCTGTACCGGAGAAAGGGCGCTCATGAAAAGTCCGTCGAAGTGTGCGAACAGCTGATGGCACATCCCGAATTCAGCTTGATCGGCTATGAAGGGGCATCGATCTTCTACGAGCGGCGAGCGCGGGATCTGGCGTCCGCATCCAAAGTGCTGGATGACGCTCTGATTCGAGTGGCCGGGATCAAGAGGCTGGAACGCCGGGCCGCCCGTCTGGAAGCGCGACGTGAGAGGCTCCTCCGTAAAGCGGATCGCAATCAGCGGCTCGTCAAAGTCGTGTAGGTGCGGTCTGTGACCGCACATTGTTCCGGGTCGAGGGATGTGCGCTCATACAAGCTGTGAACGAATGTCATTTGTTGGAGAATCGGTTGGCGGGGCTTTTCACGTGTAGGTGCGGTCTATGACCGCACAACTTGCGGTCCCGCGGGCATTTGTGCGCTCATAGAGCGCGCCTACACTTATTGTCTCGTTTCCGGGCTCTTCGTAAAGAGCTCTACCACGTAATCGTGAAGGCACCCGTAGAGAAGCCCTTGAAAGCTCCACCGGAACTGCGGATGTTCGATTTCCCGCTGCGTCAGCGTAAGGTGGAACTCCGGCGCTAGGACATCCGGAACTTTCGACCTTATGGAGACCTCGACTCCGTCGGGATGTTCCGAGGCGAAGAACTCAAAGAACGGATGCTCATACAGTTCCAGTTCTTTCGTGACTCTGTCCAGTTCTTCCGTCATTACTCGTGCGCGCGGTTTAGCATGTCAGGAATTCAAGAGGAAAAGACTCCGTGCCTCTGTGCCTCCGTGGTTCTCACTGAACCCTCTTATCCTCCGACTCACACAGATGTTCCACGCTACAGTTGACGCAGTCGGGTCGCCGGGCCTTGCATGGTCCGCGGCCGTGGTAGATCAGAAGGTGGCTGAACTGAATCCATTTCCGCCGGGGTAGTTTCTTCATCAAGTCCTGTTCGATCTTCTCTGGTCGGGACTCGCTTGTAAAACGAAGGCGACGCGAAATCCGCCCGACATGCGTGTCGACGACAACGCCTTCCGCCTTGCCGAACGCCACACCCATGACGACGTTGGCGGTCTTCCGCGCGACCCCGGGCAGTTCCAGTAGCTGATCCATATCGTCGGGTACTCTTCCCCGATGTTTACGGTCGATGATGCGGCATGCCTCCCGGATGTGCCTGGCCTTGTTTCTGAAGAATCCGGTGGAGTGAACCATCTCCTCCAGTTCAGACGGTTCGGACCGCGCGAACGCCCGTGCGGTCTTGTATTTCTTGAAGAGGGCGGGAGTGACCTGGTTGACCATCTTGTCTGTGCTCTGAGCCGACAGGATGGTTGCGATCAGAAGCTGCAGTGGGTTGGCGAAATCGAGGGCGCAGTGTGCGTCGGGATAGGTCGCCTCGAGCTCTCCTATTATCTGGTCTCGACGCCGGTATCGCACAGTAGTGTCCTGTCCCACGTATCACGATACCATCGCCGATGGGTATTGCGGGCGAGGTCGAGGCGCGAGAAGATGTTCTCTTGTCGTGAGCCACGAGCAACACGAGATCGCCCGCAATACCCATCGGCCCGGAGGGTGGCGGCGGAACGGCACCGTCTTCGTTGTCGTTCCTTCCTCACAATGAATAAGCATTTCCTCGGTCGTCTCTCCTAGAATCCGGCGCCGTTGCGCTCGCCCCGATAGCATCGTGATACGTGGGACCGGACACTAGGTTCCACCGGCCGGTTTGGTGTCACTCGTCTTGGAGGAAGATTCCTTCTTCGACTCGGATTTGTCGCTCGAGGGAGCCGTGTCTTTCGAGGTCTTCTCGCCCGCCGAGCTGTCGGTAACCCCTTCCGACTCGGTAGCGACCGTCTCGGTAGCTTCCTTCTTGTCGTCTTTGTCGGCGGCGTCCTTGTCTTTACGCGCGTAATCGGTCACGTACCAGCCGTCCCCCTTCAGATGGAACGCGGATCGTGAGATGAGCTTGGTCAACGTTCCGCCGCAGCCTTCATGCTCGGTCAGCAAAGGATCGGAGAATTTCTGAATGCGTTCGACAACATTGCCGCATTTGTCACAACTGTATTCATAGATCGGCATGTCGGTTTAATAGCACAACGGCTTCACGATTGAAAAGGCAGGGCCGTCCGACCCGGCGCCGGCAAATGATAAACTACAGGGAGAAAGCATGAAACGCCGTGAATTCCTGACAACTGTAGGATGGTCGGCTTCAGCGCTGCTCCTCACACCCCGAGTCGCACGTCCGTCGCAACGTTTTAGGACCAACGCCGTGCCGGTATCGGAACACTTCGACGTCGTACGTGCGAGCGAGAGCGTCTTTGCGGTGCGCGGAAAGCCGCTTTCGGGGATACCGACCAACACGGCTGTGATCGTCGGTGACGATGCCGTCGCCGTCGTCGACACGCACCAGCGGCCGTCCTTCGACGAGGAGGTCATCCGCATCGTTGGACAGATTACCGACCTGCCGATCCGCTACCTGATCAATACCCACTGGCACCAGGATCACACGCTCGGCAACCAGGTGTTCGAAGGACGAGCGAAGATTGTCGGACACATCAACACCTTGCGGGAGCTCCGGCAGAGGGTTGTGTCGAACCTGGATCTGCAGCGTGAGCTACTGCCCGACCAGCTCGAGCAGGCCCGCCTGGTTCTGGCCGAAGCACGCGCTCAAGGAAACCCACCGAGTGAGCAGCTGGACCAGTTGGCCCTGCAGATCGATCTCGACTCTGCGTATCTCCAGGAACTACAGGCCGTGCGGGTCGTGCCCCCCGATGAGGTGTTCGAGGATTCCTATTCGCTCGACATCTCTAGCCAGCCAATCGAATTGCTGCACCCCGGTCACGGACACACCCAGGGGGACATCGTGATCTTCCTGCCCGAGGAAGGAACCCTCGTGTTCGGGGACCTGCTTACGCCGGGTCAGCCGTTCATGAGACCGCGGGATGCGGTGCCTTCGGCGTGGGGACCGACCCTGGCGAAACTCCGCGACATGGAATGGGAGCATGCCGTGCCGGGTCATGGCTGGATCGATGATGCGCGTGCTCGCGTCGACATCCTCGTCAGTTACCTCGGTGACCTGACCGAACGGGTCCGTGAGGCAGTCGCTGCCGGGGTGGGAATCGAGGAAATCACGCAGGCGGTGAGCCTTGATGAGTATGAGCCCTATTTCCCGTACTTCAGCTATTCGGTCGGCGAGAACATCCGGCGGGCTTACGAAGAGCTGGCGGGCCAGTGACATTGCGGGAACCGGGACGTCGAAACACACAGGCAGCTCAATCTAAGACACACAGGCAGGTCCCGAAAAGGACGCCTGAACATCACTTGATTCCGGTGGTGTGCTCCCTTAGACTTGCCAGTCCGATATACATTCATAGGAGGGCTGGATGAGAAAGCAATTGTTCTGGATTTTAGTCACGGCGTGCCTTGTGCTTGCGGTGATCGCCCCGACGCCACGGGCGGACGGAGCCGAACAGGCGTCCAGGCTGAAGAACATCCAGGTGCTGACAGACCTGGCCGACCGGGAAATCGGACAGTTGATGCAGAGCTGGGCAAGGCAGTTGGGTGTCAAGTGCGCGGAGTGTCATGTTCAGGGCGACTTCGCCTCGGACGATATGGAACACAAGCTGGTAGCCAGAAAGATGGCCGCGATGGTGAAAGTGCTCAACGAGCAGCCGTTCTTCGCGGAAGGGGAGAGGAAGGCCGATTGTTTCCTATGCCATAAGGGGTCGCTCCACATCGATTCCGCCCCGTAAACGGATGTGATCTGAACTACCGTATGGCGACCCCGACGGGTCGCCATTTTCATTTCGGCGCCTGGTCACGGCGCTGAGGGACGTGTTTTGGTCGACGCTATCACAGAAATACTGCTGGCCATCGGAGAGGATCCGTCCAGGGACGGACTGAGGGAGACTCCGGACCGGGTCAGCCGCTCCCTGGAGTACCTTACCAGCGGCTACAAGCAGGACGCAGACGAGATCTTGAATTCCGCCCTCTACGAGGTTCCCTACGACGAGATGGTGATCGTCAAGGATATCGAGTTGTTCTCGCTTTGCGAGCATCATCTGCTGCCGTTTTTCGGGAAGTGCCACGTGGCGTACCTGCCGGATCGGAAAGTGATCGGGTTGAGCAAGGTTCCGAGACTGGTGGACATGTACGCCAGGCGACTCCAGGTGCAGGAGCGACTGACGATGCAGATCGCAGAGACCATCAACGAAAAGATTCAACCCCGTGGAGCTGCGGTCGTCATCGAAGCCCAGCACCTCTGTATGATCATGCGAGGTGTGGAAAAGCAGCATTCGGTCGCGGTGACCAGCTCGATGTTGGGCGCGTTCAAAGACAATCAGAACACGCGGAACGAGTTCCTGAACCTGATAGACCGTGGCAAGCCGTAGCCAGCGCTTTCTCCCACGTTCTCAGTAGCCAACACCCGGGGAAAGGGCCAGGCCCCTGTCCCCCTCACATTGGCTCCCTTGTCGATCGGGTAGCCAAACTGGCAACCGACTACCTTCAACTTCTACCATGTCCGTAGATTCTGTCATCTTTGACCTCGACGGGACGCTCACGAAGGTCAAAAGCCCCTGGCGCCACGTTCACGAGAGGCTGGGTGTCTGGGAGAACCAGGCGGCCGGATTCCTCCAGCAGTGGCTGGATGGCAAGATGGGGTACGAGGAATTCTGCAGGCGCGATTACGCGCTGTGGGGTGGGCGACGGGTCGACGAGATCGAGGCGCTGCTGGACGAGATCGAGCTCAATCGTCATGTTCCCGACCTCGTTCGACGATTGATCGCCGAGCGGATTCCGTCGATCATTATTTCCTCGGGTTTCTCCCACGTGGCCCGACGAATCCAGAACGAATTCTCGTGGGAACCGCTGAATATCCATGCCAACGACCTGATTCCAGGACCCGAAGTACGTCTCAACGTTTCAGCGGACACGGACAGCCCGATATCGAAGCGCCGACTCGCGGAGGAGTTTTTCGAGAAGACCGCGGCGGATCCCGAGCGGACGGTGGCTGTTTCAGATTCGGAGCGCGATCTGGAGATGGAGATGATGCCGCAGTGCCGTCACCAGATACTGATCGAAGAAGAAGACGATCTGCTGAAGATCCATAGCCTGCTCGGTATGAGCGGCCTGTGACCGGAGCTATCGGCACCATCGCCGATGGGTCTTGCCAGCCGAGGTCGAGGAGAGAGGAGGAGTTGATGCGGTTTCATCATGACGACGAACGACAAAGAGATCGGCGGCAACCCCCATCGGCCCGGAGGGTTGCGGCGGAACGGCACCGTCTTCGTTGTCGCTCCTCCTCGCAATGTAGGAGCATTACCTCGTCGTCGACTCCTAGAATCCGGTGCCGTTCCGCCGCAACGCTGGTACCGCTAGCTCCGGTCACAGGCCACTAGATGACGGACACGCTCAAACACCAGGCGGCGGTCGCGGCCGTCGACGAGGTTGCCGACGGTATGGCGGTCGGCCTGGGTACCGGATCGACGGTGAAGCATTTCATCGTGGAACTCGGCGCTCGCGTGCGGGCGGGACTGAAGATCTCCGCGATCGCGACCTCGGACCAATCGGATCTGCTGGCGAGAGAGGTTGGAATTCCCATCGTCGGTTTCGAGCAGCACGGTGTCCTGGACGTGACGGTCGATGGCGCCGACGAGGTGTCGCCCGAGTTGGATCTGGTGAAGGGATTGGGTGGCGCGCTGGTCCGGGAGAAGATCGTGGCCACGGCGTCGCGCAGGGTTGTCATCGTCGTGGACGATAGCAAACTGGTCGACCGGCTCGGCACCCGCGCACCGATCCCGGTCGAGGTGATTCCTCTCGCGGCGACGCTCGTCGCCGGCGTGCTCCGGGAGATCGGCGGGGAGCCTGAGCTCCGGTTGCTAGACGGGGAGCCCTTCGTGTCCGATAACGGGAACCACGTCGTCGACTGGAGGTACGGGCCCCTGAGCGAACCGGCATCTCTCGAGCAGCGGCTGAAGTCCATGTCCGGCGTGGTCGACTCCGGAATATTCGCCGGCCTGGCTCACCGCGTGATAGTGGCGGGGACCGATGGCCTTCGAGAAATGGTGCGGGCCGTCGGGTCCACCGGCTAAAATGAAACCAGTCCACCTGAGAGAGAACGAAATCGCCGATCTCGTGACGATCGACGATGCAATCGCAGTCCTCGACGAGGCGTTTCGACAACAGGCCCTCGGAGGCGCGACCTCCCACGCCCGACAACGGCTTCGAACCGATCGGGTGCTCCTCCACATGCTGGCCGGCGCGATTCCCGGCTTTTTCGGCTACAAGGCCTACACGACCGGCGCCGGGAAGGTCCGCTTCCTCTTCTATCTCTTCGACTCCTCCAGCACCGAGCTTCTTGCAGTCATGGAAGCGGATACGCTGGGACAGATCCGCACTGGAGCCGCCACCGGTCTGGCGACCCGCCTGCTCGCGCGTGAGGAGGCCGACGTCATAACACTGTTCGGAGCCGGCTGGCAGGCTGAGAGTCAGCTACTTGCCGTTGCCTCGGTCCGAAAGCTGCGGCGCGTCTGGATCGTCAACCGCACTGCCGCGCGCGCGCGGGCTTTCATCGATCACATGGCCCCGCGAGTCGAAGCCGAGTTGAAGGTGGCCGAGATCGCCGAGGAGGCGGTGCGGGACAGCACTATCGTTACGACGATCACGGGCAGCCGCGATCCTGTCCTTTTCGGCAAATGGCTCGAAACCGGCACTCACGTCAACGCCGCAGGCGGCAACATGGTGCTCCGGAGGGAGTTGGATTCCGCAGCCGTCATGCGATCGGACCGCATCGTGGTCGATTCGGTCGAACAGGCTCGCCAGGAGTGCGGGGAGTTCGTCTCCGTTTTCGAACTCGGTCGTCGGCATTGGGAAGAGGTGGTCGAGCTGAAAGACGTTGTCGCCGGAGGCCTCCGCCGGAAGAGCCCGGAAGACATCACTCTGTTCAAGTCGCTTGGCATCGGGCTGGAAGATGTCGCCCTGGGGCGCCTGGTCTATGAACGGGCGAAGGAGCGTGGGGTGGGCCGGCCGCTGGAGCTGTAGGGCCACACGCGTCCGCAGACGATTTTGCTCGGCGGAAACCCGAGGACAGCGCTGGTCGTTGTTACCAGACGGTTGGGCTGACCAAACACCCGGGCAAACGATTTGCTCACCGGAGAACCCGGGAGCTGGAGCTATAGAATGGTTGTAGGTGCGGTCTATGACCGCACATTGTTCTCAACCGGATGATGTGCGCTCATAGAGCGCACCTACACGTGCTATTCTCACGCGCATGCGGTTCGTCATGGCCGGAGCCGGCTCGATCGGAAGCGCCATCGGGGGGTATCTGGCCCTCCAGGGACATCCCGTCGTCCTCATCGCCCGAACGCCCCACGCGGAAGCGGTCCGCAGCAAGGGCCTGACGCTCAAGACCAACGAAGGCAAACTCCATCCGACGCTGGATGCGACCGATGATGCTTCGCAACTGGACTGGACCGATCAGGACATCCTGTTCATAACCTCGAAATCCCAGCACACACGCGACCTCCTCGGGCAGCTGAACGGGGCACCTGCAGCGACACCGGTGTTTTGCTTTCAGAACGGCGTCCGGAACGAAGAGTGGGCCGCCGAACAGTTCGAACATGTCTACGGCGGGCTGGTTGTGGTCAGCGTGACCTACGTCGAGGCAGGCACGGTGGAACACACCCGCAACGATGTCCTGGCGATCGGCAGGTTTCCCTCCGGGCTGGATGAGGTCACCAAGCGTGTCGGCGAAGCGCTGACGGGTGCCGGTTTCCGGGTCACGCTGGATCAAGATGTGATGCCCCCCAAGTGGGGGAAGATGCTCCTCAACCTCAACAATTCTTTGTATGCGCTCATCGATACATGGCTCCAGTTGGCCTACACGGACGAGCAGCTGCGTCACTTCCTTGCGGAGACGATGAGGGAGGGTCTGGCGGTGATCGAGAAACTGGGTATCCGCAGTAGGATGGGGCCGGGCGAACCGGGCGTTGCCGAGTTCATCCAGACGCTCGAGAGCGGAGGTTACGGCTACGCCGACGCATTGGACCTTCCACCCGCGCGTCGGACATATCCCTCGACCTGGCAGGATGTCGTCCTGCGACGCACCGATACCGAGGTCGACCACTTCAACGGCGAGATCGTGCGGTTGGGTGCCCAGGCCCGAATCCCGACGCCTTACAACTCGGCGCTCCTCGAAATGATGAACGAGCTGACGAACCAGGGTGCGATGCCCGGTTTGTTCACGCTCCAGCAGGTTCGGGAGCGCGTACAGGAGAAGATTGATGGCTGAAGGCGCAAACCTCAAACACCGAAGTGCCGAAGTGACCGAGGGTCCCGCGCGAGCGCCTCATCGCGCGATGTTTCGTGCCATGGGCCTGGATGACGAGGCCCTCGCAAGGCCGATGATCGGCGTCGCCAGTTCGTGGAACGAAGTGACACCGTGCAACATCCACCTGGACACGCTTGCCGACAAGGTCAAACAGGGAATCCGGGAGGCGGGCGGGACGCCGATCGAGTTCGGCACGATCGCCGTCAGCGACGCGATCTCGATGGGGCATGAAGGGATGAAGGGCTCGCTGGTCAGCCGCGAGATCATCGCCGATTCGGTCGAGATCGTGGCCTTTGCCGAGCGATTCGACGGGCTCGTGGCGATCGCAGGCTGCGACAAAAGCCTTCCAGGTATGCTGATGGCGCTGGCCCGGCTGGACCTGCCGTCTGTCTTTCTCTACGGCGGCACGATCATGCCCGGGCATATCGACGGCCGCGACGTCACGATCCAGGATGTCTTCGAGGCGGTTGGGTCTTTCGCCAAAGGGAAGCTGACTGCGGCCGCCCTCCGCAAACTGGAGGGTCTGGCCTGTCCCGGGGCGGGTTCGTGTGCGGGGATGTACACGGCCAACACTATGGCTGCAGCAATCGAGGCGCTTGGGATGTCGATACCGGGTAGCGCCTCGGTACCTGCCGTCGCCGAAAGCCGTGTGGACGTGTGCATCGAATCGGGCCGAGCGGTCATGCATGCACTTCGAGAGGAAATCACTCCTCGCAGCGTCTTGACTCGGGAGGCATTCGAGAATGCCATCGCCGTTGTCGTGGCCACGGGCGGATCGACCAACGCGGTCCTGCATCTGCTGGCCATCGCCCGTGAGGCGGATGTCGATCTGGAGATCGAAGACTTCAACCGCGTCACCGAACGGGTGCCGCACATCGTCGACATGCGTCCGGGAGGGCGCTTCGTGATGGCCGACCTGGATCGCGTCGGGGGCGTGTCGAGCGTGATGAAGGTTTTGATGGACGCCGGGCATGTGAATCCGGAACCGTCCACGGTGACCGGCCAATCCGTCGGTGACAACCTGTCCGATGTCGCCCCTCCGGACGGAACGATCGTCCGATCGCTGGACGCTCCGATCAACGGGACCGGTACCCTGGTGATCCTGAAGGGAAACCTGGCGCCAGAGGGGGCCGTGGTCAAAACTGCCGGTGTCGGCCGCTCTTCTCATTCCGGTCCGGCCCGCGTCTTCGAGCAGGAGGAAGATGCGTTTGGAGCGATCATGGAAGGGCGCGTGGTTGCCGGCGACGTTGTCGTGATTCGGTACGAGGGTCCGAGAGGCGGACCCGGAATGCGCGAGATGCTTGCCGTCACCGGAGCCCTGTCCGGAGAGGGACTCGGAGATCAGGTCGCTCTGATCACCGACGGCCGGTTCTCCGGCGCGACTCACGGTCTGATGGTCGGGCACGTTGCGCCCGAGGCCGCCCGTGGAGGTCCGATCGCGGCGCTGGAGGACGGGGACGTCGTTACGATCGACGCCGCCCGGAAGCGCATCGACGTGGATCTGTCCGAAGAAGAGATTCGATCACGCCTGGAGCAGTGGAGCGAGCCCGCGCCGAAGTACACGACCGGGGCCCTGGCGCGCTACGCAAAGCTGGTCTCGTCCGCGTCGAAGGGCGCCGTGTTGGAGTAATTGTAACGCCGAGGGGTGCACGCGGGCTCTCGTCGGCCCGCGTTACCAGACGTCGCCCGACCGCCAGTCGCAGCCGATGTCTCCGTCGAGGTCCAGGTGTGGTGAGCGTGGTGTCCTCTTAGTCCGTGGCTCTGGCAGAGGACTTTTGAACCGATTCTGTCTCTTTGGCTGCTGTTTCTCCAGCCAGGGTCCAGTAGGCACTAATGGTTGCAGCTATGCCTGCAATCGCTCCAGCCGCCAGCCCTTTCCAAGGAATGAACCACCGGACCACTAAGCCTTCAATGCCCACGGCCTTCAGGCCCACCATGGTTCCTAGTGCAACACCGACACTGAACAACAAGAACCAGCCAACCCAACCCTTGCGTGCTGGCGAATACGCACTCTCCGAAGCACTGATTAAGCCCAGTCGGGTATCCACCAGGGCGTGGGGAGCAGCCGAGAGGGACACAACGAAGCAAAGAATAAGGGAGGTGAAGAAGATATCTAAGCTAATTGACAGTGGCGAGGCTATGTCCTGCCCGTCACCGGGGTTTCCGGGAAAGAAGGGAACGGCCAGGAAGGCATTGATGATCCCGTTACTGACTCCCCAGGGAATGCCATGACGCCAGAAGACATAGGAGAAGACCGATCCCCGCCATACCCGGTGTTCTACAGGAACGCCGATCTCGTGAAAGAAAAGCCTGCCGCTTGAGTTGACGGTAATAACTCCGGCAACCACACTACCCCACACCCCCAAGGAAAGGGCCAAAGTGCCTCGGCCCATTCCAGTGGGGAATCCCAGGCGAAGAAAGAGAACGGCTAGAAGGACCGACGGGAGCCCGAAGAAGAGGATGTAGCCCAGGCCAAGGAGCCAGGGATGGATAGGCTGCTGGGACCTCCAGGGGAATGGCGGGTTAGCTTGCCCGTTTCCAGATGGCAGGGTGAAAGCTCCCTCCAGGTGTTGTCGCAGAAACCCTATGAACGTCCCCTGGGCGCTAAAAAAGGGCAGGAAAAAGAAAGCCACCAGAAAAAAGAGCCAAGCAGTCCGTAAGGGCAGCGGCCCCCTACCTGGAAGCTGCGAGGCAACCAGGGAGCCAATGCCCCAGAGCAGGAGGAACCAGATCACGCAGTTGATAGAAACAAAGAACAGGCGGAAGGTTCGGTAGTTGGGAACGGAGCGAGAACGCCCAGTAGTCATTCAGGAACCTCGATCTTGATGTTGTCAGACGGTTTGCCGAACGGCAGCATATGTATGGCTTTTAACCGTGTCAACCTTCGGACCCCGGACAAAAGTCGGCTAACAAGAGACAACGACTGGTTAGATGAAGATCCCGGCGTCGGCCTCCTAGTCAAGACGAAAAAACCGGTTATCCTGGCACACCTTCCGAGTATTCGCGTGAGACTCCGCCACGCGGCCGAATCAGGGAGGTGCATCCTGTTCGACGACCCGGTCGGCCGCTTGCCCTCGGACGCTGCGCAAGCAGCGGATTTCGCAGTCGGAATCGGAATCTCGTCGGCTGTCATGGGGCAGTGATAGCCGGATGCCAAGGTTTGCATTGTGACTTGAGCGGCACGAGATTTCATCCAATCTACGGCTGGGGTCGTGGGAACCTAGTCTTTGAGGATCTCGACAACCTGATTGCAGCGTTGAAGAAGATAGCATTGTTACAGGCCACTAGATCCATTTCGCGACGGTCGGGCTGGGGAACGCGTCGGAAGATACATCGCGGGGCTGACGGAAGCTTTTGACTCAGGCGCTGATCGTCGGACCGCTGTTCACCGGGCGAACGAGAAATACGCCGAAGCTTGGGGAATGGACAAGCTGTATAGTCTCTCGGTCGACCCGGAAGCTGGGCTGTGCCGCCATGCCGGGACACCGCTCACCAAAAGCACTATCGGCAAACTGGCAGTCGCGCAAAAGCCGGATGCCCCGTCCAGGACATCGCAAGCTTAGCTCGTGCTAAGGAGGCCGTGGCCGACCCGGAAGGGGTCCGACGACGGCAGCGGCCTTTGGGCTCCTGCGAGGCAGCGTCCTGGAGAACATTTCGTGAACGCGCCTGCCGAACCGTAGGCAGCTCAAATCCGGAACGCAAGTGCCTCACACGTGTTGACATCTTCCGAATTAGCTGTGCAGAATGACGACAACGCTAGGTCATCACACTTCAACTTTCACTCAACGTATAGGTGTTCGTCAAACATGGTCAGCGGTCCTAACATCTTTGTCGTCACTCCAGCGCTTCCGGGAGTTCTGTCCATAGCCGGGCGCACCTCAAGGCCGTACCCCCCGTATCACACCACAAGTACGAGCCAATGCGGCGTAGAGGACTAGACTCAGCGCAACCCGGCATCGGCGAGCCTGGGCTCCTACGGTTCGTCGGCGAGGGTACGCCAGAATCCCTGACACAGTTGGCCAATACTGTTCTTGGGCTGATTGACGTCGAGTTGGCAGCGAACAACAGTGGGCTCTCGGCCGAAAGTCGAGAGTTACTCAACGATCTAAAAGAAGATATAGCCGATGTCAAGTTCGATTCGATGATGCGCATGGAACGTCCTCGATTCGTCCTGACTCCACAGGAGATTGAGTGGCTCGAGCGTCATGAACAGAACGTATGGATGGACTATCTAGTACACCGCTACAAATTCAAGCTCTATCCGGCGCTCAGAAAGCTCTCTGACTTCCCCCCACACTTGTTCATAGAGCCTTCGTCAATATGCAATCTCAGATGTGTAATGTGTTTCCAGGTCGACGAGAGCTTTAGCTCAAACCGCGAGTTCATGGGCATGATGCCATGGGAGCTGTTCACCTCGCTGGTGGATCAGGCTAGGGACGCTGGCTGTCATGCCGTCACTCTCGCGTCTCGTGGCGAGGAGTTATTGTCAAAAGTGGTGTTTAGGAGATTGATTCAAGCGGCGGCCTGATCGACGGTTGTCCACTTCGATCCCATCGTTGAATTTCACTCCAGTAATCACCTTGGCAAGATCATCGAATCCTCGTAATCGTCGCCAGTTCTTCTCGGCACACTGCCCCAGTTTGAACATCATGTGCAGCATGCCAGCCCGTGTCAGACAGCCCTTCGATCGCTTCGTCCGGTGGCGAATGGTGGCAAAGGTCGACTCAATGGGGTTGGTCGTCCGGATGCTCTGCCAGTGCTTGGCCGGGAAATCGTAAAAGGCCAGCAGTTCTTCTCTGTCTTTCTGCAGGCAGACAGTGGCCTTCGGGTACTTCGGCTCATAGGTTTCAATGAACAGATCGAATGCCTTCTCGGCGTCTGCTTTTGTCTCGGCCTTCCAGATCGCATGCAGGGCCTGTTTCGCTTTCGCCTGGGCCGACTTGGGTAGGCAGTTCAACACGTTCATGGTCTTGTGCATCCAGCAGCGTTGTTGGCGTGTCTCAGGATAGATTTCCTCCAGTGCGGCCCAGAACCCCATCGCACCGTCACCGATCGCCAATTCCGGAATATTCATCCCGCGCGACTTCAGCTTCAACAACACCTCGCGCCAACTCTGTGTCGATTCCCGCCACACCGTCTTCAATCGCCAGAAAACGCTTCTCTCCGCGTTCATTCACGCCGATCACGACCAACGCACACAGCTTGGTTTGTTCGGCCCGAAGTCCACTGTAGATGCCGTCGGCCCAGACATAGACCCAGCGGTCGGCGTCCAGACGCTGGTCGCACCCGATGCGGTACTCCTGGGCCCAGACCTGTTTCAAGCGCGATACCGTGCTCGCTGACAGGCCCTGCGCCTTCGGACCGACAAGAACTCTTAGGGCGTCACCCATCTCGCCGCTCGAGACGCCTTTCAAATACAACCACGGCACGGCTGCTTCCATCGACTTCGTCTTCCGAATGTAGGGTGGTACCAGAGCCGACCGAACGTCACCGCTTCGCCCGTCTTGGCGCGGACCTCGGAATTTGCACCGTTACCGGGCCCAGGCCGGTCTGCAGCTCGCGTTCAGGTAGGTAACCGTTCCGCACCACCCCGGCGTTGCCCGTCTCGGTTCGTCGATCACCGTGCTGGGATAGCAGTTCTGCCAATTCGGCTTCCACAGCACGTTGGATCAGCTGTTGAGCCCCGGCTCGTAGCAGATCGGTCACCGGGTCTGCAATCGCTTCTCGATCTTCCCGTTCAATAACGATACTCTTGCTCATAGTGGCGTATCTCCTTTGGTTGCTTTGAAGTCTCGTAAACAACAAATCAACCAGATACGCCGCTTTTTTTCAACCGCCCCAAACACCAGATTCGGTTATAACTCGGCAGGTGGCGGCTTCGTTCGTACCGCGTTTGGGTCTTTCGCTAAGGGAACTATCCAATTCCACGATATCTCCGCGTTTCCCATCGCTCGCACATTCACGACTGAGTACGGGGACTTCCCCCTCCAACGGGCCTTTTGGACCCGCCAGCGCCGCTGCTCGAGCAACGATCCGAGACCTTATGTTTGCCGTCTCGTTCCTGAGTGTAGAGTCGAAAGTGGTCGGGCCGATCGGCCCTTCCACCGTCCGCTCAATCAACGGCTCGTGCGGTTTTCCCCGCAAGCCGCTTTCCTCAGTTGCTCCTCGTTCGGAATTCGCTGTGTGGCGGCAGGTGGCGGCTTCGTTCGTACCGCGTTTGGGTCTTTCGCTAAGGGAAACTATCCAAGTTCACGATATCTCCGCGTTTCCCATTCGCTCGCACATTCACGACTGAGTACGGGGACTTCCCCCTCCAACGGGCCTTTTGGACCCGCCAGCGCCGCTGCTCGAAGCAACGATCCGAGACCTTATGTTTGCCGTCTCGTTCCTGAGTACTATTCCCCGATCCGATTCCTGACACCGCGTCGGCCGGAATTTCGCTCTCGCTTATATCCGCACCTACCGCGCAGGGCTCTAGGTCGATGTTTGCTCTCGGTGCCGCCCTTTCGTCTGCGGGTGCCACATCATCTCGACCTTACCTTCCGCTCGGACGATACCAGGCCTCCCTGGGTCACTCGCGTCTCTTCTCCCACCGTGTCGCCCGCACACACCCTTGGTGCGATGGGGTGGAACCAATGCGCCTTCGCCCCAATAGTGCGGGCTCGACCATTCCCCATCTTTGGCCGACCGGTTCATCCTCGGGATGGGCTCCCGTCGATTACGACCCGGTGGTTCTCCTCATGCCCTTCAGACCCACCTCGCGGTGGGCGCCCTGCCCTCCAAAGTTTCCGTAGCTGGCTCCCAGCTTTGCCTTGGCCGTATCCGGCTTTCGCTTTCGTGCCCGTTTAGGCATCTGCACTACCTGTCTACACTTCGGCCCAGTGAGGCATTACCCCCACTTGTTGGATATCGACCCGTGGCCTCGGCCGAGCGGGACTTTAAACCGCCGGAAACGCGTGCTGCCAGGCACGCGCCATCAGCTACATCAGCCTGGTGGATGTCGAGAATCTCGAAGCTGCAATCATGTCTTCTTACCGCATCATCAAGCCCGGGGGGCGCTTCGTGGTCTGCAATCTCGCAGCGATGGCGACCTCTACGAATTCTCGCATCACGGATTCCCAGACGGCTCTCGGATGGCGTTTCCGGGTCGACCACTACTTTGACGAGTCGGCCCGCATCATGCAGTTCCGGGGACACCCGCTCACCAACTTTCATCGGACGCTCGCGACCTATGTCAACGGCTTTCCGACGCTGGGATACGCACTCCGGGGAATTCGGGAATCGAAACCCGACGAGGAGGAAGGTGACCGTTATCCGGATCTCGCGAACGAGCTTCGCGCGCCCTCATTCGTCATCTTCGACCTCCAGAAACCTCGGACCAAACGGTCGAGGACAACGGCGGGTGGATTATCGGGGTGAACGACACCCAGGGCGTCAGCGGCAAAGTACTACGACGTGAACCCCGACCGTCCGGCGGACGTCGACTTCTATCGGGCCCGCATTCCCTCACCCGACGCCGAAGTCCTCGAGCTTGGGTGCGGCACCGGGCCGGGTTCTCATTCCCGCTGACTGGATTCTGCCGGTATATCCATGGCATCGACGCCTCCGCTGCTATGCTCGATATCTGCCGCGAAAAACTTCGCAAAGGCGGCGTCCCAGCCCAGCAAGCCCGATTCAAGCAGGAGACATCGCAGACTTCGACCTGGGGCGTCAGTTCAATCTGGTGATTGCCCCGTTTCGCGTCCTTCAGAACCTCGAGACCGACACTCAGGTTGACGGGCTGTTCAGTTCCGTCGGCGCCGCACCTGGCCCCCGGAGGCACATGTATTCTCAACGTCTTCAATCCGAATCGATCGCGCGAGGCAATGAAGCGGGAATGGTGCGATTTGAACGAGACTCAGGAGTGGGAGGTGACAGTCGATGGGCGGCGGATGACTTGTCACGACAGGCGGCCGCGGCTCGAGCCCGAAAGGGTGATCCTGTACGTGGAACTGATCTATCGCACGTTACGAAGCGAACGCGCTGGTCGAGGAAACGATTCTGCCAATCGCGATGCGCTGCTACTACCCCGATGAGTTCGTCTCCTTGATCCAGAACCACGGCTTCACTGTGACCAATCGTTGGGGTGGATATGCCGGGGAGAGCTACGGCGAAGGGCCCGAACTGGTGGTTGAATTTCACAGGGTATGAGTCGATCCATGGCATAACCGCAACCTCACGATCAGCTGGCACATCCCACTTATTGCTCGCCACGATCCAGTGAACGCGTATACGATGGGGCACGCTCGACTTGCGTGGTTGATCAATCAGTAGCAGATAGCGCAAGCTTCTCGCATCTGGGGATCAACCGGAGCCATTCGCAACCAAAACTGGACTTTTCAAGGGAGGCGCTACCATGCCAGTGTTCGGTCGCTTCAAACTCACGCTTATTACGGGCATCACCATGATCGCGCTGTCGGGATGCGGGGTGGAACCGTTGCCCGAAGTCGTCGAGCCGGAGCCGGCCGACGTCGAGACTGCCATCACCGATCCGGCTATCAATGACCTGCCCAATCCCAATCCAACGGTATCCAGGGGTGGGGCCCCCTGCCCGACGACAGGACCTGGGGGTCGACGGCAGGCGTCGATATCGACCCCGACGGGCACGTCTGGGCCTACGATCGATGCGGCGCCAACGCGCTGGCCGGCGGCTGCGACACCTCGGACGTTGATCCGATCCTCAAGTTCGATCGTTCGACCGGGGAAGTTCTGACGAGCTTTGGGGCCGGGCTATTCGTGCTGCCCCACGGGCTCCACGTGGACAGCGACGGAAACGTCTGGGTAACCGATTCCCAGGGCAACGAGGCTGGAACGAAGGGGCACCAGGTCATCAAGTTCAGTCCCGATGGTGAGGTGCTGATGAGGTTGGGAACGCGCCGGGGTTGCCGGTAGCGGGCCCGACACCCTCAACCAGCCATGTGACGTGATCACTGCGTCGAACGGCGACATTTTCGTCTCGGACGGACACAGCGGCCAGAACGACAATCCACCCGAAGGCGCAACGGGACGCATCGTCAAGTTCACGAAGGACGGGGAGTACATCAAAGAGTGGGGGCAGATCGGCACGGCGCCGGGAGAGTTCCGGACCCCCCATGCGCTTGCGTTCGACTCCCAGGAACGCCTCTTCGTTGCCGACCGCGGGAACCATCGAATCCAGATATTCGACCAGGAGGGGAATCTTCTCGACTCGTTCGAGCAGTTCGGCCGCGTGAGCGGGTTGTTCATCGACGCGGACGACACGCTTTACGCGATCGATTCAGAGTCGAACCCACACGGCATCCCGACTGGAAGACGGGCGTCCGGATCGGGAACACGACCGAAGACCGCGTTACGGCCTTCATCCCACCGCATGAGACGGATGCGGGGCCTCACGGCGCCGCCGGCGAAGGTGTGGCGGTCGATTCCGAGGGCAACGTGTATGCCGCGGAAGGACCAAATTCCCGTCCGGTCGCCGGGGGTGGGCTGACGAAGTACGTCAAACAGTAAGATCGAAATGGGCAACCCGATCGTTTACTTCGAGATAGCGGGCCCGGATGGAGCCCGCCTTCGATCCTTCTTCGAGAACGTATTCGGGGGGGTCGTAGACCAGACTTCAACGATCTCGTCTGCGTCACGGGCGGGCTTCGAGGAGGCATCCGCGAAGACCCGCCGGACAAAGTTCTGTATATGGGCGTGGACGATATCGATGCCGTTCTCGCGAAGGTCGAGGCGCACGGCGGAAGCGTGGTCCTACCCCGGACAGTTGTGCCGGCGTGGTGACGTTTGCGCTGTTCAAGGACCCCGCCGGGAACCTGCTCGGGGTCGCCGAGAATGGAAGCTATACTACATAGGATGTCGAAACCCTGTTCGAAACGTCGGCGCCCGGGGAAGCGAGGGTTTAGAAGCCGACCCACTACTGCTGGGTATTCGAGATGCAGGTTGAGATCTTGACGGACATGCGTGCGATTCGGTTCGGAATCATCCTTGTCCAAGACAACCTTTCGATGGGAAAGATTGGGGGGGGGCAGATCTCCTGAGGAGGTGTAGGTGCGGTCTATCACCGCACATTCTTCAAGCCGAAACGAGGTGCGCTCATAGAGCGCACCTACACCCGATCCTGAAGTTTCGCCATCTCACACCCTCCAACAGCCTTAACCCGTCTCCGAGGGGTTCGCTCCAGCTTTCGACAGCAAACCGGGTCTGGGCTCCGCTCGTCAGGGTGGCCAAACAGTCCCGCCGCGGCGGCTCGCCCGAATCCAGGAGGTTCACACCGCTTCGGCCGTCACGTCACCCAGGAACTGCCGTTCCCGCAGTGGGGTTCCGGACGAGATTTCTGCCGAAGCCTCGCGCTTGTCCGAAAATGAGGCCTTTCGCAGGCTGGGCGCTTGGTGGGACCGCGTGTGAGCCGTGGGTATTGAAGCAGTCCTGTTCGACGCCGACGGCGTGATCAGAAGCCCGCTGAAACGCGCCCCCTCAGGTGGTCCAGCTTCCTGGGCTCTCCCAGCGATCTGGACGGTTTCCTGGGCGACGTTTTCGCCGCGGAAGAGCCGGCGATCGACGGGCAATCGAACTTCGTCGAAGCGTTCCAGGAGATTCTCTCCCGTTGGAAGTGGCGTGGCACTGTGGACGATGCTCTCGAAGCATGGACAATGATCGAACCCAACGAGGAGATCTTCGACACGATCAAAGTCGTCAGGGAGATGGGCGTGACGTGTCACCTCGCGACGACCAGGAATCGCACCGGGCGCGTTACATGTCTGAGACGCTCGGCTACAGGGATCTGTTCG
>CBDAOY010000004.1:0-501101 GCA_965198225.1 Terriglobia bacterium | reverse complement strand
GGACAACCGCCGGTCTCGACCGCCATCAGCCGGTCTGGCGGCAGAGCCTCACTCCGGACAAGGAACTCCATGTCTTCGCGGGTGAAGATGTCGTTCGTCACGACCCCTAGACGGTAGTCGTCGCGCATGTTCTTGCAGAGACAGTCCACAAGAGCGGTTTTTCCCGAACCAACAGGTCCTCCGATTCCGATACGCACGGGCTTTCTCATTGCATTGTTTCTCCGGTTGCAGGCGAGCGGTCCCTACACACTGGTAGTGGCCTGTTATAGGCGTTTTCTCCTCCGCATCGACACCAGGAAGATCGTAACTACCACATACATGATTACACCGTAGATCCCCGGCGTCACGGCCAGTTCGCGGCGATCGAGGATCGTCATGGCAACGACGAGCGCTACTGCCACGTTTTGCACCCCAACTTCCACCGAGATCGTGACTCCCTGTTGTTTGTCCAGACGGAAGATCCGGGCCAGCAGGTAGCCTAACGACATCGTCATGACTACGAGTCCGAGCGTCGCGAGAACCATGCCGAAAAGGTTGCTCGCCAGGAAATCCACCGACGTGAAAGTTCCCACCGAGACCATCGCGATCATCACGAGCAGGGTGAACAGGCGCAGCGATTTGCGCCATGCGGCTTCGATGGCAGGAGCCCACCGCTTGAAAGACATTCCGATCGACATGGGCAGTATCGTGAACAGGAACAGCCGGATCATCGTGTCCAGCACCGGCATCGAGAATTCCTGTCCGCCGCCGGCATGAAGCCGCAGGCCCGCAGACACGATCAACGGAACGGTGACGGTCGTGAGGCTGCTCGACAGCGCTGTCAGCGTCACCGACAGGGCAAGGTCGGCGCGGGCAACGAAGACGATCGCGTTGGACGTCACGCCACCGGGGCAGGCCGAAAGAATGATCAGACCGATCGCGACCGCCGGGTCCATCGGGACGAAAACGGTAAACAAGAACGCCGTCGCTGGCATCAGGATCATTTGCCCGACGAGACCCAGGACCACGGGCTTCGGCTTGAACGCCACCCGCTTGAAGTCTGCGCCCTCGAGCGTCGTTCCGAGAGCGAACATGATGGTGATGATGCAGAAGGGGAAGAAGATCTGGTTGACGAGGACGGTGATATCCATACGGGGGTGTCTCTCCCAAACTCAAGACCGGAACAGGCGGCTGTAGAGATGTCGGTGTTCCATCTGGGCAACGTCCATCACGGGAACGAACGACGTCATGCATCTCAAGGGGTTTCGCAGGATCTGGTCCACGACGTCCGGGACGCGCCCAAGAACGTTGCTGAGAACCCCCTGTATCTCCTGCTGCCCGACCGGGGCAAGCCTCAATGCCGCCGACGCAGTTCCCGACAGACGGGAGTACGCAAACGCGAGGAGCGCTTCCTTTTCGTCGAACCCCAACGCGCGGAACACGGCGCCGTGCACGAGAGCCACGTTTCCATGGCACTGCCCGGACCCGATTCGCTCCAGCAGGTCTTCCAGACCCCGACCGGGATGGAGCTCGACGCACGTTTTCAACAGACGAAGGCCCAGCGATCGGCTGCTCGCACGCGTCTCTGATGAAGGTCTCAGCGCGGTCAGTTCGCGGTCCAGCCGCTCGAGCCGCTTCCAGTCCTCCGGAAAAGCGGCCATGGATTGTACGAGCGCGGGTCCTTCCGAATTTCCGAAAACGTCACGGACATAATGTTCGAGCCAGACACGAACATCGTCCGCATCCACGACTTCATCACGCTGGGCAGCTGTCTCCAGTCCGTCGGAAAACGCGAACGCCCCTATCGGGAAAAGGCCGTCGCTAAGCTGGAGGATCTGGAGGAATTGAGTTGAGTCCAACGGCGTTTTCTCCAGAACGGTGTAGGTGCGGTCTATGACCGCACATCTTCAAACTCGAGACTTCTGTGCGCTCATAGAGCGCACTTACACTTCGCGGTGCGTTCCGTTCAGTGGCTATGATGGCCCGCTACTGTAGCCGGGGTGAAGGGTCTGCTGTCCTCGACGTACTCCACATGCAACTGTTCGAAAAGGCTCCGGACGGCCGGGTCCTGCAAACACACCAGTTCCTTCTCGCTGATCATGAGTTTCTGATGCCGGTTGCCGATCTGGTACGCGAAATACGCCCACTCCCGTGCGGACCGCGGACGGACGACATACACCGCTTCGGCGGCCTCCCGGACGACGACAGCGACCCGCTCGTCTTCGAGAAGCAGACAGTCCCCGTCCCCGAGTGTCAGGCCCGGCTCGAGTGAGATCGCGAATTCGATCCCGTCGTCGGACCGCCGTCGACCGTGTGTCTTCTGACGCTCTTCAAGTGGGAGCGTCATCGTGGTCCGCCGATAACCGGACGGCTCTCCCTGAAGCGCGTACTCCCGTGCCACGTGTTCGACCACCGTCATGTCAGAAAAGGAAGTAACGTTGCGCCAGGGGAAGTATTTCGGCCGGGTCGCAGGTCAGCAGCTCACCGTCGGCGCGCACTTCGTAGGTCTCCGGGTTGACTTCGATATTGGGTGTCGCATCGTTCCACTTGAGATCTTTCTTGCCGAGTGTACGGCAGCCGCGGACGGGGTCGAGTCTGCGGCGCAGTCCGTCGAGCCCGTTGGTCTCCACCCCGGCCTGCGAAACAAAGTGCACGGAAGTCGAATCGAGCGCCTGGCCATGATGGCCGAACATCGGCCGGTAGACGTAGGGCTGCGGCGTGGGGATCGACGCGTTCCCATCACCCATGGCAGCCCCCGCGATGAACCCACCCTTCACGATGACCTCCGGCTTCACGCCGAAGAAGGCCGGTTTCCACAGAACCAGGTCCGCCATCTTCCCGACCTCGACCGATCCCACCGTTCCGGCAATGCCGTGTGCGATCGCCGGGTTGATCGTGTACTTCGACACGTAGCGCTTGGCCCGGACGTTGTCATTGTCACCGGTTTCGTCGACACGTCCGCGCTGCTTCTTCATCTTGTCGGCTGTCTGCCAGGTCCGGCAGATGACTTCACCGATCCGGCCCATGGCCTGGGAGTCGGAGGCCATGATGCTGAAAGCACCCATGTCGTGCAGGATGTCCTCGGCCGCGATCGTTTCGGCTCGAATCCGCGAGTCGGCAAACGCGACGTCTTCAGGGATGGATGCCGACAGATGGTGGCACACCATCAGCATGTCCAGGTGCTCGTCCATCGTGTTCCGCGTGAAGGGCATCGTGGGATTGGTCGAGGAGGGCAGGACGTTCGATTCGCCGCAGAGGCGGATGATGTCGGGAGCATGGCCGCCCCCGGCGCCCTCGGTGTGGTAGGTGTGGATCGTTCTTCCCTTGAACGCAGCGATCGTGTCCTCTACAAACCCGGCTTCGTTGAGCGTATCGGTGTGGATCGCGACCTGGACGTCGAACCGGTCGGCGACTGTCAGACATTGATCAATCGCCGCCGGCGTCGTTCCCCAGTCTTCATGGAGCTTCAGGCCGAGAGCGCCGGCTCGGATCTGTTCTTCCAGAGCTCCTGGCAGCGAAGAGTTCCCCTTCCCGAGAAAGCCAAAATTCAGCGGGAATGCCTCAGACGCCTCGTACATGCGTCGGATGTTCCACGGGCCGGGCGTGCAGGTCGTCGCGTTCGTCCCCGTCGCGGGCCCGGTGCCACCGCCGATCAGGGTCGTGACGCCGGAATAGAATGCCTCCGGAATCTGATTCGGCGATATGAAATGGATGTGGGCGTCGATACCGCCGGCCGTGACGATGCGTCCCTCGCCCGCGAGAATCTCCGTGGATGCGCTGATCGCCATCCCTTCGGTAACGCCATCCATGATGTCGGGGTTCCCGGCCTTGCCGATTGCGGAGATCCTGCCGTCGCGAACGGCGATGTCGGCTTTGAAGATACCCGTATGATCGATGACGAGCGCGTTGGTGATCACGAGGTCGGGAGAGCCGGCTTCGCGGGACGCTGACGCGGATTGCCCCATGCCGTCGCGGATGACCTTGCCTCCGCCGAACTTGACCTCCTCACCGTAGACGCTGTGGTCCGATTCGACCTCGATGAACAGGTCGGTATCCCCGAGCCGCACCCGATCGCCCGTGGTGGGTCCGAAATGTTCCCCGTAACTGGACCGGTCGATCTTCATTCCGGTTTCCTCTCGAAGGCAGCAGCAGCGGCAAGAGCACGGGCCTTCACCTCGGCATCATCCAGCTTGCCGTTCACCAACCCGTTGATCCCGTGCACGACACGGTCGCCGGCCAGCGCAACAAGATCGACCTCCCGCGTGTCGCCCGGCTCGAAGCGAACCGCAGTTCCGGCGGGAATGTTCAAGCGCATCCCGTAGGCTCTCTCGCGATCGAACGCGAGCCACCGGTTGGACTCGAAGAAATGGCAGTGGGAGCCAACCTGGACGGGTCGGTCGCCAAGGTTGGAAACCTCCAACCGGACGGTATCCCGGCCCGCATTCGCCTCGATCGCTTCGTCCCGGAGTTGGTATTCGCCTGGAATCATCGGGGATTCTCTAAGTGATCGGGTGGTGAATCGTAACCAGCTTCGTGCCGTCCGGAAACGTTCCTTCGATCTGGATCTCGGGGATCATCTCGGGCACGCCTTCCATCACTTCATCGGCCTTCAGGATCGTCCTTCCGAACTCCATCAACTCCGCAACGGTCTTCCCGTTGCGGATCTCTTCCAGGACTTCCGACGTGATCAGCGCCACCGCCTCCGGGTAGTTGAGCTTCAGCCCGCGGCCGCGGCGTTTGCGTGCGACTTCCCCGGCGGTAAAGATCATCAGCTTCTCGATTTCTCTTGGCGTCAGATGCATGGGCTACGGTCGAACCTCTGGAATGAAGTGTGAATACTAGTCACGTTGCCTGCTGGAATCAAGGGCTTGTGAGTGAGCAGCCGTAAGTCGAGTCGAAGCCGCGTCGTCATTTGGAGGGAAGTGCTCGGCCAGCCGCCGGCTACGGTATGCAAAGATGCGCGCCAAGTCGCGTGCGACCAGAAGTCGATTTGCGACGACGCCTCCCCAGACGGCGTAACGGACGTGATCTTCGACCATGGTGCCGCCGTCGGTCGGTCGGAAGTGGTGTTCATGGATCCAACTTCTATAGGGACCGCGGACCTGTTCGTCGACGAAGAGATTCGGGGGATCCCACGTTGTTATCCGGCTCCGCCAGCGGAGAGGCAGCCCGCGAAGCCGCAGGTAGTAGTCGATCTCCGTGCCTTCCGCCATGGCGATCGGGCGTGGTGTCAGGATTCGGAAGTGCAGCCACTCCGGGGTCAGATAGTCCAGATTGCCGGCGTCGGAAAAGAAGCCAAAGATTTCGTTCGATGTTCGTGGAATCCAGATCTCGTTGCGGAATTCGAATGTCTTCACGGTTGGCGTCGGAACGTCCGGGTCTGATCCAGCATCTGCCTGATCGTTTCCACACGCTTTCGGTTCACCCCCAGGTCACCATAGCCCAGCCTCGAGGCAGACCGCATGTGGATGGTCTGTTCGTCGGCAACGAGCAGGAACTCGACATCATCGATAAATCGGAAAATGAACGTTCTTACCTCGAAGTGCAGGTAACCCGAAGACTCGCCCACGATCGTGCTTCGCGGCAGCGACGACACGCCCGACTTCAAAGCCGTCCAGGCCTCTTCGGTAAGTCCCTGGAATCGGAAAGGCTCGATGAAATGGGTCGAATCGTCGGCTGAGGCGCGACTCGACACGCAGTTCGGACTTTCCGGGCACGGGAGCAGCCCGTCGTGGGAACCCGATGGCGGTTCAGGTGAAGACACGACAACGACGAGGACGCCGCCGTAGCCGATCACGGTGAAGATAAGAATGCCCGCGAGTATCTTCCTGACGAGGCTCACAGCTGGTTCAACAACATCAGTTCATCCGGGTGCGGATCGAGATAGACCTGGCCCTGCAGGTACCCGATCCGCAGCCGCCGCACGTAGTGACGCAACAGGGTCACGGGGACGATCAAGGGCGTCAGCTCCAGTCGGTAGTGCTCGATCGCCTGCTGCAGTTCGGCACGATCCTCGGCGTCGATCCTGTCGGAAACGAACCCGGCGATATGCTGCAGCACGTTCGTGTGATTGCGGCGTGAGGGCGTTCGCTTCATGATCTCGGAGAACTCCGCCCAGTAGGCGTCCGTCAGCTCCCGCGTTCCGGGATACTCCTTTGCCCCGCCCAGCATCGCACCCAGCCGCCGCATGCCCTGCTGGCTGTGCGACATCAACACGAATTTGTGTGCGGCGTGGTATTCCATCATTGCCTTGCGGGTTTTTCGACCCAACTCGTGCCAGCGATGGTGCGCGAAGACGCGGGACACGAAGTTCTCCCGCAGCCGGGGGTCGTTCAACCGCCCCTCTTCTTCCACCGGCAGGGTGGGGCTCGCCTCGATCAACGCCGAGGCGAACAGGCCGCGGCCCCTTCCGCCTGGGATTCCGTCTCTGTAGACCTTGACCCGCTCGACGCCGCAGGACGGCGAACTGCGCTTGAAGATGTACCCGGACAGACTTTCCTGCGACAGCGTCCGCACGCGCGCCCGGGCAAAACGCCGCATCTGTGCCGTGTGGTCCCGGCCCGTGTTCGGCGCGACCATCCGAACCTCCCCGCCGACGTCGACCAGTCGGAGGAAGTCCCTGGGTATCGACATCCCCGCCTCTACCTCGGGACAGACAGGCACCCATTCGACATATTTCCCAAAACGGTCGACGAGGAAGGTGTCGCGCTTGTGGCCCCCATCATAGCGGACCCGGTCTCCGAGCAGGCAGGTCGAGATGCCGATACGGACGCGACGCGGTCGCTTGGGTGTCATTCGACGTGTCGAGAACCGATTGGGATGATGATCCAACCGACCAGATAAGCAATCAGGAAGGGTATCCCTCCGGTAGCGAGTCCAAGGAAAACCAGGGCGACTCGAACCAGATTCGAGTCGAGCACGTAGGCCTCCGCGATTCCGCCGCAGATGCCGGCAATCTTCTTGTCGGTCTGGGAACGAAACAGTTTTGTCAAAACTCAACTCCTTGTCGAAACCAGGTCCTCGGCCGCTTGCCGTAAGTCCTTCAATAAATATACGTGCTGGAGCCTCACAATCTCGCAGTGCTTCCACAGAAAATCTTCCATAAGAGGTAAGAGCGACTCACCGGCTGTGTGAGCCCACCTCACGTAGCGAGATGCTATTTCGGACCATCCTTATCCAAAACAGATCGAGGGGAGGGGGTCCTGGAGAAGCCCGCGTCCAAGCGGGCGGTGAATTCCTTACTCCTCGCGCAGCGCGACGACCGGGTCCACCTGTGTCGCGCGGACGGCGGGGACGATCGCGGCCATCAGGCCAACGAGGACAACCACGAAGACCGCCGAGACATAGGTCGGTGGGTCCGTTGGCTGGACCTCGTAGAGCAGGCTCTGGATCAGGCGAACCAGGCCAAAAGCCCCGGCCAGACCGATAGCAGCGCCGACCGCGACAACGCGTAGGGCTTCACCCACGATGAGCTTGAGCGTCTGGTCCCGGCTCGACCCAAGCGCCATCCGGACCCCGATCTCCATCGTCCGTCTCGCCACGGCGTATGAAACAACGGCGTAGATGCCCACGGCGGCAAGCACCACGGCGCAGAAAGCCAGGCCGATCAGCAGCGCCATGTTGAAACGGGGCTGCGCGATCGATGTCGAGAGCAACCGTTCGATACTCGAAGACTCGGTGATCGGCTGCTGAGGGTCGATCTGTAGAATCTGTGAGCGGATCGTCGAGATCATGCTGTTCGCATCGCCGGTCGCGTGGGCTACAACGTGCATCTCGGGCTGGGGAAACACGTTGAACGGGACAAAGATTTCGGGACCGGCTTCGGCCTGCAGGCCTTCGTGGCGGACGTCGCCGACGATGCCGACGATCTCGATATCGCCCATCATCGGTACGGCGAGAACCTGACCAAGGGGCTCGACCTCCCGGAAGTAGAGGCGGGCCATGGTCTCGTTTATCAGCCCGCCACGGCGCGCGTCTTCCCTTCCGTCGAACTCGTCGAGAACGCGGCCTCTGATGAGCGGGATGCCCATCGCCCGGAAGTAACCCGGGATAACGATGCGGGTTCCGGCGCGCGGTCTCTCGCTGGGTGAAGCAATCTCCTGGCCCGGCGGGGTAAACGGAAGATTGAAGTCGGTTCCGACCGCGCTCATCGGAAGTGCCGAAACGGCTCCGGCTGATTCGACGTCGGGAAGCGCGTCGAGACGCCCCACCAGGTCGCCGTAGAACTGTCGCATTTGTTCACGTCCCGGATACCGCGCCCGGGGAAGCGACACGACCGCGGACACGACGTTGCTCTTCCGGAATCCCGGATTCGTGTCGAGCAGGTGAAGGAGGCTGCCCACCATCAGACCGGCCCCCACCAGCAGGACGACCGCCAGGGCCACCTCAGCGGCGACCATGAAGTCGCTCAATCGCCGCACCCCCCGGCTGATCGACGTTCCCCTGCCCGACGCCTGTAGTACTTCGATCAGATCCGGACGCATCGTTCGCAATGCCGGCACGACTCCAAAGATCATTCCAGCTACTAGGGATACGAATCCGGTGAAGATCAGCACCTCGACGTTGATCTCGATCGCATTTGCTCTGGGGACACTCGCCGGGATGAGCTGGCGCAACCCGTTGACACCCCAGTAGGCGACCCCCAGACCAGCCGCGCCGCCCGCTACAGCAAGGAGCAGCCCTTCCGCAAGCGAAAGGCGCAGCAACGCCAACCCACGGGCGCCGAAGGCCGAGCGGATGGCAAATTCGCGACTCGACTCTGCAGAGCGTGCCAGAACCAGGTTCGCCACGTTCACGCAGCCGATCAGAAGAACCAGGGTGACCGCTCCGAACAGCATCCAGAGCATCGTACGGACGTCGCCCACCAGCTGATCGTGCGAAGGCACCAATGTCGCTCCCCAGCCTGTGTGGGAATCCGGGTTTTCGGCAGCGATGTCCGCCGTGATCGCGTTCAGCTCGCGACGGCCCCCTTCGAGGGTCGCACCCGGCGCCAGATGGCCGATGACCTCATACATGCGGTGGACACGCGGCCTCTGGAAATCCTGCAGCATCTGAACCGGCATCCAGACTTCCGCGTCCGCATCGGCCGGGGGGAACTCAAAACCGGCGGGCATGACGCCCACGACGGTGTAGGGCTGACTGTCGAGGCGAATCGTCGATTCGAGCACACCGGGATCGCTTCCGAACCGGTTGGACCAGGCGGCGTAGCTCAGGATCGCGACCGGTGCGCTGCCGACGGTTTCTTCTTCGTCGACGAAAGCGCGGCCGAGAAACGGGCTCACGCCAAGCGTGCGGAACAGCGACGGGGAGACTTCAAGCGTGACGATGCGTTCGGGATCGCTGTCGTCTTTCGTCAGCGTGTGACCGAGATACCGGTAGGCCGCCATCTCGTCGAACGACCGCGATCGCTCCCGCCAGTCTAGATAGGTGGGCGCCGAAACGCTCATCTGGTCGAGTCCCTGCGGGCGGTTGTTCTCGAACACCGTCACGAGTCGATCCGGATCGTTGTAAGCGAGTGGCCGGATCAACACGGTGTTGAGCAGGGTGAATATCGCCGTGTTGCAACCGACAACGATCGCCAGAGTCGCCACGATCACTGCCGTGTATCCGGGCCGGTTCCTGAGCGAACGGAGCGCCGCCTTGAAGTCTCGGATCATCGGTTCTCCTCGCGCGCAAGTTTACAGCGTTTGGGTGGCGGCCGGCCATGAGGAAAGGGTGATTCGAACCGTACCCCTTGGCCCAACGGGCGGAGGGCCCAGCTCCGTCCAGCCCCACGTCGGTGGAGGTCTCTAGAACCGGCAGCGTTCTTCGTGCCGCCTGCGCTAGATCCGTACACTGCTCGCCTACCTGGTCGCCACCGCTCCGACGGCCTCCCGTTCCATCGCATCTGGACTGCCTCGATGCACGGCCCCGCCCAGTAAAGTCTTTTTCTCGAGTAATTTCTTCGAGCTAGGCTTGAAATCTGCCTCGACAGGCATACATTTGGTTCAGATGCGGAACTCCCTCTGGAAAGGCAACTAATCAAGAAAATGGAACAGTTACTGGAAATCGCCGAGGGCGATCGGCCCGACGACGAGAGTGAACAGTTGTCGCCGATCGGAATCGATCGAGACCCTCGAGACAGCAATCCCTGGGAACCAGGGTCTTTCGAAGACGAAGAGTCGCCGGACGATCGGCTCGAAGTCTCGCCGGAAGCCACGGGCGGAGCTGTCGATCCAGTGCGGATGTATCTCAACCGCAGCGGCACCGTACCGCTGTTGACCCGCGCCGGCGAGCAACAGATCGGGCGACGGATGGAGGGGGGACGGCGCGATGTCCTAACCGCTCTGTCACGGGCCCCCATGGTGATCGAACAGATTATCGAGTTCGGAAAGAGACTCAAAGACGAGCCCCAGATCGTGCATCGGGCATTTGTATGGCAGGAAACGGAGCTGCCGGACCAACTCGAAGAGCGCTGCGGTGATCGGCTGGAGGCCATCGCCGAGATCGCCCGGCAGTACCGTCAGGTGTCCCGCCTCCGCGCCAGAGTCGATGCGATGCCCAAGAGGGGGAAGGCGGCCGAACTCCGCAGGTTGAAGTGGAAACTGGGGCGGGAGTCGGTGCTGCTGTCGCGGAAGTTTCGCAGCTTGAACCTGTCCAAGATCGAGCGTACCCGCCTCGTCGACCAGGTTCGCACGACGGGGGAGGAACTGTCCGGCCTGGAAAGAAACCTGGAAGACCTCCAGGCCAGGGAGAACAGTGCGAGCGTCCGGAAGGAAGTGCGGGCCACCCGGTCGGCCATACGAGAGATCGCGAGAGAGTCAAAGACCGATGCGAGAACGATCCGCCGGGTCCACCGAAAGATCGAAGCCGCACAGTTTGAGATCGAACAGGGCCGCCGACAGTTGATCGAGGCAAACTTGCGTCTGGTGATTTCCATCGCGAAGAAGTACCACAACCGGGGCCTGCACTTCCTCGATCTGATTCAGGAGGGAAATATCGGCCTGATGACCGCGACCGAGAAGTTCGACTACCGTCGCGGCTACAAGTTCTCCACGTACGCCACATGGTGGATCCGCCAGGCGATAACGCGAGCGATTTCCGACCAGGCCCGAACGATACGGGTTCCGGTCCACATGATCGAGACCATCAACAAGCTGACACGTGCCTCCCGGACGCTCCTGCAGGAACTCGGCCGGAAGCCGACCGAGGACGAGATCGCGGCGAAAATGGAGATTCCCGTTTCGAAGGTCGAGTTCATCCGACGGTCTGCGCAGACGCCGATCTCGCTCGAAGCTCCGATCTCCCAGGAGCAGGACTCGCCCATCGGAAAGTTCATCTGCGACGACAACTCTCCGTCACCCGACGACAAGGTAGTCGAAGCAAGTATGAGGCGCGTGACCGAGGACGTGTTGAGCCGGCTCGATGCGCGCGAGCGACGGATCATCCGTTTGCGCTTCGGCCTCGAAGACGGCCGGGAACACACGCTGGAAGAGATCAGCCAGATCTACGACCTGACCCGTGAACGCATCCGGCAGATCGAAGCACGGGCGCTCCGGAAACTCCGGCACCCAAACTACAACGCGTCGCTGAAGCCCTTTCTCGTCAGCAAGAATTAGCAAGGACCAAGCCGGAACGGGTTCAGGCGAGCGTCCTCTTGATCGTCTCGAATTCGTCCTTGCTGATTTCTCCTTCTGCGAATCTACGCTTGGCAATCTCCAGCGGAGGGTCGCCACTTTTTGGCATCCCAGCCTGACCGGGCATCCGACCAAACCGAAGGACGCAGACGACCATCACCAGAAGAAAAAGCAGTGGAAACAGCCAGAAGCCGCCTCCCCAGAATTCATGCATCGGCCACATCGGTCTTCCCTCCTTCTTTCGTGGGAGCCTGGGCCGGTTCCCTCATACGCCCCTCGGGCATCATGAGCGAGAGCATCTCTTTGTTCTGTAGCTGTATCTGGTTCACGCCAGACATGATGACCTTTCACGGTCAGTTGTCGGGCATGTGGTCCAGCATCCAACCCACCACATTCTCAGGTAGCTGAGCGATGCGTTGGCGCCAGGGGGCGGGCATCAGGCTGCGGCCCAGGATGACACCCCCGGCGACGATCGGCACCATGACCAGTGCTTTTCTCATCGCACTCTCCTTTTCTGCCAGACTCCGTAAAGTAGGGCTCGCTGTAGGGATAGCCGCACTCTTGATTCCAAAGCGACTCGGATTGAATCGACGGTAAACCGCTCATGCGAAAGCGACTTCCCAGTGTGCCGGAGGTTTGCGAAGAGGTCGGTGACCCTCGGACTGGACAAAGAGTCAAAAACGAGATGCGGAGACCCCTGCCTGGGGACGAACTGGCCGTCCCGCTGTTGTCGAGGGCGAAGGTAGCGGGCGGTCAGATGAAGACGTCTGCGTCGGGTGCCGGCTGCTTGAGGGCACCCGGCGGTTCCTCGTTCTTACTCGTCACTTGTCAGTAGTGTCCGACACGTTTCAGAATAGATTCAATTGGTTAGCGTTAGAGTGTCGATTTGAGATGAGCCCGGATTCGGTAAGCAGCTGAAAAAGAGGCACATTCTCAAATGGTGTGACACTCAAGATCTGTAACATTGAGTGCAACGACAAAGGCAAATTCAGTTCTTTACGCACGATAGCCACCAGCACGTAAACGCTCACGGCGACCCAGACCTGAGTTTTGACGGCGTTCTCGGAAGTGCCGAAGAAACGCTTGATGCGCAGGTGCTGTTTGATCCATTTGAAGAACAGCTCCACCTGCCAGCGCAGGCGATACAACTCGCAGATGGTCCGGGCTGGGAGCGTCATGTGATTGGTCAAGAAAACCAGTCGCCGACCCTCGGGATCGCGATAACGAATGCGACGCAACCGTTCGGGGTAGCCGCGGCGGGAGCGAAATACGGTCAGTTCGATAGTCTGATCGCAGATGAGGCCCGTGTGTCGGTCGACGGGTTGGGAGTAGATGCGCTTGAACGCGAAGTCGGATCGAGCACGGGTGACGAAGAAGCTCCCGGCTTGATTGAAGGTGTAGAGGCGATCGAAGTCGAGATAGCCGCGGTCCATCACGTAGAAAGCACCGGCTTCGGCGATGAGCAGGTCGAGAACGTTGACGTCGTGCAGCCTGCCTTCGGAGATGTGGATGAAGCTGGGGATACCGCCACGCAGGTCGAGCAGCGTATGAAGCTTCACCGCGGCTTCGGTCTTTCGAAAGTGCGCCCAAGGGAACAGCGACAAGCACAGACTGATCATCGTGGAGTCGAGCGCGTAGACGGTTTCGTCCAGGTCGATCCCGAGCGGCTCGTGGGCATACAAGCGGCGTGCGATGCGGATCAGCGCCTGAGCGAACTCTCCGTAGATGCGCCAGTCGCGAGACTCGTTGGCATCGGCCAATGCACTGCGGCTGACCTTCCCGTGCAACCCCAGGTGGTAGAGCTTGGCGGGTTGGGCTCGCAAGCAGGCTTGAATGTCGCGCAGGCTCTCCCGATAGGTCAGCTGAGCGAAGGCCATGCATAGGAACTGGTCCAGGCAACTGAATGTGCGGACGTTGAAATTGCCGCGGTACTTGGTCACCAGACGACGGAACGTATACCACGGCGCGAACTCCATGACTTGTGCGAAGACCAGCTTGCCAGCGTGCATCGGTGCCTCCCAGAAACCTCTGGAAAGGCTGCCGCGAAGGCCGCACAGAAATCAAATCGTTAACACCTTGACAAGCGCGCTACATCGCGTCAGTTCTAACTTTAGGACCGGGAGGTCCTAAATCTGTCGGACACTACTGGTCACTTGTCACTCGTCACTAAGGAAGAGTGTGCGGTCATAGACCGCACCTACACCGAGGCCTCATCACTTTGCCACTTGTCACTCCTCACACATCGCCGTAACGTAGTCGCGTGCGCATCGGCGTCGACGTCGGCGGGACCAATACGGACGCCGTCCTGATGGACGGCGCGAAGGTACTCGCTCTTTCCAAGTCCCCGACCACACCAGACATCGGCGGCGGAATCGTCGCAGCGGTCCGGGAGGTCCTGGAACAAGACAGTGTTTCCCCGGATCGGATCATCGCCGTGATGACCGGCACGACCCACTTCACCAACGCGTTCGTCGAAGGCAAACGGCTTCAGGAAGTGGGCACGCTCCGAATCAGCCTCCCGGCGGGGAGAGCTATTCCACCGATGGTGGATTGGCCGGATGACCTCCGTCAGGCGGTCGGCCCCCACATATACCAGGTTCACGGTGGCTACCACTTCGACGGGCGGGTGAATTCTCCGTTCGACGAGGAGGCAATAGCCGGGGCGGCGGCGGACATGCGTTCCAAGGGCCTGCGGGCAGTCGCGATCGCCGGCATATTCAGCCAGGTCAACGCGACTCAGGAGGAAAGAGCGGCCGAGATCATACGCGACAAGCTGCCCGAAGCACAGGTCACTATGTCGAGCCGGATCGGACGGATCGGCATGCTCGAACGCGAAAACGCCGCGATCATCAACGCCGCCCTTCGAGAGCTTTCGGCTGAAGTCATCCTGTCGTTCCGGAACTCGCTGGCTGCGCTCCGAATCGGGGCGCCCTTCTACATCAGCCAGAATGACGGCACCTTGATGAACGCCGACTATGCGGAGGACCACCCGGTGCTCACATTCGCCTCCGGCCCCACGAACAGCATGCGGGGGGCCGCCTATCTTTCAGGATTAAAGGATGCCGTCGTCGCCGACATCGGCGGAACCACGACCGACGTGGGGATGCTCCACCAGGGCTTTCCGCGAGAATCCTCCGCCACGGCTCACATCGGCGAAGTGCGAACCAACTTCCGCATGCCCGACGTCCTGTCGGTCGGCCTCGGTGGCGGCAGTTATGTCCGAGGCGGCGCCTCGGTAACGGTCGGCCCCGATTCGGTCGGTTACAGGCTCCTTGAAGAGGGTCTCGTCTTCGGAGGAGACACCCTGACAGCCAGCGATATAGCGGTCGCGGCCGGAACGGCGCGAATGGGCGATCCGGAACGAGTGAAACAACTCGACCGCGAGCACGTTCAGGGCGGTCTCGACGCGATCCACGGCAAACTGGAAGAAGCCGTCGATCGCATGAAGACCAGCGCCGCCCCCGTCCCGTTGGTCCTGGTCGGGGGCGGCGCCGTCTTGATCTCGCGGCCGATTGCGGGGACCAGCGAGATGATCGTTCCCGAAAATGCCGGGGTCGCGAACGCGATCGGAGCAGCAATCGCCCAGGTCGGCGGAGAAGTAGACCGGGTGGCGTCCTACGATGAGGTTGGAAGAGAAAGCTCGATCGCACAGGCGACGGCTGACGCGAGCGCGCAGGCAGTGGAGGCCGGAGCCGTTGCCGATACTGTCCACGTCGTCGAAGTCGAAGAGATTCATTTGCAGTACATCCCGGGGGGCGTCGTCCGTCTCCGCGTTCGCGTCGTGGGTGACCTCCGGCTCGGCTAGCAGCCCGTGTCTGCTTGAGAACCCGTCATGGAAATACACATCGAGGACATGCCGAGCATCGGTCGTGGAGCGGCTTTCCTCGGCACGGGCGGTGGTGGGGACCCGCACATCGGGCGGCTTCTCTGCGAACAGACCTTGAGGGAGTTCGGAAGCCCGCGATTGATCGGCCTGGAGGAACTCGATCCGCAGGCCAACGTCTACACGATCGGCATGATGGGCGCACCGACGGCCATGATCGAGAAACTGGCTGCCGGAGAGGACGCCGCGCGAAGGGGCCTCCCACTCATCGACGCGGACGGCATGGGCCGCGCTTTTCCGGAGCTTCAGATGGTCACGTTCAACGTCTACGGCGTGCCGATCTCCCCCTTCGTTATCACGAACGAACACATGGAGTCGACGATCATCGAGGCCCGGGACGCCAATTCTGCGGAGGATATCGCCAGAGCGATCACGATACGTATGGGTCTGGTCGTCAACCTGTCGTGCTACCCGATGAGCGGAGCCGACGCCCGCCGAACAGCCGTGAGAGGGACGATGAGCCTGGCGCTGGAGATCGGTCGCGCGATCGTCCTGGGCCGCCAGAACGGCAACCCGATCGACGAACTGCTGGCTTCGTTGCGAAGTACCGAATACTACAAGCATTGCGCCGTGCTTTTCGACGGCAAGATCACCGACCTGGAACGGGAGGCCCGCAGGGGTTTTTCGGTCGGACGATGCCATCTGGCGGCACTCGACGGGTCCGGCTCCCGGATGGACATCACGTTCCAGAACGAAAACCTCATCGCGCGGCAGGACGGCAGGGTCCGTGCGATCGTCCCGGATCTGATCTCTATCGTCGACCGTGACACCGCCGAACCCATCACGATCGAGGCCCTCAAGTACGGCCAGCGAGTCAAGGTGATCGGCATGAGCGCCCCCCCGGCACTGCGCACCCCGGAAGCTTTGGCAGTCTGGGGCCCCCAATGTTTCGGTCTGGACGAACCATTCCAACCCATCGAAACGTTGATATAGGGGGGCAGAGCCCCCATTTCCCTATTTCCTCCTACAGTTATTCCAGTTCCGGTGCCGCTCAAGTCGCAAAGTCCACACGGCCTTTGGAACTGGAATAACTGAAAAATGAAAAGGGGGACACGGGGCTCTGCGACCATTTATAATTTGCCGGATGAGGAGACTCCCCTTTTCGCTTTTTCTGGTTGTCTTTGCGGTTTCCTGCGCGCCGACGGCGGATCGGGACGCGCCGGCAGGGCCGACGAACGATCTGCTGATCATCGGGTACGACCGCGAACCGGACACGATGAACCGGTTCAGCACGCACATCCTGGAAGACATCCATTCCTGCATCATCGAAGGCCTGACGGTTCCGGACGAAAACATGGAAACCGTGCCGCTGCTGGCGGAGGTCGTTCCCACGCTCGAGAACGGTATGGTCCAGCTTCGCGACGACGGCATGGACGTCACGTGGAAGCTGCGTCCCGACATCACCTGGCACGACGGAGCGGCTCTCACCTCCGCCGACATCAAGTTCACCGTGGATGCGATCCTCTCACCCGACTGGAACCCGGAGAGCACGGACGGGTTCGACCGGATCGATTCGGTCGAGATCGTCGACGAGCTCACGGCCGTCATCCACTACAAGGAGATCTACGCGGCGTACGAGAACCAGTTCTTCCGGGGGCTGCTTCCCCAGCATCTCCTCGAAGACCGCGACATCGAGACGGCCGTCGACTACAACCGGGATCCGCTCGGAACGGGACCGTATCGGATCAAGGAGTGGCGCACCGGGGAGTACATCCTGCTGGAAAGCGTCGCCGACTACTGGAGAGGCGCGGAATACCCCCGTATCAAACAAATCATGTTCCGGTTCCTGGCAAACGAAAACACCCGGATTCAGTCGTTGGCAGCCGGCGAAGTCAACCTCGTTGGGCCGCTGCCATGGGACAAGGTCCCCGAGGTGGAAGCGATCGCGGGAATCCGGCTGGCTCGGACGCCGGCAAACTCCTACGAGCACCTCATGCTGAACGAAAGCAAAGTCGAGGCCTTCAAGGACGTGCGGGTGCGCCGGGCGCTCGGCCACGCCATCGACCGCGAAACGATCGTCGCGACGATTCTCCACGGCCTCACGCCCGTCGTCGATTCCGCTATCCAGCCTGTGTCATGGGCCCACAATCCCGACGCGAAAGGACCGGACTACGACCCGGAACGCGCCCGGGAGTTGCTGCTCGAGGCGGGTTACGAGAACAAGCTGTCTTTCAACCTCATGACGCTGTCGGGTAACGTCGTTCGCGAACGGGTGGCCCAGGCTATTCAGGCGCAGATGCGGGAAGTCGGCATCGACGTCGGCATTCAGTTGTTTGATTCCGCCACGATCGGCTCGCTCTGGTTCGGAGGCGAGTTCGACACGTTCCTGTCTAGCTGGACGATGCCGCCCGATCCGGAGATCACCCTCTTCTTCGCCAGCGATCGGTCGCCGCCGCGCGGGCGCAACGTGAACTTCTACACCAACCCCGAGCTCGATCCCATCCTCTATGAATCCGACAAGACGATCGACCGTGAGAGACGGCGGGATCTCCTGTTCCAGGCTCAGGAGATCCTGGCCGAGGATCTTCCCGAAGTCTTCCTGTACAACCGGACGTTCGTGAACGCGGTCCCGGCCAACCTCCGGAACTTCCGGGGAAATCCCACCAACGCCGGAATCTATTGGAACGTGCATGAATGGACCCTGGATTCGCAGCCCTAGCAGCCTGTCGGACTTTCGGCGTAAGTCCTTTGTTTTCAACGACGGCCCTTTTCAGCTCGAAACTGTAAACACCGTCATATGAATGACTTAGGTTTTCGATTTGGTGTTAGTCCGACAGGCTGCTAGGTCGGAGCGCGCAACCACCCGTATGGCCGAAACCCGGCGCCCTCATCGGGCGCGCCGACACCTGCGACTCTAAGTGCCGAAACTGATCCTTCGTCGCCTCCTCCAGGCGATCCCTCTCCTCCTCCTCGTATCGGTCGGCGTTTTCATCCTGATACACGCCGTTCCCGGCGGTCCGCTGACCGTCTACCTGTCCAACCCCCAGGTTCGTCCCGAAGACATCGCGCGCCTTGAACGGGCGCTCGGACTCGACAGACCGGTCTATGAACAATACATCCTGTGGCTCGGGAACTTCCTTTCCGGAGACTGGGGCTTCAGCTATGCGGACGGCCGGCCGGTCCTCACCCGAATTCTGGAGCGCATGCCCGCCACGATCGAGCTGATGGGCGCCGGGTTCCTGATCTCAGCTCTCGTCGCTCTTCCGCTGGGTGTCGGCACGGCAGTGAGCAAGCGCAAATGGATCGACCATGCGGCGACCCTGCTCGCCTTTGTCGGGATATCAATGCCGATCTATTGGATGGGTCTGATGCTGCAGCTCGGTTTCGGTTTGAAGCTCGGCTGGCTCCCGATCTCCGGAAGGCTGAGCGCGGCGGGAGGAGGAGTCACCGACCACCTCCTGCACCTGATCCTGCCGGCGACGGTCATCGCGTTCGTCCACATCGCCGTCTGGTCCCGGTACCTGCGCTCTTCGATGATGGATTCTCTCAGCCAACCCTACATGCGGACGGCCCGCGCAAAGGGGGTTCGGCCTCGGGACATCATCATCAAGCACGCACTCCGCAACGCGCTGCTCCCGGTAGTAACCGTCGTCGCCCTCGACATGGCGTTCCTCGTATCGGGCGCCGTCATCACCGAGAGCATTTTTGCATGGCCGGGCGTCGGCAGCCTCTTCGTCGACTCGGTCTCGCGCCGCGATTACACCGTGATCATGGGAGTCCTGATGATCGGCGCTTCAGCCGTGATCCTATTCAACCTCCTGGCCGATGTCCTCTACGCCTGGATCGACCCCCGCGTGCATTTCGGAGCGGCCGAATGAAGCTGCCGGTACGTGTCCGGATAGGCGGGATCGCCGTCGTCGTCCTCGTCGCCCTGGCGATCCTCGGTCCGTGGCTGAGTCCCTACGCGGCGGACGTAATCGACCTGACGACCATACGCCAGGTGCCGTCGGCGGACCACTGGCTCGGCACCGACGACCTCGGCCGTGACCTGCTGACGCGTTTGCTCGCGGGCGCCCGCGTTTCCCTGACGATCGGAATCCTGAGCGCTCTCGTCGCGTCGGTCGTCGGGATCACCGTCGGCGGCACGGCCGGGTACGCCGGCGGTTGGGTCGATACCGCCCTCATGCGGATCACGGACGTTTTCCTGATGATTCCCGTCCTGCCGCTGGTCCTGGCCCTGGGCGTGATCTTTCAGCCAACGATTCTTTCCGTCATCGCGATCATCGGCTTGCTGGGTTGGATGGAAACCACCCGGGTCGTCCGCTCGCGCTTTCTGTCGCTCCGGGAATCCAACTTCGTCGAGGCGGCACGGGCCGCCGGCGCCGGGCCGGCACGAATCATCGTCCGACACCTGCTGCCGAACGCACTCAGCCAGATATCGGTCGTAGCGACTCTCGGCGTCGGTCGCGCCATCATCATCGAATCCGCAATGAGTTTCTTCGGCGTAGGCGTCCAGCCGCCCGACGCCAGCTGGGGCAACATGCTCTACGGCGCACAGTCCGCGATGACGACCCAACCGTGGCTGGCAATCGCGCCAGGGACGTTGATCCTGATCACGGTGTTGTCGGTGAATTTCACCGGTGACGGCCTGGCCGAAGTCTTCGGACGGACGGAAACCGGACAAATATGACGACGGGGATCATGTCGGCTGCCTGTCTCCTGGGTCAGAAGTAGCGCTAACCGGTAGAGAAGAAGGCCACGGATTTCACGGATTACACGGAGAGGAGAAGCCTGTGGTCTGCCCTCAGCAAGACCACTCCTAATCCGCTAAATCCGTGCAATCCGTGGCTGGATTCTGTCCGTGGGCGGCTGTTGGTCTTGGCTGTTAGGTAAGCTACCCACCAAGCATGAGCTTCGAGATCAACCCCACGGGGATCGAACCATAGCTGAGGAAGGTGTCGTGGAATTCCATCAGCGACATGCGATGCTCCGACTTGCGCCTCAAGTCGTGGATCATCGACGTGCCCGACAGGTCAAGTCGTGGATCATCGACGTGCCCATCAGGTACATGACCGCCGTGCCGGGAAACATCGAGTTCCGAGTGGCCTCGCGCGTAGCGCCGGCTTCGGCCATTCCGACACACGTGCGGTAGAACTCGACGGCCTCAGGGAACGACATCATCCCGTAATGCAGCTGGATGTCGACGACGGCTCGCGCCGCCAATCGCGGTCTCGTGTGCTGTTCGACCATTCGTTCTTCCGCACTCAGGAAGCCGAACTCTTCCATCAGGTCGGTGGCGTAACAGGCCCAGCCCTCGGCCATCGTCCCACCTGAAAACAAGGCGATCCGCATGGCACAGTCGGTCGCGGCCACCTGGCCTATCCGTGAGTCCGCCTTCCGCGCGTAGTAATTCTGGACGTGGTGGCCCGGACCGCCGTGATGGACGACGTGATTCAGTTTCATCGTCATCGGCCCCCCGGGGTCGACCTCGCACCGGTGTATGGGATCCGGTTCAAAGGGCGCCGGTGAGCGATAGTTCAGGTAATAGAGGTTGGGGACCGCATCCTGAACCAATTCCGGAAACGGGACGAACACGATCGGGTGATCCGGCCAGGTAAGGAGTTGTTCCCGGGCCACTGTGTCACGGCATTCTTCCCAGCACGAAGCATAGGCGTCGAGGTCGATCGCGGCGCCGTCGGGCACCGGTTTGGCTGAAGCATGTCGTTGGACTTCCTCCTGGGAGAATCTCAGGATCTCGTCGCCGGTCTGATCGAACATGTGGCCCTTCGCAAGCAGGAGGTCGAAGAACTCCCGGCCACAGGCGTATCCCTCCACTGGTCGGTGCAGCAACTCCGTCTCGAGATGCTCCCGGTAGTCGCCGAAGGCACTCACGGCGTCGCCGGCAGCGGGCATCTTCTCGAGAATCGAAATGGCTCCATCGCACTCCCGAATCGCCCGCAGCGTCCAAGCCACCGGCGCTTCGCGCACATTCCGTCTGCCCGTGTCGAGAAAACCGCGGACCGCGGCAATTCGCGCTTTCGACTTCAGGACGCCGAAGATGGCCTCCCCCGAGTAGAACGCGGGGTTGCCACGATGGAAGTGATCGCCCCGGTACTCGGCAATCTGGATTTCCAGGAAGTTTCGAGCGAGTGCCTCGTCAATGGACGCCCCAGACATCCGGCCGCGTAACGACTCCAGCTCTCCGAGCGCGTCCGCGGTTCCGGCGTCACTGTAGTCCGGCAGGCGATCATCGTAGTCATGGATACCGATGAACGAGGCGTTGACGGGCCAACGGCGATAGTAGGCATCGAAAAAATCGTCGAGGGGCTGCGTCATGGCGGGCGTCAGCGATCCAGGGGCAAGTCGACCCAGCGACGCTCCCGGAACGATAGTTCGACTGCGTTGATAACTTCCTGGACCCACGCGCCGTCGTTGAAGTCGCCCTGGGTCGGGATGTCATCTAGGATCTCGGAGATGAAGTTCGAAATCAGGTTGGCGTAGAACAGCGTCCGCCACGATTCGCCCGAACTTCCGCCGGGAGGGTAGAGGCGTTGGGGAACTTCGACGTCGGTGAACTCGACCGCGTCCGGTTTCGCCCCCTTCAGCGTCTCGCAGACACCGAATTCTTCGACGAGCCGGCAGATCAAGGCCCCTTGGCTTCCGTAAACCCGCGCTTCCAGGCCCGGATAGTTCCCGACGGTCACGTAGCTGGACTGGACCGACCCGATCGCCCCGTTTGCGAACTCACCGATGAACACGTCGCCGTCATCGATGTTGATGCGCATCAACCCTTCGCGGCCGCGAACGATCCGTTCGGGGACAAAGTTGCGCATCGTACCGACGACGCTCTTCAAGTCGGAATCCATGAACCAGTGACCCAGGTCGATGATCGGGGCGCCGTAACCTTCGAGTGAGGAGACCTGCAAAACGGACTGATCGCCATCCGGATCGGGTATCTGACGCAGGGGCGTTTCCGGGTTGATCCACTGCGAGTTCTGCTCGTAGCCGTTGAAGATATAGGGTTCACCGACCCATCCCTGGTCGATCAGTTCCTTCATATACTGCATGGCGGGACTGTATCGGAAAGTAAACCCCAGCTTGGTCTGGAGACCCGAGGATCGGGCGAGATCACGCGCGCGCAGCGTGTCTCTGAAGTCAAAGGCGACCGGCTTCTCGCACAGGACGTGCTTCCCGGCCCCGAGCGCCGCCCAGGACAGCTCGAAGTGGGTCTCGCTCGGCGTACAGACGTCGACGAGATCGACGTCGTCGCGGCCGAGGAGTTCGTGGTAGTCGGGGGTGACGTCTGGAATCTCGAATCGTTGGGCGAGATCCCGGGCGAGATCCAACTGGGGATCACATATGGCAACGACTTCGCATCTGGAGTCGCGCTTGTAGCCCGGAAGGTGGGCGAACCTGGCCCAATTCCCCGCCCCCAGTACCGCTACTCGAACCCTCGATGCCACCTTTTGCCTTCCAGGTATAAGAATCGTTCCCGCCGGAGAGCGCCGATTATACTGCACGATTCGGGCAGACTCCTCTGTCCCTGATCTTCGATTTCGGTTATTACATGAGAATGGCTGACAACTCCCTGGAAGACTTCTCAAGACAACAGGTTCCCGAGGAGAGAACCGTCACGGGTTTGCGGATCGCGCTGATCGTCGTCGGCATCATGATCACCCTGCCGGCGTTCCTGACCAGCGCACAGATCAGCCAGGCCATGGGACTCGTCCGCGGAGCCGTCGCAATCGGAGCCGGAGGGTTGATCCTGGCCGGCTTCGGGTCCTTGATCGCGGTAGTCGGCGCGCGCTCCCGTCTCTCAACCTACGTCATCATCCAGTTCCCATTCGGACGGACGGGCGCCAAGGCGGTCAGCCTGGTCATCGGCATCACACTGTTGGGGTGGTTTGGCGTGAACGGTTTCCTTTTCGGACAGGCCGTGCAGAGCTCGGTGCGCGACCTGTTCACCATCGACCACGGACTACAGGTTCCTGTCGCATTCGGCAGCGTCCTGGTGATCGCAACGACGGTCTACGGCTTCAAAGCCCTGGACCGGTTGGCCGTGGTTTCGGTTCCGGTTCTGCTGGTTGCTCTGATAGCGATCGTCTTCTACGCGGCACGCGGCACGGACCTGGACGATTTCCTCTCCATTGAGGGCACCGGGATGACGATGGGCATCGCAATCTCGGCCGTCGTAGGCGCGTTCATGGTCGGCCTCACGCTCTTGCCCGACCTGTGCCGCTACGCCCGCGACAGCCGGCACGGGATCGTCGCGGCCTTACTCAGCTTCGCCGTCGGATATCCGCTGGTTCTGATCACTTCAGCTATTCCAGCCCTGGCGACGGGTGAGAGCGATTTCATGCTGATCATGATGGGCCTCGGGATGGGCGTGTCGGCCATGCTCGTCCTCATTTTCGCAACGTGGACGACGAACATCACGAACCTCTACTCCACGTCCCTCCTTTTGGCGACCGTCTTCACGAGAATCGATCGATGGAAACTGACCATCGGCGCCGGTGTGATCGGGACCGTATTCGCGGGAATCGGGATTCTGGAACACTTTGTCTCGTTCCTGCTCTTTCTGGGAATCGCAATCCCGCCGATCGCCGGCATCTATGTCGCCGACTTCTTCTTCGTGCGCGCGCAGAAATACGACACCGCGACTCTCCAACGCGAACCGCCAATCGCGTACCCGGCGTTCATCGCGTGGCTTGGCGCTTCGGCCGTCGCCCAGGCAACTGCCAACGAAGCCTTCACGATGACCGCCATCCCTTCCTGCGACGCGATCCTCGTGTCGTTCGCACTCTACCTCTTCCTCAAGAAGGGAATCGGCCGCGGATCCGGCGAACTCGAGGTTCGTTGAAACAGGCGGATGGATTGCTGGTTTTTGTGTGAATCCCGCGGTCGCGGTGATACGGTGGCGCCTGAGAGGTCTCCCAACCAAACGCGATGCGCCAGGGTTTTCTGCCAGCTTTGCTGCTCTCGTTCCTGCTGATCCTCACCGGAACCACGGATCTGACCGGGCAGGCATTCGTTTCCGCCCGTCCCCAACTCCGGGACTTTCCGAAAGATCTGGCCCAAAACTCGATCGGCCTTTTCTCGCGCGACAACCTGTACCCGCTGTTAATCGGCACAAGCCTCACGGCTGCGGCGTACACGGCCGACGATTCAGTGGATAATTTTTTTGCCGGCGGGGAACGGCTGGGACGTTTCGAGCAGGTGGGGGAGCATGCGGGCCATCAGCCGATCGTGTTCACCGCCGTGGGTGGCCTTCTGGCGATCAGCCAATTCAGTGGCGACGCCCGATTCGCCAGGTTCAGCTACGACCTCGCTCAGGCGCAGGCGTTGAACGGCCTGATGACTTTCGGCCTGAAACATGCGATCGGGCGGACCCGCCCCAACGGCGAGAACGATCTGTCCTTTCCATCCGGCCACACTTCGACGGCATTCACGGCGGCCACTGTATTCGGTCATCACTACGGGCCCGCCGGGGCCATGGTAGGTTACGCCGCGGCAGGTTTCGTCGCCGCAACGCGAATGGATGCGAGCAAACACCACCTGAGCGACGTCGTCGCCGGCGCGACAATCGGCTATATCGTCGGACGGACAGTCACGCGGGGGCAGGAGCGACGATCGCGCAGGCTCGCCTGGATGCCTCTCGTCTCGCCAGGCACACGGACAGTCGGCCTGGCCGTCAGCTGGCGTCCAGGGAACTGACCTGACCTCTCTCCAGGCGTTGCTTCAGGCGCCCAAGGTCTTTCATCACATTCCCGCGCACCATCCGAGGTAAGAAAGGACCGCCCAGTCTGAAGAAACCCGTGGGGTCGCCACTGACACGGATCCGCATCAGGGTGTTCCGACCCGCGCCCTCGAACTCATAGACAACCATCATCGGAAACGGCGTGCTGGTCGTCATCACGACTTTCTGATCCGGTTCCATGTCGATCACCTCGAGGGTGTAGCTGAAACGGCGGCCGAGGAAGTTGGCAACCCGGGCAACCCTGGTCCCGATAGCGACGGGACCCTCGGTCAGCTTCCTTGCCTCGACGACCCCACCGATCCAGTCCCGGTCGTTCGCCGGGTCGGTTGCGAACGCGGCGACCCGTTGGCGGTCACACGCGATCATCGTTTCTATGAAGACGTTGACGCCCATGGAAGGACAATAACGCCAGTTGCAGTCTGGGATCATAAAAAGATGGATCGATCGAGCAGGTACGACGGGCACTCATACGTCAAGTTGACAACTATTATGTATAACGATATAGTATACGTCTTGTAATAGTACTAGTGACCTGTAACAGTGAATGTCTCTGGAGGTGCACTTGGCACGTCGAAAGAATTCAGCCGGACCGGCACTGCGTTTGCCTCTTTCCCCGGCCATGCTCCACGTCCTGATCGCGCTGGCAGACCGGGAGCGTCACGGTTACGCGATCCTGAAGGAAATCAAGAGACGCACCGACGGGCGCGTCGAAATGAGCGCTGGGACCTTGTACGGAGTCATCCGGCGACTCTACGCGGACGGAATGATCCAGGAATCCGATGAAAGGCCCGATCCCGAACTGGACGACGAGCGGCGTCGCTACTACCGTTTGACCGACCTTGGCCGCCGGGCCGTCGCGGCCGAAGCCGAACGCATGGAAGGGGTCCTTCGGATGGTTCGCGCGAAGAATCTGCTGCCGGGAACGAAACCGGCGTAGCGGACCGATGTATAGAAGACGAGGAGACTCCGATGCCCGACACGAAACGAGGCGGCGCCGAGCGGATATTTCGATTCCTGCTGAAACTGTTCCCGTTCGATTTTCGCCACGATTACGGACGGGACATGGAACAGGTGTTCCGGGAGCAGCGGAGCGAGGCCGATCAGGAGTCCGGCCTCGCTCCGATCCGGCTGTGGTCGAGGACCATCCAAGGCGTGTTCTCGACGGCGCTGTCGGAGCATGTGTTCATCCTCGGCCGTGACGCAAGGTACGCGATCCGAACGCTGTGGCAGGCGAAGGTGTTCACGATAGTCGTCATTCTGACTCTCGCCCTCGGTATCGGCGCCAATACCGCAATCTTCAGTGTCGTGAACGGCGTTCTACTCCGACCACTTCCTTTCGAAGCGCCCGAACAGCTGTTTCGCCTCTACGGCACGATGAACGGAACCATCGACGGGGGCGGCAACCTCACCGCACCCGACTTCGTCGATATCCGGGACTCGGGAATCTTCGAGGGTCTCGCATCACTCTATGACTATCAGCCCACTGGCTTTGACCTGAGCGGAGACGGCCTGCCTCAGCGGATCACGTCTCTGGCGATCAGTTCGAACTTCTTCGAGGTTCTGGGAGTCGAGCCGATGCTCGGTCGGACATTCGAGTTGAGGGAAGAAACGGGCGCCCCGCTGGCGATATTGAGCTACGGACTCTCGAGCCAGCGCTTTGGCGGTGACCCCGGGCTGCTGGGCGGACAGCTCGTACTGGACGGGAATCCGTTCACCGTCGTCGGCGTGATGCCCCGCGGAGTGCGAGGACCGACCGGGGTCCATCCCGACTTGTGGATACCCCTGGATCTCACGCCGGGCGGCCGGAACCACCGGGACAACCACTATCTCAGCGCGGTCGGGCGACTCCGGCCCGAAACCAGCCTGATCGGAGGCCAGAGGGAGCTCGACGGGCTGATGGCCCGACTGGCCGAACAGCACGAGGTCAACCAGGGTCGCACCGGTATGCTCGTCGCTCTTCACGACGACCTGGTCGGCAGCATTCGAGCGATGCTCTACATCCTGCTCGGAGCGGTCGGCCTCGTTCTCCTGATAGGCTGTGCGAACGTTGCCAACATGTTCCTCGCACGCGGGACCAACCGCGAAAGAGAGCTGGCGATACGGACGGCACTCGGTTCGGGTCGGGGCCGGCTGGTGCGGCAGCTGCTGACCGAAAACCTTCTTCTTGCGGCGGCCTCCGGCGTCGGAGGAGTCACAATCGCCCTGGGCGCAGTTCGGGTGCTACTCAACCTGGGGCCCGACTTCCTGCCGCTCAGCGACTCCATCGTCTTCGATCGGAATATCCTGGCCTTCGCGAGCGGGTTGTCACTCCTCACCGCGCTGGTCTTCGGCCTCATCCCGGCCATCAACGTGTCCCGCCCGAACCTGAACGGTTTTCTGGCCGACGGCAGTCCCCGATCCACCGGTGGCATCCGACAGCAGCGGTTCCGGTCGCTGTTCGTCCTTTCGCAGGTGTCGATGGCCATGATCCTAGTGATTGGGGCCGGCCTCCTGATCCGAAGCTTCTCCCAGCTTGCAAACGTGCCGCTCGGTTTCCGAACAGACGACGTCCTGACCTACGTCGTCAACCTGCCTGACGGACGCTATGGGGAGCCGGATCGGCGAGCGGCTTTATACAACGAGTTGTACGAACGCGTGGAGTCCCTTCCCGGGGTGGAGGCAGCGGGCGGGATTTCGGTGCTTCCCGCGACCGGCGAGGCCTACATCTGGGGCGTTCGACTGCTGGGACTCGAAGTGACCGAGGACGAAGATGGATGGGGCAACGCCAACATTCGGTGTGTCGACGGAAACTACTTCAAAGCCCTCGATGTGGCGCTGCTGGAAGGGCGCCTGCTCGACGAGGGGGACCGTGAGGGTTCAGAACCCGTCGTCGTTGTCAGCCGGGCCTTCAGCGAAACTTACTTCCCGGCCGGGGATGCACTGGGACAAGCTGTCATGCTCGGCGGCATGCAGCCGCCGCGGAGGGTCGTGGGAATCGTCGGGGACACGCGGCAGAACTACATGGAGCCGGCGGCGCGAACGGTCTACGTTTCACACAGCCAGTTCGCCGACAACCGCAACTGGACGATGAACCAGGTGGTGCGGACGGAGCTTCCTGCCGGCGGCGTGCTTTCCGGCCTGCGGCGGGAACTGGCGGCGATCGATCCTACTCTTGTCGTGCACAGCGTCCGCACGATGGAAGACGTCGCCGCACTGGGTATTGCGAGCCGGCGCTTTGCCATGGTCCTGATGGGTACTTTCTCGGTGATCGCTCTCTTCCTGGCAGCGACGGGGATCTACGGAGTCCTGGCCTATACCGTCAGCCAGCGACTCCACGAGATCGGCATCCGGAAGGCCCTCGGAGCGCCAGAAGCGCGGGTTTGGCGCCTGGTCATGATGCAGGGATTCCGCCCGGTTCTGGGTGGCGTCGCCCTCGGGCTCGTCGGAGCGTTCTGGCTGGGCGGTTATCTCTCGTCCCTTGTGTATGAGGTCAGCGCAACCGATCCCGCCACGCTCGTCGGAGGAGCGCTTGGTCTGGTGGCGGTCGCATTTCTGGCGGCGGCCTACCCTGCCCGGCGCGCGTCGCGAATCGATCCGGTGCGGGTCCTGCGCGGGGAGTGATCGCCCTCATTGGACTCCAAACCGAACATGTGGTAAATCTGCTTCGACTGGAAACAACCAGCCGGAGCCACATGTACTCGAAACTGACGATCTTCCTGATCCTCCTTCTTTCGCTTGCCGGATCTCGCGCACGCGGTGTTGCCCTGGAGATTCAGGAGCCTGCCGAGCAAACTGCGGATGACCATCCCACCGTCTGGCGGGGCGTCTACACCGTCAACCAGGCGGCCCGCGGCCAGGCGGAGTACCGAACCCACTGCGGCAGATGTCACAGGGGCGACGTCGACAGCGGGAATCGAGACGCGCGGCTGATCGGCGACGCTTTCATGGAGCGGTGGCGGGAATACGACCTGGAGAGTTTCTTCGGGTTTATCAAAGCCTCCATGCCGCGCCGCAATCCCGAGAGCCTGAGCGACGAGACCTACGTCGACATAGTGGCCTATCTCCTTTACTTGAACGAATTTCCCCTGGGCCACGAAGAACTCGAGATGGGCACGCTCGACGGCGTTCAAATCGAAAGGTCGGACGGGCCACGGCCGGTGCCCAGCGGCGCACTGGTCCAGGTCGTCGGCTGCCTCACCGAGGACATACTCGGGGGCTGGACGTTGAGCGACAGCGGCGAGCCGGCGCGGACCGACAGCTCCTACAGTTCCACGGCGGAAGAGATGGAGGCCGCGATCCACCAGTCCCTGGGTGAGCTGACATTCCGCCTGCAGAGCCTGGACTTCCTGAAAGATTTCGACCCGACCGAGCACGTCGGCCGCAAGATGCAGGCGAAGGGCTACCTGATCCGCCAACCCGACCGGGCCCGGATCGACCTGACCTCGATGCAGGCCGTAGCGATCAAGTGTTCTTGAAGTGAATCGTTGGCCGTGAGGCCGTAGGCCGTTATCCGTTGGAGGCCTCTCGGTCCTTTGCTGCTTGCCCTCTACCCGCCGCCCTCGCCTCGTGGCCTGTAACAGAGAGAGTGATAGTGGCGTTGCGAGCGCAACGGTACCGGATTCTAGGAGGGCCGCCCGAGGTAATGCCGCTTCATTGCGAGAAGGCGCGACAACGAAGACGGTGCTGTTCCGCCGCAACCCGAAGGGACGATGGGTCTTGCCAGCCACAAAGAAGAGCTAGGAAACCGGCGTTTTTCGTTCTGCAACTACTCGTGAGAGGACCCGCAAGGCCCATCGGCGACGCTGTCACTATCTCTGTTACAGGCCACTAGGACTGCTGAGACTTACTCCCGGATTGCGAGGAGGTTCCCTGATTCGTACCGACGGAGGCCGTGGTAGAAGATCCCCGTGCCGGACGCCTACGGACCGCGCGCAAACACCCCATTCTGCTAACATATTCGGTCGTTCCCCACAGTCGCAGCCCAAGCACGGGAGAGGAGGGAGTCATGTCGAACGAAGATGCGCGGGGTCGTTTTGTCTGGTACGAACTTCTGACCAGCGATCCGGCGGCTGCCATGGATTTCTACAAGCGGATCATCGGTTGGGGAACCCAAGCCTTCGACGGTGCCGGCATTCCATACACGACATGGATGGTGGGCGAAACTCCGATCGGCGGCGTCATGCAACTGCCCGACGATACGGTGGCCCAAGGCGCTCGTCCTCACTGGCTGCCCTATGTCGCCGTGCCGGACGTCGATCAGAGTGTTGCCCGCGCCAAGGAACTGGGAGCCAGCACCTACGTTGAGCCAACAGATATCGCAGAGGTCGGACGGTTTGCGGTCGTCGGCGATCCCCAGGGGGCGATATTCGCCGTCTACAGACCGGTCGGCGACATGCCGGGCGATGATCCACCGCCAAAGGAGCGCGAATTCTCGTGGCACGAGCTGATGACGACCGACTACGAGGCCGCCTTCGCTTTCTACTCCGCTCTTTTCGGCTGGGAGAAAACCGAGGCAATGGACATGGGTGAACCAGGAATCTACCAGATGTACGGCCGCAAGGGCGTCACGCTGGGCGGGATGTTCAACAAGACTCCGGATATCCCGGCGCCTCCCCATTGGATGCTCTACATCCACGTCTCGGATGTCGACGCGTTGGTGGGCGGGATCAAAGATGCGGGCGGTCAGATCCTGAATGGACCCATGGACGTGCCGGGAGGAGACAGGATCGCCCAGTGCCTGGACCCACAGGGGGCGGCGTTCGCGATTGACTCGAAAGGCAACCAGTAGAATGTCACTTCCGGATCGTCAAAGACGTGAATGACAGGATCCAACAGGCCGAAACAATCGGCCGTTTCTTCCAGATCAGCCCGGACCCGCTCGCGCTGTTGGGTCCGGACGGACGGTTCATCCGGGCAAACGCGGCCTGGCAGGCGAAGCTTGGGCTGCCGCCGCCGGATCTGATCGGTCAGGAGTTCGTGGGCCTGGTTCATCCCGAGGACCGGAGACGCGTGCAGCCGGTATTTCAAGGTCCAGGGACCGATCGCCAGCCCGCATCCTTTGACCTCCGGTTCAGATCGAAAGACGGCCGCTATCGGTGGCTCGACTGCCACTTCACGCCGGATCCGGAAGCCCAACGCATCTTCCTTGCGGGAAGGGTAATCCCACTCAAGCATACGATCGCAGGGAACGAAGCCGAGACATACAGGAACTTCTTCGAAGACTCGCTCGATGGCCTCTATCAAACCAGCCCCGAAGGGCGATTCGTCATGGCCAACGACGGCCTGGCGCGTCTGCTCGGCTACAGTTCGCCGCAGGAGCTGATGGAAACGATCACCGACATTCCAGGCCAGCTGTTCGTCACGCCAGCGCGCCGCCGGGAGAGCATCGAGGAGGCTGAGCGTGAAGGCGACACCGTCAGCTACGTCGAGGTCGAGCTCTACCGCAAGGATCGGAGCAAGGTCTGGGTGTCGCTGACCGGTCGGATCGTGCGTAACCCGGACGGCTCTACGCATCACAGAGAGGGAATTATGCGGGACGTCACGGCGCAGAAGGCCGCCCAACAGGACCGGGAACGGCATATCGAGGAACTGGAAGACTCCCGGCGCCGCCTCGAGGCCCAGGCCGAAGCCCTGGCGGAGGCGCGGGATGCGGCCGAAGCGGCCACCCGTTCGAAAAGCACCTTCCTCGCGTCGGTCAGTCACGAGATACGCACACCGATGAACGGTATCCTGGGCTTCACGAACCTCCTGCTGGACACCGAGCTTGACGCGGACCAGAGAGATTACGTCGAGACCGTTCGTGTCTCGGCCGACGCGCTGCTAGCGCTGATCAACGACATCCTCGATTTCTCGAAAATCGAGGCCGGCAAACTCGATTTGGAGAGCATCGACTTCGAACTCGCGACCTTGGTCCAGGAGGTCGGCGATCTCCTCGCAATCAAGGCGGCACAGAAGGGACTGCGGTTTGACACCCATGTGGATGACGCTCTGGACGCAAGCGTCAGGAGCGATCCGGGACGACTCCGTCAAGTGTTGATGAATCTGGTGAGTAATGCGATCAAGTTCACCGACAAAGGTGAAGTCGTCGTCCGGGTTGAGCCGACGAGCGGAGCAGACTCCCGCCGGTGGATCCGGTTCGCAGTTCGCGACACGGGCATCGGTATCCCTGAGGAAGCAATCGGTCGGCTGTTTCTGCCGTTTTCCCAGGTCGACGACTCACTGACGCGGAGGCACGGAGGCGCCGGGCTCGGCCTGGTAATCTCCAAGCAGTGGGTGGAACGGCTGGGTGGAACGATCGGCGTGGAAAGCACACCCGATGCCGGCTCCACATTCTGGTTCGAGATTCCGGTCGATAAAGCCGAACGTGCGAAATCAAGCTCCGCTGCCGAGGCAGAAACGCAAGACGAAGAGGGCGCTTCTCACCCTCGCTCGCGCGTCCTGGTGGCCGAAGACAACACGGTCAACCAGAAGCTCATCGTGAAGATGCTCAGGACCATGGGATACCGGGCTGATTGCGTCGCCAACGGCAAGGAGGCCGTGGACGCCGTCCGTACAATGCCCTACGACCTGATCCTGATGGATGTCCTGATGCCGGAGATGGACGGGCTCGAGGCGACCGGAGAAATCCTGCGGAGCACGAACGCCCACGATCGTCCGCTGATTATCGCCATGACCGCCAACGCAATCAAAGGCGATCGCGAGAGATGCATCGCAGCCGGGATGGACGACTACCTGTCCAAGCCGATCGACAAAGGCGAGTTGGAAGCGATGCTGGAACGCTACCACAAAGACTGAGGTCGGTACTCACTCCACCATGGCAGACAAACCTATCGGGTTCTCTGCCGAGATCTACCGGGTCGGCATGAACTTCTGCGTCGACGTCCCGCCAACCCTCACCTCGCAGTGCCAAACGCGAGGTTACGCCCGCGTTCGCGGAACACTCAACGGCCGGGCGCTCGAGGCGACGTTGATCCCGCGAGGCGAGGGACGGCACCGCATGTTCGTCAACGGTGCCACCCGCAGGGCCGCCGGTGTCAAGGAGGGCGACGTGGTTCGCCTCTCGCTGTCGCACAACCCGGACCCCGGGAGACTCCCCATACCGGCCGATCTGGCCGATGCCATCCGGAGAGCGAAACTGCCACTCCGCGTCCTGGATGAACAGCCTCCGGGACGTCGGCGGGAGATTCTAGTCTGGCTCTCGAGGGCAAAGCGGATCGAAACTCGAACCCAGAGGATCGAGCGTATCGTGGAGCTGATGGGAGATTACTCCCGACGCCTCTCCTGAGCCCTCGCCCCCGTTAAGGAATGTTAAATCCCGCGACCTGGAGGTTTTGATTCACCCGAAAACTCGCCTGACACGTCCAAACACTGCATGGAGGGCGAAATATGATTTCAAAGATCACACGGACGTTTTTGATGGTCATTCTGACTGTCTTCCTCGCAGTCCCGGCCGACGCATCCGATGACAAGAAGAAAAAGAACTCCGACGTTGAGAACATCGGGAACCGCAACATCAACAAAGGAAGCATCAACTTCTCGTCCATCGAGAAAGAAATGGCACTCGGCCGACAGCTCGCGGCCGACGTGGAACGAGAGGCGAAACTCGTCGACGATCCGACCATCACCGAGTACGTCAACCGCGTGACTCAGAACCTGGTCCGGAATTCCGACGCGGAGGTTCCCTTCACCGTCAAGGTCATCGATTCGGATGAGATCAACGCGTTCGCCCTGCCCGGCGGATACCTCTACGTCAACACGGGATTGATCCTGGCGGCCGACGAGGAGGCGGAATTGGCGGGCGTTCTCGCACATGAAATCGCCCACGTGACCGCCAGACACGGCACCGAAAACCAATCGAAAGCCACGTTGATCAATTACGCGACGATCCCGCTCATATTCCTCGGCGGTGTCGGCGGGTATGCCGCCCAGCAGGTTGCACAGTTTGCGATACCGATGACGTTCCTGAAGTTCTCGCGTAAGGCCGAGGAAGAAGCCGATTTCCTGGGGATCCAGTACATGCACGCGACGGGCTACGATCCGAGCGCGATGATCAGTTTCTTCGAGAAGATCCAGGCAAAGGAAAAATCGAAGCCCGGCAGCATTTCAGGCCTGTTCGCCTCACACCCGGCGACCGAAGATCGGATCGGCAAGACCAAGGAACACATCGAAACGGTTCTTCCCCAGAAAGACAAGTACGCGCTGACGACTTCAGAATTCGACGACGTGCAAGGCCTGATGGCCGCTCTGGATAACCGCACACCCGTCGTCGACGAGCGTCGGCCGAGCCTGCGGCGGAGAACGCCACGGCCGGACGTTTCAGAAGCTGACGAAACCGTCGTGACCGAGTCCCCGGACGATGATGATCGGCCTGTGATGAAGAGGGGTCGGCCGTAGGTCGTATGCCGTAGGCCGTTGACGGAACGTTCCGCTGTCCCCGCGGAGCGCCAGACGGCCTACGTCTTAATGACCGTCACCTGTCACTTCTTCCGACTACTGACAGCTGGCTACTTCTTCACTCACTTTCTTCCCGGGCGTACCAGTTCCTGATCGTGCCCCAGATCTCCTCGGCCGTTTCGGCATAGGAAACCAGGTCCGCATCCCCCGGGGAGACGACTCCCTCTTCCTCCAGGAAGTCTGCCTTGAAAGCGCCCCGCCAGAACTCTTCTCCGACCAGGATAATCGGCATCGGATCGATCTTTTTCGTTTGGACGAGTGTCAGGGCGTCGAACAGCTCATCGAAAGTGCCGTACCCTCCCGGGAACGCGACCAGAGCCTTTGCCCGTTTCAAGAAGTGCAGCTTGCGCAGGGCGAAGTAGCGGAACTGAAAACACAACTCCGGTGTGATGTACGCATTGGGATGCTGTTCCAAAGGGAGCGTGATGTTCAACCCGATCGTGGCCCGGCCGGCGTCGAACGCGCCCCGGTTGGCCGCCTCCATGATCCCCGGTCCGCCGCCGGTTGTGATGATGAAATCCGAAGGCGCGGCGGTCTTGCTCGACTCGCTGACGATGCGTCCAAACTCCCTGGCCACGTCGTAGTATTTGCTCTTCGCCAGTACTCGTTCTGCGACGCGCAGCTTCCGCTCGAGCGCGGCATCGGAGGGGTCCGCTGCCGCCTCGACCCGCGCCTGCTCCACCTCTCGACGGGCTGTGGTCGGCTTGACGATCCGCGTCCCCCCGAATACCACGATTGTCGATTTGATGTTGTGCTCTTCAAAAATCAACTCGGGCTTCAGGAACTCGAGCAGAAGCCGTACGGGCCGTAGTTCATCGCGGTGCAGGAATTTGTAATCGTTGTCGGTACGGATGTAGGCGGGGCTCTCGAGGATCCTGCGGATTCGCTCAGGCGCATCGGGATCTTCGATCGCAGGGTCGGACCAGAAATCGGACTCCGGTTCGATTCCAGGTTCCTCGACGGGTTCGTTTTCCTCTGGATCGGTTGGCTTGGAGGGCATTCCACGTTCTCCCGAAAGGGCGGCTCGCCAGCAGTCAGTTCGGGTATGATCCCACAACTTCTGCCTCGTGACTCGTCACGTTTCTCTTCAGACTACTGACAACTGACAACTCGGCCGCAGGCCGCCTACTCGATGCGCAGGGCGACCAACGGGTCGACCGTGGTGGCACGGTGGGCCGGCAGGAACGACGCCAGCAGGGAAACCAGGGCGAGGACCATCGAGACCGCCACGAACAGAGGTGGGTCCAGCGGGTTGCGGAAATCCGCGATGCCGGCCTGCATCAACACGCCGACTCCGTAACCGCCGGCCAGGCCGAAAGCCAGGCCAAACATGGCGATGACGCCTCCCTGCCCCAGGACGAGCCGGTAGAGTGATCCGCGATCCGCGCCCAGCGCCATACGGAGACCCATCTCGTGTGTTCGCTGTGCTACCGAAAAACTGACCACTCCATAGATGCCGAGAGCCGCCAGCAGTAGCGCCATAGCCCCGGAACCGGCAACCAGGCCGGCAACGAGGTTGCCACTGGCCTGGTTCAGGCGGATGTCCTGTTCGATCGGACGGATCGGGCCGATGGGGAGGGTCATGTCGGCCGCCCTTATGAAGTCCCGGAGGATCGGAGCCAACGAATTTGGCTCACCGAGGGTGCGGACCAGGAGCACCATGCCGGGTTCGGGCATCTGAGAAAGCGGGCGGTATACCACAGGCTGGGGAAGAGACGCGACGAACTGATTCTGGACATCGCCCACAACGCCGACCACCGTGAGCCACGCTTGGCCGGTACCCTCAACCCGTATCCGTTGCCCGACGGGACTACCTTCCCGCCAGAAGGTTCGAGCCATCGTCCGACTCACCAGCGCGACCGGGAGCGAGTCCGCCGCGTCCTGAGCGTTGAAAGGACGGCCCTCGTTCATCCGGATCCCAGACACCCGAAAATAATCCGGACTGACCACAAGGTGGATCGCCGTCGGGACCGCTTCATCCTCGAAACTTGTGCGGCCTTCGATCGCGATCGGGGTGTCGGGACTCTCGCTCAAGCCGACGACCGGTGCGGCGCTGCCGACCGCAGCACCCGCCACACCCGGTTGGGCACTAACGTCGGCAAGCAGGTCCCTGTAGAACGCCTCGACCTGATGTTCTTCCGGGTAGTCATAGTCGGGAAGCAACATCTCGGTGACCAGCAGCCGTTCGGTGTCGATGCCGAGGTCTTTCTCGTGCGAATCGGCCCAGAACTGGACCAGCAGCCCGGAAGCAACCAGGAGCATGACGGACACGGCGATTTCAGCTCCGACCAGCATGCGCTGCAGACGGGCACGGTTGATGCCGCCGGTACCGCTTCGCCCCCCCTGCTTGAGGGTGGAGCTCAGGTCCGCTCTGGAGCCGTGGATGGCCGGGAGCAGGCCGAAGAACAAGGTGGTCGCAATCACGAGCCCGCCGGTGAAGAGGAACAGGCCCCAGTCGACGTTGAGGCCCCGTGCCAGAACCGCCACCGACGGTGAAGCCGCGAGGTAGGAACGGAGATAGCTCACCCCCCAGAAAGCCAGGACCAAACCCCCGATTCCGCCCATCAGGGCGACGACCAGGGCCTCGGCCAGGAGCTGGCGCATGATCCTTCCCCGCCCGGCCCCCAACGCAACGCGGACGGCGATTTCATCCTTGCGCCCGGCCATCCTGGCGAGGAAAAGGTTCGCGATGTTCACACACGCGATCAGAAGAAGGAACAGGACCGCGCCGTACATCAGGACTGCAAAGACGCCGGCATCCTGGAGGATGTCGTCGGCCATGGTCACCGCACGCGCCCCCCAACCGCTGTTGGTGTCGGGATAGGACTCACCGAGCTGCGTCGTGATGACATCGAGTTCGGCCTGGGCCTCTTCGAGCGTCACGCCGTCAGCCAGGCGGGCGGTCACGTCGAGATTTCGATCCCCTCGATCGGTCACGCGGGTCATGTCCATCGGAATCCAGAAGTCCAGCGGAGTTCTATAGATGAAGTCTTCGGGCATTATGCCGACCAGCGTCTGACTCTGGCCGTTCAGCGTGATGGCACTCCCCAGCGCCCCGGGATCCGCGTCCAGGTATTCGACCCAGAAGTCGTTGCTGACGACGATGACCGGCTCGGCCCCGGCCGATCCGTCGTCAGGCCGAAACCCGCGCCCCCGGTCGGGCAGCACTCCGATGACTTCGAACATGTTCGGCGTGGCCAGGTTGCCGGAGACCCGAACCGGTTCGCCCCGCGCTGTCATGTTGAACTGTTCGGCGTCTTCCGCCCCGATCGCCGCAAAGCGTGTCGAGCGGTCGCGCCAGTCGATGTAGTCGGCCAGCGACACCTCGCTCCGGTCGATACTCCGGGAAGGATTCGTCGCACTGACGAACGCCACGCGGTCCGACTCGGCATGCGGGAACGGGAAGAAGAGGATCGTCCTGGAGATGCTGAAGACCGCGGTGTTGACGCCAATCCCGATGGTCAACGTCAGTACGGCGATCAGAGCCAGCCCCGGGTTCTTCCGAAGTGCTCGAAACCCGAACTTCATGTCTTGCCAGAGAGAGTTCATGAACCAGCCTCCTGCAAAAGTACTTACGACAGGTATGACGACGATGTTCGGTCGAAATTACCCGGATCATCCAAGACTCCCATACCTGAGCCAGACCGGCGACATCGTCGGCGGCGAGGGGCGCAGGAATTGCAACCGCCGGCGGTACAGGTAAGTCGAGGAGTCGAACTCGGTAGAGCGAAAAGCCAGTTCATCAGGTTTCTCGGAAAGAATGAGGCTTTTTGTCCCTGAACTCACTACGCTGCGATTTTTAACGGCTCGAAGCGTCGGCCCGCGTCGAACCTGGATTCTTCGGCCGGCCGCCCCTTTGGGGAATCGGGCCGGATGTGTTAAGGTAAGCAGGTAAGTCTTACAGAACAACCGCCTCCGGCGGAGTCCAGAAGGTCGAAAGGGACGCTCTCCTCCACGATTGGACTCCCCTCGCGAATCAAGACCGTAAGCACGCTCGGAGCCCGGCCATTCTGCAAACCGGCCACAAGAAAGAACGCCCGAGCAAAAAGCGACTAGTAGCTACATTTTCGGGGCCCGGTCGGCTATGATGGGCGACCCCGCAATTGTTTCTCCGACGAAAGGATGCCTATGAAAGAACGGAGTGCGAAGCCGAACAAGTACCGCGCGTTCACCACCAAGAACATCAACCAGATTCCACAATTCAAGACTCTGACCTCCGAGCAGCGCACAGCCATTACCGCGGTGTCGAAAGTGCTTCCATTCCGGGTCAACAACTATGTCGTCGAAGAACTCATCGACTGGGACAACATTCCGGTCGATCCGATGTTCCAGCTCACTTTTCCACAGGAGGGGATGCTGGCGGAAGAAGACTTCGAGCGCATCGACGGGTTACTGGAACGGGACGCCCCCGAAGAGGAAATCGACAAGGCGGTGCAGGATATTCGCCTGGGCATGAACCCGCATCCGGCCGGCCAGATGGATCTGAACGTGCCGGTCGTGGATGGACACCCCCAGGCCGGGGTCCAGCACAAGTACCGCGAGACCATCCTGTTTTTCCCCAGTCAGGGTCAGACCTGCCACGCCTATTGCACTTATTGCTTCCGTTGGGCCCAGTTCGTGGGCATGGACGAACTGAAGTTCGCCAACAACGAAAGTGCCTCCCTGGTTCGATACCTGAACAAGAACCCCGAAGTCCGCGATGTTCTGTTCACCGGCGGCGATCCGATGATCATGCGAACCAGCGTCCTCCGCCGCTACATCAAGCCGCTGCTCAAGATCGAGACCCTCAAGAGCATTCGAATCGGGACGAAGGCCCTGGCCTGGTGGCCATACCGGTTCACGACCGACGCCGACGCCGACGACATGCTACGGCTCTTCGAGGAGGTTCTGGCGGCGGGAAAACACCTCGCCTTCATGGCCCACTACAGCCTCCCTCGGGAATTGCGGACGCCGGTTTCCGAAGCTGCGGTGAGGCGCATCCAGGCCACCGGCGCGACGATCCGTGCGCAGGCCCCGCTGATCCGCAACGTCAACGACAACGCCGACGTCTGGGCGGCGATGTGGCAGAAGCAGGTCGATCTGGGAATCATCCCCTACTACATGTTCGTCGAGCGGGATACCGGGCCGAAACAGTACTTCGGGGTGCCACTCCACCGCGCGTTCGACATCTTCACTCGCGCTGTCCGCCAGGTTTCCGGTCTGGGCCGGACCGTGCGGGGACCATCGATGTCCTGCACGCCGGGAAAGGTGTTGATCGACGGCATCACCGAGATCAACGGGCAGAAGGTGTTCGTGCTGAAGTTCATCCAGGGTCGGGATCCGCACTGGACGAACCGTGTATTCTTCGCGAAGTATGACGAGGCGGCGGTCTGGATCGACGATCTGAAACCGGCATTCGAGGATCAGTTTTTCTTCAAGGAACAGTTCCAGACCAACCGGCGCTGGAAACACTTCACCGTTTACACTGGGGCCAAGAGCAAAGCTGCGAAAGCGGGCACGGACTGGAGGTAGAGGGTTCCGGCCAGTAGTGGCCTGTAAGAGTGCCCGAAGGGCGCGATCCTCATCGCCAAGTGATGCCCTTTCTGCTGCCTGCCTTAGGTCGCGGTCAGTGCCCGGAGTCGGAAGTAGCTTCGATCAACAAGAGCAGCGGCCTGCCTCGATACTTCTCCGCCCAACCGATCTCGCGCGCCAGTTCCAGGTCTCCGCGAAACACCTGCCGGCTCCGAATACGGAAGCCGCTTTCGGAAAGACGGTCGAGGTAGTCCTCCACTGTGTGCCGCTCCGCTCCGAGCCGGTGCTCGACACCTTCAATTTCGAAGTTCGCCTCGATTCCGGCGGCTGCCATATCGGGGTGGAAGGCCGAGAAGACGAGTCGGCCTCCCGGTCGAAGTACTCTCGAAAACTCGGCGAAAGTCAAAGGAAGGTTGGTGAGGTGTTCGCTGACGAGGGCGCAAAGGACGGCGTCGAATCGGCGCGGCCCGACGGGCAGCCCGCCGTCGAGATCCGTCTGAACGAGCGGAATCCGGGGCAAGCGACTCCGGGCAACCTTCAGCATTCCCGGTGAAAAATCCAAACCCAGGGCCCAGGCTCCGGCACTATCGATCCGACTCAGGTAATAGCCCGTACCGCAACCGGCATCGAGAATGCGCTGCCCCGGCCGGGGGTTGAGCAGGTCGAGCGTATGTCGGCGATCGAGGGCAACCAGGGGGTTGTCGGTCTGATCGTAGGTACCCGCCCAAAGGTCGTATCCGTCGCGAGCGTCGACATGGGCGATTTTCAAGATCGTTGCTCCAGTGAAAGGACGGCGCCTCTGCGTAAGGAACTCTCAGCGAGCCGGCAGCGCCAGCGGCAATGCCCGGCCGCCCATCGTCTCGTTCTTCGTGTAGGCACGCAGGTACAACCGCCCTTCTTCGAGTGCCTCCCGATCGGCCCGCGACAGCGTGAACGTGCCCGCCGCCTGCAAGCGGCCAGGCCCGGTAAGCTGCTGGATGACCGGCCCGTCGCCCGACTCACCTCGGCGATGCAGGGCGACGGCATATAGATCTTCGGGGACGGCAACCCCGACCGACAGGTCATACTCCATGAGGTTCCGGACCAGATCCAACGTGAATTCAGCCTCGAAGTTGTCCCCTCGAACGCCGAAGCGGACCGTAGGGGGGTCGGCTTCGGCCGAAAGCGGCGGTGTCAGCACCGGCGGGCGCCGATGGTGAGTCCCCTGTTCGAACGCGTACCCGAGCGAAACGAGCCTGGCGTCATCGAGCGTGCGCCCCAGCAGTTCCACACCCACCGGCAGGCCGTCGTCAGTGAACCCGGCGGGAACAGTCAATGCAGGCAGGCCGGAAACGGCGCTCAACTGGCACGTCGATCCCCGTTGGGGCTCGCCGATGCGCGCCGGTTTGCGGCGGAGGGTGGGGTAAGCGAGGGCGTCGAGCAGATGGTCGTCGAGAATGCCGACGACCGTGTTCCGCACGGTCGTACGTCGCTCCAGGCGGGCTTCGTAGTCTTCGGTGTCGATTTCCATGGGGGAGTTGTTGCGGAGCGAATTCTCGAGCGCTCTGTGATGGAGACCCGTTTCGACAATGTCGGCCACCGAGTTCACCCTCGTGGAGGGTGTTGCGGCGAGATAGTCGAAAAGGTCCCTGCCAAACTCGAGGTTGATGACTCCCACCCCCTGGATCAACTCGGTAAAGTCCGGAATCGTGATCTCCACAGCCGTCGCGCCCAATTCCTCCATCTCCTCGATCGCCGCCCGAACGATCCGGGCAACCTCCTGATCCTCGGTCGAGCTGCCGACCAGGTCCGTCAGGATGCCGATGCGCGCCCCGAGCAGCGCGCTCGTGTCCAGCGAATCGGTAAACCGCTCCAGAACCCGTCCCTCCAGGATCCGCGTCGCCTCATCCGCGGAGTCCACGCCCACGGTCGCATCGAGGACGATAGCGAGGTCGATAACCGTCCGCGCCAGCGGACCGCCCGTATCCTGGGTGTGGGAGAGCGGAATGATTCCATCGATGCTCGAGAGTCCTTTCGTCGGACGGAGACCGACCAGACTGTGGTGTGCGGAGGGAATTCGGATCGACCCGCAGGTATCGCTTCCCATACCGATGGCGGCGAAGCTGGCGGCGATCGCCGCCCCGGTACCGCCACTGGATCCTCCCGGATTCCGCGAGGGATCGTAGGGGTTTCGTGTCTGTCCTCCCAGCGAACTGATCGTTGTAATCCCACGAGCCAGCTCGTGCATATTGGCTTTGGCAATGATGACGGCTCCGGCCTCGCGTAGCTTGCGAACCTGGAACCCGTCGTCGGGCGGCACGGATCCCGCAAGCGCAATCGATCCCGCCGTCGTCGGCATGTCGCCGGTGTCGTAGTTGTCCTTGAGGATGATCGGGATGCCGTGCAACGGACCCCGCTGGCCGTTCTCGGCACGCTCCCGATCCAGTGCCTCGGCCGCCGCGCGGGCGAGCGGGTTGATCCGGATGATGGCGTTCAGCCGCGGGCCCTGATGATCATAGGCCTGGATCCGTGCGACGTAGGCATCGACGAGCTCAGCGCTCGTCACGCGACCGCTCGCCATCGCCTCCTGCAACTCGGGGATCGTCGCTTCCCATACCTCGAAAGGTTCCTGGGCGGTCGTGACGATGTTCCAGGCAAGAACCACAATGACGATCAAACCAGGTCTCAGAACGGGCATACCAGCACCTCCGGAATTCGAGTTCCGGTATCTTATCCAATGCCGGCTCGAGCCGCCAGAACCTTCAACCCGTTCAATCCATGCTCTTTGGCGGATTGACCGACCTTGCTCGACTACGCCTTTGAAACTTGAACACTCAAAGGAGGAACATCATGCAGATTCGACTGGCTTGGTATCCGGCAGCAGACATGGAAAAGGCGAAGGAGTTTTACGCAAACGTTCTGGGATTGAAACAGGTCTTTGAGATGGAAGGATGGTCCGAATTCTCGCACGCGCCGGACGCCGTATCGATCGCCGTCTCGGCCAACCCGATCCACCGGGACCAGAAGGGAGCGACAGTAGTCCTGCGGGTGGGCAACGTGGACGAAACTCGCGCGGGGCTCGAGGAAAAGGGTGTCCCTTTTGAAGGCGATACCGAAGAAATCCCTGGCGTCGTGCGGATCGCATCCTTCCGGGACCCGTTCGGCAACCCGTTGCAGCTGGTGCAGGAGATGATGAAGTAGGTTGACAGGGCCAGGCCCTGTCGTTCGATCAGCCACTTGTCTGCGGAAGCCGACTGCCAGGGGATTGACGAGTCGGAACCAAGGGATAGGTTGTTTCGTTAATCTACGTTTCGGTTGAAGCGAACAGGCGGGGACAGGGCTAGGCCCCTGTCGTTCGATCACCGACGTTTCTGCGGAAGCGAACCCCCGGGGACAGGGCAAGCCCTGTCCCCCTCACGTTTGTTCTCTCGCGGACGTTTCGCTAGACGTGGAGGTCACAAATGGCGGTTCATCCGCTTCCGCAGATCGAAGAAGGGCAGGAGCGCCGTCTCGTCGGCGCAGCACAAGAGGGCGATAACGCGGCGTTTGGAGAACTCGTCGAGCCCTGGAGGGGCGCGCTGTTCGGCTACGTCTATCGGATGGTGACGCATCCGCAGGACGCCGAAGACCTCACACAGGAGGCCGTCACCCGGGCCTTCCGGTCCCTGTCAGGATTCCAGGGGAATAGCCGGTTCAAGACCTGGCTCTTCGGGATTGCGACGCACGTTTGCCTGGACCACCTTCGACGGAAAAAACGGTGGCGAGTAGAAGCCCAACTGGAAGGTGAGAAACGTGCGGACGCCGACCCGGATACCCTTGAACAACTCGGTGGTTTGATGTCACGACCCGATTTCGTGTTCGAGATCCGCGAGCATGTCGCGTTCTGTCTGTCCTGTGTCGGTCGGACCCTCGAACCGGAGGAACAGGCCGCGCTGATGCTACGGGAGGTCCTGGGTTTCACCTCGCGTGAAGCTGCGGAGATCCTGGATGTGACGGAGTCGGTTTTCCGGCACCGTTTGAGCTACGCCCGCTCCCGGATGTGTGCCGCCTACGAAGGCCTCTGTCAACTGATCAACAAAACCGGGGTCTGCTACCAGTGCAAGGGACTGAGGGAGCACGCTCCGCGACAGAACCAGGGAGAAGACCTCACGGCAATCACGCTGGCGCCGGGTCTGGAGCTCACGCCGGACAATCTGCTCGACGCCCGAATTCGAATCGCCCGGGAAGCGGACCTGGAAGACGGCAAGACGGGGCCGCTCCATCGCGGCTTTTTCGTGGGGCTGACCGAACACGAAGAAAAACTGTAGGTACGCTCTATGAGTGAACGTTGTCTGGGTTCGAACAATGTGAGGTCATAGACAACGCCGACCGCCGCCAGCAGGAGGGCACAGGCGGCAAAGCTTCCAAGGTCGGGACCGCAGCGGTGGTAAATCCAGAGTGCTTCGCGAGAACCCGCAACCCGTATCGAATGTCCTGAAGAAAGTCTCCCATCGCTTTCCGCTGCCTCCGTAGCGCGGCGTTCAACAGATCCGCCTTGCGGAAATCCCGATCAGGGCCAAGAACTGTAACTTTTTGGGGCGTTGTCGATCTAAACTATCCATAGAACGAGCTACCCGTCCCACAGGCAGTCAATGGTTCAGAGGATTTCCATCGCGCTCACGGTCGTGCTAGCAGGCTCCGTCGCCTCGACGCCGTCTCTGACGGCGCAAACCAGGCGGCCGGGGGCAATCATCCGGGAAGCGGAGAGGAATCGGAGGGCATACGAGGCCGCGCAGCGTAGGAAGTTCGAAGAGGACCTGAAGACCCTGTCCGAAATCGCCGATGAACTGGCAGATCTGAACGAGCCCCTGGACTCGGGGGAGTTCAGAACCGTCCGGGAAGGAGGTCGAGAGATCGATAAGCGCATCGACCGCATCATCGACTACCTCGGTGTGGAGGCAAATCCGCAGCCGGATCCCCCCGTTGCCCCTCCATCGGACATCACCGTGGCCTCCATTCGGCAACTGGTCAATATGTTGTCGCGGGCGCGACTGAAGGTGACCCGGGTCGCGATGGATCGAACCGTCCTGGACCTGGCCGCATTCCGGGAAGTCGTTGGAGACCTCGAAGCCGTTCAGTTGTTCAGCCAGCCGTTCAAGAAGGCGGGGCAATAGAGGCGCAGATTCGAGATCGGAGATTGGAGACTCGGAAATTGAAGGCCTCGCGCCATCCTCAAAGCTTCGAGGTCACGTCAGGCACAATCTGAGATGACCTCCTTCCAACCCGACTCACCTCTTATGCAGATTCTTCTTTTAGAGAATCCGCCTTGGAAGCAAGCGCACCAACCAATCTGAGATCTCCAATCTCCGATCTCGAATTTCCAGTTTTCTTAGGTCGGTACGGAGTGGACTCGCCGCTCCCCCGCAAGCCAGGGTCGCGATTCGACCAGTTGCGGGCGGAAAATCGGCTCCGAGGAACCGAACAGGTCGTCGAGCGACTGCCGGAGTTCGGCCATGGTGAAGGGTTTCTGCAGGAAGGGATCACCGCTGCGGAAACGGGTCACAGAGCAGGGATCGCCCGAAACGAATAGTGTCCGGAGATCCGGACGCGAACGAAAAGCCCGCCGTGCCAGGTCGGCACCATTGGTCCGTTCCATGCAGAAATCGGTGACCAACGCGTCGATTTGAGTCCAGGTATCGCGCAGAATCTCGGCTGCGTCGCCCGGGTCGCTGGTCGTGATCGTGGCGTAGCCCAATTGAGCCAGCATCTGGCCCGTGATCTCCAGGACGTCAGGGTCATCGTCTACCAGGAGGATGGCCAGTTGTCGAGGCCGCTCGCTCATCAAGGGGTTCCTTAGCTTCGTTTCGAGCAATCCAATGTTCCGAAGAGAGAGCGACAGCATAGCGCAAATTTAGCGTTTCTTGCAATATTTAGGTTAATGACAGTTATTCCGGTTTCAGGACCCGTCTATCCCGCATTGCTCACGAATGTTCGGGGACGGAGACCGAATTCGAAAAACCGAGGAGATCGGAGGAGATCGGGGACGGAGACCGAATTACCCGGACTATCAAACCATTGTTTTTCGGTTCCCAAGAATTCGGTCTCCGTCCCTGATCTCAATCCTCACTCCAATTCGGTCTCCGTCCCCGAATTCAGACGCTTCGATGATTGTGGCGTATTTCGGTGAGAAATGCGGTCTAGGTGCCTTCCGGTTTTCGTCCTAACATGTCGAGTTCCACCGAAGCTGATGGACGAGATCCTCGAAACACTCCGACCGTGTGACACCGCCCTGGACCTGGGATGTGGTCCGGGTAGTTTCGACTACTCGCGGTATGCCTTTCGGATCGTGGGCATGGATCTCCATCTGGACCCGAAAGAGCTGTACAAAGAGGCCGGTCGAGTTCACTACGTTCGCTCGCTGGCAGAAGAGATCCCGCTCGCAGACGGGTCGGTCGACCTGGTCTTCTGCCACCACACTCTCGAACATTTCCCCGGCTACGAGAGCACGCTCGCCGAGATCGGAAGGGTCCTGAGCCCGGAGGGCGTGCTCTGGATCGCTGTTCCCGACGGTTACAGCTTCGACGACACGCTTTTCCGCCACATCTTCTCGGGCGGGGGGCACGTCAATCAGTTCCGCCGAGACCGGCTGGTCTCCGAGGTTGTCGATCGGACCGGGGCTGAACTTGTCCAGGCCATCCGGCTCTACAGCGGGTTCGTCTACCTGAAGATCCCGACATCGGAACAACTCATCCATTTCCCGGAGACTGCCGAATACCTCGCCGACGTCCCCGAACGGTTGAGCACGTTCTGGATAACGGGCGTGAACCTGGTCACACGCTTCGTCGACAAGATACTCGGCTCGAACGCAAGTCTCTACGGCTGGGGTCTGGTCTTTTCCCGCGGCCCGGTCGACATGCGACCGATCAAGTCCTGTTTCAACGTCTGTTGGAACTGCGGTTCGGGAAACGCCGCCTCCGAGCTGGCAACGGACGGCCTGATCTCCCGCCGCTTCGGCCTGCCGATCTACCGTTGCCGCGGCTGCCACCGCCAGAATTTCTTCGTGACGCCGGCTCCGGACGCAGATTGAGCCCGTGCGCAGGGAAGTAGCAACAAAGTGTTGAACCCGCCCGATCCCGGGGGTAGTATCCCAACTGGACCGGCCATCCCCGGTTCCATGACCCCAACAGGAGGAAGGATGTCCCACAAGCGACTGTTAGCGTTCGTCGTCGCGGCGGGCTTACTCGTGGTCGGCCTTGGTGCCGCTGCGACGGCCCAGCAATCGGACACGGAACGCATCGTCATTTCCGAGCTGAAGAAGAAACTCGACAGCGGCGAGACGTTCCTGTTGATCGATGTCCGCGAAGACAACGAACTCGAGGAGCACGGTGCGATCAAAGGCGCCATCCACATTCCCATGGGCGATCTGGACGCCCGTATGGCGGATCTCCCGAAGGATATCGAACTGGTTTTCTACTGAGCTGGCGGTGGGCGCGCGTCGCGCGCTGCTAAAAAGTTTGCCGATGCCGGCTACAACGCCGGCCAGTTCTGCGGTATCCGCGACTGGAAGAGTGAAGGGCTCGAAGTAGTCCCCAAGGTCGACCGACCGGCTCCGGGCAAGATCACACCGAAGCCGAATCCGTAGACGATCTTCGTTTCTTGAGAGGAAGAGGGGCGCTCGCTGGGCGCCTCTTTTTTTCCTCAGGGAACGCTTAAGTCCCAGTGTAGGTGCGCTCTATGAGCGCACAAATCGCCATCCAACCGGAAAATGTGCGGTCATAGACCGCACCTACACGGAAGGACCGACAGGGTTCCGCTGCTATACGGAAGAGACGTGGTTCCGGTAGTGGTTCGAGGAATTCCCGTAAGATCCCTATGTTTATCGGCCACTTTGCTGTCGCCCTGGCCGCCAAGAAAGCGGCTCCGAAAGTCTCCCTGGGAACCCTCTTCATCTCGGTCCAACTGCTCGATCTCATCTGGCCGGCCCTTGTCCTCGCCGGTGTGGAACACGTCCGCATCGACCCGGAGGCAACCGTCGTCACACCGCTCGACTTCTACGACTACCCGATCTCTCACAGCCTCCTCGGCACCCTGGTCTGGGCGGCGATGTTCGCTATCCTCTATTTCTGGGGCCGGAAAAACTGGCTGGGCGCGGGTATCCTTGCCATGGGTGTGGCCAGTCACTGGTTCCTCGACCTGCTGATGCACAGGCCCGACCTGCCCGTTTTGCCGAATGGCCCGTATGTGGGACTCGGCTTGTGGAACTCGCTCGCCGGAACGATGCTCGTGGAAGGCACGATCTTCGCGGCAGCGGCCTTCGTTTACATCAAATCGACCGACAGCTCCGACCGCATCGGCACTTACGGCCTCGGCGGACTGCTGGCTTTTCTCGTTCTGGTCTGGGTCGGAAACATCTTCGGCGGCCGCCTCCGAGCGACACGGTCGTTGCGGTCGCCGCCAATGCACTATGGTTGGTTGTCGCCTGGGCGTATTGGGTCGACCGGCATCGCACCTCTTAGGCGTTTCTTTCTTTGCTCAGTTGCGATTGACTCGAACTTCGATGGGGATGGGGGCCGACGATGGGTCGATTCCTTTAATCTGTGTGATTTCCCGGCCGGACGACGTCATGATTGTGACTTCGACATCGACTAGCTCGGCTGAAGCGAGGCCGACGTGCACAGGGGCGGCGTTCTGGGAACAGTAGCCCGACCCCGTGTCGACGATGCCGGAGCCCAGGAGGTCCTGTGTGTCCGCTCGATAGACCCGGACCTCGCTCCCTGCTCTCGTGTAGTGTCCGTTCTCGTCGAGAACCAGCACCTGGACCGACCTACTACGACTCACTGCTCCAGTGAGCGTGTTCCGGAACACGTGGTGTCCGCCTTGCGCTTGGAAGTCGGCCAGTGACAGATCGAGATCACCGTCCTGATCGAAGTCGGCCCATTGAACACCATGGTCGGCATCGTGTTGTTGGATCAACCCCGTCATGACATCGGTGAATCCAGATACTCCGTTGCGGAAGAAGTGGTCGGGGTAGTGGAGTACCCCGTTCAGATATCCGCTGATGTAGACGTCTGGACGGCCGTCGAGGTCGTAATCTCCCCACGCGCATGACACCGCGTGCGTGTCGATGTCGACGCCCAACTCGGGGGCCCGGTCGACCCAGTTTCCGGATTCATCCTCCGCGTAGAGCACGCTCGGGCCGTAGTTGGCCACGAACAGATCCAGGCGGCCGTCGGCATCGAAGTCGGTGAGGCACGGCCCGACACTGCCGTCCCCGGGGCGACGCCCGGCCCCGTTGAGGCCAAGGGTCTCAGCGATGTCGACGAAGACTGAGCCATCGTTGCGGTAGAGGGCATTGGGATCATCTTCCTGATTGGCGATAAACACATCCAGGTCGCCGTCTCGGTCGAAGTCGAACCAGACCGCGCCGACGGCCTTTCGGGAGTCGGCCAGACCGGTTTCCATGGAAACGTCAGTGAATGTCGACCCGTCGTTGCGGAACATCCGGTTCGCCTGATCCCGGAATGCTATGAACAGATCGACGTCACCGTCGACGTCGTAGTCGATCCAACTGATCTGACGCGTCTGACCCGAGAAGTCGACGCCAAGAGACGGCGCTGTGTCAGTGAAGCCGCTCTCGCCGTCGTTCCGATAAAGACGATTGCCCGTCGGTGCGTCGAAGGCGAAACCAACATAGAGGTCCATACGGCCGTCGCCGTTGAAATCTCCCCACGAAGCGCCACGCGTCCGTTCCGTATCGGCCACACCGACGACGCCGGCCACATCGACGAAAGTGCCGCCGTCATTGCGGTACAGCCGGTTCGGGATGCCGGCGCCGAACCCGACGAACAGATCCAGGTCCCCGTCGTTGTCGAAGTCGGCCCAGGCGTTCGTGTACGCGCCACCGGCGGCAAACAGGTCCGGCTGGATCAGCTCCAGGCCCACTCGGTCGGGCAAGTCCGTGCCCGGTCGTTGTTCGCCGGCGGGAGCACACCCTCCGGCAACGAACTGGGCAAAGACCATGCCCGTAAGCGCAAACACTCGTGACCTCATAATCTTGTGAAGCGTATACCGAAATGAAACCGGCCGGAGACATTTCGCCGGCTCCTGACATATGATGTGGGGTTCATGTTTGCACTGCTCCTATCCGCCGCGCTGACGCTCACGGTCCACGTCGAACAGACTGTCGAGGACATGACCCTCGTCATCGTCGACCGCAACGGCACCATCGTCGAACGGCAGGCGGCGCCGAGGCGGGGGGAGTACGTTTTCGATGACCTCGCCGACGGGTCCTACACGGTTCGGGCCATCGTCGAGAACACTGTGGTCGCCTCGATCGCGGACATCAACATCCCTTTGACCGAGAGTGTCGAGATCAGCGTCGATCCGGAATCGGTCGCCGGTTCTGAAGAAGCCCGGGAAGCTCCCGCCGATCAGGGCGCCCGACGCAACCAGAACATTCAGGTCAACCTGGTCGACAACCAGGCCTTGACCGAAGCCCTCGGCCGACAGGGAGTACAGGTCAGCCCGGTCACCGAGTTTTCCGCGGCACGCGGAAACTATGCTGCCGAGCTGGGGGGCATCGGGCGGGACCCCTCCATTATCCGCACCGACCGGCAGAATGCATACCACGGCGAGATCTACGAAACACACAACAACAACAAACTGAATGCTCGCACGTTCTTCCAGGTCGGCAAGGTGCTTCCTTCACGCAGCAACCGGTATGGCTTCCGCTTCGGGGGCCCCCTGGCGTCGGACACGTTGTCGTTCGTCCTGACCGGTGAAGAGATGCGCGAGTCGGGTTTCGTTAACGGCAACGTGCTCGTGCCGCTCTCCGATGAGCGAACCGCTCTCGCCGAAGATCCCGAAGTCAATGCCCTGATCCAAAGCTGGCTCGACGCATATCCGGACGAAGAACCCAACCGGCCTGAAATCGCGGCGAACCTGCTGAACACAAACGCGATTCAGACCCTGCGAAATACGGGTGGCACCTTCCGTCTGGACTGGGAACCGAGTGAAAGGCGGAACCTGTCGTTCCGGTATACCTTTAACGACAACTTCATCGACTCGTTCGAATTGGTCGTCGGGCAGAACCCGAACCAGAGCCTGAGGCCTCAGAATCTGAACCTGGCATGGACCGAGCAGTTGTCGTCCCGGACGAACGTGCGCTTCGGGGTCAACTACCTCCGCCGGAGGGTGGACGTGCTGGTTCCGCCGGGAGCGGTGGGGCCTTACGTTCATTTCGGGAGGGACTTCGAAGCTCTGGGGCCGAGGCGAACCTTCCCCGTCAACCGATCGGGCAACGATTTCCAGTACCTGGTTCAGGGAAACACTGGGGCCGGCGCGCATGACTTCGACTGGGGGATCCAGTTGGTTCGTTCCCAGCTCAACGAATTCCAATCCGACGGAGCGCGCGGCACCCTGAACTTCGGCAACAACTTCGGTCGGAGTTCGATCGAGAACTTCCGCCTCGGTACGCCCTCGCGATACGCCATCGTCCTGGGCGAGCTGTACCGGGGATTCCGCCGATGGGATGTCAACGGCTACCTGAACGACCGGATCGGACTCGCACCAAACCTGAACCTGACCCTGGGACTGCGTTACGAGTTCGCGGGAGCCCCGACGGAAGTCAACGACCTGACGAGATTCCCCTATTCCTCAGACACGAACAATCTGGCACCGCGAATCGGGTTGGCCTACTCCACCGGCCCGTGGGTCCTCCGCGCCGGCTACGGAATCTCTTACGGCGATGTCTTCCCCGCAACGTTCAGGATCGGGCGACTCAACCCGCCCGACGTCATCAGGGTGGACGTCCGCAACCCGGATGTTCTGGATCCCCTGAAGGATTTCGTCCAGGTTCCGGGAGAGGTGCCGCGATCGAGCCTCAACCTGCTCGACCCGGACCTGGTGACGCCCTACATGCACCAGTACACGCTCCAGATCGAGCGAGACCTCCCGGCCAATGTCCGCATCCGAGCATCCTACGTCGGCACTCGAAGCGTCAAACTCTTCCACGTGGCCCGCGAAAATCGCGCCGAGCGGGTGGAGGGCGTCCCGTTGACGACGAGCACGATCAACGATCGAAGGCCCGATCAGAGCATCTTCGGAATCGGCCGGATGACCAATGGCGGCCGCGCGTATTTCGACGCCGGGCAACTGACTATCGAGAAGGTGTTCAGCGACGGGCTGGCCCTGCGCGGAACCTATACTTTCAGCAAGGCGCTGGGCCTGGCGACGGACTTCTCTAACACGGCGACGGACCGCGATGAACGCAGAGCTCAGATCGAGGAACTGTTCTTCGAGGATCTGAAGGGGTTCTCGCGTTTCGACGCTCCTCACGCCTTCATCCTGGGATACTCCTACCGCCTTCCCCACTGGCTTGGAGCCTTCACGCTCTCCGGGACGACAATCCTCAAAGACGGCACGCCGCTGTCGGTAGAAACCGGGACGGACGCCCCACCGTTCGGCAACGTCGACGGTGAGCGCAGCGACCGCCCGTCGATTCTGGACCTGAGCATTCTGGGAGCCAGTGTCGACGATCCCGACACCGCACGGTCGATCCTGCGCCGCGAAGCCTTCGACGCCGAGGCAGCTTTCCGCGAAGGCCGCGGGAACCTTCGCCGCGGCAGTTTCCGCAAGGACGGCACGACCAACTTCAACGTCGCGCTCTCGCGCGACTTCCCGATCTCCGCCGACCAGACTCGAGCGCTGACGTTCCGGACGGAGTTCATCAACGCCTTCAACCATCCCCAGTTCGACCGGCCAAACACGAACCTGTCCTCCTCCTCGTTCGGTCAGGTGACGAACACGGTGAATGCGGGACGGATAATTCAGTTCACGCTTCGGTTCAGTTTCTGAACTTGTAGGTGCGGTCTATGACCGCACATTGTCCTGTATTGAGTGATGTGCGGTCATACAAGCTGTGAACAAACGTCATTTGTTGGAGAATCGGGTGGCGGGGCTTTTCACGAAGAACCTGCGATCCTCAAGTGTCGGTGCGCTCTATGAGCGCACAAATGTCCGCGGGACCACAAGTTGTGCGGTCATAGACCGCGCCTACACCTTCCCCGGCTGACAGTAATGTTTTAGACCACGCACGCGGCGACGGCTTCGATTATGATGATTCGCGATGTTTGAACTGCTGGTTTTATTCCTCGGCCTCACGGTCCATCTTCAGAATACGGTCCAGAACCTCGAACTGGTCGTGAGCAACAGTGCGGGGGAAGTGGTCGGGCAGGTTCCGGCGCCGACGGCCGGAGAATACATTTTCGAGGAGCTTCCCGACGGCCGGTACACGGTTCGGGCGGTGGTGCTCGATACGGTCGTGGCGTCGGTGGCGGACATCGACGTCCCGCTGACGGAATCGATCGAAATCGCCGTCACGCGGGAATCCGTTGAGCAGTCTGCACAGCAGGAAGCCGAAGCCCGGCGCAACCAGAACATTCAGGTAAACCTCGTCGACAACGAGGCCCTCGACGAGGCCCTCGAACGTCAGGGGGCACAGGTCAGGCCAATCGTCGAATTCTCGGCCGCTCGTGGTAACTACGCGGTCGAGCTGGGAGGGATCGGGCGGGACCCGCAGGTGATCCGGGGAGACCGCCGAAGCGCCTACCACGGTGAGATCTACGGGACGCACAACAACAATGTGCTGAACGCCCGAACGTTCTTTCAGGTGGGCGACGTCCTCCCTTCGCGCCGTAATCAATATGGCTTCCGGATGGGCGGTCCGCTGGGATCGGACAGCTTGTCATTCGTCTGGACAGCGGAGGAGACCCGCGAATCCGGTTTTGTCAACGGGAACGTCCGCGTCCCCCTGCCTTCCGAACGGACGGCTCTGGCCGAGGACCCGGAGCTGAACGCACTGATACAGAGTTGGCTGGACGCCTACCCGAAGGAAGCGCCGAACCGGACCGAAATCGATCCGCGCATGCTGAACACCAACGCGGTGCAGAAGATCCGCAACACCGGCGGCGCCCTTCGTCTCGATTGGGAACCCGACGACGGGAAGCAGTTGTCCGCCCGGTACTCCATCAACGACAACTTCATCGATTCTTTCGAACTCGTGATCGGCCAGAACCCGAACCAGCGCTTGCGCCCCCAGACGTTGAATCTGGCCTGGCAACAACAGCTTTCCCCGGCCACAACACTGCGGCTGGGTACCAACTTCGTGAGGCGAAAGGTGCATCTGCTGGTGCCGCCGGGTTCGGTCGGACCAAGCGTGAGCGTTGGCCGTGAGATCGAAAGTCTGGGACCTCCGTTCAACATGCCGATATTCCAGGTCGGCAACGACTTCCAGTACCTGGCACAGGGGGCCACCAGTGTCGGTCGACATCAGCTGGACTGGGGGGCTCAGGTCGTCCGATCGCAGCTCAACGAACTGCACAGTGACGGGTTACGGGGCGTCGTACCGTTCAGCAACAACTTCGGCCGAACCGGCCTGGAGAACTTCCGCTACGGAACGGCGACACGGTACAGCTTCGTGTCAGGCAACCTCTACCGGGCCTGGAGGCGCACCGACATCAACCTGTTCGTGAGCGACCGTGTGCGGTTGGCACCGGGCCTGGATCTCACGATCGGCTTGAGATATGAGTTTGCCGGACTGCCGAAGGACGCCAACGGGCTCACCGTACTGCCTTTCACCGCAGACGCGAACAACTTCGGCCCCAGACTCGGTCTGGCTTACTCGAGAGGCGGTATCGTCGTACGTGCCGGCTACGGAATCTCCTACGGCGATATCTTCCCGGCTACGTTCCGGCAGGGCCGTCTGAACCCACCGGAGGCCGTTCGAGCCGACATCCAGATCCCCGACCTTCTGGATCCGTTGAAGGATTTCGTCCAAACTCCCGGCGAGATCCCGCGCCACATTCGGAATCTGCTGGACCCGGAGTTGGTGGCTCCCTACATACAGCACTACACGCTGCAGGTCGAAGGGCAGCTCTCCTCGAACCTGAGACTCCGCGCGACCTACATCGGGAGCAGGAACTGGAGGCTCTTTCAGAATACTTATGCCAACCGGGCGGAACGGGTCGCCGGCATCGCTTTGACGACCCGCACGATCCCCGAACGGCGGCCGGACCAGAGATTCTTCACGGTCCGGAACGTCACGAATCAGGGACGAGCCTATTTCGACGCAGCACAATTGTCGGTGGACAAAGTCTTCAGCCAGGGTCTGGCCCTGAGAGCCACCTACACGTTCAGCAAAGCCCTGGACACGGCGACCGATTTTTCGAACACGGGGATTCGAACCAACATCTCCCAAACCGAGGAACTCGGTCTCGTCGACCTGAAAGCCCGGAGCCGATTCGACGCCCCCCACAGCTTTCTGGTCGGTTACTCCTACGTGCTACCCCGCAGGCTGGGCGGTCTTACGGTGTCGGGGGCAGCGATACTTCGAGACGGCACGCCATTCAGCGTGGAGGTCGGGACAGATTCGCCGCCGTTCGGCAACGTGGACGGTGAGCGAAACGATCGGCCGTCCATCCTCGATCCCAGCCTGCTCGGCTCGAGCGTCGATCATCCGGACACGGCTCGGAAAGTGTTGCGTCGCAACGCCTTCGATATGTCGGCTCCGTTCCGGGAACTCCGCGGCAACCTCTCCCGCGCCGCCTTCCGCAAGGACGGCACGACGAACTTCAACGTTGCCGTGTCACGGTCTATTCCCATTTCCTCGGATCAGACGCGGGAGGTCCTGCTGCGCGCGGAGTTCATCAACGCCTTCAACCACCCCCAGTTCGCGCCGCCGTCGCCCAACCTGACCGACCCGAACTTCGGTCAGATCACCAACACACAGAACGCGGGTCGGATTGTGCAGGTGACTGTGCGGTTCAGTTTCTGAAGTGTAGGTGCGGTCTATGACCGCACAACTCCTGGTTCTGGAAGCATTTGTGCGCTCATAGAGCGCACATTGCTGCGGTTCGAAGACTGTGCGGTCATAGACCGCACCTACACGTCCCCGGTATTTCAGCGCTTCTCTGGAAACCCCTTCCTGGAATATCATTACGTCGATGATTGGTTTATTCCTTGCATTCGCGGTCAGCCTGACCGTCCACGTCGGCGAGAGCGTGGACGATCTTCGCCTCGTTATCCAGGACAGTGCGGGTGAGGTCGTCGTCCAGATGGCCGCATCCGAGCCGGGTGAGTATGCGTTTGAAGACTTGCCCGACGGCACCTACACCGTCCGCGCGCTGGTCCGCGAGACCGTGGTCGCATCCATTGCAGACGTCGTGGTCCCGCTGACGGAGTCGGTCGAAATTGATGTCAGCCCGGAATCGGTTGAAGCATCCCAGGAACAGCAGGCAGAAGGTGCACGCCGCAACCAGAATATCCAGATCAACCTTGTCGACACGCAGGCCCTGATAGAGTCACTCGACCGCCAGGGCGCTCAGGTCAGCCCCGTGACCGAATTTTCCGCGACACGCCAGAACTATGCCGCCGAATTCGGCGGCGTGGGACCCGGCCCGCGGATCGTCCGCAGCGACCGGCAGGACAGCTACCACGGGGAACTGTACGGAACCCACAACAACAGCCGGCTGAACGCTCGCACGTTCTTTCAAGTCGGCAGCGTTCTGCCGTCGCGACGGAATCAGTATGGATTCCGGTTCGGCGGACCGCTGGGGGCGAACAATCTTTCGTTCCTCGTCACGGGAGAGGAAACCCGGGAATCGGGATTCGTGAACGACAACGTGCTCGTCCCGCTGCCGAACGAACGTGTTTCAACGGCGAGAGATCCCGAAGTCCGGGCTCTGGTCCAGAAGTGGCTGGCCGCTTTCCCGGACCAAGTTCCCAACAGGACGGAAATCGACCAGCGGCTGCTGAACACGAACGCGATCCAGATCGTCCGGAACAGTGGGGGGAGCTTTCGGCTGGACTGGGCACGTACGTCCCGGCAGCTCTTTTCGACGCGTTACTCGTTCGGAGACAATTTCATCGACGGTTTCGAACTCGTGGGTGGTCAGAATCCAGACCAGCGCCTGCGTCCCCAAACGCTCAACCTGGCTCTGGATCAACAGCTCGGCGACCGCAGCCATCTGCGGGCCGGCTTCAATTTCCTGCGACGGAAGGTACACGTCGTGATCCCGCCTGCGGCAGTCGGGCCGTTCATATACATCTCCGGACTCGCATTCCTGGGACCTTCTTTCCAGTTGCCGATCCTGCGCGTGAGCAATGATTTCGAGTATCTCGTTCAGGGGACTACGACCTTTGATCGCCATGTGCTGGATTGGGGGGGGCGAGGTTCAACGGACACAACTCAACGAGTTTCAGGCCGACGGCGCCAGGGGCACATTCGGGTTCGACGCAAATTTCGGCCGATCCGCAATCGACAACTTTCTAGCCGGGCGATCGACGCGTTACACGGTCATACTGGGCGAACTCTACCGCGGATTCCGGCAAACCGATTTCAGCGTCTTCGTGAACGACCGCATCCGTGTCCGGCCCGACCTGCACCTCACCGTGGGTCTCCGTTACGAATTCGCAGGCAAGCCGTCAGAGGTGAACCAGCTCACCGATTTCCCACAGGGCTCCGACACAAATAACTTCGCCCCGCGCGTCGGGCTGGCCTGGAATCGCGGCGCCACGGTGATCCGGGCCGGGTATGGCATCTCCTATGGATCGGTGTTTGCCGCTACGTTTCGGCCGGCCCGGCTGAATCCACCCCAGATCTTCCGGGTGGTGCAGCAGTCGCCCGATTTACTGGACCCGCTGAAGGATTTCGTCCAGGAGCCAGGAGAAACACCCCGATCAGGATTGAACGTGATGGACCCGGAACTGGTGACCCCCTATTCCCACCAGTTCACCCTCGAATTCGAAAGGGAGCTGTTCGCCGATCTCAGGGTGAAGGCCACTTACATCGGGAACCGGACATGGAAGCTGTTCCGAATCGTGCGCGAGAATCGCGCGGAGCGCGTCGAGGGCATTCCCCTCGTGACGAAGACAACCAATCTCCGGAGGGCCGACGACCGCTTCTTCTCGATCGCGCGCATGACCAACCAGGCTCGGGGCTATTTCGACGCCGCACAGCTCTCCGTCGACAAGGTCTTCAGCCGAGGCCTCGCGATACGCGCAACCTACACGTGGAGCAAGGCTCTGGACACGGGCTCTAATTTTTCCAACCCCGGAACAAACCGACAGGAGCGCTATGCCCAGGTCGAATCGATGGCTTTCCAGGACCTGAAGGCCCGAAGCAGCTTCGACGCACCGCACAGCCTGCAGTTGGGATACACCTTTCAGCTGCCCGGCGGTTTCCTGCGGGGATGGGCAGTTTCCGGGATGACGATCCTCAAGGACGGAACGCCGTTCACCATCCAGACGGGAACCGACGCTCCGCCGTTCGGGAACGGCGACGGCGAGCGCGGCGACAGGCCATCGATCCTGGATACCAGCATCCTGGGCGCCAGCGTCGACAATCCGGACACGGCGCTGGCGATACTCCGGCGGGACGCATTCGACATGGAAGCCCCCTTCAGGGACGGCTACGGCAACCTCGCGCGTAACTCGTTCCGGAAAGACGGCACGATGAACTTCAATCTCGCAATCAGCCGGACGTTCGCTCTGTCCGGGGACCAGACGCTGTTATTCCGAACCGAATTCATCAACGCCTTCAACCATCCGCAGTTTTCACCCCCCAGCGAGCGAATGGCGGCAGAATCCTTCGGACAGATCACGAACACGCAGAATGACGGGCGGAATGTGCAGTTCAGTCTCCGTTTCAGTTTTTGAAACGGAGACTGAACTGCCTGTAGGTGCGGTCTATGACCGCACAACTTCGGGGCTAAGAGTCTGCGCGGCAGAGCGCAAAGAACTCGGACTGATTGGGATTTGAGAGGGTCTTCGGAGGAGAATCGACCGATTCTTCCGATACGACGAGTTCAGAGTTGTACGGACACCCGTAATTGGCCGTGTATCGGGTCTGCCGGGTTGCGGTTTTCCGGATTATGCCCATTCGATCTTCCCGTTCATCCGTCGTAAGTTCACCGCCAGAGTGACCAGATTCCACTCCCCGGTCACTTTGTCCAAACCGCGTAGACTGAACTGTCGGAATCCGAGCACCGACTTGATCCACCCGAAGGGCGGCTCACCAATGTGCTTTCGGGCCCGGTAGCGGTCACGCCCACGCTTGGTTTTCATCTTTCTCATCATCCGACCAACAGCGGTGTCTTTGGGTGGGAGTGGGGCACGGGCGAGATCCTTCTCGCGACCCATCGCAACATACCCGTCAATCTGACGTTGTTCCAACATCCCCAGATTTGACTCGGATCGATATCCCGCATCGGCCAGCACGCGGTCGGGACGCTCCCCCAGATTGTCGCTCAACGCATCCAGCGTGGGTTCCAACTGCCCCACATCCGATGCATTGTCAGTCACCGTTGTTGCCACGATGATCCGGGCCTGGGAATCCACCACCGCTTGCGCGTTGTAGCATTGCTGGAACCCTTCGGTGGAGGTCTTCATCATCCGGCTTTCCGGGTCGGTGAAGTTGTCCTGGGCCGTGGGTTTAGGTTCCCCCATGGGACGTTTGAATGGCTTCTTTCCGCATCCGGGTTTGTGATCTTTGGTGTTCCGTCCCGCTTCCTTGTCCGCGGCCATCTGACGTTCTTCGAGCCGCTTCATGGCCGCCTGTATCGTGGCCAGGCGCTTCTTGCGCGTGGCCAACCCGTCGGGCAGTTCGTCTCCGCGCCGGTCCTTGCCGTATCGCTCGTCTTCGTCCTCATCGGTCGCCTCGGCCCGGTTCAACAGATCCCGAATCTGTTCACCCAATTCGGTCTCCTGCTTTTTCATGCGTTCGTAGCTCATCGCTTTGCGTTTGCTTGCATTCGCCCGCATCTTGGTCCCGTCCACCGCCACGGTTCCCATCTTCACCAGTCCCGCTTCCCGCGCCATCATCACCACTTGCACAAACAGGTTTCCGAACTCCTCAAGATGCAGTTTGCGAAAATCCGAGATCGTTCGGTGCGCCGGAAAGTTCTCCGCTCCCAACATCCGGAACGCTACGTCGTCGGTCAACTTCGCCGCGATCTTCCTGGACGAGAACACTCCGGTCGCGTACCCATAAATCAGCACCTTCACCATCATCCGCGGATCAAACGCCTGATTGCCCGGACCCTCGGTTCCATACCGCTGTTCGAACGCGCTCAAATCCATCGCGTCCACCGCGTCCGATATGAAGTACGACAGGTGATCTTCGGCCAACCAATCTCTCAACGACGGTGGCATCAGCAGTGTTTGTTCTGGGCTATAAGTCCGATAGGTTCGTGCCATGACATATCTTCGATCTTTATCCGCCCAATTCCGGTCCTTCTGCCGCGCAGACTCCTAGGCGGATATTTGTGCACTCATATAGCGCACCTAACCTAGTTAGACCGGTCGTTATAGCGACCGGACTGATTCACGCGGCGTAGCGATCCAGTAGCTCCGAAATCACCGCTTTGGATTGTGCACCCACCAGGCGCTCCTTCTCCTCGCCACCCTTGAACAGTATCAGCGTAGGAATGGCCTGGACCGCGAAGCGGGATGCCGTCGTCGGGTTCTCGTCGACATTGAGCTTTCCGATCGTCGCGCGCTCGGAGTAGCTCGCTCCGAGTTCCTCCAACGTAGGCGCGATGGCCCTACAGGGGCCGCACCAAGGGGCCCAGAAATCGACGAGCACTGGTTTGTCGTTCTGGAGAAGCTGGTCCTCCAGGTTGTTGTCGGTCAATTCCCTCAGTTGATCACTCATCGTTTTCTCCTTTCACGTGGTTGTTCGACTTCCAGAATGTTCTCAACCTCCTCCTGAACCACATCCAGCGGCTCGGTACTCCGGTAAGCCCGGCTGAGAAGCATGCCGCCTTCCATCAATGCCAGAGCGACTGTTGCCAGGCGTTTCGCGCGCCTCTGGTCGTGTCCCTCCTCCCTCAGCCGCTCCTGGAACAGTGCCTCCCAGGTCCGCCATGATTTCGAACACGTTTCCTGCAGCGGATCCGACGTGGCGGCCGTTTCGAGCACGACCGTCGCGATAGGGCAACCGTCCTCGAACCTCGAAGCGACCAGGCCGTCTCGAGACGACCGGACCAGGGAAGCCACTGCATCGATGGCACTCGAGGCCTCGTCGAACGCCTCCTGCATTGCTCCCATCCGGACTGCACAGGCGTATTTCACGGCTGCAATCGCAAGTTCCTCTTTCCCTCCAGGAAAATGAAAATACAACGAGCCTTTGGGCGTACCGCTCTCTTCCACGATCTGTTTCAGGCCGGTTCCGCTGTAACCCTGCTTTCTGAAAAGCTCGGCGGCCTTGGCGACCATTCGTTGCTTGCTGCCGGGTGTTTCGCTCATCATCCAATCCCCTTCCGTCGCCCATGCGACATGCTGACTATACCGATCGGTCTGTATATTGTCAAGTCTGATTAGGGGATTAAAGGGCAAATCGGCGCAGGAAAACCGTTCGCCAGACTTCGACACCGTCTACGAGCGCCTCCGAACCGCTCAGCGAACTCGGACTGGTATGTTCTCGGAAGTTGTAGCAGCACCGGAGGCCCTCTGGTTACGCCGACTCCTACCGACTGGTAGAATCGTTCAATCCAGGACGGCGGATCAAACCGCGTTCTCAAGCGAGGCGAATCGATGAGGAAGATCTCTCTGGTACTGGCACTGGTGCTTCTGTTTCCGGCCATCGGACGCGGCCAGGAGCGGGAGCGGCCCCACATTCTCCTGACCAACGACGACGGCATCGATACGGACGGAATCCGGGCCATGTACGAAGCGCTCCGGGAAATAGGCCGCGTCACCGTCAGTGCGCCGGCAGTGAATCAGAGCGGAATCGGCCACGCCGTAACGCTCGGCAACAACCCGATCTACGTCAACTCGAGAACCGACGAGCACGGCTCGGACTGGCACGCGGTCGGCGGGAAGCCCTCCGATTCGGTCCGGCTCGCGCTGCAAGAGCTCCTGGACGAGGCGCCCGACATCGTGGTGTCGGGCAGCAACTCCGGCCAGAACCTCGGACCGATCACCCACATTTCCGGGACGCTGGGCGCGGCCCGGGAGGCGACGTTCTACGGGATCCCCGCGATCGCGATGTCCGTCGAGAACGGCCCGACGATGGACTACGAAGGCGCAGCACGATTCACTGCGACGCTTGTTCGCCAGTACCTGGAAAACGGCTTGCAGGTCGGCAGCTTCATCTCGGTCAACTACCCCGCCCTCCGCGCCGACCAGATCAAGGGAGCCCGCGTTGTGCCGCTCAGCAAAACGCTGCCTCTGCGCTTCACTTTCAACGAAGGACGGACACCCGGCGGTCAGCGCTTCTTCTGGCCCGGCCTCGCGCCGGCTGCCGACATCGAATCGGGTACCGACTGGGATGTGATGGAAGACGGATACATCGCCGTCACGCCGATGCAGTTGGACCAGACGGACCACGAATCCCTGTCCTCCGTGGGGAGTTGGTTTCCAGAACCTTAGGAGCCACCATGTTCGTGAAACGGAATGGGCCGCCAGATTGCAAATTGCAGTATTTGAACAATCCACATTGCAGGTTGGTCATTTGGAGATTGGTTCATTTCAAATTTCTTCCACCGACCCTCCGAACGATCACCAATGGAGCAATCTCCAACCTGAAATGCGGATTTGTCCATTGACCAATTTGCAATAGTTCACCCGAGAAGAGACCGGTCACCAGCGGACGCTCCGGGGACAGGGCCGGGCCCCTGTCCCCCTCACCGTGGCTCTCTCGTGGGACCTTTCTGCTCTGGGTCACGATCGGCACTCTATGCCTGGTATCGCAATTGCTTCAGTGCTGTGTGAAATGACGGCACGCTGAACGTAAGCTTATTCAGGAGCAGCGGTTTACGGAGGGCCAAATGGAGAATCCAAGGCACGACGACGACTCCGGTGTCAGTATTTTGGCTGATTCTGCCGACAGCAGCCTCCTGGACCATCTGCCGGGAATGGCCTACCGGTGCACATGGGATGGCGACTGGACGATGGACTACGTCAGCCGCGGTGCGTTGGCACTCCTGGGCCATTCGCCCGAAGACCTGGTCGGCAATCGCAAGGTGACCTGGGGCCACCTGATCCTCTCCGACGACCTCGCCGAGGTGTCGAAAGCGGTCCGGACAGCGACCACAGACCGGAAACCCTTCCAGTCCGTCTACCGGCTGGCATTGCCCGGCGGGGTCGAGAAATGGGTCATCGAAGATGGCCGTGTGATTTCGGACAAGTCGGCCTACCCCCATGTCCTCGAGGGTTTCATCACGGACATCACCGAGCAGAAGGCGCGCCAAAACGACCTGAAGGAACAGCGCGAGCAAAGCAGGCAGGTCGTCGAAAGGGCCAGAGACGCTTTCCTTTCGATCGACATGACCGGCAAGATACGGGATTGGAACCTCCAGGCCGCGACCACCTTCGGCTGGCCCAGGGACGAGATCATCGGCAAAGACCTCGCCGAGACTCTGATCCCGGAAAACAGGCGAGAGGGACACAACAAGGGATTCGGCCAACTCCTCGAAACCCAGGCGACTCAGGTCGTCCTGAACGCCAACATAACCGGACTCCGACGCAATGGGCAGGAATTCCCGGCGGAACTGACCATCTGGCCCTGCCGCCACGGAGAAAACCGTTTTTTCAATGCCTTCGTCCACGACTTGAGCGAGCGTAATGCGATGACCGAACAGCTCTCGGAGGCGGAGCATTCCCTCAAGCAGCTGATGCGCAGTGATCCGCTTACGGGGCTGGCAAACGGGAAGGCGCTGGAAGACGAGCTCGTCCGGGCCACCTCCTTCGCGCGTCGGTGGAAGCAACCGCTGACGCTCGTCCTCGTCGACCTGGACGAGTTCGAGCACCTCAATGAAAAGTTCGGTCACTCAGGCAGCGACCAGGTGATTGTTTCCTTCGCGGAGCTTTTGAAGACCTCTTGCCGGAGGGAAGATCTCGTCGCCCGTCTGGAGGAGGGGCGGTTCGGGCTGCTTCTCGCGAATACGGACGTGCAGCCGGCCAGTGTCCTGACAGAACGGCTCCAGAGGAAAATCGGAAAAACGGACTGGCGAGTCGACTCCCAGCTGACTGCCAGTTTCGGCATCGCCAAGTTCATGGCCGAGGACGATCCCGCAGCCTTTATCGACCGGGCCAGCCAGGCACTGCAGCACGCCCAGGGTGCGGGTGCGAACCAGATCGCCTCGCTCGAGGAGGATGCCGAATCGGTAGCACTGGCCGATCCGAGCTGACACGATGGACTCCCTGGAAACGCTCCAACCCGCAAAGAAACTCAATCGGTTCGATATCCAAAGCCTGGTGAACAACCTTCCCGGCATGGCGTATCGCTGCCGCTGGAGCGGCGCCTGGGGCATGGAGTTCGTCAGCAACGGCTCGAAGGCGCTGACCGGATACGCGCCTGACGAACTGATCAACGCCGAACACGCGTGGGTCAAGCTGCTTCATCCCGACGACCTGAAGCGCGTCTACGAAGAAATCCGAACGGCGCTGGACCAGGAACGCCCCTTCCAGCTGGTCTACAGGATCTATACGCGGACCGGAGCCGAGAAGTGGGTCCTGGAAGACGGCCGTGGAGTTTCTCGCCCGGGCGACGACCCCTTCTACCTGGAAGGCTTCGTCGCCGACATCACCGCTCGCAAGCATGCGGAAGAATCTCTGGCAGAGGCAAACGCGACGATCAACCAGCTGATGCGTGAGGACCCGCTGACGGGGCTGGCCAATCGACGCGCGCTGGAAGACAACCTGACCCGCGCGATGTCGTTCGCCAGACGATGGAAGCAGCCGCTGACCATGATTATGGCGGATCTGGACCATTTCAAGAACGTCAACGATGAATTCGGACATCTTACCGGCGACCAGGTCCTCGTCTCGTTCGCACAACTGCTGAAAGTGTCCTGCCGGATGGAGGACCTGGTCACGCGTTTCGGTGGCGAAGAGTTCCTCCTTGTCCTGCCGAACACTGCAGCCTACCAGGGCGGAATCCTCGCATCCAGACTCCGTGTGGAGCTGGAGCATTCGACCATGCCGGTTCCCATCCCGGTCACAGCCAGCTTCGGGGTCACCCAGTTCGCACCCGACGATACGAAAGAAGACTTCATCAACCGGGCCGATCAGGCGCTTTACCTGGCCAAAGAGGCCGGGCGGAACCGGATCGAGATCGTCGAGGCAAAAATGCCGCCTGTATAGCGATCAGCTGTCAGCCTTCAGCGATCGCTTCAGTTTGCCCGAATCCCCTTCTCTCGTTCTTCCACGGCCCGCCTCCCTTCCCGGCTTGTACATGAACGCCAGGCGATAGCGGTGCCGGCCCCGTCGTCTCTCGCGTACGGTCTGCACATACGTCCCCCTTCGAAGCCAGTTGGCGTATCCGGGCCGGGAAGACTCCGTATCAGAGTGTGCTCAACGCCACCACGGCACCGATCGGGACGCGAACCGGGGGCGGACCGAACCGCGAGCGCGAGCCCCCGACACTCTTCGGAGCGACCGTCGGGCCTCTCGTGCTAGCATCTCCCGGAACAGGAGACGATCGCATGCGGCGAGGCTCCGCATGTATGCTTTCCCTTTGGGAAGGAGGATTTGGATGGCAACGCACAGGATCTCGATCGGGACGGCCGAGCGTTTGACGCAGCTGTTCTCGTATAAGAACGATCCGAAGAGCTCGGGGAGCCTGCCGGACACGATCCTGTACTGGTTCAATATGACTCTAACGCGGGACGGGTTCGTCGAGGCGAAGGCCTCCGTCGACGCGACGAGCGACAACTACTGGCTTGAGCTCGAGGGCCCCGACGAAGAGCTTGCCGACTACGGTTCGCGTCTGTCCGCGTTCCTCACCGACGGCTGGGAGGCTCACCACGTGGCCCAGGAGCTGAAGACAAAGGAGAAGACCTGGCCGGAAGGCGAGCTCTCGGACGGCACGTGGTGGAAGGCGAAGCAGAACACCGTGTGGGATCCCATGGAGACCGGGGAGTGGCGGTTCTTCTTGCCCCTCGGAATGGCCCTGCTCCGGCAGCGCACGCTCCAGTTCTTCCACTATCCGCCGTCGCGGCTGCTATATCCGATGCGCGACTACCTGAACGATCCGGTTCCCGCCCGCTTGATCGAGCTCCAGATGGCCAACGGAGTGAAGACCCGTCAGGAATGCATGTTGCTCAACACCGTGATGGACTGCGCGCCCATCGCCGCCCCGGACGATCAGGGCACCATCTACCTCAAGAATCGGGAGGACCCGGTGCACCTGCTGCCGATCGAAGACTTCCACGAGTACCAGAGGAGTCAGGTCCGAACGCTGCTCAACCCCCACGGCGACGCATACACCGTGCCGATCGTCTGCTACGGCACGCCCGCGCGTCAGACCTTCAGCGATCTCTACCTGAAAGGCCAGGAGCCACTCGGCAGCAGCCTCGACACGCGAATCGTCGAGATCATCAACGGCCGGAAGACTCCGGTCCTCGGTATCGAACACCCGTACGCCTTCTACGCTCAGGCCCAGATCAGCGACACCACAAACGTCGGCTGCGGGCACATCGTCAACCCCGAGGGCCTGGAAAAGATGATGATCCAGGACCTGGCGGCCGCGCGCTGGCAGTGCCAGATGGCCGACGATCCGACTCAGAGTCCGAGCGCCGTCGCCCAGGACGCGATTAGGTACTGGAACGACCCGGCCCGTGCGGACGAAGTCTGCGCGCTGGTCAGGCACGAGGGATCGCTCTACTATCCGGACAAGTCGCTGCGTTACAGCTTCAAGGTATTACTCCCGGAAGCAGCCGACATCTGCAGGAACAAAGGCAACTCGATCACGTAGCTGCGTCCGGCGCCAGGCGAGCGTGCGACTGTTACACAGCCTGTTGATCCGAGCGCTTCTCGTTGCCGCGCCAGGCGAGGCCTGATCGCTACCGCGTTACTCCCCTACAACCCCAACCGCGATCACATAGCTCGATTGTGTTATTTAGATAATCTATATATACTCCGCCGGATCGGAGGTCTGAAGAAGTGACACGAAACGCGGATCTGCTGCACGGAACCCTGGACCTGCTCATACTCCAGACACTCGAATCCCGACCCTTGCACGGCTACGCCATCCGGAAGCACCTGTGTCGAGTCGGTAGTGACGTGCTCGACGTCGAGCACGGATCGCTTTATCCGTGCCTCTACCGGCTGGAACGCAGGGGATGGATTAAAGCGAAGTGGAGGGATTCCGAGCTCGGACGAAAGGCGAAGGTGTATCGCATCACCGCGACGGGCCGCCGCGAACTGGGCAACCAGCTGTCGGGCTGGGCATTGTTCACGGAGGCGGTCGATCGCTTGATTCGGTCGGCCGGAGGCGCCGGATGACAGCACGCCTTTCAGTCACTGTTTCACGACCTCCGGTGGCGTCTTCGCGTCATGGTGTTCGGCTCGACGGACGGAGTTCTTCATGCCCGACGGTGAGGAACGTTCGTTCATGCACCTGCTCGTGCGGACCGAAAACGATCCGACCGGGCTCGTTGCCGCCCTCCGCACAGAGATTGGGGCCGTAGATACGATGCTACCCGTCGACCGTGTGGACATGATCGAAGGGCTGATCTCCAACACCCTCGGCGAGGAACGTTACCGTGCCCTGCTGATCGGAATCTTCGCGTTTGCTGCTGGCATCGGTTGGTCTCTACGGTGCCGTCTCGCAGTCCGTCGTCCGACGGACGCACGAAATGGGAATCCGCATCGCTCTCGGAGCACGCCACGGCCGCATTGTCGGGATGGTTCTCGGTCAGGGGATCGTCACGATCGTCGCCTGCATCGGTATGGGAGTGGCTGGCGCGACGCTGGCGACGCGGCTCCTCGCCACGGCCTTGTTGGGCGTCGAACCACTGGATGCGCCGACCTACGCCGCTGCGGCCGTCTTCGTTACGCTCGTCGCTCTGCTTGCCAGCTACATCCCCGCGCGCCGGGCGACACGCGTCGATCCGATGATCGCGCTGCGGCGCGAATAGCGCCCAGAAATTGGACAATCGAAATTCGAGGTCGGAGATTCGAGACCCTAGTGGCCTGTAACAGTGCTATCGGTACCAGCGTTCGGCCGAACGGCGGCGGATTCTAGGAGTGACGCCCGAGCCACTGCTGTTTCATTGCGAGGGCGTTACGACACCGAAGACGGCGCCGTTGGGCCGAACCCTTCGGGCCGATGGGGGTTACAGGCCACTACGACGAGGTCGGTAGTCCGGTGATTGAACGTGGGCTCTTTGTGGGTTTGGCTGCAGCCTTAGGGAGAGGCGCGCGGGACAGATCAAGAACTCAAAGCGGCTCGATCGTGAACGTCACACCGAAACCCTCGACCACATAGAGCGGACCGTCCCAGGAGTTCTGGAGCAACTGCAAGAGCACCGGATCAGTCGTGCGAACGGCGAATCCGATCGCGATACCCGACTCCTCTTGGGTCGGCTGACCGTCCGGACCGATCAGGTTCTCCCAGTCGTAGCGAAAGGGCGAGGACCAGTCGAACTGATTTTGAAGGTATTCGTCCATTTCTGGAGGAGCTTCACCCGCGGCTTTTTCGGCAGGCCACGCATCGTTCTCGAGATAGTAATCCGTCGCCGCAGCCTCGACCACTCGGAAGTCGGCGATGATGGCCGCAACTCGCGCCTGCACGAGCGCCCGAGAGATTGCAGGCATGGCGAGAGCAGCTATGACCAAGATGATGCCGACAACGATAATTAATTCGACCGCCGTGAGGCCGCGCTGATCCAAGACCATCTTTCTCCCCGTATTCGGTCTCATCGCTGCCTCACGTCGGCGAAGAAAGCATCCGCGTCCTGGCTGGAATCGTATTCCACAGTCACGGGCCCTTCCGACACCGCGATCCGGTACCCTCCTTCAGTCAGAGCGAACGTCCAGCCCGCTTGATCCGAACCCCCGATCTCCGCCAGATTTGCTGGATACCTATCGTTAGCGAGTCGATAGGACTCGATCCGTCGGACCGCGTAATTGAGCGCCACGCGCAGGTTGTGTTGGAGTTCGTCCTCCGAGACGGTCGGCGTCACCACTTGAAACGGCATTCGTCCTGCAAAGTTGAGGCCGATCAGCAGCGCCAACAGCAAAAGAACAATCGTCATAACGACGTATTGACCGGGACCAGACTTTGGCTGCGCTTCCGCTTCGGATCGCTCCTGCTCGATGGTCTCTTCACGGGAAACCTCGGCCATGGCGTCCTGGGCCAGTTGCTCGGCCTTGCTCGGAGAACTCGTGCGCTCGTCGTCGTTCATAATAAGGATGTGTCTTGACAGGCTGCGGTCGGTGGTTTCGGATCATATACGATTCTTTTCGGTTCGTCGAATTGTTCTGCAGCAGCCCCCGCCACCGTTGGTCCTCTCCGGCCGGACGCAGCCGCCGCGTTCCCCTCTCTCATGGGCTGTCTTGAGGGTCTGCCGTTCTACAGTCGCCAGGGATGGGTTGTGCCGATTTCGGTTGCTTCGGGGCTTCAAGCAGTCGGACTGCCTTCCACTTGCCGTGCGGCTGCTAGTGACCTGTAACAGTGCTATCGGTACCAGCGTTCGGCGGAACGGCGTCGGATTCTAGGAGTGACGCCCGAGCCAATGCTGTTTCATTGCGAGGGAGTTACGACACCGAAGACGGCGCCGTTCCGCCGAACCCTTTGGGCCGATGGGGGTTGCGGGCGATCTCTTTGTCGGAAGCCGTCACCGATGAATGAGCATCGCTTTCCGTCTCCCTCCTCGACCTCGCCCGCAAGACCCATCGGCGATGGTACCGATAGCACTGTTACAGGCCACTAGGGCGGGCTGATCGGCGCTCCGGAAGGATCGAAGAACCAGACGAAACCGGACGTCGGTCGCTCCAGCGTCGCCCCGAGAAGGATGAACTCGGTGGTAAAGCCGGCGCCGTCGGCAAAGTGGGCGAAGTAGACGGGGCCGAACAGGCCCAGGCGTGTTTCGGGCGCCGGAGGGGTCGTCGCCATCAGAAAATCGCCGCGCTCGTTGACCCGGCCCCGGATGGCCGTCGCGACGATTCCCTCCGCGGCGGTCGTTGAAACCCGCAGAACGCCGCGAAAAGGCGAGGAGAGCGTCTCGAAGCCCGGAAGGTCGTCGAGGAATCCGGCGAGTTGACCGCGCGCCTGCAGACTGATCGAGCCCGTCATGGGAAGAAGCACGCCGGCCGAGTCGGTGACTTCCAGGTCGACGGTTATCGGCGTGGACGCCAGGTTGGCGATGGCGACCCCGCTCCGGATCGAGCCCGCCGCCCCCGCCAGTCCCTCCGATTCGACGTAGGTTCGTAATGCGCCGGCCGTCTCGCTCGTTGCGCCTGTTTCCGACACGGTGATTCCGTCGGTCTCGAACGCGAAGATCGCCGACACGAACGGCGCGGCGCTTCCCGATGCAGGCCCGAGCCGGACGGATCCGACGCGAAGCCCGGGGAGAACGCCTCGTGTCTCGATACGCTGACCGCTCCGCGGTGGGAGCGAGTATTGGTACGTATCGTTGCCCTCGAGTTCCACCAGGGACGAGCCGGGAGGGGATGTCGGGGTCCCGGGCTCGGTAAACGAGAGGGTGCCGGCGGTCACGGCGTCGGTGGGATTCACCAGAAGGAGATGGGTCTTCCAACCGCTTCCGTCGGCAAAATGAGGCAGGACGACGACGTCGCTGCCCACCGGCAAGGACAGATCCACCGCCGGGATGGCCGTCATGAACAGCTCCAACCGCTCGTTGGTGAACAGCCGCAGGGCAGTCACGGCGACGGGCGACGACGCAGAAAGCGTCAGCGTTCCCCCACTCAGCGCAGCTACACTGAAAGGGGCCTCGGTAAGGAAGCGGGCCAGTTGTTGGCCCGCGGAGAGTGTCATCAGGCCGTCGGTCACCGTGCCGCCGTCCGAACCGGTGACAACGAAAGAGACGTCGGACGGCGTGGAGCCCGGGTTAGCGATGGCCACTCCCGTGTTGAGCGGACCCGCAACCTCCGCATAGAGTCGGACTCCGGTGAGTGGCCGGACAGCCGGTATCGCGACCTCGCTTATCAGAATGCCGTCCCGGCGGAACCCAAGGATGGCAATTCCGGCCGGGGCCACGTTTCCCAACGCCGGCTCGACCATCACCGAGCCGGTCCGCAACGACGCACCGTTGCTTGAAGTCGATTCCGAGACGCCCCGGTCGGGCAGATCGAATTCGAGTCCCATGGATCGTATGGCCGTCCAGTTCAACCGCATGCTTCCTGTTTGTCCGAGAAAACCGGCCACAGCGAGGTGATACGTGCGGCCAGCCACGGCCACGAACGACACGCGGCTCGTTTCCACCCCGAGATCGTCATCGTTGGAGGCCACCGTCCCGAGAGTGGTCAGCGTAGCACCTTCGTAGACTGCGAGGACCGTGTCGAAATCGCTGCCAGCCGTATCGAATGTGACGTGACCCAGGGATGGGGCCACCCAGCTCCACCACACCGACGCTGCTGCGCTGGTCGTCGCGTGATGGGTGGGCTCTCCGGCCTCGGTCGTTCCCCCTCGTGTCGAGCCCGCGACCGAGCGCTCGGTGTCAACGAGCATTGTCGCGTTTGAGAAGTTGTCATTCGACGGTGGCGTCTCCAGAGACGCGCTCCACGTGAAGCCGGCCGCTCCGAGAGCCGCGCAGGCGGGCTCGCCCGTAATCGATATGCTCCCGGAGGCGGTTGTCGATGCCGTGAACGTTCCCTCAATCCGGTAGCAGACGCCGACGGATCCGGAGACCGCGCTCCCGCTAACGCCGAGCGACGGACTCACTTGCCCGCTGAACGTCGCTACCGCGCCTCCCGAAGAGTCGAAACCGAATTCCACCGCGCTCAGGGACTGGTCCAGAACGGTGAAGCTCAAGGTGTGGCCCTGGGACGTCGTGCCGGTCCAGATGCCGTCGAAGCCCTGGGCTCCGGCCGGGGTTCGCGAGGCCAGGATCAGCATCGAAACCGCGAGGCATCGCGCGACGCTCTTCACTTTCGGGGTCGGAGATGCAGGATCGGCTCGGGTCCGTCCTGATGAGAGATCGACGCGGCATAGGAACGGGTCACCGGTTGGCTGGTGGCGCACCATGCCGGAATCGCTGCATGCCAGGCCTGTTCGAGGTCGGGGACGTCGCGGCCGGCCGCGCTTCGGAAGTCGGTCAACTGGTACGTTTGGTCCCGGTAGGCACCGGCCACGCCGCGTAGCACGGAGAGTTCCCCGGTAGTCAGGAAGTAACTGAAGGCCCACGCCGACGGATAGTCGAACGTTCCGGTCTGGTCGTAGCCGGCGCGACGTTCGAGAAGGGTTACGAGCGCGGGCGGCGTGCTGCATATGGAGGAAAGATGCGCGGGCCGGACGGGAAGGCTGTAGGCGCCGTTCGCCTCGAACACGGCGCCGGCAAGCACTTCGGCCAAGCCCTCGTCCAGCCAGCCCTTGGGCTGATCGTGGTACCCGGCGTCGGCCCACAGACCCGGATACACGTACCGGCCCTGCAGGTAGTGGCTGTACTCGTGCTGGATCAACTCCTCGACCGTGAAGATGCTCTCGGCAGGAGTCCGCTGATAAGTGTAGAGCGCACCTTCGTTTTCCAGGTAGAGCCCTCCCGCATCCTGACCGTACCCGACGAACAGGCTCATGTATTCGGAATAGCGGTCTCGGCTGCCGAAGAGAAAGAGCGTCATGGCTGCGTTGGTGTCTTCAGGAACGGGCGTCGCAAACGCCGATCCCAGAATGTCGAAGAAAGCCGCCCGCGTGTTCTCGATGGTCGTCGCGAATGTCGGCAAATCGTCCTCGGAAAGACCGGAGCGAATCGTCAACCCGAGTCCGGTGAACGTGCTACCCAGATGCGTCGCCTCCCAATCCGTTCGCAGCGCGGTGCGCAGGTCGGAACCGTTGTAGTAGTCCAGGGCCTGGGCGACGTACACCTGCGCGATCAGTTCGGACTCGATTCTCCAACTCCGTTCGAGCGCTGCAACAATGCGGCTGCGGATCGCCGAATTCATTCGATCGTCGCCCATGGTTTCGGCAACGTACGCCGCCTCGGCGCGGACCCATGCATCGTCGGAGTCCATGGATCGGACGATGAACTCGAGTTCCCGATCGGCGATCGGGCCGCTCCCGGCCCAGATGAGACGGCTCCACGCCCGTGCCGCCCGGAAACGGAGCGAGGTATGGAAAGTGGGATCGGCAGTGATCGTTTCCAGGTATTTCTGGGTCTCGTAGTGGGGATAGAAAAACGTGTCCAGTATCCAGATCGCGTCGTGTAGGACATCTTCGGAGCGGTCGCGCGCAAGGCGGCGGTGGAGCATCGCCTCCAGGTTCGAAGCGTAAACCGAAAGCACCAGACGTCGCGCGTCGCTGCCTTCGGGCCGTTCGGCCAACCGGCCCAGAGCGCGAAGCGCGTTCCTGCGCGACCACCCCTCCCGACGGGCCTCCCCGAGGAGGATCAGCAGTTGGATGGCCGCTTCGTCCTGCGGAGAAGCAAACTCCAGGGCGCCCAGGGCTCCGGCGATGGCCTCCGTGCAGTTGTAATCCCCATACGGCAGGTTCGCCAGTAACTGCCACGCGCTGAGGCCCGCCACATCCGGACACTGGAACATCCCTCCGGTCTGGAGTCCGGACAGGATAAAGGTGTTCCAGTCCCCGCACCGGGATAGATTCTGGCAGGCTGCGATATCGGAAGGGAGCTCAGAGAGCAGCAGGTCGACGCCCTCACGGTCGAAGCGCATCCTGCCCTGACGGAGTTCCTCATAAGTCGCAAAAAAAAGTGACTCGGTGATGGTGGAACTTGAAATCAACGTGCCGAAGGCGTCCACGTAACTTGCCGGGTCGGCGACCAGAAGACCCACGAGAGTGCTGGCGCAGGACGGCGTCGACTCCACGATCTGAACCTGACCGTCGCGATCGGCCGTGGACAACGCATCACAGGCGGCCGGGTCCTGCGCACGGACTGCAGGCGGCGTGGCCGCCATCCAGAGCACAGCCACAAACGTCATCCCGCCTGAGACGTAGAGCTTCACTCGGTGCAGGATAGCATCGGGTCATCTTCTGGTTGAGAGATCTGCGGCGGGATCCATCCTTTGTCCGGAGGGCGTGTGTATGAACGATGTGTAGGTGCGGTCTATGACCGCACATTGTTTCCGTTGCGTGTGCGCTCATAGAGCGCACCTACAGGACCGAGACCTCTTTGCCGAGTTGCCGCCGCCGCGTGCGGACGAATGTGGGTCCCCGGACCGTTACTTCGTCCGCTGCGCTGCGAACCCCGGCTCGGTCTCTTCCAGGATCTCGAGGATCGCTGTCCGATCCCTCCCGGACAGGTGCGCGAACGTGTCACCGGTGTCCCCGCCCTCGAGCACCTCCCACAGTCGCAGGTAGACCTGGCCCCTGGCCACCTCGGGCAGAGCCTGGAAAGACTCGGAGTAGATGAGATAGCTCAGCGGGTAACGGAACAATCTCCGATTAAGGTCAAGCTGCCGGAGAGACCGGCCTTTGTCGTCCCATGGGCCCCGGCTCGCGAAATGATCGGAGAAGCCGGACGTGCCGTCGATCGGAGACGTCAGCGTCACCTCACCGGTGAACAGCATCGCACGGACCAGCGACTCGACCGCGTCTTCGATCCGCTTCGATGCGTCCGGCGAGAGGTCACCTGCCCCGCGTTCCTGGAGCACCTTCCGCGTCTCATAGCCCAGGTTCGTGATCTGGTTGCTGACGTTCACCTGGTGACCAAGGACCATCAACGCGACGATGTCGCTGTAGCTGCCCAGGTAGGGCGAGGTGTCCACTTTTTCCGCCGCCAGCTTCGTCATGTTGGCGCCCTCGCTCCGGTCCACCTTGACCTTGACCCGCGATATTCCCGGCGGGGACGGTGGAACGTCCGCGATCAGGTTACCCATGTGCACCTGGCCGCCATGGGTGCCTGTGACGTACCACCCGCCCCAACGTTCCGGGAGCGGGCTCTGGTCGCTCGTGCTGAAGAGACCGGCGGTGAAGACGGGCAGACCGCGCGGGTCCGGGATTACCGAGGTCATGACGTGGCTCGGCAGGGACGGGTTGTGACATTGGAGACAGACGCCCATCTTGTGATCGAACTTCGCCCCCTTGCCAGGCTCGTTCTCGACGGTGTAGAAGACCGCCCCCAGCTTCGGATCGACTGACGAGAGCTCGATGGCCGGGCTCCCCTGGACCCACCCGACGTAGACGCTGTCGTTGAAGTAGATCGCGCGGGGAGTGGTGGGCGAGATGTAGTCGATCTGCAGGCTCGTCTTGGAGGCAACGAGCAACTGAGAAGAGATGTCGATGTCCAGTTCGCGCAGCAGCGAAGCCAGATAGCCGTTCCTGGCGTCGTAGCTCAGCTCGACCTCGCCTCGTTCCACACGAGCCTTGAGTTTCGCCACCGGGTCCGTGGGAGTACTCGTGTAATACCGGATCGCTTCGTGCTGCAGCTCGACATACGGTTTCGTCACGGGGGAGCGCTGCATCATCGCAAACCCGCTGACGGGAATCAGTATGACCAGGATCGCACGAGCCGCGAAAGCCAGCCGACGGCGTCGCAAGTTCCAGGGGGCGAAGAGCTTCCACCCAAGCGGTGAGAATGAGGGCTTCAAGGGGTGCATGTTCGATTTTCCTCCCACGATTGAAGATGTCTGGGGTAGTAACGCAATTCACGGACCAGTCTTCGTGACGGATTTAAGTTATTGATTAATAAGCGAGTTCTGGTCTGAGCGTCAGCTATGCCCTGCGCCAACCTGACAGCGGCCGCAACTCAGCGCGCGTATCGTAAGACACATTGTCCAGCCGGCGGACAGCGAGTCGCCCCTTTTCACCGGATCGGGTTGGGATGTCGTATCATGTGTGATCCCACAGGCAAACCCGAGGAGGATCGAACCCATGACCACGTCGAGCCGGCGCGCTGGAATAGTCTTCATGTCGCTGTTGGTATTCGCCGCCACGACAGGCGGACAGGACAGAGAAGAACCATCCCTACCGGACGTTTTCAACGAACAGATGCCCCTCCTGTCGAAAGCGCTGGGTGAGTTCGCACGTCCGATTTCCTCGAGCAACCCGGAAGCGCAGGCGTACTTCGACCAGGGGTTCCAGATGATGTACGCGTTCGCCAAGCAGGATGCGACCCGCTCCTTTCGGGAGGCCTGGAAGAAAGACCCGGACTGCGCGATCTGCTACTGGGGGGAAGCCTGGTCCTGGGGGTCCTACCTGAACGGACCCATGCGGCGTAGTGAGGCGCCTCACGCGTATGCGGCAATCCAGAAGGCGCTCGAGCTGGCGCCGGACCACGCCACCCGGGAAGAACAGTCCTTTATCGAGGCCATGCGCGTGCGATATGTCGAGGACTTCGACCCGGACAAACGTCTGGATCAGGACCGCCCGTATGCCGAGGCCATGCGAAAGCTCGCCGACAGGTACCCCGGCGACCTGGATGCCGCCACGCTCTACGCGGAAGCGTTGTTCCTCCTGGAGCCCCGCCAGGGGACGCGCGATTTGAACGATCCCAACGTCGGGCGCCTTCACGGTGTCCTCGAAGGCATCCTTGAGAGAGACGTCCGGCACCCGGGCGCCTGTCATCTCTACATTCACGCCACAGAGTCCACCGTCTCGCCGGGCAAGGCCGAGGACTGCGCCGAGTTCATCGGGAACTCCATACCCGGCGCCAGTCACATCAACCACATGCCGTCTCATACCTGGAACGAGATCGGCCGGTGGGGAGATTCGGTCCGCGCGAACATCCAGGCCTGGCATTCCGACATGAAGGCGGACGTCGGCGAAGGGTTCGCGATCTATCCCAGCCACAACCTGCACATGCTGCTGTTCGCGGCGTCGATGGACGGCCAGGGCGGGGTTGCGATCCAGGCCGCCAAAGACTACGCGAAGCTGACGGGCGACACCATGTACCACGTGCTGACACTGGTCCGGTTCGGCCGCTTCGATGAGATTCCGGAAGTCACCGACCAACCTGACGCCACCGTCCAGGCCGGGATGTGGGACTTCGGTCACGGCTACGCGCGGCTTCGTGCGGGCGATATCGATTTCGCCAGGGCCCATCTGAACCGGGTTCGGGAAGGCGCCGAATCGACATCGAGTTTCCGCAGGCAATCGGCTGAGAACCTGCTTGGAACTCTGGCCGGGATCCTGGAAGGAGAGATCCACCGGGAATCGGGCGATCTGGCCGCTGCGATTGCGTCCTTCGAAAGCGCGACCACTCTGGAAGACAAACTGATCTATGACGAGCCGGAAGCTCTACCGTTCGCGGCTCGACACTGGCTCGGGGCGGCGTTGCTCGAAGCGGAGAGGTACGCCGACGCGGAGCGGGTCTACCGGGAGGAGCTCGAAGACCACCCGCACAACGGCTGGTCGCTGTTCGGACTCATGGCTGCGCTGGAGGCCCAGGGTAAATCGTCGCCGGAAGTGGACGCCGACTTCGAGGCCAGCTGGGCGCGGTCGGACACTTGGATTCGGGGATCGAGGTTTTAGGAACCCGGATCGGGCGAGACGACGCAATGGGAATTCGAGATTGGAGATCGAGCTTTTGGATTGGCCTCGTCCTCGATCTCCAATTGCGAATCTAAGATGAACCTTGGTTTGTTGTCGAGCTGCTAGCGCGATCCGGCGGCAGTTTGAAGCGTGTCCACCCGCACCACCAGCTCTTCCATCAGCCAGATGCGGCGACCCCGGCGTTCGATTTCCTCGACATCTTCGTCGGGAAACATCACGAGCAACATACCGTGGACGAGAGCCAGGTAGTCGACGTCGTGCATGAAAACATGATTCGGGCCGACGAAAAATGAATCTAATTTTCCGCCGGTCATCGATCGGAGCGCCTTCCTTGGCCAGAGGTGAACGACAATAACGGGTTCGTTAACGGTTGCGTTGACAAGAGCTTCAGCAGCCATTCGGCGGACACGCCCGGTGTCCACGTCATGATCGGTGCGGTTGTCGATCAGAACTCGTGGTTGTGCGAAGAGGGGCGCTCCGAAAAGCAACATCACGATCGGAAGCAAACGCTTCATCATTCTGTCCCCCCTTAAACTGGTCTTTCAACTGCTGTATCGGCAGATGGGAACGGAGAAAATAGGGGGAGAAGGATTTCAGGGAGATCTCTTTCTTGATCCGGTCAGGCGAAGCGGGCAGGTGGGTGCAGGTGCGTTCCATGAGCGCACGTGTTTCGGTCCGACAAGTGTGCGGTCATAGACCGCACCTACACCTTCTTCAGGTCTCTGGCGACCCTAATCGCCCGACGCCGCCTTGGCCCGACCCTCATCCGCCGCCTCCATCCGCTTCGCCGTAAGGCTGGGGATGATCATCGGCACGGTCTGCCTGTAGGTCTCATAGCGGTCACCGAGGTAGTAGACTAGATCCTTCTCTTCGAGCTGGATTGCGATCAGGATGTACGCGGTGGTCGCAACGGCGAACAGAAGGTGAGCCCCGGTCATGGTGGGCGTCACCCAGAAGGTAATCAGCCACCCGACATAGAGGGGATGCCGGACGTGCTTGTAGGGTCCGGGGCCAGTTCGAACGGGTGGGCGAAAGCTTCACGCGGAGGACCGACGTCCGCATCATCGCGGCGACGAACCGCAATCTCGCGGCCGATGCACGGGAAGGACGCTTCCGGGAAGACCTCTATTACAGGCTGAGTGTGTTCCGCGTCGAAGTCCCGCCGCTACGCGACCGGATCGAAGACGTTCCCGTGCTCGCGCGCCACTTCCTGGACGAATCCTGCCGACGAAACGGCTTTCCGGAAGTCCAACTGACCCGTGCAAACATCCGGCATCTCGAGTCCCAGACCTGGCCCGGCAACGTGCGCGAACTGCAGAACGCGATCGAGCGCGCCCTCATCCACTCGGCCGGTGGCCCCCTGGGCTTCGAGGAAGACGGGCGCCTGGCCGAACCTCCTTCCCCGCAACCCGGAACCGATGGCGACGTCGCGGAGGGATCACTTCCCGAGAACCTGACACTGGGGGATCTGGAGCGTCTGGAGCGCGACATCATTCTCCGCGCCCTGGAAGAGGCCAAAGGGCGTATCTACGGCGACCTCGGTGCAGCCGTCCGACTCGGTCTGCGACCCACAACGCTAGCCTACCGCATCAAGAAGCTCAACATCCACAACCGCTACCGGCCTGCCGACATCCGCTGGAACAGTAGCCGCCTACTGCGCTAACACGTTGAACAATAGCGACATGAAATAGGGACAGTCTCGACAGTTCCTATCTTGCAACAGCCACAGGTGCTGTTTAATCAGTGTCTTGGCTCGAGTGAAGACTCGCATGGGGATTCTTTCCTGTTGACAATCAAAAAGGGCCAACCGTATTCTCCTTTTGATTGTCAAGAGGACTGTGACCGGCCAGCTTGGCCGTGTTCGAGAAGGACAGAGGGCAGATGACGGCGCTTCGAACCATGCTTTCCCGCCTGTGGGGCTTCGTTCGGAATCGACGCCACGACCGGATTCTGGAGGAGGAACTCCGGTTCCATTTGGAAATGGAGATCCAGGAAAACCTGGATCACGGAATGAATCCGGAAGAGGCACGCTACGCCGCGCGTCGCAGCCTGGGTGGAATCGAGCAGATCAAAGAAAGCCATCGAGACCGGCGCGGGATCCCGCAGATCGACCGACTCTTCCAGGACATGCGCTATGGGGTCCGTGTCCTGGCGAAGAACCCGGGATTCACGACCGTTGTGGTTCTCACGCTCGCCCTTGGAATCGGTTGTAATACGGCTATCTTCAGTCTCCTGAACGAACTCGTACTCCGGGGGTTGCCCTACCCGGCGTCGCAGGAGTTGGTTCGGATCTGGCCGGAGGCGAACCTGAGCAAGGCGATCGTCGTCGGTCTGGAAGAAGAGCTCACCAGGTTTGATGCGCTTTCGGCCTACGCCGGCAGGCGATTCGCCCTGACGGGCATGAGCGAAGCCGAAGAGTTGGTCGGGATGACCGTCCTGCCAAGCCACTTGACAGTGCTCGGGACACGCCCGGTGCGCGGACGGGACTTCCTGCCCGAGGAGCGCCGAAGAGGCGCGGAGCCGGTAGCCATAATCAGCCATGGCCTATGGCAGCGGCGTTTCGGTGGCGACTCCAACATCGTCGGCAGAAGTGTGGAATTGGATGGGGCCGACGCCGTGCGCCGGACCATCATAGGAGTCCTGCCGGCCGACCATCGACCGCTCGTTCGCGGCGCCAGTCTCTGGGTACCGCTGGTGACGGACGAGGCCGAAGGCGAACTCTACTTCGACAACCACTATCTGGGAATGGTCGGACGCCTGTCGACGGGCGTTTCCCTCGAGCAGGCCGCAGAAGATATACGGCGCGTCGCTCCCGCGATCCGAGCGAGGCATCCCGCCTACTACTCCCGGGACTTCATCGAAAACCCTGGAGCGGCTTCGCTCAACGAGGTCGAGGTGGGCAACGTTCGGCCCACGCTGTTGCTCCTGCTCGGCGCGGTCGGGCTCGTTCTGATGATCGCCTGCACGAATGTCGCCGGCCTGCTGCTGGCTCGAAGCACGACACGAACTCGGGAGATCGCCATACGGGCTGCGTTGGGCGCCGGTCGCGCCCGTATCGTGCGCCAACTGATGACCGAGAGCGCCATTCTCGGAATCCTGGGAGGCGGAGCTGGTCTACTCCTGGCGGGCTGGCTTCCACCGGCGCTCTCCGCCTGGCTTCCAGGCACGCTCTCGGCATCCATTGCCGGTGGCATCGCGCCAGACCTCGAAGTGGATGGCACCGTCCTCTGGTTTACGGTGGGCCTTTCACTCCTATCGACCCTGATGTTCGGACTTGTCCCGGCTCTATGGACGACGCGCATTAAGGATGACACGCTCCGCTACCGCGGTGGTGGATACACCCCCGGACGGCCTCGTCTGAACGGAATGCTGGTGATAGCCCAGATCGCGCTGTCGGTCGTCCTCGTCGTGGGCGCGGGCCTGATGGTCAAGAGTTCGTGGCAACTCCAGCAGGTCGACGCGGGCTTCAACCCCGAAAACCTCCTCACGCTACGGTTGACCCCGTCCGAGGCTCGCTACGGAGACGGCGCCCAGCAGGCGGGTTACTACCGCCAGATCCGCGAGCAGGTGTTGTCGGTGCCAGGCATCGTCTCAGTCGGAGCCACGAACCTGCTTCCGCTGAGACCCGGCAACATGCGTGTCGCGTTCATGGCCGAGGACAACCCGATCCCGCCGGGAGGGACGATCCCGAACGCGAACTACCGGGTGGTCACGCCGGACTATTTTCCTACGATGGGGATCCCCCTGCTCGAAGGCCGCATGCTCGACGAGGGGGATCGAAACGCATCTGCACCGGTAGCGGTGATCAATGCCGCTCTCCGACGACAGCTCTGGCCCGGAAGCGATCCGATCGGCAAGCTGTTTCACTGGGAAGGCGATCCGTGGTTCACGGTCGTCGGCGTCGTCGGGGATATCCGCCAGGTCGGACTCCATCTTGAAAGCAGCCCGGAAATCTACCGGCCCCTGAGTCAGGAGGGCATGCAGGGTTTCTTCCTCACGCTCCGCACCCGATCGGATCCGATGACAGCCATCGAGGGCGTGAAGAACGCAATATGGTCGGTCGACGAGCAGGTGCCGATCTCTTTCATCTCGTCTATGCGCACCGTGATCGAGCTCTCAACGTCGGACTCCCGGAACGTGACCACCCTGCTGGCGATCTTTGCCGGCCTGGCGCTGTTCATGGGGATGATCGGAGTCTTCGGCGTCGTCTCCTACTGGGTGCGCGCTCGGACACGCGAAATCGGAGTGCGCCTCGCACTCGGGGCGCGGCCCGGTACCATCATGAGGTCGATCCTCGCCGTCGGATTGCGAATGACGGGGATTGGGCTCCTCGCGGGATTGCCGGCCGGAGCGTTGTTCGCACGATTCCTGGAAAACAGGCTATTCGGAGTGAGCCCGACAGATCCGGCGATGCTCGCGACCGTCGGAGGGTTGCTGGGAATCGTTACAATCGCGGCCAGTCTGCTGCCCGCCGTCCATGCCTCGAAAGTGGACCCGTTGACCTCGCTCCGCCACGAGTGAGCGGCAATCACCCTGATTCAATCTCCAATCTCCAATTCCCAATTTGAGGTCTCCTGGTCCAACAACTCGGTGGATTAAGCCGCTCGTCCGCGACTCTTACTCGTCAATGTCAACCAATTGACACTATTTCGGGAAGGCGGACACCGATCCGCCACCGCCCCTTCTCCCTTCCTATCAATAGCTTTGACCCGTTTTCCCACCCGACCGGTCCGGTTGGCTCGCAAGCTGCAGGCAGTAGCTTGGAAATAGGAAATTCCAGGTTCAAGGAGGAACGCCATGCCCACTCAAGGACGAAAAGCCTGGCAGCTCAGCACCGGCGTCGGTTGGCACTTCATTTTGGCGTCACTCCTCCTGGCATGTCTGACGACGGCGACTCTGGCCGCAGCGCCTCACGACGAGTCGCGCCCGAAGCCCGGCGACCTCGTCCGCGATCTGAATCACGTCCCGAAGCTCATCCCGAATTCCGAGATCGATCACTACGAACAAGGTCTCACGGCCCTGGCCAAAGGCAGGAGCCGGAGCGCCATCCGGCATTTCGAGGCAGCCACCCAGAGGGCGCCCAAGTTTGGCGCTGCTCACATGTACCTGGGGATGGTCTACCAGACGAGTGGGATGCTGGACGAAGCCGAGCGGGAGTACGTGCTCGCACGAAGCCTGACCGGAGACTACCGAATGCCGACGGTCAATCTTGCGAGTGTGTACCTGATGCGCGACCAGAACAGAAAGGCTGTCGAAATACTGCGGGAGGCCATCGCGATGACCCCGCCCCCACCTGTGGCTTTCTACAACCTGGGGCTTGCACTGTTCCGATTGCGCGAACTTGCTGGGGCGGAACAGGCTCTGCTTCGCGCCCTGGAACTGGATCCCTCGCTGTCGCCTCAAGCCTCTTCGATGCTGGCTCGTATCTACCTGACTATGGGCGACCAGCAACGGTTGATGAAACTGCTCGATTCGTACCTGGCAACCAATCCAACCGGCAAGGACCGCGAATGGGCCGAGCGCTTGCGCTCACAGATCCTGAGTACGCTCCCCAACACTCCGTCATCCGGACCCCGGAACAACTAGTGGCCTGTAACAGGGCTATCGGCACCATCGCCGATGGGTCTTGCGGGCGAGGTCGAGGAGTGAGACGGAAAGCGATGCTCTTTCATCGGTGACGGCTTCCGACAAAGAGATCGCCCGCAACCCCCATCGGCCCGAAGGGTTCGGCCCAACGGCGCCGTCTTCGGTGTTGTAACGCCCTCGCAATGAAACAGCATTGGCTCGAGCGTCACTCCTAGAATCCGACGCCGTTCCGCCGAACGCTGGTACCGATAGCACTGTTACAGGTCACTAGCCCGTCCCGAAACAGCCTGCGCCCCATCACGCTCACCACCCCCCTTCACCCCGATCATGCTGAAACGAAACGGTTACACCGCTTGTAATGCGATTTCGGTGTTTTGGTACACGGCTTGCCTCTCAAGAATCGAGAACAATCCAGACACATTTGCCGGAGAAAACGCGATGCACGATCACCGGAAAAAAAGGCCCCTTCACCCCAGCCTGAGGCTGGCCTTGTTCGCCATCGCACCGATCGTCTGCTCCTATCTCCTGGCTCCAGCTTCCGTCCTCGGCCAGGCCGACTGGCTGAGAGGGGAGGTCGTCGACGAGCACGGCGAACCCGTTTCTCACATCGAAGTTCGCTTCGAGGGCGTTCCCCCGAGAACGACGTTGACCGATACCTTTGGGCGATTCGAGTTCTTCGGGGTGGGAAGAGGCCGACGACACCGCATCGCCGTCGACGCGACGGGCTACCAACATGAAACAATCGTGGCGGATGGGTTTGCTCCGACACGCATCATACTGCGCTCTCTCCGCCGCCGCAGTCCCGAACCGACTCCGGACAGCCTCGTCATCGACGTCAGCCAGTTCGTGGAGAACTTCCCCGATGAAGCCACCAAGCACTACAGAAAAGGCGTCGAATCCAGCCGGCAGGGCCGCCCGGAAGAGGCGATTGAACACCTGAAGAAGGCTGTCGCCCTCGCACCCCGCTTTTTTGATGCACACGTCAACCTCGCGCTGCTCTACCACGAAAACGACTCGCTCGAAGAGGCGGAGCAGGAGTATCTGGCCGCCCTGTCGCTGACCCGACACCATCCCCGGCCGCTCATCAACCTGGGCAGCCTTTACCTGAAACAGGGACGCAACAGGGACGCAATCGGGATCCTCCGGGAGGCGACACGGATCACGCCACCGCCACCGCCCGCCTTCTACAATCTCGGTCTCGCCCTGTTTCGATCGAACCGGCTGGAGGAAGCGGAGACAGCGCTGCTTCAGGCACGAAATCTCGATCCAGAATTACCGTCAGTGCGCCTCATGCTGGCCAACGTCTACCTTCGGACCGGAGAGCACGAGCGGCTCCTGAAACAGCTCGATGGGTATCTTCGAGAAGGCCCTGATGGTGATGGGCGCGAATGGGCCGCACGTCTGCGGTCCGAGCTTCTCAAGGGAACGCTCGACCGACCGCGCAACTGAACTAGGGGCGTCCTTTTCTCTCCGACAGATCCGACCCGATAGACTCCGCGCAACCTGTTTTGTGCGTCCATCCTGCACTCACCTGATATACCTTTCGTGTGCCCGCCAACCAGATTCTCGACTAACGCCTCTTCATGAACGACTTGCGCTTCGCTCCCTGAAGATAGGCCTCCTAGTGAAATTGTAACTTCTTGCAAGCGTTGGTAACGCGGAGCGACCTAACCCAGTCACTGCAATCACACGATCCAAAACGGATCGCGTCTGAATCACGGAATCGGCGTGATTTGAAACTCACGGAATCGCGTGTGCGTTCACCCCCGGAGAATCCGGAAAGCAGTCTGGAGCTTAGCGATGAAATATCACGACACGAGCCCTCATCGGGCTCGAACCTTCAAGCGACATGCCGCGCTGATCGTCACGTTGGTTTCGCTGATGACGATTCCCTCTGTCGCACAGGATCAGCAGTACAGGTGGCTCAGCGGCCAGGTACTGACCGAACACGGATCGCCGTTGGGGAATGTCCCGGTGGTCCTGGAAGAATTCGGGTTCCTCTTCCGCACAGTGACCGATTCGTCTGGACGATTCGACTTTCTTGACGTGCGACCGGGAATGCACCAGGTGGTAATCAACCACGAAGGTTTCGCGCCAGTGCGCCGAACCGTGCACGCGGAGGGCAAGCAACAGATTGGCATGCGCGTTCGTCTGTGACCGATGGAAGTCGGGAAGCGGACCTTCGTCACAGCCAACGATCCCACGATCGACGTCAGTCAATTCCGTCAGAATTTTCCGAAAGAGGCGCTCGAATCGTTCGACGAGGGGCTGCGGGACAAGCATCGGGGCAGGCTCGACGGTGCCATCGAACACCTGGAAGAAGCCGTCCGACTCGCGCCCGACTACTATGACGCCCAACTCGACTTGGGCGTTCTCTACCAGGATGAAGGCCGACTCGATGAAGCCGAACAGCAATACAACACCGCCCGGTCGCTGTCCCCGAACCGTGCCCTGCCACTGATCAATCTCGGCACCATCTATCTGATCCGGGATGACAACGAATCTGCGGCCAGCATACTGCGTGAAGCTTCGGCTATGAGTCCGCCCCCGGCCGACGCGTTCATCAACCTCGGACTGGCGTACCACAGGCTGGGCCGGCTCGACGAAGCGGAGGTGGCAGTTCTGCGGGCGCAGGAGTTGTCGGATTCCGGAATGATCCGCCTGCTGCTCGCAAACATCTACCTGAAGCGGCGTCAATTCGGCCAAGTCATGGAACAGTTGGACGCGTACCTGGAAGAGAATCCCGAAGGGGATGCCCGAACGCAGGTCGAGAAGCTGCGGGCGAAGATTCTGGGACAGAAGTAAGCCTCAGCAAGTGTACGTGCGCTCTATGAGCGCACATCGTGTCGGCTCGAAGAACGTGCGGTCATAGACCGCACCTACACGAACGGCCTACGGACGACGGCCTACGTCCTCAATACGCCGGCGTGTATCCCTCCCGCCGGTGGTCGGCTCCCGAGGGCATGACAGCGGTCGACTGGTCGAACCAGAATGGCCTGCTCACCCCCGAAGGTCGCGGCCCAACCGCTGCGCGGATCCACGTTGTATCCAGGTGCCCTCAAAGCGTCCAGCACATCCTGCGACACCCGATCCTCGATCGCCAGAGTGCCGTCCGGCATCCGGCCCAGCCGGGGAGCATCGATCGGGTCCTGGGGCGTCATGCCGAACAGCAGGATGTTGTTCAGGACCTGCACGATAGAGCGATAATGCGTACAGAATGCCGTATATCCATACGGTATCAATGCTGGTATCATCGGATATGCCGTCGCGACAAAGAAAGGTGACAGTGATGCTGCCTGACGACCTGCTCGAACGAGCTCAAGAAACGACGGGCAAAGGGGTGACGGCGACGATCCGTAAGGGACTGGAGTTGGTCGCCGCGCGGGAAGCCGCCCAAAAGCTGCGGGAACTTCGAGGAAAAGTTCGTTTCTCCCTACGACTCGAAACGATTCGAGAGGACCGAACGTGATCGCGATCGACACGAGTTCGCTGATCGCGTATCTGCAGGGAGACACAGGAGCCGACGTTGAAGCGGTCGACGCGGCACTGGAGCATGGTCAGGCGGCCCTGCCTCCCGTCGTTCTGACGGAGCTGCTCAGTGATCCCGAACTGGCGCGAGCGCTCAAGACCCTACTGACGGCACTTCCCTTATTGCAAGTATTGGACGGTTACTGGGAGCGGGCGGGTTTGCTCCGGGCACGTCTCCTTGCGAAAAAACGGAGGGCGCGCATCGCCGATGCACTGATCGCTCAGAGTTGCCTGGACCACAACATGACGCTGGTTACCCGCGATGCGGACTTTCGACACTACGCGAAGCTGAAGCTTCTGTAGCCACGGCGTATGTGGGTGTCTGTCGTTCCCCAACTCTGCTGCTTAGTGAACACGCGGGGGCAGGGTCAGGCTCCTGTCCCTTCACATCGGTTCCCTCGCGGCACTTTTCCGCTTAACGAGGGGATGGCGGCCATATCAGCTCGCAATCGAGTCCACGGGACCGTCGGGTTCAGGCTCAGGCGTTGTGCTTTCGCCACCCGAAGAAGCCTGGGCGGCCTTCGCAATCAAGTGAAAAGTCGGGTGGCGGCGGAACGAGAGTCTGCACTTCCGCTCGTCCAGCTGGACCAGCACTGTGTCGCCCGGATAGATCTGATCGGTCGCCATCAGGCTGGAGAGCGGGAAGATCAGGTGCCGCTCGATCGCGCGTTTCAGATGGCGCGCACCGTAGGTTCGATCCCAACCCTCGTCGAGCAGGAAGTCTTTGGCATCCTCGGTCCAGCGCAGGACGAAAGGCCGAGCTGCCTCTGACGCAATGACCCGTTCCTGCACCTGCCGCAGTTCGATATCGACGATCCGCCGCAAGTGACCGCGGTTCAACGCGCGGAACACGACCACCTTGTCGATGCGGTTCATGAACTCCGGGGAGAACTTTCCGCGAGCAGCTTCGAGCGCGGTCCTGTAGATCTTCTGGTCGAGGTTGCCGTCCTCGTCGGGCCCGCCGGGCGAGAAGCCGATCCCTCCCGACATCAACCGCGTGATCTCCTTGGCTCCCAGGTTTGAAGTCATGAAGACGACGGTCCGGGAGAAGTCGACCCTCTGGTTGTCCCCCAAGGTCAGCGTCCCCTTGTCGAGGATACCGAGCAGCAACTGCCACAGCGACGCGTGCGCTTTTTCGATCTCGTCGAACAGCAAAAAACCGAACGGCGCGTCCTCGGTGTGATGCTCATCGAGGGCTTTCTGGGTCAGTAGCGGTGGCGTCTCGCGATGTCCAAGGTACCCGGGAGGGGAGCCGATGAGCTTCGCGATCTCGTGACCATGCTGGTACTCGGCGCAGTCGATCTTGATGAACGCCCTCGGGCTTCCGAAAAGGATGTCCGCGGCCGCTTCCACGACACGCGTCTTGCCCGTGCCGGTGGGGCCGAGGAACAGCAGGTTTCCCTTGCGAGGAACAGCAGGTCCAAGGGGTGCCCCGGCATACTCATTCCGGCCTGGTATACCTGCAGCATGTGGGCGACACGCTGAATGACACGGTCTTGTCCGACAACCTTCTGTCGAAGGCCGCTTTCGAATTCAACGAACTCAGGACTCCGCTTTTCCGGATCTAACCGCGTTCCTCTAGACATCTGGACCTCCTTGCCCTTGCGATGGTGCGTCTTCGGTCGCCTAAGTAAGTAGACGATTCTGCGCCATTATCGTGAGTGAGGGACGGCCTCGAGAAAAATGGGAACCGGCACTTATGTCCCTAATTTTCAAACTGTTCAGGGTGCAGTTTCTGCGGCTATTTGCCGATTGTGAAGGTAGGCACCTGGATAATCGACGAGGGAAGATAAGGCAGACGTTAGGGTAACTGTCTGTCAAACGGCTGGTTAATTGTGAATAGAAGATGTCTGAAATTCGACTAGGCGGAATCACGGTCAGCTCCGGCGGCGACCGACTGATTTTCCAGAAGGTGGGGTATCCGAACCGAGAGGTTACAGTCGGGGCCGAAGCTCTACCGGAACTGGTCGCATACCTGGAGAGTTTGAATCCGGAGGAAAGTGACCTGCGGGCCGGTTTTCGCGTCCCGATCCCGCCCGACGGCGGGATCAAGGCCTGCGTGTCCAACGGAAAGATGATCTGGCTGGTGCGGACCCTGGACATCAGCCTGTCCGGCATCCTCGTGGAGCTACAAGGCCATGCTCACGAGCTGCCGCTGAATACGAACCTTAAGGTCGAGCTGGAGTACGCGTCCAAGTGCGTCAATCTACGCGGGGTTGCCCGGCGTCGGAATGGGTCGCGCTACGGGATCTCCTTCACGGACACGTTCCGCTGGGGCAAACTCGAGCCCCCGGACTCACTGATGGTGATCGTCAAGCAACTGGAAACCACCTGGCTGTCCAAACAGGCAGAAGTGGGCATGCCGGTCTTTTAGAGCCGGACCAGTGCGCCTCCCGCCGCCCGTTCCAGCTGGCGGCATGAGTCTCTCCCTATCTTACTGAGCGTTAAGCTATTCGTCCCGCAGGGTCACGACCGGGTCAAGGCGGGTCGCCCGGAAAGCCGGGATGTAGGTCGCCAGCAATGCAGTGCCGATCAGGACTGCCGCTATCGTCGCGAAGGTCATCGGGTCCGTAGGGGTGATGCCGTACAGGAGAGACTCCAGAAAGCGGGTCAGCCAGAAGGCGCCCATCAGACCGATCGCCACTCCCATCAGCGTCAGACCCATCCCCTGCCCAAGCACCAGCCGGAGGACGTCGCCTTTCTGCGCGCCGAGAGCGATTCGGATGCCGAGCTCCTTAGCGCGCTGGCGGACGGAATAAGAGATGACGCCGTAGATTCCGATGGCCGCCAGCAGCAGTCCTGTCAGACCGAACCCACCCAGGACCATCATCGAATAGCGCCGGGCGGCGAGGGACTCGTTGAAAACATCTTCCACCAGACGGACATCGAAGATGGGCAGCGCGGGGTCCAGTGCGGTAACTTCGGCCTGTGCCGCACTGGCCAACGCCGCAGCGTCGCCTTCAGCGTGAATCGTCACGACCATGTCGTTTTCAGGCTCCTGCGCCATGGGACCGTAGACCTGGAACTGTCCGTCAACATCAAGGCCCACGTTCTTGACACGCCCGACCACGCCGACGACTTCCCGCCAACTATGCCCGAAGCGCAGTCGCTTGCCGATCGGGTCTTCAGCCGGCCAGAAGAACGCGGCGGTATCCCGATCGACGAGGACGACGAGCTGGCTATCGTAGGTATCGCCACGATCGAAGGTGCGGCCGCGCAACAACGGGATGCCCATCGTCTCGATGTAGCTGCCGCTGATCCGACGCAGTTCCGCTCCGAGCGGGTCGGCCCCTGCCGCCAGCTCGTATCCTTCAACGTGGAATGTCGCCGTATCGTTGCGGATGTCCATCGGTAGGAGCGTCGTATAACCCGCGGAACGGACCCCCGGCAGCGCGACGATCCGTTCGATCAGTTGGTCGAAGACCGCGCTCTTCTGTTCCGGCTCCGGATAAGCGTTGCTGGGCAGCGACAGACGAAAGGCGAGTCGACCCTCCGCCTGGAACCCCGGGCTGATTTCCAATAACTGTCGAAGGCTACCCACCAGCAGTCCCGCACCGACCAGGAGAATGAGCGCCACGGCCACTTCGATCACGACAACCGTGTTCCGCAGACCGCGACCCGATGAACTCGATCCTCGGCCGCCTTCCTGGAGCGAGCCCTGAGACACGCCAGATGTCGACCAGGCCGGGACGAATCCGAACAGGATCCCGGTCAATATGGAGAGACCGGCGGCGAAAGCGACCACCGCCGGATCGACGACGACGTCTTCCAGCCTCGGGATACCTTCCAGGCCCATTCCGACAAAGGCACGCACAGCCCAATAGGCCAGCAGCAGCCCCAGCACGCCTCCGGCGGACGCCAACAACACACTCTCGGTCAGCAATTGCCGGATGATCCGCCCGCGTGGCGCGCCCAGAGTCGTCCGGATGAAAATCTCGCGCTGGCGCCCGGACGCGCGGGCCAGGAGCAGGTTGGCCACATTCGCCAGAGCGATCAACAGGACCATGCCCACGGCGCCGAGGAGGACGAGCAACGGCGTCCGGGCCTCGCCGATGGTTTCGTCCGCCAGAGCGACGGCTTCGGCGCTGAACTGCGCGTTGATCAGGAAGTCTCTTCGCCGACCGGCCGTATCGACCGCACGGGCCCCGAGCGTCGCCATCTCGGCGTCGACTTCCCGGAGAGTGAACTCCGCCTTAAAGCGCCCGATGTTCGTCAGGAATTCGTTCCCGCGGTTGCCCTCGTCCATCTGGGCCAGGGTGAAGGCGATGGGTCTCCAGATTTCCGCCTCACTCATCGGCGCGCGGAAGGCCTCGGGCATGACACCTACCACCGTGTAGGGCTGCTGGTCCAATTCGATCCGCTGGCCGACGATGTTCCCATCTCCTCCGAAGTAGAGCTGCCACGTCCCGTGACTCAGGACGACGACATCGTTCGCGCCGGGTAGGTCCTCCGACACCGTGAAGACCCGCCCGAGGAGGGGCTGCACCCCCATCACGTCGAAGAAGCCGGCCGTGACGTTGGCCCCTTCCACATGAGCCGTGCTGCCTCGGCCGGTGAGGTTGAAGTCCGTTCGACGGATGGCCGCAACCGCTTCCAGCGTCAACCCGTCCCGAACGCGGTCCATGTAGTCGGGAACCGCGTTGGATGACGGACCGCCACCATAGGTATTCCGGATCACCACGATACGATCCGGATCCGGATACGCCAGGGGCTCGATGAGGATGCCGTTGATGACGCTGAAGAACGCCGTGTTGGCGCCGATACCCAGCGCCAGCGTCAGGACGGCAACCAGAGTGAAACCGGGGATCTTCAGAAACGTACGGACCGCGAAACGAAAGTCTTGAACCAGCGATTGCAGCATGGGATCTCCTCTGGACGCGGTTGGCCCAAATGCTGTCAATACCGCTGGTCTGCGGAAAGGTTACGTTCCGCAAAATGAAATAAGAGGAGAACTAAATAACTCAATAGGGGGGGCAGAGCCCCCATTTACCTGATTTCGAAACTGCAGTGGAAACGAATTGAGGCAAATGGGGGCTCTGCCCCCTTTATTGAATGACCGGGAGGACGAGCGCCGAGGAGCGCGCCGCGTCGTGGTAGATCGTGTGGGTGGCAACACGGATGTCGGCCTCCGCTTCCTCTCCCAGCGCCTTTCCGGAATTCAGGTTCCGGGCGAAACGCGGGAAGTTGCTGCTTGTGACATGCAGGCGGATGCGGTGGCCTTCCTTGAACACATTGCTGGTCTCCCACATCGGGATCGTAACTTCGTAGATCTCACCCGGCGTCAACAGCTCTACGCGTTCGATAGAGTTCCGAAAGCGAGTCCGCAGTGCGCCCTCCGTGATCAGGATGGCACGGCCATCCGGCCGCACGTCCGACAGTGTCACGAAGAAGTCGGTGTCGCTCACGTCGGTGGAGAAGAACAGCCGCAGTTCGACCGTCCCGGTCACTTCGATGTCTTGGGTCAACTCGTCAGTGGTGTAGACGAGGATATCCTGGCGTTGCTGGGTCGCCCGTTGGTCCAGCGGGCCATCCGGTGTCGTGCCCGCCCCACAGCAACCGTGGCCGCCGTAGGTCGGGACGGGGTTCCGGGGATCGTAACGGTACTGATCCGATTCCGCACCTTCCGGTTCGTCCGAGCTCAGCAAGCCGTTCCCGAAGCGGGTGTTGGCCGCCCCGCCGCTCGCAAGGTACATAGTCCGGGATTCGGCTCTGGAGAGCGGCCATTCCCACTCGTCGCGCCAGACGTTGTCGCCCATCACGAAGATACGGATCGGCGCCTCTTCATCGAGCCCGTTGTCGACATCCTTGAGATGGTAGTCGAACCACTGCATGTGAAAGTCGAAGGCGTCGACTCGAGCGACCTCGTCCCCGAAGTCGGCATCGCCGTAGATCGGATTCGGTCGCACACCGTGCCCCCACGGACCAATCAAGAGCTTCTGCCAACGCCGCGCATGCTCGGAGCGCGACTGCCCGCGCATTTCCGTGAAGTTCAGGATCGTCTCCGACACCAGGTCGTCGTACCAGCCGGTGACGTGGAACGCCGGCACGTCCATCTCGGCGTAGTCGTCGCGGACGCTCATCTGGCGCCAGAAGTCGTCGTAGGTCTCGTGGCCAATCGTGTTGGCGACGAATTCCGAATACACGCCAACCTCGTCCATCGCCGTGTTCAACGGCAGGTGGTTCATCGCCTGCATCCATGTCAACTCCGGCATGGTCTGTTCGGTGGCGATCGCCTCCTGCCGGGTCCCCCAGCTCAGACCGAGCGCCAGGTGGTAGAGACCGTTTGTCGACCAGATGCTCCCGAAATTGTCCGACTGTGCGGCGATCGGTACGATGGCTTTCACATACGGGCTCCGAAAGCGGGCCGGAAGCAACTGTGTAAAGCCCGGGTAGGAGGTCCCGTACATGCCGATCTTCCCGTTCGACCACTCCTGGTCCCCAACCCACTGCTGCGTGTCGTATCCATCCTGGGCCTCGGTCGTGTAGGGCAGCCAATCCCCACGCGAGGCGTAGATGCCGCGCGAGTCCATGACCACCACCGCGTAGCCTTCCCCCGCGTAGCGGCGCGCCGCGCGCTCGCCTCGATTTTTGTTGTACGGAGTGCGAGTGAGCAGGACCGGGAAGGGGCCGTCTCCCTCCGGCAGGTAGACGTCCGCCGCCAGGCGAACGCCGTCGCTCATCGGCACCAGGACGTTGCGCTCGAGGCGCACGTCGGGCGCAGCCTGTTCCGACTGGGCCTCGATGTGGCCGGGAGCGTCCGGGGCAATCATCCAGGCGATGGCGAAGACAAAGAGAAGCAAGAGGCGAAGTCCCGCTCGTATGCGATTCATCAGAAACCTCCAAATTACTCAATGGCCTACATCTGTGCGGTCATAGGCGGCACCTACACCGATGTTCAGACGTCGGTTGTAACGCTTGTCGCGAAGAACCGGTTGATGACTTGCTCGGTGTTGGGTCGGGTCGCGAGCGACACCGTCACCATCAAGGCCAGGGAAGCGATCAACCCGGGATAGATTTCGTGAAAGTCGAACACGCCGGCCTGCTTCAAGTAGAAGCCTGCGGCCGCGAATGTCGACCCTCCGATAGCGCTCGCGAGCGCCCCTGCTCGAGTGGCTCTCGACCAGAACAGGCCGAAGAACAACGGGGCGAAGAGCGTCGACGCCATGCCGCCCCACGCGACACCTGCGATCAGGCTGATGAGAGGAACTGGATTCAGCGATATATAGGTGGCGATCAACGTGACGGTCAACCCGAATACCAGCGTCGCCCGCCGGCTGACGCTCAGCAGTCGAGCGTTACTTGCCTGACCCTCGCCCCGCTTGTAGACGTCGACCGCAAAGTACAGGCCGACAACATGCAGCAACCCGTCCGTCGTCGAATGGACCGAGGCGGTGATCGCCAGCAGGATGAAGACGCTGACCCACCCGCCGATGACGTTCTTGAACAGATAGGGCAATGCGCCATTGCCGACCTGATCCGCAGGGATCAGCATCCCGGCTCCGACTCCGCATATGATCACCGACAGCAGGAGCACCATAATAATGATGCTCGCCAGCGCGATCTGCATCCGGGCGACCTCGGTGTTCCGGCTGGCGTAAAAACGGTGCAGGTAGTAGGACTGCGTCGGGATGCCCAGACCCCAGACCAGCGCCCAGCCTATCAGATCGCCGGTACTCAAGACATCGCCGCCGAAGAAACGCGACAGATGTTCGGGAGGCGCGGTGATGACCGTGAAGCCGGTCTTCCAGATCACGACGATCGCTCCGATCAGGACGCCGCTACCCAGCAACGCCGCCTGGATCATGTCGGTCCGCACGACCGAAGCCAATCCTCCCAGAACCGTGTAGGTCAGGAAGATGCCCCCGACCAGCAGAATTGCAACTGGCACCGCGAATCCGATGAGCGTGTTGAGCGTGATGGCCACGCCCAGGAGCTGCACGACCAGGGTCAGGGAGTACAAACCGATGATCACCAGGGCCGAGAACACTCCCAGACCGGTCGACTCATACCGCGTGCGCAGGAACTCCGGAACAGTGGTCAGCCCGGATCGGTGCATCTTCTTCGCGGCAACGACCAGCAGCACCCAGCCCATCGCGTAGCCGTAGCAGGTAAAGGCCGCGGCGGACCAGCCGTAGCGCGAAGCGTAGCCGGAAACTCCGATGACCGTGATGGCCGACAGAAAGGTCGCAATGAACGATCCCGTGCCCAGGAAAGTCCCGATCGAGCGGCCCGCCACGGCATAGGCCGAGAACGATTCCTTCCTGTAGCCCCAGACCCCGACTCCAAGGATGAACAACGAATAGATGATGAACGCCGCCAGGAGCACACCATCCATCAGCGGTTCTCCTCATCGGATTCGCGGCGTTCGAGGATCAGGGCCACAATCAGGGGAACGAAGGCGATGGCCATAGCGGACAGGAGGATCAAGTAGATGGTCATGGGTTTTGTAGGTGCGCTCTATGAGCGCACAGGGTTTCGGCTCGACGAATGTGCGGTCATAGACCGCACCTACACCTCAACGGCAGCTCTTTCGGAAACAACTCCTCGGACTGCGTCGATCGTGGCCTGGTTGCTGGAAACCACTGGTACACCGAATCTTTCACGCAAGGGAGCGATCGCGCCAATCGCCTGCCAGTTCGTGCACGAAAGGAAGATGCTGTCGGCCTCTACTCCTTCCATATGACCGGCGACAAACTCCTCGATCTGCTCCGGTGTCACTTCGCCGATGTCGCGATTGTTGAGAAGACACATCCCGGCGACCTTGGCGAGTTCATAGTCGCCCTCGCGCAGGCATCCTGTGACGGATTCGGTTAGCTCCTCGACATAGGGAGTGAATACGGCGAGCCGACGAACCCGCAGTCTCTTCAGTTGGGCCAGGACGGAGGCGACGACTGTAACGCCCTTGCCGCCGGTTTCGCGTTGGATGCTCTCCCCGATCTCCCGGTCGTGGGCCACGCCGCCCAACGACCCGGCCGAGGTGCAGCCAAAAACCGTCACATGCGGATCCGTCGTCGCGATCAGCCTGATCGAGCGAGGCAGCTCTTCCTGCAGCATCCGCGTTTCGGCCTCTCGCGAGGCCTCCTCGAGCATCGTCCGTGAAGTGCTGATCGCGCACGAATCGCCCAGCTCGCGGTGCATGTCCGGCTCCATCACGGTGTTGGAGGACGGAACTATCAGTCCGACCCGCAAAGTTTCTGATCCCATGAATGCTCCTCCGTTCCCGACACCCTATCAAAAAAACAAGGGGGCAGAGCCCCCATTTTCCTAATTGGTTCATCAGTTATTGCAGGTTCGGTTCGGTGATCACCAACTCCTAATTCGGTCGTGGGGCTGGACACCTTCTCCGAGCAATAATCCGAAAGCCTCTATCGCCTCACGGCGAGGTCACATCAATCAACAGTCCCGTCTGAGACAGGAACCGCAGCTCCCCTGCCGTCGAGGCTCCCGAGCCCCCGAACAGGATGAACTGGGTCGACCAGCCGCCGCCGTCGGCGAAGTGCGGGAACAGCTGCTCGGCCGTCGAGGTGGCAGCGTTCTCGTCGACCGGCGAAGTCGTTGTGATCAAGAAATCTCCGCGCTGATTGATGCGGCTTCTCAATCCCACGATAGAGAGACCCGATGTCGAGGATGTCGAGATCCGCAGCACACCCTGGAAAGGCGTGGTCAAGTTCTCGAAACCCGCGATCTGGTCCAGAAACTTCGCGATCTGGCCGTCGCCGGGAATCGTAGCGGTCCCGGTCAGCCCCGTCGATACCCCGGCCAGGGTGGTCAACTCGAAGATCACCGTGGCCGGATCCGAAGACGGGTTCGCGACCGCGACGCCGGTCTGGATCGGCGAGGCCGACTCGGCGTACATACGCACGGCCGTGGCGGGCTGAAGCAGCGGCACGCCCGCTTCGGCAACTGTGAACCCGGCCGGTTTGAAAGTAAACACGCCCAGGCCGGACGGCGTGGTGCTGCCCGCTGCCGGCACGATTCGAACCGAACCGGACGTGGTCGACGTCGGAGTGCCCGATGTCGGGAACCGGCGCGAGCTTCGGGCCGGTATCGAATAGGCGAACGAAGTGGCGGCCACGCCGTCCACCGTTACCGTTGCCGGCGCCCCGGATGTCGTGTCGTCGCCCTGACTGAAGAACTGCACGTTGCCGGCCAGCACTCCATCGGTCGGGTTGACCAGTATGACCTGCGTGGTCCAGCCACCGCCGTCGGCAAAGTGAGGGAACAGGCCGGTGGCCGTCGAAGTCGTCGAAAGCGTCGCCACGGGCAGGGTCGTGATCAGAAACTCCGCGCGCTCGTTCGTGAAACCGCGCAGCGCAATCACGGAGATCGGAACATCCGAACTGAACGTGAACGTCCCGTTGACGTTGTCGCCACTGTTGAACGGATCCTGATTCAGGAACTTCGCAATCTGGCCGCCCGCTGCAATCGTGGTTGTGCCACTTCCGAAATCGGTCCCGGTCGCGTCGGTGAACCTGAATGTCACCGTTGCGACCAGGCTGCTCGGATTCGCGATGGCCAGACCCGTATTGACCGCTCCCGCGACTTCGGCATAGATCCTGCCGCTTTGGATCAGCGGTGAAGCCGGAACGCCGGCCTCGGAAACGAGCACGCCTCCAGCCGTAAAACCAAAGATCGCCAGGCCGGCCGGGGCCGAACTGCCGCTGCCGGGCAGGATCCTGGCGTATCCGCTGCTGACATCGGACGCGGTGGCCGACGTCGTCGCGGAAAACCCTCCGCTGTCGGGAAGCGTAAACGACGTGACACCCGTCTGCGCCAGGCTGGTATCGATCGTCAAGCGGCTACCGGTCTGATCGTTGAACCAGGTCGTGAAGCCTTTGCGAATATTGTCCAGCTTCGTGACCTCGGTCTGGTTGATCGACGTGCCCGGCAGTTGCAGCAGGATGAATGCTGCGCGCACGGACGCCCCGTTCTGTGCGTCGGGAACGCGCGGACCTTCCACGGCAATGACGTCGTCGATCGTGATGTCTTTCTTCGTGCCGTTGACGATGATGGTAGCTCCGGTAAGAAACTGAACGTTGCCCTCGCTGTCGCTGTTTCCGATCTTGTGCCGAACCGGGCCGGTCGCGTCGTATTTGACGAGGAACGGGTCTCCGGCTTTGAAGTCGATGTCGGTGGGCGGTTGTCCCGTCCCCTTGACGCCGATCTCGATCTGGCCGAGGCTTGAATCGGTCACGTCCTGGCCACTGGAGACGACGGAAAATTGCTGCTCACGCGACGTCCCCGGGTTCGAGACGAGGACGTCGTCGATGAGAGAGCCCTCGGGACCGAAGTTCCTCAGAACGACGACGACGGGGTATTCGCCGGAAGTTGTCACACTCTGAGCCGTGTCGCTGAATACCGGAACCGGGTCGTCGATGAGGAACCACGGTTCCACTTCGCTGGCCGTCTTCGCCCCCATCAGGTAGAGGTCCAGCTGGCTGAACCGGCGGAAGCTGTCGATCGCGGTGAAATTGGTGCTCGAATCGGCCCGCCACTGCAGCCCATCGAAGACCGACGCCTGGGATTCGAGGTAGAAGCTCCAATGAGCTTGCTCGCGTCCCAGCATGTCCCGGCTGGGAGTAATACCGGGTCCGGGGTCGGAATCGAACCGGACGAACGCGTTGAAACGGTGCATCACTTCCTGCCCGAGGAGGGTATTCGAGGTGACGGTCTGCCCTGGCGAGCTTCCATCCATCAACGGGGCGTCCAGATCGTCGTCCGGGTATATCGAAAGCCGGCCCTGGAAGACCGACCCCTGCAGGCGGCTGGCACTTCCGTAGTTGGCGAGGGCGTCCGACGGATCCATCAGTTCTACGCCGATTCCCGTAGTGGAGTTCCGTAGCGTCTCGTAGAAGAAACCGTCCGCGTCGTCGGCGGTCTGGAAGTTCGTGAAGTACACGAGGATGTCGTAGTCGTCGCCGTGATTCTGGTAGAACTGCCGCGCCGCCCCCTGCGTATCGAACCGGGGTGGACTGTCCGAGCTGAGCGTGTCGCCTTCGGCAAACATCACGTGGATATTGCCGACGTCCTGGCTGGCGGTCGCCTGTCCGTGGACTGGCAAGCGCGAAGCGGACACGTAGGAAATCAAAGCGAGCAGGCCAACGAACAAGATCGGGGTGTTCCGTGATCGCTTCATCGTTCGCCGCTCTCCCGGGTTTCAACCAACTCCCAGCTATCGCCTCCATCGGAGCTCTTGAATACGGAATGCTCCGACTTGTGGCTGTGAATCGGCACGGTGAGCGACAGGTACAGGTCGTCCGGAGATGATGGACTGACGGTGAGGCGGCCTTTTTCGCGGGTCGGCGACAGAAGTGGCACGGGTAGGCCGTTGTTCCGGGCCTGCCAGCTTCGTCCCCCGTCCCTACTCTTGAAGACGCCGAGGAAACGTGTCACGACGAACACGGTGCCGGAGTCCGTCGGACTGACGAGGAGGTCTTCGATCTCGATGATGGGCGCGGCACCGACGCCGGCCGGAAGCCCCAGGCTCCGCGACTGCCAGAAATCCCCACCGCTGTCGGAGAAAAAGACGCCGTTGCCCGTCGTCGCGACAAAAAGACCGCCGGCCGGAGTCGATTCGATCTTGCTGACGCTCCAGACACTGGGGCTCGAGAGCTGCCGCCAGGACGCCCCCCCGTCAGCGCTCCGCCAGAGCAGGTTCGACCGGGCCGTCCAGACCACATCCGCGTTCCGGTCCGAAGCCGCCAGCGCGCTGATCTCGACAACGAATTCGGGCGTCGTCAGAGGCGACCACTCCGCCCCCGCGTCCCGCGACACGTAAAGCTTGTCGCCGGCCACGCCGTAAATCCGGGACCCATCGGCCAGGGAGATCGCAAAGGAACCGACCTCGAGCCCGGTGTCGGTTTTGGCCTGCCGGATCTGGTACAAGGGAACTTCCTGGGCTTCAACCCTACCGCAAGCCGTCACCGCAAAGATCAACAGAGCTAGGGAAACTCTCATCGCTTCTCCTCTGAAATGTGAAGCAGATTCCTGAAGTGGGCCAATATACAGTGGTCGCTACAGCCGCACGAGCGGAGGGATGCAGCAGCCAAGTGCAGACAACGCTGAAGTATAGTCGGACACATCCCGTCATTCGAATGATTGTGGCAACGAATGCCATGTTGGGACGTGTTCCACAAGTCATCCGATCCACTCTCAGCGTAACCGTGAATTTATTGGAACGTCTCTCGAGTGCGGACTACCATTGGCTTACTCGGAACCAGACGGAGGCCACCATGAACCTGACCCTGCGGCCGGCAACCACGGCCGACGCCGAGCAGTGCGGGCAGATCTGCTACGACGCGTTCAAGACCCTCGCCGACGCGCATAACTTTCCGTGCGACTTGCCCAACGCCGAAATGGCGACGGGGTTTGTGTCGCAATTCCTGTCGCACCCTGGTTTCTACGGAGTCGTCGCCGAGACCGACGGCCGGATCGTCGGGAGTAACTTCCTCGACGAGCGTTCGAGCATTGCCGGCCTCGGCCCGATCACGGTCGACCCCGGAGTCCAGGACAGCACCATCGGCAGGCAGTTGATGCGGCAAGCATTAGATCGCGTGGCCGAGCGCGGCCGCCCGGGAGTCCGGCTGGTCCAGGCTGCGTACCACAACCGTTCTCTGTGCCTGTATTCGAAGCTCGGGTTCGAGGCGCGCGAGATGTTGTCCAACATGCAAGGGCCGGCGCTCGATGTGCGGATTCCCGGCTACGAGGTCCGGCCTGCAGCGGACGAGCACCTGGCCGCGTGTGATGAACTCTGTCGTCGCGTTCACGGAAACGATCGAAGTGGCGAGGTCGCCGACGCGATCACCCACGGAACCGCCAGGGTCGTCGAGCACGGGGGACGCGTGTCAGGCTACGCCACTGACGTCGGGTTCACAGGTCATGCGGTCGGGGAGAGCAACGAAGCGTTGAAGGCGCTGATCGGTGCGGCGCCGGAATTCTTCGGCCCCGGTTTTCTGTTGCCAACCAGCAACGGAGAATTGTTCCGCTGGTGCCTGGGTCACGGCCTCCGGGTGGTCCAACAGATGACCTACATGAGCCTCGGAATGTACAACGAGCCCACGGCCCCCTATCTGCCCTCGATTCTGGCTTGATGGGTTTTCGCTCAGTAGGAGTATTCAGGTGCCCAATCGCCGGACTTGTTGCCGAGTAGATCGAAGAAGTGCCACACCGGACAAAACTGATCTCCCGGACCGAACGGTCCGTGTCCGGTGCGAACGGCACTTCCATCTTCGTTCCGGTGGAACACGCTGACTCCGGGCAAGGGACCGCCTTGTTCGGTCTGGTATCCCATGTCGCCGGCAAACTCGCTCCCCTGCGTACTGACCATCCGAAAGGGCCATCCCCTGGACTCGGCGAACTCTCGCTGGACTTCGGGGCTGTCCGGAGAAGAAACGACAAACGCGGCACGACTGAGAAGGTGATCGTGCAGCCCGGTAAACCCATCCGCCCAGAGTGTGCAGTAGGGACATCCCTTGCCCATGTTGTGTACAACGATCAGATGGTCCTGTTCTCCGAACAGGCCCGAAAGCGAAACCGGACCCTCGAGGGTCCGCAGCTCGTAATCCGAAACCGTCTCCGGTTCCACCGAGCGGCGAGCTTCCGTAAGCTCCCGTCCGAGCTCGATGTAACGCTTCTCCAGCTCCATCAACTCTTCACGATTCATGGTACTTCCCTTCAAAGTCCGCAAAAATTGGTCGACTCGGCCGCCACTCGGCACATCCCGTCGTGCGTGAGAGTGCCCTACTGCCGCAATCAACAGGTTTGAGCCGTTGGAGCTATCATACGCGCCTCAAGGATTTTGGAGGCGCCCGCGTCCAAACGGAGGTGTAGGTGCGGTCTATGACCGCACACTCTTCGAACCGAAACACGTGCGCCCATAGAGAGCACCTACACCGACAGGCCATCCTCCATGCGTTTCTTGTAGACAATCGACACGAAACTACCTATTCTTGTCGAATATCTACAAAAGAAGCCCCGGGGTAGTGGCAACGGTCTGGGGCCGGCTGCGCTGATGGCTGACGGAGGTTGGAACACATGAATCTGAGGACCGGACTCCTGCTCTGGGTCGGGCTCGAGATCGTCGCGATCCTGTTCCTGATCACGGAAAGCGAGGCAACGCAAAGGGCTCAAGAGGCGTCGAGGGCCGACCTGATTGTGACAACAGCCTGGCTGGGGCAGCACCTCGATGACCCTGACGTGGTCGTGGTGGCCACCGGCTCGCGACCCGACTTTGACCGCGGGCACATTCCGGGAGCGGCTTTCGTTCCCCATATGGCGACGATCGGTGGCGGGCACGGTTTACTCGAACCCGAAGCCCTGGCGGGTGTGTTGGGCAGGGCCGGCGCCCGGGATGAGGCACGCATCGTCATCTATGGCGAGAACGGGATGGAGGTCGGCTGGCTGTACATGGCGTTCGCGTCCATCGGGCACGGGGCCCATGTATCGATGCTGAGTGGAAACATTCGGGCCTGGCGGAGTGAAGGTCGGTCGGTTTCAACCGACACGGCCGGGATCAAGCCCGGACGCCTGACGCCACGACCCGCGCCCGACGTGATCGTCGCCGCCCCCTGGGTCAGGGACCGTCTGGAAGATCCGGATACTCACGTCCTCGATGTCCGAACCCAAAGAGAACGTAATCGGGGTTACCTGCCCGGTTCGCAGCTCGTTCTGTGGCAGGACCTGTATGCCAACTTCGACGAGATGAGGTTCAAGTCCAGGGAGGAGATACACGCCCTACTCCGCAACGCCGGCCTGGCACCGGGACAGCAGGCAGTCACCTACTGCGCCGTCGGCATGCGCGCCAGCCTCATGTACTTTGCCGCCCGGTACGTCGGTGTTCCGGCCCGGGTCTACGTGGGTTCATGGGAGGACTGGCGGCGGCAGCCAGGCTACCCGGTCGCAGGCGGTGGGCGGAACTGACGCCGAAACCTGGGATCGAGTGTAGGTGCGCTCTGTGAGCGCACAAGGTTTCGGCTCGAAGAATGTGCGGTCACAGACCGCACCTACACGTCACTCGGACTGAATTGCATTCAGCGGGTCGACATTGGCCGCACGGCGAGCCGAGACGTAACCCGCCAGCAGGGCGGGCACGACGAGGGCGACGACGCCAATCCCGAAGGCGGCCGGGTCGGTCGGTTCCACTCCGAACAACAGGCTCTCCAGTACCCGAGTTGTCGCAAATGCCCCCAACACCCCGACGACGACACCCAGGCCGATCAGGAGAGCGCTCTCCCTGACAAACAGCCCAACGACCTGGCCCGGACGCGCCCCGAGGGCTGTCCGCACCCCGATCTCCATACTACGGTGAGCCACCGTGTAGGCAATCAGGCCGTAGACGCCCATCACGGCCAGCGTCAACGCCACCGCCGCAAACACGCCCAGCAGAGACAGGTTGAACAACCGGCTCGAAAGTATCAGAGACAGCATCGAGTCCATTGTCTGCAGGCGGATCGGCAGCTCCGGGTTGAGTTCCTTGACCAGGGCCATGACCGGAGTCCCGATCGCGGCCGGGTCGCCGGCGGTTTCGATGATCCAGGTGAACCTGGCGGTCCTCCGCGCACGCTGGAGGTAGTTGAAATAGGTCTCTCCCCGCAGCTCGCTGTCGGGCCCGTAATGCCGCGCGTCCCCCACGATGCCCACGATCGTCATCAGCTGGTCCACGCCGTCCATGTTGCTGCGGTCGATCCGCCGGCCGATAGGGTCTTCGCCCGGCCAGACGATGTTGGCGACAGACTCACTGATCACCGCAACGCCGGGGGCCCCCGCGCCATCGGTCTCATCGAAGAGTCGTCCGCGGAGCAGCGGGATTCCCAGCGCCCGGAAGTAGCCGGGGCTGGCAACGCGGTAGTCGGGCCAGTAATCGCCGCTGTCGCCCGCGCCGTCGATCTTGAAGCGTCCGTTGCTGCCCCGCCGGGAGAGGGGCGACGCATCGATGCCACCGACGTTCACAACGCCGGGCAGCGCACCCACCCTTTCCTCGAAGGCCTGCTGGAACGCGCCGAGCCGGTTCGTGGCTTCTTCGCCCTGCGGGAACTGCTGGACCAGTTCGACCGCAAGACGATTCCGTGTTTGAAACCCGAGGTCGACCTCGAGCATCTCGACGAGACTTCGAGCCAGAAGGCTTCCGCCGACCAGCAAGACGACTGTCATCGCAACTTGAGCCGTCACCAGAACGCTCCGCGCCCGGCTGTGCGCTCCAGCCTGGCCCCGGCCTCCTGCTTTCAGCGCGTCCACGAGGTTGCCGGTCCAGAAGCGCACTGCCGGAAGCAGACCGACCAGAACAGAGATCCCCAACGCCAGGAGCAAAGCGAACGTGTAGACCCTCCAGTCCGGTCCGATTTCGGCGGCCCGAGGCAGGTCCCCCCCGACGGTTGCCAGCATCGTCGCCACCCCCCAACGCGCCAGGATCACTCCAAGTACCCCACCGACCGCGGCCAGGATCACCGTTTCAGCCAGGGACCCGCGCGCCAACTGCAGCGGGGTCGCTCCCAGCGCCGTGCGGACTGCAAACTCCCTGGACCGCGCCTCCATGTGCGCCAGCAACAAGCTCGTCACGTTCATGCACGCTATCAGCAGCAGGATCCCCACCGCCGCCATCAGGACGAGCAACGGCGTTCGAACCCCGCCGGTCAACTGCTCCTGAAGCCCGACGGCCACAGCCCCGACCGCCGTGACGTCGGAGTATTCGCCGTGGATGCGCGCGGCGATCGTTTCCAGTTGTCGCGTCGCCCGAGCGGGAGTCGCACCGGCTGCCAGCCGACCGATCGCCCTCCAGTTGTGGGCGCTTCGGCTGGGATTGAGCGCGGCACCCACCCCTTCCTGATTGGTCCAGACGTCGGTGTCGACGGGAAAATCAGCTCGCTCAGGCAGAACGCCTACGACGGGATGGATGCGGTTTGAAAAGCTCAGGCGAACGCTGTCGAGACCCTCCGGGGAGCCGAGGACGTCCCGCCAGAACCGTCGGCTGACGACTGCGACCGGGCTGGCGCCGGAACGCTGGTGCTCGGAAAGGAAACCCGAACCCACGACCGGCCGCACGCCGATGACCTCGAAGAACCCCTCCGAAACCGTCGCGACACGAGTTCGAAAAGGCTCGAGACCACCCAGGACGGTCGTCTCGCCGACACCGTACATCGCCATCAACTCAAAACTGTCGGCCTCGGCCTTCCAATCGACGAAATTTGCCTCCGGGACCGCCATCCGGTTGCCCTCTTGCGACACCTCCCAGAGCTGCACGATCCGGTCAGGCTCCTCGTACGGCAGGGAGCGGACCAGGACGCTGTTGACAACCGTAAAGATCGCCGTCGAGGCCCCGATCCCCAGCGCCAGCATCGCGATCGCGAGGACCGAAAATGTGGGCTTCGCCCGAAGCACACGGACGGCGTAGCGGACTTCCTTTGCGAACATTCCAAACCTCCGTTCCCCGGGGTTAAACCACCCCGTCCCCCCCCCCCAACTCAGATGAATACTGACGGACGACCGACAAGTTACTCATACCCGTCAGCAGATCCAGCAACTCAACGCCGGCAGCTTCAAGATCGATTACCGTACATCGTTATTCTCGCCATTGAGATGGAACTTTATTGAAAATCTGTACGTCTTCTCATTAGATGATCGATGAGAGAAGAGTGGCCACTTCGGGACGGACGGAGTCGTCGAGGAGCCCGACGGTATGATTGGACGCAACTCACTGTCACAGCTAGGGGGAACAGGGGCTCCGCGCCCATATTTCAGAGTGCGGCGGGTTCTTTGATCCGCGCAAGGCTCCTGTAGGTTCAGGCCGCGCCAGGTAAGGTCAATGACCTAAAGATTCCGGGTCGCCTCTTCCGGGACCCGGAGGAGGTGGGGGCGCGACGGGTCCAAGGCCGCCCCCGGGAGCACCTATCAGCGGAGCACCGGTTCCTCCTACCACGCCTGTTCCAGGAGCCCCACAGGCACACGCTGAGTCCTGCAGGCCGAATAGCCCCCACGGGCCGTAGGGTCTAGTCGCGGTCGCAACGCAGACTTGACCAGGAGTTATGCATGTCCCCCCGCACTTGTCCCTGCGCACCAGGCTTTTTCGTAGCCGGCAGGCAGTGAGAAAAAAGGTGTAAATAAGCCACGCAATCAATTCTCCGAACAAGATAACGAGGAATACGAGAAACAGAACCGAGAGCCAGAAGGGTATGTCACTCACAGCTGCACCTCCGATCGAGCAAGGACCTGTTGATTGTGTTTTATTTACCAGGTCCCAAGCGGGTGTATCTACGGCACCGCGAGCCCGTTCCTTCAGACTTCACCGCTACTAGTGGCCTGTAACAGTGCTATCGGCACCATCGCCGATGGGTTCGGTCCGGGAAATAGCGGCTCCGCGACCAATGGTGAACCAGCTCGACGGCTGGAATTCGGGGGCAGGATTGCGAGGCAATCCAGCCAGCCCGGCGGTGGCATGCACGGGCGCCGGGCCGGCCAGGCGCTATTCCCGACTCTCTACTTCGAAGAATCCGTCGCCGGCTCCGTGGTTAGTTTCCCTCCTGCGGCGTCGGTAAGGCCTTTCTGGGCATCAGCTCATCACGCATGGCAGCGTTGTAGGCAAAGATTGCGGCCACTGTCGCCAGCTGCACGACGTCCTCGCGTTGGATCCGATCGTAGACGTCCATGTTCGAGTGGTGGGTTCGGGAGTTGTATTCCAGGCGCTCTTGCATGAACTGGAAGCCGGGCAGGCCGACCGCATCGAACGAAGTATGGTCGGTTCCGCCAACCGAGCGTGGGCCAAGCGTCGTCACGCCAAGGTCGGCGAGTGGAGCGATCCACTGCTCGAAAACGTTCCGTACCGCCATGTTGCTCTGCATCCAGCCGCGGGCTCTCCCAGTGCCGTTATCGATGTTGAAGTAGGCCGAGAGCCCTTTCCCGAACTCGAATTCCTCTTCGTGGATGTTGGCGAGTCCCCACTCTTCGAACTTCCCTTGAACCCATTGGCTGGCCTGCTTGATGGCGGGCGAGCCGGTCAGGCGCGGGCCGTAGACATCGGAGAGCCAACTGATGTGATCACGATTCTCGGTTCGCGACAGCTTCGCCGTCTCACAGGGTAATCTCGGGATGTTTCAGGTGGTGGCCGGAGGCATCCTGGTACGCTTTCGCCACGGCCAGCAGCTCGGACTCGCCGAACGGGCGAGCGTAGAACGTCATGCTCGTGGGCATGCCCTCCTCGTCGAATCCGTTCGGAAGCGCCACGGCCGGGTACGTCGCATAGTTGCACTGCGTCGAAGCGCTCAGGCCCGGCGGTTGTTGATTGGCGGCAGCGCCTCCGCCACCTCCACCGCCACCCGGGGGAGTAGGCCGACGCTGGCGGCGTGGGATCAGGAAGACGTCAATACCCTCCGTGGCTTTGGCCAGGTCCATCATCATCATCATTCGAGCGCGCTGCGACTGGAGATACTCGACGGCCGGGATCAACCGGCTGGCCCGGAAACCGGCGGCACGGGTCTCCCTCGTGATCTGATCCACTCGGTCCGAGCGGACGAACTCGTCGAAGAAGGCAGCCATCTCGACGTTGTGAGCCGTGACGGTAACCGGGAATCGAGGCACCTCGAAGGCAATCGGCTCGACGCCCAGGGCTTTGAGCTGATCGAGCGTGGCTTGGTGGATGGCGCGAACGGCAGTGTCCTCGATGTCGTCGAAGGTTTCAGGAATATACCCGACGCGCAGGCGGGTGATGTCCAGGTTGGCGTCCCAGTTGAACGGGATGTCCTGCACGCTCAGGTCGCGGTCGTCTTGTTTGGCAATAGCAGCCATCACGAGGGCGCAATCTTCGGCGTATCGGCACATCGGACCGATGCGGTCCTGCGTCCACGACAACGCCATCACACCGTAGCGGCTGCTCCGTCCCAACGTGGGACGCAATCCCGTGACGCCGCACGCAGAAGAAGGTCCCAGGATAGACCCGCTGGTTTCGGTGCCGAGCGAAAAGCCGACACATCCGCCGCCAGTTGCCGAACCCGGACCGGCCGAGGACCCGCTGGAGCTCCGTTCGGGATTCCATGGATTGTTGGTGCGGCCTCCGAACCAGTTGGCTCCACCGGCAAACTCGCCCGTTGTCAGTTTGGCGATCAGGACGGCGCCGGCGTCCCGGAGCAACTCGATGACGGTGGCGTCGTAGTCGAGGACCTGTTCCTGGTAGGCGCCCGATCCCCATGTCGTGCGGTAACCCCTGGCGGCGATGATGTCCTTGGCGCCCCAGGGGATGCCGTGGAGGGGCCCCTTGTACCGGCCGGCCGCAATCTCGGAGTCGGCCTGGCGGGCCTGGCTCATCGCCATGTCGTCGGTGAAGCTCACGACGCAGTTGAGGACGGGGTTGTACTTCTTCAACCGCTCCAGGTACATCGTCGCGAGCTCGACGGAGGTTACCTGGCGCGAGCGGATGAGCTCGGCCAGGTGTCGGACGGGCCAGAACGCAACGCCTTCGAGGTTCGAGGGGCGCTCGACGCTGGGCGGATCGCTGATCCGGAACGGACGCGCAGTCCGGTCCACCTTCATGCCCGGCACGATCGGATCGAAATGAAACGGCGGCGAGATGTCGTTCGGGATGTGGAAGTCATGGAGCTCTTCGTAGTCTTCTAGAGCGTTGTTGGCCCTTTCGACCATCTCCTCCCGTTGTTCCTCGCTGAATTCCATTCCGGACATCGCCAGCGCATCGCGCAGCATGTCGGCCTTGATTCGGGCTTCTTCGGCCTCCTGCATCTTTCCCCACAGGACTCCGGGGAGAAGCGTCGCGCCGAGGCCGGCTTGCGCAAAATGGGCCATGAAGCGCCGTCGGGTCTCGCTCGTGTTCATCGTCACGGCTTACCTCCGCTTGGGTAAAATCGGTCTCGAGAAAGGCTGATTTTATATGAAGGTGTTGGTTGGAGGGAACGGATTTGCGGCCCGCATTCCAAAGAAGGTGCTGAAAACGAGGGGCAGCAAATAAGGGCAACAATATACTTGCCGAATCAAGGCTGGGAAGCGACAATGAAAGTTGCGCTTAAATTTTGCCCCCTCCTTGGAGGCCGTATGCAAAAAGTTGATGAATATCAATTCTATAGGCTCGCAAAGACTATACGTCCACTCGCCGAATTACCGGATGCTGCAACAACGGTTGGCAATGTCTTTGGTCAGGCCCTCACGGCCAAGAACGTGCTTGCAAGTATCTATTCGGACGCCTTTTCACACCCACTGTCGGTATGTAAACCTGCATGTGCAGATTTGTGGAGACTTTTGGTTGAGATAGTGCCCGACAAATTTCCAGAGATAGCGAAAGGTGAAGCGGCTTTTGATTTTGAAAGAGAAATACACCAATGGCAAATAGCCGGTATCAAGAAAGCTGTTCAGGATTTTGAAACCGTGCTTGCTGCTGAGTGCCAATCTTTGGACACCTATTTCGTATCGCGCAAGTTGGCCTACGACACACGCATCCTCATAGACGAAGCAGAGAGGCTTCTTCCAGATGCCACCCGCAGGGAGTTACCTGATACCGCGATACGAGATATCCAGCAAGCCGGCAGATGCATAGCTTTCGATATCCCGACTGCCGCAGGATTCCACATCGTCCGAGCAACAGAAACGATCATCAGGAATTACTATGAGTTTGCTATCGGCAATAAGCCTAAAGCCAAAATGCGGAACTGGGGAACATACATCCTCGGCGGTCACCCAAAACCGGCCAATGGTGGTCACCTGAAAACCGGCCAACGAACATAGATAAGCCCGGGACATTGACACCGACGGGAAGCCGAAACAGGCTCCGTCGGCATGAGCAATGTCTTGAGCACAGAAAAGAGAGAGCAAGTTGTTGCATTGGGGCGGCTTGGATGGCCGCTGCGTCGGATCGAACAGACCACCGGCGTGCGTCGTGAGACGGCCAGTGCGTATCTGAGAGCGGCCGGAATCCCCATTCGGCCGCCCGGGAGTTGGGGCCGGCGACCGGCAAAACCGGCCAACGAGGTGACCACCGACCCGGACGGCGTAAATGGTGTCGTTGAGGGGTTTGGCGGTTCCGATACTTCAAAACCGGCCAACGAAGTGACCACCGACCCGGAGGCCGGGAATCCGGTCTCGGCAGAGTCGTCGGCTCCCCCTCCAAGCCCACCGTCGGGCAGTTCCTGCGAGCCGTACCGGGAGACCATCCAACAGGCGCTGGAGCGTGGCCGCAACGCGATGGCGATCTGGCAGGACCTGGTCACGGATCACGGTTTTGTCGGCAGCTACGAATCGGTCAAGCGTTTCGTTCGCAAACTCCGGGGAGTGCGATCCCCGGAAGCGGTCGGAATCATCCAGACCGGAGCTGGAGAGGAAGCGCAGGTCGACTACGGGACCGGACCGATGGTCCGGGATCCGAAGACGGGCAAGTACCGACGGACGCGGCTGTTCGTGATGACGTTGGGCTACAGCCGCAAATCGGTCCGGCTGCTGACGTTCAAGTCCAGTTCCCGCATCTGGGCCCAGTTGCACGAGACCGCGTTCCGCCGACTCGGCGGCACTCCCCGCCTCATCGTGCTGGATAACCTGCGCGAAGGCGTGATCGTCCCGGACCATTACGACCCCACCCTGAATCCGTTGTTTCGAGATGTCCTGACCCATTACGGCGTGGTGGCCATGCCATGCCGGGTGCGCGATCCAGACCGCAAAGGCAAAGTCGAATCCGGTGTCGGGCACGCCCAGAAGACCCCATTGAAGGGACAGCGCTTCGAGAGCCTCGACCAGGCCCAGGGGTATCTGGATCGCTGGGAAGTCCGATGGGCCGACACCCGCATCCACGGCACGACCAAGCGGCAGGTGGCGGCCATGTTCGCCGAAGAGAAACCATCTCTTAAGCCGCTGCCGATCGAACCGTTTCGCTATTACCAATTCGGTGAACGTGTCGTCCATCTCGACGGTTGCGTCGAAGTCGAAGCCGCCTATTACAGTGTACCGCCGGGCTGGATCGGACGGGGTGTCAAGGTCCAGTGGGACACGCTTCACGTCCGGATCCTGGACCCAAACACCTATCCACTCCTCCGCGAGCATGTCCGCCAGAAGCGGGGTGGATACCGTGTCCGTGCTGAAGACAACCCGAAGAAAACCCCGTTAACGACGGTGCAACTGCTGGCCCGAGCCCGCCGCGCTGGCACCCACATCGGCACACTCTGTGACGCCATTCACCGCCGACAAGGGGAAGCTGCGGTCCGCCGCATCCTGGGTGTGCTCTCCCTGGCCAAGAAGTACGGTGTCTCCGCCGTGGAGGATGCTTCGGCTGCGGCACTGGAACTCCACGTCTACGAGTATCGTTTCGTCCGCCGCTATCTGGAGCGGCGACCTCCACTCGCCCTGCGTCAGGTCGATCCTCTCATTCGCGAACTGACTCAGTATCGCGATCTCATCAACCTCAAAATCCAGGAGCAGGAACACTCATGAATCTGATCGAACTCCAGCGGGCTCTCCGACAACTCCGGCTCGGCGGCATTGCCGAGGTGTTGGAAACACGCCTCCACCAGGCCCAGACCGAAGCCATGGCGCCGATCGACTTGGTCTCTCGTCTGGTCTCGGATGAACTGGACCGTCGCAGCATCCGGTTGTTGGAACGGCGTCGGAAACAGGCCCGGTTCCGCGATCCCCAGAAGACGCTCGACTCCTTCGACTTTACTTTCAACAAGAAGATGAATCGTAGTCTGGTCTTCGACCTGGCGACGGGCGCCTTCATCTCCAGGCACGACGATGCCTTGTTTCTCGGTCCTCCTGGCACCGGCAAGAGTCATCTGGCTCAGGCCATCGGCTTGGCTGCGATTGAGCAGGGCTATCGGGTCGTCTACCGTGAAACTCATGCGCTTCTCGACGACATCGCCGAAGCCACCATTGACGGTACCCGAAAGGAGTGCATGGAAGCTTTGGCGACGGTCCCGCTGCTGATCATCGACGATCTGGGGATGCGGAAGCTTCCTCCCACTGCAGCAGAGGAACTCCTCGAGATCGTGATGCGACGCTATGAACGGACCAGTACGTTACTGACATCGAATCGACCCGTCCAAGACTGGGGAAAACTACTGGGTGATAGCGCCGCCGTCACAGCCATGCTGGACCGGCTGCTCCATCACGGCCACATCCTCAAATGCGGCCCTCGGAGTTGGAGGACTAAAACGGGCTTGCCGAGTCCAGTCCCAAAGAGGTAGAACAACACCGTCCCGGGCCATCCCCGTTGGCCGGTTTTGAAGTGACCACTGAGGATACATAAAAAACCTTGAGCAATCAGGCAAGGCTGACCGGCGCATTACTGGGTTTCTAGATCACATCCGAGAAGAGTACAGAAACCCTCTCCTTCACCCGGATCAAGTCTTAACCACCGAACAGGCACAGATGTTTCTCAACGTTTGTCTAAGTTCCATTTCACAGATGATTGAGGCGATGCGAAGACCCGTATCCGCAACGTTGCCATTCGAGGCAAGCGGTAACGGAAAGGCAGCTACCAAGTGAAGATACACATAAAGGGCAGTACGGAGCTTGAGCGATTCGAGAATGCCGTTGGCACACTGTTGCTGATCTCTTATGAGGAACTACGGAGCCGACTGGAGGTTGAAGAGCGCAGAAAGAAAAAGCGGAGGCCCGCTAAGGCTTCCGCCGTTTCCCGCGCCGCTGGCGTTTAGATGTAGTAACCCGTCGCGGTTGCCATCTTGCCTGTCAGTTGAGCGTAAGTGATTCGTTTGCCGACGATCTGGCCGATGACTTTGCTGAACCTGTCACCGTCACTCGCCTTGCGGCGATTATTGAATCGGAAGGATTGCTCATCGAGGTAACGGAAGAGATGGAACGGCTCAACGCTAACGTAGGTTCCCTTAATGGATCGCTTCAAGAGTGTCCAGAAATTCTCACAACCGTTAGTGTGGACAACGCCATCAACATATCGCTCGGCATGATTTACGAACTTATGAAAGTAATCAGATTCGAGCCCTGCATAGGACAGCAACGCATCGGTAAACACGGCCGATCCAAAGTTCAACGTTATCCTTCACTCGTTTCTGTACGGTCTTCCTCCTAGCATTTGCGACGACGGCAACACGGATGGTGGAAGCGTGCTTTCGTTCGTTTCGCTCCAACAGTCCATGCACAACGGTCTTTCCAGAGGCGAGTCCACCAGTACCGTGAACCTTCTCCGCCTTCTTGCTCTTGTGCATGTTCCGCGCAAGTCCGCCGATGTAGGTTTCGTCCGCTTCGACCGTACCTTTGAAGAGTTTCTTCTGGGGCTTCTCATCCTGCATGGCCAAGCGGATTCTCTGGAGCATGAACCACGCGGTTTTCTGAGTCACGCCAAGAGCGCGGTGGATCTCGTAGGAACTGACACCGTTCTTGCAATTAGTGACCATCCAGACGGCGCAGAGCCACTTGTCCAGACCGATAGGCGAACCCTCGAAGATCGTTCCAACCTTCACCGAGAACTGGCGTTTCTTATGCTGGCTCTTGCACTGCCACTTGCGCTGCTTTTGAAGAAAAGTTACATCATCTCGACCGCAGGTAGGGCAGATGACAGCGCCATCAGGCCAACGGCGGCTCGCTACGTAATTCAGCGCGTTGTCGTCGTCGGCAAAGTGGACAACGGCTTCTTGGAGTGTCTTGGGTTCGCGTATTGTCTTCATAACACAAACTAGTCTACGCTATGAAGATTGATTCGTCAAGTATATTATTACCCTAATTAAAGACTGCAATAAGTGGAGAACTAATTAGGGAAATGGGGGCTCTGCCCCCATTTTTTCTCTTTTTCTTGCCCCATTTTTAAGGAGCTTGCCATCGACCCCGCTCGAGGAGTTGGCCGCTGCCGACTTCCCCGACGATCTGGCCGTCCTGGTAAACGATCTCGCCCCGGCGGATCGTCATCGTCGGCCAGCCGGTCACTTCACGGCCCGAATACGTCGAGTAGCCAGCCTTCGAGAACATGTCTTCGTCGCGAACGGTCCGGGTCTCGCTCGGATCCCAAAGAACGAGGTCGGCGTCGGAACCGATAGCGATCGTTCCTTTCCGCGGATAGAGGCCGAACAGCTTTGCCGGATTCGTCGAGGTGACGGCGACAAAACGTTCCGCGGAAATGCGCCCCGTCGCGACGCCCTCCGAGAACAACATCGGCCGAATCAGTTGCAGGTTGCTCATCCCGGCGTTGTGGTTGGCGATTGTCTGGCTCGGATCGAGTTTTGTTTCCTTCAGGTAGGGCACGTGATCGGTTCCGAGGACGTGGACCGTTCCGTTGGCGATGCCGGTCCAGAGCGCGTCCTGATCGCTCTGCTTCCTGAGCGGAGGCTGGCCGATGTAGAGCCCCCGGTCATCACCCTCGTAGCGTTCCCCTGTCAAATGCAGGTAGATCGGGCGCGTTTCGACGAAAACCGGCAGCCCGCGGGCCTGCGCTTCCTGGGCGACTCGCAGGGCGCCCTCCGAGGACATGTGAACGATGTAGATCGGAGACCCGGTCGCCTCGGCCATCCCGATGGCGCGCTGCGTCGCGACTACCTCGCCGACGAGGGGCCTGCTTTGAGGATAGTACTCGAGCGACGTATGACCGTCAGCGGTGAGTTCAGCAACGGCGTGTGCGAGGATTGGTCCATCCTCGCAGTGCATCATGCTCATTACGCCGGCCTCACCGGCCGCGTCCAGCATCGCCAGGTATTCATCGATGTGTTCTTCGAACGCCGGGCGGTTCATGAAGACTTTCGTACTGGTCTGTCCCAGTTCGGCTAGCGCCTCCATCTCCGCGGGACGGCCTCGCGGGTCGGCGATGGTCGCGTGCAGTATGAAGTCGGCAATTCCCTCGGCCGCCACCCTCGCGGCCGCCCGTTCAACCACCGCGGCGAGAGGTTCCCCGTCTCGCGGAGTCGAGAAATCCGACACCGTCGTCACACCGCCCGCAAGCGCCGCCGACGAACCGCTCGTGTAGTCGTCGGCGCCGATGCTGAGGTGGGAGTGAGGATCGACTCCCCCGGGGACCACGAGCAGGCCTTCCGCATCGATTTCCCGAGCGTCGTTCGATGCCGCAAGATCCTGGCCGATCTCGACGATCGTCTCGCCCCGAACACGGACGTCGGCTTCGTAGCGACCTTCAGACGTCACGATCGTCCCGTTGCGGACGACAATCTCCGTGGGTTGTTGTGCCGTCGCGGCAACCGCGACCGACAACAGCATGAGTGACAGTAGAATGCAGAACCTGGCTGACGAAATCCTCATTGGGCCCCTCCGACCGCTGCGGGTGTGTTTCAGTTTCTGTGTGTCCGCCGAATTTATAACTCAATGGGGCAGGTCTTCCAGAAAAATCTGGAATCCGATCAATGAAAGAAAAAGGGCCACCCCGGTGCCTGGCCCTATTACATTTCCGTCCGTGCTATCGTACGACCGTCATTTGACGCTCGAACGACGCATGTGTGCTTTGCAAAAGGTTGGTCGCCGAGCGCCGAAATCGGGAGGAGGCACATGAGTTCGATCAACACGGGCCGTGTCGTCATGGGCGGCCTCGCCGCAGGGGTGGTCATCGACATCTTCGAGCTGATTTTCGGTATGGCGTTCGGAGAGGATTTGGCACAGGTTTCATCCAGTATGGGTCTGACGATCGACTCGGGAACGCTATCCAGCTTCGCGATCATCGGTTTGGCAAGCGGGATACTCCTGGTCTGGTTCTATGCAGCAATCCGGACGCGGTTCGGCCCCGGCCCTCGCACCGCCATCCTCGCTGCCGTCTACTGCTGGATCCTGCTCCGACTGATCCCTGACATGGCCCTGCTAAGGGCCGGGATGGAGCCGGCCGGAACCGTCATGATGCACCTTGGCTGGATGCTCGTCGGTACCGTGGTCGCCCTGCTTCTGGGGGCCCGGATTTACCTGGAGGAGTGAGACCCGGTCTTTCAAGATCCTCTCCGTCTTCGTTCGTCCGGAACTTCACGTAACCACGGGCCGCCGTCGTGTCGGTGCCGGAGAGAAGCGAAACTCTTGGATCGAGTGTAGGTGCGCTCGATCAAGCTGTGAACGAATGTCATTTGTTGGAGGATCGGGTGGTGGGGCTTTTCACGAAGAACCTGCGATCCTCAAGTGTAGGTGAGGTCTATGAGCACACAAATGCCCGCGGGACCACAAGTTGTGCGGTCATAGACCGCACCTACACTTGAAAAGCCCCGCCACCCGATTTTCCGTTCCCATAATTCGTTCACAGCTTGTATGAGCGCACAGTTTTCGGTTCGAAGAGTGTGCGGTCATTAGACCGCACCTACACCTCCGCTTGGACGCGGGCTTCTCTAAAATCCGCTTCCCTCGAACTGTTTTAGCAGCGCGAAGTTCTCTGCCTGAAGTTTCAGTGCGACCTCAGCTACAAGGAGATCTCGAGCATCACCCAACTATCGGTCAGCAACGTCGGTTTCCTCATCCACACGGGAGTCAAAACGATTCGCGAGCGGATGAAGGCGTCGTCACCGACGAAGGCGTCGTCCCCGACACCGTCCCTGGTAAGGAGAATCCCATGAGTATCGACCGCAACGATCCACGCTGGACAGCCTACGTGCTGGGAGAACTGGACGACCACGAACGCGCTGCGTTCGAGCGCGAAATGGAGTCGTCGCCGGAGGCCGAGGAGGTCCTGAAGGAGATCCGAGACACGGTCGGTCTGCTCGGCGAAGGCTACGCCTCCGAAGAACAGGTTTACCTGTCGGCGGAACAACGGCGAACGGTCGAGCTCGAGGCCGCGCCTGAGATCACGGCGGGAAGCAGAGTCATTTCCTGGGCCGGCGGCCTGGCCGCGGCGGCGCTCGTGTTGATGGGCCTGGTGTCGATCATGACTCCGAGCCTCCTGCGATCGCGTCAGGCGTCAGGACCGACCCCGTTCGCTCTGAATACCCCCGTCCCGGTCGAACGCACACCGGCGCCGCGCCTGGTGGTCCGCAACCAAAACGAACAGGTGCCGCCGCCGGAGGGCACGGCCGCCCAGGCCGAGCCGACCTCGTCGCAGGACACGCAGTCCGTCCCGACCGAGCCGTCTCCGGCCGGAAATGCAGGCCCGGCCGCGCCGGTCGCGGCGGATAGGGATTCCGGGATCGTCGAATTTGCACAGTTGCAGAAGCAGAGCGCACCACCGGCACCTCCCCCGGCGCCCGGGCCGGCCCCGGCGCAGGGAACCCGCGCCGGGGAGTTGTCCGAGCTGCGTGGGGTGCTGGGAGGAACGCTGCGAGCCGAGCAGCCCGCCATGCCCAGTCAGCGGGTTGCGGGGCAAAGATTCGTGGCTGCGGAGGACGAAGTGGACGCGCTCTCCCGAATGAGAGGCGACCTCCGGCCGGACCTGCCGCCTCGGAACCGCTTCAACACCGAGGAGTATGACCGGATCGTCGACAACGCCTTCGTCTCGGTATCCCAGGATCCGCTGGCGACGTTTTCAATCGATGTCGACACCGCCGCGTACGCGAACGTGCGGCGCTTCCTGAACCAGAGGATGCTGCCGCCCCCCGACGCCGTGCGGATCGAAGAGATGGTGAACTACTTCACCTACGACTACGCGGGGCCTACCGGCGAACACCCGCTACGTGTGCACTCCGAGGTGGCCCGAGCGCCCTGGAACCCGAGTCACCGGCTGGTGCGGTTCGGGATCAAGGGCCGCGAGATTCCCCGCGACGAGCGAGCGGCAAGCAACCTCGTCTTTCTCGTTGATGTGTCCGGCTCGATGCGGGACCGGAACAAGCTCGAGCTGCTCAAGGACGGCATGAAGCTGCTCGTCGAACAGCTTACCGAGAACGACCGCGTGGCGATCGTCGTTTATGCCGGTGCGTCGGGTATGGTTCTGCCCTCGACGACCGGAGACAAGAAGGAAGCCGTGATCCGGGCACTCGATCGCCTCTCCGCAGGCGGTTCCACCAACGGCGGGGCGGGTATCGACCTCGCCTACAAAACGGCCGTTCAGAACTTCGTGGAGGGCGGCACGAACCGGGTGATCCTGGCGACCGACGGCGACTTCAACGTCGGCGTGACGAACAACGGCGCGCTGACCCGGTTGATCGAGGAAAAGGCGAAGACCGGAGTCTTCCTGAGCGTCCTGGGCTTCGGTACCGGCAACTACAACGATGCCGGTCTGGAGTCCCTCGCCGACCAGGGGAACGGCAACTACGCCTACATCGACACGATCAAGGAAGCGCGGAAGGTCCTTGTCCAGGAGATGGGCAGCACGTTGATCACGATCGCCAAAGACGTGAAGATCCAGATCGAATTCAACCCCAACGAGGTGAATGCTTACCGGTTGATCGGCTATGAAAACCGGGTCCTCGAACACCAGGACTTCAACGACGACACGAAAGACGCCGGCGAGATCGGCTCGGGCCACACCGTGACAGCGCTGTTCGAAATCGTGCCGGCCGGCGTCGCCATCAACCTGCCCGGAGTGGATCCGCTCAAGTACCAGACTCCGACATCGACGAGCGAGCGCGCCGGAACCGGCGAATTGCTGACGATGAAGATCCGCTACAAGGAGCCGGACGGCGATGTGAGCAAGCTGATGGATGTGGCGGTGGTGGATCGTCAAACCCGACTGACGGACGCGAGCGACGACTACCGTTTCGCGACTGCGGTGGCCGGCTTCGGGATGCTTCTGAGGGACTCGCCCCACAAGGGCAGCGTGACCTTCGATGACGTCATCCGGATTGCCAGGGCCAGCAGGGGCGTGGATGCGGAAGGTTACCGGGCCGAGTTCATCGAGCTGGTTCGGAGAGCCCGGGCGATTTCGGAGTTGAATTAAGATACTCTCTGTCGGGCGACCATGGATAGTCGCCCGCACACCCTCTCCCACACATTTCCCAACCACTGAATGAATGAAAAAAGAGGGGGCAGAGCCCCCATTTCCCTATTTCACAATACACAGAATCCAGGCCGAGAGGATTGCCACTGTGACCACCTGGGTTTGCCCATCAAGGCATCGTCAGCAGAGCCGCATAGAGGTCGATGGCGTACCAGAGGTTGGCGATTCTCAGGTTCTCGTCCGCCGCGTGCTGGTTGTTGTCGTGATTCGCGACCGGCACGATGACTGCCGGTTGGTTCATGTGAGCCGGATCCGAAAACAGGTACAGGGGTAGGGACCCGCCCAGGGCAGGCACCTTCAAAGCCGCATCGCCGGCCGCGCGCTGCACGGCCTCAAACAAGGCTTTGGAGATGGGTAGATCCATCGGGGTTCGGGCGGCCGGGTACCCGCCTCCCCGCGTGACTTTCGCGATCCGCGGGTAGGCGAGACGCGTCTCCGCATCGGGGTCTTCGCTCACGATGTGGTAGCCCTGGGCGCGGATGTGGTTCTCGACAAGATCCTTCATCCGTTCCGGGTCATTACCCTTCACGAGACGAATACCCAACGTCGCCGTGGCCGAAGAAGGGATGATGTTACGGGCCAGGGCTCCCACGTTGCCGCTCGAGAGTCCACGGACCGTGAGGGCCGGCAAGAGCAACCGTTCAGCGAGAGGCGCGTTATCGGCTTCGGTCTCGACCAACCCGAATGACTCACGGAGTTCCGGATCGATGTCGGGCAGGTTTTCAAGCGCCGCGCGTTCCTCGTCGCCAATCGGTACGACACTGTCATAGAAACCCTCGACCAGAACCCTGCCGGTGTCGTCCTTCATGCTCGCCAGCAGGTTGGCAAGCATCGCTCCAGGGACCGGGGCCCAGTTACCGTAGTGACCGCTGTGGAGCGATCGGTTGGCGCCATAGATCGTGATTTCCATTCCGGTTACACCGCGGGCGCCGAATACAAGCTGAGGCGCGCGGCTCTGGTGCACGGGGCCGTCGCAGAAAAGCCACACGTCGATATCGTTCAGGCGGTCGCGATACGTTTCCAGGTACTCGGGCAGGCGGGCCGACCCGGCCTCCTCTTCGCCCTCAAAGAAAAACTTGATGTTCGAGGTAATCGCGATGTCGTTTTCGGCAAAAGCATCCAGGACGGCCAGCATCGCCGCGATCGGAGCTTTGTCGTCTCCGGCCGATCGCGCGTAAAGACGCCACTCCGGATCGATTTCCTCTCCGGAGGCCGGCAAGGCCCGGGCCACCCCTCCCGACTCGATGGCCGCGGTGTACAGAGTCGGCTCCCACGGGGCGTGCGTCCACTGCGACGGGTCGGCCGGCTGACCGTCATAGTGCACATAGACGGCGAGGGTCCGTGTGGCGTTCGGTCTCGTGATCTCACCGAAAATGATGGGTGGTGCTCCGGGCAGGGTCAGCAGCTCCATTTCGACGCCGCGCTCGAGAAACTGGTCGCGGACGTACTCGGCGTTTCTCCCGATGCCGTCCGCATCGCTGGCCACGTTGGGGATCGAAAGCAGTTCGGCAAAATCCGCCAGTATCTTGGCGCCGTTCGCATGGCGGTAGTCGCGTGCGGCCTCCACCGCGGCGTCCTGGGCCGACAGGAAATTCGGGAGCAGGAGCCACAAGGCAAGAAAAGTGTGTCTCATAAGTCGTTAGATTTAACCACAGCGATAACCGTAACGCGGAGGGGAAATCGGCACAACGCTTGCCGTTTTTCTTCTCATGAAACTGCGATAGTTGATGAACAAAACAGGGAAATGGGGGCTCTGACCCTTATTTTCTTCGTATTGTCATTTATTACTGTTACGGTAATATCTGTGACGGAAATATCAGTAACCAAAATAAGCGACGACGGTCTTCAAGAGACACGGACAGGTTCAACGCGATGAAGTCCAGCGACGAGGCGGGAACCTCGCCACTCACTCCAGCGGTGTTTCACATCCTGCTGGCACTGGCCGAAGGCAAGCAACACGGGTACGCGATCATGAAAGCGGTCGAAGAAAGCTCCGGGCCTCAGGCGATCCGGATGGGGCCGGGAACAATCTATGGTTCGCTCCAGCGGATGCAAGACGCCGGTCTGGTGGCGGAAGTCGAAGGCAAACCCGGCGGCCGTGGGCGGCCTCGACGCACCTTCGCGCTGACCGAAGAGGGGCGGAGAGCGCTCCATGAGGAATCCGCCCGGATCACCCGACTTGCCGGTCTTGTCCGCGATCGCAACCTCCTGCCGAAAGGAGCGTCGTCAAAATGAAGCGACTGAGCTCCCGACAGCGGTTCCGCCTCTCGACTGGTGCCTACCGCCTCTTGTTGAACGCACTGCCCCGAGAATTCCGCAAGCGGTTCAGTGCGGACATGGCCGAAGACTTCCGGCAGATGTGCTTCGACTCTAGCCGCTACGAAGCATGGTCGCGCGCCCTGTCCGATCTCGCCCGGACGTTCGTTCGAGAGCACCTGGAGACGATTCGCGGCAGCGAAAGCAGACCGGGTCCGCACTCTCAACACCAGCAAGGGAGCCTTCTGGAGATGACCTTTCAAGATATTCGATACGCGTTTCGCGGGTTGATCAAGAGTCCGGGCTTTACCGTCACGGCGGTTCTGACGCTGGCGCTCGGCATAGGCGCCAACACCGCCATCTTCTCCGTCGTCGATCGCGTCCTCCTCGACCCCCTGCCTTACGAAGAACCGGATCAGCTCGTCCGTCTCTACCACGAGTATCCGTCTCTCTCGCTTACCGCATCGGTGTCGGTTCCGGGGTTCATCGACTACCAGGAACAAGCCTCCTTGATTGAAAGCCTCTCCGCCTACAGCGGGTGGAGCGCAAACCTGACCGGTATCGACCGGCCGGAGCGCCTTTCGGGAATGCTGGTGTCGTGGTCGTTCTTCCGAACTTTCGGAATCGAACCGGCGATGGGCCGCGACTTCCTGGAAGAAGAAGATCAGCCGGGTATCGATCAGGTTCTGGTGTTGAGCGACGGTTTCTGGAAGCGACGGTTCGGAGCCGACCCGTTGATCGTGGGTAAGATCATGACGATCAACGGCAACAGCTACGAGGTGGTGGGCGTCCTGCCCGAAGACCTCTGGCTGCCCTCGGGAGATCGAGACGTGTATTCGCCGATTGCGTTCACGCAGGAGATGAAGAGCCCGGATCGTCGGGGCTCCGAGTTCCTCGCCGTTGTCGGACGCGTTCGGGCGGGCGCCACGATCGCTCAGGCGCAGTCCGAGATGGACGGCATCTCGGCACGTCTGCGGGAGTCCGTCTACGCCGACATCGGCTTCGGCAAATGGCACATATCGCCGCTCGAGGAACAGGTGGTCGGTGACGTCCGGCCGGCGTTGTTGATCCTGCTTGGCACGGTGGGCTTCGTACTGCTCATAGCGTGCGCCAACGTCGCCAACCTGTTGCTCGTCCGATCCGCCAACCGGCAACGGGAGATCGCGCTGCGGACCGCGATCGGCGCCTCGCGCTCGCGTCTCGTGCGCCTGTTCCTGAGTGAAACAATCATGCTCAGCCTGGCGGGCGGACTGATCGGCTTCGGATTGGCTCGCCTCGGCATTCAGCTGCTGCCGACCTTCGCTGTCGACAACATCCCACGTCTCCAGACTCTGGCCATGGACTCCCGGATCCTCGCGTTGACGCTCGGCCTCTCGGTTGTGACCGGCGTCATCTTCGGACTGGCTCCGATCTTTCAGTCGTCCGGCCTCCGCCTGGTCGAGAGTCTGAAGGAATGCTCGAAGAGTGCGGGCAGCGGCAGGCAGAGCCGTCTCCGCAGCGCGCTGGTCGTCTCGGAAGTCGCTCTCGCCCTCGTGCTGCTCGTGGGTTCTGCCCTGATGATCAAGAGCTTCGTCCGGCTTCAGGGAGTCGACCCGGGGTTTCGACCCGACAACCTGCTCAAGCTGAACGTGTCGTTGCCACCGGCCAAGTACGACAACGAAGGGCCGATCCTGGCTTTCTTCGACGGTCTGCGCGACCGCATCGGTGCGATACCCGGTGTCGAATCCGTCGCCGGAGCGAACCTTCTGCCGCTCGCCGGCGGACATTCCCAGGCGTCGTTCCGGGTCGACGACGGCTCGACGGACATCGATGTTTCCGAGCTACACGGGGACCGTTGGATCGTGACTCCCGATTATTTCGAGACAATGGGGATTCCCCTGGTGCGGGGGCGCGGTTTCCGCCGACAGGACACCGAGGACGCCCGGCTCGTGGCAGTGGTCAACGAACACGTCGCCGACACTCTTTTTCCGGGGCGGGATCCGATCGGCCGGCGGCTGTCTTATTTCGAGCAGGACGAGCCGATCTGGCGGGAGATTGTCGGAGTGGCGGGGAATATCAAACACGGGCGGCTCGACGACGACACCAGGTTCCAGGTCTACCTGCCACAGGCCCAGCGGACGGGACGCAACCTGAGCCTCGCGATCCGGAGCACCCTGCCACCGTCGAGCCTGGTTCCGTCTCTCAGGGCGGCAGTGGCCGAAGGCGATCCCGACCAACCGATCTGGGGCGTCCAATCGATGGAAGAACTCGTGGCCGTCTCGATGGCGGACAGACAGTTTTCGATGTCGATGCTGGCAATTTTTGCCGCGCTCGCGCTGGCTCTGGCCGCGATCGGTGTCTACGGGGTGATCTCTTACTCGGTCGCGCAGCGGACACACGAGATCGGAATCCGAGTGGCTCTGGGCGCCGGAAGGAACACGGTGTTTCGCCTTATAGTCGGAAAAGGGATGCTGCTCGCCGGCATCGGGACCGGCATCGGGCTCGGCGGGGCTCTGGCGCTGACCCGGCTGATGGAGGGACTGCTGTTCGAAGTCAGCCCGACCGATGCACCCAGCTTCGCCGCGATCGCGGCTCTCCTGATCGCCGTGTCGTTCGCGGCCAGCTACCTGCCGGCCAGACGAGCGATGAGCGTGGATCCGTCGGACTCGCTAAGACACGAATAAAACCGAGGTGTAGGGGCGGTCTATGACCGCACATTCTTCTGGGCCGGAACATCTGTGCGCTCATAGAGCGCACCTACACCCGAGCGGAGTTTTGACCACGAGATGCACAGTGGGCAGCCACGTGTAGGGGCGGTCTATGACCGCACATTCTTCGGACCGAAACAACGTGCGCTCATAGAGCGCACGTACACGCACCGATGGACCCCGCTACAGCAATCATTTGATCCCCAGGCCGGACAAAAACTAGAATAGGAGGCGAATTGAATTCCCCTTTTTGCCCTGCAAGGGAGGCTTTCGGATGGATGCACGATTGCAGCTGACGCTCGCAACGGTTTTGTTGCTCGCTGTGCCGGTGGCCGGGCTCGCCCAGGGAGCTGGTCCGGCCGAATGGAAGGATGATCTCGCGCCCATCGGGCCGGACGATTGGAACTACGAGCGCGCAGCGCACCTGCTGGAACGGGCCGGTTTCGGTGGCACGCCGGAAGAGATCGAGGCGGTGGCCGCCATGACGCCCGAAGAGGCGGTCCTCCACTTCGTCGATTTCCACCCGATCGACAACAGCCATCTCCGTCCTTTTGACCACTCGGGGGTTCACGATGCTGGCCTGGAGCCATTCCCTCCCAGTCGACCCGCCACGACCGACCTGGCCAAAGAGACGGGTGAAGCGCTCGGCATCAAGGTCAAGCCATCGGGAAACCGGCGGCTCCAGCCGGTTGTGAACAAGTTCTTCTACTGGCTGAGGGCCAGCGTCCTGGAGACCAACCGCGTGGGTTACTGGTGGGCCAACCGCATGGTCGCCACCAATCATCCTTTAGAGGAAAAGATGGCCCTGTTCTGGCACGGCCATTACGCCGTCAACGAGGGCAAGGTTCGGGACTACCGCAAGATGCTCAACCAGCTGGGCCTCTTCTACCAGCACGGTACCGGAAACTTCCGGAACCTCATGGCGGCCGTGGCCCGGGACCCGGCGATGCTGTCGTTCCTCGATGCGGGCGTCAACGTGAAGGGCGCGCCGAACGAGAACTTCGCACGCGAGATCATGGAACTGTTCACGATGGGTGTCGGCAACTATACCGAGACCGACATCCGGGAAGCGGCACGCGCCTTCACCGGCTGGAACTACGAAGACCTGACGTTCGTCGTCAACGAGGACGAACATGACGACGGAACGAAAACAGTCCTCGGAGAAACGGGAAACTTCGATGGGGTGGATGTCATCGACATCATCCTCCGACAACAGGTCACGGCGGATTATCTGGCCGGCAAGATCTACCGCTACTTCGTCCGCCAGGAACTTTCCCCCGAACTGCAACCGAGGCTCGGGTCCATACTGCGGGACGCGAACTACGAGATCGCCCCGCTGCTGCAGACGATCTTCCTGTCGAAGGATTTCTACAGTCCGCCATCCGTCGGCACCTACCTCAAGAGTCCGGTCCAGCTGGCAATATCGACATTCCGCAAGCTGGGGCTCGAGGAAGTGCCGGGAGTGCCCGATTTCAACCGGGCGACTTCGGCTCTCGGCCAGTTTTTGTTCCGCCCGCCAACGGTCGCAGGATGGGCGCACGGTCGGAGCTGGATCACGCCGGGCTTGCTTCTGGAGCGCGGTAACTTCATCCGCGACGTCCTTTTTCCCGATATCAACTTCCTCCCGCCCGACCGGTACAGCGGAAGCGCAACGATTCGCGCCGTGGCCGACAACATCGCGCGAGGCTACGACATCACCACGTCTACGATGCCCGACACGGGCGAGATGATGGCGGAGTCGAACATGATGGCCGACCGCGACGAGGACTTCAACACGCGCTACGGCAGCTTCCGCGGATGGCAGATGGCCATCCAACGCGTCAAGCCGATTCCGCGCCACGCCGCGCAGGTCAACCTGACGCGAATGATTGTGGACGAGAACCTCACAAACACCGAACAGGTCGTCGACTACTTGATTCACCGCTTCATGCGCGTTGCACCGGGAGCCGACAAGCGCCGCATGCTGATCGACTTTCTGACGGACGAACTGGGAACCGGCGACATCAGTGGAGCCGAGAGCTATCTCGAGGATCCGCTTCGTCTGGTGCTCCACCTGATCATGAGCGAGCCGGAGTACCAGCTCAGCTGAGGTAACAACCATGGGTAAACGAGACATTTCGAAACAAGGGATCACCCGGCGCGACTTGCTGCGAGCCGGCTTGTTCGGCATCGGTGTCGGCGCCGTTGGCGCTTTCCCCGTGCCGCCGCTGTTCGCGCGAGCCGCCTCTTCCGTCGCCGCTCAGGCGGCGAACGACAACAAGATTCTGGTCGTGTTCGAGCTCTCGGGCGGGAACGACGGGCTGAATACGCTGGTGCCATACGGAGACGATGCCTACTATCGGCATCGACCCGGCATCGGCCTCAAGGCCGCCACACTCCGGAAGATCGACGATCATTTCGGGTTCAACCGGGGCACCGCCGGTTTCGAACGGCTGTACAAGGACGGGAAAATGGCCGTCGTCCATGGATGCGGCTATGAGAATCCGTCCTTCTCGCACTTCAGCTCGATGGCCTACTGGCACACCGCCGCCCCCAACAGCGGTGAGGAGTACGGGTGGGTCGGACGCCTGGCTGACGAGATGGAGCCGGGCGGGACACCGAACTTCCTCGTGAATATCGACTCCAGGCAATCCCTAGCCGTCCGGAGCCGGGAACACACGCCCGTCGTCTTCAACGATCCGAACAAGTTCGCCCGCGAGGGCTTCTACCAGGAAAGGGAGCTGTTCCAGCACGTGTCCGACGGCACGAGTGATATGAACCCTTCGCGAAGGTTCCTGCTCGATATTGCCAGGAGCGCGAACGAGGCGTCGTCTCTGGTCAGACAGGCGTGGGCGAACTATTCCTCCCCCATCGACTACGGGTTGGTGTCGCTCGACCTGCCGAAAGTCGTGTCTTTGATCGAAGCGGAAATGCCGACGCGTCTCTACTACACGACGTACCGCAACAACGCCTTCGACACGCATGTCTTCCAGAACGAGCTACACCAGCGCCTATTGACCTACAGCGCTGATTCCCTGTCGGGTTTCATCCGCGACCTGGAACGGATCGGGCGGGCGGACGATGTCGTCGTGATGGTCTTTTCCGAGTTCGGACGTCGCGTTCCCGAAAACGTCAGTCTCGGAACCGACCATGGCGCCGCAAACCTGATGTTCGTCATCGGAAACAGCGTGAAGGGCGGTCACTACGGCGAGATCCCCAGCCTGACGGAACTCGACGAGGGCGACAACCTCGTCTATACCACCGATTTCCGCCGTGTATACGCGACGGTCATCGAAGGCTGGCTCGGACAGACGAACACGCGGGAGATACTGAACGGGGACTTCGAACCCTTCGACATGTTTACCTGAGGATTCTCGTTCGCCGACTTTTCTGTGAAACGAACACCCGCTCGTTCACCAACATTTCTGTGAAACGAACACCCGCGCGAACTTTTTTGCTTGATCAAAACCCGGGGACAGGGCAAGCCCTGTCCCCCTCACAGTGGCTCTCTCACGGTCCCTTCCGCGTAACGAAAATGACGAGATCGGTTTTCGACACGATCTGACAAACGAACAATTCCTCTTGCCCCTTTGCGGTGAAAAATTAGTCGCGAGTGGCGTCCAGGGAGATGACGGGTTCGTCGCCGATGACTTCGGCGCTGTGGACGGTTCCTGCCGGAACCCTCAGAGAGTCGCCGGCCTCGAGGATGGCGCTCTCGTTGAGTATGGTCATGCGGAAGCGCCCGGAGAGGACGGCGTCCAACTTGTCGATCTCATGGGTGTGGTCCGGGAAGTACGTCCCCGGAGGGTAGACGTAGCGGGCGACACCGTAGCCGAGAGCTTCGAGCTTCTCCTGCATGGCCTGCTCAGACAGCGGGCCGTCGCGTTCGGTATCCCATCTCTCGATTCGGATCATCCTTAGAATACCCTCAACCCGATACTGAAATGGATGCCCGCATCCTGGAGTGAACCACTGGGGCTATTCGCGGCATCGAGGTCGACGAGGCCTTCGCCCCAGTAAATCTCAAACTGGGGATTCCACCGGAGGGAATCGCCGAAAACCCCGTCCCATCGGACGCCTACGCCGGCGCTGTAGATCCTGGATGGGGGAACTGGGAGCAGGATCCGGCCTCGGCCGGCGGCGTCCGGTGTAGTATGCCACCCCTCCCCGAAATCGAAGAACGGCGTCAGCTCCAGGCTGCGTGCCCAAGTTCGGTCCGACACCAGTGTCAGGCGGGATTCGAGTGAGCTGATGACGGCATTGTCCCGGACGAGCTGGTTCTCCCGGTAGCCCCGGACGCTGTTCCTCCCGCCGATCGGAAGCTGCTCGGTGGCCAGGAGCGGATCGGCCGCCAGCTGCGCATCGGTTCGGAAGATCAGCTGAGCGCGGCCTACACGCCGTGCCCATTGAAACTTGCCCAACCAGGCAAAGAACCGCCCGTCGGGTGGGTCCTGGACGTCGATCCGGCGGTAGATCGAATCGTCACCATGAATGGTCGCGCCGAACAGGTTCATCCCGAAACTGAAACGGGACTGAACCGCCAGCGCTTGATTCTGCGACCGGTGCGTCCACGCTTGCGAAACTCTCAACGCGGTGACGTTCGATTCCCCGTCTTTAGCGCCCAGAGAAAACGAAAATCTTTCTCCCAACAGGAAGGTCCGGTTGCTCGTCCGTCCTGCACCCACTCCCACGACCAGCTCCGTGTTCAGCGTTCTGTAAAGAGGATGCCGCAGCTCCAGGCCGAAGCCCGAGGATTCGCTGACCACATCCAGGCTCTCGAACGGCGCTTCGACAACAGTGAAATCGTTCTTGGTGTAGCTGAAGTTGAGCGACGTGTCCTGAGCGGTCAGGGGTATCTCATAGGCCGCGGTGATCTGCGGGGACACCCCACTCGACCAGCCTGAGCTCACGCTCAGGACATCACCGAATCCCATCAGGTTCACGTGGGCCGCGCCCAGAGTCACGCGAGAGGAGCCCACCGTTGGAGACTGGTAGTTGTCGAAACCTACCGAAGCGCTATAGGGGCTTTCTTCTTCGATCGCGAGGTTCAATCGCGCTTCCCCGGGCCGGTAACCGGGCCGCAACTCCGCCGCAAACCGGCGAATGCGCGGGTCCTGTTCCAGCAGCTGCAACCGCTGCTGGAGGCTCCGGATGTTCAGGGGTCCGTCCGCACCGGGCTCGATGCGCTTGCGGATGTGCTCCGCTCGAAACCATCGCGGCTCCTCGACTTCCAGATCCGTCAATCGGCCCTCGACGATTGCTACCGTTATCACGCCGCCGCCGAGAACCTGATCCGGAATGAGGGCGCCCGAGTTGACGTAGCCGTTGTTGACATACAGATCGGTCAGTTCCCGCCGAAGAACGCTCAGATCTTCGGAGGTCAGTCTGCGGTTGACGTAGCGAGCAGTGATGGTATCGAGTTCATCGGTAGTGAAGACGGTGCTGCCCTCGACGCGGATTTCGCGGATTTCAACGCCCGCAAGCGGGTCCCGTGCTGATGGTGGGATGGGCGGCAGGACCTGCTGTGCGGGTGCGCCGATGAGAGGAAACGTTGCGGCCAGGACCAAACATGATGCGACGAGAAGCAACAGGATGTTTCTCATCGTCGCCCTCCTGCGATCCGGCCGCACGAGGGATCCGTGGGCGTGTACCAGAACCATATGGGGTTGGACCGCTGCCAGACCGGCAGATCGAACACCGAACTCGAAAGCAGTCCGCCCGGCTCGGGCGGGTCGAGCTGCAGGCTTCACAGCGTCACAGACCAGCCTGGTACAAGCGCGGAGCCCGTCGCGGCCAGCCGCGATGAAACTGCTCGCCGCCCCACCGCTTTGCCCTTTCGGCGCACCGTGCCCGGAGGAGGGCGGCAGCGTCGAGGGAAGTTCCCAGGGAGAGGTGTGATGCTTTCGCTGACTCCTGCGATGAGCACGGAGGTCCGGGCAGACGGCGGCAATCAGGGCGGAAAGATCAACATTGCGCCTGGATCCCGACCTCACCCTCGACTCCCGCCGGCTGTCGGGGTGGTGTCCTTCAGAACCAGGAAACCGGCCGGGAACTGCGAACTCCCCCGTATCTTCCGTCCCGGCGACGACGATCGCGATATTGCCGCCGGCCCCCTTCACCGCCGTCTGCGGTCACGTTGCTGTTGTCCAGTTCGACAAAGCGGGCATCGAGACTGACGTTTCCACTCTCGGTGCCGCTCAGGACGTTGGTCGTGATCAGGCTGTCTTCGGAGAGCAGGACCCGGTCGGCATCGACCCTGATGCTTCCCCCTCCGGCTTGAAGGGATTCGGTCGTGATCCTTCCGTTGCGGATGACCAGTGACTGGGCAGGTTGCCCGCCTTCGGCACGTCCGCGGATATCGATCAAACCGGCCGAGCCCGTACCGATGCTCTCGGCAGAGACCAGGGCTTCACCGCTCAGGTCCATCTCTTCGACGCGAAGGTTGATGTCCCCCGCTCGCGCGCTGCTGCCGGCTCGGGCGATCGAGGCGACGTGCGCGCGCGCCGACATTTCCAGACGCGGCGTGTCGATCGTCACGGTACCGCCGGTTCCGGTTCCGCTGGTGTCCGTGAAAACGCCACTCGGGAACTCGCCGTCGGCCAGCCCACTGAACTTCGAGGATTCGGAAGCGCGGATGCCGATCGTTCCCCCCGTCCCATCAAAGGTGCTCGCTGCGATCTGTCCACCTCCGTCCAGCACGAGCCGGGCAACATCCACGCTGACCGAACCGGCCGCACCGGCGCTCTCGCCGAGAGCGACACTCTGTGCGGAAATGATCGCATCCTGGACGAAGAGTTCCTGCGTGTCGATCGGAACATCCGCGCTGCGCCCGATCCGGACAGTTCCCCCGTCTCCCGCAAGACCCGTCGTCGAGCTGACCACCGACCCATCGGTAACGGCGATGCGACCGGCTGAGAGCTGCACCTCACCTCCCGGCCCTTCGCCCAGGGTGGAGCTGGACACGATGCTTTGTCCGCTCAGCGACATCGACGATGTGGCGCCGATCGCGATTTCCCCACCGGCGCCGTCGAACGTGATGGCCGTGATGAAACCACCCGTCTCGAGGTCGAGTCGATCGACGTCGACGATCACAGAACCCGCCCGTCCGGCGTCTTCACCGATTGCCGAACTGCTGGCGGAGATCCCCGCGGAATTCTGAACGACGAGTTCCCGTGTGTTGATCGGAAGATCAGGCGCCCGTCCGATCCGGATGGTTCCTCCACTGCCCGTGTTGTTGGTCAGCGAGTCGATCCGGGCTCCATCGGCAACGACGATCCGGTCCGCCGACACGCGAAGTTCGCCTGCCGAGCCAGCGCCGCCCGTGGCCGTCGTAATACGACTCCGGACTCCATCCGCGTTGAAGCCGCGAACGGACAACAGCGAGGTCGCACCGATCGTGACGTTACCGGCGCCGCCCAGGACGCCGTTGGCGGCGGCGCTCGCGACGGAACCGCCGTTTTTGATCCGCACGATATCCGCATCGATGCGGACATCGCCGCCGTCCGGGACGCCGAAATCCGAAAAATTGTTCGATTCGACTGCTGCGCCGTCTATCAGAACCGTTCCCGTACCGTCACCGTTGGTCGCGTTTACCGAAACCCGGCCGCCTTCGCCCGCGCCGAACGTCGCGGTAGAGATGACGGTGTCGAGCGAGGCAGTTCCCAGGTCTTCCAGCGAAACAGACTCGCTCGCGCGAATCGTGATCGTGCCTCCCTCCCCGTCGGACGTCGTGGCGGTGATCTGACCGCCTCGATCGAGGACGAGACGAGCAACGTCCACCGAGATGGACCCTGCCCGGCCGGCGCCGTCGCCGAAGCCCCGGCTGTCGACGACAATTCTTCCTTCCCTCTGAACTGAGAGTTCCGCCGTATCGATCGGAAGGTCCGCGTCCCGACCGATCCGGACGGTCCCACCACTTCCCGAACCTGTGGTCAACGAGTCGACGACAGCACCGTCTGCGACCACGATGCTGGGAGCGGAAAGCCGGACGGTCCCTCCCGGGCCTGCACCGAAGGTCGAGGTGGACACGAAGCTCGGGAACAGGTCCGCGTTCGTGCCGCGGAGGGTAATCGACTCCGTGGCACCGATCGTGACGTTCCCGGCGTCTCCCCTGCTGCCGGTACCCGCGACGCTTTCGACGGAACCACCGGTGTCAACCAGCACGACGTCGGCATCGATGCGGACATCTCCGCCGCGCACGACGTCGATGGACGATCGGTTATTCGACTGGACGACGGCGTCGTCGGTAATGACGAGGGCGCCGGTTCGATCAAGGTTGTTGACGGCCACCGAGACCTGACCGCCGTTCCCCCCGCCCCGGGTCGTGCTGGAAATCTGGCTTCGGACGTCGCCTTCGCTCCCACGCAGGGTCACGGATTCGCTCGCGCGAACCGCGATCGTGCCGGCGTCCCCGGTCGCCGCTGACAGGGATTCGCTGTCGATGAAACTCCCCCCCTCCAGCGTCAGTCGATCCGCGATGACGTCGATCCGGCCGGCCGATGCGGAGCCACTCGACACCGTCGTATCGACGCCGGAGACACCGGACAACCGGATCCGGTTCGCCTCGAGCCAGATGTTCGAGCTGTCCTGACTGCTGTCGCTGGCGCGGCTCTGAATCTTCGTCCCCGGCCCCGTCAGCCGAATCTCGGAGTGGGAGAGGACGTCGAGAGGCTGCACCCGGATCTCCGGTGTATCTGAAGCACTCGGCTCAGAACCCGAGTTTCGCACGTCGTTCTGGATCGTGGAGCCCCCGCTCATCACCAGTTCATTGGTCTGGATTCGGATGCTGCCCGGCCGGCCGCTCGTGGCGGTTTCTACCAGGACGGTGTTCCGCACGTCGGCGCTGATGTGGCTTTGTTCGATCGTGATCTTGGGAGCCGTGATCGTGATATCCCCGCCACCGCCCTCCGCGAGGAACACATTACTCTCGACCCCGTTACCGAACGGACTGGTACTGTCAGGGTCGGACATCAGGATCGAGCGGAAGGCATCGAGGGTGATGTTGCCGGCCCGACCGGCACCGGTTGACAGCGATCGGATCTCGCTGCCGCCGCGAATTACCACGTCGTCCGCAACGATCCGGATCGGTGCGGCGGCGCCGTCTCCAAGGGTCCAGGTCGCGATGGCGGCGCCATTCGACAGGACGATGGTGCCGGTAACATCGATGTCGATGACACCCCCGCCGCTGAAGGTTGTGTTGGCTCGCAGGATGGAGGAATCCATCTCCAGACGGCCGGCCCGGATGATCAGCCGACCCGCTCCGTTCGGTGCGGAGAAAGCCTCGCTGACGTCCATCGTCGCGTCGCCGCTCAACCGGAGCTTGCCGAGACCGGACAACGAAAACGAGCTGGTGTCCACACCTTGCTCGGTCAGGATGACTTCTCCAGCGACTCCGACGCCCGCAACGTCGATGCGACCACCGTCGGCCCTCAGGGCTCCTCCAACAAACGTGATGTCTCCGCCCACCAGACCAATCCTGCCGCCCTCCGCCATTGTCAGAGTCGAGCCGTTGACCGTGATTGGGGCCGGGGTTGCAGACGAGAATCCGAAGGCGTCGGGCGGATCCAGCAGCACGCCGGGATCGATCGATAACACGCTCGGCAGGTCCGCGGTGGCTTGGGACTCATCCACGTAGAAGGCGGTCGCACCCATCCTCAGGTAGTCGGCGGTGCTCGCATGGAACGACCCATCGATGTCGAGGGTCGCGCCGGAGTTGAACACGACGCCATTCGGGTTGAAGAAGAACAGGTTCGCCGGCGATCGAATGGTACCGTCGATCGTGGACACCTCGGCGCCGGTAATGCGGGCCAGGATGTTCTGGATGGCGCTCGCAGTAGTGAACTCGGCCGTCTCGCCGCCGAGCAGCGAGAACCGCGAAAAACTGTGGAACAGGTTGTTGCCGATTGTCCGGCCCATGGCTTCGGTGATGCTGTACGTCGGGCCGTTTCCGAGGCTCGTCGGGTTGCCGAGAGTTGGGTCGAGGACGACATTCTGGGCCTGAACCGCGCCTACGGCCGTCAAGACGAGCGCGGCCAGCGAAATGGTGCAGAGCGAAAAGCGGATTCGGGTGCGGGCGATCATCAGCTCAGTTCACAACCAGTTATTAATAAGGATGAAGGGCGACCAGTAGAACGGATGCTCGTATCTCGGGTCGGACACCAGTTCCAACTGCGCCTGCTGCAGTGCCTTCGCCTTGGTCAAGGACGTGTTCCGGAGTTCGCCGTAGAAACGCCCGATGAGTTCGGATGTCGCCTCGTCGCTGATCTGCCACAACGTGGCCAGCGCACTCTTGGCGCCCGCCTTCACGGCGACACCAGCCAGGCCCAGGGCGGCGCGATCGTCGCCCGATGCCGATTCGCAGGCGCTCAGCGTCAGCAGTTCGATCGGGTTCTCGCGCAGGCGAAACCGCCCGATGAGATCTCCCAGATCGTCGAGCGTGAACCGATCGTCGTAGGTCAGCAGGAACGAGTCCTCCGGGTTGCTGGCAAACGCAGCATGGGAGGCGACGTGGACGATACTGAACTCCGTTTCCGTCAGTTCGCTCTCCACGTTGTCGACCACGAAGCGTTCATCGAGCAGCGAAGCACCCGGGTAGAGTTCCGAAATCGCCTGCGCCTCGGCGGCGACACTCGGCAACGCGGCGAAGTTCTGCACTGCTTCAGTCAAACCGACGGTCAGAACCGAGATGTTCTCGCGCTCCAACGGGCGGGGGTCCGACAGGCTCAGACTCGGCGTCACCGCCACTGCGTACTTCGCGATCACGAAATCCGACCCGTCGTGAAGGGCCGCCATCGGTATCGTCCTTAAGGGTCCATCGGGGACGAACACGAGGGTCTCGACTCCGGACGACTCCAATTGGGGCTCGAGCGGGCGGATTAGCCATTCATAAAGCTGCTGGGCCGGAGCGAGATAGGCATTCGGCGTCCGACCTTCCAGAAGGAGCCGAAAGATACGGACCAGGTTCGTGAGGGCTTCTTCGCGAACGGGCACCGTCACTCGGCTCAGCCTCGAGCCGATCCCCACCAAGAGTTCCAGACGGTCCGGGAGGAGTATCGGATAGATGATTGCCGCATCCGGAGAGACCTCGTCCAGCCCGGTCTCCCGAGCCATGTATGTGTCGACACAGTCGTCTCGGAAGTAGTCTCTCAGTTCGGCAAGCTTGAAGAGCTCCACCGTCTCGCGGGCCTCGTTCAGGTATTGCAGGGCATCTTCGGACTCGGTAGCGGATGACGCCCGCTCAGCGGAAGACGCACGCTCCAGGAGCAGGTCGATCATCTCGAAGTAGGCCCGGCCGGCCGATTCCCTGAAGGAGGTGGCCGTGGTGGCATAGGCTTCGGGCGCCTCCTGCCGAATGCTCTGAAGCGTCGCGATTGAAGACCGGTAGGCTTCGATGGCTTCGTCGGGGTTTCCCAGAGCGCGGAGTAGTCGGCCGGCCTGCCATTGCCAGCGGTAGAGCGACTCGGGAGCATCGACCTGCTGCGCGTCGGACAGGGCGCGCCGTGTCAGTTCGAGTGCCTCGGCATGTCGGTTCTCCGTCTCGTAAAGGCGACCAAGGCTCCCGCCGGCGAACGATCGAACGCGAAGGTCACCGATCGCTTCGGCCGACTCCGACGCCTGGTTGAAGGCGTCGTAGGCGCGGAGCATCAGCTCGCTGTAGCGGTCCGGAAACTGTTCGACGAGCGGCCCGTGGTTCAGCCCGAGCGTCACGAGCAAGTGAGCCTTGTCATGCGAGTTGTCGAGTGAAGCCGCCACTTCCAGACCTTCTCGCTGAAGTTCCGCGCACTCGTCATACTGCCCGGTCTGGCAGAAAAGGGTCGCGGCATTGCTCAGAGCACGAGCCGCCAGCGCCGGCATCGCGTTATCGGCGGCGAGGCGGGCACTGTCCCTGTGGGAAGCGATCGCAAGGTCGTATTCGCCGCGGGCGGCAAACAACTTGCCGCGGTTGTTCCCGATGAACGCAGAAAGCCGGTCATCCCCGAGTCGGGTGGCGATTTCGAGCGCCCGCGTCAAAGCGTCGCCGGCAAGTTGATTCGAACGCAGTGCGAGGAAGATGCTGCCCTCGGTTCCGAGTATCCTCGCCTGGGCCGGGTTTGAGGCTTCTCGATTCAAGGCGCGGGCCGATTCCAGTGCGTCGAGCGCTTCGGTGAAGAGGCCGATATTCTGGTAGGTTTCGGCAACGTGAACAAGCGCGTCGACCTGTTCAGGGAGTCGGCCCGCCAGTTCGAACTCCTGCGCCGCTTTCAGCCAACCCTCGATAGCCTCATCGAAAGCACCGCGCCAGTACGCCCGCTCGGCGGCCGCCACGGTGTCTTGAGGGGAAGAAACCTGCGCTGCGGAGAGTGAGCCCTGGCTCACGAGGCACAAGAGAGCGGCAACGAACGCACGACGGTAATTCGCTCTGGCATCCATAGTCTGTTGTTTCCGTGTCAACTTGCTCAATCGTAGCAGCGTTGCCACAGTCTAAAGAAACGATAAGTTACTGGACCTCGTCGTGTCTCAAATGGAGAATGGGTGAATGATGTCTCCACGAATCGTCATCGTCACTTTTGTTTTCCTGCTCCAGCCCGCGGCATTGTTTGCGACTCAGTCGGACAGCACGCCCGTTGGAATGGTGCTGGGGGTAGACGGCGGGGTCGAAGTCGAACGTAACGGCGAGCGGACGCCCGTTCAGCTTGGGGATCTCCTCTTCGGCGGGGACCGCGTGATCACGGGCTCGGGCCAGGCCACGCTGGTTTATTGCCCGTCGGAGCAGACGATCACGCTGGCTGGCGGCACCGTCGCCGCTCTTGGCGCAGACGAGGTCACGTTTGTCGAGGGAGACCCGACGAGCATGCAACAGGCAGGAGGTTGTTTCCTTCCTCAGGTGGCGCTCGGAGCCGAGAGTCTGGAACGTGTCGGCGGCATGCGCGTGCGCGGGTATCCTCCAATCCCGCTCTACCTGGGCGGCCGGGTGTCGGATGTACGACCGCGTTTCAGCTGGGCCGTGGCCGAGGACACCGAGACCTACGAACTGACCCTGAGCGACATCGCCGGTAAGATCCTCTGGGAGCACAAAACGACGGAGCTGAGTGCAGCCTACCCTTCGACTCTTCCCGAGTTGGCCGAAGGCAGCTATCTCTGGGAACTGCGGGGACAGGCCGGCAGCAGAACGACCGGCTTTCAGAACGCGCTCTTTCAGGTCGAGCCGGGCTCAACCCTGAGTTCGGATTCAGCTACGGACAACGCGGCCCGTCTCCTTCGCGCGATGGAGCTGGAGAGTTCCGGTTACTACGCCCAATCCGCCGGCGAACTCCGCGGGTTGCTCTCCGGTGATGCGTCCGACAAACGAATCCTCGGCAGGCTGGCCTGGCTCTACTGGAACGCCGGACTCATCGCCGCGGCAGACGAGACGATGAGGCGGCTGGACGCGATTCCCTAGTTCTTCCTGCGGAATGCCAATCAGGTATAGGTGCGGTTTACGACCATCAGTGTCCAAGACATCTGAAGGGAACCCCTCAGAGACGGATAATCCCGTTCGAAATCGGTAGGTGAAGCGTCAAGTCCCCAGAGAGGTCTCGGCGCCGAAGACAAGCGAACTCTAGGATCGGGTGTAGGTGCGCTCTATGAGCGCACGTGTTTCGGTTCGAAACGTGTGCGGTCATAGACCGCACCTACACCTCCGTTTGGACTTGGGCTTCATCAAGACTCACTCCGCTGGAACTGTTTTGGCCAAGGATGGTCTACGACCGCACAAGACCACCGGCCGCGATCCAAACCCTTGTTCATAGCTCAATCTCAACAACCGATTTCTTGGTAGCGAGCGTCGAGAGAAACTCACCCACCGGGAGTGGCTGCGGACACTTCCTCAAGCTCCGGTAGGATTGTGTCTTCGTCGGTAATCGCGGAGTCTGCCTGCGAGCGGGTCAAACCGACGGCCAGGCTCAGGTCTGTCGCTTCGAGGTGAGCCAGGGTGAGATCCGCGAATGTCAGATCGGCAAAGCTGAGATTCGCGCCTCTCAAGTCCGCCTGGTTGAAGCGGGCGGCAGTCGCGTTGGCATTTCGAAGGTTCATACTAGCCAGTTCCGCATCCACAAAGTCTCCACCGGAGATTTCAACGACAAAGAGACCCGCGAGGGTTGCTGGTGTTCCGCTTATCGCCACGACCGACGTGGTTGCAAGCACTACGGCCAGGGCGATGACAAACCACGTCATCTTCCGACCAAGCGGTCGGGCGTTTTCGCCGCGCACCTTGGCCTGCGCTAGTTCGGAGCGCCTCAGAAAGCTCCCGACTGATGTCGGTAGCCCTGAGCATGAATGGAAGATGGCGCAGGCTCGCATAGATCCGGTGGACGGTCAACCGAATGCCGGGTGGGGCGATACGTGCTGCCGTCTTCCGGGTGCGGGGTCTCGAAGCTCGACCGAATATGTTCTTGGCCATCCGTCAGCGGCATGACGAGGCGCGAACCGGTCCGGACGAGGAAGTCGAATGGTGCGACAGAGCTGGAGGCAGCCGGGCGAACTGGGAACTTTTCTCAAAAGACTTCGTGAGGGTTCACCTCCACCGGTCAGGCAGGCGGCGAACTTCCCCTACATTAGGTCCCCGTCCGGCAGTCCTCTGCGACCGCACCACTGGTGATGAACGTTTCCCTCCCCTGCTCGGCGATGGCTGTGTTGTAGAGCGTGAAATTCACGGCGAAGTTCCTGTCCATATAAGCGCGTCCCAGGTAGAAGCCAGGACGGACCATCCGTATCTCGTCTCTGACTTTGAGGCGTCCGGTCAGAGCATCGGGACGCTCTCGATACCCTTCGATCTCATCAGCGAACGCATAGTCAACAATGATGGATTCCCGGCGAGGGTCGAGCAGGCTCTCTCCGCAGTAGAGTTTCGCCGGGAACAGAAGCCACTGTTCACGCCCATTGACGGAGACGGTGGGAACGTCGCCGAGACCGCCTTCAAACATCGGTCGGAGGATTAGCAGGTCTTGGATACGATTGCGCACAACCATATCATCCCGGTAGAACACCTTCCCTTTCCAGAGACCCTCACCGATAGCTTCCAATGTCTTTGCTCTGAGGTCGGCCGCCAGCCCGGGAAGTCCACCGCCCACCACCTCGGAGATCTGGGCCTTGCCACTCCTTCCCTTCGGGAAGAACATTTCGCCATCGAAAGGACCGTCCGGTAGAGGACCGGCGGTGAGGCGGGCGTAGATCTGATCCACCTGAGCTTGCTCCAGATTGGAAAGATAGTTCGGGGTGATTTTCGCGAGTTCCGCGCGCGCTTCTTCGCTATCTCCGAGCGGGTATTCTCGCTCCAAGTTGGCGAAGTCGGGCTCGGTTTGAGATCCCCCACCGTAAGGCGCGAACTCAATCTTCAGTTGCTGTGCGCACCCAATCAGGGCCAACAGGATCGTCAACCCGCAAGATGTGACTCGAATACCTGTGTGCATGAGCTTCTCTCCTCCCGTTACGCCTGCGCTGATAGCGCTTGCTTGTCCCGATCCGATTAATCCTCGCCAAAGGGGTGACCGGCACTGAGGATGCGCGCCGGATGCTAAACATCGAGCTTCGAAAGAGGAAGCCCTCGAACCAGTTGCCCAACCGCGGTTGCACCAGGTAGCGACTGAGGGTTCCGCTTCTCCCGCCCGCTGTTCCCACTGTGGCTGACGACCTCGAACAGATTGAACATTGGGAAGCCAGGCCGTGAATTAAGACGATGCGCTTTTTGAGCGGTTCATCGCTAGGCCCCTGCTCCCGGGATCGGTTACGCCTCCCTGTTCTTCAGTCTTCCCAGAATGCCAAGCAGCAGCAACAGGATCAGCGAGACCGCCGCCACCGGGCCCGCAATTCGCCAGTCGGCGTTGGCAAACCACCAGAACACGATGGGCAGCACGACACCCACCAGCCCTAAGCCGAAGAGCGCTGCCCCGAAACGTCCGCTGCGACGGAGAAAACCGATCAAGTTGTAGAGCACTTTTAACGGCAACCTGAGCACCGTCCTGTAAGTCAGGACCTCCGATGGCAGCATGCTTGCGAGGCAGTGCTCGAGCACGAGTCCGGCCCTGGCGGCCGTTTCCAGCAGCACCAGACGGTGGACGGAGCCGAAGAGGTCTTCACTTCCGACCTTGTACTCGTCGGTAAAGTACCGGCCCAGGACGCTCTTCATCGGGCGCTCGTAAGCAACCGTCTCGTTGGCCTGTTGGATCTTGTCAATCGTTTTTCCCAGCGCGACTAGGCCCCCTTCAAGCTCGTGTCCCGGCTTCTTCCAGTCGAACCTTTCCCGGGCATCGTCCAGCCACACTTTCTCGAGATCGGTCGAGAGCACCTCGTGCTGGCCGCATTCGATGAACAGGCCGCGCATGTTCTCAACGTCTGCCGCGGCCTCCTCGCGCTTCGCGCTATCGTCAGATGCTAGATCACCAAGCCAATCGGCGATTCGTTGTTTCGATCCGCCCTCCAGTGAGGGGAAGATCATCTCCACATAGGCGACACGGTCTTGGCCGAACTCGGATCGTAGTTCCTTCCTCAACTCGTCGTTGTGAACCACCTCACGGATTCTGTCGGTGGTGAGCAGCTGTTCGGTCAGTTCGCACAGAGCATCCAGGCGTCCCCACAAGATATCGTTCGACCGCCAAGCCTTCTTGAAAAAGCCCCCGAAATGGGCCAGCGCGTCTCCCGAAATCTTTTCCCCGGCCTCGCGGTGACTGAATCGAGCTTGGGCGTCCACAGGACTGATGCGCACAGTTTCGATGATGTCTTTCTCCCGAACCCCGGATGCGAACTCCATCGGGAAAAGGTACGCATCCAGATAGGCGAACCGTTCATACTCTTCGGTGAGTCCCTTGTACTGTTTCGAAAGGGCACTGTCTTCTGCTGGCCTCAAGCGAGTCCAGAGTCCCCGCTCGTAGCCATCGGTTCTTTGAAGAAGACTCTCGAATTCCTCCCAGGATTCCGCCTCGAGTACGGCATCGAGGTTGCCAAGTCTTTTGAGTAGAGTGTTTCGAAGCTTCTTCAGCGTCTGTTCAGGAAGCCATTCGTCCGACTTTGAATCGGCCTTGTCGACCAGATCTTCCGGTAACACGTCCTCGACCCCCTTTCCGTTCAAAACGTGTTGGAGGGCCTTACGAATCAGAGTCCAGGTCTCTTCGGCGTGTCGTTTCGGATCAACGGCCGTACCGAGTGTTGCATACCATTTCTCGCTGACGTGCTCGACTGCCCCTTGCGCTGCCCATTGCAGCATCTTGAGAAGGTGCAGCTGTCGGTTCAGTGCTTCGAGCAACCCGAGTCCTGCGTCCCGGAGCTTGGGGTCTTCAAAAACGGTGTAGATCGACTGAAAGAGACGCCGGAGTCTGAAATCCAAGTCGAAGGCTTCGAAGATGTCCGATGCCTCCGGCAAGTCCGCGAGTACCTTGGCCAGCGAGGACACGGCCTTGCGTTCGGCGGGCGAGAGCGTGCGCCCCTTCTGGCCCCGCAGCAAGAGTTCTATCGCCCGTTCGTTGATCGAGTTGAGCCGGCTTCTTTCGTAGATGCTCAGCAGCGGTTGCTTCAGGTCCTGCGGTATTCCTGCCGATGCCATCGCATGCCTTCCCCCGACGTCGGCCAGATTGTCTCGCGCTTCGTGGGCCAGTGCCTTGAACCGTCGGATTCCCGAGTTGCGTTCCTGCAGGAGCCGCAGATCATCCGCGATGCTCTCGTATCCCGGAATGCCCACCAGCGAGTCGACAACTGGTTTGAGGAAGTTCAGCTTCGGCGCTTCAAGGGTCTGCTCGAACCGTTCCGGATCAGGTTCGACGTAGAAGAGCTTGCGATCGACCGCGCGATTCGCCGTGCGGAAGAAGATCGCCTCGATCGTCTGGGTGAACGGTTTGTTGTCGAGCACTCCCCCGTCGACGAAGATCCTTGTCCCCTGCAATTGTCCCCAGAGCTGAATGCGGGCATCGGCATCGAGGGCCGCGAAATCGCCGTAGAGCTCATCGCGAGCCTGGACCTCGACCGGTGGAAAAGCCGCCGGAAAACACGACGTTATCCGAGCCAACCTGGCCAATGCTTCATTCGTGGTCGGACTTTCCTTAAAGTGTTCCTTGCGGCCTTCCCGATGCTGGAGCATGAATACCGCCCGGTGATCCTTGACGTCGATGATGTGCCCGGCGTCATCCACCAGCGTGTAGACGTTGCCGGCCAGATCCGTGCCGGTCACGAACAGGTCGAGTTCCCCGATGCTGGACGGGTCTTCCTTCTCCGAAACCGTGCGGTCGATTCTCTCCATCGCGTCGAAAGCCTGCTCCAACTCACGTTGGTAGTATCCGTCGCCGTCCAGAACCGAGCTTTGGCTCTTGTCCTTTGACGGATTCCTCAACAGCTTCGCGATGTCGCCAGACTCGCGCCACAGCTTGGCGCACGCCGAGAATTCGCGGCCGTTGCAGAGCGCGTACGAGAGCAGGATGCCGTTGATGCCGCCCGCCGAGGACCCGCTGACAATATCCACGACAGCGTCAGATGACGTCAGCGCCTTGATCAGGCGGTACACTCCACGGCCCCGCACCAGTCGAAAGAATTCGTGGGCCACGCCGTTGATGTAAATCGCGAGCGACACACCCCCATACATGACGAGTCCAACTCGTACTTCGCGTGTCTTCTTCATTGGCATGCTTCCCCCGAAATTAGGATCCGGCGGCATCGCCGAGCGAACAGCCTGTCGGCGACTTGCTGCGATTCCGCTATGGCCCTTGCATGTCGCGACACAAACGCTCTGGCGCCACGATGGTGTCGCTTCCGGACTAACGATTTTCCTTTTTACTTAAATGATCTCTTGTCCTAAGAGACGTAAAAGATTGGTGAAATCTTGCGGGAAGATGATAAGCGGAGTTACGGTGAAACACCACAAATCGCGCAATCTGGCTCGACTGAGGATCCAGCCTCGAGTTTTCTCAAATTCAGGGCCGCCCGCTACCGGCGAGGCCTCGCGATGGTGGGGGTCTGTCGGTGGTCCATCATCGGGGTCACCGGAACCGCCCGTAGAGGCGAGCGCTATGGCTTGGCCGCCCTTTTGATTCTCCGGATCTGTTTTTCCCACCCCGCTGCCCGATCCCGGTTCGATGCGTTCATCATCCCGAACAGCTTCTTCTGATCCACGATAATCTTCTTGGTCTTCGGCAAACCGTAGATAGATCTTGGGTTTTTTCGCCGGGCCAGCGTGGCCCGATCGATCACAGTCCGGGGACTGATGCGGGCGGTATCCAGGACGCCGAGGTCGACGAACTTCGGATTGGGGCCAGTGAACCACGTTTGCTGCCACCAGTGGTTCGTCGCCGGGTCGAGCCATGAAATATAGCCGCCGCGAAGAATGGTTCTCGGCTTCTCGATGCCACCGGAGAAACTGTAGCGCACGTTGCCGGACTCCCGGGGCAGGAAGAAGTCGGGAGTGTAGAAGTCGGAAACGATGACGCCGTTGATCTGGTAGGTGAAGTCTTCATCCTCGCTCGGGTCGCACACCTCGACCAGGAATTCAACGATCCCCTGCCCGGGCTTGATCGATTGCGCGCTAAGGGTGCGATTGCCCATGGGATCGGCAAGCATTTCCAGCACCTCATGACTTGCGGTGAGTGACCAGCGATTGGAGGCCTGCACCAGGCCGAAGGGCTTCTTGTTCTGGTCGAGGTGGATGCCTGCGGCGCCGGCAAAACCGATGTCGTCCCGGATGACGATCGGCCAGAACCCGGAAGGTACGTCCCCGAGCTGGTCGAACGCGCTGAGGGTCGCGTCGATCCCCCAGATCGGTGTAAAGTCCCGGCTGACCTGGATCTGCAGGGCCGCTGCCACCATCTGCACCTGCCAGTTCGGAATCCGCGGGGTTTCGGATACGAGCGCGACGTAACTGAACATAGTCCGACCTCCTGAGTCTTGAAATGGCTTTACCGTAGCAAAGAGACGTAAAAAGGCCGCGAAACCGTGTTGAGGGATCGAAAAATGCGCAAAGGAAGAACAAGATGACTTTGCTCGTGACGCTCGGCGATCGCGGACGAATCGTAGGGTAACGTCCGGGCCGAAGAAGCGTGGCGACGGCCTTCGCTGGATCTAGAATCCACGGGGTGATGGCTTTCTCGGTCGGGCCGGCCATCGCAATCAGAGTAAGAACCGCTAAACGACCACCCAGGCGACCTCGGCTTCTTCGGGCACCAACCTGAGCTTTCTCAGGTTCTTGTAAATGCGCACGAGTGAGAGAATCAAACCGAACCAGCCTCCCCCGAGCACGATGCTCTTGGCGACATTCTTGATCGTGTCAATCAGCAGGCCAAGGACTCGCACGCCTATTCCAAAAAGATCCACCTTGTCCCGAAATTCATCAAGTAGTCCGTTGACCTTCTCGATCGACCTTGTTGCATGGATCATCCCGAAGGATGTCTTATCATTGTGTTTTTCAACACCGGGGATAACTTAGATGCCACATAAGTTCAACGCAGCCCGCCGGCACAAGTTTGATAAGGCGCAGTATCGGGTGATCAACTGGGCGGAATATAACGAGAGCCTACGCCAGCGGGGTGATCTGACGATCTGGGTCAGTGAAGAGGCTCAAAGTGTGTGGAGCGCGCCGCGCCGCACGTCACGGGGTGGCCAGTGGAGATACTCGGATTTGGCGATCGATACATGCCTGACGCTGCGCACGACGTATCGGCTTGCGTTGCGGCAAACGCAGGGACTTATGGGATCCATCGGCACGCTCATGGGGCTGGATATACGGGTGCCGGATTACTCCACACTGTCACGTCGCGCAAACGGCTTGAACATCGCTCAGGCGATGAGGCAAGCCGGGTCTGTGGCTGTCCATCTGGTGGTGGACAGTACCGGCCTCAAGATCTTCGGCGAGGGGGAATGGCTCGCGCAGAAGCATAAAATCAAGGGAATACGCCGCCGCTGGCGCAAACTCCACCTCGGACTGGACCTGGCCAGCGGTGCGATTGTTTGCGCCGATCTGACTGACGATGCCGCTGGAGACAGCACCGCCTTACCTGATGGGATGGACTCCTCCTTGATGACTGAGTCGGCATCGTAGTGCCAAAGTCATTGTGAAGCCTCGCGATGGTGCGGGCTAAACACGAGGACGTGTAAACAAGAAGGAGTCCGAGATGAAGAGTAAAACGATCGCAGTGGATCTGGCAAAGAATGTTTTCGAGATTGGGATTTCCGACCGCCCCGGGCAGATGACGAAGACATACCGTTTAAGCCGGGGAAAGTTCTTGTCGTTTTTTGCGAATCAGGAGCTGGCGACGGTCGTGATGGAAGCCTGCAGTGCCGCCCATCACTGGGGACGAGAGATCCAGAAACTGGGGCACACAGTGGTACTGATTTCACCGCAGTATGTCCGGCCCTACGTACCGAGGAGTAAGACGGATCGGGCGGATGTAAAAGGGTTGCTGGAGGCCCACCGGAATGCCGATATTCGGGCGGTACCCATTAAGACGGTGGCGCAACAGCAACTCACCGCCCTGCACCGCATCCGGTCGACCTGGATGCGGACCCGGACGGCGCGCATCAACATGGTGCGGGGGCTGCTGGGAGAGTTTGGGCTCGTGCTGCCGACGGGAGCCCGGCGGCTGGTGCCCGGAGTCATGGGGTTGATCGAAGATGCGGATGTTGAGATCCCCATGACCGTACGCGTCATGTTCTCGGAAGTGTGCACCGAAATCCGCGAGCTGGAGGCACGCATTCAATCGGTGGAGCGGGAGTTGGAAGCCCTGGCCCGTCAGATGCCCGAGGTGGCCCGTCTGCGCTCGATCCCTGGAATCGGGCTGTTGACTTCCACGGCGATGGTAGGTTTTGTCGGTGACCCCCGACGGTTTCGATCCTGTCGCCACTTTGCCAGTTATCTGGGACTCACCCCGCGTGAGCGTTCGAGCGGAAACCGGCGTCGGCTGGGAGCGATCAGCAAACAAGGCAACGTCTACCTGCGGATGCTGCTCATACACGGTGGCCGCACTCTGCTATGGAGTGCGCATCGAAAAGGGGCGCAACCTTCGGCTCTGCAGAAATGGGGTCTCCGTCTCCACACACTCCGCGGGCACAACACGGCCACGGTTGCTTTAGCCAACAAACTGGCCCGCACGGTTTGGGCCGTCTGGACACAGGACACGGCGTACGAGGCTGACCGACGGGCGGCCTGACACCATGACTGTAGGAACATCCTTTCAGTAGACTGCGACGACGTTCGAGTTGATGACGTACCGGTCAGACCGGCGCGGGGAAACGCCGGAGAAGCCGTGGCCCCTGGAGGCCGTTTACCCGGTTGGCACCCCGCGCGCGAATTTCATCATGGCCCGGAACTCAAACGTTCCATTCGAGAGGCCGAAGATACGGATGCAGTCGATCTGTCACTCAACTCGAAAATCAAATATCAGGATGCTGAAAAGAATCTTCGGGAAAAGGATATGGGACAGCTGCGCCTACTTGACAGGAGGAGTCCAGATACGGGCTCCTGGATCAACTGGCTGCCCCGGTCACGGGCTTTCTGGCTGACGGCGCCTATGATGGGGCGTCTACACGGGATCTGCTGAGGGAACGGTATGGGGAGACCCTGGATGTGGTTATACCGCCGCCAAAGAACGCAGTGATCCGACCGCAATCGGCGCGGGGCCCAACCGTTCGGGATCGCCATATTGCCCAGATCCGCAGCAATGGCCGTATGGCCTGGCAGGCGGCCACAGGGTACAACCAGCGCAGCCGGATAGAAACGCAGATCGGCCGTTGGAAGAGCGTCATCGGCCCCAAGCTCAAATCCCGCAGCTTCTCCAGGCAGATCACGGAAATCAAGGTCGGCCAGAAAGTTCTGAACACAATGACCGCACTCGGACGGCCTGTGTTCGAACGCATCGCCTGACGCTACCGCTTGGGAAAGGGCGAATTCCATCTCCACCCCGATCCATGCAACAACGCTACGTCGAGCAAAGCCGTTCTCGTGGGACTCTTCTGGTAGTTGTAGCCGAACTCGAAATCGTAGCGACGTTCCAGTGCCTGCAGCGCCTTCTCGTAAAGCTCCTGGCGTTTCTCGAGGACCGCGTTGATGGCGTCTTTGATCTCGTCCAGCTTCTCAAACTCGAGCTCCTCGTCGAGGAACGCCGAGAGCTTGCTCTTCAGCCAGTCATGGAGCTCGTCGAAGTCGGCCTCGGTTGCCACTTTCATAACGTCATCAAGATTGAGTTTCTCGTTCACGAATCCCTGCAGCCTTCTGATGATCCCTCCGTTCAGGACGTCCAGTATCGTCGCGGCAACCTTCCGCAGGTCCCCGCTGCGGTCCAGGAGGGCCGGGACGCCCCTTTCAGCGGCAGCGTTGAGAAGCTTCCCGGCCGGGATGTCGTCGAAGTCCACCCTCGCGAGAATCTTCTTCAGCTCGTCCTTCCGAGTCTGTTCGTCCTCGGTCGCGAGCAGTGTCAGGGTCGATTGGAAATCTTTGAAATACTGCTCGTTGTCGGCCAGCTCTTCGATCAACTTCCAGGCTGTCGCAGCGACCTTGTCCGGCAACGACTTCCAATGATTTATCGCTTTCGTGAACACGGCTTTGGCCCTATCAAACTCCGCTTTCGGATCGATACCGGTGGTGTGGTGCAGCAACTCCAGCGCGGTGTCGCCCGTCAGGCCCGCAACCTTGTCAGAAAGATCCGTGTTGGGATCAGTCCACTTTTCGATCGCCTGGAGGTTCTCCACGATCTGTTGACCGTGGACTCCGAAGACTGCCTTGACCAGGTCGTCCACTCTTTCGGGTGCGATGCCGACGTCGCCCTGCGCGTGCGCCGATAGGTTGAGGCCGAAGCTCCAGCCCTTCTTGGAAAGTTTGTAGAGCTGCAACCTCACGATGGCTGTATTGGATCCCATCGATTCGCGATCCAGGACCACCAGGTAGCGGCCGCTGGCCTCAAAACCGAGCGCAACTCTCACGCCGGTCTCAAGCTTCAGACCTACGTCACCGGTCAAACCGAATGCTTCGGTCTGCCGGACGAAGTTAAAGTCGAAGCCCAGCTGGGCGCCGAGGTTCAGGGCGAGGGAACCCTCTACTTCGCCGACCAACATCGTCCCCGGCCGCAGGTCGTCCGGATCATCGACATGGCGAGGCAGCCGCCAGCTCTTCACGGTGTTCTCTATGGCATCCCGTGCGGGATCGTCGGCAGCAAATCGATGGACAACAGCGTACAGACGCGACCGTTGGCCCGATCCTCCAAACGTAACCGATCCCAGGACGCCTATCGGGTGCGACCCGTTCACTTTTCCTTCGACTCCGTATCCGGCAAGCAAGAGCAGGTAGCGCACTCCATCCTGGTCGGCGAGTTCGAGGTTGATCTTGCCGGCGTCTTCCAGGTCCAATTCCTTCAGAACCGCTGTCCCTTCACCGAAGATCCCCATCCGGGTGCGCGCTTCGACGGTTCCTCCGAACCTGACAGCCCCCTTGCCCGCATTGAACTTGATGTCGCGCCCGGCCTCGGCGTGCACCGCGACGCCGGCCAGATCGATCTGTCGGTCGGGGAACGGCTTGTTCTTGAGGATTGCTTCGAGGACGTCGGCGGCCGTTTCCGCACCGATTGTGACGGACCCCGAACTGTCGGGAGGCAGAATCTTGGAATCCAAATTGAACGTTCCGGAAAAGCCTTCACTGGGCGTCGTTGGCATCGTCTCACTCCGTTACCGTCGGGACGAGAACTCACAGCGGACGAGGTCTCGTCCACACTGGGTCTCCTCTCAGGATCTCTGTTAGGGCCCGATTTAGCCGGATCTCGCCAGGAAGGCGTGCATGCGAAAACTTGGCCTGAGGCGTGCCAAAGTTTGGCCTGAGGAACACAAGCATGTCGTGCACGCTACCCTTGCCTATCGAATAACCGGCTGCGGCCGGCCGCCATTCCTTGAGCCGTTGTACTCGGGGCGTCCTATCCAGGTTCCGCGCACTCTTAACAAACGATGGGTAACGGCAGGATGCTATAACTACGGGTCTGATATCAAGCCGTTACTCCGAGTGGGAAGGTGGCGACGGGGAGGTGTCTTCGGCAATGGGGCCGACCACGGTGTGCACAAGCGGCGCGGTCTCAGGCCGAGGCCCCACGTTTGAACTCATCGACGGCCTCGCGGAGGTCTAGGCGTCCGATCACCCGGTGCAGGTTGTTCGGGTGAATCCGGAGCACCTTCGCCGCCTCCGTGATGCTGCCGTTGGTGGATCGGATCGCATCCATCACGATCTGTCTCTCGGCCTCCCGCAATCTCTGCTGCAGTCCCTGAGGTGTAGCGCCCTCGCCGGCCAAGCCCCGGGCGATTTCGGCGGGCAAATCTTCCGGCATGATCAGCTCGGCCGAGCCCATGTCGACGGCGTGCTCGATGGCGTGCTTCAACTGACGGATGTTGCCGGGCCAGTCGTAGTGAGCCAGGCAGGCCCGCGCCTCTTGCGAAATCCCGAGGATCTGGCGGCCGCAGTCCTTGGAAGCCTCCTTCAAAAAGTGGCTTGCAAGGATTCCGATGTCTTCTCGGCGCTCTTTCAAGGCGGGGACCGTCAGTGTCAGCACGCTCAGGCGGTAATACAGATCCTCGCGAAACCGGCCTTCCTCGATCGCCTTCTTCAAGTCGATGTTTGTCGCGGCAACGATCCGGACATCGACTGAGATGGGACCGTGGCCACCTACTCGCTCGAACTGTTTCTCTTCGAGAAACCGAAGGAGCTTGGCCTGGAGTTCCAGTTTCATCTCTCCGATCTCGTCCAAGAAGACGGTTCCACCGTTCGCGTACTGAAGTTTCCCGATCCGGTCCACCGCTCCGGTGAAGGCGCCCTTGACGGTCCCGAATAGCTCTGTTTCGACCAGGGTATCGACGAGCGCGGCACAGTTGATCGCGACGAATGGCTTTTCGGCACGCTTGCCACTCCTGCGGATCGCACGCGCGACCAGTTCCTTTCCGGTGCCGCTCCCACCCTCTATCAGGACGCTGCGATCGCTTGCTGCGCACTTCGCAATTCTTTCGAGAAGGGTCCGCACGGCGGTGCTGTCACCGACGATGTCGTGCAGCAGTGCCTCGTCGAGAAACCGTTGGTTCTCCTCCGTCAATCGCTCCCTGTTCCTCGCATTCTCCAGAGGAGCTCCGATAATGCCGGCAACGCCGGCAAGGAGCTCGAGATCGTCGTCGTCGAAAGCGTCAGCCGGTTTTGTCGTGTCCAGGTAGAGAACCCCACGAAGGTCCGATTGGTACCGAATCGGCGCACACAACAGCGAATGCACGCGACCGAGCTTGAGGCTCTCGGCCGATGCGAACTCAACGTCCTGAGGGATGTCGTTGCTCAGGACCGCTTTCCTGGTCGACAGCACCTTCTGGAGGATCGTACGGCTCACGATGAAATCCGATCCCTCGTACCCGGCCCGCCGACACATGGGACGAGAATCTCGCCTCGTCCGGGTCTCCGATCGGATCCAGTAGGATGGCAGCCCGCTCGGCCGGAAAAGCCTCAAAGAGTGACGCCAGAAGCCGCTCCTGAAGATCTCCCAGGTTGCGGACCATACCGACATCGCGACTGATGTCGATCAGGACCTCGAGCCCACGAATCGTCCGGTCATCCCGAGTTTCGCGACGCTCGTTCGAAACCGTATCGACTTCGGCTCCGCTCGCGGGTTTCAGGTACCGGGAGTCCTCAACGGACAGGTGCGTCACAGATCGGGTGTTCTCCGTGTCGGAATCCAGTGCAGTCTCGAGCTCCGTAGTGTCCGACGGGATCTCTTGACCTTCGTTCACGAAGAAGAAGAAAAGGGAGTACCCGGCCTGGATTCGGTCGCCGTGCTGAAGCGAGTGTTCCCGTACCGGCACACCGTTGACGAAGGTCTCGTTGCGGCTGTCGAGGTCGCGAATCACGAAACCGTCGTCCGACTTCGAGATCTTAAAGTGACGCCTGGATACCAGGTCGTCCTCTAATCGAATCCCGGTGGCAACGTCCCGGCCAAGCGTCGTTTCGGATTCCGTCAGCTCGATCAACTGGCCTTCGAGAGGGCCCGCGATCGCCATCAGTCGTGGTCGCATGCTGCGTTTCTCCTTCCCTGACCCGCTTCTTATCACGGGGCGTTCCAAAACGAAATCAAAAGCCTGATCGAGCCGGATCACCGTCGGCTTCGCCTGATTTCAAGCGGGGGCGATATGCGCTCTATCAGGGCTGATATGAATCCACGACTGAAACCGCCTGAGACGTGGGTTCTGCCCGAGTCAACAAATCCACCAAATCTTTACTATGTAGCCACTTACAGCCATAGCACCAGAGTCGCGACCGACAGGAGAACGCCGTAACGGATTAGCATGGAACCTCCGCTTCCGAGAACCGGCGCCGGCGCGATGCGCCGGACGCCGATTCGTCAGCCAGGGGCGGCGAAAGCGGAGTCAGTTCCGATCCAGGGCAGGCTTTTTGACGAGCCCCTTTTGAGCCGCTCAGCGATCCATCGCTGGTCGGTTAAAAAGCAAGGGTTCCGCCAGACGGAGAGCTCCTTTTTGGTGTTCCTTTATGACGGCGAACCTTGCAGCTCGCGCCCAATCACTGGAAGGCGATCCACTCCAGCCAGAGGTCGACCCGACCATTGTCGCGCCCGGCGGCTACGGCCGCTTCGACGACGACTCGATGGTGAACTCGTTGCTCACCAGCATACGTGCACGGCTTTCGGCGGATGTGCGGATTTATTCGGTGGACGATCAAATGCGTTCGATCTGTTGTCGAAGACGTCGGTGAACTACGTGAATCCGGGGGCTTCAAACCTGCCCGACCGACCGGAGATGTTTCCCGGCAGCATCTGGAAGGTGATCGTCGACCTCGGGGTCGAAAGGTTGGCATCCGACGAGTCGGGCGTTTACGGGCGGGCGTACCCCGTGGATGGATCGTCCACGCTCCGGGGTGTGATCTTTCCTGAACGACAACTTCCTGCGGATCGCCCTCGGTCGGGACACGGCGTTCCTGCATGAACTGATGCACGTCAACGGGGAGGGTCCGGAGATCGACCAGGATTACGAGGAGAACTACACTTTGATCTCGAGTCGCTGCGGAAGTGCAGCCGAGGTGCTGGCACGACCGGTCGCGGCTACCCCGAAACCCATCGGATGAGGGACGACAGAAGTCCATCGGGAAGGGTCTGTGCGAACACTGCAACGAGTTCGAGGTTCGTCCGGAATTCCAGAGAGAAGTTCTCGAGGGCTCGCTCCTCGGCAAAGTTCTCCTGCTCGACCTGCTCGAGAAACTCCTTGAACCAGAGGCGCACCAAGTTGGCGGGTACTGTCGACAGATCCTGGTAAAGGTACTCGCCGACGACCGGCGCTTCGGTCAGGGGTGATCGGTGGGAAACGATGTAGGGACCATCCCTCTGGGCCCCTTCGTCCTCGATGGCATCGAGGATCACGCGCGAGCGGACGTAGTTGTACTGCTCGAGAAGCTGCTCGGGATCGTCGCCCTCATTGGGTTGGGGATCCTCGCTGTCATTTGGCGCGGTGATGGGCAGGTAGTTGATGTTCAGCTCAGCGGGTTCATAGTAGTCGGTGACTTCCCCGATCGGCGGGGTGAAATCCAGGTAGGACTCGATCGCTGCAATGTAGCGGTCGCGGGACGAGGGGCTCGGGGGCGAACCGAACAGCAGGTAGCTGTAGAGGCCGAAGCCCGGCTCCTCGGAATCCGTACCGACCAGGAACGCCCGGGCTGTCTCGCGAATGCGGACGGGGTCATCCGGAGCGGTGCGGTCGGGTGGAACCGCGGTCGTGTCCTCCATGGGAGCGCAGCCGGCCGGGGCAAACGCCACCCACAAACCTACGGTCACTCCGAGTGCTACACGATAAATCCGCAGTCGCAAAACCGACCTCGGCCTAACCTCCAACATCAATGCCTCGTTTCTTCAACACAACGGACTCGATAATCCAGAGCACGATCTGCACCAGACCGAACATGACGACGAGGACGACGCCAGTGGCCGTCTTGCTCAACGGGACGTCCGGATACATCAGGTAAAAGAACAACCACACGAGGAAAGTCAAAACAACCGCCGCCGCGGCCACAATCTTCGGCTTTCGAGAGGGTTTCGTCTTTTTGGCTTCGTCGGGGCCGTCCTTGTTTGTCATAGTTGCGATGGTAAATTGATAACAAGCTTGATGCAGCATTAACAGCGAAAAAGTCGGCGGCGGCCTCGGAACCCTGTACCGACCAAGAGAAGCAAACTCCAGCTCAGCCATGACCGTCAAGACACTCAAAGCCGTACTCGAGAAGTTAGAACCACGCAAGCTCGCCCTCATCGGCGTCCCCGACGATTCGAACTCCTCTTTCTTCCGTGGACCGGCTGAAGCCCCTCCGGCGATCCGGGAACAGCTCTTTTCCGACGCCTTCAACATGTGGACGGAGACCGGCGTCGACCTGGGCGCGGACGTGTTCTTCGACGCGGGCGACCTGGAGATGGTCGGGCTTCCCGATGCCTGGGCCGCCGTCCAGGACGCGATCGAGGTTCTACTCGATCATGAACTGCCTCCGATCTGCCTCGGCGGGGACCACGCGATCACGTATCCCATCGTGAAGGCGTTCCGAGCCAGGTACGACAAGTTGAGTATCCTTCACTTCGACGCCCACCCCGACCTCTATGACAACTTCGGGGACAATCCGCACTCGCACGCCTCCCCGTTCGCGCGGATCATGGAGAACAACCTGGCGGATCGATTGGTGCAGGTCGGCATACGAACGGCGACGGGCCATCAGCGGGCGCAGGCGGAACGGTTCGGCGTCGAAATGATCGAGATGCGCGCACTGAAGGATGACCTCAGTTTGGGTTTCGATTCACCCGTCTACGTCTCGGTCGACATCGACGGTCTGGACCCGGCGTACGCGCCCGGGGTCTCCCACCCCGAACCGGGAGGCCTTTCGCCGAGGCAGGTGATCGATACGATCCAGCGTCTCGAAGGAAAGTTGGTTGGTGCGGACATCGTGGAGGTCAACCCACAGAAGGATTTCCAGAACCTGACCTCTGTTGTCGCGGCGAAAATCGTTAAGGAAATCGCCGGGCGGATGCTACAGCAGGTGTAGGGGCGGTCTATGACCGCACGTGTTTCGGTTCGGAGGTTGTGCGGTCATAGACCGCACCTACACGGGCCTGGCGACCTGGAAACCACCAGAACCTGTTATCTTAGTCCATTGTTCCCGACGGACTCATGCGGAAGCTTCTTCTGATACTCACACTGTTGGCCGCAGGCTGCGGCGATCCGGAAGAACAGTCCAGAATCCTTTACCGGGCAGCGATGGACGCCGTGGAAAACAGGGAACCTCTCGAAGCCGAGCATTTGCTGACACGTATCGAGAACGACTACTCCGACACAGTCATTGCAACGAAAGCCATAGAAACGCTTCGGGACTATCAGAACGAACTCGAGGAGTCTGCGATCGAAGCCCTCGGTACGATTCACGCCGGACAGGGAGTGTTCTTCGGAACGAACGGCAGGTACGCCTTCTCGATCCAGGAGTTGATCGCGGCCAACCTGGCCGAGCCGGTATTGGGCTCGGTCACGGTAACGGGCTACCGATACCGCTTCGTTGTCGAATCGGGGAGGTTCGGCTACTCGATCGAGGCTATCCCGATCATGAACCCCGAGACGAAGAGACATTTCTACACCGATGGGTCGGGAATCATCCGCGATGAGAGCGGTGAACCCGCGACCGAGCGGAGTCCGGAAGTATGACGAACCGTGACCTGGAAGCGAGCCTGGAGTACCACGAACGGACGAAACACTCGGCGTGGAGCGTTCAGAGCAGTGGCCACACCCTGGATTGGCCGAACCAGCCGATCCCATTCAAGATCTATCCGACGCTCAAGCCGGCGCTCTTCGAGAAGAAGATACAGAGGACCGAGGTACCGGCTTTGCTGGCTGTCTCCGGCTCCCCTTCAACCGAGCTTACCGCCTCGACGCCCACGCTTGAAGACCTGGCCCAGCTTCTCTACTTTTCAGCAGGAATCATCAAGAAGGCCGACTACCCGGGCACGGAACTGTATTTCCGCGCCGCATCGTGCACCGGAGCGCTCTATGAAATCGAGCTGTACGTCGTCTGCCGGGATCTGCCCGATCTCGATGCCGGCGTCTACCAGTTCGGTGCGAGCGACTTCGGTCTTCGGAAACTGCGCGACGGCGATCACCGAGGGTGCATCGCCGCCGCAACTGCTGCCGACGAGACCATGGTCCACGCACCCGTCGTTATCGTCTGCACTGGAACCTACTGGCGCAATGCCTGGAAATACGAGTCCCGAACGTACCGGCACTTCGGCTGGGACAACGGCACGATCCTGGCCAACATGCTCGCCGTCTCAGCGGCGATGGGTGTACCGGCCCGGGTGTATTCCGGATTCGTCGACGAGGAGGTCAACCGCGTGCTCGACCTCGACACCGAGCGTGAAGTCGCGTTCTCGCTGGTCTCCCTGGGTGTCGCCGACGAACCTGCTCCCGAGCCTCAGGAACAACTCCCCGCGCTGAACCTGGCGACGGTTCCCTTGTCTCCGACCGAAGTGCGCTACCCGGCGATGAACCGGCTGCACGAAGCATCGTCGCTGACCTCGACAAAGGAAGTCACGGAATGGAAGGGGTCCCTGGCCGCCGCACTCGAGGATCCGGCTTCGGGAGCAATAGTCAAACTGACGCCACAGGGAGACGACGGACTGGCGACGGACGCGATCGAGAGCGTCATCCTGCGGCGCGGCTCGACACGGCAGTTCTCGCGGGAGCCGATCGCGCTGGAGCAACTTTCGACCATGCTCGACCGGGCGACGCGGGGAATATCTGCCGACTTCCTCCTACCCCCTGGCAGCCAGTTGAACGATCTTTACCTGATCGTCAACGCTGTTGACGGCATCAAGCCGGGTGCGTACTTCTACAGACGCATCAATCAGGAACTCGAGTGCCTCAAGGAGGGGGATTTTCGCGGAACCGCCGCACACCTCGGGCTGGACCAGGCATTACCGGGAGACGCCAGCGTCGCTCTCTTCTTCCTCGCAGATTTGCGCACCATCCTCGAACGGTTCGGAAACCGCGGCTATCGAGCCACCCAACTGGAGGCAGGAATCATCGGAGGGAAGCTCTACCTTGCCGCTTATGCGCAGCGACTCGGGGCGACAGGTCTCACCTTCTACGATGACGAGGTGACGGAGTTCTTCTCGCCCCACGCTGCCGGCAAGAGCGCGATCTTCCTGATGGCTTTGGGGCGGAGCGTCAAGCGGAAGTAGCACCGAACCGCCGCTCTCGGACCGGTCGAGGTTCGCAGGTTTGTAATCACCCAACCCTTCGGGATAAGATTCGGCACGTTCCTCGACTGCCTTAACCCTGCCACGACCCCGGGAGGACGCCATGAACGTCTCGTTCAAGACCCATTGGAGGCGAATCGCCGTCTGCGCTGCGATCATGCTGCCGTTTTCGGTCGCATCGATGCCGGCTCAGTCCGGATCGAGCGGATCGGCACCACACTACTTCAGCGATCCGGCTATCTCTCCGGACCTGGGGGAGATCGCGTTCGTGTCCGCCGGGGACGTATGGATCGTCCCCGCGGATGGCGGCATCGGACACCTGCTGGTCTCCCATCCAGCGACGGAATCGCGACCGATCTACTCTCCCGACGGAACTCGACTGGCCTTCGTGTCGAGGCGGACGGGCGGCGGAGACATCTATGTGCTCACGCTGGACACCGGGGAGGTCCAGCGACTGACCTTCGCCGACGGCAACGACCAGCTCGATGGCTGGTCCCGGGACGGCCAATGGATCTACTTCAGCTCGACGAACCAGGACATATCGTCGCGGAACGACGTGTTTCGCATCCGTTCGGGCGGTGGTACGCCGATGCCGGTCACGGCGGACCGATACACGAACGAGTACTTTTCCGCGCCCTCGCCGGATGGATCGACGCTGGCTTTTACGGCTCGTGGCATCGTTTCGGGCCAGTGGTGGCGCAACGGACACAGCCACATCGACGAATCCGAGATCTGGCTGATGAGCGACGGCCCGACTCCCAGCTACGAAGCCGTGACGAACGGCGGTGCGAAAGACCTGTGGCCGATGTGGAACCCCGCGGGCGACCGGCTCTTCTACGTGTCGGACCGGACCGGTTCGGAAAATATCTGGACCCAGGTGCCGGGACGGGAGGGCCGGCAGGTAACGGATTTCGATGACGGCCGTGTTCTCTGGCCCACGATTTCATACGATGGAAGCGTCATCGTATTCGAGCGCGATTTTGCGGTCTGGAAACTCGATACGCGTTCCGGGGCGGCGAACCCCGTTCCGATCACGCGGCGAGGCGTGGCCGCCGTTCCCGGCGTGGAGCACCGGACGTACTCCGACGAGTTCCAGGAACTGGCACTCTCGCCCGACGGCAAGAAGGTCGCCTTCGTCGTTCACGGCGAGGTCTTCGCAGCCTCTGCCGCGGACGGGGGTGTGGCAACGCGGGTGACCCGAACTCCCCAGCGGGAGTCGTGGGTCACCTGGTCACCCGACAGCCAGGGTCTCGCCTACGTGTCCTCTCGAAACGAGTCGCTCGACGTGTTCACCTACAGTTTTGCCGATGATGCAGAAATGCGGCTCACGAGCGATAGCGAAGATGACTACGCGCCCGTCTTCTCGCCCGACGGCGAGATGATTGCCTTCCAGCGCGCCGATCGTGAACTGCGGGCAATCGAACTGGACAACGGGGAAGAAAGGCTGCTGGCGTCGGGCACCTTCCGGCGTTTCCCATCCAATCGACAATATGGGTGGTCACCCGACAGCCAATGGCTCGCGTTCGCCCCGATCGACGACAAGTCTTTCCGCAACATCCACGTCGTTCCGAGAGACGGAGGTCCTGCCCGGCCCGTCAGTTTCCTGGCCAACACATATGGAGGCACCCTCTCGTGGAGTCCGGACGGTGAGTTCATCCTGTTCGACACGGCTCAGCGGACCGAACCGGGACAGATCGCACGCGTCGACCTCGTATTACGCACCCCCGAGTTCAGGGAGGACCAGTTCCGCGAACTCTTCGAAGAAGTGCCCCCGTCGGATGAACCCGAGGATCCGGATGAGGAAGAGACGGCCGAAGACGAGGAAGAGGAGCCTTCGGAGACTCCCGTGGAAATCGTCTTCGATGACATTCGGGAACGCCTGAGCCTGGTGCCGATCGGCGTCGCCGCCGGGTATCAGGTGATCAGCCCGGATGGACAATGGCTGCTGATGATCGCGAGCGCCGAAGGCTCCCAGAACCTCTACCTGTACTCGCTCGACGAGCTGAGCAGCGAACGCCGGGTTGCCCGTCAGCTGACTTCGACCGGAGGGTCCAAGAGTGGCGCCCAGTTTTCTCCCGACAGCAAGGAAATCTTCTTCCTTCAGCAGGGCCGCATCAACAGCATCTCCGTCGAAGGCCGGGACGCGAAACGCCTGGACGTCACGGCAGAGATGGACGTCGATTTTGCCGTGGAAAAACTCGAGGTGTTCAAAGAAGGATGGTCAATGCTCCGAGACGGCTTTTTCGATCCGGACTTCAACGGCGTCGACTGGGAGGCCATCCGAGACGAGTACGGCGCCCGGATACGAGGCGCCGGGTCGCCCGACGAAATGCGGAGGATCCTGTCCCTGATGGTGGGTGAACTGAACGCGTCGCACCTCGGCGTGGGTCGCCCACCCGGCTCGAACAGCCCGTCGGTGGGTCGTTTAGGCCTGGCGTTCGACCGCCGAGAGTACGACGGGTCCGGCAACCTGAAGATCACCGAAATCCTGCCGCTCGGACCGGCGGCTCTGCAGGCAGAGATTCAGGTCGGCGACTATCTGCTGGCGGTCGACGGCGTGTCCCTCGATGCTCGGAGCAACCTGGATCAGCTGCTCGATCACAAAATCAACCGCCGGGTCGAGTTGACGCTCGGCGAGGACGCTGCCGGCGCGGAGTCTCGCGTCGTCACCATCCGGCCCAGCAACACGAACACGGTAAAAGGTCTGAAGTACCGGCGGTGGGTGGAAGACAATCGCGCCTACGTCAATCGCATCAGCGACGGGCGGTTGGGCTACGTGCACATGCTCAACATGTCGGCAGGCGCCCTGAACCGGCTGCATGTGGATCTCGATGCCGAAAACCACTCACGGGAGGGCGTCGTCATCGATATTCGCGAAAACAGCGGCGGGTTCGTCAACGTGTATGCGATCGACGTGTTCTCCAGGCGTGGGTACCTGACCTTGACACCGAGGGGTCAGCCCGCGACACCTGCGCGATCGATCCTGGGACAGCGCGCGCTGGAATCTCCGACCATACTCGTCACCAATCAGCAGTCGCTCTCCGACGCCGAAGACTTCACTGAAGGCTACCGCACGCTCAACCTCGGCAAGGTCGTGGGCGAGCCGACGGCTGGCTGGATCATCTACACCAGCGGCAGGAGGCTGATCGACGGCTCCAGCTTCCGGGTACCCGGATGGCGTGTGACGACCAACGACGGTACGGTCATGGAGATGAATCCCCGAGGCGTCGACATCGAGGTAAAGCGGCCGATCGGCGAGAGTTTCACGGGTCGGGATTCCCAACTGGACAAAGCCGTCGAAGAACTGCTGAAGCAGATCGACAACGGCGGATGATCGTGTAGGTGCGGTCTATGACCGCACACTGTTCGAGCCAAACATGTGCGGTCATAGACCGCACCTACATTTGATTCAGCGCCGCGGGAGCCGGAACTGCAGGGTCTCGGAACTCTCCAGGTTGCTCTCCGTTTCGGCTCGACTTCGCCACGCCTGGCGCAATTGCTTGTTGGCAAACAGTTCCAATTGGTCGCCGCGATGCGGCGAATGGGGTTGGCTCGCGTTTCCGTAGCTGAGAAGGACCCGGGCCTGAACGGGATCGGAGAACTCGATTGCAGCGACGTAGCTGTCTCCATACGTTGCGCGGTAAAGCTCCCCATCCGGATCGAACTCGAGAACGCGAAAAACGCCAAGATCGCCGGGGGCGCCGTTGGCGGGAAGGTCTTTGCCGGCGTACCGCAAACGATAGACGTCTCCCCACGCGACGTCGAGTGCACCGTAGTCTTCCTCGACTTTGCCGGCCGCGGTTTCCAGTGCGGCAGCGGCGGCACGGGGGTCGCGCAAACCATCGGGTGTCGTCCGTGGATTCTCTTCATCCCACGAGGTTTCGAAGATTCCCGAGTCCAGGCCGACTTCCGTGACCCACGCCTGGAACAGGACGGCGCCTCGACTGTCCGCGTTCGCCTCCCGATCCCACGCATCCAACACCTCGGCGGCGGCGCGAGCCCCTCTGCCACGACGGCGAGCGGCCGGAATCAAGTCGTCGAGAATCCGGTCTGCCAACTCCATCCGTGTGGAGTGTTTGTACTCGATCATTTCATCGAAACTGATCGACTCATCCTCTTCGAGCATCCTGGCAGACCGCTGGGCGCGGAAACTCATGCCGCGAGGCGCCATGTAGTCTGGAAAGTCTTTCGGGTCGAGTTGCATCGGCAGTGTCGAGGTCCACGGCGGGTCGTTGGCATTCTGGACCCAGCCGCTCGCCGGATCGAGAAGGCGAGGCAGTTCCCTGTAGGCGTGCGTCTGATCCCAGATGTTGATCGGATGATTACCGGGCAGTATTCCCTGCGAGTATTCCCAGACAAGGTCCTCCGCCCGAACCGGTTGACGCCCCCCGAACAAGTACATGATGTGACCGTCCCGGTCCGCGTAGAGGACATTGAAAGCGGGGTTCTGGAGCCGGCTGACACTCTCTTCAAAGTCGTCAATGTTCGTGGCCCGCATCATGTCCCAGTACTGTTCGACCATATGGGGCTGATCCAACCCGACTATCCGCGCTACCAGAACGCTGTCTTCACGCACGCCGACGACGGGCCCGTGATCGGTACTGCGAATGGTCAGGACTTCGTCCCGCAGGGAGCCGTCCGCCTGCTTGACTCGCAGCGTCTCATCCCGCGAATCGAATTCCCGAACGTAGTCCGGGCCGAAACCCACCGGCGGCCAGAAGTAACCTTCTCCGTCGAGAAAAACCTCGTAAAGATCGGCTCCGTCCATTGTGCTGACGGTGTGCGTCCATCCCAGGTAGTCGTTGAAGGCGATTCCGAGTATGGGGAGCCCGACCAGAGTGGCACCGTATGCGTCGAGGTCCGGCGCGACAAGCTGTGCCTCGTAAAACAGGAAAAAGTCCGACCACGGCAGGTGAGGATTCGCCAGCAGCATGGCGTTCTCGCTTTCGGACCGTTGGCTACCGATCGCCCAACCATTCGAACCCAGTGCTCCGAGGCGGCCGAGAGCCGGTTGTATTGTTCCGCCGACGAACCGCAGGTGGAAGACCCGCTGAAGGTGCGCGAGGACGTCCGATGGCACGACGGGCAAGACAACCTCCATCTCGTCGGCGATCAGGTCCGGGTGCTCCTCGGCATACTCGTTCATCCCGGCTGCAAATGCTTCGAGGTAGGCACGGATGCCAGGGTTCTGGACCCCCAACCACTCTTCCGACCGGCCGGGAACACCCATCCTCCGAATGTATCGATCGGATTCGAGGTGGTCCTCTCCCCAGTACTCGGCTGCGCGACCGCGAGCCTCGCCGTAGAGCTTGAGTATCAGGTCCCCGTGACTGCGCATCTGAGCCCAGCCGAATGCGTGGAACAAGCCCTCCCAGGTCTGGGCGTAGATGTGAGGGACCCCCCAGGTGTCCCACAGGATCTCGGTTTCGGTCGCCGGACCGGTGTCTCCACAGGAGGTCAGGACGAGGGTAAGCAGCAGCAACACTGCGGCAAGACGGAGGTTACCGCCCACAAAACGATTACGGTAATGCATGTTTCTCAAGCTAATTATTGGATGCGGCGATCTCCGCCAGACGTTCCTTGATGCGATCCTCCGGCAGCCAGGCGCCACGCACCATCACGCCGGAGCGATCGGCGACGTTGGCGACGTCTTCCAGCGGATTCGCATTTACCAGCAACAGGTCGGCGCGTTTCCCGACTTCGACCGTACCGAAATCGTGGTGGTCCTTGAAGTACTCTCCAACGTTGACGCTGCCGGACTTGATGATCTCGAAGGGCGACATCCCGGCAGCGGCCATCACTTGAAGCTCCCTGTGAATAGAGAACCCGGGGACGCTGAATTGCTGGGGGGCATCGGTTCCCATCAGGATGGGAACACCGCCATCATGAAGCGCTTTGAGGATGCGCATCCGACTGTCGATGATCTGTCGGGCGCGGGCTGCATCGAAACCGTCAGCCGACAGGCGCGACTCGTGCTGTTCCCTCCACCGGCCTACCTGGTCGGGCGGCATGAACTTCAACTCGGGGAAGCTCGTCAGGGCTTCCAGGGCACTCGTGCCCATCAGCGTCTCCCAGAGCGCCATCGTCGGAACGACCCACGCTCCCGCATCCTTGGTTTTCTGGACAATGTCGGCAAGTTTCTGGTCGTCGACCGGCCCGCTGTCTCCATCGAGGTACTCGACGTAACCGTCGAGATGATCGAACGTCTCCTGCCCCATTTCGATCGCGTGAGCCAGGCCAACTTCGGCAGGAACGTGTCCGCCGAAACGGATCGCTTCTTCCCGTGCCGTATCGGCCATCGCGTCGTATTCTTCCATGGTCAAACCCGGGTGGATCTTCAGCAGGTCCCACCCTTCGGCCTTTTGCGCTCGAACCTTCTCGACAGCTTCTTCCGGGGAGCCGATCGAGTTGTCGTTGAAGCTGGGCCCGGCCAGGTAGAGGTTGGGTGCGACGAGTTCACCGCGATTCGAGCGGTCCCGCAAATCCAGCTGTCCCTCTGCACCCAGCATGCCCCGAACCGTCGTGACGCCGTTGGCGACGAACATGAAGAGTACGGCTTCGGTAAACTCCGCCGGTTGATTCGGCGGGGGGATATGACCGTGCATCTCCGCAAGACCGGGCATCAGATACTTGCCGGTACCGTCGACCAGGACCGCGCCATCAGGCACCTCGACCTCTCCGGCCGGGCCGATCGCGGCGATGCGGCTGCCCTGGATCACCACGGTCTGTTCGTTCAAAACCTGCTCGGAGTCCATGGGAACCACGTTGACTCCGACAAAGGCCACCGGCAGCGTGTCGCCCGATGACGCCGCAGCCTCCTCAGGTTGTTCCGAAGGCGGCGCCCCGCAACCGGGCAGCGCGAGCAAGAAAGCGGTCAGGAATGTCACGGTTAAGAACTTCATCGTCCCTCCTCTCGTCAATGGACAGCGCTTTAAACCAAATATCTTACGTCTTTTTAGCCAGTTTTTTGGCTAATATAAGGCATGAGTCGGCCGCTCTTCTCTCCCGCTTCGGTCTTCTGGCGGGTCAACCGTGAATTCGCCAGCGCCCTGGCGGGTCCTCGTGCGATTTTGATGCAGATCGCCCATCCGTTGATTGCGGCCGGTGTAGCCAACCACAGCCGATTTCGGGAGCATCGCCTGGCTCGTCTCTATCGGACTTCCCTGGCCGCGACGGCTATCACGTTCGGAAGTCGGGACTTTGCCCTCCGAGCCGTGAGATCCATCAATCAGAAACACCAGAAGGTCCACGGCGTCCTGCAATCGCGCGCCGGAGTGTTTCGGGCTGGAACGCCGTACGACGCGAATGATCCCGAACTGAAGCTATGGGTGCTCGCCACGATAATGGACTCGACGCTGGTGGTCTACGATACGTTTGTTTCACCGCTGTCAAACGGTGAGCGTGAAGAATACTACGACGGATTCGTTCTGTCGGCGAAACTGTTCGGGATACCGGAGCGCATCGTTCCGGTTACGTATCACGATTTTCAGTCGTACGTGAACAGTATGCTGGAAGGCGATGTGATCACAGTAAGCGATAGCGCCCGGGAAATAGCCGATGCGCTCTTTTCGCCATCCGTTACCGGCACTCTGTTGTATCTGGGAAGTACGGTTGGAATTGGTTTACTACCGGAACGTCTTCGGCGGGAGTTCGGATTGCGATGGAGTCTCCGGCGCGAGGTCTGGCTGGAGAGAACAGCCCGACTCTCCAGGTATACCCGCCGGTACGTACCTTCGATCCTCTGCAGCAGCCCAGTCGCGACGGTATCGGGATGGCTGGCGTCAACGCCTGGATCCGTGACAGTCCACAGTCACAACCAGGAACGCTCACGAAGCTGACGTTTCACTAGTCGAAGCGCAAAGCGAGCATCGGATCGATCCGGACTGCTCTACGGGCCGGCACGAAGGACGCGGCACCCGCTACGACCCCCAGGACCAGTGAGATCCCGCCGAAAACCAGCGGATCGACCGCGCTGACGCCGAACAGGAACGTCGAGAGCACCCTCGTCACGCCGACCGACAGGGCCAGACCGATACTCAGCCCGAGCAGGGACAGTACGATGCCCTGGCGGACGATGAGGCTCAGCGCGTCTCCTGGTCGCGCCCCCAGGGCCATCCGGATGCCGATCTCGTGCGTGCGTTGGCTGACCGCATAGGAAATGACCCCGTAGACCCCGACCGCGGCCAGAACGAGGGCGAGCAGACCGAAGACCGAGACCAGCCATACGCCGATCTGCGCGTTGAACATCGAAAACTCGATTACGTCGGTGACCGCCTGGATGTTGGTGATCGGGAGGTTGGGATCGATCCTTCGGATCGTCGAGCGAACATCCGCGGCCACCGATGTCGGATCGCCGGAGGTTCGGACCAGGAGGGTCGTGCTCGATTTCGTGTCGCGGTAGCTCTGACCGAGAGGCAGGAAGCGTGACTGCGAGCAACCTGTCCTTGTCGAAGCCCGGGTCGACTGCAAAGACGTTCTCGATACTGCGCACCATCAACCCCGCGGTGACCAAGGCGACCAGCGACAGAGAAACCTGCGCCACCACGAGCACATTGCGGACGCTCCAACGGCGCATCGTGCCGTCGCGCTGATGGCCGGTCTTGAGGGCTTCCGACAGGTTGGGGCGCGAAGCCTTGACGGCCGGAATGAGCCCGAAGAACAGGCCCGCACCCATCGTGATGAGCAGAGCAAACCCGAGCACGCGAAAATCCAGGCTGGTATCGAGTGCGATCGGAAATGGGCTTGGGGGGACCAGCGACCAGAGCAGCTCGCGAGCCCAGACCGCGATGAAGATGCCCAGCACACCGCCGAGGCCGGCAAGGACCAGGCTCTCGGTCAACAGCTGACGGACCAGACGCATCCGCCCGGCTCCCAGGGATACCCGGACCGCGATCTCGCGCCGTCGGGACGAGGCACGAACCATAAGAAGGTTGGCAACGTTGGCCGCCGCGATGGCGAGCACCAGCAGAGCTATTCCGGTCAACAAGGTCACGGCCAGGGCGATAGTTGCCGCGGCCTCGAGATCGATCCGAGAAAGTGTGTGCAGGACCACCGAGCGGCCTCCGTTCGGCTCCGGGTATTCCTGCTCGAGGTTCGCGGCGATCGTTTTCATCTCGGCCTCGGCCTGCTCTATCGTGACCCCGGGCCGGAGCCGGCCGATCAAATTGAACACCAGGGCGCGACGTTCGAATATCCAGTCGGGACGCGGCGTGACATATTCATAGGCCATCGTCGGGACGAAAAATTCCGGTGCGGGAGCGCTCTCTGTTCCCTGGAAACCCTCCGGGCCGATGCCGATGACGGTGAACGCCTGCCCGTTCAGGGTCAGCTCCCGCCCGATGATCGAATCCTGCCTGCCGAAACGGTTCTCCCAGCTGCCGTAGCTGAGGACGAGGACCGCGTGGGTTCCGGGTGTTTGTTCCTCGCCATGAACATTGAAATTCTTCTTGAGAGGAGCCGGCGCGGAGATCGGACTAGCGGTCGCTCAGAAGGGATCTCAGCATGGCCGGGTCGCGGGTACCACTCTCGATCATCATCCGGCTGATCAGGCCGGCCACGTTGGCCGTCGCGAAGCTCGGACCGCTGAAGTTTTGGGCGTCCGGAAGGGTCTCCAGGGACCTGGGGGAGGGGGACGCGACGAAATGCGGAGTCGGGGTCGCCTCGAAGCGGTGGCCACCGCCCTCGAGCGTCGGGTCGCCGGCGACGCCAAAGGCGGATGGGAAACTGCCGGGGAAGGCGGGCACGCCGAGGAAGTCATAAGGCGCCACCAGGATGGGAATCTTCCGGCAGACGCTTTCGAGGGCTTCTCTGTGGAGATCCTTGAGCGTCGCCAGGCTGAGGTTGACGACGTCCATCCGCTTCTCGACACACCACTCCAGCCCCGCAACAACCCGCTCGATTCGGGTCGCGAAGCTCTTCTCGAAGACTCGCACCGCAAAGAGTTCGACATCGGGCGCATGCACACGAATGGCAGCGGCCACCGCGGTGCCGTGGCCGAGTTCGTCCAGCCAGGGGGGGTCGAGTTCAGTGGAGTCATTCAGGAACGAAACACCGCCGCGCACCTCACCCACGTGAGAATGAGTGGGGTTGATGCCACTGTCGACGACGGCGACAGTGATGGTTTTAGGGGCCACTGGAGATCTCCCAGCGGGTGTAGGTGCGGTCTATGACCGCACATTGTGGCGGCTTGCAAGCTGTGCGCTCATAGAGCGCACCTACACTTACGCTCGATTGAGACCTGACCACGATTCGGTCCGCAGTCAGATATTCCCGGTGCGTGATCAGGACAATTGTCCGGCCCGCCATCGATTCCTGCAGCGCGGCGAGAACCTTCTCCTCCAGATCGACGTCCATCGCGGAAGTCGCTTCATCCAGGACGAGGACTTCAGGCCTGCGGCCGACCGCACGCGCGATACCGACACACTGCTTCTGGCCGCCAGAAACCGCCAACCCGCGATCACCCATCTGGGCGTCGAGCCCCACATCGATCAGTTGGGTCAAGCCGGTCTCGATCCCGCCGCCGCCATAGCGAACGTTGTCTTCGAGAGTCGCGTTGAACAGGAAGGTGTCCTGCTCGACGAGCGCGATAGTTTCCCGAACGTCCGAGAGCCGATAGCGTCTCAGGTCGACTCCGTTGAGCAGAACGGTCCCGTCATCCGGGTCATAGAGCCGTACGAGCAGATCTGCGATCGAGGATTTCCCGGCTCCGCTTGGCCCGACGACCACGCAGAACGAACCCACCGGCAATGTGAAGGTGGCTCCCGTCAAGACCCTTTCGCGATCGTGGCGGAATGAGACATCCCGGAATTCGATCGCTTCAATGTTCTCAACTAGATGCTTATCTCCGCCCATCACTTCCGGCTTTGCATCCAGGAGTTCGAACACTCGATGGGCCGACACCTTCAGCGTTGCAAGGTTCGTGTAGAGCGTGAGGATGTTCTGGATCGGGGCAATGAGCCGGGCCTGGTAGGAGATGAAGGCGACGAAAGCTCCCAACGTCATCCCTCCGCCGATAACCTGGTATCCGCCGATCACGAAGACGAGCAGGGCACCGATGGTCAGACCCATCGACGGAATCAGCCGGCGACGATCGAGGTCTTCTGCCGCCGGAGAAGCGCCGCGACGAAACGATCGTTCCAGCCGCCAAACCGGCCTACCTCGTCCTCCTGCCGGTTCATCAGGACGGTGGTCCGCATCCCCAGAAACGTCTCGACGAGGAAGCTGCCGATATCGGCACTGCGTTCGCGGACGGCCCGGGTGTCGTCTTCCAGCTTTCGACGCACACGCACCAGCCCGGCCACGACGAACGGCAGCAGCACGAACGTCATCAGCGACAACACCACGTTGAGATAGAGGAGGATGACGACCGCACCGACGAGGAACAGGACATTGCTCGTCAGCGCCAGGAGCGTATCGGCAGAGATCCGCTGGATCTCGCCGACGTCGTTGTTCAGCCGGGAAACAACATCCCCCATACGATTCTTCGCGTAGAACCGGGGGGCGAGCCTCTGCAGGTGTCGGTACACCTTCTGCCGCATGTCGAAGAGGATGGCCGCCGAAACCTGGACGTAGCGATAGCCTGTCCACGCGTTCAACGCGTAGGAAAAGGCCGTCACGGCCAGCATCGCGACCGAGATCCACACCAGGAGGCTAAAATCGCCCTGGAGCAGCGCGTCGTCGATCAGGAGCTTGGTGAAGTAGGGCTGAGCGAGACCGGAAAGCGTTGCGACGGTACCCAGGATGAGGACGAGGGCGAGACGCTTCCAGTAGGGAAGGACGAATTCGAGGATACGTTGGGTCATGGGGGGTCAGTAGTCAGTTGTCGGTAGTCAGTTGTCGCGGGTCGCAGGAATAACGAACAACTCGAAACCGGCGTCGCCGGGCAGCTCGACGCGTTTCTCGAACACCAGGGTTTCCGCGTCGTAGTAGTCGATCGTGTTGCCGGCTGTGTGTAGCAGGAGCTTCGTCCCGTCGCTGCTGACTTTGACCGACGTTCGGGGGCGGCCTTCGTATTCCTGTTTCTTGAGGAATCGTTTTCCCTCCAGGTCCCAGACGTAGAACTCGTCCTGATCGACGGTGTTGCGAACCATGTATGCCCTCTTCCGATCCGGGGAGACCGCAAAGCTGCCGCCACCCCGGTTGGGGTTCGTTTCGAAGACATCCAGGCTGCGGTCGAGGAGGTTGAACCGGGCAATGCCCATGATGTTCTGATCCGTCGTCGGGTCCGGTGAATTGAACGGGAACGTCAGGGTTTCCGCGTCATCATAGACTTCGAAGGCACGGCCCAACCCGACCGCACCCGCGCCCGGGTAGAGCGGCCGGTCCATTTCGATTTCGTCGACGATTTCGAGTTGCTCGACGTCGATGACCAGGATATTGCCCAGGAAGTAGTAAAGGTACTTGCCGTCGGGAGACACCCGCATGACTCTGAAAGGGGCCGAATGTTCCGGTCCCAGCTCAAGCGACTTCGTAATCTTCTGCTCCTCGAGATCGATCGTTACCAACTGCGGCTCCTCTAGGGTGTACCGGTCGATCTCCTTAACGGCGACACGGACGACGGCAAAGACGCGGGAACCGTCCGGATGCGGCGCAAAGTTGGGTATGACACGCACCTTCCGGTTTCCTTCCGACAATCTGAAGGCATTGATGACCTGCCGGGATTCGATGTCGATGACCTCGATCCCTTCTATCTGCGCGGTGTTCGCGTAGAATCGCTTCCGATCGGGCGACAGGGTCATGAAGATGGTCTGGCCGAGCTTGAACGGAATCTTGTGCTTGATGGCTCCGGTCGCCTCGTCCAATGCCAGGATCTCACCCGGCCAGACCGCCGTGTAGAGTGTTCCACTCGAACTTTGTGCCAGAACTGTTTGGGGCAGGAAGACAGCGAAGGCGAGCGCTAACAGCCATGCGCTGAAGCGGCCTCTCTCCTCCAACTGACTACTGACTACTGACAACTGACTACTCTCCTAAGGCACGACAATGATGTGCGCCGTCGAATCACCAGGCAACTCCACACGCTTCTCGAACGCGAAGGTCTCCGCGTCGTGGTAGTCGATCGTGTTGCCGGCGTGGTGAACGTAGACTGTCTCGCCGTCCGTGCTGACTTTCAAAGATGTTCGCGGGCGGCCCTCGTACGCCACTTTGCGCAGGAGCCGCTTCTGCTCGAGGTCGAAGACGTAGAGCTCGTGCTGATCGATCGCGTTTCGCACACGCGACCACGGCGTGGTGCTCAACGGAAACACACGGCACAACTGCCATGGCGAGAGACTCACAAACGCGTACAGCCCCGCCATCGGGACCCAGACCAGGGCGGTACCCGTCCATGGGATCTCCGGTGTGAGCGACGTCAGAGCCGTAAACAAGGCTCCGACCGGAATCCACGCCAACAGGTACAGCGCCAACCGCCTCGGATCTGCGAGTATCGGATGCATCGAACCTGATCAGTTCCGGACTTCGACTCCACCCATGATGGCAGATCCCTTCAGGATGAGGCTCTTCTCCGTTCCGCCCTTGGGCGCCCTGGTCCGGTCGACGACTCCACCGAGAATCGGCTGGGTCTCGGTGGATACCCTCCAGTCCTCGGGGACCTTCAGTTCCACTCCGCCCCACATCACAAAAATGTCGATGACGGCCGGTTCCGATCCGATCGAAGCGTCACGGAGATCGATCTCGCACCCTCCCATGAACGCGGTCAACTGTCCTCCCTTGAAGTCCTGGGCACTGCACGTGCGTTGGACACCGCTGAGGACACCCGATGCTGTAATCGTGGATTGGGCGTCGGGGTCGGAGGGGGTCGACTCGTCACGACTCCGGTGGCGCTGGATTACGCGGACACCGAGGAGCACCAGAAGCAGCGGCAGTAGATCGAAGACGTTGAAGTCGATGTAATCCAGGTTAGCCAGTAGCAGGAGGAAACCAACGATAAGGAAGACGGAACCGGCGATGCGACTCTTCTGTTTGTTGAACAGAAGGTTGAGGCCGACCACGATGAACAGGATCGGCCACAGGCGGAAGAACACCCTCGAGTTCACAATGTCCAGGTTGTCCAGCGTAAACAGGACGCCTGCTATGATCGCGATGATCCCGAACCAGAGGTGCGACGGGTCGTGGGAGTGGGACCGGTGATGTCTACTCGTGTCTGTCATGTCTATCTCCCCGCCACCGTCCGAGTCGGACGGCGTGACAAGGGCAGAATATTCACTGGCCCCTGAGAACGCAGCCGAATTTCGGTCAGTTGCGGCGGATTATCGGTGAATGACGCCCCGGAAGTCCAATACAAGCCACGGGGAGCGGTCGGAGGTGCTAGACGGCCTCGATAGAGTGGCTTGAAAGATTCGGTGACGGAGGCCGAATTCCCCTGCCTGCCGATCAACCGTACCGGGCCGCGGGAATTCGGTCTCCGTCACCGAATTCGCTAAGCCTTGAATCTGACGATAACGACGTCTCCCTCGAAACGCTGGATCCCGAGGGTCCGCCGCAGCAATCCGAGAACGTGATCCTCACTCCTCCCTCCCACGCCGGCGCCGATCAGGGGAAATGCAATCGTGTTGATACCAGCCCATTTCCGAGGAAAATCCTCCAGGATCTCAAAAGCACGCGGGTTGTCGGCCTTTCCTTGACCCCTTCCGGGAATAGCGGCGGTCGATGAACCGCCGGCTCCTGGTCCGCCGGACGGAGCATGCTCACCAGCAAAATTCCGGGGTTCCGGAGCACCGCTGTAGAGGACGCGCTAAACTACAGACGAGGAGAGTGCGATGGCAGAAAAGGTTCGCAAGTCTGAAGAAGAGTGGCGGGAGCAGCTAACGCCTGAGCAGTACCACGTCTGCAGGGAGAAAGGGACGGAACCCCCGTTTACGGGCGAGTACCACGATTCGAAGGAAGAGGGTGTCTACCGGTGCGTTGGCTGCGGGAACGAACTCTTCAGTTCGAAAACGAAGTTCGACTCCGGAAGCGGCTGGCCCAGCTTCTACGAACCGGTGTCGGGCGAATCTCCTTGTTCGGTGGTTGGTGAACCAGCAGATCCGCCAGGAAAGCAACGTCGAAACCGAAGAGGACAGCAGCTACGGCATGCGCCGGACCGAGGTGGTGTGCGACGCCTGCGGCGCGCACCTGGGGCATGTGTTTCCGGACGGACCGCGACCGACAGGTCTGCGTTACTGCATCAATTCCGCTGCGCTGGATCTCGATCCGGACGAATCGTAGGCTAGTGACCTGTTACAGGCCACTAGTTCGCCTCCGGTGCCTCTTCAAGCGCCGGGCTGTCGGCGGTGGCCACCTCGCCCAGGGCCCACCGAATCACCCCGCTTCCGTCGGAAAAGTAAGAGCGCTTCTCGCCGACGCCGGAGGTTGGGTCGGCCGTTGTCGAGTACCGATCCGCGTTCGGGCTGCCGCGCATGATGATGTCGTAACCGAGATCGGGACGGGAAGGATCTTCCGGAAGCATGAACTGTTCGACCAGTTCCTCGAGCGAGATCGCGTAGCGCCTTCGGGTCGCCATGAAGTTGGCCTGTGCCTCATTGATCTGGCGTAAGGCGGCGAGAGCCGCAGCCTGGCTATCCTCTCTGATCCGCCCGAGCATCTCCTCGGCGGTCCCCGCCACCGTTTCGGTCGCATAGTCGGCGAGGATCTCCTCCAGAGCTCGTTCGCTTTCGCCCAACTGTCCGTCCTGCTCGGCGACGACGGCGTTCTGGTAGAGCGACGCCGCCTCGTCCTGGGTGTCGACCTCCGGCTCTGAGTCGGCGCCACACCCCAGGGCAAACAGTACCGCCGTCACGGTCGCGAATCTCTTCATCGAGCCTCCTTGTTGCCCGACCATTCTAACTGCAGAGTCCGGGCAGGCAATTCGCAGCAAAACGAAGCGGCCTCGACATCAGCTTTCGGGTACGAAACCAAGGACGATGGGATCATGGTCCGACAGCGGAGTGTCTCCTTCGGCCACGCGGGACAGAATCGCAGGCCCTTGGTCGCCGTCGTCGGGATCGACTCGGATCCCTCTTCCGGTAAACCAGTCGAGCTTCAGTGAACACCGGCCGCCTTCCCTCTCCAAAGTCCAGTTGATAAACCAGAAACACCAGCCGGGTATCCACTCGCCCATATTCTTGTTCGCGGCCAGGTCCTCGATCGAATAGTGAAGCGTGCAACCACCGTCGACGTTCAGATCACGGTAGTTGTACCCGCGTCTCTCGATCTCCCGGAAGAGGTGGCGCTCGAACCAGCGCTCCGGGTGGGGATAGTGGCTGGACACGACATGACGCACTCCCATCAGAACCCTGCGGACATACCCGAGTATGGAGTACAGGGCTCGACGCGCGTTGTGTGTGGTCGTGTTCCAATCGCCGCCGATAAGAACGGGGAGCGACGGATCGAGTGATTCCAGATGGTCGAGCAACAGGCACATCTGCCGGTGACGGTGTCGCTGGGTCGAATGAGCATCCATGTGCAGCGTCACGGCCCGGAACATCCCGAGAGGATGCTCCACGTCCGCGATGATCGCGTGCTGGCTGCCCAGTCGCTTCTCGCGCCCCCGCATCTTGTCCTTGCCGTTCGGCAGCGCGAGGGAGTGGGGGTTGTGGAGGGGATGGATCGACATCAGCGCGTTACCGTGCAGCGCCAGAGTGTTTTCGCCCTCCACTTCAGCTTCCACTCCGGCCCCCTTGTTCAACGCCAGATAGCACGGAGCAAACACATAGTTCATCCCGAGGGATACCGCGATTTCGCGGGTGACATGGCGGTTCGCGGTCCGGGCCATCCCGTAATCCACCTCGGTCATGAGCAGAAGATCGCTGCGATTCAGGACCGGATGGCGGCGCAGTGCGCGAACGATGCCGTTGAGTTGGATGCCCCGTTCCACGTTCCAGGCCGTAGCGCGAACGACGTCGTAGGAAGTTGTCGGTTCTACCCGGCTGAATGTCCCCTGTTCGATCCTGCCGAGAACTCGTTCCAGATCCGGTCTCAGACGTTTGTACAGAGCCGAGCTTTCGCACTCGGGCGTGCTCTCAAAGCGAGCCAACTCCTCGAAATATGGCTGGAGCCCGTGATCGAGAACGGAAGCGGCGGCAGTGGGAGTCGTCATTACAATAAGTAGTCAGTAGTCGGTAGTCAGTTAGTTGTCAGTTGTCCTCTCTCAACATTCTACCGCTCACTCGTCACCCGTCACCACCGAGACTGCCGGGCCCAACTGGCTACTGACTACTGGTGACTGACTACTCCCGGAAGCATTCCGGGTTAGAATCGACGCACGTGAAACGCAGGTTCCAGATTGGTGTCGCACTCCTTCTGGGTGAATACATCCTGGGCGGAGTGGGCTACAAGTTGTTGAGCCCGGAAACGCCGTTTCTGGATTGTCTCTACATGTCGGTCATCACCGTGACCACCGTCGGTTACGGTGAAGTGATAGACACGACGGCCAGTCTGGCACTACGCTCCTACACGCTGCTGTTGATCCTGGTGGGTGTTGGGATAATGCTGTACACCGTCGCGGTGGTGACATCTTACATCGTCGAGGGAGACCTGAATCAATACTTCTGGAAGAGACGCATGCAACGCCAAGTCGCATCCATGAAAGAGCATTTCATCGTCTGCGGAGCGGGCGAGACCGGTCGGCGGATCATCGAAGAACTCGCGAGGACCCAGCGGGATTTCGTCGTCATCGATCCGGACCCGAAAACCGTCGCGGCTTTCCGTTCAGACTACGAGAGCCCCATCCTGCAGGGCGTTGCCGACGACGAAGAGGTGCTGAAGGGGGCCGGCATCGAGCGTGCCGCAGGAGCCGTCGTGGCGCTTCCGAACGATCGCGATACGCTGGTCACGACGTTGAGCATGCGCATGCTGAACCCATCGATCCGCATCGTCGTCAAGGAAATCGAACCCGGCATGGCTGCCCGTTTACGGCGTGCCGGCGCCGACGCGGTCGTCAATCCCGGCACCATTGGAGGGCTGCGTCTTGTCTCAGAGCTGGTTCGACCCTCGGTCGTGATGTTCCTCGACGCGATGCTCCGCGACAAGGCCTCGAGCTATCGCTTCGAGGAGTTGTCTATACCGGAGAAATCGGACTGGGCCAATAAGCGTCTCGGGGACATTCCGGCTCGTTCTGAGTTCGGTCTGTTCGTTGTCGGAGCAAGACGGACAGGCCAGGATAGTTTCGCGTACAATCCAGAGGACTCCTGGTTGGTCGAGCCAGGACAGACCCTCGTCGTCCTGGGAGACGCGTCCGACGTGAAGCGCGCAAGAGTGGCATTGCAATCTGACCCGGCATGACGCGGTTCGTTCGTCCGAGGGCGGACGGGCGCTCGGAAGGTGGGAAAACATGGAGTTGGACCTAGTCACGATTGTGATGCTGCTGGTCGGCTTGCTTTTTGCAGCGTCGGTGATCTCGCTCGTGGCCGCCCGGGTCCGCTTTCCCTACACGGTCATCCTCGTTATTTTCGGCTTTGGTGTCCGGACGATCTTTGCCGATTGGGATGGTTTCCAGTTCCTCCAATCGGAGATCTCGACCGATGTCGTCTTCTTCATCTTCCTGCCGACTCTGCTGTTTGAGTCTTCGTTCAACCTCGACTCCAAGGTCCTTTTCCGGAACATCGTTCCGGTCTTGACTCTGGCGATACCGGCCTTTCTTCTCTCTACGGCGATCGTCGGGTACCTGGGATCCTGGGCGTTGGGCATCCCACTCGTCACAGCGCTGCTATTCGGAGCCCTGATTTCCGCGACGGATCCGGTCGCCGTCGTCGCCCTGTTCAAGGAACTGGGCGCGCCGAAGCGTCTGATGGTCCTGGTGGAAGGCGAAAGCCTGTTTAACGACGCGACAGCCATCGTCCTGTTCAACGTGCTGTTGCTTCTGGCGGCGGGAGGGGCTGCGGCAACCCTATCGGTGCCCGCGGCTGTCATCGAATTTCTGAGGGTCTTCACCGGCGGAATCGCGGTGGGCGCGGTCCTGGCCTTCACGTTCGCCCAAATCCTGTCGTTCGTACGGGACGATGAACTCGTCGAGATCACGCTGACGACGATCGTGGCCTACATGTCCTTCATCGTGGCCGAACACTACCTCCACGTCTCGGGAGTCATGGCTACGGCAACGGCCGGCATGATCCTGGGAGGGTGGGGACGAACGAAGATTTCCCCGAAGGTCGGGCACTTCATGCATTCGTTCTGGGAGTACCTCTCCTTCATCGCGAACTCCCTGATTTTCCTCCTGGTCGGTCTGGCGCTGAGCCCCGAGCTTATTCGAGAATTCATCGTTGCTCTCGTCCTGGCCATTCCGATTGTCTACTTCGCCCGCGCCGTCAGCATCGCCGTCGCGGTCCCGATGGTGAACGCGACGAATATGATCGAGCCGATCGATCGTCGCTACCAGGCGGTCATGTACTGGGGTGGCCTGCGCGGGGCGCTCGCTCTGGCTCTGGCTCTGAGCCTGCCGCCGGATTTCGCCGCCAGGGAGTTGATCCTTGTTTCGGCGATGGGTGTCGTGATGGCGACACTTCTCGTGAACGCACTCACCATCGGCACCCTGCTCCGCCTCCTGGGGTTAGACCAGTTGTCTCCCGCGGAAATGCTTGCGCGTTTCGAGAGCCTGCTGGTTCTGAAACGAGAAACCAGAAACCGTGTCGCAAAATTCGCAGAAGAGAAAGCAATCGCTCCCACCATCGTCCAACGGATCCAACAGGACTACCTGTCGGGAGAAGCCCGGCTCGAGGCCGAACGTGAGTCGTGTCTGGCGGACGGCGGCGAACTCAGCGAACTGGACCGGATGCAGGTGCTGGCGAGCCAGGCACTGGGGGCGGAGAAGAAGCACTACTGGGAGGAATTCTACGAAGGGAACCTCACCGAGACGGCCTACAAGCAACTTGCGCAGGACGTGGATCACCAGGCCGATCACGTGAAGGTCTACGGAAGACTGCCCGAAACCTTCGAAGAAGCGAGCACGCGTGAGAGTCCTCTGGACCGCCTGCTCTACAGGCTCGGTATCTTCAGGGCGTATCTCCAGAAACGCAAGGTCGGCCAGATTGCCAACCACTTTGAAGAAAAATGCGCCGAGACGCTGGCGGCCAGGTCGGTCGTGACGCTGCTGGACCGGTTGTTGCGGGACAGCTCCGTCGACGAAGATTCTCATGCCACGATCCGAGGCTATTACCAGAACCGACACGACAAGGCTCAGCGAGAGCTGACGGCGATGGCGACCGACTATCCGGAGTACGTCGAGAGAACGCAGGAGTACCTCCTCACCCGCAGTTGCCTGCACAACGAGGAAACCTCTCTGAACATGCTCCGCGAGCTGGGACTGGTCCCCGACAAGGTCTACCTGGAGCAGAAGGCGGCGATCGAGGCGGGATTCGAACGCCTTCGGGCCAGACCGGTTGAAACCCTCCGACTGGACCCGGAGTCTCTGATCGCTCACATCCCGTTGTTCGAACACTGCGGCGAAGAGGGGATTCGGCTCATCGCGGGGATGCTCGAATCGGAATCCTTCGCCGAGGGTGACAAGATCGTACGTCAGGGAGAGTCGGGAGAGTCGATGTACGTCATCGCCCGCGGGACGGTGCAGGTGCTCCGCGAGGATGGAGCCGAATCACGACTGCTGGCAATCCTGACGTCGGGTGGGTTCTTCGGCGAGATCGCGCTCCTGGCAGAGTCGCCGCGAACCGCCACCGTTCGGGCGGCAACACCCTGCACGATGTTGAGGCTGCGACGGAAAAACCTCGATCAACTCATGAACACCTACTCCGAGATCCGCGACGACGTCCAACGAGCCCACAAGGAACGCCTGGCGGCCATGGCCGCCCTGGCAGCGGTAGGGGACGCCCCACCCGCCGCCGGTGAGGTCTCCCCCGCCTGATCGACGGTCCTCTCGCTACCGCCGAACGAATCCGCTAATCCCGTTCGGCTCGGATACCTGTACAAGAAAGCCACGGATTTAGCGGATTAAAGAAAGATCTTTCGGCGGGCAAAACCCAAGATTTTTTCCTGTCCGTGTAATCTGTGTAATCCGTGGCTGACGCAAAAAAGGCACGGAGAAGAGATGTCTCCGTGCCTTCGTATTTCCGCGGTTAATGGCTTTGTCAGAAATTGAATCTTACGGAAAGGCGGATCTGGCGAGCATCACGCGCCCGGGTTGCCAGACCGAAAAATGGAGAGGTCATCACGCCGCTGAAGCTCCAGTAGTTGACGTTGTTGAGCAGGTTCTCGGCATTGGCGGTGATCGTCATCCGGACTCCGGTGCGTCGTCCGTAGTAACCGCCTCCGGCTGCGGCGCCTCCGCGGCCGCCCGCGCCTCCAGCGTCAACTGAATCGGATATCAACTGGACGGTCTTCGACAGGTTCAAGCCCATTTCGAAAGACCCCGGTCCGGTCAGCGAATTACGCGGTATTCCAGGCGGGCGATCGTTCGTGTTCGTGTCCTGGTTGTCGTCGGTACCGGTGCGGAGGCTGTAAGGGTTCCCCGTATTCCACTCGAAGCTCGTGTTGGCGTTGACGTTCCAGGGCAGGCGAAAATTCACCGAGGAGTTGAAGCGATGCCGCGCTCCGAAGCGACCCCACTCGGAATCCAGGTCGTAGTTGTCGGCAGGTCCCCGGCCTCCTCCGCCGCCCCGTCTAAAGTCTCCGCCTCCGAAACCTCCGAAACCTCCGGAGACGTCACTGTAGTTGGAGCTGAAGTTGTAACTACCGTTGATGTTGATCGTGCTGAATCGTTGACGGAAGCCGACCCGCAGGTTGTGGTTGTTGGAAACGCCGGTGGACTCGAGCTGGCTGATGTTTCCGAGGGCCGGGTCCGGTCGAACACAAGTAGCCGGGTTTCCGAACTCGTCCGGTTCCGTCAGTTGTCCGGGCTGACAGGACCGCGGTACTGCCGCAGTGATGTCCAGCGGGGCGTTCAGGTTGCGTGTTCTGTGCAGGTGGATGCCGCGTACGAAGCGGTAGGAACCCGTCAGGACAAGGCCTTGCGAGAACGTCGTCTCGATCGAGGCCTCGTTGTTCCATGTGTAAGGAGCAACCAGATCTTCCGCGCCCACGCTCACCGAAGAGGGCACGCTGACCACTTCACCCTCACCGGTGAAGAAGGGGTCGGGATACGACGGATTACGTATCGTCAAAGTTCGCTGCCGGGTGCCGTCCAGGCGAACCAATTCCTTGACCTGGAACAGGTTGAAACGCTGGTGGAAGATTCCGCTGCCGCCGCGGATAACGGTCGATCGTCCCAGCGAGTAGGCAAACCCGAAACGCGGATCGAGGTTATTGGAGTCGGTGAGATTCGACTGCCACTCGTACCGCAGGCCAAACCCCATCGTCAGCCTCGGCGTGAAGCGAAAATCGCCCTGAAAGAACGTGGCCGCCTCGAACTGGGTCACATCGAGTTCGGGCTCTCCCTGGTTGACGCTGTACCGGATCGGACGACCGGCGACGAAGGCGCCGGCACAGGGATCGTCGTTCTCAGGATCCGTGTCGCAATCCAGGCGCGAGAAAGTGAAAGACCCGTTGAAGCGGTCCCGGGAAATCGAAGCGTCGCTCGCATACTCGCCCTCGAAACCCATCTTCAGCGAGAGCCGCTGTCCCGTGTACATCAGGAGGTCGCCGAACTCGTAGTTGCGCGTGTCGTTTTCACTGTTCCGGGTCGATCCTCCGGTGCGGAACGCGTCGGACACGGTGATGTGCGGCGCTATTGTGATCGGCCGGGTCTCGTTGGTGAACCCGCCGACGCGGAAGCGAACCTCGTTGTTGAACGAGCGGGAGAGAACCGACGTTTCCTTGAACTGAAAATTGAAATTGTTCCCGAGACTGTTCGATCCCTGTTCGGGCAGTCCGAATCCGCCGACACCGTTGTTCTTCCTGTCGCTCGTGCCGTAGCTGTAGCTGAAGTTGAAGACGTTGTTCTCGGTCAGCTGTGCCGTCGCCCGGATCGTGTAGTCCCGGTTCACCGACGGACGTACGATGGCGTCGTTGACCAGGCCGTCGGCGGTAATCGCACGCAGCGTGTCGCCGTCCTCGTTCAAGTTGCTGCGTCCGCTGAAGGTCAGTGTCAGGCGGTTGCGGATGATCGGACCGCTGACGTTGACGTTGAAGTTCCGCTGCTGGTATGGGGGGCGGAACGATGCGAACGCGTTTCGCGCATCCAGCGACTCGTCGGCAAAGTTGAAGGTTACGTCACCGTTGAACCGGCCCGTGCCCCCACGGGTAATGATCTCGGTCCGACCCCTCCCCTGCTCGCTCTGCTCGGCTGTGAAGGAGTTCTCGTTGATCCGGATCTCCTGGATTTCGTCGCGGTTGGGCATGCGTCCGCCGCCGAAACCGTCGATGACGATGCCTCCGCCTTCACCGCCGCCACGGCCGCCACGCCCGCCGCGGCCTCCACCGCGCCCGCCAAAGCCGCCTCCGCCGCGGAAACCGCCTCCACCGCCAGCCGGGCTGCGGAGGTCCCCGAGGTACTCTCGAAGTTCGTCTTCGTCTTCAGGGAGGTCGCTGTTGGATGCGAGCGCCTCCGCCGCGACGGAGCCCACCAGAGCCACCCGCTGGGTGGGGTTCAGGAACTTGAGCGATGCCAACAGCAATTGCTCTTCGAGGGCGTGCCGCTGTGCCTCGACGGCCTCGGGCCCGATGTCTTCGGTCTGGAGCAGTTCAGCCAACACGCGCTCGTGCGTTTCGTACACCGCCTGCACCTGGGTTTCCTGGTCGAACGTCAGGGCGGGAGCCTCGGCTTGTACGAGCAGGGATCGGAGGCCTTCGACACCGTCTGCCAGCAGTATCCGGCCGGCTTCCACACGTAAGAGCACGCTGTCCTGGTCGGGTGTCAGGATGTCGGCCCCATCCCGGCGAACGCCCTCGATGACCGCGCCCCGCTGAGATTCGGGTCGCGACTCGACGATCGGACGGAGCGCCTGTTCCTGCTCCTGGGTCAGCGGGTATTCCGCTTCCTCGAGGACGTCGCGGATCTCTTCGAGCGCGTCGAAATCCTGGAGCAAAAAAGCGTCCCCGCCGGTGCCCTCCTGGGCCAGGCCGGTCAGGGTCAGACAGAGAAGAGAAAGAAGTATGAAAACGTAGGGTTTAGTAGTCATTCAGGGTCCAGTTGTACAAATCCACATCGATGCCGGTCCGGCCGGCACGCTGGTTCAGATAAAGATCCAATAATGATAACTGATGTGATTGGAAGGGCTTAAACGTCAGATTCCTCCACCCCTTCCGGTGCGACGGGCGCACCCCCTCATCCATACCTGACAGTACGACGGGTAACCGTTTGAGGTTACAGATAATTACGGGCGCGGTCAATCTGCAACGATCCCCCTTTTCCCAGGCCCGATCGAAACCGATCGGATCGGCAACACGGGGATGATTCGTCGGGCCGGAGCGTTGGCCTGTAACGGCTTTTCGCCCCACAATCTCTTCCAACCACGACGACCGGTCCGCCCCGAACCTGAGACGCGGGTTTCGCGGTGCATACGGGAGAGGCAAAAAGGGCAGAATGCGGGAGGTCCGCGTGTAGACTGTTCCTGTAGATGATGGAAACCATCTGGCAGGACACCCGCTACACCATCCGCTCCCTGGTAAGAAATCCGGGACTGACGACGGTTGCAATCCTGACGCTTGCCCTTGGGATCGGTGCCACTACGGCAGTGTTCAGTGTCGTCAACCGGGTGATCCTCGAGCCGCTGCCCTACGCGGAGCCCGAACGGCTTGTTCGGCTCCTCGAGACCAACCCACAATTGGACGAAGCCAGCCGCATTATTTGAAAGGATCCTGATGAAGAAGAACATCGTAGCGTTCGTTCTGGCGCTCGCCGTAACGTCGAGTCCGGCGTTTGCTCAACTGGGGGAACGGGAGGAGTTGACGCTCACCGACCGGGGTGGAAACAGGTTTCGCCTGGCGGTCATCTACCCGGAATCCTACGACCCGGATTCGAAGCATCCGGTCATCTTCGCCCTGCCGCCCGGACCGGGCACCCCGGAGATGGTGGACGCCATCCTCCGGAACTACTGGGAAGACGAAGGCGGCGTGAGAGGCTACGTCCTGGTGTCGCCCGCGGTCGTTGGAAGCAGCCTGGGGGAACGAGCAGTGGATGTCCTCGACCGGGTCTTTGATTGGATGGACGACAACGTCAGCTACGATGCCACACGTGTGACGCTGGTCGGGCAGTCCAACGGAGGCCTGGGCGCGTTTCACGCCGCACGCGCTCAACCGCAACGATTCGCGTCCATCGTCGTCATGCCGGGCGCGTTCGGCGGAGCAGGCTTTCTGGATCAGTTGAAAGGAAAACCGGTCTGGTTGCTCGTCGGGGAACGCGACACCCGGTGGGTGCAGCTGTCCGAACGGACACGCGACCTGCTGGTCCTGGCCGGAGCGGAACCGACCTTGACGATCGTCCCGGGCCAGGGTCACGTCTTTCGGTTTTCGCCGCGCCAGCTCTACGACTGGATCGAATCCGTCACCAACGATTAGCCCGGATTCAGATCAACATGCAGGAATCCTCCGAGATATCGCCGCAGATCAACCCAACGCGAGTGGATATGCCCGTCTTCCTGACCAGCGGCGGATTGATATTCCTGTTCATGGTCGCATCACTCATCGACATCGACTTCGTGTCAGGACTTGTCGACGTCGCGTTTGCGTTCTCGGTCAAGTACTTCGGACCGTTCTGGCAAGTGTTGCTCCTGGCGACGTTCGGCGTCTCGCTGGGGCTGGCGTTTTCCAGGTGCGGGCGTGTCCGGCTCGGTGGGATCGATCGACCGGAGATGAGCACCTTCCGCTGGATTGCGATCATCATGTGCACGCTCCTGGCGGCCGGCGGCGTTTTCTGGTCGTTCGCCGAACCGATGTACCACTTCACTTCCATTCCGCCCTCTTTCAGGGGAGTCGAGGCGGCAACCGCGGCGGCAGTCGGTCCGGCACTGGCACAGAGCCACCACCACTGGGGTTTTCTGTCCTGGGCGATCATCGGAACCCTGGGTTCGGTCGTCGCGATGTATGTGCACTACCACCGCGGCCTGCCGTTGAAGCCCAGATCCTTGCTCTATCCCGTTCTCGGTCAGCGGGCGATGCGTGGCTGGCTCGGCACGACAGTCGATGCGTCATGCATCCTCGCCGTCGCGGCCGGTACTATAGGCCCGATCGGTTTCCTGGGCCTCCAGCTGAGTTATTCACTGGACCGCCTAATCGGAATTCCAGATGTCTATGCGACGCAGTTGACGATCGTCGCAGGGCTCGTTGCGATCTATACGGTGTCCGCCGTGACCGGTATCAACCGGGGCATACAGATCCTGAGCCGGTTCAACGTCCTGCTGGCCCTGGCACTGCTGGTCATCATCCTGATTACGGGTCCCGGCGCATTCATCATCGATTCTTTCTTCACCTCGTTCGGCCTCTACCTGAATAACTTCTTCACTATCAGCACGAACCGCACGGATCCGACCTGGCTGGGTTCCTGGAGTATTTTCTTCGGGGGATGGTTCCTCGGTTACGGACCCCTGACCGCCATGTTCGTGGCACGCATCTCGCGCGGCCGGACTATCCGGGAAATCCTGGTGGCGATCGCGATCGTCGCGCCCATCGTGACGAATTTCTGGTTCACCATCCTCGGCGGGTCTGGGATTTACTACGAGCTCCAGCGCCCGGGCATCATCTCGGGCCCTCTTAACGACGGAGGACTTCCGGCGACGATGCTCGCGGTCGTCCAGCAACTACCGTTGGCGGGCTTGCTCGTCCCCGCGTTTCTGGTCCTGATAGTGGTCTTCCTCGCAACCACGGGAGATTCGATGTCGTTCACGATCGCCATGGCCGTCAGTGGCGACGATACTCCGGCGACATCCGTCCGCGTTTTCTGGGCCGTCATGATGGGTGCGGTCGGCGCGATCCTGTTGCGGCTGGGAGACGGCGGAATCACGGCATTGCAGTCGTTCATCGTCGTGACCGCCGTCCCGGTCTCTCTGGTGTTGCTCCCCCTGCTGTGGTCCGCGCCACAGGTAGCAGCAGAGTTGGCCCGGGAGCAGTTTGGAGCCCGGAACGAAGACGCCCGAGCACCCGCCGATTAAGTGTAGGTGCGGTCTATGACTGTCTATGACCACACACTTGACGGGCCGCTACGTCGTGCGCTCACAGAGCGCACCTACACCTCGTGCGTCACGCTGGACGGTCCGCGAGAGAGCCCCTGTGAGGGGGACAGGGGCCTGGCCCTGTCCCCGGGTGTTGGCTAAGCAGAAGAGTCTGAAACAGCGTGGAAGTTTACCTTCGGGTCCAGGAGTTCTCGATCAGGATCTGCAGGTCCTGACCCGAACTGGCAACCTCGAATATTTCTTCGAACGAATCCTCACTCGTAAATGTCAGGGAATACCGGGCCGTCATTCCCGGCGTACCGTTCTCGATCCTCTCCGAGACAAAAACCGCGCGGCGCGATTCTTCATCGAAGCTGGCAAGGACGTAGTCGATCACGAATCCTTCGATGTAGAACTCTCGCAGAGCGACACGCTGACGGTTCTCATCGTAGCTGAAGACAGCCCAGTCTTCGTGAACCTCCCCGTCGGGGTTTCGCTCCTGCGGTTCGAACTTGGACGTGTTCCGGTGCAGCAGATACTTGCCGCCCATGATGAACTCGTATGTTCTGTCGCCTTTGCCGATGCCGGCGACGCCGGTCTCCTGTCCGTCCCAGGTACCGACAAGGAACCGGAATGCACTCCATGGGTCCTCGGACGTTTCCTGCGCCGCCGCCACGAAACCGGATGCGAGCGAAGCCAGCACCAAACTCGAGGCAACCGCCAGGAACCAATGCTTGGGACCGCTCATGACAACACCTCCCCAACCTGCATCGCGGTCAACCCATCGGCGGCGCATCGGTGACCACTACCTCCAGGCACGCGATCTTGCCGTCGCGGATCGTGAACAGATCATAGCCTTTCATCGGTGCGGGAAACACCGGCGCCGTGCAGGTCCATTCGGCACGCAACTGCTCGCCGTCCATGTCGAGCCGATCCAAGACCAGTTTCAAGTCCGGCACAGGATCCCTCTCCATGTCCAGGTAAGCCTCACGTATCTCGTCCTTGCCGCGGTGTGTTCGCGGCGTGCCGCTGAAAGGCTCGACGAACACCGCATCGTCGTTGAAAAGCGCCACCATTTCGTCCACGCCATCCGCCCCGGACTGCATGACGCGGAACATGTCATCGACCAACTGCCGTTCGCCCTCGCTTACTGACATCTCGGTCTCCTCGTCTGATAAACTCACCCGACTACCGAACCGTTCAAATGCCGAACCGACGGTCACATCTCGATTCCGCCGCTCTCGAGCGACTCCGGGTCCTCGTGGGAAAGATGCACCGAACTCCAGGCTCTTCGGTGCCCTCGGCTGAACTGGTTCACATAGCTGAGCAGGTCCGGATCGCAACAGGCATCACGGTCGACTTCAGGGCCGCTGAAGATCTTGGTGAGCCACTGGTTGTCGTCCGGGTCCCGTTCGAACCAACACCGGACGCGTGCCTGGACAGCCTCTCGCCGAGGGAGATGGAGGTCGTGGCACTGATCGCGGAAGGCATGTCCAACAAAGCGATCGCAGCGCGCCTCTTCATTTCGCAGGCGACGGTCAAGGACCATGTTCATCAGGTTCTTGAAAAAACCGGCCTCAAGAACCGCACCACCGTCGCTCTGGCGTACAAGGGGCTGATGCCCTAGTGACCTGTAACAGTGCTATCGGTACCAGCGTTCGGCGGAACGGCGTCGGATTCTAGGAGTGACGCCCGAGCCAATGCTGTTTCATTGCGAGGGCGTTACGACACCGAAGACGGCGCCGTTCCGCCGAACCCTTCGGGCCGATGGGGGTTGCGGGCGATCTCTTTGTCGGAAGCCGTCACCGATGAATGAGCATCGCTTTCCGTCTCCCTCCTCGACCTCGCCCGCAAGACCCATCGGCGATGGTGCCGATAGCACTGTTACAGGCCACTAGTGACCTGTAACAGTTAAATCGGGTCCGGGAGAATTCGCTTGGAGGCGTCCCGATAGGTCCACTTTATGGGTTTAGGTTGTTTGTTGTAATGACGAACGTATCGCATGAGCTTGCGAGCCAGATCTTTAACGGAAGTGAAGATGCCGCGGACGATGACATCCCGCTCGATCTTCGCAAACCAGAGTTCGACTTGGTTCAACCAGGACGAGTAGGTCGGCGTGTAGTGAATGTGAACGTGGGGATGATCGGTGAGGAATTGCCGGACTCGCTTGGTCTTGTGAGCGGAAAGGTTATCAGCGATAACGTGAATCTCCTTGTTCGGTGGTTGGTGAACCAGCAGATCCGCCAGGAAAGCCACGAACTCTTCGCTGGTGTGGCGTGGGGCCGTTTTGCCGACAACCTCCCCGGTCTTCGTATTCAGCGCCGCATAGAGCGAGAGCGTCCCATGGCGGAAATACTCGAAGCCGTGACGTTCCGCACGGCCCGGAGAAAGCGGAAGCACCGGAACCAAACGGTCCAAGGCTTGGATAGCCGTCTTTTCATCGACGCAAAAGACGGCCGCATGCTGCGGCGGATTGACGTAGAGTCCGATGATATCGGCCGCTTTCTTCTCAAAGTCCGGATCGTTGGAAGCCATGTAGCGCTCGATTCGGTGGGGTTGCAGTCCGGCGCGTTTCCAAACCCGGGCGACCATCATGTGAGTCGTTCCCAGATGAGCGGCCAACTTGCGGCTACTCCAGTGCGTGGATCCATCCGGCGGCGGCTTGCTTGTCCACGCCAGTATTCGAGCCTCCATCTTCGGCGTTCGTTTTTCCACTGCTCGGCCCGCATGTCGCGAGTACAACCCCGACAATCCGTCTTCGAGAAATCGGTTCTTCCATCGCGTGATGTAGCTGCGGTTACAGCCCAGCGCTTCACGGATCACCGAGAACGACTGACCGTCGGCAAGCATCAGTATCAAACGAGCCCGTCGCACATCATCGGCCCGCAGCGCTCGGGAGCGCACTCGTCTTTGCAGTTCCCGCTCGACTTTCGGCGTCACTCGCACAGCTGTATAGGTCATGCACGAACGTTAACTCAACGCAGGGACATTACTGGTCCCACTTTCAACGTTACAGGCCACTAGTTAGCACCAACCAGCCCGGGACATGAGGATATCGGCACACAGCCCCGGCGCACAATCCATCTTTAGATGGGTTCTTCGGGAAGAAAGGATTCCGTTCGAGCAGCGTCGAAGAGGTGCCGCTGAATGGCGACCTCGTCGGCCAGAAGGAGCTGCTGCGGGTCAGTCGGCGGTCAATTCAGACTTCACGAGCAGAAACTGCTCCTCCAGGCGGGAGATCAGCTCCGCGGCGGCAACCGTCGAACCCGAACGGCCGAGTTCTTCGAGTTCCCCGCAGATCGAAGACATGTGGTGGGCGCCGAAGATCTGGCAGCTGCCTTTCAGACGATGGGCGATACGACCGAGCTCGGCTGGCTCACCCCGCTCGGCTCTGCGAGACAGTTCGTTCAGCGATCGCGTCGTATCGTCGACAAACGGCCCGGCAAGCTGGATCAGGAAATCCAGGTGTGCGTCAGACATCAAGGGGGCAGTCTGATCTTCCGGGGCGTCGGCCATGGGACGTGTGGCCTGCCGCTCTTCGAGCGCACGGAGGAGGGTCGCCTTCAATTCCTCAGGCTGTACCGGCTTGCTGATGTAGTCGGTCATCCCCGCCTCGAGGCATGTCTTGCGAAAGCCTTCAACCGCATTCGCCGTCATGCCGATGACCACCGGGCGGGGTGTCCCGGCGCCGAGGCCGGCAATCCGGCGCGTCGCCTCCAGACCGTCCATGACAGGCATTTGAACGTCCATCAGCACCACGTCGTACGCCCGGCCGGCCATCGCGTCGAGCGCTTCGCTACCATTCGAGACGGTGTCGGCGTCGTAGCCAAATCGCTTCAGCAGGAGCACGGCCAGCTTCACGTTGACAGGATTGTCTTCGGCCACGAGAATCCGCGGCGCCGTTGGTGAGGAATCCTTCCTATCTTCTGAGGACATAAACAGCTACAGAACCATTCCAGCCACTTGTCGTCAAGTGTAGCAGCCAGTGGCTGCTTGCTCCTGAACGGTTCCGACCGGTGGGGGCTCCGGACAACCGACCGGCCTTCATCATGAACGATGCCGGTCGCGGCGGCAAGGAAACGGAAGGTAATGCGCAAACCGTGTCCGCAGGTGCAGCCCGCAGCAAGCCACACCTGCAGCAGCACGTTCCCCAACGCCTGCCGACACGGCGGCACACCCGCTCTCGCAGGCGTACCGAGAAAAAACCCGTTGCCGTTCGAAATCGGCGGCACGGAATCCAACCCGCGCTGCCGCCTTCAGAGGGTCCAGAGGAGGATAGCTGGTCAACCCTCGAACGCCGGTGCCTCCGGGTTGGAGTGGCACGCTTTACCCTTGGCCTTCCATCCGGTCCGGCGACGGCAAAGTTCATTCAAACATCTGCACACTCGCAACACATCGGATGCCGCTCCCATTTCGCATGGCTCAAAAATGCCACGGGGAGGGAACAAAACTGGGCGCGGCGCCGTTTTCCAGCTTGTCGAGGTAACGGAAGTGCAAACACGCAGCGGATCCGGAGACCAGGACGTCATGGATGTGGCGGGGCCCGTCGAGGTGACCTCGGGTTCCGGAGACGTCGAGTTGAGCAACATCGACGGCGACGTCGAGGCGCGTACCGGCAGCGGTGACATCACGGCAGAGCGAATCGCGGGTTCGTTCCAGGCTCAGACCGGCAGCGGCGAGATCGAGGTGGAACAGTCCGGCCCGGGAGACGTCGCGATAAGTACGGGTTCCGGAGACATCGAGGCCCGAGATATCCGAGGCGGGTTGAGCGCCAGCTCGGGTAGCGGCGACATCGAAGTCGACGGAGAACCCACCGACGACTGGAGCGTGAGTGCAAGCTCGGGCGGAATCACGCTCGACCTGCCCGCACAGTTCGGCTTCGACCTGGACGCGGAAACATCGTCAGGCTCGATCTCGATGGATCAGCCCATCACAACCCAGAACCAGCGCCGAAACAGACTCAGTGGCCAGGTCAACGGCGGCGGTGTCCAGATCCGGCCTCGGACATCGTCGGGCAGCATTCGCATCCGGTAGCCAGTGGCAACCCTGGCCGAGACACGATTCCGCCCGCCCCGTGGCATCGACGCGAAGACGCAGAGTGCAAAGACCTGGTTATTCAGACTCCGCGTCTTTGCGACTCTGCGACTAAAGACCCCGGCGGAACGGCCCCGCGGGTTCACGCCCCGAGACTGACTCGTCCCACAATTACGGTGGAACACCCACTGGACCCAATCCGTAAGGGATACCTTACGGAGGAAAGCGATGAGGAACCTGCTTCAGGACGTCCGGTACGCCTACCGGGTGATGATCAAGAACCGGGCCTTCACGACCGTCGCGGTCTGCGCGCTGGCTCTCGGAATCGGTGCCAACACCGCCATCTTCAGCGTCGTCAACGCGGTGATGCTGCGGCCGCTGCCCTACGAACAGCCGGACGAACTCGTTTCGGTGGTTCGTGCGTTCGAAGGTGGAGGGACGAGCGATTCGGTGTCGATGACGAAGTTCGTGTTCTGGAGAGACAGCAACACCGTCTTCGATCAACTCGGAGCATACGACGTACTCGGCGCTGGCCACAACCTCACTGGAGGCGACCGTCCCGAACGCATCCGCGGCATCCGCGTTTCGACCGAACTGTTCTCCGTCCTCGGGGTGGAACCTCAGATCGGCCGAAGCTTCCTGCCGGAAGAGGGACGGCCCGGAGCGGAGTCGGTCGTCATCGTCAGCGAGGGTTTGTGGAAGAGCCGGTTCGGCGCCGATCCGAGCCTGGTCGGCCAGTCCATCATGCTGAGCAACAAGAGGTATACCGTGATCGGCGTGATGCCCGAAGGATTTCAGTTTACGCCTCCATCCGACGTCTGGACGCCGCTGCAGCCCGTCGCCGACAGCCAGGATCAGGCCAACCTGATCGCGCTGCCGGCCGCATGAAGCCCGGGATGACGCTCGAGGAGGCCAACGCCGGACTGGAACCTCTGGCAGGGCAGTTCCGCGAGACCTATCCGGAGCTGATGTCGGACCAAGAATCGATCCGAGGGATCAGCTACCACTACAACCTCACCGATGGAGTCCGTCCGGCGCTGTTGATCCTGCTCGGCGCGGTGGCGTTCGTGCTGCTGATCGCGTGCGCCAACGTGGCCAACCTGCTGCTGTCGCGCGCCGCTTCCCGGAGCCAGGAGATCGCTGTTCGGACCGCGATGGGCGCCCCTCGGATGCGGTTGATTCGTCAGCTCCTGACCGAGGCCGCGATGATGTCGCTTGCCGGGGCCGCACTGGGTCTAACGGTGTCGCACTGGGGCCTGAAGGCGCTGCTGGCGATGAGTCCTGCCGATATCCCCGAGCTCGTCCAGATCGGGCTGGACTTTCGGGTCCTCCTGTTCACTCTCGGCATTGCCCTCCTGACCGGATTGCTCTTCGGCGTTGTTCCCGCACTGCAAGTGTCGCGGCAGAATCTAAGGGACACGCTGCACGAAAGCGGCACGCGGACGACCGCGGGAATCGGAGGACGCAGTATTCGCGGAGCCCTGGTCGTCGCAGAAGTGGCTCTCTCACTCGTGCTATTGATCGGCGCCGCGCTGCTGCTTCGCAGCTTCTCAGAGCTTCGAGACACCGATCCGGGCTTCAATCCCACGAATATCCTCACGATGCAGATGTCGATGACGGGCGGACGTTACGAAACGACCGAGTCGCAGCACCGCCTCTTCCGAAACGCGATCGAGCGGATCGAACTCATCCCGGAGGTCGAACACGCAGCCACGATCACGAACCTCCCGACCGAACCCGGACCGGACCTTCCGTTTGAGATCGAGGGCCGGCAGATGGAGGAGGGCCAGTTTCTGAACTCGCAATACCGCGTGATCTCGCCGAGCTATTTCAAGGCCATGGGCATCGCTCTCGCCCGCGGCCGACACTTCGACCTTGGTGAGACTGCAGCGTCGACGCCGGTCGTCATTATCAACGAGGTGCTCGCCCGACGCGACTTCCCGGATGGGGATCCGATCGGCCAGCTCATCACGATCGGCCGCGTAATGGGACCCGGGTTCGAGGATCCTTCGCGCCAGATTGTCGGCATCGTCGGAGCCACAAGAGAATTCGGCCTCGACCAGGATGCGCCGGCGACACTGTTCGTACCCGCTGCGCAGGTCCCCGACCAGCTCACGGCCCTCGCGGCCACGCTGCTGCCGGTGACCTGGGTCGCGCGTACACGCGGCGAACCTCTTCAGCTTTCGGCCGATGTGCAGGCTGCGATCGCCGAAGTCGACCGGAATCAGCCGGTGTCGAACGTCCGCTCAATGGAGCAGGTCCTGTCCGCCTGGATGGGGCGGGCTCAATTCAACACCCTGCTGCTGAGCATCTTCGCTGGAGTGGCGTTGTTCCTCGCATCGATCGGGATCTACGGGACCATGTCCTACTCGGTGAACCAGCGCACCCACGAAATCGGCCTGCGCATGGCGCTCGGGGCGGCGGACCGACAGATGCTTCGCCTGGTGGTCCGTCAGGGAATGGTCCTGACCTTCATCGGCCTCGGCATCGGCCTGGCCGTATCGTTCGGGATCACGCGGGTGATGGCGGACCTGTTGTTTGGTGTCGGGGCCACCGATCCGGTCACTTTTGGGGCCGTCGCTGCCACGCTCGGCCTCATCGCACTGGCGGCATGCTACCTGCCCGCCCGCCGCGCCACGCGGGTCGACCCGATGGTCGCGCTGCGGTATGAGTGAAGACGTAGGCCGTAGGCCGTTACCCGTTGAACGGCACGTCAACGCCTGAACTGGAATTTTCGGTTACCGGCAAGCGGTTGTGACGCAGAGTCTGAAGAACTGGACTTCCTCCTCTGCGCCTCTGCGTCTTGGCGTCAGGAACATCTCGAGGATCGGAACCAGTCCCAGGGCACGACCTCTACCCTGTCCAAATTGACCCGCCTTTTCCCGCGTTGTAAGCTCACCGGGCAGTTGATGAAAGAACTGGCCGCGAATTGAGATCGGGAGGATCGATTGCAAGAAATGAAACCTGCCCAGGTCAAACCCTCGATCAATATCGATGTCGTCAATCAGATTGACGCCCGCGTCGGTACGATCGAGCGTGTCGCCGAGGTCGAAGGGTCCAACAAGCTGGTTCGGCTCACCGTCGATTTCGGCAACCACAAGCGGACGATACTTGCGGGAATGAAACAGGAGCGCGCGGATCCGACGGAGATCGAAGGCCGGCAGGCGCTGTTCATCGTCAACCTGGAACCCCGGAAGATGATGGGCGAGGTGTCTGAGGGAATGCTGTTCGATGTCGGCTACGAGGACGGCGTCCAGCCGGCACTACTCACCCCGGAGCGCCCGGTCCCCAACGGAACGCGCGCGGGTTGAGAGATCGGGGAGGGAGGAAGGAAGGATGAGGAGAGCCTGGAACCTTTGTCGGTGCCTGCCGATATGGACGACTCTGATTTTCTGCGCCCACGCCGGCGCTCAGGGCTTCGACCTCTACCGGACCGAAGAGGCCACGATCAGCGACATTCACTCGGCGCTTGAAACCGGCAGCCTGTCGTGTCGCGAGTTGGTCCAGCACTACCTGGATCGAATCGAGGCCTACGACAAGAGAGGCCCTTCCCTGAACGCCATCATCGTCGTCAATACGAACGCCCTGGCGCGAGCGGACGAACTGGATCGTGCCTACGCCGAATCCGGCCCGGTCGGTGCGCTCCACTGCGTCCCGATGATCGTCAAGGACAACTACGAAACTATCGACCTGCCCACCACAGCCGGCTCCGCGTCGTTCGGAAACTGGGTGTCGTCGAAGGACGCCTTCCAGGTCCGCAGGATCCGGGAAGCCGGAGCGATCGTCCTGGCCAAGTCCAACATGGCGGAGTTCGCGTTCACCCCGTACGAGACGATCGGGTCGACCATCCCTGGATACACGTTCAACCCGTACGCCCTGAACCGAGTGCCTGCCGGGTCCAGCGGCGGGACCGGAGCGGCGATCGCCGCGAATTTTGGGACCGTTGGGTTGGGTACCGACACCGGCAACTCGATCCGTGGTCCGTCCTCGCACAACGCTCTCGTCGGGATCCGCTCGACGATGGGACTGACCAGCCGGGCCGGGATCGTCCCGCTCAGCTACGCCCGTGATATCGGTGGACCGATGGCGCGAACCGTGGCCGACGCCGTGGCGGTGTTCGACGCGATCGCCGGATACGACCCCGACGATCCCGTGACGGCCGCCAGCCAGGGAAGGAAAGAAGAAAGCTACGCCTCATACCTCCAGAGGGACGGCCTGAGGGGTGCGCGCATCGGCGTGATGCGCGTGATTTCGAATACCGACACCGCGGACCCCAGGATCCTGGAGTTGATGGAGGGCGCGATCGGCGACATGCGGCGCGAGGGCGCGATCGTCGTCGATCCCGTCCCGCTTCCCGAATACCGGCAGATTCGGTTCGGCAGCTGCAGCCGCTTCAAGTTCGACATCAACAGCTACCTTGCCGGTCTGGGCGACGAGGCTCCTATCGGAAGCCTCGAAGAGATTATCGCCTCGGGCGACTTTCACTTTTCGGTCCGCCCACGCCTGGAGCGCAACCAGCGAACGGAGCTGGCGCCCGAAGAGAACCCCGGCTGCGAAACCACGGCGGAAGGCGAAGAACAACTGCGTCAGGCTCTGCTGCGCGCAATGGAAGACGCCAATGTCGATGCTGTGATCTACCCGACCTGGAACAATCCCCCACGACTGGTCGGAGATCTTTCCTCCCCGCACGGCGACAATAGCCAGCGCCTCTCACCGGGAACGGGTTTTCCGGCGATCACCGTCCCGATGGGCTACGTCGACGGCACGCTTCCCGCCGGCCTGTCGTTCGTGGGCCGCGCATTTGACGAGGGCACCCTGATCAGGTTCGTGTATGCCTACGAACAGGCCACGCGGCATCGACGCCCGCCCGTGAGCACGCCGCCGCTGCCATGACCAGAAGGCTGGTACCCGACGATTTTGACGTACCGGTCGGTATCGAAACCGACCGCTACCGCCTGCGAATACTCACCATCAACGACGTCGTGAAGGACTATGACGCGGTGATGTCGAGTATCGATCACCTGAAAGGCGTGCTCGACTCCACCTCCCCGTGGCCGGAAGGCCTCACCCTGGAACAGGACCTGATCGACCTGGGCTGGCATCAGAAAGAATTCCAGAAATGTTCCTCATTCGCCTTTACGATGATGAGCCTGGACGAAGAACGCTGCCTGGGATGCGTCTACATCTATCCGTCTGAAACGGCAGATGCCGATGTCTTCATGTGGGTTCGGAAGGAGGAATGCGAGATGCTGGATGGGGACCTGTTTGATAGGATTCAGCGGTGGATGTTGGAGGTGTGGCCGTTTGAGAACGTGAGGTATCCGGGTAGAGATGTGTAGGTGCGGTCTCTGACCGCACATTGTCCCGGCATGAGGAATGTGCGCTCATAGAGCGCACCTACACCAACGGACAACGGCCTACGATTCCGGTCCCCCCGGCCCCTTCTTGCGGCCCAGGACCGAGTTCGCGAATCCTTGAATGTACTTGATGGTCCCTTCCGCCGTCTCCTTGCTCTGCAAAACGTATCGCGCCCAGACGTCGGCGTTGTAGCCAGGCGGCGGGTTGTTCCGCGCCCTGTCGGCCACGTCGATTGCGCGTCGGGCATACTGGAACGCCCGATTCAAGTTGCGTCCCTCGACAGCGTACTGACGGGAAAGTGTCACGAGCGCTTCCAGCGCCTCCGGATTGACCTTGATCGCGCGCTCTCCGTAGTCGACCGTCTTCGCGGCATCCCCCTGGGTCTGGTAGATGCCCATGGCGATCAAGTAGGCGTCGTCCCGCACGTCCGATTCCGGATACTTCTTCGCGAGCTCATCGACCAGACGCAGTTTCTCCGCGGGGCTCGACTCCGCGAGAATCCGGCTGAAGAGTTGCCGGTCCGGCCCTGCGCCGCCCTGGAATAGCAGCGAGGCGGAAAGAATCCATGTCGATATCCACATGGGGCGAGTGTATCTCACTGAAGACAAGCCTGTCACGGTTTGCGCAACCGCCAAAAAAGTCCTTGAGAAGGCCGTAATCAAAAGTACAATCCCGTACAGATTTCACGAAGAGTGGCGTCGGTTCGTTCCACGGCGACGCTGGAGGCAGGAGCACCCTGATGGAAACCGTAAACACCGTCGTTGACACGATCAACGGTGTGCTGTGGCACGACTTCGTTCTCTACACCGTCCTGCTCGTCGGGATCATCCTGATGATCTGGACCAAATTCGGTCCGCTGGTGGCCCTCACTCACGGGTTTCAGGTTATCCGAGGCAAGTACGACCGGAAGGACGATCCCGGCGCGATCAATCACTTCCAGGCCTTATCGGCCGCCCTGTCGGCGACGGTGGGATTGGGCAACATCGGCGGCGTCGCAGTGGCCATCTCGCTTGGCGGACCCGGCGCGGTCTTCTGGATGTGGATCGTGGGTTTTGTCGGCATGGCGATCAAGACCACCGAAGTGACCCAGTCGATGCTGTATCGCAACACCGAAGACCCGGACAACCCGCATGGCGGACCCATGTTCGTGGTGAGTCACGGCCTGGCCAACATGAACCCGGCCTACGCGACGCTGGGCCGCTGGATCGGTTACATCTTCTGCGTCACGCTTCTGGTGTCGACCATCACGGGCGGGAACATGTTCCAGGCCTGGAACGTGGGAACCGTTACGGAGTTGAACTTCGGTATCCCGTCGATTCTCACCGGCATCATCCTGGCGGTCGTGACCGGCCTGGTCATCATCGGCGGCATCAAAAGAATCGGCTCGGTCGCCGGCCAGCTCGTCCCGTTCATGTGCGGGCTCTACCTGGTAGCCTCCCTCTACGTCCTGGCAGTCAACATCGAAGCGATTCCGAGTTTGATCCGGCTGATCTTCACTTCGGCTTTCAGCTCGACCGAAGCTCAGGGGGCGTTCCTCGGCGGCACGTTCGGGTACGCGTTTCTCTGGGGGATGAAACGCGCACTCTTCTCGAACGAAGCGGGACAGGGATCTTCCCCGATTGCCCATTCCGCGGCGCGGACCGATGAGCCGGTACGTGAAGGCATCGTTGCGGGCCTGGAACCATTCATCGACACGCTGGTCGTCTGTACGCTGACCTCTCTCGTGATCCTGTCCAGTGGCGCCTGGAACCGAAGCGGAGAGGGCGTCTTCACAGAGCTCCCGCAGGTCGTGGAAGCCGGGCCGGGGGAGTGGACGCTGGAAACCGGACCGCTCCCGCCAAATACGGAGACCGCATGGACCACGGGCCAGGGTGTTTTCATGGTGGCCGACGTCGGGACCCTCAACGAGGGACAGGGGACGACTCTCGCCCAGATCCCGGGCACAGTGGTCGGCGCCGGCCCCACGTTCACGGTCGACTGGGGCACCTACAGCGGTGATATCGCCCCGACGATCTCCGATCCGGAGGTGTACGTCAACTACACGGGAGCCAGCCTGACCAGCCATGCCTTTGATCGCGGCTACCGGGGCCTGGGTCGCTGGCTGATCACCCTGGCCGCCTGGCTGTTTGCGATATCGACGATGATTTCCTGGAGCTACTACGGAGAGCAGGGAGTTGTGTTCATGTTCGGAGCGAAGTGGGTTCGCACCTACAAGTTCATCTACTGCCTTCTGGTCGTCGTCGCGACGGCGGGTTTCATTTCGACGGACCGCGAACTCGACAGCTTCACCTCCATCGGGACCGGCGTCATGCTGTTCGCCAACATTCCCATCATCCTCATTTTCTCCAGGCAGGCGATGGCAAAGTACGGCGATTACATTACGAGGTTGAGGGCGGGAGAGTTCGACGTCGGGAACTCGAACTCAGGGAATCGAACGTAGGGCGTCCACGGCAACAACGAGTCTGGCGGCCTCGCGCTGGAGCCGTTCGTACCGCCCCACCTCGACGGTGTTCTTGTGTTCCAGCCAACTGCTCCAGATAGCTCTCAATTCGCGGAGCGACTCCTGGATCGTGTCGGCGGCCACCCTTGGAAGTATCCCGGGGGCGGCGGCGGCTGACGCAAGCGTGTCCGTGTGAGTCGAGTTTTCGCACAGAGCTTCGACGAAGGCGAGCGAGTGTTTCCGCATCTTTCTGAGAACGTGTTCGGCAATCGCGCGCCTCCGAACCAGTGTTTCGGGCTCGTCCGCGCGCGACAGCAGCTCGACCATGCGCGCTTCGTCTTCCAACTTGTCCAGATACCGCCCCGCTTTCCGGTGCCGCTCCTCGGCCCTCGATTCGGGAGTTCGTCGGCCCGGGGAAAAAGTGCGTAGCCTGGGGATTCGCGACTGGAGGTTCGAAGTTCCGGCGATACCCGGAGGATCGGCAGTCGCGGGACGGAAGGACCCGGAAATCGCCGACACTGGACACGCGAGAACCAACAGAACCGCGAACGTTAGCTGACTGACAAGATTCATTGTCCTCCCGAACCGGCCATTACGTCTTCGGTGGTGGCGGTCAACATCGCATCGATTGTAACCAGCAGCTCGACCGCTTCGTTCTGAAGCTCCTCATAGCGCTCGACGTCGACGATGTCCCGATTGGCTCGCCAGCCACGCCACATGTGCCTCAAGTGGTCGATGGATCCGCGCAGGGTCGCGATACCGATGTCCGGCGTCATGGAACCGATTGGTTCCACCGAGGCGACCAGCTCCTCGACGTCGATCGACTCCAACCATAGAGCCTCCACGAATCTTTCGGTGTTCTTCCGCATGTCGTGAAGGATTCCGGTGGCGATACCCCAGCGACGCGCGACCAGGTCGGGAACGTCTTCGCGCGTCAGGAGTTCGAGTTTGCGCAACTCATCGTCGAGTTGATTGAGCAACTCGCCGGCCTGGCGGTACTTCATCCGACGTTCGAACTCGGGCCCACGCCTGCGCCCACCACCGCGTCCTCGACGACCCCCACCGCGACCGCCACGCTGCGCGGCGTCAAAGGTTGCTGATCGTTGGGCCGGAGACGGTGTCTGCGCCGGTGCAACCTCGAGCAGCGCGACAAAACATACCGATAGCGAGAGAATCAAGATCCGTCTCGATCGAATGAGTCGGCGCATTTCAGGCTCTTCCCGTTTGGACCGGCCCTGCCAGTCTATCGTTTAATACGGGGGACTGCAAAAACCCCGGTGACTGGATTTCCCCCGTTCGGGCGGCTACAATTTCGAATCTCAAACAGGAAACATCATGATTTTTCGCGGACCGTATCCCGAAATCGACATCCCGGACATATCGTTGACCGAGCTGATCCTCGGCCGCATCCCCGACTACGGCGACAAGACGGCCTTGATCGACGGGTCGACGGGAGCGTCGTTGACGTTTGCCCAATTTCGGGACGCCGTCCTGAAGGTTGCGACGGGGCTCGCCCACAATGGTTTCAAGAAGGGGGATGTCCTGGCCCTCATATGTCCGAACTGCGCGGAGTACGGGATCATTTTCATGGCTTCTGCCTACTTGGGCGGGGTCAACACGACACTCAACCCCACCTACACGGTGGAAGAAATAGGCGCCCAGCTCGCCGACTCGAAGGCTTCTTTTCTTTTCACACACCCGCAGTTGATTGAAAAGGTGCCAGCGGCGCTGCGCGCCTCGCAGATGCGGCGCACCTTCGTCCTGGGAGCCCTCGAGGGAACGATCCCGTTCTCCGACTTGTTGGACGAAAGACCCACCGTTGCTCCCGGATCGATCAACCCTGGCGAGGACGTCGTCGCGCTGCCGTATTCCAGCGGAACTACGGGAGTGTCCAAAGGCGTCATGCTGACGCACCGGAACATCGTGGCCAACCTCAGGCAAGTCGAGGTCGCCGGTATCTTCACGGAGTCGGACACGATCATCGGCGTCCTGCCGTTTTTTCACATCTATGGCATGGTCGTCGTCTTGGCGTCTGGCCTGTACCTCGGGGCGACGTTGGTAACGTTGCCTCGATTCGACATGGACAGTTTCGTTTCAACCATGGAGGAGCATTCCATCACCTACGCGAATCTCGTCCCGCCCCTGGTCCTGGCTCTGACCCGCCGTCCGAGCGTCGATGCCTTGCGGCTGCCGAAGCTCGGAACTGTCATGTGCGGAGCGGCACCGCTCGCGGCCGAGACTGCGCAGGCGTTCGCTCGAAAGATGAAGTGCCGGATCACACAGGGTTACGGCATGACCGAAGCCAGCCCGGTCACCCACCTGGTGCCCATCACCGGGACCTCGACCCCGCTGGATTCGGTCGGACCCTGCGCGCCGAACACGGAATGCAGAATCCTGGCGCTGGACGACGGCAGGGAACTCGGACCCGAAGAAACCGGTGAACTCTGGGTTCGGGGGCCCCAGGTCATGAAGGGCTACCTGAACCAGCCGGATCAGACGGCTCAGATGATCGACAGCAACGGGTGGATGCGTACCGGCGACGTCGGCTACTCCGACAGAGACGGGAATTTCTTCATCGTCGACCGGGTGAAGGAGCTGATCAAGTACAAGGGTTTCCAGGTAGCGCCGGCCGAACTGGAGGCGCTGCTGTTGACGCACCCGGCCGTCGCCGACGCCGCCGTCATCCCGAGCTCGGATGACGAGGCCGGTGAGGTTCCCAAGGCCTACCTGGTCACCAGGGAGGAAACGGAGGAAGAAACTATCATGTCCTGGGTGGCCGAGCGCGTCTCACCCCACAAAAAAATTCGCCGCGTCGAGTTCATCGACAAGATCCCGAAGTCGGCCTCCGGCAAGATCCTCCGGCGCGTGCTGATCGAGCAAGACCGTGCAGGGGACACCGACTCCTGACCCGGCAGCGGTCCGCAAACCGACACATTTCATTTCCCGGCACTGTTACCTTTCAAAGGAGCGAATCATGCAACTCGGCGCGTTTTCAATCAGTTTGGCTGTAAAAGACATTGCAGCATCGAGGGATTTCTACGAAAAATTCGGCTTCCAGGTGTTCGGTGGAGATGCCTCACAGAAGTGGCTCATTCTCAAGAACGGCGATCACGTAATCGGTCTTTTTCAGGGCATGTTCGAGAAGAACACATTGACCTTCAATCCGGGCTGGGACAGCAACGCAAGCAAGCTCGATACATTCACCGATATCCGTGATCTACAGCGCCAGTTGAAAGCGCAAAGCGTGCAGCTAACGACCGAAGCAGACGAGACAACCGCGGGGCCAGCAAATTTTCTCGCAGTCGACCCTGATGGGAACCCCATCCTTGTCGATCAGCACGTCTGAATGTGGATACAATGGACTTGCGTCGAGTTGCCTGCAACGGACGCAAAACAAGGGGTTGCACAGGAGCACGCTCGTGGCTTTCCGTCGTCCCCGGTGGGCGGCTTTCTTCACGGCCAACCCATGTCGCGCAGAGCTCACTCTATCAACATTGCCGACCCATGGAGGACTACCGACGCTATGAGCATCCGGATCGTCTACTGCGAAACCTGAGGCGCGATCGCCAGAAAGGCAGCGAGTTTCGCTGCTCTCATCCATGACAATCTGGGAACTCCCGTCGAGCTCGACAAGGGTCGACGGGGCCAGTTCGACATCGTCGTCAACGATCGGCTGGTAGTTTCCCGAAAGGGCGGACTGCTCGCCAAGTTATTGGGCAGACCCTGGCCAACCTCCGAGCACGTCCTAGCGGCTGTGCGGGAAGCTATTGAGGATGCTCCCGGCTGAGTCGGCTGATGGTGGACGGCACTCCGCAATCAAGGCCTCGATCAAGCACCCACCCGGCGTTGGGTCGCAGGCAGGAGCCAGACAAGCCACGGCAGCGGGCGGCGAGCCGCCGCCGAGCGCCGTATATATGCCGAAGACAATATCCGTCACCAGGCCTGATCTCTCTTCACGGCTTCTTCGGTTGACATGCGAGAGAACGATGACTGAACCAGCACCCGGTTCCGTTGGACGGCGCTGCGGCCGCTGAAGAGTGCGCTCGGTGGCGGCGATGCTGAGTTTTCAGTTCCCCGATTGCGAAAGCACTCTTCGAGAGGCCCTGACCGAGTACTATGGCAGCCGCGACGACCTTCTGACCGGACGCGGCATGTCGGATTCGGCCCGAAAGTTCTTCCGCTGTCATGATGCCGCTCACGTGGTATTTGGCTGCAGCACGACTCTCACCAACGAGGCGATGGTGAAGGTCTGGAGCTTTTTCGGCACGACAGCCGGCTTTTCGCTTCTTCGAGACTATCGATCTCCGGAATCGAAAGAGACCTACGAGCAGATCAAGTGGACAGATGTCGGGGGAACTGCACTGCGTTCCGTGGCTAATGTCCCGCTCGTCCTCTTCCGCTGCCTCCGGATGCGCAAGCGTTGGCCGTGGTCCGACTTCGATCGATACATGGACGTTCCCCTGGCCGAAATCCGTAGAGAATACGGAATCAGAATCGTAACTACTGCTTCCTAAAGATCCGCTGCCCGATTGTGTCGCTCATGCTACCTGTGGAGATCGCCGGGATGGGAACACGAAAACGATTCGAAGAAGGGATCTGACAAAGTGGCTGAACTAGTGACCTGTAACAATGCTATCGGTACCAGCGTTCGGCGGAACGGCGTCGGATTTTAGGAGTGACGCTCGAGCCAATGCTGTTTCATTGCGAGGGCGTTACGACACCGAAGACGGCGCCGTTCCGCCGAACCCTTCGGGCCGATGGGGGTTGCGGGCGATCTCTTTGTCGGAAGCCGTCACCGATGAAAGAGCATCGCTTTCCGTCTCCCTCCTCGACCTCGCCCGCAAGACCCATCGGCGATGGTACCGATAGCATTGTTACAGGCCACTAGACAGTCCTTCACCGAAAATGCGCGCCACCGATCAAGAATCCAGGCATTTAATCGCCGCCGGCGCGGTGCTGTTCCTCCTTGGGCTGATCACAGGCCTCGCCATACCCGCCATGACCAATCCGAGAATGGCGTTATCTGGTCATCTCGAGGGCTTGATGAACGGCATCTTCCTGATTGCCCTGGGTGCGGTTTGGAACTGTTCGAGGCGAATAAGCTGCATCGGGGAATCGAAGAGCAGGGTGGGAAGCTGTTCGCGGACTCGTACGGCTCGATCTTTACCACGGAGACGCAGAGGCACCGGGGCGGATCAGCTGGAATTCGGTCTTTCTCCGTGCCTTTGCGCCTTCGTGGTTAACTCCCCGATCTTCAGTTTGGGTTCTGGTTTCCATCCGAGGTGGCTTCGGTCGGGGGGCCGTAGTCCAGGAACTTCAACGGGGGCGCCGGGACTCTCTCGGGCCAGATCATGTCGAGCGTATCGGCATCGAAGAGCTCCCCGTTGCTCATCACCATGTGGGCTGTGTTGCTGCTCCGGATGTCGTCGAGCGGGTTCTCGTCCAGGATCAGCAGGTCGGCGAGCTTGCCGGCTTCCACGGTGCCGAGGTCGGCCGCCATGCCAAGTCCTTCGGCCGCGACGCTCGTGGCCGTTCGCAGCGCGTCATAGTTGCTCAGACCACCCATCTGGAGGGCCCCTGGAGGGCACAACTCCCAGTGAGCGCAGATGCCCTGCTCTTCTCCGTGTGCTCCGAGAGCAACGTTGCCTCCCGCCTGGAGAACCCGGGCCGCAATTTCGGAAACGCTCGTGAAGTGGTACTCGTCGATCGCGGACATGTTGCCCCGACGGGTCCTCCGGTCGATGACGTCGTGCGGCGTGAACCGGGCGAGCTTCACGTCATCGTGCACGTTCGTCGTCTGGTAGAAATACCACTCGGCCGTCGGACCGCCGTAGGAGACCACTAGCGTCGGTGTGTACCAGGTCTTCGACTCCGCCAGGAGCCGGACGGCGTCACCGTAGATGTTGGCCAGCGGCAGGCTGTGCTCGAAGCCGCTGTAGCCGTCCAGGACCATCGTCATGTCGAGGCGGAAGTCGCCGCCACCCTCATTGGTGACGTTGAGGCCCTCTTCCATCGCTGCGGCCACGACCCATTGCCGCTGTCGGCGGTGGGGCTGCATGTACTGCTTGATGACCTTCGTGCCGAGCTTCTTGTAGTGCCGCACCATGGCCCTGGCGTCGTCGAGATCTTCGATCTTCGCGTTGCCGGTCGTCATAGCGCGCCCGGTGCTGTAAATCCGCGGCCCGACTATTCGGCCGGCCTCGACCAGTTCACCGTAGGCGAACGAATCGTTGCTGCTGGACACATCCCGCGTCGTCGTCACACCGTAGGCGAGGTTCGCCAGGTAGGACCAACTGGCTTCGACGAAGACGTCCCGCGGGGGACGCAGGTGAGCGTGCATGTCGATCAGACCCGGCATTATCGTCTTTCCGGTCACATCGACTATATCGGCGCCAGCCGGAACACGGACACTCGCGGAGGGGCCGACTTCGACGATCCGGTTGTCTTGAACGATGACGGTGGCGTTCTCGATCGTCCGCTCGTCGGCCATCGTGATGACGTCGGCTCCGCGCAGTGCGAGGGTTCCCCGCGGATAGTGCCTGGGCACGGTGATGTCGACCGCGATCTGGTCGGGTTCGACGTCATCCTCGGCTCCCATCGCCTGCGCGCGGTCGACACTGTAGAACCGGTCGGCAAACGACCAGGTCAGCGTCCGACCCTGGTCTTCCCACCGGATATCGAAGCCCCCTTCGCGCGTGATCCGCTTGACGGGGCCGGGGCCTTTGGTCTCTCCGATCGTGGGAACCTCGGCCGCGAAGGGCATCGCGGCCAGATAGACGTCCTCGCGGACCGAAAACGCGACCCACGAGCCGTCGGGAGACGGAACGACCTCGTAGGTCTCGGCGTCGATCCTGGCAAGAGCCCTCCTGTCGGTTCCATCCAGACGCAGGGAAACGACCTCGGACTTCGCCGGTTTTTCCTCTCGTCTGTTCTCCGGCGTAACCTCGGCGACGTAAATCAACCGGTCCCCCTCGCTGGTGAACGAAACGCGGTTATCGGTCGGGGCGGAACCGACATAGTGCGCCGCACCGCCGTTGGCATCTACCCACAATAGTTGGCCCGTGTTGCGCGTCCAGACGTTCCTGAAGGCAGCACCTTCCTCTTTGAGGAAGGCGATCTTACCTCCATCCGGAGACCACGACGGATGCATGTAGTAGCCCGCGTGTTCGGTGAGGCGCCGGGGACCCTCGGGCCCTTCCAGGGATAATTTCCAGACGTGCCCTCCGTCGACGTCGTCCCAGGAAACGTAAGCCACCCACCGACCGTCGGGCGACATCACGGGATGGAACTGCCCGAAGGGCTGGTCGGCAAGTTGTGTCGGCGCGCCGTTCGGTAGATCCATCAACCAGATCTTGTTCAGCGCCGAAAAGACCATGCGGTCACCCTGCCTGTTCCGGTTGCCGTAGCGCACGTTGCGCACCTTGACGGGATCGTTGGTGTGCGAACTCTCAAAGAGGACGAGCGGTCCGAGTTCCTGCTCGACCCGGGCTGTGAATGCGATCGGCGTATCTGCCTTCGTTTCCAGATCGATTCGATGGAACGTCCCGCCGGTGGCAATGATCAGCGCGCTCCCATCCGGCGTGAAATCGTAAGCGGGCATCAGATCCAGCACACCCGGACGCTCGGCGTTGTCCCGATCGATGGGATATGCCAGCCAATCCTCGACGTCGCTGTCGAGGTTGCGAATGCGCAGTCCGGTCTTTGCGTCCAGGCGGACACCGTAAGCCATCCAGCTTCCATCTTCGGAAATGGCGGGGCGGTACGCGCCGTTGGGCGAAGCCGTGATGGTCGCGACGTCGCCCGTCTTCCGATCCAATCTCTTCACCTGCCAGGAAGTGAGACGCGCCAGAGCCGCCGTCGGCCCCCGGGCAGCGTCCGCAGACTCGGCACGGGTGGAAAAATAGACCCAGCGACCATCGGGAGAAAAGACCGGCCCGTACGCACCCTCGGCGTCGTCGGACTTCGTCAACTCCATCCCATGCCGCCATCCCGGTGGTAGAGCCAGAGCTTGCCGTCACGCCGGGCGACGAGGTACTCGCCGTCCGGCGCCCACCGGGGAGCGGCGACCGGCTTATCCGTCTCCTCGGTGATCGCCCGGGGTTCGGCCCCATCGGCCCCCATCACCCAGATGTTGTCGCTGCCGCTCTCATCGGAGATGAAAGCGATCCGGTTCCCGTCCGGCGAGAACGACGGCTGGATGTCGTATGCCATGCCCGCCGTCAGGCGGGTTGCCTGGCCTCCCGAAACCGGAACCGTGTAGATGTCCCCGAGCAAGTCGAAAACGATCTTATTCCCGTCGGGCGACACGTCGAGGTTCATGTACGTTCCCTCGGTCGTCTCGAACGCGATCGTGCGCGTCGGCTCGATCGTCAGGCCATCGCTCTTGTTTTCGTCGTTCTCCGGGTCGGTGTCCTGCGGCAGCACAGGCATGGAAGCGGCGAGAATCATCGCCAGGGAGAGGGCAAGGCGCGGAATCATTATCTCCTCCTCTGCGGAAGTGTCTCCGCGATGCTAGCTCACAGCGAAACCCCGGTCAATCAACCCCGGTGCACACCTGATTGCTAGTTCGGTCTAAGACCGGTCCGGCGGGAATTCAACCACGGAGGCACGAAGGCACGGAGGATATGAATGGCACTTCTGAGTGCCAACGGATCCCTCCGCGTCTCCGTGCCTCCGTGGTTAGTTCTTTTCGTTCCCGCCTGTCGAAATTATGTCAGGTGGTAAACTGCCGCTGGTTCGACGACAACTTCTGCCGGGGAGAATTCGATGCCAAACAGCTTCAAGCATATCGATACGAAAGTCATCCGAAGCGGCGAGCCTTCGCCACGCATCGGCGGCGCGATCACGATGCCGATTTTCCAGACCGCGATGTACGAGCGGGCTGACGAAATCGGGTATGATGCGATTCCCTACATCCGGCTGAACAACACGCCAAACCAGGTCGCGGTCGCCAGCAAGCTCGCGGCACTCGAGAACGCCGAAGCGGCGGTGGTCACCTCCAGCGGTATGGCGGCAATCTCGACGTCCCTGCTGACCTTCCTGTCGGCCGGCGATCATGTCCTCGTCCAGGATTGTCTTTACGGCGGGACCCACTACCTCGTCACCGAAGACTTTCCGTCATTCGGGATCGAGTTCGACTTCATCGATGGGGCCGCTCCGGCGTCCTGGGAGGAGATGCTGCGAGACAACACGCGGGCCATCTACCTGGAAACCATGTCGAACCCGGCCCTACGGGTCCCCGACATCAAGATGGCAGCCGAATTCGCGCGAACACACGGCCTGGTTTCGATGATCGACAACACTTTCGCCAGCCCGGTCAACTTCCGGCCGTCTGAGGTCGGCATCGATCTGTCACTGCACAGCGCGACCAAGTTCCTCAACGGACACTCCGACCTGGTCGCTGGTGCATGCATCGGCCGTGCGGACTTGATCGAGAGGATCACCCACCGGCTCAACCATCTCGGCGGATCGCTCGACCCGCATGCCGCCTTCCTGCTCCACCGCGGCATCAAGACACTGGCGGTCCGCGTCGACCGGCAGAACAGCAATGCGATGTTCCTGGCCAGCTTCCTGGAAAAACACCCGGCCGTGGAGAACGTGAACTACCCCGGACTCGAATCTCATCGCGAATACACACTGGCGCGGGATCTGTTCGACGGGTTTGGGGGAATGCTTAGTTTCGAACTCTCGGGCGCCGCCGACGCCGCGGAAGAGTTTATGGAGCGACTGGAGCTGCCGATCAACACGGTCAGCCTGGGAGGCATCGAGACGCTGATCACGCGGCCGGCCATCACCACACACTCGGCCATGTCCGACCAGGATCGCGGAAGGTTGGGGATTCCCGACGGACTGCTGCGGCTGTCGGTCGGAATCGAATCGATCGAGGACCTGATCGAAGACTTCGAACAGGCGCTCAGCGGCTGAGACAACGAAACTTCAGGATCGGGTGCAGGTGCGCTCTATGAGCGCACATCGTTTCGGCTCGAAGAATGTGCGGTCATAGACCGCACCTACACCTCCTCAGGAGATCCGCCTCTCCAAAATTCCCTCCCCTCGAAGGCCTCTTTTGGACAAGGATGGTCATAGACCACACCTACACTTCGTTGAGACAAACAGCGGGTGGATCAGTTGCCTGCCGGCACCTGTTCGAGGACGCTCGAGTCGGCAGTGCCGATTGCAGCGACAAGCCCGACCGGCATGTTCGCGGTGATGCGGACCCAGCCCGATGCCAGCTCGCGTGGCGTCACGGCTGCATGTTGCCGGCGCGGAGACAGCGACACCAACGATGTGTCGATCAGCACCCCACTGGAGTCGCGGACTTCGATCGTCACATCCGTCTGGACCGCGAGCAGTTCGTTGGGGTTGGCAATGGAATATCCGGAGTAGTAGTCCGACCCGCCGAGTGCCAGGGGGATCACCCACATCTCGGTCCTTCGATCACCGATGGGGTAGGACATCCCGGACTGCGAGAACGTCCCCTGCCCGGTACTGGCAACGTCGAGGCTTCCGATCAGTTGGATCGAACCGCCACCGGTCCCACGGATGCGGACATAACCGGTAATCGTCGGGCCGGGAAAAGTCTGGATCGTGACGACGCGAAAGAGCGCCTCGACATCGGAACGGAGCACCTCTCCAGGTCCGAGGGTGCGCTGGACGGTCTCGCCGATCGTGCCGCCGTTGCCATTCTCGGCGACGAGTTCCAGGCTGACGGACTCGGCCGAGGGATTGATGAGATTCAAGGTGGACCTATAGAGCCCGCCGAACACGAAATACGGAGCCAGCACGACACCGGAAGAATCCAACTCCTCGAGACCGCGTCCGCGGAGCACCGTGTGCACGAGAGGCGTCTCGACGCGCTGCCACGCCGAGATACCCAGTGTCGACCTCAGTCGGAGATAACCCTCGAACGTCCGGCCCCCGACTCCATTGTCAGGCATGAAGTCGCGGAAGGCTTCCGAGACTCGCAGAGTCAGGCTGCCTCGGGTCGGCAGAACCCTGGTCACACTGCCGGCGACCGCGCCGTCGAGCCCGATCAACTCGAGCGTAACAGTAGTTGCAAAGGCAGAGCCCGGATGGACGATGGCCACCAGCGTATCGGTAGCGCCCAATTCCTTGAACCCGGTATCGACCCGGACGTTCGGGAGCAGGATCATCGTCGACAGCGACCTAGCCGGCGCCGCGCCGCCCAGCAGTCCATCACCGCCGGCCGCCAGGAAGAACTCTGTCCCCTGCTGCGAAGAATCCAGCTGAATCCATCCTGACGCGGGGGTGGTTTCGACGTCCAGGACCTCCCGGAGGAGGAGTGCACTCTGATTCCCGGCCGCCAGTGTCATTCCGGCGACGCTCACAACAGAGCCGCTATTCCCGGTGAGCGTGACCGTAACCTGGGCGGATTCGTCCGATGCGTTGACAGCTGAGAGGCCGACGTACTCCACGCCGGGTGCATCAAAGATGGGGAAGAAGCTCTGGAGCAGCAGCGTCAGGAACAAAACAGGCATAACATCACTCTCGCAACAGGAATAGACGAGCGAACTCGGCTGCCGTTAGCGTAGCAGCCCGCGGCTGCTGGTCGTTGTCAGCGCCGTGCCAGGCATGTTTCAATTCGCTGTCGTCCGCGCTTCGGGGCGGCAGGTCTTTCACAAGGAAAAAGGAGAATCCCGATGCCCACGATCCCGATACCACCGATCGAAGACAACTCTCCGGAACAACGAGCCTATTTCGACGCCGTCATGAAACGGATGAGCTGGGATCGCGTCCCGATGATCAGCCGCGCCATGGCCTACAAGCTCGACCTGGCGATCGAACACTCCAAAGGCATGGGCGCGCTGATGGGAACAAGCGGCGTGCTCCCCGGCTGGTTCAAGGAGATGCTGGCCGTGGCGACATCGACCATCTACACATGCGACTACTGAGTAGTCTCACACACTGCTGCCGGGATGCAGCAGAACAAACAGGCAAAGAATCCGGAAATCTGGGTCGAAGCCATCTATGTGGTCATGGCCGTCCACGGACTGATTCGGCTTGCCGACGGCCTGCGGCTTCCGCTGGAGTTCGACGAAGGCTCCCGGCGCCGTCCGCTGGTTTCGATCCCTGTTGATTCCGGCGACGCCGGACCGCTGGGCGAAATCGCCGAGTTCTTCGGCATGCAGCAGGCTCCGGGCGTCTTCCGCGCCCTCGCGCGAAGAGGGCTCTACCTGCGGGTGACCTGGTCCTGGGTTCGTCAGGTCCTGGAGGCGGACCTCTTGACGCGGGAACGGAAGACACTGATTGCGCTGGCTGTATCCGCTGCCGCGGGATCGGACTACGGTACCGACTTCTTCGGGAACGAAGCCAGGAGGCTAGAGATCGACGAGGAAGAGGTCTGGGAAACACTGTGTGTGGTCCAACGTTTTGCGGGCCTGACAAAGTTCGCCAGTGGATTGGATCTGGAGCCGGATGTTTTCCCGGACTGGTCGAACGACGCCGACGGAGACTGAGCGAAGAAAGGGGGGGAAACGACGTACGGGCGTGTACATTACCTTTGGTGTCAGCCTTTGCGACGCCTGCGAAGTATTCATCGCTAATGACCTCAGACGAGACAGACGCGTTCCGAACCTGGTTCTCGGCTCTGGAAGATCGGCACCTCGCCGATCTCACCTTCCAGGAGGTCCGGCGGGCCGTTCAGGCGCTATCGGTCGGGTATGTCGAGCGCCGGCTCTCTAGAGCCGGGCGGGCTCTGGAGAGCGCCGGAAAGCGGGCCGCGTTCGCCCTTTTTTACGCACCACTCCACTTCCTTCTTGTCCGTGAAATCGTGCTCGCGCTCGGGGCTGACGGCTGCGAGCTGACTCGGGTCGTCGATCTCGGTTGCGGAACCGGTGCGGCAGGGGCCGCCTGGGCGCTGTCTTCCGGAACGCGACCTGAAATCGTCGGTGTCGAGCGGAACTCGTGGGCCGCGGACGAGGCGCGATGGGCTCTTCAGACACTCGGACTGCGGGGGAAGGTACACCGGGCCGACCTGGCAGGCTTCGATCTGCCCGGCAAGGGTGCCGGCATTCTGGCGGCTTTTACGGTAAATGAGCTTACCGCTTCGTCGCGCGGCAAACTGCTCGAGAGGCTCAGACGGTCTGCCCGCCGTGGGGCATCGGCCCTGATCGTCGAACCGATTGCCCGACGGTTGACGCCGTGGTGGGGCGAGTGGACGTCGGCTCTCGAAGACGTGGGTGGGCGGTCCGATGACTGGCGTTTCGAGGTGCCGCAGCCGGAATCTCTTCGGCTGATGGACAAGGCTGCGGGTCTGGACCATCGTGAACTGACCGGGCGCTCCATATGGGTCCCCGCCGAAAAATTGCCCCGCGGCGTCTGACCCAAGGCGTCGAACCCTCCACCAAACCCTCTCATTCAATTGATCTTTGAGCCCGCTTGACGTACCCTTCACTGATTCAAACATTGCAATGGGGGTGAAACTGATGAGAACCCGCTGGATTATCGTTCTCACGCTGACGGTCCTTTCCATTTCCGCCTGCGGCTCGGAGCCCACAACCGGCCCGGAAGCGGCACGTGCGCTGCTCGACGAGGTTGCGCAATCCATGGGCGGCTGGGACGTGCTCTCCGCGATCGAACGACAGGAAATCGTCTCGCAGGGCAATGACTGGGAGCCGATGCAGGCAGTAGAGCCCGGGGCCGAACGCCAGGTCAATGGTTGGGGCCGGACACTGATGGTCGACTTCACGAACTCGAGTATGTACCTCAACTTTGATGGCGAACGAATCTATCCGAACAATCAGGCTGTTCAGTTCACTGAGGTGATCGACGGCAACGTCGGCGCTCTCCGGGGGACCGACGAGGAAGGCGAACCCGTGTACACCCGGATGCATCCGAGCCGGTTTGCGACGCGGATGAGAGATTTCAACCGCCTGGCAACACGGCTGCTCTTCGTTGCAAGAGACTCAGCGGAACTAACGCGAGTGGAGGATCAAACGGTCGACGGGACGACCATCGAGTTTCTGCAGTATCGGGACGGCGGCCAGCCGGTCGAACTCCAGATCGACAACTTCACGAAGCTCCCGATACAGGTTACCTACACTGAAGACGATCCGCTTTACGGCGACACGCTGAACACGCTGGTTTACGACCAGTGGCGTGAAGCCCAGGTCGACGCGGCCGCCGACGGAACACCGATCAACGTCAGGCTGCCTCATGCGCAAGCGTTGTTCCTGAACGGCGAACGATTCAGGCTGGAAGAGTTCCGCAACCTGATCAACAACGGGACGTTCGACGAGGGGACCTTCGATATCCCTCAGGAAGTTCGCGACACACCGGAGGTTGGTGAGCGCCAGGTTTCGCAGTGGACTCTGCGCCGGGCGACACTCGGGGTCGGATACCAGGGGTTTGCCCAGCCGCAGAACGTCGTGCTCGGGGAAGTCGCCCCGGGAATCCTCCATGCCACCGGAAGCAGCCATCACAGCATGGTGGTCGAGATGGAAGACCATCTGATCGTCGTGGGAACGCCGCTGTATGAGGAAAGATCGGCGGCGGTTATCGAAGCTCTGGAGGAAAGTTTTCCCGACAAGCCGATCCGCTACGCCGTGCTGACCCACTTCCACATGGACCACAGCGGAGGAGTCCGGGCATACGCCGCAAAGGGCGCAACTATCGTCGGTCACGAGAGTATCGTGCCGTTCCTGGAGACTGTTCTTGGCGCCGAACACACGCAGAGGCCGGACTCTCTCCAACAAGCGTCGGGTGCCAGCCCAACCGTGGAGGGAGTTGGCGAACCGATGGAGCTGACCGACGGAACACGAACCGTCCAGTTCCATCATGTCGAGAACGAGCACGCCACAGGAATGCTCATCGCGTTTGTGGCCGACGCAGGGACCGCCTTCGTAAGTGACCTTTACTCACCGGGTGGACCTGTGACTGCGGACAACGCGAACGCGCTGGCTTTCTACAGGGGCGTCACGGCGGCCGGCCTGGACGTGAATCAGGTCGTGGGCGGTCACGGCGGTGTCGGCCCGTACCGGGATCTGGCGCGGGTGATGGCCACGGCGGAAAACTGACCGGGGAACAAAAGGGGCGGCGAAGCCGCCCCTTTTGAGTAGTCAGTAGTCAGTAGTCGGTAGTCAGTAGTCAGTTAGAGATCGCCCGCTCCTACTTGTCACTCGTCACCTCGGCCACTTTCTTTACCTGTCCCAATCCCTTCAGAGTTGGTAGCATTTAGCTTCAACTGGTTAACGGAGGAACCTATGTGCACACGCATCGTGGGCGTATGTGCCCTGGCGTTGATCCTGATTCCGGCCGCCCGGGCCCAATCGTCGAGGCCTCTGGCCATCGTCAACGGCGAGACCTTGACTGAAGCGGATATGAGGGCAGTGGCCGCGGCTGAGCTCGGGGCACTGGAAACACAGCGTCTACAGGCCGCGGCCAACACCCGAAGAGAGGAGCACGGAATCATCGAGAATGCTCTCAACGAAGCGATCGCGGACCGGCTCCTGAAGGCCGAGACAGCGGAGCGGGGCATCTCGATGGACGAGATGCTCGCCACCGAAGTAACGGCCAACAAAGAAGCGCCGACCGAAGCCGAGGTCCAGAACGTGTACAACGCGAACAGAAGCAGGCTGGCGAACCTCTCCCAGGAAGACGGCTTGCAGCAGGTTCGGAACTTCCTCAACGAGCAGAGCTACCAGACAGCGCTCGGCGAGTTCGTCGAACGCCTCAAGGAGTCGTACGGAGTGGAGTCGTTGCTCGAACCCTATCGCGTCGAGCTGGAGGTGGCCGATCATCCGGCGTTGGGTCTCGGTGATGCACCCGTGAAGATCGTCGAGTTTTCGGACTTCGAGTGTCCATTCTGCCGCAGAGCCCTTCCCGCGCTGGAACAGATCAAGGAACACTACGGGGATCAGATTCAGATCGTGTTCCGACAGTTCCCACTGAACAACATCCACTCCCGGGCACAGAAGGCAGCCGAAGCTTCGCTGTGCGCTCATGAGCAGGGTCAGTTCTGGACGCTGCACGACCTGCTCTTTCAAGAACCTGTCGAGCTCGAAGTGGCCAGTCTGAAAGCCAAGGCCGAGGGCCTGGGCTTGAACACCGAGGCCTTCAATGCCTGCCTGGATTCAGGCAAGAATGCGGATCGAGTCCGGAGCGACATCCGGGACGGCGTCATCGCGGGAGTCACCGGAACGCCGGCCGTGTTCATCAACGGGCGTATCGTGTCGGGAGCCCAACCGTTCGAAACCTACGCTACGATCATCGACGACGAACTGGAACGGTCTTCGCGTAATCACTAGTCCCCGACAGCTTTCAGCCGCGGGGACAGAACCGTCACGCCCCAGCCGTATGCCTGGACATCAGCAGGCATCAGGTTTCAGAACTATCCGCCCATTGCCGAACCTCGGGCGGGGTATACCTCTCGAAGCAGTCCAGCAACGCCTCGGGGCGTTCCTCGACCAGCACCATCCGACGGTTTTCGTCCTTGACGAACCGCTCGACGACGGTCTGATCCAGGAATTCGAGGAGCGTGTCGTAGTAGCCCGCGACGTTCAGCACCCCGACGGGTTTGTGGTGTATTCCGAGTTGTGCCCAGGTCAGAATCTCGAGGAATTCTTCCAGCGTGCCAAGACCGCCCGGCAGCACGACGAAACCATCGGCCAGCTCCGCCATCTGCGCTTTTCGATCGTGCATAGAGGAAACGACCCGCAGCTCGGTGAGGGTCCGGTGCGCGATCTCCCGGTCGAGAAGCGCCCGCGGGATGACACCGATAACCTCGCCGCCCTCGTCGAGAACCGTGTCGGCCAGGACTCCCATCAACCCGATATCCCCGCCGCCGTAAACGAGGCCCAAGTGGCGAAACACGAGCGAGCGGGCAAGAGATCGGGCCGCGGCCGAATATTCTTCCCTCAACCCAGGGCTCGATCCGGCGAACACGCAGATTCGCTTCATTCTCGAATCGTCCAGGTTACGGGCCAGGGGGGACCCGTGGGGCTTCGGTAACCTGCCCTTCCCGCTCGATCCGAACCCGGCCGGCGCGATCGCCCTCCATGGTGAAGGTGGCCCGGCGATACGGATCGATCGACGAAACGAATCGATGGTCGCCGATCGGGCGAAGCGCTACCCCCATCATCATCAGGTGACCGTCGCGAACCGATACCCGGATCGGCGAGCGCCCAGGGTCGTACGTGCCCGCATACATCTCCAGTTGAGCGATCGTCAGGTCGATCTCCGGGATATCGATCCTGGCGATGCCAAGGACAGCTCGGGCGATCTCGCTCTCGAGCACGGCCGGACTGGCGGAGCCGGTGTTGGTCAAGACGACGACCGTCAGGTCGTCATCCGGATAGTAGGAAAGGTGGGTCCGGAAACCGTTGATGCCGCCTCCATGGGATATCTTTCGGTGTCCTTCCATCGCACCAATCCCCAACCCGTACCCGTAGGTCAACTTCTTGCCGCCGTTGAGAGTCCCGGGCGTGATCATGCGCTCATAGCTGCCTTCGCTGATGACCCTGTTGCCCTGGAGCGCTGCCTGCCAGGTGAACAGGTCCGACACGCTCGATCCCAGGGAGCCGGCCGAATAGGGCAGGCGCATGCTCAGGGGATCGTCGTTGACGACGCGTCCCCGCCGAAACTCGTATCCCTCGGCCCGATTCCGGACGATGGGGGAGTTGTCGAGGTAGTGAGACTCCAGCATCCCGAGCGGCTCCCAGATGTTTTCGTGCAGATACTCCTCGTAGGTCTGTCCCGTAACCTTCTCGATGATCACACCCAGCAGATAGTAGGCGGAGTTGTTGTACTGGTACTTCTCGCCGGGAGCAAACTCGAAGGGTTCCGCGGAAAACAACGCGATGAGTTCCTCCTGCGAGAGGTCCTCCCGCATTACCTCGCCGAAGGCCTCCATTTCCGTGTAGCCCTTGATGCCCGAGGTATGGTTCAGGAGCCGGTCGATCGTTATGTTGTGGCCGGCGGTCGAATAATCCGGCAAGAATGCCGTCAGTTCGTCATCCAGACTCAACATGCCGGCCTCGACCAGTTTCATGATGGAAGCCGCGGTGAACTGTTTGGTGATCGAGCCAATCCGGTAGACCGTGTGCTCAGTCGCGCGGACATCGTTCTCCAGATCCGCATAACCGTAACCCTTTGCGACGATGACCTCACCGTTCTTCTTGACGCCAATCGACATCCCGATGACGTGATCTCGCTCCATCGTGGCCTCGACGCTATCGTCGATTCGGGCCAGGAGTTCGGACCGGCTTCCACTCTGCGACAGGACTGACGGCGGCGCGATCAGCCCGAGCAAAACGGCCGGGACGACGCCCAAACGTAGAATTCTCTTTCTCATTTCTGGCCTCCGGAAACGCGGTCCCATCTTCCGGGATCGGGTGGAAAACGTCAATGCGCGAAGAAGTCCGAAGCAGGGCCGACGAAGCGGGATTATTCGTCCCGGACCGCTCTGATGAACGCGTCCGGCGATGGATTTCCGTCCAGCTCGACCAGGGAATATATCTCGACGACCCGCATGTCGCCCCCATCGAAATGCACCGTCTGGTTGCGCCTCACCGGGAGACCCGAGTCCGTGTCGACCCACAACTCGGCCACCCCGGAGGGCTGCCCGGCGACGGTAAGTTCAAACCGGATCGGCCGCGCCGCCGCTCCGTCGATCACCTCAACCTCTCCGGTCGTGAAACCCGACGCCTGAACCCATTCCCGCACCGATCCGTCCGCCCGATCAGGCGGTGCGCCTCCGGTCAGCATGGCCAGGTTGTGCAACAGGCCCATCCGCGTCGCGCCGATGAGAATCGCCTCACGCAATCCGACGGGAGTCTCGATGTCGAAGGTTGCTGCCCCGGAACCGCCGGCCAACCGCGTCCCGTCCGAGAGCAAGGTCAGCTCGACCGCTTCGGCGGCAAACGTCCCCGCAACGTCGATGCGCGTCCGGTTCCCGGACGCGAGCCACAGGCTGCCGGCGAGATCGCTCGACACCACTCCTTCGGAAGTGATGGAACACTGGAAATGCACCGTGTCCGCGGAAACCAGAGTCGATTCCATCTCACGGAAGATCGCTTCCGCGTCGACAAGCTCGGGTTCGGCGAATTCCGGTAGCACGGCCGGTTCCGGCGCGCACGCAGCGAGCAGCGTAAACCAGAGAGCGATGAGACTGTAAGGTCGGTGCGTCAGCATAGACGTCATTCCTCGGTGACTTCGATTCCCGCGTCAGACGTGACCAGGAAGGTGCATTCCTCCGGGGCCAGCGAACGCCGTCCATTTCCTGTCCGAGGTCGTCTTCAGCTTCATGGATCTCCATTCTACAACCCAGCTAACCCGAGTTTCTCTCCTGATTCTGGACAAGCCCGCGTCCAACCGGAGTGTAGGTGCGGTCTATGACCGCACACTGTTAGGGTCAAGGATGGCGTGGGGGACCGGACCAACTGTCTTTCTCGGCGAACCCACGCACTGCAATTCGGTCCGTGAACATTCAGTCTTTCGTCGTGAGGGGGACGGTGGGCCCGACGCTAATAGATGGTTCCGCTCATAGAGCGCACCTACACGAGCCATTGAGTCGAAGCAGGTTCTCTTACGTGAAAACGCGGTCGCCCGGATTTCTTGCGAGAAATCCGGGCTAGGACCTGTCCGTAGTAAAGTAAGTAGGCAAGCCGGGTTCCACCTCGACTGCCCCAACATGCCACGAATCGATTCGAACTCGATCCTCACCGACTACGATCGACATCTGTTCGAAGAGGGAACCCACTTCCGACTGTACGAGAAACTCGGGGCGTGCGCGGTGTCCTCGACCGACTTCGAGGGAACGCGCTTCGCCCTCTGGGCTCCGAACGCGCGCGCGGTCACCCTTGTGGGCGAATTCAACAACTGGGATCCCACGGCGACGCCGCTCGAGCGGACGAGTGCGGGTATCTGGGAGTGCCGGGTTGAATCTGTGGAAACCGGCGCCCTTTACAAATACCGCGTCACGCGGGCAGACGGGTCGAGCGTGGACAAGGCTGATCCCTATGCCTTCCAGGCCGAGCAGCCGCCCGCGACCGCCTCCAGGGTCTGGTCGTTGGACTACGAGTGGTCGGATGCCGGTTGGATGGACGGCCGCGGACGGCGAAACAGCTTGAGTTCCCCGATCACCATCTACGAGATGCATTTGGGTTCATGGCGGCGGCATGGTAATCGGCTCCCGACATACAGACAGTTGGCGGTGGACCTGCCTGCCTACCTGAGGGAGCTTGGGTTTACACACGTCGAGTTCCTACCGGTCACCGAGCACCCTTTCTACGGCTCCTGGGGCTATATGGTGAGCGGCTATTTCGCTCCGACGAGCCGGTACGGCACACCGCAGGACCTCATGCACCTGATCGACTGCCTCCACCAGAACGGGATCGGCGTCATCCTGGACTGGGTCCCGTACCACTTCGCAACCGATGAGTTCGGCCTGGGCAACTTCGACGGAACGGCCCTCTACGAGCACTCGGACCCGAAAAGGAAGATACAACCCGACTGGAAAAGCTATGTCTTTGACTACTCCCGCCCCCAGGTCCGGAGTTTCCTGATCAGCAACGCCATGTTCTGGCTAGACCGGTACCACGCGGACGGGCTGCGCGTGGACGCCGTCACCGAAATGCTCGAAGATCCTGAAGCGGTTCACTTCCTGCACCGCCTGAACCGGGAGATCCGTCAGTCTTACCCCGATGTGTTGAGGGTCGCGGAAGAGAGCGGCGCTCGGGAGAGGGTGACTCATTCCGGAGACGTCGGTGGGCTCGAGTTCGAGCTGAAGTGGGATATCGGCTGGGCGCGCGACATCCTGCGGTACGTGTCGCAGGACTTTTCGGCACGCAGCGACCACCACGACGCACTCACGTTCCGTTCGCTGTACGCCCATGATGAAAACTTCGTCCTTCCCTTTTCCCACGACGACTTTTCCGGGGATCAGAAATCGCTGATCGCGCGAATGCCCGGTGATGAATGGCAGCGGCTCGCAGGCCTCCGGCTGATCCTGGCCTGGATGTACGCGCAGCCGGGCAAGAAGCTCCTGTTCATGGGCGCGGAGTTCGGCCACCAGGGTTCTTGGGCGCACGACGAGGGACTCGACTGGGAAGTTCTGGCCTCGCCGCGGCACCGGATGCTGTCGGACTGGGTTCGGGACTTGAACCGTACCTACCGAACCGAACCAACGCTGCACCACGGCGACTGTGTGGCCGAAGGCTTTGAGTGGATCGACGGGAATGATGTCAGCCAGAACGTAGTGAGCTTCATCCGCACAGCGGCGAACTCGAACGACACGGCACTGGTCATCTGTAACTTCAACCCGATGCCGCGGCAAGTGTACCGGATCGGGGTGCCCGCGAGGGGGTTCTGGAAGGAGCTGCTCAACAGCGACGCCAGCCTCTACGGAGGATCAGGTCGCGGGAACCTGGGCGGTCTGGAAACCCTGGAGGAGCCGAGCCACGGCCGACCTTACGCACTGGAATTGACCCTGCCGCCTCTTGCGGCATTGTTCTTCAAACACGAAGGGGAGTAGCGGAAGCGGTTCCAGGCTTGTCTTCCCGAAATGGAAGTGTAGGTGCGGTCTATGACCGCACATTGTTTCGGACGGCAGGATGTGCGGTCATAGACCGCACCTACACGGACCTTCACCTCACTCGTCGTCGCGGTGAACGGTGTCCGGCGAGAAGGCCGGAAGACAGACGGCCACGTATTCGGCTCCACCCGGGTCGGGGCTGCTGTAACGGATCCATTCTCCGCGTCGCGCCACGACGGCCTGACCTGCGCCCACGTCTAGAACGCCGTCTTCGTGCTCGACGCGCAGTCTCCCTTTCAGTACGAGCGTGATCTCTTCGAAATCGGGCCTCTGCCCCGGTTCCCGCCACCCTTCGGGTGAAACCATCCGCGCGACGCTCACTCCCTCGTGGCGGGAATTCACCCGCCCGGCAAACTCCTCGATCCGCTTCGGTTTGTTTCCCGCCGACTCGATCACACTCGGCTTCTCAATCAATTCAGGCACTCACTTCCCTCCCACTCGTCACTTGCCACTCGTCACTTCTTTAGAACGGTTTATCCCCATCCAGGACACGGCCGATCCCGCCCAGCAGAGAGCCTTCACCCTTGGACCTCCCGCCCATAGCCGGCACCGCCGCCACAATTCGGTTCGCCAGGCGGCTCAAGGGTAACGACTGGAGCCACACCTTACCCGGACCGGTCAGCGTGGCAAAAAACAGGCCTTCGCCGCCGAACAGCGCCGACTTGATCTTGCCGACGAACTGGATGTCGTAGTCGATCCCACCTTGGAAGCCAACGATGCATCCGGTGTCGACGCGCAGTTTCTCTCCGGCCGCGAGCTGCCGCTCATAGAGGGTTCCGCCCGCGTGGATGAAGGCCCAGCCGTCGCCCTCCAGGCGCTGCATGATGAAGCCTTCTCCGCCGAACAGACCGGCTCCGAGCCGTCGCTGGAACGCGATTCCGATCGAAACCCCTTTCGCCGCGGCCAGGAACGAGTCCTTCTGGGCGATGAACTGGCCACCGATCTCGCTCAGATGGACCGGAATGATCTTGCCGGGATAAGGAGCCCCGAAGGCCACGCGCCGCCTTCCCTGGCCCTGGTTGATGAAAACGGTCATGAACAGCGATTCCCCTGTCAGGAGCCGTTTGCCGGCACCCATCAAGGCTCCCATCACGCCGCTGTTCTGCTGGGAGCCATCGCCAAAAATAGTCTCCATCTCTATCTGTTCATCCATGTACATCATGCCGCCGGCCTCGGCGACGGTAGCCTCTCCAGGATCCAATTCCACCTCGACGAACTGCATGTCGTCACCAAAGATCTTGAAGTCCACCTCGTGCATCGTTGCCATGTTCTCGTCCTCCTTTCGGACCGGCTTCTCTGATCCGCACTATGTAGAAACGGCCCGTGGGGAAGCAAAGTTCCGGCGATAGCTGAACTTAAAAGGGTAGCCCGATTGATGGAGCTCGTGGTAAAAATCGGGTCTCAAAAAAAGGAGGCCGACATGGCGAAGGAAATCACGCGTCGAGAAATCCTCAGGGGAAGTCTGGCGGCGGCGGGGCTGGCGGCAATGGGCGTTCCGGAATGGGCTCTGCCCGCCCTGGCCCAGGGCGAGATGCTCGTGCCGTTTACCGACATTCCCGAGAACTTCAACACGAACCCGAGCGAGCAGGTCCGTTTCCTGGACATCCGCAAGATCGACGGTCCGTTTACTCCCCGGGATCAATTCTTCGCCGTGCAGCACTATGGCCAACCGGAAATCGACGGCGCCAGTTTTCGACTGAAAGTGACCGGCCTGGTCGATAGCCCGATGGAGCTCTCCATCGGCGACCTGCGTCGGATGGCCGGCGAGGACCTGGCGGCCGGTTTCGAGTGCTCCGGCAACAGCCCGCGCCGGATCCATGGCCTGGTCGGGAACGGGCGTTGGACGGGCGTTCCGGTGCGCACGCTGCTCAACGAAGTCGGCGCGAAGCCCGCGGGCCGGGAGGTGGTCTTCTTCGGCGCCGATAAGGGCGAAGAGGAAGTCGAGTTCCGCGGTCGGACTTACAACGTCGAGCAGGAATTCGGACGCAGCATATCGATCGAAACCGCGATGACCGGAGAGCCACTCCTGGCCTACGCTCTGAACGGCGAGCCGCTGACGCGACACCAGGGATTCCCTTTGCGCGTGATCATGCCAGGGTGGTATGGCGTCTCCAACGTCAAGTGGCTGGCCCACATCCATGTCCAGGAGAAGCGGTACCTGGGCAAGTTCCAGGCGCGCCATTATCGCACTCTGAGGGCGGAAATGATCGACGGGGAGGTGAAGTACAAGGAAACCGCCATCAGCAAGCTGCAGTTGAAGTCGGTCATCGCCCGCGTTACGCGGGAAGGAGACCGGCACAAGGTTCTCGGCTTCGTCCTGAACGACGGGACCCCGCTCCGGTCGGTCGAGGTCAAGGTCGATGATGGGGCCTGGCGGCCGGCCACCATGGAGTCGTCCAACACAAAGTACTCCTGGAAGCTGTTCTCTTACATGTGGGACGGCGCCACACCAGGCGAACACACGCTGGTTTCGCGGGTGACGGACGAAAACGGGAATGTCCAGCGCGAAAGCCTGGACGAGAAGATGACCGGACTGGAGAACCACGCCCAGTTCCCGAGAACCGTGATGATTGGATAGTAGTAGATGGGTGTAGGTGCGGTCTATGACGTCTATGACCGCACATCGTTCCGACTCGAAGAGTGTGCGGTCATAGACCGCACCTACAGTGGCGTGGGGGGACCGTCCGGCGTTGGCGCTCCCGAAATAGCCGGTTTAGATAGGCCGCAGACGCCCTCGCCAAACCAAACAGCTGTGCGGGACGGTGGGCCCGACGCTAAATGAGATGGTCACGCTCATAGAGCGCACCTACACCTACCCGGCCAGGGCCGCGATGTGGTCGTGCACCGTCCGGCCCAGGTTGTCCAGATTGTAGCCGCCTTCCAGTAAAGATACGACGCGACCTTCGCCGTGCCGGCTCGCCACGCCCATCGCCTCTTTCGTCATCTCCACGAAGTCGGGATCGTCGAGCAATAAGCCCCCGAGCGGGTCTTCCCGGCGAGAGTCGAAGCCCGCGGAAATGATGATCAAGTCTGGCGGAAACCGGGCTTCGATGTCCCCAAGCGCATCGCTGAACGCGGACCGGTGGGTGGCGGCCGACGTGCGCGCCCGCAGCGGGACGTTCAGCGCGGTGTTGGCCCCAGCGCCCTCGCCGGTTTCGCTTCGCGCTCCGGTTCCGGGGTAGTAGGGATACTGGTGGGTCGAAAAATAGAAAACGTTCGGGTCGCTGTAGAAAATCTCCTGGGTCCCGTTGCCGTGGTGGACATCCCAGTCGATGATCAGGACCCGTTCCACGTCGTGGACCGCCTGAGCATAGCGTGCGGCGATCGCCGCGTTGTTGAACAGGCAAAAGCCCATTGCCCGGTCCGGGCGGGCATGGTGTCCCGGCGGGCGAACGGCGGCGAACGCCGTGTCGACCTCTCCGGCGACAACATGGTCGACGGCCGTCACTCCGGCTCCGGCTGCGAGGCGGGCGACATCGAATGAATCGCGGCTGATGATCGTATCCATGTCGAGCATGCTGTCGCCACGCTCGCATGCGGCGCGGATGAGGTCGATCAGTTCGGATGAGTGGCACCGCGTTATGTCTTCGTCCGCAGCGGGACGGGGCTCGACATGCTCCAGCTGACGCCACAGCGCGCGGTCACCCTCGAGAGCGCGTCGGATGACTTCCAGACGCCGCGGGGTCTCGGGATGAAACCCTGTCTCGTGATCGAGGAATTGAGCGTCGTATATGAACGCGGTTGCCATCGCAGAACACTTTCCAAGCAGCCAATGGCCTGCGATTATTGACCCCTCCATGCAGAGGGTCAACATCCATCGCCCCGCCTCGCGTTTGACCTGGTCGCTTCGTGTCATTAACATGTCGCCGGTGACGATCGACGATCTCGACCTCCGGGATGCGAACGAGGAGGACTTCGATCTCCTGTACAGGTTGCACCGGGACACGTTGAAGCCGTACGTTCGCGATGCCCGAGCCTGGGACGAGGCGTGGCAACTCGAGAATTTCAGGCAACACTTCAACCCGGAAAACCAGCGCATCATCAGGCACGAAGGACGGGACATCGGCAGTCTGAGCCTGCACGACCACGAAACTTTCCTCCTGCTGGACAACATCGCTTTGGCCCCCGAGCTCCGGAACCAGGGGATCGGAACGATCGTGATCCGGGAGGTCCTCGACCTCGCGAAGCGTCGTGCGATCCCGGTGCGGTTGAACGTCCTCAAGGCGAACCGGGCAGCAAAGCTCTATGAACGGCTCGGGTTTGTCCGGACCGGCGACGACCAGCATCGCTATTTCATGGAAGCGACGGCTGGCGACGGCACCGCGTAGCGCGGTGAAGCGTCCCGACCTTCTCGAACAGATCGCATCGGTCATCGTCTCGATCCAACGGCCACATCTTATTGACTCCAACCCCTTTCTTTCTTAAATTCAGCAGGTTCGCGGAGGTTGGTTTGAGCCACCTTTCGAACCCGCGAGGATCCTGCCGCGCGGTAGACGGGACAGTTTCACTGTGAGGAAACGTTTGCGCAATGATCTCTGCACCTTATCAGCTAGAGTTAGAATCTAGTTTGAACACGATCCGCAAACTGAGGGCTCGGAGAGAGCGGAGAGAACTGGATTGCAGGCCCTCCTGCTATGACAGAGGACGGCCGGATCTGCCGTGCGACGGATCCCGAAGCAGCCAAATGGTGCCTGGTTAGTGCATTGGTCAAGTGCCTCGCGACCTCTCACGTCTATGACGGCTTGCACAAGGTAGTTTCTACGAGCACCGGGTGCCGTTATGTCGCGGAATTCAATGACGGCGCAAACTGGGAGGCGGTGCGAAACACCCTCGATCAAGCGGAAACCGGGTTCAAGAGCCAGCTTATCGAAGCAAGCAACAAGGTGAGGGGCGGTTTATGAGCGCACAAATCCTGTCGAAACGTGCGGTCATGGACTGTACATGAACAAGGTCGAATGAAATTGGAGAAACTTTAGCCATGTCGCAAGCAGAACCGAGTGTCACGCCGGATGGAATCATGCAACTGGGTCTGGGGTTCTGGGGCTCGAAGACCCTCGCTGAGCGCGATTGAATTGGGGGTGTTTTCCCGGCTGGCGTCGGGTCCGATAGCCGGTGAGGCTCTGGCCGACGAGTTGGAGTTACACTCTCGAAGCCGCCGGGATTTTCTGGACGCACTGGTGGCTCTGGGAATGCTCCAGCGGGACGGCGGGAACTACGCCAATACCCCTGCATCGGACCTGTTCCTGGATCCGGCAAAGCCGTCCTACATCGGCGGGATTCTCGAAATGGCCAACGCCCGATTGTATCCGTTCTGGGGAAGTCTGACCGAAGCGCTGCAGACCGGCAAGCCGCAGAATGAGAGCAAAGCCGGCGGAAATCCCTTCGATGCGATCTACGGCACTCCGGAACGGCTCCGAGGCTTCCTCGAGGCCATGACCGGTCTCAGCCTGGGCGCGGCCCAGGCCATCGCCACGAAATTTCCCTGGGACGATTACAAGACGTTCGTCGACATCGGGCCCGCCCAGGGGGGGCTGCCGGTACAGATCGCCCTCGCGCACGAGCACCTCTCCGGTCATGGATTCGATCTACCGGCGGTGCAGCCGATCTTCGAGGAATACGTGGCATCGTTCGGGCTCCAGGAGCGGCTGCGGTTTCGAGGGGGAGACTTCTTCAACGATTCGTTACCGAAAGCGGACGTGGTGGTCATGGGACACATCCTGCACGACTGGGACCTCGACGAAAAACGTATGCTGCTCCGCAAGGCCTATGACGCGCTGCCGGACGGCGGAGCGCTGATCGCGTTCGACGCGGTCATCGACGACGAACGCGAGCGCAACGCTTTCGGGTTGTTGATGAGCCTTAATATGCTGATCGAAACTCCGGGAGGATTCGACTACACCGGTGCGGATTGCCGGGGCTGGATGGCCGATTGTGGGTTCAGACAGTCGCGTGTCGAACACCTGGTAGGACCCGATTCCATGGTGATCGGAATCAAGTAGGGGTCCAAACCGCGACGGATTTCAAACCTCAAATCTGCAATGAGCAACCTGCAATGTGGATTCTTTCAAATATCGCAATTTGCGATCGCACAGAAAGAGAGTTCCGTCTAATCGCAGATTTGTTAATGCACAAATCCGCACCGAAAGTTGGAGATTGGAAATTAGTGCATTTCTCATTGGTTCGAAGAGAGTGCTGTTACAGGCCACTAGGAGATCTGGCAGCTCGAAAGGTGGTTTGGACAAGGATGGCAAGAGGTCGTGAAAACGGCAGCACGAGAGTTGTGAACCAACCTGTCCCTTGATATTGTCATAGGTAATGATTCCCCGACTCTTATCCTGGGCTGCAATGGCAGCGGTGACTGTTGCCTTGCTGCCGGTGCCGGGCGGTGCGAGATCCCAGACGAGCCAATCCGAGGAACAGCGTCGAGTGAGCGAAGCGCAGGTCGTTACCGTCGGTGAGATCACCGAGGTCGACGAAGCGACACGCTCGTTCGAGTTGAAGAGCCGGGTCTACGAGATCACGCGCACGAGACGCGCAGGCGGAGGCGGCAGATGGAACGGAGAGGTTCACGTCGGAGTTGGGGTCGGCAGTGGCAGCGGAGGAGGCCGCGAAGTCCGTGGCCCCTTTGATCCGCCCCGGCTGCCCATCCCCGAGGCGCCACGACCGGGAAGCGCTCCGCGCTACATCACCTCCACGATCCGTATCACGTCGGAAACCGTCATCACGCAGGACGGAAAGCCGATAAGTTCTGACAAGCTCCAGAAGGGCGACCGCGTGACCGTCTCGGGTGTTCCCGAAGGCGAAGACCTCCGGGCGGTAACGATCAAGCGCCAACGCCCCATCCTGCCCTGAGCATCGTCACGCTCCCTAACTGATACAATCCGCCCTACCGCTCTTCAAATTCCTGAAGGAGCTGCAAAGCAGATGGGGAATCAATCCAACGCCATTCTTGTCCAGAGCATCGAAGTCTCACCCGGGCTCCGGATTCTGCGGATCGTACCGGACGGATGGGAGTTGCCGGACTTCGTGCCGGGGCAGTTCGCCGTTTTGGGTCTGCCGGGGCTGGCAAAGCGTTGCGACGTGTGTGATCCGGAAGAAGCGGCGCCCGATCATCAGAAACTGATCAAGCGGGCGTATTCGGTCGCGTCGTCATCGGTTTCAAAGGAGTACCTCGAGCTCTACATCGTCCTCGTCCCGTCGGGAGCCTTGACGCCGCGCCTGTTCGCCCTGACGCCTGGAGAGCGCCTGTGGCTGGCGCCCAAGATTACGGGTATGTTCACGCTCGAGGAGGTGCCCGCCGACCGGCACATCATTCTGATCTCCACCGGGACGGGGCTGGCTCCCTACATAAGCATGTTACGAACAAGGCTGACATGCGGAGACGTACGCCACTTCGCGGTGCTGCATGGCGCCCGCCATTCCTGGGATCTCGGTTACCGAAGCGAGCTGATGACGCTGAACCGGATGTGCCCGAACTTCGCCTACCGGTCTGTGATCAGCCGGCCCCGGGAGGAATCCGCCCCGTGGGGCGGCGCGACCGGTTACATCCAGGATCTCTGGAAGAGCCGGCCGTTGGAGGGGAACGGCAACTTCGGACCGACCCCCGACAACACGCACATTTTTGTATGCGGCAACCCCGATATGATCGAGAACATGGTGGAGATACTCGAAACCGAGGGCTATAGGGAGCACACGAAGAAAGAGCCGGGGCAGATCCACGTCGAACGATACTGGTAGCCGTCTTCGATTATGACGCCCACTCATCAAGGAGGTCGATAATGGCACGCTACCGGAGCGAAACCTGGTTTTCGGGCAATGACGTCGACGCGCTGATGCATCGAGCATGGATCCGGAGCGAAGGGTTCAGCAAAGAGGTCTTTCAGGGTCGGCCGGTCATCGGCATCGCCAACAGTTGGAGCGAACTCAACAATTGTAACGCCCACCTGCGGATCGTGGCCGAAGCGGTCAAGCGCGGAGTGTGGCAGGCCGGCGGTTTTCCGATGGAGTTCCCTACGATCTCGCTGGGCGAGATGCTGATGAAACCTACGGCGATGCTCTATCGCAACCTGATGGCGATGGACGTGGAAGAAAGCATCCGCGGTTACCCGATCGACGGCGTCGTGATGCTCGGCGGCTGCGATAAGACGGTCCCGGCCGCCCTGATGGGTGCCGCCAGCGCGAACGTCCCGGCGTTGATGCTGACTGGCGGCCCGATGCTCAACGGCCACTGGAACGGCAAGGAGGTCGGGATATCGGACTGCTGGCGCATCCACGACGAGATGAAGGTCGGACGCTTCAGCGACGAACAGGTCGCTGAGGTGGAAAGTTGCCTGGGACGAAGCTCGGGCCACTGCCAGGTGATGGGAACGGCGTCCACGATGGCATGCATGACTGAAGCGCTGGGTATGACCCTCCCTGGAGCCGCGGCAATCCCAGCCGCAGATTCCCGTCGCAACCAGATGGCGGAAGCTGTCGGTCGCCGGATAGTTCAGCTCGTCGACGATGACATCAAGCCCTCCGATGTCCTCACACGCATTGCTTTCGAGAATGCCATCCGCGTCCTGCACGCTCTGAGCGGTTCGACCAACGCGGTCATCCACCTCGTCGCGATCGCCGGCCGCGTCGGCGTCGACCTGCCCCTGTCCCTGTTCGACGAGCTCTCGAAAACGACGCCCTGGATGGTCAACCTCCGGCCCGCGGGGCGTTACATGATGGAGGACTTCTTTTACGCTGGCGGACTGCCGGCGCTCATGCGCGAGATGGGGGACCTGCTCCACCAGGATGCGCTCACGGTTTCCGGCAGAAGTATCGGAGAGAACATCAGCGATGCAAAGACCATCAACAGCGACGTCATCGCATCACGACCGCAGCCGCTGGGCGACGCCCAGGGCCTGGTCGTGTTACGCGGCAACCTCTGCCCCAAAGGCGCCATCCTAAAACAGGCGGCAGCAACCGCGGATCTGCTCCAGCACGAGGGTGTCGCCGTCGTCTTCGAGGACTTCGAAGACATGCACGCCCGGGTCGACAACCCCGACCTCGACATCGACGAAAGCTCGGTGATGGTGATGAAAAACGGAGGGCCAAAGGGTGCGCCCGGAATGCCCGAATGGGGAAACCTGCCGCTGCCGACGAAGCTGCTCGAGAGGGGCGTTAACGACCTGGTTCGCATAAGCGACGCCCGGATGAGCGGGACATCCTACGGCACCGTCGTCCTGCATGTCTCGCCTGAATCGGGGGTGGGAGGACCGCTGGCCGCGGTCCGTGACGGTGACCGGATCCGTCTGGACACCGCGGGCCGCAAGCTGGAACTGCTCGTCGAAGACCGGGAAATCCAGGCCCGACTTGCCCGTTGGAAGCCGCGACCGCCCCGCTACGCACGGGGCTACGGGCAGATGTTCGTCGAGCATGTCCTCGGCGCCGAGGAAGGGTGTGATTTCGGTTTCCTGAAAGGCCAGTCCGACGTGGAAAGATCGGCCAAGGCGCACGGCTGAGGGTATCGGCCAAGCTCGGCGCTTACTGGTTCGCCAGCTTCGCCACCGTGGCTCGCATTTCCTCCACCGCCTTCCGGTCGTCGTCGTCGGGATTGCGCTCGAGGTACGTGTCCAGCTGTGCCAGCGCGTCGTTGTACCTCTCCTGCTGCATGTAAACGTTGACGAGCATCAACCTCGCCTGCGAGGAAGCCGGATCGAGGTCGATCGAACGGGACAGTGCGCCCTCGGCTTCCTCGAAGGCTGCCGTCTTGTACAGCGCCGACCCCAGGTAGTAGAAAGCCGCCGCCGAGGTGGGATCGAGTCGGACCGCCTCGCGCAGGACGATCGACGCCGGCTGGAAATCCTCCTGCACCAGCCAGAGGTTTCCGATGTTGATCAGCGGTTGCGCCTCGTTCCGGTTCAGGGAGTGGGCTTGCCTGAATTCCCTTTCGGCGTCCTCATAACGATTCGACTGCTGGTACTGAATCCCGAGGTTGTTCCGTGCCTGGTAAAAGTCCGGGGCGAGACGAAGAGCTTTCTCGAGCCTCTCGATCGCGCGCTTCGAGTCTCCCTTCCGGGAATCCTCCAGCGACTTCTCATATTCCTCGACCGCTTCTTCGGGATGTTTCGCCGCCAGTGCCGCGATATCGACTACATTAGGGTTGCCGCCGGCAAAACCGCTCCGTGCTGCGGCCATCGTCGTGACATTTTCTCGCAGCGAAACATTAACGTAGGTTGGTCCGCCCCGGATTTCGAAGGACTGCTGGACTTCCTGGTACCCTTCGACGTCGATGTGGATGTAGTACTCGCCGCTTATGAGGCCCTGGAATTGAAACTCGTTGTCCGCACGCAGGCGGGTTGTGTCGATCACCCGCCGATCGCTCGTCTGCAATTCGATCAGGAATTCTCGGTCCGGCGGTTGAGGCTCGTAGGAGATTCTGCCGCGGACCGTGAGCAACGAACCCTGGGCCGAAGCCGCAACGGTGTTCGTCGCCACGAGGAGAATGGAGGCGAAGCAAATGATCATCCGGGACATATTTCCTCCTGCGCTGTTGGCCATTCCATACCCTCTACCGGGACCGAGGGTACGCGTTGGGAAACTGGGCGAATAATACGAAAGGAAGAGGTTGGAAGCAACCAAAGTTACACCGTCAGGAAAACGGTGGCGGACGGTTTGAGAACCGCGTGGGCCGAACGAGGTGTAGGTGCGGTCTACGACCGCACATTCTCCGGGCGCAACGATGTGTGCTCATAGAGAGCGCTATACCCGCTCGCAGAGTTTCCCCGTTCCGGAAGGACACCTACCGTCGTTCTGAGTTTCATTTGCTCCTCCCGCGATGCGGTCGCCGCCATGATTGCGAACGGCGCTGATGTCTCTCCGGCCATTCCTGCTGCAGCGGAGACCGGATTTCGTCGATCATCTGTCAGGCTGAAGCGCGGGGTCAATCAAAGTTTCAAGACAAAGGAACGAAACTGACCTGCCGAACAGTGCGGGCCACTCCGGAAGGGTTGGGGTAGAATGGCGCATTCCATGACAATCGGGTGACGGGAATTATCACGATTGTGAGGAGGGTTCATGCGATTGCAAACAATAGCGGTGGCGCTTTGTTGTCTGCTCTGGGTGGCGGGTTGCGGCCCTCAGGAAGCTCCGCCGGTGGAGACGTCGGACGCGGTCCTGTTCGAAGGAGCGCGACTCATCATCGGAGACGACAGCGGCCCGATCGAGAACTCCGCCTTCATCGTCGAGAACGGTCGCTTTACCGCGGTCGGAAGCGCCGGAGAGCTGGAGCTGCCGGCCGGCGGGACACGCGTCGACCTGACCGGCAAGACCGTCATGCCGGCCATCATCGATCTCCATTACCACGCGGGATACACCGATGTGATGGCGAGGACCAGCGAGGCGGACAATTATTCCAGGGAAAACCTGATCGACCAGCTGAATCGGATGGCCTACCACGGGATCGCTGCCGGTCTGAGCATGGGCGGCGATCAGGGCGAGGCGCCGTTCCAGTTACGCCAGGAGACGATACCGGGTGCCGCTCTGTTCCGCACCGCCGGTGCGGGGATCGCTATGCCGATGGCTGGACCGGGCTCCGCGTACATGAAACCCGTCGCCTACGGCGTAACGAACGAAGATGAGTGCCGCACCGCGATTCAGGAACTGGCCGGGCAAAACGTGGATATCGTCAAGATCTGGGTCGACGACAGAAGAGGGACTGTCGAGAAGCTGACCCCGGCACTCTACGGGGCGATCATCGATGAAGCCCATAACCAGGGCCTCCGGGTGACGGCGCACATCTTCAGCCTGGCCGACGCCAAGGGTTTGGTCCGCGCCGGCCTGGACGGTTTCGCTCACGGGGTCCGCGACATGGACGTTGACGACGAGTTCATGGAACTCCTCGCCGAGCGGCCCGACTTCTTCCTGATACCCAACCTCCCGGGCAGCGGAACACGGACGGAAGCCGATTTGGGCTTTCTGAGTGAGACCCTTTCGCCCGAAGAGATCGAAGGCATGCGCGAGCAGCTGGCTGACCAAGCCTCGGATGGGCCAAGTGAATCCTTCCAGATTCAAGCGCGCAACTTGGTGCGAATGAAGGACGCAGGTGTCCGGATCGGCGTGGGTACCGACGGCCGGGGCGCCGGATGGAACGTTCATGAAGAAATGGCCGACATGGTGACGGCGGGAATGACGCCGGCCGAAGTCCTCGTGGCCGCGACGAGCACCTCCGCGGAAATCCTCATGCTGGCAGATCAGGGTACGGTGGCCGGAGGCAAGAGCGCCAATTTCATCGTCCTCGACGCCAATCCTCTGGACGACATCAGGAACACGCGCAGGATTGACAGCGTGTACCTGAGAGGGGACGCGGTCGACCGGGCGGCGCTGCGCACTGGACAGTAAGGATTTACCACGGAGGCGGGGAGACCCGGAGGGGGCAATAGTCGAGGTCAGTTCCCCGACTTTTACGCGACTGAGAAAAATGGGGACAGATGAGTCTGTCCCCATTTTGTCTCATTCGTTTTTGGCTACTTGAGAAGGAAGGCCCGCCGCTGTTCGGCGAAGCTCTTGAAGGCTTCAGCACCCCGCTGGAAATCTTCGAGGCTATAAAGCTTGCGGGTGTCGGCCTCCACGTCGGCAGCGATGATTGCGCGGTAGCGCTCGATGATCGGTTCCAGCTTCTCCCAGTCGAGCCACTTCGTCGCGATGTCACGCACGTAACCCAAATACCGTTCCCGCAGGGCCGGTACAGCCAACAGTTTCGAGCGTAGCGGCTTGCCCGCGTCGTCGAGGCCGACGAGAGGATCGAGATCGATGGTCGCCCGTGGGCCGACGCGACCCCCTCTCCCACCGCGGCCGCGAAACCCTCCGCGGGGGCCCCGGCCGCCTGCCCCACCACGCCCCCCGACCCCGGGGACACGGAATGTCTCGTTGGCGTCGTGAGGAACCAGGTGGAACCGCCCGTCCGGATCCTGATAGATGTTGTAATCGCTCGCCCGGGTCCAGTATCCATCGCCGTTGAGGAGCACGACGTCCAGGGCGAGAAACTTCAGGACCCCGTCAATGTCGAGTATAGGATCGAGGGCGGCTTCAAGCCCCTCCGGCGGCGTCTCGTTCAACACACGAGTCAGCTCGATGAGGTCGGTCCAGGAATCCGGATCGTCCTTCGTCTTGATATCGTACACACGCTTGTAAGCGGCGACGTCGGGGCCGAAGTATTCGAGGCCACGTCCGCCACGAGGATTGCCCTTCACTTTCCAGCGGGCGCCGCCTCTGGTCTGGAAGGAATCGCGCACGAAATCGCTGTTGAACTGTTCGGAGTTCACGTACACGCCCCAGCTTTCGCCGTTGATGACCACCCGTACGAAGTTGGCCCTCGGAGCCGGCAGGTAGTCGCGCGATACTTCGAAGCAGAGCACGGAACGCAGAAACGTCGGGTCTGCGTGCGAGTTGAGCAGGTTCAGCGTGCGGTGGCCGGCGAGCCGCTGATCACCAAGCACCAGATCGAGCGACACGTTCAGTGAACGCTTGAGTCCCGGCCACACCGTGAAGTACGACGACGCGCCCCGGAACGAGACGCCGACATCGTTGTAGACCCCGCCGTCGACCCTCAGGGTGGCGGGTATCTCGACGTCCGAGAACCGGAACACGCCGAGTTCATCCTCCCACTCCTCGCTCTCGAATTCGAAGAACAGGGTGCGCAGCACCGACATGTCGTAGAGCGGCTCGTTGTCATAGATCGTCACATCTTCCGGTGACAGCATGGCGCCGGGTTCGGGCGCCGGCGGGCGATCCCCCCGGGGGCCGCGCCGGGCGGGTTGACTCGCCATGAACTCACGGGCTGGAACGCGTTCTTCGGTATTCAGCATGCCATCGCCATCCGTGTCGAACCGGTCGACGATCTCCAACTCGACCAGACCGGCAGTGGGATCGCCGCCTCCTCGGCCTCGACCGGCCCGCTGCGTTAGCTCGGCGGTAGATCCGTGGGTGATCGCAATCACGGCGAAACAGGCGGTCGATGCCGCGATGAAGCCGGCGAGTGCTTTCATAGTCTTGCCCTCCTCAATTCCCCTTTGGTTTGCGACGCTGTATTTGCACGTTCTGTACGCCGTCCAGCTGGTTCAGTGCTTTGATCAACGCCTCGGCGGAATCGTCCGCCGGAAGGTCCACCTCGTAAGCGACATCGATGGCCGAGCCTTCCGCCGACGTTCCCATCGATTTGAGGCGTCGCCCGGAGAGATGCTCGTCGATGACGGGAACGACCCCTCGGTTCACATCGTGTCCGAGCCCAACCTTCAGCTTGAGTGTGCATGTCTCCCCGCCCTCGATCGCCTGTATCACAGGAGCTCCCTGCGAGCTGCGCGCCAGGTAGGCGGCAAACGATACGATGAAGATTCCGATCCCGGCCACCCACGGATCGCCGGCGCCCGCGGCCATACCGACGACGACGGCGAAAATGACGTAAGCGGTATCCTGCGTGTCTCGAACAACCGTACGAAACCGGACGATGGACAGGGCGCCGACGAGACTGAACGCACGGGCCACGTTGTCGCCGATCACCTGCGTCACCATCGCGATAAGAATCGCAAGAAGCAGCAACGTCGTCGTAAACGACGGAACGACATCTTCGGCCGCCCGGGTGCGTCTGTAGACGAACACAACGACACCGCCCAGGACCATCGCCGCGACGAGCCGAACGGCGACAGTAAGGGGCGACAACGCAAACCCTCCCTCAAACTGTGCCCGCAGGAACTCAGGCATCGCCAGAACCTCCGACGTCGCGCACCAGCTCGGCGTCGGCGGAGTCTTCGAGCCCGTAGAGCGCACCGACGCCCACGCGGTACTTCGACACCTGCACCGGTTCCAGTTTGAAATCTTCGACGAGTTCCTCGAACAGTGCAGGCATGGCGACGGCGAACTTGAACTCGACCAGGACCTTCGACTCTTCGATCGGCCTCCCGGTGCCGTTGACGAAGGTCAGCTCCCTGGTCGGCCAGACGCGGATGTCGCGGTCGGCCGTGAGACGGATCGGTCCGTGCACCCCGGTGGCGACACGCGCCATCCGCCGGTAGGCAACCTGACACACGGGCTGAAGACTCCGCAGCCGCAAGCGACGGTGGAACCACTTGCCAGCCCACCCCGACACCCTCTCGCTTCCGTTGAGCCGGCTCATCTCGTCGACGCGAACCTTCGTTCTCCGCTTGTTCACGCGCTCGGCCTTCCTCAACTTGCGCTCCAGGAAAAGGCTCTCGTCGTCGCCGTAGCGGCGGGTGCGATACTTGGCACGGCCGTAGGAACCGCGGCGATGGAAGGTGTCGAAAGCGTCGGTGTCGAAGTAGAGGTTTGTGGTGAGGTACTCGTCACCCCAGGGGCCCGAAGCGTGGGGATCGGGCTTCAGGTTGGCGCGCGCCCAATCGACAATACCCTCGGCGACCGGCGCGTCGAGAACGAACTTGATTTCAAAACCGCTGCTGCGGGTCTCGGTTGTGGTGACGTTACTCATCCACAGGCGCGCTCGAACACAAGACACGACAAAGAAGGAGCACCTTCTGAGAGAAGCATGCTCGTGATCCCGATTTCAAGCGTCGTCCGGTTAAGGTTTGTAAAAACGTCTCTGTGGCTCCCCTATTGACTACGTCTCGCGAACGCGCGAGGTTACTGCCACCCTGATTTGGCGCCGGAAGGCGTGTCGTCGCCTATTGCTTCGGCGTCGCACCTGCCAGTTGGCTGACGGCGCTCAGCGTCGTCTGCGCGGCATTCAGCCCGAGCCGAAAGTCTTTGTCGCTGAACGTGGGGAACACATCGATCGGCTGATGCCAGGTCGGGTTCCATCCAGCCCCGGTGTGCATCCCGCGCTCGTTTTCACGAAGGCTGATCGATGGGACCAGGTTCATGAATGGCGTCGAGTCGGTGTTGGTCATGTGAGGCCCGACCGCCGCCGGATAATCCGTGGCGTACTGCTCGTTGGCGGCGCGGAAGAAGAACGCGAGCCTCATCGCCCGATCGGAGAACTTTGAATTGGATTGGAATTCGATGTTGACGTCGGCTTCGGGTCGCTGCTCCGGGTTCCACGTGCCGTCCACACGAGGCATGCCATGGTCCCACATCATCATGTCGTGCTGGATCATTCCGATCCAGTTTGGTTCTGGAAACCGTCCCGACCCAGGCGGGTTTTCGATGCCCTGGAGTTCCGCACGCTGTTCCACATAGGCTCGGGAACCGTTCAGACCGGTTTCCTCGTTGTTCCACAGAGCGAACCGAATCGTCCGTTCGGTCTCGACGTCGGGCATGTTCAGGACGCGTGCGAGCTCGATCACCAGTGCGGTCCCCGACCCGTTGTCGTTCAGGGCCTCGCCCCAGCCGTGTCCATCCATGTGCGCGCCGATGATGTACATCTCGTCCGGGCGGGTCGAACCGACCTTCGTGCAGTAGACTTCTTCGCGCGCGCCGGGGGTCGTCGGCTGCCGGTTGAGCTCACGGAGCCTTTCGTCCGGCTGGGCGTCAGCGTCGTTGTTCACGCCCGTCCGCCGCGTGATGCCGTAGTACCGGGACCCGCCCGGACCGTTGCGGATCTCCCCGCTGGCGATCACGGGATCCCGCGTGGGACGACGTCCACGACCTCCGCCTCCGCCCCTACGGGGTGTCGGGTTGTACTCGTAGTGGATCCTGTCAGTCGAGCAACCGAAGCTTTCGAGCTGTTGCTCGATCCAGTCGACCGCGGCCCGGTTCCGATCCGTGCCCTGCCGGCGGTCGCCAAACTGAGCCAGTCCCCGGAGCGTTTCCTTGTAACTTTCGAGGCTCAATCGCCCGACAAGCTCCGCCACCGGGTCTTCCTGCTCGGCGGCCTGGGCTCCCGGCGCCTGTCCGGCCGCTGCCGGGGGGCCCCAACCCACGATCAAGCCAAGTACCGCTGCGACGATGAACACATTCCACCGCATGTCATCCCTCCCATGTAAGTGTCAGAGGATCATACCCTAAAGGGACCAGAATCGATCCCCCGCTCTGGTAGGAATGTCGCATGATCAGACACACGAAGCCGGCCCTCTCAAGCAAGACCCTGATTGTCCGACTGGGTGTCGCCGCAACCCTGGCCCTCGTGGTCGTAGTCGCGCTGGGTTACCCGCGCCTGGAGAGCCGGGAGCCCCGGGTCCTGTTCGACCGGGAATTCGAAGCCCTTGGCCGGACCCCCGCCCTCGCACTGACAGTGGAAGACCCCGCAAGTGGCCTGAAAAAGGTGCGCGTCGTCCTGGCGCAGGACGACGGCGAAGTCGTCCTCGTCGAAGAATCGTTCGACGGGCCGGGAGCGTTGGCGCTGTGGAGAACCGGAACGGAGAAGTCCAGGACCTACGACATCGGGATGCTGATCACCGAGAAGTACCAGGTTCAGGATGGACCGGCCCGCCTGAGCGTCAGCGCGGCCGATTACGCGCTACGCGGCTTCGGCAGCGGGAACCAAACCGAGATGACCCGCGAATTCGTGTTCGACATCTACCCGCCCCGGCTCGAAGCACTATCCGGGCTGCACTACATCAACCAGGGCGGGTCCGAGTGCGCCCTCTACCGGGTGTCGGACGACGCGGAGGCCTCCGGCATTCAGGTCGGCCCACACTTCTTCCCGGGTCTCCCGGTTGATCCTGCCGATCCGGAACTGCGCTTCGCGCTTTTCGCCTTCGCATACGATCTCCCGGCCGACACCCCGGTTCAACTCGTCGCCCGCGACGCGGCCGGGAACCAGTCTACGGCCGGGATCGGTCACCGCGTGACGCCCCGCGAATTCAGACGGCGGCAGATCGTGTTGTCCGACACCTTTCTCCAGAAAGTCGTCCCGGAAATCGTCAGCCGTACCCCCGGGGTTCGGGACCAGGGAGAGCTCATCGATACCTACGTGGAGATCAACAGCCGGCTTCGGCGGGAAAATCACGAAACACTGGCGGAAATCTCAAAGCAATCGGAGGAGCGCCTTCTCTGGGAGGGTGCGTTCCTGCAGCTGAGCAACTCACAGGTGGAATCCTCCTTCGCCGACCGGCGGACCTACATGTACCAGGGTGAAGAGGTCGATCGGCAGGATCACGTCGGCTTCGACCTGTCGGTCGTCCAACGCTACCCCATCGAAGCCGCCAATGCGGGCAGGGTGATCCTCGCCGATTACTTCGGCATCTACGGCAACTCGGTTGCCATCGACCATGGCGCCGGCCTGGTTTCCCTGTATGCCCACATGAGCTCGATCGATGTCGAGGTCGGACAGATGGTCGGGAAAGAGGAGATCCTCGGCCGCAGCGGAGCCACCGGCCTTGCCGGCGGAGACCACCTGCACTTCGGCCTGTTCCTCCACGGCGTCCCCGTCAACCCCATCGAATGGTGGGATCCGAAATGGATCCAGGATCACGTTCTGGACCGGCTCGCGGCCGCGGCAGAACCCGGCTAGAAGCGGTTTCTCGCCGTTAATCTAATTAAGGAATCAGGCCACATGGGGCTGAGGGAGAAGATCGCGCCACAATGACAATCCCCGAAGAGCTTTTTTTGTCCGGTTGCGAAGGCACGGATGTAGAGTAGGGCACCAAAAAGGTCCGGGAGGGTGTCATGAAGCGCGCAGAAACTGTGGCAGCAGCGGTGTTGGTGACAGGAATGCTTGTGGCAGGAACCACCAGGTGGGCGGAGGCCGCAACGACGGTAAGTTCGCAACAAAAGATATCGGATTTAGCGGGAAACTTCGTTGGAACGCTGGACGACTTCGACGCTTTTGGTGCCTCGGTGGCGAACCTCGGCGACCTGAATGGCGACGGTGTCACGGATCTGGCGGTGGGAGCAAACAACGACGATGACCTTGGTCCACAAAGCGGCGCAGTCTGGATCCTCTTCATGAACGCCAACGGAACGGTCGCTTCGGAGCAGAAAATATCCAATACTCAAGGAGGCTTTACCGGCGGGCTGAATGCGGGTGATTTTTTGCGGTCAATCCAGCAGAAATCACGCTGATCGTCGGCGATGACCGGGGAACCGAAAGCGTCACTGCCGCGATCGACGGCCGGTCGGAGAAGTCCGACAAGTCGGCCAAATCGGATAAGTCGGAAAAATCGGGCAAGTCCGGCAAATCAGACAAGTCGGGCAAGTCAGCGAAATCCGGCAAATCGGACAAATCCGGCAAGTCGGGCAAGTCGGGAGAATAGAAAACTGTCTCGACTAGGCGTTGTCGCTTCGCGTCGTCGACTGCTCCACGACCAGCTTTCCGCTGATCTCGAGCGGAGTATCCTGCTAGCGGGAACCCCCGAACCACCGAGCATCTTCAGGGCCTCCGCCAGGCGATCGGCTCCGCCGAGCAGAACCAGGCCGGTCAGGAAGATGTCGAGCAGGGGATAGTCTCCGATGAACTCGCTACCGGGTACCACCGTCGAGGCAAAGAGCCGGATGTTCATGTAGCCGGCAATGACGACGGTGCCCAGATACCCTCCGAGAATGGCGTAGAGCAACTTGTAGTTCCTCATCGCCTCGGCCTGCTCCCGGGGATCCGTGACCGACGACGGATCCAACGACTTGCGCAGGTCGGGATCGTAGGAGAGCAGGAAGAAAAGCCCGGTAACGACGCGGTCGATCGCGAACGACCCGATCAGGATCATGGCAATGGCGCGTATGGGGTCGAAGTCCATGGGTTACACCTCCTTAGAGTCACGATGTCAGTTCACGGCGAGGGCTACTCGAACTTGCGCCAGCTTCCGTGTGATCGCAGGGCCGCCTGAATCTGATCGGGGGGAGGTTCGCGGCTCACCGTACTGAGGTAGAGCCGGACCCTTCTGTCGAGAAGCAGGCGGAGCAGTTGGTCGTAGCGTCTGGTGTCCTCACCGTTGACTAGGTCAGTCCCGTCGTGGAAGTCGGATACGATCCAGACGGCATCAGCGCCGGGCTGATCGGCCAATTCGCTAGTGATCTTTTCCAGAATCCCGTCTGCAGAACCGAAGATCTCAACCCAAGTCCCATCCCACCGCCCGGTCGCGCGAAGCCTGTTCAACGCCGTTTGTGTTTGTGGAACGAAGTCGTCCATGGAACCGCTTGTGTCGCGCAGCACAATGACTTCCCGCGCCCGAATCGGCATGCCGGGTGCGACAAGGACGGGGGTCGGTTCAAACAGCCCCGAAGCAGCCACGACGATCAACGGCGCAAGAATGAGGCCCTTGGCCCCCAGTCCGATTGTCGCCAGGGGGACAGGCTGGATCGCAGCCGGCCGCGTGAGCTGTTGGAAGCGCCTCGCCCGACGGCGGGTCAGGCCCGCAATGCGGAATTGGAGTCGATCCATCGTGAACCCTCAGCTCTCGGAGGCGCCACCGTCCGTGACTCCGGCTTCGTCCTCCCGATACTGCCAGGCTCCGAGCATCGTGCCGAGATTGATCGCGGCCAGACCCATGACAACGCTGATGACGATAGCATCGGTCGAAAAGCCCTCCCCGATGGTGGGTCTCACCGCGGGCAAGAGAGAAGCCAGTGCCCACACCGCAGTTCCGGCGAACATCGCGGTCTTCGGTCCTGGACCATAACGCGGCCTGATGGAGGCATAGAGCCATAGGGCGGTAAGACCGACGAGGAAGCCCCAGAGGTTCAGCGCCGCGATCTGTCCACCTGTCATCACAGTTTGACTATCTGATTCCGAAGAATCCTCGACTTCGGTGGATTCCGCGGGGCTGTTGATCCACTCGTCGCCAAGAACGAAGAAGTTCACGACGAACTCAGAGGTGTTGATGACCACACCTGCGAGCAGCCCCCCCCATACGATATGTGCCAGTTTGATCCGCGTCACGGTCGGCCTCCTCATTTCGAGCAGTTATGTTGGCTGTCCCTATAACCTGTCGTACCCGGTGGTTCTTTCCTCCTCATAGAAGTCCAAAGAAGACATAACAGACGAGTGCGCCAACTACACTCATCGACAAACCCCACGCCAGCAGTTTGTTGAACAGCCTCGTGCGGTTCTCCGTCGCCGGAGCGCTGGCGATGCAGATGGCGCCGAGGGTCGAAAGCGGAGAGACGTCGACCATGTGCGCCCCGACGTTGATCGATGCGGCGATGGCGATGGGATCCCCGCCGCCGAGTTGTTCGATCAGCGTCGGGATCGTGGGCAGGAACGCGGGCAGGACCACGCCGGACGAGCTACTGTAGGCCGAAATCAGGCCCGTGATGAACGCGATCGTCCCGGTCACTGTCGTGGCATTCGAGAAGCGGGCGATCGCCGCCGTGAACAGGTCCATCCCTCCCGTCTGCTGCAGGATGGCGATCAAGACGGTGACCCCGCTGACCATCATGATCGCGTGCCAGGGCATGGCCTTGATCGCGGCGCCTTCGTCCGCGGACCGGAGGAGTGTCAGGAACGCCGCGGCGATGAAGGCACCCATTCCAACGTTGGTGCCAAAGAACACGACCGACACCACGAGTACGGCTATGGCCGCAACGGTGAGTTTCTGATGGAGGGTCAGACTATCGTCCTCTGCGGATTCGGACGCGCCTGCACCCACAGACGCTCCTGAGCGCAGGAGTCGATAGCCGCCGAACACGAGGTATCCGGAAAGCCCGACGAACGCCTGGGCTGTGAAGTTGTTCGCAAACGTGCTGAACTCCTGGCCGACGATGTCCATACGCGCCAGCAGCGCGTTCGCGACGACCCCGGTCGGGGCGATCGGCGACAGCCCGCCGGCGTTGGCGCCCGTGGCGACGACAATCGTCATCAGGAAGGCGCTCACCCCTACCCGCTGTGCGACGGCCATGGCCATCGGGGCCAGCAGCGCGGTGGCGGCGATGTTTCCTGCCCCGATCGCGGCCAGGAACGCGGAGAGCCCGAAGAACACCACCGGGATGACACCCACACGCCCACGCGCGAGATGTACGCTTCGACGCGCCAGCTTCTCCAGCGTCCCGTTGACGGCGGCCATGCTGAAGAGCAGCGTCACGCCGACCAGGATCAGAAACAGATTCGAAGGAAAGCCGGCCGCGACCTCGCGCACGCTCATGCCACCGAAGAAGACGCCGACGATGAACGCGAAGGCGATCGAAACCATCCCCACGTTGATCGCCGTCACGCAGCTCAGGACGATACAGATTGCGAACGCGAGGATCGAAAGGGCAGCCAGCGACATGCGGGGCACTCTAGCACAATGGCCTGAGGACCGTCGTTCCCCAACACTCCCACCTAACGGACACCCGAGCTATCGCAAATTGGTTAATGGACAAATCCGCATCGGAAGTTGGAAATTCGAGATTGCTCGATTTCGTTATCGTTCGGAGCTTCGGGGTTGAAAAAAATCTGAGATGAAGCAATTTCCAAATGGGCAACCTGCAATGTGGATTCTTTAAATACCGCAATTTGCAATCCGGAGACCGACCTCGTTTACGTGTCGCGATATGAACCGTGTGAGGGGGACAGGGGCATGGCCCTGTCCCCGGGGGTCGGTTAGGCAGAAACGTCGGCAGGTGTTTGATGCGGTAGACTCAGTGGCCATGACGGAGATGAGACTCAGTGATTTCCGCAGGACGCGGGCCCGGATACAAGCTTACATCCGCAGGACGCCGGTGGTGGAGACCGAGTGGCCGGGTCTGCACCTGAAGCTCGAGAATCTTCAGTACACGCACTCGTTCAAGGTTCGCGGCGCTTTCAGCCGGATGCTGGAGCTTCGGCGGGCCGGGGATCAACGGGCGGTTCTGACGGTGTCGGCCGGCAACCACGGCCAGGCCGTGGCACGCGCCGCATCGGTCCTCGGTCAGTCATGCACGGTCGTCGTCCCCGAGGCTGCCCCAAAAGCGAAGGTCGACGCCATCCGCTCCTACGGGATCGATCTCGTCATCGAAGGTTCCACCTATGATGAAGCAGAAGCGTACACCCTGAGCCTGGCGGAAGAGGAGAACCGTTGGGTTTTCGTCTCACCCTACAACGACCGCGACGTCATCCTTGGCCAGGGGACTCTGGCTCTGGAGTTGATCGAGCAACAGCCTGACCTCACCCACATCATCGTCCCGATCGGAGGCGGCGGCCTCGCCGCCGGTGTCGGGGCGGCGATGAAGCAACTGCGCCCTTCGGTCCGGATCGTCGGGGTACAGGCCGACGCGTCGGCGGCGATCTACCATTCTCTCAAGAAAGGAAAGCTGGTCACGATTCCGGATCAGCCGACGCTGGCCGACGGCATTCAAGGCAACGTCGAGGCCGGCTCGATGACCTTCGACCTCATCCAAAACTATCTCGACGATGTGGTGACGGTCACCGAAGACGAAATCCGCGAGGCGATCCGTGTCCTGCTCTTCCAGGAAAAGGTCCTGGCCGAGGGTGCCGCTGCCGTAACGGTGGCAGCGTTCCGCGCGGGCAAGATCGCCGGGACTGGGTCAATGGTCGCAATTATTTCGGGAGGCAATCTCGATCTCGAGAAAATCCTCTGAAAGCCTATCGATCTCATAGACTCAGCCCATTTCGTTGTCCGGACTGGCTAAATTCTGCCATTGGAAAGGCCGAAGTTTGCCAGTCCGAATGGGACCAGGCTCCGATGACCGGCCAGTTTCAATCATGGTGTAATTCTGCTCATGATTGGAGGAGAGGTGACAGCAACAGAGGATATCTACCGGGACTTCTTCGAGAACGCGGTGGTCGGTTTCTATCGGTCGACACCGGACGGCCGCCTCCTGGCCGTCAATCAGGCGCTAGCCGAGATGCTCGGGTATCAGGATCCGGATGATTTGATGTCTCGTGTCCAGGACATCGGAGCCGACCTTTACGTGAATCCTCAGGAGAGGCTGGACAGGATCGCGGCGGTGGAGCGAGACGGTCCGCTGCCGGTTTTCGAAAGTGCCTTGCGGCGGCAGGACGGGACGACCATCCTGGTGTCGATTCGAGGGCGGGCGACCTTCGATGCGCAGGACAAACTGCGCTATACCGAAGGAATCATCGAAGACATCACCGAACGGAAACCGCCCGTTTCGTCGGGAAACGGAGCCCGGGCAGATGAGACGGATCAGATGCGTACGCGGGTCGCGCGGATGGAAAGCGCCCTGCACCGTATCGCATCCGAACTCGCCTTGATCGGCATGGACCGGAGCTTTCAGGTCGATCGACTCAATCCCAGTGAACTGGCAGGCTTCAAGTCGCTGACCAGGAGGGAAACGGAGGTTCTCCGAGCCATCGTCACGGGGGACCGGGTCCGCACGATCGCCAACACCCTGAAGCTGGCGCCGAATACTGTCCGGAACCACCTCAAGTCGATCTTCATCAAACTCGGAGTTCGGTCTCAGGCTGACTTGGTCGAGAAACTCAAGAAGCGGAACTAGCCGGCTGCCGAAGAAAAGACTAACCACGGAGGCACAGAGGCACGGAGACCTCTGCGGCCAGAACCAGCCGCCTTTTCAATACACGAGGTCAGCGGATCACCAGAGAATACGTCCTGCTCGGCGCCTCCGTGCCTCCGTGGTTAGGATTCTTGGGGCCAGCAGCCTGTGAGTGCGGGGAACGCGGTTACTGATAGAGGTTCCGGAGCACCTGGACGTCGCTGGGAGACAGTCCGGAATGCTTGCGGATGTCGTCGGGGCTGTTCAAAAGCCGGCGGTAGCGAAGGAAGTACTCCACGAGATTTCCGCGAATCCGAACGAGTACATGATGTCGGCGAAGTTGCGGGTGTGGTCCAATCCGACCGCGTGCCCCAGTTCGTGGACACAGGTCAGGTAGACGATCGTGTCGCGCAGGAGGCGGTCCTCCCTCGAACGCCGTGCCAGCTCGGGGCCCAACTGTGTGACATCCGGCATGACGTGCACGTACGCTCCGACCTTGTCCCCCGCTTGAAACCGACGCATCTCCCCAAACAGTCCCTGATCGGCAGCGATCCAAACCAGCCGGATCTGCGCTTCGTCTTCGGATTCCGCTTCGATGAATCGCAGGCGACCCTCGCTCTCGCGCGACCAGGCGGCAAAGGCCGCACGGGCCAGCCCTCGGTCCGCAGTTTCGAAACCCGGGACATTCGCACCGTCTCCGATAAAGTAGGGAATCTCTTCAACTCTCTCCCGCAACCCTGGATTCGCCCGGAAGAACCCTTCCGAAGTACGAACGGAGGCCGAGATCACCAGAGCGGCGAAGGCGACGATCCCCGCAAGCAGTAGTGTCATACGTCGGGAAGTCATTCGCCCCCTCCGGCTCCGTTACCCAGTAGATCCCTTGCGGTGAATATCGGATGGAATTCGTAGCTGGCCCGGATCGCCTCCGCGCCGCCTTCGTCGCGGTCGACGACGCACAGCGTGGCCGCGACCTCGTAGCCGGCGGCTTCGACCTTTTCGCACGCCTCGATGATGGACCCGCCGGTCGTACACACGTCGTCTACAATAATCACGCGGGACCCGGACTCCCCTTGCCATCCTTCGATCAACCGCCTTGCACCGTGACCCTTGCTCTCCTTGCGCACGATGAACGCCGGAAGAGGCGCCTTCTCGATTTCGCTCACTACTGCCACGGCGGCCACGATCGGATCTGCACCGAGTGTCAAACCGCCGATCGCGTCAGCTGCGATTCCTTGCTTCCGGACAATCTCGAGCATCAGTCGGGCCGTCAGCAGTGCCCCGAGCGGGTGCAGAGTCGTCGTCCGGCAGTCGAGGTAGTAGGAAGCCTTCTTGCCGGATGTCAGTGTAAAGTCGCCGATTTTAAGGGATTGCTCGCGAAGCACCGCCAGTAGTCGATGACGGTCGTCATTCATGCGGCTGAGTATACCACCCGCCGCGGAAGCTCTATTCGGCTGGGGACCGGCTCACCGATGTCGTCGGATGAGGGCCACTCGGTGGCCGTCGGTGGTCGCGATCCAGTTCTGGATTGTGGATCAATGTGGCCCGGGTTTCTTGACCCTCTTGGCGGGAATCCGCCGGAGAACGGGTTCGACCGTAGGTGGCCTGTCCTCTTCGGTCGTATCCTCCTCGTCTGTGCCGACGTTGTCCGGGTTGTCGTCTCCCGAGTCTTCGTCCTGGGATTCAGAGTCGTCCCTCGATTCCTCATCCGAGGCGTCGTCCGCCCGCTCGGAGCTCTCATCATCTACGCGGACTCCTGTGCGCTTCATCCACACCGGAATTCCGTCGTCGCGCTCGTCCTGCTCGGGCTTCTTCAGTTGCTCCGAGTCCTTCTCCTCTTCGTCATCGGTCTCCTCTGATTCGTCATTTTGCTTGTGCTCGAAGTACTCTCCGATAGCACGCGTTGCCGTGAAGCCGATGATGCCGAGCCAACGGCGTTGGGATTCGGACCGGGCTGTTCGGTGGGACGCTTCGGCCTTGGCGATCTTGCCGGCGATCCCCGGGTGATCGATATCCAGGCGTCGAGCCTCCCCGTAACGGTCGAGGGCTTCCTTGTACTTCCCCTCGCCGTATAGGGCGTCTCCCGCCTGGGCGATCGACAGGGCGCGGACACGCTGGTTGGCGATCTGGTACTTCAGGGATTCGTAGTCGGCCGATGGCAGCCCGGAGTGGAGGCCGCGATCCAGGGTCTTATCAGCGCCCACGAGTTGGCCGGACGCGAGCAACTCCCGCACCTGTCTTCGGAGCGATTCCAACTCGGCGATCCGCGCAAGTTCGGAATCCAGGGCGGTCTTGACACGATAGTAGATCAGCCCGGCGTCATCCTGCGCGCCGACCTCATCCAGGATCCGTAGAGAGGCCTCGAGGAAGCCCAGGCGTGTCGGTCCGGCCGCCGCTTCGAATAGCTCGACCGCTTCATCGATCCGCGTCTGACGCCACGAAAGGAAATCCTGCCATCCCCGTTCGATGTCGGCTTCGGTGGTGGCGACCAACGCCCAGGAGAAGCCGTCCTCGGTTCCGCCGTCCTGATAACTGGGCTCGATGATGCTCGAAGCCCGCAGCCGGAACGTCGATTCCATATTCCGGCGCGCCGATTGGTCGTCGACGACTGACGTTCGGTCGTGAACCACCTTCGACACGATCAGAGGGCCACTACGAGTGATGAGGTCGTCGACGGCACTCAAATACGCCTTTCGGCGGGCGAGGTCCGGTTTGCCACGAATCTTCTCCACGCCGTAACCCCACCGCAGGCCCGGAGGGACCGCGGTGGGCGGCTGGAGTTGGACGGGGCGAATTCCGGCACACGAAACCACCAACAGGGTGCTGGCCATCAGGAGAAACCTCGATTTCATGCCGGCCTCCTTCCCGGGGACGGGTCAATTCCTGTTCTTCGCGTTCTCCGCCCGGGCCCGGGTCAACTGCTGTTCATGGAACAGCGTGAGCGTCTGGATGCCGGCGCTCACTGCTCCCTGCCCGGAGAGTTGCTTCGTCAGCTGCTCCTTGATCGGGTTGTCGATGAGATGCTGGCTCAGCTTGACGAGCCGGTCCATCAGGTACCCGTCGACCTCGCTCTTGGCCATGTAGATCCGGCAGTACACGGTTCCTGTGTTCTGGCCGATCCGGTACTCGACGAACTTCTTGCCGGCCAGCGGCACGCTGGTCGTGAGGTTTCGAACCGCCGTGAACACGGATGAGCGTTCACGACTGCTGATGACCTCGTTGACGCGCGATGTCACGGTGTCGAAGATGTTCGATCCGAGGTCGGACATCGCCTGGCTGCGCGCCATTTCCTGGGCGATCCGTAGTTCCTTGTGTTTGGCCAACCCCATACCTTCGTACGAGGCGACCGGTATCGGTTCGAATGGATAGAGAACTGAAGTCGGTTCGAGCGCCGGATTTACGGTGTCCACGTTCTTGCCGCAGGCGACGACGGTGAGTACGATCACGAGACAGACCCCAAGAATACGGACCCTCATAAGCACCTCCATCCCGGGCCTCCGCACACGGAACGGAACGCCCAGGGGCGAGAGTTTCTGCGATGATTCGTCAGAAGATCAGACCCGGGTCTGGTTTTTCTTGTAGCTACTACCCGCTTCGACGAGGAGGGAATGGAAAAGTGAGAAGAAGAGGTGACGAGTGACAAGTGACGAGCAAGAGGCGGGAGCATCTATTAACAAAGGTCAGTCGTGTGATCAGTCCCCGTGGTGCCTTAGGAAATAATCGCACGGTAGCTTTCCGACTCGTCACTTGCCACTCGTCACTTGATTTCCCGCAGCTGGTTCTCAATCCGGTGCTGAAATGGGCTGGACACTTATGTTACAAAGGTTGTTTTACTTTAGACAGTTTGGTCGCAACCGAATGTCAGACGACAGCAGTTTTCCACGACTCAGCTCGACGTTCGCGAAGATACCTTCACACATCCATTGACTGACCGGGGATATTGCAACAGATGACCGATTCAATCATTTCAGAACGAGTTCGAAACACGTTCCGCAACCTGTCGACAGCAGCGCTTTACGAACACATCATCCGTCGCGGCGAGGCGACTATCGCCCACCTCGGGCCGATAGTCGCGCACACGGGCGCCCGTACGGGAAGATCCCCGAAAGACAAGTTCATCGTGATGGAACCTTCCTGTGCCGACAAGGTGTGGTGGGGATCGGTGAACCGACCGATCGAGGTCGAGCGCTTCGACGCCCTTCTGCGGCGTCTGGAAGCCTACCTGCAGGGACGCGACATTTACGTCCAGGAATGCTACGCGGGCGCCGATCCGGACCACCGGCTTCCGATCCAGGTGATCACCGAAACAGCGTGGCACAGCCTGTTCGCGCGCAACATGTTCATCCGCAGGAACTCCGGCGAGCCCGCAGAGTTCACTGTCGTCAGCCTTCCGAACTTCCACGCCATTCCGGAGGTCGATGGGACGAACTCCCACGCCTTCGTTCTGCTGAATTTCGCCAGCAAGATGGTGCTGATCGGGGGGACGGCCTACGCGGGCGAGATCAAGAAGTCGGTGTTCACGATCATGAACTACCTGCTGCCCCAGAAGGGCATCTTCCCGATGCACTCCTCGGCCAACATCGGCGAAGACGGTTCATCAGCGATTTTCTTCGGGTTGTCGGGGACGGGGAAAACGACCCTCTCAGCCGATCCGGAGCGGCGCCTCATCGGAGACGACGAGCACGGATGGGGCCCGAACGGCGTGTTCAACTTCGAAGGGGGGTGTTATGCCAAGGTTATCCGGCTCTCGGCCGAGGCCGAGCCCGACATCTACGCAGCCACACGGCGCTTCGGCACGATCATCGAGAATGTCCCGGTGGATGAAGAGTCGCGGCGGGTAGACCTGGACGACGACTCCATCACCGAAAACACGCGTGCAGCCTACCCGATCTCCTACATCCGGAACGTCGAGCCCAGCGGTCTCGGGGACCATCCCAAGAGTGTCGTGATGCTGACTGCCGACGCGTTCGGTGTGCTGCCGCCGGTCTCCCGCCTGACGCCGGACCAGGCGATGTACCACTTCATATCCGGCTATACCGCAAAGGTGGCCGGAACCGAAGCGGGATTGGGAAAGGAACCCCAGGCCACGTTCAGCACCTGTTTCGGTGCGCCGTTCATGGTGCTCCACCCCACCGTCTATGCTGGCCTTCTGAAGCAACAGTTGGAAGGCCACGGGGCGGACTGCTGGCTCGTGAACACGGGATGGACGGGCGGCCCCTACGGTGTCGGCACGCGAATGAAGATCGCGCACACCAGGGCAATGATCAGGGCCATTCTGGACGGTACGCTGGCCGATGTCGAAACCTACACGGACCCGATCTTCAACCTGCAGGTTCCCACGGCATGCCCCGGGGTTCCCGAAGAGGTGCTCAACCCGCGCGATACCTGGGACGACAAGGAGGCCTACGACTCGAAGGCCCACGAGCTGGCTGGACGCTTCAAGCGCAACTTCGAAGACTTTTCCGACGGCGTGACCGAGTCGGTCCTGGCCGCCGGTCCCCGCTGATCGAAGGCTCGAATGCTGCTGGAAGGCAAGACCGGTCTGGTCATGGGCGTGGCCAACAAGCGCAGCATCGCGTGGGGCATCGCCCAATCCCTCCAGGGCGCCGGAGCCCGTCTCATCCTGAGCTACCAGAGTGAGCGGTTGGGCGAAAACGTCCGGAAGCTCGCCCCGGAGCTGACCGATCCGATTCTCCTCGAGTGTGATGTCGGGAGCGACGAACAGATCGAGGGTCTGATGTCCGACATCCGGGAGCAGGTCGGAGGACTCGATTTCGTCGTTCATGCCCTGGCGTATGCTCCGCGCGAGGAACTCACCGGCTCCTACGCCGACACCTCACGTGAAGGGTTCCGGATCGCCCTCGACGTCAGCGCCTATTCCCTGGTGGCGGTCGCCCGGCGCGCGGCGCCGCTTATGAAAGACCGGGATGGCAGCATCATCACTCTGACATACCTGGGTAGCGAACGGGTTGTCTCCGGCTACAACGTCATGGGAGTGGCCAAGGCGGCCCTGGAGGCGTCGGTCCGATACCTGGCCAACGACTTCGGCCCGGAGGGTATCCGGGTCAACGCCATATCGGCCGGCCCCATCAAGACGCTGGCATCCTCGGCCGTGTCCGGCATCTCGGGGATGGTCCGGCTGCACGCCGAGAAAGCTCCCCTGCGCAAACCGGTCGAAACATCCGAAGTCGGCGACACGGCCCTTTTTCTCGCCAGCTCGCTCTCGCGCGGTGTGACGGGCGAAGTCCTCTACGTGGACGGCGGTTACAACATCCTCGGGGTTTGAATCGGCGATCAGCTGACAGCGGTCAGCCGGTCAACCCGAGCGGAGGCGACTTCGTCGCGTTCCGGAAATAGTCTTTCCTGGCTCTTCCCGTAACCATGAAGATGTTTAAGGTCGATGACCTAAACGCTACGTTTGCGTAAAATGCACCTTCGCTTCGCTGAAAGTTCACGCGAGTCTCTGGATCTGTGGCACAAACTTAGTGTCACGCGTTTGGGCCGGGGCCCGGCTCGTCGAGAGCACTCAACCGAACAACCGGAGGAAAAGTGAGAATCCAACCTTTGCGCATGGTTGTGGTGTCGGTCCTGACAATCTCCTTCTCCGTCGTGGGACGCGCGGACGACGCGAAGAACGCAGGAGACCCTGCATTTTCTGGTACGGCATCGGAAGAGCGGCTCGCCCGACAGGAGAAGCGGATCGCGAACCTGGAAGAGTCGGTTCGGGATCAGCCGGAGCTGACGCCGTTCGACGCCGGCGCGGCGCAGGGACAAGCATCCACCTACGACCGCATCTGGAAGTTCGCCGAGTGGCACGACGACGAACAGCACCCTGTGGTGCAGAGTGTGCTGTTCAGCGGCCGCTTTCAATACGAATACGCGGTGGTCAATGACGAGGACGCCACGCACGATGAATGGAACGTCCGCCGCATGCGGATCGGTTTGAAATCAGAGCTGTTCCACCAGTTGACCCTGCACGCCGAGGCGGAGCTCAACCCTCAGGAAACCGATCCCTTTTACAGGCGGCTTACTGATTTCTATCTGGAATGGAGCAGGAGCGCACCGTTGGCGCTGAGGGTGGGCAAGCAGAGTGTGCCCTTCACCGCGGAGGGTTCAACCTCGTCCAAGGAGCTTCTGACGATCGACCGCAGCAACCTGGCTAACAACATGTGGTTTCCGAATGAGTACATGCCAGGCGTCAGCGTTTCCGGGGAGGTGTCGAACTGGACCTATCGCGCCGGCGTCTATTCGGCGGGTTCAGCAAACCGTGAGTTTGGCAGGTTCTCGGGAAGCGCGTTCACGCTTGCGGTTCTGGGTTACGATTTCGGCGCGGCTCTGGAGGTCGACGAAGCACTCCTGGCGGGTAACTACGTGTACCAGAACCCGGATCCCGACAACACGTTTACACGTCCGCACCGGCACGTGACTTCCGTGAACATCAAGTTGGAAGACGGCAGTTGGGGTGTGCGAGCCGATGTGTCGGCGGCATCGGGCTACGGGAGCCAGAGCGACCTGTGGGGCGCGATGATCTTGCCGTTCTTCGACCTCACGGCCAAGCTTCAGGTCGTCGGCCGCCACACCTACCTCCGCAGTGAGAACCCCAACGGAGTCCGGCTGGCACGATACGAGAACAAGCTTACCGGCGGGCGGGGCGATCGCTATAACGAGCTGTACGTGGGCATCAACTACTACTTCTACGGACACAAGCTGAAGCTCCAGGGCGGGGTGCAGTTCGGGGACATGAACGATCGCGCGGACGACGGTGGGGCTTACTCGGGTGTTGCTGCCACGACGGGTCTTCGCGTGAGCTGGTGACCGAGGCCTAGTGACCTGTAACAGTGCTATCGGTACCAGCGTTCGGCGGAACGGCGTCGGATTCTAGGAGTGACGCCCGAGCCAATGCTGTTTCATTGCGAGGGTGTTACGACACCGAAGACGGCGCCGTTCCGCCGAACCCTTCGGGCCGATGGGGGTTGCGGGCGATCTCTTTGTCGGAAGCCGTCACCGATGAATGAGCATCGCTTTCCGTCTCCCTCCTCGACCTCGCCCGCAAGACCCATCGGCGATGGTGCCGATAGCACTGTTACAGGCCACTGGTGTAGGTGCGGTCTATGACCGCACAACTCGTGGTTCCGCGAGCATTTGTGCGCTCATAGGGCGCACCTGCACTTGGGGATCGCGGTTTCTTCGTGAAAAGCCCGCCACCACCCGAGTTTTCGCTCCCGTGATTCGCTCACAGCTTGTATGAGCGCACATCGTTTCGGTTCGAAGAATGTGCGGTCATAGACCGCACCTACACTTCCCGGAGCGTTGTGCGGAATCCCACTCAGACTTCAAGCGATTCGCAAACGCTATCGACGACGATTCGCGCCGCCACGGGACATCCTCTCGTAAAACCGAATACCAGACTGAATTCTTTCGCCGAAATCATCCCCACAAGATAGAGACCCTCCACGCCCGCGGCCTGCATGCCTTCATCAAGACACGGTACGCCGTTCTCAGTCCTCAGCCCGTCCTTCAGCTCAGGGGAAAGGAACCCCAGCTTTGAAACATCGACCTCGTAACCCGTCCCGAGAACCACCTCATCAACCTCGAATTCCTTGCCGTTGCTGAGGCGAACCTGGATTCCGTCGGAGGACCGACTTGCGTTTTCGAGCGTCGTTTCTTCGAAGACTTCAACCTTCCATCTTTGGAGCCTCGGCCACAACCAGGGCTCCAAGCGGAGCCGACCCGCTTCGATCGCACGGCCGACCATCTCAGCCCGTGCGTGCTGATCCAGCGTTCGCCACCAGGAAGGATCATTCGATGTATTCTCGGCCATCTCCTCCAGCACCGACCAATCGCTGGGGATGAACTTCGGCATCTTGTGCCGGTGACTGATGAACACTTTCTCGGCAGGAAGTTCGGCAATCAGCGCCGCCGACTCGTAGGCACTCTGTCGACCACCGATGATCAGGCAGCGTTTGCCTCTCAGCTCTTCAAAATTCTTGTGATCCGACGTGTGTTTGAAAGAACCTTCTGGAAGAAGCTCTACGACATCGTCTGGGAGCTTTCGAAAGCAACGGTAGCCGGGAGCAACGACGACTCTGTCAGCGCCGATTGCGTGGCCGGCATCTGTCTTTGCCTGGAATGCGCCTTCCGACCCGCTCAATTCGGTTACGTAGCAGTCGCGAACCGCGAGTTTCTTACGATCCCTGAACCAGTCGGCATATTCCAGGAACACGGAAACCGGGATGGGCGTAATCTGCTCCTTCGTGTAACCGGCTTCTTCTAAAAACCTTCTGAACGTGTGAATCTGTTCGACGTCCAGATGCCACTTTTCGTCGGAGCGCAAGATCAACCCGTCCGGCATACTGCGTTTCCAGAATTCCATGAACTTGCCGCAAACAATCACATCCAGTCCGCGGCTCTTCGCGTAAGCGGCAGTCGCGACCCCGTACGGTCCGGCGCCGATTACGAGAAGGTCACAGCTCACGAAAGCGGGCATTTCTCAGATAGACTCCAAGAGCAAGCGATTCTGTCCGAGCTGACAACAGCGCAATGAAAGGCCTGATGACAATATGGAGCACCCCCCGATTCATTTTGGTTTTCCGATGCGCACTCGGATGGGCGCTGCTTGCATCCGGCTGTGCGCCGACCAGCCCCGGCCTGGAAAGGTACGAGGGTTCCGAATGGGTCGAAGTCGGGCCGGTGGTCGTTGAATCGATGTCGGGACAGAGGGACGGCGCCGACGTTCGCGCAAACGGCGTTTTCACGCACGGCGAAGACCGGATGACGCTGTCGCTGGAATTCGTTCTCGGTCCCCCGGCACGCTTCGTGCGGGGGACGCACAACTCCCGGATCGCCGGACAGGTCGTGGAGAGTCCGGTCTCCTCCGAATCGGTTACATTCCTGGGAGGACAGAGCGACGCGCCGTCCATCGGCGGCGTCTTCCTCTTCGAGAATCCGGCAGACGGTTCCAGATATCGACTCCGGTTTCCTCCCACACTGCTGGACTCAGGCCGATAGTCGTCGTTCGAACAGCGCGTGGCCTCACTGCTCGAGGAATATGTCCTTCGGGATATAGCCCACGACCACCTGCGTAAGGTCGACGACTTCGCCCACGCGAAAGTCGACCGCGATACTCGCCAGCGAAAGCGCCTTGGCTGGGGTGAGCCCCTTCTCCTCGACGAGAAAGTCCACGACTTCCCACGTCGCGTGCCGCATCGCCCGGTCGAGATCGAGATCGATCCCCATGATCATGTAATGCGTGTCGTCTTCAGCGCGAGGGCCTGAGATCGATTTCCCCTTGTGCACCACGAACCGGAATGTCCCGCTCAGTGACTGCTCGATCGCAGTGCCACTCACCTCGCCGTCGCCCTGGACACTATGCGGGTCGCCGGTGTAGAAGAGGGCGCCGGGCTGGAATACCGGAAGGTAGAGGGTCGTCCCGGCCTTCAGGTCCTTGACGTCCAGGTTGCCGCCGAAGGCCCCCGGCGGCCGCGACCCCTGTACGCCCGGCAGGGTCACGCCGGGCTGACCGACGACGGGGTCCGGCGCGACCGCGAGGATGCCCATGAAGGGCGCCAGCGGCACTTCGATGTCGGGCGCGAAGAAAGCAACCTCGCGGCCCCCCATCCGGCCGGTACGAATCAGGTGCCGCGTACCCGGCGGTATGTCCAACGCCGCGTCGTCCTCGTCAAATCCGGGGTAGCTGGTCGAGAAGACACCGCCCCGTGAGCTCGTGTTGTTGATCCCCCAGGGCACGCGGGTTTCGATGTCGAGGATCTGGATCTCGAGCATGTCGCCCGGTTCGGCGTCCTCGATGTAGACCGGGCCCGTGATAACGTGTCCGCTGCGACCCTCCCGCGGACGGCCCTCCCTCGAGGCCCAGAAATCCAGCATGTCCTGGAGTATGTCCTCTCGACCGACGCCCATCCCCGAGAGGTACTCCACGGGTTCCTGATTCTGCGTGGCTCCCGCGTGGGTGAGCGTGTCGATGCGAACGGTCTGCCCGGACTGGATCCTCGCCACGGGCTCTTTGTCGATCGGGTACCATCCCCAGGACACCGTCTCGGGCCGGGACCCGATGACGTGATCGGGCCGGAAAGCGCCGGTATCCTGGCCGGCCGTGTGCGCCGGCACGGATAAAGCCAGCGCCGCGGCGCAGGATGCGGCGAGAAGCAAGGTTCGGGTCGATCTGTTCAGACCGAATGGGTTCTGGTCCATTTGTCCTCCTGGCGCAGTTAAGGATGGGTACCCGTATGATCGATATCCTGATCGATCCGGCGGCGTAAGTCTAGCAGTTCGGCCGCGGGTGGCGCGTGACGTTCAAACGTTGCCTCGAAGCTTTTCCTTCCGTATCCTCGACCTCATCTAAGGAAACCGTTGGCGGATCGGTCCGCTTGGTGCCACCTGTCAAAACACTCGGGGATGGACAAGATGCATGGAAGAAAACACAGAATGTCAGCAGTTTCGATCTGGCTGCTGGCACTGATGACGGCCGGTCTTTCCCAGCTTCCCGAGCCGGTCGTTGCCCTCCTTGGAGTCAACGTCATCGACGGTACTGGACGTGAACTGCTGGCTGACGCGACTCTCATCCTGGCCGATGGAAGGATACAGGCCCTCGGTCCCAGCTCCGACGTTGTTGTGCCAGCTTCCGCGACGATCATCGAGGGCGAGGGACGCTTTGCGATGCCGGGACTCTTCAATCTTCACGGTCACGTCGGCGTCACAGAAGGCCTCGATGTGTCGGGGGAGTTCTATTCCGAAGCGAACATCCCCCTCGAGAACTGAAGAGGTATCTCTACTATGGGGGGGGCGCGAGCTGCGGAGTAGATCGAGATCCCGTATTTCCTGTGCGGATCTGGATGGTCTTCAAGGGGGGGGATCCGGTAGAGCGCGACAGCTTGTTGGAGGCATTTCGGTAGAGGCAAAGCCCGGCAAAAAGCTCCCGCCCCAGGTGTATTTTATGATATTACACTATTGTGATATTACGAAGTACACTGGTCGCCGTTCTCAAGGATCAAAAGCCGCTTCCGCCGCTTAAACCGGAAGTCGAGCGGGAACTGCTCTCCGCCATTCCTGGCCGATCCTTTCGGGCCCTGGTCCTCACCGGCGTCCGCCGGGGCGGCAAGAGCACGCTTCAATCCCAATTGATGGCCCGCCGCAAGCGTGCCTTCTACTGCAACTTCGAAGACACACGGCTCTTCGGCCTCTCGCCGGAAGATTTCCCCACGTTCATCGAGCTGGTGGGCGAGCTTGCTCCGGGGAAGCAAGCCGTCTTTCTTGACGAGGTTCAAGAGGTTCCCGAATGGCAGCGCCTCGTCCGGGCGCTCCTGGACCGTGGGCGTCCTGTTTGTGTGACCGGTTCCAACGCTTCGCTTCTGGGACGGGAATTGGGTTCCAAGTTGACCGGGCGGCACCGTTCCTTCGAAGTTCTGCCGTTCAGCTATACGGAATACTTGAAGTTCACCCGCCGAAAGGCGAGCCGGGACTCGCTCGTCTCATACCTTGACGACGGTGGGTTTCCTTCCTTTCTTCACGAACGGCATCCGCAGGTCCTCCAGCAACTGCTCGGCGACATCATCCACCGGGACATCGCCACGCGCCATCGCTTGCGGGAGACACGGCACGTGATGAATCTCGCTCTATTCCTCCTGGCCAACACCGGACAGCCGTTTTCCGCGCAGCGACTGACCAAAGTCCTGGCCATTCCCTCCGTATCGCAGACGTTGCGGTACCTCGAGTACCTCCAGGATGCCTATGCTTTCTACGCCCTGGCCAAATTCAGCCCGTCTTTCAAGCAGCGCATCATCACGCCTTCGAAATACTACGCCATCGACAACGGGATGCGACTGGCCACCTCGCCCCAGCACAGTCCGGACAAGGGTGCGCGGCTGGAAAACCTCGTCTACCTGGCTCTTCGCCGCCGCGGACACTCTCTGTATTACGCCGGCGAAACGGATCGATGGGAGTGCGACTTCGTGACCCCTTCCGAAGCCATCCAGGTCTGCCTGGAGCTAACTCCATCGAACCTCGAGCGCGAAGCAGAAGGCGTGGCCCAGGCGTGCCGCCTGCCGGGCAAGCGGCGCGGCCTGATCCTCACGCTCGGACAAACCGACCGCCTCAGGCGGGGAAAACTCTCGATCAAAGTCCAACCAGTCTGGAAATGGTTGGCGGACTAGTGGCCTGTAACAGATCGGCACGGATTTATGAAGCACCAATCGTGTGCATGCTTCAGTTCCTGAAACCGAACGCTGGTACCGATAGCACTGTTACAGGTCGCTAGTGGCCTGTGAACGGATTTATGAAGCACCAATCGTGTGCATGCTTCAGTTCCTGAAACAACCGCCTCTCGCCTCCCGACACGGACCGTTGTCGGCGGTCGAGAGTTTGTTTGCGTCCAACCGCTTAGTTCTTATAGACTTTGCCCATCTTTTTTGTTCGCCGGAGATACAACCAAAACGATGGAATCCGGCACGAATGTTTCCAACTCCGGGAGGAACAAAATGAAAGCAAACCCGACGCGCCTTCGACGACGGCCCAGCCTCGGCGTCATCCTGGCGCTGGTCGTCCTCTTAGCCATACCGACTGTGGCGCTGGCCCAGGAACGAGGCAATCCCTACGGGGAATGGCGTTACCAGAGTGCGGACGCCTGGGGCACCCGCTTCTCGCCCGTCGACCAGATCAACGGCGAGAACTTCGAGGACCTCGAGGTTGCATGGCTCTGGCGGGGCGACAATTTCGGCCCGATCCCGGAGATCACGTCCCGCTCGACCCCCAGCTACATCGACGGCATCCTTTATACGGTAGCCGGAAAGCGCCGTACGGTCGTGGCGATGGACCCCGCTACGGGAGAAACACTCTGGACCTACCGCGAGCCTCACACGACACGGTGGGAACGGTCGATGCGTGCGGGCTACGGGAAGGGAGTCGGCTACGGCGAACTGAACGGGCGTGGTGTGATTTACATCATCACTCCCGCGTTCTTCCTCCATGCCATCGACGCGAAAACAGGTGAGCATGTGGAGAACTGGGGCAAACCCGTTCCGCTGGAAGGTTTTCCCGAAACCGGTGTGGTGGACCTGCTGGCCGACCTTCTGCCGGGTTGGGGGCCCTACGAGAACTACGGCCGCCCCTATGACGTGGACTTCGGGATTCCCGTCGAGCTGGGGTACCTCACCAGCTCCTCGCCGCCGATCGTGGTCGATGGGGTTGTGGTCGTGGGGAGCTCGGCCGAGCAGGGCTACTACCAGACACGCACCGAGATGATCCCCAACGACATCCTGGCCTATGACGCCCGGACCGGCGAGCACATGTGGAAGTTCCACGTCATACCCCGGCCCGGCGAGGTCGGCCACGAGACGTGGTTGAACGATGCCTGGGAGTACACGGGAGACGTCTCCTCGTGGGCCCCCCTTTCCGGCGACGACGAGCGCGGCATCGTCTACATCCCGACCAACCCGCCGACCATCGACTTTTTCGGCGGATTCCGCCCTGGGGCCAACCTGTTCGGCACGAGCATCATCGCGCTGAACGTCCATACCGGAGAGCGGGAGTGGCATTTCCAGACGGTTCACAACGACCAATGGAACTACGATCTTCCCAACGTGCCGATGCTGGTGGACCTTACCGTAGACGGGGAGCAGATCCCGGCGGTGGTTCAGACCACGAAACAAGGGATGATTTTTACGTTCAACCGGGAAACGGGAGAGCCGGTGTGGCCGATCGAGGAGCGCCCGGTGCCGGAATCGGTGGTCCCGGGCAGTTGGACGTCACCGACCCAACCCTTCCCGACGAAACCGGTGCCTTTCGAGCCACTCGGGATCTCCGAGGACAGTGTGATCGACTTCACGCCCGAGCTGAAGCGTGAGGCCATGGAGATCATGGATGAGTTCGAGATGGGCGGTCCCTACATGCCGCGGGTCCATGTGGGCTATGACGGTAAGCCGAACATCACCTGCGCCGGCGGGTTGAACATCACGCATCCAGCGGCGATGGACCCGACCGCGGGGATCATGTACGTGTCGCACCGGCGACGGTGCAGCGGCGGCATGGTTCGGCCCGGCGCCGAAGCGGACAACCCGGACGACCCCTTCACGACCGGCAAAACGATCGCGGACTGGGTGGCCGGCCCCAACGTGCGCTTTTCGGGTCCCCAGGGTCTTCCGATCACCAAGCCCCCCTACAACCGGACCTCCGCCTACGACATGAACACGGGCGAGCGTCTCTTCTGGGTCCCCATCGGGGAAACGCCGGATGAGATCAAGAACCATCCCGCCCTGGCGGGGGTGGACCTCCCCAACACCGGCGGAGGTGGGCAGGCCATCCTGATGGTCACGGGCAGCTTGCTCCTCACAGCCGAGGTCGCCGGGAACCAGCCGGTGCTCAATGCCAGGAACAAGCGGACGGGCGAGTTGCTGGGAACAGTCGATCTTCCGACCCGCGCCCAGTACGGCATGATGACCTACCTGCACGAGGGCAAACAGTACGTTGTGGTGCAGATTGGTGGGGCGAATTATCCGAGCTCGATCGTGGCGCTCACGCTACCGTGACCTTTTAACTGGATGACGGCGGGCTATTTACGGTGTCCAAAGGAGGTGTAGGGGCGGTCTATGACCGCACATTCTTCGAACCGACACACGTGCGCTCATAGAGCGCACCTACACGCGATGCCAGAGCTTCGAACGCGGCGCCTACTGATTCGAGCGGACTTATCCCGTACCGGAGGGGTTCCCTGCAGATGTTTTGGCCATCAATGGTTGCGGGCAACTTCTGCAGATATAAAAAAAGGGGTTCGTCGCCATGGACAAGGATGGTAAATAGTTAGACACGATATAAAACGGTACATGAGGTTAGCTATTTTATGAAGGCTATGTGCGTCTCCAAGGGCTCGCTGGTAGCGGCGATGTTGATGTTCCTCCCAGGCCAGGCCCTCCTCGGCCAGGAAATCACTGAAGTAATGTCGGTGGAAGCCCAGCAGGCGCTCGCCGAGCAGTATTGCTCCATTTGTCACGACGATGGTGTGGAATCCGGCGGGTTTACCTGGAGCGCGATCGACCTGGCGCATCCCGAGCAGAACGGGCCCCTTGCCGAACGGATTATCCGGAAAGTGCGGACGGGAATGATGCCGCCGGCAGGTGCGTTGCGGCCTGACATCCAAACAACGAATGCCTTTGCAGCGGGCCTGGAAACGCGCGTCGACGATGCCGCGGCGGTCGCTCCGTATGTGAAATCGCCGGAACTGCACCGGATGAACCGGACGGAATACCAGAACGCGGTTCGCGATCTACTGGGCATCCAGGTGGACGTCGGCGATCTGCTGCCGCCCGATGCCCGCACGTCGTCCGGTGTGGCCGGCGGTGGTTTCGACAACATGTCGGAGGCTCTGACGATCACGCCGACGCTCATGGCGGCCTATGTCCGGGCGGCGGACAAGATCAGCCGCGACGCATTCGGCGACCCGGACGCGGACGCCGGGATGACGACCTACAAGGTGTCGAAGCTGGAAAACCAGATGCGCCACGTTCCCGGTACGCCCGTCGGCACGCGCGGCGGGATCTCGGTGCTGCACACGTTCCCGGCCGACGGGGAATACATCTTCACGGCTACGCCCTTCTTCTACTACACGGAGCTGGTGATCGGGGCGTCGCTGCCGCAGGAACTCGACGGCCAGCAGCTGGAAATCTCCGTGGACGGAGAGCCGGTCGCGGTCCTGACGATCGACAGGGAGATCAAGGAAAGCGCCGCGGACTACTCGACGGACCGGATCCACGTCAACGCGGGTCAGCGGCGGCTGTCAGCGGCGTTCATCTCGAAGTTCGACGGGCCGGTCCAGGATCATTACCGGCTCGTCGAGAACACGATCATGGACAGAACGATCTCGACCATACCCGAGATGACGGATTTGCCTCACTTGCAGGCGCTCGGTGTGACGGGACCTTTCGATCCGACCGGCGTCTCGGACAACACGATTCGGGACAGGGTGTTTACATGCCGTCCAGCGACGGCCGCCGAGAATGAGGGCTGCGCCATGGAGATCATTTCGACGCTGGCCGGCAAGGCTTTCCGCAGACCGGTGAACGACGAAGATCTTGAAAGCCTGATGGATTTCTACGGGCGAGGCGAAGAGGACGGCGGATTCGACGAAGGTGTGCGCGTATCGGTTCAAGCAATACTGGCGAAACCGGAATTCATCTTCCGTTTCGAGAGAAAGCCGTCCGACGCGCAGCCGGGGCAGTCGTACCGCATCTCGGATCTGGAGTTGGCGTCTCGGCTGGCGTACTTCCTGTGGAGCAGCATCCCGGACGAAGAGCTGATAGACATCGCTAATCGAGGAGGGTTACGGGATCCGGGGATCCTCGATCAACAAGTGAAGCGGATGCTGGCCGATCCTCGATCTGAAACCCTCGCCACGAACTTTGCCAGCCAGTGGCTGCGTCTGACGGGGTTGGAGGATCGTGCCCCGGAATCCCTGCTGTTTCCGGACTTCACGAAGCAGTTGGCCCGCTCGATGCAGCGCGAGATCGAACTCCTGTTCGACACGATCGCGCGGGAGAACCGAAGCGTCCTGGATCTCCTGACGGCGGATGACACTTTTCTGGATGAAATTCTGGCGCGGCACTATGGCGTTTCGGACGTGATCGGGTCGGGTTTCAAACGAGTGACACTGACCGACCCTTCGAGGTTCGGCCTGTTGGGCAAAGCCGGAATCCTGACGTTGACTTCATTCGCAAACCGAACCTCGCCAGTGACCCGCGGTAAGTACGTCCTGGAAGTTCTGGTTGGGCTGTCGCCGCCCCAGCCGCCACCCGTGGTGCCGCCACTCGAGGAACAGGTCGATAACGCCAGGATCCTGACGGTCCGCCAGCGCATGGAACAGCACCGGTCCAACCCGGCGTGTGCGTCGTGCCACAAGATCGTGGACCCGATCGGAATGGCGCTGGAGAACTTCGATGCGGTCGGCGTTTGGAGAGAACGGGACGGCGGCATCGCCATCGATCCGTCGGGCGAGATGTATGACGGGTTCGAGTTTGCCGGCCCGGCCAGCGTCAGGGAGGCGATCTTGAATCGGTCCGAAGCCTTCCTGGGAAGCTTTACCGAGAATCTTCTGACCTACGCCGTCGGCCGCGTCCTGGATTACAGGGATATGCCGATGGTCCGAACGATCGCGCGGCAAGCCGCCCAGGACGACAATCGGTTTTCTGCGTTTGTCACGGGTATCGTCAACAGCGATCCGTTCCAGATGCGCAGAGTCAGTTCAACGGTCGACGAGGCGAATTGATCTAATAATTAAGAGGAGTGCCAACAGCAATGTTCATCACAAGAAAAAAGATCTCGCGGCGCACGGTTCTGCGGGGGCTGGGGTCGATGGTCGCCCTGCCGTTCCTCGAGGCGATGGTGCCGGCACAGACGCCGCTCCGCAACACCGCAGCAAATCCGAAGAGCCGCTTTGCCGCGATCGAGGTCGTGCACGGCTGCGCCGGGAGCACTCCGCACGGCAACGAGACCGGCCTCTGGAGACCGCTCACCGAAGGCGCTGATTTCGAGTTCGGAAGGATCATCGAACCCGTGGAACCATTCCGCGACTACACGACCATCGTTTCCAATACGGACTGCGGGGGCGCCGATTCGATGGTTCCCGAGGAAGTCGGCGCGGACCACTTCCGGAACGCGGCGGTGTTCCTGACGGCGGCTCATCCGAAACAGACCGTCGGGGCGGACGTTCATTGCGGCACGTCGATCGACCAGATCTATGCCCAGAAGCACGGCCAGGACACGCCCCTGCCGTCGATTCAGTTGTGCACGGAAGTAATGGACGCCTCCGGCTCCTGCGCCTACAAATACAGCTGCGTCTACATGGACACCATCAGCTGGTCTTCGCCGACGACGCCGCTCCCGATGGTCTACAACCCGCGCGCGGCGTTCGAGGAAATCTTCGGACTCGGCGGAACGGAAGAAGAACGCACGAAGCGCCGGGAGATGAACCGGAGCATCCTGGACAGCATCACCCATGACGTCACGCGGTTGAAGCAGGATCTGGACGCACGGGACAACACCCGACTCGACGACTATCTCGAAAGCGTGCGCGAGATCGAGCGCCGGATACAGACGATCGAGGCGCGCAACTCGAGCGGGGCGGTCCGGGAAACTCCCGAGGCCCCCGTCGGCGTGCCGGATTCGTGGGATGAGTGGGTGAAACTCATGATGGACCTGAAGGTCGCCGCCTTCGCCGCAGACGTGACTCGAGTCTCCGCGCTGAAGCTGGGGCGGGACGTCTCCGACCGCGTGTTCCCGGAATGTGAAGTTGACGCACCCTTCCATTCCGCTTCGCATCACGGCGAAACGGATGAGGGCATCGAAAAGTTCGCCGGGATCAACCGGTACCACGTCAGCCTGGTGGCCTATTTCCTCGACAAGCTGAAGAACACCCCCGATGGCGACGGCAACCTGCTGGATCATTCACTCGTGTTCTACGGCAGCGCCATGGGGGACTCTCACGTGCACGCCCACAAGATGGTGCCGGCACTTCTGGTGGGCCACGCGAGCGGGACCGTCCGGGGCAACCTGCACGTCAAAGCGGAGTCAAGAACACCGCAGGCGAACGTGCTGCTGGCGATCATGCACAAGCTCGGCGTCGATATGACGGAGATCGGCGACAGCACAGGGATGATTTCGATCTAAAGGATTGGCGAATTACAGTGAGGATAAGAAAAATGCAGGGTCGATTTGGACTGATGTTGGTCGTTTTATTGTTCGTGACGACGGCGGCTTCGGGAGCGGCCGCGGTCGCGCCACTTTCCCTTGCCGCGATGGATGGCGATATCGAGACCGTTCGAGCACTGATCGCGGAGGGCGCTGACGTCAACGAAGCTCAGGGCGACGGGACGACAGCCCTCCACTGGGCCGCGTCGCTGAATGACTTGGCGATGACGGAGTTGCTGCTGGGCGCAGGCGCCGACGTCGGCACGCGAACGCGTCTCGGTGAGATGACGCCGTTGTTCATGGCGGCGAAGAATGGAAACGCCGACGTCATCGAGGCGCTGCTGGGCGCCGGAGCGGACGCGACATCGGCCTCGACGATCGGAACGACAGCTCTGATGCTGGCCGCCGGCTCGGGCAGCCCCGACGCCGTCGAGGTCCTCGTGACGGCGGGCGCAGATGTCAACGCGAAGGATGTCCACCAGGAGCAGACGGCGTTGATGTTCGCCGCGGCCAGGGGCCGCTCTGACGTCATCCGGGTCCTCGCCGGGCATGAAGCCGATCTCGACGCTGTGTCCAAGGTGATGACTCGCGGCAAGGCGGTGTTGGACGGACCCACCGCCCGTGTGGCGAGAAAGGGGCCGCCGAAACCTCTGGCTATGGGTGGCATGACCGCGCTGCAGTTCGCCGCGAGAGAGGGTCACATGGGTGCCTCCAAGACACTGGTCAAATCCGGCGCCGACGTCAACGCCCTGACTGCTTCGGATCGGATGAGCACGATGACGCTCGCCATCGTCAACGGTCGGTACGACATCGCGAAGTATCTGCTCGAACAGGGAGCCGATCCGAACCCGGCGAGCACGGAAGGCACCACCGCCCTGTTTGCGACCGTGGATACCAGATGGGCGCCCCGGGGTTGGTATCCGTCGCCAAAGCTCGACAATGAAGAGGTGGACTATCTGGAACTGATGGAAATGCTCGTGGAGCACGGAGCCGACGTCGACGCCCAGATGCAGGGACGCATGTGGATGAGGATCGTCGGACCGGGCGGCGGTCCCACATATCAGGGTAACACCGCGTTCCTGCGGGCCGCGGAAGCAAACGATGTCGATGCGATGAAGTTTCTCCTTACTCGCGGAGCCAATCCCTCGGTCACGGGAGCGATGGGCGTCAACGCGCTGCTGCTCGCTGCCGGTTGGGGTGACCAGCCGTCCCAGGGGCGTCACGTCAAGCCGGAAGGGCGGCTGGACGCGGTTCGGTTCCTGGTGGAGGAAGCAGGGCTCGATGTGAACTCCACGGACAAGGACGGCTTCACGCCGCTGCACGCCGCTGCGCTGGTTGGCGACAGGGACGTCATCTTGTACCTGGTGGCGTCAGGTGCCGACGCGGCGACCCGCGCCGATGTGTTCGCCACGGCATACTCTCTGAACGGGGGCAAGGTTGAACCGGGATCGGGCGAGACGGTCGCCGACATCGCGAACGGTCCACTGGAGAAGACGCTGGTGTTCTCCGAGGTCATCGACCTTCTCATGCATCTGGGCTCTGAGTTTTCGGACAACTGCCGAGCCGCACTATGCGTCAATAAGCCACGGGGGAGATAGGCTTCACAGTCTCTGGGTGTAGGTGCGCTCTATGAGCGCACATCGTTTCGGCTCGCGCGGAATGTGCGGTCATAGACCGCACCTACACCTGCTCAGGAGATACGTCTAGTCGTTGCCGGCCGCGGCATGCCCGACGCGTTTATCGCGGCCCACGAATCGGAGCCCTCTGTGCGGTCATAGACCGCACCGGCGGACTGCCTCGGGGCTGTTGGCGATGATGAAACGGAAACCCTGCCGCACGCGTCGCTCGATGTCCTGCTCCCCCGCGGTGATCCCGCAGACGACATCGAGCTCCACGCAAACCGCCAGCTGCATCGCGAACACTTCCTCCAGTTTGGCCTGGAGAGTCTCCTGTTGGGCTTCGCTGAGCCCGCTGCCGCGTCCACCACGCCCACCGCGCCCACGTCCGCGTGGCACATTCGGGAACATCTGGGCCGTGTAGGCGCTCCGAAGATCTCCCGGGGCGGGAATCACGATCGTTGCCCCGGCGACTGCGGTGATGGCACGCCCGTACTTCTCGACCGCGTCCACGCTTTCGAGCAGGATGATGCTGGCCAGTTCGCCGTTCGGATCGAGCGGCCAGAGGTCCGCCTTCTCCCGATACCGCGGTTCGGGGACGCCCCAAACCGATGGCGCCTCCCCGGCGGTGTTGGGCCGCGTTCCGTCGACCACGTCCTGAGCCGGGTATCGCATGGCACGGACCGCAAACAGGGCTTCCTCAGCGCTCTCGACGTGCGGGAACATGAAGTTGTAAACGCCCGCATCCAGCGCCTGCTGGATCCGCTGCTTGGCGGCCTCGGTGTCCTCGTGCACCGTCGGCACCCGGAGCAGCATGGGGTGGGTACTCGGATTACTCGTCGCTCCGCCCTCGACCAGACCCTCCATGTAAGACTTAAGGTTCGGGATGCTGAACGTCGCGGGGTTTGCCTGGCTCATGAACAGGAAGTCGACGTTCCGCACCGCACCCCGGGCCTTTCCCGCCTCGCGGAAACCGCCGAGATCGCTGCCCCCGCCCGAAGAAGTCCCGATTGCCACCTTGCCCCGAGAGAGCGCGTCGACAAGACGGTTGAGACGGGCAGTGCGCTGGGCATCTGTGACCGGAGACAAAACGAGCGCCATCGCGACCACGGCCAGCATGACGATGAGAAAGAGTCGGGTTTTCATTGCACTAATCTCCTTGTCGATCCGATATTCGAAACAGGCCGGTGTTCATTCGTTATTGTCCCTTTTCTCGAGCGCGAGGCGAAGCTGGGCGTCCCCCTGTCGCCATGTGCCGGATATAAGGTTGCCGTCTTCTTCCAACAGCCCAATGAAGAAAACCCGCAGGTCCTGGATGGTGAAGCGCACCAGATCTCCGTGGAATACCATGGCGTCGATGGGACGGGCCACAGAATCGGGATCCCCCATCCTCATGGTGGCTGTGACCGCCCCCGCCCCACTCCTGGAAACGACCAGAACCGCGTTCGTCGTGAACCCGCCGGCATCGAGTAGCCCTTCCCAGGCGCCCTCAAGAGACGCCGCGTCTCCGGACCCGGCATCGATCCGGGTAAGCTCCACAGAATAGTTTCCGGTGTCACCCGCGAGATTCCCGGAAAGGGTGTCGCCGTCCGGGGAGATCGACCCGTCGAACGATCCGGTGACAGAATCGGTCTCCACTTGGAAAGAAACCCGCTGTCCCCGGATCCCGATCCCACGCAAGCGGGACAGGCGGGCACCCCATACGGGAACGTCGATTCTGCCAATCCAGCTGCCGTCGTAGTTCACCTCGAAGACCATGGTGACCGCCAACTCGGAGTCGGGCTGGCGCATGCTGCCCGTCCAGGTCCCCGCCAGATCCTGGGCGGTGGCCGCGGCGGGCCACACGGCGGCCACGGCCAGCATCATGAATGAGAGCAGATGCCTGATCATGACAGACCTCCTTGCACGAGACGGTTCCAGCAGCGCCTCGGGCTCAAGTGTCACGTTTCAGAGTATTCTCTTCCACCAGGAAGACGAAGTCCATCATCTGGGGGGAGGCGTGAGCCGGCTCCCGGCGATGCGGTTAAACCCCTCCATAGCGACCATCGTGCTGCTCTTCTTCGAGTCTGGGTCTTGCCTGATCGAGAGCCTCCCCTACCTGAGGAACGCAGCCACAAATACGGTTTGCGGCTCGGGGGCGGTGGGCGCGGACACGACACGGAGGATCCAGTCACCGGTCTGGACTCTCGACGACTTTTGCACGGTAGTCTCGACGCAACTCCCCCGCGAGTCGATCGTAAACGGGCTTGCGGGCCTGCTCGATCTCGTCTGAAAGCCTCTCGGCAGCGCGGCGGGCGGTGGCGCGTTCTCTCCTGGACATGGGTTCCCTGAACATCGCGGCGAACCGCGGCATCACCAGCTCGTCGTGAAAGGAAACGATCAGGCGTTCCCGCTTTTCGAGAACCGTCTTGTTTCCCTGGCGTCGCTCGCGCCGCAACCGAGCCATCTCCCGGTTTCGCATCTTGCGCACTTCCGAGTGGATTTTGTTCGGTCGAACGGCATCGCGGTCGTCGTGGAGGAGAGTTTCCACGGCGCCTTGCCGCAAGGAATCCCACGGGATTTCAACGGTTGTGGAAGAACGGACTCGGGCGCCCCTTATACGAACTCGCTGAAGGGCACTGTCCGTGAGCACCGGTTGAATCGTGGGGGAAGAGCTCAGCTTCTCGCGACGCGGTCCGCCAGGACGAGACTCACGCTTTCTTGTCATACCAGCCTCCAAGCGAAGAGTTTGACCAGGAACACTCTACTATCACCCGGATCACTTGCGACCAACGACCGCTCGAAAGTCCATTGCCAATCCGAAATACCCGGGGTGTACGGTCGCTCATGCCCCTTCTTTCGTTAGACAAGTCTTCACGCTCGATGATACGTTCCAACGTTCCAGACAAAATCCAAAAAGGGGTGATCCATGGAGCCAACAAGACGAGAGTTTGCGACGATGCTCGGTGCGACGGCGCTTCTGCCGGGAAGTCTCTGGGCGAGGGCGCTCACTGAGATGGAACAGGACGGGGAGGTGTCGACCGAACTTGTTCTAACCCTGCTCGACGTGCAGGGCGTACGCGGCATCTACGAAGACCCGGAACACCTGGAGGATTTGCGGGCGGGGCTGACCCGAAAGCTGCGCGACCACCAGGTCGTGCGCAATTTCCCAATTCCGGATGACATCGAACCCCTTCTCGGGTTTGAGAGGTGACGGCATGAGTGAAGAACTGTGCTACCAAACAGTCAGCGAGCTTTCCGGCCAGATCGCCTCGGGGGCCCTGTCACCCGTCGAAGTCACCGAGGCCTACCTGGAGCGGGCCCAGGAGCTGGACTCCAAACTGGCCTCGATCATCACCTTGCTGCCCGACCGGGCGCTTGCGGACGCGCGGGCTGCAGAAGAAGAGATCCAACAGGGGCGTGTTCGGGGACCGCTCCACGGCATTCCCTTCGGGCTCAAGGACCTTCTCGACACCAAAGGAATCCGGACAACCTGGGCATCCAGTATCTTCGCCGATCGCGTTCCGACTCGTGATGCCGCCGTGGTGGAAAAACTCCTCGGCGCGGGCGGCGTCCTGATGGCCAAACTCACGATGGCAGAGTTTGCCGGGGGTTCCCTCCGCTCGAACCTCGTCGACCATCCGCACAACCCGTGGAAACTGGATCGAACGACGTCGGGCTCGTCCAGCGGTTCGGGGGCGGCGACCGCCGCCGCGCTGGTGGGCTTCTCTATCGGTTCCGAGACCGGCGGGTCCATCATGGGACCCTCGTCGTCGTGCGGCGTCGCCGGTGTGCGGCCGACCTACGGACGGGTCAGCCGGTACGGTTGTATGGCGCTGGCCTGGAGCCTCGACAAGCTCGGGCCGATGGCGCGCTCCGCCGAAGACTGTGGCCTTGTGCTCGACGCGATCGCCGGACACGACCCCCGCGACCCGAGAAGCTCCGAAGCCGTCTTCCGCTTCCGGCGCGACCCGGGCCCGATGACGGGCAGAAAGGTGGGCCTGGTCCGCCACGAGTTCGACCTGGTTCCGGAAGAGAACCGCGCGGTGTTCGATCGGGCTCTGGACGTTCTCGAACAGTCAGGTGTCGCTTTTGAAGACGTCGAGCTGCCGGACTTTCCCTACAGCGAGGTCTACAACGTCACCCGGAACCCCGAGGCGGGCGCTTTCTACAAGCACCTCTTCAACGACAAGCGGATCGAGGGTCAGTTCGACCGAGCCCGGCGGGCGGACTTCCTCGCAGGCAGCATGCTTCCCGCTTCGGACTACGTCACCGCGCAGCGCATCCGGCAGATGATGGTCAACGCGACAAACGAACTGCTGGCGCCATACAGTGCCATCATCGCACCGAGTCGCGGTCGGGGCGCCGGCCTGATCGATGGGCCGCCGACACCTCCGCCCACGCGGTCCGAACCGCCGCGCCGTGGCGCTGCCATGACACGGATGGCAAACCTGACGGGGTTGCCAGGCATATCCATACCCTGCGGCTTCGACGTCGAAGAAATGCCGCTGGGGCTGCACATCACCGCAAGGGCCTGGGACGAACAGTCTGCCCTGGACATCGCAATGGCGTTCCAGAGGGACACAGACTTCCACCGGCTGCGACCCACGTTGCGGGACTAGACCCCCCGGGTGTAGGTGCGGTCTGTGACCGCACAGCGTTCTGGTTCGAGAGATGTGCGCTCATAGAGAGCGCACCTACACGCGACCTTCAAAATCTAACTGGCCTTGGCCCTGAAGACCTGTCGAGCGTACTATTAGAGGTACGTTTGGAGGTACCATGGCTAGGGTTCCCAAGATCGTACCGATCACTGATCTCCGGCAGGATGCCGCGTCTCTGTTAGACGAGATCCAAAACTCTGATGAGCCCTGCGTAATCACGCAGCGAGGACGAGCAACGGCCGTCCTGCTCAGTGTCGAGGCCTACGAGCGTTCCCAGAGAGAGAATGAACTGCTTCGTCTACTGGCTCAGGGCGAGAAGGAGGTGGGGGAAGGTAAGGGGCATTCCCTTGACAGTGTTCTGCGGGACGCGGATAGATTGCTCAAGAATGGGTAGCTGTGAGAATCCGCTTTACGCCCTCGGCACGGCGTCAGTTTCTCGAAGGACTGGCCTACATCCAAAAGGACAAGCCCGGAGCCGCGAGGAAGTTTCGCGACCGAGCCGAACGGATCTTGAGACGACTCGAGAAATACCGATTCCGGCCGGGTGCTGCCAGAATCTCCCGAGCTGCCCCACCGCGAAGTAGTGATCAGCCCATACCGTTTCTTCTATCGCGTCGAGAAGAACACGGCTTGGATTGTTGCCGTTTGGCACGGGGCTCAAGAAGTGGAAAAACCTAAAGGTTAAGGCTCGGCTCTTTCCGTCAGTTCTTCGGATTGTCCATTACTGTCCCGCCCCGGCTCCTGGAGCGCGATCAACTCGCGATCAATCAACGACAATTCGAGACAGATTTCTATTGGCCAGACTTGCCGGATTTTCCCGACTTGCCAGACTTGCCAGACTTGCCCGATTTGCCAGATTTGGTCGACTTGCCGGACTTGCCAGACTTAGCAGACTTGTCCGACTTGGCAGACTTGTCCGATTTGTCGGACTTGTCGGACTTGTCGGATTTCTCAGACTTGAGGTCGATCTCGGCGCTGACGCTTCCACTTCCCCTGTCATCGCCGATGATGAGTATGATTTCTACGGGATTGACGGTCCCGCCCAGATCCGTATCTTTCCCCTCGACCTCGAACCCGAAGCTGTCGCCCCCGCCCTTTCGAATCTCGAACTTCATTCTCACGCCGTCGATGACACCTTCGAACTCGGCCGCTCCAAAGGGTCCGGAACCGTCCGATTCAAATGAGCCCGCCGGGATCGTCGCGCTGAAGGCCCCCACTTCAATGGTGACAACTTCGTTGATCGGATCGATGCCGTCACTCCCAGTCCCGAGAGTGAAACTGCCTTTCACTTCAAGTTCATCGTCATCGATTTCAACTTCGGGATCGAAGGCGGAGAAAGGCACAAACCCCGCAAGGCCGACGAACACGGAGAAATCAGTGACGCCGCTGAAGGTGGCGGTGCTAGTGCTCGGATCCACTGATCCGACGATCCCTGTATCGATCAACGTGCCCGTCGGCGGGTCGAATTCGAACAGCGGCACGGGAGTCCCGTCGGGAAGCGGAAAGGCAAGGGGCAGTGTGATGGTCGCTCCCGGAGGAGGCAAGGAACTGGGGTTCGGGACCAGGGTAAAGTTCACAAACAGCGTTGCCGGTCCGATGAACCCTGGTGGCGTCGAGACGCCAGGATCAGGAATCACGTCGATGAACACTTGGGTGTTCCCTGGCAGGACACCAGCGCCCACGCTAAAGGTAGCACCCGAGCCAGCCGGATCCGTAACTGTCCCGCCGCCAGTGCCGAGGACGACATCGTTGTCGCAGACATCGCCCACGCCGTCGCCGTCCGCATCCGCCTGATCCGGGTTGGCGATGGCCGGACAGTTGTCCACGTTGGCACCCAACCTGCCCAGCGCCACGCTGCGGCCGGCGCTCGCATCCGGGCTGACATCACTGCAGGTAAACCCGCCGGCGCCGTTGCCCAGACACACGCGATTGGGTTGGCGGTCATTCACGAAGACAGCATCAAAGATGGTGTCGTTGTTCACATCGCCCAGCCCCACGCCGAGGCTGACGTTCGTGTCCGAGCTCACATCACTGCACGCAAAGCCGCCCGCGCCATCCCCCAGACACACTCGATTGGGCTGGTTTTGATTGGCAAAGACAGCATCGAGAATGGTATCGCCGTCCACGTCGCCCAGCGCTACACCGTTGCTGCTGTTCGTATCCGAGCTGGCATCACCGCACGCGAAGCCGCCGGCGCCATCGCCCAAACACACACGATTGGGAAAGCTCGCCAAGACGGCGTCCAGGAAGGTGTCGCCGTTCACGTCCCCCAACGCCACACCGTTGCTGTTGTTCGTATCCGAGCTGACATCACCACACACGAAGCCGCCGGCACCGTCGCCCAGACACACACGATCGGGTTGCGTCGCATTCGCAATGACCGCATCGACCGCGCCGTCGCGGTTCACGTCCCCCAGCGCCACACCGAAGCTGAAGTTCCCGTCCGGGCTGACATCGCTGCACGAGCTGAAGCCCCCGCTGCTATCACCCAGACACACACGATTGGGCTGGCTGTCGTTCGCGATGACTGCATCGAGGAAGGTGTCGCCGTTCACGTCCCCCAGCGCCACATCGACACTGTCATTCACATCCAGGCTGACATCGCTACAGGTAAAGCCACCGGCGCCGGCGCTCTCACACACCCGGCTGGGTTGACCGACATTCGCGAAGACCGCATCCAGGGTGGCATCACTGTCCGCATCGTCGGTCGGATCGTTGGGGAAGCCATCGCAGACGTTGCCCGCCCCGTCGCCGTCCGCATCCGCCTGATCCGGGTTCGCAAGCATCGCCGCCGTTGCCCACCGGGCAGTTGTTCGTGTCCGAGCTGCAAAGCCGCCCGCGCCATCACGTCGCAAAGATGCCGTCCGCGTCACCATCCGCCTGGCCCGGGTTGGGAGTGTTGGGAGCGTTATCGCAAACGTCGCCAACGCCGTCGCCGTCGGCGTCGACCTGGTTCGGGTTGGCATCAAACGGGCAGTTGTCAACGGCACCGTCCACGCCGTCGTCATCAGCATCACTGGGAGCAGCGCCCAGCGTACCCAGCGCCACGTCTACGCTGGGGAACTCGGATCCGCTGGGGCTCGTGTCCGGTACGACTTCACTGCACGACACAAAGCCGCCAGCGCCATCGCCCAAACACACACGATTGGTGCTCAGACACACATCATTGGGTCGGCTGAAATTCGCAAATACAGCATCCATGTTGGCATCGCCGTCCACGTCCCCCAGCGCCACGCTGCGGCTACCCTTCGCAACCGGGCTGACATCACTGCACGACGCAAAGCCACCACTGCCGTCGCCGAGACACGCCTGATTTGGTTGGTGGAAATTCGCAAAGACAGCGTCGAGGATGGCATCGCCGTTCACGTCGCCCAGCGCCACACCTGTGCTGGCATCCACACCCGAACTGACATCGCTGCACGTAAAGCCGCCGCTGCCATTGCCCAGACACACCTGATCGGGCTGGTTGAAATTCGCAAAGACAGCATCGAGGACGGCATCGCCGTTCACGTCACCCAGCGCTACACCGCGGCTACCCTTCGCACCCGGGCTTATATCGCTGCACGCAAAGCCGCCGACGCCATCGGTCAAGCACACGCGATTGGGCTGGACGCTGTTCGCAAAGACGGCATCGAGGACGGCATCGCCATCCACGTCCCCCAGCGCCACGCCCGTGCTGGTGTTCGCGTCCGAACTGACATCGCTGCACGAGACAAAACCGCCGGTGCCGTCGCCCAGACACACGCGATTCGGCTGGTTGATATTCGTAAAGACAGCATCGATGAAAGTGTCGCCGTCCACGTCGCCCAGCGCCACGCCGCGGCTGTCATTAGCGTCCGAGCTGACATCGCTACAGGCAAACCCACCGGTGACATCGCCCAGACACACGCGATTCGGTCGGTTGATATTCGCGAAGGCAGCGTCGAGGATGGCATCGCCGTTCAGGTCGGCGAGCGCGACACCGAAGCTGGTTTTTGTCTCCGAGCTGACGTCACTGCACGCAAATGCGCCGCCGCCATTGCCGAAGCACGCGAGATTGGGTTGGCTGTCGTTCCCAAAGACAATATCGAGGAAGCCGTCGCCGCCCGCACCGTTAGCGGGATCGTTTGGGAACGCATCGCAAACGTCACCCACACCGTCGGTGTCCACATCAGCCTGGTCCGGGTTGGCAATGGCCGGGCAGTTGTCGACGTCACCGCCTGCCCCATCACCGTCCGCGTCGTTAGCCGGATCGCCGGGGAAGGGATCGCAGACATCGCCCAAACCGTCGCCGTCCGCGTCCGCTTGATCGGGGTTGGCGATAGCCGGGCAGTTGTCCACAAAGGCGCCTAACCCATCACCATCCACGTCGTTGGCCGGATCGCTTGGGAAGGGGTCACAGACATCGCCCAAACCGTCGCCGTCGCCGTCGGCCTGGTCCGGATTGGCGATGGCCGGACAGTTGTCCACGGCATCCACCGCGCCGTCGTCATCACCATCGGGAGGGGGACCCAGCGTGCCCAGCGCGACCGCCCAACTGGCGTTCGTCTCCGCACTGACATCGCCGCAGGTAAAGCCGCCCACGCCATCTCCCAGGCACACGCGATCGCGTTGCTCCGTATTTGCGAAGACAGCGTCGAGCTTGCCATCGCCGTCCACGTCGCTCAGTCCCACGCCGAAGCTGGTGTTCGTGTCCGCACTGACATCGCTGCAGGTGAAGCCGCCGCTGCCATCGCCCAGACACACCCGATTAGGTAAGTTGGAGGTTCTATTCGCAAAGACAGCATCGAGGTTCGCGTCCCCGTCCACGTCGCCCAGCGCCACGCCGAAGCTGCCGTTCGGGTCCGGGCTGACGTCACTGCAGGTGAAGCCGCCGCTGCCATCGCCCAAACACGCCCGATTGGGTGGGTTGTCATTTGCAAAGACCGCATCGAGGTTCGCATCGCCGTCCACATCGCCCAACGCCACGCGGTGGCTCCTGTTCGTGTCCGGGCTGACATCGCTGCAGGTAAAGCCGCCGCTGCCATCGCCCAGACAGACGCGATTAGCTTCGTTATTGTTCGCGAAGACGGCATCGAGGTTCGCGTCGCCGTCCACGTCGCCCAGTACCAAGCCTTCGCTCCTGTTCGTGTCCAGGCTGACATCGCTGCAGGCGAAGCCGCCGCTGCCGTCGCCCAGACAGACGCGATTGCGCAGGCCGACATTCGCAAAGACGGCATCGAGGATGGTGCCCCCGTCAAGGTCGCCGAGTGCCACGCTTTGGCTGAAATTCGTGTCCGGGCTGACATCACTGCAGGCAAAGCCGCTGCCATCGTCCAGACAGACGCGATTGGGTACGTTAGCATTCGCAAACACGGCGTCGAGGGTGGCATCGCCGTTCAGGTCGCCCAGCGTCACGTCGAGGCTGGCGTTCGTGTCCGGGCTGATATCACTGCATGCGAAGCCACCAGTGCCATCTCCCCGACACACGCGATTGGGTACGTTAGCGTTCGCAAAGACGGCATCGAGGAAGGCGTCGCTGAGCGTGCCGTTAGTTGGATCATCGGGGAAGGGATCGCAAGCATCACCGATACCGTCACCGTCCGCGTCGGCCTGATCGGGGTTGGCGACGGAGGGACAATTGTCCGCGTTGTCGCCCACCCCATCGCCGTCGGGGTCGGGCGAAAGCGACAGGTTCAACGTCGTCGTCGCAGGTCCCCGTCGCCACCTCCGCGGCAGTCTGGGCCGTTACGCTGTAGATCCCGGGGGCGTTCAACGTCGTCGTCGCACCTAACGCCACATCCACCGTCCCCGTCGCCACCTCCGCGGCAGTCTGGGCCGTTACGCTGTAGATCCCGGGGGCGTCCAAATGCAGGGTATAGTCGCCAGCGCCATCCGTCGTAGTCGAATGACCGGCGATGGTGGAGACACTCACACCGGCCACCGGAGCTCCCCCGCTGGTCACCTGCCCGGTGACCACCGCCGGAGAAAAATTGGTGGCGAAACTGCCCAGATTGCTCCCCTGACCCGCAAAAGCGGGAGTAGTAAGGAAAACAAGGAGCAATGAGAACAGGACTCTCTCTTGCCGGCGACTATTGGTTAGCACTTAGTTAGCACTTTTTTTCTGGCTATGGTTAGTTCGGATCCCCTCTCACCGGAATAATACGTCCACCTTCATGGCCACCGGTTTCTTCTTGAACCCAAGCTGGCCAATCTCCGCTATTACCCTCTGTCACGCCAGGGTTCAGCACGTACTTGCTGAAATCCAGGACTGCTCCGTCGATCTCGATGACGAAACTATTACCGGAATCCTCCGCCTGGCCGGGCTCGAGACTCACAAATTCCGAGATGTTGCCGAACTGGAGGTCGATGCCGCGGGTGCCGCCATCGGCGTGCACCGTGCCGGCGTCGGTCCGAGCGCCGATGCCATCGGTGCCGGCGGAGTAGCGCAGGTCCGCTCCCCGGTTGTCGCCGGTGTGGATCTGAGTGTTACCGGTCTCGGTTAGACAACTCTTGAGCAAGTGCCTGTCTGCCTCGAACTCAGCCACACTACCAGCATGGTCCTCAAGTGCGGACAAAACGAATGCTCCAAAGAGAGGGAGTATCACGTCAATAACTTGAGCCGTCGCACGTGCTTCGTCTAACTCCTCTCCTCTGGCAAACAACACCGCTCTCTCCCGTTCCCACGGAACCTCTTCTACATACCTCCTCACCTCGCCGTTGGCGTCTATCAAGCTCACTGTGTTGCTCCCGTACATGATCCGCTTCGTTCCGCTGAAGGGACTGTTGATAGCGATCAAACGGTTGAAGACGTCGTAGGTGTAGGTGCTACGGTCTGCCGGGCGAGCGAGCCGGTTGCGGGCGTCATAGATAAAGATATTTCCGAAGACGCCGGTCCGGCTGCCGTTGGCGTCGTGCTGAAACTGAGGGTTGCTGTCGCGATTGGCGGCGTCGTAAGCGAAAAATTGATCGGAAGTGCCGAAGGACGTCGTGTGGACCAGGCGCGTGCGGTTGCCGTTGGCGTCGAACTCCTGGGTGCGGCTGTAGGCCTGGGCCCCCTGCCCGCCTGTCTCCAGAGTCACTCGGCTTGCATCGTCGTACGTATAGCCGATCACTTCGCCGGTCTCCCGGGTCGTCTGGGTCACCCTTCCAGCACCGTCGCGAGTGTAGGCAAAACTCTGGAGCGCTCCGCCGAGGTTGGCATGGGACGTGGAGAGTTGCCGGTCGTTGGCATCGTAGGTCGAGGTGGTCGTGACCCCGTTGGGTCTTGCGTCCGTCAAGCGGTTCCCCTCCGCATCGTAAGTCATCGTGGAGATGCCTGTGGGATCGGTGAACGTAACGGGGCGGCCAGCCGCATCGTAGACGGAGGTCGCGACGTCGCCTTCAGGACCTGTCTTGGAAACGAGTCTTCCCACGGCGTCGTAGGCGTAGAGGACCGACTTGGTGAAGCCGTTGTCGGTAAACTGCGCCGTGCGGTTCAGGGCGTCGTAGGTGTAGTCGTAGTCGCTGCCTGCATCCGCGGCGTTGAGCAAGTTGCCGACGGGATCGTAGGTGTACGTCGCGGCAGTGGCATCGTCGAACGCCTGCCCCGCGAGGCGGTTGAGGGAATCAAACGTGTTGGTCGTCACCTGACCCTTGGCGTCGGTATGCGTGATCCGGTTGCCCGCCGGGTCATAGGCGTACGCCCAGTTGCCTCCCGTGGGGTTGGCCCGGCCGGTCTCACGGTTCAAGGCACCATAGATCCGCGTCCAGCTGTTGCTCCGGAAGTCGGTGTAGGTGGTCAAATTTCCGTTGGCATCGTAGGTCCGAGAATCATTGTTCCCTAGGGCGTCCGTGATTGTGGTCAGCCGGTCCAGAGAGTCGTAGACGAATGACGTCACGTCGCCCACGGCATTCGTCGTCTGCGTGAGGCGGCTGCCCGCGTCATAGGTGAACTGCGTCAGATTATTGAGAGGGTCGGTCACGCGGCTGAGGTTTCCGTTCGCGTCGTAACCGAAAGTGGTGGTGTTACCTCTTCGATCCGTCCGCGCCGTCATCTGCCCCGCGGCATCATAGGTCCGGGCAATGGAGTTTCCCAGAGGATCGGTGCTTCCGGTCCCGTTGCCGCCGGCATCGTATGCATGGTTCCAGGTGTGACCGGTGCGATCGGTAAAAGTCAGCAGCCGGTTGAAGCTGGGTTCGTATGTCAACGTGCTCGTGTTACCCAGAGCATCCATCCGGGTAAGGACGTTCCCCAGCGCATCGTAGGCAAAGGTCGACGTGTTCCCGTTCCGATCCGTCTGAGTCAAGGGATTGTTGTTGCCGTCCCAGGTGAAGTCGGTGGAATTTCCTGCGGGGTCGGCAACGCGGACCAGGCGGCCGGGGTCATAGGCGTACGTCCAGTCGTTACCATTGGGATCGGTGAGCGTGGTGGTCAGGATTGAACCGTCGTAAGCAAAGCCCGTTGTGCTTCCCGCCTTCGCTATAGTCTGAGGCAGCCGGGTATTGGGGCTCGCCGCTGGTGTGATATAGCTGATCGTCGCCGAGTTTCCACGCCTGTCCGTTACCCCTGTAAGCAGGTTCTCCGGATCGTAGCTGAACGCTTCCAGGTTCCCGAGGGGGTCCGTTATGCCCGTGAGCCGGCCAGCGGCGTCATACGTGAAGCTGTAGGTTCGTATCGCAGAGTTGTCAAAGAGCTGGATCAACCTCCCGTCAAATGCATAACTCAGGGTGTAACTCCTACCCCCGGCGTCGGTGAGGGTCGTGAGCCGTCCCGCACCGTAGGTGAAGGCCAGGTTGTTCCCGTTCGGGTCGCTGATCGAGGTGACCTTCTGATGGTTGCTGTCGGCAAAGTTGAAGTTGATGCTGTGCTTTGTCGTCAAAACCAGTTGCCCGGACACTGGCTCCGTCAAGGTCACGTACACTCCGGCAGGAGAGGTAAACGTCCCCCCGCTGGAGGTAAACCCATCCTGCCTCCCGTCGCCCCACACGATCACTACATTGCCACTCGTGTCCCGCGTGTACCGGATGTTGTAGGAGAGGTTCCAGCCGAATCCGAACGGCGAGCTGATCAGGCGATGATCCGAATTGTAGGTGAGTCGAAATTGAACCGGCAGCCCGATCCCTGGAATCAAGAAAAGGGTGCGCCCCACGACGAGATTGCCGTTATGGGTGTTGACCTGGACGCCGCCGGGCACGGGCACATTGAGCGTGCCGCGCTCGGTGTAGGAGAGCCCCTGGTAGCCGGTGTTGGTGCTTTGCGATGAGGCATCAGCGGAAAGGAACAAAAGAAGGAACAGGCAAGCGGGGAGTCTCAGGCAGATTGCCCGAAAAGGCTCGTCGCGTCTTGCCGGGTGGAGGCTCATCCGTTAACCAAATCGGCGAAGCGAGCCGGCAGCCTGGATCGTCAACTCAAGCCGAGAGTGCGACCGTATCAAGACGCCAACTCATGTTCAAGCACATACCGACAGTCGCCAGTCCGCCCTTGAGACGGTTCATGCGATGCAACCATGATCGTATGAGGCAAAGCTTCTGCAACAAATCCTCGCGGACCCACGCACAAACAGAAAATCCGTTCTCGTGGCGGAACTCTCTAGTAGACTGTTCCGAACTTCATAATGCGAACCCTGACACTTGCATCGACGCTCATCGCGCTGATCGTCGGACTCGAGACCGTGGCCGCGGACTGGCCGCAGTTCCTCGGTCCCGATCGGAACGGCGTCTACCGCGGCCCCGAGCTGTCGGAAACCTGGGGCGAGGGCGGCCCTCCGGTCGTCTGGCGGCAGCAGGTCGGTCAAGGGTTGAGCGGGCCCGTGGTCGTCGACGGACGTATCATCCTGTTTCACCGCGTTTCGGATCGCGAGGTTGTCGAGGCGTTCGACCGAAAAACGGGAAAGAGCCTGTGGCAATACGGGTATCCGACGACGTACCGGGACGACTTCGGATGGGATGAAGGGCCGCGCTCCGTGCCGGTGGTCGTCGACGGCGTGGTCTACACCTTCGGAGCGCAGGGACAGTTGCACGCCGTCGAGCTGGAAACAGGCGAGCCGGTCTGGAGCGTGGACACCATGCGGCGTTTCCGCGTCCCGAAGGGTTTCTTCGGCGCCGCTAGCTCGCCGCTCGTCGAAGACGGCCGGGTGATCGCCAACATCGGCGGCCGGGATGCGGGGATCATCGCCTTCGACGCCAAAGACGGGGAGGTTCTCTGGACGTCGACCCGCGACGGGGCCAGCTATTCGTCACCGGTCAGAGCGACGATCGCCGAACGCTCCTACGCGATATTCTTCACGCGCAACGGGCTGGTGGGACTCGATCCGGAAACAGGAAAGGTGGCATTCGAAAAGCGCTGGCGGTCGCGATCGGCATCATCGATCAATGCGGCGTCGCCGGTGGTCATCGACGATTCGATATTCATCTCGATGGAATACGGACCAGGAGCCGGAGTGCTGGGGTGGGACGGCGACCGTTTGACCGAACTCTGGTCGTCCAACGACGCCCTTTCGAACCACTACGCGACCAGCGTCTACAGGGACGGCTTTCTCTACGGATACCACGGCCGCCAGGAGTTCGGCCCGAGCCTGCGGGCCGTCGAGTTCCAGACAGGTGAAGTCCAATGGAGCGTGGATCGATTCGGGGCCGGCAGCATCGTGCTCGCTGGCGATCACCTGGTGGTGGTTCGCGAACGCGGCGAGCTCGTCCTGGTCGATGCCTCCCCTGAGGAGTTCACGCCGATCGTGTGGGCTCAGATCCTCCCGGGGACGGTCCGGGCTTACCCTGCCCTGTCGGATGGGTTTCTCTACGTGAGGAACGACGACACGCTGGTCGCCCTCGACCTCCGTCGTTGAAGGAGCAAATGCTGTCACGCCCGTTCCTGGTGCTGGTCCTCGTCGTTCCCCTCTTTGCGCAGTCGCCCCAGTCGGTATTCGATCGCGCCGTTGCCGATTTCGAGAACGGACGCATCGCCGAATCCAACGAGGGGTTCGACCGCCTGGTCGAGCTCATCCCCGGCTTCGCCCCGGAGCTCTGGCAGCGCGGCATCGCGCTCTACTACGGCGGACGCTATGAAGATTGCCGCGCCCAGTTCGAGTCGCATCGGACGGTGAACCCGAACGACGTCGAGAACGCCGCCTGGCATTTCCTCTGCGTGGCCCGTGGGGCATCTCCCGACGAGGCCCGCGAGGCTCTACTGCCTGTCGGACCGGATCGACGCTCCCCGATGACGGAGATCTACGAGATGTTCCGCGGCGAACTCACTCCGGAGCAGGTGCTGGAAGCCGCGGGCGAGGAACCGCTCTCGCAGTTCTATGCCCACCTTTATGTCGGCCTGTACTTCGAAGCGACCGGAGACGATGAGAGCGCGCGCGATCACATTCGCGGCGCCGCCTCCGATCGTTTTTACCTCTCCGGCGGCTACATGCACGCGGTCGCCCGGGTTCACCTCGGCATCCTCGAGCAGAATCTGTAAGGGCGAGACTTCACGTGTGGGTGTAGGTGCGCTCTATGAGCGGAACCATTCATTAGCGTCGGGCCCACCGTCCCCCTCCTGACGACCGTTTGAGCGTTCAAGTACCGATCCCACTGCGCGGGTGTGTGGAGAAAGACAGCTGGTCCGGTCCCCCCACGCCTCCCTCAAGCTGGAACAGTGTGCGGTCATAGACCGCACCTGCACTTCGGCTACGCTTTTTCGAGGGCGGTCGCCATGTTGTCGAGCGCCAGCTCGACGAGCTTTCGGCTCGCCCCCAGGTTCATCCGCATGTGGCCGGCGCCCCGGTACGATGAGCCGGGGTTCATGTGCACCTTTGCGTTGTCGACGAACCAACGCTCGACGATTGCCTCGGGGGTGACCTGTCTGCGTGAAGTGCTGGTTGCCGCGGCGGTACGGTTCGCACCGATCTTGTCTACGACCTGGCTGACGTCCAGCCAGGCCAGGAACGTGCCCTGGGCCTTCGTGTATCGGACGAGCGGCATTCTGTCCTTCACGTAGGCTTCGACGAAGTCATGGTTGCCGTCGATGTAGATCAACAACTGATCGAGCCAGTCCTCGCCTTCGTTCAGCGCAGCCTGGTTGGCCACCATGCCCAGGGTCGTCAGATCCGTCCTGTTGTTGGCTCTCACCCGTGCCAGGTAGTCCGGATTAGTGGAGAAGAACCACGCACTCTTCATGGACGAGATGCTGAAGGACTTGCTCGCCGCCTTGAACGTGAGGCTGTTGTTGACGACATCTTTGTTCGGGAGGCTGGCGAACGGAATGTAGCGCTGCCCCTTCGTGACGAAGTCGCAGTGAATCTCGTCGGAAAGCACGACCACCCCGTGGCGCAGGCACATCTCGCCCAGCGTCATCATGTCCTCGGCCGACCAGCAGTTACCCGTCGGATTCTGTGGATTGCACAGAATGAAGGTTTTGGTCTCGTCACTGAAACGCGACTCCAGATCGTCGAAATCGATCGAGTACCGGCCGTCGGCCCAGGTCATCGGAGAGTCCTCCGGCTCCAGGTTGCAGTAACGGAGGTCGCTGTAGAATCCGTTGTAGATGGGCGTCGTCATGAGGACCTTGCTGCCTGGAGGCGAAAACGCTTGCAGCGCGGCGATGAGGGCGGGGTGCACGCCGTTGGACAGCACGAGGGTCTCTGGGTCGATGTCGAGACCGTAGCGCCGCTTGTTCCATTTGACGATGGCTTCGATGTAGGAAGCCCTGGCCGACGAACTCAGGTAGCCCCAGTTTTCGTGCCCGCAACGCTCCGCCAGCGCTTGGGTTATACAGGGTGCCGCCCTGAAATCCATGTCCGCGACGCCCATGCCCACCTGGATGTCTACGTCGAACCTCTCGATCTGTCGGTCCCACTTCGTGCAGTCGGTACCGATACGGCTGTAGACTTCGTCGAAGTCGTACCCGGACTCCGTTGGCTTCTGCGCGATACGGGTCGGAATTGCGGACATGGAGGTACCTGCTCCAACCGTGCCCGCCAATGCCGTCACTCCGGCGCTCTTCAAGAAAGACCTGCGATTCAAGCGGCCGTTCCAAGACATCTTGTTCTCCTTGTTGGTTCCGGAATTTCGGGAATTGTATACCGCCGTGACAGGGGGTTCAATTGGAGACGGGGGTCCTCACGTTCGGCGTAGCGTGCACGACCTGGAAGCTGGTCCGGCTTGGTTCTCAGACCAAATCGAGCGAAATCCAACGGTTGAGCGTTTCCGGTTGGAGAAGGTCAGGCTACTGCAGCGCACCCGGCCAGTTCTGAATCCGGCGGGCGCCTCAGGGTTCCAGCGCCCCGGCGAGCACCTCGAAGATGTCCGCCTGGTGAAGGTAGGGTCCACGGAACGGTTCATCGCGGTCCGCGGCCTCCACGAGACCCGCAACGCCAACTCCCCGGGCGAAAAGTCGAACCAACGCGTTCGAATGCGCCGTGCCGAGCCACCTGTAGCCGGGCATCTTGCCCGCGCCACGGTCTTGCAGCGGGTGAAACGCCACGCGATCGGCCAGCGGCCCCCACAGCATGTGGTCGTGGTCCGCGGTGACGACAAGCAGCGTCTCGTCCCAGGCCTCCCGCGCATCGACCCACTCGACTACCGCCCGGATCGACGCCTTGAAATCCATCAGCTCCTCGATCATGCGGCCGGCCTCGTTGTCGTGCATCGCCCAATCGACCGCGCCGCCCTCGACGTGTAACAAGAAGCCGTCCTCATCGTCGTCGAGAGCGTTGAGGGCCACGCGGGTCAGCGTCTCGAGTGTCGGCACACCGGGGTTTGGCGGATCGTAGCCGGGCGGAGTGAACCTGGGGTTGGCCCGGGAGCCACGATCCTTGTGGAGGGTCGGGCCGATGCGGGCCGGGTACGGGGCGGGCTGCGCAGACCAACCCGGCCAGAACCCGGTCGAGCCGACCTGCGGCACTAACAGCATTCGATCGGGGGTCTCTCCGTGACGGAGAGCTTCGATTTCGGCACGGGTCTGTTTGAGCGGCCAACCGTTCAGCCGGTCGGCCTGAACTGCGGTGAGCCGGATGCCGGGCTGGGGGGTGCCGGGATTTGCCTGGTCTTCGACCGGGACGCCGGGCCCCGCTTCGATCGGGCCGCAGAGTGTTGCTCCGGCCGCGACGGCTTCGGCACCGGTCAGCGCGTCCCAGACAAGACTGTCGCCAATGTAGCGATAGTCCTTGCGTCCGGCCTCCGCAATCTCGTCGCCGTTGTTGTCAAAATCGGGGTGCCCGACCCCGGCGATGACGTCCACCAATCCCGAGGTCAGAAGCTCGACCGCGATCTCGCAGTAGTTGTTCCTGCTCGTGTTGTGCGCCCCGCCCAAAGCCGCAGGTGTCGCGTGGGTGAACGGCACGCTCGAGACGATTCCGACGCGGCGGCCCGAGTCGTGGGCGAGACGTGCGAGCGTGCGCTCGACCGGCTGCCAAGCCCCGTCGACGTTGATCGAGCCGTCGTACGACCTGGTTCCGCTGGCGATCGCCGAGGCCGTCGAGGCGGAATCGGGGGCCGTACCGCGCAGCCACCGGTACCCCTCGAACCGTAGTCCGCCCTGGCCGCCGGGCACCGGCATGCTGTCCCACGCTCGCACGGGGTCGTAGACGCGGTTCGGAAACTGCGTGTTCGCGAACTCCGGGCCGACCCCGGCCGCCGCACCGGTCCGCAATGAGTCGACAGTGACGGCCAGCGGCGTCCATTCGTCGGTGTCGTAGAACTCACGGCCGAGCGTGCCCTCCCACATCGAGGCGGCCGTCCACGTGTTGAAGCCCGCTCCGTCCGCGACCATCACGATCACGTTGCGCGCACGCGCAGTGTTTTGCTCGGCCGGAGGCGCCGGCTCGGCACCGGCCAGACTGAGTGCTGTGACGGCCACCACGGCAGCAATGCAGGTCATCTTCACTGCACCAGTATAATGGCTGACTGTCGGTCATCCTAATTCGAGCCAGCGGCACTTTGTTCGTCGAAGTCGAACTCGAGAGTCCCTGGTTTCTGCACAACACGGGTCGTCTTGGCGGCCATGGTAAGACCTGCGATTCAGGCGGCCGTTCCACGACATCTTGTGCTTTTTTTTTGGTTCCGGAATTTCGGGAATCGCAAACCGCCATGGCAGGGGGTTCAATCGGATAGGGGTCGTGGGTTTCCCCCCCGGCGCGTACCTCCTGTGGCTGGTTGCGGTTTCGTTCTCGGACAAGCCGGGGGAACCACTGTCGTTCACGTCGAGGCCGCTAGGAGCCCGCTTCTGCGGACTAACCTCCGCGATATGGCACTCCTCGCGAACAGGCGAGAGCGGCCACCTCGTGGCAGCTTTAGTTCGAACGATGAAACTTGCGGTCCGTTATTGCGTCACCGGTACCATCAGTTGCTTCCAGGTTGCCGGGGAGCCCCGGAAGATGTCCTGGTCGACCGCACCATCGACGCCCGCAACCTGACCGCTCTCGGAATGCTGCCAGAAGGTCCAGGCATCCCAGTCCCCGGGCGCGGCTGGAGCCGATTGGGAATATTCCGCGATCCAAAGGGGATATTTGCTGAACCCGCTGGCGAGGGTTTCCTCGATAAACGACCGATCAGAGTAGAGGATGGGGGTGATCCCGTAGGCTTCGGCCACCTTCTCCAACCAAACCTTGATGTCGTCGTCGATACCTTCTCGGGACACTCCCTGTGTGACTTCGATGTCGAGAACGGGAGGCAGATCACCCTGCTCGAGTTGTACCGTGGCGATGAAATGTTCGGCCTGGGCCTCGGCGTCGACGTCGGGATCGAAGAAGTGGTAGGCCCCGCGGACGAGTTCCGCGTTCTTGAGTCCTGTCCAGTTCTCGGTGAATTTCGGATCGACCTCAGTGTGTCCCTGCGTGGCTTTGGCGAATACGAACGTGATGCCGCCGGCCTTCACGGCAGCCCAATCGACATCGCCCTGGTCATGGGACACGTCGATACCCTGGTAACTCACCGAAGCGTCCGAAACCGTCGAGTTCGTTGAAGCGTCCTCGGAAGCAGCCGGTTCCGAAGCTCCATCACCGGCGTCTTCGTTGGAACCCGTACGGTTGCCGCAGCCGAAGAACGCCAGGACCAGAACGACGGCTAAAACCTGAGTCCATCTTCTAGAATTCATGTCTTCCTTTCTTCCGCCTGTAACACACGGCGGCTGAGTTGACATGGGATCGTACCGGGGGCTCGAAAAGCTACTTGCAAACGGCGTTCGGGCTCCGCTCGGCATCTGCAACCGGGATCGGTAGAACCCGACACGATCCCGATTATATCGGACAGCGTTTGTAGTTTCTCGCGTGAAGGTGATGTGGTAATTAGACTAAGGAGGCAAGGACAATGAAATTCCCCGTCGCACTGCTCAGCGCTCTACTGATGTTTGGCCCGGTGACCTACGGCCAGAGCCTGGATTGTGGCCTGCAGGAGTACGAGAACGTTGCGGGCCTGACGGCCGCCCTCTCCGGCGACACACTCGAATTGACCTGGGACGGGGCCGACGACCAGGAAGTGCGGCTGCGGCTGGGGATCCGCGGAGGCAAGCCGACGATCAACGATATCGCGATCCGACCCGACGGGGCGGCAGGATGGGTTTCCGTCGTCAGCAATGTGACCCCGGAGTTTCATGTCGTTTCCGGGTTCCGGCGCATCACGAACCAGCAGCTGAACCCGCTCAGAGCACTGGGTGTCGAACTCACGCCCGAGATCATCGACGAAAAGAAATGGGACGCCTTCTGGGACGCGCCGCTGGATCTGGACCAGGGCGAGGGACGTATCGGTAACCCGCCTCCCCCGGAGGGTGTGGCCCACCAGCCCGGGCTGCCCCGCAGGCTGGATGAAGTCCGCCGCACAACGGCCACCTATCAAGCCGAACGCTGCGATGTGAAAACGAACGGCGCGCGTCTGGAGGTGTCGTTTCCCGGTATGGAAGTCGGCGTCTTCTCAGGGCGTCTCCAGTTCACCGTTTACAGAGGCACCAACCTGATCCGCGCGGAAGCCATCGCCAGAACCCAGGAGCCTTCCGTTGCGTACAAGTACCACGCGGGGCTAAAGGGCCTGCCGACCGGGGACGACACGCGCGTGGTCTGGCGCGATCTGTCGAACCTCCAGCAAGACTACTGGTTTGGCGGAACCCCGAACAAAGGTGAGGTGCCGCTGAAAGTCAGCAACCGCGTGATCGTAGCCGAGAGCGAGGCCGGCTCGATCGCGGCGTTCCCGCCTCCACACACCTTCTTCTGGACCCGGGAAGTGGAAACCAACCTCGGGTACGCCTGGTACCGCAAGGACGATGAGGCGTCGTTCTCCTTCGGCATCCGTCAGGGCGAGGGCGAGGAAAACCCACGCTATCAGGCCAATTTCTCGCTCTACAGCGCACCGCCGGGTACGTGGCAGCGGATGGCGGCGTATTTCTACGTGAACCCCGGGCCGGCCTCGACTGCACTGGAGTCGGCACTGGCCTTCACGCACGGGGATCACTTCAAGCCCCTTGACGGATACCAGGTCATGGGCGGCCACTTCCACATGAACGTGGCCGACCGATTGCGGGCGTCCGGCAGCCTGGACACGAAGCTGCCCGACCTGGACGCCCTCAAGGCGGCCGGTATGGACATCGTCGGCCCGACCGATCGAGAAAGAGGTCCGGATCGGCTGGAGGTGATGGCGGACTACTTCGAAGCCGTCCGCAGACATTCCGACACGAATTTCCTGATCATGCCGAACGAGGAAATGACGGCGTATCTGGGCGGACATTGGGACATCCTGTTCTCGCATCCCGTCTTCTGGACGACCGAGCGCGCTGCTGGACAGCCGTTCGTCGAAGAGGACCCCACCTTCGGCCGCCTCTACCGCGTCGGGAGCGCCGAAGACGTGATGGAGATGGCGCGGCGTGAGAACGCGCTGATCTTCATGCCGCACCCGCGCACGAAGGGATCGACCGGGTACCCGGACGCCGTCAAGGACACTCCACATTTCCGGGACGAGCACTATCGCGGCGTGGGTTGGCGATGGGGTATGGGACTGGATCTGTCGGAGCGGCGCTTATCGGACTTTCGCGTCATGCCCCTCTTCGATGACATGAACAACTGGGTGGCGGACCAGCCGACACCGCCCAAATACATCCTCGCCATCACCGAGACCTATGCGAAACAACCGGGCGACGACATCTACGCCAATAACCCGGTCAACTACATCAGAGTCGATACGTTGCCGACCCCGGACGACATGAGTCCGGTGATCAACGCGATCAAGCGCGGAGACTATTTTGTCACGTCGGGTGAGGTGTTGATTCCCTCCTATGCGGTCGAAGGAGCCGGTAGGGACCGGACGGTCGTTGCCGAGGTGGAGTGGACCTTCCCGCTGGAGTTCGTCGAAGTGGTCTGGGGCGACGGGCAGAAAACAGATCGGCAGATTATCCCCGCAACGGACCTGCCCCCGTTCGGTCGCCAACGCTTCGAGATCCCGATCGACGTCACCGGAAAGAAGTGGGTGCGATTTGCCGTCTGGGACTCCGCCGGCAATGGTGCGCTGGTCCAGCCGATCAAGCTCCCGGACGCGGTCCAGTCCACGAACCGTTGAATGATCCAGATCCGCGATCTGACCTTCACCTATTCAGGATCACCTGAACCCGCCATCCAAGCTCTTTCCTTCGAGGTTGGTCAGGGAGAGATCTTTGGTTTCCTGGGCCCAAGCGGCGCTGGTAAATCCACCACTCAGAAGATCCTCATTGGAATCCTGCAAGGGTACAGTGGGGCGGCCTCGATCTTTGGCAAGGATCTGGCCGGCCGGGATTCCGACTATTACGAACGCATCGGTGTCTCCTTCGAGTATCCAAATCACTACCTCAAGCTGACAGCCATCGAGAATCTGACTTACTTTGCATCGCTCTACTCTCGAGAGACACGGAGTCCCCGGGAGCTCCTCGAGATGGTCGGACTCGGCGGCGACGGCGATATGCTCGTGTCTCAGTATTCCAAGGGGATGAAGAACCGGTTGAGCTTCTCCAGATCTCTGCTGCACAATCCGGAACTGCTGTTCCTGGACGAGCCCACTGCCGGCCTCGACCCGCTTAATGCACGCCGGATCAAGGATCTTATCCAGGCTCAAAAGCTGCAAGGGAAGACAGTGTTTCTAACCACCCACGACATGTCGGCAGCCGACGAATTGTGCGACCGCCTGGCTTTCATCGTCGAAGGACGCATCGAGCTGATCGAGTCCCCCAGGGATCTGAAGCTGCGCTACGGACAGGCACGAATCCGGATCGAGTACGGTCCGGATGATCAGACGCAAGCCCGCGAGTTCCCTCTGGAGAATCTCGGGTCGAACGTCGACTTTCTGGAACTCTTGAAGACTCAGAAAACCCGGACTCTTCACACTCTTGAAGCTTCGCTGGAGGACGTTTTCATCGAGGTGACGGGGAGGCAGCTGATATGACTCGCCTCCTATCGACAGTCGCCTGTGACGTCCGCCTTCAGGCTCGCAACGGGTTTTACTGGGCGGTCGCTTTCATGCTGATCCTGTTCGCCATCCTCGTAAGCCAGATTCACGTGCGGAACTGGGATTACTTTTTGCCGGCAATCGTCTTGGGAAACCTGGTAATCGGGACTTTCATGTTCATTGCCGGTCTGGTGCTGCTCGAAAAAGGAGAAGGAACTCTGGAAGCGCAGGTGGTTACTCCCTTGAGGATCTGGGAGTACCTCGGATCCAAATTGCTCACGTTGACAGGCCTGGCCATCGCCGAGCATCTGTTCATCGTCGCACTGGCGATCCGATGGGACTTCGATCCTTTGACCCTGATCCTGGGAATTGTGGCTGCATCGGCTATCTACACCCTCAGCGGTTTCCTGGCGGTGGCGCGCTACGACTCGATCAACGAGTACATCTTCCCTTCAATGCTCTGGGCGACGTTCTTTTCCATCCCGTTTCTGCCCTACTTCGACCTGTGGACCGGTTGGCTCTTCTACTTGCATCCTTTGCAGGCTCCCCTGGTCATACTCGAAGCTGCCTTCGGCAGCATAGAGCTGTGGGAATGGAGCTACGGAATCGTCTATTCGGCGGCCTGGATCGGACTGCTGTTCGTCCTCTCGCGAAAGGCTTTTCATCGTTTCATCACGCGAAAGGAAGGAACTCGCTGACATGAATGCGATGAAGGCCCTCGGAGCGCTCGGACCCATCGATTTCAAGAGCGTCCGTCGCGACTCCATGCTGCGATGGCTCTTCTTCATTCCGATCCTGATCGCCTTCCTTTGCCGCTGGGGGACACCTGCGGTGCAGGTCCGCCTGTTGGAGAGCTTCCAGCTCGATATCGAGCCTTATTATCCGCTACTGGTGAGCTTCATCGTACTGGTCATGCCGATGATGGCCGGAGTCGTAGTAGGTTTCTTGCTGCTCGACCAGCGTGACGATCAGACTCTGACAGCTCTGCAGGTGACTCCGCTGTCTCTGACCGGCTACCTTGCCTATCGCATCACCCTCCCGACGCTGCTCGGCTTACTGATGACTCTGGTTGCCGTACCGGTTGTGGGCTTGGTGCAACTGGCCTTCGTCGATCTCTTCCTGGCGGCTCTTGCGGCGGCACCGCTGGCACCGCTCTTCGCCCTTTTTCTCGCCGCCTTCTCAGCAAACAAAGTCCAGGGATTCGCACTGATGAAGGCGTCGGGAGCAGCCAACTGGCCGCCGATAATCGCTTACTTCGTACCGTCTCAGTGGCAACTGCTTTTCGGTATCGCCCCCCACTACTGGCCGGCGAAGGTCTTTTGGATGCTGGAAGCAGGAGAACCGGGATTCTGGGTCTTCCTCTTGGCGGGATGGGCGTATCAGAGCTCGCTCATCTGGCTATTGCTGCAGCGGTTCCGTCGAGTCATGCAAACGTAGAGGGTCGCAAATCGACGAGTACTAGTGGCCTGTAACAGTGCTATCGGCAGCACCACTTTTACCGACTCCGATCCTGCTTGGCTCTGACCACCCCTCGCCCGCAAATCCAGACCCCTTAGAGGGTCAAAATCCCCATCCACTCTCCCACACAGTACAGCTATACTGAACAAACCTTTCTCAAGAGGTTGCCTCATGCACGGAATCGTCTGGTTCTGCTTCACGGTAATCGCCCTGTCTTCCCTGGCGCCGGTCACCTATGCAGTTGTGTGCGTCAAGTTCTGCAAAAAGTATTTCCGAAAAAGTCAGTTCTTGAGTGTTGATCGCCGTCGGGCCTGTGGGAATGTGGGAAAGCTGAACGTTCTTGGCGAAGCTTTTCCAAGCCTCAGAGGGAATCCGCGTCTTGTTGCGGATTTCCTCTGAGGCGTCATTTCCATCAGGCCTCTGCCTTTCTTTCTTTTTTGGTTCTCTTTCTTTCGCCCTTTGAAAGTTTTCCACAGAGATTCCTCGCTCCAGGATGCGCTGTAATCGACGATCGGCTTCCGAGCCGATCCTTGGGTCGGTCCGTTTTGACGCGTTCACGCGGCAGGCGTCTGACGGTGCCAGTCCTTCTTGTGTTCCTTCAACAGATCCATGTTCAAATAACGGATCGCTTCGATCCAGTTCTCGTGCATCTCGGTGGTCAGTGCCCGAATCAAACGCAGACAGCTGGCCGCGTTGGGGAATATCCGCACCACACGCGTTCGCCGCTTGATCTCTTCGTTGAGCCGTTCCAGCATATTGGTGGATTTCATGTGCTTGTGATGCTGAAGCGGCAGCGTGTAGAAGCTCAGCGTCTCGTCGATGTTGTCTTCGACCCAGTCGCAGAGTTTGGGATATTTCTGCCCCCACTTGCTCAACCACGCCGCGAGGTCCTGCCGCGCTTCCTGGAGGTTCCGCCGATCGTAGAGCCAACGCAGTTCCTGGAGGCAATCGTCATCGCCTTTGCGCGGCAGATAATCCAATGCGTTTCGGAGAAAGTGCACGTAGCAGCGCTGCCAGATCGCTTCGGTCAGGACTTCCGCGATGGCTTTCTTCAACCCCGGATGATCGTCGGTCACCACGAACTCCACCCCGCACAGGCCGCGTTGTTTTAAACTCAGCAGCAGTTGCCGCCAACTGGTCGTGCTTTCCCGTCCCGCCAGCTCCACCGCCAACACACCGCGCCGGCCGTCCCAGTTGATTCCGATCGCGACCAGCACCGCCCGGCTCCGGATGACCCCGTCTTCGCGCACCTTCTCGTAGCGCGCATCCAAAATTAGGTACGGGTATTCTTCCTCCAATCGTCGCGTTGCAAACTTTTTCAGCTCCTTGTCCAGAGTCTGATTAATCCGGCTGATCGTGCTGGCCGAAAACGAATGTCCGCATAGTTCTTCGGTGATGGCTTTCACCTTGCGCGTTGACACGCCCTGCACGTACATCTCGGCCAAGCTGGCCACCAAGGCTTTCTCGCTGCGTTGGTAGCGTTCAAACACCTCCGTACTGAACCGGCCGGCCCGGTCCTGCGGCACGCGCAACTCCAGCTTGCCCACCCGTGTGACCAGGTCCCGTCCGTAATAGCCACTCCGATATCCGGTGCGACCCCCTGTTCGTTCACTCTTGACCGCGCCCACGACCTGGTCCATCTCCGCCTCGAGAATCTCTTGAACCACCTCCTGTACGACGCTTTTCAGCAAATCCTTTTCCTCTCCTAACAGTTCTTTCCAATCCACTCCCTTTCGCTTAATCTGAGGTCGGGCCATCGGTTCATCTCCTTCGTTTCAAAGTTGATTCGTTACCAACTTTTCGGAGATACCCTGGCCCTTTCCTATTTCAGGACCTTTTTGCAGAAACTCTGAAACATAACCACCTATGCGCAGGACCCGGAGCTCCCGGAGAACGAACGCCCTGAATGGTTCCGTGAGGGCGAACTCCGACTCGAAGCGGCGGAAAAGGCACTCGGAATCTGGAAAGATCCCCGGGAATGGCTGACATCGACCCGGCTACCCACGAAAGAAGAACTCGAGGCAGGGTTCAGGCGGGACCTGAATAAGCTCGGGAAGAATGTGAACGCATTCCTGAAGCTGGCCGCAGAGATTTCACACTATCGGTTCGCGCCCCTGTCGGAGCCGTGGGCGCTGAAGGGTGTCCGGGAAGAATCGAAGATTCTACTGGAATCGCTCGATCACATTCTGATTTTCCTGCTGGTTGAGCAGCCTGATTCTCTCGGAACGACTTACGCCCTGTCTGAATTGACGATCGATGAGGAACTGGGGCTCCTGAACTACAGCGTTGTCCAAGTCCGGCCAAGTCTGATCCGCCTCGTAGAAGGAAACGTCCTGGATATCGTCCTCTATCGGGAAGTTGTCGCGCGGCTACAGGGGATCCGCGCCCTCACCGAAGCCATCCTAGAGTGAAACGGGCACCCGCTGCCTAAGGAGCCCAAGACAAACCGCATGATCGGGAAGACCATATCTCACTACTTCATCCTCGAACGGATCGGCCAGGGAGGCATGGGTGTCGTCTACAAGGCGGAAGACACTTCCCTCGGGCGTCAGGTCGCATTGAAATTCCTTCCGCGTGAGATTGCCGACGACACGCATGCCGTGGAGCGATTCAAGCGGGAAGCCCGTGCGACTGCGGCCCTGAACCATCCCAACATCTGCGCCATCCACGAAATCGGTGAACACGAGGGCAAGCCTTTCATCGTGATGGAATTGATGGAAGGCCAGACACTCGCGGAACGGCTCGAGGAAACGGATCCGCCCGGGACGCACATCGGTGCACAGGATGGGGCGCGGGCGGAAGGGTATCTGCCGGGGGCGATGGATACGGATGAAGCCTTAGAGTTGGGAATCCAGTTGGCCAGCGCACTGGCTGCGGCCCATGCGGAGGGGATTATCCACCGGGACATCAAGCCCGGGAATATATTCGTGACGGAGCGGGGGCAGGCGAAGCTGCTGGACTTCGGTCTCGCCAAGTTGGAGCCGTCCACGATGGTGACCCGGGACCACATTTCCGGAACCACGGTCGACGCAGCCCTTACAGCGACCGGAGCGATCGTCGGGACCGCCGACTACATGTCGCCCGAGCAGGCTTTAGGTAAGGGAGTGGATTCGCGAACCGACCTGTTCTCACTGGGAACAGTCCTCTATGAAGCCGTCACCGGCAGCCTGGCCTTCTCCGGCAATTCACCAGTCGCGATCATCGACGAAATCCTGCACAAAGAACCGACCCCACCCGAGGAGCTTAACGCGAAGGTTTCGGCTGAGCTGGGCTTCGTCATGACCAAGCTCCTGGAAAAGGATCCGCAGCTACGCTACCAGAGCGCGGTTGAGCTGAGAACCGACCTGGAGCGAGTGAAGCACAAATTGTTATCGAGCCATGTTGCGGTGGAAGCAATAGAGGAGGGACAGGGAAAACGACTTCGCGGCATGGTCGCGACAACAATCGGAATGGTGGCGTTGGCTGGGGTAAGCTATGCCCTTTTCTTTGCTCGTGCGGAAGAACCGCGATTCTCGGAGCTCAACCCCCGCTTTGAGCAATTGACCTTCCGGCCCGGCGAGGAATCGTTTCCCAACCTAGCTCCCGATGGTCGGACTTTCGTCTATTCGAGCAGAGAGCCCCGCGACTGGGACATCTACCTGCAACGCGTAGGTGGCGAGAATCCGACCAACCTGACCGCGGACTCCGACGCCGACGACCTGCAACCTGACTTTTCTTCAAACGGGGATTGGATAGCGTTTCGTTCGGACCGGGACGGCGGTGGAATCTTCATTATGGAAGCAACCGGAGAGAACGTGCGGCGTCTGACAGACTTCGGGTTTAATCCCGTCTGGTCGCCCGACGGGACGAAGGTTCTGTTTGCGACTCAAGCGATCGGTACGACCCAAAGGAGCCGCAGCGCGGCCAACAGCGAACTCTGGACGGTGGACCTCGAGACAGAGACAACGACGCAGATCTTTCGGGGGGATGCGGTGCAACCCCACTGGTCACCCAATGGCCATCGGATTGCCTTCTGGGCGATTAATGGCGGGCGTCGGGACGTCTGGACGATGCCCGCTAACGGAGGAGCGCCTGTCAACGTGACCGACGATGAAGCCGTCGGCTGGAATCCGGTTTGGTCACCAGATGGAAGACACCTTTACTTTTCGAGTTCTCGCGGCGGAAGCATGAGCCTGTGGCGCGTGTCGATCGATGAGAAAACAGGCGAGACCCTGGATCGGCCGGAACCCGTGACGACAACGGTCGCGGGCGACGACATACATCTCAGCCTGTCCGCGAACGGGAAGCAAATGGCCTACGCGGTTGTTCGCAACACCGCCAACATCATGAGAGTCGAGTTCGATCCAGCGACAAGAACGGTTGTGGGTGAACCGGTCGGCGTGACCGGGAGCTCGGTGACTACTTCAACCGCCGACGTGTCGCCCGACGGAGAATCACTCGTTTACATGAGGGCCGGGGTGCAGGAGGATCTCTACATCAGCCGCTCCGACGGAGAGGGCATTCGCCAGCTCACCAACGACATCTATAACGACCGATTTCCTCGTTGGTCTCCCGACGGCGGACGGATTGGCTTTTATTCCAACCGTGGCGGCGACTATCAGCTTTGGGCAATCGACCGGGACGGCGCTAATCTGGAGCAGTTAACGTACGAATCGTTTCAGGTGTCCTACCCGACGTGGTCCGCGGACGGATCGCGCGTCGCCTACACCGACCTCCGGACTGCCTCGTTCATCATGGAGACCGGCAAGCCATGGGAGGAACAGTCACCGGTGAAACTGCCGCCGCTGACGGATGGAGGCGAGTTCTTTGCGGTTGCGTCGTGGTCTCCCGACGGCAAGTGGCTGGCCGGTCACGGTTACTCTCCGCTGCGGAACCACAGGCAGAACGGAATCTATGTCTATTCGTTGGAATCCGAGCGGTACGAAAAATTGACGGACGCGGGCAGCTATCCCCGCTGGCTCAGCGACAGTCGCATCCTTCTTTACCAGGCGCTGCCGAGTTTGTTTCGGCTTCGGGCTGTGGATCGAGTGTCAAGACAGGTTTGGGAAGTGTTATCCAGAGACCGGGAAAACCTGTCAAACCCCGTCGTCTCTGGTGACGATCGGACGCTGTATTATGTCTCCACTCACCAGACAGAGTCCGACGTCTGGCTGATCACCCTGCCCGATTGAAAGGGTGTGAATACGCATGCGAGCTAAGAAGCTTGCAACGAGAAGTTCAACATAAATAACCAAGTGGGTCTGGGGGTTCGGTGGCCTGATACCTTGAATAGCCGCCTTCGCCTCAACGTGGAACTCTCCGTGCGCCGTTGATCAAGGCGCTTCGGACAACTCGATCATCCAGATGTCGGACTCTGTGGGCGGTTCGAAGACATAGTACAGGGCGCGCTTGTCGGTGGAGGGCGCTGGCAGTAGGAGGTCGCCGCCGTCGAGTGACAGCACCTCCCGTACTTCTTTCGTGAGTCGGTCCACAATGTAGATTGTGCCACGGTCCGCGTACACGAGCGCGCGGCTGTCGTCGATCCAGCGAGGATGCACGCCCCCAGTCGTCAACCTCTCATACTGCCCCGATTCCAGCGAATACACGTACACCCCCGTTTCCTCCGGGATGCGTCTCGCGTCGAAACCGGCGCCGGCCAGCCAGTTGCCGTCAGGCGACCAGGAGAACGCGACGAAAAATTCGCTCCCGTCCGTTAGCGCCGGCAGTGTTTGCACCGACTGGTCCTCCACCTCCATGATGAAAGACCCCGTGACGAAGTCCGTGTACGCCACGAGCGACCCGTCCGGAGACCACGCCGAATGCGCGAGATCTCCCGGGTCGTTGGTGAGCTGACGGAGGCTGCTTCCGTCTGGGTTGATGGTCCAGAGTTGATACCCGCTGCCACGATTCGAATAGAAGCTGATCCTGGCTCCGTCGGGAGACCATCGCGGATAGCGATCGAAGTAGCTATCGTTCGTCAGCCGTCGGACGCCGGTCCCATCGGCATTGCTGACGAAGATGTCTTCCTGCACCCCGACCCGGTAGAAAACCAGCGATGTCCCGTCAGGCGACGGCTCGACCGAACCGACCGGAAGCGACCCTTCGGTAACGGCGATGGGGTCACCCACAACAGTGCCGGCGGAAGGATCGAAATCCACCATCATGATGTTTGCCCTGCGGTCCTGCACCCCGTAGGCAAGTCTCCTGCCGTCTGAAGACAGGGTCAGATACATTTCTTCGCCCGATGCGCCCGACGTGACTGGTTCCGGCTCGGCCAGAGTCCGGCCGGTTTCCTCGTCCATCCGAACCCGCCAGAGATTCATGCTTCCGCTGCGGTCGCTCGAGAAGTAGAGAAACTTCCCGTCCGGCGACCAGACCGGATTCCAGTCCACCGCAGCGTCTCGAGTCACTTGAACGGCCTCCTCACCGGCGGAGGTGATCGTCCAGATGTCTCGCTGCCCGCCGGCGATGGCCCAGTAGGCGATACGGAAGCCGTTGGGAGACCAGTCTGGGTGCACGGCGTCGCCTTCAAAAGCCAGTCTCGTTTTTCCGACGTCCAGCCCCACAATCCACAGTCCGCTTTCGCCCAGTCTGTCTCTGGGATCGGTTTCGACCGACTCCGTCGCAAAGACGATTTCTCGACCATCCGGGGACCAGGCGGGATTGAAGCCGAATCGCGTCAGTCGCCTCACCGACTCGCCTGTCGCACCCATCACGAATATTCCTCCACCGTCGCGGCTGGACTGAAACGCGATCGAGTCGCCGTCGGGGGAGAATCTCGCCTGGATGTCCGAGTCCACCGAATCCGCCGTCAGATTAGTCACGCTTTGGCCACCGACTCTTAGAAGATAGATGTCGGAGTTGCCCGGAGCTGTCCCCTTTGAGTACACGATCGACCGGCCGTCGGGTGAAAGACTCGGATACAACTCCTGGCCCGCTTGAGACGTCAGTCGAGTCATGGTGGTTTCGAGGTCGGAGAATCGCGGCTCATCCGGCCGTCCGAAAACAAGGGCGTACACCGCGGCCAACGCCAGGATTCCGATTCCTGCCAGAAGGACTCCCCGACCTCGGTCCTCAGCTCGGTTTGCGGCTGCTGGCAGAGCAACATGGCTGGACTCCGAATGACGCTGTGCTCTCTTCAGGTCCGTTCTCAACTCGGCAGCACTCTGGTAGCGCAAATCGGGCTTCTTTTCCAGGAGCTTGCTGATGACCAACCTCAACTCGACGGGAATCTTCGGGTTGAGTTCCACCGTGCGGAGCGGTTCCTTGTGCAGGATTTCGTCGAAGATCGCAGCCGATGTGGGCCCGGCGAATGCCGGCTTGCCGGTCGCCGCTTCGTAGAGAACCGCACCCAGCGAAAGCAGGTCGGTTCGCCGGTCCACTTCCTTACCCAGAGCCTGTTCCGGCGACATGTAAGCTATCGTTCCGAGCGCCGCACCTGCGTTCGTGAGATCGGCTGACGGGGTCGGACTCAGTTTGACCGCTTTGTTCCCCGGCTGCATCAGCTTCGCCAGCCCAAAGTCCAGAATCTTGGCCCGCCCTCGTTCGGTGATGAAAAGATTCGCCGGTTTGATGTCCCGATGGACGATCCCTTCGGCATGAGCCGCATCCAGCGCGTCGGCCAACTGAATCCCCAGCTCCAACAGCTCGTCCATCCCTAAGGACCCGCGCACCAAACGTTCCTTGAGCGTTTGCCCCTTCATCAACTCCATCACGATGAACGGGTGGCCTTCGTGTTCATCGATCTCGTGAATGCCGCAGATGTTCGGATGGTTCAGAGCCGCCGCCGCACGAGCTTCCCGCTTGAACCGTTCCACCGCCTGACTATCGTTTACGATGTCGGAAGGCAAGAATTTCAACGCCACCTGACGCTGGAGAGAGGTGTCCTCGGCACGGTACACAACACCCATGCCGCCGCCGCCGATATGTTCGAGGACCTTGTAGTGGGATATGGTCTGGCCGATCATGATCTTCGATGGATCGTTCCCGAATACGACTGCGGCCGGGCGACGTGCTGTGAATCTTACCAGAACCTCTACAGATACCAAGGCCCGGGCCCGGCTGTCTGACGGGTGACACTGGGACCACCATGTGCGTTCAAGGCAGCATCCCCAAGAACAATAGCTCCAAGGCTCACGGCTGATCCCCGGGCCCGGGAGACTCCGATACCCGGCCCGCGAGCCCGCCCATTTCTGGAAAGGTCGGAGTGCCACGCTACTGCCTCGGAGGGTACGAAATGCCACGCTATTCGGCACTGTAGCCTACATGTTACTCGAGCAGGTTTTGGGAAAGGAACTGGACCCGCGAACGGACTTGTTCTGGCTCGGTGTGCTGCACTCCTACTGGTTAGTCCCCAAACACCGTCACGGGAGAATCGGAGAGGTTCATCAGGAGTGTGTCTGCCGTTGGAAAGCTCCTCGAGTAGGACATGAACCTCCAATGCTCCCCTCGTCGAGCCTTCCCTGGGCCCGCCGTCGAGCCGGTGAAGAGGTCTCGGGTGTGAGAGGGCGAGACTTCAGGATCGGGTGTAGGTGCGCCCTATGAGCGCACATCGTTTCGGCTCGAAGAATGTGCGGTCATAGACCGCACCTACACCTCCTCAGGAGATCCGCCTCTCCAAAACTCCCTCCCCTCGAAAGCTGTTTTGGACAAGGATGGTCGTTGACGACACCTCCGTTGCCGCCTCAAAAAGGATTGGGGAACGCGATCAGGTTGTGCGCATTGAACCCTCCCACCGCGATCTTCAGTCCATCGACTCTCAGAACGGGCTGAGGCACGCTGCTGCCATCACCCCATACCCAGAGCGTGCCATCGTCGGCGGCCGCGAGACGGCCGTATGCGCCGGATCCGATGGATACAATGGGCGGCAGGCCTGTCACCTGGACCGGCACGCTACTGTCGACGCAGGTAAGGCCGATCTGACATCCGTCGCCCAGCTGGCCGACGGCGTTATAGCCCCAGGCCCAGACCGTGCCGTCGGACTTGAGCGCCATACTACCGGTAGCGCCGGCGGCGATTTCGACGACGTCTTTCAAACCCAATACCGGCGCGGGCAGGAAACCGTTCACGCAATTGACGTTGATGTTGCACCCATCGCCCAGTTGACCGTTAGCGTTGGAGCCCCAGGCCCACACCGAGCCGTCGGAGAGAATCGCCAGAGTGTGGCCATCTCCACCAACGAAGCTGACGACTCCATTGAGGCCGACTGGTTCGGGCGTTGTGACGATGGCGGGCGGGCCACCGGTACCCAGTTGACCGCCGAAATTACTGCCCCATGCCCAGAGTTTGCCGTCCTTCGTTTGAGCCAGGCTGTGCTCACCGCCTCCGGCGATGGCCACCACGGACTTGATCGGTACCGCGATAGGCAGATTCTTGTCGACGGTCGTTCCGTCGCCCAGCTGGCCGAAGGCGTTCCAACCCCAGGTCAAGACCCTTCCTTTCCAGTGCAGGGCCATGCCATGCCCGCCTCCCGCCGCAACCTTCCTGATACCGCTCAGAAACTTGTTTCCGAGCCGGACCTGAACCGGAACGGGACTGAACGGAGCTCCATCGAAGGAACTCCCACCGTCTCCCAGTTTGCCCTTGCCGTTGTGGCCCCAGGCCCACACCCTGCCGGTCGGCGCCAGCGCGAGGCTGAAGGCACCTCCGGCCGCGAGACCGACGGCCCATGTCGGGCCGTTCACCTGGCCCGGCATGTCCCGCGTCAAATAAGCGCCGTTTCCCTGTGCCAGGCCGGCTCCTCCCCACGTCCACATCGTCCACGGCACCTTGGCGACGAGACTGTGACCCAATCCTGCCGCCACCGTCGTGACGCCACTCAGGGTCTTGACCAGGACGGGTTCGGGGTAGATCACGGGCTTTGGGAGGCCGAGCTGGCCCTCGGCGTTGCTGCCCCAGGCCCACACTTCACCTTCGCGCTGCGTTGCCAGGCTATGGTTACCGCCGGCTGAAATCGTTGCGACATCGGTCAGGGCGAGCTGGGCCGGGACCGGATCGTTGACAAGGCTCGTCAACCGTCCCAGCTGGCCCTGCGCGTTGCGACCCCATGTCCAGACCGCACCGTCCAGTTTCAGCGCCATGCTGTGGGCTCGCCCCGCGGCGATACCGACGACGTTGTGGGGAGCCCCCATGGAAACCTGCAGCGGGATGTTGCTGTCGCCGAAGCCTCCATCGCCCAGCTGCCCCCGGTTGTTCCTTCCCCAGGCGAAGACGGTTCCATCCACCTTGCGCGCGAGGCTGTGCCAGCTTCCAGCGGCAACTCCCGTAATACCGCTGACGATCTGGGCCGGAAACGCCAGGGTCTTGAAGTTAAACGTGCCATCCCCGAGCTGACCGAAGGTATTGTTTCCCCAAGCCCTGAGAGACCCGTTCGCCAGTGCCGCCAGGCTGTGGCTGCCGCCGGCGGCGATGGTCCGGACACCCGCCAGGATGCCTATGAAACTCTGGACATATTCCGGGTTGCTTCGGGAGATCATCGTGAGGTCGCCCAGCTGGCCCGAGGAGTTGTTTCCCCAGGCCCAGACGTTGCCCCGCGAGGTCAAAGCCATGCTGTGGCTGAAGCCGGCCGCGACGGCGATGACGTCCCTCAGAGGCTGGCCTCCGCGCCTGACCCGCACCCTGACTGTGCTGTCCTTGCAGTCGACGTTGACCGTGCAGCCGTTGCCCAGCTGGCCGCTGTCGTTCTTCCCCCAAGCGTATACCGCTCCGTTCCTCAGAAGCGCCAGGCTGTGCCCGCCCCCCGCGGCAATGGCCGCGACGCCGGTCAGTTTCAGCACCTGCACCGGGACCGCACTGTCCTGGGTGGATCCGTTGCCGAGCTGACCCCAGACGTTGTCGCCAAAAGCCACGACGGTGCCCGGCGTCTGCGACAGAAGCGGACTCGCGCTCCCAACCATCAGCAGCGCGCACCCGACCAGGAAGTTGAAGACCGACGCCATCGACTTCTCAAACCAAATCTTTGGTTTCATTCGTCCTCCTTTGAACAATCCATCGTCGGACTAGGTCGCGGCATCGGGGAGCGCATGTTCATGCGGTTTTCTTCGGGACATTGCACTTGAAGCCTCGGTGTACACAGGTTCATCCTTGACTACTGCGTTCAGGAGCATCCCAGCATGAGAGCCGACAGGTACGGAGGAACTCTTTCTCGCTACGCGGCGCCGCTGCTCGCTGCGCTGTGGATTCTCTCGCCGTCCGCCTCCGCCGAGAAGCTTCCCGTCAAGACCTATGACGTGTCCGACGGTCTGGCTCACGACCATGTCCGCTGCATCGTTCGGGATTCCCGCGGCTACTTGTGGTTCTGTACCAACGACGGTCTCAGCTGGTTCGACGGGGTGCGCTTTACCACCTACGACGTGCGCGATGGGCTGCCCGTCGCTACAGTGAGCCACCTGGTAGAGAGTCGCGACGGGACTTACTGGATAGCGACGCAGGGAGGTGGCGTCGTCCGATTCCGTCCCGAATCTCGAGGCGGCAGCCCTCAGGGAGGCCGGGCGGCGAATAGGGACTCTCGAAGCGAGGAGAGTAACGAGGTGCTGTTCAAGACTTATCCGATCGGGGACGAGGTGCCGGGGAGCCTCGTCAATGGAGTCTATGAGGATCGGGACGGGAACATCTGGGCTTCGACCAACGGCGGGCTGTTCCGTCTGAAGGCAACGGACCGTGACGGAGGCTCATTCCAGCGCGTCGCGCTGAACATTCCCCCAGGTCCGGAGGAGCTCACAATCGCTGTGGCCGTGGCCCAGGACCACGAAGGCAGCCTCTGGGTGGCCACCTTATGGGGTGTGGCGCGCCTGCTTCCGACCGGCCAGGTGACTTACTATGCGCTCCGGCCGGCTGGCGGGGACGACCTGGTGCTGGCGATGATCATCGACCGGGAGGGCCGGTTGTGGTTTGCCCATCAGTCGGGGCTGTTCGTCTTCAAACCCGACCCGGCAGCCGAAGCGCGGCTCTTCGACGGCCAGGTTCGAGATCTTCCAGTCAGTCCGCGATCCGGCCGTTCACCGAGCGGGAAAGAGGGGATACTGCTCCCACAGACGCCGGGCGAGGCATCCGCCTACACGAGGGCGGATGGCCTGCCGGGCAACGAGGTTCAGGCCGTGCACGAGTCCGGAGACGGCCACGTGTGGATGGGAACTCGCAACGGCGGTGTGGTCGAGTTCGACGGAGAGCGGTTCCGCGTTTACAGCACAAAGCAGGGGCTGGACAATCAGATCACCGCCCTGGCCGAGGACCGAAGTGGAGACCTTTGGGTCGGCACGCCGGACCGGGGTGCGATGAAGATCGCGCGCGATGGGCTCGTATCTTATGGCGGAACCGAAGGCATCGCGAGCCCCGAGACGATACACATCTTCGAAGGTCATGACGGAGCGCTCTACGCGATCACGTCACACTGGTCCATCAATCGATTCGATGGCGACGGTTTCACGCCGGTTCAACCGAACCTGCCCCAGCGCGTCATCGACTCGAGTCTTGGGCGCTGGTGGATCATCCAGGACCGGGCCGGGGAATGGTGGGTCGCCACGATCGAGGGGCTGTACCGCTTTCCGAGGGTTGACCGGCTCGAAGATCTGGCCGACACCCGGCCGCACGCCCACTACACGACGCGGGACGGTCTCGCAGATAACAACGTCAATCGCCTCTTCGAGGACTCCCGTGGCGACATCTGGATCAGCTCCTACAACCCCCCCGTGATGCTGACGCGCTGGGAGCGCTCGACGGGGACGTTTCATCGTTATGCCGAAGCTCACGGTCTGCCCCCGAACAACTGGAGCAATATTTTTGCGGAAGATGCCAGCGGGCAGGTGTGGCTCGGCATGCACAACGGCGGTCTGGCGCGCTACCGGCACGGCCGCTTCGAGCAGTTCGACGAGTCTTACGGCGTGCCCGGCGGGATGATCCAGGGTCTCTACGGGGATCGCGACGGCAGTCTCTGGGTCGCCAGCAGCGGGGCGGGGGCCGCTCGCATCGACGATCCCGGCGGGCCGAACCCATCCTTCCGGAACTTTTCGGTTGCCGACGGACTCTCCAGCAACAATGCCCGCAGCCTCGCGGAGGACCGGTTCGGGCGGACCTACATCGGTACCGCCCGCGGAGTCGATCGTCTCGATCCGTCCACGGGGCAGTTCAAGCACTATAGTCGCGCGGATGGTTTGATCGGAAGCGAAGTCACAGTAGCGTTTTTGGACCGAACGGATCGGGTATGGTTCGGGATGCGCGACGGACTGTCGCTGCGGATTCCGAGGCCGGAACGCACTGATGCGCCGCCCCCTGTGTGGATCCGTGGAATCCAAATCGACGGCGTCCCTCAGCCCTTGTCCGAGCTTGGAGAAGCGAACCCGTCCGCGTTTGAGCTCGCCCCGCAGCAGAGTCGACTTCAGATCGAAGTGGTCAGCGCCAGTTTCGGAGTGACGAAGGGGGTGCGCTACGAGTATATGCTGGAAGGTGCCGACGACGAGTGGAGTCCCCCGACCGATCAGCGCTCGATAAGCTACGCGAACCTTTCGCCGGGAACCTACCGGTTTCAGGCCCGGGCTCTCAACGATGAGGGGATTTCCAGCCCGTCACCCGCTGCTGTCGCTTTTACCGTTCTCCCGCCCTTCTGGCTGCGCTGGTGGTTTCTCGCCGTGACTGCACTCGCCGTCGGGACGGCAATTTACTCGCTGCATCGCTTCCAGGTTCGGCGCCTGCTGGGAATCCAGGCGGTGCGGACGCGCATTGCGACGGACCTTCATGACGACATCGGGTTGAATCTTTCCCGGATGGTGATCCTCAGCGAGGTCGTCAAGCAACAGATCGGGGAACAGCAGCACGAATCCCGACAACGGCTGACCGAGATCGCCGAATCGGCCCGAGGCCTGGTGGATTCGATGGGTGACATCGTGTGGTCCATCGACCCCCGGCGAGATGATCTCAAGAGTCTGATCGTGCGGCTGAGGGCGTTCGCGTCCGACGTCTTCGAATCCAGAGGGATCAAGTGGGAGTTTCACACGAGCGCCGAGTTGGACAGGGTTGGGACTCGATCCGGAGAAACGCCGCGGTCTCTTTCTGATCCTCAAGGAGGCTGTCAACAACATCGCGCGGCACGCCGATTGCACCGCGGCGTCACTGGCGTTCTCTGTCGAGGGCGACTCTCTCAAGGCCCAGATCCGTGACGACGGAAGAGGATTCGAAACGCGGCAGTCCGACCCGCCGGCGGAGCCCGGACACGGGTTGGCAAACATGCGGGCGAGGGCGGCGCAACTGGACGCGGATTTCAAGATCTCTTCCAGCCCCGGCCGAGGAACATCGGTGACATTGACGCTTTCGATTAAATAAGGGCGCATGAACATGCGCTTTTACTTTTACGGCGACCAAAGTAGGATGACCTGAGCTTCAAACTCATGGAATCGGACGAAAACATTAGAGTGGCGATCGTCGAAGATGACCGCCCGACGCGGGAGGGACTCGCTCTCCTGATCGACGGGACCGGCGGTGGAGGACGCTGACGCGGGAGGGACTCGCTCTCTGATCCCTATCAGTGCGTGGCGACCTACTCATCTGTGGAGGACGCTCGACGCTCGTTGGGTGGAGAGGATCCCGACGTCCTGCTTCTGGATGTCCACCTACCGGGGATCTGGGGATCGGAAGGAGTTCGCCTGCTCCGCAACGAGTGTCCGGAAATGCAAGTCCTCATGCTTACTGTATTCGCCGAAGACGACAAGATCTTCGAGTCGATCTGCAACGGCGCCTGCGGTTACCTTCTGAAAAAAACGCCCCCGGCAAAGCTCCTCGAGGCGATTCGCGAAGCACACGATGGTGGAGCTCCTATGACCCCGGAGGTTGCGCGCAAGGTGGTGACGCTGTTTCGGAGGGCCGGTTCGCCTCCAGGATTCACGAAAGACCTCACACCCAACGAAGTGCGTCTACTCGGCTTCCTTGCGGATGGCTACAGCTATCAAGCCATCGCCGATAACCTCCATATCAGCATCAATACCGTCCGCAACTACATCCGCACGGTCTACGACAAACTCCACGTGCACTCCAAGGCCGAGGCCGTCAGCAAAACGCTCAAGAGCCGAATTATTTCCTAGCTCCCGTGGACAGCGAAACTTCAAGCTCGCGTGTAGGTGCGCTCTATGAACGCACGTTGTTGCGGTTCGAAAGATGTGCGGTCATAGACCGCACCTACACCTGGTTCACACATTCCTGTGGAAAGCAGCTTCCCGGGCGGTACTGATCTATCGTTCCACCCGGTACACCTTGCTGAAACCGTTCCGGCTGTTCGTGACGGTGAAAGAACCATTCTCTCGGGCGGACACCTTGATCCAGTTCGCGGGCCCATCGTGAACCGGCGGGGGCGGAGCGCCCGATCCGCGGCGCGGTTGCGGCATCGGCGTCACGGGCATAGCCGGCTGCTCTTCGTCGATGCCGTTGGCGATGAAGATGCCAGGCACGGTGTATTCCTGTCCGCTCAAGAGCGAAAAGTGGAGCTGCCACAGGTCCTGGAGACCGGGGGCCGAATAAAGAATCTTCATCGCCTCCGGCTGCCCGCCTTTGCGCGTACCGTTGTTCAGGATCGCGACGCGGGGCTGGATCGCGTGAGCGAGCACCTCTGCATTCGAGGTCGGCTGCCCGTGGTGTGCAACGACGAACAGGTCCACGGTGCCGATAGGGTTGTCGGGACACATCAGGTCGAATTCCTTGTTCACCGTGAGATCGCCCAGATGGAGGGCCCGAAACTGCTGGAACCCGACGAAGATTCCGACAGACTGGGCGTTTTCGCCCTCGTCCGGAGCCTGAGGTGTGAAGCCGGCGCAATACGGATTCGGCCGGCCCATGCCCGGAAGCGGGTCATCGACAACCTCGCCGGCCGAAGCGAGTATCGTGATATCGACTCCTTCGACCGGGATCTTGTCGCCCGGCTTCACGACCGTGTGACTTGCTTCGCGATGGAGTCCTGGATATGTCGTCTCGAGGAACGTGTCCGTGTTTGGGCTGGATTGAACGCTGGGACCATGATCGATGAAATTCCGGATCGGTATCCGGTCCGCAAGTTCGGCCATTGCGCCGAAATGATCGCCGTGCCAGTGAGTGGTGATCAGGTGGTCGATCTGCTGAAGGCCGGCGTCTCGAACGGCGTCCAGGATGCGGCCAGCGTCACGAGCGGCCCGCGCGCCTCCGTTTCCCGTATCCATCAGCAGGGACTCGCCCGATGGCGAAACGAAGAGCGTGGCGTTGCCGCCCTCCACGTCGATCAGATAAATGTCCAGGGTATCCGTCGCCCGGGTCTGTGCACGGGCAGCGACTGCGGGAGTGAGAGCCCACAACAAAACCACTGATAAAATCGTTCCGCGCATCATTGCCCTCCTTCGGGATGAGTCTTCAATTGTGGAGTGTGATCGACTTTGCAGCCATCCTATGCTCGGCTGGACGGCCTGTCAATTTCCGGGCAAAGCGGTTTTTCCACAACCCTTTCAGCCTCACAGGATGGCGTCAACCGATCGCCGAGACAAGCCGCCAAAACAGGTAGGACAACATCACGCCGGCCACGCCCAGAGAGATCGCCAGAACCTGGAGGCCACGCCCGCGGGCTTTTGCCGCCTCGCCCTCAACGATCCGGGTGTCTCGAACCACCCGCTGCTCCGGCAGCGGAAAGCGCTGCACGCGCGTCACCCTGCTGCCGAGCGACCAAAGATAGATGGCGAAGGCGAATAGCGGCGCTGACCCGACAACAGTGGTAAAAATGAAGACGAGGGTCAGTCGATGCGTCAATAGTTCGGGCTCGGACTGAAACCACTCGAGCAGAAGCGCACGGTAGCGTTCTAAGCCGACAATGAGCAGAGCTCCCAGTATCGCCCCGACGACAACAAACTGTACGGCGTGCCGTCGCGCCGCAGGATCAGCTTTCTGAACATCAGTCATTCCGAGTGCCGCCTCGACGGCGCCGACCTTATCAGGCATCTCTTGATTTCAGGCTCAGTGATGGCGATCAGCGGTACCTGGCTAGGCGCTCTTATCCCGCGATAGCGAGAACGCCTCGACCATGCTGATCCCAACGAGAATCACAGCGAGTACCGATAACAAGAACACCCCTCGAGGCCGAAGATCCGCCCCTGACAAGACGAGCCATCCGGCGAGCACCACGCCAAAAATCAGATTGATGCTCATCGCGCCGCCAAGCCCGAGACCGCCAGCCGACGGTCTGAATCTCTCCAGCAGCAACGCTACGCCAATCCCGACAAATACAGCGCCGAGAATCGCTGGATAGAAGGCTGCGCCATCCATGGGAAGCCCCAGGAACTCGGACACAAACTCGGGGGCCAGCAGCAGCGGCAGACCCAGCAGTACATTGCCCACGCTGTCTACTTCCAGCAGTCTCGAACTCGTCATCGTGTCTCCCCTCCTTACCAAAGTTGCACCGAGTCTCTCCTACCGCTCCGCCTGCCTGTTGTGTGGTGCAGGGCATGGACCCGCTGTGTCGTCGGACGGACGCAGGCGAAGTTCCAGTCGAAGAGACTCAGCCATGGTCAGCACCGCGTCACGGTAGTCTGATGCCAGCCCACCGGTCATGAACGTGGCTTGTACGAAGCAGGCTCGCGAGATGTAGATGTACGTGGCGTCGATCTCTCCTTCGAGCACACCAAACTCGCGCCCGCTGACCTGGCGAATCTTCGGCGTCTGACCGATAAACCCCAAATAACCTGTCAAGTCCCTCCAGCGATCCGGATAGCCATTGACTTCCCCCAGCGGGGTCGCGAGAACCTCAGCGAGAGAAACGTATCCGCGCTGCGTCACCGAAACTGCCAGCGCATTGCCGTTCCTTTCGACGTATAGACGAGCCGGCACCTCTATGCTGACGCCGGTCAGGAAAGCTGCCTGAGGAGAAGTCGACACCGATTGGGCCAACAGTCCAAGCAGGATCACCTCCGCAACTTTCGTCATCTCAGTTTCCGCACCAACGCCCCGGCCGCCCAGGCGCCGCCGTTAAGAACGGTTCACCCCACGATTGGGCTGGCGGCCAGCCAGACCTAAAGCATGCTGTTCTAGCCCGCGTGTTGTTCAAGAAGATCAATCATCTTCTGACTTGGCTGTCCGACTTCGATGATGTAACCGTCTGGGTCCTGCATGTAACATCTTGTTTCCCACCCATGATTGTCGAGCGGCTCCGTCAGGAAGTGTGCTCCCTTGGCCTTCCATTGTGTGTAGTATGCGCGAATGTCAGCAACTCTCAGATTCAAGAAACTGCTGACTTGGTTCGGATCCCGTGGCGGTTCGAGGAATACTCCCGGCTTATCTGGCGTGGGACCACCACCCACGTTGAGGACGATCCAAGAGTTGGCCAGCTTGATGATGCAGGGGCTCTCCGGAGCGATGACTTTTCCTCCCCAACACCCCCGCGTAAAACTCTCGGGATCTGATCTGGTCTTTGACCGTCAGGAAGTGGGTGACGAAGAAACCATCGTGAGGAATCGGTGCGTCTGGCAGATTCATATCTTGTCTAAACTCCTTTCAGGGAATCTCGTTGTAACACAGACGGCGCAATCGCGCCCACTCGGCGACATCCGGGTAGTGCTCAAGTTTACTTGGGCACTACCGACATCCGCCTTGACTGGGTGCTAATCCCTACGAACACAGCTGATTGCTGAGAGAAGCGGTCTGAGCGCTATCCTGACCGATTCGGCCAACGACGCCTGCCAAACCGGAAGTGCCTATCGCTTTCGTGTGACGAACGGACCTTCACTTGATTGATTGCCTCCAAGGGGCCGGTTCTATAGACTTTTCTCAACTTTTTGCCGTTCGTTCGGGAAGAAAACCAAAACGACGGGATCGGGCTCGGGACTGGTAGCTCGTTTGAGGGGCCATTGGCAGGAGTGAAGAGTAACGTGCGACGATCGACGTGGACCTCGCGGAGTTCAGCCGGTTTCTATGTACGCACGGCCGGCGTCGGTTTGGCGACGCTGGCGGGCTTCCTGGCGTTGGCCATCGGCGCATGGACCGGCGGCGGGCAGGTTGCGGGCGTGTCGGGTCTCTGCGCCGACCGCGCGGCTGGATCTCGGGTCGGCAGCACTCCCAGTCGAACCGCCAATCCGTTCGCAAGACCGGCGTCTGATCTCTACTGCGTGGATCTCTTTTCGACCGCCGCGGGCGGCGATGCGCAGGGCGTGGTGGAGATGGGGCGTGTACCCTCGCCCTTTGGTGTAGCGGTCACACCGGAAGGACACCACGAGTACGCGCTGACCGCCTGGATCGAGGGCCTGCCCGACGTCACGTCACTCGGCCCTTACAGCGCCTTCGTGGCCTGGGCCACCACACCGGTCTTCGACCAACTCATCCAGCTCGGCGAAGTGTCGAACGGCGCCAACCCGCTTGGCAACGTCGCGCTCAACAAATTCCTGATCATGATCAGCGCCGAGGCGTCAGCCGACGTTTCGGATCGTAATGGCAGGTTGGTGCTGCGCGGCCGCTCGCCCTCCAGCTTAATGGAGGCGCACGATATGTTGGCACAGGCGCCTTCCGCTGCGCAGGCGCCCCCCACCGGCGGCCACGACATGCACGCGATGGACGGGAATGCCTGGATGATGCCCCCTTCCTACGCCGGGGTCCGCATGCTTCCGGGGATGATGGGCCTCTCCCCCCGGGTCTCCCCTCTGCTACCGGCGCCCGTTGATGCAGCCGATCTGCCCGCCGTCGGCCCGCGAGAGCTGGTCGAGCTTCCCGACGGCGGCACGCTCGATCTGGAGGCCGGATTCGTACGTCGCCAGATCCGGGGCCGCACCGTGATCATGATGGCGTTCAATCGTCAACACCCCGGCCCACTGATCAAGGTGCCCGAGAAGTCGACGATCTTCGTGAACTTCACGAATCGGACACCGCTGCCGACCGCCGTCCACTGGCACGGTGTGCGTCTCGACAACCGCTTCGACGGTGTTCCCGGCGTCACCCAGGACCCCGTGCAACCTGGCGAAACGTTTCAATACCGGATTTACTTCCGCGACGCGGGCATTTACTGGTACCACCCGCACCACCGCGAGGATGTCCAGCAGGAGATGGGACTCTACGGCAACATGCTGGTCGATCCGCTTCCCGAGAACTACTACAACGAGGTGAATCGCGAGGAGGTCTTGATGCTCGACGACCTTCTGCTGTCCGACGCCGGCATCGTGCCATTCGGGGACGAGTCGGCCAACTACATGTTGATGGGCCGCTTCGGCAACGTGTTCCTCGTGAACGGAGAGCCTGACTATGAGCTCGAAGTCGATCGAGGCGAAGTGGTTCGGTTCTTCCTGACGAATGCATCGAGCACGCGCACATTCAACCTTTCGTTCCGGCGTGGGGATGCGGTGGGGTCACCGCGCGACGCGGCGGTGCCTGACGAGATCCTGTCCATGAAGGTCGTCGGGTCCGACGTGGGGCGCTTCGAGCGCGAGGCCATCGCCCGAAACGCGGTGTTGGCTCCGGCAGAGCGCTACGTGGTGGAGGTCCAGTTCCCGGAGTCGGGCGTGTACCGCATGGTCAACCATGTTCAGGGCATCAACCATCGCCAGGGTGTCTTCCTGCCGGAGCTGAGGGCGATGGGCAGGGTGCGGGTGTCTGAGGGCGCAGCCGAGCCGGACTACTCCGATGCCTTCGCGAGCGTTCGCGAGCACGACGCTGTCGTCGCTGAGATCGACAACTACCGTCACCTGTTCGACAAGCCCCTGGACCACGAGCTGGTGCTATCGCTCGAGGTCAAGGACCTTCCCCTTCCCGTCGAACAGTCCATGGCCTACGACTGGGTCTATTTCAACCCCGTCGAGTGGACAGGAACGATGCCGATGATGAACTGGGCGTCGAGTGGGGAGGAGGTCGAGTGGATCCTGCGCGATCCCGCTACAGGCAAGGAGAACATGGACATCGACTGGCGCTTTCGCGTCGGCGATGTCGTCAAGATTCGCATCGTAAACGACCGGGACGCGTTTCACGCCATGCAACACCCGCTGCATATCCATGGCCAACGCTTCCTGGTCCTTGAGCAGAACGGCGTTGCTGACAACAACCTGGTCTGGAAGGATACAGTATTGTTGCCCACAGGCTCGACGACGGACATCCTGCTCGAGCTGTCGAACCCGGGTCGCTGGATGATCCATTGCCATATCGCGGAACACCTCGAATCTGGCATGAAATTCGTGATGGAGGTCGAAGGACAATGACGATACGCGTTTATCAGGTTTTTCTGCTGACAGCGATGGTGGCCTTTCTGGGTTCGCCCTTCGCGGCAGAAGCTCAGAGACCGGAGCAGTTCGAGCAGTTCGTCGCCGTGGAGGCGCCAACGGTGGCACTAACGAACGTCAAGCTACTGGATGGCACCGGAGCCCCCGCCCGGGACACTCAGACGATCGTCATCGAAGGGGACCGTATCACGGCCGTCGGAGGGACGGGGGAGGTGAGGGTTCCCGGCGGGGCGGAGGTACACGACCTCCGAGGCCACACCATCATCCCGGGGCTCGTCGGTCTGCACAACCACAGCTATTACACCGGCGGACGGGGCCGGGCGGCGCAATTGTCGTTCTCGGGCTCCCGACTTTACCTTGCTTCCGGCGTCACGACCATCCGGACCACCGGTGCGCGCGCGCCCTACGAGGAACTCAATCTCAAGCGCGACATCGAAGCCGGTCAGGTGATCGGACCGACCATGTTCACGACCGGGCCGTACCTGACGGGCGAACAGGGCTCGCCGACGATGACGCGCCTGGAAGGTCCTGAACAGGCCCGGCGCGTAGTTCAATACTGGGCCGAGGAGGGCGTCAGCTGGTTCAAGGCCTACACGTGGATATCCCGGGCGGAGTTGGCCGCGGCGATCGAGGCTGCGCACACCAACGGCGTCAAGGTGACCGCACACCTGTGCTCGATCGGTTACCGCGAGGCGGTGGCCCTGGGGATCGACAACCTCGAGCACGGCCTGTTCGCCAACAGCGAGTACGCACCCGACAAGCAGCCGGACGATTGTCCACAGAACTTCCGCGCCGCCTATGCGGATCTCGACATCAACTCCGAGCAGGTCCAGGCCACATTCCGCGACATGATCGAAAACGACGTGTCGATGACATCGACTCTCGTTGTCTACGAGATCTCGGTCCCCGGCCGCGAACCGATCGACGAGCGAGTCTTCGAAGTTCTGGCCCCAGAGATCGCGGCCGAGGTACGGGAGATCTCCGAGCAGCGCCGCGGCGCGGATCCCAACTCGAGCAGGGGACTCAATCCGGCCACGCTCAAGAAGGCGATGGAGTACGAGTATGCCTTCGTGAAGGCCGGTGGCCTCCTGGCAGCAGGTGTGGACCCGACCGGGTATGGCGCCGCGCCCCCGGGTCTCGGCGATCAGCGCAACTACGAACTCCTGCTCGAAGCGGGATTCACCCCTCCCGAAGTCGTGCAGATCATGAGCGCGAACGGAGCCAAAGTCCTCGGCATCGACAGTGATGTCGGCACGATCGAAACCGGCAAGGTCGCAGACCTGGTCGTGATCGAAGGCGACGTGGAGCAGGCCGGCCACATCCGCGACACCCGGATCGTGTTCCGGCACGGTGTGGGCTGGGATTCCAGAGCGCTGTACGAGTCGGTCAAAGGGATCGTCGGGATCCGGTAAGCACCCGTCCGCTGTCTTGCTTGCTGAGTAAAAGACCCAACCTACTGGACAATTGAGAAGTGCGGTTGTTGCTACGCAGGCGCTTGAAGAAACCCAAGGCTCGCGCTGGATTGGCGCGGCGCGCGCTGCGGCTTGCGGTCATCATCACGATTGCCACACTTGGTGTGACCGTCGTTATCGTGCTGCCGTGGCGCTGGCTGACGCCGCCGACCACCGCCTTTATTCTTCGCGAGCGCCTCGTTTCTGAAGACCCCGTGCATTACCGCTGGGTGCCGTGGGGGCAGATCGCTCCCGCACTGGCGATCTCGGCCGTCGCGGCCGAAGATCAGAAATTCCCCGACCATTTTGGCTTCGACTGGAAGGCCATCGAGAACGCACTGGAGCGAAACAGCGAAGGCGGCGGAGTCCGTGGTGGGAGCACGATCTCGCAGCAACTAGCCAAGAACCTGTTTTTGTGGCCCAGTCAGAACTGGATTCGGAAGGGGGCGGAAGCCTGGTTCACGGTGTCGCTCGAACTACTCTGGCCGAAGCGACGGATTATCGAAGTCTATCTGAATGTCGCCGAGTTTGGCCCCGGCGTCTTCGGCGTAGGGGAGGCCAGCGAACGGCTCATGGGAAAATCGCCTTCTGATCTGACTGCGCGCGACGCCGCAATTCTCGTGGCCGTCCTGCCAAGTCCTAAGCGCATGTCGGCCGCTGCCCCGTCCGAATACGTCCGGACTCGCGCCGAACAGATCCAGGCCGCAGTGCGACAGCTGGGCGGCCCAGGATATCTGACCGGGATGTAGCGACTGCGGCTCCTCAACTCCTCGAGTGCGATCCAATCTCTTATCAGTGACCTGTACCAGTTGTATCCGATCCGGTAGACCCGGCTATCCGAACGGATAGAACTCGTGTGTGCATTCAACTTGCTCGGACGAGTTCGCCAAGGGTACGCCCCTGTCTGTCATGCAATTACGAGATCGAACTGATCTCGCCTTTATTCGGATTCTTCATGGCTGCACACGTGCTCCCTCCTAGTGTGCCGACGATGCCGGCTCCAGACGAGCGCAGCGATCCAGAGTGAGCCCACGCAGGGATATCGCATCGTCAGGACGGTTCATAGGATGCCTCCGAAGCTCGCCGGACCACGCACCTGTGACAGCGTTGTTAGGAAACACCACCACGATTGACCCTGCCGGCTCGCAAGACGCGTCCGGCGCCTCAGGCAGATTGCAGCTGGGGAAGGAGGACGAGAATGAATCCTTTCGTATCGTTTCTTTTTCAGGCACGTGTGAAATCAGCTACAGCCCTTGTTGGGACATTCACGCTCTTGTGCTTTCCGTCTTCAGCAGCCGCACAAGAGCCTTGGGATGTTTCTCCTTTTTCGGCCAATCCGAACGCCGTCATCGAGGCGGCCCAGTCCCTCGTCGATCCGGACGAGGCCGGGGTGGTTGTGCTACTGGACGAAAGGAAGTTCGTCCTGGATGCCGCCAGCCGGGTAGTTGAAAAACGCCGCTTGGTCTATCGCATAGGTAGGGCCGACGCTGAGGGCTGGTCCGCTGTGGAGGCGGTGTGGCGGCCATGGCGGCAGCGGCGGCCCGAGATACGCGCACGGGTCATCACCCTGGACGGGAGGGAACTTCAGCTCAGCCAAGACACGATTGCCGAGGCTCCGCTGGCCGAGTTCTCCCGTGAAACCTTCGGAGACGCCAGGCTCTTACGCGGCCCCCTGCCGGCCCTGACGGCCGGTGCGGTGGTCGAGGCAGAGACTGTCTTGATCGATACCGAACCGTTTTTCGATCGTGGAGTGACCCGATACGTTGCACTCGGTAGGCCGGTGCCTGTGTTGCGTACGCGAGTGGAGATCGACGCCCCGATCTCACTGCCGCTGAGGAATTCAGCCCGCCTTCTTCCCGACGTGGAACCCGCACGTATCGAGAGCAACGGCCGCGTGAGAATCGCCTTCGCTAACGGAAGGTTGGAAAGCCTTGGCCAATTCAACCCGTACGCACCATCGGATGAGCCACAGCGACCCTATGTGGTTTTTTCGACGGCCCAGTCGTGGCGTGAAATTGCCGATCGCTACCGCAACGTCGTTGAGGAACAGATCGCCGCTTCCAACGTGGACGACTTGGTCCGCGAAACGCTCCAGGGCGTCACAGCAACTGAAGAAATCGCTGAGCGACTATTAGTCAAGGTGCAGCAGGTAATCCGCTACACGGCCGTGCAACTCGGCGAGTTGGCTATCGTCCCTACGACGCCGACCGAAACATTGGAGCTGGGATACGGTGACTGCAAGGACCAATCCACCTTGCTCATTTCCATGTTACGTACCGCGGGAATTGAAGCGTACATCGCACTCCTGAGCACCGGACCAGGTCCGGATGTCGAGCCGGGTTTTCCTGGCTTCGGTCGTTTCGATCATACAGTCGTGTACGTGCCGGGAGACGATCCTCTGTGGATCGACCCCACCGCTGGGTTTTCGCGACTCGGGCAGTTACCCCTCCAGGACCAGGGTCGCCTGGCCCTGATCGCCAGTCCCGACACGGAGGCTTTGGTCCGGATCCCGGAACTGAAGTCTCGGACCGTAGAGACGCGGGAAGTTTATCTTGCCGAGGAAGGTTACGGTCGGATCATTGAGACGACCGAATCCTTTGGGTTCGACGAATTGGCGCTTCGCTCAAACTACGCCCAACTTGGTGCGGACGAAATACGGCAGCATCTCGAAGAATACGCGGGCAACGTTTATGGTGCACAAACGGTCGATGATCTCGTGTACACGGACCCGAACGATTTCTCCACGCCGTTTCGAATCCGATTCGAGGCGACCGGCGCAGAGCTGGTGGAAACCGTACTGAGCGAGGCTGCTGTCGCGATTATCACGGCGCCCCTGTTACAAGGGGTGACCTCCATCCTGAACGCTCACGAGGAATCTCACGGTGAGGATGATGCCATCAGAGATCTTGTGATGCCCGGGGCGTTTGCAGGTGAATGGCGATACCGTATCGTCGCGCCTCCTGGATTCCGGCTCGACGATCTGCCAGACAGCAAGACCGAGCGCCTCGGCCCAGCGCTTCTGGCGAGAGAGTTCTCCACATCCGAGGACGGGGCTGTCACGGCAATTCTGCACTTCGACACCGGCAAGAGGAGGTACACGGCTGATGAAGTGGCGGCATTGAGGAAGGGACTCGAGGCGTTCGAGGAGGAACCTGTCCTTCGGGTCTCTTTCGAGCACGTGGGGGAGGCGCACCTTCTCGCTGGAGAGATTCGCGAGGCGCTGGAAGAATTCCGCAACCTGGCCGAACTCCATCCGGCCGAGGCTCTGCACCGGACGCAGATTGCCAGAGCTTTATTGGAGGGCAGCATGGGGGAAGCGGCTCGCGAAGAAGCACGGCGGGCCGTAGAGTTGGAACCGGATTCCCTCGTCGCGCATCAGACACTCGGTTGGGTTCTGCAGCACGATCTGATCGGCCTGCGGTTCAAGAACGGCGCCGAGCCCGAACTAGCGGCTAATTCCTACCGGAAGGCGCTGGAACTGGATCCGTCTAACCTGGTTGCGCGGGCTGATCTCGCGATTCTACTGGAGCACGACACACAAGGTATCCGGTACGGCCCGGATGCAGATCTCGATGCAGCTATCGAGCACTACCGGTTGATAGTCGATCAAGTGGCGGCCGATAGCCCCTTGCACCAGAATCTCGCCGTTGCTTTGCTTTGGGCCAACCGCTTTGACGAGCTGAAGGAAGTGGCGACCACGAACGAACTTTATCTGGCAGCAGCAGCAGCAACCGACGGTCCGAAATCCGCAGTCAGAGAAGCGAACCGGGGTCTGCTTGACGAAAGCGTGCGGCAAGCCGCGCTGATCGAGGCAGGCACGCGATTGGTGCAACTTCGCTTTTACGAGCCGGCAGCCGTGTTGCTCAGAGCGGGCGCACGGGGGGCACCTGCGGCGTCTGCGGTCCTGGTATATGCCGACCAGATCGGGAAGACCAAACGATTCGAAGACGTCCCGCTGCCTGACGATGACCCGCGGAGCGTCCTCAATAAGATGTTGATCGCCGTCTTTCTGAACCACAGAGATGATTTCGTTTCCTTATTCACAGAGGAGCTCAGGGAGAGCGTTCAAGAAGAGGACTTGGATCTTGGGCAATCGGCAAGAGCCGTCGGTGACGATATGCCGGTTCGAGTTATCCTCGACCTGACTTTCGGTGCCATAGAGACGACTCTCGAAGGTGACGATGATCTTGGCTATCGAGCAACCATCTCTATGCCTGACGGAAGCTTAGACCAACGGGCTTACCTGGTGAAGGAAAATGGCGCGTACCGCTTCCTCGCCTATAACAACAGCCCGGAGTCTTTGGGGCTCGAGGTCCTCCGACGGCTGGACGCCGGAGATATCGAAGGAGCTCGACATTGGCTGGATTGGGCCTACGGCGAAGTAGGAACCAGACTTCCAGGGGATGATCCCTTGGCGGGACCCCTCTTCCTGCGGTTCTGGAGCGAAGGAACCGACGGTGACGAGCAAGCGATCCGGCTCGCGGCGGCGAGCCTTCTGGCGCCGAGTGAATTCGCAGATCGGACGCTTCCGATCCTGAGGGCAGGTCGTGACGAGGCGGGTTCTGACGACGCCCGGATCGGTCTCGACCTGGCTTTGTTTACAGCTCTTTCGACCCTCGGGCGCCACGACGAAGCGTTGCCTGTGGCATGGGGGCTGTTCCAGCTAGCACCTGATTCGGACGCAGCGTTTTCTATCGTAACCGGCACGTTGCAGCAACTCGACAGGTTGAATGAAGCGAGAGACCTGATCGAACAGCGGGTGGAGCGATTACCTGATGATCTGCTCGCACTCCGGGCTTTGGCTTCTATGGAGGCGAACGCCGGAAATTACGAATCAACGGATTCCTTGTATCAGGCTCTCATTTCTGCCGGCAAGGCTAACGGCTACGACCTGAACAATAAGGCCTGGAACAGCCTCTTTTACCGCCAGGTGACGGAGGAAGATGTCGGGCACGCGCTCCAGGCCACATCTCTCTTTCAAGGCGCGGCCAGCTTCAGTCTCCATACTCTCGCCTCACTTCTTGCGGAAGTCGGCAGAACAACTGAAGCGCTGGATGTCATCCTTCAAGCCATTGAAGTGGGCGGCCGCCAGGAACCTGACGCCGAGGATTGGTATGTCTTCGGAAGGATCTACGAACGGTTCGGAGAGCAAAGAGCTGCTGTCTCCGCATACCGGAGGCTACAGTCGACGGAAGTCGAGGAAGGACCAGGCTCCACATACGTGCTCGCACAGCGGAGGCTCACGGCCCTCGGGCCCGATTAGAGAAGCAGCTCCTCGTCAGGGTGATCGAAGGAGCCGATCGCACAATCAAAACGCCGCCTGGAGGTTACGCTAGATCTTGAGCCGCTCCGGCGCAGCACGTCCGAGATCAGCAGAGAATCTAGTGGCCTGTAACGGAGATATCGGTACCAGCGTTGCGGTGGAACGGCACCGGATTCTAGGAGTCGACGACGAGGTAATGCTCCTACATTGCGAGGAGGAGCGACAACGAAGACGGTGCCGTTCCGCCGCAACCCTCCGGGCCGATGGGGGTTGCCGTCGATCTCTTTGTCGTTCGTCGTCATGATGAAACCGCATCAATTCCTCCTCTCTCCTCGACCTCGACTGGCAAGACCCATCGGCGATGGTGCCGATATCTCCGTTACAGGCCACTAGTCCTGAGTACCAAGAGCAGCTCTTCTCGGTACCGACTCTCAATCGTCGAATTCGACGACCGAGAAGAGACTGCTGAAGTCGTCCGTCCACAACGGTCCCGACTCCGGCATTTCCTCCATGTCCTTGCGCAGGATCTCCTGGCCGAGGAAAGCGCGGTTCCTCGTCAACAGTATCCAGTCTGACGAACTCACCATCCAGCGAGACTGTTCAGGATTCTCGATGTAGATCTCGATCAGACTGTTGACTTTGCGTGTTGGGCGACTGAGTCCGTGAAAATTCACAGGATTCTGCTTCTTCAAGCGCGAACTAGCGCGTTAACCTCAGACCTGCCCTGAATCTTCTTCCCCTCCACACGATCTCTCGGGATAATTACGTCCTGTTAGGGTCGCCGAATAGGATACGTAACAAATCGCTGCGGAGCGGCGGCTTAGCGTTGAGGAGATCTTCTGTTGAGCTGGTCAGCAGACAAACCGCGGACAAGGAGTCGAAGATGAGCCAGAGCACTGCCAGAACGCCGGAGAACCTGGATGCCTTGCGGCGGTCCCTGGAGTTTCAGACCAAGATGAACTACGTCATGCAGGCCATCCACGGGGCCGGCTCCTTTGCCGAGATCATGCCCCAGGTGGAAAAGGAGATCTTCGGCCTGATCAACGCGGAGCGGGTAACGGTCTTCCAGCGCAACCGTTCGGAGAAGCAGCTGGTCTCCAAGCACCATAGCGCCCACGATGTGGAGGAGATCCGGGTTCCCTTGACGGCCTCATCCATCGTGGGCTACGTGGCTATGAGCCAGAGCCCGGTGCGCATCGACGACGTCTACGACGAGGCGGCTCTCAAGACGATCCATCCTAACCTGCGCTTCGGCGGCCGTGAACTGGACAAGCAGACCGGCTACCGCACACTCTCAATCATCGCCGTGCCCATCAAGGCCCACGAGGTGATCCTGGGTGTGCTCCAGCTGATCAACCATCAGGGCGGCGGGAGCTTCAACGACGACGAGCTGGAGTGCGCCATCGAGCTGTCCAACGTCCTGGGCCAGCGGTTCGTCTACGACTTCTAGGCCACCCGGGACCCCTACCACTACCTGGTCCAGACGCGCAAGGTCTCGGCCCAGGATCTGGAGGAGATGCAGGCCCGGGCGCGCAAGGAGAAGGTCCCCGTAACCCGCCTCCTGCTCTCCGAGGGCATGGTCCGCCGCAAGCAGCTCGGTGCCTCTCTGGAGCGCTACTACCAGGTGCCTTTCATGCCCTATGAGCCGACCGTTCGGGTGCCCCTTCCCCTGCTCAAGGGCATCAGCAGGTCCTATCTGCGCAACCAGTGCTGGGTGCCGGTGTCCCTGGACGAGGACGAGGTGGTGGTCCTGATGGCGAACCCCATGGACGCCCACCGGGTGATGGACATCCAGCGCACCCTGAAGGTACGCAACTACGTCTTCAGGGTGGGTATTGAGGACGATATTCGTCACTTTATCGATGAGATCGACAAGCCGGTCAAGTCCGCACAGCTCGGGGAGATGGTCGAGGTTCTCCGGGAGGAGGGAGAGGAAGAGGGGGAGGAAGGGGAGGAGACAGCCGAGACCACGGCCTCGGTCATCCAGACGGTGAACCAGATGATCCTGGACGCCCATGACGCCCGGGCCTCCGATATCCACATCGAGCCTGGCCGGGGAGGAACGCCGGCTACGGTGCGCATCCGTGTGGATGGTCTGTGTCAGCCGTTGATCACCCTGCCCGCGGCCCAAGTCCAGGCCGTCATCTCCCGGATCAAGATCATCAGTGACCTGGACATCTCCGAGCGGCGAAAGCCCCAAGATGGCAAATGCCGGCTCAGGCACGGCGACCTGGATCTGGAGCTACGGGTGGCCACCATTCCCACGGTAAACGGGGAGAACGTGATCCTGCGCCTGCTGCCGGCCCGCGAGCCCATGCCCATGAAGCAACTCTCCCTTTCCGAGCGCAATCTGATGGAGATCGTCAGGCTGGTCAACCGTCCCCACGGCCTTTTCCTGGTGGTGGGGCCCACCGGCTCAGGCAAGACCACCACCCTGCATGCCATCCTGGGGTACCTGAACCGGCCGGAACGCAAGATCTGGACCGCCGAGGACCCGGTGGAGATCACCCAGTCGGGCCTCCAGCAGGTCCAGGTCCGACCCGATCTGGGCCTGACCTTCAGCAACGCCTTGCGGGCCTTTCTGCGGGCCGATCCGGACGTCATCATGGTGGGGGAGATGCGCGACAGGGAGACCGCCGCGATGGCGGTGGACGCCTCCTTGACCGGTCATCTGGTCTTCTCCACCCTGCACACCAACTCGGCGGCAGAGACCGTGGTGCGTCTGCTGGACCTGGGGCTCGATCCCGTCTCCTTCGCCGACGCCCTCTCGGGGGTTCTGGCCCAGCGTCTGATCCGCACCCTGTGCGAGGGCTGCAAGCAGGCCTCTACGCTCGACGAGGCGACCCACGACATGGTCCGGGTCTACTACGGTGAGGAGCACTTTTCCGAGCTGAAGCTACGACCGGGGGAGCAGAAACTCTGCCAGCCTGTGAGTTGCCCGGCGTGTTCGTCGACCGGCTATCGTTCCCGGGTGGGCATCCACGAGCTGCTGGTGAACAGCGAGGAGCTCAAGAAGGTCATCTATGCCAAGGGCCGGGCCACGGAGATACGAGAGGTGGCCATGAAGCAAGGCATGCGCACCCTCATGCAGGACGGCATCCGAAAGATGATCAACGGCCAGACCGACCTCGAAGAGGTGCGCCGGGTGGCCCTGGCTTGAGACGTTCCATCTGAAACAGTTGGGGCGTTCGGCAACTACGTCGGTTCGGGCATCCCTGCTACGCCACCTCCCGGGCCAGCAGTCGCTCGAACCCGATGGACACCACTGCATGGGAGCGCCGAGGCAGCTTCCGATCGATGGCATGACGGCATATCATGCCTGCACGAGTTGCAGAAAGTCCTCGACGCTCACTACGCCGTGGACAAGGGCCATCAGAAACTGGTCCTGGATGGGGGCAAGCGCGTAGACCGGTTTGCGCTGGGCATAGGCATAACCGATCTCCATCACGACGCTGTTCCCGATATGGCCGTCCTGGTTGAACACGTACATCCAGTCCGCTTGATCGATGCGCTCTAAATGGCGGGTGATGGCGTCGCGTGCCTCGTCTGCAGTCATAGCGCGTGGATCCCGAGGTGGCCCTGGCAGGGGCCATTCGCAGACCACGTCCCGCGCCAGCAGGGCGTTTCTGAACTCCACCATCTCCTCGTAGAACCTGAAGCTGCCACAGATACAGACCGACTTCATCAGGCCCTACCTGAAGAGGGTGACGGCATAGAAGGATCCAATTGCAAAGGAGACGATGCTCAAAAATGCCAACAAAAAGGTAAGGCGCAGCCAGAGCATGTGACCTCCGATTTTGTTCCCATCGCCGGCATGGACGAGTTCGTTAAAACGGACGAATTGAGTCAGATAGGTAGTGGCGAAAGCCAAACCGCAGAGCAGGAGCCCGGCGATGTAACAGCCCATCGGAATTCGCATGTCCGGGACGGTCGTGACGTTTGCCGATATGCTGCCCAGGTACGCAAGTATGGCGACCGCAGCACCGCCGTTAAGTAACAGCAGCACTTTCAAACCCTCTGTGGCGATCTGGATGAGCGATCGATATGTCTCGACTGCGTGTTCGTTGTTGATGTCTGGGACCATTTTCAATACTCACGGGCGTCAGGCATCGCAGCAATCAACCAAGACCCCAAAGGCCAAGAATGATGGCGACGAAAATGCCTGCCAGCCCCCAGGCTATCCTTCCGGCCCGAACGCTCTTTCTGCCGCTTCCGACGGCCGTGATGAGGAGTCCGACGACCATCATTCCCCATGGGAAGACCGTGGGCCACCCCGCACTCAGATAAATTGAAAGCTCCCAAGCTGCACCCAGGACGAAGATAGCTATTCCCGTCGCGACCATATGATCAACTCTTCCAGGACCTGTACAGGTTTTCCGCCTCGACGTCGGTGTCGGCCCCGTTCTATCTCTGATTCACGCTGGCGAGAATGCGCTGGACCTGGTCCGCACTCAGGCCGTTCGGACCACCGGTAAGCAAGGCCTCGGCGCTGATCACGGTCCGAACCACGGGCGCCCAAATCAACTCGCCATCCAACACCATGGCAATCGGTCTGCCGACCTGCGCGGCCGACAGTTCGCGCATTTTCTCGGAACCCGCTTCGGTAAACCGAATCGCCACGGCCGGGCCGCCGTCCGGCCCTGTGCTTGATTGAGCGCGCTCGACGTCGTCGGAAGTGAGGCTCGGCGTCGGCGCCACCCACACGGTTCGATCCGCGTCCGGAGATTCCATCCTCTGCCACCCGGACACAGGCTCCGCGGCCGCTGCCCGGACACTGAATTGAGCCTGCGCACGATCCACCCAGCCAAACAGAATTACGACAACGCAGCCTATCAACGTGATATTCCGATGCATCCTACCTCCTGGGTTCCTCCCGACGCTGCTGCTCAGCATGTAGTCCCTTCCAGTCCCAACCCGCCGGCCACAAATATTCCAGTCAACATGACGGATTTCAGGAGAGCAGGTCCTGAAATGTGTTTGCGTTTTTTGTGATGTTCCAACAGCTCAGATCGGCGAGCAGATTAACCTGATCGGGGGTCAGTTCCACCAGATCCAGTGCGTTCTCACCTGCTGTGCTGTAGTTCGGAAACTTCTTGAAAGGACCAAGAGCGAGCCAGGCGTGGTTGCCTCTCTCGATTTCTTTGCGAATTTCAGAACTCAGTTGGCCTTCCCAGGTCCGGACCCTGTCCAGGTAGACCCAGCAAATCCTAACTGACTGACCTCCCTCCAGACCCCACCAGTCGTTCGGCTGCACTTTCAACTCAGTGGTCGTCATCACAGTCCTGCCGGCCTTTTTCGCCTCTTGTAATCCGCGGACGACCTTCGGGAAATCGGATCTATCAAAAACGTGGTTGTTCGCGGTGAATCTGCCGGTGGAATCGATCTTGTGACCGAACAGGGGAGGCAGGTTCGCATCGATGCCTTTTCCGTCCGCAAGCTTCTCCGGGTCCTCGTCGATGGTCAACGGAGTTGGTGTGTTGATGAACACCACGATGGTTTCCACCCTTCTCTGTAGAAGGGAGATCAGGCCGTAGTTCTCCAGCACTCCGCCGTCGCCAAAGGCGAAATTCGCCATCGGTTGGCCGCTGAAATCAGTGACTGGCCAGTAGGGTGCTTCCGGTGAGAGGCCGCAGGTGCTGCTGAAAAGGCCAAAGAGATGGTGCTGTTCGACAAACCCGGCAAAAGCAGCGCTGCTCGTGCCGCTGGCGTCTGCCAGGCTGTAAGGCCTTGCCGGTGCAGGAAGGTTGACCGTCATACCGCTGGGAGCACTGGCCGGAGCCGGACCGCCGAAGGCAAAGGGTTCTACGAAGCCGCCACCCGTCAGACATGTCTCCGCCTTGCGCCCATCCTCGGGCGTGTAGGTCACATTCAAGGCGAAAGGATTCCCGACGTATAGCGGCGTGTACTCGAAGATGACCACGGACTCCTTCTTGAAAGGTGAAAGAGCCACCGGACCAATCAGGGAGGCGTTGATGACCAGAAAGGGCCTGGGTGCCGCAGTACGCACGGTATGGAAGGTCGCGTTTCGAAGGCTGGGGTTGCGGCTCTTGATCTCTGTGACGGTCTCGTCATTGAAACTGAAGTAGCCGGGGTTATCGCGGTCGTACAACCCGAATTGCCGAAAAAAGATTTCGCCAACGGCGTCTATCCACGCCCGATCTTCGCGCGCTCGATTCTCCAAGTCTTCGAAAAGAACGTGTCGAAGACTCTTGGTCGCCGTGTATCCAAGACAACCCTCCTTCAACTCACCCAGGCCTTTCATCGTGATGTCGTTCGGTTCCGTTACCGGACCCAGGAATTCATCATCGTCGGCCGAGCCGGTGTTGTAGTAAGTGAAAGCGGTCGATGCCCAGGAGCCGCCCGAAACGCAGGAGATGTAGCGAATTCTGTCGATCAGGCCTAGTTTGTTAAGGCCTCTCAGCTGTCCCATAGTGGCCGACAGCGAGCGTGTCCCGCCACCTGAAAAACAGACCCCGGTGTTGGGGTTTTCCGGCAACACACCGGGCACCTGTTCCGCATACTTGAAATTCTTGCCCTCGCTGATCCAGACTCTGGAATTAAATGTTGAATGATCATTGTTCGTCTGTGCCATGTGCTACCTTCACTTTCCTTCCTCGAGAGGTGGGGTCAGGATAAATGGGCGCTAGGAGTCTGCGCGGCAGAGCGCAAAGAACTCGGACTGATTGGGATTTGAGAGGGTCTTCGGAGGAGAATCGACCGATTCTTCCGATACGACGAGTTCAGAGTTGTACGGACACCCGTAATTGGCCGTGTATCGGGTCTGCCGGGTTGCGGTTTTCCGGATTATGCCCATTCGATCTTCCCGTTCATCCGTCGTAAGTTCACCGCCAGAGTGACCAGATTCCACTCCCCGGTCACTTTGTCCAAACCGCGTAGACTGAACTGTCGGAATCCGAGCACCGACTTGATCCACCCGAAGGGCGGCTCACCAATGTGCTTTCGGGCCCGGTAGCGGTCACGCCCACGCTTGGTTTTCATCTTTCTCATCATCCGACCAACAGCGGTGTCTTTGGGTGGGAGTGGGGCACGGGCGAGATCCTTCTCGCGACCCATCGCAACATACCCGTCAATCTGACGTTGTTCCAACATCCCCAGATTTGACTCGGATCGATATCCCGCATCGGCCAGCACGCGGTCGGGACGCTCCCCCAGATTGTCGCTCAACGCATCCAGCGTGGGTTCCAACTGCCCCACATCCGATGCATTGTCAGTCACCGTTGTTGCCACGATGATCCGGGCCTGGGAATCCACCACCGCTTGCGCGTTGTAGCATTGCTGGAACCCTTCGGTGGAGGTCTTCATCATCCGGCTTTCCGGGTCGGTGAAGTTGTCCTGGGCCGTGGGTTTAGGTTCCCCCATGGGACGTTTGAATGGCTTCTTTCCGCATCCGGGTTTGTGATCTTTGGTGTTCCGTCCCGCTTCCTTGTCCGCGGCCATCTGACGTTCTTCGAGCCGCTTCATGGCCGCCTGTATCGTGGCCAGGCGCTTCTTGCGCGTGGCCAACCCGTCGGGCAGTTCGTCTCCGCGCCGGTCCTTGCCGTATCGCTCGTCTTCGTCCTCATCGGTCGCCTCGGCCCGGTTCAACAGATCCCGAATCTGTTCACCCAATTCGGTCTCCTGCTTTTTCATGCGTTCGTAGCTCATCGCTTTGCGTTTGCTTGCATTCGCCCGCATCTTGGTCCCGTCCACCGCCACGGTTCCCATCTTCACCAGTCCCGCTTCCCGCGCCATCATCACCACTTGCACAAACAGGTTTCCGAACTCCTCAAGATGCAGTTTGCGAAAATCCGAGATCGTTCGGTGCGCCGGAAAGTTCTCCGCTCCCAACATCCGGAACGCTACGTCGTCGGTCAACTTCGCCGCGATCTTCCTGGACGAGAACACTCCGGTCGCGTACCCATAAATCAGCACCTTCACCATCATCCGCGGATCAAACGCCTGATTGCCCGGACCCTCGGTTCCATACCGCTGTTCGAACGCGCTCAAATCCATCGCGTCCACCGCGTCCGATATGAAGTACGACAGGTGATCTTCGGCCAACCAATCTCTCAACGACGGTGGCATCAGCAGTGTTTGTTCTGGGCTATAAGTCCGATAGGTTCGTGCCATGACATATCTTCGATCTTTATCCGCCCAATTCCGGTCCTTCTGCCGCGCAGACTCCTAGTTCCAGTTTTCCAATCCTCTCTCACATTGGTCCCACTTTCAGCACACTGTGTTGTGCGTCTTCCGGAGCGCTAGACTGGCGGTTTGCGTGGTTGTCAGCGGTTTCGCCGGAAACCCTGTCTGAGCGCTATCCTGACCGATTCGGCCATCTCTGTCCATCAGGAGTCCCTGGTGACGGCTAGCGGAAGCTGAGATTGGAACCGGGCATAGTGATGCCATCAACCGTGGGTAATTGCCCTTGACACGTTGTTGCTAACCGATTTAGCTTCTTCGTGTTAGCAGTCCCGCAGCAATTAGGGATATGCTGCTTCTAACCCGCAGTCGACCCGCTTTGGAGGCGGATGGTGTCGAGCGTGACAAGGACAATTCTACTGCTGCTCCTCATGGTTCCGGCGGCGCTCTTTGATGCGCAGGCCTTGAGGGAAGAAACGCTCCGAGGGCAGCTCCCGGCGCGTCGACTCCAGCGTTCGCCGAGCCCCGTTCCGGAGACCGTTTCGCCGCAGCGAGAAGTCATCAACGAATACTGCGCGCCTTGCCACAACGATGAACTGGTAACCGGGGGACTCTCCTTCAGCGGGATCGACTTCGACGACGCGAGCCGGGACGCCGAGTTGTTGGAGAATGTGCTGCACAAGCTTCGCACCGGTCAGATGCCTCCGCCGGGTATGCCACGCCCCGATGAGGCAACCGCGGCAGCCACGGTGGCGTGGCTGGAAACGACTCTCGATCAGGCAGCCCGAACGAACCCCAATCCGGGCAGAGTCGGGGTGCATCGCTTGAACGGCACAGAGTACGCCAATGCGATCCGGGACTTGCTCGCGGTCGAGATCGACGCGAAAGCGCTCCTGCTGCCCGACGAGGCCGACGAGGGTTTCGACAACGTGGCCGCCAGCCTGACGATTTCGCCGGCGCATCTCGAGCGGTACCTTTCGGCGGCCCGCAAGATCAGTCGGCTCGCCGTCGGCGACCCGACGATCGGCGACGTTCCGAACTTCAGAGTGTACCCGGTCGCCCGGATGCTGGATCAGGACAGTCGGGTGAGCGAAGACCTGCCGTTCGGATCGCGCGGCGGCGTCGCAATCCGCCATAACTTCCCGCTGGACGGCGAGTACTTGATCAAAGTCCGGCTACAACGACAGATCTACGACTACATCATCGGCCTGGGCGATCCGCAGCAACTGGACGTGCGTCTGGATGGGAGGCGCATCAAACGTTTCACGGTAGGCGGTGTGGGTCTGGAAAAGGGAGCGCCTGCCCCATTGACGTGGGTCGGGGAAATCACCGGAGACGTCGAATGGGAACAGTACATGCACTCCGCAGACGATGGGCTGGAAGTCCGCGTCCCCATCCAGGCCGGGGCACGGACGGTCTCGGTTTCCTTCGTCAAGGCCCCCCGGGAACCTGAACGAGCGCCTCAGCCGACACCGAGGGGCTTCAGCATCATGTCGGATCAGCAGTATGACGGTTACGCGGGCGTGGACAGTGTCGCCATCGGGGGGCCCTATCTCACGAAGGGCCCCGGGGATACGCCCAGCCGGCGGAGGGTCTTTGTCTGCCGGCCTGCAACCGTTGCCGACGAGGAACCATGCGCCCGGTCGATTCTGTCGACACTGGCCCGTCGCGCCTATCGCCGTCCGGTCAATGAGGTGGAAGTCCAGAGGCTGATGGACTTCTACGAGACGGGCCGGGTCTCTGGTGGCTTTGAAGCCGGCATCCAGTCGGCGATCGAGCGGCTCCTCCTCAGCGTCAACTTTCTGCTCCGGACCGAAAACCCTCCACCCGACGCTGCCCCGGACACCGTATATCGCCTCAGCGATCTGGACCTGGCTTCTCGGTTGTCATTTTTCCTCTGGAGCAGCATTCCAGACGAGGAGCTCCTGGACCTCGCGGTGCGCGCCCAGCTTCGAAACCCTGCCGTAGTCGAGGGTCAAGTACGACGGATGCTGGCCGACCCCCGGTCGTCATCGCTGGTGGAGAATTTCGCCAGCCAGTGGCTGACGGTTCGAAAGGCACGGGTCTGGCAACCGGATCCAGACGAGTTCCCCGATTTCGACGAGAACCTGCGCCATGCCTTGCTCGAGGAGACAAGACTCTTCATCGACAGCCAGTTCCGCGAGGACCGGAGCGTCGGGGAGTTGTTGAGTGCGAACTACACCTTCGTCAATGAACGGCTGGCCTCGCACTACGGAATCACGGGGGTTTACGGGGAGCGCCTTCGACGGGTGACGTTCGAAGACGGCGTGCGTGGCGGCCTTCTGGGCCAGGGCAGCATTCTGATGGTGACCTCCTATCCGAACCGCACCGCGCCGGTCGTGCGCGGGGTGTGGCTGCTGGACAACATACTCGGCATGCCGCCGCCTCCTCCGCCAGACAGCGTGCCGGATCTGGAAACCACGGGTGAGGACGGACGGGCTCTCACGGTGCGAGAACAGATGGAACGGCATCGGAGGGACCCGGCCTGCGCGGCGTGCCACGTGCGAATGGACCCGCTCGGGTTCGCGCTGGAAAATTTCGATGCGGTCGGCCGGTGGCGCACCGAGAGCGACGGCATTCCGATCGATCCGTCCTCGGTGGCCGCCGACGGAACGCCGATCGAAGGTGTTCCGGGCATGCGGAAGCTCCTCTTGAGCTATCGCGAGGATTTCGTCCGTACCTTTACCGCAAAACTGCTGACCTACGCCCTCGGGCGCCGGGTCGAGTACTACGATAATCCCGCCATCCGCCAGATCCTGCGAGACGCCGCCGCAACCGACTACCAGTGGTCATCTATCATTATGGGAATCATAAAGAGTTCGCCGTTTCAGACGAGGAGAACATCGTCATGATCATCACGAAGAAGACCATTTCCCGTCGTACGCTGCTGCGTGGTTTGGGCGCCACCGTCGCTCTGCCGCTGCTGGATGCGATGGTGCCTTCGATGACCGCCCTCGCTCAAACACCGGCCAGGCCAACGATACGCTTCGGCGCGGTCTACGTCCCCAACGGCGTGGTGCCGGCACGCTGGTTTCCCGAGACCGAGGGGTCCGGTTTCGAATTCTCACCCACGCTGAAACCGCTGGAGCCGTTCCGGGATCGCCTGAGGGTAGTGAGCGGGCTGGACAGCAACCCGCCTCGTCCACCCGATTCAGCCACGGCGGTTCACGCCAGAGCCAGCACGAAATTCCTCACGAACGTACACCCCCACCGCACCTTGAGAGCCGGCACGTCGATGGACCAGATTGCTGCCAGGGTACTGGGCGAGGAAACGCAGCTACCGTCATTGGAGCTCGCGCTCGAGTCCGTGGACGCGGCGGCGACCTGTGACGATGGAAGCTGTATTTACGTGGGTACGATCTCATGGGCCGGACCCACTTCACCGTTGCCCATGGAGAGCGACCCGGCGGCCGCTTTTGAACGGATGTTCGGCGATGACACCACTGACCCGGCCACACGCCGCGCGCGTGCGCGGCAGAAGGGCAGCATTCTGGATTCGGTACTCGGAGAGGTTTCCGAACTCCGGAGCAAGGTTGGCCCGGACGACCGATCCCGCCTGACCGGATACCTGGAGAGTGTGCGAGCCGTCGAGCTGCGTATCCAGAAGGCCATGGAACAGAACGTGGAGCTGCCTGCGGTGGAGCGGCCGACCGGTATCCCTGCGACGTTTGAAGAGCATGCGAAGTTGACGTTCGACCTGCAGGTGCTTGCGTATCAGGCGGACATCACGCGCGTGACCACCTTCATGCTGGGCCGGGAATTCAGCGGACGGACCTATCCCGAGATCGGGGTACCGGATGCGCATCACCCGATATCGCACCACCGAAACGATCCCGACCGGATGGACAGGTTCGCCAGGATCAACCAGTACCACGTGAAGCTGTTTTCGTACTTGATGGAGCGTCTGGCATCGACACCGGACGGCGACGGGTCCCTGTTGGATCAGATCGCAATCATGTTCGGCGCCGGTATGAACGACGGGAACGGCCATGCGATCCGAGATCTACCGCTGGTGCTGGCCGGTGGGGGAGCGGGCCGTCTGAAGGGAGGAGACCACGTCCGGTATCCGGAAGGTACTCCGCTGGCAAACCTCCACGTGGCCCTGCTCGACAAGTTGGGTGTGCCTGTGGAGAGCTTTGGTAACAGCACGGAATCCCTGGAACTCGACAATCTGGCCGGAATCTAAGAATGTCTTTGACTGTCAAGAAGATGGTTGCCCGGGCCGCGCTACCCGCGCTCCTGGTCGCAGGCCTGGCCGCCGGCAGCGAACCTCAGGGCGATCTGCGACTGGTCGAGGCGGTCAAGCACAAGAACATGTCTGCCGTACGAACCCTGCTCGAACAGGGAGTCGACGTGAATGTGCCCGAGGGCGACGGGGCCACCGCGCTGCATTGGGCGGCGTACTGGGATGATGCCGAGACAGTCGACCGATTGATCGCCGCCGGTGCGAACGTCGACGCCGCCAACGACCTGATGGTCACACCACTCGCGCTTGCCAGCTCGAACGGGAATGCCGCGATCGTAGGAAAACTACTCCGGGCGGGAGCCGACCCCAACGCCGCCGGCGAGACCGGTGTGACCCCGTTGATGGAGGCGGCGCGCACGGGCAGTCTCGGCGCCCTACGCGTGTTGATGGAGTCCGGGGCGGACGCGAACGCTTACACGAATGACCGGCGGCAGACAGCCTTGATGTGGGCCGTCGCCGGGCGACACCCGAGGGTCGTCCGGACGCTTATCGAAGCCGGGGCGGACCCGCACGCCCGCTCCCGATCACGTCGCACCATCGTGATGCTCGACCGGGGACCTCGAAGGGTCGCCAAGACTTCCAGCGAAGTCGGCACGGAGGTCGATTTAGGGGGCATCACCGCATTGCTGTTTGCCGCTCAGGCCGGTGATGTGCCCTCGGCCCGGCTCCTGCTCGGGTCTGGAGCGGAAATCAACGAAGCCGGGGCGGACGGTAATTCTCCTCTGGTCGTCGCGGCCATCTCGGGACACCCGACGCTCGCGTCCTTTCTGCTGGACGAGGGGGCCGACCCGAACGCCGCAGGCGGCGGATATACGGCGCTGCATGGGGCCGTGCTGAGGGGTGATCTCCCAACTGTCGAACGGCTCCTGGCTCACGGCGCCGATCCGGACCTGCCACTGACAAAGGGCAGCCCAGTCCGGCGGAACGGCTCTCAATGGGCGCTGTCGAGCGCGTGGGCCGGTGCAACACCCCTGATGCTGGCGGCCAGCTACCTCGAGCTGGACATCATGCGAGCGCTGGTGGCCGGCGGAGCGAAGGTCACACCGGCTCTCCCAGACGGGACGACGCCGCTTCTGGTGGCGGCGGGAATCACGATCGAGCGGCGTCTCAATCGTCCGTTGGATCACGTGGATACTTCGACGGACATCGGGGATGACTGTTGTGACCGCCCGCAGCCAGGGGTGTTCGAAGCCGTCGAGGTGTTGCTGGAGGGGGGCGCGGACGTAAATGAGACCAACGTGGCCGGCGACACGGCCCTGCATGCGGCAGCGAGCAATGGATACACCAAGGTTATCCAGTTGCTCGCCGAGAGGGGCGCTATTCTGGATGCGAAAAACCAGGAAGGCCAGACGCCGCTGGCCCTCACGTCCGGCGGAGGGGGCCGCGGGCGGGGGAGAGGTGTTTCGCCCGAGCTCGAGAAAGCGGGGGAACTGCTTCGAAAGTTGGGCGCCACAAATTGAAACCCACTCTCTCAACAATCACCATTACCTCGACGAATCCCCTGCACCAGGCATCCACTCCAACGCGGAGGCAGATTCATGATTGATTCGAAACCTCTCCACAGTGCCCCACTCCTGAGGACGCTGTCGATGGCGGCGCTTCTGTCCTGCGTGGCGGGATGTTCGACCCCGGGTCCAACCCCCGGCGAGCAGCCGGAACAGCAGGCCGGAGTCGAGTCGCACAACGTCAGGCTTGTCGGGTACAACGACCTCCAGGGTCGGGAAACTCTGATGGTGGTGGCCAAGTCGGACCCGGCGAACGGGGACTGGGTCTACGTTGGCCATCACGAAAGCTACTACGACGGCGAACAGCGGATGAACCCGATTACAAACCAGATGGAATGGAGCGGCACGTCGATTCTCGAGGTTTCCGATCCCGCGAACCCGCGGTTGGTTTGGCACATCCCGAACGAGGCCAACGCCAACTCGCGTGGAGTGTCCGTCGTTTACGACTACGGCTTCGACTCGGATCCCCCCGGAAGGGACTACCTCATTCGCAATTCAGAGGCCGGTGACGACCGGAAGTTCCAGATCTTCGACATCACATCCCGTGATAGCGATCCGTCGCAGATCTCGCTCGTGTCGGAAATCGCCGGCACCCCGGAAAATTCATGCGGACCGGGCTGCGGCGGAAAGTTCATCCAGCGGGCGCACAAGGGCTGGTGGTCTCCGGAGACGGGCTACTTTTACTCCGCTGGAGGCGAGCCCGGATTTCGGTCCGCGCTGGGGCAGATCTGGGACTTGAAAGACCCCAGGAACCCCCGGTTCGTGGGCCGGGCATGGTTGCCCGGACAGAAAGAGGGCGAGGAGGGATTCGAAGGACAGTACGCCCATCATCCCATCGTCGACGAAGAGAACGACCGGTTGTACCTCGGCTTCCGCGGCGCCGGTCACACGGGCTCGTGGGACATTTCCGATCCCACGAACCCGACCCTGGTCTGGATGGTGGACGTTTCCCCGCCGGGACGGGGACCGCATACGATCTCGCCCATCGTGTACGACGAGCTTCCGAACTTCAAGCCAGACGCCCTGCCGAGAACCTACGCCCTGGTCGTGGAAGAGGCCGGGGGCGAGGACGACATGGCTCCGTGCCCGATCGGAGTTCGGGCGAAGTCCTACATGTTCGATATTACGCACGAGAGCCGACCGTTCCCGGTGTCGACCTGGGAGGTGCCCGTCGGCGACTCCTGCGACAAGGGTGGGCGCTTCGGGCCGCATCAGTCGGCTGAGACGGTGAACGGAAGCCTCAACAGGTTCGAGGACAGGATCGCCTGGATCGCCTACTTCAACGCCGGGATCCGGGTCATAGACCTTTCAGATCCGTACAACCTGCGTGAGATCGGCTACTATGTTCCCGAGCCGAACGAGCATTCGCATCCTGCCGTGGAGGGCCAGACGACAACCATCCAGATCGACGACGTCGACCTCGACCACAGGGGACTGGCGTACGCCACGGATCGAGTCGGAACGGGTCTCTACGTCCTGGAATACACGGGGCCCATGCCTCGCGCGGCGCAGGCGACGACCAACTGATTGCGGGTGGGCGCGGCATTGCCGTCCAAAACTTCAGGATCGGGTGTAGGTGCGCTCTATGAGCGCACAAATGGACGCGGATTCGAGAGTTGTGCGATCATAGACCGCACCTACACGTTCGCGCTCTATGATCGTTCACACCTTCTATGAGCGCACATCGTTTCGGCTCGAAGAATGTGCGGTCATAGACCGCACCTACACCTCCTCAGTTCTCAAAAACGCCCTTCCCCGCATCCGCGGCGAGTTGGCTTCCAACAAGACGGGTTGATCAGACTCTACTGTCCAATCCGAAACAGACCGGCCTTGGCACACTCGTCGGCAACCGTCAGAAACCGTCGCACACTTTCGCTGCCGATCACGTAGGGATGAGCCTCACCGGGCCTTCGCTTCGACATGGCGGACAATTTCGTTGTCGACCCATCGTATGTCGGGTGGTTGGACAGGAGTACGTCGGCGTTCACCGTTGCTGCAACGTCGCGAAACCGCCGGGCGGAGCTGCTGTATGAGGTGAACCAGAAGCTGTCGGGTCTGTCCGGCGTGATGTACGCTTCCCTGCTCCGGAGCCAGTTGAACGCTGTGCCGCCCCAGAGAGCGGCCATGTGCGACGCCTCACCGTCTTTCAGCGGAATGATCGTCGAAATGGTGCCCAGTGTGTGACCGGGTGTTAAGAACAAGGTCAGCGTTGTGTCACCGAGGGTCAGCTTCTGCCCATCAGTCGCCACGATGTCGCGGCTGGGTTTCGGCCACGCGCCTCTACTGCGTTCGACCAGGTCCCAGTCCGCTGCCCCCATAATGACCCGTGCACCGAACCGATCCTGCAGGTATCTCGCACCGCCCGCATGGTCTCTGTGACCGTGGCTGACGATGACGTACTCGATCGTCTGCGGATCGAACCCTGAAGCCGTGAGACCATTCACAACCTCGTCTTCAACCGAATAGTCAAAGATCGGGTCGATGATGATGATCCCGCCGGACGTGGTAACCGCCCAGGCCGAGTATGCCGTCTGCCCGACGTAGTAGAGATTGTCGAAGACCTTGACAGGATCCGCGTGCCACAGTGCACGGTCCGGCGGAGCCGTTGATCGAGCGGCGGCGGGCACAGCAGCCCCTCGAGTTGCCACAACCGGCTCCGGAGCAGCACACAAGCGCTCGAAGAGCGCTTTGTGGTCCTCGGCCGCTGCAGCCTTCGCGACCTCTACGTGCGCGGCGACGGTATCCTGAGCAGGTGCCATCCTGACCGCGAAAACGAGGATCGCGGCCACGAAAAGAGTCGATCGCTTCATGAAACCTCCTCCGGACTTGGTATCACTACCGACGTTCCGGTTAGAATCGCCACGTCTGCGAAACTGCGGCACTGGCCGCTCCTGAGTCTTCTTCCGAACGACAAGTTGATGTCAGTCCCTGACCCTCTCAAAGCCGCCTGCATTGACGTGAGCGAACATCCGGGTGAGGCCGTCGGGCCCCGTGGCAAATACATACTTGTTGGAGTCCCTGAACCCGGCCTCCAGCGGCAATGCTCCGTCGAGCGTGAACGTATCCGGCCCCGACGGGCGATACACCCCAATTCCGCCGATCACCAGACCACCGTCACCGCTGTCCTCGACCATGCGGCCCGGCCGCGTCGATGCAATGTCGGGGTTGGTCGGAATATACAGGTACTGACCCGTATACCGACTCAGGTCGACCTCCATATCGCTCTCGAAAGGAAGCGGGCCCAGGAAATGCTCGAGGATCACGGCACGCACGCCGCTGTGGGACAACGCGGGCTCCACCGGGCCGGTGATGGCCGGTAGCGAGGTGTCCGCCGCGGCCAGCGAGGCTGCATTCGGCTGCCCTCCGCCCCCCATGGTCACGAACACACCGATTCTCTTGTCGAGCATCATGAATTCCATGGACCTGAACCGAATGCTCCCATAGTGCTCCAGGACGCGTTCGCCATTGTAGTCATAGGTGAAGAACTTCATACCGAAACCGCTCATGTCGGGATGATTGCCCCGGTGACGGGTGTGCATCAGCTGGAACGTTGCCGGGGACATGATCGCCGGTCCGGTGCCGCGGCCTTCCTGGATGTGGGCGATGAGCCATTTTGCCATGTCCCCTGCCGTCGAATTGACATCACCGGCATAGGAGATATAGGGCGAGATGGCCGGATAGGGCAGGGCAACCGGCGGCCCGTCGGGAACGAACGCATACTGTGTCACCATGTTCGGGCCGGGCCCGGGTGCGTTCGTGAGCGTTGTGTGGGTCATGCCCAGAGGCGCGTAGACGTTCTCCCGCAAAAAGTCTTCTAGAGTCCGGCCCGTGATGTCTTCCACCATGAATCCGAGCGTGGCGCTGCAGGGATTGCAGTAAGTCGAGAATATGCCCGGTTCTCGCACGACGTCCGGAGTGTGGGCGGCGACGTAATCGGCCGGCAACAGCGCCACCGGCCTCGGACCATCGGATTCAGGAATGAAGACGGGTGCACTGCCGAGGCCGCCCTGGTGTGTCAACAGATCCCAAATGGTGATGTCGCGGCCGAATGGGTTCTCCAGCTGAGTGCGCGTCAGATACTTGTTGACGGGATCGTCCAGCGAGTCGATCCGGCCGCGTTCCAGGAGTTGGGCGATGGCAGTGGCCAGAAAAGTCTTGCTCAGCGACCCGATGCGAAACTGCGACACGTCCGGATCCACCGGCGTTTTCGTGGCCCAGTCCGCATATCCGTATCCCTTGGTCAGGATCACCTCATCGCCCTGCGTGACGGCAATGGCCAGGGCGGAAACCCGGTGCTCCGCGAGGATCTGTCCGAAGGTCTCATCGGCCCATTGCTCGACATCCGGTGCCGCCAGCCTGTCTTCGGGTGCAATCGCCGCGGAACCGGCCGGCGACGCGCCATCGGCGCCCTCCTGTTGGCCGGGTTCACACGCCGTCAGCCAGGTCGCCAACACAGACCCGACGAAGACGAAGACAAATGCCGGTGACAACTTGAATCCCATCGCCGCTCGCTTCATGACGTTCTCCTAGTGGCCTGTAACGGAGATATCGGTGCCAGCGTTGCGGTGGAACGGCACCGGATTCTAGGAGCCGACAACCCGTGAGAAGCGGGTCTTACAATGAAATGGTAGCGGCAACGAAGACCCGACCGTTCCGCCGCAACCCTCCGGGCCGATGGGGGTTGCCGTCGATCTCTTTGTCGTTCGTCGTCATGATGAAACCGCATCAATTCCTCCTCTCTCCTCGACCTCGACTGGCAAGACCCATCGGCGATGGTGCCGATCTCTCCGTTACAGGCCACTAGATACAAGTCAATGCCAGGGCGCGGTTTCGATCTGCACTGCGGCGCCCACGTCTTCCGGCTCCCGGATTTGGTCGACCAGTTCCCGTGTCGCCGCGCTCGGGGGCGGGAAAAACCTGGTGAGTCCAAGAGTGACAGCGAAGTTCAAGACCATGCCAACTGTCCCGATCCCCTGGGGATCGATCCCGACCGGGAGCAATCCAAAGGTCCAGCGGTCCATTCCAAAGAAAACTGTCGCGATGATGTAGAAGGCCGTAAAGGAAATCCCGGTGATCATTCCCGCAACGGCCGGCACGGTTCCCACGCGTTTGCTGAAGATACCCAGAACGATGGCCGGGAAGAAGCTGGCGGCAGCCAGCCCGAAAGCAAACGCAACGACCTGACTGACGAAACCGAGTGGATAGATGCCGAAAATCCCGGCGATGACGACGGCGACGCCGATGACCGCACGTCCCACCCGAAGCCGTTGGGCTTCGTCGGCGCCCGGCCGGAGGATTCGGAAATAGAGGTCGTGGGCGACGCTGGACGACATCACAAGCAGGAGGCCGCTGGCGGTCGAGAGCGCCGCGGCAAGCCCCCCGGCCGCAACCAGAGCAATAATCCAGTTGGCCAGCCCGGCCATTTCAGGCGTCGCCAGGACGATGATGTCCCGATCCGGCCCCGACAAGCCGGCACTCCTCAATGCGATCCGGCCGTCGTCGCCGGCCGCGCCGCTGGTATCCAGCCATTGCTGGTGAGCCGCTCTGATAGAAGCCAATTCCGCCGCGGCCAACGTCCCGTTTCGAAACACTTCGTTGTCTTCGCCCTCGGCATACCGGAACCTGCCGTCGCCGTCGTCCAGCCAGAGAATCAGGCCGGTCCGCTCCCAGTTCTCGAACCACTCGGGCAACTCCTCGGCGGTTTGGCCATTCAGGCTGTCGATCATGAAATAGCGGGCGAACGCCGCGGTCGCCGGCGCCGTGAGGTAGAGCATCGAGATGAAGAACAGCGCCCAGAACGCACTCCATCGCGCGGCCTTGACCGACTTCACCGTGTAGAAGCGGACGATCACGTGCGGCAATCCCGCGGTACCGACCATCAGCGCCAGAGTGACGAGGAAGACGTTGACCTTGTCCCACCCGCCGACGAATGTGTCGGTGTAGGCAGCAAAGCCCAGATCGGTCTGGATCTGATTCAGGCGTTCCAGCAGGTAGACTCCGGAACCATCGGCCGCGCCAACCAGTTCACCTCCGAGACCCACCTGCGGCAAGAGATTCCCGGTCAGTCGGATGCTGATTGCGATCGCGGGTATGAGGAAAGCCGTGATCAGGATCCAGTATTGGACGACCTGGGTCCAGGTGATCCCTTTCATACCGCCAAGCGTGGCGTACACAAAGACAATCGCCATGCCGATGAAGACACCGACGTTGATATCCACCTCGAGGAAACGGCTGAAGACCACGCCGACACCGCGCATCTGTCCGGTGACGTAGGTGAACGAGACGAAGATCGCACAGATCACCGCAACGATCCGGGCCACGTTGGACTCATACCGGTCGCCGATGAAATCCGGCACCGTATAGTGCCCGAACTTTCTGAGATACGGCGCGATCAGGAGAGCCAACAGGACGAACCCTCCGGTCCAGCCCATGAGGTAAACGCCTCCCGCATATCCCATGGTCGAGATCAACCCCGCCATCGAAATGTAGGATGCCGCGCTCATCCAGTCTGCCGCGGTCGCCATCCCGTTCGCGCCGGAAGGCACACCCCGTCCGGCGACGTAGAACCCCTTCGTGTCGCGGACACGGCTCAGCCAGGCGATCGTCAGGTAGAGGCCGAAGGTGAGTCCGACGAAGAGATACGTCCAGGCCTGTACGCTCACCCGGCATCTCCATCGCGGCTCTGCTGTATCTCCACGTGGTGCTGCGCGTCAAGCCGATTCATCAAAAGGCAGTAGACCAGGATAAGGAGGACAAACGCGATGATGCTGCCCTGCTGCGCAAACCAGAAGCCAAGAGGGAATCCGGTTCCGGGAATCGTGTAGGCGTTCAGGCGGTCGGCAAAGAGGACACCGGCCCCCAGTCCGACCGCAGCCCAAGCAAAGAGCAGGATGACCATGATGCGGACGTTGCGACGCCAGTACCGTTGGAGCAGTGTTTCGGCGCTGGGCCCAGTCGATGGGTGTTCAGAGCTCATGTGGGTGGCTAGCAGCTAAAGAGCAGCGATTCTACCGGAGGCGATACTTGAGGTCAACGCAGCCTGCGCCGGATCTAATTACAGCATCGGGTGTAGGGGCGCTCTATGAGCCCACATGTTTCGGTTCGAAGAACGTGCGGTCATAGACCGCACCTACACGAGCGCACATGTTTCGGTTCGAAGAACGCGGTTATAGACCGCACCTACACCTCCGTTTTAGCCGGCTTGCGCGCTCATCCAGGCCCACCGGCACCGGGTCGGAGATACATGCTGCGAGCGACATCGCCGCCATCATGATCATCGCCTTGAGAATGTTCATGGAATGCTTCCTTTCTAAAGAGATTCTACAAAGTCTGGCGGCAGAGGGCGAGTCGCAGTATAAAGAGGGGTTTTCAAAAGGAGGATGAGATGTCACCTGTCGCTCGGGTTGGATCGATAGTCGTGTTCAGCTTCGCCGCGGCGGTCGTGATATGGGGCGGAGGGCTTCAGGCTCAATCCGTGGCCAACAACCCGTATCACGCCGTCCACGGCTGGGAGAAGCTGCCCAACGGTTGGAGGATCGGGGTAACGAGCGGCGTCTTCCCCGATCCCGACGGCGACCACATCTGGATGTTGTCGAGATGTGGCGCGAACCACTGTGCGGGTTCGAGCCAGGATCCGGTCTTGAAGTTCGATCTGGACGGAACCCTGGAACCCTGGTGAAGAGCTTTGGCGAAGGGCTCTTCTCGTTTCCACACGGTTTCTACCTGGACCATGAAGGATACCTGTGGGTGACGGAGGGCGCGCCGGCCGGGGACCCCCGCGAGGTGGAGGGGATTCGGCGAGGCATGGGGCACCAGGTTTTCAAACTGAACCAGGATGGAGAAGTGGTGATGACCATGGGCGAGGCAGGAGTCTCCGGATACGACCCGAAACACTTCAACGGACCGTCCGGTGTCGTCATCGCCCCGAACGGGGAAATCTGGGTGACGGACGGGCACCGCGGGGGCAACAACCGCATTGTCAAGTTCTCGAAAAACGGGGAGTTTCTGCTGGAGGTCGGAGGCGGTGTGGAATCCGTCAGCGGGGATCCGGGAAAGTTCAACGATCCGCACGACATCACCATGGATTCCCAGGGACGGATCATCGTCGCGGATCGCGGAAACAATCGAATTCAGATCTTCGATCAGGAAGGCAACCTGCTCAAGGTGTGGACGCAGTTCGGTCGGCCGAGCACGGTCTTCGTCGATGGCAGCGACACGATCTACGCGGGCGACGGGATGTCGGGTGAACGGTGGAATCCCGGATGGGAGCGGGGCATCCGAATCGGAGACGTCCAAACCGGGTGGGTCACCGCCTTCATCCCCGACTCCGAGGCGCCGACCGGTACCGGCGTGGAGTTCCTCGGGGTGGATTTCCGGGGCAACATTTACGCCGGAGAAGTCGGTCGCCAGCGATTAGTCAAGTATGTCCGGGTCAGGCCCTAGGGTGATGGAGAGGAACCGCGAAATCGCGAGACTTTAGGATCGGGTGTAGGTGCGCTCTATGAGCGCACCTCGTTTCGGCTCGAAGAATGTGCGGTCATAGACCGCACCTACACCTCGTCAAACTACCGTGGCACTTACAGACTACGGCCGAGCTCCCAGAGGAAGGCCCATCGGCGACGCTGTCACTGTCTCTGTTACAGGCCACTAGCCCGGAGGCTGCACTTCTCCTGCGACGGGCTCCAGCCTGAAGATCTTCGACAAGCGATCACCTTCTCGGTTGTCGCTCGTCAGGTAGATGAAACCATCCGGACCCTGTTTGACTTCCCGGATCCGACCCAGGACGCCGGGGAGGAGCGCCTCCGCGCTCACGGCATCTCCCTCCTCGAGGGTGACCCGCGAGAGCTGCTCGCCGGCCATGCCGCCCGAGAACGCATTGCCCTTCCACCACGGGAACTGATCGCCGGTATAGATCATCAACCCGGAGATGCCGATGGAGGGAATCCAGGCGAAGCGGGCCGATTCCATCCCCTCCCGGTCCACCTCCCTCGTAAAGACCTCGCCGCTGTAGTGGATCCCGTATGAAACTACAGGCCAGCCATAGTTGCCTCCGCGGACAATGAGGTTCAACTCATCGCCACCTCTAGGCCCGTGTTCGTTCGACCAGACCTCTCCTGTGTCCGGATGCAGCGCAAGCCCCTGCAGGTTCCGGTGCCCGTACGTCCAGATTTCGGGACGGGCGTCGGGGAGGCCGACGAAGGGGTTGTCCGGCGGGACCTGGCCGTCGTCATAGAGGCGGACGATGGTGCCCATGTGGTTCGTCAGGTCCTGTGCCGGGTGGTCCCACATCTCGTCGGGAGTGACCAGGCGGTCGCCCACCGTTAGGAACAGGTAGCCGTCGTGGTCAAAGATCATACGTCCTGAAAAGTGGTTGTTGTTGCCGCCCCAGGCGTCCGACTCGAAGATCTCCTCGACGTCGACGACTCGCTTACCCTCCAGGCGCCCCCGGACGACGGTGGTCGTACCCTCGGAGCCGTCCGCGTTCGGCTTTCCGTATACGAGGTAGAGCAGACGGTTGTTGGCAAAGTCCGGATGCGGAACGATGTCCATGAACCCGCCCTGACCCTGCTCCTTGTAAACACTCGGCCAGCCGGATATGGGCTCCGGATCGAGCTTGTCGTCACGCATGATCCTCAGACGGCCGGTCCGCTCCACGAGGAGCATCTCACCGCTCGGCAGCCAGGCGAGCGACCAGGGGTTGTCCAATCCCTCCGCCAGAGTCACGAGCCGGAAATTGTGCCGGGACGACTCGTAGACTCCCGGTGGAAGAGCGTCCTCGTCGTCGGAGTCCTGCGACAGCGCCGGCAGAGACGTCACCAGGCCGAAAACCAGCACGCAAGCCATCGTTCGAAGGGAAAGGGGATTCCACATCATCTGGTCGAACCTCCATTTCTGAATATGTGTCATCGGAGTCTACCACTGCGGGCTGGTGTCCGGAGTCAGAAATAACCTCGGATGGGGTATAAGAAACAGTGTCGGTTCTTGTTGATGAAAAGGATGCAGGAAGACGATAATCTCGGCAATTCGTTCTCCGACAATTGAGTCACGTGCATGGGGAGGGGTAGCCCGATGGTAAAGAGACTGATTGCGTGTTCCCTGATGGTGACCTGCTTCGCGTTGGTCGCGACCGCGCAGACCCCTCGGGGAAGCATCACGATTGAGCGCATTTCCGAAATCAAGTACCCGTCGAGCCAGGCCTGGTCGCCCGACGGGAAGATGGTTGCGTTTCTCTGGGATTCCTGGGGAAAGCAGGATCTATTTGTCGTGACACCGGGTCAGATGCCCGTGGCACTGACCGACTTTCCGTTGGATCCGGATCTGCTGGTTTCCGACATCGATTCGCTCGCGTGGGTCTCTGCCACCGAGATCCTGTTCTCGAAAGACGGGCAGCTCTGGACAGTATCGCCGTCTTCGGCGGAACCGATGCGTTATCCCGGGCTGGCGGATGCGGGGAACTTCACGCTGTCACGCGACAGAACGCAGATCGCGTTCGTCCAGGGCGGCGACATCTGGTTCGCATCGCTTGGAGCAAAGACAAGGCGTCAGGTAACCGTCCTGCCCGAAGGTATGCGGGCCGGTAACCCCGTGTTCTCGCCCGACGGGCGGTGGATCGCCTTCACGACAACCCGCCGGACTTCGTTACCGGAGTCCTTCCCACTGCCGTTCAACGGCAACTTGATTCGTTCGTTCCGGACCTCGAACCCCAGCGGCGAGCGCCGGCTCGGCGTCGTCTCCGTGTTCGGCGGCGATGTCCGGTGGATTCCGACGATCGGAAGAATCAGCGCGGTGCAGTTCACCAGCGACGGCTCGGTTCTGTACCAGGAGCGGTCATCTGACGGAAAGACCCGCGAAATCAAGGTCGCCCCGATGGACGGCGCACCAAACACGCTCTGGAAGGATTACGACGATCGATGGTGGTCTCCGACCCGCCGTGTTGACCGAACCGTCGTTTCCCCGGACGGAAGATCCGTGGCTTTCGTCAGCGATCGTTCCGGCTGGACTCACGTTTATATGATGCCGGTCGACGCCGAATCCGAAAACGAGGCCCGACAGCTGACCTCGGGCAACTATGGTGCCGGCCTGCCGAACTGGTCGCCCGACAGCGAGCGGGTCGCCTACCAGCACAGCGTGGACGGCAACCAGATGGTGCGATTCATTGACATCGTCGACCTGGCGACCGGCAACAGCGAGACTGTCATCGCAAACAGTGGCGTCAACCTCAGCCCGTTTTTCTCTCCGGACGGAGCAAACATTCTCTATCAACGCACGGACCCCCAGAACTCTCTCGATCTCTACACCGCGCCTGCGCGAGCCAGTGCCAGGTCGGTCCGGCTGAGTGATTCGATGCCGGCGGGATTGGACAAAGCCGACTTGACCACACCGGTTCCGGTTTATTTTCCGAGCCGCCATGACGGAGCCCAGGTGCCGGCGACCTTGATGGTCCCCGAGAACCTGGATCGGACACGCAAACATCCGGCGATCGTCTGGATTCACGGGTCCGGTTCCGATCAGAACTACATCGGCTGGCACCCAGGCGCCTACAGGATGTACTACTCGGTGCACCAGTACCTGGTGCAGCAGGGCTACATCATCCTGACGCCGGACTACCGTGGAAGCTCGGGGTACAGCCGCGAATGGACCACGGGCGTCCACATGGGAGTCGGCGTTTCCGACACGGCCGACGTGGCTTCGGGGGCGGATTACCTGAAGACCCTCGACTACGTGGACCCGGACAGAATCGGCGTGTGGGGACTCAGCTACGGGGGGTTCATGACGCTTCAGGCGCTCAACACTGATCCCGAGCTCTGGCGTTGCGGGATCAACGTTGCCGGAGTGGTCGACTGGGCGACCTACGGGGCAGGCTACACGACACCGCGCCTGGGTACGCCGGTTGAAAATCCGGAGATCTACGACATCTCCGCGCCCGTAAAACACATGGACCGGCTCGAGCGGCCGTTGATGGTCATGCACGGCACCAACGACACGAACGTCGCGTTCCACGATTCGCTGCGATTGATCGACGTCCTGGTGAAACTGGGCAAGGACTTTGAGACCGTGATCTATCCTGGCGAGATCCACTTCTTCCGCCGCGCGTTTGTCCTGCGCGACGCCTGGACGCGGGCCGAACGGTTCTTCGACGACCATCTGAGGAAGGGCCCATTGATGACAAGCCAGTAGATTCCACGCGCGGCGGCCTGGCGCTCGGGCCCGACCCGGCGAACACGATTGACCCGGTGCACAATGCCGACCGCCTTGGCAACCCCGACAAGGAGTCTTGTATGAGCGTTCAGCGATCACGATTCACCCAGGCTTGTCGTCGGCGCCTCCACGTTGGAGCGGCCGCGTGCGCCCTGATCCTGCTGGCCTTTCCCCCAGTCGGAATGGGATGGCAATCCCCGGCCACCTTGCTCACTGCCGATCGGATTCTCCACAACGGTCAGATCGTGACGGTGGACGAGGACTTCCGCATCGCCGAGGCGCTGGCCATCCGGTTCAGTCCCGCGGGCTCGGAGATCATGGCTGTGGGCTCGGACGAGGAGGTCCTGGCCCTCGGCGACCCTGACACCGAGGTCACGGACCTCGACGGCCGGGTCGTCATCCCGGGCATCATCGACTCGCATCTTCACTTTTCGCTTCTGGGTATCGAGGCGGCGTTCCAGGCGGACCTACGGCGCGCGATGAGCGTGTCCGCGGTGGCTGAGGAAATCAGAAAACTGGTCGAGCGCCGGCTGCCGAGCGAAGGCGAGTGGCTGGTCGGCCGGGGTTGGGACGAGTACAAGTACGAGCGGCCATTCACGCGTTGGGACATCGACGCCGTCGCCCCGGACAATCCGGTGCAGCTCAATCGGGTCTACCGTGGGCTTGCGGTCAACACCGCCGCTTTCGAACTGATGGGCATCCGGGACGACGATCCCTCCTCGTGGCCCGAATGGTGGCTCGAGGACCCGGAATCGTTCGGACCGGACGACAAGATCTTCCGGGAGACTCGGACCGTAACCGTCAACGATCAACCACGCCAGCTCGAGGTTCCCACCGGGATGTTCCTGAGCAACGCGGCCCGGCTGGTGACGGCCCGCGCTCCGGCACCCGACATCGATGACCAGGTGGAGGCGGTCCGCTACGGCAGCGAGGAGATGACGCGCCTGGGCGTAACCGGCATCGTCGATCCGGCGGGTGGCGGCCGTGTGATGCGCGCCTACCAGGAAGCCTACCGCCGGGGCTGGCTCAAGTTGAGGATCCTCCAGGTTTACGAGGGAATGTGGAACACGCAGGCACCGGAGGAGATCGGTGCGCACTTCGACTCCATTCCGTTCCAGAATCTGGGAGACCGCTTCCTCCGATGGCGTGGAACGAAGTGGCAGATCGACGGCGGAGCCGGGACCCGCAGTTCCTGGGTGAGCGAACCCTTCGTGGATTGGCAAACGATCGAGGGCGAGCCCAATCACGGCTACCACTGGGCGGACGACGCGCTCCGGGAGGCTCAGCTACGTGAAGTCGTCGACCGGGGGTGGGAAGTCCACATTCACTCCACAGGCGACCTCGGGATGCGTCAGACCGTGGACCTCTACGTGAAGCTCATGGAGGGGGTCCGCGCCGAGGACCCCGAGGCGGACCTGCGCTGGAGCGTGATCCACGCCTACCTCCCCAAGGAAGAAGGCACGAACATGCTGGCCGCGATGGCAGAAAACGGAATCATCGCCGCCGTCAACCCGTCCTTCATCTGGCACCAGGGCCGTTCCTTCTCCCGGAACCTCGGCGAGGAACGAATGGGCCGGCTCCAGCCCTTCCGGAGCTACGTCGAGGCCGGCGTCAAAGTCGCCGTGGGCTCGGACTACGGGACCTCCCCCTACAGCCCCTGGATCAGTCTCTACGCGCTCCTGACCCGTCGGGACCTGTGGGGTGACGTTCACAATGCGAACGAGACGCTCGGCATCGAAGACGCCCTCCGGGCGATGACCATCAACAATGCCTACCTCACATACTCCGATGAGTGGAACGGTAGCCTCGAGCCGGGGAAGGTCGCCGATCTCGTCGTGTTGGATCTTCGGGATATTCGGGAGCTGGAACGGAATCCGGAACGGATACTCGACATGGAGGAATCGATCCTCCTGACCCTGGTGGATGGCCGGCCGGCATTCCAGGCGGCCGGTTTTCGATTCTGAGACGGCGGCGCAGCCGCCTACTGAATGGCTTCCCTACTGAAGTCCGGGCTCTTGAGCACGCACCGTCAAGGTCGTGTTTCTCGGCACGTCACGAAACTCCCGTATCTCGCCCGAAGGCATTGTCACCTTGACGTGATGCACGGGCAGGGCGCCGACACCGAGGCCGAAGTGCGCGGTGACCTCATTCTGGCTCAGGTAGTTATTGCCGGCGTTCACGACACGTAGCTGTTCGGCCCCGTCAACTTCCGCCGTTACGACAATGCGCGCACCAATAAACGGCTCCTCTCGGTCGAACTCAATCCGCAGCCAGTCCCCGGAGTTTGTACCGTCGTTGTTGTAGAGCACAGGCGTACTGGCATTGTTCGTCACGAATAGATCAAGGTCACCGTCGTTGTCGTAATCGAAGCTCAAAATACCCTTGCCCTGTCGCGCATCAAGCAGTCCTACCGACAGAGATATCTCCGTGAAGTGTCCCGACCCATCGTTTTCCCAAAACCGCATCGGATTGCAACACGAGATCAGGCTGAACACAGAGTTCGGAAACCCGTTCACCATCGTCAGATCCAGGTCGCCGTCGTTGTCATAGTCCAGGAAAGTCGCGCCCCATCCCCAGAACCCGTCCCGCACGCCGGCCGCCTCGGTATAGTCAGTGAAGGTCCGATCGCCGTTGTTGAGGTACATGAAGTTACCGGTGTACGGAGGTAAAAGGCCTCCTGAGATCGACGTGACAAACCAATCCAGGAGACCATCACCGTTGATATCGCCGACGGCCGAGCCCATGCCGTTCTCATCGAGACCGACTCCCGCGGCTGCGGTGCCGTCCGTGAATGTTCCGTCCCCGTTGTTCCAGAACAGGCGGCTCTCGCCGAAATCTGCCGCGATAATCAGGTCTGGATGGCTGTCGCCGTCCATGTCGACGATGTTTGAGCTGAAACTGAACGTTCCTCTTTGCGGATCGCGCAACTTGCCCTGGACCGCGTCGAGAGCGACACCTGCCTCTACTGTGACGTCCTCAAACGCTCCGGGATTAGCGCTGCCGAGGTTCCGCAGAAGCCTCGAATTGGACAGCGCAGCGCTGGAATTCAAGGAGTCCAGTCGCCATTCGCAGACGTGGATGTCCAAGTATCCGTCACTGTCGTAGTCCCCGAACGCCACGCTCCAGCCCTGATGTGCATCGGCGCCTGCAATCGCCGCACCGCGACTAATCGCTTCTTCACTGAAATTGCCACGGCCGTCATTGACATACAAATAGAATCTAGTTTGGGTGCCTCGTTCGGCGGACGACACGGCGGTTACGTATAAGTCCAGGTCGCCATCGTTGTCGATGTCGCCGAAGGCGGCCCCGTTGGAATTGCTGCCGCGATTGATACCGGAAGCGGTCGCAATGTCCTCGAACGTTCCATCGCCTTTGTTTCGATAGAGTGAATCGAGGGCATCGATTCGGGATACATACAAATCTACGTTGCCGTCATTATCAATGTCCCCGGCGGCGGCGGCTCCGGTCATGACGTCGGTCACCTGGGCGAACGGCAGGCCATCCGGCGGCGGGCCTTGAAGGAGGCCGGCCTGCGCGGTCACGTCGGTAAAGCAAGGCCGGCTTGCGCTACAGGCCGCGTCGAGCCGCTCCAGCCCCAGGGTGTACGACCCCGTGCTGATCAGGTCGTTCGTGCTCACCTGGATGATGTAGACGCCCGTCTCCCCGAGCGTGAACTGCTGCCCGACGTCCGCGAACACCCCGAGCTCCGCGCCGCTCGGCGCAATCAGCCTCGCATGCACATCATTCGCCCCTGTCTCGACCAACGTCACCACGATTATGTCGTTGGTCTGCCCAGTCAGGGTCACCACGTCGACCTCGCCCGGCGCGTCGATCGCCCCCGCCAGCAGGTCGCCCACCGTCAACGTCCCGTCCAGCGGCCCCACCGGGTGGAGCCGCTCCAGCCCCACGGCGTACGACCCGATGCTGACCAGGTTGTTCGCGTTCACCTGGATGACGTAGACGCCTGACTCCGCGAGCGTGAACTGCTGCTGGCTGTCCGAATCGAACACCCCCAGCTCGGCACCGCTCGGCGCAAACAGCGTCACCTGCACATCATTCGCCCCGAAGGAGCCGCCCCAGTTCGTCGTCTCGACCAACGTCAACACGATTCTGTCGTTGGTCTGCCCAGCCAGGGTCACCACGTCGACCTTGCCCGGCGCGTCGATCGCCCCCGCCAGCAGGTTGCCCGGCGTCAACGTCCCGTCAAGCGGCCCCAACGGGTGGAGCCGCTCCAGGCCCAGGGTGTACGACCCGGCGCTGACCAGGTTGTTCGCATTCACCTGGATGACGTAGACGCCCGTCTCCGCGAGCGTGAACTGCTGCTGGCTGTCCGATTCGAACACCTCGAGCTCGGCGCCGCTCGGCGCAAACAGCGTCGCCTGCGCATCATTCGTCCCGAGGAAGCCGCCCCAGTCCGTCGTCTCGACCAACGTCAACACGATTCTGTCGTTGGTCTGCCCAGCCAGGGTCACCACGTCGACCTCGCCCGGCGCGTCGATCGCCCCCGCCAGCAGGTCGCCCGGCGTCAAGGTCCCGTCGAGCGGCCCCACCGGGTCGAGCCGCTCCAGCCCCAGCGTGTACGACCCCGTGCTGACCAGGTTGTTCGCATTCACCTGGATGACGTAGACGCCCGTCTCCGCGAGCGTGAACTGCTGCTGGCTGTCCGAATCGAACACCTCGAGCTCGGCGCCGCTCGGCGCAAACAGCGTCGCCTGCACATCATTCGCCCCGAGGAAGCCGCCCCAGTCCGTCGTCTCGACCAACGTCAACACGATTCTGTCGTTGGTCTGCCCAGCCAGGGTCACCACGTCGACCTCGCCCGGCGCGTCGATCGTCCCCGCCAGCAGGTCGCCCGGCGTCAACGTCCCGTCCATCGGCATCGGGAGGTTTCTTACGGGCGGTTCGAACGGAATGCTGATGTCCGCAGACACGTTGGAGAAGACAAAGAGGTTGCGGAGGAAAAACAGTTCGATTCCATAGATCTCGACATCATTCGTCGTTCGGGCATAGACGAAGCCCCCGTCCGCCACTAGGCCCTCTGTGTTCGGTATCAATTCATTGATGAGCTTGGCAATTTTGGTTCCTGAGGGAAGTTCGACGCGGGCAAGCGGTGACTCTTCGGGACCGCCCATCAAGGCGCCGCCGGGTGTGATGGCAAAAAACTCGACGACTGTGTCCGTCGCTGTCGCGTTCAGGACCGCTATACCGGTCGACCATGGAACGCGCGCAGCGATGTGCCCGAATAGGAGTCGCGGGCCGGGTTGATTCTGGACCGGAACGACGGCAACACCGCCGGCATTGGATTCCGAGTATGCGAGAAAACCTGTAACGCGCCCTGTACCCAGAACTTCAACCCATCCGTTGTAGAGTCGACGACTGGCGCGGTGGCGGTAGGCAAAGGGGGTAGCTGTTGCCGGTGGCTTTCGCCGATTCCGGTGCCTCACTCCTCGCCGTGGCTTCGTTTCCAGTCGCACCGGGTGGCCGGAGGCAGTTGCCCGCCTCCGGCTCCCACAGAACGCAGCGTGCGGATTTCCCGCACTGCGCTCTTCAGAATTGGATTTACAGCACAGCGAGAGACTGGAACTCCCGATAGCGGAGAGCCAACTTGGGACGCTGTAACGGAAAGTGCAGCTGAATCCGGTTGAATACTTCCCACCGGACGAAGCCTGCACGACTACGACTGCTGAGCATTTGGCGCCAGTAACGTTCCACGGCCCGAGCGACGTGCTGCAGAGCCCGGAGGTTCCCGGCAATGCCATAGTAGGCGTAGTGCCCGCGCAAGACTCGGTTCAGATTGTGCACTTGCTCCCGGACCGGCAAGTGACGCATTCGCCTCATCACGCCGCGTAGATGAGCCAGACTGCGTCGAAGTCGAGACTTCTCTGTTCGCAGTCCCACTCTAAAATTGCCTTTGCGATTACGCGTACAGTACAGGGTCATGCCCAGAAAATAGATCGTCTCTGGACGTTTTCTCCCGCGCCGGACGACATCGCGCTGGGCATAGCGGCCGAATTCGACGAGCTTCGTCTTGGTCGGCTCCGGAACCAGTCCAAACTTTCCCAGTCGCTTGCGCAGAACGTTCTGGAAACGAAGCGCATCGTCCCGATATTGGAAACACACGACAAAGTCGTCGATGTACCGCACCAGATACGCTTCACCCTTCAGGCGTGGCCGGACCATCCGGTCAAACCACAGGTCAAGCACATAATGCAGGTACAGATTGCTCAGCAGAACGCTGATCGACCCACCTTGCGGGGTTCCCTCTTCGTTCGAATGCAATTCCCCGTCTTCGAAAACGCCCGCCTTTAACCATCGTCGTATCAGACTGATGATCCGCGGATCTCCGACTCGATGCTCCACAAAGCGGAGTAGCCATCCATGGTCTAAACTCCCGAAAAAGTTCTTCAAGTCCGCCTCCAACACCCAACTCACCTTGCATCCGGAAATCACCTCATGGAGGGTTGCCAGTGCATTGTGGGCGCCCAGCCCAGGCCGGCCACCAAAGGAACAGGGCAAGAAGTCCTGCTCGTAGATGGCGACCAATACCTCGGCCACGCTGCGCTGAAGGGCCCGATCTTGAACACAGGGCACGCCCAGGGGACGTTTCTCCTGCTTGCCGGGCTTGGGGATATACACCCGCCGAATCGGCGGAGCGCGATATCCCTTCTGGTGAACAGACTGGAGCATTGGCTCCACCCAGACTCCGAATTCCTCCTTCGCCTCCGGTACCCTCTGACCATCACATCCGGGAGCCGTGTTGCGGGGCACTTGACACAGGTTCTTCCACACACGCTCTCGGGTGACATGATGCGCCAGTGACGTGAACCGGAGCTTTGGCTCACTCCGAGCTTTCGCCGCTATTCGTTCCAGTTTCGTTTCCATGACTGGTTGTTCCTCTCGTTGCATAGAGGACCGTATCCTCCCGTTGCATGGAGCTCATGTTTCCCAAGAACGAGTCCACTTCTGCTGGCCGCTTCCCCATGTGATCGGCTCTCCCGACCTCGGAGTGTAGAGTCGAAAGTGGTCGGGCCGATCGGCCCTTCCACCGTCCGCTCAATCAAACGGCTCGTGCGGTTTTCCCGCAAGCCGCTTTCCTCAGTTGCTCCTCGTTCGGAATTCGCTGTGTGGCGGCAGGTGGCGGCTTCGTTCGTACCGCGTTTGGGTCTTTCGCTAAGGGAACTATCCAATTCCACGATATCTCCGCGTTTCCCATCGCTCGCACATTCACGACTGAGTACGGGGACTTCCCCCTCCAACGGGCCTTTTGGACCCGCCAGCGCCGCTGCTCGAAGCAACGATCCGAGACCTTATGTTTGCCGTCTCGTTCCTGAGTACTATTCCCCGATCCGATTCCTGACACCGCGTCGGCCGGAATTTCGCTCTCGCTTATATCCGCACCTACCGCGCAGGGCTCTAGGTCGATGTTTGTCTTCTCGGTTGCCCGCCCTTTCGTCTGCGGGTGCCACATCATCTCGACCTTACCTTCCGCTCGGACGATACCAGGCCTCCCTGGGTCACTCGCGTCTCTTCTCCACCGTGTCGCCCGCACACACCTTGGTGCGATGGGGTGGAACCAATGCGCCTTCGCCCCAATAGTGCGGGCTCGACCATTCCCCATCTTTGGCCGACCGGTTCATCCTCGGGATGGCTCCCGTCGATTACGACCCGGTGGTTCTCCTCATGCCCTTCAGACCCCACCTCGCGGTGGGCGCCCTGCCCTCCAAAGTTTCCGTAGCTGGCTCCAGCTTTGCCTTGGCCGTATCCGGCTTTCGCCTTCGTGCCCGTTTAGGCATCTGCACTACCTGTCTACACTTCGGCCAGTGAGGCATTACCCCCACTTGTTGGATATCGACCCGTGGCCTCGGGCCGAGCGGGACTTTAACCCGCCGGAAACGCGTGCTGCCAGGCACGCACTATTCCCCGATCCGATTCCTGACACCGCGTCGGCCGGAATTTCGCTCTCGCTTATATCCGCACCTACCGCGCAGGGCTCTAGGTCGATGTTTGTCTTCTCGGTTGCCCGCCCTTTCGTCTGCCTTGGGTGCCACATCATCTCGACCTTACCTTCCGCTCGGACGATACCAGGCCTCCCTGGGTCACTCGCGTCTCTTCCCCACCGTGTCGCCCGCACACACCTTGGTGCGATGGGGTGGAACCAATGCGCCTTCGCCCCAATAGTGCGGGCTCGACCATTCCCCATCTTTGGCCGACCGGTTCATCCTCGGGATGGCTCCCGTCGATTACGACCCGGTGGTTCTCCTCATGCCCTTCAGACCCCACCTCGCGGTGGGCGCCCTGCCCTCCAAAGTTTCCGTAGGTGGCTCCAGCTTTGCCTTGTCCGTGTCCGGCTTTCGCCTTCGTGCCCGTTTAGGCATTTGCCATACCTGCCTACACTCCGGCCAGTGAGGCATTACCCCCACTTGTTGGATATCGACCCGTGGCCTCGGGCCGAGCGGGACTTTAACCCGCCGGAAACGCGTGCTGCCAGGCACGCACTACGGGCCATTCCGCCCCTGAGACTCCGCGAGCCAGGATGGTTCGTACTCTGGCCCTCGTGGTTCTTCCACTTGTGGCGTCTCCGTTAGCATCGGAATCTCAGGTTCCCACGTTCCGTTTCACCGCCTCTCGACAAGCTCAGGCCACCTTTATGCCGGATGCCGCTCAGCCCGTAAGCAGATTCTCGTCTGAACTGATCCCGCGGTAATGACTCCCCACGGTTCTGACATCGTCCCTACGCTTTCGACACGTCATCAGTGATTCCCTTGCGGTCCTCTTCTTGCCAGCCACCTGACCCGGTTCTTCCCGGGCCTTTTCCTTCTGCGCTCACGACCATGGCTTTTAACCACAGCCACCGAAGGTGGTTTGAAGCCGGCTCCTGCACGCCGGCTCCGAGGGGCCCTCCCTCATCAGTGAAACAGTTGCGCACTGACCCGACTTGCGCCCGTCAGTGCTCGTGGCACACGTCGAGTAGCCCGGGGGAACTTCCCCCCCGGGCCCTCCCAGAACCGGACGTGAAACTCTCGCCTCATCCGGCTCCTACTCTCCAGCCTCGGGTACGATGCCGAGTTGCCACAGGACAAACAGCTGCCTGTCCCGTCGCGCGATGCGCCCCAGCCAGTGCATCGACGCACGCTCACGTCGCCGAAACCGCTTGTATTTCCATCGCGCCCATGCCGCGAGGGCCTCGTTGAGATGGCGAAGGACCTGAACACACTTCGACCGGTAGAACCGTCCGTAGTAGTTCATCCAGCCACGTACCGACGGGTTGATGAGCCGTGCCAAGTCCTCCAGACGCTGGTTGTTCCTGGTGGACGCCATCCGCCATTCGCGGATGGTGGCCCGGATCTTCTTGGCGGCCTTGGCGCTGATCGCCGGTAGGAAGCTCACGAAGAATTTCCAACAGCGATTCTTCGCCCGCCGAGGTTGGAAGGTGTACCCGAGGAAGTCGAACTTGACGTGTTCGTAGTCCCCAGGCCGGTCGTCGTCCTTGCAGTAAACGATACGGGTCTTCACAGGATGAAGCTCCAAACCGCACTGCTCGAACCGACCCCGAATGGCCTCCAATACTGCTCGCGCCTGCCGTTCGCTCCTGCAATGGACGATGGCATCGTCCGCATACCGCTCGAACTGGACGCTCGGAAAGGTCCTTTGCATCCAGAGGTCGAACGCGTAGTGCAGCAACAGGTTGGCCAGCAGCGGACTGACGACTCCGCCTTGCGGCGTGCCCGTCGTCCGCTCCTCCAGGATCCCGTCTGGCCGCTGCACAGCGACACGAAGCCACCGCGCAACGTACAGACGGACCCACGGAAGGTCAGTGTGGTGGGCCACGGCGCGCTCAATGAGGTCATGCGGGATGGAATCAAAGAAGGCTTTGATGTCCAGGTCGATGACCCAATCCGCGCCCCAGCAGCGCTTCCTCGCCACTCCCACCGCATCGAGCGCAGACCGGCCGGGGCGATAGCCGTACGAGTCCTCGTGGAATACCGGCTCCACCAAGGGCTCGAACACCATCTTCACGACCGTTTGCGCCACTCTGTCGGCAACAGTGGGAATACCGAGTGGGCGCTTGCCGCCGTTATCCTTCGGTATCTCAACGAGCCGCACGGGCGGCGGGAAGTACGAGCCCGACGACATCCGGTTCCAGACCTTGTAGAGATTCCCCTTCAGGTCCTTCTCCAACGCCGCCAGCGACTCACCGTCCACGCCCGCTGCACCGCGGTTCGCCTTCACCCGCTGGTACGATTCCCAGACAAGTTGCTTTGGAATCACATAAGGCTTTGCCTCAGACACCGGCTCCTCCCATCGCTGGTTGACCGGCGTCCTTGGCCAGAGAGTTGGGCCCCTTTGCTCCACCCGCATTACCAGGCTTCTTCGCTCCTACAAGCCCATCCGCCCCTTCGCCTCGCATCGGTATTCTCATCCTTGTGGGTCCTCCACTTGGATTTCTCCCTTAACATCGAGGCGATAGGTTCCCACGTTCCGCACAAGAGCCTGCAATGGGCTCACGCCGCCTTCATGCCGGCCACCGCTCGGGCAGTCAACAGGCTCCTCCCGAGCTTCATCCCAGGCCAACGACTGGAGCTTGGTTTCGATGGCGTCCCTACGCTTTCGACACGTCATCAGCGGTTCACTCACGTTCGTCTTCCCATCGCTCACCTGACGGGTTTGTCCCGCCTTTTCCGTCTCGCTCACCACCCCGGCCGTTTGGTCCGAGCAGCATCCGGCGGTTTGGACCCTGGGCCTGCACCCCGAGTCCGAGGGGCCCGCCCTCATCTCTCGTGCAGCAAGGCTGTGTCGATTCGGCGTCTACATGACCGCCTCCTCTACGCACCGTCGTGGCGCACAGTCATCCGCGTAGTTGACGATTTCCGCCTTGAAGTGCCGGGCGTAGCCCAGCACCTTCCAGCCCAGAATGAAGCGCCGCATGTAGATGTTGCTGAACAGCGGCGAGATCGGAGACCCTTGCGGGGTCCCCTTCCGCTCGTGACGCGCCCGGTTCGTGCGGCGGCGACCGCCGCGCCCGTCGTCCTCTTCCACCGCCATCTCCAGCCACGCCTTGACCCAGCCCAACAGCCGCCCGTCGCTCACACGCCGGGCGATGGACTTCATCAGGTCCGCGTGCGGAATCTGGCCGAAGTAGTCCGACAGGTCGGCGTCCACCACCTCCCGGTGGCCCGTCGTCAGCAGCCGATGCACGCGCCTGACTGCGTCATGCGCGTCTCGGCCCGGCCGGTACGCATACTGCTCCGGTTGCAGGTCGGCTTCGAAGATCGGCGATAACACCAGCATCGCCGCCGTCTGCACCACCCGATCCCGGAGACACGGAATGCCCAACGGCCGGAACTTCCCTCGTTGCTTCTTCGGGATGAGAACCTGCCGAACCGCATGCGGCCGATAGGTCCCTTCCTTCAGGTCCCGCGCCAGTGCTCCCAGCCACCGGTCCACCTCGAACGCATCGATGTCCGCGACCGTCTCGCCGTCCACCCCGTGTCGCGCCGCCGTTGCGTCGCACGGCCTGCCAGGCGACTGCGAGCACGTCGTCGCGCCACACCTTGTCGCTCAGAGAGTAGAACCGGAAGCCCAGGGCTTCCTTCGCTTTCTACATGTAGCGCCGTCTGGAGTCGCTGAACTCTCTCCGAGGCTGTTAGGCTCTCGCCAGTCCTCATGGCCCTTCCTCCGTCATGCGCTGCTCTCGAACTGAGGTCCCTTCCCTCCACGCGGCATTACCCGGCTTTCTTGGTACTGCGGACCTCTCCGCCACCCTGTCGGCCCAACCTGACCCTCGCGGGCTGTCGGTTGGCGCGTGCCACGCCACCGGCAGGGCTTCCCGTGTTGCGTCCAATCCCCTCTTCCATACATGCCACCGCCCAATACCCCGGCGGAACCAGTCGGTGCTCGCGTCGCTCGCTTCCCGACCGCTGGCAGCCTTCCCCGTTTCAACGGCGGGTCGGCTTCCGCATTGTGCGTTTCGATGGAGTGGACGCCCCCGCTCCCCGGCGGCAGAATGGGCCGGGTCAGCAGAACGCACAAGGGGTGCGTTCAGAACACGATAGAGGGAGGGATACATGGGCAAGGTGATCACCATCATCGGCATCGACATTTCAAAGAGGTACTTCCAACTGCATGGAGCCACGGCAAGCGGTGAGCCTGTGCTGCGCAGGCAGCTCACGCGCCCGAAGCTACTCGAGTTCCTCGCCAAGCAGCCTGTCTGCCGGGTCGTGATGGAAGTGTGCGGCAGCGCCCATCATTGGGGGCGGATGATCCAGGAGATCGGTCACGAGGTCCGCCTGATTCCCCCGATGTATGTGAAGCCGTACGTCAAGAGGCAGAAGAATGACGCCAACGACGCGGGAGCGATCGTCGAGGCGGCCCAGCGGCCGACGATGCGGTTCGTGGCCGTGAAGACCGAGGAGGAGCAGGCACGATCGGTGGTGTTCCGGGCCCGGGCACTGCTGGTGCGCCAGCGGACACAGACGATCAACGCGCTGCGGGGTCATCTCGCGGAGTTTGGACTCGTCGCTCCGCTTGGGACCCACAACGTCGGGAGGCTGGAGGAGGTGTTCGCGGAGCGTGAAGAGTGTTTCCCGGCGCTGGTGCCTCCCGCCATACGCCGCCTCATCGAGCGGACCCACGATCTGGATGCGGAGATCGATGAGCTGGACCGGGAGATCCGTCGCATCGTGAGGGAAGATGAGGCGCTCGGGCGCCTGATGACGATTCCAGGGGTGGGAGAGCTCACGGCAATGGCGGTGCACGCGTTCGCGCCACCGATGGAGAGCTTCCGTAATGGACGTGACTTTGCGGCATGGGTCGGGATCACGCCGCGTGAATCCTCGACGGGTGGCCGCCAACGGCTGGGAGGGATCACAAAGATGGGACAGCGCGACATCCGGAGGCTCCTGTACCTGGGGGCGACGGCGGTCATCTCGAGTGCCATCCGGCGGAGGAAGGTCACCGATCCCTGGCTTGGCCGGATGCTGGACGAAAAGCCGAGGAAGGTGGTTGCGGTGGCTCTGGCCAACAGGATGGCACGCATCATCTGGGCCATGACGGTGAAGGAGGAGAGCTACAGGGCACGGGGAATGACAAAGGCCGTTGCGGCTGCAGCGTAGGGTTGCGAGTCAGATCAGTGGAGCGAAGAAGGGTCGGCGAGATCAGAAACGCGGAGAAGAGAGAGGAAATCGTTCGGCTGGCCGCCTGGGCGGATGGACACGGGCCACGGAGGTTCCAACTGGAGAGTGCAAGCAGGACGTCGGACAAGGTAGGGGCAAACGGTCGACAAGACGGGATCGGAAAACCCAGTAGGCCTCGAAGGGCCATCGAGCCCGTCGTTTCGATTTGGATCCGATCTCACGAACACCATACGGGCCCGCGGCCAGCAAGTGCCGCATCAAGAGGCCGCACATACGACCGTACCTGACCTGAATGCCACCGATCCTCGGTTCGAAGTCAGGCTTGCCAACCAGGGGGGCGTCCACATACGAGGCCTGCTCGGCGTTTACTCGCGTTGTGGCCTGTGTGGTCGCTGAGCCGCCCGAGGCGGCCCTTTGTCATCGGAGTGCTTCAGACGATGTTGTTACCTCCACCATCCGCTCCGATTGCTACCGACTGGAGCGACAGTTGCCGGGCGGGATTCGCACCCGCTGAGGATTGGCGCCTTCTCACGGCGCACGTTGAAATACAACATAAGGACCCGTTCCTTAGCGGACCAGGGCGCGATCGAGGACGTACTGGCCGTAGAGGATGACGTGGTCCCATTCGATCGGGCTGACGTGCTGGGAGCAGGGTTGCGGCAAGGCCTTCCTTGGTGACAGCCTCCGCTCGCCCCTTCCGTGTGATCTGCTTGCTTGCCAATTGACTTCGAGACGGAAAGATCATGGCCAGGTGTCTAGAATAACGAACGTTTTATGAGACGGTTCCACAGGGATCATTCTCTGCCGGACCGATGTGTCGCGGCGCCGCTCGCGGCGCCACTTCACCCTTGCCGATCAAGTGAACCATCTCGATTATGGTGTGTCTTATCTGTCCAAGAAATCAGGAGCAGTACAGATCCTGCTTAACTTGACAGCACCTTGAAAGACCTTGCCCTTACAATGTTTGATAGCACACTTGGAATTGTGCGCTGGGCCATAATCTGCCAGTTTGGGCGGAAGAGGAGTAGCGGCGAAGGGAGTTTGGACTCCGGCATGGAACTGCTGATAGTTTTCTAATGAAATACTTACTCGGATTTCTGACTGCGGGGTGGATGGTTTTTGCCGGTACGCTCCATGCTCAAGACATGACGGTATTTGGTGGCTTCCAGCATCCGGGCACCCTCACACTGCGTTCAGGTGTGGGCGGTGTGGGCGAGGCCATCGGCGTGCCTTCTCTGAGCTCCCCGGGTGATCTTTCAGGTTTTCAGATCGACCCTAAGGACTTTGGAATCTTCGGAGTGCGGCTCTATCCTACTGCTGCGCCCCTGGGATTAGAGTACACCGCCGCATACAGTCCGAATTTCATTGACAGCGACGGCAACGCCTTTCTCTTCAGTACGAATCTGCGGGTGGAATTCCCAGCACCTCTATTCCGGCCCTACGCAACGGCCGGTGCGGGTCTCATTCGTGCGGGAGGCAGCGGGCTTGGCGGTTTCGGAACGAAGTTCAGCTACAACTATGGAGGCGGGTTGAATTTGGAGGTGATGCCACCTGCTGGCCTGCGCTTCGATGTCCGCATCTACTCCATACGCGGTATCGAGAATGACACTTTGAACGTTCTCGAGGCCAGCGTTGGGATCTTTTTTGGGTTCTAGTCACGATGTCGAAGAAGGGGTACCTCGCGCGAAATGGAGAAAAGCGTACGCTTCAAGGATGATCCCCATCCTCTCGCTCCAGATCCTTCGGCCGTTGCTTCTCTTCAGTCATCGTCTTAGACGGATCGGCTGTATCAGGGTATCAGGCAGATTGGTGTAATTTTGCACGCTAAGCGGAGCGTTTCTGACGCGCGTTGAGGTGCCGATAGAGCGTCGAGCGGTGGATACCAAACTGCTCCGCCACCTGCCGTGTTGAGATGGCGGGGTCGGCCGTCATCGCCTTGGCCATGAGGATCTGCTCAGGCGTGAGTGCTCGCGGCCGTCCGATGACCACGCCCCGCTTGTGGGCGGCGACGAGGCCGGCACGGGTGCGCTCACGGATCATGTCGCGCTCGAACTCGGCAAGTGCGGCAAAGATGTGAAACGTGAGCTTGCCGGCGGGTGTTGTCGTGTCGATGGCTTCCTGGAGAGACCGTAATCCGACCCCGCGGTCCTGGAGCGAGTTCACCACATCAATCAGATCGCGGAGGGAGCGCCCAAGGCGATCGAGTTTCCACACCACGACGACATCGCCCTTGCGCGCGAACGCGAGGAGTTTCTCTCTTTCGCCGGGAGAGTCGTGCGGGTGCCGGAGAGCTTCTCGCAGCCACCGTCGGTGAGCGCGTCGTGCTGGAGTTGCAGCGTCTGGTCTTGGGTGGAGACCCGTGCATACCCAATGCGCATCATCCCCCCCCCCCCTTGTCTGGGTGTCGCAGAAAGGCCGCGACCCCGTAGAATTGCAACAATGACTTGTGCGACAGGGTTTTGCAACGCGATCAGCGTCCAGATCCTGCGTCGTGAGCCTTCCCCGTTACCTGTCGCGAAACCGAACCAGACTGTGTGAAAAGTCGGCGACAGCCGGGCGGGAGTCGGTGAACTGGCATCAGGTTCCCCATGGCGGTTGGTAAAATGTGTCATGGCACATATCACCGGTGAAGACCGTTCCCAGCTTCTGCTTCTGCCCGATACTGTGGACGACTACGTGGGACCGGACAACCCGGTCCGTTTCATTGATGCATTCGTCGACGGTCTCGACCTTGAGGCGGCTGGATTCCAGCGCGTTCGGCCCAACGACAAGGGCCGTCCAGGCTACGATCCCGCGGATCTGCTGAAGCTGTATATCTACGGGTATCTGAATCGTATTCGGTCGAGCCGCAGGCTGGAGACAGAGACGCATCGCAACCTCGAGGCGATCTGGCTGCTACGCCAGCTGAAGCCCGACTTCAAGACGATCGCCGACTTCCGGCGCGACAATCGGCATGCGTTCCGGGCGGTGTTTCGGCGGTTCGTGCGGTTGTGCCGGGAACTCGACCTGTACGGGCGGGAGTTGATCGCCGTGGACGGCACGCGCATCAAGGCGGTGAACCACCGGGACCGCAACTTCACGCGGGCCAAGCTGAAGACGGACCTGCAGCGTATCGACGACCGACTCGACCGCTACCTCGACCAGGTGAACGAGGCCGACGCGGATGATGCCGGCGGCAGAGCGGCTGCCGTGGCGGATCTTCAGGAGAAGATCGCATCGATCCGTAAGAGAAAGGAGACCTTGGAGGGGCATCGGCAGACGCTGGACGATACCGGAGAAGCCCAGCTGTCGCTTACGGATCCGGACTCCCGGTCAATGCATTCCGGGACACGGGTCGGAGTCGGCTACAACGTCCAGATCGCTGTCGACACTGAGCACAACCTGATCGCCGAACAGCAGGTCCATAGCAAGGTCTCGGACCTCGGTCTGCTCGCGGAGACGGCCACAGCGGCTCGGGAGAACTTGGCTGTCGACGAGATCGACGCGGTCGCGGACCGAGGCTACTACAAGATCGAAGACATTGAGGACTGCGAAGCCGCCGGGATCACGCCCTACGTTCCGAAGCCCGACCGGAGCACGGCCAGACGCAGTGGCCACTTTCCGAAGTCCGATTTCCAATACGACGACTCCACGGACACCTACCGGTGCCCCGCTGGTGAGCGCCTGGTGCCGTTGTATCGCGGAAGCGTCGGTAAGTCGCGCACAGGCACGTATCTTGTCAGTTACGCCAACCGCGCCGCATGCAGAGGCTGCGGTCTACGCGAACGATGTACCAAGAACACCTATCGGCGCATCACGCGCTTCGAGAACGAAGCAACGATGGAGCGCATGGCGAACCGTCTCGCCGCCCGGCCCGAGGTGATGGATCGTCGCCGGGAGTCGGTCGAGCATCCCTTCGGTTCGATCAAGCAGTGGATGGGCCAAGGCGCGTTCCTGACGCGCCGACTCGGCAATGTCCGCGGGGAGTTCAGCCTCACCGCCTTGGCCTACAACATGCGCCGCGCAATCAACCTCGTAGGAATTCCCGCCTTGATTGCCGTCGCAGCGGTTTGACCGGGTAATCCGCCCGTTTTTGGCGCAACAATCCGCCTCCATCCCGCGTTTCCCAGTCACAGCAACACCTCACGCCACCGAAAAGGCTGGCAGCCCCGAGTGATCTGCGTCGCCACGGGTCCGTCATCGTGCTTGCCCTTCGGTGTTGCCGGATCAGCGATCCACGACTTGGACTTTTCACACAGTCTGGACCGGTTTTACGACGGTCGCCCCCCCGATGACATTCAGCCGTCACTACCTCGCCCAACGGGCGACTCTCGACGCGGTTGATCTTGCGGAGGTTCAGGGCTGCCGTCGCGCGCACAACCAGCTCGGCTTCGCTTACCAAGTCGGCTTTGTGCGCCTACTCAACCGCTTCCCGAAGCAGCAGCCCTTCGAGGTCCTCGATGAGCTCCTGCTATTCACGGGCATGCAGCTCGGGGTCAACTCAACATAATCAAACCGCCGGTTCGATGAGCGAAACGATCCGTGGAGCTATTTGGGATGTCCAGTTATGCTCAAAACGCGATATGTATCGCCGTGGATCTGGAAATAGAAGCGGTAATGGTCATTGACGCGAGCCTGCCATATATTGGCAGCCTCATCGTATTTCTTGGATCGGAGCGAGGGATGCTGGAGGTTTAAAAGAAGAAAACCGAGTTGTTTGTCGAAACGCGCCTGAACGGCCGCCGGAAGCTTTCTGTACTGGCGGACAGAACGATTTGAAAATGCAACCCTCACTTACCGGCCGTGTTTGGTCGTCCGGCGAAGGGCCTTGGCGGCGACATCAGCAGTCTCGAACGGACCGATGGAGCGACCCTTCTTGAAGTCTTCGAGACCCCTGGCAATCTCGCGATCGACAATGCTCTTCGGTGTGAGTGTTATTCTCCCCTTCTCCACCGTGGCCTCAAGGATATCGCCAACAGCAATACCCACCTGATCGCGTACTGAGGACGGCAGTGTCACTTGGTATTTGCCCTTTACTTTGACGATTGGCATGGCGGCTGCCCCTTTGTTACATAGTTGTAAAGTTAGAAATTCAAGCCTCATTCTCCAGTATAGCGGAAGCCGCACAACTGTCACGAAAGCCGCTAGAGCCAACCAATCGGATGTACCGGCGATGTGGGCCAGCACTGTAGCGGTTTCGCGGGCGAAGGCAGCAACCTTTCTGTTCGGCACGTAGCGCGTCTTTGCCCAAAGCCTTCTCAGTAAAGAGCCGGCCCACCTGGACCTGATCGAGTTGGCGTTCCGGTTTCTCGTCGAAGCACCCGGACATGCCCGATGCGGGGATCGTGAAAGGGGCGTTCCTCCTGAATTCAATCTTTCGGGAAGCGATGATCAGGTCATCGCTCGGGATTTCCTCGGGAAAGCTCGCCAACCGAGCCAACTCAGTCTCTGAGAAAATAGATGCCGACACTGATGTCTCTTCCGATTGGAGCCAAAGGTTTCCGAGTCGTAGTTTAAGATACCGATTGTGAGACCGCCCACGGCACGGATTTCGCTCCGTTCTCAGGCGTCACAGAAACGGTCCAGACTGTGTGAAAAGTCGGCGACAGCCGGGCGGGAGTCGGTGAACTGGCTTCGGGTCCCCCCATGGGGGTTGGTAAAATGTGTCATGGCACATATCACCGGTGAAGATCGTTCCCAACTTCTACTTCTGCCCGATGCTGTGGACGACTACGTGGGACCGGACAACCCGGTCCGTTTTATTGGAAGACAAGGCTGAAGCCGTGAAATGGTATCGGCTCGCAGCGGAGCAGGGGGAGGCCGCTTCCCAATACAACCTCGGTGTCATGTACGGCAACGGTGATGGCGTGGCGGAAGACAAGGCCGAAGCCGTGCGTTGGTACCGGCTCGCTGCCGAGCAGGGGACTGCCCCCGCCCAATTCAACCTCGGTCTCATGTACGAAATCGGCGATGGCGTGGCGGAAGACAGAGCTGAAGCCATGAAGTGGTACCGGCTCGCTGCCGCACAGGGGAATGCCCGTGCCCAATACAGCCTGGGTGACATGTACGATGACGGCGAGGTCGTGCCCCAAGACAGTAAAAAGGCCGTCAAGTGGTGGCGCAAGGCGGCCAGGCAGGGACACGCTCAGGCCCAATACAGCCTCGGGGTCATGTACGAAACCGGTGCGGGCGTGGCGGAAGACAAGGCCGAAGCCGTGAAATGGTATCGACTCGCTGCCGAGCAGGGGAATGTCGATGCCCAATACAACCTCGGGGACATGTACGCCAGAGGCGATGGCGTGCCGGAAGACGATGCCGAAGCCATGAAGTGGTACCGGCTCGCTGCCGAGCAAGGTCACGCCGATGCACAATTCAGTCTCGATATCATGCGGCAACGGTGAGGGTGATTGACCGCGTGTGTCCACTGCGAGTTATGCAATGGCAAGGTAAAGAAAAAGCCCCACGGAATAAACCGTGAGGCTTTCTCATTTCGTTTGGCGCGGCCAGCGCAAACGGAGTGACACCTTGGATGCGGTTCCAAGATGCAACCAAAGAATAGCACAACCCAACTCGAGCTTTTCAACGAGAGCGCTCCCGGCTCGTACGGGTCCCAGGCCGCAATCGAAGGAAGGCCCCCTTTGATAGAGACACGGTGTTTCGTTCAGCCATTCCCTGCCCGGATTCCTGAACCACACGCCAATTCCGCTACCTGGAATTTGTCATGAGGCTGTAGACAGGTTGACAGCCGTATCATGGCGTGATACGTATCACTTGTGTGATACGTGGTTTTAAGAATAAGCGGACCGAAAAGATCGCTGCGGGTCAAACCCCAAAGGGGTTTCAGGCAGACTTGCTTCGAAGAACCCATGCCATGCTGACCGCGTTGAATGCGGCAGTTGAATTGGAAGATCTTCGCTTTCCGCCAGGCAATCATCTTGAGAAGTTATCTCGGGACCGCAAAGGTTGCCATTCGGTTCGGATAAACAAGCAATGGCGTATCTGTTTTGTCTGGACCGATAGTGGACCGGATGAAGTCGAGGTTGTGGATTACCACTGAGGACCGATGGAAATGACCGAAATTCTTGCTCCGATGCATCCGGGTGAGGTTTTGGATGAACTGTACCTCAAGCCACTTGAGATGAGCGCCGGTGCCCTGGCAAAGGAATTGGGCGTACCGCGCACGCGGATAGAGCGCATCGTAAAGGGCCAGACATCGATGACACCGGATACGGCGTTTCGACTGGCGAAAGTATTCAGGACAAGTCCCCTTTACTGGATGAATATGCAGACGAGCTACGATCTTGCCATGGCGAGTACGACGGTCAATGTCTCGGATATTAAACCTCTCGACATCAGTGCCGTGCAGCGTTCGCTTTGACAACGTAAAAAAGAGCCCGCCTCGATCGAGTAAAAAGGACCCACCTCCAGGTTACAGATGAATAGTCAGACCGCGGGCGGGGCTGGAAAACCTGCGGAAAACTTCTGTCGTTGCCTGTGACTTGCGTTTCGGAGGGCTATGCAGCTTGACGGTGTGGTAGTTCGGACAATATTAGGCAAGAGTGCGCTCCGGCACCGGGCATGCGTTGGCGTGGATGATATCGAGAACGATAGTCCGGTACTGAGACACCCTCCACGAAGTGACTTCGCGACGGAGCGGGCTTACATGGAGCGGATCGAGCGAGCCCAAACCTGCACCTATTGCGGCGGGATCATCTCCACCGAAGGGTCAGCGACAGCGCCTGAGCGTGGGAGACCTGGACGGCATCCAGAGAAGCCATAATTCGCGGGGCTTCACCGTGGGCGGCCTGGCACGCGGAGCCGATCGTCCGCTTCTTCTGCTCGACCTTCGGCGACGGCATCGCCAGCGTGCCGGTGAGCGAGGACGGCTTCCTTGTAATCGCGGCCGACCTGTCGGGGAACAGCCCGGTCGAAGCGTGCATCACGGCGGGATCGGACGGCACGTGCGCGTGCAGGATCAGCGCCGACGGCGCGCACTTCGCCTCGAGGCACCCGACATCCGGTCGTTCGAGCAAAGAGCGGTTGGCGGAGGTCGGGGTGCGGGGCCGGGATGGCGGCTCATGAGCCGCGGTGCGGACGACGATTCACGATGACCCTCCCCAGGAGCGTGTTGGACCGGTGCCAGCGGAGCGGGTCGCATCACTTCGCCGGGACGTAGCCTGCCCAGTCGACGCAACTCCCGGCCCACAAACGGTGCGTGGCGCATCACGTAGTCGAGCGATCACGGCCTGGTACTCCTGCGCTTCGCAAACGACATCGTTTAGCCGGAGCTGATGGTGTCCCGCACCAACATCTCAGTGTCGTCAGGCAACTCATCGCCCGACAACTTGGAAGGCGACCAATTCAAGCGCGAACCAACCGTCCAGATCTCGAACGGATCCAGTACGCTCGCAACAGGCCCTCCAGGAGTTCATCAGAGCGCTGCCACCGGTTCCTCCTTCAAGCGCGGGCTTCGCAATCAATGGTGAAGCGCTGGGGCGACAGCGGCGCGGGCTGTCCGCCTATGAAACCTTGAGGCTTTCGACGCCCTCTTAAGGCCAGGACGATCGAAAACGCAGAGGCGGTCGCCGGTGACCTCGTCCTCGATGAAATTACTTCTGGAAGGAAGGGTCTCGACCGCACGGGCCGGGCCGTCCGTGCGGTTGTGCAAACACAGCAAGACCCGGCTCTCACAATCCGGTAAGCTTCCAGATTGCCCTGCACGATAACTACGCCGAGCTTGATGCGTTCTCGCCTCGCAAGGGCCGTCAATCGCCGCTCCTTATGACGTAGCTGAATCGTTGGTCGATGGAGCCCGCATCCAACATCTCGAGGCGATGGTGTCCAGGGCTCGGATCGCCGACTTCCGGCGCGACAATCGGCATGCGTTCCGGGCGGTGTTTCGGCGGTTCGTGCGGTTGTGCCGGGAACTCGACCTGTAGGGCGGGAGTTGATCGCCGTGGACACGCGCATCAAGGCGGTGAACCACCGGGACCGTTCCGCGGGCCAAGCTGAAGACGGACCTGCAGCGTATCGACGACCGACTCGACCGCTACCTCGCAGGTGAACGAGGCCGACGCGGATTCCGGCGGCAGAGCGGCTGCCGTGGCGGATCTTCAGGAGAAGCGCATCGATCCGTAAGAGAAAGGAGACCTTGGAGGGGCATCGGCAGACGCTGGACGATACAGAAGCCCAGCTGTCGCTTACGGATCCGGACTCCCGGTCAATGCATTCCGGGACACGGGTCGGAGTCGGCTACAACGTCCAGATCGCTGTCGACACTGAGCACAACCTGATCGCCGAACAGCAGGTCCATAGCAAGGTCTCGGACCTCGGTCTGCTCGCGGAGACGGCCACAGCGGCTCGGGAGAACTTGGCTGTCGACGAGATCGACGCGGTCGCGGACCGAGGCTACTACAAGATCGAAGACATTGAGGACTGCGAAGCCGCCGGGATCACGCCCTACGTTCCGAAGCCCGACCGGAGCACGGCCAGACGCAGTGGCCACTTTCCGAAGTCCGATTTCCAATACGACGACTCCACGGACACCTACCGGTGCCCCGCTGGTGAGCGCCTGGTGCCGTTGTATCGCGGAAGCGTCGGTAAGTCGCGCACAGGCACGTATCTTGTCAGTTACGCCAACCGCGCCGCATGCAGAGGCTGCGGTCTACGCGAACGATGTACCAAGAACACCTATCGGCGCATCACGCGCTTCGAGAACGAAGCAACGATGGAGCGCATGGCGAACCGTCTCGCCGCCCGGCCCGAGGTGATGGATCGTCGCCGGGAGTCGGTCGAGCATCCCTTCGGTTCGATCAAGCAGTGGATGGGCCAAGGCGCGTTCCTGACGCGCCGACTCGGCAATGTCCGCGGGGAGTTCAGCCTCACCGCCTTGGCCTACAACATGCGCCGCGCAATCAACCTCGTAGGAATTCCCGCCTTGATTGCCGTCGCAGCGGTTTGACCGGGTAATCCGCCCGTTTTTGGCGCAACAATCCGCCTCCATCCCGCGTTTCCCAGTCACAGCAACACCTCACGCCACCGAAAAGGCTGGCAGCCCCGAGTGATCTGCGTCGCCACGGGTCCGTCATCGTGCTTGCCCTTCGGTGTTGCCGGATCAGCGATCCACGACTTGGACTTTTCACACAGTCTGGTTCGTTTCAGAGACGGCTTCAGGACGGCTATTTCACCGTCGTTCCGGGCTTTCGAAGTGTCTCTTTATTCGTTTCCAAATTATGGGCAGTCTCAAAATAGACCACAGCATTTTCGGGACATGCTGCGTAGCACCTCAATTCGGCTAACAACCGGGCGTAGTGCTCCGCAGTCCGATTGTTCGCCAAAGATTCGCCCTTAGAGTAATTTCAGGTACAAACCTTGCGATGACCCCTATGACCGGAGGCTATCCCACAAACGGGATGGCCTCCGTGTGTGCCATTACCTCGGAGCCCTTACTCTGTGTGATATGGATTGCTCCGCGCCCCCGAAGGAGTCCATCAGCCAGAGTCTGCGCGGCAGAACGAAACCCGGTCATCAAATTGAAGCCAGTTTTGGCTAGGCAAGAACACGTCATTGGGCGCGAAGCCGAGTACCAGAATCTCCCCTGCGCCTTCGGCCTGCTTGATCAACTTGTTCCGAGTCAGTTTCCGGTACAGGTACATAGCAGTCTCGATCACTATCGCGTGGCTGTATCTCACACCGCAGACCGTGATGTAACTCAGGATGTGAATTTCGCTATCCTTAACAACCCTGAACCTGGTTTTGTCCTCGTCGCCCGCCGGCACCATTAGCCGCTGCACCGGCGGGGAGTGGGCCGCCTCTGTGTTAGCCATCACCCTTATGACATCCTTCAGGGTAATCCCCCGGTTGTTGAAATTCACCAATTGCTGTCCGAGCCATGCATCGCAGTCAGGGCTCGGGCTCGACTGTGACTCGAACAACCCCTCCGGCCTCATCTCCCATGCGTTTTCTGACGTCGGTTGACTGAACCAGTCCGCCATTCCGGGCAACGGCCACTCGACGGCAATACTAAGCCGCTGCGGTCCCATGGGCACGTTATGAACGGCCTCCGGCTCCCCGGTCTCTTCGTCCAGCTTCGTGATTTTCACGCCGCCACCAGAGATGTTCACCGGGACAAGGGTCAGGATTCTCCGATCGCCTGAAATTCGCCGGAATCTGTCGAATCCGAATCCAGCCGTTCGACAGGTTTCGTCGTCCAGCAAGCGGCGGGTCCGATCATCACCGACCACCATCTTCCTCAGAAACATGGAGCAATGCCGCGCAACTGACGCTACTACATCGCCGGACGCACAAGGCTGCTTGGCGGTGCATCCATCGATTACCAGTTGGAGGTCAACGATCGCCTCACGGATTCTCTCTGCCTTGTCTCTGCGGCCCACGAACACGGGGCTCCCTTTGACTGGGACAAACTTTATGGGCTCTATAGGCGGCAGTGAACCTGCGCGATCCGCCATGGGTTCCTTCCTTATGGTCGGCATGCCACGGTTTACGTGGCTACCCGATGAGGGCTTTCGCCTCGAGGCCGAATCCCTGTAAGTGCCGACCCAGGGCGAGGCGAAAGGCCCGCCAAACAGGGATGTTTCGCTTGCCAGGGTAGCAGAATCTGTCATTACGTCAACCGGGGCAATGGCGTGCCAGCGGGAGAACCTCTCTGCCGCCTGAGTCTCAGGCGTACTGACGAATACTATTCGACTCCGAAGTGCACCCTAGCGCGGTCGGGGACTGCGATCCCTTCTCGCTTAGCCACCGAGAGGATGATTGTTGCGCACAACTTGGTCGCTTCCTGCCCGAGCCTGTGTAGTTCGGTCTTCTCCAAGTGGCTGCCTTGTCGCTCGCCGCCTGCTTCCGACCGGCCGTGGAACAGAGAGCTACGCCGTTTATAGAGCTTGTCCCAGTCATCCCACACGCTCGACAGGTTATTCGCTTCCAGCAGCCTCTTTACACGTTGGCGAATGCTCTCCCTTCGTACCTGGCGAATCGCACTAATGACCTGCTTAGCCTTTTCCCCGTCGCTGTGGTCTTGCTCCAGCCACCCGGCTGCACGTTCGATGAGTTCGCTCTGCCCGGCCGTCCACGGTGGATCGTTCGCCAAGCCCTCGACTGTGGAAACCGCCAGTACCACTTTGGCGATCGGGTCCTCGTTCATCTCCGCGAGGTTTAATATCCGAATGGCCCGCCGGATCGACGGTGAACCGCTTCGGCCCGCGTCGCTTTCCAACGAAGCCTCCTCCAAAGCTCCGACGAAATGGTCCGCGCTGGACAGAACCGTTACGGTCGGCTGACTGGCGCGAAAGAACACGGTGTTCCCGTCATCCGGTAGGACGACGATGCCATGCACATCAGGTCCGAGTCTCAAATCGCGATACTTACCTCGACCGATGCCGAGCATCTCCGGGTTGACCCACGACACTGTACGATCTTCACCTGGGTCCCCTGCGTCCACTCCCATCCTGGTGCACAGCCCGGCTAAGTGCGCCGCCCGCCGCAGTTCATCCCCAAACTCCCGTGCCTGATCCTCCGTTTCGAAACCGCGACATCCCATGACCAACCAAGATGCCTCCGAGAGCGGCTGCAGCTGCCTCTCTGACTTGATCGTGACCGTCCTGCCGGCGATCGATGCTGTCAGGGCATTCTCTGACGTATCCAGGGACTTACCTATCCGGAACTTCAGCCACAGGCGATATTTCATCTTTTCCACGTTGCGAAAAGGTATTGCAGGAGAGATTCGATTGGCAATAGCTTTGTGCAACGTCTGGGGACCCGCACCTATGGGGGGATGTGAGGAAGCACGTAAACGGGGATTCGGTTTCGGACCGACGCGAGGCGAGAGCGAGCAGACCCGAAACGGCGGCGGCGATCTTTAGGACTACGCGCATATCGCAACCCGCACCGTTGCATGTTACGGTTCCCTATGATCGAGAGTTTTAGACACCGAGGTCTGAAGCGGCTCTATAAGCAGGGAGACGGCAGCAAAATTCGCGCCGACCAACGCAACCGCATCAACGACGTGCTGCTCCATCTGGACCAAGCTCAAACCCCCGGTGATCTCGATTTGCCGGGCTATCGTCTCCATCCGCTCAAGGGTGACCTGAAGGGCTACTGGAGCGTGACGATTTCCAGCAATTGGCGCATCGTCTTCTGCTTTAAGGACGGCGATGCATACGAGGTCGATCTGTCCGACTACCACTAGAAGAAAGGAGCAAGAGCCATGCCCATGAAGAACCCGCCGTATCCGGGCCGCTCGATCAAGGACGCCTGTTTGGAGCCGCTTGGTCTCAATATAACCGAAGGTGCGAAGGTCTTGGGCGTCACCCGCAACACGCTCTCGCGCGTGATCAATGGGCAAAACGGAATCTCCCCTGATATGGCGATCCGCCTGGAGAAGGCCGGATGGTCCAACGCCGACCATTGGCTGCGCCTGCAAACCGCCTACGAGTTAGCGCAAGCGCGCAAGGATCAGGACCGCATCAAGGTGGAGCGCTACGAGCCGTCGCCAGCGCCGTAGGCGGAAATCGGGGTAAAACCCAGGGCAGGAGGTTAGGATGGAAAATTTCTCTGGAGATTCGCAGGTGGGCGTGTGATGACTCTGAACGGTACGGTTCTGTTCGAAACAAACGGACGTCAGGTTCGATGCTATCTGGTCACATAATGTTTTGGATACTATCGTCGTTAACAGTCCGACATAGGCCCCATTTGACCTTTTCGTGGACGCCGCCTTGAAAACCGTCGCCTCCCCTCCGCGTCTCCACTCGTTCACAGAATCTCGCCAACCAGACGCGGCTTCGAGCCCAACGCCCGCAGCCTGATTCGAGACTACCCCGGGGTTGGTTGTGTTACAACTTTGGCCGCCGCCGGCTGGTAGCCTGAAGAGATCATGAAGAAGGCAATCCGACAACGCTTACAATCGGAGTGCTCCCCGTCAGATCAACTCGTCTGCATCACGCCTGCGGACTTGGTGGCTCCGGCAGACAATGGGCGTGACTGTGAACCAGCCGCGAGGTAGGGTAATGTGCTGCGATGCCTGTTGCGATGACCAGCCGTTTTGAGCAAGCCCTCGTGTTCGCCGCGCAACTCCACCGAGAGCAGCGGAGGAAGGGCTCCAACGTCCCTTATGTTTCACACCTGTTAGCCGTTGCGGCGCTGGTGATCGAACATGGCGGAGACGAGGATGAAGCTATCGCGGCACTGCTGCACGATGCCGTCGAGGACCAGGGCGGTGTGACGACACGGGAGAAGATTCGTGACCGTTTCGGCGCGCGCGTGACCGGGATTGTTGATGGCTGTACGGACTCCGAAACGATTCCGAAGCCTCCGTGGGAGGAGCGAAAGCGGGTCTACATCGCGAGCCTCAGTGAATCATCTGCATCGGTCCGGCTCGTCTGTGCCGCCGACAAGCTTCACAACGCGCGCAGCATCCTAAGCGACTACCGCGACGTCGGTGAGAAAATCTGGAAACGGTTTGAAGCCCGGAAGGAAGGAACGCTGTGGTACTACCGGTCGGTGCTCGATCGCCTCGTCCAAGCGGGCAGGACGCCGCTCGTTGACGAGTTGGACCGGGTTGTCAGCGAACTCGAACGGCTCGCGGGGTAGACGCTGCGGGAGAGGATTCTTCCGTCATCCACCTCATCCCTCTGAGGCTGGAACTGCTGTCATCTGGAGTTGCAGCCGAAGGCTAGAAGATGCCATCAGGCAGAAAGGGAAGCCACGTCCCCCGATCCCAGTACCAGGACTGCCACCGCGACAAAACTGATTTGTACACGGACAACAAACCCCATCAAAATCCGAAGACGAGTCATCTGCTGTTGATTCTTCATTGTTTTATCCTCCATTTCGTTCAACCGAGCAGACACTCTAGAAGAACTGAAGAAAGTTAACGTTGAAGTCGCAGCAGCACTCGCTGTTGCTGAGACGCCCGGATTCGAACCCAAGGTTCTGCCCGTCTGCCTGATGGCACTTTCACGTCTCCTCTGACTCACCCCGCATCACACATCTGCATAACGGAGTGCGGTGCGTCCGCTCGAGGATATCTCGTTCGCGGCAGGAGAGCCACTTCTGACTGTAGCACAGGAAAATGCTGGCTTCCACGACCACGACAGGGACAGTCTTCCAGCGATCCATTCCCTCAATCCATGCGTGCCGCGAATTCTTAAGGCGCTGGCGGGCAAGAGTACGCGGTTCGGAGGTTCGGCGGCAGATTCATTTCATCAACAAACTGTTCGACGTGGCAGCATGAAACAGCGCCCGGTCGACCCGGCCAAGCTGTCTTCTGCCGCTTTTTGAAACCTGCGACACATCCGCCAGCCAAGAGTTTGTCTGGCTGGTTGTTATTGGGCCAGCTGGAGGGTGTGGGAGAATTGAGGCGCTGCCATGAATACCTGGAGGATATGAGCTTGGAGGAAGGCCGACTCAACTGGATCGCCAATTTCATCTGGGGCATCGCGGACGACGTGCTGCGCGACCTCTACGTCCGCGGCAAGTACCGCGACGTGATCCTGCCAATGACGGTATTGCGGCGACTCGACTCGGTGCTGGAGCCGAGCAAGCCGACGGTGCTGGCGATGAAGACCTCGCTCGACAAGGCGAAAATCATCCACCAGGATCAGGCGCTACGTCAGGCCGCCGGCCAGGCGTTCTACAACACCTCGAAGTTCACGCCGCGCGACCTCAAGGCCCGCGCCAATCAACAGCAGCTCAAGGCCGACTTCGAGGCGTATCTCAACGCCTTCTCACCGAACGTTGAAGACATTCTGGAAAACTTCGAGTTTCGCAACCAGATCCCGCGGCTCTCGAAGGCTGACGCGCTCGGCACGTTGATCGAGAAGTTTCTATCGCCGGACATCAATTTTAGCCCCAAGCCGCTGATGAACGACGACGGCTCGGTCAAGCAGCCAGGTCTTGACAACCACGGGATGGGGACGGTCTTTGAGGAATTGGTGCGGCGCTTCAACGAAGAGAACAACGAAGAAGCGGGTGAGCACTGGACCCCGCGCGACGCGGTGAAGCTTATGGGCAAGCTGATCTTCCTTCCCGTCGCCAGTGAGATCGAGTCCGGCACTTATCTCCTCTATGACGGCGCTTGCGGCACCGGGGGCATGTTGACTGTGGCCGAGGAAACGTTGACACAGATCACCGAGCAGCGCGGCAAACAGGTCGCAACCCATCTCTACGGCCAGGAGATCAACTCCGAGACCTATGCCATCGCCAAGGCGGACCTCCTCCTCAAGGGCGAGGGGGAAGCCGCCGACAACATCATCGGGGGGCCGGAACACTCGACGCTCTCCAACGACGCCTTTCCATCCCGCGAGTTCGACTTCATGCTCTCCAATCCGCCCTACGGCAAGAGCTGGAAGAGTGACCTGGAGCGCATGGGCGGGAAGGCGGACATCAAGGACCCGCGCTTTCTGATCGAACACGGCGGTGATGCCGAGTACTCGCTCATCACCCGCTCCAGCGACGGTCAGATGCTGTTCCTGGCGAACATGCTCTCGAAGATGAAGCACGGTACGGAGCTCGGGAGCCGCCTCGCCGAGGTCCACAACGGCAGCTCACTTTTCACCGGCGACGCCGGGCAAGGCGAGAGCAACATCCCCCGCTGGATCATTGAGAAAGACTGGTTGGAGGCGATTGTCGCGCTGCCGCTCAACATGTTCTACAACACCGGCATCGCTACCTACGTCTGGGTGCTGACCAACCGGAAGCCCGCCCATCGACGCGGGAAGGTCCAGCTTATTGACGCCATGCAGTGGTTCAAGCCGCTGCGCAAGAACCTGGGCAAGAAGAACTGCGAACTGTCCGAAGAAGACATCACCCGCATCTGCGATACGTTCCTGGCCTTCGAGGAGACCGAGCAGTCGAAGATCTTCCCGAACCAGGGCTTCGGGTACTGGAAGGTGACGGTCGAGCGGCCGTTGCGGCTGGCCGTCGATCTGTCTGTCGAACAACGCGCCCGCTTCCGTGCCTCCTGCGAGGAAGCGCGGGATGAGCCGCTCGACAATGTCGTTGACCGCGTGGCCAAAACATTGGGTGCCGGCCCTCACCTGGACTTCAACCGTTTCATGGCGGCCGTCGAAACGGACATCTCCGAGCATGGCATCAAGTTGACGGCCAAGCGAAAGAAGCTGCTGCAGACGTCATTGGCGGCGCGGGACGAGGCGGCCGAACCCGTCATCAAGAAGATCCACAAGGCGGGCAGGATGGAGACGGCCCCGATCCGTGGCTTGATCGACTCCGCGGTAAAAGGCAAGCGCCGCGTGGTCGAGTACGAACCTGACAGCGAATTGCGGGACACTGAGCAGATCCCGCTGTTGGAAGAAGGCGGCATCGAGGCATTCCTGCGCCGCGAAGTGCTGCCCTACGCGCCTGATGTCTGGTACGACCCGGCGAGCGTCAAGACCGGCTACGAAATCAGCTTCACCCGCTACTTCTACAAGCCGCAGCCAATGCGGTCGCTGGAGGAAATCCGGGCGGATATCCTGGCGCTGGAGAAGGAGACCAAGGGGCTGCTCGGCGAGATCATCGGTGGGAGCGTCCAATGACCGATCAGCACGCCCAATCACTCGGAACGCGCCTCGATGCTCTCGCGGCCTTCCTCCCGGTTTTCGAAGCTCCTGGCTTTGAATTTACCCGGAATTATGCGACGGGTGAGGCCACACAGGATGAGCAGATGGTGTACCCGACTACCCTGTCTGAAGCCGTTGATCAGTTCGTCGAGGCTGCGTATGCGGCAGGCTGGGTGATCGGCTTTGATTGGCCCTCGTGGAAAGGCACTCCAGAGGCTCTTGAGCTACGAGGGAGGCTCTCAAACAAGCGACTCCTGATCACAGGAGCGTTTCGTCAACGGGGCCTCCTCCGGTCTCCTAACGGCCGTGCTGCATCGGGCAGAGGCTGCTTGAGCTATCGAGGCCCTCGTGGAAAGGCACTAGATCTTGAGCTACGGAGGCTCTCAAACAAGCGACTCCTGATCAACTTGCTAAGCTCCTCACCGTGCTGATCCGACAGGAGCGTTTCGTCAACGGGGCCTTGGCCGGGGCGTACGACTCCGGTCTCCTAACGGCCGTGCTGCATACGTGCTGAAATTGTCGAAGAGGATAGCTAACCGATGTCCATGCAACGTTTACTCCGTCACCCTGCATCCCATCGAGACCATCCTTACCTGGGGCAAGGCAGCCGAGATCGCCATCCCAGAGATTCAGCGGTCCTTCGTTTGGGATTCGAGCAAGGTTCGGAACCTCCTAGACTCGTTCTGCCAAGGCTACCCGGTTCGGCACCCGATCGCCTGGCGAACCCCCACTGTAAAGCTCAAGGTGGACCTGGCAGAGTCGAGGCAGGAACTACTTCATGGTGCGATTGCTCGAAGGCCGTGATCTCGTGAGAGCCATCTACCGAAATTATGAACACCTCCCGACGGAGATCCCGGTGGAGTTGCCCCTGAAGCGGGTGTGGATGCTTGTCGCCGAGGATCCTGCGGAATGATCGCCGACATCAAGCCCTATCCCGCCATGAAGGACTCGGGTGTGGAGTGGCTGGGGGACGTGCCGGAGCACTGGACAACCGAGCGACTCAAGTCGGCGATGAACAACATCGTGGAGCAAACCAGCGAACGGCAAGGTGCCGACCTCTACGTCGCCCTGGAACACGTCGAAAGCTGGACTGGTCGCCTCAGACATGCTGGTCTAGATGTCACATTCGATAGTCAGGTGAAGTACTTTCGATCTGGAGATGTCCTCTTCGGGAAACTGCGTCCGTATCTCGCAAAGGTGACTAAGCCGACTAGTGACGGTGTTTGCGTCGGGGAGTTCTTGGTCCTTCGGCCGCGCCATTCCAACGTCACTGCTCCCTATATGGAGCAATTGCTTCGCTCAAAACAGACCATTGACGCAGTCAACAGCTCTACCTTCGGGGCGAAGATGCCTCGCGCTGACTGGCAGTTCATGGGTGGAATGGCCGTCGCGCTTCCACCCCTCCCCGAGCAAGCCGCCATCGTCCGCTATCTCGACCACGCCGACCGGCGCATCCGGCGCTACATCCGCGCCAAGCAGAAGCTGATTGCGCTCCTGGAGGAGCAAAAGCAGGCCATCATCCAACAAGCCGTCACCGGCCAGATCGACGTCCGAACCGGCCAGCCGTACCCTGGCTACAAGGACTCCGGTGTGGAGTGGCTGGGGGACGTTCCGGGGCATTGGAAGCAGTGTCGGCTAAGGAATGTAGTATCAGTGGTTACGACAGGCTCCCGAGGCTGGTCATCTTATGCTTCAGACACCGGTCCCTTGTTCGTCCGAGTGACCAACCTCAGGCGTGGTTCGCTGCGATTGCGTTTCAACGACATTGTGCGGCTGGATCTCCCGGGGACGTCGGAGGCTGGTCGAACGCGCATCAAGGCTGGCGACGTCTTGATTTCGGTCACTGCATATATTGGATCGGTGGGAGTTGCTCCTGACGACTTAGGCGAAGCCTACGTTAGTCAGCACGTAGCCCGTTGCGAACCTTCGCCAGAGACTTACGCGATGTGGATTGGTTATGTACTTCTCTCTACGGTGGGGCAAACTCATGGCCAGATGTGTCTTTACGGTGGAACGAAGGATGGCCTCTCGCTTGACGACGTGAAGAATTATCCTATTCTCCTACCGCCACAGCGTGAGCAAGAAGAGATTGTGCGGTGGACCGAAGAAAGACTTTCAGCAATTGTACGTATACAAGAAAAAACCAAACGCCAGATAGAACGGTTCCGCGAATACCGCACCCGGCTGATCTCCGATGTCGTCACAGGCAAGCTCGACGTACGCGAGATGGCGGCGCGACTGCCTGAAGTCGATTCCCTCGCAGACGAATTCGATGCGCCGATACAGGCGGCGGAGACCAGTGTGATGGAACCGGAAACCACCATCGAGTCACTAAGGGAACTTGCAATGAAAAATGAGGCAACCGTATGACGAACTGGAAGACGTGTCCGGCCGTCGAACGCCGCCCGGAAAAGCTCAGCGGAGCCTGGGTCTTTCAAGGAACTCGTGTGCCTGTATCTGCTCTATTCGAAAACCTCAAGGAAGGAGCATCAACGGAGCAATTCCTGGACTGGTTCCAAGGTGTAGAGGAGTGGCAAGTCAAAGCGGTTCTTGAGCACGAAATGAAGTCCCTGTCGGACTCGGCTGTCGTGTGAAGATCCTATTCGATCAAGGCACTCCGCGGCCGCTCCGCAACTATCTGGCCGCACACTCGGTGGACACCGCCGCAGAACGGGGTTGGTCCGACCTCGATAACGGGGATTTGCTCGAAGCTGCGGAAGACGAGGACTATGACCTCCTGATTACCACCGACCAGAATATCCGGCACCAGCAATACCTCGCCAACAGGAATATCGCCATCCTGGTGCTGCTCTCAACCGCTTGGCCCCTCATCCGGCAGAAGGCCGACGACATCAGCGCTGGGGTAAACGAGATGGAGCCTGGGGAATTGAGGGAGGTCGCCATTTGAAGAGAGCCGAGGCGTGACCACCGATACCACCGAGAGAGGACTGGAACGCCTGATCTGCACGGCGCTCACCGGTCATCCTTGCGATCCGCCGAAAGAAGGCCGCGTCGTAGAAGCGCCTCGCGGCGATGGCGGAACAGGCTGGGTCTGCGGCAATCCCCAGGACTACGACCGCGAGTTCTGTGTTGATCGGATCCAGCTCGCGGCGTTCCTGAAGTCGACGCAGCCGGAGGCCGCCGAGTCGCTGGCGTTGGCCGAAGGGGGTCCGACGCGGCGTAAATTCCTGGCCCGGCTGCAGGGCGAGGTTAGCAAGCGCGGTGTCATCGATGTGCTCCGCAAGGGGGTCAAGGACGGGCCGCATCACGTCGAACTCTTCTATGGCACACCGTCTCCCGGCAACCCCTCCGCTGCCGAACGCTACACGCAGAACCGCTTCTCGGTCACGCGCCAGCTCCGCTACAGCCGCGACGAGACCCAGCGGGCGCTCGACCTCGGCCTGTTCATCAACGGCATTCCGGTCGCCACGTTCGAGCTGAAGAACAGCCTCACCAAGCAGACGGTCGAGGACGCCGTGGAGCAGTACAAGCGCGACCGCGACCCCCGCGAGAAACTCTTCGAGTTCGGCCGCTCGGTGGCGCATTTCGCGGTGGACGACCACGAAGTGCGGTTCTGCACGCACCTGAAGGGCAAAGGCTCGTGGTTCCTGCCCTTTAACCAGGGCTGGAACGACGGTGCCGGCAACCCCCCCCAACGCGGACGGCCTCAAGACCGACTACCTCTGGACACGCCTGCTCAGCCGCGACGGGCTGACCGACATCCTGGAGAATTATGCGCAGGTCGTCGTAACCAAGGATGAGCAGACGGGAAGGAAGAAGAAGGTGCAGATCTGGCCGCGCTACCATCAACTCGACGCGGTGCGCCGGCTCTTGGCCGACACGCGCCGGCACGGCGCAGGGAAGCGGTATCTTATCCAGCATTCGGCCGGCAGCGGGAAGTCCAACTCCATCGCCTGGCTCGCCCACCAGTTGATCGGGCTCCAGAAGGACGCCGCCGCGGTGTTCGAATCCATCATCGTGGTCACCGACCGGCGCCTCCTCGACAAGCAGATCCGCGACACGATCAAGCAGTTCGCCCAAGTTGGGGCCACCGTCGGCCATGCCGAGCACTCGAGTGACCTCCGTGCGCTTATCGAGAGCGGCAAGAAGATCATCATCTCGACGGTGCAGAAGTTCCCGTTCATTCTCGACGCGATCGGGAACGAGCAGCGGGGCCGGCGCTTCGCCATCATCATCGACGAGGCGCATTCGAGCCAGGGCGGCAAGACCTCGGCAGCGGTCAGCATGGCGCTTTCCGAGGCGGGCGCCGGGGAGGAGGACGAGACCACCGAGGACAAGATCAACCGCATCATGGAGGCGCGGCAGCTCCTCGGGAATGCGAGCTACTTCGCCTTCACCGCCACGCCCAAGAACAAGACGCTGGAGATCTTCGGCGAGGCGTACGACGCGGGAGGGCAGACCCGGCACCGCCCGTTCCACGGTTACACCATGAAGCAGGCGATCCAGGAGGGCTTCATCCTGGATGTGCTGCGGCACTACACGCCGATCGAGAGCTACTACAAGCTCATCAAGAAGATCGAGGGCGATCCTGAGTTCGACACCAAACGCGCCCGGAAGAAGCTGCGGCGCTACGTGGAGAGCCACGAGTATGCCATCCGGCTCAAGGCCGAGATCATGGTGGACCATTTTCACGAACAGGTGCTGGCGCTCAAAAAGATCGGCGGCAAGGCCCGCGCCATGGTGGTGACGAGCGGCATCGAGCGCGCGGTCCAGTATTACCACGCGATCCGGCAGTACCTGCTGGAGCGCAAAAGCCCGTACCAGGCCATTGCCGCCTTCTCGGGCGAACACGATTTAGGCGGGGTGAAGACCAGTGAGGCGTCCCTCAACGGCTTCCGGTCCGGGCGGATCGCCGATGCGATCCAGCGGGACCCGTATCGGTTCCTGATTTGCGCCGACAAGTTCCAGACCGGGTACGACGAGCCGCTATTGCACACCATGTACGTGGACAAGATCTTGTCCGGGATCAAGGCCGTGCAGACGCTGTCGCGTCTCAACAGGGCACACCCGAAGAAACACGACGTGTTTGTCCTCGACTTCATGAACGACGCCGATACCATCCAAGAGGCGTTCGCCGACTACTACCGGACGACGATCCTCAGCGAGGAGACCGACCCCAACAAGCTGCACGACCTCAAGGCCGCGCTCGACGCCTATCAGGTGTATGCCGACGCGGAGATCGACCGGCTCGTGACGCTCTACCTGGGAGGGTCCGACCGCGACCGGCTCGACCCCATCCTTGATGCCTGCGTCGCGGCCTACAAGGGACAACTCGATGAGGACGGGCAGCTGGACTTCAAGGGCAAGGCCAAGGCGTTCATGCGCGCGTACGGCTTCCTCGCCTCGATCCTGCCTTATACGAACGCCGAGTGGGAGAAGCTCTCGATCTTCCTCAACTTCCTTGTTCCAAAGCTTCCCGCTCCCGTGGAAGAGGATCTGTCCAAGGGCATCCTTGAGTCCATCGACATGGACAGCTACCGGGTTGAGAAGAAGGCTGCGATACACGTCCAACTGGCGGACGAGGATGCCGCGATCGATCCGGTGCCGACCACCGGCGGCGGCCACCGGCCGGAACCTGAACTCGACCAGACGACGCTCCTAGATTAACAGCGTTGCTCCCCCCGGCGGCTTGAGCGTCCAGCTGGAAACTGAGGGGAACCAAACAATCTGGGGTGCAATTAAACAAAGGTACCAAATCCGTCATAGAAATCGGTCCGAATTGCGAGGCTACTAGGCACTCAGGTCGAGGGCTGGAAGCAGGAGCGGGGCACCTGGGTCAAATATCGGAATACGGTCCTTTCGCTGACAGCGAGTGCATTGACGATCTCCGGGCTACCATCCGGCCCACCGGGACCGCTGAGGTCAATCTGTTGGGTGATCGAAACAACGCGCACGCCGCGCTCGCCCCAATCGGCGATCAGATTGATGCCGTCTTGAAGTCGACGCGAGATTCGGTCGAGTTTCCAGACGATGACCGTCTTGATCGTGCCGTCGAATATCGCTTTTTCCATCTGTTCGAAAGCGACACGGTGGACAGTCTAGTTGGCAGTAATCTCAAGCTGCTGAAAGCCCGGTTTTTCGCGCTCAGTGTCAGCAGAAATCTCTGGAAACCCTATGTGTCACCCTCAGACTGCCGAAACAGGATCCCGCCTGGCGCGTGCTCGGGTGGGTAGGGAGACATGAACTGGCACGGATGAGCATTCGAACTGCGAACGAGAAGGAAGCCCTCGAGTCGCCTCCGGATCGGTCGTTGCCCGGCAGCACATCAACCTGCACGGCGAGTACGATTTCGCGGCCGAGAAGCTGCAAGATTCGGTCGGTCTGGAGGTGCCCAAAATCCGTCACTTCGAGGTGGGTTGAAACTGGGAGTATGAATTTCGGCGCAAACGCTAGAGGCAGCAAAGGTTAACCGTGATCGCTATGACGGATTTGGTACCTTTGTTTAAATGCACCCCAAGGTGTGGTCTAAGAGGTTGCCGTCGCCGTCGGGCGTGTTTTTCAACTTCTCGATGAAGGGGGCCACTGTACTGACATGATACTGATTCAACCGGGCGAACTCGGCGATACTCCTCGGATCTTGTCCGTGATGCGAAGCCGAGTGGAAGGGAATCGAGACCCCGCTGTCCGGGTAGACCGCCGAACTAACGTCACGCGCCAGCTTGAACGCTGAAACGCGGGTGGTCTCCGTCATGAAAGCCAGTACCTGCAAATCGAGCATCAGGCTCATATGCTCCGCCCACGAGTCCGGCACGCCAATCGGGGCGTCCGGCAGCTGTCTCTCTCCGTCATGTTCCGCGTTGTATCGTTCGATCTTCTGAATCCGCCGCTCGATCTCGCGGACGTTCTCGAGGTAACTGTTAAGACGGTTGCGGTCGTTCGGGCCCACTTCCCTTTGTAGCCGAGCTGCTGAGCGCGCGATCCTGTCCAGAATGCTTCCGTTCTCCCGCAGCCGGGTGGCGCGCTCTTCCGATGTGCCACCGCCGCCGAACAGGCGTTCGAAAGTCACGCGCGGATTCCTCTCCATGGGTAACGGAGTGGTCGGTGATGACCAGGAGATGGTGTCGGTGTAAACACAGCTGTAGCCGTACCCGCAGGCAGCCGACAAGGAACCCGCGGACTCGATGCAGAGCTGGAGCGACGGCAACGGTGTGTCCCGGCCGAACCGCTGCGCGTAGATCTGGTCGATCGAAGGGCCGCAAAAGTAATCCGCTCCCTCCGTTTTCTTCGGATGGGCTGCGGTCAAGTACACCGCCGATGAGCGGGTATGATCGGCGCCCTCCTCGTTCGAGGTCCGTGCCCTTGCGTTCTCGAGGTCCGTATTTGTAACGATCGTGATGTACTCCCGATAAGGTTCGAGCGACTTCAAACTGGAAGTGAACTCGAAATCGGAGCCTTCTCTTTCGGGCGACCAGTAGTGAAGCTTCTGGCCTGTCCGCGTGCTGCCTGCCGCGCCATGAACCTGTTCGATGGTGCAGAGGCGGGGCGGTCGGGCCGCGGCCGTCTTGCGCAAAGGTGTCTGGGCAGGCACCATCGACTCCAGAAACGGCAGCGCCGCCGCAGCACCCATGCCTCGGAGAACCGTGCGTCGGGAGATATGCTTCTTCGTGATAAACATCTGTTGGTACCCTCTCCGTACTTGGATCGTTTGTTTCGGTTTAATCGAGTCCGCTAACGGCGGGGAACGGCCTCGTGTCTCCGCTTCCCGGCGTCCGGACTCAGTGCGGCGGCGGGGGCGGAACTCGTGTCTGAGGGATGCTCCACCTTTCTCATTTGGAATGGCATGCTGTTCACGATACCCATGACGATTGAAGTGAACCGGCTGTCGTTCCGGGCGGCCTGCCGTTCGATCTCGCGAACCACCGGCATGTCGACGTACGTGAATTCACGGCCTAAAGCATAGGTCACCAGCTTTACGATGAAGTTCCGGACATAGGCATCAGAGTATTTCAGGAGTGCCTGCCGCAGGTCGGCCGGGTTGTTTACTTTGGTTCCGTCAACCAACTCACTCCCCGCCTCGACAGGGAAGCCACTGTCGTGGGTTCGCCATGCCCCGATCGCGTCAAAATTCTCCAACGCCAGGCCCATCGGATCCATGATTTTATGGCAGGAGGCGCACGGTTCCCTCGTGCGGTGCTGTTCCAGACGGTCGCGCACCGATCGAAGCCTGAGCGGTTCACCGCCTCTGCCCAAGGTGTTCTCCTCCAGGAGCGGCACGTTGGGAGGAGGTATCGGAGCAGTCACGCCCAGAATCTCCTCCAGAATCCACTTGCCACGCACCACGGGGGAGGTCCGGTTGGAGAACGACGTTACCGACAGAATGCTCCCCTGGCCCAACAGTCCAAAACGGCTCTCATCCTGTAGCTTCACGCGCCGGAATCTATTCCCCAGGACATTCGGAATCCCGTAGTGTTTCGCGAGACGCTCATTGACAAACGTGTAGTCCGCCGTCAGCAGATCGACAACACTTCGGTTCTCGCGCACGATGCTGTCGAAGAGCAACTCCGTCTCCCTTCGCATCGATTCGAGCAAGTTCTGGTCCGCGTCCGCATAGAGGTAAACATCGGGGAGCAATTCCCTGAGGTTGCGCAAGTGCAGCCACTGCCCCGCAAAGTTTTTCGCCAATGCTTCCGAGCGAGGGTCGGCCAGCATGCGGCGCACCTGCTGCTCGAGTATCGCCGGATCCTTGAGTTGTTCCTGGCTGGCCAGGGTGATGAGTTCGTCGTCGGGGAGGCTGCTCCACAGGAAAAACGCCAAGCGGGAAGCCAGCTCCAGGTCGCTGATGCGATAGTTTGCACCCGCGACGGCGTTGGCGGGTGTGCGCTCCACACGGAACACGAATTCGGGGTTCGCAATGATGAACTGCAACGCCATTCGGATCCCCGTGTCGAAATCCTGGTTGGCTCCTTCCTGGTAAGCGCTCATCAGCTCCTCGACATTCTCATCCGTCAACGGCCGGCGAAACGCACGCCGTGCCAGCGTCGTGATGATATCGGCAGCGCAAGGCCCTTCTTCGCCCGCCGTGCCGTGCCGGCAGGTGAATATCTTGCGGCGCCTGCTTCGGGCAGTGTTCCTGCGAGCCCTACGTAGAGACGATGAGCACAGCGATGCCGGTCAGTTATCTTTGCCCCGGCTGGTACTGATCTTCTCACCCCCACTCAAATCGGCCAACTCCTCAACTTTCTTGTCAATCGCCGGCAAGAGCACGCCGATACAGAATTGATGCATGCTGTCAGGCGTGTGTGCCGCGATGTACTTTAGCTTGAGCAAATACGGCTCAGGTAAACGCAGGTTGTAAACCTTCAGCACGTCATCCCGCACCTGAGGATCCTCCCATGGCGCCGATATAACTGACGCGACTAGCATGCGGCGCGGCTTTGATTGACGGCTTTCCTGCAGCTGCAGAGTTTCATTTTGTTCCATTTCCGCAGTTCGCTGATGCGCGCCGCTTATGAATTCCGCGGCGCTAGTACTGGGTGGCTTGCTCCGGAGCTTGCTCGTCATCGTTTGAAGACCTCCACATAAAACGCGTTAATTTCGCGGCTGGCCTTCGCGTCCGGTGGCTTCATCTCCACTACTGAGAGACCATCACGCACCGCCTTGCGGTACGCGATACGATCGCGAACGACACTGGTAGCGAGGCCCAAGTGCTCGAAATCGCCCATGATCTCTACAGCCTCGGGAATCTCCTTTACGGACGGGTTGGTCGATCCGCGGTTGATTACGACCCAGGCGCGCAGATTGGGGTTAAATCCCTGCGCCGTAACTATCAGATCGTTCGTTTGCGAGAGGGTCCAGATATCGAATTGTGACGCTTGAATAGGCACATAGGTCTTATGGGCTACGAGCATTGCAGCGCGGAGTTCGACCGAGTCTCGGCCGCCGGCGTCGACAATAATGTCCTGGTATCGGTTCGCGAGATCCTGTAGTTCCTGCTGCAAACCCTCCCCAAACTTCTGAATGCAGGCCACGCGTGGTTTGATGTCATTCTCGGCCCGAGATGTTGTCCAATAGCTGGCGCTACCTTGTGGGTCCGTGTCCACAAGGAGCACATCGCTGCCAGTCAAGGCACGCAGCGCGGCCAGATTGGTCGCGATCGTGGTTTTCCCTGTGCCGCCCTTCTCGCCACCGATCAAAACAATCATTACTCGTCCTATATGATTTAATATTATTTAGTATCATACTATAACATATCATACTTAATCGTTCGGCGCGAAGCTGTACGCCCCAATGGACGAGCTGATCGAGAGCGGAAAGGTCCTGGGCCCTGAGCGGCCGTCCGGGAAAATGAGCCGGTGCGAAACCCGATGGCCAGCTGCTCTTGGTCGGCGTTGTCCACGCCGACGGCCGTACCGACCGTGCGGCCGCCGCAGCGAATCAGTATCCGTTGCAGGTCAGGGCAATGTTGGCGAGAACCGGCCCGGGGAGTCTCCGGAGAGCTGCGTAACCCGCGCGGCTTCGAGGAAGGAACCCTCATAGATCCGTTCCCAACCGGGCGGATCTTTCGGCAGAGGCCACACACGGCGGATCGAGCCGGGGAAAAGCCAGTTCAGGAAGTTCGTCGCGCCCAGCGCCATGCCCAACCCGAAGACGATGCCAGCGATCACGCATTTGCTCCCGCCCTCTCCGAAAGCAAATATCAGTCCTCCGATGACAATCGCGATCAGGGGCAGCCCGTTGGGCGAGCGGGCCGGGTGAAGACCGTCCGCAAAACCTGCACGGCGTTCAGCCAAGGGCTCACCCCCCGGGCCACCAGTTCCACCAGCGGCGCCAGAATGATGGCCACGACGGCCATCCACACAACCCGGCGCGCAAGCCGAAATTTCCAGCATGCTTCGGCCGCTACAGAATATGTTATCGGTGTGTTTATGAACGATCTGGTTCCCACTGCTCCCCAGCCGGCAGAGGTCCCTTCCGGAGGGTGGGCCGGCGGCTTCCCGGCGATCCTCGAGCGGGCCGGCGCAAGCGCCTGCTTGGCAGCCGAGGAGTTCTTCTCGGCCCGCATCTCCAACCCCCACACCCACCGCGCCTACGGCCGCACCATCCGCCGGTTCCTGGCACCCTCACCTACACCGGCGCCCGCGTCGGCGCCATTGCGCGCCTGGCCCTGCGCGATCTCCGGGATCACGGCGAGCACCGTACGCTGCGGTTTCAGGAGAAAGGGGGGAAGGAACGGGAGATCCCAGTTCGCGATGACCTCGACCAGTGGCTCCAGGAATACATCGCCGCGGCCGGCATTGCCGACGATCCGAAGGACTCCCCGCTTTTCGCGCCGCCTGGTTCCGCCGCCGCGCCGTCCAGGACCGCGGCATCGCCGCCCAGACGATCCGTTTCATGCTCAAGCCGCTAGCTCCGCGATGTCGGCCTACCCGACATCATCAGCCCGCACTCGTTCCGCGTGATGGTCGTCACCGACCTGCTGTCCCAGAACGTCCCCGTCAAGGATGTGCAATATTTGGTCGGTCACAGCGCCTCCTCCTCCACCCAGGTCTATGACCGCCGCGCCCGCCGTGTCACCCGCAACATCGTCGAGCGCATCTCGGTCTGCACTATGGGACGGCGATTTCGGTTAGGATCGGAAACGGAAGGAAATCGATGACTACGAAAAGATCCCCGCAGGAAGAGGCACCATCCTGCCCCAATTGTCACAGGAACATCGAGCCCGACCTCGCGATTGAGATGGCTTACTGCTCGGCCTGTGGACATCCGATCGAGCGGCACTGACGCAAGACTGAAACCTGACAGACCGGCCGCGCGCTGCAGTTGCCGGGTCCGCCGCTTTTTCTCGAGCTGGAAGGGGACCCACTTCCCATGGCAAAGCCGAAAACCCACATCCAAGACCCGACCAGGGACGTACCCGGAGGGCTAACCCCGACGCTATGCGGGCTCTTCGTCCTGCGTGAGCAAGTCGACGCGGCCGATCCCTCGTGCCAGAAATGCCTCCGGTATCGCCACTCCCGCCGCCGGACGAAAGGCCGCCAAGCAAAGCCCCTTCCATAGAACGCCCCAAGATCGCCCAAGAGCGACGAACGACCGTTCGGACGGGACCTACCAGCCAGCTTCAAAACCGCCAGACGCCCGCTGAGGGCCGTTTAGGCTTTTCCACAGAACGCTGTGATTTCGGGGAGTTTTCCACGCATAAACACCCTATAGGCATTCCGCATAAACACCCCATATAGGCCGTAAAGTACCCGCATAAACACCCCACCCTCTAAGTAGTAAGAACAAGTAGTTTATTCAACTAGCGGGAAAGGCGGCAATTGTTGAAAAACTCTGGTGCAGACCCGGAGGATCCGGAGACCACAACTGGAGGGAGGGACACCCCCAGAGAAGAACACTACTCAACGAGGGTAAGACGAGGAACCGATGGCTCAGACGGGCGGAGAAACAACACGCCCTTGGCTGTGCCGTAGTTCAGACCCGGCCAGGCCGTTTGGATCTTCTTCAACTCGCGAAGGCAGTCCTTGCGGAAATCTTGGACGGTGCAGTTATCAGTCGCCCGAGATGGGTCCGCCCCGAACTGCCGGTAAAGCATCGGCCAAGAGATCTGCACTTGACGATTCAATGCAAAGGTCCGGTAGACTAGCCACATGTACAGGTCGAGGCCCAGCGGTGACCTCTTCAGCGCCTTCAGGATGTGAATGTCCAGCGGCACGGGACGGCGGATGATTTCGTTGAAGAACTCTTCACCCAGCCGGAGCTTGCTCTCCCACAGGACCGCCTCATCGGGGCTCTTGGGATCCCACCAGAGTTCCGTGCGGTCGGCGATCAGCGATCCCACGCTTGCGGTTCCTTTCTCATCCTTGTACATCAACTGAACAGTCGCGTGAAACAGCCGATCCATTTGGTTGCGTAGCCGCGTCCGGATTCCCCAGGCACCTCCACTGTCGCTGCTCAGAATGTCCATCTTGCGCATGAACTCCGAGAGCGAGCGCCCAAGGACGAGTTCGCGGCTCTGGGTCCGGACCGCTTCGGTGCAGACCCAGGCCAGAAGCAGTCGGGGCAGGTTGCCGAAGGGCAGCCTATAGTCGCCCGTCCGACTCAAGATGAGCTGGTACGGCCCATTGATGCGCTTGTACTGATACTGTTCGCCGGGATTGGTGCGGGGCAGGATGCACAGTGCCAGCAGCCGCGCCATGAAGCCCACTTCCGGATCGGCGTCACGCGCCCCGACCAAGGCGTTCACTTGGTCAAGCAGAGAGAAATGATGCTTCACCTGAGGTTTCCATCCGTCCTCTCCGTGGTTCTTCATTAAGAATTCATCTTCGGGTTGGGTCGGGACAGGTTGGGGGACTCGCCCGGATGAGAGGGGGTTCCAGTACCAGCGGCCATTCATGCTCAATTCGACGTAATCCGATCCCCCGGCCCGTCTCGGAGAGAATGCGCCGGATGTCATGGCAGAAGTCGCCCTTGACTTCCAGGACCAGCCCGGGCGCGGCGACATACCATGCGTGGATGGCCGCAAGGAGGCGGGGCGAAGCCACTCCGATCAGGACCAGGACCGGGACGGTGGAGGGGTCGGGAAACGGCCAGACGATGGACCGCCCAACCGCCACCGCGAGCCCGAGAAGGATCAGGACCACATGCCGCCATTGCATATCAGAAGGGTCCTCCGGACCGGGTCGGTTCCGAGCCTTCCCGCAGGGATAAATGAGACGGGAGCGACCTCCCTTTTTTTCACACGGCCGGCCAGGCCGGCCGTGTGAAAAGCCCCCCCTGCTGGTGCGGCACGGAGGGTGTGAAAAAACCCGGGGTGCCGTGCCGCACTAGAGGGGTAAAAAGGGGGGTCGCTCCCGGCATTCGTGCCGTGAGAGCCACCCCCCGCTGGTGCGGCACGGGCGTGTGAGGGGCTTCCCCCGCCGGTATAGCGCTTAACTCTTTCATCGTGAATGACATACTGCAATTCTCAGCCGAGAAAAACCCCCGCTGATGCGGCACGGCCGTGTGAAAAGCCCCTCCTGCTGGTGCGGCACGGAGGGTGTGAATACCCCCCACCTGTATTTTTCACACCGCGGTGCGGCACGGAGGGTGTGAAAAGCTACCCCCGCTGGTGCGGCACGGAGGAGGGAAGAACCCTCCGGGAAAGAGAACCTTATTTCAGGACGCGAAACCGCCATGTCTGTCGCTCCCGGGACTCAGGCCTCCCCGCCGAAAATCCGCGCGGACCGCCAGACCTCGAACGTGTCGATCCGGACCGGCGTTCCCCTGGCCTCGGGCCCGTCTTTGAAGTCTGCGGTCCAGCCCCGCAATATCCGCTCGGCCCGATGGTCGGCGGCGGCGCCGGCACTCCAGGGCCGCCATTCCAGCGCTCGGCGGCCCACTCAAAGAATGACGATTGAATACGAATCGATTCCTCCCGGCGTGGAGGCCTCCGAGCTGCGCGTTGGCGAACCGGCCCGCCTGGTTCGGCAGCGCCGGCACCGGGAGGGCACTATTGAAGGGATTCAATTCGCGCTGGCGCCCTACGGGCGGGAGAACGTCGCAGGAACTGCCCGACGGTGGGCTTGGAGGGGGAGCCGACGACTCTGCCGAAACCGGATTCTCGGCCTCCGGGTCGGTGGTCACTTCGTTGGCCGGTTTTCAGGTGACCACCATTGGCCGGTTTTGGGTGACCGCCGAGGGTAAAGAATTCATTATTCCGAATGAGGATCGGCCGCAGCCGGCGTCCGGCGATCTCATGGCGAGTGGAGCATGCGCCGGAATCCGGCCAGAGTCGCGCTGTCCAGGAAATCGGGGCATGGTTTCCACACGCGGCCCCGCCGCGTGTGGGCCGCACCTGTCGGGAAGGAGGTCGAGCCGATGGGGAAGCCGGTGCCACTTGTGATATGCACGAGCTGGTCGGACAGTAAGAGGGTCTATTGTAATCGTTCTCGGAGTGCCTCATAGGGGGTTTGGCCGCCGAAAGCGGAATACCCAATGGGGTCGAGTGAGGTTGTAGAAGCGTTCCCACTCGGCGAGTTTCTTGGTCAAATCCACATCGTTGACGTAGTCGAGAAGCTGGTAGAACTCTTCCTGATCAGTGCGGTGAGAGCGTTCGACTTTACCGTTCAGCTGCGGAGAACGCGGTTTGATATAGACGTGCCGAATGCCTTTGTCTTCGACGTGCCAGTGAAACTTGGCCTAGAACTCGTGCCCCCGGTCAGTTCGGATACTCTGCACACGAAACGGGAACGTTTCCAGTACATGATCGACGAATGCGATCGCGTTCTTTTGCGTGTGGCGCGGATAGATCTTCAGGGCCCGGATTCGGGTTGCGTCGTCAATGGCGGTGTATGGATACCGTTTGACGGGTGGGTCGTCGCTCTTGCATAGGGTCAAGAACTTGACGTCGACCTGGACGTGGTGCCCTGGAACCTGCTTGTTATAGCGTTGGGTATGGACAGCCCGGCGACCCACCCGACGCGGCAACCTGTTCAATCCATGGCGCCTTAGAATCCGATACACGCCGGCGTCGGAGATCCGGATGGCATGGTAGCGTTCCAGGTACCAGACGATCCGAATCGGGTCCAGGTGATAAGTTCGGCGCAGATGCAGAACCTTTTCCACCACTTCGGCGGTTGTCTGGTTCGGCATCTGATGCGGAATTGGCTTCTTCCGAACGAGACTCTGCTCTCCACCGGCCTGATACGCTTGCTCCCACAAATAGAATGTCGACCGAGAGACGCCGAAATATCGACACGTCTTGCTGATGTTTCCGGTTCTTTGAGCGTGTTCCAGTATCCGACGCTTCCTTCGAATCTCCCGTTGATCTTGGTTCATCGATACAGCCTCCTTCTGGGGGACAAATCAGAATAAGACTGTCCGATAGCCTCCTACATATCTACAGTTCGCAGGGCTGAATTCTCCACCGAAGACAGTCGGTATCGTCGATCCTCTTCCAGGGGTTCATTCCGGTGGGAACACGATCGTAACAGTGGTTACAGCCTCTACGGGTTGGCCGTTGAGCTGTATCGGTCTATAGCGCCACTGCCCTACGGCATCGGTGGCAGAGGACCGCAATAGCGGATGCCCGCTGATCACTCGGATACTCGCGACTGCACCGAGAACGTCCACGACGACCTCCAGCATCACCGAACCTTCTATTCGGGCCTCCTGGGCCGCCATTGGATACTCCGGACGAACATACTGGGTCAGGTTGCGTTCCATGACCTGCGGTCTGACTCGCATGCGCGATGGCGGTGGCGGAGGAGGGGGTGGCACGGCGCCTGGCAATTGAGCTTCCAGCAACGAAGTATGCCGATGAGCTTCCTTCCAGTCGCCTCCGTCCTTCACCCAAATGGAAGAGAACCGCCAGGGGCCAAAATCCGGTAGTCGTTCCGCTGCCGACTTGATGCTGCCACCCCAATAACCGGTAACGACGGCGCTTCTTCCATAGACATGAACTTTCAGATCCCTGGTGAAGATACTGATTTCTCGACCGGCGGCTATTTCGGCCGCAACAGAGTTCTTCAATGTTTCTGCCGACCCATCCAGGTCGCTCAAGTTCAAGTGTCCGCCGCGCGGGCCAAAACTGCTGAATGTCCCTGGAAAGTAGTGCTCCGCGATGCGATCGACGTCGGCCTCGTTCTCGGCGTCAACGTAATCCAGAAATGCAGCTCGCACCTCGGCTACCGATGGCTCGACTTCAACTTGTGCGGCAGAGTTGGTGGCAGTCAGAAGCGAGATGATCAGCGCACGCAGGAGTGCTTTCATATGGCCGTTCTCCCTGGGCAATAATTCTGCTCGCTTAGACACCCCCATATGACGGGCTGTTCCACAATCTTCGGGAGAGGTTTCCAGCGCGTTTCTACAGCACCACCGTACCCGGCGATATTTCCGGAGAACATTTTCCACTCTATGCTGGCGTCTGTCGTAGCCGCTTCTTCTGTCGTCGTTGTCGTCTGAGCTTGAACCGCCACAACCAACAGGCTGGCCGCCACTAGGAGCGCAAGCGCGATCAGTTTCATCTTGGGCATGTTTGCCTCCATTTCTGATTGAGGGCCGCAGCAAAGGGGTGCCGGGCCTTGCAACGTCCCAGAGTCCTGCATATTCGCCACAGGCGCCGGGAGCTACCCTGCACCTTGAGTTATGGCTGTTATATTGAGCAGGGGGGCCGACGAATCGGGAGTCCCTGTTAACGTTACAGAGTTTAGGCTACCACTAGCAGTCTGTCGGACTTTCGGCGTAAGGCCTTTCTTTTCAACACGGGGTCTTTCCAGAACAAAATTTTAAACGCAATAATATCAATGAGATGGGTGAATCGGCTATCCCTAGTCCGACAGGCTCCTAGGTGGTCGATCTCGATCTCCTGAGCCGCAACATGGACGTTTCCAGTGTAGGGGTCCATCCAGCGGCCACGGAGAATCTGGCAGCCGTCTTCGGAAAGCTCTACCGGTGCCGTGGATCGTGCAATGAGGCGCTCGTGCCGCGTGTTCTGGCGGTCGCCATCCTCGTCGCTCCACCCCCCGAACGCGCTCCGCTCATAACGGTCCGGTGGCCGCATTAATGCGGTAGCGTCGGAAGAAGACTCCATTCGGCAATCCACTTGACCGCGCCGTGGCTCTCGGCCGCCGCTGTCCAGACAGGCCTCTAGGGTTTCGTATTCCGTGAAGTTCGTCGTCCGATCATAGAACTGCCCGCCTGGACAATGACAAATGCCCGAGGAGGACTTCTTGACCGCTTGCGCTGCCGCGTCAGTTGAGGCGCCAACCGTAACCGCAAGAACACCGGCCAGAACCCATGGCGAGCCCAACCATTTTGTCTTTGTCTTCAGCATACTCACGAATCCTCGCACTGAATGAATTAATCGGGCAGACCCGGCCGTCCCTGCGCTCCACATTGGTACTCGGCTTCTCGTGGGTGCCGTCTGGAGGTCTCCCTTGGCATCGGAGCGCCAGGTTCCCACGTTCCGCCCGAGAGCCTCCCGCCGGTTTCACGCCGTGTCATGCCGGTCGCCGCTCGGCCAGTCAGCAGTGTAAACGATCACTGAAAAGTGAAGATGTGCGATTCACAGACATCGTTTCAATCTGCCCCCGCCTTGTTTCCCGGTGCACTGTCCAACGATCAATCGATATTCGTCCTGAAAAGACAATAGATTTCCCGGTCTGATCTGAACGTCGAGCTCGCCGCCGAGCTCCAACCCGGCATGGTCTTCGGTCATCACGAACTCCACACCCCGCAGACCGCGCTTTCGAAGTCGAGACAGAAAGCCCTCGCCTCCTGAGCCGGAAGACCCCACTGTTGACCGAGCACCCGTTTACCGTAGGATTTCGCCCCATCCCGCAAACAACCCGTGATGGAGCGAAAGTTGGAATTAAACAAGAATCGAGCATAGCGGTGACTCCAAAGTGTTGGAATTCCTCAAACAGATTTTGTCAGATGATGCCGGGCAAGCCTCCACAGCCAGACTCATGTCGCTCATCGCTTTGCTGGCGGGCGATCGGGATGATGGCGGTGAGAGCCGCCATGGGTCCAGCGGCGGTGGATGGGGTCCACATCACGTACCTGTTGGCGGGAGCATTCGGGATGAAGCTCGGACAGAAATACATGGAAAAGAGCGGAAACCCTGGCAAGAAGCCGCCCGTACGTCGGACCAGGAACAAGGTAGAAGACACTTCGTAATCCCCATTTGTCTGGACTACGAGACGTTCGACGACGTCTGCTGCGACCTTCCCAGATTACGCTGGCGCAAGGCTGGTGCTACCGCGGCGAAACTGTTGCGCGAACACGCCGCCGCCCGGGGTCGAGGCATGTCGTTCGGAGAAATCCTCGAACTCGTGCGACAGATCCTGTCGATCGAACTGATCCAAGCACCAGTAGCCAAGCAACGGAGGGTGGGCCGTGAAGCCCGTTAGGGAGCAACTCTATACCTTTAGTGCACCCGTGAGGACTGGATGCACCCCAACCCTCCCGACCCGACGGTAGGAAAGGACTTACGGTGAAGTTGTTGTCATCAGGTTGCCGGGTGGCTATGGCCCTGACACTGATCGCAGTCGGTGTCCCGAACATCGCCGTCGCGCAGGAGCCTTCGGACGGCATGTATGTCCGGACGGGGCTGGTCCTGGACTGGCTTGGTACGACGCGATTTCGGGACACCGACTGTTCCAGCATCTCCCCGGCCGCCCTGTATGGGTGCGGAACCGGAGTGGATGGCACTCCGATCGGTTCCGTTGGGAATTTTGCAAGGACAGGCGGTGTCGAACTCGGGGTGGGCTATGCCCTCGAGTCAGCTGTACGGTTGGAAGCCATTCTTCGTTATCGCCCGAACTTCGCCTTCCAAGGCCGGGCTAATTTCGTCCAAACCGCAACCGAACAGAGTGTCACAGCCGATTTGTCCTCACTCTCGGGGATGCTTGCGATTCATCGTGACTTTCCTGAAATCAGTTACCATCGATTCATGCCTTTCGCCGGCATCGGCGCCGGCGTCTCCCGAGTCACGATCGCCGAAATGCGTATGATTTTTCCCCGCACAACGACGATCGTTCCGAACGGCCAACGGGTCAATGCCGCGTGGATGCTGACGGCGGGACTGGCGACATCGCTGACGGAAAACTGGCGGATCGATTTCGCTTGGTCTTATTCGGATATGGGGGCGGTCGAAACTGGGCAAGCCGTCGGCCACGTCGTCTGGCAGGACCGGAGCCGTGGACCTCTTGCATTGGATCTTGGCGCAACGACAGCGGACCTATCCCTCCATAGCGTCAGCATGTCCTTGCGGTACGCGTTCTAACGGGATCCGTGGTTCACTCAACGATCTCCACAGCGGGCGGCGACCCCGGCCCAGTCGCCGGTGGACTCGCGCGTGGGGCATGTGCCCGGAAAGGGTCGACGGTTGGTGGTCGTAGCGGCGGCGATGAGACGCTACCGCGCCAGTCGTCGACTCTACACGAATCTGGGTTGTACCCTTGCTAGGCCAGCAACTCGCCACTCTTAGCATCGAAGAAGTCAAGCACTACGGTAGACTCGATGGTCCGGCCCCATAATCTTAGAAGTCGAAAGGTGCGTGTATAAACCCGGGAGTCGCAGACCGGAATCGTTTGGTCGCCCTAGAGAGGACTACGGGGGTGGCTTCAGAACAAGGTCTTTACGTCATAAGTCACAAAGGAGATAGGTATGCCTAGCAAGAAGAGCGGTAAATTTGACAACGAAGGAATTGAAGGCCTCGCAAAGGACAAGACGGTCGTCTACGGGTTGAAGGCCTCGCAAAGGACAAGACGGTCGATCGAGGACGACAAGAGGAACCTTCTCTATGTCGGTGTCGCAAAGAGAGGTCGAGTTACCGCGCGCCTAAAGGAGCATCTGCCCGATGGAATTGATCCCGTGCGGGGTGGTCCTCCAGTCCGAATTCAACAAAAATCGTCTCCCGAGTCGAAAGGCGTAGAGTCCGAATTCAACAAAAATCGAGCATAGCGGAGGCCCAAAAAGCCGAAGCAAGAATCATCAAAAAAAGTGAATCACCCCAAAACAAAAAAGGTAAGTGCGGATCGTGGAATCTGTGATCTGGAGTTACCCCGCTTTCGTGGACAGTTTCATAGTTGGGTTTCAAGCCAAGGTTTGAAACCGCTGCTCGTAGCAGGCCGGTGACAGATAGTCCAGCGACGAATGCCGAAGCAAGAATCATCAAAAAAAGTGAATCACCCCAAAACAAAAAAGGTAAGTGATCTGGAGTTACCCCGCTTTCGTGGACAGTTTCATAGTTGGGTTTCAAGCCAAGGTTTGAAACTGCTGTACCAGCCCTCGATGAAGTCAAAGATCGCCATCCGCGCGTCGGCATGAGAGCGGAAACTATTCCGGTCGAGAAGCTCGCATTCCAGGGTGGCGAAGAAACTCTCACATAGGGCGTTGTCATAGCAGTCCCCGACAGATCCCATCGATGGTCGCACGCCGAGTTCCTTACAGCGATGTCCGAATGCGATCGACGTGTATTGCGTGCCTTGGTCGGAGTGATGAATGACTTCCTCGGGGCGGCGTTGCCAGATCGCCATGTTCATCGCTTGCAAGACGAGTGCGGTGCGCAGATGATTCGCCATCGACCAGCCAACCACACGGCGACTGAAAACGTCGACAACGACGGCCAGATACAGGAAACCCGCCCATGTGGGCACGTAGGGTTGAGTAGGGCATGCGCGCCGAGCCGCTGTTAACCAGCGGAGGTTTCGCATGCCCTCTCGCCGAACCGGACGTGCACCTTTCGTTATGCATCCGGCTCTCCAGAAGTCCATGTAAAGTCGGGGGCTCGCATCCAGCCGCGACGGTAGCGCTGAACCGTCAGCCATCCCATCTGAAACTGTTCGGATCGGCCGTCTCGCCAGACCCGCCACGCAGGACGGATCGAACTCGGCTTCCGAAACCGCAACAACGATGAGACTTGCGCCTTCGGCATCTTCTTCCGTAGCCAACGCCAGAGCCGATCTCGAACATACCAGTCGAGACTGAAGAGAATCTTCTTGGCCCCGGTACAGTAACGATAGAAGTGCGCCCAACCACGGAGGATGGGATTCAGCTTCCGAAATAACTTCGGCAAAGGCCAAGGCGTCGTTGCGCGACCGGTCCACTGTTTGACCCGATAGCGCAAATCGGCGACTTTGTGTTTCGGAATCTCGACGCGCGGCGTCCAGCCGTATCGAGGATCCCAACGCAGTCGCACGCGGTGTCCGAGAAACTCGAATCCTCGCGTTAAGGCAGTGATTCGAGTCTTCTCAGGTGACAGAGTCAATCCCATGCTGTCCATCAGCACTGCTTCCAATGCTGTCCGTTCAGCCTGAGCCTGAGCTTCAGTCCCACAGACGAGTACGACGAAATCATCAGCGTACCGGATCGGGAAGAACACGTTCCGGCCTGACCGGCGATCCGTGCTCCGAGCCTCCAGCGCCGCCTTGATCCCGCTCGATGTCCGTCGTGCCTGACGCTTGGTCTGGTGGTTCACCCACCGCTCGTACCGCTCCTCGATGATACTGAGCGCGATGTTCGCAAGCAGCGGCGAGATGATTCCTCCCTGCGGCGTCCCGGCATCAGTTCTGAGGAACTGATCCTCCGCCAGAACGCCGGCTTTCAGGAACTGCACGAGCAATCGATTCACCTTGCGATCCCCGCAGTGCCGACGCACCCGGTTCATCAACAGATGGTGATCGATATGATCGAAGCAACCCTTGATGTCGCCTTCGATCACCCATTGGTAAGGGGGATCGTGACGTTTGCCGTCCGCGTCGTTCCGTCGTCGCGGTCGCATTGCCATCCGAATATGCTCCAAAGCGCCGTGACATCCTCGACCCGGTCGAAAACCGTACGAGACGTGCCAGAACCGCGCTTCGACTATCGGCTCCAGAAGCTGTTTGACCGCGCATTGCACCACGCGGTCGGTGACCGTAGGAATCCCCAGAGGTCGGAACTGCCCCGGTTTGCCTACCTTGGGAATGAGCTTTCGGCGACACGGACTGGGTGTGAATGCCCCCGCCCGCAGTTCGCAGCGTAGCCCCTCCAGGAAGGCTTCCTCGCCCAACCTGCGGCGAATCTTTCCTACCGTCTGCCCGTCGATACCTGGTGTGCGGTGGCCCCGATTCTGGGACACACGATTCCAGGCGCACCGCAAGTTGCGGATATCGGTCACCCAATTCCACAGTTCACGATACGTTTCGCCGGGGTGTTCCCGACTCCATTGATACAACTTCCGCTGCACGCCGAGTAACCAGGCTCGGTCCGCCCGTTGATCTGTGTCCACAGATCGCTCCTCCGGCTTCGAAAGCTTATCGACTCCCTGTCTCCCTTCGCCATGTAACCGGCTTTCCCGGTCTCGGACTACTACGGAGACTCCGCCCCCACCGCCTTCCTTCGCCGACCGCCGCGGTTAGCCCGTATCCGTTTACGGGCGGAAGATGGCGGGTTCCCATGTTCCGGTTCCCAACCTGTGGACCCTGTAGGTGGCATGCTCTACCCCTGGTGGCTCTGGATGATGGCAATGGGGAACTCCCATCATCGGCAGCGTCCGACGCAGCCACCAGCCGGAAACATAAAGTCCGGCCAGTTCGCACCACATCCCCCCAATCCATTCCGTTACGAGGGTTGTCCGGCTAAATACAGGGGCTTCCCCCGCATGCTTCGTTGTCTCGCCATAGGTCCTGCGGTAGCCCAGCCCACGATGAATGGATCGCGTCTGGTACAGTTCAGGCTGCGCTGCTCATGACACCCCGCCATCGGCATATGGCGAAGCTTTGCAACCCCCTTCCACTCGGCTCCCTGACCGAGTGGGGCAGTATCTCAACTGCCGGTCAGAAACCAGCCAGCTTGGCTGGATTCCTCCAACCGCGCCTTCATGGCGCACTGATGTCGGCCACCCAGAGTTCGTCCGGATGCTTCGCCTGAAAATTCCGATCGACCAGATCCGGAGCCGGACGGGCATCGCGATCCCGAACCGTCGTCCGAGCCCGTTTGCGGCGGCTGGCGCCCTCCAGACCGGCCGCTTTCATCAGGCGCGCCACCCGCTTCCGGCCGATTCAAGAATCAACGAAGCAGGAGATCGACGGGTTGCGTGAGGAGATGGGTGAGTTGCGCCGGGAGTTGCGTCAGGAGATCGGCGGTGTTGAGCAACGCCTGAACAGCCGGATCGACACGATAAACAAGAACGTGCAGGAGGGGATCGGGCCGCTCTAGAGGAAGATCGCCAAGCTCCTTCCACGAAAGTATGCGAACTAGATTTCCGTAATCTTGGTCTGGCGTCTTGGCATGCGATGTCGTCCCAGTTGAACATTAGTCTGTTCTGGACAAATATCGCACCAGCAAAATCAGTCGGTTACCGAACGCGGAGCCGAGGGGGTTCAATTGGGACAGCGCGCCGCCATGGTGCCCAAACGGCCACGAATTGATTACATGACAGAGGAAATAATCAGAAAACTGACCGCGCAACTGAACAACGGAATCACAACTGAGGTTCAGGTCGTGTATCTACTGGTCGGGATTCGGAAGCTCATCGAGCGTGATGATCAAAGGAAACAGTATTCCAAGTTGAACTTCTATTGTGATTGGGTCCTTCATTCTGAACTCGATCGATCCGGCGCGAAAGAGATTCTCCGAGAATTTGACAAGGCGCACCCTCTCTGGAAGAGCGGAATGAATCTGCCGCGAGAACTCGAAAATAAGATCAAGGACATATCTGGAATGGAATCTTTTGAGAAGGAGCTGACAAGCTTTCTCGAAAGTTATGGCCTCCCGCCAGTAGCGCAGGGCGTGGACGGCTGGTCAAACTTCTTCCATCTGTACATTCAGGTTATCCAGGATATTCCGTTAACGGTGAAGTCTCCTGACGCCGCAGAGAATATCAGCAAGCTCGTAGTTCGTTGTGAAGTTGCAAGCAAAACGATTAAATTCGTCGACCGCGAAGATCGTTTTTACAAAATCGTGTGGGAAATATTCGACAAGAATGGCGGGCCTGGTATCCATGAGGTCCACAATTCATTCAATATTGCTAAGCCGTATGACCAAGCGTGAACGTTGCTGAGTTTAAGGCTGTTCCAAAGCACGTGTGAACCGGCCAGCTGGTCGACCAGCCGACCACAATATTTTGCCTCCCCGCAGCTTGATTATGCTGTGTTCTCTCTGTCCAAGAAATCAGGGGCGCTACAATCCGGCGTTGGCTGGCGCGCCTTTACCGACAACGCCGGGCGCCTTGCCGGTGGCACCCACGGTCTCGGTTCCGAGAGGGCGGCGCAGGTTTGGTCCTGCCGCTAGTCCAGACGGCGAACGTGCAACGCTTCGAACAGTTCGAAGTCGCGATCGTTCGTAAGGACGGTATCGATGCCGTGCTCCCTGCACAGGGCGACGATCTGGGAATCGAACATCAGGTTTCCGTGTGCATCGGCCTCGAAGGCGGCCGCGAGAAGCCGGTCAAGAAACTCGGCCCCGGGTTGGAGGATCTCGCAGTTCGGAGCGGCGGTAATCCCCTTGATGAACGTGGCCGCCTGCGCCAATGTTGACGGCGGGCTGAACACGCGCCTGTGCGTCACCACCCGCATGAACTCGGTTACGCAGAAGACCGGGAGCGCCCACCGTTCCACACCTTCGGCTAAGGTGACGAGCTGCGCCGCTGCGCGGTCATGCAACTCTGTTTCGCCCCGATGCGCGTAAATCAGGATGTTGGTATCGACGGCGATCATGCGCGGTCGATTACGTCATAAAGCGCGTCCCGGTCGGAGACATCGATTTTGGGAGGCCTTTCTCCGGTTACGGTCTCCAGCCGCAACCGGAACGGCTGCCCGGCTTCGCGCGACGGCGCCAACCGGGCACGGAGCGCGTCCTCGACGAATCGGGTGAGCGTGATTCCGTCCCGTGCGGCCCGACCCTTGGCTTGGCGCAGGACCTGATCGTTCAGATTGAGTGTGGTCTTCATTGCAAGTCCGCCATCGTGTGTGCGTATGGCTGAACCATATCATGCGGAAATAAGTAGGGGAAAGAGGTCAAGGGGCTACCCTCGCCGCGTGTGAGAATGGGACGCACCTTGGAGGTACTGCTAGATGTCGAGCCTGGAAAATCCGGAACACATTGCGTATCAGCTGGGCGGCATGGTTTTTCTGGTGCTGATCCTCTCGGCCTTCTGGCTCCTGGTCTCCGGCCAATTGTCTGTAGCCCGCCTCGTGAGCTGCGTTGCCAGCGGCTTGGTTTTTTACGGGGTAGTGGTCCTGTCGTGGGTCAGCGCAGTATGGGTCGTGTGTCGTCTCGTGGTTGGAATTCCTCTGACGCATCCCGGAGTTGCGAGAATCAACTACCTCGCCGCCCTAATCTTGTTCATGTGGGCTCTCTGGAGGACATGGGAATGTTTGGAGATCACGGTGAATCTGTGAATCAGGTCATCGCTCGGGATTTCATCGAGAAAGCTGGCCAATCTAGCCCACTCAGTCTCTGAGAAAATAGATGCCGGGCTTGTCAGAACGGTTCGCCGAGCCATTCTCTTTTGATCGACGTAGGCAATACATAGAATCACACACGGGATAAGACACACGGAGGCGCTCGCAGGAAGGCGCCATCGCCCATATGTGTCAAACGAACCAGACTGTGTGAAAAGTCGGCGACAGCCGGGCGGGAGTCGGTGAACTGGCATCAGGTTCCCCATGGCGGTTGGTAAAATGTGTCATGGCACATATCACCGGTGAAGACCGTTCCCAGCTTCTGCTTCTGCCCGATACTGTGGACGACTACGTGGGACCGGACAACCCGGTCCGTTTCATTGATGCATTCGTCGACGGTCTCGACCTTGAGGCGGCTGGATTCCAGCGCGTTCGGCCCAACGACAAGGGCCGTCCAGGCTACGATCCCGCGGATCTGCTGAAGCTGTATATCTACGGGTATCTGAATCGTATTCGGTCGAGCCGCAGGCTGGAGACAGAGACGCATCGCAACCTCGAGGCGATCTGGCTGCTACGCCAGCTGAAGCCCGACTTCAAGACGATCGCCGACTTCCGGCGCGACAATCGGCATGCGTTCCGGGCGGTGTTTCGGCGGTTCGTGCGGTTGTGCCGGGAACTCGACCTGTACGGGCGGGAGTTGATCGCCGTGGACGGCACGCGCATCAAGGCGGTGAACCACCGGGACCGCAACTTCACGCGGGCCAAGCTGAAGACGGACCTGCAGCGTATCGACGACCGACTCGACCGCTACCTCGACCAGGTGAACGAGGCCGACGCGGATGATGCCGGCGGCAGAGCGGCTGCCGTGGCGGATCTTCAGGAGAAGATCGCATCGATCCGTAAGAGAAAGGAGACCTTGGAGGGGCATCGGCAGACGCTGGACGATACCGGAGAAGCCCAGCTGTCGCTTACGGATCCGGACTCCCGGTCAATGCATTCCGGGACACGGGTCGGAGTCGGCTACAACGTCCAGATCGCTGTCGACACTGAGCACAACCTGATCGCCGAAGTGCGGCAAACATCAGTGTCGAATGAATGGGCTGGATAGGCATCGTCTTTTCCTTTAATTTCTGAACTCAGTCCGTATGGAGTAACTGAACAGCGCCGAGTTTTCCGGAGGTCTCGGAATGTTTCAGCAGGTTGTGTATCGCTGCGGTGACGCATTTCCAGAGGCAATTAAAGAGCTTCAATACTGGCTACAGTCGCCCCAATACGCAGAACTGATGGAGGAAAGGCTCTGTGGTCGCCACTTTCGACAGTAGCGTCCCAGCCCGTGGTGTATGAAGCGCCGCCGAAAAAGGGCGGTCAGTGTGGTTCTCGGTTAAGGTTGTGGTTCAACCAAAACCCTTAACCTCAACGAAGGAGAAACCACAATGACCAAGCCCAGCATCTCATTAACCGAGCTCTCAGAAAAGGGATCCGACATCGATGTTCTGTGCCCGATGATCCAGTACATAGCCCAGCGGCTGATGGAACTGGACGTGGAGGGGCTGTGTGCGGCCGGATACGGTGAGCGCCGCACCGACCGTGTGAACGGCCGGAACGGCTATCGGGAGCGCGATTGGGACACCCGAAGCGGGACCATCGACCTTCGGATTCCGAAGCTTCGAAAAGGCAGCTATTTCCCCGGATTCCTCGAGCCGCGACGGACCGCGGAGAAAGCCCTGGCGGCCGTGATCCAGGAAGCCTACATCCAGGGCGTGTCGACCCGGTCGGTCGATGCCCTGGTCCAGTCGATGGGCATGACCGGGATCTCGAATAGCTAGGTCTTGAACGGGCAGTAGGGATGGTATTGGAGCAGGAGGGGGAGGACGAGTCGCAGTGGGCGGCGATGGGGTCGGCTTCGTGGCGGCGCTCCTTCGGCGGCGCGGGGAAAGTCGATGTTCATCCTGCTCGCCGGCGATATGCATTCCGCCGGTGAGCAATACGGATGACCAGCACAATGAGCGCATCGTCTTGCACTTCGTACAGCACGCGGTGATCGCCGACGCGAATTCGCCGCAGGCCCCGCAATTCTCCCTTCAGCGCGTTGCCTAAGAAAGGGTTCTCTGCCAACCGGTCGATGGCATCAACAATGCGCGCCCGGTTCGGCTTTGCAAGACGCCCCAATTCCTTGGCGGCGCTGCCCTTAATCCGTATTGAGTAGCTCACGCCTGACCGGCTCCCAGTCCATTACCGGGTCGTTCGGATCATGGAGCCGTTCGATGGCCACCGAGAGATCGTCGAAGTCTTCAAGGTAACGCTCGATCGCTTGACGAACGATCTCAGCGCGGCTGCGCTTGAGACGGCTCGCAGCCGCGTCCAGGGCATCAACAACTGTATCCGGCAAGCGTGCGGTGATCTGGCTCATGATACTCCGAAGTCACTCAATGTCAATTGCATCACATTAATACTGCGCGATGCCCAAGTCAATGCTTGCGTTCAATGTGCCAGCCCATGTACCAAACACAATTCCGGCGGTTGTGACCGTGCTCGTTGAAGCCGGGGCACCGTCAAAATGCGGACGGCTCCCGCCAATGAGCGCGGTGATCAACGACCTCAACACACTGCATCGCTCCAGGCTCGCCCTATTTTCTCGGTTCTTTACGCTTGGGCAATGCACAAGCCCTCGCTTTCCTTGCTCCGTCCGGGCCGGCCCCCATTCACAGTTCCGCATGTTTGTGGTGCCATTTACCCGTCCTTCGGCTTCCTCCGCGGGTCACGGCGTCAGGGGCCGCGGCCAGATCGTTCCAACTCGCCCTGTGGGCGTCCGTCACGTCCCCTGCTCTTTGGCCGTTTATCCCCCGCGTCGGCACGTCGGCCACGGACCTCCTCGCCGGGTTTGTCCGGTGCCGCCTGTTCGGGTGAGCGCCACACGAGCATGTGGAGGCCCGGCTGGCGGCGCCCCGCGAGCCCGGCTTCCGGGGCCGGGTCGCCGGCCGGGAACTGCGACGGGGCATGGAGCGCGACATCGCGCTCAACGTGCTCAGCCATCTCAGCGGTCTGGCCGGCGGGCAGCCGCCGGGCGCCGGCGACGGGATGATGCACACCGGCGGGCTGCTCCGGATGGGTCTCGGCGGCGGCGACTTGCTGACCGGCTCCGACGTTGCGCTCACCCGCGAGACGCGCGGCGGCATCCTCTCGTTCTGGAGCCGGGGGGCGCAGTCGCGCTTCGCTGGCCGCGAGGGCGATCTGTCGCTGGGCGGCGACGTGCGCACGACGATGGTCGGGGCCGACTACGCGCGAGGGCCGCTGGTGGCGGGCCTGTCGCTGGCACACAGCCGGGGCCGGGGCGGCTACTCGGGAGCCGACGCCGGCGAGGTAATCTCGTCGGTGACGGGCCTTTACCCTTGGCTAGGCTACAAGGTGACCGACCGGATCACCCTGTGGGGCGTGACCGGATACGGCAAGGGCGCGCTGGCGTTGACGCCGGGCGGGGGACCAACGCTCAAGAGCGGGTTGTCGATGGCCATGGCGGCCGGAGGCCTGCGGGGCGATCTGGCGGACTCGGTGGTGGGCGGCTTCGCGCTGGCGTTCAAGGCCGACGCCCTGTGGGTCGGCACGGCAAGCGACGCGGTGGACGGCCCGACCGGGCGGCTGGCGGCGACCACGGCGACGGTCACCCGGTTCCGGACGGGGCTCGAAGGCTCGCGGCACTACCGCCTCGCAGGCCGACTGGCGCTGACGCCGACCGTCGAGATCGGGCTGCGGCGCGACGGCGGGGACGCCGAGACGGGCGCGGGCGTGGACCTCGGCAGCGGCCTGATCGTATCGGACACCTTGAGCGGACTGGCAGCCGATGTCCGGGTGCGGATGCTGCTGGTGCATCAGGACGCAGGGTTCCGGGAGCGTTGCGCCTTGCAAGCGCATGAGATCCAGTCGCCTGAGATGGCGGCCGTGGCAGAGCCTAGCCGGCAGCCACGTACCGAGTCTTGCGTGGTGGTCGGTGACGGACACTGCGAAGCGTAGACAGGGAGGGAGTAGGCCGGAACACCAGTGAACGGAAAGATAGCCCCGAAATCGAACGTGGTTGAAGTAGCCGACCCTGTCGCTCTAGGGGGAAGGCGGAATCGCAGGGCACGCAATGGCAAGTGCCCTGGGGTGCTTCCGGGGTTCGTACCGCCGGCATGCAACCAAGGATTTCATGGGAACAAGGGAGATCCGTCAGGTTCAAGCGGAGCTTGTAGGGTTGGACAAGCCAACAACGCGAGGAAGACCCGAAGGCCTGTCGGAAGTCAGACTGGCTGATAGTGCGTGCCTGGCAGCACGCGTTTCCGGCGGGTTAAAGTCCCGCTCGGCCCGAGGCCACGGGTCGATATCCAACAAGTGGGGGTAATGCCTCACTGGCCGAAGTGTAGACAGGTAGTGCAGATGCCTAAACGGGCACGAAGGCGAAAGCCGGATACGGCCAAGGCAAAGCTGGAGCCAGCTACGGAAACTTTGGAGGGCAGGGCGCCCACCGCGAGGTGGGGTCTGAAGGGCATGAGGAGAACCACCGGGTCGTAATCGACGGGAGCCATCCCGAGGATGAACCGGTCGGCCAAAGATGGGGAATGGTCGAGCCCGCACTATTGGGGCGAAGGCGCATTGGTTCCACCCCATCGCACCAAGGTGTGTGCGGGCGACACGGTGGAGAAGAGACGCGAGTGACCCAGGGAGGCCTGGTATCGTCCGAGCGGAAGGTAAGGTCGAGATGATGTGGCACCCGCAGACGAAAGGGCGGGCAACCGAGAAGACAAACATCGACCTAGAGCCCTGCGCGGTAGGTGCGGATATAAGCGAGAGCGAAATTCCGGCCGACGCGGTGTCAGGAATCGGATCGGGGAATAGTACTCAGGAACGAGACGGCAAACATAAGGTCTCGGATCGTTGCTTCGAGCAGCGGCGCTGGCGGGTCCAAAAGGCCCGTTGGAGGGGGAAGTCCCCGTACTCAGTCGTGAATGTGCGAGCGATGGGAAACGCGGAGATCGTGGAATTGGATAGTTCCCTTAGCGAAAGACCCAAACGCGGTACGAACGAAGCCGCCACCTGCCGCCACACAGCGAATTCCGAACGAGGAGCAACTGAGGAAAGCGGCTTGCGGGAAAACCGCACGAGCCGTTTGATTGAGCGGACGGTGGAGGAGATATCGTGAATGTGCGAACTTGGATAGTTCCCTTAGCGAAAGACCCAAACGCGGTACGAACGAAGCCGCCACCTGCCGCCACACAGCGAATTCCGAACGAGGAGCAACTGAGGAAAGCGGCTTGCGGGAAAACCGCACGAGCCGTTTGATTGAGCGGACGGTGGAAGGGCCGATCGGCCCGACCACTTTCGACTCTACACTCCGAGGTCGGGAGAGCCGATCACATGGGGAAGCGGCCAGCAGAAGTGGACTCGTTCTTGGGAAACATGAGCTCCATGCAACGGGAGGATACGGTCCTCTATGCAACGAGAGGAACAACCAGTCATGGAAACGAAACTGGAACGAATAGCGGCGAAAGCTCGGAGTGAGCCAAAGCTCCGGTTCACGTCACTGGCGCATCATGTCACCCGAGAGCGTGTGTGGAAGAACCTGTGTCAAGTGCCCCGCAACACGGCTCCCGGATGTGATGGTCAGAGGGTACCGGAGGCGAAGGAGGAATTCGGAGTCTGGGTGGAGCCAATGCTCCAGTCTGTTCACCAGAAGGGATATCGCGCTCCGCCGATTCGGCGGGTGTATATCCCCAAGCCCGGCAAGCAGGAGAAACGTCCCCTGGGCGTGCCCTGTGTTCAAGATCGGGCCCTTCAGCGCAGCGTGGCCGAGGTATTGGTCGCCATCTACGAGCAGGACTTCTTGCCCTGTTCCTTTGGTGGCCGGCCTGGGCTGGGCGCCCACAATGCACTGGCAACCCTCCATGAGGTGATTTCCGGATGCAAGGTGAGTTGGGTGTTGGAGGCGGACTTGAAGAACTTTTTCGGGAGTTTAGACCATGGATGGCTACTCCGCTTTGTGGAGCATCGAGTCGGAGATCCGCGGATCATCAGTCTGATACGACGATGGTTAAAGGCGGGCGTTTTCGAAGACGGGGAATTGCATTCGAACGAAGAGGGAACCCCGCAAGGTGGGTCGATCAGCGTTCTGCTGAGCAATCTGTACCTGCATTATGTGCTTGACCTGTGGTTTGACCGGATGGTCCGGCCACGCCTGAAGGGTGAAGCGTATCTGGTGCGGTACATCGACGACTTTGTCGTGTGTTTCCAATATCGGGACGATGCGCTTCGTTTCCAGAACGTTCTGCGCAAGCGACTGGGAAAGTTTGGACTGGTTCCGGAGCCGACCAAGACGAAGCTCGTCGAATTCGGCCGCTATGCCCAGCGCGATGTCGTCCGGCGCGGGAGAAAACGTCCAGAGACGATCTATTTTCTGGGCATGACCCTGTACTGTACGCGTAATCGCAAAGGCAATTTTAGAGTGGGACTGCGAACAGAGAAGTCTCGACTTCGACGCAGTCTGGCTCATCTACGCGGCGTGATGAGGCGAATGCGTCACTTGCCGGTCCGGGAGCAAGTGCACAATCTGAACCGAGTCTTGCGCGGGCACTACGCCTACTATGGCATTGCCGGGAACCTCCGGGCTCTGCAGCACGTCGCTCGGGCCGTGGAACGTTACTGGCGCCAAATGCTCAGCAGTCGTAGTCGTGCAGGCTTCGTCCGGTGGGAAGTATTCAACCGGATTCAGCTGCACTTTCCGTTACAGCGTCCCAAGTTGGCTCTCCGCTATCGGGAGTTCCAGTCTCTCGCTGTGCTGTAAATCCAATTCTGAAGAGCGCAGTGCGGGAAATCCGCACGCTGCGTTCTGTGGGAGCCGGAGGCGGGCAACTGCCTCCGGCCACCCGGTGCGACTGGAAACGAAGCCACGGCGAGGAGTGAGGCACCGGAATCGGCGAAAGCCACCGGCAACAGCTACCCCCTTTGCCTACCGCCACCGCGCCAGTCGTCGACTCTACCCCCCTGCCGGACTCGACCCCGTGAACGTTGTTGTACCAGCCGAAGAAGTCGCGGCAGAACGCCTTGGCATCCTGGATACAGCCGAAACGTTCGGGGAAACCCGGCCGGTACTTCAGCGTTTTGAACTGGGCCTCGGAAAACGGGTTGTCATCGGAAACATGCGGCCGGGAGTGGGTCTTGGTCACCCCCAGGACGGCGAGCAATAAAGCCACGACCTTTTCAGGAATTCCACAAGGTGTTCCGCGAGCTGGATGAGTGCGTCCGTGGTCGGCTACGTTCCATGCAATTGAAGAAGTGGAAGAAGCCGGCGAAGTTTCAACGGATGATGATTCGCGCCGGTGCTCCGGTGTATCACGCCCGGCGCGCCTGGGCACGGATGAAAGCGTGGCAATCTGTCATGCGACAGGAGGTCTGTTTCGTTCTGAGTCAGGAGTGGTTTCGCCGCCGGGGACTCGTCTTTCAACACGACTACACTCAACGGAATCTCAAACTGGAGTTTGCTCGCTGATCGAGGAGCGGCTTACCTGGCCGGTACGAGCCGTTCTGTCCGGAGGGGGTGAGGGACACCTCACCTCCTACCGGGATTTCCTGCATTCAAGCTGGCTGGCGGTTTGTGCGTCATTGAAAACGCCCATCGTTCAGCTGCTGCAACGCATCGGTTCCCTCCAGGGAGTCGTTCTCTTGCGCCAAATCCCAAGGCGTCTCCCCGGTAGCGACCCGCGCCTTCGGGTCGGCTCCGGCGTCGAGCAGGGGCACGATCACGCCGGGATTGGCGTTGTAACGCGCCGCCCCATGCAGGGGCGTCCCGCCCTCCGGCTCCCGCGCGTGCAGGTCGGCTCCGGCATTGAGCAAGGCCACGATCACGCCGGGATCGGCGTTGACACTCGCCGCCAGATGCAGGGCCGGCCAGCCCTCTTCGTCCCGCGCATTCGGGTCGGCACCCGTCTGCAAACACCGCATCACGTCGGAAATCTTGCCGGCCCTAAAGAAACCAAATGTGTCCCAGTCCGCACAATCGACTTGCACATGGACCGCGGCCACAAGTGCTGCGACATCTGGCTGCCAGTCCTGTGCCAGCCGTTGCGCCTCGCTGAGGGCGGCGGGCGTCATCTGAGCGGCCACGCGGGTGCGGGATTGCACCGCCTGCGCGCGATCCTCTCCGGTCAGCCGTGAGGCCGCGAGAGTGAGCCACATGTACGCCACGACGTTGTCCCGTGGGACGCCCTCCGCGTAGGAGTACATGTTCCCGAGGTTAAGCTGTGCGCGGGCGTAGCCGCGTTCGGCGGCTTGGCGGTACCAGCGAACGGCTTCGGCGGCATCCTGTGGGACGCCCTCTCCGCTGGCGTACATACTCCCGAGGTTGAACTGAGCTTCCTCTACGGTCCATTTACGCGCTTCTGCCGCGTGGCCCTGTTCGGCGGCTTGGCGGTACCAGCGAACGGCTTCGGCGGCATCCTGCGGGACGCCCCGCCCGAAATCGTACATGAACCCGAGCTTGAACTGCGCTTCCGCGTGGCCCTGTTCGGCGGCTTGGCGGAACCAACGGGCGGCTTCGGCGGCATCCTGTGGGACGCCCCGCCCGGTGGCGTACATGGTCCCGAGGTTGAACTGCGCGGGCACGTGGCCTTGCTCGGCGGCTTGGCGGAACCTGCGGATGGCTTCGGCGGCATCTTGTGGGACGCCCCGCCCGGTGGCGTACATGGTCCCGAGGTTAGACTGCGCTTCCGCGTGGCCCTGTTCGGCGGCTTGGCGGTACCAACGGACGGCTTCGGCGGCATCCTGTGGGACGCCCCGCCCGAAGGAGTACATTTCGCCAAGAGCAGACTGCGCTTCCGCGTGGCCCTGTTCGGCGGCTTGGCGGTACCAGCGGACGGCTTCGGCGGCATCTTGTGGAACGCCTTCCCCGTTGGCGTACATACTCCCGAGGTTGAACTGCGCGGCTGCGGCGCCCGTCTCGGCTCGGGTGCGCATGGCGGCTAATGCCTGGTCATCCTGCGCGTGGACTGGCACACAGAGTGCCGCGAGACTGACACTGATTACGACAGCTACCATGATGGGGGAGTGTTGCACGGTTCCTTAGGAGTAAACCCGTTTCGCATACTCTCCCATGTGCGTATTCAAGGTAGCAAGCAGTTTTGTGGGCACTGTCAGTGATGAGATGGACTCCTCCTTGTGACTTAGTCGGCATGAAAGTGCCAAAGTCAAAGGAGCCTCGCATGGTGCGGGCGAAACACGTGACCGTGTTAACAGGAAGGAGTCCGAGATGAAGGATAGGACGATTGCAGTGGATCTGGCAAAGAATGTTTTCGAGATTGGGATTTCAGGCCGTCCCGGACATGTCGAGAAGAGGTATCGATTGAGTCGGTCGAAGCTTCTGAAGTGCTTCGTCAATCAGCCGCCGTCCAGAGTGGTGATGGAAGCCTGCGGTTCGTCGCACTATTGGGCACGGGAGATTGGCAAGCTGGGGCACGAGGTAATTCTGATCTCGCCCCAGTACGTTCGGCCCTACGTGCAGCGGAACAAGACCGACCGCACGGATGTGAAGGGGTTGCTCGAGGCGATTCGCAACAGCGAAATCCGGCCGGTTCCGGTCAAGACGGTGGCGCAGCAACAGCTGACTGCACTGCACCGGATTCGGTCGGGCTGGATGGCGACACGGACCGCACGAATCAACACGGTTCGGGGACTGCTCCGAGAGTTTGGTTTCATCATCCCGGTGGGGGCACAGCATCTAGTGCCGGGAGTGATGGGACTGATCGAAGATGCCGACCTGGAGATCCCGGACGCATTGCGTGCTGTCTTCAGTGAGATGTGCACCGAGATACGGGAACTGGAAGGCCGTATCCGCTCGGTCGAGAAGCAGCTGGAAGCCTTGGCGAAGCAGACACCGGCGGTTGCACGTCTGCGTTCGATTCCCGGCATCGGATTACTGACCGCCACAGCGATGGTGGGTTTTGTGGGGAATGTGGAACGGTTCCCCTCTTCCCGTCACTTTGCCAGCTATCTGGGACTGACACCGCGGGAGCATTCCAGCGGCAACAGGCGAAGGCTGGGCCGGATCAGTAAGCGGGGCGACTGTTATCTGCGGATGCTGCTGATCCACGGGGCGCGATCCGTCCTGTGGTCGGCGCACCGACCCACGATCACGCCATCCTCTCTCCAGCAGTGGGGCCTGCGGCTTCAGCAACAGCGCGGATACAACAAGGCCACCGTGGCTCTGGCCAACAAGCTGGCACGACGGGTATGGGCGGTATGGAAACGCGGCTCGGATTACCAGGCCGACTACCGCGCCGCATGACCCGATAGCGGCCCAGAATCTCAGCCGGCTGCACGGACTTCCGCGTGATGGCGAACCGGTCGGCCGGCCTGGGGCAATGCCGTCACTTTCCGTGGCCCCCAGAGGCCGTGTCAGTGGATGGCTCCCCACGCGCGAATATTCATCATGGCCCGGAACAGGACCGTTCCAACGCAGAGGCCGGAGATACGGATGCAGTCGATCCGCCACTCACGGCGAAGCTCAGATCAGTGCGGCTGAAAACAACAGTCGAAGAACCAAGACAGGAGACGTGTGTTCACTTGACACAGGAGTCCAGAGGAAACTGGCTTGAGTCGGCGAGATGGGCCTTGTAGTGTTTTCGGATGAAGTGTGGGGGAGGCCATCGGGGGGTCCAACGAGAGATAATCCTCAGGGTTCGTTCGGCTTTTCGCGCCCTAACGCCCTTCCGTGACATGCAGTCGAGGTGTATTCACAAGAGATACTAGCGAATTATCTCTCGTCGCTCCAACGCGACCCGCGACGCGCCGAGGGCCACGTGATCCGGGACAAGGACATCGCGCGTCTTTCCCATTGGTGCGCGAGCACATCACCCTGAACGGGCGCGATTACTTCGGCCGGACCAAGGCGGTGCAACGCGGTGAGATCCGCGCCCTCAGAAACCCGCGAGATGAATTAGGGATCTCTACTTGCCCACGGGTCGGTACGAAAAGACAAGGTTTTCGTTCCATTGCTACTCGGACCCCGACCCTCTTCGAGTACTTGGAGCCTGGTCAAAGCCACGTACTTCACATCGCCGTCGAGGACGTAGCCGAGCATGCACCCCACGGGTAGATTCTCCGAGTACTGCCCTGTAGTGAAACGAGAGAGTCCATCCATCACGCACTTCTTCGCCAGAGACCTCCTGCCGTCGTCGCGGGGTACGTTCAGGCGCTTACCGCGCCGCATTGTGCTAGGCTGCTCGGGAACGGGGGATCCCATGAAGGCTACCATCTGTCTGATCGTCACGCTCCTGCTCGCAGCGCCTGCCGCCGCGCAATTCGCCGAGGTCGGGTCGCTCGACTTTCCGACGTCCGCGCGTTCGGAGGAGGCGCAGCGCCATTTCCTGCGGGGCGTCGCCATCCTGCACAGCTTCGGCTGGAAGCAGGCCATCGAGCAGTTCCAGGCCGCGCAGGCCATCGAGCCGGACTTCGCTCTCGCGTACTGGGGCGAGACGCTAAGCTACAACCACCCGCTGTTCGGCGGCGGGCCCGGCCTCGACGAGGAGAATCCCCGCGCGGTGCTCGCGCGGCTCGGTCCGACGCCGTCGGCGCGGGCCGCCAAGGCACCGACCGATCGCGAGAGGGGCTTCCTCGAAGGGGTCGAGGTCCTGTGGAGCGACGAGGGAACCTACAACGAGCGGCGGGTCGGCTACATGGAGGCGATGGAGCGGCTCTACGAGCGCTACCCCGACGACGACGAGGTGGCGACGTTCTACGCGCTCTCGATGCTGTCCGGATCCCGTGCACTCGGCGATCAGTCGTTGCGGCTTGAGGTGCGGGCCGGCACGATCGCGATGAAGGTGTTCAACGAGAACCGCGACCATCCCGGAGCGGTGCACTACACCATTCACGCCTTCGACGATCCGATCCATGCCCCGCTGGCACTCGACGCGGCCCACCGCTACGCTGAGATAGCGCCGGCGGTCTCGCACGCGCGCCACATGCCGACGCACATTTTCATCCAGCACGGCATGTGGGACCTCGTCTCGCAGCACAACCAGTTGGCGCACGACGCGGCCATCGCTCTGTGGGAGCCCGACGACAGCGTCAGCGACGCGGTCCATTCGCTCGACTGGGGTCAGTACGGCGATCTGCAGCGCGGGGACTACGACAAGGCCCGAGTCTGGATCGAAAGGCTGGAACGGCTCATCGCCGACAGCGACGGGCAGGCGCGAGCCGTTAGCGCGCTGCCCTTGGTCAACGCCCGCTACGTGGTGGAGACCGAGCAGTGGCGCGTCGAGCCGATCACGGACGACTCGTCGATGCACGAGCTGTTGGCCACGGGCCTGAGCGCGGTCCGCAGCGGCGATCTGGCCACGGCGCGCGAGGCCGAGGCGGCGCTGGCGGCGCGGCCCGAGAACGGGGGCGCACAAGATCGCATCGCCCACAAGGAGGTCACCGCCTCGATTCAGGCGGCCGAAGGCGACGCCGAGGCGGCGATCGCCTCGATGGACGAGGCTATCGCCATCGTCGAGACGCTGCGTCTGCCGAACGGCGCGGCTAGCCCGGTCAAGCCGCCGTACGAGCTGTACGGCGAGATCCTGCTGCAGCTCGGGCGCCAAGACGACGCGCTCGAGAAGTTCGAGACCTCGCTGCTCCGCATGACGAACCGGATGCGTTCGCTGCTCGGCGCGGCCCGCGCTGCCGCAGCCGTCGGGGATCGCGCCACCGCCCGCGAGCGCTACGCGACGCTCGCCGACTTCTGGATTGGCGCGGCCGACGATCCGGGCTACGTCGAGGCGCGTGAGTTCATCGCCTCGACGAACGACAACTGACGTAGCCCGGAGCCCGTCGCGCCTTGCGCTCACGGGCTCCTGATCTTGCAGCGAAGCCGGCTTCGCGCCTCGTGCGCGGGGCCGGCAGACTAGTCTCGGCCCCCCTGACCTGCCTCAGCCCGAGACACCTCTAGCCCGCATGTTTCACCATTTTCGGATGAGGACCGTTTTCGAGTAAAAGGATCGGTTGCCGACGAGTTCTGGGGCCTGGGATGGGTTATGCGGAGGAAGTCGTGGGTTTCGATAGCCAAGCGGACGACTATTTTGGGGCCGAAACGGCATGACTTGACGTGTTCAGGCAGACCGCGGCCCAAGCCGCCGGAAGAAGTGGTTTTTCCAGCGATGCATCAAGTGTGTCGTCAGCAGCGAAGGGGAAGCGCCTGCAGATTCCGTAGGATGAGAGCGAAGATCTCGGCATAAGGATAGGCCTCCGACATCGAGATCCAGACGTTGCGGACCGTCAGGCGGATTCGAGCACCGATCTTAAGAAGCTTCAGGCGGATGGTCTGGCACTGAGCGTGGGCCAGAGCCGTACCCTTGAGCCCGAGACGACGCAGCGCATGCATGAGCATGTAAGCGGCTGAGGAGCGGCGCGGCTGGGCGTGTCGCGCTTCATGAGTCTGCTGGGTCGGATATCCCACAGGCTAAGGTCAGAACCGCGGCCGCAGAAGCCATGGGGGCTTTTACAATCCGTCGATAGGCGTATCGGAAGTCGGCGATGGAGGACTCAACTATCCTCATTGTTCGCACGGGCCCTCTGCGGCGACCGTTGCGGACCTAAAATCGTGGCGTGACGGCATGCAACCTCAGTTGTAACACCAGGACTGCAGTTTGACCCGGGTCACTATGGCACTGATTTTGCTGCGAACGCCGGGTTGGGTCCCGGCTTGAAAGGCTACGGAACACCTGTCAGATCAAGCCAACCCGAACACCGCTGCTCAAATGGCGGTACTGCAAAGGGACTGGGCGAGAACACTTCCTTCGCGAGAAGGCTGTCCGGCACCCCTGACACCTGCGCCAGGGCGGCTTCAATCTCTCGCGACCGCGAACAGACTCTTAACCGCGACGACCAAGACCGCGCCCCCCAGAAAGAGCACGAGATTCGCGATGACCCGGGTCACCACCTCCCCGATGAAAGGGATCGCTCCGACAGCGTTTGCCGCTACGATCAGCGCTATCGCCGCCAAGAGGAAGGTCTGACTCTCCTTGCCGCTGATATTCAAGAATCCAACGATCAGACCGAGCACTGCGAGTACCCAGCCAAACCAGGCCTGTTCAAAGCCGACGCCTCCGGCCGCAGCGATCACCAGTCCAACGATAAAAGAAGCCTTGCCTACTAGTGCCATTGTTCGACTAGTGCCATTGTTCCTCCTTGCCTGGGAAATCGAATTGGGGATTCTTACATGGGGTTCCGACAGTAACGGAGCAAAATCGCACGTTAAGGGCCGCTCTTGGGACCGGGCTAGAATTCCTGATTCTTGGGCTGAAACGATCCGGAAAGGGCACACGAGCTTGATCGAATCCGACGAAGGAAATCGAATTCAATGCGGGAACCCACACGGACACGGTCCGCCTAAACTCCGAAGATTTCAAGCGGCTCGCGAACCCGCACATTGCCAGTTTTGGAGCACACCGGACCGGACAGGGGCAGCCGCGCCGTGACATCAAAACCGGCAAATGGCCGGAACAACCGAGTCCGTCGATTCATCCCCTGAAATCAACAGTTTAGAGTCGAGGCGGTGGACCGAGTCTTTTCTTCGATACTCCTTGCCCCCGGACCGTGCCCGCACTATAATCCATTTCAAATATTCATCTGACTACTACTTTTTCTTCCGGCGTTCCGCCTCGCAGCCCGATCCGAACGCTGGTTGTCACTGGGCCAAATTGACGTCGGCGGCTATAACCACGCACAGAGATAGGGCCCCCAGAACCGCGGGAATGCGTTGTGCATCTAATTTCTACTCTCTAAGGAGGAGGAAATGAAACGACGAATCCTTTATCTTTTTTTCATGGTTTTGGCTGTTTCGCCTTTTGTCGCGGCGCAGATCATTACTGGAACCATCCAGGGCTCGGTCCTCGACCCGACCGGGGCTGTATTACCCGGGGTGGATATGACCGTGAGAAACCTGGACACCAACCAGGCTCGCACGTCGCTGACGAACGAGACGGGGAACTTCCTGATTCCGCTGCTGCCCGTGGGCACCTACGAAGTCACCGCTGAACTGCCGGGATTTCAAACTCAGGTCAAGACTGGTATGCAACTCCAGGTGGAGCAGCGGATGAACCTGACCTTCACACTCGAGGTGGGAAACATCACCGACACAGTGACCGTCACGGAATCGGCACCGCTCGTACAGTCGGACACTGCAACCGTCGGCACCGTGATCGACAGCCAGAAGCTCGTCGAGCTTCCGTTGAATGGCCGGCGGTTCAGTCGGATCGGCCTCTTGATACCGACAGCAACCACCAATAGGCCTGAGAGAGCCGATGGCCGTGATCAGCGGGATATGTTCAGTGTGGCCGGCCTCCCGGCTCGGTATAACAACTACATGATCGACGGCATCGAGAACAATGACAACGCCATAAACATGGCCGCAGTCAAGCCCTCGATGGACAGCGTCAATGAATACAAGATCCTGAGCGGTACCTACTCGGCCGAGTACGGCCGTGGCGGTGGCGCGCAAGTGAATGTCGTTTCAAAGACCGGAGCCAACGAATTCCACGGAACTGTCTTTGAGTTCTACCGAAACGCTGGGATGGACGCCAAGAATTACTTTGATCAGCCGGACGAACCGATTCCGCCATTGACTCGACACCAGTTTGGCTTTTCATTCGGTGGGCCCATCGTCCGCGACAGGACGTTTTTCTTCATCGCCGACGAGGTCTTGCGGCTCAAGGAGTCCGTCACGCGCGCCACTCAGGTGCCGACACCGGAGATGAAGCGGGGAGACTTCTCGGCGTTGCTCGAGCCCGGCCACATCTTCGGGGGGAAGCCGATCGTCATCCGGGACCCTTTCAACGGCAATGCTCCATTTTCCGGAAACATCATCCCTTCCGACCGGTTCGATCGCGCCGGTCGTGAGATCGCGAGGTTGTTTCCCGACCCCAATCAGGCCGGGAAACTGAATTTCCTGTCGAGTCCTATCGACAATTGGAGATGGCATCAGCCGTCGGTTCGCATCGATCATTCGTTCTCGGAGAGCGACAGCATGTTCTTCCGATGGAATCACAATATTCTCCGGACCGATAATACGTTCCGGGGAAGTGATCTTCCAGGATACAAGTACCTCAGCCGCATCCACACGAATAACGGCGGATTGGTCGAAACCCACGTGTTTAGCCCACGCCTGATCAATGAAGTTCGACTCGGGTATAACTTTTTTAACGAACAGTACCCCAGTCCGAACATCGGAACAGACTACACCGAAGAGCTGTTTGGGATTATGGGAACATCACGCAGACTCGACGAATTGGGCTATCCCCGGTTCCGCCTGAGCGGCTTCTCTCAGATCGGCGATCACAATGCAAATCCCCGCGTCGACCACACGTTACAGGTCTACGACGGGATTTCGTGGCTCAAAGGAGATCACGCCCTGAAATTCGGTGTGAATTATAAAAAAATTCGCAGCCGCATCTATACTCTCAGCAATCCTCGGGGAGACTTTTCTTTCGCGGGGAGGTATACGGGGCATAGTGTGGGCGATGCCCTGCTCGGTATCCCAAATCAAGTTCTGCTGAATAGCGGCGATGCACAGGTCTACCTCCGCCAAAAAGTCCTGCATCTGTTCGTCCAGGACGACTGGCAATTCTCCGAACGCCTGACATTCAATCTTGGCCTCCGGTGGGAGATCAACGGGCAGCCGTATGATAAAGATGATGAGCGTTCGAACTTCAACGTCGCAACGGGCCAGATTGAGTTCGCGGGTGTCGATGGCGTGCCCCGTGGACTCTCTCCCACGGATTTTAAAACGGTTGCTCCAAGGGTGGGCTTCGCTTACGACCTCACATCCGACGGCCGCACGATTATGCGGGGAGGGTATGGCGTCTATTTCAACCAGGTGGCGTGGGCATCTTTTCTGACCGGTGCGGGCCGTTCAGCCCCATGGGTGATAGCACAGGCGTTCAATTCCAGCGCAACCACGCCGGATATCACCATGCGCGATCCGTTCCCGGCCTCCCTCGGCACGGAAAGGATCACGCATTACTCGCAGGATGTCAATTTCAGGACTCCCTACATTCAACAGTTCAGCTTCGGACTTCAGCGAGAGTTCGGCGAAAACATCGTCATCGACCTCAGCTACCTTGGAAACAAAGCATCGAAGCAAAATATTCGCCGTCAGGCGAATCAGCCCGCTCCGGGACCGGGCAGTCGGTCCGAGGTCAATGCACGACGACCGTTCCCGGAAACCGGGAATCTTCGACAGCTGCAAACGTCAGGCAACATGAATTACCACTCCATGTCGATTCGAGCCGAAAAACGTTTTTCGGACGGGCTGACGTTCAACACCTCCTACACCTGGGGTAAATCGATCCACGATCAGGGGACTCCTGACAGCAGGAACAATCGCCTGGGTCGCGGGCCCGCGCAAGTCGATAACCGTCACCGCGTGGTTTCGAGCTTCCTCTACGAGTTGCCATTCGGATCGGATGGGGGACCGGCGCGTCACATCGTCGGCGGATGGCAGATCTCGGGAGTCCTGCAACTGCGGAGCGGGCAAGCCTACACGCCCACAGTCCGAACCGACTTCAGCAATACGACTGTGCGCGCCGACCGTCCGAACGTGATCGGTGACACGCGGAGTTCCAATCCCGACCCAAGAGCAGGGTGGTGGAATAAGGCCGCGTTCACGCTGCCTGAATTGTATACCTTCGGAAACGCGGGAACCGGTGTTCTCGTCGGTCCATCCTATAAGAACCTGGATTTGTCCCTCCAGAAGGTGGCGCAGGTAACAGAGTCCCAGAGCCTTGAATTTCGCCTCGAGTTCTTCAACATCTCAAATCACCCCAATTTCGCCTCACCGAACACCCGGTTTGATTCACCCCTGTTCGGTACAGTATCGAACGCTCTTCCTTCACGCCAGGTACAGCTTGGGGTAAAGTACATCTTCTGAGGGCACGAGGCCATGGCGAGTCGGCAACAGGGTTCTCAGAGGTTCAATAAAAAGGCCCATCCGGGAGCACATCCCGGGTGGGCCTTTTTGCATCTGGCACCTATGCTGATGCGAATTCTTGTTGGAGACCGACTGCCCGATTAAGATCGGCATCGTCTTCATTACGCGTAGGCTACACCATCAAGCTAGCTTTAAGAGCAAGGAAAACTGGATTGAAGAACTGAGGGAACGGGACTGGTGCCATAGGGCATCAACCTGCCACGCTGAGCCTTTCGACCCGCGAATATCTAACGACGAGTCGGGATACCGCAACAATCCACATGCAAGTAAAGCCTCCAACAAGCAGCTTGCACCTGCCCGACAGGTTGCCAAGGAACTGTCGAGCGTGTACATGGTTCCGTACCGGTCGGATGACAGTTACAGCCCGCGGCGACATTGGTGCTGGAGTTCAAAGCCCGTTGTAAAGCCTGGGTCTGGAGTCGCGTGCAGATCATTGATGACGCTTGCCACTGGCAGCGATCTCGTTTGGGAGTTTGCCTCTATCTCGTGCTCCGGGCATCCGACCGGTATTACCGGGAGGATGACATGGCGAAGAAGCGGAAGAAGAGAGACCCCCAATTGGCGGCGTCGCAACCCGATGCGGCAGGGATGGATATTGGAGCCAGCGAGATCTTTGTTGCCGTACCGGCAGATCGCGACAGTGAGCCTATTCGTCGCTTTCCCACATTTACAAGAGACCTAAACAAGCTGGCCGACTGGCTGGAAAGTTGCGGGATTCGCACCGTAGCCATGGAGTCGACCAGCGCGTACTGGATTCCGATCTACCAGATTCTGGAAGAACGCGGTTTCGAGCTGTATATGGTCAACGCCCAGTACGTCAAGAACGTCCCGGGACGGAAGAGCGATGTATCCGATTGTCAGTGGATCCAGTATCTGCACTCGGTCGGACTTCTGCGCGCAAGCTTCCGTCCACCCGGACAGATCTGTGCAATCCGGTCCCTATGGCGACACCGGACCAGCCTGATCCAGAGGGCGTCGGAGCACATCATGCACATGCAGAAAGCACTGGACCAGATGAACCTCCAAGTGCATCGGGTCTTGAGTGACATCACAGGCGGAGCGGACTTCGGATACTGGACTCGATTCTCGAAGGACAGCGCGATCCGGTCGAGTTGGCCAAGCTCTGTCACCATATGGTTCGCAGCAGCCAGGATACCGTCGCTAAATCTCTGGAGGGCGATTATCGACCCGAGCACGTGTTTACACTGCGTCAGTCCCTGGCCGATTTCCGCTACTACCAAACCCTGATTCAGGAAGTTGACGACGAGACGGCAGGATACATGGCGAAACTCCAGTCGAAGGCTTCGGAAGGTGCACCACTACCTGAACGGACCAAGAAGACCCCGTACCAGCGCCATCACAATGAACCCCGGACGTTCGACTTAAGGTGAAATCGGACCTGACGTTTCGCGCTTTCCCAATGCTTCGGCCTTTGCATCGTGGCTGGGTCTATGCCCGGAGCGCCACATCACCGGGGGCAAGGTCCTCTATACCAAGAGCCGGCGAGTCCGCAACAATCTCTCTCAAGCACTCAGGATGTGAGCCCGCTCATTGCATCACGCTAACAACTATCTTGGTGAGTTCCACCGTCGAATCTCCCGCCGTCCGGGTCGACCTCAAGCCGTCACTGCGACCGCACACAAGATCGCTCGAATTCTCTTTCACGTTCTCCGCACCCGAGACCCTACAACGAAAGCGTGTTCCGCAAGCACGAACATAACAACCAGCAACGTCAAGAGGCTCGACTCCGTAAACAGGCTGCACGACTCGGTTTGCAGCTCATACCGGCGGCGAACTCATGATTCAGTTCCTTGGGAGTCGCAACAGTGGATAGCGGTGTACACGACAACCCCACCGAATACGGTGCATTCAGCCTCCGACAAGCGGCTTAGAACTAAGCCCGCAGGCGCTCGGAGCCGGCGTGTACATGGACGTCTCCGCCACTTGGCGACGATCTCGTTCAGCCTTCCCGCCCTGGAGAATTGGTGAGGTTAACCAGCCGGTCCTGGCTGGAAAGCAGAGAAAGAAACCAATATTAGCATGTTGCAGCCCGACGCCGCTGTGGGAATCGATGGGAGCGCGAGTTGTTGTGGGAGCTTTTCCTGCGGTTTCGGGACGACGCCGGTACGCAGCGCCGAGTTTTCAGCACGAGGGCCAATGGCTGAGTCCGATTGGCGAGGAATGAAAGATACGTTCCGTTGAAGTGGAGTCGACAAGCGACGCCTGGTCGACCAGATTGGAACCGGCCCGATGGACGCTGAGCGTGCTTGGCAGCGCGGCAGTATGTAAAGATGTCGCCGCCGATTCAGCGTTGTGTCGGACGCAGTGGACGAGGCGACCTCCACTGGTGGATTTGTTGCGAGCCAGCTTCGACCACCCGGGAAGTGCCATACGTTGGAGGCCGAGAATGACCGGGGCAGCCTGAAGGCGCAGGTTGGGGATCTGCACATGCAGATCGAGTCACTGGATCAATGAAAACTGCAGGTGCACCGGATCTTGAGCGGAAACGTCGTATCGACTGGGATCCTTGCTGGCGATCGCGATACCCGGTCAGGGTGCGAAATGACGGTCCGGCGACGTAGCACGTATCAACAGGCACGGTAGCCCGATCCCAAACTGGAAGCGCACTGGACGCCGATCTCCGAGCATCGCATCACGGATCCAGGCCGAATTTCGGCTGAGCGGATACCGCTATGTATCGGGACAGCTGGAACGCCAGGGCGAGATCGTCAACACGATGGTGGCTTCGAGCGCGTGATGAAGCGGTAAAACCTGAAGCGTCGGACCTGACGGACCTCCGCCACACGACCGTGAGAATCACCGGTTCCGCATCTACCCCGACACTGAAGAACACGACGGTCACCGGTTGAATCAAGCGTGGGCAGCCGATATCACTTACATCGGATCGCACCTGACCGTGTCCCTGGCCGCCATCAGTGCGGTCACCACTTCGCAAGGTGAGGGACGTATCTCGAAACGGATCCGAAACGCTTCAGCTTTGCATCGAGGCTCGGCTTGTGCCCGGAGCGCCAGATCACCCGGGGGCAAGGTCCTCTTCACCAAGACGGGGTGTCCGCAACCGCCTCTCGACGCACTCCATCGACATCATTGCGAACACACGCTTCCAACTATCTGTCGGAGAGTTCAATCCGACGACAACCGCCGTCTGGGTCGACCTTCAAGCCGTCACCGCGACTGCGCACAAGATCGCGCGTATCTCTTTCACTACGAGACCCTACGACGAAACTGTCGTGACGACACGAACAACAGCATCGTTCACTCCCGTCGGAACTCATGACTCCGTTCCTCGGGAGTCGTCTTCTCGGAACAGTGGATTCCCACGACAACCCCACGAATACAGGTGCATTCAGTTCTCCGACAAGGCGGTTAGAACTAAGCCGCAGGCGCTCGGAGCCGGCGTGCTGGCGTCTCTCTACAGCGCTTCGGTGGCGGGCCGCATCGCCACCGGCCTGCATGCCGGACAGCGCGTGACGCCCACTTTGGACTCTGAAGTTTCGGCCACGCGCGGTTTTCAGACCAGTCGGGTCGCGGTTGCCATCAACTTACTCCCGCGATCCTCGAGCCTCACTAGCAAAGGGCCCCTTATTCTTCCTATGCAAAAACACTTGACGTCTGCGCGTGAGTGCTCATACGGTGAGTGCTTATAGAATGTAAGCGATTAGTTCCAAAGGGCCTTTTAGAAGCCAAATCGCTCACCGGACTGAAGGAGAGTACGATGAGAAGGATATTGCTGGTGGGTGCCGGTCTGGTGTTTGTGACCGCGATGTCACTGGGCCAGAGCGACCGCATGACGACGGAATCCCAGCGCGCTCTTATCGATCGATACTGTGCCGGATGCCACAACGAGGACACTCTGTCCGGCGGTTTTTCCTGGGCAGAGCTCGACCCCGCCCATATCGAGCAAAACGCCGAGATGGCCGAGCGTGTCATCCGCAAAGTACGCTCCGGCATGATGCCTCCTGCGGGCGCTCCGCGTCCCGAGCTCGCAACGCTTAAAGCGTTCGCGTCCGCGATTGAAGGCCGAATCGATCAGGCCGCGGCCAACCGACCGCACATCGAGTCGCCTGAGCTGCACCGCGTCAACCGCCTTGAATACCGCAACTCCGTGCGAGAGCTTCTCGGCATCGATGTGGACGTTTCGCTGCTGTTGCCGCCCGACCCGAGAAGCGGCGGCTTCGACAACATGTCCGACGCGCTGACCGTTACTCCGGCGCTCATGGAGGCTTATCTCCGCGCCGCCGGCAAGATCAGCAGCCTGGCTGTCGGCGATCCTCAGGTTTCCGCTTCGGTCTCGTATTACCGGGTGCCGAAGGTCGTGAACCAGACGCGGCACGTTGAGGGCACGCCGTTCGGCACTCGCGGCGGCATTGGCGTGACGCACAACTTCCCGGCCGACGCCGAATACACATTCAGAGTGCTGCCTCATTTCCGATACACGGGCCAACTGTTCGGCACCATGCTGGCGGAGGAATTGAAGGACCAGCAGATCGAAATTTCCGTCGACGGCGAGCGCGTCGCACTGTTTACGCTCTTTCCCGAACTCAATGAAACGCCAACCGAGAAATCGCCCGCCGATGCGCTGCTCACGCCTCCCATCGCAATCAAGGCCGGCCAGCGAAGGGTTGCCGCCGCGTTCCTTGCGAAGCACGACGGCCCGCTGCAAGACCTTTTCAAACCCGCGGAGCAAACCCTGGCCGATCCCATTGGCGGAAATCAGCCAGGCTTGAGCCATTTGCCGCACCTGGAAAGTCTCGCGATCGCGGGCCCGTTCAACGTTACCGGAGTTTCCGAAACGGCCAGCCGCCGGAAGATTTTTGTCTGCCGGGCGCCCGACAGCAGCGAAGAGACAGCGTGCGCCACACAAATCATCACGAACCTGACGCGACAGGCATTTCGCAGACCCGCATCTGCCGAAGACCTCGAGTGGTCGGTGGGTTACTACGAAAGCGGCCGCAAAGATGGCGACTTCGATAACGGCATCCGGCGCGCGCTGCAGGCCATCCTCTCGCATCCGGAATTCGTGTTTCGAGTCGAGGAGGCGCCGGCGAATGTGCCTCCTGGCGGCGCTAATCGCATCAGTGATCTCGAGTTGGCCACGCGTCTGGGCTACTTCCTGTGGAGCGGTCCGCCCGACGAGCGACTGATTGCGCTGGCCAGTCAAGGCAAGCTGAGGGATCCGGTGGTTCTCGAACAGCAGGTGAGGCGGATGCTCGCCGACTCTCGCTCGGATGCACTCGCGACAAACTTCGCCACGCAGTGGCTCCGCCTGGGCGGCCTGAACGACGTCTTTCCAGAACCCAAAGTATTCCGTGACTTCAGCAGGAATCTGGCGCAGTCGATGCGGCACGAGATCGAACTATTCTTCGACAGCATCGTGCGCGAGGACCGCGATGTCCTGGATCTGCTGACGGCGGATTACACCTTCGTCGATGAAATTCTCGCCCAGCACTATGGAATCCCGGCCGTGATCGGAACCCGGTTCCAGCGCGTGCCCTTGACGGATCCGAACCGGTTCGGTTTGCTGGGGAAGGCCGGCATCCTGACGATGACGTCACTGGCCAACAGAACGTCGCCGGTTGTGCGCGGCAAGTATGTGCTGGAGGTTCTGATCGGGTCGCCTCCGCCGCCTCCTCCGCCGGTGGTTCCTCCACTAGAAGAGGCGGTGTTCAACCAGACGAATCCGTCGGTACGCCAGCGTATGGAGCAGCATCGCAACAACGCCGCCTGCCTGGCGTGTCATCAGATCATGGATCCGATCGGCCTGGCGCTGGAGAACTTCGACGGCATCGGTCTATGGCGTGTGGATGACGACGGTACGCCCATCGACGCGACAGGCACGATGTACGACGGAAGCAAACTGGACGGGCCGCACAGTGTGCGCGAAGCGGTACTGAACCGGTCCGATGCATTTCTTGGAAGCTTCGCGGAAAGCCTTCTCGCCTATGGGATAGGCCGGGTGCTCGACTATCGCGATATGCCTGCCGTTCGCGCCATCACGCGACAAGCGGCAGGAAACGGGAACCGCTTCTCGGCATTCGTCTCGGGTGTCGTCGAGAGTGCGGCATTTCAGATGAGAAGGGTGCATACCGCCAGCGCTCAATAGCTGGCCTGTATGAGGATTTTGGAGGCAGCATCATGTTCATTACGAAAAAGCATCTGTCGCGGCGCACGGTCCTTCGGGGTATGGGAGCAGCCGTTGCACTGCCCTTCCTGGAGTCGATGGCGCCGGCGCAGACTCCCTTGAAAAACACCGCGGCATCTCCGCGCAGCCGGCTTGCCTGCATCGAAATGGTTCACGGTTCCGCCGGCAGCACTCCTTACGGGACCGAGAATCATCTCTGGATGCCGGCCAAAGAGGGATCGGATTTCGAGCTCACGCCGATTCTGATGCCGCTCGAAGGGCTGCGCGACTACTTGACAGTGGTCACGATGGTGGACAGCGATCCGGCCGATGCCGTCATACCGGAGGAGGTCGGCGCCGACCACTTCCGATCGAGCGCCGTATTCCTGACCGCCGCTCACCCGAAGATGACCGAAGGCTCCGACGTCTATTGCGGCATATCGATCGATCAGCTATATGCGCAGACGTTCGGCCAGGACACGCCCGTACCTTCGATCCAGTTAATGATCGAGAACTTTGACGCAACGGGCAGCTGCGCCCGCAAGTACAGCTGCGTGTATTCCGACACGATCAGCTGGTCTTCCCCCACAACACCGCTGCCGATGACCCTGGATCCCCGTATGGTTTTCGAGGAGTTATTCGGCGTCGGCGGCACCGAGGAGGAGCGCGCGACACGCCGCAGGGTCAAGGGCAGCATCCTCGATGGGATCGTCCGCGCTGTAGCCGGGCTGAAAGTAAAGCTGGATGCCAGGGACCGGAGCAGGTTGGACGATTACCTGGAGAACGTCCGCGAGACCGAGCGACGGATCGAGGCGATCGAATCGTACAACGCGTCGAACCCGGACAGGGAGATACCCACAGCTCCCGTTGGCGTGCCGGATTCCTGGGAAGAACACGTGAAGCTCATGTTCGACCTGCAGGCGCTCGCGTTCTCAGCCGGCGTCACGCGCGTCTCGGCCATGAAAATGAGCCGCGACGCCAGCAATCGCACATTCCCGGAGAGCGGCAACGCCACTCCGTTCCATTCGGCTTCGCATCATGGAGAAACCGTGCAGTCCATCCTGGAGCTGGCGAAGATCAACACCTACCACATCGGCGTCCTGAGGCACTTTCTGGACAAACTGAAGGACACTCCGGACGGCGACGGCAATCTGCTGGATCACACGATGGTGTTGTACGGCAGTCCGATGGGGAACTCGAATACGCACAACCACAAGCGCGAGCCGTTCCTGCTGGCTGGACATGCTTCCGGCCAGTTGAAAGGCAATCTGCATCTTCGTTGTAGCGAAGGAACCCCGGCCGCAAACATCCTGCTGACGATGATGCAGAAGCTCGGCGTGGAGATCACGAAATTCGGCGACAGCACCGGACCTCTCGCGTTCTGAGTTTGAAAGGAGCCAAGTCATGATGGGCCCGAGATTCGTTCTTGCAGTTCTGGTGGCGACGTTACTTGCAGCTACCGGCGGACAGGTGACGTTTGCAGCAGGCAATGAAGACACCCGAGTGTCGGAGGCGGCGATGAAGGGCGACAGAGACACCGTTCGCTTGCTGCTTCAGCAGGAGGTCGAAGTCAACGCCGCTCAGGGAGACGGCACCACGGCGCTGCATTGGGCCGTCTACAGAGACGATCTGGAGATGGCCCGGATGCTGCTCCAGGCCGGTGCCGACCTGACAAAGAAAACCCGTATCGATGGAATGACGCCGCTGTTTATGACCGCCATGAACGGCAACGCGGCGATGCTCGACCTCCTGTTGAAGGCCGGTGCGGATCCGAACACCGCAAGCTCGCTCGGAACAACGCCTCTGATGCTGGCCGCGGCTTCCGGCCGGCCGGAAGCCGTGAACGCGCTGCTCGATCACAACGCGGACGTGAATGCGAAAGATATCGCCAACGAGCAGACCGCGCCGATGTTCGCCGCTGCGAAAAATCGGGCTGCCGTCATCAGGGTGCTGGCCGAGCATGGCGCCGACCTGGATGCGACATCGAAGGTGAACAAACTCCCTTTAAATAAAAAAGATGGTGATAACGCGTTGCGAAGCGGACTAGGCTCGGACCCCACGGAGATGGGCGGTTTCACGGCGCTTCACTTCGCTGCGCGCCAGGGTCATCTCGATGCGGCGCGCGCCCTTGTCGAGGCTGGAGCCAACGTCAATCTGCCTTCGGCATCCGACGGAGACAGCGCGCTGACGATCGCGATCATCAACGCGAACTTCGACATCGGAAAATTCCTCCTGGATCACGGTGCGGATCCGAATCTGGTCGGCCTACGCGGGCTGAACCCGCTGTTCGCTGTGCTGGACGCCCGGTTTGCCGTGCAAACCGCCTATCCGCCGCCGAGTCCGGCGGGCCAAAAGACCGAGCACCTTGATCTTCTGAAAGCGCTGCTCGATCGTGGAGCAGACCCGAACGTGCGAATGGGAGCGAAGTTGTTCTTCCGAACGATGGACGGTGGCGATTACGCCGACGCCGACCAGGTGACGCCATTCTGGCGCGCCGCCCAGGCGAATGACCTCGTCGCCATGAAGATGCTGGTTGCCGCCGGAGCCAATCCATCGATCACATCGAGAAGAGGCGTCACGGCGCTTCAAGTCGCCGCCGGCTGGGGCATCGAAGACCGCGGCAGCAAATTCGTCCCCGACGCGCGGTTTGAAGTCATCCGATATCTTGTGGAAGAGCTCGGCGCTGATGTGAATTCGCGCGACGCCCAGGGCTTCACACCGCTGCATGGCACGGCCGTCGTCGGCAACAACGACATTATTCTTTATCTCGTTGCCTACGGAGCAGACTCCACCGCCCGCGCGGACGTCGTGCTGGCGGAAGGTGCGACGGACAAACATGTCGAAAAGGGTAAAGGCGAGAGTGTCGTCGACATGGCCAATGGTCCCCGCCAGAAGACCATCATCTATCCGGAGACCATCAAGCTGCTGGAGAACCTCGGATCGGAAAACTCCAATAACTGCCGCGCTTCACTGTGCATCAACGCGAACCGCATCGGCGGCCAGCGGTAGTCGTTCTTCCCCCATCACAGTAAAAACAGGAGCCCGACGCGGCTCCTGTTTTGTTTTCAATCGACAGCGCCTTCACTTCCTCATTGGATTACAAGACACCAGTGGAGTTCGAGTGCGCATTCAGCTAACTTCTGGGTGTCCATTTTTTCGAAGGAAGTCTCCAGTCCGTTAACGCGATGAAGCCCCGCCAGCTTCTCTTGAGTGAATCGGTTGGCACTCCCGGGGCCGTGGAGTTCTTCATCTAGGAAGCCTCGAGACCGTCCGCACCGGCAGAACCAGGGCAGTGGGGTGCTCGAGGTCGAGGTGCAGGGCGTTTCGCGCGACTCTGGGAGGAGCGTCCTTGTCGCGTGTGTTGCCGCCCACATCCCATCGAGGGTTGTTGCTACCGGAGAGGATCAGTCGCACTTTGTGTCCGCGCAGGAAGGTGTGGGCTACGGGGATCGTGTCTACGACCCCCGCGTAGATCTCGCCGGGGGTCAGGAACTCGTAGCGCCCAAACGAGTTGCGCAAACTGACTCGGAGGATGCCGTCGCGAAGGAGCATGGAGCGCCCGTCGGGATACACGTCGGTCAGGCGGAAGGCGAGGTCGGTGTCCTCGGCGTCGGAGGACAGGTGAAAGCGCAGCTCGAGATCGCCGGCGATATCGAGGTTCTCTTCGAGCGGAGCGGAGGAGAAGACGACGACGTCGGGGTGGCTCTCTACCTTGTGGCGCTGGTCGTGGGGTCCCTTGCCGGCGACGTTGGTCTTGTTCTGCCCACCCACCGTAGGGACCGGGTTGTCGGGATCGCTCTTGAAGAAGACCGGGTCGGCGCCGGCAGCCGGTAGCTCGACCGACAGCGAGCTGTCGGACTCGAGGTAAAACGAGACCTCACTCGAGCCGGAGGGGGGCCAGGTCGAGGTCGTGCGCCACTCGTTCGAGCCCATCTGGTAGTAGGAGATCGCCGGGGCCCCGAACTCCCCGTTGTCGATCCGCCGCAGCCAGTGATCGAAGAACCGCTTCTCCAACTTCCGATAGTGCTCGGCGGTGTTCTCGAACAGCAGCTCACCGTGGAGCCCATCGCTGTACATCGAATTGTGGATCCACGGCGCTATGAGCAGCCTGTGGTGCTCGCGCAGCTCGTCGCTCGCCGCGCTCCGCAGTGCCTCGAAAGTTTCGTATACCGGCCCGGTTGACGTCGTTGTCGAACCAGGCGCCGACAGCCATGACCGGGACCTCGATGTCAGCGACGGTCGGGGCGTTGGGATCCTCCCGCCCCCAGAACGATGGGTCGTAGAGGGGATGGCTCAGGACCTGCCTGACCGCCGGGCTGGAGGTGGGCAGGCGATCGATGAGCTCGCGCCGCAACACTCCGCCCATATAGAGCTGCTCGTAGCTGCGGGGGAGACGCTCGTCCTCCTTGGTGTCGGGCGTCGTCAGCGCCGGCATGATGCAGACGAGATGGGGGGGAGCGGCCTGTGCCGTCGCGTACTGGTTCTTGCCTTCGTTCGATCCTCCCCACATTCCGACCCTGCCATTGCTCCAATCCTGGCGGGCCACCCACTCCACGACGTCGTACCCGTCTTGGCCGAACGGGTTGACGCCCCCTCTCGGAGGGTTGTCTCGTGAGGCCCTTCTGCCGCGAGTGTTGACGACGACCACCGCATAGTCGCCCGAGCGGGAGAACGAGCTACGGGGGAAGTGAGACTGGCGCCATTTTTCGAACGAGGCCTGGGTGATCGTGACGATGACCGGAAACCGCCCCGGTCCAGGAACATACAGAACGCCGGACAGCCGAGCACCGTCGGCCATTGGAATCGAGACTTGCTGGAGCTCGAAGGGAAAGAGGGCGTCCGCGCTCGGCTCCTGAGACGCCCCGGGTGACGTCGTCATCGCGACGACCGCCAGCGCCAGCCCAAAGACAGCCTTCATAAGCAGGAACCTCCGAAAAGTAGACCGATCGGTATCGTACACAACATCGGTCAAGAACCTACAGACTCAGCGCGGGCGCTCGCCGCCGACCCACCAGGGGCTCGACCACGCCAGATGCCCGTCGATCTGCTCCACCCGCAAATAGTACCAGTTGGCGGCTTCATTACGGTCGAAGAAACGAAACGACACGTCGTCGCTCAGCCCTTCGACGAGGTCGACCCGCACGCCGTCGCGATACCCACCGACCGGGAGGATTCGCTCCGTCGCCCGCTCCGCGCTCGCGGTGTCCGCTCCAGACCCTGGAGTTTGAAACTCCAGCAGAACGATTTAACGCTTGTGTTGCATCGACCGGTTGAGCTGGCACGCCTATTCGGAGATGTGAATTGCTTTCAGAGAGCCCCGTTTCAGGGGGGGGTCCAGTTTCCGAGTAGGCGGTTTACCAGGACCTGATCTTCTGATTGACCCCAACTCCTTCCTGTAGTCTTATTTACCGGTGATCGAACCCGGTTCAACACTTGCACACTACGAAGTCGTTTCTGCCCTCGGGAAAGGTGGCATGGGGGAAGTGTGGCGGGCGCGTGACTCGAAGTTGGGTCGTGAAGTCGCCATCAAGACACTTCCCGAAGAGTTCGCCAAGGACGAAGAGCGTCTCGCCCGGTTCGAACGTGAAGCCAAACTTCTCGCCTCGTTGAACCACCCGAACATCGCTACGATCCACGGCCTGGAGGAGGACAACGGGACACGTTTTCTCGTACTTGAACTCGTCGAAGGCGACACACTGGCGGATCGGCTTAGGAAAGGTGCCATGCCGGTCGGGGAATCCCTCAGACTGGCCCTGCAAATAGCCGAGGCTCTCGAAGCCGCACATGAGAAGGGCGTCATTCACCGGGATCTCAAGCCCTTGAATATCAAGGTCACGCCCGACGGCAAGGTGAAGGTACTGGACTTCGGGCTGGCGAAGGCGTTTGGCGGGGATGGGACAAATGTAAACTTGTCGCAGTCCCCAACGCTGAGCATGGCCGCGACGCAACAGGGAGTGATTCTGGGAACAGCGGCCTACATGTCACCCGAACAGGCCTCAGGCGAAGAGGTCGACAAGAGGACCGACATTTGGGCGTTTGGTTGCTGTCTCTATGAAATGCTGACCGGGCAGCCCCTGTTCGATGGACGGACAGCGACCCATGTCCTGGCTGCGGTCATCCAAACCGAACCGGATTGGGATCGACTGGGGCCAGCTACACCGTTCCTTCTGAAACATCTGCTGCGCAGGTGCCTGGCGAAGGATAAGGCCGAGCGGCTTCGGGATATCGCCGACGCGCGTTTCGACCTCGAGCAGATTCAGTCGGGCCGGGGTAGTCCTGAACCGGTCTCGACGACGGTAGGCTTCTGGAGGCCAGCGGCGATCACGCTCGCGGTGAGTCTGGCGGTCGTGTCTGGTTTCGCGGTCGTTGCTTCGCGCGATTCGAGTCCGACGACTGACACGGTGATCAAGTCCATGCTTCCTTTATCTGCCCCGATCGGGCACTGGCAATCCCCGCCCATTTCCCCTGACGGCCGAAAAGTGGCCTATGTCCGAAACGGGCGTCTGTTCATCCAGAGTCTGGATTCGCTCGACCCCGTCGAAATCACGGCAACCCGCGTGGCATCGTTTCCGTTCTGGTCACCGGATAGTGAATACGTCGGATACTTTGAAGCCGAAAAGCTGATGTATGTATCGGCTGATGGAGGACCGGCTAGTGAACTCGTCGATGCCCGGGGGAGCATCGCTGGGGCCACGTGGGCCCCTGACGGAAGGATCGTGTTCGGAGAAGAGAAGAACGGATTGAGTATGGTGTCTTTTCCAGGTGGAGATGCGACCTTACTCATCGGCAAGGAGCCCGAAGAACTCTTCGTCGGCAATCCCCAATTCCTGCCGGATGGGAATTCCCTCTTGCATTCGGTGCGTCGGGCTGATGGCACCGCTCAGGTGGTTGTGCAGACGACAAAAGGTCGAATTGAGCTATTCGAGACGACGGATATTGCTGTCGCACGATATTCGCCATCAGGTCATATCCTCTACCAGAACGACTGGTGGGAGGGGAACATCTGGGCGGTACCGTTTGATGCCGCGACTTTTGAGATTACGGGTGAGCGGTTTCTGGTGGCTGAGAGTGGGTATATGCCCAGCGTGTCTTCAAACGGAACGCTGGTCTACCGCACATATGCCCCGAGCGAACAGTTAGTCTGGCTCGATCGCAGCGGGGATGTCCTGGACGCGATCGGGCAACCTCATCGAGCCATGTGGCAACCTGCCGTATCGCCCGACGGGGGGCGTATCGCTCTGCAGGGTCAAAACTCAAGAATCAACGATATCTACGTCCATTCGACGATCCGATCGGGAAATGAACGATTCACAACCACGCCCTCGGCGGAATACGAACCGGAATGGTCCCCTTCCGGAGACGAGCTCGCGTTCGCATCGAACCGGAATGGAACATCGGACATTTTCATTCGGAGCTTGAGCGGCCTGACGTCGGCCCGGGCACTGGTTGTAGGTCCCGCCGATTTTAGAGCACCCGACTGGTCGAGCGACGGAAGCCTGATCGCGTACCACGCGCTGGACCCTGACGTCGGTAACCATGACGTCTGGTACACGGATGTCTCTGGCGACAGTGAGCCCGTACGGTTTCTGAATTCCCCTTTCGACGAGATGCTGCCAACCTTTTCGCCGGACGGGCGGTACCTCGCCTACCAATCAAACGAACCGGGCACCACGGCAGTGTATATCGCGGAGTTTCCTTCAGGTGCTAATCGTCGGATCGTGTCACCGAACGCCGGTGTCCACCCGGTCTGGAGAGGTGATGAACTCTTTTACCTCGAAGGCAACACTCTGATGTCGGTCCCTATCCAGACGGAGCCCGTCCTGGATTTCGCTGATCCGATGCCATTGTTTTCGACCGAGGCGGCCAGCGTGACACCGAAACTCAACTGGAGTCTGAAGTTCCCGACCTATGACGTTGATCTCGACGGCCAGCGCTCCGTCTTCGTGCAGAAAGTCCCACAAGCCGGAGAGGGGGAATCCAACATCGTTGTCGTGCAGAACTGGTCTGCAGAATTTCAGGATCAAGACTGATCGGACAACAGGCAGGTCCGCCTCTCTGAGCCCGATCTGTTGATCAAGGAAGCGATTCATCATCGCGATCACTTCAATCAGTTGGTGAAAGTGGATCATGTGTTGGGTGGCTGCCAGCAGTTGCCATTACCCCAAAAGTGGATTCTGTCGAAGAGAGTCGTTCTACGGGCCTTCTACACTTTGGAGGCTACGCGTGCCGGTAAGGTGGATTTTTCGCGGCGATCCCCTGAACACGGGCCTCTCCAGTTACCGGATATGCGGTTATCCAAGCATGTGACCTTATAATTGACCACAACTCCTTCCTGTAGTCTTATGTAGCGGTGATTCAGCCCGGCACAAAGGTCGCTCACTACGAAATCGTTTCCGCCTTGGGAAAGGGCGGCATGGGCGAGGTCTGGCGTGCCCGCGACACCACGCTGGGGCGCGAGGTAGCCATCAAAACGTTGCCGGGCGCATTCGCCGAAGACACGGACCGCGTGGCCCGGTTCGAGCGCGAAGCGAAACTCCTGGCATCGCTGAACCATCCCAACATCGCCGCGATCTACGGCCTGGAAGAACACGAAGGATCACGTTTCCTCGTACTAGAACTAGTCGAGGGCTATACGCTCGCCGATCGTATCGCGCAGGGCGTGATACAGGTGGACGAATCCCTGGAGATGGCTCTCCAGATCGCTGAAGCCCTCGAAGCTGCCCACGAAAAGGGCGTGATTCACCGGGATCTGAAGCCCGCGAACATCAAAGTCACACCTGAAGGTCGAGTCAAGGTCCTGGATTTCGGGCTGGCGAAGGTCTTAGCTGGCGATCAACCAGACGTGAACGTGTCGAGTTCGCCTACTCTGAGTATGGAGGCGACCCGGGCAGGAATCATCTTGGGAACTGCCGCGTACATGTCCCCAGAACAGGCCCGTGGGCATGAAGTCGATAGACGGACCGATGTATGGGCCTTTGGATGCGTCCTCTTCGAAATGCTGACTGGGCGGAAGGCCTTCGACGGAGCGGAAGTTTCCGACGTTCTGGCTTACATCTTGACGCAGGAGCCCGAGTTCAACGAACTGCCGCTCGAAACTCCGGGCGCTCTCGGGCGCGTCCTTCGCCGTTGCCTGAGGAAAGATCGGCGTCATCGTCTGCACGATGTGGCCGATGTGCGACTGGAGATCGAAGCTGCGCTCGATGAGCCGGCATTGGATGAATCCGGGGGGAGAGGGGCCGAGCGTGTTGCATGGGCTCCATCGCGAACCGTCGCTGGTCTGATCGTTGCCTTTCTGCTCGGTATGGGCGCTTCCTTCGGCTGGCTTGCCGGGCGAAGCTCCCTGTCCGTGATCGAGAACATGACGGTCGCGCCCAAAACGGTCACAGTGGTCGATCTTCCAGACGAAGCTCCTCTTGCGCTCGGAACGACTGTACCCCTCCACGGTTTTGATAGCCCCGCGGTCGCAGTATCTCCCGATGGAGCCTGGCTGGCCTACGTTGGTCAATTTCCGTCGGGCACGATGGTCTATCTTCGCGAGATGGCAACGGGTGATATCGCGCCGGTGGAGGGAAGCGAGGACGCGATCCACGCGTTCTTTTCTCCCGACAGCCGGTGGGTTGGATTCCTGACCGATCGTCAGGTCAAGAAGGCCTCCATCGATGTCCGCGATGTTGAGGTTTTGGCGGACGCCGGTGGGTTGGTCCAGGCGTGGTGGGACCAAAGTGACATCATCTACTTCTCGCACAACCAGGGTTTATTGCTGTCACGTGTCCCGGCAGAAAGTGTCGGGCGGCAAAGCCCCGTTATCGGACAAAGGGTAACCGAGCTATTGGACACACAGGCGATGGCGAGATACAGCGAGGTTCTTCCCGGGGGCCGAGCTGTGCTGGCGACCAGATGGACGCGAAGCGTCAGTGGCGACTACGCCGAAGTCGTTATCATCGATCCGGACACTATGGCCTGGGAACCTCTGATCCCCAATGCCTACGGTGCGCGCTACATCGCACCCGGACACCTTGCTCTTCGCGCGTGGCGGTAGTCTCATGGCCGTTCCTTTCGATGCGAATCGCGTCGAAGTCCTTGGAGATCAAGTTCGCGTGGCGTCAGGTGTGAGTATGGAATCGCTGTTTGGCCAGGTCCATGCGGCTGCATCCGGGAACGGTGTGCTGGTTCATGCCGTTGGTGGCGACCGCACGATCGGCCGGCTAGCCAAAGTGGATCGTGAAACCGGCGTCGAAGAGTTTCTGGAAGGAGCCACTCCCCGAACCTACGGCGTGCTGGACCTGTCTCCAGACGGGAACCGGTTGGCAGTTCACGTCGGAGATATCACGGACTATGTCTTGATTCATGACATCGAGGAGGGCAACGGACGTCGGCTTTCTGCAGACGAGAGCCAAGGTTATCCCATCTGGCACCCAGATGGTCTGCGGATGTTGGTTTCCGTGCTGGCGCCCAGTCGGATGCTCGTTGGTAACGCGGGTCAGGATGATCGGTTCGACGAATTCCTCGGTGAAGGCTGGTTGTACGGTTCCTGGCATCCGAACGGCGAGGTGATTGCCGTTGAGCGAGCAACTTCTCCGAATCTCATCGCCTTCGCGTCCGCGGGTGAGGATCCCGTCCTGACTAACATCGAGGGCTTTCCCTTCGGCTTTTCGCCCGACGGAGGTTGGTTCGCTTATACCTCGCCGAGTGAGGAGATCTGGGTTGCCTCGTACCCCAACGGGTTAGACAAGTGGCTGATCTCAGACCGCGGCATCGAGACTCGCTGGTGCGCATGCGGCGAATTGTTCTATCGGGATGGAAACCGATGGTTTGCGAGCGCGATCACAACCGACCCAGAGTTCACCTTTCGGCCACCGGTTCCCGTTTTCGAAACGGATTTCATAGATACTCCAGGCGTCTCATACGCCGTTTCTGCAGACGGACAGGAACTCTACGTGGTGAAGCGTGCTGAACCGGAAATCCGATCGAGACTGCGTGTCGTCACCAACTGGTCGCAGCCTCTCCGAGAGACCGTCGTTGAACCCTGACGCTCGGTCGCATTCTATCGTAGGGAGGCTGCTGGAAGCGATGGATCATATCCCGAAAAGTCGCCTACACGGAAACGTGGATCTCGTCGGGAAAGCCCCGTTTCAGGCGGGTCCCAGGTTTCCGTGTATGCGGTAATACAACCAAGTGGCTTCCTGATTGGGTGAAACCATATGCAGGTACGGCCGACGACACGGAAATGGGGACTCCGGCTAAGATTTGCATCGCACCCTCCGCAACAACCGAGCGGGTCGTCAACGGAACTCCTGCTCTCACGGATTCGACGTCACCGAACCCCACCATCCGGTGTCTCTTGCCCTGCAGCCTGGATTGAATTCGCTAGCTGTGCATCCGAGGCAAATCGTCGCCGGCTTCGATGATCTTAGCCTCTTCAATGGCTAGAACATCAAGTCGTTGTAGAACCGTGTCTTCGCTACCGTACATCCTGGCGAGCCGCAAAAAAGTGGTGTGGTGGCGGGCTTCGGATTCAAAGAGGCTGTCGTAGAAATCGGCCAGCCCTTTATCCTTGAGGTTCTCACGCAACAGGCCGAAGCGTTCACACGATCGTGCTTCGATTAGGGCTGCGACGAGCAACCGATCGATTGCGCGGTCGGGTTCAGACTTGCGAACAAGATCGTGCAGCTTCCGCCCGTACTGAGTCGGCTTGTTGCGACAAAAAGGGATTCCTCGTTGCTTGAGATGCTCCAGCACCATGTGAAAATGCTCGAGCTCTTCGGCAACGATTACCGTCATCTCGCGACACAGTTCTTCATTGTCGACGTAGGCAAAGATCAGCTTCATCGCATTGCCTGCGGCTTTCTTCTCGCAGTGAGCGTGATCGATCAGCACTTCATCGAAATGTGTTTGAACTTGCTCGAGCCAGCGAGCCGGCGAAATTGATCTAAGACTTAGCATGACTCACAATCATAGGCGCTTATGGCCGAGTAGAGTTGCCCGGTACCTTCACTCGGACTCTCCGATTCGCCGCCTTGTTTCAAATCCACTCGGACGTATAGTCGTTAGCGTTCATCGGAAGTGCCGCGGCGAGCGCGGCCACAGGATGAGCGAGAAGTTCCCACCGCGGCAGTTTCGATAACAAGACTTGAAGGAGGGCGCTGGCCGAATGCGGCGGACGCGGTGGGCTATGGAGAAAGTAGCCGGAAGCGGGCCGGATCTGGAGTGGCGTTGGGGCGAGGAGGGGGACCGGCGGTCGATGACCGCGTCGATGGTGTGAATCGGAAAGCAGTTGGGTCGGGGAATCGGTGGGTTGAAAGGACGGGATCTGAGGGGATTTTGCAGCGGAGGCACACTCCGGCGAGGACGTGGCTGAACCGCACGTCGGTCGTCGGTTTGTGAAGGAGGATTAGGACGTATCGCATTGGAAGGCGAGCCTCGCTACGAGTTGCAGAGCGGTGAAGCGTTGGATGAGAGTCATCGGTCCCTGACAGTGCGGACACGACCAGGAAGAGTTCGAGGTGGTGGTTTCGTCAGATTCGACCCTCGGCATGGCATCGAGGAGTTGGCGACAGAGAGCGAAGGCGGCCGACCGGCGGTAGTTGGCCATGAATCCGAAGTGTCGGATGCGGACGAAGCCCTTCGGCAGAACGTGCAATAAGAACCGTCGGATGAACTCGTCGGCCGCGAGTGTCATGATGCGACTCTTGTTGCCATTGCGGTAATCCCGCCAACGGAACCGGACCCGGTTACCGTCAAACGAGATCAATCGATGGTTGGAGATGGCGACCCGATGGGTGTAGCGGCCCAGGTAGCGGAGCACCTGTTCGGGGCCACCAAAGGGTCGTTTGATATAGACGACCCAGTTGCGGGAATGGATCTGGCGGCGGAACCGCCGAAAGTGTTGCGGTTCGCCGAAGGGTCGAATCGAGCCGGACAGTTCGAGCGAACCGTCGGCGATCGCTCGCCCGAGCCCGTCGATGAACTTGCCACGGAAGACTCGGGCGAGCACCTGCTTGGGGAGGAAGAAGCGCCCAGAACCCGGAATCCAACGGGACTGATCCGGAGCCAGTCCGCCGGCCGGTACCACGCAGTGGATGTGGGGATGGAACTCCAGGTTCTGACTCCAGGTATGCAGGATGCCGAAGAAGCCGATCCGGGCGCCGAGTCGTTTCGGATTGGCCGCCACCTCGATCATCGTGTCGGCCACGCTGCGAAACAGCAGGCTGTAGAGTAGGGCAGGGTTGTGGAAGAAGAACGGATGGAACTGGTGCGGGACGGTGAACACGACGTGGAAGTAGGGGGTGGGCAGCAGTTCGGCTTCTCGTGCTTCGAGCCACCGTCGTCGGGCCTGGGTCTGACACTTCGGGCAGTGGCGGTTGCGGCAGGAGTTGAACGAGATTCCGGACTCCCGGCCACAATCGGCACACCGGTCGATGTGGCCACCCAGAGCCGCAGTACGACAGTTCAGGATGGCGCGCAGGACCTTGAGCTTCTGGATGCCGAGGCGGTGACGCTGGAGGAAACCTCGAACCCGGGCGCGGACGATGACCTCGACGGCGGGCCGGCTCATTCGCCTCGGCCACCTCGACGGCGGGCCGGCTCATTCGCCTTTCTTCTTTCTCAGACGGGGAGACGGTCCCAGATCGGGAACCGGAAGAGAATCGATCGGGTTCACCACGCGCTGCATGTGCGCCTGAGACAAATGGAGATAGAGGGTCGTCGCTTCCAGATCGACATGACCCAACAGGAGCTGGATGGTTCGCAGGTCGGTTCCCCTCTCCAGCAGGTGGGTGGCCCAGCTGTGGCGCAGCGTATGTGGGGATACTTTCTTTTTGATGCCGGCACGTTGGGCGGCTTGTTGGACGGCGTACCAAACCGTCTTCACATCGATGGGCTGTCCGGGCCGGGTCCGGAGCAAACTGGGGAAGAGGTACTCGCCGGGTTTCCGCCAACGCCAGTAGTCGCGCAGGACTTCCAGCAGTTTCGGTGACAGCGGCACGTCGCGGTCGCGATTGCCTTTACCCTGCCTCACATGGATCACCATGCGTTCGCTATCGACGTCCTCGACCTTCAGACGACACAGCTCGGCCCGCCGCAGTCCCGTCGAATACAAGGTCATCAGGATGACGAAGTGATAGGCACTGTTGGCGGAGGCCAGCAGTTGCGCCACTTCCTCTTCGCTCAGAATCGTGGGCAACCGGGACGGCTGTTTCGGATAGACCAGATCGACCTGGTGATAGGGACGGCGAAGCACCTTCACGTAGAAGAACCGGAGTGCGGCGATGCCTTGAAAAAGACCCGATGCGGCGATTCAGAGATATCGGCGACGTTCGTGTCGAGATCGAACAGGCATTGGCTGAACCCGATGGTTTGATTGTACAGCCCGTTGATGAGGTTGCCGAGGTGGTGCAGGACACAAGGCAAACCAGACTGCCTTGGGTAGCGACCTTCGTTCTGGGGCTGTTTATCGCCGGGGGCGCTGCATGGATTCTCAAGCCGACCATTCCTGGGAGCGTCGTCCGGTTCAGCTTCACATCGCCTGCCGAGTTTCCATTGGAAACTACACCGAATCGCTCTGACGTGGCGATTTCTCCAGACGGTAATCGAATCGTGTACACGTTGAACGACGACGACGGGAGTCGCCTCTTGTACATGCGGCGTCTGGACCTGCTCAATAGTTCTCAACTTCTCGATCTGAGAGAGACAACGAATCCGTTCTTTTCACCCGACGGATCACGCGTGGGGTTCGGCGTCAACAGCGACAATACGCTTCGCTGGGTGTCCATCCAGGGCGGGCCTTCGTCAACGATCGTTGATCTTGGTGGAGTTCTGCGCGGTGCGAGCTGGGGTCCGGATGGAACGATCGTATACGCCACGGGCGGCGGTGGGCTAATGCAAGTGTCTGAGGCCGGGGGTGAACCAAGACCACTCACGGAACCAGAGGGGAGCATGACCCACTGGTGGCCCGAGTTTCTGCCGAATGGTCGGGGAGTTCTTTTCACTGCGAGGCAAGGCTCCGGTGAGACCTCCGAGATACGCGTGCTCGACTTCGCGTCGGGAGTTGAGTCTGAGGTCGCACCCGTCGGCAGTAATCCACGCTATGCCAACAGCGGGCACGTCGTCTACGTGATCGGCAATGATCTGTGGGCAGTCGGTTTCGATGCAGAGAGTCTCGAGGTCACTTCAGATCCAATGCCCGCTCAGCAGAGCGTGGCGGCGAAGAGGACGGGAGCCGCGAACTTTGATATTTCAGAAGACGGCATCCTGGTGTTCACGGCTGATGACACCCCTGCCGTCAGCCGCATTCTCGGATTGGCACACCGTAACGGCGACGTGGAACCCCTCAGCGTACCGCCCGCCCAGTATTTCAGTCCGCGTATCTCGCCGGATGGCTCGCGGCTTGCGGTCCAGACGCAGGAAGACGACGGAACAAACCAAATATGGGTCTACGACCTGGCGGGCGACACGCAGATCCAGCGGTTGACGCAGGACGGTAGCAACCAGCGACCTGTCTGGACGCCCGATAGTGAACGTGTCACTTTCTCTTCAGACATCGGAGGAACGCTGGGTATTTACTCACAACCCGCAGACTTGAGCGGAGCCGCCGAGAAACTTCTAACGGTGGAGGACGTAAGCGGAGTCTGGCCCAGTTCCTGGTCACCGAATGGGCAAACTCTTGCCTTTACGAGTAGTGGGCAAGTTCGAGGTAGGAGCATATGGACGGTGTCCTCGGAGACGGGGTCTACGCCGGAGCTATTCTATGACGTACCGGGGTCTATCCAATCTGATCCTGTGTTTTCACCGGACGGGGAATGGCTGGCCTACTCTTCTCAGGAATCAGGTGCCAATCAGATTTACGTTAAGTCGTTGTCACAAGCGGGCCTTCCGAGGATTCAGGTCACGCGAGTGGCATCAGCGTTCCCTATGTGGTCCCGTGACGGAACGGAAATGTTCTACCGCCGCGCCTTTACGTTTGGGGGCAACACAGGTGCGACACTCTTTAGCGTGGACATCGCAACCGACCGTGGCTTCACATTCACAAATGAACAGGCGCTTCCTGCTGAGGGGGTATTCGGCACCTTCCGAGGCTATGACATCATGCCCGACGGGGAACGATTCGTGGTCGTCATACCTGCGGACCAAACCGAAACCACGGAATCTGCACCGCCCCAAGTCAACGTCGTCCTGAACTGGTTTGAAGAACTGAAGCAATTGGTGCCGGTACCATGAATCCGGCTGTTCGAGGTTCCAACAGCCTGTCGATACGCCACTCTGTTTCGATCCACTTGACTGTAAAGTCGCCATCGCGGTAAGTTGGATTTTCACCAAAACCCCATGAATGCGGGTCAATTCAGATGTCAGGCTAGGCGTACTACAGCCATGTGACTGATTGATTGCGTTCAACTCCAGTCTGTAGTTTTATTTACGGGTGATTCAGCCCGGTTCCAAGCTTGCACACTACAGTTCGATTCCGCAGGCAATCCTCGGGTCGAGCTTTACCGAAACGACTTGCTGCACTTCCATCCGGCCTGAGCATAAACGGGTCGCTCGAATCTGCGAAAGTCGTTCGGCCAGTGATAGAGAAGGCGTGGAACGAGGGCCTGAGCGGTCAGTAAACGGCCATCATCACCACTTGCACACACTGAACGAATACAGCACCGGCGTTGCGTAGCTGTGATGAACTCTATCTAAACGACATATCGATCGACAAAACGCGTAACAAACGAGGCTAATAAATGGCTAGACGAATCTTAGTAATTGGGTTGAGCATGTTCATGGCGGCTGGGGCACGAGCACAAATGGAACTGCCATTCGAGGTCGAGTCCATTACCTCATTCGACGACCCCTGGGCCCTGGCCTTCCTGCCGGACGGGCGCATGTTGGTGACGGAAAAGAAGGGCAACTTGTTCATCGTCACCCAGGACGGTGAGAAGTCTCGGGGCATCCGCGGCATGCCGGACGTCGCTTACGGCGGTCAGGGCGGTCTGGGTGATGTCGCTGTGCACCCGAATTTTGCCGAGAACCACATGATTTACCTGAGCTACGCCGAGTCCGGTGTGGGCGATGCACGGGGCGCAGCAGTCGCCCGCGCGGTGCTGAACGAGACCAGACGCGGCGGAAGACTATCCGACTTCGAAGTCATCTGGCGCCAGTATCCCAAGGTCGTCGGTTACGGCCACTACGGGCACAGGCTGTTGTTTGACGACGATGGTTATCTGTGGATCTCGTCTGGCGACCGCCAGAAATTCACGCCGGCCCAGGACATGCAAGCGAACTTGGGCAAGATCCTGCGCTTGCACGACGACGGTTCGGTTCCGGACAACAATCCTTTCGTCAACTACTTCGACGAGGATCCGCTGGTCGACGATGAAGGGGTCTATGGGCAGGTGTGGTCGCTGGGCCACCGCAATGTGCTTGGGCTGGCATTCGGTCTCGACGGTCAGCTCTGGGATATCGAAATGGGGCCGCGGGGCGGTGACGAGCTGAACCGGATCCTGCGTGCAGCGAATTACGGCTATCCGACCGTCTCCAACGGCAACCATTACGACGGGCGTGAGATACCCGACCACGACACGCATCCGGAATTCGAAGAACCGGGAGTGTGGTGGTCACCCGTCATCTCGCCCGGTGACTTGATGATTTATCGCGGCGATCTGTTCTCCGACTGGCGCGATGATGCGTTCGTCGCAGGCCTCTCGTCCCAGGCGATCATGCGCATCGAGCTCGACGGCGACCATGCCCGCGAGGTCGAGCGCTACGACATGGGTGCGCGAATTCGGAGCGTTGTCGAGGGGCCGGAAGGCGCCATCTGGGTTCTGGAGGACGACGCAGACGACAGAAGCGGGCGCATGCTCAAACTGACACCGAAGAACTGAAAACGATCCTCGGTCTCCCCTCCACTCTGGATGTGGGGGCCGTCTATGTTCGGTCGCCGTCCAGTGCGCGAGGATGAGCTCGACGAGCACGTACGCTCGAGCTGCCGACCGTCCATGTATCGTCGGCTTTTGCGGGCCAGCTTCGATCAACTCAATCGTTGATCGTTATCGAGAATTGGGTCGAAGAACTGAGAGCAACGTTGAATTGATGCCGCAATCCCACTGCCCCGGGAGTCGACACCGTCCGGAAATGATTTGCCGCAATCCCACTGCCCCGGGAGTCGACACCGTCCGGAAATGATTTGAAGAACTGAAGGAACGGGGGTGCCGGTCCCGTAGCGTCTTCGTTCTCTTCTCATCGCTGACTCCGCATTCCTATCCTCAGTAACCGTCTTGAATATCGTCTGAACAGTAGTGCAGCAATTCCACTTGTCCGGATGGTCGCCATCGCGGTAAGTTGGATTTTCACGAAACCCTATGAATTCAGGTTCAATTCAGATGTCAGGCTAGGCGGTTTATCAGGGATGTGACCTTCTGATTGACCCCAACTCCTTCCTGTAGTCTTATTCAGGCGTGATCCAGCCCGGTTCGAAACTCGCGCACCACGAAGTCGTTTCAGCCCTCGGAAAGGGCGAGATGGGCAAGGTGTGGCTCACGTGGGACTCCAGGCTCGGACGCGAAATGGCGATCAAGACCTTGCCCGAAGAGTTCGCCAAGGATCGAGAACGTCTCGCCCGGTTTGAACGTGAAGCCAAACTACTCGCCCCGTTGAACCACCCGAATATAGCCACCATTCGGCAAGCGGGTCGTTTGGCCAGGAGATCATGAACGATCCGAACGCTTGGCAGGGGCTTGAACTTGAGGCCGGCATCCAGGATCCGATGAGCGTGACTGGCTGGTTCAGACCGGTCGACACAAGTCGCTGCTCTTGCATCGTCACCCGGTCGTTCGCGGCAGTCCAGATGGACGCCCTACGGGAGCCGCCACTATGTCTCTGTAGCGAACCCGCTGCTGCGTCTGCGATCATGTGACGCAGGACAAACCCACAAACATGGAGAACGACATGACGAGTGGCCCCACACGCGCCAACGACCTGGCGATTCGGACTGCCCCGAGCCGGCTACCGAGCCTGTTCGGGGTCGCAAAGTTGGCTGCAACGACACTGGCAATCACGATTCTGGCGATCGCGGGATTCACCAGGAACCTCGGCGCACAGGACACGGACAAGGAAATCCTCGTCGCATTCGGCGTGGATGTCGACGCCGTAGCCGGATGGATTGGCTCCTACGGGGGACAGGACTCACCGGATGACATTTCGCGAGGCATGTTCGCGGGGGAAGTCGGATCCCCCCGCCTGCTCAAATTGTTCAAAGACACGGACATCAAGACGACCTGGTTTATTCCAGGGCACTCGATTGAGACATTTCCGAATCAGATGAAGGCGGTTGCCGAGGCGGGGCACGAGGTCGGCATCCATGGCTATAGCCACGAGAACCCGATCTCGATGACGCGCGAACAGGAAGCGGCGGTTCTGGACAAGAGCATCGAACTGATCACGGAGCTGACGGGCAGGAAACCAACGGGGTACGTCGCGCCATGGTGGGAGTTCAGCTCGTTTACACCCGAGTTGCTACTTGAGCGAGGCATCAAATACGACCACAGTCTGATGCACGACGATTTCCACCCCTACTACGTCCGTCGGGAAGACACATGGACGAAGATCGACTACAGCAAGCCTGCTTCGGAGTGGATGAAACCCCTGGTACGCGGTGTCGAGACCGATCTCATTGAGATTCCAGCCAACTGGTACCTCGACGATCTTCCCCCGATGATGTTCATCAAGGCTGCGCCCAACAGCCACGGCTTCGTGAACCCTCGCGACCTCGAGCAGATGTGGAAGGACCAGTTCGACTGGGTGTACCGCGAGAACCAGTACGCGGTCTTCACCATGACGATACATCCAGATGTCTCCGGACGACCTCAGGTTCTGCTGATGCTCGAACGGCTCATTGCGTACATGAAGGCCAAGGTGGGGGTGCGCTTCGTGACCTTTGATGAGATTGCCGACGACTTCGCGCGCCGCAATCCCCGCGAGTGATCGCGGAAGACTCCCAGAGACGAAAAGCGGTCAGCGACCCTTCAGGGTTTTGCCACAGGCTGCTGACTTCAGCGGCTGAAGTAACGTCGGAGCTCCTCTGTATCGGTGGACTTCGTCATCGCAACCATGAGCAGTACCCGGGCTTTCTGGGGACTCAGGTTGTCCGCTTGTACGGCGCCGATGTTCAACAGTTCGACGTTGTTGGCGTATAGCGGGACGATCCGTCCGGTCAGTACCCGCGAACTGACCACGACCGGAATTCCGCGTTCGCGCACCGCGCGCAGGGCTTCCAGTGTCCGATCGCTCACGTGCGCGAGGCCAAGGCCCGCGATGACAACTCCGTCAAGGTTCCCGTCTTCGAGAAGCAGCTCAATGGACCGGCCATCGGATCCTGCATATTCACTGAAGATCACGACGTTCGGCAGCTCGACTTCTGTATCGAGCGCGATGGTTTGGCGACGGAACGGCGCCCTGTAGAAGCGGACTTTCTCGACATCCGCGACGCCGAGAAGACCAAAGTCGAGCGTTTGGAAGGTCTCAACGTCGAGTGTGTTGGTCTTGGTGACCTCCCGTGCTGCGTTAATTTGTCCGTTCATCACGACCATCGTGCCCATACCGACCGCTTCTGGAGACGCAGCGACGCGGACCGCGTTCAGCATGTTTCGCGGTCCGTCGGAGTCGTAGTTGGCGGGAGCTCGCTGCGCGCCGACCACGACGACCGGCTTGTCGCTCGTCACCGTGAGATCCAAAAAATATGCCGTCTCCTCGAGCGTGTCCGTGCCGTGCGTTACCACGACGCCGGCGACATCAGGCATAGCGAGGAGCTCGTTCGCCCTCCTGGAGAGTCGGAGCCAGATGGCGGGGGTCATGTTCCGACTGTTCACGTTCGCAACCTGTTCGACAGTGATCCGAGCGATCTCGTCCAGGCCCGGGACCGCGTTGACGATCTCGTCGCCTGTTAAGGCGACGCGCAGCGCACCGATCGTGTCGTCGTACGTGCTGGCGATCGTACCGCCCGTCGCCAGGACCACGATCCGCGGCAGATCTTCCTGAGCGCGAGCGATGACCGGAGTCGCCGACATGGCGAGACCGATGGCTATGGAGAGCAGAAAACTGCTCATCAGTGCTGAGAACAAGCGGTTCAAACGGAGTGGGTCCAGCATGGAAGGCAGTATGCAGGAGTGCGAAGAGGCAAGTCTAGCCTCCTCAGTGTCGGGAATCGCGTTGTGGATGATCGATGAGAGCCTCTCGCTCGTCGCAGCCCATTGCACGGGTAAACGACGTGGTGCTTGTGTCGAGCGTCCCGATTGGACATTGAACATTTTACATTTGACCGTTGTGGGCGCGGCGAATCGCTGGCCATCAACGACAAATGGCTACGCTTCTTCGGACGCCCGGAGCTTCGCCGCGGCTCACGGGATGGCTGCAAGGTGACGGGCGGGATCGCTGGAAGAACGTTTGATGAAACATCTGCTCTGCTGTCAGGGGGTCGGAGTATAAGAGTGATATGGCATATACGATCAGCGAAAAGAATCTCGCACGGCAGCAGCTTCTGGCTAACCTCCTGAATCCCTATACGGCTTCCCATCTTGCAAGTCTCGACCTTGAGAAGAGCGGTCAGGCGAATGCATACCTGGACGTTTGAGGCAATTGGTCAGGCGCTCGTGAGTGCCGGTCATATGGACTCAGCGGAGTTTAACTCCTTGCTCGATGACTTTCGTCAAGTGGAGTCTGATGCCAGTAGGGTGCTGATATCGAATCCGGTCATCAGCGCGTGTGCCAGGGCGTGACGGATTGAGACCGTCCGTTCTCATCGAGAAATCCCCAGGTCACTACTCTGGGCTGATTCGAAGCGGGATCGCTAACCCAGTCAAACTGGTCCGAGTGAAGAGCCATGTTTCCTAGCCGCGATGACGCTCCGCACAGCCTGCCGCGATTGTACGCCGCGACCTCGGGCGGTTTGACGCACGCGGGGCTGGCAGGGTACTACGCGTGGTTTGGACTCGGAGAGATTGCCGTCATCAACGTGGCGTCCGTGGCACTCTGGTGCGGGTGCGTAGTCCTTCTCTGGCTCGGTCGACCGAAAGTGTCCGTATGGCTGATGATGCTGGAGGCCACGGTTCACGTGGTCGCCTTCGGGACCTACTTCGGCGCTCTTGGCGGCTACCTCAACTTTCTGCCCGCAATCGTGATCGCGCCGTTCTTGCTGTTTGAACGGACTTACCGCAGACATACATGGCTGTTGCTGGGCGTCGGCCTCGTCGCTGCTTTGACGACCTGGAGCGTGGCACCGACGAGTGGTCCGCTTTCGCCCGAGACCGTCGAGATTGTGGCCAGAATCGGCGCTGTCAACTTCGTTGTCGCACTTCTCTCTGTTGGCGCGATAATCTACTACTTCATTCGAGGCCTCGAGCAGGCGGAGGACCGCCTACAGGAGGAAAGGTCAGACAAGGAAGCGGCGCTGATACGGGAGAAAGAGCAGGCGGAGGCCTTCGCACTGGCTCGCAGCCAACTCGTCGAGGCTGAAAAGCAGGCGGCCGTCGGTCGTCTCGTCGCGGGCATTTTACATGAGACCAACACTCCGCTGGGCGTGCTTCAGTCGGCGGCAGACACCTTTCGAACGATCATGGAGCGATGTCGCCTGTACGTTGAATCCCGATCGGAGGAGGACGCGGGAGCCCAGAGCGTGCGCAGGGCGATAGGCGTTGGGTCAGACGTCGTGAAGACCGTCGAGGAAAGTAGCACTCGTATCGCCGCCACCGTCGACAACCTGAAGCAGTTCGTCGCCTTCGACGAAGCGGACCGCCAGGTGATCGACGTGCGTGAGAGTATCGATAGCGCGCTGGGAATCCTTGGATCCGAGGAGGAGCGTGAGCGGATCAGGAAGAACATCGCACCAGCCGCAATGGTCGAGTGTTATCCATCGAAGCTGAATCGAGCCTTTCTGACACTGATTCAGAATGCCCTGGATGCGTCGGAAACCGGCGAGGTGTCGATACAGCTCACCACGCGCGAGGGCGAGGTAGAAGCCCAGATCGCCGACCACGGGCCCGGCATACCCGAAGAAGTGCTGTCGGGGATATTCGAGTTCGGTTTTACGAAGAAGGCGACCGGGGAACGGATCGGCCTGAGAATCGGTCTTCCCACCTGCAAGAGAACCATCGACGAGATCGGTGGCCGCATCTGGATCGACAGTACGGTCGGAGTTGGCACGACGGTTCACATCCGTCTCCTAAGCTGAAAGCACGTCCCGGCGGACCTGGTTCCCGGCACTGATTTTCGACTACAGCACATCAGCAGGCCGCGACAATCCACCTGGCCGTATTGTTGTGCCTTACCGGAGAATTGGGAGCCAGGCAAGAAATTGAGGAGCGACAATGAAGACCGCTAGAACGCTGGCGTATGTGCTGCCAATCGTTCTTGGCACGGCAAGTTATTTGCGTGCCGATGACCTCTTCCAAGTGACTGATAGCGGTGAGAAAACACTCGCACGGGACGTCGTCATTTACAGGGTTGAAGGAAGGGGAGGCGAGCCGACGTGGATCGAATACTACTATTGGAACTCTCATGCTGACCTGCTTGGACAAGCAGTCATTCAGTTCGCCCGATACGATATGAAGACCATCCGTGTGGCCCTGAGCGACTCAGCAGAGCGGCGATCTCTCGTCGCGTCGATACAAGAAAAGGGAATTCATGCGCTGGTAACGGACGTGAACAATGTCGCGACGGAGATCTATTGCCTGAAGATGAACTATGGGGCTGATCCGGCCATGTCCACGCTGGGAATTCCTTTCGATGACACAAGACTCTTTGTCCAGGATCCCTCCGGCGTTCAGCACGTTCTAGACCTGCGAGACATCTCCCGTTTATTTTTTGAAGGCGACGCCGGCAGGGTCTTGCTGAAGCGCGGGGCTGGCCTTATTGGGAGAGTCGAAAGGCTGGCGACTGGGTCGGCGGGAACATTTCCACTGACCATGAAGTTCGTCGGACTCGATCGAGCCGGCAACATCGTGTCCCGTCGGATCTCGGACATAGTCTCAGTCGAGTTCCTTAACTGAGCGGCGTCTCCCAGACCCGCATCTGAATGGCCTGGGACCAGGATGCAGAGGGCCAGTCTGCGCCCCTTCGGCTTCTCGGTAGAGTGGATCAGGGAAGACACGGTTCAACATGGGTTCTCATCCGCTTAACCTTCTCATTCGTTTTTTTCTAGAACTTGCCGCATTACTTGCCATGGGTTGGTGGGGCTGGCGACAGGGCGAGGGCTGGACGAGGCTCATCCTCGCTGCTGGAGTTCCGCTAATCGCAGCGGCGATGTGGGGCGTTTTCGCGGTCGTCGACGATCCGAGTCGATCGGGTACCGCACCGGTTCCTGTGCCCGGAGTTCTTCGGCTCGGAATAGAGTTGGCGATCTTCTCTCTTGCTTGCTGGTTTCTGTATGACCTTGACTCCCGTGCATTAGCATGGACCTTGGGCATTGCTACCGCTGTACATTACGCACTTTCCTACGACCGCATACTGTGGCTGATGACTCGGTAGATCCATGAACGCCGGAAATACTGGTGTCTGTAGATTCTGCAGGCGGCAAGTGACAACCCGGAACTTTCGTGGTGACAAACGACTGGCGTATAATCCACCCCTCTACCATTTGACAGCGACAGATTTCCCGAGGAGGCATGGAACCATGCGTACGAAGATCGGTGTGGTGGTGTCCGTAGCGATACTGACGATCGGCCTGTCAAAAGGGCTGGTTGCTCAATCTACATCCTCGTCTGGCAACGAGGTCTACTCCCCGAACCTGTTCTCGGGTCTGTCCTACCGGATGATCGGGCCCTCTCGGGGTGGCCGCGTCACGGCGGTCGCCGGCCATCGCGCTCAGCCGTCGACGTTTTACATGGGGGCTACCGGGGGTGGTGTCTGGAAGACCACGGACTATGGCCAGTCGTGGCACCCCGTGTCCGATGGATACTTCGCCACGGGCTCCATCGGGGCCATCCGTGTAGCCGAGTCGGACCCGAACGTCGTCTACGTTGCGACGGGTTCGGACGGGCTTCGAAGCAACGTCATCATCGGAAAAGGGGTCTACAAGTCCGTCGATGCCGGCGAAACCTGGGAGCACGTGGGCTACAACCCGTTCGCGCCGACGTCCGTCGATGCCGGCGAAACCTTCGCGCCGAATCCCGAGCGTGGTGTCTACCGGACGAAGGATGGGGGCGAGTCCTGGGAGAAGGTCTTCTTCGTATCGGAAAGGTCGGGCGCGGTGGACCTGGAGTTCGCCCCGGACAACCCGCGGGAGATTTACGCGACGACCTGGCTTGCCCAGCGGACGCCCTGGACGATCATCAGCGGTGGCTACGAGGGCGGCGTCTATAAGTCCGCAGACGGCGGCGACACGTGGACCCATCTGACGAATGGTCTCCCAAACGGGCTTCGAGGGAAGGCGGACCTGGCGGTGTCGGGCGGCGACCCCGATCGTGTCTACGTCCTCATCGAAGCACCGAAGCCGGACGGCGGCGTGTACCGGTCCTACGACCGTGGCGCCAGCTGGTCTCAGGTCACGGACTTTCAGCCGATTCTCAACCGTCCGTTCTATTACCTGAACCTGGACGCCCATCCGACGAACCCGGACATCCTGTGGGGGCAGGCCGAAGGCTTCTGGAAGTCTGAGGATGGCGGCAAGACCTGGGCGTCGCGACCTACGCCACACGGGGACAACCACGACATGTGGATCAATCCGGACAACCCGGAGATCTTCATCCAGTCGAACGACGGAGGTGCCAACGTCACCTTGAACGGCGGTGAGACCTGGTCCACGCAGCACAACCAACCGACCGCCGAGCTGTACCAGGTGGACGTGAGCGACGGGTTCGCCTACAGACTCTACGCCGGGCAACAAGACAACTCCACGATCTCCGTTCCGAGCCTCCCCCCGGCCGGCGTGCCGGGCGGTCACACCGCGCTGTGGGAAAGCCACGGCGGCTGCGAGACCGGCCCCGTCGTTCCCAAGCCCGGGGACCCGGACATCGTCTATGCCAACTGCAAGGGGCGCTTTGGGCTCTACAACCGACGGACCGGGCAGGAGCAGCAGTACTACGTCGGGTTCTGGAACATCTACGGCCACAACCCAAAAGATCTCGCGTATCGTTTCCAGCGGGTCGCGCCGGTCCACGTCTCGCCCCACGACCCGAACCGGGTCTATCACACCTCGCAGTTCGTGCACGTGACGGTGGACGGAGGCCAGACCTGGGACACGATCTCTCCCGACTTGACGGCCTTTACTCCGGAAACGCAGGTTGTGTCGGGGACGCCCATCACGATCGACGCCACCGGTGAGGAACATTTCAGCGTGATTTACGACATCCAGGAGTCACCGCATGAGCCCGGCGTGATCTGGGTGGGGGCCAACGATGGCCCGATCCACATCACGCGGGATGGCGGAGAGAACTGGACGGACGTGACCCCTCCGGACCTCGGCCCCTACGGCCGTGTTCAGACGATCGATGTGTCGCCCCACGACCCGGCCAAGGCGTACGCCTCCGTACTGCGTTACCTCCTCGGCGATTTCGAGCCCCACGTCTACAGGACTGAAAATTACGGTGAGACATGGACCCGGATCACCACGGGCGACAACGGGATCCCGAACGACCACCCCGTGCACGTAGTCCGGGAAGATCCGGATCGGGAAGGTCTGCTCTATGCGGGAACCGAGTTCGGGATGTTCATCTCCTTCGATGACGGGGAGCACTGGCAATCCTTCCAGCTCAATCTGCCGGCCACTCCGGTGACCGACATCAAAATCGTGAACAAGGACCTCGTACTATCGACCATGGGCCGGGGCTTCTGGATTTTGTACGACATCACGCCCATCCTGGAGCTTTCCGACCAGGTGGCATCGGCCGACGCGCATCTCTTCGGCGTGCGCGAAGCGTACCGCCTGCTTGGGGGCGGGAGATTCGGTGGACGAAGGCCGGACGAGCCGCAGTACCCGCGGGTCGGGGCGAACTTCGACTACTACCTGGCCAACGAGGCCGGCGCTGAGATCCGGCTCGAGATTCTCGATGCCCGGGGCGATCTGATCCGCGAGTTCTCCAGCGAGGAGGCGGAAGAACCGGCGGGGTTGCCCGAAGCGGCAACGATGGTGGCTTTTCGGCTGGAACAGGCCGGCACGGCCCGGCTCCCGAAGAGCGCGGGCATGCATCGGTTCGTGTGGGATCTCCGGTACCCGGGGCCGTGGGATGAGAACGCGAACCGCGCCGGGCGTGGCGGACCGATGGCCCCGCAGGGAACCTACCAGGCCCGACTCACAATAGGGGACTGGAGCGACACGCGCTCGTTCGACGCGAGGATGGATCCGCGCGTTATCGAAGAAGGGATCACGCCGGCTGACGTCACTGCACAGGTGGACCTCAGCCTCCGGGTCCGGGATGCCCTCAGCACCGCGCGCCTGGCGGCGGCGCACCTCGAGAATGCGCTCGAGGAGCAGGCTGAAAACGTGGACGCGAGACTTACCGAGCTCCTCGATCAACTGGTGACCGCGCCTATTCGCTACTCGCGGCCGATGCTGGTCGACCAACTCCAGTACCTGTACGGCAACCTGGACAGGGCCGACCAACGGCCGGGCAGGGACGCGCGTGAGCGGTACGAGGAGCTCAACACCGCGCTGCAGGCCCACATTCAGGGCCTGGAGCGGCTCCTTGGGATGAGCTTGCAGCAGTGAAGGTCGCGTAGAAAGCAGATATCCCGCGCGGACCTGGAAAATTGAAGAACGTATGGCGGGAAATGACTGTCCCGTGCCGTTTTCAAGTCGTTGATATTCCGAGGAGACGTGTGCCTGAACCTCGTCCACTACGCTTTCTTACTTCCTCGCCGGGCTCTGATTTCAGCCGCATCGCGGTATGCTCTCCATCTCGGCGTCGTCTTCGCCTACGACCTTACACTGAGCGGTCGTCGCCTGCTCTCCCCGAACAGTCAGAATTCTGATCCACCCATCCCGCAAAGTCGGGCCTGATTACAAAAAAGGCCTCTTGGTTTTCCTATGCTCGTGCTTAATGATACGATATCACATAGGCCAAAAGTAATATCACCATGGAGCGGGATCATGATACGCACGGTTATCAGTCTCGATCGTGAGAACAAAGAGTGGCTGGATCGGCGGGCTGAGCATGAGAATCTGTCCATGGCGGAGTTGATTCGGATTGCAGTTCGGCAGTATCGTGAGCGGACGCCGCCAGAAGATGCCTCGTTTGACGAACTGCTTAGACAGACAAGTGGGATCTGGAAGGGCGAGGACGCTTTGAAGCACCAGCGCGAGCTTCGACGAGAATGGCGAAACAGACTGTAGCGATTCTCGCCGATTCTGTCATCCTGATCGATCACTTCAACGGAATCGCGGCGGCGACCGATTACTTGTCGCGCATGCGCGGTCACATCGCGATCTCCGTTATTACGCGCGCGGAAGTCCTGACTGGCTTTGAACCCCGTAGGCGTCGTCTTCCACGTCGATTCCTGGATCAGTTTCCTTTGATTGTGATCGACCGAGAGGTTGCCGACTTGGCGGCGACGCTGCGCCAAAAGCACGGGTGGAGGATGCCTGACGCGATGCAAGCCGCGGCTGCAAAACAGCACCGGCTGAAGTTGGCCACACGGGACGTCGATGATTTTCCGCCCGAACGGCATCGTTTCGTCGTCGTGCCGTATAGACTTTGACGGCGGTCACCTCGGCCATCGTCAGGTCACAAGCCCCCACAAGGAGGCGGAAGAACCGGCTGGGTTGCCCGAGGCGGCAACGATGCCGGCTTTGCGGGACATTCATGGCTCTGGCGTCTCTCGATGAGTCACGATCACGTTTGGGATCTCCATCGTCCGCAGCAGCGCATTGAACTCTGAGATCTCTCCTCCTCGGAGTTCGTCCATCGCCTCGGAATGTTCGGCCAACTCTTCCTTGAGCAACAGATAGACGTCGCCCTGCTGGTCTGTCGGTCGGAAATCGGATTGATTGATCTGACGCATGAGAGATGTCAGGTCGGCGTAGAGTCGCCTGCGCCAACGCAGCGTGTCCTGACCCGATCCAGTCAGCCTCAGGTCAAAGAAATTGCCTTCCAGCTCCTGCAGCTTCTCATCGAGTGCGCGACCCGATTCCTCGATGTCGTCGATGTCCTCCCGCCCGTCCAGCCGGGCCAACAGGTCCTGGATCTGCTTCCGAGCCCACTCGATGTCGTTGATGATTTCGACGGCCGAATCGACCATTTCCCGCAAGTCCATGACAAGCTCCAATTGCCTGGCGATGTCCGCTTCTGTGCCGGTCGAATTGGGATCCTTGAGAACCTCGATTTCCTCGGTCCATTCCTGATCACCAACCTGCAGCTTTACCGTATAGGTTCCCGGGGGACCCAGCGGCGCCACCCGCCGGGCCTCTTCGAGAGGCCTCCAGCCGTCTGGGGGAATCTCGATATGCGAGTGTTCGTTCGGTTTTGTCCTCAGCTCGGGTTGGGCGGCCGCTTCATATCTCAGGTCCCAATAGACGCGATTGATCCCTGGACCCGCCGGGACATCAGACAGCTCGCGAACCGTCTCCCCCTGTGAATCCAGAATCGTCACGTTTACCGAGTCTTCCGGTTCTTCCTTGAGGAAGTAGTGCAGAGAAGCTCCGTAAGTAGGATTCTGCCCGACAGCAGGATCGCCCGGCTGACTGTGGGGCGCCTGAACCGGTCGAAAGCGATAAGCAGGCCTGGGCTTGAACAAGTGAACATCGGCGTTGAGCACCTCGTTGGTCAGCTGCCGCAGCGGGGTGATGTCGTCCAGGATCCAGAATCCTCTTCCATACGTGGCCACGACCAGGTCACTGAAATGGTCCTGAATCTCGAGCCAGTGAACCGGGGCGTGCGGAAGATTGGTCTGCAGGGGCTGCCATTCGATCCCGTCGTTCAGCGAAAAGTAGAGCCCGTTCTCGGTTCCGGCATAGAGGAGACCCGGCATTCTGGGGTCTTCCCGCACCACATGCACGTAGCTGTGAGTCGAGGACGGAATACCCGTCGTCATGCGATCCCAGGTCGAGCCGAAATCCTTTGTGCGGTAGATGTACGGCTGGGTGTCATTGACCTGGTGGGCATCAACGCTGAGGTACGTGGTGCCGGCTTCGTATCGGGACGGCTCGATGTTGCTGATCGTGCCCCAGGTGGGGATCCCAGGCAGATTCGCGGTCACGTTGGACCAGTTGAGGCCTCCATCGCGGGTCACGTGGACCAGGCCGTCGTTCGTGCCGGCCCAAACCAGACCCTCTTCGACAAACGATTCGGCAATCGCAAACACAACGGGGGCAATCGTTGGACCGGCATCATCAGGAGTCAGGCCGCCGGTTTTCTGCTGGCGGCTCACGTCATTCGTGGTCAGGTCGCCGCTGATGACTCGATAGCTCTGGCCCGCGTTCTCGGTCATATGGACGAACTGGCTCCCCACGTAAACCCGGTTGTGGTCATGGGGCGAGATGGTGACCGGGAAGGTCCACTGGAACCGGTACTGCACGTCCGAGGCAGGCCAGGACTCGATCGCCCGTGGCCAGACACTCACGTTTCGCGAGTGACCCGTTCGACGATCGTGTCGTTCCAGGATTCCATCGAAGCATCCCGACCACACGATGTTGATGTCCACCAGATCGGGTACCGCGAAGCCCGATTCACAACCTCCCACCGGCCTCCATTCGCCAATCGGGATCGGTCCCCCGGTCAGTGAGTTGCTGGGTCCACGGGTTGAAGGCCCGTCCTGCCGGTTGCCGTACACAAAATATGGAATCTGATTGTCGGTATAGACGTGATACATCTGAGCGATCGGCAGCTGGGGGCGGAACCAGGTCTTTCCGCGATTGGTCGAAATCGTGACCCCGCCGTCGTGACCCAGGATTATCCGGTCCGGCATTTCGGGATCGATCCAGATGTCGTGATGGTCGAAACCGGAAGGCACCGAACTGATCGTCTTTCCTGCATCGAGCGATAGCGAGTGTCGAACCGACATGAACCGGATTTCGTCCGGATCGTCGGGCGCCACCGCCGCCCTGCTGTAGTAGTGAGGTCTCTGGACGATGCGATGGTCCGCCGTGCCCAGCTCCCAGCTATCGCCTCCGTTCCGGGAAAGCCACATAACCCCCTGATGCTCGGTCAACGGCGCGAAGTCCCTGTTGGAGTTCGTTTCGATGAGCGCATAGATCCGATCCGAGTCCGCCGGCGTCATGGCCAGCCCGACTTTGCCCCAGGGAGATTCGGGAAGGCCGTTACCTTCCAGTCGCTCCCAGTTGGCTCCCCCGTCCCGCGACATGTACAGGCCGCCTCCCGGCCCCCCACTCTGACGACCCCAGGTCCAGATCACCATCTGCCAGGTTCCGGCAAACAGAATCCTCGGGTTGTTAGGATCCATGACGATGTCGGACGCCCCGGTGTTCTCGTCGACAAAGAGAACGTGGTCCCAGGTCGTGCCACCGTCGGTTGTCTTGAACACACCTCTCTCCTGCTGGGGTCCATAACAGTGCCCCATGGCGGCCACCAGCACCGTGTCGGGGTCGTTCGGGTGGATGACAATGCGTCCGATCCGTCCGGTTTCCACGAGTCCCATGTGTTCCCACGTCTTCCCGCCATCTGTAGACTTGTAGATCCCGTTTCCGACCGAGACGTTACTGCGAATAAACGTTTCGCCTGTCCCCGCCCACACGACGTTGGGATCAGAGGGTGCGACTGCCAGAGAACCGATCGAGGCCACGGGTTGATCATCGAAGATCGGTTGCCAGGACACCCCTCCATCGGTGGTCTTGAAAACCCCTCCGGACGCAGCGCCGGCGTAGTAGGTGCCCGGATCGCCGGGCACGCCGGCCACGGCACTCACTCGGTTGCCGACCGGGCCGATCGTTCGGTACTCGAGTTGGTCCAGGATGTCGGCGTCGATCACCGCGCCCGTTTGGGCAAGAGCCGCCTGGGCCGAAAGAAGGAAACTGAATCCAATAACGACAGTGGTGCACAGCAGTCGCCGTCGGTGGTGTCGGGCAGTTCGTTCCATCAGAGTTGCCTCCAATTGTTTTCAACGCATGGAATTCGAGGTTCCTAATATTCGCTCTTCTCTCCTGTTTGTCTACCGCTTCTCAAAACCGAAAACTATATCTCACGCTCAGATCAAGCCCCGGCCCCGGAACCCCCCAGTTGACCCCCCTGTAATTCCGATCCGTAAGGTTTTCGATCCCGACCGCCACTTCCTGATTATCCGAAAAATAGTAGACGCCCCGGACGTTGATCAGGACGTGCCCGGCAAGCCTTGTCTGCAGCGCCTTGCTGTTAATGCCCACACCCAGGACGCGATCCTGTACCTGTTGGAGAGTCTCGCCCGTTGGGAGCAGGATGCCGTTGGTGACCAGGCCACGGACGCTCGCTCCACCATTGAAGAAATTCGCGATCGTTCGGCGCGAGCGAGTTGCCCCCGTCCGGCGATCCCTCAAGTCGAGGCTCGAGAAGCGCGCCTGAGGGGCAACCCCGACGGCCGATAATTCGAGCGAAAAGGGCCGCCGGTCGGGACGATATCCGAGCGTCAATGTTCCGCGAGGCGCCGGCGTTCCACCTTCGACATTGGGTGCCGCTCCGTTGGCGCGATTGAAGGCGCGGACCCAGGTGAAGTTTCCCTTCAGGCTCCAGGCGGTCGTCGCCCGAATCTCTGCCTGGAACTCCATCCCATAGTGACGTGTGTCATCCAGGTTCGTGCGTACCAGAACCGGGTCGGATGAAATCGGGACGAAGACCGCCCCTCCCGGTGTCTGTCGGACGACCGGTTGACCGGCGAAGGAAACCCTCTCCGTGGCTCCGGGTGGAAGGATCAACGCCTGTTTTACGATCGTGTCTTCCAGATCGAGGAGGAAGCCGGTGGTTTCGAATCGCAGCCTGGGACCGCCATAGCGGAAACCCAGATCAAAGCTGTTGCTGATCTCGGATCGAAGCGGTGCGACGGGTTCGCCGATCGATAACGCATCCTCGGCGGCGGTGTCCCCAATCATGCCGGCGCGTTCGGCCACGTCGGTGTGCGCCAGCTCAAATCCGTCGCCGGTAAGCCCGAGAGTGCCCAGATCGGTCATGCTCGGAGCGCGGAAGCCACGACTGTAGTTGAAATGAAATGTCAGTGAAGGGTGAGCGGTCGCCACCAGGCCCACGTTGCCGGAAACATCTCCGGTACGCATAGAATCCGCCGGCCACAGGTCGGACTGTTCGACCCGGTAGTGCGCCGCTCCGTATCGGATCGTCCCGACAAAGCGGAGCCGTTCCGGGACGATCTCCAGGGCGTGCCTGGAGAAGATTCCAGCTCGAATGTAGCGGGCCCCGTCGGGCACCCTTCCCCGTGACGGCGATGAGGTTCCCGAAACCGGAAAGAAGGTGGATGTGGGCGCGGCCATCGACTCGTGGTAGATCTCCATTCCCGTGAAAAACTCGTATCGAGGACTCACTCGCTTGTTCGAACGCCATTGGACGCCGAATGCGTTCAGGCGTTCGAAGTTCGACACGATCCCCCGGGTGGGGTCGCCGTTCCCTCCCTGATTGACCCGTTCTTCCCGCTGCCGGTTGTAGGAGAAAGACAGGGACGTGGTGTCGATGAATCTGTTACCGAACTCCCGATCGAGCTTGGTATAGAAGAAGTCCAGCATCAGGTTCCGAAGTTCCGCGACGTTGTTCCCGTCCCCGCCGATCAGCTGGTCGTACCGTTTGCCCCCATCCTGCTGGTTCCGCTTGTAGCTGGCCGTGAGTTGGGTCCGCGCGTCGATCATGAAGTTCAGACGCAGGCTGCCTCCAAATTGCGTGAACGCCGTATCGGGCAGACGCGTGCCGTAAAGAGTCGAAGACAGTCCGAGGAAGCGGTTGAGACTGGAGTTGGTGTCGAAGCCCCCACCCGGGCGAAACGTGTTGTTCCGCCGGCTCGACAGGCTCGTGACCATACCGAAACGCGGTGTGGAGAGGCTCTGGCTGGCGTTCGCCCCGAAGCCTGCCGTGGCTGTGTTGCCGAAAATGCCGGTCTCGCCGTGCCATTCGATTCCCTGTGAAGACATCGACGGTGTTTTCGACAGGAGCTGCACGGTACCGCCCAGGCCGTCGCTGCCGTACTGAGCGCTGGACGGCCCGCGCAACAGCTCGACCCGCTGCAATTCGGTCGGCTCATTGAGGTTCAGGAACGTGTTGATCCCGCCGCGCTGGGCGGAGGTCGTGTAGCGAACTCCATCGACATAGACCACGACGTTCTTACCCGTGAGCCCCCGGATGTAAATCCCGCCAATGCTGGGAGAGGTGCGCTGGAGGGCCACGCCGACCGAATCGTTGGCGACCTGTGCCAACACCGACTTGGTCCGTCGGTCAATCTCCGACTCGTCGATCACAGTGACCTGCTGTGGCGTACGGGCGAGTTCCGCGACGCTTCCCAACTCTGCGGTCACCGTCACTTCCTGCGATAACGCTTGAAGATTCAACCGGACTTGCAACTGGAGGGCCCGATCCGGCAGGAGCCGGATGGCCTGGCTTTTTGTAGCAAAGCCAGGCGCTTCAACGCTCAGTTCGTAGTTGCCGGGGCGAATAGGCGAGAACAGGAATTGCCCGTCCGGTCCGGTTCGAACCGTCTCGATAACGGACCCACGCGCGCTCAAGATCGAGACGCTTGCGGCATCCAATGCCGCGCCCGCCGGATCCTGGACCACGCCACCGACTGAGGAAGGTCCCTGAGCAAGAAATGAAAGTAAGATGGCGGAACATAAAGTCTTCATTGGCTATGATCGGCTGCCCTGGCTCTTCTAGTGGCCTGTAACAGTGCTGTGAAGAGTCTCCCATCCAAGTCTCCGTTTCTCAACTCCCAACATACCTGTGTCGTTGGCCATGCGTAGTTATGGAAGGTGCCGAAGTACGTCGCGCCGGCAGTGCAACGATGGTACGCCTCATCCTGAGAGGCGTTCGGGCGATCGAGTTGGCGTTGGTGATGGAAAGCAGGGTGCACTTCCGAGCAGTGCTTACGATGAGCTGACGACGTGGCGCTTCCAGCGTCGTTGCTCGTCGCCGGTGTTGCCGGCACGGGAAAGATGAACCAGAAGTTCCCGGCAACCCTCAAGCGCGAACTTCCAGATCAGAGCACCGCGTCCGGCATTGCGGTTTCATGCTCGGTCCGCCATTCCTTGTTTTGGTAACAAAACTCGGGGTTTTGCAGTGCGGGATGCCCCTGTGCACCATGGTAGGTCTCTAAATCGGGGACGCGGGTCAGCATGACCTTTATTAAATTCTTGAGGGCCCTCAGTTTATTCACCACAGATGGCCGTACAACGGAACTGTCCGCAATATAGCGTTTGGCAATCGTTTCAAAATCCTCGGGATCTCGCCCAACGATTTCCTTCACCACGCTGGTCGGCGCGCTTACTTCCATGGTTCCGTTGAAAGCTTCCTCGTTGTAGTCCGGGATCTGAGAATACGCGTAGATCGGGAGTCCGTTCGCCTTGAGCGCTTTCAGAAACATTCGGTTTGACATCTTCTGAGCCACAACCTTTCTTCCGAGGATCTTCCCGATGATGTCGGCCATTTCCTGCGTCGAGAGGATCTTGGGCCCGGTCGGGCGATAGGTTTTTCCTGCGTGTTCTGCCGGGTCCTTGAGGATATGGGCCGCCAACGCGCCCATGTCCTCATCGGACGGGAGGGCGTTCTTTCCCATGTCAGGCATGATTCCCATTTGTGCAATCAGCTCCAGGGACTGAAAGTAAATAAACGGAAATGGGTAGCTCGGGTTGATGATGGTGTATTTCACTCCAGGGGACCTCATGACGATCCGGTCCGTAAGCCAATGTTCTCGCGTCGCTAAAGAGGGGTGGGTATTGGACGAAAACCATTGGGTCATGGACACCACATGCTCCAGCTTCATCTCCTCAGCGGCCACGGCGAAAGTCATTCCTGTAAAAAGACTGTACGGGGCAAAGGGCTGGGAGTAGTAGGCTCTCTGGATCCCTTCCATCGACTTCCGAACGTCACGGACGTCGTTCATGTTTCCAGTAAGGACTTCTGCCCCCAGGCTTTTAAGCTCTTTCGCCTTCTCATTGTTCGGGTTGCGGGCAAAGGCCCGGACCGGAAAACCGAGCTCCAGCAACTCTTTTGCCGCCGAGAATCCCGTATGGCCGTTCGCTGCCGTGATCAAAATCTTTTCCTTACTCATAGTGGTTCTCCGTTCGGCCTTCTACGTTTGGCCTCGATCGTGATCGCCGTGGTTCTCGCCATGCTCATGAGCGAACCCAACCAACAGAGGCCCGAGAAGACAACGAACACTTCGCGTGGCAAACGTAGGGAGTTTTGCCACATGGCCGGAAACGCCCGTCGCCGCATTGAAACTCATCGAGGCCCCATGGGTCGATCGCCGAATCCGCTGAGAACACGTTCGGCACCGAGCACAGTCAAGAAATCTGTCAATCCGGGTTCGTAGATTCGTCGTGCTGGAGCAACGGCGCAAATGCTCCGTGCTTTTAGGAGCGACCTCTTTTCAGTAGTCGCACGAACATCATGAAGTGCGTAACTAGAAGTAGCGGAACCAACGTTGTCGGCATGAACCACGTACTTCCGAAGCCTGGTACTACGCCACCCCGGTCGGGCCGGCCGACTGGTTGATTGAGACTCTATCCTCCCGGCCGGTTCGGGTTGAGGCATGCGGCAGATCGGCAATTGTGCGAGTTCTCCGAACCCAGGCCTTCGAGGAGCTCGATCGTGTCGGGATAGATTATGGCGCGCTGGAACGGGCCGTTGGCCATATCGGCGACGCTGTCCCCCGCGCCGTCGACAATCTCGCGTTGTCCGTCGTCGCCGACACGAATCAAGTGAGCTCGGACCGTCGGGTCGGCGCCGCTGGCCACCAGAAACCGAATGATCTCGTTTTCCCCGACGACCGCCGCGCCATGAAGCGGCGTGTAACCTTCGCTATCTGTCGACCTCACGGCGACGCCAAGCTCTTCCACGAGGTATCGGACGGATTCGAACCGCGCGTCGGGTACGACCGTGCTGGCGTCGTGTTCGAAGCCGTAGCCCGCGGTCACCTGCAGCGGCGAAACGCCACCCTCTGTCGGAATGTTCGGGTCTGCCCCGGCGGCCACCAGAATCCGCATTGCGGGAAGGTCATTCGCCTGAGCCGCCCGCCAGAAAGGCGTTGCACCACCCGCATCCACCCAGTCGCCGGCAGTGAACCGCCTGAACCACAGCATGGGTCCCATTTGGACGTCCGGTTCGGCGCCTTTGTCCAGGAGAGCCCGTAGCAGATCCATATGGCTCGTCTTCTGGCCCGCCACAGTCGGCGGCGGATACGACGTAACCGTTGCCCACTGCGCGTCGATGGTCGCGTACAGAGAGTTCAGCCCGCGCGTGCTGACCAGGTTGGGATCGGCGCCATGATCGAGCAGGAACTTCCCGATGTCGAAGCCGGCGTTGATGATGGCCTGCGTCATCGCGCTGACCCGGTCCGAACCGCTGACCTGGTTGACATCCGCCCCCGCCTCGACCAGCGCTTCGACGGCCTCCTTATGGCCTTCCCGGGCCGCAAAGTGCAACGCCGTCAGGCCGCCCATGATCGTGGGATTTGTGCCCACATCCTCACGGTTTCGATTCGGATTCTCCGACGAGGGAATTCGGTTGACCCGCGAGGTCGCATTCAGGTCCGCCCCGTGCGCTGCGAGAACGTCGATCACTTCGGTCCGATTCCTCGCAGAGGCAAACATCAATGCCGTCTGTCCGTTCGCGATGTCGGTAGCGTTGACCGCCGCCCCCCTGTCCAGCAGCACCTTGACGGCGTCCGCCTGGCCTGAGGCCGCGGCCAGCATGAGTGGCGTCGTTCCCGTCGTACCGGCAGCGTTGGCATCGTCGCCGGCTTCGAGCAGGAGGTCGAGCATCGCGGCGTGTCCGTTCCTGGCCGCCAGGAAAAGAGCCGTCAATTTGCCCACCCGTGTCCTCGCCTTCAGATCTGCACCGGCCTCAACGAGCATCCGAGCCATCTCCAGGTCTTCCCTGTGCGCGGCCCAGTGCAGCGCAGTCGTCCCGTCCCCCTGGGCGGCATTCACGTCCGCGTTGCCCGCCAGCAGCGATTGCACCGTGGTCCGGTCCCCCTGCATGGCCGCATCCGCCAGGGGCGGATCTCCCGCTGCAGGGGCCAGGGGCGCGACGAACAAGAGAGTTGCCAGTTTTAGCGCCAGCATTTTCCCGTCTCCTTCAAAACTAGTAGCCTGTAACAGAGATAGTGACAGCGTCCGCCCGGCGTCAGATCGCCAGGGATTCCGTGCTGTCTCCGAACTGCTCGATCTCGACCCCGAGCTTCTGCATCATGGTCAGCAGCACGTTCGCCACCGGCGTTCCCTCCGCGCAGCGAAGATGCAGATTGCCCTTAACCTGACCGCCGGCATGGCCCGCCAGCAGCATCGGCTGCCTCTTGTGGTTGTGCGTGTTGGAGTTGCCCATCGGGCTGCCATAGAGGACGAGCGAGTGGTCCAGAAGATTGCCGTCACCATCGGGCGTGTTCTTCAACCTGTTCAGGAAGTACCCCAGCACGCTCACGTGGTACCGGTTGATCTTGGAGAAAGCCTCGATCGCAGGTATAGCCTCGGCGTGATGGGACGCCGAGTGGAACGGCATGGTGTTACCGCTCTCCGGGAAGGTACGGCCGCTCGCGTCCTTGCTCATCTTGAAAGCGGAAACGCGTGTGACCTCCGAGGCGAACGCCAACACCTGGAGATCGAACATCAGCTTCACATGATCTTCCCAGGAGTCCGGCACACCTACCGGCGCTTCGGGGAGCTTCCGGCGACCGCCGCCGGCGTTATATGCCTCGATAGCTTCGATCCGCCGCTCGATCTCGCGAACGTTGTCCAAGTACGCGTCGAGCCTGCCGCGATCGCCTGCATCCAGATCCTTCTTCAGCCGAGCCACGACGTGCGTGACCCCGTCGAGGATGCTCTTTTTAAGCTCCCGGTTGGCCTTGCGCTCCGCCTCGTTCGCTCCAAGCCCGAAGAGCTGCTCGAAAACCATGCGCGGCTCGATCACCATCGGGACCGGCGTCGAGGGCGACGACCAGACGATCGTGTCCGAATAGACGCAACTGTAGCGGAAAGCGCACGTTCCCGACGCATCCAGGTTCTCGATGCCAAGCTGAGTCGACGGCAGCGGCGTGTCCTGGCCGAACCTCTGTGCATAGAGCTGGTCGATCGACGTACCGCAATAGACGTCAGACCCTTCGGTCCGCTTCGGCTTGGCGGCCGTCAGGAACACGGCACTGGACCGAAAATGGTCCGCACCCACCTCTTCAGGCGTGCTGGCTTCCGCCGGTTCGCTGTCGCACATCGTGACGACCGTGATGTAGTCCCGAAACCGCTCCACCGGTTTCAGGATCGGCGAGAATGTGAAATCGGGACCCACCTCGGCCGGCATCCAGAGGTTGGCGTCTGTTCCGTGAGGGGTGGAGCCGGCCGAACCGTGCACCATTTCCAGGCAGGCCAGGCGGCTTCGTGGCGCGGCCGCGGTCTTGCGGAGGGGTGTCTGCGCCGGAACCATGGACTCCAGAAACGGCAGCGACACCGCGGCACCCATGCCACGCAGAACCGTGCGCCGTGAAATATGCTTTTTCGTGAGGAACATCGCTATTGCCTCCTGAAATGATGGGAACGCTGGATCGAAATCACTCGCCCCTGATAGCCCGTTTGAGAACTCGTTTACCGCCTGCCGGCAGCCACATCCGTGCCCTCCGGCGTCTTGTTCATCTGGAAAGCCCGGCTCCCGACGATAGCCAGAACGAACGAGGAGAATCGATCGTTGTTCTCCGATGCTTCCCGCACGACCGATCGCACCACGGGCATATCGCGGTAGTCCAGCACGCGGCCCACACCATACGCCAGCAGCTTCTCCGTGAAGTTTCCGATGAAGGCCTCGGATCGGCCGAGGACCGCCTGCCGCACGCTGATGGGACCGTCGAGCTTCGCGCCGTCGTACATCGTACCGGACGGATCGATTTCGGCGCCGAAGTCCCTCGTGCGCCACAGCCCGACGGCATTAAAATTCTCGAGCGCCAGACCAATGGGGTCCATGATCTGGTGACAGGCACGGCATGCGGGATTGTCTCTGTGCTGCTCCATACGCTCGCGCACCGATAGGACCTTCTCGTTGATCGCGGCTTCCTTCAGGGGAGGAACAGCAGGGAGCGGCGGCGGCGGCGGTGAGCCGATAAGAACCTCCAGGACGTACTTGCCGCGGGCGACGGGAGATGTTCTGTTCGCCAGTGACGTCATCGTGAGGATACCGGCCTTACCCAGCAGGCCATACCTTGCAGGGTCCGTCAGCGCCACACGCTGGAAGCGGCTGCCCAGCACGCGCGGGATTCCGTAGTGCCGGGCGAGGATCTCATCGACAAACGTGTAGTCCGCGGTGAGAAGGTCGATGACGTTTCGGTCTTCCCTTAAGATGCTCTGGAACAGCAGCTCGACTTCGCGACGCATCGAGTGCGCCAGGTTGCGGGTGAAATCGCGGAACAGTTTGGGCTCGGGAATAAAGTCGTTCAGGTTTCCCAGACCCAGCCACTGCGCGGCGAAGTTCGTCGCGAGCGTTTCCGAACGAGGATCGGCCAGCATCCGCCTGACCTGCTGTTCCAGCACCGCCGGATCCTTGAGCTTCCCCTGGCTCGCAACCTCGATCAACTCGTCGTCTGGGCCGCTGCTCCAGAGGAAGAACGACATGCGCGCCGCCAGCTCCAGGTCGCTGATCCGGTAGGGCTCATCCGGGCGGGCGCCGGTCGGAACGCTCTCGAAGCGGAACACGAACTCCGGGTTCGACATGATGGCCTGGAGCGCGGTCAGGATCCCGGCGTCGAAATCCCCGGAGTCCCGCCCCCGCTGGTAGTAAGTCATCGCCCACTCGAGGTCCTCCGCATTCACGGGTCGGCGGAACGCCAGTCTCGCCAGCCTCGAAACGATCTCCGTGGCGCAGGCTTCCTCCTCGTCGGGATTCGCGGGCCGGCAGATGAAGAGCCTGTTTCGGCTGTCCATCTCCGACACCCCGGTTGGATCGAACGGACCCGCGACGGCGAAAGTCTGCAGGTGAGGCAGGAAGGTCATTCCCGGCTTGTCGCCCGCGAGGGGATCTGCCAGTGTCTGCTCGGCAAGCCGGTAGAGGTCCTGCTCCGGTCCGTCATAAGTGGAGATGAACGCGGCAGAGACTCTCCGCTGACCTGCTTTGACCTCGATCGGATCCGTGATCACATTGCCATAAGAACCCGATGACGGGTCTTGCCCCTCGTACAGGTCCTCGTCAACCCCGAATATCGCGACCCTCTCGCCGTCCACGGAGATCTCCATCTGCTGCTCCCTGATCCTCTCCGGAAGCGAAGTGCCGAAGAGGCCGCGAGTGCGATCGCCGTAGTTGAAATGAGGTTCCACCGTGAATTTGTACCGGCCGTCTGCCGGGAAATTGTGGATAACCGAAATGCCGCCGCGCGTTCCAAAGGGCGCCCCTTCGACGTGGCGCATCTGGTTCACGACGCGTGGGACGTTGTAGTACACGACGAAGGGCGACATCGCCGGGTCGCCAACCGCCAGGCGGCTGATCTTGTGGGCGGCGTTCAGGTAACCGTCCATGAGCGCCGGAGTGATCGTCAGTGCGTCCGACATGTTGTCGAAGCCGGCGCTCCTGGGATCGGGCGGTAGAAGCGCGGAAACATCCACGTCGACACCAAGTAGATCGCGGACCGCATTGCGGTACTCCGTCCGGTTGACCCGATGTAATTCCGGCTTGTCGAAATAAGGCTCCGCGGCGTCAGCCTGGTCGAGGCGCTCCTCCAGAGCCGAGGCGAACGCCTTCAGGGTGTCCGCGCCCGGGCGAGCCGCGCCAGCCGGGGGCATCATGCCGGATCGCACCTTGCGGATGACCTTTTCCATCTGTTCCGCGCTCAACTCGACGTGGTTCAGGTCGACTGCCGTCCAGGAAAACCCGCCCGATTGCTCCAGATCGTTGTGGCAGTGGGCGCAGTACTGGTCCACGAGTGCGCGCTGCGATTCGGCGGACATCGGGCCGGTCTGGCCCAGGACCATCGCCGACAGCCCCATCAAGCCACCGATCACCGGCAGGATCACTTTCATCCGGGTCTCCTTTGATCTGACCGACACATGGCCATCCGGGCTGGCTTTAACGCAAACGGGGAAGTCTGCATCTGATCCTTTGGTTTCAGATTGTTTAGCCGAGTTGCTTAGCCGAGATTAAAAGCCTGTTGGCCGGGCGTCAATTGTTTTCGCCACCCCCAGTGACGCCAGAGTCCCCGACAACGGGTTCGGACCAGCGGCCGCTCCGTGACGGAGGCCGTCGTGAGGTGGTTTCGGCCAACCTCTTCAGAGCTTGCCAACGGGGGTCGGGACATCCTAATCTCTCTTCAGTCATTGCCGCGCCAGCACTGGATTTCGGTCATATTCAACGGGCCGGTACGTCGCCGAGATCCTGCGCCGGTGCGTAGCCGATGGGGGACACCATGTTTCAGAGACTGCCGACCTGCTTGATTCCTGTCCTCGTCCTCGGAGGCCTCGGGCTCCTCACCGAGAAAGCCGGGGCTCAAGCGACCACACCCCCCGGTACGGAACAGGTGACCGTCTGGAACGGAGTGTACACGGATGGCCAGGCCGCAAGGGGCCGCGCCTTCTACGAAGGAGCGCGGTGCGCAGGCTGCCACGGGGTCTCTCTGGAGGGCGGCCGGGCGGGGCGGCCTGATCCACCGCTTCGGGGCGAGCAGTTCATGGAACGCTGGCGGGAGGACAGTCTCCAGAGCCTCTATACCCTGATGAGTACGTTGATGCCGAGAAACGACCCCGGAATTCTCACCGACGAACAGTACGTCGACATACTTGCCTACCTGTTACAGTCGAACGGGTTCCCGACCGCCTCAACCGAATTGGGCGCCGGCAGTCTTGGAAGCATCCGGATCGAAGGGGAGGACGGGCCCAAACCTCTGCCGCACCGCGCAACAGTGCAGGTGATCGGTTGCCTGACCGAGGAGTCCGAAGACGACTGGATGCTGACGATGGCTCCCGAGGCTGCCAGGACCCGCACACTGGACACAACGATTCCCGAAGAACTGCAGGCCGCCGCGAAGAAGCCGCTGGGAACGCGCGCGTTCCAGCTGCGGAACCTCCTGATGCTCGGCGCCTTCGAGCCCTCCGAGTACAGGGGTCACAAGATGATGGCGAAGGGAGTGCTGCTGCGCGACTCCGATCAGGATCGCATCAGCCTGACGTTGATGGAATCCCTCGCCCCGACCTGCGAACCGTAGCGATCCGCCTCCGTCAAACCCTGAGGACCACTTTTTCGCCAGACAACAGGAGCGCGACCGTCCGGTCGCCCGCCGGCTCCACTACCGTTTGAAACGTCCATGGCGTGACGGAACCACCGCTGTGGTTTTCGAGCGCCAGGACTTCATCGCGAAACTGGCGGCCCTGGTCCCGGCGCCGCGCGCTCACCTGACGAGGTATCACGGAGTACCTGGCCCTGCTGCGGCGTGGAGGTCCCTGATCGTTCCAGCCAGCCATGACAATCGCAGGGAGACCGAGGTGAAACCGCAGCCTAATGCCCAACAATCAGCCGAGCTGACTGTTGCGGCTGAGCCCTGCACGGAATCATCTGCGCGCAATCTTACACCTGGGCGGAGTTGATGAAACGTGCCTTCCTGGTGGACGTTCTTCAGTGTGAACATTGCGGCGGAAGGATGAAAATCCTTGCAGCAATTCGTCCGCCCACGATCACAGTAAGAATCCTGGAGTGCCTGGGCCTGCCTTCCCGCGCCCCGCCTGTGGCGCCGGCCTCTTCCGACTACAACTGCCAGATGGACGACTTCTGAACGTCGACGTCACGACGCCGCGGGATGGGTGTGTCTCCGCAAGACGAAAAACTGCCCTGAATCAGCCGCCTGCCCGGAACATCCTGCCTTGAATCCCCCGCGCGACGGCCTGCGGCCGCGCGCGGGTGTACATAACACCCATACGACGACAATTCAGCCCTGCCATAGGCGTCAGACCCTGCTTATTCCGCTTATCCGCATCAACGTCACTGAAACTGCTTTTTCAGTTATCATTCCGTTTATGGGGAAAAAATCGAAAAGATGGCGGCAGGCAAACGCGCGCCCAGTGACCGGGCCTGCCTTGCGTACGACGCCCAACTGGCCATTGCTGGTGCTGAGCGGAATTGGGATGGTATTGACCAGCTACCTGGCATGGACCTCGTTCACGGGTGCGGCGGTTAGAGGATGTGCCGCAGGCGGCGGATGCGACGTCGTATTGACAAGTCGGTGGGCAATCCTGTTCGGCCTGCCGACAGCGTTCTGGGGATTGCTGGCATACACCGGAATCGGAGGAATCGCCTTTGTCCGCCGGGTCGACCAGCACTGGTCCTACGCGTTTTCAGCGGCATTCTTCGGTTTCTGCTACAGCGTTTATTTGACCGCCGTTTCCCTACTTATCCTCAAGGCGACCTGTCCGTATTGCCTGACGTCGCTCACGCTGATGGCGGCCACGCTGGCCCTGGTCATTTACCAGCGGCCGACGGAGGTGGTGAACCGCCCATGGGGGCGTCTCGTTCGTGGCCGGGGGGTGCTCGCGGCTCTTTTCATCGTGGCGCTTCATCTCAACTACACTGCCCCATTGCCGGAGCCTCTCGGACCGGAGGACCCGATGGCCCGGGCCCTCGCGGAACACCTCACTGAGAAGGGCGTAAAGTTCTATGGAGCGTCGTGGTGCCCACACTGCCAGGATCAGAAGAGGTTTTTCGGACCTTCAGCGAGCCGGCTTCCATACATCGAATGCAGTCCCAATGGCCGAAACGCTCGCGCGGCTGCCGCATGTACAGCGGTTGGCATAAGAACCTACCCGACGTGGATCATTGACGGCCAGTGGATCACCGATGTGCTCACCCTCGAACAACTCGCCAATGCCACCGGGTTCGTGATGAACACCAGTAGCAGTCAGCCGTCTCCGCCGGCAACAACAAACCCCTGACGCGGCCACAATAGTAACCTCGAACCATCACGAGGCTTTCTTCGTCTGGAACCACGGCGCGAGGTGCGCGCGCCGAGCCACGCAGGATTGCGGTTACTCCAGATCGCCGGGTTGACATAACACCCATACGACGACAATTCAGCCCTGCCATAGTCGTCAGACCCTGCTTATTCCGCTTATCCGCTCGGAGGGATAGTCGGACCCGTAGATCGAGTGGATGAACTCTACCGGGTCTTCCGCCTCGTCGGCGCGCAAGAGTCGATAGGAAAACTCGGACAGGGGTCTCTCGACGGAGTATCGCGTCGAGGATGACGGGGGTCGAGTCGCCAATCGTGTGGCAGTCGATCCGTTCTGCTCGCGCCGGAGCCGCGGCCCGCCCCGCGACCCGCAACGTCTCAGGAGCGGACGTTCCTGACCGAACGCACCAGGTCATCGACGTTGGAATGGAAGCTCTTGTGCCCGACCTCGATGGCTTGTCGACGAGAAAGGGGTCGGAGGTCGTCGGGCAGCTCGGATTCGGCAGGCATCTCCGCGTCATTGGTGAGCACGGGGATGACCCGGATGTCACGGCCGAAGGCCGTGCCGATCTCCAGTCGCACGTAGTCCGACGGATCGTCGAGCCGCCGCATCCCTTCTCGATCGGTGAGGCTGAGCCACCGAGTGCCGATCACGGCAACCAGCACGTCGGCAGCCTCGACCGCGGACTCGATCGCCTCCTTGAAATCCGATCCGGGCTCGATGTTGTCGATGTCCATGAATACGAATTCGGAGCCGAACTCGCTCGAGAGTCGGTCGTGGAGCCTCCCGGCGACGTGCCCTGTGTCTTCCCTGCGGTAGCTCACCACGATGCGCGGCTGCTGCGGGCCGCCGGGAGTCTCTCTGAGCCGCCCGTCGCCCGATGGCACTGCACCCTGGCTCTCTTCGCCGATGAACAGGGAGCGGACCTCTTCGCGGAACAGGAATACGGCCACTACGGCTAGGATGCCAACGATGGTAAGGCCCGGCATGAGGAGTAAATAGGGATTGCGATCGAGGAGACCAGAGACGATCAGCAAGGCCGCGAAGGCGAACGTCCCCATCTGCGCGGCCGGCATGCCCCATTGGATCCCCGCTCGCCCCTGGTTTCCAAACCTTCGCGTGTACACCCGCCGCACCGAACCCAAAACGGACCCGGTAAGGCTGGCTACGAGCGCGACGAAGATGAGGTAAGCGAGCCGCACGCCCAGGGACGTCAGCATGGCGTTCCCGTAGGGGTAGGGGATTAGCGGAACGCCGTAAAACAAGACCACTGGAAGCAAGAGCAATGGTAGACGCCTGGGCGCTCTCGAATCCCGCAGCACTTCGCGCAACACAGACTCCATGCCAGCATTGTGCACCTTCGAGTGCTCGGTTCGCAACAAGGCGGGAGCGGGCCGGTTCAAACGACGACGTGACGGCGAGCCGGCTCACCGAGGTAGCGCCGCGAGAGCCGAGGTGTAGCCGATCCATTGGGGATCGAACGCAGTCCGAACAAGGCCCGGCTCCTGAATCCGCGCGACGGCCTGCGGCCGCGCGCGGGTGTACATAACACCCATACGACGACAATTCAGCCCTGCCATAGTCGTCAGACCTGCTTATTCCGCTTATCCGCCCCGCCACCCCCTGCCCTCCGAACCCCTCTTGTTTTACTTATCAGCTTGAACCCCCACGGGAGTGATCCCCGCCAGATTTTGAGTCATGATCGCTAACACGTGATTCGTGATGAAACGTTAATATTTTCAACTGGTTCTCGGGTTCTTCGCCGTCCAGAAAACGTGGAACGTGACGAAAGGTTGAGCTTTGCGGCGGGAGAAAAGCGGGAGGCGGTGTTTGACGAAGGGGTGTAGCGGGCACTCGCGTTCGTCCAATTCGCACAGCCTCTGATCTGCTTGTTCGTTCTCCCTCCCCGGAGCGACAAAAAACTTGCACCGTCTTTCGGTCCAACCTATAGTGCCCGCATATTCAGGGAAGACTTCCAGCCGCATTCTTTCTTTTGAATAATGCAGCTCTCTTAGCCGATTGTCTCGGGATTGAAGGGCCGTGAGGCGATCGCAGGACGCGCGCAACTGCTCGCAGCATCCTTCTTGGAGAAGGATACCCTCTCGAAGTGCTCGTGCGGAATCCACAAGTATGCGCCGCATCATCCCGGCACAGACGGCGAAGAAGTGGGCCCGGTTCTGCCAGCGGACATTCTTCCAGTCGATCAACGGGACGTAGGCCTCGTTGATCAGGGCCGTAGCCTGCAAGGTGTGGCCGGGACGCTCCCCGGCTATGTATCGCCGGGCCATCGCTCGAAGTTCGCGGTAGACGATGGGCGTCAGCTCCCCCAGTGCATTCTCATCGCCGCCGGTCCAAGCCTGAAGCAATCTCGTGATCTGATTCGAAGAGGGCTCCATCGGCAACCTCGGGCGAACGAAATCGTTTCTCCATGGATCGCAAACAGGGGATGTTGCGCCGCTAAGGAAAAACTGGGTGAATCTTATGGAAGAGGGCGGTTGGAAGCAACCAAACAGCGACATGAAACCCAACGCATCTAACCGGATTTGTGCCTGGGGGGCTGTCGCTGAGAAATTCCTCCCCCAAAACGCCGTGGTGTTTAGGGCAGCTAACGCCCAAAGCGTTCGAGCAGATCGCGGTACCCACGCGCGTGGGACGAGGTCAGCGCCTCCCACCCGAAGCGCCACGCCCAATTACCTGTCGTCGTCCCAGGCGTATTCATGCGGTGTCCAAACCCGAGTTCCAGAACGTCCTGCATCGGCACGATGGCCAGCTTCGCCGGTGACCCCAGAACAGCGCGAATCAGGGCACCCGGCATCTCATCGGCCCGACACTGCAGTTGCTGATTCACCAACTCCCGGGTCCTGTCGTCGAGGGAGGTATACCAGCCGAGGATCGTGTCATTGTCGTGAGTCCCCGGATAGACGATTGCGTGCGCGCGATGGTTCTGTGGAAGAAATGGATTGTCTGGAGAGCCGTCGAACGCAAACTGCAGCACCAGAACGCCGGGGAGGCCGAATCGGTCCCGCAGTGCGAGCACAGCGGGTGTTATGGTGCCCAGATCTTCCGCGACAAGACGGTCCATGGCGACCTCTTTGCTGAGCGCTTCTAGGAGATCGGCACCGGGCCCCGGCGCCCATCGGCCGTCTCTCGCCGTTGTCGCCCCACCCGGTACTTCCCAATAAGCTTCCAGCGCGCGGAAGTGGTCGATTCGAAGCAGATCGAACCGCTGGAGCTCAGAGCGGACTCGGTCGATCCACCAGCGAAAGCCATCCGACCGCATGCGTTCCCAGTCATAGACCGGGTTTTCCCAGAGTTGCCCATCCTCGCTGAAGTAATCGGGGGGTACCCCGGCAACCCGGGCCGGTCTGCCGCTTGGCTCCATGAGGAACAACTCACGCTGCCACCAGACGTCAACGCTGTCCAGGCCGATGTAGATTGGCAGGTCGCCGAACAGATAGACGCCCCTGTCGTTGGCGTAGCGCTTCAGTGCCTGCCACTGCACCGTGAACACAAACTGCTCGAATGCGACGCGACGGATCGCTTCACGTTCCTCGATCCTGGCCCGCCGGAGGGCCTCGGGATCACGGTTCCGCAGACGCTCGGGCCATCCCCACCAGGCACGACCATCGAACCGCTCTTTGAGGGCCTCAAACAGCGCGAACGGTAGCAACCATACCCTCTCTGACCTGATGAACGATGCAAACCGACGTCGTTCCACCTCCGGGGCCAGTCGGCAGAACTGATCGAAGGTCCAACGGATGAGTTTTCGACGGGGTTCCCAGTTCCTGGCACCGTCCAGCGCCCTGGCGGAAGGACGCCAAGGGACATCGTCGGGCAGATCCAGTGCTATCAACCGGGGGTTCCCGGCACGGGAGGATTTCACCCGGTAGGGCAAAAGAGTAGCGTCGACGGGGCCGAGCGGCAGCGTCTGCCAGACCGTGAATCCAGCTGAACAGAGAAAGTCGACGAATCGATGAGCGTCGGGTCCGAGTACACCATGATCGAAAGAGCCAGGGAGCGAAGTGGGGTGGAGCAGGACGCCGGCCCGTCGTCGGTCGAGACCATGATGTCTTTCCTGTTCCATACCACAAGCATGCGGAAGGATGGGACCCACCGTCTTGGCGAAGTGACAAGAACTGGTTTGAAGAACTGAAGGAAGGGGTGCCTGCCCCAATCCTCGCGATTCGAGCCTCCCACAGAACCTCTCGATTCACCACGCTGTTTCAATCCACCTTTCTGTAATGTCGTTAGCGTTCATCGGAAGTGCCGCGGCGAGCGCGGCCACAGGATGAGCGAGAAGTTCCCACCGCGGCAGTTTCGATAACAAGACTTGAAGGAGGGCGCTGGCCGAATGCGGCGGACGCGGTGGGCTATGGAGAAAGTAGCCGGAAGCGGGCCGGATCTGGAGTGGCGTTGGGGCGAGGAGGGGGACCGGCGGTCGATGACCGCGTCGATGGTGTGAATCGGAAAGCAGTTGGGTCGGGGAATCGGTGGGTTGAAAGGACGGGATCTGAGGGGATTTTGCAGCGGAGGCACACTCCGGCGAGGACGTGGCTGAACCGCACGTCGGTCGTCGGTTTGTGAAGGAGGATTAGGACGTATCGCATTGGAAGGCGAGCCTCGCTACGAGTTGCAGAGCGGTGAAGCGTTGGATGAGAGTCATCGGTCCCTGACAGTGCGGACACGACCAGGAAGAGTTCGAGGTGGTGGTTTCGTCAGATTCGACCCTCGGCATGGCATCGAGGAGTTGGCGACAGAGAGCGAAGGCGGCCGACCGGCGGTAGTTGGCCATGAATCCGAAGTGTCGGATGCGGACGAAGCCCTTCGGCAGAACGTGCAATAAGAACCGTCGGATGAACTCGTCGGCCGCGAGTGTCATGATGCGACTCTTGTTGCCATTGCGGTAATCCCGCCAACGGAACCGGACCCGGTTACCGTCAAACGAGATCAATCGATGGTTGGAGATGGCGACCCGATGGGTGTAGCGGCCCAGGTAGCGGAGCACCTGTTCGGGGCCACCAAAGGGTCGTTTGATATAGACGACCCAGTTGCGGGAATGGATCTGGCGGCGGAACCGCCGAAAGTGTTGCGGTTCGCCGAAGGGTCGAATCGAGCCGGACAGTTCGAGCGAACCGTCGGCGATCGCTCGCCCGAGCCCGTCGATGAACTTGCCACGGAAGACTCGGGCGAGCACCTGCTTGGGGAGGAAGAAGCGCCCAGAACCCGGAATCCAACGGGACTGATCCGGAGCCAGTCCGCCGGCCGGTACCACGCAGTGGATGTGGGGATGGAACTCCAGGTTCTGACTCCAGGTATGCAGGATGCCGAAGAAGCCGATCCGGGCGCCGAGTCGTTTCGGATTGGCCGCCACCTCGATCATCGTGTCGGCCACGCTGCGAAACAGCAGGCTGTAGAGTAGGGCAGGGTTGTGGAAGAAGAACGGATGGAACTGGTGCGGGACGGTGAACACGACGTGGAAGTAGGGGGTGGGCAGCAGTTCGGCTTCTCGTGCTTCGAGCCACCGTCGTCGGGCCTGGGTCTGACACTTCGGGCAGTGGCGGTTGCGGCAGGAGTTGAACGAGATTCCGGACTCCCGGCCACAATCGGCACACCGGTCGATGTGGCCACCCAGAGCCGCAGTACGACAGTTCAGGATGGCGCGCAGGACCTTGAGCTTCTGGATGCCGAGGCGGTGACGCTGGAGGAAACCTCGAACCCGGGCGCGGACGATGTCGGCCACCTCGACGGCGGGCCGGCTCATTCGCCTTTCTTCTTTCTCAGACGGGGAGACGGTCCCAGATCGGGAACCGGAAGAGAATCGATCGGGTTCACCACGCGCTGCATGTGCGCCTGAGACAAATGGAGATAGAGGGTCGTCGCTTCCAGATCGACATGACCCAACAGGAGCTGGATGGTTCGCAGGTCGGTTCCCCTCTCCAGCAGGTGGGTGGCCCAGCTGTGGCGCAGCGTATGTGGGGATACTTTCTTTTTGATGCCGGCACGTTGGGCGGCTTGTTGGACGGCGTACCAAACCGTCTTCACATCGATGGGCTGTCCGGGCCGGGTCCGGAGCAAACTGGGGAAGAGGTACTCGCCGGGTTTCCGCCAACGCCAGTAGTCGCGCAGGACTTCCAGCAGTTTCGGTGACAGCGGCACGTCGCGGTCGCGATTGCCTTTACCCTGCCTCACATGGATCACCATGCGTTCGCTATCGACGTCCTCGACCTTCAGACGACACAGCTCGGCCCGCCGCAGTCCCGTCGAATACAAGGTCATCAGGATGACGAAGTGATAGGCACTGTTGGCGGAGGCCAGCAGTTGCGCCACTTCCTCTTCGCTCAGAATCGTGGGCAACCGGGACGGCTGTTTCGGATAGACCAGATCGACCTGGTGATAGGGACGGCGAAGCACCTTCACGTAGAAGAACCGGAGTGCGGCGATCCGTCCGATGATGGTGTCGACAGCGAGCTTGCGCTCCTGAAGCAGATGCAGCTGGTACTGCCGCATCTGTTCCTGTTCGAGCTTGTCGGGGGACTTCCCGAAGTAGCGGGCGAAGTCTTCGACCGCGTGAAGATACGCCGAATCGAAGATAGTTCAGCTCCGTTGTCGCAGCTTCGTCATGTGAGCCTCCTTGTGAGGCTCACACTCTATCGGGGGCTCATCACTCTTCGCTCAGCACACGCGTAGCGTCCGCCGCGCCAGCGGCTTCGTTCAAGTCGCCTATGCTCCGAAGTGGATTCTGTCGGAAAGCCCCGTATCGGCGGTTACTCAAGCATGTGACGGATTGATTGCTACCCACTCCTTCCTGCCGTAGTATTTTACCGAGATTTTCGCGGATCGATTCGACACACGTTAGAACATGCCCCCCGGCACCCAACTTGGCAGCCACGAGATCCTCTCCCCGCTCGGAAGAGGCGGCATGGGAGAGGTGTTGCGTGCCCGAGATATGAAGCTTGGGCGTGAAGTCGCCCTCCGGACACTATCTGCGGAGTTTGCAGAGGACGCCGACGGTCTCGCCCGATTTGAACGTGAAGCGAAACTTGTCGGGTTCTCGCGTACAGATCCGCAATTCGAGGAGGCGAAGTGATCATTCGGGACAATCTGGTGGTGCCCAAACCCGCTCTCCAGGCAATCGCCGTCGTCATTTCACTTGCGTGCGGGTGCGCTCCCTCAGACGACATGGCGTCACAGACCGGTACGAGGGGCAACCCGGCTGAATCCAGCCGCGAGATCGACCTCATTGAAGTTGAGATCGGTGGTTTCACATTCGACGTTCGCACGGCGGGGCCTGCTGACGGGGAGGTCGTGATTCTCCTCCACGGATTTCCTCAGACTTCCTACGAGTGGCGGCATCAGCTCAGCGCGCTGGGTGCTGCTGGATTCCGGGCCGTGGCCCCGAACCAGCGCGGCTACTCCGCCGGTGCCCGCCCAGCAAACATCGGAGACTATGCAGTGCCGCTCCTGGTTCAGGATGTCATTGGGTTGGCAGATGCTATCGGTGCAGACCGGTTCCACATCGTGGGTCACGATTGGGGCGCGGTGATTGCGTGGTCCGTTGCCGTCGTCGCCGCAGATCGTGTGATCACGGCAAACCCGGTGTCGGTCCCGCATCCCGATGCCTTTCAGGTGGTCTTGAGCGACCCGGGCTCGTGCCAGGTCGAGGCATCATCGTATTTTGACGTTTTCGTCCAGCCGGATTCCGAAGACGCTTTTCTGGCCAACGACAACGCGCAGCTTCGCAGCGTTTTTGAGGGTTTGGACGCGGAGGCGATCGACGAATACGTTCGTGTGCTGGGCTCGAAGGAGGCGCTTGGGGCTGCGCTCAACTGGTATCGTGCGGCCTTCAGCGCCCGCAGCCCACAGACGCAGGCATTGGGTTCCGTGGGAGTTCCAACGATGTTTACGTGGAGTGACGAAGACACGTTTTTGTGTATCGACGGCGCACTCCTCACCGAACAGTACGTCGAAGCACCGTATCGCTTCGAGATCTTGGAGGGCGTGAGCCACTGGATCCCGGATCTTGCCCCCGACCCGATGACATCCCTCTTAATCGACCACCTCACTGAATACGGGGAGCGTTGATGAATCTGATGACGACTACGCAGGACCGACGAGCCACTCGCGTCTAACGCAAACCGCCGTGTCTCTTTCCACTTACATCAGAGCGTCGGCATCCTGAGACTGCGACTTTTCGAAGCTCAATAGCCCGGCCCACCGATACCTCTGTCTACGCTTACACTACGGCCGGCCTCTGTCACGAATCGGACTGAAGTGCGAAGGTCTTAGCCTCACCCCCAGCTATTCGATCGGCATCCTGTATGAGATCGCGCCGATTGCCAGGCCCTCCGCGGCGTTGGAGTAATGCGCGTGACACATCACACACTTCTCCATCACGACCGGGACAGCCGTCACGGCGCGAAGGTGAAACTGGCCGTCCTCGTTGACGACCTGCTCGTAGTAGGCTTCTCCCTCTCGAAGTTGCCGGATACCCTCCCGCTCGAACGCGTTCTGCGCCACATTCGCCGGATTGTTCGGGTCGCCTGTGGCGTCGATCAATCGAACCTGGTGGGTGCCCCCTTTGGTGATGGCGTCGAACCAGAGCACGGCGGCGCTACCGGCGGCAAAGTCGCTGGTGTCGTTGACGTACTTGTCGGTAATGAGAACGACAGCCTGTTTGTAGATTCCGTCCAGCATCTGGATGGTCTTGCGGGCCCGATCGACGGCTGCACCGGGCGGTTGCTGCTGGGCCGCAACGAGCGATTCGGTTTCGAGAACGATGCTGCCCGCAACGACGGCAGCCATGATCGTGACAGTGAGCCAAGTCCAACTTCGCATGGGTCAGTCCTTTCCAGGTTGAATAATCCGTTTGGTGACGAAAACTCGACGGGATCGTTTCCCGTGATCTACGGTGCGGCCGACAGAAGCTCGAGTTGTTGCCGTGCCGGGACCACCTCGTCCAGCGTCACCGTGGACAAGTACTCGCGCTGAATTCGTTCCGCTTCGGCCAACACCCCCTTCAGTTTGCAGAAGCGTTCGATGACACAAACGTTGTCCATGCCGATGCAGTCCAGCAGGTGGACGGTACCCTCAAAAGCGACGATGATCTCCCCGATCGTGATGGCCGCCGGCGGCCGCGCCAGTTCGATACCGCCGCCAACTTTGGCCACATGGTGCACCGAAATGCCAAACAACTCGGCCACCTGGCCTGCCGTCACCCGCTCGCCGTTTGCGGCCAAGTACATCAGCGTCCGCAGGGCAAAGTCCGTTTGTGTCGTCAAGCGCAACGCGTAGCATGATGGACCGATATAATAGGTATATTGCATGCTCGCTCTCAACGCCGACCAATGAAGCTCTTTAGCAGCCAGTTCTCTTATATCTTCAGCGAAGGCGAGATGCGCCGGAACATCTTCGCCTTGCTCCGCTACCTCGCCTTTCTCTTCGCTGTCATCCTCATCTACTCCCTGATCTTTCAGTTGATCATGGTCGGCGTCGAGGACCAGTCACACTCCTGGATTACCGGCGTCTACTGGACGCTCGTCACCATGACGACCCTCGGCTTTGGTGACATTACATTCGCCACGGACATTGGCCGGCTTTTCAGCGTCTTAGTCCTGGTGTCAGGCCTTGTCTTGCTGCTCGTTGTGCTCCCCTTCACCTTTATCCGCTTCTTCTATGCTCCATGGCTCGAGGCTCAGGTGAGACTCAGAGCACCGAGACGGCTTCGGCCTTCGGTAAGAGAGCACGTGATCATCAGTCGTCACGACGAGATCGCCGCTGGGTTGATTGAACGGCTGCGCCCCGAGGCGATACCGTACTGCGTGATCGAGCCCGATCCGGCCGTTGCGGCACAGATGTTCAGCCAGGGTATCTCTGTCGTCACGGGCGACATCGACAACCGGTCGACCTACGAAGGAGTCCACGTTCAGCAGGCCCGGCTGGTGCTCGCCAACCGGGAGGACACGACCAACACGAACCTCACCCTCACGGTCCGTGAGGTCACCAGAGATGTCCCGATCGTCGCGGTCGTCGAGGACCAGGACTCGATCGACATTTTGGAGCTCAGCGGCGCAACGCAAGTGCTTGCCCTGAAGCAGCGTCTGGGCGAGTACCTCGCCAATCGCGTCAGCGCCGGACACGGCGACGCGGCCGTGATCGGCAATTACAAGGGACTGCAGATCGCCGAGTTCCCAGCGCGCAGTACCCCGCTCTCCGGACAGATCGTGCGCGAGACGCGCCTGCGAGAAACGATGGGCTTGAACATCGTCGGCGTCTGGCAGCGCGGCCGCCTGCGACCGGCGTTTCCCGATACCCAGATCGCCGATCAGAGTGTCGTCGTGGTGGTCGGCGCGCCGGAGCAGATCAGCGAGCTGAATGGTCTACTGCAGCACCCTCATGTGCACGATGAACCGATCCTGGTCATCGGCGGGGGCAAGGTGGGACACGCTGCGACGCGTGCGCTCAAGCGGAAGGGTATTCCGGTGCACGTGCTCGAACGCGACGAACGGGCGCACGACAGACTCGCCGGGATCTGCGATCAGCATTTCGTAGGTGACGCTGCTGATCGGGAGGCCCTGATGAGGGCGGGCTTGGGGAACGCTCCGTCGGTGCTGCTGACCACGAATGACGACGCCATGAACGTGTACCTGGCCGTGTACTGCCGGCGACTCAAGCCAGATCTGCGTATCGTCAGCCGGGTCACGCACGAGAGAAACCTCGAAGCGATCCATCGGGCGGGGGCAGACTTCGTGTTGAGCTACTCAACGCTTGGGGCTGAAGCCGTCTTTTCCGTGCTCCAAGGCCATGAGCTCGTCATCCTGGGGGAAGGTGTCGACTTGTTTACGGTCGACCTCCCCCCTTCTCTGCAGGGGAAGACACTCGCGGAAACTGGCATCGGCTCGCGAACTGGGCTTAGCGTGGTCGCGGTCAGCCAGAATGGACAGATGTTGACGCGCCTGCAGTCTTCGATGCGACTGGAGCCGGGCGCAGAGTTGATCATGCTGGGTAGCGTTCAGCAGAGACAGGCGTTTGCCGACGCGTTCGGGTAGGCCCGCGCTTTTCTTTGCCGGGGGGTCCTGCCAACCGACTTTCCAAAGTTTCCCGTATATCTGACCCCGGGGGATGATCGCGGCCCAGATTGGGGCGCTGGCCCTCATCACGGGATTCGATGTCGCGGACGATTGGCTGAGCGGACATACTCGCTCTACCTTTTGATCATGGGGTTAGTTTTCTCGTCAAGATCCGAGCTCAGCGGCGGCTGCTCACACGTAGCCCCTGAATCTGATTCACGGCATCATCAACCTGCAGCTCCAGAATATGTCGGCCGAACAACGCAGTGGCTTTGGCAGGATTACCGACATGCCCCTGCCCGTCTCCTGACTTTCCCGGCCCCATCCTGTCGAATCGCAACATTGAGGGGTTGAGGTACATCAGGCTCGATGTGTCGTGTGTGCCCGCATGTGAGCCGACGTCGGCGGCACTGACACCCTGGCTGACAACCCAATCGTCGCCTCGTCCAGGATAGTAGGCGGTGATGTGATGGACGCGCACCTTGGTGGAAGCCCATTCCGTGTTCAAGGTCTCAGCGACGAGTTGTTGTCCTGCCTGGTTCCCTCCGCTGTCGCCGATGAGGGCAATATCGAGGAATCCGTGCTGCTTGAAGCTTCGCGCGGCGTACTCGAGCACTTTGGCGAATACGTCCTGCGGTATTGAGATCGTCCCGGCGAAGCGCATGTGGCTGGTGGGTGGGTCGATTTCGCCTTCAGGAACGTAGGCGACAACCGGGGCGACGAGCGCATTCCCGAGCTGCATCGCAATCTCTCCGGCCTTGTACCGCACCAGGTAGTTGTGTTTCCCGAGCGCCATGTGAGGACCGTTCTGTTCGGTACCGCCAGTCGGAATGATGACGGTTGTCTTGCCGCCGGCAATGGCGTCGCGGACCTCCATCCAGGTGAGCTCTTCGAGAAATACGCTGTCAGGCTGGGGTATTGACGGGACCTGCGCCGATGCCGGCGATATCAGGCAGATCAAGCCCAAGAATGTAGTCCGATAAGCAGGTCGCATACGGTCCTCCATCGTGATGGTCGATTTGGCGACTGTGTCCCGAACTTCACCTTCGAAGGCGTCTGGGATTGGCGCGTCACAGACTATGCAGTTCGGGCAGGACCTCTTTACCCACCAGCTCGATGTGATCGAGTACCTCCTGCTCAGACATCCCAGGGTAAAAGAGACGCAGACAGACCGTGGTGAATCCCAACTTCCTGTACCGTGCGAGTTGTTCCACGCAATCATACGGGCTGCCAAAAATGAAAGTACCGTCGGTCAAAACGTCCAGGCCGCCGGTCACTGTGCGGGTCAGCTCGGCGTTCGATCCCTGCAGGCCATGTTGCCCGTACACCTCATACTTCCGCTGTAGGCCCGCCCGCGCTTTCTCCAACGCCGCATCTCGGCTGCCAGCGCAGAAGAACTCTCTCATCAGGACCATGTCGTCGGGAACCTGGTGACCACTCCGAGCTAATTCGTCGTGGTACACGTCGATCTGGCGCCGGATCGTCTCGAACGTCTGGGCTGGCCCGACAAACAGTGTGTGTCCCTCCCGGCCGACCCTCCGGACAGCACGGTCGCTCATGCCGGTCAGCCAGATCTTGGGATGTGGGTCTTGAAACGTTCGTGCCGTGGGACGGGCATTGGTGACCTGGAAGAAGCGTCCATGGTGAGTCACTTCTTCTTCCGTCCACAGACGGATCATCAGCTCCAGGGCTTCGGAATTACGCGCGCCCCTCTCCGACATCTTGGTGCCAAAGGCCTCACACTCCTCCGGCCTGTATCCCAGGCCGAGCCCGAGGATGAAGCGCCCCTCGCAGATATGGTCCAAAGTCGCCACCTGCTCGGCAACGTCGACAGGATTCAGCAACGGAAGCAGCAGAGCGGATGTCGCCAGCTTCATATCGCCCGGCTCTGCAGCCAGCCGAGCCAGTACCGGCAGTGGCTGGAAGTGCTGAAAGGGATCGATCAGGTAGTGGTGCCCCCAGCAGTAGATGTCGAAGCCAGCTTCCCGCGCCGCGCGGAACTGCTCCAGATGGTATTGCCACTGCAGCTGGAGGTCTATACTGCCTCTGTCGACCACCTGGCCGACCTGGTAACCCACTTCCATAGCTGCAACAATGCGCCGTCGGGCCCGTAGTTACAAGTCTTTGCATAAGTGGTGGCGTCAGGATCCCATCGGCTGTCCCGTCAGCAGGAAATCACTGATTAGAGCCTGCGTAGTATTTGCCTTTGTATCGATGGTTGCCACGCAGGCCGTTGCCCCGAGGTCGCGGCCGCGGTTACCTCCACACGCTGCAGCGGGTCAGAAACGTAAGTGCTACTTCCGGGTCCGATAACAGTATGCTTCGATAGACTGCGAGGGATGCACCGTTCAGAACACAAACGTCATGAGCACGAACGTTCGAAAACCCGTTAGGGTGGCGATCATCGGCGCCAGCGGAAACTACGGAAAGGGGATCCTGGCCCGGGCCGAGGAGATCGGTGTTCGGGCGGTGGTGGTCACCCGTTCGCCGCACAAGTTCAAACACGTGAAGCCGACGACTACGGTGGTCGAGGCACAACTGGATGAAGAGGACAAGTTGAAGGAGGCGTTTACGGGCTGCGATGGCGTCATCTCGGCGCTCGGCGACGACATGAAGAAGCGCCCGAAGACGCACAACCTCCCGCACGTCTGGAACGCCATGAAGGCTGCCGGCGTGACAAAGTATATCGGCATGGGGTCCGGACCGATGATGATGCCGGGCGAGAAGCCCGGGGCGTTTCAGCGCACCGTGCGCGCCGGGCTGAGTGTGGCAAAGCTCTTTGGCATTGACATGCTGAATCAGAACGAGTGGGAGCGCGACAGTCTGCTCACGGGCAAGAACGGCGCGGATGGCATCACGTGGGTGCTCACCAGACCGGTGAGGCCGACCAGGACCCCCTTTGTCGGAGCCTACGTGTATAGGAATAAGCGCGGCCCGTTGAGCTGCTCGATCTACGACCACGGCGACTTCTGCCTGTATTGCGTGGCGTCGAGCGAGTGGGACGAGCTTGCACCGCATGTCAGCTCCGGGCCGCAGCCCAGGAAGAAGTAGGATCCCCGCCGATCGTCCGTGCGGCTTCCAGGTTTCCGGGCGGCAGTGAGGCGGCAAGCGTTAGTGCAGAAGGAAGCTACGGCGAGAGAATCCTGGCAGAGTACGACAGGTCCTTAATTCGAATCACTCAATGGAAGAGTCATCTACACCTATCCATTTGAGAGCTTCACTTACCTCCCTGAATACCATGACACTCTCAGGCGATTCGGAACTGTATGCTTCATATTGGCGAGCCAGCGCAAACGGAAGATCTCGAGGAGCAATCACTGCAGTCTTGAAACCCTCGCACTTCCCGGCCAGATACTGAGCCACCATTGAATTCAATTGGCGTAACCCTTCGCCCGTGACAGTCGTCATTTGTGCCTGTCTCAGATCCGCGATCTCGTGAAACCCCGGCCTGTATTTCTCATTCTCGAACAACTGTTTATACGATGGCAGAAGGTCGCAATCCGAAACGGCGCCATCCCACGAACTGATAAACAATCCATGTTCTTCATATACTTTAAAGAAGATAGGCATTCATCAACTTCGGAAGCAAAATCCGTCTGCACAATAGATGGCTTGGGCGGAAATGCTCTAGCGTCTATCTCATCCACGATTCACGAAACGTCCTGCAATGACGCGAGCGTCTCTACCAGACGTCCGCCCTGTTTGATATCTTGCGCAAGCGCACCGACGTAAGCATCCACATGCTGCGCGTCGTCGGTGGGCAATAGCGGTGCCTCCTTGTTGGGTGGACAGGCAAGGATTTCCTTTGCGACTTCATAGAGTGGCGCACATCTCGCCGACAGACAGACGCGTGCGTCGCAGTGTCGGGTCAGCATGCGCGTCCTCAGGTCTACTGCCTGTAGGCTTATCAGCAGGGCGAGGGCCATGTACTGTTGGGCTGTCTCGACGGACCGTCTTGCGAGATTGGCTGCACCATACCCCAGGCTGTTGACGTTCTGATTGAACTGTTCGGCGTGCGTGGGGAAGCGGTCTGTCATCGTGTTGCCCATAAAGGTCAGGATGGGCATCATGGAATTCCCCAGGAGCTGCAGACCCTTGAGTCCCATATTCCATTTGCGGTTCGGATCTCCACTCAGGGCCATCGGAAGTCCATTGCTGAATTCAGGTGACATCAACAGCGAGAGTTGTGTGTCCAGGTGTTTGGCCATCAGACCGATGTAGAAGCGCAGTTGGTCCATGCCCACGCCCACGACTTGTCCGAGAAAGTTGCCGCCGTTGTAGGTGCTTTCTGTCTCAGCGTCGAAGAGAGGGTTGTCGTTTGCCGAGTTGACTTCGATTTCTATTTGTCCCTCGATATGCGCGATGCCTTCCAGGAGCGGCGCCATGAATTGCGGGAGGCAGCGCAGGGAGTATCGATCCTGTATGAGGGCATTGGCGGGCTGCTTGTAGTGCCCCTTCATGCCCTCGGTTGTCATCCGGGATGCCTCCAGCAGGGAGCGCATCCAGGCCGCACTGCGCAGTTGCCCTGGATGGGGTTTCTGCTCGTGAATGAAGGGGGAAAAAGAGGCGCCCGAACCGCTCAGCGCCTGTATCGCAAGGGCGTGCACGCCGTGAGCGAGTGAAAGCAGATCCTTTGTGTCCGCCACACAAAGCGCTGCGAGTCCGGTCATCATGGAGGTCCCGTTTATCAGCGCCAGCGCCTCCTTTGCACGTAGACGCTCACGATCCAGACCGAGCTCAGTGAGGGCTTGGACCGCACCCATTTCCTCTCCCCTGAGATCTACCCGGAAGTCATCGTCCACGCCGATGAGCGCACCGGCGACGTAGGCCAGCGGGACCAGATCACCGCTGGCGCCGATGGATCCGTGTTCCAGGACATGAGGAACCACATCTTCGTTCAAGAAAGTCTCCAGTCGTCGCAGAAGTTCCATGCGTATGCCCGAGGCCCCAAGCAGGAGCGAATTCAAGCGCAAGAGCATGCCCGCACGCACGGCATCGCGACCGATGCGTTCGCCGGCCCCGGCTTTCAGCAGCCAGGGCAGATTGTTCTGCATCGCCTCGACTTCGTCCTGGGGAATGGCCTGTGTGGCATTCGCGCCGACCCCTGTTGTCACACCATAGATAGCGGCGCCAGAAGCAACGGCCTTTGCGATGAATTCCTGCGAGGCGAGGACCCGCTCGCCGACGTGCGCGGCGTCGCTGATCTTTGTGCGGAAATCCCGCCGCGATACGGCGACGATGTCATCCAGCGACAGGCCCTCGCCGCTAACTGTGACTTGCTTCGATGTTGTTCCTGGCACGCGAAACCCTCACTTCGACGCAGGGATACGAAATGTCTAGTGACCAATCATAAAGAAATGCGATTTCTACCGGGTCGCAGTGGGGAAGACGGACTACGACATGAACTGAAGATGCCGCGGCCTACTAGCCTGTAACAGAGATAGTGACAGCGTCGCCGATGGGCCTTGCGGGCCCTCTCCCAACTCGTCGCAGATGGGAAAACATCGCTGTTTCCGAACTCCTCTGCATGGCTGGCAAGGCCCATCGTCCCTTCGGGTTGCGGCGGAACAGCACCGTCTTCGTCGTCGCGCCTTCTCGCAATGAAGCAGCATTAACTCGCGCGGCGCTCCTAGTATCCGGTACCGTTGCGCTCGCAACGCCACTATCACTCTCTCTGTTACAGGCCACTAGGAGTCTGCGCGGCAGAAGGACCGGAATTGGGCGGATAAAGATCGAAGATATGTCATGGCACGAACCTATCGGACTTATAGCCCAGAACAAACACTGCTGATGCCACCGTCGTTGAGAGATTGGTTGGCCGAAGATCACCTGTCGTACTTCATATCGGACGCGGTGGACGCGATGGATTTGAGCGCGTTCGAACAGCGGTATGGAACCGAGGGTCCGGGCAATCAGGCGTTTGATCCGCGGATGATGGTGAAGGTGCTGATTTATGGGTACGCGACCGGAGTGTTCTCGTCCAGGAAGATCGCGGCGAAGTTGACCGACGACGTAGCGTTCCGGATGTTGGGAGCGGAGAACTTTCCGGCGCACCGAACGATCTCGGATTTTCGCAAACTGCATCTTGAGGAGTTCGGAAACCTGTTTGTGCAAGTGGTGATGATGGCGCGGGAAGCGGGACTGGTGAAGATGGGAACCGTGGCGGTGGACGGGACCAAGATGCGGGCGAATGCAAGCAAACGCAAAGCGATGAGCTACGAACGCATGAAAAAGCAGGAGACCGAATTGGGTGAACAGATTCGGGATCTGTTGAACCGGGCCGAGGCGACCGATGAGGACGAAGACGAGCGATACGGCAAGGACCGGCGCGGAGACGAACTGCCCGACGGGTTGGCCACGCGCAAGAAGCGCCTGGCCACGATACAGGCGGCCATGAAGCGGCTCGAAGAACGTCAGATGGCCGCGGACAAGGAAGCGGGACGGAACACCAAAGATCACAAACCCGGATGCGGAAAGAAGCCATTCAAACGTCCCATGGGGGAACCTAAACCCACGGCCCAGGACAACTTCACCGACCCGGAAAGCCGGATGATGAAGACCTCCACCGAGGGGTTCCAGCAATGCTACAACGCGCAAGCGGTGGTGGATTCCCAGGCCCGGATCATCGTGGCAACAACGGTGACTGACAATGCATCGGATGTGGGGCAGTTGGAACCCACGCTGGATGCGTTGAGCGACAATCTGGGGGAGCGTCCCGACCGCGTGCTGGCCGATGCGGGATATCGATCCGAGTCAAATCTGGGGATGTTGGAACAACGTCAGATTGACGGGTATGTTGCGATGGGTCGCGAGAAGGATCTCGCCCGTGCCCCACTCCCACCCAAAGACACCGCTGTTGGTCGGATGATGAGAAAGATGAAAACCAAGCGTGGGCGTGACCGCTACCGGGCCCGAAAGCACATTGGTGAGCCGCCCTTCGGGTGGATCAAGTCGGTGCTCGGATTCCGACAGTTCAGTCTACGCGGTTTGGACAAAGTGACCGGGGAGTGGAATCTGGTCACTCTGGCGGTGAACTTACGACGGATGAACGGGAAGATCGAATGGGCATAATCCGGAAAACCGCAACCCGGCAGACCCGATACACGGCCAATTACGGGTGTCCGTACAACTCTGAACTCGTCGTATCGGAAGAATCGGTCGATTCTCCTCCGAAGACCCTCTCAAATCCCAATCAGTCCGAGTTCTTTGCGCTCTGCCGCGCAGACTCCTAGCTTTCATTTTCCTTCTTGCCGGACTCTTTTCGTTTTTCCACATACTTGCGCGTGGCATAAGACACGCCTTTCTTCGCGTACTCTTCACAAGCCTTTTTCTTGAACTCGATAGCTTTTTCCCATTCATCCAGTCCGTACGCGTCGCGTTCAGCTACAACTCGGATTTCCCGGACAGTCCGCTCATCAAGTCCGAGTTTCTCCGCTATCTGCGCGTCCGATAGAGGCGTCGTGCGCTTCTCGGCGGGCAGGAACTCATGAATATCAATTTGATAGGAGTCCGAGAGCTCCAGGACTTTGTCACGATGTTTTTTGTAGACTTCCGGATCCACGAAGAAAAAGGTCATCAGTCCTCTTTATTTGTGTGAGCCCATTTCGCGGCTGGCCGGACATACTCGCATGCATTCAAAACATTGATTCTGATTCTGGTTCGAATACGTGATCGACCATAGTGTTCGGGTGAAGTGGCTGCCATATAAAATCATTTTTCGCTTTTCACGGTCTTCTTCATTCAGGGCTTCTTCAAGCACTTTTTGAAAACCAGGCACCCAGTTCGTATGCACGCGGGTTTCACAGCGCGCCGCGTTAAAACGTCGATCTTTAAAGGCCTCTTCTTCAATGCGCCCGCCGATGCATCCGCCATCGTCGATGGGACAAATTGCCATGCACGGGGTTGTCTGGCTTTCCTCATACATCGTGACACATTCCGGCGCCGGGCAGGCGGGCTCTTGTATTTGATCCTTGGGCAGAGGCAGGGTCGTCACCAGTGCGCTGTAATACATAAAGCCGAATTCATTACTCAGCACCGGCCCCGCCAGGCTTGTATTACCGCAGCCGGCCAATACAGCCGCTTCTGTAACATTCATAAATGGCCGGTTGCCTCGGTCCTTGCCCGTGGGAACGAAGAGAGCGTAGTAGGCAAAACGACTCTCGATAAATTTGGCGACTTTCAGCGCAAGTGAATTGATGCGGTCCGAGGTCCCCATCGTGCTCATCAGCTCAGGAGACGGGCTTTCCCAGTCGCCCGCGCGAGGCCTGGCCCCGCCCAGCACCACTACGCTTTTGGCATTGGGCAAGAGTTCATCCGGGTGGGCGATAGTCGCGCTGCGTGAAAAGTCGGCCACATCGGCGACCCCAGCTACCAGCGCGCCGCCCTTTTTTGCGTAGGCGATGATTTCCTGTTTCGCCGCGTCGGAATCGAGGGCAGAGTCTGTCATTTCAAGGTCCTCGTAGTCTTCCCGACCGGGCAGACCCGCATGCATTCGAAACACTGGGCGACGGAGTCTTTGAAGAAGCTAATGGCTGTCAGGTTGTCAGTGAAGAAATCGGAATAGATCATCGACTTGCGCTTGTCCGAATCGTCCTGATCGATGACGTCCAGCAGCGATTTTTGAAAGCTGCCCATTCCATACGTCATCGAGCGGGCGTGACACCGCTCACGGTCATAGTAGGAACTTTCAATCCGGCCGTTTTCATCGAGTTTCCCGTCAAGGCAGCCACCCTCATCAGCCGGACAGGAAGCCATACACGGTGTTTTGCCCGACGCTTCGTAGACTTTCACGCACATGGGGGCGGGGCAGACATTCTCATCCAGCTGTTGATCGGCAATGAGGGGCAGCGTGGTAATCAGGGCCGCGTAGTAGAGCAGCCCATATGTTGGATTCAGAATAATGTTGGCAGCCAGCGATCGCGTGCCAAGCCCCGACAAAACCGCCGCCAGCATCATGCTCATCGGCGGCCGGTGACCCTCGGTGGGCATCGCCGGTCCTTGGACAGCCTGGTATCCCAATTGATCGGTAATGAAGTCCGAGATGGCGTGGACGGCGATGTTCTCACGAAAGTCGTAACCGGTGATCTCCATGACACGGTGGTTTTCACAACGCCACGCGCCGGCAGTGGGGCCCTGGCAGCCCGCTACCACCACAGACCGGGCGCCCGGCAAAATGTCGGCCGGCCGGTGGCCGCTGGGCACATATTCATTGAAGGCCTTTACGTCGGCGATGCCAATGACCTTGGCGCCCGCCTTCAGCCCCAGCGCCTTTATTCTGTCAGTCGTTTCCGTAATGGATGGTTCCGAGAGCTTCGACATACAGGCCACTAGTATAGAGCTGTCTCAGTTTGGCGCGGTAACGGACTTATCGGTGGACCCGCAATCTGAACCAAGTGGCAGGTCAGCTCGACGAACGACCACTCGAGAGGTTGCGGTCGAAACCCGGGTAGGACGGGTTAACACTCGTCGCGCAACCGGAGACCATTCCCTTTTGGTTGACGCGCCGCCTATTGTGGTAGATGTTGCGGAAGAGCGTGGCGGCCTGTGCAGCGTCCTCACTTTGCCGGCATTGGCGGGTCGTTGGTCTTCGTGTAGAACGACCATTCGCTTAGTTGACACCGGAGGCGAAAATGAAAACGTTCAAGTCTATCTTTCGAGTCGCTTCGAACCGTTGGATCGAAACGCGTGTCCGCATGCGGGAGCAACCGCGGGGAGGTTCCATTACCTCCAGAGGGTCGTGGTTCGGAGGCTTTGCGGTCACGTTCCTGCTCGTCACGCCGCTCCTCGCCCAGGAGCCGGTTGCGTGGGGGCCGGACCTCGAGTTCCACACCTTTTCGATCGTGGCGGTCGATCCCAGAACGGGGGAAACCGGCGTCGCCGTCACGACCAGGAATCCCTGTGTGGGCAACGCCGTTCCATGGGTGAGGGCCGGCGTAGGCGCGGTCGCGACGCAGGGGGGCACCAGGGTCGAGTACGGCCCCGACCTGCTCGACCTGCTGGCCCAGGGCGTCGCTCCCCAGGACGCTCTCGACCGTGTAGTCGAGGCGGATTCGGGAAGGGAAAGGCGGCAGGTCGGCGTCATCGGAATGGACGGACGCTCAGCCCAGTGGACCGGGTCGGGACAGTATGGTGCTGAGGAACAGGGCGATTGGGTGGCGGAGCGGAAGGGGGACACCTTTGCCGTGCAGGGCAACTCCCTGGTGAGCCCCGAGGTCGTCGAGGCGGTAGCGGCTGCTTTCCAGGCGAGCGAGCCGTCCGCCCGGCACCTTGCCGACCGCCTGATCGAGGCGTTGAACGCCGGCCACATGCTCGGGGGCGACGGTCGCCACGGAGAGACGCAATCGGCCGCCGTGCTCGTGGCCGACCCCAGGCCGGGAATGGCCCGGCGCCCGGACGGGCAGACCGTCGACATCAACGTCTGCGAACATACCGAACCCGTGGGAGAGCTGCGTCGGATCTACAACACAGCCAGCGAAACTCTCGGCTTCAGGAAGATCGAGCAATTCATGGGCCGCGACATTCTCCAGCTCAAGATGATGCTGCACGCGCTCGGCTACTTCCGCCCGGACGAAGCGGAGTTCGACGTCGCAGCGGAGCAAGCCAACATTTATACGCAGGAGGCAGTCGAGGCGGTCGATCGCTTCCGCTCCGCCCAGGGCTGGCAGACTTCGGTCCCTGGATTCGTGGATTCCCGCGAGATCGGGCGTCTCTGGGAAAGGCTCGAGGAGGCCGGCCGTGCCGATGAAGTCCGCCGGAGGCTCCTGGATGTTCAACGGATCCGGCGCTGAACATAGCCCGACCCATGCGCTCAGATCGCGGGCGAGAAGCCACAAGGGAGGGAGAACGATGTGATCGAGTGCGTGCTCAAGCAGAACCGGCTGGACAACTCGAGAACGCGCCCGCTGAGTCCTGCGCAGAGAGAACTGGTTGTACCGACCTTGCTGAGCACAAAGTTGCGCTGGGTGCGCCATTGGCGTACTATTAGTTGTGCTCATCGTCGAGACTCCGATCTTCACTAAACGTGTACGTCAGGCTCTCGATGAGGAACAGTACCGACTGCTTCAAACCGCGTTGGTAGCTTCGCCTGGAATCGGCACAGTTATTCCCAGGAGTGGGGGTATACGGAAGCTCCGCTGGGCAGCCAGCGGTCGCGGTAAGCGCGGCGGAACCAGAATTATCTATCAGTGGTTTCCGGAGTTCGACAGGATTCTGATGCTGTTCATCTTCCTCAAGAACGAACGAGCGGATCTTAGTGCGGAACAGTTGAAGAAACTCCGGATTGTCGTGGAGAGTGAATTGAGATGAAAAAGGACGTGTTCGAAGAACTACTGGAAAGTGTTCGCCAGGGCGGACAGATCATGCGTGGAGAGCGAAAGCCTTCGAGGGTGTTCTCAGTCGAGGAGCCGGATGCTCGAAAGATCCGCCAGTTGTACGGGCTTTCGCAAGAGAAGTTCGCACGTCTGATCGGCATCAGCGTTGCCACCCTCCGCAACTGGGAACAAGGACGTCGAAGTCCGGAGGGTCCCGCCAAAGTCCTACTGCGAGTAGCGGCGAAACACCCGGAAGCCGTCCTTGACGTGGTTCGCGAACGCAAATCCCGAAAAACGGCATAACGCTTGCTGAACCTGCCGACCTCTACTGTCACGGTAGGTACAGGCGCACGTTCGGCGCCGTCCGGGTTCGCAGGTTGGCCGCAATCCGTTCTCCTGGCCTCGGCTCGACCTCGCGTTCTTGCGGCTGATCGGAGGTAAATAAGGGGACAGAGGGCTCTGTCCCCTATTTATTAGTCCTGTCCCCTTTTGGTCAATTCTGCCGCGACGACGTCGCGGGCTCTTCCTCTGGAGCCGAAGGCGCCTCTTCCCACGAATACGCTTTGCCCATCACGTGTTTCTCGAACCAGTCCAGTTCAACGTTCACTTTGAACAGTTCGTGGCGCAGTTCCTGCCAGCCATGAGGCTCTCGCGGTGCAATGTAGAGGTGTGTCTCCACCCCGTTGCTCTTGAGCGCCCTATACAGTTCCACCGACTGCGGTGACGGAACGCGGACGTCCTTCTCGCCCACAAGAACGATCGTCGGTGTCGTGACGCGGTGGATGTCCTTCAGCGGGGAGTTATCCCAATAGACATCGATCGGCGCATTCTCCTGCCAGGGCGTGCCACCGAACCAGGGCGTGCGGTAGATCCGGACGTCGCTCTGGGCGTACATGGAAATCCAATTCACCGCGCCGGCTCCGGAAGACGCGGCTTTGAAGCGATCGGTATGGGTGATGATCTTGTTGGTCATGTGTCCGCCACCACTCCATCCCATCTTGCCCATCCGGTCACCGTCGACGAGGCCCTGCTCAATGAGATGATCCACACCGGTCATGACGTCCAGGTGCGCCTGCCGGTAGTAATGTCCGACCATGTCGCGGAGGTAGTCGTCGCCGTAACCGGTGCTTCCTCGATAGTTCGGTTTCAGCACCATGTAACCCATCGCGGTCAACACCTGCGTATAGTTACTCCAACGTCCGAAACCGAACTTGTCGGACGCTGCCGGTCCCCCGTGAGTCTGCACGATCAGCGGATACCGGGTGCCGGGCTGATAATCGAGCGGATAGTAGACGAGTCCGCCGACCCCCACTCCATCTTCCCCTTCCCATTCGATGGCTTCCTGCCGGGGCAGGCGGAACTCATCGGAAAGATAATCGTAGACGCGGGTGATACGGACCGGGCTCGTTGAACCCACTGCCAGGCTCCAGACGTCACCGGCATTGGTCGCGGTATTGATGCTGAAGACGTGTTTCTCGGCCGAGGGAACGTAGGACCATCCTCCGATCGATTGGTCCCCCCTGGTCACCTGTTCGAGACGCTCGTTTTCCACGTCGACAAGAAACAGCTCGCTGCGAACGCCCGTGTTGGCCGTGAAGAACACCGACCTGCCGTCGGCCGACCAGGAAGCGCTCTGAACTTCATGGGGCATATCGGCAAGCAGCATCCGATGCCGGCCGCCGCCGGCCGGTACGATGAAGATGTTGTCGTTGTAGTAGGTCTCGAATCGTTCGTTGGAGTCGGTCGTAAACAGTACCTGGGTGTTGTCGGGAGACAGAGTGGCTCCCCGCTCCGATACCGTGTTGCGGGTCAATTGCTCGGCGTTGCAGCCGTCGGAATTCATCACCCAGACTTCACCCTCGTCGGAGTCGTCGAACAGTGGGGTCGGGGCCCGGTGAAACGATATCTTCGAACCATCGCGGGACAGGCGGTAACCGCGGATCGAGAAATCCCCTTCCGTGATCCGCTGTTCCGGCCCGTCATCCAGGGACACCTTCCACAGATGGCGCTGCTTGTAGTCTTCATCAAAAGCGATGACGTCATCCTGAGCTTCCTCGCGCGCTTTCTCCTCCGGGGTCTTCGGATCGGCTGCCAGGAAATAGATCGACTCGCCGTCGGGCGACCAGGAGATGTTCGAGGCCGCCGAGGGGTGGCTTGTCAGAGCTCGGGCTTCACCGCCAATGTTCGGTATCAGGTAGATTTGCTGGTGTTCTTCCTCGCCGCGCTTGGCCAGAAACGCGATCGTCCTTCCGTCCGGCGACCAGCGGGGACTGCTCTCGCCCTCGATGTGGCTCGTCAGCTGAATCGATCCTGTCCCGTCGGCATTGACTCGCCAGATGTGGCTGATTCGTTTGTTCGCCTTCCAGTCCGCATCGGCTCGAACGTAGAGCAGCTGCGATCCATCCGGGGAGAGTTGTGGATCGCGCAGCGAGGGAACGTTGATCAAGTCCACGACCGTCATCGGACGCAGGCCTTGCCCGGACACACTCAGGGCGGCGACCAAGACAATCACGGCCGGCGTGAGCGCCTTGCCGAAGCGTGCTTTCTTCATGACTTACCTCCTTCACCACTGGGCAACAGAGCTTGCCGCCGGGCAGCAGAGTCGATAGTACTCGCTCATGGGTTCCTTCGCCATGTCCAGTGAAACTTAGGTGAATGAATCAGCGAGGGACGATGGCCTTCACGGCACCGGCACCCGGTCGGTCAATCAAAGCTTCAGATGCTCTTGAACGGGTCTCGTTCGCGAGCGTGACATGCCACATAGGCGTCCCGGGATCTGAATTATCCGCAATAATATTGCTGAATTTATAGAAATATGGCATTTATAGTGCGGAATGTACCAACGCATGGTTGCCTTGACCGAGTTGATCAAACACCGCTCGCTATTCCTGCTGGGTCCACGGCAGACGGGCAAGAGCACGCTGCTTCGACACACCTTCCCGGAGGCCCGATATGTCGACCTGCTCGAAGCCAACACCTTCCGCGAGCTGAGCGCCTATCCCGAAACAATCCGGCAATCGCTCCGGCCCGATGAAAAACTGATCATTATTGATGAGGTGCAGAAGCTGCCGGCTATTCTGGATGAAGCCCAGGCGTTGATCGATCGCAACAGAACCCTGCGTTTCATCTTCACGGGAAGCAGCGCCAGAAAGCTCAGGCGAGGGCGGGCCAACCTGCTGGCTGGCCGGGCGTGGTTTTGCCGGCTGCATCCGCTCATATCCCATGAGCTTGCCTATCGGTCACTCGGCAAGAGACTGAATGTTGGCGGCCTGCCCGCGGTGTTCGATTCCGCCGTTCCACAGGAAGACCTGAGAGCTTACGTCGGCGGATACCTGCAAGAGGAGATTCGGGCAGAAGGGCTGGTCCGGTCCATCGAAAGCTTCTCCCGTTTTCTCGAAGTCGCCGCCCTTACCAACACGCACATCCTGAACTACACGTCCGTGTCGAACGACACGGGCATTCCGGCACGCACTGTTCGCGAACACTACCAGATGCTGGAGGACACACTCGTGGGCTTTCGGCTTCCTCCGTTTCGGCGAACGCTCAAGCGCAAACCTGTGGCGACGGCGAAGTTTTACTTCTTCGACGTCGGCGTCGCCAACGCCCTCATGAAAAGGGGAGAGATACGACCCCGTTCCGAGCTTTACGGGTCCGCACTCGAACACCAGATCTTCCTGGAATTGAGGGCCTACCTGGACTACCGGCGGCTCGACACTGAACTGACATTCTGGCGGACTCACTCCGGACAGGAGGTTGATTTTGTAGTGGGCGGCCAAACGGGCATCGAAGTGAAAGCATCGCGACGCATCTCGCGCGGAGATCTGAAAGGTCTGCTCGCACTTTCGGAGGAGGTAAAGCTCAAGGAGAGAGTCATCGTATCCACGGAACCGCGCGAACGCGTAACTGATGAAGGCATCCTCGTGCTGCCCGTCCAATTGTTCTTCGAGCGCCTGTGGGGGGATCGCCTCATCGGCGCGTGAGGCAAGAAAGTAAAAACGTGGACGAGAACCGGAGGCGAAACAGAGCCTAGCGGGCCTTCGTCCTCTTTCGGTGCTTCAAACAGGGTCGAAAGACATTCCGGCTCACGTGGACCCCGCACCGCTAAGATATTGACTTTCACTGGATTTCGCGAGCCGCATGGCAGCGCTCAATTGACCGGTACGCGCTCGAGCAGCTCCTGGTGCCAGTTCAGGATGACGTGGATCTGCTCGTTGGCCGTTTGTAGATTCTTGACCATCAGGAACCTGCTGCCGTCGACGTCGTAGTCGGTGACGTTTCCGTTGGCGAGTCGCCGATAGCTGTCTGGGAAAAGCGGGCGGGACCGGCCCACTTCAAACTCCGTACCAGGACGGATTTCGACGCTCACCATGTTTGTGCCGTCCCGGTAGAACAGCTCACTGCCATCGACACTCCACTTGGGATCTGACCCCCCTCCATAGGATATGCGGACCCGGCGGCCAGGTTCTGCCGGAAATGGCATCACGAACACTTCGGTGGCGCCCATTTCGTCGGACACATAGGCAATCCACTCCCCATCGGGTGAAAACATGCCCCCCCTCTCGTCCGCCTGAGTCGCGACGAAAGGCGTCACCTCCTGGTCGTCCAATGACAGCGTGTAGATGTCCTGCAGACCACTGCCCCCCTGGAGAGGTTCATGGAAAACCAACGTCCTGCCATCCGGGGACCAGGAAGTCGGAAACTGATTTCGCTGACGAGGGAGCAGTCGCTCCGGCTCCTGGCGTGGATCCATCTGCTTGACGAAGAGATCGTTATCGTTCGCATCTCGGTCTGAACTGAACGCGAGACGATCGCCGTTCGGGCTCCAGACAGTCAGCCGGTCAAACCCCGGGAAAAAGGTCTCCTGCCTCCGAACGCCCGTCTCCATGCCATAGGTCCAAATGTCATAAAGTCCGGGTCGGTTATCGAAATACGCCACCATGGAACCGTCCGGGGCCAGGACGGGGAAATCGTAGTTGCCGGGTTCCGTCGTGAGGTTTTCTTCGTTGCCCTCGCGATCCACCCAGACCAGGTGACTCAGTAGCACGTCGGTGTCCCCGGACGGCAAATAGACCGCCGTGCCGTTGTCGGACAGGACAAAGTGGGGAATCGGAATGCCCATGCGCCGGACGTTTTCGATGACCGCCACCGGCCCGCCCTGTGGCTCCAGGTTTTCGACGTCGAACGGTACCGCGAAGACAGCACCGTCGAGAAAATAGGTGAGGTGCCCTGTCGAAACATACTGTGGGTGGGTGCCATCTGGGATGACGAGTTTGCGTTCGCCGGTTTCCAACGATTGCGACCATATCTGGAACCCGCTGGACGACTCCGCTGACTGTGCGGTGAACAACAAAGCCTTACCGCCGGGCAAGACATGTGGAAGAAATCCAACATCCACGACCACCTCTGGGTTTCCACCGTTGTAAGAAACGCTCATGATCGGCCCGAAGCCTTGCCCGTAATAAATCGTGTCGCCGTACCAATCCCAGCCTGACGGAGCCGTCGCGGCACCCAACGAAAATGGAGTCCCGCCACTGATCTGCACCTTCTTCAGCTGGGCGTCGGCCGAGTAAGCAATCCACTGACCGTCCGGTGAGAAGATCGGCCTTTGGGGGTTTTCCTCCGTCCCCGGCACGGGTCTTGCTTCCAACGCCCCCACTGCGCGGATCCACAATTGGTTGTTTGCCGGGTAGGCGATGCTCCGGTCATCCGGAGAAACTGCGAGAAGGCCGCCGATTCCAGTGATGGCCTGTTCATCGGGCAAGCTGTGTACGAAACGCGCCACCACGGGAGTCGGTGGGTCTGGCTGCAGGCTCAAAGTTGCAATGGCCGTGATGATGGCCGTCACGGCGAAGGTAGCGCCGACCCACCGGAGTATCGGCCTCGGTGGTGCCTGGATGACATCGGCAACCGGCTGCACCAACAGGCCGTCTGGATCGGCGAGCAACTGCTCTACCTCGACCCGCACGTCACCGACGGCTTGCCAGCGGTTTTTCGGCTCTTTCTCCAGACACCGACGCAGTAGCTCCTGAACCTGCGGATTAATATTCGCCGGAAGCGTCGTGAAGTCGGGGTCCCTCGCTACCGCCGCCGCGATCATGTCCGTTACCGTCGGACCAGCTCAGGTCTGCCGACCCGCCAGCATCTCGTACAGCACGCAACCGAACGCCCACACGTCGGCCCTCTTATCGACGTCCTGTCCACGGGCTTGTTCCGGCGCCATATACGCGGCCGTGCCGAGAATCATCCCCTGCTGCGTGGCGCTCATGCTGATCGTGGGCGACTGAGAAAGATTCGCCCCGCTCCCGTCGCCCGCCAACGCCTTGGCCAGCCCGAAGTCCAGCACCTTCACCTTGCCGTCCGGCGTCACCTTGATGTTCAGGGGTTTCAGGTCGCGGTGGATGACACCTTTCTCGTGTGCAGCTTCGAGGGCTTCGGCGATCTGTAGGGCGAGTTTGAGAGACCTCTCCACCGCGATAGCGCCCCGTTTTACCTCATCCGCTAAGGTGTCGCCTTCCACCAGTTCCAGGACCAGGAACCGTATGCCTTTGTCTTCTTCCAGCCCGTGGATGGTTGCGATGTTCGGATGATTCAGCGATGCCAGCAGTTTGGCTTCACGCTCGAACCGGGCGAGGCGTTCTTCGTCTTGGGCGAACTCCTCGGGGAGGGTCTTGATCGCGACTTCGCGCCCGAGTTTGCTGTCCCGTGCACGCCAGACTTCGCCCATACCACCCTTGCCGAGGGTCGATATGATCTCGTAGCTGGCGAGACGTGTGCCTGCTGTGAGAGCCATGGGCTACAAGCTGCCTCTCGAAGCGTTCCGTCGCCAATGTGTGTCAGAACTTGGCTAAATAGTACGGGAGGAAGGAGTTGGAAGCAATCAATCAGTCACTTGGAAACATATCAGCCCATCCCGGGAGAGTGATGATTAAGGATGTGGATGCAACCCAAGCACAAGGGATCGTATTATTCTGGCCGCCGAGAGCTCAAAAGAGGAGAATTCCCGGATACACCAACGCGACAATCTCGAGGAAATTGGGAGGAGTTATGAGAACCAGACTATTGGTCTTATGCGCAATGTCGGCGCTGATGGTCCCCACGGCGGCGGCCCAGGATGCCCAGACCGTTCTACAGGCCGCGGCAGACGAGATGGGCGCCATCAACTTGAAGTCCATACAATACTCCGGGACCGGCTGGAGAGGCGCGGTGGGCCAGAACTACAGCCCGGAGTTGGACTGGCCGCGATCTGAAATCACCAGTTATACGCGAACCATCGACTTCGAAGCCAAAGCCTCGAAGGAAGAAATGGTTCGCGTCCAGGGGAACTACGACTCCCGCGGCGGAGGCGGAGCGCCAATTCAGGGGGAACGGCGGGACGCATTCATGGTCAGCGCGGACTACGCCTGGAACATGCAAGGAGACGCTGTCAGACCGCTACCGGCCGCGGCAGAGGTACGACAGCTCGAGATCTGGCTCACGCCGCACGGCTTTCTCAAAGCGGCCATGGAGAGCGACCCGATCGTAGTCTCGCGGAATGAATACGGAGAGAGGGTGAACGTCGTGTCGTTCAAAGCCCTCGGCAAGTACAGGGTGAACGGCACGATCAATGATCAGAACCTGGTCGTGAGAGTACAGACCTGGGTTCCCAACCCTGTCGTCGGGGACATGTACTACGAGACCATGTACGCCGGATACCGGGATTTCGATGGCGTGAAGTTCCCCACCAACTTCCATCAGCATCAGGATTATGACGACAATGAGCGCCTGCCAAACGTGAGCGGCGGCGACCACTCCATTGGCCTCAACCTGAGCAACGTCCAGGTGAACGTGAGCGACGCCGCTCTGACCGTTCCTGCGACTGTGCGTCAGGCGACCGGCCCGCCGGTCCGCGTCGAGTCACAGGAGGTTGCCGATGGGGTATGGCATCTGACGGGTTCCTCACACCACAGCGTGGCCGTCGAGTTCCGCGACTATGCGGTAGTCGTCGAGGCCCCCCAGAATGAGGAACGATCCCTTGCCGTTATCGAAGAAGTGCACAGACTCATCCCCGACAAACCGATTCGGTTCGTGGTGAACACCCACCACCACTGGGACCACCTGGGCGGAATCCGCGCCTATGTTCACGAGGGCGCCACGGTGATCACGCACGAGGGAAACCGGGCGTACTTCGAGGAAATAGTGACAGAGAAGCAGTGGGTGTTGCAGCCCGACAGGCTGTCGTTGTACCCGCCCGAGGAGGTCGCCGAAGGCTACACGTTTGAAACATACCGGGAAAAGTACGTGCTGAGCGATGGGGAGCGGACGATGGACATCTACCGAATGGAGGGCCTCCGCCACGTCGCGGGCATGTCGATTGCCTATCTGCCGAAGGAGAAGATTCTAATCCAGGCGGACATGTACTCGCCCCGCGGCCAACCGGCCCCGGCAACCCCCAACGCCAACAGCGTGACGCTCTACGAAAACATCGAGCGCCTGGGGCTGGACGTCGCAACCATTGCACCCATCCATGGGAATGTGGTTCCGATGTCCGATTTCATGGACTCTATTGGCGAGTCCCCGTAGAAGGAAACGGCTAAAAGAGTAGGGAGAAGCGTACACGGGAAGACGGTGCTTTCCGTGGGCCGATAACGAAACAGCTGTAACCTGTAGCTTGTCGAAAGGGGGGGCCTATGCGAATCGGTAAGTGGGCCATTTCGGTGCTGCTGGTCACCGGCCTGGCAGTGGTGGGCGTCGCTCAGGAGAAGGGCGGCGAAGACATATCGGGCCCTTATGAGCTCGTCAGAGGATGGCCGCAACCGGCTTGCGGAGAGGGCTGGACGTGGGGCTCATCCCCCGCCGTTTTTGCCGAGTCACCCGACCGGATTTACGTCTTTCAACGGGGCTGCCTGCCTGAAATCGAGGGCGCAACAGGCGGCAATGGCTTCCGCGCGGTCGTAAGGAGCAATCGACAGCCCAAGTGGGAGCACATGCTGCTCGTCTTCGACGGAAACGGCAAACTCCTGGAGGACTGGTCCCAGCACAACGACAAGTTCGTCAGCGCGCATCGCGTGCTGATCAGCCCCTACGATCCCGAGCGTCACGTCTGGCTGATCGACCATTCGGGCCATCAAGTGATGAAATTTACGCATCATGGCGAGAAGCTTGTGATGAAGCTCGGAGAAAAAGGTGTGCCCGGCGATGATCGGAATCACTTCAACAGGCCGTCCGATATGTGGTGGCTTCCCAACGGGGACTTCTATATCACGGATGGCTACGTCAACACGCGCGTCGTCAAGTTCTCAGCCGACGGTGAGTACCTGATGGAATGGGGGAAGCCCGGCACGGGTCCGGGAGAGTTCGACACTGTCCACGGCATCGCGATCGACGATCAGGGCCGCGTCTATGTTTCCGACCGTGGGAATTCCCGCATCCAGATCTTCGACCAGAACGGGAAGTATCTGGATGAGTGGCCGAACATCACCCATCCCTACTTCCTTCATATGTCGGATGACCAGCATCTCTGGGTGTCTGACGGGTACACCCATAAGATTCTGAAGTACGACCTGAATGGAAAGCTGCTCTTTTCCTGGGGAACCTTCGGGACGCTGCCCGGCGCGTTGTGGGGGCCTCACCAGATCAGTGTAGACCGCGACGGCGACCTCTACGTGGCGAGCGCGCAGGGCAACCGCGTCCAGAAGTTTCGCCCGAAGAAGGGCGTCGATGCCGCCCTGGTGGTCGGATACCAGTCCAGGAAGTATTCGAGCTCCGCAGGTCCGTAATTCGGTGCGGGTGCCGGCTGCTACCGGCACCCGATGAACGAGCGTGAACCAATAACGATGAAATTGGGGATTTCGGAAGAACACTGAGAGACGCGCACAGTCTGGCAGGCGGCCCGGGAGCACGATAAAAGGCACGTGCGAGGCGCGGGTTCGGGCAGCACACCTCGCGCGTCCCTTGAACCATCCTTACTTCGCAGCCGGCTAGCCACAGGAGGGTTTATGCGCAATTGGATGCTGCTCGTCATTGTCGTCTCACTGGCGCTCGGGGCCTCTGGAGCGATTCCTGCCCAGATCAAGAATCCAGTTCCGGCTCCGGTTGAAAAACGTGGCCTGATGGTCGAGATCAGGGATGTCGTGCGTCTACCGGAGTCGCGCGGGATGCGCCCTGCCGATCAGGACGTCAATCCCGCGGGCTGGGCGCGCGTGAGTTACGTCCGCGACCTTCCGGACGGCCGCCGGTTCGTCAACGACTCGCGCGGGTTCTTGTACCTGCTCGATCGCGACAACCAGCCTACCGTCTACGCGAACTTCGCCGACGCCTTTCCGTTTACGGTCTACGACAGGCTGGAGAGCGGTTTCATCGGATTTGACTTCCACCCGGAATTCTCGCGGAACGGATTGCTCTACACCGTGCACGGCGAGCGCGCAACAGGCAACCCCGCCACCCCGCACTTCATCCCGCCGGGGTTCAGGCCAGCCGCTGTCACCTACCACAACGTCATCACGGAGTGGCGTGCGATGAGCCCGGCGGCGAACACGTTCGAGGGTACCCGGCGTGAACTGCTCCGTGTGGCGCACGTGGTCGACAGCCTCACCCACCCGTTCGGCCATGTGGGGTTCAATCCGACGTCGATGCCCGGCGACGCTGACTACGGTTTGCTCTACACAAGCGGCAGCGACCTCGGGTTCAGCAACGGCAGGGGGCCGAACGCGAACAATCCCGGCCAGGTACAGCGTCTGGACACGGTCGTCGGCGCCATTCTGCGGATTGATCCGCGCCCTCCTACCATATCGGGTGGAACGAAGGGGCTTGGGGATTACACGATTCCGGCGATCAATAAGTTCGCTGCAGACGGCGATCCGCATACGCTCGGTGAGATTTACGCGTATGGGTTTCGGAACGCCCACCGGCTTTCGTGGGATCTCACCGATGGGACGATGTTCGCGTCGGACATCGGGATGAACCACATCGAGGAAATCAACATCGTCCACGAAGGCGGGAACTACGGCTGGATGCGGCGCGAGGGGTACTTCGAAAACGGCGTCACCAGACCCGGCGGGGCACTGAATCAGTTGTTCCCGCTGCCGGAGGAAGTTCTGAACGGACAAGTAGAGGACGGGTTCACCTACCCGGTGGCGATCTACGACCACAACGACGGCCAGGCCGTGTCGGGCGGATTCGCCTACTACGGCCGCATCGAGGCACTCAGGGGCAAGTTCGTGTTTGGCGACCTCGCCCGGGGCCGGCTC
>CBDAOY010000003.1:0-161480 GCA_965198225.1 Terriglobia bacterium | reverse complement strand
GCACGCGGTCCGTGCGCGCGCACCGGGAGCTGGAACGATGTTTCACAGCGATCGCGGGGTGGAATATCTCGCTGCAGCCTTCAAGCGTAGTCTGGGAGGTGCGGGAATGACTCAGAGCGTAAACCGGCCGCATCGGATCAACGACAACGCCCATATGGAATCTTTTTTCAAGTCCATGAAGTCGGACATGTATCACGGATTCACATTCAACAGCGACGGGGAGCTGCGCAGCGAGATTGCTTCTTATATGAGTTTCTATAATCGACAGCGCCTTCACTCCTCATTGGGTTACAAGACACCAGTGGAGTTCGAGTGCGCATTCAGCTAACTTCTGGGTGTCCATTTTTTCGAAGGAAGTCTCCCGGCTATCGCCGGCCGCTGATTGCTGACGTTAGGTGTCAAAGAAACTCAGGCGTGATCCCTTGAGCGACAAGACCCAACTATTAATCAGCGAATACGAGGCCCATCAGGCGCGCTATCGACAGCTCACAACCCAACAAGTATGGCTGCAGAACTACACGTTAATCTTTTCTGCTGCGATTTGGGCCTGGGCGCTTGGCGCAAAAAGCCCTTCAATGTCCAAGGTAGTTTTGGGGTTGCCGAGCCTCATGAGTGTGCTGTTTCTCGCAAAAGCCATATTCCTCCACTTCGTCGCCACTGATTTGCACAAACGGCTAGGAAAGATTGAAGAGTTGCTCGGCGCTACGTGTGTCGGTTTCTACAGTAGTGGTAGTGAGATCTCCGGTGACGATGCCCGTCAGACACCGCAACACTTCATCTTCAGATACTGGTTGTGGTTCTACTGGTCCTTGATTTTGCTAGCGAATCTTATTGCACTCGTATTGGGAATGGCCTATTCCCAAACGATCTGGGGGGGAATTAATTGCAAATGAGAAAGATTGCCACCTAACAAGGCAAATTCAGCCGACCGCCTTCGTCGGCGGCTAATTTACGCCGTTAGGCCGAACGAGGCAGAACCACAACAGTGAATTATCCGGATGTCGGTCTTGTTTACGCCCGGGCGGATCAAGACGTCAGCGACTCCCTGTCGCGAGCCATGGCTGAGAATGGAATCGTCGTTGCCGATTTCAAGGGGATTCTGGACCCGGGACGCAAATTCGAGGAGATGATCAAGGAAACCGATAATGCATGCAGAGTTATCCTATATCTCTCTTCCGCGGCGGCCAATGCCTCGAAATACGTCAGTCAAGAGGCGGCACCTATCGTTGCACTGGCAGGGCGGCGACGCGACCCAACCCTAGTGCCCATTCTTCTTGATCACTCCCGGCTTCGCAACGACTTAGCCGAGATTCAACTGATCCAGGGAGTGTATGCGCCGGGGCTGAATATCGGCGACGTCATAAACGAGATGCTTGCGACGGTTAGACAACTGCTTTCGAGAGGCCGCGTGTTTGTCTGTCACTCATCGCACGACAAAGAAGCAGCTAGCCAACTCTGTGAGGCAGAAGGACAGATGCATCCCGAATGCGACTATTGGACGACTCCGACGCTGTGCCGATTGGTGTCGATATCGATGTCGGCATCAGAGCTGGCGTGTCGCGAGCCCGAATTTCCTCGTGTTCGATACGCGGACCGTGGTTGAGGCATTGGTTCCCGATCGAGGTCACCTGACGTACTTCGAGTTTCACGCGGTGGACCGAAGAATTTGAACGCGTTCGAACAGCGAGTATGGAGGCCTTTGAGGGTCCAGTCAATCAGGCGATTGGACTCCGCGGATCGATGGATGAGGTGCTGATCTCATGGCTACGCGACGGATGTTCTCGTCAACATCTGTGGTAATCGCGACGAGGGCCTTGACCGAGATCGTGCAGCATTCCGGATGTTGGGAGCGGAGAACTTTCCGGCGCACCGATCGATCTCGGATTTTCGGGCAAACCACGGCTTGAGCGGACGCCGGAAACCTGTTGCGCTCAGTGGCGCCGATGAAGCGCTGAAGCGTTAGGCATCTTAAGATGGGATCCGATGAAGCCTTCCTCAGGACCAAGATGCGGGCGATGCAAGTCGAACCATTTGAGCTACGAACGCATTGAAAAAGCCTGGGACAACGAAGTCGGTCGATTCGGGTATCTGTTGAACGGGCCTGAGGCGAGCCGATCAGAGGACGAAGACTCGCCGAAACGGCAATGTGATCCGGCGTCGGTAGACGAACTGCCCGACGGGTATGTTCCTGATGCGCAAGAAGCTGCCTGGTCACGATCACGGAGGCCAATTCGATCATGCGGCCGAAGCAAACGTCGATGGCCGCGTTGATGAAGGAACCCACGGCCCCCAAAAATGACAAGGACCCGGACCGGGTAGCCATTCAAAGTCCCATGGGGGAAGGCAAGAACCCACGGCCCGTCAGGACAACTTTCACCGACTTCGGAAAGCCGGATGATGAAGACCTCCACCGTGGGTTCCTAGCGAATGCTACAACGCGGCAAGCGGTTGGATTCCCAGGCCCGGACTCATCGTGGGAACAACGAGTTCTGACAATGATCTGGATGTGGGGAGCTTGGGCGTGAAGTCCAAGGCTGGAAAGAGTTGTTGCGACAAAGTGAACCAGCGTCCCAGACCTTCTGGCCGATTGCGGGATAGAACCGCAAATCTCGGGCTCAGATGCACAACAAGTTTCAGATTGAACATGGAATGTTGCGATGGGTCGACGAAAAGGACCGCCCGTGCTCTATCCCAGTTCGTAGATGACCGAACTGTCTGGTCGGACTGCTATGGCGGCAGATGACACTTGACCAAGATAAGGCGTTGACCGGAACCGGGCCGAAAGCACATTGGTGAGCCGCTTTCGGGTGGATCAAGTCGGTGCTCGGATTCCGACAGTTCAGTCTACGGGTTTGGACAAAGTGACCGGTTAGTGGAATCTGGTCACTCTGGCGGTGAACTTACGACGGATGAACGGGAAGATCGAATGGGCATAATCCGGAAAACCGCAACCCGGCAGACCCGATACACGGCCAATTACGGGTGTCCGTACAACTCTGAACTCGTCGTATCGGAAGAATCGGTCGACGCTCCTCCGAAGACCCTCTCAAATCCCAATCAGTCCGAGTTCTTTGCGCTCTGCCGCGCAGACTCCTAGCCAACTCTGTGAGGAGCTCGGACAGATGCATCCCGAATGCGACTATTGGTTCGACTCCGACGCTGTGCCGACTGGTGTCGATATCGAGGTCGGCATCAGAGCTGGCGTGTCGCGAGCTCGATATTTCCTCGTGTTCGTTACGCGGAACCTGGTCGAGGCAGTTCCACGATCGAGGTACCTGACGCTCGAGTTTCAGCTGGCCAAAGAACGTGAACAGCGGCGCAGAGAGTCAGGAGGCTTCTTTGTTATTCCAGTCAACGCCGATAAGGACTACCGCATCGAGGATGAGGGTATCTCATGGCTCAAGACGGATACTCTGGTCAACATCTGTGGTAATCGTGACGAGGGCCTTAAACAGATCGTGCAGCATATCAGCACGGCCGTGGAGGATAGGTTGTGACGATCAATTGGGACTCCGGGCCTAACCACGGCTTGCAGCGGACGCCGGCCTATTGCGCTCAGCCGGCGCCGCTGAAGCCTGACGTTAGGCATCTTAAGACTGTTATCCGATGAAGACCTTCCTCAGCTCCACATGTGTTGATCTCGTCGACCATCGCGACGCAGCGGCAGAAGCCATTGAACGCCTGGGACAACAAGTCGGTCGCATGGAGGTATTCGGCGCACGGCCTGACGAGCCTTCAGAGGCGTGCCTCGCCGAAATCGAAGAATGTGATCTCTTTGTCGGTATTTACGCTCACCGTTACGGTTATGTTCCTGATGGGACTGATGTGTCCATCACGGAGGCCGAATTCGATCATGCGAACGCCAAGAGCAAACCTCTCTTTTGCTTTCTGGTTGATGAAGACCACCCATGGCCCCCAAAAATGATCGAGGACGAACCGGGTAGATCAAAGCTCCGAGGATTCAAGGCAAGAATCGGATCTGAATTTGTTAGTGACACTTTCACTACTTCGGAAGACCTTGCATACAAGATGGCTGCAGCGTTAGGGCGGTACCTATCGAACCGTAACAATGCAGGCGCGGTTGCTTCCTTTGTTCCACACTCGCCCGTGGGATACACCGAGTTCTTCGACAAGATTCTGTCCGAATTGGCGAGCTTGCGGCGTGAAGTCCAAGGCCAGAAAGAGTTGTTGGACAAAGTGAACCACGTCGCAGACCTTCTGAAATTGTCGGGACAGAACGCACATGTCGGTGCTCAGATGCACAACAAGTTTCCGTTCAACATGGAAGGTTGCTGGGTAGACTCAAAAACCGCATCCACGCTCTATGCGCAGTTCGTAGATGACGAACTTCTGGTTCCATACTGCTATGGCGGCAGTTCACACTTGACCAGTGTCTTTTTTGACTTTCGGAAGCGGTCCGACAATGTCTTCTTTGCTCGCTTTAAGTGGATCAGCTCTCAGATTCAAGGATTTGCCTACATGGAGTTGTCGAGTTCCGACACGGTTACTGGAGGCTGGTGGTTTTCGGAAGACCTTCCGAAAAAAGCGTTGGAGGATTTGGAACTGTTTGATTTTGATTTGCCGCGAATGAATGAACTGGCTTTGTCTAGACACTCAAATCTGAAAACGTTTCCAAAGTGGGTCGACGACTTCTTTTCCACTCCCAAGAACGAACTGTTGACGCAGCTGTACACGGATGCCTAACCAAACGATGCACCCGCGCGGCGAGGTCGGGCGTATTCAGAATCGACGATCACTCGTCGCCGCCGGGTGATCTTGTACGTTAGGAACGAGGAGATCGCTCAATCGACTAAACACCGCGAGTGAAAGCACGTGAGGGGGACAGGAGTATAGCCCTGCCCCCGTGTGTTGGCTCGCACAGAAAGCGTCTGAGAACGTGAAGACTTCCCCTACCCCCGCTCCACCGACACCGGCCGCCCGGCCTCGAGCCTCACAAACAGGTTCGCAGAACGCGACACCGACACCTCGGATGGGATCCCGCCCCCGTACGGACTGGCCGGATCACAGGCACTGATACGCAACTCCTCATCCGAACCGGTCACTCTCGCGGATCGAAGCGCCTCGACGGCTGCGGGCAAGGCATACTGCAGGCCGGAAATCTGATCGACGAAGATCCCTCTCCGGACCTCGCCCCGCCATTCCATCCGTTCCAGGGCTCGGGCGGCGAGCGTCCACGAGACCGGTAGCTGCTCGCGAAGGAACCACTCCCGGGCGACCACGCCGTAACGTTTGAGCACCATTCCAACCAGCGCGGCGACCCGCTCGTCCGGGGTTCCCGGTTTTCCGAACGAGCCTTTCGAAGTGATGAGCGACCAGCGGCCCGACCAACCGGGGACGTTCTTCCAGCTCTTCTTGAACTGACGCATCCGGCTCGGCCGATCTTGGATCTCATCCGTTTCGGTCAGGGAACGGCGTCGCAGACGCGCGACCTCTTCGAGGACGTCGTTCGTCACGATACCGGCCCAGAACAGTTCCGCCAGGCTGTCGATCAGCACCGGCAGGCGGAAATCCAGATTTTCGCGAAAGTCCTCGAAGAACGAGGCTCCCTGCTCTTCGAGAAAACCTACGATCTCCCGGGCCGGTGCCGACACCTCGGTGTCTTCGGGCACGAAGAGCCAGCCGTGACCGCGCTGAATGAGTCGCACCTTACCGCGCTCGGCACCCATCGCAAAGACCTTGCCCGACGACATCAGGCGTTCCAGCATGGACTTCGAATAGCCTTCGACGCGGCCGGGGAGTATCTCCGCATCCCAGGCTCCGACCGGGGCGGGATAGCCTTCCAGTTGCTCCAGTGTCCCGGGCAGTTCGATCCTCGGTCCGGTTCGCGCCTGCCAGTCGAGCAGAAACACGGTGAACTCGGCCAGCGAACAGGGCTGCACCTGCTTCCGGAGGATGGAGAGCGTTCGGCGGTAGATCTGTTCGAGCGAATTGGGATGGCACCATTCCTCTTCCTCCGAGACGAAGGAACCGCGCAGCGCCGACCCCTCTTCTTCGAGGTCCCCGAGCGCCGGCTCGACTTCGAAGCTAAATCGCTCCGCCAACTCCGATGCCCGCACCGGAGGATGGGTCTGGAGGTGTCGCCGCAGAAGGATCTTCCGGGACTCGAGATCCTTACCCTCGAAGAGATCGACTTCTTCGGTCAGAATCCAGCGGCCACGATGTTCGACGATGCGCCCCTGTTGCTCGAGGGTTTCGAGAAAACCCGGGTCCTCGGCACGTTCCAGCAACTCGTCGGAAGCCAGGTCGCCCAGTTGATAGAGAATCTCTGCCAGTTCCTCGGGAGAACGCGCACGGTAAGACGGGCCCCGGAGTTGCAGCCGTTCCTCCACCTGTTCTACTGCCCGGGGCTGGACCAGTGCGCGCCGGGCCGACGGGTCGAGGACTTCATCCAGCAGGGAGCGGTTGAGCTGCAACAATTGCGAGTGCGACTCGGCCCGTGGTCGGTCGTCCTCGTACATAAACACACCGATGAACCCGAACAGGAGACTCGCCGCGAACGGGGACGGTACCGCCGTACCGACGGCGTGGACGGCGATGCTTCCGCTTTCTATCCCTGCGACAACGGTCTCGAAGCTTTCAAAGTCCATCCGGTCGTTCAGGCAATCCCGGATCGTCTCGAGGATCACGGGAAAGTCCTCGTACTGTCTCGTGACCTCCAGGAAATCCCCGGCCCGGAGCCGCTGCATCCAGAGCGGCGTCCGCTGTCCCGGCTTGTTACGCGGCAATAGCAGGGAACGCATGGCGTTCTCCCGGAAGGCGGCGATGAAGATGGGTGATCGGGCAATCTCCTCGAGAACCAGCTCGCGCAAGTTCTCGGTGCGCAGGCCGGATAGGATCCGGCGGATCGTGTCGGGCTCGACGGCGTCGGCGGTGTCGGGCACCTGGAAGAGGATCCCGTTGTCCTGCTGCAGGTACGGAACATGGACCCGGAGCACCTCCCTCAGGCGCTGGCCCAGAACCAGGCCCAACAGGTCGTTGACCCGACGCCCGAACACGGAGTGGATGGCGATGCGGGGGTTTCCGATTTCGTCGCGGAAGATTTCTCCGACGATGTTCCGGTCGTCGGGAACCACCTCTGTGGCAATCTTCTGGTTCTTGAGATAGGAAACGATGTTCCAGGCGCTGCGGGAATCGACGGCATATCTGTCCTCGAGCCACACCGTCACATCAGGGTCGGAGCGGCGCTCGCCCACTTCCCGTTGAAACTCACCAACCTTCAGGCTCAGCTCATAGTCCCGGCCGATCCCCTCCCCTTTCCAGAACGGCATCTTTGCGGGCTCGCCGAAGGCTTCCTTGACGATCACGCGGTCGACACGTATCTCCTGGATGCGCCACGACGAGCTGCCGAGCAGAAACACTTCCCCGACCCGGCTCTCGAAGACGAATTCCTCATCGAGTTCCCCGACGCGTTTGCCGTTCTCCAGGTAGGCCGCGAAGAGCCCCCGATCCGGGATGGTCCCCCCACTCGTCACGGCGAGGGACTGACTGCCCGGCAGTTTCCGGATCACATCGTTCTGCGGGTCCCATGAGACACGGGCTCTCAGGTTTCGAAAGTCCCCCTCCCCGTACCGTCCCGCAACCATCTCCAGAACCGACCGGAAGACGTTGCGGCTCAGCTTCTCGTAAGGATAGGCCCGACGCGTCAGACGATACAGATCTTCCGTCGCCCAGTCGTCCATGGCCGCGCAGGCGACGATCTGCTGCGCGAGGACGTCGAGAGGGTCTTTGGGAACCATCGTGCGTTCAACCCAGCCTTCATACATCTCCCTGGCAACGACGGCGGACTCGATCAGGTCATCCCGGAATGTCGGAAACAATCGTCCCTGGCTGGTTGCCGAAACCAGATGACCGGAACGTCCCACTCGCTGGAGGGCCGCAGCGACGCCTTTGGGCGATTGCAACTGGATCACCAGGTCGATGCTCCCGATGTCGATCCCGAGCTCGAGCGCCGAGGTCGACACCAGGCAACGGATCTCGCCCCGCTTGAGCCGGTCTTCCATCTCCCTGCGCGACTCCGGGGACATGCTGCCGTGATACGCCAGGGCCAGCGTGTCGTCCGCGAGTTCGTTCAGACGGGCAGCCACTCTCTCGGCGAGGCGACGGTTGTTGGTGAAGACCAGCGTGGTGCGGTGTCGCTGGACCAGGCTGAAGACCTCTGGAAAGACGAGCGACCACACGCTCTGGTCGGGAAGGTTCGTAAAGTCCGGCGTCACGCACACGACTTTAACGTCCATCTCCTTCCGTCCGCCGACGTCGACGACGCTGACCGGGCGGGGTTCCCCATCTTCATCCTGCCCTCCGAGAAACCGCGCGATTTCCTCCAGAGGTCTCTGAGTGGCGGACAGTCCGATGCGCTGGAACGGGGTATCGGCGAGAGTTTCCAGGCGTTCCAGGGTGAGGGCGAGATGAACACCCCGTTTGCTACGGGCAAGGTTGTGAATCTCGTCGACGATGACGGTTCCGACATCGCCGAAAACTTCCCGGGCCTTGCTGGTCAGCAGGATAAAAAGAGACTCGGGTGTCGTGATCAGGATTTCGGGCGGGTTCTTGCCGAACTGGCGCCGGGCGGAGGCTGGCGTGTCACCTGTTCGAACCGCGGTCCGGATGGGAGTCAGTTCCCGGCCATTCTCTTCGGCAAGCTTCGCGATACCCACCAGGGGTTCCTGCAGGTTCTTTTCGATGTCGTTCGACAGAGCCTTCAGCGGCGAGACATAGACGACCCGAACGCCTCTCCGGTTCCCATTCCGCGAGCCGTCGGCCACAAGGGAATCGATCGCGCACAGGAACGCCGCCAGTGTCTTTCCCGAACCGGTCGGCGCAAGGATGAGCGCGTTTTCCTGCTCTTGAATAACGGGCCAGCCGGCCACCTGGGCCGGCGTCGGCTCGCTGAATCGGGACTTGAACCAGTCGCGTACAAGGGGATGAAAACTTTCGAGGGGCATGCCGAAGAATAAGGTGAATTATGGTTTCTTGAACGGGTAACCCAGGATTCCTCGTCAAAGACTATTGCAGATTGATCATCGGACGATTCCGCATTGCAAATTTGGAGATTGGAGATTGCTTAATTTGTCCATTTATCGGATTTCCAGCAGTTTTCCAGCCCGCTGAACAAGAGCGCCCAGTCACCCACAAGAGGCGGTTCCGAAAGATCTGAAATGAAGCAATTTCCAATGAGCAACCTGCAATGCGGATTACTCAAATATCGCGATCTGCGATGAGACCCCCATCAATTTTCCGGAGATCCAAGACAACAACGCGCCGTGGCGAAGGGGATATTGCTTCACCACGACGCGTCGGAATCGATCCCTCCGGCGGGTTACCCGGCCTGCCTCCTCATCGTATCTTTTCCGAGCACCTTCTTCAGCGCCGCGAGGGTCTTCCGGTTGTCATCCATCTTCCCGAAGGTCACGCGGACGAACGTGGGCAGGTCCCAGTCGTTTCCGCGGCGGATGAACACATTGTGCTCCTGCAACTCTTCGACGACCTTCGAGCCGTCCCGTTCGGCGTTCAGGACGAAGAAGGGCGTTCGGCTCGGATAGTGCTCGACACCCATCGCCGTCAACTCGCGCTGGTAGTACTCCCGCGACTCCCGGAGCAAGGCGCGATAGTTGTCCATGTGCTCGGTGTCATCCATGGCGGCCAGGGCCCCGGCGAAACCGACGACGCTGACGTTGTTCCTCACCGAGTAGCGTCGCATCTTGCCGATCAGGTCCGGATGCCCGATTCCATAGCCGACGCGGATGCCGGCCATACCGAATATCTTCGAGAAAGTCCTCAGTACCAGGACGTTGTCATAGTCGTGGACGAGGGCGCTCGAATCGGCCTCCGGTGCGAAGTGGATGTACGCTTCGTCGATCAGGTAGACCGCGTCTTTAGGAACGACGGCGGCAAACTTCCGCACGTCGTCGGTTCCGACAACCGTTCCGGTAGGGTTGTTCGGGTTCGTCAGGTTGACCACGCGGGTCTTGTCGTTGATGGCATCCGCCATGGCATCCAGGTCGTGAGTGAGCGTGGAATCCAGCGGGACCATGTGGGCGGTGATGCCCATGCGGCCGGCCTCGGCGGGCAGATCGCGGTAAGCCTGCTTGCCGGTGACGATCTCGCCGTCCTGGGCGAATGCCCACGGCACGTTGGTCAGCAACTCGGTTGAACCGCATCCGAAAACGATCTGGTTCGCATCCACGCCATGCAGCCTCGCGATCTTGTCGGTCAGGTCGCCGGAGCGCAGGTACCTGTTCCCGTACTGCACCGCATCGACCATGGCCTTCGCCGCCTTCGGCGAGACCCCGAGCGGATTCTCATTCAGGCCGACTCGGACGGCATCCTCCGGGTAGCCCCAGTCGATGTCCATGCCGGCAATTTGCTGAGGCGCTGCTGCGATCTCCATGCCTGGAAACAGCGTCGGAGCAACGGCCACGCCTGCGGCGGCCGTCAGGAACTGACGTCGTGAAGTGTTAGCCATTCGTAAACTCCTCTTCACTAAGCATTTTTGAACCTCTTCTCAAATTCACGGGGAAAATGGCGATCAATGGATGTTAACGCGCACCGGAGGAAATGTCTAAGCATCGGGGCCCTTGGGGCATGCCGAACGGCTCAAAACGCAATCGTGTCGGCCAGTGCAATGCGAATGCCGGCATACATCAACCACGGCAGGACCACGGCGGCCACCCTCGCTGCGGGCGCCACACCCGGCCGGACGACATAGCGATAACCAACCACCAGAAGAGCCAGCACCCACAGGGAGATGACATCCACCATTCCTGCCGCGACAAGGGCCGCGGAGGAAACAGACCCGACATCGAGAAAGAGCGCCAGATTGAGTCGCCCGAATTGGGGACCCGACATCTGTTGCGAGATCGGCAGGAGCAGCAGGCTACCCTGTGCCAGGTGGTGTAGTGCGGTCGGAACGAATGCGAAGGCAGTGACCGAAAGAAAGGCCTGGTACCCTACCCGCAGTCCGAGCCACGAAAACAGGGCAAAGAAGAACGACGACACGATCAGCACGATCACGACTGGGCCGATGGAGGCCGACACCAGCCCAACCAGCCATATGACGGCCAGCGACGGATCTGCCGGGTCGAGGGTGAAGTAGACGATCAGGCTGGTCAGAGACGCAAAACCGGTCGGCACAGCCAACGGGAGCAGAATCGCAGGCTCGAGGGATGCTTCCTGGAGGGACCGGGCCGGAGCCCAGAACACGCTGCCGATCCTGTACAGCCCATTCATCACAAGGGATTCTACCAGAAGCGTTTTGACTTTTAGCCGTGGCGCAGTTAGCCTGCCTCAGACCGCTTTGATATCGATTGAAATTGAAGGAGACGGTGTTCGAATCATGAAGCTCAACAAGTTTGCTTTCGCGGCGCTGATTGCGACCGTCGTCGGCAGCCTCGCGGCGTTCCCACAAGCCAAGAGAATCGTGGCGCCACCGGGATCGGTCGTGGCCGGTTTGCCTTACAGCCCAGCCGCCCGGTCGGGCGATTTGTTGTTTTTGGCAGGACACGTAGGAACCGACTCGTCGGACAACCTGGTGCCGGGAGGCATCAAGGCCCAGACTCGAAAGGCGATCGAGAACCTCGAAACCGTGCTGAGGGCGGATGGCATGGGCCTGGAAAACGTCGTCTCGACGAAGGTGTACCTCTCCGATTCCCGGCTCTATGGCGAAATGAACGAAGCCTACGGCGCTTTCTTCGACGACCTTCCTCCAGCGCGTGCCACGCTGGAGGCCGACATTGCACTCGAAGGAAGCCTGATCGAGATCCAGGCCATCGCAGCGCGTCCCGGACTGCGGAAGGAACTCATCACCGTGCCGGACGAGGGCCCGAACATGCGGCCCTACAGCCGGGCTCTGCGAGTCGGCGACTACCTGTTCGTGGCGGGCCTGGTGTCGCAGGACATCGCGACCGGTGAAGTCGTTCCCGGAGATATCCAGACGCAGACACAACAGGTTCTGGACAACGCCCGGGCGTTCGTCCAGGCGGCCGGATTCTCGATGTCGGATATGACGGTCAGCAGCGTGTTTCTGACCGACGCACGGGACTTCAGGGGAATGAACGAGGTCTACCAGACCTATTTCGGCGATACCCCGCCGACGCGCGCGACCGTCCGGACCCGACTGATGAATCCCGACATGAAAGTCGAAATCATGCTCTGGGGTGTGAAAGGCGAGAAGAAGCGCCTGGGCGGCGGTAACAGCAGGACCCTGAGCCCCGGCATCCAGGTAGGCAACACGGTGTTCCTGTCCGGATTCGTCAGAGGCGGCCGAAACTTGCGAGGTGACATCGCCGGCCAGACACGAGCGGTGCTCGAACAGGTTCAGACCGTCCTGGGTGAATCCGGCATGGACCTCGGTGACATCGTCAACTCGAGCGTGTTCCTGACGGACGTCCGAAACTTTGGCGCGATGAACGAGGTGTACAGGGAAATGATGGCCGTAGCTCCGCCGCCTCGAGCAACCGTCGGAACGGACCTGATGTCTGCTTCCGGGTTGATCGAGATCGCGATGATCGCGGCGAAAGATTAGGTGCTGGCGAACCTCTTCGCTGAGCGAAGAGCGGGGCTCGCGAACATTTCGAGAACCGAAACACCCGGGGACGGGGCTATACCCCCGTCCCCCTCACGTTGTTCCTTTCGCGATACATTCGGCTACACGAACGGTTCGTTTAGCGTAGTGTCCGCTACCAAAAGAGGGTAGGGGCCGAGCCCCGTCCCGCTGTCGCGATTCAGCGGACCGTTCGCTAAACGCGATGGTCGTGTAGCGAAACGTGCCGGGACCGAAACCATGTGAGGGGGACAGGGCTCGCCCTGTCCCCGGGTGTTGATTCACCCTCCATATCTCAGAAGGCTATCCTCCCCCCGGTCTGCCTAAATCTCCGTTCCCCCGGGCCGTTTCGACAATCTTTCTCTGGTGGATCTGCTGTTCGAGCCGTTCGTTGGCATGTCTCAGGTAGGTGACGAGTGAGCTGAGTCGTTCCCGGGTGGACGTCATCTCCAACAGGCGTTGCTTTTCTTCCATATCCATATCGAGCACGTAGCTCACCATGAACGAAAGATCGGCGGCCGATTCCGGCAACTCCAGTTTGCCCGCGCGTTCGCCGGTCAGTGCCAGCCCCTTCCGGTATGCCTCCATGTAAAGGTCGCCGACTTCGCGGCTCAAGGTTTCCAGTGCCGAATCCAATTCGGGCAGATCGTCCAGCAGTTCAATGGTCGCCCGCCAGAAGGGTTCATGACCGTTGAACCGGATCACGCGAAAACGCGCCTGTCCCTCGGTCAGGATGTTCATCCGCCCTTCGTCAAGCCGTTCGATCTGGGCGACGCGAGCCAGCACTCCCACTTTCTGGATAGTGGACGGGCTCTCTTCCTCGCCGTTGAGCAGAACAAGCCCGAACGGGGCGTCGTCGTCGATGCATCCGTTAATCATCTTCTTGTATCGCTCCTCGAAGATGTGAAGAGGAAGCATCACGCTCGGAAAGAAAACGACGTTGGCGAGTGGAAAAAGGGGTATTTCGATCTGATCGGTTTCGGACATATTGACAGGATCGCTACACGTGAGGAGGAGGGCAAGTAGCCCACGAACTGTCCGGAAAGCGGTATGGGGACAGGGCCCTGCCCTGTCCCCAAATCCTTTTAGATGAAAAGCTCTTCGTCCTGGTGTGCCTGATCGACGGTATTGCGGCCCTTGCGATTCATGAAGACTTCGAAACCACGCGTCAGGCCGCGGGCCAGTGCCCCGACTTCGCGGACTGGCCGGATAATCGAGTCCTGAACGACATCGACGGTCTCGTTGACGCGGTCGGTGACATCGCGACTCATCTTGTCCACTTTCTCCAACTGGGTCTGGAGAGCCTCTCCGGTTTCCCCGATCATGTTCTCGACCCGATGAAACTGCTCACGAGCAGCGCCGCCGATCTCGACGGCGTCTTCAGACACGGTCTTCAGGTTCTCCGTGACCGTCTTCAGCGGCGGCATCAGTTCCCGTAGCTGTGCAAGAGTCAACTCGATCTGCCCGCCGACTCTGCGAGACAGGATGTAGATGCTCACCAGGACACCGGCCTGGATCATGACGGCCACGGCGGTCAGAGCTACGAATAGAGTCAGCAAACCTTCCAAGATTGCCTCCGATCAGTCCGCGTCCTTCTCGTTGAGATAGGCTTCCTTCCCGGCTTCAAACGCCGCGGCGAACTGTCCCTTCTGCTGCTGGACCACGTCTTTGCCCTTGTCGATCAACGTGCCGACCTCTTCCTTGCCCTTGTCGATCAACGTGCCGACCTCTTCCTTGCCCCGATCGACCAGAGAAGGCTCTCCTGAGCGCTCACCTCGCTGCTGACCCGCCGACCGCCTTCTTCAACGAAGTTCCGGCCGTCGTCAACCTTGCGATTCAGATACTCACGGCTCTCCTGAGCGCGCTTGGTGATTTCGTCCCGGGTCTCCCGACCCGATTTCGGCGCGAACAGCAGCGCAACCACGCTACCGATGCTGGCTCCGACCAGGAAATAGAGGAATTTGTCGCTAGAGTCGCTCATGTCGACCTCCTTCTGTAAGTCTATAGTAACACGTGTACCAACGGCTGAACCAAGCGCTCACCAGCCCGGATTATTCGTGGTTGTCGTCGCGAAGCGGTGGAGACGCCGCAGAGACAAGGCGCGCGAGGACGGCGTGTCTGGATCAATGCCGAGGACGGCCCGTTAGCGTAACGCCGTATCTGCGAGTGTATCCGCCGCTGCAGTAGACAATTCATGAATAATCCGGAGTCTGCGCTAGGAGTCTGCGCGGTAGAACGATTTTGGGTCATTGTGACCACAGCATAGTGTGTGTGCGCAGCACTTAGCATCGACATGTAGTGCCGGGTTTCTTCTGCCGCGCAGACTCCTAGTGGCCTGTAACAGTGCTAGTCGTCCCGGTTCAGCGCTTCGGAGGGATGAAAGTGCTTCCAGATCGATTCGGCCTGAGGACGGTTCGCAACGGTTCGTAACTCGTCTTGGGTCGCTTCTCGGACTTTCTTGAGAGAACCAAAGTTGTTCAACAGCTTTCGAATTGTACGAGGCCCGACACCTGGGATTTCGGACAGTTCGGTGGCCCGCTGCCGCTTCTGCCTTCTTTCCCGGTGGAAACTGATCGCGAACCGGTGGCTTTCATCTCTTATCTGCTGGATGAGGCGGAGGATCGGCGAGCGCCGATCGAGAATGACGGGTTCGTCTTCGCGGCCGGCGATGTAGATGAGTTCTTCCCGCTTCGCGATGCTCGCCAGCGGTTGATCGACGATGTTCAACTCGTCCAGGGCAGCCTGCGCGGCATGCAACTGACCCAGGCCGCCGTCGATCAGGATCAGGTCGGGCATGCGCTTTTTCTCTTCGGTCAGGCGCCGATAGCGACGGCCGACGACCTCCTTCATGCTCTTGAAGTCGTCCGGTTGACCAGACACGGAGCGGACGATATAGCGCCGGTACTCGGCCTTCTTGAGACCGCCCTCCCGCCATACCACCATCGACGCAACGATATCGCTGCCGCCCAGATTCGAGATGTCGAACGCCTCGATCCTGCGCGGCGTTTTCTCCAGGTCGAGAGCCTCTTCCACCTCCCTGGCGATAGTGGCGGCCGACGGTGTCGTCGCCCGAAAGCGCTGATCGAAAGAGAGACCGGCATTGCGGTGGACCAAGTCGATCATCTCGCGCTTGCCGCCCCTCTGTGGCGTACGGATCTCGACCTTGCGTCCCTTGCGTTCCGAGAGCCAGCCAGCGAGCAACTCCTGGTCCTCGAAGGCGACCGGGACGTGGATCTCCAGCGGAATGAAAGGAGCATCCACGTAAAAGAGTTTCAACAGGGAACCAAAGAACTCTTCGGGCTCGAACCCGTCTTGGTCCTCCCAGAAAAGCTCCTTCTTGTTGACGACCCGCCCACCACGCATGTGAAACGCGGAAACAGCGACGAGGGGACCATCCTGTTGATACCCGAAGATGTCGATATCGTCGAACCCGACCGACGCCATCTTCTGTCGTTCCGTGATCTGTTCGATCGTCCGGATGGCGTCCCTGTAGTGGGCCGCGGCCTCGTACTGCTGGGAGCGGGCGGCCTCTTCCATTTTCCGCTCCAACCTGAGGACAAGTTCCCGGCCTTTCCCTTCGAGAAACATCTGGACGTCGCTCACCGCATCCGCATACTTTTCTCGACTGGCTAGTTCGCCCACGCATGGTCCGAGACACCGGTTGATGTAGTACTGCAGGCATGGCCTGGGACGTTTCCCGTCGATGCGGATGTTGCAGTTGCGGATCAGGAAGTGACGTTCGACCAGGCGCAGCGTCTTTCTCGCGAGACCACCCGGGAAGAACGGCCCGAAATACAGCGCCCCGTCCTTGCGGACCCGCCGCGTAATCAAAGCCTTGGGGTAGGGCTCGTTGACGGTGAGCTTGATGTAGGGATATGTCTTGTCGTCGCGAAGCAGGACGTTGTACTTCGGCTTGTTCTGCTTGATGAGGTTGTTTTCGAGCGCAAGCGCTTCTCCTTCCGTGTCGGTCACTATGAACTCGACGTCGGCAATGGCAGCCATCATCTGGTCCTTCCGCTCGTCCAGGCTCCGGGACTCCTGGAAGTAGCTCCGCACCCTATTTCGCAAAGACTTGGCCTTGCCGACGTAGATGATGTCTCCGAGGGTATCCTTGTACAAGTAGACCCCCGGTCCGGCCGGGATTTCCCGCAGTTTCGTCTCGAGCGCGGCAGTCAGCAAAACACCTGGTCCAGTTTCCATAACGGAGGTTCCCGCGTGCGGGTCCCAATCCCTTTGACTCATAGAACAACAAGGATTTATGGCCCCGTTGGAAAAAGTATAACAAGCCTTGACCGTACCCCGCCTTTAACGTACATTGCCGCCATATAACGCTCAGTCCGGGGCGGCTTCGCCGCCCCGATGCGGGTCCGTCGAAAATGAAGCGCCGTATCCCCACAATCCTGGCTATCGTCATCACCTTCCTGTTCGTCGTCCTGTCTGTGAACCGGCTCGACTGGACTGGCTCGGACTTCTTGACCAGCCTGGACATGCGCTGGCTGGACACGAAGTTCCGGCTGCGCGGAGAGCAGGCCCCCGGAGACGAAGTTGTCATTGTCGCCATCGACGAGCGCAGCCTGAATGAAATGGGCGGTTCCGCCCGCACCATGATCCGATCCGTGCCGGCTCGGTTGATAAACGCCATCGCCGATGCAGGCGCCCGGGTAATCGGTTTCGATGTTCTCTATTCGGAAGCAGACATCAGCAGTGAAGAGAACGACCGCCTCTTCGCCGAAGCGATCGAACGAGCCGGCAACGTGGTCATGGGCGTTTACCTCGACCTGGAAGCGACAACAGGCGAACGAGGCGAGCGCGATGAGCTGACGCCCGAGCTACAGGAACTCGTGATCGAGAAGCAGGTGTATCCAGCGGTTCGACAAAGGGGATCGGGCACAGGAGGAATACGGGTACGAGGGGCAAACCTCTCGCTGCCCATCGCAATCCTGAGCCGGGCGGCCTGGTCGTTCGGATTCGTCAACTTCCATGCGGATACCGAAGGCTTCCTGCGATACCAGCCGCAGTTCATCGAGTGGGGCGGTCGGCTGTAGCCGTCGCTCGACCTGCAGCTGCTGAAGGGCTACCTCGGGGCCCCTTCGGTGACGGTGACGATGCAGGACGACCGCTTTGCCCAGGTTCAGGTCGGGGATTATGTCGTTCCGACCGACCGGTTCGGCCGGTTCATGGTCAACTACAACGGACCGGGGGGGACTCACGAAACGATCTCGATGGTCGATGTGATGGAACGGAGGATCGACCCCGAAGTCCTGCGCGACAAGATTGTTATTTTCGGAGCACCGGCAATCGGGCTCGGTGACGTCGTCCCGACTTCGTTCGATCCGGTGCTGCCAGGCGCTGAACTCCACGCGAATGTGATCGACAACATCCTCCATCAGCGGTACCTGGTGCGCAATGCGATGACGGCCATGATCGATATCGCCCTGATCCTCCTCTTTGGACTGGTCGTCGCGTTTTACTTGCCGAAGATGGGGGCGACCCGGAGCATCCTGTACACGGCGGCGGGCCTGGTCCTGTTCACTTTCTTCAACGTCTGGATCTTCCTCCAGTTTTCATGGGTCCTGAGCTATGTGTACCCAGGACTGGCACTGGTCACGACGAGCGGCTCGCTGATCTCCTACAAATACCTTACGGAAGAAAGGGAAAAGAAACGGACGAAGCAGGTGTTCTCCCACTACCTCGACCAGGCCGTCATCGACCAGGTGATCGACCAACCGGAAAAACTGCAGCTGGGCGGCGAGAAGCACGCACTGACGGTGCTCTTCTCCGACATTCGTGGATTCAGCACGTTTTCCGAAAAGATGACGCCGCAGGAACTGGTCGGCTTCCTGAACACGTACTTCGACCAGATGACCGAAATCATCTTCAAGTACCAGGGCACGCTGGACAAACTCATCGGCGACGCGGTGATGTGCTTCTGGGGCCACCCGATCGAGACCAAGCATCATGCGTTGCGGTCGACAATCGCTGCGCTGGAGATGATGAAGGTCGTACGCGAGATGCAGGAGACGGTCAAATTGCCGGGCGGACACCGTTTCGACATCGGAATCGGCCTCAACACCGGCGAGATGGTCGTCGGGAACATGGGTTCTCAGCATCGGTTCAGCTACACTGTGATGGGCGACGACGTGAACCTGGGTTCACGGCTCGAGGGCCTGAACAAGTTTTACGGTACGAACATCCTGATCACGGACACGACGTATGAAGGTGTTAAAGATCGGATATTCTGCCGGGAACTGGACCGCGTTAAGGTCAAAGGCAAGACCCAGGCAGTGACGATCTACGAACCGCTGGGTCTGAAGCAGCCGGAAACGGAGCACCGCGGCTCGGACCGGCGGGGCGAAGAAACGACCTGGAAGAAACTGAAGGGAGCGTACGTCCTGGCTGTCCACGGCGAGCGGCGACGTGGCGATCGGCGCCAGGGCTCGGCTGATCTGCTCGTGGATCCGTCCTGGGAAGAGATCAGGACGATATTCGAGCACGCACTGGAACTGTACCAGCAGGGAGACTTCGACGGCGCCGACAAGGCGTTCGATCACGTCCTGGCACTCCGACCCGGCGACGGACCGTCAAAGATGATGAAGTCCAGGATCGAGAAGATGCGGACTGAATACGCGGGCGCGACGAGGGCTTTCGATCCCGTGTACAAGTTCGACGAGAAGTAAGTTTCCGCAGAAGGAAAACATGAATCTCAATCGACCGACGTGGCCAAAGCGCATGGCGCCGGGAATCGCGCTGTTAGGTCTGATGTTGTGTCCCCACGTGGCTTCGGCGGCAACGTCAGCTCCGGTCGGAGACATCCTGCTGTTCGGCAGAGTTGAACGGTCCGGCCGACCTCTGTCCAGTGAAACGACTCTCTTCGAGGGGGATTCGATCCGGACACATGGAGACGGAGGGGGCGTGGTTCGGTTGGGAAAGGGCCGTCTGGAGTTGCGGCCCTCGACAGATCTCGAGATCGTCAGCGCGCAACCGTTGAGATTGATCCTGAGAGCCGGCGCCCTCGATTTCAATTTTCCGGCGGGTACGGAGTTTGAAATCATTACGCCGCAACTCGCGGTGCGGCCGGGACCGGAAAGAGAGAACGTTTCCGGAGAGATTCTAGCCGTGCCCGAAGACGAGGATCGGGTCGAGAGCAGAAAGGGGCTTCTCAGCGTACTGGAGCGTCAGGAGTACGGAGCAAGTCGCAAGGTCGAAGCGGGCGAAGTCCTCATCGCATCGCTCGTGCCCACGGTGTCGATTCCGGTCGCCGAAGCGACCTTCACGCCGCCGCAGGCCGGGAGTCAGATCGCCCAGTTCGAAGCCGTCGAAGGCGACGTGCGGCTGACGCGGGTCAACACAACGCTCACCAACCGCGTGGAGAACCCCGGCCTCCCGCTCTTCAGCGGGGACACGGTGGCCACGCTTCAGGGCCGTGCCGATATCCGTTTCACCGACCAGAGCCTGATCAATCTGGACGTCGGAACGACGGTCGTCATCGAGGAGGAACAGCAACCGACCGGGATCCTGCGCCGGATCGGTCAGACGTTGGGAAGCTTGTTTTTTGACATCCAGGAAGTCGCCGGGACCGAAACCGAACTGACGACTCCAACCGCGGTCGCTGCGATTCGAGGAACCGAAGGAAAGCAGCTCGTCCCGAACGATACTCAGAGCACCCACCAGCTGAATGAGGGCCTCCAGCAGATCACCGAGAACATCACCGGGCAGAGCGCGACGATCACTGGCGGGCAGCAGGTCATCGCGATCCGGGGAGTGGGCTTGGGGGTGATCACCGCCCTGGTGGCCCCAGCCATACAAGCTGCCGTCGGAAGCGGTGTCGGAGGTGCTGGAGGTGCCGGAGGCGGTGGTGCCGGCGCCGGAGGCGGTGGTGCCGGAGGCGGTGGCGCGGCCGGTGGCGGTGGTGGCGCGGCCGGTGGGGCCGGCGGCGGCGCGGCAGGTGCAGGAGGTGGGGCCGCCGGTGCGGCGGGCGGCGCAGCAGGCGCGGCAGCTGGCGCGGCCACCTCGACGGTATCGGCAGTCGCGACCGCGGCCGTGGCAGCCGGGACAGCTGCTGGTGGCGCGGTCGTGATCCGTCAAGTAACTCAGGCCCAGGAGCCAGACGCCGCGAGCGCTTCCCAGGCTCCCCTTCTGGGCCCGGGCGTTAACTAGTAGTACCAAGCATTCAAAAAGAAGGATGCTCCGTCTGAGCGCCCTTGTTTGTCGTAGCAGCCGTGCAGCACCGCGTAGGCTATCCTACCGCCTGCCGCTTGCCCTTCCATGTAAACTCTTTCCATGCTGAAGGACCATTCCGACAAGCTGCGTGTGGGAGACGTCGCCCCCGCCTTCGAGCTAACGACCGCAGACGGCACCACGGTCTCATCCTCGGAGCTGGGTGGCAAGGCGTTGCTGATCGTCTTCCTGCGCGGCACCTGGTGACCCAACTGCCGCCGGCAACTGTCTCAGTTCGAGACAGACTGGGAGGAATTCGAAACACGGGGGATCCGGGTCGCTTTCATATCTGCCCAGAAGACTCAGGGTGCGTTCGGCGGACGAAAATTTGTCGCCTCACACGACTATCCGTTTCCGATCCTTTTCGACGAGCAGCGGGAAGTCACCAAGGCCTACGGTGTCTACAACATGTTCGGCGTCGACGCATTCAGAATCGCGCACCCGGCCGTCTTTTTCATCGACGCACGGGGAACGATACTGTGGATCGGCGTCAGCCCGTCCCAGTCCGAGACCGCTTCGACTCGAGAGATCCTACAGACTATCCCAGCCGTCGACAGATGATTATCGAAGCCGGCGGTAAATATTGAAGCCAATCTTGAACGCGTCGGTTCCGTTCACGGTGTACTGGGCCGTCGTCATTGGCCGCGCGGTCGAGAATACCAGCTCGAACGTGTGCCGGAACGTCGACTTCTGCACGCCGAACGACACGGCGGGCCGGTCGAACAGCTCCCCCGTGAAACCCTTGAGTCGGGGGATGTACTCGCCGATGAGGGATACGGTCGGAGTCAGCCGCAGACCGGCTCCCAACCCAAGGGCAGCGGTATAGTCGAACTCCTCCCCGAACAGCAACGACGGCGGGAAAGGAGAATCCTCGTTCCGCGTGTTGAAAGCGATGCTGGGCGCGACGGCCAGCGAGAACCGGTCTCCAAAACTGCGGGTGGAAACAAACTGCACGAACGGCGCGAAACGCTCCGTGAAGTTCTGTCTTCCTTCGACGCCGACCCGCAGTTGGGTCGACAGCGGAGCCGATTCGCCCTGCCGCGAGAACTGGAGGGCCGAACTCAGCTCGATCGTCCGGGGTCCTTCGGCGCTGCGCAACACCTGAACACTCATCCAATCCGTCAGTCCGACCTGAACCCCGAACGTCACGATCGCGCCGGTGTCGAACCCGAAAAGGTTTCTCGGCGAGTCTCTGTTGAAGATCGCGCCTCTGAAGCGGTGGCCGACCAGAAACTCCACTCCTCCGCGCTCCATCGGCTTGGCGTTGGGCAGGTTGACGATGCGGGATCCGAAGAACGCTCCTTCGTAGGCGTACTCATCGACTGGTATCTCGTCGCCGGCACTGGTGAACGACGCGGAAGGGGCTTCCTCAGAGGGAGGGGGCTCTTCAGTTGGCGCCTCCGGCGCCAGTCCGGGAATACTCCGCGATTCCAGGTCGACGAGGTACTTCGTGCCGGCAAGTTCGATCACGACCTTGTTGTTTTCCGGATCGGCAAAATGAACGACCATGTCCCCGATACTGGGCGTAGGATAGTCGAATCGATCGGGGTAGTCGGCCCGCATCATCGGTGTGATGCGCTCGCCCGCGTCGAAGAAAGCGATACCGAATGAGTTGTGCGCGCCGCCCCCGCTCGGAGAGATGTGACACACGTTGCAGCCATCCACATCCGCCCGGCGGAACGGGTCCTCACGGTAAAGATCCAGATAGTCGGGAAACGCAGCCTCCGAGACCTGGCCCGCCATCCCCATGCTGACGACAACACACAACAAAATTCTGCTGAATCGGCTCATGAAATCACCATCCCATAAACGGACGCCGCGAGAGAGCGGCCTGTTCGTTGGTTTCTCTGCATTAAGACCCGAATCCTGCAACTATTGGCCGGCCCTCGGAATTGAGCCGGTGGCGCGAAATGTGCGGGTTGTCGGGGACAAAGAAGCGCCACGGCTTGTCGCGATACTCTCCGGCATAATCCACGCCGATGCGCGGACCGGCGGCGACCGGACCCGGATCCATGTCGTGATTCTCGATCCAGAGGCTTCGACCCCCGAGGTTGACCGTATTCAAGCCACGATCGATCGACATAGCCTGACACAGTTTGCCCGGTCCGCTACCGATGTCGACGTCCCGCGCCGCCTTGGGCCGGCGCCGTTTCATCGCCCGGATTCCGTCCAGGGGTTCGATCGCCCGGACCAGAACGGCGGCGGGATATCCGGTCCTTCCAGTGACGGCGTTGAGGCAGTAGTAGACTCCGTAGATCATGTAGACATAAGCCCGTCCCGGAGGCCCGAACATAACGGACGTTCGAGGGGTCTTCCCTTTCGAGGCGTGACAGGCCAGGTCGTGGGGCCCGGCGTAGGCCTCGGTCTCGACGATGATCCCCGCCATCCGGGTTCGACCGACCCGACGAACCAGGACTTTTCCGATCAGGTCGACGGCGACATCGACAGCCGGCCGGGAATAGAAACTCTCCGGCAGCTTCATCGGTCCACCGTCCGGGTCAGCCGGACGGAAGGCATCAGCGCGACCGACAACAACGCGAGGACGCTGACCACGGTTCCGACGACAAAGGTCGAATGTAAGGCCTGTGCCAGCATCGACTGGAATGTCCCGACCAATGCCGGGGCGATGAGTTCGCGGGTGGCCGGTTGGAGGAATGCGCTCGGGTTCTGAACAAGTTGCTCCAGACCGCTCAGATCGGCTCCCGCAACGGTGTCCGATCCCAGAAGCAACATTTCGGCATTCATGCGCTGAGTCATGACGGTCCCCATCACCGCCACTCCGATTGCGCCGCCGATGCTCCGGAAGAATTGTGCCGTGGATGTTGCGATTCCGAGCTGTTCACGGCTCACCGAAGACTGGACGGCAATCAGGCCGGTAATCATCACGAGACCCATTCCGGCACCGATCAGGCCGACATTCCGTAGGATCATGAAGCGGGATGTGGACCCGTCCATCAAGTCGAGCAGCACGAATCCCAGAACCATCAACACCATGCCCGACAGCATCGTCCACCGGAACGTGACCCTCAACAGCATCCGGGCTCCAAGAAACGAGAAGATCACCCAACCCATGAGCAGGGGAGTCAGTACGGATCCGGCCTCGGTCGCCCCGGTTCCCGACACACCCTGAATGTAGAGGGGAACGAACGAGATCAGGCCGAACATCGACATACCGGCAAGAAACCCGTTGATCGACGATCCTGTGAAAACACGGTTGCGAAACAGTTCGACTGGAATGAGCGGTTCTTTGGCGGCCCTCTCCGCGCTGACGAACAGCGCCATCAAAGCGAGCGATCCCGCGAGCAACAAGAGGTTTGGGGGTGACGACAGGTCGAACGACTGGGCGCTCCGCAACAGGAGCAGCATCATGAGCGTGATCGATGACGTGAACAACAGGATTCCCGATACATCGATTTTTCGCGCCCGCAGGTGAGAGCGGTCTTCGACGAGTTGGGTCCCGATGATCAGACCCGCCACGAGTCCGAACGGGATGTTCAGGTAGAAGACCCAACGCCAGCTGAGTTGATCGGTGATGATCCCGCCTAGCAGAGGACCCAAAATACTCGCCAGCCCCCAGACTCCGCTGAAATAACCCTGGACTCGGGCACGCTCCACCGGAGTGTACAACTCGGCGATGATCGTCATCGCCAGAGGCAAGAGTCCGCCCGCCCCCAAACCCTGCACCACGCGGAAAGCGATCAACTGCGACATCGACTGCGCCTGTCCCGACAGGATCGAGCCCAGCAGGAAGATCGCTATCGCCAGCAGGTAAAAGGGACGTCGTCCGTAGAGGTCGGACAGTTTGCCCCACGCGGGAACCGTTACGGTAGAGCTCAGCAGGTAGGCAGAAAACACCCAGCTGTAGATTTCCAGGCCTCCGAGCGAAGCCACGACCGTGGGCATAGCGGTGCCCACGACGGTCGCTTCCAGGGCAGCCAGAAACATCCCGACCAGGATTCCGATTGTGATGGTCAGCCGCTTCGCGGAGGGTTCCACGCAACCTCAAATCTATCGACAACCATTGCCTATGGAGGAATCGCCCCTCCGTTGCCAAAGACTCACATCGGCATCAAAAGGGGGCGCGTGACTCGTAGACTTCTGAGGTGGGACGGCGTCCGCAACGCCGCTAAAACAATAAAGTCCGTGATTCGAATAGTTTACGAATAGATCGAACCACTCGTACCTGAAATCCCTTATGCCGCCTTCGTTTTGCCCCTGTTCTGTTTCTTTATTTTCCAGTGCGCAAACGGGTATTTGTGCCCACAATTCGGACATTCCCAGGCGCCCTTGCGGGCGTCGGCGTCCGGTCCATGGGACATTCCAACCACCAGATGGCACTGCAGGCACATCGTAGGTTGGCTATAAACCCTTGATTCTCTAATACGTTTGGCCATTTTATGATAAACCTCAATCCAACTCTCAACCCTGCCTATCCAGGCAGGACTATCCTTTGCTCCCAAGTTAGACGGAGGAAATCAAAAAACCTCACCAGCGAATAGCTTAACTAAATGTCGACCGACGGACCACTTGAAATCCGTTGCCGAGGACGGAGCGCCTGTTTTGGGAGGCGCCGAGCGCTTAGTGGCCTGTAACAGTGCTATCGGCACCATCGCCGATGGGTTCGCCGGTACCGATAGCACTGTTACAGGTCACTAGCGGCAACCCGGGACGGCCCGTAATCCGTGCTATTATTTCGAGTTATGCGGATCCCGGTAATCCCCCTCGTCGTTGCGAGCGTCCTGATCGGGGCGGCGGTTTTCGTTCTCACCATGACGGGCCCGGTCCGCCGGTCGCTGGATGCTCCGGAGGTGTCTGCCCTCCTCGATGTCACCGGCATCGAAACCGACCTCGCGATCGCCCCGGACGGGGTGCGGTATGCCGTGATCTCTTCGGGCAACCTCTGGTTCGTCAACAACGCCGACGGCGCACAGCAGCAGATCACCGACACTCCGGAACCGGAGTCCGCTCCGGACTGGACACCCGACGGTGAACGGATCACCTTCTCCAGAGGCGGCGATACATACGAGGTCCGTCCCGACGACGGTCGGACGTCGCCGTTTCTGTCGGATGCGACCGAGCTGAGCTGGTCCTCCGACGATCGGATTGTGTTCGTCCGGAATCGGGCTCTCTGGGTCGCGACCGTAGATGGGAGGGACTCTGACGCGGTAGTTTCCGCCGATCCCAACGAGGACGTGACGATCCGGTCACCGCGATTCTCTCCAGATGGGACCGCGCTCGTGTTCATCAAGTCCATGCTGAACCTCCGAGGGGAGGTGTGGCAAGTGGATCTCGAGACGCTCGAAGCCACGCCGGTGATCGCCGACCGCAACGCGGAAAACCCGACCGCTGTGGACTGGGTGCTGGACAACCAGCACTTGGTCTACCTGACCGATCGTGCGGGGGGACTGGCCGTGTGGTACATCGACCTGAACGAGAACACGCTGCTGCCGATCACCTCACCCATGATGGGTCTGGCACTGGAGCCCCTGGGTATTGCAGTCTCGGGCGAACGCGTTGTTCTTCCCCGCCATTTCATCGACTCCGACATCGCCACTGCGGAAGGCACGCCGATCATCGGGACCGATTACCTGGAATTCGAACCGTCCGTCTCACCCGACGGCCTGTCGGTGGTGTACTGTGTTGAAGATGAGGGCCGCTTCGAGCTCTGGCTCGCCTCGATCGATGGCCAAAACCCTCAATACCTGGCACTTGGGCGGCAGCCACGCTTTTCGCCGAACGGGAACCAGATCGTCTATTCCCGGACCGATCTGGACGGCAACAAGGACATCTGGAAGGTCGACGTCCGAACCGGCATACCCGAAAGACTTACAGATGCAGCCGAAATCGACACAGCGGCGGACTGGTCTCCCGACGGTCGATCGATCGTCTTTGCCTCCGAGCGTGGCGGCCCGCTGGCGCTATGGAGCATTCCTTCCTCCGGCGGAAAGCGCCTGAAGTTGAACGGCGGCGGTTACGGTCCACGATACTCCCCGGACGGCACGGCAATCCTGTACTGGCACCAGGGTAGCCTCTGGACGGCGAGCATGGACGGGACCGAACCGCAGGAGATTGCCGTCGCACCAAACCCGATATCGGGAGTGTGGAGCCGGAGTCAACCGGCGTTTTTTGCGAGCGGCACGATACGGACTTCCGAGGGCAACACCGAAGACGTCGCCGGACGCATCTTCCCCTGGTTCGACGACCACCCAGCCGGAACCTGGCTCGTGTCATCGGTGGAAATAGAAAAAACCGAGCTCTGGGCACTGGACCTGACGTTCACAGAAAATTGATGGAGTTCCAAGGCAAAGTCGTCGTCGTGACCGGGGCGACAAGCGGTATCGGGCGTGCCACAGCCCTGGCGTTCGCTGCCGACGGCGCGCGGGTCGTGGCAGCCGGGCGGCGGCCAGACGCGCTGGGGGACCTGAAGGCTCTCTCGGAACACATCCACACTCATCAGGTCGACTTGACGTCGGAAGACGCAACCGTCGCGCTGATCGACGATGTCGGCAAAGAGTTCGGCGGCACCGACATCCTTGTCAACGCAGCCGGTATCATCTCACTGGGAAGCATCGAGAAGCTGACTCTGGCGGAATACGACGAGATGATGGCGATCAACGTCCGCTCGGTGCTTCACCTGATGCGGCTGTGCCTGCCCTCGATCATCGAAAAAAAGGGCAACATCGTAAACGTGTCCAGCGTGACGGGGCTCAGGGCCTTCCCGGGGGTGCTGGCCTACTGCGTGAGCAAGGCAGCCGTCGACCAATTGACCCGATGCGCCGCACTCGAACTTGCTTCCGAAGGCGTTCGCGTCAATGCCGTCAACCCTGGGGTCGTCCGCACGAACCTGCACTTGAATTCCGGAATGGAACGGGAATCCTACGAGGCCTTCGTGGAATACAGCAAGGACACCCACCCCATCGGCAGGATCGGTCAACCCGAGGAGATCGCCGACCTGATCCTGTACCTGGCTTCGGACAAAGCAGGCTGGATAACCGGCGCCACCTACTCGATCGACGGGGGACGCGCCGAAACCTGTGCTAGATAGCCCATCGAGCGGCGGATGCATCCGCGTATGCGTTGTCAGGCTCGCTCAGTCGTCCTCGACGTATTCTTCATACGCCTGCGGCGCCCTCGCTTCGCCTTCCTAGCCTACGCGGCGCCTCCACCGCTCTCTGTGATCCAAGGGGAGTAGTATTTCTTTACGTCTTTGCGGTGAAAAAATCAGGAGAACTAACCGCGGGTTGGGAGGACGATGACGCGGCGCCAGGGCATTTCGCCGCGGCTGTAGGACCCCAGGCCCATTTCCTCGACCAGCATGTGCTGCAGGCGGCGGATTTCTGAGGCCTGCGGTGCAAGTTCGACCGGCTTGCCGTAGGACATCACACGATCGACGCCTTCCTGCGCCTCACGCAGTGCCTCTTCCTCGACATTCTTGTGCGGCTCCAGACCGAACGCTTCACTAAGGTAACCCTTGATCTGGCTGAGTGTGTTGCTCCGGATCACGGCGACTTCCAGGCCACGCTCTTCCAACTCCCGGAGTGTTCGGGGCTGCCGCTTTTCGTGCGCCTTGAGCGTCAGGACGAGGTTGGCGTCCTTAGCCGTCCTCGTGATCGTCGCCGGCACTTTCAGCTCGTCGATACCACGAAGAAGGCGGTCTCGGCTGACTCCGTACGGGAGAATACGGAGAGTCCTTGTGCGGCGAGCCCGCGTACCCGAGTTTCCGCCGCGCTTGCCGGCTGTTTGGATCTCTTCCTCGATCGCTGCTTCGGACGTTCGGTCGTCCTCGACGATCTCGTAGCCTTCCGGACCACGAATGCGGATCTCCGGACGAATCGACTTGCCTCTCAGGAATGCATCCACAACGGAAGCAGTGTCGTGGTAGACACAGAAGCGATCCCTGGTCCTTATTTCGACGAGCGTGTCGAAGGTCGGTGGCGCCTTGCGCTCGAGCACCGTTTTCTGGGTCCGGCGGCGTCGCGCCTCCTCGTCGCCCAGAGTGACGGCATGGATCCCTCCAAGCAAATCCGACAGCGTCGGGTTCATCAGGAGGTTGTCCAGCGAGTTTCCGTGGGCCGTGGCGATCAACTGCACTCCGCGTTCCGCGATGGTTCGCGCCGCCAGCGCCTCGGCCTCGGTACCGATCTCATCGATGACGATGACTTCGGGCATGTGGTTCTCGACCGCTTCGATCATCACGGCATGCTGCTGGTCGGGGCTGGGCACCTGCATGCGGCGAGCTTTGCCGATTCCCGGATGCGGTATGTCTCCGTCGCCGGCAATTTCGTTCGATGTGTCGACCACGATCACGCGTTTTCCCAGTTCAGTGGACAGAACTCGAGCGCTCTCCCGGAGCAGAGTCGTCTTGCCGATTCCCGGACGGCCCAGCAACAACAGACTCTGCCCGCTCTCGATCACGTTGCGTAGGATTTCCACGGTTCCGAACACCGCGCGGCCGACTCGACACGTGAGACCAACAACAGCGTCGCGCCTGTTTCGCATCGCTGAAATCCGGTGCAGGGTGCGTTCTATGCCGGCCCGATTGTCATCCGTAAAGGAGCCGACGCGGCCGATCACGTGGTCCAGCTGCTCCCGCTTGACAGGATCTTCGCCCAGATGCACCGATCCTCGAGGGAAGCGGGCCTCGGGTCGGCGTCCCAGATCCATGATGACCTCAATCAGGTCACCCAGGTCGGCCTCACGACCGAGGGATTCCCGGATGCTCGCGGGCAGCACGCCCATGAGCAGTTCAAGGTCGTCGGTAATCTCTCTGCTGGGCAATCACGCCTCCTGTCTACCGGATCAGCCCGACGGCGGGCCTTCGCATCTTTGATATAGTAAGGAACGAGAGGAGAGAAAAAAAGCCGAGCGGCATCCGATGTTCCACCGACCGAAGAAAACCTTCGACCGGAGCGAACCTGACGACGTCCAACAATCCGGAGCGGTTTCGCCGATTCGCCTTCGCGACGGGGAGGACTGGCAAGAGTTCCTGAGGCGTTCGAGGTCGAAGCGGGTCCTGGTCTTCAAACACAGCACGCGTTGTGGCGTCAGCGACGCCGTGCTGCGTGACTTCGAAGAGTTTGCTTCCGGTAACGCTTCCCTCGCCTGCGGTGTCGTCGATGTCGTGGAAGACCGACGGCTTTCCGACGCGATCGCTCTCGAGATGGGCGTCCAGCACGAATCGCCGCAAGTCATCATGATCGAGGACTCCCGTGCCGTATGGCACGCCTCCCACTGGTCGATCACGGCTGCACAACTCCAGCAGGCGCTCGGTTCGTAGCGGCCCGTGTCCTGCTACCCCGGTTCGCTCGGTTCCCGTTAATATGGACAAACCACGATTCGAAAACCACCTCGCCCGCGAGACGAGTCCATACCTGCTCCAGCACGCCCACAATCCCGTGGACTGGTATCCGTGGGGTGATGAGGCACTGGCAAAGGCCCGGAGCGAAGATAGGCCGATCTTGCTCAGCATTGGTTATTCCGCCTGCCACTGGTGCCACGTCATGGAGCACGAGTCTTTCGAGAACACCGAAATCGCGAGGTTGATGAACGACAATTTCGTCAACATAAAGGTCGACCGCGAGGAACGTCCGGATCTGGACCAGATCTACATGAGCGCCGTGCAGCTGATGACCGGGAGCGGAGGGTGGCCTCTGACCGTGTTCCTCACTCCCGAGATGGAACCCTTCTACGGCGGAACATATTTCCCTCCCGACGACCGGTACGGCAGACCGGGGTTCGGAAGAGTTCTGGCCTCGATCTCGGAGGCGTATCGCCAGCGGCGGGACGACATCTCGTCCAACGCGCGTGCGGTGATCGAACGAATCAACTCCCAGGCGACGCGCGACTCAGCGGACGGCGGACTCGATCTGGAAATGCTCGATGAGTCGTACCGTCAAATCGCGGCCCGTTTTGACTCCCGTAACGGAGGTTTCGGTTCGGCTCCCAAGTTCCCGCCGAGCATGGTGATCGACTTTCTCTTCAGGTACCACATTCGAAACGCCCACGAGCGGGCGTTGGAGATGTCCACTCTGACGCTGGACAGAATGGCGTTCGGGGGAATCTATGACCAGGTGGGAGGCGGCTTTCACCGGTATTCGACCGATGACCACTGGCTGGTTCCGCATTTCGAGAAGATGCTCTACGACAACGCGCTCCTGGTACGCGCTTACCTGGACGGATATCGGATCACGGGCCGAGAGACCTACAGGCGTGTCGTGGAAGAGACCCTCGATTTCGTATCCAACGAGATGCGCGACGCCGGGGGCGGCTTCTACTCTACACAGGACGCTGACAGCGAGGGAGTCGAAGGGAAGTTTTATGTCTGGGACCTGGAAGAATTCAGCGAAGTCGTAGGTGAAAGCAGCGAACTGCTGGCCCGTTTTTTCGACGTGACCGAGACCGGTAACTTCGAGCAGCGGAACATCCTGCAGATCCGACGGCCCGCGAAGCAGTTCGCGGATCTGGAGGGGCTGCCCGAGGCGGAGTTGCAGCGAACGATCGCCGCGGCACGACAAAAGCTCTTCGAGAGGCGCGAAGGTCGGCCCCGGCCCGGCCGGGACGAGAAGATCCTCACCGACTGGAACGGTCTGATGTTGCGGGCCTACGCCGAGGCGGCCGCTTACCTGAACCGGGACGACTACCGGACGGTGGCAGAGACGAACGCCGAGTTCCTGGTTTCGACGATGTGGGATGGACACCGCCTGCTGCATTCCTTCAAAGACGGCGCGCCCCGGTTCAATGCCTACCTGGACGATTATGCCAACCTCTCCGATGGGCTTCTGGCTCTCTATCAACTCACGTTCGATGAGCGCTGGTTGGATCGATCCGTCGAATTGGTCGATCGGATGATCGATCAGTTCTGGGACCGTGAGCACGGGGGGTTTTATTTTACAGCGAACGAGCACGAGGCCTTGATCGCCCGCACCAAGGAATACTTCGACAACGCGACGCCATCGGGGAACTCGGTGGCGGCGGATGTCCTGACGCGGCTGGCGGCCCTGCTGGATCGCTCCGACTACCGGGAAAAGGCAGAGCAGATATGCCGGAGCGTCGGCGACTATGTCCGGCAGTTTCCCTCAGGTCTCGGGCGAATGCTCGCCGCGGTCGACTTCATCGTGGGCCCCTCGCAGGAAATCGCGCTGATCGGTCCTCCGAACGAGTTCCTTCCGGTCGTCAGGAAATACTATCTGCCCCGATCAGTCGCCGCAGCCGGCGCCGCCGAACGGATCGCGCTGCTCAGGGATCGGCCCGCGATTGACGGTAAGGCAACCGCTTACGTCTGCGAGAACTACACCTGCAAACAGCCCGCCACCGACCCGGCCACGCTCGATGCTCAGCTCAAACAGCTATGAAGTGGGATGACCTACTCCGCCGGATCGGGAAGGAAGGAAGTGAGCCGGTCGAAGAGATTTTCATGGACGACTACGGCACAATGCTTTCCCGTGAGCGGGCCGAGTTTCGCAATCGGTACTTTCGATGCACGTTCGGCGTCGCGAGAATCGAGGGAATGCGTTTTGAAGCCTACACGTTCGCTTCGCCTGCCGACGCCGCGGAATTCATGGATGTCATCGACGACGGTGGGGATTGGCACAGCGTCAGGAACATAGTGCTCCATGACCTGGAGCGCGATCCCGACAGAATGCAACGCCTGCTGACCCTCCTCGAAACCTGACCGCTTCTCAAACCGAAGGACTGAGAAACCACGGAGGCTCAGAGGCGCGGAGTTTCTGGTTCTCTGAAGGAACGCGTGAGGCGAGTGAAAGCTTCTCGTCGGTACGGACACACTGCCCTTGATAAAAGATCCTTCTCCGTGCCTCGGCGCCTCCGTGGTTATTCCATTCCCCGTCCATCGGGCCTCTCCGTCTCAGCTATCGAAACTGGCATCGGGGATCAACGCTTTGATCTGGGAAAGGTGATGGCGCATGTGATCGAAGTAGTCCTCCATCAAAAACCGCAGGGTGGGCGATTCGTCGGTTCCCTCCCCCACGGTCCAGGTTCTCTCGAGGCAGGCCGGATCGACATGGCGGATGACATGGAGCAGGTGCCGGTTGTATGTCGCCCATAGTATGACCAGTTCCTTCCAGTCACGATCCTTGTAGTGCTGAATCCGAACCCATTCGTCCTGTTCGTAGCCTGGAAACTCCAACTGTTGTTCGTGTTGGAGCCGGACGAAACGATGGTGGTTGTTCGCGGCAGAGTCGATCAGGTGCCCAATGATTTCCTTTGGTGACCACTTGCCGGGGGCCGGCTTGCCGGATGCCGTTTCTTCATCCACTTCCAGCAGGTGTCGGGAAACCGCTATGATTCGATCCAGTTCTGCTCCTACCTCCGGTTTCCAGCCGTCGTCCTCCGACATGTGATTCCCTCCTTGTCGAAAATGGTAGCACTAGCAGGCTGCTGAAAAACTCCGAGATGGACCAACGCTGACATCGATTCGGGGGAATCTGGGCGAAACGAGCCCAGGAGGCACCGAATGCGAGGAGTGGAGAGCCATCAGGAGTCGATGTTTAGTTACATATCGCCAGAACGCCGGGTACCGGAAGACCACCCGTTGAGACCGATGAAGGAAATGGTCGATGAGGTTCTGGAGGAGCTTTCGGGCGTATTCGATTCGATGTACTCCGGTGTCGGGCGACCGTCGATTCCGCCCGAGCAGTTGCTGCGCGCGTTGCTGTTGCAGGTGCTGTATACGGTCCGCAGTGAACGGATGTTGATGGAGCAGCTGAACTATAACCTGCTGTTTCGCTGGTTCGTTGGCCTGAGCCTGGACGACGAGGTATGGGTACCGACGGTGTTTACCAAGAACCGTGACCGATTGTTGGCCGGAGAAGTCGCCGAGTTGTTCTTCCGGGCTGTGGTGGAGAAGGCACGCGCGAGCCGTCTGCTTTCGGATGAACATTTCAGCGTGGACGGAACGCTGATTGAAGCGTGGGCCGGACAGAAGAGCTTCCGAAAGAAAGGGAAGGTGCGGCGAAAGAACCGGCGTGGGCCGCGGAACCCCGATGTCCATTTTCACGGGGAACAGCGGACGAATCAGACGCATCAATCGACGACGGACCCGGGTGCCCGGATGTTTCGCAAGTCGCTTGGGACTGAAGCGAAACTCAATTACATGGGACATGTGCTCATGGACAACCGGCACGGACTGGTGGTCGATGCCGAAGTCACCGCCGCGACCGGGACAGCGGAACGCGAAGCCGCTTTGAGGATGGTTGCCGGCGTATCGGGAGCGGGACGCGCAACTCTGGGTGCGGACAAGGGCTACGACACCCGGTCGTTTGTCTCTCAGGCACGCGCGTTGAAGGTGACACCTCATGTCGCTCAGAAACGACAGTTCACTGCGATCGACCGGCGCACCGTGCGACACGACAGCTACCGGGTCAGTCAACGGAAGCGCAAGCGCGTCGAAGAAATCTTTGGCTGGATGAAGACCGTTGGCACGATGCGCAAGACGCGCCATCGCGGGGCGGATCGAGTGGGCTGGATGTTCACTTTCGCCGCGGCCGCCTACAACATGGTTCGCATACGGAATCTCACAATGGAGACCTGCTGAATGGATCAACACAGGCCACTCTGGATCGCCTGGCCCCTCAATCCGTCTCCATCGGATGACCGATTTCTCACTTTCGTCATTCACCTCGGCGTTCATTGCTCTGAGATTCCCAATCGAAGCCCTCGTTCTCTTAACGAACGAAGTTTTTCAGCAGCCTGCTAGTGGCCTGTAACAGGTGCCGGGGAACGCGAGACTAAATCATGTCTCGTTTCGAAGCTGGAGAGGTCGCCTGGAACATCTGGCTTTTGAACTCGAGAAAGCGACCCGACGGCCTGGCGCTTCCTGAGGCGGCTGTGGAAAGACGTCCTGGAATCAGACGAGGGATTTTGAGCGACGCTCCGGACCCGCCCAGTCAAGTTCCTCCGTCGCCCTCATCCAACGATCGGACTGCTCGCCCGCGATCACACGCTTGACCTCGCGCACCAGCTGATCCGGCGTAAAGGGCTTCTGCAGCTGCGGGTCGCTCCACCGAAACTTCACTTCGCTGTCGAACCCGCCTGAAATGAAGAGAACCCGCAGGTTCGGACACTTGCGATAAGCCTGGCGAGCCAACTCCGGTCCGCTCAGATTGGGCATCGAAACGTCGGTGACCAGGAGACAGAGCCGCTCGGTAGTCTCCGAGAGGATCTCGATGGCCTTTCTGGGATCGGTGGTCTCTGAGACGGGAAACCCGGCCAGCGACAGAGCCTGGCGAGTGGCTCGGAGGACGTCGGGATCGTCGTCGACGAGCACAATGTCGGGCGTGGGTTCTCCGGGTACGGGCGAGATCATAGTTTCTGTAGTTTTTGAAGAAGATGAAGCAGCCAGATTTAATCACCAGACCACGATCGAAATCAATAGGGCGTAAACCTAGGAATTATGCTTATTCATGTTAGGTACGCTGTCTTCACGTTGGCCTCCCCCGCCCCGCCGACAAGGCCATACTTGTCTAGGTCACCCATCAAAAAAAGCTGGCTTGAGTCGGATTGCTCCCTGTGCTCAAATAGCTGCCCACACACGGGAGGACTAGATGACGAGCAAGACCCGAGGACCGATTTTTGTTCTGTTTACTATGCTAGTACTGGCCGCATGCGCTCCCGCCGAAGAGCCGGAAGAGGAAGCGCCCGCCGAGGCCGCGCCACCGCCCCTCGTGCGGACGGCCGACCCGGCAGCCCGGGGTCTCGGCGCGGCCGACTTCCCCCGCGTCAAGGAACTGGCGGCGGGCGTCTATTCCTACGAGCAGCTTCGCGGTGTGGGCGGCGATGAACCGTTCACGACGGTCAGCATGTTCGTGGTAACCGACGAAGGGGTACTGGTCGCAGATGGCCAGGGAAACGCGGAAGAAACCAGACGCATGATCGATGAGATCGGGCAGATCACCGAACAACCGATCACCCACGTCGTGATCTGCTCCGATCACGGCGACCACACCAGTGGCAACAGCGAATTCCCGTCCGAGGCGACCTTCATCTCTTCATCGACATCGAAGGCCACCCTGGAACGTTCGGCGAACAACCCCAACCGACGCGGACGGGGCGGTGCCGAGCCCCCGCCGATCGTCGTCCCGACCGAGACCGTCGACGACCAGAGGACGATCACGATGGGAGGCAAGGAGATCCAGATCCTGTTCCTGGGCCGGGCGCACACCGGCGGAGATCTCCACGTGTACCTGCCGGCGGAAAGGATCCTGTTCATGAGCGAGGCATTCCTGAATCGGGTCTTCCCGGCGATGCGCTCCGCCTACCCTTCCGAGTGGGTCGAAGTCATCGACAAGGCACAGAACATGGATGTGGAGACCTACATTCCGGGGCACGGTTTCGTCGAGGAACCGGAAGTCTCCCGTGAGGAACTGGCCGAATACCGTCGTGCCCTCGAAGCGGTCATCGCGGAAGCAACGCGGCTCCACGAGGCGGGCCTGAGTCCGGAAGAAGGGGACGAACAGGCAGATTGGGGAGACCTGGCCGGATGGAGGCTGTCATCAAGCCAGGGACCCACAGCAATAAGGAAAGTCTTTCAGGAACTGAACGACGAGCTACCGTAGACACCGATTACGCCGATTCACCAGGATTACGCGGATAGTTTCAGCCACGGATTGCACGGATTTATCGGATTAGGACAATGTCTTTCGGAGAGCAGACGACGGTTTCTTTCCTGTCCGTGTAATCCGTGGCCTGCTTCTTGCTGTCCGTGTAATCCGTGGCCTAGTTACCGACCTGGATCGCGAGATCCTGCAGCCCGGTATGCAGATCCGTGATGAAGCGGAGATACTCGTCCTTGTAGCGGGGGGCGATCGGCTTTGGAGGATCGGCTTTGACCGTCAAGGGATTGACGGGTCTTCCGTTGACGGTCATCCGGTAATCGAGATGGGGCCCCGTTGCCGTCCCCGTCATGCCCACCAGACCTACCGTGTCTCCCCTTTTCACCTTTTGGCCACGGCTGACCGATATCCGGGATAGATGGGCGTAGGACGTCGTCATGCCGTTCGGATGTCGCACCGTCACCATTCGCCCGAACCCACCATTCGTGCCCGCGAAAGTCACGGTGCCGTTGCCCACGGTCTGAACCGGCGTTCCGGTCGGGGCAGCGTAGTCCACGCCCAGGTGGGGACGCACCGTCCGGTAAATTGGGTGCAGACGCCGATAAGAAAAACGCGAGCTGACCCTGGAGTAGAGCAGCGGTGCACGCAGCAGCGAGCGCTCCACGCCCATGCCCTTCTCGTCGTAGTACGCGTCACGGAAGAGATACGCCTGGTAGGGGCGTCCCTGGTTGACGAACTCCGCCGCCCGCACGGGACCATACTTGACGAACTTGCCGCGGTGGTATTTCTCCTCGATGATTAGGTTGATTGAATCGCCGGGCCGAATCTCTTTGAAAAAATCGATGTCGTACTGGTAGATCTGCTCCAGTTCCATGACGAGCCAACCGCGTTTAGGAGCCCCATCCAGGGCATCCCACAACGAACTGGTAATCGTAGCTGACACCGTCCCGGAAATGACTTCGAACTCGAGCTCATCCACGCGACCGAGGAACTCGTCATCTTTCCGCTCGACCCTGAGGATCCGCTCATCGTCGATCGTGTAATCAAACGCACGCAGGCTGCCGTCGGCCTCTCTGATGATCTGGAACGCTTGACCAGGCTTGAAACTCCGGACATCGAAGACGGGTCGAACAGCTTGCGCGACCTGGTAGGCCACGAAGTGGGACACATCGTGAGCGGCCAGGGTAGTCGAGAGCGTCTCGTTCCGGCCGAAGGTCCCCTTGACGAACTCGAGCGGGGCGGGGAGCTCGGGGGGAGCCGCGGCAGCAGCCGCGTGGAACTCCATCTCCACGTAGCGAGGCACGGCCGCAAACGTGACGGCCAGGAGCAGAGACCACATCAGCACCGCGTGACACTTGTAAACTCCCAAACAAACCCTCCAGAAACGGAGAGCGCCTGATGATGAGGAGCACCAATCTCCTGATCCCAGGCGCAGACGCGATCGGACACCGATCGATCCCGGGTATTGTACCCGGGATCAGTTGTCAGTTGCCAGTAGTGTCCGACACGTTTCAGAATAGATTCAATTGGTTAGCGTTAGAGTGTCGATTTGAGATGAGCCCGGATTCGGTAAGCAGCTGAAAAAGAGGCACATTCTCAAATGGTGTGACACTCAAGATCTGTAACATTGAGTGCAACGACAAAGGCAAATTCAGTTCTTTACGCACGATAGCCACCAGCACGTAAACGCTCACGGCGACCCAGACCTGAGTTTTGACGGCGTTCTCGGAAGTGCCGAAGAAACGCTTGATGCGCAGGTGCTGTTTGATCCATTTGAAGAACAGCTCCACCTGCCAGCGCAGGCGATACAACTCGCAGATGGTCCGGGCTGGGAGCGTCATGTGATTGGTCAAGAAAACCAGTCGCCGACCCTCGGGATCGCGATAACGAATGCGACGCAACCGTTCGGGGTAGCCGCGGCGGGAGCGAAATACGGTCAGTTCGATAGTCTGATCGCAGATGAGGCCCGTGTGTCGGTCGACGGGTTGGGAGTAGATGCGCTTGAACGCGAAGTCGGATCGAGCACGGGTGACGAAGAAGCTCCCGGCTTGATTGAAGGTGTAGAGGCGATCGAAGTCGAGATAGCCGCGGTCCATCACGTAGAAAGCACCGGCTTCGGCGATGAGCAGGTCGAGAACGTTGACGTCGTGCAGCCTGCCTTCGGAGATGTGGATGAAGCTGGGGATACCGCCACGCAGGTCGAGCAGCGTATGAAGCTTCACCGCGGCTTCGGTCTTTCGAAAGTGCGCCCAAGGGAACAGCGACAAGCACAGACTGATCATCGTGGAGTCGAGCGCGTAGACGGTTTCGTCCAGGTCGATCCCGAGCGGCTCGTGGGCATACAAGCGGCGTGCGATGCGGATCAGCGCCTGAGCGAACTCTCCGTAGATGCGCCAGTCGCGAGACTCGTTGGCATCGGCCAATGCACTGCGGCTGACCTTCCCGTGCAACCCCAGGTGGTAGAGCTTGGCGGGTTGGGCTCGCAAGCAGGCTTGAATGTCGCGCAGGCTCTCCCGATAGGTCAGCTGAGCGAAGGCCATGCATAGGAACTGGTCCAGGCAACTGAATGTGCGGACGTTGAAATTGCCGCGGTACTTGGTCACCAGACGACGGAACGTATACCACGGCGCGAACTCCATGACTTGTGCGAAGACCAGCTTGCCAGCGTGCATCGGTGCCTCCCAGAAACCTCTGGAAAGGCTGCCGCGAAGGCCGCACAGAAATCAAATCGTTAACACCTTGACAAGCGCGCTACATCGCGTCAGTTCTAACTTTAGGACCGGGAGGTCCTAAATCTGTCGGACACTACTGGTCAGTTGCCAGTAGTCAGTAGGAAGTTGGGAAAGCTCCTCGACGTACTGCGTCATATGCCAAAGACTCCCCTCATTAGCAGGAGGGGAGTCGAGGGTCGTGCTGATCACGACTGACTGCTGACAACGGACTACGGTAAAACTAACTTCTAACTTCCCGGCTCAAGCCGCGTCCAACAACAGAGAGAACGGCACAGGCCGCCGCTTCTTCCCCGACAATCCTGGCAAACCTGAAACCGGTTTTCGGTCTGTCGATCACGACTGACCCTCGGGGAACGACACGGGATGATCGGGAAGGCGTTCTCGAAGTCCGATGGTTTTTTCTTGCATTGTAACCGTCGACGGTTTATTGGTTTAGACAATCACTGGGAGGTGTTTCGTAACATGAAACAATGGGTTCTGGCGATGGCGCTTGTTGCCGTCTTTGCCGGCGCGCCGGTCACCGCCGCGTGGGCACAAACAAAGGCGCCGGAAAAGGCCGAAAAGGTCAAAGACCCGGTATGCAATATGATGGTTGAGAAGAAACCTGAACTGTCCGCCAAGTACAACGGGAAGACTTACTACTTCTGCATGAAAGCTGACATGGCCGCTTTCACGAAGGATCCTGAGAAATACTTGAAGGGCACGGCCCACTCCCACCCTGACCCGAAAAAGAAACCGCCGGGTAGATCCTGAGAAAGCCCCCGAAGGACTCATTCGAAATTCGAGATTGCAGGTTTGAGGTTTCAGATCGCTGATCTGATCGCGTGCAGGTGCGCTCTATGAGCGGAACCATTCATTAGCGTCGGGCCCACCGTCCCCCTCTCGAGGTGAGTTTGAGCGTTCAAGTGCCGATCGCCGTGCGCGGGTGTGTGGAGAAAGACAGCTGGTCCGGTCCCCCCAGGCCTCCCTCAAGCCGGAATCACGTGCGGTCATAGACCGCACCTACACCGTCCTCAGGAGATCCGCCCCTCCAGAATCTCTCGATGAATCATCTCCGATCTCAAGAATCGTCGGGTTTCGGATCCGGGAGGGAGTCGGCTGAATGGACTCCCTTTCTCTTGTCGACGGCCTGCTTCAACAGGTACTCGATTTGACCGTTGACACTGCGCAACTCGTCATGCGACCACCGCATGAGCTCTTCCCAGAGCTTGACATCGATCCTCAGGAGAAATGCCTTGCGAGACACGATTCGGTCCTGCTAGTTGTAGAGCGAACCCGCGTTGATCACCGGGTGGGCTTCAGTTTCGCCGCACAGGACGACGAGCAGGTTACTCACCATCGTCGCCTTGCGCTCCTCGTCAAGTTCCACTACACGTTGCTCTGCCAGATCGCGCAGGGCCATGTCCACCATGCTGACCGCGCCATGAACGATTTTCTTTCGCGCCGCGATGATCGCTTCGGCCTGCCGGCGTCGGAGCATCGCACCGGCGATCTCCGGCGCATATGCGAGGTGGTTCAGCCTAGCCTCCTCGACTTTCACGCCGGCGCGTCTGAGACGGTCCTGCACCTGATCCAGTAGGGTTCGGTTGACCTCGTCCATCCCGCTTCGCAGGGTGACCTGTGTCTCATCCTCGTCCTCACCTTGATCGTAGGGGTATTGATTCGCCATGTGCCGTAAGGCCGATTCACTCTGGACCTTCACGAAGTGCTCGTAATCGTCGACGTCGAAGACCGCCTTCGCTGTGTCGGCGACACGCCACACCACGACCGCTGAAATCTCGATGGGGTTTCCGCCAGCCTCGTTGACCTTCAGTTTCTCGCCGTCGAAATTCCTCGAGCGCAGGGAGATCTTCGCCTTCGTGTAGAAGGGGTTCGTCCAGCGAAACCCGCTCTCACGGGCGGTGCCGACGTACTGCCCGAACAGAATCAAGACACGCGCTTCGTTGGGCTGCAGGGTAAAGAATCCACCCGTGCAAATCCCACCGAGAACGATGGCCGGAATCGACAGGAAGAGCCAGGAGGCGGCTTCGTCGATGGCATATAGCGTGAGGAATATCCCGCCAAGCAAGAGGATGATGTTGAAGAACAGCATCACCCACCCGCTCTGTACCTGGATTGTTTTTTCGTTGTTTACTTGCATGGCATCCTCCCATGATATTAAAATGATATCATATCAATATCATTTCTACTGTATAGACTACGTTTCCTGCCCCACAATCGTTTCAGGTCGAATCGGGAAGGATGGCGGCCAGAGCACGCAGGCGCTTCTTTAGAAAGGGATTAGAAGACCGGGGAAAATCCGTGGTGGAGGAGATTGGGATTCCCGGCTTTGAGAAATGCAGGAGCTCCAGATCTATCGCAAATTGGTCATTGGACCAATCCGCATTGGAAGTTGGACATTGCAAATTGCTCCAGTTGTCATTGATCGAACGTAAACACTCTTCCTCTCGACGCGACAAGAGCGCTGATGCCTGCAAACTCTCTCGAAGCTGGTTTCGAAGATTCGAAATGAAGCAATTTCCAATGAGCAACCTGCAATGAGGATTGCTCAATATCGCAATCTGCAATCGAGACCCATTGATTTTGGGGAAGGGGAGGATTCTACTGCTCGGGAGAGGGCGCTTTACCGCGCACCCAGTCGGCCAGCATCTGCCACTCCGGATCGTCGCGGGAAGACCAGTGCCTGCCTCCCGGGTGGAAGGGATGATCCCCCTGAGCGGCCGACCCAACAACGTTGCCATCAGCAAGGACGGCCGACGGGTTTACGTCGCGATCATCTCCGGACCGGGCGCCGTGGATGTCATCGACACGACCTCCCTGGAACAGGCCGGTCGCGTTTTGACGCGAGGCGGCGTGCACAACACCTACGTCACACCCGACGGCAAACACGTGGTCGCGGGCTCGATCAGCGGGCGGAATTTTACGGAATCGGAGTCGCTCCCGATGGGAAGACGTTATGGGTCTGCAGCAAGGTCAACAGCTACGTGTATGGCTATTCCCTGCCCGATCTGACACTGCTCGGGGGCGTCCACGTGGGGGAACATCCCGACTGGCTCACGATCACGCCGGACAGCAAGACGGTCTACGTCGCCAACGCCGGCTCGAACTCCGTTTCCGCCGTCGATATCGCCACCCGGGAAGAGATCGCCCGTATCCCCGTCGGGCAGGTACCGAAACGAAACATCACTGCGGTGATTCCGTAGGTCTGGGACGAATTCGGTCTCCGTCCACTAGTCCTCCGCGCCGATCGCCTCCTTGTCCTCGCCCTCCTGCTCGATCCATTGTCGCAGCGAGCCGGAGAGCAGCCACACCACTCCTGCCAGGGCTACGATCAGCATTAGCCATCTCATGGCACTTGCCAGCAGCGAGGCGTTCAGTTCCGGCATCGGGTACTGGCTCAACACGCCCCACCGCTCGACCATCCAGTGCCAGCCCGTGTGAGCGACGAACACGGAGAGAATGATGACCCCGATACGCTCGGCGACGCCGTAACGGAACAGCAGGCCCAGTCCCGGGATCACCAGCATGAGGACGAGGATCTGTCCCAACTCCACGCCGAGGTTGAAGGACAACAATGACGTCAGAAGATGGGATCCGGCGAACTGCAGCGTCTGCTGGAGCGCGAATGAGAAGCCGAACCCGTGGATCAGTCCGAACCCGAAGGTGATCATCCACCGGCGTTCAACCTTGGTTCCCACGATGTTCTCGAGTGCCATGTACACGATGGACATCGCGATCAGCATCTCGACCAGAGGGGGAAACCACAACGCGTCTGGCGCCAGGTCGAAAGCCGACGCTATCAACGTCATCGAATGTGCGACGGTAAAGGACGTGACGATCACCAGGAGCGGGCGAAAGCGGCGGAACGGGATTACCAGGCACAGCAGGAATAACAGGTGATCGATCCCGTCCAGGATGTGGAGGAACCCCAACAGAACGAAACGCAGGGCGGCCTGGTGCCATCGCGGGTCGAGCCGGACGAGGCCCGGATGCCCCGGCAACTGGAACGCGCGGACCGTGCCGTCCGGCGGTAGAAAACGAAGCGCGGTCAGCACGTGCAGCCCCAACCGCTCGAAACTGGGATCGATCGAGAAGTCCGACTGGTCCGAACGAATGGGATACTCAAACAGGACGTCGAGCATCCCCTGCTCCCAATACAGCTCCGTGTCCTCGGGCAATCCCGGGCCACGGATGTGCGCAAGGGCTTCTTGGTAAGACGCGAAGGAACTATCGGAGGGCAACGAAACCTGCAATTGAACCGCGCTGGCATCGGGAAGCAGGACATCGTCCTCGTAGAAGTCGACGTTGTCTGAGATCCAGAGCGTTGCGGCGTCACGAAGAATTGCGTCGAGGGCCGTCAGGTCCAGGTACCCCGGACCGCGGGTTGGCCACTCCACGTCCTGCAGTGCCTCCAGAGGCACCCGAACCAGCAGACGCAATCGTTCCCCCTCCGGCTTGACGAACACCCGGACCGTCACGTCGTTTGGAACCTCGTGCGCAGCGCTGTCGGATGGCACTAGGAATACGACCAGCACCGCCGACAGCAGGAGGAGGTGACGGCGGGCTGCAGAGTGTCTGGGCAGAGGCTGCAACACGAGCGTAGAGTAATTGGATCGAAAGGCGGCTGACAACCGAAAACCAACGGCGCCAACCGGGCCCCTCCTTCCGATTCACGTGCTCGCACTGCGAAACTTTCCGCCACCCCAAGAAAATGGTAGCCACCCCGATTTTCCGTTATACTGACGCCCTCGATTTACCCGGTGGAAGGTCTTGATTTTTATGCTGCTTACTCCTCCCACGGGAGGAACAGGAGATGAGAAGGATGAAGCGAAAGCCTAATCTCTTTATCGGTGCGACGTTTCTCGCACTCATGGTCGCACTGGGCGTCGGCGCAGTGGTGCTCGAACGCAGCGCTGTGGCGCAAAGCGAGGACATGGTCGAGGCACCGATCTTCGAGGTCGACCCGTTCTGGCCGAAGCCGCTGCCGAACCATTGGATCATGGGCTCGACTATCGGCGTGGATGTCGACTCAAGGGACCATGTCTGGGTCATTCATCGGCGGACCACGTTTGCCGAGCGGACTGAAATCGGCGCCACCCTTGATCCGCCCGTGAGCGAGTGCTGTATCCCGGCGCCGAATATCCTCGAGTTCGATCCGGAAGGCAACCTTGTCGGACACTGGGGTGGGCCGGGCGAGGGCTACGAGTGGCCGGGGTCCAACCACGGGATCGTGGTCGACCACAAGGACAACATCTGGATCGGCGGGAATGGCCAACCCGACGCGCAGGTCTTGAAGTTCAACCGGAACGGAAAGTTCTTGATGCAAATGGGTAAGTCCGGGGCGCATGCTGCGGGTACCGCCCCCAACGGCAGGCCGAGGTTTCAGGCCGACAGCAACGACACAGAGAACTTCGGACGAGTCGCGGACCTCTTTGTCGATCCACAGGCCAACGAGGCCTATTTCGCCGACGGCTACCTCAACAAGCGCGTCGCGGTCGTAGACGCGGATACCGGCAAATTCAAACGATACTGGGGCGCGTACGGCAACAAGCCCGATGACGCCCCGCTCGGTCGGTACAGTCCGGACGCCCCTCCCGCTCAGCAGTTCCGTGGCCCGGTGCACTGCGTCGACCTGGCAGACGACGGACTCCTGTACGTATGCGATCGCGCTTCCGATCGAATTCAGGTGTTCCAGCGAGATGGCACGTACGTAAAGGAAGCGTTCATCGCATCAGAAACGCTCGCTCAGGGCTCCACCTGGGACATCGCCTTCTCGAAGGATCCGGAGCAGAAGTACATCTATCTGGCCGACGGTCAGAACATGAAGGTCTACATCCTACTCCGTGAAACCATGGAGGTCTTGACCAGTTTCGGCGATGGAGGACGCCAGCCGGGTCAGTTCTTCGCGGTGCATAGTATTGCGACCGATTCGCAGGGCAACGTTTACACGACCGAGACCTACGAGGGAAAACGGATACAGAAATTCGTGTACAAAGGAATCGGACAGGTCACGAAAGCAAACCAGGGAGCCCTCTGGCCGACGTCGAACTAGTGTTCAGTCGAGATTTGAAATCGAAGATCGGGTGACTCCTCCCAAGACTCCCCTCCTTGGATAAGAACGTGGATGCGCGGCCTGGCGCAGACGGGGTGGTTGGATTCCTGATCCACAGCAGATTACTCGCCCCGAATCTCAGTCGCGCGGAACAGAGGGTCGGCTGCCTGCAATATGATGCGACGAAGCCTTATCGGGTAGTCGCGGTGGTCGCTGAGAAAGTCACGAACCACGTCTGCTGATGCGGGTGAATCGTGCCCGCCGAGCATCGCTCCCATCCAGTTTCGCGGAAAGAAGATGTCGCCGGTGCTCCGGAGTTCCTGGAGCAGGTCCAGGGCGGGGCGCAGGTATTTCCGAGACTGCTCGGCACGGAGCGGGTGGTTGAGGTAACGCACGCCTTCCAGCACCCACGGCTCACGACGCCGGTTCTCGACATCCGTCAGGCTCGCAAAGAAAGCGTCCCTTGTCTCCTGGCTATCCGACAGCGCCGGCATGACGAAGTCGAAACGGGCCTTGCGGTCTGGATTCTCAATCCTACCCAGTTGTTCCTCGAGGATTTCCGCAGCCCCGGGGACGGATCTCACGGCAAGGTCCAGGGCCATCGCGGCTTCGTCATTCTCCGAGAGCGTCAGACCGGGAATCTCTTCGTCGCGCCGCCACACGCGCTCCAGAAACGCGATTCCTTCCGGTGTCGTAACGATGGAACGAAACGCCGAAAAGTATGTCGATTTCAAGCTCGATGATTCCGCACGCGCCAGTTCCCGCCGCAGGACCCGCTCGAGCCTCTGCGAGAGCGTCTGCCGATCGACTCCCGGCAGGAATCTCCAGAACGCGGAGCGCACGTAGCCCAACACGAGCTGGACGTTCTGCTCCGTGTCCTCCATAGGCAGAGCGCGCAAGGCCAGTTCGAGGAATTCCGGAGTCGGCACCCGGCCGTCGAGCAACTCCTCCCACAGCGTGACCCAGGCCGCGCCGCGAGTGACAGGATCATCGATCTCGGGAACGTTTTGCAGCAGGAATCGACGGCTGCCCTCGTCCAGCGTGAAGCTCCCGTAGGCCAGCCCCCCACCGGTCGGCAACACGAAATCCGGCCGGGGCAAGCGCGCGACATCCAATTCGGACCGCTGGTTCTCCAGCCCGACCCGAAACGAACGGACGTCGGAAGCGGTGCCGAGCAAGACTTCCATCTGCTGCGTCCAGACGAGCGACCGCCCCTGTTGTCGATCGGATTGCACGAAGGCAAGTGTTTCGGATCCCCCCTTGCGAGTCGGGTACCAACTCCGTGCGAATAGAAGGTCTTCCGGCTTCTTCGACCCATGCCCGGCTCCACGTGACCAGGTCGAGCTCGGTCCGTTCATCGAGGACCCCCACCAGGTCGGTCCAGGTCGCGTTGCCGAATTCGAACTGCTTGAGGTAGACGCGCAGGCCGTCCTGGAACGCCTCACCCCCGAGAATGCGTTCGAGCTGGCGCATCACAATCGGTGCCTTCTGGTAGATGATCGCGCCATAGAGACTGCCGGCTTCGTTCAGGTTGGCAAGCTCCTGCCGGATCGGGTGAGTGCCCTCGGTTCGGTCCACACCGTACGCCGACGGATAGTGTGCAACCAGAAAGCGGAGGTCGTGATTGACCTCCGGAAAGGAGGGGTTCACGATCTTGGCGGCCATGAAGTTGGCAAACACCTCCTTCATCCACACGTCGTTGAACCACCGCATCGTCACCAGATCGCCAAACCACATGTGCGCGGTTTCGTGCGAGATCACGCTCGCCCGCCCCAACATCTGGCTCTGAGTGGCGGAGGGGTCGAGCAGCAACGACGACTGGTTGTAGAAGATGGCTCCGGGATGCTCCATACCGCCGAACTGAAACGAGGGAATGAGAACGAAATCGAATTTCTCGAACGGATACTCGATCGCGGTGTAGTCTTCGAGCCACCCCAACGCCGAGGCGTGCAGGTCGAAAGCGACATCCCGGTTGCGTTCGACCTTCTCAGCATCCGTTTCGCGATGGAACATCCGGTATCTGCGCCCGCCGAGCTCGGCGGTTTCCACCTGAAATTCTCCGGCGGCAAACGCGAACAGGTAGGTCGGAATCGGCTGGGTTTCCGAGTAACGGATGCGGACGCGATCCCCCTCGGGTTCCCGGGATATCTCCGGCCCGTTGGCGACCGCTTCCCAATCGGCCGGAACTTCCAGTTCCAGCGTGTATCGAGCCTTGAGGTCCGGCTGATCGAAACACGGGAATGCCAGATGCGCCCGCGCCGGCACGAACAGCGTATACATGAACTCCGGGTTCCGATTGAGTGACGCATCACCGGCCCGAAAGACTATCTCCACGGTGTTCTCGCCGTGGACCAGTTCGTCTGTTGGAATGAGGATGTGGCCGTTGGCAGCCCGGAATCGGGAGGGGGTGCCGCCCGTGGTCACCGACGTCAGAAAATCCCCGCCTGGTGCGAAATCCAGCACGAGGGGTCCCGACGTCTCCGTCAACGTGAACCGGAGGGCCGCGCGTCCGGAAATCGGTTCCGAAGCCTCAGACGGAATATCGAGGGAAAGATCGTAGCGAAGATCTTCGATGGTGCGAGCGCGCCGTGTCGCAAGCTCGAGGCTTATTCCGGGTACGGGATCGGTGTCGTCGATGTCAGCGCTCCCGCAACCGGACATGACAGTCATAAGCAACATTATTAGAGATACACGAAGGATGAGCATAGTCAGTAGTCAGCTGTAGGTGCGGTCTATGACGTCTATGACCGCACATCTTATCGGATCGATAACATCCGCTCAATCAACCGGGGCCGCGAGAGAGCCAATGTGAGGGGGACAGGGGTATAGCCCTGTCCCCGGATGTATGTTGAGCAGAAACGCCGGATGAATCAGTTGCCGCCCAACACTCTGTTTACGAATTTGGTGTCTTCAGCCACGCGTTCGTAGACGGCCGTCGAGATCATGCGCTCCCACAGCTCCTTGAAATTGTCCTCAGCGAGACCTCGCGCTTGCCTGAAGGAATCGATCGCCGAATCGGCCTGCCCGTTCAGGTAGAGCAGAAACCCGCGATCCATGAACGCGGTCGCGCTGCGAGGGCGGTAACGGATCAACCGTTCTGCGGACAGCATCGCAGCATCCAGATCGCCACCCCGCAACGAGCGGCGCAGCCGGGACGAGTGATTGATGCCAAGCTGGATGTCGAGCAGGCGGCGCAGCTCGCCGAACGGGTCGGGATGGTCATCGACGTTGACGTAAGCATAGCGATCGTTGTTCGTGTTCCTGCCCATTCCCTTTCCCACGACGAGGATTGATGCCGACTGCCGGCCTCGTCGATCCCCGCCGGCGGCGTCTCCCGCGGCCAACGCGGCGTAGAGCCGTTCGGTCAGTTCACCTCTGGTGTTCTCGAACGCGGCGGCCATGGCGTCGGCGACCTCGGGTCCGGCAAGGATATTGCCCTGCACAGAATAGGTTGCGCCTTTCTGGTGACCGCGCCACTCGTTGGCGGCCTCGCCTGTATGGACCGCCACGTTACCATGCCGGTCGACGATTGCGATCTGCCGGCCCGCCTTGCCCGGAAACGAGTCTTCTTCGAAAAGACGGTCCAATACCTCCTGGGCAGTCAGCCCTTCTTTCAACAGCTCCAGTGCGCGGGGTCCATACCCGACGTTCACGCTGGCCTGGGTCGCGACCGCCCCGACATCGGCCTCAGCCCAGGGCACAACGGCGCCCACTGAAAAGTAGCGCGACGCGACGGCAACGCCCATCTCGCCGGTGTCCGGGTCGATGGCCACGATCGAGAACGTCGCGAAAGCCGGTCCTGCCGTCAGCATGATCAGACAGACCCCCAAAACCAGTCTCTTCATCTTCTAGCCTCCTCTACTAAGGGCCCGCCCAAGAATAACTTTGCATTTTGGCATCCCATCTTCACGCCATCTTCGGCCGCTCCTCAATCGCAGATCCTCGAAATAGTCCGGCTATTCCTCCGGTACTGCTCAATCGGTCGCAACCGAATCTGACGCAAATCTGGGCGCCGATTCTGCAAAGTTATTCTTGGGCGGACCCTAACGGCAATACCATCCACCCCTCATCTTCCCTTCCGATGAGTTCGGTCTGTCCCTTGTGGTGCAGCTGCGCCAGGCGGGCACAGGTTATCGCATCCAGCTCGTGCCGGGTGATACCCCGACGGGAGATGTGGACCATCTTCCCTAGACCCCGCCTCAAGCCGGGCGGATTCTTCTGCCGGGGAATCTTCCATATGTCCTGAGCCGCCCCGGGATAGGTTTCCAGCATCACGTGCCCCATCTCTTCCAACTGCTTCGCCAGGCGAATACCGCGCATCGTCAACTGGCGCATCGGCCCCAAAGTGATCGGAAAGAACTTGATGCGGCGGCGGCGGAGTTCGAGATCGCACTGCCGGAAATGGACGTCTCTCGGACATGTGCAGTCGTTACGCAAGCAGCATCGGCCGGCCGGTAGAAACAGTGGCGCGTCCATACCGACCAAGGTCGGCCTGTACCGAGCCATCCGCGACAGAAGTTGGTCATCGTCATAGATGACGGCGGTCTCGGCGCGCCTCCCTTTGAGGCGGCAGAAGCCCGTCTGTCTTTTCTCCGATCCGGCCAGGTCGATCCCCACGAAAGTCATGCCCGACGTTCGCCGCCCGGGATCACCGCGCGCTTCCTGTCTCTTCGTCAACGGCAGAACCTCTTTCAGGTAGAAGAGTTAGACAGAATTATCAGCATCAAGCTGAATGACTGCAAACCCTTTCGAGCGGGCGGTACGCGTGCTACTATGGCGTCTCTTTGTCGGCCCAGGCAGCCGAGACACAGCATGGGCCGTGTGCACAGACCAAACTAGGAGGAAGGATGAAGGATTCGGCGTTTGCCGAGAAGCACCCGTGGACACAACCCTGGTACAAAGCTGAAGGCGGCAACATCTGGGTTCTGGTATTTCTCGTCCTGATTCACGCGCTGTCACTCGTGGGTTTGGTCCTGTACCCCCTGCCGGGTTGGCCGCTGTTCCTGACAGCCTTTCTCTTCGCTTGTATCGGCGGCCTGGGAACCACCCTGGCCTACCATCGTGCTCTGGCCCACAGAGCGTTGAAGCTCAACCCGGTCCTCGAGCAGATCCTCATCTTCTTCGCCGTTTTCAACGGTTCCGGCGCGCCATCCACGTGGGTCGCAAACCATCGCAACCATCATGCCAAGTCCGACACGGCAGAAGACGTCTCCAGTCCGCGCCACGGTGGTTTCTGGTGGGCTCACCTGCGCTGGCTATACCAGTGGAAGGCTTCGAGTATGGAGCGATGGTGCCCGGATTTGATCCAGACACGATACCGGTTCTGGCACAGGATCCAGATCCCGATCGTCGCGCTGTCGTTGGCCTTCGGTTTTTTTCTGTTCGGCTGGCCGGGGTTCTTCTGGGTTGGGGCGATACGACTGACCTATTCCCTTCACGGGCAGTGCGTGGTCAACAGCATCCTTCATCTGAGGCCGGGGCTCTCCGAAGGTGTCGACTCCTCCCAGAACATCTGGTGGCTGGGCCCTCTCCAGGCGACCGCGTGGGGCGAGAACTGGCACGGTAATCACCATGACGATCCGGGATCCGCCTGCTTCAGCCGGCACTGGTGGCAGGTCGACATCGGCTGGTACGCGATCCGTCTGCTGCAGGCAACGGGCCTGGCATCGGACGTTCGCCGACCGCGTCACGATCGGACTTCGACCCTCGCTCCGGGATAGTAGTGGGACAGGATCTCTTCGTAAACACCTCCACGAGACGCCATCACCGCCGCTCCGATCTGGCACAGACCAACACCATGCCCCCATCCCGCACCGACCAGCGTGATGCCATCGCGGTTTTCATCGACGACGAAAGCTGAACTGAACAGGTGTGTGGCCGACAGCAGACGCCGGATTTCAAGTTCCTTTCCCACCGACAGCTTAGCCCGGCTTCCCACGATCCGGAGGCGAGTGATCCGTCCCGAACTGCCTCTTTCCAACGGTTCGAGATCCGTCACGGTGCCCAGGTCGATGCCGCTTTTCGTACCGACCACCTCGGAGAGTTCTTCCCGGCTGTAACGTACCGACCACCTGAAGAAATCGCGGGTCTCGAAATCGAAGTCGGGAAGAATCCGTCTGAGCAGTCCTTCATCTTTGGTGTTGCAATGGGCTCGCGGGTCCGAGCGGATCCACGAATCGATGTCGTCGAGGCGCTCCGGGCCATCGGGAACTGACCGCAGGTAGGGGATCTCCCTCTCGTCCCACGCCGCGGAATAGTCCTCGGTGACACCCCCGCAGCACTTTGAGAAGCGCGCATCACAGACATCCGTCCCGAAAACCAGACACTGCCCTCGTGTCGCCTCGACCGCACGTCGGACGCTGTCGGGGGAGTCCTCGATTCCCTGGTATCGCTGGCAGTGGTCATCGGCGCAGACATCGAATCTAGTGTGTGCATCCCTTCCGTACCACCGTTGAATTTCCCATTCGTCGGGACCAGGCTGCTCCTGCCTGCTGTAGGAACCGCCATCGCCGACCCTCTGGCGCAACTGGGCGATGAGCCAGCTCCGGGAAATGACGGCGTGGGCCTTCAGCAGTTCGACGGGGGAATCAGCGTTCATCTCCGACGCGATGACGCTCTCCACGTAACTCTCCAGACCGACGTCGTTGATGAGCGTCAGGCCATCGTCATCGACGATGCGCAAACTCCCGCGAAAGCCCTGCCGACGGTTCTGTTCCCAGTGAAAACCGATCCCGATCTTGACATCTTCCACGACGAACGAAGCCCTCGCGCTATCCAGTGGCTCGAGTACGACCGCCTCACTGAATCGATAGGAACCGGACCTGTATTGCTTTCCTGAAGCGTCTCTGTAGCCTTCTCGCAGCCGGATCGCAATCACATCCCGGGACTGCACAAGACCGACGGCGATGTTCATTTCACCGACTCCAGCGCATCCAAGATTTCGTCGAACGCGGCCGGGGCAATCGTCACCTCTACGAAGATATTTTCGACCGTGGCACTATCAACCTTCTCAAAGTCGGATTCCACCGGCAAAACAGGAACCCCGCACAAATCGATCGACGCGGGAGAGAACGTCAGTTCCCCGCTCGCGTACGCTTCGGGTCGGTGCTTCCCGCGCGGAAACACCATGACCACCCATTCCGCCTCGCTGAAGAACACGACCACGTTGACCATCGGTTCCGAACGGCCCGGAACCATCCCCTCCAATCGATCCATGACGTGGCCGAAGCGATCAGAAACCGCGGCGGGGTCTCTGTCCCGGAGTACCAGGACGTGACGGGCATAATCTTCGATCGCGACACCCCGCACTCGCTTCACGTCGGCAATCGCAGGGACCTTCTCGTTCCGACAGGCCTGAAAGTGGAGGTGGTCGGGAGCCGAAGCGCCGCACTCCGGCCCGTTGTAGAGGACCATGTATCCCGGCAGCGCCCGTGCCAGGTCGAGCATCGTCGACAACTCGCCCCCGATACGCTGGGGAACATGCTCCCTTCTGACGACAGACAGATGCCGATCCAGAATCGGGTAAGGATTGCAGAGAATCACGAACCGGTCTCCAAATTCGATGCCCCGCTCTTCTTCAGGAAGGCTGTCTGGACAGAGAAAGCAGGGACGTTCGCGAATCGAGGGGGGATCCACTCTCGCTGTGGTGCTCGCGATCCGATGCGGGATGTGTCGGACCAGAACCTCGAACCATCGAATGCGGAGCCTCTTGACGCGCACGCGTTCAAGATTCTCGACACCGGTCCTCAGGAGCGGCCACGACGGCAACTGACGGGCAAACAACTGCTCCACCATTTCGACAGTGCCTGTCGTCTGTGCTCGACCGATGATCCGTTGCTCCCAGCTCATGTCCGTCAATCGTGTTCGCCGGATTGAGGATCTCGAGACCGGTTCATCGCGATCCGGGCGCGAATCTCTGATGTCCGGATGCCGTCCTTGAACGTGTCGAAGCGATTGAGCACCTCCGCAGGCGGAGCGCTATCGCTGTTGCCCTCCCACCTACGGCACAGGTAAAGAGGCTCGAAGATCCTGCCAACTTCGTATTCGCGACACGTGCGCAGACCGACGGCGTAGTCTTCCCCGTAGCTCACGTTCGGAAAACCGAAGTGGCGCACGACGGTGGCGTCGTAAGCCCTCGGGGCCCCGAAACCGTTTACGCGCAGCGCGTTGTTGTGGCCGTTCTCCGCCGTCCACTCCCGGTGGTCAACCAGTCCCGGCAGTGTCTCATTGAGTGCAAAATCGACGGTCCGGTAGGAGCCAACGAGCATCGCGTAGCCCTCCTGCTCCATGCAGTCGACCATCCGCGTCAGAACGCTCGGCTCCGAGAGCAAGTCGTCGGAATCCAGTTGAAGCGCATACCTGCCGCACTGGTCGGAATAGATGGCCTCGTTCCAGCAGCCGCCGATGCCCAGATCCCTGCGCCCGGGAATGAGATGGACGAGGCGTGGGTCGCGGATTCCTTCGATGATTGCACCGGTACCGTCGGTTGAGTGGTTGTCGACGACGATGACGTTGTGGGGAAAATCTGCCTCCTGCTCTAGAGCGCTCGAGAGGGCAGCTCGCAGCGTCGACTCGCGGTTGCGGACCGGAATGACGATGCTGGCTTTTACGGGGAAGGATTCAACGACATCACCGACCCGACGGAAGCGAGGGGCGAGGTACGCGCCCACACGCCTCAGGTGGGCTGTGGCGACGCGTTCCATCTCGTCCTGATACGCTCGCTGGCGCGGATCGACGTAATCAAACAGGCGCTCTCCGCTGGCGCGCGTATCCGGGTCCCGCGCTCCGTACAACCGCTCGGGCATACGAACGATCGGGTGGTCGGCCGAGATTTTCAGTCTCAGGTCGTAGAGCCCTGACCAGCGGAGGTCCTTCTCGACTGCTCCGAACTTGCTTACCGCAGACCGAACCGCCGACATCGAGAAACAAACCAGCGGCCCGAAGTCAAAATCGTCGCGGATACTGCCGGTCTGGTAGTCGATCCGCCGTCGCTCTTTGGCGTCCGAGTAAACGATTCCCGCTTCGGAGCCGTCGAGCACGTCCGCCATCCGCTCCAGGGTGGTCGATCCAATGTCCAGTTCGACTCGGGGATCGCCAACGAAGAGTATTTCACCCGACGTCGATGATATGAGGTCGTTGATCGTCGAAGCGGAACGGTCCGCCGGATAGAGGACTCTCATCCGACCTTTTCGGCGCGAGCTTGCGGCCGGACCAGAATCACTCCCGTCATTCGGTTCGCCCCGAGAAACTCGGCAAGGTCCTGTTCTACGACTTGCCCGCGGCTCCGGGCCGCGTGACGCATGACGATGCGGCCCCCGCGACCGAAGAGGAGCCCGCAATGGAACACATCGAGGTCCGGCCTGGTCGAACCGAAAAAAGCGAGGTCTCCGTCGCGGACATCGCCCAAACGGCGCAGAAAAGTACGTTTCGGGACGCTTCGCACCCGCACCGTCCGAGCGGGAATCCCATCCACCATGTCGAGCCGCCGGGAACGGCTTACCGAACCGCGACGGGCCGTTCGGTCATGGACGAGGCCTTCGCGCCCGTTGTTCCGAATCCAGGTCGTCATGTAATGGTTGCGGTGCTCCCAGTCGATGACGCCTCCGGCATACCGAATCCGGCGAAGTCGCCCGACAAAAGTCCTGTGGTTCGACGCCCCCGCGAGGGCTAGCACGTTTTCGACGTAGGTCACGCAGTCGAAAGCTTCCAGCGACGCCGTAAAGACTTCCCCCGACGAGCGCGAACCGACGAGCAAGCCTTCGCGGTAGGGATCACCCACGAATCGGCGGCTGATCCTCTCAATTCGGGCTGCGAGCGCGGGGAGGTGACCGCCGTCGGCCAGTATCTCTTGGACCAGGGCACGGTCGAGATCTCGCGGATACACGCTCATACCTGTTGATTCTAGCGTGTAGGTGCGGTCTATGACCGCACATTCGTCGAACCGAAACGAGGTGCGCTCATAGAACGCACGTACACCCGATCCTGAAGTTCGCCCTCTCGCACCCGAGAACTCTTCAACGACTCGCCAGGGTTGGTGAGAATGCAGGCCAGCGTGACTGGTGGGACGTCGGGTATGCGAAAAACGAAAGGTGCGGTCCCCTGACCGCACCTTTGTGAAGGACTTCCGTGACTCAGGATGGAACGGAAGAAAAGGGAAAGCTAAGAGCTATTGGATATCGTAGTAGTCGCCCGTGTTGTCTTCGTCGAGCACGTCATCGGTGACCAGGCAGTAGTCTTCGCCGTCTTCGAACAGGTGACCTTTGTATTCCTCGACAAGCTTGAAGTGCTGGTAGCGCGCATCGAATTTGACTCGGATCGGGATCATGATTGCAGCCTCCGATTTCTACAGAGGCAATCGGGCGGCCAATCTCTGCGAATCTCAAGGCCGAAGGGGTATCTCGTAAAAAAGCGGACACTTACGGGAGGGCAGCCACAAGCAGGCACCGGTATTTTTGCGTCGGAATTCCATGACTGAACGTCAAGCCGGAGTCAAAATATTGAAAACACTTGCGGCGAAGAAGTATGGACAGCCTCCTGTGTCCCGAATCTAAGTCGCTGATTACATGTTGGATGAAATAGGGACAGTCGAGACTATCCCTATTTTGTCAGGGCGTGAGGTGCAGGCCATTGACCGGACCGATTGCGCTACAGACTCACATCGATACCATCCTCTTCCAGTTCATCCGCCGACGCTCGGCGCGCCAACGTCCCCTCCGGGTTGTCGTACCAGCCGGGGTCATCGTAGCTGCGGACGTCATCGCGTACCTTCAGGACCGTGAACATGCCTCCCATATCGATGTAGTCGTGTTTGCCGGGCATTCCTTTCATCGGAATGCTGTTGTCGGGGACCGGCATGCTCATGTGATCCATTCCCGGCATACGTTCCATGCTCGGCATTCCCATCGGATCCATTTCGGCCATCTCGCCCATTCCGGACATCCCGGTCCGGCCCATGGTCATGTACCCGGGCAGGAGGCGACGCACTCGCTCGTCGATGTCTTCGGTGATCGCACCAAGCGTGTTCGGTCCTTCATGGCCCATCTGGTTCATGATGTGGTGCGTGAAATGGCAGTGGAGCGCCCAGTCGCCGGGAGCGTCGGCGACGAACTCGACGTCGCGCGTGGCCCCGACCGGAACCACGACTGTCGTCTCAGGCCATTGGGCGGTTTCGGCGATTCGGCCGCCGTCGGTTCCCGTGATTCGGAACGAGTACCCGTGCAGGTGGATCGGATGGTTATCCATCGCGCTGAGGTTCCCGAAACGGATTCGTACACGGTCCCCGGTACGCGCTACCAGGGGGGCGGTGCCCGGGAAGACCCTGCTGTTCATCGTCAGCACGTTGAAGTCGGTCATCTCTCGCGGGTCGGGTCGCCGGGCGCCGGGTCGCACCATCCACTCACTCAGCATGATCGCGAAATCCCTGTCGACAGGATGCTGGTCGTCCTTCTCGTGAACCACGAGCATCCCCATCAGGCCCATCCCCATCTGCGTCATCTCGTCGACGTGCGGATGGTACATGTAGGTGCCCGGACGCTCGAAGGTGAACTCGTACCGGAATGTCTCTCCCGGGCGAATGTAAGGTTGGGTCAGACCCCCGACCCCGTCCATTCCGTTGGGCAGAACGACTCCGTGCCAGTGGACCGTCGTCGGCTCCGGAAGCCGGTTCGTGACATAGATCCGTACCCGATCACCCTCGACGGCCTCCAGGGTCGGGCCCGGCGTGCGGCCGTTGTAACCCCAGCACTCCGCGTCGAGTCCGGGAGCGAACTCGTGCTTCACGGGCTGCGCGGTGAGGTGAAAGACTTTGGCGCCATTGACGACGTTGAACGGCAAAGATGCGCCGTTCGGCGTCGCGATCGGCGTGCGGTCTCGATCCGCAGTCCTTTCCTGACGATTCGCTGTAGCCGCTAACGCTTCTCCACCGGAAGCCTGAGCAATCAGCAAGCCTCCGGCAACGGCTGATTTCGTCACAAAGTCCCGTCTTGAAACCATGGTTATTCTCCTGTTTTCATTGCACTTTTAATCGTTCGCGGCCGAGGGGGCTTCCCTGTCCCGTGCCGAGGGCCCTTCCAGGCGAGAGCCCAACCCATCGGGCACTGGAACGAGTCGGCCCGCCAGGATCGAATCCAGGGCTGTCCGCGCCTGCCAGTAGTCCCTGAGAGCGATTACGTAACGGCGTCCTGTCTGCACCTCTTCCTTCCGCGCAGTAATCAGTTCGAAAGCGCTCGCCTGCATCGCGTTGTAGTCGCGTTGGGTTCCGTCGACGATCTGCTGGCGCAGGGGGAGCAGAGTTTCGCGGTAATGCCGAACTCTCTCTCCGGCGATACGCGTCTGATTCCAGGCCGAGCGAACGGCGGACCGGATGCGAACTTCGCCAGCCGCATACCTGTGTTCGAGCTGCCGCATTTCGGCTCGCGCCGCGGCGACGACAGCCTGTCCGCGGTCGAAGATCGGGATCTCAAAGCCCACTACCGGGCCGGCTTCTCTGAGATCGATTTCCCGACCGACATGCACGCCGGCGCGGAGAGAAGGAAACAGGCCTTCCACCCGGGCCACTCTCGCCCGACGGGCCGCGGCGATGTATCGGCGGTCGAGCTCCAGCAGGTCCAGGCTCTGATCGAGGGCCAGCGTCTCGATCGTCTCGACGTCGGGCGGCGGATCCGTCGGGTCGGCCAATCGCCCATAGAGTGTCCAGGCCGCCTCGGATCCGGACAGGCCCATCAGGACGTTGAGCTCCTCGCGCCACGCCAGCGCAGTGCCTTCGGCGGCCACCACCTCCAGTCTCGCTTCTTCAAAGAACGCCTGCTGGCGTGCCTGTTCCAGGGACGTGATGTTGCCGGCCTCGTACAACCGCAGGGCCATGGCGTAGGAGGCGTCGGAAGCCTCCAGCACGGTTCGCGCCAACTCGAGCAGTTGCTCGGTGGCCTGGTAGGTGTAAAACGTCCTACGGACCATGTGGATCAGCTCCAGCGTGCGGCCCGCGGCGCCAAAGCGCACCGCTTCGAGTTCGGCAGACGCGGCGCCACGTCGAAGCGGCAGCAGAATCAGGTCCGATATGTCGATTAGTGCCGCGACATCGAATTCCGTCCGGTCGACGGCGTCGACGTAGCCGACATGACCTTCGACATCGATGTTGGGCGGAAGGCTGGATTGGAGAACGCGGGCCTCGGCGATTCCGAGCTCTTCATAAGCAGCCTGGAGTTCGGTGTTGTTGCGAAGCGCGATCTCGACGGCCTGCTCGGCGCCGACGGGTTGGCCGAGAAGGTTGGCGATCGCCATTTCCTTGTCCGGATCGCTTCGAAGGTTATCCCAATTCGCTTCGATTCCCGCTCTCTGCTCGAGCATGACCTGCACGGATCCGAACCCGGCGTCTCTGGGAGCGCAAGCGGCTACGAACAAGCACAGCCCCGCGATCGGAATCCAGATCCGGATCGGCACTGGCGTGATACGCCGGTCAATGCGTGGGTTTTCAGGAGGAGTCATTTCTTGGCCTCGGTTGCCTTCCGCCGGCTCTCTCGATAGCGACGCTGAACCACGATGATTCCCCACGCGCCACGGTCGCCGGAGTTTTGGAGGTTGCGGTTTCGTCCCCGTGCGGGGACAAGACGCGTCAATCCCGAGGTATCAGATTCGGAGTACAAGGGGCGGTATGCAGTGCACGCCCGGGAGCTGTGGCCCGACCGGTGAAGATGCGGACCATCGCAGGTTTGAAGCGACCACTACGACAACGCTCGGAGGGAGCTGATCGACTTCCATCTGCGATTGGAGGCTGCAGGCCTTGAAGACCGGTTCGCGCAGGCATGATCCGCCTTCGCAAGGGGATGGATGTTCCTCTTCGCCGGTACGCTGCCGGGCATCAGAATCCTCAGCGTGGTGGCAACTCGGAACGCTCTCCGGTGTCGAGGTCTCGGTTCGACCCACGCCGATCGCGCCGCACCAGAGGTTGCAAGCCTGGAACGTCACGACGGCAAGGAGGGTCAGCCCGACCTTCACGCCCTCAACGATCATAGGTTGAATTGTAGGTTCAGGAGGACTTCGGTTTCAATCTTTGTGGGCCTTGCGAAATGCGGTGAGCGATTGAAGGGGAGGGGACACTATCGGGACGTGCGACCCTGAACTCGAAAAATTATGCCGAAGGCGGGATTCGAACCCGCACACCCGAAGGCACCACCCCCTCAAGATGGCGTGTCTGCCAGTTCCACCACTTCGGCTGTCTGATCTAGGGCCCGGGGTCTGGGGCCGCTCCATCCTCCGGCGTATCGTCAGGTTGCGTTTCTGTGTCGGGCGCAACTGGTTCCGGTTGTTCCGCCTCGGCCGGGACCGGGACCTCGATCGGGGCGACCGCGTCCTCGCTGATGACGGAACTGCTGCCCGGACTGGAGATCATGATCGTCAGGGTCAGAGACGTGACCATGAACATGACGGCCGCAACAGTGGTCAGGCGGTGCAGGACGGTCGTGGCACTCCGAGCGCCGACATTCGCCTGGGAACCTCCCCCGCCGAACGCGCCGGCAAGGTCCTGCCCCTTGCCCTGCTGGAGCAACACCACCAGGATCAAAAACACCGAAACGATAACGTGAAGGATCGTCAGAAATGTAATCATGGGCACATAGCGTCCTGTCCGGGAAACCCGTTCAAGACGTCCTGTAACGGATGATCGAGGCAAAGGAGTCCGATTCAAGACTCGCTCCGCCCACCAGAGCCCCGTCGATATTGGCCTGAGCCATGAGATCGGCAATATTGCCGGGCTTCACGCTGCCTCCGTAGAGGATTCGGATACCGTCCGCAGACCCCGCGCCGGAGATCTCCGAGGCGGAGGAACGGATAGCCGCATGCATGTGCTCGGCGATGTCGGGAGTTGCGGTACGTCCCGTGCCGATCGCCCAGACTGGCTCGTAAGCAACTATGATATGAGAAAGGTCGTTCTCAGTCAATCGGGCGAGTCCGTCGCTAAGTTGCGTTTTCACTATGTCTTCCGCCAGCCCACCCTCTCGTTGCTCGAGCGTCTCGCCGACACAGACAATTGCTGTGAGGCCCGCCCGGATCGCTGCCGGGATCTTCCAGGATACCGTTTCGTCGGTCTCGCCGAAGTGCTGCCTGCGCTCTGAATGCCCGATGATGACATGGCTGCAACCGACATCGCTGAGCATCGATGCGGAAATCTCGCCAGTGAACGCTCCCTGCTCTTCCCAGTGGAGGTCCTGCGCCGATATCGCGACGCGGCTGCCCCGGGCCTTCTCCAGCGCGGCGCCCAGTGCGGTAAAAGGGGGCGCGACGACGACGTCGCAATGATCGACGTCATCGATCGCGGGAAGCAGGACGTCGAAAAACTCTTCCGTCTCGCTCACGGTCTTGAACATCTTCCAGTTTCCGGCGATGACCGGTCTGCGCATTCTCAGCCTCCTCCCTCCGTCAGCACTTCTACTGCGGGCAACTTCCTTCCGGAGAGGAATTCCAGACACGCACCACCTCCCGTGGAGATGTGGCTGATGCGGTCGGCCATTCCCGATTGGGTCACGGCGGCGGCGGAATCGCCGCCGCCGACTATCGAAAAGGCATCAGCGAACGCGACTGCACGGGCGATCGAGAGGGTTCCTTGGGCAAACCTCGGGTTCTCGAAAACCCCCATCGGCCCATTCCACACGATAGTTCGCGCTCGCTCGATGATCGATGCGTATTTCTGAGCGGTCTCCGGTCCGATGTCCAATCCCATCTCCTCCCGCGCCGTTTCCGCAACCGAAACGTTCTGGAGTCCCGCCCCGTCAAGGTCGCGGGCAACAACATGGTCCTCCGGAAGATGAATCCGCGTTCCTTCCCTCCTGGCCGCCTCGAGCAGCCGTCCTGCCAGGTCGACTCGGCTTTCCTCGACCAGCGAGTTGCCCGTCGCGATCCGCAGGGCCCGGAAGAACGTATACGCCATGGCGCCGCCGATCAGGATGTCGTCCGCGATCTTCAGGAAGTTCTCGATCAACTCGATCTTCCCCGAGATCTTCGCGCCACCAACGATCGCAACGTAAGGCTGGGCGGCCCCGGCCAAGGCCCGGCTGAGCGATTCGAGTTCCTTCTGCATGAGAAAGCCGGCTGCGCGGGGTGAGACGTGATCGGCGATGCCGACGGTTGAAGCATGAGTGCGGTGCGCCGTTCCGAAGGCGTCGTTGACGTAGATGTCACAGAGTGAAGCCAGTTCGGAAGCGAACTTAGGATCGTTGGCTTCCTCTTCCGCGTGGAACCGGAGGTTCTCCAGCACGAGCATGTCGCCGTCGGACAGACCGTGGACCAACGCCAGGGCTTTGGCTCCGACCGAGTCGCTGGAGAACCCGGTTCGCTTCCCGCAGAGCTCCTCGAGCCGTTCGGAGACGGGTTGGAGACTCAGCGCAGAATCCGGCTTGCCCTTCGGACGACCGACATGGGACGCCAGGATCAAGCGCCCCCCCTGATTCCCGACGTGCTCGATGGATGGCAGAGCCGCCTTGATTCGCGTGTCGTCGGTGATCGCCCCCTCGACGACAGGCACGTTGAAGTCGACGCGCATCAAGACACGCTTCCCTGTGAGCTGCAGGTCGGAGATGGAGAGCTTGGACACGGTGTTTGTATGTGCAAAAATGGCTGTATCGAAAAAGTGACAAGTGACGAGTAGGAATCAGGGTTTGTTCTTACTTGTCACTCGTCACTGTTCACTCGTCACTTCTGCACCGCCACGACCAACTTAATCAGGTCCTTCAGACGGCAGCTGAATCCCCATTCGTTGTCGTACCAGGAGAAGACCTTGACGAGGTTGTCACCCAGTCCCTTCGTGAGCGGGGCATCCACGATCGAGGAGTGCGGATTGCGCATGAAATCGACCGAAACGAGTTCCTCCTCGCAATACTGCAGAACGCCCTTCAGCGAACCTTCTGCCGCGGCTTTGAAGGCCGAGTTCGCAGTTTCCGCTGTCACCGGTCTGGCGGTTTGAACGGTCAGGTCGACCAACGACACGTTCGGTGTGGGCACACGGATGGCGATTCCGTCGAGCTTGCCTTTGAGTTCCGGCATAACCAGGCCGATCGCCTTGGCCGCACCCGTAGAGGTGGGAATCATCGATACGGCAGCGGCTCGAGCCCGCCGCAGATCCTTGTGGGGCAGATCGAGCAGCCTCTGGTCGTTGGTGTAGGAATGCACCGTCGTCATGAGGCCGCTTTCGACGCCGAAGGTCTCGTGGAGCACCTTGGCTACCGGTGACAGGCAGTTCGTCGTGCAGGACGCATTGGAGATAACGTCGTGCTCGGATGCATCGTACTTTTCGTCGTTCACTCCGACACAGATCGTGATGTCCTCGTTCTTGGCCGGCGCTGAAATGATGACTTTCGTCACGGAACCGCGCAAGTGCTTCCGCGCGACATCCGCGTCGGTGAACAAACCCGTCGACTCGACCACCACGTCGATGTCCAGACTGGGCCAATCGATCTGGCCCGGGTCGCGCTCGCTGAATACTCGGATCGTCCGGCCGTCCACGCTCAGGCTGCTGTCGCTGTGGCCGACGTCGGAAGAAAGACTGCCCAACACCGAGTCGTACTTCAGCAGGTGGGCGAGCATCGCGGGACTCGTGATGTCGTTGACGGCGACGATCTCGACGTCTGCATCGCCTCGACACGCCCGATAAAAGTTCCTGCCGATACGGCCAAAGCCGTTGATTCCCACCTTAGTAGCCATCATTACTTCTCCAAAGGATCAGTTCATTGCTCGCGTCAACACGGTGAAACAAACTATCTATGATAACTGAGGGTTCAACCCCTGTGGAGCCGAGTATACTGCGCTGATCAGCCCATGTACGTGATCTACACCTTCGTCTTCACACTGGGTCTGCTGGTGGCACTGCCCTATTACCTCCTCGGTTTCAAGAGGTACGGGCTGACCATCACCGAGCGATTGGGCTTCGTGGAGAGGGCGGGTGAACCCTCGATCTGGATCCACGCCGTTTCGGTCGGAGAAGTCAAAGCCGTGGACCGGTTGATCGAGCGCCTGCGCCAGGAGCTGCCCGACCGCCGTCTTGTCCTCTCGACGACGACCCTCACGGGCCGGCAGCTGGCCGACCAGCGCGACGATGTCGACCGCCTGGTCTATTTTCCACTCGACATCCCTACAGCGGTGCGCCGCAGTCTGGGGCGGGTCCGTCCAGAACTCGTCGTCATCGCTGAGACTGAAATATGGCCAAATTTCCTGAGGGAATGCCGCCGGCGCAGCGTCCCGGTGGTGATGGTCAACGGCCGCATCTCGGACAAATCGTACGCCCGCTACCTGATGGGCCGTCGCTGGCTCAAGACGGTACTCGAAGACTACAGGATCCTGGGGATGCAGTCGGAAATGGACGCGGTCCGTATTCGGTCGATTGGCGCCAATCCTCAGAAGGTCGTGGTGTTCGGTAACATCAAGTATGACCTGCCGGCCACTGCGCCGGGCCTCGATCCGGCCCTGGGCGAAGCGCTCGAGAGTTGTCAGCTACTCCTCGTGGCGGCCAGTACAGCCGTCGGCGAGGAGCAACACGTCCTGAAAGCTTACCGGAGGGTGCGTGCGGGGCATCCGAACTTGAAGCTCCTGATCGCACCACGTCTGTCTCAGCGTTTCGACGAAGTCGAACTGCTGCTCAGCGCCAGCGAATTCCGTTTTCGACGACGGTCGGAGATCGCGCTCGCGGACGGGTCGGAAGACATCATCCTGCTTGATTCCATCGGCGAGCTGACCGCCGTCTTCAAATACGCGACGCTCGTGTTCATGGGGGGCACGCTTGTCCCCCGGGGTGGTCACAACGTACTGGAGCCGGCACGATTCGAAAAACCGGTTCTGTTCGGGCCTCACATGGAAAACTTCAGGGACATGGCACGAACGTTTCTGGCCGCGAGGGCCGCGATTCAGGTTCGGGATGTGGACGAACTGGTCGTCGAGCTCGAGCGCCTCCTCAGCACGCCATCGGTCGCCGCGGAGTTCGGACGCAACGGGAAGCGCCTGGTAGAGGAAAACAGCGGTGCAACCGAAAAAGCGCTTGAAGCAATTCGACTCTGTCTTCGAGAAACGAGTCGTGGCCTCGAGAAGGGACAGGCGATTTGAGTCGCGTTTTCCGCTCGATTGTCAACGCGCGGGCCAGCCTCTACACGCGCGGCTACCTGAAGACCCATCGTCTCGATCACCCCGTAATCAGCGTGGGAAACCTTACGATCGGCGGTACCGGCAAGACGCCTCTGGTCATCGCGCTGGCGGCCGAGTTTCGCGACCGGGGCTACCGTCCCGTTGTGCTCTCGCGCGGATACCGACGATCCAGCCGCGGCACTGTAGTAGTCAGCCGGGGCGCGGGTCCGACGCTTGGATGGGAGGAGTCGGGAGACGAGCCGTACATGATCGCTCTGCGTCTGCCGGGGGTCGCCGTCGTCGTCGGGAAAGACCGTTACGAGGCCGGGCTCATGGCCGAGAGGGAGCGGCTCGGCAACCTCTTCATCCTGGACGACGGATTTCAGCATCGCCGGCTGGCACGCGACGTCGACATCGTCACGATCGACTCCGAAGAGTGGGCGAATGGCGAAAAGCTGCTGCCCACGGGCCGATGGCGGGAACCGAAGTCGTCGTTGGAACGGGCCCACGCCGCGTGCGTTCGCACCTCCGATCGGGTTCCGGTGCCGGAATTGCCGATTCAGACATTTAGAATCCACACCCTCAACGAGGGACTATTCCTCAACGGGAAACCAGTCTCGGTGGAGTCGCTGCCCTCCAAACCGGTGGTCGCTTTTGCCGGCATCGCCAGACCGGACGACTTCTTCGAAATGCTCGAAGGGATGGGGATCGAACTGGCGCAGAAGAAATCCTTTCCCGACCATCACGCCTACCGGCCGACAAATCTGGCGGATCTTGGCAAAGGCATCCGGATCACGACCGAGAAAGACGCCGTGCGCCTCGGGCCCGGCGATTTCTACTTCCTCCGCATTTCTGCTAACATACTGCGTTTAAATGACCTTAGAGAACTCATTCTAGAACGAATCGGCCCATCCCGAGTTTGATCGGTCCCTGACGAGTGGCCAGTGGTCAGTGGTCAGTTGGGGAGCGATTCTGGCCACAGACCACTCTTGTAAAAGATGACCCCAGACAACATCCTGATCCGCGGTCCGAACTGGGTCGGAGATTGCGTGTTGAGCATGCCGGCCATCAAAGCAGTCCGGTCTCATTTTCCCGACGCCGAGGTCACCCTGCTTGTCCGTCCGTGGGTGGCTGGATTGTTTCGTTCCGCCTCCTTCATCGACAACGTGTGGGGCAAGCCAAAAGCAAAAGGCATAGGGGAGTGGATCCGGACGGCGAGGGAAATCCGTCGAAAGCGCTTCGACCTGGCGGTGCTGCTGCCAAACTCCTTCGAAGCCGCCCTGACGGTCTGGGCGGGCGGCATACCGGAAAGAGTCGGCTACCGAACCGACGGACGCAGCCTGCTGCTGACCCGCTCAGTCCGGCCGTCGCCGGCCAGGCAGCACCAGTGTAGCTACTACCTGAGACTGGTTGCCGAGGCCTTTGGCCCGAGTGCGGAACCCGAGCTTCGGATCAAAGCCTCGACGGACGAGACGACCGACGCCCGGCGGCTGCTGGAACTCGAGGGCATCGGGGCGGCCAGGAGTTTTCTGGTCGTCAACCCTGGTGCTGCCTTCGGGGGAGCCAAGCGCTGGCGAGAGGATCGCTTCGCCGAGGTGGCAGACAGGTTGGCGGACGAGTTGGATCTCTCGGTGGCGATCATCGGATCGGAATCGGAACGGACGATCGGAGAACGCGTTCGGGATCGGATGAAAAGCGGAGCCGCTCTCCTGTCGGGACTGACGAGCCTGGAAACCCTGGTCGGCATTCTTGCTGAAGCGTCATTAATGGTCACGAACGACTCGGGACCGATGCACATCGGCGCAGCGCTGGGAACCCCGACCGTCGCGGTTTTCGGGTCTACTGACGCGGAGGTCACCAGTCCGGTCGGCCCCAATACGAGCGTCGTGCGGCACGCCGTCGACTGCAGCCCCTGCATGCTCCGCGAGTGTCCCATCGATCATCGGTGCATGGACGCGGTCACGGTGTCAGAGGTTTGTTCGTCGGCGATGGCCCTGGTCGCCCGGACCCCGGCATGAGCGGCACCGACCACAGCGCGTCAGCGATCTTCCTCGACCGCGACGGAACCGTGTCGGAAGAAGTGGGCTACATGTACGACGTCTCGCTTTACCGGGTTTTTCCCTGGACAGGCGAGGCGATCCGGCGGATCAACCAGAGCGGGATGAAGGTGCTCCTGGCTACGAACCAGTCGGGTATCGAGCGCGGCTACTTCCAGGAGTCGATGGTCCACCGCGTTCATGATCGGCTGCGCGAGAAGATCGCCCTCTCGCAGGCGAGACTCGATGGTGTCTACTTCTGCCCGCACCACCCGGAAACCGGTTGCAATTGCCGAAAGCCCCGTCCCGGTATGCTGCTCCGAGCTCGGGATGAACTCGGCCTCGACCTCGGTCGATCCTACATGGTGGGCGACCGCTACCTGGATGTCCGGACGGGCAAAGCCGCCGGAGCCGGCACGGTGCTTGTGCTGACCGGTGACGGCCGACAGGAATACGCAGAGTTCAAGGCCGCCGACGAGCAGCCGGATTTCGTCGCCGAAGACCTGGCCGAAGCAGTCGACCTTATCCTGAAGAACCGGTAGGACAGGATGAACCTGAAGAAGCTGATCGACAAGTTCGAAGGACGCAGGGTCGTCGTCCTCGCAGACCTCGTGGCGGATGTCTTTGTCTACGGTGAGATTTCAAGAGTATCTCGCGAAGCCCCGGTCTTGATCCTGTCCCACCGGGAAACCCAACTTGTGCCCGGAGGAGGGGCCAACGCCGTTCACAACCTGCGCACGCTGGGAGCCAATCCCTTGCCGGTCGGTATCGTCGGCGAGGACGCGGAAGGCCTTCAGCTGATCGAGTATTTCTCCTCGCGGGGGATCGACACGACCGGTATCCGCAAGGTTCGCTCCTACCGAACGCCGACCAAAACGCGAATCCTTGCCGGCGCGGTCCACTCTTACCGCCAGCAGGTCCTGCGTCTGGACGCCGGCCGAGCTGTCGCGAACAGTGGCCACTCCCAAACCATCCGGCGCAGGCTCGAAAGCCGGTTGAAGCGGGCCGACGCGGTACTGATGTCCGACTACGGGTACGGGACGGTGACACCGGAGCTTGCGTCGACGCTCACGGCGTCCGGGCTGCCGGTTACCCTCGACTCCCGCTTCGTCATCGGTGATTACAAAGGAATGACCGCAGCGACTCCGAACGAGCCGGAGGTCGAAGCGGCTCTGGGCATCCGGATCGGAAACGACCTCGAGAAGCTGGAATGGGCCGGCCGCACGCTGCTGCGACGCCTGAAGCACGGCGCGATCCTCATCACACGCGGGAAGGATGGAATGGCGCTGTTCGAGCGGAGGCGGAAGACGACCCACATCCCGATCTACGGCACCGACGAGATCGCCGACGTCACCGGCGCCGGTGACACGGTCATCGCGACCTTCACGCTCGCACTGGCCGCGGGAGGGTCGTTCAGGGACGCCGCGAGGCTGGCCAACTACGCCGGGGGGATCGTCGTCATGAAGCACGGCACGCGTGCGGTGACCCTGGAAGAGCTACGGTCCGCCGTTGGGGCATCCTGATGAAACGACGCGGGCTGGAGGAGCTGTCGGCGATCACCCGCGGGCATCGGACGGTGCTGGCGAATGGATGCTTCGACATTCTCCATGCCGGTCATGTCCGATACCTGGAGGGCGCAGCCGAGCTAGGCGACACCCTCGTCGTGGCGGTAAACAGCGACCGATCCGTGCGGCGGCTTAAAGGGGAAGGTCGCCCGATCATGAACGAGGACGATCGCGTGGTGCTGGTCTCGGCATTGGAATGTGTCGACTACGTCGTGGTCTTCGACGAGACTGATGTGTCCAGGGTAATCGAGGCACTTCGACCGAGTGTGCACGCAAAGGGGACCGATTACACCGAGGCTACGGTTCCCGAGGGGGATCAAGTCCGCGGATACGGAGGCGAAGTCCGAATCGCCGGCGACCCTAAAGACCACTCCACCAAGGATATTCTGGGTACAATACTGGAACGATACGGTTGAACACGGACCGATGAGCAGGAATTCCTCGCAGATGAAACCGACCGCGGAACCGAAACGGATCCTCGTCGTGAAGTTCGGATCGCTCGGTGATATCGTGCATTGTCTCCCGTCCGTCCGACTGCTCCTGGATCATTTCCCGAATGCCGAAATCGACTGGCTGATCGAGCGAAAGAACAAGTCTGTCGTCGAGATGAGCGGCCTGGGAGTCCGACTGGTCCCCATCGACACCTACCAGTGGCGGTACTCGCCCGGTATCGGCAGCGCGAAGGAGATACTCGAGTTCGTCTGGGCGTTACGCACCGACGGATACGACTGCACGATCGATTTCCAGGGGCTGTTGAAGTCGGCTTTTGTCGGGTATCTGTCCGCCGCCCCGATTCGAATCGGGTGGGAACGCGACTTCCTGAAAGAATCCACGAGCCGCTTTTTCTACACGGAGGTCGTGACGCCTCGGCGGATCCATATCATCGACCAGCAGATGGAGCTGTTGAAGCCGCTCGGCATCGATCCCGACTGGGATACCCCCGCACCGCTCGCGGCGCCATCGACGGCCCGCGATTCTCTCGCCCGGGCGCTCGACGGCCTGACCGGGTACGTTTTGATCAACCCCGGCGGCGGATGGCCGACCAAGCGCTGGGATCCCAAACGCTACGGGGCATTGGCAAAGCGGCTTCTCGACGACGACCTGACCGTGGCCGTGACGTGGGGACCGGGAGAGGACGATATCGCGTCCGCGGTTCAAGCCGTTGCAGGTGATCGAGTCCGCATGATTCCGGCGAGTCTCCAGGAACTTGTGGCTCTCTGCGAGCGTGCGCGTCTGTTCGTCGGCGGCGACACGGGACCGATGCACTTTGCCGCCGCGGTCGGAACCCCGATCGTGTCGATATTCGGACCGACCAGCAGCGATCGCAACGGGCCCTTCCGCCGGGAGGACATCGTCGTCGAGCAGCGCATGGACTGTCGCCCCTGCTACGCTAGGGATGCATGCCCCTTGGAGCACCTCGGCTGCCTGACCGACATCAGCGTCGATCGTGTCTATGAAGCCTGCACCCGGCGGCTCGAGTTCGATACCGAGCGGACAGCCGACCCGACGGCCTGATGGCCGCGTTTCGGGTCCCGCTGGGTTTCGGGGTGGCTGCAGTCGTTTTCTATTTCTCGACGCCTACCTCCCAATTCATGCTGGCCGGGTTTCCCGTCGCGCTGCTGGGGCTCGCCTTTCGGGCGGCTGCGGCGGGCGTCATCCACAAGGACGCGGCTCTGGCACAGACCGGTCCGTACCGCATGACCCGCAACCCACTCTATTTCGGGAGTTTCTTGTTGGCTACAGGGTTCGCTGTGATGAGCGGCAGCCTGGCTTCGGCCGCAAGCCTGCTGGTACCATTCGTCATCATTTACCCTGCGGTGATGCGCAAGGAGGAACGGCACCTGGAAGATCTGTTCGGGCAGGATTTCGATCGGTTCAAGAGCCGCGTCCGCCTGTTCTTCCCGGCACGGCTGGACCTGCGGGTTTTCGAGGGGTTTTCGCTCGAGCAGTATCTCGCCAACCGAGAGCACAACGCCCTGGCCGGCTTCGCCGGCGCCACTGTGGTCCTTCTCGTAAAGCTGTTCCTTCAGACGGGGTGAGTTCGCCTCCGAATGTCTGGCCGAAAGGGTGTAAAACCCGGTTTCCGCAAGTGATTTTGCGATGATGTGACGTCCGCTGGGAGGGGTCGCAAGCTAAATAACGGGTTGATTTCATTCCCTTTGGCACCTATACTCTACTCCTGAAGGGAAAAGTGGGCTTTAGCCCACTTTTTTGTTGTTTGGCATGGGAGTTGAGCTGGAGAAGGTCCGTCAGGTCGTCGAAGAAGTCGTCGAATCGGAAGGTTATGAGCCAGTCGAGGTCGAGCTCAGGGGGACTGGTCGCCATCGGGTTCTTCGGGTCTTTATCGATCGGGACGGAGGGATCTCACATCGCGATTGCGAACTGATCAGCGAACAGGTTGGAACAGTCCTGGATGTTGAAAATCTAATCCCATTTTCATACACGCTGGAAGTTTCCTCCCCCGGTCTGGATCGCAAACTGGTCAGGAACAACGACTACAAGCGGTTTGAGGGACGCTTGGCCAAGATCCGGACCCGGCTTTCACTCGACAATCAGAAGGTATTCAAGGGGCGACTCAAGGGTCTCCAGGGAAACAAGGTCTGGATGGAGCTCGGCGAAGGAAACCTGATCGAGATTCCTCTGGACGTGATCCAGGAGGCGCGACTCGAAGTCGACTGGACCACCGAGATGGCCCGCAAATGACGATCATACGAGCCAGGAGTCATTGACGGATGTCGAATCAGCTTTTTCAGATGATCGACCAGATCAGCCGGGAAAAGGGCATCGATCCGCAGATAGTCGTCGACGCGATCGAGGACGCCATCGTTGTGGCCTCGCGGAAGTACTTCAAGTCGAGCGAGGAGCTGCGCTCGAGAATCAACCCGGAAACCGGTGAGATCGAAGTGTTTGCCGTCAAGAGCGTGGTGGAGGCGGTCGAAGACGACTCCATAGAGATCTCGCTCGAAGAGGCACGGGCAATCAAGGATGACGCACAGGTCGACGACGAAGTCGAGTTTCCGAAACCGACCGCCGGCCTGGGTCGCATCGCGGCACAGATGGCGAAGCAGGTGATCTTCCAGAAGGTGCGCGAGGCAGAGCGTGAAAGCGTCTATGCCGAATACCACGAACACGTCGGTGAAATCGTCAACTCCGTTGTGAAACGTTTCGAGAACGGTGACGTCATCGTCGAGCTGGGGAAGACAGAGGGTCGCATTCCGCGGCGCGAACAGTCCCGGCTGGAAGCCTTCGCCATGGGCGATCGGATTCGTGTGGTCATCGTTCGCGTGGAGAAGACCGCCAAGGGCCCCCAGGTCGTCGTCTCCCGCGGGGACCCGATACTCGTCCAGCATCTATTCCAGACAGAGGTACCGGAAATCTACGACGGAACCGTACAGATCAGGAGTATCGCCCGCGAAGCGGGGGAGCGGACCAAGATCGCTGTAGCCTCACGTGAAAGAGACGTGGACCCGGTCGGAGCGTGTGTCGGTATGAAGGGATCGCGTGTTCAGTCCATCATCCGGGAGTTGCGCGGGGAGAAGATCGATATCATCCAGTGGTCGGACGACATCGTCAGCTTCGCGACCAACGCGATCAGTCCGGCAAAGGTGAGCCGAGTGACGACGCTGGACGCACCCGACGTCACGCTTCGAGAAGACGAACAAGAGATCGAGCGGGTCATGGAGATCATCGTCGAGGAAGGTCAGCTGTCGCTGGCCATCGGCAAGAAGGGACAGAACGTCCGGCTGGCCTCGAGGCTGATCGGGTGGCGGATCGACATCAAGAGTGAGGAAGAAAAACGAGCTGAGATCGAGGAACAGATCGAGCGAATGCAGGCGGCCACTCCGCTGGAGACGATAGAAGATCTGACCCCGGGCCTGATCAAGAAGCTGCAGTCGGCCGAGATCATGACGGTGGAGCAGCTGGCCGACCTGGCCCCCGAGGACCTGGAGGCGGTTCCAGGCATCGGGGGGAAGACAATCGACAGGATCCGGGACGCGCTCTCGGAATACTACGCCAACCAGTCCTCCTACCAGGACGAGATGGAGCGCGTAGCGCAGGAGCGGATGTTCAGCAAGTCGGAGGACTTCTTCGGAGACCCCTCCGACGAGGCGGACGACACTGCGCCGGCAGGCGATGACGCGCCGGCAGGCGATGACGCGCCGGCATGGTGCGCCGGCAGGCGATGGTGCGCCGGCAGGCGATGGTGCGCCGGCAGGCGATGACGCGGCGGCGGGCGATGGCGGGCCGGCGGGCGATGGCGCGCCAGGGGGCGATGGCGAACCGAGTGGGGAGGCGGGGCCTGAAGACGCGGCGGAATCCGCCGAAAGCGCGCCGGAGTCCGTCGAAGCCGCGGCGGCGGACGAAGAGTCTGCCGCGGGTGGCGGACCAGGAGTCCGGCGCGGAAACCGCGGCGGCGGACCAAGAGTCTGCCGCCGAAATCGCCCTGGCCGAAGCGGTGGAAGGCGAAGAAGCCTGGCAGGGGTCGAGCCGACGATGGCCGTGATATTCTTGGTGGTTACCCTGAAGGAGAGGTCTAGCTAAGAGGATGGGAAAGCTTCGAGTCTACCAGCTGGCGCGGGAACTCAACCGCGACAATAGCGAAGTGATTCGAGAACTTCAACACTTGGGTGCCCCGGTGACCTCGCACTCGAATACGGTCGAGGACCGGATGGCCGAACAGCTGCGCCACATTCTTGGCGTGCTCGTCATCGAAAAGCCGAAACCCAAACGCAAGGCTGCGAAAAAGACGACGGCCGCCAAGAAAACAAAGGCTGCCGAGGAAGAAGCAGCCGAAGAAAAGATCGAGGAGATTCCGGCCGACAAGCCGCACGTGGTCAAGGCAAAGCCGAAGCCGGTCGAGGTCGCTGCGCCCGTCGAGGCTCCGGCAGCCAGGGTCGTCAAGCCGAGTCCGGAAGCGCCACCCAAAGCAGCGGCGGCACCCGTAGCGCCGCAGAAGGTCGCCGCGAGCCCGCCACCCGCGACGGAAGCACCACAGCCTGCCCAGGCGCCTGCAGCATCTACCCCGCCCGCGGCGGCGCAAGCGCCACCCGCGGAAAAGAAGCCGGCGGCTGCCCCACCGGCTCCACCTCCAAAGAAAACAATGCAGCAGCTCGCCCAGGAGCGGCTACGTCAGCAGAATCGACCGGTCCCGACACGGGGTCGCCGACCTGTCCGTCCGGGCCACCCTCGAACCGGCGCGCCACCGTCTCGAACGGGACGCCCTCCGCAGGCGCCGCCGCCGGGAGGCCGGCCGTGGGGTCGCGGTCCGGCACCGCCACGCAGGGACCGACCGAGACCGACCCGTGCATCGAGGGTCGAACGGCAGATGAACCGGCGACCGATGCCCCGGCCGCAGCCGAAGCCCGAAGCCCCGCGCGAGTTCATGCACGTGACCCTGACGGAAAATCTGACGGTCAAGGAACTTGCCGAAACGCTCGACGCGCGAACCAAGGACGTTATCAAGAAACTGATGGACCGCGGGGTCTTTGCGAATATCAATCACGCCCTTGACAGAGAACTGGCCGAGCAGCTCTGTAAGGACTTCAACGCAGAAGCCGAATTCGTAACCTTCGAGGAGAGCGTGCTGCTCGAAGCCGTTGAAGTCGCCGAACCCGAGAAGATGGTGGAACGGTCTCCGGTCGTGACGATCATGGGGCACGTCGACCACGGCAAGACGTCGCTGCTGGACGCGATCCGCGAGACGAGCGTCACCGAACAGGAGCACGGCGGGATCACGCAGCACATCGGGGCGTACCAGGTTCAGACAGGAAACCGAAAGATCACGTTCCTGGATACTCCGGGTCACGAGGCTTTTACGTTGATGCGTGCTCGGGGCGCTTCGGTGACCGATGTCGTGATCCTCGTCGTCGCGGCCGATGACGGGGTGATGCCGCAGACGATCGAGTCGATTGCGCACACACGGGCTGCCAACGTTCCCATCCTCGTCGCGATCAACAAGATCGATGTTCCAAACGCCGACGTGGATCGGGTCAAGCGTGAGTTGGCCGAACAGAACCTGCTGGCGGAAGACTGGGGTGGTGACGTCGTGACCGTGGAGGTTTCGGCCAAACAAAAGACGAACCTCGACGGATTGCAGGAGATGATCCTGCTGGTCTCGGACATGCGGCAGCTCAAGGGGGACCCGGATTTCCCGGCGATGGGTACGGTGCTCGAAGCAAAGCTCGACAGAGGACGGGGCAATGTCGCGACCGTTCTCATCCAGAACGGCACGCTGCGGGTCGGCGACAACTTCATCGTCGGAGCCGTGTACGGCAAGGTCCGAGCGATGTATGACGAGCACGGTGAACAGGTCAAGGAAGCCGGGCCGTCAGTTCCGGTCGAGGTCCTCGGCCTCCAGGGACTGCCTCAAGCCGGCGATCCGTTCCAGATGATTGCCGACGACAACAAGGCCCGGCAGATCGCCGGGTTCCGGCAGGAAAAGGCGCGGGAAATCGCGATGGCCAAGAGCGCTCGGCTCACGCTCGACCAACTCCATCTTCAGTTGGCGAAGGGTGACATCAAGGAAGTGCCGATCATCCTCAAGGCCGACGTCCAGGGTTCGGTCGAGGTGCTGACCGACATGCTCAACAAGACGAGTACGGAAAAGGTCAAGGTTCGCATCATCCACTCCATGGTCGGCGGGATCACGGAGTACGACGTCCTTCTGGCGGCAACTTCGAACGCCATCATCATCGGCTTCAACGTCCGCCCGGAGAGAAAAGCCGCGGAACTGGCCGACCGCGAGAAGGTGGATATCCGGCTGCATACCGTGATCTATAACGTCGTGGACGAGATCAAGAGCGCGATGGTGGGTGTCCTGGAACCGGTCACGAAGGAAACCTATCTCGGCACCGCCGAGGTTCGCGATACCTTCAAGATTCCCAAAGTCGGCGTGATTGCCGGGTGCTATATCACCGACGGACGTGTGCTGCGGAATGCCGACGTTCGACTGCTGCGTAACAACGTCGTGATCTACGAAGGCAAGATCTCTTCGTTGAAGCGGTTCAAGGAAGACACGACCGAGGTGAAAACGGGCTACGAGTGCGGCATCGGCCTCCAGAACTACAACGACGTCAAAGTCGGCGACCTCATCGAAGCCTTCGTCACCGAAAAAGTCACGGCAGATATCGGGGTGTAGCCGCTTCGCGGCTAGTTGTCAGTTGTCAGTCAACTGGTAACTCGACGGTCGAATCCGTGTTCGCGGGGGCTCTTTGAAGGTGGGACACGCGACGGCGCGTTCCCTGCGACCCGGGGCTTGCGGTGTCGGAACACCCGGTGTGAAGTCAAGCTAGGCCAGCTCGACTTTGGGCCGGGCAGGGCCGCAACCGCTAGTTGCCACGCATCAGTTACGAGTTATCAGTTGGCTACGCGCAACTGACTCCTGACTACTGATTACTGACTACTGACAATGCACATCGGGCTGCTCCAACTCGACTTGCATATTCCGTACGCGCATTCGCTCAAGGACAAGCGGATGGCCGTCCGCAGGCTCAAGGATCGTCTGAGGGGAAGATTCAACGTGGCCGTGTCGGAAGTGAACCACCAGGAGCTCTGGCAACGTGCAGAAGTCGGCATCGTTTCGATAGGACCGGACCATGGTTACCTGGAACAGCAATTGAACCTGGCACTGCAGGAGGTCGAGCGAGCGCTGCCCGATTGCACGGTCAACGGAAACATCGAGTTCTTGTGATGATCGAGAAGAGGCGCATCAACAGGTTGTCGCAGCAGCTTCGCACAGAGATAGCCGCGCTCGTCGAGAGCGCTCTCGCAGACCCTCGAATCGGGACGGTCACGGTAACCGAGGTCCGACTATCGGCAGATATGCGACACGCGCGCGTATACGTGAGCACGCTCGGTGACGCGAAAGGGCGCGCGGATACACTGGCGGGGTTGGAATCGGCGCGCGGCTTCCTTCGAAGCCAGCTCAGCCAGCGCTTGCCACACCTGCGAAGGACGCCGGAGTTGACGTTCGGCTACGACTCCTCTGTCGAAAAAGGCAGCCGCGTCGAAGAGCTGATAGAAGAGATTCATTCGTCGCAACAATGATCAAGAAAGTAATCGAAGTCATCCAGACTCGCGACGACTTCGTGATCGCGTCGCACGTGCGACCCGATGGCGATTCGCTCGGATCCCAGCTCGCGCTGGCCCTCTCGCTGCGGGCGCTGGGCAAGAAGGTCACGATCATCAGCCACGATCCGGTGCCCTCGCGCTACGAGGCGCTGCCCGCCTCAGACCAGGTCCAGGTCGCCGACCGGCTCGACCGACCCTTCGGCGCCGCTTTCGTCCTGGAGTGCGGAACGCTGGAGCGGCCGGGTATCGGAGGGCTGCACGATCAGTTCGTGGTCAACATCGACCACCATCATTCGACAGAGCCCTTCGGTGCGGTGAACTGGATCGAGTCCTCGGCCTGTGCGGTCGGCGAGATGATCTTTCGTCTCTCGAAGGCCCTGGGCGTGGACATCACGCCGGAAATCGCTACGAACGTCTACGTCGCCGTCCTGACCGATACGGGCTCGTTCCAGTTCGACACGACGACGGCGGCCACTTTTCGACTAGCTGCCGAACTGGCCGAGCACGGTGCCGATGTCGCCGGCCTGGCGATGAGGATCTTCTACTCCAACACGCTCGAAAAAGTACGTTCGATGGGCGTGATCCTGAACGCGATGCAACTCGACGAGAGTGGCCGCATCGTATGGACGGCACTGACGAGGGACGATATGATCCGGCACGGGTGCATGGACGAAGATGTCGAGGGCCTCGTGAACTACCCGCTCACGATCGTCGGCGTCGACGTCGCTGTGTTATTCCGCGAGTTGGACGACGGGTCTTTCCGGGTCAGCCTGCGATCGAAAAGCGAATTGGACGTCTCGCGAATAGCCGCCGGGTTCGGTGGCGGTGGACACCGCAAGGCCGCAGGATGTCGAATGGTCGGCCCGCTGGAAGACGTTCAGGAACAGGTTGTTTCGATGGTCCGGGCCCAGCTGAACCACAACTCTCCAAGAGATTCGTCGATCTCTTCGCCCTCCCAGACTGCCTGATCGATCCGGTACCACGATTTGAACGGCGTTCTCATCGTCGACAAGCCCGGCGGCATGACGTCGCACGACGTCGTCGCCCACGTCCGCCGGCAGCTCGGGATCAAGAAAGTCGGACACCTGGGAACACTGGATCCGATGGCTACGGGCGTTCTTCCCCTCAGCATCGGGAAAGCGACTCGATTGGCGCGATTCATACCCGCTTCTCCCAAGGAATACACGGGTCGGATCCGATTCGGATGGGCTACGACGACCTGCGATCGAGAAGGTGAAGCCCTGGCCTCTCCGCAGCCGGTCGATCTCGATCGAGAAGACATCGTCAACGCGATGGATGGCATGACCGGTCGGCTCGAACAGATCCCTCCGGCCTATTCCGCCAAGAAGGTATCCGGCGTAACGGCTTACCGGTTGGCGCGCCGAGGCATCGCCCTCGACCTCCCTCCCGTTTCGGTCGAGGTGGAGGCTTTCGATCTGGTAGCGCTCGATCTACCGTGTGTCGAATTCCGGATCCGCTGCTCCGGCGGCACATACGTGCGGAGCCTGGCACGGGATCTGGGGGAACAGATCGGTACAGGGGCTCACCTGGATTCTCTGCGACGAACCCGGTCCGGACCTTTCGGCCTCGATCGCGCCGTGGCTCTCGATCAGGTCTCGGCCGCGGACGTGATTCCGCCGGAGGAACTGCTGACCGATTTGGGCCGCTTCCAGGTCGATGGGGCGGGAGAAGACGACGTCCGTCACGGACGTCCAGTAGAGTGTACCGAAGTAGGGTCGACTGTCCGCATCTTTAACAAAAAACTCGAACTTATCGCTGTCGCGACCATGGAAAATGGTTGGGCGCACCCCAAAGTTGTGCTACTCTGAACGCTACTATACGGAGGAAGAAAAAAGTAGAGAATGGCTCTGACGAGGGAATCAAAAGGCTCAATTATCGATCAGTTCAGAATCCATCCTTCGGATACGGGGTCTCCGGAAGTCCAGATCGCAATACTCAGTGAACGAATCTCTTACCTTACTGAGCATTTCAAGACACACAAGAAGGATCATGGGTCGCGGCGAGGACTGCTGAAACTAGTCGGAAGACGTCGGCGTCTACTCGAGTACCTGAAGCGAGCCGAAGTCGGTCGCTATCGTGAAGTGATCTCGAAGCTGGGCCTGCGTAAGTAAGCACACCGGATCCCGTCTCCAAGCTCCGGATTAAGAATCCAACCCGTGGGATGTACCACTCCAATTATCATTTTGGGGGTCGTGTAACGACCCGTAGTCGAAGCGACTGTTCGTTTCGCTTATCGCAAGCCTCGTCGGACGCCGACGAAAGGAAGTTCAAACAATCATGAATGTTCACAAAGTCAGCATGGAGATCGGCGGTCGCGAACTGTCGATCGAAGTGGGAAAGCTGGCCACGCAGGCCGACGGTGCCGCCTACATAACGTACGGCGAAACGGTCGTTCTTGTCTCTGCATGCGGAGCGAAAGAGCCCCGCGAGGGTCTGAATTTTTTCCCGCTCACATGCGACCACAGAGAGAATTTTTACGCCGCCGGCAAGATCCCGGGCGGTTTTTTCAAGCGCGAGGGCAAACCGTCGGACCGTGAGGTGCTCAACAGCCGCATGATCGACCGGCCGATCCGCCCGTTGTTCCCCGATGGTTACCGGAACGAAACTCAGATTATCGCGCTCGTGTTGTCGGCCGACCCGGACACCGATCCGTCGACGCTCAGCATCATCGGCGCTTCGACGGCACTCTATCTGTCGACCCTTCCCTTCACTCAGCCGATCGCGGCGGTTCGCGTCGGCCTGGTCGACGGCAGCTACATCGTCAACCCCTCGTACACGGAGATGGAAGAGAGCCGGTTGAACCTGGTGGTTGCCGGTACAGCCGAAGGGGTCACGATGGTCGAGGCGGGGGCCGAGGAGGTTTCGGAGGAAGTCATGATCGAGGCCATCGCCTTCGGTCACGACCTCGTGAAGCAGATCATCGGACTCGAGCAGCAGCTCTACGACATCATCCAGCCAGAGAAGACGCAGCCTGAGGGACCGGCTGAGGATGCTGAAATCGACAAGAAGGTTGAAAGTCTGATCCGAGAGGAGCTCGAAGACGCGCTCAACACACAAAAGTACGACAAGCTGACCAGCTACGCCAAAGTCGACAACGCCAAGGCCAAGGTTCTCGCGAGCTTCGAGGAAGCCGAAGAGGAAACGCTCAAGCTCGCCGGGCGCGCTTTCAGCCAGCTGAAGGAGAAAATCTTCAGGGACCAGATCCTTTACGATAGCATCCGTCCGGACCGGCGCGCGACGGACGAAATCCGTCCGATCTGGATCGAAGGAAACCTCCTGCCCCGCACGCATGGATCGGTGATCTTTACCCGCGGGGAAACCCAGGCGCTTGTGACAGCGACGCTGGGTACGGCCGACGACGCGCAAAGGATGGACCGTCTAGAGGGAGAATCGTTCAAGCGTTTCCTGTTGCACTATAACTTCCCGCCGTTTTCAGTCGGCGAAGTTCGTCGGCTGATGGGAACCAGCCGACGCGAGGTGGGACACGGCACGCTGGCCGAACGGGCCTTGCTGCCGATGATGCCCTCCGAGGACGACTTTCCTTACACCGTCCGGGTTGTCTCCGACATCCTGGAGTCGAACGGTTCGTCGTCGATGGCGACGGTCTGCGGTGCCGCCCTCGCCTTGATGGAAGCCGGTGTGCCGATCAAGCGGCCGGTTGCCGGTGTCGCGATGGGCCTGGTGTCGGAAGGCGGCAAGTATGCCGTCCTGAGCGACATCGCAGGCGCCGAGGACCACTACGGTGATATGGACTTCAAGGTCGCCGGCACGCGCGAGGGTATCACGGCGCTCCAGATGGACATCAAGATCACGAACGTGACGTTCGAGATCATGTCCAAAGCCATGGAACAAGCCAAGGCCGGCCGGATGCACATCCTCGACAAGATGCAGGAAGCGATTCCAGCCATCAAGGATGATATCTCGCCCCACGCTCCCAGGATCCACACGATCCAGATCCCAGTCGACAAAATCCGCGACGTGATCGGACCGGGCGGCAAAATGATTCGTTCGATCGTCGAACGAACCGGGGTCAAGATCGACGTCAACGACGACGGTCGTGTCAACATCGCTTCCAGCGATGGCCAGTCGGCGGAACAGGCGATCCAGATCATCAAGGACCTGACAGCCGAAGCGGAGATCGGCAAGACATACCTCGGCAAGGTCGTCCGCCTGGTCGATTTCGGCGCCTTCGTCGAGATCTTCCCGGGCACGGACGGACTGCTGCATATCTCGGAGGTGGCCGAGCATCGCATCCGCGACATCCACGATGAGCTGAAGGAAGGCGACCAGCTTCAGGTCAAGGTCATCGCCGTTGAAGGAAACAAGGTCAAGCTCTCCCGACGCGCGTTGCTGCGCGAGCAGCGTGGTGAGCCGGCTGAGATCCCCAGCGGAGGAGGAGGAGGCCGTGACCGGGGTGGACGTGGGCGCGGCGGCCCCCCCCGTGGAGACCGGGGCCGGGGGCCGAGAGGGAGGAGATAGACGTCAGGCAGGTGCAGGTGCTCTATGAGCGCACCTTGTCTCGGCGCGAAGACCGTGCGGTCATAGACCGCACCTACAGAAGAAAGCGAACAAAAAAGGGCGGCCTTATTGGCCGCCCTTTTTCTCGTTTGAGCAAGCAGTCTTCAGTCTAAATCAATATCCCGGACGGGCATTTCCAGTTCGTCGGCGCGCTCCATCGCTTCCTGGAATTTAGCGTCGATCAGATCCTTCCGGCCCTTCTCTTTCTGGAACGCCTCATCGAAGCGAGCCGACGCGGTGGCCTCGTGAGCCTTGACCTTCGCAAGCGCGTCGTCGAATGAAAGGCCTTTCTTCTCCGGCTCCTTCGTAAACAGGACTTCCCCGCTCGCGGCATCGACCGTCAGTGTTGCATCGCAACACGAACACCGGACCTCGATTTTCTTCCTGTTATCCATGACCTCATTATAAACGGTCCACATCCCGCAAAGCCTAAATAGGGGCGCAGAGCGTCAATCTCGCGCTTGCGAGACTGTAATAAGTGAAAAATGGATCGAGGGAACGGGGGCTCTGCCCCCATATTAGTTCCTCAACATGCGTTCGAAGAAATCGACGACGCGGGGGTCTTGTTTGCGGCCGAGCCAGAAGATGGCCTGCTTGCGGACTGCCAGGCTGGAGTGGTCGGCGGCGACTTCGATCAGCAGCGGGATTGACTCATCATCGTCGCGGCGGCTGATGGCGAAGACCGCCTGTTTTTGGATCTCTGTCTCAGGTCCGTCTTCCATGACCATGTCCCGCAACGCGTCGCCGGCCCGCTGGCTGACCTCCTGGCCGAGCCAGAACAAGGCGTCCTTGCGCACATCTCGTGGTGCGGAGCCGCGGGCGATCTCGATCAGTCGGTCGGTCGAGCGTTCGGTTTCGTGGAGGCTCATCACCATCATCAGGCTCGAGACGTTGCGGTTCTGGCCGCCGGCCGCGACTCGGGCGACCATGTCGACGCTCTCGTCCGCTTCGGCAGCGCCCAGCCAGTAGACCTCGCGGTCTCGTATCTCGTAATTCTCGTCCAGATCCAGGACCCGCATCCTCCGGATCGCACCATCGGACTTGCGGGCCATCAAGAAGAGTCCTACCCGCTGAGTGGGCACCCCTTCCTCTGGGATCAAGACAATACCGTCCCGGGACCGGTAAACAGTCTGCGAACCCCGATCGGTGTTGAGGGTCGCGCCGCGTCCGCCGACTCGGACACCGTCTTCCACGGGAAACTGGTATGCCACCCAGAACGTCTCGTCCGCTGCGCTCCTGCCCCGCGCGATCGCGCTCTCGAAACGCGACTCGAGGCTCGGACCCGCAATCTGGACAAAATCCCCTGTCGCAACTTGCAAGTTCAGCACGAACAGCGCTGGAATCAGGTAGATCATGATGCGATGCCTGTAGGGGCGCTCTATGAGCGCCCGTCCCTTTGTTGTGCGGTCATAGACCGCACCTACACCTCACTGCGGACCGCGCAGAAGATCTTCCAGAATCTGCAGAGCTTCGGGACTGTCCATCCGGCCGAGCCAGAAGACGGCCTGCTTCTTGACCTCGATGCTGGGATCGTTCCTGGCGATCTCTCCCATCAGCGCGATGGCGCCGGCTCCGCCTTCGTCGTCTTCATCCAGCCGGCTGAGAGCAAAAGCCACCTGTTTGCGAATCTCCTCGCTGTCGGAGGCATTCGAGTAGATCTGTCTCAAAGCGTCGACCTGATTACCTGCATCTGTTCGCCCGATGTAGAAGATCGCGTTCTTACGGAGTTCGACGTTGCGAACGGCGTCGTTGGCAATCGTCAGCAGCGCCTGGACCGCGCTTTCGCTGTCAACCCGGCTCAGGGAGAAGGCCACCGACGATGCAGTCTCGTCGTCGTCAATCGTGGGCAGGATGTCGAGCAGCACCTCGACGACGCGATCCTCGTCTCCGTCCCATCGGCTGATCCAGAAGATGGCTTCCTTGCGGACACGGTCATCGGGCGAGTTCTTCGCCAGGTTCGCAAGCATCTCGAGCGATGCGTCGGAATCCTCCCGCGCAATCATGTGGAAGTTGGCCATCACGACAGGATCGCTCGGGTTCGCTTCCAGGCGATCGGCCGCAACCTCCAGCGCGCGGTCCGGGTCGTTCCGAAACAGGGATCGAAGGATTTCCTGCTGCAGGCTGGTTTCGGGATCGACTTCCTCGCCGCCGGCAACCACACCCTGCATACCGCGCAGGACGCTCTCGGCCACCCGGAAGCCCTCGCGAGCTTCCATCATCCTCTCCTCCATTCCTTCCATGGACTGTTCGATGACCTCTTCCAGGTCCGCGAACTCAAAAGGACGCGGCGGAGCCGGGGGAGCGGGTGGAACCGGAGGTAGCTCGGCTGCGGGGGGAGCCGGTGGGGCCGGCGGAGCCGCGGGTGCCTGGAATGCCATCACCCTGGGGAGATTGTTCGTCAGACGGAGCCGCTCCTCGTGAACATCGCTCAGCCAGCGGGAATCCGGGAACCGCGTCGGGAACGCACCGATCTCTTCCAGCGCCTGTGTCGCCCGGTTCAACCGGACCAGGGTCCGGATGTGATAGTAGGATGAACGGTCGGCGATCGCGTTGTCCGGGAAACGACGCATCACTTCGCGGAAATTCTGCTCGGCCCCTTCCCAGCGTCCCTGTTCGAACATTCGCAGACCTTCGTTGAAGATGTCCCGCGCCTCATCCAGCTCGGCGGCGAACTGCGACACGAGCGCTGGGGACACAACCTGGGCCTCGGCGGGCGGCAGCGCAACCACGGACAGCACAACCAGTCCGATTATCCGAAATGTTAATGGATGACGTTGCATTGATTCTTTCCTCGTATACTCAACGGGTAATGGCATTTGGAGCTTTTCTTCCTTCTTCACTTCATTGTTCGAGCGCCACCAGCGTGACCTCGGGCTGATACCCCTTCATCCTGGCAACGAGTCCATTGCGCTCGATCCTTTCCTGGATATCGGCGACATCTTCCTCAGCCGCCGCTTCGGGCAGGTTACGGATGTCTCGCAAGACGTTCTCGTATTCTTCGAAGACCATCAACACGGGCGGGAAATCGACTACGGCTTCCTTCCGTGGCTCGATCGCCAGGATCTGGGCGTGGGAGATCGCCTGGGCCTCTGCCAGGTCTTCCACGTCGGTGACCCTCAGTTTCGTGAACGTTCGGAGGAACAACTCCGACCGTTCGAGGAAGTCCACTGTGCCGGGGTCAATCTCCAGAACAGGCTCCCAGACAATCAGATTCCCGGCGGGCGAGGGAACGTCTGCCGGCCCGATGCTACTGTAAACGGCGACCATCACAGCGAGGAGGCTTGCTGCGGGAACCAGCGGCTTCAAAAGTGCGAGCCAGGAGGGTCGCCCGCCCACGCCCCGTTCTTCCGCGACGCGATCGTTGATAATCCGGCGCCGGAGGCGGTCGTTGAACCCGGCAAAGAACTCCTCATCCGGCTCCTCAGATGCAAGTGCCAGAATCTCCAGGGCTTGGACCGACTCTCTGTAGAAGTCCATGCAGTCTTGGCAGGACGACAACTCGAGGCGTTCCTCCGCGCTGAGCTCTCGCCCGTCCAGGATCGGCTCGATTACGCTTGTTCTGAAACTTTCGCAGCGATGCATGGTTGTTCTTCCTTCCGAGCGAACTCGGATCTGAGCTTCCCCACGACACGGAACAGCGTCTTCTTCACGGTGCCGACAGAGGTGCCCATCAGCTTGGCGATCTCCTCGCAGGTCTGACCCTCCTGGTGCTTGAGCAGGAACATCAGTCGCTGCCTTTCCGGAACGGTGTCCAGAAAACGCAACACTTCCTGGACGAGTAGCCGGTTCTCGGTCGTGCGGGCCGACGCGTTCGCGGTCTGGAACCCCGGAGCCGGGGGACTGGCTTCCGGATCGCTGTCGGACCGTCGTTTCTCCGAGAGCGGATCATTCTTCCTCCGGTGATTCAGGAATGCATTCACCAGAATCCGCGACAGCCAGGTGCGAAAAGAACTCCTCCCCTGAAACCGGTCGATTGCCCGATGAGCGTTCAGGAAAACCTCCTGGGCCAGGTCCTCGGCGTCGTACCGGTAGGCCAGCAGATACATGGAGCGCTGGTGCTGTGCCACCAGGGCGCAGAACGCGTCGACATCCCCATCTTGAGCTTTTTGAATAAGTTGCGTCTCGTCAGCCGGCGCCATTCACTGTCCTTGTCGGTGTCATAGACACCCCTGCCCCGATGCGGTTGGCAAAAAATAGATCAGAAAATAGATCGGGGACGGAGACCGAATTCGCAAAATCGAGGAGATCGGGGACGGAGACCGAATTCTTGGGAACCGAAAACCAACGGTTTAGCAGTCCGGGTAATTCAGTCTCCGTCCCTGATCTCGATCCTCACGCGAATTCGGTCTCCGTCCCCGATCTATTTCCAGTACTCGTCCCAACGTCGGTCGACCAGGCGGGTAGTCGAGGGCTCCGGTTCGAGCGGCTTCGGATAGCCCTCCTTCCAGGTGGCATCGATTCCGACGGTGCCGCCGTATACGGGGCGCGCACCGACGAATTTCTGGCTTTCAAAAAGCATATCGCGCGCCGGATCGAAACGCGTAAAGATTCCCCACTGCAGGTTCTCCTCGTCGTCGAGGTCGACGTCGGAGCTGACTGCGACGATGAAGCGCGCACCGATCGCGGCCTCGATCAGCCGCTCCAGCACCGCGCGAGCGTTCCCCTCAACGACGACGACGAGGAACCCCCCGTCCAGCAGTTTCCACCGACGCACCAGCGGATCAAAGCGCTCAGGGGTATCGCGCAACCGGGGTTCCTCGGCGTTGACGACCTCGCCGGCCGCATCGATGATCAGCTTGCTTCCGACGTGCATCGTGAACGACGTGAAGTCGAGCGTGTCGAGCGGCGCCACCGGCAGCAGGAGAAGGTTGTCCTGGATCCCGCAGCGACGACCGATCTCGGCCAGGACCCGGGAGAACACGGAGGGGTCTTGATCGGCCCGGACGAGGACCATGACCTTCGTCAACGAGAGTTGCCCGGTTCCGAGCAGCGACATCGCCGTCTTGAGCACCTCCTTCGGGTGGCGTTCCTGGACGGCCACCACGAGGAGGTTGTGGAATCCCGCACCGACGTAAGCGCACATGTCGACCACGTTCGGGTTGATCACACGGATCAGCGGCCCGACCATCTGGCCCGCCGCAATACCGATGAACTTGTCCTCCTGTGGAGGCTTTCCCACGACGGTAGCCACATAAATGGGGTTGCGTCTGCGCGTCACCTTCCGGATGTGGAACACGGGGAAATCGGCCGCGTCGGAGTAGTGGCCGAAATGATCTCCAAACGGGCCTTCCAGTCGACGCTCCTTCGGCGGCACAACCCCTTCCAGGACAAACTCCGCTTCTGCGGGAACCCGCATGTCGATGGAGGCCGCTTGCGCCATCCTGATGCCCCGGCCCTCGAGGAATCCCGCAAAGGCGATCTCGTCCATGTCTTCGGGCAGCGGCAGGATCGATGCAAGCATCAGGATCGGGCTGCAACCGATTACGACTGCAACCTCCAGGCTCTCCCCCCGCTGCTCGGCGGCCCAGTAGTGCCCGCGCCCGCCCTTCATGCTCTGCCAGTGCATGCCTGTCTTGTCGTCGTCGTAGACCTGCAGGCGATACAGGGCAAAGTTCCGGCGCTTTGTTTCGGGGTGACGGGTGATGACCATACCGTAGGTTATGAAACGGCCGGCGTCTTCGGGCCAGCATTGGACAATGGGCAGCCGCTCGAGATCCGGGTTTTCGACGACTTGCTGGCAGGCGGCGGACGAGGTCCGACGCGGCTGCATCAGCGCGGCCTTCTTGAGCGTGTTCCGGGACTCCCAGAAACCCTTGAGCGACGGCGGGTTGACGCGCTGGATCGTGCCGAGAAGTTCCTTTCCGATTTCCGCCGGGTCCCGCCCGATGGCCCTCACGACGCGATCCATGGTGCCGAAGAGGTTCATCAGGAGCGGAAAGGAGGCACTCTTTGGGTTTTCGAACAACAACGCCGGGCCGCCTTCTCGGAGGACCCGTTGGGCGATCTCCGGCGCTTCGAGCACGGGATCGACCTCGGCGCGAATCCTCCGGAGTTGACCGTTCTTTTCGAGGTGCGTGGTGAAGTCCTGCAGGTTCTTGAAAGCCATTACGCGGATGTTACACGGATTGCACGGATTCTCGCAGATTTCGCAAGCGCGAACTGAGGTGTCGAGTCCAGCATCGGAAGGCCACGGATTGCACAGATTACACGGATGGCAAAAACCTGGGCTCTGCTATCCGAAAGACCTCAACCAATCCGCTTAATCCGTGTAATCCGTGGCTGGATTTGTCCGTGCAATCCGTGCTCCGGTTCGCAGCAGAACGATCGACAACCACACCAGCATGAATCCAAAGAGCTGAACGGCGTTCGTCTCCGCACCGAGAAACGTCCAGTTCAGAAGCGCGGCGGTCGCGGGAAAGGCCAGCTCGGCCAACGTCGCCCGGAACGCCGGCGTCCTACGGAGGCCCCGATAGTACAGCATCAGACCGGCGAATCCGGGTACGAGCGCCATGAAAAGGAGTGGCAGGACGTGTTCGCCCCGCGGCACGACCGGAGTCTCCATCAGCGAGAACAGCGTGAGAAGCGGCACGGCACAGACAACCCGCAGTCCTGTGAGTAAGGTGAACGGAACCTTGGGCACCATCCAGCGACCCAGAACGGTCGCGCTGCCCCAACCCATCGCCGCAGTCGTCGCCAGGAGCGCCGGCCGAAGCTCGACCGCGGAAAGCGGATCCAGAAGGTTCGCTCCCCCGAAAGAGATCAAGTAGCCGCCAAGCAGGGCTCCGAGCGCAACGTATGGAAACTTTCGAGACCAGCGCTCGCCGAGAAAACTCCATGCCAGCGTCATCGCGAACAAAGGCTGCAGCTTCTGGAGCAGCACCGCGGTCGTCGGGTTGCCCGCCTGGATCGCGTAGGTGAACAGAACGGTTGCCGCCGCCGACCCGATCCAGGAAATACCGAGCACCGCCAGCCATTCGGATCTGCCGAGGTGTCGCAACACGCCTCGATGCCGAATCACGATCGGCAGGACGACGAGCGACAGGATCAGGTGCTCATAGAGAACGATGTGGGTGGGTCCGATGACCTCGGTCAGCGGGGCGCGGAACACGGTGTCGGTCCCCCAGAGAGTAGCTGTAGATGCGCTCTGTGAGCGCACGTTGTTTCGGTTCGAACAATGTGCGGTCATAGACCGCACCTACACGCGCCTGCCTTCCGACCACGGCCCATTGCCTACTTCTTTCCCGCCCTCCCAGTTCCAATGCGCCATAATCCCTACCAATGAGTCGTACGGAACAACCCTCTTCTGGTTCTGGCGTCCTGTGGGTGGCGGCCGGGCCTCCTCGCGTCCTCCCTGAACTCAGGAGTCGTCCTCACCGCTCTGCATCGATTCGATCAGGCCGACGGGCGCTATGAAAGGGCCCTCGAGCTCGCTGCCGAACTCGGCATGCACGCGATCGAGCTGCAGAGCCGGTACAACCGCACCTACCTGGATTACCTGAGAGGAGACAGCGGTCAAGCTCTGCGCGGCATGTCAGACTTGAAGCAGGAGTTCGAGCGCGAGGCCGACGACCGTCACGTTAGCCTGTGCTGGCTCGATGAGGCCGAGATGCTGCTCGAGATCGGCGATCTTTCGGAAGCGATCCGATCGGCACGCCGAGCCCGAGCCCTGGGTATGAAGATCGGGCTGAACTACGAAGTCGGCAAGACGTTGCTCTTCGAAGCGGTCGCATCGCTTCGGATGGGCCAGAACGAAGAAGTCGATCGGCTGCTGGGAGAAGCCGTCAAACGCTTCGAGTCTGAAGGCAACAGCGTCTGGACGGCCGTTTCAAAGGTGCAAGCGGCCCTGTTCAGGGGCGAGCGGGGGGAGGCTCAGGCGTTGCGAGAGGCGACGGCGGCCCGGGCGCTGCTGGAAGAGCGTTCCCTGCCCGACCGGTTAGCTATGGCCGACATCGTCATCGGGCGAATCCAACGAAAAACCGGGGATCGAGCGTGCGCCATCGACTCTTTCGAATCCGCCGCGAAGCTTGCAGAGGAGAGTCGATCGGAATGGATGCAATTCCACGCCTACTACGAATTAGGGGCGTCGCTTGCCGAGATCGATGAGACGCGGAGTGTTCCATTCCTGGGGAAAGCCGAATCCATGCTGGATTCCCTCTGGCATCGGATCGGCTCGGACGACCTCAAGATGGCCTTCATGACCGATCGAGAGAACGTTTACACGCAAATGATGCCGACCGCCGCGTCCACTTCGGTTCCGGATGCATTCCGGCTTTCGGAGCGGGCTCGCTCCCGGGTCCTGGTGGAGCGGCTGGCTCCCGCCGATGAGGGCGTCTTATCCGAGGGGTTGGCCCAACGTCTGGACCTCGACGAAACCATCCTCGAGTACTTCATCTCCGGAAAGGATCTGTACATCTTCATCGTCAATCGAGGAACCACCGAGTGCGTCCATCGACCCGGCGTGGGCCCCTCGATCCGGTCCGAATCGAGCCATCTCGAGCGGCACATCGCAAGCTGCAGTGTCAAGTTCGAGCGGCTGGGTAAGGTCATTCATCACCTGGAGCGGACGGCGAGGGAACATCTGCAGCAGCTCTACCAGGCTCTGGTCGAGCCCGTTCGTGACAAAGTGGGCAAGCACGTCACCGTCGTGCCTCATGGATTCCTGCACGGCGTTCCATTCCACGCCCTCCACGATGGCGCATCGTTCTTATGCGAGGATCATTCCATCGGCTACAGTCCGAGCGCGACGCTGTATGCATCCCCGGTCCGGGAGGAGGAACCAGCGGAACCGCCGCTGTTCGTCGCTTTTTCCACGGACAAAAAGGAAGACATCGTCACGGAAGTGGAACAGTCCGCGGCACACTTCGATGACGCGGTCGTGCTCATCAATCCGTCTCCTGATGAGCTCGGCCACCACTTGAAGCAATATCGGGAGTTGGTCCACGTCGCAGGACATGCGGGCATCGACACGGTCCAGGGGGCGCTTTCCTGGCTGGAAACCAGTGAGGGTCGCCTGACGAGCCGGGAACTGATGGACATGCAGTTCCGGGCGGGCACCCTGGTCGTCACCGGCTGTCATACCGCACGCCGGGTGATCTCGGCCGGCGACGAGTGGCAGGGGCTGATGAGAGCTTTCTACCTGTCCGGTGCGCACACGATCGTCTCGGCGTTCTGGGCAATTCGGGATGAGGCGGCGCAATCTTTTTCCAGACAGTTCTATCAACTTTACGACGGCACGAACGCGCCTGCGGCCACTCATGGCGCCGCGGCGACGATCCGCGCCACGTTTCCGCATCCGTACTTCTGGGGCGGATTCGGAACTTTCGTCCGAAAACACGGAGGAACTCGTTATGCAACATGATGTTGTCGAAATTCGGGGCTCACTTTTGTTCGATTCCTGGTTCGAAGAAACGCCCCGGGTCCGGAACCCGTCCCCCGAGGACCGGCATCTGATCTACGAGGGCGGCGGAGTCATCCTCGATCTTCTGGTCAAACGCACGAACGGAGACCCCTGCCTTCACGTCGGGGGCCAGGTGCTGCCCGACACGGATTCCATGGGGGACGTCGCAAACCTCCCGGTCGTGATCGAGACTCGAAGGAAGAAGACGGCGACGCGGACGAATCCGATCGGAGAATTCATGTTTCATTCGGTCTCGAACGTGGACTTCGATCTCACGATCCTGCTGGAGGGTCGGCGGTTTGTGGTGCGAGGGCTCTCGCGGAGCGATCCCCGAAACTGGCAATTAGCGTGTTCGACTGACTGTTAACCGATTTCTTTCCATGGATGGAGAACTCAAGAAATGCGAAGATGCATAATTCTCACCTTACTGATCGCGGGGCTCCTGCTCCCGACCGCAGCCTCAGCCGGCGGGCTGGAGCTGATCGTAACACTCAAGAGCGCAAACAAGATCAACCAGGTCAAGGCGAAATACGATCTCCAGGTTCTCGGACAGATGGGCCAGGAGCCGGTTTTCCTGGTTCTTACCGACGGGACGGACGAAGACCCGATCGAGGACCTGGCCGGCGACAAGTGGGTCACCGATGTGGAACCGAACGGCCTCGTATCGCTGGAGAGCAAGCCTCCATCGATACCCGGTGGGTTTCTCGATCTGGATCAGAGCACGATGTCGCTGTTCCAGAGCGTGATGTCGTTATTCGGAGAAGGATCCCCTACCGATTTCTTCGGGACGGAAGTGCCTGAACACTACGCCGAGCAGATTGCGCTGGATGTGATTCACGCGTCCGACACGCGTGACATTACGACGGGTGCGGGGACGCGCATCGCGTTCATCGACACCGGCGTCGATCTGGACCATCCGGCGATTCGGACCTGGCTGGAGCCCGGCGTCAACCTGCTGGGTGGGGGGTCGGCCTCGGAGTACGGCAGCATCGACCAGTCTACGATGTCGCTCTTTGAAGATCTCGTGCGGGCCCTGAAGAACAGCTCGATCGACATGTCGACGATGTCGCTGTTCTGGGATCAATTGCTGAGGGCTGGCCTGGATCAGTCCGTCATGTCGCTGTTCTGGGAGCGGCTCGCGGCTGGCGCCCTGGACCAGTCGACCATGTCCCTGTTCTGGGAAGAGCTCCAGAGACTCAACCTGGATCAATCGACCATGTCCCTGTTCTGGGAGCAACTGTTCGCAGGTACTCTGGACCAGTCGACCATGTCGCTTTTCTGGGAAGTCCTGCAGAGGCTCGACGTGGACCAGTCGGTCATGTCCCTGTTCTGGGAAGAGATGCAGCAGTTCACCCTGGACCAGTCGACCATGTCCCTGTTCTGGGAACAGCTCGAGTTCTTCTACGTGAACCAGTCGACGATGTCCCTGTTCGGTAACGGCATGTTCGACCGCCTGGGACACGGCACGCTGGTCGCCGGGCTCCTGCACGCGGTCGCGCCCGAAGCCCAACTGGTGCCGATCCGCGCATTCGACTCCCAGGGTCGGTCGACGCTGTTCTTCGCCGTCGCCGCCGTCTATGCCGCCCTCGCCCTGGACGTCGACGTCATCAACATGAGTTTTTCGATCGGTACCGAATCCAAAGCCATGAACCGGGCACTGAACGATGCATGGTCGCAAGGAGTCGCACTGGTCGCATCGATCGGAAACGACGCCGCCTACATAAACAACGACATTTATCCGGCGCAACACAACAAGGTGATCGCGGTCGCCTCGACGGATTTCGAAGACCACCTCGCGTCGTTCTCGAACTACGGTTTCGTCGACGTCCTGGCTCCGGGGGTTGGCGTGGCAACCACGTTCCCTGGAGGCCTGTATGCCAGAGCGTCCGGCACATCGTTCAGTGCGCCGATGGTGAGCGCCGGGCTGGCGTTGCTCATGTCCGTGGGTAAGAACAATATATCCGCCAGACACACTATCCTACACACGGCGGACTCCATCGAATCGTCATCGTTGAACCCGGCTCTCTGGAACGAGCTGGGCTGGGGACGCATCAACCTGACTGAGGCGTTGGATGACAGCGATACAACTGGCTCGAACACAGGCAGTACCGGGAATTCCAACGGAAACGGGAATGGCAAAGCCAAAGGCAAAAAGAAAAAAAATAACTAAGCCGCTCGCTGCAGGCGGGGAGAGCAGGAAATCGAAACAGGCTGCGGATACGACGGGGATTTCGCCCGCTGACGTCAGCCTGATCGGGCGGTTCGGACGGACGATCACGCAAACCCAGGACGTCCGAAAGGTCGTCGCCGAGGCCCTGAAGATCGTCCGGAAGCTGACGCCCGCCGTCGAGCTGCGCGTCGTGTACGCGGTGGCGGGAGCCTGGAAGGAGTGGCACGCCCTCGGACGCAGCATCCGTTCCTACGATCAGGCGGAATGGCCGTCCCCGTCGCCGGCCGCACAGACCGTCGCATTCGAAACCGGAAGCGAGCAATACGGTTTTGTTTCGATCAGCCCGACATCCGAGGACACGACGTGGGTCCTGGAGTTGATGGCTCCGCAGATTTCCGCCGTACTGACCCTCCGCGCGGCCCTGCTTCGAGCCCAGAAGCATGCAATCTCGGAGATGGAACTGGTTCGTGAAACTCTGCGCGCTCGTGACGCAGAGCGGCGACGGATTACCCACGACCTGCACGATGACGTGGGGCAGATGATCGCGACACTCAAGCTGAAGCTCAAGCTGTTGGAGAATCGGATCGCACAGAACGGTTTTTCGGCCACAACGATCGAGGAGCTGGCCGAAGCCCGCGAGAACGTGGGCCAGTTGCTGGCAAGGGTTCGGAACCTGTCTCACACGCTGTATCCGAGGATCCTCGACACTCTGGGTTTCGTCCCCGCGCTGGAGGAACTGGCGAACCAGGTGTCGGGGCCTTCGGGCATCAGAGCCCGTTGCAGCGTGCGCGGCACCCCAAGACCCCTGGATGAACCCACGACCCTCGCATTGTACCGATGTTGTCAGGAGGCGCTCAGCAACGCGATCAGGCATTCCGGCGCCTCCAGAGCGACCATACACGTCTATTTTGCGGAACAGGAGGTAAGAGTATCGGTCGAAGACAATGGATGCGGGTTCGACCCTCGTCGTTTCTACGATGCCAGTGGGAAGTTGATGAGCTCGGGATTCTGGACGATCCGCCAGCGGATGAGCGACACCGGCGGATCTTTCCGGCTCGGCACGGCGTCGGGCCAGGGAACCACGGTTGAAATGATTGTGCCCTTAACAACGGGAGAAAAGGATGACGAACGGAAAGATACGACTGTTGATCGCGGATGATCACGCAATACTGAGACAGGGGCTGAGACGAATACTGGAAGAAGAACAGGACATGGAAGTCGTGGGCGAAGCTTCCACCGGGTCCGAGGCGGTCGCACTGGCCGGGGAACTGCATCCGGATATCGTCATCATGGACATATCGATGCCCGGGCAGAACGGGATCGAAAGCACCCGGGAAATCGCCACGGAAGGCGGCTCCAAAGTCTTGATGCTGACCGTCCACGATGAAAGGCAGGTCATCGCCAGCGCCGTCACCGCCGGCGCTGCCGGGTACCTGCTGAAAGATTCGCTCGACAACGAACTCGTCACGGCGATCCGAACGATTCACTCGGGCGGGTCCGTCTTCTCCTCCAAAGTGACGAAAACGCTCGCCAATCTCGGGTCAGTTGAGGACGAAAGCCGCAGAGGCCTGGAAGCACTCACTAAACGCGAAAAGGAAGTGTTTTACCTCCTTGCCGAGGGCAAGTCGTCGAGCGAGGTCGCCGATGCGCTGTTCGTGAGCGCCAAAACGATCCATACGCATCGGCAGCACATCATGGACAAGCTTCGCATTCGGACGATCGGCGAGTTGATTCGGTACGCGATCCGCGAAGGACTGGTCAACACGGTGTGAGTCGGGTCGCGCCCGCCAAGAGTCGGTCGCGCGCGGCGTCGGTCGGCGGGTTGTGGCGCGTCGCACCCGTTCGCTCGATCCGTCTTGATCCGCTGTGTCTGCCGGGTTCCGATCCGACCTCATTCTCCCCAATCCTCCGCCGAGGGGCCCGCGAGGCTCTTTGATTCGGGCCAGCCACCGGGGAAATCACACTCTTCAAGCCCCCCTGACTACACCTCGCCTGAGAAGGTTTCCTATCCCAACATCTTAGGTCTTTAGCATAGAATACGGACACCGATCTATAACGACGGCCCGAAGGCTCCGGCCCCAGCATGCTGCACTGGCGCCAACAAGAACACTCGGGCCACGTTGCGAATCCGTACTTTTGTTGGTTTGTTCGGAACTTTTGTCCGAAGACGAGGAGGAACTGATTATGAACCATGACGTTGTCGAAATTCGTGGCTCGCTCCTGTTTGATTCCTGGTTTGAAGAGGTGCCCCTGATCCGGGATGCCTCTGCCGAGGATCGGCACCTGATCTATGAAGGCGGGGGGGTCATCCTCGACCTTCTCGTCAAGCAGTCGGACGGCAGCCCGTGCCTCCATGTCGGAGGTCAGGTGATGCCGGAAACCGCCTCCCTGGGTAATGTCTCCAACCTCCCGGTCGTGATCGAAACGGACCGGCAGAAGACGTTGACGCGGACGAATCCCATCGGAGAGTTCATGTTTCACACCGTGCCCGACGGGGACTTCGATCTGACGATCTCGCTCGACGATCGCCGTTTTGTCGTTCGAGGATTGTCCCATAACGATCCTCGCGACTGGCGACTCGCCTATTCCATGCAAGCACAGGCATAAGGAGGCCTAGAAACGATGCATCGACGCATCATCCTCGTTCTGGTCCTCCTCGGCTGGCTGCTGCCCGGCGTGGCTGTAGCTGCGGGCACCCGGACGTTGATCGTGACTCTCAAGGACGGAAAGTCGATAGACAAGATCCTGAAAAGATACAAGGGCAGGGTTCTCGGACAGATCGGCGACGAACCGATATACCTGGTCGAAGTCGAGAACAAGAAGAGCGTCAAGAAAAAGCTGAAGAAGGAAAAGGCAGTCATCGACGCCGAAGAGAACAAGATAATTCGGATGGACCGGGAGAAAACGGGCTCAGACGGCGAAATCGATCTGGACCAGAGCACGATGTCGCTCTTCCAGAGCGTGATGTCGCTGTTCGGAGAGGGTTCGCCCACCTATTTCTTTGGAACGGAAGTACCCGAACACTACGCAGAGCAGATTGGGCTGGATGTAATTCACGCCTCCGACACACGTGACATTACGACGGGTGCGGGGACGCGCATCGCGTTCATCGACACCGGCGTCGATCTGGACCATCCGGCGATTCGGACCTGGCTGGAACCCGGCGTTAACCTGCTGGGCGGGGGGACGGTCTCGGAGTTCGGCGGCATCGATCAGTCCACGATGTCTCTCTTTGAAGATCTCGTACGGGCTCTGAAGAACAGCTCGATCGACATGTCGACGATGTCTCTGTTCTGGGAGCAATTGCTGAGGCTCGGCCTGGACCAATCGACCATGTCCCTGTTCTGGGAGCAGCTGCGTGCGGGTACGCTGGACCAGTCGACCATGTCCCTGTTCTGGGAAGAGCTCCAACGGCTCAACCTGGATCAATCGACCATGTCCCTGTTCTGGGAGCAATTGCTGGCGGGCACGCTGGACCAGTCGACTATGTCCCTGTTCTGGGAGGAGATGCAGCAGTTCACCCTGGACCAGTCGACCATGTCCCTGTTCTGGGAACAGCTCCAGTTCTTCCACGTAAACCAGTCGACCATGTCCCTGTTCGGTAACGGCATGTTCGACCGCCTGGGACACGGCACGCTGGTCGCCGGGCTCCTTCACGCGGTCGCGCCCGAGGCGCAACTGGTGCCGATCCGCGCATTCGACTCCCAGGGTCAGTCCACGCTGTTTCTAGCGATGACTGCCGTGTACGCGGCAATCGATCAGGAAGTAGACGTCATCAACATGAGTTTCTCGATCGGCCAGGATTCCGAAGCTTTCGGGCGGGTGGTGCAGAAGGCCTGGTCCGACGGCATTGTTCTCGTCGCGTCCGCCGGAAACAACGCCGAAGATGCCAGCGATGTCTACCCGGCGTCCTACCCGACCGTCATCGCAGTCGCGGCGACCGATCTCGGGGACCGGCTGGCCGACTTCTCGAACTTCGGAAAAAATATTTCGGTAACCGCACCCGGGGACGAGGTTGTCACGACGTTTCCGGGAGGTCTCTATGCGAGGGCTTCTGGGACGTCTTTCAGTGCACCGCTCGTCAGTGGGTCGGTCGCACTGCTGGTGTCCCTGGGTGGGAGGGCCAACACAGCCGCACGCACGATTATAGTGACCGCAGATTCGATCGACGGACTGAACCCGGAGTTTGAAAAACTCCTGGGCAAAGGACGCATCAATCTGTTGAACGCTTTAGGAAAGAAGCACTAATTGAACGGAATGGACATCTCCAAATCAGACGTCAGCCTGATCAGCCGATTCGGACGAACCATCACGCAGGCCAAGGACATGCGGTCGGTCGTGGCGGAAACAATGAAGATTGTCCGGAAGCTGACGCCGGCCAAGGAGCTGCGAGTGGTCTACCGATCCGCGTCCGAGTGGAAGGAATGGTATGCCACGGGACGCCGGATCCGGGAATTCGAGCTCGGGGAATGGCCCGCTCCTTCACCGGCCGCCCAGACCGTGTCGTTCGGCAACGGAGACCAACAGTTCGGCTTTGTCTCGACGAGCCCCGCGTCGGAAGATCACGGCTGGATTCTGGAACTGCTTGCGCCCCAGATCGCGGCGGCTCGGACGATGCACGCGGCCCTCCGTCGCGCCCAGAAGAACACCGTGTCGGAAACAGTTCTCGTACGGGAGACGCTGCGTGCACGGGATGAAGAACGTCGCCGGATCACTCACGAGCTGCACGACGACGTCGGTCAGACGATTGCCGCGTTGAAGCTGAAGCTCAAGCTGCTCGAGAGCGAGATGAAGCGCAACGGGAGCGCGGCAAAGGCCGTCGAAGAACTGGCAGAGGCGCGCGCCGAAGTCGGTAGCCTGCTGTCGAAGATACGCGATCTATCGCACACGCTCTACCCGAGGATCCTCGACACGCTGGGTTTTGTCCCCGCGTTGGAGGAACTGGCCGGACAGGTATCGAGCTCCTCGGACGTGGCTGTGCGCTGCAGGACTCATGGCAAACCGTACCCGCTTGACGAGTCGCCGACGATGGCGCTATATCGGTGTTGTCAGGAAGCGATCAGCAATGCAATCCGGCATTCCGGGGCGTCTGCGGTAGACATCGCAGTGAGTTTCTCCGATTCGGAGGTTCGGGTCGCGGTAGAGGACAACGGAAGGGGATTCGATCCCCGCCGCTATTTTGATACAAGTGGGAAATTGATGAGCTCTGGCTTCTGGACCATCCGGCAGCGGATGAATGACGTCGGCGGATCCTTCCGGGTCGGTACGGCGTCGGGTCAGGGGACCACGGTCGAAATGATTATCCCCAGGGGAACGAGTGAAGAAGATGACAAACGAAAAAATAAAACTGGTAATCGCTGACGATCACGCCATCTTGAGGCAGGGACTGAAACGGATTCTGGAGGAGGAGCCGGACATGGAAGTAGTCGGCGAAGCCTCGTCGGGCACCGAAGCCGTCGAACTCGCCGCGAAGTTGCATCCCGATATTGTGATCATGGACATCTCGATGCCCGGTCAGAACGGTATCGAAAGCACCCGGGAGATCGCCACCAAGGGCGGCTCGAAGGTTCTGATGCTTACCGTGCACAGCGAGCGACAGGTGATCGCGGGTGCCGTGACCGCCGGAGCTGCCGGGTACCTGCTGAAGGACTCGCTCGACAACGAGCTCGTCACCGCGGTCCGCACGATTCATCAGGGAGGCTCGGTCTTCTCCACCGACGTGACGAAGGTCCTCGCGAACCTGCAGCCGGGTGAGGAACAATCGCGACGGGGCCTGGAGGCGCTGACTCCACGTGAGAAGGAAGTCTTCTACCTGCTCGCGGAGGGCAAGTCATCCAGCGAGGTCGCAAAGACGCTGTTCGTCAGCCCAAAGACGATCCACACGCATCGACAGCACATCATGGACAAGCTGGGACTCCGGACGATCGGAGAGCTGATCCGGTACGCAATCCGGGAAGGCCTCGTCAAGGCCGTCTGATCTCCTGCGATTTCGGGCCGGAGACGACCTTCGGCCCGATCTGCCTATCTTCTCGCGAATCTGCAGCACCGGCGACCTCTAGCAGCCCGTGGTAGCCAAAGTGCTTGCCCTTTCCCTGCCCTTGCTGTTTCATTATCCTGTAGTAGGTTAAATTCTGATTATATTGCAGGGAATCACCTAGGTGTTTCCTGTATTGCCTGTGGAGCCAAGCATGAACTACTGTGGGTAACTTGTTCCCGGGAGTGTGATGCGGTGAAACCACAGCGAGGCATGGCCCTGATCACGGCCCTGATCTTGTTGTCCTTTCTAACGATCGTCGGCGCCGCCCTGCTGACATCAACGACCGTCGACGTCAAGATTGCCGACAACTACAAGGTCAACACTCAGTTGCTGTTTCTGGCCGAGGCCGGGATCGACGCCGGTCGAGAAGCTCTGCGGGGATCGGCGAACGCCATCAATACGGACCTCGTAACGGCTGCCGGAGTCGACTCGAATCTGTCCACGGCCGCCGACCTGACAACGCTCCTGGCCACCGACGATCGCCCTCTTCTACCGTCAGACGCCAACCTGAGGGCCACCGGTCAGGTTCTGGTAGACCCGGACGGTCGGACGGTCGGGACCTACCACGTGTTCTTGCGCAACGATGTCGCGGACGGAGCGGCCTCCACGGTAGATACCAACGAGGTCATCACGCTCGTGAGTATCGCTCGGATCGGTAGCGCCACTCGAATCATCGAGGTCGATGCAAAACGTGGGAGCTTCCCCGCAATTCCTGCCGCGTTGACGCTCGATGGTGGCGTTTGTACGGGTCCCCCCCCATGCTTCGATGCGGCCAACTCCAACCTCTTCCGGATAGACGGGAACGATCAGGCCGGCAGCGGGAACAACGAGAACGCTATCGGCGCGATTTCGGGCCAGGACGACACGACGATAACCAACGCGATCCCCAACAACCGCCAGGCAAACTACACCGGTGACGGTGGTGGCATTCCAGACGTCGCAGACGTCAGCGGGGAGCTGACTGGGCTGCTGACGACCCCTGCGGGACTCGAGACGGTGGTTTCGAGCCTGTCAGGTGCGGCGACCGACTCGTATACACCGGGATTTGGGAACACTCAGGCTATCGGAAGCATCGGGGCGGCCAATGACTACCGTGTCGTGGTCGTGCACGGCGACGCCGAGTTCGGTCCCGGCACCGGGTACGGCATCCTGCTCGTCCGTGGAGTCCTCACGGTGCGCGGTAACTTCGCCTGGAACGGTCTGATCCTGGTCATCGGTCAGGGAGAGTTGCACTGGAACGGTGGCGGAAATGGAGAGGTCCGAGGGGGAATACTCATCGCAAAGAGCCGCGGAACCCAGACGGCTCAGGACCCGCTCGGGCCCGTGCTCGCTTCACGCGGCGACGTGATCGCCGATTTCAACGGCGGCGGCGGCAATGGAATCCGCTACGATACTTCCACGATTGCCAACGCCAACGGCAGTTTCCCGTACTCGCCCATATCCCTGCGGGAGTACTAGACGCTTGATCTGCCGGCCCTTGTGCGCACGAGGTGTAGGTGCGGTCTATGACCGCACACTCTTCGAACCGAAACACGTGCGCTCATAGAGCGCCCCTACACCCGAGCCAAGAGTTTCGCTTGTCTCCGGCACCGAAACCTCTCTGGGGACTTGACCCTGCGCCTACTGATTCGAACGGGCTTATCCCGCACCAGAGGAGTTCCCTGCAGACGCTTTGGACACCAATGGTCTATGACCGCACATTGTTCGAACCGAAACCACGTACGCTCATAGAGCGCACCTACACGTTTCGAACCCAGACCACCTGCCCTCATAGAGCGCCCCTACACCCCATGCTGAAGTTTCGCTCTCTGGCAGCGTCAATTCAAACCGGCATTCCTGGGGTACACCGAAAGCGTCACCGGGTAGGATTGCCGGGAACCGGTCGATAACGTATCCGAAGTTTCGCCGGCCACCGTGAGGTCCACCCGCCGAATCGTCGACCGCGAGGCCAAGTTCGTCGGATTGACGGCCGTGTTACTGGCGTCGTAGTAGGTGAAGGCCAGCGTCGCGAAGTTGTTTCCGACGGTGCTTTCGGTGAACGTCGGATTCGTGAGGTTCGTGAAAGTCGTGGTTGTCCCACGAAGGATCGCGCCGTTGGACAGGCGGTAGGAAATGCCCTCCTCCAGGGATACCGTCGGAGTCGATGAGAACGTTCCGCCCTGACCGCTCATCTGTCGCGTCGTCGCGGTGATCTGGTTGGCTCCGGCGTTGATGGCCGTGATTTCCGCCCGCACCCATGTCCAGGAGTTCGCTGTCGGTCCCCACAGGTAGACGAACCGCCCTGTATTGGCGCCGACAATGGCGTTGATCGACGCCGCGCTGGCCACCGTGATCGTCGCCGAGTTGTTCAGGGTGTAGGCCAGGGGGTTGGCGGTCGTAGTTACGGCGTTGCGGATTCCGGCCCGGAAGCGCAGCGTCCCGGCGTTCGTCCCGTCCAGGAAAGCCTGGGCGGCCTCCGCGACGGCCGCGTCCTGGCCGGCGCTGTAAACCGGGATTCCCTGGCCGGCCTTCCGCACCTCGTCGACGACCATCGAGGCGACCGCGCGGGTACTCTGTTGCATCTCCAGAACCAGGTTCTGGTCCTGGAACACTCGTTCGTTCTGCAGGAACATCTGGAAGACGATCAGACCGAGACCCATCGTGATCGACATCGCGAACATCAACTCGATGAGCGAGAAGCCCCGCGCTCTAGCGATGGCGTTTCCTTGGAGCATCAGAACGTCGAAGTCACGCTGGTCGTCGCACGGATCAGTTCCATCCGCTGACCTCCTATTCCGGCCCGCTGAGCGAAGACGACGATCGTCACCGTCCTCGGGTTCGCGCCCGTGATCTGCCAGACACGCACGTATGGCGCAGAGGCCGTCACCGTATCGGAAACAATTGCGCCGTTGGTGCCAATCGAGACGTAGTCGAAGTAGTTGGGCGTCGGAGCCGCTCCGCTCAGCCCGCCGCCGACGGTGAGGTTCGCCATCCCTGACGCCTTCAGCTCCTCCATCTTATTGTAGAGGAGCAGCGTACCCGAGGTGATCTGCTGGGTCGTGATGTTCGTCCGTGCCGAATAGCTGAACATATAGGCCACCGCAACCAGACCCGACACCAGGATAGCGGTGGCGACCAGGGTTTCGATCAGCGTGAAGCCTCGGCTATTGCGCATGGATTCGACCCGAAGCCTCGACGACGACCTGTCGGGTAAGGCTGTTGGGATTCGTGATCGTAAAGGTGGTGACGGGGCTGGCGTTCCCCCTGGAGTGGAACACCGCTGTTTCCCCGGGATTTGCGGGGGCCAGCGTAAACCCCGTCGCCATCGTGTGTGTCTCCTGGGTGGTCCAGTTGTTGCCGTTCGCCTGTTGCAGGACGTAGCTGGTCGTGCTCAACGTTGTCACACGGACGTCCACGTTCCGTGTTATCGACATGATCCGGGCGTTGGTGATGTTTCCAGTGAGCTCGCTCGCCACGGCCGTCAATCGATAATTGTCGCGGGTTTCCAGTAGCTGCGGGAGCGCGGCCATGCCGACGATCGTTAGAAAGGACACGTCGCGAGGATCATCACGACGATAAGGACTTCGAACATTGTCATTCCGAGCTGCCGGCTCAACCGGACCCGGGCCCTTACCCCCGGGACGGCAGGCACGGCAAGATTTCTTAGGGAAGAGCCTGATGCTCGCTCGTCGTCAGGACGAGGATCTCACTCAAAAGTCGGACCGAATCGTCTGCCGGAACGACAGGTTGTTGATGTCCCGGAACCGGGGCGTCCCGGGCGGCAGCTGGGACGGCACCAGGAACTCGACGTCGAACGTGAAGTTCCGTGTCGGCGGAGAGTACGTGATCGCACAGCACTTCATCAGGCCGATCGTCTGATGGGAATGATAGAGCGAGACCAGGGAACCGAGGTAGCTCAAGGTGTCGCCGGACCAGCGCTCCATGTAGTGGAAGAAATTGTGCACGCCGCCGTCGCCCCCAAAACCGCCGTCGCTGATCGTGTTGGTCGGGTAGGTGAACATCGGGGTCTTCCCCGCCGCAAGCGCGACGCGGAACCAGGTCGATGTGGCGTTGCGTCCCGACGAGGACAGACTCTGGGGATGGCTGAACGACTTGTCGTCCGACCAGGCGTTGGACAGCAGTTTGACCGTGTCGGCGATGACCGCGGCGTAGGAGTGCGTCCCGCCGAAGCCGGTGTTGTCGGCGTTGTAGTTTCCCTGGACATAGACAGCGTTCTCGGCCGAGACCGTGAAACCTGGATCTGGCAGGTTGGCGCCACTGCCGTTGACGAGTCTTAACCCTCGGCGGAAATAGTAGATCCTGTTCTTCTTCGCCTGGTTCTGGTTGTAGCGGTTCGCCCAGAGGTCGGTGCTCGGTGCGAACGGCGCGATCGGCTGGTTGGCTCCGTACGTCTCCAATGTGGCATTCTCGTTCACGTCTTCGCCTTCGTCCAGCGTGCCGTTCGGCGTTCCCTGCTGGCTGCCAGGGTTCACGTAGTCTTCCCAGCCGAACTGCCCGGTTTCGTTGCCGTTGTTGTCCCGGTTTCCACGACGATCCGAGAAGTAAACGATGTAGCCGCTGTTGTTCAAGGCGTTCACGCCGTTGATGCCTATCGTGCCCTCGAACCAGCGCCTCAAGTTTGTGACGTCCAGCTCGACGAGCCCCATCAGCCCCAGCTTCGTCATGTTCGACGGCTTAGTGTTCGGGCCCGACGAAATGTACTGCCGGAGTTCTCCCTCACGCGTGTCGTAAAGCTTCAGCGACCAGTAGTCCGTGGCGGTTGTGCTCCCCGCCGACGCTCCGGTCTTCAGCCGCTGGAACTTCAGGATCGCGTCCGCATTGTTCTGGGAGATTCCCAGGTTGAGCACCTCCATCGTCACATCCTGCCAGTTCCCATTCAGCAGCTTGATGTCGACCTTGATGAACCCGTCGATCGCGGGGCTGTCGGTGGTCTCGTCGTTTCCGAGCGCATCCTTGAAATCAGAGTCCGAGGCGTCGGTCATCGCGAACGGCGGATGCGTGGCATCCACGGTGTAATTCCAGGGATTCCCCTCCAGGTTGGCGTTCAGCGGATAGCCGACGTTACCCGGCAGGTTCGCCGTCGAATCCGACACGAGGATCCGAACGCTGGCCTGATTGTAGAGACGGGACTGGCCCAGGATCGAAGTCGGATCTTCGGCCGCTGGAGGCCGGCGTATGATTTCGATCGGCGCCGCTCCTCCCCCGGCGAACGGCAGCGTGAGCGGTTTGGCACCCGTGTCGCCGTTCAGGATGTTGCCGTTGTAAGTCGTCAGCGAAAGCCCCGGCCAGGCGGCGTTGGAGGCCGAACCAAGCCCGGCGACGACACTGCCCTCGCTCAAGGCCAGGTTCCGGAAGTTGCCAGGGCTGGTCAGGACGCGCACCGTGCGCAGGTGGGAATCGTTGACCCGACGGTTGCTGCGCTGCATCCGGATCACCTCTGCGACCGCCGTGACTCGCTGGGACATCGTCAAGGTGTTGCCGGATCCGCCGCCCTGCATCAGGAACAGGTTGCCGTTCGTGTGAACACGTCCGCCGAAATCAAAGCTGGGGCCGGCGTGAAACGCCAGGTCGGAATCCGAAAAGACTCCGAACTGAAAGACGGGTATCAACGCGACCTGCGCCTGCCGATTCAGCCGGGCTTCAGACCCGCGTCCCGCCTGGGCCGTGACGGTCAGGTCGAACGGGATCACCTGCGCAGCGAGGCCTTCGTTGGGCCCCTCGGTCATCAGGACCACCCGGGATCGCGAAACAATCCTGGCGGTGCCGTGCGCGGCGGCAGTCGTTGCGTTGGCGCCGCGAGCCACACCCGTGAAAGACGTAGCGGTCAACCCCGTGTAGGTGATTTCCTCGGAGTCGATCATGAGGTATCCGGTGGTTGGCCATCCTGCCGTGGCTACCACGGGAATCGTGGTCGTGGTGTCGTTGATCGCAGCGGTCAGGTTCGTCGACTGCCCGCCGGTCACCGTGTACTCGGCGTAGGTGATGTTCGGCAACACCGGCCGGCTCGCCACCGCCTCGATCGCGTCAATCTGCGCCGTCGTCGGGAAAATGGTCAGCTGGAAGAGTTTCGACAGGTCGGCGTTCTGTTTTTCCAGGCCGGCTTCGGCGGCGTAGAACGCATTCGTGTAGTCCAGGTCGTTGCCTGCGATGTTCTGTTCGGTTCGCACCTGGTCCACGAACGTCAAGATCAGACCGGTCATGATCACGATGACGATCAGGGACGTCAACAGGACGAAGCCCTCGTGGTTGTCATGCACCCTTTTCATGGTAGTTTCCTCAGCTTCCCTGGTACCGGTTCCGGAACGTCGCGTTCCGCACGTTGACTTTTGAAACCAGCCCGAATCGGAAATAATCGTTGGTCCTGGGGTCCACGCTGGTCGACCGCCCATCGATCGATATCGAAACCGCACGAATCTGGTTGGGCGAGTTCGTCGTCGCCTGGTTCACGGTGTCGGTATTCGTCGCGAAATCGAACAAATCATAAGAGAACTGCAGGTTGTATATGTCCTCCGCGACGACCTGTACGCTCCCGGAGTTCTCCTGCCGCATCAACTTGGGGTGTAGAACGTCCGTGTTGTCCAGGTAGTAGGTGATGATCCGGACCCTTGTGGCGGTCGTCGGAGGAAAAGTGACGGGATTCCCCGCGTTGGCGAGCGAGTTGATGTTCCCGTTGGCGGCACTCGGCTGGTTGAACCCCAGCGGATCGCTGTTCGCGAAGATCGCGCTATTGTTGTTCCCGTTCGTCTGAACGTTCGTGACCTGGGCAAAGACCGATGCGTTCACGTTGTTGAACAGGAGAAGATCGCCGACGACCAGCTGAAACTCTCCCTGGCTGATGTCCTGGACCCAGTCCACATTGTTCCCCGCGGGATTGATATCGTCGATGTTCCAGTTTGGCGCCGCCTGATCGACCGTCAGAATCGTGATCACGTCTGTCGGCACATTAGCAATCGTAGGTCCGACTCCGTCTCCGGGACTGAGGATGGCGAGGATATTGTTCGGGGTCGGCAGGTTGTTGCCCGCGACGCCCGGACGCACAATGGGCTGGGAGTTGTTGCCGTTCGGGATGTTGATTCCGCCGCCCGGCAACCCGGTTCCCGCGCGGACTGTCTCCCGGGCCAGTTCGTTCAGCCCAACCCGGATCTTCTGCTGCGTATCCATGACACGGACCATGGTCGTGTTGGACGAAAAGATGGATCCGAGTAGCGTGAAAGTCGCAGCCATAATGATCAAGGTGGCACCGCTGGCGACGAGGAACTCGACGAGAGTAAACCCGCTTTGGTCTGAGCGAGTCTGGAAACGTTGTGTTTCGAGCATCAAATCAAGCTCCCATCAACTGAATCGGGAAATCATGGAACTGATCGTGATCGTTCGCTGCACGCCCCTGAATGTGTACTGAACCAGGACCTGGATCTGGCGAACGTCCGGATCGACGGTATTGTTTGCCATCAGGACGTCGGTAATCGTGACACTGCGTTGAAAAGTAGTCAGCGTTCGAACCACGTCATCGGCCGTTCCAAGCTGGCCGTCCGGTCCGGTAGTCGTCAAAGTCTCGACATTGGCGGCCGCATCGTCGGCCGTATTGGCGATTCCGTCGACGCCCATCTGCCTGAGCTGTTGGAGACCGTCCAGGAAAATACCGCCGTCGGCCACGTTCCGGATCTGGTCGAAAGTGACGTTCTGGGTGTTCCGCGAGGTAAAGACGCTTTCGATCGCCTCGCGGGCCTTCTGCTTGCCCAGGAGTTGCTCCTGACTGATGAGGACAGAGGAAATGCCGGTCGCCATCGTAAGGGCAGCGCCCATCAAGGCAACGCTCAGGAAACCTACCGATATCATGACTTCGATCAGAGTCACTCCGCGCTGTCGCGCTCTCTTCTCGGCCTCCCTGGTGCGAGTGTTCTTCATAGCTGTGCCCAGGCCCCATTGGTCCAGATGTAGCGTTTGACCCGACCGGTGGCACCCGTCAGTGTCGCGGCTCGCGCCGTTCCCGTCGAAGCGCTCATGGTGAACACCGTCCCGTTCAGGATCGCGTTGTTCGCAGTGACGAACGTCCCGTCTGAAACAAAGTTTCCCGTCGTTCCGCCGCCCAGGTCGACGGCTGCATTGTTTCCGAAACCCTCCGGTGTATCGGCCGCCCCGTTGGGCATCGCGAAAGTGTAGCCAGTCGGCAGGGTAACGTCCGCCATGACCGTCGTGTTGTTCGCGTCGTCCTGGCGGACGACCTGGATCTGGTTGGTGCCGATGAAGAGCAGTTGAACCGTGCGCCGTTGGTCGATCGACACCTGCCGCGCGTAGCGCATCTGGGATGCGACTTGCGCGATCGCCGCGTCGGCGTCAATAAGCACCTGGGCCGACCCGAACTGCAGCATCGCAACACCCGCGGCCATCACCATGATGATGCCAACGACGACGACCACTTCCGTCAGGCTGAACCCGTCACACGAATGCGTACGATTTCTTCTCACCACACATTTCCTGATAGAACCAATTTAAAGGTCCGCCATGACCCTGTAAATCAGGGGGAATCGGAATTGACTGGCAGAAATTCCTAGGACTAAATCCCAGATTCACATCCTAGATTCGGACGGGACTCGTCTCTGAGTGGTATTCCTGCAAACAACGCACGGTGAGCGTTTCACGCTGGAGATCGCGGATGCCGTTGACGGCTGCAGAGGCGCCGGAGATGGTGGTGATGCACGTGATGTGGTACTGGACGGCCGCACGACGGATCGCCTTCTCGTCGAAGAACGATTCGCGGCCCAAGGGAGTGTTGATGATCAGATCGACTTCACCGCTCTTTATCTTGTCGACGATGTGGGGGCGGCCCTCGTTGACCTTGTACACCGGAGTCGCTTCGAGCCCGGCGTCCTGCAGGATCTGACAGGTCCCGGCCGTAGCGATGATCCGGAAGCCCATGTTGCGGAGATCCCTGGCGATGTCGACGATGAACCTCTTGTCGTATTCGTTGACGCTCAGGAACGCCGTCCCCGAACGGGGCAGGATCGACCCGGCGCTGATCTGAGCTTTGACGTAGGCCTTTCCGAACGAGTTGTCGATGCCCATGACTTCGCCGGTCGACTTCATCTCCGGACCCAGGATCGTATCGACTCCCGGGAAGCGGACGAACGGGAACACCGGCGACTTGACGAAGTACTGGAGGACCGGCAGCTCATCGGGCAGCTTGAAGTCGTCCAGGCGAGCCCCTGCCATGACGCGGGCGGCAATCTTCGCGAGAGGAAACCCAGTGGCTTTGCTCACGAAGGGAACCGTACGCGATGCCCGCGGGTTCACCTCGATCACGTAGACCGAGTCGCGCTGGACGGCAAACTGGACGTTCATCAGGCCGACCACGTCCAGCGCCCGGCCCAAGTCCCGCGTGTAGCGGCGTATCGTGTCGCGGTGTTCGTCGCTGAGTTGGTAGGCCGGCAGGACGCAGGAACTGTCGCCGGAATGGACACCGGCCTCCTCGATATGCTCCATGATGCCGCCGATCACGACGCGCTCTCGGTCGCAGAGGGCGTCGACATCAATCTCGATCGCGTCCTCCAGGAAGCGGTCGATCAGGATCGGACGGTCCCGTGAAACCTCCACGGCCTCCTTCATGTAAGAATCCAACGCTTCCTGGTCGTAGGCGATCACCATCGCGCGGCCGCCCAGGACGTAGGATGGACGTACCAGGACCGGATAACTGACCTCTTCGGCGATCGAACGCGCCTCCTCCAGCGAAACGGCGGTGCCGTTGGGCGGCTGCGGTATCTTCAGATCGGCTAGCAGGCTCCCGAACCGCCTTCGATCCTCGGCCAGGTCGATCGACTCCGGAGACGTGCCGATGATCGGCACCCCCGCCCGCTGAAGATCCAGCGCCAGGTTCAGCGGAGTCTGGCCGCCGAACTGCACGATCACACCCTTCGGATTCTCGTTCTCCACGATGTGTAGGACATCCTCCAGCGTCAGCGGCTCGAAGTAGAGGCGGTCCGAGGTGTCGTAATCGGTCGAGACCGTTTCCGGGTTGCAGTTCACCATGATCGTCTCGTACCCGGCGTCCTTCAGCGCGAACGAAGCGTGGCAGCAGCAGTAGTCGAACTCGATTCCCTGCCCGATCCGGTTGGGACCGCTTCCCAGGATGATGATTTTCTCTGCGTTGGAGGGATCCGACTCGTCCTCTTCCTCATAGGTCGAATACATGTAGGGCGTGAAAGACTCGAACTCTGCTGCGCAGGTATCCACCCGCTTGTAGACCGGCCGCAACCCGAGTTCGTCACGCCTTCGGCTGACGGCGGACACGTCGGTTCCAGCCAGTTTCGCAATGCGGTGATCGGAAAACCCGCTGCGCTTGGCTTCGCGCAGGAGGTCGGAGTCGAGTTCGCCGCCTTCAACCTTCTGCATGCGGGCAGCGAGTGCGGTGGCTTCCTGAAGCTCGTTCAGGAACCAGGGATCGATGCCTGTAATCCTGCCGATCTCGTCGATCGACATCCCGTTTGAAAGCGCGTGGAGCAGGTAGGTCAGCCGTTCCGGGTTCGGCGTGATCAGGTTTTGTCGCACGCGGTCAGGATCCACCTTCTCCGAGCCGGGGTTCTTGCCGGTTTCCAGAGAGCGGACGCCTTTGAACAACGCCTCGGAAAACGTCCTTCCGATCGCCATTACTTCACCGACAGATTTCATCTGCGTTCCCAGCAGCGGCTCTGCTTCACGGAACTTCTCGAACGCCCACTTGGGGATCTTCACGACGACGTAATCCAGGGTCGGCTCGAAGGACGCCGGGGTCTTCTTCGTGATGTCGTTCGGAATCTCATCCAGCGTGTACCCGACGGCCAGCTTGGCCGCGATTTTGGCGATCGGGAATCCCGTTGCCTTCGAAGCCAGGGCCGAACTGCGCGACACGCGCGGGTTCATCTCGATGACGACGAGCTGTCCATCCTGGGGGTTTACGGCGAACTGGATGTTCGAGCCGCCGGTTTCCACCCCGACCCTCCGGATCACCTGGATTGCAGCATCCCGCATCCGCTGGTATTCGCGGTCGGTCAAGGTCTGCGCAGGCGCCACGGTGATCGAGTCGCCAGTGTGGACTCCCATGGGATCGAAATTTTCGATCGAACAGATGATGACAACGTTGTCGCGGAGGTCGCGCATCACCTCGAGCTCGTATTCCTTCCAACCGATCACCGACTCTTCGATCAGGACTTCATGGACCGGGCTCAGGTCGAGTCCGCGCTGAACCGCCTCGGTAAACTCTTCCTTGTTGAAGGCTACGCCACCGCCGACGCCGCCGAGTGTGAAAGAAGGTCGGATCACGGCCGGGAACCCGATCTGCTCGATGATCCGCTCGGCTTCACGCAAATGGCCGACCACGGCGCTTTCAGGGGTGGCGAGGCCGATCTCCGCCATCGCCTGCTTGAAGAGCTGCCGGTCCTCTGCCACCTTGACGGAACGGAGTCTGGCCCCGATCATCTCCACGTTGTGTTTCTTGAGGGTCCCCCCCTCGGCGAGTTCGACGGCGAGGTTCAGGGCCGTCTGTCCCCCGACCGTCGGGAGCAACGCGTCGGGCTTCTCCCGGGCGATGACCTGGCTTACGAACTCGGCCGTCAGGGGTTCCACGTAGGTGCGATCGGCCACTTCCGGATCGGTCATGATCGTGGCGGGGTTCGAGTTCACCAGGACGATCTCGTAGCCCTCCTCGCGCAAAGCTTTGCACGCCTGCGTGCCCGAATAATCGAACTCGCAGGCCTGTCCGATCACGATCGGGCCCGAGCCGATGATCAGGATCTTGGAGATATCACTGCGTCTTGGCATCGCGCATCAGGTCGAAGAACTTTTCGAACAGGTAGTAGGAGTCGTGAGGCCCCGGTGACGCTTCGGGATGGTACTGCACGCTGAAAGCGGGTAGGCTGCGGTGCTCCAGACCCTCGACGGTCTGATCGTTCAGGTTGAGGTGGGTGATCCGCACTTCCTCGTCGTCGAGGCTCTGCGGATCGACCGCAAATCCGTGATTCTGGGCGGTGATCTCGACGCGTCCCGTGTCGATGTGCATCACCGGATGGTTGCCGCCGTGATGGCCGAACTTCAGTTTGAATGTCCGGGCACCCAGGGCGAGGCCCATGATCTGGTGGCCGAGGCAGATGCCGAAGACCGGCTTCTTTCCGAGCAGCTCCCGGACGTTCCGAACAGCGTAGTCGACAGCTTCCGGGTCGCCGGGACCGTTCGATAGAAAGACCCCGTCGGGATCGAGCGAGAGGACTTCCGACGCGGTCGTGTGGGAAGGAACGACGGTCACGTCCGCGCCACAATGGGCTAGATCCCGAAGAATGTTCGTCTTGATCCCGAAGTCGTAAGCCACCACCCGCAAGGAGTCCTCCGCTCCGCACTTGAACGAGGCGAACTCGACGAAGTCGACGTCTTCCCTCTCGGGCTCGTATCGGGCATCGATCGTTACATCACTGGCCAGATCTCTTCCGACCATCCCGGGCCCACGTTCCACCTTTGTTCTGAGGGATTCGACGTCGTCGTCGATGAGCGACACGACGGCGCGCATGGCGCCCTTTGTCCGTACGTGACGAACCAGGGCCCGGGTGTCGATCTCGGATATTGCCGGAATCCGGTTCCGTCGAAGATAGTCGTCCAGAGATTCCGCACTCCGCCAATTGCTCGGGTAGGTAGACAAACGTCGGACGATGAACGCTTCGAGGAAAGGCCGGCGGGATTCGACGTCTTCGGGGTTGACGCCGGTGTTGCCGATCAGCGGGTACGTCATCGTGACGATCTGTCCCGCGTAGGAGGGATCGGTCAGAATCTCCTGGTACCCGGCCATCGATGTGTTGAAAACGACCTCCCCAACAGCTTCGCCGGGGAATCCGTGTCCCTGACCACGGAAAACTCTTCCGTCCTCGAAGAGCAACGTCGCTTTCATCAATCGATAGTACCCATCTTACTCACTGGCCAATACCGGAAGACTGCTTTGCCGTAGATATTCTGTTCGGGTACCAGTCCCCACATACGGCTGTCGTTGGACTGGTTCCGGTGGTCGCCCAGGACGTAGTACTGACCCGGTTCGACATAGACCGGAGGGTAGCTCCTGCGATCGAAGTAGTTGGACGGCACATAGCTCTCTTTGATCGTCTGTCCGTTGACGAGGACTTCACCCCGCCGCAGCTCGACGACGTCTCCGGGAATTCCGATGACGCGCTTGATATAGGACTTCGTTGTGTCGAGTGGGTACCAGAAGACGACGATATCCCGGCGGGCGATGTTTTCGATCCGGTAGACGAATTTGTTGACGAAGATCCGCTCCTGATCGACCAGCTCGGGAAGCATGCTGGTGCCTTCCACCTTCACCGGCTGGTAGAAGAACACGACGATGATGATCGCGGTTCCGATGGCGAAGAAGACGTCTCGTGCCCAACCGCGTATCTCACTTAAAACACTAGGCTGAGGCTCGGGGAAAACGTCCGGCTGGGGTGGGTGAACGTGTTCGTCTCGGTATTCAGGATCCATAGAATGATGCTTCAGTATGAAGTTGTCATTTTAGACTATTCCCGATTGAATTCGGAAGAGCCATTCGGTCGGGCTCTCTGCGGTCAGGGACATTTGTGCTTCGCGGACACCCGGCATGGTCTGCTCTGGCTGTTCTCTTTCACGGACATTTCTGCTTAGGCATACGCCCGGGGACAGGGCTATACCCCTGTCCCCGACCATTTCCTTAGCGTCGGGCCCACCACGCCCGGAGCTCTTCCAACTGTCTCGCTACCCAAAGACACCCGAAGGGGTGTAGGTGCGCTCTATGAGCGCACAAAACGGTGCGGACCGAACAAGGTGCGGTCATAGACCGCACCTACACCGCCTAACGCCAAAGGGTGATTTCTTTGGTGAAACCGAAGACGACTCCCACTCGATGGTCCAAGTCCGTCAGTCCTGCGGTAGCGCCGACGTCCCAGCGCATACCAAGGGCGTCCAACTGGATGCCGAATCGAGCCTGTGCCCGATCCTCTCCCCCCGGCGTGGGGTTTGATTGCGGGTTTTCAAGACCGTTGACCTCCAGGGCGATGTTCAGCGAGTTTGTCACGGGCGCGAGCGCCGCTATACCGTAAGTGAGCACGTCCTGCTGTGCGCTCACCCTCACCGCGTCGTCCAGGATTCCGAGACCGATGCTGCCGAAGATGTAGGCGCCGCCAACGCTCTTGCCGATCAGCAGCGAACCGAAGAAGTCGGTCCCGTCCTTCCCGATGCTCTCGTTGCTGGAGTTGGGCAGGAGGATGGTGGGCCGGAATGTGATGTCGGGAAGCTTTCCCGATTCCTTGACGATTGCGATCTTCGTCGACAGGAGGCCGTCGCCCCAGTCGTTTCTCTGGCCGGTCCCGCCCTCCTTCACCCAGAGGTAATTCCGTATGGTTCCGGTTATCTGAAACTCCGCCCTGGAACCGAGCCCGAAATGAAAACCGCCGTCCAGGATCGAAAGCAGGTTCCCTCCGACACCGTTGACGGGGAATCGAGCTCGGTTGAAGTATCCGAAACCAGTCTCCGTCACCAGTTGGCCTTCGGGTATCAGCCGGGGGTCTTCGGTGAGCAGCGGCCGCTGTTGGGCCGAAAGCGGCGCCGCCACCAGCCATGAAAGCAAGAGCAGCAGGGCCGGCGGGCTGAATCGCGGGGTCCAGTGGTGAATAGTCAAAACACTCCCAACTCGTACTGAATCAGCGCCGTGGCCACGACAGCCGCTGTTTCCGAGCGCATAACATGCGAACCGAGCTGCACCTCGGCGACGCCGGTAGCGCGAGCCCGCGAGCGCTCATCGTCGGTCCAACCGCCTTCGGGCCCGATGAGATAGAGGACCGGCCCCCCGGAAACTGCCGACTTTAGCGAAATACCGTCTTTTTCAGCAAACAGAATCTTGGAGGCTGCCCGAAACGCGAGGACGGAATCGAGGTCTGTGACCTCATCGAGATGCGGAAGGCGATAGTGCTTCGACTGCTTGGCCGCCTCGACGATGATGCGACGCCACCGTTCGATGCGACCCCGGGCCGCGTTGGACCGCTCTGCCCGGAAAGGAATGATTCGAGTCACCCCGAGCTCGACGGCCTTCTCGAGGATCCACTCGAAGGACGCGGGCTTGATGAGTGCCTGGGCGAGAACGAGTTCGACCTGCCGGCCCGACTCGCTGCGAGCTGTAACGACACGGATCCGCGTCTCCTTCTTGTCGACGGAATCCACCTCGCCCGCCCAGACACGCCCCTCGCCGTCGAAGACGTCGATCAATTCGCCTGGCTGAGTGCGGGACACCTTCAAGTGATGGTGCTCGTCACCGGATACGCGCAGCAGCCCGTCATCGATCGTCGGATCCGGAAGGTAAACCGATTTAGTCGCCATGTCGGACCACGATCGCAGCCCACTCTCCCCGGGTTTCCTGTGCCAGCACGGAGTATCCCTGACTCGAGAAAAGTGATGTCAGCGCCTCGGCCTGCTCGCCGAGGATTCCTGACAGGATCGAGCATGAGCCGGGCATGAGAACCCGGCTGATGTCGGGAAGCAGTCCCTGGATTGTGCCAACGGACAGGTTCGCAAGGAGCAGACCGACCGATCCGGAGTCGACGGAATCGATCGAGCCGATAAAGAGGTCCACCGGCACGAAGTTCCTTTCGAAATTGTCCGCCGCAACGCCAGCCGCATCCGGGTCCAGTTCACATGCGGCAACCCGGGGCCAGCCGAGCTTCTTCGCGGCAATGGACAGAATCCCCGAACCCGCCCCCAGGTCGAGGACGTAGTGATCGCTCACAGCCCACCGCTCGAGCGCCTCGATAACCAACTGGGTCGTTTCATGGGTGCCGGTCCCGAACGCTTGCCCCGGATCGATGCGAATGACGGTTCGTGCAGCCCGGGGAGGGTCCTCCCAGCTCGGCACGACCCTGAAACGGCGGCCGACGTCGAAGCTCGTGTAGCCTTTCCGCCATTCCGCAGTCCAATCCCTGTCTTCCTGGACGCCTGCCCGAACCTCCGGCACCGCTTCCCCGGCCCTCTCGAACACCCCGCACACTCGATCTTCCAGGCTGCGGACGTCTGACGAGGAATCGAAGTAAATCGTCAGCCGCGACCGGGCGCCTGGCAGTTCCTGCTCCCACAGTCCGGCGAACTCGTCACCTGAACATTCAGCAACAAGAACTTCTCTCAGTTTCTCAGGAACCTCAACCACAATCTGGTTAAAAGGCATGGAAAGGGGGGCTCTCTAACTGGCTACTGGCTACTGGCTACTTGTTCAACCAAAGATCTCCTTCACTCGCTCCAGAATCTTCTTTTGAATCGGCTGATTCTCTGCATCCTCGGTTTCGGACAGCTTCGAGATGAGCTCTCGCTGTTCTCGGGAAAGCTTCCTCGGGATCTGGACTCCGACGGTAACGTAGAGGTCGCCCTGGCCACGGCCGTTGGCCTTGGCAATGCCCACCCCCCGGATACGAAATACGCTGTCAGGTTGGGTACCGGCGGGGATCTTCAGTTGCTCCTGGCCGTCGAGCGTCGGCACGGGAATCACCGTTCCCAACGCGGCCTGGGCAAACGACACGGGTATGTGACAGAAGAGATCGTCGTCACGGCGGTCGAAGAACTCGTGTTCTTCAACGTGGATGAGAACGTAAAGATCGCCGGGAGGGCCCCCCCGGGTTCCCGAGTCCCCTTCCCCGGCAACACGCAATCGGGACCCGGTGTCGACGCCGGCCGGAATCTTGATCTCGAGCGTCTTCTCCTTGACGACACGCCCCTCCCCGTGGCATCGCACGCACGGATCTTTGATGAACTGTCCGCTCCCCTGGCACTGGCTGCACGTCCGCGTGATGCTGAAAAAGCCCTGCTGGAATCGAACCTGGCCGTAACCGTTGCAGGTGGGGCACGTCGTCGGCCCGCTTCCCTCCGGCACACCGGTGCCGCCACACTCGCTACAGCTTTCATGGCGGGGCACTTTGGTTCGGGTCTTCTTGCCGAATGCAGCATCCTCGAAGCTGAGTTCGAGGTCATAGCGAAGGTCCGCGCCCCGGTTTGCGGCACGACCCGAACGGCGAGTGCCGCCGCCGAACAGGTCGCCAAAACCGAACAGATCTCCCAGTATGTCGCTGAAATCGGAAAAGACGCTGGGATCGAACCCACTGCCGCCCGGGCCGCCGACACCGCTGACGCCTGCATGCCCGAACCGGTCATACTGACTACGTTTCTGAGCGTCGCTCAGGACCGAGTACGCCTCGGCGGCTTCCTTGAACTTGTCTTCCGCAACCTTGTCGCCGGGATTGCGGTCCGGGTGGTATTCCAGTGCAAGCTTCCGGTAGGCACTCTTGATGTCCTGCTCGGAGGCGGCCCGGGCAATGCCCATGACGTCGTAATAATCGCGCTTCCGGCTCAAGAGTCACCCTCTTCCGACGGCGCGGTCGGCGCCGCGGCTGCGACGGTGACCATCGCGGGGCGAAGCAGCTTCCCGTGCAACAGGTAGCCTTTGCGCAGTTCCGTCATTACCGTGCCTTCGGGGGCTTCGTCGGTCGGCTGGGTACTCACGGCCTCGTGGACATGAGGATCGAACTTCACGCCTTGCGCGGCGACCATATCGAGGCCGAATCGCTTCAGGCTGTCGAGCAGCTGTTTGTAGATCAACTCGAACCCCTTCCGCACGCTGGCACTTTTCTCGTCATCAGCGGAAACGTCGTTCAACGCCAGCTCGAAAGAATCGAGAACGTTTAGAACCTCGCGCATCAACTCGGACGACGCAAACTTGACGAACTCGCCGCGCTCGCGATCGATGCGCTTTCGGAAGTTCTCGAACTCGGCCTGCTTTCTCAGCAGGCTGTCTCGGAGCTCATCCCGCTCCTCACTGAGCGCATGGACGTCCCGGGAGAGCTGGATCGGATCGGGCGGCCCTTCGGGTTCGGTCTCGAGATCGCCCGCAGCTACTTCTTCGGGTTCGGTCGGCATCGTCTGGTTTTCAAGCTCATCTTGCATCTTTTCCCTGAACTAGCAGCCCGTGGCTGCTCAAGTCCAAATCAAGAGCAGCGCGGTAAGTAGACTATTCGGCCATCTGGCCGATCACCTATTATAACAGCACGACATCGAGCCGACTTGGTGTCGGCATGCGTCAACCGAGCAAGATGTCCTTGGGAAAGAGGCAGATAGTCGAGCAGTCCGTGGCTGCTAGGCTTCGATCATCCGGCCGAAGACCCGGGCCATGCAGTCGACGACGGAAATGCCCCGCCGGTATTCCATCCTGGAAGGTCCGATCACGCCCATGAAGCCGGTCTTCGAGTCATGCTGGAGATACGGCGATGTGATCAACGTGAAGTCTTTCATGCAGGCCGCGCCCAGCTCCGAGCCAATCATGATCTTCACGCCTTCTTCGGGTCCTTTGGGCAGGCAGGCGTTCAGGATCTTGACCAAACGTTCCTTCTCTTCAAACACCCGGAAGAGCTCCTGCATACGCTCGATATCGGACAGGTCGACTTGTGCAAGTATGTTTCCCGTGCCCTGAACGAAGACGGATTCCGTCGGCGCGTCGGCTTCTGATTCGGCCAGGCTCCGACTCCAGGATTCCAGGAGGCTCCGCATCATCCGATCGTAGCGGACCCACTCTTCTTCCAACATCTCGACGAGTTTGCGCCGGATCTCCGGCAGCGTCTGGCCTGAAAACTTCTCGACGAGATAGTTGCCTGCCCGGGTCAACTCTTCCTGGGTGTAGGGATCCGAAACTCGAATCAGTTTCTGCTGCACGAGACCCGGTTTTGAGACCAGAATGACGAGTACCTTCCCGTCGTCCAACCGGACAAACTCGATATGCTGCAGCACGCTCGATTCCATCGACGGCGCGACGACGATACCCACGTTGTGGCAGATGTCCGACAACAGGTAGGACGCCGTCGACATCATGTCTTCGGGAGTCGTGGCCCCGGTCAACGCCTTGATAATGTACTCCTCGTCGTCGCGGCTCGGTTTCGGGGACTCTCCGAGGCAATCGACGTAGAAACGATATCCCTTCTCGGAAGGCACGCGCCCGGCCGAGGCGTGGGGCTGGGAAAGGTAACCCGCATCCTCGAGGTCGGCCATGATGTTGCGGATCGTTGCCGCGCTCAACCGCTTCTCGATCACCTTCGAAATCGTCCGTGAGCCCACGGGCTCGCCTGAACCGATGTAGGAACTGATGATCAGTCCGAGGATCTCCCTGGGACGATCTTCGAGTTCTTTTCCCACTGGCGGTTTGGCCTTCATAGAGCTAGCTTATAACATCAGGCAGGTAGGCTGTCAACCGAGCCCGAAACCTGTCGAAAAACGATCCAAGTTGTACTCGTCCTATATCGCAAAAATAACTATATAAACCACTTAGCGCAATTGACCGGGTACGTGGTCCGAAGAAGTCCGACGGATGAAATCAACGCCGAAATGATGCTGGAAGGCCCCGACGAAAGCGTTCAGCATTGCGCCCAGCGCCGGCCTCACCCCAAGGCATTCCTCGATGCTGCACATCTCCTCGTCCAGTAATCCTGCCTCCCCCAGGCAAGTGGCCCGTGCCAGCAGCTCGCGGTTGCAGGTGATCGGCATGGACCCGTGCTGGAGGAAGCTTCTTCTCAAGCGACGCTGTGCGCTCCCCACGATCTTTCGACCATCGACCATCAACTCATACCTGGATGGTGAGACAAAACAGGGGTAGTCGGACCCGTTTCTTGACGAACCCATACGGCGCGTGTCGGGCGCCAGCAAAGTCTTCACTCCGAGGCTTCCATAGCCCGCCGACAACCCCTCGGAGATCACGCGGTAGGTCTCATAGATCGATCCGTCCGCAAAGTACGACAGGTCGTTGGAAACCACCGCATAGGTGAGCTCGTCATCGTGCAGGACCGCACGTCCGCCGGTCGGGCGCCGGACAACCTCGATACCTTCTTCGCGGCAGACATTCAAATCGACCGCCTCTTCGGGCTTCTGGTTGCGACCCAGGGAAATCGTCGGCCGAATCCAGGAATAGAACCGCAGCACTGTCCGCGGCTCTTCAGCCGACTCGACCGAAGCCAGCAGCTCCGCATCGACAGCCATATTGGCTTCGCCGTCGAGTGCCGGATCCAGCATCAGCTCCCACGTTTTGCTCATCGCCACCTGTTAGCTTATCAGCAGTGATCGGTTTCACCGCGAAGGCACGAAGAACACAGAGGGAAATCTAACCACGGAGGCACGGAGGTTGAAACTGCTGATCTTTCTTTTGAGAAAACAGTCTTTCTTCCACCTCCGTGCCTTCGTGCCTCCGTGGTTAAATTAAAAAAAGGGCGCTCGGGGGCGCCCCTTTGTATTCGTGATGGCTACCGTTTACGGGATCGTCATCGGCAGGAACGTGGTCTGGAACTGCTGGGTCTGGGAGTTGCGGATCCGGACCATGAAAGCCACTGTCATTCCCGATTCCAGGCTTCTCTCGGCGCGTTGGAAGTCGTCGACGCTGGTGATGTCGAACGTCTCCCGCCCTGCTACGATACGCGAGATGATCACGCCCCGGGCCATACCGGCCTCAGCGGCCAGGCTGTCAGGCTCGACAGACAAAACCATGACACCCTGCAGGTCGCGGCCGCCCGGCAAAGAACGGGCCTGCGCCGGAATCTCCTGCACGCGAATGCCGAGTCGCGTCGGGACCGCTTCGTTGTCCCGCGGCCTCGGGTTACCGGCTCGGTCGGCGAAGAGCTCGGCACGGTCGGCGATCGTTACCACCAGCGTGACATCGTCGCCACCTCGATGAACGGTTATGGGAACCGAATCACCGACCCTTTGTGCCGCGACGATCTCGAGCAGAACGTCTCCATTCGTGACCGGCCGACCGGCAATCTCGGTGATGACGTCCCCGGCAAGGAAACCCGCGGCGTCAGCTGGGCCGTTGGGCACGACAGAGTCGACGACGACACCGTGGCCCAACCCGAAGGCGCGGATCAAGGCCGGGTCCGGATTACCGTTGTACGTGATGCCGATCGATCCTCGAGTGACCCTTCCGTCAGCTACCAACTGATTGTAAACATCGATCGCGATGTTCGACGGCATCGCAAACCCAAGCCCTGCAAACGAACGCGTGTTGGAAATGATCGCGCTGTTGACGCCGATGACTTCGCCCGCCATGCTGACCAGCGGGCCGCCGCTATTGCCGGGGTTGATCGCCGCATCGGTCTGAATAAACCTCTGGAACTGCTCGCCACCGGGCACGTCGCGACCCTTCGCGCTGATGATGCCCGCCGTCAGAGTGTTCTCGAAACCAAACGGGCTACCCAGCGCCAACACCCAGTCGCCGGCATTCGCCGCGTCCGAGTTGCCAAAACGGACGAAGGGCAGATCCCGTCCCGCGTCGATCTTGATCACGGCCAGGTCGGTTTCTCTGTCCGCACCGATCAGAGAGGCCTCGTACTCGGAATCATCCGGCAGCCGGACAGTGATCTTGTCGGCATCTTCAACCACATGGTTGTTCGTCATGATGTAGCCGGACTGGTCGACGATGAAGCCGGAACCCAGATTCGCTGCTCGACGTCCCTGATCGGGCTCCTGATCGGGCGGCTGCCCCCCGAAGAAATCGAAGAAGTCAAACGGGTCTCCGAACGGGTTCGGCAGCTGCCGGTTGCTGGCCCGGATCCGCGCCTCGGTATTGATGTGGACCACGGCGGGTCCGATGTCACTGGCGATCTTCGAAAAGATGTTAGACAGCTGGACGGGTTCGGGAATCATCAGCTCGGGCGCCTGCTGCTGGCCGGCCGTTACCCTGTCCGAAACTATGGTCCCTATCGCGACACCCATAGCGAGCGTCAGCACCACAAAGAGGGAGAAAAGCAGTCGTCGTTTTGCCATCGGGTTAACCTTCCATCTAACTTAATGGTGTCTATTGCGCTGAATTATAGCGCACAAACCTAAAACAGAGCCCCATGGGCGTGTATACAATGCTTGGACGATACCAGGAAGGATTTGGTGTCGAGTTTACATTTTCTTGACATTCTTAAGTGTAGGTGCGGTCTATGACCGCACATTCTTCGAACCGCAAAACCCCACGCCCGTGTAGGTGCGGCTATGACCGCACATTGTTCTGTTTCGTCGAATGTGCGCTCATAGAGCGCACCTACACTACTTTCCAACTGCCAACTCCTTCATCTTCTTCAACCGCTCTTCGGCGGCCGCCAGCGTTTCGGGCTTCTTGCAGAAGGTGAAACGGATGAGGTTCTTGCCAGATTCGGGGTTGCTGAAGAAACTGCTCCCGGGGACGGTTGCGACGCCGACTTCAGTGACCAGGAACTTGCACATCTCGATGTCGTTCGGGTACCCCCATCGTGTGATGTCGCTCATCATGTAGTAGGCGCCCTTCGGGACGATGAAATCGAACCCCGCATCATCCAGCATCTTGATCATCCGATCGCGTCGTATCTGGTAGCTCGCAGCCAGTTGCTCGTAGTAAGAATCGGGCAGGCGCATGGCAACGGCACCGGCCTCCTGGAGCGGTGCGGGAGCACCAACAGTGATGAAGTCATGCATCTTCCGGATGGCGCTCGTGATCTCGGGCGGGGCGATCGAGTAACCCACGCGCCAGCCGGTCACGCTGTAGGTCTTCGACATGCCGTTGACGACGATGGTTCGGTCGCGCATGCCCTCGACCTGGATCATCGAGACATGCTTGGCGCCATCGTAGAGTATGTGCTCGTAGATCTCGTCGGTAACCACCAGGACATCCCATTTCTGGCAGAGCTTCCCGATGTGTTCGAGCTCTTCCAGCGAGAAGACCTTCCCAGTCGGGTTGTTCGGCGTGTTCATGATCAGCGCCTTCGTATTGTCGTTGAAGGCCGCTTCGAGTTCTTTCTCGTCGAAAGTCCAGTCGGGCCGGCGCAGTTGGACGTAGCGGGGCGTGGCGCCCGAGATGATGGCATCGGGTCCGTAGTTCTCGTAGAATGGCTCGAAAACGATCACCTCGTCGCTGGGGTTGATGACGGCCAGCATGACATCCATCATCGCTTCGGTCGATCCGCAGGCGACCGTGATCTCCCGCTCCGGATCAATATCGATCCCCATGAAGTGCTTGGTCTTCTCGACAAGAGCGTCACGGAAGCTCTTCGCTCCCCATGTGATCGCATACTGGTTCACATCGGCGAACACCGCGTCCGCGGCTGCTTTTTTAAGGACGTCCGGGGCGGGAAAATCGGGAAAGCCCTGGGACAGGTTGATCGCGTTGTGTTGGAGCGCGAGCCGGGTCATTTCCCGGATCACCGATTCGGTGAACTGCTCCGCTTTACGAGAGATCGGCTTGTTGAACATCGGAATGATTACTCCTAAGCGGGGCCCGGATAGCCTTCCCCGAGCCGTCCCGGATCGTTGTCTGCGAGAATCTTCACGATCTCCTCGTGAAAGTAATCTTCGCCGTCCATAGTAGCCGCAAACTGCCGCCGGTATGTCTCACGGCTCAAGTCGATTTCCTTGTGGAGCCGGCTGTATAGATCGGAATTCGCCCGGCCTTCCTGCACTTCTTTTTCGTAGCCGAGTTTGATTTCCGAGACCAGCATCCGGGCCAGCCGTCGGGCCTCGGCCCGGGTCTCTTCCTGGCGCCGGTCGGCGTCGTTTTCCTCGTCCGTTTCGGACGAGGATGGGGGTCCAAAGAACCGGATGCGCAACCCGAAGTTCTCGATCGCCTTGGTCAGGCCTTCGACGAGAACGAGGAGAGATTCACGATCCTCGACCCCCGCCGCACAAATGGCGGCGACCGTCTTGTCGCGAACGACGATCTCTGAGAAGTACCATTCCGGGTCGATCGTCTCCTCCGAAATCAGATCAGGGAAGGCATTGTCGCCAGCGCTCTTCCACAGCTCCAGACCTTCCGGTTTGTTCAGGTACATGGCGACACCGGCCGAAAACTGTCCTGCCGCTCTCAGGAACCGCGCGAGGATCTCGACCTGTGAAGAGGCATCCCCGATGCGGCGGCTGAATTCGGCGAGCAGGCGCCAGCGGTCGACTTGCTTGGCAACCTCTTTGCCTTGTTCCTTCAATCGTTCGACCGTTTCCCTAGCTTCCTTCTTCAAACGTTCCTCGGCCTCTCTTGCTTCCTGCTCCATGCTGGCGCGCAATTGCTCGAGCTGCGATTGAAGGTCTCCCTTGAAGCGGGCTTCCATCTCCGCCGTCACTCCCAGACGGACCGACTCGCGTTCCCTCTCCACCCTCTGCTCCTGCTCGGACTTCAAAGCATCGATCGCCTGCCGTGCTTGCTCTTCCAGCCGGGTTCGCAGTTCCTGGAGTTGGGACGACAAATCCGCCTTGAACCGGGCCTCGAGCTTCGCGGTCACACCGACTCGGACCGACTTTTCGGTCTCCTCCACAGCCTGACGGCGATCCTCGTCCGCCTCAGCGCGGAAATCGGCCTCCTTTTCCAGGAGGGCCTTCTTCAATCGAACGTTGAACTCGACCTCGAGGGAGGCGCGAAATTCTTGCATGATGCGGTCCAGCTCTTCCGCCATCGCGGGAGATGCGGCCCCCAGCAGCCGATCGAGAGTTGTTTTGCCCTCAGGTGGATTTGAAGGTGAATTCCCCGACATGAGTCGACCTCCGGAAGAAAGGTCGGATTATAGCATAGGGGCCCGCAAAGCTAACGTTTCTAGTGACTTCCGTCGGTTCGTACCCCTGGAAAGTGACGAGTGACGAGTGACAAGTGACGAGTCGATCGAAGGGGGCCCTGGGTGGCGCGCTATCGACCGCGGATTGACAGGTCGGCGCGTGGGCCCTATAAATGAATAGACTGCCGGGGGCGCACCGGTTTCGACGGATGCGATGAGGCAGGAGATGCATGCCGAGGTTCCGCGATCCTCGTAAAACCCGTGGAAAAACAATCAACTGCTGACAATCAGTTAGCACTAGCCGCTTAAGCGGCTACGTTCTTCGAAAGATTCGCCTGTAGGTTTTTCTTAGAGCGACGACTTTATGCAGGATAGCCCCGGTCGACTGGCCCGGCCGGCCGGGGCGAATCCAACGGGCTGGCGTTCCGGTGAAGTTGCAGGTTCCCTCGCGCCGGACGTGAGACAAATCGGAACCTGATATGTATGTAGACTCTTCTGTTGAACGTTTTCGGACGCGGGTTCGATTCCCGCCGCCTCCATTTTTATCCTTGTCCAATTAGAGCCCGTAGTGTCTCAGAAAGACCATTATATAAATGATAATATTGGAGTTAATTGTCAAATAGAGGCTTGCAATGTTCGTTCCCATAAAATCCCCGATAGAACGTTGGAAATAACGTGGGGTAAGACTTGGGAAGGCTGACGGTCGCTAAGGGAAAATCAATCACAAAACGGGGCATGCACGGCGATGGCGCCACGTTGTTTTTGCGCGTCGCGCCCGGCGGATCGAAAAGCTGGGTGCAGCGACTGACGATTGACGGCAAGCGCCGCGACATTGGTCTTGGAGGTTTTCCGCTGGTGAGTCTGGCAGAGGCGCGGGAGGCCGCGTTCCAGAATCGCAGGCTCGCGCGAACCGGCGGCGATCCGCTCGCCGAGAAACGCAAGGCGAAAGTGCCAACGTTTCGACAGGCCACTGAAAAGACCCATGCGACGCTCAAGCCGCGCTGGCGCAATGACCACCACACCGTTTCCTGGATACAAACACTTCAACGTCACGCCTTCCCAGTGTTGGGAGATATGCCTGTCGACCGGATCGGCCGGGAGGATGTGCTGCGCGTCCTGACGCCGATCTGGGGCACCCGCATGGAAACCGCTCGCCGCGTTCGGCAGCGTATCCGAACCGTCTTGCGGTGGTGCGAGGCTCACGGCTTTATCGATCGTAACGTCGCCGGTGATGCGATCAGTGGCGCACTACCTGCCATGCCTGCCGTTAAGACTCACTTTCATGCTCTCCCCTATCAGGAGGTCAGGGCGGCGCTCGACACCGTGGAAGCGTCCGGGGCCTCCATGTCCGCAAAACTGTGCCTTCGATTTCTGGTGCTGACGGCGGCACGGTCCGGCGAGGCGCGTTTCGCGCGCTGGGACGAGATCCACACGGATCAAACGGTGTGGACGATCCCGTCAACGCGAATGAAGTCACAGCGAGAGCATCGAGTGCCGCTCAGCGATGCCGTGCTCGGCGTGCTCGAACAAGCGCAGGCACTCAATGATGGTTCCGACTTGGTCTTCCCGTCACCGCTGAGGCCGGGAAAGCCGCTGAGCAACATGACATTGACAAAGGTGCTGCGGGATCGAGGTCTCGCAGACAAGGCGACCGTACACGGTTTCAGATCGAGCTTCAGGGATTGGTGCGCCGAGACGGGCAAGCCGCGTGAGGTCGCCGAGGCGGCTTTGGCGCACGTTGTCGGCGGCGTCGAGGGGGCTTATTTCCGTTCGGATTTGTTCGCGAAGCGCCGCCTGCTGATGGACCAGTGGGGCGCATTCCTGACCGGCGCCACTACTGCGTATTCAGATGATCGCGAACGCCGGTTCCGGGCATCGTGATGCCCGATTCCGATGATGGTGAACGCCCGCGGGAGTGAAGCGACGATTAGAGCATCAGTTCTTGCCTCCAGAGTCCCGGGTTGTTGACTCGATCCTCCTTGCCACGGGACGCGACCGATTTGCCGAGATTCCCGCGCAAAAACCGAACTGTCGGGTCTATCTACTTTCGCCCGAACCTTTGCCCTGACCACCCGGCGAACCCGGCTGGAGTCCCGCGCCTCTTTCGTTCTTGGCGAAAATCGCGGGTGTAATCGCACGCGGGCCAGTTCGAACAACCGAGGAAGCGGCCGTACGTGCCGGTCCGCGTTCGCAGCCAGCCGTCACCATTCGGGCAGGCCTCGACCGACTTGCCGCAGTTGCGGCAATGGAATTCCCCGTCTTTCTTGACCGGCAGTCCCTTCCCGCAGTTGGGACACGGGGCCTGCGCGTGCTCGCAGTATGGCCAGTTTGAACAGCCATAGAAGGTGCCACGGTCCCGAGCGTTTTCCCGGCGTACGAGGTGGCCTTCGACGCATTTTGGACACGGCACTTTGCTTTCCGGTAGGCGTCCGAAGACGGTAATGTCATAACTTCCGTCGATCAACTCCTGGACGAACGAGGAAGCCGGGCCGGGCCGCCATCCGCGAGAAGGAAGGCATGGCGCCGGGCGCGAGTCATGGCGACATAGAACAAACGCCGCTCCTCGGCATTGGGATGGTCCTCCGGAGCCGCGAGCGCCAGGCTCAGGATCGGGTCGTCGGCGACCTCCGTCGGAAAAGCCCATTTTCCCGAGCACAGACCGAGGACCACCACATAGTCGGCTTCGAGCCCTTTTGAGCCGTGCACGGTCATCCAAGAGAGCCGCAAACGGGGATACTGCGTGGCCAAACTGGACAGGTTCTGCGGGCGCAGATGTCTGTACCGGCTCAACAGCATGACGCTCGATACTCCCTGATGCGTTGCGGCATCGGCCTCGATCCTGTTCAGCGCTTCGTTCAACAACGGACGATCTTCCGTCACCGAAAGACCCACATGCACGCACGGCCCCTGCGCTTTCAGCGTTGAACGTACGGTTTTACGAATCTGAGCGGGATTTCGGAGAACGAACTTGGTCGCGACTCGGGCGATGCCATCAGCGCATCGGAAGGTCGTTTCCAGATCCACCCGCTCGCTCTTGCCGAAACGCTCTTCGAACTCGCGCATGATGGCGATATCGGAGCCGGCGAACCGGAATATCGCCTGCCAGTCATCGCCGACGGCGAACAACTGGGCGCTCGGCGACTGCTCCAGCAGCGCCTTGAGCAGCCTTGCCCGGCCTGGTGAAATGTCCTGGAACTCGTCGACAAGGATGTAGCCGAACCGCTTGCGATAACGCCCAGTTTCGACGTGGTCGGTCGCCCGGGTGATCATCTCGTCGAAATCGATCTGCCCGGATCGATGGAGTCCTTCCTCGTAGCGCTCGAAGACGGGGCGGAACACGGCGAGGAAGGCTTCGGCTCGCAATCGGTTTCGAAGCGTGGTGGCACGGCGGGCGAGTTCCCGGAATGTCAGACGGGAGTCCTTGTAGTGCTTGAGAAAGGTCGCCAGCATGCGCATGAACGGACCGATCCGTCCCTGCCGATCGAGCACTGCAAAGACCTCGTCGCGTCGTATCGGGGCCATCATTACCCCGAGAGCTTTCAGTTTCGCGGCCAGATTCTCGGTCAACCTGCCGGCGGCGTGTTCGTGGCTGAAGGTCTCGATCAGAATGGTGCCGTGTTCGGCATGCGTTTGGCGCTTCCACGCCATGTCATCGAGATATTTCTTCCGTGGAACATACGGCGCGGTATTTCCAGCAGCGTCGATCCCGAAGTGCTCGATGTAGATCCCGGCGCCGGGCAGATAGAAGTCCGGCTTGTAGGGTCCCTTCTCCGGCGTCGCCGTGTCGTGCTCATAGACGCGTTCGTACTCGTAGGATACGCCGTTAAGGAAGAGGAGGTTTGCGACCTCACACTCCTCGTAACTCCGGACCTGTTCTCCGTTCAGCGACCGGATCTCATGCCGTCGGATGTAGCTCCAATACTCGCCTTGGCTCCGGAATTCGTGCTCGCCCCTGTAGGGTGCGAACTGAGACTGGAACCAACTCAGCAACAGTTTCCAGAATCCTCCGTCGGCGGCCAGATCAGCAACGATGCGCTTGAGCAGGTCGATCAGCGCCTTTTCATCTTCCGCAGCCTTGGCCAACGCCGGACGCTTCCCGTCGGCTTCGCCGATGATCGCCATTCCCAGGCTGTGAAACGTCTTCACTTCAATGCCGGATGCCGCTTCGTTGCCGAGGCGCTTGCGGACCCGCACTTCCATCTCGTCCCGGGCGTCTTTCGCGAACGCCAGGAGCAGTAGCTCCGACGGGCGCCGGTAGCCTCTATGGAGAAACCAGCCGGCCTTGGCCACGATCACCGAGGTCTTGCCGCTGCCGGCCGCGGCAACGACCAGGTTCCGCTCTTCATCGACCACGACCGCCTTGCGTTGCTCTTCCGTGAGCGGCCGCGTCTCCACGCGGTCGAAGAATTGTCGGCATTCGTTCAGTTCACTCATTACGAACGCCTGGTTGACCCTCGCCCTGAGCGGATCGCCGCCTTCCAGAAAGTCCCGAATCGGCTTTAGCGTCTGGACTTCCGGGGTTCTCGACAGCGTGGCCGGACATCGGGCTGCGAATTGGCCGGCCACCTTCTGCGCGGCAAGTTCCAAATCGCTCCAGACACTGTTGGTCATGTATCTCGGCGGCGTCTCAAGCTTCGAGACGCGCGCGTGAACCGAACGGAGGGATTCGAACTGAGCCGCGAGCATCTCGCGCCACCAATCGACTCTCGCCGCTTCCAGCGTCCTGGCGAGCGACGTCGCATCGGAGGGCGACAGCCCCGACACGACCACGTTTCCGGCGACATGCCGGATCCGAACATGGCCCCAGCACCGCCCTGCCTTGAGCTCTGCCGTATCGATCTTGCCGAGAGGTATTTCCTTGGATCGGAACGCAAACGTCAGTGTCAATGCGTTCGCGTTCACCGTCGCAGCCCTGGCGTGTCCTGGACGAACGATTCCGTACAGAACCGATGCGAGCCCGCTTCGTCTCACCGCAATGCGTGCTTCGGCCCGCGAGACATGTTGGGTTTCGATCGTGTCCTTCGGCGATGGTCGGTCAGATCTCACTTTGGAATCGTGCTCGGCGTCGAGGGGGCCTATTTCCGTTCGGATGTGTTCGCGAAGCGCAGCCTGCTGATGGACCAGTAGGGCGCATTCCTGACCGGTGCCACCAGGGACAATCCAAGAAACCAAGGGCGGCACAGACGTAATTCCGTCGCCTAGGAGTCTGCGCGGCAGAGCGCAAAGAACTCGGACTGATTGGGATTTGAGAGGGTCTTCGGAGGAGAATCGACCGATTCTTCCGATACGACGAGTTCAGAGTTGTACGGACACCCGTAATTGGCCGTGTATCGGGTCTGCCGGGTTGCGGTTTTCCGGATTATGCCCATTCGATCTTCCCGTTCATCCGTCGTAAGTTCACCGCCAGAGTGACCAGATTCCACTCCCCGGTCACTTTGTCCAAACCGCGTAGACTGAACTGTCGGAATCCGAGCACCGACTTGATCCACCCGAAGGGCGGCTCACCAATGTGCTTTCGGGCCCGGTAGCGGTCACGCCCACGCTTGGTTTTCATCTTTCTCATCATCCGACCAACAGCGGTGTCTTTGGGTGGGAGTGGGGCACGGGCGAGATCCTTCTCGCGACCCATCGCAACATACCCGTCAATCTGACGTTGTTCCAACATCCCCAGATTTGACTCGGATCGATATCCCGCATCGGCCAGCACGCGGTCGGGACGCTCCCCCAGATTGTCGCTCAACGCATCCAGCGTGGGTTCCAACTGCCCCACATCCGATGCATTGTCAGTCACCGTTGTTGCCACGATGATCCGGGCCTGGGAATCCACCACCGCTTGCGCGTTGTAGCATTGCTGGAACCCTTCGGTGGAGGTCTTCATCATCCGGCTTTCCGGGTCGGTGAAGTTGTCCTGGGCCGTGGGTTTAGGTTCCCCCATGGGACGTTTGAATGGCTTCTTTCCGCATCCGGGTTTGTGATCTTTGGTGTTCCGTCCCGCTTCCTTGTCCGCGGCCATCTGACGTTCTTCGAGCCGCTTCATGGCCGCCTGTATCGTGGCCAGGTGCCCGGACCCTCGGTTCCATACCGCTGTTCGAACGCGCTCAAATCCATCGCGTCCACCGCGTCCGATATGAAGTACGACAGGTGATCTTCGGCCAACCAATCTCTCAACGACGGTGGCATCAGCAGTGTTTGTTCTGGGCTATAAGTCCGATAGGTTCGTGCCATGACATATCTTCGATCTTTATCCGCCCAATTCCGGTCCTTCTGCCGCGCAGACTCCTAGGCGATGAGTTCGGGCCAGCGCTTCTTGCCGATTACTACCGCCAGCCCCTGAAAACGCATCCCTTCCTCTTGAGAGGTGAGTTCATCAAGAGCCCTTTCGATGTCGGTTCTCAGAATGGCCATTCGAATCTTGCGCTATCAGTCGGAGGAATCCGGGGAAATATGCTACGACGGCTGGATCGACAGTACCAGTGCCCCCACGAATGGATCACGTTGTCCTAGTGAATTCGTGGAGAACTGCGACGTAGGACACATCGGGGCACCACTTGCCGTACGCGATCACACGATCGGTAACGCTACGTACGTCACTGTTGACCAATGGCTTTTGTCGGTCGTATGGTGCGAACCGGTCGGCCACGTCACCGGCTAATAATCGCACGAAGCAGTGTCGCACGATCATATGGGAACGCCTGACGTTCATGAGATTGAAGGTCGACCAAGATAATAGGGGTTCCGACAGTAACGGAGCAAAATCGCACGCTAAGGGTCCCTGTATATATGTAGGAGCTTGTCGGACAGTTTTATCCTGTCCTTAAAGGACTCAAAGGAGACTGTACCGATGAATCAGGCTGAAGGGGAGACTCGAAGAAGGAAGCGGATATTGGAGCACGCGCGGACCACGCGAAACGTTGTCAAGAGCTGTCGGTATTTCGGCGTGTCTCGATCGATATTCTAGTTGTAGAAAAGACGATATCAGGCGCAGGGCGATGCGGGCCTGATTAAGAAGAAGCCCATCCCATATCAGATGCCGAACCAGACGCCACCCGAAGTGGTGTAGAAAGTTCTGCATCTGCGCCGAACCTACCACCTGGGTCCGATTCGCATCGTTGGGTACTTGGAACGTAAGCGTCCGAACTAAACCGTCTCGCTGAGTCGGCCTGGAAAGCTCATCCTTGAGGGATGGAAGCGAATCAAACGGAACGGAAGAAGCAGCACCGGCGGTCGAAGTTGGAGCGGCGGCAGATCGTGGAAGAATCGCTGAAGGCTGGGGCGTCGGTAGCGGTTGTGGCACGGGCACACGGGGTGAATGCGAATCAGGTGTTCGCGTGGCGGAAGCTGTACCGGGAGGGACAGCTCGAAGTCGAAGCCACGGCGCTGCTTCCGGTCAAGATTAGCGAGCCGGTCAAGCGACGACGAGGCGGGAGGAAGAGTTCGAGCCGAACGAGCAGACTGGGAATCATCGATATCGATCTGGGCCATGCGCGAGTGCGCATCCAGGGTCAGGCGGATCCGGACTGTGTGCGTGCCGCGCTGGAAGGACTGGTCCGGTGATCGGGCTACCGGCGGGAACACAGATCTGGATCGCGGCCGGTGTGACGGACATGCGGAAAGGGTTCCCGGGACTCAGCGCGACGGTGCAAACCGTACTGGAAGAGAATCCGTTCTCCGGGCATGTGTTCGCATTTCGTGAACGGAGAGGCGATCTGATGAAGTTGCTCTGGTGGGACGGCGATGGGTTATGCCTGTTTGCCAAGCGTCTGGAACGCGGACGATTCATCTGGCCGAAAGCGGAAAGCGGCGCCGTGTCGCTGACGCCGGCGCAGCTATCGATGTTACTGGAAGGCATTGCCTGGCGCCGGCCGATTCGCACGCAGGTGCCGATGGTGGCGGTTTAGATGGGTGTGCGCACCACAGGCGCGACATAGAGACCCGTATCGTCCGTCGGTTGTGGCATCGTTTCCAAAGTGACAGCGATGAACAGCGTCGTTCTCCCTGATCTGGATACTCTCGATGCAGAAGCGCTGAAGTCACTGGTCATCGAGAAACACGCCCTCATCGTTGAACAGCACGCCGCACTCTCATCCCGAGACGCTGAGATCGACAATCTGAAGCTGCTGATCCTGAAGCTGCGACGGATGCAGTTCGGACGAAGTTCCGAGAAGCTGGGCCGGCAAATCGAACAACTGGAACTCCAGCTGGAAGATTTGGAAACCGCCTCGTCGTCGCCCCGGCCGGAACCGCCGATCGATCCTCAATCTATGGTCTCGAACCGGCCAAGGCGTGGCCCGCTGGCGGCCGAGTTACCCCGGGAAACCGAAGTGCTCGAGCCCACCGAAGATTGCTGCCCCGATTGCGGCGGTGCGTTGGGACTGTTGGGCGAGGATGTCTCCGAGACGTTGGAATACGTTCCGGCGCGATTCAAAGTGGTCCGCACCGTGCGGCCGAAGCTCAGTTGCACGCGATGCGACTGCATCGTGCAGCAGTCGGCGCCACATCGGCCGATCGATCGCGGCCTGGCCGGTCCGGGCCTGCTGGCCCACGTGATGGTGTCGAAATATGCCGACCATCTCCCATTGTATCGGCAGTCGGAGATCTACGCACGTGTCGGTGTCGAGCTGGAACGGTCAACACTGGCCGGGTGGGTCGGCGGCACGGCCCGGACTTTGGAGCCTCTGGTTGACGCTCTGAAGCACTACGTGCTCGATGCCGACAAGCTGCACGGCGACGACATCCCGGTGCCGGTCGTGGCCCCAGGGAACGGCAAGACCAGGACCGGCCGGTTGTGGGCCTACGTTCGCGATGACCGGCCTGCGGGTAGCGCTGAAGCGCCGGCCGTCTGGTTTGCCTACTCGCCGGACCGCAAAGGTGAGCATCCAGGGAACCATCTCCAGGACTTCAACGGAACACTGCAGGCCGATGGCTTTGCCGGTTTCAACCGGCTCTATCAAACCGGAACCATCGTCGAAGCGGCCTGCTGGGCGCATGTCCGGCGCAAGTTCCACGACCTGTATCAAGCGCACCGGTCCCCGATCGCCGAAGAAGCCCTGAAACGGATCGGCGAACTCTACGGGATCGAAAGAGAGATTCGCGGCCAGCCACCCGATGAGCGGAAACAGATCCGGGAAGCGCGGGCCCGTCCACGGCTGGACTCGCTCAAACACTGGCTTGAGGAATCGTTATCGAAGCTGTCGAAGAAATCCGACGTTTCCAGGGCGGTGCTCTATGCACTCGGCCGCTGGAACGCATTGATCCGCTATTGCGGTGACGGAGGTCTGGAGATCGACAACAACGCTGCCGAGCGGGCGCTGCGTGCCGTGGCCCTCGGTCGGAAGAACTATATGTTCGCCGGCTCGGATTCCGGTGGCGAAAGCGCCGCGGCCATGTACAGCCTGATCGGCTCGGCTAAACTTAACGGAATCGATCCGGAGGCCTATCTATCACACGTTCTGGCCCGGATCGCGGATCATCGTATCCGTCAAATCGACGCACTCCTGCCCTGGAACGCGGCTCCGGCGTTGACCGACCGGCCCGCCTCAGCCACCTGACGCAGAGCTGATCGAAGTGTGGACACACTTGCGTCGCCTATCTCACTAAGGGAACCTGCGTCAACACGGCCAGAATCGAACGCTTACCTTGGAACGCTATCACGCAATCCGAAATTCCGACGCCGGCGTGTATCGGATCCTCAGGCGCCATGGACTTAACAGATTGCCCCGTAAAGTGGGACGTCGCGCCGTCCACACAAAACGTTACAACACCCAGTTTCCCGGCCACCACTTTCAAGTCGAGGTTAAGTTCTTAAACCTATGCAGGAGCGGCAGCCAGCCCGTCAAACGGTAGCCATACACTGCCATTGATGATGCAACGCGGATTCGCGCCCGAAAGATCTATCCGCGCCATAACCAGGCCAACGCGATCGCCTGTGTCAATCATGTATTGGAAACGTTCCCGTTTCGTGTGCAGAGCATCCGGACTGCGTATTCCGGCCCATCCTGAACACTGATTCCAATCCATCGTGAACATCGATTCCGGGCATCCTGAACGCGGATTCCGGGGATCGTGAACACTCGTTGGTAGCGAAGTTTGGAGCCGTCAGGTTCTCCTGCAGCACAGGAGGCTGTGATGGCAACGAAACGACTACTGATGAGACAGATACGCGAGATTCTACGACTCAAGTACGAGCAGCAGTTCAGCCATCGGGCGATCGCAGGTGCGTGCCAGGTGAGCTTGGGAACGGTGTCGGAGTACCTGGGACGGAGCAGGCGGGCGGGTCTGGTCTGGCCACTACCGGTGGAGCTGGACGATACGGCGCTGGAAGCGCGGCTGTTCCCGCCCTCAGGATCGACTTCTCGAGAGCGTGTGCCTCCGGATCTGGAGCACATCCACCAGGAGCTGAAGCGGGTCGGCGTCACCCTGCATCTGCTCTGGGAAGAGTATCGGGAAACGCATCCAGACGGATACGGGTACAGCCGGTTCTGTGAGATCTACCGGCGTTGGGCCAAGAAGCTGAGGCCCTCAATGCGGCAGGTGCATCGCGCCGGGGAGAAGGTCTTTATCGACTTCTCGGGCAAGCGACCGCACTGGGTGAACCCCCGGACCGGCGACACCGTTGCCGCCGAGCTGTTCGTGGCCGTGCTGGGCGCCAGCAACTACACCTACGCCGAAGCCGTGCCGAGCCAACAACTCCACGATTGGATCGGCGCGCACAACCGGATGGTGGAGTGCTTTGGTGGATCCGGCCGGATCTGGGTCCCCGACCAGCTCAAGAGCGGCGTGACGGTTCCATGCCGGTACGAACCGGGTATCCACCGCACGTATCAAGAAGCCGCCCAACACTACGGCGCCGTGGTCATTCCCGCCCGGCCCCGCAAGGCCCGGGATAAGGCGAAAGTCGAAGTCGGGGTCCTGGTCGCCCAGCGCTGGATACTGGCCCGGCTGCGCAATCGCACCTTCTTCAGTCTGGGGGCGCTCAACACCGCCATCGGCGAACTGCTGGTGGAACTGAACCGGCGGCCGATGCAACAACTCGGCGCATCCCGCCAGGAGCTGTTTGAACGGCTGGACCGGCCGGCCTTACAGCCGTTGCCGGCGGGCCGGTATGAAGCCGCCGAGTGGAAGATCTGCCGCGCCAACATTGACTACCACGTCGACGTGGACCGGCACCTCTACAGCGTCCCGTACCAGTTGCGCGGGGAGGGGCTGGAAGCCCGCTATACGGCCAATATCGTCGAGATTTACTTCAAGAACCGGCGGGTAGCGTCCCATCGCCGCCGCTATGACCGCCAGCCCTCGACCCTTCCCGAGCACATGCCCAGCGCGCACCGGGCCCATGCCGAGTGGACCCCGTCGCGGTTAATCGGTTGGGCACAACAAGCCGGTCCGGACACAGGCCGGCTCGTTGCCGGGATTCTCGATCGCCGGCCGCATCCGGAACAAGGCTACCGCGCCTGCCTGGGACTGATGCGGCTGGGCCGCCAGTACGGCACCGACCGGTTGGAGGCCGCCAGCGCCCGGGCCTTGCGTTTGAACTCTTACAGCTACCGCACCGTCAAGAACATCCTGGCATCCGCCCAGGACCGGTTGCCGTTCCAGGACACCGAAACCGATCCGACGCCGCATCACGCCAACATCCGCGGCGCCGCTTACTACACCAACCCCGAGGAGGACCTCTTCCATGCTCATTGAACAAACCCTGGAAAAGATGCACGCCATGAAACTGACCGGGATGGCCGAGGCCGTCACCCAACAACGCCAGTCATCCCAGTACCCGGAACTCAGCTTTGACGAACGGCTGGGTCTGCTCGTGGATGCGGAATGGACCGCCCGTGAGCAGCGCAAGCTCACCCGCCGTCTCCGCTCGGCCAAGCTCCGCTATCCGGCTTCACTGGAAAACGTCAACTTCAAACATCGACGGGACCTGGACCGTTCCCAAGTCCTGGCTCTGGGAACCTGTGGGTGGATCTCGGAGCGGCACAATCTGATCGTGACCGGGCCCACCGGCATCGGAAAGAGCTTCCTGTGCTCGGCATTCGTCGAGCGGGCTTGCCGTAGCGGCTTCGCCGCCGCCTACACCCGCATGCCACGCCTCCTTCACGACCTGGGGGTCGGTCGCGGCGATGGCTCTTATACCCGGCTGCTGACACGTTTGGGCAAGCTCGATCTGCTGGCTATCGACGACTGGCTCCTGGCGCCTCTGCGCGATAGTGAACGCCGCGACCTGATCGAGGTCATCGAGGAACGCAGCGAACGCTCTTCGACCCTGATCGCCAGCCAACTCCCCGTCTCGGACTGGCACGGCGTCATCGGTGATCCGAACCAGGCCGATGCCATCTGCGACCGTCTCTTACACAACGCGCACCGGATCGAACTGAAGGGGGCGTCGATGCGGCAGACTAAATCCGCACCGAAGAAGTCGAAGGTATCCCGATGACTGTCACGGCATCCTGGCTCAGGGGCTACTCCAGCTCGGACCGGAACCGAATCGTCGCTCCTCGGTCGCCCTCGCGCGAAGTAATTGCAGGAACCGGCACGTACGCACCCGCTCCGGGCTGCAGGATGCTCCCGCAACAGGTGGCCTGTGGAAACTGCCACAGCCGTGGAAATGAATATGGAGGGCCTTCGGCCGACTTCTTCAGAATCATTCCCACCGCTGTTTGCAAAAGCCTCCGCAACCAACGCTCCGGCTTTCGCACAGTTCCCACAGACCCGGCGGCGGCTCCGTAACACAACCATGGGAAACGAGGATCAAGACTGCAACCCTGGACTCTGGAGGCAAGAACTGAGACCCTAATCGTCGCTTCGCTCCGGCGAGCGTTCACCATCACCGGAATCCGTGTTCACGTTGCCCGGAACTGGCGTTCATGATCGGCGGAATACGCATCCGGACCGACTGCGGGCACGAATTCCAAGCCAAGTTTCACTGGCACGTCGAAGACAAAGGCATTCGTCACGTCTACATCAAGCCACGCTCTCCACAGCTCAACGGCAAGGTGGAACGCTCCCATCGGACCGATCAGGAAGAGTTCTATCAGCTGCTCGAGTACGTCGATGATGTCGATCTGAACAAGAAACTGGCCGAATGGGAGCGCTTCTACAACCTCATCCGACCCCATGGCGCCTTCGGTGGCCAAACCCCCTATGAGCCACTCCGAGAACGTTTACAATAGAGTCGCTCACTGTCCGACCAGGTCGTGAATATCACAGCGCACCACCGAGCGGGGTGGCAGATTCATGTTCGTCTCAATGAAGTCGACCCACGGGAACAACTTTCGCTGGTGGTGCTCACCTTAGCCGCGATCCGCCTCGCCTTTGTCCAACTGGCCACCTGATACTGAAAGCTCCTGTATCGGACCATCTGTTTGTGAACGGGCCTTCCCGGCGGTCCATCCCTCCCCCTGAAAGACCGCCACCGACGGGCCGGCCTCTTGATCCTACCGCCCCGGTGGCCAACCACGATCCGTCGACCTGGCTCTACATGTCGGCTTCAGAACACGTAGCGCAAAGATACCCGAAGTCCATGATTCGAGAGATTCGCTCGGGTTTCGGCAAGGTCAAACTCCCGCGGGTCGCGACTTCCGTCGCGCCAGACAACCCGGCCTTTGGCCTGGCCGGTCTCGACGGTGCCGGAATCCGTGTAACGCCAGGCAAGATTCAGCGTTACCCTCTCCCCCAGTGATTTTGCAACTCCCGCAGCCAGCATCCAGGCAAAATTAACCTGTTCTCCGCCGGGAACGACGGTGGTCGTCTTCGGGAACTCCATGAGAGTTTCATCAATATTGACGCGGGACAGGCCACCCCCACCCCCGATAAACGGCCTGAGGGGCCCGAGTCGAGGCCGGCCGACTTCGGTCAGATCCCAGTACGCAGCCAGCAAGCCGTGCAGTGAGGACAAATCCGCTGAAACATCCTGCCTGTCGGTGGTTTGTACGAAATTGGAGAGACCCTTGAAGGAAAACCTCGGGTGGTACTCAATAACAGCTTCCAGCCGAAGGGCAGGCGTCATGGCATAGCCGAACCCGAGATCGAAACCGGTCATTGTTCCGAAATCGCCACGTGCACTCAACGGGGTGCCGTCAAGGCCCTCCCCGCAGCCATAAAGAGCCGCCGGAGAGGTACTCGAGCAGTTCTTGTCCTGGAACCGCGTTTCTTCCGACCAGTCGAACACAACTCCAGTCACGAAATAGAATCTTGCCGAAGCGGCGGCCGTGTCGGAGACAGGCGGTGTGGGAGTCCGGCCGGGCGGCGTGGATGCGTCTTCACCTCTGGTATCGGTGGTTTGTGCGCATGTAATAACCGGAATGACCGCCACCATAATAGCCGCAACAAAGGCTGTCCGAGTCCATGATTCAAGAAAACCGATCATCGATTTTCTGTGAATCTCCAAGCGTTTTGCCACCGACCGATTTGTTGTCCTGTTCCGCCTGTTATTGCTCTTATTGTTTTTCGACACTGGGGATAGTCTAAATGCCACATAAGTTCAATGTAGCCCGACGGCACCAGTCTGAAGCGAAAATACCAGCGCAGGCAGAGGAGAATGATGTCATCTTCGAACCAACGTCCGGGAAAAAGGGGATTCCGTTCAGTTTTGCGATGCGCCATATCCCATTATCGCCAATTCCCTTGCCTGTCTGCACCAGAACCGAACGGTTGTGTTGCAACTTTGAGCGATGGCGGTCGTCGAACCGAGGCAGGTACCGCCGGGGTCGTGCGCAACGGTTTTCTTCTCGAACGGGAATTGCAGACCGGAGTGGGACCGGTAACAGTTCTGATTCCCACGGTCCGTCGAAGTCCGGATCAAAAGCCGCCGCTCAACGGAATTTTCTAGAGATTTTAGACTAGAAACTCCCGAACGTTTTACCCCAATTCCAAATGAAACGATCTCTATGAATTGCACACATGAAGACACGAATTTCGACTGCTGACCTCGTCGCCGCAGTCCGTGCCCTGCACCAGCGGGACCGCGTACAGCTCGTCGACGATCCGTACGCCATCCTGCTTTGCGGGCGATCGGCGCGACGGATTCTGCAAATTTCTCCCGCCGGCTGGCTCATGGCGCACTGCGTGCTACGCCGCCTCCGACCGGCCGCGTTCGGGACACTGATCCGGGCGCGTTACGCCGAGCAGGCACTCGAGACCGCAGTCAGGGCCGGCATCACCCAGTACGTGATCATCGGGGCCGGGATGGACTCGTTTGCTCTCCGCCGGTCCGATCTCATGCCACGTCTTCAAGTGTTCGAGATCGACCGGCCCGCCATGCAGGAGATCAAACAGGAGCGCCTGCGACGAGCCGGCCTGGATATACCGCGCGGATTGCATTTTGTCCCCGCGGACCTTGAGCGAATTCCGGTGATGAACGCGCTGTCGGAATCGGCGTTCGAACCGGCAAGAAGAGCGTTCCTGTCGCTGCTGGGGGTGATCTACTATCTACCGCGGGAGGTGCTTGCCTCGACCGTCCACTCTATTGCGGGCGGCGTAGCCACCGGTTCGCAGCTTGTTGTCGATTACATGCTCGACGCCGGCTCCTCATGGCCCGAGCACCGGGAAAAACGAGCACAGCTTGAAGCGTACGTTGCCAGGAGAGGAGAGCCGATGCGTAGCGACTTCAGTCTGGCTCAGATGAGTGCGTTGATGGCTGAAGCAGGCTTCCGCACCATCGAGGGGATTACGATGATGGACCTCGGTCACCGGTATGCTGCAGAACTTGGCTCTCTCCCCTTTGAAATTCCGGGCCTCTTTGGCTGCGGGCACTTCCAAAAGTAGGCGTCCGGGTACCGCCCAGATTCAATGCCTTGCTCTCGAACCCGCTGCTCGATTATGGTGTGTTCCATCTGCAGGCGGCGGACCGGATCAAGAATCTCTTGTTTCAGCGCGCGGCACTGGAAGGTGACTCTGAACGACAGCGGTTTGACACTCGGTCAAATCGGGGCGTTCTGCGGGGCCTTCCCCGAAGACGGTGTTTCACTGAGCACGACTCTACCTGTGGGGACACCCCTGAAACGCAATCCTGGGCGAAATTCCGGTGCCGAAACAAGGGCTGAGAGCGAGTAAGTTGTGGGCCTTCTGATCTTCCTGGCTGTCGTGTTCATCGTGGCTATTGTTGGTTCGCTGGCGTGGTTCTTTCGGAGTACCGGTCCAAGTCCCCCGACTCAAAAGCAACTGGCTCATATCGCACGGCTCAAGAAGGAACGCAACGCAGATGATTTGTCCACTGTCGAACCGTCGACCGTCGAGGGCGCAAGCTGGCTGATCAACCGGCTTCGGCGAGTTCCGGATCGCCCTCGCCGCGGCGGATGGAGCGCTCGACCAAGTCGACCCGCCGTCCTAAATCGGCGAGTCCGGCGGCGCGCGCTACGCCGTAAAGGCCAGCGGCGACAGTGCCCAGCACCAGTCCCAGATGCAAGCCAATTGCGAGGCCATAGTCAACGAGAATCACCCGCCAGAACGGTGCCAGATACTCGAGGCGCGAACCAGAGACGAGGACGGCCGATCCCGCAAGGGCGGTGGTCAGGCCCGCGCTGATTCTCCACGCTTGCATCAGTGTTTCCTACAGCTCCAAGGCGGCCGAGTCTCGCTGGGCCGGACCTCGGATGGAAGTCTTATCGTTGCCGGTGCCCAATGCGCGAAGCACCCGCCTCTGGGCGGACCTAGTGGCATGCACCGTGAATCCGGCCCGGGCCTTGGCCCGGATGGTTGAGGCGCTGTAGTGTTCGGAGGCCACCTCGACATTGACGCGGCCGGTGCGTCCATCCTCACCGGTGTACTCCAGTTGCGCATCGGGATAGAACACACGTCCGTTCTCGTCGATGGGCAGACCCAGATCTTGGGCGGCGCTACGCCGCTCGACATCGGCCGCTTGCCGACCGTCCCTCACACGGGCAGTTTCGCTACGACGGCCGACAGTGCTCTTCAACTCGGCATCAAGCCGCACGCGCCGGAGCGCGGCGCCCCGCCGGAGCAAGCCCAGGCTACGGGAAAGTGGCGAGACAACATTCGGCACGGTGGATCGCGGGCCAGTCAGAGCGAACAACGGGAAAACGGGCGATCTCACCGGCCGCTTGGCGGCGGCACGAGTTGGACGAAGCGGCGATCCCAGGGGACACCACAGGTGAGGCTGCGAGAGAGAGACAGAAAGCGACAGTGTCTCGATCTGTCCTCAAGCGGGACGCCAGTAGACCATTGTCTGCAAGGTTACCCGGCCGGGTCCGACGAAGTGAGCGGGAACGCTGCCTTCGCCGCCCACCCCAGCCCCCGGGCCGGCGGACGGTGTAGTCGACAATGGAATCATGGCAGTCAGTCCTCTGTGCTGTTATCGTCCAGCACCGGCCAAACGTGGTCCGTTAACCAATGATTTTCTTCCGCGCTGTATCCACGAACCAGTAAAGCCTCTTCGATAAAGCGCCGCCCTTCCCGACGCGTCATGTGAACCACCATCTGAATCCCGTCCACCACGCTGCGGCAGGTGACTTCCCAGGGCAGGTCGCTCTCGCCTTGCATGGCGCAAGCTGCAATCCGGGACAACGCCGACAGGGCGTTGTTGGCGTGTACGGTGGTCAGGGATCCGCCGTGCCCGGTATTGAGCGCCTGCAGGAGATCGGCGGCCTCGCCGCCCCGGACTTCGCCGACAACAATGTGGTCGGGCCGGTGCCGGAGAGAATGCTTGACCAGGTCGCGGATCGTGACGCCCTCGGTTAGGCCGCGCGCCTCGAAGCGGACACAGTTGTCCCTCTCGATCCGGAGTTCCAGGATGTCCTCAATGGAAACAATGCGGTCGGCGGCGGGGAGCAGTTCGACCAGGGCATTGAGCAGCGTGGTTTTTCCAGACCCGGTCCCGCCGCTGACCAGGATGTTCGAGCGGGAGCGGAGCAGAGAGCGGGCCGCCTCGTAGACCGGCTGCGGCAGGGCGCCCTGCTCCACCAGATCCTGGGCCGTGAATGCCCGGTTTCCAAAGCGCCGGATGGTGATGGCGATGTGGGGCGCGGCCGGGGGCACACAGATGGCGACGCGGGAGCCGTCGTCGAGCCGAGCGTCGAGGATCGGCGTGGTGGCCGGATCGAGGCCGAGAGGCAGCGCGATCTGAATGGCGGCTCGATCCAGCGCCGCTGCATCGAGGACCGGCGCGGGATGCTCCCGGATTTGCCCTCGGCTTTCGATCCAGACGTTGCCGGTACCGTTAATCATGATCTCGCTGACGTCCTCATCTTCGAGGACCGATTCCAGCCCCGGCAAAAACGGGCGCAGGTAGTCCATGCCGCCGGTGGCGTTCATATCTGCCCCGCCTCGACCGCCCGCCAGTAGGGCGTGGTCACCGGAAGATAGTACGGCTTGAGATAAACGCGGACGGCGCTGGCCGCTTGGGTCCCGTCATAGGGTAGGCAGATCGCCTGGCAATTGGGGAACAGACCAAACTCCCTGGGCTGAAACAAAGCCTCCCGCTGTTCGCGGAACGATTTGCTGGTTCCCACCGACCCCTTACTGCCGCCGGCCTTTCCCGAGAGCAGGGACACCTGGGCCTGTTGTGCGGATTCGGTGACGGTCCAGCTCGGCTTGATCTTCGCCACCTGCCCGCACAGCTTCGAGGCAATATCGGCGCTGGCGTCGTCGCTGAGGGAAAGGAAGATCCGGGTGCGCAGGGTCTGCAAAAGGGCCCGCCACGCCTCGGAAGTGCCCAGGACGGATCGGAGCGAGGATATGGATTGGGTAGCAACGATGGGGATGACACGGCACTGCCGGGTGAGGGCAAACGCCTTCTCGTCTCCGCTAGGGTCGTCCTCGCCGACCGAGGCGAAGGACTGATATTCGTCGCAAATGAAGACGGCGGACCGGAAGTAACGGCCGGGCTCCTGCTTCATCTGCGCCGGCCGCCGGATCAAGGTTTGGAGCCAGGCATTCTTCAGGAACACGCCCACGGCGCGGGCCAGCGCCGGAGACGAGCCAGCGGGCATGTTGAGCGCCAGGACTTTCCCGCTCTCGATCAGCTCGTCCAGGGCTGGAAGGGGCCGTCGGGTTCCGGCAAGCGCGCCCCCTGGGCGGCCGGGACCGTCGCCGGCATCATCCTCCACCATAGTGGCTCGCCGCTCTGGAGCCTTGGGACAGAAAACGGCAGCCACATCCTCCATGTCGAACAGAGACAGGAAACTCGAAATGCCCTCGACACATGAGGTCCGCAATTTGGGGTCGAGCTGCATCCAATCCTGCTCATACCAGAGCACCACGGATTTAAGTCGAAGCTCCAAACGGGCAGTATCGGTGTGACCGCCCGGGATGCCCGCCTTGCAAGGCACACCATTGGTCTGCAACCATCGTTCGACCCGGATGCCCCGCGGCGCTTCGCGCTCGCCGCAGGCAGTCTCGGCCCATTGCTCCAGTTCAAGTAGGGCGTCCATGTGGGTTTCATAGGATTCGGCGGAAATGGTGAGGATTCCCTTCTTTTGTTTCTCCACAACGATGATCGCGTCCTCAATTTTCCTTTGAAATATGGCCGGGCTGATCGCGCATCGGTAAACATCCTGCAAGGTCACCCAACGGTCGGGAAAGATCCGGTACAGTTCGATAATCCACTTCACCAGGTTCGTGTAGGCTTGCTGCCAGAACGGGTCTTTCCCCTTGCCGAACAACTGATTCAGGAGAGACGACACCGTATAGGCCAGGGAGTAGGAATCGAGCCAGTGCGCGGCCAGGGGGTTCCACTGCCATTTCCCGCCCATGCCAAGCTCCATGTAATCGTCTTCCCGGCCCGCCTCTTTCAGAATATTTCGGATGTCGTAGCAGAAATCTCCCTTCACTTCGAGGACCAGGGCGGCCACCCGGCGCTTCGGATTGGTGGCTTGCCAGCCGAGCAATTGCCGGACAAACGGGTTCATGCAAGCCGAGGTCTTCCCGGACCCGACGGCCCCGAAGATGGCGACTCCGGTGTAGAGCCCCCGCTCCGGGATCACGAGCCAGTCCGGGTTCGGAACCTCGCGCGCCGCGACCGGGTGATGCGTCTCGCCGACGACGATGGCCGGGCTCTCGTCCGATGCGGCGATCGGCCACGGGGGCAGCTCGCCCTTGCCCTGTTTCTTCCGTGGAGCCGACTCGAACCAGACCCGCCACGCGCCCAAAGCGAGTGTTCCGCCGATGAACACAACGACGCCGGGCATGGCGGCATACCAGCCGTGCATAAGCCACAGAAGCAAGGGCGCATTCAGGGCCATGAGCGCGACGACAGGATTCTCCGATCCGGCCGGAAACGGACTCGAGAGATACCGGGCCGTCGAGGCGGCCACCGCCAGGACGAAGAGAAAAATGTGACTCCATTTCATGCGGTCTCAGCCCTCCGGAATCCGAGCCTTCCCGCAGGGATCACTATGGCGGGAGCGACCCTCCCGTGACAGGGCGGCCCTGGACCCCGTGATGTGAATTAGCACGGGGGTCTGGTGCAGCACTGGGCACAAAATAAGGGGGGTCGCTCCCGCCTCTCACGCCCCCTTCCAGTGCAGCTCCAGAACCCGGGGGTGAAAGTGGCGTAACCCTAAGCAAAGACGGAGCGATATGGGACAGAGAAATTGTGAATTGGCCTTGTGAAATAACACCCACTGAGCAAATCACGTCCTCGTGCGGCACCGGGGTTGTGAATTGGGGATCCAGTTTTCGATGGGACGTGACCCGGTTTTTCGCGCTAGATCGGGGGCCACACCCTCTGGAAAAATGCGCGATCTGCGATTTCATACCGGAACCATATTGGGCTTCACACCCTCTGGAAAAATGCGTTCGGACCGCCACACCTCAAACGTGTCAATCCGGATGTCATGCATCAAAGGTTTTGCCAGCATCTTCTTCAATTCCACGTAGCGCCGTGAGGTTCGATCAAAGCCGCCGTAGCGTTCCAGAATTGCGGCGTCGGCGGTGCGGACGGCACGGGCCACTTCGTCCCGTTCCTCCTGCAATTCCTCCTCATGGGGGCTCCCGGCCTCGACTCTTTTTCGATCGCGCGCCCATCCCTCCAACACGGCTCTAGCGCGTTTGTCGGCGGCAACGGTAGCCCCGATTGCGGCCACATGAACCTTGATCCCGTGTTTCCGTATGCCATTCCAGACATCCTTATGCGCCCGGCCCCAATGCCGCAGTTCGGTGGAGGTTCCGTTGCCAGGATCGACATAGACAAACGTGGTGGCCGTGCCTGAGGCCACGGGTAATTTCAGGGGGAAATAGCGGGTGACGTTCCCGGCCGCTCCGGCATAAAGCCGCTTCGGCAGCCGGTCCTTGCCGATGCCCAGATGTTTGCAGTACCAAACTTTCTCGTCTTCAGTCGGGAGCCATTCGAGCTCTGCGTGATCGATAACGTAATCGAGCGACAGCAGCCGCCGAAGATAGCCGGCCGGATCGGCAAATCTCCGGTGCCGGATGTTGGGCACCCCCAGCTCCCGGTAGATGCCCTTGTAGGTGATCCGGCAGGCCTTCGTGCGGTTCTCGGGGCGGATGACTGGAATGGGCTCTTCCACGGCAAGTTTCAGGTCCAGAAGGCTCTGAACGAAACGACGTGCCTGTTCGGGGTGAGCGTTGAAATAAGCCATGTGTTGCGCGCGGGTGAACATGCCGCTGTGGAGACAGACCATTGCAACCCACTCGGCATCTTCCTGCTTCCATCCGAACGGTTCGAGTGCTTCTTCACGGCCACGAAAATGAGCAATCATGGCGTCTCGGTGATGAGTGTTCTGTCGGTTGCCAGGTATGTGACCTGGATGCCCATCGGGTTGACGATGACCAGGTCGGCCGGTATGACCGGCATGAACACAAACTGCATCGTGGCGGTCCACGCCTCCCGGGATACCTCCCGCTCCTGCCGGGTCCGGATCAGGACAAAGTCGGCAACAGCCCCGTGCGGCTCAGTGGAATTCGATTGAATCCGAAGCACAACATTCTCGACCCGGAGTTCTTCCAGGGTGATCCCGGCGGCCAGCATGGCGATTTCTTCGTTGCTGGTGGTGAAGGCCGCGTTGGCCAGATCGGTGCTGAGAAAACGGAGGCTGCGGGGCCAGTATTCCTGGGCCGTCGCCCGCCGTCGGCCGAAGTGGTCATGGAGAAAGCGGTTGAGGAAATACTTGGTGGTCGGGTCGCGAGGATCGGCCTGGGCCTCGGCCCGGCCGACTTCATCCACCCGAACGACAATCGGCCGGGGCGGCTCGACCGAAGACAGCCGAACAACGGCGATGGTGACGAATAGAAGCAACACCCCGAGGACGATGGAGAACACGCGCAAGTGACGGTTCGAGTGGATCGTCTCGCCCCATATTTCGGCGTATTCTCGGCCGGCGTCGGCTTCTTTGTCTTTGTGTTTTGCCACGAAGTTTATACCCCCTTGAGTTTAGAAACACCGCTCGCGGCCTGGCCGACGAGGCCCATGATTCCACCCCCACCGCCGCTCCCCGAGACGAGTTGTGAGGCCAGCGTCCCGATCATGAGCGAGGACAAGACTCCCGCAGCCACCAGGGGAACGATGCTGAGGAACCAGGCCGTGCTGTGCCACCAGAAGCTGTTACCCGGCGGCGGGCCATTGATAATGGCCTCGATCCAGCCCATGCTGGCCGCGAGGAACACCCTCATGAGCGCCGCCGCTATAGCGCCGTAGAGGGTGTAGGTGAACATGCCCTTGAACCATCCCCAGAACAGGAACGCGAGGGGCTCGACAAGGAGAAAGGGAATGAAGAGCGGGCCGAGGATCAGGAGAACGCCGAGGGCCAGCTGCGCCCATATCACCTGCCCCATTGAGACGGCATAAATCACGATGAGACACAGGAGAATGAGCAAGAGAAAGAGTTCGAAGATGATGGTGTGAAGAAAGGCCATGAGCAGGTAAGACAGGTTCGTGAAGCCATTGAGGACGATGTCCAGCAGCCCGCTTCCGGACCCCAGCTCCATTGACGATGCGCGGGCAAAGAAATTTTGAGAGAGCCGTGAAAAGGACACCAGATAATCCTCGCCGGTGTTGGCAATCAATACGCCCTGGAGCCAGTTGCCGCCGTCGGTAATTGCGGCCGTGAAAGAGAGGGTCGATCCCGGAAGGGGAGTGTTATAGAAGCTGAGCATCGCCCAGGGGAACCAGAGTGCGATGACGATCCGAATCACGTCCCACGGCCGGAAATCACCCGTAAAAGCGATGCGAAGGCCGGTCCAGGCGACGAGGATGGCGGCCAATCCCCGCCACATTGCCATACCCGTCGCGTGCACTTGCGGGGCCGCCGCAAGGATAATCTGATCCATGATGCCGCTGACTACAGTGGCAACGTCCGGCGCGGCCGCCGGGTCCGGCGGAATGGTCGGAACGAGTTGGAGCATCAGTACGAGCATCATTAGTTCCCGGCAAAGACCGGATTCAAGCGATAGCCGCCATACATGGCTTGGATGCGCTCGTCGGCGCCGAGGGCCAGTGCGGCCTGTTCCTGGGCCCATTGGGCTTCAAGGGCCGCCCGTTCGGTCAGGCGCCGGGCCTCAAGCTGCCGCCGGAGTTCTTCTCCACGAAAGCGATCCGCTGCCTCTTCTGTTGCCGCTATGGCACGGCTTCGTCCAATTCCGATCAGGGCTCGGATTTGCGCGAGCGATGCGAGGGCATCACCCTCGGCAAGCGCCGCCGAGGAGCGATTCGGGCCGCCGGTATCGGGGTCCGCATCGACCCGCTCCCCGATGCGGCTCATGGCCCCGGTAGTGGCTTCGCGGATTTGCATCAGGTCGGCCCCGGCGTCAGCCCCGGCTCCGGCATACTCCAAGCGCCGGTCCCCTTCCGCCCGTTGGCGCTCGAAGGTCGCAACCGCGGCATCGGCGGCATTGGGACCACTCTGGTAGACGTTCCGGATGTTGGCCTCGGTAACGGTATCCGCTTCTTGCAACACGTCGCGCCAGCTTCGACTAAAGGACTCGCCGTTGTCGGCAAAGCCGCAGACGAACTCGACCATGTTCCCGGCCTGGCCGGTGAAATCCGAGTGCCAGTCGCGCGCGGTGTTAAGAAGGTCCGTAGGCGCTGCGATCAGATTGGCCATTGGGTCTGTGATCGCGCCCACCAAACCCTGCGCGGCGTCACGGACCTGGGTGAGCTGGCTTTGGGCGGTCTCGAGCTGCGCGACGAGCTTTTGAAGTTCCTGAAGCTGGTTGGCGATCATCGCGCGCTGGTTGCCGTGCATCATCGGCCGCAAAACGAACCAGATCAAAAGGTCTTCCGGGCTCGGAATGCCGAAGATGCCGAAGGCCGGGACGGCCGCGGTCAGTGCGAACACGAGTGCCCATGTAATGACTCGTTTTTTCATCATGGCCCCTAGTTCCCGGAAAAGACTGGATGCAAACAAGGGAACGTGCTGTCTCTTCTCTGGTGGAAAGACGAAGACATGCTGATCAAGATCGAAGAGTTTGAGGACGAGCGTGCGGCTCGACGCTCGGATGGCTGCCTGGAAGAATAGACCGACGAACCTGGCAGATCCAATAATCCAAAGGGTTCAGAACAATCAACGAGATGTTGTAGTGCTCAATGATCGTGCTCGATAAACTCTCGGCCGGATGAGACCATCTGAGACACCTTAAAGAAGGGCAGGCCACAGAAGGAGACAAGTATGGCTGGGTTGCAGATCGAACTGTCACGTCCCTATAGGTCCATTAAGACGCTCGACGCTGTGTCGCTGCCCGACTTTGCAGTACTGATCGGCCGGAATGGTGTCGGAAAGACGCAACTGCTGAAGGCGCTGGCGGAAGGGAAAGCGACGGCCTCGGAGATTCCCAAAGACGAGGTAGAGATGTACGACTTCGCGTCCTTCGCGCCCGGCAATTCGACTGCCGTGACATGGGACGCCGTCCGATTCGCAAGTTCGGCGGCTGACGCCTACTTCACGGCGTTGCCAGCGGGAAAGTCGCCAAACGAGTTGGCCCGCGACCTCTACGAACGGTGCACGGGCTCGCTGTCGCTTCCAGAGCGCAAAGAGTTCGACAATGGGCTAGAATGCTTGGTCCGACAGATGCCGGATTTCTCCACGTTCCCGACCGTGAAGAAACCCGCCGGCCTTGCTGAATATACGCGGGACATCACGCAAAGAGTACTCCAACCGATCCCGTACGCTGGCGGCCGCACACACTCGAGTGATCGCGGTTGTCAGGGGAACCCCGCAGTATTGGTGAGCTTGGCCATGAAGCTAACCGGCAAGGCCCCGCACGAGATCACTCGTGCGGACATCATGCAAGCATCCAACTACGAGGGCGGCACTATTTCCAACGTCATCAGCCAGGTCTTTACGGCCTACAAGGTTGACGCGTTTCTCTGGGCACACAGCGAATGGCAGATGAATGGCGGCCAGGACCAGTACGATGCGCTAATTGCGAGATATGAAAGCGAAAATCCTCCTCCCTGGGACAGGCTTCGCGACGCGCTGGAGTCAATGCGGGAAGCGGCCGGCGAGCCGACCGCATTCGACTTTTGGTTCTCAGATCCCGCGCGGGTGACGATCAACTACTCTAACTTCGCGAATTTCCAGTTCCAGACGGTGATGACGAATCGGACGACCGGCGCCAGTTACAACCTGGATGACCTCTCGTCGGGCGAGAAGGTTCTAATGACGCTAGTTCTGTCGTCCTTTAACCAGCTACTCGGACGACGCCGACCCTCTCTTCTCCTGCTGGATGAACTCGATGCGATGCTTCACCCGTCGATGATGGCGGCTCTGGTAGCTGTCATGAAGGAACTGTTCGTGGAAAAGGGGACAAGGGTGCTCATGACCTCGCATTCCCCGGTGACGGTCGCGATGGTCAACGAAGACGAGATTTTCCGCGTTACCCGACAGGGTGGAGTCATTCGGGTAATCCCAACGACACGGACGGACGCAGTTCAGGACCTGTCGGAGGGCTTGGCAACGATAGACACGGGACTCCGAATTCTCGCGTTCGATCAGGCGGCGGTTACGATCCTCACGGAGGGAGACAACGCGCTCCATCTAAAGAGATGGGCTGAGCTCAACTTTCCGGACGAGGTCCGTGTGTTCGAAGGCATTTCGTCGCTCTCAAGCGAGTCCCAGCTTCTTGCGTATGGGCGCTTCCTGAGCAGAGCCACGTCGAATACGCAGTTCCTGATCGTTTGGGATTGCGATGCCGCCGACAAATGTACCAGGCTGCAGCATGAACTGACGCCCACTTCTCAGGTTACGGCGTTTTCGTTTATCAGGCGGGAGAACACGATTGCGCCGAAAGGCATCGAGAATAAGTACGAAGAAGATCTTCTAAAACAGTTTATAACCCCTTTGCGTGGTGCCGATGGCAGCAAACGATATCGGCTGGAGAAAAAAACGACTGACGAACCACGTCTACCAGAACGGCAAGAGTGAGGACTTCAGGCATTTCGGCGACCTCCATGCCGCAGTGTCGGCAATCCTGGCTTCGCGCGAGTCGCGCGGCGACATTGTGACAAGGCGAATGCGACGAGAAATCTCGACTGCGGGGAGGGTGTCGGAGTATTAAGGGGCCTGATCCGGCCAGTCAAAATGGAAATCCTGGCTAACGATGACACGATCAGTAGAGGATGAGTGGATCGGCTGTCTGGTGCGCGCGCTTGGTCGCGTAGACGAAGTTGAAGGCGGATACCGGGACGAGCTCGCGGAACTGCGTCGGCGGCAAGAGTAGGCGGACATGGAGAATCCATACCGATTCGAAGGGTCGGATCCGGCCGGCTACCTTTGTTCGTTCTACGACGACGTCTGTCACAGTGAAAGACGATAGCGCGATAGGCGATATGCGCTGCTACGCGCCGCGCTGCGCGATGCGTAGAACGTCTTGGGGCGCCATCCGGCGCTGGCGGCGGTCCTGAAGGCGGATGAACGCTGGCAAGAATTCGTGGTCCGTGCCTTTGACCGGGACTATGAGACATCACGCTTGGCCATAGTGGCTGGGCTGGTGTGCCGGGCGAGACAGGCTGGCAAGAACGGTTTGGAGATTGCCTCGCGCGAGTTGCAGTCCCTGCTCGCTCGAAGCCTGGAAGAAGAATGCGGCGCAGCTTCCAACATCTTGACCACGGGATACCGCGTCTCGCTGTTCTTCGGTCTGCGTCTCAGCGGGGAGACCGAGATTGCGGAGAACCTTAAGATGGTTCCATTGGAGCAGACGGAAGACTTCCTGGACATGGAGGTCGTGCGGAATGTCGCGCCGCCCAGCGACCGGGGAAACGGTTGGGAAGGCGTCAGCGCAATTCTCGAAGCCGTTCCGTGGAAGCCGGCACTACTTCCTCCAGGGGACCGGACGGGGCGGGTATATGATATGGGTTCGTTCTTCATCGACGCACGGGACTTCGTGGAATTCCTCTCGGTATTGCACGGCGCGCCGATGGTTTCCATGGCGGTCTTTCCCGAGTGCACGCATCGAACGGTGCCGCTTCTTCTCGGCAAACCGCGTCTAGTCGGCAATGGGGGTATTCCCTTCACTCAAGTAACCCCAACCTGTTGTGGTGGCGCCCCTTCTTCGGGCCGCGCACGCCTCGGGCGATCGCCCTGTAGGGCACTGGGTCCAGGGTCACCGCCTGTTGGAGGAGCCGGTAGAAGAGCTTGCCCCGATGGCGTGAGGCTCGCCGGTTGAACCGGAACGTGAATTCGTCGAGGTAGTAGTCGAGATGTTGACGGCTGACAGCGCCTTGATGGGTACCCATCAGCCAGCGTTTGAGGAGCGCAGCGACTCGATGCACCCGAGGGAGCACCGCGTCGGCGGACTCGCCGCTCCCGAGGAGAACTCGTCGGTCATGGCTATAGCCGAGCTGGGGGAGGACACGGTAGCTTTGCAACCCGTCGGTGATCACAACGGCACCCGGCTCGACCCCACCGACGAAGGTTTCGTCCACCTCGACCGCCCCGGACAAACGGTCCCGGCCAGGCCGGACCATCGCACGTCGAAGCTTGTGCAGCCACGTCCATGCGGTTCGATAGCTGCCCAGGCCGAGGACTCGTTGCAGTCCCAGCGCGCTGGCGCCGTTCTTCTGGCTGACGACCCACCAGACAGTTCGGAACCAGGTCACCAACGATGTGCGCGTATCCTGGAAGAGCGTGCCGGCGGTCACCGACGTCTGGTGCCCACAGCTCCCGCACATCCAGAGCCCCCGCCCGGTTCACCACGCCTGAGTTCCCTCGCAGGTGGGACACACGAATCCGTGCGGCCACCGGAGTCGCGCGAGGTAGTCGCGGCACGCTTCCTCCGAGGCGAAGAGGGACTCGAGCTCCTGAAGCGTCCGAGGATAGTCCTCCATACCCCGGACTACTACCTGTGGGGGCTACTGGAGTCAAGGGAATACCCCCTTAGTCGGCAATATGGGCGTGGACCCTTGGGCGCGGGCGTTTACAAGTCTGGGAAAACCGCGGGAGCTTGACCCTGTTGCCATCGAACAGGCCAAACGGTTGTTTTCGGAGCCGGATCTCGGTCGGTGTCGGGAGTATGGGCCGGTGATCTCGCGGCTATCGGAGGCTCTTGCGCGAAGCGGGCACTATGCAGACGGTGACAAGATTCTGGACGTGGCCATCGCGCTGGAGCAGATGTATGAACTGGACCAGGGAGAGATTAGTTTCAAGCTGAAGATCCGAGCGGCATGTTTTCTGGAGTCGGAAACGCAGGCCCGCTTGTGCGTGTTCAAGAAGGTGAGACAGCTTTACGACGCGCGGTCGGGGATCGTTCACAGACGCAGGAAGGAGTCCTCTCACGAATCAAAGAGGGCCGCGTTCGAGGAGGGCTTCGACGTGGCGCGCGCTTCGGTAGTTAAGTTGCTCGGGGAGAGGCCGCCGCAAGATTGGAACGAGGTCGTGATGGCGGGCACGGGGGATCAGAACCCGCAAAGTTTCGATGCCGCTGGTCCCGCGCCGGGGCGCGGCAGATAGCGACTTCTCGAAGAGTGGCTGGACGACCTCGTGCGTCACGGGAACCGCAGACGTGTCGCAATGGTGCCGGCGCTGCCGGGGCAGCCTAACTTGCGACCAGGAAGAGACGCAGTAGCCGCCGACTTCGGGTCTCTCAAGCATCGTGCGCTCCGTGCTCCTGCCACTATGGAAGGTCGTACTCGTCGTTGCCGAACAACCACTCGACGCGCTGGCGCTTCTCGGGGTTGAGTATATAGGTGAACTTTCTTTGAAGATGAGGCGCGAACCAACCTAGCGAGACCTCCGTCTCGCCCATCGACCGCCCTGCCCGATACGGACCGGACCGGCTCCGCCCTCTCATGGGACGCTGCGCGTTGCGCGGTCTAGGGACGTCTTCTAAGGTCTAATGGATTCCCGTCTAGAAAGAGGGATTTAATGAGGGGATTGTAGTGGCCTGATCAATAGTAAGTCTATTAGTTGTAGTTAATTACAATTGATCGATCGCAGATGATGGAGGATTGGGCACGTTACCTGGCAAGACGAAGGGCGACGGGCTCGGGAGTTATTGTCAAAAGTGGTGTTTTGCCGATTGACTCAAGCGGCGGCCTGATCGACGTGGGTCACTTCGATTCCATCGTTGAATTTCACTCCAGTAATCACCTTGGGCAGATCATCGAATCCTCGTAATCGTCGCCAGTTCTTCTGAGCGCACTGTCCCAGTTTGAACATCATGTGCAGCATGCCAACCCGCGTCAGGCAACCCCTGGATCGCTTGGTTCGGTGGCGAATGGTAGCAAAGGTCGACTCCATGGGATTGGTCGTTCGGATGCTCTGCCAGTGCTTGGCCGGGAAGTCGAAGAAGGCCAGCAGTTCTTCTTTGTCTTTCTGGAGGCAGCGAGTGGCTTTCGGATACTTCGGCTCATAGGTTTCAATGAACAGGTCGAATGCCTTCTCGGCGTCTGCCTGTGTCTGAGCCCGCCAGATCGCGTGCAAAGCCTGTTTCGCCTTCGCCTGGGCCGACTTCGGGAGCCCGTTCAGTACGTTCATGGTCTTGTGCATCCAGCAACGTTGGTGACGTGTCTCGGGATAGATTTCCTCCAGTGCGGCCCAGAATCCCATCGCACCGTCTCCGATGGCCAACTTCGGGATATTCATCCCACGCGACTTCAGCTTTAACAAGACCTCGCGCCAACTCTGTGTCGATTCCCGGACACCGTCTTCGATTGCCAGAAAACGTTTCTCTCCGCGTTGATTCGCGCCGATCACCACCAGTGCGCACAACTTGGTTTGTTCGGCCCGCAGTCCGCTGTAGATACCGTCGGCCCAGACATAGACCCAGCGATCGGCATCCAATCGCTCCTCGCATCCCCGGCGGTACTGCTCGGCCCAGACCTGTTTCAACCGCGATACCGTGCTCGCCGACAGGCCCTGCGCCTGGGGTCCGACAAGAACTTTTAGAGCGTCACCCATCTCGCCGCTGGAGACGCCTTTCAAATACAACCACGGCACCGCTGCTTCCAGCGACTTCGTCTTCCGAATGTAGGGGGGTACCAGGACCGATCGGAACGTCACAGCTTCGCCCGTCTTGGCTCGGACCTTCGGAATTTGCACCGTTACCGGCCCCAAACCGGTCTGCAGTTTGCGTTCAGGCAGATAGCCGTTGCGCACCACCCCAGCGTTCCCGCTCTCGGTTCGCCGATCGCCGTGCTGGGATAGCAGCTCTGCCAATTCGGCTTCCACCGCACGTTGGATCAGTTGCTGTGCCCCGACTCGTAGTAGCTCTGTTACCGGATCGTCAATCGTTTCTCGACCTTCCGGTCCAATCACGTTACTCTTGCTCACAGTGGCGTATCTCCTATTGGTTGCTTTGATGTTTCGTCACAACAAATCAACCAGATACGCCGCTTTTTTTCAACCGCCCCAAACACCAGATTCGGTTATAACTCCGGGCTCGGGCGAAGAGATGCCAACCGTCGCAGCCAGCTGATCGCGCGCAGTAGCAGTGTTGGGTCCGGTGAAGTCCGGCCGGCGACGGGGCAGGCCTGTGATGTGGCGGTGGAGATTCTGAGCCGACGTGGACGCTCACGTGTCGAAAACCCTACTATGAAGAACGGCCGGGCCTCGTCGAAGCCCGACTAACTGAAACACGCTCTCGGATTTAGGGGCGGTTCAGGTCGCGCTCACTCGGAACTCCTCCTCGTGTGAGCGTTCTGTATTCGTCGGAAAGGACGGACGCTGTGAAAGGTGTAGCGGTTCGAGAGTTGTTGAAGACTTTGGTCGACGGCTTGGACAAGCCCGAGATGTCGACAGCATGTGTGATTCCATGGGCCTGCCCGGTTCCATTTTTCGGAGATCTGTTAGCCTCGAGAGTCGCAACGGTGGGAATCAACCCGAGCAATCTAGAGTTTCTAGACGACGAAGGGAACGAACTCGACGGTACGCATCGACGCCTCCATGCGCTCAGGTCGCTAGGTCTGCGATCTTGGGCGGACGTTAACGACAGACATCTCTCTAAAATCTTCGAAGGGTGTCGAATCTATTTTCAGAACGAGCCATACGACTGGTTCACGAAGCTTGACCAAGTCGTTGCTGGTGCGGGGGCGTCCTTTTACGCTGATGGCGGGCGGCCTTCAGCCTGTCATCTTGACTTGGTTCCATACGCCACAGACAGCAAGTGGTCCCAACTCACATCACGGCAGCATCGGTCGCTCTTCGACATCGTGCCGGATGATCTCCTGGGTCTCCTTCTTCGGGGTTCTCCCGCTCGAGTCTTGATCCTTAACGGGCGGTCTGTTGTCAAACGGTTTGAGACGATCGCCGGCCTTCGTCTGAAGAGCCGGCAGATGCCCGCTTGGTCCCTCTCATGGAGTTCGCAGCCCGATCGACCAGGAATTGCGTACTGGGGTGCCGTCGACACGCTTTGTGGCGTCGAACTCCGCAAGAAGGTGACGGTCCTCGGATTCAATCACAATCTCCAGGGCACCTTTGGGATGACATCCGAAGTGATTGCCGCAATTCGCAACTGGATTTCCAAACGGACCGGGCTGTAACCGACAACTGCACAAGCTTGACACCTCGGCGTGCTGCACGGGTTCCGTTCCAGCTTCCGGGATTGGTCCGGCGAGGTGTCGAGTTACCCGCGAGAAGTGGCGGAAATGGCCTTGGCTCACGTGGTAGAGAACAAAGTGGAAGCGGCCTACCGGCGAGGGGATCTGTTCGCCAAACGGCGCAGCATGATGCAAGAGTGGGCTGATTATCTGGACCGGCTCAAGTCGGGAGAGGAAAACGATGTGAACACGACGAAATCGAAACTGTCTGCTCCCCTGGATGTCTTTCCACGATCCTAACTCTCGTTGGTTTGAAAAACGCCCTTTCGACGAGAATAGAACGGTGTGGCAACCACAGCGTAGTACCAAATGCCTAGGCGGTGGCCAGCGCGGATGGTGATGGTTGTGCAGATCGTGCGAATCACAGTCAGTAACTATTCGTCATTCTCAACTTGATACTGAACAGAGGCAAGCTAGTGGTCCCCGTCAAACAGACTGTACCTTATCGGAATAGTTCCACCAACCGGACCGACACACTGCTGCTGCTGCGTAGCCGCTCCAGTTCCTTTCTAACAGGGATATCCGACTTAATGGTCGGTGCTTTCCTCATATAAACCCGGATCTGGGAAAGCGCATTGCGTTACGTCAATTGTGACGGCCTACACTAGCGCTTTCGCAGGAACCGTCGTCAGCCAGAGCCATCTGCGGCTATCATCGGCCACCCCTCCTGAACGCTCGGCTTCCGGTTTTGAGCGGCTTCGACAAGTGAACCAGAACCCTCTCTCGTCGTGGAATGCAGTGTGGCAGGCCACAGATAGAAAGACGGCGGCATAGAAAGTGCCACCGTCTTTTCCTCAAATCACGAAGAGTTCCACGCGATCTCACAACCCGGCGCTCAATATGAGCCGCCATTCGAAAGCTCGAGCATTTATCTTGTCGTTACGACCTTGCCATTACCGTTCCACGTCGAAGCGATCCAGGGTCATCACCTTGGTCCATGCCTCAACGAAGTCATGCACGAACTCTTCCGGCGCGTCGTGAGCTGCATAGAACTCAGCAACTGCGCGTAACTCAGAGTTCGACCCAAAGATCAGGTCCACCGGAGTACCTGTCCACTTGAGCTCGCCCGTCGCACGATCACGACCTTCGTAAATGCCATCTGTGGACGACTGAGTCCACACGGTTGACATGTCGGTGAGGTTCACGAAGAAGTCGTTGCTCAACCTGCCGGGACGGTCTGTGAACACGCCGTGAGCAGAGCCACCGGCATTGGCATTCAGCGCACGCATGCCGCCGACAAGTACCGTCATTTCAGGAATTGTCAGGTTCAGCAGAGCCGCCTTCTCCACCAGCATTTCCACCGGAGATCGGGAGTTACCGTTGGCGAAGTAGTTGCGGAACCCATCGGCGGCCGGCTCGAGCACAGCAATGGATTCCACATCGGTCTGCTCCTGCGAGGCGTCCATGCGACCGGGTGCAAAGGGCACATCGACGTCGATCCCGGCGTCTTGAGCGGCCTGCTCGATGGCCGCGGCACCGCCCAGAACGATCAGGTCTGCAAGAGAGATGCGCTTGTCGCCGGATTGCGCACTGTTGAAATCACTCTGGATCGCCTCCAGGGTATCCAACACGCGGTCCAGTTCAGGTGGGTCGTTCAGAGGCCAATCCTTCTGGGGTGCGAGACGAATACGGGCTCCGTTGGCTCCTCCGCGCATATCGGTCCCGCGGAAAGTGGATGCTGAGGCCCAGGAGGCCCGGACCAATTCAGCCCTCGACAGCCCGGAGTTAAGAATGTCAGCTTTCAGCTCGGCCGCATCCTGCGTATCGATCAGCGTGTGATCCACTTCAGGCATCGGGTCTTGCCATACGAATTGCCGGTCTGGCACCAGATCACCCAGGTACCGTGACGTCGGACCCAGGTCGCGGTGAGTCAGCTTGAACCAGGTCCGGGCGAAAGCGTCTTCGAACTCTTCCGGGTTATCGAGCCAGCGCGAAGTGATCTCCCGATACGCCGGGTCCACCTTCAGCGCGAGGTCGGTGGTGAGCATCATTGGCGCATGCTGTTGGGACGGATCATGGGCATCCGGCACCAAATTCGATGCAGCGCCGTCAGCGGGCTCCCACTGGATTGCACCGGCGGGACTTCGAGTCTGCACCCACTCATAGGCATACAGGTTTTCCAGGAAGTTATGGGTCCACGCTGAGGGGTTGATTGTCCAAGCACCCTCCAGTCCACTGGTAATCGTCTCGGTGCCATTGCCAGCGCCGTAGCTGTTTTGCCAGCCCAATCCCTGTGCTTCGATATTGCCGCCCTCTGGCTCAACACCAACGTACTGGGACGGATCAGCGGCGCCATGGGCTTTACCGAAGGTGTGGCCACCCGCAATCAGTGCAGCCGTCTCTTCATCATTCATCGCCATGCGGCCGAAAGCCTCACGTATGGCATGAGCGGCCGCCTGTGGATCCGGGTTGCCGCCTGGACCGACAGGATTCACGTAAATCAGGCCCATCTGCGTCGCACCGAAAGGGTGATCGAGTTCTCCGTCCTCATTGCGTCGATCGGCGGCGAGCCATTCGCCCTCAGGGCCCCAGTTCACTAATTCGGGTTGCCAGGCATCGATACGACCACCGGCGAAGCCCAGCGTCTCGAAGCCCATCGACTCCATGGCGACCGTGCCCGCCAAAATCATCAGGTCGGCCCAGGAAATCTTGCGACCGTACTTCTGCTTGATCGGCCAGAGCAATCGGGTCGCTTTGTCCAGGTTTGCGTTATCGGGCCAGCTGTTGAGCGGCGCGAGGCGTTGCAGACCACCGTCAGCGCCACCGCGGCCATCGATGGTTCGATAGGTGCCCGCACTGTGCCAAGCCATACGAATGAAGAACGGCCCGTAGTGACCAAAGTCAGCGGGCCACCAGTCCTGAGAAGTCGTCATCAGCTCTTCAAGGTCTGCCTTCACAGCATCTAGGTCGAGGCTTTCAAACTCTTCCGCATAGTTGAAGTCTTCGCCCAGAGGATTCGATTCCGGAGACGTCTGGCGCAGTGGATCGAGGCTCAAGCGGTTAGGCCACCAATACTCATTGGTCGGCACACCCTGCTGGGCAACCGCCAGATTGACTGGCAAGCCTGGAGAGATCGCAACCGCCAGAAAGGTAATCATAGATATGGTTTGTTTAAGCATCCCAGTTAGCTCCTGGTAAGTCAGAAATTCAGTACATTTGCTTCGTGCATTGACCTCACTCTTTCCCGACATCTCCAGTCAGTCTGAAACGGACCTGGTTGATACGTCCAAGACATTATTTCTATGGGAATGATAGGATTTTACTATCAATGATGAAACCCTTCAACTTTTCACTTCGGCAGATTCAGTACGCAGTGACCGTGGCCGATACGAGGAACTTTCGCCGGGCTGCGGAGCGGTGCCATGTGTCTCAACCCTCACTGAGTGTGCAGGTGGCGGAGTTAGAATCCGGGCTGGGCGTCCAGTTGTTTGAGCGCGATCGTCGTGGCGTGATGATCACCACGGCAGGATCTGAACTCATTGACCGGATGCGGCGCGTTCTCGTTGAGGTAGACGATGTGAGAGACGCCGCACGGCGGTTCCTGGATCCTCTAGCAGGCACGCTACGAATCGGGGTGATACCGACCGTCGGACCCTACCTGCTCCCGACCGTCGCACCGGTACTACGCAAGGAACTTCCGCGCTTGACTCTGGCTTGGCTGGAGGACAAAACCGAGGCACTCGTTCGCCAGGTCTGTCATGGAAACCTCGATGGCGCTTTGCTTGCTTTGGAAGCCGACATCGGGGACCTCACCTACGAGACGATCGAAGAAGATCCGTTCGTGCTTGCAACACCACGGGATCACCGCCTTGGACGGTCGTCCGCACCGATACCCTTCAGCCGGTTGCGGGGCGAGCACATTCTTCTGCTTGATGAGGGACACTGCCTTCGGGATCAGGTTATCGAGTTTTGTAGCGGAAGAGGTGTTGAGGCACTCAATTTTCGGGCAACGAGTCTGCCGACGCTTGTGCAGATGGTCCGCGCCAACATGGGTATCACCTTGCTGCCACGCATCTCTGTGCCTACCGAAATTCTTCGGTCCGGCCTTGAGACGCGTCCAATATCACGACCGGTGCCATACCGCACCATCGTTCTAGCTTGGCGGCGGCGATCGGCTCTATTTGAAGTGATGCGGAAGATCGCCCAAACTGCGCGGCTCGCCGTCCATCGTACCCATTACAGAAAAGTACGCGGGAAAAAGAAACAAGATCCGTGACCCATCCCCGTGGAAGAGGTCGTTCCAATCGGTGTGCAAAAAGAGAAGGCGGTGTACGCTTTCGGTGAATTCGAAACCCTAAGCAATCCCGGCAGCAACCGGGAGAAAGGTACACCACCCATGAAGAAGAAGAACATACCGGCAGCAGTGGCGTCAACGAACGCGTATGAGGCTCTGGAGGACTGGGCGCGGTCCCGGGTCCAAGTCTGGCTACAGGAGCTGCTTGAGGACGAAGTCACGCAGTTTCTGGGTCGGGAAAAGTCGGAGCGGAGTCCGAATCGACGAGGATACCGGAACGGTCACGGGAAACTGCGACGCTTCGCAATGATGAACGGGACGATGGAGGTTCGACGACCTCGGGTCCGAAACACTGCCGAGCGGTTCGAGAGTCAGATCCTGCCGTATTTTCGACGGAAATCGAAACAGCTGAGCGAGCTACTTCCCGAGCTCTACCTCCACGGACTGGCCACAGGGGACTTCGAGCAGGCCATGCGCGGACTGCTTGGCGCTCGCGCTCCGTTGTCGCGAGCATCGATCCAACGACTGAAATCGACCTGGCAGTTGGAGTATGACGAGTGGGTCCAGCAGGACCTGTCCGGCCTCGAGGTCGTCTGCCAGTGGGCAGACGGCTTGTACGTGAAAGCGGGGATCGCGAAAGAGCGAGCGGCATTGCTGGTGATCATCGGAGCCTTGTCAGACGGGCGCAAAGTGGTGTTGGCCTGTGAGAGCGGGCAGCGGGAAAGCAAGGAGTGCTGGAGCCGCATTCTGCGCAATCTCCAGAGACGGGGCCTGAAGCTGGGACGGCTGACTGTCGCGGACGGTCACCTGGGCATCTCGTCCGCGCTGGCCGAGCAACATCCCCAGGGCCAGGCACAACGCTGCTGGAACCACAAGTCGATCAACGTGGTCGATCATCTGCCGAAGACCGAGCAGCCTGCGGCCAGACAGCTGCTCCATGGGATGGCCTTCGCGAACTCCCGCGCGGCCTGCGAACGAAAGCGGGATCAGTTCGTCCGCCGATATGAGAAGAACTATCCCAAAGCGGGTGAGACGCTGTTGCGGGACTGGGACCAGATGATCACTTTCTATGAGTTCCCGAAACAACACTGGGTGCATCTGAAAACGACCAACATCGTCGAATCGCCCTTCGACATGGTTCGCCTCCGCACCAACGCCGCTCGCCGATTCAAGCGTGTCGAGAATGCAACGGCAATGATCTGGAAGCTACTACGTGTCGCTGAGAAGGCTTGGCGACACTTAAAAGGATCCGAACTCTTACAAGAGGTCTATGATGGTCAGCAATTCGCTGACGGCATCAGAGTCGTGATGAAATCGAAGGCCGCCGCCTGATGACTTTTACACACCTTTTGTAATGACCTCCTCACTACGTGCCAGACCTCTAACAAGGTGCTGAAGAACGCCGGAGACGAGCGACAGGTGATAGGGTGTTAGGGACACTGGGTGAAACGTACGATGCCTCTAAACTTTATGGGTGCATGGCGATTTAAGCCCCCCGCAGACGGTAAATTCTTGAACGAGAGCATTCCAGAGGCCGCTGTTTCTGAGTGCATCGATCTCATTATGAAAATTGCGACGCAGGAAGACGACCGGCAAAGGATCATCGAACACTTCAAAGACCATTTCTGCAAAGCCGCCGGGGCAACACATTCGTGGAGCTCAAGTTTGAGTTGGGCCGAAACGGATCTTCACACCTACGCACACGAAGCGGCTCGAAACGCACCGCTTTTTATCGAGGCCTTCTATGACGCGTGCGCGTCATTTGAAGAGGATAATGACGATTTCTTTGTGCCCGACGCCAACATGGTCAACGCGCTGCTAGTGAGCCACGATATCGGGTATCAAATTAAGCCACCTCGACTAGAGCTTCGCGAGGAAAGCGAGGTCGTGATTGAAGTTGCCGACGCGCCCGGGTCACTGGCCGATGATGCTGTCGAAATTCTGCAAACATCGTTGCACCGTTCCGAAGAGCTACTTTCTGCGGGACACGGTAGGGAAGCCGTCCAGGAAACTTTATGGCTCCTAGAAACCGTCTCGACCGCATTTCGCGGCGCAGAAACCAGTACGGGAACCGTTGAAGGCAAGTACTTCAACCAAATCGTTCGAGAACTGCGAAGGGGGAATACCGATACGACCTTGAACCGCGTTCTGAGTTGGATCGAATCTCTGCACGGATATCTCTCATCTCCAACAGGTGGCGGAATACGCCATGGACTCGACCTCGACGAGGGAGTTCTCATCAGCGAGAGAGAGGCAAGGCTCTTCTGCAATTTGATTCGCAGCTACCTTTCGTTTCTGTTAGCAGAGCACGAAAGGCTGTCTTAGTTGGCAGTGCGTAGCGGAACGGCGAGCGAGGTACTAGTCGCCCTTTCGGGCCTCAAAAATGAGACCGTCGATCAAACTGTCCACTTGACGCATGAAGTCGCCGCACAGAAGCGCCAGTTGAGTCGCAAATGCATGTTGCCAAAGGCTTTCGGACAGAAAGGCTGATTTTCTAAGAGACGGTTTTCGAATTATGCCCGCCGGGCCTCTCGTGATTCCGAGGGAGTAGGCGCAGTTCTGGGTTTTGGTAGCATTTGAAATCATGTGCGGCCGCTACACCGTCACGAAAGACCAGAAAACGCTTAGCCTGGACTTCAGAGCCGAGTTCTCCGAAACTCACCTGCCGATCTTCAACGCGAGCCCGGGCCAGCACTTGCCGGTCATCCTGGATGTGGA
>CBDAOY010000002.1:0-81479 GCA_965198225.1 Terriglobia bacterium | reverse complement strand
GCGCCAGCATGAGTTGAGGCACGACAACCTCCCAAGTTTCGGAACGGAGCCTCTGTTTGTGCTCTTCATCGCTTTCGTCACTCGCCCACCGGGTGAAAATTCCGTGCACGACCGCTTTAGCGATTCTCATACCGTTCGGCATGGACCACTTCCTTGCCATCCGCCCGACTTGTTGTCCTTTGGTGTCGAAGACAGTCCAGTGGTCGTCGTTGTGTAGTAAAGACAGGGTGTCTCCGGGTTGAAGCGCTGCGATTGCGCGGTGTGCCTTGCTCTCCGGAGATCGCCATCCAGCAAAGGACAACACGACGTTTGCCATGGTGCATTCGATGATTGTCTCGTCCAGTCGCTGGTCGGAAATGTCAGGGATCGGGGCTTGGCGGTCCACTACCGATGGAGCATTCCTCAGCAGCTGAAGCAATGTCCTGGCTCGTTCCCCGTGGTTCTTGGCGAGTAACTCGTCTCGGGGATCTGGGTGGTCGGCATCTTCCAGCTGCACCAATGTGAGCGTCTCACGGGCGCGCGTCATAGAGACATAGTAAAGACGGCGCGGGGTATCGGCGTCCTCGCCATCACTTGTAACCTTCCACCTTCCGTCGAGGATCACGACATGGTCGAACTCAAGGCCCTTGGCCCGGTGTGCGCTGGTAAGCAGCAAGCCCTGCTGCTGGCGTCGGATTTCCTTACTCCATTCGCCGAGCCAGTTTTGCACGTAAGCGATGGGCAGGACCGCCGTATTGCCGTCCTCTAGCAGGAGTTCGTCGAGGGCCTGTGCCAGAAGATCGGCCCAAGGATCTCCGGTCAAGTCCGCGCGGTAGCGGCGGATTTCCTGCGTCTCGATCGTGGCCGTTCCCTTGGCGGCGAGGGCACGGAGCAGCCTTTGCGTCTCTCTGGCGCGCCAGGACGATGAGAGTTCCTCGCGCGCGCTCTGCGACGGTATCCCGTGCAACGTGCAGGCGCTTCGCACCGGTTCGAGGTCGGCCCAATTCCGGGCGATGATGGCGCATCGGCGCCACTGCCAATCCGGGTCCAGTTCGGAGAGGCGTCTGAGTTCTTCGACCGCGGTCACGGCCTGCGATAGCCGGCCGCCCCTGACGTGCAGGATCTGGACCTTGCCTCCTGCCAAGTCGTCGCGGTGGGCCCATGCTCCGCCCGGCGGATCAGTCTGGCGGCGGGTGTCGATTCGGAGTCTGTGGTCTCGTTTGAGACGTTCCTCCGCGCCTTCGATGCACCGGTTGGCCGCATCGATGATGTATCCGCTCGAACGGTAGTTCTCGACGAGGTACTCCTCCTTTGCGTGATAGTCCTCGGCGAAGCGGCGGATGAAGCGCACGGATGCGCCCTTCCACGCGTAGATGTTCTGGTCGTCGTCTCCTACCGCGAACAGATTCAGTCTCGCATCGTCTTCGGCGAGCTTCTTTCCGGCGAGGGCTGCGATCAGTTCGTACTCGGGCTCGCCGATGTCCTGATACTCATCAACGACAATCCAATTGAGGCGTCCGAGCATCTGCTCCCGCGTTACGAAGGCGGCTGCCTCGTCGATCCTTAGAAGTCGCGTGGCCTCCCGAAGGATGTTGTTGAACGTTTCGTCGCTGGGGTTTGCAGCGGCCTGTGCAAAGGAAACCCCAAGGATCCGCATCGCGAGTGCGTGGCAGGTCAGGATGTTGACGCCACGTGCGTCGCTTCCGATTAACTCGTGGAGGCGCCGTCGTGCCTCCACGGCTGCGTGGCGGTTGTAGGTCGAGCGCCAATATGCTTCCCGGGTTTTCGCGGCGCACACGGATGAGGTAGGCAATGCGGTGCACCAGCACGACGGATTGTATCGCATCGGTCGTGTCACTCGGCGTCCACGTCATCGGGCGAAAGCGACAGGTGGATTGTGATGGCCAGAAGGCTGGAAGGAAGGATGCCCTTATAGGCCCCCTCGGGGGGCCTTCGTCATACCGCCCGCTCAGCGGGCGGTACCTGATTCGTGGAGGCGCCGTCGTGCCTCCACGGCTGCGTGGCGGTTGTAGGTGAGCGCCAATATGCTTCCCGGGTTTTCGCGGCGCACACGGATGAGGTAGGCAATGCGGTGCACCAGCACGCGCGTCTTGCCCGATCCCGGGCCTGCGAGTACCAGCACGTTGGTGCGGTCGCGATCGTCAGCGACAATCCGCTCCTGGGTCCGGTTGCCAAGCTTCTTCACGATCTCTTCGTAGTGCTCTGGGAGGGTATTGCGGCGGAGCGTCGTCTCCTTACCCTTGAACCATTTGTCGACGAACTCCTTGTTATCAAGCTGGAAGTAGTCCATCGCGAGGCGGAGCGCCAAGTGAATGTCGGCCATGCCTAGCTTTGCGTACTCCGTGACGACATGGATCTGCGCAGTCTGTTCGGCATAGTGCTCTTGCAGCGGCTTGAAGTCCGCGATTGTGAAGGGCTTCCCGTCTCGCGTGACCTTCAACATCATTGCTGGACGAAACACGGTCAGACCGCGGTTGAGAGTGATGACCTCCTGTTCATGCATCCAGAGCAGCGCGCGGTCGACAAGCGGCTGCGTCGTTTGGTTCTTCAACTCCGACCTCAGCGCGAGGTCGTCCTTAATTGCCTGCACCAGTGCGCCGTAGGTGGTTTCCACGAGCAGGTCGACACCGCGGACGCCGTCAGGCACCTTTCGGACTAGATGTTCCAGGAGCCGCGCAGCGCCATCTCGGCGAAGCCTTGCGATGCGATCGATGCCAGCCCAGTTCCGCCGGAGCCGAACTCCTATGGTCTCCATGTCGCGGGCGCGGATTTCGATGCTTCGTTTCGCGTCGGGCTCGTCACGGCCGTCGGCAGAGATGCTCCGCAGGAGCCTTACCAGCCGTTCGGGGAGCGGGTTCTCTATGTCTTTCTCCCGAAGGCGCTGGGCGAGGGGGCGAAGCGCAAGCCGGGTCCAGGTGTCGATCTCCTGGTCGGGCGCCTCCTCGCGAAGCTCCGCGATGAGCGCCTCCTCTAGCTCGCGGGCAAGCGTCAGGCGTCGAGAAGAAGCGTTCTCGACTCCCGCATGGACATAGACGGTGATCCGCACGTCGTTCGACGCGACCCCGATTTCCTCGAGCGTGCTGAAGACCTTGCGGAGTTGCTGCGGGGAGCAACCGCACTCGTTCATCAATTCGTCGGTGGAGACGCCGATGTCCGGATCTGCATTTGCCAGTGTTTGCACGACGCGCAGCATCTGCACCCGGACGTCTTTTCGAATCTTCCGCTTGTTTCCTTCGCGCTCGATGCGTTCGCGGGCGGCTGTCAGGTTCGGGACGCGCAAGGACGAGGGAAAGACAGAAGTGTAGTTTTCGTCGCGGCGTGCGAGCTTCGCTTCCTCTAGCCAGGCGAGGGCGGTGCGCACCCGGTGGTCATCGGTAACGCTGTCGCGCGTGAACTCGCCGTCGTCGTCTTCGAGGAGGATCTCTCCCGTTGTCGCGACGACCGTATCCTCGGTGTCCCCGTGGTGGCGACGGCGACGCTGGTCGAGGCGACGGAGCGCCCGCAGCACTGCCTGGATGTCTCGTCGCTCCAATCGAGAGCGAGCTGTGAGCGAGAATTGCCGCTCGGTATCGTCGGGTTCGAATAGCAGGAGGCAATGGGCGTACGCGCCGTCTCTTCCTGCCCGGCCGGCTTCTTGGAGGTAGCTCTCAAGCGAGCCCGGAATCTCGGCGTGCACGACCGCACGAACGTCCGGCTTATCGATTCCCATGCCGAAGGCGTTGGTGGCGACCACCACGTCGATCTCTCCCTCGTGGAAACCGCGCTGGATTTCACGTTTTCGTTCGGGTGAGAGGCCGGAGTGGAAGTGCTGGGCGGTCAGTCCCCGATCGGCGAGCGCTTGGGCGGTCTCCTCAGTGCTCCGCTTGGTCGTGCAGTACACGATGGCGCCGCCTGAGTCTTCCCTTTCAAGCGCGTCTTCAAGTGCCTGATGGATGTGTTCGATCCGCTGCGAAGCCGAAGTCGGCATGACAACGAATGCGAGGTTCCCGCGTTCCGCCCCGCCGTCGATCACTTCGAGCTGCGACCGCAACGTCTGCTCGAAGTGATCTCGGATGTCTTCGACGACGTCATTCTTGGCGGTGGCAGTCAAGCACAGAATCGGCGCCCGGCTCTCAGCCTGATGCTCGGCTATGTAACGCGCGACGTAGCGGTAGTCGGGGCGGAAATCGTGTCCCCATTTCGAGAGGCAGTGCGCCTCGTCTACAACCCATGCGCCGATCCGGCGCCCCGTGATCGCCTTTCTGAAGGAACGGTTGCGCAGCTGCTCGGGCGCGACAAGTACGATACCGGCATCGCCGAGACGGATTTGATCGAGCGCTTCGGCGCGCTCTGGCATCGAGATGAGACCATTGATCGTGGTGGCGCAGACGATGCCCTGGCGACGCATCGCCGTTACCTGATCCGCCATCAGGGCCACCAGTGGCGAGATCACCACGGTGAGTGCGCCGGTCGCTTCGTAGCGCATTAGCGCCGGGAGCTGGTAACAAAGGGATTTGCCGGTCCCGGTTGGAAGAATTCCGAGAACATGGGCCCGGGCAAGATGTCTCTCGGTAATGGACTGCTGGAGGCTCTTTCCGTCTCGACTCTGGGGCTGGTCGCGGAAGCTCGGGAAACCGAACCAACGCTTCAGCGCCTTTGTGGGATCGAGGCGTTCCGAGCACCAGCGGCAGGTTCGTTCACCGCAGTACGCATCGCGGAGCTTCGTTGCGAGTCTGCTCGGTTCGAACCGCTTCTCGACGTAGGGAGGAATGATGGAATTGCCTCCCGCCGCCGGCAACCATGCCAGTAGATAGGTGAGCGCGAGGGGGTCCGAGAGCGCGTTACGGGCGATATCCGCCGCTTGGTTCGGGCAACCGCCTTTCCCGAGGCGGCCCGTGATCGCCGGGACCGCGTTCTTGACAAGCGGTGTCGCGTTGCTACCACGGATCGTCCGGAACACCCGGTCGAAGGCGTGTCCTTTGACGCCGGTGGCAAGGAGTGCATGCCAAACGTGCAGGAGGTCGCCTTCTCTCATCTTCAACGCATCGGCAACGTCGGCAAGCAGTTCGAGGGTCAGTTCCGCATCCAGAAGGGGATCGTTTATCTGCACTCTCGTGAGTGTGGGTTCCTGATATTGCTTGACGAGGTGATGGTAAGGGTTTTCCGGGAATGCCAGCGGGCTCAGGTACAGCGTATCGATAGCGGGAAGGGTGAGCAGCTTCAGCTCCGGCGCGTGCTTGGCGAGGAGTTCCAGATCGTGTTCGATGATGTTGTGCCCGACGAGGTAAGAAGCCCCGGCGGCAAATTCATCGAGCGTGGCAAGCGCCGCGCGCAATCCCGTCTTGTCTCCACGCCAAGCGTAGGTGGTCGAGCGATCGGTACGTATCGCGCCGATTGACCCAATGCTCTTGCTGCCCTCAAGGTCGATCGACAGCAGACCGGCAAGGCCATGCGCCGCCAAGCGATTCCCTACCTCTCTGACATCACTCCAACGTTGGACTGCCATGGATTTTCTTGATCTGTCGCAACCAAGGACAGGGCTTGGCCCTAATGAAAGCGTCCATTATCGCGGCCGTTGAGTGCAGTGGCGAGATCTTCCATCGAAAATGCAGGCTGGAGTTGTTGCCTTCCAACCTTCTCCTGCCTGCCAACAAGTTGCCTACACCGATGGACTCTTTCCCTGCGCTCCGAATTGATTGCGTGGCATTGTGGAGTTACCCCGCTTTCTTGGACAGTTTCACGACTGTGGCAAGCTGCCGGGTCATGGCCGGCGAGGTACCGCACTCGTTGTCCGCAAGCCATGACTCAGCCTCCCGCCGCCAGTCCACACCCTTGAATCCCCATGCCTCCTTAGCAGGGTCTTGCACAAAGTCCATAAACCCAGAGATAATTTCTTTTTCAATCTCTAGCAGCCTGTCGGACTAGGGATAGCCGATTGACCCATCTCATTGATATTATTGCACTTAAAATTTCGTTCCGAAAAGACCCCGTGTTGAAAACAAAGGACTTACGCCGAAAGTCCGACAGGCTGCTAGGGTCGCTTGAAACACCGCTTTCTGGACGCGGTTTCGCCTCCGATGCCGCTTGGTCCGGAACAACTCCAGCAACGCTACCCCGGCACATATCGCTAACACGAGCCACACCACGAAAACATTCCGCCGCCAGTCTCCGTCAATCAGAGCCGTTACTTGCATTGCCAGTACTATCAAACCAACAAGCGCGAGCAGTGCCAATACGCCCTTGGCCCCATCTCCACCGTTGCTAGGCATGAGAAATCCTCCCTGGTCGGGCCCCGATCTATCCCGAGGTTCGGTGCAGCAGTGGCAGATGATGAGGGGATCATCCCCAGTGGTCGTCTATGCTAGAGTCGGTAGTGAACGAGGATCTTTAGTGGAGCTACCCTCAAAAGGTGTGTAAATAGCATAGGCGGTGATTATCCTTCCGTGTGAAATAAAAACCCGGGCGGAAGAGCCCGAAAGGAAGGAGTCACACCGCCATGAGCAAGAACCTCGGCGGTCACCCAAAACCGGCCAATGGTGGTCACCTGAAAACCGGCCAACGAACATAGATAAGCCCGGGACATTGACACCGACGGGAAGCCGAAACAGGCTCCGTCGGCATGAGCAATGTCTTGAGCACAGAAAAGAGAGAGCAAGTTGTTGCATTGGGGCGGCTTGGATGGCCGCTGCGTCGGATCGAACAGACCACCGGCGTGCGTCGTGAGACGGCCAGTGCGTATCTGAGAGCGGCCGGAATCCCCATTCGGCCGCCCGGGAGTTGGGGCCGGCGACCGGCAAAACCGGCCAACGAAGTGACCACCGACCCGGAGGCCGAGAATCCGGTCTCGGCAGAGTCGTCGGCTCCCCCTCCAAGCCCACCGTCGGGCAGTTCCTGCGAGCCGTACCGGGAGACCATCCAACAGGCGCTGGAGCGTGGCCGCAACGCGATGGCGATCTGGCAGGACCTGGTCACGGATCACGGTTTTGTCGGCAGCTACGAATCGGTCAAGCGTTTCGTTCGCAAACTCCGGGGAGTGCGATCCCCGGAAGCGGTCGGAATCATCCAGACCGGAGCTGGAGAGGAAGCGCAGGTCGACTACGGGACCGGACCGATGGTCCGGGATCCGAAGACGGGCAAGTACCGACGGACGCGGCTGTTCGTGATGACGTTGGGCTACAGCCGCAAATCGGTCCGGCTGCTGACGTTCAAGTCCAGTTCCCGCATCTGGGCCCAGTTGCACGAGACCGCGTTCCGCCGACTCGGCGGCACTCCCCGCCTCATCGTGCTGGATAACCTGCGCGAAGGCGTGATCGTCCCGGACCATTACGACCCCACCCTGAATCCGTTGTTTCGAGATGTCCTGACCCATTACGGCGTGGTGGCCATGCCATGCCGGGTGCGCGATCCAGACCGCAAAGGCAAAGTCGAATCCGGTGTCGGGCACGCCCAGAAGACCCCATTGAAGGGACAGCGCTTCGAGAGCCTCGACCAGGCCCAGGGGTATCTGGATCGCTGGGAAGTCCGATGGGCCGACACCCGCATCCACGGCACGACCAAGCGGCAGGTGGCGGCCATGTTCGCCGAAGAGAAACCATCTCTTAAGCCGCTGCCGATCGAACCGTTTCGCTATTACCAATTCGGTGAACGTGTCGTCCATCTCGACGGTTGCGTCGAAGTCGAAGCCGCCTATTACAGTGTACCGCCGGGCTGGATCGGACGGGGTGTCAAGGTCCAGTGGGACACGCTTCACGTCCGGATCCTGGACCCAAACACCTATCAACTCCTCCGCGAGCATGTCCGCCAGAAGCGGGGTGGATACCGTGTCCGTGCTGAAGACAACCCGAAGAAAACCCCGTTAACGACGGTGCAACTGCTGGCCCGAGCCCGCCGCGCTGGCACCCACATCGGCACACTCTGTGACGCCATTCACCGCCGACAAGGGGAAGCTGCGGTCCGCCGCATCCTGGGTGTGCTCTCCCTGGCCAAGAAGTACGGTGTCTCCGCCGTGGAGGATGCTTCGGCTGCGGCACTGGAACTCCACGTCTACGAGTATCGTTTCGTCCGCCGCTATCTGGAGCGGCGACCTCCACTCGCCCTGCGTCAGGTCGATCCTCTCATTCGCGAACTGACTCAGTATCGCGATCTCATCAACCTCAAAATCCAGGAGCAGGAACACTCATGAATCTGATCGAACTCCAGCGGGCTCTCCGACAACTCCGGCTCGGCGGCATTGCCGAGGTGTTGGAAACACGCCTCCACCAGGCCCAGACCGAAGCCATGGCGCCGATCGACTTGGTCTCTCGTCTGGTCTCGGATGAACTGGACCGTCGCAGCATCCGGTTGTTGGAACGGCGTCGGAAACAGGCCCGGTTCCGCGATCCCCAGAAGACGCTCGACTCCTTCGACTTTACTTTCAACAAGAAGATGAATCGTAGTCTGGTCTTCGACCTGGCGACGGGCGCCTTCATCTCCAGGCACGACGATGCCTTGTTTCTCGGTCCTCCTGGCACCGGCAAGAGTCATCTGGCTCAGGCCATCGGCTTGGCTGCGATTGAGCAGGGCTATCGGGTCGTCTACCGTGAAACTCATGCGCTTCTCGACGACATCGCCGAAGCCACCATTGACGGTACTCGAAAGGAGTGCATGGAAGCTTTGGCGACGGTCCCGCTGCTGATCATCGACGATCTGGGGATGCGGAAGCTTCCTCCCACTGCAGCAGAGGAACTCCTCGAGATCGTGATGCGACGCTATGAACGGACCAGTACGTTACTGACATCGAATCGACCCGTCCAAGACTGGGGAAAACTACTGGGTGATAGCGCCGCCGTCACAGCCATGCTGGACCGGCTGCTCCATCACGGCCACATCCTCAAATGCGGCCCTCGGAGTTGGAGGACTAAAACGGGCTTGCCGAGTCCAGTCCCAAAGAGGTAGAACAACACCGTCCCGGGCCATCCCCGTTGGCCGGTTTTGAAGTGACCATCGTTGGCCGGTTTTGAAGTGACCATCGTTGAAGTGACCACTGAGGGAACTCGTCCTTGATCGAGATAGGCCTGCTGGAATCGCCAAGCCCCGCGGCGTGCTGTAGCCGGGGCTGTCAGCAAACAATGGATATTGCGACTAGGCCGTCCTCGATCGCGCTTGACCTCCCCCCCCCTGAGACGGTCCAGTTCGAGAGTGAGTTTTCCGGTAAAACGGGCAAGGAGAACTCACCATAAATTTGCGTCGTGAACGGGAAGAAGACGGATCGAATTTATCGCGAAGAGAAGCTCTAGGTGCGGCGAAAGAGGTGAAAGCGCCTGTTGGCGCCGGCGCGGATTCGACGCCGATACCCGAGGGGCCGAACCAGCGCTGGTCGATGGCCTTCGTGTCGGATCAACTGGCCCCGGGCCGCTAATTCCGAGTGATGAACATCTTGATGACTACTGCCGGGAGTGCATCGGACAGAGCCAGCGTGATCGCTGAAGTTACTGCGTCACCGAGAAATGGGGCTAGCTTTTGGGCGGTCTGCCAGGGCTGAGTTTTCCGGTCCTTTCCGGAATTGTTCGCAGATAGGTCTTCTCATAGGCATGCTCCACGTGTTGCAGTTCATTACGCAAGGCAGTTTCTGCAATTCCCGAAACAGTCAAACCTGGCACGTAGTAGGCTGCGTCGCGAACCCGCTCGATAAGCTTGAGTGGAAGGTGAAGACTAACGGTCACCTTCGGTCCAGGAACTTCTGGATTTGACTCTGCGGTCGCAGCCAACTTCCCTACTCTCTCTTGGATCGTTCTTCTGGTATTTCTTGCCCTTCTGGTAGTCTGCTCCGACGCCGCCTTAGCATCTGGCAGGTTTTCTTTTGCTGGGGTTTGTGTAACGCCAGGCAGGAGCACATCAAGCGGATCGTCGCCGAGTCCCATCGGGTTTTTCCGCGTCATCCTTATTTACCTCTTTGATTCCGCTGCAGAACCTCGTCTGCCAGGCTAAGAAAATCCGCAGCCGCTCGGCTTTTTGGAGCGTAGGTCGTTACCGGTTGAGCGTGCGACCAGGCTTCCTTGAGGCGCACAGTTTCTCGAATTGCCGACTTGAAGACTTTTTCGCCAAAGTGTTTCTTAAGTGAAGCAACAATGTCGCGGCCGATGCGTGTACGCATATCCACTCGGCAAGGGAGAACACCGTAGAGATTGAGTCTTGGATTGAGCCGCTCACGAACTTTATCAAGGGTCCCTATTAGGGAAGCGACGCCTGCCATGGCCATGGAGGAGACTTCCACCGGAACAAGGACATCTTTGGCGGCAATGAGTGCGGCCAAAGACAGAAAACCCACCGAAGGGGGACAATCGAGGAAGAGGTAGTTCCACCTCCTCGACTGCAAAGCCTCCACGCGCTTACGGAGCATCATCTCCGCTCCGATTTCTCCGGAAAGGGTCTTCTCGATTCCAACCAACCAGCGGGAAGATGGGATCAGATCAACGCCGGGCACTTGTGTCGAGACAACAAGTTTACTGAGATCTTGCTCTTCACTGAAGGCCTCGAACAACCCCTTTCCCCCATCCCTGACGGCAAGCCAAGCAGAGCTGCTAGCTTGTGGGTCGAGGTCGATCAGTAGTACGCGCTTTCCACGGGCCCCAAGAGCTGCGGCAAGGTTGACAGCGGTTGTGGTCTTGCAGGTACCACCTTTCTGATTCGTAATGGCGATTATGCGCATGCGACAGAGGCCGTAATACAAATACTATATTAAGTTCGTTTGAAATTAATTAATAGAAGTATTTATTCTATTGTATTGTAAGAATTTCTGGAACAGGTTGGGTGAAGAATTAGGCTCTTTGACTTCCAGTGAGGTCCCGGAAGTTTTTATTATCGCGCACACGACGCTAATATTCCCATCGACGGCCATGCCGTCAAGCATGTATATAACCCAAATGTGAGGAGCACAAATGTCGGATACTGATAATCAACTCGCCCAACTGGAGGCGGAGCAAAAGAAACTGGTCGAGCAGCAGAAGAAATAGCGGGAGGCGCTCAAGAAAAAAGTCGCGGGCGTCAAAAAGCGAATCAAGGCAGAACAACTCAAGCTCTATGAACGGCGCGGGGCACTGCTCGGTCGTTGCATGATGCGAAAATTCACGACAGATGGGGAAGCCAAAGAGGCCATGCTGCGCGAGCTCGAGGGCTTCCTCTCTAAGCCGGAAGACCGGGCACTGTTCGGACTGCCCCACAAATACCCTTCGAGGAACACCATTAGGGGGCAGGGTGCGATTACCAGAGGAAGCCAATTGGTGGAAGAGCGACGGACGGACGATCGAAGTCGATTTAAACGATCCGGCGATGGCGCTAAGCGACACACCGGGAGACGAACCCACGGCCCTCCGTTTTGCTGCCTGGCTCCGCTCTAACGGTTGGACAGTATCGACAGAACACAGCGGCGTGATGAGGATTGGGGGTCGAACTTCGGATCAAGACGAGTCTGTCGCTAAGTTGGAACTATCGCTCTTGGATGAGTTTGTCCATTCCGACTGCGTGTATTAGGTGGCCGCACCACCCGCGCGATCTTCATGGATTCCTACCTCAAACACGTCACCGGCGAGGATCCCGGAAAGCGCAATAGCTTCATGCAAGGGCTCGATGACTTTCTGGAACGGGATCGGGACGGCGCCATGTTCGATCTGCCGCCGAAGGAGGTGTCCCTTTGAATCCAGAGGATCTTGACGATCGGCGTACGAAGCTGGAACTTCGGATGAACCGAGAGTCTCGGAAGTTTGCGCGCAAGCTCTATCGGTATCTGCTGTTGGGGCTGTCTTTAGTTATTGCCTTCTACGTCTCGTCGTGGTTGCTGGTGCGGTTCTTCTTCACCGCGGCTTTGACGGTTTTTGTGGTCCTGCCTCTCACTGTGCTGGTGCTTTATCTAGTGTGGAAGGGATGGATTCAAAAACGCCCCTGAAAGCCTGCTCTCGTGGCCGGTTGAGGCGGTGTGTGGCTGTGGGCCGTTCCAGCGGGCCGGCAGCGTCCACGGCGGCCTTCCTGTGGCCGGGTCCGCGGTGTCGGCGACGTGCTCACGCCGCGGACCTGGCAGGGAACCGCTCCCAGTCTTTCACCACGAAACGAAGTGGAGGACAATACCAGCCATGAACGGCGCGGATCGACTGGCGAGCGGCCTCGATTTTCTGGTCAGCCCATAACGGTCGGGTGTGTCTGCTTTATTCAGCGGTTCTAGAGACCTCTTCGTATGCCAACGCCCAATCTTATTGCCACCCTCTTAGCCATCAACTGCGGCATCCTCTTCATCACGTTGACGGCTACAGTCTGGTCCGTTGCCCTCCCCAATAAACGAATTTGGCCACCGCCGCATCAGCGTTCATGGCAGCATGTTCTGACTTGGGTCGGATTCTATTCCGTCTTAGGGCTCAACACGGCGCTGCTGTTCTTAGACTGGAATTCCTGGGTCTTTAGGAGCGATCTCCGGTTCCTTCTCGGTATTCCAGTCGCCTTGCTCGGAGGGTTCTTGGCAGCTTGGGGAGTCGTCACGCTTGGCGTGATGAATACTTCAGGGCTGAAGGGCGGATTCGTTGGCTCTGGACCCTACCGGTTCACCCGTAACCCGCAATACGTGGGTGATATCATCTGCTTCGTCGGTGTGAGCATAATTGCGAACTCGCTCCTCCTTTGGATCACCCATGCGCTCCTCATTCTTGTTTTCCTTATGGCTCCGCTAGCCGAGGAATCCTGGTTGGAAGAGCAATACGGACAGGTATATCGCGAGTATCGACGAGACAGTCCCCGATTCCTTTGAGCATGTAAATCGCGCTAAGAGTTAGAGGGTTTCACACGGCGAAGCGCCAGTCCCGTGAAGCGGGATAGCATTGGCCGGCTGCCTTTCGACTACGCAGAAAACAACGCGCCGCAAGGGAACCGATGCTTGCCGGCGGCTCGACGACGCCCGGTTTCAATAGCTCAGGTTCGCGACGTGCGTCCTTGTCTTGTCCGCAACCGGGGAAGAATGAGCCATACGGCATGAACAAGATAGATTGGTTCCGATCGATGAAGTTCTCGGCGAAATGGACGGTCCGGTACCCGCGATTCCTCCGGCTCAGCCGCTTTTGCTTGCAGAGAAAACGCCGACGCTTCACTCTACGAATGAAAGATGAAAGTGAAAATATCCATTGGAACTTGCCAGAGGGCGATTTCTATCGTCGAAAGGGCGAGTCAGACCGTCGATGTCGGCATTCCTGTGATTATCCGTGGGGAGGATGTGCTCATCACCCGAGCTCTCCGAGTCCAGGGAACGCACTGGGTTTGCGGAGATATCCGGATTCCGCGCGCCAGCCAGGAAGAGCTCACCCGGAAGGCGCGCGCCATCATTGCAGAAGACGAACGCCAGTTCCTTGAGCGGTTTCCTCCCCGCCCGCCAACGATATCCATCCGGGAGTGCCAGCAAGCGATTGAGATTGCCGGTGCGATTTCCATCACTCTTCGGGGTGAGGAGATGCGGATCACCGAGATCGCCACCCGGGATATCACCAAGTGGGTCAGCGGAGATATCCGGTTTACGCCCAAGGAGAAGGAACTCCTCACCAACCAGGCCCGCGCCATCCTTGCGGGCAAGGACACGGCTTCCCAATAGCCCGTTCCCGGTTCTCAGCGGCCTTTCCACGCCGTGTTGGGCTTCTTCTTATAGCCCACGCTCAACCGACTTCCCGATCTCTCGCCGTGCCGACTGGATCATGGGCCGTGTTTCGCCAGTGTTCCGCTTGCCTTTTGCCGGTGTCTGGCGTGGCCGACGCACCCCCCAAAGCCAGACCGGGAACCCGCTTCGCGGGGTCTGTCATGCGTGGCGCTTTTTGTCGGCCAGGCCGTCCGCGGTGACGGCGGCGCGTGTCCCCCTCTACAGGGTTTGCCTTTGTCGCATGTTCTTGTGAGCGACAAAAATCAAACCCTTTCACTTCGGAGGACAACATCATGGCGGAACAAACACGAATCAAAGAAATCCAGCTCGGCAACGTCGGCGCGACGGTTTGGGATCACGGGGCCGACGCTACGCCCCGGCGTCAGCTTCTACCGTCTCTATACCCACGGCATCAAATCCGGTCGATTGCGGAACTTTGGGATCGATGACCTGCTCCTGCTGTCGGTTGTGGCCGACCGCGTCCATCGTTTCGTCTTCGAGCTTTCGTTGGAAGACGTGGCACAGGAGAAACTCGAGGCCGGGGCAGGGAAGTAGGCCCCGTAGCGCGGCGGGGCGCTTATCCCCGCCGTAGATCGAGGGGCCCGGCGGGATCATCGCCTGGAGACACGTCCGAGACACGTCCGACTCCCCGCCTGTAGCCGCTTGGATGCAGCTCCGCCGACGGGGCTTGTGGAGCCGCCCGCGTCCGGCCGGATTATGCCACCCGCAACATCTTGGCGTCGCCCACTCCATCGTCGCCGTGGCCCGTGTCGGTTCGGGCCCGCACGGCAGAAGACAGGGCGTTCGGAGCATGGCCGTTTCACCCGGCGTCCCGCGGATCCCTCATGCTGGACTTCCAGGTGTCGCCGTCCGGATACCCCTAGGTCGTCGCGCGCGCGGAGCGGTTCCATGCCAATCGCTCTGACGCCCCGGATCATGGATGCGTGTCGCCATTCTCCGCTTGCCTCTGCGGGGTCCGGTGGTCCGGCGCACCTCTCCGGCCAGACCGGGAACCCGCCTTCGCGGGGTCTGTCAGTCGAGTTGCTGGTAGCCGTGCTGGCCCGTCCCCCGCGCGGCTTCGACTCATCCCCTTCAATCCCGGGTTTGACTTTCTCGCCTTCCTCGGGTGAGCGACAAAGATCAAACCCTTAACTCTCAGGAGGAAAAACATCATGGCGAATCAACCCATCAACGAAATCCGGATCGGACGCGTCAAGGCGACGATTTGGCAGAACGGAACCGACGAGCGCCCCCGGGCGAATGTCACCTTTGGCCGTCTCTACAGGGACGGCGATACCTGGAAGTCCACGTAGAGCTTCGGGAGGGACGACCTCCTGGTGTTGGCGAAACTGGCCGACCAGGCCCACTCGGAAATCTTCCGGTCCGACGCCGCCGCGAAGGCTGCGCCGGTTGACGAGCGGCAGGAAGTTGTCGCAGACTCCTACATCGTGGAGGACGACGCGAGAGGGGAATAATTCAATGCGGACGGCGGGGAACAGCCCCGCCGTCCTTTCCAACCCGGTTCGAGACACTTTCGAGACCTGCCCGACAGCCCGTGCCTGTAACCCGATTCAGAACTTTTCCCGTTGAACTCGACGTGTCCGGCGAGATCAACGCCGGACGAACAACGGAGTACCCAATGAGCATCATCGAAATGGAAACCAAACTCTTTCTCTTCATCAAGCAGCGGGCCAACTTGTTTCAGGCCCGGAAGGCTACCGGCAAGGAGACGGACCCGGACTGGATGCGAAAAGAGATCAAACCAATATCGGATGAGATAGACCGGCTGGAGCACGCGATATGGATATGGCGGCAGCAGGAGGAACTCCGCGCCGTCGTCAGCATTGACGGCGACAGGCAGCGGGACAGGAACATCGAGCGGGAAGAATCCGGACCCAGCCTTGCTCTCCGTTGAGGAACGCTTGCAAGCCATGTTGACAAGCGCTCAGGAACAGGCCGAGGTCCCGCGAAGATTCAGCCGAGGCGGCTCGCCAGGTTCGAACACTCTCCCGGATGCTTGAAGAGCAACGCAAGGAGCGGATGTTGCCGATGGCGTTCAGCCTTCAGGTGGCGATCCTGGCAGGCGTTCCTCTTGTCCTGATCTATGCTCTATTTCCGTAGCCACCCCACCGTGGCTACGGGCAGGGCCCATAGCCTTCCGGTTGGAAACACTTTGCAGACATGTCCGACAGCCCGTGTCTAGTGTGTCTCTAACCTGCTCTCGCGTAGCTTTCCCCTCACCGCCTCATCCGGCCCTGTCCCTCTGATCGCGTCGCGGATCATGGGGCGTGGTTCGCCAGTGTGCGCTTGGCCTTTTGCCGGTGCCTTGGGCTTGGCCGAAGCATCCCCCAGGCCAGACCGGGAATCCGCTTCGCGGGGTCTCTCATGCGTGGCGCTCTTGTTCGGCCCGGCCGTCACCGGTCGCGGGGGCACTTGTCCCCCTCCACAGGGTTTCCCGGTGTCGCGTGTCTTTGTGAGCGACACAGATCAAACCCTTTCACTTCGGAGGACAACACATCATGGCGAACGCAACATCCATTGACGAACAACGGGCCGCGATCACCAAGGCAATGACGGCCCGACTCATGGAGCTGGCCGACGAGTTGGAACGCGGTGAGGAAACCCGGAAGCAGATCGACCACTTGGCGCAGCTCGAAGACGAGTTCACGCGCCTCATCGCGCTCCGGGCGGAAGTCCACCGCAAGACGATGGATGCGGACCTGGACGCTTGGACCGCCACCCCCGAGGCGGGCTGGCAGCGTGTCCTGCAGCAGTGGATGACCGGCGAGGCTATCCCGGCGTTCGCGCCGTGGCCTTTCGCCGGAGAGGACCCCGATAGGGGGTCTTCGATCAAGAGCGGCCAGCGGCAGCCCCCGTCTTGAGATTTCTTCGAGACGGAGCCACCTACCGCCAGAATATGTATGATATTGCCTGACCTGAGCGGAGGGCGGGCTCGAGATCCTGGGATCGGTCAGCGTCCCGGCGGGACCTGGCCGCATGGCGAAGAAGTGGCAACAAAAGTATCCCAGACTCTGTGACTGGGTCGAGTCCAGCATCGTGGAGAATCATCGCCATTCTCAGCGTTGGCGGCGCACTCGCGGGGGTGCTCCTCAACGCGACTAGCAGGTTGCAAGCTGAGATCCTGGAGATTCGGGCCGAGGTTGCTCAACTGCGTGAAACGCATGGTGCACCAGGAAGTGTTGCGCGAAGCCATCAGCGGACGGGTCAAGGCCAGCTAACGAACGAGAGAGAAAAAAGTTTGACCAAGACGCTCGCCGGCCTTGCTATCGCTCTGGCGCAGCTTGCTCTGCCTGGAACTGCGCAACAGGCTGCGCAACCGATTGACGGAAACGGGCAGTTCTATCTCGCTGTTGCTGGATCGGGTGTTTTCCCATACGACCCGAAGACCTCAACGGGTCTCGGTTTGAAAGCTGGGGGCGCTTTTACCGCGGCCTTCGGCTACGCCTTCAACGAGGGCATCTCGATTGAGATCGAAGGGGGATACCAGCAAGTCGGCATCGGCGATCCCTCCGGCGTTCCCACAGGTTTTACTACGGGGGCATTGGCGGGGTCTTTTGAAAGTTCCAGTGCTCGTTTTACTAGCATTTCCTTTCCCTTACCGACCGTAGAGATTGACGGAGAGATCAAGACCCCGTCCCTCATGGGGAATTTTTACTACCGCTATCCCGAATGGAGAGTGAGTCCCTATGTTGGGTTCGGTCTGGGCGCTTTCTTCCACGATAGAACCGTCACCTCTACCCTGTCGTATCCACCCGGCTTTAGTTACCCAGTCATTACCAGTCCATTCGACTTCGAGGCTTTTCCCGGCTCTGTTATTCCAGAAAACTTTGTTCCCTCGCTCCCACCCCTGCACCTACCCTTCACGACCACAGCCGAACATGAGGATTCCCGGTTTTCCTATCAGATCATGGCGGGCTTCTTGGTTCGGGCCGCCCAGCGCGTGGATTTCCGATTTGGTTATCGCTTTCGCTCCAGCCGGGGGGCGCCGATTGATTCCGATCAGATTGAGGCAGGCATCCGATTCCGGCTTTGATTCGACTCTGACAGTGCGGTTGTCTTGCGAATAGTCTCCACCGTGGTTCTGATGGCGCTGCTCAACAGCATGTTCCTGGCCGGATGCGCCAGTATGGTCTGAGCTGAACGGGAGGGGAGCGGGGAAGTCCTCGGATGGGTAACGAATTGGGGGACAGCCGGATGAAACGTAGAGCACCCATTCTGTGAACAAAGATATCGAACAACTGCGGTTGGCCGCCGAGCAAGGGGACACCACAGCCCGATTAACCCTCGGGGCCATGTACGCCGACGGTGAGGGCGTTCACCGGGATTACCACGAATCTTTGAAGTGGTATCGCTTGGCAGCGGAGCAGGGAAGCGCCAGAGCACAATTCAACCTCGGTATCATGTACGCCGACGGCGAGGGCGTGACCGTTGATGAACAGGAGGCCGTGCGGTGGTTCCGCCTAGCGGCCGAGCAGGGGTACGCCTACGCACAATCTCTCCTCGGCTTCAGGTACGAAACAGGAGTCGGCGTTCCTCAGGACAAGCGGGAGGCCGTGCGGTGGTATCGGCTGGCCGCTGAGCAGGGGGCCGACTCCGCACAACACGACCTCGGCATCATGTACGCCAATGGCGAGGGCGTGTCCCGGAATTACATCCAAGCCTACAAGTGGCTGAAATTGGCCGCTGCACGCCCGCTTCCCGAGGCGGCGGCGGAATACCGATCATCGAGAAATGAAGTGGCAGCGAAGATGACCGCTTCACAAGTCATCAAAGCGAAACGCTTGGCTCGGGTATGGAAACCGAGGAGCTGGGAGCAACTGAAGGACGAGTAGACCCCGCCGCCACGATGGCAATTCGTGAAAACGGCGATTGTGAATCCGGGGAAGGTTAGCCGTGGTCGCGATGACGGATGGGGTGCCTTTGTTTAATTGCACCCCATGGAGTGCTTGTTCGACATGTCCGAGCCCGGGGACGGTTGACGGCGCAATCCCGCCGATGTAGATTGCCCGGATGCTGCCGGATGGGCGATCACAGCCTGTGGGTGAAGTCGAGGCGGACGCGGTTGGCGTCGCCGCGACCTATCTGCCCGTCGCCGACGAGTGGGACGCCGGCCACATGGGATGCGGCGAGGTCATCGTCCTGCTGCGTTTGCGAATGCGAAAGCTCCGTCCCGGAGACGTTCTCAAGCTGACCTCCCAGGACCTGGGCGCGCCCGAAGACCTGCCCGCGTGGTGCCGGATGACCGGACGCCGCCTGCTTCGCGCCGCGCATCCCCATTACTGGATCGAACAGAAGAACGGCTGATCGCGGGATCGGCCGGAAAGGGAAGAACAGCGAATGGCTGGAAAATTCTGCGTGAGTCTCACCTGCGCGAAGGACGACACTGACAAGTCCACGGTGGCCTTCGTCATTGGCAACGCCGCAGTCGGCTCGGAAAAGGAAACGGTCGTCTTCTTGACCACCGAAGGCGTCCGATGGTCCCAGAAAGGGTTCGCCGACGACGTTCACGAAGAGGGTTTCATGCCCCTCAAGGAGCTGATGGACAACTTCGTCGAGGCAGGAGGCATCGTTTACGTGTGTGCGCCGTGCTTCAAGAAGCGCGGGTTGGACGAGAACAACCTGGTCGACGGCGCGAAGATCGTCGGCGGCGCAGTCCTGGTCGAGTTCCTCTCCGGCGGCGCCCCCTGCGTCAGCTTTTGATCCGCGTTTCGATGCTCCGCGCGCGGACCGCTTGATGGAACCCATCGAACGCCACGCGCATACGCCCGACGGCCGTTTCAACGGCGGCGACCTGGACTGCGGCGGCGGGCTGCTGCTCCTGATCCGCCGGCACATCGACCCCCTGAAACCCGGCGACCTGCTGGAGATCCTGTCCACCGACTCGACGGTCGAGGTCGAGTTGCCGGCCTGGTGCCGGTTGACGGGGAACGCGCTGGTGTCGTGGACCCGCCAGGGACGGCAGCGCAGCTTCCTGATCAGCAAGGGTCCCTACGCCGAGCGCGCGCGGGCGCCAGCCGAAGCGCCCCACGGCGCGCCGATCCGGGTGGGGGTCACGGTGCCCGAGTCGCTGCCCTCTCCCTCCCCCGCGCCGGAGATCCTGCCGCTGTCGGTGATGGGCGTTGGCAGTTGGCCCCGTCCGCGATGGATGCTCCAGGCCATGCACGACCACCTGGAGGGTCGGCTGGATGAAGCGGATTTTCAGTCCACGGCCGACGACGCGGTGCGCCTGTGTCTGGACGCGCAGTTGCGGGCGGGGGTCGATGTCGTGACCGACGGCGAGCAGCGGCGGGACAGCTACGCCAGCTTCGCCGGCGGCCGGCCGGACAACTGCCAGCTCATACCGTTGGACGACCTTGCGGCGATGGTAGACGACCCGGAGGCTTTCGAGCGGGATCTCCGTGCGCTGGACGTGCCCGCCGCGGAGGTCCGGCACCCGGTTGCCTACGGCCGCTTGGGCCGCGGCCGCCCCCTCGCCGTCCACGAGCTCGATTTTGCCCGCGCGGAGGCCGGCCGGCCCGTCAAGGTGGCGCTGCCCGGCCCCTACCTGCTCACGCGCACGATGTGGCTGGACTGCCTCACGGACCGCCCGTACGAAACCCGGGAGGAACTCGCCAGTGACGTTGTCCGGGTGCTGCGCGAGGAACTGCATTTTCTGTTGGCGTCAGGCGCCGCGATCGTGCAGCTCGACGAACCGGTGTTGACCGAGGTCGTCTTCGGAAGCGCGCGCCGGACGCGTAGTTTCATGTGCGGTGCGTTGAGCGAGCGGCTCGAGCCCGGCCCTGAGCTCGACTTCGCCGTCGGTCTGCTGAACGCGGTGACCGCGGGTCTGCCCGAGGAGCGGCTGGGGCTGCATGTCTGCCGGGGCAACTGGACCCGCGACGAGTCCGTCGCCCTGGCCGGCGACTACCGCCCGTTGATGGCCGCGCTACGTAGCGTCGACGTCGGGGTTGTGTACCTGGAGCTGTGCACCGAGCGTGCGGGCGAGGCCGAGGTGCTCCGGGCGATCCCGGACGAGAAGCGCATCGGCGTGGGCGTCGTCAACCCGAAGGTCGACGCCGTGGAGCCGGTGGAGGACATCCGGCGGCGGATTTTCCGCGCCATGGACCTGTTCGGCTCCGAGCGCGTCCTGCTGACGCCGGACTGCGGTTTCGCCACCTTCGCCGACAATCCCGTCGCGTCGGCCCGCGTCGCCGAAGCCAAGCTTCGGGCCATTGTCGAGGCGCGAGACTCGCTACGGGCCGGGTGAAGGCGTGAAGCAGGCGGCGTTCCGGCCGCGCCACCGCCGCTCGCAAATGTTGCTTCTGATACTCCCGACACAGGCAACGGTGCCGAGGCGACATAGGTTTCGGACCTAGAGATCGCCGGATCGGTCAGGAGCCATTCTATATGAATGATAATGTCCTTTGAACTAAGCCGCAGGCGCTCGGATGCTACATGTGTGGTATGGTCTGGTGCGATCAGACGATGAAGGTATTTCGCAAATCACGCCCCAACGTGAGTCACTTTTCGACACAAAGTCGTAAGCCTTTCATTACAAGCCGGTTACAATTGACAACCCATAGGCGCTGGCCCGCATCCTCTTAACGCGCCTCCGGCGCACTTCAAAGCATTCTATCCGACATCGCCCGGCATCATTTTCTGTCACTGTCGGTGCCTGACGATCTCCGATAGAATCATGGCGTTTATCGGTCATAACCAGTCCGGCCCCCCCGTTTCCCGAAAATCCTATAATGCCGGATCGCGCCCTCACATGTGGTAGAGGCGGAGCCCGCACGATGCCTCGAAAACCGGCGGGGTTTCACAGACTTCCGGAAATTCTGGACGTCCTCCGGGATCCTGCCAGCGCCCTTTTGATTCCTTTATTCTGAGACGGATTCTTGACGCGGGAGTGGTGCGTAGGAGCAGGTTCTCTGCGGGGTTTGTCTTGGCGAACGAATCATCCATCATTCCTGCCGTACCCTCTTTTAGCCCGCACCGGAACTCGACAGACGTTGCTCCCGGGTAGAATGGAATCGGCGTTAAAATGCTGAACATCGACTGCTGTTGGGAGGGGGTTGACGAATGAAAGTTACAGTGTTCACGGAGCGCTCAATCGGGGTTGGCATCGGAGCCGGCATGCTTGTTGCGGCCACCGCCGGCCTGCTCGTCGGCGCATCTTGGGGTATGGCCGCAGTGAACGGGTTGTCCGTCGGCAACGTCTTGGCGCAGGAGAGCGGGGCGACCGACAGGGCAGCTTTGGAGGCGCTTTACGAAGCCACGGACGGTTCGAACTGGATAACCAGCACGAACTGGAAAACCGGCGAACCCCTCTCGGCGTGGCATGGGGTCACCACGGACGCGGCCGGACGCGTTACGCGCCTGTCTCTCTCCAGCAATGAGTTGAGCGGTGCGATCCCGGTGGAGTTGGGCGGCTTGGCCAACCTCCGGACGCTGGATCTCTTCAGCAATGAGTTGAGCGGAGCGATCCCGGTGGAGCTGAGCGGCTTGGCCAACCTCCAGAGGCTGTCTCTCTCCAGCAATGAGTTGAGCGGTGCGATCCCGGCGGAGTTGGGCGGCTTGGCCAACCTCCAGAGGCTGTCTCTCTTCGAAAATGAATTGAGCGGTCCGATCCCCGCGGAGTTGAGCAACTTGACCTACCTCGAGGATCTGACTCTTTCCTGGAATGAATTGAGCGGGCCGATCCCGGCTACGTTGGGCGGATTGGCCAACCTCGAGGAAGTGTCTCTCAACGGGAATACGTTGAGCGGAGCGATCCCGGTGGAGCTGGGCGGCTTGACCAACCTCGACGATCTGGATCTCGCCGGGAATACATTGAGTGGAGCGATCCCGGTGGAGCTGGGCGGATTGGCCAACCTCCAGAGGCTGTCTCTCGCCGACAATGAGTTGAGCGGTGCGATCCCGCACGAATTAGCGAACCTGACCCGCCTCGGAGTGTTCGACATTCGCAACACGGGGTTGTGTGTGCCTGCGGAGTTGCGCCCGTGGATCGCGACAATCCGAGATTTCCGAGACTCCGGCGCGACCTGCCAGCCTGACGGTCCCTGTTGGTCGCAACGTTCGAGGCGATTCGCAGGTAAGGAGGGTGCATGAAGTTCGACTTACAAATCGGGTCCGATCGAGTCACCCTGAGCCGCTACCTTTTAACAATGATTGTTACTTCCGGGCTGCTGACGGTGGCCCTTCCTAGTTGGATCAACGCGCAACAACTCATTCGTGTGGACGTCAATCTCAAACAACTGGTCGTCACAGTGACCGACAGTGAAGGTGTACCGGTGTCGGACCTCGATGTGTAGGATTTCGTCGTGGAGATCGACGGGGTGCCGCAGAACATCGAGCACTTTGGGATTGAGAGCGTGAGTCAGGACGTTCCTGTGACGCTTGGAATTGTAATCGACACGAGCGGCAGCATGATCCAGAAGAACAAGTGGGTCTCAGCTCTGGCCGCAGCTGAACAGTTCGTTGAAAGCATGCGTAGCGGAGATGAATTCTTCTTGATGAAGTTTGATCAGGAAGCGGATCTCCTGCAGGACTTTACGGGAGACGTCGATAGAATGCACGACGCGTTACGGGAAGTGGAGTTCTACAAGAGATCAACCAACATCCCGGACTCGATTGTTGATGTACTGGACAAACACAAGCGTGGCCAGCACTACAAGAAAGCATTGGTCGTCATCAGTGACGGTATCACGGGATTTCACTGCACAACCAAAGGTCAGTTTCGGACGGAAATCCGAGACTCCGGTGTAGTTATCTATGGGATTCTCCTTCAGGCCGGCCCCCTAGAGGAAGTCGAAGAGGAACTCAAACCGGGGATTGCTGTCCGCAGACGCGCCATGTTGGCCGGGCGCCCGACACCGACACCGAGCCTGGTCGAGCAGATGCGCCCGAGCTTCTCCAGCAAAACTCGTAGGATAACTCGGACCACTCCTCTTTGGACAACTCGGACCACCTCCGGTACTTGCCCGCGTGCGGACTACTACACTCCAGATCAGATCTTTTGGTATCCGAGTGACATGATGGCGACACTGACGGGAGAGAGTGGTGGAAAAACATATGGGTTAGACGTGACCCAGGCCATCGGGGACTGGACTGCCGAGATTGATTCCGTGTTTGATGCAATCGCAGCGGAGATCCGCGCACAGTACTCAATCGGATTCTATGCGTCCGAATCCAGCCTTTACGAGTCGGGCAAGATTCATGTTCGCACAACCAACCCTCTTCACCAGGTCCGCATGTCGGGCCTGCCCGATTTCGAGCAATGAATCGGCGTTAGTCGATCCCGGTGTCGGGGAAACACTAAACCGGTACAGACAGGGCCCTCCGGTCTTGCTAGGAGCCTGTCGGGAATAAGAAGTCTGCAACCAAGAATCAACAACTTACAGACCAGGGATGGCTCGTAAGTTGTTGATTCTTGCTTCGAGGGAGCCAATTCCCGACAGACTTACGCTCCTAGGTTAAACTGGCCTCGACACCTTCGCTGCTGGTAACCCTCACTGTACAGCGATCACGACGATATCCTGACTCAAAACCGAGCCCGGTTCGATTACTATCCGCTCCGCCTGAGAACGGTACCTCGCCATAAAGCGATCATTAAACAGACTCGTTTGGTTTCTGACTCCTTCCAAAGCCAGGAGCAAGTACTCACCCGGAGGCACAGCATCGATCGAAAACTGGCCCGTTCGCGTTGGGCCGACTCGAAAACTAAACCGCGGGTTGGGCCCAGGCCGTCGGTACGGGATGAGACCTACAACAGCTTTCCCCTTGAACGGGTGTCGTTTGTCGTCGAGCACACCACCCGTGACATGTCCCCCGCCTCCGGCCAGCTGAATCTCCAGGAAAGCCGATCTTTGTATCCTGAATCTTTGATGCAGCACGTCGACACCGTCCAAGAGTGCGTTATGCACGTACATTCCACGAGGCAGACCATCGATCCGTGCAATAAAGAAATCCAGGTCCGGAACGTTCTCAATATGAAAGCTCCCGTCTGGCTCTATCGTAGGACTCAGCAGAGGAATCATCATTACTACATGCATCGGATCCAGCCACAGGTTCATCGTAGTAATTGCGTCTGTAACTGCATCGCTGGCGTTTGCCTGGCCGACTGTCACACGTCCACTCACCGAGACGCCGGGACGAATCACAAGATTCACGTTATCTTGATCATCAACTCCTACTTCGATTCTTGTTCGTCCGTAGAACGAAACGTCGTCAGGCCTAAACACCGCGTATAGGTCGTAAGTTCCCGGTAGAACCCCTTCCAGTCGATACGACTTCCAGGGCGAGTCCCTTGGGCTCGAATTCACTGCCCTTAGGTCTGCGCCTTCTTTGACCGGCACAAGGAAGAACTCCCGTATGGCTTCTCGGTTGTCAGGATCTACCTCATTGATGATCGACCCGCTTATTGTTGCTGTATCTCGTCTCCAGAAATCAATACCCACCGCTACGACAGCTGAACTTGACGGGATTACAACAGGCGAAGCCATTTCAGGGTCGGTCGTGCCAGGGTGAAAAACCGGCGGATAGTCAGGACCTAATTCGCTATTAGATCCTCTTCTGACGCGCAGAAAATACTGCCCTTGAACTAGCCCACTAATGACAAACTCTCCGTTCTCACCTGTTCGTACTCGATCTCCAACTCTCCTTAGAGTACGGCTACCATATCGATCGTGGGTCTGCTCAAAAGCTTGGACCACCACCTCCCGGATACCGGCACCGTTTTCATCGTATACTCGCCCCAGGATAGATCCACCAGGTGCAAGGCTGAGTGTCACATCGATGCCAGCACCGTTCTGCGGAACGTCGACTCGGACGGATGGTTCTGCCCTCCGTGCATCACCTATCAGGCGGTAACCCTCAGCGGAGACCCGTACGAAGTACACGTTCGCCGGTAAGTTGCCAAACTGGAATTTACCCTCAAGATCGCTCTTGGTAGCAATTTCGCGACCCGGGGTGGTTCTAAGAAACACATCTGCGCCGACGATCGGAGCTCCGCTGGCGGCACTGATAACTCTTCCCTTTACGACGCCTCCTCTCTCCTGTGCGGAACCGATTGGAACTGTCGCCAAGTAGATAACAATCAAGGCAACGAGCAATCGAAGGCTCCTCAGCAATCGTCGAGATGGCCGCCCACAAGCCAGGCACCTAACCCACATCATCATAGTCTCCAGCGGGAAACGAACATACATCATCACGGCAAGCCGAATGATCTCGGGCCAGGTCTTGAAATAGCGAAATGGGCTCTTCATCCGAAGATACTTACAAGACGCATCTCGCCGACTCAAGCCCGTTTTCCTCCTTGGCAGTATGGGATGGTAACCCCGCCAGTTTACCGGAAGGAAGTTCAAACAGTGACGCGGCCGGTTCCCCGACTATGATGTTGGTGACACGGCGGGGGGGGGGCGGATTTGCTGGAGATCGATCCTTTGCTGACCGGACAATATAGGGGGACTGGCCGCTCGGGTCGCGATGGGGAGGGGCCGTCGGCTGACAACACAAGTTTTCTGGAAGCACGCCGCCAGGCCGGGCTAGTCCAATGAATGAGATGGTCGCGGAACAAAGGAGGCGTATGATGAAGGTCTATTCCCAAATCGTCTTGTCGGCGGTTGTCACGATGATGCTGCTGGGTGGGCCCCCCACGGCTGAAGCTCAGGAGTTGCTTACGCGTGTATTCCAGATCAAGCACTTGGAGCCGACCTCGCTGGAAGCGACGCTGTCGCTCTTTTCGGCCGATTTCAGAAGCAACGACGATCTCCAGACCCTCACGGTCCGCTCCCGGCCCGAGATCATGACTGCCATCGAAGAAACCATTACCCGGCTGGATGTGCTTACAGTCCCACGCGCTGTGGAACTGACCGTGTATATCCTGAGCGGCAACGACCACACGGAATCAGACCCGCTGCCCGGTCCTGTTCGACCCGTTGTCGAACAGCTTAGGAGGATCTTTTCTTATTCCAACTTCGAGATTCTCGACACAGTCCTGCTCCGGGCAATCGATGGCCGTCATGCAGACACGGGAGGGGCACTCAGGCCTCCCCCGTTAGGCACGTTTCCGGACATGCCCATCTTCTACAACTTCCGCGCCAATTTCAAAATCGTCGCTCCGGAGCTTGGCGCGGCTGTGCTGCAACTGACGGAGATGAGAAGCAGCTTTCGTTTCCCAGTGCCATCGGGAAACTTTCAGCCGCAGTCCGCCGGTGACACCGACCCTCCTGTCGTGCGGACTCAATACGTCGACGCCCGAATCCATACAGACGTGAACATCCCGGAGGGCCAGCAGGTCGTCGTCGGTAAAGCCACCGTTGGCGAGAGTGCAATGATATTGGTCATGACCGCCGCCTTTCTGGACTGACCCTTGGATTCCGCGACGCACCCCTGCCCGAGCCGATTTTGAGGAACCGTGAGATTGAAACCGAAGTGGATCGCGGTCGGGGCCGTGTACGTAGCCGCCGCCGTGTCGCTCCCGCTGGTTGATCGATACCCCGGCCTAGCTGTTTTCTGGGGCATCTTGTCTGGCTGCTTGCCATCGTGCATGCCCTTCGCATCGGACGGGGCTGAGTCGACGAACACCGATCGTCCAGATCTGCAGCCGGCGGCGGTGGTCCCGCGGAGGCGTCCTTCGCCCCTGAAGGGGAAACATAGCCGGGGACGCGGGACGGTACACGAAGGACGGCATCCCGGGACATAATGATAAAGGATCAGGCGCTTGGGGGGGCGGTCTCTCGGGTCGCGATCTTTGTTGGCCAACCGTTGACCGGCGTGCCAAGTCCAAGGAATAGAGGTGCCCAGGCCACGGAGGACTGAATAAGACGATGGGGTTGTTCACGTCTCTAGCAGCCTGTCGGACGGCGTAAGTCCCTTGTTGTCAACACGGGGTTAGCGAATAAGGTTTCGCGCGGACCGGAGAGAAGGAATGAGGTTGGAAACCGACAAATGAGGGCACTATGATCCGATCGATTCTGGCCACCCTCCTTTGTCTGCTGGTAGTTACCCCTGCGGGGATGGCACAGCAACCTTTGGCGGAACCGCAGGTAGGATCAATTTCAGGCGTGACCCTGGACTCCGGGGGTCAGCCTGTCCGGGGTGCGAGACTAGTTCTCACCCGACTAGAAAGTCGGGGCGAGTGGGACACAAGAAGCGGGGAGGGGGGGCGTTTTCGGTTTGAGGAAATCGAGCCCGGGCGCTACCGACTTCAGGCTCAACACGCGGCCTACGTGCCACAACAATACGGACAAACGACACCGGATCGGCCAACCGCGACTATCGACGTCACTCTGGATCAGCCAGTTCCACACGTCGTGTTTCGGCTGATACGGGCTGGCGTCCTCGCCGGCCGCATATATCGACAAGACGGACAGCCACTGGCAGGGGCCGAAGTCCGGCTGCTCCAGTCCCTGTACAGTGGAAGCGGTTGTCGCGTTCTGTCGGATGCGGAGCCGAACCCCTTTGAACCAGGCCGCTTTGAACCAGCTAAAACAGATGATCGTGGTCAGTACCGTTTCTTTGGACTCGCACCAGGGTCCTACTACGTCCGCGTGGCGTACGATCCGTCTGAAACGCGGCGCTCCCCCATGGTGGTGAAAACCATGGCGCCGACTTACTATCCCGGCGTCGCGAGCGCCGCGGAGGCCGTATCGGTACAGGTGCTGCCGGGATTGGAGCTGACAGCAATCGACTTCACCTTCAACGCCGTACCGAAGGTCCGCGTTCTCGGTCGAACGATAAATCCACTCACGTCCGATGGTTCGAGCCGGATCGATACTTTCTATTTGGTGCCGCGGGACTGCGCACTCGGGGAGCGACCGGAGTCACTCCGAAACTACGCGACTGGAGATGATGAGTTTGAGATTCGGGGCGTGCCACCAGGGTCCTACACCCTGTATGCCGCTTACGGGATCGGCCGACCTCCCGAGATCACCTTCTACTCGGGCTCGACCTCTGTGGATGTATTTGATCGGGACGTGACGGGTCTGACGGTGACGATCGACCCCGGTGTGTTGCTCACGGGCCGGATCCTGACGGATGAGTCCTTGTCCGCTTCGCCAATCGACCTGACGCAGTTCATACCACTGCTGTTTGCTGCAGACGAGAAGCCCGGAATTCTCGCACCAACTGCTTTTCTTGGGCGAAACCAGATGGTGGAAGCGGACGGTACGTTTGAGATCCCCGCCGCCGCTCGCGGGCGCTACCGACTCGTCCTGACGCCGAGGCCCCCGGAAGATGTCTACCTGGCAGCCGCCCGATTGGGAGCCGAAAACATCCTCGGCCGGGCATTCGATCTAAGCGGAGACCCTCCAGGCGAACTGGTGCTGGAATTACGACGAGGCGGCGGCCAAATCCAAGGCGCTGTGACCGACCAGCAGGGCAATGCGATGGGCCAGGCGCACGTTGTTCTCGTGCCGGGACAGCCCTTTAGGGGCGACCAGGAAGCGTACAAGACCGTCTACCCGGACCAGTCCGGCCGGTTCACGATCCGCCGTATCCGCCCAGGTGCCTATAGGCTGTTCGCCTTCACCATGATCCCCCATCGCGCATGGATGAACGACCGGTTCATGGCGCCTTATTGGAATCGAGGCGTCGTGATCAACGTAGACCGGAACGAAGAAGTGGAGCAGGGGCTCGTCGCGATTGCTACCGGACCATGAGTGTTCTTCACAGCTTTGCCCGGCCTTGGCCAGATCGCACAGGGGAGCACTCGTTAGTCATCCTGCCTTTTCCGATGACCGGGTCCATCATGAAACGAAACCGGATACCACGTTTCCACAGGCGGGACGGGGGATGGAACACTCCACTCAGAACGAGAACTTTAGTTATCGTTGGCCTCTCAAGTGGGAGCGCCTCAACCGGACTGGCGCCGACCAGTAGCCCAAGGGGGGAGTGCGCCCCCAAAACTGGACAGATTTCGTCAAAGATTGAGAATAGGCCGATCGGCGCGTTTCAAGTTCACGAGCTGCTCGAACTCGATCGGCGGACGATAGCCGATTGAGGAGTGCAGCCGCTTGCGATTGTAGACCTCCTCGATGAAGTATGGGACACGTTCGATCACGTCCTCGTAGGTCTCGTAGTTCCAGAGATGGATCTCCTCGTACTTCAACGTCTTGAAGAACGACTCCACGAAAGCGTTGTCCCCGGGATTGCCCTTCGCCGACATGCTGATCTGGAAGCCGTGTGTTCGCAAGATGTCGATGTAGTCGTCGGAGGCATACTGCACGCCCCGATCTGAATGATGGATGCAGCCCCGGGTGTCGAGACGCGCTGCGATGGCCATCTGTAACGCCTCGATGCAGAGCTGGCGGTCGAATCCCTGGGGTGATCTGGCGGCACGTCATGGCAGCATAGTCCGCATCGCCGTAGCGCACTCCTGATCTTATCGCTCCGACAATCCTATCTGCGCCAGAACCCCTAAAACCAAATGACAAGCGCGCTTTATCGAACTATCTCCAAGGTCTGAATCTTTGCGTATTCTGTCGAGTGCTCGCGTTCAGCGTCCCAGATGTCAATCGACTTCTGCATGTTGACCCAGAGCGTCGGACCGTTGCCGAAGAGCTTCCCGATCCGGTGCGCCATGTCGGTGCTCATCGGTCTTCGTCCTTGGCATATCTCGTTAATGGTCCTGCGCCCGACGCCGACAAGATCCGCCACCTGCCCCTGATTGAGTTCCCGAGCCTCGATCTCGCTCCGTAGCAACCGGCCTGGATGCGTCGGTCGTCTCTCCAGACTTCTAGCCATGTCGCGCCCTCCGTTCTAGTGATAATCTTCCAGGTTTACATCGATGGCGTCTCCCGCCTCGAATCTGAAGGTAATTCTCCAGTTCTTCGTCACGGTCATTCCCCACTCACCCTTTCGGTTGCCCTTCAGCGGGTGGGCGCCGAGCGTTAGCAGGTTCAAGTCTCCCACTTTCTCTGCCGCGTCCAGTGCGTCCAGAAGGAGTTCAACCCTGGACCTCCATTGAGGGTTGATCTTCCGATAGTGTCCATCTTCAAACGCCCTCCTGAGGACCTTGGAAGCGAACCCCTTGATCATAAAAGGAAGTGTAACATTAGATGGTACACTATGGTCGCCATCACCACGGCAGCCCGAGGATTATTTCGACATGTCTGAAATGGAAGACCCTTAGACCATGCGTCTGTCCTGGAACGAAATGCGTGCACGTGCGGCCCGCTTCGCGGAAGAGTGGCAGGATGCGGCCTACGAGGAAGGCGAGACGCAGAGCTTTTACAACGAGTTCTTCGAGATCTTCGATGTGCGTCGGCGGACCGTCGCGCGCTACGAAGCGCATGTACGGAAGCTGGATGACCGATCCGGGTTCATCGACCTGTTCTGGCCGGGTGTCCTGATCGTCGAGCAGAAGAGTGCGGGACGCGATCTCAATCGCGCCTACGGGCAGGCCGGGGAGTATTTCGACGGCCTGCCTGAGAGGGACCGTCCGCGCCATATCTTGGTCAGCGACTTCCAGACGTTCGAGCTTCACGACCTGGACGAAGACGAACACATCGATTTCGCCATAGCGGACCTGCCCAGCCATATCGAGAGGTTCTCCTTCATTCTGGGCGTGCAGCGCCGGTCCTTCCGCGATCAAGACCCAGTCAACGTCGAAGCAGCAGAGGTAATTGGGCGGTTGCATGACGCACTTGAGGCGTCCGGTTACGGCGGCCATGACCTGGAATTGTTCCTGGTTCGCACAGTGTTCTGCCTATTCGCCGATGACACCGGCATCTTCGAGCCGCGCGACATCTTTCTGGACCTGCTGGAGAACCGGACCCAGGAAGACGGCTCAGACCTCGGCGGATGGCTGGCGCGGTTGTCCCAGGTGCTGGATACGCCCGTAGCCCAACGTCAGGCCAAGATTGATGAAGACCTCTCCCGCTTTCCCTATGTCAATGGCGACCTGTTCGCGGACAAGCTCTCCATTCCCGATTTCGACGCGGCGATGCGGACGGCGGTGATCGACGCCTGCCGCTTCGACTGGTCGGCCATCTCCCCTGCCATTTTCGGTGCACTCTTTCAGTCTGTGATGGACTCTGCTGAGCGACGCGCCCAGGGTGCCCACTACACAACTGAGAAGAACATCCTGAAGGTGATCGGGGCGCTGTTTCTCGACGATCTGAGAGTGGAATTCAAACGGCTCAGGGCGCGTAAGACTCGCCGCCGTGTCGAACTGAAAGCCTTTCAGAAGCGGCTGGGCGAAATGAAGTTCTTCGATCCTGCTTGCGGTTGCGGCAATTTCCTAATCATTGCCTATCGGGAATTGCGGGAACTGGAAATTGAACTGATCCGGGAATTGCGCCGCGGCCGGGGCGATGAGGAACAACAGGCGCTCACGACTGCCGAACTTCTGTCATGGATCACCGTGGACCAGTTTTACGGCATTGAGATCGGCGAGTTTCCGGCCCGCATCGCCGAGACCGCGCTGTGGATGATGGATCACATCATGAACAACCGGTTGAGCCTGGCGTTTGGTCAGAGCTACGTCCGCATTCCGCTTGAAGGCTCGCCGCATATCTGGAACGCCGATGCGCTGGAAACCGAATGGACAGACCTGTTGCCTCCGGAAGATTGCTCCTACGTGTTTGGCAATCCGCCGTTTGTCGGTGCGAAGTATCAGACGGTGGAACAACGCGCGCTGGTGCGCGGGATCGCTGCGCTCGGCAAGAGCGGCGGCACGCTCGATTACGTCGCCGCGTGGTTCATCAAGGCGGGAGAGTATGTGAGGGGCAGCCGCGCGCGGATCGGCTTCGTCGCGACCAATTCGATCACGCAGGGCGAGCAGGTCGCGCAACTCTGGCCGGTCCTGTTCGAGCGCTGCAAGCTGGAGATCGCGTTCGCTCACCGCACGTTCGCGTGGGGATCGGACGCACGCGGCAAGGCGCACGTTCATGTCGTCATTCTCGGCCTCGACCGGCGGGAGGCTGCGCGACCGGAGAAGCGCCTGTTCAGCTATCCCGACATCAACGGCGAGCCGGAGGAAAGCGGCCACGCGGTGCTGTCGCCCTACCTGTTCGACGCCGGCGGGCTGTCCGACCCGCATCTCGTGGTGCGGGAAGAGAGTGCGCCGATCAACGGGATGGGTAGGCTGATTAGCGGAAGCCAGCCCATCGATGACGGCGAGTACATCTTCAATGCGGAGGAGCGCGCCGCACTGTTGGAAGCCGAGCCGGATGCCGCGCGCTTTCTTCGCCCCTATGTCGGTGCTCGTGAATACCTGCAAGGAGGCGAGCGCTGGATTCTGGCGTTGCAGGAAGCATCGCCGCCGACGTTGAAGAATCTTCCTCGCGTGCGGGAGCGCATGGCTGCGGTCAGCCGTTTTCGGGCGAAAAGCAAGCGCAAGAGCACCTTGGCGATTGTCGATTATCCGACGCGGTACAACGTTGATGTCATCCCCAGCGCACCCTTCCTGGTCATCCCGGAATCCAGTTCGGAGCGGCGGGAGTATGCGCCCATCGGCTGGCTTGAGCCGCCGACCATTCCCAGCAATCTCGTGCGTCTTCTAAATGACGCGACTCTTACGGACTTCGCGCTTCTGAGCTCGGCCATGCACATGGCGTGGCTGCGGCACATCGGCGGGCGACTAAAGAGCGACTACCGCTATTCCATCGGCCTCGTCTACAACACCTTCCCCACTCCACCTGCGGGCGCGAACCTATCGAAACTGGAACCGGTCGCGCAGGCGGTGCTCGACGCCCGTGCTGTCCACGCTGACGCAACTTTGGCCGATCTATACGACCCTGACCTGATGCCGCCTAACCTCCGAACGGCACATAACGCGCTGGACCGGGCCGTTGATCGCCTCTATCGCCGGCCGCGCTTCACTTCCGAACGCGAGCGCGTCGAGTACCTGTTTATGCTCTACGAGAAGATGCGCGCGCCGCTGGCGGCGGTGATGAAGACGAAATCGAAACGACAGCGCACAAGGCGAAAATCGGCGCGAGCGCGTCGGTGAGGCGACTTCTGAGCGAACTGGGCGGTAACGGCGCTTACAGTGAAGCATCTGCGTGAACGTGCGGGAAAGCCAAAGTGATTGTCATACCCATTGTTAAAGGTGACGGCGACATGGAAGTGGCTGGGAAACAGCACGACGTGTATCACCAGGCGCTTGGGATCATCGTTTCCAAATGCAATCGATACACAGAATTTGCCCGATCTCTTCTGGACGATGCCGATCACTCAGAATGGGGCACCGTTGATGGTTTCGATCACCGAACACTTCAGCATGCTCACGACCTTCTGGCTGCGGTTTGGCGCCTCCGGAATGACTTTCGAGAGGCCGCGCTGCCGTTCGTAGAGAAGAACTCTCTTGACGAGGTTCAAACGCTCTGGCTTGACTGGCTCCGCCACGAGATCGCCGGGTGGATCGACTATCCGCACCGCGTCTGTTTTGTTCAGTTGATCCTGACGAACCAGAACGAACTGCCCGGACATATAGCGGAAGCACAACTCTCCCTCGACATCATCAATTGGTTTACTGACGTGCCGTGGGACCAGGAATGGCGCGAAGCATATGAAGCCACCCTTGAAGCCACCATCGCAGAGTGCCGAGAAAACTTGAGGCGCGCTGTCCGTGACGGATGGGATCCACGCGGGCGCGGACTCATCGCCCTTGAAAGGATATTTTTGCAGTTGAATCAGGAGAAGGCGTGGAGGAACGGCGAATATCTTGTGGGTGAGTTGTTTTCAAATGCATTAGTTCAGACCGGATCTGACACGCCTCTACGATAGTCGGAGTCTTTAGATCTCTGAACGGGGAAATGGAGACGATGACAATGACTCAAGCACAAAAAGTGATCAAGACGAAAGTTGGCCTTTTGGAGTTGGCCAAGCAGTTGGGGAACGTGTCTCAGGCCTGCCAGGTCATGGGATACAGCCGGGACAGCTTTTACCGATTCAAAAAGCTGTACGAGAAAGGCGGAGAAGCCGCGGTGGCGGACATGAGCCGACGGAAACCGGTTCTGAAGAACCGCGTGGCGCCGGAGATCGAAGCCGCGGTGGTGGAGCTGGCGATCGAGCAACCGACATGGGGCCAGGTGCGGGTGGCCAACGAGCTGCGGAAGCAAGGGCTTATGATTTCGCCAGCCGGCGTCCGATGCGTGTGGCAACGTCACGACGTAGAAAACACAAAGAAGCGTCTGAAGGCGTTGGAAGCGAGAGTGGCTCAGGACGGCCTGGTGCTGACCGAGGCGCAGGAGGCGGCCCTGGAGAAGCCAGGGGCCGTGGTGAGTTTGAGAGCGAATGCTCGGGCGTTCCCGGAACCTGTGGGCGCCGACAGTTTTCTGCTGCTTGTGGAGGCAAGGCTGACGTAGATGTCACAGACCAGACGGTTGGATGTTCTCCTCTTCAGGCAAGACCGTGGGTTTAGGGGAGTGCGTCACGGCTGTCGGCTCGTCTGGTCTCGCGAATCTCGAGTAAAAGCCGGTCCCCGTCAAACTTAGTTCGTGCTCTCGTCGGTGGGGATAACTCGCCAGCGGAGGAGGCCGCATGACCACGCAAAACATTCTGGCTGAAATCTCTGCTCAAACTGGTAGCACAGATGATCAGATATGCGAGGCGGTGGGAGCCGCCATTGAAGCGCTTCACAAGATTGCTGTTTGCGACGAAGATGGCGTCGTCGGGGCCATAAGGGAATGCACCTTCATCTTTGGATCGCGGGCCTGTTATCACCTAGTAGGAATATTGGAAGACGCAAGGATCAACACAGACCCGGAGTTACCATGGTCGGAGACCATGTATCGATTCATGCCTTCAGAATGGGAGCAGTTCCGGCCGCTTATGGAACACTGGGTTGAACAGCGTTCCGAACAACGCAAACTGTTGGACGAGAAAAGAGACAGACGAGAATAGCGGCGAAAGCATCATCAGCCGTGACCCGCTATCAAGTTCGTGAGCGCGTCATCGTCGTCTCCATTTTGCGCTTTACTCTTGGCTGTTCGGGCGTTGTGTTAGGGCAGAAGCCACTGCTGTCTTGGCTTTTCGGATTGACTGCGGATTAGGAAGAACCTTGCTCGCAGCTGAAGCGGCCCTTCCGCTGGTTACCTCCTTGTTGGGGGCCAGCGAGAGAAGGCCGCGTCGGCGTTCCTGGAGGATCTGGTCGAAGGGATCGATCCAACCCGTGGGCATCTGTTCGTCATCGACGCATCGGGGCTCTGCGCAGCGCGATCGACCGCGTCCTCGACCGTTCCAGCATCTTTGTGGGAAAGTCTCTGACGGCGCACAGTGATGGCGGGTTCGAGCTGACGGAGCAGGTAGACCGAATCGCCGTCGGCGCGGCGATTCGTTGGATAGCTAGTGCGTGCGACGCCGTTTCGCTATCCAGAAACCGCCTTTCAGAGCGGCTGGTTGCGAAAGTGCAGTTCTCGTAAAGCCATCGTTTCCATAAGACTCTCCTCTGAGCCAAATAACGAGAACGCGTTTAAGTTGTACGAATCTAGCATCTTCTGGACTTTCGCTGTTCGGTCGCTGGAATACAGAATTTCCATAGAAGATTCTCGGGGCAATCAGCACTTCCGAACACGTCTTCATGCGACGCATAACACCACGCATCTCCACCCGAATCAGGATCGGCCGTGGTATTGGTGGTCCGAACAACACACAACGTGTAGTCGCTTTGTTGAAGAAAGTGTCTTTGGTGGCTCCGAACGTACGGACCGCAACGACGAATTTCTGGCTCGCCGCTCGACGTAGCTCTGAAATCTAGTGCCTGCTCACTAAAGACACAAATTGCCACCTTTTTCTCTCGGTGACCTTGGCTGGACTCTTCGGTGAAACCGCGGAACGCAAAATAGGCTGCGACGTATGGAGATGCCGTCCAATCGAGCAACGGAGACGGGAATCCATGATGACGCAAATACACCATGTAGTCATATGCTGGCAGTTCATTGAAAAGCCCAATGCTGTCATTCCGGTCGAGCCACTTCAGGTACTCAGGGTACTCTGGAACGTCCCACTTCTTTTGGGTGAAACTTTCAATCTGAGGTCTGATAATGGAAATGAGGCGGTAGTACTGCCTGAACGACATTCCCATGGAAGCATGTCGTTCAAGAGTTGTAGTCAACTCGTACCGATGGTCTTCAAGACCACGAAACAAGAAAGGCCGACCACCATGATCCCTCCGGAAGTTTCGCAATCTGAACTCGAAGTCGTCCCACGTATTGATGTCGATGACGTTCAAATTTCAATTTCTCCAACCACGTTTCACGATTGTTTACGGGCACTCTCGCCATTTGAGACGGGATCGGACAGGTCGATAGGTGCGTCGAGGCCCACTGCGAGCCCGCAAAGGTGACGAGCAAGACCCTCAACCCCGAATACGTCAAATCTGAATGCTCCGCCAGGAAGTGTACTTTAGGGCCGCAACACAGGTCACTGCAGAATCTTTGACGAAGGCTTCCTCATCGGCTCGACTGAATCACCCCGAGTTTTTCTGAGACAGTTTTAGTTGAGTCCGGCCTCGATGAAGCCGGGACTGTTGCTGCTGATAGTACATCTGTTCGAATTCCGGTGGTATGTCGCCAATCGGTCCCAGGAACCGCTGGTCGTTGAACCAGGCGACCCAGCCCAGTGCGGCGAATCCACATCGTTGACGCTCCTCCTGGGGCCGTCCTTCCGAAGGATCTCGGTTTTGTATAGGCCGATTACGGATTCGGCCAGTGCTTTGGACGCTCCTATAAGCTCCTATAAGTCAAAAGTGTCGTTCAGTGCGCAGGGCGGGCTCGATGGTCGACCATGACGCGCTGGTAGACGTCTTGGGCCAGGAAACGCTTGGGGCATCGGATGAGGTCGCGCTGGCCCTCGATGCGGATGTTCTCCTTCATCGCCACGAAGGCGACGCCTGCCTTGGCGAGGGCGTCGAGGATGGCAACGATCTGACCCAGCGACCGACCGAGCCGGAAGAGTTCGCTGACGACCAAACGGTGCCGGGCTGGAGGACGTTCATCAGCTCGTCGAGTCGGCGGCGCTTTTCGGAAACCTGTCCAGAGGCGGTCGCCTCGATGAAATCGTCGATGCGGAAGTCGTGTTTGCGTGCGTACTCGAGGCTGGCGAGGCGCTGGCTGCGCACGTCCTGCTGCGCGGTCGAGACCCTCAAATAGGCAACGGTTTTCACGGCCTGACGATGGAATACGGCTTCTGGTATTTTATATGACAGATACGAAACATGGAATGCGTCACGTTCCATGCTACTAAACTGTTCGGTCAAGACGAGCGTTTGTTTCGGACAGAACCGTGCCGACCTCCGACCCTGATCCTCGCCTGCATCGTCTACTGGCAGGCCAGGGAGATCTGGATCAAGGGTGTAGTATCCGCTCCGGTACCGTTTCCGCGTCGGATTACGCTCCCTTCTGCGCTCCGGCTGCCGCTATCCCTTCGCCAGGGTCGGTGATCACTTCTTTGGCCGGTTTTGGGTGAGCGTCGAGGGCCTTAGCAAAGCTCGCAAATTTCAACGTCCCGTCTCTTAACTCAATGATGCGATCGACATTCGTGGGACAGTATTAGGAGTATAAGGCCGCCTTCAGCTTCGGCTGTCGCGTCACTGTAGCCGTTCCGCGATCCACAACTTGATGAGCGCTTGTCGGGTCACGCCAAGGTGCCGTGCCTGACGGTCCAGCCCGTCGACAACCCATGTCGGGAAGTCCACATTCACCCGCTTTACCTGCACATTCGGGCGCTTTGCTTTCAACCAGTCGACATGCTCGCTAACGTCCTCTCCCTTATCAAATTTTCGGTCGAACTCAGTTGCTTTCATAGTGATCGATCTCCTGTTTCCGGGCGCGCCGCGCCGAGATGATCCGCACATTGTCCCCCCGATGAGCGCAGACGGCAGCCCAGTGGTTCTCGCCAATCTTTCCGATCACCAGAAAGCGCGGCTCGTCATCGGTTTTTGCCGGAGCTTCCAGCCTCCGATCATCTTTCCAAAGGACCTGGGCTTCGTCGAAGTTGATGCCATGCTTGGCCTTGTTTGTGGCGCTTTTGGCTGATCAAACAACGATCATACTCGAATGACAATTGGGTCATTATAGTATTGAATATATACCTTTTCTCTATCCCGCATCCAGCATGTGCGTGAGGCTACTGGGCGCAAGGGAACAAGCCGGGAATATTGGCTTGAAGGATGAACCGTCCCTTAAAGGGGTCGAGTCCGGCAGGGGGGGTAGAGTCGACGACTGGCGCGGTGGCGGTAGGCAAAGGGGGTAGCTGTTGCCGGTGGCTTTCGCCGATTCCGGTGCCTCACTCCTCGCCGTGGCTTCGTTTCCAGTCGCACCGGGTGGCCGGAGGCAGTTGCCCCGTCTTCTTCAACCGAAGGGAGGAACGGAGAGAAATGTCGGGGTTCTTCCGGTACTGGATGACGCCGGTCGAACTGACGGAGGGCGTCATAAGTGAATTCGTATCGGTCGTCGTCTACAGGAAGGTTAACGCCTCGGAATTCGGCGAGTTGTTCGAGAAACAGAATAATCCGATTGTAGTGCGCTTTGCCAGCCTCCGAACCTCGAACGCATCTCAATAGGGCTGCCTTGTTTGCGTCGCGGAGGCGGTTGCGGAACTGGTGCTGCTTGCAGCCCTCGACATAGCGCTGAAGGTGGACGAGATAGGCCTCCATGATGGCCGGTAAGAAATCAAAGAGTCTACTATCTGGAATGTCGTGCGGGCTATCTGGATCGACTTCGTGTCTGATTGGCAATTCTTCTATCGACGGAAATCCCTCCAGGATGTCGCGGGATTTGAGGGCCTTCGTGTTGTTGAACTTACGGATATCTTCGATTGCTTTCGTAATGCGTCTTCTCGCCGGTTCGATATCGCCTTGGTCCATGTCGAAGCCAAATAAAGTTCCCGCTCTGGCGTGGTCATCGTCATGGGAAATCGACAAGAGTTGCTCTCCCAAGACGAGGAGACGTTCACGAATGCTTTCCTCGGTTTCCGCGCACTCTTTATCGAGGCGGCAGTTAGTCATCGCTCCCTCGACTAAGTTATCGAGAGCCTTGTCAAGAGCCGCTTTGAGTTGCCTCTGAAGATTCGTTTCAGGATCGTCGCGCATAGGCATCGTGGAGCACCGCCTTATTTAGGACACTACCGGACACCCTATTTAGACACAAAAATCTCAAGCTATAAACCTAACGATAGGTTATAATGGAGGTAGGACACCATGACACGCAGTAAGCAACAGGAAGTCAACGAGGCGGCCAGCCTACTCGGCAAACGGAGTGCTGCCGTGCGTAAGCGAAAGTGGGGCAAGGAAGAGTTTGAACGCAAGATGCGCGAGTGGGGCAAGCTGGGTGGCAGACCGCCCAAGGCAAAGAAAGGCGCTAGGCAGAAAGCGAAGACGACCAAATCAATTTGAAAGGAGGAGAGCGAAAGTAATGTCGATCTACAAACGCGGAAACGTCTATTGGTTTTCCTTTTGGCATGACGGCAAGAGGATTCAACGAAGCACCGCGCAAAGAAACCGCACGGAGGCAAGGAAGATCGAAGCAGCTTACCGAACGAAGCTGGCTAAGGAGGATGTGGGTATTCGGGAACCTGATCCGGTACCTGGATTCGAGGAATTCGCGGATCGGTTCTTGGAGACCATGCGCGAGTGGCATCGCGGCAAGCCCAATACCGTCGAATACTACGAAACCGGTGTCAAGCGGCTACTTGATTTCGATGTGCTCCGTAAGGCCCGCCTAGACCAGGTGGATGAGGGCATGGTAGCTGCTTACGTCACTAAGCGAAGGCAGGAACGAAAGCCAAACGGGAAGCCCTTCAAGCCTGCCACCATCAACAGGCATTTGGAAGTGCTTCGCCGAATGTTGCGGTTAGCCGCTGAGTGGAAGGTCATAGGGGCCGCGCCAATGATTCGCCGCCTTCCGGGCGAGGTCATCCGGGAACGTGTGCTGACTCACCAAGAGGAGGAGGCGTACCTGAGAGTCGCGTCGGAGCCACTTCGCACGGTAGCCTTGGTACTGCTCGATACAGGTATGCGCCCAGAGGAAGTCTTCAGGATGGATTGGGAGAATATCCACTTCGAGCCTGCTCCGAATTCCCGATGCGGGTACATCTTCAATCCGTTCGGCAAGAGTAAGAACGCCCGACGACATATCCCAATGACGAATCGCGTGAAGAACGTGCTCGAAGTGCGATGGGTACAGGGTGGTAGGCCGGAGAAAGGCTGGGTGTTTTCTTCCAAGGCTGCCAGCGGCCATCTGGAAAGCCTCAAATCTCAACACGCCAAGGCGTTGAGGCTGTCAGGCGTTTCTCACTTCGTGCTTTACTCGCTACGTCACACGATGCTGACGCGATTGGGGCAAGCCGGTGCTGATCCGTTCACGATTCAGAAAATTGCAGGACACTCGAACATCAACATCAGTACACGCTACGTCCACCCGACCCCGGAAATGGTAGAACGAGCTTTCGAGAAACTTGAAGGCTTGAACCTCGAAAAGAACGTTGCGCTCGAAGAGCGGAACCACGCAATTCATTGAGAAAACGATTAGGGAGATGGCCTACCAGCGACAAGCCAGCCACATCGGGATTCGCGCTGCAGGAACCTGCCGTCTACAGTTCCTGCTACAGTCGCCCTCCGCACGTACTCTGATAAAGCCCTAAATTACTGAAAATAAAGCTCCTCAGGTAGGACTCGAACCTACAACCCTCCGGTTAACAGCCGGATGCTCTACCAATTGAGCTACTGAGGATCATTGGCACGTGGGTGCACTGACGGTCGTGCGCCGCGTATGCGGAACTGACAACTACCCTAGCAAAGGCACATATAAAGTTCAATTGACGTATGCCGCCGCCGGAAGCGAGTGGTTTGCCAAGACTGCCGCCGGCCGTGGCCCTCGCCACTCTCCCGGAGTGGGCGCGTCCTCGAAAGGTTGCTATACTGCCCGGTCCTTAGGAGGAGATGTGCCACCACGCAACGCCGCGGCGGTGATCCTGTACCGCGAAAGTCCGGAGCTGGAGGTCTATTGGGTTCGGCGGTCCCGAACAATGATGTTCTTGGGCGGCTATTATGCCTTTCCCGGTGGCCAGTGCGAGCCGGGAGAGGAGATGACGGCCTGCGCGGCGCGGGAACTCGACGAAGAACTCGGTGTTCGGGTCGAGGAGGCCGCACTGAGTCCGGTCGGCCGCTGGGTGACACCCGCCTTCGCTCCGCGCCGTTTCGATACGTGCTTCTTCCTTGCGCAATGTCAGGAGGGGCAGAATCCCACCCCGAACACTCCTGAACTCGACCATGGCGAATGGGTCCGGCCCGGTGATGCCGTCGCGCTGTGGGAAGAAGGCTCCATTATGATGGCGCCGCCCATCCGACATGCCCTGGAGGCCCTGTCGTCGGGACTCGACGATATTGAATCTCGAATCACCCAGGATCCCAGGGCTCGAGGCGGGGAAATAAGTGCGATCGAGATGCGGAAGGGCATCGTCCTCGTTCCGGTACGGACACCCACCCTGCCGCCGGCCACCCATACGAACTGTTACCTCGTCGGTGGCGACGAGCTGATCGTTATCGATCCGGCTTCGCCTTACCCGGAAGAGCAGGCGATCCTGGATTCCGTCCTCGAGGACATGGTTGCGGAGGGTCGCAAGATCCGGGAGATCTGGCTGACCCACCGTCACAGCGATCACATCAGCGGTGCCAACCATCTGCGTGATCGATGGAAGATCCCCATCGCGGCGCATGAAGTCACCGCGGACGAGATTCGAGGGATCGTCGAAGTGGATCGGTTTCTCGTCGATGGGGAACGGGTGGAACTGGCCGGCGACCCGGGCTGGACGTTGAAAGTCCTGCATACGCCAGGGCACGCCCGCGGCCACGTTTGTGTTCTCGAGGAAAAGCGTCGGTCCGTGATCACCGGCGACCTGATGGCGGGCATCGGGACCATTCTCATCGACCCGCCGGAAGGACACATGGCGACCTACCTCGCATCGCTGCGGCAAGTAGAAGCGCTCAACCCGGAAGCGCTGTTCTTCGCCCATGGCCCGGCGTCGGCCACGGCGCCCGAGAAGCTCCGCGAATACATCGATCATCGTATGGAGCGTGAGGCCAACATCCTCAAAGCCTGGGAGCGGGGAACCCGGACGGCCGACGAAATCGTTCCGGAGATTTACACCGACGTCCATCCGAAGATGTGGAGCCTGGCCGAGCGGTCGGTGACGGCACATCTGGAGAAATTGAGGGAAGAGGGAAGGATCTAGAAGACGTAGGCCGTTGTGCGTGGGCCGTTGGCGGCTGCGCCGCGGGGAAAGTGGGGCCCATCACGTGTTCACTTCCCGGCCGTTCGGAGTGAATATCGTTTCGATCGACTGCTCGAAGACATCGGCGATGCGGAAAGCGAGGGGCAGGCTCGGGTCGTATCGACCGGTCTCGATCGCATTGACGGTCTGCCGTGATACTTCGAGTTGGACCGCCAGGTCTGCCTGAGTCCAGTCACGCTCGGCGCGCAACACCTTGATCCGGTTTTTCATCGGTATCGCCGCCATCCAAGAGTCACACCGAGGGAATAGGACACCGCCATGAACATCAACGCATCGGTAGGGCTGCCTTCGTAGAAGCCGGCCTCGTTGGCCAGTTCGAGGCCGATGATCGCCATCACCCCGACACCGAATGCGAAGGCAAGCGCGTCCAACTGCACCTTGCGCTGCAGCTCTTCGACCTCCCGCAGGAACGTCATGAAGGCGCGGACTGCCACAACCCCGAGAAGGTTCGGAGCCAGGGCGGCGACCAGCGTGGCCGCGCTTCCGGGCACCAGCACCCGGTCTATGAGGAGGCTTGCCCCCACCCAGGCCGCCATCCACGCGAACAGCCAGGCCAGCAGGATCCTCTGGTTGCGTCGGTCCCGCTCGGAGAGCCCGACGTCGCACGTAAACCTTTCCCACCACGTCTTTTCCATGATTTAAGCCTCCTTGACAAAATATCAATGTCACTTTACATTTTGTAGTGTAAATAACCCTCGACTATATGTCAAGCAAGCTTTACTAGCTGGATGATCCGTGAGGAGAGGTAATGTGAGGTGGACAGGCGCCTGGCCCTGTCCCCGGGGTGTCTGTTAGCGGAACCGTCGGAACCGAGACTCCTCTTCCCGGCGGCGCAGCCGCCAACGGACAACGGCCTACGGACGCGAAGCGTCCTCCCTCAGCTCCACCCCCGTCGAGCCCCGGTCCGGAAGATCGTGGAACTCGACTACGTCGGCGTGCTTTCTAAGAATGGAGTGTACGATCTCGCGCTGCACGCCGATTCCTCTTCCATGGATGATCCGCACCTGGGTCAGTCCCTTCTGTAGCGCCTGGTAGAGGTACTCCTCGACGACGATCGCAACTTCTTTTGGCTGGAAAGTATGCAGGTCGATCGTGTCTTCGATTGGAATCTCGTGCACCGACCCATCTTATTCGATTTTTTCCTCTTCGGCAGGGCGCTCGATCAGGTCTCCGGGCTGGCAGTCCAACTCCCGGCACAGGGCCTCCAGCGTCGAGAAGCGGATTGCCTTGGCCTTGTTCGTCTTCAGGATGGACAGGTTCGCGATCGTTATCCCGACGCGCTCGGCCAGCTCCGTTAGAGTTACCCGTTTTTCGAGTAACAGGCGATCCAGGTTGATCTTGATGGACATCGTCCCGCCTCACACGGTCAGTGACTGATCCTGTTCGAGCTGACTGCCCAAGCGGAAGACTTCAGAGATCACGATTACCGTGAACCCGACGATAATCGTCACGCCCTGGATCTCGAACGAAGTGCCGAAATTCAAGCCATCGGACGAGAAGTGTGTCATGACGTAGTAGTGTTCCAGCCCGACGACGAACGACTTCAGCACTTCTCCCGCGATGATGGCGATACCGATCCATCGGATTCGGCCGGCGTTCGCCCCAACGAACGGAGTTCCGGCCTTGAGCGTCGCGAACACGGCACGAAGCTGGTAGAGGACCCACATAATGATCACGAGACCCAGCGCCGCGACCATCATGTTCAATTGGTAGAACCAGCCGGGCGGCACTTCGAAACTCAGTTCGGAGAGCGCCTGACCCATCTCGGCCGTTTCGATACCGAGCGCGTCGGCCCGTATTTCGTAACTGCCTTCCTCGAGCTCAAAAACGACGGGAACCGTCATCGTTGCCCAGACGCGGTCGATCGACGGTGCAGACGGGTTCAGCGACGGACTCGTGAATGCCCCGGCGACCATCAGCAACCCGACCAGGGCGAGTCCGGCAAACGACAGATACCACAGTACGTCCATGATGATCTTCAGCACCGAGGCAATCGATGTTTTCCCCATGACCTCCATAAAGATCAACCTCCTTTTATTGATAAACAATAAATATTTATCGATAAACAGTCAATATATTTATTGAAAAACAATAAAAGTAAGGATTGCACGCTACCTGTATGAACGGCTGTTTTCGTTCGGGTCCGTGCCAATTTTCGGGGCGCTCGTGTAAGATCACAGGGTTGCGATGAAGTATTTCGTCAGAACCTACGGCTGCCAGATGAATGTCGCGGACTCGGATGAGATGGGCCGTCATCTCGCCCGACGAGGCTGCGAGCCCACCGCGGACCCGGACGAGGCGTCCGTCTATTTGATGAACACCTGCACGGTCCGACAGCATGCAGAAGACCGCGCGCTCTCCGAGATCGGCCGGCTTCGCCGCTGGAAGGCAAAGCAGCCGAACCGGAAGGTCGTCATCACCGGATGTGCGGCCGAGCGGACCAAGGAGTTCCTGGAGACGCGCTTCCCGCACATCGATCTCGTCGTCGGTGCGCGCTCGATCGAAGAGTTCGGCCCGATCGTGGACGGCTTGCTGGAGGGTCGGGAAACCGACGAGAGTCTGGAATACGCACTCGGCACCTCAGACGGCCAGGTCTCCAGGTTCGTGACCATCATGAGGGGATGCAACTACTCCTGCACGTACTGCATCGTTCCCTACGTTCGGGGGCGCGAAAGCTACCAGCCGATGAATGAGGTCGTCGAGGAAGTCCGTGAGCGTGTCGGCGAAGGCGCCCGCGACATCACCCTGCTCGGTCAGACCGTAAACTCCTACCACCGCGACGGGTCGAAGGGACGCGATACGGATTTCTCCGACCTGCTCGAAGCCGTCGCCCGGGTCGACGGGGTCGAACGTGTCCGTTTCATCAGCCCTCATCCCTACTACATGACCGTGCGGGTCATCGAAGCGATGGCCGGCGTGCCGGAGGTCTGCGAAGGGCTCCACCTGCCCGTTCAATCGGGTTCGAATTCGATCCTCAAGTCCATGCTGCGCAACTACACGCGCGAGCACTACCTCGAGTTGGTCGGCAGACTGCGTTCGGCGATGCCCGGCATCGCGATCGCAACCGACGTGATCGTGGGTTTCCCCGGCGAGACGGAAGAAGACTTTCGCCGGACGCTGTCTCTGATCGAAGAGGTCGGGTTCGACTGGGGGTTTGTCTTCAAGTACTCTCCGAGACAGGGAACTCCTGCCGCGGATCTGCCTTGCTTTCCGACCGAACTGATCGAGGAGCGACACCGGGAGTGTCTGGAACTGGTGGAGCGGATCGGTCTGGAGAAGCGGCGTGGCCTGATCGGTTCAACTCAAGAAGTTCTGGTCGAAAAAGACAACTTCGGCCGCACGCGCGGCAACTACAAGATGCAGGTGGATCGGCCAGTTCGCCCCGGCAGAACCGTCCGTGCCCTCGTCACGAACGCCGAACGCGTGACGCTGGAAGGAGCCGTGGTTAGCGAAGAAGTGCCCGCGTAACGTTTCCGAACCCCTGCGTAAGCAAACACCCGCGACTTTTCTGTGTAGGTGCGGTCTATGACCGCACATTTGTCAAACCGAAAGGTCGTGCGGTCATAGACCGCACCTACAAATCAAATCTCAATTTCCTGAAGATCCCGCGCGGCCTTGATGTTCTCGTAAACCGGCCGTGCGGCGTCGGCGATTCGCTTCACATCACGATGATCGTAACGACTGCTGAAGTGCGTCGCGATGAGCAGCTCAGTACCGGCTTCCGCCGCGACGCGGGCGGCGTCTTCCATCGTGGAGTGCTTTCGATCTTTGGCCATGTCGATGCCGTCAGGTCCGAACGTGGTTTCATGGACAAGGGCCGTGCAATTCTCGGCAAGCGCTATGGACCGCTTGGAAAACTCGGTGTCGAGGCAGTACGCGACCGACTTGCCCGGTCGAGGAGCACCGAGTACTTCGCTCGGTTGGATCGTGCGTCCGTCGGGCAGCGCGATCGGTTCACCGTTCTGCAGCCGACCGAAGAGAGGACCGGGGGGAATTTCCAACTCCTGGGCCTTCTCCAGGTTGAATACGCCGGGCCGATCTTTCTCCTGGAACCGCCAGCCCAGGCAGAAGATAGAGTGATCCAGCGGCATCGCATCGACGAAGAATTCCCGTTCGTCCAGGACCCGACCCTCAAAGCCCCTTGGGAATTCCCGAACCTCGATCGGATAGGTGAAACGCAGGTTGTTCGTACGGAACGAGGCATGAAGGAAGCGGAGCAGACCCTCCGGACCGAACACGCGGATGGGGGTTTCGCGGTTGTCCAGGTGAAGCGTGCTCAACAGGCCGTTGATCCCGTAAAGATGATCCCCGTGGAGATGTCCGATGAAGATGGAGTGGATCTTGCTTCGCCGGATGCCGGCACGCATCAACTGGATCTGTGTCCCTTCCCCGCAATCGAAAAGGAAAACATCTCCTTCACGAATCAAGGCAGTCGAAGACAGGCCCCGGTACAGCGTTGGAGTCGCAGAACTCGTCCCGAGCAGGATGATCTTCATTGGAGGAGTGAGAGGACTAATCGTTCGACTTCTTCTTGGGAGGTTTGGGCATATAGGCGTTCTCGACCCATTTCTTACGATACTGCTTGTACTCCCGCTGCAGGACGTCGTGTTTGGCCGAAGTACCCGTCAGTGTCGGAAGCGATGCGACACGTTCGACCTCCTTCGAACCGCAGTCAGGGCAGATCAGTTCGGGTTCCTTCGAGGGCATGACCAGTTTCTCGAAGACCTGGCCACACGCGCCGCATCGGTAGTCGTAGATCGGCATCGGTTGAAACCCTCCTGTGGCCCGAATTCCGCCTGACAATGGGTTCTTGTTTCCAGCCCAACCGTAAATTCTTAGATTAACACGCCCGTATATTCGGGACCACGCTACTAGTCGCCTGTAACAGCTGTTACAGGTCACTGGCGCTGGAGCATTGCCCGCATGACGTATCCGGCGATCTTGGGGTTTTCGCCGAGCCGTCGAACTGAGTACGGGTACCAGTCCCTGCCGAACGGGATGTAGACACGAATGCGATGTCCCGCGTCCCGGACGACGTCGCGAAGCCGTGGTTCGACTCCGAGCAGCATCTGGAATTCGTAGGCAGACGGCGGAAGCCCGAGCCGGTCGACCAGCTGGGACGCTTCCCACACGAGCAACTCATCGTGTGTCGCAAAGGCGACGTAGGCTCCCTTCCGCAGAAGAGTCTCGGCGAGGTGCATGTAGTTCTGGTTGATGATCCGGGGCTCCTTGTAGGCGATCTTGTGCGGTTCGACGTAGACTCCTTTCACGATCCGCACGTTCGGCGGGATGTCCGCGATTGCGGCAGCATCGTCCTTGGTGCGGCGCAGGTAGGCCTGCAGCACGATTCCGGTGTTGTCGAAGTCTGACCGCAGCGACCGGTAGAGCTCTAGCGTGTCGGTCGTACAGGTCGAGTTCTCCATCTCGATACGGACGAAGTTGTTGTGTCCGCCTGCCTTTTCGATCAGCCATCGCAGCAGGTCGCGGCATGCGTTCTTATCCAATCTCAGACCGAACTGAGTCGGCTTGAGCGAGACGTTGGTTTCGAGGCCGAGCCGCTGGATCTCCTCCAGCAGGAAGCCGTACGTGTTGGCGGCCTCCCGAGCCTGAGCCATGCTGGGGACGTCTTCTCCGAGCATATCCAGCGTCGTCAGGAAGCCCTGGCCGCCGAGCTCCGTAGCGGCAGCGAGCGCTTCTTCCGGCGTTTCACCCGCGATGTAACGCCTCGCGACCATCCCAACGACGGTCTTGGGGACAAAGGGAAGGGTGGAGACAACCAGACGATCAAACAAGCTCATGCTCTACTCATTTTGCCCTACCGAGGGTATAGGGGCGCTCTATGAGCGCCCCTATTTCGGTTCGAAGAGTGTGCGGTCATAGACCGCACCTACACCTCCGTTTGCACACGGGCGTCTCCAAGATGCCCTTCCCTCGAACTGTTTTGACAGGGATGGTCATAGACCGCACCTACACCAGGAAGCGGGATTGCCGCTCAACTTAGGACCTGCCGAGAGGTCAGGGAGACGAGGTTAAGGAGGGCACTGGGTCAACTAGTTGCCCGATCGGGTCGACGACGCGTTGACCAGCGGCATCCCACCGTATTCCGCGAGAAGTCCTTTCAGGAACCTGTCCTGGAACTTCCGGTACTGCAAAACCGGGCCGTGTGTGTTGAAGATCGCGAACAACATCGGGCCGTGATCTTTCGTGTAGAGGATGCCGGCGAGAGTGCTGATGCCTTCGTCGGTGGCCACCAGCGTGCCCGTCTTTGCGACAACCGCCCCTCGGTGGGCACGCGCGCTGAATCGCAGACGGAGTGTGCCGCGGTCGATGCCGGCGACGGGCATTACGTCTTCGGGAGACATCTGGTTCTTTTCCAGCCACCGCACCATTTTCCGGAGCATCATGACCGTTCCGGTCGGTGTGATCCTGTTGCTCCTAAGTCCCGATGCACGCACGACGCGTACCTGGTTGGCCGGGATGCCGACTTCCGTTTCCAGATACCGCTCTACTGCGCGAGGTCCTCCCAGGGATACACCAAGCCGATCGGCGATCGTGTTGTTGCTGCGGGCGTTCTGGTAGAACAGGATCTCCCGCAGTGGCTCTGAAAACCTCTGAGCCATCAGTGTGCCCCGACGCTCCCCGAACCCGACCTCGGTCGGGACTCTCAACCCGATGCGACGAAGCGTTCGAGACAGGTGGCGCGTGACCCACTTCTTCGAGTACAGGTTTCCGACCGTGAAAGGTCCGGCGATCAGGAGCCGGCCTTCGACGCGTCGCAGTCCCTTGCGGGTGAGCTGTCGCGCCAGCCGCACCAGATCCGTCGTGCCCATTTCCGGGTCCCCGTCGCTTTCGAGGATGAGATCACCATCGAGAACCCCTTTTTCGTCGATCGTGCCATTGACATAAAAGGAAGTTTCGAACCGGTGTTTCGGACCGAAACGTTCCAGCGCTGCGAGGGTCGTCCCGATCTTGATGACGGAAGCGGGGTTGAAGACCCGGTCGCCGTGATGGTCGGCGTAGATCAGGGAACCGTCCAGGGATTCGACCCGGATGCCCTGGTCCCACAAGTCCACCCCTCGGGTGGAGAGTTCCTTCAGGTAGGCGACCTCGGCGTCGGCTTCGACTCGGAGGGGCTCTCGAAGAGACGAGAGCTCGGAGATCGATTCCGTGGCCTGGATCGGCCAGAAAACGACGGCTGTCAGCAGAAGGGAACAGACGGAACGGTTGACCATCGATCGGATGAGTGCTTCCTTTCAGCGCAAGAGTTAGCGTCGGGCCACCAAATTCCGAACCGACAAGGTGCCAGGCTACCTGTTTCCACGACGAGACAACGATGAACGCCGTGACGCTCCCCCGGCCAAAACGCCGATCGTTGCTGAAAGCGCGCACCGTTCCGCAGAATAAACGGGGCTATTTTGCCAAAAAACACCGAAAAAAAGAAGAGCCAGTGTGAAATTAGCGGCACCGCCGAAGCTGATCATACGAAAAGGCTGCCACGGGCAGGAGGCACGGTGGAACGAGGGCTCAGTTTTGTTCCTAGGTAGGGAGGTGCTCTTTCTAGTATTTTTGGAATCGACTTCCGCCTCTAAATGAACAAGGAGTGTTGTGCTCATTATTGGTCGGAAACGTAACCAGAAGATCATCATCGCTGACAACATCGAGATTACGATTCTCGAGATCGGGCGAAACCGCGTCCGGTTCGGTATCGAGGCTCCCAAGGAAGTGCGTGTTCAAACCAAAGTTCAAAAGGTGGACACCGAGCCCGCTTCGGAACCGCAAGCCAGGGCGAAATCGGCCTACGCCGGACGCCGGTCCTGAAGGGCTCCCAACCCCCTCCTGAGACTCCCAACCGTTCCGACTGGAACCCTCACGAATCGACCGGACTTCGGAAGCGGTCAGCTCCGCAACAAATTCCTTAAATTGCTGATTCTAATATTGTTAGCCGATCCGCAGCGTCGCGGACGCCTTGACTTTGGAACGGTGTTTCATTAAGGTTGCGCTTCTGACCCGGTGGACCACCGAATCCTATGGCGACAAGAAAAGCAGCGAAGAAGGCCCAGAAAGCTCGGCCCAAAGCGGCTAAGTCCAGCAAAAAGAGAGAAGTAGCGGCGAGTAAGTCGGCCGGCAACAAGAAGGCCTCAAAGAACGTAGGGCCTGCAGCCGGGTCGGGGAAGTCGGCCCAGGCAGGTAAGGCATCGAAGAAGACCGCCAAGAAAGCGACTTCGAAGGCCCCGGCATCCCGCAAGCGGCCGACAGTCTTCGCTTCTGCCGTTAAGGTTTACGAAGCCGGCCTCAAGTTGATGCATTCGGAGAAGTTCGATCGGGCCAAGGCCAAGCTTGAGGAACTGATCAGCCAATACGCCACCGAAACGGAACTGCTCGACCGCGCCCACGTCCTGGTCCAGGCCTGCGAAAAGCGGATCTCGGAGAAGCGAGACAAGGCACCTAAGCTGAAGACCGCCGACGAATACTACGAAGTTGGCGTCGCGGAGTTGAACCGGCACAAGTTCGATTCAGCCAGGGAGCATCTCGAAAGCGCGATGAAGCTGTCCCCAAAGGCTGACCATGTTCACTATGCTCTTGCCGCGGCGTCCGCTCTCGACGGTGAGCGGGATGCGGCGCTGGAGTCCCTCAGGAAGGCGATTCAGTACCGCGATGTGAATCGTTTCCAAGCGGCAAACGATTCCGATTTCGAATCTCTCTCCGAAGATTCCGAATTCATCCAGCTGGTAACGTCCGACGAAAACTGATCGATGGCTCGGGAGGTAAGACGAGCGCGAGTAGTCTCTATCGGCGGCGGCACGGGTCTGTCGACCCTCTTGCGTGGCCTCAAGAAGTCACCGGTAGAGCTGTCGGTGATCGCTGCGGTGACCGACAGCTTTGATCGAGCATTGTGGACGTGTTCTGTTTCCGACCGTGCTCGTAAATACCCGCACCCCTTCCCGAAGTATTCTGACAAAATACGAACAGGAGAACGCCCGCACCGTGGAAATTGATCGTGATCGCCTGGGGAATCTCGGCCTGAGGCTCGTGGAGCGCGATCTGCTCGCTGAGGATGGCGCGATCCGTCATGATTCGGACCTGCTTGCCGCGGCAGTTCTCGAAGCCGCTGGGTAGGCCGCCCGCACCCTTTCTGAAATGAGCAACCTGAGCGTATTGATCTTAGCCGCCGGCAAAGGCACCCGGATGAAGTCCAAGAAGGCCAAAGTGCTCCATCCGGTCGCTGGTCGACCGATGCTGGATTTCGTACTGCGCTCGACCCGCCAAGTGTCAAAAGAGGTGAGCGTGGTCGTCGGACACCAGGCTGCAGCGGTTCGGGAGTCCGTTGAAGGAGTTGAATTCGTCGAACAGAAGGATCAACTCGGCACGGGGCATGCCGTGATGGCGGCACGGGAGTCGCTGGTGAAGCGTGGCGGGCATTTGCTCATCGTTCCCGGAGACGTCCCTCTCATCCGGCCGGAGACCCTGCGGGCGTTTATCGACTTTCATCGAGAAGGTGGATTCGGAGGCTCCGTCTTGACGGCCACCGTTGCGGATCCTTCCGGGTACGGAAGGATCGTCCGCCGCTCCGATGGGGCGGTGGAAGCCATCACCGAGCATCGGGACGCCGGAGAGGACGTCCTGTCTATACGCGAGATCAACTCCAGCATCTATGTCTTCGATACGTCGCTCCTGTTCGGCGCGCTCGACCACGTCAGGACCGACAACGACCAGGAGGAGTACTATCTGACCGACGTCGTTGGCATTCTTGCCGGTGACGGACATCGTCTCGGGGCTTTCGAGGCCGACGAAGCCTCGGAGGTTCTCGGGGTGAACTCCCGGCAGGAACTGGCGCGAATCGATGGCTTGATGCGCCGGCGAAAGTGCGAAAAGCTGATGGTTTCCGGCGTTTCGATCGTCGACCCCGACACGGCATGGATCGATGCCGACGTGGAGATTGGGCCGGACTCGGTAATCCATCCTTCAGTTTGCATCGAGGGCCGGTCCGTTCTTGGCGAGGACGTCACGGTGCGGTCATTCAGCCGTCTGACGAATTCCCGGGTCGGCAACCGCTCGACGATCCTCGAAGGCTGCGTCGTGAACGACTCGAAGATCAGCGAGGACGTCCAGATCGGACCCTACGCGCACCTGAGGATGGGCGTTGTCCTCGAGAATCAGGTCAAGGTCGGTAACTTCGTGGAAATCAAGAAATCCACCTTGGGAGAAGGAACCAAGTCAATGCACCTGACCTACCTGGGTGACGCGACGATCGGCAAGAAGGTCAACGTCGGCGCAGGCACGATTACCTGCAACTACGACGGCGTCGACAAGAACCCGACCGTGATCGAAGACGGCGCATTTATCGGCAGCGACAGCCAGTTGATGGCCCCGGTCCGTGTCGGAAAGGATGCCTATGTGGCGGCGGGATCATCGATCACCGACGACGTCCCTCCCGAATCGCTCGCGATCGCGCGGGGTCGCCAGGCCGTGAAAGAAGGCTGGGTCAGGGAACGGAAGAAGAAGAGGAAGAAAAAATAGCCCTGTAGGTGCGGTCTATGACCGCACACTCTTTCCCCTCCAGCGGTTGTGCGGTCATAGACCGCCCCTACACCTAATCTGGTATTCTCCTGTCATGTGTGGAATTTTCGGCTACATCGGTAATCGCGACGCCGTTCCCCTCGTGCTGAGCGGGCTCCGCAGCCTCGAGTATCGAGGCTACGATTCGGCCGGCATCGCCGTGATCAACGACGGCGAAGTGGAACTGCGCCGTTGTTCCGGGAAGCTGTCGAATCTGGAGTCGCTTCTCGCCGAGGAGCCGCTGAGTGGCACCTACGGACTCGGACACACACGCTGGGCCACGCACGGTCGCCCGACAGAAGAGAACGCCCATCCGCACCGCGACTGCAGTGGCCGAGTCGTCGTCGTCCACAACGGCATCATCGAGAACTACCTCACCATCAAACGAACGCTCAGTTCGGAGGGCCACGAATTCACGACGGACACCGATACCGAGGTCATCGCGCACCTGGTCGAGAAGTATTTCGACGGGAACCTCGAAGCAGCCGTACTCGAAGCCCTGAAAGAGCTGCGTGGCATGTTTGCATTGTCCGTGATCTCGGCCGACGACCCGTACAAAATCGTGACCGGAAGGGACGGGCCCCCGACGGTGGTCGGGCGCGTCGACGGTGAGGGCTTCGTCGCTTCCGACATCCCCGCCCTGCTGCCGTACACGCGTGATCTGCTCTTCCTCGACGACGGCGAACTGGCCATCGTCGAGCCGGATCGGATCCGTTTGATGGATTTTTCCGGCAAAGAACGCAAGCTGCACTTCAACCGGATCACCTGGGATCCCATCCAGGCCGAGAAGGGCGGTTACAAGCACTTCATGCAGAAGGAGATCTACGAGCAGCCGTCGGCCGTCAGCGAAACGCTCGTCGGACGCCTGTCTCTGGACTCCAACGAAGCGCGGCTGGACGACGTCGGGTTCGGGGACGAAGACTGGAAGAGTTTCGAGCGCGTCTGTCTCCTGGCGTGCGGGACCAGCTGGCATTCCGCCCTTGCCGCCAGGTACATGATCGAGTCCCTGGCCCGCATCCCGGCCGACGTGGACTACGCCAGCGAGTTCCGATATCGGAACCCCGTGCCGCAGCCAGGCACGCTGTATGTCGTCATCACACAGTCCGGCGAGACCGCCGACACGGTTGCGGCACAACGGAAGATCCGCGACATGGGCATGAAGATCCTGACCGTGACGAATGTCGTCGGTTCGATGACGACCCGGATCGCCGACGGTGTTCTGTATACGCGTGCCGGACCGGAAATCGGAGTGGCGTCGACGAAGGCGTTCGTCACGCAGCTTGCGGCCCTCTACCTGCTGGCACTGCATCTGGGCAAGGTCCACGAGACGATCTCTGAAGAGCGGCTCAGCGTAGCGTTGTCGGAATTGGCTGCCCTGCCACACAAGCTGGAAGAAGTCCTGAAGCTCGACTCCAAGATCGAGAAGATCGCCCGCACCTTTTCCCGGTCGAACGATTTCCTGTTTCTAGGCCGGGGTGTACATTTTCCGATTGCGCTCGAAGGTGCTCTGAAGCTGAAGGAGATTTCCTACATCCATGCTGAAGGCTACCCCGCCGGCGAGATGAAGCACGGTCCGAACGCGCTCATTGACGAGAATCTGCCGGTGGTGTTCGTGGCGACCAGGGACGAGAGTATCGAGGAATCACGACTGATCTACGAGAAGGTGCTGAACAACATCCGTGAAGTAAAATCCCGGGACGGAATAATCCTCTCCGTCGCCGTCGAGGGCGACGAGGAAGTGGCGGAGGCATCCGACCACACCCTGATGGTGCCCGCGACCAACGACTTCCTGCTGCCCATCCTGGAAGTCGTCCCCCTGCAGTTGCTCGCTTACGAGATCGCCATCCGACGCGGGTGCGACGTCGACCAGCCTCGCAACCTGGCCAAAAGCGTCACCGTCGAGTAGGGAATAACCACGGAGGCGCCAAGGCACTGAGGAGAACAGTCATTTCATTGCTCACTCGACCGTGCCTCCGGACGACTTCAATTTCTTGAGAAAAGTCTTTATTGTCCCCTCCGTGCCTCAGCGCCTCCGTGGTTAAAATTGTCTTCTAAGCCATGTCGATTGATCTGAAGGAACATTTGAACCCGGAGCAGTTGGTGGCGGCGGAGGCTGTCGAGGGGCCGATACTCATCCTTGCGGGTGCGGGGAGCGGGAAGACCCGTGTCATTACCTACCGGATCGTCCACCTGATCGAAAACCTGGGGGTCCGGCCGGAATCGATACTCGCCGTCACGTTCACGAACAAAGCTGCCGACCAGATGAAGACGCGGGTGCGGAACCAGCTCCATGCGCCCCGTTCAGCCGACGCCTGGATCTCGACTTTTCACTCCCTGTGTGTGCGCCTCCTCCGTCGCGAGATCGAATCGTTGGGCTACACCCGGGAGTTCACCATTTACGACAGTGCCGATCAGCTCCAGGTTGTGAAGACCGCGATGAAAGAGCTCGGCGTCAACGACAAGGAGGTGACGGCCCGCGTGATCCAGGCCCGTATCTCCAGCGCCAAGAACCAGCGCACGAGTCCGGAGGAGATGGCCGACGACGCCTTTCAACCCGACTGGGAGCACACGGCGAGCGTCTATGCGGAGTATGAGAAGCGCCTGAGGAAGGCGAACGCGCTGGACTTCGACGATTTGCTCGGGAAAACCGTCCTTCTGTTCGAGAAGTCTCCCCAGATCGCTGAGAAATACAGCCAGCGTTTTCGCCACGTCATGGTGGACGAATACCAGGACACGAACCGCACGCAGTACATGCTGATCCGGCACCTCTCGCGCTCACACGGCAACGTGTGCGTCGTTGGCGACGAAGATCAGTCGATCTACAGCTGGCGCGGCGCCGATATCCAGAACATCCTTTCGTTCGAGAAGGACTACCCGAACGCCCGGATCGTTCGGTTGGAGCAGAACTACCGCTCGACGAAGACGATACTCGCGGGCGCCAGCGCCGTCGTTGCCAACAACGAAATGCGCAAGGGCAAAGAGCTCTGGACAAAAAACGACCCGGGTGAGCGGATCACCTATTTCGAAGCGGCCGACCCGGACCAGGAGGCCGCTTTCGTCGCGCAGAAGGTGGCGGATCATCGTCGCAAGCGAACCGACACGCGCATCGCGGTCTTGTACCGTACGAACTTTCTGTCACGCATCCTGGAAGAAGTGTTCCGGCGGTTCGACATCCCATACCGGGTGGTCGGCGGCTTCAGTTTCTACGAGCGAGCTGAAATCAAGGACATGATCAGCTACTTGACCGCCGCCCTCAATCCTCACGATTCCGTCCACCTGCTGCGGATCATCAACACGCCTTCACGCGGTATCGGAAAGACGACGATCGATGCCCTGATGGATCTGGCGGCGGATCGCGAAAGCTCGCTGTGGGATGCGCTCGGTGTCGCACTGGACGAGGCGACGCTGCCACTGCGGTCGTTGCGGGCACTGGGGCACTTTCGAGAGCTGATGGACGGTTTCGTCCGAACGGCAGACGAGCACTCCGGCGCCGACCTGATTCAGAGGGTCATCGACAAGACACGATATACAGATGTTCTGCAGCAGGAGGGGACCGAAGAGGCTCTGACCCGCATCGATAACCTTCGGGAACTGCTGAACGCCGCCGAGGAAAGTGAAGAGCGGGGCGAGAGCCTGCGGACCTTCCTGGACAACGCCGCCCTGGTGTCCGATCAGGACGACTACGACGAAAGGGCGCCGGTCACACTGATGACCCTGCACACGGCGAAGGGTTTGGAATTCCCCGTGGTGTTCATCATAGGGATGGAAGACGGGCTTTTCCCTCACAATCGATCGATCAACGAGACGGCGTCGCTCGAGGAGGAGCGACGGCTGTTCTATGTCGGGATGACCCGGGCGGAAGCCCAGCTCTACCTGACCTCCTCCCGCTACAGGCGGACATTCGGGACGATGGAACCGTTGGTATCGGAGGTGTCTCGCTTTCTGCGTGAGATTCCACCGCACCTGGTAGACGGGCTCGAAGATTCACGCCTTGCCACGTCTCAGTCCCGCGAGCGGGTGGACTATGCCGGGACAACCTACAACACACCCGATGCCGTCCGGAATTTTCTCGATTCGGCGGGGCGGCGGGGCGGGGGGAAGGCCCGCTCCCGCGGCAAAGCCAACCCGTACTCGCTCGGGACCCGCGTGAGACATCCCAAGTACGGTTTCGGCACCATCCTGCGGACCGAAGGCAGCGGCGCCGATACGAAGCTCACGATCAGCTTCAGCAACTACGGCCTGAAAAAGATGATCGCCAGATACGCGTCCTTGGAGATTGCGAAGTAGTAAGAAGTGACAAGTGACCAGTGATTGTAGGTGCGGTCTGTGACCATTCCTGTCCAAAATAGCTTTTTGCTGGTTCCCGTTTTGGACAGGCTACGACCCCCTGAGAAACGGCAGCCCTATGCTACGTACTCCCAAACCGGTTCCAACAAGCCTCTCGGGGCGGTTCCGGGCTGGAATTGAGGTCGAGCATGGCGGGCGGATATCTTGGACAGGCTGGGAACGCCGACAGAGACCTCAATTCTGGATCTTGACTGCGATGTTGATAACAAAGGTGGTTAACTCCGTCCAAAACGCGTTTTCGGATTGTTTTGGACAGCAATGGTCTGTGACCGCACGTCTTCGTGGAAGATTCATGTGCGCTCATAGAGCGCACCTACACTTCCCTAACTGACTCTTACTGACTACCGACTACCGACTACTGACTACTGATAACCTCCCACTTCTGTAGTAGAATTGCGGCTTCCCAGACGCGAACCCCCCGCCCATCTGGCGCAAAATTTGCACGTTTCGGCGGGATTCTTGTATCTGTTTGGACCTCGAGCAACCGGGCCTCGTGAATGCCTTCTGAAGATCAACTGCGGCAGGAGATCGCCGATTTTTCCCGTCTGACGTACCAGAAAGGGTACCTGGCGTCGACGGACGGCAACCTCAGCGCGCGACTTTCCGATGGCGAGATCATTTGTACGCCGACGATGATCAACAAGGGTTTCGTCCGGCCGGAGGACTCGGTCGTCGTCGACCTGCAGGGGCGGGCTGTCCGTGGCGAGCGGAAGGCGTCGAGTGAGATCGCGATGCACCTGCTCGTCTACGAGCTGCGGCCTGACGTCAACGCTGTCGTGCACTGCCACCCGCCCGCCGCGACGGCGTATGCGGCGGCGGGTATCCCGTTGAACAAGGCGTTGATTTCTGAGGTCGTACTGGCTCTGGGCTGCATCCCGGTTGCCGAATACGGGACGCCGGGTACGCCGGAACTGACCGACAGGCTGAGGCCCTACGTCTCCAACTACGACGCACTGCTGATGGCGAACCACGGCGTCGTCACGTACGGATCCAACCTCATGGATGCCTACAACCGGATGGATACGGTCGAACATTTCGCCAAGATTTCCATCTGCACGCGGATCCTGGGTAAGGAGCAACTGCTCTCAGCCGATGACGTCGAAAAGCTTTGGGTTCAGAGACAGGCCTACTTCGGCCTGGAGACCTCTGACGAGGCGCGTCCGAAGGACCCGATGTGTCCAGTGACCGACGGAAGATCGGAGACGATCTCTCTCACTAGGGATGAACTGATCGATCTGGTCCATCAGGTCGTTTCGAGTTTGGAGAAACAGAATTGAACGAGCGGTCTGTGGACCGCGCAAATCGGGCGCTCACCGGCGTCCCGCCGGTTTCTAAATCAAGGAGCATTGAATGGCACAAGAGGGAGAACAGATTGGTGAAGCTCTAGGCATGATCGAGACACGAGGTCTGGTGTCGCTGATCGAAGCTTCCGACGCGATGGTGAAAGCAGCCAAGGTCAGCCTGATGGGGTGGGAAAAGATCGGGTCCGGCTACGTCACCGCCATGGTCCGGGGAGACGTTGCCGCGGTCAAGGCTGCGACCGATGCCGGTGCTGCGGCAGCGCGACGGGTCGGTGAACTCATCAGCGTTCACGTGATCCCGCGCCCGCACTCGAACCTCGAGGATGTGTTCCCGATAGGCAAGGCGAGTAGCTAGGCAAAATGCAGCTGGCCAGGATCATAGGCACGGTTGTTGCGACACGCAAGGATCCGCGCCTGGAAGGCAAAAAGCTGCTGATATGCCGTCCCTTGAATCCCGATGGCGACGATGAGAACACATACCTCGTCGCTGTTGACACTGTCTCCGCCGGCTTCCATGAAAAAGTCCTCGTCGTCCAGGGCAGTTCCGCACGGATGGCGTCCGGTTGTAAAGACACGCCCGTGGACGCGGCTGTCGTCGGGATTGTCGACGAAGTCTATCAAGACTGAGGTACTCGCTGATGTATCTGGGACAAGTCATCGGCCGCGTCGTCTCCACAGCCAAGAACGAAACTCTCGAAGGTAAGAAACTGCTGCTCGTGCGACGCGACTCGGACGGAGGGTCCGTGGTCGCAATCGATGCTGTCGGCGCCGGGGCCGGCGAGAGAGTTTACGTCTGCAGGGGGCGCGAAGCCTCATTCGCGTTCTCGCCCGAAGAAGTTCCTTCCGATGCGACGATCGTCGGCATCGTGGACAATATCTATGATCATCGCGAGAGTCGTCGGGAACGTAGTGGCGACACAGAAGGAACCGAGCCATCACGGTCGTAAGATCCTTCTCATTCAACCGCTCGACCTCGGCGGTGAAGAAGCCGGGAAGACCCTGCTGGCACTCGATGGCGTCGATGCAGGAGTCGGTGACCGCGTGCTCATCGTCCAGGAAGGCTGGTCGGCCGCTGCGACGGTCGGACGGACGATGGCTCCGATCGACGCGGCGGTAGTCGGCGTGATCGACGCCGTGGATTTCACGTGATCGCCCGGCTGCACGGGAAACTGCTCGAGAAGACACCGGGGCAGATGCTGGTCGATGTCAACGGCGTCGGGTACGAGGTCTTCATCGCGATGCCCACTTACTCGGCCGCGCCCGAGTCTGGTTCCGATGTCACCCTCGACATCTACACGCACGTCCGGGAAGACGTTATCCAGCTCTACGGCTTCGCCACCCGCCTGGAAAAGGCGATCTTCGAACGGTTAACCGGCATTTCCGGCATCGGACCACGCCTGGCGTTGACGATCCTCTCGGGTAGTTCAGTCGAGGACCTGATCACGTCAATCAAGAAAAGTGATCTGGCCCGCCTGACCACGATACCGGGTGTCGGCAAGAAGACCGCCGAGCGAATCCTCCTGGAGCTGAAGGATAAGCTGCGCGAGTTCGTCGTCGACGAATCGGATCGAAGCGACAGCGAAACCGACGTGATCTCGGCGATGGACAACCTGGGCTACAACCGGGGCATGATCGAGGCTGCGATCAGGCGAGCGCTCGACGGCGGCGCTGATCCGGGTTTCGACGAACTGTTCAAGCGTACGCTTAAGATTCTGACCAAGGGATAAGATGGCGGAGAGGATCGTTACCGGGGCCGCGACCGAGGAAGAGATTCCGTTCGAACTGTCGCTGCGTCCCAAAACGCTGAACGAATACATCGGCCAGGCGCTGGTCAAGGAAAACCTCGAGGTATCGATAGGTGCGGCACGCAAGCGAGGTGAACCGCTGGATCACATCCTTCTCTACGGTCCTCCGGGCCTGGGCAAGACCACGCTCGCATCGGTCATCGCCAACGAGATGGGAGCCCACTTTCGCCCCTCCGCCGGCCCGCTGATTCAGATCAAAGGCGATCTCACGGCGATCCTGACGAACCTCGAGGGCTCCGACATCTTCTTCATCGACGAGATCCACCGGCTTCAGCCCAGTATCGAGGAAATTCTCTATCCCGCGATGGAGGACTACAAGCTCGACATCATCATCGGCCAGGGACCGAGCGCCCGGACACATCGGCTGGATCTCAACCGATTCACGCTTATCGGCGCGACAACACGCATCGGTCTCATCACGGCGCCGCTGCGCTCGCGCTTCGGGATCGTTCACCGCTTGGACTTCTACACGCAGGAAGATCTCGAAATCATCATCCGTCGATCGGCCGACATCCTCAACGCACCGATCACCGAGGAAGGTGCGCGCGAAATCGCACGCCGTGCCCGCGGGACGCCACGTATCGCAAACCGGCTGCTGAAGCGTACGCGGGATTTCGCCGAAGTGCGCGCCGACGGCAATATCACACCGGAAATCGCTCGGGACGCCCTCCGCCTGCTCGACGTCGACGAGCATGGCTTCGATGAAACCGACCGCCGTCTCCTGCGCGCGATCATCGAGAAGTTCGACGGCGGGCCCGTCGGCGTGAACACGATCGCGGCTGTTCTGAGCGAAGAAGTCGATGCGATCGAAGATATCTACGAACCCTTCCTGCTACAGATCGGCTTCCTGCAGCGGACCCCCCGCGGCCGGGTGGCCACAAAGCTCGCCTACAAACACCTGGGGATCGAGTTCAAACAGTCGCCGCAGTCGGGGTTGTTCTAGAGCGTTCGCGGGAGTGTCGGAATCAGTTCGATCTCTGTGGGAAGGGTTGGAGAAACGTTGATGACGGATGAAACAGCAGCTACCGAACCGACAAAGAGTCACCTAACCCTCTACATCTTCATCGCCATCGTGGCGGCGGTAATCCTAGCCCTCATTCGTCCTCACCTCGCAATGGGCTTCGAAGTCGGTGGCCAGATCTTTCTCCGGCTCCTGACGATGATGGTCGTACCGCTCGTGATGGCGAGCGTCATGAGCGGGATCATCGGCCTCGGTGATATCCGCAAACTGGGACGTCCAGGTGGTTTCGCCGTGACCTACTACCTGACGACCACGGTCATGGCCGTCATCGTCGGCCTGATCATGGTCAACTTGATCAGGCCCGGTGTCGGAGCCATCGATCAGGCGACTCTTGACGCGATGGCGACCGAGGGCGAGGGGATTGCCGCCACTCAGGAAGATGCGACGCTTGGGACGATCCTGCGGAATCTGCTCTTGATGCTCTTCACGGACAACCTTATCTCGTCGGCCGCAGAGACCAACCTGCTGCCCCTGATCGTCTTTGCCATCATCTTCGCCGGCATGCTGACCACAATGGGTAGGCGTGTCGAGGCGATCAATCAGATGATCGTCCAAGTTAACGATGCGCTGCTTTCGTTCATCCTGTTGCTGATGAAACTGGCTCCGATAGGCATCTTCTGTCTGGTAACCGCCCGGTTCGGAGAGGCGCAGGCGGAAGGGAACCTGATGGAAGTTCTTCGTCAGACCGGGGCTTATTTTGCGACCGTCCTGGCGGGCCTGGCCGTGCACGCCTTTATCACCCTGCCACTCATACTCTGGGTGTTCACGAAGAGAAACCCTTTCCGCTTCATGTATCAAATGTCTCAGGCCCTGCTGACCGCGTTCTCGACGGCGAGCTCGACGGCGACCCTTCCAGTAACGATGGAGTGTGCCGTGACGAAGGCCGGAGTGTCTAAACGATCGACCGATTTCGTCCTACCGCTGGGCGCGACGATCAACATGGATGGAACGGCGCTCTATGAGGCGGCGGCAGCCATTTTCATTGCCCAGGCCATTGGCTTTGAGCTGGGTCTTCTGCAACAGCTGGTGGTCGCGGTTACCGCCACGCTCGCAGCGATCGGTGCGGCCGGCATTCCGGAAGCCGGGCTCGTCACGATGATCATCGTCCTGAACGCCGTTGGACTCCCTGTCGAATACATCGGCCTGATTCTCTCGGTGGACTGGTTGCTGGACCGTTTCCGGACGGCCGTCAACGCCTTTGGTGATTCGGTTGGATCCGCGGTTGTGGAAAAGAGCTTCGGCGCTTAGGACGGTCCCATGAGATCCCGAGCCTCCATTCTGGAGAGACTCAGCCCGTGATTATCGATGCGGGTTCGTGCCGAAAGGGATCGATGATCGTCACGTCATCGAATTCGGTGCCGTCTGCCAAATCCTCAGTCAAGACGTGTTGGCAGTTGCTCTGCAGTGCGGCGGCCAGGATCAGCGAGTCCCACCAGTTCACTCTGTGCTGATCCTGCACGCTCCAGGCCAACTCCAGTAGACTGGGGTCAGATCCGACGGGTTGCCACTTCGACAGGTTCCGGACATCCTCACGTGCAGCCGCCTGAGTCATTCCCGGCTTGAGCTTTTGAGTTACGGTGACGTAGAACTCTTGCAGCACCTGAACGCTCAGCCTTCCGCTACCGGTGGCCCACAGCCGCTTCATCCATTCGTCGGCTCTTCGCTGCTTTGGCTTTTCGGAAGAATCGCGGGTGTAGACGAGGACGTTCGTATCAACGAAGATTCTTTCGGTCATGGAGCTCGTCACGGGAGGGATAGGGACGTCCCTTGGCCTTTAGGGCTCTTGGTTTCCTGGACAGGTACTGTTTCATAGCGTCCTGGTAGCCTTTCTCCTGGAGCATTCGTTCCTTCAGGAGCTGGCCTACGAACTGAGAGACGCTGGTATCTCGTTCGGCAGCCCAGATTCGGGCCCAGCGCGCCACTTCCTCATCAAGCGTGATCGTCACATTCTTCATAGCACGAGAATAGTGTTACACGAACATCGTGCTATTTCCAACTGGTTTCCGCATCGAAGGGATATGCAAGTCCACCGCCATCGCCAAATGGCATTGTCGACGCGCCGAGCTGCAGAGAAGTCGCACTTAATCAGGAGGATTCAGTCGCGAAAGTGTCGAACACGAGACCGTTTGGTAGGCTCTGCGAGTCTGCCTCAGGGTCGCGCTATTCGGGCTTCAGCCCGAGAGCATTCGAGTAGCGGGACAGGGCGGTCCGGGTCGCCTCTTTGTCGGCCGTTCCTCCATCTTCGAGGTGGCACGACAGGGCGTTGAGCGTCCCCTTCTTCCGGTCGGCTTTGAAGTCATACCGGGACACCAGGCGCTCACCGGCGAGGACCGGCATACAGTAGTAGCCGTAGATGCGTTTTGGCCCCGGTTTGAATATCTCCAGGATCTGGTCGAATCCGAAGAGGCGTTTCACGCGCGCGCGGTCCCAGAGGAGTGGATCGAACGGTGAGAGGAGAACGCCCCTATCTTTTCGCGGCCTCACGCCGTCCAGTCGGGCGGCAAGTTTCAGGTCGTCTGGTCGAATCCATCCCGCAGTTGGACGTCCGTCCGGATTTTCCAGCTTGCATGGCACCACGTGACGCTTGTCGGCCAGCCTCTTGAGCGACGACGCGATCTCCGGCTTGCGATTGGCCAGTCTCCACGTAGACGACAACGTTCCTGTCGTCGCCCAGCCGTGGCCGTCGAGCGCCTTCAACAGTAGCGCGTCCAGGCTTTGCGCCTTGGTGAGCTTGCGGTTGCGGATGTCTTCAGGGATGACCCGATCGGCGAAATCGTAGGTGCGCTGGAAGTTCTTCCTTTCCCGAATTGCGAACTCGCCGCTCGACCACAGCGCGGTGGCTACCTTTTTGGCGACCTTCAAATCCCACCATCCGCGGCTGCCCGCTCCCTCCATGTTGACTGAGCGTATCGGGCCTTCTTCGCGGACACGGCGGCGGAGTTTACGTGCGACGTCGGGGTGTTGGCCGAGAAGATCGCCCCACCAGGGATGGTGACGGTAGTCGCGGCGACGAAAATCGAAAGCGGGGTAGAGTTCTAGGGGCATCCAGCATGCTTCGTGGCCCCAGTACTCGAACAGGGAGCAACCGGGATGGAGTAGCTCCTCGCCGAGTGCGGGGTCGAGCCCTTCGAGGCGGGAGAGAAGGACGATCGCGTGGCTTCGCGCGCCGGCGATCGAGACCGTGTCGAGTTGGAGGTAGCCGAACCGGTTTATGACGGTGTCGATGGCCTCACGAGTGCGTTTGCCGCGCCCGCGGACGCGTTTCGGGAACCCGGTCCATTCCGGCTTCAGAAGCCCGGCGCGCGCCAGAGCCAGCCGTCGGGCTTCGCGAACGCTGATGGTTTCCATGGACACCCTATTGGCGCAGAGGTTTCGGTTTCGGCGTCTGAGACAAGCGAAACTTCGGGATCAGGTGTAGGTGCGCTCTATGAGCGTGACCATTCCTTAGCGTCGGGCCCACCGTCCCCCTCAGTTCGGACCTAGAGAGTTCGATTACGTCTGGGCATTCCGGCCACGCTCCAGAGAAAGACAGCTGGTCCGGTCCCCCCACGCCCCTTTGTGGATGGACACATTCCTGGTGAGCGTTGTGCGGTCATAGACCGCACCTACACCGACCCGGGTGGGGTCGTCAACGGCCTACGCTCCTCAAACAGGGAGCGCATTGCGTCCCGGGTACACCGCCCCTCCCCCGATTTCTTCTTCGATGCGCAGCAGCTGGTTGTATTTCGCGATGCGATCGGTTCGCGACAGCGAGCCGGTCTTGATCTGCCCGGCATTGGTGGCGACGGCCAGGTCGGCAATGAACGTGTCTTCCGATTCGCCCGAGCGATGGGAGATGACGACGCCATACCCGGCGCGGTTGGCCATTTCGATGGCATCCATGGTTTCGGTCAGCGTCCCGATCTGGTTGATCTTGATCAGGATCGCGTTGGCCACGCCCGACCCCATGCCATGGGCAAGTCTTTCGGTACTCGTGACGAACAGGTCGTCTCCCACGAGCTGCACCTTTTCGCCCAACTCGCGGGTCAGCAGGGCCCAGCCGTCCCAGTCGTCCTCGGCGAGGCCGTCTTCGATCGAAAGGATCGGGTATCGCTCGACCCAGCCTGAGAACAATTCGACCATTTCCTCGGAGGTCTTTTGCGACCCATCTGATTTCTTGAAGACGTACTTCCCGTCGTTGAAAAGCTCGCTGGACGCCGTATCCAGAGCGATGCCCACCTGCTCACCCGGTGTGTAGCCGGCCTTCTCGATGGCTTTCAGAATGAGTTCGATCGCTTCCTCGTCCTTCCCGAGATCCGGAGCGAACCCTCCTTCGTCACCGACGGCGGTAGAATGCCCCGCTTCCTTCAATATCTTCTTCAGCGTGTGAAAGATCTCGGCTCCCATCCGCAACGCGTCGCTGAAACCCGACGCGCCGGTCGGCATGATCATGAACTCCTGGAAGTCGACGCTGTTGTCTGCGTGGGCGCCCCCGTTGACGATGTTCATCATCGGTACGGGGAGCGTCTGGGCCTGGATGCCGCCGATGTAGCGGTAGAGAGGCAGGCCGTGCGCCTGCGCGGCCGCCCTGGCGACGGCCATCGAAACCCCGAGGATCGCGTTCGCTCCGAGCTTGGCCTTGTTCTTCGTGCCGTCCATGCTCAGCATGATCTGGTCGATGCGCGACTGCATCGTGGCGTCTTCCCCCGCCAGGGTGGGCGAAAGCTGTTCGTTGACGTGTTCGACCGCCTGCCGCACGCCTTTGCCGAAATAGCGCTTCGCATCACCGTCCCGCAGCTCCAGCGCCTCGTGCTCTCCGGTCGAGGCTCCGGACGGTACGATCGCGCGTCCGGCTGCACCGTTCTGGAGGATGCAGTCGACTTCGATGGTGGGGTTGCCGCGGGAATCGAGAACCTCTCTGGCCTTGAGCTGCTTGATCTGCATGATGCGTCTGGAATCCTTGCTTAACGTTGCGATCGGTTCATGAGTATCGCCCGAACCGGGGCGCCGTCACCCTGCTGGAGCTTGATGGGAAGCGCCACCAGCTGGTAATCCCCGGCCGGGACACCTTCCAGGTTCAAGCCCTCGAGGATGACGATGGACTTCGCGAGCAGCACGAAATGGGTCGGATGCGATTCGGAGCGATAGCGGTCGATCGAAAGATAGTCGATGCCGACGAGGCGCACACCCTGATCGGCGAGAACCTGCGCGGCCTCCGGTTCGAGGTACACGAATTCCTCGTAGAACCGGTCATCCTGCCAGTGCGAAGAGTTGTCGGTCTTGAAGAGCACACGCTCGACACCTTCCCACGACAGCTCGTCCAAATCTTCTTTCCTGATCGAGCGCACCCCGCCGACCTCCACGACCCGCGCCGGGCCCACGAGCTGTTCCAGCGGCACGTCGCTGAGAGTCTTGCCTCCTTCGACCATGTGGGATGGAGCGTCCAGGTGAGTTCCGGTGTGGGAGCCGCAGTTGATCGACGTCACGAGAATCGTGTGGGATTCGTCCCGAGCCAGATGACTGTGCGATTCGAGCTGGACCGGAGGGTCGGAAGGCCACACGTGCATCGAGTTGCGGATGGGTACCGAAATGTCGTAGATCATCAGCTCTTCCCGACACACCTTTATAACACGCCGCTTTCCTGGAAGGCCGCACAGGCCACTAGTTGGCGCAGACACCCGGGACAGCTACAATGTCGGCAACCCGGCGGATTTCCTCAGATGCCGAAGAAAACAGAACCACGAGTGCAACTCCCATCGACCGTACCCGTCCTGATCCTCAAGAGCACCGTGTTGTTTCCCGAGCAGGTCGCTTCGGTTCAGATCTCGACGAAACCGAACCTGTCGCTCCTCGGAAAGCTTTCCAGCCCGGACGCTATCATCGCGGCGGGTGTCTTCCTGGATTCCGAAGGCGCGTACAACGCGGCCAACCTGGGACGGACCGGTGTGGCCTGCCGCGTCGTGAGCCGGATGAAGCTGGAGGGAGGGCAGGTACAACTCGTCCTTCAAGGGCTCGAACGCGTTCGGTTCTCCCGTGTCCTGGGCTCGAAGCCCTACTTTCGGGTCCGCGTCGATGACCGCATTCGCCGGAGACGTGAAGCCCCGGCACCGACTGAGCTCCTCGACGAGATCGTCGGCCAGTTGGAAAGTCTTGTCGGTGTCGACGAACGCTACTCCGACGAACTCGTCCGGATCATTCGCCTCAACCTGGACAACCCGTCCCGGGCGGGGGACCTCGTTGCCGAAATGGTCCAGTTGTCCCAGGCCGACAGGCGCCGGGTGCTGGAGGCCCTCGATGTCCGGGAACGGCTCGAACTGGTCGGCGAACTGCTCCGTCACGAGATCCACCGTGCCCAACTCGCCCGTGAGGTTGAGGTCAAAGCCGAAACATCCATCGACCGGTCGCGCCGGCAGGAATTGCTGACCGAGCAGCTCGAAGTCATCCGTCAGGAGCTGGCGGAGTTGTCTCCCGTCGAAGACGAAATCGCCGAACTGGCCGGCAAGGTTGAGTCAGGAAGCCTTCCGTCGGCCGCTGCGGAAGCGGCGAATCGCGAGATCGACCGGCTACGCGACAGCGCTGTCCGCGTGCTGGAAGGCGCTGCCATCAGGGCGTTCGTCGACTGGGTCCTATCCCTCCCCTGGCAGAAAACGGCCGAAGAACACATCGACCTGGTCCGCGCGCGCCGTCTGCTGAAGAAGAGCCATTTCGGGATCGGTGGCGCTCGAACACGCCTGCTGGAGTTCCTCGCCGCCCGGAAACTGGGAGGCGGAACGCTTCCCCTGCTGGCGATAGTCGGCCCTCCGGGCACCGGCCGGACGAGTCTCGCACGAACGTTGGCGGAGATCCTGGGACGACCGCTGGTGCGAATCCCGACTGGCGCAATCTATGAAGAGAGTCAGATCCGCGGGAAACCCCGGCGGGAAGTCGGCGCCCAGCCCGGCCGGCTGCTCGACGGCGTGCAACAGTGCGGTGTATCGAACCCCGTTGTCCTCATCGACGACATCGAGAGGCTGGCGCAGGGCCTGGCGCCCGCGATGCTCGACGCCCTGGATCCGGCCCGCAACAGCCGCTTCCTCGACTACTATCTCGGGGTCCCGTTCGATCTGTCCGGTGCTTTGTTCGTCATCACGGCCAACGTCGAAGACGAGATTCCCGAGCCACTCTGGCATTGCGTGGACATCATCACGCTGTCCGGCTACTCGGATCTGGTCAAGCTCGCGATCGTGAAGGAAAACGTCTGGCCCCACGTCGTCGAGAAGCATGGGCTCAAGGGCCGCGGCATCCGCATCACTCCCGCCGCAATATCGGAGATCATTTCCGACTACACACGGGAAGCGGGGGTGGGCGAGTTGGCGACCCGCCTGGAGACGGTTTGCCGCCGGGCCGGTTTGCAGATCACGATGAGCGGTACAAAGCGTGTCTCGATCAGTTGCCGGAACCTCGAGGAATACCTTGGACCGCCACCTTATGTTTCAGACCAGACCGACCGTGCGCCCCTTCTGGGCGCCGTCAACGGGCTCGCCTGGACGGGCTACGGCGGGGACCGACCGTGCGCCCCTTCTGGGCGCCGTCAACGGGCTCGCCTGGACGGGCTACGGCGGGACCTGTTGCCGGTTGAAGCGTTGTTGATGCCGGGTAGGGGGAACATCACCACGACCGGCCTGCTCGGGGAAGTGATGCAGGAATCGGTCCAGGCCGCCCTGTCCTATGTCCGGTCGCGCGCCGCGGAATTGGAGATTCCAGTCGACATCCTCGGCGAGAGCGACCTCCATGTCCATTTTCCAGAAGGCGCCATCCCGAAGGACGGTCCGTCGGCGGGCATCGCCGTTGCAACGGCGCTCGCATCGCTGCTGGCCGGGCGTGGCGTTCCATCCGATGTCGCGATGACCGGCGAGATTTCGCTCCTGGGCCGAGTCCTGCCGGTGGGAGGCATTCTCGAGAAAGTCCTCGCCGCGCATCGTGCGGGAATCCGCGACGTCATCCTCCCTAAGGCCAACGAAAGGGATGTGGCGGAACTGCCCTCCGAGGTGCGATCGAAGGTGCGAATCCACCTGGTAGAAGAAGTGGGTGAAGTGTTCCAGATTGCGCTGACACGGCGCCGCAGGTCGCGAGATAAACAAGGGCGGTTCAAGCAAACTCATCCGGCCAGGTCCAGGCGTTTCGATATGGTCTGGCCTCCCGGTCCCCCGGCCGGCCGGAAGTGAGAAGTGTGCCGTGCGATCCGCCGGTGCACAGACGAATGTGCCTCTGTCCCGGCTTCTTCGCGCGATGTAGACTGACCGTATCCGATGCCCGATCGAACAGATAGACAGAACGGCGGGGATGGCGTTTCAGGTGTATGGGGCGATCGGCATCGAGATCGGGATAGCTGCATGGAATGGGGATCCGTCCAGGTATACAGTTTGATTGACGCCCACTCCCACCCCCCTTAGTATTTAGCGAGATTCCAAGTTTGACCGAACGATGCAACCTGGCAAACAATGAGTGAACCGGAGACAACGCCGCGGGTCCGCTTTTCGATCGGCGAGGTCGTTCAACACAAACTATTCGACTACCGCGGCGTCGTCATAGGCGCTGATCCACAATTCCAGGGAACCGACGAATGGTACGAAACGGTTGCGCGTTCCAGACCGCCCAGGGACCGACCCTGGTATCACGTATTGCCACACGGGGCCAGTCATCAGACCTACGTGGCCGATCGACACCTCGAAGCAGATGACACCGGACACCCTGTCGAACATCCCCTGGTCGAGGTCTACTTCACTCATTTCATCGGTGGGCGGTACGTCGACGCCCGAATGAACTAGTTCTGGTGTAGGTGCGGTCTATGACCGCACATTCTCCGAACCGAAACGTTGTGCGCTCATAGAGCGCACCTACACTACGACTCTGGGTTTTCGCGTCACGGGAGGTGTAGGTGCGGTCTATGACCGCACATTCTTCGAATCGAAACGTTGTGCGCTCACAGAGCCCACCTACACATGGAGGTTGAGCCATGGACGAAGAGAAAACCAATAGCGACACCAAGGTGGAATCGGCGTCAACGACGTCCAGACGGACCTTCCTGGCGAGTTCGGCCGTACTGGCCACGGGTGATCCGCTCGCCGAAGTGGGGTTGGTTTCACCCGAGTCGGGACCTCCTGTGCCACAGGGGACCGGTGGTATCACACAGCAGACGATCGCGGAAGCCGAGAAGATACACGGCCTCACCTACACCGCCGACGAACGCGAGCAGATCGTCCAGTCGATAGGCAACCAGGTGGATCAGGTCAAACAGCTCCGGGACGTTCCGCGCGAGCTGAATCTTCAGCCGGCAATCACCTTCGACCCGCGGCTGCCGGGTGTGTCTTATGCGACGCAGGAGAACCACCTCGAGCTGGCCGCCGAAGAGCCGACCCCGCTGCCAGACAGTGAGGCGGATGTTGCCTACGCCTCGGTTCGATCTCAGGCGCACTGGATACGGATTGGACAGATCACGAGCCGGAGGCTGACCGAGATCTACCTGTCCAGGATCGAGCGAATTGCGCCCGAGCTCTATTGCTACATCACTGTCGCCAGGGATCTGGCTCTGAGTCAGGCTGACGAATCGGATCGAGAACTGGCCGACGGCCGATACCGGGGCGAGCTGCACGGCATCCCGTATGGGATCAAGGACTGCTTCGACACCGCGGGCGTCGCCACGACCTGGGGCGCAATCCCGTACCGGGATCGCGTTCCGGATCAGGACGCCACGATCGTGACGATGCTGCGCGACGCGGGGGCGGTCCTGCTCGGGAAGCTGGCCACGGCCACTCTGGCGTACGGTTACAGCTGGTACGGAGGAGTTGTCCGCAATCCCTGGAACGTCGCGGAGCATTCCGGGGGTTCCAGCGCCGGGCCGGGATCGGCGACCGCAGCCGCTCTGTGCTCGTTTTCGATCGGAACCGACAGTCTCGGTTCGATCCTAAACCCAGCCGACCGGTGCGGACTGGTCGGCCTCCGGGCGACGTTCGGACGCGTTCCCACCGCCGGCGCCATGCCCCTGACACCGAGCCTCGATCGCATCGGCCCTCTAACCCGTAGAGTGGAGGATGCCGCCCTGGTGCTGGCCGCGATCAACGGTCCGGACTCGACGTCGGCGACCTCAATCGATATGGGATTCGAATACGATTCGCGGCTGGATCTCGGCGCAATGCGAGTCGGCTATTCCGAGGACTGGTTCCGCCAGGTCGGTTCTCTGCCCGGCGCGACAACGCCGGTCAGCACGGCCCACCGTGAGGCCCTCGATGCGCTCCGTGACCTTGGAGTGCAACTGGTCGAAGTGGAGCTTCCCGAGTTTCCTTACCGGGCCTTGATCACAAACCTGTTCGTCGAGGCGGCCACAATCTACGAGGGACTGACGCTCGACGGAAGCGATGAGCTACTGCCTCAAGATAGATGGCCCAACGTCTGGCGGCAGGCCCGGTTGCTCTCCGCTGTCGATTACCTGCAGGCCGAACGTCTCCGGCGGCACCTGATGCACGAGTTTCACAAGATCTACGAGCAGGTGGATGCTCTGTTCGCCCCGACCTACGGCTCTTTCGAGCTGCTCATGGCGATGAACTACACCGGACACCCCGGCATCACCCTGCGGGCAGGACTGGACAGGAGCCCCACTCGGAGCCAGGGACTCGTTCCGGACGATCCCGATGGCGAGATGCACACGATCACACAGAACGTGGCCTTTCACGGCCGGCTCTTCGAAGAGGGCAAGATCCTGGCCCTCGCCCGTGCGCTCGAGGACAGGCTAGCCGTGCACCACCACCGCCCACCCATCGGGTAGCACTGTTACAGGTCACCAGCAGGATGCTGAAAAAGCCCTCAGTGGCTTTTTCAGCAACGTCACCTGAGAAGTGTGATTCTCAGGTGCCTCACATTCTCAATGGCTTACAGCCATCGAAAATGGCGGCACATCCTATGCCGCGACACAGACAGCCGAAAAACGGAGTTTTTCAGCAGCCTGCTAGTCCGGGATGGCCTTGTGCTCTTTGCCGATCAGTTCCGTGTAGGTCACGAACTTGAAGGGATCGAAGTACTGACCCGCGCTTCGCAGGCGATCCGCGGCCTGTTCCTTCAAGCGTGTGATCTCATCCCTGTTCGGGTACCGCGCCTCTGCCGCCACGGCAATCTGTAGAGCCAGCTCGTTATCGCCCCCACGCAGCATCCGGCGCAGGGCGCCCTCGACCTCTCCCGCGGACAGACCCAGATAGAGCTCCAGCAATCGTCCGTACTCGACCGAGGTCAGCACGTCCAGCCCCTCTGGTTCTCGGCCCGTCACATCTTCCCGCCAGATTCCGGTCGCGTGGTCCGCCATGCGATTGATGATATGGTCCCGCGGTGCGACATAACCGAAGAATGCCTGTGGCTCATCCTGCAAGCCCGGCGGAATCAGGTTCAGGCGGATGATGTCCTTTGCCGAATAGCCGTTCTCGAGGTGCCTTCGTGTCTCGCCGACCAGCCACTCATAAGCGACCCTGTAAGCCTCGAGTTGCTGCAGCTCTCCGTATAGAACCGTGATTCCGACATGGCCGTGGAGGATCTTCTGAGGCCGGCGACGAAGGATTGCGTCCATCGTATCCATGGCCTCCTCGACGAATCCTTCTTCGACCCATGGCTCCCCGTAGAAGGGCATCAGCGCATCGCCCATGAATGCGACGGCCAGCTCAGGCACGTGGATCAACAGGGTGTCCTCCGTTTCACCGCCGAGGGCGGGAACGAGCTCGAAAACCGTGTTCCCGACCGAGACCTCCGTGAGGTCGTCGACCACGACATCCGGTTCGTAGGCGCTTACCCATTCGTGCTGGAAGCCTTCGCCTCGGAACTGCTTGTAGGTGTGGTTGCGCAGGGCTCGATCGACGGTTCCGCCGTAGTTACCACGCCCATAGAACGTGACTTCGCCTTCCAACGATTTGAGGTAAGTAAAACCGCCGACATGATCCCAGTGAGCATGCGTGACGAAGACCGTTGTCAGCGGAGGTAGGTCCGGATATCGATCTAACAGATGTTCATAGGCTTCTTCCATGCTGTAGGGCTGCGTGCCGGCATCGATCAAGACCAGCTCTCGGCCGTCGGCGGCGACGATGAAATGCAGATCGGAAAAGCCGAAACCGCGCACAGCGTAGAGGCGATCCGGAACGATCTCTTCGACCCAGGGTCTCGGTGAAAATCGCAGTCCCTTGTCCCTGGTCGTCGCAAACCAGCCCGAGAAGAGGGTCTCAGGTTCGTACTCTTCGTAGCCGCTCTTCCTGAAATACTGCTCGGCCAGCTCGGTCTCGCCGTCTTCGGCGTAAAGCCTGGACAGGAAGCGGTACGCTTCCCGGTAGAATCCCGGCGTCGGCTCCAGCTCAGGATGTTCGACGAGCCAGAGAAGCTCCGATTTCGCGTCGTCTCTCTTGCCGAAAAACCCCGGGACCTGGGCGTAGATCAGGCCCGCCGACCAATGGACAAGAGGATTGGCCCCGGATAGAGCGACCGCTTCTTCCAGGATCTCAAACGTATCCAGTACCCAGAAGATACGACCGGGAATCGGAACGCGATCCGCATACGTCGCGCGCAAGAGTGCGTAAGCCGACAAATGAACGGCACGCATGTCGTCCGACATACTGTCTTCGTAGCGGCTGAGCACTCGTTCGAGAAACGAGATTCCGTACTCCTGCTGATCAGCCACGATGTACGCGTTCGACAGAAGGAACAGCGCACGGGGGTCGGCGATTGGACCGTAAGACAGGACGGTCTCATAGAACACGATGTCCGCATGAAAACTGCGATCGCCGTCGGCCCTGCCAAAAGCTTCGAACGGGTTCGCGGGCGCTAATGACGTCGAAAGGCCCGTTTCTGTTGTGCGTTGCGCCACCGGCTCCGTCGTGCTGAGCGGCTCGACGCTGGTTGCGTCGTTTTGCGGCGCGCAAGCCGTTAACGCGACGAGGGTTCCTGTAATCAGCGCCCTTATGCTCTTCATTAGCCTTTGGCCTCCATGTTCAAGAACTCTGCCCTGTGTCGATTCAATGCCGACTTCACGCGTAAAGATAACGCTGCCACATATTGCCGGCAACAAATCGTGCCCTCGTACAGAGTCGAGCTCCATGCCCGCTACACAGCCTTTTCGTTGAGAGTCCGGCAGGTCGATGTTTACAAGACAGCTGCGTTCGTTCTCAGTTTTCCTTAACTCGGCAAGAGAAGACTCATAAGATGGGACACTGACTCACAAGACAGCTCTCGGTATCGCTGACGCGGAACATGTCCGATAGCCTGAGGCCGGACAACAGGAGTGGCTGTCTTCTGTTCATCTGGGGGAGAAAAATGCTAGATCGCTCACACACCGTTCGTTTCTTGTTTCTGATTGCCCTGAGCCTGATCGGTACCGGCTCGTTGGGTGCCCAATCTCCGGTGGTTCGAATCGGCATCGTTCAGGACGGTCCCTGGGAGCGCAACGACGAAATCCGGGTAGCCTTCGAGAACGAAATATCGAACCTCCTTGGCCGGGCTTTCGACGTCAGCTTCCCGGCCGAGAAGCGTATCGAAGCGGACTGGTCCGCTGACGGGATCCGCGAGGGTATCGATCGCCTCCTGTCCGACCCTGAGGTAGATATTCTCCTCGCCCTCGGACCGCGATCCTCGAACAACGTGGCGCGTCGGGGGACACTCCCGAAGCCAGCCCTGGCCGCCTTCGTCATCGACGCCGAGCTTCAGGGAATTCCGATTCGATTCGATCCCGAACTGGGGCGACCAATCAGCGGCGTGGCGAACCTGAGCTACGTCGTGGTCGGGACCGACGTCCAACGGGAGTTGCGGTTTTTCCGGGAAATCGTTCCCTTCAAGAAGCTTACGTTCCTCACTAGCCTTGGTCTCAGCGAGGCCATTCCGGAGCTCGAAGATCGGCTGACGGGTGCTCTGGCGGGCCTTGACGTCGAACACAGCGTCGTCGCCGTGCGTCGATCCGCTTCTGAAGCGCTCCAGGCGATTCCCGCCGACACCGAAGCAGTCTACGTCGCACCTCTGCTTCAGCTCGGCCCGGGAGAATTCGAACTCCTGGTCGACGGTCTGATCGAGCGCAGGATACCGAGCTTTTCGATGTGGGGACGCAGCGAGGTCGAAAGAGGCCTGCTGTCCGCGCTGGGTTTGGATCTGGACTATCTGCGGATCGCGCGTCGGATTGCCTTGAACGTCCAGCGGATTCTGCTCGGCGAGGATCCGTCGGAGTTTCCGGTGGACTTCGAGCGAGGGGAGCGATTGACGATCAACATGTCGACCGCAAGGGCGATCGGCTTCTTTCCGTCGTGGGGGATGATCACCGAAGCCGAGCTGTTGAACGAAGAGGATCGAACCGATGCCGGACGGCAGGTTTCGTTAGCATCGGCAGCGCACGAGGCCGTATTCGCGAACCGGGATCTTGCGGCCGCCGAGAGGATTATTACGGGCGGACTCGAACGCATCCGTCGCGCGCGGTCGGATCTGTTCCCGCGAATCGGAGTGGGGTCCTCCGGTAGTGTGATCGACAAGGATCGAGCACAAGCGGGCTTCGGCTCTGTCGGGCGACAGACGTATGCCGGATCGATCGGTGTCAGCCAGGTCATCTATTCCGAGCAGGTGCGTGCCGGTCTGGACATCGAGCGGCACCTGCAGGTGTCGCGGGAGCAGGAACGCGACGGGCTTCGTCTGGACGTGATCCGGGACGCCGCCGTCGCGTACCTCAACGTGTTGGCTTCGAAGACTGTGGAACGTGTCCGGAAGGACAACTTGAGGCTGACGCGGACGAACCTGGAGCTTGCCCGCTCGAGACAGCGGCTGGGCGCGGCCAGTGCGGCGGAGGTCTATCGGTGGGAAAACCAGATTGCCAACAACCGGAGGGAAGTGATCGACGCCAGCGCCGTCCGCAACCAGGCAGAGATGGTGTTGAATCGAATACTACATCGACCACTCGAAGAATCCTTTTCGACCGCCGAAGCGACGCTGGATGATCCCGAGATCATCTCCAGCTTCCAGCGTCTGTCACCCTACATCAACAACTACGGCCTCTTTGACGTGTTCCGGGATTTCATGGTTCAGGAAGCTTTTGATGCGTCACCTGAACTGAAGAGACTGGATGCCGCCATAGCCGCGCAGCGTCGGGCTCTGCTGGCGACCGAACGGTCGTTTTACCTCCCCGAGTTGAGCGCGCAGGCCGAGATCAGCACCTTCACTCAGATCGGGTCCAGCGCGTTGCCTTCTTTTCCCGGGCTCGCTATTCCGGGCATCGGCAACGTCAACTGGAACCTCGGATTTGGCGCCAGCCTTCCACTCTACACAGGGGGTGGACGCCGGGCCGAACGTGGGCAGGCCGAAGAAGAGCTGGCACGACTGCTGCTGGATAGAGAAAGCGTTCAGGAACGTGTCGAACAGAGAACACGGTCGACGCTACATTCGGCGATGGCCTCGTGGGCTGGAATCGAACTCTCGCAGGATGCTGCTGACGCAGCCAGGAACAATCTGGACCTCGTCGCAGATGCCTACGCCCAGGGGGTCCTCGATATTCTCGACCTCCTGGATGCACAGAATGCCGCTCTGGTGGCCGAGCTCGTCGCCGCGAACTCGATCCACAGCTTCCTCATCGATCTCATGGAAGTCGAGCGCGCCGTCGGTCGTTTCGATTTTTTTGTGGCCTCCGAACAGGAGCGCGAGTTTCTCGGCAGGCTGAACAGCTTCTACGAAGCCGCCGGCTACCCGGTGACACCCCGATAGATGAGAGTTCCACGGAGTAGCCGAGGGAAAAAATGATGACGATTCGAACAAGTGTGGCGAGCATTGCTACGATCGGAGTCCTTCTGTCCGGGTGCCAGCCGTCAGAGGCGCCTCCGCCTCCGGAACCGGTGATCCGCCCGGTCCGCTACCAACGGGTGTTCATGATCGGCGGTGCGCGGGAGCGCATCTTTTCGGGAACCGCCCGGGCCGGTGCGGAAATCACCATGAGCTTCAAGATACCCGGCACGGTGCAGGAAGTCGCAGTCGAGGTCGGAGACCGCGTGCGCGCCGGGCAGCTGATCGCGAGGCTGGACCCGAGAGACTACGAACTGCAGGTCGAAGACGTTGAAGCGTCGCTGGCGCAGGCCCGGGCACAGGCACGCAATGCCCTTGCCGATCTCGAACGTATCCGGGGTCTTTACGAGAACAACAATGTTTCACGGGACGACATGGACGCGGCTCTGACGGCTGCAGAATCGATGGAGGCAACCGTCCGGTCCATCGAGAAAAGGCTCGAACTCGCCGAACTGCAGTTGTCTTACTGCGAGCTCCTCTCGGGCGTGGACGGTGCGATCGCGGAGGTTGCGGTCGAGGTGAACGAAAATGTAAACACGGGAGCGGCGGTCGTCGTGATCAATTCAGGAGCGACGCCGGAAGTCGAGGTCGCGGTTCCGGAGAGTCTGATTTCCCAGGTTCGGGACGGCAGCCGCGTGACGGTACGCCTCGACGCTCTTCCCGAAGCGAGCTTCTCGGCGATCGTTACTGAAGTCGGGGTTTCCCCCACGAGGTCCGCGACGACATTCCCCGTGGTGGCCCGTCTGACCCGGGACGACGCCAGGATCCTGCCGGGTATGGCCGTCGAGGCGAGCTTTCTTTTCGGCGCCGGCGATGCGATTGAACGCATCGTGGTCCCGGCCCAGGCTGTAGCGGAGGACGGCGAGGGCAACTACGTCTATATCGTCGAGGATCAGGGAGCCGGCCTCGGCCGGGTGCATCGGACCTCCGTTCGCGTCGGTGAGCTCGTTTCTGAAGGACTCGAAGTGCTGGAGGGACTCAGAGAAGGCGAGCTCGTCGTTACCGCCGGCGTGAACCGGATCGGCGACGGCCAGTCGGTCCGCATTCAGCCGTCGAACGGGAGTTGACCCGTGGACATCACTCGAATTGCTATCGAAAAGAATCGCATCACGGTCGTCGCGCTCATCGTGATTCTGGTCTCCGGCGTGTCGGGCTACCTCAACATGCCTCGCGCGGAGGATCCTGGATTCGTCATTCGGACCGCGGTCGTGGTGACCCAATTCCCGGGCGCGAGTCCGGAACGCGTCGAGATGCTGATCACCGACAAGCTGGAGGAGGTGATTCAGGAAATTCCCGAGCTGGACTTCATCAGAAGCCAGTCGAAAACGGGGGTTTCGATCATCAACGTCAACATCCAGGAACGCTACCGCGACATGCGTCCCATCTGGGACAGCCTGAGGCGGAAGGTCGACCGGGCGAGGCCGGAACTACCCGACGGAATCATCGGCCCGCTGGTTAACGACGAGTTTGGAGACATTTTCGGAATCATCGTCACCGTGACCGGGGACGACTTCAGCTATGCCGAAGTCAAGGAAATTGCGGATCAAGTACGGGATTTGCTCCTTCGGATCGATCTTGTCGCCAAGGTCGACATCTACGGCGCCCAGGAGGAGCGCGTGTTTGTCGAGTACAACAACGCGAGGCTCGCCGAGCTCGGCCTGTCGCCTCTCCAACTCCGCAACATCCTCCAGAACCGGAACATCATCATCCCCGGAGGGAATGTCAACACGGGAATAGAGCGCATTTCGCTGGAACCCTCGGGAAACTTCGAGTCCGTCGAGGACCTGGGCCGCACCGTGATAACACTGCCCGGCCGGTCGGACCTGGCGTTCTTGGAGGATCTGGCCTCGGTCTATCGAGGCTACGTCGATCCTCCGACCACCAAGCTCACGACCTCCGGGAGAGAGGGTCTGGGGCTGGCTATTTCGATGCGGGAGGGCGGCAATATCATCGCTCTGGGTGACGAAGTGCGCGGGTTGCTGGATCGGATCCGGACGGCCTATCCAATCGGCATCGACTTCGACATCGTGGCTTTTCAGCCCCAGGTGGTCGACCGGAAGGTTCGGAACTTCATCGGCAACGTGTATCAGGCGATCGGCATCGTCGTTGTCGTGATGTTGCTGATGTTGGGTCTGCGGACGGGCCTGACCGTTGCCACCCTGATTCCTACCGCCATGATCATGAGCCTGATGGTCATGTCGTTCCTGGATATCTGGCTTGATCAGATGTCTCTGGCCGCGTTGATCATCTCTCTCGGTTTGCTTGTGGACAATGCGATCGTGATGGCGGAGTCCATCATGGTCCAGATGGCTGCGGGTAAAGGCCGCATCGAGGCCGCAGTCGATTCCGCTCGGGAGCTCCGGATCCCGCTGCTGACCTCCTCGCTGACCACGGCCGCAGCCTTCCTGCCGACCTACCTCGCGCAATCGACAACCGGCGAGTACGTCTCCCCGATATTCAAAGTCGTGACGATCACGCTGCTGGCGTCATGGATCCTGACGCTCACGATGATACCCATGCTGTGTGTGTTGTTCCTCAAGGTCAAATCCGAGCCGGAAGGAGCCCGATTCAACTCCCTTTCTTACCGCACATATCGCGGGACGTTGCTGCTACTGGTGCGCCATCCGTACGTTTCGGTTGCCGGAGTCGTCGTGATCTTTGCTGTCGCCCTGAACGGATTGGGTCGCGTGCCCAATATCTTCTTCCCGCTGTCGGACACGCCGATGCTTACGGCTGAGCTGGAACTGCCGCTGGGACGTGCCATCGAACGCAGCGAGGAGGTTGTCCAGGAAATAGACGCCTTCATCCGCCAGGAATTGATGGTCGATGAGAACCGGACCGAAGGCGTGACGAACTGGTCGTCCTATATCGGTCGGGGCGCGCCCCGATTCGTTTTGTCCTACGGTCCCGAACAGCCGAGCCCCGAGTATTCGTTCATGATCCTGAACACGACGTCGGCAGATGAGATTCCCGGTGCGATCCAGAAGATCGAGGCATTCTGCCTGGATCGTTTCCCCGACCTGAAGGCGACGATCCAGCCCCTGCAACTGGGGCCGCCGCTCGAACACCCCGTCGAGATACGGCTGTCGGGCGAACGTACCGATGTCCTCTTTCCGCTCGTCGAACAGGTCAAATCAGAACTCGCTTCCATTCCAGGGGCCAAAGATGTCGGCGATGACTGGGGCCAGCGGACGAAGAAGCTTGTCGTCAAGATCAACGAGCCGCGGGCACAACGTGCGGGAGTGACCAACCAGGACGTTGCCATCTCGCTCCAGACGGTTCTCAGCGGTTTCGACACCACCGACTACCGGGAAGAGAACGAGATCATTCCCGTGACCCTGCGTTCTGTGGCTGCGGACCGGCAGGACGTGGGCAAGCTGGACAGCCTTAACGTCTACTCCCAGGTCACCGGACGCTCGGTACCGCTCAAACAGGTCGCGGATGTGAGCGTCGACTGGGAACCCGCCCGTATCCTTCGGCGAAACCGACTCAAGACGGTCACCGTCTACGCGGGCACCCTCCCTGGGGTGACCGCACAGATGATCACGGACCAGATCGAGCCCGGCCTGGCAGAGCAGCAGACGACCTGGCCCATCGGCTATTTCTACGAATACGGGTGAGAGCTGGAGACTTCGGTGAAAGCCGGTCAATCCGTCGCGGTGCAGATGCCGGTCGGGGGCTTGATCATCCTCCTACTCCTGATCGGCCAGTTCAATTCGGTGCGAAGGACGCTGATCATCCTGCTGACCATTCCGTTGGGGTTGATCGGCGTCACAGTAGGACTGATTGTGGCGGATTCC
>CBDAOY010000001.1:0-17389 GCA_965198225.1 Terriglobia bacterium | reverse complement strand
AAGGCGGCCTCTACCCCGATAGACCCAACGCCGCCCGCAAAATCAAGGCGGACTTCCGGGGGGAAGACGCGTTCTACCCGGCGGCGCTGATCGGGGACGTGAACGGCGACAGACGCTCGGACCTCCTCGTGCAGAAGGGCCGGGACGAGCTGCACGTTTTCCTCGGCGTGGCAGGGACGGAGCTGTTCGCCCGGCGGCCTCAGAAGGTGGCCCTCGCCATGCCCAACGACGAGGAGTACACCTGGCTGGTGGACCTCAACAGCGACGGCAAGCAGGATGTCCTCATGCATCACCCGTCCACCAGCGAGCCGCATCGGGTGACGGTCCTGATCGCCCGATGAGCAAAATCGAAAGGGTTCCTTTAGAAGCTACGGCTCGACTACCGAGAGCCAATCCATGTGTTGGAAGTGCGTCCTGTCGTACGTCAAGACTTGTTTGATGTTTGCCTGTCTCAGCATCACGCCGTGAAAGGCATCGATGAAATCGACGTTCTTCGTGACGTACAAGTCCAGCGCTTCCAAGACCATGTCGCTGGAAGGACAATCGAGATTGGGAGTATTGAGGATCTTGCTGACCTTCTCACTGATGTCGGGCCTGGCCAACCGATAGAACGACTCGAGGGTCCAGATGATCTCCGCGATAACGAGCAGGCTTGTCTCGAGTCTTACCTTGCCGGCGATCGCCTTCTTAAAGAGCGCTTGGGTCCGCCTGGCTTTTGAAGGATCGTCGTTGGTCAAGAATCGAAGGAATACATTCGTGTCGACGAAGTAATCAGTCATCACGCGCCGTCTTCCTGGCGACGTCCTTCCTGGCGGCCTCGCGCACTTTTCGAAAGTCCTCGGGACGGTTCGCCGGCTGGACCGAACCCCTGAGCTCCAGAATGTTCCCGCGGAGCACCTTGAGGACGATGTCCTGACCGCGCTGGACGAAGAAGACCCGCTGACCCTCCGTCAGGTTGAGGGAGTCACGAATGTCCTTGGGGATAGTCACCTGACCCTTGCGGGTAATCGTAGATGTCGACATGTCTTACCTCATCGATTTCTGCATTACATAGTGATTTTAGTCCTACCAAACGCCACTAGTCAAACGGGGTTCCGAGCACCGATCGAATTGCGGCGCACGCAGCCGAGAAGCCTCCACTCGCGGAGTCCGGAACACTGAGGTCTTCACCGCCCGCGAGTCCGGGTGAATCCCAGGGACTCGGCGACGCCAGTGACCTGTAACCAGTGCTATCGGTACCAGCGTTCGGCCGAACGGCGTCGGATTCTAGGAGTGACGCTCGAGCCAATGCTGTTTCATTGCGAGGGCGTTACGACACCGAAGACGGCGCCGTTGGGCCGAACCCTTCGGGCCGATGGGGGTTGCGGGCGATCTCTTTGTCGGAAGCCGTCACCGATGAAAGAGCATCGCTTTCCGTCTCCCTCCTCGACCTCGCCCGCAAGACCCATCGGCGATGGCGCCGATAGCACTGGTTACAGGCCACTAGAGAGTGCCTAACGAGTACCCCGACACTCTCCTCCTACCGAATCTCCCTGGCGGGCGTCTAACGCAAGGACGCTCATCACTGGGAGTCCATCCGAGTGATGAAGAGCTTCCGCGTAGATACCCGACTTCGGTCCTTACGAAACGGCGTAGACCACGCGGAGGTTTTCGAGAACTCCAAAGATCAGACAAAAGGAGAAAGACAAGGATGACGAAGCTATTCCTCGTTTTGTTTATCGCCGGCGCCTTCGTTGGGGGGATGCCGAATCCCGCAACAGCCGAGCCGGCCACACAATCCGCCCAGGACAGACCCACTGACGCGAGCATCAAAACGGAAGTTGAACAGCGCCTGGCCAAGAAGGGTCTGAGTGAAGGCAACAGCATCGAGATCGTCGTCGACGACCACATGATCTCCCTCGAGGGCTTCGTTCAGAGCCTCGAGCAGAAGCAACAGGCCACAAAGGTCGCCATGAAAGCCAAGGGCGCCTCCCATGTGATGAATCATCTGGCGGTGGCTCGTGGAAGAGCGACGGACGGACAGATTGCGGAGGAAGCTGCGCGAAAGATACGCACCCATGCCTTCTACGACATCTACGACTGGATCGAGATTCGCGTCGAAGACGGCGTGGTGAGCCTTGAGGGATGGGTTCGAGAACCCTGGAGGAGGAGAGACTACGAAAAGCGAGTCGAGGAAGTGGTGGGCGTGACCAGCATCGGCAACAACATCGATGTCCTGCCGACCTCCCTGTATGATGACGAGCTGCGCATCGCCGCTACTCAGCGGATCTACGGCGACTCGAGCTTTGTGAGATACGCTTCTCGACGGTTTCCGCCGATTCACATCATCGTCAAGAACGGCACGATAACGCTGGAAGGATTCGTGGGCACAAAGGTGGAGCAGCGGCTGGCCCGCACTGTGCTCTCGGGCCTCAATAGCCTGAGCGTGGTCAACAACCTGAAACTCGACGAGGCCGGATAACCCTCTTTGATCGGGGTATGGAGCCCTACCCCTGAGGGGTCGGGCTCCTACCGATCCCAAAACTCTGGTGACGAAGACACGGTTGACGCCTCACAGGATGTCGCTAGTTTCTCGTTAATTTTCCCGCGGCTCCACGGTCCCGACCCGAGATATGATCATCGAGCCTGTTAGGCCCTGTCGACGTCGAATCCCACGTTGAAGGAGAAAAGGGGGGAGTGAAAACCCTGTCCAGAGTCACGCTTTGGGTCGCGATGTTCGCCCTCTTCCCGGCGGCGTCAACGCGTGTCGTCGCTGGAGGGCCCTCGCAGGGCCTGGATCCTGCAAATGACCTCGTGCCCGTCATCGTGGAGCTGTTTACGTCAGAGGGTTGCTCCAGTTGCCCTCCGGCGGATCGATTGCTTCGAGAGTTGCACGAGACGCAGCCCGTCGAAGGCGCGGACGTCATTGCGCTTGGAGAACACGTCGACTACTGGGATTACCTCGGCTGGAAAGATCGCTTCTCCTCGTCGGGGTTCAGCGAGCGTCAACGGGAGTACGCCGAAGCCTGGGGCACGAATCGGATCTATACCCCGCAGATGATCGTCGACGGTCGCACCGAGTTCGTCGGAGGACGGAAGGATCGTGCGACCGAGGCGATTAGACAGGGCGCTCGGATGCCGAAAGCCCCTGTTCGAATCCACTATCTCAGGTCCTGGGCCGACCAAGACAGGCAGAATATTCGACTGCAGGCGTGGATCGGCCAACTGCCCACTTCCGGTGAATCCACCCTGGACGTGTATCTGGCCCTGACGGAGAGCCGCCTCCAGTCGGCCGTGCGAGCCGGCGAGAATGCGGGCCGTGTGCTGAGACATGCCCCGGTTGTTCGCAGGCTCGAAGTCATCGGCACCGTCGATGGACGGGGTCCGGTGAGCGTCGAATCAACCGTGGTCATCGAGCCGGACTGGCAATCGGAAAACCTTCGAGTCGCCGTTTTCGTTCAAGAGCGTGAGAGTCGGCAAGTCGTGGCGGCAGGAGCGACCGCACCGGGTCAGCTATTGAAGTAGATCTCGGATTGAGTCGCCAAGGCGCTTCGGTTACCGGGTCCAGGCCAACCAGCGAGAGAAGACCTTCTTGACCGTCGGCGTGAGGCGCGTCCGGTTGTAGGCATCTCCGAGCTGGCGGATCGCTTCCGCCTGAGTCGGGTAGGGATGGATCACGCCGGCGACACTGCCCAGGCCGATTTTGCCCACCATGGCCAACGTGATCTCACTGATCATCTCGCCGGCGTGCCGCGCCACGATGGTGCCTCCCAGAATCTGGTCCGTGCCCTTCTTCACATGGATCTTGACGAAGCCATCATCCTCTGATTCGGTTATGGCGCGATCGACTTCCTTCATGGGTCTCACGAACGTGTCTAGGGCGATACCCTTGGCTTCGGCGTCCCGTTCATACATTCCTACATGAGCGATTTCGGGGTCTGTGTAGGTACACCAGGGAATCGTCAGTGTGCTTGCCTTCTTCCGGCCGAAAAAGAGTGCGTTCTGGATGACGATCCGTGCCAGGGCGTCGGCGGTGTGAGTGAACTTGTAAGCGGAGCAGATGTCTCCGGCGGCAAAGATGCGGGGGTTGGATGTCTGTAGACGGTCGTTGACCTCGACGCCCTTCCTTTCGTCGTACTTCACTCCAACCGCCTCCAGATCGAGTCCGCCCACGTTCGGGGCTCGGCCAACACCGACCAGGATCTCGTCTACATGCAGGTTTCTGCTCTCTCCGCCGCATTCCAACTGGATGACCTTGTCGCCGTTTCGCTGTTCCACCTTCAGGATCTTGCAGCCGAGCACCAGGTTCACTCCGTCGCGAAGAATCGAACGTTGCAGAACCTCGGCCGCATCCTGATCCTCTCGCATCAGGATGTGAGACTTCGTCTCCAGTAGAGAAACCTCCGAGCCGAAGCGGCGGAACGCCTGGGACAGCTCACAGCCGATGGGGCCGGCGCCGATTACCGCCAGGCGTCTGGGCAGTCTGGTAAGCGAAAAGACCGTCTCGTTGGTCAGGTATCCGGTTTCCGCCAGGCCGGGAATCGGCGGCGCTGCGGCCCGGGCGCCCGTCGCCAGCACGGCCTTCTTGAAGCGCAACGTCCGGCCTCCCGCCTCTATCGTGTCCGGCCCGTTGAAGCGACCTTCGCCCAGGAACACATCGACTCCCAACTGCTGGAAGCGGCGGCCGGAATCGTTGTGGCTGATCCTCGAGCGCAGGCGCCTCATCCGCTCCATGACAGCCGGGAAATCCACTTCGACTGCCTCACCGACACGGACTCCGAACTCGTGTGCGTCGCGGACGTCCGCAAATGCTCGAGCGGCGCGAATCAGGCACTTGGAGGGAACGCACCCCACATTCAAACAATCTCCTCCCAAAAGGCCTCTTTCGATCAGAGCAACCCTCGCTCCAACTCCCGCCGCACCGGCTGCTGAGACCAAGCCCGCGGTGCCGGCTCCGATCACGACGAGATTGTAGCGAGGAGCAGGTTCCGGATTGACCCAATCGGCGGGGTGGACGTTGGCAACCAGAGCCTGGTTGTGCTCATCCATCGGGGGTACGGTCACAGTCGGACGCTGGTTTACGCCGACCGCGGCACTATTTATGTTGTGGATCGAGCATCTAAAGAAACTCAGGAGGTTCTGTCGTCTGGTCCCGAAAGTATGTCGTTTTTGCCGGCGCCTTCCCCCGACAACCGCACGCTGTACTATGTCTCCCGACCTCAACCGGAAGCCGACGTCTGGCTGATCAGCCTGCCCGACTAGCTCTCGAACGACTGGATAGCTTCGGAATTCGAGACCCTGGAATACACCGCCGGGGTCCCCGCCACCTATCTCGTCACGGTCTACGGCTTCTGTCTCCTCGTCCTCTGTGCGGGGGCTGCCATCCCTTACACACGCACCCTACCGGGGAAGGTGCCTTTCGGGGATAGGATTGCCGGCGCGTTCGGTGTCCCAGACAATACTGACCATCCACCAGCGGATCCCATCAAACATGAGCTGCGTGCTGTTCACTCCGCGCTGAAAAGGCGCGGGGTCCGTCTCGGCTCTGAGGCTTTCGTAGGTACTCATCACGCTGACGACATTCCCGAATCGCTCCGTCTGGCGCGCTATTTCCCTTTCGAAGAACCCGCTCTGTCTTGGTTGACCAAACACCGCTTGCACGAACTGATCGACGTCCCGGACATTCATGACGTAGGTGCCGTCGGGCCTGGGCTGCGTCGGGATGAACCGGGCGCCGGGCGCAAACAGGTTTCGAAAACGGTCGGCATCAAGGACAGCGCCCGCGGGGCCCGAAATCGAAGCGTATGTCGCAGCAATGACAGCGTCGATGGAGACGACGTCATCTGCGTATTCCATCGAGCCTTTCTGTGAAGGAACCTCCTGGGCCAGCGCAGAGCCCGGGATCACAACGGCGGTGAGAGCCAGCAGCAGCACGAAAGCCCGGCAGCAAGGGAAGTGGAAGTTTTTCATACTTGGTACCCGGGTTTGAGGTTGGAGAAATCTCCTGACTGACCAGGGTTGGGGTTCGAACCCTTCAGAGTGTGCGTTCGACCAGCATCACGGTCACGTCGTCAATTTGAGGCGGCCCTGCACAAAATTCTCGTAGGCTTCGCCAAGGGCATACTCCATTTGCGTCGCACCGTTGCGGGCTTCCTTCTCTATTACTTCGACGAGCCTCTCTTTACCAAACATCTCCGCGTCCGGGTTTTCGGCCTCGATCAGGCCGTCCGAATAGACGACGAGGACATCCCCCTTCCGTAGTTCGAAGGCGGTCGTTCCGAACCGCGTTTCGGGGAAAGCCCCGAGGAGGCCGCCGTTCGATGGGAGTTCTTCAATGCTTCCCTCTGACGACCGGAAAAGATAGGCGGGCTTGTGTCCCGCGCTCAGGTAGGATCCGATGCCATCCCGATCCACACTGAGAAGAAACATCGTCGCGAAGTCGCCCGAGTGGCTCTTCACACACATAAACCGGTTCAGTTTTTCGGCGGCAGCCTCCAACGAATCCCCCAGCCGGAGCTGCATTTCAAGGCAGCCCTGCAACATCGAACTGAGCAGGGCGGCCGCTACCCCTTTGCCGGATACATCGCCGACAACGGCCATCACTTGTCCGCTGTCAAACGTGATGAAGTCGTAGAAGTCCCCACAGACCCATCGTGCCGGGGACGATGCCGCCCTGAAGACCAGGTGCTCGAGCTCAGGAACAGGCTGGCGCAGAAGATGTTTCTGGGCTTCGTGGGCGAGCATCAGCTCCAATTCCGCAAGGTGCCGCTTGTCACCGAGGTTCTTGTGCTCTTCGGCCAGCACGTCCATCAGCGCTTCGATCGGAGGGTCGCGCCGCGCATCCCCGTGCACTTCGTCGCCGCCGTCGGATGAAAAGAGAAAGGTTACAGCCTGATCCTTGCCGACCTCGATGCGGTCGCCCTCGGACAACCAGTGGTAGTTGATCCGCTTGCCGTTCACAAAGGTGCCGAACCAGCTGTGCAGGTCGACGAGGAGGTGGGCGCCGGCGGTTCGGACGACCTTCAGATGGTGGCGAGAGACTGTACGATTTGCGATGAGTATGTCCGCTTCCGTCGCCCGTCCGATGAGCGTTTCCATCTTCTTCAGGGGGACAGAGTGGCTTTCGCCGCTGAAATCAGTCCAGTCCAGACGAGCTGTGGGATCCGCTATCCTCAACGAAGCGCTGCTGTACTCACTCATGGAACGGGTACCTGTCCTTTCAGTTCCTCAAACCAGTTCAGGACAACGCTGAACGGCTGTCGGGTATCCACCATCGAGTTCACGATGAACGTTTCGCCACCGCCCACGACGACGTAGTTGTTCCGGGAACGCACGACGCTCGGGCCGTAGACGGAAGTCTGAAACAAGGCCCGTGGTGCGTCTGCTTCGAAAGTCGATTCGCCGCTGACGGCGACCGACATGAGTTTGCGGTCCGGGGCGAGATAGAACAGCTCCCTCCCGTCAGCCCTCCACCGCGGCTGCATACCTCCACCGAGGGATAGTGACTGCTTGCCCCCGCCCTGGGGAAAACGCTCGACATATACCTCGTACTGGCCGGTCTCGTCCGAGGAATAGGCAAACCACAAACCATCGGGCGATACCTGGGCGTGAATCTCATTGGCCTCCGTCCGGAGTAGCGGTTGGGGTTCAGCGTCGAGAGTCGGAAGGAACGTCCAGAGGTCCCACCCGGTCTCGGAGCTGGAGGAGTCATAGACGACGAAGCGTTCGTCATCGGACCAGTCGTGGAGGAACTGGACGTTGGGAGGCGCCAGCACCGACTGAACGGTCCCCTCAACGTCCCTGGAATAAATCTGGTTGGACGCCGTGTCGCGGTCCGAAACGAACAGCATCCGAGTTCCGTCCTTCGATATTAACGGTGCCGTGTCCTCCGCCTCGCCAAAAGTCAACGGGGCCGGAGATCCGCGCTCCAGGTCCCGTGCCCAGATGGCCCGACTCCCCTGCCTGATGTCGCGAACATCCATCAGCAGCTGCGACTGATCGGAGGAGAGTACGGGATTGCCCAGGGAACCGGCTTCGCCGAAGACCTCCAGGCGGTTGCCCTCACGGTCGAATTGGGCCAGTTGACCAATGCCCCAGTTGATCCCGTTGCGGTACACGATGGCTCCTGTCGCAGAAGCGGAAAACGATGCCCGGCCTGTAGCGGGATTCAGCCACACGTCCTGCGCTGCCGGAAACGGCTCCCCGACGACAGACAGGGCTTTCGGGTCAAAGGCTTGTGCCATCAGCCGTCCAGCCCGGACGAAAAGAACATGTCCGGGGGTCAACGCAATGTTGGATTGGGCCCTCAGCACCTCTCCAGCAATGTCGCCGCCGAGGGAGCCTGCCCGAATCATCCGGTTTTCGGGCTCATCGCTCCACGCGAGGTACAGGAAATGCCGGCCGTCGGGCAGGAACTGTGGCCAGAGGTGCGCGGTTTCGGTCCGAGACGAATCCAGCGAGGTGATCGGAACCGGCTCTCCGCCGATCGCCGCGACCCTGAAAAGCGGCGCCCGAAGGTTGGGGGCGAACACGATGGCGCCGTCCCGATTCCATGTAGCGCCGCGGCCGTCCGGGACATCGCAGATGATGGACGGCGGCCCGCCCGAGAGTGGAATTCGCTGCATCGTTCCCTTGGTGAAGAAGCCCACGTATTCGCTGTCGGGCGACCAGAAAGGAGAGAAGGCGTCTTCGGTCCCACCCAACGCGATCGCGCTGAAGGAATCCAGCGAGTGAACCCACAAGGACTTACTACCATCGTCGCCGAGCGCGGCGAACACGATCTTGCGCCCGTCCGGCGAGATACTGAGATCGGCCGGGGCGGGGCTGATCATCGTTCCAGCGGGAGCGCCGACGAAGAAGCGCGTCGTGTAGGAATCGGACTCCGGCCGGGGAAAGTATGCCCACGCGACCAGACCAAGAACGGCTGCCACCGCCGCGGCCGCCGCAACCCACGGAATCTGCCGCGTCGCTTTCGGTTCGCTTTCAGGTTTGCGGCCGGACTGCCGTCCCTGGGAGACCCAGTTCAGCTCACCGCACAGATCCTGCGCGGTTTGCCAGCGATCCTCGGGATCCTTGTTGAGGGACTTGTGGATGATGTGCTCGAACTCGGCCGAAACGTCTGAGTGTTCCGATACCGGAGGCGGGTCGAGATGCAGAAGCGCGCCGATGAGGCTCGCCTGGCTCTTCCCTTCGAAAGCCTTCCTTCCCGCGGTAGCCTCGTACATGACCAGGCCGAGAGAGAAGATGTCGCTTCGGGCGTCCGCTTCTCTCCCTTCCAGTTGTTCCGGCGACATGTACTGGAGCGTGCCCACGACCGTCCCGGCGTTGGTCAACTGCGAGTCCGTCGGGAATTCCGACGGAGGGGTCTGGGTGAATACGGAATCAGTCTTCAACTTCGCCAGCCCGAAGTCGAGCAGCTTCACGCCCGATTGTGTCAGCATGATGTTCGCCGGCTTCAAGTCCCGGTGCACAACTCCCTTTCGGTGTGCCTTGTCGAGGGCGTCGGCGATCTGGATCGAATACTGGAGCAGCTCCTTGATGGGGAGCTTTCCGTCTCCCAATCGGTTTGCGAGGGTCCTGCCTTCGACGTATTCCATGACCAGGTAATGAATGCCATCCTGTTCGCCCACGTCGTGGAGCATGCAGATGTGAGGATGATTCAGACTGGACACCGCCCTGGCTTCTCGCTGGAAACGCTGATGGAGATCCACTCGTTCTGCCAGATGTTCAGGAAGGACTTTGATGGCAACGGTGCGGTCCAGACGCGTGTCGGTCGCTCGATACACCTCTCCCATACCGCCGGCGCCGAGTTGCTCGGCAATTTCGTATGGACCCAGGCGTTTGCCAGCTGCGAGCGCCACCGACTGCCTCCTCAACGTGTACCGCCACAGACCGCACTGACGCTTGATCCGCGTCAATACGCGTAACAGGCGTTCCTTTGCCAGGTTCCGGCCACTAGAATCCGTAAATAGTACGGGAGGAAGGGGTTCGGGTCAAATGCCCGCTGTGGGCCCGGCGCATGCTATTGCCGCGTCGAGGCTCTAAGCCCCCGGACCTCGATTTGATCTCATCATTTTACGGGTCTGGCCGATTCCAATGAACAAACACGGGCACGCGGTCGCAGGACGAAACGGGTCGGGGGTTCACTAGTGGCCTGTAACAGTGCTATCGGTACCAGCGTTCGGCGGAACGGCGTCGGATTCTAGGAGTGACGCCCGAGCCAATGCTGTTTCATTGCGAGGGTGTTACGACACCGAAGACGGCGCCGTTCCGACGAACCCTTCGGGCCGATAGCACTGTTACAGGCCACTATCAGGTAAGTTCGCGCCGGGGCGAACTGGCGTGGCGAGGAACGGATAGACACCGCTATAATGCGCGCTGAGCAGGTAACCGAACATGGGGTATGGGTAACCAGGTCCAGAACTGCGATTCTGTTGTCCGCTGTGGCGCTCATCGCCATAGGTCTGTCCGTGTCACTGTTCGACGACCCGGGACAGGACTCGGAGTCCGAGTGGGAGGCTATTTCGGGCCGTTTGCTGGACCTGAGCTTCGAGGGCCCGCTGGCGAACCCGTTACCATCGACAGACAATCCGAGAAGAACCTCTACCTACATCGGCATCCTGATTGCCGGGCTTCTGTCGATCCTGTATGCCTACCGCCGCCGGAGGTATATCGCGGAATGGATCGGTGTGTGGCTGCTCGTCGCGCTGGTGGGCTACATCATTTCCCGGGGCTATGCGAACGCCGACGAGGCGGGGCTGGCGATGGGGGTGCTCGAGATTCTAAAGGTGGGGGCGGCGCTCCTGCTCCTTCGCAGCGCGCACAGCTTCGGGGGAACGACCGCGTACTCGAACAAGGATTGGGTACTCATTCCTGGCCTCCTGGTGTGGCTTGCCGTCAGCGACGACCGCTTGAGCGTCCCCATGGTTCTGGCGCCCGCGTACATTTTGACAGGCTTGATCCACACCCGGGCCGCGACCCTGTTCGCGTCGGTTTTCCGACAACGCAGGCTGCTCGGAGCCCTGATGCTGGCTCTCAGCCTGGGCGCGATCGGTGTCGCGAACCTGGCGTTCGGCACCTTTTTCGAACGCACCCTCACTTCTGACCAGGCGCTCCTTGTTTTTCTCACGGTGAACTCTCTGAGCTTCCTCCTTGCGGCGTTCGGGATGCATCTGGCTGTCTTCGAAGAAATAGCTCACGAACTGCGGGGGGCCAACCGCGAACTGCGAGAGGCGCAGGGAGAGCTGGAACGCATGGCGACGGTGGACGCACTGACCGGGTGCAACAATCGCCACTCCCTGGAGCAGAACCTCGACCGGGAACTGGAGCGTCACCGCCGCTACGACACGCCGCTGTCGCTTCTATTTGTCGATATCGATCGATTCAAGAACATCAACGATTCATTCGGCCACGCCGTCGGCGATCAGGTATTGAAATACGTCGGCGACTTCCTCAGGCACCAGATACGCGAAGCCGACTATGTGGTCCGATGGGGCTGGGACGAGTTCCTCGTCCTGATGACGTGCAGCGGCGAGGAAGCGGCTGCCAAGGCGAGGGAACTGCGGCAGAGCCTGGCCGGTGCGGTGGATTCGAACCTTCTGCCGCCAGGATTGAGCCTGAGCATCGGTCACGCCGAGATTCCTTCCGACGCCACCGAAATCCTCTCTTTCATCCAGCTCGCTGATCAGAATATGTACATGAACAAGATCGGCGGCGAGACCATTTAATTAGCGTCGGGCCCACCGTCCCACTCTCATCGCACGTCCCGAGCCGACAAACATGGATCTCAACTGCGGATTCAGGGAACGCCTACGCCGGACGGTCCCCCACGCCGGTGTAGGTGCGCTCTATGAGCGCACAAAATGGCCCTGGATTCACGAGTTGTGCGGTCATAGACCGCACCTACACGTTTGGGCTCTATGATTCGTTCACGTCTTCCATGAGCGTGGGGTCACCAGGCTTCGAGGACCCCACGCTATTCGCACCACGAACTCTGTGGCCTCGGACAGACCTCGCTCACACTTCGATCTCGATGTCACCCTCGGCGACACGAACGGCGTAGCAGGAAACTCCGGCCGCCGCTGGAGGTCCGAGTACTTCGCCGCTCGTAACATCGAAGGTTGCACCGTGCCAGGGACACCTGACTTCCTTGCCGGCAATACTTCCCTCCGAGAGCGAACCACCTACGTGTGTGCACGTGTCGTCGATCGCATAGCACTGCCCGTCCACGTTAAAGAGAGCGACCTGCTTGCCACCGGCCTCGACCTTCTTTGCCTGCCCGGCCGGAATCTCGTCCATCCTCGCCACCTTTACAAACGTACCCATGTCCTCACCAACCTCCCTCTAGGAGCCTGTCGGCAATAAGGTTATTGAAGGATGCAAGGCGGCGTATTGGATGAAGAGGCGGCGAAAAGAGTCACAGACAATCCAAATGGAGCGGAGACAGCCTGTATGTTGTCTGTAGAAGCTGCTTTCCAAGAACCCTGGACCTTGATTCATGCTGCCGACATCTGTATCACCCCGTCCCGCGCGATACAGTTTCAATAGATTGTGTGTCAGGCACACCAGCGTCCACTCTGCCTGCACGTTCTCCAGTCCGCGGAGACTGAACCGGCGGAAGTGCCGGCATTCCTTGATCTGTCCGAATACCGGTTCCACAATCGCCTTGCGCATCTTGTAAACCGCCCGGCCGGCCTCGCTTTGGAGTTTCTGTCTCATTTGCTGCAGAAGGTCACCTTCATCCGATACCTGGATGGGTGCGGCCGATGCGCCATGTTTATCCCTGCCTGTCGCCACGTGCAGGTCGATGCCTTCAACCCGCTTGTCGGCGACTTGCTCCGGGCTCCAATAGCCGGTATCGGCACTGCACGCCACCGGGGAGGCTCCCGTATTCTGCTTCACCTGTTCCAACATCGGTGCCAGTTGTTGTTTGTCGTTGCTCTGCTGCGTGATGTTGGCGGCCACGATGATCTGTGCTTCGCTATCCACGGCAATCTGTGCATTGTAGGCCTGTACGAAGCTGCCTTTGTGCGCCCCGTCGGGCATGATCCGGCTGTCCGGGTCCGTGAAGTTCCGTTGCGCCTTTGGTTCCGGCACCGCCTGCTCGGGATCGGGAACCTGCGGTGGGCGTCCCGGAGTCTTCCGACCTGTCTCAGCCTCCTTCTGGAGCCGTTCGGCGGTTCGGGCTTCCGCGGCCGCCTTCGTCTCCTCGGCCTTCTGCTGGGCTTCGGCTTCCAGTGCCGCCTTCGCCTCCCGGATCTTCTTCAGCCGACTTTCACGCCGGGCCAACTCGTCGGGTAACTTGTCGGCCTGTCCTCGCCGTTCCTTCTCATCCTCGGCCGCATCCGCCGCTTCGGCCTGCCGGAGCAACTCTTCCACTTCGGCCTTCAACTTCTCCTCGGATTCACACATCCGACCGTAACTCATCGCCTTGTGTTTGCTTGCGTTCCCCTGCACCTTGCTCCCGTCCACCGCCACATGCCCCAGTTTCACCAGCCCCGCCTTCTGGCACAATTGCAGCGCTTGCAGGAACAGTCCCGCCAGTGCTCCCAAATGCCGCTTCCGAAACTCGCTCACCGTGCTGTGATCCGGATGGGAATCCGCACTCAGGTACCGAAACGCCACATCCTCGTACGTCCGCTTCTCGATCTGCCGCGAGCTGACCACTCCGGTGCAATAGCCATAAATCAACAACCGCACCATCATCACTGGATGGTACGCCGCCTGCCCCCTCCCGTCCTTCTCCTCGTAGGACCGGTAGAATGCCGAAAGATCCAACGTGTCCACCAAATCCACCACGAATCGCGCCAGGTGATTCTCCGGTAGCCAGTCGTGTAACGACGGCGGCATCAACAAGCCCTGGTCCAGATCGTCGATCAGAAAGCATTTCATAATGCCTCTTTCTACCAATCTCTTCAGCCATCTCAGGTCCGGACTGCTCTTCCGATCCGTGAATCTATTCCCGACAGGCTCCTAGCGTATTTTCGTTTCGCGTTCGGTAACCTCCCCATCCGACGCGAAGACTCAATGTCTCAATACATTGCAGGTTTTCGACCGCAGAGTCCACATTGGAAATTCACTAAATCCAGGTTCACAATTTTTCGAGAATGAAAATTGTAGGGATCCAAGCGATCGGCAATCTCGAATCTCCAATCTCGGATTTCCAATAATCAGCTCTTCTGCCGCTGCGCCGGGTCGCTAAGTGAACTTCAAAGCCCTGCCGATAAGAAACTTGGGGAACCGCTGAAAGTCCCGGTCTATTCAGGAACATACAGCGACATCGAGCAGGACATGCGGATATTAAGGAAGGACGAGATCGAGCCTGTATTCGAGGGCGCGACCGAGGGTGGCGAGGTTGTGCCGTTTGCGCCACGTTTGCGTCTGGTCCGGGGCGAGCGCTCGCCGGACCCGGATGATCTGGTCGAGCGATTGGAGCAACTCAATCAGGTCGGTGTCGCGCTCTCGGGGGAAACCGACATCGATCGGTTGCTGGAAACCATCCTGGTTGCGGCGCAGACAACGACCAATGCCGACGGGGGGACGATCTACCGTGTCACCGAGGAGCGCACGCTCCAGTTCGAGATGTTGCGAACCGATTCGCTCGACATCGCGATGGGCGGGGCAACTGGTTCAGAGGTTCCGTTCGGCCCTCTACAACTGTACGACGGGGAAGGTCAGCCGATCCATTCGAATGTCGTGGCCTACGCCTACCACCACGACACTTCGCTCAACATCACGGACGCCTACACTGAAGAGGGTTTTGATTTCTCCGGTACCAGGGAGTTCGACCGGAAGACCGGCTATCGCTCGAAGTCTTTCCTGACCGTACCGATGAAGAACCACCAGAACGAGATCATCGGCGTCCTGCAGTTGCTGAACGCCACGGAACGGGCAACCGGTAGCGTCGTAGGATTCTCATCGGAGGACCAGCAACTAGCCGAGTCGCTGGCGTCACAGGCTGCGATCGCGCTCACCAATCGCCTGCTGATCACCCATCTGGAGAACCTGTTCGAGTCGTTCATAGACCTCGTCAACGGCGCAATCGACGACAAGTCACCATATACGGGCGCACATTGCGATCGCGTACCGCTGCTGACCATGCTGCTGGCAGAAGCGGTCAACGACTGCAGCGTCGGACCGCTCCGAAGCTTCACGATGAGCGACAAGGACCGGCACGAGCTCAAGATCGCCGGACTCCTGCACGACTGCGGCAAGGTCACCACTCCGGTACACGTCGTCGACAAGGCAACCAAGCTGGAAACGATTCACGATCGCATCGCGACGATCGACACTCGTTTCGAAGTGATTCGACGGGACGCCGAAATCGCCATGCTTCAGGCAAAGCTCGACGCCCAGAGCGCCGGCAGAATCGAAACCGATTTCGTACAGCGTGTGCAGGAAATCGAAGAAGACCGCGAGTTCCTCCGTTTTTGCAACGTCGGCGGCGAGGCTATGAAGCCGGAACACGTTCAGAGAGTGAAAGACATCTCGGAGAAGTACCGCTGGAGCGACCCCGAGGGCCGTCGGAGGGACTTCCTGACCGACGACGAGGTCCAGAACCTGACGATACGCCGCGGCACCTTGACCGACGCGGAGCGTCAGATCATCAACCGTCACATCGAGGTTACAAACCAGATGCTCGAGGCGCTGCCGTGGCCGAACCACCTCAAGAACGTGCCCGAGTACGCGGGCGGCCATGACGAACGTATGGACGGCAAGGGTTATCCGCGCGGTCTGACTCGTGAACAGATGTCCGTACAGGCCCGGTGCATGGGGATCGCCGACATCTTCGAGGCCCTCACCGCCGCGGATCGGCCCTATAAGAAAGCCAAGACCCTGTCGGAATCGCTCGAGATTCTGGGCAGGCTGAAACTCGACGGGCATATCGACCCGGATCTGTTCGACGTGTTCGTGTGGGAAAAAGTCTACCTGAAGTATGCCAGGCAGTACTTGGACTCCGACCAGATCGACGATGTGGATCTCTCAAAGATTCCCGGCTACGTGCCCCCGCCTTCCGCCTGAAGTATCGGCGATCAGCTCTCGGCAATCAGCTTTTGAGAACCGGTAGTGCTCCGCAGACCTGTACTGGCCTGCCTGGCTGAAAGCTGAAGGCTGAACGCTGACCGGCTAATTCACCGGCCAGTGATGTAGTTGATCAGCTCGTGGATGTGGAATTCGTTGTCTTCGACGATGCCCCGCACCACGTCGCCGATCGAGATCACGCCGACGACTTTCTCGTCGACCACCACCGGCAGATGACGGACCCGTTTGTCGGTCATGAGGGCCATCGCCTCCTCGATCGTGAGCTCGGGACGAGCGCAGATGACCGGAAAGGACATGATCTCGCGAACCTGGATTTCCCGCGACGCCTTCCCCTGCAGAATCACCTTGCGAGCGTAGTCACGCTCGGAAACGATGCCGACGAGCCGCTCGGCCTCCATGACCAGCAGCGCTCCGACACCCCTCTTCGCCATCTGATCGATCGCCTCGTAGACCGTGGCGTCCGGGGTCAGGGACCAGATTTCCCGACCCTTGTCGTTCAGGAGATGGGAGATCAGCTTCATGGAAACCTGCCTCGTCAGGGAGTTGCGGCTATGAGGTTAGCATTCACTCAGATTCCCGGCCAATGACAAATCGAGCAATTTCCAACCTCCAACTTCCGATCCGGACTTGTACATTAATAAACCTGCGATAGATGGACTCGTCTGTCCTATCGCACATCGCGATATCTGAACAATCCACATTGCAGGTTGCTCATTGGAAATTGCTTCATTTCAGATCTATTTCTTGGCCGAAACTCCGGCCAATTACGAATCGGGCATTTTCCGATCTCCGATTTCGAATGCGGCCGGACCTTTGGGTTCCACGGAGGCCGCAAAGCGTTGTAGACTATCCGCGCGTTTCCGCACAAAAGACCAAAACCCCGGTCGGACTACTGGAAAGGGACCAACAGAAATCATGAGAAGGTTGTCGCTCGGCAACGTTGTCGACTGGACCAGAGCTCGAAGTCACGCGGTCCACTACTGCGAGATTCACATCTCCGGCAATCAACCCGGCTAATGACCTTGCTTACCGCAACCTTCTATTACCTGGCGGCCGCCAGTGTCGCAAGCGCCCTCCTCGCCGTTACACGCAAGAACCCGGTCCACAGCATGCTCTGGGTTCTGGCTCTCTTCCTGCACGTGGCGGGCATCTTCCTGCTTCTGAGTGCGGAGTTCCTTGCAGCAGTCCAGGTCATCGTGTACGCGGGCGCGATCCTGGTTTTCTACCTCTTTGTCCTGATGCTGCTCGACCTTCCCGGCGAGGAGGCGCGAACACCCTTCGGCGCCCACTGGCCGTTCGCCGCCTTGGCGGGCCTTTCTTTCGCCGTCCTGGCCTGGCTCTCGCAAGTCGAAAGCATCGCCCCGATTGC